>CAVRIC010000004.1:0-944870 GCA_963721145.1 uncultured delta proteobacterium | reverse complement strand
CTGCTCGTCGTCGATCTCGTCGACAACGGGCTCGGCGGGATCGACATGCAGCTCGTGAACGAGATCGACCTCGGGCGCGGTGCGCAGGACGTGCGCGTGCTGCCCAAGCGAACGGACAAGCGCGACGTCGTCGCCGCCCTGTGCGTGGATGAGGGTCAGCTCTGGATCTACGACGACGACACCGGCGCGGTTCATGTGTTCGGCCGCGACGCCAACGGGGTGCCGTTGCTCGGGCACCAGCCGTACGGTCTCGCGGTGGACCCGGTGGACCCCGAGGCGATCGGGACCGCCCGCGTGTACGTCGGCTCGTTCGGCGAGAGCTTCGTGACGCCGGTGGACGTCCCGTTCGCCGCACCCTGGAACGCTGCCATCGTGACCAGCGGCGGCGCGCCCCGCCGGATCACCGGGGGAACGCCGTGATGATGCGCCTGCGGCTCGCCACGCCTTCGCTCGTCGTCCTGCTCGCGACGGTCCTCGGCGGCTGTGGAAGCAAGAGTGAGAGCCTGCCGGGGCTCTTGCTGAACGAGCCCACCGCGGTCGCCGCGTTCCGGGGGTTCACCACGAAGACCGCGGCCCTCCACACGTACTTCGCGGTCGCCAACGCCAGCGGGAACAATCTCACCATCATCGACGCGGCGGACGACTCGCTGGTGCCGGCTCCGGTGCCGCTCCGGCCGCTCGTGTTCCCCGTCCCGGATCGGCCCGCGCTGCTCGCCTCGGCGAGCCTGAACGACGGGGAGGACAAGGCCGACCTGCTCGTCGTGGTCGCCGCGGGCGACTCGCGGCTCCAGGTCGTCAGCACCTGGGACCCGGCCGGCGCAGTGACCGGCGCGGTGGAGCTGGGCGCTGACGTCCTCGCGCTCGTGGCGTTGCCCTCGCCTGCCGGGACGGCGAGGATCGCCGCGGCGCTCTCGGGGAAGCAGCTGGCGATCGCCACGTTCACGTGGGCCAACGGCGGCGCCGGACCCGGGATCGCCGCGTCCGGAGCACCGGTCACGCTCGGCCCTTTCGATTTCCAGCCGGTCGCGCTCGCAGCGATGCCGGGTGACGGCACCCACGTCTACGCCGCAACCGCCGACGCGATCGTGCTCGTGCCGGAGACCAAGGGGGTTGCCCAGATCCGCTTGTCCGACGGCGCAGTGGCCGCGCTCGACGCCGGCGCACCCACGCGGCTCGTGGCCGCGGCACGGCTCGCCGAGCGCATCGTCCCCATCGATCCCCTCACCGCGACCACGCTCACCATCGCGGCGTTCGCCGGTCAGCCCACCGTGGAACGGGTGTACGCAATCCTCGACGAGTCGGGCTGCGGCCAGAACGCCTCGATCGCCTGCGGCCTCGTGGCGCTCGATCCCCTCTCTGGCGGGATCCCCCTCGATCCCGCCGGCGAGCTGGCTTTCCGCGCGCCGATCGCCATCCCCGGGGCGGCGCTCGCGCTCGCTGCCGCCCAGCCTCCTGCGTTCGCGCCGTCGGATGCCCCCGACCCCAGCTATGCGGGCACGTACGTGCGGATGGTGACGGGCGAAGCGACACGCTGGACGACCGCGACCGCCGCGGTCGCGAGCACCGACGGCGCGCTCTATTTCCTGGATCTCGGCCGGTGGGAGATGCCGGGCGAGCAGGCGGTGGCGCCCACCGCGACCCTCGTCGCGAAGCCGGATCCCGAAGCCTCCACCACCGGCGCCATGAGCGTGACGCGCGGGTACACCCCGACCGTCCGGTGGACGGCGACCTACCAGGGCGAGGTGCCGGGGCTCGCGCAGCGTCGGGCTGAGTCGGGTGACGCTGGCGGCGGCGCGGCGTGGCTCGCGCTGCAGGCCGCAGGGGGTACGAGCGAGGTCGTCCAGCTGTACGACCCCGCGCTCGGCATCCATCCGGGCGACGTCGTGGTCATCAGCGATCCCGATCCTACCCCGGCATCGACGAGCTGCGCTCCGTCGTTCGAGGCGATGGTCTCGACGACGGTTGCGGAGTCCTTCATCGCGCCGGACCCGGCGAGGCCCGGCGGCCCTCTGCACCGCGGCGGTGCGCTGTTGCTCGACAAGGTTCGAGACCGCGCGGGGGTCGTTCTCCATCCGGAGTGGAACGCGTGCGTGGATGACCTCGCAACCGGCAAGACCGGCCTTCGTGCGACGGTTCGTGCGGGCGAATGGATTCTCACGCGTCCCCTCGGGACGGGCGTGGTGCAGGTCGGGCGCCCCGTCGACGCCACGCCGTTCGCGGTCCAGTGGGAGAACGAGGCGGTTCTGTCGTGTCCGGCCTCGCCGGTGCTGAGCTGCGACCCGACGTGCCGCGACACGTGCCAGAAGCTCCTCAGGGCCCGGCTCGCGCGGCGCATCGACTACACGCCAGCTCTCGGGGATCCCACCGGCCCGGCTCTCGCGTTCACGCTGCAGCTCAAGCCCGGTTTGACGAGGCCTCCGACCCGCGGGTTCGCCGTCATCGTGGACACGAACGAGGGGAGGGGTCCCTTCCACGCGTCGGCGAACGTGACCGCGGTGGACGCGCGCGCCGTGGTTCCGTTCGACCGGAGCCCCATCGACCCGGCGTCCGGAGTGCGGTTCCTCGTGCCGTACGCGAGCGGCGTGGTCCTCGACGCGACGCCGACGGTGCACGGCGGGGGCCCGGTGTCGCTCCACTGACCGGGGCGGGGGTCCACCCGCTTCCGGCCCGCCTGCCCCATCTGGTACCGTTCCAGGCGTGCCGAGATCGCCGAAGCAGGTCGCCATCGCCGATCACCTGTGGGAAGCGTTCGAGCGGATGGCCGAGGAGATGGGTTCGGACCGCGACGCCCTGGTGAACCAGGCGATGCACGTCTTCGCGCGGCTGAACGGGTACGTGGTGCCGGGGAGCGTGTCGCCCGGACCGCACCCGACGCCCGCCCCGGCGCTGACGCCCGTGCCGCCGCCGCTGGAGCGGAGGGCCGTGGCGGAGCGCGTGCTCGAGACGGCCGAACGGCTCGAGCGCGACATCGCCGCGCGCCCGCCGCCGGTGCCGACGCAGGGGCGCGAGGGCACGCTGCGCCTCGAGCGAGACGATGGGTCCGCCCACGACGTGGCGAAGGACCGCTACGTCATCGGTCGCGGCGCGCACTGCGACCTCGTCATCGACAGCGTCAAGATCTCGCGCGAGCACGCCGTTTTCGTCCGGGAGGCGGACGGCTGGTGGATCGAGGACCTCGGGTCCTCGAACGGCACCTGGTTCCGCGGCGAACGCATCGCGCGCCGTCCCGTCGCGCAGGGCGACGAGTACTTTCTGTGCTCGGAGAAGCTCCGGTGCGAGCTGCGCTGAGCGCCCTCCTCCTCGCGCTCGGGACGCCGGCCGTCGCGGGCGCGCCGCTCGCGCTCGCTGAGCGGCAGGTGGTGACGCTCGAGTTCGACCGGCCGGTGGCGCGAGTCGCAGTCACGGATCCCGACCTCGTCTCGGCCAGGATCACCGGCGCGCGCCTCGCGCTGACCGCCCTCCGGGCCGGGCGCGCCACCCTGGAGGTCGCGTTCGCCGACGGCGCGACCGTCGCGTACGACGTGACCGTCGAGGGTGCGCGCAAGCCCGTGGCCCGGACCCCCGGGCCGAACGACATCGAGCTGTCCGTCGCGCAGGAGCGGCGCTTCCGCGCGCCGGGCGTCGCGCGCGTGCTCCTCGAGGAGAACGGCGTCGCGCGGGTCAGCGTGCAGGGCGAGACGGTCTCGGTCGTCGCGGTGGCGCCCGGCCAGGCGTCGCTCGTCGTGGTGGACGGGGCGGGGACGAAGACGAGCTGGCAGGTCCGGGTGCGGTGAACGGCAGCCGCCCGTCTACGTTGACCGACGTGGACGTGGACTTCGACCTGGTCCTCGACCCCGACCCCGACCCCGACCTCGACCTCGACCTCGACCTCGCCCTCGACCCCGACCTCGACCCGACCGCGACCGCGACCGCGACCGCGACCGCGACCGCGACCGCGACCCCGACCTCGACCTCGACCCCGACCTCGACGCCCGCTCACCCTGAGCGTAGCGCCGCCGAAGGCGGTGCGGAGTCGAAGGGGACCGCGACCGCGCACCGCGCCCGATTCGGGCTGCGGCCGCGACCGCGCGGGGCTATCGTCTCGCTCTCGCATGCCGACGCTCACGCTCATCGACGGCTCGGGATTCATCTTCCGGGCCTACCACGCGATCCCGCACCTCTCGACGACCAAGGGCATCGCGACGAACGCGGTGTACGGCTTCACCACGATGCTGCTCAAGGCCCTTCGAGAGCACGCGCCGACGCACGTCGCGCTCGTGTTCGACGCGGGCCGCAAGAGCTTCCGGAGCGAGATCGACCCCGGCTACAAGGCGAACCGCCCCGAGGCGCCGGACGACCTCAAGACGCAGTTTCCGCTCGTGCGCGACGTGGCGCGCGCCCTCGCCGTCCCCATCGTCGAGGAGCCGGGCGTCGAGGCGGACGACGTCATCGGCACCCTCGCGTGCCGCGCCCGCGAGCAGGGGTGGGACGTGGTCGTCGTCACCGGTGACAAGGACTTCGCGCAGCTCGTGGACGGGAAGGTCTCCCTGTACGACCCGATGGCGGAGGCGAGCGGGCGGGGAGGGTGGACCGGGCCCGGCGAGGTGGAGAAGAAGCTCGGGGTGCGGCCGGACCAGGTGGTCGAGTACATGGCCATCCTCGGCGACAAGATCGACAACGTGCCGGGCATCCCGGGCGTCGGGGAGGTGACCGCCGCCGCGCTGATCCGGCACTTCGGGAGCGCCGAGGAGATGCTGCGTCGGCCCGACGAGATCCCGAGGGCGGTCGCGCGCGGAGGGGAGAAGCTGCGGGAGAAGCTCGTCGCCAACGCCGAGCGGATTCGCACGAACCGCCGGCTGGTCGAGCTGAAGTGTGATCTCCTGCTCCCGTTCGCGCCCGACACCTTCGGCCGGCGTCCCCCCGAGGACGCGCGGGTGCGCTCGCTCTTCTCGGAGCTCGAGTTCTCGCGCCTCCTGAAGGATCTCCCGGCGCCGCCGCCCACCGCCCGCGCCGAGCGGGCGGAGGTGATCCTGGATGCAGCCGCCCTCGCCGCGGCCGTCGAGGCGCTCCGGGCCGCCCCCGCGGTCGGGATCCGCGCGGTGATCGCGGGAGAGAAGCCGCGGATCGACCGCGTCGTCGGGCTCGCGCTCGCCGGGGCCGGCCGCGCCTTCTACGTGCCGCTCGGGCACCACCACCTCGGCGCGCCTGCGCAGCTCCCGCCCGCCGCGGTCCGCGACGCCCTCCGCCCGCTCGTCGAGGGCGATCGGCCGGTGCACGCCCACGACCGCAAGGGGCTCGCCCATGCCCTCGCGCAGCTCGGGCTGGCGCTCCGCGCGCCCGGGATGGACACCGAGATCGCGAGCCGCCTCCTCCTGCCCACCCGCCGCGAGCACGCCCTCGCCGACGTCGCGCGCGAGCGGATCGCCTGCGAGCTGCCGCGAGACCCGAGCGGCGGCGACGCGGCACGTCGCTCGGAGCGGGTCCCGGTGGAGGGGCTCGAGGTCGAGCGGGTCGGCGCGTGGGTCGGCCCCTGCGCGGCGTCGATCGTGGATCTCGCCCCTGCCCTCGATCGCGCGCTCGAGGAGGAGGGGCTCGCGAGGCTGTACCGCGACGTGGAGGCGCCCCTCGTCCCGGTGCTCTTCGAGATGGAGCGGGCCGGAATCGCGGTGGACCGGAGCGCGATGTCGGGGATGAGCGAGGAGTTCGGGAAGGCGATGGAAGATCTGGAGCTGCGCATCCACGCCGCGGCCGGCCGGCGCTTCAACATCGCGTCGACGCGCGAGCTGGCGCAGGTGCTGTTCACCGAGCTCGAGCTGCCGATCCTGAAGCGGCTCAAGACCGGGCCCTCGACCGACCAGGACGTGCTCGAGAAGCTCGCCGATCAGCACGCGCTGCCGCGGCTCGTCCTCGAGCACCGCGCGCTCTCGAAGCTCAAGGGCACCTACGTGGACGCCCTGCCGCAGCTCATCGATCCGGCGGACGGCCGCATCCACACGACGTTCCACCAGGCGGGGGCGGCGACGGGCCGGCTCTCGTCGACCGACCCGAACCTCCAGAACATCCCCATCCGGACCGAGCTGTCCCGGCGGATCCGCGCCGCCTTCGTCGCGCCGCCCGGGCGCAGGCTCTTGTCGGCCGACTACTCGCAGATCGAGCTGCGGATCCTGGCCCACTACTCCGACGACCCCGCGCTGATGGCGGCGTTCCGGGACCGCGAGGACGTCCACACCCGCACCGCTGCGGAGACGTTCGGCGTCGAGGCGGCGGCCGTGACGACCGACATGCGGCGCGTGGCGAAGATGCTCAACTTCGGCATCGCCTACGGCCTCTCCGCCTTCGGCTTGTCGCAGCGGCTCGATCTGCCCGGGGCCGAGGCGCAGGCGATCATCACGCGCTACTTCGAGCGGTATGTCGGCGTGAAGCGGTACGTGGAGCGGTCGGTGGAGGAGGCGCGCAAGCAGGGCGAGTCACGGACGCTGTACGGGCGCGTGCGGGCGATGCCGGAGATCGCGGCGCGGAACCCGGCGCTCCGGAACGCGGCCGAGCGGACCGCCATCAACATGCCCATCCAGGGAACCGCGGCGGACATCGTGAAGATCGCGATGGTCCGGGTCCACGGCGCGCTCGTGCAGGAGGGCCGGGACGCGCGGCTGCTGCTCCAGGTGCACGACGAGCTGGTGCTCGAGGTGGGCGAGGCGGACGTCGCCGCGACGGCGCAGACGGTGAAGCGGGAGATGGAAGGGGCAGCGGCCCTGAAGGTTCCGCTGGACGTCGAGGTGGGCCACGGCCGGAGCTGGGCCGAGGCGCACTGATCGCTACTCGGCCTTCTTCCGCGCGGGGATGTACTGCACCGCCTCCTCGCGCGCCGGCTCGCTGAACGCGTCGAGCAGCTTCACGTGGCTCTCGACGAGCGTCCGCACGTTCGTCTCGAACTGGATCCGCTGCCGCTTCAGCTCGTTGATGTCGTCGACGATGCGGAGGAAGCGCCCGTGCGCAGCCTGGACGATCTTCTCCGCCTGCAGCTCGGCGTCGGAGATCGTGATCTCCGCCTCCTTGCGCGCGGCGTCGCGGATCTCCTCGGAAGCTCGCTGGGCGGTGACGAGGGTCTCCTGGAGGGCCCGCTCGCGGCTCCTGTACTCCGCGATCTCCTCGGCCTTGCGCTGGTTGTCCTCGCGCAGCGCCACGACGTCCTTCACGAGCGCCTCGAACTCCACTGCGACGAGCCCGAGGAACGCCTCCACCTCCTCGGCGTCGAGGCCGCGGAACACCTTGCGGAACTGCTTCTGGGTGATGTCGAGGGGCGTGATGTTCATGGCGGCTCCGGCCGACGATGATACCGGCGCGCGCGGAGGTGTCCAATTCGGCTGGCCCACCTGACCCCACATCGAAGCCTGCGGTCGCGGTCGAGGTCGCGGTCGGGGTCGGGGTCGAGGTCGCGGTCGGGGTCGCGGTCGGGGTCGCGGTCGGGGTCGCGGTCGGGGTCGCGGTCGCGGTCGCGGTCGCGGTCGGGGTCGGGGTCGGGGTCGAGATCGCGGTCGAGGTCGAGGTGTCGTCGTCGCGATTCGCAGCGGCTCGGCCCGCGCTCATGTCCTCCGGCACGTCTCCCGAAAGCGGCCGGGCCTCCGGCCCCTTATGCTATCGTCCGCGCGCCTCATGCCGTTCTCGGAGCTCATCGCGCAGGACCGCGCCCTCTCTCCGCTGCGGTCCGCGCTGCGGCGGGGAACGCTCCACCACGCGTACCTGTTCGGCGGCCCGGAGGGCGTCGGCAAGGGTCGCGCCGCGCGGCTCCTCGCCCAGGCGGCGAACTGCGAGGGAGGCGCGCCCGGGCCGGGAGGCCTTCGCGAGGACGCCTGCGGCGCCTGCACGCCCTGCCGCAAGATCGCGAAGGGCATCCACCCGGACGTGATCGTGCTCGCGGAGGAGCGCGTCATGGCGAAGGCGGGAGCGTGGGAGCCGAAGGGCGGGCGCACGCCGTCGAAGGACATCGTGGTGGACCAGGTGCGGGACCTCGCCGATCGGCGCCTCGCCCTGAAGCGGTTCGAGGGACGGCGGAGGTTCGTGGTGATCGATCCCGCCGACGCGATGAACCCGCAGGCGCAGAACGCCCTGCTCAAGACGCTCGAGGAGCCGCCGGAGGACACGACCCTCGTGCTCGTCGCGGCGAGCCCCGACGCGCTCCTGCCGACCATCCGCTCGCGCTGCCTGCGCGTGCCCTTCGCGCCCATCCCGGCCGCGCTCGTCGCGGAGCGGCTCGAGAGCGAGGGGCATCCGCCCGAGAAGGCCCGGCTTGCGGCTGCGCTCTCGGGAGGTTCGCTCGGGCGTGCGCTCGCCGTGAATGACGCGGCGCTCGAGGCGCAGGCGGCGGCCGTCGTAGGCGCGGCCTCGCTGGATCCCGATGACGCGGGCGCGTGGCTCGCGTTCGCGCGGGAGCATGGCGGCGATCGCGAGGAGGCGCAGGCGCTCTGCGATCTGCTGCTCGTGTGGCTGAGGGACGTCGCGGCGACGCAGGCGGGCGCGCCGGAGCTGGCCCTGGGCGATCTCGCCGGCGCGACGCGCCGCGCGGCCGCCGCCCTGTCGCCCGCCGAGAGCCTCCGCCGCCGGCGCGAGGTGCAGCGCAGCGCCGTGGCGCTCCGGCAGAACGCCGCTCCGGTGCTCGCGCTGGAGCGCATGCTGATCGGGTGGTTCCATGGCCGCGGGTAGAGCCAGGGCGGGCGGCGCCACGGTCGAGACCTGCCTCGCGGACGTGAAGGCGGGGAAGCCGGAGCCGGTGTACGTGTTCGACGGCGATGCCTTCCTGGCGCTGCGCGCCGCGCGCGAGCTCGCGCACGCGCTCGTCCCGGAGGGGCAGCGCGCGCTCAACCTGGTCGAGCTCGACGCGGCGTCGTCGCCCGCCGAGGTGGCGGCGGAGATCGCCACCGGCGGGCTGTTCGGCGGAGTCAAGGTGGTGCTCGTCCAGGAGCCCGCGTTCCTCACGTCGAAGGAGGACGTGGAGGCTTCGTTCGAGACCGCCCGGAAGGCCTGGGGCGAAGGGCGGCAGCGGGAGGCGGCCCGTCGCCTGCTGGCGCTCGTCGCGAAGGCCGGGTGGGCGGCGCCCGATCTCGACGCGCCCGACCGGGACGCCCGCGCCGACGAGCAGCTCGGGCGCGAGTTCAAGAAGGAGTTCGGGTTCGTCCCGGACGTCGCGTTCCTGCGCGCCGCCGGCCGCTTCGCCGTCGAGCGGGACATGAAGGTCTCGAAGGAGGACTCCTCCTCGCTCGACGCCGCGCTCGAGCGCGGGTTCCCTCCCGGCCACGTGCTCGCCATCGCGGCGGGCAAGGTGGACGGCCGGCTCCCCCTCGTGAAGAAGCTCGTCGCCGCAGGGCGCCGGGTGACGCTCGGGATCGCGAACGAGGCGAAGCCCTGGGAGGCGCCGCGCCTCGTGCTCACGCCGGTGCTCGAGGCGCTCCTCGCAGGCACCGGGAAGCGCGTGGACCGGGGCGGCGAGGCCCGGCTCGCGGAGCTGGTCGGCGACGATGCGCGCGTCCTCGCCTCCGAGGTCGCGAAGCTCGCCGCGTACGTCGGCGACCGGAAGGTAATCGGGGGCAAGGACGTCGACGAGGTGGTGGCGCGGGTTGCCGAGGACTCCTTCTTCGCGCTGGGAAATGCCGTCGAGGCGCGGAAGCTCGACGCGGCCCTGGCGGTACTCGGCCGGGCGATCGAAGACGGCGCGTCACCGTTCATGCTCCTCGGGTCGCTCGCCGGCACGGTGCGGCGGATGATCGTCGAGCGCGAGCGGGCGCGGAAGGTCGCCGGCGATCGTCCGCTCGCGAGCTCGCGCGAGTGGGAGTCGACCGTGTTCTCGACGATCCCGAAGGAAGAGGTCGGCGACAAGAAGCCGTACGGATTCTGGATGAAGTACCAGGCCTCGATGCGCTTCTCTCGCGACGAGCTGCTCGGCGCCCTCGCCGGGCTCGCCGAGGCCGACGTCGCGATGAAGACCGGCCAGGACGGGCGGCTGCGGCTGGAGCGGGTCCTCGTCGAGCTCCTCGCCGTCACACCGGACGCCAGACGAGAAAGGACCCCTGCGTGAGCCAGCGACTCCTCGTCACGAGCGCCCTGCCGTACGCCAACGGCTCGATCCACCTCGGGCACCTCGTCGAGTACATCCAGACCGACGTGTACGTGCGGTTCCGCCGCGCCTGCGGCGACGACGTCGCGTACGTCTGCGCCGCGGATTCGCACGGGACGCCCATCGAGGTGAACGCCGCCGTCGCGAAGATGACGCCGAAGGAGTTCGTCGAGAAGTACCGGCGGGAGCAGCACGAGGACTTCAAGAGGTTCGGCGTCGACTTCTCGACCTACTACACCACCGACTCCCCCGAGAACGCGAAGTGGGCGTACCGCGTCTACGACGCGCTCAAGGCAAAGGGGCTCATCTACAAGAAGTCGGTCGAGCAGCTCTACTGCGAGACGGACCAGCGGTTCCTGCCGGATCGCTTCGTGAAGGGGACCTGCCCGAAGTGCGGCTCCCCGGACCAGTACGGGGACGTCTGCGAGGTCTGCGGCACGACCTACGATCCTCGCGAGCTCAAGGACCCGACCTGCGTCATCTGCCGGACGAGGCCGGTGGTCCGCGCCAGCGATCACGCCTACGTGAACCTGCGCAAGCCCGAGGTGTTCTCGGTGATCCAGGGGTGGGTCGACGCGCCCGGGCACCTCGAGCCTGCCGTGCGCGAGCAGGTGAAGGGCTGGCTCGCCGACCTTCAGGACTGGTGCATCACGCGTGACGCGCCCTACTTCGGGTTCCCGGTGAAGGACCCGGACTTTCCCGGCAAGTACCTCTACGTCTGGGTGGACGCGCCGATCGGCTACCTGTCGTCCGCCGAGCACTACTTCGCCGAGGAGGCGCCCCCGGCGCAGCGGCTCTCGCCCGCCCTGCTCGAGGAGCGGTACCTCGCCGAGGGCGCCGCCTCGCGGATGGAGCACTTCATCGGCAAGGACATCCTCCGCTTCCACGCGGTGTTCTGGCCGGCGATGCTCTGGGCCACCGGCATCAAGCGCCCGGACCGGATGCCCGTCCACGGCCACCTCACCGTGAACGGCGAGAAGATGTCGAAGTCGCGCGGGACCTTCATCACCGGCAAGACCTACCTCGACTCCGGGCTCGATCCCGAGCTGCTCCGCTACTTCTACGCGTCCAACCTCTCGCCTGGCATCTACGACATCGACCTCTCGCTCGACGAGTTCCGCAACCGGATCAACGCCGACCTGGTGAAGCGGATCGCGAACCTCGCCTCGCGCGTCCACGCCCTGGTGGCGCGCGCGGCCCCGGACGGGCTCGCGAGGCCCGCAGGAGCGCCGGGGTGGGCCCTCCAGGGCTCGGCGGTGGAGAGCGTGGCCGCCGCCCGCGTGAGCTTCGAGCAGCTCGAGTTCCGCGCCGCCCTTCGCAGCGCGAACGATCTCGCGGACGCGTGCAACAAGGCGCTCCAGGACGAGAAGCCGTGGGAGTCGCTCGACGCGCCGCGATCGCGAGCGCTCCTGTACGACATGGGCAAGGCGCTCCACGCGCTCGCGGTGGTGCTCGGGCCCGTGACGCCGCAGTTCGCCCGGGGTCTCGCCGACGCGCTGGGCGGCCTTTCGCTCGCATGGCCCAAGGGGTTCGACCCGTTCGACGCGAAGCCGGTGCGGTTCGCGGCGAAGCCCCCGCAGATCCAGCCGATCGAGGCGAAGCAGGTCGAGAAGCTCATCGTCGCGAACGGCCCCGCGGACCCGCAGAAGGTCTCGAGGGCGCCGAGCCCCGCCGAGACCGCCTCGAAGGCGACGACGAAGGCGGCGCTCCCTGTTCCGGGCGTGATCCAGTACGACGACTTCGCGCGCGTCGAGCTCAAGGTGGCGGTGGTGAGGTCGGCCGAGGCGGTCCCGAAGGCGGACAAGCTGCTGAAGCTCTCCGTCGACGCCGGCGAGCCGGAGGCGCGGACGATCGTCGCCGGGATCGCTCAGGCGTACCCCGACCCGCAGGTGCTGGTCGGGAAGCGGATCGTCGTGGTCGCGAACCTCGCGCCACGGCCGCTGCGCGGGATCACCTCCCAGGGCATGCTCCTCGCCGCGGGCGAGCCGCCGAAGCTTCAGGTAATCACGGTGGGGGAGGGGATCGCACCGGGGACGAGGGTGAAGTAGGACAACTCGTGGTCCTGGTCCTGGACCTCGCTTGGTCGAAGTCGAAGTCGAAGTCGACGTCCACGACCACGTCCAAGTCCACGTCCACGTTGAGGGAAGGACCATGGGACTCATCGACTCGCACGCCCACCTCGACTCGGAGGACTACTCGGCGGACCTCGATGCCGTCCTGGCGCGGGCCCGGGCGGCAGGGCTCGAGCGGATCGTCTGCATCGGGCTGTGGCGCGCTCCGGGGAGCTTCGGGAACGCCCTCGAGCTGGTGGCGCGCGACCCGTCGTTCTTCTCCGCGACCGTCGGGATCCACCCGCACGAGTGCGCGCGCGTGCCGGAGGACGACTGGGCGTTGCACGAGGCGCTCGCGCGGGACCCGCGCGTCGTCGCGATCGGCGAGACCGGGCTCGACTTCCACTACGACCACTCCCCGCGGCCGGTGCAGGAGTCCTCCTTCCGCCGCTCGCTCGCCATCGCCCGCGCCGCCGCGAAGCCGGTCGTGGTGCACGTCCGCGAAGCGGACGAGATCTGCGCGCGCGTGCTGCGCGAGGAGGGCGTGCCTGACGCGGGCGGGGTGATCCACTGCTTCACGGGCGACGCGGCCTCGGCGCGCGCGTATCTCGACCTGGGCCTGTACATCTCCGTCGCGGGCGTCGTGACCTTCAGGACCGCGGAGGCGATCCGCGACGCCGTCCGGATCGTCCCCCGGGACCGGCTGCTCGTCGAGACCGACTGCCCGTACCTCGCTCCGATCCCGCATCGCGGGAAGCGGAACGAGCCCGCCTACGTGGTCGAGACGGCGCGCAGGGTGGCGGAGATTCTGGGGAACCTCGCTCGACCAGGTCGCGCGTGCGACGACCGAGAACACGAAGCGCCTGTTTCGCCTGGGCGGGAGCGGCGGAGCTTGACCTGGAGGCGTGTCCGCGGCATCACGGCGGCTCGATGAAGATCTCCGTCGCCATCGTCACCCTGGACGAGGAGCAGAACCTGGGGCGGTGCCTCGCGTCGCTTGGCGGCGTCGCGGACGAGGTCGTGGTGGTGGACTCGGGCTCGGTGGACGGGACGGAGCGGATCGCCCGCGAGCACGGCGCGGTCTTCGTGCACCAGGACTGGCTCGGATACGGGCCGCAGAAGAACCTTGCGACCGCGCGCGCGTCGAACGAGTGGGTCCTCTCGCTCGACGCCGACGAGGCGCTCTCGGACGAGCTGCGCGCTTCGATCCGGCGGCTGAAGGACGAGAGCCCTGCGGCGGACGCCTACGAGGTGAACCGGCTGAACTGGTACTGCGGACGCTTCCTCCGGCACTCCGGCTGGTACCCGGACCGCAAGGTCCGGCTGTGGCGGAAGGGTGCGGCGCGCTGGACGGACGCGTCGATCCACGAGGTGGCGGAGGTGACGCCCGGCGCGCGCGTCGCGAGGTTGCGCGGAGATCTTCTCCACTACACGATCCACGACCGCGCCCAGCACCTTCGCACCATCGAGCAGTTCAGCACGCTCTCCGCCGAGGCGCTCCTGCGCGAGGGCAAGGAAAGGCAGGCGTGGAAGCGCTTCGTCTTGCCGGCCGTCACGTTCGCGCGCGGCTACGTCCTGAAGCTCGGGTTCCTCGACGGGAAGGCGGGCTGGGACGTCTGCCGGCTGTCGGCGTACGCCACCTGGCTCAAGTACGAGAAGCTGCGGCGGCGCGCCAGGGAACGCTCGTGACGGAGCCAGCCGGCCCGATCGTCCACGTGTCGACGCCGCGCTCCTGGCGCGGCGGTGAGCAGCAGCTCGTGTACCTCGCCGAGCGGCTCCGCGCGCTCGGGGTCCCCCAGCTCGTCGTCTGCGCGCCCGGCGGGGAGGTCGAGCGCATCTGCCGCGAGCGCGGTCTGCCGTGCGCGCCGATGCGCCGGCGCGCATCGGTGGACCCCCTCTTCGCGCGGGCGCTGGCGCACACCGCGAACGCGGCGCAAGCCGCCGTGGTCCACGCGCACGACCCGCACGGCCATGCCGCCGCCGTCGTCGGCGCCTCGCTCTTCGGTCTCGCCGCGCCGGTTGTCGTGCACCGTCGCGTGGACTTCCCGATCGGCCGCGGCGCCTTCTCGCGCTGGAAGTACGATCATCCCGCCGTCCGGCGAATCGTCTGCGTGTCGCTCGCCATCGCCGAGATCGTCCGGCCCGCCCTCAAGGACCCCTCGCGGGTACGCGTCGTCCACGATGGCGTCGATCCGGCGCGGTTCGCGGCGGGGCCCGACGGTCGTCTCCGCAGGCAGTACGGCATACCGACGGGCGTTCCGCTCGTGGGGAACGTGGCCGCCCTCGCGGGACACAAGGACTACTTCACGTTCGTCGACACCGCCGCCCGGCTCCTCGCCGACAGCCTCGACGCACGATTCATCGCGATCGGCGACGGGCCGCTCCGCGACGAGATCGCCGCCTATGTCCGGCAGAAGGGGCTCGAGCGGAGGATCATTCTCGCGGGGTTCCGCGACGACGTGCCGTCGATCCTTTCCGAGCTGGACGTGTTCCTGTTCACGTCGAAGGAGGAGGGGCTCGGCTCGTCGATCCTCGACGCGTACGCTTGCCGCGTCCCGGTCGTGGCGACCGCGGCGGGCGGGGTGCCGGAGATCGTCGCGGATGGCGAGACCGGTCTCCTCGCGCCGATCCACGATGCCGCGGCGCTTGCGGCGGGCGTCCGCCGCGTGCTCGGAGACGCCGGCCTGCGCGAGCGCCTCGTCGCGGGCGGCGTTCGCCGTCTCGCGGAGTTCGGGGTGGACCGCATGGCGGAGCGGACGCTCGCGGTATATCGCGAGGTCGCTCCTGGCCGGTGCGGCGGACATTGAACTGCGCCGACTAGCCGCCCCAGCTCCCCCACTCGTCGGCCAGGTCCGGCTCCTTGCCGGGCTGGTTCCGCTCCTTCCACTCCACGATCTCCCAGCCGCGGCGCACCGCGACCTCGCGGAAGGGGGCCTTCGGGTTCACCACGACCGCGGTCCCCACCGCCTCGAACAGCGGAATGTCGGCGATCGAGTCGGAGTAGAGGAAGCTCCGAGACAGGTCGAGGTCGAGCTTCTCGGCGAGCTGCTCGACCGCGTCGCGCTTGCCGTCCCGGAACACGACCGGCGGGAGGATCTGATCGGTGGCCCTCCCGTCCACGATGCGGGCGCGTGTGCCCACCGCGGCATGGACGCGCAGGTGGCGGCCGACCTCGTCGACGATGTACTGCGAGGATCCGGAAGCGATCGCGACGAAGTGGCCGGAGAGGAGGTGCTTGCGGATCTGGCGGATCGCCCCGGAGGTGATCCGCTTGCGCAGGTGGCGCTCGAAGCAGCGGTGGGCGTGCGCGCGGATCTCGTCCGCGTACAGCCCTGCTGGCACCGCGAGCCGACCTCGACCATGTCCTGCTCGGTGAGGCGGTGACGGGCGTACTCGTAGATGATGCGCGGGATCCGGGAGCGCATCTCCGGGCGCATCACCTTCTCGCTGTACAGGTACCAGGTGAAGATGGTGCCGGCGTTCCCGTCGAGGAGCGAGTCGTCGACGTCGAAGATCGCTGCGGTGCGGCCGAAGGGAACCATGGGGCGGCCGCAATTCTACGCGGGAGCGCTTCTCCGGTCACGGCACCCTGGAGGTGGACCCCGGCGCCCGCTCACCCTGAGCGTAGCGCCGCCGCAGGCGGCGCGGAGTCGAAGGGGACCCCGACCGCGACCTCACCGGACGTCGGCCAGGACGAGCTCGCGCCAGATCACAGCCCTCACTCCGCCGCCTTCGACTCGGGAGCAGCCTCCGCGGGCGCGCTCGTCTGCGAGGGCGGCGCCGCCTCGGCGGGTGCGCTCGCCTCGCCGGGCGGGGAGTCGGCGGGAGGCGCGGTCTCCTCCGGCTTCGGCTCGTCCTTCCCGGCGTCCCCGAGCTTCGCGGCGAGCGCAGCGAAAGGGTTGTGGGTGAGCGCCTTCTCCTTCTTCTCGGGAGGCCGGTGCGGGCCCTTGTCGCCCGGGAGCCGCGGTCCGGTGTAGCCGCGCTTCTTGTCCCCGAACCCGCCGAACCCGCGGTGCTCGCGGGGACCGCGGTCGGGCCGCTCGGGCCGGTCCGGGCGGCCCTCGCTGCGCGGGGCCGTCGCGCCGCCCTCGGGCCGCGCCTCCTGGCCCTCTCCGGCGCGCGCCGCCGCCGGCGCCTCCACCGGCTTCGCATCGGCAGCCGCCTGGGTTCTCGGCTCGGGGCGGCGCCTCTCCTTCGGTTTCTTCTGCCCCTGCGGGCGCCCCGCGCCGTCGGTGCGCGGCACGTAGATGACCGGCGTGAGCGCCTCGGGCGCGGGCCCCTTCTTCTCGACCTGCGCCGTCGGCAGCGCGCCGCGCCAGATCGGCTGCTCGTAGACGTTGTCCGAGCTGGTCCAGCGGCGCGAGCCGCCCTCGCGCCCCATGAGGTTCAGCCACGAGTTCACGCGGCTGTCCACCTCGTCGATGTAGTGGGTGAGGAGCGCCTCGAGGGTCAACGGCACCTTGGGCGAGCCGAACTCGAGGCGGCCGTGGTGCGCGAGCACCATGTGGACGACGTGGTGCTCGAGCTCGCGCGGCGCGCCGACGCGGCGGGCCTTGTCGTGGATCCACTGCGCGGCCATGACGAGGTGCCCCACGAGCCGCCCCTCGTCGGTGTACTCGACGCTCTTGTCCCCTTGCAGCTCGCGGATCTTGCCGATGTCGTGGAAGAACGCGCCCGCGACCAGCAGGTCGCGATCGACCTGCGGGTACTGGTCGGCGAGCCGGTGCGCCAGCTTCAGGCAGGAGACGGTGTGCTCGAGCAGGCCGCCCGCGTAGGCGTGATGGACGGTCTTCGCGGCGGCGGAGCGGCGGAGCCGCTGGGCCACGTCGTCGTCCTCCACGAACGCCATGACCAGGTCGCGGACGTGCCGGTCGGCGATCGTGCCGACGAGCGCGAGCAGTTCCTTCCAGAGCGCGTCATCCGCCTCGCCGCCGGCGGGCTTCTCCGGCTTCTTCGGCTCGGGCGGCGGCACCCAGGTGAACTCGGCGGCGTCGAGCGCGGCCCCGTCCACCTTCGCGATGGTCTCGATCTTGAGCTGGGGCTTCCCCTGGAACGTCCCGACGATCCCCTCGACCTCGACGAAGTCCTTCTCCTCGAAGAGCGCGGCGGTCTCGTCGACCTTCTCGAACGCGCGGCCCTCGAGCTCGCCGGTCTTGTCGTGGAACGTGACGGAGAGGTACGTCTTGCCGCTCTTGGCGGTCGGGGTCGCCTTCCGGGCGACGAGGAAGACGCTCTTCGGGCGGTCTCCCTCCTTGACGTCCTTGACCCAGATCTTGTCCATGGTCCGCGCAAGCTAGCTCAGCCTGGGCGTTTGGACAACGACGGGTTAAGACTGGGACAGGGGCTCGCGATGCGCATCCTCGCCGACTCGGACGCGCTGCTGGTCGTGGATCTACAGCACGACTTCCTGCCTGGCGGTGCGCTGGCCGTGGCGGACGGCGACGCGGTGGTGGCTCCCGATCGCGGCCCTCGCTCCCGCGTTCCGGACCGTCGTCGCGACCCAGGACTGGCACCCGCCAGGCCACGTCTCCTTCGCCTCGGCCCATGCGGGGCGGCGGCCGTTCGAGATCGCGACGCTCGCGCAAGGGCCGCAGGAGCTGTGGCCCGATCACTGCGTGCGAGGGACGCACGGCGCGGCGCTCCATCCCGGGCTGCCGGACGGACCGCTGACGCTCGTCCTGAGGAAGGGGATCCGCCGCGAGGTCGACTCCTACAGCGCGTTCCGGGAGAACGTCGGGCCCGACGGCAGGCGCACGACGACGGGACTCGGCGCCTGGTTGAAGGCTCGCGGGGTGGCCCGCGTGTTCCTGTGCGGCCTGGCTCGCGATTTCTGCGTCCGTGCGAGCGCCGTGGACGCCGCGGCGGAGGGCCTCGAGGTCGTGGTGCTCGACGACCTCACGCGGCCGGTCTTCCCGGAGCGTCGCGGCGAGACGGATACGGTCCTGGCGGCGGCGGGCGTGCGGGTGGCGCGGAGCGCGGACCTCGAGCGGTAGAGCGCGCCGGTGACCGAGGCCGCGCGCCGAAGCAGCCGTCGCTCTCGAGGATCCTCCGCCGCAGCAAGCGGACGCGCTCTCGCCCGCGGGCGACCGCCTCGACGTCATCGAGCACCGCCTGGGTCGGAACCTCTGGCTGGTGCCGGCGGGGGCCGCGCTCGCGCTCGGCTACGCGGCAGTCTCGCGCGCGCTCGCGCGCCGGTTGGCGCGGCCGCCCACGCGGGGCGCTGCTCCTCCGGCGCTGCGCAGCCCTGGTAAAATGAGTCTGCTCCCGGGGAGGTAGACGCCATGCTGGTGAGCGAGGCGATGAACCGAGCCCTCGTGGCGGTCGGGCCCGACGCGCCCGTCGAGGAGGCGGTTGCGGTCGCGCGGCGCTCCGGCGTCGAGCACCTGCTCGTCATCGACGAGCACACGCTCGTGGGCGTTCTCTGCGCGTGCGACCTGCGCGATGCTCCCGCCGGCGAGCACGTCTCGGACTGCATGAGCCTGCCCGTCATGACCGTCAGGCCCGACGCGCCCGTCGAGGAGGCAGCGACGACGATGCGCGACTGCGCCGTGGGCTGGCTGCCGGTGCAGCTCGGCGGGCTCATCCTCGGGACGCTCGGCGATGCGGAGCTGCTCCGCTGCGGCATCGCTCCGCCGCGTCCGCATCGGCACTGCCATCTTGCCCGCCGCGAGGGCGCGCCGAGCTGATGCGTGGCGACGTGCACTCCGGCTCCGCCCGGCGGTGCACCTCATGTCGAACGGCACCGTCCGCCTTCGGAAACGCACTTTGCGGGGGCGGTACATTGCGCCCATCCTCGGCCGACCGCTTACCTCAGAGCGTTGCGCAAGCCGTGCGCCGCCCGAGCCGCGGCCTGCAACTCTCGCGGTGAACCCCGCCGAAAACGCGTCGTTTTTCCCTCGGCACGTCGCATGAATGGGCTGTGGCCATGAGCCGCATCGAGGCGGAGGCGCGGGAGGTCCTGCTGCGGCGCCGCCGTTCCCTGTCGGACGATCACGACACTCCCGCCTTCGGCGACCCCGCCGCGCGCTGGTCCGACTACGAGGCCGCGCTCGAGCCGGTCAGCGAGGTGGTCCGGCGCGAGCTCGCCGAGATCGACGCCGCTCTCCTCCGGATCCAGGCGGGGAGCTTCGGCACCTGCGAGAACTGTGGTGGGCCCATGGGCCTCCAGCGGCTGCGCGCGCTCCCGGAGGCGCGCTATTGCGTGGCTTGCAGCGGCATCGTCTCGACGGTCGAGTAAGAAGAGGGGCGGAGCCTGCATGGCCGCCGAGCCGACACCCCGACACGACCGTCCCGTCCTTGCCTACCCGCTGGGCGACGCGCTGTATCTCAACCTGACGAGCGCGTGCACGCTGGCGTGCACGTTCTGTCCGAAGATCCGCGACGGGGACTGGGTCGTGGGCGGCTTCGATCTCCGTCTCGACCGGAACCCCACGGCCGACGACGTGTGGGACGCGGCGGTGCGCGCGGGCCTCGCCGGCCGCTCCGAGGTCGTGTTCACTGGCCTCGGCGAGCCGACGCGCAGGCTCGAGGTGCTCCTGGACGTCGCACGCCGGCTCGTGGCGGCAGGCGTGGGCCGCGTACGCGTGGACACCGACGGGCTCGCGAGCCTGCGCGAGGGGCGGGATGTGCCACCCGTGCTCGCGGCCGCCGGGGTGACTGCGCTGTCGGTTTCGCTGAACGCGGCCGACGCGGACACCTACGCCCGCATCTGCCCGAGCCGCCACGGGGGCGCGGCGTACGAGGCGGTGAAGGACTTCATCCGGAGCGCGGTCCGCTGCTTCCCCGAGGTCGCCGCGAGCGCCGTGGCGCTCCCGGGCCTGTCGGAGGGGGAGTGCAGGGGCGTGGCGGAATCGCTCGGCGCCCGCTTTCGCTGGCGCCCGTACGACCGTCTCGGGCGGCTCGACGAACCGTCCACCGCCTCCTGACGCACGCACGCCTCCCCGCGTGGAAAACCCGGCACAACCCGTATGTTGCGCTGGATCTCCACCCTCGATTGGTGCATAAGGTGCGGGCGCCCGCACGGTTTGCGCGGTCGAGCCAAGGCCAAACCCTGATGATCTCGCAGAATTCCGGATCCCGCGTCGGGAAGGAACGGATCCTGGTGGTCGACGACGAGCAGAACGCTCGCGTCGCTCTCAGGACCATCCTCACCGAGGAGGGATACGAGATGGCCGAGGCGGCCGACGGGGAGGAAGCGCTGGCGCTCCTCCCCGGCTTCGCGCCCGCGGCGGTCCTCGCGGACGTCCGGATGCCGCGGATGGACGGGATCACCCTGCTGAAGCGCGCGCGAGAGCAGGGGTCCGACGCGGTCTTCGTGATGATGACGGCGTTCGCGAGCGTCGAGGCGGCGGTCGAGGCGATGCGGGCGGGCGCCGAGAACTACCTCGTGAAGCCGCTCGACGTGAACGCCGTGCTGGTCGTGATCGAGAAGGCGCTCGAGAAGCTGCGCCTCCAGCGCGACACCGCCAATCTCCGAGAGCGGGTCCGCGAGCGGTACCGGTTCCACAACATCGTCGGCGACGCGCCCGAGCTGCAGGCCGTCTACGAGGTCGTGAAGCGCGCCGCTCCGACCCGCGCCACGGTCCTCATCCTCGGCGAGTCCGGCACCGGCAAGGAGCTCATCGCCCAGGCGCTGCACGAGGAGTCGCCGCGCGCCGACAAGCCGTTCATCAAGGTGAACTGCGCCGCCCTGTCCGAGACGCTCCTCGAGTCGGAGCTCTTCGGCCACGAGAAGGGCTCGTTCACCGGCGCGATCGGGCGCAAGGAGGGGCGGTTCGAGCTGGCCGACGGCGGCACGCTCTTCCTCGACGAGATCGGCGACATCACGCCCGCGCTGCAGATCAAGCTCCTGCGTGTCCTCCAGGCAGAAGGAGTTCGAGCGCGTCGGCGGCACGCAGACGATCAAGGTGGACGTGCGCCTCGTCGCGGCGACCAACCGCGATCTCGCCGCCGAGGTGAAGACGGGCAAGTTCCGCGAGGACCTCTACTACCGGCTGAACGTCGTGGCGGTGACCCTCCCGCCGCTCCGCGCCGCGCAAGGGCGACATCCCGGCGCTCGTCTCGCACTTCATCGACAAGTACGCGAAGGCCTACGGCAAGGAGATCCGGGGCCTCGCCCCCGGTACGCTCAACGCGCTCCTCTCCCACGACTGGCCGGGCAACGTCCGCGAGCTCGAGAACGTGGTCGAGCGCGCCGTCGTGCTGTGCAAGGCCTCGGAGCTCACGGCCGACGATCTCCCGCCGACGCTGCGCGGCCCGCGCCCGCGGGAGCGCGCGCCCGGCGCCCTCATCCCCGGAGCGACGCTGTACGAGATCGAGCGCGAGGCGATCCTGCGCACCCTCGAGATGGTCGGCGGCTCCACCTCGCGGGCCGCCGAGATCCTCGGGATCAGCGTGCGCAAGATCCAGTACCGGCTGAAGGAGTACGCCGCCGGGGGGCGCGAGGCGCGCGAGCACGAGGACGACGGCGTCGACGACAAGCCCGAGGTCGCGGACTAGAGCGGCAGTCCCCGCTACCGCGCGCGCGGCAGGCTCACCACGAACCGCGCGCCGCCCTCGGGCGACTCCTCCACTCGGATCCGTCCCCCGTGCTGGGTGACGATCGCGTGGACGATCGAGAGGCCGAGGCCCGACCCCCTCGCCTTGGTCGTGAAGAACGGCTCGAAGATCCGGTCGCGGGACTCCGCCGGGATGCCCGGAGCCGTCGTCGTCGACGAGGATCTCGACCGCGGGCTCGGGGTGCTCGGCGGTCGGCGTCGAGACGGCACCCGACCCGCACGAGCCCGCCGTCCTTCACCGCCTCCAGCGCGTTCAGCCCGAGGTTCACGAGCACCTGCCGGAGCCGCTCCTCGTCGCCGGCGACGCGTCGGGACGGTGTCCGAGGTCGCGCTCGAGGCGGACGCCGCGCCGCTCCGCCTCGCCGCCGAGGAGGTCGAGCACGCGGGTGACCACCGTGACCACGTCCACCGGCCTGCGCGACGAACTCGCGCGGCCGGGCGAACTGGAGGAAGTCCTCGAGGATGTGATCGAGGCGGCGGATCTCGTCCTTCACGACCGTGAGCGGCTCGAGCAGCGGCGCCTGCGCGTCCTTCGCGAGCCGCTGGATGCGCCGCTCCAGCACGGAGAGCTGCAGCGCCGCGGCGTTGAGCGGGTTGCGGATCTCGTGGGAGAGGCCGGCGGTCATCGTGCCGACCGCGGCCAGCTTCTCGGCCATCTGGGCGCGCCGCGACAGCTCCCGCTTCTCGCCGTGGAGCCGCACCTGCCGCATCGCCTGCTCCACCGTCACGAGCAGCTCCTGGGTCGCGCACGGCTTCACGAGGTACGCGCAGGCGCCGGCACGGACCGCCGCCACGGCCGACTCGAGCGTGGCGAAGCCCGGTGAGCAGCACCACCTCGCCGTCGGGCTGGATCTCCTTGAGCTGCGGAGCGAGGGCGGTGCCGTCGCCGTCGGGGAGGCGCAGATCGACCAGGGCGACGTCGAACCCGTCCCGCGCGAGGGCGAGGGCGGCCGCGCAGGTCGCGGCGCCGCGCACCGCGTATCCCGGCGCCCTCCAGGATCTCGGAGACGTTCTCGACGAGCGCCGCGTTGTCGTCGACGACGAGGATGCGCGCCTTCTTCGCGGCCTCTTTCATCGCGGTTCTGCGCCAGGGCGGGACCGATGGAGCCGGTCGACGGCGGCGAGGAGCTCGCGCGTGTCGAACGGCTTCGTGAAGAAGCCTGCATGCGGCAGCGGCGGCGAGTCCTCGAAGGCCGTCACGACGATCATGGGCAGCCCAGGATACGTCCTCGCGAGGCGCCGCATGGCCTCTCCGGCGGGCCCCCCCGGGACCCGCTGGTCGACGAGGGCGCAGAACGGCCGGACCGGCCCGAGCCGCTCGGTCTCGAGCACGGATCCCGCCGTGACCGCGGCGAACCCGCAGGTGCGAAGCGCCTCGCACAGGTTATCGGCCATCCGGGTGTCGTCCTCGACGACGGCCACGAGCCCGTCGCGGCGGGCGGAGGCGAGCAGGGCGAGGAGGCGGGGGACGTGAACGGGCTTCCCGAGGACCGCGAGGAGCCCCTCGCGGCGCGCCGCCTCGAGCGCGTCGTCGCCCACATGGGCGGTGATCACCATCGCCGCGGCGCCGGGGTCGACGCGCCGGATCTCGTGCACCAGCTCGGCGCCGCCCATGAACGGCATTCGCATATCGGTGAGGATCGCGTCGAAGCGCCGGCTCCGCACGAGGTCCGCGGCCTCGCGCCCGTTCACCGCCACGACGACCTCGTCGCCGCGGTCGCGGAGGATCTCGGCGAGGTTCTCGGCGAAGTCCTGGTTGTCGTCCACGACGAGGTAGTTCCGCATGCGCCGCCCTCCTACGTGGGGAGTCCGGTGGGGAGCCGCACCGTGAAGCGCGCGCCGCCCTCCGGGCGAGCCGAGTAGGAGACCGAGCCGCCATGCCGCTCGGCGATCCGCTTCACGAGCGCGAGGCCGAGCCCGATCCCCTTCTCCTTGGTGCTGATGAGCGGCTCGAACAGCCGCCGCAGCGTCGCGGTGTCGACGCCCGGACCGCTGTCGTCCACGTGCACCTCGATCGCCCCGCCCGCGGCTCCTGCCCGCACCGCGACGGCGCCCTCCGGCGAGGAGGCATACACCGCGTTCTCGAGCAGGTTCACGAACACCTGCCGCAGCTGCACGGGGTCTCCTTCCAGCTCCGGCACCGCGTCGAGTCCCTCGAGCGCGACCGTCACTCCGGGCGGCCGCTTCACCGCTGCCGCGGCGCCCGACAGCACCTCGGACACGCGCACCCGATCCTTCTGCAGCGGCCGGTTCCGGATCATGTCGAGCAGGTTGGAGATGATCCCGTTCGCGATGCCGAGCTGCTCGGAGATCCGGTCGAGGTGCTTTCCGACCCGCTCGTCCCCGTCGGTGCGCCCGCGGAGGATGTACACCGACGTCTCGATCACCCCGAGCGGATTGCGGAGATCGTGACCGATGGACCCGACGAGCTGCCCGAACGTGGCGAGCCGCTCCACGCGTGCCTGCTGCGCGAGCAGGTCGTCGCGGTACGTGTGGAGCATGATGGCGAGCTCGAGATCGAGGATCTTCCCGAGCGCGTTCCGCGCCGCTTCGAGCTCGTCGTTCCTTGCGTGGAAGCTCGTCCAGGCGATCCGCGTCAGCTCGGACCGGATCACGTTCATCGCCCCGAACATGTAGTGCTGGGGCAGGCCGATGCGGACGTGCACCCGGCCGATCCGGTACCGGTGCTCCCAGTAGTGCTCGTCCCACGGGCCGCTCAGGAGCGTCTCCATCCAGGCCACGAGCGTCGCCTTCAGATGGCCGACCTGGCTCTCGCCGCCGACGAGCGCCTTGCGCGCCTCCTCGTGAGAGAGGATGCGGTCGTAGAAGACCGCCGCCACTGCCGGGAAGCTCGGCGCCGCGACCTGGCGCAGCGCGCGCAACGCTCGCTCGTCCGCCTCGCCGAACTCGACGTACCGCTTCAGCTCAGCGAGGACGGTCTCGGGCATGCGCCCCGTTAGTAGTCCGGCGGCCGGGCCGCGGCAACGCCAACCGCGTGCTCCCCCCCCACCGCACCTACCTTCGGACCGCCTTCGGCTGCACTGGGCGTGCGACCTGCGGCCGCGCTAGGCGTTGCCGGTCTGCTCCTGCGAGCGGACCGCCTCGGCGACGAGGTCGAGATCGCGCACGACGTCCGCGGCGAACCGAACGAAGTCGGCCTCCGTGACGATGCCGACCAGCGTCCCGTCGTTCTCGCATACCGGCAGGCAGCCGTACTTCCGCTCGAGCATGAGCCGCGCCGCCTGGGCAAGGCCCATCGTCGGAAGCACGGACGTCGGCTCGCGCGTCATCACCTCGCCGACCGGCAGCTCCCGGGCGGCGGGCTTTCCCCACTGGCCGGAGCGGAGGACGTCGCGCTGGGTCAGGATCCCGACGAGCCTCCTCTCGCGCACGACCGGCAGGTGGCGGATGCCGCCGAGCTTCAGCAGCGACTCCGCGAGCGCGAGGTCGTCCGTCTCGCGCACGGTGACGAGGTCCTTCGTCATGAAATCGCCGACCGCGATCATCGGGGGCTCCTCCGGAACCCCATTCTAGCCCCCTCGAGGCGCAGGCAGTCCTCTCCTGTGGGGCGCTCGGGGGGCGAGGCGGCACGTCCCGAGGAGCCGCGAGCGGCGAACCCGGCCTAGTGCACCACGAGTACGGGCTTCGCGGCGATGTGCACGAGCCGGTCCGAGACGCTGCCGAGGAACATCCGCGCCACCGCGCCGTGGCCGCGCGAGCCGACCACGATCATGCCGACGTCCGCGGCGGCGCCCTCCTCCGCGATCGCCTCTGCGGGCGAGCCGTAGAGGACCGCCGTCGATACGTCGAGGCCGGGCTCCTCGAGCAGCGCGACCGACTTCTCGAGCAACCGGTCCGCGTACGCCCGGTGCTCCTTCTCGACCTCGGCGATCGTGAGGCCGTACACGTCCGGCGGCAGGAGCAGCTTCGGCACGACGTGGACGAGCGTGAGCTTCGCCCCGAACCGGAGCGCGATGTCGGCGGCCATGCGTGCCGCCTTCTGCGAGGGATCGGAGCCGTCGATTGCGACCAGGACCCGTTTCATGGCGTCACCCCTTGAGCAATCATTCCCCCTTCAAGAGGGATGCCGCAACCGCGCCGCGGGGGTGGTTGCGGAAAGGGCGGGTGGCGGGTCGCCCGGTGCCTCGGCGAGCCCCACTCGGGTCCGTCGCGCCAGGCGCGCGGCCCGATCGGAGGAGGCTCGCACGGCCGCCGTTCGAGGCGTATCCCTGGGCCCTGTGCCGGACCGGCGGGGCCACGGCCGCCCGGCTGCGCACCCGGCGGCGCTCGTGCGCAGGATGGCGCAGGACTTGAAGCGCGAACGCTCGCGGCGCCGCGCCGCGCAGGATTCTCGTCGGGAGCCGCCATGAACCAGAGCACCGAGTCCCGAGCTGCCTCGCGCCTGCTGGAGGTGCGCACCGTCGAGATCATCTCCGGGCGGGGACGGTCCGTCACCCTCTCGAACGTGCGCTGCCCGGTGCGCGGTCGCAGCGCTGCGGTGGAGGAGTGCGCGCACTGCGCCCGCAGCGAAGGGGTCGCGCGGAACGTGCCGGCGGACGGCTCCTGGCTCTGTTGCCGCTCGCCGCATCTCGCGGAGACCTCCGGGAGCGGTCCGGTCGTACGCGACGTGATGCGCCGCGGGTCGGTGGCCCTCCGGCCGGGCGTGGCGCGGTCGATCGCCGCCGACGCGCTGCGCGCGCGCGGACAGGCATCGGCGCCGGTGGTGGACGGGGAGGGGAGGCCGGTCGGCGTCGTCGCGGAGGCAGATCTCCTTCGCGCGCGCGCAGGCGCGAAGGTCGCGGATGCGATGGTGCGCGTCGCGCTCGCGGTGCACGAGATGGCGCCGCTTGCTCTCGCCGCCGCGCTCATGGCGGCTCACCGGGTCGATCGGATCGCGGTGGTGTCCGCGGATGGGATCGTCGTGGGCGTGCTCTCCGCGCTCGACGTGATCGGTGGGTTCGCGGAGCCGGGCGGCTCGCGCGGTGAAGCCGGCGCGTAGCGGGGGCGGGCCGACGCGCGGCTGGTCTAGGCGCCGACGCCGAGATAACCGAGGAGCCGCAGCTGATGCTGCGACATTCCGCGCAGGGCCACGCGTGCGCGCCCCGCGGTGATGTCGCGGGCAAGGACGGCGAGCGCGGCGTCGTGGCAGTCGCGAACCCTGTGGAAGTCGATCTCGACGCGCGTCCCCGGCGCAGCGCGCTCGATTGCTTCATGCAGCCGGGCAGCGTCCTCGGCCGCGAAGGACGACCCGACCTCGAAGGTGAGGTCGAGCTCCTGAATGGAGGGGTGGGCGGGCATGCAGGCGATCGTGCGCACGGTTCACGCACGATGCCGCGCCCTGCCCGGGCCCCGACCTCGCCGGGCCGAGCCGAGCCGAGTCTCAGGCCTTCCGGCCGGGGTCACTCGACTGCGCGGTCGGGGCCGACTGCGACGGCTTCTCCTCGTCCTCGCCGCCGAAGGCCTTCTTGAAGCTCCGGATGCCCTCGCCGAGGCCCTTGCCGAGCTGCGGGAGCCTGCTCGCTCCGAACAGGATCACGACGATGAGGAGGATGATGATCAACTCGCCCATGCCGAGCTTCGGAAGCATCTGGATTCCCTTTCGTCCTCGAGAGAATCGCCTCGAGAGACCGATCCTTCTGTAACAGGATCAGGCGGCGTTGTCTTCCATGGCAATGGCGGCGAGACGGCGCGGATCGAGCACGCGGACCCCGCGGGACGCGTCGACGACGCCGTCCTTCTCGAGCCGCGTGAGGCAGCGGGACAGCGTCTCGGGACGCATCCCGAGCAACCGGGCGACGACCTGCTTCCGGACCGCGTTGGGACGATCGGCCAGGAACCGCGCGTGCGCGAGCGCGAACCGTGCGACGCGCGAGAGGCAGTCGCCCTGCCGCCAGTTGACCTCGTCGCGCTGATGCCGCGATTCGGTGAGGAGGAGATCCAGGACGACCCGGGCGGCGCTCTTGTCGGGCCCCACCCACTGTGACAGCGCATCGCCGCTGATGCCGCAGACCTTGACGCGCGAGAGGGCGCGCACCTCGAACGGCGACGGCTCGCCCTGCAGCGCCTCCGTGCAGAGCAGCGAGGCGGGGCCGCGGAGAGACAGGAGCAGCTCCGACCCGCGTGGGCTCACCGCGGACAGCGCTATGAATCCCTCCTTGACGAAGAACACCGTGCGAGGACGCTCACCCTGCGCGCAGATGGTGGCGCCGGACTCCCGGCTCGTGGGGGTGAGTCGGCAGCGTCCAGCGGAGGCGGACGCGACGCCGAGCGAGCAGGCATTGCAGTCCGTCACAGGAGCATTGGAGAGCAAGCGCGTCCTCCGGAGCCAGGTGGCTTGACCGCCGTCTGTTTGCATGAGCTAGGCCCGCGAACGCTGGTCGTTTTTTCTGGCGGCTGGTGCAGCGGTTGCGTTTTGGCCCCGATCAAGACTGGTGCTGCGCAAGCTTTGCAGATCCCCCCGCGGGGTGGAGCCAGGTGGCATGATGCGCTCGATGGAGCGGCTCTTCGCGATCCGTGATGGCGTCGTCGGCGCAGTCGCGCCCGTCTCCGCGGAGGACGTGCCTCTCGCGTCGGGCCTCGGTCGCTACCTCGCTGCGGACGCGCTCGCGCGAATCCACGCGCCGCCGCACACCTGCTCGGCGATGGATGGATACGCGGTCCGCGCCGACGACGTGCTGGGCCCCTGCGCGCTGCGCGTGGCACTCACGATCTACGCCGGCGACGTCCCGGCTCGACCGCTCGCGGCCGGCGAGGCCGCGCGCGTCTTCACGGGCGCGACGCTCCCGGGCGGCGCGGACGCGGTCGTGCGCGAGGAGGCGACCCGTGCGGAGGGAGAGCACGTGCGGTTTCTCGACGCCGCGCGGCCCGGCGAGAACGTGCGCAGGGCGGGCGAGGACGTTGCGCGGGGTGGGCTCGCGCTCGCCGCCGGGACGCGGATCGGGGCGCGGCAGGCGGCGCTCCTCGCCGCCGTCGGCGTCACGTCGCTGTCGGTTCACCGTCGGCCGCGGGTCGCCATTCTCTCCACCGGCGACGAGGTCGTGTCCGGGCGCACGCCGGACTCGAACGGCGCGGCGCTCGACGCGCTCGTGACCGCCCTCGGCGCGCTGCCGGTGCGGCGCGCGGTCGGTGATCGGCTCGACGCCGTCGCCGCAGCGCTCTCGTCCGGGCTCGCGACGTGCGACGTCGTCTTGACCGTCGGCGGGGTCTCCATCGGCGAGCGGGATCACGTCCCGGCGGCGCTCGCGACGCTGGGCGCGGACGTCCGCGTGCACGGCGTGCCGATGAAGCCGGGGAAGCCCTTCCTGTTCGCGCTCGCGCGAGGGAAGCCCGTGCTCGGGCTGCCAGGGAGCCCGTCCGCCTGCCTCGTCGCGTTCGAGGTGTTCGCGCGCCCCGCGCTGCTCGCGCTCGCCGGCGCAGCGCGGCGGGAGCGGGCCACCGTCCCGGTGCGCCTCGCCGAGCCCGCTGCGGGCAAGCCCGGGCGTGCCCGGCTCCTGTGGGCGCGGGTCGGGTCCGACGGTCGTGCGCGGCCGCTGGGTAGGGACGCCGCGCAGGTCCGCGGGCCCGCGCTCGCGGACGCGCTGCTCCTCGTGCCGTCGGGCGCCGGCGATCTCGAGCCCGGGTCCGAGGTCCTCGCGTGGCTCCTCGACGACGACGCGCCGGGCATGGCCGCGCCGCTCCCCGCAGAGTGAAGGAGGCGCCGGTGCCCCCTCCGATCGTCGCGGTTTCCGGCCCGAGCGGCTCGGGCAAGACGCGGCTCCTGTCGCGGCTCATCCCTGCGCTGGTTCGTCGTGGAGTGGTGGTCGGGGTCCTGAAGCACACGCGCCACCGCCATCCGTTCGACCGCCGGGGCAAGGACACGGACGTGCTCCGGCGTGCCGGAGCCCTGGCGGCGGCGATCGAGGGGCCGGACGGCATGGCCTTGTTCGGACCGCCCGCGGGCGGGCTCGCCGCGCTGGTGCGTTTCCTTCCGGCGGTGGACCTCGTGCTCGCCGAAGGCTTTCGCGGCGAGCCCGTGCCGCGGCTCGAGGTGCACCGCCGCGCCGTGTCGCGCGAGTTCCTGTGTTCGCGCGACCGTCGCGTCTTCGCGGTCGTGACCGACGAGCCGCCGCCGCGTCCGATCCGGGCCTTCAAGTCGCGCGACGTGGACGCGATCGCAGAGCTCGTCTGCGCCCGGTTCGGGCTGCCGCCCCTCCGCCGGGGACCGATCCGCTTGCGGGTGCGACCGGGCGTGAGCACGGTTCGCGCGGACCAGAGCGAGCGCACGGTCGCGCTCGGGAGAAGCGATCGCATGGCAAAGACGACGAAGCGGAAGGGTGCTGCGCGCGGCGTGCGCGGAACCGGTGGCCGGAGCGCGGCGGGGCGCAAGGGTGGAAACGCCACGCTGCGCAGCCGCGGACCGGAGTTCTACTCCGAGATCGGGCGCAAGGGCGGCAGGAGCCGGTCCCGCAACGCGCGGCGCTCCGCGGCGCAGCGGGGCGCTGGCCGCGGGCGCGGGCGCTCCGGCACCGCGCGCGGTGGTGCGCGCACCGGTCGGCGGGGCGGCTCCCGGTCGATGCGCCGCCCGAGCCGGTAGGGGACGCCGGCGAGGCGGCGCTCCGAGAGGCGCGCGGCAGCGGCAGGCGCGCCCGCTCGCCCCCGGCAAGGCCCTGCGCCCGTGCCTTGCAGCCCCGGCGCGGGGCGGCATGGGCGGCAGCCGCCCCCGACGTGATTCACGCCGGGATCGAGCTCGGCGCGCGGACGCGGTCGTCGCCGCGCTGCTGCGTGCCGCCCGGATCCCCTGCGGCCGGATCGCGTCGGTGCCGTCGCGTCGGTGCCGGACGGAACGTGGACCGGGACGGCGGGGCCGCGCCTTCGCCGCGCGTCCCACGATCGCGACTCGGATCGTCGCGGCGCGTCGCGGCGGAGGTGGGTGGAGGGCGCTGCGTCCCGTCGCGCTCGACCTCCCGGCGCTCACGAGCGATGACGGAGCGCAGCACCCGGCGAGGGCGCGCGCGCCTTGACCCAGACCGCCCCCGCCGATACGTTCCGCGCTCCATGGGGACGAGATCAGATAAGCGCGGCGAAGCCGCCACGTTATCTGGGGCCCCGGGGGCGAGCGACGCCAGCGCGGAGCGCGCCGCGCCGGGCCAGAAGCGCGCCGCGTTCATCTCGCCGGAGACGCGCTTCCTCGACGTACCGGGCGAGCTCGCGCTCGAGCTCGGCGGCCGACTTCCTGGGCAGCGCATCGCGTACCGGACCTGGGGCGCGCTCGACGCCGCCGGCGCGAACGCGGTCGTGGTCTGTCATGCGCTGACCGGCTCCGCCGACGCGGATCTGTGGTGGACGCGGCTCTTCGGACCCGGGCGCGCCCTCGACCCCGAGCGCGACTTCATCGTCTGCTCGAACATCCTCGGAAGCTGCTACGGGACGACCGGGCCCGCAGAGATCGACCCGGCGACGGGAACGCCGTGGCTCGGGACGTTTCCCGCCATCACGGTGCGTGACATGGTGCGCGCGCAGCAGGCGCTCACGACGGCGCTGGGCGTCAAGCGCATCCGCATGGTGATCGGAGGCTCGCTCGGCGGGATGCAGGTCCTGGAGTGGGCGCTCCTCTATCCGGAGCTCGTCGAGTCGGGCGCGTTCGTCGCCTCGACGGCCCGCCACTCCGCGTGGTGCATCGGCCTCTCGGAGGCGCAGCGTCAGGCCATCTACGCCGATCCGCGCTGGAAGGGCGGGAGGTACGACCCCGCCGATCCCCCGGCCGCCGGCCTCGCCGCGGCGCGCATGATGGCGATGCTCTCGTACCGGAGCCAGCCGTCGTTCGAGATGCGCTTCGGCCGGCGCCCGCACACCGAGGACCTGTACGCCATCGAGAGTTATCTCAGGTACCAGGGACAGCAGCTCGTCGATCGCTTCGACCCTGCCACCTACGTGACGCTGACCCGGGCGATGGACACGCACGATGTCTCCCGCGGCCGGGGAGACTTCGACGACGTGCTGCGGTCGATCCGTCAGCCGACGCTCGTCGTCTCGATCGACTCGGACGTCCTTTACTGGCCGTGGGAGCAGCGCGAGGTGGCGAACCTCGTCCCGAATGCCCGCCTCGCCGTGATGGACTCGCCCCATGGTCACGACGCGTTCCTGATCGACGTGGACCGGCTGAACGACATGGTGGTCGACTTCCGGGGGCGCTCGCGCCCGGTGCGGGGGCGCGGAGCGACGGAGGCTGCGCCGGTCGGCGAGGCGGCGATCGACAAGGTCTACGCGGAGCAGGGGATCTCGCTCCTCGTGCTGGGCAAGGGGAAGGTGGGATCGGAGCTCCTCGAGCAGATCCGCGCGCAGCGCACGGAGCTCGAGCGCGACTACGACACGGTACTCCGCGTCGTCGGCGTCGCGGACCGGCGCGGCACGGCCTTCGACGAGGAAGGGATCGACCTCGCGCGCTGGCGCGAGGTGCTGGGCGCCGCGCCCGAGACGGGTCCATTCGACGCGGGCAGGGCGCCCAGCATCCTCGACCGCCTCGCCCGCCTGCCGCGTCCCGTGCTCGTCGATCTCACCGCGGCGGACGGCATGGAGGACGTGTACGAGCAGGCGTTCCGGCGCGGCATCCACGTGGTCGCCTCGAACAAGCGCCCGCTCGCCGCGCCTTCACGCCGCCTCGATCAGCTCAAGCTCGCGCGGCGCCAGCATCACGTCCATCACCACTACGACACCGCGGTCGGCGCGAGCCTGCCCGTGATCGGCACGCTCCGCCGCCTCGTCCGCTCGGGCGATCGCGTCCGGCTCGTGGAGGGCTCGCTCTCCGGGACGCTCGGGTATCTGTGCAGCGAGCTCGCGCGCGGCGTGCCGCTGTCGCTCGCGACCCGCTGGGCGATGGGGCTCGGCTACTGCGAGGCCGATCCGCGGGACGACCTGTCCGGCCTCGACACCGCGCGCAAGGCGCTCATCCTGGCGCGGGAGCTGGGCGCGCAGGTCGGGATCGAGGACGTGAAGGTGGAGCCGTTCGTGCCCCGGCGCCTGCTCGAGCCCGGGTCGCCGGAGGAGCTCATCGCGGCGCTCCGGAGCGAGGACGCCGCGATCGCGGCCGAGGTGCGCCGACTCGCCGCCGGGGGGACCGTGCCGCGCTACCTCGCGCGGATCGCGGTAGGGGCCGAGGGGAGGATCGACATCTCCGTCGGGCCGAGGCCGGTGGGCGCGACACACCCGGCCGCACGGCTCGTCGGCGTCGAGGCGTTCGTCGCCTTCACGACGGTGCGGTATGCGGACCGCCCGCTCGTCGTACAGGGGACGGGGGTGGGGGGAGCGCACACCGCGGGAGGGGTCCTCGCGGAGATCTTCCGCATACCGTTCGGGCACGGGGCGAGGTAGGGACCGCGAGCCCGTCGACCCCGACCGCGACCCCGACCGCGGCGACCGCGACCTCAGATGTCTCGAGAAGATCGGGCTCCGCTCAGGAGATCAGGTCTTCGTCGCGCGCTTGGCCGGCGCCGGCGGAGCGGTGACCGCGCCCTCGATCGGGACCAGCACGATCTCGATCCGGCGGTTGAGGCTCTTCCCCTCCGGCGTGTCGTTCGGCTGGATGGGCTGGAACTCCCCGAACCCGACGCCGGAGAGCCGCGTCGGGTCCACCCCGGACTCCTGGAGGAACCGGACCACCGCGAGCGAGCGCGCCGACGACAGCTCCCAGTTGGTCGGGAAGGGGCCCGACGAGCCCGTGGGCACGTTGTCGGTGTGCCCTTCCACGCGGATCGCCTTCCCCTGGACGCCGCGAAGCGCCTCCGCCACCTTCTTCAGCGCCGCGCGCCCGTCGGCCCCGATGGTCGCCGACCCGGAGGCGAACAGGATCTTGTCCTTCATCTTCACCGTCGTCCGGCCGCGCAGCTCCATCAGCTCGATCCGGCCCGCCTCGATCTCGCCCTGCAGCGCCGTCGCGAGCTGCTCGTACTCGCCGCTCTTCTTCTCGAGCTCGGCCTTGGCGGCCTCGAGCTTCCTCTTGGACTTCGACAGCTCGTCGACGAGCGCCTGCAGCTCGACGAGCCGGTCGCGGGCGGCGCGCAGCTCGGACTCCTTCTGCGACAGCGTGCCCTCGTCGGAACGGATCTTGTCGCGCAGCGAGTTGACGTCCGCGACGAGCGTCTCGAGCTGCGCCTGCATGGCCGTGATCTTCTCCTGCAGGGCGGCACGCTGCGCGACCTCGTCCTGCCAGTCCTGCTGGAACTTCGAGGCCTCCGCCTCCTTCTTCTTGAACGTGTCCGTCGATACGCAACCGACCAGAGCGAGAGAGAGGGCGAGCGACGCGAGCAAGCGCATGCGGAAGCCTCCGGGTGGAAGAGAGGCCGCATTGTACCGTGAGTAGGGGACGCGAGGCGACGCGCGAAAGATCCGCGCCCGCGTGTGGGTGAAGGTGGACGCGGGCGGCGCGCTCAGCCCGTCTTCGTGCGCGCCCCCGGCGCCTCGACGCCGTACTTCTTCATCTTCCCCTGGAGGGTGGTCGGGCGCAGGCCGAGCAGCGCCGCCGCGCCGTTCGGCCCGTACACGCGTCCGGCGGCGTGGGAGAGAGCCCGCTCGATGAGCCCGCGCACCTCGTCGTCGAAGCGGCCCGGGGCCACGTCGCCGGCCGGGACGGGTGCGGCCTTCACGGCGCCCGCGCCGGGAAGGTCGGGGAGCGCGAGCTCGGCGCCGGGCGAGAGGATGAGCGCGCGCTGCAGGAAGTTCTCCAGCTCGCGCACGTTCCCGGGCCAGTCGTGCGCCTCGAGCGTGCGCCACACGCTGTCCGGCACCTTGGGGGGCCGCCGGTTCATCGAGGCCGCGTGGCGGGCGAGGAAGTAGCTCGCCAGCGGCCGGATGTCCTCCCGCCGGTCACGCAGCGGCGGCAGCTCGACCGGGAACACCGCGAGCCGGTAGTACAGGTCCGCCCGGAAGCTGCCGCGCGCCACCATCTCCTCGAGGTTGCGGTTGGTCGCGGCCACGACCCGCACGTCGACGCGCACGGGCTCGGTCCCGCCGACGCGCTCGACCACCCGCTCCTGGAGCACGCGCAGCAGCCGCACCTGCACCGGGGGCGGCGCGTCTCCGACCTCGTCCAGGAAGATCGTGCCGCCGTCGGCCTGCTCGAAGCGGCCTGGGCGGCGACGGTTCGCCCCGGTGAATGCGCCCTTCTCGTGCCCGAACAGCTCGCTCTCGATGAGCCCCTCGGGGATCGCGCCGAGGTTCACCGGAACGAAGGGCGCGTTGAAGCGCGGGCTGAACTCGTGGACCATCCGCGCGAGCCCTTCCTTGCCGGTGCCGGTCTCGCCCCGGATGAGGACCGTCGTGGTGGAGGCGGCCGCGAGCCGCATCCGCTCGACGACCTCGCGCATCGCCGGGCTCTCGGCCACGTACCGCGACTCGCGCTTGATCTGTCGGATCTCCTCCTTGAGGAGCGCGTTCTCCTTCCCGAGCAGCCGGTTCAGCCGCTGCACCTCCTCGACCATGAGGCTGTTGTGCAGCGCGATCGCGACGAGGTGCGCGACCTGCCGGGCGACCTCGAAGCAGCAGGCCAGGAGCCCCTCGCGCGGCGGATGGGCGATGTCGAGCGTCCCCAGTACCTCGTTCTCGAACACGAGCGGGAAGGACACGAGCGAGCCGTAGCCGTATGCCGCGAGGAGCGGCTCCTCGCGGTAGTGGGGCTCGCGCGGAGTCAGCGGGTCGACGACGCACGGCGTGCGGTCCGCGAGCGCTTTCCCGGCCGCGGAGCCCGCGAGAGGGAAGGAGGTGCCGATCTCCGGCGAGGGTTGGCGCGGATCCGAGACGAGCACCACCTCGGCCCGCGCCGGATCGAGCTGGGAGATGCGGTTGATCGCGACGCGCGTCTCGCCGAAGTGGCGTCGCAGCAGCTGTCCGGTCCGGTCGAGGACGCTTGCGAGGTCCACCGTCGAGAGGACGAGACCGATCGCCTCCTCCACGATCCGACGGTGTGCGTCCTCCTGCACCAGGACGGGGAGTTTTCCGTGGCCAACCATGGGCAGGTGTCTACCGAAATGCGGGTGCGGGATGCAACCCGCAATGGGTGGCCGAGGGAAGGTGTAGCGAGTATTCGGCCATCCTTTCAACGCGTTAGCCATCGGCATCACCCTTGCTCATGGACCTGCGCAGTCAACAAAGCAACCGGCCAAGGCTGAACGGAGACCTGCAATGGATCCCATCGAGACGCTGATGAACGACCACCGGGTGATCGAGCGCGTGCTCGACGGGCTCGTCGCCTTCGGCGACGAGGTCCGGCGCAAGGGCAGCACCGAAAAGGACGAGCTGTCCCGGTTCGTCACGTTCGTCCGCGAGTTCGCAGACGCCTGCCACCACGGCAAGGAGGAGGACATCCTGTTCGCCGCGATGGTCGAGCACGGGTTCCCGCGCGACGGCGGCCCGCTCGCCGTGATGCTGCACGAGCATGACCAGGGGCGCGCCCTCGTCCGGATCCTGCGGACCCGGGCGGAGCAGCAGGAACCGTGGAGTGATGGCGACCGGCAGGAGGTCGCCGAGGTCGCGCGCGGTTTCTCCGATCTTCTCCGCGGCCACATCCACAAGGAAGACGCGATCCTCTACCCGATGGCCGAGCAGCACCTTCCGCCCGAGGTGCTCGAGGCGGTGGGAGCAGCTTTCGAGAAGTACGAGCAGGACGAGGCCCGCGCCGGCGCCCATGAGCGGCTCCACGCGCTCGCCGAGGAGCTCGTCGCGCGCCATGCCGGGGCCGTTCACCCGACGACCGCGGTCCCCACGCAGCGCTTCGGCTGCTGCGGGTAGCACCGCCGCGGTCTCAACCCCGGCCCCCTCTCGATCGTGGAGGGGGCCTTCACCACGACAGCTCCAGGAGAGCTCGTCTACCATCGCCGTCGCCGACTACTGGCGCTGGTGGGTGGTTCACCTCTGGGTGGAGAACTTCTTCGAGGTGTTCGCGACCGTCGCGCTCGCGTTCATCCTCTCGAAGATCGGCGCGGTCGGCGAGCGCAGCGCTCAGCGGGCAACGCACTTCTCGATCCTGCTCTACCTCGGCGCCGGCATCATCGGGACGTTCCACCACCTGTACTTCACCGGCTCGCCGCTCTTCATCACCGCGCTCGGCGCGACCTTCTCCGCGCTCGAGATCGTCCCGCTGACGCTGCTCGGGTTCGAGGTGTTCGAGACGCTCCGGCTGCGGCTGCGCTCGGCTTGGCGAGAGACGGCCGGTGACTCCGGCCGTTGCCGTGGATCGCCGTTTCCCTTAGAACTCCGGCGTGGGAGATCTCGAGTCCTCGACCCGGGCGCGCCCCGGCCGGAATGATCCGTGCTGGTGCGGCAGCGGACAGAAGTACAAGAAGTGCCACCTCGACGCGGACGATCGGGGCGGCGGGAACCCGGCGCGCGCCGCGCGACGGCCGCTCGCGCCGGGGAAGGTGACTCCGCGCCGAGCCGTCGCTCCCCACATCGTACGTCCCGAGTACGCCACGTCCGGGCGGCCCCGCGCCCAGGGGAAGGACGTGAAGACGCCGGAGCAGCTCGACCGGCTCCGGCGCGCCTGCCGTGCGGCGGCGCGGGTGCTCCGCGTCGCGGGCGGAGCGGTGCGGGTCGGGATCACCACCGACGCGCTCGACGAGATCGCGCACGAGGAGACGATCCGGCTCGGCGGGTACCCGAGCCCGCTCAACTATCGCGGGTTCCCGAAGTCTCTGTGCACGTCGGTGAACGAGGTGATCTGCCACGGCATCCCGGACAGCCGCCCGCTCGAGGACGGCGACATCGTGAACCTCGACGTCACCGTCTACCTCGACGGCATGCACGGCGACTGCTCCGCCACGTTCCTCGTCGGCAACGTGGACGCGGAGGGGCGCCGGCTCGTTCAGGTCGCGCGCGAGTGCCTCGCCCGCGGGATCGCCTCGGTGACGCCCGGCCGGCCGATCTCGGAGATCGGCAAGGCGATCGAGGCGCACGCCTCACGCCACGGGTATGGCGTCGTGCGCGCCTATTGCGGACACGGCATCGGCGAGTGCTTCCATACCTCGCTCCAGATCCCGCACCACTTCGATCCGTCGCTCAAGCGGGTGATGGAGCCCGGGATGACCTTCACGATCGAGCCGATGATCACCGAAGGGACCTGGGAGGACGCGCTCTGGAACGACGGCTGGACGGCCGTCACCGCGGACGGCAAGCGCTCGGCGCAGTTCGAGCACACGATCGTCGTCGTCGCGGGCGGCGCGGAGATCCTGACCGTCGAGGCCGAGGGCGCCGAGGGCGGCGCCGCGCGCGGTTCCGGCACGGCGTAGCGCCCGAGGGGCGCGGCCGCGAGGCGCGCTCCGTGGACCGGGCGATCGAAGGTTCAGAGCCGAAGGCCCACGGCGCGCATCAACGCGAGCGCGTTCGAGTGGGAGACCACCCCCGGGCGCAGCCGGTAGTCGAACGCGATCTCGCCGTCCCGGACCTGGTCCTCGAAGTGCGCGTTCGCGAGGGGGCCGCCCGCACCGGCCAGCTCGGTCAGCGCGAGATCGTGCGTCGTCACGACGCCGATGGCCCCCTTCGCGACGAGGCCGCGGACCACCGCCTCCGCGCCGATCCGGCGGTCGTGCGAGTTGGTGCCGTGGAGGATCTCGTCGAGCAGGAAGAGCAGGGGCGCGCCGCCCTCGGCGAGGTCGGAGAGCTGCTTCAGCCGCGTGATCTCGGCGTAGAAGCGCGAGCGGCCCGCCTGCAGCGAGTCCTGGATGCGGAGCGTCGCGCCCAGCTTCAGCGACGTGAGCCGCAGCCGGGTCGCCCGTGCTGGCGCGCCGGCGAGCGCGAGCACCACGTTCGTGCCGACGGTGCGGAGGTACGTGGACTTCCCGGACATGTTCGAGCCGGAGACGAGCAGGACGCGGGGCGCCGCGTCGCCGAGCCGCACGTCGTTCGCGACCGCTCCCGCGAGCAGCGGGTGCCGGAGCGCGTCGCCGTCGAGCACGGCTCCTTGCGGGCCGGCGTCCAGGACCTCCGGAAACGGATCGTCCGGGTGCTCGAACGCGTACCCGGCGAGCGACGAGAGCGCCTCCAGCTCGGCGGTCGCATCGAGCCAGCGGCGGATCTGCCGGCCGCTCGCGCGGCGCCACCGCTCGACGAGCGCCGCGTGCAGCGGGGTCCAGGCGAGCGCGAAGGCGATCGGGGCGAAGAGCTGGTTCTTCGCCCATTCGATGCGCGACACGGTCCGCTCCAGGCGCCCGATGCGCGCCGATGCGGGCTCGCCCGGGCCGAGCAGCGCCTGCTGGAGCGCGACGAGTCGCGGGTCCGCGAACGGCTCGCGCTCGAGACGGGAGAGGAGGAGGGAGAGGACGCGCAGCTCCGCCGCAGGACGCTCGACGCCGCCGAGGACGCGCGTCACCGGCTCCTTGAGCGCGCGCGCGAACCCCCACTCCGCGAACAGGACCGCAGCGAGGGGGACGGGGCCGAGACCGGCGCCCCACGCGATCACCGCCGCGAGCGCCCCGCCGGCGAGCGCGAGCGAGGCGGGCAGGAGCCATTCCTCGATGAGCGCGTCCTCCTCGCCCCACGCGGCGAGTGCGCGCGCGTCGACCGCGGCGCGGACGTCGTCTCCCAGCACCGCGAGGTCCTCGCGGAGATCGAGGAGCGGCGCGAGCGCGGCGACGGCACGCTGCCGGGCGCGGAGCTCGTCCGGCGACGCCGGCGCGAGGAGCCACGCCGCGAGCCGCTCCTCGCCCGGGCGGGTCCGCGCGGCGCACAGCAGCTCGAACAGGGAGCCGCGCCCGAACAGGTCGAGGTCGAGCGCGTAGGGGTGCTCGGGATCCGCGAACCCGTCGCCCGGTGTGCCCGTCCCCGCGAAGCGCCCCTCGAGCCGCTCGATGGCGCGCTCGTGGAACGCGACTGCGCGACGCATGCGCGACCGCTCCGAGAAGACACGGTCGTGCAGCGCGGCGAGCGCGACGAACGCGGCGAGCGGCGCGAGGAGCCACCAGGCGGAGAGCCGGTGCGCACCGAAGGCGAGCCAGGCGAGCGCGAGCGCTGCCGCGAAGACGGCGAGGCGCCCTCGCGCGGCGGCAGCGTCCCGGCGGTCGAGCCGGAGCACCGCCTCGCGGCGCGCGGTCAGGCGGCGGGTGATCTCGATGCGGGGATCGGGCACGGGACGCCAAGGTAACGCGGCCGCGGCGCTCCACGGTCGGAAAACGCGCCCTGCGTCGGTCGCTTGCGTGGCGGAGCGCCCTCGGCGGGGCTCCCCGAGCGCCGCCCCGGGCGGGCGGGACACGGGCGCCCGGATTGCCCGGATCCGTGACGGTGGCGACGTTTTCAAGCGGCGCCGCGGTTAAGACTGCCCGGCGGCGGAGAGAGCGTGGCAGCGAGCGGCGGCAGGCCCGAGAGACGGGGCGTCGGGCTCCGGGAGCGTTACGGCGCGGTGCGCCGCGCGACCGCTGCGCTCGCGGCGCCGCTCTCGGCCGAGGACGCGCAGATCCAATCGATGCCGGACGCGAGCCCCGCGAAGTGGCACCTCGCACACACCACCTGGTTCTTCGAGACGTTCGTCCTTGCCCGGGCCGCCCCTTCCGTCCCGCCCCACGACGCGGCCTGGCGTTACCTCTTCAACTCGTACTACGAGGCCGCCGGACCCCGGCAGCCGCGGCCGGAGCGCGGCCTCCTCTCGCGCCCCTCGCTCGAGGCGGTCCTCCGCTGGCGTGCGGTCGTGGACGAGCGGATGGTGGCGCTCCTCGCCGGCGCGCGGGACGAAGATCTCCTCGACGTGCTCGCCCTCGGGATCGCGCACGAGGAGCAGCACCAGGAGCTCCTCGTCACCGACGTGAAGCACGCCTTCTCCGTCCAGCCGCTCCGCCCCGCGTACCTCGCGCGACCGCCGCCGCCGGGCGCGGCACACCGGCTCGAATGGCTCCCGCAGGAGGGGGGCGTGCGGGAGATCGGTGCCGCCGGGCCGGGCTTCGCGTTCGACAACGAGCGGCCGCGTCACCGCGTGCTGCTCGCGCCACACGCGCTCGCGTCGCGCCCGGTCAGCTGCGGCGAGTGGCTCGCGTTCATGGACGCGGCCGGCTACCGCCGCCCGGAGCACTGGCTCTTCGACGGCTGGGCGGCGGTCCAGCGAAACGCGTGGCGCGCGCCGCTCTACTGGACGGAGGAGGGTGGACGATGGTGGCAATTCACGCTCGGCGGGATGCGTCCGGTGGACGAGGCCGAGCCCGTCGCGCACGTGTCGTTCTACGAGGCGGACGCGTACGCGCGCTGGGCCGGGGCGCGGCTGCCGACCGAGGCGGAGTGGGAGGCGGCGGCGGAGGGCGCGACGGAGGACGGGAACTTCGCCGACTCGGGGCGGCTTCACCCCGCGCCGGCGCGCGCGGGCGAGGGGCTCGTGCAGCTGTTCGGCGACGTCTGGGAGTGGACGCAGAGCGCGTATGCGCCGTACCCGGGGTTCCGCCCGCTCGCAGGCGCGCTCGGCGAATACAACGGCAAGTTCATGGTGAACCAGCTCGTGCTGCGCGGCGGCTCCTGCGCGACGCCGCGAGGCCACGTGCGCCCGAGCTACCGGAACTTCTTTCAGCCCGAGGCGCGCTGGCAGTTCAGCGGGCTGAGGCTCGCGAGGGACGCGTGATCGAGCAACGGGTCGGGGCCGGGCCGGACGAGGAGAGCGTTCGATTCGCCGGGGACGTGGTGAGCGGGTTGTCACGGCCGCGCAAGGCGACGCCGCCGAAGTGGCTGTACGACGCGCGCGGGTCGGCCCTGTACGAGCTGATCTGCCAGCAGCAGGAGTACTACCCTCCGCGCGTCGAGACCGCGCTCCTCGAGCGGCACAGCGAGGAGATCGCGGCCGCGGTCGGGCCCGACGCGCTCGTCTTCGAGTACGGCGCCGGGAGCGCCCGGAAGACCGCGCTCCTGCTCGCAGGCCTGCGACGCCCAGCCGCCTACGTGCCGGTGGACATCTCGCGCGAGGCGCTCCTCTCCGCGACCGAGACCATGGGCGAGCGGTTTCCGCGCCTGCCCATCCGGCCCGTGTTCGCCGACTTCACCGTGCCGATCGCGCTTCCGCTGGCGGACGTCCGCTGCGCCCGGCGCGTCGCGTTCTTTCCCGGCTCCACCATCGGGAACTTCGATCCGCCGGACGCGGTCGCGCTCCTCCGCCGGATGGCGATCGACGCCGGCGAGGGTGGGATGCTCGTGATCGGGGTGGACCTCCCCAAGGACGAGCCCACGCTCGTGGCGGCCTATGACGACGCGGGCGGGGTGACTGCGGCGTTCGACCTGAACCTGCTCGCGCGCATGAACCGGGAGCTCGTCGGAGACTTCCGGCTCTCCGCGTTCCGGCACCGGGCGATCTGGGACGCGCGCCTCTCGCGCGTGGAGATGCACCTCGTGTCTCGTCAGGCGCAGATCGCATCGGTGGCGAGCCGGTCCTTCCGCTTCGAGGAAGGCGAGACCATCCATACCGAGAGCGCATACAAGTGGGAGCCGCGGGCGTTCGACGCGCTCGCCGCCATCGCGGGGTGGCGCCCGGAGGCGGCCTGGACCGACGACCGCGCCTGGTTCGCGGTGAAGCTGTACTGCGCCGCCTGATGCGGGCGCGGCGCGCTTCAGCGCGCGCATGGTCACGTCCATGCGGGTCAGGACCTTCTCCATGGCGGCCCCGATGGGGCGAGGTCCGGAACGGCGTGCGGACTGCCTTGACCGCCAACCTGACGGTAGATAGGTCCGGCGCGAGCCGCGGAAGAGTACGGCACGAACGCATGACGAGCAGAGGTGCGACATGGCACGGAAGATGATGGATTGTCGTGAGAGCCCGAGCGTGAGCAACTGCACGCTGACGATCGCCGGCGAGGAGGACGAGGTGCTCCGCGCCGCGGTGATGCACGCGGTGGACGTGCACGGTCACCAGGACACCCCCGAGTTCCGCGTGCAGCTCCGCGGCGCGCTCAAGCCGGAGCGTGAGTACGAGCGCGGCACGGAGCGCGGCGCGGAAAGCGGCGCCGAGCACGCGAGCCACTGAGCTGCGTCTGGGACCTCTCCCCCGGCTGCGGTCGGGGGAGGGGCCGGCGGCCCGTCGCCGGAGCGGGCGCGCGCCGCGCCGCTGCGAGACGCGCGCCCCCTTCGCCTGCCGAGGTTCGGCTCAGGACCTCGGGACGTCCTTCGTAGGAGCGGGCGCCGTCGCGGGCGGTGCCTGCTCCTCCCGGGCCGCCAGGCTGCACTCACTGATGCGCGGGCGTGCGGCGGCCTCGTCGAGGACGTGGAGCTCGCTCCTCGCGCTCATGAGCCCCATCTTGACCTCTTGCCAGACGTATACGTTCTTGCCGGGCTGCGCGGTGAAGTCCAGGCGCGCGTCGGTCTCGGTCTTCGACAAGAGGGCATGCGGACCCGGATCGACGGTCGTGAGCAGGAACGTCTTCTTCGCGGTGTCGCCGAGCAGCTTGCCATCCAAGATGACGCTCATCTTCACCGCGCCGCCCATCGACTCGTCGCGAAACACGTACAGGTTGGACTTGCCCACGGCCGTGCGGAACTCCTTGGCCGCGCGGTCCAGCTCGGGTGAAGCCATCGGGACGGACGCGCAGGCGCTGGCGAGGAGCGTGACGAGGAGGAGCGACGGAATTCGGAGCATGTGTGCCCTTTCCGAGCGTGAGGAGGGAGACATCGAACGGCAAGTGAGTTCGGCGATTGTGCAAACCGTGAAACCAGACCGCAAGTGGAATCGCTGCGCTGCCGCGCGTTTGACGCGGGGCGTCGGCGCGAGCCGTTCGCTGACGGCGCCTGCACTCGCCTCGAGGCAGGCGCCCCGGAGGCGAGCGGCGTGTCCGACGCGCCCGCCTGGGGTGACGCGGGGCTACGGGTATCCGGGCGCCACCGTGAGCGCGGTGGCGGCAGCGCGAGGTGGCGCCCGGGACTCGGATCTCGAGCTCGACCGTCGAGTCGCGCTCGCGCGGCGGGCGGAGCTGCAGCGGACGAAGCTCACGCATCCGAGAGGGCCGCCCGCACGACCTCGTGGGGGGGTAATCTCCCGACGGTGTCCTCCCTCTTCTCCCCGCGGCAACGGGCCGTCCTCGCGGCCCTGTGCGACACCTTCGTACCGCCCGAGCACGGCGGAGGGCCCGGCCTGCACGAGCGGGTGCTGCGCGTCGTGTCCGCGCTCCCCAATCCCCGGGATCGCGGTCGCCTCGGACTGCTGCTGAGCGCGCTCGGGTCCCCGCTGGTGAACGCCGCGCTGAGCGGCCGACCGCGCTCCTTCCCGGCGCTCGGCCACGACGCTCGCGTGAAGGTCCTGCGCGGGTGGGCGGAGAGCGGGATGCAGCTTCGCCGCGCCGGGTTCCAGGTGATGAAGCGGCTGGTGAGCTTCGTCCACTACACCTCCCCGGACGCCAGCGGCTCGCACCCGACGTGGCGCGCGGTCGGGTATCCCGGGCCCCTGCCGCCGTTGCCGGAGCCGCCGGCGCCGCGCCTGCCCACGCTGGAGATCTCGGAGGAGACCACGCTCGACTGCGACGTGGTGGTGGTGGGTTCCGGCGCGGGCGGCGGCGTCGCGGCCGGAGTGCTCGCCCAGGCCGGACGCACCGTGATCGTGCTGGAGAAGGGGGAGAACTTCGGGCCGGCCGACTTCACGCAGCGAGAGGGCGAGATGTTCCAGGCCACCTATCTCGATTGCGGGATGCTGATGACCCAGAGCGCGTCGCTGCCGATCCTCGCCGGCAGCTGCGTGGGGGGCGGCACGACCATCAACTGGACGACCAGCTTCCCCCTCCGCGAGCCCACGCGGGCGGAGTGGGACGCGATCAGCGGTCTCTCGCTCTTCGCGGGCTCGCGCATGGAGGAGTCGTTCCGGCGCGTGAGCGAGCGCTCGGGGGTGAACCTCGAGAACTCGGTCCCCGGCGTCCGCGACCAGATCCTGGAGCGGGGGCTCCGCGGCTGCGGCTGGCACGTGGACGTGATCCCCCGCAACGCGACGGGCTGTCACCATGGCCTCGAGTGCGGCTACTGCGGGTTCGGCTGCCGCCCCAACGCGAAGAACTCCACCGCGAAGACCTATCTCGTCGACGCGGTGGCGGCCGGCGCCCGGGTGATCCCGCGCTGCGAGGCGGATCGCGTCCTCGTCGAGCGCGGCCGCGCCACCGGGGTCTCGGCGCGCGCGCGCACCCGGGACGGGCGCGTGGTGCCGCTCACGGTGCGCGCCCGAGCGGTGATCGCGGCTTGCGGCACGATCCACACGCCGGGCCTGCTCGCGCGGTCAGGGCTCTCCAACGCGAACATCGGCCGGAACCTGCACCTGCACCCGGTGACCGGCGTGGTGGGGACGTTCCGGGAACGCGTCGAGCCCTGGAGCGGCGACCTCCAGACGCGCCACTCGGACCAGTTCGCGAATCAGGACGGCCGCTGGTATGGCGCGAAGCTCGAGACCGGGCCCATTCACTGGGCGCTGCCGGCGAGCGCGTTCGGCTGGGACGATCCCGCGCAGCACCGGCGCGACATCGGGCGCCTCGCCAATACGTGCGCGGTGGGCGTCCTCCTCCGCGACCGGGATGCCGGCCGCGTCGTGACCGGACGGGACGGGCGTCCGCGCGCGCACTACGAGCTCTCTCGGTACGACGCGGCCCACCTGCGCACCGCCATGCTGGGCGCGGCCCAGGTGCTCGCGGCGGCAGGCGCCGAGGACCTGATGACGTTGCAGCAGCCGCCGTCGCGGGTCCGCCCCGGCTCGAGCGACTGGCTGGAGCGGCTGTCCGCGGCCGTCGATTCGCGCGGGGTCGATCGCTGCCGGATGGCCCTCATCTCCTTCCACCAGATGGGCACCGCCCGGATGGCCGCCGACCCGCGCCGCGGCGCCGTGAGCGAGACCGGCGAGACCTTCGAGGTGCGGGGACTCTACGTCGCCGACGGCTCCGCCTTCGTCACCTCGAGCGGCGTGAACCCGATGATCACCATCATGGCGATCGCCGATCACGTGGCGCGCGGGGTGGCCGAGCGGTGGTAGCGAGTTAGACGCAGGGGCGGTCCGGTGCCCCGGCGCGGGGTCCATGCCGCGGTGACCGTGCTCTCGGCAGATCATCGCCCGGGAGGACGGAGGATGGATCTCGCGACCTTGCTCGGAGCGAGAGGCCTCGCGTCGCGAGCCAGATGGAGTGAAGCCGGATCCGACGCCGACGTCGATTCCGAGCCCGGACCGGGGCGCCCATCTCTCGAGCGCGCGGAGGGTCATGTGCATCTCGAAGTAGCGGGTAGGACGTACAACCCGCGGGTTTGGGGGCACGTCCATCCTCCGTTTCCGTACATCGCCTCGCGCCGTCGCGCCGCATCGCGTGGTCGCGTGCACGCCGGTGCTACACTCCGCGAGAATCCTCCCTGGAGGTTCGCATGAAGCTCCGCCTCGCTGCCGCCCTGCTGGCCCTCCCGCTGCTCGCCTTCGACTGCGGAGGAAAGGAGGAGGAGACGAGCCCGTTCGGGATGGCGTGCAAGCTCCAGATCCGCGGCGCCGGCGCGGGCGCGAACGAGGACCTCTGGTGCATCGTCGCGGCCTACGACTACGCGGACCTGGCGCCGAGCACCATGTGGGCCTTCGAGCTCGTCGCGTATCGCGGGATGACGGTGGTCGGCGGCGGCGTGGGCTTCTTCCACGATGGCCGGCCCGCGCTCGGCACCCCCTACGGATGGAACGGCGCGACGTCCACCGTGGACTCCGGCGAGGCCATGCGCTACGTCGGCGACCCGGCGGCGAACCCGCCGACGTACGTGGAGACCCACCGGGCGGTGGCGCCGCTGATGGCCGTGGGCGGCACCGGCGCGCTGTCCGTCGCGTTCTCGCGCATCCCGCCGCCGGGCGCGACGGGGGCGCAGCTCGTGGACGTGCACGGCACGCTCTCCGGCACGCTCCCCGCCCTCGACGGCGTCGGCCCCCCGGTGACGTTCGCGGCGACGTTCTAGAGGCTGACGGCCCTCGCGGTGGTCGAGCACGAAGTCGAGATACCGCTTGATCATGGCCGTAGGCCTCCGTCGCGGAGAGGGTCAGACGCGGCGGGACGGTTCCGGACGAGTCCGCCGAGGTACAGGAGCCCGATCCCCAGCGAGACGACGGACGAGACGATGTCGAAGCGGGACACGCCGTCCATCCAGAGGAGCGCCGGGGCGAGCGCGAGGCCACGGAGCGTTTAGAGGGCGCCGATCGCGGCGGCCCCCGCGGACGCGAAGGGCAGCCGCAGCGCCCCCGCGGCGGCGAGGGCGTACGCCGCTAACACGAGGAACAGGACGGCGATCCCGAACGTCACGAGGCCGGGGATCGCCGAGCCGGCCTCGGCCATGCTCGCGAGCTCCTCCCCCGCACCGAAGTACCGGTACGCCGGCGCGCCGTAGTAGATGGCGACGAGGTGCAGGACGGCGACCGCAGCGCTGAAGATCGCGCACGGAGCTACCGGCGATGCGCCGGCGCAGCTCGGCAACGAGGTCTCTCACTTCATAATAGACGGCGAGCGACGGGCCGTGGGCGTGATGAAATGAGCATCGCGATCCGGCGTGAGACGATGTGTCCTCGCGGGCAAAGGCGCTCACCGGACCCCGGCGAGCGCCGCGCGGTGCTGACGAGCGGCGTCGCTACTCGTCCGTCGGGGGCTCTTGAACCAGGCGAAGGTGCCCCGCGGGGCGCGGCTGGCCGTTGCTCTCGTTGCCGCCCTCGAGCGCCTGAAGGGACCCGGTGCGGGAAGCGGCTTCGGGGCCGGTGCCGACGTTGCGTCGAACGACATCGGCCGCGGCGTCGACCACGCACTGGCAGAACGGGGGAACTACTACCCGGACCAGATCAGGCTCGGTGGCCTCTTCAGTTCGGTCGAAAGGGATCGAGCACCCGCATTGGATGCACTGGACCGTGACCCGCTTCGACTTGGGGAAGGGGATGGCCTCCTGCGCCGGAGGCGGCCGCGCCGGCTCATTGGCGGCGCCGGCCGAGTGCGGCGTAGGCGTGGTCGTTGGTTGAAGCATGGGAGGCCGAAAGGCGCGGATCTGAAACGCCTGGGTGTCGCCGCGAGCTTGTGGCGCCGGGAGAGGACGATCGAACGCGTCGTAGAGCGGGGGCGGCGGTGGCTCGAGCAGCGAGCCAAGGAAGGTATTCCGCCCGAGGTCTCCCCACGCGGTGAGCGCGGGGTCTTCTGCTGCCGCCCAGCCGGGGAGCGACGCCGGCGTGGACATGTAGCTGTGGAGGATGTCGTGGCGCTTCGCGAAGTTCAGGTGCAGCGCGCCCGGGGGCTGTTCCACGGTTTACTCCTTGTCCTTCCTCCCAATGAAATATCCGGCGACGGCGCTGACCAGGGCGGCAAGGACCGTGCGCGCCCAGGTCTTCTCGTCGGCGGTTGCGGCATAATCAGACCGCGAACTTCGCGGAGAGGCTGGTCACGCCGGTGAGGAGGAGAGCGGACAGGCCGAAGCGGATGCCATCTTTCCAGCGACGGAACGTGGCGTCCGCGGATTCCTGCGCGTGACGGTGGGTTCGGTCGGCGGGATCCTCGCGGGACTCGGCCGAGACAACGAGTGCGCCGGCGACGACCCCTGCGGCTAGGTCGACGAGCGGCGTCCCGGCGGCGGGAGGCGCTCCCGGCTGTTGATTAGAGGCCGACAATGGTCGTGACCACCTTGCCGTTCTTGTCGACGACGGCGACGTGTTTGTCGGTGCGCTTCGCGTTCACAGCGACCTCGACGAGGGCGATCGCCTTGCGCAGGAGCTCGCTCTTCGAGCCTCCGGCCTCTTCGGCGAGCGCGTTGAGGCGCTCGTTGAGCTCGTCAGTGACGTCGAGGGTGAGGCGAACCTTCGTAGCAGCCTTGGCGGCCATAATTTGTGGTGCTCCCGTATACAGTGGAAATGCAGTACCGTAGGAACTACTGGAATTCTACTGTTCGAGGACTTGAGCTGCAACATCGAAGGGAGCCGCCCCTGTCTGGGGTGCACTGGGCTACGGTGCCCGGACGGGCGGCGCGGAGCCGCCCAGAGGTCCTCGGGACGGAGGCCGGTGTGGCGAGCGATGCGAGCGAGCATCGGTGGCCCGAATCTCGTCGCGGTCGTGGAACGCGAAGGTGTACGGGGGCCACCCGTCGCGGACGAGGCGTCGGTGGGAGCCGACGCGTCGGGCCTCGCGACAGCCGATGCGGAGCAGCGCAGCGAGGACGACGGAGGCGCGGGAACGGACCGAACCACTCTTCGAACGTAGCGAGATATTCGGCAGTAGAACCGTAGGCCGTGGGTTCGAGTCCCGCCTGGGCCACTTTCTTCGCCGTTCCTCGGGCTCCGTTTCACCGACATTCGACGCCGCTCGTTTCGACCCACCCGTGCGCCGGCGCGTCGTTTCCTCCGACCAGCATCCAGCGCACGCCGTCCGGGTCCACGACCTCGCGCCCCGGGGCCGGGATGCCGGCCGCGCTCTCGTTCGTCTGCGCTCGTGCGCCGCCGCCCGTTGCGCGAAGCGGCTACGCCACCGGCAGCCCCTTCACCCCCGCGACGGCAGGCCGCTCCACCGGCGCCGGCTCGGGGTGACCGGGGAGCCGCGGGCGGAGGTCCTCGACGGTGAGGCCGAGGCCGATGCCGCCCTTCTCGAGCCAGGCGTGCTCGCCCGCGAGCACCTCGCGGCCGAGCGCGTACACGTCCGAGTCCTCGTTCCGCCACAGGGCGCGGAACAGGGTGCGGACCTTGCGGCGGCTCGTCAGGCAGAAGTGATCGGCGAGCCGCGCCGCGCGGAGCGCCTCGGCGCGCGACACGCTCGCCGCCATGGCGAGGAGCTCGTTCGCGATGTCCACGAGCCGGAACAGGAACGCCTGCTTCCGCTCGGCGCCGGCGCCGAAGCGCACCATCCCGTGGAAGTTCTCGCGCGCGAGCTTGCGCGAAGCGCGCTCGACGAAGCGGAGGTGGCGGGCGAGCTTCGCGGCCGCCGGCACCTTGGGGTCGATGAGCGCCCGCGCTCGACTGCTCGCAGCCGGCGGCTCGGCGCGCGGTGATCTAGACTCGGCCGATATGCCGATCCATTACGCGCTCCTGGAAACGCGGGCAGACGGTCCCCTCGTCGTTTACCGGATCAAGGTCTGTGCCTACGGGGAGACCATCGGTCATCTGGATGTCTGGCCGGACGGCATCGCGTGGGTGCCGAAGCACGGGAAGAAGCAGGCGCACAAGCGAAGCCCTCTCCCCGAGGGCTTGTTGCCGTGGAAGGATCTCGCTGGGTACGCCTCTCGACAGGAGAGATCGGCTCATCGAGAGAAGCTCGGAGCCCGGCGCGAATACGGACGACGGCAGCGCAAGGAGCGGCGAGCCGGACGGTCTTAGCCGAGGAGCCGCGTGGCCTCGACAAACGAGGCGCGCCGCCAATGCTCACGCGGGTCGAGAAGCGCGGCGCGCTCCCTCAGCAGCTGCGGCAGGGTGGCGCGGCGGGGGCAGGTGGGCACAGGTCCGCCGCGATGCCAGCGGCGGACCTCCGCGATCTGCTCGGCGTTGCTCCGGAGCGAGTTCAAGATCCAGGCGTAGGCGCGACGGAGCGACTCACGACCAGGGACAGGCGAGTTCAGGATCACGTGTTTCTCCTCTCTCTTGCGCCAACCCTCCGGCGGCGCCCTGATATGAAATCTAACCGGCGCTCTGCCCGGCGCAAATCCGGGGCGACCGGCATCGCGGACCGAGTCGGTGGTCGGTGCTAGAACACCGAGCAGTTTGAAAGGGATCTCATCACGCCACCTTGGGCTGGATGGCTTCCAGGTTCTGGATGGCCGAGGCGCGCCGCAGGTCGAAGAGGTTCTTGCGCACGCCACGGTAGCGAGCGCGCCGGCCCTGGCGGCGGACGAGGTGAGCGAGCTTGTGCTCGACGCCGACGCGCTCGCGTAGCCGCGCTCGTCCTCGCGGGGTCGCGATCTGCTTGCGCAGGCGCTGCTGCAGCCGCTCGTCCGGAGCGATGTTCACGGTCCGTCCAGAGCCAGCGACGGCCGCGGTGCACTTCGCGCGCAGCTGGCACTGGTCACATACCTCGGGATCGAACTCCGTTACCGCGCCGAACACGATGCTCTCGGTCTCGCCCGCCGGGCAGGTGATGGAGAGGTCGCGGACGCTGATCTTGAAGGCCGCCTTCGAGAAGATGCCCTTGCCCCTCGCGACCCAGGGCCTGCACACGATCTCGCCACCGCGACCGAGGATCTCGTCGACGAGCGGGGATTTCACGTAGCCGCGGTCGATGAAGAGCTCGTCGATCTCGAGGCCCTGGTGCGCGATGTCCTCGGCCAGGCCCGGCGCTGCTTCATTCTCCGGCCGGTTCGCCGGCGTGATCGCGCCGGAGAGGATGAGGCCGGAGTCGAGGTCGGTCGCGATGTGGCGCTTGTAGCCGTCGAAGCGCTTGGTCTTGCTCTTCCGGCCGTGGCGCATCTCGGGGTCCTCGACCGAGACGCGCCGGTCCTCCGCCACGCCCTCGCGGATCTTCATCCCGCCGCCGCCGGGATCAGGCTCGAGGTCCTGCCCCATCAGCTGCTTCAGCGTCCCCACCTCGTCGCTGAGAGGCGGCTTCTTCAGTTCTGCCGCGAGATTCGCGGCGAGCCAGTCCTTCAGGTTCTCGAGCTCGATGACGAGGCTCTTCACCGCCGCCGCCTTCTGGACGGGGTCGCTCCAGTCGCGGTCGAGCGCGGCCTTGATGCTCGGCGCGAGGAGGAGCGGAGCACGCGCCTCTCGGCACACGCGCTCGGGCGTCCAGTGCAGGAGATCGGCGGCGCACTCGACCACCTTGCGGGCCGCGTGCGCGAGCAAGTTGAGGGTGTCCTCCACCCGGCCGGCGCCCTCGAGCGGAGCCGAGTCGATGGCCACCCGCAACGTCTTCGGCAGCTTCTTCCAGTCGAACTCCTTCGTCGCCCGCGCCAGCTCGACCGTGCGCTCGAGCAGACGGCGATCCATGTCGTTCGCGATGAGCCGCTCGCGGAACGCAGGGAGTGCGCCCTGCGAGAAGGGCGGCTCGGTGGCGCCCAGGCAGCCGAGAACCATCTGCCAGCGCAGATCGACGACGGCGAGCTCGACCGCCTCCGCGTCCGAGGTCCCGAGGTAGCTCTGCAGGAGCACCACCATCGCCAGCAGCGCGGGCGACAGCGGCTCCTTTCCGGCGCCGGTGTTGCGGTACATCGACTCGAGTTCCGTCTGGAACTTGTCGTCGAAAAGCTCATGCCGATGACGGCGCAGGAACCCGAAGAGCTTCCTCGTGCGATGCAGCCGCTTGAGGAGGAACTCTTCCTGCCGCGTGGTCTCTCGCTTCGGGTGCCAGCGCTCTATCCCCATCGCCGCCTCCGTCGCGAGCGAGGGCTCGCGCGGCGCGCAGAAGATCATGGCCGCATGGGGCCTGTCGATCCTCGGTGCGCAAGCGATGGGAATCATGGGCCTTCTCAACTGATCGGCGTTCTAGACCTTGGCCGGCACAGAGCGTTCACTGCCTCTGGGGTCGAACAGCTCGGGCGGCGGCTAGCCCAGCCCCGAGCGCAGCCATGCGGAGAGGACGGCTAGGACGGCGTAGAGCACGATCTCGGCGGTCTCCGTCCACGGCTGCACCCGCCGGATCGCCCCGTAGACGTGCAACGCGGTCATCAGGCCGCCGATCCAGGCGATGAGGTCGAACAGCGCCGGAAACTGCTCGGGGTGCGGCACGGCCTCCAAGCTCACGATGACGATAGCGACGGCGAGCACGCCCACGCAACGGCCGAAGTACACGGTGAGCGCCGTCTCTCCTGGCACGGCCCAGCGAAACCAGCGCGCCCATCGCAGCGGGAAGAACATCAAAGGCACGCCGTAGACGATCAGGAACCCCATGCCGCTTGCGAGGAGAAACCAGCTCGCAGATGGATGTGTCGTGCTGATCATGATGCATTGACCTCCCTGTGCAGGCGCGAGGGCCGTGTCCCACGCCAAGCGGGAAGATGCTGGCTCAGGAAATCACGCGAGCTTCTCGGAGGACGCTCGCCAACGGGCGGATGCGTTCATCGGCCGAATCCATGTCACATAACGGCACCCGTCACACAACGTCCATTCCTACGCGACCGGCATTCCCTTCACCCCCGCGACGACGGCGGGGTGCTCCAACGGCGCCGGCTCGGGGTGGCCGGGAAGCCGCGGGCGGAGGTCCTCGACGGTGAGGCCGAGGCCGATGCCGCCCTTCTCGAGCCAGGCGTGCTCGCCTGCGAGCACCTCGCGGCCCAGCGCGTACGCGCCGGCGTCTTCGTTCCGCCACAGGGCGCGGAACAGGGCGCGGACCTTGCGGCGGCTCGCCAGGCAGAAGTGATCGGCGAGCCGCGCCGCGCTCGCTGCGTCGGCCCGGCCCGCCGCGCGGAGCGCCTCGGCGCGCGACACGCTCGCCGCCATCGCGAGCAGCTCGTTCGCGATGTCCACGAGCCGGAAGAGGAACGCCTGCTTCCGCTCGGCGCCGGCGCCGAATCGCACCATCCCGTGGAAGTTCTCGCGCGCGAGCTTGCGCGACGCACGCTCGACGAAGCGGAGGTGACGGGCGAGCTTCCCGAAGCGAGCGAAGCGCGGCGCGACGAGACCGCGGGCCCACAGGCCGAGGTACCAGGTCGCGTAGAACACCCCCACCTTCGGCAGCTTCGCGAGCTTCGCGCGCGCCGGCACCTTGGGGTCGATGAGCGCCCCGGCGATCTCGAGGTGCTTGTCGACTGCCTCCCGCGCCATGAAGAGGTGCATGATCTCGGACGAGCCCTCGAAGATGAGGTTGATGCGCGCGTCGCGCATCGCCCGCTCGACGCCGACAGGCGCCTCGCCGCGCGCGGCGAGCGAGGACTCCTTCTCGTACCCGCGGCCGCCGCGGATCTGCATCGTCTCGTCGATGAGCCGCCACGCCTGGACGGTGTTCCACTCCTTCGCCGCCGCCGCCTCGAGCCGGATGTCGTAACCCTTCTTGTCGGCGAGCGACTGCGCGAGATCGGAGACGGCCTCCATCGCGTAGACGGTGGACGCCATCGTGGCGAGCTTGTGCGCGATCGCCTCGTGCTTGCCGATCTCCTGGCCCCACTGCGACCGCGCCGCGGACCACTTGCGGCACAGCTCGAGGAACACCTTCGAGCCGCCGACCACCGCGGCGGGCAGCGAGAGCCGGCCGGTGTTGAGCGTGGTGAGCGCGATCTTGAGCCCGCGGCCCTCCTTGCCGATGAGGTTCTCCGCCGGGACCTTCACGTCCGTGAACTGGATCGCGGCGTTCGCGAGGGCGCGCAGGCCCATGAACCGGCAGCGGTGCGTGACCTCGACGCCGGGCCATGCCGTCTCGACCACGAAGGCGCTGATCGCGTTGGTCTTCGGGTTGCGTGCCATCACCACGAGCAGCTCGGCGATGGTGCCGTTCGTGCACCACAGCTTCGAGCCGTTGAGGACGTAGTGCTTGCCGTCGGCGGTCGGCTCGGCGGTGGTGGCGAGGCGCGCCGGGTCGGAGCCGACGTTCACCTCGGTGAGCGCGAACGCGCTGATCGCGCCCTTCGCGATCCGCGGCAGGTACCTGCGCTTCAGCTCCTCGGAGCCGAACAGCTTGAGCGGCTGCGGCACGCCGATCGACTGGTGCGCCGATAGGAGCGCGGTGATGTTCGCGTCGTAGCTCCCGAGGAGCTGCATCACCTTCGCGTACTCGACCTGGTTCAGCCCCAGCCCGCCGTACGCGGTCGGGATCTTCATCCCGAACGCGCCGAGCTTCCGGAAGCCATCGAGGACGTCGGGCGGGTACTCGCCCGTCTCGTCGATCTCCCGCGGATCGACCTTCTCTCGGAGGAACCGCTCCAGCTCGGCGTAGAACCGCTCGAACTCGGGACGCGCCGCTTCGGCGAGCGGGTAAGGATCGATGAGCTCGAGCCGGAGCTTTCCGAGGAACAGCTCGCGCAGGAACCCGGCCCCCTGCCACTCGGCCTCGCGCGCCGCCTCGGCGACCTGCCGTGAGTGAAGCATCTCCTCGTTCGTCTGGACGTTCGCCATGTGGCCCTCGCATCCGCCGCGCAGCCCTCGTCGGGGCGCGGCCTCCCGATTTCGTAATCAAGTTAACGCGCTGCGGCTCGAGAACCAGCGACAGCCCCGCGAGGGGACGGGCCGTCAGCCCCTCGTCGGAGCACAGATGAGTGACCCAGCGGATCCCGGACGGGGAGAGAGAGGCAGCGATGATCGGACCGAAGATGCAGGAGGCGCTGAACCGGCACGTCCAGGCGGAGACGTTCTCGTCGTACCTGTACCTGGCGATGTCCGCCTGGTGCGAGGCCAAGGCGTGGAAGGGTTTTGCGCGCTGGCTCCGGGTTCAGAGCGACGAGGAGCTCGCGCATGCCAGGAAGAGCCTCGAGTTTCTGCTCGCGCGCGGCGGGGAGGCGAAGCTCGCGGCGATCGAGGCGCCGCCGTCGTCGTGGACCGGCATACCCGCGCTGTTCGAGGCGGTGCTCGAGCACGAGCGGAAGGTCACCGCGTTCGTGAACGAGATCTCCGGCGTCGCGCAGCACGAGAAGGACCGGGCCGCGGAGATCTTCCTTCAGTGGTTCGTCTCGGAGCAGGTCGAGGAGGAGGCGCGCGTGGTCGAGATCGTGGACCGGCTCAGGATGGTGGGCGATCGTCCCGGCGCCGCGCTCTACCTCGACAAGGAATACGGGAAGCGCGGCAAGACGGGGTGAGCGAGCGCAGGGGCAGCCGGATGAGGCTGCCCCGCTCTCACGTCACGAGGACCGCTGCGCCGCGGACGTGGCCAGCCCGGAGATCCCCGAGCGCCTCGTTCGCTCGTTCGAGCGGATAGGTCGTCACCTCGGTCCGCACGCCCGCGGCGGGAGCGAGCGCGAGGAGCTCGTCGCCATCCTTCCGCGTCAGGTTCGCGACCGAGCGGACCGCCCGCTCGCCCCAGAGGAGCGCGTACGGGAAGGACGGCACGTCGCTCATGTGGATGCCGGCGCAGATCACCGTCCCGCCGGGCGCGGTCGCCGCGAGCGCCGCCGGGACGAGCGCGCCGACGGGCGCGAACAGGATCGCCGCGTCGAGCGGGACGGGGGGCCGGTCGCCGGACGATCCAGCCCACTCGGCTCCGAGCGAGCGGGCGAACGCCTGGGCCTCTGCGTCGCCCGGGCGCGTGAACGCGAGCACCCGCTGTCCGGCATGGCGGGCGAGCTGGGCGACGACATGGGCGGCGGCGCCGAACCCGTACAGCCCGAGCCGCTCGGCGCTCCGCACCGGGGACCAGGCGCGGTAGCCGATGAGCCCTGCGCAGAGGAGCGGCGCCGCCTCCGCATCGGAGTACGCGGCGGGGAGGGGGAACGCATAGCGCGCGTCCACCACCGCGGCCTCCGCGTAGCCGCCATCGAGATCGTACCCGGTGAAGCGCGCGCGCTCGCACAGGTTCTCCCGTCCCGAGGTGCACCAGCGGCACACGCCGCACGTCCATCCCAGCCACGGGATGCCGACGCGGTCGCCGGCCGCGAATCGGGATACCCCCGGGCCGAGCGCCTCCACGCGCCCCACCACCTCGTGGCCCAGGACGAGCGGGAGCTTCGGCCGCGGCAGCTCGCCGTCCAGGACGTGCAGGTCGGTCCGGCACACGCCGCACGCCGACACCCGGATCCGGAGCTGGCCCGGGCCGGGCGAGGGGAGGGGGAGCTCGGCCGCGACGAGCGGCGCCCGCGGGGCGGTGAGGAGCATCGCGCGCACGTCATGACGAGAGCCCCGGACGCACGCGCCGTCAAGGGGCGGCCGTCAAGGGCGGCCCGCTCACCCCGGAAGGGAGCGCCGACTTCGCGTTGCCCTGACGACCCGCGCGTGGTCATTGTCGTCGTCCGACCCGACCCGAGGATCCATGCCCCACCCGACCGCCGACCGGAACTTCAGGCTCCCGCTCCACGTCCGTCCCACCGCGTACGACGCGATGCTCTCGGTCGAGCCCGACGCCCGCCGGTTCGCGGGGACCATCCGGATCGATCTCGCCCTCGACGAGCCGTCGCGCGAGATCGTGATCCACGCGGCGGAGCTGGACGTCGCGCGGGCGCGGGTGCGCGTCGCCGGCCGCGAGCTCGACGCCGTCGAGATCGCCGCCGCCCCGGCGAGCGAGACGGTGGTGCTGCGCTTCGCCGAGCCGATCCCGCGCGGCGCCGCAGCGCTCGAGCTCGGCTGGGCGGGGCGCATGACGGAGGGGCTCCGCGGGCTGTACCCCGCCGGCGACGGCATCGCGGCGACGCAGTTCGAGGCCGCGGACGCGCGTCGGGTGTTCCCCTGCTTCGACGAGCCGGGGTTCAAGGCGCCCTGGCGGCTCGCGGTCGAGGCGCCGCAGGGCGTGACGGTCCTCTCGAACGGCGCGCCCGTCCAGGAGGAGGACCTCGGCTCGCGCCGCGGCGTCCGCTTCGCCGAGACGCCGCCGCTGCCCACGTACCTCGTCGCGCTGGTGCTCGGCCGGCTCGAGGCGCATCCCGCCCATCTCGGTGCGCGGCGTGCCGGTCCGGACGTACGCGCAGCCCGCGAAGCTGCCTGCTCACCGGGTTCGGCCAGGAGGTGGCGGTCGAGGTCCTGGCGCGCCTCGAGGACTACTTCGGCGTGCCGTACGCGTTCGGGAAGCTCGACCAGGTCGGCCTCCCCGAGTTCGAGGCGGGCGCGATGGAGAACGCCGGGCTCGTCACCTACCGCGAGGTCGCGCTCCTGCTCGATCCGCAGACCGCGTCGCTCGCGCAGAAGAAGCGGGTGGCCGAGGTCGTGACCCACGAGCTCGCGCACCAGTGGTTCGGGAACTGGGTCACGATGACGTGGTGGGACGACCTCTGGCTCAACGAGGCGTTCGCCACCTGGATGGCGTTCAAGGTCGTCGATCGCTGGAACCCGGGCTGGCGCGTCTGGCTCGAGTTCGACCAGGGGAAGGCGGCCGCGATGCACCTCGACGCGCTCCGCTCCACCCACCCGGTCCGCGCCGAGATCCGCAACGTCGCCGAGGCCGGCGAGGCGTTCGACCTCATCACCTACGAGAAGGGCGGCGCGGTGCTCCGGATGATCGAGGGCTACCTGGGCGAGGAGCCCTTCCGCGACGGGATCCGCCGGTACATGCGCCGCCACGCGAGAGGGAACGCGGTGGCGGACGACCTGTGGCGCGCGCTCGGCGAGGCCTCGCGCGAGCCGGTCGTCGAGCTCGCGAACGCCTGGATCGGGACGCCCGGGTACCCGCTCGTGCACGTGGCGCGCACGGGCAGGGTCCTCACGCTCGAGCAGCGGCGCTTCTTCTCCGATCCCGCCGCTCCGTCCGACGACGCGGTCTGGCCGGTGCCGCTCGTGGTCCGGTACGCGGACGGGGGGCGTGTGGCCGAGGAGCGGATCCTGCTGCGCGAGCGGCGCGCGGAGCTGGTGCTGCCGGGGACGGGGGATCCCGACTTCGTCGTCGCGAACGCCGGCGCCACCGGTTTCTACCGCGTCGCCCACGACGCGGGCGGCCTCGCCGCGCTCGTCGCGAACCTGCCCCGGCTGGCGACGGCGGAGCGGATCGCGCTGCTCTCCGACGAGTGGGCCCTCGTCCGCGCGGGGGTGGGCCAGGTGGCGAGCTTCCTCGACCTGTGCGCCGGGTTCCGCCGGGAGGAGGACTACGCGGTCCTCGACGAGCTGGTCGGCCGGCTCGCCGCCATCGAGCACCGGCTCGTCGCGGACGGAGATCGGCCTGCGCTGCGCGCGTTCGTGTCGGGGCTGCTCGGGCCGCAGCTCGCTGCGACGGGCTGGGACCCCGCGCCCAACGAGCCCGACCCGCCGCGGCTGCGGCGGGCGGCCGCGGTGCGCGGGCTCGGGCTGGTGGGCCGCGAGCCGCGCACGATCGCCGAGGCCTGCGCCCGGCTCGACCGGTGGGTCGCGGGCGAGCGCGCAGCGCTCGAGCCGAACCTGCACGACGCGGCGGTCACGATGGCGGCGCGGACCGGAGACGCGTCCCGGTTCGAGGCGTTCCGGGGGCTGTTCCGCAAGGAGACCGACCCTGCCTTCCGGCGGCGATGGCTGCTCGCGCTCGCGTCGTTCGAGGATCCGGCGCTCGCGGCGCGGGGCATCGAGCTCGCGTTCGGCGACGAGGTCCCGCTGCAGGACACCGCCTCGTTCACCTCGGCGCTGCTCGGGAACCGGACCGCGCGGGAGCCGTTCTGGGCCCGCCTCCGCTCCGACTGGGAGATCCTCCACGGCCGGCTCAAGGCCGCGCCGATGCTGCTCCGCCGGGTCGTCGAGGCGATGGGAGCGCTGATCGAGCGCCGCCATCTCGAGGAGGCACAGGCCTTCCTCGCCGCGCACCCGATGGACGAGACCCGACAGGCGACCGCGCAGACGCTCGAGCGCCTCCGGCAGGACGTGGAGCTCCGGGAGCGCACCCAGGGGGCCGTCGGCGCGTGGCTCGCCGCTCGGCGTGTGCCGTGACCGGGCTGGAGATCGTTGCGAAGCCGGCGCCCCCGCTCGCGAAGGCGAGCGGGATGCGCCGAAGGCGCAGGCGCCGGGGCCGTTGCGGCGGCCACCGAGCCGTGACGAACGTGCGAGGAGGGGGCGAGCGCACGCAGGTTGGCCCGGATGGATACAGGCGAGGGCGGTAAGCTCCCTGGCGGCACCGCGCCGCCGCTGTTTTTCCGGTCGCTCCGCGACTTCCTGCGGGTGCTGCCCGGGGCGGCGCAGCGCTTCTGGGTCCTCGTCATCGCGACCGGCGCCCTGGCAGGGCTCGGCGCTGGCGGGTTGCTCGCCGCGCTCCGCCTCGTGCAGCGGCTCGCCTGGCCGGCCGCGGACAGCTTCGTCGGGGCGGTCGAGTCGGCGAGCCCGCTGCGGCGCGTCCTCGTCCCTGCGTTCGCCGGTGCCGCCGTCGGGTTGCTGGGGCTCGTCTCGCGCAGACCGCTCGGCGGGCACGGAACGGCCCGCATCATCGAGGCGATCTGGCACCGCGGACGGGAGCTCGCGCTGGGGCGCACCCTCGTGCGCGGCGTCGTGTCGGTCGCCGCGGTGGGCATGGGGGCCTCCCTCGGGCGCGAGGGCGCGCTCGTCCAGACCGGCGCCGCGGCGGGCTCCTGGCTCGCGTCGCGGCTCGGCATCGAGGAGCGGCAGGCGCGGGTGCTCGTGGCCTGCGGCGCTGCGTCCGGCATCGCCGCCGCGTACAACGTTCCGATCGGCGGCGCGCTCTTCGGCCTCGAGGTGCTGCTCGGGAGCTTCGCCCTCGAGCTCCTCGGCCCGATCGTGGTGTCGTGCGTGGTGGCGACCGCGGTCTCGCGCACCATCCCCGGCGCTCACGTCGAGTACGTCATCCCCCAGTACGAGCTGCTCCGCCCGTCCGAGATCCTGATGGGGCTCGCCCTCGCGCCGCTCTTCGGCCTCGCCTCGGCCGTGTACGTGAGGGTGATGGGCTGGGTCGAGGTGCAGCTCGATCGGCTCCCGCGCTGGGCGCAGCCGGCGCTGCCGCCGCTCGCGCTCGCGATCGTGGGTGCGGCCGCGATCCGCTGGCCGCCGATCCTCGGCAACGGCTTCGACACGGTCCAGGACGTGCTCGTCGGCGGGGTTCCGCTCGCCGCCCTCGCGGCGCTGCCGGTGCTGAAGCTGCTCGCGACGGCTCTGTGCGCGGGCGCTGGCGTCCCAGGGGGCCTCTTCACCCCCTCGCTCTTCTACGGCGCCGCGCTCGGCGGCCTCGCCGGGCAGCTGCTCGCGCACGCCTTCCCGGGGAGCCCGCCACCCGGGGCGCTCGCGCTCGTGGGCATGGCCGCGGTCCTCGCCGGGACCACGCACGCCGCGGTCTCGTCGGTGCTCATCATCTTCGAGATGACCGGGGACTACGGGGTCATCCTGCCGCTGATGCTCACCGCCGCGGTGGCGGCCGCGACGAGCCGGGCCATCGAGCCCGATTCGCTGTACACCGCGCCGCTCCGCAGGCGGGGCGTGCGGCTCCCGGAGCTGCCGCGCCCCGAGTGGCTGCGCACCACCCCGATCGCGGCGCTCCTCGCCCCGGACGCCGCACACGTCGGACCGGCCACGCCCTTCGAGGAGGTGCTCCGGAAGCTGCTGGCGCTCGAGCCCGGCCACGACCTGTACGTCACGTCGAACGACGGCGGGCTGCTCGGGGTCATCCGGCTCGACGCGCTCAAGGGCACGATCTCGGACGGCGCGCTCCTGGGGATGATCGTCGCGGCGGACGTGGTGGACCGGAGCGTCGAGCCGCTCACGACCGGCATGTCGGTCTCCGAGGTGGCGACGCGGTTCTCGGAGACGGATCTCGAGCGGCTCCCGGTGGTCGACGCGGGGCGCCGGCTCGTCGGAACGGTGGCGATGCGCGATCTGCTCGCGCAGGGCCGGTTCTAGGGTGGTCGAGCGGTCGGGCGTGCGGCGAATGGGAGGCATGCTGGCCCGGTAATGTGGACCGGAAGAGGTGATGACGGTCGATCACTGCGGGTGCGGCTTCGTCGTCTACACCCGTTTCCGCCGAGCGCGGGAACTGATAGAGATCAGCCGCCGATCGCGAGCGCGCAGTCCTCGCGCCGGTCCCCCGGGAGAACGGATGCGGCAAAAAGCCACCCCCTTGCGGCAAATGGTCACCCCCTTCCTGGTTGTGTGCGTGGCCACGCTCATCGCGACGGCAGCTCGCGCGTCACCGTCGATGAAGCACGCGCCCCCGGCCGAGAAGACGAAGGAGGAGCTCTTCGAGGCGCGCCCGCCTCCGTTCTCGGACGGGATCTTCCCGTGCATGGATTGCCACAAGGATCAGAAGGACCGGAACCGGCGCGAGCTCGGCTTCCACGACGAGCAGCAGTCGGTGTTCGACCACGACGCCGAGCACCGCTGGTGCCTCGACTGCCACGACTACGAGAACCGGAACGTGCTCCGGCTCGCGAGCGGCGCGACCGTCCCCTTCACGGAGTCGTACCGGCTCTGCGGCCAGTGCCACGGCGACAAGTTCCGGGACTGGAAGGCCGGGATCCACGGCAAGCGGGTCGGGAACTGGGATGGCGCGAAGACGTACCTGCTCTGCGTGTCGTGCCACAACCCGCACTCGCCCAGCTTCAAGGGCGTGAAGGAGATCGTGGTGGACGGAAAGGTCACCATCGCCCCGACGCTGCAGAAGCTCAAGCCGGAGCCGCGTCCGCACCGGCCCGAGGAGATGCGCGACGGGAAGCGCGCGCAGGAGTTTGGCCGATGAGCGCGGGCAAGGGCCTGAACGTCCTGCAGGGCGCGGGCGTGGATCCGCTGGGCGACGGCCCGGCGGACGCGTCCCGGCGCGCCTTCATGAGGACCGCCGCCGCGGGTGCCGCGGTGTCGGCGCTCGCCGGGTGCGGCGTCGATCTCGGCGACTTCCTCCGCGGCCACTTCAAGGAGCTCTCGAAGGACGACCTCGCGAAGGTGCTCGCCAAGGTCGAGAAGCGGAACAAGGAGCGCTTCGGGCGCGACACGAAGGTGACCGCGGAGGGTCCGCGACCGGGCGTGGAGTTCGGCTACGGGCTCGACATCTCGCGGTGCGTCGGCTGCCGCCGCTGCGTCTACGCCTGCGTGAAGGAGAACAACCAGTCCCGCGAGCAGCCCCAGATCCACTGGATCCGCGTGCTCGAGATGGACAAGGAGCAGGGCGTCGATCTGGCGCACTCCGAGCTCTACTACGACGCGGACGCGGTCCCGCGGCCGGGCAAGTTCTACTTCCCGGTGCAGTGCCAGCAGTGCCGGAACCCGCCCTGCGTGAAGACCTGCCCGACGCAGGCCACGTGGAAGGAGACGGACGGGATCGTCGTCATCGACTACGACTGGTGCATCGGTTGCCGCTGCTGCATGTCGGCCTGCCCGTACGGCGCCCGCCACTTCAACTGGGGCGAGCCGAAGCTGCCCGCCGAGGAGCTGAACCCGAACCAGCACTACCTCGGGAACCGGCCCCGGCCGAAGGGCGTGGTCGAGAAGTGCACCTTCTGCATCCAGCGTACGCGGAACGGCCGCTACCCGGCGTGCGTCGAGATCTGCCCGGTCGGCGCCCGGAAGTTCGGCAACCTCCTCGATCCGGAGAGCGAGATCCGAAAGGTCATGGAGACGAAGCGCGTCTTCGTCTTCAAGGAGGAGCTCGCCACGCACCCTCAGTTCTACTACTTCTACGCGACGTAGCTCGGAGCCCTCATGTCCGGTGTGCTCGAATTCCTGAAGGGCTGCGTCCGCCAGGTGCTCGCCGGCGGCAAGGGCTACAAGGCCTGGGTCGCATTCCTCCTCGTGACCATCGCGATCGGCGGCATCGCGTACGCGCAGCAGGTCCGCTACGGCCTCATCGCGACCAACATGCGCGACCAGGTCTCCTGGGCCTTCTACGTCGGCAACTTCACCTTCCTCGTCGGCGTGGCGGCGGCCGCGGTGCTCCTCGTGATCCCCGCCTACGTCTACCAGTGGAAGCCGATCAAGGAGGTCGTGGTGCTGGGCGAGCTGCTCGCCATCAGCGCGCTCATCATGTGCCTCCTGTTCATCCTCGTGGACATGGGGCGGCCGGACCGGTTCCTCCACATCATGCCGCTCTTCGGGACGCCCAACTGGCCGCGCTCGCTCCTCACCTGGGACGCGCTCGTCCTGAACGGCTATCTCGCCGTCAACGTGATCCTCGTCTCGTACCTGCTCTTCAAGACCTACCGCGGTGAGCACTACGACAAGCGCATCTTCCTCCCGCTCGTGCTGCTCTCGATCCCGGTGTCGATCTCGACGCACACGGTGACGGCGTTCCTCTACAACGGCATGGCGGCCCGGCCGTACTGGAACGCGTCGATCCTCGCGCCGCGCTTCATCGCCTCCGCGTTCTGCTCCGGGCCGGCGGTGATGATCATCCTGTTCCAGGTCCTGCGGAAGACGAACGAGCTGCCCATCAAGGACGAGGCGATCTCGAAGATCGCGGAGCTGATGGCGTACGCGATGTTCCTGAACCTGTTCCTGCTCGGGGCGGAGCTGTTCAAGGAGTACTACTCCGCGACCGAGCACCTGCTCTACACGCAGTACCTCTGGACCGGCATCGGCGAGCACCGCACGCTCGTGCCCTGGGCTTGGTTCTCGCTCTTCTCCAGCATCGTCGCGTTCGTCCTGTTCCTCGTCCCGGCGACGAGGCGGAACTTCTTCACCCTCAACCTCGGCTGCCTCCTCATCTGGGCGGGCTGCTACATCGAGAAGGGGATGGGGCTCATCATCCCCGGCATGACGCCCGACACCCTCGGGGAGATCTACGAGTACAAGCCCAGCGCGACCGAGTGGGGCATCGCGGCGGGCGTCTTCGGGATCGGCTTTCTCGTCTTCACGCTCCTCGTGAAGATCGCGGTCCCCATCCTCGTCGGTACGTTCCGGGCCCCGGAACGGACCGGCGCCAGCGCACCGGCCACGGGGGCCGGGCTCGCGACGCACTGACCACCAAAGGAAGGGAAGAACCCATGAAGCGGATCCTGTTCGCCATCGTCGCCGTCTCGTTCGCCGGCACCGCGCTCGCCGCGGATGCCGCCGCCCTGTTCGGATCGAAGTGCGCCGCCTGCCACGGAAAGGACGGGAAGGGGACGGCAGTCGGCCAGAAGATGGGAGCGAAGGACATCACGGCGTTGAAGGAGAGCGAGGACGCGATCGCCGCCGTCATCACGAACGGCAAGGGTAAGATGTCCGCCTACAAGGAGAAGCTCTCCCCCGACGAGATCCAGGCCCTCGCGAAGTTCGTGAAGGGTGGGCTGAAGTAACCGAGTCGACCTAGGGAGCGGCGAGCGCGGAGAGGAACTCCAGCGCCCGCCGCTCCGCCCAGAAGCTCGGCCAGAACGGCGAGCCCGCCACGAACGCGACGTGGCCGCCCGCGTCCGTGGTCTCGAGCGTGACCTTCGGGTTCGCGCGCGCCCCCTCTACCGGGATCGACGCAGCCGGGACGATGGGGTCGTCGATCGCGGAGAGCGCGAGGAGCGGGCGCCGGACGCCGGCGATGAAGCGCCCGGACGAGCAGGTGCGCCAGTACGTCTCCGCCGACGGGAAGCCGTGGACGGGCGCCGTCACGGCTCCGTCGAGCTCGGCGAACGTGCGCGCGCGGGCGGCCGCACGTGCGTCGAACGCGCCCGGGAAGCGGCGCGCCTTCTCCGCCGCCTTCCGGCGCAGCCGGCGCATGAACCGCTCCCGGTACACGGCGTTCCAGAAGCCCGGTCCGTCGATCGCGCGCGCGGACGCCTCGAGATCGAACGGCACCGAGATCCCGGCGGCGGCCCGCACCTCCGGGGGCAGGGCGTCGCCGCGCTCGCCCACGTACTTCACGACGACGTTGCCGCCGAGCGAGAAGCCCGCGATCAGGATGGGCCGGCCAGGGCGCTCGGCGGCGAGCCGCTCCACGACGTGCGCGAGGTCGCCCGTCTCGCCCGAGTGGTAGAAGCGCGGCAGCCGGTTCGGCTCGCCCGAGCAGCTCCGGAAGTTCAACGCGAGCGCGGCGAGGCCGCGCGCGAGCCCCAGCGCCACGAGGCCGCGCACGTACGGCGCGCGCGAGGAGCCCTCGAGGCCGTGGCAGACGACGAGCACCGGCGGGTCGCGCCGAGGCGCTCCGGGAGGTGGGGCCGGCGCGTAGCGGTCCACGTCCAGGAAGTCGCCGTCCGGCAGCTCCCACCGTTCCCGCCGCGCCCGCGGGCGCGGGAGCACGCGCGCCACCGACGCGAACACCGTCATGGCGTGGGCGCCGCGAAGCCAGCGGGACGGGGCGTACGGAGGTGAAGGGCTCATCGGAACTGCGGGTGCGCGCGGATGCGCGCGGGCGCTTCCGCGGGCGCGTCGGGAGGGAACGGCGCGGAGGAGCGGGCGAGCCGGGCCAGCCAGCGGCCGTCGAGCGGCCGCGCGAGGAGCGACGGGTCCGTTGCCGCGGCGGTGGTCTCCTCCTTCGGTCCCGAGGGGTCCCCTGCTCCGACCGAGAAGCCGGCGAGGAGGAGCGCGGAGCGGGTCGAGGTTGCCGTGCTGTAGGTGTAGACGGCGGCGCGCTCGCCGCAGCGGGCCCGCAGGGCCGCGAAGGCGGCGACCGTCCAGAGCTCCGGGTTCGCCTTCGGCGAAAAGGGATCCCAGAAGACGACGTCGGCCCGGGAAGGCTCGGAGGACAGCGTCTCGCGGACGTCGCCGGCGACGAGGCGCCAGAGGACGCGCCCCGTCTCGTGGCGTCCCGTGACGAGGAGCTCGAGGGCGGCATCGCGGGCGCTCGCGGAGAGGCCGAGGCGCGCCGCGCCGTACGGCGACACGGCGAGCGCGAGCGCCGCCGGGTCCGACTCGAAGCTCACGATCTCGAGCCCCCGTCCGCCGGCGGGAAGGGACCCGGCAGCGGCGAGCGCAGCGAGCGCGTTTGCCCCCGCGCCGAGACCGACGTCGAAGAGGACGAGGCGGGGCCCTGGCGCCTCGAGCCGCTCGCGCAGCCGGGACTGCGCCACGTAGAGCCGCTCCGCCTCGACCGCGGGGCCGATGATGGGGTGCATCACCTCGCCGAGGACGGTGTCGCGGACGGCGGCGACGCCGAGCGAGGTGAGGACGATCTCGTATCGCGCCGACGCGGTCGGGGCCCCCCAGGGGGCCCCCAACAATGAGCGCGGCTTCGCCGCGAGTACTGATCTCGTCGCGGTCGCGGTCGGGGGCGGGGGCGAGGTCGAGGTCGCAGACGGGAGCGCGCGCCGCCCTGGCGGCCGCCGCGACGGATCGTGCTCGTGCCGGTCGATGGCTGCGAGCGTCTCCGTCGCGAAACGCGCGTATCGTCCCTCGTCGATCGCGCGTCGGGCGTCCCTCATGAGCGCGAGGTAGTGGTGGACGTTGTGGATCGACAGCAGGCGCGGCCCGAGCGGCTCGCGGCACTTGACGAGATGGTGCAGGTAGCTGCGCGAGAACGTCCGGCACGTCGAGCAGCCGCAGGCGACGTCGAGCGGCCCGTCGGCGACACGGTGCTCGCTGCGCGTCAGCCGGACCCGCCCCTGCGACGTGAATGCGGTCCCCTGCCATGCCATCGTCGTCGGGATGACGCAGTCGAAGAGGTCGACGCCGCGGGCGATCGCCTCGACGAGATCGGGCGGCGTCCCCACGCCCATGAGGTAGCGGGGCTTGCTCTCGGGGAGAAGCTCGGCCGTGCGCGCGACGATCTCGGCCCGCTCGGCGCGCGTGTCGCCGACGGCGAGCCCGCCGATGGCGAAGCCGTCGAACGGGTGCTGCGCGAGGAACCGGGCGGACTCCTCCCGCCACGCGGGCACGAGCCCGCCCTGGACGATCGCGAACAGGGCCTGCGCAGGGTCGGTGCGCGCGGCGAGGCTCCGGATCGCCCAGCGGTGGGTCCGGTCCATCGCCGCACGCACCGCGGCGGGCTCGGCCGTCGACGGAAGGCAGATGTCGAGCGCCATCATCACGTCTGCGCCGATCGCCGTCTGCACCTCGATGGAGCGCTCCGGGGACAGGAGGTGCGGGCGCTGGTCGACGTAGCTCCGAAAGCGGGCGCCCTCCTCGGAGACCGTGCGGTCGCCCGGGAGCGAGAAGATCTGGAACCCGCCCGAGTCGGTCAGGACGGAACGATCCCAGCGCATGAAGCCGTGGATCCCGCCGGTCCGGCGGAAGAGGTCCGGCCCAGGCCTGAGCAGCAGGTGGTAGGTGTTCGCGAGGATCATCTCCGCGCCCGCGGCGCGCAGGTCCTCGGGCGTGAGCCCCGTGACCGTCGCGCGCGTGCCGACCGGCATGAACGCAGGCGTCTCGACCTGGCCGTGGGCGGTCGTGAGCGCGCCCCGTCGCGCGCGCGTGTCGGGGTCGCGGGCCCCGGTCCGGAAGGCGAACGGCATCTGTCGTCGGCCCGGTCGTGTCGGCCGTCCGAGCTCCCCCGATCTAGCACGCGAGGCGCGGGCACGCCGCGGGAGTGGTGCGGCCGCGGGCCGCCGGTTAAGGGCGGAGCATGGCGGAGATCGTGATCCGGCTCTACTCGGACTTCGTCTGACCATTCTGCTTCGTCGCGGAGCGGAGCAGCCTGGTCAGGCTGCAGCGTGAGCTGGAGGTGGAGGTCGACTGGGTGGGCTACGAGCTCCACCCGAGGACGCCGGCTGGAGGCGTCCCGCTCGCCGATCACCTGCCCGAGCCGGAAGCGATGCTCGGGTACGTGCGGAGCTTCGCCGCGGGCTTCGGCATCGACGATCTCGTGCCGCCGCCGCGGCTCGCCAGCACCCGGCGCGCCCACGCGGTGGCCCGGCGCGCGCGCGAGGCGGGCCGGCTGGACGCGTTCCGCGCCGCGGCGTTCGACGCCTACTGGCGCAAGGGGCGGGGGATCGAGTCGGACGAGGATCTCGGGATGCTCGCGCGCGAGGCCGGCCTCGACCCCGCGGGAGGGGTCGCGGCGGCCCGCGACCCGGCGGTCCTCGCGAGCGTAGACGCGGCGCGCCGCGCGGCGATCGAGGCGGGCGTCACCGGGATCCCGACCTTCGACATCGGCCGGACGCGCGTGGTGGGGTGCCAGCGCTACGAGGTGCTCGCCGAGGCGGCGCGGCGCGCGGGGGCGCGGCGGCGTGCGTAGCAGTGGCTCGAGGTCCTTCACGAGAGAACCGGCGTTCCCTTCGCGCGCCCCGCGCTGCTACCCTTCGCGCGCATGGCCCTCCCCGAGCTTCCGCCGCGCGTCCCCCTCGCGCGTCTCCCCACCCCGCTCGAGCCTTCCCCCCGCCTCGGCGCCCGGATCGGGCTCGACCTTCTCTACAAGCGCGACGACCTCACCGGGCTCGAGCTCTCCGGGAACAAGGCACGCAAGCTCGAGTTCCTCGTCGCGGACGCGGAGGCCGCAGGTGCGGACGTGCTCATCACCTGTGGCGGGGTGCAGTCGAACCACTGCCGGGCGACCGCGTTCGCCGCCGCGAAGCGCGGGCTCGGCGCCGTCGTGCTGCTGCGCACGCCCGATCCGTCCGTGCCGCCGCCGGCGGAGGCGAACAGCCTGCTCGACCGGATCGCGGGGGCGGAGATGCGCTTCGTCACCCACGACGAGTACCGCCGGCGCGCCCAGGTGATGGCCGCCGTCGCGGCGGAGCTCGCCGCTCGCGGACGGCGGCCGTACGTCATCCCCGAGGGGGGCTCGAACGCGCTCGGGAGCCTCGGGTACGTGGTCGCGGTCGCCGAGCTGCGGGAGCAGCTCCCGGAGTCGTGGCGCAGCGGCCCGCTCACCATCGCATACGCCGCCGGCTCCGGGGGCACCGGGGCCGGCATCGAGCTCGGCCTGCGCGTCCTCGGCTGGACCGAGGCGAGGGCGATCGGCTTCGCGGTGTGCAACGACGCGCGCTATTTCCGCGAGGCCATGGGCGCCATGTGCGCGGAGGCGCGTCGCCGCTGGCCCGCGCTCCCGGAGGTGCCCGCGGCCGAGATCGTCATCGACGACCGGTTCGTCGGCCCCGGGTATGCGGAGACCACCGAGGAGGGGCTGGAGCTCATCGGCGCTGCGGCGCGAGAGGACGGCATCCTGCTGGATCCGGTCTATACCGGGAAGGCCATGCTCGGCCTGGCGGGCCGGGCGCGCGAGCCGGGGACGCTGCCATCCCGGCGCGCCGTGCTCCTCCACACCGGCGGCGCGTTCGGGATCTTCCCGTACGCACGCCGGCTCGCTCCCTGACCGCACATCCGGGTGGCTGGCGCGACCCCCGCGGGTTAGGTAACGAGGGGTTCACCGGGCGATTCGGTGAACGGGAGGTGCGGGATGCCGAAGGCGAAGCAGATCTCGGCGTGGGTGGATGATCGTCCTGGCATGCTCGGGCAGGTGGCCGACGCGCTCGGCGAGAAGGGGATCTCGATCCGCGCGTTCATGGCGGCGGTTCTGGACGGGAAAGGGTTCATCCGGGTGGTGGTGGACCGCCCCGCGGCCGCGAAGCGCATCTTGTCGGCCCATGGATGGGAGCTGACCGAGGACGACGTCGTCGAGGTGACGGTCCCGGATCGCCCCGGCGCGCTCGGACGGGTCGCCGATCGCCTCGGCGCTGCTGGAATCAACATCCATTACGCGTACGTAGGCACGGCGAAGGCGGCGTCGAAGGTGAACCTCTACCTCGCCGTCGCGGACGTGAAAGCCGCCGTGAAGGCTCTAAAGTAGCGCCATCATGCCGCACTGCGGCAGAAGTGCTAATATGTCCTGGTGGGCCATACCGGTCTGGTTTTGACGGGCGGGGGTGCGCGCGCCGCGTACCAGGTCGGCGCCGTTCGAGCCCTTGCCGAGATCGCGGGGCCGGGACAGATGCCTTTCGGCGTGATCGCGGGCATCAGCGCGGGCGCCATCAACGGCATCGCGCTCGCCGCGGGCGCGCAGGACTTCCAGACCTCGTCGGAGCGGCTCCGCGACACCTGGGCGCAGCTCACGCCCGACCGCGTCTTCAGGACCGGAGCGCTTCGCCTCGCGTCCATCGGGAGCCGCTGGCTGCGCGATCTCTCCGCCGGAGGCATCCTCGGCAAGAGCGGGATCAACTTCCTGCTCGACTCCACCCCGCTCCGGCGTCTCGTCTCGACCGAGATCCCCATCGGGCGCATGCGCCGCCACCTGCGAGCGGGGCGGCTTCGCGGGGTGGCGGTATCGGCGACCAACTACCATACCGGGTCGGGCGTCACGTTCTTCGAGGGGGCCGCGGACATCGAGCCGTGGACGCGGTCGACCCGCATCGGCGTTCGCGCGCGGATCACCGTCGACCACGTGATGGCCTCCGCGGCGATCCCGGTCTTCTTCCCGCCGGTGGCTCTCGCGGGCTCGTTCTACGGAGACGGGTGCGTCCGCATGACCTACCCCATGAGCCCGGCGATCCACCTCGGCGCGGAGCGGATCATCGCCGTGAGCGTGCGTCATCTGCGCGCCGCCTCGGAGACCGCCGAGCGTGAGGTGCGGGCGAAGACCGATCAGCTTCCGGTATCCGAGATCGCCGGCGTCCTCCTCAACTCGGTGTTCCTCGATTCGCTCGACTCCGACGTCGAGCGGCTGGAGCGCATGAACAAGACCCTGGCGCTCGTCCCGCGCGACAAGCTCGTGAACGGCGACCTGGACGTGCGCCCCATCCCCGCGCTCCTGCTTCGCCCTTCGCAGGACCTCGGGAAGCTCGCGGCGGACGAGTACGAGCGGTTCCCGGGGATGCTCCGCTACCTTCTCAAGGGGATCGGCGCTGCAGGTCAGGCCGGAGAGGACCTGCTGAGCTATCTCGCCTTCGAGCCCATCTACGTGCAGCGGGTGATGGATCTCGGCTACGCAGACACGATGGCGCGTCGCGACGAGCTCGAGGACTTCTTCTTCGGTCCGCCGGCCCGGAAGGCCCAAGCCAGGGGCTAGTACCCTCGGCGCGGTAGGCACCCGGGTTGGGATGCCGCGGCGCAGCGACCCCGGGTGTTTCGGGCCCCACGGGTAATCCGTGCTATCCTCGCGGAAACACGACACACCCCAGGCGGCATGTCGCACGCAAAAAAATCATCGGCATGGGCGCAAATGTCGCGTGCGGCGTCGTGAGGTCGCCATGACCGTGCCAGCGCACCTGGACGGAATGGCCGAGGTCGTCGGCGCGCTGACCGCCGACGCGCGCGGCCAGCTCAGCGACGCGAAGGGCCCCGAGATGGTCCAGAGGAGCGCCGCCGCTGCGTCCGCCGCGGTGAGCCAACTCACTCTTGCGGGCGGCGCGATCGGGATGGCGCGGCTCGAGATGGTGCTCGTGAAGGGCGTGCGCAACTCGACCGTCACGGCCGTGAGGACCGACGAGATCCTCCTTGTAGCGCTCGATCCCACGAAGGGGACGGCGCAGGTCGAGAAGGTGCTCCAGGCCTGGGCCTCGAACAAGGAGCTCCCGTCGCTCGAGCGCGTCGCCGGCGGGCGCCCTCCGACCGGGTCGCACGCTGCGGTCGCTCCCGCGCCACCGGCCGCGGCCGCGCCTCCTCTTCCTCCTCCTCCCCTTCCGCCGGCAGCCGCGTCCCGCCCGCAGCCGCCGAAGCCGGCGACGGACGATCCCTGGGCCGCGTTCCGCCATGCGCTGGTGCGGGGGCAGCTCACGGAGGCGGCCACGCGGCGGCGCGAGCTCGCCGCGCCCGCTGCCGCGGGCCCGCGCGTCGGCGCCGAGCCGGTCAGCGCGGCGGAGCTGGACAGCGCGATGCAGGCCCTGATGCAGGGGATCGGCAGCGTTCTCGCCGGCGACGGCATCGGGGGCGCGCGGACGCTGGAGGCGCTCGCCGGCACGTCTCAGAAGAACGTGTCGTTTCGCTGGCTCGCCCTGTACTGGAGCGGGCGGGCCGCGCTCAAGAGCGGAAACTCCGCCGTGGCGCGGACGCACCTCACCCAGGCGCTCCTCCTCGCGAAGCAGCTCGACGTGGACGCCGTCGCGTCGAGCCAGTGGATCGCGGCGGAGGTGCTCGCGCACGACGGCGATCACCGCCGGGCGCTGGCGTGCCTCGTGGCGGCGCGCGCCGGGTTCGAGAAGGTCGGCGATCGGTGGGGCCTCGGCCAGACCTGGCTCGCCGAGGCGCGGGTCCTGGTCGCGACGGAGCGCGAGGAAGAGGGCGTCGCGGCAGCACGCCAGGCGTGGGCGACCGATCCGGTCTGGGAGGAGCCGGCCGTCTTCCTCGCCCGCCGGGCGCTCGTCCGGAACGACCTCGCCGAGGCGGAGGGGCTGCTCCGGTACATCGCGGGCCCGTCGGCGGATCGCGTGCGCGCCCTGATCGAGGCGATCCGGCAGAAGGTCGTGAGCTCGGCGGACGCAAGCGAGTTCCTCCGCGAATCGGACGCCCCCCCGACCGTGAAGTCCATCCGCGCGATGGAGCGCATCGCGCAGGCGGCGCCCCGCTTCGTGCAGGCGCGCGAGGCGCTCGCGTGGATGCTGCTCAAGATCGGCAAGTACGCCGAGGCGAGCACGATCTTCCGCGGGCTCCTGTCGCAGCAGCTCACGCAGTCGGATCGGGCTTCGGTGATGCTGGGCCTGGGCTGCATCGCGCACGCGCAGCAGACCGGGAAGGACCCCGATACCCGCCTCCAGGCCGCCGTCATGGCCGGCGCCTCCACGCCGGAGGCCGGCGCCGGCGCCGAGGTCGTTCCGCTGCCTTCGCTGTCCGGCACGTCCCTCCCGGCCCGCAGCTCGCAGGTCGCGAGCAGCGCGGTGTTCTCGGGCCAGCTGAGCGTGTTCGCGCTGCCGGACGTCATCGAGTTCGTCCGGAGCGCCCGCCGCACCGGCCTGCTCGTGTGCAGCTCCGAGAAGGGGATGGCGGCGGTGCACTTCCGCGACGGACGGATCACCGGCGCGACGTCGTCGGTGAGCCCGGACATCGGCGAGATCCTGGTCCGCGCGCGGAAGATCTCTGCCGTCGCGCTGCGCGCCCTGAGGCCCGCGCAGCCGTCGGATCAGCCGGATCACGTGATCGGGGCGCGCCTCATCCAGGAAGGGCTCGTCGACGAGGGCGGCGTCCGCGAGGCGCTCCGCCGCAAGGTCGAGATCACGATCGCGGAGGTGCTGAAGTGGAAGGACGGCGAGTTCGCCTTCAACCGCGAGGGTGACAGCGAGCCGCCGAGCGCCCAGGTGCCGGTGGAGTTCGACGCGCAGGACGTGCTGCTCAACGTGCTGAAGCAGATCGACGAGGACGCCCGGGGCCGGACCGCCCCGGGCGCCCAGCGGTAGCGTCGCCCCGGCGCCAGGAGCTGCACTCCCGCCATGCCCGACCGCACTGCCGCGACCCCCGACCTGAGCGCCCTCGCCGGCGTGAAGCTCGGGAACTACCGGCTCGAGCGGCTGGTCGGCCGGGGCCGAATGGGCGTCGTGTACCTCGCGAAGGACGAGGCGCTCCTCCGCCCCACCGCCATCAAGGTGCTCTCGTGGCGGGTGGCCGAGGCGCGCGGGCACGACCCCGTGCAGTGGTTCCTCGCCGAGGCTCGGCTGGTCGCGCGGATCAACCATCCACGCGTCGTTCAGATCTACGGGGCCGCGCGGCACGGCGACTACTGCTACATCGCGATGGAGTACGTCCCGGGGCAGTCGGCGGAGGCGATGGTCTCGCGGGAGCCGATGATCCCGGAGCTCGCGACGGACGTCATCATCCAGGCAGCGTCCGCGCTGCACGCCGCTCATCGCTCGGGCGTGGTGCACCGCGACGTGAAGCCCGCGAACCTCCTGGTGGGCGCGGGGGGCGTCACCAAGCTCGGCGACTTCGGGATGGCGCTCGGGCCGGCCGAGGTGCGGATCGGGAACGCGAACACCCGCGTCGGCACGCCGTACTACACGGCGCCCGAGATCTGGCGAGGCGAGGCGGCGAGCGCGGCATCCGACATCTACTCGCTCGGCGCGACGTACTTCCACCTGCTCACCGCGCGCCCGCCGTTCCCCGGTCACGACATCCCCGCGGTCGAGCAGGCCCACCTCAAGGCGCCCATCCCGGATCCGCGCGAGCTCGTCCCCCATCTGCCCGCGTCGTGCGCCGCACTCGTCCAGCGGGCCCTCGCGAAGGCGCCGCGAGACCGCCACGCCTCCGCGCAGCAGCTGCTCTTCGAGGCGAGAAGGGTGCTTCAGGACCTCACCAGCGAGGGCACGCCGCGCGCCGCCTCCGCGCCGCGCGCAGCGTCGCGCGAGGCGTCGCGCGAGGCGGAGCCGCCGCGATCGTCGCTGCCGCAGGCGACCGGCCCGTTCGCCGAGGTGCTCGGCTTCGTGCGCCAGCCGTTCTCGGACGTGGATCTCGTCGCCTTCCCGCAGCTCGCGGAGCCGCTCGCCAGTGCGCGCAGCCGGATCATGAGCGCGCTCGCGGACGACGCCACGTCGGTGCTCGCCGTCACTGGACCGGAAGGGAGCGGGGCGGCCGCGCTGTGCCGGCAGCTCGCGGAGGAGCTGGGGCGGTCGCGCCACGTGCTCGTCGTCAGCGCGGCGCCCGGCGCCGAGGCGCGCAGCCTCCTGCAGCGGCTCTGCACCGCGGCGGCGACCGAGGACGCGCCCGAGGACCTCGAGGCGCTCGTCGGCCGCCTGGGCGAGGAGCGCCAGCGGCTCGGAGCGGCGCCGGTGGTGGTGCTCGACGGCGTCACCGTCCCGCACCCCTCGACCGCCGGGCTCGCGAGCATCGTCGGGGCGGCGCTCTGGGCCCGCTCGTTCAAGCTCGTCCTGAGCGGCGCCCCGGGGCTCGTCGATGCGCTGGTCCGCGGCGGTGTCGACTTCCGCGGCGAGCGTGTGCCGGAGATCGTGGTGCCGCCGCTCGATCGCGATCAGCTCCCGCGGCATCTCCGGGGCTGGCTCGAGGCGACGCTCGCGCCGAGCGCGCCGCCCATCATCGTCACCCCGGACGCGCTGCTCCTGCTCGGCCTCCGCTCCGAGGGCGCCCTCGAGCGCGTCAACTGCATCGCAGAGAACATGCTCGTGCTCGCCGCGGCCGAGCGGCGCCGCACGCTCGGCTCGTGGCACGCGTGGACCGCGCCGGACGGCGAGCGCTGGTCGAAGGCCCGCTCTCCGGCGCTGCCGAGCCGGCCGAAGACTTGGCCTCCACCGGAGGTCGTGGACGTGATCGATGCCTGCCGGCGGGCCGCCGGGATGCCGCCTTGGCCGCGCGGGGCCGTTCAGCGCAACGGGCGAGATGGAGGATCCCATGTCTGACCTGGCAATGATCGCGAAGCTTCCGGACGTGAAGAGCGCCGTGCTCGGCGACCTGGCCGGTGGCTTCCACGATGCGGTGCGGGAGCAGGACGGCGAGACGGTCGCCGCGGTGATGGGTTTCGTGTCGAGCGCGATGTCGAGCGCGGGCGAACAGCTCGGGCTGGGGGCGCTGCGAAGGATCTCGGTCGCGGGCGAGGCGCGGGGATGCCTCGTCGTGGTGCACGGGAACGTGGTGATCACCGCCTCGGTGGAGCCCGGCAGGTCGGTCGCCGCCGTGGAGAAGGTCCTCGACTCGGTCCACGGGAGGGTGTGACATGGAAACGATCCTACAGGGCCTGATGGAGCTGGCGGGCGTGCGAGCGACGATGGTGCTCGACGGCTCCGGCCAGGTCGTCGCGCATCGCGGCCAGTCGGTCTATGACCGCTCGGTCTGCGAGCAGGTGGGAAGCACCGTCACGAAGGCGATCGAGTCGATCCAGCTGCAGCAGGACGACTGGGAGACGATCACCGCGCAGTTCGCGGACGGCCGGATCCTGGTGCGCAGGGTCACGGTGCGCGCGGACGGCCCGAAGCTCGTCCTCGCCGTCGTCGCCGACACGACCCTCAATCCCTCCTTCGCGACGGTCGCGCTCCGCGTCGCCGCGAACAAGGTGCGGAGCATGCTCGAGGGCGGCGCCTCGCAGCCGCCCGCGGCCGGCTCGCAGCCGCTCGGGTCGCCCGGCGCGTCGTCCTCGGTCCTCTCGCCGGCCGACTCGAGGCCGGTCCTCGCCAACACCGGCCTCAGCTGGTCGAAGAGCTCGGGCTCAGGGAGTCAGCTCGGGAGCCAGGCCGGTGCGGGCAGCTCGACCGGAGGCCTCTCGGGCGTGACCGTCGCGGACCCGGCATCGGCGGCGTTCCTCTCGCGCTGCGCCAAGGAGCTGGCGCGGCACGTCGGCCCCATCTCGAAGGTGTACGTCCAGGAAGCCGCCCGGCGCGTCTCGCCCGACGCCCCGTTCGCCCTCACGGCCTCGCGGCAGCTGGTCGACGACCTCTCGAACCAGATCGAGGATCCCAAGGATCGGGCGCATTTCCGGAAGGCGGCCCTCGAGAAGAAGTGATTCGGTAGTGTTGCAGGTGTCCCGAGCTTCAGAGTGAAGCGGAACGATCCCAACCCGGAGGTAGACGATGTCCATCGTGAGCGCCGTCCGTAGTCGGATGAGCGTGAAGATCTCGCTGACCCTCGCGGCCCTGCTGTTGATCCTGACGGCGCTGGCCGCGACCTACATCACCATGCACGAGACCCGGCAGATGGAGGAGCTGACCCTCGAGAAGGCCCGCGTCTCCGCCAGCATCGGCGCCCGCCAGTTCGGTGACGTGCTCGACGCGGCGATCGACAGCGGCGCCTTGACCGTGGCCGACGTCTTCGACCGGCAGTACGTCGAGATCAAGGGGTACACCTGGGGCTCGAAGCCGAAGTACCACACCCGCTACGACTCCGTGATCGAGCCGGCCGTGCTCGTGTTCGAGGACAAGTACCTCGAGCAGGAGGACTTCGTGTACGCGGTCGGCGTGGACGAGAACGGCTACCTCCCGACGCACAACACCAGGTATCAGAAGCCGCTCGTCGGCGATCCCGAGAAGGACCTCGTCGGAAACCGGACGAAGCGCATCTTCAACGACGATGTCGGCCTCAAGGCGGCGAAGAACGCCGAGCCTTCGTTCCTCCAGGTGTACAAGCGCGACACCGGCGAGACGATGTGGGACGTCTCCTCGCCGATCCACGTGAAGGGGAAGCACTGGGGCGGCTTCCGCGTCGGGGTCTCGATGGAGCGGATCGAAGCGCGCAAGACGACCCTCATCGTCACCCTGATCGCGATCTTCAACATCTTCGCAGTCGTGACCATCGGGACGATGTTCTTCGTGGTCGGACGCGCGATGAAGCCGGTCGTCGCGCTGACCGCCGCGGCGGAGCAGATCAGCCTCGGCGAGGGGCTCGACAACCCCATCAGGTCCGAGTCGATCGACGAGATCGGACAGCTCACCAAGACGATCGACCGGCTGCGCGTCAGCATGAAGGCGGCGATGAGCCGCCTGGGCCAGTAGGCAACGGAGGATGACACCATGACGCTTTCGTTCCGCACCCTCGGCGCCATCGTCGTCCTGATGGGCGCTTCCGTCGCACCCGCCACCGCGCGGGCGCAGCTCCAGTCCAAGGTGGGCGGGGTCACGCCCATCGACAGCCTGACCGCCCAGGAGCACGAGATGCTGGCCGTGGCGAGCGACTTCTCGAAGCGCTGCGCCGATGCGCTCGAGAAGTGGCTCGCGGCCAAGGAGACCACCGAGGAGAGGCTCTTCAGCTCGATCTACTACCCGGTCCCGAAGACCGATCCCCCGAAGTTCACCACGGACTGGGACCGCCTTGCGGACCGCGACGTCCAGCCCGTCATGGAGGCGGTCCTCGGCAAGTCGCCGGTGATGGTCTACGCCGTGATGGTCGACAAGTTCGGCTACCTGCCGAGCCACAACGCGCGCTACTCGCAGCCGCTCACCGGGAACCTCGCCATCGACCTCGTGAACAACCGGACCAAGCGCATCTTCAACGACCGCACCGGCCTCGCCGCGGCCAGGAACAAGGCGCCGTTCCTGATCCAGCGCTACCAGCGCGACACGGGCGAGGTGATGGCGGACCTCTCGGTGCCGGTGATGGTGAGGGGGCAGCACTGGGGCGCGGTCCGGCTCGGTTACCGCGCGATCGACGCCCGGTAGCGCATCGATCTCGAGCAAGTCCGGAGCCCCGGTCGCCCTCGGCGGCCGGGGCTCCGCGCTCGCCGGGGTCGCGGTCACTCCAGGCGCGGCGTGAGGACCGGCGCAAGCGTCCGCCACGCCGTCGCCGCGAGCACCACCGCGCCGCCGGCGATCGCCCACGGCCCCATCCGCTCACCCGCGACGAGGAACGTCCAGACGGCGTTCAGCACCGGCTCGATGAGGATGATGAGGGAGGCCTCGATGGCGGGCGTTCCGGTCACGCCCCGCGAGAACGCGAGGTAGGCGAGGCCGAGCTGGAAGATCCCCAGGTACACGACCAGGGCGAGATCCACCGGCGTGGAGGCGGGGCCCCGCGACCAGAGCGGGAGCGTCACCGCCGCCGCGATGAGGTTGCCCCACGCGAGCGCGGCCGGTCCGCCGTGGCGCAGCACGCGCAAGCCGACGATGGCGAGCGCGAACGCGACCCCGGAGACGAGGGCGGTCACGTTCCCCGCGAGCTGGCCGGGGGCGAGCTCGTCCACGAAGAACAGGCCGAGCCCGGCGGCGTAGATCGGGATCGCGAGCAGCTCGCCCTTCGTCGGGTGCTCGCGCAGCAGCCAGGGCGAGACGAGCAGCACCCAGAGCGGCGCAGTGTCCTGGATGAAGATCGCGTTCGCCGCGGTGGTGAGCTTGGTGGCGACGACGAAGAGGATGACGGTGACGGAATAGACCGCCGCGACGAGCGCGACGCGCAGCGAGGGGCGAGCGCGCGCGTCGCGAACGGCGAGGACGAGGAAGATGGCGGCGACGAGGGAGCGACCCCCGGCGATCTGCCACGCATCGAGCCCGCAGCTCTTGATCGCGGCTCCGGCGGTCGACCAGAGGAGCGCCGCGGCGAGGAGGAGAAGCCGGCTCCGGAGCATGGGGGCGGGGAGTCTATCATCGGATACGACTTGGACTTGGACTTGGACGTGGACCTCGACCTCGACTTCGACCTCGACCGAGCGTCACGACGATCCGTCCAGGTCCAAGTCCAAGTCCACGACCAGGTCCACGACCAGGTTCGTCCCGGCGTCTCGCCTACGCCGTCATCCAGTCGCGCAGCACGGCGTCGATCTCGGCCTCGCTGAGCTCGCCCTTGTCGGCCAGCTCCTTGATCCGTCGCGTGATGGCCTTCAGCTCCGACTCGCCGAACGTGATGCCCATCTCGCGGGCGCGGTAGGCGATGGCGTGCCGGCCGGTGAGGCGGCTGCCGAGGATCAGCCGTCGCGAGAGGCCGAAGGCCTCGGGCGGGATGATCTCGTAGGAGCCCGGGTTCGACATCATCGACTTCAGGTGCATCCCGGCCTTGTGCGAGTAGGCGGTCTCGCCGGTCACGAAGTTGTTGAACGGGATGTCCACGCCCGTGACGCGCGCCACCAGCCGCTCGAGCTCGCGAAGCTGCCCGAGCCGGTACCGCTCCGCGACGGCCTGCGGCTCGAGCGCGAACATGCGTGCGACGAACCCGCCGAGGGACGTGATGCCGACCCGCTCGCCGATGCCGAGCACCGACACGTCCACGTGCGTCGCCCCCGCCGAGATCGCCTCGTAGGCGTTGGCGATCGCGCAGCCCGTGTCGTTATGGGCGTGGAACCCGATGTCGCAGCGGACCGCGTGGCGCAGCTCACGCACGAGCACGAACACCTGGCGCGGCGTGGCGATGCCGACCGTGTCGGCGATCCCGATCCGCTGCACGCCCATCTTCTCCGCCGCCTGGTGGACGGCGACGAGGTCCTGGACGTCGGACCGGAACGCGTCCTCGGCGGAGAAGCGGACCTCGAGCCCCGCCGAGCGGGCGAGCTCGATGGGCGGCCCCATCGCGTCGATGATCTGCTGGATCGACTTGCCGTGCGACGACTCGCGGAGGATGCGGCTCGTCGCGAACAGGAGCCCGACGCCGCGCACGCCGGTGTCGATGGCGGCTCGCACGTCGTCGAGGACGCAACGGGAGTGGGTGATGACGCGGGCGGCGAGGCCGAGCTTCACGATCTGCGCCGCGTCACGCTGCGACTGCGGCGAGGCGGCGGGAGACGTGACCTCGACGTACTCGACCCCGAAGGTGTCCAGCGCGCGCGCGATCTCGAGCTTGTCCTCGGTCCGGAAGTTGGAGCGGGCGAACTGCTCGCCTTCGCGGAGGGTCGAGTCGATCAGCTTCCAGGTGGACTTGGCCATGGCGCGTCAGCTCGTCAGCTCGGGAGGATCTCGGGCTCGATGTCGCGAACCAGGCCGCCGGAGCTGGGATCGGTCCGGAAGCCGAAGCGGCTCATGTACTCGGGCTGGAAGAAGCCGGTCTCCAGCCGGCGCACGTCGCGCGCGGCGAGCCGCCGGAAGAACTCCTTCATGAGCCCGTCGGAGACGCCCTTGCCGCGGTGCTTGCGCGCGACGACCACCTTCTCCATGTGCACGCGATCGGGGCCGACCTGCTTGTAGAACAGGCCCCCGATCACCGTCTCCTTCGGGTCCAGGCAGAGCAGGAACTCGTGATCGGTCGTGAACGTCACCTGCAGGTTCGACTCGTGGAACATGTGCAGGAGGCGCGCCACCTCGCGCGGGGACACCGGGCCACGGATGGTGAACCGGCTGCCTTCCCCGTCGACGAGCGCCACCACCAGCTCCGTGATGTAGTGGCCTCCCGAGGGCAGGGTGATGAGCGCCGCCTCGTCCGTCGGGGCGAGGTGCCGGTACGTGAGGCGGGCGAGGAAGTAGTCCTCTTCGGCCGACGGCGGGATGGCGCCGCGCAGCGCCGCCACCGCCTCCTCGAGGTCGAGCCCGCCCGCCGGCAGGTTGCGCGCCCGTCCCATCAGCCGGTCGAGCGCGGTGCCGAGCTCGGGTCGCGCGTCCGCGAACACGGTCTGCCGGAAGAACCGGATGCGCGTGTCCGGCCAGGTCGTCTCGACCTCCGAGAGCCGGTAGGTCCCCCACAGGTCGATGAGCATCTTCCCCTTCGCCTCGGGGGTGGCGGCCGGGTTCACGTCGAGCCAGCGCCGGAACCGCCGGATGGCGAAGTGCATCTGCTTCGGGGTGAAGCCGCCCTCGCGGACTCGTTCGAGCAAGCTCTCGATCGCGACCGCGCGCGACGAGGCCTGCGCCGACGCGGAGAGCACCGCGAGGCCGCGCTCGAGCCCGAGCGCCTCGACGACGGCGCAGAGCAGGAGGGCGTCGTCGATGTCCCCCTTGAGCTCGGGGCGCGAGGACTCGATCCGCGCGACGAACGCGTGCTCGAACCGGTCGAGCAGCTCGTCGAGCGTCGTGCAGGGGGTCCGGTCGGAGATGGAGACGAGCCGCGCGCCGGAGTGGTAGTCGTGCGACGGAACGATGAACGCGGCGGGAGAGGGCTCGCGCAACGCCACGCGGCGCCCGGTCCGGTCCCAGAACCGGACGTGCCCCTCGAGTGCAGTCCACACCACGAAAGGCCAGAGCGACCGGATCCGCTTCGGCTCGCCCTGCCGGACGAGCCGCGCGACCTGCTTCTCCACCGTGTCGCCGGGGATGAACTCCTCGGTGAAGATGCCCCACTCCGCGAAGTACCCGCCGAACTGCTCCACGAGGGGCGGCACTGCGCCCGCGGCGAGCAGCCAGGAGACCTCCTGCCGCAGCTCGACGAAGTTCATGTCCTCGGCGACGTTGATGGCGACGTCGAACACCTCGCGGCCGCGGGTGTGGATCGAGAGCCGGAAGACGCTCTTCCCGTGCTGCCGGCCGAGGAGCGACACGCTCGCACCGCCGGGTGGGATGTCCGCGAGCGAGAGGAGGACGCCCCGGCCGAGGAGGAACACGGAGGCGCGGACGACGGTCGAGTCGCCGAGGGCCTGCAGCAGGTGATGCTGCGCGGCCGGCGCCACGTTCGCGTCGAAGACGAGGACGTCCTTCCAGCCGTACTCCGCGCCCGTCTGCGGGTCGATCGCGAGGCGGAGGTTGGGGCCGATCCAGTTGGAGAAGCCGCGCCGAAGCCGATCGTGCTCCTCGCCGGCCCGCGCCGAGAGCTCGGAGTCATCGTGCAACGTGAGGCGGGCGAGCGGGACGCGCGAGCGGTGGTACCAGATCGGGTGCGCGATCGCCGTCGCGGTGACGAGCCGCATCGCGCCGATCAGGAGCCGGCGCTCCGATGCGTCGCGCGGCGTCGAGTTGGCGCGGTCGGAGGCGAGGTGGTCCAGGAGCGCCTGGAGCTGGGCGTCGCCGAGTCCGCGCTCGCCGAGGTCGGCGAGGTCCTCGTCGCGGAGCGCGAGCGGTCCCATCCGGTCGAGGAACAGCCGAAGCGTCGCGAGCGTCTCTCCCGGCTCCTCGTTCGGGAGGAGGGCACGGAACGCGCGGTGGCGGACGTCCTCGTCCGGTGCCTCGGCGGCGCGCCGGAGCAGCGCGCGGCACAGCGCGGCGTGCTCGGGTTGGCCGGAGGTGAGGCCGGCGTGGAGGTGTCCGATCGCGAAGCGCGCCTCGGGACGCTCCGCGCGGAGCAGCTCGCCCGCGGCGTGAATCGACCGGAAGCTCGGCTCGCCGCGGTCGACCGTCTCGAGGAGCTCCTTCGCGCGGGCGGGATCGGGCGCCGGCCACCAGCGCGGGTCGACCCGCAGCTCGCCGGCGCCCTTGCGGCGGCGTGACACGAGCGACACGAACGCCTCGTCCCCGAGGAAGCTCCGCAGCGCCTCGTTCCCGAGCCAGAGCGCCGGGCGCGACAGGAGCGCGCCGAGGTCGAACACCGTTCCGTCGGCGGTGTAGGCGAGGTCGCCGATCCGCATCGAGCCGGACGCCTCCTCCGAGGTCCCGACCCGAAGCGTGCGATCTCCGGCGCGAAGGACGCCGTCGCGCATCGACACCTCGTGCTGGAGGACGCCGATCTCGCGCAGCACCCAGTTCGGGATCCTGAGGAAGCCGCCGTCGAGCGGCAGCGCGAGGTGCTTCCGCTCGTACATCTTCTCGATGAGGTCCTTCCAGCTCTTCTCGACGACGTCGCGCTTGAAGCTGTGCTTGTGGGTCAGCTCGCCGTGCTCCTGGTCGAGGGCGCGCGGCAGGAGCTGGAACGCGACGACGCGCTCGAACGGCGCGAGGAAGCGGTTCGCGCTCGCCACGAGTGACGAGATGAGCTCGCGGACCTCCTCCGTCGAGCGCCCCTGCACGGCGCTCGACGCCGGGTTCGGCAGGACGAGCAAGGTGTTGTACTCGCGGTGGTCGCCGACGAGGAACGCCTGGGAGACCGCCTCGAAGTCGCGGAAAAGGTTCTCGACCCGCTGCGGGGCGATCGTCTGCCCCTGGCGGTTCTTGTAGATCTCCTTCTTGCGGCCGGTGATCCGGTAGTGGCCCGCGGGATCGATCGAGACGAGATCGCCGGTGTGGAACCAGCCGTCGGGCTCGTGCCCGGTCTCCTCGCGCCCCGGCTTGAAGTAGTCCGGCGAGACGTACGCGCCGCGGATGAGCAGCTCGCCGTCGTCGGCCCGGCGACACTCGATCCCGGGGAGCGGCCGGCCGATCGAGTCGTCCACGTACTCGCCCGGCGGCGTCATGGTGATGCCGCCGGTGGCCTCGGTCATCCCGTAGCCGGAACACAGCTCGGTGCCCGCGGCGTGGAACGCGCGGAACACGCCCGCGTCGAGGTAACCCGCAGCGGAGAGGCCGTAGCGGAGCTTGCCGCCGGTGATGGCGCGCAGGTGCGCCGTGAGCTCGTCGGAGTCCTCGGAGGCGGCTTCAGGGTCGTCGGAGGCCGCCTCCCACAGCGACGCCTCGTGCAGCTCCATCCACTTCTTCGGGACGGAGATGAAGACGGTCGGCTTCACCCGTCTGAAGTCCTCGAGCAGCGAGGACTGCGCGGTGGAGCGGGCGAAGACGTACGTGGCGCCCCAGAACAGCGTCCCGGTCAGCTCCAGCCACCGGCCGAACGTGTGGTAGAGCGGCAGGTAGCACAGGAAGACGTCGCCCTCGTTCACCTGCGGGAGCGCGAACGCGCGGCAGAACCGCTTCGTGACGATGTTCTCGTGGGTGAAGACGATGCCCTTCGGCTTCCCCGTCGTCCCCGATGTGTACATGACCGTCGCGACGTCGGTCGCCTTCACCTCCGCCGCGCGGGCTGCCCGGAGGCCGTCGTCGAACTCGGCGCCCTGGCTCACCATCTGCTCGAGGGAGAGGAGCCCGTTTCGGTGCGCGGCCGCCTTCGAGAAGACGACGATCTCCCGCAGGTCGGGGAGCGCCGGGAGCGACGGGAGCACCTTCGCGACCTGCTCCTCGTCGGACGCGAGCAGCACGCGGGCACCCGAGTGCTTCAGCATGAACACGATCTGCTCCGCGACGGCGTTGGCCGGGAGCGGGAAGTCCACGATCCCGTTCGTCAGGCACGCGAGGTCGCACAGCGCCGCCTCGAGGCAGTTCTCCGACAAGACCGCGACCTTCGCGTCCGGCTCGCCCTCGACCAGGGCGAGGATTCCGCGTGCGATGGCGCGGGTGCGGCGCGAGAGCTCGACGACCGTCAGCTCGGCGGCGTCCTGGCCCAGGACCCGGAGCGCGATCGTCTTCGGAGCCGTCGCCTCGCGCGAGCGGAGCACGTCTCCGAGCCCGTAATCCACCTCGCGGACGACGCGAAGGACGAGGGGGACCCACCGCTCCACGTCGGCCGGCGTGAGGAGGGTGGTGAAGAACCGGCGACGCACGGCGTCGAGAAGGGCGAACAGGCAGGTGCGGACCGCCCCGCGCAGCGCGGGCTCGGTGAGCCGGCGGAGCAGCACCTCCACGAGCGCCGTCACCTCGGGAAGATCGTCCGGGCGCACCGACGCCAGCGACTCGCGGCTGTCGTCGATGGTGTCGCGATCCGGCGGCTCCTCGCGCGACCAGGCCTGCGCGAGCGCGGGGAACGCCGATTCCTGGTTCACCTGGAACATGGGGGCAAGTAACCACGGCCCGGCGTCGCTGTCGACGCGCGGGAGCCCTCTCTCTTACGGTCCGGAAGGGCCGGGCGCACCTGAACGGCCGGCCGGTGCGTGCCGCGTCAGCGGAGCGGCGCGCGCGAGGCGCCTTCCCCCGAGCGCCTGGGCTCTCCGGTCCTCGGGCAGCGGCCGCCCGATGGCCCCCGCGGCGACCTGCGCCGCCCGGATCGTCGCGGACGGCATTCCTCCGGCCGCCTCCTTCTCCCGCCGGAGGGTCTCCTTGCTTCCGGTGCGCATGAGCGGCTTGTAGAAGAGGGACCGATCACCACCGTAGATCATGAGAGCCGCACGGACGGCGGCCGCTGCGGCGGCAGCAGCAGGGTGGCTGCTGGCCGCCGCGTGCGGGTCCGTCTCCGGGCGGCGCAGGCCGGAGCCGCGCGACCCGGACCTCCGCATCTGGGCGCCCGTGGTCGTGCGCTGGTCCACGGACGCCGACCGCTCCGTCCGGTTCGCCGTCGAGAACGGGACGCAGCGCACGCTCGAGGTCCGGGAGCCCGGCCCGAGCGGCGCCCGCGTCGCCATCTTCCGGGACGCGGGCTCGGCGCAGGCATGTGGCGTCGAGCCGGGGGATGCGCCGGCAGGCGAAGCCGTGCGCCTCGCGCCGGGCGATCAGCTCCCGGTCCGGGTCGACCTCCGCGTCGCGTGCCGGGACCTCGAGCCCGGCGAGTACCGGTTCGAGGTGGGCTACCGCGTCCCGCCCTCCGATGGCGGCGCCCCGGTGGTCCTTCCGACGCGGTACGGCACGCTCATCGTCGAGGCGCCCGCGCGTGGCGAGGGCCGGAAGGCGCCCGACGCGGTGCGCCCACCGGTGCCGCGCGCGCGTTGACGCGCGTCGCGTCGCGTTCTGCCCCGGTCACGCCGAGGTGCCCACGCGGCACCCCATGGGGTATGCTTCGCCGCTCTTCCGGAGGCTGCGTGGTCGATCAGAATCTCCGTCTTCCTCGAGAACGAGACCGGCGGCCTCGCCGACGCGGTGGACGTCTTGGCGCGGAGCGCCGTGGACATCCGCGCGCTCGCGCTCGCGGACGAGACCGACTTCGGCATCCTGCGGCTCATCGTGAACGACACGGACCGCGCCACCGCCGCGCTGAAGGATGCGGGGTTCATCGTGCGGAGGACGCCCGTCGTGGCGGTGCAGATCCCGGATCGCCCCGGCGGCCTCGCGACGACGCTGAACGCGCTCCGGGGCATCGACGTCGAGTACATGTACGCCTTCGTCCGGAAGAGCGGAGAGCAGGCGCTGGTGGTGTTCCGGTTCGAGGACGTCGAGCGGGCGATCGAGACCCTCCGGAAGGCGGGGGCGAAGATCCTCGACGCCCGGGACGTCCAGGCTCTGTAGGGGGACGACGCAACATCCACGCAGGAGGAGGATCGCACACATGAGGACACCGACCCCCGCGCTCCTCGCGGCCGTCGCCGCGCTGATCGCGTCTCCCGCCGCCGCCGCCGAGCAGCCGATCAAGGTCGGCGCGCTCCTCGCCGTGACCGGCCCGGCCTCGTTCCTCGGCGCCCCCGAGGCCCGGACGCTCGAGATGCTCGTCGAGGAGCTGAACGCGAAGGGCGGCATCGGCGGCCGCAAGATCCAGCTCGTCGTCAAGGACACCGGCGGCGAGCCCGGAGAAGGCGGTCTCCTTCGCCAAGCAGCTCATCGAGGAGGAGAAGGTCTTCGCCATCATCGGCCCGTCGACCAGCGGCGAGACGATGGCGGTGAAGGAGCATCGCCGAGGAGGGCAAGACCCTGCTCCTCTCCTGCGCCGCGGCCGAGGTGATCGTCAACCCGGTCGCCACGCTACGTCTTCAAGACGCGCGCAGAAGGACAGCCACGCGGTCGAGATGATCTTCCAGCGGATGAAGAAGATGGGGCATCACGAAGATCGGCGTCCTCTCCTCCAACACCGGCTTCGGCAAGGCCGGCAAGGAGCAGGTCGAGAAGCTCGCGCCCGGAGCACGGCATCACAGATCGTCGCTCAACGAGGTCTACGACAAGGCGGCCACCGACCTCACCGCCGAGGTGACCAAGCTGAAGGCGGCCGAACGTCCAGGCGATCCTCAACTGGTCCATCGAGCCGGCCCAGGCCATCGTCATCAAGAACGCCCGCCAGATCGGCCTCACGGTCCCGATCTTCCAGAGCCACGGCTTCGGCAACATCCAGTACGTGAAGGCGGCCGGCGCCGCCGCCGAGGGCGTCATCTTCCCGGCGGGCCGGCTCGCTCGTCGCCGACGCGCTGCCCGCCGAAGCAACCCGCAGAAGACGGTCCTGGCCGCGTACAAGAAGGCCTACGAGGCGCGGTACAAGGAGGACGTCTGCACCTTCGGCGGCCACGCCTACGACGCGCTCACGCATCCTCGTGCAGGCGATCAAGCAGGCGGGCCCGACCGGGAGAAGGTCCGCGCCGCCATCGAGAACATGAAGGGCTTCGTCGGCACCGCCGGGCGTCTTCAACTTCTCGCCCACGGACCACAACGGCCTCGACCTCGACGCCTTCGAGATGCTGACCGTGAAGGACGGGAAGTTCGTGGTCGCTCGGCGAAGTGATGTCCGCTCGAGCTCGTCCTCCAGTACCTCGTCGCGGGGCTGACCTACGGGACGATCTACGCGGTCGTCGGCATCGGCTTCAACATCATCTACAACACCACCGGCATCATCAACTTCGCCCAGGGCGAGTTCGTGATGCTGGGCGGGATGACGGCGGTGACGCTCCACCGCTTCGTCCCGCTCCCGCTCGCCATCGCCGGCGCCGTGCTCCTCACGATGGCGGTCGGCGCGCTGATCGAGGTGACGTTCATCCGCTGGCTCGGTGAAGCCGTCGGTGCTCCGGATGATCGTCATCACCATCGGCGATCTCGATCCTGGTGCGGGAGGGGGCGCTCGTGCGTCTGGGGCGAGTCGGTCCGCGCCCTCCCCTACTTCACCGGCGACGAGGTCTCGTCGATCGGCTTCGGGGGCGTGCGCGTCTCGCCCCAGGTGCTCTGGAGCCTCGGCGACCTGCCTCGTCATCGTGGCCTTCCTCCGCTTCTTCTTCCAGCACACCTCGCTCGGCCGGCAGATGCGCGCCTGCGCCGCCAACCGCGACGCCGCCGCGCTCTGCGGGGTCCCGACGCAGAACCTCGTCACGCTCTCCTTCGTCCTCTCCGCCGGGATCGGCGCGCTGGCCGGCTGCGTGGTCTCGCCCATCACCTACACCTCGTACGACGTCGGCACCGGCCTCGCCATCAAGGGCTTCACCGTCGCGATCCTGGGCGGCCTCGGGCAACACGACGGCCGCGGTCGCGGCGGGCTTCGTGCTCGGCATCCTCGAGTCCTTCAGCGTCTCGGTGCTGCCGACCGCCTACAAGGACGCGATCTCGGTCGCGGTCCTGCTCGGCGATCCTGTTCGTCCGGCCGAGCGGCCTCTTCGGGTCGCGCGAGGCCGCGCGCCTCGAGGACCGCATGATGCGCTCCCGCACCGCACGCGTCGCCGCTCTTCGCTCGCGGCCGTGGTCGGCCGTGCAGGTCGTCGCGCACGCCGCCGGGAAGGCCTTCTTCCTCACCCAGCTCACGATGACCGCCTACTACACGCTCGTCGTGGTCGGGCTCTCGCTGCTCATGGGCTACGCCGGGCAGATCTCGCTGGGGCACGCCGGCTTCTTCGCCATCGGCGGCTACACGACCGCGCTCCTCACCACGGTCGATCTCTCCGCGCAGCGCGGCGCAGCCGGTCGTCGCGGCGCTGGCGCGGCTGCACGTCCTCGTGGCGCGCCCGGACCTCTACGGCGGCGAGGCGCTCTCGGTGCACCCCTGGGCGGCGTTCGTCGCCGCGGTGGCGCTCGCCCTCGCCGTCGCGTGCGCTGGTCGGCGTCCCGGTGCTGAAGCTCAAGGGGCACTACCTCGCGATGGCGACCCTCGGCTTCGGCACCATCGTCTCGAGCGTCGTGCTCGGGCACGCAGCGGCTCGGGGCGGCCGACGGCATCGCCGGCGTCCCGCCGTTTCCCCTCTTCGCGGGGTCGCCGTGGAGCGGCGGGCGCGCCGTCGCGCGTCGCGAACTACTACATCGCCTGGGGGCTCGTGGCGCTCGCGCTGCTCCTGCTGTCGAACCTGGTCGAGTCCCGCGTCGGCCGGGCGCTGCGGGCCATCCACGGCGCGGAGGACGCGGCCGCGCGCGATGGGCGTGGACGTCGCCCGCTACAAGCTCCGCATCTTCGTCCTCTCCGCGGTGCTCGCCGCGGTGGGCGGCGTGTTCCTCACCCACTACAACGGCGGCATCGGCCCCGGCGAGGCCGGCGTCATGAAGTCGGTCCGCTACGTCGCCATCGTGGCGGTGGGCGGCATGGGGAGCCTGTGGGGCACGCTCGCCACGAGCGCGGTGCTGAACTTCCTCTCGCTGCGCGGCGTCTTCGGCACGCTCGACGACGCCGTCTTCGGCGGCGATCCTCATCGTCGTCATGCTCTTCGCGCCCGACGGGATCCTGCGGCTCGACGTCCGCGGCGCGCTCTCCGCGGCTGCGAGAGCGGCTCCGGCGGCCCGGAGGGCAGGGGTGACGCCGCTCCTCGAGGTGAGCGGCCTCTCGAAGCGCTTCGGCGGCCTCCAGGCCGTGAAGGACGTCTCGCTTCCGCGTGCGCGAAGGGGGCGGTGAAGGCGGTCATCGGCCCGAACGGCGCGGGCAAGACGACGCTCTTCAACCTGCGTCTCCGGCGTCCTGCCGCCCGACGCGGGGACGGTCGCGCTCCGCGGCGAGACCATCCACGGGCGGGCGCCCCACCAGATCGCGGCGCTCGGGCTCTCCCGCACGTTCCAGCACATCCGGCTGTTCGCGCACATGACCGCGCTCGAGAACGTGATGGTCGGCGGCCACCTCCGCAGCCGCGCCGGGCTTCGTCGCCGGGATGTTCCACCTGCCCTGGACCTGGAGCGAGGAGCGCGACATCGAGCGGCGGGCGCGCGACGCGCTCGACCTGGTCGGCGTCGCCGAGCTGGCCGACGTCGACGCGACGAGCCTCTCCTACGGGCAGCAGCGCGCGGTCGAGCTGGCGCGCGCCCTGGCCGCCGAGCCCGAGCTGCTCCTGCTCGACGAGCCGGCCGCCGGCCTCAACATGCGCGAGACCGCCGAGCTCGCCGAGCTCATCGGCCGCATCCGCGACCGCGGCGTCACCGTCCTCATCGTCGAGCACGACATGGGGCTCGTCATGAACGTCTCCGACGAGGTGGCGGTGCTCGTCCTACGGCGAGAAGATCGCCGACGCGCGCCCCGCGCGGTGCAGAAGGACCCCGAGGTCATCCGGGTCTACCTGGGGGACGACGAGTGCTGAGGCTCCGCAACCTCGACGCCGGCTACGGCAAGCTCGTCGGTGCTCCGGCGCGTGTCGCTCCACGTGAACCCGGGCGAGATCGTCACCATCATCGGCGCGAACGGCGCGGGCAAGACCACGCTGCTCCGGACCATCGCCGGGCTGCGTCCGGCCGCGCGCCGGCGAGGTCGCCTTCGACGGCGCGACGGTCTCGCGGGCTCGCGACGGAGCGGATCGTCGCCCTCGGCTGCTCGCTCGTGCCCGGAGGGGCGGCAGGTCTTCGCGCCGATGCCGGTGCGGGAGAACCTGCTGCTCGGCGCGCACGTGCAGCTCGCGCGCGGGCGCGCGGCGCGAGGTGGCCGAGGATCTGGAGCGGGTCTACGGCCTCTTCCCGATCCTGAAGACGCGCGAGCACCAGCTGGCCGGCACGCTCTCCGGCGGCGAGCAGCAGATGCTCGCCATCGGCCGGGCGCTCATGGCGCGGCCGACGCTCATGATGCTCGACGAGCCGTCGATGGGGCTCGCGCCGCTCGTCGTGAAGGACATCTTCGCCATCGTGAAGCGGATCGGCGAGGAGGGGACGACCGTGCTCCTCGTGGAGCAGAACGCCCGCAGCGCGCTCCGGCTCGCGAGTCGCGGCTACGTGCTGGAGACGGGCGGATCGTGCTGCAGGGCACGGCGGAGGAGCTGCTCGCCAACCGCGACGTGCAGCGCGCCTACCTGGGCAGCGACCTCGACGCGGAAAACAAGGCGTGGCCATGAATCGGACCGAGACGAGGATCTGGGAGCCGCAGTGCGTCCTCAAGGAGACCATCGTGAAGCGGCTCGCGAGCGAGCTCGGCGTCTCCGTGGACGTGAAGCTGGTGGGCAGGAAGGCGATCGAGCGCTCGGACGGCAAGGCGCGCCGGGTCGTGGACCGGCGGCGCCTGGACGGGTAGCGACGGCCGGGCAGGGCCCGAGCGCTCCCTCGCGCGCTCTCTCCCCGAGGGGTGCTGGAGCGACGGGGCGGCCGTCTGATAGAAACCGGTTCGTGAGACCGATCCTCGCTGCCCTGATCCTGTTCCTCGTCCTCGCCGCCGCGCCAGCATCCGCCGCTCCCAGGGGTGCCGCACGGTCCGCCGCGCCCGGCCCGGGCGGCCACTCGCTCTCGTTCTGGGGGGTGCTCGACCCGGGCCCGTTCGACGGCATCGGCCTCGGCGGCCGGTTCACGCTCCCGATCGTGCCGGAAGGCGTGCTCCACCACCCGCGCGTCAAGGACGAGTTCGTGCTCGAGCTCGGGGCCGACTTCGTCCACTACCGCGACCGGGTCGGGCTGCCGCCCGGACCGTACGTGGATTACTCGTGGAACGGGCTGCTCGCGGTCGTGGGCGGAGCCTGGAACTTCTGGTTCACGCCGCGGTTCGCCGCCTATCCGAAGCTCGACGTGGGCTGGTGGTACGGATGGTACAGCCACTGGGATCCGGCCTACGGCTATGGACGTGCCGACTTCGACGGCCTGTTCCTGCAGGGAGCGCTCGGGATCATCTACCGGTTCGACACGGTGGCGCTCCGCGTCGAGGCAGGCTCGGGGCTCCTGCGGATCGGGCTCGGCATCCCGTTCTGATGCACGGCGGCGTCGCCCGCCTGGGGGCGGCCGCGGCGTCACGGGATGCGCCCTCTGGACTAGGGGCCCTTCGGATCCGCTGCCGGTGCCGCAGCTCGGACGGGCTGGGCGGGGACGTCGCACCCGGGTGCGGCCGCGCGGAGCACCGCTGTCCGGCGGACGCGCGCAGCGCGGGCCGGCGCAGTGTTCGGGGGCCCGTCCGGCGCCGGCGTCGCCGGCGTGGGCTGGACCGCCTGGATCGGCGCCGGGATGGGCGGGGGGCCGCTCGCGCCCGTCGATCCGGTCGAGAGCGTCGTGCCGTTCTCGTAGGTCATCGTGTCCTCGTCCGTCGCGCTCGCCGTCGCAGTCGCGGTCGCGGTGCCCGCCGGCCGCTGCGCGGCGGTCCCCAGGTACTCGGCGATCCGGTCGTTGCTCGATTGCAGATGCGCCCGCTCCTGCTCGGCGCCCGTGCGGAGGGCCTCCCGGTCCGCGGACAGGTCCGCCACCCGCCGCTTCAGCTCCGCGTTCTCGCCCACGAGCTCCACCCGCGACTCCTGCATGCAGGTCCGCAGGACGTCCTCCTGCGGCGGCTGCACTGGATACGCTTGGCCCCGCGACCAGGCCTCCATCGCGCGGGTCTGCCACCGGTGGTCCGCCTGCGCCACGCACTCCTGCACGAGACGGGTGAAGCGGTCCTCCACCCAGGCGGGCTGGGCTCGGGTGCAGGGGCCCATCTCCTCGTGCACCCGCCCGAACACCTTCTCCGTTCGCTTGATCCAGCACCCGTCCCGCTGGACCATCTTCACCGACGTGCACGCCGCGGCGATCGTCGCCAGCAGCACGAGCCCCAGCACTCGCATCGAGTCCCCCCCACGCGGGCCCGAGCGAGAGGGCCCGCGGAGAAGGTTAGGTGCGTGTACGTGCGCGCGGCCACGCGGACGCATGCCGGCCGGGCGCGACCGCCCCACAAGAACCGACGGCGGAATCACGCCTGGGCCGGCGCGCGGGGCCGTGGACGTGGCGTCAGCGCTCGATATGGTACCCAGACGATGCGGCGCCGCAGCGAAGGGCGCCCGGAGGGCTTCACGGTGACCGGCTGCGCCGCTCTGCTCGCGCTGACCCTGTCCGTCACCGCCGCGTCGCCGAGGGGCGCCATCGCGACCGCGCACCCCCTCGCGAGCGAGATCGGCGCCGCCGTCCTGCGCACCGGCGGAAACGCCGTGGACGCGGCGGTCGCGGCGGCGTTCGCGCTCTCGGTCGTGGAGAACCAGAGCTCGGGGATCGGGGGCGGCGGCTTCGCGCTCGTCTACGACGCGAAGGCGCGGAAGGTCCACGCGATCGACTTCCGCGAGGTGGCGCCCGGGCGCGCCCGCCCGGACATGTTCCTGAAGGAAGGCGTGCCGCAGCCGAGGCGATCGCTCGACGGCGGGCTCGCCGTGGCGGTGCCGGGCGCGGTTCGCGGGTACGCCGAGCTCGCGCGGCGCTTCGGGTCGAAGCCGCTCGGCGAGCTGGTCGGGCCTGCGGCGGCCCTCGCGGAGAAGGGCTTCCGGGTGGGCCGTGCCTATGCCGACGCGGCCGCGCGGCGGCTCGAGTGCCTCGCCGCGGACGGCGCCGCGGCGAAGGAGTTCCTCGGGAAGGGGCCGGACGGGAAGCCCGCGCCGTTCCTCCCCGGGACGCTCCTCGTCCGGCGGGACCTCGCCGGCACGCTGCGGGCGATCGGAAAGCGCGGAGCGGACGCGTTCTACCGCGGACCGCTCGCCGAGCGGATCGTCCAGGCGGTGCGGGCGCGCGGCGGCATCCTCTCGATGGAGGACCTCGCGCGCTTCGCCGTGCGCGAGCGCGCCGCGGTCGAGGGACGCTACCGCGGCCGGCGGGTCGTCAGCTTCCCGCCGCCGTCCGCAGGGGGAGCCATCGCCATCGCGCTCCTTCAGGCGCTCGAGGGAGAGGACCCGCGCGCCGGCGGCTACCGCCCGGAGCGGTTCCTCCACGCGATGATCGAGATGGAGAAGCGGCTCTACGCCCGGCGGCCGGCGTTCGGCGATCCGGCGTTCGCGCCGTCGGTCGGGAAGGTGATCGAGGAGCTGCTCTCGCCCGCGGCGGCGACGGCCCTGAGGGCGCAGGTCGGCGAGCGCGCCACCCCGGCGGCGGAGGTGCCGCCCGCGCGCGACGCGCCGAACACCACGCACATCTCGGTCGTGGACGCGGAGGGGAACGCGGTCGCGCTGACGACGACCGTCAACTACCACTTCGGCGCGTGCGTGGTCGTGCCGGGGACCGGGATCCTGCTCAACGACGAGATGGACGACTTCGAGGTCGCGCCCGGCGTCCCGAACGCGTACGGCCTCGCGGGGAAGGGGCTCAACGCGCCCGAGCCGGGGAAGGTGCCGCTCTCGTCCATGGCGCCGACGTTCGTGTTCGACGCGAAGGACCGGCTCGAGCTGGTCGTGGGGACTCCCGGCGGCTCGACCATCCCCACGACCGTCGCGCAGGTGATCGTCCACTGGGTGGACGACGGGATGCGGCTCGACGAGGCGCTCGGGGCGCCGCGTTTCCACCACCAGCTCCTGCCCGACGCGGTGCAGGTCGAGCCGAACGGGTTCGAGGCGGCGACGGCGCGCGCGCTCGAGGCGCGCGGCCACACGTTCCGGGCCCCGTCGCGGCCGCTCGGGAACGCGCAGGCGGTCCGGATCGAATGGGAGACCGGCCTGCGCGAGGCGGCGAGCGATCCGCGCTTCGAGGGGGCGGCCGCGATCCCTTGAGCCCCCCGCGCAGCCCTGTGGCGCCGCGGTGGCACCGAGCGCTGCGACGTCAGGTCCCCCGGGTACGCTGGCCCCATGGACGGGATCTGGGTGATCGCGGCGGGCGTCGTGTTCTTCGGGGTCGGGCTGGCGATCGGCCTCGTCCTGCGGCGCCAGGCCACGAGCTCGGCGGTCCTCGCGGAGCGCGAGGCAGGCTCGGCCGCGGTGCTCGCGGCGCGGCACGCGGAGCAGGAGCGCGCGGTCGCCCTCGCCGCGGAGCTGGCCCGCGCGAAGGCCGGCGCGGAGCGGGCCGCGGCGCTCGAGGCGGCGCTCGAGGCGCAGCGCGAGGTCGCGACCCGGCTCGTCGCCGAGCGGACGAGGCTCGCCGCGGATCTCGAGGCAGAGCAGCGTGTCGCGGCGGAGCGCGTGGTCGAGGCCGAGCGGGGAAAGGAAGCGGTCCGCGCCGAGATCGCGGTCCTCGCCGGCCGACTGCTCGACGAGAAGGGCAAGGCGATGCTCGAGCGGAACGCCGAGGGGCTCCAGGCCCTCCTCGGCCCGCTCGGCGAGAAGCTGAAGGCGTTCGAGGCCAAGGTCGAGAAGACGTACGACCAGGAGAACCGGGATCGCGCGAGCCTGCTCCGGTCGCTGCAGGTGCTCCAGGAGACCCAGTCCAAGCTCCACAAGGACGCGGAGAGCCTCGCGCGCGCCCTCACGGGCCAGTCCAAGGCGCAGGGCGACTGGGGCGAGCTGGTCCTGGAGCGCGTTCTCGAGACGGCGGGCCTCACCGAGGGGCGCGAGTACGAGCTTCAGGTTTCCCACATCGACGAGGAGGGCGGGCGGAAGCGGCCCGATGCGCTCGTGTACCTCCCGGGCGACCGCGCCGTGGTGGTGGACGCGAAGTGCTCGCTTACCGCGTTCGTCGAGTCGATGCGCGCCGTCGAGGAGGACGCGCGCGAGGCCGCGCTCGACCGGCACCTCGCCTCCTTGCGGGGGCATGTGAAGGCGCTCGCCGCGAAGAGCTACCAGGACGTGCTACGCCAGCGGACGCTCGACATCGTGCTGCTCTTCGTGCCGAACGAGGCCGCGTTCCACGCAGCCATCTCCCGCGACGCGGGTATCTACGAGGAGGCGTTCCGGCACGGCGTCGTGGTCTGCAGCCCGACGACGCTCCTCGCCGCCCTGCAGCTCATCGCCCACGTCTGGCGGTCGGAGAAGCAGAACGCGAACGCGCAGAAGATCGCGGACGAGGCCGGCAAGCTCCTCGAGAAGCTCTCCGCGTTCGTCGGGGATCTCGACGGCGTCGGGATGCGGCTCACGCAGGCGCAGGAGACCTTCGCGGCCGCGCGCGCCAAGCTCGCGAGCGGGCGCGGCAACGTCCTCAAGAAGGCGTCCGACATCGCGAAGCTCGGCGCCCGCGTCAAGGGCGACAAGCTGCACGCGCTGCTCCTGGAGGCGGGAGACGACGAGGGCGAGGAGGAAGCCGCGCCGGCGCTGCTGCCCGCGGGACGGAGCGGCGGTGGTGCGCCGAGCGCGTGACCCGGATTGACGAACCGCGCGCGGCGAGGAAGAATTTGCTCGGCGCGGGGCCCGTCGGCGCGTCGCAGCTGGCTAGGAGACGATATGCTCCGGTGCGCGCTCAGATGCGTGGCTTCCGTCCTGGTGTGCCTCGCGGTTGCCGCAGGGGTCCCGAACGCCCGGGCCGCGCCGAGCGCTCGCGCTGCGCCGTGCAAGGTGCTCGTGGTCATGAGCTACGAGCACGATTTTCCCTGGGTCCAGGAGATCGAGGTGGGCGTCGACTCCGTCCTCTCGGGGCGATGCGACGTGAAGTACTTCTACATGAACACCAAGGGCAGCTTCTCGGGAGGCAAGCAGAAGGCTGCCGAGGCGTTCGAGCTCTACCGGGAGCTCGCGCCGGACGGGGTCATCGCCGCCGACGATGACGCACAGTCGATGTTCGTCGTCCCGTACCTCAAGGACAAGGTCGCGACGCCCGTCATGTTCTGCGGAGTGAACGCCGATCCCGCGGAGTACGGGTACCCCGCGTCGAACGTCTCCGGCGTCCTGGAGCGGCTGCACATCCAGGAGTCCATCGCCCTCGCGCGGCAGCTCGTCCCGTCGATCCGGACCATCGCCTTCATGATGAAGGAGAGCCCGGTGGCGCGCCTCGTGTTCGAGCAGATCCGGAAGGAGGGGGACGGCTATCCGGTGAAGATCGTCGGGGTGAGGTCGCCGAGGACCTTGCAGGAAGCCGTCGCGATGGCCACGGAGCTCCGGCGCACGAGCGACGCGCTCTTCCTGGAGACGCTCGAGGGCATCCCGGGAGACGACGGACAGCCGCTGAAGGACAAGGAGGTCATGCCGGTGCTGGGGGCCGCCTTCGGCAAGTCCACCATCGGCTCGAACGCCTACGCCGTCCATTACGGGCTGCTGTCCGCCGTCGTGAAGACGGGGCAGGAGCAGGGCGAGACGGCCGCCCGGATGTTGCTGAAGGCGATCGACGGCACGCCCATGTCGCAGCTCCCCGTGGCCCGGAACCACAAGGGGAAGCGGATGATCAACGTGACCGTCCTGAAGGCGCTGGGAGTCAGGCCCAAGCCGGTCGAGCTCCGAGGGGCCGAGCTCGTGAGGACGAGCGTTCCATGACGCGCTCGTGGGTCGGGAGGCCGCGCCCATGAGCCGTCCACGCGGGCGCTTCGGGCGCCCGTTCGCGGCAGGGATCACGGCGAAGCTCCTGCTGGTGAACCTGTTCGTGTTCCTGGTGTTCGCGGCGGTCGTCGGCGTCGTCTCGGTCTCGTTCGAGAGGATCGAACGGCTGCTGACGACGACGGTCGTGCGCGACGTGAACGAGAACGTCCAGAACGCCGCGCTGCTGAAGGACCTGTCGGCGGTGTTCGCCGACGCCAACCTGCTCGCAAGCACGTTCTTCAAGGACGAGGAGGTCCTCGCGGACCGCGCCGGCCGGCTCATCGAGTCCACGACCGCCCTGAAGCGGCGGAGCACGAACGCGGCCCTCCGGGCCTCGCTCGAGGAGTTCTCGGGAGAGCTGCGGCTCCTGTTCGATCAGTGCACGGACGTGAATCGCATGATGCGCGGGGCGGAGCGAGAGGAGCGCGATCTCGAGGCGAAGCTCGGGCAGGTGGAGAGGGCGGTGTCGGACACGGCGGTGGAGCAGATCCTCGCCGGCGAGGACTCCACGTTCATGGAGCAGCTGAACGTCCTGATCTCGGGATACCGGGAGACCTTCCTGCAGATCAACATCCTGTTCCTGAGGTCCACGCTCGACGGCGCGAGGGATGGGCCCGTACGCTCCGTCGGGGAGGTGACCTCGCTCATCGACGACCTGAGCATCCGGTTCCGGACGATCACGGCGTCCGAGCCGCGGATCGCCGCATACGGGCCGAAGCTCGCCACGAGCCTGGCGGCCTACCGACGTGCGGTCGTGCAGTTCTTCGCGGGCATGGACGCGCTCGACGTACGCCTCGCGGCGATGGAGCGGTCGAAGTCCGCCGTGCTCTCGGTGATGTCGCAGATGGACCAGCAGATTGCCTCCTCCACGCTCAGCACGCGGGGCAGGATCTCCGACATGATGCGCGACGCGCGGGTGTACATGTTCCTGGCGTCCGTCGGGATGCTGGTCCTCCTCGTCGGAGTGACCATGCTCTTCATCCACTCGAACCTGAGCAAGCCGATGGCGGCCCTCGGCTCCGGGATCGAGGCGATCCGCGCCGGGGACCTCGACACCCGCATCGAGCTGCACCGGCGCGACGAGTGGAGCGTCATCGAGAGCGCGCTCAACAGGCTGGCCGCGGACCTGAAGGCCTCCACCACGGAGCTGCGCGACAAGAACAAGAAGCTCGAGATCACCCAGCGCGAGCTGCACGACCAGATCGAGGAGGTCGTGTCGCAGAGCGAGGCCCGGAAGCGGCTGCAGGAACAGCTCCGGCACGCGCACAAGATGGAGGCGATCGGCACGCTCGCCGGCGGCATCGCCCACGACTTCAACAACATCCTGAGCGTGCTCATCGGCTGCGGGGGCATCCTGCGGATGGAGATGCGCGAGGACGATCCGCTGCGCTCTTGCGTGGACGACATCCTGTCGTCGTCGGAGAAGGCGGCGGCGCTCACGAGGGACCTCCTGGCGTTCAGCAGGAAGCAGGTCATCCGTCCGCAGCCGGTTCAGCTCAACGCCGTCGTGAAGACGGTCGAGAAGCTCCTGCTCCGCCTGATCGGCGAGGACATCCAGCTCGACACGAACCTCGCGGAGGAGGAGCTGACGGTCATGGCCGACGGCAGCCAGCTCGAGCAGGTCCTCCTGAACCTCGCGACCAACGCGCGGGACGCGATGCCGCAGGGTGGGCGGCTGGTCATCACGACCTCGCGCGTGGACCTCGACGCGGAGCTGTGCCGGACGGCCCTCGGCGACATCGAGCCCGGCGCATACGCCGTCATCTCGCTGTCCGACACGGGCGTCGGCATGGACGAGGCTACGAAGGCGCGGGTGTTCGAGCCCTTCTTCACCACCAAGGGAGTGGGGAAGGGGACGGGCCTCGGGCTCTCGATGGCCTACGGGATCGTCAAGCAGCACCGGGGAGAGATCGAGGTGCACACCACCCCGGGCGAGGGGACCACGTTCAGGATCTACCTGAAGCTGACGGAGGCGAGCGTCGAGGTCGAAGACGGACCGGCTCCCACCCCGAGACCGCTGGGCGGCAACGAGACGATCCTCGTCGCGGAGGACGATCCCGGCGTCCGCAAGCTGATGGGGAGGGTCCTCACCCAGTTCGGCTACCGGGTCATCGAGGCCGTCGACGGAGAGGACGCGATCCGCAAGTTCGTCGAGAACATGGACGCGGTGACGCTCGTGATCGTCGACGTGGTGATGCCGAGGAAGAACGGGAAGCAGGCCTCGGAGGAGATGCGGCGCATGAAGCCCGACGTGCGCGTGCTCTTCTCGAGCGGCTACACGGCCGACATCATGAGCCAGAAGGGGATCCTCGAGGAAGGGATCCACTTCGTGGCGAAGCCCGTGGCGCCGGAGGTCCTCCTCTCGAAGGTGAGGGAGGTCCTCCTCGCGTGACGGCAACGCCGTAGGTCGAGGTGCGCTTCGCCCCACAGTGCGGGCCGCGCGCCTGCCGCGATATCGTGAGCGCCAGGATCCCGCGAGAAGGTCTCCCGGCTGCGGTGGATCCTCGAGGTCGCCCCATGCGCTCGACTCGCCTCGCATTCGTCGCTCCCTTCGCTGCGCTCGTCCTGACCGCGTGCAGCTCCGCTCGCAACATCGACAGCGTGGGCACGGGCGTGAACTGCACGATGTGCCACGGCAACCCGCTCGCGACGTTCGACCCCGCGACCGACCTCACGAACGCGGCGCCGCCGGTCGGTCCGTACGGCGGGACCCTGACCACCGACCTCGACGTCGGGCAGCACCAGGCCCACCTGAATCCGGGGCCGTTCGCGCTCGGGTTCGCGTGCGCCACCTGCCACGCCGTCCCGACCGACCTCACGCACGTCGGTCAGCCGGTGGCGGTGAGCCTTCGCGGCGCGGGCCAGGCGCTGCTCGCGGCGAGCCTCGGCACGTACGACACGACGGCTCACACCTGCGCGACCTACTGCCACGGGAGCGGGATCGCGGGCGGCACCGTGGCCACGAAGCCTCCGAGCTGGGTCCAGTCGTTCTCGAATTGCGACGCGTGCCACGGACTGCCGCCGCACTCCGGCTCGACCGATCTCACCACGTGCGCGACCTGCCACCCCGCCACGATGAACACGGACGGAACGCTGAACGTGGCCGGCGGCAAGCACGTGAACGGCCACATCGACATGCTGCACCCGGCGAGCTACGCCGACCCGACCAGCCCCGCGTTCCACGGCTCCGATGCGCTGGCCTTCCTCGAGCAGCTGGGCGGGGCGAGGGACTGCGCGAGCTGCCACGGCGCCGACCTGGCGGGAGGAGTGGGCCCGTCCTGCACCGGATGCCACGCGGCCACCGCGAGCGCGCTCTTCCCCGCGGGCGTCGCGGACTGGAAGACCAACTGCACCTTCTGCCACGGTACCCCGACGGAGCCGTTCGACTACGGCTCCCAGCTCGCGCAAGCGGCGCCTCCGGACGACGTGACCGGGCGGCTCACCGGGACCAACACCGCGGCCCGGACGGGCGCGCACCAGCTCCACCTCGCGGGCAGCGCCGTCGCGCCGGCGTTCTCCTGTGCGACGTGCCACGCCGTGCCGGCGCAGGCGACGCCGCTCGCGCACCTCGACGGCGGCACGGCCCAGGTGACGCTCTCCGGAGCGGGCCAGGGCTCCCTGCCCGCGAGCCTCGGGACGTACTCCGGCGGCACGTGCGCCGTGTACTGCCACAATCCGCCGACGACCGCCTCCTCCGGCACCGCCGGCGGGTCCACCCCGTCGTGGAGCGGCAGCGGTTACGCCTGCAACGCCTGTCACGGGAACGCATCCGACGCCCGGAACTACTGGCCGGCGACGGGCCGTCACGATCGGCACTGTGCGAGCGGCAACGGGAACCTCCGCTGCTACTACTGTCACAGCGCCGTCGTGACGGACGTCGACGCATCTTCGACTCCGGCGATCGCCAGCCCGACGCTGCACGTGAACGGCGTCGCGAACGTTCAGTTCGGGGACGGCAGCGTGACCTACGACAGCCAGGTCATCTCCGGCGGGTGGAACGGCACGAGCTGCACCGCGAGCTGCCACGGCGGCACGAGCCGGGTCTGGTAGGCGGTTGCGCCGGCGGTCCGCTTCTACTTCGTGGCCGAGCCCGGTTCGGACGCCGTCCAGCGGTCGTACGACTGCAGATCGTAGAGCTTCGTGAACCCCATCTTCTTCAGGGTCTCGCCGGCGATGCCGCTGCGCCTCCCGCTCTTGCAGTAGAGCAGCACCGGGGTGGACGGCGGCCCGACCACGGCCGTCCGCTTCGCGATCTCGTCGAACGGGATGTTCACGGCGCCCGGAACGTGGCCAGCGTCGAACTCGGCGGGCGTCCGGACGTCCACCACCTTCACACCCGCCGCGACCAGCTCCCGCGCAGCGCGAGCGTCCACGATGCCGGGGGAGACGCCCGGGACCGCGGCAGCGTCGGAGGCGGCCGCTCCGGCCCCCAGCGCGATCGCGAGCGCGGCGATCATCGTCTTCATGCGACCTCCGGCCCAGAAAGCCACCGGGTGATCATAGGATGCGCCACTCCCTGACGCATCAGCTCCGGCGTTCGAGGAACCCTCGCAGCGCCTCCCGGACCGACCGGGCGACGTCGGCCGGCACCTCCGCAGCGCCAGCCCGCTTGCAGAGCGCGAGCGTCGTGCGGAGGGACTCGCAGCGGCCGCGGCAGTCGGCGCAGCCCTCGAGGTGCTTCTCCAGCTCGGCGCACGCGCCGGCGTCGATCTCGCCCTCGAGCCGCCGCGAGAACAGGTCGACGACGTCTCGGCACCCCGGGCCGCCGCCGGGCGCGCTCTCGGCTGGCGCGGCGAGGAGGGGAGCGACGTGGGCGCGGACAGCGTTCCGGGCGCGGTGCAGGCGGCTCTTCACCGCCTCGACCGAGAGACCCAGCACCTCGGCGACCTCCGCGGCCGGGAGCCCCTCGACGTCCCGGAGCACGAGCACCTCGCGGTACATGGGATCGAGCTCGGCGATGGCGCCGTCGAGCGCGGACTGGAGCTGGCGCCGCGCCGCGTCCTCCTCCGGGTTCCGCCGCGCGTCCGCGATCTCCGCCCCCTGCTCGGCATGGGCGTCCAGGGACTCGATCCGCTCCGGCGCAAACTTGCCTGTCCGCCGCTTCTTGATGCAGAAGCTGCGCGCGATCGCGTAGAGCCATGTGGAGAGCGCCGAGGTGCCACGGAACTCCGGCATCGTGCGCGCGGCTGCGAACATCGTCTCCTGGAGGACGTCCTTCGCGTCCTCCTCGTCGCGGCACATCTTCGCCCCGAACCGGTAGATGGCGCCCTGGTGACGCGTGAGGAGGCGCTCGAGCGCGCCCCGGTCGCCCGTACGAACGGCGTCGAGCAGCTCGCGATCGGTCTCCGCCATGGTGCACTCCTACCGGAGCGCCCACCTCGGAACAAGTGACCAGGTGCGCCCGACCGCCTTCCGAACCCTTCTGGCCGGGCGCGGCTCCGACGAACGATGCCTATCCACGAATACGCGTGTCAGCCGTGCGACAAGGTGTTCGAGGCGCTCATCCTCAACAGGGGCGACGAGGAGCGAGTCGCCTGCCCTGCGTGCGGCACCGTCGCGGTGATCCGCGTCATCTCCCGGCCGGCAGCGCCTCGAACCGCAGGCGGCGGCCGCCCCGCTCCGTCCTGCGGTCCGGTCGGGTGAAGCTTCTGAGGTCGCCCGGTCGGGCGACCAGTACGACCTGGTCACTTCTGCGCCGTCGCGAGAGCATCGGCGCTCGTAGCAGGCGCACGAGCTGACCAGGTCGTACTAGGCACGGCGCGTCTGGCGGCTCGCGTCGGGCCGGCTCAGGTCGGGTTCGGCACGTCGATGTGGAGCTCGACCCGGCGGTTCTTGGCGCGGCCCTCGGCGGTGGCGTTTTCGGCGGCCGGCTTCGCCTCGCCGAACCCGACCACGCTGATCTGGGCGTCCTGCACGCCGCGCGAGACGAGCACGGTCTTCACGGCGTGGGCGCGCCGCTCGGAGAGCGCCTGGTTGTGCTTGGCGTCGCCGGAGGAATCCGTGTAGCCCTCGATGCGGACGCGGTCGTCGGAGTACTTGGCGAGGATGTCGCCCATCTTGGCGAGATCCGCGACGCCCTGGGCCTTCACGCCGTCGCTGTTCGTGTCGAACAGGATGTCGTTCTTCATCTGTACGATGAGCCCGTTCTCCGTCTTCTTCACCTCGGCGACGCGCTCGAGCTCCTTGCGCTGCTTGTCCAGGTAAAGCCCGACCGAGCCTCCCGCGAGCGCGCCGACGCCGAGGCCGATGAGCGCGCCCTTCTTCCCGCCGACGAGCGCACCGATGCCGGCGCCTGCAGCCCCGCCGACTCCGGCGCCGATGGCAGTGTCGCGTCCCGCTGTGGCGCAACCGGCGAGGAGCACGATCGTGAGCGCGGTGGCGGTCGAGGTGACGGTCGTTCGAGTCATGGAGGTCCCCTGAGAGGGTGGCTGGGCGCGGGCGCCCGTGGTCCGCCCTGTACTAGCGCAGGGGCGTGCGAGGGGGCAAGGAACGGCCGTACAGGCGAGCGGGTGCATGTTAGGTAGCGCCCGATCGACAGGCCGTGCCTCAGCCGCGTGCCTCAGCCGGGCATCAGCGCAGACGAGGCCCCTGTCCCAGACTCCGTTCCCGATCCCTAGTGTTGCAGCGGGGCGTCATGTTCTTCCGCGACAGGGCGCACGCCGGTGCGATGCTCGCCCAGAAGCTCGAGCGCTTCCGGGCGGAGCGGCCCGTCGTGTTCGGGCTCACGCGCGGCGGTGTCCCGGTCGTGTTCGAGGTCGCGCGCTTTCTCGGCGCGCCGCTCGAGCCGATGGTGGTGCGCAAGCTCGGCGCGCCCGGTTGCCCCGAGTACGCCGTCGGAGCGATCGCCGAAGGCGGTGCCGTGTACGTCAACCCGGAGGCGCTCCTCGAGGTCGGGCTCAGGGACGAGGAGGTTGCGGCGCTCGCGGCGGCCGAGGCCGCGGAGCTGGCACGTCGGGTGCGCGCCTACCGCGGCGATCGATCGTTTCCGGACCTGACCGGGCGCACCGCCATCGTCGTGGACGACGGGGTCGCGACGGGGGCCACCGCGCGTGCGGCCGGTCGTGCGGCGCGCGACGCGGGCGCTGCGCGGGTTATCCTCGCGGCTCCGGTGATCGCCGCGTCGAGCGAGCCGGAGCTGAGGCCGGAATTCGACGACATCGTCGCGGTCGATCTGCCGCACCCGTTCATCGCCGTCGGCCTGTGGTACGAGCGCTTCGGGCAGGTCACGGACGAAGAGGTGATCGAGCTCCTGCGCCAGGGCCGCGAGGTCGCGGCGGGAGCCGGCCAGCGCTGGACCACCGAGTGAACCGGGCCCTGCGAGCCGGAGGAGCGCCCGCAGCGATCGGCGCTCGAAAGGAGGCCCGATGAGGCCGCTCATCGTGTCGGGCTCGGCCCACCCGGCGCTCGCCGCCGACGTCGCGCGAGAGCTCGAGTCCGAGCTCGCGTCCTGCCTGCTCGGATGCTTTCCGGACGGCGAGCGGGACGTCGAGGTCCGGGACAGCGTTCGCGGCCAGCCGGTGTTCGTGATCCAGCCCCTCGGGCCCGGGGTGGGCGAGCACCTCCTGGAGCTGCTGCTGCTGTCGGACGCGTGTCGCCGGTCCGGCGCCGGGTCCGTCACTGCGATCGTTCCGTACTTCGGATACGCGCGGCAGGACCGGGTCACGAAGGAAGGAAGGCCGCTGGGCGCGAAGGTCGTCGCCGACGTGCTCGGGACGGGCCGCTTCTCGCAGGTGATCGCGGTGGACCTCCACAGCCCCGTCGCCGCCTCCTGCGTCGAGACGCCCGTCGCGCACCTCACGGCGGTTCCGGTCCTGGTCGAGGCGCTGCGGCCGTACGTGCGCGGGGACGCCGTCGTCGTGGCGCCGGATCTCGGCGCGGTCAAGCTCGCCGAGTCGTACGCGCGCCGGCTCGGGTGCCCTCTGGCCGTCGTCTCCAAGGTCCGGACATCACCGGTCCAGGTGACCGTCTCGAGCGTCGTGGGAGACGTCCGGGGTAAGCGGCCCCTCGTCGTGGACGACATGATCTCGACGGGCACCACCGTCGCTGCCGCGGTCGACGCGCTGCTCGCGCACGGGTGTCAGCGCGAGCTCGTCGTGGCCGCCACCCATGGGCTGTTCGTCGCCGGCGCGCTGGAGCGGCTCCGTCGACCCGAGGTGACCCGGGTCCTCGTCACCGACAGCCTGCCTTCTGCGACCGGCGCTCCCGGGCGGGTCGAGGTGATCCGGCTCGCGCCGGTGCTCGCCGAGGGCGTCCGCCGGATCGTGGGCTGGCGCGGGCTCGACGAGCTCCTTGCGGACCGGTGAGCGCGGCCCGCAGGCGCATCGGACGTCTGGACGACCCCCGAGGTCGTCGTCAGCGTCGCGTCGCGTATCGCGCCGGATCCTCGTTGAACAGGGCGCGACAGCGCTCGGAGCAGAACCGGTGCTCGGCTTCAGCCGATGCCGCGGTGAGGGTGCTCCCCTCGATCACCATGCCGCACACCGGATCGCGGTCGCGGCTCCACCGCTCCGCATCGCCGAAGGTGCGGCCCGCGCCGAGCTCGCGCAGGAGCGCCAGCTCGTTGAGCAGCAGCCGCGGGATGAGGAAGTGCTCCCGGACGCGGTCCCGGCCGCGCGCGCCCAGGGCGGCGGCGCGGTGGGGATCCTCGAGCAGCTCCACCAGCGCCTCCGCGCACTGCTCGACCGTGTCCACGAGGAGGCCCCCGACGCCATCCGCCATCTGGAGCGGGATGCCGCCGACGCGGCCGGCGACGACCGGCGTCCCTTTCCAGAGCGATTCCGAGACGACCAGGCCGAAGCCCTCGCGGAGCGACTTCTGGACGATGACGCTCGAGAGTCTCTGGAAGGCGTTGACCTCGATGTTCCCCACGCCGATCACGTTGGTGAAGACGTGGATGAGGGGATCGTCGCCCGCCTCGCCGCGGATGAGCCGGTAGACGTCCCATCCCTCCGGATCGTCGAGGGCCAGCGAGCCCACGAGCGCGAGCTGCACGTTCGGGACTTCCCGGCGCGCGAGGCGGTACGCCTGGATGACGCCGAGCGGGTCCTTCCAGGCATCGAACCGGGAGACCTGCGTGACGAGCGGGCGCCCCATGCGGATCCCGATCCACTCGAGCACCTGGGCCGCGACGGTCTTGGGCAGGCGGAGGTTCTTCGGGCTCAGCGGGTCGATCGCGGGCGGGATCGTCTCGAGGCGCTTCACCGGGAAGTCGGGGGGAACGAACTCCTGCATCGTGAAGATGGCGGCGTCGTACTCGGCGACGAACGGCCGGAGGAAGGCCCAGACCTCCGGGTTCGGCCTCGAGGTGTCGATGTGGCACCGCCAGATCCATCGGGAGGAGCCCCTGCCGCGCAGCGGGAGGATCGCCGCGGGCTGCGGGTCGTGCACGAAGACGAAGTCGTACTCCTCCTTGAACGCCGCCGCGTTCATCCGCGCGTTCGAGAGATAGACCGCCTGCTCCTCGGCATCGAGGGGACGGGATGCGCCCTGCAGCCCGTTGTGCATCCGCTTCGTCGCGCCGAAGAACCGCTCGTCGCCGCGGATGATGCGCCAGTCGGCGTGGATCCCGAGGTCGTTGAGGAGCGGGACCTCGGAGCGCAGCAGCTCGGAGACGCCGCCTCCGTAGGGGGTCGCATTCAGGTGAAGGACGCGGGCGCCGCGGAGCGTCTCCGCCGCGGGGCGGAGCGCATCGAGGAGCGAATCCGGAGCGACACCGCGGTACGACTCGAGCGTCCGGCGGCCCACGTCGACGAGATCGAGCATTGACCTCCTCCGGCTGGCGAACGGCGTCGCCGCGGTTCAGCGGTCCGGACTCGCGGCACGCCGCCGTGCCATGAGGACGCTGCAAGGCGAGCGACGGGTAACCCCCTCCGCGACGGACCCGAAGACCGTCCGCTCGCACCCGAGCGCACCCGGCGTCCCGAGCACGATCAGGTCGTGGCGGCCCGCGCGGGCGAACCGGAGGATCTCTTCGACGGCCGGGCCCGTGAGCAGCGACGCGGCGACCTGGCGCTTCGCGATCCGTTCGGCTTCGGTCCGCCACTCCTCGAGCCGGCGATTCACATCGCCGACGCGCGCGCGGGAGACGTCGGAGAGGTAGGGCGGCTCCGAGTCCTGCCTGCGGCCGCCGACCACGTGAACGAGGGTGAGATCTCCGCCGGAGCGCGACGCGAGCTCGGCCGCCTCTTCCATGGCGAACCGGGACTCGTCGGAGAAGTCCACGGCACAGCAGATCTTGTTCCAGCCGGACATTGCCCACGACCCACCGACATCATGCGGCTTCGCGACGTGAGCGGCGCCGGCCTTCGGGGTGATCGAGCAGCCAGCGGGTCGATCGAGACGTTCGCGCTCCAGCGTCGCTGGACAGGCGGCGCCGGCACGTCCGGACGAGACGCGGGCAGTGGTCCAACCGGCTCCTGAAGCGGCCCCGCTGCGCACGATCCGAGCGTGAAGCGTCCACGGTCGGTCCGGTCAGGTACTATCCTTGGGCCGCCTGGGCCGGCGCGCCCTCGATGAGGGTCGCTCCCCGGCCGTCGCCCGATTCGTCTCATGCCGAAGAACCCGCGCGATCCGCGAGCCACCACCGCCCCGGACACCGAGGACGAGGTGACAGCACCGCACGCGGATCACCGCCTTGCGGACGATGTTCTCGAGCATGGCGACGCCCTGTACGTCCTCGATCCGGAGTTCCGGTTCGTCATCGTCAACGAGGCCCAGGAACACATCTCCCGCAAGCCGCGGTCGGAGACGCTCGGGCGCGTCCTGTGGGACGTCTTCCCGGAGGCCGCGAACCCGGACAGGAAGTACTGGCGCGAGTACCACCGCTGCATGGAGGAGCGCGTCCCCGTCGCGTTCGAGCAGTACTACCCGCCGCTCGACATCTGGGCGGCGGTCTCGGCGTATCCCACGAAGGCAGGCGGCATCGCCGTGTTCTTCCGCGACATCACCGTGCAGAAGCAGGCCGAGAAGGCGCTGCGAGAGAGCGAGTCCCGGTACCGGATGCTGTTCCAGAACATGCTGGACGGGTTCGCGTACTGCCGGATGCTCTTCGACGAGCGCGGTCGCCCGGACAACTTCATCTACTTGGACGTCAACGCCGCGTTCTCGAGGTTGACGGGCCTGCACGACGTCGTCGGAAGGAGGGTCACCGAGGTGCTCCCTGGGATCCGGGAGTCCCAGCCGGAGCTCCTGGAGACCTACGGGCGCGTGGCGACGAGCGGCCAGCCGGAGCGGTTCGAGATCGACTTCCGGCCTCTCGGGATCTGGCTCTCGATCTCCGTCTACAGCCCGCAGGCGGACCACTTCGTGGCGGTCTTCGACAACATCACGGAACGCATGCGGGCAGAGCAGACCTTGCGCGAGTCCGACCGGCGGAAGAGCGAGTTCCTCGCGATGCTCTCGCATGAGCTTCGGAACCCGCTCGCCCCGGTCCACAACGCGCTCTGGATCCTCGAAAACGCCGAGCGCGGCGACCAGGCCGCGGCCGCGCGGGCGACCCTCAACCGGCAGGTGATGCACCTGACGAGGATCGTCGACGACCTGCTCGACGTGACGCGCGTCGCGCGGGGGAAGATCGAGCTCCAGAAGGCGCGAACCGACCTCGGCGATGTGGTCCGCAGGGCCGTGGACGACTACCGCACGCTGTTCTCCGGCCGAGACGTGTCGCTCGAGCTTCGCGTGGAAGGCGGCCCCCTCGCGGTCGACGCGGACCCGGTGCGGCTCGGGCAGGTGCTCGGAAACCTCCTCCAGAACGCGGCCAAGTTCACGTCGCCGGGAGGCCGCGCGGACGTCCTCGTCGGGCTCGATGGACCCGGTACTGCGCTCGTCAAGGTGCGCGACGACGGCGACGGCATCGCGCCCGAGCTGCTCCACCTCGTCTTCGAAGCGTTCACGCAGGGAGAGACGACGCTCGCCCGTTCCCGCGGCGGCCTCGGCCTCGGGCTCGCGCTCGTGAAGGGGCTCGTCGAGCTGCACGGCGGCTCGGTCGAGGCGAGAAGCGAGGGAGCGGGCCGCGGGGCCGAGTTCCTCGTTCGCATCCCGCTCGCGCCCGAGCGCCCGGCGCTGAACGAGCCCGCGCGAGCGGCGGAGAGCGCCATGCCGAAACGGCGCGTGCTCGTCATCGAGGACAACGTCGACGCCGCCGAGACGCTGGAGGAGATGCTGCGGCTGTGGGGGCACGAGGTTGCCGTCGCGCACGATGGACACGCCGGGGTCGAAAAGGCGCGCACGTTCGAGCCGGACGTAGTGCTCTGCGACATCGGGCTTCCCGTGATGGACGGCTACCAGGTCGCCCGCGCGATCCGCAACGATCCTGCGCTCGCAACCACCTTCCTCGTCGCGCTGACCGGATACGCGCTCGCGGAAGACCAGCGGCGCGCCGCCGCTGCAGGGTTCGACCGCCATCTCGGGAAACCCGTGCCGGTCGACGTCATCGAGGATGTGCTCGCGAACGCGCCCAGGCGCGCCTAGACCCCGCAACTGGCTGCGTCGAGGGCTGCATTCAGGGTTGGCCGCCCCAAACCGAGCGTTGTCGACCAGCACCCGTGTGGGTATTTCCCCGCCGGAATGGCTCTTCCCCCAGACCTGGCTGCCGTCCCTTGGCCTTCTCTCCTCGTTCGTCCAGACGGAGCGGTGCGGGCCTCGGATGTGGCCGTCCATCTGCTCGGTTTCACGCCGCTCGGCCTCGAGGACCTCGAGCAGCGGATCGAGATCCTCTCCCCGCCAGGCGATCCGACCGTCGGCGGGGCGCAGCCCTGGCGGCGCGCGGTTCGAGGCGAGCCGTTCGAGGAGGACGAGCGGTGGCGAGATCGCGTGACGGGCGCGGAGCTCGTCTTGCGAGTGCGCGGTCGCGAGGTCGACGGCGGCTCGGCGCTCGTGGAGATGGAGCCGCGTCCCGGGGAGGCGGAGCAGCGCGTCCACCAGCAGCTTGCCGCGCTGAACGCAGCGGTCCTCACGCGCGCATCGGGTCGCGAGCCCGTCTCCCTTCGCGACGTCCTCATGAGGTTGCTCGTTCTCGCCTGCGAGATGACGGGCGCGCGCTACGGCGCCCTCGGCGTGCTCGCCCGCGACGGCCGGAAGCTCAAGGACTTCATCTACAGCGGCGTGGACGAGGACACGGCGCGCGCGATCGGGCACCTCCCCACGGGGCGGGGGCTTCTCGGAGCCGTCATTCGCGAGGGCCGGACCATTCGATTGGCCGACATGGCGCGGGACCCTCGTTCGGAAGGGTTCCCTGCTGGCCATCCACCGATGACCAGCTTCGTCGGCGTGCCGCTCAGGGTGGGCACGGAGGTCTTCGGCAACTTCTACCTGGCAGACAAGCAATCGAGCGCAGAGTTCAGCGAGACGGACGTGCGGCTGCTCGAGAAGTTCAGCGACCAGGCGGGCCTCACCGTGGCGTACGCTCGGCAGCTCGAGGACGAGGAGCGCCTTCTGCTCCAGGCGGTCGTCGATCACGCGCCGTACGGCCTCGCCTACTTCCCGGCCGATCCGGAAGGAGAGCCGTTCGGAAACCCTGCGGCGATCCGGATGCTGGGGCGCCTCACCCGGGCGAATGATCCCAATCGCGCGTACGACCTCAAGGACGCGGCCGGGCGCCCGATGCGCGCGGACGAGCTCCCCGTCGCGAGGGCGTTGAGGGAGGGGGCCGTCATCAACCTCGAGGCGGTCATCGAGCGACGTGACGGGGCCACGTTCCAGGGACAGATCAGCGCCGCCCCCGTCCAGTCGTCCTCGGGCGTGACGCTCGGGGTGGTGGTCGTCTACCAGGACATCAGCGCGCGCAAGGAGCTGGACCGGGTCCGGGAGGAGTTCGCCGCGATCGTCGCGCATGACCTGCGGACGCCGCTCCAGTCCGTCCTGCTGCAGATCGACATGATGCTCAGCCAGGCGACCGGCGACGCCTCGACGGTTCCGGTGGCCACGCTCCAGATCATGAAGCGGAACGGGTACCGCCTCGAGCGGCTCACCCGCGATCTCCTCGATGCGTCCCGCATCGACGCGCATCATGTCGCTCTCGACCGTCACCAGGTCGACCTGCCCGAGCTCGTGACGGCGCTCGTGAGTCAGATCCAGGGTGCGCTCGGGACGCACGCGGTCCCGGTCGAGGTCGTGGGCCATCCGCCGCCGGTCTCGGCCGACCCGATCCGGATCGATCAGATCCTGACGAACCTGCTCGAGAACTCGAACAAGTACTCCTCCGTCGGCGCGCCCATCCGGATCGTCGTCGCCGCGGGGGACGACGGGGCGACGCTCTCGATCGAGGATCGTGGAGCGGGCATCGCACCAGAGGAGATCCCGCACCTCTTCGACCGGTACTACCAGACCAGGAAGGCACGCGGCGGGAGCAGCGGGCTCGGGCTCGGGCTCTACATCGCCCACGGGCTCGTGGAAGCGCACGGCGGCAGGATCACCGTCGAGAGCACGCCCGGGATCGGCAGCACGTTCCGCATCTGGTTCCCGGCGGCGAAGTCCTGAGCGGCGCCCAGGTCCGCGCCTCGAGGAGCTGCGGTCGCCGCGGCGCGCGCCACGCGGGTCGCCAGGTCGACGGCTGAGCACGGTCGCCAGCCGCCAACACGGGGCGTAAATCCGAACACAGGGCCGAGTACCACGCGGCGCCGCGCACCCGCCCGATGGGCATGGGCCTCGAGCTCTTCGGTCGCAAGAAGGGCGGCGAGGAGTTCCCGGTCGAGATCAGTCTTTCCCCGCTCACGGACGGCGCACACACGTACACCGTCGCGGCCATCCGCGACGTCACGGAGCGGAAGGCGATGGAGCGACGCGCAAACCTCTTCCGCAAGGCACCGTCGAAAACGCGCCAGGGCTCGGTTCTACGTTCACGGTCGAGCTGCCGCGGACGGCCGCCGGGGATGCGGCGCCGGCGTAGGTGCGGCCGCCCGCCCACTCGATGGCCACGTTGCCTTCGGTGCCTCGGCAGGAGAGGGGAAGCTCTCGGTGGGCGCGTTACAAGTCGTTTCGGGCTGGAACGGTGTGGTATATCCGCCGCCGTGCTGCATCCTGTCGACTCCGGTGCGGTCCCCGGCTCGCGACGCGCAGGAGCGCAGCACTCGGCTTGAACGACAGCTTGGCCCCGTAGCTCAGGTGGATAGAGCGGCGGTTTCCTAAACCGTAGGCCGTGGGTTCGAGTCCCGCCGGGGCCACTTCCTTACCTCGCGTCGTCCTTCGCTTTCTTGCTCCCGACGACGCCGGTTCACATCAGCGCGGGGCCGGAGGCGGGGCGTCGATTGCCGGGCCCTTCCGGGTGAAGCGGTCCATCCAGTCATCTCCGAAGACGCGCCGCGCGGCGAGCTGGTTATGGGCGGCAGAGGACCCGCACGTTCTGGATCGTCGAGGGGCCACCGTGTGCCCGCGGCACGACGTGGTCGAACTCGAGCCGCAGGGTCGAGGCACAAACGCCGCCGCCGTCGAGCGGCCACTCGCAGCGGCCGCCGGCCCGACCCCAGACCTCGCGCTTCACCGCGGCCGGGATGGCGTCCGAGGTGACGGGGCGGGCGGTCTTGCGCGGCTTCTCGACGAGGCCCCTCCGCTTCGCGCGCTCGGCGAGCAACAGGTCCATGCAGACCTCGAGCACCTCCTCCGCGCTCGCGCCCGGCCTGGCGTGCGACAGCGCGTCCTTCGTCGCCTCGAGCTTCGCAAGGAAACGGCGCGAGACGGTCATGTGCAACCGGACGTTCTCGGCGTCGAGAGGCTCGACGGTGCGGGACGTCATCGGGACGATCGGGCGAGCCCCGGCCGGGGAGGGAGTCTGCGGCGCTGGAGCGCTCCCCGCCGCCGGCATTTCGGGCGCCCGAAACGCGAAAGTCGCGGCATCGTCCCCGGGCGCGGGCGCCAGGGTTCGCTCCACGGCGGGCGGGGGCGCCGGAGCCGCAAGGCGGAGCGGGGTCACGACGTCGCGCCGAGGCGCGTTCTCGATCGGCCGGATCGACACGGCGACGAGAGCGGCGTCCCGGCTCGACAGGCCGAAGAACTGCGGCAGCACCTCCGCCGCGTTCTCCGGTGTGATGACCTTGGCGAGCTCGATGACCGACGAGAGGCAGAGGCGTCCAGCGCGGAGCGCCGCCTCGACGTCGGGGTACTGCTGCACCAGCTCGGCCGCCGTCTTCCGGTACTGCGCGGCGCCGGCAGATAACCCGAGCTCGCGACGCAGGAACGAGAAGAGGCTTGCGTGCCCGAGCTCGCGCCAGAGCTTCTGACGATCGAAGTCAGCGAGAGCGACAAGGAACTCGGCCATGGCCGCGTGCTCGCGGCGGAGGAGATCGGCGAGGCGAGCGGTGAAGTCGCGTGCGGTCGTCATGCTGCAACTCTCTCATGCGTTTTCGACGTCTCTCCAAACGCACGAGAATGCGCGCAGAGACGAGGACACGAGCGGGGGTCCGCGACCCCCGCGGACCTCCAGGGCCGGCGCGCTAGCGAGCGCGCACGCTGCGGGAGAGGCGTTTGCTGGATGAGCGCTGCCATGCACCCGAGGTCGCGCGAGAACGCGTCAAGCGTCACTCACGGGCAATTGGGTACATCTGGTTGAGTTTGCCTGTCAGTGCCACTGGTTCGCCGGTGGCCGCCGCCCGCATGCGAATGTGAGGTCCATCGCCGACCCAGAGCAACTCGCCGGCTACTGGTCGTACGCGCTTCGCGACTGCGCGAGGGCGACCGCGCCAGAGCACCGTAACTCTGCGTCATGCCCAAGCGCGGTGAACCCTTCAATATCGACTGGTTATCGCCGGGCCGCGTCCTCGCTGCGTGGTGGACGGGTCACGACTACTCTGGGTCCGGGATCTCATTGTACGGGGCGCGGTGGAGCGCCTGACGGCGGGCCTCCGGCGCCAACCCTCGGCACGATTTCGTTCATGGTGTAGTGGACGAACTGCTTGCCTAGCTCGGTTAGTTCATAGGGTTCCTTGTCGTCGAACGGGGACTTCATCACGGACGGTGCCGTCCCTGGGAGCGCGCGCGGCGTGATCTTCCGCAGGAACTGGCCCTGGTAGTTCGTCGGGCGATGCTGCCGGATTACTCGGCCGGTGCTGAGGTCGTGGATGAGCAGCTTGAACAGGTCCGCTTCCGGCGAGTCGTCGCGAACCCGTTCGCCGCGGATGGCGTCCCAGATGTCGGCGCGCGTCGAGCCGGGGTTCCGGAAGACCTCGCGGATGATGGCGAAATGCGCCTCGTGGTAACGCTCAATCCACTCCACGAACAACCGTACGACATCGTCAGACGTGACGGAGGTCGCCCCTGCGTTCGCGAGGAGCTTCTGGACGAGTCGTCGCTTGTCCTTCGTGTCCGCCTGGTCCCACACCCGAAATGCCTTGCGGACGATGCCGAGGTACTCCTCGCTCTCGATGCGCTCTTTGATGTCGTCCCCGAACTGCTCCAGCCGTTCCGTGACCTCGTTGATGGCGGAGGCCACATCCCGGAGCCGCTCGCTGTGTTCTTCGAGCCACTGCCTCTGCAGCGAGTTCACTTTCCCTTGGTCCCGCTCGCCATATAGCCCCGCGCTCGCGCCCATCACGCCTCCGACCCACGGAAGGCTACTCAGGACAGCAAGAACGAACCGGGCGAAGCGGGGGTACTTGGCCGCGTCGAGACGCGCGAGGTGCTGACGAAACTCCGCGTCGTCCGGACCGAGCACGACAAACTCGCCCGGAGGTGGAATCGTGGGCTCGTCGGACATGGGCGGAAGTGTAGCCCAGCATGGTGACTCAGAGCGCAACGCTGCGGGTGCACGCCCAAGAACACGACCGCCGCGCCGCTGTGGCGCTTGCGTCACGAGGGGTGGGGAAGGCCAACAGGACTCGTAGTACGCTGACCAGCATGGACACGCTTCTCGCCGTTGTAGGCGCTGCAGTCGCGCTCGTGTTGGCCGGCTAGGATCCGCGCGGCACCGCTTACTCGAGGCAACGCCGGTCCAGCTTCCCGGATCTTCGAGACCAGATGCCGTATACGGCGGTTCAGCGGCTCATCGAGGCCGACTTCGTAAGCGCGATCCTTGCGCTCGATGAGAGCGAGCCCACCGTTCGCAGGTTCCCAGACGATGTCGTGCCCTTGGATAGACTCTCCGTTGATGGCGATCGTTCCCCCGGACGCTTGCAGCAGTTTCCCCGCTAGGCAGACGGTCCCGACTCCACCGGGCATGCCCCAGGTCACCGTGGGCCTATCGACGCCCGCGAGTTCCTTCTTGATGAACGATGCGTGCACGTCTCGCAGAACGCCTGCGCGCCCGTGGAGGCAGCAAATGCTCCACTGCAACCGCCGTAGGGCTAGAAATCGGAACTCCCACGCATGCGCCTCGTCGGCCGATGTGAACGGAGAGGCCTGTTCCTTCCTCTCGAATCAAGAACTGCTTGAAGGATCGCGCCGAGAGGGGAGTCGGGCGGCAAGACGAAACTGGGAGCCCACCGTCGGACGAACCATTCGACGATCTGCCGCGTCTCTGCAGCATTCACCTTGAGCACGCGCTCCCGGAGATCCCCGGGAACTGGCGTCGGGAACGGAAATTCGCGGTCGGCCATCGAACTGCAACGTACCGCGGGACCCGACGTGAAGCGACACGTGAGCCCGGGTGCAGAGTGCTATGCTCTGCGAGCCATGAGAGCACTGTTTCCTGGGCACTACCGCCCGAGCGAACAGGAGCTTAAGAAGCTCTGGGACGAGTGCACGTTCGCATTCGACGCGAACGTTCTGCTGAATCTCTATCGCTATAACCTCGATACCCGGAACCGGCTGCTCGGGCAGTTCAGGAAACTGCGCGGTCGAATCTGGCTGCCGTACCAGGCTGCGAAGGAATACCAGGACAACCGGCTCACTGTGATCGCACAGCAGACGGCCGCCTACGATGAACTATCCAAGCAACTGAACGTCACGGCCAACAAGGTGAAGGCGGAGCTAGAGCACTATGAGCGTCACGCGGTGATCGACGCTGCAACGATCGAACGCAAGCTCGCGGACGCTTTCAAGCAGGCGCTGGATTCTTTGGAGACGTCCCGAAAGTCTCACCCGGATTTTTCGAAGGGCGACGAGGTGCGGGACGTACTTTCGGCACTCTTCACGGGCGCGAATGTCGGCGGCAAGAAGGGCGCGGCTGAACGCCTAAAGGCGGCAGAAAGGCGTCTCGCAGAGGGGCGACCGCCTGGCGGGCGCGACCGAGAAAAGGGGGGGACCAAGCAGTACGGCGATGCGGTGATCTGGCTCGAACTCCTGGAGCACGCGAAGGCGACGACAAAGCCGCTCATATTCGTAACGGACGACCGCAAGGACGATTGGTGGCAGGAGGTCCGTGGCAAGAAGATCGGGCCACGACCGGAACTGGTCGAGGAGATGGCGGACTCCGCCTCCGCCCGCTTCTACATGTACCAGCCAGACGTGTTCATGCAGCGGGCTGCCCAGGTCTTGAAGGAAGCATCCGCCAAGGACGCAGTCGAGGAAGTTCGGCGCGTCCGCGAGGCAAGCCTAGAGGAAGATGCAGAGTCTGCGTACCGCCGTGCCGTGTTCCGCGACCTGGAGCAGGTGCCCTCGGAGAAGCGCGTCGAATATCTGAAATCGTCCTTTCTCGCCGATGAACTGAGGACGATGTTTCCGCACCTCTCTAGCGAGTTTGCTACTACGGGCTCCCAAGCAGGCGTTCTCGGGGCGGGAGACCGCCTCGAACCTTCGACAGAGACCTTCATCAGTCGCCTACACGAACCGAGCGCCAATGCTTTCGCTCGTGCGGTAGCCCGCCGTCAGGCCGCCCGCCTGGTGGCCTTGGAGAAACTAGCGCTTCACGGTGACCTCGAAGCGCAGAAGCCTGAGGAGCCGGGTTCGCACGCAGCGGCGCATGACGACGACGACAAGGACAAGCGGTAAGAGCCGGCTGTCCTCCAACATCTCTGGATCGCGGGGGGCTCCGGGCGTCCACTCCCGCCGGGCCGACCGGCTGCGGCCGTGTCTCCAGCATGTCTCTCCACGCCCAGGGGCTTCCCACGTCCACTCGCGTCCGCGAGCGTCCGCGTCGGTTCACTGAACTGCTACGATCTTCGTGGGCTTCGACGAATTCGCGTGCGCCGTCGCCTACTTGTGGTTGCGCTTCGGTGGGTTCGAGTCCCACCGGGGCCACTTCTTTCCTGCCATCTCAGATCGGCCAGCTCTCGCGCCGCCACGCCGCGTCCCAGAACATCCACTCGTACCGTGCGGTCGTCACGACGTGCTCGCGCATCGCGTCGAGCTCGGCCGCGCTCGCGGAATCGCCGACGCGGTCCACGAGCGCGAGGACGTCCGCGACGATCTTCGCGAACTCTTCCCCGCCGTAGGTGGCGATCCAGCGCGCGTACAGCGGATCCGGCGACGATCGGGCGAGGAGCCTCGCGCCGACCTCGGCGTAGATCCAGTAGCAGGGCAGCACCGCGGCGAGCCCCTCCTCGAACGAGCGCGCTCCACCTCGAGTGCGCCGCGCGCATGGGTGGCGAACATCGCGATGGCCTGCTCGTCCGGCGCCTTCGCGCCGACGCCCTGCGCTACCCCGCGAGCCGCCCCTGGACCGTCCCATCGGCGTCCACCTCGACGGCGAGCGGCACCACGGCCACACCGTACTTCCTCGCGAGGTCGGGCCGGCGCGAGACGTCCACGAGCACGGGCGAGCGGCGCTGGCTCACCAGGCGGCCGGTGAGCTCCTGGCAGTCCGCGCACAGGGGATGCGTGAACTGGACGACGGCGCCGCGGCCAGGCGCGACCCCCAGCTCCGCGAGATCCATCCGGTGGATCCTCAGCGTGCGCACGCCGCGAAGTCGGGCGCCGATCCGGTACAGGGTGCAGCCGGCGCAGAAGCCGGTGGTGGCGGCGAGGAGCGCGAGCGCCGCGACGATCGCGCCCAGGGTCGTCCCGAGGCGGCTCAGCCCCAGGGCGCTCGCCGCGGCTGCCGTCCACAGGAACGCTGCGCCGACCTCGTTCGCGAACCGCGGCGGCCGGGCGTCCTCGAGCGGGCCCTCGCCGAGCCGGGGTTGCACCACCTCGAAGTAGAGGACGCACGGGAGGCACCAGCGACGCCCGAGGAGGAGCCCGAGCGTGAGCTGGAGCGCGAGCACCGCGAACAGCACCCACCAGCCGGTCGCGACGCCGAGCAGGGCCACGACCCCGACCGTGGCCTGGTTGAAGCGCGGCGCGCGGCCGTCGATGACGGCGAGATCCGCGTACGGGTCGGCGGTGCGTGGCGACAGGGCGTCCGGGCTCCGCGCGGCGGGTGGCATGTCATCCAGGATAACGGACGCATGGCCGCTGCGCACGAGCAGGTCCACGCAGCCGCGCTCGAGCGGCGCCCGCTGGCGCATCGGGCGTCGCCGCCGAGCTGCGCCGTGCGGCGGCGGCCTGCAGTCGCTCACCGATGGCGCCGCTTCCGGCGGACCCGCGCCGCCCCGACTGTGGTACATAGCGCCCGCCAGGGGAACAAGGGGGGAGACGGATGGAGAACGAGAAGCTCGCGACGCTCGCGCCCAGACGGCTCTCCGCGCTCCTCTCGCTGGGGCTGCGCGGGCACCACCCGCTGTTCGAGCGGGATGCCATCCTCGCGGCCTTCCAGCTTCCCGACGCGCCGGTCGCGCGGGAGCACGCGAACGAGGTCGGGCAGGTGCTCCTCACGATCTGCAGGGAGCCGCTCGCCATCGCTCGCGGCGCCGTCGCGACCCTCTCCGACTCCGCGCGGATCTCGCTCATCCGGCTCTACTTCCGGCTGCTCGATCGCGCGGAGGAGGAGCGCCAGTCGGTTCACTGACGGCCGCCGATGCGGGTCCCCGCCGCCCTCGCCCGCGCCACGCTCCCGCGCCCGCTCGTCGAGGTCCTCCGGCGCCTGGGAGAGGCGGGGCACCGCTCCTGGATCGTGGGCGGGGCGGTCCGCGACCTCCTGCTCCACCGTCCGCGTGAGGCGAACGACTTCGACATCGCGACGCCCGCCACGCCACGCGAGGTGACGGCGCTCTTCTCGAAGGTCGTCCCGACCGGCGCCGAGCACGGCACCGTGACCGTCGTGACGGAGGGCCTCGCGATCGAGGTGACCACGTTCCGGGGCGAAGGGACGTACGTGGACGGACGCCGGCCGGAGACGGTGACGTTCCACCGCGATCTCGAGGCGGACCTGGCGCGGCGGGACTTCACCATGAACGCGCTCGCCTGGGACCCGCTCGCGGGCGAGTTCCGCGATCCGCACGGCGGCCGTGCCGACATGGCCCGCCGGCTGGTCCGGGCGGTCGGGGTCGCAGAGGATCGGTTCGCCGAGGACGGGCTCCGCCCGATGCGCGCCATCCGGTTCGCCGCGCAGCTCGAGTACGACCTCGCCGCCGGAACACGGCATGCGATCCCGGGCGCGCTTCCGGTCGTTCGCAAGGTAGCGGTGGAGCGCGTCTCGGACGAGCTCGCGCGCCTCGTGGTCGCGCGCGACGCCGCGCGCGGGCTCGCACTGCTGCAGGCGACCGGCCTCCTCGGCGTGGTCCTGCCCGGCCTCGCTCAAGTCGAGAAGAAGACGTTCGAGCACGCCGCGCGCGTCGTGGCCCGAGTCCCGGCGGACCCGGCGCTCCGGTTCGCCGCGCTGCTGCACGTCGTGCGCGCGGAGGAGGCCGAGCGGATCCTCGTCGCGCTCCGGCAGCCCCGCCGCGTCTCGGACGAGGCCTCCGCCCTCATCCGGGGCCACGCCTGCCGGGTCGCCCGGCCCCCCAGCACGCTGCCCCTTGGCCCCGTGGAGGTCCGGCGCTTCCTCTCCCGGAGGGGGCCCGAGAAGGCCGACGCCTTTCTCGCGCTCGCTCGGGGCGAGGCGTCGGCGCTGCCGTCGGGCCGCGCGCGCGCCGCGGGGCGCCAGGTGAAAAAACTGGAACGTGAGATCGCGCAGATACGGCGCACGGCTCCGCCGCTGGTCGCACAGGATCTCGCGCTCGACGGACGCGCAGCCATGGAGATCCTCGCCATCGGGTCGGGGCCTCACGTCGGCGAGGCGCTCCGCCACCTGCTCGATCGGGTCCTCGAGGATCCCGCGCTCAATGCCACCGCTGCGCTCGAAGCCGAGCTGCGGCGCTGGTGGGCCGAACGCGCGCGGCGCCCATGAGCGCCGCTTATAATTCAGTTGGGTTTCGTCATGCCACAGCGCGTGCTCTGCATCGAAGGGGACGACGCCTTCCGCGAGCGCGTGAAGGCGCTCCTGGAGCGGGAGGGGTTCGCGGTCGACGTCACGGGGACGGGCCTCGAGGGCATCGCCCGGGCCCTCACGCTCCCGCCCGATCTCGTGCTGGCGGACGTCCATCTGCCGGACATCGAGGGGTACGAGCTCGCGGCGCGGCTCAAGAGGGAGAAGGCGCTCGCCAAGGTCCCGTTCGTGGCGGTGGGCGATTCGCGCGAGGAGCACGACGTCGCGCTCGCCGCGGGGGCAGACGGGTTCATCGAGCGCCGCCGCGACGACACGCTGGGCGAGGAGGTCCGCGCGTTCCTCGCCGGGAAGCGCGAGAAGCTCCCGGAGGAGGGTGAGCGCGCGCAGCTCCGCGCCCTGTCCGGCACGATGGCTGCCCGGCTCGAGACCGCCGTCGCCGGGGAGCGGCGCGCTTCGCGGCGGATCGAGGAGATGGACCGGCTGCGGAGCGCGTTCATGCACAACCTCGCGCACGAGCTCTCGACGCCTCTCACGCCGCTCGCCGGCTATCTGCGCATCGTCGCGTCGGGGAAGGTCGGGGCCCTCACGCCCCAGCAGCAGCGGGTCCTCGAGTCGATGGTGCTCTCGGTGAATCGCCTGACCCGGATCGTGGACAATCTCGCAGACTTCGCGAGCCTGGAGGTGGGCGAGGCCCCGCTCCTCCACGGCGAGGTCGAGCCCGACCGGCTCGCGGACGAGGTGGTCCAGGAGCTGAACGCGCCCGTCCGCGAGGCGCGCCTCCACGTGCAGGTGATGCACGGCGGCGGCGACGCTGTCGTCGCGGATGCGAGGAAGCTCCGCCAGGCGCTCTTGAACCTGGTCTCGAATGCCGTGAAGTTCTCCCCGCACGGCGGCGAGGTGCTCGTGGACGTGACGCGCGAGCCGACGCGCGTCCGGTTCACCGTCTACGACCAGGGACCCGGCATCGGATCGGGCGAGGCGGAGCGGATCTTCGAGCCGCTGTACCACGCCGCAGCCCGAGGCGAGGACGCGAGGCTCCCAGGCTCCGGGCTCGGGCTGCCGGTCGCGCGCCGGATCGCGGAGGCGCACGGCGGGCGGGTGTACGTCGAGAGCCCGCCGCGGACGCAGCCGGCGAGCGCGACGCGGCACTTCACCGGCTCCAAGTTCGTCCTCGAGATCCCCGTCCGTCCGTCCGAACGGCCGCGCGCCGTCGGGGGAGCGCCGTCCGCCTCGCTCGCCTGATGATGAGGGCCCGCCGCCGATCATGAGTGCGGGCGGGCAGCCCGGGGCGGCCGCGTTGATCGCCGACGGGGATGGCGGTATGGACGAGCGCAACCGGTCATCCCATGCGCGTCCTGGTCGCCATGTCGGGGGGGGTCGACTCGTCCGCCGCTGCGGCGCTCCTCGCTGCGGAGGGGCACGACGTGCTTGGCGTCGCCATGCGCGTGGCCGACTTCTCGGACGCCGCGCGCGGCCGCTCCTGCTGTGCGCCCGATGATCTGGAGGACGCCCGGCGCGCCGCGCGCCGGCTCGGCATCCCGTTCTTCGTCGCGAACGTGGAGGAGCGGTTCGCGGAGCGGGTCATCGCGCCGTTCGTGGACGACTACCTCGCGGGGCGCACGCCCAACCCGTGCATCGCCTGCAACGCGCGCGTGAAGTTCGACTGGCTGCTCGCGCGGGCGCGGGCGCTCGGGGCGAAGCTCGCGACCGGCCACTACGCCCGGGTGGAGCGCCGGGGCGATCGGCTCGCCCTCTGCGCCGCGGCGGATCCCGCGAAGGACCAGAGCTACTTCCTCTACGGGCTCGGTCAGGAGGCGCTCGCAGACGTGCTGTTCCCCGTCGGCGGGATGCCGAAGCGCGAGGTCCGCGCCGCGGCGGCGCGGGCGGGGCTCGCCAACGCCGCGAAGCCGGAGTCGCAGGAGATCTGCTTCGTGACGCGCGGCGACCCCGCGGACTTCGTGGCGCTCCGGGCGCCGGAGCGCGTGCGCCCCGGCGAGGTGGTCTCGACGTCGGGCGAGGTGCTCGCCCGGCACTCGGGCGTCCACCGGTTCACGGTGGGGCAGCGGCGGGGCCTCGGGATCGCGGCACCGGAGCCGCGTTACGTGGTCCGGATCGACGCGCCCGCCGCCCGGGTCGTGGTGGGGACGGCGGCCGACGCGTCCCGCGACGGGTTCGACGTGACGGAGGCGAGCTGGGTCGCCGGCGTGCCGACGGCAAGCGCACGAGAGGCGCTCGTGAAGGTTCGCCACCGGCACGAGGGAGAGCGGGGGACGGTCCGGGCGACGGCGGACGGCGGGGCCGAGGTTCGCCTCGCGCGGCCGGTGCGTGGCGTCGCGCCCGGGCAGGCGGCGGTGTTCTACGACGGCGACGAGGTACTGGGCGGTGGCCGGATCCGCTGAGGACCAGCGGCCGCGGGTCGCGCTGCTCGCGCTCGGCTGTCGGGTGAACCGCGCCGACGTGGACGCGCTCGCCGCGGAGCTGGGCCGATCGTTCTCGGTGGCGCGCCCGGGCGAGCGCGCGGACGTCGTGGTCGTGAACACCTGCACGATCACCGCGGACGCCGGCGCGGCCGCACGCCGAGCCATCCGGCGGGCGGCGCGCGAGCACCCGGGGGCCCGCATCGTGGCCGCGGGGTGCCACGCGGAGGTCGCTCCGGGCGATCTCGCGCATCTGCCCGGGGTCGGCGCGGTGGTGGGCGCCCGCGCCCGGGCCTGCGTCGCGGACGCCGTCCGCCGGCTGCACCGGGGCGAGGGCGCCGCGCTACCGCGCTCCCGCGACGCGGGCGGATGGGGTGAGGCGCCGGAGGCGCCGGCGCGGCACACGCGCCCGTTCCTCAAGATCCAGGATGGCTGCGATCGGCGCTGCAGCTACTGCGCGGTCCCGCTCGCGCGCGGGCCATCCCGCTCGCTGCCGTTCGACGAGGCGCTGCGCCGGATCGCGCTCCTGGGGTCCCGGCATCCGGAGCTCGTGCTGACCGGGGTGCATCTCGGGGCGTACGGGCGCGATCTGTCGCCGCGCAGGTCGCTCGGCGAGCTGGTGACCACCGCGGTCCGTGCCCGCAGCGTGCACCGCATCCGGCTCTCCTCCATCGAGCCGGACGAGGTGCCGCGCGAGCTCCTCGGTCGCGGCGAGACGGCGGGCGGGCTGTGCGAGCACCTGCACCTCCCGCTCCAGAGCGGGTCCGCACGGGTCCTCTCCGCGATGCGGAGGTTCTATACGCCTGAGTCCTTTCGGGAGGTCGTGGAGGACGCCAGCGCCCGCATTCCGGGCGCGTGCATCGGGACGGACGTGATGGCGGGTTTCCCGGGTGAGACCGAGGACGACCACGCCGCCACCGTCGCGCTCGTGGAGTCGCTCCCGCTCGCGTACCTGCATGTGTTCCCGTTCTCGCCGCGGCCGGGGACGGTTGCGGCCGGGCTTCCGGGCAGGGTCCCTGCCGCGAAGGCGCGCGAGCGCGCCCGGGCCCTCCTGGCCGTCTCGGACCGGAAGTGGCGTGCGTTCCTCGCCGCGCAGGTCGGGCGCGAGCTCGAGGTCGTGGTGGAGCGGGTCGAAGGCGGAATCGCGCGTGGGACGTCGCGCGAGTGGCTTTCGGTCCGGTGGAACGCGGTGAGCGAGGAGCGCGGCGCCCTCGCCCGCGTTCGAGTCGTCGCGAGCGACGGCACGGGGTGCGTGGGGGCCCGTGCGTCCATGTAGGCGGGTGGGACTCCCGAGCGCCGGGCGGATGCCGTCGCGGCGGTGGCGGCACCGGCCCGGAAGGCTGCTTGCCTCTGCGGGATGCGCACCCTACGGATCCCGCATGCAGCTCCCCGACGGGCGCTCGGTCCTCGATCTCCCGCTCGACCGGAGCAAGGTCGAGCGCTGCAGGGCGCTGGCGGACCAGATCACCGCCCAGGTCCTCGATCTCGTCCGGCGGAACACGACCGTCGCGATCGAGCGGACCGTGCTTCGCCTCCTGGGGCTTCACGACGTCGGTCCGGGTGGGGTTCCGGTCGTGAACCTCGTCGTCGACGCGCTGCACGAGCGGAAGCTGCTCGGGCGTGGCGCCGCGTACTGGTTGGGGTGGGCGCTGCGGCGGGGCGGGAGCGATCCCCTCGCGGTCGTGGAGCTGCTCCAGGGCCTGCCGCGCACGCCGGAGCCGCTCCGCGGCGACGACGAGCGCGCCATGCTCGACGAGCTCCGGCGTGACGCCCGCGCCGCCGTCGACGAGCTGCGCCGGCGCGTCGCTCGGCGGGACGCGCTCCGGGCGGCGCTGGGGACCGGCGCGCGGCCGCTCAAGTACGTCATCGTCGCCACCGGCAACATCCACGAGGACGTCGAGCAGGCGCTCGCGGCGGCCCAGGGCGGTGCCGACGTCATCGCCGTGATCCGCTCCACCGCCCAGTCCCTCCTGGACTACGTCCCGCACGGCGCCACGACCGAAGGGTACGGGGGCACCTACGCGACGGAGGAGAACTTCCGGATCATGCGCGCCGCGCTCGACGACGAGTCACGCCGGCTCGGCCGCTACGTCCACCTCACCAACTACTCGTCCGGCCTGTGCATGCCGGAGATCGCGTTCATCGCGGCGTGGCAGCGCCTCGACATGCTCCTGAACGACGCGATGTACGGGATCCTCTTCCGCGACATCAACATGCGCCGGACGCTCTGCGACCAGCACTTCTCGCGACAGATCTGCGCGCTCGCCGGCATCGTCATCCACACCGGCGAGGACAACTACATCACGACGGCGGACGCGGACGAGGCGGCGCACACGGTCATCGCCTCGCAGTTCGTGAACCTCTCCTTTGCGCGGCGGGCGGGGCTCCCCGACCGGCTGGTCGGCCTCGGCCACGCCTTCGAGATCGACCCCGCGCGGGAGGACACCGTCGCGCGCGAGCTGGCGCAGGCGCTCCTCGTCCGGTCGCTGTTCCCGGAGGCGCCGATCAAGTACATGCCGCCGACCAAGCACAAGCAGGGCGACATCTTCTTCAGCCACACCTACGACGTCATGGCGGATGTCGTGGCCTGGCTCACCGGCCAGGACATCCAGCTGCTGGGCATGATGACGGAGGCGATGCACAATCCCTTCCTGATGGATCGCTACGCGGCGCTCAAGGCAGCGGACTACGTCCACCGCGCGTGGAGGTCGATGGGCTCCGAGCTGCAGCTCCGGCCGGGCGGCCTGGTGGAGCGGCGCGCGGACGAGACGCTCGGGAAGGCGCTCGCGCTCCTCGAGGAGGTGGCGCGCGACGGGCTCATGAAGGCCATCGGCCGTGCCCGGTTCGGCGACGTCGCGCGGGCGGAGGACGGAGGGAAGGGGCTCGCGGGGGTGGTCGAGCGCGGACCCGCCTACTTCAACCCGCTCCTGGAGATCCTGGAGGCGCCGCGATGAGCGCCCGGTGGCGCACGCTGGCGTTCGCCGCCACGTCGCTGGCGCTCGGCGCCTGTGCCGGCGGGCAGCCCGTGCAGGGGCGCCCATCGGGGCGCGAGGGCTGGGTGGTCCACGCGTTTCACGACCTCCGCTTCGAGGCGCCCGCCTCGTGGCGCGCCACGGCCGACGAGCGGCGCCTCAGGCTCGAGGCGCCCGGTGGCGGGGCCCGCCTGGAGGTCTCGGCGCCGGAGGCCCCGTTCGCGGACGAGCGCGCCTGCCTCGCCGCGGCGGACGCGAAGCTCGCCGAGCGCCAGGGCGGCCTCGAGCGGGCGCGCCGGCACCCGACGCGGTTGGCCGGTCGGCCCGCGCAGCTGCTCGAGGGGGATCAGGGCGGCTGGCATCTGTGGGCGCTCGCCGCGTGCGACGGCGGCGCCCAGGTCCGCGTCTTCTTCACCGCTGCGACGCCGGCATCGGCCGAGGCCCTCGAGACCTGGCGAGCCGTGCTGCAGGGCGCGCGCATCGGAGGAGAGGCATGAAGGTGGCGGCATGACCCCGCGCGACTGGGCGCCCGGCGAGCTGGTCCGCCCGTACGGCGACCGCCGCGACGACGGCGTGGTCCAGCTCTCGTTCGTGCTGCCGGTGCCGCCGAGCGAGCGCGCCCGGGAGGCCGCCGCGGAGCTCGCGCGCCGCCTCGGGATGGAGCAGGTCCACGTCGCGCACATGGAGGGCGCGGCCGACCAGTACACGTTCTTCGTCGTGTACGGCCGGACCCCCGTCGGCGTGGACTGGTCGAAGATCCAGGTGCCGGAGGTGGTCGTCCGGTGCAAGGGGTTCGACGAGCTGAACGCCTATGCGCTCCAGGAGGTCGGGCGCCGCATCGTCGTCCTGGGCGCCTGCACCGGCTCGGACGCCCACGCCGTGGGAATCGACGCGATCATGAACATGAAGGGGTGCGCCGGGGACTACGGGCTCGAGCGGTATCCGTGCTTCGACGCGACGAATCTCGGGGCCCAGGTCGAGAACGTGCGCCTCTCCCGGCTGGTGGTGGAGCGGCACGCCGACGCGGTGCTCGTGTCGCAGGTGGTCACGCAGCGGGACGTGCACCGGGAGAACGCGCGCCAGCTCCTGGACGAGCTGGAGCGGATCGGCGCGCGCGCCGGCGTCGTGGCGATCCTCGGCGGGCCGCGCATCGACCACCGCCTCGCCGTCGAGCTCGGCTACGACGCGGGCTTCGGCGCCGGCACCCGGCCGTCCGACGTGGCGAGCTTCATCGTGGGGGCGGTCCTCCGGAAGATGGGAAAGGAGATGCACTGATGGCGGCGGGCCTCAGGGCGGTCCTGCGCATGCGCATGTCGCAGGCGGACGCCCACTACGGCGGCGATCTCGTCGACGGCGCGCGCATCCTCGCGCTGTTCGGCGACGCCGCGACCGAGCTGTGCATCCGGCACGACGGAGACGAGGGGCTGCTGCGCGCCTACGAGGCGGTCGAGCTGCTCGCGCCCACGCACGCCGGGGACTACCTCGAGGTCGAGGCGGAGCTGGTCCAGGTCGGGACCACCTCGCGCACGATGCGGTTCGAGGCGCGCAAGGTGATCCGGCCGCGCCCGGACCTGTCCGACAGCGCCGCCGAAGCGCTCGACGCTCCGGTCGTCGTCTGCCGCGCCCGCGGGACCGTCGTCGTCCCGAAGGAGAAGCAGCGGGTCCCGCGTTAGTACCTACGAGGAGGCCGCTTGGGCGAGAAGGTGATCATCGCCGCCGCCGTCGTCGGCGCCGAGGTGACGCGCGCCCAGAGCCCGCACGTCCCGTACACGCCCGCGGAGATCGCGCAAGCCGCGGTGGACGCGGGGCGCGCCGGGGCCGCGGTGGTCCACCTGCACGCGCGCTGGCCCGACGGGCGCCCGTCGCAGGAGGCGCAGCACTTTCGCGAGATCGTGGACCGGATCCGCTCGGCTGGAAGCGACGTGGTGATCCAGTGCTCGACCGGCGGCGCCGTCGGGATGTCCATCGACGAGCGGCTCGGGTCGCTCGTCGATGGCGCGGAGATGGGGACGCTCAACCTCGGCACGATGAACTTCGGAGACGACGTGTTCGTGAATGCGCGCCCGGACGTCGTCCGGATCGCGACACGCCTGCGAGCGCGCGGCCTCGTCCCGGAGTGCGAGGTGTACGACGCAGGGATGCTCGACACGCTGCGCTGGCTGCTGGAGAAGGGCCACCTGGCGGCGCCGTACCACGTGCAGTTCGTGCTGGGTGTGCCGGGCGGCATGGCGGCGTCGGAGCGGAACCTCCGGTTCCTCGTCGAAGGGCTCCCCGCGCCGATCCACTGGTCGGTCGCCGGGATCGGTCGCTCGGAGCTGCCGATGGCGGAGCTCGCGCTCTCGATGGGAGGACACGTCCGCGTCGGGCTGGAGGACAATCTGTTCGCGGCCAAGGGCGTCCTCGCGAAGGGATCGGACGAGCTCGTGACGCTCGCGGCGGGGCTCGCGGCGCGGGCAGGCCGCGCGCCGGCGACGCCCGACGACGCACGCCGGCTCCTCGGGATCCGCTGACCGGGCGCGACTGCGGGTGCCGAGCGGGGGCGTCAGGAAACGCCTCGTGTCGAGCCTCTTCCACGGCTTGACGCCCCCGGGAGGGAACGCTAGGGTCGCGCGCAGTCCGCGAGGGGACCGGCAGCCCATGACCAAGGCAGACCTGATCGAGAAGGTGCAGGCGGCGTACGGGGACCTCTCCAAGCGCCAGGTGGCGCTGGTCGTGGACGCCGTGTTCGACCACCTCGCGAAGGGCATCCGGAAGGACAAGCGCTTCTCGATGCCGGGGTTCGGGACCTTCGTCGTTAAGAAGCGGGCGGGGCGGGTCGGCCGGAACCCCCAGACCGGAGCAGAGATCCGGATCGCGCCCTCCAAGACGGTCGGCTTCAGGCCGGCCCCCGAGCTGAAGAACGCGCTGTAGCGCGCGCAGCGTTCCGAGGCGCCCATGGGCAGCAACAGCCTCACGGAGTGGCTCCTCAGCTTCCGCCTGCTCCACGACAAGGCCCGGGCCGGCCTGCTGAAGGACTCCGAGCTCGCCCGCTACCGCACCGGTCGCGACGAGCTGGCGCGCGCGCTCCTCGCCGCGCAGCGGGTCCAGCTGAAGACCGGCGAGATGCCGCGCAGGGCGCTGCGGGTCGCGCGCGCGCTGCAGCTCGATCTCGATCTCATCACCTCGCAGGTCCGCGCCGTCACGATCGACCTCTCGACGGGCGGCTTCTCGTGCCTGCTCGCGAAGGCGCCGCCCCTCGGCGAGGAGATCCGGTTCTCGTTGCGGATGCCCGCGTCGGAGCCGCTCGCGGGCCGTGCGCGCGTGCACGACGTGAGGGCGCTCCCGGGGAACGTCCGCGTCGCGTTCGAGTTTCTCGGGTTCTCCGAGGCGGACAAGGAGCGGATCGAGCTGTTCGTGTTCGACACCGTCCTCGCGCAGATCGCGCCGCCGTGAATATCGGCCCCGGAGCGTCGTTCCGGGAATCCCGTTGTACCCGCTACTTCTTCGGCTTGCGAAGATCGAAGTCGACGTCGATCTGCGCCGTGAACAGCCAGTCCGCCTTCCCGGGCTGCAGCTCGGGCTCGAGGAAGAACACCGGCCCGACGAGCAGATCGATGGCGTCGGTGAAGTAGAAGTACAGTCCGCCGCCCGCCGCGCTCAGCACGTTGTCGCCGGATTGGAAGTCGGCGGCCGGGACGATCTTCTTGAGCCCTGGAAGGCCGACCGGGATCTCCGGGCCCATCCAGTGGAGGAAGAAGCCCGTGGCGTCCTTCTTGCCGTTCTTGTCCACCAGCAGCTTGTCATTCAGCGCGCTGTACACGCCGGCCCCGATCTCTCCGATCACGGGGAACGTCTTCCCGAGGTGCGCGTGCAGAAGGTAGAGGTCGGAAACGTCCTTCTTGAATCCGACGTTCGCCACGCCGGCCGAGACGCCCGGCTGCCACGGCGCGAGCTTCCCCTCGACGAGCGTCACCTTGCCGTTCACTCCGAACGTGGTGTCGGTGTTGCCGGGATACAGCACGTCGGCACCGATCTCGGCGTTCACCGCGTCGAACGGCAGGATCCCGATGGTGAGCCCGAGGTCGATCGGGTACGCGCCCTGCTCGCCGAAGTACGTGTCGTACGTGAGGTGCGGAACGAGGTAGGGCTGCGTGTAAGGAGTCGACGGCGTCCAGAATGTCGTCGACGGCGTCGCCCATGCATCGGAAGCCGTCGCGAGCACGGCCGCGGCGGCGATCGCCTTGAGACCCTTGTTCATGTCTTATCCTCCAGGGAGCTCAGCTCCGGTTGGTCCGCTGCACGGACTTGCAGCGCGCGTGCCGGCAGCGTGACTGGACGGGTCCCGCGTCCTCGTCACATCAGTGTTCGTCCTTCGATCCGTGGCCGCGAAATCCAACGGGGCGCCCCGGTCCGCGCGCCCGGGACGCCCCTGCGATCCGCGTTGCTGCTCCGCTACTTCTTCGTCGGCTTGAGGTCGAAGTCGATGTCGATCTGGGCGGTGAAGAGCCAGTCGGACTTCCCGGGCTGCAGCTCGGGCTCCAGGAAGAAGACCGGCCCGACGAGAAGGTCGATCGCGTCGGTGAAGTAGAAGTACAGGCCGCCGCCCGCTGCGCTCAATACGTTCTTGCCGGACTGGAAGTCCGCGGCCGGAACGATCTTCTTGAGCCCGGGAACCCCGACCTGGAGCTCGGGCCCCATCCAGTGGAGGAAGAAGCCCGTGGCGTCCTTCTTTCCGTCCTTGTCCACGAGGAGCTTGTCATTCAGTGCGGTGTACACCCCGCCCCCGATCTCACCGATGACAGGGAACGTCTTCCCGACGTGCGCGTGCACGAGGTAGAGGTCGGAGATGTCCTTCTTGAATCCCACGTTGGCGACGCCGGCCGAGATGCCCGGCTGCCACGAGGCGAGCTTTCCCTCCACGAGCGTCACCTTGCCGTTCACTCCGAACGTGGTCTTGCTCTCGCCCGGGTAGAGCACGTCTGCGCCGATCTCGGCGTTCACCGTGTCGAACGGCAGGATGCCGATGGTGAGCCCGGTGTCGATCGGGTACGCGCCTTTCTCGCCGAAGTACGTGTCGTAGGTGATGTGCGGCACGAGATACGGCTGCGTGTAGAGCGTGGACGGCGTCCAGTAGGTCGTGGACGGGGTCGCGCTCGCCGTGGCGGCGGTCGCGAGCAATGCGGCAGCGGCGACCGCCTTCAGAGCCTTCTTCATTCCGTTGTCCTCCGGGAGCATCGCTCCGGTTGGTTGCACGGCCGGCTCCAATGCAGCGCGCGTGCCCGCCCCGGACGGCGGCGGAAATCCCGCATTCCCGCGCCCGTTTCCCGCGCCGGCGACCGGGGCTGCGCCCGCTGCGGGCACCGTGGTGCACGCGGACGGTGCAGGGGGTCACCCATAGAGAAAGCCCGCCCCGGCGGACCGGGACGGGCTCGGAGGATGCTGCGGCGCTCGCTCGGTCAGGCGACGGTGTGCCCCGGTTGCGCGTGCGCGATGGGCGCGCCGGGCGCGCCGGCGGCCGACGGGCCGAACGCGGACTCGTCCGCCATGATGTACCCGCGCTCGCCGGCCTCGGCGGAGTCCATCCCGCCCCACTCGTCCTGTTCGTCCGCGCGGAGCGGCGTGACGAGCCCGACGAGCTTGAGGAGCACGAAGGACAGGCCGCCGGAGAAGGCGAGCGTCGCGACGACGCCGACCGCCTGCTTTCCGACGAGCGCGATGGATCCGTCCGCCCCGCCCGGGTTCACCGCCGTGCTCGCGAACGCGCCGGTGAGGAGCGCACCGAGGGTCGCAGCGACGCCGTGGACCGCGAACACGTCGAGCGAGTCGTCGAGGCCGAGCTTCGGGCGGAGACGGACGGCGCTGAAGGACGCCATCGCCGCGAGCGCGCCGAGGATGATGGCCGGGACGGGCCGGACGAACCCGGCGGCCGGGGTGATGGCGACCATGCCGGCGACCGCGCCGGAGGCGAGGCCGACGCCGGACATCCTGCCGTGCACGAAGAGCTCGACGAGCCCCCAGGCGAGCGCCGCGGCGGCCGGGGCGAGGAAGGTGTTCGTGAACGCGCTCGAGGCCAGGCCGTTCGCCGCGAGCGCCGACCCGCCGTTGAAGCCGAGCCACCCGAACCAGAGGAGGCCCGCGCCGAGGATCGCGAACGGGACGTTGTGCGGGAGGACCGAGGGGGTGCGCAGGCCGCGCCGCTTCCCGAGGACGATCGCCGCGACGAGCGCCGCAGCAGCGGCGTTGATGTGCACCACCGTCCCGCCGGCGAAGTCGAGGACGCCGAGGTTCCGGAGCCAGCCGCCGGGCGCCCAGACCCAGTGCGCGACCGGCGAGTAGACGACGAGCGACCAGAGGCCGATGAACAGGATGTACGCCTTCATCCGCACCCGCTCGACGATCGCGCCCGAGATGAGGGCGGGGGTGATGACCGCGAACATCGCCTGGAAGAGCATGAACGTCGAGTGCGGGATGGTCGCCGCGAGCGACGCGTCGGGCGCATCGCCGACCCCCGCGAGGCCGGCCCAGGACAGGCCGCCGAGGACCTTGTCCACCCCGCCGCCGGGCGAGAACGCGAGGCTGTAGCCGACGAGCGCCCAGATGACCCCGACGAGCCCCATGCAGACGATCGACAGGTTCATCGTGTGAACGACGTTCTTCGCGCGGACGAGGCCGCCGTAGAAGAAGGCGAGGCCGGGCGTCATCAGCAACACGAGCCCGGCACTGACGAGGACGAGAGCGGTGTCGCCCGTGTCGAGCTTCACGGGATCGGCGGCGGCCGCGATCGCGGGGAGCGCGAGGCCGAGGGTCACGAGGGTCTTCTTCACGATTCCTCCAGAGGGTCCGGTTGGCGCAGGGACGCGCATGTGCCGCCGCCCCCTCGTGCAGCGCGCGTGCCGCGCATCGGGAGAGCGAAAATCGGGCGATCTTCGCCCTCGCGCGGGGCGTCTGCTCGCGGGCGAGGCAGGCGCTGCCGAGGGCGCGGGCACGCTTCCTCTGCGGGGCGAGGCTCCGGCCCAAGGCGCTGCCCGCGCTCCGAGCAGGTGCTGCCGCGATCGCTTGCAGTGCAGCGGATCGAGGCGGGGTCGGGCCCCCGGGTTGGGAGCGTCCGCCCTCCCGGTTATCCTGGGCTCGCTTGCGCCCCGCGCCACCGCGATCGCTCCAACGGATTTCAGTCGTCCCCGCCGAGGCCTGGCCATGGATCGCCGCCGCGGTCGTGGCGGTGCTCTTGGCCGTCGTGCTCGTCCTGTGGCTGCGCCGGCGCCGCCGCGCGCGCCCGTCCGGCCACCTCCGCCGCTCCGTCCCGCGCTACCCGGTCGTGCTTGCGCACGGGCTGCTCGGGTTCGACGAGATCCGCATCGGCCGCGCGCGCGCCGACTACTTCCGCGGGGTCTCGGCGCGCCTCGAGCGCGAGGGGTGCGTCGTCCATCGCTGCCGCGTCGCACAGCTCGCCTCGGTGTCCGCCCGTGCCGCGGACCTGGCCGCGTTCGTGAACGAGATCGACGCGCGGCGTGTGAACGTCGTCGCCCACTCGATGGGCGGGCTGGACGCGCGCTACGCGCTCGCGAAGCTCGGGGTCGGGGAAAAGGTGGCGTCGCTCGTCACCGTGGGCACGCCGCATCGGGGCACGCCGCTCGCCGACCTGGGGACCGGGCTCGCGGCGCGGGGGGTCCTCGGCGCGCTGCGGCGAATCGGCGTGAACGTGGACGGGTTCCGGGACCTCACCACGTCGCGCATGGATGAGTTCAACCGCGCCGTCCCGGACGAGCGCGGCGTGCTCTACGCCAGCGTCGTCGGTGCGCCCGTCCGACACCGCGACGTCTCGCCCATCCTCGTCCCGACGTTCATGTGGCTGACCGACGCTGCCGGGGACAACGACGGGATGGTTCCGGCCGCGTCGCAGCGCTGGGGCGAGGTCCTGTCCGAGATCGGGGCCGATCACTTCGCGCAGGTCGGCTGGTCGCAGCGCTTCGACGCGGCGGAGTTCTACGCCGAGCTGCTGCGCGAGCTGCGCGCGCGCGGGCTCTAGACGCGAGACCACGAATCGCGACCCTGGTTTAGCGCCTGGACCCGGCGGCCTTCGACGACTTCTTCGCGGCTGCCTTCTTGGCGGCGGCGCTCTTCTTCGACGTGACCGCCTTCTTCGCGCCGGCCTTCTTCGCGGCCGCGGCCGCGGCCGCGGCCTTGGGCGCAGGCGGCGGAGGGGGAGGCGTCGGGGACAGCTCGCCCGGATCGTCGTCGCTCGCGCTCTGCACCTCGGGCGGCGCGCCCGAGACGGCGCGGTACGGGCCGCGGCTCTCGGCGGCCACGCTCGCGGCGCGCTCGGCCCACGCGCGCGCGGCCCCGCCGAGACCGGCAGCGGTGAGCGCCGCGGTCGCGCCGGGTCGATCGCCCGATCGCAGCCGCAGTGCGGCGAGGTGGACCGCCGCCCGGCCGCGCTCGGGCGCGGGGGTGGCGTCCCGGTCGTCGAGGAGTCGCGTGAGGACCGCCTCGGCCTGCTGCACCGGCACCGAGCTCGACAGCGCGAGCTTCGCGAGCCCGTACGCGGCGCGCGGCTGGCCCGGGGAAGCGGCCAGGGCCGCCTCGTACGCGGCGCGCGCGGCCCCCGGGCTCTTCCGGAGCCGTCGCAGCGCGTCGCCGTGCAGCGCGAGGCCGGGCGGAAAGGCGCCCGCGGCGGCGGCCGCCGAGGCCGGGCCCAGCGCGGCCTCGAGGTTTCCGGCGAGCAGAGCGACGCGTGCCTGCATCGCCTGGGGCCAGGCGCCGTCGCCCGCGCGTGCCACGGCCGTCATCGCGGTGCCCACCTCCTTCCGGCCGAGCGCGACCGCGGCCGCGGCGAGCTGGGCGTACGGTGGCACCGCCTCGGCGCGACCGGGGACGACGAGCAGGTTCTCGATCTCCGCCTCGACGTTCGTCGCGCGGTAGTCCGCGAAGAGCATCGCGAGCGCGAACGCGCGAACGCTCCCGCCGTGCAGCGGATCGAGCTGCGCGATCGGCTCGAGGAGCGAGGCGGCCTGCCGGTACCCGGCCGCGGTGTCGAGCCGGAGGAGCGCGTCGGCCTGGGACAGGGCCTCCGCGACGACCTTGCGTCGGTGATGCGCGCGGTAGAGCAGGAGCGCCGCCCCGACGAGGAGCACGACGCTCGCGATCGCTGCGAGCTTCAGGGCGAGGGAAGACCCCCGCTTGCCGTCGCCGCCCGGTTCCTCCCCTAGCTCGGGCGGTGGCTCGTAGGCGAGATCGTCCGTCGGGGCGTGCTCGGGTACGTCGTCGGGACCGTTGGCGTCAGGCATCGATGACCCTCGAAACGAACGCGCCCACGCCGGGGGGGCGAGGGCGCGCGCTCGGTCGGGAAATGACCCGGAACGGGTGAGCTAGGGGCCCTTCTCCTCGCGCTCGTCCTCGCGCGCGACGCCCGAAAGCACGTCGTTGACGGACGGGAAACGCATGATCTCCCCGCGGGCGATGCGCCACGCCTGCTGGACGATCCACGAGAGCGAACGATCCTGCCGGTTCGCCTCGGCCTGGATCTCGTTCAGCATGTCCTCGGGGAAGTACAGGGACTGCTTGCGTTTGTCGGTTCCAGGCATCGCTGCTCCCTGCGCTGTGGGTGAGTCGAGGGACTTGTACGATGGACGTTCGGTGGGGTCAAGGAATCGGTGGTCTCGGCGCGGGCACCACGCGCCCGACGGACCTGCCTCGATCGCGAGCACCGCGACCGCCGCTGCGGGGCTCCGTGTGCGCGATCCGGCTCCCGGTCCGACGCGGTATCGGGGTGCCGAGAATTGGCGTGCCAAAAAGAGGAGAGCCGGCATTTCTGCCGGCTCTCCGTGGGCCCAGAGGGGGAGGGGGGGGACCCCTAGGCCCAGCGCCACAAAATTGTCGTCGTCCCCGCTCCAGTCAACTTCCAGCCCCCAACATCTCATTCCCGCTACCGAAACGCAACTCCTGCCGGGCCGGGTGTCGCTCGACCTCCCTCGTCGTCGCCACGATGAAACCCCATGCCGCTCGCCGTCATTCCCCGGCGCTCGCACAGCCTCCGGCGAACTCTAGGCCGCTAGTATAGAAGACCGCCCAGGCCCGCGCTCGCCGATGCTCAAGAAGCAGCTCCACCCCTATCTGCGAGCAGTCCTCGCAACGGTCCGCCGGCGTTCCTTGCTTGCGCCCGGGGACGTCGTCCTCGCGGCGGTGTCCGCCGGCCCGGACTCGACGGCGCTCGTGGCAGCGCTCGCGGCGCTCCGCGACGTGGGGGCGATCGCGAACGTGCTCGCGCTGCACGTGGATCACGGGCTCCGCCAGGGAGGGGCCGAGGACGCCGCCTGCGCCGCCGCCGCGTGCGCGCGGCTGGGCGTCGCGTTCGAGAGCGTGCGGGTCGAGGTCGCCCGTGGGAACGTGCAGGCGCAGGCGCGGCGGGCGCGATACGCCGCGCTTCGCGAGGCTGCGGCGCGGGCGGGCGCGAACCGGATCGCCACCGGCCACACGCGGACGGATCAGGCCGAGACCGTCCTGCTGCGGCTGCTGCGCGGCGCCGGGGCGCGAGGCCTCGGCGGGATCCCGCCGAGACGCGGCCCATTCGTTCGACCGCTCATCGATCGATCGCGCGCGGAGGGGATCGCGTGGCTCTCCGAGCTCGGGCTCCCCTGGCGGGACGATCCGACGAACGCGACGCCACGGTTCGCGCGAAACCGGCTCCGCCTCTCCGCCTGGCCGCACCTCGTCGCGCTCGCCCCCGCCGCCGAGCGCGCCCTCGCGCGGGCCGCCGATCTCTCGCGCGACGACGACCGAGCGCTCTCCACGCGTGCCCAGGCGATCGCAGGTGACGGCGCGCACGTCGCGCTGGCGGTGCTCCGCGCCGAGCCGCTCGCGGTCCGGCGGCGGGTCGTCCGGCGGCTCTGGCGTGCCGCGGGTGGGCGCGCTTCCGCGCTCGAGGCCAAGCATGTCGAGGCGGTGCTCGCGCTCGCCGGGAAGCGCAGGCCCGGCCGGGCCACGCTCCCGGGCGGCCTCGAGGCGCGCTGCCGCTACGGACGCCTCGAGGTGGGGACCCGCGCCGCGGCCCCCGCGCCGGCGCTCGACGAGGTGACCGTGCCCGGCCCCGGGCGCTACGCGGTCCCGTCCCGCGGCGTGATCGTCGAGGTGTCGGTGCGCGACGCTGCAGCGGTCCCGTGGCCCGTCACGCTCCGCACGCGCCGCCCCGGCGACCGGTTCCGGCCCGAAGGCGGCAGCGGGACGAAGAAGCTGAAGGCGTGGCTCATCGATCGAAAGGTGCCGCGCGAGCAGCGCGATGCGCTCCTGGTCGCGGCGACCGGGCGGACGGTCCTGGCCGTGCCCGAGCTGTCCGCGTTTGCTCAGGGGATCGGCCCTGCGGGGGCCGGGCTGATCGTACGGGTGGACGCACGCCCCTGAAGCGCCAGCTCGACTGCAAAAGGGGGACGGGGCTGTTATAAGGTTCGCTCGTCCTGGTCGGTCGTCGTCCCGGGCGGGGAGATGGAACAGCCGCGCAGCGTCGGCGGTTGCGAACATTGACGTTCCACCGAAAGGGTAAGAGAGCCTTGCGACAGTCCCACAAGACGGCCCTGCTCTGGGTCTTCCTCATCGTGATGTTCATCGCGCTCTGGCAGCTGTTCCAGCAGCGTGGCCGGGAGGCGAAGACCCTCAACTGGACGCAGTTCATGGCCAAGGTGGACGCGGGCGAGGTCCGCGAGGTCCAGATCAAGGACCTCGATTACACCGGGACGTTGCGAGACAACTCGACGTTCCAGACCACCGGTCCGCTCGACGCGTCCGCCGTCATCGCCGAGAAGCTGCGCGAGAAGGGCGTGACGCTCCAATTCCAGAAGCCCGAGCAGTCTTCGCTGTGGGTGACGGTCCTCCTGCAGTACCTGCCGCTCGTCTTCCTGTTCCTCCTCTTCTTCTTCTTCATGCGGCAGCTCCAGTCGGGCGGCGGCAAGGCGATGAGCTTCGGCAAGTCGCGCGCGAAGCTCATGACGGAGCACCACAACAAGGTGACCTTCGCAGACGTCGCCGGAATCGACGAGTCCAAGGACGAGCTCGAGGAGATCATCTCGTTCCTGAAGGACCCGAAGAAGTTCACGCGCCTCGGCGGCCGGATCCCGAAGGGCGTGCTGCTGATGGGGCCGCCCGGCACCGGCAAGACGCTGCTCGCCCGCGCCGTCGCCGGCGAGGCCGGAGTCCCGTTCTTCTCGATCTCCGGCTCCGACTTCGTCGAGATGTTCGTCGGCGTCGGCGCCTCGCGCGTGCGCGATCTTTTCGAGCAGGGCAAGAAGAACGCGCCGTGCATCATCTTCATCGACGAGATCGACGCCGTGGGGCGCCACCGCGGCGCGGGCCTCGGCGGCGGCCACGACGAGCGCGAGCAGACGCTCAACCAGCTCCTCGTCGAGATGGACGGCTTCGAGTCGAACGAGGGCGTCATCCTCATCGCCGCGACCAACCGGCCCGACGTGCTCGATCCTGCCCTGCTGCGCCCCGGCCGCTTCGACCGCCGCATCGTCGTGCCCCGCCCCGACCTCAACGGCCGGCTCGGGATCCTCAAGGTCCACACGAAGAAGACGCCGCTCGATCCGACCGTCGACCTGCTCCAGATCGCCCGCGGGACCCCGGGCTTCTGCGGCGCGGACATCGAGAACCTCGTCAACGAGGCCGCCCTCTACGCCGCGCGCCGGAACAAGGAGAGGCTCGCGATCGACGACTTCGAGTTCGCGAAGGACAAGGTCATCATGGGCACCGAGCGGCGCTCCATGATCATCTCCGAGAAGGAGAAGCGGACGACCGCCGTCCACGAGGCGGGCCACGCGCTCGTCGCGAAGATCCTCCCGGGCACCGACCCCCTCCACAAGGTGACGATCATCCCGCGCGGCCGCGCGCTCGGCCTCACGCAGCAGCTGCCGCAGGAGGACCGCCTCAACATCAACCAGGAGTTCGCGCTCAACCAGATCGCGATCCTGATGGGCGGCCGGATCGCCGAGGAGATCGTCTTCGATCAGAAGACCACGGGCGCCGGGAACGACATCGAGGTGGCGACGAACCTCGCCCGCTCCATGGTGTGCGAGTGGGGCATGTCGAAGCTCGGGCCGCTCGCCTTCGGCAAGAAGGAGGGCGAGGTGTTCCTCGGGCGCGAGATGTCCGCGGTCCAGACCTTCTCCGAGGAGACGGCGCGGCAGATCGACTCCGAGGTGCAGCGGATCGTGAACGAGCAGTACGGGCGGGCGAAGCAGGTGCTCGGCGAGCACCGGCCGGTGCTCGACAAGATCGCCGACGCGCTCATCGAGTACGAGACGCTCGATGCCGCGGACGTGGACGTCATCGTCGCGGGCGGGACGCTGTCGCGCCCCCCGCCGCCCAAGCCGCTCGCGACCGCCATCGTCGAGAAGAAGAAGGCCTCCATCGCGGACGCGGGCGGGATCGTCCCCGCGGCGGGGAAGGCGTGATCGTGACGCCGGAGAGGCTCGAGGCTCCGGACCTCGGGCTTCGGGCGGTGCCTCGACCGGGTCGGCTTTAGGCTGAGCCGGACTGGAGCGCGGATGCAGATGCGGATCGGGGCCAGGCTCTTCGAGGGTCCTGGCCCCTTCCTCATGGGCGTCGTCAACGTGACCCCCGATTCGTTCTCCGACGGGGGCAGGTTCCTGGCGCCCGACGCGGCCGCCGCGCAGGCGCTCCGTCTCGCCGAAGAAGGGGCAGACCTCGTGGACCTGGGCGGGGAGTCCACGCGCCCCGGCGCGTCCCCCGTGCCCGCCGACGAGGAGATCAGGCGCGTGGTGCCGGTGATCGAGCGGCTGCGGGCCCGCGGCTTTCCGCTCCCGATCTCGGTCGACACGTCGAAGGGCGCGGTGGCGCGGGCGGCGCTCGCCGCGGGCGCCGACCTCGTGAACGACGTCGCCGGTCTGGCCGATCCCGAGCTGGCGCGCGCCGTCGCCGACGCGGGTGCCCCCGTCGTCCTCATGCACATGCGCGGGACCCCCGCCGACATGCAGTCGCGCGCGGTGTACCAGGACCTGGCAGCGGAGGTCGCGTCGGAGCTCGAGGCCGCGCTCGCCCGGGCGGCGGACGCGGGGATCGCGCGCGAGCGGACCATCCTCGACCCGGGGATCGGGTTCGCGAAGACCGCCGAGCACAGCATCGAGCTGCTCGCCCGGATCGGCGCGCTGCGGCGCCTGGGCCGGCCGCTCCTCGTGGGCCCTTCGCGGAAGAGCTTCATCGGCAAGCTCACCGGGGCGCCGCCTGCGGAGCGCATGCCGGGGACCCTCGCCGCGGTCACCGCCTGCGTGCTCGCGGGGGTCGAGCTGCTGCGGGTGCACGACGTCGCACCCTGCAGGCAGGCGGCGCTCGTGGCCGCGGCGCTGCGGGACGCCGCCGCCCGCGCGGGACCGGGCTAGACTCTCCCTCCCTTTACACCCTAGGTTTGCTCACCGATGGCCACGCGAGAGAACACGATGAAGAGCTCCCGAGGCGTCCCCCTGAACGGCGCCACACGCCCGCGCGCGGCGCGCAACGAGGTCCACGCGCTGCCGCCGGCCGAGCGCCGCCTGTTCGGCACCGACGGGGTGCGCGGCGTCGCGAACGTGCACCCGATGACGGCGGAGATGGCGCTCCAGCTCGGGCGCGCGCTCGCGTACCTCGTCCGCACGGGGCCGCACCGGCACCGGATCGTCGTAGGGAAGGACACCCGGCTCTCCGGCTACATGCTCGAGCAGGCGATCGCGTCCGGGATCTGCTCGATGGGCGTGGACGTGATGCTCTGCGGCCCGCTCCCCACGCCGGGCATCGCGTTCCTCACCGAGTCGATGCGCGCCGACGCGGGCGTCGTGATCAGCGCCAGTCACAACCCGTACCAGGACAACGGCATCAAGTTCTTCTCGCGCGACGGCTTCAAGCTTCCCGACGAGCTCGAGCTCCGCATCGAGCAGCTCGTGCTCGACGAGGCGCAGGGCGACGCCGGCGCCGAGGACTTCCGCGCCCTCCGCCCGACCGCGACGCGGATCGGGAAGGCCAAGCGGATCGACGACGCCATCGGCCGGTACGTCGTGTTCCTGAAGTCGATCTTCCCGAAGGACCTGACGCTGGACGGCCTGATCGTCGTGGTGGACTGCGCGCACGGCGCCGCCTACCACGTGGCGCCCGCCGTGTTCGAGGAGCTCGGCGCGAAGGTGATCACGCTCGGCGTGAAGCCCGACGGCAAGAACATCAACGACGGCTGCGGCGCGGTCCACCCCGAGGGGATGGCGCGCGCGATCCAGAAGCACCGGGCCCATCTCGGGCTGGCCCTCGACGGCGACGCGGACCGCGTGATCCTCGCCGACGAGCAGGGGCGGATCGTCGACGGGGACGCGATCATGGCCCTCGTCGGGCGGGACCTCGTTCGCCAGGGCACGCTCGCGAAGCGGACGGTCGTAGCGACGGTGATGTCGAACATCGGCCTGGAGCGCGCGCTCGCGCCGGTGAAGGGGCGGGTGGTCCGGACGGCGGTCGGCGACCGGTACGTCGTGGAGGAGATGCGGCGGAACGGCTACAACTTCGGCGGCGAGCAGTCGGGCCACCTCATCTTCCTCGACCACGTCACGACGGGTGATGGGGTCGCCGCGGCCCTGAACGTCCTCGCCGTCATGCAGCGCGAGGGCCGGCCGCTGTCCGACCTCGCGCGCTGCTTCGAGCCGGTGCCGCAGGCGCTCGTGAACGTGGTGGTGCGCGAGAAGCGGCCGCTCGCGCAGCTCTCCGCCGTCGGCCGGGCCATCGCTGGCGCGGAGCGCGCGCTCGGCTCGGAGGGACGGGTGCTGGTGCGGTTCTCCGGGACGGAGAACAAGGTGCGGATCCTGGTCGAGGGACCGGACGCGAGGAAGATCCGCGGGCACGCGGAGGCCATCGCGGAGGAGCTGAGGAAGGCCATCGGGTAGGGTGGCAGCGTCTTTGTTTCGCTCCAGCCGCTCCGGGTTTACATTCCGCTCCATGCCCGCCCGCCTCGGCGTCAACGTCGACCACGTCGCGACGCTCCGCCAGTCCCGCCGCACGCACTATCCCGATCCCGTCGCCGCAGCGCTCCTCGCCGAGCTGGCGGGGGCGGATCAGATCACGATCCACCTGCGTGAGGACCGCCGGCACATCCAGGAGCGCGACCTCCAGGTGATGCGCCGGACCGTCTCGACCCGGCTCAACCTCGAGATGGCCGCCACCCAGGACATGGTGAAGATCGCCTACGAGCTGAAGCCCGACGTGGCGACGGTCGTCCCGGAGCGGCGCGAGGAGCTCACCACGGAGGGCGGGCTCGACGTCGTGTCCGGGCGCGACGCCATCCGCCGCGTCGTGAAGACGCTCCGCGACGCCGAGATCAAGGTGTCGCTCTTCATCGATCCCGATCTGGATCAGGTGAAGGCCGCACACCGGGCCGAGGCCGACGTGGTCGAATTCCACACCGGGCGTTACTGCGAGGCGCGGCTCGCCTCCGACCGGGGCCGCGAGCTGTCGCGCCTCGTGGACGCGTGCAAGGCCGCCTCGAAGCTCGGCATCGAGGTCGCCGCCGGGCACGGGCTCAACTACCAGAACGTCGGACCGATCGCGCAGATCCCGGAGATCGAGGAGCTGAACATCGGTCACGCGATCGTCGCTCGCGCGGTGCTGGTCGGGTTCGAGCGCGCCGTGCGCGAGATGAAGGAGCTCATCGAGCGGGCGCGCTAGTCGCGGTCCGCGCCGGCGAGGATCCCGTGATCGTGGGCCTGGGCATGGACGTGGTGGACATCGCACGGATCCAGCGGATCCTCGACGGTCCGCCCGAGCGTTCGGAGCGGTTCCTCGCGCGCTGCTTCACTGTGGGCGAGCGCGCGTATTGCGATGGCGCGCGCGACCGAGCGGCGCGGTACGCCGCGCGGTTCGCCGCGAAGGAGGCGGCGTCGAAGGCGCTCGGCGTGCCGGCGCAGATCGGCTGGCACGACGTGGAGGTGCTCCGCGGTGCGGGGGCTCCGGCGCTCGAGCTGCGGGGAACCGCCGCCGAAGCGGCCCGCCGGCTGCGGGTCGAGCGCGCGCACCTCACGCTCACCCACGACGCCGGGATCTCCGCGGCGATGGTGGTGCTCGAGGGGAAGGACGGGGGATGAGGCTCGTCGGCTCCTCGGAGATGCGGGAGATCGATCGCGCCGCGATCGAGACCTGCGGGATCCCTTCGCTCACGCTGATGGACCGCGCCGGACGCGCCGTGGCGGACGCGGCCGTCGCGCTCGCCGGGCCGAGCGGGCGCTTCGTCGTCGTGTGCGGGGGAGGGAACAACGGCGGCGACGGGTTCGTCGCCGCCCGGGTGCTCCGCGCGGCGGGGCGGGACGCGCGCGTGATCGCGCTCGTCCCCGCGGAGCGGCTGTCGGCCGACGCCCGCGCGGTGCGAGACCAGGCGGATCGCGCCGGGGTCCCCGTCGACGAGGGGGTCCTCGCCCCGCTCGAGGCGGGCCCGGGCGACGTCGTGGTGGACGCGATCTTCGGCACGGGCCTCGGGCGGCCGCCGGAGGGCGTCTTCGCGGAGGCGATCGCGCGCATCGACGCCGCGCGCGGCACCGGTGCGCGCGTGCTCGCGGTGGACGTGCCGTCCGGGCTGTCGGCCGACACCGGCCGGCCGCTCGGGCCGTGCGTTCGCGCCGATCGCACCGTGACGTTCGGGTTTCTGAAGCGCGGCCTCGTCCTTCACCCCGGCGCCTCGCTGGCGGGCGAGGTGACGGTGGACGACATCGGCATCCCCGCGGAGGCGGCGCGGCGGGTCCTGGTCGGCTGCGAGCTGCTCACCGAGGCGGAAGCGCGACTGCTCGTCGCCCCGCGCCCGCCGGACGCACACAAGGGCGACGCAGGGCGGCTCCTCGTGGTGGCGGGCTCTCCCGGAAAGACGGGTGCCGCCCACCTCGCGCTCACGGGCGCGCTTCGCGGCGGCGCGGGGCTGGTCACGCTCGCGGCGCGCGCGGAGGTCCTCCCGTTTGCGCTCGCCGGCCGCCCCGAGGCGATGAGCCTCGTCCTCCCCGGCGCCGGTCCACTCGGGCGCGCCGATCTGCAGCCTCTCCTCGCGCTCGCGCGAGACGTCGACGCGCTCGCGATCGGTCCCGGGATCCCACGCGGCCCGGAGACGGCAGAGCTCCTGCGCGCGCTCCTCGAGCGGGCCGGAAAGCCGGCCGTTCTCGACGCGGACGCCCTGAACGCGCTCGCCGACGACGCGGCGCTCCTCCGCAGGCTCGGGGTCCCGCTGCTCCTCACGCCGCATCCGGGCGAGATGGCGAAGCTGTGCAAGACGACCATCGCCGAGATCCAGACCGACCGGATCGGGGTCGCTGCCGCGAGCGCGCGGGCGTGGAACGCCACCGTGGTGCTGAAGGGGGCGCGTACGGTGGTCGCAGATCCGGACGCGCCCCCCGCCATCGTGCCGACCGGCAACCCGGGCCTCGCGACGGGCGGGACCGGAGACGTCCTCACCGGCCTCTGCGGTGCGCTGCTCGCTGGCGGCCTCCTGCCGCCGGACGCGGGGCGGGTGGGGGCGTGGGTGCACGGGCGCGCCGGCGACCTCGCGGCGCGGCGGTTCGGTGAGCGCGGCCTCGTCGCGGGCGATCTCGGCGAGGCCATCGGCGAGGTCTGGGCGGAGTGGGGCAGGTGACGGAGCGGTCCTCCGCACGGCTCGTGTCGCGCTCGGCGCGCGCGACGCGGGCGCTCGGCGTCCGGCTCGGCAAGCTCCTCGCCCCGGGAGACGTCATCGCGCTCGTGGGAGATCTCGGTGCCGGGAAGACGCAGCTCGTCCGCGGTGCGTGCGCGGGGGCTCGGGTCGATCCGAAGGAGGTCTCGTCCCCGAGCTTCGCCATCGTCGCGACCTACCGCGGCCGGATCCCGGTCCACCACGCCGACCTCTACCGCATCGGTGACGAGGACGAGCTGTACGGGACGGGATTCGGGGACCTGGCCGGGGGCGAAGGGGCCTTGCTGGTCGAATGGGCGGACCGGATCCCGGGCGCGTTGCCGGAGGAGAAGCTGACGATCCGGCTGGAGCACGACTTCGGTTCGCCCGACCTGCGCCACGTGGAGATCGAGGGGGTCGGAGAGCGGCATGCGGCGCTCGCGCGGAGGCTGGCGTCGAGGTCGAGGTCGCCCTTCGACTCCGCGCCGACGCCTCGGCGTCGGCGCTACGCTCAGGGTGAACGGACATCGGGGGCGCGGTCGAGGAAGTAGATCCCTTTCCGCGCTCGTGCGTAATGGAGGGCAGGAGGCCTTCCCTCATGCGCGCGCTCGCCTTGCTCTTCGTCGCCTTTCCGTTCGCCTCGCTCGCCGAGCCCATCGTGAACGCACGGTCGCGCATCGACGCGGTCACGGTGTACCGCTCGTCGGCGCGCGTGCTCCGCGGTGCCACGGTGACGCTGCAGCCCGGCAGCGGGCGCATCGTGTTCGAAGGGCTGCCTGAGCTGCTCGACGACGACTCGCTCCGGATCGAGGGGAAGGGCAGCGCGAGGGCGAGGGTGTTCGGGGTCACCGTCGAGCGGGTGACCGGGGAGGGCGCGGCCGCCACGGACGCCCGCGCCGCCGAGGAGCGGCTGCAGCGGCTGCAGGACGAGGATCGCGGGCTCGAGGACCGGCTCAAGGCTGCGCAGGCGCGGGCGAAGCTCGTGGAGTCGCTCCGCTCGACCTATTCCGAGGAGCGGGGCAAGAACCTCGCGCTCCGCCCCGTGTCCACGAAGGAGTGGCGGGACGTGGGGTCGTTCGTCCAGGGTGAGCTGACGGAGGTCGCCGCCGAGGTGCGTCGGGTGGACGGAGCCCGGCGCGAGCTCGGCCGCCGGATCGCGCAGGCGCGCGCCGATCTCGACAAGCTCCAGGCGAAGCGCGGACAGACGACGAAGACCGTGGCGGTCGAGGTCGAGGCCGAGCGGGCCGGCGCGTTCGAGATCGCGCTGTCCTACGCCGTGCCGTCGGCCGGCTGGCAGCCGATCTGGGACGCCCGGCTCGTGCCGGACGCGGGCACGGTCGAGCTCACCTTCCTCGGATCCGTGTGGCAGCGCACCGGTGAGGACTGGACGGACGTGGCGATCTCGGTCTCCACGGCGCAGCCTGCGCGCGGGCTGTACGTTCCGCAGCTCGAGCCGCACTACCTCGCTCGCGCGGAGCCGCCACGGCCGATGGTGAGCGCCTCGAGAGCACGCCGCGGCGCCGTCGCGGAGGAGATGCCGGCGGCGTCGCTGCGCGCGAGGGACGAGGCCGAAGAGCCCAAGATGGAGATGGCGATGGCGCAGGCCACCGTCGAGCAGGGGCTCCTGTCCGCCACGTTCAAGGCGGCGCGCCCGGAAACCGTGGACGGCTCCGGGCAGGCCCGGAAGGTCTCGCTGGCGCGGTTTCCGCTCAAGGCCGAGGTGGTGCGCACCGCCGCGCCGCGCGTCGAGGCCGCCGCGTTCCTCACCGCGAAAGCCGTGAACGAGACTGGCTTTCCGCTCCTGGCCGGCGTCGCGGGGGTGTACGTGGGTGACGAGTTCGCGGGCCGGGCGGCGATCCGCGCGACCCCGCCCGGCGGGGAGCTCGAGCTCGCCTTCGGTGCGGACGACCGGATCGAGATCGACCGGAAGGTGCTGGAGCGCCGGCGCGCATCCGCCGGGTTCATCTCGAAGGACGAGGTCTATCGGTACCGCGTCCGCATCGCCGTGAAGAACCGGTACGCAGCGCCCGTGACGGTGAAGCTGCTCGACCTCGTACCCGCCTCGCGCGACGAGAAGATCCGCGTCGAGCTGCTCGAGGGGACGACCGCCGCGACCCGCGAGGACCCCGAGCGGCCAGGTGTCCGGGTGTGGGAGCTCACCCTCGCGGCACGCGAGGAGAAGGTGGTCGAGCTGCGCTACGAGATCCGCTTCCCGCGCGACTTCCCGATCGCCGGGCTCGAGTAGGCGCGGGCGCCGTCGTCGGTCCCGACGATGGCGCCCTCCGGGACCTCCTCCCACAGGGTGGTCCCGATCCGCTCGCTGGCGACGACGAAGACGTGGCGCGGCCCCGCGTCCGTCGCGAGGTGGAGGGTCTTCCCGTGCCTCGACGCGGCGAGCACCCGGCCGTCGGAGACGAGGAAGTTGAGCGTCGAAGGCTTGTCGGTGCGCGGATTGGCGATGCGGCGGACGGTCTCGGTGGTCTCCGCCAGCGCGCGCGTCACCTCGGCGAGGCTCGCCCCGTCGAGCGTGGCGCGGGCGCGCAGCCGCGAGAGGAACACCAGGAAGCAGCGCTCGCTGTCGGTCTCGCCGCGGAGCGCGGGGCGAAGGTCGGGATCGATCTCCGACAGGATCGCCTCCCGCACGCGGCGCGAGCGCTTGTAGCGGGCGACGGTCCCGTTGTGGGCGAAGAGCCACCGGGCGTGGTGGAAGGGGTGGGTGTTCTCGGGGCAGATCGGGCCGATCGACGCGTCGCGGACGTGCGCGACGACCACCGCGGAGCAGGCCGCCTTCGCCGCGTGCACGAACGCCTCGTCGGCGTGCGCCGGCAGCAGGCCGCGGCGGACGACCGGCCCGCCGTCCTCGTACCACCCCACGCCCCAGCCGTGCGGGTGCTTGTGGGACTGGAACCGCAGCGCGTTCTCGGCCGAGCAGAGCGGCGCGCACAGGTCGAAGCCGGGATGAGCGTGCTGGCCAAAGAGGCGGCACATCGACGGCTGGAATGTAGCAGCGTGGCGGCCACGATTCACGCATGCTTACGCGCGGCGGCCGCTCTCCCCGCGCCGGACGGCCGCTCCGACGAGGTGCGCGAGCCGGAGCGGCTCGGGCACCCCGCCGCGATCGGTCAGCCGGGCGAGCGCCTGCCCGATGCCCTCCGGCGCGGCGCCGGCCACCTGGAAGGTGAACGATCCGCTCCGGTGGACGGGGCCCGCGGCGGCCAGCAGCGCGAGGCGCCTCGCCGGGCGAGGCAGCCGCCGGATCGCGCGCTCCACGGCGGCGAGGTCCGGCGGCCGACGCATGACCGCCACGCACGGACGCCCGAGCCGACCCGCGAGCGCAGGCAGGTCCACGAGGTTCAGGCCGCCGAACGACAGTCCGTCGAGCAGCACGAGGTGGAGCTGCGGGAGGAACTTGCCGCCGACGAGCAGGCGCGCGAGCGCGTCGGTGGCGTTCCACCCGTCCTGCCGGAGCCGGCCCCAGACGAGCCCCTCGAAGCGGGTGCCGGCGCACACGACGCCCGCGACGCCGACGTCTCCGTGCGGCCTGCGCGCGAACGGCGCGTCGTCGAACCCGACGGCGCGGAGCGTCCGCCCCTCGCGCGGGAACCTCACCACGCCACCTCCAGCGGGTCGCCGAGCGGGACGGGCGGCTCGCCGGAGAGATCGAACAGCTCCACGCGGCCGGTCCGGCCGTGGACGGACAGGATCCCCGCGGCGCGCGGGAGCGAGAACCGGCGCGGCCCTGCGCTCCCCGGATTGACGAACAGCGTCGCGCCCACGACCGCCGCGCCGGGCCGATGCGAGTGGCCGTGGACCACGATCTCCGGACGCCGCCGGGCGAGGATCTCGCGGGCGGGCGGCCTCGGCCGCTCGCGGCGGCCGAGGTCGTGCACGATCAGCGCGGTCAGCGCGCCCAGCGAGACGAGCGCGGTCTCGGGGAGCCGCGCGAGCGGGGTCCCCTCGTCGTTGTTCCCGCGGATCGCGGTCAGCGGAGCGATGGCCTCGAGCGCCGCGAGGATCGCGGGCCTCACGACGTCGCCCGCGTGCAGGATGAGGTCGCACCCGGCGAACAGGACCGCGAGCTTCGGATCGACGTGGCCGTGCGTGTCGGAGACGAGCCCGATGCGCATCGCCAGCCTCATACCAGGGCCGGAGGCGGCGCGCCTGCGGCGGGCTCGAAAATGGGCGGCCTCCCGGCGGGGGCGCAGTACACTCCGCGGGCCCATGAACGAACGCCTCTTCATCTCGGCGCTGCGCCTCCTCCCGAAGAATGCGCTCTCCCGGGTCGCCGGAGCGCTGACGCGCTGGCGCGCACCGGCGCCGGTGCGGCTCGCGGCGATGAAGGCGTTCGCGCGGCGCTACGGGATCGATCTGTCGGAGTGCCCGGACCTCGACGTCTACCGGACGTTCGGCGAGTTCTTCGCGAGGCCCCTGCGGCCGGGCCGGCGCCCGATCGCGCCCGGCGAGACGGCGATCGTCTCGCCCGTGGACGCCGTCGTGTCCGAGAGCGGCCTGGCGGCGGGCGGCAAGCTCGTGCAGGCGAAGGGAATCGACTACGCCGCGGCGGCGCTCCTCGGCGACGACGAGCTCGCCCGGCGGCTGGAGGGCGGGCCGTACGTGACGCTCTACCTCTCGCCGAAGGACTACCACCGGATCCACTTCCCGCTGGGCGGCCACATCCTCGGCTGGCGCTACGTGCCGGGAATGCTGTGGCCCGTGAGCCCGGCGTCGGTCCGGAGCGTGCCCGGCCTGTTCGCCGCGAACGAGCGGCTCGTCACCGTCCTCGAGACGCCGCTCGGACGGTGCGCGGCCGTCGCAGTGGGGGCGACGGTCGTCGGCCGGGTGCACGCGTTCTACGATCCGAGCGTGCCCCACACGAACCAGCCGGATGCCGCGCCACGGCGGCGCGACTACGAGCCGCCGATCCCCGTCGAGAAGGGCCAGGAGCTCGGCGCGTTCGAGATGGGCTCCACCGTCATCCTGCTGTTCGAGCCGGGCCGCGTGCGGCTCGACCCCCGGATCGCCCCCGGCGCCCGCGTGCGCGTCGGCGAGGAGATCGGCGGGGCCGCCTGAACGCAGGGTGAACCGATGCCGCGCCCGGATCGACGCCCGGGAGGCATCGACTGTCAGTGAAGCGAAGTGACGCGCCTCGTCGGTCGGCGCGACCCCGGGTTGGTGTTTACCCGCAGTGTCCCTCGTTCCGGAGGCGCCCCGCAGGCCCGGCACGACGCGTGTTCGTCCCGCCCGTCCCTCGGCCTCGGTACGCGCCAAGCTGGCGCGGGATCTGCTTTTCGGCGGAGCGCACCATCGCGCGAACCCGGAGAAAGGACGTCCCATGTCTCGGCGCCTGCTCACGTCCCTCCTCGCCGCCGCGGTCTCATGGGCCTTCCCGGACCTCGCCGCCGCGGCACCGACCCTCCGGCGCCAGGTCACCGTCAACGGAGACTTCACCTTGTTCGGCAACACGCTCGCCCACGACTGCGCGGCGGGCGCGGCGCCGATCGTCGGGACCGCATCGGGCGGCGGCGCGTGCGGCGCGAACCGGAACGACAGCGGCGTCGACCTGTTCTGGCTGTCGGATGGCGTCACCGCCGTGGCGAACACCTCCAACACCGCGGCGCAGGCCAGGAGCACCGCGGTCCTCTCCATCCCGCCCGGCGCGACGGTGGAGTACGCGCGCATCTACTGGGCGGCTCAGAACACGGTGAACGCCTACGACAGCGCGGCGCAGCTCACGACGCCCGACGGCGTCACCACCACGCTCACCGCCGATCGCGGCACGGCCCTCGCCGTGCGAAACCCCGTCGAGTACTGGTACCAGTCGTCCGCGGACGTGACCGCGCTGCTCCGGGCGCTCGCGGATCCGCGTGGGCCGTACGCGATCTCGGGAGTGGCCTCGCGCGACGTCGTCGGCCTCTCCAGCGAGACCACCTTCGACGCGTGGTGGGCGGTGGTGTTCTACCGGGATCCCGCCGACCCGTCGCTCCGGCAGCTCACGCTGTTCGACGGGCTCGACTACGTGGACAACGCCGCCCCGGGCAACGCGGTCGACGTGACGCTCGGCGGTTTCCTCGTGCCCAACGGCGGCTTCGACGCGAAGCTCGGCGTCGTCGCGTACGAGGGAGACAGCGCGTACCCCGGCGACCGGCTCTTCTTCCAGGGCTACCGGAGCGTCGATCCGGAGCCGACGGCGCTCACGACGCTGTCCGACGCCATGAACCCGGCCGACAACTTCTTCAACGGGACGCGCAGCTGGCTCGGCGCGGCCCGCACCGTCGCCGGCGACCTGCCCCAGATGCCGGGGACCGCCGCGAGCATGATGAGCCTCGACCTCGACGTCCTGGACCTGAAGGCGCTCGGCGCGATCGGCACCGGGCACGACTCCGCCAGGATCCGGGCGACCAGCACGCAGGACGTCTACGCCCTCGGGGCCTTCATCACCTCCGTCAACACGCTGAAGCCCAGCTTCGTACAGACGGTGAAGACCGCGGTGGACGTCACGCGCGCCGGCGCCATCCTGGCGGGCGACGTCATCGAGTACACCATCGACACCCAGAACACCGGCAACGATCCCTCGATCCAGACGGTGATGCAGGACGTGCTGCCCGCGGGCGTCACGTACGTCGCCGGCACGCTCGAGATCGTCGCCGGCGCGAACGCCGGATCGAAGTCCGACGGCGCCGGCGACGATCAGGGCGAGCACGACCCCGCCACCCGCACGATCACGATCCGGCTCGGCACCGGCGCGACCGCCTTCGTCGGCGGGAGCATGGCCATCGGCGAGACCGCCCAGGTGAGGTTCCGCGTGACGGTGGACGCCGGCGCGGCCGGCATGCTCGAGAACCAGGCGAGCGTGACGGCCGGCGGCCTCTCCGGCGAGCCGCCCCGGGCGTTCCCGTCCACGCCCCCGGGCGGCGCTCCCGGCCCGACGCCGCTCCCGGTCGACGCATGCCTCGACGACACGCTCTGCGGCGGCGCGATCCCCGCATGCCTCACCGCGTCCACGCCCAACGTGTGCGTCGCGTGCACGAGCGACGCCTACTGCGGCGGCGCCACGCCCCGATGCGATCTCGCGGCGCACGTCTGCGTCGGGCTCACGACCCTCGCGCCGGGCGCGCAGGACAGGACCACCGTCGCCGGCGTCGCGGCGCCGTTCCCGCTGGCGCTCACGTCGAACTTCGCCGGCGCGGAGGTGTACGACCTCGACGTCGTGGACCCGGGGTGCGGCTGGGGAGTCGAGCTTCGCGGGCCCGGCGGCGCTCTCCTCGGCACGCGCGACGGCGCGGGCGCCTGGACCCTCGCGCCAGGCGGCGACACGAACAGCGACGGCCGTCCGGACGCCGGCGCGACCGCGGGCGGCGGCGGGACGAGCAGCTTCACGCTGTGGGTGACGCCGCCCGGCGGGCTCCCTCCGGGCTCGAGCTGCACCGCCACCCTGACCGCCACCGGCGCCACGAGCGGCCTCACCGCCTCGGCCGGCACGACCCTGCACACCGGCGCGGCGGCGACGTTCACGCCCAGCGCCACCGGAGCGTCGGCGAAGGCGGTCGCGCGGGGCGGCGACGTCGGGTTCCCGGGGATCATCCAGAACAACACCAGCGCCCCGCTCGACTTCGACGTCGCCGCGGTCGTCACGACGGCGCCGGACGCGGGCCCGCTGCAGCCGTACGTCTTCCACAGCGACCCCAACGGCGACGGCGACCCCGCGGACGGCGCCCCGATCACGACGACCGGGGCCGTCGCCCCGTACGGCGGCACGGTGCACGTGGTCCTCGTGCTGCGCGCCGTGACGGCGACGGGCGCGCCGGTCGCGGCCGGCACGGTCCTCGACGCGACCGCGATCGCGACCGCAGGAGCCGCCGTCGCGACGCAGGCGAGCGAGGCGCGGGTGCAGTTCGCCGCGCCGTACGGCGACGCCGCCCACACCCTCGTCCGGAGCCGGTTCGCGCCGTGCGACACGGTCCACCTGGCGGCGAACCTCCTCCCGAGCGGCTTCCCGTACCAGCTCGAGTGGTACGCGACGGCGAACCCGGTGCGCGGGACGGACACGCCGCGCCGGACCGTCGATCCCTGGCCGGTCTCGGGAGGGGCGGGCAGCGACGTGCTCGTGGTGCCCGCCGACGCCTCCGGGACCTGGACCGTGCTCGTCATCGGGAAGACCAGCCCGGACCCCACCACTGTCGACACCGTCACGTTCGAGGTCGAGCGCGCCGGGGAGCTCGTTTCGCTCGGGCTGCCCGCGCGCATCGCGATGACGGACGGGCTCAGCGTCTCGGCCTCGGTGCGGAACCTGAACGTGGGCTCGGCGTATTCCGGCTCGCAGCTCGCGTACTCCGTCACCGACGGTGCCAGCTACATGGACGGGACGGGCGCCTTCGGCAGCGCGCCCGCGACCGCGCACCTCACGTCCTCGCTGAACGTGGCGGCCGGCGCGACGGCTCCCGACGCGTGGTCGCTCGCCGCGCCGGCTTGGCCCGCGCCGGGCGTGTACCAGGTGAACGCCGCGTGGCGCCTGCAGTGTGGCGCGACTCCCGCGATCGCCTCGGCCGCGAGCACGTTCCAGGTGGTCCCGCCCGCGCCGGCGATCACGTCTCCCGCCGCCGGAGCGGTGGTCGGCCCGCGGCCGACCGTCTCCGGGACCGGCATCGCCGGAGCGGCCGTGACGGTCTCCGCCGGCGTCGAGAGCTGCGGCCCGGTGACGGTGGGCGGCGGCGGCGCCTGGAGCTGCACGTTCGGGACCTCCCTCGCGGACGGCGCGCACGGCGCGACCGCGGTGCAGACCGTCGCGGGCGCCACGAGCGACTCCTCGGCTTCGGTCGGGTTCACCGTGGACGGGAGCGCGCCAGCCGTGGCGATCGGCGCCCCTTCAGGCGGGGCGCTGCTCGGCGGCGGCGACGCGCCGGGCCGGGCGGTGGCCTTCTCCGGCACCGCCGAGGTGGGCGCGTCGGTCCAGATCGAGTCGGGCGGGAAGAGCGGGGCCGCGTCCCGAGCCGGCGCGAGCTGGAGCGCCACCCTCACGCTCGACGCGGACGGGGTCTACACCGCGATCGCGACGGCGACCGACGCGGTGGGGAACGCCGCGACGGCCGAGATCTCCTACACGCTCGACACCATCCCGCCGCCGGTGCCCGTCATCGGCTTCCCTGCGAGCGGCGCGAGCCTCGACGCCGGCTCGGTGCCGGGCGGGTTCCTGACCGTGACCGGCACCGCGGACCCCGACGCCGTCGTGACGGTCACGGTGGCCGGGGTCTCCAAGGCCGCGTCGCGGAGCGGCGCCTCCTGGTCCGCGACCTTCTCGCCCGGTGAGGGCGGCCAGACCGCGACCGCCACGGCGATGGACGCGGCCCGCAACGTGTCCGCCGCCGCCACCTCGAGCTTCACGATCGACACCCTCCCGCCCGCGGTGCCGACCTTCACGTCCCCGCAGGACGGCGCGGCGCTCTCGGCCGTCGAGGCTCCCGGCGGAGCGCTCACGCTCGCCGGCGCGACGGATCCCTCCACGGCCGTGACGGTGACGGTCGACGGCACCGCCCACGCCGCGACGGTGGTCAGCGGCGGCTGGTCGCTGCCGCTGACGCTCGGCGACGGCTCGCACGCGGCCTCCGCGGTCGCGGCGGACGCCGCAGGCAACACCGCCGGGCCGGTGACGATCGTGTTCTCCGTGGACGCAACCGCGCCGGCCGCGCCGACGCTCGCTGCGATCGCGTCGCCGACGCGCGCGGATCCCGTTCCGGTGTCCGGCTCGGCCGAGGCCGGCAGCACGGTCGAGCTGTTCCTCGACGCGGTCTCGGTCGGGACGACGACCGCCGCGCCCTCGGGCGCCTTCGCCTTCTCGCTCGCCGGCGTCGCCCCCGATTCCCACTCGGTCCGGGCGGTCGCGAGCGACGCGGTCGGGAACGCATCGCCGCAGTCCGGCCCCCGCACGTTCGTCGTGGATCGCGTCGCCCCCGGGCTCGCGACCCTCGACCTCCTCGACGGCGCGGTGTTCGATTCCGCCGCCGCGCCGGGCGGGGTCGTCCCGCTCTCCGGAACGTCCGAGCTCGGCTCCAGCGTGGAGGTCGAGCTCGACGGCGTGTTCCTCGGGACGACCGTGCCCGCGCCGGGCGGGACGTGGACCGCCGGCGTCGGGCTCCTCGACGGGCAGCACCAGGTCCGGGTCCGTGCCACCGACGCCGCAGGCAATGTCGGCGCGTGGAGCGCCTCGAAGCTGTTCACGCTCGACGCGACGCCGCCCGGCGCCCCCGTCCTCGCCGCCCTCGCGTCGCCCACCGCCGCCCTGTCGATCCAGGTGACCGGGACCGCGGAAGCGGGGGCGACGATCTCGGTGTACGTGGACGCGGCGCTCGCGGGCACCACGGCCGCTGTGGGCGGCGCGTTCTCGCTCTCGGTCCCCGTCGCGGAGGGCTCGCGGTCGTTCACCGCGGTCGCGACCGACGCGGTCGGGAACCGCTCGCCGTCTTCGGCGGCGGTGATCGCGCTCGTGGACCGCAGCTCGCCGGCGCCAGTGCTCGCTGCGCTCGTCTCGCCGACGAACGCGACGACGATCACGGTGGGCGGCACGGCGGAGGCGAGCGCGACCGTGACGGTCTACGTGGACGGCGTCTCGGCGGGGACGACCACCGCCCTTGCCGACGGCACCTTCTCTCTGGTGGTCTCGGTCTCGGAGGGGGCTCGCGCCGTGACGGCGAGCGCCGTCGATGCGCTCGCGAACGCCTCCGGCATCTCGGCTCCGGTCTCGGTGCTGGTGGACTGGACCGCGCCCGCCGCCCCGTCCCTCGCGGCGCTGACGTCTCCGACCAGCGCGACCACCGTGACGGTCGCCGGAACGGCCGAGCCCGGCGCGACGGTCGAGATCCTCGTGGACGGGACGGTCGTGGCGACCCTCGTCGCGGCGGCAGACGGCACGTTCTCGGCCCCGGTGGTGCTTGGGGAAGGGAGCCACGCCGTCACGGCGACCGCCACCGACGTCGCCGGCACCTCGCTCGAGTCTTCCTCCCGGACGGTGGTGGTCGACCTCACCGCGCCCGCCGCGCCCTCGGTCACCGCGCCGGCGACCGACAGCGTCGTCGTCGAGGGGATCGTGATCTTCTCCGGGACCGCCGAGGCGGGCGCGACGGTGGCGGTCACCGTGAACGACACGGTCACGACCGGCGTCGCCGCGGGGGACGGGACCTTCTCGATCCCGGTCACCCTTCCGGCGGGCGACTGGGCCGCGGCGGTCACGGCGACCGACCCGGCTGGCAACACGTCCGCCACGGTGACGCGCAGCTTCAAGGCCACCCCGGCGGCGTCGAGGAGCGACCCCGGCGCGGGCGGGTGCGGATGCAAGGCCGGCGACTCCTCCCCGGCGGCGCTCCTGCTCCTGCCCCTCGCGCTCCTGCTCGCGCCGAGACGGCGCCGCACGACGCTCGTCGTGCGGAGGTGACGCGCCGGGGCGGCGTGCAGCGGTGCTGCCCGCACCGTCCTGCGCGCCGGCCGCGCTCGGATCGGCGTGCCGGGGTCCCGCCCGTGCGCAGCGGCGGGGTCTCTGGTAGAACCCGGCCGCCATGAAGATCACGGGCGTCAAGGGGATGAACGACATCCTGCCGGCGGAGGTCGGCCGCTGGCAGGAGATGGAGCGGGTCGCGCGCGAGGTGTTCGCGCTGTACGGCTACCGCGAGGTCCGCACCCCCGCCGTCGAGCACGCGCAGCTCTTCGCGCGCGGCGTCGGCGAGGCGACGGACATCGTCAACAAGGAGATGTACGTCTTCGAGGACAAGGGCGAGGAGCTGCTCGCGCTCCGCCCCGAGGGGACCGCCGGCACGGTCCGCGCGTTCATCGAGCACGGCGCGTACGTCGAGGGGCCGCAGAAGTGGTTCTACCTGGGCCCGATGTTCCGCCGCGAGCGCCCGCAGAAGGGACGCTACCGCCAGTTCCACCAGATCGGCTGCGAGGCGTTCGGCATCGCGGAGCCCTACATCGACGCGGAGCAGATCGCGCTCGTGCACGACTACTTCGGGCGGCTCGGCGTCGCGGCGAAGCTCAAGCTCAACACGGTCGGCGACGGCGCCTGCCGGCCGGCGTACCTCGCGCGAGCTGAAGGCAGTACCTCTCGAGCCGCACGGCGGAGCTCTGCGCGGACTGCAACGACCGCATCGAGCGCAACCCGCTGCGCGTGCTCGACTGCAAGGTCGAGAGCTGCCAGCCGGTGCTCGACCGCGCGCCGCGTCTCCTCGACGGGCTCTGCGAGCCGTGCCGCGTCCACTTCGACCAGGTGAAGGGCGCGCTGGACGCGCTCGGCGTCCGCTACGAGGTCGACGGACGGCTCGTCCGCGGTCTCGACTACTACGTCCGCACCGCCTACGAGTTCACGAGCGACGCGCTCGGGTCGCAGTCCGCCGTCGCGGGCGGCGGCCGGTACGATCGCCTCGTCGAGACGCTCGGCGGTCCGCCGACCCCTGGCATCGGCTTCGCGCTCGGCGAGGAGCGGCTCGCGATGATCCTCGCGAAGGCCGGGAAGGAAGCGCCCGCGCAGGCTCCCGCCGTGTTCTTCATCACGGCCGACGCGGAGGGCGCGCTCGAGGCGCTGTGCCGCGCCGCGGAGCTGCGCCGCGCCGGGATCGCGTGCGACCTCGACCCCCGAGGTGGGAAGATGAAGGCGCAGTTCAAGCAGGCCGAGCGGGTGGGAGCGCGCTACGCCGTGGTCCTCGGCGGGAACGAGGTCCGCACCGGTCAGGCGAAGCTGAAGGACGTCGCGACGAGCGAGGAGACGCCCATCGGCCTCGGCGACCTCGTGACCCGCCTCCGACAGGCCTGAGCAGCGCGGCGAGCGCAGGGGCAGCCGGATGAGGCTGCCCCGGCCCCCCAGGGGGCCCCACGTGATGAGCGCGGCTTCGCCGGCGGTTACTGATCTCGAGCGAGCGGGGGGTCCGGGGGGGGGCGCGAGCGCGGAGGCGGAGCGAGTGTCCCGCCGCTCCGATCGCCGCTGGGTTCCCCCGGCCGCGCGGGCCGTGTCAGAATGCGGCCATGCGCTTCCCCGCCCTCGCCGCGTTCGCCCTGCTCGCCGCGCTCCCGGCCGCCGCCGAGGACGAGATCGGGGAGGGGCTGCCCGCGCCCTCGTTCTCGCTGCGGACGATGAACCCGGACGTCGCCGGAGCGAGCTGGATCGCGCTCGATCGGTTCGTCGGCGCCGAGCCCGAGGACCCCGGCGCAAAGGCGGTCCTCATCAGCTTCTTCGCCTCGTGGTGCGAGCCCTGCAAGCGCGAGATGCCCTTCCTCGTGCAGCTCGACCGGATGTACCGGGACCAGGGCCTGCGCGTGATCGGCATCGCGATCGACAAGGAGGAAGCCGGGATCGAGACCGCGAAGAGGCTGATCGACACGGCGAAGGTCACGTACCCGGTGCTGAGCGACCGCTTCAACTTCCTCGCCCGCCGCTACCTGGGCGACAAGGCGCCGCTCCCCTCGGTCTTCATCGTTCGCCGGGACGGGACCATCGCCAAGATCGAGCGCGGCTACGCCAAGGACGCCTCCGCCTTCCTGCTCGCCGAGGTGCAGGACGTGCTCGGGATCGAGCGGAAGGGGAAGCAGCCCGCGTCGAAGAGGGCGGCCACGGCGGAGGGGGCGGGCAGGGGCGCTCCGGCCAAGGCCGCGGCGTCGAGGTGAGCGTGCGTGCCCTCGCGTCGGCGGTCCTCGTCGCAGCGCTCGCGCTCGCGGTCCCGGCGCGCGCGGAAGAGGCGGCGGCGCCGAAGAAGCTCCGGATCGCGCTGGACAAGCTCCGGACCACCGGCGTCGCGGCCGCGCTCGCGTCGCTCGTCGAGGATCAGGTGTGCGCAGCGCTGGGCGATGGCGCGCGCGCGGACGTCGTCTGCCCGTCCGACGTCGCGGCGGCAACGGCGCTCGCGAAGAGCGCGATGGCCTTCGGCGAGTGCCAGTCGGACGACTGCCTGCGTCGGCTCGACGCGTTCCAGAGGGCGGACCGGCGCGTCAGCGGCGCGCTCGAGCGGACCGACGAGGGCATCGTCCTCACGCTGCAGCTGGCGGGCCCGGCGGGCTCGGGGCCGCGGGTCGTCGAGCGGCTCCCGGAGGACCTGGACGCGCTCGTCGCGCGGATCCCCGGGATCGTGCGGAAGCTGTTTCCGGAGCAGTGATCCGCATCCTCGTCATCGCCGGGCCGACCGCCTCGGGCAAGACCGCGCTCGCGATCGATCTCGCGCGCCGGCTCGGCGGCGAGATCGTGAACGCCGACTCGCAGCAGGTGTACCGCGGCCTCGACGTCGGGACCGCCAAGCCGAGCCCAACGGAGCGGGCCGCCATCCCACACCACCTCCTCGACGTGGTCGAGCCGGGCGCGGGGATGGACGCGGTCCGGTTCGCGGCGCTCGCGGATGCCGCCATCGCGGAGATCGCCGGGCGGGCGCGGCTGCCCATCGTGGCCGGGGGGACGGGGCTGTACCTGCGAGCGCTCCTGCACGGGGTCGTCGCCGCGCCGGGGCGGGACCCGGCGCTCCGCGCCCAGCTCTCGGAGGAGGCGGTGCGGCTGGGACGTCCGGCGCTCCACGATCGGTTCGCGGGCCGTCGATCCCGCCGCCGCCGCGCGGATCCGCCCCAACGACCTGGTCCGGATCATTCGCGCGCTCGAGATCGCGGCGGGCGGCGCAAGGCCCTCGGAGCTGCACGCGCGCCACGCGTTCCAGGAGGACCGCTACGACGCATCGATCCTGGCGCTCGACCCGCCGCGCCCGGAGCTCCACGAGCGGATCGACGCGCGTGTCCGGGAGATGTTCGCTTCCGGTCTCCTCGACGAGGCACGCGCGCTGCTCGCCGCGCACGGAGGCGCGCTCCCGCGGAGGCTGCCCATCGGGTACGTGGAGGCCGCCGAGTGCGTGCAGGGGGCGATCGCGCTCGAGGAGGCGATCCGGCGCGTGCAGGTCGCGCACCGCCGCTACGCGCGCCGCCAGATCATGTGGCTCCGCAAGGAGCGCGGCGTCGAGTGGCTGCAGCCCCCTTACGACGCCGAGGCGTTGGCGCGCCGCGTTGGCGCGCGCTGATCGCGCGCCTTCGGCGCAGACCCGCACTCGCCGGAACGTGCGTTCCTGCGCCTCCGTGCTATAAGCCGGCCGTGGCCAAGCAATCGTTCGCTCTCGAGTTCGAGCGCCCGCTCATCGCGCTCGAGTCCAAGATCGCCGAGCTGAAGGACCTCTCCGGCGGTGCCCGCGTCGACTTCTCCGAAGAGATCCTGAAGCTCGAGAAGAAGGCGAAGAAGCTCCAGGCGGAGATCTTCAGCGACCTGTCGCCGTGGCAGGTCGTTCAGCTCGCGCGGCACCCGAGCCGTCCGTACACGCTCGACTACCTGACCAGGCTGTTCACCGATTTCTTCGACATCGAGGGGGACCGTCGCTTCGCGGCGGATCGCGCGATCGTCGGCGGCTTCGCGCGCTTCGACGGCGAGCCGGTCGTCGTGCTCGGGCATCAGAAGGGACGCGGGACCAAGGAGAACATGGTCCGGAACTTCGGGATGCCCCGGCCGGAGGGATACCGCAAGGCGCGGCGGCTCTTCGATCTCGCCGAGCGGTTCCGTCTGCCGGTCCTCATCTTCATCGATACGCCGGGCGCGTACCCGGGCATCGGCGCGGAGGAGCGCGGTCAGGCCGAGGCGATCGCGGTGAACCTCGAGGTGATGTCGTCCCTCGGCGTGCCCTCGATCTCCGTCGTCATCGGGGAGGGCGCCTCCGGGGGTGCCCTCGGCATCGGGGTGACGAGCCGGATCCTGATGCTCCAGTACTCCTGGTACAACGTGATCTCGCCCGAGAGCTGCAGCTCGATCCTCTACCGCGACCCGGGGCAGGGGAAGAAGTCCGCCGAGGCGCTCAAGCTCACGGCCAAGGACCTCTCCGGGTTCGGCATCATCGACGAGATCCTCCCCGAACCGGCGGGCGGCGCGCACCGCGATGCGGACGCCGTCGCGAAGACCGTCGGGGACGGGATCCGCCGCCACCTCGCGGAGCTGAAGAAGCTCACGCCCGAGCAGCTCGTCGTGGACCGGTACAAGAAGTACCGCGTCATGGGCGTTTTCACCGCCGAGGAGTAGCTCCCTCGCCGGCGAGCGGAGGGGCAGGCGGAAGAGCCTGCCCCGGCCCCCCAGGGGGCCCCAACGATGAGCGCGGCTTCGCCGCGGTCGCTGATCTCGAGCGAGCGGGGGGCTCGGGGGGACGCAGGCCCCCCCGACAAAGTGCATGGTATAACGCTCGCCCCATGCCTCTCGTGCCCCCCTACGTCGCCTCGCTCACGCCCTACGTTCCCGGCAAGCCGACCGAGGAGGTGGAGCGCGAGTACGGCATCACCGGCGTCGCGAAGCTCGCCTCGAACGAGAACGCCCTCGGCCCGTCGCCGCGGGCGCTCGCCGCCGCTCGCGACGCGGCCGCGACCGTGAATCAGTATCCGGACGGCTCTGCCTTCTACCTGAGAGGCGCCCTCGCCGCGAAGCTCGGCGTCGAGCCGAAGGAAGTGTTCGTCGGCAACGGCTCGAACGAGCTCATCGAGCTCCTCGTCCGCACCTTCGTGCTCGAGGGCGAGGAGGTGCTGACGAGCGCGCAGACGTTCATCGCCTACAAGCTCGCCGCTCAGGGTCACGGCCGGACGCTCGTCGAGGCGCCGATGAAGGCGCGGTTTCACTACGATCTCGACGGCTTCAGGAAGCTCCTCTCTCGCCGGACCAAGCTCGTGTTCCTCGCGAACCCCGACAACCCGACCGGCAGCTCGTTCACGGAGCAGGAGCTGCTGCCGTTCCTCGACGCCGTCCCCAAGGACACGCTCGTGGTGCTCGACGAGGCTTACGTCGAGTTCGTGGACGCGCCGGGGTTCCAGGACTCGCTCGCGCTCCGGCGGAAGTACCCGAACGTCGTGGTGCTCCGGACGTTTTCCAAGATCTACGGCCTCGCCGGGCTGCGCCTCGGGTACGGCCTCGCCCGGCCGGACGTGGTCGAGTACATCGACCGCGTGCGCGCGCCGTTCAACGTGAACCTCGTCGCGCAGGCGGCGGGCGTGGCGGCGCTGGAAGACGCCGAGCACGTCGAGCGGAGCCGCGCGCTCGTCCGGGAGGAGCGGCCCTTCCTCGCGGAAGGGCTGAAGGCGCTCGGCGCGACGATCGTGCCGTCGCAGGGGAACTTCGTGTTCGCCGACTTCCCGGGCCGCCCGAGCAAGGAGCTGTTCGAGGCGCTCCTGCGCGAGGGCGTGGTGGTCCGGCCCATGGCCGGCTACGGCTTCCCGAACGCGCAGCGGGTCACGGTGGGCCTGCGGGCCGAGAACCAGAAGTGCCTCGCGGCGCTCGCGAAGGTGCTCGGGAAGTAGCGCGCGCATGGCGCCGCGCCCGTTCATCGTGGCGATCGACGGGCCGGCGGGCGCCGGCAAGTCGACCGCCTCGCGCCTGGTCGCGGCGCGCCTCGGGTTCGCCATGGTGGACACAGGCGCGATCTACCGGGCGGTCGCGCTCGCGGCGACGCGCGCCGGGGTGGCGCTCGACGACGACGCGCACCTCGCAGAGGTGCTCCCGACCATGGAGATCCGGTTCGCGCCCGCTCCGGGCGCGGGCGGGGGGCAGCGCGTCCTGCTCGGCGCGGACGACGTCTCGCAGGAGATCCGGACGCCGGCAATGTCGCTCGGCGCGAGCAAGGTCTCGGCCCGCCCGGTGGTCCGAGCGGGGCTCCTCGACCTGCAGCGACGCCTCGCGCTCGCGCCCGGAAACGTGGGCGCCGTGCTCGAGGGGCGCGACATCGGGACCGTCGTCTTCCCCGACGCCGACGCCAAGTTCTTCCTCACCGCGTCGGCCGAGGAGCGGGCCCGGCGGCGCCACGCCGAGCTGCGGGCGAAGGGAGATCCCTCGAGCTTCGAGGAGGTCCTCGCGGATCAGCTGCGCCGCGACCGCGACGACTCGGAGCGGGCGGTGTCTCCGCTCCGGCCCGCGTCGGACGCGGTGGTGGTGGACACGAGCGACATCGCGCTCGACGCGGTGGTGGAGCGGCTCGTGCGCGAGGTGAACGCCCGCCTCGGGACGCGCGCGGGATAGGTGCCATGGACGCCGAGCGGCGGTACGGTCCGAAGGAGTGCGGGAGCTGCCGCCTCTGGCGCCCCATCCTGGAGAGCGAGCGCGGGACCATCGGGCCCTGCCTGCTCAAGGTCCGGACCGGCGACTTCCCCGGGACGGCTCCCGCCTGCGAGCGGCACCTCTCGCGCGAGGAGGCGGTTCCACAGGCGCCCCTTGCCGTCCCTGCCCGCAGGCGCACCGCGCGCCCGACGGGACCCGTCGTGCATCGCGCCGGCGGAGGCGATCCGCCGGATCTTTCCCCGTTGCCCGAGGAGCTGACCGACATGACCCGCGAGGAGTTCGCCCAGGCCATCCGCGAGGCGCTGCGCGAGGACGACACCGAGGTCCGGCTGGCGCCGAAGTGGGAGGGCGGCAGCGTCGTCCTGAAGCCTGGCGACGGCCAGACGCAGCCGAAGGAGATCCCCCTCGACGCGCTCTTCCACAAGATCGTGATGATCCGCGACCGGCTCAGGGTGCTCGAGCAGAAGCTGAACGGGCACGAGAAGCTGTCGGACGCGGACAAGATCGAGCTGCAGCAGTACGTGACCCGCTGCTACGGCTCGCTCACGACCTTCAACGTCCTCTTCCGGGACGAGCGGGACCGGTTCGTCGGCGAGAAGAGCTGACAGCGTGAGCGGGGACCTCAGCGGGGCGCAGCTTCGCCTAGATGGGCAGGGATGGCCTCCGCGCCCGCGACCGTTATATAGAGCGCGCGTGGACGTGAAGATCGCGAGGACCGCAGGCTTCTGCTGGGGCGTCCGCCGGACGGTGGACAAGGTGATGGAGGTCGCCGACCAGCGGCGCGGCCCGGTCGTCACGCTCGGCCCCATCATCCACAACCCGCAGGCGGTCGCGCGGTTCCGCGAGAAGGGGGTCCGGACCGTCAACGCCACCGGCGAGGTGCCGGACGGGACGACCGTGGTGGTCCGCACCCACGGCGCGGTCCGGGACGAGCTCGAGCTCGCCGAGCGGCGCGGTCTCCAGCTGGTGGACGGCACCTGCCCGTACGTGAAGTACCCGCAGGCGGTGGCCCAGCGGCTCTCGAGCGAGGGGTACCACGTCGTCATCGTCGGCGACGCGAACCACGCCGAGATCCGCGGGGTCGTCTCCTACGCGGAGGGGCCGTGCACGGTGGTGAAGCCGGGGGATCCCATCCCGGACATCAAGGCGAACAAGGTCGCCGTCATCGCCCAGACCACCTGCATCGGCGCGGAGTTCGAGCGGGTCGTCGGGGCGCTCGCACTCCGCCACAAGGAGGTCCGGGCGGTGAACACCATCTGCAACGACACCGAGGAGCGGCAGGCCGATGCACGCTCCCTGGCGCGCGAGGTGGACGCGATCGTGGTCGTCGGTGGGAAGAACAGCGCCAACACCCGTCACCTCGCGGAGATCTGCAGGGAGCTCCAGCCTCGGACGTGGCATGTCGAGACCGAGGCGGAGCTCGAGCCCGGCTGGTTCGTGGGCTGCCGGACCGTGGGGCTGTCGGCCGGCGCCTCGACACCGGACTGGGTCGTCGAGGGCGTCGCCGAGTGGCTGGGCAGGCTCCAGTGACCGAGCCTCCTTTCGCCCTGCGCCCGTCCCCCCGCCCGCCCTGCCGCCGTGCTGCGCGCGGGCGGCCCTGCGCCGGTTCGCTTGACGCACCAGGATCGGACGTGTAGGTTCCGCTTTCTTCGTGGATGTACGCCGGGGTACACCCGGCGGGCCTCCTCCGGCCTCGTTCCCCGGGCCGGAGGGTGAAGGTGGCAAACCAGGGGGCTGAGATGTGGTCGACGCCCACTTCGCAGACCGCTCACCCTGAGCGTAGGGCCGCGCCAGCGGCCCCGAGTCGAAGGGCGGCGTGATCCCAACAAAGGTTGGTCTTAACCGAATGGAGAATCAGACTCCCCGTACGCCCGAGGCCGAGATCGAGGACTTCGCGACACTCTTCGAGGCGAGCCAGAAGACCGGCGGTCCCATCGAGGAAGGCAAGGTCGTCAGCGGCACCGTCATCCAGCTGACGAAGGACTATGCCGTCGTCGACATCGGCTACAAGTCCGAGGGTCAGGTCCCGATCTCCGAGTTCGTCGCCGCACCTGGCGGCGAGCCCGGCGTCAAGGTCGGCGACAAGGTCGAGGTGCTCGTCGAGTCCCGTGAGAACGACACGGGCATGGTCGTCCTCTCCAAGGAGAAGGCCGACAAGATGCGCATCTGGGACGAGATCTCCGCCGCGTGCGAGCGCGACGAGCTCGTCGAGGGCGTGATCGTCGGGCGCGTGAAGGGCGGCCTCTCGGTCGACATCGGCGTCAAGGCGTTCCTCCCCGGCTCCCAGGTCGACATCCGGCCGGTTCGGAACCTCGACAAGCTCATCGGGGAGCGCTTCAAGTTCAAGGTCATCAAGTTCAACAAGAAGCGGGGCAACATCGTCCTGTCGCGCCGGGTCCTCCTCGAGAAGGAACGCGAGGAGCTGAAGAAGGAGACCCTGAAGAACCTGACGGAGGGCGCGATCCTCAAGGGCGTGGTGAAGAACCTCACCGACTACGGCGCGTTCATCGATCTCGGCGGCATCGACGGCCTGCTGCACGTGACCGACATGTCCTGGGGCCGCATCGGCCATCCCTCCGAGATGTTCGAGGTCGGCCAGGAAGTCCGCGTCGTCGTCCTGAAGTTCGACCCGGCCTCCGAGCGCGTCAGCCTGGGCCTCAAGCAGATCCAGGAGGACCCGTGGCACCGCGCCGACGAGAAGTACCCGGTCGGCTCGCGCGTGAAGGGGAAGGTGGTCTCGCTCACCGACTACGGCGCGTTCATCGAGCTCGAGCAGGGCGTCGAGGGGCTCGTCCACGTCTCCGAGATGAGCTGGACGAAGCGCGTGAAGCACCCCTCGAAGCTCGTGGACGTCGGCAAGGTGGTCGAGGCGGTCGTGCTCGACATCGACCCGAAGGCCAAGCGGATCAGCCTCGGCATGAAGCAGATCGAGGCGAACCCGTGGACGCTGCTCGAGGACAAGTACCCGATCGGCTCGGTCATCCGCGGCGAGGTCCGCAACGTCACCGACTTCGGGATCTTCGTCGGCGTCGAGGAGGGCATCGACGGCCTGGTGCACGTCTCCGACATCTCGTGGACGGAGCGGATCAAGCACCCCGGCGAGAAGTTCAAGAAGGGCGACGTCGTCGAGGCGGCGGTGCTCAACATCGACGTCGAGAACGAGCGCTTCAGCCTCGGCATCAAGCAGATCCAGCCGGACCCCTGGACGACGCTCTCCGAGCGCCACCCGGTCGGCTCGCGCGTGAAGGGCAAGGTCACGAAGGTCACCGACTTCGGCGCCTTCGTCGAGATCGAGCCCGGCATCGAGGGGCTCGTCCACGTCTCCGAGATGAAGGACGAGCGCGTGGAGAATCCGCGCGACGTCGTGAAGGAGACCGACGAGGTCGACGTCAAGGTCATCGACATGGACCTGCAGGAGCGGAAGATCGCGCTCTCGATCAAGGCGCTCAACCGCGACGGCGGCGAGGAGGACTACCGCGAGTACCTGCGCAAGCAGGGCGACGGCCGCGCCCGCCTCGGCGACCTCATGGAGAAGTTCAACCGCCGCAAGTAGCGGCGACCGCTCCAGCCCAGAACGTCGTACCCGGAGGGCGGCCCGCAACGGCCGCTCTTCCTTTTTCGGCGCGCGCGAAGCCTCGGGCGAGCGTCCCCCGTACATGTTGCCGGCCCCGGCAGCGCGTGGTTACCTCACCCCACCATGAACCCGACGGATCCGAACGAGCCGCTCCCGACCGTGCCGGTCGAGCCCACGCCGACGCCCAGCGGCTCGCCCGCCGCCCGGCCCGCGGCGCCTGCGCCCCCGGCCGGACCGCCCCCGCCGTCCTGGCAGGCGCTCCCGCCGTGGGGACCGCCGCCCTGGGGGTGGCAGCCTCCGGTCGTCCCGCCGCCTCCGCCCCCGCGCCGCGATCGGGTCGCGATCGGCATCGTCGCGTTCATCTTCGGCGGCCTGTTCCTGGTCTTCTTCGGGTTCCTCGTCCTCGCGTACAGCGTCGTCCGGGGCGAGTCGCCGCACATCAGCAGCGGTCCGCGCATCGGCGTGCTGGTCGTCAAGGGCGGGATCGGCATGGACGGAGGCCAGGATGCGGAGGACCTCCTGAAGCAGGTGAAGCGATTCGAGACCGACGACGGGATGAAGGCGGTCGTCGTGCGCATCGACTCTCCGGGCGGTTCCGTCGGGCCGAGCCAGGAGATCCACGACGAGGTGGTGAAGCTCGCGGCGAAGAAGACGGTGGTCTGCTCGCTCGGGAACCTCGCCGCGTCCGGCGGGTTCTACATCGCGGTGGCGTGCCCGAAGATCGTCGCCTCCCCGGGCACGCTCACCGGGTCGATCGGCGTCATCTCCCAGTTCGTGAACGTGAAGGGGCTCGCGCAGCGCTTCGACGTGAAGCTCGAGACCGTGAAGAGCGGCAAGCTCAAGGACGCCGGGAACCCGTTCCGCGACATGACCCCCGAGGACCGCGCCTACTGGCAGGCGCTGATCGATCGCGTCCATGGTCAGTTCATCGACGCGGTGGCGGAGGGGCGGGACCTCGACCTGGAGCAGGTCAGGAAGATCGCCGACGGACGGGTCATCACCGGCGCGGAGGCGAAGGACCTCGGGCTCGTCGACGAGCTCGGGAACTTCTACGACGCGGTCGAGCTCGCGAAGAAGGAGGCGAAGCTCAGCGGGGAGCCGCACCTCGTCTACCCGCCCGACGAGCGCCACCGGTTCCTCGAGGACCTGATGGGCAGCGCCGCCGGGGCGCTGGCGGACGCGCTCCACGCGCGGGTCGCCCGCGACGTGGGAGCAGCGCAGGCCCCGGGGCTGTACTTCCTCGCGCGGTAGGAGGGAGACGACGTGGAGAAGCCGCTGTGGGCGCCTTGGCGGATGGAGTTCATCCGCGCGGAGAAGCCGAAGGGGTGCATCTTCTGCGAGTTTCCGGCCGCGCCGGCCGCGGACGACCGGAAGAACCTCGTCGTCCATCGCTCGAAGCACGCGTACACCTGCCTCAACCGGTATCCGTACAACTCCGGGCACGTGATGGTGATCCCGCGCGCGCACGTGGACGACGTCGGCGCGCTCTCCGCGGAGGATTACGCGGACCTGGGGGAGGAGGTGCGAAGGGCCGTCGCCGTCCTCCGGGCCGTGTACGCTCCGGACGGCGTGAACCTCGGGATGAACCTCGGCCGCGCGGCCGGGGCGGGGATCGTCGACCACCTCCACTGGCACGCCGTGCCGCGCTGGGCGGGGGACAACAACTTCATGCCGGTGCTCGCCGATCAGCGCGTCGTCGTCGAGGCGCTCGACGCCGCCTGGGAACGGCTGCACGCCGGGTTCGCCGCCGCACCGTGACCGCGCTCTGGATCGCGCTCGCCGCCGGCGCCTTCGTTGCCGTGATGGCGATCCTGGTGCTCGATCGGCGCCGCCGCCGCGACGAGGCGCAGGCCTATCTGAAGGGCGTCCGGTCGGTGATCTCGGGCGATCCCGACGCGGCGATCGAGGCGCTCTCGGACGCGGCGCGGCTCGGGACGCCGGAGGCGGTGGACACCTACCTCGCGCTCGGCGCGCTTTTTCGGCGCACCGGCGACCTCTCGCGGGCCGTGCGCCTTCACCGGAACATGCTGCTCGGGCCGACGCTCGATTCCGCCCGCCGCGGCGAGGTCGAGCGCGAGCTCGCCGAGGACTACCGGCGAAGCGGGATGCTCACCGAGGCCGCCGCGATCTACGGGAGGCTCGCGCCCGCGGATTCCGCGGCGGCAGAGGGGCTGCGGGACGTGCGGGTCGAGCAGGGCGACCTCGCCGGCGCGGTCGAGGTCCAGCGCCGACTCGGGACGGGAGCGCCGGACCCGGTGCTCGCGCACCTGCTCGCCGCGCAGGTCCGCGAGGCCGTCGCCTCGAACCCGGACCAGGCCGTGGCGCTCGCGAACGAGGCGCTCCGCGCCGACCCGGAGAGCGCGGACGCGCTCCTCGCGCTCGCGGAGGCCGAGGGCGCGCGCGGCGACTCCGTCGCGGCGCTCGGGGCGGTCGCCCGCGCCCTCGACGCCGATTCGCGCGCCGCGGTCCTCGCCTGGCCGGCGCTCTCCCGCGCCGCCGGTCCGGACGCGGGCGAGGCGTTCGTGCGTGCGCGGATCGCGGCGCGGCGGGACGACGCCGCGCTGCACCTGCTGCACGCGCACGTGCTCCGCAGCGCGGAGCGGACCGTGGACGCGCTCGTCGCGCTGCGGACCGCGCTCGAGCTCGACCGCACCGGCGAGGTGACGGTCGCGATGCGCGAGCTGCTGCGGGAGGCGGAGGCCCCCGGGCCCGACGACCTCGCCGCCCGGCACGAGCTGCTCGTCTCGGCGCTCCTTCGCCGCGCCCGCCCGATCCGCTGCGCCCGCTGCGGCGCGGAGGCGGCGGCGCGGGCGTGGCGCTGCCGCCGCTGCGGAGCGTTCGACTCGTATCCGTGAACGAACCTGGACTTGGACCTGGACGTGGTCTTCGACCTCGACTTCGACCATGTCGAGGTCCATCAGGACGAGGTCGAGGTCGAGGTCCAGGTCGAGGTCTAGGTCCACGACCACGTCCAAGTGTCGGCGCGGCTTGCGTGGCTTGCGCGCTGCCGTGCCACCCGGTATGACGCGGCCCGCATGGTTCGAGACCGCGTCGTCGACATCTTCCGCCGTGCGCTCGCGCAGGGCGCCGCCGAGGGCCGATGGCCCGCGGCCGTCCCCGCCTTCTCCGTCGACATGCCGCGCGACCCGAGGCACGGCGACTTCGCCGTCAACGCGGCGATGGTCCTCGCCAAGGCGGCCGGCCGGCCGCCGCGCGAGCTCGCGCAGGCGATCATCGAGGCGGTGCGGGCGGTGGACGCGGCGCGCGAGATCGCCACGCTCGAGATCGCCGGCCCCGGCTTCATCAACGTGCGCGTGGCGCCCGACCTCTGGCTCGCCGCGCTCGAGCGCGCGGTCGCGGCGGGGAAGGACTGGGGCCGTACGCGGGCGGGCGAGGGGAAGAAGGTCATCGTCGAGTACGTCTCGGCGAACCCGACCGGTCCGATGCACGTCGGCCACGGCCGGAACGCCGTCGTCGGCGACGGCGTGCAGAGCCTGCTTCGCTGGGCCGGCTTCGACGTGATCCGCGAGTACTACGTGAACGACTACGGCGCGCAGGTCCAGACGCTCGCGCGCTCGGTCCACCTCCGCTACCAGGAGCTGCACGGACGCGCGGTCACGATGCCGCCGAAGAGCTACCCGGGCGAGTACGTGAAGGAGATCGCCGCCGGCTCCGGGCGGAGCACGGCGACCGGTTCCTCGACGCGCCCGAGGCGGAGTGGCTCGCGACTCTTCCGCGACCGCGCGGTCGCGCACGTCCTCGGCCTGATCCGGGAGGACCTCGCCGCCATCCAGATCGACTTCGATCGCTGGTCGTCGGAGAAGGAGCTCTACGAGTCGGGGACGGTGGACCGCTTCGTCGCGCTCGCTCGAGGCGAAGGGGCCTCGTCTACGTCGGCAAGCTGCCGCCGCCGAAGTCGAAGAAGGGCGCGCAGCCCGTCCGCCAGCCCCACGGGGACGCGGACGAGGCCGTGTCGGTCGCCGCCGAGGATCTCCTCCTCTTCCGCTCCTCGCGCTACGGCGACGAGGTGGATCGCCCGGTCAAGAAGGCCGACGGCACCCCCACCTACTTCTGCGCCGACATCGCCTACCACTGGGACAAGCGGCAGCGGGCCGACCTCCTCGTCGACGTGCTCGGCGCCGACCACGGCGGCTACGTGCCGCGGCTCAAGGCGGCGCTGGAGGCGCTCGGCGCGCTCGCGCCGACGACCTGCACGTCGTCCTCATCCAGATGGTGAACCTGACCCGCGGCGGCGAGGCGGTGAAGATGTCGAAGCGCGCCGGCACGGTGGTCTCGCTCCGCGAGGTCGTGGACGAGGTGGGCGCGCGACGCCACCCGCTTCATCTTCCTCACCCGCCGCGCCGACGCGCCGCTCGACTTCGACGTCGAGCTCGCGAAGCGGCAGACGCTCGACAACCCGGTCTTCTACGTCCAGTACGGCCACGCCCGCCTCGCCGCGATCTTCCAGAAGGCGAGCGAGGCCGGGGTCGCGCTCCCGGCGTTCGATCTCGAGGCGGCGCGCCTCGCTCACCGCGCCGGAGGAGCACGACCTCGTCCGGCGCATCGCCTCGCTTCCCGGACATGCTGGCCGGCGCGGCGCTGGCCTACGAGCCGCACCGGGTCGCCTTCTGGCTGCAGGAGACCATCGCCGCCTTCCACTCCTAGTACACGCAGGGGAAGCGGACCGGCGAGCGGGTGATCGGGCGCGGATCCGCAGCAAGACGGCCGCGCGCCTCTTCCTCTGCCGGGCGCTCAAGCAGGTGCTCGCGAACGGGCTCGCGGTCCTCGGGGTCTCGGCGCCGGAGCGGATGGAGAGTCCGGAAATTCGCGATATCGGCGACGACGTCTAGAATCGGCGCAGGCCAGTGCGAGAGCCGAACCCCCGCGTCCGCAGCGAGAGAGAAGTTCGAGCTGTCGCTCGACGGCCGCCAGATCGCGTCGATCGTGGTCGGCGCGCTGGTCGTGCTCGCGGTGGTCTTCGTGCTCGGGCTGAACGTGGGCAAGCAGCTCGCGGCGCGTCAGGTCGAAGTCGGCGCGAGGGCGACGCGCTCGCCGCGCTCGACCAGCCGCCGGCGCCGGCCCCCGGCACGCCGACGAGCCGCTCACCTTCCACGACCGGCTCGACGAAGGAGACGCCCGCGCCCCCGCCGCCCCCCGAGGCTGCGCCGCCTCCGGCCGCGGCCGCCGCAGGCCGCCCCCCGCCCGGCAGCCGCCGCGGGTCCGCAGCCGGCTCCCACGCCGCCCCCCTCGCCGAAGCCCGCGCCCCTGCCGCCCGCCGCGCTCAAGCCCTGGACCGTCCAGCTCGCCGCCGCAGAGGATCGCGACGAGGCGGATCGGATCGCGGCGCGGTTCGCCGCCCTCAACCCCCGCATCGAGGACGCGATCGTCCCGGGGAAGGGCCGCTTCTTCCGGGTGCGGGTGGGGTCCTTCGACACGAAGGACGCAGCGCAGCGGTACCTCAAGGACGTGGCCCGCGGAAACCGGGGCGAAGGGTATCGTCGTCCCGAGCCGCTGAGCTAACGTTGCCTCGATGACGACATCCACGTTCGAGAAGCCGAAGCGCGTCGAGAAGCCCTGGGGTCACGAGCTCTGGTGGGCGCTCACCGATCGGTACGTCGGGAAGCTCCTCCACGTGAAGGCGGGGACCCAGCTCTCGCTGCAGTACCACGTGAAGAAGGACGAGACGATCCACCTCTGGACCGGCGACATGGTGCTCGTCCTCGAGGAAGGCGGCCGCCTGGTCGATCATCCCATGAAGCCGGGCGACAGCTACCACGTGAAGCCCGGCACCGTGCACCGGATGCGGGCCATCACCGACTGCGACGTGCTCGAGGTGTCGACGCCCGAGGTCGAGGACGTCGTGCGCGTCCAGGACGACTACGGTCGCAAGTCGTAGGCGGCACGATGCCCTCCGCGCCGGCCGGTCGGCGGCGGTCGCGACCTCAGCGCAGCAGGAACGCGATCCCGGCCACCAGCGCCGCTGCCGCGGCGATCAGCAGCGCCACCTTCCTCAAATCGGCCCGCCGCTCGCGGACCCCGTGCAGCGCGGGGAGCGCTCCGGCGCGGACCCAGCGAGACGACGTCTCCGACCGGACCAGATCATCATCGGCGAGGAACCCGTGCTCGTACAGGTCGTGCAGGACCGACAAGCTCGGGACGACCAGCTCCTCCCCCTGCGCGTTCCGAACGCGATACCGCATCCTCGGCTGGGATCTCACGCCGGTTCGAGCTCCGCGCAGATGGCGTCGGCGGCCCGCAGGCCGTCGACCGCCGAAGATACGATGCCTCCCGCGTACCCGGCCCCCTCGCCGGCGGGGTACACCCCGCGCATGCCCGGAGCCTGGAAGTCCTCGCCCCGGACGAGCCGGCACGGTGAGCTCGTCCGCGTCTCGACGCCGAGCAGCAGCGCGTCCTCGGTCACGAACCCTCGCATGCGCCGCTCGAACGTCCGGAGCCCGGCCCGCAGCGCCTCCCTGAGCCGGGGCGGGAAGAGCACGGAGAGATCGGCCGCGGTGACACCCGGTCGGTACGAGGTCCGGTCGGGCGCCTTCCCGGGCTTCCCGGCGAGGTACGCCGCGAGCCTCTGCGCGGGGGCGCGATATCCACCGCCTCCGAGCCGGTACGCTGCGCGCTCCCACTTGCGCTGCCAGGCGAGCCCTGCGAGCGGGCCGGTGAACCCCTCCGCCTCGAAGTCGGCGAGCGACACGGCCACGACGATGCCCGCGTTCGCGAGCGGCGAAGACCGGAGCGAGTTGGACATCCCGTTCGTGCATTGCATCTCGGGCTCCGTCGGCGTGGGCACGACCACCCCGCCCGGGCACATGCAGAAGGAGAAGACCCCCCGGGGCTCGCCGCCGATCCGCGGATTGTCCGCGAGCCGGTAGTCGGCGGGAGGCAGCTTCGGGTGCCGCTGCTCGGTCCCGTACTGGATCTGGTCGATGAGGGCCTGCGGGTGCTCCGCGCGGAACCCGGCCGCGAACGGCTTGGCCTCGATCGGCCAGCCGCGCGCCGCGAACAGCTCGAACAGATCGCGGGCGCTGTTGCCGGGCGCGAGGACGAGGCGGTCGGAGTCGATGGTGCGCCCATCCGCGAGCCTCAGTCCGCGGAAGCGCCCCGCGGCGAGCTCCAGATCGACCGCGCGCGCGTTCCACAGGAACGTGCAGCCGCCGCGCTCGAGCTCCTCCCGCATCGCCGAGATGGCGGCGGGGAGCACGTCCGAGCCGACGTGCGGCTTTCCCTCGACGAGGATCCGCGCCGCGTTCCCGAACCGCGCGAAAAGCTCGACGACCTTGCGGACCGCGGGGTGATGGATCCGCGTTCCCAGCTTGCCGTCGGTGTAGGCGCCGGCCCCACCTTCGCCGAAGTTCATGTTGGACTCGGGATCGAGCGCACCGGAGCGCATGAGCGCCGACACGTCCCGCCGCCTCGGACCGACGGGCTTCCCCCGCTCGACCACCACGCTCGGCACCCCGCGCTCGAGGAGTGCCCAGGCGCAGAAGAGCCCGGCGGGCCCCGCGCCGAGCACGATGGGGGCGACCGCGGGACGGCGGACGCGGCCGGCGGGCTCTTCCGGTGCGGGCGCCGGTGCGACATCGGAAGGAACGCTGCCGACCTGTCCCGCGATCGTGACCTCGACGTTCACCAGCCAGCGCGCGTGCCCCTTCTTGCGGGCGTCGAGCGAGCGGCGGACCACCAGCAGGTCGGCCACGTCCCCGCGTGTCACCCCGAGCCGCTCGGCCGCGCGCTCCGCGATGCGAGACTCGTCCTCGTCGAGCCACAGCGGGATGTTCGAGACCCGGTACCGCATCGTCACCCGGCGCGTACGGTGCTACGCGCCGCCTCGGGTGCGGCGGAAGGAATGCGAACGATCCTACGCACCGGCGAGCGCGACCGGGCGGGGGCATGCTTGGCGTAACGTTCGAGGATCATTGATGGCCCAGGCACGATACCGCGTTGGCCCAGGCGTTGCTCCTTCGGCGGGTCTCGCGTCGGTCGCGGTTCGTAGCCTCGCTGTGAGGAGAACGCAATGGTGCCAGCCATTCTCGACAACAAGGGAACCAAGATTCTCGCGAAGTCGCTCTTCAAGGAGCTCCGCGGCAACGGGTACTCGACGAACCAGATCCTCAACCTCTCGACCGAGCTCATCGATCTCGTGACGCAGGACCTGAAGGACGGGCACGCGCAGGCTGCGGCGGCGGCGCAGACCGCGGTGGCGAACGACGCGGCGCAGGTCGCCGAGACGCGGGCGGCCGTCTAGCACGCGGACCCGAATCACGCGCAGAACCCGACGGCGCCGAGCCCCTCGGCGCCGTCCCGTTTTCCGGTTCCCGTTTCCGTTGACGCCCCAGGGAGCGGAGGGTAGTTTAGCCGCCTCTTTTTGCCCCCTTTTTCGAACCCTTGGGAGGGATCACGATGGCGCGCATCGCAATCAACGGTTTCGGTCGCATCGGTCGCTGCGTCCTTCGGGCCGCGCTCGAGCGCGGCGAGAAGGACCTCGAGTTCGTCTCCATCAACGACCTCACCGACACGAAGACCCTGGCCCACCTGCTCAAGTACGACTCCGTCCACGGCGTGCTCGACGCCGAGGTGAAGGCGTCCGAGAAGGGCATCGTGGTGAACGGCAAGGAGATCCAGGTCACCGCGATCAAGATCGCCGGCCGAGCTGCCGCACGCCGCCAACAAGGTCGACCTGGTGCTCGAGTGCACCGGCCTCTTCACCGAGCGCGGAGAAGGCCGAGGGCACCTCAAGGCCGGCGCGCCCAGCGATCGCTCATCTCCGCGCCCGCCAAGAACCCCGACATCACCATCGCCTTCGGGATCAACCACCAGCAGCTCGACAAGGCGAAGCACAAGATCATCTCGAACGCGTCCTGCACGACGAACTGCCTCACGCCGGTCGCGAAGGTCCTGCTCGAGACCTTCGGCATCAAGCGCGGCCTGATGACGACGATCCACAGCTACACGAACGACCAGAACCTGCTCGACCTGCCGCACAAGGACCTGCGCCGCGCCCGCGCCGCCGCGCTCTCCATGATCCCGTCCACCACCGGCGCCGCCAAGGCGGTCGCCGAGGTGATCCCGGCGCTCAAGGGCAAGCTGCACGGCACCGCCGTCCGCGTGCCGACGCCGAACGTGTCGCTCGTCGACCTCACGGTGGAGCTGGAGAAGCCCGCCACCGACGAGGAGATCAACGCGGCGTTCAAGAAGGCGGCCGAGGGCGCGCTCAAGGGCGTGCTCGAGTACTCGGAGGACCCGACGGTGTCGATCGACTACAACGGGAACCCGGCGTCCTCGATCTTCGACGCGACGAACACGTTCGTCATCGACGGGAACTTCGCGAAGGTCTTCGCCTGGTACGACAACGAGTGGGGCTTCTCGAACCGCATGGTCGACGTGGCGAAGTTCCTGACCAAGTAGGCGACCCATGGGCCACCGCTCAAGACCATCGACGCCCTCGACCTCGCGGGGAAGCGCGTCTTCATCCGCGTGGACTTCAACGTCCCGCTCGACGACCAGGGGCGGGTGACCGACGACGCGCGCATCCGCGCCGCGCTGCCGACCATCCAGCACGCGATCAAGGCGCACGCCCGCGTCATCCTCGCGTCCCACCTCGGCCGGCCGAAGGGGAAGCCCGACGATCGGAAGAAGCTCAGCCTCGATCCCGCCGCGGAGCGCCTCTCCGAGCTGCTCCGCCAGGACGTGATCCTGGCGGACGACTGCGTCGGCGACGGCGTGGTGAAGCTCGTCCGCGATCTGAAGGAGGGGCAGGTGCTCCTCCTCGAGAACCTTCGCTTCCATCCGGAGGAGGAGAAGAACGACGAGGCCTTCGCGAAGGAGCTCGCCGCGCTCGCCGATGTCTGGGTGAACGACGCGTTCGGCACCGCCCACCGCGCCCACGCCTCGACCGCGGGCATGGCGCGGTTCGTCCGGGAGAAGGCGGCCGGCTTCCTCATCCAGAAGGAGCTCGAGTACCTCGGCAAGGCGCTCGGAAATCCGGCCCGCCCGTTCGTCGCGGTGATCGGCGGCGCCAAGGTCTCGGACAAGATCAAGGTGCTCGAGAACCTGCTCGCGAAGGCGGACGCCGTCTGCGTCGGCGGCGCGATGGCCTACACGTTCCTGAAGGCGCAGGGCGTCGAGGTGGGCAAGAGCCTCGTCGAGCAGGACAAGCTCGATCTCGCCCGGCAGATCGTCGAGCGCGCCGCGGCGCGCAAGGTGGATCTGCTCCTGCCTTCGGACCACGTCTGCGGCGCGGAGCCCAAGGAGACGGCGCCGCGCGTGGTCGTGAACGACCGCGCGATCCCGAAGGACCTGATGGGGCTCGACATCGGGCCGAAGACGCTCGATCGCTACCGGCAGCGAATCCTGGCGGCGAAGACGGTGTTCTGGAACGGGCCGATGGGCCTCTTCGAGCAGAAGCCCTGGGCGGAGGGCACGTTCGGCGTCGCGAAGGCGATGGCGGAGAGCTCGGCCGTCACCGTCGTGGGCGGCGGCGACAGCGCGGCCGCGGTGGAGGAGGCGGGCCTCGTCGAGAAGATGAAGCACGTCTCGACCGGAGGCGGCGCCTCCCTCGAGTTCATCGAGGGGCGCGAGCTCCCCGGCGTCAAGGTTCTGCGAGGAGTGATGGGACCGTGGCGCGTCGCAAGTTCGTCTGCGGCAACTGGAAGATGCACAAGACGGCGGGCGAGGCGATCGCGCTCGCGACCGAGATCGTCGCCGGCCTCGCGGACGTCCGCGGCAAGGTCCAGGTGGCGGTCGCGCCCGCCGTTCACCGCGCTGCACGCCGTGGCGCAGGCGCTCACGCGCGGGGGTCCGGTCGAGCTCGCCGCGCAGGACGTCCACTGGGAGACGCAGGGCGCCTTCACCGGAGAGGTCTCGGCCGCCGATGCTCGCCGACGCCTGGTTGCACCCACGTGCATCGTCGGCCACAGCGAGCGGCGGCAGCTCTTCGGCGAGACCGACGAGACGGTGCGCAAGAAGGTCGGCGCGCTGCTCGCAGGCGAAGCTCCGCCCCATCGTCTGCGTCGGCGAGACGCTCGCCGAGCGCGAGGCGAACCGGACGCTCGAGGTGGTCGACCGGCAGGTCCGCGCCGGGCTCGCCGGGCTCCCCGCGGAGGTGCTGGCCGCGATCACCGTCGCCTACGAGCCGGTCTGGGCGATCGGCACCGGCAAGACCGCCACCACGGCGCAGGCGCAGGAGGTCCACGCCGCCATCCGCGAGATCCTGCGCGAGCTGGCGGGGCCGTGTCGCCGACCCGATCCGCATCCAGTACGGCGGCTCGGTGAAGCCCGACAACGCCGCCGAGCTCATGTCCCAGCCCGACGTCGACGGTGCGCTCGTCGGCGGCGCCAGCCTCAAGGCGAAGCGACTTCCTCGCCATCGTGAAAGGTGCACTCCGTTGATCACCCTCGTCACCGTCATCCACGTCGTCGTCTGCGTCTTCCTCATCCTCGTGATCCTGCTGCAGGCCGGGAAGGGCGGAGGGATGGGCGGCGCCTTCGGCGGCGCCGGCGCGCAGACCGTCTTCGGCGGCCGCGGCGCGCAGACGCTTCCTCGGCAAGGTGACCAGCGTCTGCCGCCGGCATCTTCATGCTCACGTCGCTGACGCTCGCCTATCAGGCGTCGCGCAGCGGCTCCGAGATCGACCGCGAGGCGCGCACGCCGCGCCCTTCGAGGCGCCCGCGCCGTCGCCCGCGACTCCAGCCGTGCCCGGAGGCGCGGGCGGTCCGCCTGCACCGGCGCCCGCTGGACCGTCGCTCCCGCGCTCGCCGAGCTCGCCCGCGCAGCCCGCGCCCGCCAAGTAGCTCGTCAGATCGTTCGGCCGGAAAGCGAAAAGGGGATCCGGCAGATGCCGGATCCCCTTCTGCTTCGTAGTGCCCAGGGCGAGATTCGAACTCGCACGCCTTACGGCGCCACCCCCTCAAGATGGTGTGTCTACCAGTTCCACCACCTGGGCGAAGCCGACGGGTTCTAGCAAACGCCCGCCGCGGGCGCAATATCCGTCGTACGCTCGTTCGTCCGGTGACCGCTCGCGCGGCGGTCTCGCTCGTGCTCCGACCCAGGCGTAGTGCCTACTGCGAGCGCCGATACTCTCGCTGCGGCGGGCGGCCTCGTCGGTGCGCTGCTCGACGTAGCGCTGCTACGCCTGCGCTACTCCCTCCTCGGACGCCCGCCTCGCGTCGGTCTCGGCGCTCTCGTCACGTCACCACGCCTGGGTCGGAGCTCTAGAGGCCCTCGAGGAACTGCCGCTTGTCCTCCTTGTCCTTCCAGGCGTCGGCATCGGCGAGCGCGTCCTTCTTCTCGGTGATGTTGGGCCACTTCATGGAGAGGTCCGCGTTGAGCTGGACGTACTCCTTCCACTTCGCCGGCAGGCTCTCCTCCGGGAAGATCGCCTTCGTCGGACAGGCGGGCTCGCAGGCGCCGCAGTCGATGCACTCGTCGGGATGGATCACGAGGAAGTTCGGCCCCTCGTAGAAGCAGTCGACCGGGCACACCTCGACGCAGTCGGTGTACTTGCACTTCACGCAGGGGTCCGCGACGACGTAGGCCATGTAGGCGCTCCTATCGGCGTGGCGGTGCGCGCGCAACCCTCGCGGTCCGAGGCCCCGGAAGGGCGCGTCGTTCACCCACCGTAGTACTCGAGCCCGAGGTGCGTGATCAGCTCTTCTCCCGCCAGGTGGCGCAGCGTGTTCTTGAGCTTGGTGAGCTGGATGAAGAGGTCGTGCTCGGGGTAGAGCCCCTCCGCGACCATCGGGCTCTTGAAGTAGAACGACAGCCACTCCTGGATGCCCTTCAGCCCGGCGCGCGCGGCAAGGTCGAGGAAGAGCGCCACGTCGAGCGCCACGGGCGCGGCGAGGATCGAGTCGCGGCAGAGGAAGTTCACCTTGATCTGCATCGCGTACCCGAGCCAGCCCACGATGTCGATCGCGTCCCAGCCCTCCTTGTTGTCGCCGCGCGGCCGGTAGTAGTTGATCTGCACCTTGTGGTCGAAGTGGCCGTAGAGGTCGGGGTAGAGGCTCGGCTGCAGGATGTGCTCGAGGACGGAGAGCTTCGAGACCTCCTTCGTCTTGAAGCTCCCTGGATCGTCGAGCACCTCGCCGTCGCGGTTGCCCAGGATGTTGGTCGAGAACCAGCCGTCGAGCCCGAGCATCCGGGCCTTGAGCATCGGCGCGAGGACGGTCTTCATGAGCGTCTGGCCGGTCTTGAAGTCCTTCCCGGCGATGGGAACCCCCTTCTGCCGGGCGAGCTGCTGCAGCGCGGGGACGTCCACGGTGAGGTTCGGCGCCCCGTTCGCGAAGGGGATGCCTTCCTGCAGCGCCGCCCACGCGTAGATCATCGACGGTGCGATCGCCGCGTCGTTCGCCGCCATGGCGCGCTCGAACTCCCCGAGCTCGGCGTGTACGGCGGAGGGCTGCAGGTAGACCTCGGTCGAGGCGCACCAGACCATCACCCCGCGCGCGCAGCCGTTCTCCTGCATGAAGCGGCGGATGTCCTCGCGGAGGAGCTCGCCCAGGTCGCGCTTCGTCGGCGCCTTCTTCACGTTCGGCCCGTCGAGGCGGCGGACGTACTCCGGCGAGAAGACCGCCTTCATCGGCTTCACCGCGGAGAGCGGCTCGCGCAGGCGATCGACGAGGTCCTGCTCGAGCACGCGCGCGTGGGTGGCGGACGCGTACGCGTCGTCGGGGAAGACGTCCCACGCGCCGAAGCACAGGTCGGAGAGGTCCGCGAGCGGAACGAGCTCGCGGATCAGCGGCGAACGCTTCTCGGTGCGCTTCCCGAGCCGCACCCGCGACATCTGCGTCAGGGAGCCGATCGGCTTCGCGATCCCGAGGCGGACGGCCTCCACGCCGGCGATCAGCGTCGTGGCGACGGCGCCGAGGCCTGGTACGAGCACGGCGAGCCGCCCGGACGCGGGCGCGATGGGCATGGGCTTCTTCACGGCGACCCTCCCAGGAGACGTACGGTCGTATCACACAGTTTCGAGCCCCGGACCTGCGCGCAAGCCCGGTCTCCCGGGTGTGGTGGCGACCGGTTCCCCCGACGGGTACGATGACGCCATGCGGGATGAGCCTCGGCGTGATCGCCGCGCCGCCCCCGGGCGGTCCTTCGGCAAGTCGCTCGGCGGGCGCCCATGACGGGGCCGCTCGTCGTCTTCCTTCACCGGGGGACGTGGGCGGACCGCTACCAGGCGGTGACGCTCGCGGTCACCGCGGCCGCGCTGGGGGAGCGCGTGACGGTAGCGCTCTTCTTCGAGCCGCTCCGCCTGTGGGCCGACGGCCGGTTCGACGAAGGTGCCCCGTCCACGGCCGCGGCGGCGCGGGTGGCGCCGCTCCGCGAGATGCTCGAGGAGGCCCGGCGCGAGCTCGACGTGGAGCTGGTCGCGTGCGACACGGCCGTTCGGCTCGCAGGGCTCGACCCGGCAGCGCTGGGGGGGATCCTCGATCGCGTGGTCTCGCTCCCCGAGCTGTGGAAGACGGCGCGCGAGGGGACGCAGATCGTCATCTGAGGCGGCGGGCACCGCACGCGCGGAGCGACGCCTGCCACCGCGGTTGCCGCCGGCGCTGCAGCGGGATATAGGCGGGCCCGGTGGATCTCTCGGGCAAGAGCGCGCTCGTCGTGGGCGCGGGAGGCCTCGGCGCCCCGGCCCTCCTCGTCCTCGCCGCAGGCGGGGTCGGCCGCATCCTGCTCGTCGAGGACGACGTCGTCGAGACCTCGAACCTGAACCGGCAGCCGCTCTTCGGAGAGGCGGATCTCGGCAAGCGCAAGGCCGCGTCCGCGGCGGCGCGGCTCGGCGCGCTGTTCCCCCGGACGCGCGTCGACGCGCGCGACGTTCGCTTCCACGCCGGGAATGCGCTCGAGCTGGTCGGCGCGGCGGACGTGGTCGTGGACGGCTCGGACAACTTCGCCACCAAGTTCCTCGCGAACGACGCGGCGCTCCGCGTGCGCCGGCCTCTCGTGCATGGCGGAGTGCTGCGCACGACCGCGCAGGTGCTGACCGTCGATCCCCGTGGGCTGGGCGGGTGCCTCCGCTGCCTGTTCGAGGCCCCGCCGCCGGCCGGCGCGATCCCGTCGTGCTCGGAGGCCGGCATCCTCGGCCCCGTGGCTGCCTTCGCCGGCGCGCTCATGGGCGCGGAGGCGCTCCGACTCCTCGCGGGCGAGCGCGGCGCGTACGAGGGCCGCCTCTACACGTACGAGGCGCGCAGCGCGCGCTCGCGGCTGGTCCTCGTTCGAAAGCGGCCCGGCTGCGCGGCGTGCGTCGGGCTTCAGCCGCTCGAGGCCGCGGCCCCGCCGGCGTGCGAGGCGGAGTCGTCCTCGGCGAGGAGCGCGCCGTGAACGCGCCGCGGGCCGCTCTCGATCTGCGGCCGTACGCGTGTCCGCTCACGTACGTGAAGACACGCATCGCGCTCGAGCGGCTCGCGCCAGGGGAGCGGCTCGAGCTCTGGCTCTCGGCCGGCGAGCCGGTCGAGAGCGTCCCGCGGAGCGCGGAGGAGGAAGGGCATCGGGTGGTCTCGGTCGAGCTCCTCGGGCAGGGTCAGGCTGAGTACCGCGTCGTGATCGAGAAGCGAACGGCGCGCGCCGAGGTGCTGCCGTGACGGACGGAGCGGAAGCGGCGCTCGACGACGCGCGGCTGGCGCGCTGGGCGCGGCAGCTCCTCGTGCCTGGATTCGGCGAGGCCGCGCAGCAGCGGCTCGCCGGCGCGCGCGTCCGGGTCGTCGGGGCGGACGCGGTCGCGACCGGGGCGCTCGTGTGCCTGGTGCAGGCCGGGGTGGGCGGGGTCTGGATCGACGATGCGGAGCAGGTGGCCCCCCAGGACGTGGGCGGGTGGCTCTACGGGCCGGACGCGGTGGGGCGGCCGCGCGCGGAGGCCGCGGCCGAGGCGCTCGCTGCGCTGTCGCGCTTCACGGCAGTTGCCCCCTATCCCGCGGGCGGCGTTCCGACCGCCACGCTCGTCGCGGCGCCTTCCGTCGCGCAGGCGCTCCACGCCGCGGAGGCGGCGCGGCGGGCGGGCGTCCCGCACGCGGTGCTCGAGCCGGATGCGGACGGCGGATCCGTCGTCTCGATCCCGCCGAACGCCCCGTGCTACGCCTGCGCGCGATCGACCGCGAGCGCCAGCCGTCCTCCGCTCCCGGGGGCCGTGGCCCTCGCGGCGCTCGCCGCCCAGGAGCTCGTGCAGATGATCGCGCTCCCCGGAACCGTCCCGGGACGGAGGCTCGAGCTGGCCCGCGGGGTCGCGTCCCTGCGAGCGACCGCGCGCCTGGCCGGGTGCGCGTGTGCAGCCGCTGCTGCCGGCCAGGTGGCCTGAACGCCGCACGTCTCCCACCCGGCGGCGATCCCGTTGACATCGCGCCGGGCCCGAGCCGGCAACTCGCGGAGATGACGCGAGAAAACCGCGACGGCACGGGCGATGCGGGATTTGGCGAGCGGCGAAACGCACGGTATACTCCGCAGACCGCCGTTCGGAGTGACTCGGACGCCCGAGCCCCGGCCGAGGGCGGAGCGACCGGAGGATCTGGATGGACGCCCAGCAGACTGGCTTCGTGATCTGGCTCACCGGCATGAACCGGGCGGGCAAGAGCACGCTCGCCGCGCACGTCGCATCCAAGTTCGCCGCGGCGGGACGCCGGGTCGAGCTGCTCGACGAGGACGGCGACGCCGCGGTGCTGATCGACGGGCTCGGGTCCTCGAAGGAGGACCACGCGAAGGCGGTCGCGAGGCTCGGGTTCGTCGCGAAGGCGATCATGCGGGCCGGGGGCATCGCGGTCTGCGCCGCACTGTCGCCGTACCGCGACGCGCGCGATCAGCTCCGGCGCGAGGCGCGCAGGTTCGTGGAGATCTTCGTCGACTGCTCGATGGACAAGCTGCAGCAGCGCGACCCTGAGGGCATCTACAAGCGCGCGCTCGCGGGCGAGCTGAAGGAGGTCCCCGGAGTGGACGTGCCCTACGAGCCGCCGGGGCACGCGGACGTGACGGTCCACACCGACCAGGTGCCCGTCGCGGAGGCGGGGACCCGGGTGTTCCAGGCGCTCGTCGATCTGAAATACGTCGGCCCGACCGAGTTCGGCCGGCTCACCGGCGGGCAGCGTCCGCGCCGCGGAAAGCCCGCGAGGGCCGCGCGCGGCGGCGCCCGCAAGAAGCTCCAGGCCAAGGCCGCCGCCCGGAAGGCGCCGCGGAAGCTCGCGGCGCGTACCGCGAAGCCCGCCAAGCGCCGCCGCTGAGGCTCCGCCGGTCTGGCGTGTACCGGCGGGAGGCGCTATGAACCCGACGCCATGAGCCCGACCGAGCTGGAGTCCGTGCGGCGTCGCTCCGCCGAGAAGCTGACGCGCGCGCGGGAGCGGATCTCGCAGTGCGGCAGCGCCGTGGTCGCCTTCTCGGCAGGCGTGGACTCGACGTTCGTGCTCGCCGTCGCCCGGGAGGTCCTGGGCGACCGCGCCGTCGCGCTCACCGCGCACTCGCCCTCCGTTCCGAGCGCCGAGCGCGCCGAGGCGCGCGCCCTCGCGGCGCGGCTCGGCGTCCGCCACCTCGAGCGGGAGAGCCACGAGCAGGACGACCCGGGATACGTCGAGAACGGCTCCGACCGCTGCTACCACTGCAAGCGCGAGCTGTACCGGCTGTGCGGCGAGGCCGCACGAGAGGTCGGCGCCAAGGCGATCCTCGACGGGTTCAACGCCGACGATCGGCGCGATCACCGGCCCGGCCACCGCGCCGCCGAGGAGGCGCTCGTGAGCTCCCCGCTCGCGGAGGCGGGGCTCTCGAAGCTCGAGGTGCGCGCCTGGAGCGCGGCCTACGGCCTGCCCACGTGGGACAAGCCGCAGATGGCCTGCCTCGCCTCCCGGATCCCGTACGGAACGCCCGTGACCTCCGAGCGGCTCGCGCAGGTGGAGCAAGCCGAGGCGGCGCTCCGAGCGCTCGGCCTTCGTGACGTGCGTGTCCGGCACCACGGCGAGATCGGGCGCGTGGAGATCGGCGAGGACGAGCTCGACGCCGCGTTCGCGCGGCGCGGCGAGGTCGCCGCCGCGGTGAAGGCGGCCGGGTTCAAGCTCGCGGCGCTCGATCTCGACCCGTTCCGCTCCGGCCGCATGAACGAGCTCGCGGGGATCCCGCTTCCGGTCCTGCCCGGGTGAACGTGCGGCGCGCGCTCCTCGCCGCCGCGGTCGCGTGGCCTGCCGCGGCCGGCGCTCTCGAGCCGCGGTTCGATCACCGCGAGACGCACGGCCCCGTCGTCGAGACGCTCGGCGCGCGCGACACGCTCGCGAGCTCGGGGCGCGGGAGCGTCGCCACGTGGCGGCCCGGGCTTCGCGCGGGATGGGGCTTCGACGTGACGGGCGAGGGGAGCGAGCTCATCCTCGGCGCGGAGGTCGCGCTGCGCTCGTTCGACGATCCCCGCGACGAGCGCGTGCTCGTGGCGGCTTCCGCGCGCTACCGCTCCTACTTCGGGACGGAGGAGCTCAAGACCTTCTTCGAGGTCGGGGCGTACGCGCCGATCCATTCGCGCCTCGCCGTCGGCCCGCTCGTCGGCCTCGGCGTCATCTACGACTTCTCGCGGCGGAGCGGATTGTTCGTCGCCGCCGAGTTCGCGACCGCCTTCGGCGAGGCGCGGCTTTCGACCCTCGCGCTGCTCGCGGGGGCGCAGGTCCGGTTCGAGCTCCCATCAGACCCGTCGCGGCCAGTTTCTTTACGGCTGGGTATCAGGTGGTAGCGTGTAGGTGAAAGTGATCCCGTGTCGTAAGGAGCCTACACATGACTACCTCGCTGGAGCTGACTTCAGACCTCAACCCGAACAACCCGAACAACCCGAACCGCCTCGAGCCGATGCTGATCCGGCTCCCGCCAGCGTTTGCGGCCGAGCTGCGGAACCTCGCGCGCCGCACCCGGATCCGGCAGTCCGACTACCTGCGTGAGGCGGTCGCGGATCTGCTCGCGAAGTACGGCCGCCTCCCGGAAGAGCGGAGCGCCATGTGATCGCGGGTCCCGCTCCCGCGGCTCGCCCCGTGCCGGCGCCGCCTGCGCGCGCGACGATCGGGCGCCTCCGTCTCGTCCGGATGGCCGTCGTACGCGGCCAGCCGGACATCACGGGGCGGGATCGCCCGCCGGTCCAAGCGCCGCAGGCGGGTATCGCACCCGCGCGAGCGTGAGGCCCCAGCCGGGGGCCCGCACGCCGCGGTACCGCGTGCCGGCCAGGAGGAGCTCCCGGACCGCGTCGGGTGGCGCCCGCCCGACGGCGGCCGCGACCGCAGTGCCCACCAGGTTCCGCACCATGGCGCGCAGGAATCCCCGTCCCTCGAGCACGATCCCGTGGAGCGGCGCCCACTCCGCCGACACGACCTCGACGCGCATCACGGTGCGGACCGTCCCGCGCTGCTCTCCCGGGCGCGCGAACGCGCGGAAGTCGTGGGTCCCGACCGCGCCCGCGAGCGCCGCCCCGAGCACGGCGCCGTCCAAGCGAGGCGCATCGAGGCCGGGGAACGCCCGCGCGTCCGGCAAGCTCCAGGCGTACCCGAGCGCACAGGCCGGCGCCGGCGCTCCGACGAGGTAGACGTACGTCCTCGAGAGCGCGTCCGCGCGCGCGTGGAACGCCCGCGAGGGCCGGTGAACCGCGAGCGCGAAGAGCCCGGCGGGCAGCGCCTCGTTGAGGCTGCGGCGGAGGGCCTCCGCGTCGAGGTCGGCCCGCACCGAGAAGCTCACCACCTGCGCGAGCGCATGGACGCCCGCGTCGGTCCGCGCCGCAACCGCGAGCCGCGCCCGGATCCCGAGGGACGCGAGGGCCTCCTCGAGCGCGGCCTGCACCGTGGGCAGCCCGGGCTGCCGCTGGAAGCCGCGGAAACGGCCGCCCTCGTAAGCGATCTCGACGGCATAGAAGCGCCTTTCCACGTCGTGCTAAGTTCACCACGCCCGCCGCCCCGACGCGAGGAGCACGGGCGCTCACCGACACCTCATCCGCATGGCGCCCGACAAGACGCTCCCTCACGACGATCCCGGCCTCGAAGGAGGAGAGTGGCTGTTCCGCCGCGACGGCCAGGTCTTCGGCCCGATCGACTCCCGCGCGCTCGCCGCGATGCTCTACCGCGGCGAGATCGACGGGCGCACGCTCGTCTCGACGGGCGAAGGCAGCTGGCGGCCCGTCGCGGAGGTCGCGGAGTTCCTCGTCCACGCCAAGAAGGCGAAGGCCGCGCTGCGCGTGGAGCGCGAGGTGACCGGAGCGCGTCTCCTGCGCGCGCGCTCGAACCGGCGCCGCGCCGTGGTGATCGCGCTCTTCGCCGTGCTCATCGTCGCGGTCGCGGTCGGCGGCGCGCTCCACCTCGCGCGCCGCTCGCGCGCGACGAGCCCGCTGCTCGAGGACTTCGGCGCCGGTCTCCGGATCGCGTCCGCCGCCCGCGTGGGCGTCACCGCGCGCGCGACGACGGAGGACGAGTTCGAGGTGCCGCTCGACGCGCCGACCGGGAACGCTCCGGCCCAGCGGCGGCGGCCGGCGCGCACGCCCGCGGCGGGCGGGAGCGTCGACGGCGGAGAGCTCGTCGCGGCGCAGTTCGACGGCCGGAGGATCCAGGCGGTGGTCGGCCGCGAGCAGCGGTCCCTCGTCCCGTGCTTCAGGGACGAGGCGGCACGCTCGCCCGACTTCCGAGGCGACGTCCCCATCGAGTTCACGATCGGCAACGACGGGCGCGTCGGTCGGATCTGGATCGACGAGCCGCGGTTCCGCGACGGAGCCCTGCGCGAGTGCCTCGCGCGGGCGCTCGCGGGATGGCGCTTCGACCCGTTCCCTGGGCAGCGCCCCACCGTGTCGCTCGCGTTCGGGATGGGTCGATGACCGCGACCGCCGAGAAGCTGGCTGCACGTGCCGAGGAGCTGCCCGAGGGATCGCCCCGCCGCCGCGTGCTCGAGGGCGCCCGCCGGTTCAAGGCCGCCTGGGTGGAGCTCGGGCGGCTCCTCAGCCAGGTTCGCAGCGAGGAGGTCTGGAGGTCCTGGGGGTATCCGAGCTTCGAGCGGTACTGCTCGAGCGAGCTCTTCATCCGGCCTGCGACCGCGGAGAAGCTGACGCTGAGCTACGGATTCCTCGAGCGGCACGAGCCCGAGCTGGCACGCTCGCGCGGGGAGCCGAGGGCTCCTCCCTTCGAGGTCCTCGAGGTCCTGTCCCGCGCGGAGGCCGCCGGAAGGCTGTCCCATGCGGGCTGGCGCGAGCTCCGCGACGAGGTGCTGGATCGCCCTCCCACACCTGCGCAGATGTCGCGCACGCTCGCCGAGAGGTTCGGACCGCCGCCGGCGCCGCCCGCTCCGCGCAAGATGGAGCGGCTCGAGAAGCTGGCGGCGCTCGCCCGCCGCCTCGCTGCGGCGTGCGCGGACGATCCTGCGGTGCCCGAACCGGTGGCGCGCCGCGCCGCGGACCTGCTCGGGGAGCTCGAGCGGCTCGTCCCCGAGGACTGAGCGCCCCCCCCGATGCGACGATGGATCCGGGGGCGATGGGCGCCGCCGCTGGTTATGTTGCGGAACGGGCTGCAGAATCGCGGGGCTCCAGTTTGGTGGTAACATCCGTTGGTCGAGGATCGCGTGAGCCGGAAAGAGCACCATCACGGGAACCTGTCGTGCTCCTTCTGCGGGAAGGGACAGCGCGAGGTCCGCAAGCTCATCGCGGGGCCTACGGTCTACATCTGCGACGAGTGCATCCGGCTCTGCAACGACATCATCGCGGAGGAGGCGGAGCGCGACGACGGTCGCCCGGCGGTCTCGTTGCCGACCCCCGCCGAGATCAAGAGCTTCCTCGACGACTACGTGGTCGGACAGGACAAGGCGAAGAAGGTCCTCTCGGTCGCGGTCTACAACCACTACAAGCGCGTCTACTCGCGGAAGCCTGCCCGGCCGCCGCGGCCTGGTCAGTCGCGCCCCGGCATCGAGGACGTCGAGCTCCAGAAGTCGAACATCCTCCTCATCGGTCCGACCGGGTCCGGCAAGACGCTGCTTGCGCAGTCGCTCGCACGCTTTCTGAACGTTCCCTTCACCATCGCCGATGCGACGAGCCTCACCGAGGCGGGGTACGTCGGCGAGGACGTCGAGAACATCATCCAGAACCTCCTCCACAACGCCGACTACGACGTCGAGAAGGCGGCGCGCGGGATCGTCTACATCGACGAGATCGACAAGATCGCGCGGAAGGGCGATCAGCCGTCGCCCACGCGAGACGTGGGCGGCGAGGGCGTCCAGCAGGCGCTGCTGAAGATCATCGAGGGCACGCGCGCAAACGTCACCCCGCGCGGCGGCAAGAAGTACAACCAGCAGGAGTACATCCAGGTCGACACCTCGAACATCCTCTTCGTGGTCGGCGGCGCGTTCTGCGGGCTCGAGCAGGTCATCCGGCGTCGGGTCGGCGTGAAGGGGCTCGGGTTCGGCGCGAAGATCGAGCGCAAGGAGGAGGCGAGCCTGGGTGAGCTCCTCGCGAAGGTGGAGCCCCAGGATCTCGTCAAGTTCGGGATGATCCCCGAGTTCGTGGGTCGGCTCCCGATCATCGCGACACTCGCCGATCTCTCCGAGGACGACCTCGTCACCATCCTGACGCAGCCGAAGAACGCGCTCACGAAGCAGTACGTGAAGCTGTTCGAGCTCGAGAAGGTGAAGCTCTCGTTCACGAAGGAGGCGCTCCGCGCCACCTCGCGCGAGGCGATGCGCCGCAAGTCGGGCGCGCGCGGGCTCCGGGCGATCCTCGAGCAGGCGATGCTCGACATCATGTACGACGTCCCGTACCGGGAGGGCGTCAAGGAGTGCAAGATCACGGAGGGCGTCATCCTGAACAAGGAACCTCCGCTCCTCTCGTTCGAGAAGGAGAAGAAGCTCGCGTAGGGCGTCGGGTGAACGCGCCGCACAGTGTGACGCGGCCCCGGCAGGATCTCGCGGAATTTCCGGTGGTTCTCGCGGGGCGGCGGCGGCACTGCCCTTGCTAGCCTCCTCTGCGGAGGTCCGCCATGATCCGCTGCCGCACTCCGTTCGCGCTTCTCGCCGCCCTCGCGCTCGCCGTTCCGGTCGTGCCACGGGCGGACGAGTGGGCGGACGAGGGTCCGCCGGGGGACTACGACGTCTCGGTCGACCTGAACGTCCAGGGGGCCGTCACGTTCGACAGCTTCCACGGTGCGCTCCAGCCGTACGGGGACTGGGTGGTCGCGGGCAATTACGGTCGCGTCTGGCGGCCCCGCGTCGCGGCGGGCTGGCGCCCGTACTACTACGGCCGCTGGGAGTGGACGAACGAGGGCTGGCTATGGGTGTCCGACGAGCCCTGGGGCTGGGCGGCGTACCACTACGGCCGCTGGGCATATGACCCGTATTACGGCTGGCTATGGGTCCCCGGTTACGAGTGGGCGCCGGCGTGGGTCTCCTGGCGCACGTCGGGTGACGTGATCGGGTGGGCGCCGCTCGCGCCCGGATTCTCGGTGTACGTGTCGAGCTACCCGTTCGTCGACTTCTGGTGGACGTTCGTCCCGTGCGTCCGGTTCGTATCGGTGCCGGTCCACACCGTTGCGTACGCGCCGGGCCACGGTCGGCGCTGGTTCGACGCGACCGCGCCCGCTCCCGCGCGGCCACCGCGGAGCGGGCGGGTCGGACCCGCGCCCACGCCTGCCTGGGGAGGGCCCGCGCCTCGCCTGATCGAGCAGCGGATGGGGCGTCCGATCGCGCCCGCCCGGATCGTCCGAGCTCCATCGCCCGGCGAGCGAGGGCGTCCCGGCGAGATCCCGGTGTATCGGCCGGAGCGGCCGGTCCGCGACGACGCGTCACGCGGCCGTGTCCGGCCTCCGCGCGACGAGCGCGCTTCGCCCGCTCCGGGCGGGAACGGACGCGGGCCGGGTCCGGCGCCGGCGCCCGGTTGGACCGGTCGTCCCGAGCATGCGCCGGGCGGCGGAGCTCGTCCTGAGTACCGGGGCGGCGGGCAGGCCGGCCCGGCGGCGCCGGACGACGGAAGGGGCCGCGGCGATGGCGCGCGGCCGGGCGGTGGCCGCGGCGGTGGAGGCCAAGACGGCAGAGGCCAAGACAGCAGAGGCCAAGACAGCAGAGGCCAAGACAGCAGAGGCCAAGACAGCAGAGGCCAAGACAGCAGAGGCCAAGACAGCAGAGGCCAAGACAGCAGAGGCCAAGGCGGCGGGCACCAGGGCAGCGGCGACCACGGCGGAGGCCGGGGGCACGCGGGCGGCGGTGCCCGACCGGAGCGGCGCTGAGCGGTGCCTGGGGGCCTGGGCGCGGTCCAGGACCACGTCCAGGTCGAGGACCAGGTCCACGACCACGTTCTCGCTCAGCTCGCGATCAGCTCGAGGCGACCCGGACCGTGGTCTTCATCTGGCGCCCGGTGTCGAGGTCCCGCGCGCTCATCGTCAGGATCCCCTCGATGTTCACCTCGAAGAGGATCTCCAGCCGCGTCTCGCCGGCGCGCGCCGGGCGCACGCCGCTGAAGGTGAACTCGCCCAGGAGCTCGTTCGCGCGCCGTCTCGGCGTGATCGCCCTGGAAGATGCGGACGACGAGCTCGGCTCTGGCCGTCCACCGAGTTGGTCGCGGCGATCGTCTTCGCGTTCGGGATCGCGGCGTTCCGCGGCGAAGACCACGTGCATGGTCCCGCCCGCCTGCTCGATCCCGATCGCCATCGGGATGACGTCGAGGAGCTGCAGCTTGAGATCGGAGTTCTCCTGCAGCGACCAGCCGTAGAGCGCGGCGCCGATCGCGACCGCCTCGTCGGGGTGGACGCCCTTCGACGGCGGCTTCCCGAAGAACTTCGTGAGCCGGTCCTGGATGATCGGCATCCGCGTCTGCCCGCCGACGAGCATCACCTCGTCGATGTCCTTCGCGGTGACGTCCGCGTCCACCATCACCGCGCCCATGATCTTGAGCGACCGATCCACGAGCTGCTGGGTGAGCGCCTCGAGCAGCTTCCGGTCGAACTTCACGTCCATGTTGAGCGGCTGACCCTGCGGCGTCATCGTGATGAACGGGATCGAGAAGGGGGCCTCGGTCCGCGCGGACAGGTCGATCTTGGTCCGCTCGGCGAGATCCTTGATCCGCTGCATGGCGACCGGGTCCGACGAGAGGTCGATCGCGTGCTTCTTCCGGAACTCGTCCAGGACGTGGTGGATGATCGCGTTGTCGAAGTCGATGCCGCCGAGGAAGATGTCGCCGCCGGTCGCCTTCACCTCGAAGACGCGGTCGCGGATCTCGATGATCGAGACGTCGAACGTGCCGCCGCCGAGGTCGTAGACGAGGACCCGCTCGTCGAGCCGCTTCCCGATGCCGTAGGCGAGCGCCGCCGCGGTCGGCTCGTTGATGATGCGAACGACCTCGAGGTCGACGAGCTTGCCGGCCTCCTTCACCGCCTGGCGCTGCCGGTCGGTGAAGTAGGCGGGCACGGTGACGACCGCGCGCGCCACCCGGAAGCCGAGGTGGTCCGAGGCGACGTCCCGGATCTTGCCGAGGATCTTGGAGCTGATCTCGTGGACGTGGAACGTGCGCCCGTGGCAGTCGACCGCGACGTCGTTCTCGGCCCCGGCGTGGACGCGGTACTGCACCGAGCTGCTGCACCGTCTCGACGACGTCGTCCTTCGGCGCGCGCCCGATGAGCCGCTTCGTCGCGTAGAGCGTGTTGCGAGGGTTGAGCTGCCACTGGCGCTTCGCCTCGTGGCCGATCAGCTCGTTTCCCTTGTCGTCGATGGCGTAGATCGACGGGATGGTGTAGTCGCCGCCCTTGTACGGGATGAGCTTCACCTGCCCGTCGCCGTACGCGACCGCCCCGCAGGAGTTCGTCGTTCCGAGGTCGATCCCGATGATCGTGTCCGGCGGGAGCTTCTCCATCGGTCCGCGAGCGTACAACGGGAAGGGCCCCGGGTGGAGTTCATGGCCGCGAGGCGAGCTGCGCGTGGAAGCGGTGAGGGTGCGCCGAACGCCCGCCCTCCAGGGCAGCGCGGCGGCAGGCAGGCGGGCGCTCGCCCGGACCTCCATTGGAAGGGCGCCCGAGATCGGGCACCCTTAGGAAAAGACCCGGAGGTCGCCCGCATGGACGCACGCCGCTGGCTGTCGAGCGTGGGGAACGGCGTGAAGGGCGCCTTCGTCGAGAACCGCTCGCTCCTGTCGTTCGACGAGTACGTGGATGCCTTCCTCGAGGCGCCGCGCCTCCAGGCGCGCTCGTCCGCGCAGTACCTCCGCGACGTGCTCGACCACTTCGGCGTCGGAGGAGCGCGAGACGCCGGTCGGGAAGGTGCGCCGCTGGCACCTGTTCGACCTGCCGTTCGAGCCCGAGGCGCGCGCCTTCCGCGTGGCGGGGCAGGAGGAGGTCCAGGCGGCGCTGTACCGCGCGCTCGGCACCTTCGTCCGCTCCGGGCGGGTGAACAAGGTCGTCCTCCTCCACGGGCCGAACGGCTCGGCGAAGTCGTCGATCGTCTCTGCGCTCGTCCGCGGGATGGAGGCGTACTCGCGGACGCGCGAGGGGGCGATGTACCGGTTCCACTGGGTGTTCCCGAGCGAGCGGCGGCTGAAGGGGGCCGGGCTCGGGTTCGGCCCGCGCGCCGACGGGGAGCGAGCTCTCGTCCTTCGCGCACCTCGACGGCGACGCGCTCGACGCGCGGCTCTCCTGTCCGATGAAGGACCACCCGCTCCTGCTCGTGCCGCGGGCGGAGCGCCGACGGCTCCTCGAGGAGCACTGCCGGCCGACATCGCGCGAGGGAGCCGGGCGAGTCCGACTTCGTCCTGTCCGACCATCTCCGGGACGGCGAGCTCTGCCACACCTGCCGGCAGATCGCACGACGCGCTCCTCGGCGCGTACCGCGGCGACTGGCTCAAGGTGCTGCGCCACGTGCAGGTGGAGCGGTTCTACGTGTCGGCCCGTTACCAGCAGGCGGCCGTGACCGTCGAGCCGCAGCACTTCGTCGACGCCGGGTACCGGCAGCTCACGGCCGACCGGACCACGGCGGCCCTGCCGCCGGCGCTGCACGCGCTCGCGCTCTTCGAGCCGCACGGGCCGCTCGTCGCCGCGAACCGCGGGCTCATCGAGTACTCCGACCTGCTGAAGCGGCCGATCGAACGCGTTCAAGTACCTGCTCGGCACGAGCGAGACCGGCGCGGGTGTCGCTCGACCACTTCGTCCTGCAGCTCGACCTCGTGCTCGTCGCGAGCGCCAACGAGAAGCAGCTCGCGGCGTTCAAGGAGTCGCCCGAGTTCGCCTCGTTCAACGGGCGGCTCGAGCTCGTGCGCGTGCCGTACCTGCGCCGCGCCTCGGTCGAGCGCGAGATCTACGACCGGCAGATCACGCCGGCCGCGGTCGGCAAGCACGTCGCGCCGCACGCGACGCGCGTCGCGGCGCTGTGGGCGGTGCTCACGCGCCTCAAGCGTCCCGCTCCCGGAGCGGTACCAGGGCGAGCTGCGCGAGCTCGTCGAGGACCTCGCGCCGCTCGAGAAGCTGCGGCTCTACGACACCGGCGAGGCGCCCGACCGCCTCTCGCTCGCGCAGGCGAAGGTCGCTGCGCAAGCACGCGCCGGACCTCTACCGCGAGTCGGACGTCTACCCGAACTACGAGGGGCGGAGCGGCGCGTCGGCCCGCGAGATCAAGACCGCGCTCTTCAACGCGGCGCAGAACCCGAACGCGCGCTGCCTGACCCCGCTCGCCGTCCTCGAGGAGCTCGACGCGCTCTGCCGCGACAAGAGCGTTCACGACTTCCTCCAGCAGGAGGTCGTCGACGGCTACCACGACCACGAGGAGTTCGTGCGCGTGGTCGAGGCCGACTACCTCGACTCGATCGACGAGGAGATCCGCGACTCCATGGGGCTCGTCTCCGAGGCACAGTACCGGGAGCTGTTCGGGCGCTACGTGACGCTCGTCTCCGCACTGGGTCAAGGGCGAGCGGCTGCGGAACCCGCTCACCGGCGATAGCGAGGCGCCGGACGAGCACCGCATGACCGAGCTCGAGAAGATCGTCATGCCGTCCGGCGACGACCGGCGCGACTTCCGCCGCGGCCTCATCTCCGCCGTCGGCGCGTTCCGGCTCGACCACCCGGACGGCGCCGAGATCGACTACGTCGCGATCTTTCCGGACCTGTTCCGCCGGCTGCGCGACCACACCTACGAGGAGCGCAAGCGCCAGCTCCGCCGCAGCCGCGAGAACGTGCTCCGCTACCTCTCCGACGAGCGCGGCGCGCTCGACGAGAAGGCGCGCCTGCAGGTCGAGGACGACGCTTGCGCAACCTGCGGGAGCGGTACGGCTACTGCGAGGCGTGCGCCCAGGACGCGGTCCTGTTCCTGCTGCGGCGCCGGTACGACGATGATTAGAGTGCAGCCCGAGGGCCGCCCGCTTCCCCGGCAGCGGTGTCGGCGCCGGGAATACCGTCCTCCCGTCCCCCGTTCGACCCACGTGCTCAGGACACGTCTCCTCACCAGCCTCGGGGGGGCCGCGCTCGCGGCCGGCCTTCTCCTCGCTGCGGCCCCGCTCCTCGGAGTCTCTCCAGCGCGCCCGTCGAACCCGCGCGCCACCACCGTCCAGAGGGTCTACCCCTCGGCTGTCCGCATCCAGATCGCAGCGGCCGGCGACGTCGTGCGGAGCGCGTCCGGCATCGCGTTCGCGCACGACGACGGGCGCACGTACGTCCTCACGAACGCGCACGTCGTCGAGACGCCTCGCAACTGGAAGAAGCCCATCGAGTTTCGCGTCCTGCCGAGCGGGGCACAGCCCGCGCTCGGCAAGGTGATCGCGGTCGGGCGGATGCCCGACGTGGATCTCGCCGTCATCGAGGTCGGAGGGCAGTTGCCGGTCACGGCGCTTGCTCCGGACGACGCGCCGCAGCTCGGCGACGACCTCGTCGTCATCGGTGCGCCGTTCGGGAAGGGGCTCTCCGTCGCCGCCGGCATCGTCTCGCAGGTCGAGTATGGGCACGCCGAGAACGGCGCCGTGCCGAGCGCGCCGACCGCGATGAAGACGGACGCGGCGATCGGCTACGGCAGCTCCGGCGGCGGGGTCTTCGACGTCGGCGGCGGGCGGCTCATCGGGCTCGTGGAGGGTTACCGTACGGCGCGCGTCGCCTTCGGGAAGGACGCGGAGGAGTACGCGTTCGACGTCCCGATGCCGGGCGAGACCTTCGTCGCGCCGGCCGCCAAGATCCGCCGCTTCCTGCGCGACAGCGGCCTCGAGCGGCTCGCGCCGGGTGAGGTCGGCGCCTCGCGCGGGGCGGTGGCGTCGCCCGCCGCGGCGCGGCTCTAGCTCCCGTCGGCTACGGCCCGGGCATTCGCCGGGCTCGCGCCGGTCCCCGGCGTCACCGGGGACGCACCTGCGGCGCCGGTCGGCGCGGCCGTCTCGGTCGCGGGGGCGGCGGCGCCGCCGGCAGATCCCGTCCCCTGGCCCGGCGTGCTCGCGGGCGCCGTCTTCCCGGCCGGGACGCGGACCTGGACCCAGTAGGCGAGGAACTCCGCATTTCTCCCGGCGCGGACCTGCGTGCCGGGAACGACGTCGAGCACCGTCCCGAGGCCCGCCGCCGTGTACACGAGCGTGTTCCGGTCGAGGGAGAGCGTGACGCGCTGATCGCCGGCGTCGATGGCGATGCGGTGCGCCTTGCGATCCACTTCCCGGACGACGCCGGAGACCTCTTCGAGGACCGCGCCGCGCGGCAGCACCTCCTTGCGTGCCTCCGGGCGGGCGGCGGGCGTTCCGGGGGACGTCCCCGGCGGTCGCTCGGGGGCCGCCGCGGGCGGGCGCGCATCGGGAGGGGGGCCGGTGGGCCCCTGCGCGCGCGCAGGGGCGCTGGCGAGGGCGAGCAGGAGGGCGAGGGTGGTCCGGGGCATGCGGCCATGTTAATGCGTCCGCGCTGCGCCGCGTCGGCCCCGTACGGTACGATGCCGCACCTTCTCCGGGAGACCTCGATGGACGCACGCGTCAGCTGGGACGAGTACTTCATGAACGTCGCGCGCGTGGTGGCGACCCGTGCGACCTGCGATCGGAAGCACGTCGGCGCGGTGCTCGTCCGCGACCGGACCATCCTCTCGACGGGCTACAACGGCTCGATCCGCGGCCTGCCCCACTGCACCGAGGTCGGTCACATGATGGAGGAGGGGCACTGCGTCGCGACCGTCCACGCCGAGGCGAACGCCATCATCCAGGCCGCGAAGAACGGCGTCGCGATCGAGGGCGCGGCGATCTACACCACCGCCTCCCCGTGCTGGCCCTGCTTCAAGCTCATCGCGAACGCCGGGTGCCGCCGCATCGTCTTCGGCGAGTTCTACCGGGACAACCGGATCTTCGAGTACGCGCAGCAGCTCGGCATCGAGCTCGTCGAGCTGAAGGTTCCCGCGAGCCCCGACGTGCAGCCCACGGACACGGGCCACGCGCGGCCGGTCACGGCGCCGCGCGGGGAGTGAGCCGGCCCTCCGCGGATGCGGGAGGCGGGCGGCGCCCCGGAGCAGCGCGCTCCCTCGGCGTGGGAGCGACGGCGCGCAGCAGGTCCTCGCCCAGCACCGAGGCGATCGCGGTCCGTCGTGCGGTGAGCAGGGACTCCCGGCGCCGCAGCGCCGCCCAGCGGTCCTGATCGGACGGCGGGACCGGGTCGGGGAAGCGCGTCAGCTCCGCGCGCACCTCGTCGAGCGCGCGGTCGATCGCGACGACGCGGATCGCCGGCCTGCGCTCCGGCTCTCGCTTGCGGTCGATCTCGGCGGTGTCGTTGTCGGTCCACAGCGGCACGAAGTCCGCCCCGTCCACCTCGACGCGGACCACGCCGCGGCCGTAATCGCGCTTTGCGAGGCCGACGCGGAGGAGCGCGCCGTCACGCGTCGCCCCCACCTTCTCCGGGGTCGACGCCGTGGACGTACCTGCGCGACTGGTTCGAGACGAAGTTCCCGAGCGAGTAGGCGATGACCCCCACGCGACCGTCGCGGCGCCGGTAGAGATCGATCGGCTGCAGGACGTGCGGGTGATGGCCGAGGACGACGAGCGCGCCCGCCTCCACGATCGCGTGCGCGAGCTCGACGTCCTCGGAGCGCGGCTGCGGCTCGTACTCGACGCCCCAGTGGAGCGAGACCACCACGGCATCTGCGAGCGCCGCCGCGGCCCGGACGTCGTCGAGGATGCGCGTCCGATCGAGCTGGCCCGCCTGGACGCAGCGGCCCTTGCCGGCGGTCGGGGGAGGGCAGGCGTTCCCCTCCTGGTTGAAGAAGTGGGCGTACCCGAGGAAGGCGATCGCGAGCCCACCCACCTCGATCCGCAGCGGCCCGGCGGCGCTTCCGGACGGGCCCGCCCCGACGGCGTTCATCCCGGCATGGTCGAGGCGGCGCAGGGTCTCCTCGAACCCCGCCCGCCCCTGATCGAAGGCGTGGTTGTTCGCGACGGACACCGCATCCACGCCCGCGTGAACGAGCGCGGCCACCGCTTCCGGCGGGGCGTTGAACACGTACTCGCGCGTCCCGCCGCTGGCGCCGGGCGCGATCGGCGTCTCGAGGTTCGCGAAGGTCAGGTCGGGTTCGGAGAGCAGATCGGCGATCGGCGCGAACAGCCAGGCGTAGCCGCCGTCCTGCTCGCCCTTCCCGTGGGCCTCGGCGCTCCGCTTCACCGACTCGTGCATGAGCACGTCGCCGACCGCGCCGAGGGTGGCGCGCGCGAGGGTCCGGATCGCGGGTGCGGACGGGGGAACGGACGGGGGAACGGACGGGAACCGGCCCGCTTGGGGCGGCACGGCGGGCGGGCCGGATTCCGCGGGCGCCGGGCTCGTGGAGGTCGGGGGGGCGGCCGGGGCGTGGACGGCGGGCGCGCATCCCGAAAGGATTCCGATCGTCATCGCCAGCGTCGTACGGGAGATCACGTGCACCGCCGCAGTCTAGGGCATGATCCGCCCAGGGTTGAAATGAGCGGGCCGGCGACGCATCTCAGGGCCCGGCCCCGGAGCACTCATGCCTGTCCACGCTGCCGGCGCAGCTTTCGTCGATCCTTCGGGCGCGGTCCTCGCCGCGGATCGCGGCTTCCTCGTCAGGTTCGGGGTGGCGCCGGGCGACGCCGGTGCGCCGCTCCGGCTGCGCGACGATGCGAGCGCCGAGCTCCGGGCCCTCGTCGCGGGCGACGGTCCCGCGGTGGCGACCGTGGCGAGCGCCGAGGGCCCCGTCGAGGTGGAGCGGGTTCCGGCGGCAGGCGGCGCGCTCATCATCGTCCGGGACCCGCATGAGGGCGATCGCACGGAGCACGCGCTGCGCTCGCAGGTCCTTGGGCGGCTCGTCGCGGGTGTCGCGCACGACATCAAGAACCCGCTCAATGCGATGTCGCTCCAGATCGCGCTGCTCGGCGACAAGCTGGAAGGCGTCGCCGACGCGAGCCAGGCTGCGTCGGGTCACCTCGTGTCCCTGCGCGACCAGATCGGTCGCGTGAACGAGGTCCTGCGCAAGCTCGTCGACGTGACCGATCCTTCGGCGCCGCTCGGGTACACGGATCTCGGCGCCCTGCTCGCCGACGTCGCGTGCCTGTTCGCCTACGAGGCGCGCCGACGCAGGGTCGAGCTCTCCACGAACGCGCACCCCGGGACGGTGCGCACGCGCTGCGACCCGGCCCGGGTCGGGCGGCTCGTCCTGGGGCTGTACGGCCGGGCCCTCGCCCTCACTCCCGACGGGGGCCGGCTCGCTGCCCACGCGGAGGGGAGGGAGGGCGAGGCTGCCGTGGTGGTGGAGCACGCGGTGGGTGATCCGGACGGCGACCTCGGATATGACACGGAGGTGCTGGTTGCGGGCGCAGGAGCGCTCGGGGGCCGGTTCGAGCGTGCGCGGGACGAGCGGACGGAGCGGCTCACCCTGACGGTGCCGAGGAACGAGCGCGAATGAGATACCGGGTCCTCATCGTCGACGACGAGGTCGACAGCCGCGAGGCGCTCGCGGAGCTGACGCAGCGGTGGGGCTACGACGTCCAGACCGCGAGCGACGGCACCGAGGCGCTGCGGCGCGCGATCGAAGGCCACCCCGACGTCATCCTCACCGATCTCGTGATGCCGAACATGGACGGGCTGTGGCTCCTGCGCGCGCTCCGCGCCGAGCTGCCGGACTGTCCGGTCGTGCTCCTCACGGGTCGCGGCACCATCCAGACCGCGGTGCAGGCGATCAAGGAGGGCGCCTACGACTTCATCGAGAAGCCGCTCGAGGTCCCGCGGCTGCGCATCGTGCTCGAGCGCGCGCTCGAGAAGAAGGAGACGATGCGGGAGGTCCAGCTGCTCCGCCGGCGCCTCGCCGCGCTCGCGCCCGGCACGGACGTGATCGGGTCGGGGCCCGCCATGCAGCGGGTGTTCGATCTCGTGAACCGCGTGGCTCCCTCGAACGCGAGCGTCGTGATCGCGGGAGAGAGCGGGACCGGCAAGGAGGTGGTGGCGCGCGCGGTCCACAACCTCTCGCCTCGCAAGGAGAAGCCGTTCGTCGCGCTCAACTGCTCCGCGATCCCGGCGACGCTCATCGAGTCGGAGCTGTTCGGGTACGAGCGGGGCGCCTTCACGGGTGCGGACCAGCGCCGCATGGGCAACTTCGAGGTCGCCCACAACGGCACGCTGTTCCTCGACGAGATCGGCGAGCTCCCGCTCGAGCTGCAGGCGAAGTTCCTGCGCGTCCTCGAGGAGCGCAAGATCCGGCGGCTCGGGGGGCGGGGTGAGGTCGAGGTCGACGTTCGCGTCATCTGCGCCACGAACCGCGATCTCAAGGAGGAGATCCGGCGAGGTCGGTTCCGCGAGGATCTCTACTTCCGCCTGCACGTGTTCACGATCACGCTCCCCACGCTCAAGGAGCGGCGCGAGGACATCCCGCTGCTCGTCCACCACTTCATCGAGAAGTTCAACGCGGAGACCGGCAAGCGCGTGCAGGGCGTGTCTCCTGCGGCGCTCGGGATGCTGCAGGGATACGCCTGGCCGGGAAACATCCGCGAGCTCCGCAACACCGTCGAGCGCGCCATGATCCTCGTCGACGGCGACGTGATCGGCGAGGAGCACCTCCCGCCCGACCTGCAGGCGTCTCGTCCCGAGGCGGCCACGCTGCGCGTGCCCCTCGGCATCGCGCTCGACAAGGTCGAGAAGGAGTACATCCTCGCCTCACTCCAGAAGAACGGGGGGAACAAGGCGCGCACCGCCGAGATCCTCGGGATCAGCGAGAAGACGCTCTACAACAAGCTCAACCGCTACGCGGCAGAGGCCCGCGATCGGGTCGGAGAGGGCGGCCCGCGGGCGGCTGAGCCCGCCGCGGGCGTGAAGGCGTAGGCGGCGCGAGGTCCGGGGTCCGGTCTCTACGCGTGCTCGCGGGGTCCCTCCGAGTCTCCCGGGACGGCCGCGGCGACGCGGCCCCGCCCGGCGCGCTTTGCGCGGTAGAGCGCGGCGTCCGCCGCGCGGACGAGCGCCTCCGCTGCCCCGTCGCCGGCGGCATCGGGCAGGCACGCGACCCCGAAGGACGCGCCGATGGGGACGCGCCGGCCCGAGATCTCGAGCACCGTCTCGCGGAGCCGCGCGCACACGCGTTCGGCGAGCACGCGGCCCTCCTCCGCGCCGGTGTGCGGAAGGAGGAGGACGAACTCGTCCCCTCCGTAGCGAGCGCCGAAGTCGGTCTCGCGGAGCTCGCCCCGGATCACCGCCGCGACGGCGGCGATGGCGCGGTCGCCGACGATGTGGCCGAGCTGGTCGTTGATCGGCTTCAGCTGGTCCATGTCCGCCATCACGCAGGTGAGGGGTGTCCGGTAGCGTCGGGCCCGCTTGACCTCGTCCTCGAGGCGGGCGCGGAACGCGCGCAGGTTCGCGAGGCCGGTCAGCGGATCGGTCTGGGCCAGCTCCCGCAGCGCGGTCTGACTCCGCGCCAGGCGCAGCGTCCGCTCGATGCGCGCCCGGAGCTCGCGATCCGAGAACGGCTTCTGGAGATAGTCCACCGCGCCCAGGTCGAGGGCGCGCGCCTTCACAGAGGGCTCGCCGCGCGCGGAGACGAAGATCACCGGCACCTCCGCGGTGGACGGATCTGCGCGCATCCGCTCGAGGGCCTGCAGCCCGTCGAGCCGGGGCATGGAAAAATCCATGAGCACGAGGTCGGGCCGCTCGTCGCGGGCGATGTCCAGCGCCTCCTCCCCGTCCGCAGCGGTGAGCACCTCCCACTCCGGCTGGAGCAGCTCGACCAGCGCCTCGCGCGCGTCCGGGTCGTCGTCGGTCACGAGGACCCGAGGACGCGGTCCGCCGGGTGCGGGGGCGCTCCGCGCGACGGGGTCTCCCGCCGGGTCGATCGAGCGCTCGAGGTCATCCGCGAGGCGCCGCAGGCGCGCGACATCGTCGACGTGGGCGCCGCCATTCGCGACGAGGAGCGCCTCGGCCGCGGCGCGGAGCTCTGCCGCGGCGGCGGCGAGCAGCGCGTCGCGTGAATGCCCGGCCTCGCGCAAGCGCCGGTTCGACTCGGCGATCTCGGTGATCGCGGAGGGGAGCGCCGCGCGGACGCGCCGCGCCACCTCGGACGCGGGGAGGCCCGCCGCCGCGAGGAGCACGTCGGTGACCGGCGCGAGCGGGTCCGGCGCCTCGTCGGCGTCGTCGCGCTCGTGGCCGTCTTCCTTCGCGTCGGGCATCGCTCGAGTCCGGGGGTCCGGAAGGGCGAGAGTCTGGCGCAGACGGCCCCGACGGCCGCCCGGCCGCCGCCCCCCGGACGGCCGGATGATCGCCCGGCTTGCGGACGAACTCAGCCCATCCAAGCGTATAGCGCCGCCGCGAGCGGGATCCAAGGGACCCCGAGCAGGGCTGCGACCAGGATCCGGAGGAAGCGGCGGCGTGCAGGCGACATGGTGCGTTCCCGGCAGGTAAACGCCCACGCGATGAGCAAGGTCGATGCCGTCCGGTGGCCGAGGAAAACGGGCGCGCGCCGCCGTCCGCGGGACGAATATCCGTGCACGCCCGGGACCGGCTCGGAATAAGCTTCAGCCGGAGGCTCCCGCACCCCATGGCCGACGCCGTCCAGATATTCGGGAAGGATACCTGACCCTACACCACCGCCGCCCGTGAGGATTTCGGCGCCAGAGGAGCTCGGGTCGAGTACCACGACGTGAAGAAGGACGCCGCGGCGATGAAGCGCTTCCTGGCGCTCTCGGGCGGCGAGCGGCGCGTCCCGCTCATCGTGGAGGGCGGGCGCGTCATCGTCGGGTTCGGGGGGACCTGAGGCGTGTAGGCGCCCCGGTCGGGAGCGCTCCGCCAGCAGGCCGCGCCGACGGTCTCACCCGCGGTAGATGGCGCGACGGCCGCCGCGGAACCCCGCGCCGGCGAGCTCGGGCGGTGGACGCTCGAGCATGAACTGGAACCACTGCTCGGCGTACAGCTTGCCGAGCTTCAGCTTCTTCCCGTTCTGCAGCGCCTGGAGGGAGATCTTCAGCTTCTCGTCGGAGGGGTTCGCCTGGACCGCGCGGCCGAGCACGGTGATCGCCTGATCGTGCCGGTCCTCCTTCTCGAGGATCCAGGCGTAGAGCGACCACAGAACGCCCTGCTTCTTGTTCGACTTCACCGCGGCGTCGAGGACCTTCGTCGTGCCGTCGAGATCCCGCTTCCGGTACCGCGCCGCGCCGAGCATCCCCCGCGCGACCCAGTTCTTCGTGAAGCTCTTTTCGAGATGCGGGAGCGCCGCGTCCATCTCTGACTTGAGGTAGAGGAGGATCCCGATGTTCGAGTGGAGCTGCGAGGCGACCAGGAACTGCCAGGGGGCGAGCACGAACCCTCCTTGCAGCGTCTGGACGGCCTTGTCGAATCTCTGGGCCTGGACCTCGCGCTGCATCGCCTCGAAGAGCGCCTCCAGCTTCTTCCAGATCCGCCGCGCCAGCACGAAGTAGGCGATGGCGGTCGCGAACACACCAGGGAAGATGGCGGCGGCGAGCCCGAACTCGGTCCCGAGCGCCAGCGAGAGGGCCACGGCGACCCCGATTGCGATGGAGATGAGGAGGTTGTACATGCGGTGAGGTCTTCCGCCGGCGCGTTGGCCGGTAGCGATACACGCGCGCGCCCCGGCCTCGCAAGGGAAAACGCGAGCGGGGCGCTCGTCAGGAGTGGCCCTCCCCGGACTCGAACCGGGACGGGGGTGACCCCACTCGATTTTGAGTCGAGCGCGTCTACCATTCCGCCAGAGGGCCGCGTCCGGGACCGTAGCAGAAAAACGGGATTTGCGCAGCGCGCACCCGATATACTGCGCGGCCAAAGCTGCTGTGCCTGCCGCGCAATTCAGTCAATCCCGAGCCCAAGGAGAGCCGATGCCCCGCCCCGCCTCGCCCCCATCGATCGACGCCATGGTGCGCGACGCCCTCGACGGAATCGTGAAGCAGGCGTCGGTCGCGATCGCCCGGACGCTCGCGCAGCTGACGGCGGAGCGTCTCGAGGCGGAGCTCGCGAACGAGGTCGCCCGTTCGGGCCGCGGCCGCGCCCGCGCCCGCGGCCGCAGCCCGCGCGCCGCGCGGGGCGATCTGAGCCGCTGGGCGGCAGACCGCCGCGCCCGCCGCGTCCCGAACTTCGTGATCGACATGACGGGCCTCGAGACGAAGAAGCAGATCGTCGCGAAGTTCGGTGACGGGGTGGTGTTCGAGAAGGGAAAGGCGCTGCCGAAGGCGAAGGGGTAGTGCTCTCGCGGACTCACCCGGGCCGCGGGACGCGCGCGCGGCCGCGGCCCGGCGCCCGTCCGCCCGCGGTCGTTCGTGCGGTGCGCGGGCGGGTCTCGCCGGGCGTTCGTGCAGTCCGCGGGCGGGTCTCGCCGGGGGGGCGTGCCGTGCGCGGGCGGGGCGGCGCCGCGGGACGCGCGCGCCCTGCCTCCGCCGGGCGCGGCCGCGGCGGGGCGCGAACTTCGACGTCCAGTCCGAACCGCCTCGCGATCGCCCGCGCCTCTGCGGGCACGAGCGACAGGCTGCGCGCGAGCGCGACGGAAAGCGGCCCGGGCGCGGTCCGGAGCGCCCGGAGGTGCTCGGGAAGGCGCGCGCGGAGGTCGTCCTCGAACTCCGGGACGAGGCCGAGGTCGCGCAGGCGCGCCTCGTCGCCGAGCAGGAGTCGAACGCGCTCGGAGAGCGTCGCGCGCCCACGGAGATCGGCCCGCCGCTCATCGCGGATCCGCTCCGCGTCCGCGGAGGCACCGAGCCGCACGAGCGCCGCGTCGAGGGCGGCGGGGTCCGCGAGCCCGAGGCGGGAAGCGGCCGCGGGCCGCACGCCTCCCGCGGCGCGAAGGGCGTGGAGCAGCTCGTCGCGTTCGCGCCGCTCGAACGCGCGGGTCAGCCCGTGGTGCTCGAGCAGCCGCGAGAGATCCTGCTCGTCCGGGGGCAGGCCGCCGTCGCGCCGCCATCCGGCGGCGAGCGCCGCCGCGAGCGCGGGCCGGCGCGCGCCGTGCGCGCGGACGAGCCGCTCCAGCGTGGAACGTCCCTCGGGCCGGAGCAGATCGTCGATGGGAGGAAGCGCGGGAGGAGGGCACGGCACGACCGAGGGCACGTCCCGCGCGCGCCGGATCACCACACCGGGCCCCCGCGCAGGGCGGCGCGTGCCGCGAGGGGAGGACGGGGAGCGCGAGGAGCGCGGGGAGGGGCTCGGGGCGGTCGGCGGGGCAGGGTCCGGTTCCGACCGGTACCGGCCCCCGCGCTCCCGTTCCGCCGCGATGTCGGGCGGGGCGCCGCGCGCGAGATTGGCGAGGGCGTGCGGCCCGAGCGGCCGGGTGGGTGGCGGGTCGGCGACCAGCGCGCGCAGCGCGAGGAGCTCGTCCCAGCTCAGGGGCGCGATGGCGCGGCGGATCTCCGCCGTCCCGGCCTGACGCCCCGCCTCCGCGCACCAGCGGGCGACCCTCTCCATGAGCTCCGCGTCCGCCTCGGCCATCGTCGGCAAACTGCGCCGGGGTCTGCCGCGCCGTCAAGGGCGTTCGGCGGCGCGGCCCGCGAGCGTGGTTGCCGTCGAGCGGACCGCGTGCTTGACTCCGCGCATGGCGCAGGCAGGGACGGAGGGGAAGAGGACGCGTACGCCGCGCGGCGTGAAGGCGGCGCGGTGGGTGCTGTTCGCGCTCCTGATCGTATCCGCTGCGCTGACGCTGTTCGGGCTCCCGCAGCTGCAGCGCGCGGTCGCCGCGGGACGGTGGCCGCCGGTGACGCTCGCCGCCCCGCCAGCGCTCCTCGCGGTGTTCATCGTCGGATACGCGGCGTATCGCATCGCGCTCGTTCGCGCCGGACGGTACACCGCCGGGAAGACGCTCGTGCAGGTCGCGGTGATGCTCCTCGTGCTCGGGATCGTCGCGGGCATCGCGCTCGTCCCGCCCGACCGCACCGGGCCCGGGCAGGAACCGGTCGCGCTTGCGCGGCCGCTCGCCTCGAACGATCCGGACGTCCGGGCGCTCGGCGCCGAGCTCGCACGTCACCGACCGCGCGAGCAGGCGCTCGCGGTGGCGTCCCGCCTCGCGGACCTGCTCGATGACTCCGCGCCGGAGGTCAGGCGGCAGGCCCATGCCACCCTGGTGGCGCTCGCCGGCGCCGATCTCGGCGGCGAAGGTCCCGGCGCGGCGGCACGTTGGCGCGCGTGGAGCCGCGCCGCCGCGAACGTGCGTTGAAGGGGGCGGCGCCGCGGGGGCCTCGGTCACCCGGAGGGGCTTCAAGCCCGGGGTTGCCTCGCGGCCGCTCTCCGTGATAGCGATAATAGTTATCAGGATGAGCCCCCATCACGACCACGAGAGGCCTCAGCCGCCGCGCACCGGGAGGGATGCGCAGTCCGCCTTCGCCACGCTCGGCGAGTACATCGCGGAGAACGGGCTGAAGCACTCCCGCCAGCGCGATCGCATCGTCGAGACCTTCCTCGCGATGGGCGGGCACGTCAGCGTCGAGGAGCTCGTCGCGCGCGTCCGCCGCATCGACCCGCGCGTCTCGCGTCGCCACCGTCTACCGGACCATGAAGCTCCTCGCCGACAGCGGGCTCGCGGTCGCCGCGCCAGTTCGGCGACGGGCCAGACCCGCTACGAGGCCGGCCGACCGGCACGCCGCACCACGACCACCTCATCTGCACCGTGCTGCGGGGACATCGTGGAGTTCGCCAACGAGCGCATCGAGTCGCTCCAGGAGCTCGTGGCGCGCCGGCCACGGGTTCGAGGTGGAGAGCCACAAGCTCGAGCTCTACGGACGCTGCGCGCGCTGCCGCGGCGAGGCCGAAGCCATGACGCCCGGCCGCGACCCGGCGGCCGCCGCCCACGCACGCGGACGCTCGACCGCAAGCAGGTCGTGGCCGCGGCCCGGACGCGTGATCCTGGTCGGGCAACCCGAACGTCGGCAAGAGCGTCCTCTTCGGCGCGCTCACCGGCAAGTACGTCACCGTCTCGAACTACCCCGGCACCACCGTCGAGGTGACGCGCGGCTCGGCCACGATCGAGGGCCACCCCTGGCACGTCATGGACACGCCGGGGACGAACAACCTGCTCCCCATGTCCGAGGACGAGCAGGTGACGCGGGACATCCTGCTCTCGCGAGCGCGGGTACGTCTGCCTCCAGGTCTGCGACGCCAAGAACCTGCGCCGCGGGCTGCTGCTCTCGCTGCAGCTCGCCGAGGCCGGCGTGCCGTTCGCGCTCGCGCTCAACATGGCCGACGAGGCCGCGAGCCGCGGCATCGCGATCGACGCGGAGCAGCTCTCGCGCGAGCTCGGGGTCGACGTCGTGCCGACCGTGGCGGTGCAGCGCCAGGGCGCTGGCGACGCTCCAGGCGCGCGCTCGGCGCACGCGCGCTCGTCGCCGCTCCGCGCCGCGCTACGACGCCGCCATCGAGGCGGCGCTCGCCGGTGATCGAGCCGCTCATGCCGCCGGGCGGCATCGGCCCGCGCGCGCTCGCGCTGATGGCGCTCGCCGGGGACGAGTCCCTCCGCGCCCATCTCGCCGGGCACCTCACCGAGCCCGAGCTGGGCCGGATCGACGTGGTGCGGCGCGCGCTCGCGGCTCGGTACCCGGAGTCGCTGCGCTACGTCGTCGCGCGCCAGCGGCTCGCCGCAGCGGACCAGCTCCACGACGCGGTGGTCACGCGCGGCGGGGCGTCGGTCGCGAGCGGTCTCGGCCGGAAGCTCGGCGACTGGTCCACCCATCCGCTCTGGGGGATCCCCGTCCTCGCCGCGGTGCTCTGGGCCGCCTACCAGTTCGTCGGCGTGCTCGGCGCGAAGACGCTCGTCGACTTCCTGGAGAACACCGTCTTCGGCGAGTGGATCGTCCCGTGGGCCGAGCGGGTCGTGCGCTGGGCCGTGCCGTGGGACGGCCTGGAGCGGTTCCTGGTCGGTCCGGCCGGCGTGGCGCGCATCGGAGCACGGCGGGTTCCTCATCGGCAAGTACGGCCTCATCTCGATGGGGCTCGCCTACGGCGTGGCCATCGTCCTGCCCATCGTCGCCACCTTCTTCATCGCCTTCAGCATCCTCGAGGACTCCGGCTACCTGCCGCGGCTCGCGGTGATGGTGAACAAGATCTTCAAGCGGATGGGGCTCAACGGCAAGGCCGTGCTGCCGATGGTGCTCGGCCTCGGCTGCGACACCATGGCGACCATGACCGCCCGGATCATGGAGACGCGCAAGGAGCGGGTGATCGTCACGCTGCTCCTCGCCCTCGGCGTGCCCTGCAGCGCCCAGCTCGCGGTGATCCTCGCCATGACTGCGGGGCTCTCGCGCGCGGCGATCCTCTGGTTCGTGCGGGACGCATCCTCCTCGTGATCTTCCTCGTCGGCTGGCTCGCGGCGAAGGTGCTCCCGGGCCGCGGCTCCGACTTCATGCTCGAGCTGCCGCCGCTGCGCGTCCCGCAGGCCTCGAACATCGCGGTGAAGACGCTCGCGCGCATCGAGTGGTACCTGCGCGAGGCCCTGCCGCTCTTCATCCTCGGGACGCTCATCCTCTGGAGCCTCGACCGGTTCGGCGGCCTCGCCGTCCTCGAGCGCGCCGCCGCGCCGGTGGTGGTCGGCCTGCTGGGCTTGCCGAAGGAGGCGGCCGCGCGCCTTCATCCTCGGCTTCCTGCGGCGCGACTACGCCGCCGCCGGCCTCTTCAAGCACTTCCAGCCGTACATGCAGGCCGGGACGATGACCTGGGACATGGAGATCGCAGGTCACCGTCGCGCTGGTGACCATCACCCTCTTCATCCCGTGCATCGCCAACTTCTTCATGATCCTGAAGGAGCGCGGCTGGAAGACCGGGGCCGGGATGATGGCGTTCATCCTTCCGTTCGCGGTCGGCGTCGGCGCCGGTGTGAACCAGCTCATGCGCGTCTTCCACTAGGAGCCGGGTGTCCGCCGTCGCCCACCGCGAGGAGAGCTGCCCGCTGTGCGGGACCGCGTTCGACGCGGAGGGGCAGGGCTGCCGTCCGAGCTGCCCGATGGCGAGGGGCTGCAGCGTCGTGTGCTGTCCGTCGTGCGGCTACAGCTTCCCGCAGGAGACCGGGCTCGCCGCCGGGCTCCGGCGGCTCCTCGATCGCTTGAAGAAGGACAGGAGAGGGAACCCCACGTGAACGACGCCGCCGCACGCAGGCTCGAGGAGATCCTGGAGCACGTCTGGACCGAGCGCGAGGCCGGGCGCGACGCCGCGGCCGGGATCCTCGCGGCGTCCGCATCGGATCACGCACCCGATGCGCGCGCCCAGGATCTCGCGGAGCTCGCGGGCGCGAACCTCGTCGTGCTCGAGGGTGAGCGCGTCCTCCTCACCGAGGGCGGCGAGGTGCGGGCGCGCGACGTCGTGCGCCGGCACCGGCTGACCGAGCGGCTCTTCCGCGATCTGCTCGACCTCGGCGAGCGAACGATGGAGGCGCAGGCCTGCGAGTTCGAGCACATCCTCTCGCGCGAGGCGACCGACTCCGTCTGCACCCTGCTCGGCCACCCGCCCACGTGTCCGCACGGGAAGCCCATCCCGCCTGGAGAGTGCTGTGGCGCCTTCCAGCGCACCGTCCGTCCCCTCGTCACCGGGCTGCGCACCTTCGAGCTCGGCGCCACCGCCCGGATCGTCTTCATCGCGCCCAAGTTCCACGATCGCATGGACCGGCTCGCGGCCCTCGGGGTCATCCCGGGGAGCACGATCCGGCTCCACCAGCGCTCGCCCTCCTACGTCATCGAGGTGGGCGAGACCACGATCGCCCTCGATCCCGAGATCGCGGGCGAGATCTACGTGAAGCCCGTCGACACTCGTTCCCCGTAACGCCCGATTCCGTGATCCTCTGCATCTGCAAGTCCATCTCCGACCACGCCGTGCGCGCCGCCAGGGCGGCCGGTGCCCTCACGGCGGAGGCGATCGCCGCCGCGACCGGCGCCGGTACCGCGTGCGGCTGCTGCCGCGACGCGATCGCGACGCTGGTGGCGGCGCCGTGCAAGGCGGAGCGGTGCCCGGGCTGCCCGAACCGAGCGGCCGCCTCGGACGCGGTGCCGCACCGGATTGCCGCCGACCGCCTGGACACGCCCTGATCAGCGGGGCAGCTCCGCGCGGAGCCCGGGCGTCGCGCGGAGCTGCCCCGACGCCGTGATCACGATCGTCGCTGCGCGATCGCCGCTCGTCCGTTCGGCTCCACGCTTTGCGGCCCCGAGCACGTCGCACAGGTCGGCCGGGAGGGACACCCATCCGCGGCCGGCACGCGCGTTCAGGTGCGAGAGCGGCGACTCCGGCCGCCACTCGTTCATGGTTCGATCGACGCGCTCGAACACCGAAAATGCGGTCTCGATCCCGGAGGCTGCGCGCTCGGGGTCGAGGCCGGCGAGGATCACGGTCGCGAGCGTGCCCATGGTCGGTCGCGACTCCGAGACCACCTGGGTCGCGGCCAGGGCCGCTGCGAGCGTGGCTGAAGCGATGGTGCACATCCGGCGGCGTTCCTATATCAGCGGCTCCGCCTCGACGCCGGGTGTACCCGGAGGAGCGTGCATGTGAAGGGCGATCCCGCAATCATCGATCTGCTGAACGAGGTCCTGACGAACGAGCTGACCGCCGTGAACCAGTACTTCCTCCACGCACGGATCGTGGAGAACTGGGGGTACGTTCGGCTCTTCAAGAAGTTTCGCGAGCAGTCGCTCGGCGAGATGAAGGACGCGGACGAGATCATCGAGCGCGTCCTGTACCTCGAGGGCCTCCCGAACCTCCAGCGGCTCGGGAAGGTGAACGTCGGCGAGAACGTGCCGGAGATGCTCCGGCTGGATCTCGAGGTGGAGCGGAACGCGATCGCGGTCCTGAACCGCGGGATCGAGCAGTGTCGCCGGGGCGGTGACAACGGCTCCGCCGAGCTCCTCGAGGACATCCTCGAGGGCGAGGAGGAGCACGCGAACTGGATCGAGGCCCAGCTCACGCTGATCGAGCAGGTGGGAGTCGGCACGTACCTGTCCGAGCAGATCAAGGGCGATTCCTGATCACGAATCGCGAATCCTGGACCTGAGCGGCGCTCACGATTCGCGGACAGCGAGCAAAGCGAGCCCGCCGGGAAGCCCCTCGCGAGGCGGCGGAAGCCGCCGCGAGGTGCCAAGGGGCCCGGCGAGCAGGGGTGGGGCCCCGCCGAGCTTCGCTCGACGGGGCGGGGCGGCACGCCCCGTGGCGATCTGCCTGCCGCTATCTTCCGATTACTGGACGCGCGGGCCGCCGCTGCTAGGGTTGGCGGAAGGCCGATCGATGTCCGGAACGGGCGGGCGGAGGGTGGGGTGGTGGATCGCCGGGGCGGTGGCACTCGCCGGCGCCGCGTCCGCCGTCGATCCTGACGGGCTGCGCAAGTACCTCCGGCTCCGCGTCGAGGTGCGGCGCATGCAGGAGGAGAACGCGCGCCTCACCGCCGACAACGCAGCGCTCGCCCGCGAGGTGCGCGCGCTGCGGCACGATCCCGCCGCGCTCGAGCGCGCCGCGCGCGAGGAGCTCCGGTTCGTGCGGCCCGGCGAGCGTGTCTACTGGCTCGGCGGCGCGGGCGGGGGCGCGCCGTGACGCCGACCCTCGCGTTGCCGGAGCGCGCGCCGGTCGGGACCGTTGCGGACGTGCACGGACGCCTTGCGCTGCAGCGGCCCCGCCCGCTCCTCGTCCGGGCGTACGCGGCGCTCTTCTCGGAGCTGGGAGTGGCCGGTCCGGCGGCGCGACGCCGCGCCCGGCGCTTCCTCGCACGCAGCCTTCCCATCCCGGTGGCGATCGCCGCGGGCGTCCTCGTCGCGACCCGCGCCTTCGACGCCCAGCCGTTCGGCCGCGTGCAGGCGACGGCGCTCTTGGCGCTCGTCGTCGCGCTCGGCGGCACCGCGGTGCGGCGCGCGAGCCGTGCCGCGGCGGGGGACCCCGCGACGCCCCGCGACCAGCTCGAGATCGGAGCGCTGCTCGTCGTGGCCGCGTACGCGGTCGCACAGGCCGCCGGGGGGGGCGAAGCGGAGTCGCCGTTCCAGCCGCTCGTGTACGTCCTGATGGCCTTCCTGATCGCGTTCTTCGCGCGCGGGGTGGGCGTCGCGCTCGTCCTCTTCGCGATCGCCCTCGAGGTGGCGCTGTGGGTCGCCCGCGGGGCCGCGCCCTGGGGCCTCCCGGTGGTCGCGGTCCACGCCGGCTTCCTGGCGCTCTTCGCCGTGCTGTTGCACGCGGTGGTCGCCGCGCGGATGGAGCTGGCGCGGGAGGCCGAGGCCGCGGCCATCCGGCGGCGGCTGCGCGACATCGCCGAGCGCGCGCGAGAGCTCAGGCTGCTCGCGCCGGGCGCGGCCGGGGATGCGGATCCGCTCGAGCGCGAGCGAAGCTGGAGCGCGTCGGCGGTCGTCGAGGTGGAGGCCGCGGTCCGGGGTGCCCTCGAGATCGCGGAGGTCGCGCTGCGCACCCACACGGTGGCGGTCTTCCTGCTGTCGCCGGACGACCGGGAGCTGCGGCTGCGCGAGTGCCGCTCCGCGAGCGAGGCGGTCACGCGCGAGCCGCTGCCGGCCGGCGAGGGCGCGCTCGGGGGCGCCGTCCGGCGGCGCGCGCCGATCCGCCTCCACGGCGACACGAGGGCGGCGAGCTACTACCGCGACGGGACCGCCCCGAAGGCGCTGCTCGCGGTCCCGCTCGTGGACCGGCGCGGCGGGCACGTGCGCGGCGTCGTCGTCGCAGACCGGCTCGAGGGCGCGCCCTTCACCGACGACGACGAGCGGCTCCTGGTGACGCTCTCGGCGGAGATCCTGCGGGCGGTCGCCGCGGAGCGGCTCATGATCGACATGAAGCGCGCCCGCGACGAGAAGGAGCGCTTCTACGACGCGATCGAGCGGCTCAACCGGACGACCAAGCCGCTCGAGGTGTTCGACGCGACGCTCGAGGTGGCGCGCGGGATGGTGCCGGTGGACTTCGGCGCGGTGACGCTGGTCGAGGAGACCGACGGCGCAGTGGTCCACCGCGTTGCGCGCGTGATGGGCGGCGAGCACGACGGGGGCCCGAGCGCCCGCCTCGAGGGGCTCGAGTTCCCGGACGGCTCGGGCCTGGTGGCGTCCGCGGTCCGGCTCGGGGCATCGCTGCCGGGGAAGGATCTCGACCCCGCGCGCACGCCGGTGTTCGACGCCGCGACGCGCCTGCGCGGGCTCGGGTCGCTGAAGGTGATCCCGCTGCGGACCGCCCACAAGGTGCTCGGGGCCGTCGTGCTCGGGGCGCGCCGCCCGGGGGCGTACGACGCCGAGGCGGTACGGCAGCTCGAGGTGGTCGCGATGCAGGCGGCGGAGTCGATCTACCGCGCTCGGCTCTTCGAGCAGACCGAGCGGCTCGCCACCACCGACGGGCTCACCGGGCTCACGAACCACCGCACCTTCCAGGCCCGGCTGGACGAGCACCTCGCCAGGCGCAGCGGTACGGGAAGCAAGCTCTCGCTCATCCTCTGCGACGTCGACCACTTCAAGTCGGTGAACGACACCTACGGCCACCCGGTCGGCGACGTCGTGCTGCGCGGGGTGGCGCGGACGCTCCTCAAGGAGGCGCGCGCCACCGACGTGGTCGCGCGCTACGGCGGCGAGGAGTTCGCGATCGTGATGCCCGAGACCGACGGCGCCGGGCGCGCTCGTCATCGCCGAGCGGATCCGCGAGCGCGTGAAGGCGCTCACCTTCGACGGCGGCCAGCGCAAGCTCGGCGTCACCATCTCGCTCGGCGTGGCCGCCGTTTCCCGGACGACGCGACGCGGAAGGCCGAGCTGGTCGAGCGGGCGGACGCATGCCTCTACCACGCGAAGCGCGACGGCCGGAATCGGAGCGTCGCCGGCGTCCTCGCTGCGCAACGCCGGCCCCTGCTAGACTCGCCCCGCGCCGCAGCAAGCGCTTCCACCTCCCCGGAGCCGCACCGGTCGTGAAAAAGAACTTCGTCCTCGACACCAACGTCCTGCTCCACGATCCGCGCAGCATCTTCGGGTTCGACGACAACGACGTCGTCATCCCGATCTACGTGATCGAGGAGATCGACAACTTCAAGCGCGACCTCTCGACGCTGGGCCGCAACGCCCGCCAGGTCTCGCGCTACCTCGACGAGTTCCGCGTCCAGGGGAAGCTCGGGGAGGGCGTGCTCCATCGGGCCGGAGCAAGGGGCACATCCGCGTGCTCCTCGCGGACCGGAAGCTGCCGCACGGCGCCGGCGAGGGCCGCACCACCGACGACAAGATCCTGGCGGTGGCGCTCGACCTCCGCGAGAAGGAGAAGGCGACCCCCACCGTCTTCGTGACGAAGGACACGAACCTCCGCATCCGCGCCGACGCGCTCGGGCTCCACGCGGAGGACTACGACGTCGAGGGGCTGGCGGCGCTCGACGAGCTCTGGAGCGGCGTCGCCGAGGTCGAGGTCGACGCCGAGCAGGTGAACGAGTTCTACGCGTACGGGCAGCGTGCCGCTCTCCGCGTCGGGAGCGGAGGCGCCGCCGCCCAACGCCTTCGTCGTGCTGCGCGACCGCACGAACCCGCAGCACTCGGCGGTCGGCAAGTACAGCGCGGCGAGGCAGGCCTTCGTCCCGCTCATCAAGATGCCCAAGGAGGGCGTCTGGGGGATCCGGCCGCGCAACAAGGAGCAGTCCTTCGCGCTCGACCTGCTGCTCAACGACGAGGTCCGGCTGGTCACCATCGTCGGGCAAGGCGGGCACCGGCAAGACGCTCCTCGCCATCGCCGCCGGCCTCCAGAAGACGATGGAGGAGGGCGTCTACCAGAAGCTGCTCGTCTCGCGGCCCATCTTCCCGCTCGGCCGCGACATCGGCTACCTGCCCGGCAGGTCGAGGAGAAGCTCAACCCCTGGATGCAGCCGATCTTCGACAACGTCGAGTACCTCATGAACCTGTCGCGCTCCGAGAAGAAGGCGGGGCGCGGCTACCACGAGCTGCTCGACCTCGGCATCCTCGAGATCGAGCCGCTCACCTACATCCGCGGCCGCTCCATCCCGAACCAGTTCATCATCGTCGACGAGGCGCAGAACCTGACGCCCGCACGAGGTGAAGACCATCATCACGCGCGTCGGCGACGGGACGAAGATCGTGCTCACCGGCGACCCGTACCAGATCGACAACCCCTACGTGGACCAGACCAACAACGGCCTCATCCACGTGGTGAACCGGTTCAGGAGCGAGCGGCTCGCCGGGCACATCACCCTGTCGAAGGGGGAGCGCTCGCCGCTCGCCGAGCTGGCGGCGAACCTGCTGTAGGCGAGGCGATCGCAGGCGCCGCAGGGGAACCTTCTCAGCCGGCGCCCGTCCCGTGGCCGTGGCCGTCCGCCGCCGTTAGGGTCCGAACGTGACCAGATCCTCCCATGGCAAGGGGCTGCCCGCGGCGCCCACGCTCGAGTACCCGCTCGACTACGCGTTCAAGATCATGGGGCTCGCCGCGGACGACTTCGCGGAGCACGCGCGCCGGCTCGTCGCCGCGGTGGTGGGCGAGGCGCCGCCGGAGCGCGTCACCGTGCGGGCGAGCGCGCAGGGCAAGTACCACTCGGTCTCGGTGGCGGTCCGGCTCGCGTCCGAGGCGCAGCGGCGCGCCGTGTATCAGGCGCTCCACGAGGACGCGCGCGTCGTGTACTACCTGTAGGCGTTCACCCGCTCCTACGCCGCCGCGCGCGGGCGGCCGAAGTCCACGATCTCGACCGGCTTCGACGACATCGCGAAGGTGACCTCGTCGCGCCAGCCCTCGGCGTCGCCGCCGACCTGCAGCGGCATCGGGCGCTCGAAGCGGAGCGCCACCCGCTCGGCGTGGAAGTCGAGGAGCCCCTCGTGCGAGAAGTCGCCGGACCAGATCCGGCCGAGGTTCATGAGGAGCGTCGGGACCGCCGATGCTCGTCGCGACCCGGAGCTGCATCATCCCCCGCTGCGGGCCGGCGAACGGGAAGACGTGCAGGCCGAGCCCGTAGTAGGGGACGGTGCTCGCGGCGGCGAGCATGCAGGGCCCGGCGTAGAGCAGCTCGCCGTGCGCGATGGGGCGGCCGATGCGCGCGCCCTTCGGCGTCGAGCCGCCAGGCCGGGCCGGCCGACGTTGACGATCTCGCAGTAGCTCGGGCGCCGCTCGAGGAGCGCCCGGGGCGCGGAGCGGAGCGCGACCGCGAGCCCGTAGCCGGTCATACCCGACGCCGAGCGGCTCGAGCGGGGTCCCGGCGAGCCGGTCCTTGAGCCAGATGTAGTCGTTCAGGACCGCGGCATCGATGCCGACGCCGGCGAACGGGGTCCGCCGCCCGTCGCAGGTGAGGAGGTCGAGGCGGCGGACCGCGCCGACCTCGCCCGCGCAGGTAGCGCGCGAGGTCCTGGGCATGGCGGCGCGGGCTCGGCGCCGACCATCTCGGCCACCGCGTTGCCGGTGCCGAGCGCGAGCACGCCGAAGCGCGGCGCCCGGGCCGAGCGCCGCTCCGCCGATCTCGAGGATCCGGTTCACCCAGGAGACGAAGGTCCCGTCGCCGCCGCCCGTGAAGACGGTGCCGTAGCGGCGGGTCACGACCTCCTCGGCGATGCGCGCTCGCCTCCTCGTGCGTCGTGGAGAAGAAGAGGTGCTCGTCCGGGAGCACGAGCGAGAGGGCGCGCCGCACCCGCGCGTTGACCGCCTTCGCGTTGGCGTTCAGCAGGACGGCCACGTCTGGGCCGAGAGAGGCAAATGCAGCCTCGTGCGGGGCATGGTGCTTCGCGGCGGCTACCGTCTGGAGCATCGTGTCCCCTGAGCGAGGCTGTGACGCGGGCGCCCTGGTTGTTGAGCAAGCCGGGTGCCACGGCGCGTCACGCTTCGCAAACTGAACGATATCGCACTGTTGTGCCGACGCCCCGTTCGGCACGGCGGGGCAGACGGACGCGTCGCGCCGGTGGCGCCGCGTAGCGCGCTTCGCACCTAGCGGGGCGCGGGGGAGCAGGGGCCTGCCGGATCCGCGCGGATGGCGTTTGACAGGCGCGCGACGCGGACTTACGTTGCCCCCCGTCCAGGAGGGTCACGAGACCATGGCGAAGATCATCGGCATCGACCTCGGCACCACGAACTCCGTGGTCGCGGTGATGGAGGGGAAGGACGCCGTCGTCATCACGAACGAGGAGGGCTCGCGCCTCACCCCGTCCGTGGTCGCGTACACGAAGGACGGGGAGCGGCTCGTCGGGCAGGTCGCGAAGCGTCAGGCCATCACCAACCCGGAGAAGACCATCTACTCCATCAAGCGGTTCATGGGCCGGCGCTTCGGCGAGGTCGCCGAGGAGATGAAGCGCGTCCCGTACAAGGTCGTCGAGGGGCCGAACGGCGACGCGCGCGTCGAGATCGACGGCAAGCAGTACAGCGCCGCCCGAGATCAGCGCGCAGATCCTGCTCAAGCTGAAGCGGGCCGCCGAGAACTACCTCGGCGAGAAGGTGACCGACGCGGTCATCACGGTCCCCGCCTACTTCAACGACGCCCAGCGCCAGGCCACGAAGGACGCCGGCGAGATCGCCGGCCTGAACGTGCGGCGCATCGTCAACGAGCCGACCGCGGCGGCGCTCGCCTACGGCCTCGACAAGAAGAAGAACGAGAAGATCGCCGTCTACGACTTCGGCGGCGGCACCTTCGACATCTCGATCCTCGAGGTGGGCGAGAACGTCGTCGAGGTGCTCGCCACCAACGGCGACACGCACCTCGGCGGCGACAACATCGACCAGCGGATCATCGACTGGCTCATCGCCGAGTTCAAGAAGGACACCGGCATCGACGTCTCGAAGGACAAGATGGTCCTGCAGCGCCTCAAGGAGGCGGCGGAGAAGGCGAAGATCGAGCTCTCCTCGACGATGGAGACCGAGATCAACCTGCCGTTCCTCACCGCCGACCAGACCGGCCCGAAGCACCTGTCGATCAAGCTCTCCCGGCGCCAAGCTCGAGCAGCTGGTCGACGACCTCGTCGAGCGCTCGATCGAGCCGACGCGCAAGTGCCTGGCCGACGCGAAGCTCCAGCCGTCGCAGATCGACGAGATCGTGCTCGTCGGCGGCCAGACGCGCATGCCGATGATCATCGAGACGGTGAAGAAGTTCTTCGGCAAGGAGCCGAACCGGACGGTGAACCCGGACGAGGTGGTCGCGGTCGGCGCCGCGGTCCAGGCGGGCGTGCTCTCCGGCGAGGTGAAGGACATCCTCCTCCTCGACGTGACGCCGCTGTCGCTCGGCGTCGAGACGCTGGGCGGCGTGATGACCCGGCTCATCGAGCGGAACACGACCATCCCCGGCAAGCGGTCGGAGATCTTCTCGACCGCGTCGGACAACCAGACCTCGGTCGAGATCCACGTCCTGCAGGGCGAGCGCGAGATGGCGCGCGACAACCGCACGCTCGGCCGCTTCCACCTCGAGGGGATCCCGCCGGCGCCGCGCGGCTGCCGCAGATCGAGGTCACCTTCGACATCGACGCGAACGGCATCCTGAACGTCTCCGCGAAGGACAAGGGGACGGGCAAGGAGACCAAGATCACCATCACCCACTCCTCCGGCCTCGCGAAGGACGAGGTGGAGAAGATGGTCGCCGACGCCCGCGCGCACGAGGCCGAGGACAAGCAGCGCCGCGAGGAGATCGAGCAGCGGAACCGGGCGGAGAACCTCGCCTACCAGATGGAGAAGCTGCTCAAGGAGAACAAGGAGAAGCTCCCCGCCGCGACCGTGAAGGAGATCGAGGAGGCGGTCCAGGAGGTCCACAAGCGTCCGCGAGAAGGGGACCGCCGAGGAGGTGAAGGCCGCGATGGAGCGGCTCGAGAAGGCCAGCCACAAGGCGGCCGAGGAGCTCTACAAGAGCGCCGCGCCCGGTCCGGGCCCCGGCGAGGCCGGTGCCCGGGCGGCGCCCGGCGCCGAGGAGAGCGGCGAGAAGAAGAAGGACGAACGTCGTCGACGCCGAGTTCAAGCAGGTGTAGCCGGCCTTCGACGCCCGGCCGGGGCACTTCTGCGCGAAGCGAGATGTGCCCGGCCGCTCCTTGCCGGCTACCCTCGGGGCGCCTACGATTCCTGGCCGGAAAAGACGCGGCAGGCGCAGGGGCAGGCCGCAAGGAGCGGGCCGGCGCATTTCGCTTCGCGAAAAGCGCCTGGCCCGGAGATCGGAACGGCCTGATGCGCCTCACCGTCCTCTCCCGCTCGACCTCGATCCACACGACGCGCCGCCTCGTCGAGGCGGCGCGCGCGCGCGGCTCACTGGCGCGGGTGATCGACCCGCTCGAGGTCGAGCTGGGCCTCGGCGACGAGCCGGCCGTCTACTGGCGCCGGCGGCGCTTTCCCGCGCACCGACGTGGTCGTCCCGCGCATCGGCCTCTCCATCCACCAGTACGGCCTCTCGGTGGTGAGCCAGCTCGAGCTCATGGGCGTCCCGGTGCTGAACGGCGCCTACGGCATCGCGGCGAGCCGCAACAAGATGCGCAGCCTGCAGCTCCTCGCCGCCGCGGGGGTCCGCGGTGCCGCGCACGGTGATGGCGTCGGACCCGTCGGGGCTGAAGGAGATGGTGCGGCTGGTGGGCGGCGTGCCGGTGCTCGTGAAGCTCCTCTCCGCGAACGAGAAGAGCGGCGTCATGGTCTGCGAGAGCCTGCAGTCGCTCGAGGCGGCGCTCGAGGCGATCCTCGGCCTCGGCCAGAACATCGTCGTGCAGCAGTACGTGCGCGGCGCGAAGGGGCGGGACCTGCGGCGTCCTGGTGGTCGGCGGCGAGGTCGTGGCGGCGATGCGCCGCAGCCCGCCGGCGGGCCGCTTCTCGCGGAACCTGCGCCGCGGCGCCCAGTTCGAGCGCGCCGAGCTCCCGCCCGCCTACGCGCGCGTGGCCGTGGAGGCGGCCCGGGTGCTCCGGCTCGAGGTCTGCGCGGTGGACATGCTCGACGTGAAGGGGCGGCCGCTCGTCTTCGAGGTGAACAGCTCGCCCTCGATCCGCGAGGCCGAGGCGGTCTGCGGCGTGGACGTCGCCGGCGCGCATCGTCGAGCGCGCCCTGTCGCTCGCCGAGGCGCCACGCGCTCCGCTCCGCCGGCGGCGCGGCCGGGCGCCGGTCGCGCCGGCGGCCCGGCCGCACGTGAATCCATGGCCCAGCCCGGCCGTCCCTGGTATGCGGAGGACCCGCAATGATCCGCCCCATCGCTCCTCGCCGCCGCGCTGCTCGCCGCCGCCCGTCGCATGCGGCGGACCCCGCCGCGGACGCGGCCAACGAGCTACCGGATCGACACGGCCGGCACCACCGCAGCAGGTCGCGGTCGGGAAGCAGGGCAAGCTCGTCCTGTCCATCGTCCCGATCGGCGAAGATCCACGTCGACCCGCGGGCGCCCCTCAAGGTCACGCTCGAGGCGACCCCGGGGCTGAAGCTCGCGCAGGACCTCGCTGGGGCAAGTCGGACGCCGTCGATCCGAACGCGCCGAGGGCCGTCGGTTCGAGGTGCCGTTCGTCGCGGAGACGGCGGGCAAGCACGAGGCTGAAGGCGAAGCTCGACTTCTTCGTCTGCTCCGACCAGTGGTGCGTGAAGCAGGTCGCGCGACGTCACCGTCGCGGTCGACGTGAAGTGAGGCAGGCGACGCCATGCGCGTCGTCTACGGCGTGAACCCGGTGCGGGAGCTGCTCCGCGCCGCGGCCGCGGAGCGTCTCGGAGCTCTGGCTCGCCGAGGGGGGGACCCGCGCCGCGGCGTTCGCCGAGCTCGAGCGGCTCGGCCCGCGAGCGCGGGCGCGAAGGTCCGCACGCGCCCCGCGCCAGAAGCTCGACCGGCTGGCCGGGACCGACCGGCACCAGGGCGTCGTGGCGGTGGTCGCCGACTTCCGGTACGCCGAGCCGTCGAGGACGCTGCTCGCTCGCGCGCAGGGCCGGCGGCCGCCCGCCGCTGCTCGTCGTGCTCGACGGCGTCGAGGACCCGCACAACCTCGGCGCCATCATCCGGTCCGCGCACGCGCTCGGAGCGCCACGGCGTGGTGATCCCGAAGGACCGGGCGGTCGGGCGTGACCCCGGCCGTCGCGAAGGCGTCGGCGGGGGCGGTCGAGCGCTGCCTCGTCGCGCGCGTCACGAACGTGGCTCAGACCGCTCGAGGCCCTCAAGGAGGCGGGGGTCTGGTCGGTCGCGCTGGCCGCCGATGGGGACGAGGCCCTCGGCGACGCTGGACCTCCGCGGGCCGACGGCCCTCGTGCTGGGGAGCGAGGGGGAGGGGCTCCGCCCGCTGGTCCGGAGGACCTGCGACCTCGCGGCGCGCATCCCCATGATGGGGGGCCTCGAGAGCCTCTCGGTCTCTGCCGCGGCCGCGGTCGCGCTCTACGAGGCGGCGCGTCAGCGGGGGAGCTAGCGGCCGGTCCGCACGCCGGTTTTGCCTGCTTGACAAGGGGGCCGGCATCCCATAAAAGACGCGGCTCCACGCGGGACGGGTGGCGCTCGCCGGAGCACGGGCGCTTGCTGCCGATATGCCTTTTCCCGAAGGGTTTTGCTGGCGTAGCTCAGCTGGTAGAGCAGCTGCCTTGTAAGCAGCAGGTCGCGGGTTCGAGTCCCACCGCCAGCTCCAGGAGCCGTGGGATTCGACGAGTACGTCGAACGAGAAGATCCGGAGGGGTTCCCGAGCGGCCAAAGGGAGCAGACTGTAAATCTGCCGGCTCACGCCTTCGGTGGTTCGAATCCACCCCCCTCCACCACACTTTGCGTCAACGGCCCACGGGCGAGAGAGCGAGGTTCGCAGCGAGACTTGCGGGAATAGCTCAGTTGGTAGAGCGTCAGCCTTCCAAGCTGAATGTCGCGGGTTCGAATCCCGTTTCCCGCTCCAGTGAGGTCGAACGAAACGAAGGAAAAGGCCCTCGTAGCTCAGTCGGTAGAGCGCGTCCTTGGTAAGGACGAGGTCTCCAGTTCAATCCTGGACGAGGGCTCCAGTATCGTAGACGCGCGAGGGCAGCAGACGGCACCGCGCGCCGACACGCAGGAGCGACACCATGGGCAAGGAGAAGTTCGAGCGCAACAAGCCGCACGTGAACGTCGGGACGATCGGTCACGTCGACCACGGGAAGACCACGCTGACGGCGGCGATCACCAAGGTGCTGGCGCAGAAGGGCCTGGCGTCGTTCATGGCGTACGACCAGATCGACAAGGCGCCGGAGGAGCGGGAGCGCGGCATCACCATCGCGACGGCGCACGTGGAGTACGAGACGGACGAAGCGGCACTACGCGCACGTCGACTGCCCGGGCCACGCCGACTACGTGAAGAACATGATCACCGGCGCGGCGCAGATGGACGGCGCGATCCTGGTGGTGTCGGCGGCGGACGGGCCGATGCCGCAGACGCGCGAGCACATCCTGCTGGCCCGCCAGGTCGGCGTTCCGTACATCGTGGTCTACCTGAACAAGGTGGACATGGTGGACGACGAGGAGCTGCTGGACCTGGTGGAGCTCGAGGTCCGCGAGCTGCTGACCGAGTACGAGTTCCCCGGCGACGAGATCCCCATCGTGAAGGGCTCGGCGCTGAAGGCGCTCGAGGGCGACAAGGGCGAGCTCGGGCGAGCCGTCGATCGACGCGGCTGATGGACGCGGTGGACAGCTACATCCCGACGCCGAAGCGCGCGACGGACAAGCCGTTCCTGATGCCGGTCGAGGACGTGTTCTCGATCTCGGGCCGCGGCACGGTGGCCACGGGCCGCGTCGAGCGCGGCATCGTCAAGGTCGGCGAGGAGGTCGAGATCGTCGGCCTGCGCGCCGACGCACGAAGACGGTGGTCACCGGCGTCGAGATGTTCCGCAAGCTCCTCGACGAGGGGCAGGCGGGCGACAACATCGGGGCCTGCTGCGCGGCCTGAAGCGCGAGGAGGTCGAGCGCGGCCAGGTGCTCGCGAAGCCGGGCTCGATCACGCCGCACACGAAGTTCAAGGCGCGAGGTCTACGTGCTGACGAAGGAGGAGGGTGGCCGTCACACGCCGTTCTTCAACGGCTACCGGCCGCAGTTCTACTTCCGCACCACGGACGTGACGGGGTCGGTGGAGCTGCCCGCAGGGCGTGGAGATGGTGATGCCGGGCGACAACATCACGATGGAGGTGGAGCTGATCACCCCCATCGCGATGGAGAAGGAGCTTCGCTTCGCGATCCGCGAGGGCGGCCGCACGGTCGGCGCCGGCGTCGTGGCCGAGGTCATCCAGTAAGGGAAGGGATCGCCATGGCCGGCAACCGGACGATCATCACGCTCGAGTGCACCGACCTGCAAAGAGCGGAACTACTCGACGACGAAGAACAAGAAGAAGACGCAGGACAAGCTCACCCTCTCCAAGTTCTGCCCGCGCTGCCGCAAGCACGCGGAGCACAAGGAGACGAAGTAGGCCTGCGTCGGCAGGATAGGCCAGTAGCTCCAACGGCTAGAGCAGCGGTCTCCAAAACCGCGGGTTGGGGGTTCGAATCCCTCCTGGCCTGCCAGCCACATGGCGAGACGAGGCCGCCGACTGCGGCGGCGTCACGCCCGACGAAGGCCCGAAGCGCCATGGACAACGCAGGCGGGGTCGAGCAGCCCAAGCGGATACGTCGCGATCTTCTACGTCGCTCGCGGCGCTCGCGCTCGGCATCTTCCTCGAGAAGGTGATCGAGCTCGTGCTTCTCGTACGCGCGGGTGAACGACTTCGCCGTCCTCGGCGAGGCTGGTCGCTCTCGACCGTCCTCGGCTTCGGGCTCGCGGCCGCGGCGGCGGTGGTGGTGTGGCGCATCCCGAGGACGCAGACGGTCTCGCTCGAGGTCGCGCTCGAGCTGCAGCGGGTGACCTGGCCGAGCGTGCGCGAGACGCGGGCCGCCACCGTCGCGGTGATCGTCGCATCCTTCGTCGCCGCGCTGATCCTCGGCGTCTTCGACATCGTCTGGAGCTGGCTGAGCGCGAAGATCTACTAGGGGCGGCGGGGCGGCGACGCGGGAGCCGCGGCGGTGAGGACCGCACGGGAGGCTCCCCTCGGCGTTTCGAGCGGACGGCGGTGGAACGGAGATGGACATGGCGAAGAAGTGGTACGTCGTCCACACCTACTCGGGCTTCGAGAACAAGGTGAAGAAGTCGCTCGAGGAGCGCATCCGCCAGGAGGAGCTCGAGGACTGCTTCGGCGAGATCCTCATCCCGATGGAAGTCGTCCAGGAGATGGTGAAGGGGGAGAAGAAGACCTCCAAGCGGAAGTTCTTCCCCGGCTACATCCTGGTCAACATGGAGATGAACGACTCGAGACCTGGCACCTCGTCAAGGGGACGCCCAAGGTCACCGGCTTCGTCGGCAGCGCCAAGACGCCGAACGAGGTCCCGGCGGTCACCGACGCCGAGGTGCAGCGGCTCACGACCCAGATCTCCGAGGGCTCGCTCAAGCCCAAGCCGAAGGTGCAGTTCGAGGAGGGCGACCAGGTCCGCGTCATCGACGGCCCGTTCTCGAACTTCAACGGCACGGTCGAGGAGGTCAAGCCGGACAAGGGCAAGGTCCGGGTCCTCGTCTCGATCTTCGGTCGCGCGACGCCGGTCGAGCTCGACTTCATGCAGGTGGAGAAGACATAGCGCGCGGCTTCAGCCCGCGCAACACGCCGCGGCGGAGCCGCGGCCCGCAACACGAAGTGATGCGGCACCCAGCAATACGCCGCACCGCGCAGTCGCAACACGCAGCACCAACGGAAGCGTGGAAGGGCAACGGCCCGTCAAACCACGCAGGGACCTGAAGCACCGGATCCCGGAAAGACACCATGGCAAAGAAGGTCACTGGACAGATCAAGCTGCAGCTCCCCGCCGGGAAGGCGAACCCGGCCCCGCCGGTGGGCCCGGCGCTCGGCCAGCACGGCGTCAACATCATGGAGTTCTGCAAGCAGTTCAACGCCGCGACGCAGGCCCAGGCGAAGGAAGCGCTCATCATCCCGGTCATCATCACGGTGTACCAGGACCGCTCCTTCACCTTTCAGCTGAAGACCCCGCCCGCGGCCATCCTCCTCAAGAAGGCGGCCGGCCTCCACACGGAGAAGAAGAAGGGCTCCGGCGCGCACAAGCCCGGCAAGGAGAAGGTCGGGCAGGTGACGCGCAAGCAGGTGGAGCAGATCGCGAAGACGAAGATGCAGGACATGACGGCGGGCAGCCTCGAGGCCGCGATGCGGACCGTCGAGGGCACCGCCCGGTCCATGGGCATCGAGATCGTCGGCTGACCGCGAGGAGGACACGGACATGGCGAACATTGCGAAGAAGTACAAGACAGCCCTCGCGAAGGTCGATCGTACCAAGCGTTACAAGATCGACGACGCGATGAAGCTCGTGAAGGAAACCGCCACGAAGAAGTTCGACGAGACCGTCGACGCGGCGATCAACCTCGGTGTCGACCCGAAGCACGCCGACCAGGTGGTTCGCGGCGCGGTGGTGCTCCCGCACGGGATGGGCAAGGCCGTGAAGATCGCGGTCTTCGCCAAGGGCGACAAGGCCAAGGAGGCGGAGGGCGCAGGCGCCGACATCGTCGGAGCGGAGGACCTCGCCGAGAAGATCCAGGGCGGGTTCATGGACTTCGACAAGGTGCTCGCGACCCCGGACATGATGGGCGTCGTCGGTCGGCTCGGAAAGGTGCTCGGCCCGCGCGGCCTGATGCCGAACCCGAAGGTCGGCACCGTCTCGATGGACATCGCGCGCGCCGTCAAGGAGCAGAAGGCCGGCAAGGTCGAGTTCCGCGTCGAGAAGGCCGGGATCGTCCACGTCCCCTTCGGCAAGGCGTCGTTCGAGCCGGAGAAGCTCAAGGCCAACTTCAGCGCCATCATGGAGCTCATCTTCAAGGCGAAGCCCCAGACGGCGAAGGGCGTCTACGTGAAGAACGTCACGGTCTCGACGACGATGGGACCGGGCATCAAGGTGGACGTCGCGGAGCTCGCGGCGCACCACGCCTAGGGAGGAAGTGAAATGGGATTTCCCGACGGCAATGGTGCCGCCGGGGTTTCTGGTCCAAGACAGCGGGCCCGCCGGACCCCGAGTGCGAGAGGTCGTAGGGGCGAGGAGGCCAAGCGGACCGCGAGGTCCGACCCGCCGAGACGGGAACTGCGGAGAAGCGCAGCGTCCTCTGCTTGGCCAGGGGGTTCTCGTACCGGGAGTCCGGTTCGAAGCCCGAACGTCGCCGACCGGCGCAGGCGCCGGCGGCCGGAAAGGTGGTGAGTTCGACTTGAACCGGACGGACAAAGAGCAGGTCATCAGCGAGCTCCACGAGAAGATGGCGAAGGCGAAGGCGGCCATCGTCGCGGAGCCCAAGGGCCTCGACGTCGCGACGGTCACGGAGCTCCGCAAGAAGCTCCGCGACTCGAAGGTGGAGTACCGCGTCGTCAAGAACACCCTCGCAGCGCGCGCCGCCAAGGGCACGTCGCTGGAGCTGGTGGCCGAGAAGTTCGTGGGACCCACGGCGATCGTCATGTCGTACGACGACGTCATCGTGCCGGCGAAGCTCCTCGTGGACTTCATGAAGGATCGCGAGAAGCTTCTCCATCCGCACGGCGGTGATCGAAGGAAAGATCGTCGACGCGAAGGGCGTCCAGGCCCTGGCGAAGCTGCCTGGGCTCCAGGAGCTCCGCGCGCAGATCGCCGCGATGATCGCGCAGCCTGCGACGAAGCTCGCTCGCATCATCGGGACCCCGGGCCAGCAGCTGGCACGGGTGCTCGGGGCGCGCCGCGAACAGCTCGAGAAGCCGCAGTAAACGGTACGTGAACTGGCGCGCGCGGCAAGCCGCGCGCGCCGTAACGCTCGAAGGCGCCGCATGCGGCGCCCGCACGAAAGAAAGAAGGAAGAAGACGTCATGGCCGATCTCAACACGATCGTGGATCAGCTCTCCGGCCTCACCGTGATGGAGGCCGCGGACCTGGTGAAGAAGCTCGAGGAGAAGTGGGGCGTTTCAGCGGCCGCGGCGCCGGTGATGATGGCCGGTGGCGGGGCTGGCGCAGCCGCGGCGGCTCCGGCCGAGGAGAAGACCGAGTTCACGGTCGTCCTCACCGAAGCCGGCGCGAACAAGATCAACGTCATCAAGGAAGTCCGCGCGATCACCGGCCTCGGTCTCAAGGAGGCGAAGGATCTCGTGGAGGGCGCCCCGAAGGACGTGAAGGCGGGCGTGCCCAAGGCGGAGGCCGAGGAGCTCAAGAAGAAGCTCGAGGCCGCCGGCGCGAAGGTTCAGGTGAAGTGAAGCTCCGGGCGAAGTAGCGTTTCGTGCGCACGGCGGGTCGGGGTTGCAAGCCGCCCCGTCGTGCGTCACGTTGGATTCTTTGACGGACGAGGGCAGAGCCGTTACAACCCCCAATCCCTTTCATCATGCCCCGCGTACCACCGGCCCTGCGGCCGGATAGGTAGCCGGCCCAGCGGCCGGCTAGACCCTTTTGTAATCGGGGCAGCGAGGGAGAGGACCGCACTCGATGGCGACGACGATCCAGAACAATTTCCGCGTCCGGCGCAACTTCGGCAAGATCAACAAGATCGCCGAGATCCCCAACCTCATCGCCATCCAGAAGCACTCCTACGACAAGTTCCTCCAGGCCGACGTCCCGCCCGAGAAGCGTGACGACACCGGCCTGCAGGGGGTCTTCAAGTCGGTCTTCCCCATCAAGGACTTCAACGAGACATCCTCGCTCGAGTTCGTCAGCTACCACCTCGAGAAGCCCAAGTACGACGTCGACGAGTGCCACCAGCGCGGCATGACGTTCTCCGCCCCGATCAAGGTGGTCGTCCGCCTGGTCGTCTGGGACAAGGACGAGGAGACCGGCGCCCAGTCGATCCGCGACGTGAAGGAGCAGGAGGTCTACTTCGGCGAGATCCCGCTGATGACGGAGAACGGCACCTTCATCATCAACGGAACGGAGCGCGTGGTGGTGAGCCAGCTCCACCGCTCCCCCGGCGCGTTCTTCGACCACGACAAGGGCAAGAGCCACTCGTCGGGCAAGCTCCTCTTCAACGCCCGGATCATCCCGTACCGCGGGTCCTGGATCGACTTCGAGTTCGACCACAAGGACATCCTCTACGTACGCATCGACCGGCGCCGGAAGCTGCCCGCCACGGTGCTCCTGCGCGCGCTCGGCGCCGTGCCGGACACCGCCAAGAAGGACCCGGTCGAGTTCCACGGCACCGCCGAGGAGATCCTCAAGTACTACTACGACACCGAGACGATCCGGATCGAGGGCAAGGGCAAGTTCGACAAGGACCTGAACCCCGAGCTCCTGAAGGGGCAGCGCGCGACGCGCGACATCCGCGATCCGAAGTCGAGCGAGGTGATCGTCAAGAAGAACCGGAAGTACACGGAGAGCGCGATCAAGAAGCTCCAGGCGGCGAAGCTCAAGTCGCTGCCCGTCGAGCCGGAGGAGGTCTACACGAAGATCTCCGCCGAGGACGTCGTCGACGAGGCGACCGGCGAGGTGCTCCTCGAGGTGAACGAGGAGGTCACCGAGGCCAAGGTCGAGGAGCTCCGCAAGCGCGGCATCTCGGAGTTCAAGGTCCTCTTCATCGACAACCTGAACGTCCTCCCGTCGCTCCGCGACACGCTCATGCAGGACAAGATCGCCACGCCCGAGGAGGCGATCATGGAGATCTACCGCCGCCTCCGTCCGGGCGATCCGCCGACGCCGGAGACGGCCACGAACCTGTTCGTGAACCTGTTCTTCAACGCCGAGCGGTACGACCTCTCCAAGGTCGGCCGGCTCAAGCTCAACTACAAGTTCGGGATCGAGGAGCCCCTCGACAACACCGTCCTCACCAAGCGCGACATCCTCGAGGTCGTGCGCTTCCTCATCGACCTCAAGAACGGCAAGCCGAACAAGGACGTCGACGACATCGACCACCTCGGCAACCGCCGCGTCCGCGCGGTGGGCGAGCTGCTCGAGAACCAGTACCGCATCGGCCTCGTCCGGATGGAGCGCGCGATCAAGGAGCGCATGAGCCTGCAGGAGATCGAGACGCTCATGCCGCACGACCTGATCAACGCGAAGCCGGTGACCGCGGTGATCAAGGAGTTCTTCGGGTCGAGCCAGCTCTCGCAGTTCATGGATCAGACGAACCCGCTGTCGGAGGTCACCCACAAGCGCCGCCTGTCGGCGCTCGGGCCCGGCGGGCTCACCCGCGAGCGGGCGGGCTTCGAGGTGCGCGACGTCCACTCGACCCACTACGGCCGCATCTGCCCGATCGAGACGCCGGAAGGCCCGAACATCGGCCTCATCGCGTCGCTCTCGACCTACGCGCGGGTGAACGAGTACGGCTTCGTCGAGACGCCGTACCGGAAGGTGGAGAAGGGCCGCGTCACCGACGATGTCACCTTCTACTCGGCGCTCGAGGAGGAGAAGCACATCATCGCGCAGGCCAACGCGCCGGTGGACCGCAAGGCCGCCTTCGTCGGGAACACCGTCTCGTGCCGGAAGGAGGGTGAGTACATCCTCGCCAGCCCGAGGAGGTGGACCTGATGGACGTGTCGCCGAACCAGCTCGTCTCGGTGGCGGCCTCCCTGGTCCCGTTCCTCGAGAACGACGACGCGAACCGCGCGCTGATGGGCTCCAACATGCAGCGCCAGGCGGTGCCGCTGCTGCGCACCGTCGCGCCGCTCGTCGGCACCGGCATCGAGCCCATCGTGGCCCGGGACTCCGGCGTCACCGTGGTCGCGAAGCGCGACGGCGTCGTCCAGTCGGTGGACGCCTCCCGCATCGTCGTGAAGGCGGACGTGCCGACCTCGACCACCGACGTCGCGAACGAGGTCGACATCTACAACCTCATCAAGTACCAGCGCTCGAACCAGAACACCTGCATCAACCAGAAGCCCATCGTGAAGCCGGGCGAGCGGGTGAAGAAGGGCGACGTCATCGCCGACGGTCCGGCCACCGAGATGGGCGAGCTCGCGCTCGGCCAGAACGTGGTCGTCGCGTTCATGCCGTGGCAGGGCTACAACTTCGAGGACTCGATCCTCCTCTCCGAGCGGCTCATCAAGGAGGACGTGTTCACGTCGGTGCACATCGAGGAGTTCGAGTGCGTCGCGCGGGACACCAAGCTCGGCAAGGAGGAGATCACCCGGGACATCCCGAACGTCGGCGAGGAGGCCCTCAAGGACCTCGACGAGTCGGGCATCATCCGCATCGGCGCGGAGGTGAAGCCGGGTGACATCCTCGTCGGCAAGATCACCCCCAAGGGCGAGACGCAGCTCTCTCCCGAGGAGAAGCTGCTCCGGGCCATCTTCGGCGAGAAGGCCGGCGACGTCCGCGACAGCTCGCTGCGCGTGCCGCCGGGCGTCTCCGGCACCGTGATCAACGCCAAGGTCTTCAGCCGCAAGGGCGTCGAGAAGGACGAGCGCGCGAAGGCCATCGAGGAGATGGAGGAGGCGAAGCTCCTCAAGGACCAGAACGACGAGATCCGGATCATCCAGGACTCGGCGTTCCAGAAGATCCGCAAGCTCCTCGTCGGCAAGGAGGTCACCGGCCGGCTCGTCGACGACAAGGGCAACCAGCTCCTCAAGAAGGGCGACGTCCTCGACGACGCGCTCCTCGACACCGTCCCGCAGCGCTACTGGGGCGAGATCGCCGTGACGGGCGACGTGCAGGACCTCGTCCGGAAGATCGTCGAGAACTTCGAGGAGCAGAAGGAGCTCGTGAAGCTCCTGTTCGGCGAGAAGATCGGCCGGCTCAAGAAGGGCGACGAGCTGCCGCCGGGCGTCATCAAGATGGTGAAGGTGTACGTCGCCATCAAGCGCAAGCTCGCCGTCGGCGACAAGATGGCCGGCCGCCACGGCAACAAGGGCGTGGTCTCGCGCGTGCTCCCCGAGGAAGACCTCCCGTACCTCGAGGACGGCACGCCGGTGGACATCGTCCTCAACCCGCTCGGCGTCCCCTCGCGCATGAACGTCGGCCAGATCCTCGAGACGCACCTCGGCTGGGCGGCGAAGAACGTCGGCGCGCGCCTGCAGGAGATGGTCGAGAAGAACTTCGGGCCCGATCAGCTTCGCCGGAAGCTGAAGAAGGTCTTCGAGGGCGTGGAGAGCCCCGGGAACGATCGGCTGGTGCAGCTCATCGAGGACCTGCCCGACCGCGAGCTGCCGCGCATCGTCTCGAAGATCAAGAACGGCATCCACGTGGCGACGCCGGTGTTCGACGGTGCGCGCGAGGACGAGATGAAGACGCTGCTCGTCGAGGGTAACGCGACGATGCAGTCGATCCTGTTCGACGGCCGCACCGGCGAGCCGTTCGACCAGGACGTGACGGTCGGCGTCATGTACATGCTGAAGCTGCACCACCTCGTCGACGAGAAGATCCACGCCCGGTCCATCGGGCCGTACTCGCTCGTCACGCAGCAGCCGCTCGGAGGCAAGGCGCAGTTCGGCGGCCAGCGGCTCGGCGAGATGGAGGTCTGGGCGATGGAGGCGTACGGCGCGGCCTACTCGCTCCAGGAGTTCCTCACGGTCAAGTCGGACGACGTGGTGGGGCGCACCCGGATGTACGAGGCCATCGTCAAGGGCGAGAACACGCTCGAGTCCGGCCTGCCGGAGTCGTTCAACGTCCTCATCAAGGAGCTCCAGAGCCTCGCGCTCGACGTGGAGCTCATGGAGTCGCCGGAGGCCAAGGCGGCGCGCGAGCAGGCCGAGGGCGACCTCGGTGGACCGCTCGGCACACCGCGCGGAGCCGCGGCCGACAGGAACGTCGGATAGCACCGGACGATCTCGGACCGGACGATCTCGGACATTTTAGCCAGGGAGCATTCGTGAAGGACATCTTCAATTTCTTCGAGAAGCCGAAGGATCCGCTCTCGTTCTCGGCGATCCGCATCTCGCTCGCGAGCCCGGACAAGATCCGCCAGTGGTCGCACGGCGAGGTGAAGAAGCCGGAGACCATCAACTACCGGACGTTCAAGCCGGAGCGGGATGGCCTGTTCTGCGCCAAGATCTTCGGCCCCGTGAAGGACTACGAGTGCAACTGCGGCAAGTACAAGCGCATGAAGCACCGCGGGGTGGTGTGCGAGAAGTGCGGCGTCGAGGTGATCCAGTCGAAGGTCCGCCGCGAGCGGCTCGGCCACATCACGCTCGCGACGCCGGTCGCCCACATCTGGTTCCTGAAGTCGCTCCCGAGCCGGATCGGCAACCTGCTGGACATCACGCTGAAGGACCTCGAGAAGGTCCTCTACTGTGAGTCGTACATCGTCATCAACCCGAAGCAGACGACGCTCCAGCGCGCCGAGCTGCTCTCCGAGGACCGGTACCACAAGGCGCTCGAGGAGTTCGGGGACGAGGCGTTCTCCGCCGGCATGGGCGGCGAGGCCGTCCTGGAGCTGCTCCGGCAGGTCGGTCCCGCCGACAAGAGCCACGGCGAGGGCGTGAAGGGGCTCTCCGACGAGCTCCGGGCCGAGATGAAGGAGGCGACGAGCGAGGCCAAGCGCAAGAAGATCGCGAAGCGCCTCAAGGTCGTCGAGGCGTTCGTCCAGTCCGGCAACCGCCCCGACTGGATGATGCTCGAGGTGATCCCGGTCATCCCGCCCGATCTCCGCCCGCTCGTCCCGCTCGACGGTGGCCGCTTCGCGACCTCCGACCTCAACGATCTGTACCGGCGCGTCATCAACCGAAACAACCGTCTCAAGCGGCTCCAGGAGCTGAACGCCCCCGACATCATCATCCGCAACGAGAAGCGGATGCTGCAGGAGGCGGTGGACGCGCTCTTCGACAACGGGCGGCGCGGCAAGACCATCACCGGCCCGAACAAGCGCCCGCTCAAGTCGCTCAGCGACATGCTGAAGGGCAAGCAGGGCCGCTTCCGCCAGAACCTGCTCGGCAAGCGCGTGGACTACTCGGGCCGCTCGGTCATCGTGGTGGGCCCGGAGCTGAAGCTGCACCAGTGCGGCCTGCCGAAGATCATGGCGCTCGAGCTGTTCAAGCCGTTCATCTACAACAAGCTCGAGGAGAAGGGGTACGTCACCACCATCAAGAGCGCGAAGAAGATGGTGGAGAAGGAGCGCCCCGAGGTGTGGGACATCCTCGACGAGGTGATCCGCGAGCACCCGGTGCTCCTCAACCGCGCCCCGACGCTGCACCGCCTCGGCATCCAGGCGTTCGAGCCGGTCCTCATCGAGGGCAAGGCGATCCAGCTCCACCCGCTCGTCTGCACCGCCTTCAACGCCGACTTCGACGGCGATCAGATGGCCGTGCACGTGCCGCTCTCCATCGAGGCCCAGATGGAGGCGCGCGTGCTCATGATGAGCACGAACAACATCCTCTCGCCGGCGCACGGCAAGCCGATCATCGTGCCGTCGCAGGACATCGTCCTCGGCATCTACTACATGACGCGCGAGCGCGCGTTCGCGAAGGGGGAGGCGAAGGTCTTCGCGAGCCCCGAGGAGGTCCGCGCCGCCTACGACCAGGGCGAGGTCGATCTCCAGGCGAAGGTCTGGGTCCGCATGGACGGCAAGCGGGTCGAGACGACCGTCGGCCGTGTGCTCCTCTACGACATCGTGCCGAAGCGGCTGCCCTTCGAGGCCATCAACAAGGTGATGGACAAGAAGCAGCTCCAGAGCCTCATCGATCTCACCTACCGGCTCTGCGGCGAGAAGGAGACCGTGCTCCTCGCCGACCGCGTCCGGTCGATGGGCTACGGCAATGCCACCAAGGCCGGCATCTCCATCGCCCTCGAGGCCATGGTGATCCCGAAGAAGAAGCAGGAGCTGCTGGAGCGCGCCACGCGCGAGGTGGACGACATCCAGACCCAGTACACCGAGGGTCTCATCACCATCGGCGAGCGCTACAACAAGGTCATCGACATCTGGGCGCAGGTCACCGAGGAGGTGGCCCAGGAGATGATGGCCGAGATCGGGACGGAGACCGCGACCGGCATGAACCGGGACGGGAAGCGCGAGGATCGCAAGCAGCCCTCGTTCAACCCGATCTACATCATGGCCGACTCGGGAGCCCGCGGCTCCGCCCAGCAGATCCGCCAGCTCGCCGGGATGCGCGGCCTCATGGCCAAGCCGTCGGGCGAGATCATCGAGACCCCGATCACCGCGAACTTCCGCGAGGGCCTGAACGTCCTCCAGTACTTCATCTCCACGCACGGCGCCCGCAAGGGCCTCGCGGACACGGCGCTCAAGACCGCCAACTCCGGCTACCTGACCCGGCGGCTCGTGGACGTCGCGCAGGATGCGATCATCACCGAGTACGACTGCGGCGCGATGGACGGCATCACCCTCGGCGCGCTCGTCGAGGGTGGCGAGATCATCGAGCCGATGGGCGAGCGTATCCTGGGCCGCGTCGCGCTGGACGACATCCACGATCCGTTCACCAGCACGAACGTGCTCGTCAAGGCGAACGAGGAGATCGACGAGGCGAAGGTCAAGCTCATCGAGAACGCCGGCATCGACAAGGTGAAGATCCGGTCGGTGCTCACCTGCCAGGCCCGGCGCGGAATCTGCGTCGAGTGCTATGGCCGTGACCTCGCGCGCGGGCGCAAGGTCAACATCGGCGAGGCGGTGGGCGTCATCGCCGCGCAGTCGATCGGCGAGCCGGGCACGCAGCTCACGATGCGCACGTTCCACATCGGCGGCGCGGCCTCACGGCGGGCGGAGCAGTCGACCCTCGAGAACCGGAACGGCGGCATCGCGAAGTTCCACCAGGTGGCGGTGGCGAAGAAGAAGGATGGCACGCTCATCGTCATGAACCGGAACGGCGAGATCATCCTCACGGACGATCAGGGCCGGGAGCGGGAGCGCTACGGCGTCGTGTACGGGGCGAAGCTCCTCGTCCGCGACGGCCAGAAGGTCGAGCCGAACACCCTGCTCGCCGAGTGGGACCCGTACTCGATGCCGATCATCACCGAGGTCGCGGGTCGCGTGAAGTACGGCGACCTCATCGATGGCGTCACGATCAGCGAGCAGGTGGACGAGATCACCGGCCTCGCGCGCAAGGTGGTCATCGCGTCGAAGGACCCGGACGCGCGGCCGCGCATCTCCATCAAGGACGACGAAGGGAAGACGAGGAAGCTCGCCAACTCCGAGGCCGACGCCCGCTACATGCTGCCCGAGGGCGCGAACCTGGTCGTCAACGACGGAGACGAGCTGGATGCGGGCGATGTCCTCGCGAAGATGCCGCGCGAGACCACCAAGACGAAGGACATCACGGGCGGTCTCCCGCGTGTCGCCGAGCTGTTCGAGGCCCGCAAGCCGAAGGAGCACGCGGTCATCTCGGAGATCGACGGCGTCGTGGCGTTCGGGAAGGACACGAAGGGCAAGCGCAAGGTCGTCATCACCCCCGAGGTGGACGGCAAGCTCCGCCCCGATCTCGCGAAGGAGTACCTGATCGGGAAGGGCAAGCACATCTCCGTCCACACCGGGGATCGCGTCCGCGCGGGCGAAGCGCTCATGGACGGCGCTGCGAACCCGCACGACATCCTGAAGGTGCTCGGGGAGAAGGAGCTCGCCCGCTGGCTGGTGGACGAGGTGCAGGAGGTCTACCGGCTCCAGGGCGTGAAGATCAACGACAAGCACATCGAGACGATCGTCCGGCAGATGCTGCGCCGGGTCCGGGTCGTCGACGTGGGCGACACGGGCTTCCTCGCGGACGAGCAGGTCGAGAAGTTCGTGTTCGAATCGGAGAACGAGAAGGTGATCCAGGCTGGCGGCAGGCCCGGTCAGGGCGAGCCGCTGCTCCTCGGCATCACCAAGGCCTCGCTCTCCACCGAGTCGTTCATCTCGGCGTCGTCGTTCCAGGAGACGACGAAGGTCCTCACGGAGGCGGCCATCAGCGGCAAGGTGGACTACCTCCGCGGCCTCAAGGAGAACGTCATCATGGGCCGGCTCATCCCCGCGGGGACCGGCCTGCCGCACTACAAGCACCTCGACATCGAGGTCGAGACGCCCGTGGATGCGGTCGAGGAGGCCGAGGAGGCTTTGGCGGTCGCTGCTGAAGAGTGAGGCCGGGAGCAGGCCTCCGAGACGCAGGGGTGGGGCCCCGACGGCTTCGCCGGCGGGGCGGGGCGGCACGCCCCGGCGTGATGACCGAGGCCGAGGAGGCTTTGGCGGTCGCTGCTGAAGAGTGAGGCCGGGAGCAGGCCTCCGAGACGCAGGGGTGGGGCCCCGACGGCTTCGCCGGCGGGGCGCGGGGCGGCACGCCCCGGCGTGATGACCGAGGCCGAAGAGGCTCTCGCGGTGGCGGCTGAGGAGTAGGCCTCCCCCCGGAAAGCCACACAACCGGACGCCGTGCCTTCAGGGGCCCGGTCCCTCTTGGGGCCGGGCTCTTCTCTTTTTGATCCAGCGCACGAATCTGTCTCGGACCCGGTAAGCAGCCGCTCAGGACGACCGGATTGGAGCGGATCACGTCCCCGATGGGTCGGCGATGGAACTTGATCTCATGCAGATACGCATGGTTGCCCGCTCGGAGGGCAGGCGAGCATGCGCCTGCGGAATGCCCCGTCGCAGGTCATGGTCATATTCGAAGCTGCCCTGGCCAGTTCCAGCGTGCGCGGCACCGCCTACCGAACGCCAGGACACCGGTTCTGAGCTTTCCGGGCGATGCTTGACTCATCGAGTCCACAATTATAAACTCACGTTACGTAACCTGACCGGGACAAGTTGCCGCAGAAGGAATTGACGCAAGACAGGCCAGAGAGGCGAAGCATCATGAGGACGGCGACCACGCAGAGGAGCAGCAAGGAGTTCGAGGAGCTTGCCCCCTACCTGAAGGCGGTTCGCGACTTCCCGCCTCTCAGCCGAGACGAGGAGCACGCCTTCGCCGTGCGCGCCCGCAAGGGCGAGGTGAAGGCGAAGCAGAAGCTGGTCCGCCACAACCTGGCGTTCGTGGTCGCGATCGCGCGCAAGCAGCGCCGCGGCACGGTCCGCCTCGACGACCTCATCCAGGAGGGGAACGTCGGGCTCATGCGCGCCGTCGAGAAGTTCGATCCACACGCGGGCACCCGCTTCTCGACGTACGCGGTGTGGTGGATCCGCGCGTACATCGGGAAGTACCTGAAGGAAGCCCGCTCCACCGTCCGGCCGCAGAGCGGGACCGTCGCGCAGCCTGACCTCTCGCTCGACAGCGCCATCGACGAGGAGGGGGACGCCACGCACCTCGACCGCATCGAGGACGATGGGCCGGGGCCGGAGGACGATTATCTACAGAGCGAGGGAGACCGCGAGGTCCGCGATGCCCTCGGCAAGGTCCGCAAGCGGATCGGCGAGCTCGGCTGGGACATCGTCCACAACCGGCTCGAGCAGGATCAGCCCCGCACCCTCGAGGAGATCGGGAAGCGTTGGGGCGTGTCGCGGGAGCGCGTGCGCCAGGTGGAGCTGAAGACGAAGCAGTTCCTGCACCGCTACCTGACGCCCGCCGAGCGCGACGCGGCCTGACGGAAAGCTCGCAGTCTTCTCGGGCCTGCCGCCCTTCGGGGCGGCGGGCCCTGCGCATGTGTAGCGGGGGGACACTTGCTTCGCGGAGCCTTCGGCCCGCGGAGCTCGCGCCCCCCCGGGTCCCCCGCTCGCTCCGGCGGAGCCTCACCCGGTTCCGCCTGCGCTCGCCGGCAGGGGCAGCCTCATCCGGCCGCCCCTGCGCTCATACTCGCTGGCGCTTTACGCGCCGCTCCCTCCGCTGTACTCGAAGAGGATGCTGGAACGGATCGGGATCTCCCTGGAGCGCAGCCTGCTCGAGCAGTTCGACCGGCTGATCGAAGGCAAGGGGTACGTGAACCGGTCCGAGGCGGTCCGCGACCTCATCCGAGATCAGCTCGTCCACCGCGAGTGGTCGGAGTCGGGCGGCCGAGAGAAGGTCGCGGTCGTCGCCATCGTCTACGACCACGAGTCGTCGAGCCTCGCCCAGAAGCTCACGCACATCCAGCACGAGAATCACCGCGCGGTGGTGTCGGCCCTCCACGTCCACATGGACGCGCACAACTGCCTCGAGGTGCTGGTCCTCCGCGGCGGTGCCGACGAGATCGTGGCCATGGCAGAGGGGCTCGTCTCCACGCGCGGCGTGAAGTACGGCAAGGTCGTGCCCGCCACGACCGGCGAGGCGCTCCGCTGAGACACCCACCGCGGACGCACCGGCGCCGCGGGGCACGGCCCCTGCAAACTGCGCCGGGTGCATGCGCGCGGGCTCGCGGATCCTGAAGCAGATCGCCCCGTTGGCGGGGCGCCGGATCGAGGCGGCGGTCTGGGACGCGGACCGCCGCGTCCGCGAGATGGTCGCCGCCGCGGAGGAGGAGGCCCGGGGCATCGTGGCGGACGCCGAGGCGGCACGGGCGCGGGCGATCGCGGACGCCGCGGAGGACGGACGGCGCGAGGGGCAAGCGCGCGCCGCTGCGGCGCTCGCGGCTGCGGCCAGCGAGCGCGACCGTCTCCTGCGCGGCGCGGAGCGCGAGGTGGTGGAGATCGCCGTGGCCATCGCCCGCAAGGTGCTCGGGCGCGAGCTCGGCCGGAGTCGGGAGGCCGTGGTCGACCTCGCTGCGGCGGCAGTGGCCGAGGCGCGCGCCCGCCGCGACGTCGTGCTCAGGGTGAGCCCTGCCGATGCGGCGGCCGTCCGGGCCGCCGGCGGATCGTTCGCGGCCCTCTCCCGCGCGCCTGTCCGGATCGTCGAGGACCCGTCGCTGGCGCAGGGCGGGGTGATCGTGGAGACGGAGGCAGGGCGGATCGACGCCCGCATCGAGGCGCAGCTCGAGGCCATCGAGCGCGCCATCGCTGAGGCGTTCGCGTGAGCCTCGATCTGGCACGCGTGCACGAGGCCATCGCACGTGCCGCGCCGCTCCGTCCGAGGGGACGCGTGACCCGCATCGCCGGGCTCGCGATCGAGGCAGCCCTGGGCGCCGTCCGGATCGGTGAGCTCGTCGAGATCCGCTCGCCCGGCCGTCCCCCGCTCGCGGCCGAGGTGGTCGGCATCCGCGAGGATCGCGCCATCCTCATGCCCTTCGGGGATCTCGCCGGGGTGGGGCTCGACGGCGAGGTGCGCGCGACGGGGCGCCCGGTCACGATGCGTGTCGGGGAGGCGCTCCTCGGGCGGATCCTGGACGGGCTCGGGCAGCCGATCGACGGCCGGCCGCCTCCCGTCGGGACCGAGGAGTGGCCGGTGGCGCGCCCTCCGCCTGCGCCGCTGGAGCGGCGGCGGATCGTCGCGGCGCTGCCGCTCGGGGTCCGGTCGATCGATGCGCTGGCGACCGTCGGCGAGGGGCAGCGCGTCGGCGTGTTCGCCGGTCCGGGAGTCGGCAAGTCCGCGCTCCTCGGGCAGATCGCCCGGCACACGCGCGCGGAGCTGTCGGTGATCTGCCTCGTCGGGGAGCGCGGACGCGAGGTGCGGGAGTTCGTCGAGGATGCGCTCGGCCCCGAGGGCCTGGCGCGCAGCGTGGTCGTCGCGGCCACGAGCGACGCACCGGCACTGGTGCGCCGGCACGCGGCGCACGTGGCGACCGCCGCTGCGGAGTGGTTCGCCGAGCGCGGTCAAAGCGTGCTGTTCATGCTCGACTCGCTGACGCGCTACGCGCGCGCCGAGCGTGAGGTGGGCCTCGCCGCGGGCGAGCCTCCGGCGCGCCAGGGATACCCACCGAGCGCGTTCGCGGCGCTGCCGCGGCTCATCGAGAGGACCGGGAACCGGTCCGTGGGAGGGATCACCGCCCTCTACACCGTTCTGGTCGCGGGCGGAGACCTCGAGGAGCCGGTCGCCGACGAGGCGCGCGGGCTGCTCGACGGCCACGTGATCCTCGATCGGCGGCTCGCGGAGCGCGGGCTGTTCCCGGCGGTTGACGTTCTCGCGAGCCTGTCCCGCGCGATGGGCGCGGTCACCGCCCCGCGGCACCGGAAGGCCGCGGCGAAGCTCCGCACGCTCCTCGCCGCCCACGAGCGCCACCGCGACCTCATCGCCGTCGGCGCGTACCGGAGCGGCACCGACGCGGAGACCGACGCCGCCGTCGCGCGGATGCCGTCGATCGAGGCGTTCCTGCGACAGGCGTCCGACGAGCGGGAGCCCTTCGAGACGACCGTGACCCGCCTGGAGGAGCTCGTCGCATGAGCCGCTGGCCGCTCCGGATCGTCCTCGAGCAAGCCGCCTCGGCCTCGGCCGCGGCGAAGGAGGCGCTCTCGACGGCGCTCGCAGCGCAGGTGCTGCGTCGCGAGGAACGGGACGTCGCCGCCGTCGCGCTGGGTGTGCACCTGGCCGTGCAGGCCGAGGCGACCGCGCGCGCCAGGCGTGCCGGGACGAGCGCCGCCTCCCTCCGCACGGCGGCGCTCCACCTCGCGCGGCTGCGCGCCGAGGCCGACCGGCTCGCGGCGGCGCTCCGCGTGCGGGACGCGGCGCTCGCGGAGGCCGGGCGTCGGGTCGAGCTCCGCCGCCAGGGGCTCGCGACCGCAGGGGCAGCGGTCCACGCGCTGGAGGCGCACCGGGAAGGATGGCGCGCCGCGCGGGCGCGGGCACGTGACAGGGCGGAGGACGCCGCCGCCGACGACCTGGTCAGCGGGCGGCGCCGACGGCGACGGTGACCCGTCCCTCGCTGCACTCGATCGCGACGGTGCGCGGCTCGAGATCGGCGGGTGCGCTCGCGCCTTCCTTCTTGAACTGCGTGAGGGAGAGGACGAGCTTGTCCTGCGGCCGGACCGTCTTGTGGTCGTGGCGCCAGCCGCCGTCGAGCGTGATGGCGACGTCGCGCCAGATCCGGCGGGAGTCGTTCTCGACGAGCACCTGCGTGCCCATGAGCACGCCCGGCTCCGAGCGCAGCAGCAGCTGGACCTTCGCCCCGAGCGCGTTCGCCGACCCCGACGAGGGGCAGGCGGCCCACAGCGTCACGACGGACAGGAGGGCCCAGGTTCCGATGATTCCGGCGCGCAGCTTGAAGTAGCGCGTCGACTTCCGATACCCCTCGGCCACGTCGGTGGCGAGGTCCCCCGCCGCGCCGATGGCGCCGCGGGCGAGATCGCGGACGCCGTCCTTGACGCGGTGGGCGGCGGCGACCGGGTCCGGTCGGGCGGCGTCCTTCATGCGGCATCGAGCCTATCGCTCGGAGCCGCGGCGCCACAAGGGGGAGCGACGCCGTCCCGCCTACATCGCGCCCGCCGGCGGCCGGGGCGCCGGCTCGTCCACTTCGCCCGCCGCGGGTCCGTCGGCAGCATCGCCGCCAAGGCCGCCCAGCGAGCGGTGAAGGTCGATGATCCGCCGTCGCACCTCGCGGAGGAGCAGTTCCTTGTCGGGGAACCTTGCGGGGTCGATCGGATCGCCAGCCGCGACCCGAATCGTGCCCGGATGGACGGCGATGACCTTGGACGGCGTGATCGCGCCGGACCCGGAGATGGCGATCGGGACCACCGGCACGCCCGCCTCCTTCGCGATGACGAACGGCCCCTTCTTGAACGGGTGGACGCGCCCGTCGCGCGAGCGGGTGCCCTCGGGGAATACGACGAGCGAGGTGCCCGCGCGGACGGTGGCCCCCGCCCGCCGGAGCGACGCCACCGCGCGCGCCCGGTTCGTGCGGTCCACTGGGATGTGGCCTCCCATCGCCAGATACCAGCCGAAGATCGGGATCCGGAAAAGCTCCTGCTTCGCGATGAACCGGAAGCCGCGCGGCAGGGTCCGGAACAGCACCCAGATATCGAGGGCGCTCTCGTGGTTCGAGGCGAAGATGACGGGTCCCGGCGGCAGCGGCGGCATGCGGAGCACCTCCACGTGCGCCCCCGCGAGCCAGAGCCCGAGGACCGACCAGGCGTACCGGCCCAACCAGATCGGGAGATCTCCCGAGCCCGTCACGATCATCACCGGCAGGCTGACGAAGAAGCACAGCGCCATCGTCAGGGCGCCGACGAGGAGGACGAGCTGACCTCTCAGCCGCGCGAGCATGGGACGGCGTATATAGCACGGGGCTTCGCGACCCCCGCGCTACAGTGAGAGGCATGGACGCGCCGATCCGGATCGGGGAGGAGGTCGCAGCTGCGCTCGCCGCGGGTCGCCCCGTCGTGGCACTCGAGACGAGCGTCGTCGCTCAGGGCCTGCCGCCGCCGGAGAACCTGGAAGCGGCGCGGCTGCAGGCCAGCGCGGCGCGCGCTGCGGGCGCGACCCCCGCGCATGTCGCGGTGCTCGGGGGGAGGTCGTCGTCGGAGCGAGCGAGAGCGAGCTTGCGGTCCTCGCGGTCCCCGCCCGCCTGGCGGCCAAGGCCGCCGCGCGGGACCTCGCGGCATTCGTCGCAACCCGGCGCGACGCGGGCACGACCGTGTCGGCGACCGCATGGGCCGCAGCCCGGTGCGGGATCCGGGTGTTCGCGACCGGCGGCATCGGTGGGGTCCACCGCACCGTGCCGGGTGAACCGCCCACGGGCGCAGGAGACGTGTCCGCCGACCTGGCCGAGATTGCGCGGCGCCCCGTCTGCGTCGTCTCGGCGGGGCCGAAGGCGATCCTGGACCTCCCCGCCACGGCCGAGGCGATCGAGACGCTCGGGATCCCGGCGCTCGGGTTCCGGACGGGGGAGATGCCGGCGTTCTACTCGGAGGGAAGCGGGATCCCGCTCGAGCACCGGGTCGAGGACGCGCCCGACGTCGCGCGGGTGCTCGAGATCCACTGGGACGCGCTCGGCCGCGGTGAGGGCGTGCTGGTGTTCGTGGCACCGCCCGAGCCGGTCCCGCGCGAGGTGGTCGAGGCCGCGGTCGCGAACGCTCTCGCCGCCGCTCACGCGCGCGGCGTCCGCGGGAAGGACGTCACGCCGTTCCTGCTCGACGCCGTCGCGCGCTCGACGGGCGGGCGGGCCCGGCGGGCGAACCTCGCGCTGCTCGAGCGCAACGCGTCGGTCGCCGGCGAGATCGCGGCGGCGCTCGCGGACCGCGGATAGAATGCCGGACTCCTGGATGTCGCACGCTCTCCGCCCACCGCCGCCCACGCTCGTCGCAGACGCCGCTGCTCTCGCAGCGCTCGTGCAGCTCTTGCGGGCGGAGGAGGTCATCGCGCTCGACACGGAGTCGAATTCGTTCCACGTGTACCGGGAGCGGGTCTGCCTCATCCAGCTCTCGACCCGGAGCGGGGACTTCGTCGTGGATCCGCTGACGGTCGATCCATCGCCGCTCTCCGAGGTGCTCTGCGACGGTCGCGAGACCGTGCTGCACGGAGCCGACTACGACGTGCGCTGCCTGCGGCGGGAGTACGGCTGGCGCCTTCCGCGGCTGTTCGACACGATGGCCGCCGCTCGCCGGCTCGGGCGGACCGGGCTTGGCCTGTCCGCCCTGGTCGAGGCTCGCTTCGGGGTGCGGCTCTCCAAGACCTTCCAGCGGGCAGACTGGGGGCGGCGGCCGCTCACGCACGAGCACCTCACCTATGCCGCGCTCGACACGCACTACTTGCTGCCGCTGTACGACGGCCTCGCGGGCGAGCTGGCGCAGCGCGGCGCGCTCGACGAGGCGCGGCGCGAGTTCGATCGGATCGCGTCCGCGGAGTTCCGCGAGCGCGTCTTCGATCCGGAGGGGTGGCGCCGGCTGAAGGGCGCACGAGACCTCGACCGGGCGGGCCGCGCGGTGCTGCGCGCGCTCTGGGTCGCCCGCGAGGAGCAGGCGCGTGCGCTCGACCGCCCTCCGTTCAAGGTACTCGCCGAGCTGACCATGCTCGAGCTGGCGCGCCAGCGTCCCACCGACGAAGAGGGGATCTCCCGGATCCCCGGCGCCACGCCGTCGGTGCTGCGCAGGATGGGAGCAGCGGTGCGGACGTCGCTCGAGGCGGGCCGCGGCCCGCCTCCCGACGACGAGACCACCCGGTGATCGATTCGCGACGCGAGCGATCACCGCCGCGCGCGTGAATTCAGAATCCGACGCCGGGCGGAGCCGCCGCGACGGGCCGATCCGGGTTGATCGGGGGCGCCGCCTTGCCGGCGATCGCGCGGTAGGCGTCCCACTCGGCCATCACGACCTTCACGTACTGCCGCGTCTCGCGGTACGGGATGGACTCGACCCACGCGTCGAGCGGCAGGCCGCTCCTCGTCGAGGCCCACTCCGCCACGGGTGCGGGGCCGGCGTTGTACGCGGCGATGGCGAGGCCTGGCTCTCCGAAGCGCGCGAGGAGGAGGCCGAGGTAGTGCGCGCCGACCGGGATGGCGGTCTCGGGGTCGTGCAGCCGCGCGCCGATCCCGGCGGGCACGCCGAGGAGGGCCGCGAGCCGCTCCGCCGTCGCCGGCTTGAGCTGCAGGAGCCCCTCCGCCCCCGCCGCGCTGCGCGCGTCGGGACGGAAGCTCGATTCGCGGCGCATCACCGCGAGGACCAGCGCCGGGTCGACGCCGAATCGCCGTGCGGCGGGGACGAGCACGTCCGGGAGCGGCTCGGGGTAGAGCCAGCGCAGCGTCCGGCGCGTGGGAGCGAGGTGATCGCGGGCGAGGCGGAACGGCGTTTCCCAGTCGCCCGCGAACTCGGCGAGCTGTGCCATCAGCGGAGCCGCTTCCCGCACCCGCGGGCTCCGCGCCAGATCGCCGAGCTCCGCCAGCGCCTCGCGGCGCAGGCCGAGGGCGAGGAGCTCGACGGCCACCGAGAGCCGGCCGGCAGCCCAGGGGCGCTGCACGTCCGGCAGGGGTCGCGCCGCCGCGGTCGCCGGGCGTCGGGGTGTCTCCCCGAGCGCCGCGAGTCGGATCCGTGAGAGGAGCGCGTACCACCCGTTGCCGCCCGCCCGGACCGCGGCGCGGTACAGCGCGCGCTGGGTGGCGCGTCCGCGCGCGACCCGGGCCCGCCAGTACAGGGCGGCGTCGGCGAGAGGTCCATGCGCGAGCCGCGCGAAGGCGCGATCCGCACCCTCGATCCGGCCGAGCCGGTAGCGCGACCACGCAGCGAACCAGAGGGCGTCCTCCCTCCGGCGCGAATGCGGGTTCGCGTGCGCGAACGCCTCCAGCGCATGGATGGCGCGTTCGTACGCCCCCGCGTCGTAGAACAGCCACGCCGCGAGGAACGAGGACTCGTCGCCGACCTCGCGCTGGCGCCATTCGGGGAGACCGGGAATGGGCGCCCGACCGGCGCCGACGTCCGCGAAGAACCGGCTCGCCTCCTCGACGCGGCCGGCCCGCGCAGCCGCGCGACCGAGGACGAGGCGCGCGCCGCGCTGTACCCCTTCGTCGCGGGCGCCGGCGAGGGGGAGCGCCTGGCGCTCTGCGTCGCCATGCCGTCCCAGCGCGAGGAGGGCGAGCGCGCGCAGAACCGCCGCGCGCTCCGCGTCGGCCTCCGGCTCGTCCGCGCGCCCCGCCGCGTCCAGGGCGAGGAGCGCCTCGTCGGGCCGCCCGGCCGCGAGGAGGCGCTCGCTGCGCGTCACGTGGTCGGCTGCGGACTCGGGCGCGACCGGGCCTCCCGCGCTGCGCCACCTGGCGAGCGCCTCGCCGGCCACGCGCGCCTCCGGACGATCGGGCAGGTCGAGCCAGAGCGCGCGCAGGCTCGCGACGGCGAGCTCCTGCTGGCCGACGGCCCGCAGGCCCTCCGCGAGGGCGAGCCGCACCGGCGCCGCGGCGGCGGTATCCGGCGATGCGCGCAGCAGGGCCTCGAGCTGGGGGACGGCCTCGGCGGCGAGCCCCGCCGTCAGCAGGGCCTGCGCCTCTCGGAGGGCCGCGGCACGGGACACCATGAGGTCGCCGCGCGCGGCCTCGGCGAAGAGCCGGGCGGCGTGCGGCGCGTCGCCCGACGCGAGGAGCGCCTCGGCGCGGGCGAAGGCGAGGTGGAGCCGGGCGGGGACGGCGCTGCCGAGCGCGACCTCGAGGGCCTCGGCCGCATGCGCGGGATCCTCGAGCGCGAGGAGCGCGAGCCCGAGCGACGCGCTCGCCCGCGCGGCCGCGGCGCCATGGGGGCGCGCGCGCAGGGCGCGTCGGGCGGCGATCTCGGCTGCCGCGAAGTTGCGCTCGGACTGTGCCTGGGCCGCCTTTCCGAGCGATAGGAGCCAGTCGCAGAGCGGCTCCTGCGCGGTGGCAGCAGTCGGCGCTCCGGCCGCGAGCAGCGCGAGCGCTGCGACCACGCCGGTGTAAGTGCATGCACGGACGGTCTTTTCGAGACCCGCCGGGCGCGCCGCCTGCACTGCGCGTGCGGGGGTCTTGACTCGACTCACCGGGCAGCGCGATATAGCCCGCCAGCCGCTCGTTTGGCGGCTCGCCGGGCCTCGTAGAGGGGGGACGGCGGCGACCGGAGGGTGTCGCTTCGCGCCGTCGCGCAGCGCAGGGGGATGGGTCGACCATCCGGAGGAGTCCATCGTGCTCGCCAAGCCTAGCCCGACCGAGCTCACGGCGCCTATCAACCCCGATCGCGGGGTCGAGGGCCACCGGAACCTTTTCTGCACCTTCTACGACAGCTGCCTCGATGAGGCGGTGAAGAAGGGCTGGAACAGCTGGACCTGCACCCGGTGCGGCCTGCACGGGCTCCAGCCCGAGGTGGAAGGCGGCATCGAGAGCTACGCGACGCAGCGCCGCCTGATCTGACCGGCGGGGCGCCCTGCGCCGGCCCGGAGCTCATGGCGCCGCCTACTTGCGGTGAGCGTCACGAGGCGCGCGATGCCGTCGCCGAGCCGGGCGCGCGAGGAGCGAGCACCGGACGCATACCTGGAAGGTATGTGGAGGAGCGCAGCGACGAGCCCGCCCGGCGCAGGCAGGCAGCGTGCGCCGCAGTAGCTCAACGCAAGTGGGCGTCGCCATCAGTCGGTGTAGACGACCGCGATCCACATCCGCCCTTTCCCGAAGCGCTTGCTGTCACCGGACGCGACGCCGACGCCCACCCGTGCGAACCGCCGATCGCGGAGGTTGGCCGAGCGTACGGCGTCCGCCGGTGCGCTGGCGACGAACACGTCCACCGCTGCGATCGATCGGCGCAGCGCGAGGGCGCGGTCCCCCAGCCCATCGGCATCGGTCTCGTCCCGCGCGCGCATCGCGCCCGCCGCGTCGCGCGCCAGCGCGTCCAGGCCGGGGTCCGAGGTGAGGGGGGGGAGCCCGAGCCGCGCCCGCTCGCGCCAGAGCGCCTCGCGTACGCGCGCATCGGGGGTGAGGCGGCTCGAGGCCCCGTCGTCCGGCGGCTCGACGAACACCTCCGTCAGGTAGACGGCGCCGTCGCCCGACGCGAGCCGTGCCCGCGCGACACCGATCCCGACCCGCGTCACCTCGCGCTGCAAGATGCTCGAGAGGTGGGCAGGGCTCTCCTCGGCCGCCGCGTGCGCATCGAGCGCGGTGGCGGCGCGGGCGACGTTCTCGAAGACGCGCCGGTACGCCACGCCGCCGCGGCGCAGGCGATCCCCCGCGTCGCCCGACCCCGGGACCCGGTGCGCCACGCGCCCTGCCGCTGCCATCGCCTCGCTGTGCCTCCGCGCGATGGCGGCGATCTCCGGAGCCGCTGCGACAGGGGGGAGAGCGTGGCGCCTGCGGGTGGCGTTCACTGCGTCGAGCACCGCTGCCTCGGCTGCCGCCGCATCCGCCGGCTCGGCGCGTCGCGCCTCGGCCGGCGGCGTGTCGAGCGGTGCTCCGCCGGCTGCCACCGTGACGATGGCGGCGACCTCCGGCCCGGAGTCGCCGTCGGCGACGACCTCGACCACGTGCCGTCCAGCCGTCGGGAACTCGACGGAGATGCGGAAGCTCCGCCCCGCCCCGGCGCCCGCCTCCACCACGTCTCCGGATGGGCGGGTCACGAAGACGCGGGCGCGTGCGAGCGGCGGCGCGAGGGTGCCCGAGAGCACCGCGCGTGTGCCCGGCGCGACGTCGCGCGCGAACGGATCGAGGCGCACCTTGCGGTCCGAGATCAGCAGCACGATCCAGGCGCTGCCGTCGCGCTCGACCGCTCCGGCGCCGACGTCCGTCGCGACCGTTCGCGGGAGAGACCGCGCGATCGCGTCCGCCGCCTCGTCGGGAGCGGCGACCACGAGCACCGCTGCGGGCGACGCATCGCACGCGAGCGCGCGGGCGAGCGCGGCGCGGACGCGCCCGCGGGAGATCGGGTCGGGGTCGCCCGCTGCCGCGCGGGCGGCGAGCTCGCGCGCTGCGAGCACGAGCGCACCCGAGGAGCGGGGGCGTGCTCGGGCGCGACCGAGACGTGCGCGGGTGAGATCGAGCGCGCGCGCCTCGAGCGGAGACGGGGACGGCGCGACGCGCGGCTCGGGCCCGTACACCCCGGGCGCCGCCACGTCCCCCGCGGCGGCGAGCGTCGCGAGCGCGACGAGCGCCACGGCCCGTTGCGCGCGCATCACCGCTCCGCGGTGACGTGAACGTCGAGCCCGCGCGCGACCGTGCGCCCCATCCGCGCGTTCACGCGCTCGCACAGCGTGCCGGCGAGCGTCGTCACCTGCACCGCCCACGCGTTCGTCCGGACCACCACCAGCAGCCGGCCCTCGCGGGTCACGCCGCGCATCGACGCCTCCCGCGCGAGGCGTGGGCCGCACGCCTCGGCGAACGCCGCGCGGAGCGCCACCGGCTCCGCTCCCGGAATTCCCGCGAGGGAGTCGACGAGCGTCGAAGCGAGCGTGCGGCGGTGGCCTCGGGGCTTCATCCAGCGCGCGAACGTACGGGTGGGGCGCGGGACACGTCAAGCCGCCGCTGCGGCACTGCGCCGCGCCTGCGCCGCACACCTTCGGGTGTGGTAGCGTCGCCGCCGAAGCACGCTTCCGCGCACATGGCTGCTGCACCGGCTCAGACGCTCGGCCAGGCCGAGACCGCGCGGCCGCATCCCGTCGAGGTCGCGCCTGCGGCTCAGCCGCGCGATGCGGCCGACGAGCGCGGCCGCATCAACCTGTCGTGGCTCGTGCAGCTCCACTGGTGGGGGATCCTCGGTCAGGCCGTCGTGGTGGTCGGGGCCGACGCGGTGAGCGGGATCGAGCTCCCCGTCGCGACGCTCGCAGCCCTGCTCGTCCTGGAGGTGGTCGGCAACTTCGTGCTCGGGGCGTGGGCCGCGCGCGTGCGCGTGACCGACGCGGGGATCGCGGTCGTGATGCTCCTCGACGTCGTCGTCCTGACGGTCCTGCTCGACCTCACCGGCGGCGCGTCGAACCCGTTCGCCACGCTCTATCTCGTGAACGTCGCGCTCGCGGCGGTCCTCCTGTCGGCGCGGTGGTCGTGGGTGCTGACGGCCGCGAGCCTCCTCGCCTTCGGCGGCCTCTTCGTCCACGAGGCGCTCGTCGGACCGCACCACCACATCCGCGTGCGGATGGACCACCGCTCCATGCTGGAGTCGCACCTCCACGGCCTGTGGATCGCCTGCGCGCTCACCGCCATCTTCGTGGTGTTCTTCGTGCAGCGGGTCACGAGCGCGCTCGCCGAGCGCGAGCTCGAGCTGCGGCGGGCGCGCGCGCAGTCCGCGCGGCGCGAGAAGCTCGCGTCGCTCGCCACCCTCGCCGCCGGGGCCGCCCACGAGCTCGGGACCCCGCTCTCGACCATCGCGGTGGTCGCGAAGGAGATGGAGCGCGCGCTCGCGGGTACGGCGTCGAACGAGGTGCGGACCGATCTCCGCCTGATCCGGGATCAGCTGGCGCGGTGCCGCGAGATCCTCGACCGCATGGCCGCTCACGCGGGCGAGAACGTGGGCGAGGGGATCGCGCGGTTGAACGTGCAGGACTGGATCCAGACGGCGCTGGACGGGCTCTCCGAGCGCGACCGCGTCGTCGTCGAGCAGGTGGACTGCGCCGGGGTCGAGATCGTGGGGCCGCCGCGCGCCCTCGGCGACGCGCTGCGTGGGCTGCTCAAGAACGCTCTCCAGGCGTCCGGGCCGGGCCCGAACGTGATGCTCTGGGTGACGGCCAGCGGGGGGCGCGTCCGCGCCTCGGTACAGGACCGTGGACCGGGGATGCCTCCGGAGGTCCTCGCCCGGGTCGGCGAGCCGTTCTTCACCACGAAGGGACCCGGCGAAGGAATGGGACTCGGGCTCTTCCTGACGCGTGCGCTCGTGGAGCAGCTCGGGGGCGAATTTCACATCACCTCGCGTCCCGGATCCGGGACCGAGGCTTCGAATCGAATCTGCCGGCGGCCGACGCCGGGGGGAGGAGCACGACATGACGAACGCCGAGGTGACCCGAGAGAGCCTTCCGAGCATCCTGCTCGTGGACGACGACGAGGTGCTGCGCGAGCGGCTCGCGACGGCGATCCGCGCGCGCGGGTACGAGGTCCGCACCGCCGGCAGCTCCGATGAGGCGCTGCGCGAGGTGGCGAAGGACTCGCCCGAGATGGCCGTCCTCGATCTCCGGATGCCCGGAGGGGGCGGCCTCGACCTGATGCGCGAGCTGAAGCGCCAGGATCCCGCGACGCGCGTCCTCATGCTGACCGGCTACGGGAGCATCGCGACCGCCGTCGAGGCGGTGCGCGAGGGCGCGGTCGGGTACCTGCCGAAGCCCGCCGACGCCGACGAGATCCTGGCTGCGCTCAACGGGACGAACACCGCGAAGGAGAAGGGGATCGAGACCCCGTCGCTCGCGCGTGCCGAGTGGGAGCACATCCAGCGGGTCCTCTCCGACTGCGGGGGAAACATCTCGGAGGCGGCGCGCAGGCTCGGGATCCACCGGCGCTCCCTGCAGCGGAAGCTCCACAAGTATCCGCCGGCCCGCTGACGGCGCGCCCGCCGCTCCGGACGGTCGCACGCTCGCCCGGCGTGGTGAACCGTTTCGTCGTTGCCAGGCTCAACCCCTACGAGAGCGCCGCGGGCGACCACCCGGCGCGGAGAGGGCTCGCCATGGGAACCCGGACCGTCGACATCACGCGCTCCAGCTTCAAGGAGGCCGTCGAGAGGGACGGGATCGTCCTCATCGACTGGTGGGCGGCCTGGTGCGGTCCCTGCCGCGCATTCGCCCCGACTTACGAGAAGATCGCGGAGAAGCACGCCGACATCACCTTCGGCAAGATCGACACCGAGGCGAACCCCGACCTGGCCGGCGCGTTCGACATCCGCTCCATCCCCACGCTGATGATCTTCCGGGACAAGGTCCTCCTGTACGCGCAGCCCGGCGCACCCCCCGAGGCGGCGCTCGAGGACCTCATCCGGCAGGTCCGCGCCCTCGACATGGAGAAGGTGCGCGCGGAGATCGCGCAGCAGCAGGCGCAGGAGCCGCCGCGCGAGCCTCCCGTGTAGCACCCGCGCGCCGGCTCCGCTTCACGCCGCTCCGCTAGTAGCCGCGGCCGGAACTGCCGCCCGGCGCGGTGGAACTGCCGCCCGGCGCGGTGGAACTGCCGCCCGGCGCGGTGGAACTGCCGCCCGGCGCGGTGGAGCCGCCGCCCGGCTGCGACGGGGCGCCACTCGGCGCGCGCTCGCGCTGCCCGCCCGCGCCGGAGCTCATCACGTCGATGCGCTGAACCTGCAGCGTCTCACCGGAGCCGGAGAAGCTCGCGCGGACCTGATCGCCCTCCTTGATGTCCGAGAGCGTCGCGGTCTTCCCGTCCTTCATCACCTGCGTCGTGTCGCTGACCTTGAGCCGGAGCGACAGCTCCTTCTTCGACTGATCGACCTTCTCGACCTTGCCGGTGATCTGCTGCTCGCCCGCTCCACCCGCCGAGGCCGTCCCGCCGGCCGTCGCACCACCCGTCATGCCAGGCGCACCCGCGGGCTCCTTGCTGCCCTGCGCCCCCGCCGGCAGCGCGATGAGCAGGCTGGCGATCCCCAGCCCCGCGACCATTCCCTTCCCGATCTTCATGTGATTACCCCCTCCACTGTTCCGTTGAGACGGACCAGGCACACAGCCGTGGCGCGTCGTGTTGGTTCCATACGGTAGTCCTCGGCTCCGGACGTGACAGAGGGGGCGCCGAGGCGCGCGCGACGCCGTCCGACCGGTCCTCGCCACCCTGCCCGGACGTGGCCCGGGCCCTCGCCGGAGGCGAGGACTTGCCGGCGCCTCGCGCGAAGCCCCTGTCAGACCGACTTGCTACCTGAACGTGCGTGCAGCTATCGTCAGATCCGGAGGATTCCGCCGGCATGTCGCACCCAGGGCAGCGCCACCTCGTCATCGCGCAGCTGCGCGACGAGATCCGCCGCATCGAGCACCGCCCCGGTCGCCGCGAAGGGGCGGTCGCGAGCGGTCTCGACGGCGTCGATGCGGTCCTCCCGTACGGAGGATTTCCGCGCGGCGCCCTGTCGGAGCTCGGCGGAGGGCCCGCGAGCGGGAAGACGGCCGTGGCCCTGTCGCTGCTCGCAGCGCTCGTGCGAGACGAGCTCGTCGCGTGGGTCGATGGGCAGGGGGAGCTGTACCCGCCCGCCGCCGCGTCCCGCGGAGTGGACCTCGCCCGGCTCCTCGTCATCCGTCCCACGCTCCCCGCGTCCGGCGCTCCCCCGCCCGCCGGACAGGCGCCGTGGCGGACGGCGCTCTGGGCGTCCGAGGCGCTCCTCGCGTCCGGAGCGTTCGCCGCGGTGGCGATGGACGTCGCCCTGCCGCGCTCGGTCGCGGGTGCGGACGGGATCGGGCGGCGGCTCCAGGCAGCCGCGGAGCGCGGCGGCGCGATCGGCCTGTGGCTCGCCGCTCCGGAATGCCGGCTGCGCCTCCCGGCGGCGGTGCGGGTGGAGATCTCGATGCAGGACGGGCGGATCGTGGCTCGCCGCGCGACGGGGGCGCCGGTGCGGGCGGGCGGAGGCGGCCGTGCGGCGTGACGGTCCGCCGCGCACGGTCGCGCTCCTCGTGCCGGATCTTCCGCTGCAACGCGTGCTCCGCGCCCGCGAGCCGGGCCACGGCGGCGGACGCCCGATCGCGGTGGTCGCGGACGGGCGCGTGCTGTGCCGCGACGCGGCGGCGGCCGCTGCGGGCGTCCGGACGGGCGCCTCGCTCGGCGAGGCGCTCGCCGCGTGCGGGCGCCTCGCCCAGGTCCCCGCGGATCCCGCCGCGGACCGCGCCGCGCTGCGCGGCCTCGCCGAGGCGATGCTCGGGCTCGCCCCTGCGGTCGAGCTCTCGCCCCCCGACGTGCTCCTCCTCGATGCGAGCGCCGCCCATTTGCTCGCGTCCGATGCGCGGGAGGCGGAAGAGCTCCTCGCGCGGCGCGCCCTCGGCACGATGGCGGAGATGGGCTACGACGCCCGGGCGGCGGTCGCGACCGGTCGCGGGTCGGCCCGGGCCATCGCGCGGCACGCCGAGGGTCCGGTGGCCTGGGTCGCCCCCGGCGCCTCCGCGGCTGCGCTCGCCGGACTCCCGGTCACGGCGCTGGGCCTTTCACCCGAGATCGCAGCCCGCCTCGCGGCGCTCGGGATCGAGACCGCCGGCGCGCTCGCGCGGCTCCCGGAAGGGACGCTCGCGCATCGGTTCGGGCCGGACGGGATCCTCGCAGCGCGGCTCGCCCGCGGCGACGACGGCGCGCCGCTCGTCGGCTACGTTCCGGAAACGCTCCCCGAGGAGTCGCTCGCGCTCGAGGCCCCGGTCACGAGCGCCGAACCGCTCCTGTTCGGCCTGAAGCGGCTCGCCGATCGCGTCGCCGCGCGCCTCGCGGGGCGCGGTCTCGGCGCGACCAGGCTCAAGATCGTGCTCCGGCTCGATCCGCGAGGCGAGGAACGGCTCCTCGTCCCGCTCGCGGCCGCATCCGTGGCGCCGGCGCGCTGGCTGATGCCGGTGAAGGAGCACCTGTTCTCGTTGCGGCTGACCGCGCCGGTGGTCGGGATCCGGCTCGCGGCGGTCGAGGTCGCCGCGCTGTCGGCCGAGCAGCTCGCGATCGGCGACCGGCCCGAAGCGCTCGCGGCGCTCGAAGGTGTGCTCGAGCGGCTCGCGGTGCGGCTCGGCGACGGCACGGTCTTCGCGGCCGAGCCGGTCGAGCGCCACCGGCCGGAAGGCGCGTACCGCGCCGTGCCTTTCCGGCCGCCTCGCCGCGGCACGTCCGGAAACGGCGTTGAACATCCCGCCGACCGCGAGCCCCCGCTGCGGCCGACGCGGCTGCTCGCCACTCCGTCGCCGATCGTCGCGGAGGGGGAGGGGGGGGGTGTGACCGCGCTGCGGGTGCATGGGCGGGCGCGAGCGATCGTCGCGATGGAAGGGCCCGAGCGGTTACGGGGCGAGTGGTGGGCCCCCCAGGGGGCCCCCAACGCGGAGCGCGGCTTCGCCGCGGGTGCTGATCTCGCCGGCCCGTTCGATCGGGACTACTACCGCGTCCGGCTCGATGGGCTCGGCGACTGCTGGGTGTACCGCGACGGCGGCGATGGCCGGCTCTATCTGCACGGGTTCTTCGACTGAATGCGCTACGCCGAGCTCCGCTGCCGATCGTGCTTCTCGTTCCTCGCCGGCGCGAGCCATCCCGAGGAGCTGGTCGCGCGCGCCGCCGAGCTCGGCCTCTCCGCGATCGCGCTCGCGGACGTGAACGGCCTGTATGGCGTCGTGCGGGCGCACGCAGAGGCGAAGCGGCGCGGGCTGCCCCTGGTGGTGGGCGCCGAGCTGGTGGTCTCCGGCCTCGAGCTCGGGCGGTCCGCCCGGCTCGTGCTCCTGGCCCAGGACCGCGAAGGGTACGCCAATCTGTGCCATATCGTGACGGTCGCCCACGGCGGGGAGGCGCGAGAGGGAGCGCCGCCCCCCCAGGGGGCCCCCGGAGCGGAGCGCGGCTTCGCCGCGAGGACTGATCTCGCCGCGAAGACGTATCTCGGCCGGCGAGAGAAGGACGATGTCCGCGTCGCGCTCGACGAGATCGCGTCGCGCGGCCGCGGCCTCTTCGCGCTGTACCCGGGCGCGGACGGTGATGCCGCCGCCCGGCTGCGCGATGCGTTCGGTGCCCGGCTCGCAGTCGCCGTGGCGCGTCACCGGATCGCCGGCGACGAGGCGCGGACGCGCGCGGCGCGGTCGATCGCGGAACGGCTCGGCATCCCCGTCGCCGTGACGAACGACGTCCACACCCACGATCGGGCACGGCAGCGGCTGCAGGACGTCCTCACCTGCGTCCGCCTCGGGACCTCGATCGACCGTGCGGGCCGGCGGCTGTTTCCGAACGCGGAGCGGACGCTCAAGTCACCGGAGGAGATGGCGCGGCTCTGGGCCGACTTCCCGGAAGGGCTCGAGAACGCCGCTGCCATCGCGGACGCCTGCCGGTTCCGGATGGAGGAGATCAGGGGCGAGCACCCGCTTCCGCCGGTCGTCATCGAGGCCGCCGCGCTCTCGAGTCCACCACAGGGGGCTCGGGAACGGGTGATGGTCCCCGTCCCGAGCCCGAGACTGCGGACGGCCGCGCCACAGGCGACCCCGACCTCGACCCCCGCTCACCCTGAGCGTAGCGCCGCCGCAGGCGGGGCGGAGTCGAAGGGGACCTCGACCTCCAGCGTCGATCTCACCGGGATGCCGCTTCTCCGCGAGCTGGTGCGGGAGGGGGCGCGCTGGCGGTACGCGGGCGAGCCGCCCGAGGACGTCGCGCGCCAGCTCGCGAAGGAGCTCGCCCTCGTCGAGGAGCTCGGGTACGCGAGCTACTTCCTGACGGTCTGGGACGTCGTCCGGTTCGCGCGGGCGCGCGGCATCCTGTGCCAGGGGCGCGGCAGCGCGGCCAACTCCGCCATCTGCTTCGTGCTCGGTGTCACCTCGATCGACCCGGTGCGGATGGGGCTCCTGTTCGAGCGGTTCATTTCCGCGGAGCGCGGCGAGCCACCGGACATCGACGTCGACTTCGAGCACGAGCGCCGCGAGGAGGTGATCCAGTACGTGTACGAGCGGTACGGCCGCGACCGCGCCGGGATGGTCTGCGAGGTCATCACGTACCGAGGCAAGTCCGCCCTGCGCGACGTGGGGAAGGCGCTCGGCCTGTCGCTCTCCCAGGTCGATCGGCTCGCGAAGCAGCTCGGCATGTACGACGCCCCCCCCCAGGGGGCCCCCACAAATGAGCGCGGCTTCGCCGCGAGGACAGATCTCGTCGAGGCGGCCGGGCTCGAAGGCGTCGACTCCGAGCGCGTCCGGCTGACCCTCGAGCTTGCCCGTGAGCTGGTGGGCTTCCCTCGCCACCTCTCGATCCACGTCGGAGGGTTCGTCATCACTCGGCGCCCGCTCTGCGAGACCGTGCCCATCGAGCCGGCTGCGATGCCGGGGCGCACCATCGTGCAGTGGGACAAGGACGATCTCGCCGAGCTCGACCTTCTCAAGGTGGACCTGCTCGGCCTCGGCATGCTCACGGCGCTCTCGCGGACGCTCGCGCTCCTCGCCCGGCACCGGCCCGCGCCGGCCTCCCCGACGCAGCGGCCTCACCCGGATTCGCTCGCGACGATCCCGCCCGAGGACCCGGCGGTCTACGACATGCTCACCCGGGCGGACTCGATCGGGGTCTTCCAGGTGGAATCGCGCGCCCAGATGTCGCTCGCCCCGCGCCTCAAGCCGAGGAACTTCTACGACCTCGTCATCTCGGTCGGCATCGTGCGGCCCGGACCGATCCAGGGCGGCATGATCCACCCGTACCTGCGCCGCCGCGATGGCAGGGAGAAGGTTCGCTATCCGTATCCACCGCTCGAGCCGGTCCTGGCCAAGACGCTCGGCGTCCCGCTCTTCCAGGAGCAGATCATGCGGCTCGCCGTGATCGCGGCGGGGTTCACGCCGGGGGAGGCGGACGAGCTCCGGCGCGTCATGACCCACCGCCGTTCCCACGAGCGGATCCAGGCCATGAAGGCGCGGCTCCTCGCCGGGATGGCGCAGCGGGGGATCGCCGTCGCCGACGCCGAGGTCATCTTCAGCCAGCTCCTCGGGTTCGCGGGCTACGGCTTCCCCGAGTCGCACTCCGCGTCATTCGCGCTGCTCGTCTACGCGTCGGCCTGGCTGAAGTGCTATCACCCCGCCGCGTTCGCCTGCGCGCTGCTGAACAGCCAGCCCATGGGGTTCTACGCGCCCCACACCCTCGTCGAGGACGCGAAGCGGCACGGGGTCGAGGTGCGCGGCGTGGACGTCGCGGCGAGCGGGTGGGAGAGCGCGCTCGAGGCCCCCCAGGGGGCCCCCGACATGGAGCGCGGCTCCGCCGCGAGGACTGATCTCGCCCCCCAGGGGGCCCCGAATATGGAGCGCGGCTCCGCCGCGAGGACTGATCTCGGCCCGACGCCGGGGACACCCGACGCCGGGGACATCCCAGCGCTCCGGATCGGGCTTCACGCGATCCGCGGGCTGCCGCGCGCGGTCGGCGACGCGGTCGTCGCGGCGAGACAGCGGGCGCCGTTCGGGTCGCTCGGCGACCTCGTCCGGCGCGCCGGCATCTCGCGCGCGTGGCTGCTGCGGCTCGCGGAGGCGGGCGCTCTCGGCGCGCTCGCGCCGGACCGGCGAAGCGCGGTCTGGAGGAGCCTCGGGCTCGAGGCGGACGCGGGCGACCTCTTCGCGGGGGTGGGGCCGCGCGAGCCCGACCCGGACCTTCCGGCCGCGTCCGCGGCGGCGGAGGTCTCCGCCGACTTCGCCACGACCGGCCTCTCGACGCGCGCCCACCCGATGGCGGTGCTCCGTCCCGCGCTCGGCTCCGGTCGCATCCGCACCGCGCGAGAGCTCGCGCGCCTGCCTGACCGCGCTCCGGTCGAGGTGGCGGGGCTCGTCATCGTGCGGCAGCGTCCGCAGACCGCGAACGGCATCGTGTTCGTGTCCCTCGAGGACGAGACCGGCATCGCGAACCTCGTGGTGATGGCGGACGTGTACGAGCGGTGCCGCACGGTGGTGCGCGGCGCGCCGTATCTCCTCGCGCGCGGGCGCGTCGAGCGAACCGGGTCCGTCGTGAACGTCCGGGTCGAGTCGGTCGCGCCGCTCGCGCTCGCGCCCGCGGTGGGGAGCCGGGCCCGTGAGTTCAGATAGGCCGTCTGCGAGGCGCAAAGCGCCGAGCCTGTCCCGAGATCTCGGACCCTGCACCTGTTGGTGGAACGACCGCGACCCGCGTCGCCCCGAGGCTCGCCGCAGCGCGGCTCGCCGATCCAGGGGCACAGCGCGAACGGGACCCGCGGCGGACTGGCGCCGTACGCACCGGCGAAGATCCGGAGCGGATGCGGATCCCCGTCCATGAAGAGCGAGAACTCCGCGCACCCGCCCTGCCAGTCGAACCCGGCCTCGCCGGTGCTCGGGTCGGGGACGAACGTGAAGGCGATCGCGCCTTCCCCCGCCCGCAGCGCCTCGGGCGCGAGACCCACCGGCCTCACCACCCCGAGCCGCCCGGACTCGACGAGCCCCTCGAACACGTGACCGACTTCGGAGCGGGCCCGCAGGTGCCATCCGCCTCCATCGTGCCAGACGAGGTAGGCATCGCCTGGCCCCGGGTCGGCGAGCGGGCGCCCCTCCTCCGTGCGGGCGCTGATGATCGCCCCCCGTGAGAAGTAGCACGACGTCAGGACGACGGCGGCGGCGGCAAGAAGCGACCGGTGGCACATGCGGGACCCCACCGGAAAGGTTCGCTCCCGAGGCCGGCGGTGCAACGGTGCCGCCGTCGCGGGCGCCGCGACCGAGCCGTCCGGACGGCGACCGCCGGTGACCGGCATCCCGCGGGTCCCGAGCGTCCAGCGCGTACGGATGAGCCTCGCTCTCGCCGCGCGCGCACTGTGGCGGCTGCGAGCGGTCGCGGACCCGCTCGGTCCACGAACTATCGCCAGCGATAGTGAACGGTCCGGATGTGAAAGCGCCCGGCTTGCCGTCACATCACTGCCGCCGTCGCTCCGGGGGCGGCACCACCCCAGGCGAGGACGCCGCCGTCGCGGACGACGGGGGCCTTCTCCCGCCTGAACTGGTCCATGTGCTCGCGCCCGCAGACCTCCTCTGCGTGCAGCATGTTGTGGCCGCGGCATCGGAGCCGACCGGCGGATTACTCCGCGTCGCCCGACGGATCCGCTGGTGCGCAAGGGGATGAGCGCGCGAGACGCGGCATAATCCGGGGCGATCGATCCAGGCATTCTGGCCTCTTCACGGCACTTCGCCGTCGAGGAGGCAGGCATGTTCGATCCGGCTTCGGTGAGGGTTCGGGGCCCGCTGCGGAGTCACGTCGCGGGCTTCTGGGCGGAGCCAGACCTTCAACGCGGCTCCGAGGAAAGGAACGTCCCTAATTGGACCATCGGCGAGGAACTTGTCGAGTGCGACTTCCCCGAGCTCCGCAACCAGGTCCGAGGCGGACTCCGCCGTCTTCGAGAAATCTGCGCTCGGCGCGTCTGGCGTTGCGCCGGGATCTGGCGCTCGCTTCGTGTGGCTCATGGTGGCTCCTCGATCCTCCGGTTCAACGGGTTCCACAACGACAGCGCCCGGGGCGGCGCGGAGCCGTCCCGGGCGCGTGGACGCGACCTGACGTGTGCTGCCGCGCTGCTCTAGCTGCACCCCGTCGTCGATCCGCAGTTCGTGCACTTGTAGCAGGCGCCGTTCCGGACCGTGATGGAACCGCAGGTGGGGCACGGTGGAGCGTCGGTCTGCTTGTCCACTGCCCCGTTCGCCTTGGGCGCTGCGTCGGGGCGCGCCGACGCCTTCGCCTCGATGACCTTCTGGGAGGCGCGCTTCGACGAGGCGGGCTCGACTCCGGGCAGGTAGGGCTGCGTTACAGCACCGTCCTCGCTCGGGAGGAACTTCAGCGACAGCCACCGGAAGATGTAGTCCGTGATGGACTTCGCGATCGGGATCTCCGGGTTCCCGGTGAAGCCCGACGGCTCGAACCGCGTGTGGCTGAACTTGTCGCAGAGCACCTTGAGCGGCACGCCGTACTGGAGCGCCATCGAGATCATCGTCGCGAAGTTGTCCATGAGGCCGGACACGACCGACCCCTCCTTCGCCATCGTCACGAAGAGCTCGCCGGGAGTGCCGTCCTCGTACTTGCCCACGGTCATGTAGCCTTCGTGGCCGCCGATCGAGAACTTGTGGGTGATCGACTGCCGCTCGTCGGGGAGGCGGCGGCGCGCGAGCCTGAGCTGGGTGGGCTCGCTCTTCTCCTCCTCCTTCGCCTTCATGTTGAGCGGCTGGCTGCGCTTGCAGCCATCGCGGTAGACCGCGATCGCCTTGAGGCCGAGCTTCCATGCCTCGAGGTAGGCCTTCTCGATCTCCTCCGCCGTCGCGGAGCTCGGCATGTTGACGGTCTTCGAGATCGCTCCGGACAGGAAGGGCTGGACGGCGCCCATCATCCGGATGTGACCCATGTAGTGGATGGAGCGCATGCCGTTGTGCGGCTTGAAGGCGCAGTCGAAGACGGGGAGGTCCTCCGCGTCGAGGGTGGGAGCGCCCTCGATCGTCTCGTTCTCGTCGATGAAATCGAGGGCCGACGAGATCGCCTCCGCGGAATAGCCGAGGCGCTTGAGCGCGAGCGGCACCGTGTTGTTCACGATCTTGAGGACGCCGCCGCCGACGAGCTTCTTGTACTTGACGAGCGCGATGTCCGGCTCGACCCCCGTCGTGTCGCAGTCCATCATGAAGCCGATGGTCCCCGTGGGCGCGAGCACGGTGACCTGGGCGTTGCGGAACCCGCTCGCGCCGCCGGCGCGCAGCGCGCTCGCCCAGGCGTCGCGCGCCGCGTCGAGGACCTCGCGGTCCACGAGCGTCGGATCGATCCGGTCGACGCGCTGCGCGTGCTTGCGGATGACCCCGAGGAACGGGTCGCAGTTCCGCTCGTACCCTGCGAACGGGCCCACCCGCTCCGCGATCCGCGCGCTCATCGCGTACGCCTCACCCGTCATGAGGGCGGTCATCGCGGCGGCGGACGCCCGGCCCGCGTCGGAGTCGTACGGCAGCCCGCTCGCCATCAGGAACGCGCCGAGGTTCGCGTACCCGAGCCCGAGCGGACGGTACCGCTCGCTGTTCTCCCTGATCTGCTCGGTCGGGTACTTCGCGTTCGAGACCAGGATCTCCTGCGCCAGGATCGTCAGGGCCACGGCGTGCCTGAAGTCCTCCACCTTGAACGCGCCGTCGGAGCTGCGGAACTGCATGAGGTTCAACGACGCCAGGTTGCAGGCGGAGTCGTCGAGGAACATGTACTCCGAGCAGTTATGCACCACGATGCCCGCAGCCACGAAGTGATGGGTGGCCGGCTCAGTCAGGTCGTAGACGGGCTCCTCGCCCACGAACTCCAGGCTCAGCGCGCGGTCCTCGAGGCGGTCGGAGTAGGTCGAGACCTCGCGGTTGAGCTCGGCGAGCTGGGCCCCCTTGTGACTGCCCGGCACGAACCCGATCTCCTTCTCGAAGACGAGGCGCGAGCTGCGGCTGATCCGCAAGCTGTGCAGCTGCTCCACGGGGTACTCCTTGCGCCCTCCGCGCCCATCGGGGAGCAGCGCCATCATCCGGCCGGCGACACGGCGGTCGCGGTAGAGCTTGGCCTTGATGCCGAACGCGAGGAGCAGGACCTGCGTCTGCCGTAGCAGCTCGAGCGACGTGCTCTCGAGCGACACGTACTGGGATTTCTCGCCGTAGTTCGCCACCGTCCCGTCGGCCGTGAAAAGGCCGCGCAGCACGGCCGTGAGCGACGCGCGGTCGAGCGAGAAGACTTCGGCCCGGAATGCCTTCTTCTGGCTGCCGCAGTCGAGGACCGAGAAGCGCTGGAGCTCGTCGACCACGCAGCGGGCGCTGGTCGCGAGGCGCAGCGTGCCTTGCGGCCGGGTGACCTCGATGTCGCGTGCCGCCCGGGCGTCGGCGGCATGCTCCTTCTTGTAGGCCGAGATCCGGTCGTGGGTGCGGCGCGCCACCGCTTCCTCCTCGGGAGCGAGGGTGAGGACGGCGGTCTGCTGCTCGCCCGCCAGGCATCCGTCCCCGACCAAGAGCCCCAGGAACTCACCGAGTCGCTCGTCGAGCTGGGTTTGGCCGAACGCGGGGCTGCCGAGGACTAGCACGTCGTCCTTCGTCAGCTCACACGCGGGCACGTCGCCTCGGTTGCGGGTCAGTACGCGATGATCCCCCGTGAGCTTCAGCTCCAAACCGGCCTGCGTCGTCAGTCGGTAGACGGGCTTGATGCCGGTCTTGAACGCGGGCTCCACCTCGTGAAGCTCGCCGTCGGCGCCCATGACACGGACCCGGCGCTCGAGCAGCGCGTCGATCCGCCGGAGCCCCTCGGCTGTGGCGATCAACGTTTCGCCGGTGACGCACGGGTTCGACGCGTTGATGCGGTCGCTGTTCGGGCAGGTGTGCCACTCGTTGATGATGGTGTCGAACTGCACGCCGGGGTCGCCGCACAGCCACGCGGACGCCGTCACCTTGGCCATGAGCTCGCGCGCGCGGATCGTCTCGATCGCCTTCCCGCCCACGCGAGCCTTGAGCTCCCAGTCGCCGTCGTCGACCACGGCGCGCATGAAGGCGTCGGTGACGCGGATGGAGTGGTTCGCGTTCTGGAAGAAGACGGAGTCGTAGGCGCCGCCCTTCACGTTGAACCCGCCGTCGTAGCCCGAGTCGATGAGGGCCCAGGCCTTCTTCTCCTCGTCCGCCTTGCAGCTCACGAACTCGAGGATGTCCGGGTGGTCCGCGTCGAGGATCACCATCTTCGCCGCCCGGCGCGTCTTTCCGCCCGACTTGATGACCCCCGCGAAGGCGTCGAACCCGCGCATGAACGAGACCGGTCCGGACGCCTCGCCGCCGCCGGAGAGCCGCTCCTTCGACGAGCGGATCTTGGAGAGGTTCGAGCCCGCGCCCGAGCCGTACTTGAAGAGCATGCCCTCGGTGTGCGCGAGCCTCAGGATGGAGTCCATCGAGTCGCCGACCGAGTTGATGAAGCAGGCGGAGCACTGCGGGTGCTCCTCGACGCCCACGTTGAACCAGACCGGCGAGTTGAAGCTCATCTTCTGCCGATAGATCAGGTGCGAGAGCTCGGCCTCGAACGCGTGGGCGTCCTCCTCGCCGGCGAAGTAGCCGTCCTTGCGGCCCCAGTCGGCGATCGTCTTGACGACCCGCGTGACGAGCTGCCGGACCGACCGCTCGCGCGCGGGCGAGCCGAGCGGGCCGCGGAAGTACTTCGAGACCACGACGTTGGTCGCGAGGAGGGACCAGTCCTTCGGCGCCTCCACGTCCTTCTGCTCGAAGATGATCGCGCCGCCTTCGCCCGTGATCTGCGCGGTGCGGGTCTCCCACGCGACCTCCTCCGACGGATCGACTCCCTTCGTCGTGAAGTGCCGTTCGATCGCGAGCCCGCGACGCTGCACTTTCTTGTGGATCTTCGAGGTCTTCGCCTTCTGCCCGACGACTTCGCGCTCCATCATCCCCGTCCTCCGACCGGCGGGCACCCCTGCCCGCGGGCAAACACCTTCCCCTCGGAGGGATGCACGAGCATCCCTCCGTCCGAACCTCCCCTGGCCGGCCCGCGATCAGTGAACCAGGGGTTTTCCCGATGTCGTTGGCGTGCCTTTTCCCGACCTGCTCCCGCCGCCGCCGCCCGTCCTCCTGCTCCGCCCGCACTTGGTGGAGCGCCGGAACGGCACTCTAGCAGCCGAGTGCCGTTAGTCAACGCACTGACCACAACATATTGTGCATTACATGTATCTCCACACAACATCCTGGGTTTTTCGGAGCTGCGGACCCACCTGGGTATCCAGTGCGACAGGGCGGGGACGCTACCGGCGCGGTCTGACATCGGACCGGACGGCCTTCCCACCCCGGAGCGTTCCTCACGTTTCGTGCGGGCGGAGCGCGGTGGGCGGCGACCCCCGGCATGGCCCGCCTGTATCGCGCATGTTAAAAGCCGTCCGCCCCATGGCCGAATCCAATCAGCACATCCGCAACTTCTCGATCATCGCGCACATCGATCACGGAAAGTCGACGCTCGCGGATCGCCTGCTCGAGGCGACGGGGACCGTCTCGAAGCGCGACGCGCAGGCACAGTTCCTGGACAACATGGAGCTCGAGCGCGAGCGCGGGATCACCATCAAGGCCCAGACCGTGCGCATGGCGTACCGCGCGCGCGACGGCAAGGACTACGAGCTCAACCTCATCGACACCCCCGGGCACGTGGACTTCGCCTACGAGGTCTCGCGCTCGCTCGCCGCGTGCGAGGGGGCGGTCCTCGTGGTGGACGCGAGCCAGGGCGTCGAGGCGCAGACGCTCGCGAACGTCTACCAGGCGCTCGATCACGACCTCGAGATCATCCCGGTCATCAACAAGATCGACCTGCCCTCGGCCGACGTGGAGGGGGTCCGGCGCGAGATCGAGGAGGTCATCGGCCTCGACGCGAAGGACGCGGTGCCGACGTCCGCCAAGGAGGGCATCGGGATCGTGGAGATCCTGGAGCAGATCGTCCAGAAGGTGCCGCCGCCCTCGGGCGATCCCGAGGCTCCCCTCAAGGCCATCATCTTCGACTCCTGGTACGACACGTACCGCGGGGTCGTCATGCTGGTGCGTGTGTTCGAGGGCACCCTCGCGACGAAGCAGCAGATCCAGCTCTGGTCGAACAAGCGGCGAATTCGAGGTGCAGGAGCTGGGCGTGTTCGCCCCGTTCTCGCGGCCGGTGGCGAAGCTCATCGCCGGCGAGGTCGGCGTCGTCGTGGCGAACGTGAAGGACGTCCACGACGCGAAGGTCGGCGACACCATCACCGAGCTGGGCAGGCCCACGGCCGAGCCGTTCCCCGACTTCAAGGTCATGAAGCCGATGGTCTTCTCGGGCGTCTTCCCCATCGACGCCGCCGACTACGACAACCTGCGCGACGCGCTCACGAAGCTCCGCCTCAACGACTCCGCCTTCACCTTCGAGCCGGAGACCTCGCAGGCGCTCGGCTTCGGCTTCCGCTGCGGGTACCTCGGCCTGCTGCACCTCGAGATCGTGCACGAGCGGCTCGAGCGCGAGTACTCGCTCGCGCTCATCACCACCGCGCCCTCCGTCGTGTACCGGGTCACCGACACGCAGGGGAAGGTCGTCGAGATCGACAGCCCGGCCAAGCTGCCGCCGATCCAGAAGATCGCGAAGCTCGAGGAGCCGCTCCTCACCTGCCACATCCACGGCCGCACCGAGGACGTGGGCGCGATCCTGAAGCTCTGCCAGGACCGCCGCGGCGTCCAGCGCGACCTCAAGTACATCGGCACGCGCCGCGTCCAGATCACCTACGACCTCCCGCTCGCCGAGGTCGTGTTCGACTTCTTCGACAAGCTGAAGAGCATCTCGCGCGGCTACGCCAGCCTCGACTACGAGCTGAAGGGGTACGAGGAGGCCGACCTCGTGAAGCTCGACTTCCTCCTGAACGGCGAGCCGGTGGACGCGCTCAGCATCATCGTGCACCGCGAGCACGCCTACCAGCGCGGCCGCGAGCTGTGCGCGCGCCTCAAGACGGTGATCCCGAAGCAGATGTACGAGGTCGCGATCCAGGCGGCGATCGGCGCGAAGATCATCTCCCGCGAGACGGTGAAGGCGTTCCGCAAGAACGTCCTCGCAAAGTGCTACGGTGGAGACATCTCCCGCAAGCGCAAGCTCCTCGAGAAGCAGAAGGAGGGGAAGAAGCGCATGAAGCAGGTGGGCTCGGTGGAGATCCCGCAGGAGGCGTTCCTCGCGGTCCTGAAGGTCGAGGAGTAGTGGCCGATCCGATCCGCAAGCTCGAGCGCGCGCGGCGCGACGCGCGCCGGTTCGCGGCGGATGCGCGGGGCCTGGCGGGGCGGCACCGGAAGGCGCTCGGCAAGCAGGCTCGGGCGGAGCTCGAGGCCGCCTGCGACGAGGTGGACGCGGCGGCGGGGGAGGGCGATCCCGACCGGCTGTCTACCGCTCTGCGCGCCCTCGACGCGCTCTGGGACGAGCACCTCGCCCGCCGCAGCAAGTCCGCGTGGCGCGAGTACGCCGAGGTGGTCCTCGCGGCCGTGATCGTCGCCCTCGCCGTCCGGGCCTTCGGCGTCGAGGGGTTCAGGATCCCGTCCGGGTCGATGGCGCCGACGCTGCTCGCGGGGGACCACGTCCTCGTGTCGAAGGTCGCCTACGGCATCCGCGTCCCGTTCACGGACATCCGGCTCCTCGGGTCCGGCCCGCCGCGCCGCGGCGACGTCATCGTGTTCGAGAGCCCGCGGAGCGGCGTCGTCGACGTGGTGAAGCGGGTGATCGGGATCCCGGGCGACGTGGTGGAGCTGCGCGAGCAGGTCCTCTACGTCAACGGCATCCCGCAGCCGCGCACACCTGCCGGCGAGATGGCCTACGAGGAGCGGAGCGACGCGAAGGGCGGCCCCACCGTCGACACCTGCCGCCGGTACCGCGAGGCGCTCGCGAAGGGGGCGCTCGCGGCGCCCCGGGACGGCGACCGCGCCGCCGTAGAGGCGAGCTGGCAGGCCGCCGCGGCCGCGGGCGTCGCCAGCTACGACGTGCTCCAGTGCCGCCGCGCCCGGCTCGCCTCGCGCGAGGGACCGTACCAGGTGGTCGCGCCGGGGCACGTCTTCGTCCTGGGTGACAACCGCGACCGCTCGGCGGACAGCCGCGGCGCGGGGGGGTGGCAGGTACCGCTCGCGCGCGTGACGGGCAAGGCCGTGGTCGTCTTCTTCAGCTGGGGACCTGGAGGCGCCGGATCCCGCTTCGGCGGCGGTCCACGGTTCGACCGGCTTTTCAAACCGGTCGAGTAGCGCTAGAAACTCCACCCTGATGAGCGGCCCAGCGTCTCCCGGGAAGTCGCGGCGCGAGCGGGGCCAGATCTCATGGGTCACCCTGCTGCTCATCGCCGCGGTCACGGCCGGCGGCTACCTGGGCTGGGTCTGGCTCCCGCTCTACTTCGAGAACTACACGGTGAAGCAGGTGGTCCGCGACTACATGAACCAGGCGATCAAGGACCGCGACGACGCGACCTTGCGCCGGAACATGGTCCTCAAGATCCGGTCCCTCGATCACGTGGAGATGGTGGACTACCGCGGCGAGCGCGTGAGCGTCCCGGCCATCCCCCTCGAGGAGCCTCAGGTCGAGTGGGAGCGGAACGACAACCCGCCGCCGGGCACCCTGCGGGTGGCGTTCGCGTACGAGCGTCGGGTGGTCTACCCGATCCTCGACCGGACGGACGTGAAGGTCTTCGAGGTGGATCTCACGGGGGATCTGGCGCGGGCGGACTGGGGACCGGCTCGCTAGGGAGGGGCGCATGAACGCGCAGGACATCGACCGGGCGGTCCGACGCCTCGGCCGCGAGATCGCGGAGCGCGCCAAGGCGAACGGCGCCGCGAAGGATCTCGCCATCATCGGGATCCGGCGCGGGGGCGTTCACCTCGGCCAGCGGCTGCGGAAGGAGCTCCTGGCCGCGCTCGGCTCGGAGCCGCCCTTCGGCACCCTCGACATCGCGCTCTACCGCGACGACGTCGCGGAGAAGGGCGCCGCCCCGGTGATCGGCCCGACGGAGGTCGACTTCCCGGTGCAGGCGCGGACGATCGTCCTCGTGGACGACGTGCTCTACACGGGGCGGACCGTGCGCGCGGCGCTCGACGAGATCGTCGACTTCGGCCGCCCGCGGCGCGTGTGGCTCGCGGTGCTGGTGGACCGGGGCGGGCGCGAGCTGCCCATCGCCGCGGACTTCGCCGGCGCACGCATCGAGGTGCCCGACGATCAGGACGTGCAGGTCCGGCTGCGCGAGGCGGGCGCGCCTGAGGACGCCGTGGTGGTGAAGCCGAGGAGGGCGACGTGATCGGCCGGCACAGGCACTGCATCGCGCTGGAGGAGTACTCGCGGGAGGAGATCCTCGAGGTGATCGACCTCGCCGTCTCCATGAAGGAGGTCCTCCAGCGGCCCATCAAGAAGGTCCCGTCGCTGCGCGGCAAGAGCATCGTCAACCTGTTCTTCGAGGCATCGACGCGCACGCGCAGCTCGTTCGAGATCGCGGCGAAGGTCCTGTCCGCCGACGCGCTGAACTGGACGGCGGCCGCGTCCTCGGTGACCAAGGGCGAGACCCTCGTCGACACGGCCCGCAACCTCGAGGCGATGAAGCCCGACATCATGGTCATCCGCCATTCGGCGGGCGGCGCGCCGCAGCTCGTCGCGCAGCACGTCGCCTGCTCGGTGGTGTCCGCGGGCGACGGGGCGCACGAGCACCCGACGCAGGGGCTCCTCGACTGCTTCACGCTGCGGGAGCGGCTCGGCACGCTCCAGGGGAAGACCGTCGCGATCGTCGGCGACATCAGCCACTCGCGCGTGGCGCGCTCGGATCTGCACGCCCTCCCGAAGCTCGGCGCGACCGTCCGCCTGTGTGGCCCGCCCACCATGATGCCGGCGGGCGTCGAGAAGCTCGGCGCGACCGTCCACACCGACCTCCGCCAGGCGGTCGAGGGCGCGGACGCGGTGGTGATGCTGCGCATCCAGCACGAGCGGATCGGCGACCCGCTCATCCCCGGCACCCGCGAGTACTCGAAGTTCTGGGGGCTCAACGTGAAGAAGGCGCAGGAATGGCTCACGCCCGCGTGCGTGATCCTCCACCCGGGCCCCATCAACCGTGGCGTCGAGCTCGCCCCGGAGGTCGCGGACGGGCCCCGCAGCGTCATCCTCGACCAGGTCCAGAACGGCGTCGCGGTCCGGATGGCGGTCCTCTACCTGCTCGCCGGCGGCAAGCCCGCCGAGGGCACCGAGGGAAAGGCATGACCCTTCGACTTCAGCTTGTCCTGAGCGGAGCCGTCCGGAGCCTGTCGAAGGACGGCGAAGCCGAAGGACTCAGGGTGGTCGGCTATGTCTGAGACGCTCTTCACCCTTCGACTTCGCCCACGCTTCGCGCGGCCTACGCTCAGGGTGGTCGGCCATGAGTGAAACGCTGTTCATCGAGGGCGGGCGGGTGATCGACCCGGCGAGCGGCGTGGACGGCGTCCGCACCGTCGTGATCCGCGACGGCAAGATCGCGGAGGTGGCGGAGCGCCTCGAGCGCCCGCGCGACGCGCGCGCGGTGGACGCGCGCGGCAAGTGGGTGACGCCGGGCTTCGTCGACCTGCACGTGCACCTGCGCGAGCCGGGGCAGGAGTACAAGGAGACCGTCGCGACCGGCGCACGCGCCGCGGTCGCGGGCGGCTTCACCACCATCTGCGCGATGCCGAACACGAAGCCGGTGAACGACACCGCGTCCGTCGCGGAGCTCGTCCTCGCCCGCGCGGCGTCGGCCGGGCTCGCCCGGGTCCACCCGGTGGGCTGCATCTCCAGGAACCAGGCCGGCGAGGAGCTGGCGGAGTACGGGGAGCTCCGCGCCGCAGGGTGCGTCGCGGTGTCCGATGACGGCAGGCCGGTCGTCTCGTCCGCGCTGATGCGCCGGGCGCTCGAGTACGCGCGGGCGTTCGGGCTGCCGCTCGCGGTCCACGAAGAGGACCCGCTCCTCGCGGGGAAGGGCGTCATGCACGAGGGGGCCACCGCGACGCGGCTCGGCCTCAAGGGGATCCCGGGCGCCGCGGAGGACGTGATGGTCCTCCGGGACCTCGCGCTGCTCGAGCTCACGGGCGGGCGGCTCCACGTCCAGCACGTCTCGACGCGCGGGGCCGTTCGCGCCATCCGCGAGGCGAAGCAGCGAGGCCTCCCCGTCACGGCGGAGGTGACCCCCCACCACCTCGCGCTCACCGACGAGGACGTGGCCGGGTCCGGCTACTCGACCGACTTCAAGATGAACCCGCCGCTGCGGGCGTCCGAGGATGTCCAGGCGGTGCGCGAGGGGCTCGCCGACGGGACGATCGACGCGGTCGCCACCGACCACGCGCCGCACTCGGCGGTGGAGAAGGACCTCGAGTTCGACGCCGCGCTGAACGGCGTCGTCGGCCTGGAGACCGCGTTCGCCGTCTGCCTGGAGCTCGTCCGGAAGGGGGCGCTGCCGGACCGCCGCCTGGTCGAGGCGCTGACGATCGGGCCGGCGCGCGTCTTCGCGCTCGCGGCCGGCACGCTCGCCCGCGGCGCTGCCGCCGACGTGGCGGTGCTCGATCCGGCCGCGGAGTGGGTGGTCGATCCTGCGCAGTTCTGCTCGAAGGGCCGGAACACCCCATGGAAGGGGAAGCGGCTCGTCGGGCGTTGCGTCTACACGATCGTGGGCGGCCGGCTCGTCCACGGGGAGGCGAAGGCGGAGCGATGAAGAAGCAGGCGATCCTGGCCTTGGCCGACGGCACCACGTTCGAGGGCGTCTCGTTCGGCGCGAGCGGCGAGGCGACCGGCGAGGTCGTCTTCAACACCTCCATGACCGGCTACCAGGAGATCCTCACCGACCCGTCGTACGTCGGCCAGATGATCTGCATGACGTACCCGGAGCAGGGGAACTACGGGGTCGCCTCCGCGGACGCAGAGTCGGCGCGCCCGCACGCGACCGGGTTCATCGTCCGCCACCACGCCGAGGAGCCCTCGAACTTCCGGGCCGAGCAGAGCCTCGACGCCTACCTGCGCGCGAACGGGATCGTCGGGATCTGGGGCATCGACACGCGCCGACTCACGAAGCACATCCGCACCGCGGGCGCGCAGATGGGCGTCATCTCGAGCGAGGGGAGCGCGAAGGCGCTCGTCGCGCGGGCGCGCGCGCTGCCCGGGATGGAGGGACAGGACCTCGCGACCCGCATCTCCACCTCGACCCCGTACGAGTGGTGCCAGAAGGGCGCCGACCGGTGGACGGACGCCGAGCGGACCGACGAGAAGGCGCCCCGCTTCCACGTGGTCGCGTACGACTGGGGGCTCAAGCGCGCGATGCTGAGGCTCCTGGCGGAGTCCGGCTGCCGGATCACGGTGGTCCCGTCGGGGACCAGCTCGGCGGAGGCGCTCGCGCTGAAGCCGGACGGCATCTTCCTCACGAACGGCCCGGGCGATCCCGACGCCGTGGTGGGAGCCCGCGAGAGCGTCGCGGGCCTGCTCGGGAAGGTGCCGGTGTTCGGCATCTGCCTCGGGCACCAGATCATGGCGCTCGCCATCGGCGCCCGCACCTACAAGCTCAAGTTCGGCCACCGCGGCGCGAACCAGCCGGTGAAGGAGCTCGCCACCGGCAAGGTGGACATCACCGCCCAGAACCACGGGTTCGCGGTCGACGACGAGAGCCTGGGCACGCGCGCGCGGGTGACGCACGTGAACCTGAACGACGGCACGGTCGAGGGGATCGAGATCCTCGACGCGCCCGCGTACAGCGTGCAGTACCACCCCGAGTCGTCGCCCGGCCCCCACGACGCGCGCCATCTGTTCGCGCGGTTCGTCTCGATGATGGAGCGGAAGCGATGACGATCCAGCAGCTCCACGAGAGGTTGCTCTCGTGGGCGACCGCCGCGCCGCGCGACCAGGACCTCCTGCGCGCGAAGAAGGAGCACTTCGATCGCTACGGCGAGCCGCACGAGGAGGATCGGTCGTACGAGGTCCGCGTCAACGGGATGCTCGATCACTACCTCTACGAGTTCCGCCGGGACGGCGGCGGGACGACGCTGGAGCGGTTCATCGAGGGGGAAGGCTCGTCGCTCGCGCCCGACGAGCTCGCCGCGTACCGCGCGCTGGCGCAGAACGTCCACGGGCTGTTCGAGGTCCGGAAGATCAAGGAGGGGAGCGTCCGGCTGCGGTACGTCTTCTCCGGCCTCGATCACGACGTCACCGAGCGCCGCCACATCGCGGGGCTCGAGAAGGACGACCTCCTCGAGGCGCGGCTCCTGCCCTTCGAGTCCGGGCTGTTCTTCTCCGGCGCGTTCCTCTACCACGCCCGCGAGGCGCGCAAGGCCGTGCTCTCCGAGGTGAAGCGGATGAAGAAGGCCGCCCCGAAGGGATCCGCGATCGACGTGAAGCCGTTCCTCGCACGCCTCTCGCAGATGGCGCTGAAGATGGAGCGGTACCGGAACGTCCGGCTCGAGTCGATCTACGACTTCTCGCCGGACGCGCGGATCTGGACCCCCCGGGCGCCGCACGGCGACGGCGGCGCGGGCGAGAGCCAGAGCTAGGGCCCTACAGCCTCGTCTCGCCGGGGCGCACCTTCGCGTGCACCCGCGCGAGGTCCTCGGGAGTGAGCCCGGCCTGGTCCAGCAGCCGGCGGGTCGTCAGGATCGGGACGCCCGCGGCGAGCGCGAGCGCGACGCACTCCGACGGGCGCGCGCGAACTTCCACGCGGCGGCCGCCCTGCGCGAGCCGAACCCGCGCGCCGGCGCGCGTCTCCTCCGCGCGGTCGATCTCGACCTCCGAGACGCGCGCCCCGAGCGCCTCGATCGCCTGGCCGAGCAGGCCGCCCCCGTCGACGTCGGAGCGGCCGGTCACGTCGCCGCCCGGGATGACGAGCGGGAGGAGTGTCTTCGCCCCCTTCTCGCGCAGCACCAGGATGGATGCAGTGCCCTCCGGCATCGGCAGGACCCCCGCCACCTCCAGCTCGATCCGCGCCCCACCTTGCGGGTGGGCGGCCGCGGTGAGAGCGACTGCGGCGGCCATCACCGCGGCAGAGAAGGCGAGCGCGCCTGCGTGCAGCATCGACTCCAATGTGGGGTCCGGTCCGGCAGGCCGGCCACCGCGGGGGCACGCTCGCCCGCGCCCGGATCGAGCGGGGGGTTCTCGCGAGGGGCCTCCGGGGCCATCTGGTTGGGGGTGGATTTCTTGCTGCTCGAATCCGTTCCCGACGCGATGATCGTCGCGGACGAGATCGGCACCATCGTGCACGCCAACGGCGGGGCCGAGAGGCTGTTCGGCTGGCCGCGGGAGGACCTCGCCGGTCAGCTGGTGGAGATCCTCCTCCCGGCTCGGTTCCGGACGGTGCACCAGCTGCACCGGGCGGGGTACCACGCGGCGCCCCGGACGCGCCCGATGCCGCGAAGTTCGGGCAGGGCAAGCCCATCACCCTGCACGTCGCGCCGGAGGGGGCGCACGCGCGCCTGAAGATCACCGACCGCGGGATCGGGATTCCCGCGGAGGACCAGGCGCGCGTCTTCGAGCGGTTCGAGCGGGCGGTCGCCGCCCAGCACTTCGGCGGCCTGGGGCTCGGGCTCTACGTCGTCCGGAGGATCATCGAGGCGCATGGCGGCGAGATCCGCGTCGAGAGCGCGCCCGGGACGGGGACGTCGTTCGTCGTGCTGTTGCCGCGCGAGCCGCCGGACGCCGCCGCGCCGGCGCCCCGCGACGACGAGCTGGAGGGGGAGGGCGCTTGACCATCCGCGGCCCGGGGGTGACGCTTGGCCGGTGAAGCTCCTCGTCGTGAACGCGGACGACCTCGGCTACGACCCGGAGATCGATCGCGGGATCCTCGAGGCGCACGCGCGGGGGATCGTGACGTCGGCGACGGCGATGGTCGAGACGCCGTTTGCCCCGGCGGCGCTCCGGGTCGCGCCCCGGTCGCTCGGGATCGGGCTCCACGCGGTGCTCGATCCGTCGCTCGGGCGCGCCGCGGCGGAGGCCGCGCTGCGGAGCCAGCTCGCGCGGTTCGAGGCGCTGCGCGGAGAGGCGCCGACGCATCTGGACAGCCACAGGCACGCGCACGCCCACCCGCACATCCTGAGCGCCTTCGCGGCGGTCGCCGCCGAGCGGGATCTGCCGGTGCGCGCGATCGATCCGGCGATGCGCACGGCGCTCCGCGCGAGCGGGATCGCGACCGCGGACGAGTTCCTCGGCGACGCGGCGCGCCGCCCGGCGTGGACGGGAGAGGCGCTCGTCGCCGCGCTGGCGGGCGTGCGGGAGGGGGTGACCGAGCTCATGGCCCACCCCGGCCATTTCCCCTCGCACACGCGGACGAGCTTCGGCGTGGAGCGGGAGGTCGAGCTCGACGCGCTGTGCCATCCCCTCGCGCGAGAGACCGTCGCGCGCCTCGGGATCCAGCTCTGCAGTTACGCCGAGGTGCGCGGGCGCTTGCGGTCCGGTCCCTCGCCGGATGACGGAAGAGGCTCATCGTAGACCGGTCGAGTCCTCGAAATCGCTCATCTTTCCGGAAATCACCATCTTGACATCCCCTCACGGGACGCAGCATGGTGCACCTCCGCGCACTCGTCACCGTTGCGCTCCGCGTCGCGACTTCGACGACGCCTGCTCATCCACGAAGAAGGGAAAGGCTCAATGCGACTGTTCTCTGACTCGATCGGAAGAAAGGCCGTGATGGCGGTAACGGGACTGCTCATGGTCCTGTTCGTCGTCGGCCACCTGCTTGGAAATCTCACGATCTTCGCGGGCCCGAACGGCATCAACGCCTACGCCGAGAAGCTCCACCTGCTCGGCCCGGTCGTGTGGGGGACCCGGATCGTCATGGCGATCGCGGTCGTTCTCCACGTCGTGCTGTCGATCCAGATCACGATGGAGAACTCGGAGGCGAAGCCGGACAAGTACGCCGTCTCGAGCTCGCTCCGGGCGACCTTCGCCAGCAAGACGATGATCTGGACCGGCGTGATCATGGCGGCTTTCGTCGGGTACCACCTGCTCCAGTTCACGATCCGCGTCACCCCCCACCTCGTGCTCGGAACCGACATGCTGAACCGGTTCGACGTCTACACGATGGTGGTCGCCAGCTTGCAGAGCACGCTGACGGCGCTGATCTACGTGGTCGCGATGGTCTCGCTGTTCCTGCACCTGTCCCACGGGATCCAGAGCACGTTCCAGACGCTCGGCCTGAGCAACAGCAAGCTGCTGCCGCGCTACGGCGTCGCCGGGAAGGTGGTCTCCGGGATCTTCCTGGTCGGCTTCGGGTCGATTCCCGTCCTCATCCTCGTTGGCTTCCTCACCAAGTAAGGGGGACATCGTGATCCTCGACGGAAAGGCACCTTCCGGTCGCATCCAGGACTCTTGGGACAAGCACCGCTTCGAGCTGAAGCTGGTGAACCCCGCGAACAAGCGGAAGTACAAGGTCCTCGTGGTCGGCACCGGCCTGGCCGGCGCGTCGGCCGCGGCGTCGCTGGGCGAGCTCGGGTACAACGTGGAGGCGTTCTGCTACCAGGACAGCCCCCGCCGCGCGCACAGCATCGCCGCCCAGGGCGGCATCAACGCCGCGAAGAACTACCCGAACGACGGCGACAGCATCTACCGGCTCTTCTACGACACCATCAAGGGCGGCGACTTCCGCGCGCGTGAGGCGGACGTCTGGCGGCTCGCGCAGGTGAGCAACAACATCATCGACCAGTGCGTGGCGCAGGGCGTCCCGTTCGCCCGCGACTACGCCGGCTATCTCGACACCCGCTCCTTCGGCGGCGCCCAGGTCTCCCGCACCTTCTACGCGCGCGGCCAGACGGGGCAGCAGCTCCTCCTCGGCGCGTACTCCGCGCTCTCCCGGCAGATCAAGGCGGGGACGGTGAAGCTGTTCGCGCGCACCGAGATGCTCGACCTCGTGGTCGTGGACGGCGAGGCCAAGGGGATCACGGTCCGCGACCTCGTGACCGGCGAGATCCGCACCCACGTCGGCGACGCGGTGCTGCTCTGCACCGGCGGCTACGTCAACGTGTTCTACCTCTCGACGAACGCGAAGGGCTGCAGCGTCACGGCGAACTGGAAGGCGCACAAGAAGGGCGCCTACTTCGCCAACCCCTGCTACACGCAGATCCACCCGACGTGCATCCCGCAGGCGGGCGACTACCAGTCGAAGCTGACGCTCATGTCCGAGTCGCTCCGCAACGACGGCCGGGTCTGGGTGCCGAAGAAGAAGGAGGACTGCGACAAGCCGGCGAGCCAGATCCCCGAGGACGATCGCGACTACTACCTCGAGCGGAAGTACCCGACGTTCGGCAACCTCGCCCCGCGCGACATCTCGTCCCGGGCCGCGAAGGAGGCGTGCGACGACGGCCGCGGCGTGGGCCCGGGCGGCCGCGGCGTCTACCTCGACTTCGCGCGATTCCATCAACCGGCTCGGCGAGCACGTCATTCGCGAGCGGTACGGCAACCTGTTCGAGATGTACGAGCGGATCACCGACGAGGACGGGTACAAGCAGCCGATGCGCATCTACCCGGCGCCGCACTACGCGATGGGCGGCCTCTGGGTGGACTACAACCTGATGAGCAACCTCCCGGGCCTCTTCGTGCTCGGCGAGGCGAACTTCTCCGTCCACGGCGCGAACCGCCTGGGCGCGAGCGCGCTCATGCAGGGGCTCGCGGACGGCTACTTCGTCATCCCCTACACGATCGGCGGCTACCTGGCCCAGACGAAGCCCGGCAAGGTCAAGGCCGACCACCCGGAGTGCGCGAAGTCGATCGCGGACGTGAAGGAGTCCACGAACAAGTTCCTCAGGGCGAACGGCAAGCGCACGGTCACCGAGTTCATGCGCGAGCTCGGCACGCTCATGTGGAACGACGTCGGCATGGCGCGGAGCGAGCAGTCGCTCACCGACGCCATCAAGAAGATTCCGGCCATCCGCGAGGAGTTCTGCAAGAACGTGAAGGTGACGGGCACGGGCGCGGAGCTCAACCAGCAGCTCGAGAACGCCGGCCGGACCGCCGACTTCCTCGAGTTCGCCGAGCTGCTCTCCCGCGACGCGCTCCACCGGAACGAGTCGTGCGGCGGCCACTTCCGCGTCGAGCACCAGTACCCCGACGGCGAGGCGAAGCGCGACGACGCGAACTTCGCCTACGCAGCGGCCTGGGAGTTCAAGGGAGTCGGCAAGGAGCCCGAGCTTCACAAGGAGCCGCTGAAGTTCGAGAACGTCCACCTCGCGGTCAGGAGCTACAAGTGATGAGCGCGCACGCTTCCGAGCACAAGACGATGAACCTCAAGCTGATCGTCTGGCGCCAGGCGGGCCCGAATCAGCCGGGGCGCTTCGAGCACTACGAGGCCAAGAACATCACGCCGCACCACTCGTTCCTCGAGATGCTGGACGTGGTCAACGAGGACCTCATCAAGGCAGGCAAGGATCCGATCGTCTTCGATCACGACTGCCGTGAGGGGATCTGCGGCAGCGTGCTCTGCCGTCGTGAACGGCGTCCCGCACGGAGGGCAGAAGCGCACCACGCTCTGCCAGCTCCACATGCGGAAGTTCAAGGACGGCGACGCGATCTACCTCGAGCCCTGGCGGGCGCGCGCCTTCCCGATCATCCGCGACCTCATGGTCGACCGCGGCGCGCTCGACAGGCTCATCCAGGCGGCGGGCTGGGTGTCCTGTCACACCGGCGGGGTGCCGGACGGCAACGCCGTCGCGGTCCCGAAGCGCGACGCCGACTACGCGATGGACGCGGCCGAGTGCATCGGCTGCGGCGCCTGCGTGGCGGCCTGCCCCAACGGCGCGGCGATGCTCTTCGGCGGCGCCAAGGTCGCCCAGCTCGCGGCCCTGCCCCAGGGCCAGGTGGAGGCGCCCGAGCGCGTCGCCGCGATGATGAAGGCGATGCGAGAGAACAAGTTCGGGAACTGCTCGAACCACTACGAGTGTGAGGCGGCCTGCCCGAAGGGCATCAACGTGAAGTTCATCGCCCGCCTGAACCGGGAGTTCCACAAGGCCCTGTTCCAGGAGGCGGTGGGCTCGGTGCCGTCGGGAGAGTAGACGTCGCCCTCCGAGAGATCGGGTTCGTGACGGGGCAGGGGCGCTCGCCCCTGCCCCGTTCGATGTTGGAGCGGCGGAATGCTCGCGAGACGGGACGGAACGTGGAGGAAGCGTGAGCTTCGATCCTGAACTGACCGAGCAGCTGAAGCGGGTGCTCTCGTCGCTCGAGCCGCTCTTGCCCAAGCCCGTCCAGAAGATCGACTGGGCCACCTGCCACGCCGCCAACTGGCACCGCAGCACCTTCGCCGGGACGATGGAGCCTGTCCCGAGCATGGAGACGATCCACCTCGACGACCTCCTCGGGATCGAGCTGCAGAAGCGCGTGCTCGAGGAGAACACGCGCCAGTTCCTGGCCGGCGTCCCTGCCAACAACACGCTCCTGTGGGGAACGCGCGGCACCGGGAAGTCCTCGCTCGTCCGGGCCCTGCTCCACGCCTACGCGCCGCAGGGGCTGCGGATCATCCAGGTCGACAAGGACGATCTGGTGAGCCTCCCCTCGATCGTGGACGACGTGAAGGAACAACCCTTCAAGTTCATCGTGTTCTCCGACGACCTCTCCTTCGAGTCCGGCGACGCGAGCTACAAGGTGCTGAAGAGCGCGCTCGACGGCTCGGTCTACGGCCTGCCGGAGAACGTCCTCATCTACGTGACCTCGAACCGCAGGCACCTCGTGCCGGAGTACGAGAGCGACAACCGCGGGGCGATGCTGGTCGAGGGGGAGGTCCACCACGGAGAGGCCGTGGAGGAGAAGATCTCGCTCTCCGGCCGCTTCGGGCTGTGGGTGGCGTTCCATCCGTTCAGCCAGGACCTGTACGTCGACGTCGTCCGCCGCTGGGCCGACAAGCTCGGCAGGAAGGTCGGCGCGACGCTGGAGTGGACCCGGGAGGCGGAGAAGGAGGCCATCCTGTGGTCCCAGAAGAAGGGAGATCGCAGCGGGCGGATCGCCTACCAGTTCGCCTGCGACTGGGTCGGCCGGACCGTCATGGCGCGCCGACGGCCGTGAGCCTCACGGGCGAGCTTCGGGGCGAGCGGGAGGTCGAGCCGCGCGCGCGATGCCCCGGCCGCCTGCGCACTTCTGTCAGGCCCGGCGGTCCCCCTCTGCAATTACGCCCACGTCCGCCGACGCGCCGCGCAATGACCCCGCGCGGGCGGCCCGAGACCGCGGATCGTCGACTGGTGCAGTCGTCAAAATCCCCCTACTTCTCGACGGGTTAAAGCGGTTTTCCGGCTTTACACCCGGGGCGGGCCGGTGGTAAGACGCCGGCTCTTCCCTTTTCCCGCACAAGAGGATCGCTCTCAATGGCCGACGCGAAGCCCGTGGTGCCGAAGGACGGTGCGAAGATCACGCTGGCGAACGGGAAGCTGAACGTCCCGGATCGCCCGATCATCCCTTTCATCGAGGGCGACGGCACCGGCCGCGACATCTGGCGCGCCAGCGTCCGGGTCCTCGATGCGGCGGTGGAGAAGGCCTACGAGGGCAAGAGGAAGATCGCCTGGACCGAGGTGTACGCCGGTGAGAAGGCGTTCACGAAGTTCAACAACTGGCTGCCCGACGAGACGGTCGAGGCGTTCCGCGAGTACCTCATCGGCATCAAGGGTCCGCTCACGACCCCCATCGGCGGCGGCATCCGCTCGCTCAACGTGGCGCTCCGCCAGCTCCTCGACCTGTACGTCTGCCTGCGCCCCGTCCGCTGGTTCAAGGGCGTCCCCTCGCCGGTGAAGGCCCCCCAGAAGGTCGACATGGTGATCTTCCGCGAGAACACGGAGGACATCTACGCCGGCATCGAGTGGGAGGCGGGGTCGGAGCAGGTGAAGAAGATCCTCGGGTTCCTCGAGAAGGAGTTCCCGAAGGACTTCAAGAAGATCCGGTTCCCGGGGACGCGCCGGCGTCGGCCTGAAGGCGGTGTCGCGCGAGGGCACCGAGCGCCTCGTCCGTGCCGCGATCGAGTACGCGCTCCGCCTGAAGCGGAAGAGCGTCACGTTCGTGCACAAGGGCAACATCATGAAGTTCACCGAGGGCGCGTTCCGGAACTGGGGCTACGCGCTCGCCGAGAAGGAGTTCGGCGATCGGGTGTACACGTGGGAGCAGTGGGAGCGCACCAAGGCTTCGAAGGGTGAGGAGGCCGCCAACGCCGAGCAGAAGGCGGAGCTCGCGAAGGGCAAGATCCTCATCAAGGACGCCATCGCCGACATCACCCTCCAGCAGGTGCTCACGCGGCCGGAGGAGTTCGACGTCATCGCGACGCTCAACCTGAACGGCGACTACCTCTCGGACGCGCTCGCGGCGCAGGTCGGCGGGATCGGCATCGCCCCCGGCGGCAACGCGAACTACGTGTCCGGCCACGCGATCTTCGAGGCGACCCACGGCACCGCGCCGAAGTACGCCGACCTCGACAAGGTGAACCCCGGCTCGGTGGTCCTCTCGGGCGAGATGATGTTCCGGCACCTCGGCTGGAACGAGGCGGCGGACCTGATCATCAAGGGCATGGACGGCGCCATCGGCGCGCACCGCGTCACGTACGACTTCGCCCGGCTGATGAAGCAGGAGGGGATCGCGAACACGGTCGAAGTGAAGTGCTCCGAGTTCGGAGACGAGATCATCAAGCACATGTAATCGGCTCTTACTCGCACGAAGGGAGAACGGCATGGCTGCTCGCAAGAAGATCGCGCTCATCGGCGCCGGCCAGATCGGCGGCACGATGGCGCTGCTCTGTGGTCAGCGGAACCTCGGCGACGTCGTCCTCGTGGACATCATGGAGGGCGTCGCCAAGGGCAAGGCGCTCGACCTCCAGCAGACCCGCGGCGTTCTGAAGTTCGACGTGAACGTCACCGGTGGCGGGACGACCGACTACTCGATCATCAAGGACGCCGACGTCTGCATCGTCACCGCCGGCGTGCCGCGCAAGCCGGGCATGAGCCGGGACGATCTGCTCAAGGTCAACCTCGAGGCGATCACCAAGGTCGCCCAGGGCATCAAGCAGTACGCGCCGAACGCGTTCGTCATCGTCGTGACCAACCCGCTCGACTCGATGGTCTACGCGATGTAGAAGATCACCGGCTTCCCGAAGAACCGGGTGGTCGGCATGGCCGGCGTGCTCGACACCGCGCGCTTCCAGTACTTCGTCGCCGAGGCCGCGGGCGTGCTCGCCGCAGGACGTCAGCGCGCTGGTGCTCGGCGGCCACGGCGACGACATGGTCCCCGTCGCTTCGCTACTGCTCCGTGAACGGCGTCCCGCTCACGAAGCTCCTCGACAAGGCGAAGCTCGACGCGATCGTCGAGCGGACCCGCAAGGGCGGCGGCGAGATCGTGGCGCTGCTCGGCACGGGCTCCGCGTTCTACGCCCCGGCCGCCTCGGCCGTCGCGATGGCCGAGAGCTACCTGCGCGACCAGAAGCGCATGCTCCCGTGCTCGGCGCTGCTCGACGGCCAGTACGGCGTCAAGGGCCTCTTCGTCGGCGTCCCGGTGGTGATCGGGGCGGGCGGCGTCGAGAAGGTCGATCGAGCTCGACCTGAACGACGACGAGAAGGCGATGCTCGCGAAGTCGGTCGAGTCCGTGAAGAAGTCGGTCGCGGAGACGAAGCTCTAGATCGCATCGGGAGGCCGGCGCCCTGCGAAGGGCGTCGGCCCTCCTGGGCCGCACGGGGCTCGGCCCAGGCGCACCCAAGCCCACGATGGGCGAAGCACCGAAGGAGCACGAGTCGGGTGAAGATCCACGAGTACCAGGCGAAGGAGATCCTCCGGAAGTTCGGCGTGGCCGTTCCGCGCGGCTACCTCGCTGCCACGCCCTCGAGGCCGAGGGTGCCGCCCGCCAGCTCGGCGGCGGCATCTGCGCCGTCAAGGCGCAGATCCACGCGGGCGGCCGCGGGAAGGGCGGCGGCGTGAAGCTCGCCCGCTCTCCGGACGAGGCGCGCTCCCACGCCGAGGCCATGCTCGGCATGATGCTGAAGACGCCGCAGACCGGTCCCGACGGCCAGGAGGTCCGGAAGGTCTACGTCGAGGAGGGCTGCCGCATCGCGCGGGAGCTCTACCTCGGCATGACCCTCGACCGGGAGGTCGGGCGCCTCTGCATCATGGCCTCGACCGAGGGCGGCGTGGACATCGAGGAGGTCGCCCACAAGACGCCGGAGAAGATCCTGCGGGAGTGGATCTCGCCCCTGACCGGCCTCATGCCGTTCCAGGCGCGGCGGCTCGCCTTCGGGCTCGGCCTCGTCGGCGACTCGGTGAACGCGTTCGTGAAGTTCGCGAGCGGGCTCTACGAGGCGTACATCGCGACGGACGCGTCGCTCGCGGAGATCAACCCGCTCGTCATCACGGTCGCGGGGGACGTGCTCGCCCTCGACGCGAAGATGAACTTCGACGACAACGCGCTCTACCGGCACCCCGACATCGCGGCGATGCGCGATCCCGACGAGGAGGATCCCAAGGAGACGCAGGCCAAGGAGTACGACCTGTCGTACATCGCGCTCGACGGCGACATCGGCTGCATGGTGAACGGCGCCGGCCTCGCGATGGCCACGATGGACGTCATCAAGCTCTCGGGCGGGAAGCCGGCCAACTTCCTCGACGTGGGCGGCGGCGCCGACGAGCAGAAGGTCACCGCGGCCTTCAAGATCATCCTGTCCGACCCCCAGGTGAAGGCCGTCCTGGTCAACATCTTCGGCGGCATCATGAAGTGCGACGTCATCGCGAACGGCATCGTCGCCGCGGCGAAGCAGGTGGGGCTGTCGATCCCGCTCGTCGTCCGGCTCGAGGGGACCAACGTCGAGCTGGGCAAGGACATCCTCGCCCAGAGCGATCTCGAGATCATCGCCGCCGACGACCTCGGCGACGCGGCCCGCAAGGCCGTCGCGGCCGCGCGGCGGCCTAGGACGTCGGCGCTGGCCGGGGTCGGAGGGCGGAGCAGGTGAGCATCCTCGTCGATCGAAACACCCGCGTCCTCGTCCAGGGCATCACCGGCTCGGCCGGCAGCTTCCACGCCGAGCAGATGCTCGAGTACGGGACACGGGTCGTGGCCGGCGTCACGCCGGGCCGCGGCGGCACGAAGTTCCAGGGGACGGTCCCGATCTTCCACACCGTCCAGGACGCGGTGAAGGAGACCGGCGCCAACGCGGCGGCCATCTTCGTCCCGCCGCCGTTCGCGGCCGACGCGATCATCGAGGCGGCGGAGGCCGGCGTCGCCGCTCATCGTCGCCATCACCGAGGGCATCCCGGTCCTCGACATGGTCGCGGGTGCGGCGCTTCCTCGGACAGCCGAAGACGTCGCGGCTCATCGGGCCGAACTGCCCGGGCGTCATCACGCCGGGCGAGTGCAAGATCGGGATCATGCCCGGGCACATCCACCGGCCCGGGCGGATCGGCGTCGTCTCGCGCTCCGGCACGCTCACCTACGAGGCGGTGAAGCAGCTCACCGACCTCGGCCTGGGCCAGTCGACCGCCGTCGGCATCGGCGGCGATCCGGTCCACGGGACCGACTTCATCGACGTGCTGCGGCTGTTCGAGGACGATCCGGACACCGACGCCGTCATCATGATCGGCGAGATCGGCGGCACCGAGGAGGAGCACGGCGCCGCCTGCGTCCGCGAGCACATGACCAAGCCGGTCGTGGGCTTCATCGCCGGCCGCACCGCCCCGCCCGGCAAGCGGATGGGCCACGCCGGCGCCGTCATCTCGCGGCGGCAGCGGCACCGCCGAGGCGAAGATCGAGGCCATGCGCGAGGCCGGCATCACGGTCGTGCGAGGGTCCGCACCTCCTCGGCCGAGCGATGAAGGAAGCGCTCTCCAAGGCCGTCCGGCAGAAGCCGAAGGGCGCGCCGGGGAAGCGTTCGATCGCGGAGCCCGCCGCAGCGCCGTCGCAGCGCGGCGGCAAGGGTGCGCGCAAGGCCGCCAAGGGCGAGCGCAGGTAGCCCGCAGGTCTCGAACCGCCATCACTCATCGAGCACAGAGGAGCGGCAATGGCCATCGAGAGGACCCTTTCCATCATCAAGCCGGACGGCGTCGAGAAGGGCATCATCGGGCGCGTCATCAGCCGCTTCGAGTCCGCCGGCCTGAAGCCGATCGCCATCAAGCTGAAGCACCTGTCGAGGACCGAGGCGGAGGGCTTCTACGCGGTCCACAAGGCGCGCCCGTTCTTCGGCGACCTCGTGAAGTTCATGACGAGCGGTCCGGTCGTCCTCATGGTGCTCGAGGGCGAGGGCGCGGTCGCGAAGAACCGGGACATCATGGGCGCGACGGACCCGAAGAAGGCGGCCGAGGGCACCATCCGCAAGGACTTCGCCACCGACATCGAGAAGAACACGGTCCACGGGTCGGACAGCGTCGAGAACGCGAAGATCGAGGTCTCCTACTTCTTCCCCGAGATCGAGGTCCATCCGTACGAGTGGAAGAAGGGCGGCCGGTAACCCCCGGTCCTGACGGGCGTTTTCTGGCTCGTCCGGCGCCCGCCCGCCGGGTGCCCCCGATCTTCGGTTAGAATCTGGAGGCCCGTCCCTCCAGGGGCGGGCTTCGTCGTTTCGGAGCGGGAAGGAGCCGGTGAAGTGGCGGCGGTCGCGGCGTGGAAATGGCTGGTGGGGCTGATCTTCGTCGTGGGCTCCGCGTTCTGCGCCGGGACCGAGACGGCGCTCACCGCGCTCGGCGACGCCCGCGCGCGCCAGCTCCGCGACGCCGGGGGCCGGCGCGCCCGGCTGCTCGGACTCTGGATCGAGCACCCGGAGCGTGTGCTCTCCACGCTCCTCATCGGCAACACGCTCGTCAACATCGGCGCGGGCGCGCTCTCGGCGGCCGTTGCCGCGGATCTCGTCCGCGGAACCGGCTGGAGCGCCGCCACGACGATCGCGGGCGACGACCGTCGTCACGACCGTCGTCGTCCTCTTCTTCGGCGAGATCGTCCCGAAGACCGTGGCCAAGCGGCACCCGGTCCAGATCGCTCTCGCCTCCATCCCGTTCGTGCAGCGTCCTGTGCTCGTGCTCTGGCCGGTCTCCGCGGCCGTGACGCGCGCCACGATCCGGCTCATGCGGCCTGTTCGGCGCGGACGGGAAGGCGAGCCCGTCCGTCACCAGCGAGGAGATCGAGTACCTCATCGAGATGGGGACGCGGGAGGGCGTGCTCGACGAGGTGAAGGAGGAGCTGCTCAACAGCGTCCTCGAGTTCGCCGACCGGGTGGTGAAGGAGATCATGGTCCCGCGCACGCGGATGGTCGCGATCGACCGCGACGCCACGCCGGACGAGCTCGTCCGCGTCGTCACCGAGAACCCCTACAGCCGCATGCCGGTCTACGAGGGGACCGTCGACAACGTCGTGGGCATCCTGCATGGTCCGCGAGATCATCGGCGAGGTCGCGTCGCGGACCGGAGCTGGGCATCGCTCTCGACCGGCACCTCAAGAAGCCGTTCTTCGTCCCCGAGCAGATGAAGATCTCCCGGCTCCTGAAGGAGATGCAGCGCCGCCGCACCCACCTCGCCATCGTCGTCGACGAGTTCGGCGGGACGAGCGGCCTCGTCACGCTCGAGGACTGCATCGAGGAGATCGTCGGCGAGATCCAGGACGAGGCGGACGCCGAGGCCGCCCCGGTGAAGGCGATCGCCCCGGGCGTCTGGCTCGCCGACGGCGCCATCCCGCTCCACGATCTCGAGGCGTTCCTGAACGAGGGCGCGGGGCAACCTGGGGTCCAGGGCGTGGAGCGGCCTCCCGAGATCCGGTTCCCGGAGGAGGGAGACTACGAGACGCTCGGGGGCTTCGTGACGAGCACCGCCGGACGGGTACCGCCGGTCGGTTCGCTCGTGACCTGGGACGGCCTGACCTTCACGGTGCGGGCGGGCGACGAGCGGCGGGTCTCGAAGGTGGAGATCGCGCGCCGGGCGGAGGCGCCCGGTGCCGAGGCGCGCCGGGCCGCCCTGCCTTAAAGACCACACACGCATGGCGATTCCCCACGACGAGAAGCCGGATCTCCGGGGCCTTCCGCGTGCCGCGGTCGAGGCGCTCGTCGCGGCGCTGGGCGAGCGCCCGTTCCGGGCACGCCAGCTCTTTCGGTGGCTTCACCGGAAGGGGGCTGTGTCGCTCGACGAGATGACCGACGTGCCACGCTCGCTCCGGGAAGGGGTCGCGGCGAGGTGCCTGCTCACGACCCTCGAGCGCGCGAACGAGCAGCGATCGTCCGACGGCACCATCAAGTGGACGTGGCGCACGCGCGACGGGAAGCTCGTCGAGTCGGTCTACATGCCCGAGTCGGATCGACGACGCTCTGCCTCTCGACCCAGGTCGGGTGCGCCGTCGGCTGCACCTTCTGCCTGACCGGCACGATGGGGCTCGCCCGGAACCTGTCCGCCGGCGAGATCGTCGACCAGGTGCACCGCGCCAACCGGCGGCTCATCGAGCTGGGCGTCGCGGACGGGCCGCGACCGCTCACGAACCTCGTCTTCATGGGGATGGGCGAGCCGCTCGCGAACTATCGCGAGCCTCAAGGTCGCGCTCGACCTGCTCCTCTCCGAGGACGGGCCCCACTTCTCGCACCGCCACGTGACGGTCTCCACGAGCGGGCTCGTGCCGATGATCCGGAGGCTCGGCGAGGAGACGCCCGTGAAGCTCGCCGTCTCGCTCAACGCGACGACCGACGCGCAGCGCGACGCGCTCATGCCGATCAACCGGCGCTGGCCGCTCGCGGATCTGCTCGCGGCTTGCCGGGAGTTTCCCGACCCGGAACGGACGGCGGATCACCTTCGAGTACGTGCTCCTGGGCGGCGTGAACGACACGCCCGAGGACGCCCGGCGCCTCGCCGGGCTCCTGCGCGGCATCCCGGCCAAGGTGAACCTGATCCCGTACAACGCCAACCCGGGCCTGCCGTTCGCGGCGCCGCCGGCGGAGCGGGTCGTCGAGTTCCAGGAGACGCTCGCCGCGCGACATCTCACGGTCGTCGTCCGCAAGAACCGCGGGCGCGACATCTCCGCCGCGTGTGGCCAGCTCGCGGCGGAGGGAGGCCCGGGGGATCCGCGGCGAAAGGCGGCGACCTCCACCTGATCCTGGACGTGGACTTGGACGTGGACGTGGACCTCGACTTCGACCACGACCAGGTCTAGGTCTAGGTCGAGGACCACGACCAGGACCACGTCCACGTCCACGTCGGCGGGGCCGATTGACGGGTGCCCTGGGCCGGGCTACGAAGTTCGCGCGCCGGGGCTGCCGGCCGGAAAGGTCTTCATGGCGCTCCTCGCGGTAGGATCCGTCGCCCTCGACTCCCTGGAAACGCCGTTCGGGCGCCGCGAGGACGTGCTCGGCGGCTCCGCCTCCTACTTCTCGACCTGCGCCAGCTTCTTCGGCCCGACGCGGATGGTCGCGGTCGTCGGCGGAGACTTCCCGGACGAGCACGTCCGGTTCTTCGCCTCGCGCGGCATCGACCTCGCCGGGCTGGTGCGGCGGCCGGGACGCACCTTCCGCTGGAAGGGGAGGTACGAGTTCGACCTGAACACCGCCCACACGCTCGAGACCCAGCTCAACGTCTTCGCGGAGTTCCGCCCCGAGCTGCCCTCGCACTATCGTGACTCCGAGTACGTCTTCCTCGGCAACATCGACCCCGACCTCCAGCGGGCGGTCCTCGATCAGGTCCGCGCGCCGCGTTTCGTCGCGTGCGACACGATGAACTTCTGGATCGCGTCGAAGCGCGAGAGCCTCCTCCGCACGCTCAAGCGAGTGGACCTCCTGTTCGTGAACGACGCGGAGGCGCGCCAGCTCGCCGAGGAGCACAACGTGGTGAAGGCCGCCCGGCGGATCCTGTCGTTCGGCCCGCGCGCCGTCGTGGTGAAGCGGGGCGAGTACGGCGCGCTCTTCTTCTCGGGCGACGAGGTGTTCGCGGCTTCGGCGTACCCGCTCGCGGCGGTGTTCGATCCGACCGGCGCGGGCGACAGCTTCGCGGGCGGGTTCATGGGGTACGTCGCACGCACCCGGCGCGAGGACCACGCGACCATGCGCCGCGCCATCGTGCTCGGGAGCGTGCTCGCGAGCTTCACGGTCGAGCAGTTCTCCCTCGAACGGCTCCGGACCCTCGTCCCCGAGGAGATCCGGGCCCGCTACGGCGAGGCGCGCCGGCTCTCGCACTTCGACGACCTCGAGCTGGAGCTGTTCGCCGACACGCCCCCTGCCGCGTGATGGCGATGCGACCGGCCGAGATTTGACGCAGGATTCGGGCACCGGCTACCATCAAAAACTCGCGTTCGGGGTACGACCCGCGCATGCGCATCGGGATCATCTCCGACATCCACGCCAACCTCGAGGCGCTCACCGAATCGCTGGCGGCGCTCGAGCGGCAGCGGCCGGATCGGGTCATCTGCCTGGGGGACGTCGTCGGCTACGGGGCCAGCGTGAACGAGTGCTGCGCGCTCGTGCGCAAGGTCTCCGAGGTGACGCTGCTCGGGAACCACGACGCCGCCGTCGCCGGCCGCATGGACTACAGCTTCTACTACGACGCCGCCCGCCACGCGCTCGACTGGACCGCGGCGCGCATCGAGCCGGACCACCTCGAGTGGCTGCGCTCGCTCCCCTACGGCCACCGCATCGACGGCGTGCAGTTCACGCACGGCAACCCGGTCAACCCGGAGGCCTACGAGTACGTGTTCGCCATCGAGCAGGCGCGCGAGCTCCTGCCGCACATGGCGGAGCTCGCGGACGTCAACTTCATCGGCCACAGCCACCTCTGCAAGACGTTCGCGCTGCATCCGGGCGGCGACGTGTCCGAGGTGGTCGCGACGCGCTTCGGGATCCGGCGCGGCTACAAGTACGTGGTCTCCGTCGGTTCGGTCGGGCAGCCCCGCGACTGCGACAACCGCGCCTGCTTCGTCACGTACGACACGGACGAACGGGTCGTCGAGTTCCACCGCGTGCCTTACGACATCGAGACCTCCGCGCAGAAGATCTTCGACGCGGACCTCGCGCTCAACTTCGGCAAGCGCCTCTTCCTCGGGGTCTGACGGGCCTCCCACCGGCGGGCCCGTCTCGGCTCGGCCGCCTGCGCGCCGCTTCAGACCAGGCTCATGTGCGTCGCGAGACGCCAGCCCTGCGCGAGCCCGTCCGCGTCGAGGGCGACGATCCCGAGCGACGCGTCGGCGGCGAGCCGCACCGGCGCCGCCCCCGCGATCACTCCCACCAGCTCGCCGGTGCGCGCGTCGAGCGCCTGGATCCCGTCCCCGGCGGCGGAGACCACGGTACCGCGGGAGATCGCGGGCCGCGGCCCACGCGAGCCGGGATGGCCGGGAGAGGCTGGGCGGGACCACCGCGACGTCCCGTCGCGGGCGAGCGCCACGAGCGCGCCCGACCCGGCCCGCACCACGAGGAGGGATCCTGCCGCAACCGCGGCGATGGGGCCGTCGAGCGGCGGTGAGACCGTCCAGGCAGGCGCACCGCCGCGCTCGAGCGCCGTGACGATCGGATCGCCGCCGACCGTGCCCGCCAGTGCGATGCGCCGGCCCCACGCGCACGGCGCGGCGGCGGAGCCGACGTCGAGGAGCGACTCCCAGCGGCGCGCGCCGGTCGCAGGATCGACGGCGAGGAGGGCGGTCCCCGGATCCGCGGCGGCGAGGACGACGCACAGCCCCGCGGCCGCGACGGGCGCCCGCAGCACCGGGCCGGGCGCGCCGACGCGCCAGAGCACTCCCCCGGCGGCGTCCACGCCGTAGACGAGCCCGGTGTCGGATCCGACCGCGAGGACGCCGCCGAACGCGGCCGCGGCGAGCCGGCCCGCTCCGGGCGGCTCGAGGCGCCACAGCGTGCGGCCCGACCCGGGGTCGATCCCGGTGACCGCGCCGGACTCGACGACCACGAGCGGCCCGCGCGCGAGCGCTGCTGCCGCGGTGGGCGCTCCCCCGGGCAGCAGCCGGCTCCAGCGAACCGCACCGGTGCGTGGAGAGGCGGCGGACAGCGTCCCCCCGCGCGCGACCAGGATGCTACCCGCCGCCGCTGCAGCGAACTCGCACCCCTCGCTGCGCCAGAGCACCTTCCCCGAGGCCCGCTCGACGGCGGCGAGCGCGGTGCCGCCGGCAACGATCGCGAGCCCGCCGACGAGCAGGAGCCCGTCTCCGGCAGGCACGCCGGCCTCGAGGCGAAAGCTCCGCCGGAAGGCGATCCGGCGGAGCCGGCCGGGGCCGAGCGGCCGCTGCGGCACGCGCGCGGGGGCAGGGACGCGGACCGCGCCCGGCGCCGTCGCCGGACGGTCGCCTTCCGCGAGCTCCTCGATCTGGGCGAGCCGCTCCGCCGCAGCGCGGTCCAGATCCGCCACGTAGGCGTTCTCCGCCTGGCGCGGGTTCCGGGCGCGCGCGACGCGCCCCATCTCCGCCTGCGCTTCGGCGAGGGCGCGCGCGAGCTCGAGCGGCGGACAGGGCAGGTCACGGATGCCGGGGAGCGACACGACCCCGCGGGCGAGGTCCACGGAGAGCGAGAGCGGCGGCCCTCCGGACGCCCGGCCGATCGAGATGGCGACCTGCGCCTCCCTCGCGCGCGCCGCGCGGAGCAGGCAGTCGACGGCGCCGCCGAGGTCGCGCAGGACCAGGAACGGGATGCCCGGCAGCGCGCAGAGTGGGCGGCCGTCCGCGGCGCAGAGCACGACGCGCCCCGGACCGAGCAGGGAGCCGAGGTCGGGTCGTCCGCCCTCGTACGCGCCGAGGAGGCCGTCGTCATCGGCGAGCTCGAGGGCGCACCCGATCGCCGAGGAGCGGCGGGTGGGCCGCGGGGACCTGGGGCGGGCCGAGGGGCGCGGACGCGCGGGGACCCGCTCCTCCGTGCGGCGCAGCGCGCGCGCGGCGGCGCGCAGCGGGCGCGTCTCTCTCGCGTCCGCGCCCGGGAGCAGCTCGGCGAGATCCCGGCAGAAGGACGCCGACGCCTCGAGGGCGGCCGCCGCGAGCGCGTCGATCTCGACCTCCACGTCGCGCGCGATGACACGAGACGGGCGAGAGAGCGCCACGAGCGTGAGGAGCGCCGAGCGGCCGCGGCGCCGGATGAGGAGCTCGACCTCGCCGTCCCGAAATGGGACCGTCGCATGGGAGGCGCCGGACACGATCCGCGCGACCGCACGCAGGAGCGCCTCGAGGGCGGGGAGGAGCGGACCCTCCGCGAGCCCCGCCGCCACGTCAATGCCGTCGACCTCGAGAGCGAGGGCGTCCACGACCGCGCGCGTCGCCGCCGTCCGCGCCGCGGCGCCGCGGCGCAGCGCCGAGAGGAGATCGGGGTCGTGACGCCACCCCGCGCCGGTGCGGATCCGGATCATGCTTCATCGAGCATCACCGCGGAATCACGGCGTTTCAACGTTGACACGGGCAGGGGCCGGCACCAAGATGTCAGGTCCCCTCTCATATGAAGGACGTGCATGACGTTCACCGAAGCCGCGATCGAGGTCCTGCGGCGCGAGGGAAAGCCTCTCCATTTCAAGAAGCTGAGCGAGATCGCGATCCGGGAGAACCTGCTCGACCACGTCGGGAAGATTCCCGAGGAAACGATGGCCGACCAGCTCGCGGCGCACTGCCGCCTGCCGCGCAACGAGCGGCGGGTGATGCCCGTTCAGCAGGGGACCTTCGCGCTCGTCGAGTGGGGCCTCGAGGAGGACCCGGCCGGGCTCGATAACCTCGTCGAGGTCCCTCCCGAAGGGGAGCTGGCGTACCGCAGCCGGGAGCGCCACCCCGTGCCGTCACGCGATCTCAGCCGGGGTGCCGCCCGCGTCGAGGGCCGGGCGCGTCGCCGGGACGAGGACGAACGGCGCGGCCGCCGCTTCCCGCCTCCTGCCGAGGTCGCCTACGAGATCCTCGCGGGCTCGGCGCGGCCGCTCACGCTGCTCGAGATCGCCGCGAACGGCGCCGAACGGCTCCTGATGCCGGAGGCCTTCGTGCGCGACGCAGGGTCGCTGCGCGCGGCGCTCGTCGAGGACAACCGGCGCCGCGAGGGGGCCGACCGCAAGGCGCTCTTCCAGATCGACGACGGCGACGCCGTCACGCTGATCGCGCAGCCCGAGCCCGGAGAGCGCGGAGCCCCGGCGGCCGCGCCGCGGCCAGCGGCGAGCCTTCCGGACATGCGGCGAACCGCGCTCGCCGCGGTTCGCCGGCGTCTCGACGAGTGCGACGGTCCAACCGTCGAGCACGTCGCGCTGAAGCTGCTCGAGAAGCTCGGGTTCCGCGACCTCAAGGTCGCGAAGCGTGGACGAGAGCACGTCGTCTGCACCGGCAAGCGGCGCATGGGGCTCGTCGACGTTCGCCACGCGATGCGGGTGCTGCGGAGCGGCGCCGACGCCGGCCGACGCGACGTCGTGGACCTGCGGCGCGACCTCGGGCACTACGGCGCCCAGATCGGCATGGTCATCACGGCGGGCGACGCGGCGCGCGAGGCACGCGCCGAGGCGAGCGGGGCCGGGCAGCTCCCGGTGCTGCTGCTCTGCGGCGAGGCGCTCGCAGAGGCCTTCGCCGATGCAGGTGTCGGGTGCGTGCAGGTGATCGTGCCCGAGGTCGACGAGAGCTTCTTCCGTACTGCGGCCGAGGCCGCAGAGCGCGAGGAGAGCGCGCGGCGGGTGCGGCGCGAAGAGCGCGACCGGCGCGACTCGACGCGGCGCGAGGCGGCCCCTGCCGGCGACGCAGCGGCGAGCGACGAGGCGGCGCCTCCCGAGCCGCGCGAGGTTCGCGAGGTGCGCGAGGTGCCCATCAGGGAGGTCTTCGTATCCGTCGGCCCGGCCGCGGAGCGAGAGCCCGCGGAAGCCGGCGCGGACGACCGCGACGACGAAGGCGAAGATGGCAGCGACGAAGGCCCCGAGACGGAAGGGCCGGAAGCGCGTGCGGAAGTGGCCACGGAGGGCGGCGAGCCTGGAAGCGCCGCGTCCGGCGAACGGCGGCGCCGCCGTCGGCGCCGGCGGCGCCGGGGAGGACGTGGTCGCGGCGGCAAGGAGTCCCCGGCCGCCTCGCCTGCGCCCGGGGAACCTGCACCGCAGGCCTCCGCCACTGCCGCAGGACAAGCGCCCGCCGAGCGCCCTGCCATGGAGCCCTCCGCGGGTTCGGAGGCCCGGCCGGCACCCAGCGAGCCGATGGGTGGCGAGGGCGGGTAATTGCGGTCCGCTCGACTCGCCGGGGCGGTCCTGCTGCTCGCCGCCTGCGCGCGGGGCCCCCAGCCGATCCACGTGGCTGCGGTTGCCGTCGCGGAGAACGCGCTCGCGGGACCGCTGAGCGAGGCGGGGCTCGACGAGCGCGCGCTCCAGGCTGCCGCGCGAAGTGCGCTCAGCGCGGCAGGGTTCCAGCTCGGCGACGGCGCGCGTCCGCACCGCGCGGTCCTGTCGGTCCCCTCCATTCGCTTCGTTCCCGCCGGCGCGGAGGTCACCGTCGAGATCGCGCTCGCGCCGATGGGGGCCGGGGAGCCGACCCCACGCCGCGAGTCCGCCGCGGTCGCGATCCCGATCGCGGGGATGCTGCGGCCTCGCGACGCGTGGCTCGGCGCGCTCGGGAAGGCTGCGCAGCAGGCGGCGGAGCACCTCGCCCTCGGCCTCGCCGCGGACGACAAGCCCGCGCAGGCTCTCCTCGCGGATCTCACCTCGCACGATGCGCGCGTCCGCGACCACGCCATCCGCGTGCTCGGGGAGAGGAGGGACCGGTCGGCGGTCCCCATCCTCGTTCGCCGGATGAAGGACGAGGACCCGCGCGTCGCGCAGCGGATGGTGGCGGCCCTCGCGCAGATCGGCGACGAGCGCGCCGTCCCGGCGCTCATCGACGCCTCGAGCGGCGTCGATCCGGCGCTCACCGCGCGGGTGGTCCGGTACATCGGGGACATCGGTGGCGCAGAGGCGGAGGGGTTTCTCCTCACGCTCGAGTCGGGGCACCCGGACGCTCGTGTGCGCAGGGCCGCGCGCGAGTCGCTCGACGACATGAGCGTTCGCGCGAGAGAGGCCCCGGTCGCTGCGCGGAAGTGAGCGTCCCCGCCTCGGCGATTTTCGCTAAGATGCGTCGGCCATGAAAGCCCGCTCACTCCTGCCGCTCGCCGCGCTCGCGGCCGCCTGCGCCCGCGCGCCGTCGCGCCCGACGCCCCCGTCGGGGTCCGCGCCCGGCGACTACTTTCCGCTCGCGGTCGGAAACGAGTGGGTCTACCGCGACGAGTCGCCGGCGCTGCCGTCCAACCGGCGCGGTGCGCACCGCACGGTGCGCATCCTCGAGCGCACCAGCGACGGGTACTACCGGGACAACGAGCGTGGTGAGCTCCGCGCCGACCGCGACTGCGTCCACGACCGGACCCGCCGCCTCCTCTGCGGACCGATCGCGGTCGGGACGAGCTGGTCGTCCGTCGTGTCGGTGAGCTCGACGGAGCGGTACGAGATCGCCGCCGTCGGCGAGACCGTCTCCACGCCGGCGGGCCGCTTCGACGGGTGCGTCCGGGTCCGCGCCCACAACCGCGCGGCGCCGGGCACCGATCACGTGCTCGAGATCACCTACGCGCCGCACGTCGGCCCGGTCCGGATCGAGACCTTCGCCGTGGTGGGCGAGGCCGCGACTCCGCAGATCCGCGCGGTCCTGGAGAAGGTCCGGGTCGAGGGGAAGTAGCAAATGCGCGAGGTCGGGATCGGGATCGCGGGGTTCGGCACCGTCGGCGGCGGCGTCCTCTCCATCCTGCGACGGCACGCCGGAGACATCGAGGCGCGGCTCGGCGCGCGGATCGTCGTGCGCAAGGTGCTGGTTCGCGATCCTCGGAAGGAGCGGGTCACCGACGTGGCGGCTTCCGTGCTCACGACGCGAGTGGAGGACCTGCTCGAGGATCCGCAGATCGCGGTCGTCGTGGAGCTCATCGGCGGCGTCGACCAGGCGTTCGATCTCGTCCGGGGCGCGCTCGAGCGCGGCAAGCACGTCGTCACCGCCAACAAGGCGCTGCTCGCGACGCGCGGCGACGAGATCTTCCGCCTCGCGCGCGAGAGGGGCCTCGACGTGTACTACGAGGCCGCGGTCTGCGGCGGCGTCCCGATCATCCGGACGCTGCGCGAGGCGCTCGCCTCGGACCGCATCGGCTCGCTCCACGGCATCGTGAACGGGACCACGAACTTCATCCTGACCGCGATGGCGGAGAAGGGCGAGCCGATCCAGGCGGCGCTCGCGGAGGCGCAGCGGCTCGGCTACGCCGAGGCGGACCCGACCCTCGACGTCTCGGGCGGCGACGCCGCCCAGAAGCTCTGCGTCCTCGCCCAGCTCGCGTTCGGCGCGCGCCTGGCGCCGCAGGACGTCCTCACCGAGGGCATCATGGGCCTCTCGCCGGAGGACTTCCGGTGGGGGCGCGAGATGCGGGTACGCGCTCAAGCTCCTCGCCGTCGCGCGCCGCTGCGGAGACGGGAGCCAGATCGAGGCGCGCGTCCACCCGGCCTTCATCCCGGCCGGATCGCTCCTCGCCGGCGTGCGCGGCGCGATGAACGCGGTGATCCTCCAGTCCGAGGCGCTCGGCCCGTCGCTCCTCTACGGCCAGGGCGCGGGCGCGATGCCGACCGGCAGCGCAGTGGTGTCGGACATCATCGATCTCACCCGCAACATCCTCTCCGCCAGCCCCGGCCGCGTGCCGCTGCCGCCCGCGAAGCCGCTCGTGACGCTGCGGCCGCACGACGACGTGCGCTGCGCCTACTACCTCCATTTCCAGGTTCAGGACGCGCCAGGCGTCCTCGCGCGGATCGCCTCGAGGCTCGCGGCCGGCCGGATCTCGATCGCCGCGGTGCAGCAGCGCGAGCAGAACGACGAGGGGAAGCCGGTCCCGCTCGTCATCGTCACGCACGAGGCGCGCGAGGCCGATCTGAAGGCGGCGATCGGCGAGATCGACGCGGACCCGACCACGCTGGCGAAGACCCGGTTCATCCGGATCGAGAACGTGTAGCGGCACGCAGCGTTCGGGGCGTCCGAAAAGCATGGTCAGGACCGACATCCGCGTGATCTACGGCGACACGGACCAGATGGGGGTCGTGTACTACGCCAACTACCTGCGCTTCTTCGAGGCGGGAAGGAACGAGTTCATCCGCGCGCGCGGTCTCCGCTACCGCGACTTCGAGGAGCGCTTCTCGCTGCGGCTCCCGGTGGTCGAGGCCCACGTCAGCTATCGGCTCCCGGCGCGCTACGACGACCTGCTCACCATCGAGACCTCCATCGCAGAGGTGAAGCGCGCGTCCGCACGGTTCGAGTACCGCATCGTGCGCGGCGACGAGGTGGTCGCGACCGGCCAGACGGTCCACGCCTGCGTCGATCTCCAGGGGCGGATCCAGCGCCTGCCGCCGGAGCTCCTCTCCCGTCTCGCCTGCGACGGGGGGGCCGAGTCTCCCGGATGAGGACCTGTCCGGCGGTGCGCGCGGCCGCTCCGCCGGTTAGGCTCCTGGTCGGCCGCGGCGGGGGTACGAGCGATGTCGGTGGTGACGAAGCAGATCGTGATCGAGACGCCGGTCGAGCGGTTCTACGACATCGTCGTGGACTATGCGCGCTACCCGGAGTTCGTGCCCGGGATCCGGGCGTGCCGGATCCGTCCGGGGAAGGGCGAGAAGCAGGTCGAGTACGAGCTCGACCTCGGCATCCGCCGGATCAAGTACGTCCTGCGCCACGACGAGCAGCGGCCGCGGAAGGTCAGCTGGTCCCTCGTGTCCGGCGACATGATGAAGGTGTCGAACGGCTCCTGGGAGCTCTCGGACGACAAGGGCCGGACGCGCGCCATCTACTCGGTCGAGATCCAGATCGCGCGCCTGCCGCTCGTTCCGCAGGCGCTCGTGGACCGGGTGAGCGACGAGCTCACGCGCGTGCAGCTGCCGAAGACGCTCGAGGCATTCAAGGCTCGGGCCGAGCGGGGCGCCTAGAGCGCATCCCGTAACCCTCGGCCGCGCGGCGGCGCCTCCGGGCCACGCGACGTGGCAGCGCCGCCACGCCCGCCGGGCGTGTGCGCAGGCGGCGGCGCTGTGCGCTGGGCGGTCCCGGACCCTGCCTTGACCCTCGCGCAGAGCGGGTGCTACACGGAAAACAGGTCCCGATCCGGGGCTGGTGAATCCAGCCGCACCGCCGCGACGTCGTTATGTAGGAGAACCGACACCCGGGAGGAATGGAGACCGCGGGGAACGCGGTTTGCAATAGGGCGAAGACGAGGCAGGAGAGTCGAGATGCTGGACGCCTACGTCATCGAGGAGATCAAGCGCCGCGAGCGCGGCCACGGCCGCGAGGACCGCCCCGCTGTCGAGCTGCCGCTGCCGCCCAGCGCTCCCCCTCCGCCCGGCACCCCGGATGACGAACGGAAGAAGGATGACCGGGGCGTCGTGATCATCGACTACTCCGGGTAGCCGCTCCTGCGCTCGCCCGCGCGATCCGTTCCCAGGCCTCGGCGATCTCGGCCGCGCTCCACGGGCCGCGCGCGGGCTCGCGCTCGACGCCGTCGGTCGTCTGCATCCGGTACAGGAAGATCTTCCCGCCCTGGACTCCCACCACCTGTCCGGTGACGCCCGTGGCGAGATCGCTCGCGAGGAACACCACCGCGGGCGCGATGAACTGCGGCCCGAGGTCCCGCTCCGTCGCGCCCTTCATCATCGCGAGGTCGTTCGTCATGCGGGTGAGCGCGACCGGGGCGACCGCGTTCACCGCGATGCCGAGCTTCTCGAGCTCGAGCGCCGCGACTCGCGTCAGCGCCGTAGACGCCTGCCTTCGCCGCGCCGTAGTTCGCCTGGCCGAAGTTGCCGAGCAGCCCCGACAGGCTCGTCGTGTTCACGATGCGGCCGCCGCGCCCCTGGACCTTCATCGCCCGCGCCGCCGCCTGCGTGCAGAGGAACGTGCCGCGGAGGTGGACCTCGAGCACGCGGTCGAAGTCGTCCTCGCTCATGTTCAGGAGCGTCCGGTCGCGGAGGATGCCGGCGTTGTTCACGAGCACGTCGATGCGCCCGAGCTTCGCGAGCGCGGTCCAGACGATGCCGTCCGCGCCCTCGCGCGTCGCCACCGAGTCGTAGCTCGCGACCGCGTCGCCGCCGGCGGGCCGGATCTCCGCGACGACCGCGTCGGCCATCTCCGCCCCGCGCCCGCCCCCGTGCCGATCGCACGCCGAGGTCGTTCACCACCACCTTCGCGCCCTCGCGCGCGAGCGCGAGCGCGTGGGCGCGGCCGATTCCGCCGCCCGCGCCGGTCACGACCGCCACCTTGCCCTGCAGCAGTCCCGCCATGCGACCTCCTGGGGTGATCCGCTTACGACTTGACCCGCGGGGTCAAGCGCCGGGGCCGCCGCGCGCGAAAGGATTGACGGGGCCGGACGGGCGGGCACCTCGCCCCCCGGAGGACCGCATGACCGAGATCATCAACGTGGCCGCCCGCGAGATCCTCGATTCCCGCGGCAACCCGACCGTCGAGGTGGAGGTCGCGCGTGGCGAACGGGCGACGTCGGCCGCGCCGCCGTGCCGTCGGGCGCCTCCACCGGCGAGCACGAGGCGCTCGAGCTGCGCGACGGCGACAAGAAGCGCTACCTCGGCAAGGGCGTCCGCAAGGCGGTCGCCAACGTCATCGACGTCATCGGCCCGGCCGTCGTCGGCATGGACGCCTCCGACCAGGCCGCGCTCGACGCGCGGATGATCGCGCTCGACGGCACGCCGACCAAGGCGAAGCTGGGCGCCAACGCCATCCTCGGCGTCTCGCTGGCCGCCGCCAAGGCGGCGGCCGCGGCCCACGAGCTGCCGCTCTACCGGTACGTCGGCGGCGCCAACGCCCGGACGCTGCCGGTGCCGCTCATGAACATCCTGAACGGCGGCGCCCACGCCGACTCCAACGTCGACATCCAGGAGTTCATGGTGGTCCCGCTCGGCGCGCCCAGCTTCGCCGAGGCGCTGCGCTACGGCGCCGAGATCTTCCACGCCCTCAAGAAGGTGCTGAAGGGGAAGGGCGCCGCGACCGGGCGTGGGCGACGAGGGCGGCTACGCCCCGAGCCTCGCCTCCAACGAGGAGGCGCTGGCCGTCATCATGGAGGCGATCGCGCCAGGCCGGGCTCAAGCCGGGCAAGCAGGTCGCCCTGGCGCTCGACTGCGCCGCGAGCGAGTTCTTCGACAAGAAGAGCGGCAAGTACGTCCTCGAAGGGCGAGGGGAAGACCTTCGACGGCAAGGGGCTCGTCGACTGCTACGCCGAGCTCTGCGGCCAAGTACCCCATCGTCTCCATCGAGGACGGCTGCGACGAGAACGACTGGGCGACGCTGGAAGCTCCTCACCGACAAGCTCGGCGAGCGAGATCCAGCTCGTCGGCGACGACCTCTTCGTCACCAACGTCGAGCGGCTCGTCGCGCGGCATCGCCGAGGGGGTGGCCAACTCGATCCTCGTGAAGGTGAACCAGATCGGCTCGCTCACCGAGACGCTCGAGGCGGTCCGCATGGCCCACCGCGCCGGCTACACGAGCGTGATGAGCCACCGCTCCGGCGAGACCGAGGACACCACCATCGCCGACCTGGCGGTCGCCTGCGACTGCGGCCAGATCAAGACCGGCTCGGCCTCGCGCACCGACCGCGTCGCCAAGTACAACCAGCTCCTCCGGATCGAGGAGGAGCTCGGGCAAGACCGCCCGCTACGCCGGGCGCGGACGCCTTCCGGGCGCTGCGGTAGCGAGGCGAGCGAGCGGCGCGGATCGGGCCGGGGTCGCGAGCTCCGCGAATGGCGGAGCCGAGTGGCCCCCGCCTCGTTGTCACCTCGCCGTGCGCCGGCTAGGTTTCGACGGCATGCGCGCCGACTGGGTCGCGAAGCGACGGGGCCAGCCGAACGTCACGCAGATGCACTTCGCCCGGCAAGGGCATCGTCACCGAGGAGATGGCGCACGTCGCGGCGCGCGAGCGGCTCGCGCCCGAGCTCGTCCGCGACGAGGTGGCGCGCGGGCCGGATGGTCATCCCGGCCAACGTGAACCACCCCGAGCTCGAGCCGATCGGCATCGGCATCGCGCGCGACCTGCAAGATCAACGCGAACATCGGCAACTGCGCCGTCACGTCCGACATCGCACGGCGAGCTGGAGAAGCTCGCGCGTCTGCCTCAAGTACGGCGCCGACACGGTGATGGACCTCTCGACCGGCGGCGACATCCCGCAGATCCGCGAGGCGATCCTCCGCGCCAGCCCGATCCCGGTCGGCACCGTGCCGATCTACGAGGCCTCGCCCACGTCGAGCGACGTCGCCAGGACCTCACGCCGCGGATGCTCCTCGACATCATCGAGCAGCAGGCGCAGCAGGGCGTCGACTACATGACCATCCACGCCGGCCTGCTGCGCGACTTCATCCCGCTCGCGGCGAAGCGGGTCACCGGCATCGTCTCGCGCGGCGGCGCGCTCATGGCGCAGTGGATGCTCGCGAACAAGGCCGAGAACCCGCTCTACACGCACTTCGACGAGATCTGCGAGATCTTCAAGCGCTACGACGTCACCTTCTCGCTCGGCGACGGGCTGCGGCCCGGCTGCCTCGCCGACGCCTCCGACGAGGCCCAGTTCGCCGAGCTGAAGCGTCCTCGGCGAGCTGACCCGCAAGGCCTGGGAGCACGACGTCCAGGTCATGATCGAGGGGCCCGGGCACGTCCCGCTCGACCAGATCCCGATGAACATGGAGAAGGAGCGGGAGCTCTGCGACGAGGCCCCGTTCTACGTGCTCGGGCCGCTCGTCACCGACATCGCGCCCGGCTACGACCACATCACGAGCGCCATCGGCGCGGCGGTGGCCGCGCAGCACGGCGCGGCCATGCTCTGCTACGTGACGCCCAAGGAGCACCTCGGGCTCCCCGACGCCGACGACGTCCGGCAGGGGATCGTCGCCTACAAGATCGCCGCCCACGCCGCCGACATCGCCCGCCACCGGCCCGGCGCGCGCGACCGCGACGACGCGCTCTCCCGCGCCCGCTACGCCTTCGACTGGAAGCAGCAGTTCGAGCTCTCGCTCGACCCGGAGACCGCGCGGCCGATGCACGACGAGACGCTGCCGCACGAGGCCTTCAAGACCGCCGAGTTCTGCTCGATGTGCGGCCCGAAGTTCTGCTCGATGAAGATCCACACCCACCTGAAGGAGGCGGCCGACCGCGCCGACCGTCCAGAGTGCGCCGCCGCCGGCCCACAAGGCGCCGCCCCGGAGCCGATCCCGGGCCGGCTCCCGGGCCGGTTCCCGGTCGTGCCGTGACGGTCCGGGGCCCTTCCGGAACTCCGGTCGTCGGCCCCGATCCGGATTAACATCGAGAGCGTGGCGCCCTCCGTCACCGTCTACGAGGTCGGCCCCCGCGACGGGCTCCAGAACGAGGCGGCGAACGTCCCGACCGCGGACAAGCTCGCGCTCGTCGCGCGCGCTGGCCGACGCGGGCGTGCGGCGGATCGAGGCGACGAGCTTCGTCTCGCCCCGCTGGATCCCGCAGCTCGCCGACGCCGCCGAGCTCACGCGCGCGCTCCCGCGCCTGCCCGGAGTCTCGTACGTGGTGCTGGTCCCGAACGCGAAGGGACTCGAGCGGCTCTTGGACTGCCTGAGGGCGGCCGGGGAGCCGCGCGGGGACGTCGAGGCGGCGGTGTTCATATCCGCGTCGGAGACACACAACCGCAAGAACCTGAACCGCACGGTCGAGGAGACGCTCCGCGAGCTCGCGGGGCTCGTTCCGGCCGCGCTCGCCGCCGGGCTGCGCGTGCGCGGGTACGTCTCGACGGTGTTCGGCTGCCCGTACGAGGGGCGGATCGAGCCGGAGCGGGCCGCCGAGATCGCGGCGCAGCTCGTCGCCCTCGGGTGCGCGCAGGTCTCGCTCGGCGACACCATCGGCGTCGCGACCCCGGGCGACACGCGTCGCGTGCTCGAGCGCATCCTCGAAGACGTGCCCGCGGACCGACTCGCGCTGCACATGCACGACACCCACGGCACCGCGCTCGCGAACGTCCTCGTCGGCCTAGAGGACGGGATCGACACCTTCGACGCCTCGATCGGCGGACTGGGCGGCTGCCCGTACGCGCCGGGGGCGTCCGGAAACCTCGCCACCGAAGATCTCGTCTACACGCTGCACGGGATGGGGTACGAGACGGGGATCGACCTCGGCAAGCTGGTCGCGGCGGGCGCGCTGGCGCAGCGGCTCGTGGGGCGGCGCCTTCCGGGGAAGACGCTGCAGGCGGAGCTGGCGAAGGGGGCCTGATGGAGCTCACGACCGAGCGAAGAGGCGGGACCGAGCTCTGGACGATCCAGGGCGAGGCGCGCCGCAACTCGCTGACGATGGCGCTCGTCCGGGAGCTGGGAGCCCGCGTCGGCGCGGCCGGCGGCGACCGGACGCTCCGGGCGGTGGTCCTGACCGGCGCGGGCGACCGGGCCTTCTGCGCCGGGGCGGATCTGAAGGAGCGCGCCCGCATGGCCGCGGAGGAGGTGCACGCGTTCCACGGGGCGCTGCGGGACGCGCTCCGCGGCATCGAGCGGGCGCCGCAGCTGTTCGTCGCGGCGATCAACGGCGCCGCGCTCGGCGGCGGGCTCGAGCTCGCGCTCGCCTGCGACCTCCGGGTCGCGTCGGAAGGCGCGGAGATGGGGCTGCCCGAGGTCTCGCTCGGCATCATCCCGGGAGGCGGAGGCACGGCGCGCCTGCCGAGGCTCGTCGGCATCGCGCGCGCGAAGGACCTCGTCCTCACGGCGCGGCGGATTGGCGCGGCCGAGGCGCTCGCGCTGGGCGTCGTCTCCCGGATCGCGCCCGCCGCGCGCCTCTTGCCGGAGGCGCTCGCGCTCGCCGAGCAGGTCGCGCGGAACGCGCCCATCTCGCTCCGCCAGGCGAAGCGGGCCATCGACGGCGGGATCCACCTGCCGCTCGACGAGGCGCTCGCCCTCGAGAACCGGCTCTACCAGGACTGCCTCGGCTCGCGCGACCGCGTCGAGGCGCTCCGCGCGTTCGCGGAGAAGCGGCCGCCGGTGTTCACCGGCGAGTAGGCGGACACATGACCGGGGAGCGGCCGAAGGACAGGGACGGGAAGGTCGGGGCGGCGGAGGCGGGCGAGTCGCCCGACCAGCGTATCGCGCGCGAGCTCGCGCGGGTCGCGCGGGGCGGGGCGGCGAAGTACCACGAGAAGAACGCCGAGCAGGGGAAGCTCTTCGCGCGCGAGCGGATCCGCCTCCTGCTCGACGAGGGGTCCTTCATCGAGGACGGCGCCCTCGCGAACGCGCTCGACCCGGAGCTCCCCGCCGACGGCGTCGTGACCGGGACGGGGACGATCGACGGCCGTACCGTCTGTCTCATGGCGAACGACTCGACCGTGAAGGCGGGGAGCTGGGGCGCGCGCACCGTCGAGAAGATCCTGCGCGTCCAGGAAGTCGCCGCCGATCGGCGCCTGCCGCTCTTCTATCTCGTCGACTCCGCGGGTGCGCGCATCACCGATCAGGTCGAGATGTTCCCGGGACGCCGGGGCGCCGGCCGCATCTTCGCGAACGAGGTCCGGCTCTCCGGAGTCGTTCCCCAGATTTGCGTGCTCTTCGGCCCGTCCGCGGCGGGCGGCGCGTACATCCCGGCGTTCTGCGACGTGGTGATCATGGTCGAGGGGAACGCGTCGATGTACCTCGGCTCTCCCCGGATGGCGGAGATGGTCATCGGCGAGAAGGTCACGCTCGAGGAGCTGGGCGGCGCGCGGATGCACTGCTCGACGTCCGGATGCGGCGACTTCCTGGTCGCGACCGAGGACGAGGCGATCGCCCTCGCGCGCCGCTGGTTCGCCTACCTGCCGCAGAACCAGCGGCAGCTCCCCCCCGCCGTCCCCGCGCGAGCGCCGCGGCCGGGGCGCGCGATCGAGGAGATCGTCCCGCGGGACCAGAACCGATCCTACGACGTGATGGAGCTCATCGACGCCGTCGTGGACGAGGGATCGTTCCTGGAGGTGAAGAAGCTCTGGGCCGGCGAGATCGTCACCGGGCTCGCCCGTCTCGACGGCCGCACCGTCGGCGTCCTCGCGAACCAGTCCAAGGTGAAGGGCGGCGTGCTCTTCGTCGACTCGGCGGACAAGGCCGCCCGCTTCATCTGGCTGTGCGACGCGTTCAACGTTCCGCTCCTGTACCTCGCGGACGTGCCCGGGTTCATGATCGGCACGAAGGTCGAGCGGGCCGGCATCATCCGCGCGGGCGCCAAGATGATCAGCGCCGTCACGGAGGCCACCGTCCCGCGCATCTGCGTGGTGGTGCGGAAGGCCTACGGCGCTGGGCTGTACGCGATGGACGGGCCGGGGTTCTCGCCCTCGGCCACCCTGGCGCTGCCGCAGGCGATGATCGCGGTGATGGGGCCGGAGGCGGCGGTGAACGCCGTCTTCTTCAACAAGATCCAGGAGCGGCCCGAGGCGGAGCGCGCGGCCTATGTCGCGGCGCTCCGGGACGAGTACCGCCGCGACATCGACCTCGTGAAGCTCGCGGCGGAGCTGGTCATCGACGCGGTGGTGCCCGGGGCGCGGCTCCGCGACGAGCTGGTGCGCAGGTTCTGGCTGAACGGTCACGGATACGAGCCGCCGCGCGAGCGGAAGCGCGGCATCACGCCGGTGTAGGGTCGGTTCCGGAAGGAGGCGCGGATGGACCTCGAGCTGCCGGAGGAGCTCCGCGAGATCCAGCGGACGGTGCGGGAGCTGTGCCTCGCGCACGTGAAGCCGAACGCGCGGCGCTGGGACGAGACCGGAGAGTTCCCGTGGGAGGTGGTGCGGAAGCTCGGCCCGCTCGGCCTCCTCGGCGTGACCGTCCCGGAGGCGTACGGCGGCGCCGGCATGGGCGCGCTCGCGCTCGCCGCCATCGTCGAGGAGATCGCGCGCTTCGACGGCTCGCTCGCGCTCACGGTCGCGAGCCACAATGGCCTCGCGACCGGCCACATCCTCCGCTTCGGCAACGAAGCGCAGCGGCGGCGCTGGCTGCCGGCGCTCGCGAGCGGCGAGCGGCTCGCGGCGTGGGCGCTCACCGAACCCGGGTCCGGCTCGGACGCCGCCGCGATGCTCATGACGGCGGTGCCGCGCGGCGACGCATGGGTCCTGAACGGCTCGAAGACCTTCATCACGCAGGGCACGGTGGGCGACACGTTCGTCGTGCTCGCGAAGAGCGATCCCGACCGGAAGCAGCACGGGATCACCGCGTTCGTGCTCGAGAAGGGCGCGAAGGGGTTCACGCAGAAGGCCATCCACGGGAAGCTCGGGATGCGCAGCTCCGACACGGCCGAGCTGCACCTCGAGGACGTCGAGGTGCCGGACGCAAACCGGCTCGGCGCGGTGAACGACGGGTTCGTGAACACCCTCCAGATCCTCGATCGCGGCCGCATCACGATCGGCGCGCTCGCGGTGGGGCTCGCGCGCGGCGCCCTCGAGGAGGCGCGCGCGTACGCGAAGGACCGGAGGGCCTTCGGGCGGCCCATCGCCGAGTTCCAGGCGATCCAGTTCATGCTCGCCGACATCGCGACCGAGCTCTCCGCGGCGCGCCTGCTCGTCCACCGGGCGGCAGCGATGTGCGACGCGGGTACACCCTTCGCGAGGGAGGCGTCGATGGCGAAGCTGTTCGCGAGCGAGGCGGCGATGCGCGCCACCTCCAAGGCGATCCAGATCCACGGAGGCTACGGGTACACGAAGGACTTCCCGGTGGAGCGCTACTTCCGCGACGCGAAGCTCACGGAGATCGGGGAGGGGACGAGCGAGGTGCAGCGGCTCGTCATCTCCCGCGAGATTCTGAGGTAGTCTGCGCTGGGGCGGAGCACTGCGCGAGCGCGATGGAAGGCGAACACACCATCATCGGGAAGATCCCGCGGGAGCGACTGAACCAGATCGCCTCGCGGAAGCTGTCGGCCCTCGGGGTCCCGGTGCGCCTGGGGGCGGACCGGGAGACCCTCGAAGGGGACCTCGGGCTCGCCCGCGTCCTGCACCCCGCGACCGGCAAGCCCATCGCCCGGGCGCGGTTCGTCGTGGACGGCCACGATCACCTCCGCTTCGTCGATCCGCCGCTCTCGGCCCTCGGCACGGTGAACTTCTACGAGCACGACCGCCTCGCCGCCCTCGAGCAGGCGATCGGGACCGCCCTGCAGCAGCGCAGCGCAGCGCTGCAGGAAGTGGCAGGGCGCTTCCGCGCGCTCCGGCTCGAGGCCGGCCTCGATGCCGACCGGCTCGCGGTCCGGGCGGTCGTGAAGACGTCCGCTCACGCCTTCGAGATCCTCGGGGCGCCCGAAGGCGTCCGCGTCTCGCGCGTGGCGCCGGTCGGGGGGGTGCCGTTCGAGGTTCCGGCGGAGTTTCCGCTCCTCGAGCTTGCGGAGTTCGGCACGGCGACCGACCTCGAGCTGTTCCTCGCCGCGCGCGTCGGGCAGATGATGCCGTCCACGCGTCCGCCGCCGACGCCGGTGCCGGTCTCGACCGGCAGCGTCCTCGAGGCGACTCCGCCGCCCCGCAACGCGCTCACGCTCGCGGCGCTCGGCCAGGTGTTCGGCGAGGACGCGATCCTGGCGCCGAACGCGATGGTGGAGCTGATCCAGGAGTTTCAGCACGGGGGCACGCGATACCGCTTCGTCGCGACGCGGGAGATGGGGACCCGGTTCAAGGGGCGGCTCATCGGCCCGAGCGGCGACGTCTGGTCGGACCGGTTCGAGCTCGCGGACTTCCCGGGGACGCGCAAGGTGGTCGCGCTCGCGCTGGGGGCGCAGGACGGGTCAGGGCCGGTGGACCCGGGGCCCGGGTCCGACGCGCCTCCGGGCACGGCGGGGGGCTTCCCGAGCCATCTCCAGCCGCACACGGGCGAGGTCTGGGTGATGAACGTGGTGGTCGAGGATGCGGGCGTCGAGGAGGTCCGCTACGTGGGCACGGACATCGACGGGCGGCCTTACGGCGCCGCGCGCGTGCTCAAGCGCTCCGACTTCGAGGCGGTGTTCGCCCAGGACCGGGGAGGGTGGCGCCTGCTCGTCCAGATCGACCAGGTGCAGGAGGAACACGTCATCTACCGGCAGCTCGACCGCCAGCGGCAGCCGATGGGATCGCCGCGAAAGATGTCCGCCGCGATCCTCGTGGCGAACTTCGTTCCGGAGGCAGCGGCCTACTGATGCAGGCGCCGGTGAAGAGCGCGCTCGCGGACAAGGTCCTCGCGGGCGACGTCCGCGCGGCGGCCCGCCTCATGCGCGACCTCGATGATCGGCTGCCGGAGGCGGAGGTCGCCCTCCGCGCACTGTTTCCACGGACCGGGCGTGCCTACGTCGTCGGCCTGACCGGCGCCCCCGGGGCGGGCAAGTCGTCGCTCACCGATCGGATCATCGCGCGCCTGCGCGCCGCCGGGAAGAAGGTCGGCGTGGTCGCGATCGACCCGACGAGCCCGTTCACGGGGGGCGCGATCCTGGGAGACCGGATCCGGATGCAGGACCACGCGGTCGACCCCGAGGTCTTCATCCGCTCACTCGGGACCCGTGGGCACCTGGGCGGCCTCTCCCGCTCCACGTCCGACGTCGTCCAGGTGCTCGACGCGATGGGCAAGGACGTGATCCTGGTCGAGACGGTCGGCGTCGGGCAGGACGAGGTGGAGGTGGCGTCGCTCGCGCACACCGTGGTCGTGGTGACCGTCCCGGGAATGGGAGACGACGTCCAGGCCATCAAGGCGGGCGTCCTCGAGATCGCCGACGTGTTCGCGGTGAACAAGGCCGATCGCGAGGGAGCGGACCGGACCGTGCGCGATCTGCAGGTCATGCTGGAGCTTCGGCGGACCGTGTCGGGGCGTTCCCACGCGGGCCACGACGCCCAGCATCGGTTCCACGGCGGAGGCGACGCGCCGCCGCCGGGCCCGGGGGAGTGGGAGCCGCCCATCGTGCGCACCATCGCCCTCAAGGACGAGGGGACCGCCGAGATCCTCGGCGCTATCGAGCGGCACCGCGCCCATCTGGAGGCGACCGGTCAGCGGCAGGCGCGCGAGGCCGCCCGGGCGCGCGCCGGCTTCGTCGCGGTTCTGCGCGAGCGGCTGCTCGCGGGTGCGCTCGCTCGGCTGGAGGCGGAGATGGGCCACCTCGACGAGGTCGCGGCGCGCATCGCGGCGCGGCAGGCGGACCCTTACGCGCTCGCGGAGGAGCTCGCAGCGCGGCTTCGCGCGTGAGCAGGAGGACCGCGATGTCCGATGGCCACGCTCCGCAGCGCGATGGACCGGGAGACCGGCAGGACGGCGCTTCGCCGGATCCCGTCGGTGCCCTCTCCATGCGGCTCGGGCTGCCGCTTCCCGACCACGCGATGGCGCTCGCGGCGCTGACCCACAAGTCGTACGTGAACGAGCACCGGGACGAGGAGGGGCTCGCGGACAACGAGCGCCTGGAGTTCCTGGGCGACGCCGTGATCGATCTCGCGGTATCGCACCGTCTGATGGAGCGCTTCCCGACCGCGCGAGAGGGCGAGCTGTCGAAGATGCGAGCCGCCGTCGTCGACGAGCAGGGGCTCTCCGAGATCGCCCGGGCCCTCGACCTCGGATCCCTGCTGCGGCTCGGCCGCGGAGAGGAGCTCACCGGTGGCCGGCGGAAGGCCTCGCTCCTCGCGGACGCGATGGAGGCGGTGATCGCCGCCGTGTACCTCCGGTCCGGGTTCGATGCGATCCTCGCCATCGTCGACCGCTTCATGGGGGAGGCGTTCGCGAGGGCTGCGTCGGGGACGCTCGACCGCGACTTCAAGACCCAGCTCCAGGAGCTGGCGCAGAGCCGGATGCGCGCGACGCCCCGGTACCGCGTGGTCGCGGAGCACGGCCCGGACCACTCGAAGACGTTCGAGGTCGAGACGGACCTGCGCGGCGAGGTCGTCGGTCACGGGGCGGGCCGATCGAAGAAGGACGCCGAGCAGGCCGCGGCGAGGCTCGCGCTCGACGCCCTGGCCCGCCGGTTCGCGCCGCCTCCCGAGCCGCCTTCGTCGCCGGCGCCGCAGCCGGCCCAGGACGAGAAGGTCGCCAGCGAGCCGCCTCCGCCCGAGCCCGAGGTGGCGCCCGCGCCGGTGCGTCGCGCCGCGAAGCGGAGTCGCCCCGCCACGAAGCGTCCACCGCGCCGCCCCACGGCGCCGCGCGAAAGGAAGGCCCCCCCGGCCAGGAAGGGGCGTGGCCGCAAGGCGTAGCGTCCGTGCGCGCGGCCGTCCGCGCGCGTTTCCATTTGCCGCCCCCGCGGCCCGCAGCTAGCATCCCGCGCATGACCCGAACCGCGCTCGCGCTCGCGTTCGCAGTGGCGCTCGCCGCGCCCACCGCGCACGCCCAGGAGAAGAAGAAGATGGATACCCCGCTGCACGCCACCTTCAAGACCACGCTCGGCGACATCGTCGTGAAGCTCCTCCCCGAGAAGGCGCCCAAGACCGTCGAGAACTTCGTCGGGCTCGCGGAGGGGACGAAGGAGTGGAAGGACCCCCGCAGCGGCCAGATGGTGAAGAAGCCGCTCTACGACGGCACCGTGTTCCACCGCGTCATCCCGCAGTTCATGATCCAGGGCGGCGACCCGCTCGGGAACGGCACCGGGGGCCCCGGCTACCGCTTCGCCGACGAGATCGGGCCCGACAACAAGTTCTCGAAGGCGGGCCTCCTCGCGATGGCCAACTCCGGGCCGAACACCAACGGCTCGCAGTTCTTCATCACCGAGGTGCCGACGCCCTGGCTCGACCGTGGCCACACCATCTTCGGCGAGGTGGTCAAGGGGTTCGAGCTCGTCCCGAAGATCGTCGCCGCCGGCAACGGCAAGGTGAAGCTCGAGAAGCTCGTCATCACGCACGGCAAGCAGCCCTGACCTCCGGCTCCCGGAAACCCAGGCGCCCCGCGAGACGTGGGGCGCGATCACCTCCATGGCCCGAAAAACAGAGAAGTCCCTACGCGCCGGCTTCGTCGCGATCGTCGGTCGCCCGAACGTCGGAAAGTCCACGCTGCTCAACCGGATCCTGGGCGAGCACCTGGCGATCGTCATCGCCGCGCCCGCAGACCACGCGGACCCGGATCCTCGGGGTCTTCAGCGGCCCCGGGACACAGCTCGCGCTCTTCGACACCCCCGGCCTCCACCACGCCAAGGGGGCGCTCAACCGCCGGATGGTGGAGGTCGCGCTGCAGACGCTCCGCGAGGTCGACGCCGTCCTGTTCCTGGTCGAGGCCGGGACGGGTCCCGACGGGCGCGTGGAGGTCGGCGAGGCGACGCGCTGGGGCATCGAGGAGGTCGCGCGGAGCGGGAAGGCCGCCGTCCTCGGCATCTCCAAGATGGACCGCGCGCCGAGGCCGACGCTGCTGCCGGTCATCGAGGCGTACCGCGCGCTCCACGCCTGGGCCGACATCGTCCCGTTCTGCGGGCTGACCGGCGAGAACGTCGACGTGCTCCTCGAGGCGCTCGCGCGTCACGTGCCGGAGGCGGACGAGCCGCTCTTCCCGCCCGACGTCCTCACGGACCAGGCCGAGCGCCAGATCGCGGCCGAGTACGTCCGCGAGCAGGTGATGCATCCAGACGCGCCAGGAGATCCCCTACGCCGCCGCGGTCGAGGTCGAGGAGTTCGACGAGTCGGAGCGCCGCGAGCGCGGCGGGCTCGTGCGCGTCGTCGGCGGTGATCTGGGTCGAGCGCGAGTCGCAGAAGGCCATCGTCATCGGGAAGGAGGGGACGATGCTGAAGAAGATCGGCACGCGCGCCCGCGAGAATCTGGAGCGGCTCCTGGGCTGCAAGGTGTTCCTCGCGCTCACCGTGAAGGTGGAGGAGCGCTGGAGCGAGCGCGCCTCCGCCCTGAAGCGGTTCGGGATCTGAGGCCGACCTCCATGACCCCGCGCGCACCCCGCCCGCTCGTCGCCCTCGTCGGCCGCCCCAACGTGGGGAAGTCGACGCTCTTCAACCGGATCGCGGGCCGCCGCGCCGCCATCGTCGAGGACGTCCCCGGCGTCACCCGCGACCGGAACTACGCCGACGTGGAGTGGGACGGCCACGCGCTCTCCATCGTGGACACCGGCGGCTTCGAGCCGGAGTCCCGCGACCGGCTCATCGCCCAGGTGCGGCAGCAGGCGCAGCTCGCCGTCGACGAGGCCGCCGCGATCGTGCTCGTCGTCGACGGGCGTGAGGGCCTGACCAGCGTCGACCGCGTCGCTCGCGGACCTGCTGCGGCGGGCGGGCAAGCCCCTCTTCGTCGCGGTGAACAAGGTGGACAGCGCGCGCACCGAGGAGGACATCCCGCTCGCCGACTTCTACGGGCTCGGCTTCGGCGACGTGCACGCCCTCTCCGCCGAGCACGGCCGCGGCACCGGCGAGCTGATCGAGGCGATCCTGGTCCGCCTCGCGCTCCCGCCGGCGGAGCCCGCCCCCGAGGATGCGCCCGAGCCCGAGGAGGTGACGGAGGAGGCGCGGCCGCGCGGCGACCTCCGGCTCGCCGTCGTCGGCCGGCCGAACGTCGGGAAGAGCACGTTCGTGAACGCGCTGCTCCGGGAGGAGCGGTTCGTCGTCTCGGAGGTGCCCGGCACCACCCGCGACGCGATCGACTCGATCGTGGAGCACCGGGGGCAGCGCTTCGTCGTGACCGACACCGCTGGCATCCGGCGCAAGAGCTCCATCGCGCAGAAGGTCGAGGCGTTCTCGGTCGTGCGCGCGATGCGCGCCATCGACGAGGCCGAGGTGGTCGCGCTGCCTGCTCGACGCGACCGAGGCGGGCGTCGACCAGGACGCGCGCCTGCTCGGGATCGTCCTCGAGAAGGCGAAGGCGCTCGTCATCGTCGTGAACAAGTGGGACATCGCGGAGCGCGAGGGCGCCACCCAGGACTGGTACCGGAAGGAGCTCTCGAAGCGGCTCCCGTTCGTCGTCGTTCGCGCCGATGGTGTTCGTGTCCGCGAAGGAGCGGCGCGGCGTCACCAGGTGCTCGATCGCGCGGAGCAGCTCGGCGAGCAGTACCGCGCGCGGTTCCCGACGCCGCAGCTCAACGAGCTGCTCGTGGCGATCCAGGAGGAGCACCCGGCGCCGCTCGCCAAGGGTCGCCCGGTGAAGCTCTTCTACGTCGCGCAGGTCGCGTACGCGCCGCCGACCTTCGTCATCCAGTGCTCGCGACCCGAGGCGATCGGCGACGCGTACCGGCGTTACGTGGAGAACCGCCTGCGGGACGCGTTCGGCCTCGAGATCCCGATGCGGATCGTGTTCAAGGAGCGGAAGCGCCGGAAGCGCCCGCCGCCCGGGCAACGCTCGACGCCAGGGAAACGCCCGACGGCGGGACCGCGCCCGACGGCCGGAAAGCGCAGGTGATCGCAGGGCGCTCTCCACTTGACGCACCGGAGAGCCCCGCCTAGATTGGCCCGCCGCAGAGGCGACATGTCGAAGACGGACGTCATCACGCGCAAGGACATGAAGGAACCGGACCGGTTCCAGCAGGTCGCCACGCAGGCGGCGAGCTGGGTCGCGACCCGGCGCCGGCACGTCGTGCTGGCCGGCGGGGTGGCCGTCGGCGCGATCATGGTCATCGCGGTCCTCTCCGCCGTGAACACGGGCCGGGAGGAGCGCGCCGGAGCCGCGGCGTCGGATCTCCTCGCCACGATGGCCGGCGAGATCTCGAGCGTGCCGCTGCCCGGGGTCGCGGGCCCGTTCTACCCGACCGAGGAAGCGCGCCAGCGGGCGGTGGTCGCCGCGGCGGAGCAGGTGCTCTCCGCTCACGGCGGCACCGGCGCAGCGCAGCTCGCGGCGCTCGCCCTCGGCGACGCCCACGCGAAGCTCCGCGAGTGGGACCAGGCCAAGACCGCGTACGAGCGATTCCTCGCGTCCGCGCCGCGAGGCGACTCGCTGCGCTTCGGTGCGCTCGAGGGGATCGCGATGGCGGAGGAGGCGAAGGGGAGCCTCGACCAGGCCGCGCAGGCGTACGAGCGACTCGGTCGCGAGGCGCCCGCCTTCGCGGACCGCGCCGACCTCGAGCGGGCGCGCGTCCTCGCGCAGGCGGGGAAGACCGCCGAGGCGAAGGACCTGCTCGCCGGATTCTCCGACCGCCACAAGCAGTCGCTGCTCACGCCCGAGGCCGCCGAGCGTCTCGCTCGGCTCGGGGGCAAGTAGATGCCCGCGCTCGGGGTCGGGCTCGCGCTCGCCCTCGCGGTCGCGGCCGGCGATCCAGGCGTCCGGACGCGCCTCCCGCCCGCGCCCATCCGGCTGTACCGGATCGCGTGGGAGCGCCCGCTCGTCGGGCTGCGGCCGCTGGAGGTGAAGCCCCAGGAGCGCGGCGGCGTCGGCGCGGATCCGCAGCGCGGCATCGCCCTGCTCGGCACCCGCGACGGCTGGCTGCACGCCGTCCGGCGCGACGGCACGATCGCCTGGGAGCTCCAGGCGGCGGGTGGCTTCGGGACGCCGGTCGTCGCCGGCGACACCGTGTACGTAGGGTCGAGCGACGGCCGGCTGTACGCCGTCGCGATCGCGACCGGGAAGCCGCGCTGGACGTACGACGCGAAGGAGGATCTCTCCACCCGACCCGCGCTGGCGGATGGGGTGGTGCTCGTCGCGAGCCTGCGCGACACGGTGTTTGCCGTGGACGCATCGACGGGGACCTGGCTCTGGCATCACCGGCGTGAGCAGAAGGGCGAGGGGCTCACCATCTTCGGCGCGGCCTCGGTCCAGGTGAGCGCCGGGACCGCGTTCGCGGCGTACTCCGACGGGTTCGCCGCCGCGCTCGATCTCAAGACCGGGACGCCGCGCTGGGAGCGTCGCGTCGCGCCCGCGGGCCCGCGCGGCGCCCACCTCGACGTCGACGCCCTCGCCGTCGACGGGCAGCGTGTCTATGCCGCCGCATACTCCGGAGCGGTCCTCGCGCTCGACGCCCGCACCGGACAGACGCTCTGGTCCTTCGAGGCGCCCGGCGCGGCGCGCGTCGCCCTCGCCGCCGGGCTCGTGGTCGCGGTGACGCCCACGAGCGTCCACGGCCTCTCGCCCTCGGACGGCGCAGCCATCTGGACCACTCCGCTCGGCGGATCGCCCGGGGGCACGCCGGTCGTCGCCGGGAAGTGGGTGCTCGTCCCCGCCGGCGCGGGAGGCCTGCGCTGGCTGGAGGCGTCGACCGGACGGCTGCTTCGCGTGTTCGAGCCCGGCACCGGGGTGTCCGGGTCCCCCGGCCTCGCGGACGGGCGCGTGTATGTGCTCTCGAACGCGGGGGACCTCTTCGCGCTCGACCTCGGCTGAGGCCGTGGTGCAGCGCCTGCGGGTCGTCGCGGCGGTGGTTCGGCGGGGGGACGCGATCCTGGTGACGCGGCGCCCGGACCGGCCTGGCCGCCCGGGTCAGTGGGAGTTCCCGGGCGGCAAGGTCGAGGCGGGCGAGCGCGACGCAGACGCCCTCGCGCGGGAGATCCGCGAGGAGCTCGGGTGCGCGATCGACGTCGGGCCGCTGCTCCTCCGGCACGCGCACCGGTACCCGGAGCGCGAGGTGGACCTCGCGTTCTACGCGTGCACGATGCCGGACGACGCCGAGCCGGCGCCCATCGGAGTCGCCGAGATCGCCTGGGCAGACGTCGGCACGCTCGCGGGGTACGATTTTCTCGAGGCGGACCGGGCCGTGCTCGCCGACCTCGCGCGGCTCTCCCGCACCGCGCGCTGACAGGCGCGGACCGGACGGGGCGCATGGACACCGGCCCGGGGCGCGGGGGTTCCGCGAGGGGGCGCGGGGGTTCCGCGAGGGGGCGCGGGGGTTCCGCGAGGGGGCGCGGGGGTTCCGCGAGGGGGCGCGGGGGTTCCGCGAGGGGGCGCGGGGGTTCCGCGAGGGGGCGCGCGCGCCGCATCGTGATCCCCGAACGATGCGGGGGATCGCGATCCTGACGAGCCTGTTTCCGCCCTCCCTGGGCGGGATCCAGACGCAGACGCTCGCGCTCGCGCGCGGCCTCTCCGAGCTGGGGACGGAGGTCCACGTCGTGACGCGCCCCGCGCCGGGTCGGCCCGCGCGGGAGGACGCCGGCGGGTTCACGGTTCATCGTGCAGGGCTCCACCGCGGCGGCCCCGCGGCGACGCTCGCCTACGTCGCGCTCGCGGAGCGGGTGGTCGCGTCGCTCGGCGACCGCGTCTCCGTCCTGCACGCGCAGCAGCTCCTGTCCCCGGCCACCGTCGCGCTCGTCGCCTGTGGCCTGCGCAGGACCCCGTTCGTCGTCTCGTCCCACGCGAGCGGCGCCGTCGGCGACGTCGCGGCGCTGGCGCGCCAGGGCGTCGCTCGGGCGAGCCCGGCTGCGCGGCGCTGCGCCGGCGCGCGGCCGGGTTCATCGCGGTGTCCGGCAGCGATCCGAGACGAGCTCGCCGCGAGCGGCATCCCCGGAGACCGCATCCGATCGATCCCGAACGGCGTGGACACCCGCCGGTTCTCACCGGTGGGCGACGCGGAGCGGCGGCGGCTCCGGCGCGAGCTCGCGCTCCCGCCCGTCCCGACGGCGCTCTACGCAGGGCGCCTGGCCGCCGAGAAAGGGGTCGACCTCCTCATCGACGCCTGGGCGCACCTTCGCCGCCGGGGCGTCCTTGCGCTCCTCTGCGTCGTCGGCGATGGACCGGAGCGCTCGGCGCTGGAGCGCCGTGCACGTGACCACGGCATCCTGGGGGCCGTCCGCTTCGCGAGCGCGACCGACGACGTGGTCCCGTGGCTGCGTGCCGCCGACGCGTTCGTCCTCCCCTCGCGCCAGGAGGGCCTCTCCGTGGCGCTCCTCGAGGCGATGGCGTCCGGCCTCGCGGTCGTCGCGACCGACGTGGGAGGGACCCGGGAAGCCGCCGGGGACGCCGCCCTGCTCGTCCCCGCAGGACGCCCCCCTGCGCTTGCCGAGGCGCTCTGCGCGGTGCTCGGAAATCGGGAGGCGGCGAGGGCGCTCGGCGGCAAGGCGCGCCGGCGGGCGGTCGAGCGCTTCGGGATCCTCGAGGCGGCCCGGCGCCACCTCGAGCTGTACGAGGAGGTCGCCGCCGGAGAGCAGGGAGGCAGGGATGCCGACTGGAACGCAGCGGGTCGCGTACCTCGTGTCTTGGTTTCCGGCGATCACCGAGACGTTCATCCTGGACGAGGTCCGTGAGCTCCGGGCGCGGGGCGTTGACGTCGAGGTGCTGCCGCTCTTCGGCCGCCGCAGGGGCCAGGTCCACGCCGGCTGGTCCGACGTGAGGAGCTGCACGCATTACCACGCCTCGATCTCGTGGGAGATGCTCGCCGCGCAGCTCCACTGGCTGCGGCGCAGCCCGCGAGATCCTCCTGCGCTCCTGGGGGACGGCGCTCCTCCGCAACGCGCGATCCCGCAAGCTCCTCGTCCGCACTCCGATCGTCCTCCTCAAGGCAGCGCTCCTCGCCCGCCGGATCGAGGCGATGGGCGTCCGACACGTCCACGCACACTGGGCCACGCACCCGACGCTCGCGGCCTGGCTCGTCCAGAGGCTCACCGGCACGGGCTACAGCTTCACGGCACACGCGCACGACCTGTACGTGGACCGGGCGATGCTCCGCGAGAAGGTGGAGGCGGCGCGGTTCGTCGTGACGATCTCCGAGTTCAACCGCCGGCTCCTCGCGGACGAGTGCGGCTGCGCCGCCGCGAAGGTCCACGTCGTGCGCTGCGGCGTCGACCTCGGCGCATTCGGGGCCGCCCCGCGCGCCCCTGCGGAGGTGCCGACCTTCGTCTGCATCGCGAGCCTGCGCGAGTACAAGGGGCACGCGGTCCTGCTCGACGCGGTCGGGCTGCTGCGGGCCCGGGGGACGCGGCTGCGGGTCGTGCTCGTCGGGGACGGGGAGCTCCGCCGCGCCCTCCGCGCGCGGATCGCGCGCGAGGGGCTGGGGGACACGGTCGTGATGCGCGGGGCGCTTCCGCACCAGGAGATCCCGGCCGTGCTCGCGGGGGCGACCGCGATGGTCCTGCCGAGCGTGACCTCGCGAGACGGCCAGATGGAGGGGATCCCGGTGGCCCTCATGGAGTCCATGGCCGCGGGGGTGCCGGTCGTCGCGACGAAGCTCTCCGGGATCCCGGAGCTGATCCGCGACGGCGAGACGGGGCTCCTGGTTCCCGAGCGCGATCCGGCGGCGCTCGCCGCCGCGATGGCGCGGCTCGCGGCCGATGCCGCGCTCGGAGCCCGGCTCGCCGCGGGCGCGCGAAGCGTCGTGCGGGAGGAGTTCGACCGGAGCCGGAACGTGGCGGCGCTGGCGGAGCTCTTCGCGCCGTTCGCGGGGCCCACGAGCTCAGCGCCGCTTCTTCTTGCGAGCGGGCCGCTTCGGCTCGGGCGGCGGCGGCGTCCCGGCGACGAGCAGGGGGAACGTCACGGCTGAGAACGCCCGGCCGGCCTCGTCATGGAGCTCGCGCTGCACGGCCCCGTCGAGACGCAGCGTGTAGCGCGAGCCCGGGACGAGGCGCACCGCCGGCGAGAGGGTGAGGCGCGTCCCCGCGGAGAGCTCGCGCGCGTCCTGGGCGGGGACGAGGTCCTCCCGGGCATCGACCAGCACGAGCCGCGCGTCGGCCGCGCGCGCGGACAGCTCGATCTCGAACGTCGTCTGGGGGTCGATGACCAGCTCGATGCCGGGCGAGAGCGCGAGGCGCTGCCCGGGCTCGACCGCGATCGCGGTCCTCAGGATGGTGACGCCGGCAAGAGGCGGCGGCGGGGTTGGCGGGGAGGGCGCCGCGGGGGCGGAGGGCGGAGACGGGGGCTCAGCCGCGAACGGCGGCACCTCGGTTGCCGCAGCGGTGCCCGTCGCGGCGAGGATGACGGCGATCAGGGGGGCTCGCACCTGTCGGGCCTTACCACACGTCCGCTCCGGGCGCGACCGACGCGCGGACGCGCCGTCGCCGTCCTGTCCTCGTGGGACTCGGGTGGGGTGTGGCATCCTGATACGGTTTTTCACTTTCCGGGAGAGAGACCGCATGAGATCGCTCGCCGCCGCCCTGGTGTTCGTCCTGGCTGCACCCGCGCTCGCCGCACCCGGCACCCCGCCGTCGGGGGCCGCGCCCGCCACGGCAGCTGCGGCTCCGGCGCAGGCGACCTCCGCCGCACCGGCACTCGTCCCGCCCACCACCTCCGAGGCGGTGGCGCCCGCTCCTGCCGCACTTCCTCCGCCTCCTGCTCCGATCGCACCGGCGAAGCCCGCCGCGCTGCCGCCCCCCCACCGCCCGTCGCTCCGATCGTGCCCGGGTACGGGAAGACGGACGGCATCATCCCCGGCACCGTCATCGGTCCCAAGCTCTCCATCTTCTCGCTGCCCGCGCCGGGGTTCGGGATCGAGGCGAAGGTCCGGAGCGTCTTCGGCCTGTCGTTCGACTACGACCTGATCCCCACCATCTCCGTCGGCTCGGTGTCGGCGGGGTACCGCGACTGGAGAGTCGCCGCGAAGTGGTACCCGTGGTCGAGGGCGTTCTTCCTCGGCGCTGCGTACGGCAGCCGCACCTTCAAGGCGAGCGCAGAGGACGACCTGACGGGCCTCGACGCTTCGGCGAAGGTGGCGAGCACGTACCTCGCTCCGGAGCTCGGCTGGCGCTGGGTGTGGAACAGCGGCTTCTTCATGGGGGTGGAGCTCGGCTATCAGATCATCCTGTCCTCGAAGACGACGCTCGAGATCCCGGGGATCATCAGCACGACCAACTCGTCGAAGGACGTGCAGGACGCCGCGGACGAGCTGGGCAAGGTCGGCCTTCCGATCATCTCGCTCCTGCAGCTCGGGTTCTTCTTCTGATCCGCTGATCCGCCTCGCGACCGTCGCCTTCGCCTTCGCCGCAGCATCTCCAAAGAGGGCGTCGGTCGCGCGTCGAGCCTGCCGGGCGACCAGCGTCGAGAGCGGCGCACCAGAGGCCCGATCGTTTCTGTGACCCGAGGCTCGCGCCGGCCCTAGGATACGGGCATGGTCAAGATGCGCGTCGGAATCCTCACGGGCGGCGGGGACGTCCCCGGCCTGAACTCGGTCATCAAGGGAATCGTCTACCGGAGCACCGAGCACGAGTGCGAGGTGGTCGGCATCCGTCGAGGCTGGGAGGGGCTCACTCACCTGGACGTCGCCGACCCGGCGAGCCGGAGCCGCTACGTCCTGCCGCTCACGCGCGAGAACACGCGGCGGATCGACCGGACCGGCGGCACGTTCCTCCACTCGACCCGGACCAACCCCGCCAAGATGAAGAAGCTCCCGCGACACCTCGAGGGGAAGTCGTTCCCGAGCTCGCAGAGCACGAAGGGGGGCGTCACGACCACCGTCCACGACGTCTCGAGCGCGGTGCTCCGGAACGTGGAAGCGCTCGGCATCGACTACCTGCTCCCCATCGGCGGCGACGACACGCTGTCCTACGCGGCGAAGCTGCACGAGCTGGGCGTGAAGGTGATCGCCATCCCGAAGACGATGGACAACGACGTCCAGAACACCGAGTACTGCATCGGGCTGTCGACGGCGATCACGCGGGCGACGGCCGCCATCGAGCGGCAGCGGACCACCGTCGGCTCGCACGAGCGGATCGGAATCTTCCGCGTGTTCGGGCGTGACGCGGGGTTCACCGCCTTCTACACCGCCTACGTGACCTCGATCCGCTGCCTGATCCCCGAGCACTACCCGAAGCTCGAGCAGATCGTCGATCTCCTCGTGACGGACAAGAAGAACAACCCGTCGAGCTACGCGCTCGTCGTGCTCTCCGAGGGCGCCGGCTGGCAGGGGTACAAGGTGCAGGAGTACGGCGAGCCGGACGCGTACGGCCACCGCAAGAAGGCGAGCGTCGCCGAGTCGCTGTCGGACGAGATCAAGCGACGTACCGGCGAGGAGACGATCGTCTCCGACCTCACGTACGACCTGCGCTCGGGCGATCCCGACTTCGTGGACAAGCTCGTCGCCTCGACGTTCGGGACGATGGCGCTCGACGCGGCGCTGGAGGGCCGGAGCGGCCTCATGTCGGCGCTCGTGAACGGCCGCTACGACCTCGTGCCGATCCCCGACCCCAAGCTCGGGCCGCGGAAGGTGGACGTCGCCTCGATGTACAACACCGAGCGCCTGCGGCCGATCTACGCCAGCAAGCGGGGGCTGCCGCTGTTCCTGAGCCATCTGTGACGGCTGCGCCCGCCTGATCCGCGCGTCGTCGCAGTCGAACGAGGAAGCTCACCCTTCCGTTCGGGCTTCTTCGCGCCGCTGGCCGGGTCTCGCGACAGCTCGGCCCACGTATCAACTCGCGCGGCACGGCCCTGGATCGCTCCAGCGCGGCTCGAGCGCCTCGCGGGCGGGCTACGCCGCCGGACGCCTCGGCGGCCAGGGGTCGCCCAGGGGCGCGATGCGCACCGGATCGAAGGCGTGGAAGCGCACCTCGCGAACGGTCCGCAGCTTCCCCCACAGCAGCCGGTGCCCGCGCAGGAACCGCAGGTGCCTCACGCGGTGCAGGAAGCGCTCGATCTCACCGGCGGTCGCGTCTCGCCGCTCGCCGGCGGTGCCATAAAGCCGGACCCCGAACGGCCGGCGGGCCTCGCCGTGCCACAGGGTCTTGAGCAACTCCCACCGCCCGCTGTTCAAGGCCATGACGCAGACCCGCTGATCGCGCCGCAGCCGATGCGCGAGCCCTCCCGCGTACTCCTCGAAGTAGAACCCATGGCCCACCTCGCCCAGCACGAGCGAGCCGATGGGCGTGAGGTGCGGGGAGCCATCGTCGCCGACAGTGGAGACCGCGAAGTGGAAGCTCGAGGCGAAGCCCTCGCGGAAGACGCGGCGGATGACCTGCCAGTCGGCTGCGGTGATTTCCATGTGGCCCCGCCTTTCTGTTACCATACGGTACCGTATGGTGCAGCGTACGGCCCACGCTTGCTTCGGGTCAAGCGGCAACGTACGGTGCGGGCCGTGCGCAAGCCGATCTCGCCGCGCCTCTCCCGCGAATCCTGGATCGACGCCGCCCTGGCACTGCTGGCCACCGGCGGCAGCGAGGCGGTCAAGGTGGAGCCCTTGGCGCGGCGGCTGCGCGTCACCAAGGGAAGCTTCTACTGGCATTTCCGGGACCGCCGGGAGCTCTTGGCGGCGGCGCTGCGGCGCTGGGAAGAGGTGGAGACGTTGGCGGTCCTCGACGCGGTGGAGGCTGGCGGCGGCACCGCGGTGGAGCGGCTGCGGCGTCTGTTCGCCATCGCCTTCGAGCGACGGATCATGGAGCTGGAGGTGGCGCTGCGTCGCTGGGCGGCCCGCGACCGCCGCGCCCGCGAGGCGGTGGTGCGCGTCGACGGGCGGCGCCTCGCATACCTCCGCGACCTCTACGTGGCGGCGGGCCTCGCCCCCGAGGAGGCGGAGGCGCGGGCCTTCGTCGCCTACGCCACGCTGTTCGGCGAGTCCTTCGTCCGCTCCCCGCGCGACGCCAAGATGCGCGCCGCCCTCACCGCGCGCAGCACCGAGCTCCTCCTCCAGGGACTTCCGCGCGGCTGCCCCACCGGGTCCAGGCCTCGACGTGCCTCGTCACCGCGCGCGAGAAGGACTCGACGCGGGTGTTGACCTCGTACGCGAGTATTCGATACTTATACAACCATGAAGCGCTCTCCGGCCGGGTTCGCCGCCGCATTCAAGGCCCTCGGGGATCCCACGCGCCTGAGCGTCTTCTCGATGCTCCGCGCCAGCTGCGGCGCCGGCGGCTGCGCGCCGGACGGCGACGCGGCGCAGCGAACGCTGGCCGACCTGGCGCGCCACCTCGAGGTCGGGCTGCCGACCGTGTCGCATCACTTGAAGGAGCTGCGGCAGGCCGGGCTCATCCTGTGCGTGCGGCGGGGCCGTCGCGTTCACTGCTCGATCAACGAAACGCTGCTGCAGCAGCTCGGCGTCTTCCTCGGCGCCATCGATTCGGGCGCCGGCACCGGACGCCGACCGCTCCGGTCGAGCTCGGGGAGAGGTGGACGAGCCGCGCGCGGGAGGGAGAGCGATGCCTGACACCTCCTCACGTCGTGACACGCCCCGCCGCCGCCGCACGACGGCGGTTCTCGCCGCCCTCGCGGCACAGCTCGGATGCGCAGGAGGCCGCACGCTCGCTCCGCTTCCGGCGCCCAAGCACGAGGTGCCGGCCCGGCTCGACACGCGCGGCAAGACCATCACGACCTACATCCTGTTCGAGGCCGCGCGCAAGCTGCGCACGATGGAAGACGGAGAGGTCCTCGAGGTGGTGACGAGCCCGTTCGCCGCGATCGAGCCCGACGTCCGGGCGTGGTGCCGCATGACCGGGCAAGCGCTGCGCGAGGTGGACCGGTCGGACGGCTTCGTCCGCTACTACATCGAGAAGGCGCCCTGGCGGCCCGAGCGCAAGCGGGCGGCCATCGTGATCTCCGACCCGGGCCTGGAGGAGCTGCTGGCACCGCTCGGTCTGGCTCTCTCGGCGGCGCTCACCGGCGACGAGGTGCACCTCTTCTTCCAGGGTCCAGGCGTGCACGTGCTGGAACGGGGGTTCCAGCCCAAGCTCCGCGGCACCTTCCGCTCGCTCTTCAGCCGCTTTGCGCGGAACGGGCTCGCCGAGATTGGTCATCTGCCGCCCGGCGAGAAGCTGAGGCAGCTGCACCAGCTGGGGGCACGCTTCTACGCCTGCGGTCCGTCGCTCGAGCATTTCGGGGTGGACCACAGCTCCCTCGCCTTCGACGACGTGGTCATCTCCGAGTACCTGACGTTCCTCGAACAGATGCGCGGCGCCGATCTGGCCTTGCTCCTGCAGTAGAGCGCGCCCGCAAGATTTCGCGGGGGATGCCGCGCCCTCCCGAAACCAGGACAACGGCCGAACTGGCAGGTGCGCCATCGACCGGCCCTAGCGCGGCAGGGGTGGCAGGGGATCCAGGCCCGGGTTCGGCTCGGGGGGCGTGTGCGCCACGTTCAGCACCATCGACACCGTCGCGAAGTAGCCGACGAGCGCCACGAGATCGACGACCCCGCGCTCGCCCAGCGCCTCGACGCACACGCGATACGTGCCGTCGCTGACTCCGCGATGGTGCAGGAGCTCGGTGGTGAAGTCGAAGACGATCTCCTCCTCGCGGCTCATGTCTGCGGGTCGGCGACCCTCGCGCAGCGCCTCGACGGTCTCCTGGCTCGTGCCCGCCTGGAGGGCGAGCGGCACGTGCGTGAACCACTCGAACTGCTGGGTCCACGCGCGCGACACCACGAGCGTGACGAACTCGTTCAGCCTGCGAGGCATGGCGCTCTCGAAGCGCAGGTACTCGCCGACCTTCTGGAGGCGCGCCATGAGCTGCGGGCTGCGCATCAGCGGGATGAAGGGCCCCTTCACGCCCTTGCGCGGGCCGGCGATCAGCTCGTCCGCGGCAGCGCGTTGCGCCTCGTCCATCTGCTCGCGCGGGATGGGCGGCATGCGGTCCTTCGGGTCGATGGTCATCGTCGAGCTCCTTCTTCGTGGGGAAGCGCGGGGCAGGGCCCGGCCTGGGCTCGGGGTGACAGCACCAGGATGCCGAGCAGCAGGACGCCTGCGGCCACCGCGTGGGATAGGGCGAGCGGGTCGTGCGCCGCGGAGCGGAGGAGGTTCACCGTGAACGGGCCGACGAGTTGACCGATGGCGAACGCAGCCGTCATGGCGGCCATCAACCGAGCCGCCGAAGGTCCCGCCACTGCACGGGCCTCCTGCATGCCCGCCATCGTCACGACCATGAAGGTGCCGCCCACGCACACGGCCGAGAACAGCAGCGTCGAGACGCTCATCCGGATGGCGGGGGCGAGCACGCCGACCGCCATGACGGCCTGGGCGCCCGCCCAGAGCCTCCGGGGCGGCAGGTGGCGCCACCGTGAGGAGGCCGCCGTCGACGCCGCGGCGGCGAGGCCGAACACCGGCCACGTCCAGCCGAAGACGGCCGGGTCCGGCATCAGCTGCCGCGCCGCAGCCGGCAAGAACGTCGCCGGGATGATGTAGCCGAACCCGAACGCGCCATAGCAGAGCGCCGGTCTCCAGGCCCCGGCGGGAAGGGCACTGGGCGTGCCTCTGGGTCGCGCGGTGAGGGGGAGGGGCGTGGTCATCGGCCTCCACGCGGCGAGCGCCACGAGCGCCGCGCTGCCTCCCAGGAGGAGCCATGCGTGCGCTGCCGGCCTCCCCATGAGGCCAACTCCGAGCCCCACGAGCCCGCTGAGGAAGATGCCGACTCCCACGCCGGCGTAAACCCGGCCGGACCAGGAGGGACGCCCCTCCGCCGCCAGCAGCGGCAGAGCCCACGCCGAGACACCCACGAGGACGAACGCACTCGCCGCGCCCGCGAGGAGCCGGAGCGCGAACCAGACGCCGAACGTCTCGCTCAGGCCCATGCCCGCGGTGAGGGGGGCGACGGCCAGCAACCCGGTCACGGCGGCGCGATAGGGGGCCGGGCTCACGAGCATGCAGGCGAGGGCGCCCACCAGATACCCGAGGTAGTTTGCGGCGGCGAGCGAGGCGCCCTGCGCGAGCGCGATCCCGCCTTCGTGCTGCATCAGGGGCAGGAGCGGCGTGAACGCGAATCGGCCGATCCCCATGGCGGACGCCAGTCCGGCGAGGCCGATCCAGGCCGCCGTCGACGCAGAGGTACGACGAGTTCCTGCGTTCATCGTCACGGGAACATAGAGTTTCCGGTGTAGGCTGCGAAACTGAATGATCGAGAACGGACCCTTCTCGAATAGAGAACGGAGGAACGCACGGACCTCGCCGAGCTACGGATCTTCAAGGCCGTCGTGGAGGAAGGCGGCATCGCGAAGGCCGCTCGTCGGCTGCACCGTGTCACGGGTGGCGCTCCGCCCACGGGAGCAGGTAACGCGCGCCCTCGGCCGCCTCATCGTCGGTGAGCTCGTGGACGCCGAACGAGAAGATCCAGAGCACCGTGTCGAGGGCGAGGAAAACCCCGAGGAGCGCGTACGCGACGTCCTTGCGGATCTCGTCGGGCGTGCGCGGGTCGACGTCGGCGGACCTCCTCGGTCGAGGACGGGGGGAGAGGTGCGGCCGCCGTCCGTCGCTTCCGCGAGCCGGAGGAGGTGCTCGAGGGTTCGGCGACGGGCGCGGCCGCGGTGGCCGGGGTCTGCCCGGCGTCTGAGCTCGCGGCGCCCTGGGGCTCCGGAGCATCGGAGGGAGCGGACGCGGCCGGCCCGACGTGCGAGCGGGAAGGGACTTGTTCGGAGCCGGCCGCGTCCATGAGCCCCGCCGATTGCACCTACAGTCGGCGATCCAGTACGGTGCTCGAGGGCGTGCGAGCGGGCGGTCGGGAACTCCGGGAGCAAGCCATGCACAACGTACGCACCGTCTCCGCGAAGGAAGCGGCGCGCTGGCGTCCACGTGAAGACGATCCTCCGCTGGGCGCGCAAAGGTCGCATCGTCGCCTTCCGGCTCGCCGCCGGCGGCGGGCCGGTACGCGTCGCCCTCGACCCGCACGGCCTCACGCTGCCAGCGCCGGGCGCGTCGCCGGCGTCGGCCGAGGTCGAGGGCGTGCTCGAGGACCTCGCGCGCGAGGAGCTGCTCGAGGACCTCGCCCGGATGCGCAGCGAGCTCGAGGAGCTCCGCGACGCGGTCAGGCGAGCCGCAGCCCCCGCACGCGCTCGAAGTGCTGCCGGTTGCGCGTGAGCAGCGGCGCGTCGACGGCGAGGCAGATCCCCGCGACGTAGAAGTCCGCCTTGCCGATGACGCGTCCCGCGGCTGCGAGCTCGCGCCGGGCCGCGCCGGCGAGCTCGGCCGCGCGATCGTTGAAGGGCAGGACGGCCGTCATGAGCGAGAGGAGCCCGTGCACCTCGGCCCTGGCCTCGACGGTTTGCGCCCCGGTCCAGAGCTCGTAGGCGCCGACCGTCGTCGTCGCGAGCTCCTGCCGCTCGAGCGAGGACTGCACGACGTCGGCGAGCCCCTTGTCGCGTAGCCAGTCGATGAGGACGTCCGCGTCGGCAACGATCACTTCTCCCTCCGGATGTCGCGGACGGCCTTCCGCATCGCGCGCTCGTCGCTCGCGGAGAGCGAGCCTCGGAGCCGCTTCATTTTCGCGGCACGATCCTCGTCCACCTCGCCGCCGTGGCGCTTCACGTACTCGTCCACGGCCTCGGCGAGGACCCTCGAGTAGCCTCGGAACCCGCGTCGCTCGGCGAGGGAGCGGAGGGCGCGGAGCTTGGTGTCGGGGAGGTCGACGTAGGTGCGCATGACAAGACCCATAGCACGTCTCGGCCGAGCGCGATCGCCGCGACTGCTCAGGTGGGTGGGTGAGTAGTCCGGATCCGGACGCGCCGGCCCTCGAGCGCGATCGCCGCGAGGTCCTGCAGGTGGTCGAGCTGCTGCTCGGGGAGCCCATGGGTGTCGAGTTGGACCTATTTTCCACCTGCGGTGCGGGCGGCTCCGCGCCCTCCTGCGCGGCCGCAGGAACCGCCGGCGGCGCGGGGGAGGGCGAGGCGGCGGATCCGGATCGCGAAGCACGGGTCCGCGTTGTGCTGGCCGCCGAGCTTCAGCGCGGCGGTGAAGATGCTCGAGGGGAAGAGGAGCCCGCGGTCCTTCGGGCGCTCGAGCGAGGCCCGGACGAGGGCCTCCGCCGCCCGCCGCGCCGTGCTGATGTCCAAGTTGACGATCGTGCCAGGACGGGCGGAATCGCCCGGTACCAGGTACGCGGAGAAGCCCCCCGAGGCTCCAGACCCCCCCGGTCCCTGTGCGCCAGCGTTTTTCGTTCCGGGGGAGTGCCCGGACCGATAGTCAAAGTCCGATAATGTAGATTATGGAAACTCGGCAGAAGGTCAGGCCATGCCGCCGCGCCTGGGGTGGCGCGGCGAGGACGCGCTCGTCAGCGGCGCGGCGGCTTCGTGCAGGACGCCGCTCTTCGCGACATGCCCGCCGTGCTCGCAGCAGCCCTGCTGGCGCGCGAGCACCTTCACGATCCGCGGCGCCCCCGCAGCCTCGGCGACTGCGCACGGGCACTGCTCGACTCCCGCCGACGAGAGCCGCTCCTGGAGCGTCGCGAGCGCGTCGTAGATCTCCTTCTTGACGCGCTTCAGCCGCTCGAGCCGGCGCTGGGCCTGATCGAGATGCCCGACCAGCACCTGCTGGAAGCGCATCGCGAACTCGGCCGCGTTGTGGCAGCCTGCCCTGAGCTCCAGGATCGAACGGATCTCGCAGAGCGACAGCCCGAGCTCGCGCAGGTCGCTGATGAGCCGGAGCCGCTCGAGGTCGTGCTCGGTGTAGCGACGGTGACCCCCGTCGCTCACCTCTGCGGGCTTCAGGAGCCCCTCTTCCTCGTAGAACCGGATCGTGCGGACCGTGTTCCCAGTCGCGCGCGCCAGGTCCCCTGACGAGAGATCCGCCGCCATCACGACGAATCACCTAACCGCCCGGATCGACGAAGTCAACGCGGAGGGCGCGCCCCGTCTGACGGGGCGCAGCGTAACGGCATGGGGTTGACCTGCATCAGATCCGCCGATTATTGGGAGGAGCCATGCAGAACGACGTGGTGGTGGTCGCCGCGCGCAAGCGCCACTCCGAGCGCATCACGATCTACGGAGAGGCTCCCCTCCCGACCGTCCGCGGGGTGTTCCGCGCCGTCGTGTTTCGCGACTCCGAGACCGGCGCAGAGCACGTCGCGCTCGTGACCGGCGACGTCGCGGGTGACACGGTGCCGGTCCGGGTCCACTCCGAGTGCCTGACGAGCGAGGTGTTCGGTTCGCTGAAGTGCGACTGCCGCGACCAGCTCGACCGCGCCCTCGACCTCATCGCCGAGCGCGGCCGCGGCGTCCTGCTGTACCTCCGCCAGGAGGGGCGCGGGATCGGTCTCGGCAACAAGATCCGCGCTTACGCGCTGCAGGCCCAGGGGCACGACACGTACGAGGCGAACCGGCTCCTCGGCTTCCCGGACGACCTCCGCCGCTACGACATCGCGGCCGACATGCTCCAGCTGCTCGGCGTCCGGTCGATCGACCTCGTGACCAACAACCCGCTCAAGCTCGAGGGCTTGCAGGAGGCCGGCGTCGACGTCCGCGGCCGCATCCAGCTGCCGTCGCCAGCGAACCCGCACAACGTCGAGTACCTGCGCGTGAAGCGCGAGCGGACCGGCCACCTCATCGAGCTCGAGCTGGCCGGCGACGAGACCACCGCGCGCGCGGGCTGAGGGTCGAGCTGAGGGTCAGTCCTTCAGCACCGCCGCCGAGATGACGATCCGCTGGATCTCGCTCGTCCCCTCGTAGATCTCGGTGATGCGGCTGTCGCGGTAGTGCCGCTCGACGTCGTACTCCTTCACGTAGCCGTAGCCGCCGTGGATCTGGATCGCCTTCGACGTCACCCGCTCGCACATCTCCGAGGCGAACAGCTTCGCCATCGGCGCTCTCGGGGCTGTGGCGGACGCCGCGGTCCTTCAGGGTCGCCGCCCGGTGGGTGAGCAGCCGCGCCGCGTCGAGCTCGGTCGCCATGTCGGCGAGCATGAACTGGATCGCCTGGAACTGCGAGATCGGCTGGCCGAACGCCTTGCGCTCCTTCGCGTACGCCACCGCCTCCTCGAGCGCGGCCCGCGCGATGCCGAGCGCCTGGGAGGCGATCCCGATCCGACCGCCGTCGAGCGTCGCCATCGCGATCTTGAAGCCGTCGCCCTCGCCCCCCAGCCGCTGCTTCTCGGAGATGGCGCACCCCTCGAAGAACACGGTGCACGAGCCGGAGGCCCGGATCCCGACCTTGTCGTCGGGCTTGCCGCGGGTGAACCCTGGCGTGTCGGTGGGGACGAGGAAGGCGCTGATCCCCTTGTGCCGCTTGGGGCGATCGGTCATCGCGAACACGAGGATCACGTCCGCCTGCGGCCCGTTGGTGATGAAGTTCTTCGAGCCGTTGAGGACGTACTCGCTCCCGCGCTTCTCCGCGAGGGTGCGCATCTCCGCGGCGTCGGAGCCGCTCATCGGCTCGGTGAGCGCGAACGCCCCGAGCTTCTCGCCACGCGCGAACGGCGCGAGGAAGCGCTTCTTCTGCTCGTCCGTGCCGAACTTGAGCACGGGGTCGCAGAAGAGCGAGTTGTTCACGCTCATGATGACGCCCGTCCCGGCGCAGCCTCGCGAGATCTCCTCCATCGCGAGCGCGTACGAGACGTTGTCCATCCCGGCGCCGCTCCATTCGGAGGGAATGGCGACGCCGAGGAGCCCCATCTCGCCGAGCTGCTTCACGGCCTCGCGCGGGAACTGGTGCTCGGCGTCCCACCGGCGCGCATTGGGCCGCAGCTCCTTCTCGGCGAACTCCCGGCAGAGGTCCCGGACCTGGCGCTGCTCGTCGGTCAGCTGGATGTCCATCGGTCTCCTCCGGGGCTACGCGCCCTTCCACTGCGGAGGCCGCTTCTCCAGAAACGCCTTCATCCCTTCGCGTGCGTCCTCCGTCGCGAACGAGGCCGAGAAGGCCTGGCGCTCGAGCTCGTTCCCCACCCTCAGGTCCGCATCGGCGCCGGAATGGATCGCCCGCTTGGCGAGGGCGACCGCGACCGGACCCTTGGACGCGATCTTGCGCGCCTGGGCGATCGCGTGCGCAACGAGCTCGCCCGCGGGCAGCACCTCCAGGACGAGCCCCATCTCCTTCGCCTTGCGCGCATCGTGGTGATCGCCGGTGAGGATCATCTCGAGCGCCCGCATCCGCCCTACCCGCCGCGAGAGGCGCTGGGTGCCTCCGAAGCCGGGGATGATGCCGAGGTTCACCTCCGGCTGCCCGAAGCGCGCCGACTCGCTCGCGTAGACGAGATCGCACGCGAGGGCGACCTCGCAGCCGCCGCCGAGCGCGTACCCGTTCACGGCGGCGATGGTGGGCACCGGCAGCAGCTCGAACCTCGCGAGGAGCCCGTGGGCACGCTCCGCGAATGCGCGCGCGTCCGCCGGGGTCATGCTGCCCATCGCGGCGATGTCCGCCCCGGCGATGAACGCCTTCTCGCCGGCGCCGGTGAGCACGACCGCCCGCACCGCGCGGTCGCGCTCGATCAGGGCGACCACCTCGGCGAGCTCCTCGAACGTCCGCGCGTTGAGCGCGTTCAGCACCTTGGGCCGGTTGAACGTCAGGAGCCCGACGCCGTCCTTCACTTCCCAGAGCAGGTTCTCGTAAGCCATGTCACCCCCCGTACCGGTAGAAGCCGCGTCCGCTCTTCCGGCCGTACCACCCCGCCGCCACGTACTGCCGGAGCAGCGGAGCGGGACGGTACTTGTCGTCGCCGAGCTCGCGGTGCAGCACCTCCGCGATGGACAGGCAGGTGTCGAGGCCGACGAAGTCCGCGAGCGTGAGCGGGCCCATCGGGTGGTTGAGCCCGAGCTTCACGGCGGTGTCGATGTCCTCCGGCGAGGCGAGCCCCTCCTGCAGCGCGAAGCAGGCCTCGTTGAGGAGCGGGATCAGGATCCGGTTCACGATGAACCCGGGCGAGTCCTTCGACGTCACCGTGGTCTTCCCGAACCGCTTCGCGAGCGCGACCACGGCGGCATAGGTCTCGTCCGACGTCTGCAGGCCGCGAATGATCTCGATGAGCTGCATGACCGGCGGCGGATTCATGAAGTGGACCCCGACGAAGCGATCGGGGCGGCCGGTCGCCGCGGCGAGCGCGGTGATCGATATCGAGGAGGTGTTCGATGCCAGGATCGCCTCCGGCCGCAGCATCCCGTCGAGCCGGCGGAAGATGTCCTTCTTCACGCCCTCGTTCTCCACGATCGCCTCTATCGCGAGGTCGGCCGGCGCGCAGTCCTCGAGACCGCGGGCGGGCCGGATCCGCTTCAGCATGGCGTCGCGGTCCGCCGGCGGGATCTTCCCCTTCTCCACGAGCTTCGCGAGCGTCACCGAGAGCTTGTCCACCGAGCGCTTGGCGAGATCCGGCGAGGCGTCCGCGATGATGACCTCGAGCCCCGCCTGGGCGGCCACCTGTGCGATTCCGGAGCCCATCTGGCCGGCGCCGATGACCGCCATCCTGTCGATTCCCATGCGACTTCCTCCTGTGAACGACGGAGCGTCGGCGGAAACGAGCTCGAGCGCGAGGCCTCAAGCGGGGCGTCAACGCGCACCCCAGGCGGGGGTGATCCGGGTCCGCTGCGTCAAGAGGTCGCAGCGCGGGGCACCCCGGCGAGGCGGTCCGCTCCCGGTCGCCGAAGAACGCACCGCATCAGGACCCGCGGGTGGAGCCCGCGCGCGCGTCGCGCTCGGACGGGGCGCGCCCGTCCGACCGCAGGTGGCGCCAGGCGATCGCGCCGAGCGCCTCGATGGTCGGGATGCTCCAGGACGCGGCGTGCGCCACCCGGATGCGCGCGGAGAACGCCCTCAGGGCCTCGAGCTGCTCCGGGCTGGGCGAGACGACCGGCCGCGCCCGCTTCGCCGCCTCGAGCGCCGCGAGCGGCGGCCTGCCGCGGGCCACGAGCACGCAGCACGCGAGGAGCGCGCTCCGGCCGATTCCGTACTGGCAGTGGACGAGCACCCGCTCGCCGCGATCGAGGCCCTCCGAGACGAAGGTGACCCCTTGCGACAGCCGCTCCTGGGAGATGGCCCGCGTGTCGTGGGTGGGCAGGTGGAGGAGCCGGATCCCGTGGACCCGCAACACCGCCTCGTCGTCGCAGCTCTCGATCCGCACGTCGACGACCCGCGAGATCCGGTGGTCGGCGGCGAGCCGGGCGGCGCCCTCCGGGGGAAAGCACGCGCCGACCGCGAGCCCCGGTGCGACGAAGTGGAGATCGAGCACCCCGGAAGGATGGGCGGTGTCCGGGCGCAGCGCACGTCACGGGCGTGAGGGCGGCGCCCCGAGGGGCGCTCGTCCGCGCGCACGCTCAGCGCTTGCTGCCCTTCCTGGGTGGCCGCCGGTGGCGCACCTGGGCGGCCACCTCCGCGCGGGGCGGGCCGTCCTTCGTCGCTCCGGGTGGGCGGTCCTTCTCCGGCCGGAAGCGGATCTCGGCGCGGATCTCGATGGCGTTGTCGGAGAGGGCGCTCCAGAACTCGCGGCGCACCGACTCCGACTCGAGGAAGCGGCGGATCTCGTCCGCGAACAGCCGCAAGATCTCCTCCTTCGCGGACTGCGCCTGCTGACCGATGAAGCCCGCCACGTCCTTCGGCAGCTTCCAGTCGCGCGCCATGCGCCGGGCGCCCTCCTCGGTCAGGAAAAGCGCGCCGACGCCTGCGAGGAGCGCCTTCTTGACGCTGTCCGCGATCGACCCGCGGAAGCCGCCGTCGTCCGCGGCGACGTCGGGGGGGGCCGAGAGCAGCGGATCGTCCGGGGGGTTGCCCTCCACGCGACCTCCTACGCGCGCGGCTGCGCGCCGATGACCGGGAGCCTGCGGCGCCTTGAGCACCTGCGTGCTCACCGCGCCCGCCACGTTGCGCGCGACGGTCAGGAACGCTGCCGCCTGGGGGCTGTCGGGCGCGCCCGCGACGACCGGCACGCCGCTGATCGCCGCCCTCGCGGATGGCGAGGTCGATAGGGATCTCGCCCAGGAAGCGGATCCCCATCTTCTCTGCGGCGGTCCGGACGCCGCCGTGCGCGAAGATGGGCGTGTCCTTCCGGCAGTGCGGGCAGACGAAGGAGGACATGTTCTCGACGATCCCCAGGATCGGGATCGACACCTTGTCGAACATCAGCTTCGCCCGGATGACATCGGCGAGCGCCACGTCCTGCGGCGTCGAGACGAGCACGACCCCTGCGGCGCGGACGTTCTGCGCCAGCGTGAGCGGGACGTCGCCCGTCCCCGGCGGCAGATCGAGGATGAGATAGTCGAGGTCACCCCAGTTCACGTCCCGCAGGAGCTGGATGAGGGCGCCGGTCACCATCGGCCCGCGCCAGATGAGCGCCTGCTCGGGGTCGACGAGGAAGCCGATGGACATGGCCTTCACGCCGTGCGCCTCGAGCGGATCGAGCCGCTGGCCGTCGCGCGAGGTCGGGCGCTCGGACAGGCCGGTGAGCATCGGCAGCGACGGCCCGTAGATGTCCGCGTCGAGGACGCCGACCTTCGCCCCGAGCCTCGCGAGGGACACGCCGAGGTTCACGGCGACGGTGCTCTTGCCGACGCCGCCCTTCCCCGCTCCGACGAGGATGATGTTCTTCACTCCGGGGGTGAGCTGCGACTGCGCGACGCCCGGCGCGGAGCGGACCTGGGCGCCCCAGGCGATCTCGACGCGCTTGAACCCGGCCGCCGCGAGGGCCGCCTTCACGTCGGAGCCGATCGTCTCCTTGAGCGGACAGGCCGGCGTCGTCAGCTCGACCTTCAGCCGGACGGTCTCGCCCTCCACGGAGAGGTCCTTCACCATCCCGAGGGTGACGAGATCGCGGCGAAGCTCGGGGTCGAGGACCTTGCGGAGGGCGTTCAGCGCGGCGGCGTTGTCGAGCGGCATGCGGCCGCCTTTATAGCGGGCCGCCCGGGGCTTCTCAACGCGCAACCGGGCGCACCTCGACGCCTCACTCGATCGCGTCCACCCGCCAGGCGCCCCCTTGCGCGACGAGGAGCGCCGAGCGACCGCCGCCGACCGGGAGGCGGACGCCCTCCGGAGAGCGCGAGAGCGGCTCGCCCGCGGCGAGCCGCGACGCGACGCGGGCGGCTGCCTCGCGCGCGGTCGGGCCGGCACCGCGGAAGTCCGCCGCGAGCCGGGTCGGGCTCGAGGCGGCCCGCCAGCGGTCCGAGAGGAGCGCGTGGGCCTCGTCGAACCGACCGGCGTCGAGGGCGCGGACGAACCGGCCGAGGACCTCGCGTGCGGCGTCGTCGTCCGTCCCCTGCGGCGGCGGCGAGAACGGCCGTGCGCCGGCGCAGGCGAGCGCAGAGGCGACCAGCAGGGCGGCAGCGGCGCGAACCACGCGCATCGCTTACACGATCGGCCCGCGCGGCGCCACGCCGGTGGTACGCTCGCGTCGATGCGCGCGCTGCGGATCGACGACGGACGGGTGCTCTCCGGTGGGCGCGAGCTCGTCCGCTCCGGAGGGCCGCTCTGGGTCGACCTCCCCCCCACCGCCGAGAACATCGCGTTCGTCGGTCAGACGTTCCAGTTCCACCCCCTCGCGCTCGAGGACTGCGCGCACGAGGACCAGCGCCCGAAGTTCGAGCAGTTCCCCGCCTCGCTCTTCTCGGTCGTGCACCGGCTCGCGCCCACGCCGGACGACACCGCGCTGCTCGCCCTCGAGATCGACGCATTCCTCACCGCCGACGTGCTCATCACGTTCCACTCCGCTCCGATCGCGGAGGTCGACCGCATCTTCCAGAGATGCGCCGACGAGCCGGAGCTGCTCGCCCGCGGCGCGGACTTCGTCCTGTACCTCCTGCACGACGCCCTCACCGACGTTCACTTCGCCCTGGTGGACGCGCTCACCGGGGAGATCGAGGAGATCGCGGACGCGGTGGCGGCGCACGAGGGCCGCGACGGGCACGAGCTCCTGGACCGCATCGTGAGCCTCCGGCGCGCGCACGCGATCCTGCGCCGGCGGCTGTCGCCGCAGCGCGAGGTGTTCGCCGCGCTCGCCCGGCCCGGCCAGGGGATCGTGAAGGATCACACCGCCATCTACTTCCGGGACGTCGTGGATCACTCGGTCCGGCTCACCGAGGAGATCGACACGGGCCGCGACCTGCTCGCCTCCGCGATGGAGGCGTACCTCTCGCACTCGAACAACCGGATGTCGGCGGTCACCGCCCGGCTCACGCTGATCGCGACGATCTTCCTGCCGCTCAACTTCGTCGCCGGGTTCTTCGGCATGAACCTGGAGATCCTGAGCCCGAAGGTGGCCGTCCCACTCGTGATCGTCGCGATGATCGCGATGCCGGCGGGGATGTTCTGGGTGTTCAAGAAGAAGCGGTGGCTGTAGGCTCACCGCCCCATCGGCAGCACCTCGGCCCCGCCTCCGTGCGGCTGCACCCGTACCTCGCCCTCCTCTTCCTCGCGGCCGAGCACGGCGATCTCCACGTCGAGGAAGCGGCGGATCACGTCGGCGTTGGTGGTGAGGTGCTTCGTCACCGCCGCCACGGTGTAGCGCGTCGCCGGCACGACTCCCGGCGGCGGCGGCACGAGCTTCGCCGCGACCAGGGCAGCCGGGAGCAGCAGCTGATCGCCGAGGCAGCGGTCCACCGCGGCGCCCCCTGCGAGGTGCTCGCGGAACGCGCGAACCGCGTCGTCCGAGATCTGCTCGGGCGACCGCTCGCGCGCCGACACCGCGCCGTGCCCGACCCGCGTCCGCTCGAACGTGGAGACGATGAGGACGTGCCCGCCCTTCGAGAGGCGGGCCGGCACCGGCACCCGCTCGGCCTGCGCGGAGATGCCTGCCTCGCGCAGCCCGCGGAGCGCGCGCGCTGCCTGGCGGTCGGCGATCTCGTACCCGAGCCCGCCGACCATGGAGACCACCTCGACGTCCTGGAGCGTGCCCCGGTGACGAAGGTCGAGCGGCGGCATCGGGTGCGCCGGCTCGACGCGAGCGGTGAACTCGCCGCCCCCCTCCGGGTAGAACCCCGCGGACTGCAGCTCGAGGGCGAACTTGAACCCGAGCCGGGCCACGGCAGGCGCCCAGACCAGGGCGAGGTAGTGGAAGCTCGGCGCGTGATCCTGGTGCGTGCCGCCGCGGAGCGTGAGCGCCGACGGGGCGCCCGCGAGCGCGAGGGGCCAGCACACGGTCTGGAACAGGAGCGGGGTCGAGCCCGCCGTCCCGACGTCGAGCGTCCACTCACCCGGCGCCGCCCGGCGCCGGGGCCGGAACTCGAGGCGCGACGAGCCCACCTCGTCTCCGACGACCTCGGCGTCCACGATGCGCGCGACCGCGCGCGTCGCCTCGCGATGCTGCGGCCGGAGCCCCGGCTTGAGCCGGTTCTCCCGGATGCGGATGATCTCGAAGGGCTTCCCGGTGATGGCAGAGAGGCTCAGGGCCGTGCGGAGGATCTGCCCGCCGCCCTCTCCCTCGCTCCCGTCCAGCACGATCGGCAGGTCCACCGACACCTCGCCAATCTAGTGGGTTGCGGACGGTTTGTAGAGACGGAAGCAGGCGGCCGAGCCCCCGCCAGGGGCATGCTACAAGGTGCCGTGTCGGGCTGCTCAGGTGAGCACGAGGCCCTCGTCCGTCCACTGCGCGTGCCCGGACAGGATCGCGTCGAGGTTCTCGGCGCGCTCCTCGGACAGCGTCGACACGAGCTCCAGGATCTGCGGATAGCTGACGACCAGCTCGTCGAAGTCCCTGCGCGGCAGCCTGAGCAGCGTGCCCGGGCGGCTCACCGACCACGCTCGCGCTGGCGGGCGCCTTGCGCAGGCAGCTCATCTCGCCGAACAGGTCGCCTTCGCGGAGCTGCCCGACCACCAGATCCTGCCCGTCGTTCCGCTTGAGGACGTCGACCGCGCCCTCGAGCACGACGTACAGGCCGTCGGACGGCTCGCCCTCGCGGATGATCGTCTCGCCCTCTACCACCTCGCGCGCGCGGAACCGCTCGATGAGGAGCTTGCGGTCACCGCGCTGGAACGGGCGGAAGATGGGGCTGACCGCGAGCGCGTTCGCGAGGAGCCGCTGGCGGTAGAAGCGGCGCAGCGACTGCGCGACGTGCGGGTGCTGCCTCGCGATCTGGAGCAGGACGTCGGCGCGGAACTCGAGCACCTCCGCGTCCTCCTCCGAGGTCACGGTCGCGGAGCGCGGCGCCCCCGACAGCAGCGCCATCTCCCCGAAGAAGTCGCCTTCACCGAGGCGCGCGAGGACGACCGAGCCGCCCGCGTCCTGCCGCTTCGACACGGCGAACCGCCCGCTCGCGACGACGTAGAAGCTCGTGCCCTCGTCGCCCTCCCGGATGACGCTGTCGCCCTCGGAGATGCGGTGGAGGACCATCCCCTGCGTGAGCGCGAGAAACGCCTCGCGCGACAGGTCCGAGAAGATGGGGACGCGCGGCAGGTCCGTCCGTGGCGGCGGAGGCGGAGGCGGCCGCGCGGGAACGGGAGGCGCCCGCCCGAGCCCGGGCGGCGGCCTCGCAGGCGGGGCCTTCGATGCCGGACCGACCGGCACAGGGCGCGGCGGCGGCGCAGCAACGGGGGCGGGCTCGACCACGATCTCCGGCTCGGGCTCGGGGAAGGTCTCTGGCTCCGCCTCGACGGCGACCGCCGGCTCTGCCGCGTCGCGTGCATCAGGGGCATCTCCGCCCGCCGCCTCGAGCGATGCGAGGGGCTCGTCCCCCGTCACCTCGACGTCGATCGGATCCGACTCGATGAGGATATCCTCGTCGATTCCGGCCTGCACCGCTGCATCGGCTGCGAAGACGATCTGCGCGAACGCGGTCTCGGGCTCGTCCACCGGTGCAGGGCGCCGGACGGACGGAACGGACGGCGCCTCGAACCCGGCCTGGGCCCGTGGCACGGGCCTCGGGGACGGGACGGGGGGCGGCGCGGCCACCGGCGCGACGTGGGGCTCGGGCTCGAGGAGGATCTCGAGGGGGATGGCCTCCTCCTCCGGCGCGGGCGCCGGCGGCGGCCCGAGCGGGATGGAGACCATCCGGTCGTCGGGCGGAGGAGGAGGAGGAGGAGGCCTCGCGACCGGCGGCGGGGGGGCGCCCGGACCGATCCCGGCGGCCTTCATCGCCTGGATCATCATCGTTCGGGGCGGCGGCCGCGCGCTCTCCGCCGCAGCCTTCTTCGCGTACAGCTCCGCGAGCGCGGATTGCGTCTCGACGTGCTCCGGATCGAGCTCGAGGATGGTCTTCGAGATCGCGATCGCCTTGATGAGGAGGCCGTCCTTGCCGAACCGATCGGCGACCTCGCGGTACGCCTGGATCGCCTCGGGGATGCGGCCCGAGCGCCGGAGAACCTCGGCGAGCTTCTGGCGTGTGCCGATGTCCTTCGGATCGCCCTCGGCGACCTCCGCGTAGAGGTCCGCCGCCTTGTCGAGCTTCCCCTTCGCGGCGGCCTCCGCCGCCTTGTCCTTGAGCTTCCGGAGCTCGTCTGCGGTGGGCCGCCGCACGGCTCCGGTCATACCACACGCGGGTGAACGACGCCGTTTCGGGACCGTCAGCGCCGCGCGCGCGGGAGGTCCGACGGGAACTTCGCGAGCGCGTCGACTGCGGCTCGTCGAACGCGCCCGTAGTAGTCGCTCCGCAGCGCCTCGAGCCGGGCGGACGCCGGCTCGTGGCGGAGCCGGCCGAGGGCGCGCGCCGCCGCGGCCCGGACGTCGGGACGATCGTCGGTGAGGAGGTTCGCGATCGCGGGCGCCGCGTCCCGCGCCGCGAGCTGCGCGAGCGCCTCGACGACCTCGGCGCGCGCCAGCGCGTCCGGGCGGGTCAGGTACGCGACGAGGGGCGCCGTCGCCGCGGGCGCCCCCACGCGCGACATGGCGGCCGCGGCGGCCGCCGGGCAAGGGCCGTTCAGCAGGGCGATCAGCGCGGGGACCGCGTCGGCGGAGCCGGTCTCGCCGAGGGCACGGGCGAGCATGTTGCATCGGTCGGGCGCGGTCGCGGTCGCCGCTGCCGTCGCGGCGGCGGCGAGCGCGGCGACACCGCGCGCACCGGCGCGGCCGACGCCGTCGGCGGCCGTGGCGCGGACCGCGGGCGCGGGATCCTCGAGCGCGGCCGCCACGGCCTCGCGCGCCGTGCCCGATGCGAGCCACGAGAGCCCCTCGATCGCGCCGGCCCGCACCTCCGGCCGAGGGTCGCGCACCTGGGCGAGAAGGAGGGTCTCGGCGCCCTGTACCCGCAGCCGCCCCGCCGCCGCGAACACCGCTCCCGCCTCGCGAGCGTCCTCCGCAGTGACGCGATCGATCCACTCCGCGGGCGCCCCCGGCGCAGCCGGCGCGGTTCCCCAGCGCGCGCGCCGCTCGGAGATCAGCGCCGCCAGCGCCGCGGCCCGGCGCTCGATGGCCGGCGCGCCCGTGACGGTCCCCAGGACTGCCAGCGTCCGCGCCGCGGCCGCGCGCACCTCGGCGTCCGGCGCACGCTCCACGAGCGAGAGCACCTTGTCCCCGACCGTCTGGGCCGCGGACCGAGAAAACCCCAGCTCCGGGAGCGCGGCGAGCGCGGCCACGGTCCCGGGTCGCCCGAGCTTCGCGAGCAGCGGGCGCTCGGGGCACTCGGCGTCGCGCCGGCGCGCCTCCCGGGCCGCACGGGCCGCCACCGCGGGATCCGCCGATCGGATCGCGAGCTCGCAGAGCGCGACCCCGACCTCCGCGGCGTCCGGCAGCAGCGCGAGCGCGTCCGCGGTGGCTGCGCCGATGCGCGCCGTCTCCGAGCTCCCGGCGGCGGCGAGCACGTCGGCCGCGGCGGGATCCCCGAGGCGCCCGAGCGCGCCTGCCGCGGCCTCTGCGAGGTCGGCATCCGCGTCGGCGAGCAGCGCCTCGAGGAAGGGCCGCGCGTGCCAGTCGCCCGACTCGCCGAGCCCGCGCGCCGCTGCGGCGGACAGCGCCGCGCCGGGCGTCCTCGCCGGGTCCACGAGCGGGAGGAGCTTCTGAACGGCGTCGGCGCGGCCGCTCGCGCCCAGCTCCTCCGCAGCGCCGCCCCGTGCCGAATCCCTTCCCGAGTCGAGCGCGGCCACGTTGCGATCCCATCGCACGCGCGCCTCCGCCTCGACCGCCTCGCGGAGCGACACGCCGATGCGCTCGAGTGCCTCCGCGATCGCGGCCCGACCTCCGGGGGTCGCATCCGCGTACGCACTCACGAGATGCCGCCGAGCGCGCGGCTCGCTGGCCATCGTCGCGAGGCCGCGCGCGGCCGTGGCCGCGACCTCCTGGGACGGGTCGACGAGGAGCTTCCCCAGCGCGTCCGCAGCTGCAGGTCCGCCACGCTTCGCGAACACCTCGGCGGCCGCGAGGCGCACGAGCGGGCTCGCGTCGCCCTGGGCAAGAAGGAGGACCGCGAGCGCATCCTTGCCGCCCCCGGTTCGACCCCGGACGGCCGCGGCGCGTCGCGCGGGATCGGGCGACTCGATGTCCCCTCGCCCGCAGGCGAGCGCGAGCGCGAGCGTCGCCGCGAGCGCGGCGAGGGCGCCCTGCGCCGCCCTCATCGTTGCCGTCCCCCGCGTCCACGGCCGCGTCCGACTGGACCGCGCCCGCCCCGGCGCTCGGATGATGTCGCGGGGCGCTCTCCCGGACGGCTCCTACCGTGCGCGCCCTGGTGCACGGGTGATGTCGCGGGGCGCCTACCCGGACCGCGCGGGCCGCGGGGTACGGGCGGCGTCGTGGGGCGCTCGCTCACGCCCCGGGGCTCGGGCGGCGTGGAATGCTCGCCAAGCTGCGGACGAGGCGGCGCGGGCGGTCCGTGGCCATGGCGCCTCGCGGCCTTCGGGAGCGCCGCCCTCGGCAGGGCCGGCGCGGGTCCGGCGGCCTCCCCACCCAGCCCGACCGCCTGACGCATCCGGCGCAGCTCCGCGTCGGAGAGCGGGCGGAACGTCCCCGGCCGCAGCCCCTGCACCGTCACGCCGCCGAACTCCGGCCGGAACAGGCGCTGAACTTGAAGCCCGACCGCCTCGCACAGCCGCTTCACGAGATGGAAGCGCCCCTCCCCGACGACGATCCGGAGCCAGACGTTCTTCTCCGCGTGCTCGTGGACGGTGGCCTCCAGGGCGCGGGCGGGACCGTCCTCGAGCCGGACGCCGGAGGTCATCCGCAGGAGCGCTTCGGGTGGCGGGTCGCCCTTCACCTTCACGAGGTACGTGCGCCGGTGACCGTAGCGTGGATGCGCGAGCCGGTTCGCGAGCTCGCCGTCGTCCGTGAAGAGGACCGCGCCCTCCGCGTCCCAGTCGAGCCGGCCCACCGGGAAGACGCGCTCCGGAACTCCGCGCAGGTACTCGAAAGCGGTGGGGCGCCCCTCCGGATCGGACGCGGTGGTGACGCAGCCGGACGGCTTGTAGAGGAGGTAGTACGCCCGCTCGTCGCGCGGTGCGACGAGCTTGCCGTCCACCGTGACGAGGTCATTGCCGGCGTCGACCTTGGTCCCGAGCTCGGTGACCGTTGCGGCGTTCACCTGGACGCGGCCGGCGCGGATCAGCTCCTCCGCCTTGCGGCGCGACGCGACGCCCGCCGAGGCGAGGTACTTCTGGAGACGTTCTCGCATGGGCTCGCCTCCGGGCGATCAGGGCTGAGGCTCGGACCCGGCCTCGTCCTTCTTCTTGTCCGCGAGGGCGGCCTCCGCGGCGCGCGACTTCTCGTCTGCCTGTCCGATGGCGCGCTCGAGCTCCTCGAGCGCCGCGTCGCTCTCGGCCCGCTTCGCCTCGAGATCCTCGCGCAGCCCGTCGTCGCGGAGCTGGTCGACGAGCCCGGAGATCGGCTCCGGCGTCGCCTCGGGCTGCTTCTCGACGATGTCGCGGTGCTCCTCGGAGAGCTCGTGGAACTCCCGGAGCGTCGGGAGCGAGGCGAGGTCCTTGAGCGAGAAGAACTCGAGGAACTCCCGCGTCGTGCCGTACAGGATCGGTCTCCCCGGCTCCTCCTTCTTCCCCAGGATCTTCACGAGCCGGCGCTCGAGCAGCGCCTTCACGACGGCCCCGCAGTCGACGCCGCGGATCTCCTCGATCTCGGGGCGCGTGACGGGCTGGCGGTACGCGATGATGGCGAGGGTCTCGAGCGCGGCGCGGGTGAGCCGCTGGGGCTTCACGCGCAGGAAGCGGCGCGCGAACTCGGTGTTGTCGGGCGAGGTCCGGAGCTGCCACCCCCCCGCGACCTCGTGCAGCACGATCCCGGAGATCCCGTCGCGGTGGTTGCCGGAGATCTGATCGAGCGCCTTCTCGATGCGCGCGGGCTCGACGCCCGTGGCGTGGCGGATCTCCTCGACCCCGAGCGGCCGCTCGGCGAGGAACAGGAGCGTCTCGACCACGGTCCGGACTCGCGCCTCGGAGAGGCGCCGCGCCGCCGCCGCGAGCTTCTCGAACGGCTCCTCCTTCGCCTCCGGCACGTCGATCTCCGCCGAGGCGACGTCGTCGAGGGCCGGATCGCCCTTCGCCTCCTCGGCGGCCTGCATGTCCCGGAGCTCGCGCTCGCTCACGGAGCCGGCCGGCGCCGGCTCGGCGACGCCGCCTGGCGTCGGTCCCGCGAGATCCCTGGGATCGCCGCTCATCGATAGTCCTCCTGGGTACTTGGCCCGCCGTCGCCGAGCGTGTCGCGCGCCTCGACGAGGATCTCCGCGCCCGGCCCCGCCTCGTCGTGCGGCGCCTGGAAGATCCGGATGAGCTTCAGCTTCGCCATCTCGAGGATGGCGAGGAACGTGGCGATCACGGCGGAGCGATCGTGGCGGCGGTCCGGTCCGGCGAGCAGCTCCTCGAACGTCGCGCGCCGGCGAAGCCGCAGCACGTCGGCGACGCGCGCGATCGCGTCGCTGATGGTGAGCCGGTCCGTCGCGATCTCGTGCGCGTGCTCGGGGTGCGCGTTCGCGAGGGCGCGGTCGAGCGCCTCGATGAGCTTGAACACCGAGACGTCGGCGAGCCCCTCCGGGCCGTCCGCCGCGGCGGGCCGCTCCGCTCGGGCGCGCCGGACGAACACGGTCCGATCGAGGATGTCGCGCGAGCCGAGCTCCTCCCCTGCCGCCTTGTACTTCTGGTACTCGAGGAGCCGCCGCACCAGCTCGACCCGCGGATCGACCCCCTGGTCCTCCGCGGCGGGGGCGTCCTCCGCCACCTCGGTGCGAGGCAGCAGCAGCTTCGACTTCATGAGGACGAGCTGCGCCGCCATGTGCAGGAACTCGCCGGCCACGTCGATGTCGAGCTCGCGCAGCGCGTCGAGCGTCGCGAGGTAGGTCTCGGTGATCTTCGCGATCGGGATGTCGAAGAGATCGACCTCGTGCTCCTTCACCAGGTGCAGGATGAGGTCGAGCGGCCCCTCGAAGGGCGGCTCGCCTTCCCGCAGCGGGGGGAGCGCGACGCGGAACGCGTCTGCCGCGGCCCGCGCCGTCTGGGCCGCCCCGCCGAGCCCGGCGCCGGTGTCGGGATCCGTGGCCATTCCGCGCCAGGCTAGCCGATCCGCATCGCCGCGCGGACCTGCTCCATCGTTCGCTCCGCCGCCTCGCGCGCCTTCCGCGTCCCGAGCTGGACGATGTCGTCGAGGTCCTTCGGGTGGGCGAGGAGCGCCTCGCGCCGGGCGCGCATCTCCTCCTGCGCCGGCGCGAGCTTCTCGAGCAGCTTCCGCTTGCAGTCGACGCAGCCGATCCCCGCCGTGCGGCAGTTCTGGTCTACCCACTGGACCGTGTCGGGCGCCGAGTAGATCTTGTGCAGGTCGTAGATGCCGCAGACGTCCGGGTTCCCCGGGTCCTGGCGGCGCTTGCGCGCGGGGTCGGTCACCATCCCCATGATCTTCTTCGTCGTGGACTCGGCGCTCTCGCCGAGGTCGATGGTGTTCCCGTAGCTCTTCGACATCTTGCGGCCGTCGGTGCCGAGCACCTTCGCCGCCTCGGTGAGGAGCGGCTGCGGCTCCACGAAGACCTCGCCGTACTGGAAGTTGAAGCGGCGGACGATCTCGCGGCAGAGCTCGAGGTGCGAGACCTGGTCGGCCCCCACCGGCACGCGCGTCGCCTTGTAGAGGATGATGTCCGCGGTCATGAGGACCGGGTAGCCGAGGAAGCCGTACAGGGCGAGGTCGCGGTCGGTGATGTTCTCGCGCATCTCCTTGTAGGACGGGGAGCGCTCGAGCCAGCCGAGCGGCGTGATCATCCCGAGGAGCAGGAACAGCTCGGCGTGCTGCTTCACCTGGCTCTGCACGAAGAGCGTCGCCTTCTTCGGATCGATGCCCGCGGCGATGAAGTCGACGAACATCTCGCGCTCGGACTGCTTGATCACCTCGGTCCGGTCGTAGCTCGTCGTGAGCGCGTGCCAGTCGGCGCTGAAGAAGAAGCAGTCCGCCTCGTCCTGGAGCCGCACCCAGTTCGCGAGGGCGCCGTGGAGGTGGCCGAGGTGGAGCCGCCCGGTGGGGCGCATTCCGCTGACGACGATGGGGCGCTTCGGGTCGTTGCTCATGAGAGGAGTCCCGTCACCCGGCGATGGTCGCCGCGAGCGTCCAGAGCAGCCCGAACACGAACCGCACCGGCGGCAAGATGATCGAGGTGCCGAACAGGATCAGCCCGAGGAGGAGGAAGGGAGCAAACCGCGCGAACTGCTCCCAGGCGGGCCGCCACCGGTAGGGCATGAGGCTCCCGGCGACGTGGCTGCCGTCGAGAGGCGGGATGGGGAGCAGGTTGAACATCGCCAGGCCGACGTTCACGATCATGAGCCGCTGCAGGAACTCGAACACCCCCGAGCCGCGCGCCACCGTCTCGGGGGCGAACCGCGCGAGGGCGCCGAGCACGATCGCGCCGACGAGCCCGAGGAGCAGGTTCGAGAGCGGCCCGGCCGCGCTCACCATGATGTCGCCGGTCGCCATCTTCACTCCGGGCCGGAAGCGGCTCGGATTCACGGGGACCGGCTTCGCCCATCCGATGGGCGCGTTCAGGAGCGGCAGGAGGAGGGTGCCGATGGGATCGATGTGGGGGATCGGGTTGAGCGTGAGCCGCCCCATGCGCGCGGCGGTGTCGTCCCCGAGCTTCCAGGCGGTCCACGCGTGGAAGAACTCGTGGAAGGTGAGCGAGAGCAGGAGAACGATGAGGTTCAGCACCCGCTCGACGATCAGCGCGTTTTCCAACCCAAGGCCTCGTCGGGAAAAGGGGTTCTTTAGCAGCCGGGGCCCGGAGGGTCAACGCGCGCTGGGGGCCCCGCTATGCCCGCGGGTGGAAGCGGTCGTAGAGCCGCTTCATGTGGGTCCGGTCGACGTGCGTGTAGATCTGGGTCGTCGACACGTCGGCGTGGCCGAGCATCGCCTGCACCACGCGGAGATCCGCCCCGCCCTCGAGCAGGTGGGTCGCGAAGCTGTGGCGGAGCTTGTGCGGAGAGATGGGGCGGGCGATCCCCGCCGCGCGCGCGTGGCGCGCGACGATCTTCGCGAACGCCTGCCGCGTCATGCGGCGGGCGCGCGGCGTGACGAAGAGGTCCTTCGACCGCCGCCCGCGGAGCAGGACCTCGCGCGCGGTGGTCAGATAGGCGCGCACCGACTCCGCGGCCGGCGCGCCCACCGGCACCAGCCGTTCCTTCGATCCCTTGCCGCGCGCCACCAGGACCCGCGTCTCGAGGTTCACGTCGTTCAGCTCGAGCGAGACGAGCTCGGACACCCGCAGCCCGGTCGCGTAGAGGAGCTCGAGCATCGCCCGATCGCGCCGGCCCGCCGGCTTTCGCGGATCCGGACGGGCGAGGAGCGCCTCCACCTCGTCGCGCGACAGCAGCGAGGGCAGCCGACGCCCGGGCCGAGGCGCGTCGATCTCGTCGGCCGCGTTCAGCGGGGCGAGCTTCTCGGCGAAGAGGAACGCATGGAGCTGCCGGATCGCGGAGAGCGCCCGCGCCTGCGAGCGGGGCGAGAGGCCGCGCCGGACCAGCGCCGCGAGGTGCGCCTGGATCTCGGCGCGCGTCACGGCCGCCCAGTCCGCCACCCCCATGCCGCCGACGTGGTCCGCGTACCGGCGCAGGTCCCGGCCGTACGCCTCCACGCTGTTGCGCGCGAGCCCCTTCTCCACCCGGAGGTGCGAGAGGAACAGCTCCAGGGCGGGATCGAGCGCCATCGCCGCGACGATAGCGCGTGGGACCCGACCGTCCAGTTTCGGCGTCTAGGCGACGAGGTCGGAGACGTCGCCCTTCCCGACCCGGAGGACGACCGGCTCGGGTCCCGAGAGATCGATCACGGAGGACGGTTCGTTCGGCCGATACCCGCCGTCCAGCACGAGGTCGAGCCCGTGTCCGAGCTTCTCCTTGATGTCGCGCGCGTCGATGAGCAGCTCGCCGTCCGGCGTCGCCGCCGACGTGGAGATGAGCGGATGACCGAGCCGGCGCACGATCTCGAGCGCGATGGGGCTGTCCGGGATGCGGATGCCGACGGTCTTCTGGCGCCGCAGCACGAGGTCGGGGACGAGGCGCGTCGCCGGGAGGATGAAGGTGAACGGGCCCGGCACCTTCCTGCGCAGCACGCGGTACGCGGTGTTCTCCACGATCGCGTAGCGGGAGATCTCGGCGAGGTCCAGGCAGACGAACGACAGCTCGTGCGACCGCGGCAGCTGCTTCAGCTGGTAGATCCGCTCGATGGCGCGCTTGTCGAAGAGATCGCAGCCGATCCCGTAGTACGTGTCCGTCGGATACGCGAGGAGGCCGCCCGACGAGAGGACCGATACCGCGCGGTCCACCACCCGTGGCTGCGGGTGCTCCGGATCGATCTCCACGATGGGCGCGGCCGCCATGGGGCGCGTTCTAGCAGCTTTCCAGGATGCCCCCAAGTTCCCGCGTCGCTCCGGAACGGGGTTGCGCCCGCCGGGGCTCTCAGCGGACGAGCCGGGAGACCGTCCGGAGCAGCAGCTGGAAGTCGATGGGCTTCTTCACGTACCCGTCGAAACCCGCAGCGCGGATGCGCTCCTGGTCGCCGGCGCTCGCCAGCGCGGTGCAGGCCACCACCGGGATCTCGCGCGCTTGCGGGTGGCGGCGCATCAGCGAGAGCACGGCATATCCGTCGAGCGCCGGCATCCTGATGTCCAGCAGGACGACGTCCGGCCGGTGGTGCCCGGCGAGATGCTCGGCGAGCAGGCCGTGCGGGGCGGTCTCGACCTCGTAGCCGGATGCGCCGAGGAACTCCCCGATCACCTGGAGGAGCATGTCGTCGTCGTCGATGACGAGCACGCGCCCGCGGCGCAGCGCCCGCGCGGGCGGCGCCTGCATGCGTCCGGACTCCGGGGCAGGCTCCACCATTCCCGCCTCTCCTGACCGACGCATCCGCTCCGGTCACGCCGGTACGACCCGCTGGCAATCATGCGGCTGCTGCAGCGCCCGCGTGGCGTGCAGTACTAGCAGGCCGCCGTCCGGCCATCAACGGTCGGTCGGCGTCGCTGCCGCGACCCCCCGCCTCGGACGAACTCACCCGTGATCACGGATGAAACGCCCGCCCGGCCCCTTCCGAGCGGGCGCGGCACTCGTCATCCGGAGCTCAGCTGCGGCTCTTCCCGCGCTCGATCAGCTCCCGGACCTTCTGGCCGCCCTTCCGGCCGATCTCCTCGTAGAACGCGTGCCCGCGCTCGTCGCGGACCGTGATCCCACCCTTCCGGCCCGCTTCCGAGACGGTCATGCCGCGGCGACCCTCCTCGGGCTCGGTCCGCTCCGCGCCTGGACGCTTCTCCTCGCCGTCCGCCATGTCCCCCCCTCTCTCATGCGCGCCCCCGCGCGCTTGCCAACTAGCGCTCCCCGCCGTCGTGCTTGCGACCGGCCTCTTCCTCGACACCGGCCTTGCCCTTCTCGATGAGCTCGCGGACCTTGTGGCCGCCCTTCCGGCCGATCTCCTCGTAGAAGGGCGTGCCCCGCTCCGCCTTGATGGTCTCGCCGCCCTTCTTCCCGATCTCCTCGTAAAAGCGTGGGCCCCGCTCGGCCTTCACGGTGTCGCCGCCCTTCTTCCCGATCTCCTCGTAGAACTTGCGGCCCCGCTCCGCCTTGACGGTCTCGCCGCCCTTCTTGCCGATCTCCTCGTAGAACTTGCGGCCTCGTGTCTCGCGGACCCTCACCCCGCCCTTGCGACCGGCCTCCGAGACCGTCATCGCCCCCTTGGTGCCACCCTTCTTCTCGTCAGCCATGGATCGCCCCCGTGCTCCTCTCGAGCACAATGTGGTCGCTGCTCCTACGCCGGCGCAGGGCCCGCCCGAGCACGTGCTCGGCGATGACCTCTGCCATGTCGAGGCCCGTGGCTTCCAGGATGCCCTGCCAGCTCGGGTTCCCGTTCACCTCGAGCACGGTCGCTCCCTCTGCCCCCGCGACCAGGTCCACCCCCGCGTAGTCCAGCCCCAACGCCGAGGCGGCAGCCTCCGCCGTCGCGGCCAGCGCAGGGCCCAGCATCACCGGCTCCGCTCGCCCGCCCTGAGCCACGTTGGTCCGCCACTCGCCGGTGGGGGCGTGCCGGACGATTGCGGCGCGCGATCGGCCTCCGACGACGAACACCCGCAGATCACGACCGGGGTGCGGCACGTAACACTGGAGGTACACCGCCCCGTCCCGCTGCACCCGCTCGCGGACCCGCGCCCTCCCGGACGCATCCGCGCTGAGCCGCTCGACGCCCTCGCCGAGCGATCCGGCGAGCGGCTTCGCGACCGCTTCGCCCAGCACGCACAGCGCTACCTCCGCGTCCTCCGCCGACTGTGCGACAGCGGCCCGCGGCGTGGCGACCCCCGCGAGCCGCAGCAGCCACGACGTCCGGAACTTGTCCTGAGCGGCCAACAGCGGGTCGAGCCGGTTCACGACGAGGGCCCCCGTCGCCTCGAGCGCCCGGTAGATCTCGAACTGCACGTCTGCGTCGCCGGCGCGCCCGAGGCCGCGGGCGAGGATGAACGCGTCGAAGCCGATCGCCGGCGCCCCGCCCGCGAGCACCACGACCGCGTCGCGCTCGATGCGCGTCGCGAGCGCGGCGGGGTCGATGGCGACCGCGTCCGCCCGCCGGGCGCACGCAACGAGCAGGCGCTCGCTGTGCCAATCCTCCTCGGGCCAGGCGGTGACGACCCCGATCCGGATGAAGCGCTTCATGCCCTGGCTTGCTTCCCTTCCCCTGCCCCGACCGCCCGGGGCAAATGGTGTCCATGGCCGGTTGGCTGGACAAGGGCGCGCCATCCCGGGTGTTTTCCAGGGGCAGGGAAGGGACGCCGGCGCCCCACCAGGGAGGACCCTACTCGGGGCGCGCCACGGCCTGCGTCAGAGCCGCGACCACCCGCGCCGCCAGGTCGCCCTCGAGCCGCCCGCCGTCGGACGTGCGGACGTAGAAGGCGTCGGCGGCGCGGTGCCCTTCGGTCGTGATCCGGGCGAGATCCACGGTGAGGCCGAGGTCGAAGAACGTGCGAGAGAGCGTGTGCAGCAGGCCGACGCGGTCGGCGGTGAAGACGTCGACGACGCTGTGCGCCGCGCGCTGATCGTTGTCGATGACGACCTTCGTCGGCACCCGCGGGCAGCGGCTTCTGGCGGCAGCGAGGAGGCGCGCAGGCGCCGTGCCATCAGCGCGTCGAGCGCCTCCTCGCCCGCCAGCACGCGCGCCAGGTCGGCGCGCGCCGCGCGCCAGCGCGCCGGCTCGACCGGGCCCTCCTCGGGCCCGCGCAGCTCGAAGACGTCGAGCGCCCGTCCGGCCAGCCACTCGAGCGCCGGGTCGGCGGGCGTCGAGAAGACCTCCGCGTGCTGGATGTCGATGCGGTGCGCTGCGAGCACGCCGGCGATGGTCGCGAGCAGGCCGGGCCGGTCGGGCGCGGTGAGCGCGACCTCGGAGTGGCCGAGGTCGCGGCCGGTGGCGGGTCGAGGTGGCGAGGATCCGCTCGCGGCCCGAGCGCGAGCAGCCGCAGGTGGCGCGGCGCGAGCCCCGGGGCGACGGTGAGGAAGTAGCGGGCCGGCATGGCCGCGACGAACCGATCGTGATCGTCGACCCGCACCCCCCAGCCCCGCTGCTGGAGCGCCTCGAGCGCGAGCTCCCGTCCCTCCGCCTCGGCGGTCCCCGGGGTGGGCCGGCGCTCGCCGCCGCGCAGGACCTCGCGGGTCTTCTGGAACAGCTCGCGCAGCAGCCGCGCCTTCCACTCGGTCCAGGTCCGCGGGCCGACCGTGGCGATGTCCGCGTAGGTGAGGAGGTAGAGCTTCTCGAGCCGGTCGAGCGTTCCGACCTCCTCGGCGAAGGCGTGGATCAGGTCGGGGTCGGAGAGGTCGCGCCGCTGCGCGATGGCCGCCATGCGCAGGTGCTTCAGCACGAGCCACTCGATGTCGGCGGCGTCGGCCGGGTCGACCCCCATCCGGACGCAGGCCTCGGCCGCGATCTCCGCGCCGCGCATCGAGTGGTCCTTGCCGGTGCCCTTGCCGATGTCGTGGAAGAGCGTGCCGAGGTAGAGCGCCAGCGGCCGCTCCATGCCCTGCATCAGCTCGGTGAGCCCCTCCTCCTTCACGTCGCCGCAGCGGAGCGCGAGGAGCCGCCGCACCGCGAACAGCGTGTGAACGTCGACCGTGTACACGTGGTAGACGTCGATCTGCCGGCGCGCCGTGATGCGCGCGAACTCCGGCACGCACCCGCTGCAGCACGCCGAGCTCGTGCATCAGCGTCAGGAACCGGCCGCGCGTCCCCGGCCGCGTGAAGCAGGCGAGCAGCTCCTGGTTCAGCTCCGGATCGTCGGCGGCGTCCGGCGAGAGCTCCTCGGCCGCCTGGGCCGCGAGATCGCGCGCGTACGGGTAGAGGTCGAGCCCCTCGCGGTCGGCGGTGGCGAAGAGCCGGACGAGCGCGGCGGGCGAGCGGCGCAGGACGTCCTTGTCGGACGACCGAGAGCCGGCCGCGGAAGACCTTGAGCTCGCCGCCCGGCAGGAAGCGATCCGCGCCGCGCGGCGGCTGCCCGCGCAGCAGCGGGACCGGCCGCTCCGCGCCGATCGTGGCGGCGGGCGGCGGCACCATGCGCCAGCCCATCGCGTTCTGCGGCTCGAGGCAGCGGTCGACGATCGCGTCGCACGCGACGAGGACGGTCTTCGCGGCCAGGTAGTAGTGGCGCATGAACTGCTCGACGCCGCTGCCGTCCTCGCCGTCGACGTAGCCGATCGCCTCGGCCACCTGCGGCTGGACGTCGAAGGTGAGCTGGTCGCTCTTGCGGCCCGGCGAGGTAGTGCATCTCGTTCCGGACCCGCCAGAGGAAGTCGCGGGCGCGGCGCATCTCGCGGATCTCGCGCTCCGGGAGGAGCGCCCGGGTGAGCAGCTCGGTGATGCCCGGCCGACCTTGAAGCGGACGCGCGCGAGCCAGAGCGCCGACTGGAGGTCGCGCAGCCCGCCCTCCGACTCCTTGACGTTCGGCTCGAGCAGGTAGAGCGAGTCGCCGAACCGCTCGCGGCGCTCGCGCATCTCCGCGAGCTTGTCGGCGAGGAACTGGTCGACCTTGGCCTGCGAGAGGCCGTGCAGCTCCTCCCGCTCCAGCTCGCGGAAGAGCGTCCGGTCGCCCGCCAGGTAGCGCAGGTCGAGCAGCGCGGTGCGCGCGGTGTGGTCCTCGGCGGCGAGCTGGTCGCAGGCCTGAGATCGCGGACCGCCGTACCCGACCTCGAGGCTTGAGGTCCCAGAGCGCGTAGAGGAACTTCTCGCTCGCCGTCCTTCACGAAGCGGTCCGGCTCGCCGCGCGCCGTGGAGCACGAGCAGGTCGACGTCGGAGAACGGGGCGAGCTCGCGCCGGCCGTACCCGCCGAGCGCGACGAGCGAGACCGGCGTCGGCGGATGCGGTCCCTGCCCGCCTCCGGCGAGCGCCCGCTCCCAGAGCGACGGCGACGATGCGGTCCATCGCGGCGCTCTGGAGCCGGACCACGGTCTGGCCGCTCGCGCCGGAGCGGTGGACGTCGGCGATGAACTTGCGCTGGGCGGCGAAGTCGGCCTTCGCGTCGCCGGTGAGCGGCGGCAGCTCGCGGAGCCGCGCCTCGTACTCGTACGGCGCCGCGGCCGGGAGACTCGTGCTGGTGGGTGTCCGGGACGAGCATGCCGCGCCGAGTATAGCGTCGGGTCCGAGGGCCCGCCGCTCAGCGCGCGGCCGCGACGCGCTCGCCGGCCCGCGCGAACGTCACGACCGCCCGCGCGACCCCGCGGCCACCTCGTCCTGGTAGCGCGCCGAGGCGAGCCGCTGCTCCTCGTCGCGGTTCGAGATGAAGGCGGTCTCGACCAGGACGGCCGGCATCCGGGCGCCGAGCAGCACGTAGAAGAGCGCGCTCTTCACCCCGAGGTCGCGCACCTCGCCGACCCGCGCGCGCACCGCCCGTCGTCACCTCCCGCTGGACCAGCCGCGCGAGCCGGCGGGACGCGCCCGCGGTGGCCTTCGCGTCGAGGTCGGTGAGGATGCGCGAGACGTCCGTCTCGGCCGTCGCCCGAGGTCGAGGCCGTTCTCGCGGGCGGCGAGGCGGGCGGCGTAGCGGTCGTCCGCGACGTTCAGGAAGTAGGTCTCGACGCCGCTCCGGTTCCGCCGCGGGTGGGCGTTGGCGTGGATCGAGACGAAGAGGTCGCCGCGTGCGGTGTTGGCGATGGCGGTCCGCTCCTCGAGCGCGAGGTAGCGGTCGTCGGTGCGCGTCAGCACCACCTCGAAGCCCGCGTCCCGGAGCCTCTTCGCGACGCGTCGGCGCCATGGCGAGCGTCACGTCCTTCTCGCGCACGCCCGCGGGCCGATGGCGCCCGGGTCGTGCCCACCGTGGCCGGCGTCGACCACGATGCGGCGGATGGGGCCGGCTGAGTCCTCGCTGGAGTCGTCGGTCGCGGTCCCCTTCGACTCCGCCCCGTCTGCGCCGGCGCTACGCTCAGGGTGAGCGGACGTCGGGGTCGGGGTCGGGGCCCTTCGACTTCGCGCCGACGCTTCCGCGTCGGCACTACGCTCAGGGTGAACGGCCGAATCTTCGGCCGGGGTCGCGGTCGGGGTCCCCTTCGACTCCGCGCCGCCTTCGGCGGCGCTACGCTCAGGGTGAGCGGACGTCGGGGTCGCCGTCGCGATCGGGTCGCCGTCGAGGTCCGATGCGCCCCGACATCCACCACGAGCCGCGGGGGATCGTCGAGCGCGAAGAGCTGGACGTCGTCACCGCCCGGTAGCTCGAGCACGACCCGCACCGTGTCCGGATCGTTCTGCGCCGCGCGGACGCGGTCGACCTGCTCGCCCGCGACCGGGCGCGCGAGCGCCGCGCCCTCGAGCACCGCCGGTCGGAAGTCGAGCGCGAGGCGCCGCGGGCCGGCCGGGCGCGGCGGGCAGCTCGAGCTTCTGCCAGCCCACCCAGTGCGAGAGGTAGATGGCGACGCGCGTGTAGTCGTCGGACGCCCAGGCCCGGACCTCGGAGACGCGCGCGCGGCCCTCGCCGCCGGAGGTCCCGAGCGGCAGCGTCGGAGCGGCCGCCGGCGAGAGCCCCGCGAGCGCCGCCTCGAGCGCGGGATCAGGCGGTGATTCCTCGTCCGCGCTCTCGGACCGGCCGGCCGCGGCGTGCTTCGCTCGGTCCGGCCGGCGCGCGCCGGGCGGCGGGCCCCGCGGTGCCGGATCGGCGTCGCGGCGCTGGCGCGATCGCCGGGCGGTCCTCTCCGGCCTCGCGCCGGATGGCGCGCGCGAGCGCCGGCGCCTCGCGCGAGCCGAGCTTCGCGGCCCGCGCGGCGAGCTGGAGCGCGGCCTCGCGGTCCGCCTCGTTCGCCGACCAGCGGTAGAGGGCGTAGCGGGCGCGGGCCGCCTCGAGGGTGGCCGCCGGCGCGTCCTTGCCACGCGCGGCGCGCAGCAGCCCCTGGATCGCGCGCTCCCATTGATGGTGGTAGCGGCGCCGGGCCTGGTCCCGCATGAGCGCGGTCATCGCCGCCTTCGCCTCGGCGAGGGAGCGGAGCGCGCGAGCGACGCGGGCGTCCGGACGGTCGGGCGGTCCTGCCTTGGGCGCGGCAGCCCGCGCCCGGGGCGCTGCGCCCCGAGGCGCCGCAGCCTCGGCATCCGCCGCGGAAGCGAACGCGATGACGACGATCGCGACGGCGAGCGCCCGGCGGCCCATGACCGGCACTCTCCCCGACCGCGATATCGCCGTCCAATTTCCGGCCCTTCGACTCCGCGCCGGCGCTCACGCGTCGGCGCTACGCTCAGGGTGCACGGCCGAGCCTTTCGGTCGGGTCCCCGTCCAGGTCCACGTTCGAGCTCCCACATGGGCCAGATCCCCGGCTCGCAACGAGGCGGTATGATCGCCGCACATTCTTCTCCGGAGGTATCCGATGGCTTCCCAGAAGCGCGTGGGCGTCGTCCTCTCGGGCTGCGGGTTCCTCGACGGCGCCGAGATCCAGGAGGCAGTCTGCACCCTGCTCTCGCTCGACAGGCGCGGCGCGAAGCTCGTGGCGATGGCGCCGGACGTCGAGCAGATGCACGTCGTCGATCACGTCAAGGGCGCGCCCGCGAACGGCCAGCGCCGGCGGGTGCTCGAGGAGGCGGCGCGGATCGTCCGCGGCCAGTCACCGAGCTGTCCCAGGTCTCCGCGAACGACCTCGACGCGCTCATCTTCCCGGGCGGCTACGGCGTCGCGAAGAACCTCTGCTCCTTCGCGGTCGACGGGCGGAACATGCGGGTCGTGCCCTGCGGTCGAGCGGCTCGCCCGCGACATCCGCGCTGCCGGCAAGCCCGCTGGGCTACATCTGCATCGCGCCGGTCATCGCGGCTCGCCTCTTCGGCGCGGAGCACGTGAAGCTCACGATCGGCAACGACCGCGACACCGCCGGCGCCATCGAGTCCTGGGGCGCGCGCCACGTGGACTGCACGGTGGACGAGATCGTGGTCGACGAGCGGCTGAAGCTGGTCTCCACGCCCGCCTACATGCTCGGCCCGTGGATCGCGCCGGTGGCGGCCGGAATCGACAAGCTCGTCGCGGCGGTGCTCGAGATGGCCTGAGCCGATCTTGCGGACTGAGACCTCGGTCGCCGCGGCGCGTCTCGCCTGCGTCAGCGCGCCGCGGATTTTTGTTGGGGCTCGGTGAATTCCGGATAGAGTCCCGCGTCTCTCAAGCGGGCGGACTGGGCCGCCCCACGATTCAGGAGCAACAAACGTGACCAAGACTTTCGCCGCGACTGCTCGTCGCCGTCGCCGTCGTCTTCGCCCCCGCCGCGTTCGCCGCCGGCCGCCGGCCGGCGCGATCACGCTTCCCGCCAAGCCGGGCAACGTGACCTTCGATCACAAGAAGCACACGCCGCGGGCGCTCAAGTGCACGCAACTGCCACAAGGACGACAAGGGTGGCGCGATCGAGGGCTTCAACAAGACCGTGAACAAGGACAAGGCCCACGCGACCTGCCACGAGTGCCACAAGAAGGAAGGCAAGGGCCCGCAGAAGTGCGCCGACTGCCACAAGAAGTAGGGCAATCGTAGCACTGCCGAGATCGAGGGGGCCGGGAGACCGGCCCCCTCTTCTTTTCGAGCGAGGCGCGGGCGTGTCACTCAAGAGCGCGTCGTCTTGCCGCACCTCGCGACCGCGAGCGCGCGCTAGAGTCGCCGCGCTCGTCGCGTCGGGAATCGACCCGCGCGCGCGCTCTCAAGGAGCACTTCATGAAGATCTTTGCATCCTCGTTCGTCGCCTTCGCCCTCGCCTTCGCCACGACCGCCGCCGCGCAGGCGCCCGCCGGCCGCCGTCGAAGCTGCCGGCCAAGCCGGGCGACGTGACCTTCAACCACAAGTCCCACACCGCGCTGAAGTGCACGCCGTGCCACAAGGACGAGAAGGGCGGCGCGATCGAGGGCTTCGGCAAGACCGTCAACAAGGACAAGGCCCACGCCGCGTGCCACGAGTGCCACAAGAAGGAGGCGAAGGGCCCGCAGAAGTGCGCCGACTGCCACAAGAAGGCCTGATCGCTCGCCTCGCCTGAGCCGACACGAGGGGCCGGGAGACCGGCCCCTCTTCCATTTCTCGCGCCCAGCTTCTTCTTCCAGCCCGCGAGCAGGTTCAGCGCGTCGAGCGGACGCAGCGCGTCGAGGTCGAGCGCGCGGAGCGCGCGCGCGACCTCCTCCGCCACGGGATCCGCGGGCGCCGCGAACAGCCCGAGCTGGTCCGGCGGGTCCGCCCTCCGCCGGCGTCCGCCGCGCGCGAGCGTGGCGTGCCCGCCCTCGTCCACCTCCATCGCCTCGAGGTTGTGCAGGATCTCCCGCGCGCGTGCGAGCACCTCGGCGGGGAGCCCGGCGAGCTTCGCGACCTCGATGCCGTAGCTGCGAGACGCGCCGCCCTGGACGAGCTTGCGAAGGAAGACGACCTGCTCTCCGACCTCGCGCACCGCGACCGTGAGGTTCCGCACCGCAGGCCGCTCGCGGGCGAGATCCTGCAGCTCGTGGTAGTGGGTCGCGAAGAGCGTTCGGCAGCCGATCGCGTCGTGAAGGTGCTCCGCCACCGCCCACGCGATCGAGACGCCGTCGAAGGTGGACGTGCCGCGTCCGATCTCGTCGAGCACGACGAGCGAGCGGCGCGTCGCGTTGTGCAGGATCGCGCTCGTCTCCGTCATCTCGACCATGAAGGTCGACCGCCCGCGGGCCAGGTCGTCCGACGCTCCCACCCGCGTGAAGATCCGGTCCACGATCCCGACGCGCGCCCGCCTCGCCGGAACGAAGCTCCCCGTCTGCGCGAGGAGCGCGATGAGCGCGGCCTGACGCATCACCGTGCTCTTGCCCGCCATGTTCGGCCCGGTGACGACGAGGAGGGCGCCGTGGCGCTCGCACTCGGGTGCGCCCCGCGACGCGACCGCGACGTCGTTCGGGACGAACGCGGCCGGACCGCCCTCGAGCAGCGCCTCGACCACCGGATGGCGGCCGTCCACGATCTCCAGCGCCTCGGACCCGTCCACCTCCGGGCGGACGTAGCCGCGCTCCGCCGCGACGCGCGCGAGGGACAGGAGCGCGTCCGCCGTCGCGACCGCGTCCGCTGCGGTCCGGACGCGAGCTGCCGCCTCGACCACCTGGGCCCGGAGCTCCTCGAACAGCGTCTGCTCGAGCGCGAAGCGCCGCTCCTCTGCGGTGAGGACCTTCTCCTCGAACGCCTTCAGCTCCGGCGTCGCGAACCGCTCGCCGCCCACCGTCGTCTGCCGTCGCTCGTAGTCCTTCGGCACGAGGTGGAGGTTCGGCTTCGTCACCTCGATGTAGTAGCCGAACACCCGGTTGTAGCGGACCTTCAGCGAGCCGATGCCGGTCCGCTCCCGCTCCGTCGCCTCGAGCCGCGCGATGACCCCCTTGCCGTCCTCGGCGATCGCGACGATCTCGTCGAGCTCCCGCGAATGCCCGCGGCGGATGAGGCCGCCCTGGTCGAGCGCGGGCGGCGGCTCCTCCGCGACGGCGCGGTCGAGCAGCGCCGCGAGCTCCTCGAGCCCCCGCAGCCGGGCGGCAGCGTCGCGGAGGAGCAGCGCGCCGCGGGCGGCGAGCAGATCGCCGAGCGCCGGTAGCGCGAGGAGCGCTCCGCGAGCGCGCGCAGGTCGCGGGCGTTCCCCTGGCGCAGGACGAGCCGCGACAGCAGCCGCTCGGCATCCGCCACCGGCCTCAGCGCGGCCGCGAGGTCCTCGCGCACCACCGAGGAGCTCGCGAGCTCCTCGACCGCGTCGAGTCGCGCGCCGATCGCGGCGAGGTCGGTGAGCGGGTAGCGAAGCCACTGGGCCAGCCGACGGCCTCCCGGCGCCGTCGTCGTGCGATCGAGCAGGGCGAGGAGCGTCCCGTGCTTGCGGCCGCCCGAGAGCGTCCGCTCGATCTCGAGGTTCGTGCGGGTCGCCTCGTCGAGGAGCAGCGCGTCGTCGGTCGCGAGGCGCGACAGCCGGTCCACGTGGCGCGGGGCGGCGCGCTGCGTCTCGGTGAGGTAGGCGAGCGCGGCCGCGGCAGCCGCGAGCCCCAGCGGCAGCCCGGCGACCCCGAAGCCGTCGAGGCTGGGGACACCGAGGTGACGCCTGAGCCGCTCCTCCGGCCTCTCGAACTCGCCGTCGGGGCGCCGCGCCGCGGGGACTCCGACCCCCTTCTCGACCGCCGCGCCACGCGCCGGGTCCACCCCCGCCGGCAGGATCAGCTCGCGGACGCCCGCGCGCCGGAGCTCGTCCACCAGGCGCGCGTCGTCCTTCACCTCGCCGACCCGCAGCTCGCCCGTGGACGCGTCGAGGAGCGCGAGGCCCGCCCCCTGGTCGCCGAGCGCGACCGCGCCGAGATAGCTCGCCTGGCGCGGGTCGAGCACCTGATCGTCGAGGACCATCCCGGGCGTCACGACGCGCGTCACCTCGCGCCGGACGAGCTGGGACTTCCCGGGCTCCTCCACCTGATCGCAGATGGCGACCTTGAACCCCTTCTCGAGGAGCTTCGCGACGTACCCGCGCGCCGCGTGATGCGGCACGCCGCACATCGGCACCTTGTCGTCCCCCTTCGAGCGGGCGGTGAGCGTGATCTGGAGCGCCTCTGAGGCGGTGAGGGCGTCCTCGAAGAAGAGCTCGTAGAAGTCGCCGAGCCGGAAGAAGAGGAGCGCGTCCGGGTACCTCGCCTTCGTCTCGAGGTACTGCCGCATCATCGGCGTCGCGGCCTGGGCGATCTCCGGCATGGGCCGATGGGTTCTATCATCTTGCGCGGGGGGACACTCGCTCCGCCGGACGCTCCACCGCGGGCCTCGCGCCCCCGGACCACCGCTCGCTCGAGATCCGTACCCGCGGCGGAGCCGCGCTCAACTTCGGGGGCCCGCCGGCGTGCGGAACGTGCTCGCCCTGGATCCGGGTGCTACAGTCGCGGCACCGATGTTCGAGCGGGCGTTCCAGGATCTGAACCGCCTACGGCAGATCGCGGCGGCCATGGCGAGGCACGGCTTCGGTGCGTACCTGGCCCGCTCGCGGCTGCGCGACGTCGTCGGGCGGGAGGCCGTGTCCGCGGACGGCGAGCCCATGCCCGCCGCGGGCCGCTCCACGGCGGCGCGCTTCCGCCAGCTGCTCGCGGAGCTCGGGCCCACGTTCACGAAGCTCGGCCAGCTCCTGTCCACGCGTCCCGACCTGCTCCCGGCCCCCTGGATCGAGGAGCTGGAGTCGCTCCAGGACGACTGCCCCCCGCTGCCCGCCGCGGAGGTCCGGCGGGAGATCGAGCGTGGCCTCGGCCGGCCGGTGGCCGAGCTGTTCGCGAGCCTCGAGGACGAGCCGCTCGCGAGCGCGTCCATCGCCCAGGTCCACCTCGCGACCACCCACGCCGGCGAGCGGGTGGTCGTGAAGGTCCAGCGGCCGCACATCCGCGATCGGATCGAGTCGGACCTCGCCCTGCTCTACTACCTCGCCACGGTCCTCGAGGCCGTGATCGAGGAGACCGGCGTCCACACGCCGACCGGGATCGTCGAGGAGTTCGACCGGACGGTGCACGAGGAGCTCGACTTCACGAACGAGGCGCGAAACGCCACCGAGATGGCCACCGCGGCGCGGGGACGCGACTTCCTCGTCATCCCCCGCGTCCACGAGGAGCTCTCCTCATCGGTCATCCTCACCCTCGACTACGTCGAGGGGACGAAGGTGTCCGAGGTCACCGCCTCGGCCGGCTTCGACCTCGAGCGGGTCGCGAAGAACATCATCGAGGCGGCGTTCCGGCAGCTCTTCGAGGACGGGCTCTTCCACGGGGACCCCCACCCCGGCAACATCCTCGTGCTCCCCGGAAACCGCATCGCGCTCCTCGACTTCGGCCTGGTGGGGCGCCTCTCGCGCATCCAGCAGGAGGCGCTCGTCACGCTCATCGTCGCGGTGGCGCTCCGCGATCCCGAGAGCGTCGCCCGGATCATCAACCGCATCGGGGTCCCGGACGCGCACACCCCGATCGCCGAGTTCCGCGACGACATCCGCCAGATGCTCGACCGGTACCTCGGGCTGAAGCTCGACCAGATCCGGACCACCACCCTCCTCCGCGAGCTCCTCGATCTCGCGATGCGCCACCGGATCCGCATCCCGAAGGAGTACGCGGTCCTCGCCAAGGCCTCCATTACCGTCGAGGGCATCATCCGCCGCCTGTATCCGAACCTCGACGTGCTCGAGGTGGGGCTCCCCTACGCGAAGGAGCTCTTGCTCGCGCGCTTCAACCCGACGGACGCATCCTCCACGATCATGAAGTCGCTCCTCAAGCTGCAGGGGCTCGCCGAGGACGTCCCGTCCCAGCTCACCCAGATCCTGGTGGACCTCGAGGGCGGCAAGTTCCGCGTCAACGTGCACTCCGAGGACCTGGAGCGCGTCGGCGGCCACGTGCGCGCCCTGGGCGTGATCCTCTTCCTGGGCGTGCTCGCGGCCGGCCTCACGGTCGGCGGCCTCATGGTGCTCGCGGTGAGCGGCCGCGCCTGGCTGGGTGCCACGGCGCTCGGGCTCGCGTTCGCCCTCTCGTCCGTGGGGGCGCTCTACCACCTCGCGACGATGCGCATGCGCAAGATCTCGCTGCGCCGCTGGCTGCGGCGCTGACCCCTCGGGTCAGGCGCGCTCGTCCGCGCACGCGAGCGCCGCGACCGTCCCGAGCCATGCGAGATCGATCGCCGTCGCGATGAGAGCGGCGACGAGCGCCATCATGAGGTTCGGCCCGAGGAGGACGAGGGGGTTGACCTGCTGCGCGAACCCGGTCACCAGCCCGCCCGCGGCCGCGACCACCCCTGGCGCGAGCGCGCCGACGAAACCGAAGACGAGCGCTCCCAGGAGGAACGTCCCGGGGCGGTCGAGGAAACGCGCGGCGCTCGCCGCGAACGCCGTCCCCGGCCCCTCGGCGCGGACCGCGGCGCGCGCGACCGCGGCGTCGGTGACGACCGAGAGCGCGAGCGGAACGGCCACCGCCAGCGTGAGCGCGAGCGCGACCGCAGCGGCGAGGAGAGGCGAGCCCCCGCGCTGCGAGGCGTCGGCGGTGATGCGAGCCCCCGCGAAGGCGAGCGTCAGGCCGAAGATCCCGCCCGACACGTCCAGCACGAGCCCGAGCGCCGCCGCCCCGAGGACGCGCGGGAACCCGAAGGCGACGCCGGCCGCGAATCGTGGGCCGGGGGCGCGCGCCATCGCGCCGCCGAGCGTCGGGAGCGCGCCCGCGAGGTACGCCACCCGCAGCACCGCCCCGAGCCCCGCGCCCGCGAGCCACAGGCCTCCCACGAGGGCCAGGAACCGCGGCGCGCCGAGCGTCGCGAGCACGCCCTCGACCGGTGCGATCGGATCGAGGGGGTTCCGCCGGAGCGCGACGAGCGCGGCGCGGAGCACCAGGGTCCACGCGACCGCCCACGCCGGCCAGAGCGCGGCGCGCCGCGCGAGCGCGACGAGCACGCCGGCCGCCAGGAGCCAGGGTTCGCGCCCGAGGGCGCGCAGGCCGAGGCCGAGCGCAGGGAACAGTGAAGGGGGCACGCGCGGCACGGTAGGCGCCCGACCGCTTTCTTGCCTTCTGAACACCGCACCAGTATACCGATGTTCAGGAGGTGCTTCGCATGACCGGCCTCACCGAACGGCAGCTCGAGGTGCTCCGCTTCATCGCGCGGCAGATCGACGAGGCGGGCTACCCGCCGACCATCCGCGAGATCGGCGAGGCGCTCGACATTCGCTCGACGAACGGGGTGAACGACCACCTCAAGGCCCTCGAGCGCAAGGGGTACCTGACCCGCGACCCGGTGAAGTCGCGGGCGCTCATCCCGACCTCCGCCGCCCGCGAGGTGCTCGGCGAGGGACGGCGGGCGTCCAACGTCGTCTCGATCACGAGAGGATCGGCGCGCCCCGGCGGCCGGCTCGTCGAGATCCCCATCATCGGCCGCGTCGCCGCCGGCCAGCCCATCCTCGCCCAGGAGCGGATCGAGGACACCGTCCAGGTGGACTCGTTCCTGCTCGGCACGAACAAGAAGGTCTACGGGCTCCGGGTCCAGGGCGACTCGATGATCGGCGACGGCATCCTGCCCGGCGACTACATCTTCGTGAAGAAGCAGCTCGACGCCGACGACGGCGAGATCGTCGTGGCCATGATCGACGACGAGGCCACCGTGAAGCGCGTCTACTTCGAGGGCGACCGCGTCCGGTTCCAGCCGTCGAACCCGCGCATGGCTCCGATCTACGTCCGGCAGTCGGACTTCCGCAGCACCATGATCCTGGGCGTCGTCGTGGGGATCTACCGCAAGCTCGGCTGAGCGTTGCGCGGCCGCTCGCCCACGCGGCCGATGCTCGCCGCGAGTGCTGGCCCATGAGGGACCCCGCTTCGTCAGGATCCCCGCACCTATCTTGCCGCACAGGTCCGCACCAGTGTGCGGCAGGCAGGGGAGGAGGCTCGGATGAAGCCGAACGCCAGGCTCGACGCGGCGCGGAAGACGTACCGCGAGGCCCTGGAGGCCGCGCGCAGCAGTCCGACCCCGAGGCGTGGGCGAAGCTGCTCGCCGCCGGAAAAGAGCTGTCCGCAGCGGAGGACCCGCGCTCCCGCGGGCGCAGGGGGCGCCGTCGCCCGGAGCGCACGCCCGACGCGGTCGAGGTCACCGAGCGCGGCGAGGGGCTCGAGTAGCACGAACCGCTACGCCCGCGTCTTCGCCTGTCGCACGTAGCGATCGAGGTCCTCGCGATCGATGAGCGAGAGGATCTCGATCGTGTTCTGTCTGTCGCCACGCCGATACAGGAGCCGCACGTCGGTCGCGACCCGCACGCGGTAATACCCCGGGAGCCCTTCGAGCGGCAGGGCGCGCAGCGACGGGTGGCGGTGATCCTGCGCGAGGAGCGCCGCCTGCTTGAACGCGGCGCGCTGGATCCGGCGGTCCCAGCCATCGAGAGAGTCGTAGAACTCGCGCGTGTAGACCGGCATGAGCCAGGTCGCGGGCGCGTCCTCCGGCTCGTCGGCGTCGGGCCCGGCAGCAGCGGGCGCGGCAGCGGCCCGGCCCGCCTCGTCGCGCGCGCGCGCCTCGAGCGCCGCCTCGAGCTCACGCTCGCGCTCCTGCTGCCGGGCGAGCCGGGCCTCGAGCGACGCCACCCTCCCCTCGAGCTCCCGCGCGATCGCACGCGCGCGCTGCGCCTCCGCAGCCGCGTCGGTCGCCTGCGCGGCCGCGAGCGTCGCCTCGGCCCGCTCCCGGGCGCGCTCGGCCGTCCCCGCCGCCTCGCGGGCCCGGGCGGCGTCCTCGACCGCGTGCGCCTCGCGCGCCCGGGCCTCCTTCAGCCATGCCTGGAGCTTCTCCCGTTGCTCCTCGCCCTTTCGCCGCGCCGACTCGGTCCGTTCCGCCGCCTCGTCCTTCGCGCGCTGCAGCTCGGTCCGCCCGCGCTCGAGCTGCTCGGCCTTGCGCTGCAGCTCGGCCTCGAGCTCCGCGATCCGGTGCGCCGGGTCGTCCTTGCGCGGCCGCCCCTTCTTCTCGTCGGGGGCCGGGCCGTAATGATCCTTCGCGAGCCGCTCGAGGATCGGCACGGCGCGCTGCCGCACCTCCGGGTCGGGATCGGCGAGGACGCGCCAGAGCGCAAACGTGAGCCCGTGCTCCGAGCTGCCGACCGCGAGGAGGTCGTCGGCGCCTGGTGGGTCGAGCGCGACGTCGGGGATGGGCATGCCCCCGAACGCCGCGCGCAGGGCGTCGAGCACGTGCGACCTCGCCTCGGGGTTCGCGCGGACCTCGTCCGCGATGGCGTCGCACAGCTCGACGTCGTTCAGCGCCTCGGTGCGGAAGCCCGGCACCGAGACGTGCAGCGCCCGCACGATCCCGCGCGCCTCGTCGGGGAGGAGCGCGACGTAGAGCAGCACGGAGAGGGCGTCGCGGGAGAGCTCGTGGAGCGGCGCGTCTCCCCCGGGATCGGGGAGGGCACGCGGCTGCGCCGGCGTCGCGCCCGTGCGGCGCTTGCCCGCTGATCCCCTCTTGCGCTCCGCCACGGTGCTATCGCGCGGGGGCCGCCTCGCGCGCCTCGGCCTGGAAGGTCGCTCCGGGTGGGAGCTTCCACGTCTCCGGCACGGGCAGGCGCGCGCGGAACGTCAGCGGCCGGACCGCGCCGCTCGCCGCGCGGAAGTCCGCGGCCAGCTCCAGGTCCGCCGTGGCGGCCTCGCGGGGGAACAGCTCGACCCACCACGTTCCGAACAGGACGCCGGAGGGGAAGTCGTCCGCGAAGCGCTCGGGGTCCAAGAGCTTCTGGTACGGCTCTCCGGCGCCCGTCATCTCGCCGTAGAGCTTCCCGGATCCGTCCAGGAATCCCAGCGCGATGCGCTTGAAGGTGATCGGCACGACGTTGCGCGTGACCGTCCGGTCGCTCGCGCGCTCGCGCTCGATGTACCGGGGCGCGCCCCACAGCGCGAAGTCGATGCGGAGCCCCGGGCCGCCGGCGCCCGGCGCAGCGCCGGGCTCGACGGCGAGGAGGTCGAGCCGGAGCCCCTCCGCGAACGCCGACGCGACCGGCGCGTACCGCGCCTCGCGCAGGATGCGGAGCCGCGAGTCGGCGTAGGCCTGGAAGTCCGCGATCGCCTCGCGCTCCTCCTTCTTCAGCTTCCCCTTCTTCTCGTCCTCGGCCGCCCGCAGCGCGGTCGGGCGCTGCGGCTCGCCGGGGTGGCGGTTGCGGATCGCCGTCAGCTCGTCGAAGTACCAGCGTGAGAGCGCCGCGACCTCCGCCTGCCACTCCGGCAGCCGGTCGGCGGGGATCGCCCGGGACGCCTGCGCCCGCTCGCCGAAGTCCCGCTTCAGGCGGGCGCGCTCGAGCCGCGCCTCCGTCGAGTCCGTCTGCGAACGGGAGGTGGTGAAGAAAAGGATGGCCGCGAGCACGGCCAGCCCGACGGGCAGCGCGACGACGAGGAGCTTGCGCATCGGATCACTCCGAGCCGGCTACGAGGGCCTCCACGCTGCGCACGCCCGAGCGGTCGATCTCGTAGACGTACGCGCGGGCGCGCCGCACCGGCTCCTCCGCGACGCGCGAGGCGGATCCGGCGCAGAGCAGCGGCGTCGGCCCGCTCGCGCCGGGGAGGTCGACCCGGAAGGCGGTGTGGCGGTGGCCGTGGAGCACGGCGGCGATGGGCATCTCCGCGACCAGCCGGACCACCTTGTCGGCGTCCGCGAGCGGCATGCGCGCCACCTGCGCGTCCGAGGGGACGCGCTCCGGCGGGAGGACCACGTGGTGGTGGAACGCGAGCACGACCCCTCGCCCCTGCTTCGAGTGCTCGCGCGCGAGCTCGCGCGCGGAGCGGAGCTGCTCCGAGCCGAGCCGGCCGGGCGTCTCGAGCGGCTCGTCCCCGTAGCGGGCGCTGTCGAGCGCGATCAGCACCGCGTCGTCGCCGAGCGGGACGACGTGTGGATAGCTGGGCGCCGCGCGCCGCATCCCGCACCCGTCCGGACCGATCGCGCGCAGGAACCGCGCGGTCTCGATGGACTCCTCCGTCCACACATCGTGATTGCCGGGGACGACGGTCAGCTTCTTCGCCTGCGCGAACGGTCGCAGCAGGTCCGCCGCCCGCTCGAACTCCCTCGGCTCGCCCGAGAAGGTGACGTCGCCCGTGACGACGAGGTGGTCGACGCCGACCTCGCCGAGCGCGTCGAGCAGCCCCTTCGCGAGCCGGGTCGAGTGGCGCTCGCAGTCACGCGCCGTGAACCCGTTGCGGGGATAGCGGCTGCGGTCGGCAACGTGGAGGTCGCTGATGTGGCCGAGGCGGATGATGTGGGCTCCCGTCGAGGTACGACGCCGTCGAAGGGAAGGGATGCTATCGGCCCATTCGCCCGCGTGTCAAACACGCACAGCGGAGCCACGCTCTCATGCGCGTTCGCGCACGGCGGCGCGCTCGAGCGCGATCCGGATGATCGACCCTCGCCCGGGCACCGGCTCCTCGTCGACGCGTCCACCCTGCGGCGCGACGAGCGCGCGTGCGAGGGCCAGCCCCCCGTCCGGCACGCTCGCGGAGGGCTGGATCTCGACGATCGCGCCGGCCCCGCCGCCCTTCACCCCGACGGCGATCTCGCCTCCGGAAGGGAGCGCCGCCGCGGCGGCCCCGAGCAGCTCGCGCAAGGCCGCCCGCACCATCCGGTCCTCCGCCAGCGCGCGCGCCGTACCGCCCGCGAACCGCACGCGGATGCCGGCGGGCGCCGGGAAGGTCGCCACGACCTCCTCCACCAGCGCGGCCAGGTCGAGCGGGCGGCGCGGACCGCCGGCCCGCCCGGCCCCCTCGAGCGCCGCCAGCCTCCGCCCTGCCACGTCGAGCGCAGCCTCGGCGGAGGCGAGCGCCGCGTCGGCGCCGGCCGCGAGCGGCGGCGCCGCGAGCCGGAGCATCGAGAGCGCCTCGGCGGCGTCGGCGACCGGCTCGCGCAGCGCCGCGGCCGCCGCCGCGAGCCCTGCGCGCGCCTCGCCGCGCTCCGACCAGGGTGCGGGTGGGGCGCGCGGCAGCGGGGGCGGCGACGGGCGCGGCAGCGCCCTCAGGACCGCGAAGGCGAGCGGCGGGCGCCTCGAGACGCGGACCAGGGCGGCGCGAGCGCGCACCGGGCCGGCGGCGCCCGACACCACGATCCGCGCGGTGGCCGGCCCGCGCTCGAGCCCGCGCGCCAGCGCCGCAAGGTCGGGCGAGATCCCCGCCACGTCGCTATCGATCAGCTCCGCGACCGAGATCCCCACGAGGCGGCCCGCCGCGGAGTTCGCGAACTGGACGCGCCCCGCCCGGTCGATGGCGAGCAGCGCGTCGCCGAGCGCGTCCGGGATCGCCTCCGCCAGCCGGGCGACGCCGGGCGGGACGGCGCGACGGCGGAGCAGCGCACGCCGGAGCAGCGCGCCCACGGCGGCCGCCGCGGCGACGATGCCAGCGAGCTCGGCCGCATGCACGGAGAGCAAGGTGCCCACGCGGTTGCAGTCGAGGAAGCGGTTCTTATGGAACCAGGATGACGCAGAAGCGCGCATGGTCCCCCTCCGAGGGTCCGGAGGCGGCCCGTCAGCAGATCCCGCCGCGCCCGGCCCACGTGACGGGCGGGGGCGAGGACGATCGCGCACGAGGCCTCTGGGCCCCATCGGAGGGGCCGGTGCGGAGCGATCCGGGCGGTCCCGGCGGAGAGCCGGACGGGAAGACGATCTCGATCCCGGGCCGGACCGCGCTGAACGAAGATTGACCTGCGGCACACGGGAACGCGGTCGTCGCGCGCGAAGGCACGGCGCCACGCCGCACGCGCGAGACCCCAACCGCCCGCAAGGCCAGCCGCTTTCTGGTTGATATGCTCGCCCGTCGCGGGTATCCCTCAGCCCATGGAGGAGACGGCGATGTCCGAGAAGGAGAAGAAGGGCGCCGCGGGCGCGCAGGTCGCTCCGGCGATGGGGCCGCCGGGCCTCATCAACAAGGAGGACATTCCGCAGGTCCTGCCCATCCTCCCCCTGCGCAACTCGGTCTTCTTCCCGGGCGGCGTGCTTCCGCTCGCGGTCGGGCGCCAGAAGACCATCGCGCTCATCAAGGACGCCGTCCGCGACGAGCAGGTGATCGGCGTCGTCACCCAGCGGCGGGCCGAGGAGGAGGACCCGGGCGCCGCCGACCTCTACACGGTCGGGACCGTCGCCCGGGTCGTGAAGCTCCTCAAGATGGGCGAGGACAACTACTCGCTCGTGGTCCAGGGGCTCGCGCGCTTCAAGGTCCTCGAGCTCGTCCAGGAGACCCCGTACCTCAAGGCGCGCGATCGACCCGGTCGAGGACAAGACCTCCACCGACGACGTCGAGGTCGAGGCCCTCGCCATCAACCTGAAGAAGCTGGCCCGCGAGGTGATCGAGCTCATGCCCGAGCTGCCCGCCGCGGCGACCGAGCTCGTCGAGTCGATCACGCACCCCGGCCACCTCGCCGACCTCATCGCCGCCAACGTCGACGTGCCCATCGAGGAGAAGCAGCAGGTCCTCGAGACGGTCGACCTCAAGGCGCGGATGAAGCTCGTGCTCGAGCTCCTCAACCGCAAGCGCGAGATCCTGAAGCTCTCGAACAAGATCGACTCCGCCGTGAAGGGCGAGATGTCGAAGACGCAGCGCGAGTACTACCTGCGCCAGCAGCTCAAGGCCATCAAGGAGGAGCTCGGCGAGCTCGGCGAGGAGGAGGAGGAGCTCGACGAGCTGGCGGAGCGGCTCAAGAAGGCCGGGCTGCCGCCCGAGGTCGAGAAGGTCGCGCAGAAGGAGCTCAACCGGCTGAAGACGATCCCGACCGCGCAGCTCCGAGTACACGGTCGCGCGCACCTACCTCGACTGGATCGCCGACCTGCCCTGGTCGAAGCGGACCGAGGACAACCTCGACATCGAGAACGCGCGCACGATCCTCGACGCCGACCACTACGGCCTCGCAGAAGATCAAGAAGCGCATCCTCGAGTACCTCGCGGTCCGCAAGCTGAAGAACGACATGCGCGGCCCGATCCTCTGCTTCGTCGGGCCCGCCCGGCGTCGGCAAGACCTCGCTCGGCCAGTCGATCGCGCGCGCCACTCGGCCGCAAGTTCGTCCGCCTCTCGCCTCGGCGGCGTGCGCGACGAGGCGGAGATCCGCGGCCACCGGCGCACCTACGTCGGCGCCCTGCCCGGCCGGATCATCCAGTCGATGAAGAAGGCCGGCGACGGTCAACCCCGTCATGATGCTCGACGAGATCGACAAGCTCGGGGCCGACTTCCGCGGCGATCCCGCGCGCGGCGCTCCTCGAGGTGCTCGATCCGGAGCAGAACAACAGCTTCTCCGACCACTACCTCGACATGCCCTTCGACCTCTCGAAGGTGATGTTCATCGCCACGGCGAACCTGCTCGACCCGATCCCCGGCCCGCTCCGCGACCGCATGGAGATCCTCGAGCTGCCCGGCTACACCTTCGAGGAGAAGGTCCACATCGCGCAGCAACCACCTGATCCCGAAGCAGCTCAAGGAGCACGGGCTCTCGCCCGACGCGGTCGAGCTCACCGAGAAGGCGCTCATCAAGATCATCATGGCCTACACCCGCGAGGCCGGCGTCCGGAACCTCGAGCGGCGCATCGCCGACGTCTGCCGCGCGGTCGCGGTCGAGGTCGCGAGCGGCAAGGTCACCGCCGGGCGCGAAGCGCGCCGATCGACGAGGGCGACCTCGCCGACATGCTCGGGCCCGAGAAGTTCTACAACGAGACCGCCGAGCGCACCGAGATCCCCGGCGTCGCCACCGGCCTCGCCTGGACCGCGGCGGGCGGCGACATCCTCTTCATCGAGGCGACCAAGATGGCCGGCAAGGGGTCGCTCACCCTCACCGGCCAGCTCGGCGACGTGATGAAGGAGTCGGCGCAGGCGGCGCTCTCGCTACCTGCGCTCCAAGGCCGACAACCTCGGCATCGCGTCCAACTTCCTCGAGAAGACCGACATCCACATCCACTTCCCGGCGGGCGCGATCCCGAAGGACGGGCCGAGCGCGGGCGTCACCATCCTCACCGCGCTCGTCTCGCTCCTCACCGGCATCCGCGTCCGCTCCGACGTCGCGATGACCGGCGAGATCACGCTGCGCGGCCTCGTGCTGCCGGTCGGCGGCATCAAGGAGAAGGTGCTCGCGGCGCACCGCGCCGGCATCAAGCGGGTCATCATGCCGGCCCGGAACGAGAAGGACCTCGTCGACGTGCCCGAGCAGGCCCGCAAGGAGCTCGAGTTCGTCTTCGCGACGCACATGGACGAGGTGCTGAAGGCGGCGCTCGAGGAGAACCCGGTCGGCCGCAAGCCTCCACCTCCGGAGCCGGAGGGCGAGAAGAAGCCGCCCCCGCCGAAGAAGCCGGAGGAGGTCCGCGTCTAGCGCAGCGCCCGCGGCCGTGGCGCCCACCGCGCTCCTCACCGGCACGCCCGGCGCCGTCCTCGAGGCGGTCGCGGTCGCGCTGACGGGCGCCGGCTTCGCGCCGCGCCATGTCCCGATGGGCTCCGATGGGAGCGCCCGGCTCGAGATCGCGCCGGTGCGGGTCGCCGCGGTGGTCCACCTCGGCCTGCGCACGCCTCGCGAGCTCGACGAGCGCCTCCGGGGAGACGCCGAGGCGACCGCTGCGGCGGGCGCGGCCGAGCTCGCACGCGCGTCCGGCGCGCGCCGGCTGGTGCACGTGTCGACCGTCTCGGTGTACGGGAAGCCGCGGAACCTGCCCTGCCGCGAGGGCGAGCTGAAGGCGCCGCGCACCGCGCACGAGCGAATCCGCTGGCGCGCGGAGCAGGCGAGCTGGGCCGCGTTCCGGCGCGGCGCCCCGCTCACGGTCCTGCGCCCCACGATCCTGTACGGACCGACGCTGCGCGGCGGGCCGGTCCGTGTGCTGTCGCTCGTGGCGCTCTTCAACCAGGGCAAGCGCCGGGTGCCCATCCTCCGCCGCGGGCCGGTGGCGCACCTCGTCCACGTGGACGACCTCGCGCGCGCGGTCGCCCACGTCGCGTCTCACCCGGACGATCGTGCGGTGGTCGGCCGCGCCTTCAACGTCGGCGACGACGCGCCGCTGCCCCTCGCCGAGCACCTCGACGCCGCGCTCTCGGCGCTCGGCTACGAGCCCGGCCGGATCCTTCCCGCCACGCCCCGGCTCGGGGCGGCCCTGCTGTGGCTGTTCCGGCACGTTCCGGACCGGGCGCTCCTCGACCCCATCAACCGGCGCCTGGCAGCGCGCTGGACCGCGTTCGCGACGCGCGTCGGGGCGTCCGCGGCCGCCGCCCCGCGCATCGATCGCGAGGCCCTTCACTGGATGAGCGCCGACCACTACTACGACACGTCTCGCCTCTGCGACATCGGGTGGCGTCCGATCCACCCGGTGTCGACCGGTCCGGTGCGCGAGACCATCCGCGCGCTCGTCGCGCACGGGTTCCTGCCGGGCTCGAGCGCAAACGCCCTGCCCGTCTGGTAGTGCGGACGGCGCGTCACGTCCCGGAATCGCTCCGAAGCGCAAGCTGGCCGCCGGCCGGGCACCCGTGTCATAGTGACTCACTCGGCTCCGCCACGGATGTCGCGATTTGCGAATCCAGGAGACGACCGGCAATGTGGGGAAACGTGCGCGGCGCGACGAGTCAGCGGGGGCCGATGTGTAGCGCGCAGGTCGTGGAGACGCACCGGTGATCCGGATGCTCGGTCGCTACGAGCTGCTCGAGCAGGTCGGGAGCGGCGGGATGGCCGTCGTCTATCGCGGGCGCGACACGGCCCTCGACCGCGAGGTCGCGGTGAAGCTCCTCCATCCGCACCTCGCCTCCGCGCCCGAGTCACGGGCCCGCTTCTCGCGGGAGGCCCGAGCGGTCGCGCGGATCGCGCACCCGGGCATCGTCGAGATCTACGACTACTCCGGCGATGCGGCGTTCGAGAGCTACCTCGTGACCGAGTTCGTCCGCGGACCGACGCTCCGCGGCTTCGCCCAGGAGGTCGGGTTCGGGTACCCCGAGGTGGCCATGCTCGTCGGCCGCGCGCTCGCGGACGCGCTCGTCCACGCCCACTCCGCCGGGGTGATCCACCGCGATCTCAAGCCCGAGAACGTGCTGGTGAAGCAGGACGAGCCGCCGGCCGTGAAGCTCGCCGACTTCGGCATCGCGCGGATCATCGCCTCCGAGGAGCGCATGACGATGACCGGTGCCCTCGTCGGCTCACCCCACCACATGGCGCCCGAGATCGTCGAGGGGAAGGACGCCGACGTCCGCAGCGACGTCTTCTCGCTCGGCACCGTCCTGTACTGGCTCTCCACCGGGAAGCTCCCCTTCGCGGCGTCGAACCCGACCGCGATCCTGCGGCGCGTGCTCGAGGGCGACGTGCAGGACCCCCGCCTGGCCGATCCGCGCGTACCGGATCCGCTCGCCGAGCTCGTGCTGCGCTGCCTCGCGGTGGACCCGGCCATGCGCCCGCCCGGGGCCGTCGAGGTTCGGGACGCGCTCGACAAGGTCCTCGCGCAGGTCGGGATCGACCGGCCGGAGGACGCCGTGATCGCGTTCCTCCGCGACCCGGTCGCGTTCCGCGCGGCCTTCCCTGCGCGCGCCGTGGCCACGCTGACGGCGCTCGGCGACGGCGCGCTCGTCGAGGGCGCCTCGGCACGTGCGCTCGGGTTCTTCAACCGCGTCCTCTCCCTCGAGCCCGCGAACGACGTCGTGCTGCGGAAGCTCGCCCGTCTGACCCGGCGGCGTCGCACCCGTCGCGTCGCCACGGTGGCAGCGGGCGTGGCCGTCCTGGGCGGGGCGCTCGCGGTGGCGCTCGCCTTTCGCAAACCGCCTGCCCCGCCGCCCCTCGCCGTCGGCGCCCCTCCGCCCGAGCCGGCCGTCGTCGCGACGACGCCCGCTCGCGCCATGGCCGAGCCGCCGACGCCGCGGGCGACCCGCGCCCCCGCACATGGGGAGCCGCGGCCCGCCGAACCACTCGGCGCCGCGCAAGCGCCGGGCCGGGCCGCGCTGCTCTCGATCCACGTCCGGCCGTACGCGCAGCGCGCGCTCCTCGACGGCGTCGAGGTCTCGCGCGACGAGCAGATCGTTCGCCTCTCCATCGGCGCAGGCAAGCGCCACCAGCTCCGCATCGAGCACGTCTGCTGTGCGCCGTTCGTTCGCGAGATCACCGCCGAGGAGGCGGCCGCCGCGGGCGAGCTGCGGGTTCCGCTCGAGCCCCGGCCGGCCCGCCTCCGCGTCGACGGCGATCCCGCCACGCGCGTGTTCGTCGAGGGCCGTGCGGCTGGGACGGCCGGGGACTCCCAGCGCTCGCCGATCCCGGTCCCGGTGCCGCCCGGCAGCGCGAGCGCGTACGAGGGGACGACCCGTATCCGGCTCGAGCTGGCGGGCGCGCCGACGAGCGACCTGAGCCTGAAGATCCGGGCCGGAGAGGCCGTCGCGGTCCCGGCTCCGCAGGCCGAATCCGCCGGGGGTGCGCCGTGATCCCACTCCTGCTGGCGCTCGTCCTCGCCGCGCCGCCGGACTTCAAGCGCGCGCGGGACCGGTTCGAGTTCGGCGCCTACGCGGATGCGGCCGGGACGCTCCGCCAGCTCCTGTCAGGCGCGCCCAAGCTGACGGCGCGGGAGATGGTCGACGCATACCGGATGCTCGGCATCGCGGAGTACCAGCTCGGCGACAAGCTCGCGGCCCGGTCCGCGTTCGTGAACCTCCTCTCGCTCGAGCCGGACTACTCCCTCGATGCCTTCCTCATCCCACCGCCCATCGTGGAGTTCTTCGATGCGGTGAAGAAGGAGCACGAGCCCGCCCTCGAGCCGCTCCGCGAGCATCGGCGGGAGCTCGCCGATCAGCAGCGACTCGCCGACGAGGCGAAGCGGAGGCTCCTGCCGGAGGAGCAGATCCGGACCGGGCCCCCGAGCAAGATCGTGCGCGTCGAGGAGCGGGTCTACCTGTTCAACTGGTTTCCGCTCGGCGCCGGACAGTTCCAGAACGGCGACCGGGCGAAGGGGACCGCCATCGCGGCAAGCCAGCTCATCCTGGGGTTCGTCAACGTCGCGGCCATCGTGCTGCACAACCAGATCGCCGACGACGACTCACGCAAGTGCGTGTCCGGCCAGCCCCGCTGCGCGCGGCCGCCGTACAGCGACTCCGACCGGACGCTCTTCAGCCAGGTCGACGCGGTGAAGTACGTCTCCGCCGGGCTGTTCTGGGCCGTCTACGCCTACGGCGTCTGGGACGCGCACCGCCATTTCGTCCCACGCATCGAGACCGAGATCACCCCGAGCCAGGCGGGCGGGGTCCTGAAGCTCTCCTGGTCGTTCTGAGGAGCGAGGCGCCGTGGCGACCCTGATCGTGAAGGCCCCGGACGGCACCGAGCGCGAGGTCGCGCTCGTGAAGCGGATCACGAGCGTGGGCCGCGACGCCGAGAACGACGTCGCCGTGGCAGACCCCGCGCTTCCCCGCACCGCCCTGCACATCCACTTCGACGGGAAGGACTACAACGCCGCCGCGCACGACGTCACCGAAATGACGGTGAACGGGAAGCGGCGTTCGACCTGTCGTCTCGGTCCGGGCGACCGGATCCGCGTCGGCGGCCACCGAGCTCTTCTTCGATCCCGCACCCCGCGCACCCTCCGCCCGCCCCCAGGCCGGCCAGCGGCTCCTCGCGCTCGAGACGCTGGTGCGCTTCTCGGAGCGGCTCCTCGGGGCGCTGGACCTGGCGCGGCTCCTCGACGAGCTGCTCGACGCCCTGCTCGAGGTGACCCAGGCCGACAAGGGCTTCCTCATCCTCTTCGAGGACGGCGAGATGACGGTGCGCGCCGCGCGCAACGTCGCGCGCGAGACCATCGAGAACGCGATGTCGCCGCGTCTCCGACTCGATCGTCCAGCGGGTGCTCGAGATCCGGCAAGCCGCTGGTCGTCGCCGACGCCCTCCACGACGCCGAGTGGTCCGGGTCGCGCGTCGGTCGTGAACCTGAAGCTCTGCTCGGTGATGTGCGCGCCGCTCATGCAGAAGGGCGAGGTCTTCGGCGTCATCTACCTCGGCAACGACAACGTCGTCTCGCTCTTCGACGAGCGCGCGCTCGAGGCGCTCACCGTCTTCGCGGCGCAGGCGTCGCTGCTCGTCCAGAACGCCATGCTGCTCGACTCGCTCCGGCGCGAGAACGTCGCGCTGCAGGAGGCGGTCGCAGTCGAAGCAGTACGGCGACCTCATCGGCGCCGGCGCGTCGATGCGCGAGGTCTACCGGCGCATCGAGAAGGTGGCCGCCACCGACATCTCCGTGCTCGTCTCCGGCGAGACCGGCACCGGGAAGGAGGTGGTGGCGCGGGAGATCCACCGGCGCTCGCCGCGGGCGCAGGGGGCCGTTCGTGGCCGTGAACTGCGGCGCCATCCCGGAGACGCTCCTCGAGTCCGAGCTCTTCGGCCACGTGAAGGGGGCCTTCACCGGCGCGGTCGCGACCCGGGTCGGCCGCTTCCAGGCGGCGCACGGGGGCACGCTCTTCCTCGACGAGATCGGCGAGATGCCGCCCTCGCTCCAGGTGAAGCTCCTGCGCGCCCTGCAGGAGCGCGCGGTCACCGCGGGTCGGCGAGACACGCGGCCGGAGCCGGTCGACATCCGGGTCGTCGCCGCCACGAACAAGGTGCTCGAGGAGGAGATCAAGCAGGGCACCTTCCGCGAGGACCTCTACTACCGGCTCAACGTCGTGACCATCGAGCTGCCGCCGCTGCGCGAGCGCGGCGACGACGTCGTCGTCCTCGCCCGCTGGTTCCTGCAGAAGTACGCGCAGGAGTTCGGGGCGCGGGTGCGCGGCTTCACGCCCGGCGCGCTCGTGGCGATGCGGAAGTACGCGCTGGCCGGGCAACATCCGCGAGCTCGAGAACCGCGTGAAGAAGGCGGTGGTGCTCGCCGAGAAGGCGCTCGTGTCTGCCGAGGACCTCGACCTCCGCCCCGAGATCCTGGAGCCCATCCTCCCGCTCGCCCACGCGAAGGAGGAGTTCCAGAAGCGCTACATCAACGAGGTGCTGGAGCGGAACGGCGGCAACCGCACCAAGACCGCCAAGGACCTCGACGTCGATCCCCGCACCATCTTCCGCCACCTGGAGAAGCTCGAGGCGGAGCAGCGGGGCGAGACGCTGCCGGACGACGAGGAGGGCCAGCCGTGAGACGAGACGCCGTCGCGCTCGCCGTCGCGCTGCTGCTCGCCGGCTGCCCCATCCCGCAGGCGGTGCCGGACTACTCGGCGGGCCCCGTCACGCCGCCGAGGATCGTGGTGGACAACTCGACGACGCAGATCGCCTACCCCGCGACGGTAATTCGCGTCCCGGCCGGCTGCGCAGCGCACCCGACCTTCGATCTCAGCACCGAGCTTCGCGATTCGGACACGGTCGAGTCCATCCAGGCCCGCTGGTTCGTGAACTACGATCTCGCCAACGGGTTCTCGCAGACTCCCCAGCACCAGCAAACGATCCTGGACGTGGACTCGAACGACCCGACGCTCCGGCGCACCGACACGTGGACGTTCGATCCGTATGCCTACCCGAGCTACACGGGAGGGGTCGGCTCCGCGGACGGTGCACTTCACGTCGTGGAGCTCGTCGTCTCGAACGGGTTCAGCGGAGGCGGGCCCCTCCCGAACCGGAGCCCCGCCGCGGGGTTCGAGGTCCAGCTCTACCGCTGGGTCTTCCTGAACGCGCCCGAGCCCGTTGGCTGTCCCGGCGCGGCCGGCTGCTGCCCGTAGGATTACGGAGGCTCGGTCGCGTGAGCCACCGCCCTGCGCGCCTCGCGTAGCGCGGTGGAGGCGGCGCGGGCCAGATCGGACTCCTCCTGCGCGAAGCGCTTCACGCGCATCGTGTAAGCGCGGTGAACCGCGAGGACCGCATCGCGTGCGGCCCGGAGCTCCCGGATCCCGGCATATGCCGGAGGGTCCGTCGAGCTCGCGTCGAGATGACAGCGATCGCCCGAGATCCTCCACCCGCTGCTCCCATTCGCGCGCCCAGGCCTGCCAGCGCGCCAGGGCATCCGGTTCGCCGGCCTCGCTGCCGAGGCGCAGCGCGCGCTCGTTCTGCTCGCGATTCAGCGCCTCGAGCTCGGTGACGCACACACGCACGGTCGCGCGCGTGGGCAGCGCGCCGGACACGCTCGACCGGTGCGGCCCCCGCAGGTTCTTCACGACGCTGCGGATCGTCAGCCCGACGGCGACCCCGACCACCGTCGAGGTAGACCACCCACAGGGCAATCCGGAAGGGTCGCAGGCGGGGGTCGCGAGGTGCCATCGGGCCCGGACTGTGCCAAACGGCCGGGCACCCGTCCACCGCCCCGTTCCGATCGGGTGGGTCCCGGGGCGAACCCGGGTCGCGTCAGCGGTCCCCGGCGAGCACGTCCAGGAAGGTGCACGAACGGCGGCTCGCGATCGCGCGGATGCAGCGCACGTAGAACATCGGTCCCCAGAGCCGCAGGATCGTGAGCGAGTGTAGGAACACGTCCTTGCTGGTGATGGTGCCCTGCACGGCGTGACCTTGTGCATCATCGGTGCCGGCGCGGATCGGCAAGAACTCCCAGGCGAACGCAGCCGACACGCTGAACTTCGGCACTCCGCCGGGGGAGGCGGTCGTCTTTTCGTATCAGTCCGTCCCTGAATTACAGGGTCATCCGCCGAGCGGGGGAGCCTACCGGCGGCCGACCCGCCGCTCCAGCTCCGCGAGCGGCAGCTCGAACACGACGGGACGCCCATGCGGGCAGCGCGCCTTGAAGTCGATGCGGTCGAGGGCCGCGAGAAGCGCCCGCGCCTCCTCCGCCGAGATCTCCTCGTTCGCCCGGATGGCCGAGTGGCACGCCATCGTCGCGAGAAGGTCGTGGAAAGCGTCGTCGATGGCGCTCCCGGTTTCCACTTCCGCGAGCTGCGCCGCCAGGTCCGCGAGCAGGGAGGGAAGGTCTGCGTTCCCGAGGACGGCAGGTGCCGCCTTCACCACGAAGGCGTCGCCGCCGAACGGTTCCACCTCCAGGCCGAGCTGCGCGAGCTCGTGGAGGCCTCCCTCGAGCGAACGCGCGGTCGCGGGAGGCACGGTGATGGTCCGCGGAAGCAGGAACGGCTGTACCGCAAGCGAGCGTGTCCGGAACGCCTCGCGCAGCCGGTGGAACAGGAGACGCTCGTGGCTCGCGTGCTGGTCGACGACGACCAGCGCGCCGCCCGGCGCCTCGCATAGCAGGTACGTGCGGCCGTGCTGTCCCACGTACCGCAGCGACGCGAAGTAGCCGTCCGGTCGGGGTGCTCCATCGTCGGCGGCATCGAGCGCGAGCGGCACGGTCGCGCCGTCGCCCCGCGACTGGAACGGGAGCGTGGCCCCGCTGCCGAGAGGCGGGTGGACCGCGCGCGCCCACGCGAGCACGCCCGCCACATCCTCCGACGCGATCGAAGTGCCCTCCCCCGAACCCGCCGAAGCCTGCACCGCGCTCGTCTCGGGCGGCCTGCGACCGAGCCATGGCGCCGTCCGCAGCGCCTCCGATACGGCGCGGAAGACGGCGTCCTGGACTGCGCGCGGGTCGGCGAACCGGACCTCGTGCTTCTGAGGGTGGACGTTCACGTCCACGCCTCCGGGCGGCAGCTCCAGGAACAGCAGCCCCGCCGGGTGGCGCCCCGCCGGGAGCGAGCCCGCGAACGCGCGGAGCACCGCGTGCGCGGCGCTCCGATCGCGGATCCACCGGCCGTTGACGAACAGGTACAGGGAGCGTGCGGTCGCCTCGGAGTGGTCCGGCGAGCAGACGGCGCCCCGAACCCGGATCCCCGCACGCTCGGCGTCGACCGTGACGAGGTGGCGGGGCGCGTCGCGCCCGAGGGCGTGCGCCGCGCGCTCCGCGAGCGGCTCGCCGCCGCGTGCGGCGAGGACGAGGCGTCCTCCGGATCGCAGCGTGAACGAGACGTCGGCGCGCGCCAGCACGACGCGCACGACGGCCTCGGTGACGTGACCGGCCTCCGCGGCGGCCGCGCGCATGAACTTCCGCCGTGCCGGCGTGTTGAAGAAGAGATCTCGCACCTCGATCGTCGTCCCGCGCTGCCGCCCGATCGCGCCGACCTCCCGGATCGAGCCGCCCTCGACGTCGATGCGGGTGCCGTGGCCGTCCTCCCGTGGAGCCGTGTCGAGCCGGAACCGGGACACGGACGCGATCGCCGGGAGCGCTTCCCCTCGAAATCCCATCGTCGCGATCGCGGCGAGGCCGGCGGCGTCGCGCAGCTTCGAGGTGGCGTGGCGCTCGAGCGCGAGCGTCGCGTCGTCGCCGTCCATGCCGCAGCCGTCGTCCGCGACCCGCACCAGCGCGAGCCCGCCCTCCTCCACGTCGATCGACACGGCGCATGCGCCCGCGTCCAGCGCGTTCTCGACCAACTCCTTCACGACCGAGGCCGGCCGCTCGACGACCTCGCCCGCGGCGATCTGGTTCACGAGCCCCGGCGGCAGGACGTGGATGCGTGCCATCGTGCCTTCGTAGCACGCGGCTCCGACTCGGCCCCGTTTCTATGTTTGACGGCGCTGCCACGGCGCGTCTATGACCGTCAGCGATGGGAGGGATCAAGCGCAAGCCGCCGGGCGGAAGAGCGCGCGCCGCGCCGAGGGTGCGGCCCGCCGCGCTCGGAAACGATCCGTTCGAGCGCGGCGCAGCGCTGCGCGATGTCGCGCCGACCCCGACCTCGACCCCGACGTCCGCTCGCCCTGAGCGTAGCGCCGCCGCAGGCGGCGCGGAGTCGAAGGGGACCCCGACCGCGACCGAAGCGGTCACCGCCCGCCTCGCCCACGTCGCCTCGGCGACGGCCGACCGGCTCAACCAAGCTGAGCGGCAGCTCGATTCCGTCCTGGGCGGGATCGAGGGCCGCATCGAGGACCTCGGGTCGCGCGCAGGGTTCGCTTCAGTCGAGGGCGAGCTCCGCGAGGTGCTCGCCCGGCTCCTGCCGGCGCTGCGGCACCGGATCGGGACGCTCGGCGACCTGGTCCGGCTGCTCGAGGCGCCGGAGAGCGTCGACGGATACGGGATGGACCCGCGCTTCGCGGAGCGGCTCGGCCCCGTGATCGAGTTCTTCTACTCGACGTGGTGGCGCGTCCACGTCCGGAACATCGAGGCGGTGCCGTCCTCCGGGCCCGTGCTGATCGCGGCGAACCATGCGGGCGTCGTCCCGTGGGATGCATTCGTGCTCCGGCACGCGCTCCGGCGTGATCACCCCGCCCGCCGCGACTTGCGCCCGCTCCTCGACGACCGCGAGTGCGCGCTGGCCGTGATCGGCCCCGCCGCCCTCCGCGCCGGCGCCGTGCGCGCGAGCGCGGAAGCCGCCGAGCGCCTCCTCGCGGACGGCGCGGCGGTGGGCGTCTTCCCGGAGGGGAGCGCCGGCGCGCGGAAGCCGTGGCGCGACCGGTACACGCTCCTCCGCTTCGGGCGCGGCGGGTTCGTGAAGGTCGCCTTGCGCGCCCGGGCGCCGATCGTGCCGTGCGCGATCGTCGGCAGCGAGGAAGCGTCGCCCGGCATCTCCCGCACGGGGTGGCTCGCCGAGCGGCTCGGAGTTCCCCTGCTCGCCGCGAACACGGCGCTGCGGCTCGCGCCCGCCGCGCTCCTGCCGCTGCCGTCGCGCTGGACGCTCCGGTTCGGGCCGCCGGTGGACGTGACCGACCATGGCCCCGATGCAGCGAACGACCCCTCCGTCGTGAACGCCCTCGCCGAGCGCGTCCGCGCCGCGATCCAGGCGATGCTCGACGAGGACGTCGCGGCGCGCTCGTCCGTCTTCCTGTGACGCGCGCGCGGCGTCTCGCCGGACGGCATTCCGCCCGGCCACACGTCATCGTTCACAGGCCTCAGGAGAGGACGAGCGCGGGATCCGGCGCCGCCGCACCGACAAGCTCGTCGCGGTACTTCTCGAAGCCGGGCCGGCCGAGCAGCCCCTGCGCGTACCGCTTCCCCGCCTCCACCCCCGGCTGGTCGAAGGCGTTCACGCCGTAGAGGCCGCCTGCATAGGCGGTCGCGAGCTCGAGGAGCATCAGGAGCTCGCCCATCGCGTGGGCGTCGAGCCGCGGCAGCTCGATGGAGACGGTGGGGCGTCCCGCCCTGCGGAGCGCCGCCTCGCTGGCCCGTCGCTCCGCCTCGATCAGCTCGCCCATCGTGTGCCCGTGGAGGTAGGCGATCTCGGCATGCCCCGCGTAGATCTCGGGCACGACGATCGAGACGTCGGCGCGCGGCTGCACCACGCGCACGAAGGTCACCACCTTGTCGTGGGGGCCCTCCATCATGAGCTGCATCGACGAATGCTGGTCGGTCGCGCCGACCGCCCGGAACGGCGTCGGCCCCACCTCGGAGCGTTTCCCGAGCGACTCTGCCCAGAGCTGGACGAACCAGTCGCCCGTGTCGCGGAGGGCATCGGCGTACGGCATCAGGACGTGGATGTGGCGGCCCTTCCGACGGTCCATCAGGTGGAGCGCCGCGGCGTAGAGGAGCGCAGGGTTCTCCGATGTCGCCGCGGTCCGGCACCTCGCCTCCATGGCCGCCGCGCCGGCGAGGAGGTCCACGACGTCCGCGCCTGCCGCAGCGGCGGGCAGGAGCCCCACCGCCGAGAGCGCACTGAACCGCCCGCCCACGTTGGCGGGGACGGAGAGGGCCCGGAGCCGCTCCGCCCCGGCGATCGCCCGGAGCGCGCCCTTCGCCGGATCGGTCACGAGGACGCAGCGCTCGCGATAGCCCTCCTCGCCGAAGCGCGCGAGGCACCGCTCGCGCAGGGCGAGGTGCTGCCCCATCGTCTCGGCGGTCCCTCCGGACTTCGTGATCGTCGCGAAGCAGGTCTCGCCGAGGTCGAGCGTCCCGAGCAGCGCCTCGAACGTGGCCGGGTCGGAGTTGTCCGGGAAGAACACCCGCATCGCGCCCCGTCGCGCGCGCGGCAGGAGGTTGTGGAAGGGGTGGCACAGGGCGGACACGATGGCGCGCCCGCCGAGCGAGCTCCCCCCGATCCCGAGGACGAGCAGGTTCTCGAACCGCCCCGCGAGATCGCCGGACAGCCGCGCGGCCGCCTCGACCGCGCCCCGGTCTGCCGGGAGGTCCGCAAAGCCGACGTCGCCGCTCTTCCGGCGCGCCTCCAGAGCGTCGAACGCGCTCTTGGCGGCCGGAGCGAGCGCGGCGAGATCAGCACGGGCGAGCCCGCCCGCCGCGGGATCGAAGCAGCCGTTCACGTCGAGCTTGAGGCGATCCATCGGTCCTCCCGGGGTGGCCGCTGACTCTAGTCGGCGCCCGGTGCGGTGGCGAGGGTCGTCGCGGGGCACCGCGTCGGCGGCGCACCCCCGCGTCGGGGAGCGCGACACCCGCTCCTCCGGCCGCGCGAGGTGCGCGAGCCACCTCCCACCAGAACCAGCCCTGGTTGGCGGTCGCCGGCGAGAGCGCAGGCCACCCACCGGCCAGGAACAGGCCGGCTCCCAGCGCGATCGGCGCGAGGAGGTGGAACCGATCGATCCAGCGAAGCTCCGGATACCGCGCGAGGTCCTTACGCGATCGAGCTTCGTCGCGCCTCTGTCGGGATAGACCCCGGCATCGCCGTCTGTGACGTGCGCGCCAGCGGCCCCCCCTCAAACCGTACTTGCGGATTTCCCGCATACGGCTTCCCTCGATCTTCACCTCCCGCGCCTTGAGTCTGCTGGGCGAAGGGCCGGGGACAGGTTCCACAGTTCGAGCCCGTGTTGCCTGTAGAGCGCGCCTCCCTGCACGAGCGACCATGCTGGCCGGCGGAGCGTGTGTTTCCGTCTCCACCACCGCGCGATGAGGCCGCCGACGTCGTGATCCAGGCTGGAGAGCCGCTTGCGCAGCACCCGGCGGTAGTAGTGCCGGGCTCCTCGGATATAGAGGTTCATTTCCTGGACAAGCTGATCCAGGTCGAGCCCCGTCCTTCGGGTTCTCCGCCGCAGCTCATCGCGGATGCGCCTGCGCGCCTTCTTTCCGATGTCGAGGTAGAGCTCCCCTCGGCGCCAGAAATGCGTGTGCCCCAGGAAGGTGAAGTGCTCCTTCCTGGCGTTCACGATCCGCGTCTTCTCCGCGTGAAGCGTCAGCCCAAGCCGCGACATGAGGTACTTCACCCATGCCATTTCTCGGTCCGGTCGCCGGCGGGTCAGCACGACGAGATCGTCCGCATAACGGATCAGACGACCGTCGAGGCTGCCCGCTTCCACGCGCCTGCGGTAGTTCCGATCGAGGAGGTTCAGGTACACGTTCGCGAGGAGAGGCGAGATGACCCCGCCCTGCGGCGTGCCCTGCGCGTTCCGCTTCGGCCGTCCACCATCGTGCTCGTCGACGATGGGCGCCTCCAGGAACGCCTTCACCAGCGCCAGCATCGCGCCATCCACGACTCGTTCCGCCACCGCCTTCATCAGACGGTCGTGTGGAATCGTGTCGAAGTAGGCCGTGACGTCGGCGTCGATGACCCAGCACATCCCTTGCCCGAGTGCTTCGCGGATGGCGTCGAGTGCCTGGTGCGCGTTCCGCTTCGGCCGGAATCCGTAGGAGTCCCTATCGAAGTCCGCCTCGAAGAGAGGTTCGAGCACCAGCTTCGCCGCCATCTGCACGGCGCGGTCGCGGATGTTGGGAATTCCCAACGGCCGCTCGCCGCCGCCGAGCTTCGGGATGTACACCCGCCTCACCGGACCAGGCCGGTACCGCTTCGCCTTCAGCTCATCGTGCAGCTCCTTCAGCAGCGCCTCGCTGCCGCGCGTCTCGATGTCCTCGAAGGTCTCGCCATCGGGACCTGGGGCTCCGCCGTTCGCCTTGCAGAGCGCGTAGGCGTGGGCCAGCACGTCCGTCCGAAAGACCTTGTCGTACAGTGCGTACGCACGGAAGCTCGGCTCCCTCTTGGCACGTAGGTAGAGCGCCCGTTGCAGCTCCCGGAGCTTCTCTGGGGTTTTTAGTGTCGCCACAATCCCCAGCTCCTTCCTTGCAGGGGTCGCATCTTCGAGTAGAGCCCCTTCCCTCCAGCGGCTTTCGCCGCCTTCGTCGGTACTACGGACTCGTCCGACTCCTCGTCCGGCCCACCCGCCTCGGCTCGCGGCCTTGTGCGTGCGGTCGCGGTCGCTTCACCGCGCCGGTCGAGGCCTCCCGCGTTCAGCGCGTTCCCTTCGCGGCGTGCCGTCCCTGATACCCCGGGAGAGCGCCACCGGCGTCATCGAGACTGCCCGGTGGGTGTTGCCTTCGCCCAATCATCAGAGGCTCGGCCTCTCCGTTGCGTTTACGAGGCTACGTCTGGGTTTGCTGCGCGCTACGGCCCGTCGCTTCGCAGCCGGTGGGTTGCTGCCCACCGGCATCCTGGCCCCGCTTCTGCTGGACGCCTCGCGGCGGCACGCAGGGGACCTCGCTACTCGGATGCTCGATTCATTCGAGGCGGGCTCCTTTCATCCCGCTGAGAACGCGCCGCTTCGCGGCGCACGATGATTCGTCACAACATCTTGCGCGCCGCGCTGTGCGCCAGATCGCGGTCCCGCACCGGGGGCTGGGACGGGAGGGCCCTGCCCGTGCTCGGCGACGGACGAATGCGCGACCGGGCGCCGTACTGCCGCAAGGACGCAGAAACGCAGATGCCGCGCACTTCCGTGCGTGCCGACGTCGCGCCAGGAAGTCGATCGTGCGCGGCGGCGGGGTTGCTGCGCGGCGTCGTCACGCAAAGTGCGAGGCGGCCAAGGTACTTTGTTGCGTAGCCGTCCGCAGCGCACCGATGATCGAGACGTCTCCGACGCCTGCGCGCGGTGAGGGCCCTCCCGTCCGCGCGCCCCCGGCGGGCGGAGCGGCGTGGTCGGGCGCCGGCCCGGCGTGACCAATGCCGGTGCGCCGGAACACGTACGTCCGTCCGGGCGCGCGAGCAGGGGAGGTCCCTCGGCTGAGCGTAGGCGTCGGCACCGCCCCGACGATGGGTGCGCTGCGGACGGACAAGAACCGATGAAGTGACTGGCCTCCGTCCTCCCGACGTAGCGAAATGTCGCTCGTCACTCGTACACGCGCTCGAGGCGCACGAGGAGGAGGCCAGTCATGGAGCATGTTGCGATCGATCTCGGCGGAAGGGAATCGCAGATCTGCATCCGGGCGGAGGACGGGAAGATCCTCACCGAAGCGAGGGTCGCGACGGCGCGGTTGCGGGAGACGCTGGAGCGACCGAAGTCGCGCGTCATCATGGAGACCTGCGCCGAGGCGTTCGCGATCGCGGACATCGCGCTGCAGTGCGGGCACGAGGTCCGGGTGGTCCCGGCATCGCTAGTCAGATCGCTCGGAGTCGGGGCGCGGAAGACGAAGACGGATTGGCGCGACGCCCAGGTGCTCAGCGAAGTCTCCTGCCGCGTGGACTTGCCGTCGGTGCATGTGCCCTCGCAATGGTCGCGGGAAGCGAAGTCGCTCTGCGCGATGCGAGATGTCCTGGTGTCGTCAAGGACGGGCCTGGTGAACTCAGTCCGCGGATACCTTCGGCAGAACCTGAAGAAGCTGCCCGGCTGCACCGCGGCGACGCTCGGAGCGCGCGTTCGGAAGCGATACGAGGAGATGGGCGAGCCAGTCCCACGGCATCTCGAGAGGCAACTAGAGACGCTGGCGTATCTGCACCAAGCGGCGGTGTCCGCGACACTCGACGTGAGCGAGTGGGCCGAGCAGAACCCGCTCTGCGTTCGGCTGATGACGGTGCCGGGTGTGGCGAAGGTCACCGCAACGCGCTTCGTGGCTGCGATCGACCGGGTGGACCGCTTCGCGAGTGCGCACCAGGTCGAGTCGTACCTGGGCCTCGCGCCTGGCGAGGACTCGAGCTCGGATCGACGCCGAATCACCTCGATCACGAAGGCCGGGCCAGCCGCGCTGCGGTGGGTGCTGGTCCAAGCCGCGTGGGCCGCGATGCGCACGCGGCCAGAGGATCCGATGTGCCAGTGGGCGCTTGGGATCGCGCGTCGGCGTGGCGGCAAGATCGCAACGATCGCGCTCGCGCGGAAGCTCGCCGGGATCCTGTATGCGCTCTGGCGCGACGGAACGACTTACCAGCCGCTGCGCGGTGCGCTCGTGGAGGTGAAGACCCAGTAGCCGCCGGCGAACATACCGGGCGCCTCGCCCGGCATCGACGTAGCTGTCCAGAGACGGTGACCGCGATGACGACCGGGAGGGTCGCGACGAAGTCGGTGCGCGACAACCTCGTGGATACGAATGCGGCCCGTCGACGGACAACGGCTCATGCGGCTCTGACCGCGAATGGTCGAATGAGACAGCTCGCCGATGCGGGGGTGCACCGTGTGCCGCCGGTTGAAGTCGGACCGGGATGGAGGGGTTTGCCGTTGGCGAGCCAGTCACTACATGGTCGAATGGTCGAATGAGACAGCTCGCCGATGCGGGGGTGCACCGTGTGCCGCCGGTTGAAGTCGGACCGGGATGGAGGGGTTTGCCGTTGGCGAGCCAGTCACTACATGGTCGGTCGTCAGTACTTCAGCCGGGCCTGCACTTTGCGTGACAACGGCGCGCCAGATCCGTCACCCCAGCACGGACTCCTTCCCGCGCGCGACGTTGGCACGCACGGAAGTGCCCGGCCCCTGCGCTTCAAGGCCCCTTCGACCCAGCGCCGCCGGTCGCGCATTCGTCCGTCGCCGAGCACGGCCGAGGGGCCTCCCCGGCCAGCGCCCGGAGGGGAATGCTCCCTCGAGAGCGTTCCCGCGGTCCGTACCCCGAGGAAAGTGACGAATCATCAGGTCGCGTCGTACCGCCGCGCGAGGATCCACCAGAATCCGCGTACGCGCGGCGAGTGGATGTCCCCCGGGCCGTCCGAGAACCGGTGATGATCGCGGTGGTGCGCGGCCCACCAGAGCGGCCCCTTCTGGCCGCAGACGCCCCCACCACTGCGAGGACGAGCTGGAACGCGCGCGAGGTCCGGAATGCGCGGTGCGAGAAATAGCGCGTCATCGAACAGGCCGGCAGCCCGGAGGGGGATGCCGTGGCGTCGTCGAGGGGCCACCCTTCTCGGAGGGGATGATCGATCCACGAGGGCGTCGGGGCCTCGCGGGGGACGCGATGGTCGTCGGGGCGGAAGAGGGACAGGACGTCCAGAGGCTGTCGTTCATCCGCCTCATGGCGGAGACCCTGCCGCTCGCGGGCTACCGCGGTGTACGGGCCGACCTGCCCGGGTGGGATCTCCCCGAGGTCATCCACGGCGCGATGCGCGACCACCGCCCGAGCCTTTTCTGCGACGCACCCAAGCCGACCTTCATGGACGTCCTCTCGCCCGGTCCGGTGACGCTCGAGGAGGTCGCGAGCCGCTGGCAGCTCTTCGCCTCGGCCGCGGAGCTGACGGGCGGCGAGTTCCACGTCGTGATCCCGCGCTGGGTGGCCGGGAGAGACGGCCGCCACGTCGCCAAGCAGATCGCCGAGCTCGTCGGCGTGCGCATCGGCTACATCTGGACGGTCTGACCGGGACCGCTACTGCACGTTCTTCGACGCGGTGCCCCCGCGATCCGCGGTGAGGTCCTCGGGGGGTGCATCGGGCGGCATTCCGAACGCCGAGGCGACGGAGACGGAGCTGAGGAATTGCCAGAGCTCGCTCAGCGTCTCTTCCCGGCGCTCGCCCGCAGGACGATCGCTCCACCCGGGGTGGCTCGGCAGGAGCGCGGTGAACGCCCCGGAGCGCATCCGTGACGCGATCGTGGTCAGGTCGGGTCCGCGCTCGCCGCCGACACCGCGGAGCCGGTGGCAGGAGATGCACGACTCCCCGTAGGTCCCGGCGCCGCGCCGCGCCGCATCGACCGCTCCGTCCGGGGCCGCGAGCGCCGGCCCGAACGTCCGCTGCCAGTCGACGATCTCGAACGCGACGACGTCCCGTGCCCACCAGCTTGCCGCCCGCGGATCGGTCGCGAGCCCCTTCTGCTGCTCCGTCGGCCAGGCCAGGATCCTCGTCGCGAGCCGCGTCCCGTCCGCGCGCTCGGCGAGGATCGGCTTCAGCTGGCGGATGACGGTGAGGGGCACCGGGATCGCGGAGCGGTCGGAGGTACGGACGACGACGGTGTCTGCGCCCTTGCGCAGCTCCACGCGATCGCTCACCAGCGCCACGAGGGACGTCCCCTCCCAGAGCGCGGTCCTTCCCGAGTGGGGCTCCGCACCCTGGACGCCCCCGCGGGGCAGGCGCTCGAGGTCGGCCTGGCCGAGCGCGTAGGGCCCGCCCTTCAGAGCGCCGCGGATCTCGACCACGGGGGCGCCGTGAGGCGACGCGGGCAGGCGCGGGCGCGAGGAGCACGCGATCGCGGCGAGGAGGAGGACGACGCCGGTGTTTCTCATGACCGCCTTTCGGGATATCTTGCCCGCTCCCATCCTTCTTACCGGAGCAAGCAATGGCACGCGCGTTCATCGGAAGCATGGAATGCCGGGTCCACGTCGACAAGGATCTGGGCGACACCTGGGCGGTGACGGTGTACCCGCCCGCGACGCCCAAGGCCCCCGCGGCGCCACTCGTCGTGAAGCTTCAGGGCAACGACAAGGAGAAGGCGACGAAGGGGGCGCTCGAAATCCTCCAGAAGTCCGGGAAGATCGACCGCTTCGACCTATAGCCCGCGTGACCGCAGGCGACCCTTTCGACTGGCCCGGCGCCGAGACCTCGCCCGACGAGGACTCGATCGCCGGTCAGGTCGCGTCGCGCATCGATGCCCTGCCGGTCGGCCCAGGAGACGGCAACGACTGGGCCGCGGTCGCAGCGGCGTTCGAGCGCGAGGCTTCCGCCGCCGGCTCGGATCCTGCCGCCGCCCCCTTGCTGTACGAGGCCGCGCGGATCGTCGAGGAGCGGCTCGGGGATCCGGCCGGAGCGCTCGACCTTCATCGGCGCGCCTTCGGGATCGACCCCGGATTCGTCCCCAACCTGCGCTCCTGCCGCCGCCTCGCCATGGATCGCGGCGAGGACGTGCTTGCAGTCGCGGTGCTCGACTCCGAGGCGGCCGTCGCGCCCGGTCCGGAAGCTCGCTCGGAGCTGCTGCTGCTGCGCGGGAGGCTGCTCGCGGCGCTCGGACGCGACGCCGAGGCTGCAGACGTGCTCGCGCGGGCGATCTCGCTCGCTCCTGACACGTTCGCCTCGGCGGAGGAGGCCGCCCGGGTCGCTGCCGCCACGACGGACCGCGAAGCGCTCGCCGAGGCCTACGTGCGCTGCGCGCGCGCCGCGCCCGACCGCCGCCTGTCCGCGCACTATCTCGCCGCAGCGTCGGCGCTCCTCGAGGAGGGGCTCGGCCGCGCCGACCGGGCCGGTGCCCTCGCGCTCGAGGCGTTCGCGCTCGCGCCCGACGACGCGCTCGTCCGCGCGGCCGCCCGGAGGCATGCCGAGCGCCTCGGCCGGACCGAAGCGCTCTGCACGATCCTGCGGGCGGAAGCGGAGGGCTCCCAGAGCGCGGCCGCGGCCCATGCCTGGGTGGCGCTCGCGCACGTGGAGGAGAGCGCGGGACGGTCGGACGCGGCGATCGCCGCGCTCGAGCGCGGGCGCCAGGCCGACCCCGCACCGCTCGTCCTGTCCGAGCTGGTCCGGCTGCGTGAAGCGCGCGGCGCATGGGCGGACGCGTCGGAGGCCCTCGAGGCGCTGGCGGCGGCGCACCTCGCCCGCGGTGACACGGGCCACGTCGAGGAGGCCGTGGTCGCGAAGCTGCGGCGCGCGGAGATCGAGGAGGCCCAGCTCGGCCGGACGCACCTCGCCATCGCGTGCTGCCGCGACATCGTCCAGCTGGACGCCGGCAATCGCGCGGCGCTCGCGGCACTCGGACGGCTCTGCGCGAGCGCGGGGGAATGGGACGGGCTGCTCGCCGCGTTCGCCGCGGAGGCCCGCGCCGCGCGCGACCCGCGGGACCGGGCCCACCGCACGTTCAAGGCGGCGGAGGTGCTCGAGGAGCGGCTCGACCGGGTCGACGAGGCGGTGGAGCGGTACCGTGAGGCGCTCGCCATCGATCCGGATCTCGTCCCCGCGCGTGCCGCCCTCGAACGGCTCTACGAGCGCGGGGAGCGGTGGGAGGACCTCTGCGCCCTGCTCGAGGCCGAGCTCGCCGAGCTCAGCTCCCCCGCGGAGCGGATCGCGCAGCTCTTCCGGATGGCCCGCGTGCGCGAGGAGCGGCTCGGCGACCTCGACGGGGCCGCCGCGCTCTACCTCCGGATCCTGGAGCTCGACCCCGCGCACCGCGTGGCGCTTTCCGCGCTGGGCGCGGTCCTCGGACGGCTCGGCCGCACCGAGGAGCTCGCCGGCGTCCTCGCGCGCGAGGCGCTGCTCGCGGACGCCCCGCGCCGCAAGGTCGCATTCCTGCAGCGCCGGGCGGAGCTCCTGGAGGAGCACGTCGACGATCCGGAGCGCGCGCGGGCTGCATGGGAGGAGGTGCGCGCGGCCGTCCCGAACCAGCCCGCCGCGCTGCGCGCCCTCGGGCGGCTCCACACCCGCGCAGGCCGATGGGAGGAGCTCGCCGCGATGTTCCGCGCCGAGGCCGACGCGGCCGCCGACCCGGCCACCGCGGCCGACCTGGCGCAGCGCACCGGCGAGCTGCTCGAGCGGCGCCTCGGGCGCGTGGACGAGGCGATCGCCACGTACCGGGAGGCATTGACGCTCGCCCCCGCGCACCACGGCGCGCTTCAGGCCCTCGCCCGCATCTACCGGGCGCGGGACGACGACGAGAACCTCATCGAGCTGCTGCGGGCCCAGGGCGCGGCGCGGCACGCGACCGTGGAGCGCGCCGCGGCGCTGACGGAGGCGGCGCGGATCGCCGAGGCCCGCCTCGGCGCGCCCGAGCGCGCCATCGAGAACTACGAGGAGGCGCTCCGGATCGCCCCCGGCTTCACCCCCGCGCTCCGGGCGCTGGACCGCCTGTACGCCGCTGCGGGGCGAGGTGAAGCCCTCGCCGAGCTCCGGCGAACCGCGCCGGACGCGAGCGCGGCAGACCGAGCGGAGCGCCTCCTCGCCGTCGCGCGGCTCGAGGCGGACCGGACGGGCGACCGCGTCGCGGCGCTTCGCGCCGTCGACGAGCTCCTCCGGGTCGCGCCCGACCACCCCGCCGCGCTGCTGCTCGAGATGCGGCTCGCGCCGGATCCGGATCGCCGCGCGCGGGCCCGCGCCGCCCTCGCCGGCACGACGGCAGAGCCGCAGGCCCGTGCCGCCCTCCTCGCCGGAGCCGCCCTCGGGGTTCGCGCGGCGTCCACGCGGCGTGCGGCCCTCGCCCGTGCCGCGGCCCTCGTCCCCGCGAGCGGGGCGCTCGGGCCCGAGGAGGAGCGGCGGCTCCGTCTCTCAGGGGACTTCGCCGGCCTCGCCCGATTCTTCGAGGCGCGCCGCGACGAGTGCTCCGAGCCGTCGTCTCGTGCCAGCTGGTCGGTGCGCGCGGGCGGCGCCTGGGAGCAGGCCGGAGATCCCGACCGTGCGCTCGCCGCGTTCCAGGCGGCCCTGCAGGACGTGCCGGCGAGCCTGCCCGCGCTGCGCGGGGCGCGGACGCTCCTCGCGGCGCGCGGCGAGTGGGAGGCCGTACGCGAGATGCTCCACGCCGAGGGCGCGGCGCTCCGGGATCCAGCGGCGGCCGCTGCGGCGTGGCTGGAGGCGGGCGACATCGCCCAGGACCGGTTTCAGGACCCTGCGGCTGCGGCGGGGGACTATCGCGCCGCCGCGCAGCGGGCGCCGCTCGCGCGCGAGCCGCTCGAGCGCCTCCAGTCGACGCTCGGGCAGGACGCCGCCGCCGCGCTCGCCGCCGTCCACGAGGCGCGCGCCCGCGCCGAGCGCGACGTGCGCGTCGCAGCGGAGAGCTGGCTCGCTGCTGCGCGCGCGGCCCTGGAATCCGGCGGGACCCCGGACGACGCGCTCGCGGCCCTCGATCGCGCCCTCGCCGCCCGCCCCGACCTCGCGCCCGCCCTCGAGCTCCGCGCGCGGGCTCGCGCCGCGGCGGGGCGACACGAGGAGGCGCTCGCCGACTGCGAGGCGTGTCTCGCGCGCGGCGGCGAGCCGCACGCGCGCCTGGCCCTGCACCTGACGGCGGCCGACATCTGCGAGGTCGGGCTGCGCGCGCCGTCTCGCGCGCTCGCGCATGTCGAGGCGGCGCTGGCCATCGCACCGGAGAGCCCCGACGCGCTGGCGGCCCTCGCCCGGATGCAGCAGGCGCTCGATCGCCCCGCCCAGGCGGCCGCCGCCCTGCGTCGTCTCGTCGACGTCCCGGGCCTCCCCCGGGACGCGCTGCTCGTCCACCTGCTCGCGCTCGCCGATGCGGCCGAGCGGCTCGGGTCGCGCGCGCGGGCGCTCGCCGCCTGCCGCCGCGCCTTGACCCTCGAGCCGTCTCACGACGGGGCGCTCCGCCTGCTGCTCCGGCTCGAGGAGGCGAGCGGGGATCCCTGGGCGCACGCCGCCGCGCTCGAGCGCGCCGCGGCCGCATCGCGCGACCCCACGTTCCGCAGCGACGCCCACGCGGGTGCGGCGCGCCTCTATGCGGGTCCCCTGCTCGGCCCGCCGAAGGCGGTCGAGCACCTCCGAGCCGCGCTCGAGATCGAGCCCGATCGTCACGCAGAGCGGGAGGCGCTCGCGGACCTGCTCGAGGAGACCGCGCCCCTGGCGGCGCTCGACGAGCACCGCATCCTGATCGCACGCGACCCCCTGCGGCTCGCGAGCTGGACCGCCCTCTACCGTCACTTCGAGCGCGCGCACGCGCATGATCGCGCCTACGTCGCCGCCAGCGTGGTTCGCTGGCTCGGGGCAGCTCCGCCGGGGCAGGGAGCGGAACGCCTCCTCCTCGAAGGCGATCGCCAGGGGCTCTCCGCCCCGAGGCCCCTCGACGCGGGCGGCTGGGACCTCCTGCGCGCGCCCGGGGACGGCGGGCCGCTCGCCGAGGTGGTCGCCATCGCCGGCGACGCGATCGCCGCCGCGGTCGCGACGCCGGACGAGCGGCGGGGCGAGCCGCTCCGGGCCGATCACCCGTTCCGCCGCGTCCTCGCGGAGCTCAGCCGGGCCCTGGACGCGCCCGCGTACGAGCTGTACGGGGCACACCTCGGCCGCCTCGAGATCGAGCCCGGCATCCCATATCCCCTCCGGATCGGCGCGGACCTCGCCCGCCACACGACGGCGCGCGAGCAGCGCTTCCTGCTCGGCCGCATCGCCGTCCGGCTCCGCGCGCGAAGCTGTCTCGCGGAGATCCTCGAGCCCCCCGCGCTCGCCGCCTGGGCGCTGGCCGCCGCGCGCTGCGCGCTGGGGACCACCGAGGACGACCTCGCGCTGCGGGTCGGCCGCGGGCTCGGGCGCCGGGCGCGCCGGGCCCTCGAGGGACCGGCGCGCGCGCTCCTCGGGGCGAAGCAGGAGCCCGACGCCGAGGGGTGGCGCGCCGCGGCCGCGCGGACCGCGGATCGCGCCGGCCTGGTGCTCTGCGGAGACGTCCCGACGGCGGTCCATCTGCTGCTGCGTGACGCCACCGGGCGCGCGCTCGAGGGGAGCGAGGCGATCACGGCGGCCGCGACGCGCGCCGAGGTGCGCGCGCTCCTCTCCTTCGCCGCGTCCGAGGCGCACTTCGCGCTGCGCCAGCGCCTCCGCGTCGCGATCGCCTGACGACCAGGACGATCAGGGTCCCTCGGTCCGGATCACCGATCCCGCCGGCAGCTCCGCCAGGAGCGCTGCGAGCGCCGCCGCGACCCGCGCGCCGTCCTTCGCCTCGACGGTCACCTTCACCAGGTGGTCGGCGTCGTCGAACCGCGGATAGCTGCCGATGTCCACGCCCGGGTGGGCGTGGGCGATCCGGTCGAGCACCGCTGCGATGGCGCCCTCCCCCACGGACAGGAACACGCAGGCGAGCCGGAACGGCGGCGCCGCGAGCAGCTGCGCGATGCGCTCGAACTGGAAGCGGAAGAACTGCGGCACGCCCGGGAGCATGACGACGTTCCCCACGACCAGCGTCGGATATCCCGCGTCGCCGAGGAGCCGCGTCCCGTCGGGCACGTCCGCCATGCGCAGCGCGGCGTCGGGCGGCTCTGCGCCGCCGTGGTGCTCGCGATGGAGCGTCCGGATCACCTCGGCGAGCGCGGCGCAGCGCACCAGCGGCCGACCGAGCGCGCGGGCCACCGCGCCGACGGTCACGTCGTCGTGCGTCGGACCGACCCCGCCGGAGGTGAACACCCAGTCCGCCTGGCGCCGGGCGCGATCCACGGCGTCGACGACATCGTCGACCCGGTCCGGGACGGTGTGGATGGCGAGCAGGCGGACGCCGAGCTCGCGCAGCCGCCGGGCCGCCCACGGCCCGTTCTCGTCGGGCACGTGCGCCGCGAGGACCTCGCTCCCCACCACCACGAGCACCGCCGTCGGCGTCGGCATCGGTGTTCCTCGTAACGACCCGCCCCGCAGCGCGCCAGCGGTCAGCGGAGCGTGCGCACCGCGTCCCAGACCGCGGCGGAGACGTCGTGGATGGGCGCCTCGCCCTCGACCTCGATGATCCGCGCGCCCCCCCGCCGGAGCCGCCGGATCGCCTGCGCATAGCAGATCGCGACGCGGCGCTGGAACGCGTCGACCTCGAAGATCTCCCGGTCGAGGGAGGCGGCGAAGCGGCGGCGCAGCGCGACCTCCGGCCGGCAACGCAGGAACACCACGAGATCCGCGGCGGCGGCCTCGCGGTTCGCCGTCTCGACCCAGCGCATGTCGCCGAGGTGCGCGCCCTGGTAGGCGAGCGAGGACAGCGTGAAGCGATCACAGACGACGTCCGCGCCGTCGGCGAGCTTCGGGGCGATCTCGACGTCGTAGTGGTCCTGCCGGTCGGCGGCGAACAGGAGCGCGAGGGCCCACGGGCTGAAGCGGCCCGCGCCGTGACGCTCGCCGCCGATCCGCCCGGTGAGCACCTGGCGGATGAGGGCGCCGACCGGCCCCGCGGAGGGCTCGGCGGTGAGGTGCACCGGCCGCCGCTCGACGCGGAGACGATCGGCGAGGAGCCGCGCCTGCGTCGTCGTGCCCGCACCGTCGAGCCCCTCGAGGACGACGAAGCGGCCCTTGCGGGGGCGTCTGCCCGCGGGCCGACGTCCGCCGCGGCGGGTCCGTCCCGAAGGGCGGGGCGTCATCGATCCAGCCCCAGCTCGGCCCGGAGCTGCTGGTATCGCGCGAACAGCCGGTCCTCGTCGGCGCCGAGCCGCCGCGCGCGGGCAAGGGCCCGGATGGCGAGCGCGAGCAGGATCACCGCGACGGCGGTCGCGATCCACAGGAAGACCGGCGGGCCGCGCACCTTGCGGACGACCCCGGGGGCGAACGTGCCCCAGCGGTCCCACCCGAGCTTCACGGTGACCCCCATCGCGATGAGCCCGAAGAAGAGGCGCAGGAGCCCGCGCCTCAGATGGTCGATCGACGAGCGGACCTCGAGCCTGCGGGACAGCTCGTCGTGCTCGGCGCGGAGCGCCGCGTCGGCGGCGAGATCTGTCGTCCGTATGCTCATCGACGGGCCGTTCTACCCCCGCCCGAAGCGGTCGGCAATCGCGTCGTGCACCGCGCCCAGCGTCGGCGCGAGCTTCACCGATACGTTCCGCAGCGGGGAGCGGATCCCCGGGAGCGTCTCCTCGTGGTACCCGACCTTGAAGTCGGAGAACTTCAGGCCGTGGGCGGTGGAGATGACGACGACCCGCTCCCCCTTGCGGATCGTGCCTCGCGCCGCGAGCTTCTCGAGCGCGGCGAGCGCGACCCCCGTGTGCGGGCACGTGAACAGTCCGGCGAGGTCGGCGCGCGCGGCCGCGTCCGCGAGCTCCTGCTCCGTGGCCTGCTCGACGATACCGTCGAGCGCCTGCAGCGCGCGCAGCGCGCGCTGCGCAGACACGGGCGCGCCGATCTGGATCGCGGAGGCGAGCGTCTTGCGCGCGGCGATCGGCTCGACCTTGACGCCGGCGACCGCGCGCAGCCCCGCCCCCGACGTCGCGCGCCAGAGCGGGTTCGCGTTCTCCGCCTGCGCGACCACCAGCCGCGGCAGGCGGTCGATCACCCCGAGCTCCTTCATGAGCACGAAGCCCTTGCCGACCGCGCTCGCGTTCCCGAGGTTCCCGCCGGGGATGACGATCCAGTCTGGGGCGGACCAGCCCAGCTGCTGGGCGATCTCGATCGACGCGGTCTTCTGGCCCTCGATCCGCAGCGAGTTCATCGAGTTCGCGAGATAGATGTCCTTCGTCCGGGACAGCTCCTTGACGACCTTCATGCAGCCGTCGAAGTCGGTGTCCAGCTCGAGCACGAGGGCGCCGTTCGAGATGGGCTGCAGGAGCTGCGCGGTGGAGATCTTCCCGCGCGGCAGGAGCACGACGCTCGGGATTGCGGCCGCGGCGCAGTAGGCGGACAGCGCGGCGGAGGTGTCGCCGGTCGACGCACAGGCGACGGCGCGGACGGGGACCCCCCGCGCCCGCATCTCCTTCACCGCCGAGACGAGGACCGTCATCCCCAGGTCCTTGAACGAGCCGGTGTGCGTGACCCCGCACTCCTTCACCCAGACCTCGTCGAGGCCGATCTCGTGCGCGTAGCGATCGACGCGGAGGAGCGGGTTCCCGCCCTCGAACATCGAGACGACGTTCTCCACCGCGAGCTGCGGGTAGATCCACTCCTTCTTGCCCCAGACCCCGGAGCCGAACGGCCAGGGGCCCAGCCGGAAGCGGCTGTCGAAGAGCGCGCGCCACTCGGCGCCGGGGAGCCTCGCGAGCGCGGCGCGGTCGTGCTCGACCTCGAGGAGCGCACCGCAGCGGGGACACTCGTACACGATCTCGGTGAGATCGGCCCGGTAGTCGCAGCCGTCGGCGCACCGGAACCAGGCGGAGAACGGGTTGGGGTGCGTGGCCATGGCGGGACCCGCAATGTGCCGGTACCGCCTCCCGTTTTCAAGCTCCTGCGCGTCGATCCGGGTTAGGACGTCTCCGGCCACGGCGTGGCGGCCGGCGCGGCCGCGCGATCGTCGGAGGGGATCGGAGCGGGAGCGCGCCGGCGCGCGCGGAAGTGCTCCTGCACCTCGAGGGCGAAGCCGTCGAGCGGCTCCGGGTCGACCGGGTCGCCGTTGAGCGACAGCGTCAGCGACGGGAGCCCCTCGCGCTCGCCGATGTGCCCGAGCTGGCTCTCCGCGAGCTTGTTGGGCAGGCACTCGAGCGGGCCCACCGACAGGACGCCGTCGATCTCGCCCGCCTTCCAGGCGTGGACCGATGCCCCGAGCGTGAGGACCGTCTCGGTGTCGAGCAGCTCGTTCACCCAGGGGGCGGCCGCCCGGACCACGTCGCGGATCGGCGGCGGAACGTGCGCTCCGATCGCCCGGGCCGCGGCGCCGAAGCAGGCCACCTCGATGCGGCGCCGGACCCACGAGTCGACCCGGTCGCCGATGGTGCGGCCGCCGAGCCGCGCCGAGACGTGATCGGAGAACTGGATGAACTCGGTCATGCCGGCGATGCGCGCGCGGATCCCGCGCCGCTCGAGGGCCTCCACGATGAAGCCGTTCGAGGACGCCACGTTTCTCACGTAGATCTCCCCGACGACCAGCACGCGGGGGTGCTCCGTCGCGCCCCGGAGCCCGCTCAGCTCGCGCGACGCCTCCGCGACGAGCGCGGGCACACCCCAGAACCGCCCCGTCGCGGCCTCGCGCAGGACGCGGCCACCCGAGAGATCCCCTTTCACCTCGCGCTCGATGAGCGCGACGAGGCCGGCGAGCGCTCGCCGGTAGGCCTCGTCGGCAGCCCCCGGCCGGACCTCGCCGGCGCGGACGTCGAGGAGCACGTCGCGCAGCACGTCGCTCGCCGTCATCCCCGCGAGCACGAGCGCGCCGAACCCCGCTGGAACGTCGCCGAAGTAGTCGCCGAAAGGCGGCGACCAGATGCGCACGCGCTCGGCGAAGCCGAGCCGATCGAGGACGAGCTGGTGCAGCTCCTTGTACACGCCGAACCGGCACGGCCCGTCCGAGCCCGGCATGAAGAACGCGAACCGCTCGTCGTCGCGCGCCCGCTCGAGCCGCTCGAGGAGGCTCCCGAGCGTCAGCGTCATCGGGAGGCATTCCTTGCCCGAGGTGTGGCGCCGCCCGATCCGCAGCGCGTCCGCCCCGGGCTCGGGGAGCACCTCCGCCGCGATCCCGAAGCCGCGCAGCGCCGCCGCGAACGCCTGGGCCCCATCGCCCATCGTCGGGACCAGGACCCGCTCACCGCTCTTCACGATGTCCGCGATTCCGACGCCCCGGACCGTGAGCCGGTCCGCGCTGCGCGGCGCGCGGCGCTCCCCGGAGGTGCGGTGCTCGGCGACGCAGTGGAGGAACGCCTCCACCCGGGTCCGGGTCCCCGCGTCGCCCGCGTGCCCGTCCGTCTCGATGACGGCGAAGGGCTTCCCCTTCATGAGGTCCTGGATGAAGTGGACGGTGAAGCTGTCCGGACCGCAGGAGTAGTTCGAGGCGAAGAGCGCGTACGCGCCTTCCGCGCGGCGGACCTGCCATGCGGCCCGGAGCATCCGCTGCCCGTGGCCCCAGTACATGTTCTCGAAGATCGGGGCCTCGTCCGGAACGGGGTAGCAGTCCACCGGGATCGCGATCGCCCCCTGCTCGCGGAGGATCGCGGGGACGTTCGAGTTCAGGACGTCGTCGTGAATCGTGTAGGTGCGACCGAGGACCACGACCGGAACGATCCCGGCGCGCGCCGCGCCATCCAGGGCCGCGCGCCCGATCTCGAACAGCCGCGCGTCGAAGGCGAGCTGCTGCTCCCGCGCGCGGGCGAACGCCTCGCGAACCGTCCGGCCGTCGCGCACGCCCGCCATCGACGCCAGGTTCCGGCAGGACTCGACGAGCGCAGGCGCGTCGAGGGGCCCCGTGCCGAGGTCGATCACCGGCGAGAGCATCCGGCCCTGGAGCGCACCGTCGAGATCGCAGCGCAGCACGTCGGGGCTGCCCTGGACGATCGCGCACAGCTGCGCCGCCCGCTCGTCTCCCACGCGCGGGATCTCGCGGATCATCGGGACGAAGACGAGGTCCGTGCCGCGCTCGGCGAGCGCGGCGACGATGCCGTGGTACTGCTGCATCGGCGCACAGAACGGCACGTTGGCCGCCTCGATGCCGCGCTTGAGCGCGGCGCGGTCGGCGGACGCCACGACGTCGAGGTCGAGCCCGAGCCGTGCAGGAACGTGGCGAAGAACGGGAACAGCCCCTTGAGCTGGAACTCGTCGGTGATGGCGACGGTCCTGCCGCCGCGCCGCTCCGACAGCTGGCGCGTGATCTCGGCTCCCAGCTCCGCGCGCTCGCGGAACGGGTCCGGGGCGCCGTCCGGCAGCTTCCTCCGGCGCGTCCCCTGGTCGTAGAGCGCGCAGCCTCCGCCCCACGTGAACCGCCGACGCTCGCTCTCGACGGACGTCGTGAGCCGGTCGATGCGGCACTTGTTGCCGGCGCCGCCGCAGCCGGAGCTCGACTTGCAGACGAAGGTGTCCTTCCCCTCCACCGCCGCGCCCGAGGAACCGGCGCAGGTCGATCGGCGCGGGGCGCCTCCTCGGGCGCCGCCGCGGCGGCGAGCAGCGCGATGCCGAGCGCGCCGACGGTGCCCGGGCTCGGCGGCACGATCACCTCGGCGCCGGTCTGCCGGGCGACCGCCGCGGCGAGCGCGTCGCGACGCGAACGGCATGCCCTGGCAGAAGATGACCTCGCCGACCGAGCGGCTCCCCTTCACGCGGTTGAGGTAGTTCTGCGATCACCGAGTCGTAGAGGCCGGCCACGATCCGGTCCTGGCGGCTCGCCCGCCGCGACCGCCTCGTCGATGACCTCGGCCATGAACACCGAGCAGTGCTGGCCGAGCGCCGCGCTGCCGTCGGCGCACAGCGCGATCTCGCCGAGCTCGGCGACGTCGCGGACGCCGGCGAACCGGCGGCCCTGCTCCTCGATGAACGAGCCCGTCCCGGCGCTGCACGCCTCGTTCATGGCCGCGTCGACCACGCGCCCGCCGGCCAGCCGGATGTACTTCGCGTCCTGCCCGCCGATCTCGAAGATCGTGTCGACGCGCGGGTCGTGGTGCAGCGCGCCGCGCGCGTGGGCCGCGATCTCGTTCAGCACGAACACGGAGCCGGCGCCGATAGCAGGTGGCGAGGAGCGAGCCGACGATCTCGCGGCCGCTGCCGGTGACGCCGACGGTCCGCACCCGTGCGGACGCCGCGGGTCCCGCGAGGAACGCGCGCACGAGCGCCTGCGCGGCGCCGACGGGGTTGCCGCTCGTGCGGACGTAGCCCTCCCACGCCGGCTCCCCGCGCGCCGGGTCGAGCGCGACCACCTTCGAGCCGGTCGAGCCGATGTCGAACCCGAGCACCACCTCCTCCGGGTTCGACACCGGAGGCGACGCCGTCATTCGCCGGACGCGGCCGCGGGCCGCGGAGAGCGGCGCCAGCCGCTCGAACTGGGCCCGCTCGGCCGGGCGCACGAGCCGCGCGAGGGGGCCCGCGCCCGCGTGCTCGCGCGCGGCGTCGACGGCGCACCCCACCGCCTCGAGGACCAGCGCGCGATCCGGATCGGCGTCCACGAGCTCCATCCCGTTCCTGGCGAGGAAGCGCCGGAAGTGCTCCCGCACCCGGCGGGCGCGGCTGACGCCGCCGGTGAGGAGGACGCGTCGCGGCGAGCGCCGCGGCTTCACGAGGACCTGGGCGCTCTCCGCGATCGCGTCGAGCAGGCCCGCCAGGATCCGCTCCCGGCGCTCGCCCTTGTTCGCGAGATGGGTCATGTCCGTCTTCAGGATGACCGGGCAGCGCCCGGAGAGCGGCGCGGCATCGGGAACCGCCTCGGCGAGCGCCGCGGCCTCCTCGACGGACAACCCGAACCGCTCGACGAGCTGGCGGAGGAAGTTCCCCGTGCCCTGGGCGCAGCGGGCGTTCTCGCGCCATGACGCCCCGCCCTCGCGCGCCTCCAGCACCGCGACTCCACGGCTGCCGATGCTCACCACCGTGAGCGGCTCCTCGCCGTACAGGAAGCGGAGCCCGCGCAGCATCGCCTGCTTCATCGGGATCCGCCGGAGCGCGATCTGCCGCGAGAGGCGTCCCGTGGTCACTGCGGAGGAGACGGAGTCCCAGTCCCACAGCTGGAGCAGCTCGACGAGTCGCGCGCCGGGCTCCTTGCCATGCGCGACGATCGCGTGGCGCACGAGCCGCAGCCCGTCGCCCTCGCGCGCGATCTCGGCGACCTTGATCGTCTCAGCGCCGACGTCGACCCCGACGAATCGTTCCATCCCGTCCTCCCGCTTCGCAGGGCATCGCGGTGAAGAGACCGTGGCCCCTTCGGTGACGCGGCGCCCACGCGCGTTCCCGCTGCGGCCGCCGGAACGCGACCCGTCACGCCCTGCCCTGCCCTGCCCAGCGTCTCCCTCCGTTAGCACGGTGGAGACCGCATGAGATCGAGAATCAGCTAGGCGTGCCGCACCGATACGACGGTGCGCGGCGGCGCCATCAGGCCGTGATCCGCCTGGCGCCGCAGGTCGGGCACAGGCTCCGTTGCGCCAGCGTTCCGCAGGAGCAGCGCCAGCCGTGCTCCGCAGCGGCATCCCCGTCGGCGGCGGGCATGACCGGCAGCCGCATGCCGCAGCGGGCGCAGATCCGCTCCTCGAACGACGCCGGCGTCCGGCAGTACCGGCACGCGACGACGGCGGGCAACGCGGTCGGGAGGTCGCCGGGGATGCCCGACGCAGTCGGCTCCACGTCGGGGGTCCGCTCGACCTCCACGTCGACCGGGGCCACCCGCGTCGCCTCGAGCCCGGGAGTCGCCTCGTCCACGTGCGTGGCGGGGGCGTGCCGCGTCGGCTCGAGCTCCGCGATGCGCTCGTCGCCGGCGTCGATGGGCGGATGGGCGGTGGGATCGAGGCCGTCGATGGGGGCGATCGGCACGTCGGCCGCGGGCCGCTCCGCGACGTCCTTGCCGCAGACCTCGCACTCCGGACCCTGCGCTTGCGAATGCTCGCAGACGGGACAGACGATCATCGTCGGATTCTACCGCGCTCGCCCGCCGGTCTCATCCTCGGTCCGCCGGGCTCACGCTCGGGCCGGCGCGCTCGGCCTCGGCGCCGTGCCCGGCGCCGAGCGTTCGCGCTCATCCCCGAGGACGTGTGAGCGGGACGAAGCGGACCGGGAGAAGGTCGGTCTCGACGCTCGCCCCGTCATTCCCCTTGTCGACCGTCCGGAGCATCTGCACGTCGAGCTCCGCGCCGACCGGCAGGATCATCCGTCCTCCCGGAGCCAGCTGCGCGAAGAGCGCGGGCGGGACGTCCGGCGTGGCGGCGGTGATGACGATCCGGTCGAACGGCGCCTCCTCGGGCCAGCCCAGCGCGCCGTCGCCCGTCCGGAGCCGGACGTTCGCGAGGCCGAGCTTTCCGAGGAGCACCTCGCGCGCACGCCCCGCCAGCTCCGGCACGACCTCGATCGAGAAGACCTCGTCCGCCAGCAGCGCGAGGATCGCAGCCTGGTACCCGGACCCGGTCCCGACCTCGAGCACGCGCTCCGTCCCGCCGAGGCGGAGCCGCTCCGTCATGTAGGCGGCGACGAACGGCTGCGAGATCGTCTGGCCGAAGCCGATGGGCAGCGGGCGGTCCGCGTCGGCGTCCCCCTGCAGCCGTTCGGGGACGAACAGGTGCCGCGGCACCTGCGCGAACGCGGCGAGCACCCGCTCGTCACGGATCCCCTGCTCCCGCAGGAAGGCGGCCAGGTCCGCGCTCACGTTCCCGATGATACCCACCCGGCGCGCGTCCGGGGTGCGGGCTGATGGCCGTGCCCGCTCGAGCTGAGCCGACCCCCTACCCCACCTGTGCGAGGGACAGGCGCTCCGCCCACCGGAGCTTCAGCGCCTCCGCAGCGGGGAGGTGCTCTGGAAGGGTGAGGTCGGGGTCGCGCTCGACCAGCCCGAACGCGTCCTCGCGGGCCTCCTCCAGGATCTTCTCGTCGCGGTAGAGATCGGCCACGTCGAGGAGCGCGAGCCCGGACTGACGCGTTCCCAGCATCTCTCCCGGCCCACGGATCCGCAGATCCTCGCGGGCGATCTCGAAGCCGTCCTGGGTCCGCGCCACCGCCTTGAGCCGCTCGCGCGCGTCGTCGCCCGCGCGCCTGAAGTGCGCGACGAGGAGGCAGTGGCTCTTCGCCGCGCCGCGCCCGACGCGCCCGCGGAGCTGGTGGAGCTGCGAGAGCCCGAACCGCTCGGCGTGCTCCACGATCATCACGGTCGCGTTCGCCACGTCCACCCCGACCTCGATGACGGTCGTGGCGACGAGGACGTGCAGCTCCCCGGACCGGAACTGGTCCATCACCGCCTGCTTCTCCTCCGCCTTCATCTGCCCGTGGAGCAGGCCGACCGCGTGGCCGCGCGAACACCTTCGGCGAGCTCCGCCGCCCCGCTGGTCGCGTCGGCGAGATCCGTCTTCGCCGACTCCGCGACGAGCGGATAGACGACGTACGCCTGCCGCCCCGCCGTCGAGCTCGCGCCGCGCGAGGTCGTACGCCGCCTTGCGCTGCGAGTCGCCGTACAGCTTCGTCGCGACCGGGCCGCGGCCGGGCGGCAGCTCGTCGATCTTGGACTGGTCGAGGTCGCCGTAGAAGGCGAGCGCGAGCGTACGCGGGATGGGCGTCGCGGTGATGACGAGCACGTCCGGCCGGCGCCCCTTCGCGATGAGCGCGAGCCGCTGCATGACGCCGAACCGGTGCTGCTCGTCCACGACGACGAGGCCGAGCCTCTCGAACGCGACGTCCTCCTCCAGGAGCGCGTGGGTCCCGACCGCGATCCGGGCCCGCCCGCTCGCCACGCGCCGCCCGCGCCGCGCGCTGCCCCTTCCCTCGCGCGGTCGCGCCCGACGAGCGCCACCTCGATGCCGCTGCCCGCGAGCCAGCCGGAGAGCGTCGCGGCGTGCTGCTCGGCCAGGATCTCGGTCGGGGCCATGAGCGCGGCCTGCCAGCCGGACTGGACCGCGAGCATCATCGCGGCGAACGCGACGGCCGTCTTGCCGGAGCCGACGTCGCCCTGCAGGAGCCGGTTCATCGGCTCCGGGCGGCCCATGTCCCGCGCGATCTCGCCGAGCGCCTTCTCCTGCGCCCCCGTGAGCGCGAACGGGAGCGGCGCGACGGCGCGCGCCACCGCCGCCGGCCGAGCCGTCGAACGCGATGCCTGCTCTGCGTGCGGACGCCGCGGCGCCGCCGTGCGAGCGCCAGCTGCAGGAAGAACAGCTCCTCGTAGATCAGCCGCCGGAACGCCGGGGTGGCCCGCGCCGCAGCCTGCGACGACGTCCGTCCCCGGCGGCGGGAAGTGCGCCTCGCGCAGGGCGCGCGCGCCGCGTGAGGAGCCCGCGCTGCGCGCGGACCTCGGGCGGCAGGTCGTCGGGGACGAGCGGCGCGAGCTCGTCGACGAGCCGCTTCATGAGCTTGCGGAGCGCCGGGTGCTGGTGCTCGGCGGGTCCCGGGTAGACGGGCACGATGCGACCGAAGCTCGCCGAGTCGCCCGCGCTGGACCTTCTCCACCTCCGGCTGCGTCATCTGCCGGCGCCGCCGAAGCCCTCCGTCACCTTTCCCCAGGCGAGGAGCGAGTCTCCCTGCTGGAACTGCTTCTGGCGCCAGGGCGGGCGGGTTGAAGAAGACCAGCTCGAGGGCGCCCGTCGCGTCGGACGCCATCACCTTGAGCATCGGCTCGTCCGCTGCGCATCCGCTGGATGCGGGACGTGCGCCACCGTGGCGAGCACGATGCCCTCGTCTCCGGGCCGGAGCTCCGCGACGCGCCTGAGCGTGGTCCGGTCCTGGTAGGCCCGGGGCCAGAACTCGAGAGCCTGCTCGACGGTCGCTCCGCCCGCGCTCCTCGAGCAGGCCGCGCGGCGCCGGGTGGGCGCGGGGGAGCGCGGAGAGGGGCGTCTGGAGCCGCCTGCGACGCTCGGCGCGCTCGGCCGCGGCGCGCGGGGGGGGCTCTCGTGCCACTCGGGCTCGGGTGCGGCGGGAAGGAGGGCCGGCATCGCCGCGGTCGGGGTCCCCTTCGACTCCGCGCCGCCTGCGGCAGCGCTACGCTCAGGGTGAGCGGATGTCGAGGCGGACAGCATCTCGACGCGCGCCACGCGCGCGACGTCGCGCAGCTCGGGGGGAAGCGGGATCAGGGCGGAGAGGTGGGCGGCGATGCGCGCGAGCGTCTTCGGCCGCTCCTTACCGGGCAGCGCGTCGAAGCGCTCCGCCTCCGCCTCGAGCCTCGCGAGCGCCGGGGAATCGGGCACGCCCGCGGCGCGTGCCCGTGCCACGGCACCGTGCACCGTCGTGCCGAACCCTGCGAGTCGGCTCGCCCGCGCGTCGCCAGCGAGCGCGAACCGCAGCGGCGGCACGAGCGCGAGGAGCGCGCGAGCCGCCGTATCCGAGACCTCGCCGCCCGTTCCCCCGGTCCCGTCTCCTCGCCCGTTCGCCACGAAGGAAAGCTATCAGCCCGGTCCGACGCGGGAAATCTCCACCTCGCAGGGAGGGACCCGAGCGTGGCATCCTGACGTGGGAGAGACCATGCGCCTGCGCCGCTCGCCGCTGCCCGTCCTCGCCGCCAGTGGCCTGCTCGCCTCGTGCAGGCCGACATCGCGCTCTACGTGCTGACGCGCGGCCTGGACCGGGTCGTCGTCCTCGAGTGACGAGGGGCGCTACTCGCCGGACTCGCCGGGGAGGTCCTCCTCGACGAAGGCGAGCGACTTGATCTCGTATTCCTTCTCGCCGCCCGGGCTGCGCACCACCGCGGTGTCGCCCTCCGACTTCCCGATGAGCGCACGCGCGATGGGGCTCGTCACCGAGATCCGCCCCTGCTTCAGATCCGCCTCGAGCTCGCCGACGATCCGGTAGGTCACCTCGTCGCCGCTCTCCGCATCCTCGAGCGTGACCGTCGCGCCGAAGATCACCCGGTCGCCCGCGTGCTTCGTCACGTCGATGACCTCGGCCGTCGCGATCCAGTGCTCCACCTGAAGGATGCGGCCCTCGACGTGGCTCTGCTTCTCCTTGGCCGCGTGGTACTCCGCGTTCTCCGAGAGGTCGCCGTGCGAGCGCGCCTCCGCGATCTCCTTCACGATCTTGGGGCGCTCGACGTTCTTCAGGCGCTTCAGCTCCTGCTTCAGCCGCAGGAGGCCGCCCTGGGTCATGGGGATGCGCTCGGACATCCGTCACCTTCTCTCGAAAAGCACGGCGGCCGGCCCGGAGAGCCCGGGGCGGCCGCTTCCAGATCCTTCACTAGAGCGGTCGGGGCCGACCTGTCAACGGGACGCCCGATGGTATTCCTGGATGGACCGGACGCACTGGCTCCCGCGTCTGGCCGCCTCCATGGCCGCCACCGCCGCGCGGGCGGCGGTGAGCGTCGTGCAGTACGGCAGGCCCTTCATCAGCGTCTCGCGGCGGATCGAGTAGCTGTCCGCGATCTCCCGCTTGCCCGCGGTGGTGTTGACGACGAAGTGGACGTCCCCGTCCTTGATGCGATCCACGATCGAGGGGCGCCCCTCCTGCACCTTCTTCACCGGGGTCGTCGCGATGCCGCGCGCCGCGAGGAAGCGGCTCGTCCCCGACGTCGCGAGCACCTCGAACCCGAGCGCCACGAGCTTGCGGGCGATCTCGACGGCGGCGTCCTTGTCCGCGTCCCGCACCGAGACGAAGGCGCGCTTGCCCGCCCCGGGCTGCGGCAGCGCGTTCCCGGCCGCCGCCTGCGCCTTGTAGAAGGCCCGCGGGAAGTCCTCGTCCACGCCCATCACCTCGCCGGTGGAGCGCATCTCGGGCCCGAGCATCGTGTCGACGCCGGGGAAGCGGGCGAACGGGAACACCGCCTCCTTGACGGAGACGTGCCTCGGCCGACGGGCGTGCCGACGGCGCCCGCCTCGGCGAGCGTCTTGCCGACCATGCAGAGGGCGCCCGCCTTGGCGAGGGCGAGGCCGGTCGCCTTGCCGACGAACGGGACGGTGCGGCTCGCGCGCGGGTTCACCTCGAGGACGTAGACGTCCTTCCCCTGGATGGCGAACTGGACGTTCATGAGGCCGACGACGCCCAGCTCCCGCGCGAGCGCGATGGACTGGCGCTCGATCTCGCGGATCATCTCGGGGGCGAGGCTGTACGGCGGCAGGGCGCAGGCCGAGTCGCCGGAGTGGATCCCGGCCTCCTCGATGTGCTCCATCACCCCGCCGACCACCACGTCCTTGCCGTCGGACACGACGTCGACGTCGACCTCGGCGGCGTCCTTCAGGAACCGGTCGACCAGCACGGGCCGCTCGTCCGACGCCTGCACCGCCTCGCGCAGGTACGTCTCGAGGTCCTTGTCGTCGTAGACGACCTCCATGGCGCGGCCGCCCAGCACGTAGGAGGGGCGCACCATGACCGGGTAGCCGATCCGCCGCGCGACGGCGAACGCCTCCTCGGCGCTGCGCGCCATCCCGTTCTGCGGCTGGCGCAGGCCCAGCTTGTCGATGAGCGTCGAGAAGCGCTCGCGGTCCTCGGCCCGATCGATCGCGTCGGGCGTCGTGCCGAAGATGGGCACCCCGAGCTCGTGGAGCGGCACCGCCAGCTTGAGCGGCGTCTGCCCGCCGTACTGGACGATGAGCCCCTTCGGCTTCTCGACGTGCACGATCTCGAGGACGTCCTCGAGGGTCAGCGGCTCGAAGTACAGCCGGTCGGAGGTGTCGTAGTCGGTCGACACCGTCTCCGGGTTGCAGTTGACCATGATGGTCTCGAACCCGGCCTTCGAGAGCGCGAAGGACGCGTGCACGCAGCAGTAGTCGAACTCGATCCCCTGCCCGATCCGGTTCGGGCCGCCGCCCAGGATCATGACCTTGGGGCGATCGGTGGGGGCCGCCTCGCACTCCTCCTCGTACGTCGAGTAGAGGTACGGCGTGAACGCCTCGAACTCGGCCGCGCAGGTGTCGACGCGCTTGAACACGGGACGGACGCCGGCGGCGTGCCGCGCCTCGCGCACCGCCGTCTCGGTCGTGCCGGCGAGCTGCGCGATTCGCCTGTCGGAGAAGCCCATCCGCTTCACCGCGCGCAGCGCGTCCGCGCCCTGCGGGACGCCCTTCGCGAGCTCCGCCTCCGTCTCCACGATCTCCTGGATCTCGCGCAGGAACCAGGGGTCGACGGCGGTCAGGTCGAAGACGTCCTCGACCGAGAGCCCGGCGCGGAACGCCTCGGCCACCCAGAACAGCCGGTGCGCCCGCGGCACCCGCGACTCCGACTTGATCAGGTCCACCTCCGACGGGGCGTAGGACTCGCCCGGCCGCTTCCGGAGCGGAGACTCGAGCCCGGCGCGGTCGATCTCGAGGCCGCGGATCGCCTTCTGCAGGCTCTCCTGGAAGGTGCGGCCCATCGCCATCACCTCGCCGACCGACTTCATCTGCGTGGTGAGGGTCTCGTCCGCGCCCTTGAACTTCTCGAACGCGAAGCGCGGGACCTTCGTGACGACGTAGTCGATGGTCGGCTCGAACGAAGCGGGCGTGGTGCGGGTGATGTCGTTCTTGAGCTCGTCGAGCGTGTACCCGACCGCGAGCTTCGCGGCGATCTTGGCGATGGGGAAGCCCGTCGCCTTGGACGCGAGCGCGGAGGAGCGCGACACGCGGGGGTTCATCTCGATGACGACCATCCGGCCGGTCGTCGGGTGGACGCCGAACTGGATGTTCGAGCCGCCGGTCTCGACGCCGATCTCGCGGATGATGCGGATCGAGGCGTCGCGGAGGACCTGGTACTCCTTGTCGGTGAGGGTCTGGGCCGGCGCGACGGTGATCGAGTCGCCGGTGTGGATGCCCATCGGGTCGAGGTTCTCGATCGAGCAGATGATGACGACGTTGTCCTTCTTGTCGCGCATCACCTCGAGCTCGTACTCCTTCCACCCGATGATCGACTCCTCGCAGAGGATCGTGTGGGTGGGGCTGAGCGCAAGGGCGCGGCGCGCGAGCGGCTCGAACTCCTCCATGTTGTAGGCCACCCCGCCGCCCTCGCCCCCGAGCGTGAAGGACGGCCGGATGATGACCGGGAACCCGATCTCGCGCGCGATCGCCGCTGCCTCGTTCCAGCCCGCGGCGTAGCCGGACCGCGGCATCTCCACGCCGATGCGGTTCATCGCATCCTTGAAGAGCTGCCGGTCCTCGGCCTTCTCGATGGCCTCGAGCGACGCGCCGATGAGGGTCACGCCATGGCGCTCGAGCGCACCGCTCTTCGCCAGGGCCACGGCCAGGTTGAGGGCCGTCTGGCCACCGAGCGTGGGGAGGAGGACGTCCGGCTTCTCGCGGGCGAGGATCAGCTCGGCGACGGGAGGGGTGATGGGCTCGACGTACGTGCGATCTGCGAAGCCCGGGTCCGTCATGATCGTCGCCGGGTTCGAGTTGAGGAGGACGATCTCGTACCCCTCCTCCTTCAGCGCCTTGCAGGCCTGCGTGCCCGAGTAGTCGAACTCGCAGCCCTGACCGATGACGATCGGCCCGGAGCCCACGATCATGATCTTCCGGATGTCTGTTCGGCGGGGCATGGGGAGCGGGAACCTAGCACAACTGACTGGCACCGAGACACGGGCGGCGCCCGGAAAAATCCCGTGGAACCGCGGGCGCGAGGCAGGGCCGCGGCCTACGAGACGAGCTTGCCGGCGGCTTCCTTCTCGCGCGCGGCGTGGACCGCTTCGAGCAGCTTGCGGACCTTCGGGAAGCGGGTCGCCATGGCCGCGATCACCGGTGCCGGAAACGCGACGACGGTCACGTCGGACACCGCCGCGAGCCACGCGCGATGCCCCGCCCCGAGCACCCGCCCCTCGCCGAAGAGGGCGCCGTGCTCGAGCCGCGTGATCTCGACGGGACCACCCGGCCCGACCACCATCACCGCAGCCGAGCCGTCTCGCACGAGATAGAAGCCCTCGTCCGATTCGCCGGACACGATCTCTCCGGGCGCGAACGAGGCGAGCTGCGCGAGCTGGAGGAGGTCGCGGCGCGCGTCCGGATCGAGCGACTTGAACAGGATGCTCGACTCGACGAACGCGGTGGTGGCGAGATCGCCCCATGCATCCCGAGGCGCGCTGGCCATGGCAGCGAAGCTAGCATAACCTCCCGCGCTGATGAACGGTTTCGCGCCGCTCCTCGTCGCGATCGCGGTGGCCCAGGGCGCGCCGCAGCCCGCGGCCCCGCCGGAGGCGCCCAGCGCAGCTCCGCCGTCCGAAGCGCCGCCTGCGCCCTCGCGGCCGCCGCCCGCTGCGGTCGAGCTGCCCGAGCTGAAAGCGCCCGCCGCCGCGGAGGACCCGACCCCGTCCCCGGCCGTCTCACCGGCGCCTACGCCGACACCTCCTGCGCGGACTCCGAAGGACCCTGGCACGTCGACCCCGAGCCCGACCCGGGTCCCCACCACCTCCACGCCCACCTCCACGCCCACCTCCACGACCCCGACCTCGGGCGCCGGGGCGGCCGTTCACCCTGAGCGTAGCGCCGACGCCGAGGCGTCGGCGCGGAGTCGAAGGGCGACCCCGCCCCCGAGCCCCGTTCCCGTTCCGGCCGCCCTCCAGCCACCGCCTGTCCCCGCGCAGCTCCCGCCGTCGTCAGAACGCGGCGACGCCGAGCGCGCCGCCCGGACTTTCCTCGAGGCGCTCGCCGCACGCGACACCGATGCGCTCGTCCGCGGGGCGTCCGACCGGTTCAGCTTCGACGGCGAGCCGCAGTCCGGGCGCGATGCGATCCGGCGGACCTGGCGCGGGATCCTGGACGGGCGCGAGGAGCCGACCCCTCGCGTGGGCCGGATCGAGATCCTTCAGGCCGCGGACGCCGTCGCCCGGCTCGGAAGACCACCCGCCCGGATCGCGCCGCTCGTCCGGCCCGGCGTGCTCGTCGCCGTCGGCGAAGTGGGAGGGCGCACGGTGGTCCTGTTCCTCTCGCGCGAGGCGGGCCGGATGGCCGTGCTCGGGATGCACGATTAGGGCGGGGGGACGCTCGGTCCGCCGTACGCGTCGCGCGGCGGAGCTCGCCTTCTCGAGCTACGGCTTCGGGCGTGCCGCGAGCTTGCGCCGGAGCATCTCGAGCACGTTCGGGGGCACGAACGCCGACACGTCGCCGCCGAAGGTCGCCACCTCGCGCACGATCCGCGCGGACACGAAGAAGTAGTCCTCGCCCGTCATCACGAAGACCGTCTCGAGGTCCGGGAGGAGGTGGCGGTTCATGTTCGCGATCTGGAACTCGAACTCGAAATCGGACACCGCCCGGAGGCCGCGCAGCACGGTGTGGACGCCCTTGCGCCGGACGTAATCGACGAGCAGCGCGTCGAACGAGTCCACCTCGACGCGCGGATCGTTCCCCGACCGCGCCGGCGATCATCGCCTTCCGCTCGTCCACCGTGAACATCGGGGCCTTCTGCGGATTGTTCGCCACCGCGACGACCAGGCGGTCGAACACCTTGAGCCCGCGCTGGATGATCGCGAGGTGACCGTTGGTGAGGGGGTCGAAGGAGCCCGGGTAGATGGCGGTCCGCTTCGGCATGAGCGCGCGGAGTATAGGCTCAGTCCCGCCGGTAGATCGAGATTCCCGTGTCGCCGTAGGCGCGGCGATCGACGAGCGCGAGCGCGCCGTAGCGATCGGCGGGCGGCCGTCGCGCGTCGTGCTCGGCGATCACCCGCCCGCCCGCCGCGACCGGCCCCTCGAGCAGCGCGAGCGCCCCCTCTGGACCCTCCTCGTAGGGCGGGTCCACGAAGGCGAGCGCGAACGCGCCGCGCTGCAGACGCGGCAGCACGTCGATGACGCGCCCGCGCCGCACCTCCACCCGGTCGGCGACTCCGCACGCCTCGGCGTTCCGTTGGATGACCTCGGCGGCCTCGCGGTCGCTCTCGACGAGGAGCGCACGCCGGCAGCCGCGCGAGAGCGCCTCGAGCGCCAGCGCGCCCGTGCCGGCGTACAGGTCGAGGACGTCGCCTCCGTCGAAGAACTGGCCGAGCACGTTGAAGACCGCCCCCCGGACCTTGTCGCTCGTGGGACGGGTCCGCGCGCCGCTGGGCGCGACGAGCCGCCGGCCGCGCGCTGCGCCGGCGATGATCCGCGTCACCGGTCCTCCAGCAGCCTCTGCTCCAGCAGACGCGCCAGCGCCGGCGCGCTGCCCCGCGCGCCGAGGCGCTCCATGAAGTCCATCGCGTCGACGTAGGCGCGCGCCTCGAGCCGGTCGGCGCCATCGCGGGAGAGCTCGCCCGCGGCGCGCTCCAGCGCGCTCTCGCGCGCCAGCGCCCCGTCGTCCACGGGCTCGACCATTCCCACCGGGACGAGCTCCAGCGCGCGCTCCGCCGTCGCGCCGCCGTCCTCGCACGCCCTGACGGGAGACCCGCGGAGCAGCTCGAGCATCCGCGGCGTCACCGGCCCACGACGCATGACCGGAACGCCGGAGAGCGCCTGCGCCAGCCGGGCAAGAGCCGCCGCCTGCAGCCGCGCCTCGTCGTCGCCCGCCGGTGCGGGGCAACGGAGGCTCGCGAGATCGGCGATCGCGCCGCGGCGCGCGATGTCGTCGAGCATCGCCGCCGCGCGCGGGGCAGCCCCGGTACCGTCGCCGAGCGGCACGATCGCCTCGATGCTGACCCCGCGCTCGGAGGCGGCCTCGGCCACGTCCCCCAGGACGCGCCCGCGCTCCGCGGGAGCGACGGCCGCCACGTCCACCGCGAGGTGGGTGAGGCCGGCGTCCATGAGGCGCCACGCCTGCTCGCAGGCGCGCTCGAGCTGCGTCGCACCCTCCCCCTCCACGATCACCTCGGCCGCGAGGACGATGGGAAGACCGGCCGCGACCTCGTCCGCCGCCCGCGTGACGCCGTCGAACCAGGCCGCCGCGGGCACGCCCGGCGGGAGCCCGAGCCCGACGACCGCCTGCAGCTCCTTCGCTGCGACCAGCGCGCCGCGCGCGATGCCCGCGATCGGCGCGCGGATGACGGGGAGGACGAGCCCGAGCTCCGCCGCCGGTCCGAGCAGCTCTCGCGCGGAGAGCGGGCACGCGCCGCTGCGAGGCGCGAGCCGGCCCATCACGCTCGCCGGGCGAAAGGCCAGGATCCGCGACAGCACGAGACCCGGTATAGCACCGCTCCAGGGCCGGGTCAGTGCGTGTGGACGTCGTCCACGTGAGCGTACTCGGCGGACTCGATCTGCAGGGTCGTGTGATCGATCGCGTAGGTGCGTCGCAGCATGCTCTTCACCGCGGTGAGGATCGCGTCATTTTGCGCCACCGAGTGGGCGTGGACGACGAGGTGGGCGGAGAGCGCGTAGAGGCCGGAGGAGATGGTCCAGATGTGCAGGTCGTGGACGGCCACGACCCCCTCCGCCGCCTCCATCTGGCGCGTCACAGCGCCGAGATCGACGTGCGGCGGGCACGCCTCCATGAGGATGTCCGTGATCTCCAGGATCAACCGGAGCGCGCCCCACAGGATCAGGGCCGAGATCGCGAGCGACAGCGCCGGGTCGAGCCACCAGAGGTCCGGCCGGAGCGCCATCGCCCCCGCGCCCGCCAGGATCGCGATCGACGAGACCGTGTCGGACACCACGTGCAGGAAGGCGGATCGGGCGTTGAGCCCGTGCTCCCCGTGCAGGAACCAGAGGATGGCGAGGTTCGCGGCGAGGCCGATGGCGGCGATGCCGGCCATGAGCCGCAGATCGATGGCGTGGCCGTGCGCGCCCAGCCGATCGATCGCCTCCCACGCGATCCAGACGGCGAGGACGAGGAGCGCCCCCACGTTGATCTGCGCCGCGAGCACCTCGGCGCGCCGGTAGCCGAAGGTCCGCTTGTCGTCGGCGGGACGCGTCGCGAGATAGGCGGCGGCGAGGGCCAGGCCGAGCGCCCCCGCGTCGGTCAGCATGTGGCCCGCGTCCGAGACGAGGGCGAGAGATCCGGAGAGGATGCCGCCCACCGCCTCCGCCACCATCACGGTGGCGGTGAAGGCGAGCGAGATCGCGAGGCGCCGCAGGCTCGCATCCGCACCGTGCGCCCCGCGCTGGTGCTCCGCGTCGTGATCGTGCCCGTGCGGGCCGGCGTGGCCGGGCTCCTCCGCGTGAGCGTGCGCGTGCCGGTGCGCGCCCGGATCATGCGGGTGACTGCGACCGTGCGACATTCCTCTTGAACCTCCGTCCCACGCAGTCTACGCCATGGACCTAATGCCGAGCACCCAGGCCCGCCCGGCCGCGCGCCGACGCAGGCCCGTCGATGTGCTCGTCGTCGGGTCGCCCCGGGGGATCGCTCCCCCGGGGCTCCCACGGATCCGGACGTGCGGATTTCCCGCATCCGGCTCTTCAGCCTACGGGTTCGCTGCGCGATAGACGCTGTGCACGACGCGAGGCGGCGGCAGCGGGTAGCGTTTCAGGAGCGCACAGAAGCGAGCCCAGGTCATCCGTGCCTTCTGCGAGCGGCGGTTGAGCCACTTGCGCCAGACGGGCTGGACTCCCCACTGGAAGCGCGCGAGCGCGCGGAAGTTACCGGTGATGCCGTAGTACCCGTAGTGCCCCCGCAGCTTGAGGTTCAGGCTGCGTTGCTGCTCGGCGATCGACTGGTGCCGGTTCATCCGACACCACAGCGCCACTTGCTTCGACGCTCGGTGAAGGCGACCCTTCGCGGTCTTGCGCTTCACCACCATATAGCCGCGGAGCGACCTGCCCCAGTAGTGCGTGAAGCCGAGCAGGTCGAAGGTCCCGGGGCGCGCATCTCGCTTGCCCCCATCCGGCGACGACGGTCGGCGAAACCGCACCAGCCGCGTCTTCTCCGGGTGGAGCGTCAGGCCGTACTTCCCGAATCGCTTCGGCAGCACCTCCATCACGCGGCGTGCGTCCGCCTCCGAAGAGAACGCGATGACGAAGTCGTCCGCGTAGCGGATGAGGGACGCCCGGCCGCGAGCCGCGGCCTCACCTCCGTCTCGAACCACGTGTCGAGCACCTCGTGCAGGTAGATGTTCGCCAGCAGCGGCGAGATCACGCCTCCTTGCGGCGTTCCGGTCGTCGGGATGCGATGACGCACCCCGTCCTCCAGCACGCCGGCCTTCAGCCACTTGTCGATCGCGCGGCGGAGCACTCCGTCGCGCACCCTCTGGTCGAGGAAGCCCCGCAGGTGCTCGTGGTCCATGGTGTCGAAGAACCTCTTGATGTCCACTTCGAGCACCCACCCGCCGCCCATCTCCATCAGTCGTCTTCCAGAGGGCGTCCAGCGCTTGGTGCGCCGACCGGTTCGGTCGGAAGCCGTACGAGCAGTCCAGAAAGTCCTGCTCGTAGACGGCCTCCAGCACCATCGCCACCGCCCGCTGCAGGACCTTGTCCTCGAAGGTCGGTATGCCGATGGGCCGCGGTCTTCGACCCGTCGCCCTTCGGGATGTGCACCCGCTCGCACCGGCGGTGCCCGGTACGTGCCCGACTTGAAGCGATCGAGCAGCGACCTGGAGGTTCTCCTCCAGGTTCTGCCGCGTACTCGGTTGCCGTCTGTCCGTCGATCCACGCCCGGTGCGCCGTCCTTGCGGGTCCGCCGGTAGGCCTCCCGGAGCAAGCTCCACGTCGATGTGATGGGCGAGCGTCGTGAGCGCCATGCTCGGCGCTTGCCTCGCCAGTTCCGCTATCCGCTGCAGTTTCGTTGAGACGCTTGCGGGGCTCGGTGTTCCCGGCATCTTTCCCTCCAACGGTTCCGTAGCCCGGCTCCCCTTCCCTCCGCAGGGTCCCTCGGGTTGGTTCCCCTGCTTCGTCGGTACTGTGGAGAGCTCCGACTTCCTGCCGTCCCTCCCGCCGCGCTTCGTTGCCTTCGCTCGGCGGTACCATCGCGCGCTCGTCCTCTTCGCTCCCGCACGCGTGTCGAGCGCGCCGACGTCGCGGGCCTGGGCTCTTGTTGTACGGGGCGCCCGATCCCGATCTCAGCGATGGAGACGACAGGATCTCCCAGGTTCCTGGGGAACCCCCGTGCGTGCATGCCGTGCTCTTCGACCCCGGTGGGGCCTCGGTGCCAGGCGACTTGCGGCACCTCGGTGCTGCCGTCCGCTCAGAAAACCACGACGGCCCCCGCGACTCAGTTTCATTTCGAGGCTCAATCACACGGCCTGCACGCTCCCTGTGTACGCTTCGCAGCCGGGGTTGCCCCCGGACCACGCAACACTCGGTTCCGGCTGGTCGCCAGCCTTTGCCGGGCGGGGTTGTCCCGCTGGGTTCCTCCGAAGGTTTCAGCTCACGCCTCCTCCTTCCCCAGGCTTTGCCTGGCGCACGATGTGAGGGAGAATCAGGAGCCCATGCCTTCCTCCGTAAGACACGTGCGTGCCTCCGACGGGACCCGCCTCGCCTGGACGAGCCTGGGTTCCGGCGGACCGCCGGTCCTGCTCACCGATGGGATCGGCTGCGCCGGGTACATCTGGCAGCACCTCGCGCCGGCGCTCGCGCGGGAGCGGCGCGTCCTGCACTGGAACTACCGCGGGCACGGGATGAGCGACCGTCCCCGCGACCCGTCGCACGCGACGATCGACGACTGCGTGCAGGACCTCCTCGCGGTGCTCGACGCGGCGGGCGAGGAGCGGGCGGTGCTCGCGGGCCACTCGATGGGGGTGCAGGTGGTCATCGAGGCCCACCGTCGCGCGCCGGAGCGCGTGGCCGGTCTCATGCTGATGTGCGGCGCCCCCGGCCGGCTCATCGACACGTTCCACGACTCGCCCATCCTGAAGCTCGTGTTCCCCTGGGCCCGCGCGACCTTCGAGCGCTGGCCGCGCCTCGCTGCCGCCGGCTTCCGCACCGTGGTGAGGAGCGAGGTCGCCATGGAGTACGCCCTCGCCTTCGAGGTGAACCGCGCCCTGGTCCGCCGCGAGGACCTCCGCCGCTACTTCCACGACCTCGCGCAGGTGGACTCCGCCCTCTTCGTCCGGCTCCTGGAATCCGCCGCGGCGCATGACGTGTCGGACCACCTCCCGAGCATCCGCGTGCCGACCCTCGTCGTCGCGGGCGAGCGCGACGGGTTCACCCCGATGCGCCTCTCCGTGACCATGCACGAGGCGATCGTCGGGAGCGAGCTGCTCGTCCTCCCGGGAGGGACCCACGTCGGTCCGCTCGAGCATCCGGACCTCGTCGCCGATCGGGTGCAGGCCTTCCTGTCCTCGCACGTGCCCGTCCGCCGCCGCCGCGCGCGCGCGCAGCGGCCCAGGGCCGCCCGCACGGCGGCCCCGCGGCGGAAGCCCGCGACGCGGCGGCCGCGATGAGGCGAGCCGCGGCGGTCGCGCTGTGGCTCGCCGGCGGCGCCGCGCTCGCGCAGCCCTACGACCCCGCGTTCCGCTGGCGAACGCTCGAGACCCCGCACTTCCGGATCCACGCCCACCAGGGGGAGGAGGCGCTCGCGCAGGACGTGGCGCGCGAGGCGGAGCGGGCGCACGCACTGCTCTCGCCTCGGCTCGGGTACGCGCCACGCCGCACCGAGATCGTCCTTTCGGACGACCAGGACGACGCGAACGGGATGGCCACCCCGGTCCCGTACGACACGATCCGGCTCTACGCCGTGCCGCCGTCGTCGTTCTCGGAGCTGCAGGACTACCGCGACTGGCTCCGTCAGCTCGTGCAGCACGAGTACACGCACATCCTCCACCTCGACAACATCGGGGGCTTCCCGGCCGTCGTGAACACGATCTTCGGGAAGCTCTGGCCGCCGAACGGGCTCCTCCCGTCGTTCATGCTCGAGGGCGTCGCGGTCCTGAACGAGTCGGAGGGCGACCCGGCGGCGGGGCGGAACGGCTCGGCGCTGTTCGACATGGAGGCGCGCGCGCGCGCGCTCGACGGCCCCTTCCCGCGCCTCGACGAGGCGTCGAACCCCTACCTGCGCTGGCCCATCGGCGACGTCCCGTACCTCCTGGGCGGGCGCTTCCTCGGCTTCCTCCAGGCACGGTACGGCCAGTGGGCGATCGCCGGCTTCGCGACGGAGCAGGGCTCGGCGACGTGGCCCTACGCCCCTTCCACCGCGGGGAGGCACTGGTTCGGCGGGAAGGACTTCCCGACGCTGTGGGACGAGTACGCGGAGGCGGAGCGGGCGTACGCGGCGGGGAGGCGCGCGTTCATCCGTTCACGCGGCGTGACGCCGTCGTCGCCGCTCACGAGCCGTGGCGGGCTCATCCAGCACCCCCGCTTCTCCCCGGATGGTGCGTTCGTCGCGTACTTCGAGCGCGGGCTCGACGAGGCGCCCGGCCTGCGGCGCGTGGCGCCCGACGGGCGGGATCTCGGCCGCGTCGCCGTGGTGGACGCGAACGGCACGCTCGCGGTCTCCTCGCCGCGCGAGGCGGTGGTCGCCATCGGCGAGGTCTTCCGCGAGTACCGCGTCTACGACGACCTGTTCGCGGTGAGCCTCCCGAAGGGGAGCCGGCGCCGGCTGACGCGGGGCGAGCGTGCCACCGATCCGGACGTCGCGCCGGACGGGACGCTCGTGTACGTGCGCCGGACGGGCGGGGGGACGATGGCGCTCGTGCGGCGCCGTCCCGGAGAGGCCCGCGCGGAGGTGCTCTTCGCGCACGGCGGGTCCCAGGTGTTCATGCCGCGCATGTCGCGCGACGGGCGCATCGCGTTCGAGCTGCACGAGGGGGGGCGGCGAGACATCGCGGTCTGGCAGGACGGGCGGGTGGTGCGCGTCACCGACGACGACGCGCTCGACACCGGCCCGGCCTGGACTCCGGACGGGCGTTTCCTGCTCTTCGCCTCGGATCGGGGCGGGGTCTTCAACCTGCACGCGTGGGACTCCGCGAGCGGCGCGATCCGCCAGGTGACGAACGTCGAGCTGGGCGCGTTCGAGCCCGACGTCTCGCCGGACGGCAAGACGATCGTGTTCGTGTCGTACTCGCGCGCGGGGTTCGATCTCGCCACGATCCCGTTCGACGCGCAGTCCTGGCTCGAGCCGCAGGCGCCGCCTCCCGCCCCCGTCGTCGCGAACGCCCCCACGCCCGCGGAGGCGGCCCTGCCGGATCCGATCCCGTCCCGCCCCTACTCGGCCTGGCCCACGCTGCGCCCGGCGTTCTGGTTCCCGGTGATCGCATCGGACGGCGCGGGCACGGTGCTCGGCGCCTTCACGGCGGGGACCGACGTCCTCCAGCGACATGCCTGGAGCGGCCAGGGCTGGTGGAGCACGCGCGGGCATGAGCCCGGCTACTCGGCGGCGTATCAGGGCGGCTGGTCGTGGCCCGCGCTCGATCTGTCGTCGAGCCTCGTCCTCGACGACTCGCCCGGGCCGCCGAACCGGCTCCAGCGCGTCTGGGAGTACGGGAGCGCCGGCGCGACCTTCACGTTCACGCGACTCGCCCGCGCGCTCGCCCTGCGCGTCGGGTATGGCGCGACCGGTTACCGCTCCGTCGAGCCCGAGCAGGCGATCCCGCAGGTGCTCGAGCCGTATCGGTTCCGCGACGGTCTCTTGTCCGAGGCGTCCTTCCAGGTCCGCACCTCGGACGCGCGCCGGTTCGTCCGCTCCATCTCGCCCGAGGAGGGGCGCGTCGCGACCGTCGGGTTCCGCTTCGCCTCGCCGGAGCTGGGGAGCGACTACGCGCTCGCGCGGGCGCGGGCGTCCCTCGCGCAGTACGTGCGGGTGCCGTTCACGCGCCACTGGGTGGTCGCGCTCCGCGCCTCCGGCGGGCTCGCCGACGGCACCATCGGAGGGCGAGCGCCCTTCGAGCTCGGGGGCCTCACCGAGCCCGACGCCTTCTCGCTCCTGCCGTCGGCGGTCTCGACGCCCAGTGATCAGCTCCGGGGCTACGCGCGGAGCACGTTTGGCGGGACCGGGTTCGTGCTCGGGAACGTGGAGCTCCGGGTCCCGCTCGCCGAGCCGACGCGCGGGCGTTCGACGTGGCCGATCTTCCTCCGGCGCACCCATGGCGCGCTGTTCCTCGACGCGGGCGACGCGTTCGATCGCCCGGGGGAGGTCGCGATCGCGGGGCACCGGCTCGCGGCGGACGAGCTGCGGTTCGGCACGGGCGCCGAGCTCCGGCTCGAGGTCGTGCTCGGCTACTACCTGAGGACGGACGTCCGGATCGGCGTGGCGCGTCCGCTCGGGGCGCTGCTCGGGCGCGGGCGGGCCGCCGACCGGGACCTGGGCGTGCCGATCGAGCCCGCCGTCTTCTACGTGACCATCGGGCCGTCGTTCTAGAGGCGCGGCCCGCTCAGGCTTCGTGGGGGCGGAGGAACGCGAGCGCGAGCCGGAGCGGTGCGGTCGCGATGGTCCGGGCGAGGCGCAGCGAGCCGAGCGTGAGCTCGACCGCGATCGCCGAGAGCCCCGGGATGTTGCGCTCGCGCAGGGCGCGGGCCGCCGCCTCGGCCTCCACGCGCCTGCGAGCCAGCTCGGCCTCCGCCTCGTTGCGCCGGCGGGACATCTCGGCCTCCGCGGCCGCGCGCCTGCGGCTCAGCTCGCTCTCCGCCCCCTCACGCAGCGCGCCCGCAGCCTGGCCCGCCTCGTCGCGCACGACGCCCGCGACTTCGCTCGCCGCCTCGGCCACCAGCCGCGCGTATCCCGGGACGCTCGCCACCCCGCTCGAGATCGCTTCGGTCGCCGATTCGGCGGCGCTTCCGACGCGCTCGCCCGCCTCGAGCTCCAACCGGCGGGCTGCCTGCTCGCGCCGCGCCTCGCGGGCGCCCGCCCGGGCGCGACGCTGGGGTGGGCGCCGGGTCGGCGCTCGGCGGCGCCTGGTCGCAGTCCGCTTCTGTCCCGCCGCCCGCCTGGTCGAGTCTCGTCGCTTGGTTGCCATCCCGCGAAGTTAAGCGCGGCCGTCGGGCAGTGCGACCGCGCCCCTCGCACGGTCGGGCGAGCCCTTGCGACGTGCCGCCAGCGATGCTAGAGAAACGCCGCTTCGCCGACATAGCTCAGTTGGTAGAGCAACTGATTCGTAATCAGTAGGTCCCCAGTTCAAGTCTGGGTGTCGGCTCCAGTTTTCAGGTGGTTTCGGGCTCTAGCGGTCACCGTTCAGACCGCTAGAGCGGGTCCGGGCGCGCAGAACCCCGCAGCCGCCGGCAGCCCTCAGATCCCACCGAGTCCGGGCCCTGTGAACACGGTGCGCGTCGCCGCCCGCGAGAGCCTTCGCAAGGAACTGCGCGCCCGCCTCCAGGAGGTCGAGCTCAAGTGCCCCATCTGCTCGGGGTCATTCGAGTTAAAGATTCGGCTCTTCGGCCCGTACCTTCCGTGCTCTTCGCCTGGCTGCGATGGCAAACGCAACTGCGATGGCAAACGCAACTGCGATGGCAAACGCAACTGCGATGGCAAACGCAACATCGAGCAGCGGACGATCAATGAGGCGTTGATTGCTGCGGACCTCCGCTGCACCTGCGGCGACCGGCTCGTCGTGCGGCACGGGCGCGGGGGAACGTTCCTAGGGTGCTCGAAGTACCCGAACTGCCGGACGACACGGCGATGGAACGACATCTGAACAAAGGTCTAGACGTGCAGGATGTCGCCCTTGAGCGAGTAGGCGATCGCCAGGACGTCCTTCTGCGTCTGCTCGTCGATGGCGTGCTTGCGCAGCGCGGCCAGGATGTCGTCGAGCGCGGCCATGTACTCCGCCTCGCTGACGTTCATCCCCTGGTGTGCGTCGAGCATGCTCCGACCCGTGTACTGCGCGGGACCGCCGCTACCTGCCTCCAGGAACGCGCACAGGTGCTTCTTCGTCACCACGAGCTTTTCCGTCTCCAGGTACGGACGAAACCGCGCGCGAATGACCGGGTTCTCCATGTGCATCGCCACGATGTCCTCCACCAGCGCGGTGATGCCAGACGAGCCGCCGAGACGTTCGAACAGGGATCGGTTCTCCATGACTGCCTCCTCCTTCTTGGTCCCATAAAGTAGACCGGTCGGTCTATACTACATCGCAAAGAGCCAAGCAACTTCGTCCCATCCACCCTCTCCTCTATGCGGAGGACGCCCGGAAGTAGAAGTCCAGCATGTCCCGCAGCGGTGCGGGATCTCGACGCAGACGCGTGCGAAGGGCCGCCCCCTCCCAGCAATTGATGAGGAGGTCCGCCATCGCAGTCGGGTTCGTCCCTTTCGCCAGATCGCCGCGCCGGATCGCCTCTTCCAGGCAGGCGGCGATACGCCTGGCGATCTCGGCGAAGCACCACTCGACCTTGCGCCGGAACACCTCGCTCACGCCCGAGAGCTCCTGTCCGAGGCCACCGAGCAGGCACCCGAGGTACCCATCGCCGCGATACTTCTCCTCGCTGAGCTCGAAGAACCGGCGCACCCGGTCCAGCGGCGGCAAGCGCTCGTCGCCGAGACACTGGTCGAGCCCGTCGTGGACCTGCTTCATGTACAGGTCGATGACCTGAAGACCAAAATCTTCCTTGCTGGCGAAGTGGTGATAGAAGGAGCCCTTCGGGATCCCCGTCGCCTCGAGGACCGCCGTAATCCCCAGGTCGTGATAACCGTGGCGCAGCAGCATCGCCATGCCTCGCTCGAGCAGATGCTGCTTGGTCTCGTTCGCCATGTGCTCACTAGACCGTTTGGTCTAATTCGACTTTGCGCGATCGCCGGCCCGCAGTCAAGCCGAGGGCTCATGGCTCCAGAGTTGACCGGTCCCTGTCTTTCCGGATCCCGGCGTTCCCGTGCGGCTGCGGTGATGAGGCGGCGGCGAGGCGGGCTCGCCCTCGAGCTTCACGCAGCGTCATCCGCGCACTTTTGGCACTACACGAATGGTGCACGGCGCGGCTATCGAGCGCCGCTCCACGACGCACTCACGAGCCATCACCTGCGAGACGTGCGCAGGGGCACCTCGAGGCGCGTCTCTCGGCTTCGCGCGGCGCCGCGGCGGGCCGTCCGGCGCGTCCAGGGACGAACGGTTATGAAGGCGACACGCCGGCCATCTCATCCATCAAACCCACCACTGTGCTAGAGGTCTCGGCCATGCGAGCGAACCGACCGGCCCCTGCAGAGGTGGCGTTCCATCGAGGGTTCCATGGAAGGTGAGGTCTGCCGTCTGTGCGGTGGGGACGGGCGCATCGGCAACGCGCTCGCCGGAGGCGGCAGCTCGGCGACCTGTCCTGGCTGCCATGGCACCGGCCGGCGAGCCGAGGCAGCGTACGGCTTCCACGACGTCACCAAGACGAAGCCGTCGCACCATCGCCCGGCGGTCGCGACGACTCCCACGGGGCCGAGGGCCCCGGTGACAGCGGAAGGTGCGCAGCTCGCCGGCGAGGTGAACGCCTCCGCGGTCCTGGCGGCGGACGCGAAGACGCGGCTCATCGCGGAGATCATCAACCACGAGAGCACGCACGGACGATGCACCAAGACCTTCATCAAGAAGGTCCGAAAGCAGACTCGGCCGGGGCAGTAGATCGGGCGGGACCCGACTGCCCTCGCCAGCGGGGCGCGCGCGGTGCAGAGCGTCGTGCAGGCGAGCGAGCGTGCGCGCGGCAGCCCGGGCGCTCTCCGCGCGCCCAGTTTTCGAGCGCTCGGTGGGCTCGGATGGGGCACTGGCGCTGAGGGGCTCCGCCGTGAAATGACTGCACACGCAGCGGGGTTCGTGTGTGTGGATGGCCGGCGTCGTTCACCAGCTCCCAGACGGCCGATGGATCCTGGCCGCGTGGACGCGATGGAGCAGCGAGTGGTTCGCGCTCCCCGTCCCCGAGTTGCCCGAGAACGCCGTGAAGGCCCCGACGCTCGAGGCGCTCGCTGCGGCCACCGCCGGCGTCCTCGTGTTCGACAGCCGCGAGGACGCGGAGCGCGCGGCGAAGGCGCTGGAGAACGTGCCGTCCCGCTGAGGCCGAGGACAGCGGTCCCCGCTACCGCGCCTCGTCGGAACCATCACTCCTTGGGCTGGAGCGCGTCGAGGCGAGCCTCGAGGAAGCCATCGGCGAGCGCGTACGCCTTGCCCGCCCAGATCTTCGCCTCGCTGCTCGGCTCGGCGTGACCGCCTGCCATCCTGCCCGTGATGAGCGCCTGCATGAACGTGACCGCCAGATCGTCACGTGTTTCCCAGTTCAGGTCCTTGTCCATCGCTGCCCCCGTCTCGTTCGTCTCCCGAGCCTCCGCCCGCCCGCTCGCTGCCGTGCCGGCGCGTTCGGCCGCCTGGTCCACACATATCAACGCGAACGGCCCTGCGGGATCCCGCCGGGCCGTCGTGATCGCGTGAACGCGCCCGCCGAGGAGGGGCTACTTCCCGCGCACCGCGCGGACCGCCTTCGCGGCGGCGCTGAAGACGCCCGGGATCTGGGCCTCGGTGAGGCAGGAGAACGCGACCCGCAGCTCGCGTCTTGCCGAGCGCGATCGTCGCCGACGCCGTGGTCGTCGAGCAGCCGGACCCGCACGGCGTCGGCGTCGGCGTCCTTCAGCCGCAGGCACATGAAGTACCCGGAGTTGAACGGGTAGACGTCCCAGCAGTCGGCGTACTCGGCCTTGCGGCACTCCTTCGCGGTCGACCGCGGCGCGCGGCGCGCAGGACCGCCACCTTCTCCGCCTGCTGCTTGCGGAAGTCGGGATCGTTGAGCGCCTTCAGGACCACCGACTGGCCGGGGTTGCGAGATGTTCGAGACGTACGCGCGGATGAGCCCGGCGGTCTTGTCCTCGAGCGCCTTGTACGCGCGCCGCGGTCCCGTTCTTGACGCCGAAGGTGATGAAGCCGACGCGCAGCCCCCAGACGAACTCCTCCTTCGTGCGCGCCGTCGACCTTGACGGCGAGGAGGTTGTTCGACGCCTTGGCGAGCCGCGCCGAAGAGCGACTCCGTCTCGCAGGCCTCGTCGAAGAACATCCCGTAGTAGGCGTCGTCGACGCAGACCACCAGCCGCGTCCCCGCCTCGGCCTCGGCGGTGAGCGCCGCGCGCGATCGCGTCGGCCTCGGCCTTCGTCGGCGTGTAGCCCGAGGGGTTGTTCGGGAAGTTGAGCGAGACGACCAGCTTCTTGCCGCGGTAGCTTCGCGAGCCCGTCCGCGAACCCCTTCACGTTGAAGCCGGTCAGCTTCTCGTCGAAGAACGGGAAGTAGTCGAACTGCGCCTCGAGCCGGGTCTCCCAGTTGAGGTTGTAGTTCTCCCAGAGCAGGTCGGACGAGAGCACCGCGTCGCCCGGGTCGAGGAACAGGTCGCCGACGAGGCCGAGCCCGTGGGTCAGCGCGTTGGTGACCACCGGGTTCGAGATCGGGTGGTCGCCGAGCGTCGGCGTCTCCTGCCGCTGCTTCTTCGCCCAGGCGGCGCGGAGGTCCGGCTTTCCGTAGCGAGGGCGCGTAGTCGAAGACCTCGGCCGGGCGTGAGGCCGCTGAAGTACTTGTTCACGACGCTGGAGGTGCATCGGCGCGCCGTTCTCGGTGGCGATGCCGACGGTCGCGTTGGCGGTCTTCGCCTTCTGCTTGGCCTCGGCGCCCTGCGCGAGGATTCCCTTGGCGGGGAAGAAGAAGCGCTTGCCCGCGCGCGGAGAGCATCGAGAGGACGACCGGGCAGTCCTTCTCGAGCGCCTCGTTGGCGGCCTGGGCGAGAGGGTTGAGGGGTGCGGGGCTCATCGAATCGCTCCTGGGTTCGGGGGCCGTGAAGTCGGGAGGGGGATTGGTGCATGAGCCGGGCGAGAGGGTCAACTCCTTCTGCGCCGCACCCCCCGCGCCCGTCGGCGCAGGCCGGCCGTCCGTCCCCCCGGCCCCCCAGTGGCTCGCGGCGCGACGAGCGCCCAGCACGGCGGGTTTGATCTAGAGTCGAGCCATGACGCCGCGGAACGGAAAGAAGAGCATCTTCGACGAGGCGATGGAGACGTTCCATCGCGCGGCGGACCTGATCGGTCTCAACCCGCGCGTCCGCCTCGAGCTCGAGGAGCCCGACTTCGAGCACATCTTCTACGTCACGATCGAGACCCGCGACCGGCTCGTCCCGCTCACCGCGGAGGAGCAGGCGGAAGTGCGGGACCTCCCCCCCTCGTCGGTGAAGGCGGCGGACGCGCTCGAGCCGCTCGCGAACGGCCAGTTCGTCCTGCACCGCCGCGCGCTCCTCGAGGCGGACATCACACATCCGCCACGGGGTCATCAGCATCCCGCAGCAAGGGCTGCTTCCGCATCGAGAAGGGCGGGCCGCGGAAGTTCAAGGCCTACCGGATCCAGCACAACCAGGTCCGCGGCCCGTACAAGGGCGGCATCCGCTACCACAAGGACGTCTCGCTCGACCTCTTCAAGACGCTCGCGGCCGACATGACCTGGAAGACCGCCATCGCCGAGATCCCGTTCGGCGGCGCCAAGGGCGGCATCCGGATCGACCCGTTCGCCTACTCGCAGCGAGGAGATCGAGCACCTCACGCTCCGCTACATCTACAAGCTCAAGAACCTCATGGGGCCGTTCCTCGACATCCCGGCCCCGGACGTCGGCACCAACCCCGAGATCATGGCGTACATGATGCGCCAGTTCACCGACGGCGAGCGCGAGCACCACGCATGCGCGGCGTCGTCACCGGCAAGGACGTCCGCATCGGCGGCTCGGAGGGGCGGCTCAAGGCGACCGGCCAGGGCGTCGTCTACTGCATCGAGGAGTGGGCGCGCGAGCACGGCGTTCGAGCCTGAAGGGCGCGCGCGTCCTCATCCAGGGGTTCGGCAACGTGGGCTCCGCCGCGGCCGAGATCCTCCACGCGATGGGCGCCAAGATCGTCGCCGTGAACGACGCGAACGGCACCGTCCACAAGGACGACGGGCTCGACGTCCCGGCGCTCGTCCAGCACGTGCACCAGAACCCGGACAACCTCCGCCGCACGGTCGCGGGGTTCGCCGGCGGCGCGGCGATCTCGAAGGACGGACTTCTGGAAGATCGACGCCGACATCTGCATCCCGGCCGCGCTCGGCGGCGAGATCACCGGCGACGTGGCCGAGCGGCTCCAGGTGCAGCTCGTCGCCGAGGCCGCGAACGGCCCGACCACCCGCGACGGCGACCGCGTGCTCGCGACCCGCAAGATCGACGTCATCCCCGACATCATCTGCAACGCCGGCGGCGTCACCGTGTCCTACTACGAGTGGCTCCAGAACCAGCGGCTCGAGCACTGGAGCGAGGCGGAGGTGAACCAGCGGCTGGAGCGCGCGCATCAAGACGAACTACGCGATCATCCGCGACATCGCGCGACGACCGGCCGCAGCGGACCCCGCTCCACGACTCGCGCCGGTACTGCGTCGGCAAGGAGATCGACGTGCGGACCGCCGCGATGGTGCTCGCGCTGAAGCGCATCGAGGCGCACTACCTGCTCGAGGGCTTCTCGCAGTAGCGGGGGATCACGCGTCGTCCCCGCAGACCGCGTCGAGGAGCGTCTCGCGCCGCTGGCCGAGCAGGCGCGCCTGGCGCGGCAGCGCGGCCCGGTAGACGGCCACCCCGGCGAGGCCGAGGGACACCCACCCCGCCGGCAGGAACCAGGGCGCGTCGAGCCGGATCGCGAAGAGCACCGGGATCGCGAACAGAGCGACGCCCCCCGAGAAGATCGCCATCCCGGAGAGGGCCGACACCGGCGAGAGGTGGCCGCCGCGCTGGATCGTGTGCGGCGCCGCGCGCGGGTTCAGGATCGAGACCAGGTTCCCCGCGGCGAGGAACCAGGGGGCGATGCCGGCGTGAAGCGCGAGCGACGCCGAGGAGCGCCCACGGCGGCGGCGCCCCGCCCGCCGCGGCGATCCCCGCCCCCGCGCTCGCGAAGAACAGCGCGAGCGAGAACGCATACACCACGAGGTTCTTCGCGACGAGCACGTCGGGCCGGATCGACGGGAGCGAGGAACCAGGCCCGTGCACCTCCACGCTCCCAGCCGAAGGCGTTGAGCCAGAACGGCTGCGTCGCGAGGTGCGCGTACAGCGCGAAGCCGAAGAGCGGCAGCGCGCGGACGACCTCGCCCGCCTCGGCCGGGATCCGCGGCGACAGCTTCCACCCCACGAATCCGGCCAGGGCCGGGACGACGAGCGCGAGCACGCTCGCGATCGGATGCCGGAGCAGGTACTTCCCCTCCTTCTCGAGCAGCGCGCCGAGCCGTCCCGGGACGCGCCATCCTCCCGCCCCGGTGGCCGCGGCGCGCGGCAGCTCGTCGCCACCGGACCGGGCGGACGCGAGCGCGAGCCGGTACGCCGCCCACGCCGTCGTCGCCGCCGCCACCGCGAGGAGGGCGAGCGCGGCGACCGCCGTTCCGAACCTGCCCGCGTACAGGCTCGTCACGGCGCGGTCGGCGAGCGCCGGCGCGAAGGCGAGCCAGCGCACGTGCGACAGGGCCCGGAACGCGCGGAGCGCGGAGCGCGGCCCGCCCGTCATGAACACGACCAGGAAGGCGGTCCCTACGTACACGGCGGCGATCGCGACCTCTCGCACGCGGCGGCCGCGGAGGAAGCGCGCGAGCAGCTCCTGGACGAGCGCGACGAGCGCCACGGTCCCGGCCACGAACAGGGCGTACGCGAGCGCGAGGAGGAGGACCCACGGCCCGGGCCGCGCCGCGGCGGCGCCGAGGAACGCACCGCCCAGCATGAGGCACCAGACGAGCGCGAAGGGATCGCCGACGACCGACGCTGCGAGGCCGTACGCGAAGACGCGCGCCGGGCGGGATCGGGTACACGAGGAACCGCCGGAGGTCGACGCTCTCCCGCTCCGAGACGCGAGAGCGAGACGGCGGTCCAGGTCTGCCACACGCCGAAGAAGAGCGCGGCGACCGCCACGTCCGCGCCGAGCCCGGGCCCGCTCCGGACCGCCCGCCACGCGCCGGCCCCGGCGAGCGCCGCGAACGCAAGGCCGGCCGGGATCGCGATCGCGAAGAGCGCGACCCGCGCCACGCAGCTCCGGGATGCCGCCGCGGCCGCGGAGCCGGCGCCAGAGCAGCCGTGCGCGCAGCTCGGCGAACGCGAGGAGCGGCGTTCCGCCGAGCGCCGGCGGCGGCACGGACGCGCCGAGGGCGCTCTCCGCCGCCGCACCTTTCACGTGGGCCCCAGCCAGGAGAGCCCCTGGGCGCGACCCGCTCCTCTCCCACGGTCCGGATGAAGACCTCCTCGAGCGTGCCGGCGCCCCGCACCTCCTCGAGCGTCCCCTGCGCCGCGAGCCGGCCCTGCCGGATGATCCCGACGTGCGTCACGAGCCGCTCCACCACCTCGAGGACGTGGCTCGTCAGGAAGATCGTCATCGCGCCGCGCGCGACGAGGTCCTGCAGCATCCGCCGGATGCCGGCCACCGCCACCGCGTCGATCCCCTCGAAGGGCTCGTCGAGGAAGAGGAGCTCCGGGCCGTGGATGAGGGCGCAGCCGAGCGCGAGCTTCTTCTTCATCCCGTGGCTGTAGTCGCCGACCAGCTTGCCGGCGTCGGCGGTCGAGCTCGAGCGCGGCGAGCAGCTCGTCCGCGCGTCGCGCGGCCTCGCGCGCGGTCGAGCCCGTAGAGCTGGCCGTGGATGCGCAGCTGCTCGGCGCCGGAGAGCCGCTCGAAGAGCGACAGCCCGTCCGGCACGACGCCGATGCGCGCGCTTCACCTCGATCGCCGTCGCGCGCGAGGTCGACGCCGAGCACGCGGGCGCGCCCCGCGGTCGGCGCGAGCAGCCCGGTCAGCATCTTGATGGTGGTGCTCTTGCCGGCGCCGTTCGGCCCGAGGAAGCCGTAGAACGCGCCCGCGGGCACGGCGAGCGCGAGGTCCACCACCGCCGGCCTTCCCTCGAAGAGCCGGGTGAGCCCCTCCGTCTCGATCGCGAGCATCCGGTGGATTCTAGGCGCTTACCGTACCGGTCGCAGAACCTGGACGTGGTCCTGGACGTGGACCTGGACGTGGACTTCGACCTCGACCTGGCGAGTCGTCCTCAATTCACATCCGCGGGCGCCGCCTCGTCGGCCTCGAAGTACAGGAAGCGGACCCCCATCCCGCGCAGCGCGAGCGGGCCACGCTCGGGCGCCGCAGTCTGCCCGATGAGGTGACACACGTACCGGACCTCGCCGACGGCGCTCATCTCGCCCGCGTCCGACGGGAACGTGATTCGGACCTGCGAGCCGATGGGCTGCGGCGCGCGGGTCTCGACGAACATCCCGCCCTCGGAGATGTTGCGCGCGATGCCGAGCCCCATCCCGTGCTCCCCCTCGAGCTAGACGCGGAAGACCTTGTCGAGACGTGGAGCATCCCTGCGCTCCATCGCCTCGGACTCTCTCGATTCCCTGCGCGAAAACAGCATCTCCGCCTCCGCGTCGCCGCCGCCGTCGATGGAGGCAGCGTACATGGTAGGTGGATGTAGTCAAAGAACTGACCTTTATCCCGCTGCCGGGCTCGTCTTAACCTCGGCTTCCCCCGGAAGGAGTCTCGAGGAGTCTCATGCGGACCATCAGAACCCTCGTTGCGCTGGCTCGCCACCCTCGCTGCGTTCCCCGCGCTGGCGAGCCCGTTCGACGATCTCGCCGCACGCGCCGCAGCGCATCGATGCGCTCGAGCCTTTCCTGGCGCGTTACGTGGGTCGCTGCACCGACCGCTTCGAGCGCGCGACGTGCGAGAAGAACGTCGCCGCGGCGCGCCGCGAGGTCGCCGGCAGGACCTTCACCGTCCGCGTCGTCGATGCCGCGCTCTCGTCCGGCCGTCGCTCGACGGGGCGAGCTTCGTGCTGCTCCTCACGCCGTTCGTGGACGGCGGCGGAGGGCTCGCCCTCACGAATGGCGCGCCGACGAGGCAGGACGCCGCGCGGGCACCCGCTGGTCGGCCTCGTCCCGATCCGCGGGAAGCTCCCGCCCGGCACGCTCGAGATGGAGTTCCAGGCGCCCGTTCCGGACCGGAGCGATCGAGCTCGAGATCGTCTTCAAGCCCGAGAAGGCGTGGAAGATGAAGCGCAAGGGCGATCCGGGCGACGTGGAGGGCGTCGCCGCACGCTTCCTCGGGGTCCGGGTGCTCGACGCGAGGACCGGACACGAGATCGCGTCGCGGACCCTGTGACGGGTCCGCGGCGCGCTGCCGTCTACTGGCGCCCGCCGACCGGGACGGCGACGAAGATCGCGGAGTCGCCGCGACGCACGCGAAGGAGCGCCATGCTGCCCTCCTTCATCTTCGCGACCACCGCCGCCACGTCCTCGACCTTCTTCACCGGCTGCCGGTTCAGCTCGAGGATGACGTCGCCCTGACGGATGCCGGCGCGCGCCGCCGGGCCGTCCTCGACCACGTCGGCCACCACGACGCCCTCCTCCGGCGCGACGCCGAGCTGGCGTGCCATCTCGGCGTGATCGGCGCGAGCGAGACGCCGAGCTTCGGCGCTCTTGTTCGCGTCGGTGGCCCTCCGCCGCCCTCCTGTCCCTCGCCTCCACGCGACGCCACGCCCTCGTCCTCGGGTCGCTGGGCGACCTTGAACGAGAGCTGCTTCTTCTCCCCGCCCTTGCGGAGCACCACCAGGTTCACCTGCTCGCCCGGCGGGACGAGCGCGACGCCGCGGGTGAGCTGCGCCCGCCGACTCGACCGGCTTGCCGTTCAGCGACAGGACGAGATCTCCCGGCTGCACGCCGCCCTTCGCCGCCGGGGCCGCGCGGGACGACGTGCTGGACGAGCGCGCCCTTCGTGTCCGGCGGAAGCCCGAAGGCCTGCGCGAGGTCGGGCGTGAGGTCCGAGACCTGCACGCCGAGGTAGCCGCGCGTCACCTTCCCCTTCTCCTTGAGCTGCGGCAGGAGCGACTTGGCGAGGTTGATCGGGACGGCGAACCCGATGCCCTGGCCGACGTCGCGGCCGGACGATCGCGGTGTTGATGCCGACCACCTCGCCGCGGAGGTTGAACAGCGGGCCGCCCGAGTTGCCCGGGTTGATGGCGGCGTCGGTCTGGATGAAGTCGTCGTAGGTGCCGCCCGGATTGATGCCGGAGCGGTGCTTCGCCGAGACGATGCCGAGCGTCGCGGTGTCGCGCAGGCCGAACGGGCTGCCGAGCGCGAGCACGAAGTCGCCCTGCGCGCAGCGCGTCCGAGTCGCCGAGGACGACCGTGGGCAGGTCCTTCGGCGGGTTCTTCAGCTTGATGAGCGCGACGTCGGTGAGCGGGTCCTTCCCGACGACGGTGGCGACGAACTCCCGGCCGTCGGAGAGCATCACCTGGATGTCGGTCGCGTCCTTCACCACGTGGTTGTTGGTGAGGATGAAGCCCTCGCCGTTGAGGATGAACCCCGAGCCGAGCGACTGGCCCCGGAACTCCTGCGGGGCCTCCGGCATCGGCCGCCCGAAGTAGCGCTCGAAGAAGTCCTCGAACTGATCGGGGCCGCCGTGCGGGCCGCCCCGGGGCATGCCCGGGCGCGCGGGTGCTTCGTGACGGTGGTCGTCGAGATGTTCACGACCGCAGGCTTGAGCCGTTCGATGAGCGGCGCGAGCGACGTCTGCAGCGGCACCTGCGCATCCGCGGCGTTGGCTCCGCCCTGCGCGGCGGCGTCGCGGAAGAGCGCCTCCCCGCCACCCGGGCGCGCCTGCTGCTGCGGTGCCGTCGCGGCCCGACCGTCGCGCGAGCAGGCGAGCACGGCGGCGGTGACGGCGAAGGCGAGAGCTCGGCGGATGGTCCGGTGCATGTCCCCACTCCTCGTTGACTGGATGTCGGTTGTCGCAGGTTGTCGCAGCTTCGACGCGCGAAGGGGAATTCTATTCCCGTGAAGAGCCACGCGGAGCCGGAACGGCTCCACCACCTCAGGCCTGAGCGAGCCGGCCGACCCGCACCCTTGCGGGTCGCAGGATTCGCTCTCCGATCCGGTAGCCGGCCCTCACCTCCTGCAAAACGACCCCGTCCTGCTCGGCGCTCCCGACCGCCACCGTATCGACCGCCTCCGCGATCCGGGGATCGAACCGCTGGCCCGCGACCGAGATCCGAACCGCTCCGGTATCGGCGATCCGCTTCTGCAGCGCCCCCAGCGACATGCGGACGCCGTCCACGAGCCCCCGCAGCGCATCACCGCCGCGGTCCTCCGCGCCGCTCACCGCGGCGAGCGCGCGCTCGAGGTCGTCGGCCGCCTCGAGCAGCGCCTGGGCCACGCTGGCCCGCTCCGCCTCGATGACGCGCGCCTTCTCCCGCTCCACCCGCTGCCGGAATGCCTTGTTGTCCTCGAGCACGGCCGCGTACGCACGCGACAGCTCGTCGATGCGCGCCGCCTGCTCGGCCGCCTGCCGGTCGCGCTCGTCCGGGGCGGCCTGCCGGTCGCGCTCCTCCGGCGCGGGCCCCGGGGCCTCTTCGCCAGGGCCGGTCGCCACGGACTCTCCCGCCGGCGTGAAGCGACGGCGATCGGTGACCTTCACTTGCGCCTCGCCCTCCGGGGCGGACGCGTCGCGGCGTTCGTCTGGCATCTCGTGCGACCTCCGGCGCGGAACGTAAGCACCTGGGCGGTGCTGTCAAACGCCGGAAGGCCGGAGATCCGCGGGCTTGCGCCCCGGCTCACGGGGCGGGGGTATGGCCTGGGGGCTCCCCGGGAATCTGGACCGACCCGCCGTCGCGGTCCCGGATCTCCACGCCGGAGGCGCGCAGGCTGTAGAACAGCAGCCAACGCTCCGATGGCGAGAGGCTTCCCGGGGGCAGCGCGCGGTCGATCTCGTCGAGCGACAGGTGCCCGCGCCGGATTCCCAGCTGGAACAGCGCCTTGCGGGACTCGTGGCTCTCCGAGGCAGGCTTCATTCAGTCCTTCTCCTCTCGCGGCGTGCCGGCGACCGCCTGCGGAACCCAGCTCGCCCGCTCGTGGGCGGCGGGACGGTTCGGCGACTCCGGAGGCGCCTCGGCGTGGCCGCGGCTGTCGATCGTCCCCGGACGCACCACCTTCGGCCCCCAGAGCCGCTGGATCTCCTCCTCCTCGACCACCTCTGCCGTCAGCAGGCGCGCCGCCACCGTCTCGAGCTTGTCGCGGTGCGCCCGCACGATCTCGCGGGCGCGCTCCTGCGCCTCGAGCACGACGGACTGGACCTCGCGGTCCACCTCGAGCGCGGTCTGATCCGAGTACGGGCGCGGCTCGAGCCCCTTGATGCCCAGGAACCCCGGCCCGCGCTCCTCTCCGAGCGCGATGGGTCCGATGGCGAGGCTCATCCCGTAATCGCGCACCATCATGCGGGCGAGGCCCGTCGCGTGCTGCAGGTCGTTCGACGCCCCGGTGGACGGTTCGCCGAAGACCTCCAGCTCGGCGACGCGGCCGCCCATGAGCCCGGCCATCCGGTCGCGCAGCTCGCTCTGCGTGAGGAGGTACCGATCCTCGATGGGGAGCTGGAGCGTGTAGCCGAGGGCGGCCAGGCCGCGCGGGATGATCGAGACCTTCGACACGCGATCCGCGAACGGCAGCATCCAGGACACCAGGGCGTGCCCCGCCTCGTGGAACGCCACGATCTCCTTCTCGCGCTCGTTGATGCGGCGGCTCTTCTTCTCCAGCCCGGCGACGACCCGCTCGATCGCCTCCTCGAACTCGAACCGCGTGACGCAGTTCTTGTCCCGGCGGGCGGCGAGGAGCGCGGCCTCGTTCACCACGTTCGCGAGGTCCGCGCCGGCGAACCCGGGCGTCCGCGCCGCGATGGCGCGCAGGTCCACGTCCGGCCCGAGCTTCACGTTCTTCGCGTGGATCTGGAGGATCCGCTCGCGCCCGCGCTTGTCGGGCCGGTCCACCAGCACCTGGCGGTCGAAGCGGCCGGGACGCAGCAGCGCCAGGTCGAGGATCTCGGGCCGGTTCGTCGCGCCCATGACGATGAGGCTCGCGCGCGGGTCGAAGCCGTCCATCTCGGCGAGGAGCTGGTTCAGCGTCTGCTCGCGCTCGTCGTGGCCCCCGACCATCCCGGAGTTGCGCGACTTCCCCAGCGCGTCGAGCTCGTCGATGAAGACGATGCAGGGCGCCTTCTGCTGCGCCTGCGAGAAGAGGTCGCGGACGCGCGCCGCGCCGACGCCGACGAACATCTCCACGAACTCCGAGCCGGAGAGCGAGAAGAACGGCACGCCCGCCTCGCCGGCGGTCGCGCGCGCGAGCAGGGTCTTGCCAGTCCCCGGCGGGCCGACGAGCAGGACCCCCTTCGGGATCCGCCCGCCGAGGCGCCGGTATTTCTCCGGCGTCTTCAGGAACTCGACGATCTCCTGCAGCTCCTCGACCGCCTCGTCGATGCCCGCGACGTCCTCGAACGTCACGCCGGTGTCGGGCTCCATGTGGACACGCGCCCGGGTCTTGCCGAACGCCATGACTCCGGGCGGCCCCTGGCCGAGCTGCCCCGACATCCGGCGCATCATCCAGGCCCAGAACAAGAGCCCGAGCGCGACCGGCGCGACCCAGATCCAGAAGAGGTCGCCCATCCCGCCCCCGGCGACCGCGTCGTAGGCGACCCCCGCCTTCTCGATCTGCGGGACGAGGTCGTCCCCGCCGCCGGGGATGCGCGTCGTCATGTACGGGAGCGCCTGCCCCCCCTTGTCGCCGTCCCCGCCCTTGTCGTCGACGCCCTTCGGGATGCCGCGCACCCAGTCCGGACCGATGACGACCCGCTCGAACGATCCCTGCCGGATCATCTCCTTGAACTGTGAGTACGGAATTCGCCGGACGCCCACGTCCTGGAAGGCCCGGAACAGGAACACCGCGAGGGCGATCAGGACCAGCCACGCCGCGGGCGACGCGAACGGGAACCTCGGCTGGCCCCCGCGCCCGCGCTCGGCGCGCTGCCCCTGGGGCTTCTTGTCGTCCGACGGCACGAGGCCTCCCCACACCCTTCCCGTGCAATGTGTGCATGGCGAGGGGGCGGGCAATGGGCTGGGCGGGACCGTGCGGCCCCGGCAGGAACGCGCGCGGCGCGCCGATTCGGCACGCGTTACAGGCCGAGGAGCTTCGCGATGCTCTTCTCGTCGGCGGGCGGGAACTCGTATTGGTCGAGCTCGTCCGGCCTCACCCAGCGGTGCGTGTGCACCCGCACATGCTTGATCGGCCCGGAGACGAGCCGGCAGCGATACACGCAGAAGTCGATGTCGTACTGCTCGTAGGAGTGCTCCACGTGAATGGAACGCTCTCCGACCTCGACCTCGATCCCCATCTCCTCCCGCAGCTCGCGGGCAAGCGCCGCCTGGTCCGTCTCGCCCGTCTCGACGCGGCCTCCCGGGAATTCCCACAGCAGCGGGAGCGACGCCGTCGGCGGCCGCTGGGTGATGAGGTAGCGTCCGTCCTTCTCGATCATCGCCCCGACCACCCGGATCTTCCGGCGCATCGACTCTCCTCGCCTCGCCGCGCTTGCGCCCCGCCCGGTACGCACGGGTGCGGCCGCGCGCCGACGGCCCGTGAATTGTAGAATCCGGTCCCGATGGCGTCCATCCGCTTCCTGGGCGCAGCTGGAACGGTCACGGGATCGCGGTTCCTCGTCGAGGCCGGCGCGTCGCGCGTGCTCGTCGACGCCGGGCTGTTTCAGGGTCCGAAGGAGCTCCGGCTCCGGAACTGGGCGCCCTGGCCGGTGGAGCCCGGGACGATCGACGCCGTCGTGCTCACGCACGCGCACATCGATCACGCAGGTGCGCTCCCGCTCCTCGCGCGCGCGGGGTTCCGTGGCCTTGCGACCTGCACCTCCGCGACGCGAGACCTCGCGGCGCTCCTCCTGCCCGATTCCGGCAGGCTCCAGGAGGAGGAGGCCCGGTTCGCGAACCGCAAGGGCTACTCCAAGCACGCGCCGGGCGCGAAGCCGCTCTACACCGAGGCGGACGCGCTCGCGATCCTGCCGCGGCTGTCGCCCCTCGAGGTCGGACACCGGCGCGAGATCGCGGCGGGCGTGGCAATCCGCTTCCACCGCGCGGGGCACATCCTGGGGAGCGCGATGGTCGAGATGGAGCTGCTCGGGCCACGGCCGATCCGGGTCCTGTTCAGCGGGGACCTCGGGCGAAGCGGCGTACCCATCCTCCCCGATCCGGACCCCGGGCTCGCAGTGGACGCGCTCGTCCTGGAGAGCACGTACGCCGGGAAGCTCCATCCCGCCGAGTCCGCCGAGGCGGCGCTCCGGCAAGAGGTGCTCCGCGCGGTCTCGCAGGGCGGCGCGCTGCTGATGCCCGCGTTCGCGATCGGGCGCACGCAGGAGGTGCTCTTCACGCTTCGCGCCCTCGAGGCGAAGCGTGCCATCCCCGAGCTCCCCGTGTTCGTGGACTCGCCGATGGCGGTGGACGCGACTCCGCTCTTCCTCTCGCACCGCGAGGAGCACGACGAGGAGATGGCGCGCATGCTCGCTGCGGGGGACGACCCGCTCCGCCCCGCGAAGCTCACGTTCGCGCGCTCCCCGGAGCAGTCGAAGGCGATCAACGACGTGCGCGGCCCGTGCGTCATCATCTCCGCGTCGGGGATGGCGACGGGCGGGCGCGTGCTCCACCACCTCGCCCGCCGGCTGCCGGACCCGCGCACGACGGTCCTCCTCGTCGGCTTCCAGGCGGCGGGGACCCGCGGCTGGTCGCTCCAGAACGGCTCCTCGACGCTGCGGATCCACGGCGAGGACGTGCCCGTGAAGGCGCGCATCGCGTCGATCTCGGGGTTCTCCGCGCATGCCGACGAGGCGGACATCTCGCGCTGGCTCGAGACGTTCCCCTCCCCGCCGGCGCGGTCGTTCCTCGTCCACGGCGAGCCCCCCGCCCTCGCGTCCGCGAGGGAGCGAATGGACCGGATCGGCTGGGTGTGCCACGTTCCAGGACATCTCGAGGAGGTCCCGCTGTGATCGCGCCCCCCGCCGACGTGCTCGACCCCGCCCGGCCCCCATCCGACGGCGGACGGACCGCCCTCGTGCTGTCGGGCGGTGGCGCGCGCGGCGCGTACGAGGCGGGGGTGCTCCGCTACCTGAGAGGCGAGTTCGCCGAGAGTCTCGGCGCCCAGCCGAGGCTCGATCTCGTGTGCGGCACGTCCATCGGAGCGGTCAACGCCTGCTTCCTCGCGGCGGTCGCGCATCGCCCGGAGGACCAGGGCGAGACGCTCGTGGACGTGTGGCGGTCGCTCAAGCTCGAGGACGTTTTCCACTGGAGCGCCCTTCGGCTCGCCGGGCTTCCCGTCTACCTGTGGCGGCAGCTGCGGGCGACCAAGCTCCGGCAGGTGTCGTGGCGCATCTCCGACTTCCTGTGGCCGGAGGCGCTCTCGCGCGTGATCGAGCACGGCGTGAGCTGGGAGCGCCTTCACCGGAACGTGCGCGAGGGGTTCCTCGACGCGCTCACGGTGACCGCGACGGACCTCGGCACCGGGCGGGCGGTGGTGTTCGTCGAGACCCGTGGGCCGCTGCCGCAGTGGAGCCGCGATGCGGTGGTGGAGGCGCGCGCGCGGCAGATCGGGCCGGAGCACGCCCTCGCCTCGAGCGCGATCCCGCTCCTCTTCCGCCCCGTCCGGATCGAGGACTCCTGGTTCGTCGACGGCTCGGTGCGCCAGAACGTGCCGCTCGCCCCCGCCATCCGCCTCGGCGCCGATCGCATCCTGGTGGTCGCGCTGCGGCAGCACGCCCGCGCAGACCCCCCCGTGCGCTGCAACGAGTCCGAGCCGCCCACCACCGCCGCCCAGCTCGGCCGGATCCTGAACGCGCTGCTCCTCGATCACACCGACTACGACCTCGAGCGGCTCCGGAAGATCAACTCCATCGTGGCGCAGGGCCGCCGCGCATTCGGCCCCTCGTTCGCGGCGTCGCTCGCCGAGATCTCCGCGAGCGGGGTCTCCACGCAGATGCGCGAGGTCCGCGACCTCGTCATCCGGCCTTCCCGCGACATCGGCCTCCTCGCCCGCGATCACGCGGAGCGCCGGGTGCGGCGGCTCCGGCGCGGGACCCTGGCTTCCCGGTTGCTCCGTCGCGCAGCGGCCGACGCGGACGCGGCGCAGGACGGGGCCGCCGATCTCGCGAGCTACCTCCTGTTCGACCGCGAGTACGCCGACGAGCTCGTGTCGCTCGGCTGGTCCGACGCGCGCGCGATGCGCGCCGAGCTGGCCGACTTCTTCTCGAGGCCCGCCGCTGCCAGCCCGGGCGCGCGGACGGCGTGAGCCGTGACGCTCGACGACCGGGTCCTCCTCGACGGCGCCATGGGCACCGCCCTGATCGCGCGCGGGCTGCCGCAGGACGCGCTCCCCGAGGAATGGATCCTGACGCGGCCGGAGGAGATCGCGGCCGTGCACGACGAGCACGCAGCGGCGGGCGCGCAGATCCTCCTCACCTGCACGTTCAGCTGCGCGGCGCCGAGGCTCGAGGCGCGCGTCGATCCCGAGCGGGTCGAGGCGCTCTGCGGCTGGGCGGAGCGGCTCGCCCGCGGCGCTTCACGCGGGGGCCTGGTCGCGGGCACGCTCGGCCCGACCGGCCTCGCCCCGCCCCTCGGCGGCGGCGCACCCGCCCCCGTGCTGGAAGCCCGCTACGCCCGGCCGTTCGCCGCGCTCGCCGCCGCCGGCGTGGATCTTCTCTGGATCGAGAGCCAGCACGATCTCGGCGAGGCGCTCGCAGCGCTCCGAGCGGCGCGCCGGACCGGCCTGCCGGCGGTCGTGACGTTCGCGCTCGAGGAGCGGAATGGAGCGCTGCGGCCGAACGGGGCGACGGACGCGGTCGAGTGGCTGCGGTCGGTGGAGGGCGCGGGGGCCGCCGCGGTGGGGGTCAACTGCGTGTTCCCGGGCGCCGCGCTCGAGGCGCTCGCGCGCGCCGCCTGCGCGCGGCTCGACATCCCGTTCGTCGCGAAGCCGAGCCCCGGGCTTCCGGGAGCGGTCCGCTCGCCCCGCGCGTTCGCGGCCGCCCTCCTCCCGTCGCTGGCGGCAGGCGTCCGGCTCGCGGGCGGGTGCTGCGGCGCGACCGGGGAGCACCTTCGCGAGCTCGGCGCCGCGATGGCGAGATCCGGCTCCTGAGGACGTTCAGTCCGCGACCGCCTGCGGGTACGAGCCGAGCAGGAACATGCGGTGCACGAGCGCACGCACGCCGGCGAGGGCCACCGCCGCCTCGGGATCGAGCCGGTGGCGCTCGAAGTCGATGAAGAAGACGTAGTGACCGAGCGCCTCCTTCATCGGGCGGCTCTCGACCTTCGACAGGTTGATGCCGCGGCGCGCGAACTCGCCGAGGACCTCGTACAGGCCGCCGGGCCGGTCGCGGTCGAGGGTGAACGCGATGCTCGTCCGGTCGCGCCCGGTGGGCGCCTCGTCTGCCTGCGCGAGCAGGACGAAGCGGGTCACGTTCTCGTCCACGTCCTGGATCGACTCGGCCAGGACGACGAGGCCGAACCGCTCCGCCGCCTTGCGCGAGCCGATCGCGGCGGCGTCCGCCGCCCCCGCGGCCACCCTCCGCGCCGCGTCCGCCGTCGAGTGGCTGGGCTCGAGCACGACGCCCGGGAGCCGTTCGCGCAGGAACCGGCTGCACTGCCCGAGCGGCTGAGGGTGCGAGAGGACGCGCCTCAGATCCGCGAGGCGGATGCCGGGGCGGGCGAGGAGATGCTGGCGCACCTGCAGGAGGACCTCGCGCCGGATGAGCGGTCCCGGCTCGTGCACGAGCAGGTCCAGCGTCGCGCCGATGCTCCCCTCGATGGAGTTCTCGATGGGAAGGAGCGCGCCGTCCACCTCGCCGCGCCGGAGCGCGGCATAGGCGTCGGCGAACGTGGGGTGCGGGACCGGCTCGTCGCCGCGCGCGAGGTCGCAGCGCGCGACGGCTTCCTCGCTGAACGTGCCCGGTGGGCCCAGGTACGCGATGCGCATCCCGCCATCTCTACCACGCGGCGGACCCGGCCGCCGCGTCCGTGCCCTGCGTCGGCGGATCGATCGCGAACCGCGATCCCGCTCCGCTCGAACCGTGCCCGCCGCCGTGCCGCCGCGCCGGATCACGGTCTCGCGGGGGACGCGGCCACCTCGACCGCCGCGATCAGCTCGCGCATCCCGAACGGCTTGTACAGCGCCGCGTCGGCCCGGAGCAGCCGCCGCACGTCGGGGCTGTGCACCCCGGTCGTCAGGATCACGCGAACGCCCGCGGCGGCGGGGTCGGACCGGATCTGGGCGAGCACGGTCGCGCCGTCGATGTCCGGAAGCATCAGGTCCAGCACGAGGATGTCGGGCGCCCGGACGCGCGCGGCGCGCACTGCGTCCGCTCCGTTCGCCGCCAGGGCCACGTCGTAGCCCTCGCTCGCGAGCGCATCCGCGACGACGAGGAGCTGGAGCTCATTGTCGTCGACCACGAGGACGCGGACTCCGGCCATGCAGCGGCGACTCTACAGCGACGCCACCAGCGCCGGGACGTCCCGGACGTGTTCGAGGAAAAAGTCCGCGCCCGCCGCGGCGAGCGCCGGCTTCTCGCACGCCCCCCACAGCGCGGCGGCGGCGCGCGCGCCGGCGGCCTTCGCGGCCGCGATGTCGTGGGGCGAGTCGCCGACCAGGACGGCCTCCCGGGGCGCCGAGCCAAGCCTGGACAGCGCCAGGAGGACCGGCTCGGGGTGAGGCTTCGAGTTCGCGCAGGAGTCCGCGCCGACGACCGCCTGCACGTACCCGAGCAGGCCGGTGTGGCGAAGTGTGCGGTAGGCGCCCTGCTCGATCTTGGCGGTGACGACGCCGATCGGGTGCGCGGCGGCCGAGAGCATCGCCACGACCTCCACGGCTCCCGGGAACGCGCGGGTCCGCTCGTCGTGATGGGCGAGCCAGTACGTCCGGTACCGCTGGAACAGCTCCTCCACGTCCGCCGGCCGCCTCGCGAACGACGCGAGCTGCACCCGGAGGGGCGTCCCGATGCCGGCGATCCACTCGGCATCCGTCGGGCACGTGCCGTAGCCCGCGAACGCCTCCCGGACCGCCTCGAGGATGAACGGCACCGTGTCGACGAGCGTCCCGTCGAGGTCGAAGAGGACGGCGAGAGGGGGAGGAGCCAAGGGGAGCGGATGATAATGCAAAAGCCACCTTGCCTGCCGCCGTGGATGCCCAGATTTTGTGCTCGCCAGATGGGCCAGGGAGCGGCGGCGCGAGAAGCGGGTCCGCTTCCGGACCGGCGCGCCCCACCAGGTGACGCTCCTCGCGGCGTACGGGCTCGAGCTGGTGGACGACGCGGCGGAGGAGGTCGAGACGGTCGACGTCCCGCCCGGTTGTGCTCGGTGACATCGCGATGGGCGACCAGGAATCCGGTGAGCCGGCCGTCTGAACCGCGCAGGGCGGTCGCCGCGCTCTCCACCTCGATGCGCTTGCCGTATCTCCCGTACTGGACCAGCTGAGTGCGGAGTCGTCCCGCCTGCTCCACCGATGCGCCCGTCGCCGCATCCGAGGTCGTACACGACGTCCCCGGGGCGCACGTCGGCGATGTCGAGCATGGCGCGGACGACGTCGGGCGGGCTCGGCTCGTAGCGCACGTCGGGGGCTCGCGCGGGCGCGCGCTCCGCCGCCGCCGCGGAGTGGGAGCACCCCGCGGGAACGAGGGCCGCGAGCGCCGCCAGCACGATCGACGCAATGACGCTCCCAGCTCGCGCCCGCGGTCCCCGAACCATCGACCCTCCTCCGGTGTTCGGCCCCGCGAGCAGAGGTACTCACCGGGTCGCGCGCGCGCCAATGTGCCCGCGCCACCGTGCGTGCCGCGGCGAAGTCGCCCGGAGCGTCGCCGAGACGGAGCTTGCTCTCGGCGCCGGTGGTTCACGGCAGCCCAGCTTCGCGCCTAGGCCGGAAGAGGCCACCCATCGCGCATTTACGCCCCGCATGACGCGAGCCCCACGACTTGCGGTGGCGACCGTCAGTAAAATACCGTTCGCAGTTCGGGTCGGCTGTCCCAATTGGAAGGGGGCACGGCATGGTCCACTTCATGATCGAGGTGAACGGTGTGGTCCGGCCGCTGTGCGGAGACTGGGGAGGCTCTCCGAGCTGGACGACGGTTCGCACCGCGGTCTCCTGCCACGCGTGCCTCGCGCGGCTGAGGGGTGAGCGGCTCGCGCTCGTGCATTCTCCGTCCACGGATCTCCTCTCGACAGGGATGAGGCGCGCAGCGCCGCACATCATCTGGCTCCATCCCTAGCCCGAGCCCCTGCCTGCGGCCGGAAGGCATTGCGCGGAATCGCCCGGCCGAAGGGAGAGGACCTACGCCTACCGCCTCGCGCCGCAGCAGCGCGGACCAGAAAAGAAAGACGGGGACTCCGCCAGATGGCCGAGTCCCCGTTTTGCGTTGTGGGCGCTGAAGGTTTCGAACCTTCGACCCCCGCCGTGTGAAGGCGGTGCTCTACCGCTGAGCTAAGCGCCCGGTGCTGCGAGGCGGCGGAGTATGTCTCCGACCCCCGGATCTGTCAACGGAACCGGGGCTTCCGCGCTATCGCGCGTGCCCGTTTCCGCCGGCGGGATCGCGTGGCGCGCGCTCGCGCTCGGCGTCGAGCTTCTCGGCCAGCTCGCGGGCCTTGCGCTTGATGCGCGCGAGCTGCTTCGCGAGATCCTGGTAGTCCTGCCGGCCGGGGATGCCGGCGGCCTCCATCAGTCGCTCCTGCACCTGCTCCATTCGATGCCGCCCGCGCTGCGCCATCCCGACCGCCCGAGCGACCGCGTCCTGGCGGCGCGGATCGCTCAGCACCTTCTCGGCGGCGCGCGTGACGAACCGGGTCCCGGCGTCGAACAGCTTCCCTCCGATCCCCTTGCCATCGCGCGCCATCCGAACCTCCTCCGCTCGCCCTACGGGAACTCGGTCGCCACCATCCGGAGCGCCGCCTCGACGAGGTACCGGTAACCGGCACGACGGACGAGCGCCTCCAGATCTCCCTGCACCCGAACCTGACCGGAGAGCGCCGCCTGCACCGGGTCACGCCCGGCGAGCAGCGTCTTCCAGACGCCGTACGGCGCACGCAGCACGTACGCGGGCTCGAGCTCGAGGATGTCGTCCTCGTCGGCGAGGATCCGCCAGCGCGCGATGCGGCCACCCCGCTGGTGCGCGTGAACGGCGACGGTCCCCGGAAACGCCGGCGCCTGCGCCTCGACGACGAACGCCGCGTCCGACGGAAGCCCTGCGAGCGCCTTCGGAAGGTCGGGGTGCGCGTTCACGGCGGCGACCACCGCCTCGATCCACTCGGCCGACGCGAACCGCACGCCGCTCACCCGCGCTTCAGCCAGCCGAAGATCCCGCCCCGCCTCTCCGCCTCGCTCGCGGCGGCGCTCGCACCCGCGGCCGCCTCGCGCTTCCTCGCCTCGTCGGCGAGCGCCTTCCGGAGCGCCTCGGGCGTGTCGCGCGTCGCGAGACCGATCTCGGTCATCCCCTTCACGGGATCGTCGAAGGTCACCTTGAGCAGGCACTCCTCGTCGAGCTTGAAGTCGATGCGCCGGCCCGTCGCGGCGGCGGGGAGCCGGATGGACCCGAGGAACTCGTTGTCGATGATGAGGTCGGAGTTGCCCTGGTAGATGTCGATCTCGATGGGCTGGCCGGGCTCGCGCGGCGGAGGGAGGCGGAAGCTCTTCGTGGACGGGATGGTCTGGTTCTTGTCGAGGATCTTGCGGAAGTGGTTCGCGGGGGTGGCGATCCCGATGGGCATCGAGAGCACGTCCACGAGGGTCACCGAGTCGATGGTGTCGAGCGAGTCGCCGAGCAGCGCGGCGCCGAGGGCGACGCACTCGTCCGGATGGACTCCCTTCCGCGCCTGCTTGCCGAAGTGCTCCTGGATCCGCTGCTGCACGAGCGGCATGCGGCTCTGCCCGCCCACGAGGATGACCTCGTCGATGGCGTCCGGCCCGAGGTTCCGCTCGGCGAGCACCTCGTCGCAGAGCGCGAACGTGCGCTCCACGAGGTCCGCCGTGAGGTCGTTGAGCTGCTGCCGCGAGAGCTGCATCCGGATGTCGAGCGGCCGCCCCTTCTTCTCCTCGATGTAGGGCAGGTCGATGGCCACGTTCGGGATGAGGGAGAGGTCGATCTTCGCCGCCTCCGCCCCCTTCTTCACGCGCTGCATGGCGATGGGGGACTGGGCGAGGTCGATCTTGTGCGCGCGCCAGAAGTCCTCGAGGACGTAGTCGATGATCCTGTTGTCGAAGTCCACGCCGCCGAGGAACGTGTCTCCGCCGGTGGCGAGCACCTCGAAGACGTTGCCGGAGAGCTGCAGCACCGAGACGTCGAAGGTCCCGCCGCCGAGGTCGTAGACGAGCACCTTCTGGTCGAGGCCGCGGGCGAAGCCGTAGGCGAGGGCCGCCGCGGTCGGCTCGTTCACGATGCGCTTCACGTCGAAGCCGGCGAGCTTGCCCGCCTGCCGGACCGCCAGCCGCTGCGCGTCGGAGTAGTAGGCCGGGACGGAGATGATCGCCTCGTCGATCTTCTTCTGGAGGAACGCCTCCGCGATCTTCTTGATGTGCGCGAGGACCATCGCGCTGATCTCGGGGAGCGTGTGAACCTTCCCCCCGAGCAGCACCGCCGCCTCACCGCCCGGCCCCTCGACGATGTCGTACGAGTAGTAGTTCCGCAGCTCCTGCACGACCTTCGAGTTCCACTTCCGCCCGATGAGCCGCTTCGCCCCGTAGATCGTGTTCTTGGGGTTCGTGACGAGCTGGTCCTTCGCGACTCCGCCGACCAGGATGTCGCCACGGTCGGACATCGCCACCACGGTCGGGAGGATCAGGCTCCCGCGATCCGTCGGGACGACCTTCGGGATCCGGCTGCGGACGTGCGCGACGCAAGCGTTCGTCGTACCGAGATCGATGCCGATGATCGGCTTCTCGCGCGGGGCCGGCATGTCGCTCGATCCTTAGCACGGATCCTACGAGGGGGCGTCGTCGCCGCCCTCGTCCGAGGGCTCCCGGTCCTCCGGCATCCCGAACAGCAGCGGGACGACCCGCGCATCTCGCGGCAGCTCCGGCGCTGCGGAGGGCGCGAGCGCGGGCGGAGCAGGCCCGTCGTCGAGCTGCCAGCGCTCGAACAGCTCTGGATCCGCGGGCGGCAGCTCCTCGAGGAAGCGCGACGCCTTCATGATCACGCGCTCGCGGTCGCGCGGGGCGGCGACGACCGGGTACGAGAGAAGCAGCTCGTCCCGGGCGCGCGTGCACGCGACGTAGAACAGGCGCCGCTCCTCCTCCTCGCCGTCGCGATCGCGGAGCGCCTGCGCCGACGGGAACCGGCCGTCCGCGAGCCAGACCACGAACACGGCGCGCCACTCGAGCCCCTTCGCCTGGTGAACCGAGGAGAGCACCATCTTCTCGTCCGGCTCGCTCCCCTCCGAGACCGTCTCCGCCGAGAGCTCGGTCAGGAGCGCGATCTCGGCCAGGAACGACTCGGTGTCGTCGTAGGAGCGGGCGTACTCCGCGAGCTGGCGGACGTCCTCGAGACGCGCGTCCGCGTTCAGGAACTCGGTGCGCAGGACCTCCTCGTACCCCTCCTCGAGGATCTTCTCGATCGACTCGCCGGGCAGGTCGCAGGTGGGCGGCCGCGCGAGGCCCCGGAGGAGCTCCGCGAGCCGCCGGTACCCGGCCCGCCCCTTGGGCGGCACGTGCGACGCGACGTCGGGCGCGAGGAGCTCGTCCACGGTCCCGGCGCCGCGCCGCCGCCGCGCGACGAACGCGCTCCAGACGGCTTCGGCCGTCGCGGTGCCGACGCCTGGCGCGAGGCGCAGGCAGCGCTTCAGCGCCAGCTCGTCCCCGGGATTCCGGGCGAAGCGCAGGTGCGCGAGGACGTCCTTCACGTGGGCCGCCTCGAAGAAGCGGACGCCGCTCCGGACCACGAACGGGATGCCCCGCCGCGCGAGCTCGAACTGGATCTCCATGGAGTGGTGGTGCGCGCGGTAGAGCACCGCGATCTCGGGGAGCGGGATGCCCTCGTCGCGCAGCTCCAGCACCCGCTGCGCCACGAAGGCCGCCTGCTGCGCGATCTCGCGGCAGGGCACCACGGCCGGCAGCGTCCCGTCGGGCCGGACGCTCGACAGCTCCTTCTCGAACTGCCGGACGTTCGCGGCGATGGAGGCGTTCGCGAGCGCCAGGATCTGCGGAGTGGACCGGTAGTTCACGGTGAGCTCGAACCGGCGCGCCTCCGGGTAGCGCTTCTCGAACTCGAGGATGTTCTCGAAGTGTGCGCCGCGGAACGAGTAGATGCTCTGGGCGTCGTCCCCGACCACGCACAGGTTCCGGTGCTCCGCCGCGATGAGATCCACCACGTCGCCCTGCAGCCGGTTCGTGTCCTGGTACTCGTCGACGAGCACGTGGCGCCAGCGGCCCGAGAGCGCCCTGCGCACCGTCTCGCGCTCGGCGAGCAGGATCTTCCAGTTGAGGAGCAGATCGTCGAAGTCCATCGCGTTCAGCTCGTGCTTGCGCTCGGCGTAGCGGCGCGCGACGCGAAGGACGTCGTCGGTCAGCGGCGCGAACTGCGGCCGGCGCACCGCGACGACGTCGGCGAGCGGCGTCTGCGTGTTGACCGCCATCGAGACGAGGTCGATGAGGACGTCGGCCTTCGGGAAGCGCCGCGCGCCGACCGCGAGGCCGCAGTCCGCGACGGCGGCCGACATCACGTCGCGCGAGTCCTCGCGGTCGAGGATCGAGTAGCCGCGCGCGTACCCGAGCTCCGCGCCGTGCTCGCGCAGCACCTGGTGCGCGACGTGGTGGAAGGTCCCGCCCTGGAGCCGGCGGGTGTCGGCCCGGCACACCTCCTCGACCCGCCGGAGCATCTCCCGCGCGGCCTTGTTGGTGAAGGTGAGGAGGAGGATCGACTCCGGCTCGACGCCGTCGGCGAGGAGCCGCGCGACACGCCAGGTGAGCGTCCGCGTCTTGCCGGAGCCGGCGCCCGCGATGACGAGGATCGGGCCGTCCCCCGCCTCGACCACCGCGAGCTGCTGGTCGTTGAGGAGCCCCTCGTAGTTCAGGGCGCGCGCGGTGGGCTCGGCGCGCTTCAGCTGGTAGCGTCGGGACATGGTGCGCGAGGTTCGCAGCGTAGTCCGGGGGTCCGACAGCGCGGCGCGGCGTGCGAGACCACGGTTGTCGTAGGCGCCAGCCGGGACCCGCTGACGGCCGGGACGACGTCACGGCCTCGGGATCCCCTGCCACTCGGCGGAGCGCTTCATCTCGCCCCAATCGCCACGCCTCCCGAGGAGCCACGTGATCATCCCGCGGACCCGCCACCAGGCGGTCAGCTGGCGGTAGCCGAAGTTCTCGGCGAGGATCGCGGCGAGCAACGCTCCGACGTGGCGCGTTTGCCGGTAAAGATGGAACGACATCTCCTCGAGCAGGAGCGCGCTCGCAGACAGCAGGAGCCCCATCCCCACCGCGGCGAGCAGGAACGCCACGAGCGCCTGCCAGGAGCTCCAGCCGAGCGCGAACGTAGAGATCATGAACCCGTAGCCGACGACCTCCACGAGCGGCCCGATCGCCTCGAAGACGAGCAGCATCGGGAAGGCGAGCCACCCGGCCGCGCCGCCCCGCGGGTGGAACAGGAGACGCCGGTTCGCGGACAGGCTCTCCAGCAGGCCCCGCTGCCACCTCACCCGCTGGTTCCGCAGGGCGCCCATCACCTCGGGAGCCTCGGTCCAGCAGATCGGATCCGGCACGAACTCGATGCGGTACGGCTTGCGCGCCGTGCGGTGCAGGAGGTGCAGGCGCGTCACGAGCTCCATGTCCTCCCCGACCGTATCCGGGCGGTAGCCCCCCGCCTCGATGACCACGGTCCGGCGGAAGAGCCCGAACGCGCCCGAGATGATCAGCATCGCGTTCATGGACGCCCAGCCGAGCCGCCCGAAGAGGAACGCACGCAGGTACTCCACGATCTGGATGCGCGCGAGCAGGCTGCGGGGCATCCCGACCGCTTCCAGGAACCCCTCCGAGACCCGGCAGCCGTTCGCGATGCGGATCGTGCCGCCGCAGGCGATCAGGGCCGGGTTCTCCAGAAACGGCCGTACCACCCGCTGAAGGCTGTCGCGCTGCAGTACCGAGTCGGCGTCCACGGCACAGAAGAGGGGGCACCGGGCCGCGTTGATCCCGGCGTTCAGCGCGTCGGACTTGCCGCCGTTCTCCTTGTCGATCACGCGCAGGTTGGGGTGCTCGAGCGAGCGATGGACGCCATGGATCTCCCGCGTCCGGATCGAGACGCGATACGCCTCCGGGAACGGCACGAGGTGGAACTCGCGCCGGAGCACGTCCAGCGTCCCGTCCTTCGAGCCGTCGTTCACGACGATGATCTCGAAGCTCGGGTACTCGAGCTGCAGGAGCGAGCGGATCGAGCCGGCGATCGTGGGCTCCTCGTTGTAGGCGGGGACGATCAGGGTGATGGGGGGCTCGAGCCCCGAGAAGAAGCGTGGCAGGAGCAACGAGGCGCGCGCGTCGGCGTCCCGCCGGATCAGGCGGATCGAGATCAAGCTCAGGGCGAGGTAGCCCAGGTTCAGGCACACGACGTATGCGAGGAAGAACCACTGCGCTCCGACCACGGCCTCCTTCCAGCTCATCGGCGGCCCTCGGCGATGGCGTGCTCGATGATGTCCAGCGCGAAGCGGTCCTTGAGCTGCTCCGCGAGCGTCCTGATCTCGTCCGCTGCTCCGAACCTCCCCGAGCACAGCGCCTGCGCGGCGCGGTACCGGACCCACCATTCCCGGTCGCCGAGGAGCCGGACCAGCAGGTCGCGCTCCGGCAGCGCGCCGATGCGTCCGAGCACCGCGGCGGCCTGCGTGCGGACGGCCCAGGCCCCGTGCTCGCAGGCACGACGGACGAGCGGCGCCAGGGCCGGGCTGGACACGCGCTTCAGCGCCGCGCAGAGGACCTCGGGGTCGCGATCCGCCGCGAGCAGGTCGCGCAGGATGTCCTCGGCGGAGCCGGCGTCGATGATCGACACGAGCGGGAGCATCCGCACGAGCTTCTCCACGGAGAGCTGCGGCACGATCTCGCGGAGCCAAGCGGGCAGGCGCGCCACGTCGGCTTCTGCCAGCACCGTCGAGAACAGCGGGATGGGCCAGTCCACCCGCACCGCGAGGCGCGGCAGGATGTCGTCCGGTGCGCGTCTCGGATCGATGTGCACGAGCGCGCGAGCAGCCGCGAGGCACAGGTACGGCCTCGGATCGTCCAAGTAACGGAGCACCTCGCCGTAGTCGGCCGCGTCGCCGAGGTATCCCAGGGTGCGCAGCGCCAACAGGCGGCCGAGCGCGTCCCTTCCCTCGAGGCGACGGTGGATCATGCGCCGCGCGCCGACCGCCTCGGCGATCGGGTTGAAGCCCGCCCTCGCCTCGCCTCGCAGCCCATCCTGGAGCTGGATCCACAGGAGGAGGAAGCTCTCCTCGTCGTGCGGTGACACCGCGGGGAGCACGGGCTTGCCCCCGACGAGGTGATCGAACATCAGCGGCCGCCAGGCGGCGACGAACCGTTCCCGAGCGCGCTCCCGCGCGGCCGTCCGCCGCCGCATCGCGAGCACGCAGAGTGCGAGCGCCACCGAGATCGCGAGCGTGGCCGCCGCGACGACCCACGCGACGGCGATGAAGCGATCAGAAGTGGCGCCCAAGCCCAATCCTCGCCCCCCCGCGCGTGTAGAGGTCGCCCTGGCGCTGGATCCCCGCCTCGTACGTGAGGGCCCACCCACCGCCCAGCCCGTGCCGGCCCCTCAGCGCCGCAGCGAGCACGGTGCTCACGACCGGCGCACGGCCGCCCGTGCTCTCGATCTCCCGCCCGGCCGCGACGACCACCCCGGCGCGGTCCCGGTCGCGATAGTAGAGGTCCCACGCGACGGCGTTGCTCGCGCTCCATTCGCCGTCCAGCGTGGCGAGATAGCCGGTCCAGCCCAGGCGGAACGCGCCCCAGTAACGCTCGAGCCCGAGCGAGCCGACTCCGGCGTCCGTGATTCCCGCTTCGCTCTCGTACCGGGACCATCGGACGCCGCCGGACCCCACGAAGCCGCCTCCGAGCGTGCGCTGGAGCGAGGCGCCGCCCGAGAACGCGGGCACGAACCGGTGCTCCGGGCTCGCCGATGCCTCGCCGGCTACGGTCCAGCGCGGGCCGAGCGGCGCGCTCCCGGATGCCCGGAGATTGATGTCGCGGAGGCCGAACCGCTCCAGGCCCCGGACCGCGAGCTCCAGCCCCGCGTGCCCCGGCGCTCGCCACCCCGCCTCGATCGAGAGCTCGCGCCAGTCCGGCCCCCGCGTCAGGAGCTCGTGCCGGTAGCCGACCTCGACCTCGGCTGCCGGCGCGGCGCCCGGCACCGCCAGCAGCACGAGGACCGGAACCACTCGCGTCATCCGGTCACGACGAGCAGGCGCTTGATGCGATCGACGAGCGCGCGCGGATGGAACGGCTTCGCCACGTAGTCGCTGATGCCGAGCGCGCGACCGCGATCGACGTCCGCGTGGAGCACCCTCGCGGTCAGCATCACGATGGGCACGTCCTTCCAGCGGACGTCGGAGCGGATCGCGGTCGCGACCGCGAACCCGTCCCGGTACGGCAGCATGAGGTCCAGGACTACCGCGACCGCAGGATCGTGCGCGGCGATGTACGCCTCCGCCGCGCGCCCGTCACGGATGAGCCGGGGCGCGAAACCCGCGCGCGAGAACATGAAGCCGAGGAGCTCGGCGACGTTCTGGTCGTCCTCGACGATGAGGATGGAAGGTGATTTCACTTGGCGACATCTCAATCCCCCACGCCAGTATCTCCCCGGCCCGCGAGCCCGTCCATCACTGGACCAAGGGACTCGCGCCGCTACGGCTGTCTTCCGGGGTCCTTCTCGATGCCTACGCCGCCGCTACGCCGTCAGATCTCGGCCTCGCCCTTGGGCTACTACGTCTACGCCAACAGGGGGCGGTGTCGTTCACGGGGGGTTTCGAGACGACGTCGGCGTCCGCTACGCGCCCGGCCTCCCGGAGAGGAGCCTCTCGTCCCGGCGCTCGAGTCGAGCTGGACGTTGCCGGTCGGACGGTGCGAGCGTCGGAGCCGAAAAAGTGGACGCACGCCCACCGCTGCGTACCATCGCGGGCGTGTCGCCGCTCCGCACGAGCGCCCTTGCGCTCGGCCTCATCGCGATGGCCTGCGCCTCCCGGGCGCCGGCGGCGCGGCGCGACCGTCTGCCCCCGCCCGCCCCGGTGAGCCGGGCTGGCACCCTCGCCCAGGGTGCCGGCCCGGCCCCCGGTAACGCGCCCCGGCCCGTCCAGGCGCGGCGCGCGCCGCGCGGCCAGGCGGTGCAGCGCGCCATCGAGACGGCCTCCGCCCTCGTCGGGCAGCGCGAGATCGTGGTCTCGGGCGTGCGGTGGGGCGACGGGTGCGCCGCGCTCGTGCGCGCCGCATTCGCCGAGGCGGGCGTCCCACTCCCCGCCGGCGCCCGCGACGCCCCCGCCCTCCACGCCGTCGTCCGCGAGCGCGCGGGGACGCGTCGGGGTCGCCCCGTCCCGGGTGACCTCGTCTTCCTCGCCGACCGCCCGGGCGGCTCGCCCGAGCACGTCGGGCTCGTCGAATCGGTCTCCGCCGACGGGACCGCGCTCGTGCTGCACCGGACGGACCGAGGCGTCCTGCGCGTGCACGTGAACGGCGCCCAGCCGTGGAAGCTCCGCGGCGAGTCCGGGCGGGCGCTGAACGACGTCCTGCTCGTGGGCGCCGGGCGCATCCCGGCGGGGCGGCTGCTCGTCGCGTACGCGACCGTGCTGTGACCTGAACCAGGGGCTCGCGATTCGTGGTCAGCGGCTTCCGCCGCCTCGCGAGGCGCTTCCCGGCGGGCTCGCTTCGCTCGCTGTTCGTGATCGCCCGTCTAGCCGGCGGCGTGCTCGATCCGGCCGCCGACGACGGTGTGGGTCACGGCGACGCCGCGGAGCTCCTCCGCGGAACAGGCGCCGACGTCGGCCGCGAACAGGGTCAGGTCGGCGTCCATCCCCTCCCGCACCATCCCGCGGCGCCCCTCCGCGCACGCCGCGTACGCCGCCCCGCGCGTGAAGGCGGCGAGCGCCTCCTCGCGCCCGAGGCGCTCCTCCGGCGAGAATGGCGACCCCCCCGGCGGCGCACGCGTCTCCGCGGCCGCGATCCCGGCCCGCGGGTCGGGATTCCCCACGGGGAAGTCCGACCCGAACGCGAGCGGTACGCCGGCCGACAGAAGCGTCCGCCACGCGTACGCACCGCGCAGCCGCTCGGTCCCGGCGCCGAGCCGGGCGGGCACCCACGCGCCGTCGTCCGCCACGTGCACCGGCTGCATGGAGGCGACCGCCCCGAGGCGCACCAGCCGCGGCAGATGCCGCCGAAGCAGGATCTGGAGGTGCTCGACGCGCGGCCGCACCCCGGGGACGTCGGCGTGACGCGCGGCGGCGTCGAGCGCGTCGAGCACGACCGTCACCGCTCGATCGCCGATGGCGTGGATCGCAGGCTGCAGCCGCGCCGCGACGACGGCGTCGATCCGCGCGGCGAGCGTCTCGGGCGCGACGAGGAGGAGCCCCCGGTTCCCGGGCTCGTCCGCGTAATCCTCGTGAAGCGCCGCCCCGCGGCTTCCCAGCGCGCCGTCCGCGAAGAGCTTCACCGCGCCGGCGCTGAGCCGGCCCCCGTCCGCCGTCGCGCGCGCGCGGGCCATCGCGTCGCGCAGCTCGGGCACCGGCCGATCGCCGTCGAGCATCGCGTGGACCCGGACCGGGAGCCGGTCCTCCGCCGCGAGGCGCCGGTAGATCGCGAGGACGTCCTCCGTCACGCCCGCGTCGTGAACCGAGGTGAGCCCGAGCCGCACGAGCTCGCGGAGCCCCCGCTCGACGGCGTCCTCGAGCGCTTCGGGCCCGGGCGGCGGGATCCGGGCGAGCACGAGATCCTGCGCCGCGTCGAGGAGGACGCCCGCGGGCCGCCCATCGCGATCGCGCAGGATGCGCCCGCCGGGCGGGTCGGGGGTCCGCGCGTCGATCGCCGCGGCGGCGAGGGCGGCAGCATTCACCCACAGTGCGTGGCCGTCCACGCGCGAGAGCGCGGCGGGGTACCGGGGCAGCGCCCGCGTGAGGGCGACCGCCGACGGGAAAGCGCGCTCCGGGCCAGCCGTTCTGGTCCCAGCCGCTTCCGCGGATCCAGGTTCCCGCGGGCGCGGTCCGCGCCCGCTCGGCGGCGCGCCGCGCGCATTCCTCCTCCCCCGCCGCTCCGGCACAGCTCACCTCGAGGCGCCAGCGCCCGAGGAGCGCCACGTGCCCGTGCGCGTCGGCGAGCCCCGGGACCCCGCCGCCGGCCTCGACGCGGACGGCGCGCGGGCCCGCGGAGCGCTCGCAGTCGGTCCGGGAGCCCACGCGCAGGAAGACGCCGTCCCGCGCGAGGACCGCCTCGGCGCGCGGACGCGCCGGGTCGCAGGTCACGATGGCGGCGACGACGAGCAGGTCCGGCACCGCCCGGATCATTGCGCGGCTCAGGGGCCGCCGCAGCGCGGGGGTCGCGTCAAACCGGGAGGAGCGCCAGCTGCGTCGGCCCGTCCGGCTCGGCGGCGCGCCCGGTCAGGACCGCGATCCGGAGCGCCTCGAACCGCTCCTGCCGCCGGCGCACCAACTGGGACAGGAGGCTCCGCGCCGTCTCGATCTCCTGGTACCTGTCCGGCACCTCGTGTCCGAGGAGCCAGTCCTTGCGCCGGAGATACGCCTCCTCCGCCGCGATGTGGTCGACCTCCACGTTCTCGAGCTCGATCGCGCTCTGCTCCTCGCGATCGATCGCGCGAAGCGCGTCCTGCTGATCCCTGCTCAGCCTCCGGATGCGGTCCATGACGCCCATGCGGCCCCGCGAGGCCGCCCGTCCCTTCCACCCCGCTGCACGCCCTTGGCCTTCCCCGTTCAACGTAGGTGCAGTGACCAGGCGTGCAAGGGCACGTCTCTTCCTGGTCAAGGAAACGCACCTCGCTACCCCAACAGGGACGGAGCGGCCGGGCCGCACGGGGGCCGGCGCGTCACGGCGACGAGGGTTTCCCGCGTCACGCCGCGCGCGCCGGGGCGCGCGGCGTTCGCTGCCAGGCGGGGCGCTGCGTGCCGCGCACGAAGCGCCAGAACCCGACCGCGAGCGCAGCGTTCATCGCGACGAAGTAGTGGGCCCCGGAGGCCGCGCGGCGGAGCGGCCCGCTCGCCCCGCACCATCCCGCGAACGCGAGCGCGTAGAAGCCGAGCTGGCCGACCGCCATCAGGCGGTACCCCCACGCGCCCGGGCGGACCGCGAGCGCCACGCTCGCCAGGAGCGCGAACCCGAGGAGGAACGGCGTCGCCCAGCGCAGGAGCTTGTGCGAGACGAAGGCAAAGAACACGAACCCGGTTCGCGGGTCGAGCACGTCCGGAACGCGCATGAGCGCATGCCAGTTGCCGGCGCCGATGCGGGCGCGCCGGCCGAACTCCGTCCGCGCGTCCTCGGTGGTCTCCTCGTATGCGATCGCCGCCGGCTCGAACGGCACGCGCCAGCCGCGCACCGCGATGCGGATCGGGATCACGAAATCGTCGGTGATCGTGTCGGGGGGCAGCGGGCCGAAGAGGATGCGGCGGATCGCATACAGACCGCCGTTCGCGCCGAGGACGCAGCCCCGCTTCCCCTCGAGGTACTTGAGGAACGTCTCGTACTTCCAGTAGAGGCCCTCCTCGAACTCGCCGTTCGTGGGGTCCTGGAGCCGCAGCCGCCCGACCACTGCGCCCACGGCCGGGTCCCGGAACCGCCGCGCCAGGGCGAGGACCGCGCCCGGGTCGAGCATCACGTTCGCGTCGGTGAGGATGACGATGTCGCCGGTCGCGGTGGGCACGAGCCTCGCGAGGACGCTCGCCTTCCCCGAGCGCGGGGAGAGCTCGACCACCTGCACGCGCATCCCGCCGGCCTCGCGCGCCACCGCGGCCGTACGGTCCGTGCATCCGTCGCAGCCGACGAGGATCTCGAGGCGATCGGGCGGGTAGTCGAGCGCGAGCGAGTTCGCGATCTTCTCGCGGATGCACGCCTCCTCGTCGAAGGCCGCCACGACCAGGGTCACGCGGGGCCAATCGGCCGGGCCCCGGCGTTCGCGCCGGTCACGGCCTCCACCGAGAAACCGCAGGGCGCCGACGAGGTCGTGCACCGCGCCCCACCCGGCGAGCACGATCGGGTATCCGACGTAGCTGAACGCCACGAGGGCGAGCGCGAGCCAGAGGACGAGCGCGATCATCGCGCCCGCGAGGACGCAAGGCGCGCGCCACCGGTCGTGCGCTACCCGCCTCCGCCTGGCTCCGGCTCCGGCGAGAGCCTCCGCCGCAGCGGCTGGGGGGCGGACGGCTCGCCCTCCGCGGGCCCAGGCGCCGGGTTGGCCTGCTCTGGGGGCCCATCCGGCGACCTCGGGGGCGCCTGCGCTGGCGGGGGCGACGGCGGCTGAGGTGCCGCGTCCGGAGCGCTCTCCGACGGGGCGGCCGCCGGCGCCACGGGCGACGTCGCGGAAATCCCCGGCACGCGGTGGGTAATCGGTTTCCTCACCGGGGGCGGAGCCTTCACGGCAGGCGATGGAGCGGGCGGCTGCACGGCGGGCGGAGGCGGCACCGACAGCTCGGCGCGCAGGCGCTTCGCGGCCTCGTGACTCGGATTGGCCTTCAGGATCCCGTCGAGCGTCGCGATCGCCTGGGCGCGGCGCCCGAGCGAACCCTCGGCGCGCGCGAGCAGGTAGCGCCCGCGAAGGATGTCGGGACGGGCCGCCGCGAGCGCGCCGAGCTTGACGAGCGCACGCTCGCGGATGGCGCGCTCGCTGTCGCGGACGTCGAGCCAGCCGTCGGCGAGATCGAGCCACGGGTCCCGGCGTCCTCGCTCGCGCACCGCGCGCAGCAGCCGCTGGGCCTGCTCGCGTTCGCCGCGGAAGATATGGAGCGCCGCGAAGGCGCGCAGGACCTCGGGCGTGTCGCCGACCTGGCCGCGGACCGCACGGAGCTGCTCTGCGGCGGCGGCGGCGAGCGCCCCCGCACGCTCGTCGCGCCCGCGGACCTCGGGCTCGAGCGCAGCCAACTCCGAGGCGGCGGCACGCTCCGCCTGCTCCCATCCGTCCGGCATCTCGCGCCGCAGCCGCTCGCGCTCGTCGTTCCGTGCCGAGAGCCGCCCCGCGAACGCGTCGCGCTCCTCGGCCAGCGCGGACGCCCGCAGCACGAGCGCGAGGGCGCGATCGCCCGCGGCCGAGTTGAGCTTCGGAGCGCGCCGGACGATGTCCGCGAGGCGGGCGACCGCCTCGTCGAGGCTCGTGCCGTCGTCGAGGGCGACGAGCGCCATGGCGTCGGCCTGCCCCCGGATGGCGCCCGCCTCACCGCTGCGCCGCAGAATCATCCACGCTGCCGCGGCGACCACGACGGCTGCGACGGCGAGCGCGGGCGCGAGCCATCGCCATCGGGCGGCCCAGCGGAGCCGCGCCTCGAACGTCCCCACGGTGTCGCGCTTCAGCACCGCCGCCCGACCGACCGGCGCAGAGGAGGAGGGCGGCCGGTAGACCGCCGGCGATCCCGACCGCGACGCACGGGGGCCGTCGCCACGCGCTGCGGCGGCCGGCGGCGGCGAAGCGGTCCGCGCGGGCGGAGGCGGCTCGGCCTTCGCCTCCACGGGCGGCGGCTGGGCAGGCACGCCCTGGAGCGTTCGCCCGGCGGATCCGGGCGGGAGCGCCACGAACACGTGCTGGCACTTGGTGCACTGGACCTGCGACCCGCCGGGTGCGAGGAGCGACTCGTCGAGGTCGTACATCGTCGAGCAGCGCTCGCAGCGAATGATCACGACTCCTCCCGTTCCATCAGGGCGGAGAGCCTATCGCACGGGCGCCGCGCTCGCTATTGCGCGGACACGGCGAGGTGCGATGCAGCCTCGGCGAGCTTCCGCGGGCCGATGCCTCGGACCCGGGCCAGCTCGGCGACCCGCCGGTAGGGACCGTTCCGCTCCCGGTCGAGGACGATGTCCTCCGCGAGCCGGCGCGAGAGGCCCGGGACGAAGGCGAGCTCCCGCGCGCCCGCGGTGTTCGGGTCGAGCGGGAGCCCGAGCGCGAGCCGCTCCTCCGCCGCGAGCGCGCGCGGCGGACCCGGGTCCGCCGCGCAGCCCAGAAAGTGGCGCGGCGGCTCCCCCCGCCCCTCCGGCGAGCAACCGGAGCGCGCGACAGGAATCTCGAGCGCGACCCGGAGCCTTCCCGCGACGAGGACCAGCACGAGCGTGACCGCGAGGGCGAATCGGCGGGGCGCCATCCGCGTCCTGCGGAGCAAGGATCGGACCGGGCGCGGACGCCGGCCGCAGCGTCACGCCTCAGGGAGCCGCGCGGCCGCGAGCCGCAACGCCTTGCGCAGGCCCGCGAACCGGATCCGCGACGCCGCCTCGTCCGGCGTGGCCCACGCGTGTTCGGCGTGCTCGTCCGAGAGCGTCGGGACGAATCCCGCCGGGAGGCGCGCCGCGAAGGCGGTCTCCTCGACGATCACGAGCTCGCCCGGCCGCGCCCGGTTGATCGAAGGGTCGAGCGCGAAGGAGTGGCGGTATCCGAGGGGCTCGACGGGCACGTCCGCGCCGGTCTCCTCGAGAAGCTCCCGCCGAGCGGCCGCCTCGGCCGCCTCTCCCGGCTCGACGCGCCCCGTGACCTGCTGCCAGAAGCCGCCGCGCTGGGGCTGCCGCCGCAGGAGCAGCATCCGGCCGTCGGGCGTCGCCGCGACGACCGACACCGTTCGGAGGTCAGGGCCGGGTGAGGGCGCGATGCGACCGGCCGAGCCCCTCACCGAGGTGCAGCGCGAGCCGGTCCTCGACCGCCTCGCGCGGCGGGACGGCACGTCCGCGGGAGGCCAGCTCGGCCGCGAGGCTCGTGACGCCGAGGCGCGGATCGGCGATCCCGCAGGGGACGATGACGCGGAAGTGTGCGAGGTCCGGCGCGTGATTGAACGCGAAGCCGTGCGAGGTGATCCAGCGCGACAGGTGGACGCCGACCGCCCCGATCTTCTGCGACCCGACCCAGGCGCCGCGGTGCTCCTCGTGGCGCGCCGCGTCCACTCCGTGGTCGGCGCAGGCGCGGATCATCGCCTCCTCGAGGGCGCGGACGTAGCGCCGGACGTCGGGCCGGTCGGAGATGTCCATCACCGGGTACCCGACCACCTGCCCCGGCCCGTGGTAGGTCACGTCGCCGCCGCGGTCGGTCTCGTGGACCTCGAACCCCTGCCGCTCGAGCCACTCCGGCGCGGCGACGATGTTCCCGCGGGCGGCGCTGCGGCCCAGGGTCACCACCGGCGGGTGCTCGACGAGGAACAGGTGGTCGGTGGCGGGAGGGGTGCCCGCGCGGATCGCCTCCGCCGCGATGCGCATGAGGGCGAGCCCGTCGTCGTACTCGACGCGGCCGAGCCGGTGGACGACGAGCATCCTCTCGCTCATGCGCGCGCGGCGCTCCCCGCCTCGGCGCGGCGCGGGCGCTCCGGCCGGTTCAGGGCGTGGATCGCCTCGCCGAGCGCGGCCTTGCACGCCTCCATGAACGCCTCCGGCATCGTCGGATGCGCGTGGATCGTGAGCGCCACGTCCTCGAGGTAGGCGCCCATCTCGAGCGCCAGCGCGGCCTCCGCGACGAGATCCGCCGCCTCCGCGCCGCACATCGTCGCGCCGAGGAGCAGCTTCGAGGCGCGGTCCCCGACCACCTTCACGAACCCCTCCGGGTGGTCGATGGCGACGGCGCGGCCGAGCGCGCCGAAGGCGAACTTCCCGACGATCGGATCGTACCCCTGCGCGCGCGCCTCCTCCTCCGACAGGCCGACGACCCCGATCTCGGGGTCGGTGAAGATCGCGGCCGGCAGCGCCACCCAGTCGCGCGCCGACTTCATGCCGGCGACGGCCTCCGCCGCGATCTCGCCTTCCTTGAACGCCTTGTGGGCGAGGAACGGCGGCCCGGCGAGGTCACCGATCGCGAAGATCGAGGGGACGCTGGTCCGGAGCTGCTCGTTCACCTCGGGGAATCCCTTGGGCCCGATCTTGACCCCCAGCTTCTCGAGCCCGATCCCCTCGAAGTTGGGGCGGAAGCCGACGGCCACCAGGATCTTGTCGCAATCCAGAGCCTGAGCCTTCCCATCCACCTCCACCGTCACGATCAGCTCGTCGCCCTTCCGCTCGAACCCTTTCGCCTTCGCGTTCAGGTGGACGGTCCCGCCGCGCTGGCGGATCCCCTTCTGCACGAGCCGCACCGCCTGCGGGTCCACGCCCGTGAGGATCTGCGGGAGCGCCTCGACGAAGGTGACCTTCGAGCCGAGCTTCGCGTAGACGGTCCCGAGCTCCATCCCGATGACGCCGCCGCCGATGCAGACGAGCCGCTTCGGAATCTCCGGAAGGTCCACCGCCTCGCGTGGCGCTCCAGACGTCCTTCCTGTCGACTGCGAACCCGGGAATCTCGATCGGACGCGCGCCCGTCGCGACGATGAACGCGGGCGCCTCGAAGCGCACCGCCTCTCCCTGCACCCTTCACCTCGACCGCGTTCGGCGCGACGAAGGCGCCGATCCCCTTCACCACCTCGACGCCGTTCCCCTTCTCGAGGAATGCGACCCCGCCGACCAGCTTCTTCGCCACGATGCGGTCCTTGAACTCGCGCAGCTTCGCGATGTCCACGCGCGTCGACTCGGTCAGGATCCCGCGCTCCGCCGCGCCGCGGATGTCCTCGACGAGGTTCGCCGCCGCGATGAGCGCCTTCGACGGGATGCACCCCCAGTTCAGGCAGACGCCGCCGAGCGACTCCTTCTCGACGAGCGCCGTCCGCTTGCCGAGCTGCGCGAGCCGGATGGCCGCGACGTACCCGCCGGGTCCGCCTCCGATCACCACGGCGTCGAAGGTCTTCGTGGCCATGTTCGGTCCCCCTTCCAGGGTGCCGGGAATATAGGGGCGCACGGGCCGCTCCCCACCAAGACAAAACGAGGCGCCCGGAGGGGCCAACACCACCCGGCCCGGCGCGCAAGGCCCTTCCCGACCCGGCGGGCAAGGACGCCCTCGCCCGCGTGCGCGCCGTGCCACCGCACGTGGCGTTCGGACCTCACGCCATGCGCATGAAGAGGAGGTCGGGATCCTCGAGGTGGCGGATGACCTCGTAGGCGAACGCCGCCGCGTCGTGCCCGTCGACGACCCGGTGGTCGCTCGTGACCGAGACGTGCATGACGTCGCGGATCACGACCTCGCCGTCCGCGGACCACCGGCGTCGGCCGGATGCGGTGGATGCCGAGGATCGCGACCTCGGGGTGGTTCAGCACCGGCGTCGCGAACAGGCCGCCGAGCGCGCCGAGGCTCGTCACCGTGAAGGTGGAGCGCCCGAGGTCCTCGGGCGCGGACCTGGCCCGCCCTGGTCGCCTGCCGCGAGCCGCTCGATCTCCCGGGCGAGCTCGAGCAGCGACAGGCGATCGACGGCGCGCACCACCGGCACGACGAGCCCGGCGTCGGTCGCGGACGCGACGCCGAGGTCGTAGCGGTGCTTGAGCGACGAGCTCGCTCCGCTCCTCGTCGATGGTGGCGTTGAGCTGCGGGTGCTTGCGGAGCGCCGCCACCGCCGCCTTCACGACGAACGGGAGGAACGTGACCTTCACGCCCTCCTCCTGGGCCGCCTGCGACCATCCGCTCCTTCACGCGGACGAGCTCGGTGACGTCGCACTGCTCGACGAAGGTGAAGTGGGCGGCGGTCCGCTTCGAGCGGGCCATGTTCTCGGCGATCCGCTTGCGCATGCCGCGGAGCGGGATCCGCTCCTCGGCCGGGGCCCCCGTCGACTCCGCGCCGCCTGCGTCGGCGCTACGCTCAGGGTGAGCGGGCGCCGGGCCGGGGGCGACGTCGAGGTCGGGGGACGGTGGGCCCGTTCCGCTTGCCACGGGTGGCGGCGAGGTCCTCCTTCGTGACCCGCCCGCCCGGCCCGCTTCCGGGAACCGCGTCGACGGCGATCCCCATCTCACGCGCCATCGCGCGGACGGCGGGGGTCGCGAGCGCCTTGCCGACCCGCGCTCGGCGCGGACGGCGGGCTGTCGGATGCGGCGCGGCGGACGCGGCGGCCCGCCGAGGCCGGGGCCTCGGCGAGCGCGTCCGCACCCGACGGCTCGAGCTCGACGAGCGGCGCGTGGACCTTCGCGATCTCGCCGACCTTCCAGAGGAGCCGGATCACCCGCCCGCGGCGCGGCGACGGGATGACCACCGTCGCCTTGTCGGTCATCACCTCGACGAGCGGCTGGTCCTCCGCCACCTCGTCGCCCGGCGCGACGAACCAGCGCTGGACCTCGGCCTCGACGACCCCCTCGCCGATGTCCGGGAGCTCGAGCTGGAACGGCATGGTGGCCTCCTCGGCCCTCAGTACGCGACCACCTCGCGGATCGCCTTCAGGATGCGCGGCGCGCGCGGCAGGTACTCGCTCTCGAGCGTGTACGGGAACGGGCGTGTCGAAGCCGGTGACGCGCGCGATCGGCGCCTCGAGGTGCAGGAAGCAGCGCTCCTGGACGAGCGCCACGAGCTCCGCGCCGAAGCCGCAGGTCCGCGGCGCCTCGTGGACGACCACCGCGCGCCCGGTCTTGTCGACCGACGCGACGATGGCGTCGAGGTCGAGCGGCTGGAGCGAGCGGAGGTCGAGCACCTCGCAGTCGATCCCCTCCGCCTCGGCCTCGCGCGCCGCCCGGTCCGCCTCGTGCCACATGGCGCCCCAGGCGATCACCGTGACCTGGCTCCCCTCGCGCGTCACCGCCGCCTTGCCGATCGGCACGACGTAGTCGCCCTCGGGCACCTCGCCCTTCGCCGCCCGGTAGACGCGCTTCGGCTCGAAGAAGAGGACCGGGTCGGGGTCGCGGATCGCGCTGAGGAGCAGCCCCTTCGCGTCGTGCGGGTTCGCAGGCACCACCACCTTGAGCCCGGGCGTGTGGAGGAAGTGGGCCTCGGGCGACTGGGAGTGGTAGTGGCCGCCCTTGATCCCGCCGCCGTACGGCGTCCGGATCACCATCGGGCAGGAGAACTGGCCGCCGGAGCGGTACCGGTACTTCGCGACCTCGCTCACGATCTGGTCGAACGCCGGGAAGATGAAGTCGGCGAACTGGATCTCGGGCACCGGGCGGAGCCCGTAGAGCGCCATCCCGACCGCGGTCCCGACGATCCCGCCCTCCGCGAGCGGCGTGTCGATGACCCGCTCGGCGCCGAACTCCTTCTGCAGCCCCTGCGTCGCGCGGAACACGCCGCCGAAGCCGCCGACGTCCTCGCCGAGGACGACCACGTCCGGATCGCGCCGCATCTCGAGCCGCAGCGCGTCGTTCACCGCCTGGATGACGTTCATGACGGGCATGTCACGCGTCCGAGTGGCGCGGATTGGCGACGCGCGGGTCGGCGGCGAGCGCCGACTCGAGCTCCTGGAGCTCCTCCCGCTGCTGCCGGAGCGGCTCCGCGTACACGTCCTCGAACATCGTCGCGATCGGCGGCTTCGCCGGGAGCGCCTCCGCCTCCGCGACCGCGCGCTGGAGCTCGAGCCGCACCTCCTCGCGCAGGCGCGCGTCCGCCTCGGCGTCGAGGGCGCCGCGCGCCTCGAGATACCGGCGCATCCGGGGGATGGGATCCTTCTCCTTCCACGGCGCGACGAGCTCCGCAGGGCGGTAGGCGCGGGGGTCGTCCGACGTCGAGTGGCCCTCGAGCCGGTAGGTGACGCACTCGATGAGCGTCGGCCCCTCGCCCGCCGCGGCCCGCGCCCGCGCGCTCCTCACCGCGGCGTGCACCGCCAGCAGATCGTTGCCGTCCACCCGCTCGCCCCGCATCCCGTAGGCGATCGCCTTCTGCGCGATCGTCTCCGAGCCGGTCTGCCGCTCGCGCGGCACGCTGATCGCCCAGCCGTTGTTCCGGCACACGAAGACCACCGGGATGCGGTGCACGGCGGCGAAGTTGAGGCCGGTGTGGAAGTCCGAGGCGCTCGTGGCGCCCTCGCCGAACCAGGCGAGCGCGACCATGTCGTCGCCCTTCAGCCGTGCCGCCCAGGCGGCGCCGACCGCGTGGGGGATCTGGCGTCGCGATCGGAGACGAGATCGAGGCGAAGCGGCCCGGGCGCCATGCCTCGTGGCACGGCATCTGCCGGCCCTTCATGAGGTCGCCCGCGTTGCCGAAGAGGTTGCAGAGGAACGTCGCGAGCGGCATGCCGCGGAGCAGCGCGGCGCCGTGCTCGCGGTAGCACGGGAAGAGCCAGTCCCCTTCGGCCATCGCCGGCAGCGGCGCCGAAGACGGTCGCCTCCTCCCCGACGGACCCGATGTAGAAGCCGATGCGCCCCTGCCGCTGGAGCGAGATCATCCGCTCGTCGAGGGTGCGGTTCAGGACCATCCACCGGTAGAGCCCGAGCACCTCCGCGTCGGAGAGCGCGATCGCGCCGCCGTCGCCGACGACGGTGCCGTCCTCGGCCACGATCCGGTGGAGGGGGAACTCCCTCAGGAACCGCCCGCCGTCGCTCTCGCGCCGTCGCGGCTCGCGCACCTTCGCGGCGACCCCCCACCTCGTGCTCGCGCCGCATGCCACGCTCCGGCTCGAAGTCATTGCCCCCCTGCCCTCGCCTCGATGTCCCCCCGCAGGAACAGCTCCGCCGCCCGGTAGCTCGAGCGCACCAGCGGACCGCTCGCGACGTACCGGAACCCGAGCGCGCGCCCGGCCTCCCGGTAGCGCCGCGAACCGCTGCCGGCGTCACCCACTCCACCACCGGCAGGTGCCATGCGCTCGGGCGCAGGTACTGGCCGAGCGTCAGGATCTCCGACGCCCACGCGCGCGCAGGTCGCGCATCGTCTCGACGACCTCGGCGTCCGTCTCGCCGAGCCCGACCATGATGGAGGACTTCGTCACGACGGCCGGGAACTCCGCCTTCATCCGGGCGAGCACCGCCGAGCGTCTGGTCGTACCCGGCGCGCGCGTCGCGGACGACCGGCGTGAGCCGGCGCACCGTCTCGATGTTGTTCGCGAACACGTCCGGGCTGCGCGCGCCCGACGGTGCGGACCGCCTCGGCGTCGCCCTGGAAGTCCGGCGTGAGCACCTCGACGAGGAGCCCGGGGATCTCGCTTCAGCCGCACGGATCGCGTCCGCGAAGTGGCCGGCGCCGCCGTCCGGCAGGTCGTCGCGGTCGACGCTCGTCACGACGATGTAGTCGAGCCCCAGCCCGGCCACCGCCTCCGCGAGATGTCGCGGCTCGTCGCGGTCGAGCGGCGGGGGCCGCGCCGCGGTCTTCACGTGGCAGAACCGGCAGCCGCGCGTGCAGACGTCGCCCATGAGCATGACGGTCGCGGTGCCGCCGCCCCAGCACTCGCCGACGTTCGGGCAGCTCGCCTCCTGGCAGACCGTGTGGAGCGCGAGCCCGCGGAGCGTCTCGCGGACGCGCTGGTACCGCTCTCCGCCCGGCATCGGGACCCGGAGCCAGGACGGGCTTCTTCGCCTCCCTCGGGATGCCGCGCGCCTCGAGGTCCTTCGCGATGTCGCGGCGGCTCGTCGGGAGCGCGCTTGCGCCGGAGGGCGGGTCGGCGCAGGACCGGGAGGATCGTTCGGGCGTTCGGACATGGGCGTCTCGAAGGCGATGTAGCGACGCGGCGGGGTGCGGTCAAGCGCCCCGCTCGCTCGCTGGATGGCCTGACCATCGGGTGGCGCGGTCGCATGCTATAGTGCCCGTCCGTCGTCCCGGTCGAGGCCGACTCCGCAACGCCCTTCGAGCCGCATCCATGGTGGAGCCCGCCCCCTCCGAGCCCACGAAGATCCTCGATCGTCGACGACGACACCTCCGTCCGCGAGGTGATCTCCGTGCTGCTCAGCGAGGAGGGCTACGTGTGCTCCGCGGTGAACTCCGCGGAAGCGGCGCTCGACGCGACGCGGCAAGCCGAGTTCCCCCTCGTCATCAGCGACGTGCGGATGCCCGGCCGGGACGGGTTCTGGCTCCTCGAGCGGATGCGCGACGCGCACCCGGACACCGCCGTGGTGATGCTCACGGCGCATCGGCGACACCGAGGCCGCGGTCGAGTGCCTGCGGAACGGCGCCGCGGACTACCTGCTCAAGCCACCCAAGGTCACCGAGCTCATCCGCGCGATCGAGCGCGCGCTCGGGCGGCGGCGGCTCGAGGTCGCGCGCCAGAAGTACCGCCGCTCGCTCGAGAACCGTGTCCGCGAGAAGACGGCCGAGCTGTCGCGCGCGCTCCACGACCTCGAGGCCACCTACTCGCAGACGCTGTGGTCGCTCGTCGCCGCCCTGGACGCGCGGGAGCACGAGACGGGCGACCACTCGCAGCGCGTGGTGCGGTACTCGCTCGCGGTCGCGCGCCGCCTCGGGCTCCCGGAGCGTGAGCTGCCCGATCTCGGCCGGGGCGCGCTCCTCCACGACATCGGCAAGATCGGCGTGCCGGACGCCATCCTCCTGAAGCCCGGCAAGCTGAACGAGGCGGAGTGGGCCGAGATGAAGCGGCACCCGCAGACCGGCTACGACATCCTGAAGTCGATCGACTTCCTCGATCGCTCGGCCGAGATGGTGCTGTCGCACCAGGAGCGCTTCGACGGCGGCGGCTACCCCCGCGCGCTCGCCGGCGAGCAGATCCCCATCGCGGCGCGGATCTTCGCGATCGCGGACACGTACGACGCGATGACGAGCGACCGGCCCTACCGGAAGGCGTTGTCCGCCGACGCCGCCCGCCAGGAGATCGCGCGCTGCTCGGGGACCCAGTTCGACCCTCGCTGCGCGGAGGCGTTCCTGGCGATGGCGCCCGCCGAGCTCGCGGAGCTGGCACGGCCCGTCGTGGCCCAGCTGCCGATCTGACCCCTCGTGCCGGAGCTCGCGCGCGTGATAGAATCGCGCCGTGAGCGCGAGCGTGTCCCCGTCTCCTCCACCGCTCGCCGACGCGCAAGGGCGCCGGATCGTTTACCTCCGGCTCTCGCTCACGGAACGCTGCAACTTCCGCTGCAGCTACTGCGCCCCCGCCGTCCCGGAGCGCGCCGCGGAGCCGCTCGCCCGCAAGGACCTCGCCCGGATCGTCCGCGTCTTCTCGGGCCTCGGGATCCGGCGCGTCCGGCTGACCGGCGGCGAGCCGACCCTCCGCCCCGACCTGCTCGACGTGGTGGCCGACGTGCGCGGCACCCCGGGCATCGAGGAGGTCGCTCTCACCACGAACGGGCACCTGCTCGGAACCCTCGCCGGCCCGCTCCGCGCGGCTGGCGTGTCGCGCCTCAACGTCTCGCTCGACACGCTCGACGCGGAGAAGCTCCGGCGCATCGCAGGGCCCGCCGCGGCGCTCGATCGGATCGTCGCCGGCCTGCGCGCGGCGCTCGGCGCCGGCTTCGCCTCGGTGAAGCTCAACGTGGTGGTGGTGGAGGGCGCCAACGAGGACGAGCTCGGCGATCTCACGCGCTTCGCCTGGCGCCTCGGCGCGACGCCGCGGTTCATCGAGCTCATGCCGTTCGGCGCCGGACGACCGGTCCCGATGGCCACCGTGAAGACGCTCCTCGCCGCGCAGGGGGTGGCGCTCGAGCCCGACGCGTCACGGGGCTGGGGCCCCGCTCACCACATGCGCGGCTCCTCCTCCATCGGCGGCGAGCCGCTCTCCGGCCTCGTCGGCTTCATCGGTGCGATGACCGAGAACTTCTGCGACGGGTGCAATCGGGTCCGCGTCGGGGCGGACGGCTCGCTGCGCGCGTGCCTCGGCGGGCGGGATCGGGTCCCGCTCCCCGAGCTCATCGCCGCCGGCGCGACCGACGAGGAGCTCGCGGGACGGATCCGCGACGCGCTCCTGCTGAAGCGCGACCGGCACCACATGGGAGACGAGGCGAGCGGCCTCCTCTCCATGATCGGCACCGGCGGCTGAGGCCGGATCAGGCGGCGAGCTGGAAGCTCGCGATGGGCGGGCGCGGCGACCGGGGCTCGCCCCCCCTGCTCGCGCAGGCGGGGAAGAACTGCACGCGCAGCGTGCGCTCGACGCCGTCGTAGATCCCGTGCCAGAGCGTCCGCTGCGATCCGTCGGCCAGGGCCATCGCACGCTCGCCGACCGCCGAGAGCATCTCGACGTCGAGCGGCTGCCGTTCGGCCACGCCGGTGGCGAGCGCGCGCCACCGCGCGAAGGTGCCTGCGGGATCGGGCGCCCGCGGCAGCGGCTCGTCGAGCGGGTGGCGGTGCAGCAGGTGGTTCGTCGCCACGAGGGGGCGGCCGGCCGCGTCCACGATGTGGACACGGTTCCGCCCGAACGAGACCTCGAACACGAACGCGTCCCCGTGCCGGTCCGCGACGAGCCAGTGGGCGGGATGGGCGGCGTAGTAGAGCTTCGCGCCGAGGAGCGCCTCGCGCGCCTCGAGCGCCGTCGCGCAGCCGTCGAGCAGGGTCCGCACGACCTGCAGCTCGTCGAGGCCGACCGAGGAGCCCGCGGGCTCGAGACCGGCGGCCGCGGACTCGGCATCGGACGCGACGGCGACGACGAGCCCCTCCGAGTTCACGCCATCGAGCGCGGCGCCGAGCAGGTCGAAGGCGCACAGCGCGAGCGACGCGTGGCCGTCGTCCGGGTGGAGCTCGAGCACGTACGGGCGGCTCGCCGCGGGAGGCTCGCCGCGATGGGGCTGCGCGAGGGGGGCAACGCACTCGAAGATCCGGGACACGAGCGGATGGCCGGAGGTCGTCCGGCGCGGCGGGACGAACACCACCGAGCAGGCGGCCGTCGCCGGCGGAGTGCCGAGGCGCGTCACGTCGTAGGCGTCGTCCCCGACGTCCACCCCGAGGGCATCGGCCGCGCCGCGCATGCGCTCGAAGAGAATCGGCGCGTTGCGGCGCAGCCACTCCCTCTGGACGCGCACCCGCAGCGGGTCGTCCGCGGCGGGCGGACCGACGCCGTACCGCGCGCGAACGATCTCGCCGAGGTGGCGGCCGATGGCCCTGTTGCTGCCGCGGAGCACGAGGTGGTGGACGACGAGGTCGTCCCCCTCTTCACCCGCTACGATCCGCTCCTCGACGCGCAGCGCCATCCAGAGCCTCCCGGGAAGGAATGGAGCATGTATGTCGCAGCCCCGGATAGGGAAGGGTACCACTGGGGGCACGCACCCGAGTTACCGCTGCCGTGTGACGCGGCGCGAGAAGAGGCGGCGCCCGCGGTCCGGCGCTGCTACGCGGCGGCCGCGCGCGGGTGGATGTTCGCCCGGATCCAGTCGATGATCGTCTGCGTGGTCGAGCCGGGCAGGAAGACGGCCGCAACCCCCTTCTCCTGCAGCTTCGGGACGTCGTCCTGCGGGATGATCCCGCCGCCGAAGACGGCGATGTCGGATGCGTCCTTGGCACGGAGCAGCTCCACGACCGCGGGGAACAGGGTCATGTGCGCGCCGGACATGATCGAGAGCCCGACCGCGTCCACGTCCTCCTGGATCGCCGCGGCGGCGATCATCTCGGGCGTCTGGTGCAGGCCCGTGTAGATCACCTCGAACCCGGCGTCGCGCAGGGCCCGCGCGATGATCTTGGCGCCGCGGTCGTGACCGTCGAGGCCGGGCTTCGCGACGATGATGCGGAGGGGGCGCTCTTTCGCGGGGCTCATGTGGGCTTCTCCAGGAGGGCGATGAGATCCGGGGCTTCGGGTCCGGGCGCCCGGCGCGGCACACGGGTCGCGTCGGGCGTGCTCGTCACCTCGACGAGCCGGAGGCGGGCGCGCGCAGCGAGCTGCCTCCACTCAGATGGCATGTAGTACCGCAACTCTGCGATACCCGCCAACACCGCACCACCCGGACGGACCATCCGCCGTGCTGCCACGTCGACGCCACGCGTCGCGTCGTAGGCCGACTGCTCCTCCACGAGCGACCCGTCGCGGAGCGTGCGTCGGGCGGTCGCGACCGGGTCCGCCGCGAGGCTCGCCGGGTTCGCGTGGTGGACGAGGATCCGGCCGCCGGGCCGGACCACGCGGGCGGCCTCGGACAGGCACGCCTCGTTGGTCGCGTCGTCGAACATGAAGAGCGAGGCGTACCAGGAGAAGAGCGCGTCGAAGCTCCCGGTGCGGAACGGCAGCGCGCGGACGTCGCCTTGGACGTAGGCGGGAAGGTTGGACGTGGCCCTTCGACTTCGCGCCGACGCTTCCGCGTCGGCGCTACGCTCAGGGTGAACGGCCGAGTCTTCGGGCGGGGTCGGGGTCGCCCGCCGCAGATACGCGCCGCTCCGGTCGAGCGCGAACACCCCCCGGGCCCTCGCCGCGAGCGGGACCGCGTGGCGACCGTGCCCGCACGCCAGGTCGAGCACGCGATCCGCGGGACCGACCCGGAGCAGGAGCGCGATGACCTCGGCCTCCATCTCCGACAGCGCGGGCGTGAGGAGGTCCTCGACGGAGTCGAGGTAGAGCGCGCCGTAGTAGGTGTCGGTCCAGTGCGGCGCCACGTCACCTCGGCCGGATCAGAACCGGCCGTCCTCGCGATAGGTCCCGAACACGTTCCGGAGCACGTCCGAGATCTCGCCCAGCGTCGCGTACGCCTTCACCGCCGCGATCACGGCCGGGACGACGTTGGCCCCCTCACGAGCGGTCCGCTCGAGCGCGCCGAGCGTCTCCCGGACGCGGGCCGCGCTCCGCTCCGACCGGACCGCACGGAGCCGCTCGATCTGGCCGCGCGCCACCGTCTCGTCGATCCGGAGGATCGGGATCGGCTCCTCCTCCTCATGACGGAACGCGTTCACGCCGACGACCAGCCGCTCCTTCGACTCGATCTCGCGCTGCCAGCGATAGGCGCTCTCCGCGATCTCCCGCTGCGGATAGCCCTCCTCCACCGCGCGGAGCATGCCGCCCATCTCGTCGATGCGGCGGATGTGCTCGAGCGCGCGCCGCTCCATCTCGTCCGTGAGCCACTCGACGTACTAGCTGCCGGCGAGCGGATCGATCACTCGGTCGACGCCCGACTCGAAGGCGATGATCTGCTGCGTGCGCAGCGCGATCGTGACGGCCTCCTCGGTCGGGAGCGCGTAGGTCTCGTCGAGCGAGTTGGTGTGCAAGGACTGCGTCCCCCCGAGCACCGCGGCGAAGCGCCTGGAGCGCGGTGCGCACCACGTTGTTGTAGGGCTGCTGCGCGGTGAGCGAGACCCCGGCGGTCTGCGCGTGGGTGCGCAGGAGCAGCGACTCCTTCCGGCGGGCCCGGAAGCGCTCCTTCATCGTCCGGGCCCAGATGCGCCGGGCGGCCCGGAACTTCGCGACCTCCTCGAAGAAGTCGTTGTGCACGTCCCAGAAGAAGGAGAGGCGCGGCGCGAAGGCGTCCACGTCGAGACCGCGATCCACGCACTCCTGGACGTAGTCGATCCCGTCCGCGAGCGTGAAGGCCAGCTCCTGCACCGCCGTCGCCCCCGCCTCCCGGATGTGGTAGCCGCTGATCGAGACCGGGTTCCAGCGCGGCATCTCCCTCGCGCAGAACTCGATGACGTCGCAGTTCACCTTCACCGCGGCCGCGGCGGGATCATCCACTCCTTCTGCGCGATGTACTCCTTCAGCATGTCGTTCTGGAGCGTGCCGCCGAGCTTCGCGCGCGGCGACGCCCTGCTGCTCCCCGACCGCCACGTACATCGCGAGCGCGATGACGGCGGTCGCGTTGATGGTCATCGAGGTCGTGACGTCGGCGAGCGGGATGCCCGTCGAAGAGGACCTCGAAGTCGCGGAGCGTGGAGATCGCGACGCCCTCCTTGCCCACCTCGCCGCGGCTCATCGGGTGGTCGGCGTCGTAGCCCATGAGCGCGGGCATGTCGAAGGCGGTCGAGAGGCCGGTCACGCCGTGCTCGAGCAGGTACTTGAAGCGCCGGTTCGTGTCCTCCGGCGACCCGAAGCCGGCGAACTGGCGCATCGTCCAGAGCCGCCCGCGGTACATGGTCGGGCTGCGGGCCGCGGGTGAACGGGTACCGGCCGGGGTAGCCCACGTCCCGCAGCGGGTCGGCCTCGCGCACGGTCGCCGGATCGACGACGTCGGGGATGGGGATGCCCGAGTCGGTCTGGAACGCACTCCTTGCGCCGCGGCAGTCGCGCGAGCGCCTCCGCCAGCTCCTCGCGGTCCAGGACTCGCGCTCCGCCAGGACGCGGGCGATCTCCTCGCGCGCGTAGACGGGGTGATCCGCCTGCTGCGGCGCGGCCGGGGTCTCTGCGTGATGCGGCGCCTTTCCTCCGGCGCGCCCTTCCTTCGCAGCCTTCGTGCCCATGGGCTCTCCCGCGAAGAGTCCTCACATCCTAGGGGCATTCTGGTGTCGCCGGAGAGCACCCGCCAGGGGTTCGCCGAGCGGCGTGTTCGCCCCCGAACCCCCTTCTCGACTGGTCACACTGAGTGGTGAGGGGGAGAATCGAACTCCCGACCTAGGGATTATGAGACCCTCGCTCTAGCCGACTGAGCTACCTCACCGATCTTGCCGGGGGGACGCTGCGCGACCCCCCGGCCCCCCGCTCGCTCCGGCGCAGCCTCATCCGGCTGCGCCTTCGCTCGCCATGGGGTCCAAGAACGCGGGTTTATAGGGCGACCGTCGAGAGGCGTCAAGCGAGGGCCGAATCGTTGACCGTCGAGCTCCGCGTGATACGAGTGCGCGATATCGGAGGATTGCGCATGCGGAAGCCGCTGCCGTCGCTGTCCACCCGCACGGAGGAGTTCACCCCTCGGGAGCTTCCGCTCCCCACGCCTACCGACCCGCCCCCGCGCGCCACCATCCGGGAGCGGCGCCCCGCCGAATCGCATCAAGGACGCTTTGCTCCGCTGGCTCGAGGAGGAGCTGTGAACCTCGAGCTCCCGCTGCCCGAGCTGGACGCATCTCAGCTCGACGAGGGGCTCGCCCGCATCGACCTGGACCTGGACCGGCTGTTCCTCGCCGAGGTCGAGGGAACGCTGGCGCGCCTCCGTGGCGAGCGCCGCGCGATGGAGACCGCGACGGGCAGCGCGGCGGCGTAGCCGCGACTCCCCCCGCTAGACGGTCCCGTCGCCCGCGGCGCGGTACTCCTGCTCCTCCTCCTCGAGCCCGGCCCCCACCTCGCCCGGCGCGCCCACGAGCCGCCCGAGCCTCACGTGACGCGAGGAGAGGAACAGCAGCCCGACGGCGCTCACCTGGACCACCTGGCTCGCCCAGAGCACGTTCGCGTAGGCGATGCCGCGCGTCGCGACGGCCTCCTTCGCCGCGAAGAGCGAGAGCCCGAGGACGACCGCGCCCTGGAACGTCCCGACCATCCCGGGGCCGGCCGGGATCATGACTCCGACGACGAGCACGCCGAGGAGCGCGCTGGCCTGGGCGGCGCCGAGATCGAAGCCGAACCCGAGCGCCAGGATCGCTCATGCCCGAGCGCGTTGAGGACCCAGTACGCGGCGGTGAGCACGAAGAAGAGCCGCGACGCTCCGCCGCGCCGGGCAGCACCCGGAGCCCGTGGATGAAGGCGTCGAGCATGCCCGCGACGCGCTCGGCGAGCCGCGGCGAGAGAACGGGCGCGAGCACGCGCGCCGCCAGGCGGACCGCGCGGCGCGCGGTTCCGGTACGCGACGACCAGGAACGCGAGCGACCGCCGCGAACGCGCCGCACACCACGACGCCGCCGGCGCGCAGGAGCGCGACGCCCGGCGTCCCGTCCGGCACGGCGAGCAGCGCGACGACGAGCAGGAGCCCCGTGAAGAGCCCGTCCGCCACCCGCTCGACCACGATCGAGGAGAGCGCCGCCGAGGTGCGCAGCCGCGGCCGGTCCGCGATGAGGTAGCGGCCGCGCGAACTCGCCGAGCCGGAACGGGAGGAGCATGAGCGCCATGAAGCCGACCGCCGCGACCGCGTTGAGGCGCGCGAACGGCACCTTCGCGACCGGCTCGCAGCAGCAGCCCCCAGCGCACGGTCCGCACGACGTGGATCGCGAGCAGGATGCAGACGTACGGGGCGAGGTACCGGTAGTCGGCGGCACGGACCGCGGCCCACATCGCGCCGAGGTCCTTGCCGCGCAGGGTGAGCCAGAGCGCGAGCGCCGGAGACCGCGATCCCCGCCAGCGCCTGCACCGAGCGCTTCACGCGAGGTCCTCTCCGGCGAGGATCCGCCGCGGATTCTCCGCGAGCAGCCGCTCGAGCGCAGCGCCGCCCGCACGCTTCTCGAGCAAGGCGAGCGCCTCGTCGAGCCAGTCGTGCGCGCCGTCGGCCCGGTGAAGGTCCGTCGCCGCGACGGCGTAGAGCCCGCCGTCGAGCAGCCGCTCGGCCGTGCGCCGCGCGCCCTTGCCGTAGACGCCCGCCAGCGCGCCGACGTTGAGCTGCAGCGCGCCGCCGAGCCGAACCACCTCCTCGGGACGGCCGGGCCGCTCGAACTCGGCGCAGCGCTCCGGGTGGGCGAAGAGCGGCAGGATGCCCTTGCGGCGGAGCCGGAAGACGAGGTCGGGCAGCGCCGGAAGTGCGGTCTCGAACGGCACCTCGAGCAGGACCCAGCGCTGGGAGACCCCGACGCCGCGCCTCCCCTCCCCTCCGGCACGGGCCAGGAACTCCTCGTTCGAGCCGGTTCTCGGCGTTCCGGTGCAGCGCGAGCGGCACCCCCTCCGCCCGGAGCAGCGCCTCCGCCTCGGCGCGGCGCGCCTCGGCGTGCACGGGATCGCCCGAGGGCAGGCTCGCGACCGCGTGTGGGCTCGGGGCCGCATCGCTGAACCCGAGCTCGACGAGGAGCCGCGCCGCCGCGATCGTCTCGTCGGGCGTCTCGCACCCGTCATCGACGGCCCACAGGAGATGGCAGTGGAGATCGACGAAGCCCATCGTGCCGGCGGCTCATAGCACGCGCCGTCCCTGCACGGAAGCGGGGGGTGCGAGCGGTCAGGGGACGGGGTGGCGCGGCGGCTCGCCCTTCGCGACGCGCAGGACGTCCTCGAGCACGAGGCGCGCCATCGCAGCGCGCGTCTCGCGCGTACCGGAGCCGAGGTGCGGCGTCAGCACCACGTTGGGAAGGCTCAGGTACACCTCGGGAACGCGGGGCTCGTCCCGGAACACGTCGAGCGCCGCGGCGCCCACCTGCCCGGACGCGAGCGCCTCGGCGAGCGCGGCGTCGTCCACCACCGCACCGCGCGCGGTGTTCACGACGACGGCGCCCGGCTTCATCCGTGCGATCCGCTCCCGCGAGAGCAGGTTCTCCGTCTGCGCCGTGAGCGGCGTGTGGAGCGTGATGAAGTCGCTCTCGGCGAGGAGCGCGTCGAGGGGGACGTGGCGTGCCTCGGGGAAGTCCGTCACCGGGCGCGGGCACGCGTACAGGACCCGCATCCGGAACCCCTGTGCTCGGCGGGCGACCGCCTGCCCGATCCGGCCGAAGCCGACGATCCCGAGCGTCTTCCCCGTCACCTCGGTGCCGAGCATGAACGCGGGATCCACGGCGCGCCAGCCGCCGGCCCGGACCACCCGATCGCCCTCCACGACCCGCCGCGCGGCCGCGAGGAGGAGCGCGAGCGCGTGGTCCGCCGTCGCGTCGGTGAGGACGCCCGGGGTATTCGTGACGAGCACGTGCCTCGCCCTGCACGCGTCGAGGTCGATGTGGTTCACGCCGACGCCGTAGGACGCGACGTGCCGCACCGTCGGGAGCGCGTCGAGGAGCGCCGCGTCGACCCGATCGATGTAGGTGGGTGCGAGCACCGTCGCGCCGCGCGCCTCCTCGACGAGCCGCTCGCGGACCGGCGGCGTCGGAGCGCCGCCACGGATCTCGAGGTGGGGCCGGAGCGGCTCCAGATCTTGCCCGGGCAGCGCCCGCACGAGGTACAGGATCTCGGTCACGTGTCGTCCTCCTCCGCGTCGGGCGGCCGCTCGGGCCCGTCCCCGGCGGGCGGGCCTGGGATCCGATACTCCTCTCCGAACCATTTTCCGAGGTCCACGAGGCGGCACCGGTCGGAGCAGAACGGAGCAGACCGGTTCTGCGCTCGCGGCGGCACAGGCTTTCCGCAGTTCGGGCAGGTCGCGTCGCGGGGCACGGGCTGGATCTACCGCGGCCGGAGGGGGCTGCGCACGTGTTCCATCGCGTGGGTGCCGACGTCAGCTCGTCGGGCACGCGTCCGGGAGGAGCGGCCGGATCGCCTCCTCGAGCTGTCGCTTTCGGAGCGCCCCCTCGAAGACGTGACGGATCTTCCCGTCGCGGTCGAGGAGGTACGTTCGCGGGTAGCCTGGGACGCGCCATGCGGAGAGCGCCACCGCCCGCTCGTCGAAGAGGACCGGGTACGGAATCGTTGCGGCGATGCGCGCCACGTCCTCCCGGGCCGACTCCTCGGCGACGCCGAGCAGCTCGAAGCACCCGCCGCGGTGCTCGCTCCAGACCTGCGCGAGCTCGGGGATCTCCTCGAGACACGGGGCGCACCAGGTCGCCCAGAAGTTCACGGCGACGACCTTGCCGCGGAGCTTCGCGAGGTCGACGGTCCGCCCGGCGAGATCGCGGAGCGCGAGGGGTGGCGCGGCCTCCCCGGGCGGCGACGGCGGCTGCGACCGCTGCACGAGGATCTCGCGTGACCACCACCGCGACGACCGCGAGCAGCGCGAGCTTGGTCCAGCTTCGCATGACCTCAGGAAGTATACGGCGAACCCGCGCGCTGCCGGGGCCGGCGGTCGTCGAGGCTCATCCCTTCGGGACCGCGCTGCCCGCGCCCGCGCCGATCAGCGTCTTCAGGTCGTCGTCCGTGAAGAAGAGGCCGCCCCCGAAGAACACGTCATTCCCGATCGTGAACTTCGGCCCACCGGGGTAGCGGCCCGAGCGCCACGTGTTCAGGAAGTCGTCCGCCCCCGCGCTGACGAAGAAGTGCTGGAACATGTAGTAGTTCATCCAGACCTTCGCGCGCGGGAAGACGTCCTGGTACGGGCGGGAGAACTGGTACACCGAAACGGAGAACTGGAGCGCGTCGCGGAACAGGTGGAGGTCCGCGCCGACGCCGCCCGAGCTCTCGATGACGCCGATCCGGAAGGTCATCGGCCCGTAGCGCTTGGCGAACTGCACCGTGAACGTGAGCTTGTCCTCGTGCAGCGTCCGGGTGGCGACCTCGGTCGTGTCCGTCCCGGTGAGGGGATCGCGGCGCGTGATGGTCTCCGATGTGACGGTGTCCACGCCGCGCGGATCCGCGACGATCTCGAGCAGGTAGTACTTGTCCGGCCGCGGCAGGAGCCGGGCGCCGAAGTAGGTCTTCGCGCCGGTCTGGTTGAGCAGCCACTCCGAGCGGAGCTGGACCTGGATCTGGAGCTTGAAGACGCGGTCGAGCTGATCCGCGACGTCCTCCGCCGCGACGCCCAGCTTCCGCCCCAGCCGCTCGTCGACGAGCAGCCGTCCGGCGACGCTCTTTCCCTCGCTCACCTTCCCGATGAGCGCGTCGAGCTTCTCGAGGCTGCCGGTGAGCTTGTCCACGGCTTGCTTCACGCCGCGCGCCCGTTCCGCCGCCGCCGCACGCTCGGCAGGCGTCGCCGCCGCCACCGCGCCCCCGACGCCTGGGGCGGGCGCGGGCGCCGCGCCGCTGTCGGCCTTCGGGCCGCCGCCGGGGCCGGGGCCGCCGCCCGATCCCGGATCGACGATCTCCTGCAGGCTCGCCGCGACCACCTTGAGGCGCGAGGTGAGCTCCTCGATGTTCGTCGCGATCCGCCCGATCTTGTCCTTGTCCCGCCCCGAGATCTCGCGGAGGTCGGCGGTGAAGTCGCGCGCGTTCGCGAGGATGTCCGCCAGGTTCTGCTCGTTGCGCGCGATCGCGTCGTCGATGCGCCGCGTCGCGGACGCGAGGTTCTCGACGATCTCGCGGATCCCCCGATCGCCGCTTACGGTCTGCGCGAGGTCGCCGGTCACGAGCTGGATGTCGGCCGCGATCTTGGCGAGCGAGTCGAGGAGCTGCTGCACGCTCGTGGCCTCGCGCACGCAGGTGATGCGCCGCTCGGGCTCGGGCAGCGACGCGAGCAGGGGCTTCTCCGGGCTGCCGGGCTGGACCTCGAGGAGCGCGTCGGGGAGCAGCGCCGACGGGAACGTCTTCGTGAAGCAGGCGTCCGTGTGCAGCTCGATGCCGTTCTTCACGCGGATGTCGAGCCGGGCCTTGGCGCCGTCGAGCACGATGTCCACGACCTCGCCGACCTGGATGCCGGCGATCTGGACGCGGCTCTTCCAGGTGAGGCCGGTCGCGTCCGAGAAGTACGCCGTGCACGAGGTAGCTCTCCTTCTCGGAGTAGCCCCCCTTGCGGAAGAAGGTGAGGGCGAGCAGGAACGCGACGCCCGTGGCGGCGGCGAGCACGCCCACGGCCAGCGCCCTGTTCCAGACCGGCTTACGGATGGCGAACCTCGCGTCTCATTGCCCGTCTCACTGCTTCTCGAACCACAGGGACAGGAAGCGCTGCACGAACGGGTGCGTGCTCCGGCGGACCTCTTCCGGCGTGCCCTCCGCGGCCAGGTGCCCATCGTAGAGCACGGCCAGGCGATCGGCCACCTTGAAGGCGCTCGCGATGTCGTGGGAGATCACCATGCTCGTGATCCCGAGGCGCTCCTTGGCGCTCAGGATCATGCCGTCGACGTAGTCGGTCGTGATGGGGTCGAGCCCGGTGGTGGGCTCGTCGTACAGCACGACCTGCGGGTCGGAGACGAGCGCGCGGGCGAGCGCGACGCGCTTTCGCATGCCGCCGGACAGCTCGGCAGGCCACCGGTCCAGCACCTCCTCGCCGAGGTCCACCACCTTCAGCTTCTCGACGACGCGCGCGCGGACCTCGTCCGGCCGGAGCCGATCGTGGACGCGCTTCTCGGTGATCGGGAAGGCGACGTTGTCGAACACCGTCATCGAGTCGAACAGCGCCGCGCCCTGGAACACCATACCGAACATCTGCCGCGCCTCGGTGAGCGGCTTGCCGGCCAGCGAGGAGATCTCGATCCCGTCCACGCGCACGAGCCCGCGATCCGGCTTGAGCAGGCCGATGACGTGCTTCATGAGCACGGTCTTCCCCGACCCCGACCCGCCCAGCACGACGTAGGTGGTCCCGTCGGGGATCGTCAGGTCGATCCCCTTCAGCACCTGGTTCTCCCCGAACGACTTCCAGAGATCGAGCACCTCGATCACGTCAGACCCCCACCGAGATGAAGGTGATGACGTAGTCGGCGACGAGGACGGCGATCGAGCTCATCACCACCGCGCGCGTGGTCCCCTCGCCCACCCCCTTCGCGCCGCCGGAGGCGGCGTAGCCGCGCCAGGTCGTGATCACCGACACGAGCGCCCCGAACACCAGCGCCTTGAGCAGCCCGTGGAGGATGTCGCCCGGATCCATGAACTCGCGCGTGTGCTCGACGAAGGGGCCGATGGGGATCCGCGCGACGTAGACGCCCATCATGTAGCCGCCGGCGTATCCGATGACGTTGAACACCATGGTCAGCACCGGGAACATCACGATCGCCGCGATGATCCGCGGGACCACGAGGTACTGGATGGGGTTCACCGCCATCGACTCCATCGCGTCGATCTGCTCGGTGACGCGCATCGTCCCGAGCTCCGTGGCGATGGCGCTCCCGGCGCGGCCCGTCACCATGAGGGCCGTGAAGACCGGCGCCAGCTCGCGCGCGAGCGAGAAGCCGACCGAGCCCCCCGACGTAGCCCTCGGCCGCGAACTGCTTCAGCGCGTAGTTCATCTGGAGCGCGAACACCATGCCGGCGGAGAGGCCGGTCGCGCCGACGATGAACGCCGAGCCGACGCCGATGAAGGCCATCTGCGAGAGGATCAGCTCGGGCCGGAACGGCGGGCGGATGGCCCACGCCACCGTCTCGACCGCGAAGAAGACCATCCGGCCGAAGTCCTCGAGCGCGGCCTGCACCCGTCGCATGGGCCGGCATTCTCGCACGGACCCCGCCCCGCGCGCGTTTCATGCCTCCCGGGAGGCGGGCCGCGCATCCGCGCGGCGGTGCCGCTATACTGCGCCGCCCATGATCAAGGTCGGCGGTGAGGTGGACGCGTTCTGCACGAGGTGCGAGCTGACGCTCGCCCACACGGTCCATGCCATGGTGGCCGGCAGGCCCGTGAAGGTCGAGTGCAACACCTGCCACAACGTCCACCGGTACCGCGGCTCCGTCGGGAACGGGGCGCGCTCCGGGGCGAGCGCGGCGCGCGCCGTCCGCGTGCGGCCGGAGGTGGTCGCGTTCGACGCGCTGCTCGCCGAGAGGCGCGTCGGGGACGCGCGCCCGTACTCGATCGCCCGCACCTACGTCGTCGACGACGTCCTGGATCACCCCATCTTCGGGCGCGGGTTCGTCTCCGCGATCCGCGATGGCGGCAAGATCGAGGTCACGTTCCGCTCCGACGTGAAGCTGCTCGTGCACGCGCGGAGCTGACACCCGCGGACGGCCGCTTGGCCGTCGCCCCGGCTTCCGGTACGGTGCTTCGCGGAGGCCCGAACCCGAATGCGCCGCTCTTTCGCACTCCTCGCCGTCGCCGTGACCCTCGCGTGCTCGCGGAGCCCCGCGCCCGCGGGCGGCGCCGTCGCCGCGCCGCCGGGTACGGCCCAAGCGCCCGCGGGGCCGACCGCCGCGTACGTGAGCGGGGCGACGACGCTGCGCCGCGAGCCGACCGACGCCGCGCGCGTCGCGGGCCCCGGGCGCAAGGAGGTCGTGAACCAGCTCGCCTTCCTGCTGCGCGGCGAGAAGATCACGGTGATCGAGGCGCGCGAGGACTGGGCGAAGGTGCGCTCCTCCGACGATCGCGAGGGGTGGCTCCGCCGGTCCGCGATCCTCGAGGGAGAAGGCATCGCCGAGGCGACGGTGCTCGCCGTCGCGGACGTGTTCGACCGGCCCGACCTGCTCGCCGCCAACGCCAGGCGGAAGATCGACCCCGGGACGCTCCTCCTCGTCGTCAAGGCGAGGCCTCCGTTCAGCGAGGTGAACGTGTCCTCCGGACCGAACGCGTGGGTCCTGACGGAGCGGCTCGCCACGGGCGAGAAGGAGGTCTCGGTGGCGAAGCTCGCCGAGAAGGCCCGCTTCCTCGCGCGGAGCGGGAAGCCCGAAGAGGCGAAGCAGATCCTGGCGCTCGCTCGCCAGCAGTTCGCGGGCGTTCCGCTCGTCGAGGCGCTCGCCGCGGAGCTGGGCGAGCCACCCCTCCCCGGCGCCGGGGTGATCCCTGCGAGCGCGCTCGCGCCGACCCCGTCGCCGTCCCCGGAGCGTTAGGCTCTACCCTCTCAACGCCGCGACCGTCCGGGCCAGGTCGGCCGGCCACGGGGCCTCGATCGAGAGCGTTCCCGCACCGTGAGGGTGCGCGACCTCGAGGCGGGCCGCGTGGAGCGGCGTGCGGGCCAGCAGCGCGCCGCCGTCCGGTCCCAGGAGCGGGCCGGCCTCGCCATAGTCGGGATCGATCGCGAGCGGGAACCCCGCCGCTGCGAGATGGACGCGGATCTGGTGCGTCCGCCCGGTCTCCGGCAGCGCCTCCACGACCGCGAAGGTCCCCTGCGCCCATGGGCGCCGCGGCAGCACCTCGACGAGCCGCACCACCGTGACGGCCCGCTTCGCGCGCGGATCGCCCGAGCGGGCCGGGCGCATCCGTCCGCGCCGCGCCGGCGCGATCGCGACTTCGATCACCCGCTCGGCGGGGGCTCGCCACGCACCAGCGCCACGTAGCGCTTGCGGGGCTCGCCCCGGTCGAACGCCAGGTTCAAGGCGCGGTGCGCTTCGGCGGTGCGCGCGAACAACAGCACCCCGCTCGTGCCGCGATCGAGCCGGTGCACGACCCAGAGCCGCCCGTACGACGCCTCGAGCTCCTCGCGGAGGCTCTTCTCGTCCGTGCCACGTCCGGGGATCACGAGCCGCCCGGCGGGCTTGTCGACGGCGAGGACGGCGTCGTCCTGGAACAGGACCGGGATGCCAGCCGCGACCTCGGTCACGCCATCTTCCTTGCCGGCACGACCGTCACGGGACCGAACCGCTCGAGCGGCCGCGCGATGGAGCGCGCCGGGCCGACCGCGACCACCACGCGCGCGTCGAGCGGGAAGTAGCGTCGGCCCACGTCGCGGCACGCCTCCGGAGTGATCGCGCGGATGCGTTCGCGGAAATGGGTCACCTCCTCGTCGGGGAGGCCGAACAGCGCGAGGTCGGCGAGCTTGTCCGCGAGCTGGTCGTGCGTCTCGAGCGAGAGCGGGAACAGACCGCAGAGATAGCTCTGCATGCGCTCCAGCTCTTCGGGCGACGGGCCGCCCTCGCAGAAGCGGGCGGTCTCGTCGAGCGCGACCTGGATGATCTCGGCGGTGGTCTCGACCTTCGTGAACGTCGACACGAAGAACAGGCCGCCCGAGCCGCTCGTCGCGAACCGGGAGCGGACGCCGTACGACAGCCCCCGGTTCACCCGGATCGCCTCCATGAGACGTGAGGTGAACCCGCCGCCCAGGATCGCGCTCGCGACGACGCCCGGGAAGTAGTCCGGGCTGCGCCGGGCAAACCCCGCCGACGCGATCCGGACCTGCGTCTGGGTCACGTCCGGCTTGTCGACGACGACGACCGCGCGGACGGGCGGCGCAGGCGGGGCGATGGACACGTCGCCGCCGTCCGCCCCACGCCAGCGGCCGAGCCGGCGCTGGACGAGCGCGAGGACCTCGTCCGCGCGCACGTTCCCGACCACGACCACGATCGCGGAGCCCGGCCGGAAGTGCCGCACGTGGAACGCGCTCACGTCGCGACGGCGTACGGCGCCGAGCTCACGCACCCTTCCCTCGGGCGGGTGGCCGTATGGGTGTCGGCCGAAGGCGGCCCGGAGCATCGCGCGGTCCGCGATCACGGACGGCTCGTCCAGATCGTGCGCCAGGGAGGCGATCTCGCGCCGTCGCAGGCGCTGCACCTCCGCGGCGGGAAAGGTCGGCGCGGTCGCAACGTCGGCGAGGATCTCTAGGCAGCGCGGCAGGACCTCGGCCGGCGCGGACAGCCCGAAATGGCTCGCGTCCTCGTCGACGCCCGCCTCCAGCTCGGCGCCGAGCGACTCGACCGCGAGGTCGATCTCGGGCCCGCTGCGGCGACGCGTCCCACGGCGGGCCGTGATCGCCACGAGGTGCGCGAGCCCGGCCCGCCCGTCCGGATCGAGGGCCGAGCCCCCGCGCACCATCAGGCGCGCCGCCACGAGCGGAACGCCCGGCCGCTCCGCGATGACGACCTGGAGCCCGGTCGGGAGGCGCTCGCGGTGAATCGGCGGCAGGGGGATGAGCATGGGCTCGTTCGCGTTCACCGGCGGACCTCGGGCTCGAGCACCACGACGCAGCGCCGCGTCGGGTCCAGGTACTCGGCGGCGACCCGGCGCACCTCCCTCGGCGAGACCGCGGCGTAGTGCTCCAGCGCCCGCCCCGCCTCGCGCCAGTCCCCGAGGAGCGCCTCCGCCTGGCCGAGCGCGTGGGCGACGCCATGGTGCGTGGCGAGCTCGTGCAGGACCGAGCTGCGCAGGAGCGCCTTCGCGCGCGCCACCTCGGCCGCGGACACCCCGCGCGCCGAGACCTTCGCGATCTCCTCCCAGAGGAGCGCTTCCGCGCGAGCCACGGAGATCCCCGGCGCGAGCTCGACGAATGCCAGGAACACCCCCGGATCGATGCGCCAGCCCCAGCTGATCGAGACCGCGACCGCCGCCTCCGTCTCCTGCACGAGACGGCGGCGAAGCCGCGAGGACTCGCCCACGGCGAGACAGACCTGGAGGACGTCGAGCGCGCTCGAGTCCGGGCTCCGCGCGGCGGGGCCGCGCCACCCGACGAGGATCGCAGGCGCCTGGGCCGGGTAGCGGACGAGCGCACGGCGCTCGCCGCGCTGCGGAGGCTCGCCGGGCGGAACCGGCGCCGGGGGCGGTCCGGCGGGGATGTCGGCGTAATGCTTCTCGAGGAGCGAGAGCGTGCGATCGGGATCCTGATCGCCGACCACGTAGACGGTGGCGTTCGTGGGTGCGTAGTAGGTGCGGAAGAACCCCTCGCAGTCCTCGCGGGTGATGCGCTGGATGTCGTCCATCCAGCCGATCACGGGCCAGCGGTAGGGATGAGCGAGGAACACGAGGGCCTCGAGCTGCTCCTCCATGAGGCCGAAGATCGAGTTCTCGGTGCGGAGCCGCCGCTCCTCTTTCACGACCTCGCGCTCCTGCTCGAGCGACTCCGACGTGAGCCGGAGCGAGCGCATGCGGTCGGACTCGAGATCCGCCACGGTCTCGAGGGCGTCGGCGGCGAAGTCCTCGTAATAGGCGGTCACGTCGTTCGACGTATACGCGTTCGAGTGACCGCCGCGCGCCTCGAGCACGCGATCGAACTCCTTGGGGCCGTACTTCGCCGCCCCGTTGAACATCATGTGCTCGAACAGGTGGCTGATCCCCGTCGTCCCCAGCTTCTCGTTCCGCGAGCCGACCTGGAAGAACGTGTAGTAGCTGAGCGTCGGCGTGCTGGGATCGGAGAGCAGCCGCACGCGCAGGCCGTTCGGGAGGGTATGGGCCCTCACGCGGTCGAGGTCGACGACGCCGGGGTGCTTGAGCGCGAACATGGGCAAGGCGCGAAGATAGCGTCCGACCGGGCAGGCGTCCACGCATCCGACGCCGAGAACCCCAAGAAAACGAGGGGTTGTCCGCCGGGTCGAAACGCGATCCGCGCGCACGGGGCGAGGTGGCTGATTATTTACTGTGAGCGTCCCCAACACAGCGTCGGTGGACCGCCGAACCGCGAAGCTCTAAACGGTTTTGCCGCTCGAAGTCTACCCAGGGTACACGGAGAGACACATCACGATGGCCACCAAGCAGAAGACCCACCGCGATCCGCGGCGCGAGGAGCTGCGGCGACTCGGCGAGCGGGTTCGCGAGCAGCGGCGCAACCGCGGACTCACGCAGGAAGCGCTCGCCGAAACTCTCGAACTGTCGGTTGCCTACGTCAGCCTCATCGAGCGCGGGGGCCGGAATCCCCCGTACACGACCGTCGTCGCGATCGCCAGGGCCCTGGGTGTCCCGCCATCACGGATCGTCGCGGACGAGTAGACCTGGCGCATCACAGGGACGCGACCGGCCGCCCGCACGCAGCGCACCGCCCCTTCCGGCGCTCGAGCGGTAGTCCGCACCCCGGACACCGCTTCACGCCGGACGCGCGCTTCACGGCCGCCGCGCGCCCGTCGCCGGGCGGCGCCTCCCCCTTCTCGACCCGCGTGACGCGGTCCTCCAGCGCGGCGATCCGCGCCTCGAGCGCGGCGAGCGTGGGGCGTTTCCTCGTGGGCACGGCCCTTCGAAGGTGCCACGCCTCCACCGGGAATCAACTTTCCGTGCCGGATCCGCGGCTGCCCCGACCCGTGCTCGCCGGGAGCGCTCTCCGTCCGGCGCGTTGAGCGACCCTCCCGGGCGTGTTATCTCGCGAACCGGATGGACACCGCGAGAGGCCCCGACTCCGCAACAGACGCCGCCGGTCCTGCCCCCGAGCCCGCGTACGACGGGCCGGTCGTCCAGGCGCTGCTCTCCGGGCCGCACGGCGCTCACCACCGCGAGGTGCCGCGCGCGCGCCAGGTCTTCGTCAACCGCAACCTGCGGATGGACCGCATCGAGGCCGTCGGCTTCGACATGGACTACACGATCGCGATGTACCACCTGCAGCGGCTCGAGACGCTCGCGTTCCGGATGACGCTCGCGCGGATGATCGACGCGCTCGGCTACCCGCCCAGCGTCGGCACGCTGCAGTACGACCCCGAGTTCGTGATCCGCGGCGTCGTGGTCGACAAGCTGCACGGGAACATCTTCAAGATGGACCGGCACAACCACGTCGGCCGCTGCTACCACGGCCGGCGGCCGCTGCCGCCCGACGAGATGCGACGGCTCTACCGCGACGAGAAGATCCACCTCTCGCTCGCCCCGCTTCGCCTGGATCGACACGCTCTTCGCGCTGCCCGAGGCGTGCCTCTTCGCCGAGGTGATCGAGCTGCTCGAAGGCCAGGGCGGCACGGTCGACTACACGAAGCTCTTCGACGACATCCGCGAGTCGATCGACACCGTCCACCGCGACGGATCGCTCAAGGCGGAGGTGAAGAAGGACCTCGGCCGGCTACGTGGTGCGCGACCCCGAGCTCGGGCCGGCGCTCCACAAGCTCCGCTCCGGGGGCAAGAAGCTCTTCCTGCTCACCAACTCGCTGTTCGACTACACCGACGCGGTGATGCGGTTCGTGCTCGACGGCGCAGCTCGCCGAGTACCCGTCCTGGCGCAACTACTTCGACGCGGTGGTCACCGGGCGCCGCGAAGCCGGCTTTCTTCTCGGAGAAGCGGCCGCTGTACGTCCTCGGACCGGACGGCGCGCGCGCCGGCGAGGCGACGGCCCTCGAGCGCGGCCGGGTCTACGAGGGCGGCGATCTCGGAACGTTCGAGCGGCTCATGGGGATCGCCGGCGATCGCATCCTCTACGTGGGCGATCACATCTACGGCGACATCCTGCGGTCGAAGAAGAGCTCGCTCTGGCGGACGTGCATGGTGGTCGAGGAGCTCGAGCGCGAGCTCGCCTGGCTCGAGCGCAACCAGCGAGACGCTGGCGGAGCTGTCGCGGCTCGAGGAGCTGCGCGTCCGCGTCGAGGACGAGATCGCGGTCCACCGCTCGGCGCCTGAACCTGCTCGACCGGCGGCTCGACCGCGAGCCACCGGACTGGCCGGAGCGCGCCCGCGTCACCGAGGAGCGAAAGCGGCAGAAGCAGGAGCTCGAGGTGCTCCGCCGCGCGCTGCGGGAGGCAGACGCGACGGTCGAGGCGCTCGAGCGTCGGCTCGAGGAAGGCCTGAACCGTACTGGGGGCTCACGTTCAAGGAGGGGAACGAGAACTCCCGCTTCGGCGAGCAGATCGAGGTCTACGCCTGCATCTACACGAGCCGGGTGTCGAACCTCGTCTTCTACTCGCCCATGCAGTACTTCCGGTCGCCGCGCGCCGTGATGCCGCACGAGCGGGCGGCGCCGGTCCGGATCTCGCCGTGGGGCGAGCGCGCACGCCGCGCCCGTCGCGCGGCGATCGGCCGTCGAAGGCGTCGAGGGCGTCGCGCTGATGCGCTCGAACGACTCCTTGACCGGCCCGCAGGTGGCACGTAAACCGGACGGCGGCAGAGCGTCCTAGGCTGGTGCCGGGCCCGGTCTTCAAAACCGGTGTGTGGTGCTGAGAGGCGCTGCAGGCGGGTTCGATTCCCGTGCTCTGCCGTTGATCCCGACTCGACCGAACCACGCGCGCCGCCTGGACCTTTCGGCGGTCCGCCGTCTCCCGGATCCGGCGGTGTACCCGTCGCGCTGTACCCGTTCCCGCCGGCGACCACGGCGAGGCGGGCGGGCTCCGCGGAGGCCGCGCGCGGCGCCACGGCGACGCACCGGACTGTCGCGCAGAGGCGCGGCCAGAGCAGCGCCGGCCGGTCGTACACGTCGCTCGCCGTCTTCGGGCTCGGGTGCGTGATGCGGTCGAGGTCCTTCTCGACGGCGCCGCCGGCGAGCGCCAGGGACCGGAACGTCGCCCGGGTCTGGTAGTGCCGCTGGCGCGGGAGGCCGAGCGCGTCGAGGTCCGTCCACCAGAGCCGGTGCGACGTGCCGTTGTTCCGCGGCCCGCCCTTCGCCGCCGGGACGATGAGGTCGCCCGGCGCCGGCGCCCGCCCGAACATCCGCGGCCAGCCCGACGCCTTCCAGCGGCGCAGCAGCTCGGCGAGCACCGGATGCACCGGGACCCACTTCTCGACATCGGTCTTCGTCGTCTGCCGCTCGAGCGCGTGGCGCGTGTTGTACGAGGTCCCGACTACGAGGCGGCCGAGCTCGCCCTGGAACACGGGATCCCAGTCGCGCCAGCGGCGCGCGGCGGCCTCGCCGGTCCGCATGCCGGTGAGGAGCTCGAGCGCGTACAGCGCGCGCCGGTCCTCCGGGACGCGCGGGTCGACAATGAGCAACTCGACCTGGTCGACGGTGAGCCCGCCCTCGCGCGTGCGCGAGACGGTCACCTTCCGGGGAAGGTCCCCGCGCGTCCAGACGCACGGACTCACGGTGACGAGGTCCCGCTTCGCGGCCTCGGCGAACAGGGCCCGGCACGTGGCCGCGATCTTCGCCACCGTCGCCGGCGCGAGCCCCTTTGCCGGGAGCGCCTGGACCCAGTCCAGCAGCTCCGCCTTTGTCACGTCGCGGAGCGGGCGTGCGCCGAGCCGCGGGTACAGGTGCAGCCGCAGGTGCGCCGACTCGTTCACCGCGTCGAGAATGCCGCGGGCCTTCCTCGCCTCGATCCACTCGCCGCCCCAGCTCTCGACAGTGAACACGGCGCGCGCGGCCGCGACGTCGTCGCCGGCGACGTGGACGCGCTCCCACTCCTCGAGGAACGCCTGCGCGGCGCGGCGCTCGGCCGTCTCGGTGGAGATCATCTTCGGATACTTCCGCCCCGCTACCGGGAACACGACGTAGAAGATCCGGCCCCGCTTCTTGAGCCACGCCATTGGCTATCGCCCTCCTCTCGCCTTCCCCGCGCGCTCGCGCGCCCGAGCCCGGGCGGCCTCGAGGTCCACCGGCGCCGGCGTCGGCGCGGGCTTCCCGCTCGCCTCGAGCGCCGCGAGGACCTCGTCGAGCGTCACCAGGTAGCTCGCGCGCTTCGGGTCCTGGACGTCGCCGGCGAGCCGGCGCGGGATGCGGCCGTGGTGGATGAGGCTCCGGATCGTGTCGGCGCTCGGACGCCCCTTGAACCGGCGGGCCGCCTTCTCGGGTGAGAGCAGCTCCGGCGGCGCCGGCGACGTCGTCGGTGCCGCGCTGCGCGCCCGCAGCTCCTCGCGCACGAGCTCGCGTACCGCCTCGGCGATCGCGGACCCGAGCACGGCCTCGGCGCTCATGCCGCCCTCCGGCGCGCGGCCGCGCGGCGGTCGAGGGCGACGACGGGGGCGGTCACGACGCGCGCTCCTTGTTGGCGCCCTCGGCCAGCGCCTGCCTCACGCCCCGCGTCATGTCCGTGACGTCGATGACGAGCCCGCAGGGCCTGCCGGTCGAGAAACTCGGGAAGGCGAGGTGCGCCTTCGTTGCCATCTTCGCGAGGTCCGGCCGCTTCGGGTCGGGGATGAGGAGGTACTCGTATCCCTTGTCCACGGCGGCCCCGCCCCCCTTCGCGTCGACGACGCGCGCGCGCCGCATGCCCATCGACGCTGCCACCTGCGCGAAGCCAGAGGCGTTCGCGAGATCCACGCCCCACCGGCGGTTCAGGAAGAGCAGGACCCAGAGCCACAGCGCGAAGGTCTCGCTGTACGTGGTCGTCGAGGTCGTGCCCTCCGGCTCGAACGCCTCGTCGGCCGGGACGATGTCAGAGCGCTGGCGCCACTTCCGGATCGTAGCGGGATCGAACTCGGGGTCGAGGTCCGTCACGACGGCGGCGATCGTCGAGATCGGATAACGCGGCTCTCGGTACTCGGTCATGTCCAAGGTCTCCGTACCGACACGGTACGACCTCGCACGGTACGAGTCAAGAGGGGACGAACGCGAAGGGCCGCCCCGACGCCGGAGCGGCCCCCCTCAGCGGCGCGGCGCGTGAGGCTACTTCGCCGGCTCGAGCTCGGCGATCGCCGCGAGCACCCGTCTCGCCAGCTCGCCGTCGAAGGGCTCCCCGCGGCTCGGCCCGGCGAACCAGTGGCGCGCGCTCTTCGGGCAGGCGTACGGCGGGCAACCGTAGCCGCAGGAGTCCTGCGCGTCGGTGTAGTTGACGAGGGTGGCGCCCTCCGCGGCCGCGACCTCGCCGACGCGTTCGGAGAGGTGTCCGCGCCCGAGGCCGAAGTACGTCTCTCCCGTGGATGGGGTCATGGGCGTCACCCGATCTCGAGCGCGGCGTACTCCGTCGCGCACGCCTCGTGGGCCCCGTGACCGTTCGTGACGAGCCACCTCGCCGCCGCCGCGTTGTCCACCTCCTCGTAGACCTCGCCCGCCCCCTGCCACTGAGACCAGCGGTGCAGGATCCAGCGGCCGGCCTGGGTGCGGTAGAGGGCCTCGTGGTTCCACTGCGAGCCGGTTGCGAGGCTGATGTGGGTCCGCCCGTCCCAGCGCGCGCCCTCCTCGAACTTCGTCGCCTTGTCGGGGTCGAACCAGCGCCCCTGCTCGTCCGTCAGCGCGATGCGGGTCATGACGCGTCCTCGCCGATGCGCTCCACCTCGCGCTCGAAGTCGATCCCGAACCAGCGCGCCACCGCCCGGAGCAGCTCCCGCCCCGCGTCCGCCGGCGGCAGGCCGTACGTCCGCGCGACGGCCGCCACCGTGAGCGTGACCAGGTGGTCCGCCGCGTGGCGGGGCTCCTGCCAGTCGAGCGCGCTCGGCCACAGCGCCTCGAGCAGGAGCTTCGCCGCGTCGGCCTGGCAGAGGCCGCCCTGCGCGCCCAGCCCCGCGACCGCGTACCGCGTGAGTCGAGCTGCCGCGTCCTTCAGTTCTGCGCCGTCCAGCTTCTTCGCCGTGTCCATGTCGTCCTCCTCGGGGTTGCGTGTAACTCGCTACACACTGTACACTCGGTAGCATGTTACCGGCGAAAAAGTCGAGACCCCGCTCCCCCGTGCTACTTTCCGGCGAGATGGCGCGGAAAACCGCAGCGGGCCTGATCATCAAGCCCTTCACGATCTCCCAGGCGCACTGGGATGCACTCCGGCGCGAAGCGTTCCGCAGGGCGGAGCGCCTAGGGAGCGGCAAGCCCGACGCCGGCGCCGTGCTCCGCGAGATCCTCGACGCGTGGATCGCGAAGCACCCGCGCCCGAAGTAGGCCGCTCGCAACCGGCACCGCAACCGCGCGTGCCGCCCGGGATCTTGTGGCAGCGGCTGCGGGGAGCCCCGGCGTCGGGTTAGTGGCCGCCCGAGGAGCGCGCGAACCCGAGTACGCGCGCCCCCCGAGCTGCCTGCGGCCTCCCGCACAGGTTCCGAAGGAGAGCGGGACCGGGGCGGGTCCGATGCCGGGCCGCTCGGCATCACCGCGAGCCGCCGGGGCGTCGGCCGACCGACGCCCCGGGGGCGGAGAGCTACGTCACCACCATCTTGATCAGGCCGCGATGGTCGAGGGCCTTCACACCAGCGGTGTGTCGGATCTTCCACCTCGACTCGTCGGTGTCGAAGCCCTGCTCGGTTTCGATGTGCGGACCGGCGACGTTCTCTTCGAGCAGGCCGAGCTCGAAGGTGTCGATCTGCGCGCTGTCCGCGGCGAGGAACACGCCCGTGCTCGGGAGCCGCGGTTCGACCACGAGCGTCAGGCTCGAGACCCACTCGGCCGTCGCCTTCTCGGAGGTCGTGCGCCGGGACGCGTTCGCGAGGAGGACCTCGGCCGCCTGCTCCTTCTCGGCGGGCACGATTAGGAACTTCGGGACGAGCGCCATGTACCCGCCGGCGCTGCGCACGGCGGCGAGGCTCTTCATCTTCCGGAGGGCCGTGCGGCCGAGGCCGAGCTGCGCCGCGTCGAACGCGGCGGACGCGACCAGGTTGCCGTGATCCACGTGAAACAGCGCCTTGGTGTCCGGCATGGTCGGCCCGGCGGCCGAGTTGAGCGCGAACTGCGCGTAGACGAGATCCGCCTCGAGCCGCCTCATCGACTGGCCGAGCGCCGGCTGCACTCTCAAGAAGGCGTTGAGGTTGTCGTTGACGAGGGCCTCCCAGCTCAGGCAGATGATCTTCCCGTACTTACCGATGGTGTACCCGGTCCCCTCGTCGTCGAAGTAGCCATGCTTGTACTCGCCGCCCTCGAGCACCACCTCGAGATCCGGCGCGGAGCTGAGGATCGGACGCTTCGCCTCTCGGAAGTCGACGAACGGCGCCACCCGCACCCACTCCCGATGCGACGCGGGCTCGTCCTCCCAACCCTTGCGGATGCTCGCGTGGAGCGCGCCCTCCAGGATCGCGGGGAAGTCGCTCGTGGTCGCGGCGCGCTTCAGCAGCGCGGGCCCGCGGGCCTCGCCGCCGAACATGCGCGAGGCGCTCTTCCCGGCGCGGGAGAGGCAGATCCTCGCGATGCCGTAGACGCTCGGGTCCACGTCGCGGGCCGCGGCGTGCGGCTTCTCGATCCGGATGCCGGCGCGCAGGAGGAGCGCGTCGACCGCGGCGCGCTGGAAGTCCTCGCGGTAGTCCTCGCCGGCGGTGATGCGCGGCTCGTCGCCCACGCGAAGGTGGCTGTCGATGGGGAACTGCTCGTCGCGCCGCGCCAGCTCGTTGAGGATGGCAGTCCGGGCGTCCGCGAGGGGCATGCCGTCGCGCACGAGGCGCTCTCCGAGATCGGCGAGGCCGTGCCGCGTCGTGAGGTCGCGGATCGTCGCGGCGCGCTCGCGCTCGGCGCGGGTCGCGAGCTCGGTCGCGGCGCGCGCCGCGACGGCGGGGTCGGTCGCGGGGGGCGGGGTGGGGTTGCCGGGATTCTGCGGGTCCATTGGAGCTCCTCGGTTGATGCCGACCGTCACGTCGGCGGGAACGGAAACGATGCTCACCTCGTACGGCGTCCAGCGGCGGGCGGTGATGCGCTTCGCCTTCTCGTCGCGCTCCTCGGTGTCGATCGTGTAGCCGACCGACAGACCGGTCACGATCCCCGAGCCGATGTCCTCGGCGAGCTCGCGCGCGCGCTGACTCGCGCCGAGGACGAGCTCGCCGCGGAGGCGCGTGCCATCGAGCTTGAGGTCGCGCACCTGCCCGATGTTCACCTTGAGCCGGTCGTGGCCCTCGATCACGGGCAGCGGCGATCGGCCCAGGTCGACGGCGCCGCGGGCGTGGCTGAGGACTTCGATCCAGGTGCCGTCCCAGCTCCGTCGCGGGACCGGCGTCTCGGACGAGATCGTGCAGGGGAAGCGACGCGAGGCGGCGGCTTCCTTCAGCTCGCGCTCGCCGAGGTCGATCGAGATCGTGCGTTCCAGCATGCGCCCACCGTCCCACCGCGGCGCCGTGACATTGCAAGCTCGGAACGTCACGGCGCTATGACCCGCATGATCTGGCGGAGCGAGATCGGCCGCCCGGGGTCCACCTCGAGCGCCCGGGCGACGAGCTCGCGCACGCCGTCGTCGGCGGCGCGATCGCGCAGTCCGGGATGCGCTCCGAGCGCCTCGACCTCGCGCCTGAGCCGCCGCGCCCGCACCCACGGCGAGCCGCTCACGCGCCCCGCGGCCGCCCGCAGGAGAGCGTTCCTCGCCGCCATCCGCTCCGCCGCGGGCGTCAGCTCGACGATCGTCTCGAGCGCCCAGGCGGCGAGGTCCGCCGGTATCCGACCCGTGACGGCGGCGACGCGCAGCCGGGCGATGTTCTCAGCGAGCGCCATGGTCAGTTCATCGCCATGGGCGCCGGCGGCCCGAGCACCTCGCGCACGATGCGGACGCCCAAGTCCCGCGCCGCGCCCTCGAGCTGCTCGTCGGTGACGACCGCGAAGTCCTCGACGAGCGCCACCATGGCGAGCGCCGCGCCCGAGAGCGCCCTCGTGATCGTCCGCTGCTCCTCGGGAGACAGCGTGTAGCCGCCGAGCGCGGCCGCCTCTCCGGCGGCCTCGGCCGCTGCGAGCGCGAGCCCGATCGCCATCGCCTGGTGTGCGGTCACCTGGACGAGCCGCACGTTCCCGTCAGCCTTCGTTCCCATCGCGTGCCTCCTTCTCCAGCGCCGCCACCGCCTCCCGGCCGGTAGCCTCCCACATGAGCGGGAGAGCTTCGTCGGGGAGCTCATCGACGGCGACCGCCGACTGCAGCGCCCCGATCGCCGTCTCGAACCAGTACGCGACGTCGCGCGATTCGATCACCGCCCGGAGCAGGTCCGGGGTGGATGCCTTGCCGGCCTCCTCGAGTGCCCGCGCGGCGCCGGCGACGAACCGGTCGAGCCGGAAGCGGACCACCAACGACGGGGCGCCGGCCCGCTCCACCTCGTCGAGGCCGTGCAGCTCGAACTGCGGTGCCGTCGCGGCCGCTGGGGACAGGCTGCGCGTGCCGTCCCGCTCCGCCGGCGACAGGCGACCCTTGCGCTTCCACTCGCGCGCGCCCTCGACCGGGTCGATGTCGACGATGCGGCCGCGCTCGTCGCGACGGACGGAGCGTGCGGTCAATCGGCCATTGGCGGCGGCTTTCGAAATTGCCGCTCCGCTGACGCCTATTAGCTCGGCGAATTCGCTGCGCTTCACGGATAGTCTCCTTTCCGTTCGGTGGTAACCGGTAACCTGCGGTAACCCATTGAAATCACGGTCTCTGGTGCGATCCCGCGCCTCTGCGCACCGGCATGGGGCGCCCACGGGGTAGGACCCGAAGGGGTGTACCCCGGCAGGACGCTTCGCGGACCTCGCGCTTGGCTCCTCTGGCTCACGTCCGCGCGGCGTCGGCGGGGCAGCTCGACGAGGCGGGCCTCGACCTCCGTCCCCTCCGTTCCCATCCGTTCCCATTCCGTTCCCGGAACGGTTGGGGTCTCGGGCGAGCGGTGATCCGTTCCCGTTCCCCGGCCTATAGGCCGGGAACGGATCGGAACCGCGAGACCCGGCGTTGTCGTTCTGTCACTCATGGTCTAATCCTTTCCCCACGGCCACGAAGGTGGGATCCCGGTAGCTCCCACCCCGCTGGATCGCCCCCGCGGCGAGGAGGTCGGCGACGGCCGCGGAGACGTCCTCCTGCCGCCCGCCGAGCCGGCTCCGGAGGGCGCCGGTCCCGCCTGGGAAGGTACCCGCAGCGCGCACCACCTCGAGCACCCGCGCCCGCACGCCCGCGTACTGGGCGCCGGGCTTCTCCTTGGTCTTGGTCAGCGCGTCCGTGGCCGAGACGCGCAGCCCTGCCGTAGGGTCGCCATCCACGTCCACGTCCTCGATGTGGAGGAGCAGGTCGCCATGCGTGCGCCCCGTGATCCGGGCCTTCTCGTGCGCGACCTGGACCGGCTCGCCTTTCTCCGCGGCGAAGACGAGCACGGACCCGCACGCGTCGTAGAAGGCGCCCGAGCCGCGGACGGCCATCCTCGCGCCGCCCTGGGCCTTCTCGGTCGGCTTGCGCGCGTGGTGGATCACGACGGGCGTTACCCCGGTCGCCTCGGAGATCCGGCTCAGCCGGTCGAGCGGGATCCGCGCCTCGCTTGAGTTCTCGTCGATCGACGGACACGCCGCGCGCAGGGAGTCGACGATCACGAGGTCGACGCCCTCGCACAGCCGTGGGAGCTCGTCGCGCGTGTCGCCGTCGAGGTACCACTCCGGCATGGGCGCCAGCGTCAGGCGCCCCTCGATCTCTCGCGGATCGATGCCACGCGCGCGGGCGAGCCGCTGGTAGCGCATGCGCGTGAGGTACGTCCCCTGCTCGTAATCGAGGTGCAGGACGCGGCCGGCACGCACAGGGAAGCGCCCCCAGACCATGGTTCCGGTCGCCACGGCGAGGGCGAGGTCTTGTGCTGCCACGGTCTTGCCCGAGTAGCCGTACCCCGCGATGAGCAGGGGCGCGCCCGGTGCGACGTCGAGCGCCTGGCACAGCCAGTTGACGGGGGGCAGCGTGGCGAAGATGTCGGCGACGGAGAGCAGGCGGGTCGGCTCCGTCGTGGTCGTGCTGTCCGGTTGGCCCCTCGGCTTCGCGCGCTCGCCGCCGAGCCCGAGGAACCGGAAGAGGTCCCCGACGTGGCGCGACCCGCAGTGCGCGTGTTGGCATTTGAAGCCGCCGGCGCCGTCGTTCTCGTGTGACGGCTCGTAGAAGACGGTCCCGCCGTCGATCTCGTCGGTGTGCTCTTCGACCCACGGGCAGCTGATGCTGTGCTTCCCGGCGCCGAGCTCGCGCTTGTGGAGGCCGCGGGCGCGCAACGCGGAGAGCACGTCCGGGCGATCCGGCGGGAACGCCGGCGTGTGCTTCGGCGCTGGCGGCGGCGCGATCGATCGCATGAGCGCGTCGATCGCGTCCTGCGCCTCGTCGAGGAGGTCGGACCCGCGGTAGATCTCCCCCGTGACCGTCGAGTACCTGGCGTGCGTGTAGACCTCGACCGCGCCGTCGCCGATCGGGACCTTCTTGCCGCCTCCGACGTCCACCGCACCGCGCGCGAACACGTGGAGTCCGCGGCCGCTCGGCGAGACCTCGACGTAAGTGCGGTCGATGAAGGGACGGACGAGCGGCACCGCCCACGGCTTCAGCTCGCCCGCGTCGTCGAGACACTTGTCGACGTCGATGAAGACGAGCCCGTCCGCCGGCGTGAAGACGTAGCCGACGCGTGGATCCTTCTCGTGATGCGCCGCGGCCTCCTCGAAGCTGCGCCAGGTGGTGGGGTCGTTGCTCTTCGCCTTCGCGCCGTTGCCGATGACGAAGGGGACCTTCTTCTGCGTCCCGACGTCCGCCCACCGGACCCACTGCGCGCGCTGCTGCATGTGCGCGGGGATGACCTCGGACCAGGGCGTTCTCGCGAACGCGGGCGTGCTCATGCGGCGCCTCGCGCGGCCTTCGCCCACGTCGCGAAGTGCTTGCGCTCCTCGGCCTCGACGACGCGGAGCACCTCGAGCTGTTGGCGGGGCATGTGCTGCTCGATTGCGGTCGAGACGAGAGCCCGGAGGCGGTCGGGGTGGATCGCGTCGAGCTCCACCGAACCGCCGTCCCCGTACTTCTCGACGAACGCCCGGGCGCGCGAGTCGCCCTTCTTCGTTGGGCGCAACGGCAGGTCGAGCGTCTCGATTTGCTCGGGAGTGACGGCGAGCTCGGTGAACGAGAATGCTCCGCCGTACGGGCCGCAGAACGCGAACAGGCGCTCCCGGATCGCCCGCGCCGCGTCACGTCCCGAGGGGTCGAAGTCTCCCAAGTGGAAGATTGCGGTCGTCTTCCGGTGCTGCTTCCATCTCGCGACGATGGTCCCCGCGGACGTGTACAGGAACGGGAGGCTCGCGTACCCGCGCGCCGTGTAGAGCCCGACGTCCCACTCGCTCGTCACGTCGAAAACGACGCCGGCCAGCGCGTCCTTCTCGAGCCAGATCTCGGGCACCACCTCGGCCTCCCGCCAGACGGACTTGCGGTAGACGCGTGCGGCCTCCTCGGCGGCGGCCGCCGGGTCGTCCCAGCTGTCGAGCTTCCGGACCCAGCGGGTCGAATCGACGATGTGTTCCCACGGGATCTCGCCGGCCTCGCGGAGCTTCACGAGCGCGACCTGGACGCGGTCGTACTCGCGCTCGGTCTTCTCGATGATGTTCCGGACGACGGCCTGGTAGTAGACCTGCCTGACCGTGCAGGGCTCGATCTCGGTGACGATGGCGACGAGCTCGTCGTAGAAGGCCCGGTGCTCGGCCTTCGTGGAACGGCGCCGCCTGGTTTGTGCGGCTAGCCTGTTACGCGTCATGCTCTCGCTCTCGCTCCGCTCTCCGCCGCGCGCCGCCACGCGTCGTTCGCGGCGTTGAGCGCTTGCCTCGGCATCGACGACCGCTCCTCCTCTGCCGCCCATCACGCCTTCCCGCCCGCGTCGTCCTGGTCGTCGTCCGCCCAGTGCCGCGGCGCGGGCGGCGCCTCGCCGAGGTCCTGCAACGCCCGGCGTGCCGCTCGGTCGCCGCGCGCGGCCGCCTCCCGCAGCTGCTGGCGCGCCGCCTCGGCGAGGGTGCGCAGGCGCTCCGCGGTTCCGCCCTGGGCGTCGGAACGGCTCGCGGCCATCACCGGGCCCCTCCGACGCCGCCGAGCGCCAGGAGCGCATCCTCGAGCGCCTCGCGCAGGCCGGCGTGGTCGCGGCCGGCGTACGCGCGGAGCGCACGCCAGATCGCCTCGTCGAGCGCGTCGCCACCTCCAGGCGGAACGGGTACACGGGTACAGGACGGCGCGGGATCGCCCTCCTCTGCCCCGGATGCGTCGTCGCCGCTCGCCGGGATCAGCCCGGAAGAACCGGCATGTGCCTGGGATGGGGCTGGATCAGCGGGAGTCGCGGGACGCCTTCGATTCCCGTGCTCTGCCGTTCGCGGGTGCGCCGAAGGTCGCGCACCGCCGCCGGAATCGCCGCGCTCGTGGCGAACGGGTACGCAGCCCGTGTGCGATGACGCCAGGCGGTCAGTGCGCGTCGCCCCCAGCGGCCGCCTCGAACGCAGCTGCGGGTTTTCCGTCCACTTCAACGAGATGCGTCTCGGTGTCGTGCTCCTCGACATCCCGGAACGAGAGCCGCATCTGCTTCCCGAGCGCCACGCACACCTTGCCAAGCATCTCCCAGTGCGGCACGCGCTGATCGATGCCCTTCTCGATCTTCGCGATCATGGGTTGGCTCACGCCGACCTCGGTGGCGAGCTGCGCCTGCGTCATCCCAGCCTGCTTGCGCATGGCGCGCACCGCCACCGCGACCTCGTGAACAAGCTTGCGCTGCTCGTAGTGGTACCGAAACTCTGGGTCCTTCATCTGCCGGGCGAGCACCGCCCCGTGGCTCACCCCAGAGACCTTCTTGCCGCTCCGTTCCTTGCTCATAGGGTCGTCACCTCTCCAAGACCATGCGCATGCGCTCGTCCGAAATCTCGATTCCCCGACGCTGTTCGTCCTTCCTGCAGCAGTGCAGGACCCATATCTCTTCCCGGTCCACGACGAAGAACGTGCGGTAACCCCCGGTGCGGATCTCGAACATCGGGGAGTGCCCCTTGATGCTCTTGATCGAAACGGGCGACTTGAAGCCGTACTCCGCCACGCGTTCGACGTCGGACAGAATCGCGGCGCGAAACCGGGCCGGAATCTGCTCGATGGCCGCAACGACCGGGCTCTCGTCCTGACCCTCGAGCATGAACTACAGGATCGCGAAAGCCACGGCGCAGATATAACCCCAGAGTTATAAGACGTCAAGACGCTTACCACCTACGACGCGCAGGCGGGGCCCGTCTACGCCCCGCCCTTGCCCCACTGCCCTTGCCACTTCGCGATGGCGGCATCGACGGCGCCTCCGGGCGCACTGGGACGACCCTGGTGAACCATGACGTTCTTTCGCGCCAGGTCCGCACGTTGAACCGCGGGCTTCGAACCGCTCGGGCGTACTCATGTCCGGTCCCCCTTAACGACGCGGAACGCCGGGGCACCCGGGCACGGAGCCTCCACGGCCCGCAGGGCGCTCTCGAGCAACCGCAGCGCCTCGGCGCGGTCGCCGCGGGCCACCGCAGCGGCCGCGAGACGGCCGGCGGCCTCCACGAAAATCGGCTGTCGCATCCGGCAGCGGAGAACCCGGAGGAACCCCGCGATCCGCGCTCACAGAACCCCGCGAAACCCGGGCATCGCGCGCGCTAACCCCACGATCCGCCGCGGTGGGGCAGGCCTTCGATTCCCGGTGCTCTGCCGGTCACCGGTGCGCCGGAGCTGCGCCCGGTCGACGAGACGGGCCGCGTTCCGCCCCGGTCCCGAGCCGCCCTGACCTGTCCCCGGCCCGCGGTACGCTCGCGGCCGACCTCGCCCGCCCTCGGTACGGGGGACGCGCGCAGACGGGCGGGCCCCCCGCGCACCCTCTGCTATAGTCGGGGGGCATGGCGATCTGCCTAAAGTGCCATCGGGACGCCCCCGACCGCGCCCTGTTCTGCTCGTTCTGCGGCGAGTCGATCAAACCCGTCACGGACGCGGGCCAGATCGTCGATCCGCTCATCGGGCAGACCGTGGCGGGGAAGTACTTCATCCACCAGCTCCTCGGGCACGGTGGGATGGGGGACGTCTACAAGGCGACCCACCTCACGCTCGACCGGCCCGTGGTCCTGAAGCTCCTGAAGAAGACCTTCAACACGGATCCGTCGCTCACCCAGCGCTTCCACCGCGAGGCCCGCGCCGCCTCACGTCTCAACCACCCGAACTCGATCACCATCATCGACTTCGGCCAGATGGACGACGGCACGCTGTTCATGGCGATGGAGTACCTCGCCGGGCGGAGCCTCGAGCGCGTGATCGCGGATGAAGGCGCGATCCCGGAGCCCCGCGTCGTCCACATGGGAGCGCAGATCCTCGCGGCCCTCGGCGAGGCGCACCCCCTCGGCATCATCCACCGCGACCTGAAGCCCGCGAACGTGATGATCGAGCCGCGGCGCGACGAGCCCGACTTCGTGAAGGTGCTCGACTTCGGCATCGCGAAGCTGAACGAGCCCGGCGAAGGTGGCGCGGGGCTCACGCAGGCAGGCATCGTGTGCGGCACGCCCGGGTACATGAGCCCGGAGCAGGTCCGCGGCGAGGAGCTCGACGCGCGCAGCGACATCTACGCGGTCGGCGTGATCCTGTACGAGATGCTGACGAGCCTGCTTCCGTTCGCGTCCGACACGCCCATGGGCCTCATGACGAGGCACCTCGTCGAGGATCCTCCGCCGCTCATGGTGCGGAAGCCGGGGATCACCGTGTCGCCCGAGCTCGAGGCGATCGTGATGCGGGCGCTCGCACGCGATCGCCGCGATCGCTTCGCGTCCGCCGAGGAGATGCGGGCCGCGCTTCTCGCCTGCAGCGTGACGGGGACGCGCTCCATCCGGCCCACCCCGGCCCCGAGCAGCACCATGATGTTCGACGCGGGCGGCCTGCCCCAGAGCGAGCGGCCTGCCACCGGTTCCTCCCGGACGTCCGGAGCACAGGGCGTTCCATCGGCATCCGAGCTCCAGGGCCGCATGACGGCGGCGTTGCCCCCTACGCCTGCGCCCGTGGTCGCCCGCCAGACGACACCGCCGCAGGTCTCCACGCCCGCGCCGAGGACGCCCCCCTCGACCCTGAACACGGCCGCGCCTCCCCGGGCAACGGCGGAGCCGCAGCCGCTCGCCCCGGCGTCCGGTCGCGCGGAGATGGCCCAGAAGCCGCGCGCCGCCGTGCGCCCCATTCCGGCAAGACGCAGCAGCAAGGTCCCGGTGCTCGCCGCCGCTGGCGCGGGCGGGGCCCTCGTCGTCGCGCTCGCGGTCTGGGGCATGTCCCGCGGATCCTCGAAGCCTGCGGAGATCGCCCCGGCGCCGGCTGCCCAGGCCTCGACGGCCACCTCCGCGGCCGGGACACAGGCCGGCCCTGCGGCGGTCCAGCCGACTCCGGTGAGCGCAGACCTTCCCGTCCGCGAGCAGACGGCCCCATTGCCTCAAGCGCCGTCGCCCCCGGCGCCATCGCCCAAGGCCCTGCCGCCGCCCGCCGACCGGGTCGCCGAGCCGCCTCCCCCCGCCCCGAAACGGCCGATGAAGATCGCGGCCGCCGCGCCGCAGGGGACGAAGGGCGTCCGCTCGATCGGCACGGAGCTGAACTCGATCCGGACACCGTCCGCGGCGAGCGGAGACGGCGTCCTCACCGTCGTGGCGACGCCCTGGGCACAGGTCGCCATCGACGGGCGCGACATCGGCGAGACCCCTCGCGAGCTGCGGCTCGGCGCAGGGACGTATCGCGTGCGGGCGAGCCATCCGGCCCTCGGAATCCGCGAGCATTCCGTGACGATCAAGGCAGGCAAGCGGATGATCTGGAGCCCGACGTTCGGGAAGTGAGCCGCCCGCGCGGCTCACGCCCGCGTCGTCCAGGAATGTGAGGAGATGGCCGTGGCCGGCACGAACCCGAGTCAGCGCTTCGGCCTGCAGGAAGACGGTCGCGCCCAGCCGCTCGTCATCCGGGTGAACGATCTCCGGACCGGCGTGGTGGCGGAGTCGGCGTTTCTCAAGTCGCCGGTGCGGGTCGGGCGCGGCGACGCGAACGAGCTCCGACTGGAGCAGGCCTTCGTCTCGCAGTGGCACGCGATCGTCTACTTCGACGAGCACGAGATCAGGTATGTCGATCTCGGCTCGACGAACGGATCGCTCGTGGACGGCGTCCCCGCCGAGCGCAACGTCCCCGCGGTGATCGGGCCCTCGACGAGGGTCCGCATCGGGGCACTCGAGCTCACCTTCGCGCGGCTGGCGCGCTAGAGGTGGCGGCCGTCAGCGCTGGATGCCAAGCCGGAGATCGAGGAGTCCGTCCCACGTCCAATTCGGTGTCGCGCTCGTGTCTCCCGTGTTGTTGTTCCATCCGACGGAATGCGACGGGAACGCGGTTACATCGTACTGCCCGCGGACCCCGTTGAGCGCGCCCGCCTGGTCGGCCGTGAACAGCACCACGAGGTTCTTCACGCCGTCGTATGCAAACGAGGTCCCGAGCGGGATGGGCAGCCAGTCGCCCGGGGCAAGCCCCGCCGGTATGGTGAGCGGGCCGCTGTACACGAGCGTCTGGTTGTCCATGTTGCTCGCATAGCTATCGGCGAGCGCGAGCGACGTCTTCGTGGTCTGGCCCATGTAGATCTTCACGTTCGGGACCGTCGTAGCTGCGGACGCGCCGTTCAACCGCACCGCGACCCTTCCGATGCTGCCGCCCGTGCCCAGTCGAACGGCGTCGTACAGGCCCTGGATCTGGCCAGACATGCCCGAGCCGAGCACCTGCGACGAGGTGGCGTTGCTGACCGGAGCGGTCCGGTAAACCGGCGCGCCGTTGAAGCGGAGCGCGAGGTGGTACAGGGCACCGTCGATCGCCTGGCCCGTAGCTGCGGTGCTCCCATTCGCCGCGACGCGGGCGCCGGCACGCGACCCCACGCGGAAGGGCTGGTTACTTCCGGTCCCCGACGCCGTGGCGACCTCGACGAGCAGGTCGTCCGTCCCGTTGTACGTGAAGACGCCATTCGGGATGGGGATCCAGACCCAGCTCCCGGCGGGCATGCCCGCGGGCACGCTGAAGGTCACGTTGCTGGCGACGGTTACGGGCGCGCCCGCGAAGTTGCTGTCGTAGGTCATTGTCAGCGGCGCGTTCGAATGGCCCATCTTCACCGTGTACGTGTAGGTCCCGGCCGCGGAGGTTCCGCTCAGCTGGAACCCGAGGCCCGTCACCGGGCCCGATCCGGCGATGTCGGAAGCGAGGTGAAGGCTCTGGATGCGGAGCCCGCCGCCTTGGGTCGCGAGCGGCCAGGTGTTCGTGGCCGCCGTCGTCCCGGCGTACGCCAGGAAATCATCCCCGCCCGCGAACACGAACTGCATCCAGAGGTGGGTGGCGTCCGTTATGTCGGCCGTGACCTCGCTGTGCTGCGGGGTGCTGGGGTCCGTGTCGGTCGTGCGCGCCACGGCGCGAACGATCCCCGCTGCGGACGAATACGACGAGGCCACGTTGGCCGTGCAGGGCGTGTTCGTCTCGATCTCGACGACGAGGTCCCCGACGCCGTCGTACTCGAACGGCGTCGCGAGCGGGATCTCGAACCAGGTCCCGGCGGCACCTGCAGCGATCGTGACGCTCGCGTCGGCCAGCGCGGTCGCGATCGAGCCCAGGTTCACGTTGGACGCAAAGGTGGCCCCGAGCGCGGACACGCCGGTGTGCCCGAAGCGGACGGACACGTTCGGGCAGGTCACCGCCGCAGCCGTCGTCACCCACCTCTGGAACCGGATCGCCGAGATGCGCCCCGCTCCACCCACCTCCGCCGCGGTGTAGAGCATCTGGTGCTTCATCTCGTACACGCCGGAGAACGGGAAGGCGTTGCCGCTCGTCAGCCCGGCGACGAACGTCTTCGTGAACGTGCCGGTCGCGCGCCCCGACGGAGAAGGAGGCGAGACGCTGCCCGGGTCGATGCTGAGGCTGCATCCCGAGAGAACGAACGCGGCGCAGAGCGCCGCCTTGCGCGCGGTGCTCATCAGAAACCTCCCGAGATCGAAGCGACGGCGCCACCGGGAACCGGGGCGAGCGTGAGCGCGGCGGGGCGGCTCGTGTACCAGAGCCAGGTCCCCACACCGATCCCCGCCGCACCCCCGATGAAGAGCACGTCGGCGACCTTGGACATGGAACCCGCCTTCGACTTGTTGTCGGTGTAGGCGGCGAGGTCGCCCGCGGCGGCGGCCGACTTCTCCTTGTCGAACGCCGACTTCGCCTGCATGCCGAACACCGCGCCCCCGGCGAGGAGCGCGAGCCCTGCGCCCCCGGAGACGTAAGCCCACGTCCGGCGCGACTGGGTCCACGACGCGGCCGAGACGCCCGTGCCGGGCTCCCTGACCGCGACGACCGGGCGGGCCTCCTGCGGCTTCGCCTGGAGCGACGGCTTCTTGTCGGGCGCTGCCTTGACGGCATCGGCAGGGGTGGGCACCACCTGCGTCTGCGCGACGAGCTTCGACGGCTGGCCGCTGATGAGGAAGGCGGCGAGCGCCGGCAGCGAGCCGGCCGGGGCAACCCGAGCGTTCAGGCGCACCCGTCCCTCACGGAGAAGCATCCCACGCCGGACGTCGAAGAGCGCGGCGGAGAGGTACTCGACGCCGGAGTCGGTGAGGAGCTGCGCCGCGAGGAGCCTGTCCACCCCGAGCCATGCTCCGCACGCGACGATCTTGGTCGCGCGATCCGCCTCGGGCAGCGCGAGGCCCGGCCCGGAGCCCGGGCGCAGCGCATCCGCCAGCGCGAAGTTGAGCATGACGGACTGCGCCTCGGCCGTGAGGTCCGCCACCACCGTGGGGACGTACAGCTCGCGGACCAGGCCCGAGACCCGGTACCGGCCGGCAGGAAGGTCGATCGTCAGGGGCGTCACGCCCACCTCGCGCCCCTCGACGAACACCCTGGCGCCATTCGCGGTGGCGTTCACCGTGAGCTTGTGCTTCGCGAGCTTCGCGACGTGCGCCTTCAGCTCCTCGACCTGCTTCAGGAAGCTCGGGGGGTAGTCGGTGAGGTCCACCTTCACCGCTGGATTGCCCCGGACGAGCCGATCGAGCAGCTCGCGGGCCGGCCCGCTGCGCCCGAGCGTCTGCTCCGAGCGCGCGAGCCGCAGCACGGCCCGCGTCCACTGGTTGAAGGCCTCCTGGCCCGGAGGGAGCCGCTCGAGATCCTCGACCACCGCGCGGAGCGTACGGACCGACCCCTCGAAGTCGCCGCTCTGGTACCTGGCGAGCGCTCCGGCGTAGGCGCGATCGAGCTCGGCGAGCGTGGCGGACGAGGTCTGTCCCGTCATGCGCTCGCGCAGCTCGTTCGCCGAGAGGACGCCGTGGGCCCGCTCCGCGACGACGACGCGAAGCTGCTGCGTCAGGTCCGAGAGCTCGGGGCCCGGGCCAGGCGGTTCGGCGACGGCGACGACCGCGAACGACTCCGCAGCGAGCGCGTGCGGAGCGAAGACGAGAACGGAGAGCAGGGACGCTGCGCCGAGGCGCAAGGTCTTGATGGTTCCCATGGCGCGCCGTCGCATCATATCCCTCGTGTGTTGAAGAAACGCTTCGTCCCACGTTCCAGGCTGCTGTGGACGTCTCGGCGTTCCGCCGCCGGCTCGCCGAACACGGCGCTTCGCCGACGCGAGCAGGAGCGAGCGTAGTACGTCGGGGTGTGACCACGCAACGCCACCTGGGGTGTCGCTCGCTTCACCTACAGCAGAGGCGTGCGCGCACGACCGCGACGATCATGCAGGATTCGAGTCGAGGAGCCGCGCCCGAACGACGGAAGCCGTGCCAGCCGACCGCCGTCGCGCGTCCCGTGCGCGAGGGACATGGGTGGCGGAGCGGAGCGGCCGGATACCGCCTATGCCCGGAGTCGAATACGATGTCTCGCTCGAGGAATCGCGATGGCCGAACTGCTCGTCGTGACCGGTGTGAGCGCCGGCACGGTGTTCTTCCTGACGAATGAAGAGACCGTGATCGGCCGCGGCGAGACCTGCGACGCAGTGATCCTCGATCCCTGGATCTCGGGCCGCCACGCGCGCTTCGAGCGTCGAGGCGACCAGCTGTGGCTCGTCGACCTGGACAGCCGCAACGGCACCTTCCTCGACGGCCGCCGCATCCACGAGGGCGAGCTGAAGGAGGGGGCGCAGGTGGCGTTCGGGCGGACCGTCGCGACGGTCCGGGCCCTGGATCGCGGCGCGCACTCCGGCACCACCGATCCTGCCCTCAAGGTCCGCTACCTCTCCGAGGTGGAGAAGATGGTCTCGGACGGAGGCGCGCCGCAGAGCACCGATCCGGCCCGGCGCCAGCTCGCCGCGCTCCAGGCGATCGGACGCGCCCTCGCCGACGCCGCCGGGCTCGAGGAGAGCCTCGCGAAGATCCTGACGACGGTCGCGGAGGCGGTGCGGGCGGAGCAGTCCTCCCTCCTCCTCCTCGACGAGAAGGGGACGCTCGTCCCGCGCGTCCACGTCCCGCGCGACTCCCCGCCGCGGATCTCCGCCAGCGTCATCGGGGCCGCCGCGCGCCGTCGCGCCGGCCTGCTCGTCACCGACGCGCAGCACGACGACCGCTTCACCGGGGCACAGTCCGTGTTCTTCCAGGGGATCCGCTCGTGCCTGTGCGTGCCGATCTGGGCCGAGAACCGGATGCTCGGGATGCTCGTGCTCGACCGCGGCGTGGTCGATCCGTTCTCCGAGGACGATCTGGAGCTCGTCACGGTCGTCGCCTACCAGGCGGCCCTCGCCATCGAGCGCGCGCGGCTCGTCGAGCGGGCGCGCACCATGGACGCCCAGCGCCGCAAGCTCCTTCGCCACTTCTCGCCCGACGTTGCGAACCTCATCCTCTCGCAGACGGAGCTCGATCAGGATCCGCTCGCCGTGACGGTGCGCGAGGAAGCGACGATGCTGTTCTCGGACGTGCGGGGGTTCACGGGGATCACCGAGCGGCTCCCCCCGCTCGAGCTCGCCCAGCTCCTGCGCGAGTACTTCTCCGAGATGACGAAGGCGATCTTCGAGGAGCGCGGCACGCTCGACAAGTTCATGGGCGACGGCCTCATGGCCATCTTCGGCGTCCCCGTTCCCCAGCCGGACGACGCGCTGCGGGCGGTGCGGTGCGCGACGCGGATGCTGGACCGGCTGCAGAGCCTGAACGGTCGCCTCCCGGAGCACCGGCGGCTCGCCATCCGGATCGGGATCAACACCGGCAGGGTGGTCGCCGGGAACTTCGGGACCACCGAGCGGCTCGAGTACACCGTGCTCGGCGACGCGGTGAACGTCGCGGCGCGCCTCGAGTCGATCGCGGAGCCCGGGACGATCTACGTCGGCACGAACACCTACGAGCGTACCCGCGGGCACTTCGCATTCCGCACCATCGGCGCGAGAACGGTGAAGGGCCGGACCGAGCCGATCATGGTCTACGCCTTGGAGCGGCCGAACGCCTCCTGACGCTCCCCGGACCGAAGCCGACCCGGGGCGTGCGCGGAGGCCCCGCCCGCCCGTGCTACGTTGGCCGCCCCCGCACCGCGAGCCGGTCATGCCCGTCCCTCCCGCCACCCTCGACTCCGCCCGGCGCATCCCCTTCCTCGAGACGCTCGGCGTCGAGCTGACCGAGATCGGCGAGCGCCACGCGATCATGCGCGTGGAGGTCGGCGACAAGCACCGGAACTACTTCGGCGGCGTCCACGGCGGGCTCGTCGCGACGCTCGTCGACACCGCCTGCTTCTTCCCGAAGCCGCTGCTCCCCTCCGGGCGCGAGGTGACGACGACCAACCTCTCCGTGAGCTACGTGCGCGCGCCGCGCGTCGGCGACGTCCTCACCGCTCGCGCCGACCTGCTGCACCTCGGCCGGCGCACCGCGAGCCTCTCCGTCCGGATCGAGGACCAGGAGGGCCGGCTCGTGGCCCACGGCGCCGGGACGCTGCTGCTGCTCGACGTGCCTTCCGGCGGGTGACCGGAGCGGCGGGCATCGCTCCGCCGCCGCGGCGCGCCGCCGTCAGTCCTGGATGAGTCCCGCCGCCCGCGCGGCCTGCTCGATGGCGGCGTAGTCCTCCGGCGCCGCCGCGACGAAGCGCGAAGCGCGCTGCAGGTCGAGGATCGCCTTGTGCTCGGGTTTCGCCGGGTCGAGGGCGAGGAACGCCGCGCGGAGCCTCTCGACGATCTTCGGATCGAGGTCGCCGCGGACCGTCCAGTTGTAGTCGTGGTACTCCGGGGTGGTCCACAGGACGCGCACCTTGGCCGGGTCCACCTTCTTCTCGTCCAGGAGCTTCTGCCAGATGGACTCGTTCAGCGCGCCGGCGTCCACCCTCCCCGTCTCGACCCACTTCGCCGTCACGTCGTGCGCGCCGGAGAACGCGACCTTCGCGAAGTCGCGTTCCGGATCGATCCCGCTCCGGAGGAGGAAGGTGCGGGGCATGAGGTGGCCGGAGGTGGAGCTGACGGACCCGAAGGCGAAGGTGCCCCCCTTCAGATCCTGGAGGACCTTCGCCTTCGACGCGGCGGGAACGATGAACTTAGAGTGGAAGCGGGTGTCCTCGGCGCGCTGGACCAGCGGGATCGCGTTCCCGGTCCGGCGTCGCGCCTGCACGAACGTGAACCCGCCGTACCAGACGAGGTCGAGCTTGCCGGCGGCGAGCCCCTCGACCGTGGCGGCGTAGTCGGTGACCGGCACGAACTTCACGTCGAGGCCGGTCGCCTTCGAGAGGTAGGCGCCGAGCGGCGCGAACTTCCGCTGGAGCTCGGTGGGCGCCTCGTCGGGGATGGCGGAGACGCGCAGCTCCGCTGCGGACGAGAGCGCAGGGACGGCGACGACGACGAGGCAGGCGAGGTGCAGGGCTCGGCGCATCCGGTCATTCTGCCACGGTGCCTGCTTCACCACGCGTCCACCGTCGCCGGACCGCCCCTCCCGGGCGACACGGCCGGGCCGCGCACGCGCTCGGCACGCGGACCCTCTGCGAGTCGGCGGCGGATTCCCCCCGAGACGAGATCGACGGCCGTGACCATGAGGACGATGACCACCACGAGCGTGAGCGTCCGGTGGCGCTGGAAGAGCGCCAGCGAGACGTGGAGCAGCTTCCCGATGCCGCCCGCCCCGACGACGCCCAGCACCGCCGAGGCACGGATGTTCACCTCCCATCGGTAGAGCGTGTAGGCGACGAGCTGCGGGAACGCCTGCGGCAGGGCGGCGAAGAGGGACGCCGCCCCGGACCTGGCGCCCACCGCCTCGAGCGCCGCGACCGGCTCGGGCGAGACCTCCTCGAGCGCCTCCGCGTAGAGCCGTCCGAGCACTCCGGCGGTGTGGATCCCGAGCGCGAGCGCGCCCGCGAACGGTCCGAGGCCGACCGCGAGCACGAGGAGGAGCGCCCAGAGGAGCTCCGGCAAGGTCCGGCACAGGTTCAGCACGGCGCGGGCGCCCCAGGCCAGCGCGGCGCGCGCGATCCGGATCGGGCGCGGCCCCTCCCCGAGGCCACCGTGGACGGGCCACGACGCCGGGGTGGCCAGCAGGAACCCGCCCAAAGCCGCGATCGCGGTCCCGAGGACGCTCACGCCGAGCGTCTCGAGCGCAGCCGGGCCCAGCTCGCGCAGGAACCGCGGGCCGAGATCGGGCGGGAACGACGAGGCCCAGAACGCGGCCAGGCTCCGGACCGGCGCGGCGGAGACGAGATCCCGCACCGGGAGATCGAGGATCGCTGCGGAGCCGACGACGGCCGCGACGAGCACCACGAGCCCGGCCACCTCGCGCCGCCGCCCGGCCCCGCCGGCGGGGAGCAGCCCGGCGCTGCCGCGGATGCGGCGCCGCACCACGCGGGACGCCACATCCACCGACGCGACGAGCGCAAACAGGGCGAGGACGATCGTCGCCACCTCGTCGTAGGCGAGCATCCTGAGCGACAGCTCGAGCTGCACGCCGATGCCGCCCGCGCCGACGAGGCCGAGGACCGCCGAGGCCCGCAGCGCGCAGTCGAAGCGGTAGAGCGCGTACGAGACCAGAGTCGGCAGCGCCGATGGGAGCGTCGCGAACATGAACGCGCCGAGGGGCGTCGCCCCGGCTCCGGCGAGCGCCCCGGCAGCCTCCGCGGGGGTGGACTCGAAGATCTCGGCGAACACCTTGCCGATGATGCCGGCGTAGCCGATCCCGATGGCGAGGACGCCGGCACCCGGACCGAGCCCCACCGCCCGCACGAGGACGAGCGCCCAGACCACCTCCGGGATCGAGCGCATGAGGTTCAGCAGCGCGCGCGAGGCGGCCCAGGCGGCGCGCCGGACGCGCGACGGCGGGCGGCCCGGCGATGCGAGCGCCCGAGGCGAGGTCGCGAGGAAGGCGAGCGGAAGCGCGAGGATGACCGCGAGCGAGAGGCCGAGGAAGGCGATCGCCACCGTCTCGACGAGCGGCCGCGCGAGGAAGGCGAGGAACTCGGGCCGGTGCGCGGGCGGGAAGAAGCCCCGCGCGAAGTCGGCGAGCGCGCTCCGTGCCCCCGGCGCCACGAGCGCCGCGAAGCTCCCGTCCGAGATCCGCCACGCGACCGCGACGATCGCCGCCACCGCGAGGCCCGGCCAGCGGAGCAGCACCGGCGGGCGCGGCCGTCCGCCGATCACCGGCGCACCCCCGCTCGCGCGATCTCGACGAACCGGCGCGCCGCCGCGCCCAGCTCTCGATCCGCCCGCCACGCCACGAAGAATCGCCGCGGGATCTTGACGCCCTCGATGGCGATGGCACGGAGGCGCCCCGCCTCGAGCTCGTCCCGCACCGCCTCCCGCGAGACGAAGGCGACGCCGAGCCCCGACGCGACGGCGGTCCGGAGCGCGGCGAGCGAGCCCACCTCCGCGACCACCGCCCCGGCATCGAGCGGCGCGCCGAGGTTCGCGAAGTGCTCCTCGACGACGCGCCGCGTCCCGGACCCCGCCTCGCGCTCCACGCGCGGGAGCCGCGCGACCACCTCCGCGCCGAGCGGGCCGGCCGGAATCCCCCCCGCCGCGGGCGACGCGACGAGCACGATCTCGTCCTCGGCGAAGTCCTCGAAGTGGAGCTGCGGGTGCGGGGTCCGCGCGCCGAGGAATCCCACCTCGGCGCGGCCGTCGAGCAGAATCGGCTGCGACGCCGGCGGAGTCCTTCACGGAGAGCGTCACCCGCACGCCGGGGTGCGCCGCGACGAACGCGCCGAGGGCACGCGGTAGGATGTGCTCGCCCGGCGTCGTGGACGCGGAGACGACCGCCTCGCCCGCCGGCGCCTCCGGCGCGGGCACCGGCAGCGTGCGGGGAGACGTGGCACGCGAGGCGGCGCTCGCCTCGTACAGACGGGAGAGGTCGTCCACCGTGAGCGCTGCGGCCGCCTTGTCGAACACGACCGTGCCCGCGCGCAGGCCGACGACGCGGGTGACGTATGGGAGGAGCGGCTCGATCCGGTGGGTGGAGACGACGAGGGTCCGTCCCTCGAACGTCCGGGCGAGGAGCGCCGCGATGGCCGCGGAGCGCGCGGGGTCCACCGACGCGAGCGGCTCGTCGGCGATCACGATCTCGGGATCCTGGTACAGGGTGCGCGCGATCGCGACCCGCTGCTGCTCGCCGCCGGAGAGCCGGTCGAGCCGCTCGTGCAGCTTGCCCTCGATGCCGAGCTGCGCGAGGACCGCGCCGATCCGCTCCGCCTCTGCCCGCGAGACGAGCGCGCGCAGCGCTCCGAGCAGCGACCGGCGCCCGAGCCGGCCCGCGACGACGTTCTGCATGACGGTCGCCTGCGGCACGAGCCAGAGCTGCTGGTACACGGTGCCGATCCGCGCGCGGAGCGCGCGCAGGCCGCGCCCGGACAGCCGCGCCACGGGGTGCCCGAGCACCTCGACGGCCCCCGTGGTCGGCGCGAGCGAGGTGTTGAGGAGGCGGAGCAGCGTGGACTTCCCGGCACCGCTCGGCCCGACGATGGCGACGCGCTCCCCCCGCGTCACCGCGAGGGTGGTAGGGGCGAGCGCCTCCAGCGATCCGTACCGCCGCGACGCCCCGGCGAGCACGAGCGCCGGAAACGCGGAGGCGGCATCGTGCGGGGCTCCCGGTCGGCGGCGGTCGGCGGGAGCGCCCTCGGTCGGCACGCGACCGCTCTAACAGGCCCGGCGCAGCAGGGCAACGACGGCGTCGCGACGGGCGTGCGGCCGGCTTTTTGCCAGGATTCAGGGCACTTGGTCTATGATGTCGCCCCTTTGAACCTTCCATCCGGGACCCAGCCATGATCACAGTCGAGAAGATCGGCGGCACCTCGATGTCGCAGTTCGGCGAGGTGCTGAAGAACATCATGCTCCGCGACCCGAAGACCGCGTACGGGCGCGTCTACGTGGTCTCCGCCTACTCGGGCGTGACGAACGAGCTCCTCGAGCACAAGAAGACCGGCGCGCCGGGCATCTACGCGCGGTTCGCGCAGGGCGACAACTACGGCGCCGCGATGGACGCGCTCGTCGCGAAGCTGAAGGGGATCAACAAGGAGCTTCAGCCGCTCGGCCTCGACCTCGCCCGCGCCGACGGGTTCCTCGAGAAGCGCATGCGGGAGCTGAAGGCGTACCTCGACTCGATGCGCCACGTGCTCGCGAGCGGGTACCTCTCTCGCGACAGCGTCCTCCTCGCCGCACGCGAGATGCTCGCCGCCATCGGCGAGGCCCACAGCGCCTTCAACTCGGTCGAGATCCTGAAGGCCAGGGGGCAGCAGGCCTGCCTGATGGACCTCACCGGGTTCGACGACGACGAGACCTGGACGATCGACGAGCGGATCCACCGCTCGTTCCAGGACGTCGACCCCGTGAAGCAGATCGTGGTCGTCACCGGGTACACCAAGGGCTCCGAGGGGATCATGCGGGAGTTCGACCGCGGGTACTCGGAGGTGACCTTCTCGAAGGTGGCGGTGGAGCTGGATGCCGACGAGGCCATCATCCACAAGGAGTTCCACCTCTCCTCGGCGGACCCCGAGATCGTCGGCGCCGCGAACACCGTCCCGGTCGGGCAGACCAACTACGACGTGGCGGATCAGCTCGCCGACGTCGGGATGGAGGCGATCCACCCCAAGGCGGCGAAGCCGATCGAGATGGCCGGCATCGCCATTCGCCTGAAGAACACCTTCGAGCCGGACCACCCCGGCACGCTCGTCACGAAGACCTACGTCGGGAAGCAGGCGAGGGTCGAGATGATCGCCGGGACGCAGAAGGTCACGATCGTCGACATCCACGATCCGCGGATGGTCGGCGCGATCGGGTTCGACCTCGCCATCCTCGAGGTGTTCAAGAAGCACGGGGTCTCGTACATCCTCAAGTCGACCAACGCGAACTCGATCACCCACGTCATCCCGGACAAGGCGGCGAGGCAGCCGTTCATCGACGAGCTCAAGGCCCGCTACGAGCAGGTCACGACGATGCCGGCGGCGGTCGTGTGCGTGATCGGGACGAACATCTCCATCCCGGGCGTCCTCGCCCGCGCCACCAACGTGCTCGCCGAGAACAAGATCAACGTGATCTGCGTCTCGCAGGCGTACCGGCAGATCAACATGCAGTTCGTGATCGACCGGGGCGACTACCGGAACGCGGTGAGCGCGCTCAACCGGGCGCTCTGCCTGAACTCCGCGAAGTAGCGCCGGGGGGCCGCGCCCGTCCGGGCTACCCGAAGGCCGCGCGGACGAGTCCCGCGACCAGCAGCCCGAGGCCGATCGCGAGCGCGGCGCCGCCCGCCCCCCGCATCGTGCGAAGCCCATCCTCGGACGCGAGGAACTTCGTCCCGGGGATGGTGTTCGCGACGCCCGCCCGCCGCATGTCGGCGAGCATGCCCTTCCAGCTCGCGTGGAGGGGGCGCGCGAACCCGAAGACGAGACCGCCCCACACCGCGATGAGCGCGCCGAGGATGATCATCCGAGGTGCTCCCGGACGATCGTCCGCGCGAGGTCCATGGACGACGTGAAGGCCGGCGAGATGGGGTTCAGGACGTGGACCGTCGCGTCCTTCGCCTCGACCACGAAGTCCATCACCAGCTCCTTCGTGCGCCAGTCCACGAGCTGCGGCCGGATCCCGACCTTGTCGGCGGCCGGGAAGAGCGCCGGGTCGTAGCTCCGCACCAGCCGGGCCGCGTCGCGGTGGAAGTAGGCGGGCAGGTACTTGCGTGGCTCGGTGAGCGCGACGTTCCGGAACTTCGGGTTCGAGACGAACAGCGCCGCGTCGGCGAGCGCGATCGCGAACGCCTCGCCACCCACGCCACGCAGGGGCCCGTAGTTCTCGCGTCCGAGCGCGGGGATCGCGGTGGGGCCGAGGTACACGTCCCCGTGGACGCTCCGGCTGAAGTGAACGCCGAGGAACGGGTTCCGGATGTCGGGCACCGGGTAGATGTTGCCGTTCACCGGGAACGACGCGCCGGGGCGGAGCTTGCGGTAGATCCCCTTGAACGGGATGAGCCGGTAGTGCATGCCAACGCCGAAGGCGCGGGCGACCTCGTCGCAATGGGCCCCCGCCGCGTTCACGAGCCGGCGGAAGCGGATCTCGCCCTGCGTGGTCCGGACCGCGTCCGGTCCGGACCGCACCACGAACCGGCAGCTCGTGACGATGCGCGCCCCGCCCGCCTCCAGCTCGGCCCGGAGCGCGGCCAGGACCGCCTTCGGGTCCACCGCGGCCGTGTCGAGCGAGTGGAGCGCCTTCCCGGTGGTTCGCGCCATCGGCTCGAGCTCGGCGAGCTCCCGCTCGTCCACGAACCGGACGCGGGCGCCGTTGGCCAATGCCCGCCGGTACAGCTCCTCGAGCGTCGGCAACTCCTCCTCGCTGCGGGCGACGATGACCTTGCCCGCCTCGAGCACCGGAAGCCCCTTCTCCTTGCAGAAGGCCCGCATGAGCCGGTTCCCGGCGAGGCAGGTTCGCGCCTTCGCCGAGTCCGGGGCGTAGTAGATGCCGGCGTGGAGGACGCCGGAGTTGCGGCCGGAGGCGTGCCGGCCCAGCTCCGGCTCCTTCTCGAGGATGACCACGTCGCGCCGCCCGGTGAGGAGCATCTCGCGGGCGATGGTGAGCCCGATGATGCCGCCCCCGACGACGAGGACGTCCGCGCGATCCGGGAGCATGGGGCGGCAGCTTACCGCCGCCGCCCGGGTCGCGCGACGGCGGCGAAGCCGCAGAGTCGGGGCCCTGGTTTCCGTCAGTGCTCGATCTTGAAGCCGATCCGGACCGTGACCTGGAACTCCGAGACCTTCCCGTCCTTGATGGCGCCGCGCATCTCCGCCACCTCGAACCAGTTCATGTGGTGGACGGACTTCCCCGCCTCCTGGATCGCGACCTTGGTCGCCTCCGCGAAGCTCACCGGCGACGTTCCGACGACCTCGATCTTCTTGTAGACCCCGGACATGTGCGGCTCCCTTCCCGTTCCGGCGCACGGACGGGGCGCCGGCAGACATTGACCCTGGGTGATTCCGTCGCCCATCATGGCGCGGGACGGGGCGGAGACGCCCGGCCCAGGTGGGGCGCTCTAGCAGGTGCGGCCCGCCCGCCACCGCCGCATCACCTCTTCCACGTCGACGGGCGCGAGCGTCGTGGGAGGGCCCGCCACCGTGGTCCGGTTGATCTTCCGGATCCGGACGTTCAGCTCCTCGAGTCGCTCGCGTACGCGGCGCTCGTCGCGCTCGCGCTCGAGGCCGGCGAGCACCTGCTCGGCCTCGTGGCGGATGGCGAGCGCCTCGGGCAGATCGGAGAGCTTCTCCCGGCGCAGCTTCTCCTTGATCCACCAGGCTTCCTCGAGGACCCCGGTGAGCGGCAAGGGCTTCCCGGCGCAGGACAGGTGGTCGAAGGCGCCCTCGTCCTGCGCCTCGAGGATGATCCGCTCGACGTAGCGCTCGTGGGTCTCGCCCGGCTTCTTCCCGGGATCCGCCATGTGGCGAGGTCTAACGCCGGGATGCCGCGCCGGCCACCGCAGGCGATCAAGGCCCGGACAGGTACGTGTAGCCCTTCATCACCGACTCGTAGAAATCGGCGAGGCCGACGCCCTCCTTCGGCCGGATCGCCCCGTCCTTCACCTTCTGGTCGAGGGCGCCCTTCACCCGCCTGAACAGCTCGGCAGGCTCGTACTGCACGCGCGAGAGCACCTTCTCGATCGTATCTCCCGGGATGACCTCCTCGATGTAGAAGTCCTCGGGATCCTCGTCGTCGACGAAGACGTGGATCTCGTTCACCCGGCCGAACAGGTTGTGCATGTCGCCCATGATGTCCTGATAGGCGCCGGTCATGAACATGGCGAGGTAGTACGGCTCGCCGTCGAGCGCGTGGAGGGAGAGCGTCTCGTCCACGCCGTCGTTCTCGATGAAGCGATCGATCTTCCCATCGGAGTCGCAGGTGATGTCGACGATGGTGCAGTCCTTGTTCGGCACGTCCTGCATGCGGTGGAGCGGGACGATCGGAAAGAGCTGATCGAACGCCCAGTGATCGGGCGCGCTCTGGAAGAGCGAGAAGTTCGCCATGTACTGATCGGCGATCTTGTCGCCCAGATCGCGCGTCTCGCGCGGGAGCCGCTTCTTGCCGCGGTTGAGATCGGCGATCCCGCGCACCAGCTTCCAGAACAGGCTCTCCACGACGGCGCGCTCCTCGAGCCCGAGGATGCCGAGCTTGAACATCTGGAGCGCCTCCTCCTTCTTCGCGGCGGCGTCGTGATAGGCCTCGGCGCGGTTGCGGGGCGTCATCCCCTGGACGACGTCCCGCATCTCACGGACGACCTTGGGCTCGTTCGGCTGCGGGATCGATGCGGCGGCGATCTCCTCTGCCGAGCCGATCTCGATGTGTCCGAACACGTTCATGATGATGCAGGAGTGGTGGGCGGTCACCGCGCGGCCGGATTCGGAGACGATGTGCGGCTCGGGGACGCCCTCGTTCATGCACACGCGCTGGACGTTGTAGACGACGTCGCCCACGTACTCGTCCATCGTGTAGTTGACGGACGACGACTGGCCGTTCGACGGGACGCCCACGTAGTCGACGCCCATGCCGCCGCCCACGTCGAAGTACTCGATGGAGAGCCCCATCTTGCGGAGCTTCGCGTAGACGCGGGCGCCCTCGTTCACGGCGTCCTTCACCACCCGGATCTCGGTGAGCTGCGAGCCGACGTGGAAGTGGAGGAGCTTCGCGCAGTGCTCCTTCCCCGCGTTCTTCAGGATCTTGACCGCGTGGATCAGCTCCGGGACGGTGAGCCCGAACTTGGCGAAGTCGCCCGAGGAGCCCTCCCACTTTCCCGTGCCGCGGGTGGTGAGCTTGGAGCGGAGTCCGATCATCGGCTCCACGCCCATCTCGTCCGCGAGGCGGAGCAGGTGGGGGAGCTCGGAGAGCTTCTCGATGACGACGATGACCTTCCGACCGAGCTTGCGGCCGAGGAGAGCGAGGCGGAGGAACTCCTCGTCCTTGTACCCGTTGCAGATCGTGAGCGCGTCCGGGTCGGTGTTCATCCCGAGCACGACCAGCAGCTCGCCCTTCGAGCCGGCCTCGAGCCCGTAGTGGTACGGCGCGCCCGCGTCGAGGATCTCCTCGACGACCTCGCGGAGCTGATTCACCTTGATCGGATAGACGCCGAAGTAGCGGGCGCCGTACCCCATCTCCGCGATCGCCTTCCCGAACGCCTCGTTGATCTGCTTCACGCGCGCGCGGAGCACGTCCTGGAAGCGGACCACGCACGGGAACCCGATCTTCCGCTCACGGATGTCCTCGACCACGTCCATGAGATCGATGACGGGGCCCGGCTGGCCCATGGGGTGGACGACGACGTGTCCCCGCTCGTTGATCGAGAAGAAGCCCGCCCCCCAGCCGGCGACGTTGTAGTACTGCGTGGCGCGCTCGATGGACCAGTCGGAGGGTGCCATCGCCGTCGTCGCGTCGCTGCGTCGGTCAGGGATCGTCACGGACGCTGATCTACGACACCACGGCGAGGAAAAAAAGCCGGCCGCACGCGGGACAGCGCCGCGTCGTCGTCGACTTCGGCTCCCGGCTCCGTTACACCGGCTCCGTGACCGGCCGTCCCCCCCACTCTCGCCCGCCCTCCCCCGCCCCCGCCGCCGGCGGCTCGCTCCGCGATCGGCTCCGCGGCGCACGCGCGGTCTTCCGGCAGGTGCCGGGCACGCTGCGGCTCGTGTGGGAGGCGGACCCGCGCGGCACCACCGCGGTGGCGCTCCTGACCGCGGTCCTCGCGCTCCTCCCGGCCGCGATCGCCTGGACGGGGAAGCTCATCGTCGACGGCGTCGTCGTCGCCGCGCGGAGCGGCCACCCCGCGGATCGCAGCCGCGTGCTCTGGCTGGTCGGGGCGGAGCTCCTGCTCATGGGCGTCCAGCTCTCGGCCGGCCGGCTCCTCGCGCTCCGGCGCGAGCTCCTCCGCGGCGTCCTCGGGAACCGCGTGAACGAGCGGATCCTCGAGAAGGCCCTCCAGCTCGAGCTCCGGCACTTCGAGGACGCCGACGTCTACGACAAGATGCAGAACGCGCGACGCGAAGCGTCCGCACGCCCGCTCTCGCTCGTGATGCAGGTGTTCGCGATCGCGCAGAACCTCGTGACGCTCGCCGCCCTCTCCGGCCTGCTCCTCCGCCTCTCCCCGGCGAGCGTCCTCGTCATCGTGGGCGCGTCGGTGCCGGCCTTCCTCGCCGAGGCGCGCCTCTCGGCGGACTCGTTCCGGCTGTGGACCTGGCGCGCGCCGGAGGGGCGACGCCTCAACTATCTCGAGTGGATCCTCACCCGGGACAGCCACGTGAAGGAAGTGAAGCTCTTCGGGCTCGGGCCGCTCGTGCTCGAGCGCTACCGCGCCCTGTTCAGGAAGTTCTTCGACGAGGACCGGCGCCTGGCCTTCCGGCGCATGCGCGCCGGAATGGGCTTCGGCGCGCTCTCGCTCCTCGCGTTCTACGGGATGTACGCCCTCATGGCGGGGCGGGCCGCGCGCGCCGAGATCAGCCTGGGCGACCTCACGCTCTACATCGCGGTCTTCCGCCAGGGCCAGGGGGCGATCCAGGCCGTCCTCCAGGCGGTCGGCGCCCTGTACGAGGACGCGCTGTTCATGTCGAACCTGTTCGACTACTTCGGCATCCGCAGCGACGGAGAGGCACCGCGCGTGCTCCCACCCCGGACGCCGCCCCGCGGCCGTCTCGGCGCGGTCGAGATCGACAACGTCTCGTTCCGCTACCCCGGCCAGGACGAATGGGCGCTGAGGAACGTGACGCTGACGCTCGCACCCGGCGAGAAGCTCGGGCTCGTCGGCGAGAACGGCGCCGGGAAGTCGACGCTCGTGAAGCTGCTGCTCCGGCTCTACGACCCCACCGAGGGCGCGATCCGCCTCGGCGGCGTCGACGTGCGCGACATGGACCCGGCCGATCTGCGGGGGCGCATCGGCGCGGTGTTCCAGGACTTCGTCCGTTACCAGTTCACCGCCGCCGAGAACGTCGGGCTCGGCAGCCCCGCGCACGTCGGCGACCGGCCGCGCATCGAGGAAGCCGCCCGGCGCGGCGGCGCGCACGCCCTCATCGAGGCGTTGCCGCGCGGATTCGACACCGTGCTCGGCGGCTGGTTCGAGACGGGCCACGAGCTCTCCGCCGGCCAGTGGCAGAAGCTCGCGGTGTCGCGCGCCTTCATGCGCGAGGACGCAGAGCTGCTCATCCTGGACGAGCCCACGGCCTCCATCGACGCGGCCGCCGAGCACGACCTGTTCGAGCGGTTCCAGGCGCTCGCGGCGGACCGGACCGCGATCGTCATCTCCCACCGCTTCTCGACCGTCCGCATCGCGGACCGGATCGCGGTGCTCCACGCGGGGCGGCTCGAGGAGATCGGCTCCCACCGGGAGCTCGTCGCGCGGGACGGCCGCTACGCGCACCTGTTTCACCTGCAGGCGCAGGGATACGTCGATTGATGGCGGCGCCCGCGCGGGCTAACGTCCATTCGTCCGTGCTGGGTCCGCTCGCCCTCCTCATCACCCTCTCCGCGACCGAGGTCGCGGCGGCCCCCGATGACGCGGCGCCTCCTCGGGACGCCCCGTCCATGGCGCCGGAGCCGGGAGCGGGCCCCGCCGAGGTCGCCCCTCCGCCGCCGCCACCGCCACCTCCCCCGCCGCCGGCTCCGCCGGAACAGCGAGACGACGAGCGTGAGGAGAACTGGCTCGACCTCGGTCACGCCTTCATCGAGCACCGCCTCTTTGCCCCGGTCCTTCGGGTCGACCGGTTCTTCTCGGACGAACGCGATCTCGAGTCGGAGCGCTCGCGGTCGTTCCTCAGGTGGAGGAACGAGCTGCGATACTCGGAGGGCAGCTCGATGCCCGCGTACACCACCACGCTGTCGGCGAATCTTCGCCTCCCCGGGCTCAACAAGCAGCTGCGGCGCCTGCGGATCGAGATCTCCGGGCAGACGCGCGACGCGGTATCGACGCTCTTCAGTCGAAACGCGCAGGGCGAGATCCCGGTGCCCGAGGAGAACGTGGGGACGGCGGACGCAGGGGTCCGGCTCTCGCTCTGGGACACCGTCCGGACACACGCCGACGTCGGCAGCGGGGTGATCCTGCGCATCCCGCCGGGCGTGTATGGCAGGCTCCGCTTCCGGTTCGCGCAGCCGCTCGCAAGAGCATTCCTGGCGCGCCAGGCGCTCACCGGGTTCTGGCGGACCGACACCCGGTTCGGTACGACCGGGTCTGCCGAGCTCGAGCGGCCGCTCGGGCGCTCGGCCCTGACACGGCTTTCCGCCAGCACCACCATCAGCGAGGTGAGCCGCGGGTTCGAGTGGGGGGCCGATCTCTCGCTGCTCGCCACCTTCCGCGCGCGGGTCGGCACGCAGATCGGCGCCGCGATGGCCGGCGCGACCTCGGCGCCCACGAACGTCGATGAGTACCGCGTCTACGCGCGTGTGCGCCGCGACGTCTACAGGCGGTGGATCTTCCTCGAGCTCGAGCCGCAGTATGCCTGGCCCTGGACGGAGGAGCTCGGGCGGCACCGGCTCTGGCGAATCGCGCTGCGGCTCGAGATCCAGTTCCTGGGCAACGAGGCCCCACCACCCTCCCCTCCGCCTGCGCCCCCGGAGCCGGCGGACCCCGTCGACCCCGATCCTGGGGGCGCGTTGCCCCGGCCCCCCCGGCCGGGATAGCGAACGGCTATCCGCCTCGGAGCACCGCCAGCGCGCGCAGGAAGTCGGCCGGCAGCGGTGCCTCGAGGGACATCCGCCGGCCGGTCCGCGGATGGTCGAAGGCGAGCCGCGCCGCGTGCAGCGCCTGGCGTCCGATCGCGGCCGCGGCACGCGCAGCGATTCCGGCGGGCGTCCGCGCCTCGCGCCGGGCACCGCCGTAGACCGCGTCGGCGAGGAGCGGGTGGCCCGCCTCGGCCAGGTGGACGCGGATCTGGTGGGTGCGGCCGGTATGGAGCCGCACCTCCACGAGCGACGCATCCTTGCCGAAGCGTTCGAGCGTGCGCCACTCGGTCACGGCCCGACGGCTCGCCTCCCGTCGCCCCGTGAAGCGGGTCCGGTCGCGCGGGTGCCGTCCGTACGGCGTGTCGAGCTTCCCCTCCGCCGCGAGCACGCCGTGTGCGAGCGCGCGGTAGACCTTCTCGACCTTCCCGGCCTTCCACTGCGCCTGGAGCCCCAGCAGCGCCGGCTCGGTCCGCGCCACCACCAGACAGCCGGAGGTGTCCTTGTCGAGCCGGTGGACCAGCCCGAGCCGCGGCAGCTCGGCTGCGGGCGCGCTCAAACGTCCGAGGAGCGCGTTCACGACGGTCGAATGCGGCGTGCCGCGCGCGGGGTGGACCACCATCCCGGCGGCCTTGTCGAGCACGATCAGGTCGTCGTCCTCGTAGAGAACGGCGAGCGGCAGATCCTGCGCCAGCGCGGCGGTGGGCGCAGCCGGCTCGAGCACGACCTCGACCCGCTCCCCTCCGCGAAGCCGGGCGGAGGGCTTCGCGATGCGCCCGGCGAGCCGCACGTTCCCGGCGTCGGCGAGCCTGCGGATGCGGGAGCGGGTCAGATCCGGCGCGAGCTGGGCGAGCGCCACGTCCAGCCGGGCGCCTGCGAGGTCGGGAGGAACGACGAAGGAACGAACTTCGGGCCCGCTCACCGGCGCGCCTGGGCGAGAGCGGCGGCTACCAGATCCGCGACTTCACGTGCCCCTTCGACTTGAGGATCACGTCGATGATGGCGCGGTCGTAGAAGTTCGTCCGCGCGTAGAGATCGGGAGAGACGCGCGAGCGGTACAGCTCGCGCCCCTCCTCGAGCTCGTCCCTGAGCGCGTCGAAGAAGTTGTCCTGCTCGATGCCGCGAACGATCTTCTCCTCGTTGTAGAGCGAGACGTCCGAGCAGATCGCGCGCGCGAGGCGCATCGCGGCCTCGGGGGCTTCGATGAGCGGCATGACGGGATGCTAGTGGACCCCACGGTGGGGGTCAACGAACCGGCGCGCCGTCCGACGGCATCACCTCGACCCACTGCCGCCCGGTCCATCCGCGCCGGCAGCGCGCTCGAGGTACGCGCGGGCGACCTTCTGCCCGTCGAGCCTCAGCTCCCTCGCGAGCGAGAGCAGGATGCCGCGCAGGTAGACCGGCGCGGGCAGCGCCGAGAACCGCTCCCCCTCGATGTTCTCGACGTGGTGCCGCGTCACCTTCGTGCGCTCCGCGATCTGCTGGACCGTGAGGCCCCGCGCCTCGCGGACGCGGCGCAGCGCCTCGCCGCTCCAGAGGGCCCCCTCCGGCATCGGAATCTCCGGCGGGGCCGGCGGCGGGACGGCGGCGGCCGGCACCGGCGTCGAGGCGAGGGGCACGATCTCGCGCTCGAGTCGGATCGGCGGAGGCGGCGGAGGTGCCAGCGCGGCCGCCTGGAGCAGGTCGGCGGGACGCACGGTGGGCGGCGGGGGCGCGGGGGGTGCGGGCACGGCGTCCGCCTCGGCCGCGGGAAGAGGTGCCGCGGGGATCACCGGCGGGCTCGCGATCCCGAACGGCGCAGCGACGGCGCCGTTCTCGCCCGCGCCCGGACGTCCGTGCTCGGGCTGCGCGAGAGAGGCGTCGTAGCGGGCACGGGCCTCGGCATCCAGGAGCGTCTGCTTCGCCTCGTCGATGCGGCTCGTCAGCAACGCGGCCTCCTCCGGAGTCATCAGCGTGTACGTCGCGAGCGACCCCGGGCCGTACAGCGACCGGACGCGTTCGTACGCCGCCGCGATGGCCGGCGCGTCGGCGTCCTGCGGCACCTCGAGGATCTCGTACAGGGTCTGGTCCGAGAGCCGCTTCATCCAGCGACCCCTGGCCGTGCCGCGGTGTCGAGCGCCAGCAGCGCATCGGCGATGCCGCCGAATGCGCGTGCGCTCGGCACGTCGGGGCGCTCGACGAGGAGCGGACGCCGGGTGCGAACGGCGCGCCACATCTCGTCGTCGTAGGCGATGGTTCCGAGGAAGTCCATCTCGAGGCCGAAGTACTTTCGCCAGGCCGCGACCACCGCCTGCCCCATGTCGGCGTCCTGCGGTGTGCGCGCCTGGTTCACGACCAGGCGCGGCCGGAACGCGGCGAGCTGCCGCGCGAGGTTGCGCCCGGCCTCGGGATCACGCTCCGCGAACGTCGCCATGAGCTCCACGGGGCTCCTGAACGTACCGCTCTCCATGACGCTCCGGAGCAGCGGGTCGTAGCCATACACCTGCGCGACGTTCCGCATGCGCCGCCAGAACGCCGCCTTGACGAAGCGGTAGGCGTTCTCCACGGCGGTCGGCTCGGGCACGAGCACGAGCAGGCCATGATCGGACACGAGGAAGAAATCGAGGACGTTGGCGTGGGTGCCCGCGCCGAGGTCGAGGATCGCGTAGTCCACGTCCATCTGCTGGACGTGACGCAGCAGCCGCATCTTCTGGGCGTAGCGCGGGTTCGCCGCGTCGAGGTGGTCGAGCGCCCCCGAGACGAGGCCGAGGTTCTCGATGCCCGTCGGGGTGACGACGTCCTCGATGCGCGCGACCTTGCGCTCGATGAAGTCCGAGAGCGTCCTGCGCGGCACGTCGATGCCGAGGGTCGTGTGGAGGTTCGCGCCGCCGAGATCCGCGTCCACGAGGACGACTCGCTTCCCGCGCCGCGCGAGCTCGATCGCGAGGTTCGCCGAGATGAGGCTCTTCCCGATGCCGCCCTTGCCGCCGCCGATCGAGATGACGCGGCGGGATCGCCGCCGCGCTGGAGCGGGAGGTCGCCGGACCGGCTCCTCGGGAAGGGGGCGTACGAGCTTCAGGATCGGCGCGTCGGCCACAGCCCTGCATCCTAAACCGATCGTGCGGGCGTATCCAAAAGCCGGACCAGCCGCGCATCCTACCTTTCGGCCGATGTGATATCGCGCCCGGCGGACGAGGCGGTCCCCGGGACGGCAGCCGCTCAGTCGAGCAGCTCGGCGTTCCAGTAGGCCGCGTCCGCGAGCGACAGGAACGGCCGCCACTCGCGATAGAACGCGCGACGGGTGGCGCTCCGGAACATGGGCGTCCAGCGCGGGCGCCCGGGGTGCTTCAGCAGCCGCAGGCCCGCCTCCTCGGGCGTCCGCCCGCCCTTCCTCAGGTTGCAGGGGACGCACGAGCAGACGACGTTCTCCCAAGACGTCGACCCGCCCCGGGACCGCGGGATGACGTGGTCGAGGTTCAGGTCGGCGCGCCGGAACTTGTGCCCGCAGTACTGGCAGGTAGAGTCGTCCCGGGCGTAGATGTTGAACCGGGAGAACCGGACGCGAGCCTTCGGCAGGTGCTCGTAGGCGAGCAGGACGATGACGCGCGGCACGCGGATGCGCCGATCGACCGTCCCCACGGCATCGTACTGCGCGGCCGCGAGGGCGGCCCAGCTCTCGAAGTCGAAGAGCTTGAACTCCTCGTCGATGGCGCGGGCGGCGCCCTGGTACAGGAGCGCGAACGCCCGCCTCACCGACGTGATGTGGACCGGCTGGTAAACCCGATTGAGTACGAGGACCCCGGTGTCGAGCATCACGTCCTGAGAACTCTAACATTGCCGGCCCCCTCCCCGCACGAGGACCGCTCCCGGCTGCCCTCCCGCCCCCCCGCCCCGGCGAGGGGCCGCCTACCCCTTCCCCGAGAGCCTGGGCAGGATCGGGGCGGCCGATTCCGCCGCCACCCCGTAGAGGAGCCGGTACGCCGCGTACGAGCGCAGGACGCGCTTCACGTACCCGCGCGTCTCCTCGACGGGGATCTCCTCGACGAACTCGTCGAGCTCGAGGCCGCGGCGCTGCTCGAGCCACCGGTTCACCGCGCCGCCCCCCGCGTTGTACGCGGCGAGGGCGAGCGCGACCGAACCGTCGAACTGCCGCACGAGCTGGCCGAGGTAGCGGGCGCCGAGGCGGATGTTCAGGGAAGCATCGGTCAGCGACGCGCGCGATACCTTCCCGAGCTTCAGGCGGCGCGCCACCTCCTGCGCGGTCGGGACCATGAGCTGCGTGAGGCCGACGGCGCCGGCCGGCGACAGCGCGCGCGGATCGAGCGCGCTCTCTTCGCGCATGAGCGCCTGCACGAGATCGACGGGGACGCCGGCGGGCGGCGCCCAGCGCTTCACGGCGTCGCGGTAGGCAGGCGGATACGCGATGCGCCAGGCGCGGAAGTTCTCGCCGTCCGGCGGGCGACGGAACGCCGCGCGCGCGCGCGTGCGGAGGAGGCCATGCGCGGCCCGATGATCGCCGGCACGATCGAGGAGGTCGGCGACGAGGAGCACCGCGTCGGGCGCCGCTGCGGCGGCCTCGCGGAGGCGGGCGGGGTCGATCGCGCCGAGCTCGTCCGCGGCGTCTCGGGCGAGACCGAGCCGCAGCAGGAGGACGCCCGCCCGGAAGCGCGGGTTCTCGCGCAACGGCCCCGGGTCCCAGGTGATCTCCGCGAGCGCCGCGAGCCTCGGCGCGAGTGCGGGCGCCGGCAGCTCCGGCTCGCGGCTCGCCTCGCCGCGGAGCCGCGCCCGCGCGAGGAGGCCGTAGTAGTCCGCCGGGTACCGCGCGACGAGGTCCGCCCAGATCGCCCGCGCCGCCGAGGCTCCCGCATCGCCCCGCCCGGCGAGGATGCGCGCCCGCCAGTAGGCCGCGCGCGCGTGCTCGTACGAGTCGTCCCGGACCTCCTCCTCGATCGCGAGGAGCTGCGACATGGCCGCGTCCGCCTCGCCCGCGCGACGGGCGAGCCAGGCCAGCCGGAAGCGGGCCTCGTCGCGGTAGTCCCCGCCCGGGTGCTCGCGCACGAGGGTCGCGAGCGCGTCGCGCGCCTCCTGCGTCCGTCCCAGCCGCTCGAGCAGGTCGGCCGCGAAGAACAGCGCATCGTCCGCGAACGGGTGAGCCGGGAACTCACGCGCGAGCCGCTGGTACAGCCGCACGCCCTCGTCGCGATCGCCTGCGATGGAGGCGGCGCTCGCGAGCACGTACAGCGCGCGGACCCTCACCTCGGCGTCGCCGCAGGAGTCCGCGACGGGCCGGAGCAGCTCGATGGCGCGCTGGTAGTTGCGCTCCTTGCGGAAGGCGCGTCCCGCCGCCGCGCGGACCCCGCACGCGAACGACTCGCCCGGCCCGGCGGGCCGCGCCTCCGCGAGCAGCGGCGCGAGCTGCGCGAGGGCGGATTCGTTCCGGTTCGAGTCGAGGAGCGCCTCGGCGCGCCGCAGCACGTCGTCCGGCGCCGGGGCGGCGCCGTGCGGCGCGGGCAGGCCGCCGAGCGCGGCGCGGCACTCGGCCGCCTCGCCCGCGAGCGGATGGCCCGCCCAGCAGTCGAGGAACGCACGGCGAGCGGTGGCTGCGTCGCCGGCCGCCGCGGCGATCCGACCCGAGAGCAGGAGCGCGGGGGCGCCGAAGTCGGGCTTGGCGAGATCGACGGGCGGGCGGAGGACCACGAGAGGCGCGAGCGCGGCCAGCGCCCCTGCGCGGTCGTCCAGGGCGGCCGCGAGCCTCGCTCTTGCGAGGCGCGCCTCGGGGGCGCGCAGGGACCCGTCCGGCACCGCGGCCCATGCGGCGATGGCGTCGTCGCGCCGCCCCGCGGCCTCGAGCGCCTCGGCCCGGACGATGGAGACCCGGTCGGCGATCTCCGGCAGCTTCTCGGCGAGTCCCTCGGACGCGGCGAGCGCCTCGGCATGGCGCCCCGCGCGCAGCAGCGCGAGCGCGCGAACGAACGCCGCGCCCGGGTGCGGGCTCCGCCCGAGCTTGTGCGCCGCGTCGGCGTAGCGGCCTGCGTCGAAGGCGGCCTTGCCGTCCGCGGCCGCCCCCTCCGCGAGGAGCGGCGAGAGATCCGCAGCGGTCAGGGGGGCAGCGGCAAGGAGGACGGCCAGGAAGGCGTACGGCATCGGCTCTGGAACAGTGCGGCGGGGGTGGCCTGCGGGTCAAGGGGCCGCTGGGGCGCTTCGCATTCCCGCCCTTCCCGCCCCCGCCGGGCGGCCCGACCCGTGACGCCGGGCCTCCCGGGGCTGCGGGCACCGGCGCGGCCTGCGGCGAGCGCCGGAGCCGGAAACCGTCTAGGATCCGGCGCGGTGGACATCCGGACCCAGGCCGCCCTGCTCGCCGCGATCGTGACGCTCGCGCTCGCGATCGCGGCGCTGCTCCGGGACAACCGCTCGCGCGTCTTCACCCTGTTCGCGCTGTTCTCCGCCGACCTGTTCCTCTTCTCGATCGCCGTCTGCTTCCTGCGCTGGCCGGAGGCGTTCGGGACGGTCTGGTGGGACCGGCTCGCCGTCGCGGCCGGGGCGCTCATCCCCGCCGCGGGGCTCGCCTTCTTCCTGGAGTTCCTGGGGGTCGCGCGGCGCCCCGCCCGTCGGGCGCGCAACACCATGCTCGCCGGGTCGCTCACCGGCCTGGTGGTCGCCGTCACGCCGCTCGTGCACGTGAAGGCGGCGAAGCTCGTCGTCGCGGCGTACGTCGTGGGCGGCCTCGCGGCGGTGCTCTCCGTGCTCTGGGGCAAGATGGTAGGCTCGCCAGACGCGGATCGAGCGGGCGCGCCTCCTCTACCTCTTCATCGGCGCGCTCTTCGCGATCCTGCTCTCGACGCTCGACATGCTGCCGCGGTTCGGCCTGCCCTACGTGCTCGAGGGGCTCGGCTCGATCTCGCTCACCATCTTCATGTTCTTCCTCTCGCAGACGCTGCAGCGCCACCGGCTGCTCGACCTGCACGAGTTCCTCGGAAAGATCGTCGTCGTCACGTCGCTCGGCCTCGTGCTGGTCATGATCTACGGCGGGCTCGTCTCGTGGGTGGGCGACCGGCCGGAGCTGTTCTACTTCAACACCGTCGTCGCCTCGTTCGTGATCCTGTCCCTGTTCGAGCCGCTGCGCGAGAAGGTCGAGGAGTGGGTGGTCGCCACCCTCTTCCACGAGCGCTACGAGCTGGTGCGGAGCCTGGAGGCGCTGCGGGACCGCATCGGCAACGTGATCGATCCGGCCGGGCTCGCCGCGGTCGTGCTCGATGGGCTCGTGGACACGCGCCGCGTCACGCACTGCTCGCTGTGGCTCCTCGCCGACGACCGGCCCGGCTACCGGCTCCTCGATTTCCGCGGTCCGCCGCCGGCGCCCTTCCTCGAGCCCGCCACCGCACGGGCGCTCCTCGCCGCGTCCTCCTCGGGACAGAAGGCGATCCTGCTCGAGAACATCGACCGCCGCCTGGCGGAGCTGCGAGCGCTGCTGCCGCCCGGCCCGACCGAGCACGAGAGCCGGAGCGGCCGCGGAGCGCCCGCGGCGACCGCGGAGGAGCTGAAGCGCCTCTCCGATGCGCGCTCCGCCCTGACGTCGATGAAGGCGGGGATCAACATGCCGCTGCTCGCCGGGGATCGGGTGGTCGGATTCCTGGCCTGCTGGGACGAGCGGGTGCAGGAGGCCTTCGCCTCCGACGAGATCGCGATTCTCCTCGAGGTGGCGGACCGCTGCGCGCTCGTGATCGAGAACTCGAAGCTCTACCAGCAGATGAAGGAGCGGGATCGGCTCGCGGCGCTCGGTGAGATGTCCGCCGGCCTCGCTCACGAGATCCGGAACCCGCTCGCGGCGATCAAGGCGGCGGTCCAGTACCTGGACCCGCAGAAGCTCCCGGAAGGCGATCGCGAGTTCCTCGAGATCATGATCGAGGAGGTGAACCGCCTGAACGGGGTGGTGACCCAGTTCCTCGACTACTCGCGCCCGCTCAAGCCGTCGATGGCGCCCACGGTCGTGAACGACGTGCTCGAGAAGACGTTCAAGCTCCTCCAGGCGGAGGCGCCCGAGAACGTCGCGGTCGAGCTCGAGCTCGCGCCCTGGCTCCCGCGCGTGCAGGCGGACGCCGAGCAGCTCAAGCAGGTCTTCCTCAACCTCGCCCTGAACGCGTTCCAGGCGATGCCCGGCGGAGGCCGACTCCACGTCTCGACCCGGCTCGCGCGCGACGAGCTGGCGTTCTGGCGCGAGGGGTCGCGGAAGGCGGACGTGGTCGAGGTCCGGTTCCGCGACACCGGCCCGGGCATCCCCGAGGCGGCGCGGGACAGCATCTTCGTGCCCTTCTACACGACGAAGGAGAAAGGGACGGGCCTCGGCCTCGCCATCTGCCTCCGCATCGTGAAGGCGCATCAGGGCTCGATCGTGGTCCGGTCTCCCGCCGGCGAGGGCGCCGAGTTCCTGGTCTCGCTTCCCGGGTTGCGCGAGGAGCGCCCGCCCGAGGCCGCGAGGCCGCCGCTCACCGACGAGGAGAAGGCCCGCGCGCGCGAGCGGCGCCGGGCCCGCGCCGAGGCCCGGCTGCGCCGGCGCCGCAAGCGGAAGAAGCAGCAGGCGTGAGGACGCGCTTCGGGGCGCGCCGGAGGCCGTTCGGCCCGCGTCCGGACTGAACGGATGCACGTCGCGCCTCGCTCGTGTTAACAACCGGCCGTGGCCCACGTCCTCATCGTCGACGACGAGGTGAACATCCGGCGCGTGCTCGCCGCGATGCTGAAGCGCGAGGGGTACGAGGTCACCACCGCCGCGGACGGCGAGCAGGCGCTCGCCGTACTGCAGAAGACCCCCGTGCACGTGGTCGTGACCGACCTGGTCATGCCGCGCATGGGCGGGATGGAGCTGCTCCGGCGCGTCGCCCTGGACTTCCCGGACGTCCCGGTCATCGTCATCACCGCCCACGGCTCGGTCGACAGCGCGGTCGCCGCGCTCAAGGCGGGCGCGTTCGACTACATCACGAAGCCGTTCGAGCAGGACGAGCTGAAGAACGTCATCGCGAAGGCCGCGCGCGCGCACGACCTCGAGCGACAGAACGTGCACGCCAACTTCACCGACGGCGATCGCCCGCCCCTCGTGGGCGAGTCGCCCGGGATGAAGGCGATCTACGACATCGTCGCGAAGGTGGCCGACTCGCCCTCGACGGTGCTCATCACCGGCGAGAGCGGGACGGGCAAGGAGCTCATCGCCAAGGCGCTCCACCGCGGGTCGTCGCGTCGCGACAAGCCGCTCATCAAGGTGAACTGCGCCGCGATCCCGAAGGACCTCGTCGAGAGCGAGCTGTTCGGGTACGAGAAGGGCGCCTTCACCGGCGCGGTCGGGTCGAAGCCGGGGCGCTTCGAGCTCGCCGACGGCGGGACGCTCTTCCTCGACGAGATCGGCGAGATGCCGGTCGAGATGCAGGTGAAGCTCCTGCGCGCGCTCCAGGAGTCGGAGTTCGAGCGGGTCGGCGGCATCAAGACGATCCACGTCGACGTCCGCCTCATCGCGGCGACGAACCGCGACCTGAAGCAGCTCATCGCCGACGGGAAGTTCCGCGAGGACCTCTACTACCGGCTGGCCGTCGTCCCCATCGAGCTGCCGCCGCTCCGCGAGCGGCGCGAGGACATCCCGCTCCTCGTCCGGCACTTCATCCAGAAGTACGACGAGCGGCTCGGGAAGCGGGTGGAGGGCATCGAGGACGACGCGCTGCAGCTGCTCATCGAGCTACGCCTGGCCCGGGAACATCCGCGAGCTGGAGAACCTGATGGAGCGATCGGTGCTGTTCGCCGACGGGCCGCTCATCCTCGCCTCGGCGCTCCCCGACTCGCTGCGCGAGCGCGGGCCGCAGCCTCCCGTCCCGATCGCGGCGGTGGGCCCCCTCGGCGCGATCGCGGCGCCGAGCGGCGCCTCGATGAAGGAGATCGTCCGCCAAGCGCAGGCCGAGCTCGAGAAGGAGCTCATCGGGCGCGCGCTCGAGGAGACCGGCGGGAACGTCACCCGCGCCGCGAAGCGGCTGCAGATCAGCCGCAAGTCGCTGCAGGTGAAGATGAAGGAGCTCGGGCTGCGCGGCACCGCGGACACCGAGGAGTAGCGCCGTTCGCAGTCGCCGCGCGCCGCCGCAGCGCCCGAGCGCGGCTTTCGCGCGACGCCGCTCGCCGGCCCGTAGCTTGACCGGCCGGGGGGCCGCTGCTAGCGTCGACCGACGTTCTTTCTCCGCGTGTTTCGCGCGCTTGCAGCTCGAGGAGGAGTTCATGCGGCGGCTCCAGGGCGCCTTCATTGCGTTGGTGCTCGCCGCAGTCGCGGGCCCGTCAGCGGCCGCCGACATCTCCCACGTCGCGTCCAGCGGCGACCCCAACAAGCCGTTCGAGCTCGACCTCACCGTGCGCTGGGAGCGCTCCCAGGAGCGCGCCACGATCACCCGCGAGAAGGTGGCCGCGAGCCCGCCGGGCGGCGCCATCGTCGACGGGGACGAGCTCCGGTACGTCCGGACCCGGAACGCCATCGTCCCGCGCATCGCCATCGGCCTCTACAAGGACCTCGAGCTGAGCGCGGAGATGCCCTACGTCCTCGCGGACGACCGCACCTGGCGGTTCGGCACCGTCTCCGGCACGCCGTCCGGGGGCGTGTTCCCCTTCTCGTCCATCGAGAACAACGACATCAACCCCGACGGTCAGCTCTGCACCGACCAGGACCTGACGCGGGGAGGCGTCCAGTGCCCGCTCTTCCCCGTCGCTCCGACCCAGACCGTCTACCACGGCGGCCGCGCCGGCGACCTCAAGGTCGGGCTCGCCTGGGCCATCTTCAACCAGAAGAAGGACGACACGAAGCCGTTCTGGGTCGTGGGCATGGACGTGACCTTCCCGACCGCCGCGCGCTACGAGCCCGCGAAGGACCGCCGACCGGACTGGTCGTCGCCGAGCTCCGTCGCCGACAAGCCGGCCCCATCGGCGAGAAGATCTGGAAGTGGGACCTCTACACCGTCCTCTCGCGGCGGATGGGCTACATCGATCCGTACGTGAAGGCGCATGCGACGGCGATGTTCAAGACCTCGAACACCTACTCGAACTGCGACTTCGTGAACGAGATGGCGTCCGCGGTCGGGCCCGGCGGAGCCAATCCGCAGGTGAACTCGCAGGCGGTGACGAACTGCTCCGGCTGGGGCTCGGAGGCGGACGCGAAGCTCCCGTGGCTCGCGGGGCTCACCGTCGGGACCGAGGTCGTGCCCTACGAGGATCGCTTCGAGGGACAGCGCGTCTCCATCGATTTCCGGCTGTTCGCGGACTACACGTCGGCGCAGCGCTTCTACAACGAGCTCACGGACGCGACCGGAAAGCTCCACATGACCCAGGGTTATCTCACCATGGGCGGCCTGGCCGGCCTGTACCTGCACGCGTCGAAGTACGTCTCCCTCCAGGCGACCGCGTCGCTCGCGACCCGCTCCGCGCATTACCTGACCGGCGAGTCGCTCGGGCGAAACGGCAGCTGGCCGTTCGTCGGCTCGAACGGCCTCACGACCGACCCGGCCGAGATGAACCCAAACTTCGACTATCGCTATGACGCGCCTGGCCGCCGGTTCCGGATCTCCGAGGTGACCCTGTTCGAGCTGGGCGCCGCGGCCGTCATGCGCTTCTAGCGCGCGGGGCGCGGCACCTTCGTCTTCAGCCGCTCGAGCTCCGCGTACACGTCCGCGCGCCGGAGCCCGCGCGCCCGGGCGACCTCGCGTGCCAGCGCGGACGGCGGCTCCCCCGCGGCGAGCCTGCGCATGAGCTCCGCCTCGAGCGGCTCCACCTCCTGCTCCGCCGGGGACGACGCGCCCGCACCGGACACGACGAGGGTCACCTCTCCGAGGACCTCGCCCGAGAAGTGCGCGGCGAGCGCGGAGAGCGGCCCGCGCACCAGCTCCTCGTGGAGCTTCGTCAGCTCGCGCGCGACCAGCGCGTTGCGGTCGCCGAGCGCGTCGCGCAGGTCCCCGAGCGTCGCGCGCGTCCGGTTCCCGGCCTCGTAGAGCACGATCGTGCCTGGCTCGGCCGCGACCGCCCGGAGCGCCGCGGCGCGGGCGCCGCCCTTGCGAGGCAGGAACCCGGCGAAGAGGAACCGATCCGCGGGGAGCCCGGAGGCGGCGAGGGCGGCGATCGCCGCGCTCGGGCCCGGGATGGGGACGACCCGCGCCCCTGCCTCCCACGCGGCCGCGACGAGCGCGGCGCCCGGGTCGGAGACGCCGGGCGTGCCCGCGTCGGTGCAGAGCGCGACCTCCTCGCCCGCGCGCAGCCGCTCGAGGACAGGCCCGAGCCGCGCGCGCTCGTCGAAGGCCGGCAGCGACAGGAGCGGAGGAGGCGTGACGCCGAGGTGCGCGAAGAGCTTCAGGGTCCGGCGCGTGTCCTCGGCCGCGACCACGCGCACCGTGCGCAGCACCTCGGCGGCGCGCGGGCGACAGGTCGGAGAGGTTCCCGATGGGCGTCGCGACGACGTAGAGCGTCCCCGGCTTCTCGCTCCCGTCCGTCATCGCTCACCTCGTCGTGGACGTGGACGTGGACCTCGACTTCGACCTAGACCTCGACCAGGTCGAGGACGAGGTCGAAGTCGAAGTCGAGGTCGAGGTCCACGACCACGTTCAGGTCCAAGACCAGGTTCGACCCGCGACCGGTCCATCCTCAAAACACCCCGGGCGCGCCGTCGGCGTCGAACGCCGCCGGGAAGTGCACGAGCCGCGGTGCACCGGCGCCGAAGGTGACGGCCACCACGTCGAAGCGGATGTCGCGATCCGCGCCGCCGTTCCGCGCTGCCCAGTCCGTCGCGGCAAGGACGACCCGGCGCGCCTTGCGCCGGTCCACCGTCTCCTCGGGCCCGCCGTGGGCCTCGCCGGTGCGGCTGCGCACCTCGACGAAGCAGAGCACCCCGTCCTCCTCGCACACGAGGTCCACCTCGCCGGTCCGGAGCGCGTGGTTCCGGGCCAGGATCCGGTAACCCCGCTCCACGAGCCAGCCGGCCGCGAGATCCTCGGCCTCTCTCCCGCGCGCGCGCCGGTCGGTGCCGTCCCCCTCGTCCCCCCCCACGGCTCACGCGGCGTGGTCCGCCGCCTCCCGGAACGACGGATCGGTCGTCGCGTGGACGATCTGGCCTGGCTTCGCGATCTGCTTCAGGAGCCGTGCCGCGAACCTGCGCGCGCCCTCGGAGAGCCCGCCGAATGCGTCCTCCGCGACCGCGACGAGCTTCCCGGCCGCGAGCGCCTGCTCGACGAACGAGAGCTTGAGCGCGAGCCACACGAGGTCGCGGTCCGCCGGCGGGAGCGTCATGGCCGGCACCGGCTTGCCCCCGGTCTGGACCTGGACGTTGCCGCGATCGTCGACCTGGATCGCCTGGAGCCGCTGGAACGAGAGGCCGGAGAGCGTCTGCGACGCCTTCTGCGCGACCATCGCGGCCGGCGGCGGTCGGGCTCCCGCCGAGCTCCGCGGCCGCGCGCTCCAGGAGCGTTCGGAGCGGCTCGCCCACCGCGCGCGGCGGGGACGCGACCACCGCGGCGGCCGGCACGGCGGCGGGCGGCGCCGCGGCGTCCGCCTCGAGCCGCTGGAGCTCCGACTCGATCGAGCGGACGTCGCGCACGAACCCGCCCACCTCCTCCGAGAGGCGCTCCTCGACCACCCGGAGCGCCTCCTCGACCCTGGCCTTCTCGGCGAGGCCGTCCTTCGCTTCCGGCGACGCCTCCCAGTCGGCGAGCCGCTTCCGCCACTCGGCGACGACGGCGTCGGCGTCGGCGGCGCGTCCGAGCGCCTCCTTCAGCTCCGAAGGCTTCGAGACGCCGAGCGCCTTCGCCGCCTCGCGGATCGCCACCCCGTCCTTGTTGTACTGCGCCTCGATCTTCTTCTCCCAGTCGTCCACGATCCGCCTGCGCCGCCCGAGCCGCTCCCATTCCTCGAGCGCCCCGACCCAGCGGAGCGCGAGCCAGCCGCCCAGCCGAACGCGCCGATGTCGAGCAGGGCCAGGTAGCGCAGGTCCGGGAAGCTGGAGGCGCCGAGGAGGGCCGCGGCGGCGACCACGACGCCGCCGCCTGCGCCCGCCCAGAACAGCGGTTCGGTCCAGAAGGGCGTCGGCGCGCCGGCGCCCTCGGCCTCGGCGAGCGCCTCTCGCTCCGCCGCGACCTTCGCCTGCGCATCCTCGTGCCGCGCCGTCGCCTTCTCGTACGCCGCGAGCTTCGCCTCGGCGTCACCGAGCTTCGCCGCGAGCTCCGCCGCCACCTCGACCTCGGCGCGGGCGGCCTCGGCCTTCTCGAGCCCCTCGCGGATCTTCGCCCCGCCCTTCAGCGCCTCCTCGAGCTTGAAGAGCTTCGACTGGAGCCCGTCGAGCTGGTACTGGAGCTTCTCGGCGACCTTCGCCTTCTCGAGCTCGGCCCGGAGCGCCTCGATCCGCTTCTTCGCCTGCTCGGGGGTGAGCGACGCACGCTGCGGGCGTGGCAGGCGACCACCCCGCCCGCGGCGCCCTGCTTCGAGGGGAGGTCCGCCGCCGAGAGCGCGAGCAGCGCGCCGAGCCGCCCCGGCGGCGGGACGCCCACCGTCGTCTGCATCACCTTCGCGATCTCGGCGAGGTCCTGCGACACGAGCGCGAACGAGCGCTTCTCTGGATCGAAGCGGTGGAGCTGCGCCCCCGCCGCGAAGTCGCGCACGAGGCGGTAGGTGATCCGGTCGTTGCCGACGAGCGGTGAGCCCGGCCGCGGAGCGGCGCGTTGGCGGGGCCGCCCGCGGCGCGCGGCAGCGCGTCGCCGTCCGCGGGGTCGAGGTAGAAGAGCGCCTCGAGCAAGCGCCGCAGCGCGGCGCCGTCCGCGGCCACGACGTTGTAGCCGGGACGGAGCGTGGCGCGGCCGCCTGCCGGCGCCACGCCACGGATGCCCTGCGCTGCGAACTCGAGGAGGATCACGCCGGAGACGATGTTACCCCGTCCGGCCACCCGAGCGGAAAGCCCGGCATGCGCCTCGGCGCGATGGGCGGCCGCGGCGCACGCCTCCGATGTGGGTGGCTTACGGCTGGGCGGGCGCGGGCGTCGCCGGAGCGGCAGCAGCTTCGCCGCCGCCCTCCTCCTGGTGGAGGCGGGCGGCCTTGCCCTGCAGGTCGCGCAGGTAGTAGAGGCGCGAGCGGCGGACCTCGCCGTGGCCCACCACCTCGATCTTGTCGATGCGCGGGCTGTGGACCGGGAACATGCGCTCGACGCCGACGCCGTAGCTCACCTTGCGGACGGTGAACATCGCGTTGCCCGGGGCGCCCTTGCGGTAGGCGATCACCACGCCCTCGAAGACCTGGATGCGCTCCTTGTCGCCTTCCTTGATCTTCGTGTGGACGCGGACCGTGTCGCCCGCCCGCATCTGCGGGAGGTCCTTGCGAGCGTACTTCGCCTCGATGTCGGCAATCGCCTTGCGCAGCATGACGCCTTCTCCTTTACAGCTCGTCGTCTCCGGCGTCGATGAGCCGGAGGTCGTCTGCGGACAGCCGGAGCCTCTCGAAGAGGTCCGGCCGCCGCTCGCGCGTGGCCCGCAGCGACTCGCGCCGCCGCCACCGCTCGATCCGCCGGTGGTCTCCCGAGAGGAGGACCTCCGGAACCTTCATCCCCCGGAACTCCGGGGGCCTCGTGTAGTGCGGGTGCTCGAGGAGCCCGTCCTCGCCCGCGAAGCTCTCCGCGCCGGCGGAGGCCTCGTTCCCGAGCACGCCCGGGACGAGCCGCGCCGACGCGTCGACGACGCAGAGCGCCGCGAGCTCGCCGCCCGTCAGGACGAAGTCTCCGATCGAGACCTCCATGTCCACCGCCGACATCACGCGCTCGTCCACTCCTTCGTAACGGCCGCACACGAGGATCAGCTTGCCCTGCCCGGCGAAGCGGCGCGCCAGCGCCTGGTCGAACCGGACGCCGCGCGGGCTCGTCAGCACCACCGTCGCGCCCGGGAGCCGCGCCCGCGCCGCCTCGATGGCGTCGACGAGCGGCTCGGGCTTCATCACCATCCCGGCGCCGCCGCCGTACGGAGCGTCGTCGGTGACGCGGTGCTTGCCCGGGGCGTGGTCGCGAACGTCGGTCACCCGCATCGCGACGAGACCGCTCTCCCGCGCCTTCCCGAGGATGCTCTCGGCGAGGTAGCCCTCGCACATCCGCGGGAACAGCGTCAGGATCTCGACCTCCAGCTTCGCCACGTTCGCTCTCATCCTCGTCGTCGCGTCCGCTCCTTCCTTGAAGTCGTCCTCGGCCGCGCACCCTGAGCCTGTCGAAGGGCTTCCTCTCGTTCAGTCGAGAAGCCCTTCCGGCGGGTCCACCACGATCCGGCGCGCCTCCCGGTCCACCGTGACGTAGGGCGCGAGCGGCACCAGCTTCTCGCCCCGCTCGCCCGTCACCACGAGCACGTCCACACCGCCCGTCTCGTACAGCCCCGTCACCCGCCCCACCACCTCGCCCGCCACCGTCACCACCTCGAGCCCCTCGAGGTCGGCCCACAGTGCCGGCCCTCGCCGGCCTCGCCCAGCTCGTCGCGCGGCGCCAGCACCTCCGCTCCGACCAGCGCCTCGGCCGCGGTGCGGTCGGCGACGCCCTCCACCTTCACCGCCCAGACGCGCCCCTGCGGCCGCGCCTCCTCGATCCGCCTCGTCTCGTCGCTTCGCCTCGCCGCGCCGGAGCGCGATCCGCTCGAGCTCGCCGAGCGCGCCGTCCGTCCCCGCCACCCCGAGGAACCCGTTCAGCCCGACCGCGCGGACCACCTTCCCGATGCGGACGAGGGCCACGGGCCCGCCTAGTCGAGGATGTCGAGCACCGCACGCCGGCCGTCGCGCCGCGCCGCCGCGTCGAGCACGGTCCGGAACGCCTTCGCGGTCCGGCCGCCTCGCCCGATGACGCGCCCGAGGTCGTCGGGATCGACCGTCAGCTCGAAGACGGTCGAGCGATCTCGCTCGATCGCCTCGACGCGGACGGCGTCCTTCTTCTCGACGAGCTCTCGGGCGAGCCAGAGGACGAGGTCGCGCATCGCTCCCTTACGCCTTCTTCTCCGCGGGCTTCTGCCCCTGCACGCGCTTCAGGATCATCGCCACCGTCTGGCTCGGCTTTGCGCCCGCCTTGAGCCAGTGCTCGATCCGCTCGGCCTTGAGCTCGATCTTCTCGGGCGTCGTGGTCGGATCGTAGACGCCGACGTCCTCGATGTACCGGCCGTCGCGCGGCTTGCGCGAGTCGGTCGCCACCACGTGATAGAAGGGCGCCTTGTGCGTGCCCGCGCGCGAAAGCCGAAGAACCACCGCCATCGTGAAGCCTCCTAAATCTACGGAAAGCGGGCCCTTTTCCGCCGCGTGCGCAGCGGACGGGCCCTCGGAAAAGTGGGTTTCTTTACGCTACCTTAGCTCGGGTGTCAAGGGGAACCGGGCTCTGTGCCAGGGTGCCCTCCGCGCCGGCGCATCCTCAGCGCCGCCACATGCCCGCCCGGGAGGAGCTTCAGCGTGGCAGCGTACGCGGCCACGGCGAGGAGCAGCCCGACGATCCCTCCACCGGCGAGGTCAGCGGCCCAGTACGGCCGGCCAAGCGCGCGCGTGAGGGCGACCGCCGCGGCGACCACGACCACCGCCGCGGCCCGACGCCGATAGACCAGCGCAGTGTAGGTGGCGAACACGGTCACCGCCGCCGCCTGGCCGGAAGGGAACGCGCGCCGGAGCAGCGGTCCGAGGGCGTGGCCCGCGCCGTCGAGCGGGCGGGGCACGCCCCCGATCGCGCGCGCGACGAGGGCGAGCGCGCCGGCCGCGACGAGCGCGAGGGCGAGCGGCAGGAACGTTTTCAGCACGCCCTTCACGTCGCGCTCCAGAAAAGAGTAGACGGCGAGCGCGATGAGGGCGACGGCCCACGCCTCGCATGAGACCTCGACGAGGGCGCGCGCGAGGTCGATCCAGCGCCACTCCGTCCCGGGCACGGCTGACAGCGGGTCCTGGTAGAGCGGCGGCATCGGGCGGCCATTCTTACCAGCCCGTCGAGGAACGCGGAAGCAAGCGGAGCGACGGGCTCCAGGTTCCCGCCGAGACGCGAAGGGCCGCGCGGGGTCCGCGCGGCCCTTCGAGCGTCCGGACGGAAGAGGCTACTCCTTCGCCTTCTTCGTCTTCTTCTCCGGCTTCTCGCCCTTCTCGGCCTTCGGCTTCTTCTCCGCCTTGGGGGCCTTCGGCTCCTTCGCCTTGGCCGCCTTCTTCTCCGGCTCCGGCGCCTCGGCCGGCTGGCGGTCCACGAGCTCGATCATGGCGAGCTCCGCGTTGTCCCCGGCGCGGCGGCCGACACGGACGAGGCGCGTGTAGCCGCCCGGCCTCGCCTTGAACCGCTCCGCGAGCTGCCCGAAGAGCTTGTTCAGGATCTCGACATCGCGCACGTCGCGGTTGGCGATCCGACGCGCGTGCGGGGTGGCGCGCTTCGCGAGCGTGATGACCTTGTCGGCGAACCGCTTCAGCTCCTTCGCCTTGGGCGTGGTGGTGGTGATCCGCTCGTGGCGGAAGAGCGACGTCACCAGGTTCCTGAACATGGCCGTGCGGTGCTCGGTGGTGCGATCGAGCCGGCGGCCAACGACGCGGTGCTTCATCTCGTGCTCTCCTTCCGTCTCTCGGGGCCGCTAGACCTTGGGCGCGCCCTGCGGCGCTGCCTTCGGCGGCCAGTTCTCGAGCTTCATCCCGAGCGCGAGCCCCATCTCCGCCAGGATCTCCTTGATCTCCTTCAGCGACTTGCGGCCGAAGTTCTTCGTCTTCAGCATCTCGGCCTCGGTCTTCTGCACGAGGTCGCCGATCGTCTTGATGTTCGCGTTCTGCAGGCAGTTGGCGCTGCGGACCGAGAGCTCGAGCTCGTCCACCGATCGGAACAGGTTCTCGTTCAGCTTCTGCTCCTCGACCGGCTTCACGTCCTCGGCGGGCTCCTCGGCCTCGTCGAAGTTGATGAAGATCGAGAGCTGCTCCTTCACGATCTTGGCAGCGTACGCGACCGCGTCGTTCGGCGCGACGGAGCCGTCCGTCCACAGCTCGAGCGTGAGCTTGTCGTAGTCGGTCTGCTGCCCGACGCGGGCGTTGGTGACCTGGTAGTTCACCTTGCGGACCGGGCTGAACAGCGCGTCGATCGGGATCGTCCCGATGGGCTGGCCCGCGACCTTGTTCTTCTCCGCCGGGACGTAGCCCCGGCCGCGCCGCGCCGTCAGCTCCATTCGCACCCGGCCGCCCTCGCTGATGGTGAGGATGTGGTGGCCAGGGTTCAGGATCTCGACCTGCGGGTCCGCGATGATGTCGCCGGCCTTGATCTCGCGGGGCCCCTCCGCCTCGATCCGGATCGTCTTCACCTCGTTCGTGTGGATCTGGAGGAGGACTTCCTTGAGGTTCAGGATGATGTCTGTGACGTCCTCCGCCACCTCGGGGATGGTCATGAACTCGTGCTCCACCCCCTCGATCTTCACCGAGGTGATGGCCGCGCCCTGCAGCGACGAGAGCAGGACGCGCCGCAGCGAGTTGCCGAGCGTGATCCCGAACCCGCGCTCGAGCGGCTCCGCGACGAACTTGCCGTAGGTGTTGGAGAGGGACTCCTGGTCGACCGTGAGCCCGCGGGGCTTGATGAGGTCGCGCCAGTTCTTCGTGACGATCGGATCCACCATGGCTGTCTCCTCGCCGCCGTCCCCTCCCCGCCCCGCTCAGCCCAGCGTGCAGGAAACCGTGAGACGCGCGACTCCGTGATTGAAATGCGGGCCGACGACTCGCCCCAGGGCCCGCCTTGCCACCGTTGGGACGGGCGGACCGAGAGGTCCGCCTGCCCCGAGCGTGTCGAGGTCCTACTTCGAGTAGAGCTCGACGATGAGCTGCTCCTGGATGGGCATCGTGATGTCCTCGCGCGCCGGCGTGGTCTTCACGGTCCCCTTGAAGCCGCCCTTGTCCAGCTCGAGCCAGTTCGGGACGCCGCGGCGGTCCACCGCCTCGAGCGCCTCGTTGATCCGGACCACCTTCTTCGACCGCTCCTTGATCTCGACGACGTCGCCGGGGCGGCAGAGGTAGCTCGGGATGTTGACCTTGCGCCCGTTCACCCGGAAGTGCCCGTGGCGCACGAGCTGGCGCGCCTCGTTGCGGGTGTCGGCGAAGCCGAGCCGGAAGGTCACGTTGTCGAGCCGGAGCTCGAGGGTCTGGAGGAGGTTCTCGCCGGTCTTTCCCTTGGCGGCCGCCGCGTTCTGATAGGCGTGGCGGAAGCCGGCCTCGAGGAGGCCGTACATCCGCTTCACCTTCTGCTTCTCGCGGAGCTGCACGCCGTACTCGGAGAACTTGGTTCGCCCCTGGCCGTGCTGGCCGGGAGGATACGGGCGGCGCTCGATGGCGCACTTGTCCGTGTAGCAGCGATCACCCTTCAGATACATCTTGAGGTTCTCGCGGCGGCAGAGCCGACAAACGCTTTCGCTGTAACGAGCCACTGTTCGCTCCTGGAGGTGATCAGACCCGGCGACGCTTGGGAGGCCGGCAGCCGTTGTGCGGGATCGGCGTGACGTCGCGGATGAGAGTGATCTTCAGACCGGCGGCGTAGAGGGCGCGCAGCGCGGACTCGCGGCCCGCGCCCGGACCCTTCACGACCACGCTGACGGTCTTGAGGCCGTGCTCCATCGCCTTCGCGGCCGCATCCCCGGCGGCGACCTGCGCGGCGAACGGGGTCGACTTGCGCGAGCCCTTGAAGCCGCGCGCGCCGGCGCTGGACCACGCGATCACGTTCCCGGTCGCGTCGGTGATGGTGATCATCGTGTTGTTGAAGGTCGAAGCAATGTGGACGATCCCCGTCGCCACGTTCTTCTTCACCCGCTTCTTCCCCTTCTTCGGGGTGACGGGTGAGGCGGTGATGGGCTCGATCCCGCTGAGGTTCGGCACCGCTGGCGCGGCGGCCTCCTCAACCTTCGGCTTGGCCGGCTCCTTCGCCGGCTCCTTCGTCTGCTTCTCGTCGGCCACTCGTGCGTCTCCGGTTGACTAAGGTGTGGGTCAGGCCTTGGGCGCGGGCGCGGCGGCGACCGGCTTGCGCACGAGCCCCTTCTTCGGGCCCTTCCGCGTGCGCGCGTTGGTGTGAGTCCGCTGGCCGCGGGCCGGCAGCCCCTTGCGGTGGCGCAGGCCGCGGTAGCAGCCGAGGTCCATGAGCCGCTTGATGTTCATCGACACCTCGCGCCGCAGGTCGCCTTCGACCTTGACGTGCTGCTCGATGGTGTCGCGGATGCGCTTGACCTCGTCGTCGGTGAGGTCCTTCGTGCGCGTCTCGACCTTGACGTTGGCCCGATCGCAGATGGCCTTCGCGGTGGTCTTGCCGATTCCGTAGATGTACTGGAGGGCGACCTCGATCCTCTTCTCACGGGGGAGGTCAACGCCTGCGATGCGAGCCATTCAGTTCTCCCAGAGCGAGGGCGCTAGCCCTGGCGCTGCTTGTGGCGGGGGTTGGCCGGGCAGATGATCCGCACGGTGCCCTTGCGCTTGATGACCTTGCACTTGTCGCAAATCTTCTTGACCGACGCGCGGACCTTCATGGCGCCTCCGATTCTTCTCCTGAAACGAAAAACCCCGCCTCGACTGCCGGCGGGATGGCGGCTGGAGCCCTTGCTCCGTTCCCGTTCTAGCCGCCCGTAAATTCCGGGCTTTCCCCGAGGTGGCCGCCCCCTGCCGAGCGGCTTGCGAAGCGGGCCCTATAACATAGCGGATTTTTCCGTGCAAGTCGGAACGGTTGCGTGCCCCCACGTCTGCGCGCTACTCACGGGGCCACCCCGCGCGAGTCGCCGCCATTCCGCGGCAAGGTCAGGATCTCCGGGCCGATTTCAGTGACCGCCACCGTGTGCTCGAAATGGACCGACAGACTCCCATCCGAGGTCACGGCGGTCCAGCCGTCGTCGAGCTGCTCCACCTCGGGGTGGCCCGCGTTCACCATCGGCTCGATCGCGAGCACCATCCCGGCGACGAGCCGCTGGCCGGTTCCGGCGGTCCCGAAGTTCGGGAGATGGGGAGGCTCGTGGAGGCGCCGGCCGATGCCGTGCCCGACGAAGTCGCGCACGACGGAGTAACCCTGCGCCTCGACGTACTGCTGCACGGCGGCCCCGAGGTCGCCGGTGGTCGCCCCCGGGCGCGCTGCCGCGACCGCACGGGCGAGCGCCTCCTGGCCCGCCGAGAGCAAGCGCGCCGCGCCCTCGCCGACGCGGCCGACCGGCACCGTCACGGCGGCGTCCCCGTACCACCCGTCGAGCACCGCCCCGAAGTCGAGCCCGACCAGGTCCCCGTCGGAGAGTCGCCGCGACGGAGACGGGATCCCGTGCACCACCTCGTCGTTCACCGACACGCAGAGGGAGGCCGGGTAGCCGTGGTAGCCCAGGAACGCCGGCGCTGCGCCGCGCTCGCGCGTCCGCGCATGTGCGAGCCGATCGAGCTCCGCCGTGCTGACGCCGGGCACCGCCGCGCGCATGACCTCGTCGAGCACCTCCCGCACGATCAGGCACGCGGCGCGGATGCGCGCGACGTCGCCGGCCGATCTGAGCGGGATGCGATCGCGGGCGGAGGCATCCAAATCAGCGACCCAGCACCTTCTTGGTCGCCGCCAGGATCCCCTCGGGCGTGCCGACGCCCTCGATCTCGCTGAGGAGGTCGCGCTCGCTGTAGAAGCGGCGGAGCGGCTCCGTCTTCGTGCCGTACTCCTGGAGACGCTTGCGGACCGTGTCCGGCTTGTCGTCGTCCCGCTGGACGAGCCCGGCATGGTCGCGGTCGCAGTAGCCGTCCTGGTTCGGCGGGTTCTGCGACACGTGGTAGACGGTCCCGCACTTCGGGCACGAGCGCCGGCCGCTCATCCGCTCGACGAGGATCTCCTCGGGGACCTCGTACGACAGGCAGCGGGTGATGGATCGCCCCATCGAGCGGAGCAGCAGGTCGAGGTACTGCGCCTGCGACGACGTGCGCGGATACCCGTCGAGGATGAAGCCGTTCGCGACGTCGGGGCGGCCGAGCCGCTCCTTGACCATCTCGTTCGTGACGTCATCGGTGACGAGGCCGCCGGAGTCCATGATCGCCTGGACCTTCTTGCCCAGCGGCGTCCCGCGCGCCTTGTGGTCGCGGAACATGTCTCCGGTGGAGATGTGCGGGACGCGGAACTCCGCTGCGAGGAGCTTCGCCTGTGTTCCCTTGCCCGCGCCTGGCGGGCCGAGAAGGATCAGGATCATCTTCCACCCTCCGAGTCCGCCGCGCGGCGAGCCTCGCGCATCACGCGTTCGCGACCTGTCCCGTGGCGACGCGGCGCCCGCGGATGCGGGGCCCGCGCGGTCCGGTGAACCCCTCGTAATGACGGGTGATGAGGTGCCCCTCGATCTGCTGCACGGTGTCGAGCGCGACGCCGACGACGATGAGCAGCGACGTCCCGCCGAAGTAGAACTGGACGTTGAACTCGTTGGTGATGATCGTCGGCAGCACGCAGATCGCGGACAGGTAGATCGCGCCCCCGAACGTGATCCGGGACAGGACGTGATCGATGTAGTCGGCGGTCTTCTTGCCGGGGCGGATTCCCGGGATGTAGCCGCCGTACTTCTTGAGGTTGTCGGCCACGTCCACCGGGTTGAACGTCACCGCCGTGTAGAAGTAGGCGAAGAAGACGATCAGGGCGACGTAGAGCACGTTGTAGATCCACGAGCCCGGCCGGATGGCGTTGTTCACGCGGTCGAGGAACGGGAACCAGCCCGCGAGCGTCGCCGGGATGAGCAGGAGCGACGACGCGAAGATGGGCGGGATCACGCCGGACGTGTTGACCTTGAGCGGCAGGTGCGTGGACTGGCCGCCGTAGAGCTTCCGGCCGACCACCCGCTTCGCGTACTGGATGGGGATCCGCCGCTGGCCACGTTCAACGAACACGATGAGGCCGACCACCACCACCATGATCGCGACGAGGACGAGGAGCCCGATCTCGCTGAGCTGCGCCCCGGGCGCGCGGAAGGTGAGGAACGTGTTGTAGGCCGCCGCGGGCGCGCGGGCGACGATGCCCGCGAAGATGATGAGCGAGATCCCGTTGCCGACGCCGCGCTCGGTGATCTGTTCGCCCATCCACATGATGAAGGCGGTGCCCGCTGCGAGCGAGAGCATGGTGATGAGCCGGAAGCCCCAGCCCGTCTCGGCGACGACCGAGACGCCCGACGGATCGCGCAGCGACTCGAGGTAGGTCGCGATGCCGTACCCCTGCATCGCCGAGAGCACGATCGTGCCGTAGCGCGTGTACTGGGTGATCTTGCGCCGGCCGATCTCCCCCTCCTTGTTCATCTTCTCGAGCGACGGCACGACGACCGTGAGGAGCTGGAGGATGATGGAGGCCGAGACGTACGGCATGATGCCGAGCGCGAAGATCGAGAGCTGCTCGAACGCGCCGCCCGAGAAGAAGTTGAGCAGGCCGAGCAGGTTCCCGGACTGGACCACCCGCCGCATGGCGAAGCGGTCGACGCCCGGCGTCGTGACGTAGATGCCGAGCCGGTACACCGCGAGCATCCCGAGCGAGAACAGGAGCCGCTTCCGCAGCTCGGGAATCTTGAAGATGTTGAACAGCCCGCTCGCTGCCATCGCTCGCCTTTCCGCCGTGCCGGCAGACCCACCGCTGCGCGGGCCGCGACTACTTCGCCGCGGCCGCCCGCTTCGCCGCCTTCGCCTTCGCGTGCATCGTCACCGGCGCGGGGATGAGCTCGACCTTTCCCCCCGCCTTCTCGATCGAGGCGCGCGCGCCGGCGGTGACGCGGTGAACCTTCAACGTGACGGCGCTCTTCAGCTCACCGTTCCCGAGCACCACCACGCCGTCGCGGTTCCCGCGGACGAGCCCGGCCTGCTTCAGCGCGGCCGGATCCACCACGCCGGACAGCCCCTCGAGCGAGGTCACCTGGACCTCCTCGAGCTCGCGCCGATGGATGTTGGTGAAGCCGAACTTCGGGAGGCGCCGCTGGAGCGGCATCTGACCGCCCTCGAAGCCCTCGAAGTGCATGTTTCCGGAGCGGGCCTTCTGGCCCTTGCCGCCACGGCCGGCGGTCTTGCCCAGGCCGGAGGCCTGGCCACGGCCGACGCGCTTCTTGACACGGCTGGCGCCCTTCGGCGCCTTCAGGTTCGACAGCGACATGAGGGGTCTCCTTTTATCACGTGGCGCGCGATCACGCCTGGGCGCCGCCGGCCTTCGCCTTGCGCGCCTTCCGCCCGACGGGCGGCGGGGCGTCCACCCGCTTCCACTCGACGAGATAGGAGACCTTGTCGATCATCCCCATCGTCTGCGGCGTGTCGGGAAGGATCTTCGTCGAATCGTGCTTCTTCAGGCCAAGGCCCACGACGATCGCCCGGTGCTTCGCCGGAACGCCCGCGAGCCCGCTGACGAGCTTCACCTCGATGGCAGCCATTGTCGTTCTCCTGTCAGGCGCCGGTGATCTCGGCGATCTGCTTGCCGCGCAGGCGCGCGGTGTCCTCCGCGGAGCGTAGCTTCTTGAGGCCGGCGACCGTCGCCTTGAGGACGTTGTGAGGGTTGCGCGAGCCCTGGCACTTCGTGAGCACGTTCCGGATCCCGGCCGCCTCGAGGACCGCGCGGACGGTTCCGCCGGCGATGACTCCGGTGCCCTCTCCCGCCGGCTTGAGGAGAACCCGCCCGGCCCCGAAGTGGCCCAGCACCTCGTGGGGGATCGTGGTCCCGACGAGCGGGACGCGGAAGAGGGCCTTCTTCGCCTGGTCGCCGCCCTTGCGGATGGCCTCGGGCACCTCGTTCGCCTTGCCCAGGCCGACGCCGACGTAGCCGGCGCCGTCGCCGACGACGACGAGCGCCGAGAAGCTGAACCGGCGGCCGCCCTTCACGACCTTGGCGACGCGGTTGATGTGGACGACCTTGTCCTGGAGATCGAGATCGTTCGCGTTGATGGGAGTAGCCATTCGATTCCTCTGTTTTCCGTTCACCCTGAGCCCTTCGACTCCGGGTCGGCTCCGCCCCCCCTACGCTCAGGGCAGGCGAAGTCGCAAGGGCTAGAACTTGAGCCCGGCCTCGCGCGCTGCCGCTGCGACCGCCGCGACGCGCCCGTGATAGTCGAAGCCGTTGCGGTCGAACACGACCGCCTCGATGCCCTTCGCGAGCGCGGCCTTCGCGAGCGCGGCCCCCACCTTCTTCGCGGCGGCGGTCTTGTCGTCTTCCTTGACCTCGCCCTTGAGCGTCTTCGACGTCGTGCCCACGGAGAGCAGGGTCTTGCCGGCGGTGTCGTCGACGAGCTGGGCGTACATGTGCTTCAGGCTCTTGTAGACGGTGAGCCGAGGGCGTGCCGCCGTGCCGGACAGCTTCCTCCGGATGCGGGCCTTGCGCTTCTCGCGCGGGGTCGTGTGCTTCGCCATGGTGCTTCCTCCTTGCGGCGGCGGCGGGTCAGCCGCCACATGAGCGTGGGGGGCTCGGCCGGCTACGCAGCGCCGGTCTTGCCTTCCTTCCGACGGACGATCTCCTCCGCGTACTTGATGCCCTTGCCCTTGTACGGCTCGGGCGGGCGCAGCGCGCGGATCTTCGCGGTGGTCAGGCCGAGGAGGTGCTTGTCGACCCCCCTCACCGCCAGCTTCGTCTGCTTCGCGTCCACCTCGGCGGTGATCCCGTCGGGCAGCCTGAAGACGACCGGGTGCGAGAACCCGAGGGTGAAGTGGATGTCCTTCCCCTTCACCTCCGCCTTGAAGCCGACGCCGCTGATCTCGAGGTTGCGCTCGTATCCCTTCACGACGCCCTCGACGGCGTTCTTGACGAGCGTGCGCGTGAGGCCGTGCAGCCCCTTCGCGAGGCGGGACTCGTCGGGGCGCGCCACGCGCACCTCGCCCTTGTCCACCGCAACCGAGACGCGCGGGTTGAAAGCGAAAGACATCTTGCCCTTGGGGCCCTCGATCTTCACGAGGGTGCCGTCCACGGAGACCTTCACCTTCTCCGGGATCTTGACGGGCATGTTTCCGACTCGGGACATGTCAGAGCTCCGTTACCAGACGGTGCAGATGAGCTCGCCGCCGACCTTCTGCTTGCGGGCCTCGCGGTCCACCAGGACGCCCTTCGACGTCGAGAGGATCGCGATCCCCATCCCGTTGAGCACCCGCGGGATCGAGTCGTTCGGCACGTAGCGGCGCAGCCCGGGCTTCGAGACGCGCTTGATGTCGCTGATCGCGGGCTCGCGGTCGGCGCTGTACTTGAGGAGGATGGAGATGGCGCCCTGGACGCCGTCCTGGTGGACGACGAAGTCCCGGATGAACCCCTCCTCCTTCAGGACCTCGGCGATCCGGATCTTGAGCCGGGATCTCGGCACGAGGACCTTCTCGTGGCGCGCCGAGGAGGCGTTCCGGATGCGCGTCAGCATGTCGCCAATGGGATCGGTGAAGCTCATGAAGAAATCTCCTACCAGCTCGACTTGATGACGCCGGTGATCTCGCCCTGCAGCGCGCGCTTCCGGAAGCAGAGACGGCACATCTGGAACTTCCGCAGGAAAGCACGCGGGCGGCCGCACAGCGGGCAGCGGTTGTACTGGCGCACCGGGAACTTCAGCTTGCGCTTCGCCTGCGCCATCTTCGAAAGCTTCGCCATCGTTCTCTCCTCTACTGGCGGAACGGCATGCCGAGGTGGCGGAGGAGCGCTCGGCCTTCCTCGTCGTTCCGGGCGGTGGTCACCACCGTGATGTTGAGTCCTTTGATCTTCTCGACCTTGTCGTAGTTGATCTCCGGGAAGATGATCTGCTCGCGGACCCCGAGCGTGTAGTTGCCCTTCCCGTCGAAGGCCTTCGGCGACACGCCCTTGAAGTCGCGCACGCGCGGCAGCGCGACCGAGACGAGCCGGTCGAAGAACTCGTACATCCGGTCGCCGCGCAGGGTGACCATCGCGCCGATGGACTGCCCCTGCCGCAGCTTGAAGTTCGCGATGGACTTGCGCGCCTTCGTGACCACCGGCTTCTGACCGGTGATCTGGCTGAGCTGCTCGACCGAGGCGTCGATGATCTTGCCGTTGTTGATGGCCTCGCCGAGCCCCATGTTGACGATGATCTTCTCGAGCTTGGGAGACTGCATCGGGTTCACGAACCCGAACTCCTTCATCAGCTCGGAGCGGATCTCCTTCTCGAATCTTTCCTTCAGCCGCGCTGCCATCTCGCTTCTCCTTGCCTTCGGCCGGCCGCTGCTCGTGCCGGGCGATGCCGTCCCATGATCCGTTCACCCTGAGCCCTTCGACTCCGGGTCCGCTCCGCCGCCCCTACGCTCAGGGCAGGCGAAGCCGAAGGGTCGCTACCCTGCCGCCGTCTTCTTCGCGAGGCGCGCCTTCTCCTTCGCGCCCAGCTCGCGGCCGATCTTCTCGCGACGCACCGTCGCGCCGTCCTTCCCGACCACCATCACGTTCGAGAGGGCGATCGTGCCGGACTTCTCGACGATGCCGCCCTCGGGGTTGGTCTGGCTGCGGCCCTTCTTGACGTGACGCTTCACCGTCATGAGCTTCTCGACCCGGACGCGCCCCTTCGCGCGCAGGATCTCGAGGACCTTGCCCGACTTCCCCTTCTCCTTGCCGGCGATGACCTTCACGGTGTCGCCCTTGCGGATCTCCGCCATGACTAGAGGACCTCCGGCGCGAGGCTGATGATCTTCATGAACTTGCGGGCGCGGAGCTCGCGGGCGACCGGCCCGAAGATGCGCGTCCCGATCGGCTCGAGGTCCTTGTTGATGAGGACCGCGGAGTTGGCGTCGAAGCGGATGTAGCTGCCATCCGGCCGCTTCACCTCGCGGCTCGTCCGCACGATCACGGCCCGGGCGACCTCGCCCTTCTTCACCTTGGCCTGCGGGATCGCCTCCTTGATCGAGACGACGATGATGTCGCCGATCGAGGCGTACCTGCGGCGAGAGCCGCCCAGCACCTTGATGCACTGGATGCGCTTCGCGCCGCTGTTGTCGGCGACGTCGAGCATCGTCTGCTGCTGGACCATGGCTAGACCTCCACCGCCTTCTCGAGGATCTCGGCCACGCGCCAGCGCTTGTCCTTCGACAGCGGCCGCGTCTCGACCATGCGGACGCGATCGCCGATCTGGCACTGCTGATTCTCGTCGTGGGCCTTGTACTTCTCGGCCTTCATCACGATCTTCCCGTACTTCCGGTCCGCGACGCGACGCTCGACCTTGACGACGACCGTCTTCGTCATCTTGTTCGAGACCACCACGCCGACGCGGGACTTGCGGTTGCCGCGCTCCATGTCGCTACTCCTTCGCCTCGAGGTTGGATCCACGCGGCGAAGCCGCGCTCTTCTTCGGGGCCCCCTGGAGGGTCCGGGCCGCCGCGATCTCCTTCTCGCGCGCGACCGTGAGGATCCGCGCGATCTCGCGCTTGGTCTTCGAGAGGTCCGCCGTCGAGTCGAGCACGCCGGTCGAGTGCTTGCTGCGGAGCTCGAAGAGCGTCTGCTCGAGCCCGGTCGCGCGGGCCCTCAGCTCCTTCGGGTCGAGCTCGCGCAGCTCCTTCACGGTCGCCATCGCCGTCCTCCTACAGGGTTGCGCCGCGCTTCACCATCTTGGTGGAGACGGGCAGCTTGTGGGCCGCGAGGTGGAACGCCTTCTTCGCGGACTCGTCGTCGACGCCGGCGAGCTCGTACAGCACGCGTCCCGGCTTCACCACCGCGACGTAGTACTCCACGTTGCCCTTGCCGGTGCCCATGCGCGTCTCGGCGGGCTTCTTCGTGATGGGCTTGTCGGGGAAGACGCGGATCCAGAGCTTCCCGCCGCGCTTCACGTAGCGCGTGATGGCGACGCGGGCGGCCTCGATCTGCCGCGCCGTGAGCCAGCCGCACTCCGTGGCCTGCAGGCCGTACTCGCCCTGGTTCAGGTCGGAGCCGCGGTACGCCTTCCCGCGCATCCGGCCCTTCATCATCTTCCGGTACTTTGTTCTCGCCGGCTGAAGCATGTGCCGATCTCCTCGCTCTCTCTCGTACCGGGGCTACGGCCGCGTGCCGGCCGCGCGCGGCCCGCGCGCACCCGCCGACTGCGGCAGCACCTCACCGCGCATGATCCAAACCTTGCAGCCGATCTTGCCGTACGTGGTCTTCGCCTCGGCGAAGCCGTAGTCGATGTCCGCGCGCAGCGTGTGCAGCGGAACGCGCCCCTCGCGGTACCACTCGTAGCGGGCCATCTCGGAGCCGCCGAGGCGGCCGGAGCAGGCGACGCGGATGCCCTTCGCGCCGAACTTCTGCGCGGTCTGCACCGACTTCTTCATCGCCCGGCGGAACGCGATCCGGCGCTCGAGCTGCGTCGCGATGTTCTCGGCCACGAGCTGCGCGTCGGTCTCGGCCTTCCGGACCTCGACGACGTTCAGGTAGACCTCGGTGGCGGTGAGGGACTGGAGGTCCTTCTTGATCGTCTCGATGCCCGCGCCGCGCTTGCCGATCACGATCCCGGGGCGCGCGGTGTGGACGTTGATCTTGACCTTGTTCGCGGCCCGCTCGATCTCGATCCGGGAGATGCCGGCCTGGCCGAGCTTCTCCTTCACGAACTCGCGCAGCTTGATGTCCTCGTGCAGCCACTTCGCGTAGTTCTTCTCTTCGTACCACTTCGAGTCCCAGGAGCGGATGACCCCGAGCCGGAACCCGATCGGATGAACTTTCTGTCCCATTGCGTTCTCCTCGTTCCCCTGGGTTCCGCTACGCGGTCCCGAGCTCCACGTAGACGTGGCTCGTCTTTTTCTCGACGCGGTACGCCCGGCCCATCGCGCGCGCCATGAACCGGCGCATCTTCGGCCCCTGATCGACGGTCAGCGTCTTCACGAAGAGCGCATCGACGTCGACCCGGCCGCCCTTCTGCTCTGCGTTCGCGACGGCGGAGCGGAGCAGCTTCGCGAGCGGCTCGGCCGCTGCCTGCGGCGTGAACTTGAGCATCGCGAGCGCGTCGCCGACCTTCCGGCCCCGGACCTCGTCCGCGACGAGCCGCACCTTGCGCGGCGCGACGCGGAGGTACCGGAGCGACGCGTGCGGCCCGGCGAGCGGGGCCGCCTTGCGGGCGCGCGCCTGCTTCTCCGGCTTGGCCGCCGCTTCCGGCGCCTTGCTCTCGGCCTGGGGCGCCTCGGCCTTGGGCGCCTTCTTCTCGGTCTTCTTCTTGTCCGCCATGTGTCGTCCTCGCTACTTCTTCGCCGCCGGGGCCGGGGCCGTCGCCGTCGAGACCTTCTTCTCGGCCGAGTGGCCGTGGAAGGTGCGCGTCGGGGCGAACTCGCCGAGCTTGTGGCCGACCATGTTCTCGGTCACGAACACCGGGACGAACTTGCGCCCGTTGTGCACCGCGAAGGTGTGGCCGACGAAGTCCGGGAGGATGGTGCTCCGCCGCGACCAGGTCTTGATGACCGCCTTCTTGTTCCCCTTGTTCGCGTCCTCGACCTTCTTGGTGAGGTGCTTGTCCGCGAACGGGCCCTTCTTGATCGAACGCGCCATGGGTCGCTCTCTCCGACGCTACTGCGGGGTGTTGCGCACGCCGGGCCGGCGCCGCGAGACGATGAACTTGTCCGTGCGGCGGTTGTTGCGGGTCTTGAGCCCCTTCGTCTTCTGGCCCCACGGGCTCACCGGGTGCGGGTTGCCCTGCCCCGACTTGCCCTCACCGCCGCCGTGCGGGTGGTCCACCGGGTTCATCGCGAGACCGCGGACCGTGGGCCGGATGCCCAGCCAGCGGCTCTTGCCCGCCTTGCCGACGCGGACCGACGAGCTCTCGACGTTCGCGAGCTGCCCGATCGTCGCCTTGCACGCCTCGAGCACCTTCCGGACCTCGCCGGAGGGCATGCGCACCTGGGCGTAGCCGCCCTCCTTCGCCATGAGCTGGCCGAAGGAGCCGGCGGAGCGGATCATCTTCCCGCCCGAGCCGGGCTGCGCCTCGAGGTTGTGGAGCACCGTGCCGAGCGGGATCGAGCGGATCGGCAGGGTGTTCCCGGGCCGGATGTCGACCGACTCGCCGGAGAGGAGCACGTCGCCCACGTTCACGCCGACCGGGGCGAGGATGTACCGCTTCTCGCCGTCGGCGTAGTGGAGCAGCGCGATGCGCGCGGTGCGGTTCGGGTCGTACTCGATCGACGCGACCTTCGCCGGGACGCCGTCCTTCTCGCGCCGCCAGTCGATGATGCGGTAGCGCCGCTTGTGGCCGCCGCCGATGTGCCGCGTGGTGATGTGCCCGTGGCTGTTGCGGCCGCCGGATTTGCGCACCGGCCGCGTCAGCTTCTTCTCGGGCTTCGACTTGGTGATCTCGGCGAAGTCCGACACGGTCATGTGTCGGCGGGCCGGGCTCGTGGGCCTGTATTCCTTGAGGGCCATGGTGTTCTCCCGTCCCCTGCGCTACGTCCCCTCGAAGAGGGCGATCGTGTCGCCCTCCTTCAAGGTCACGAACGCCTTCTTCCAGTTCGGGCGCCGGCCGATGCTGCGACCGACGCGCTTGTTCTTGCCGCGGGCAATGGCGGTGCGCACGGCGAGCACGTGCACGTTGAAGAGCTTCTCGACCGCCTGCTTCACCTGGATCTTCGTCGCGTCCCGGTGCACCTCGAACGCGAACTGGCGCGCGGCCTCGCGGGCGCGCTCGTTCTTCTCGGTGATGAGCGGACGCTTCACCACGTCCTGGATGGCGAGGGTGGTCATGACAGGCTGGCCTCCAGCTTCTTCGCCGTCTCGGCCGTCAGCACGAGCGCGTCGTGCCTCAGGATGTCGTAGACGTTGAGCCCCTCGACCGGGAGGAAGTCCGACCCGGCGAGGTTGCGGACGCTCCGCGCGAGGTTCTGGTTCGCGGCGGCGTCCACCACGAGCGCCTTCTTGGCACCGAGGATCGCGAGCACCTTCGCGGCGGAGCCGCTCTTGGGCGCCGAGGGCTTCCACTCCTGGACGATGACGAGCTTCTGGTCGCGGTTGCGCAGCGCGAGCGCCGCGCGCAACGCCGCCTTCCGGACCTTCCTCGGCACGTCGTAGGAGTAGTCGCGCGGCTTCGGCCCCATGGCCTTGCCGCCGCCCACGAACTGCGAGGCGCGGGTCGAGCCCTGGCGGGCGCGGCCGGTGTGCTTCTGCCGCCACGGCTTCTTGCCGCCGCCGGCGACGAGGGAGCGGTTCTTCACCGCGTGGGTGCCGGAGCGGTCGGAGGCGAGCTTCGCCTTGACCACCTCGTAGAAGAGGTGCTCGTTCACCTCGCCGGCGAAGACGGCGTCGGCGAGGTCGAGCTCGCCCACCTTCTTCTTCTCGAGATTGTAGACGTCGAACTTGGCCATGGTCGCCTCGACTACTTGATCTCCACGTCCACGCCGGCCGAGAGATCCAGCTTCATCAGCGCGTCGAGCGTCTGCGGAGTCGGCTCGAGGATGTCGAGGAGCCGCTTGTGCGTGCGGATCTCGAACTGCTCGCGCGACTTCTTGTCGACGTGCGGGCTGCGGAGCACGGTGAACTTGTTGATCCGGGTCGGGAGCGGAATGGGACCGGCCACCTTCGCGCCGGTCCGCTTCGCCGTCTCGACGATCTCGCCCGCCGACTGGTCGAGCAGCTTGTAGTCGTAGGCCTTGAGCCGGATCCGAATCTTCTGAGTCGCCATTGAAAACCTTCTCTTCGTCGCTCGGCGCTGCGCGGAGCCCCTCGCCGCCTTCGGCTGCGACAGAGGGGCCTCGCCGTTCGCCGGGAGGTGCTACCTACTCGATGACCTCGGCCACCACGCCCGCGCCCACGGTCCGTCCACCCTCGCGGATGGCGAACCGGAGCTCCTTCTCCATGGCGATGGGGGTGATGAGCGTCACCTCCATCCCGATGTTGTCGCCCGGCATCACCATCTCGACGCCCGCGGGCAGCTGCACCGACCCGGTCACGTCCGTGGTGCGGAAGTAGAACTGGGGCCGGTACCCGTTGAAGAACGGCGTGTGACGGCCGCCCTCCTCCTTCGTGAGGACGTACACCTCGGCCTTGAACTTGGTGTGCGGCGTGATCGACCCGGGCTTCGCGAGCACCTGGCCGCGCTCGACCTCCTCGCGCTTCAGGCCGCGGAGGAGCGCGCCGATGTTGTCGCCCGCCTGCCCCTCGTCGAGGAGCTTGCGGAACATCTCGACGCCGGTGACGACGGTCTTGGTCGTCGGCTTGAGCCCGATGATCTCGACCTCCTCGCCGACCTTGATGATGCCGCGCTCGACGCGCCCGGTCGCCACCGTGCCGCGGCCGGAGATCGAGAACACGTCCTCGACCGGCATCAGGAACGGCTTGTCGGTCTGGCGCTTCGGCGTCGGGATGTAGCTGTCGACCGCGTCGAGGAGCCGCTGCAGCGACGGCTCGCCGAGATCGCCCTTGTCGCCCTCGAGCGCCTTGAGCGCCGAGCCCTTCACGATCGGGATCTCGTCGCCCGGGAACTTGTACGCGGAGAGGAGCTCGCGGACCTCGAGCTCGACGAGCTCGAGCAGCTCCTTGTCGTCCACCATGTCCACCTTGTTCAGGTAGACCACGATGTACGGCACGCCGACCTGGCGGGCGAGGAGGATGTGCTCGCGCGTCTGCGGCATCGGGCCGTCGGCGGCGGAGACCACCAGGATCGCCCCGTCCATCTGGGCGGCGCCGGTGATCATGTTCTTCACGTAGTCGGCGTGGCCCGGGCAGTCGACGTGCGCGTAGTGCCGCTTCTCCGTCGCGTACTCGACGTGGGCGGTCGCGATGGTGATGCCGCGCTCCCGCTCCTCCGGCGCCTTGTCGATCTGGTCGTACGCCATGAACTGCGCGAGACCCTTCGAAGCGCAGTACTTCGTGATCGCCGCCGTGAGGGTGGTCTTGCCGTGATCGACGTGACCGATGGTCCCGACGTTCACGTGCGGCTTGTTACGCTCGAACTTTTCCTTGGCCATGATCTCCCTCTCTTCCTTGAACGGCGGCTACCGGGTGCCGGTGGCGGCGCCCTTCGCCTTGGTGACGATCGTCTCGGCGATGCTGTTGGGGACCTGCGCGTAGTGAGCGAACTGCATCGTGTACGTCGCGCGGCCCTGCGTCTTCGAACGCAGGTCCGTCGCGTAGCCGAACATCTCGGCGAGCGGCACGAGCGCCTCGATCACCTGCACGCCCGAGCGCGGGTTCATCGACTGGATCTTGCCGCGGCGGCTGTTCAGGTCGCCGATGACGTCGCCCATGTAGTCGTCGGGCGTCACCACCTCGACCTCCATGATGGGCTCGAGGAGCACGGGATGCGCCTTGGCGCAGCCGTCCTTGAAGCCGATCGAGCCGGCGATCTTGAACGCCATCTCGGACGAGTCGACGTCGTGGTAGCTGCCGTCGAAGACCTCGACCTTGATGTCGACCATCGGGTAGCCGGCGAGGACGCCGCCCTGCATGGCCTCCTCGATGCCCTTCTGGATCGGCTTGATGAACTCCTTCGGGATCGAGCCGCCGACGATCTCGTTCTCGAACGTGAAGCCCTTGCCGGGCTCCTGCGGGATGAGGCGCAGCCAGCAGTGGCCGTACTGGCCGCGGCCGCCGGTCTGCCGGATGTAGTGGCCCTCGGCCTCGGCCTGCTTCGTGATCGTCTCGCGGTAGGCGACCTGGGGCTTGCCGACGTTCGCCTCGACCTTGAACTCGCGGAACATGCGGTCGACGAGGATCTCGAGGTGCAGCTCGCCCATCCCGGCGATGATGGTCTGGCCGGTCTCCTCGTCGGTGTGGACGCGGAAGGACGGGTCCTCCATCTGGAGCCGGTTCAGGGCCATGCCCATCTTGTCCTGGTCGGCCTTGGTCTTCGGCTCGATCGCGACCGAGATCACCGGCTCCGGGAACTCCATCCGCTCGAGGATCGACGGCGTCGTCCTCGCCGCAGAGCGTGTCGCCCGTCGTCGTGGCGCGCAGGCCGACGGCGGCGGCGATGTCGCCGGCGTAGACCTCCTTGATCTCCTCGCGCTTGTTCGCGTGCATCTGGAGCAGCCGGCCGATGCGCTCCTTCTTGTCCTTGGTGGCGTTGTAGACGTAGGAGCCGGCCTCGAGCTTGCCCGAGTAGACGCGGAAGAAGGTGAGGTTCCCGACGAACGGGTCGTTCATGATCTTGAAGGCGAGCGCGGCGAACGGCTCGTCGTCGGCGGTGCGGCGGGTGATCTCCTCGCCCTTCGGGTTGATGCCCGTCACCGGAGGCTTGTCGAGCGGGCTCGGGAGGAAGTCGACGACCGCGTCGAGGATCTGCTGGACGCCCTTGTTCTTGAAGGCCGTGCCGCAGATCACCGGGAAGAACTTCATCTCGAGGGTGCCCTTGCGGATGCCCGCGGAGGACCTCCTCGTTCGTGAGCGGGTGGCCGTCGAGGTACTTGTGCATGAGGTCGTCGTCGACCTCGGCGACGGTCTCCTCGAGCTTGGCCCGGTACTCCTTCGCCTGCTCGACGAGGTCCGCGGGGATGGCGATCTCCTGGTACTTCGCCCCCATCGTCTCGTCGTCGAAGGTGATCCCCTTCATCTTGACGAGGTCGACCATGCCGCGGAACTTGTCCTCGGCGCCGATGGGGATCTGGATGGGGAGCGGCCTTGCGCCGAGCTTCTCGCGGATGGTGTCGACGGAGTGGAAGAAGTCCGCGCCGACGCGGTCCATCTTGTTGATGAAGCAGATGCGGGGGACCTTGTACTTGTCGGCCTGCCGCCAGACGGTCTCGGACTGCGGCTCCACGCCCTGGACGGCGTCGAACACGGCGCAGGCGCCGTCGAGGACGCGCAGCGACCGCTCGACCTCGATGGTGAAGTCGACGTGGCCGGGGGTGTCGATGATGTTGAGCCGGTGGTCGCGCCAGAAGCAGGTGGTCGCGGCGGAGGTGATGGTGATGCCGCGCTCGCGCTCCTGCTCCATCCAGTCCATGACGGTGGTGCCCTCATGGACCTCGCCGATCTTGTGCGTGACGCCGGTGTAGAAGAGGATCCGCTCGGTCGTGGTGGTCTTGCCGGCATCGATGTGGGCCATGATGCCGATGTTCCGGTAGCGCTCGAGTGGGCTGTTGCGGGGCATCGTCGTTCGTTCCTTCGATTCCTTCGTGCGTGCGCAAGTCCGGGCCGCCGTACGCGGCTCCATGCACTACGACCGAGCTGTCAAAGAGCGAAGCGGGTCTTCGTCTCAGCGACCCAGGCCGACCGAGCCGGCCCCTGCTCTTCCTCGAGTCTCCGTTCCTCTCACCAGCGGTAGTGGGCGAAGGCCTTGTTGGCCTCGGCCATCTTGTGCGTGTCCTCGCGCTTCTTCACCGCGTTGCCGCGGTTGTTGGCGGCGTCGATGATCTCGCCGGCGAGCTTCTCCACCATCGTCTTCTCGCCGCGGCCCTTCGAGTAGTCGATGAGCCAGCGCATCGCAAGCGCGGTGCGGCGGTCCTGGCGGACCTCGACCGGCACCTGGTAGGTGGCGCCGCCGACGCGGCGGCTCTTCACCTCGACCACCGGCTTCACGTTGTCGAGCGCCTTCTTGAAGATCTTGAGCGGGTCGTCCTTGAGCTTCTGCTCGACCTGATCGAAGGCGCCGTAGATGATCCGCTCGCCCGTCGACTTCTTGCCCTTGCGCATCAGGTTGTTGACGAACTTCGCCACGATCCGGTCCTGGAACTTCGGATCGGGCAGGATCTTCCGCTTCTCGACTTCGCGACGACGAGGCATCGAATCTTCTTTCCTTAGCTCGGGCGCTTGGCGCCGTACTTCGAGCGGCTCTGCTTGCGGCCCTGGACGCCGACGGCGTCGAGGGTGCCGCGGACGATGTGGTAGCGCACGCCCGGGAGGTCCTTCACGCGGCCGCCGCGGATGAGCACCACCGAGTGCTCCTGGAGGTTGTGGCCGACGCCCGGGATGTAGCTCGTCACCTCGAACCCGTTGGTGAGGCGGACGCGCGCCACCTTGCGGAGCGCCGAGTTCGGCTTCTTCGGCGTGGTCGTGTAGACGCGCGTGCAGACGCCGCGCTTCTGCGGCGACTCCTTGAGCGCGGGCGCCTTCTTCTTCACCGCGAGCTTCTCGCGCCCCTTGCGCACCAGCTGGCTGATCGTCGGCATCTGCTCTTTTCCCAACAAAAACGCCCCGGGATGCTGCGATGGGGCGACGCAAGGGACAACCGTCGTAAGGGCGGCGGATTATACGGACGCGACCTCCCCTGTCAAGCCGAATCGGGAGTTTACGACCGCTGCGCGTCGCCGGACGCTCGCCGGGCAGGCACCCTGAAGCGGTGCCCCGCCGCGGCTCGGGAGTTCAGCCACGCGCGCCGCCTTCCTACCACACATCGGCGACGCGAACGAGCAGCGCGCGGGCGGCCGCCGGGACCGCGAGGCCGCGCAGCGCGCGAGGCGACGCGAACCGCAGCCGGGTGGTCTCGTGGAGCGGTGCGCGCAGCTCGCACCGGAACGCCCGCAGCGTGAGCGCGCGATGCGTGAGCGTTCGCTCGCAGGTCGCCAGCTCGTCGCGCACCGCCGCGCGGACATCGTGCTCGCCCCGGAGCGCGCGCGCGAGGGTCCGGCGCGCGTCGTCGTCCGGACGCAGCTCCGCCGACGGCAGCGCCCACAGGCCCGCGAAGAGGCCGCGCGCCGGCTGGCGCGCCACGAGGATCGCGTCGCCGCGGCGAACCACCGCGCACCCGAGCACGAGCAGGCGGCGAGCCGGCCGCCGCCGCGCAGGCGGAACCTCGCGCTCGAGACCCGCGCGCCGCGCCGCGCACAGCGCGGTCACCGGGCAACGCCCGCAGCCGGGGACGGGCTTTCCGCAGACCGTCGCCCCGAGCTCCATGAGCGCCTGGTTCAGATCGCCGGGCCGCTCCGGATCGACGAGCGCTCCGGCGAGATCGTCGACGCGCGCACGGACGGGCCCGTGCCCCGGGTCGCCGCGCACGAGGAAGAGGCGCGCGAGCACGCGCGCCACGTTGCCGTCCACTGCAGCGGCGGGGATCGCGAACGCGATCGAGGCGACCGCGCCGGCGGTGTACGGACCGAACCCGGGCAAGGCCCGGAGCGCCTCGAGCGACGCGGGGCAGCCCGCCGTGCTCGCCGGAGCGCCTCGCGGGCGGCGGCGTGCAGGTTCCGGGCGCGGGCGTAGTAGCCGAGCCCGCTCCAGTGCGCGAGGACGTCCTCCTCGCGCGCGGCGGCGAGCGCCTCGAGCGTGGGGAACCGCGCGAGGAACCGGTGGTAGTACGGGATCGCGGCCCGCACCTGCGTCTGCTGGAGCATCACCTCCGCGAGCCAGACGCGGTACGGGTCGGCGCCGCGCTGCGCGAACCGCCACGGCAGCTCGCGCCGCTCGGCGTCGTACCAGGCGAGCAGGCGCCGGCGCAGCGCGGCGCGGCGAGCGGACGGGATCGGCACGGAGCCAGTGTAGCCCCGCCCAAACGTGGTCGTGGTCTACTTCACCCGCTTCTCGACCGCCTCCCAGCTCACGTTCTTGAGGAACGCGTCGACGTACTTGCCGCGCTCGGTGGCGAGGTAGTCGCGCATGAACGCGTGCTCCCAGCCGTCCATCACGAAGATGGGCTGGAAGCCGACCGGGACGTTGTCCTGGTGGAGCGAGATCCAGTGGTTCGAGAGCCAGCCGGTGGACGGGTCCTGGAACGTCATCGCCCAGCCGATGCCCGGCATGGTGGCGACGGCCCGGAAGTCGGCGAGCCAGGTCTCGAACTTGCCGAAGGACGACTCGACGGCCTTGCGGAACTTCGAACCGGACGGCGGCTCCGCCTGCGCGCCGCCGGTCAGGTTCTCGAAGTAGTACTCGTGGTTCACCATCCCGCCGTACTCGAAGCCCAGCCGGCGCGTCAGCTCGGCGTAGACCGGGTCGGCCCCCGAGGCCTTGCCGTCGTTGCAGAGCGCGAAGAGCTTCTCGGTGAGCGCGTTGGTGCGCTTCACGTACCCCTCGTACAGCTTGAGGTGCTCCTCGATCTGCTTGTCCGAGATGCCGGTGAGGCCTCGAACCTTGGAGTAATCGCGCGGGCTGTACTTCTTCACGTCTGCCATGGGCTCCCTCCGGGGGCCTCACGGCCCCGCGTGTCGTGCAAGTGCCCGGGGACCTACTCACCAGGCCCCGGGAGCGTCAAGCGCCGAACGGGGCCCCACGGGGGGCGTGAGTTCACAGTCAGGAAACGCTCCGCGCTGGCGGGCGAGCGGCGGCGGAACGCGCGGTCGCGGGCCCGGTCGAGGTTGTGGTCCCCTTCGACTCCGCGCCGCCTGCGGCGGCGCTACGCTCAGGGTGAGCGGGCGTCGAGGTCGCGCCCGCGCATGTCGAGGTCGCGGTCGCTTGATGGTAATTTCCGCGCCGTGGCTCGCCGCTCCCCCTTCCGCCGCGCCGCCCTCGGCGCTCTCGCCGTCGCCGCAGCCGGCGCGGGCGCGTTGGCCGTCCTGTGGACCACCCTCCCCGACACCGCCCGGCTCGCGAAGGAGAACCCGCGGACCACGGCGCTCATCGAGCAGCGCCGCGCCGAGGCCCGCGCGAAGCGGCGTCCGTTTCGCCTGCGCCAGACCTGGATCGGGCTGGACCGCGTCTCGCCCCGGATCGTGCAGGCCGTGCTGCTCGCCGAGGACGCCAACTTCTTCGGCCACGACGGCATCGACTGGGAGGCGGTGCGCGACGCCGCCGAGCACGACCTGCGCGTCGGCCGCTTCGCCCGGGGCGCGTCGACGCTCACCCAGCAGCTCGTGAAGAACCTCTGGCTCGGAACCGAGAAGAGCCTCTGGCGCAAGCTGAGGGAGGCCCTGCTCGCCGCCAAGCTCGAGCGCGCCGTCTCGAAGAAGCGGATCCTCGCGCTCTACCTGAACGTCGTCGAGCTGGACGAGGGCGTCTTCGGGGTCGAAGCCGGCGCGCGCCACCGGTTCGGCACGAGCGCCGCGGAGCTCACGGTCGCGCAGGCGGTGCTCCTCGCCTCGATGCTCCCGGCGCCGCGGCGCGTGGACCTGGCCCGCCCCTCGAGCTGGATCAAGAGGAGCTCCCGGCGGCTGCTCGATCGGATGCGGGACGCCGGCCGCATCACGCCGGAGGAGCACCTCGGAGCGAGCGCCGAGCTGGAGCGGATCCTCGCCGGACCGTCGCCCGCCGACGACCTCGAGGAGCCGCCCGAGGACGAGACCGCGCAGGTCACGACTCCGACCGCAACCTCGACCTCGGCCGCGACCGCGACGCCCGCTCACCCTGAGCGTAGCGCCGCCGCAGGCGGCGCGGAGTCGAAGGGGACCCCGACCGCGACGGGCGGAGCGGACCGCTAAGGCGGCGGGAACGGCCACGGCACCGGGATGTCGACTGAACAGAGCGCGTAGAGTCCGCCGGAGCACGGCGGCGTGCCGCAGCTGAAGTTCATGGGGTCGTCCACGTACGTCAGGCACGCAGCGGGACCCCAGCACTGCCGGAAGCTTCCCGTGCCGCCGCCCGCGGCGACGTACCCCACGGCGGCCCGCCCGGCGCCCGCGGCGTCGTAGCCGGTCACGACGGTGAGGACGTCGCCGTTCAGGTTGCGGAAGCGGTAGTCGAACCGACCCTGGCCGCTCGCGTAGCCCGCGAACCCGTAGTCGAACTGGACCACCCCGAAACCCTCCTGCGTGAGGCTCAGGTCGATGGTCACCGGGTCGCTGATGCGGTCGTAGGCGATCTGCATCGTCCCGTGCGGCGTCGTGGGCTCGTTCGTGTGGAGGGTCCACATCGCCTCGAAGTCGAGCACGACGGTGCCCCGCCCGCGCGATGCGGAGGCGCCCTCGAACGTCCCGGCGATGATGTCGAGGAACGGCCCCCCGCCCTCGCGCTCCTGGAACTGATACGCGTACACCGGGACCTCCTCGGACCCGTAGGGATACGTCCGGCGCAGGACGATCTGGATCTCGTGGCCGGGGTTCCGATCGTCCGGGAACGGCCCCCAGCGCCGCAGGTCCTTCTCTCGCGCGGTGGGCGGGTAATGTCGGACCACGTCGATGAGCGAGACGACGAACCTCACGCCCGAGTTGAGGTTGTCCGAGGTGGGCTTCGCCTTGAGCCACACGTCGGCAGGGCCGATCGGGCAGACCGTCGCCGCCCCCGAGCTCCCATCGGCCGGCACCGCGACGCTCATGTTGGACTGCGTCGGCAGCGCGGCGAGGAAGCGGAGGTCCTCCGTCGAATAGTTGCCACAGGCGACGAGCGCGAACCCGAGCGCCGCAGCGGTCGTCCTAGTCACCGAGCGCATACTCCACCCCGAGGAGCCCTTCGGCGAAGCCGAGGCTCCGGTTCTCGTCGACGTTGTAGAAGAGGTACGACACCCGAAACCGCGCGACGGCCGAGAGATGCTGCGTGAACCGCCACGACGCGGCGCCGGTGAGGCCCGGCGTCACCGTGAAGAAGTACTGGGCTCGGGAGATCCTGCTCCGCCTCGAACGTGCGACCGAGCCACGTGAACGCGATCCGCACGCCGGCCGACAGCGTGAGCGGGCCCGTGCGGAAGTCGCGCCAGAGCGATACGCCCCCCGCGACCTCGGTGAACCGGACCGGGATCGGGTCGACCCCGGGCATCCTGAGCTCGCCGTTGCCGCCGCCGTACGCCAGGTCCCCACCCCACGCGAGGCCGTGGCCGAGGTCGTCGCGGACGACGAGCTCCACGCCCGCGAGCGTCGCCGGCGGAAAGAGGCCGTCGCGGGCGGCGCGCGAGAAGAACCGCTGCATCCCGAGCGCCGCCGAGCAGCCCGATGCGCCGTCCGGCGAAGCCCTTCTGCGGATCGCGGTCGAGCGCGACGCGGTCCATGCGCGCGTCGTCCACGCCGATCGGCTCGCCCTCGACGTCGATCCGTGCGACGAGCAGCCCGGACTCGTCCGGAAGCCGCTTCTTCAGCGTGTACCGGCCGCTGGCGAGCGCGATCCGGCGCTCCCCGCCAGCGGTCTTGGCCACCTCCGCGACCGCGCGCCCGGAGCGATCCAGTACGACGTAGAGTCCCTCCGACGCCGCCGGGAAGACGAGGCCGCCCGTCGCCGGCGCCAGCTCGGCGAGGACGACGTCCCCGGCGCCGCCGAGATCGTAGAGGAAGACCGGGTGCTGGACCCCGCCCGCGCTCGACGCGGTGGACCCGACCGTCCGCGCGTAAGCGTACGCGTAGGCCTCGGCGAGCGTCACCCGCCCGTCGCCGGACGCGTCCGCGCCCCCGAGCAGCCCCGACGCGAGGTGGTGCGTGAACCAGCTCGCGCCGATGGTGTCCGACTCCTGCGAGTCCTCGTCCGCGGCCGACGACGCGATGAGGACGAGCCCCGTCGGCCCGGCGTCGTCGCCCTTGCGGACGTCGAACGCGGGCGCCGGGCGCACCCCCTTCGTCCGGGCGATCGCGCCCGAGCGGCACGAGTCGAGCAATCCGATGCGGACGTCGGCGGGCGCGCGCTCGAGCGCGCCCCGGAGCTCCTCCAGCGGGATTCGCCCCGACCCGAGCCGCAGCGCGTCGTCCTTGGCGTGCCCCGAGTAGTACACGAGCAGCAAGGTGCGCTCGCCGCGGGCGCGCGCCGCCGCCGACGCCTGCGAGAGCTCGGCGAGCGCCCGCCGGAACGCGCCGGCCCCCTGCGACAGCAAGAGCCGCGCATCATCCCGCTGCACCCCGCCGACCCGCGTCAGGATCTCGTGGACGCGCCGCGCATCCCGCTCCGCGTAGCGCAGGTGCACCGTGCCCGCGCCGCCGTCGGGCTCGCCCGCGACGAGCGCGAACCGCCGGACGCCCGCAGCGGCGGGGGTGGCGGAGAGGACGGCGGCGAGCGCCAGCGCGGCGGGGGCGACCCTCACGGCGGCTCCCTGCGCAGCGACCGGACCACCACCTCCGCACCCCGCCCCGGCGCCGCCGCCCTCGTCCCTCCGCGCGCGAGACGCTCCGCCAGCGCCGCCGCGTCGATCGGCGCGTCGTCGAGGACGGCCACGAGCGCGCCCTCGCCGGTCCCGGTCCACTCGAACGCGCCGGGGAGGACGCCCGCCTGCGCCTTGCCGGCGTGGAGGATGACCGGGCCGTCCGCATCGAGGAGCGCGACCGCGGCGAACGAGCGACCCGCCGGCGCGAGGCCGACACGGAGCGCAGCCCGGCGGGGGACCGGCTCGCCGGGCGCGAGCGCGCGCGCGCCCGCCGCGTCCTGGATCCAAACGGTCAGCTCCGCCCCGCCCTTCAGCCGAACCGGGGAGTCGTCCTTCGTGACCCGGAGCACGGTGGGAGCGGCGAAGGCGAGCGCGATGCCCGCCGCGAGCGCGGCGCCGATCGCGAGCCCGCGCCGCAGCCGGGACCGGGTCGGCGCGCGCGCGAGCCGCTCGGCGACGCCCGCCGCGAGCGCCTCGAAGGGCAGCTCGGCGGCGAGCTGGGCCCGCTCCCGCCCGATCTCGTGGCTCATCTCCTCGCAGCGCGCGCAGCCGGCGAGGTGCTCCTCCGTCCGCGCACGCTCGTCGCCCGTGAGCTCGCCGGCGGCGAGCCGGCGGATCCGCATCGCCGAGCAGGCCACGCCGGGGCCTCCAAGCGCGGTGGTCATGGGAGCTCCTCCGGGTCGGGAAGGATGATGCCCGGGAGCGCCTCCGCGAGGGCACCCCGGGCCGCGGCGAGGAACTCGCGCAGCCGCTTCCGGACGGTGGGGAGGCTCCGTCCGGTCTCGGCCGCGATCTCGGCCTGTGTCAGCTCGTCGACGAAGTAGAGCACGGCGATCTCCTGCGCTTCCGCGGGGGCCGCGCCGAGCAGCACCCGCACCAGCTCGCGCGCGTCCGGCTCGATCCCGCGCGAGGTCCGATCCCGCGCGACTCGCGCGAGCTCGACCTGCCATGCAGCCCGCGAGGCGCGCAGCACGTTCAGGCACTGGTTCGTCGCCATCCGCAGGAGAAACGCCGTCGGCGACGCGGCGGCCTCCAGCTCCGCCCGCCCGCGCAGGACCCGGACGAACACGTCCTGCGTCGCGTCGCGCGCAGCATCCACGTCGCGGAGGAGGTACCGGCACCGCGCGTAGACGGCGGAGGCGTGGCGCCGGTAGAGCTCCTCCAGCGCTCCGCCTCCGCGGGCCTCCTCGGACGAGGGGAGCGGGCCGGATGCTCCGGCCCGTCCCCCGGGGATGACGGCGAAGCGAGCCACGCTACGGGAGTACCACGTCCGCGTACTCCGCCGAGTTGAAGGGGCTGCAGGCGGTCTCGGGGCCGATCTCGGGATGCTTCGAGTCGTAGACCTCGACGTAGCTCTGCACCTCACCGGCCCAGCACTCGGACGCGTAGTAGTCGACCCGCGGCGTGCCCGGGCCGTTGTAGTGGGCGTCGGCCCGCCCTGCGCCGCTCGGGGACCAGCGCGTGCGGAGCGACACCACCTCGGTCGTGTCGAGGTTCTCGAACGCGACCTGCAGCACGCCGCCCGAGCTCGCGCGACGGAACGAGTACACCGCGTTCAGGCGATCCGGGTGGTTCGGGTCGTTGTTGCGCGCGTTCAGGAACGTCGCGTCGATCGAGACCCCGGCGGTGTTGTCGTGGTCGACGACGATCTGGCCGAAGTCCTTCTTCACCCAGAGCCCGCCGTGATCGAGCGCGTCCTGCGCGTCGAAGTCGATGGTGAACGTCCCGGAGCCGTGATCCCGGTCGACCGGGTGCGCCGTCCCGGTGATGAACGGGACGAACGCCGCGGCGGGGTTGGAGCCGGGCTGCGCCGACAGCTGGTACTCGTACGCGGCATCGCCGACCTTGTGCACGACCAGCTTCCATCGGTTGAGCCCGTCGTTGTCGACCCAGGGACCCCAGGTGCACGACGCGGAGTCGCAGGTCGTCGGCGGGAAGGTGGTGACGAACTGGAGGAACCTCAGCATCCAGCCCACGCCCGAGTTCACGGTGACGGCGAGGTAGTAGCTCGTGATCGCGTACTCGGACTGAAGCGCGGGCGAGTCGCCGAGGGCGTTCGGCGCGACGGTCAGCGCCCCCGCGGTCCCCTCGGCCTGCGGCGTCCCCACCTGAACGGCGTCCGCCTTCGGCAGCGCGTCGCGGAACTCCTTCGCAGGGTCCTCGGCAGGGTCGCACGCGGCGAGGGCCAGCGCGGCGGCGGCGATCAAGCTCGTCAGCTTCGTCATGGGATGCCTCGTCGTGTCGCGGCCGGTCCATCCGGCCCGCTCGCATTGAAGACACGGCGGCCGCTCTCGGATGGAAAGGTGCCATCGAAATGGTTCGCGGGAAAAGGGAGGAGCTGTGCGTGGTTGTGACGCCGCTCACGCGCCGAGGCCTCGCGCGTGACGGCCGTCACGCTCGGTGCCGTCCGCGGCCTCGGGCGGGGCTCAGCCCCGCCGCGCCTGGAACCACCCGAAGGTGCGCGCGAGCCCGTCGCCGAGCGCGACCTCGGGCCGCCAGCCGATCGCGTCCGCTGCGGCGCGGGCGTCGATGCAGGAGCGCTTCTGCTCGCCGAGGCGCGCGGGGGCGTGCTCCGGAGGACGGGTCACGCCCGCGGCCTTCGCGAGATGCCCATACAACTCGACGACGTCTGTCTCGATGCCCGTGCCGACGTTCAGCGGACCGTCGTGGCGGCGCTCCGCCGCGAGCAGGTTGGCGCGCGCGACGTCTCCGGAGAACACGTAGTCACGGGTCTGGTCCCCGTCGCCGAAGATGGTGCAGGGCTTCCCGTCGAGGAGCCGCCCGCAGAAGATCGCCACCACGCCCGCCTCTCCGTGCGGGTCCTGGCGCGGCCCGTACACGTTGCCGTAGCGGAGCGCCGTGGACGTGATCCCGAAGTTCGTGCGGTACACGCCGAGGTACAGCTCGCTCGCCGCCTTCGCCGCGCCGTAGTGTGACACGGGACGCTGCGGATGGCTCTCCGGCGTGGGGATCACGTCCGTGTCGCCGTAGGTGGCGCCGCCCGACGACGCGAACAGGACGTGCTCGACCGAGCGCGCCGCGACCGCCGCCTGCATCAGGTTCAGCAGCCCCCCGATGTTGATGTCCGCGTCGTGGCGCGGATCGGACATCGAGCGCCGCACGTCGATCTGCGCGGCCTGGTGACAGATGATCCGAGGCTGCTCCTTGGCCACGACCTCGTGTGCCGCCGTGCTCCGCACGTCCACCGGGTAGAAGCGCGCCGCGGCGGGGACGTTGTCGCGCTTCCCCGAGGAGAGGTCGTCCAGGATCGCGACGTCCCACCCCGCCTCGAGGAACAGATCGGCGACGGTCGACCCGATGAAGCCCGCTCCGCCCGTGATGAGGACCCGCCTGGAGCTCATCCTGTGTCCTCCGATGCTCGCCGCCTACACCCGTTCGCGGAACCAGGCGATCGTCCGGCGCATCCCTTCGTCGAACGAGATCTTCGGCTGCCACCCGAGGACCTCGATGGCGCGGCTGATGTCCGGCTTACGCACCTTCGGATCGTCCTCCGGGAGCGGCTTCGACACGATGTCCACGCGCGTGCCGACGAGCCGCTGCACCTCCGTCGCGAACTCCAGGATGGTCATCTCGTGCGGGTTCCCGATGTTGACCGGCTCCTGGTACTCGGAGCGAAGGAGCCGCCAGATCGCCTCGACGTTGTCGTCGACGTAGCAGAAGCTCCGCGTCTGCGAGCCGTCCCCGAACAGCGTGATCGGGTCGCCTCGGAGCGCCTGGGCCACGAAGGTCGGGACCACCCGGCCGTCGTCGAGCCGCATGCGCGGGCCGTAGGTGTTGAAGATGCGCGCGATCCGCACGCCCAGCCGCTCGTACCGCCGGTAGGCCATCGTGATCGCCTCGGCGAACCGCTTCGCCTCGTCGTACACGGCCCGGGGACCGATCGGGTTCACGTTCCCCCAGTACGTCTCGCGCTGCGGATGCTCGAGCGGGTCCCCGTAAACCTCGGACGTGGACGAGAGCAGGAACGGAGCCCCCGCCCGCTTGGCGAGCTTGAGGGCGTTCTCGACGCCGATGGATCCCACGTGCAGCGTCGCGAGCGGGTGCTCGAGGTAGTCGATCGGAGAGGCCGGCGAGGCGAAGTCGAGCACCGCGTCGATGCGCCCGCCGATGTCGAGCGGGCTGCAGATGTCCTCCTCCACGAAGTCGAAGCGCGGCTCGCGCGAGAGGTGCTCGAGGTTGCGGCGGGTGCCGGTGATGAGGTTGTCGACGCCGGTGACGCGCCACCCCTCCGCCAGGAACCGATCGACGAGATGGCTCCCGATGAACCCGGCGGCGCCGAGGATGACGGCTCTTTTCTGGTTCATGTGGCGGGGAATCTACTTCTTCGGTCCGAAATCATCGAGCGAGAGCTGCCCCGGCAGGGTCCCGCGATAGTGATCGAGGACCATGTCGATCCCTTGCCGGATGTACTCCGCGACGGGCACGCGCGTCCGGTCGTGCAGGAGCTTGAGCCGCTCGCTCTGCTCGGGAGTGATGTAGACGGTGGTGGAGATCTTCTTCCGCGCCATGGCCCGTCTCGAACCTAGGTGACGACATGTATAGTGTCAAATATCGCCACGCCGATGTAGGCGGCGGTGTTGCGGAGCACCAGCGCCCACTGCACCCCCGAGAGGACCGCATGCGACGACTCCTGCTCTCCCTCGCCGGCCTCGCGATGGTGTCGTGCGCGACCGCGCCCGGCCCGCGGGCGACACAGCCGCCGGCGGAGAGCGGGCCAGCCGTCATCCCGGGCTTCGAGAAGCAGCCGAACGAGATCGTGATCGAGTACGACCTCGCCCACGCGGCAAGTCCGACCTGTGGAAGTACGCGGTCAAGGACGCGGCCGGGAAGGAGGTCCTCCTCCGCAAGGAGAAGGACCTGAACGGCGACGGCAAGATCGACACCTGGGAGAAGTACGCGCCGGACGGATCGCTCGTGCGCGCCGTGTACGACCTCGACTTCGACGGAAAGCCGGACGTGACCCTCTTCTTCGAGAAGGACCAGCTCGTGAAGAAGGAGCTGGCGCTCGGCTTCGACGGCGTGCCTCGCACGTGGAACTACTACGAGAAGGGCAAGCTCGTGCGGAAGGAGCGCGACACGAACGGCGACGGGCGGGTCGACAGCTGGGAGTACTGGGAGAACGGCGAGATCGATCGGATCGGCATCGACCTGGACGGCGACGGACAGGTCGATCGCTGGGAAGCGCGCAAGCGATCCGAGGCCGCCGCGGCTCCGGCGCAGCCGCCTCAGAAGTAGGCGGTCAACGCCAGGACCAGCTCGAACGACAGCGCCGGGCCCGCACCGCGCAGGGCCGCACGCGCGGTGACGGAGAGGTCGCGCGCGGGGAACCACTCCAGGCCCGCCGTGGCTCCGAGGGCGAGCCGATCCGCGGCGCCCTCCGTCCCCCGCACCCTCGCCCACCCCAGCTCGACCCCGAGCTGAGGGCGGAGCGGCTCCGGCAACAGCGAGACGCGGAGCCCGGCGGTCCCCGACACCACAGCGGCCGCGGCCCGGCCGGCCGTCTCCGGCGCGGCCCCGAGGCCAACCCGGAAGACGGCCTCGGCGGACCCGTCGAGCCACGCGGTCGCGGTCAGCGCCAGCGCGGGGTTCGCGTGCGCCGGGACCGAGAGCGGCGCCGAAATCCCCGATTCGATGGAGATCGAGCGGTTGCGGAGCTGGGCGAGGGCGGGCGGCGCAAGGGACAGGAGCACGATGGCAGAGAGGACTTGGAGAGCACGCATGCGGCATGGAGGGAGCAAGAAGCGGGCACATGTGCATTGTGACGGGGGGACGCTCGGTCCCGCGGGCCCGAGGCTACGGGGGACCGAGTGTCCCCCCGCTACAATTGTTGGCCGCCGCCCTCCCGCTCCTCCTCTGCGGCTGCGCCGGTGGCGCTACCCTTCACCCCCGCGCCGCGGAGCAGCTCCACCGCGGCTGGGCATACCTCGAGGCGGGCGACCGCGAGCGCGCCGAGATCGCCTTCGAGCACGCGCTCGAGTTCCGCCCCGACCTGCCCGAGGCGCTGAACGGCCTCGGCGTGGTCGCCCGCACGCGCGAGGACCTCGCCGGGGCTCGCGCACGGTTCGAGCGGGCGGTTCGGCTCGCGCCGGACTTCGCGGAGGGGCACGCGAACCTCGGCGAGACCCTGCTCGCCCTCGGGCGCTCCGACGCGGCCGAGGCGGAGCTCCGGGCGGCGCTCCGGATCGATCCCGACCTCGCCGACGCGCGGCAGAACCTCGCGCGGGCCCTCGTGCGCCCGCGGGCTCGCCTCGGCCGGCGACGCGCGGGCTGCGCGATGGCGGGAAGCGCGGCGCGAGCTGCTGCACCTGCTCGAGTCCGAGCCGCTCCGCGCGGCCGCCCACCACGACCTCGCCTTCATCGACTACTCGGAGGGGCGTTTCGCCCGCGGCGCAGGCGGGGTACCGGCGCGCGGTGGAGCTCGTGCCCGCGTCGCACCAGGCACTTCACGGTCTGTGCATCTCGCTCGTGCGGCTCGGCCGCTGCGGCGAGGCCGCGCGCGCCTGCGAGCGCTGCCTCGAGATCCGCCCCGGCGCCGACGCGTGCCGGACGAGCCTTCGCGGCGCGCGCGCCTGCGAGTGAGCGAGCGGCGCGAGGCCGAGCGAAGCGAAGGGCCGAGTATCCCCCCGCCAAGAAAGACGACGCGCCGCCGGCGAACCGGCGGCGCGCGGTGACTTCCGACTCGGCGGTCGCTACGCCTTCGCGACGAGCTTCTTCCCGTAGTGCGAAGCCGCGGTCGAACGCCTTCATGTTGAGGTCGATCGTGTTCGGCGGGACGGAGTCCTTCACCGCCTCGCGCGCGGCCTTCTCGCTCGACGAGCCCGGTGACGGCGGTGAAGAACCCGACCATCACGATGTTGAGGACCATCTTCCGGCCGAGCTCCTCGGCGATGCGCGTCGCCGGGACGGCGAACACCTTCACCGTGGGCGGGAGCCCCTCGGGCTTCACGAGGTCCTCCTCGATGAGGAGCATCCCGTCCGGCCGGAGCTCGGGCGAGAACTTCTTGAACGCGTCCTGCGACATCGCCACCATGATGTGCGGCTTGTGGACGTACGGGTACAGGATGGGGTCCTTGTCGACCACCACCTGTGCGCTGCACGCCGAGCCGCGCGCCTCCGGCCCGAACGCCTGCGTGAGGCAGGAGTGCTTGCCGTCGAACAGCGCCGCCGCCTTGCCGATGATGATGCCGCCGAGGATGACGCCCTGGCCGCCGAGGCCGCCGACCTTGATCTCCGTGGGACCCATGTTCTCAGTCTCCCTTTGCGATCACGCGCGCGGCGACATCTTGCCGGGCTGCTTGTAGGGGACGTACTTCGCGCCGAGGGCCTCGCTCATGCGCTTCTCCATCGACTCCTCGAGCGTCGGGCGCTCGACGTCGACGAACTTCCCGACGATGATCTCCTCGCGGTAGTCGAGGCGACCTCGTTCGGGATCGGCGCCGTTCTTGATGACGCTCTTCTCCTGGTAGATACTTCATCTCCTCGAGCCCCTCGCCGAGCCGGTTGCGGCGCAGGTAGAGCGTGGGGCACGGGGCGATGATCTCGATGAAGCGGAAGCCCTTCTTGCTCGAGCGCCTCGCCCATCGTCTTCGCGAGCTGCCGCACGTGGTAGGTCGTCCAGCGCGCGACGAACGTGGCGCCCGCCGCGGCGACGACGCCCGGCAGGTTGAACGTCTGCTCGTACGCGCCGTACGGCGTCGTGGAGGCGATCGCCGGGTACGGCGTCGTCGGCGTCACCTGGCCGCCCGTCATGCCGTACGTGAAGTTGTTCACGCACACGACGAGGAGGTCGACGTTGCGGCGCGCGGCGTGGATGAGGTGGTTGCCGCCGATGGCGGACAGGTCGCCGTCGCCGGAGTAGACCACCACCTTGAGCTCGGGGTTCGCGAGCTTGAGCCCGGTCGCGAACGGGATGGCGCGGCCGTGCGTGGTGTGGAACGAGTCGAGCTTCAGGTAGCCCGCGACGCGGCCGGTGCAGCCGATGCCCGAGACGATCGCGACCTTGTCGAGGTCGAAGCCCGAGCCGTCGAGGGCGCGCGCGAAGCAGTTCACCGTCGTGCCGATGCCGCAGCCCGGGCACCAGATGGACGGCATGCGCTCCATGCGCAGGTACTTGTCGACCGGATTCTCACGGACGATGGTCATCGAACCGCCTCCTGGATCTTCTTGAGGATGACGCTGGGGTCGTGGACGGTGCCGCCGACGTGCGGGACCGGGATGGTGCGGCAGCGGCCGTTCGCGATGCGCTCCACCTCGAGCACCATCTGGCCGAGGTTCAGCTCGGGGACCACGAACGCCTTCACCTTCTTCGAGAGCTCGACGATCTGCTTCTCGGGGAAGGGCCACGCGGTGATGAGGCGGAACGAGCCGACGCGGATGCCCTGCTGGCGGGCGTCCGCGATCGCCTTCTGCGCGATCGCGGGAGGTGATGCCGTACGAGACGACCACCACCTCGGCGCCGTCGAGATCCTGCGCGTCGAAGCGGACGATCTTGTCCACGTTCTTCAGGATCTTGTCGAAGAGGCGCACCTGCATCTTCTCGTGCGCCGGGATGGTCATGTTCGGGTAGCCGCGCTCGTCGTGGGTGAGGCCGGTGACGTGGATGCGGTACCCGTCGCCCGCCTTGACCATGTCGGGCACGAGCCCGCCGTTCGCGTCGAACGGCTTGTACTCGCCGGGCTTCTTCGAGGTCCAGCGGCGCTCGGTGACCTTGAGCTTCTCGGCGGGCGGGATGACGACCTTCTCCGTCATGTGGCCGACGACCTCGTCGAGCATCACGATGACCGGGACGCGGTACTCCTCGGCGAGGTTGAACGCCTCGAGCGTGAGGTCGAAGGACTCCTGCGGCGAGTTCGGGCAGACGGTGATGAGGCGGTAGTCGCCGTGCGAGCCGAACCGCGCCTGCATCATGTCGCCCTGCGCCGGCTGCGTCGGGAGGCCGGTGGACGGCCCGGCGCGCTGCACGTTCACGAACACGCAGGGCGTCTCGGTGATGGCGGCGAGGCCGATGTGCTCCATCATGAGCGAGAAGCCCGGGCCCGAGGTGACGGTGATCGTCTTCGCGCCGCCCCAGGTCGCGCCCTGGAGCGCGATCGACGCGGCGAGCTCGTCCTCGAACTGCTGGAAGCGGCCGCCGCACATGCGGGAAGCGCTGCGAGAGCCGCTCGACGACCTCGGTCGAGGGGGTGATCGGGTAGCCCGAGGCGAAGCGGCACCCGGCGGCGATCGCGCCCTCGCTGCACGCGTGGTCGCCGTCGAGGTAGTGGCTGCCGGTGAGAACTCCGGTGGATTCGGCGTTCGACATGGTGGTGTCCTCGTTCCTAGGCCGCGTCGTCGAGCTTCTCGCGGTAGCCGAAGATGGCGAAGTCGGGGCAGTAGAGGCCGCACATGTCGCAGCCGTTGCAGAGCTCGGGCTTCGCGAAGTGCGGGCGGGTGATAGCCCTTCGCGTTGTAGCCCTTGTCGAGCTCGAGCGCGCCGAGCGGACAGAACTCGACGCAGAAGCCGCAGCCCTTGCACTGTTCGTGCTTGATCACCACGACGCCGCGGAAGTTCTTCTTCTTCGCGGCGGGCTTGGTGGCAGTCGTCATCGAATTGCTCCTCGGGGAGCGTCGGCCGGAATTGACCGCGCTCGAGAGAGACGCGTTGACTACTACGCGCCACGCCGGCGGAACATGGACCGCGATCAATCCGCGCACATTTTTGCTGCGATTTATTTCACGATTTTATCGACCCGACATATCGACCATTCGACGACCGGTCCGCTCCACGATCGCGCGAATCCCCCTGGGAACGGCCCGTTCGAGCGGGCTGGCATGATCCGACACGCGCGTTCCGAGCGAGGGCACGCTCGCCGGCTGTGGCACCGCCCTGCCGTCCGGTTCGGCCCACACGACGGAGCACGCTGGCCGGCCGGGACACCGCTTCGCCGCAGGCGCGTCGGCGCCCGGTCGAACCGATCCGCGCGCGGCTGCCGTGAACCCGTGCTGGCGCGGCTGCGGGGCTCGCGACCGCAGTGGCGCTGCGCGCCTGCGGTCGCTCGGACAATCCTCGCCGCGCACGGTCGTTCCGTCACGCGCGCGGTGGCGTGCAGCAGAGCGGACGCCGCCGCGAAGCGCCTCCGCGGCGTCTTCGGCCGGCTGGCGCTCACGGACCGCTCACGACGAGGCCCGTGAGCGCGCAGTCCGCCCGAAGGGCAACGCCCGGAGGCGCTGCGCGCAGGCGCGCAAGCGATCAACCCGCCGCCGCGCGCGTAGGGGGCCACAACGCGGGCGCGGAGCCCGGACCGCCGGCATCGCGAAGCGAAGTGCCGGCGGAAAATTCGGGCGACGCGCGCAATCGACATCACGCCGTCCGCGCGCGTGCCCGCAACCCACGGGCGCGCCGAGCACCGCCGGAGGGCCGGTGCCCCGGGCGGCCAGCGCGTGCGATCCGAGCGCGTCGCCTGATACGCGGAAGCCCTCCCCGTCTCCGGAGAGGGCTTCGATGAATGAACGGAGCCTCGGCGCTCTTACTTGATCGTCCAGGTGTCCCCGGACGCGAGGAGCTTCTTGAGATCGACCTCGCCCTTCGCGGCCTTCGCCTTGCCGATGATCTCCCAGGTGATCTCGTCCGCGGTCGGACGCCGGACGTCCCGGAAGACGCCGATGGGGGTCGGGAACCCCGACTTCTCGGCGAGGTTCGCGAGCATGAACGCCATGGTCGGGTCCTCCCGCTTCGCGTCGTGGACGAGGATGTCCTTCTCGGTCACGCCGTTCTCGCCGATGGTCACGGCCTCGAGCTCGGCGGTCTGCGCGTTGAAGCGGATGCCCTTCTTGCTGTCCTTCCCGTAGAGGAGCGGCTTGCCGTGCTCCATCCTGAGCTGCGCGTCCGCCTTCGTCGCCTTCTCGGTGATGAAGGTGTACGCGCCGTCGTTGAACACCGGGCAGTTCTGGAAGATCTCCACGAAGGTGCTGCCCTTGTGCTCCGAGGCGGCCTTGATGACGCCGCCCATGTGCGCGCCCTCGACGTCGATGGTGCGGGCGACGAAGGTCGCGCCCGCGCCGAGCGCGAGCGCCGGCGGATTGAACGGGTAGTCCGGCGAGCCGTGCGGCGTCGTCTTGGTCTTCTTGTAGAGCTCGGAGGTGGGCGACACCTGGCCCTTGGTGAGACCGTAGATGCGGTTGTTGAACAGCAGGATCTTGAGATCCAGGTTGCGCCGCATCGCGTGGATGAAGTGGTTGCCGCCGATGGCGAGCGCGTCGCCGTCGCCGGTGACGATCCAGACCATCAGCTCGGGGCGGGACACCTTGATGCCGGAGGCGAAGGTCGGCGCGCGGCCGTGCAGCGTGTGCATCCCGTAGTTGTTCATGTAGTACGGGAAGCGCGACGAGCAGCCGATGCCGGACACGAACACGATGTTCTCGCGCTTCACGCCGACGCTCGGGAGCGTCCTCTGGACCTGGTTGATGATGGAGTAGTCGCCGCAGCCGGGACACCAGCGCGGATCGATGCCGGACTCGAAGTCCTTCTTCGTGTACACGGGGGGGGCGGGGCTCTGCATCTGGCCGTTCGTGCTCATGGTCGTCGTCGTCCTTTCCGGGTACGGTCAGAGAACCTCGATCGCCTTGGCGACCAGCTCCGAGATCTTGAAGGGCTTGCCGTGGATCCGGTTGTACTGGAGCGGATCCAATCCCGGGAACCTGGCCCGGAGGACCAGGGCGAGCTGCCCGTCGTTCACCTCCGGCACGAGCACTTTCCGGTAGCCCTTCAGCACCTCGGCGAGGTTCTCCGGGAGCGGATTCAGCCAGCGCAGGTGGACGTGGCCGACCTTCTTGCCCTGGGCGACGAGCTCATCCGCGGCGCCGCGCACCGAGCCGAACGTGCCGCCCCAGGAGAGGAGGCACAGGTCGCCCGACTTCGCGCCGAACGGCTCGACGTCCGGCACGTCCTCGACGATGTTCCGGATCTTCTGGGCGCGGGTCTTCACCATCCGCTCGTGGTTCATGCCGTCGTACGACACCATGCCGGTCATGGAGTCCTTCTCGAGGCCGCCGATGCGGTGCTCGAGACCCGGCGTGCCCGGGACGGCCCAGGGACGGATGAGCTTGGCGTCCCGGAGATACGGCATGTACGCGCCGTCGTAGTTCGGCTGGGTCTGGTACTTCGGCTCCACCTTGATCAGGTCGGACGGGTCCGGGATGCGGAACGGCTCCGAGCCGTTCGCGAGGTAGCCGTCGGTGAGGAGGATCACCGGCGTCATCCACTTCACCGCGATCTTCATCGCCTCCATGGCGGACCAGAAGCAGTCGGTCGGGCTCTGCGCCGCGAGCACCGGCAGCGGCGCCTCGCCGTGGCGACCGAAGAGCGCCATGAGGAGGTCGGACTGCTCGGTCTTCGTCGGCATGCCGGTGGACGGGCCGCCGCGCTGCACGTTCACGAGGACGAGGGGCAGCTCCGCGATGACCGCCAGGCCGAGCATCTCCGTCTTGAGCGCGAGCCCCGGCCCGGAGGTGGTCGTCACCGCGAGCGAGCCCGCGAAGGAGGCGCCGATCGCCGCGCCGATGCCGGCGATCTCGTCCTCCGCCTGGTACGTCACGACGCCGTACTCCTTGAAGTACGCCATCTCCTGCAGGATCTCGGTCGCGGGTGTGATGGGGTAGCTGCCCAGGAACACCTGGCGCCCGGTCGTCTTCGCGACGGCCGCGAAGCCGAGGGCGGTGGCGTAGTTGCCGGTCACGTTGCGGTACGTGCCGGGCTGGAGCTTCGACGCGGGGACCTCGTAGCGCTGGAAGAAGATCTCCGAGGTCTCGCCGAACGCGTGGCCGGCCTTGAAGACCTTCTGGTTCGCGTCGGCGATCTCGGGCTTCTTCGCGAACTTCTTCGCGATTGCCTGGATCTGCTGCTCGATCGGGCGGCTGTAGAGCCAGTACATGAGGCCGAGCGCGAAGTAGTTCTTGCAGCGCGCGGCCTCCTTGTTCGAGAGCCCCGAGCCCGCGAGCGCGGTCTCGGTGAGCTTGTTCATGTCCACGAGGAAGACCTTGTAGTTCTCCTTGACGGTCGGGTCCTCGAGCGGGTTCGTCTTGTAGCCCGCCTTCTCTAGATTGCCCTCGGTGAACGCGCTCGCGTTCACGATCAGCATCCCGCCGGTCTTCACGTCCGCGAGGTTCGTCTTGAGCGCGGCCGGGTTCATCGCGACGAGCACGTCGGGCGCGTCGCCCGGCGTGTGGATCTCGCGCGAGCCGAAGTTCACCTGGTACCCGGAGACGCCCGCGAGCGAGCCGGCGGGGGCACGGATCTCGGCCGGATAATCCGGGAAGGTCGCGATGTCGTTGCCGGCGAGCGCGTTCGCCTTCGTGAATTCGCTGCCCGTGAGCTGCATGCCGTCGCCCGAGTCGCCGACGAAGCGGATCGTGACGGTTTCGACCTGGACCTTCTTCTTGGCCGCGGATGCTTGGGTGGACATGTCGCCCTGCGTCTCCTGGGGAGGGTGTGCGGTGCGGTGAGGAACCGACGTTTCCTGGCGGAAGGGTGCGTCTGTATGCCCCATCACGGCGGCGAAGTCAAGGCGCCGATAGGAGTCAAGCGCCCGCAAACACTCAGCTTTCGTGGACCGGACCCGTACGAGATCATCTTCCCGCTCGGGGCGTGTCTTGCTCTAGATCACGTGGCGGAACGGTACGTTACACCTGGAGCCCGCCCCCGTCCGGCGCTTCGGACGAACGTGGTTCGACGCGTTCGACGCGCTGCGAGACGGGGCGGCCCGTCGAGGTCGAGGACCCTCGGACCGCTCCCCGTCGCCGATGGCCAACGGAGCGGCGCTGGCGCGATCTCGCCGAGGCGATCGCCCGCGTCAGGCGTCCCGCACGTCGAGGTACACGAGCGTCTGGTTCACGAGCTGGTACGCGATCTCGCCGAAGGTGATCGGCCCGACGAATCCCTCGGTCCGCTTTCCCTCCAGCTCCCCGTACAGGTAGTTGAGGATGCAGTTGCACGAGAAGAGCGGAGGGCGCGAGCGCGGCGCAACGATGCGCCGGAACTCGGTCGCGTAGTCCTCGACGGGCGCGGCGATCTTGTAGTGCATGCCCGCGAAGACCGGCGCGTAGAACTTCACTCCCTTCGCGGCGTCCACCGACTGGAAGCTGGTGTTGATCATCGCGCCGGAGTAGTCGGCGACGAGCGGAAGCCGGGTGTCGACCTTGCGCTCGAGCAGGTACGCCGCGAAGGGGGTGCGCTTGCCGTTGACGAGGCACTCCTCGGCGGAGAACCCGGTCTGCTCGAACACGAGGTCGTCCCCGCTGCCCTGCTTGAACAGGTTGATGATGTCGAGGCTCACCACCTTGCTGCGCGGGATCGCCACGTGCATCACCACCGCCTTGGAGTCGCTCGCCTCGCCGGTCTCGCCGTCGAACACCTTGGCTCCGATCTTGCCGATGTCGTCGAGCGCGACGCCGGCGATCCAGCCCACGAGCGGCTTGAGCATCGCGCCGCGATACGTCGGGGCGTCCTTGGCGAACCGGAGGTGGACCTCGCTGCCGGCGGGGATGATGATGAAGCTCACCCCGTAGTCGAAGGCGTCGGACGTCATCCGCGGGAGGTCCTCCACGCCGTAGAGCTGGGTCCGCGCCTGGTCCATGTAGTCCGGCAGCTCGGTGACGAACACGTGGGTTCGCGAGGAGCACCCGCCCTGCTGCGCCATGAAGTAGGAGATGGTCCCGCCCACCCAGCTGCCTCGCGGCAGCTTCTTGAGTGCTCCCTCGTCGCCCGCGAGCCACAGCCGGCGTCCACGGGAGATGGACGCGGCGGCCTCTTCCACACTGAGCAGCTTGCCGTTCATGAATCCTCTCCTCCGAAGATCCTGTCGAGATCGCTCGTCACGAGCTCGGGGTTCTGGCGACAGAACTCGTACAGCTCGTCCACCCAGCGCGCGATGACCTGCTCCGAGCCGGGAGACCGTTCCAACTCCATCTTCGCGCGCGTCATCAGGACGCGCAACCCCAGCGTCTCGAACTGCACGGCTCGCACGCCGCTGACCACCTGCGCCCATCTCCTGTCGACCTTGGCTGGAAGCATTTCGCGCGTTCTCCTCCGCTCGCGTCCTCGCCCGCGAGCGCCTAATCGCTCTATAGTCCACCCTAGTCCACGCAACGAGCGTAGCGCCAATGCACGGGCCTTGTCATCGTGGGCGGCGCCCTCACATGGCGGCGTTGCGGGCGCGGCCCGGGTGACATGTCACGCTCGATCGCGTCACGCGATCACAGCACGCGATCGATCGCCGATCCCACGCGCTCCAGCGGAGCGGGTGTCACGGCCCCGGGAAGATCTTCCCCGGATTCAGGATGCCCAGCGGATCGAACAGCGCCTTCACGCGCCGCTCGAGCGCGACCACGTCCTTCCCCTGCTCGTACTCGAGGAAGTCGCGCTTGGCGAGGCCGACGCCGTGCTCGCCGGTGATGGTCCCGCCCAGATCCACCGCGGCCCGCAGGAGGTCGCCGATGGCACGGTCCACGCGCGGCCGCTCGCCGGCGTCGTCGTAGAGCACGTTGCAGTGCAGGTTCCCGTCGCCGGCGTGACCGTAGGTCGCGACCGCGAGGTCGTGGCGCCGACCGATCTCCTTCGCGCGCGCGATCATCTCCGGGATGCGCGAGCGAGGCACCGCGACGTCCTCGGACAGCTTCATGGGGTGAAGCGCCTTCAGGTTCACGGACAGGTACCGGCGCGTCTCCCAGATCTCGCGCCGCTGCGCCTCGCTCTGCGCGACGATCACGTCCCCGGCCGCGTCCTCCTGGACGATCCCGGCGACGCGCACGATCTCGGCGAAGACCTGCTCCTCGTCGTTGCCGTCGGCCTCGAGGAGCAGCGCGGCCCCTGCCCCGGCCGGGAACCGGAACGGCGAGGTCTTCGCGGTCGCCGCGAGCGAGACCTCGTCGAGCAGCTCGAGGCAGCGCGGGAGCACGCCAGCGGTAAGGATGCGCGTCACGGCCCGCGCCGCCGCGTCGACCGAGGCGAACACGACGAGCGCGGTCGAGACGTGGCGGGGGCGAGGGAGGAGCTTCAGCGTGACCTCGGTGACGATCCCGAGCGTGCCCTCGCTCCCGACCAGCAGGCCGGTCAGGTCGTAGCCGGCGACGCCCTTGATCGAGCGGCGCCCCAGCTTCAGCACCTCCCCGGTCGGCACGACCGCCGTGAGCCCGAGCACGTAGTCGCGCGTGACGCCGTACTTGAGCGCGCGCGGCCCACCGGCGTTCTCGGCGACGTTCCCGCCGATGGTGCACATGTCGAGCGAGTTCGGGTCCGGCGGGTAGAACAGCCCGTGCTTCTCGACCTCCGCCTGCAGCGCTCCGGTGACGACCCCCGGCTCGACGCGCGCCACCAGATCGCCCGGGCTCACCTCGAGGATCCGGTTCATCCGCTCGAGCGAGACGGCGATGCCGCCGGCGAGCGCGAGGACGCCGCCCGACTTGCCGGTCCTGCCCGCGACCGGCACGACCGGAACGCGATGGCGGCTCGCGACGGCGAAGACCGTCCGCACCTCCTCCGCGCTCGCGACGAGCACCACGGCGTCCGGCGGATACGCCCCGAGGTCCGACTCGTCGCGGCCATACGCGTCGAGCTGCTCCGGAGCGCCCGCGATGAACCGATCGTCCGGAAACGCGGCGGCGAGCTCCGCCACGGCGGCGGCGCGCGCCGGGGTCACCCGTGCACCTCGACGTTGGATCCCGTGATCGCAGCGGGCGCGTCGAGCGCCGCGAACACCACCACCCGCGCGACGTCGTCGGCGGTCATCTCCGGCCGGAACGGCGTCTTGCGGAGCATCGCGGTGTCGACGCTCCCCGGCGACACCGCCACGCACTGGACCCCGTGTGCGCGGAGCTCCTCGGCGAGGCACTTCGTGAGCCCGACGAGGCCCCACTTCGACGCGTTGTAGGCGCTCGCCTCCGCCGTCCCCAACGTCCCCGAGATCGAGGTCACGTTCACGATCCGGCCCCGGCGGCGCGCCTTCATTCCCGGGATGACGGCGCGCGCGCAGAGGAACGCCCCCGTGAGGTTCACGTCGAGGACCTCGCGGAACGCAGCGGGCGAGGTCTCCTCGGCGAGGCCGCGCACCAGGATGCCCGCGTCGTTCACGAGCACGTCCACCGGCCCGAGCACCCGCTCGTGCTCGGCGACGAGGTGCGCCACGTCCTCGTCCCGGCGCACGTCGCCAGCGACGGCGAGCGCCGCGCCGCGCGCCTCCACGACGCGCTCGAGCTCCGCCCTGGTGCGGGCGAAGACGGTGACCGCGAGCCCGCGGCCGGTGAGCGCGCGGGCCACCGCCGCCCCGATCCCGCGGCCGCCGCCGGTCACGATCGCGGTCCGGGCCGACGTCATCACCGTGTCCCCCCGCTCTTCGCCGATCCCCGTGCTGAACGTGGTCGTGGTCGTGGTCGTGGTCCTGGACGTGGACTTAGACCTCGACCTCGACCTCGACCTTGACTTCGACCAGGTCCACGTCCAGGTCCACTCCGGGCTACGACATCCTGGAAGCAACGCCGCGCCGCCCCGTCCCGCGCGAGCACGCCCACCCACGCCTCCGCGTGCGCCTTGGCGCGGGGCCGCTTCTCACCCCGGACCGTCATGCAGAACTGCTCCGCCTCGAGCACGCAGGCGGCGCCGCGCGCGCCGACGTGCCGCACGAGCGCGTCCGCGATCTGGCGCGCGAGATCCTCCTCGAGCACGAGCCGGTGCGCGAGCGCGTCCACGAGCTTCACGATCTGTCCGAAGCCGACGACCTTCCCGCCAGGGACGTAGGCCACGTGCGCGACGCCGCGCGACGGGAGCAGGTGGTGCGGGCAGACGGAGTGGTAGTCGATGCCGGTGACCGCGACGAGGTCCCGCCCCGCGCTGGGGAGACCGCCGGCGAGGATCTCGGCCGGGTCGCGGCCGTAGCCGTCGGCGAGATCCTCCAGCCATGCCTCCGCCACGCGACGCGGCGTATCGGCGAGATCCGCGGCCCCGCGCACCTCGGGCGGCAGCCCGAGCGCGTCGAGGAACCGCGCCATGGCCTCCTTTGCGGCGCCCGCCGATGGGCCGCGGCGCGCCTGCCGCATCGACCTAACCCCCACCGGGCCCTCGATACGTCACGGAGCAGCCCGGGATCTCCCAGAGGCGCACCTCCGCGAGTCCGGGGAGCCGCGGCGCGAGCGCCTCCCAGATCCAGCGGACGATGTTCTCCGCGGTCGGGTTCTCCAGGACGTCGTTCAGGTCCCGGTGGTCCACGCGCGCGAGCACGTGATCATCGACGGCGCGCTTCACCTCGCCGAAGTCGGCCACCATCCCGGTGCGGGGATCGACGTCCCCCTCGAGCGACACCATCGCCCGGTAGTTGTGGCCGTGCAGCCGGAAGCAGGGGCCCTCGTACCGCGGCAGCCGGTGCGAGGCCGCGAACTGGAACTCGACGTCGAGGCGCATGCGCCGAGGGTCGACGTAGTCGATCGCCGCCATGCCCTCGTTATAGTCGAACCGCCGCGGTTCGCCCCGCCGGAACCGTTCCCCGGGCGCCGTCGCTGCCGCGACGCCGCGACGCCGCGACCGCGGGGACCCGCCGTCCGGGCTATCGCGCCGCGGCCGCCGGACGCGCGCACGACGCGGAGCAGTAGATCCGCCCGCCGCTGGCGAGCCCGCGTCCGAGCACCTTCGCGCCGCACGTGCAGCACGCGGGCGCGGCCTGGACCACCGCGCAGCCGAAGGAACAGAACACCGACTCACGCCCCCTGTACCGAAGACCGACGGGGTGGGGACCGAGGTCTCCCCCGCAGCACGCGCACCGTTCCATCATCCGAGCCCTCACCGCGCGCACGAACGCGCCAACGCGGAAACTGGGCCCTCGCGCCCCTCGCCGGTAGTGACCCGAGTGAGCAAGCGTCAGGCGGCGCGTCGCCTTTCCCGGCGCCGAGCATTCGAGCGAAAACTCCGCGTCAGCTGCCGAGATCCGGCGTGGTCGCGGGCCCCTCGGTGCCGTTCAGCGCGTTTTTCAGGACCTGGCTCGGCCTGAACGTGAGGACCCGGCGGGCGCTGATCTCGATCTCTTCGCCGGTCTGCGGGTTACGCCCCACCCGAGACTTCTTGTCGCGCACGATGAAGTTACCGAAACCACTGATCTTGATCTTCTCGCCGCGCTCGAGCGTTTCCTTGATCGTGTCGAACACCATCTCGACGATCTCGGCGGCTTCCTTCTTGGAGAAGCCCACCTTCTCGTAGACGCTCTCGATGATATCGGCCTTGGTCACGGTCTCGCTCCGGGGTCCGCGTCCGCTAAGTAGTGAATTCGGTAGCTGATTTTCCATCGCCTGTCAAACGAACGGTATGAGCCGTCTCAGCGGGCTCCGCCCGGGCGCTCGCGACGAGGGGGTTGGGGCGCCGGCTCGAGGGCGTCGAGCTCCCGCCGGGCCCGCTCCCGGGCGTCTTTCGTGCGCTCGGCCGCTCCCTCGAGCTCCGACGCGACGCCCTCCCGCCCGGGCGTCTGCACGACTGGCGTCCCGCGGAGCTCGCCGCCACCGACGCCCGTGCTGAGCGCGAGGACGACGGCGCTCGCGACGACCGCGATCACCGAGGCCGCGAGCGCGCCCGCCGCGACATCGCGCCGGCTCTCCCGCCGAAGCGCGCGCAGCGACAGGACCACGGCGGCGAGCCCCACCACCAGCCCGAAAGGGGCCGCGAGTGGGTTCCACGACGAGAGCGCCGCGGCGAGCCCGAACGCGAGCGCGGCGAACGGCAGACGGTTCCGTTCCGCGCCGCTCTCGGCCACGCCCCTACCCCCGCAGCTCCGCCCCGAGGCTCTCGCCGAGGCGCTTCACGATCCGTGCGTGAGCAGCGTCCGCCTCGGCGTCCGTCAGCGTCCGGTCGGCCGCGCGGTAGGAGATCGCGAACGCGAGGTTCTTCTTGCCCGCGGGGAGCGGCGCGCCGCGGTACACGTCGAACAGCGTCACGGACTCGACCAGGGGCTCGGCGCGAACGACCGCCTCGACTGCCGCGGCGGGCGTGCGATCGTCGACCACGACCGCCAGATCGCGCAGCACCGCGGGGAACCGCGGGATGGGCCGATGCTGCGGCACGAGCCGGGCCTCGCGGAAGAGCGCGTCGAACGAGAGCCGGAAGGCCTGCACGCCGCGAGGCAGCTCGAAGGCTGCCGCGACCGCCGGGTGAAGCTCGCCGACGTCGCCGAGCACCTCCTCGCCGCGCACCACCGCGGCGGAGGTGCGAGGGTGCAGCCAGCCGGCGCGGGGCGAGCGCCACGTCGCCTCGATCCCGAGGGCCTCGAGGACCGCGACCACCGCCGCCTTCGCGTCGTAGAAGTCCACGCCGTCGCTCGCCGCCGCCCAGCTCACCGGGCTCCGGCGGCCGACGAGGACGCCCGCGATCTCGACCGACTCGGCCGAGGGCCGATCCTTCGGGTCCGGGTGGGGGTGGTAGATGCTCGCGATCTCGTACAGGCGAACGTCGTCCACGCGCTGCCGCCGGTTGTGGGCGGCGTTCCTGAGGATCGACGGGACGAGCGTCGTGCGCATCACGGACAGCTCGGCGGAGATCGGATTCTTGAGGGCGATCCCGAGCGCACGCCCCGACCCGTCGCCGGTGACGATGCTCGAGCCGAACGGCTCGAGCTCGCGCGCGGCGACGAAGCTGAAGTTCACCGCCTCGCTGAGGCCCGCCGCCTCGAGGGCGGTGCGGATGCGCGCGAGCGCCTGCGCCTCGCGCGGCTCCACGGGCGTTTCCACCGCATTGCGAGGCAAGGTCTCGGGGATGGCGTCATAGCCCTTCGTCCGGACGAGCTCCTCGATGAGGTCCTCCTCGATGGAGACGTCGGCGCGCCAGGACGGCACCTGGAACGTGGCGCCCTCGGCGTCGCTGGCCCGCTCCTCGAAGCCGAGTCCGGCGAGGATCCGGCGCGCATCCTCCCGCGGCACGTCCAGGCCCAGGACCTCCGCGGGCCGGTGCCAGCGCAGCCGGACCTGGGGAGGCCGCACCTCCCGCGGGTGGGCGTCGACCACGCCCGGCCGCACCGTGCCACCCGCGAGCTCCGCGATCATCGCGGCGCAGCGGTCGACGGCCGGGATGACCATGCCGGGATCCGCGCCGCGCTCGAACCGGTAGGACGCCTCGGTCTCGAGGCCGTGTCGCCGCGCGGTGCTGCGGATCCCGGCCGGCTGGAACCACGCCGACTCGAGCAGCACCCGGGTCGTCGCCGCCGAGATCTCGGAGTCCCCTCCGCCCATCACTCCGGCGAGCGCGCTGCCGCGATCGCGATCCGCGATGAGCAGGTCGTCGAGCGAGAGGACCCGCTCCTTCCCGTCGAGCGTGACGATCTTCTCTCCGGGCCGGGCGGTCCGGACCACGATCTCCCGGCCGGCGACCTTCTCGAGGTCGAAGGCGTGGAGCGGGTGGCCGAGCTCGAGGAGGACGAAGTTGGTCGCGTCGACGACGTTGGAGATGGACCGGACCCCGCACGCCTCGAGCCGCCGCGCGAGCCAGGTCGGCGACGGCCCGATCTTCACGCCCTCGATGACGCGCGCGGCGTACCGGGCGCAGCGGTCGGGCGCCTCGATCCGGACCTTCACCGCGTCGCCGGCAGGGGGGCCCGACTCGGCGAGCGCCGGCGCAGGGAGCCGCACCTGGATCCCGAGCGCCGCCGCCACCTCCCGCGCGATGCCGACGTGCGAGAGCGCGTCGGGCCGGTTCGGGGTGACGTTCACCTCGAGGAGCACGTCCTCGAGCGCGAGCGCCTTCGAGATGGGAGTGCCGGGCGCGGTGGTCCGATCGAGGAGGAGGAGCCCGCTCGCCTGGTCGGCGAGGCCGAGCTCCTTCGCGGAGCAGAGCATGCCGGAGGACTCGACCCCGCGCAGCTTGGCCTTCTCGATCCGGGTGCCGCCGGGGAGGACCGTGCCGACCGTCGCGAGCGGGACGACGTCGCCGACCTGGTAGTTCTTCGCGCCGCACACGATCTGGAGCGGCTCGCCCTGCCCGGCGTCGACGCGCGTGACGGAGAGCTTCTCGGCGTCCGGGTGCTTCTCCGAGGCGACGATGCGCGCGGCGACCACGCCCGTCAGGTTCGCGCCGGTCCGCTCGATCGCCTCGACCTCGAGGCCGACCGCGGTGAGGCGACGTGCGAGATTCGGCAGCCGGGGGAAGCTCGACGTACTCGGAAAGCCAGTTGTACGAGATGCGCATGGGCGCGCCCTAGGGCACTCAGAACTGCTCGAGGAAGCGGAGGTCGTTCTCGAAGTAGAGCCGGAGGTCGTCGATGCCGTAGCGGAGCATCGCCATCCGCTCGACGCCCATCCCGAACGCGAAGCCGGTGTTGCGCTTCGGATCGATGCCGCCGTTCTCGAGCACCTTCGGGTGGACCATGCCGGCGCCGAGCACCTCGAGCCAGCCGGTCTCCTTGCAGGTGCCGCATCTCCTCGTCGGGAGACCGTTCGCGGCCCCAGGGGCAGCCTCGTCCCTCTGCCCCTGCGCCCGCACCGGGATCCGGCCCGTGCCGCCGCAGATCGAGCAGGAGACGTCGACCTCCGCGCCCGGCTCGACGAACGGGAAGTAGCTCGGGCGGAAGCGGGTCCTCGTGCTCGGGCCGAAGTACGCGCGCGAGAACGCGGCGAGCGTGCCCTTCAGGTCGGCGAAGGTGATGCCCTCGTCGACGCAGAGCCCTTCGACCTGGTGGAACATCGGCGAGTGGGTCTGGTCGTAGTCGGACCGGTAGACGCGCCCGGGGCAGATGATCCGCACCGGTGCCTTGCCGATCCGCTTCATCGCCCGGATCTGCACCGGCGACGTCTGGGTGCGCAGGAGTACCGTGCCTGGCTGGACACCGTGGCGCAGCGTCGACTCGTCCACGTAGAACGTGTCCTGCATGTCGCGCGCGGGGTGATCCTCGGGGATGTTGAGGGCCTCGAAGTTGTACCAGTCGAGCTCGATCTCGGGCCCGCCCGCGACCTCGTACCCGAGCCGCGCGAAGATCGCGGAGATGTCCTCGATCGCGCTCGTGATCGGGTGTCGGTGGCCGCGCGCGAGGAGCCGCCGCGGCGGCAGCGTCACGTCGATGGGGGGCCCGGCCAGCTCCGCCTCGAGCTTCGCCGCGTCGATCCGTCGCCGCGCCGCCTCGAGGAGCGCCTCGACCTCGTCCCTGACGCGGTTTGCGACCTCCCCGACGCGCGGCCGCTCCGCCGCGCCGAGCTGGCCCATGCCGCGGAGCACCGCGGAGAGCTCGCCCTTCTTGCCGAGGAAGCGGACCCGGAGGTCCTCGAGGCCCTTCTCGTCCGACGCGCGCGCGATCGCGTCCCGGGCGCCCTTCGAGAGCGCCTCGAGCTGTGCGAGGAGGTCGGCCACGCCGAGCTCCTAGGCCTTGGCGACCTTGACGACCGCCGCGAAGTCCGCCGGCAGGGCGAGCGCGAGATCGGCGAGGATCTTCCGGTCGAGGGCGACGCCCGCCTTCTTCAGGCTGGCGACGAGCTTCGAGTAGGTCGTGCCGTTCTGCCGCGCCGCCGCGTTGATGCGGACGATCCAGAGCGCGCGGAAGTCGCGCCGCTTCTGGCGGCGGTCGCGCGTGGAATAGTTGAGGGCGCGCTCTACCGCCTGGTTCGCGCGCTTGTAGCAGTTCTTCCGGCGCCCGCGGAAACCCTTGGCGAGCTTCAGCACACGATTGCGGCGACGGCGAGCCTTGAAACCCCTCTTGACGCGCATGTCTTCCTTCTCCTTGCCGGCGGGAGGCGGCGCGGCCCATCACGGTGCGTGACGGGCCGTTCGCGCTTCAGGACCCCGCTGGGGCTGTGACGGCTTCACGGTGCCCTAGCGGGCGTACGGGAAGCATTCCTTGATCTTCTTCCCATCCATCGGCGCGAGGTGATCGGTCCCGCGCAGATGGCGCTTCTGCTTCTTCGTCTTTCCGAACGTCGCGAGGTGGCGCGAACCGGCGCGGCGGAACTTCACCGCCCCGCCCTTCTTCGGTACGAACCGCTTCTTCGCGCCGCTCTTCGTCTTCAGCTTGGGCATGTCCCTGCGTTCCTTCTCGTGAGGTCTTCGTTACCGCGGCGCCGGGGGGTTCGTCTCCGGCACGGCAGCCGCAGCCGCGGGTGGCGCGGCCGGCGGTGGAGCGGTCTGTGCGGCGGCGGGCTGCGGTGCGGACGCCGCCTGCGCCGCCTGCGCCTTCGCCCGGTCGCGCTGCGACTGCAGCATCTTCGGGTTCGGCGCGAGGATCATGAACATCTGGCGCCCCTCCATGCGGGGCGCCGCCTCGATCACCGCCACGTCCCGAAGGTCCTCGATGATCCGCTGGAGCACCTTCTGCCCGAGCTCGCGGTGCGACATCTCGCGCCCGCGGAACATCACGGTGATGCGGGCCTTGTTGGCCTCGCCGAGGAACTCGCGGACCTTCTTGATCTTGGTGGTGTAGTCGTGCTCCTCGGTCCGGGGGCGGAGCTTCACCTCCTTGAGCTGGACCACGACCTGCTTCTTCTTTGCCTCGTTCTGCTTCTTCTTCTCGAGGTACTTGAACTTCCCGTAATCCATGATCTTGCAGACGGGCGGCTTCGCCATCGGCGAGACCTCGACAAGGTCGAGGCCCAGCTCCTGCGCGCGCGCCATTGCCTGCTCGATCGGGACCACCCCGAGCTGCTCCCCGTCGACTCCGACGAGACGGACCTCACGTGCCTTGATGCGGCGGTTCGTGCGTGCGTCGCGGTTGCTGCCGCCGCGGGGATCTCTCTGCTGGATTGCCATGCTCCTCCGGAGCTGGGAAAAAGACGCTAGAGAATAAGGATTTCACCTCGGAAGTCAACGAGGACGGCCGGGGGGATCCCCGCCGTCGCCGGTTCGAGCGGGCGCTCGCCGCTGCCTACCGCGCGTTCGGGTCCGACGAATCCTTCTTCGCCTCGCGGATCCAGCTCATCATGTCGCGCAGCCGCTTGCCGACTTCCTCGATGGGGTGGGTCTTCTCGGCGTCGCGGTACTTGTCGAACGTGGGCCGGCCGACCTGGTTCTCGAGGATGAACTCCTTCGCGAACTGGCCGCTCTGGATCTCGCTGGAGGATCTTGCGCATCTCGTCCTTCGTCTCGGCATTCACGACGCGCGGGCCGCGGGTGTAGTCGCCGTACTCGGCCGTGTCCGAGATCGAGTGGCGCATCCAGGCGAGGCCGCCCTTCGTACATGAGGTCCACGATGAGCTTCAGCTCGTGGAGGCACTCGAAGTAGGCGCTCTCGGGCTGGTACCCGGCCTCGACGAGCACCTCGAACCCTGCCTTCACCAGGGCCGACGCACCGCCGCAGAGGACTGCCTGCTCGCCGAAGAGATCGGTCTCGGTCTCCTCCTTGAACGTCGTCTCGAGGACGCCCGCGCGGCTCGCCGCCGATGCCCTTCGCGTAGGCGAGGCCGAGCTGCTTCGCCTGGCCCGTCGCGTCCTGGTGGACCGCGATGAGGCAGGGGATGCCCGCGCCCGTCCTGGTACTGGCGCCGCACGAGGTGGCCCGGGCCCTTCGGCGCGACGAGGAGGACGTCGACGTCCTCCGGCGGCCGGATCTGGCCGAAGTGGATGTTGAACCCGTGCGCGAAGAGGAGCGCCTTCCCCTTCGTCATGTGCGGCGCGATCTCCGCGTCGTAGACCCGCTTCTGCGTCTGGTCGGGGATCAGGACCATGACGACGTCGGCCTCCTTCGCCGCGTCGGACACGCGACACGACGCGGAGCCCGGCGCCCTCCGCCTTCGCCTTCGACTTCGAGCCCGCGCCGAGGCCGACGCGCACGTCCACGCCGGAGTCGCGCAGGTTGAGCGCGTGGGCGTGGCCCTGCGAGCCGTAGCCGATGACCGCGACCTTCCGCTTCTTGAGCAGGTCGAGGTTCGCGTCCTTGTCGTAGTAGATCGTCGCCATCTCTTGGTTCCTTACTTGAGGTTCGGGGGGGCCAGCGTCTTGAAGCCGCGCTCGAGCGCGATGCGCCCGGAGCGGCACAGCTCCTGGATGCCGAAGCGCGCGGAGCCGCTCCTCCAGCGCGTCGAGCTTGCCGGCGGTGCCGCTCGCCTCGACGACGAGCGCGTCCGGCGAGACGTCCACGATGGTCGCCTCGTAGGTCTCCGCGAGCGCCCGGAGCTCGGCGTGGTTCCGCTCCGGCGTGCGGATCTTCACGAGCAGCAGCTCGCGCTCGATGAGGTCGGCGGGGATGAGCTCCCGGACCTCGACCACCGGCACGAGCTTCTGCACCTGCCGCACCACCTGCTCGACCGGCTTCGAGCCGAGCCGGACGACGATGGTCATGCGGGAGTACTCCGGTCGCTCGGTCGGGCCGACGGTGAGGCTCGCGATGTTGTAGCCGCGCCGCGAGAAGAGCCCGGCGATGCGGTGCAGGACGCCGGGCTTGTTCTCGACGAGCAGGCTGATGGTGTGGGTCGTGCCGTTGGGGCGCTCTTCCGTGCGTTCCATGGCTAGTCCCCTCCCGCGTCGATCATGTCGTTGAGCGGCGCGCCGGCGGGCACCATCGGGTACACCTTCTCCTGCCGCCGCACGCGGACGTCCACGATGGTCGGCCCCTTGTCGTTCGCGAGGGCCTCGGTCGATCGACCTTGTCGAGCTGCTCCGGCGTGTCGCGCGCGCAGCCCGAGGCAGCCGTACGCGTCCGCGAGCTTCACGAGGTCGGGCCGATCGCTGAGCGGCGTCTCCGCGAACCGGCGATCGTAGAACAGCTCCTGCCACTGCCGGACCATCCCGAGGAACAGGTTGTTCAGGATGAAGATCTTGATGGGCAGCGCGAGGTCGACCGCGGTCGCGAGGTCCTGCAGCGTCATCTGGAACGAGCCGTCGCCGTCGATGCCGATGACGGTCTCGCCCGGGCGACCGAGCTGGACGCCGATCGCCGCCGGCAGGCAGAAGCCCATCGTCCCGAGGCCGCCCGAGGTGATGAACTGGCGCGGCTCGGAGGTCTTCCACCACTGCGCGGCGAACATCTGGTGCTCGCCGACGCCGGTCGTGACGATCGCCTTGCCCCCGGTCTTCTGCCAGAGCCGGTCGACCGACGTACTGCGGCAGCAGGTACTTCTGGCCGTCCTGCTGGTACTTGAGCGGGTACTTCTCCCGCCAGTCGTTCACCCGCTTCCACCAGGGGCCGAGGTCGGGCTTGCCGTGATCGGCGAAGGCGCGACGGACCTCCTCGGTGAGCTGCGGGAGCAGCCGCTTCAGGTCGCCGACGAGCGGCACCGTCGCGGTGACGAGCTTCGAGATCTCCGCGGGGTCGATGTCGAGGTGGACGATCTTCGCCTCGGGCGCGAACGTGGACAGCTTGCCCGTCACGCGGTCGTCGAACCGGGCGCCGAGCGCGATGATGAGGTCCGAGTTCTGCACCGCGTAGTTCGCGTACCGCGACCCGTGCATGCCGAACATGCCGAGGCACTGATCGTTCGTCTCGGGGAAGGCGCCCTTCCCGTGCACGGTGGTGACGATCGGCGCGCCCACCAGCTCGGCGAGCTGGAAGACCTCCTTGTGCGCGTTCGACACGCGGATGCCGCCGCCGAGGTACAGGATCGGGCGGGTCGAGCTGCGGACGAGGAGCGCGGCGTCCTTCAGGCGCGGCTCCTCACGGACGGGCGGGTGGTACCCGGGGATGTCCACCCGCTCCGGATAACCGTCCCACTCGATCTCGGCGTTGAGGACGTCCTTCGGGATGTCCACCAGCACCGGGCCCGGCCGTCCGGTCCGCGCGATGTAGAACGCCTCCTTCATGACGCGCGGGATGTCCTGGGGCTCCGTCACGAGCCAGTTGTGCTTCGTGATCGGCATCGTGATGCCGGTGATGTCCGCCTCCTGGAACGCATCGGTGCCGATGAGCGGCCGCGACACGTTCGCCGTCAGGGCGACGAGCGGCACCGAGTCCATGTAGGCGTCGGCGATGGGGGTGACGAGGTTCGTCGCGCCGGGGCCGGACGTGCCCATGCAGACGCCGACCTTCCCGGTCGCGTGGGCGAAGCCCTCGGCCGCGTGGCCGCCCACCTGCTCGTGGCGGATGAGGACGGTCTGCGGCTTCTTGCACCCGAAGAGCGCGTCGTAGAGCGGCAGGATCGTGCCGCCGGGCATGCCGAAGAGGTACTCGACCTCCTCCGCCTCGAACGCCCTGCGCACCGCCATCGCGCCGGTGATCTTCTCCTTGGCCATGGTTCTCCTCCCGCCCCTACACCTTCGCCTCGTACGAGGCGATCGCCGCCTCCTGGTCGAGGAGGAAGCCGAGCTCGTCGACGCCGTTCATGAGGCAGTACTTCGAGAAGCCGTCGATCGGGAACGGCGCCGTCGTCCCGTCCGGCAGGGTCACCGTCTGCGACCCCGAGGTCGATCTTCACGTTCGCCCCCGGCGCGGCCATGAGCTTCGCCACCGCTGCGGGCTCGAGCACGACCGGTACGAGCCCGTTCTTCAGGGCGTTGTTCTTGAAGATGTCTGCGATGCGCGTCGAGACGACGGCATGGAACCCGTAGTCCACGAGCGCCCACGGCGCGTGCTCGCGCGAGGAGCCGCAGCCGAAGTTGTCGCCGGCGACGAGGATGCGGCAGCCCTCCGCCTCCGGCCGGTTCAGGACGAAGTCGGGGCGCGGCTTCCCGTCGGCGTCGTAGCGCCAGTCGGAGAAGAGCGCCTTCCCGAGCCCCTTCTTGTCGGTGACCTTGAGGAAGCGGCCCGGGATGATCTGGTCGGTGTCGATGTTCTCGCGCGGGATCACGACCGTGCGGCTCTCGATGGTGCGGATCGGTTCCATGTCCTAGCCCTCCACCAGCCGGCGCGGATCCGCCACCGCGCCCGAGACGGCCGCGGCGGCCGCGGTCGCCGGGCTGGCGAGGAGCGTCCGGCCGCCGGGGCCCTGGCGGCCCTCGAAGTTCCGGTTCGACGTCGAAACGCAGTACTGGCCCGGCTGGAGCATGTCCCCGTTCATCGCGAGGCACATCGAGCAGCCCGGCTCGCGCCACTCCGCGCCCGCCTCGCGGAAGATCCGGTCGAGCCCCTCGGCCTCGGCCGCCTTCTTCACCGCGTGGGAGCCAGCGACGACGAGCGTGCGCGTCTTCACCTTCCGGCCGCGCATCACCTTCGCCGCCTCGCGCAGATCCTCGATCCGGCCGTTCGTGCAGCTGCCGACGAACACGACGTCGACCTTCTGACCGAGGATGGGCTTGCCGGGCGCGAGCGCCATGTAGCGCAGGGCGCTCTCCAGCGTCGCCCGGGCGGCCGGATCCTTCGCGCCGGCGGGATCCGGGACGGTGCCGGTCACCGGGATGCCCTGCGACGGGTTCGTGCCGAAGGTGATCATCGGCTCGAGCCTCGAGACGTCGATCGTCACCTCGCGGTCGTACCGCGCGCCCGCGTCGGTCGGCAGGCGGCGCCAGCGCGCGAGCGCGGCGTCCCACGCCGCGCCTTTGGGGACGCGCGGCTTCCCGGCGAGCCACTCGAACGTGGTGTCGTCGGGCGCGACGAGGCCGGCGCGGGCGCCGCCCTCGATCGCCATGTTGCAGAGGGTCATGCGCCCTTCCATCGTGAGGGCGCCGACCGCCGGTCCGGTGAACTCCATCACGTGGCCAGTGCCACCGCCCACGCCGATCTGGGCAATGATCGCGAGGATCAGGTCCTTTGCGGTGACGCCCGGCTGGAGCCTGCCGTCCACCCGGATCGCGAGCGACCGCGGCTTGCGCTGGAGCAGGCACTGGGTCGCGAGGACGTGGCCGACCTCGGAGGTGCCGATCCCGAAGGCGAGCGCGCCGAAGGCGCCGTGGGTGGCGGTGTGGCTGTCGCCGCAGACCACGGTCATCCCGGGCTGGGTCGCGCCCATCTCCGGCCCGAAGACGTGAACGACGCCCTGCTGCGCGTCGCCGAGGCCGTGGAGCTCGATCCCGAAGTCCCGAGCGTTCTTCTCGATCTGGGCGACCTGCGCCTCGTTCTGGGCGTCGAAGAACGGCCAGCGACCGTCGGGCAGGCGCGGGAGCGTCGGCGTCGAGTGGTCGGTCGTGGCGAGCGTGCGGTCCGGGCGGCGCACCTTCAGCCCGCGCTCCCGCAGCACCGAGAACGCCTGCGGGCTCGTCACCTCGTGCATGAGGTGGAGGTCGATGTAGAGGACGGCGGGGGTCTCCGGGCTCTCGGCGCGCACCACGTGCGCGTCCCAGACCTTCTCGAAGAGCGTCCTCGCCAGCTGCTTCCCGTCGTTCGTTCCCGTCGTCATCTAGGGAGTCCCCATCTCGGCGCGCGGGTCGCTCGTCTTCTGCGGCGGGCCCTTCAGCGCGATCCGGTTCATGACGTCGAGGAAGGCCCGCGCGGAGCCCTCGATGATGTCGGTCGAGAGCGCGCGGGCGCGGTAGATGCCGGTCCGGTGCTCGACCTCGATCGAGACCTCGCCCTGGGCGTCCTCGCCCTTCGAGACGCTCGCGATCTGGTAGTCGCGGAGCTTCACCGAGACGCCGGTGATCCGCTCGATGGCCTTGAACACCGCGTCCACCGGACCGTCGCCCGCCGCGACCTCCTGGACCCGTCCGCCGTCGGCGGCCCGGAGCGCGATCGACGCGCAGGGCATGGTGCCCGTGCCCGACGTCGTGGAGAGCGCCTCCAGCTCCCAGGCCACGTTGCCCTTGCCGAGGATCTGGCCGTGGACGACGAGCGCCTCGATGTCCGCGTCGTAGATGTCCTTCTTCTTGTCGGCGAGGAGCTTGAAGTCGGTGAACACCTTGTCGACCTGGCCGTCGTCGAGCTGGTAGCCGAGCGCGACCAGTCTTTCCTTCAGTGCGTGTCGACCGGAGTGCTTGCCGAGGACGAGCTGGCTCTTCGCGAACCCGACCTCCTCGGGCCGCATGATCTCGTAGGTCTCGCGGTGGGTGAGCATCCCGTGCTGGTGGATGCCCGCCTCGTGCGCGAAGGCGTTCTGGCCGACGATGGCCTTGTTCCGCTGCACGTGCAGCCCGGTCACCTGCGACACGAGGCGGCTCGTCGGGTACAGCCGTTCCGTCTTGATGCCGGTGCGGACGTTGAGGACGTCGGCGCGCGTGCGGAACGCCATCACGACCTCCTCGAGGGAGGCGTTGCCGGCGCGCTCGCCGATGCCGTTGATGGTGCACTCCACCTGCCGCGCGCCCTCCATCACGCCCGCGAGGCTGTTCGCGACCGCCAGGCCGAGGTCGTTGTGGCAATGGACCGAGATGATCGCCTTGTCGATGTTCCGGACGTGCTTCTTGAGATAGCGAATCGTTTCCGCGTAGGTCGTCGGCAGCGCGTAGCCCACCGTGTCCGGGATGTTGACCGTGCCGGCGCCGGCGTCGATCGCCTTCTCGATGACCTCGGCGAGGAACTCGAGCTCGGTGCGGGCGGAGTCCTCGGCGGAGAACTCCACGTCGTCGAACCTCTCGCGCGCGAGCTTCACGCCGTCCACGGAGCGCTTGATGATCTCCTCCTTCGCGAGCTTCAGCTTGAAGTCGCGGTGGATCGGGGAGGTGGCGAGGAAGACGTGGCAGCGGCGGCGCGGCGCGTCCTTGAGCGCCTCCCACGACGCGGCGATGTCGCCCTTGTTGCACCGGGCGAGGCTCGCGACGATGGGCCCCTCGATCTGCTGGCCGACCGCTCGGATGGCCTCCAGGTCGCCGGGCGACGCGGCGGCGAAGCCAGCCTCGATGACGTCCACGCCGAGCTCGCGGAGCCCGCGCGCGACCTGGAGCTTCTGCTCGAGGTTCATCGAGGCGCCGGGCGACTGCTCGCCGTCCCGGAGCGTGGTGTCGAAGATGACGACGCGGTCCTGCGACGATGTGCTCACGCTGCGAACTCCCCTGTTTTCAGCCGTTTGCGAGGTTCCGCCGGTTTGAGAACCGCGTACTCTAGCAGAGTCGCCAGAGAATGAAACCGAGGCGGCGCTCGACGGTTGCTCGGGCTGTTTCGGGGTCGACATGACGGCTCCAGGCTCTGGTGAGGGGCCGGAGGTGTTGTCTCGCCTGTCGAGGGCAACCTCTCCGGCCGGTTCGGCGGAAGAGGTCGCGGCGCAGCGTCAACTAGCCGGGCCGGGAGTCCTCTCCCGCCGGTCGAAGAAGTCGATGCTGGCTGCGTACGAAAGACACGGAATGGCAAGGCTAGCGTCGCGCGCGAGCGGCGTCAAGCCGGAGCGCGAATTCGATGCAGTCGAGCGCTCCCCTAATAGGGCGCGGTCGCCTCCTTCTTCATCAGCGCCACGAACGCGTCGAGCGGCATCGTCTTGAGATCCGCGCCGCCGTGGCGCCGCGGGGCGACGCCCCTCGCCTCGATCTCCTTCTCGCCGATGACGAGCGCGAACGGGACCTTCGCCAGCTCCGCGTTCCTGATCTTCGCGCCGAGCTTGTCCGACGACCCGTCCACCTCGACGCGGAAGCCCTCGGCGGAGAGGCGCGCCCCGACCTCCTTCGCCCAGGCGTCGAAGCGGTCGGACACGGTCAGCACGCGCGCCTGCACCGGCGCGAGCCAGGCGGGGAACGCGCCCGCGTAGTGCTCCGTCAGGATCGCGATGAACCGCTCGAACGAGCCGTAGATGGCGCGGTGGATGACGACCGGGCGGTGCTCGTGGTTGTCGTCGCCGACGTAGGAGAGGTCGAACCGCTCCGGCGCGGCGTAGTCGAGCTGGATCGTGCAGGTCTGCCACTTACGGCCGAGCGAGTCGGTGACGACGAAGTCGATCTTCGGGCCGTAGAACGCGCCGTCGCCCGGATTCAGCTCCCAGGGGAGGCCGATCTTGTCGAGCGCGCTCCGCAGCGCGCCCTCGGCCTTGTCCCAGAGCGCGTCGTCGCCGATGCGGTCCTCCGGCTTCGTCGGGCGCGTCGAGAACTTGAGCGCGAACTCGAGGCCGAACGCGCCGTAGACCACCTTCATGAGCCCGACGATGCGGTCGACCTCCTCCGCGATCTGCGACTCCATCAGGTAGATGTGGGAGTCGTCCTGCGCGAACTGCCGGACACGGGTGAGGCCCCCGAGGGAGCCCGACAGCTCGTTCCGGGCCAGCGCGTCCACGGTGAAGTAGCGGATCGGCAGCTCGCGGTAGCTCCGCTTCCCCATCCTGTAGATCAGGTGGTGGGACGGGCAGTTCATCGGCTTCAAGGACGAGTTGAGCCGCTCCTCGAGCGGCAGCGACGGGTCGGCCTCCTTGTCGAGGACCAGGAACATGTTCTCGCGGTAGACGCCCCAGTGCCCGCTCTGCTCCCACAGCCGCTTGTTGAAGAGGAGCGGCGTCTTCACCTCCTGGTAGCCGTTCCGGCCTACGAGCCGGCGCATGGCGTCCGCGAGCACGTTGTAGAGGGTGGTGCCGTGCGGGAGCCAGAAGGCCGAGCCGGGCGCCCACTCGTGGAACATGAACAGCCCGAGGGCGGGGCCGAGCTTGCGGTGATCGCGCTTCTTCACCTCCTCGAGCCGCTGGAGGTGGGCCTCGAGCGCCTTCTTGTCGAAGAAGGCGGTGCCGTAGATGCGCTGGAGCATCGCGTTCTTCGCGTCGCCTCGCCAGTAGGCGCCCGCGACGTTGAGCAGCTTCACGACCCCGATGCGGCCGGTGGAGGGGCCGTGCGGTCCCAGGCAGAAGTCCACCCATTCGCCGTGGCGGTAGAGCGTGAGCGTCTTCGCCCCCCTCGCCGCGATGTCCTTCACGATCTCGACCTTGTACTTCTCGCCGAGCCGCTCGAAGAGCGCGAGCGCCTCGTCCATCGAGATCTCGTCGCGGACGAAGGGCAGATCGGCCGCGATCGCCTCGCCGACGGCCTTCTCGATCTTCTCGAGGTCCTCCAGCGTGAACGGCGTCTCGCGCGCGAAGTCGTAGTAGAACCCGTCCTCGATCGCGGGGCCGATGGTGACCTGGGTGCCGGGGTAGAGCTTCTGGACGACGCTCGCCATCACGTGGGCGGCGTCGTGGCGCGCCATCTCCAGCGCCTCCGGGCTCTTCGTCGTCACGACCTCGAGCCTGGCGTCGCGATCGAGCTTGCGCGAGAGGTCCACCGGCTGGCCGTCGAGCTTCGCGAAGTAGGCCGCCCTCGCGAGCCCCGCGCCGATGGCGGTCTTCACGAACTCGAGGACGGTCGTGCCGCGCGGCGCCTCCTTCTGGCTGCCGTCCGGGAGGGTGACCTTGACGAGATCGCTCATGGCTCCGATGCCTTAGCCTCGGGGCGGGAAAAAGGCCAGCGCGTACTCGCGTCAAGCGGTTCGCGTCAAGACCTCAGCGCCTGGCTGACGGCGGCTTCCGGCGAGCGAGGCATCAGGTCCTCGAACTCCGGAGCCGGGACCGCCGGGCTGAAGAGGAAGCCCTGACCCATGTCGCAACGGAGCAAGTGCAGGATCTTGCGCTGCTCGTCGGTCTCGACGCCCTCGGCGATGGTCTTGAGGTTGAGCCCGCGCGCCAGCGAGGTGATGGCGGTGACGATCGAGGCCGCGTCTTGGTCCCGGCTGACGTCGCGAACGAAGGACATGTCGATCTTGATGCTGTCCACCGGCAGCTTCTTCAGGTAGCTGAGCGACGAGTAGCCGGTCCCGAAGTCGTCCACCGACACCGAAACGCCCATGTCCTTCAGCTTCTTCAGCGTCCGGACCGCGAACTCCATGTCCCCGATGCAGATGCTCTCGGTCACCTCCAGCGTGAGGTGCCCGGGATCGAGCTTGAAGCTGCTGATGGCCTCGGCGACCGAGGAAACGAGCCGCTTGTCGCGGAACTGGATCAGCGACAGGTTGACCGATACCGGGAAGCCCCGCCGCGCCTTCTGCCAGGTCCCGATCTGACTGCACGCGGTCTCGAGGACCCATCGACCCACGTCGACGATCATCCCGCTTTCCTCCAGCAGCGGTATGAACCTCGCCGCCGGGATGAGGCCGAGCGTCCCGTTCTTCCACTTGACGAGCGCCTCGGCCCCGCCCAACTCACCCGTGGCCAGATCGCAGTAGGGCTGGTAGTAGACCAAGTACTCGCAGTTCTTCAGGGCGCCGAGGAGGCGCTTTTCGATCGTGAAGAGCTCCGCGAGGCTGCCGCGCAGGTCCTCGTCGAACACCTGGATGGCGTTCATCCCGACGAGCCTGGCGCGGCTCAGCGCGCGTTCGGCACCCTCCAGCAGCGCGCGTGCGTCGCTGGCGTGGTGGGGGTACATGGCGATGCCGACGTTGGAGGTGACCACGACGTCGTGCTCCCCTGCGCGCACGCTGCCCGAGACCGCGTCCCGGATCGCCTCGGCCACGTCGGTCACCGTGGCGGTGTCCGCAGCGTGCGAGGTGTCCCGGTACACCACCGCGAACTCGCTCCCGCCGAGGCGAGCGACCATGTCCCGCTCGCCCACCGCGTCGCGCAGCTTCCGGGCGACCCGGGCCAGCACCTCGTCACCCGCCTCCGGGCCGAAGAGGTCGTTCACGTGCCCGAGGCGGCTCACGCCCAGCGCGATGACCGAGACGACGCCGCGCGCCGCGTTCGCCTCGCGGATCTCGCGCTCGAGGATCTCGAGCATCTGCCGTCGATTGGGCAGGCCGGTGATCGCGTCGTACCTGTCCAGGTACTCGAGCCGTTCCTTCAGCTCCCGGCGCTGGGCGGCCAGCCTGGCGAGGCTCCTGGTGGTCCGCCGCCGGCGGGCCACTTCCCACCGCACCACGCCTACCGCAACCAGCGCGACAGCCAGCGCAGCCACGCCGGCGGCCGTCCCCCAGGCGATGGTCATCCAGGCGGCGCTTCGCACCGCCGCATCCGCGCGGCGTCGTCGCGCGACCTCTTCGCGTTCCAGGTCCGCGAGCAGATCGCCGATCTCGCGCCGACGGCCCGCGACCGCGCCGTCCTGCAGCCGCGAGGCGTCGTCCGGCTCCAGCTCGGCGCGGACGAGTTCGCGGAGCCGGGCGAGGCGCGCTTGCTGCTCGGCGTCCGGCGACCGAAGCGCCTCGAGGCGCTCGAGCTGCTGCGCGATGAACGACTCCGCGGCGCTCGCGTCCCGGTCCGGCGGCAAAGCCGAGCGCATCCCGGCGAGCGCGGCAAGCGCCTCGTGCGTCGCTTCCTGCGTCCGGATGCCTTTGGAGATGATCGAGACGGGCCTGGACAGCAAGGCGCCGGAGGCGAGCGCTGCCGCGAGCCCCAGCCCGAGGACGACCCAATGTCTTCTCTTCACCAAGCGTTTCGGCATCATTCCCGAAGGACGGAACCGAGGGGGCGAGCGTGCCGTCGCTTGTACTGTGGCTCCGCGCTCGAACCAGCGTCCTTCTGGGGCCGGGTTCGCGCGGACCGGCGCTTCATGCGCGCGTGCTCGCGCGAGTTTCGACGAGTGCCCGTTCCAGGAGTCACCAGGATGTCCGGCACCGGTGCGCCCGGTGCGGCCTGCTTCCCGGATGCGGCGAACCTCGTCGCGCGCACGAGCAGGAGCGGATCGAGCGCGAAGGCTGCCGTCATGCGCTCCGACCAGCCACAACGAACGGGGACTCGGCATCGTCAGCCGAGTCCCCGCTGTGAGTAGGCCCGGTCGGTATCGAACCGACGACCCCTACCGTGTCAAGGTAGTGCTCTACCACTGAGCTACGGGCCTGTTCCTGCGACGACGCGCGTTTATAGCGCGCCCTCGGATGGAGTCAACGGTCCGCGTGCGCGGGCGGTCGCGGCTCGGGCCGCCAGACTCGATGGGTCGATGAACTATCGCCAGCGACAGTGAACGCGCGCGGCCCCCGACCCCGACCCCGCACCCGCACCCCAGCTCGCCCGCCGCTCCCCGCCCCGCCCCGCCCCGCCCCGTCACCGGCGCGGCCGCCGCCGCGCCGCGTCCCGTCAGAAGAACACGTCCTCCGTGGGGCGCGCGAGGCCGCGCCACTCGCGGAGCCGGGCGCGCGGGTGCCCGTCCACGTACTCGACGTGCGCGTACGTCAGCTGCTCGGAGCGCCCGAGGCTGCCCACGTCGAGCGAGGTCATCGGGTTCCACGTGCCCGTGTTCACGTAGACCTTGTTCCGCCCGTACTCACGGTAGAGCGGCACGTGGGTGTGGCCCATGATCACGGTGTGGTAGGCCTTTCGCGCGAGCAGGTGCCGCGCCTCGTGCTCGAGCGTCGGGAACGCGGTGAAGCGCAGGAAGCGCCGCAGCAGGTCCGCGAGCGGCATCGGATCGAGGTGCGGGATCCGCTGGAGCGCCGCGGCCGCGACGAACGCGATCGACCGAGCGCTGATCCGGAGGACGGCCTCCGGGTCGTTGAAGATGGCCCAGCGGTAGTAGCTCGTGAACGGCGCCACCTTGTCGATGTACGGCCGCTGCGCCTTCTCCTCGTTGAGGACGTGGATGATGTAGCGCGATCCGAGCGGAAGGTTCAGGAACACCTCCCCGCCCTTCTCGCAGAAGTAGCGCGCCGGGTTGAACGCGTTCATCGGCTCGCGCTGCATCCCGTGCTCGACGTGAACGCCGTCGAAGTCATAGGCGTCGAGGATGAACCTGATCGCCCCGCCGATCCGCGCCGCGATCGCGCCGCGGACCCCCGCGAACAGGAGGCCCGGGTCGTGGTTGCCCATGAGGAAGGTGACGCGGCGCTCGCTCCGCCTCGCGAACCGCGCCAGCGCCTCGAACGCCGCCGGGTGACCGCGCAGGATCGCCTCCGTCTTCTCGACCGCCACCCGCTCGGTGATCGCCTCCTGCATCCGCCCGTCGAGGTCGACCGAGAGGAGGTTGAAGAAGTCGCCGTTGACGACCAGCTCCACCTCCGCGTCCTTCCACTCGCCGTCACAGTGGTAGTCGAGGAACTCCGCGAACTTCCCGTCCTGGCGGAAGTCCTCGAACACGTTGACCGAGCCGTCCTCGCGGTAGGGTCCCTTTCCGAGGTGGAAGTCGGAGACGATGAGCTTGAGCCGGGGAACCCCGCCCATGGGACGAACGTAAGCACGCACGCTCGCCCGGGAAGGGTCCGCTCGCGTGCCCGGCTGCCGCGCGCGTCACCGCGCCGGGTCGCGGATCGCCCGGACGAAGAAGAGCGTGTACTGGGCGAAGGAGATCGCGAGGCATTCCGCGGCGAGCAGCGCGAACGCGATGACGAACGGCCCGACGTCCCCGCCGGGGTACGCCCCGAAGTCCCCCGCGAGAGCGAGCACGACGGTCGCCGCGATCGAGAAGGTGGCGTACTTGCCGATGCGGGTCGGTGCGACCGGAACGGTGTGATGGGTCGTGCCCAGGATGGCCGCTCCCGCGAGCTGGGCGAGATCGCGCGCGACGACCAGCACGGGGAGCCACACCGGGAGCCGCCCGGTCGCCGCGAGCGCGATGAGCGCGCACGCCGCGAGGAACTTGTCCGCGATCGGGTCGAGAAACGCCCCGAGGCGGGTGGGCTGCCGGAGCGCGCGCGCCACCAGCCCATCGAGCACGTCGGTCGTGGCAGCGGCCGCGAACGCGGCGAGCGCGCGCAGCCGGAAGCCCTCGACGTACAGCACGAGGAAGACGGGCGCGAGGACGATCCGGAGCGCCGTGAGGCCGTTCGCGAGTGTGAACGGCCCGGGTCCGTCCGTCACTTCTGCGCGTCGCGGGTCCTGTTCCACTCCTCCCATTCGTCCTGCCCGGCGCTGGCGAGCGCGAAGGTCTGCGGGTCCGTTGGCACGCCCTGCGACGAGACGCGTACCTCCATCATGCTGGTGACGATCCGCTCCCATTGCTCGCGGCTGACCTCCTGGGGACCGGCGATCTGGCGGCGCGCAGGCTTCCCGCCGGCGACCTCGGTCTTCCCGGCGCCCTGGTGCTCCGGGCGCGGGATGGGACCCGACGCGACCGCGACGGTGCCGCTGTAGACCTTCACCACGACGGAGCGATCGTTCGCGGCGTCGACCCGGAACGTGGTGCCGCGCACGCCGGCGACGGCGTTCTCGGTCTGGACCTCGAAGCGCTGCTCGCCGCCCACCGCCTTGGCGACGTTCGCCCAGACCTTCCCGACGAGGAGCTTCGCCGACACCTTCCGCTCCTCGACCGATTTCCCGAACGCGGCGCTCTGGACCGCGACCCGCGAGGACGGCCCGAGGCGCACGACGCTCTGGTCGGCGAGCTTCACCTCGAGCCGGGTCCGCTTCTGCGTCTCGAGGACGTCTCCCTGGAACACGGCGCTGCCGACCGAGAGCTTCTCGGCCTTGCCTGCAGCGGTTCGCGTCGCGTCGCCCGCGACGAAGGTGACGGTGCCGGCGGGAGCGGGGGCCGCCGCGAGCGCGGCCGCCGCGAGGAGGAACGCCGCGCAGGCGGCGGCAATGAGGGCTGGGCGGGCGCGCATGGCTACTTGAGCTCCACCTCGATGGAGTTCTGCGTGACCGCCTTCACCTTGACGGTGAAGCCGGTGAACTTCCGGGTGGCGAGCTCGGTGGCGAGGTCGGAGCTGCGGCCGGACACCATCACGTCGAGATCGGCCTTCCCGTCCCCCATCGCGCGCTCCTGGACGTCCTTCACCCCCCGGACGTGTTGGACGAGCAGGTTCTTGAAGGTCGCGAGCCGGGCGTAGTCGTCGACGCCCTTCACGTAGAGCGCGATGCGGCGGACGCCGGACTGCTCGCGGGTCCAGACCTTGCCGATCTTCGCGAACAGGTCGCGGGCGAGCTGCCGCCCCGCGTCGGAGAAGGCGTTGCGGCCGGCGGTGGTCTGCTCGAAGCCGCGGCCCGCCGTCCCGGTGAACTCGGCGGTGGCGACGATCTCTCCGGTGTCGGTCCGGACCGCGCGCGCCGACACGTTTGCGACGGCGGAGTAGAAGGTGCCGTTTTCGATCTGCATCTCGCCGAGCGGCTTCGCGATCGCCCGCCCGACGACGACGATCTCCGCCCCGCTCTTCACGCCGAGCTCGCGGGCCTGCTGGAGGTTCGGGTCGGCGCCGATCGCCTCGAGCTTCACCTTCCCGTGCAGCACCTCGGGGTCGATGAAGGTGAACCCCGACTTCTCCATGCGGTCCATGAAGGCGTTCTCCATGACGCGGAGGTCGGCGGTGTTGCCGCCGCCCTGCCACCACCCGGTCGCCTGCGTCGCGTTGATCGACTGCTCCGCGATCAGCACGAACACCCGCGGCATGCCGGCGCGACGGTAGGCGATGCCGAACGCCATCATGTCCTCGTCGAGCTTCGCCTCGGAGACCTCGCAGCGGAGCTTGGTCACCCAGGTGTTGCCGTCCTGCTTGTCGTCGAGGATCTGGAACTTCCGGATGTAGCCGACGGAGTGAGAGAAGACCTTGTCCGACAGGAGCTGCGCCTGGTCGGTCTCGGTCGACGCCGTGACGACGGTCGCTGGCGACCTGCTGCACGCAGTTCCGCATCGCGTCGTCCTTGGCCTGCTCCCGGGCGGCGTGGACGTCCCCCGCGACGGCGGCCTGGCCGACCGCCTCGGTGGTCTGGACGCGGTCTTGACCGCCGGCGGCGGGCGCGAGAGCGGCGAGGGCTACGAAGATGAAGCGGTTCATGGCTTCTCCCTAGTCCGCGAGGATGACGACCTTCGCCTCGGCGAGGAACGACAGGTCCTTGCCGGCGAGGCTGGCCGCGTCGGCGCTGGAGATGACGACGTCCGCGCCGTCGGCGCGGACGGCCTTCACGACGTAGGGCTTGTCCCCGACCCGCTCCTTCAGCGTCGTCTGGGCGGCCGCGAGGTCCACCGCGTAGGCGGCCGTACCGCCGGCCTTGCGCCCGGTCTCTCCCAGCGTCGCCGGCCCGTAGATCACCTTCCCGGACTCGTCGACGACGCGCGGCGCGAGCGCCGGGACCACCTTCTTGCCGCGGGCGTCCACGACGAGCGAGGTCCCGGGCGGCGGCAGCTCGGTCTTGGCGGGCTTGGGGTCGGGCTTCGCGTCCGGCTTGGCGCCGTCCGGCTTGGGCAGGAGCGCGTCGGACATGGCGCCCTCGAGCGGCACCTCCACGTCCATCTCCACCCCGCCGTCCGAGAAGTAGCGCGGGCTGCCGACCACCTTGAAGCCCGCGGACGAGCCCCTCGACCTGGCCCTTGAGCGCGGCGTCCGACTGGAGCGCGCCTCCCACCGTCTGGCCGGACTGGAGCTGGACGCCCTTCAGCCCCTCCATGCAGTTGCGGAGCGCGTCGAGCTTTGCCGCCTTCTCCGCCCCGATGCGCGCGACCGCCGGGTTGCCGCCCGCGTCGCGGAGGTTGGCCGCGCCGCTGCCGGTGCACTTCACGACCTTCCGCTGCCAGTCGACGCCGCTGTCGGCGCGAGCGGTCACGGATGCGGCGCACGCCACGGTCGCGGCGAGGGCAAGGGCGATTCTCATGTGCTCCTCCTCGGCTCCGTCCGCTCGTCGAGACCGTCCGGGCTGAGCGGAAATTCTATCACTGTACCGGGCCGAGGATACCGAGGAGCGCCGGGCGGTTGCTGTGACGGCGGTCACCGTATGTGCGTGGACGGCCGCATCCGCGAGCCACGCGGCACCCCGCGCCTCGCGTGTCCCTGGAACGCCCTACGCCTGGTCCCGCAGCACCCGCAGGGCGACGAACACGTCCTCGGGCGAGGCGCCGCTCGCGCCGACGCGCCGGGCGACGGCGTCCCGCACCTGCCGGTCGCCCGTCCGCAAGAAGGGGTTCACCGCCCGCTCCTCGGCGAGCGTCGTGGGGGCGGGCTCCGCTCCGGCCGTGCGCGCAGCGCGCGCCGCCTCGAGGCGGGCTCGCGCCGCAGCGTTCTCGGGCTCGAGCGCGAGCACGAACGAAAGGTTCGGCTCGGCGTAGTCGTGGCCCGGATGGACGAGGAGACGCCCGTCGAGGGCGGGGAACACCGTGACGAACGTCCGCGCCAGCCGGATGGGATCGCCGCCGCTCCTGCAGTTTCCCGCGCCACCCCAGAACAGCGTGTCGCCGGTGAGGAGGCGTCCGTCCACCTCGAAGAGGATCGACCCCGGCGTGTGCCCGGGCGCCTCGTGGACGCGGACGCGGAGGGCCCCGAGCGTGAGCTCGCCGCGTCCGGCGAGATCCTCGTCCGGCGCGAACCGCGCGGCGTCACCGGCGTGGCCGAGGACGCGCGCGCCGAGCCGGTCCCGAAGGGTCGCCGAGCCGCCGGTGTGGTCGGGGTGGCCGTGCGTGTGGAGGATCCAGCGCGGACGGACCCCGTGCGCGGCCGACATCCCGAGCGCCACCACCGGGTCACCCGGGTCCACGAGCGCGGCGTCGCCTCCCTCGGCGACGAGGTACACGTAGTTGTCCTTCCCGTATCGGCGGCGGTCGAAGATCACGTTGCGCCCACGTCGGAGACGTCGTGCGGATGGTGGGTGAGGCCGATCCGGTTCCCCTCCGGATCATGGAAGTAGATGCTCCAGCGCGTCCGGTGGACCACGAGCACCCCAGCCGCCTCCAGCCGGTCCTCCCAGCCACGGCGCTCCGAGGGCGCGATCCGCAACGCGAAGAGGTGCAGCCCGGGCTTCCCATCGCGCCAGGGCCTGGGCTCGGGTGGCGCGTCGGCCCTCTCGAGCGCCAGGAAGCCGTCGCCGCCTTCCCCCACCGACAGCCACACGCTCCGGTCGCCACCCTCCTCGCGCGGCCAGCGCCGGAGGACCTGGAGGCCGAGCACCTCGCGGTAGAACCGCTCGCACCGCGCGAGGTCTGCGCACTGGACGGCGACGTGGTGGAAGGCGAGCACATCCGCAGCGTAACGCGCTCGCCGAAGCGCGCCAACGCGCCCGGCTGGGGGCGCGGGCCGGCGCTCCGGCCCGGCGCGCGGCGCATGGTACAGTCGCGTGTCGTGTCCCGCCCACTCACCGGCAAGCGCCTCCTCCTCGTCGCGGAGGACGCCGACCTCGCCGGCCTCGTGCTCGGCGCGTTCGGCCGGCTGGGCGCGCAGGTCGACGTCGTCGCGACCGGGCGCGCGGCACTGGACCGACTCGCCCGCCGGATCCCCGACGCGGCGGTGCTCGAGGTCCCGCTCACCGACGTGCGCGGCAGCGAGGTCCTCGCCGCCCTCGGCCACGCCGGCGTCCCGGTCGTGGTCGTCTCGGGCGTGTACCGCGGCCCTCGGGCCGCGGCGGAGCTCCGCGGCCTCGGCGCGTGCGACTTCTTCGAGAAGCCGTTCGCGCTCGACGCGCTGGCGCGCGCCGTCTCGCACGCCATCGGCGCGCCCGACGCGGACGGCGAGGAGGAGGCGCGCGACGAGGTGACCGCCGCCCTGCCGCTCGGGCTGGAGGACGGTCCCGAGGGGATCGCGGCCGCGTCTCCGATGCCGGCCCTCATGGACGGGCCGGTCCCGGGAACGCCCGCCTCGCGGGACGGGTTCTCCACGCCGCTGCCCGACGCACCGCGCGCGCGCCCGGACGAGAATGACGATGCGTCTCCGCCTCCGCGCGGCTCCCTCGGACGGATGACCACGCCGCGGCTTCTCGTCGCCCTGCACCTCGGCCAGGCGAGCGGAGCCTTGACCGTCGAGCGCGGGCCGGTGAAGAAGATCCTCGTCGTCGAGCGGGGCACGCCGGTCTACGCCGCGTCGAACGTCGGCGCAGAGCGGCTCGGGGCGATCTGCGTCCGGCGAGGCATCGTCCCGGCCGACCGGCTCGAGTCGCTCCGGAGAGCGCAGCCCACGGCGCGGACCGCGGACCTGCTCGCCGCCTCCGGGCTCCTCCCGGCCGAGAAGCGCTCGGAGCTCGTCGCAGGACAGATCCGCGCGATCGCCTGGTCCACGTTCGAGTGGCGCGACGGAACGTACGAGTTCCAGCTCGGGAGGCCGCCGGCGACGCGGCTGCCGCTCAAGATCGCCATGGGCGATCTGATCCTCGAGGGCATGCTGCGCGCATCCACCCTGCCGCGTCTGCGCGAGGAGCTCGCCGCGGAAGCGCACCTCGCCCCGTCGCCCGACCCCGCCTTCGAGCTGTACGCGCTCGGGCTGCGGGCGCGCGAGGCGCACCTGCTCGCGCTCGCCGACGGGACGAAGAGCGTCGCCGATCTCGTGCGGCTCTCCGACATGCCCGAGCGCGAGGCGCTCGCATTCCTGCAGGCGTGCCGCGTGATGCGCGTGCTCGACGAGGCGGAGCGCGTGCTCGCGAGCACGCGCCGCATCGGCTTCATGTGAGGTTCGCCGGCGCGCGCCGCCGGCGAAGGCGAACGAGCCAGAGCGCGAGCACCGCCAGCCCGGCCGGCGCGCCGCCCGACCCGCAGCCGCAGCCCGGCATCGCGCCGGAGAGCGCCTCGACGCGTGCGGGCGCAGTGAGGAGCCACCCGCCCGACGATCGCGCCTCCACGGCGGAGGCGCCACGACCCGTGGCGGAACGGACCGGCAGCTCCAGCGTGACCTCCGCCGGAGCCGGGGGCAGCGCGTCGATGACGACGCCGGCACCGCCGGGTTCGACCGAGACGACCGCCGCGCCCGAGACGACGGGCGGGCCTGCGGGGGTGAGGCCGGAGAGCGCGTCCACGATCCGCACGTTCGAGAGCGTCACGCCGAGACGGCTCCGCAGCCGCGTGCGGAGCACCGCGATCTCCCCCGCGGCGAGCGCGGTGCGGTCGGACTCGTGCACCACGTCGACCAGGCCGGACCCGTCGATCTGGAGGGCGAGCGTCACGATGGGCCGTGTGACGCCCGGGTCGGTCGTCGCGAGCGACACCGCCAGCGCGGGGTCCGCGAGCAGCTCCGGGTAGGCCGTCTCGGGGAGGACCACCCGGCGCTGCGTCGAGCTCGGGCCGAAGGTGTCGGTCACCGTCGCGGCCGCCGGCCACGCGCCGCCCCACGACGCGGCTCCGCACGCGCTCGTCGCGCCCTCGAAGACCACGGTCGTGCCGCCGGGCGGGAGGACCAGCGTGCCGGGGGGCGTCGCGCCGGCGAGCGAGATCGCCGACGGGAGGGTGGACCATGACAACGTCGCCTGCAGCTCGGTGAACACGCCGAGATCGTCCGTCCCGCGCACGGTCACGACGACGGGTGGAGGCGGCAGCGAGCAGACCGGCGCCAAGGTGTACGCGGTGCCCTGACCGACGGGCGCGGTGGTGGGCGCTCCCAGGACCCACTCGACCAGGGTCGTCGTGGGTGCGTCCGGGTCCGAGACGGTCACCTGCAGCGTGTGCGCCACGCCGCGGATCGGGGTCCCGGGGCTGCCCGGCGCCCAGGCCAGCGCCGGCGAGAGATCGCCCACGTCCGGGTAGACCAGCACCGAATCGCCGGCCGGCGCGTTGTCCATCACCACCACCAGGTCGGGCGCGGGCGAGCCGACGAGATCGACCAGCCGGATGTCCTTCACCAGTGTTCCGGGGGCCGGCGCCCGCCACACCTCGAGGCGCTGTGCCGCGGCATCCGACGTCACGACCAGCACCTCCTGCCGGGTCGGGTCCCCATTGGCCCGATCCCAGAGCGCCACCGCCGGCGCGCCCCCGACGCGGAGGGGCCGGACGGTCATGACGTCCGGCAGCTGCAGGCTCGGGTGGATCCCGAGGTCGTGCCACGGCGTCAGCGCCGGATCGGCGAAGTCCGCGGGGTTCGCGGTGCCCTGGACCCACACGAGGTTTCCGGGCGTCGTACCGAACGGCGCCGTCATCGCGAAGACGAGGTCCGGTTGCCCGTCGAAGTCCACGTCGAGCGAGGCGACGCCGCGGACCTCGCCGAATTGCTCGATCGTGAGCGGCAGCCACGCCGGATGCGAGCCGAAGGGATGGTAGGTGGTCCCCACCACGATCGGATCCGACAGGTCGAGGTCGCTCAGCGTGGGCGAGGGGGCGGACGGGAACGAGCGGTGCGTGTACAGGAGGACCGTCCCGTAGCTCCCGATCGCGACGTCGTCGAGGCCCTCCGACCGGGCGATGGTCGAGATCCAGGCTGGGAACGCCTCCGATTGGACGTCCATCAGCTCGAGGTCCGGCGCCGGCAGGACCCGTTCCATCGCGGTGGGAACCGCGGCGGGGTCGAAGTCCATCAGGAACACCTTCGAGCAGGCATTGTCTAGGCAGTACGGGAAGACGAGGACGTCCCCGACGCGGCCGTTGACTGGGGGCTTCGCGAGGAGCTTCAAGAATGACACGACGTACGGAGGTCCCCCGGGCGGCGCACCGTAGCTCGTGTCCAGGCTCAGCGGGAACGTCCGCACCGTGCCGGGATTATCCCCGAACACGACCTCGATCTGCGAGGTCCCTGGGGCCGGGAACCCGCCCGACGAGGTGTGCGAAGCGACGTCGGCGAGGAGGTCGGTGCCGTTTGGGGAGAGACGGCCGGAGCGGTAGGTGCGGAGGCGCGGCTGCAGCCCGCCGGCGATCGGATACGCGGACGGCTGGGGCATGAGAAGGGCGTGGTGCCATCGGATCCGCGCCCAGTCGAACGACTGATCCAGGACCTGGAGGTCCTCTCCGCCGGAGCCGGCCGCGAACGCGCCGGCGAGGACGTCGAGGTTCCTGCCCTCGAGCCGGACGATCATCGGATCCGGTCGCCACTGCGCCCGGGTGACGGGGGCGGCGAGCGCGAGCAACGCGGCGAGCGCGATCCGGTCGATGCGCAAGGTCAATAGACGATCTGTGCGCGCAGGTACACGCGGCCGGTATCGGCCGCTGGCGACAGCCCGTCTCCTCCGAAGCCGACGAGATTGTATCCGAGCGCGACGCGGCTTTCGCGCGCGCCCACGCCCGCCTCTGCCCGGACCGCGTCCAGCGCGCCGAGCCGTCCGCCCGACAGCGGCGCGCGGCGCGCGTACTCCACGGCAGCGTCGACCGGACCCGCGATCCGCACGCGGGTCCGGGCGCTGCCCGAGAGCCGGTCGTCCCGGCTGTCGGCCACCTCCTGGATCGCGACCGCCGCGCCCAGACCCAGCTCGACCCGGGCGGCGGCGTCGGCGGTGACCGCGACTCGCGCGAGCCAGCCGTCGCGCCTCGCCCCACCCGGCCGGAGCTCGACGACGCGCGCGCCGCTCGCGAGCGCCCCGAGCCCCCTGCCGCGCCAGGCGCCTCCGAGGGAGGCCTCGAACCCGAGCCCCTCGACGCCCGCGCTCATCCCGTGGGTCCAGGAGACGCGCGCGGAGAGGGACGCGCCCCGTCCGACGAGCCACTCCGCCGACCCGCCCGCGGCGGCGTGCCCGTCGCCGCCCTCGTCGCGGACCTCGCCGCGCGCGGCGAGGCGGAGCGGGCCGCGCACGATCGACGCTGCGGCCCCCGCCGCGCTGCGCGGCGCGACGGAGCCGTCCAGCCGAAGGCGCTGGCCCCGCTCGCCGGAGAGCGAGACCTGGACGCCCGCAAGCGGCGCGAAGCTCGCGCCGAGGACCCGCGCCTGACGGAGGCCGAAGAGGTCGCGCTCGAACTGCTCCTCCGTGAACAGCTCGACGCTCCCGGCGCGCTGGCGGGCTCCGAGCGCGCTCGATGGGTGGCCGAGCACGTCCGGCGCGTCCGGATCGACGCCGAACGTGCCGTAGACCGTCTCCCCGGGGGCGGACCTGGCACCGGAGACGAGGACGCGCGGCCCGAGCTCAGGCCCCCAGCCGCCGCGCACGGAGAGGGACGACGCGCGCTCGACGAGCGTGGCGCCCGCGGACGTGAACGTCGGATCGACGCCGGCGCCCGCGACGCGGAGCTTCTGATGGTGCCCGGCGTCGAGCGTGAGGCCCTGGTCGACCTTCCACGACGCGCGCACGCCTGCGGAGGTCTCCTCGGCGCGCGGCGTGTCGCCCTCGCGCTCGGCGTGGACCCCCTCGAGGGCCAGACCGAGCCGTTCGCCGCGCCAGCTCGCCCGCGCGAGGAGATGGGTGGCGTCGAGGCGGGCCAGGCCGGAAGGATCGCGGGGATCCGCGCCGCGGCGCTCCGCCCAGCGAACGACGCCACCCGTGCCGCCGCTGCCGACCGCGACCTGACCGCCACGCTCGCGTGCGGCGATCGCCTCGAGGAACTCGGCGTCGGAGTAGCCGCGCTCGCGCTCGCGCCACCACCCGCCGACGCGCACCGGGCCCGCACCGCCGTCCGCCTCGAGGTGGAGCGCGTTCGCGTCCGCCGCGGTCGCTGCGGAGGGCGTGAAGACGAGGCCGTCGTCCGACCGGGCGAAGCCCGGTCCCGGACCGCGCGCGAACAGGAGGCCCTGGGTGCGCGCCGCCTCGGCGCGGACCCGCAGCGCGGGCCCGAGGTCGAGCTGCGCCGACGCTCCGACGAGCCGGTAGGCGCTCCCGTCGCGCTCCTCGTGTGCCCCATGCGCCGACACCGCGAGCGGCCCGAGCGCCGCGCCGACCCGCCCGCCTTGCAGGTCCTCCGCCGGCGCACCGGGCGCGGCGTGCAGGTAGTCGGCGATCACGAGCGCCGACGGCGCGGCGAACGGATCGCCGGTCTCGACCAGCCACGGGGGTCCGACCGAGGCGAGCGGGGCCGCGAGAACGAGCCGTCCCGCGCTCCAGTCGATCTCGTAGTCCACGCCACGGACGAGCGCCCGCTGCCACAGCGTCCGGCCGGTGAAGGGATCGCGGCGCTCGATCCGGAGCGCCTCGCTGCCGGGCACGATCTCGCCGTGCGCGAGCCAGAGCGCCGCGCCCCCGCCGGCGCGCAGGACGTCGTGCGCGGCCCGCGGCGGAGCGTTTCCGTTCGCGTCGGTCCGGAGCGTCGCGCCGAAGGCGGCGGCATCGAGCCGCAGCGGGCCCAGGTCGCCCTCGCCCGCGAGCTTCGCGCCGAAGAGCGACCGGTCGTAGCGGCCGAGCTCGCTCCCGGTGAGCCCCGCGCGCGACGAGCCGAGATCGAGCCGCGCGCCGTCGGCGGCCAGGCGTGCCCAGACCCGGCCCCGGCCGGGATTGCGATCGTCCGACGCGCCCTCGTCCCCCGCGGTCGGAAACGTCCGGGCCGGGTCGAGGGCGTGCTCCGCCGCGAGGAGGTCGCGCGGACGCGCCAGGTCCGAGAGGCGCTCGTCCCGGTCATCCAGGTCCACGCCGGCCTCGTACGCGACGGGGCCGAGCCGGCCTCGTCCCGACGCGGCGCCGCGCCCGCTCACGACGACCCCCGGCTCGCCGAACAGCGCGATCTCCACCTCTGCGAGCGCGGCGGCGGCACGGAGCCCGCGCTCGGGCGCGAGCGGCAGCGCACCGCGCGCCACCACGGCGCCCGACCCGTCGAGGATCTCGACCGGACCGGCCCGGGGCGGAAGGAACGCCGCGACGCGTCCCTCCCCGGCGACGACGCGTCCGGTGCGGAGCCGGAGCCCGGGGGGCACTTCCCCGACGACGAGCGCACCGCCGCCGTCCGCGGGCGCGACCGAGAAGGTGCCGAGCAGCTCCGGCGCTCCGGGCAGCACCAGATCGCCGCGGCGAGGGCGGGCGATGAGGTGGACCGTCCACGCGAAAAGGGACGCGCTGCCTCGCGTGGAGATCGACCCGGTGAAGCGGTTCTCCCCGGGGCCCAGCAGGACCTCGGTCGCGAAGGTGCCGTCGGGCCCGGCGATGACCGCGTCGGGCCCGCCGTCGATCGCCACGGCCGCGCCCGGGGCGGTCCGGCCCGCGATGACCCAGCGCAGCCGCCCATCGGGCGCGCGGGTGGGCGCGACCGGGCTCGGCGCGGGGGTGAGGACGATCGCCTCGGCGGCGGGCGGCGGCGCGACGGCGAGGTCGATGCCGACCGCGCCGCCGGGGCCGAGCTCGAACGCGCGGCGGACGCCCAGGCCCTCGACCGCGATGACGTGTCCGCCGTACGCGGTCCGATCGCGCGCGAGGACGCGCCCGGGCACCTCGAGGAAGTGGAACCGACCGCTGGCGTCGGCGAGCGCCACGGAGCCCTCTTCCCCGGCCACGCGCGCGCCCGCGACTCCGAGGTCGCCCGGACCGCACCGGCCGTCGCGATCGCGATCGACGCAGACGCGCCCGAGCACGGTCCCGCCCGGCTCGGGTGCGGCGCCGATCGAGACCTGTGCGAGGGCGACGGCGGGGGCGAGCGCGGCGGCGGCCAGCGCGAGCCGCGTTCCCCTCATCGGACCTCCACGATCGCGGCGACACCGGTGTCCACGTCGACGACCGCGACCAGCCCGCGTCCGCCGCGAATGACGGCCCGCCCCCCGTCGCCGTCGGGCTCCGCGGGGCCGAGCTCGACGCCGTCGGCTCGGAGCGCGACGCGGCGGCCGGGGAGAGGGCGCCCGGCCGCGTCCTCGACGTTCCAGCGCACCGCGCCCGCGTCCACGCGCGCCGCGACATCCACGGTCGACGCAGGCCGGAGCGCGACCTGCACGGTACGAGAGATCTCGAAGGGGGCCGTCGGCGGCGCCACCCCCGCCCACCCGGCGGCGCGGGCTCCCCCCGGTGCGACCACCGTCTCCGCCGCGGCCGGGCCCGGCGCGCGCGCCTCGCCGCGTTCGTCGGTCCTGGCGACGGCGCCCCCGCCGAAGCGCAGCGGTGCGCCAGCCGCCGGACGCCCGTCCACCGTGCGCGCCTCGGCCGCCCAGCCCTGGCGGTCGCGGCGAAGCGTGAGCGTCGCGACCTCGCTGCCCGGCGCGAGCGCGAACCGGAGCGGCGCCTCCTGAGACCTCCCCGCAGCGCGGGCGATGAACCGATCGGACGCCACGAATCCTTCGGCGGAGCCCGGCGGAGCGGCCGCACGGCCGACGACGTCGCCGCGCGCGTCGCGAACCAAAACCTCGGCGGCCACCGCCGCTCCCACCGGTACGGGTTCGCGCGGGATGGTCGCGGAGATCTCGGCCGGCGGCCCGGTGACGAGCGCGATCCGGACCTCGTCTCGCGACGCGGCGCCACCCTCGGGGAACGCGGCGCGGATCGCGGCCTCCCGTCCTCCGCCCCCGGACGGCGGCCGATAGCGCGCACGCTGCAGCGCGCCGCGCGCCGGCTCGAGCGCGCTCGCGTCGCCCACCGGCGCGGCGAGGGTCAGCCGCGCTCCTTCGAGCGGTACCCCCCCGATCGTCGCCGCGACGCACCAGATCGCGGACTCGGAGCGTCCATCCGCGGGGATCGCCCGCGGCCAGGCAGCGCACGCGAGCCGGTCCACCTCGGGGAGCTGCAGATCGATCGGGGTGGCGCGCCGGTTTCCGAGCGTATCCACGGTGGAGCCCGAGGCGACGTGCGCGCCCGGGGGGATCAGCACCGGGATCGAGAACCTTCCCCGCGCGTCGGCCACCGCAGGCCCGAACGAGCGGCCTGCGATGACGACCGTCGTGCGCGCTCCCGGCTCCGCGATGCCGGGGAGATCGACCGCGGAGGCGAGCGGGAGGACGGCGTGGCCGGAGGCGCGCGGCGTCGGGCAGAGCGGGCAGCGCGGAACGAGCGCGAGGACCACCGCGACCTCGGGGTGGCGGGTCGAGGCGAGCTCGTAGACGGCGCGGTAGCGACCCGGGCCTTCCGGCGCGATGTCGCGGATCGTCCCGGAGGAGACCGCGATGACGGGGGCCGGTGCGTCGGAGTCGAGGTCGCCCGACGCCCGCCGGACCTCCATCCGGATCGCCACGGTGCGGTCGCGGTTCTTCACGGGCGCGGGCGGCTCGACGTGGAGCGCGATCGTCCCCGGCGGCGGCTCGACCGGCGCGACCGCCTCCGCGGTCCCCGCCCGCAGCGTCACCCGCACCGCTCCGGCCGAGGGGAGCACGCGAAACAGCCCGCCCCCGACGCGCTCCACCGTCGCGCCGTCGGCCGAGGGCTCGACGCCGCCTCGGACCGCGACCAGCTCGCCGTCGGGCGAGAGCGGCCACGGAGGGAGGAGGATCTCGGGGGCGGCTGCGAGCGCGAGGGCGAGAAGCGAACCTGTCATCCCGCCGGGCCGGACCCACTCAGCGACAGCGTCGCCGCAGAGCGGCTGCGACGAGACCGAGGATCGCAAGAGATCCGGCGAAGCCGCCGGTCCCGCACCCACCCGAGGTCGGGGCGCCCGGAGCTGCCACCCCCGCGGCGGACGACGGCCGGCCGTCATCACCCCGAGGATCGCCATGAGTGCCGCGGTCGTCGCCGCAGGGGGGATTCGCCGGTGACGTGGGGCGACCGGGATCCGCGAGCACCCGCGCGACCAGCGTGGCCCCGGGCTTCCCTTTGATGACGCCCGAGAGCTTCCCCGGGCCCGCGTCGGCGATCGCGGGGATCGCGAGCCGCGTCAGGTTGGGGTCGAAGCTGGAAGGCGTCGCGACGGCCTCGTCATCGAGCGTCACCCACGCGGAGCTCACGTGGTTCGCCTCGATGCAGATCAGGACCGGGAGCACGGTGTCGCCCGGGAAGGGAGTCGCCTGGAAGCTCACCGATGTCGCGAGTGGCTTCCCCTCCTCGCGCCCGAGCGTGAGGGTCGCGAGGACCACGGGATCGACGTCGCTGCAGCTGGCCGGCGGCGGGCGTATCGGGTCGGGGCCCGGAGGCGGCGGGGGCGGCGTCCACGGCCAGCCGCTCCCGGTCCCGTCGTCGGGGAGCTGGCCGTTCACGAACGCGAGCCGGTAGAGCGCGATGTCGTGGCGCACCGCGGTGCCGTCGCGGTCGTCCGCGAAGACGACCCGCACCTCGACGGTCGCGACGGTGCCGACGTCGTTCAGCGACTGGTTGGTCGCGCTCGGGTGCGGGACGAAGACGATCCCGCTCGTCCACTGCCAGAGCACGACCTGCGAGCGTCCGGTCGAGAGGTCCTCGAACGCGACCCAGTCGCCCGAGAGGTGCGGGTTCCGCTGCTCGCCGTCGACCCGCAGCGTCGTCACGAGACCGGCCGCGTCCCAGATCTCGACGTCCTCGTCGTGCCCGGACGAGGCTCGCGTGACGGCGAGGACCGTTCGCCCGAACTCCCCCAGCGCCACGCCCGTCGCGCGGCCGCCGCAGACGCGCGTCATGCTCCGGGTCGCGGGGTCAGACTCGTGCAGCCAGACCGAGCCGCCGTCGCCGTCGTCCACGAACGCCACGAGCGAGCCGAACGTGGCGGGGCCGTGCTGATCGCCGGCGTTCCCGCCCGTCCCCCCGCCGACGATCCGGTACTCCTCGTACCCGCTCCGGAACCGCGCCACCGCGATGTCGCGCGCGCCAGGCCTCCCGCACTCCCACGCCGCGACCTGCTCGGCGATCGCCGGCTCCGCCTCGGGGTCCCCGGGCTCGCACGCGCTCGTGATCCCCGGCGGCAGGGCGCCCGGGGTGCGGATCGGCAGGAGATCGCGGTTGAGGATGGAGATCCCGCCGGGCCCCCGGAAGGCGACGCTGGAGCGGTGAATGTCGGGCTGGTCCTGATCGTCCGGTCCGCCCGCGACGGTGCGAAGCTGGTCGGCCGGCGACGCGCCGATGTCGTAGAGGAGCACGTCCCAGGAGCCCGACGCGTTCGAGGCGAACACGACGAAGTCCTCGTCGATGGACGGGTCGGTGTGATCCGCGTCGCCCTGCACGATCAGCGAGTACGTGCCGACCGGCTTCGCGAGCGCCGCGAGCGGTGCCGCGGCGGCAATCGCCGCGAAGGCCGCAATGAATCGCATCGAGCCCAGGACGCCCCCCACTCGGGTGGTTCCAGGCGATATTGGGCGCTTGCGATCGAGCGGTCAAGCGCTCGGCACGTACCGTGCTCCGGGGTCAATATGTGCGTCAATTCCGCGGTTTGACCCACAGATCTCGCGTGTCGAAGCGGGCGTCCGGGGCGCGGGTGTCGAGCACGATCGGAGGCCCCTCCGAAGTGGCATTCCCGGCGACGCCGTGCGCCCGTGCCGTCAGCCTCTGGCGCCCCTCGCGAAGGACGATCACGTGCGTAAACCTGCCGTCCGGCTGGACTTCGACCCGATCCTCTCCCACCACCACGATGGACCCTGGCGTCGCCTGTCCCGTCACCACGATCCGCCGCTCATTGGTCATGCGGACCGTCGGCCAGCTCACCTTCAGGAGGAGCGATGCAGGCAGCGGCGCGGGGGCGGAGGGGGCCTGCCCGACCCGGGCCACCGACTGCTGCCCTTCGCGGAGCGCCACGGTCGTTCCGGCCGCCGAGAACTCCGCGGCTCCGCTGCGAACGCCGACCGCGACGACTGCGCCGGAGCGCGCGACGGAGACATCGCCGCCGCGCGTGCGCGCGACCGCACCGGGCGAGGCCTCGATCTCGACGGCGCGCGCCGGGTCGTCCTTGACGCTCGCGGTCACGAACCCGGAGGCGAGGCGGAACCGGGACAGCTCCGCCGTGATCTCCTGGACGTCGAACCGCCCTCCCTCCTCGAGGGTGACGCGGTACTCGCCGCCCGCAAGCTCGACGCGCGCGCCCGCCGCCGTCTCGATGGTGTCGTCGGGCCGGAGCGCGACCCCCGCGGCGACACGCGTGCGAACGCCCGCGCGCAGCACGGACACCTCGCCCGCCACCGTCGCGACCGCGAGCGGAACGACCACCGGCGGCACCGGGCGAGCCGGCGCCGTCCCCGGCTCGGGGCCGAGCAGGAGGCGGTACGCGGCGAGCGTACCCAGGGCGAGCAGCGCCAGCGCCGCCCAGAAGCCGACCCGATCGCGCCGCACCGCCATCCGGCTGCGACTCTACCCCGGCGGCGGCGCGACGGGGAGGCAGACGGTGAAGGTGCTGCCCTCCCCCGGTCTGCTGTCCACGCGGATCCGGCCGCCGTGCTCGGCGACGATCCGGTACGACACCGACAGCCCGAGCCCGACGTTGCTCCACTGATCCTTGGTGGTGAAGAACGGCTCGAAGATGCGCGGCAGGTGCTCCGGCGCGATCCCCTTGCCGTTGTCGCGGACCGAGATCCTCGCCTCGCCGTCGTCGCGCACCGTCGAGAGCTGGACCGCGGCGCCCGCGCGGCCGGCGCACGCGGTTCGCGCGTTCGAGAGGAGGTGCAGGATCACCTGCGAGAGGTGGCCGGGATCGCCGCTCACGCGGGGAGCGGGCTCGACGAGGTCCAGCTCGACCGCGAGCCCCGCGGAGCGCAGCTGGCCCTCCGCCAGCGTCAGCGTGTCGCGGACGACGCGGTTCAGGTCCACCGACTGGAAGTCGGGCTCGGCGCGCTGCTGGCTGAAGCGCAGCAGGTTCTGCGTGATGTCGCGGCAGCGGCGGGCGAGCTGCTCGATCTCGGCGAGCACCTCGCGATCGGGCGGCCGCTCGGGCTTCGCGAGGAGGAGCTGGGCGTTGCCGAGGATGCCGGTGAGCGGGTTGTTGATCTCGTGGGCGACGCCCGCGCCGAGCTGACCGATGGCGGCGAGCTTCTGCGACTCCACGAGCTGCGCCTGCGCCGCCTGCAGCTCGCGCGTGCGCGCCTCCACCTCCCGCTGGAGCTCCTCGTTCCAGCGCTCGAGGTGCTCGCGCGCCTGCTGGAGCTCCTGCGCCATCCCGTTGAACGTGCGCGAGACCTGGGCGATCTCGTCCGAGCCCCGCACCGGGAGCCGGACCGCGAGCTCGCCGCCGCCCAGCGCGCGCGCGGCGGACTCGATGCGCGCCAGCCCCGCCACCGTCCCTCGCCCGAGCAGGAAGGAGAGGACGAGCACGACCGCGAGGACCACGGCGCTCGCCACGAGCACGCCGCGTCGCATGGCGAGGACCTGCGCGTAGGCGGTCGCGGCGGGGACGGCGACGAGCACCCCCCACCCCGTCCCGTCCTCGAGCGGCACGTACGCGCCGAGGACCCGCTCGCCCTGCACCGCGCCGGCCCGGGCGGGGTCGAGCCGCCCGGCCAGGTCGGCCCGGTGCTCGGGCAGCAGCGGGCCCGCGCCGGTCGACGAGAGCAGGACCCGCGCCCCGTCGACCAGGTACGCCGCGCCGCCCTCCGGCACGGCTGCGTCGAGCCGCCGCCGCGCAGCCTCCGCTCCTAGCCGGACCCCGACGAGCCAGCGCCGCCCGTCGCCCGCCGCCACCCCGCGCAGCGCCGCGAGACGCCAGCCCGAGCCCGGCTCGTCGTAGGCGGCGAGCACGAGCCGCCCCGCGGCCGCGTTCCCGGAGGTGCGGATCGCCGTGACGAACGCGTCGGTCTCGGCCCGGCCGCCCTCGGCGAAGACGGCGCGCGCGGAGCCGGCTCCGTCCACGACCGCGCTCGCGTCCGCGGCCGGCACCTGGCGCGACAGGACCACGAGCATCCCGCGGAGCTCCTCCTCACGGAGCCGGTCCGGCCGCCACGTCTCGGCGAGCGCCTCGAGCGCCGCGTCGATCTCGGCGAGCTCCGCGGCGATCGCGACCGCGCCGGTCCGCGCCCGGGCGAGGTGCTCCGCGGCGGCGCGGCGAGACAGCTCCCCTTGCGCCCGCCCGAGCACGGCGAAGGCGACGCCCACGAGCGGCGCGAGCGCCGCGACCACCACGAACACCGCGAGCTTCCGCTGGAGCGTCACGCCGCCTCTCCCGTGCCGCCGTCGATGAGGTGGATGCTCCCCGGGATCCGCTTCGCCTTCTCCTTGAGCTCGGCGGCGGCGCGCGCGACGTCGGCGTGGCGCTGGAAGCGCCCCGCGGGCGCGACGACGGTCGCGATCGAGAGCGACAGGAGCGGGAAGCGCCGCCGCGTGCCGAAGCGATCGACCGCCTCGATGTAGCCGCGGTCGCGATCGCCGCGCTCGTAGTAGAGCGGGATCACCCGGTCGAACGCGGCGATCGCCTCTCCGCAGATCCGCGCGGCGTGGCCCGGCGCGGCGAGCACGACGAAGTCGTCGCCGCCGATGTGCCCGAGGAACGCGCCCTCGCCGCCGTGCGCCGCCACCACCTCGCGGAGGATCCCCGCGGTATGGAGCACCACGCCATCGGCCTTCGCGTAGCCGTACGTGTCGTTGTACGCCTTCAGGTTGTCGAGATCCGCGTACGACAGCGAGAACGGGACCTGCCCCTCGAGCCGGCGCTCCACCTCGCGATCGATGGCGCGGCCACCCGGGAGCCTCGTCATCGGTGAGGCCTGGAGCGCGGCGTCTCGCCGGCGCACCACCCCGTCGATGCGCGCGACCAGCTCCTGCGCGTCGAAGGGCTTCGTGAGGTAGTCGTCCGCGCCGAGGCGCAGGCCGCGGACCTTGTCCGCCGTCTCGCCTCGCGCAGAGAGGAACACCACCGCGAAGGCGTCGGTGGCGCGGCGCTCCGCCAGCGACTCGAGCAGCGCGAACCCGTCGCCGTCGGGGAGCTGCACGTCCACGAGCACGACCTGGGGCCGCCGCTCGATGACGAGGCGGCGCGCCTCCTCGCAGCTCCCCGCCTCGTCCAGCGCGTACCCCTGGCTGCGGAGCACCTCGGCGCAGATCGCTCGGATGGCAGGGTCGTCGTCCACCATGAGGACGCGCGCGCCCACGGGCCGGCCACGCCGCACGAGCGCCTGCACCGCCGCCACCACGGCGGAGGCGGCGGCCGGCTTCACGACGTGGTCGTCCGCGCCGCCCCGGTAGGCCGCCTCGCGACCGTCCGGAGCGGTGAAGGCGAGGAGCGCCGCGCGGCGGGTGTCCGCGTCGTGGCGGAGGATGTCCGCGAGCGGCACCCCGTCGAGCGCGGCGAGGAGCGGGTCCCACACCACCACCTGCGGCCTGTGCCGCCGCGCGAGCGCGATGGCCGCCTCGGGGTCGCTCGCCGAGGCGCAGCGCAGGCCCGCGGCGCGCAGCACGCCGCACGCGATCGCCGCGGCGTCCGGCTCGTCCACGACGAGGGCGAGCGGCGCGTCCGGCGCCGGCGGCGACCGATCCGCCGCGCCCTCCGGCGGCTGCTCCGGGAGGACCATCACGAACCGGGCCCCCTCGCCGGGCGCGCTCTCCGCCCAGATCGCGCCCGCCGTGCGCCTCGACGATTCCACGCGAGATCGCGAGGCCGAGCCCGGTGCCGCGCACGCGCCGCGTCCGCTCGGTGCGCGCCTGCTCGAACTTCTCGAAGATCCGCTCGAGGTCCGCCTCCGCGATCCCCTCCCCGGCGTTCCAGACGGACAGCCCGACCACTCCCGGGATCGCCGCGGACCGGAACACCCGGACCTCCACGAGGCCGTTCTCGGGCGCGAACTTCACCGCGTTCGTGAGGAGATTCGAGAGCACCTGCCCGAGCCGGGTCGTGTCGCCGACGATGCGCATCGGCTCGCGGGGCGTCTCGACGCGGAGCTCCTGGCCGCGCTCCGCCGCAGCCGGCTGGTAACGCTCCACCGTCACGCGGGCGAGCTCGTCGAGGGTCACGAGCTCCGCCTCCATCCGCAGCTTGCCCTTCGCGAGCCGGGCCACGTCGAGCAGCTCGTCGACGATCGCGTCGAGCTTCTCGGACGAGTCGCGCGCCATCCTGAGATACCGCGCCTGCTTCTCCGGAACGTCGCCGGCGAGCCCGCCCAGGACGAGATCGAGCGCCCCGGCGATCGAGGTGAGCGGGGTGCGCAGCTCGTGGCTCACCACCTGGACGAACTCCTCCTTCCGCTGCTCCAGCTCCTTCTGCTCCGTCACGTCGCGCAGCGCGACGGCGACGCCCGGCGAGGCGTCCGCTCTGCTCGACGACCGGCGACACCACGGACGAGAGGGTGCGGCCCGCGATCCGGACCTCCTCGGAGATCCAGGCCCGTCCCTGCGAATCGGCGCCGAGCCCGCGCACGAGGTCGAACGGGTAGAAGCCGAGCGCGTCCTTGAGCCAGGCGGTGCGGAGGGGCCCTTCGGCCGGCGCGCCGAGCATCCGCCGCGCGGCGGGGTTCGCCACCACCTCGTCGTTCCCCGGCACCGCGAACAGGAGCCCGTCCGCCATGCACTCGATGACGCGCTCGATGCGGTCGCGCTCCGCGGCGAGCCGGGCTGCCAGCGCTCCGAGCGAGGCGGCGACCTCGTTGACGAGCACGTCGAGCACACGCGCGTCCCCCTCGCCGAACGCCTCGTCACGAGCGCTCGCGACGAGGACGACCCCCGCCGTCGCGCCGGCGATGTTCACCGGCAACGTGAGCCTGGACGCGAAGCCGTCGACGCCAGCGCCCGTGCCCGCTCCGACGACGCGCACCCGCAGCGCACTCTCGTCGAGGGGCGCGCCGCCGTGCTCGCGGTGGGCGGCGAGCGCGTGCTGCCTCACGGCGGCCATGCCGGCCTCGGAGAGCTGGGCGCACGGGCGGATGATGAGGTCGGGCGGCGCGTCGGGCGGGACGAGGAGCACCGCCGCGACGTCGCAGGAGACGACGCGCGGGAGCCGCTCCACGACGCGCTCGAGGATCCGCGCGTGGCTCTCGGCCGCGCCCACGTCGCGCGCGATCTCGGACGCGGCCTGGAGCGCCTCCAGCCGCCGCTCGGCCTCGGAGTAGAGCCGCTGGCGCTCGCGCCGCAGCTCCACCTGCTCGAGCGCGCGCAGCACCGTCTGCCGCAGATCGGCGTGCTCCCAGGGCTTCACGAGGTAGCGGTAGACCTCGCCCTTGTTGATGGCGTCGACGATCTCGCGGGGGTCGGTGTACGCGGTGAGGAGGATCGCGCAGAGATCGGGATCGTGCCGGCGCGCCGCCTCGATGAGCGCGATCCCGGTCATGCCGGGCATGCGCTGGTCGGTGACGAGCAGGTCCACCGGTCGCCGCGCCAGGATCTCGAGCGCCTCGGAGCCGCACGCGGCGGTGAGCGCCTCGTAGCCATCCTCCGCGGGGAAGCTGCGGCGCAGGATCGCGAGCACGTCCGGCTCGTCGTCGACGAAGAGGATGACGTGCGGCATCGCGGCGACGGGGCCCCTCGTCGGTCCGGACCACCCGGAGCGCGGCATATCGTAGCATGCGGCGTTTCGTTCCGGCGTCCGCGCCGGCGTCCGCGACCCCGGTTTCACTTGCGGCTCCGGGGCGCAAAGGACTATAAGTTCCGGCCTTTTGCGTCCCAAGGAACCGAATGACCCCCCGCGAGCAGATCCGCAACGTCGCCATCGTCGCGCACGTCGACCACGGCAAGACCACCCTCGTCGACTTCATGCTGCGCCAGGCCGGCGTGTTCCGAGCCAACGAGACCCTCGTCGAGCGGGTCATGGACTCGAACGATCTCGAGCGCGAGAAGGGCATCACCATCCTCGCGAAGAACACCGCGGTCACCTATCGCGGCGTGAAGATCAACATCGTCGACACCCCGGGGCACGCGGACTTCGGCGGCGAGGTCGAGCGCGCGCTGCGACTCGTGGATGGCGTCCTCCTCCTGGTGGACGCGGCCGAGGGGCCGCTGCCGCAGACCCGATTCGTGCTCTCGAAGGCGCTCGCCCTCGGGCTCCCCTCGGTCCTCGTCGTGAACAAGGTGGATCGCCAGGACGCGCGGGCGAAGGAGGTCCTCGACCTCGTCTACTCGCTCTACATCGACCTCGGCGCGAACGAGCACCAGATCGACTTCCCGGTGATCTACGCGATCGCCCGCGAAGGCAGGGCCGCCCACACGGTGGAGGGGGCGTTCGCGGCCGACTCGCTGAAGCCGCTGTTCGACGCGATCCTCTCGCACATCCCGGCCCCGGAGGCAGGCGACGGCACGCACGTCCAGATGCTCGTCGACAACCTCGACTACGACGACTACGTGGGCCGGCTCGCCATCGGCCGGATCACCTCGGGGATCCTCCACGAGGGCGACGCGATCGCGGTGATCCGGGAAGAGGGGCGCATCGTCCCGGCGAAGGTGGTCCGGCTGTACGCGTACGACGGGCTGAAGCGCGTCGAGGTGAAGGACGCCGGCCCGGGCGAGATCGTCTGCATCGCCGGCGCAGAGGAGATCGGGATCGGCGACACGATCGCCGACCCCGCGAACCCCATCGCGCTCCCCCGGATCAGCGTGGAGGAGCCCACGATGTCGATGGTCTTCCGCGTGAACGAGGGACCGTTCGCCGGGAAGGAAGGCAAGTACATCACGAGCCGGAACCTGCGCGAGCGGCTGCTGCGCGAGGCGTACCGGAACGTGTCGATCCGGGTGGAGGAGACCGAGACGCCCGACGCGTTCAAGGTCGTCGGCCGCGGCGAGCTGCAGCTCGCGGTGATCGTCGAGAACATGCGCCGCGAGGGGTACGAGCTCACGGTCTCGAACCCGGAGCCCGTCCTGAAGACGGTCGGCGGAGAGATCCACGAGCCGATGGAGCTCCTCGTGTGCGACCTGCCGGACGACGGGGTCGGCGGCGTCACGCAGAGCATGGGAGGGCGCCGCGGGCGCATGGTCGACATGCAGCCGCTCGGATCCCGCCGGACCCGCCTCCACTTCCGGATCCCCGCGCGCGGCCTCATCGGCTTCCGGTCGGAGTTCCTCACGCTCACACGTGGCGAGGGCATCATGTCGTCGCAGTTCGATGGGTACGAGCCGTGGCAGGGGCGGATCGCGAAGCGCCAGGCGGGCGCGATCGTCTCGGACCGCGAGGGGAACGTGGTCGCGTACGCCTGCTTCTACGGGCAGGAGCGCGGGGCGCTGTTCGTGAAGCCCGGCGATCACGTGTACTCGGGGATGATCGTGGGCGAGCACAGCCACGAAGGCGACCTCGAGTTCAACATCTGCAAGGAGAAGAAGCTCACGAACATCCGCGCGGCGGGGCGCGACGAGAACATCATCCTCACGCCGCCTCGCGAGATGAGCCTCGAGAAGGCGCTCGAGTGGATCGCCGAGGACGAGCTGGTCGAGGTGACGCCGGAGTCGATCCGGCTGCGCAAGAAGGCGCTCGATCAGAACGCCCGCTACAAGCTCGAGCGCGATCGGAAGAAGGGCGTCGCGGCGGGGACGTGATCCACGTGGCCCCGTCGAGGTGATCCCCGTCGACGTGGACGTGGACGTGGACCTGGACGTGGTCGTCGACTTCGACCAGCTTCTTCACGAGGCTCGGTCCAGGTCGAGGTCCACGTCCAGGACCAAGACCTCGACCACGACCACGACCGCCGGGCGCGTTCGCCCCCGCGTGCTATGCTCCGCCCGTCACATGCGCGTCGCCGCGATCGTCCCGGCCTACAACGAGGCCCGGAACCTGCCCCGGCTCGCCGAGGCGCTCCGGCGTCACGCGCCGGACCTGGACATCTGCCTGGTGGACGACGGGAGCACCGACGAGACCGCGCGGATCGGCGCATCGCTCGGCTGGACCGTCCTCCGGCTGCCGATGAACCTCGGGATCGGCGGCGCGGTGCAGACCGGTTACCTCTGGGCGCTGCAGCGAGGCCACGACGTCGCGGTCCAGATCGACGGCGACGGGCAGCACGATCCCGCCGATCTCCCCGCGCTCCTCGCTCCGATCCGGGAGGGCCGCGCCGACGTGGTGATCGGGTCGCGCTTCCGATCCGACGGCGGGTTCCGGTCCACCTTCTTCCGGCGCGCGGGGATCCGCTACCTGTCCTGGTTCCTCCGCCTGCGCTGCGGGGCGCGCGTGACCGACCCGACGAGCGGCTTCCGCGCTGCCGGCCGCTCCGCGATCGCGCTGTTCGCGCGGTACTACCCGTCGGACTACCCCGAGCCGGAGGCCATCGCGCTGACGCGGCGGGCGGGGCTCCGGCTCGCCGAGGCCCCCGTGCACATGCACGAGCGGGCGCACGGGCGCTCCTCCATCACCGCGCTGCGGAGCCTGTACTACCTCGTGAAGGTGTCGCTCGCGCTCGTGCTGCTGCCCCAGCGGGCGGTCCGCGTCGGGAGCGACCGGAGCGCGTGATGACGCCCGACCGCATCCTCCCCATCGAGATCCAGCTCGGCGCCCTCGCGGTGCTGGTCGCGTTCAGCGCCTGGGTGGTCTGGCTCATCCGGACCCAGCGGCTGCACCTCCGTGAGAGCCTCATCTGGCTCCTCACCACCCTCGCCGCGATCCTCGTCACCGCGCAGCCCCAGCTGCTCGCGTGGGGCGCGCGCCGCCTCGGGATCCAGGTCCCCGCCAACGCGCTCTTCGGCGCGGGGCTTCTCTACCTCGCCGTCAACGTGCTCTCCGTGACGATCGCGGTGTCCGGCAACACCTCCCGCGTCCGCCGGCTCGCCCAGGAGTGCGCGCTCCTCCGCGCCGAGCTGGCGGAGCTGCGCGCGCGCGTTCCGGGCGAACCCGGGCCCGCCTCCGGCGAGCGGACCGACGCCTGAGCTGCGCCGCGATGAAGATCTCGATCGTCACGCCGTCGCTCGATCAGGCGCCGTACCTCGAGCGGACCCTGGCGAGCGTCCTCTCGCAGCGCGGCGAGCTCGAGCTCGAGCTGCTGGTGATGGACGGCGGCAGCACCGACGGCACCGCCGAGATCCTGCGCCGCCACGCCGACCGCCTCTCGTATCGCATCGAGCCCGACGCGGGGCAGGCCAGCGCGATCAACAAGGGCCTCCGCGCGGCGACGGGGGACGTGCTCGGGTGGCTGAACTCGGACGATCTCCTCTACCCCGGCGCGCTCGCGCGCGTGGCGGCGGCGTTCCGCGATCGACCCGACCTGGCGTGGCTCCACGGGCGGTGCGAGGTCGTGGACGAGCAGGATCGGCCGATCCGGCGCTGGGTGAGCGCGTACAAGGACTTCCGGTGCCGGAGGTACTCGCGCCGCGCGCTCCTCGTCGAGAACTTCGTCTCGCAGATGACGGTGTTCTGGCGCCGCTCGGCGATGGAGCGGGTCGGCCTGCTCGACGAGTCGATGCGGTACGGGTTCGACTACGAGTACTGGCTACGGCTCTCGGCCCTCGGCGACCCGCTGTACCTGCGCGAGCGGATCGCGGCGTTCCGCTGGTACGCGACGTCGAAGAGCGGGGCCAACTTCGAGCGGCAGTTCGAGGAGGACGCCGCCGCGTTCGAGCGCCACGCGCCCGCAGACGCCCTCCTGCGGCTGCACAAGCGGCTGCGCACCGCGCAGATCCTCGCCGCGTACCGCCTGCTGCGCGCGTTGCGTTAAGGGCGGGGGGACACTCGGGCTGGCGCCCTCGCGCCCCCCCGAGCCCCCCGCTCGCTCGAGATCCGCACCCGCGGCGGAGCCGCGCTCGACTTCGGGGGCCCGCTGGCGGGCCGGGGCAGCCTCATCCGGCTGCCCCTGCGCTTGCACTCGCAGATACGAGAAGCGCCGCCCGGATCTCCGGGCGGCGCGTCGGTGCGGCGAAGCTGCGCGGCGTCAGACCTTCGGCTTCGCCCGCGCGCGCTCCTCCTGCTTCTGCTTCGGCCGCGGCTGGCCCTTCGACGCCGTGTTCACGAACAGGAGGCCGTCCGCGTGCCCGGGGACGCACCCCGACACGAGGAGCACGTTCTTGTCTGCCTCGATGCCGACCACGGTCAGGTTCTGGATCGTGATGCGCTCGTTGCCGTAGTGACCGGGGAGGTGCTTCCCCTTCCACACCTTGCCTGGCGTCTTTCGCTGGCCGATCGCGCCGACGTGCCGGTGGTGCTCGTGCGAGGTGGAGGCGTCGCGCGCGGCGCCCTTCATCCCCCACTTCTTCACGACGCCCGTGAAGCCGCGGCCCTTCGTGACGCCGGTCACGTCGATGCGCTGGTTCGCCTTGAACACCGTATCGACGGTGAGGACGTCGCCGGGCTTGAGCTCGCCGAGGGCCTTCGCGTCCTTCACGCGCACCTCCTTGAGGTGCCGGAACGCCGCGGTGCCCGCCTTCTTGAACACTCCCAGCTCGGGCTTCGAGAGCCGATGGGCGTGCTTCTCGTCGACGACGCCCCAGCCGAGCACGACCGCGTCGTAGCCGTCCTTCTCCACCGTCTTGCGCCGCACCACCGTGCACGGGCCCGCCTCGAGCACCGTCACCGGGACGCAGTCGCCCTCCGGGGTGAAGATCTGGGCCATCCCGACCTTCTTCGCCAGCAACCCTGTCGCCATTTTGGAACCTCGCATTGGTCCGCCGCGCGTCGCGACTGGCCGCGGAGGACGTGCACGTGAAAGGCGGGCTTTCTACCCGTGGGCGCGGTCCCTGTCAAGGGAAGCCCGCGTCGCGCCGGGCGTTTTCGGCGCAGGTCGTTACTTAGGTGCCCGGCCGTGGCGCGCCCACATCGCGCGTGATCCCCGCGACGTGCGCGAGCAGCGCGTCGATGTCGAACGGCTTCGCGAGGTACCCCGCCGCACCGACGGCGGCCGCCCGCTGCGGGTTCCCATCCGCGGAGATGACGACGATCGGGACGTCGCTCACGGCGGGTCGCTGCCGGAGCGCGTGGGAGAAGGCGACGCCGTCCATCACGGGCATCATCAGATCGAGCAGGATGATGTCGGGCCGTTCCGCATCGACCTGCTCGAGCGCCTCCTGCCCGTGGCGCGCGCGAGAGACTCGATACCCCTCCGCGTCGAGGATGTCGCAGATGGCGTCGAGGATGTCGGGGTCGTCGTCGACGACCAAGACGAGGGGCCGATTCATGGAAGAGCGGTCGTGCTGGGCGGCGCAGTATAACCCTGCGCCCGGGGAACCGTGAGCAACCAGGCCCCCCCCTGCACGACGAGCGCGCCCCCGAGCGCCGCCGCGATTCGCCGCGCGAGCGTGATCGAAAGCGCGCGCCCCGTGGGATCGCTCGGCGTTCCCTTGACCGGATCGGACAGCGCTCCCTCCTCGGCGGTCCTGCCCTTCACCAGGAAAGCGACCCTCCCCCCCGCGGCGTGCGCGGTCACGGAGACAGGCGTCCGATCGGCCCCTGCGACGGCGACGAGGCCCTCGATCGCTCGCTCGAGCAGTCCGCGGTCGACGTCGACGCCGACGGAACGGTCGCCGTGCGCAGACGCGACCTCGGCGGGATGGCGCTCGAGCACCGCGTCGACCGCGTCGCGCGCGCCTATCGCCTCGATGCGCAGCGGGAGGCCGCCCGAGTCGAGCCGCTCGCACAGGAGGTGGTCCTCGACGAGCTGACGCACCCGTGAGACCGATCTGAGGCACATCGCCGAGAGCTTCTCGCCGCGCGCCCCGCCGCGGTCGGTCATGCTCATCCGCGCGAGCATCTCCGCGGTCCACAGCGCGGTGGAGAGCGGGTTCCGGATCTCGTGCGCGACGAAGCCGAGATATCCCGGGCGCATCGCGGGATCCTCCCGCGACGGCGACCGCGAGGCCGGCTGCTCATCGGACCGAGAGCGGACCTGAGGCTTCTCGTCGCGCGTGTCCATATCTTCCACAGGGAGTCCGCACAAAGGACTTGGCGGTCACGGTGGCCAGCCAGGCGGGCTTCCGCAAGGGGGTTTTGCAACGGTTTCCCCCCGGCGGGGAAGTTTCTACAGCCAAAAAACCCAATAGGGATGCAGATCCGACACGATCCTGTAATGCTTATAGGACGCGCATCGGAGCCACCTCCCCCGCCATCCAAGCAAGGCCCGGATATATCGGCTGTATTTTCTCGCGCCCCTTTCGGCACACCGGTTGCTATGGAGTATGAGTCCGCACAGCGGAGGCCCCGGATGAAGCGCGCGACCCATTCCACGACGATCAGCTCGCTCGAGCTGTACCTCTCCGAGATCAACCGGTTTCCCCTGCTGACGGTGGACGAGGAGCAGCGCTTCGCGCGCATCTACGCCGCCCAGGGGGATACCCGCGCGGCCCACCGCCTCGTCACGGCGAACCTGCGGTTCGTGGTGAAGGTGGCGTACGAGTACCGCTCGTACGGCTTCCGGATGGCCGATCTCATCCAGGAAGGGAACATCGGCCTCATGAAGGCCGTGCAGAAGTTCGATCCGGAGAAGGGCATCCGGCTCATCTCGTACGCGGTGTGGTGGATCCGCGCGTACATCCAGAACTACATCCTCAAGTCCTGGTCGCTCGTGAAGCTCGGGACGACCCAGGCGCAGCGAAAGCTGTTCTTCTCCCTCGCCCGGACGCGACGCGAGCTCGACAGGACCTCGCTCGAGCACGGAGCGGACTCCGACGGGCGCGACGCGACCAAGGTCGCGAGCAAGCTGCGCGTGAAGACCTCCGAGGTCGAGGAGATGGCGCAGCGGATGGAGGGGCGGGACCTGTCCCTCGACGCGCCGATGGGCGACGACGGCGGGACCTCGCACGTGGACTTCGTCGCGGCCGCGGATCCCGGCGCCGACGACGAGCTGTCCGGCGCTCAGGAGCGGGCGATGGTGACGGGCCGCGTCGCCACGGCGCTCGCCCGCCTCGACCGGCGCGAGCGGTACATCATCGAGCAGCGCGTGATGAGCGAGCGCCCGCTGACGTTGAAGGAGCTGGGCGAGCACTTCGGCTTCTCGCGCGAGCGCGCGCGGCAGCTCGAGATCCGCGCGAAGGAGAAGCTGAAGCAGGAGCTCGTCGCGCTCGCGCACGAGATCGACTGGGCGACGGACGGGACGCCGGTCGACGCCGACGACGCAGCGGCGGCGTAGGGCTCACGCCTCCCCCACCGCGTCCGTCACCACCGCCGCGAGCCACAGCGCCGCCGGCACCGTCGCGACGAGGAGCGCGCGGTGGACGGTGGACTGGTCGAGCGTGAACTGCGGGACGACGAGGATCGAGCTCACCGCGACCTCGGCGAGGAGCGCGGCGACGCCCGCGAGTGGCCAGAGGAGCCGCGTCCGGACGAGGGCGCGGGCGCGCACGGCGATCGCCGCCGGCAGGATCCAGTAGATCATCCCCGCGTTCCCCGACCGGAAGAGCGCCTGGTCGAAGAACAGCGCCGCGGCGACCGCGGCCGACCCGGGCTGGATCGGCGCGGGCGCCGCCGCCGACGCCCCCGACTGCTGCGCGATGAAGCGCACCATCGGGAATGCGTCCGCGACGCCGACGGCCGCGACCTTTCCCGCGACGTCCAGCGCGACGACGGCGCCCAGGCCGGCCAGCGCGAGCCACGGGAAGGCGCGGCCCCGCGCGCGCGCGACCGCGAGCTGCGCGACGAGGATCGCGGCGGGGGCGGCGGCGACGAGCTCCCCTTCCCGCTTCACGAGCGCGGCGATCCCGAGGAGCAGCAGCGCGCGCGCGGCGTCGCGGTGCTCTCGGGTCCGCGCGTACTCGATCGCGAAGAGGACGCCGGCACCGACGCGGATGCCGAGGACCGCGTCCGAGTAGGTGGACGTGCAGTGGTATACGAAGAGCGGGATCGAGAGGAGCGCGAACGCCGACGCCCATCCCCGCTCCGGGCTGCCGCGCGATGCGCCGAGGCCGACGGTGAGCAGCAGGATCGCGACGAGGTCGGCGAGGACCGCGTAGTTCGGGTGGAACGGGTCCAGGGTGCCGCCTAGGATCGCGCCCAGCGCCGGGACGAACGTGGGCAGCGGGCCCGCCGCCACGAAGATCGCGCGCGCGTCGGACGCCCAGCCGTCCAGGAACGCGAGCACGGGCGCGAACGCGCGAACGCGGACTCCGTCGTCCGTGTGCGTGGGGGTGTTCGCGCCGTGCAGCAGCACCGCCGCGACGACGACGACGACGTAGCCGGCGATCGGGAGAAACGCCCAGAGCGGCTGCGGGAGCCACCGGGCTCGCTCGCCGCCGGACGGCGCGCTCGGCCCGCCCGCCTGGGCAGGACCTCGCCGAAGCCGCAGCGCGCCCCACACCGCGACCGGGGCGAGCACGACGGCGAGGACCGTGAGCCGCGAGAGCGGCACCCCGAGCGCGAACCGGACCACGGGCGCGACTGCCGCGAAGGCTCCGCTCCCGACGAGCCACGCGAGCCCGGCGTCCGCGACCGCTCCGCGCGTCTCGAGGCGAAGCGATCTCAGCACGGCAAGCCCAGCGGCGACCAGCAAGGCGGTGGCGAAGAGGAAGCTCATCGGCGGCGGCCCACGACGGCGCGCGGGCTCGCGGCCGCGACGGGGACGAAGCCTTCCGGCAGCGGGCCCCCGCCGATGGACACGATCGCATCGATCTCGTCGTCGCGGAGGCGCCCCACCCCGGAGATGCCGGCGTGCTCCTGCTCCCCCGGCTTGAGGATCGCGCAGCGGCGCGGGGCGAGCGCGAAGCAGAGCGTCTGCGGGCCGAACCAGTTGTTCGGCGCACCTGCGGTCCCGACCCGCTCGTCCGGACGAAGCGTCGCCCGCGCGAGCGCGGCCAGCGCGCCGAGCTCGGGATCGAAGTAGAAGTCATCGCGGATCCGCGCTTCCGGGTCCGGGGTGAAGGAGAGCTTCGCCATCGGGAGGAACCGGGCGAGGAAGTGGGCGTCCCACGCGACGAGCGCGACGAGTGCGGCGATCGCGAGCGCGCGCCCCGGGCGAAGCCGCCGGCGGCGCAGCGCGGCGACCCCGAGCACCAGCAGGAACGCGCCGAGGGCCGCACCGGCGATGACGTCTGCCAGCCAGGTCCCGCGGCTCGCGCTCCAGAACGACTGGGTCAGGAGGTTGATGGTCGTGTGCCCGACGCTCTCGGGCGCCCACAGGACCGCGCGGTCGTACGCGGCGCGCGCATCGTCGGGATCGGGCGCGATCGGGCGCGCACGCATCGCGTGCACGACCACGGTGCCGCCGCCGGTGAGCAGCAGCACGGGCTGCGCGGAAGGGGTCCACCCGTCGGCGATGCGCAGGTCGAGCCGGAGCGTCGCCGGCGCCCTCGGGACGGGCGCGTACCGCCACGGCGGCCCGCGGAACCGGAGGTGGCTTCCGGATCGGGCCGCCCAGGTGAGGAGGACGGGACCGTTCGCCTCGAGATCCAGCTCCAGCTCCTCGGCCGTGAACGGCAGCACCACCCAGCCGTTGCCGCTCACCTCGATCTCGAGCCCGCGTGCGGTGAACGCGGTGTTCGCGCGGCCGTCGAGCCGCCCGCGCAGCGCCTCGAGCGAGACCGGGCGCAGCTCGGGGGCGGAGGCACGAGCGCCGGGCGCCGCGACGGCAAAGACGACGGCGACGGCGACCCCGGCCGCCCTCACGCCATCCCGTGCTTCTTCAGCCGGTAGCGCAGCGTGTCGCGCGAGACGCCGAGGAGGCGGGCCGCCTTCGACTGGTTGCCGCTCGCCCGCTCCATCGCCTCGGCGATGAGCTTCTTCTCGACGTCGTCGAGGACGAGCCCCTCCTCGGTGACGTTCGGCACCATCTTCTCCGGGCCGCTTCACCGCGACGCCTCCGCGCAGCTCCGGGCGTCAGGTGCTCGGGCCGGATCTCCTCGGCGCCGGCGTGGAGGATGAAGGCGCGCTCGATGACGTTGCGCAGCTCGCGGACGTTGCCCGGCCAGTGGTAGGCCTGCAGCATCTCCATGGCCGCGGCGGAGACGCCGCGGCACCTGCCGCTTCATCTCCTGGTTGAACCGGGCGATGAAGTGGGCGGCGAGCGTCGGCACGTCCTCGACGTGCTCGCGCAGCGGCGGCACCACGATCCGCACCACGTTGAGCCGGAAGAAGAGGTCGGCGCGGAACCGCCCCTCCGAGACCCGCTCCTCGAGGTTCACGTTGGTGGCGGCGATGACGCGGACGTCGGCGCGCAGCTCCGTGCACGCCGCCCACGCGCCGGAAGGTCTTGTTCTCGAGGAGCCGCAGCAGCTTCGCCTGGCCGCCCGGCGGCAGGTCGCCGATCTCGTCGAGCATCACCGAGCCGCCCTCGGCGCTCTCGAAGAGCCCGCGCTTCTGGGTGTGGGCGTCGGTGAAGGCGCCGCGCTCGTGGCCGAACAGCTCGCTCTCGAGCAGGTGCTCGGGCAGCGCCGCGCAGTTCACCTGCAGGAAGGGGCGCTCGGCGCGCGCGCTCTGGAAGTGGATGGCGCGGGCCACCACCTCCTTGCCGGCGCCGCTCTCGCCCTCGATGAGCACGGTGGTCGTGTCGCTCGCCGGCCAGCGCGGCCGATCATGCTCCGCACCTGCTCCATCGCGGCCGAGCCGCCGACGATCGCGTCGAGCGCGCTCGCGCCGCCGCCGGTCGCTCGGTGAGCGTCGCGATCTGGCGCCGGGTCCGGGCGGTGGCGAGGGCCCGCTCCACCGCGGCGTCGAGCGCCTGGAACGGGAACGGCTTCACCAGGAAGTCGATCGCGCCGTGCTTCATCGCCTCGACCGCGATGTCCACCGTGCTGTGCGCCGACATCATCAGCACCGCCAGCTCGGGGTGGAGCGCCAGCGCCCGCTGCAGCGTCTGCGACGCCGTCGATGCCGGGGAGCCGCACGTCGAGCAGCATGAGGTCGGGCGGCGTGCGCGGCGATGCATCTCCAGCGCCTGCTCGCCCGACTCGGCCGAGAGCACCTCGTAGCCGTCGCGCTGCAGCCGCTCGGCGACCGACCAGCGGATCAGCTTCTCGTCGTCGACGACGAGGATGCGGGCGGCGCGGTGCCGTCATGCGGCGTGCTCCGCGGCGCGCCCGGCGCGCGCCTGCTGGAGCGTCACGGTGAAGATGGTACCGCCGTCCGGCGGGCAGCGGTAGCCGATGTGGCCGCCGTGCTCGGCGACGATCCGCGCGGAGATGGCGAGGCCGAGCCCGTTCCCCTCCCGCTTCGTGGTGAAGAAGGGCTTGAAGAGCCTGGGCGCGCAGCGTCCGCCGGGATGCCCGGGCCCGGTGTCCTCGATCTCGACGACCACGTTCCCGTCCGCCGCCCGGGAGCGGACGCGTGAGCGTGCCCGCCGCCCGTCCATGGCCTGGCACCGCGTTCAGGCAGATGTTGAGGAACACCTGCTCGAGCTGGAACGGGATCGGCGAGCACCGGCGGCAGCGCCGTCGTCGAGGTGCGAGCACGACCGCGACCGCGGCTGCCTCGCGACTGCTGGCGCGACGAGGAAGAGCACCTTCTCCAGCGTGGCGTTCACGTCGGTGGCGCGCAGCTTCGCCTTGGGCGGCCGGGCGAAGGAGAGCAGGCTCTCCATGGTGTGGGTGAGCCGCGCCACCTGGTGGCGCATCTCGCCCACCACCTCGGCCTGGCGCGGGTCCTCGGAGAGGTCCTCGGCGAGCAGCTCGAGCGCGCCCGGAGAGGCCCGGCCAGCGGGTTCTTGATCTCGTGGGCCAGGCCGGTGGCCATCTCGCCGACGGCGGCGAAGCGATCGGCCCGGACCATGCGCTCCCGGTAGAAGGCCTCCAGCTCGGCCTGGCTGCGCCGCAGCGCGGCCAGCGTGGCGTCGAAGCCGCGCGCCGCGACGCCCGAGCTCGTCGGGCCGCCCCTCGTCGGCGCGGACCGTGAGATCGCCGGCCTCGGCCCGGCGCATCGCCGCGACCAGCCGCTGCAGCGGCCGGACCGCCTCGCGCCCGAGCAGCCAGAGCGCGATGGCCATGAGGACCACGAACGCGGCGGTGGCGGAGAGCGCGAGCGTCTTGCCGAGCTGTGCCTGGGCCAGCAGCACGGGCATCCGGGTGAACCGCAGGTCCAGATACCCGTTCACGCGCGACTGGGTCCCGTGGCAGCGCCCGCAGGACTGAGCGTTCAGGACCGGGTGGATGACGGCGTACTCGGTGTCGTTTCCGCCCGGCGCGACCACGACCGTCTGCTTGTCGAAACGGGGCAGATCGCGCCACGGGATCGTCCCCAGCAGACGCGGCGAGGACGAGGAGGAGACGGTCCCCGTCGGCGACAGGAGGCTCGCGGCCACGAGGTCGGTCCCGTGCCCCGGGAGCGCGTCGAGCATCGGCGGGACCTCATGGGGGTGGCCGGCCAGCATCATGTTGGAGAGGCCGCTGGCCACCATCCCGGTGAACACCTCCGCCCGCTCGCGCCGGCCGCGCTCGATGTCCGCGCCGTACAGGTGGACCGCGCCCGCGACCATGGCAGCAAGCGTCACGGCGAACAGCAGCGCGGTCGGGACGACGATGCGCGCCCGGATGCTGGAGTCCAGCCGGCGGTACGCGCGCTCGAGAAAGTTCATTCTGTGGCGGATCCTGCGGTATTGCGGGGGCCATCATCGCAGGGACGGCGGCCGGGGGGAAGCCCCCATGTCTGCGCCGTCACACGGCGTTCTGCAGCGGGAGCAGGGCGGCGGCGGGGCGCGGGTCCGCGTCGCCGCGTGCCCATCTGCGAACCTCCTCGTCGAGGAGCCGCTCCGCCTGCGCCGTCTCGACCGCCCAGCTCCCCAGCGTCGCCCGCATCACGCGGCGGAGGTCGTCCGCGTCGCACAGGTACACGTCCGCGACATCGCCGGTCCCCGCCGGTATCGCCCGCGGGGAGGCCAGATCGACCAGGACCAGCGGGCGCGCCCGCGCCCTCGCGACGCGAGCCATCGCGGCAGGCGCGAACGCGAGCGGCGGCACCGCAGCCGCGGAGACGACGACGTCGGCTCGGAGAAGCTCCTCCTCGAGCGCCGCGAGCGTCCGGTCGAGGACGACGACCTCCGCACCGCGCGCCCCCAGCAGCTCCCCCGAGATCCGGGCCATCTCGCTCGCCTCGACGAGCGCGACGCGGCGTCCCGCCACGGGACCGAGCACCTTCTCCACGAGCGCCGCCACGGCGTGCCCCCACGAGATTCCAGCGCGGCCGATGGAGGTCTCGGTCCGGACGCGCCATGCGATCCGGAGCACGCGCTCGAGCGTCGACATCAGCTCGAGCCCGGCGGCGCCCGACTCGACGGCGCGCTCGAAGCCTGCCTTCACGTTCGCGAGGACGTGCGCCTCGCCGAGGACGGGAGAATCGAGGCCGGAGGCGACGCGGACCAGATGATGGAATGCGCCCTCGCCCTGGAGCGCGAACACCGGCACCTCGCGCCCGGCGCGCGCCGTGAGCGCCCCGCGCAGCGCGAGCACGGCGGCAGCGGGGCAGCGCGTCGCCGCGTACAGCTCGACCCGGCAGCCGTTCGAGACGACCGCGACCTCGTCGATGCCGCCGAGGGCCACGAAGGCGGCGAGGTCCGGGTCGGCTTCACCGGACGAAGGGGGCATTCGCTCCCAGTCTGCGGCGAATGCGCTGCTCCGGTTCAGGCCTACGGCGACGAGCACGAGGGTCCTTTCCGAGTTCGAGCCGTCCGCAGCAAGTCATGTGCCCCATCGTACGACACCAGATTTCGCCCGATTCCGCCGAGAGGCGACGCAACGGTTGCGCGATCTCCCCCGGACCGGGCGCTCAGGCGAAAGGCCTGCATGAGAGCGCTCGGATGACGATCGGCACCCGAATCGGCTAGAATCGGCGGCCGAGCAACCAAGGACTTACCTGACATTCATCCGTCCTAGCTGGGATTTTCCGGCACCGATTTGCACCTCATCCCCCGCTCGACCGATCGCGCCTGCTGCCCGGTGACGGAGTGACCAACCCCGTGTCCGATAGAACCCTCGCAGGGCGTGCCTCCCGCCGAAGGCCCGCGAGGTCGAGCCTTAACCTCGCGGGTCGAGCGCTGATCGCGACTGCGATGGCCGTGGCGCTGTCGGGAGCGACTGCCGCCCAGGGCATCCCGCTCCCCTCGCCGCCGCCCGTAGCCGTGCAGCAGCCGCAAGCGATCGCGTCGCAGCCGGCCAGCGAGCGCTGCACCGGATGCCACGCGCGGATCACGCAAGGCCGCGTGGTGCATGGCGCGCTCGACAAGCACGACTGCACCTCCTGCCACCGGCCCGTCACCACCGAGGCCGGCAAGTGCCGCGCTCGCACCGCGTCGAAGTGGGTGCTGATCCGGACCGAGCCCGAGCTCTGCTACGGCTGCCACGCCCGGAAGGATCAGTCCAAGTCGGTCCACACCGCGGTCCGCATGGGCACCTGCCTGTCGTGTCACGCGGCGCACGCGTCCGGCTACGCGGGGCTCATCCTCCAACCGCGCGAGAAGATCTGCTTCGACTGCCACGACGCGCAGTCGCTCGGCACGAAGCCCGTGAAGCATCCGCCGGTCGCCGAGGGGCGCTGCCTGGCCTGCCACGACGCGCACGGCGGGAGCCTGCCCAACAACCTCAAGGCGGAGAGCGGGTCTGCGTTCTGCCTCCAGTGCCACGATGCCAAGGCCCCCACCGGCCGCGGCACGCCGGGCCGCGGCTACCGGATCGATCTCGGAAAGAAGGTCGTGCATCCGGCGCTGGAGGTGTCGGACTGCCTCGAATGTCACGAGGGCGGCCACGGGTCCGATCGCCTGAAGCTCCTCAAGAAGAACCCCGTGGACCTGTGCTACGGCTGCCACGACCGGAAGGACACGGCGAAGTATCCGCACAGCGCGGTGGTCGTCGGCGACTGCGCCGTCTGCCACGATCCGCACTCCTCGGACACCCCGAACCTCCTCGCGCGGAGCACCATCCAGGAAACCTGCTTCCTCTGCCACCAGGACGATCTCACCGGGCGCAAGAACATCCACCCGCCGGTCGCGAAGGGCTGCGACGAGTGCCATGACCCGCACGGCGCGCCGAACCGGTACGCGCTGAAGGGCGGGGAAGGCAAGGCGGTCTGCTACCGGTGCCACAAGCCGGTGGACACCGGGAAGGTGAAGCACGCGGCGCTCGAGCGCTACGGCTGCACCGGCTGTCACGATCCCCACGGGACCGGGCGGCCGGCGCTGCTCGCACGTGAAGTGAACGCGCTCTGCATCGGCTGCCACGAGGGGCAGAAGGACGGCACGCACGTGACCGCCATCTTGCCGAGGGGCCACGTCGTCGGCGGCCCCGACCTCAAGGACCCGAAGCGCGAGGGGCGCGTGTTCTCGTGCGCGAGCTGCCACAACCCCCACGGCTCGAATACCGAGCGGCTCCTCTACTTCGGCAAGACCGCGATGGACTCGTGTAGCTGGTGCCACGGCGACAAGAGCGGCGAGCACCCCGAGCTCAAGAACGTGACCTCGAACGCGCGGCGCAGCGCCGCGTCGAGGGAGCCCCTCGGAGCGGGGGCCGGCGCCGGGCAGGGCGGCGCACCGGGAGCGGCAACGTCGGGCGGAGGAGCGCCGTGACCCTCGCGATTCCGGTCCTGCTGCTCCTCTCCGTCGCTGCACGCGAGGAGATCGTCGCCCGGGTCGACGGCGCGACCATCACGAGCGGTGCCGTCGCGGCAGCGCTCGCCGCATACCGCGCCCGGGGGGCGAACCCCGACGCCGACGAGGTCCTGCGCGCGCTCGTCGACCAGGCGCTCCTCGCGGCCGAGGCCGAGCGCCTCGGGGTCCGCTCGGCTCCGGAGGTCCAGCGGAGGCTCGACGACGAGGCGCGCCGGGCGGCGGCCGACGCCTTCATCGAGAAGGATCTCGCCGCGACGATGGTGCCGCAGGAGAGCCAGCTCCGAGAGCTGTTCCACGGCACGGCGGACCAGGCGCGGTTCCAGCTCCTCTCGTTCGCGACGCGCGAGGATGCCGCCGCCGCCCTGCAGCGGATCGAGAAGGGGGCGAGGTTCGCGGACGAGGCCAGCCGCGCCGTCACCGCGCGCGTGTACCCAACCCCCGCCGCCGCGCCGGCCGTGCTCCGCGCCCAGATGGATCCCGCGCTGGCGGCGGCCGTGTTCGGCGCCGGCGCGAGCCGGCTCGCGGGCCCCTTCGAGTTCAGCGCCGGGTGGGCCATCGTCGAGGTCCTGGAGAGGAGCGTAGGGGACGAGGCCGCGTTCTCGGCCCGGCGCGCCGCGCTCGCCGAGCACGCGCGCAAGCAGCTCGCGTCCGAGGCCAAGGCGCACCTCGCGAAGCAGCTCCGCGCCAAGGCCGGCGTCGTCCTCGACGAGGCGTTCCTGCGCGGGCTCGAAGGTGCCCGAGCCAGCCCGCAGGACCTCGCGCACCCGATCGCCACCATCGCTGGCCGCGAGATCCGGTACGCCGAGATCCACCCGACGATCCGAGCGCTCGGCGGCTCCGGCGGCGACGGCCACCTCGCCAGCGCCGCAGTGAAGGTCCAGCTCGCGTGGCAGCTCATCGATGCTCGGCTCCTGCAGGACCTCGCCATCTCGCGCGGATACGCCACGGCCCCGGAGGTCCTCGCGAGCGTCGCCGTCGCCGAGCGGAACATCCTCGCCGGCGCGGCCGCCGATCGGATTCGCAGCGCGGCCCCCGCGCCGTCCGAGGACGAGATCGCCGCGTTCTACGACCGGAACGCTCCGCTGATCGGCGTGCCCTTCGAGCAGGCGCTTCCGTCCGTCGCTGCCGGGGCCGCCGAGGAGAAGCGGGCGGCCGCCGTCACACGCCGCGTGGAGGAGCTGCGGAAGAACGCCTCGATCAAGACCGACAAGAAGGCGCTCCGCAGGGCGACGAGCGTACAGCCGTGATGGTCTGCGACGGTGAACCGCCGGCGACCCCACGAGGTCCGAGAGCGGGATGAAGCGGACCGGTCGACATGAGATCCGAGGCCCTGGCGGGGTCCTCGCCGTTCGTCCCCGGGACGAGGCGACGCTCGACCTCGCCATGCTCATCGACGGAGAGACGAGCGGCCGTCCGCTGGACGAGATCCTCCGGCAGTACGGCCGGGCGCGCAGCACGTACTACGAGAAGCTCCGCCGCTACCGTGAGGGCGGTCTCGAGGGTCTGCTCGCGCGCCCCCCCGGACCGCGATCGCCATGGCGCCGGCCGCTCGAGGTCCTCCGCTTCATCGTCACGACACGGCTGCGGCATCCCGACCGGAGCGCGGCCGCGATCGCGGAGGTCCTGGCCCGCTCCGGGCACCCGGTGAGCGTCCGGAGCGTCGAACGAACGCTGACGCAGTTCGGCCTCGCGCGACGGGCGCGCGCCGCCGGTGGATCGAACGTCCAGGGGGCTCCCTGAGAGCGCTCTCCGCCGCCGCGGCGCTCGGCCTCTTCCTGTGCGCGCCGGCGCGCGCGCAGTCGTTTCCCGCCCGCAGCGGTGAGACCGGTCTCCTCGACGTCCCGGACGCGGAGTCGACGGGAGCGGGCGGCGGCGAGCTGGGCGCCGAGCTCCGCTACGACGACTCCCGCGGCCGTCCGGCGGACGTCGGTCCCCTCCCCCTGTACGTCGTCGCTGGAGTCGCGCCGACCATGGACTTCGGCCTCACCATGCGTGAATGGGGAGAAGCCGGAGATCCACGCCCTGCGCGGATGCTGTTCGGCGCGGCCGGCAAGCTCCAGCTCTCGCGGCCGAGCGGGCCGATCCCAGGGCTCGCGATGAGCGCCGTGTTCGACCGGTTCAACGATCATGGCGTGATCGGGGCACGGGCGGTCGCCTCGACGGGGAAGGGCCTCGTCCTGCGGTTCGCCGGCTTCGCGGGAGCGGAGGCGGAGGCGCAGGGGCTGCGCAACGCCGGCCTCACCGCCGGGATCGCCGTCTCGCTCCAGGCGATGCCCCGCGTCGATCTGGTCGCGGAGGCGCTCCTCGGGCCTCGCGGCGGCAACGTCGGAGGCGCAGTCCGCTGGGTCGCGTACCGATCGGTGAGCCTCGGGGTCGGGGCGAACTACCTGCCCCGTGAGGACGGCTTCCGCATCGCGCTCACCGTCGGCGTGGTCCCCGCGCCCAGGTCGGCGCCGATCGCGCCGAGCGCACCGATCGTGGCGCCGGCGGAGCCTGACCAGGCGATGGCCGGCGCGGCGATCGAGGAGCGCCCCCGGTTTCGCGTGAAGATGAAGACGGCGGATCCGGCCCACCTCGGCGAGCCCCGGCACGTGCAGCATGGCCCGTTCACGGCGCGGGTCGCGGATGCGGCCGGCTCGAGTCCCCCGGCGGCCGCGCCGGTCCGCGGCGCCGCTCCGAGCCTGGAGGACCTCGCGGAGGCGCAGCTTCGCGAGCAGGAGGCGCTCGCGGAGGCGCGCGAGCGACGCGTCCGGAGCGCGTCCGACCCGCTCGACGCGCGCGAGAAGGCCTTGCTCGCCGAGACGCGCCGGCTCGCCGAGCGCGAGCGCGAGCTCGCCGCCCGCGAGCAGCTCCTCGACGCGCGAGAGAAGCGCATCGGCGCGCGCGGCGCGCCGACCCAGCAACAGCGCGACCTCGAGGTGCGCGAGCAGCAGCTCGCGTCGCACGAGCGCACCCTCGCCGCGCAGGAGCGCAGCTTCGTGCCCGCGATCGACGCGGCCCAGGGCCGGGAGCGCGACGCCGCGAGCCGCGAGGACACGGAGCGCCGTGAGGTCGCCCGCCTCGCCGCCGCCACCGGCGTCTCCTCGCGCGCCGCGCAGCTCGACGCCCGCAAGCAGGCGCTCGCCGCACGGAACCGCCACCTCGCGGCGTCCGAGGCGCGGCTCGCGGCGTGGGACGAACGCATCGGCGCGCTCGAGCACCAGCTCCGGGCGAGGGCGGAACGCCTCGACACGTGGGAGCGCCGGCTGGAGGTACGGACCGAGCGGCTCGACCTGCTCGAGCGCCGTCCCGCCGTGGCCCCGCCGGTGCCGAAGCCGGCCGATGCGAAGGCGCCCGCGGCCAAGGAGCGGGCCGCCTTCGTCATGGTCGTGAAGTCGCCGAGATCCGTCGTCAAGGCGCCGGCGAGCGCCGCTGCGACGGTGGCCGGCGGCGCCGTGGACGAGGGCGCCGCGCCGGCCGCGCCTGCGCCGGTCGCGACGCGGACGGCGACGCTCGAGCCGGGCGAGGCAGGCAAGCGCCAGATCCGCGAGGCCGTGCTCGCGGCGCAGCCCTCGATCGAAGCCTGCGTCGCAGAGCACGTCGACCGGCGCGACCTCCTGCCGCGCCGGGAAGGAGAGCGGCGCAAGCTCCAACGCATCGAGGGGGCGCTGAAGCTCACCCTCTCGCCGCAGGGCCGCGTGACCCGGCTCTCGACGAGCGCTGGCGAGCTCGCGGGGGCCCAGCTCGAGGAATGCCTCGGGCGGGCCGCGGCGGCATGGACCTTCCCCGGCAGCGACTCCACGTACGTCGTCGACGTACCGATCGCCGTCGTGGGCGGAGGCGCGCAGCGATGACGGCGCGCCGCTCGATCGCGTTGACGCTGGCGGCGATGGCGCTGTTCGCGCCGCGGCCCGCCACCCCGGCCGACATCCTCGGCCGGCTGTCGCTGCTCTATCAGCGAGACGACTCCTGGACCGAAGGCGGTCACGCCACCGCGCCGAGGCTCGACCTCGAGGGCGGGCTGGATGCGGCGGTGTCGCCGTTCGGACCGGGGATCGTCGACTGGTCGGGAGGGGCGCAGTACCAGCGGCTGCGGACGACCTACTTCGACACGAACACGACGAGCTCGTCGATCTGGACCTATCGGACCACCGCGGCGCTCTTCCGGAACCCCGTGAGCCCCATCTCCGTATCGGGCAACGCGAGCCGGACCGTCTCCGACTCGACCTACGAGGGCGCGACGAGCTTCACCGGCCGCCTCCTCACCGACAGCTACGGCGTGGACGGCTATTACAACGACCGGAGCCGGCCGGTGATCCGGTTCGGCGCGAACGCGATCGAGACCACCCGGCGCGGCTTCGAGGACTTCGAGGCGCACACCGCGTCGAAGCTGCTCCGGCTCGGCGCGACGAGCGGGACCGGAACGTTCAGCTACGGCGTGGACTACCGGGGGGCGTGGAACTCGGGGACGTTCGCGACCGACAACTACGACGATCACCTCGTCGATCTCCGCGTCAAGCTCGCCCTCGACCCCCGGTTCGAGGTGTTCCTGGAGGAGCGGTACAACCAGCGCCTCGCCACGGTGGCGGCGCAGACGAATCCGGCCCTCGAGAGCAGCGCGACGGCCGTCGGGGTTCAATGGCGCGACGGCGACAAGCTCACGGCCCGGACGCGCTACGCCTACGACCACTTCCTCGCGACCGCCCCCGGGTCGCTCGACGCCGAGCGCCTGGCCCAGACGCTGTCCCAGACGGTCGAGTACGCGCGCAGTCCCGAGTGGTGGTACAGCGCCAACGTCGCGCTCGCGTTCGCGCAGAACCGCTCCGGAACCGCCGAGAGCCAGCTGACGTCCGAGACGGTGGGCGTGCTCGGGCGCTGGACGAGGACCACTCCCGCACGCGAGGTCCTCGTCTCCGGCGGTCCGACGGTGGGCCTGATCCAGCCCGAAGCGGGCGGTGCCGATGCCGCGTACGGCGCGACCGGCCTGGGCCGCATCGGGTGGCTGTGGCCCGGGTCGAACACCGGGCTCTCCTACGGGGTCACCTACGGAAACAACACGAACGCGGCGCTGGGGAGCTCGCTCTCGCAGAACGTGACTGCAGACGCGAGCACCGTGCTCGGCGGCGAGATGCGGCTGCGGAGCCTCTTCACGGTGGCGGTGGATCGGCGAGACCTCGAGCCGATCGGCGCGACGGCGACGCGGTCGATCCTCCTCACGAGCGACCTGTTCTGGCGGCGGCGCACCCTGTCGCTCCAGGCGGGCGTCAGCAGCGGCTTCGCGGGAGCGACCCCCGGGGCGGTGAGCGGCGACGGGCTGTTCCTCCCCGCCCGCTTCAACGCGCACAACCGCTTCGCGTCCCTCATGCTGTCGCTCCCGGTGGCGCGCCCCATGACGCTCGTCCTCCGCACGAACTACGTGTACATGACGGCGCCCGATCGCCCGGACGAGCGCCAGGCCGGCGCCTACGCGCTGCTGCAATATTTCGTCGGCGCGTTCGTGTTGTCGCTCGAGGACAGCTACGTGATCGGCGGCACCAGCTCGTTCGACCGGCGGGACAACCGCTTCTTCGTGCGGATCACCCGCGTCTTCGGAGCCCGCTTCTGATGCGTGCAAGCGCCCTGCATCGCGGGGTCATCTGCGCGCTCGCGTTCGCGAGCGCGTGCGCGCACCAGCCGCCGCGCACCCCCGTCCGCGAGGAGCCCGTCGTCTGGCCGGTGGCCCCGGACCGACCGCGCGTGCGGCTCGCCGGGGTTCTCCCGCGCGCCGGCGCCCAGGAGCGCGGCCCATCCGCATGGAGGCGGTTCCTCGACGCGGTGCTGGGGATCGACCGGACCGCCTCGGCGACGGCCCTCCTCGCGCGCCCCTTCGGCGTGGCGGCCGGGGCGAATCGCGAGATCTACGTCGCCGATCCCGACGGCCCGCTCGTGGCGCGCGTCGACTCCGAACCGGCGGCGCCGATCGAGTGCAGGGACCGCCCGTGGATCGCACCGATGGCGGTCGCGATCGGCGCCGCTGGCGCGTTCTACGTCGCGGATGCCGGCGCGCACGCGATCGTCGAGGTCGCGGCGGATGGCAGGTGCCGCGCCATCGGCGAGGAGCAGCTCGTGCGTCCCACCGGCATCGCCGTCTCGGGCGATCGGCTGTACGCCGTCGACCCACCGTCACACCAGGTGGTGGTGTTCTCGATCGCGGGCGAGCTCCTCGCCCGGATCGGGGACCGCGGAGAAGCAGCCGGCCAGCTCAATTATCCGACGGCGCTCTCGATCGCGCCCGACGGCTCGCTCCTCGTCGTCGACGCGCTGAACTTCCGCGTTGCGCGCTTCTCGGCCCACGGAGCGTGGCTCGGCGCGTTCGGAGTCCCCGGCGACGCCGAGGGAGCGTTCACCAGGCCGAAGTGCGTGACGGCGGATGCGGGCGGGCGGATCTACGTCACCGACGCCCAGCGCGACGTGGTGCTCGTGTTCCTCGGCGACGGCACGTTCGAATACGCCATCGGCGCGCCCGGAGGCGAGCCGGGCCGATTCACCGGTCCGGCCGGCGTGGTGGTGACCGGCGACCGGCTCCACGTCGCGGACAGCTACAATCACCGCGTCCAGGTGTTCGAGATCCTCGGAGGAGCCACGTGAAGCGGATCCTGATCGCCGGACTGCTCTCCGCGACGACGGCCGGCGCGGCGCCCGGGACGGTCGCGGGGTCGAAGCACGATCTCTCCGTGGGCGGCCCGGGCCCGATCAAGGCGGTCTCGGAGACGCAGACCTGCATCTTCTGCCACGTGCCCCACCGCGCCCCCGGGATGTCGGCGCGACCCGACCCGCGCGCCTCGCACGTGCCCTACGACAGCACCACGATGCGCGTGCGGCCCGGCGCACCGACGGGCGCGAGCCGCGTGTGCCTGTCCTGTCACGACGGGACCATCGCCGTCGGCGAGACCGTCCGGGGAAAGATCCAGATGAACGCGGCCGCTCCGGGCGGCCGCATCCCGGCGAGCCGCCGCTCCAACCTGGGGACCGACCTCAGGAACACCCACCCCGTCTCGTTCGCGCCGGGTCGCGACGCGACCATCCGGGTTCCGCCGCGCGGAGACGCGGCGCAGCTCGACGCCGCGGGCCAGGTGCAGTGCACGTCGTGCCACGACCCGCACCGGGAATCCGTGGACGGGCTCGAGCGGCACTTCCTCGTGAAGCCGACCAGGAACTCCGCGCTCTGCATCTCCTGCCACGAGGTCTCGGCGCTCGAGGGACCGAGCGCGAGCCACGCGACGGCGAGCGCGCCCTTCGGCGCCGCCGAAGGGAACGAGGGCGGCTACCGCTCCGTCGCGGAGGCGGGGTGCAGGGCGTGTCACCGCTCCCACCTCGCCGACCCGAAGGGCCGGCTCCTCGACAAGCGCGCCACGGACGAGGACGACGCGCTCTGCCTCCGCTGCCATGGCGCGGCGGTGACCCGCAAGGACATCCGGCGCGACGTGCTGAAGCCGTACTCGCACACGGTCGGGCGCGACGTGCACGACGCGTCGGAGGGGCCTCGCGCCGCGAAGCGCGTCCCCGAGACGTCCCCGTCGGCCGCGCGCCACGCCGCGTGCGTGGACTGCCACGACCCGCATGCCGCCGACGCGCGGGACGCGGTCGCGCCGACGGCGAAGGGCGTGCTCGCCGGCGTCTGGGGCATCGACCAGATCGGACAGCGCGTCGATCACGTCCGCTTCGAGTACGAGGTCTGCTTCAAGTGCCACGGCGACAGCGCCAACCAGCCGCAGGGTTACGGGGCGGGCGGCCTCGACCGCGTCCGCCGGGCGGTCACCGACGTCAACCTGCGCCGCGTGTTCGACCCCTCCGCTCCGTCGTTCCACCCCGTCGTCGCGCCGGGGCGGACCGCGCTGGTGCCGAGCCTCAAGGCGCCCCTCACCCCTGGCTCCCTCGTCTACTGCAGCGACTGCCACGCGTCGGACACTGGAGCGGGCGCCGGGGGCACCGGCGCGCGCGGGCCGCACGGCTCCGTCTACCCGCACCTCCTGGAGCGCAACTACCAGACGGCGGATCGCACTCCCGAGGCCCCGAGCGCATACGCGCTCTGCTACAAGTGCCACGACCGCGACGTGCTCCTGTCGGACCGCTCCTCGTTCACGCTCCACCGCCGTCACGTGGTCGACCAGCAGGCGCCCTGCTCCGCGTGCCACGCCTCGCACGGCGTCTCGCTCCAGGCCGGCACCGCCGTGAACAACGCGCACCTCATCGACTTCGACGTTACGATCGTCGGTCCGGACTCGCGCGGTCTCCGGCAGTACACGGCGGGCGTGCTCGGGACCGGCAGTTGCACCCTCACCTGCCACGGCGCGCGGCACGAAGCTCGCAGGTACTGAGTCTTCCAGCGCGTCATTCGAGATACGAGGTCCGCATTGAGAACGCTCCCGCTCCCTACATCCCGTCCGACGCTGCGCCATCTCGTGCTCGCGCTCGGGGGTCTCGCCGTCGTCGCGTCGGGCTGCGCGGCGCGGCAGAAGGCCGAGCAGGTCGCCTGGCCGCTCCCCCCCGACAAGCCGCGCGTGAAGTACGTGCGGTCCATCTCGGTGGAGCGGGACCTCGATTCGTCCATCTGGCGGCGCGCCGGCCGGAGCCTCGTCACGACCGAGGAGAGCGACGCCATCGTCCAGCCGACCGGCATCGCGCTCAGCGCCGACGAGCAGCGGCTCTACGTCTCCTGCGCGTCGCGGAACCGCGTCATCGAGGTCGACCTCGCGAACCGCACGATGCACCGCGTGGCCGAGCCGGAGGGCTACCGGCCGAAGACCCCGTTCGCGGTCGCGATCGACGCCGACGACACGCTGTACGTCAGCGACTCGAGCGAGGGCCTCGTCTGGACGTACGACCGGGACGGCAAGTTCGTGCGTCAGATCGGGAAGCGAATCCTCGAGCGGCCGACGGGGATCGCCGTCGATCGACGCCGCCAGTTGCTGTACGTCGTGGACGGCGGGCGCAAGGGCTCGCAGAACCACAAGGTCGAGGTCTTCTCGCTCGCCGGCGACCACGTGCGGACCATCGGGAAGCGGGGGAGCGGCCCGGGTGAGCTCAACTTCCCGGACTACGTGGCGGTCGCGCCGGGCGGGAACGTCTACGTGAGCGACATGCTCAACTTCCGCGTGCAGGTCTTCGACCCGGAGGGCACGCTCGTCACGATGTTCGGCTCGGTGGGACAGGGTCCCGGCGAATTCGACAAGCTGAAGGGGATCGCGTTCGACGCCTTCGGGAACGTCCACGCGGTCGACGGGCAGACCGGCATCGTCCAGATCTTCAACTCCAGGCACCAGATCCTGATGGCTTACGGCGGACGGGCCAACCGGATCGAGTTCACGGTCCTGCCCACCGCCATCGCGATCGACTCCAGGAACAACATCTACGTGGCGGACTGGGGCGGAAGCCGTGTGAACCAGTACGTGCTGTTCGACACGAAGGCCGAGGACAGCCTCGAGGGTGCGCCCAGTACCCACATTGGCGGGAGCGCTCCCCCGACCACAGCCCCTATCCCTCAGCAACCCACCGTCAACCCGCCGTGAGCGCTCCGAGGTGAAAGCGTTCTGGCAGGCGCTCGCCTGGAGGCGTATGATGCGTCTCAGGGTGCATTGGCGCACCCGTGAACTGAGAGGGCCTCTCCAAATGAAGAAAGCAATTATTGCGCTCGCGCTCGCCGCGATCGCGAATGTCGCAGCGGCTGCCGTGGGTGCATCGGTCCACAACCTCTCGAGCTCCGGCGCTCAGGGCGCGAACTCGACGACTGCCGAGACCTGCATCTTCTGCCACACCGCGCACGCGACGAACACCGCCATCACCGCCGCGCCGCTCTGGAACCGGGCTGCACTCGGCGCGGTGACCTGGACCATGTACACGAGCACCACCCTCCTGAACGCGATCGCCGCGGCGCCCGGCGCGAACTCGCTCACCTGCCTCGCCTGCCACGAGGGGAGCGCGAACATGGGTGGCGTGTACAACATCGGCGGCAGCGCCTCCGTGCCCACCTCCGGCACCTTCTTTACCGCCCCTGCCACAATGACGGCCGCGGGCCTGGTCGGCAGCGACCTCAGGAACGATCACCCGGTCGGCGTCGTCTATGACAACACCATCAAGACGAACCTCGTCGCGGCCGCGACGGTCACGGGCCCGGGCGCGGGCGGCGGCCTCAAGCTCTACGCCGGCGCCGGCGGCACCGTCACGGTGGAGTGCGCGAGCTGCCACGACCCGCACGTCACCACCAACGGCAACTTCCTCCGCAAGGCGAACGCCGCCTCGGCGCTCTGCACGACCTGCCACGTCAACTAGGCCCGTCGCAGCCGCGTGACGCATCGGGGGCCGGGGAAACCCGGCCCCTTCCTTTTTTCGACCCGAGCGGCACGATACAGTGGCCGAACGGATGTCCGAGGGCAGACGGCACATCGCCGCATGGACGTCCGCCGCGGCGATCGTCGCGACCCTCGCCTACGCGGCGACGCTCGCGCACGGGTTCGCGTTCGACGACGGCATCGTCATCGAGCGGAACAAGCTCATCCGTTCGCTCTCTCGCGTCCCGGACCTCTTCCGGAGCGGCGAGTGGGCGGGGGGTGACCTCGAGGCGCGCGCGTACCGTCCCCTCGCATCGGCGACGTACGCGCTGAACTACGCGGCGGGCGCGCTCACCCCGTGGGGATACCACCTCGCGAACGTCCTCCTGCATGCGCTCACATCGGCCGGGATCCTGCTGCTCGCCCTCCGCTGGCGCGTTCCGCTCGCCGCCGCCGGCGTGGCAGCGCTCGTGTTCGCGGCCCACCCGGTCCATGTGGAAGCGGTCGCGAACGTGGCGGGCAGGAAGGACGTCCTCGCAACCCTGTTTCTCGTCTCGATGGCGCTCGCGCACCGGTGGGCGCTGCGCCGGCGCGGGGCGGCGCTCGCGGTGCCGCTGCTCGCCTACGCGGCCGCCATGTTCTCGAAGGAGATCGGGGTCGTGGGCCTGGCGCTCGTCGCCGCCGAGGACCTGCTCGTTCCGGACGAGCGCGCCGGCTCCCCGCGGCGCGCGCGCATCGCCCTGTACGCCGGGTACGCCGCCGCGCTGGCCCTGTACCTCGTCGCCTATGGCCGGGCGCTCGGCGGCCTCCACGCTCCCGACGTGGCATTCGTGGACAACCCCGCCGCGCACGCGGGCACCGCCGCACGCCTCCTCACCGGAGCCGCGGTCCTGTGGAAGGGGCTCGCGTTGCAGCTCCTGCCCCTCGGGCTGTCGCCGGACTACTCCTACGATGCGCTCCCCATCGCCGCGTCCGCGGTCGACCCGCGCGTCGTCCTCGCGGTGCTGGCCTTCGTCGCGTGGGGAGCCGCAGGGATCCGCCTGCGCCGGACCGCCCCCGCCGTCCTTCTCGGGCTCGTCTGGTACCTGGTTCCGCTGCTGCCGGCCTCGAACCTCCCGTTCGCCGTCGGCACGATCTTCGGCGAGCGGCTCCTCTATGCGCCGAGCATCGGCTTCGCCGTCGTCGCCGCCCTCGCGCTCGACGCGGCGCTGGGGCGTGCCGCGGCCCGGGCCCGCGTCTCGGTCGCCGCGGGGATCGCGCTCGTCCTCGGGGCCGCGACCGTCCGGTACGCGGCGACCTGGGCGAGCGACGAGACGCTGTTCACGGCCGCGGCCAGGGCCGTCCCGCGATCGGCGAAGGTGCAGGTGAAGCTCGCCGAGGTGTCCCTCGCCCAGCGCCGACCTGCGGACGCGCTGGCGCATGCGGAGGCCGCCCTCGCGATCCTCCCCGACCTCGAGCGGGTCCGACCTCTCGCCGCGCGCGCGCTCGCCGCGCTGGGCCGGACCCCGGACGCGGTCGCCGTCGCGGCCGAGGAGATCCGGAGGCGGCCGCACGATGCGGACGCGCTCTACGTGATGGGAATGCTCCTCCGCGACCAGGGCCACATTGACGAGGCAGCGGGCACCTGGCGCCGCGCGATCGGGGAGTCCCCGCCCCACCCCGGCGCGTACGCCGACCTCTGCGCGCTCCACCTGATGCGCGGCGAGAACGCGCTCGCGGAGCAGCTCTGCAACGCTGCCGTCGCCGCCGACGAGCGCCAGGCGAACGCCTGGTACAACCTCGGCCTCCTGCGGCGCGCCCGCGGAGATCGCAGCGGCGCCCGCTCCGCGTTCGAGCAGTTCCTGACGAGCGCCGGGACCGAGTACGCCGAGGAGGCGGAAGACGTTCGCCGCTCTCTCGCCGCGCCCGAGCACTGACGCCGGCGCCGCTCCAGCGGGCAGAAACCGCCGTGTTTTCGCACGTGCTCCCGCAGACGGGTGCGGCAGGCCCGCACATCGGGAATTCACCCCACCGCTTCTCGGGAGCGCACCCCGCGCGCGGTAGGTCCCCTGCCCCGTCCCGGCCCCGGATTCATTCTCGCTGGATTGGGCATTCGCCCCAATATCGATTGGACGGCCATTGGAGCATATTCAGCATCGAAAGGAGCAACACCATGGCAACCACCTACGAGAGCGGCAGCGCGGTCCTGAGCGGCTACTACCTGAACCCGACGGCGTGGCACGTCGAGCCCATCGCGAACGACGGCGACCGGCTCCCCTCCGGCCACGGCGCCTGGATGCGCGTCCCGACCGCGGCGGCGCTCCTGCTCGTCCCGGTCCTCGGCGCGGCCTTCCTGATCTTCCTTCCCCTGATCGGGTTCGTGGTGGCCCTTCAGGCCCTCGCCTCCCCCGTGCTGAACGCGCTCCGCGGCTCCGCGACGGACCTCGCCGCGACGGTGAGCCCTGGCTGGCAGCCCGGTGAGGCGCACTTCACCGGCATGCGCTCGGAGAGCGCCGGCGTGGAGGAGAAGGGGCCGACGGCATCCGGCGACGCGCTCGAGGCGCTCGCCGCGGAGATCGAGCGGATCCGGCGGAATCCTCCCAACTAGCGGTCGAACGGACGTCAACCTCCACGCAGTACGAGAACGAGAAGGAGAAGGTCATGGCAAAGCACGTGGGCGGCATGCAGGTGGATGGCGGCTACTACTGGAACCCCAGGAACTGGGAGGTCGAGGTGGTCCCCTCCGAGGGCGGGCGGCTCAAGGGACCGGCGGATGCGAAGTACGTCAAGGTCCCCTTCCCCGCGCTGTTCGTCATCGTCCCCCTCCTGGGCGCGCTCTTCCTGATGTTCCTCCCCTTCATCGGCTTCGCGCTCTTCGCCTACGCCATCGCGAAGAAGATCACCGGCGGCGTGAAGCAGGGCGCGACCGAGCTCGCCTCCACCATCCAGCCCGGTCAGTTCGCGGCCGGTGAGGCGTACTTCACCGGCAAGCCCGGCGAGGAGAAGAAGGGCGAGGCCCCGAAGACCCCCGAGCTGGAGAAGCTCGAGAAGGAGATCGAGGCGCGGAAGGGCGAGAAGAAGTAGCGCGTCCGCGCAGCACGCAGCGCGCCCGGCCGGCGGGAGACCGCCGGCCGTCGTGTTTGAGCCGTGCGCGTCGGGCCGAGGGCGGCGACGCGGCGGGGTGCGGCAATGTTTCACCGGCATGCGCGTGACGGCCAGGCGCGCCGGATTGGAGATGAAGTATGATGCCGCCGTGCCTCCGGAGTTGCTCGGCGCCGCGATGGCGGTCCTCGTCGCGGCGCTGCCTCCGCCGCCGGAGACGGTCGTTCGCGTCACGAAGTCGTTCGGCACGGTCACGCTGGACCACAGGGCGCACCTCGCGCGACGGGTGCCGTGCCAGTCGTGTCACGGCCCGGGACCGGTGCGGAAGATCGTGTTCACGCCCCGGTCCGCGCACGCCGCCTGCCGCAACTGCCATGTCGAGAAGGGCCGCGGACCGGTCGACTGCCGAGCGTGCCACGTCCTCCCTCCCAGCGAGGCCGGCCCGCCGGCGGCGGAGGGTGCACAGGCCGGCGTGCCCACCGGGGCGGCGGCGACCGGGGCGGCCGCGGTGGCCATGGGCCCGTCCGGCGGCTCGCCCGGCGCGTCGTCGGGACCGGTGGCGAAGGGAGACGCCACCGGGGTCATGGCGGGGGCCCCGATCCCCGAGACGAGCGCCACGACTCCGGGGTTCGATCCCCGCGGGCGGCTGCTCTTCCCGAGGATCGCGGAGCTCGGAGTCCTGGCGCTGATGGGCCAGGGCCAGGACCTCGTCTTCGGCCCCTCGTTCCAGCTGACGGGCCGCAGCGGCCACAGCGTCGTCGAGTACGGCGTCGCGTTCGCGGGCGGAAGCGGCAGCGGAAGGACGCAGTTCCTGGTCGGCGGCGGAGCCGGGTTCAAGCTGTCGCCCAGGGTTCGCGCCACGGCCGTCGCGCTGTGCGGCATGGATGCGACCTACGCGCCGGTGTCCGTCCTGCCCGGCATCGGGCTGCGCGCCGGCCTCGAGCTGCTGAACGATGACTCGCCCTGGAGCCTGGGGCTTTCCGCCACCGGACTCACAGACGTGCTCCGCGGCGACCCCGCGGGCGGGCGGAGCGGCGGCGCCACGTTCTCGATCGGGTTCGCGGCTGGCTACCGGTTCGACCGCCTCGCGCCGTGACCGGGCCTACTTCGCGATCGAGAACACCTGGATGCGGTTGTTGAAGCGATCGGCCACGAACACGAACCCGGCGTCCGTCAGGCAGAGCTGCGCAGGATAGTTCACGAGGCCGTCGCTCCAGCCGATGCTGAGCTGGCGCCCCTGGTAGCTCCCGTCGAGGCCCAGGACCACGATGCCGTTCCCGTTCTGGTCGACGACGAAGACCTTCCCCTTGCTCACCGTGATGTAGGACGGGAAGCTCATCCGGTCCTTCATGCTGGGGGTGAGCGCCTTGAAGACCGGAGCACCCTTCTCGGCCGTCCAGACGACCGCATTCACCGGATCGATCGCGTAGAGCGTCCCCGACAGGTCGACTGCGATGTCGCTGACGAGACCGCTCTCCTTCGGGAGCTGTACCTCCGCCTTCACCGCGCCCGAGCGCTCCAGCACGAGCACGCGCCGCTCCTTCCCGTCCAGCAGGACCACGTTGCCGCTGGCGTCGAGCTTGAAGCTCGCCGGCGTGACGACGGGCGAACCCTTCATGCCCTTCGGCTCGATCGTGCCGCCGTACGATCCATCGGCGGCCAGCCGGACCACCTTCCGGGTCTTCCAGTCGAGCGCCAGCACGTCTCCGTTCGCGGCGATCTGCACGCGGGTGGGCGCCGTCAGCTGGACGAGCTTCGCCTCCGTCCCGCCGCGGAGACGGCCTTCCTGGTACGTGTAGAGCACGAGGCGGCCGTTGCCCGTGTCTCCCACCACGAGGTGACCGGAGTCCGTGCAGGCGACACCCTCGGGAGCCTTGAGGGGTCCCTCGCTCGCGTCGGTGTAGATCGTGGTCTCGTGGACCAAGACGACGGCTTGCCCGCGCGCGACCGCGGGGGCGAGCCCCAGGGCGAGCGAGACGAGCCAGGAAGAAGCGATCGCTCTGGACACGGTCATCACCTCTTGAACTTCTCGTGGCACTTCGTGCAGAGGTCCGTCGCCGTCGGGAACGGGATGAGGTGCTTGTACTCGGTCCCGTGCGAGCGGTGGCAGCTCAGGCACTGCATCCGGAGGTTCTTGTTGCGCGGATCCACGAACTTGGCGCCCATCGGGTGCGAGGAGTGCTTGAGCCAGTCGTGGCACTTCCCGCAGGTCTCGACCACGTCGGACTTCACGAGGGCGAGCGCGGCGTCGGAGGCGTGCGGATCGTGGCACGCCGTGCAGTTGCCGTCGCGAACGGGGGCGTGCTTCGTCTGCGAGAGCGTCTGCCGGCGGATCGTGTCGGCGTGACACTTGCCGCACACGTTGACCGCCGAGCTCTTCAGCAGCCCCTTCGACTTCGAGGTGTGCGGGCCGTGGCATGCGAGGCAGTCGCCGTCCGCGACCGGCCGGTGGAGCCGCGCGCGCTCGCCCATCGCCGTGATGATCGGGGCGTGGCAGCCGCGACAGAGCTGGACCCCCTGGGCCTTGGTCTTGAGGGCCGTCGGCGAGGTCGCCGGCTCGTGGCACTGCGCGCACATCTGCTTCGCGACCGGCGGGTGGACGGTGTTCCCGAGCATCCCGCGCTCGTTCGAGCCGTGCGGGATCGTGGCAGCTCGTGCACTTCGCCTTCGCCACCGGGTAGTTCATGTGCTGCTTCGCGAAGATCGGCCGGTCCACGTTGTGGCATCCGACGCACAGCGTGGGCACCTCGGCCTTGAGGAGGCTGTCGCTCTTGCCCGACCCGTGGGGATCGTGGCACGCGACGCAGCCCTCGGTGACCGGCTTGTGCTTGAACTTGGCCTTCGCCGCCGAGTCCGCGATGCCCTGGTGGCAGCTCCCGCAGAGATCGTTGCCGCCCTTCACGAGGTTGAACTTGTTGGCGGAGCCATGCGGGTCGTGGCAGCTCGAGCATTTCCCTTCCGCGACCGGCTTGTGCGTGCTCTTGGGAGCGGACGGGGCGACCGCGTGGCACTTCAGGCAGACCCCGCTCGCCTCTGCGGACAGGAACTTGCCGTGGTTCGAGGCGTGGGGGTTGTGGCACCCGACGCAGTTGCGTGACCTCACCGGCGTGTGGACGAACGGGCGCTTCAGGACGTCCTCGAACTGCGGGTGGCAGTCGAGGCACAGCTTGCCCTCGGCGCCGGGCTGCAGCTTGAAGTTCGGCTTCGCGGCGCTCGGCTTGGCCGCACTGGGCTTCGCGGCGCTCGGCTTCGCGTTGGCGCTCGGCTTCGGGGCGGCCGCGACCGGAGCGGCGGCCGTGAGGACCAGCAGGAGGACGGCGGCTCTCGAGATCATGTCGGGTCCTCGGCTACTTCGAGACCACGTGGCAGCTGCCGCAGTCCCGCGCCGCGAAGGGCGGGTGCACCGCCGCCTTGAAGAACTTGGGGTCCTTCGACGCGTGAGGGTCGTGACAGTTCATGCACCGGATCGCGCCGGCGTCGAGCCCGATGTGCGCCTTCGCGAACGGCGGGTCCTTCGTCTCGTGGCACTGGCCGCAGAGATCCGCGACCGGCTCGAGGTTGAGCATCGTCTGCGCCGACGCGTGCGGAGAGTGGCAGGTCATGCAGTCCTCCGCCGGCCGGTGCACCTTCTCGGCGCCGATCCGGGTCTTCAGCGCCTTGTGGCACGAGAAGCAGAGATCCGGGGCCTTCGCGAGGAGCAGCGACTTGAGGGTCGCCTTGTGCGGGCTGTGGCACTTCGAGCAGTCGCCGTTCGCGAACGCGGCGTGCACGCTCTTCGCGCCCTTCGCCTGCTTCTCCTGCGCGTCATGGCACGTGAAGCAGAGGCTCTTCTGGTCCTGGACGAGCATCCCCCTCACGTTCGTTCCGTGAGGATCGTGGCAGCCGAGGCAGTCCCCGTCCTTGAAGGGCGGGTGGTTCGAGCCGGTGCCGGGCGCGCTCATCAACTGCGCGTGGCAGCCCTGGCAGAGCTTCGCCCCGGTGGCCTTGAGGAGCTTCGGCTCGGCGGCGGCGTGGCCCTCATGGCAGGCGGTGCAGTTCCCTTCGAGGACCGGGCGGTGGGTGTGGGTCTTGGTGAAGCGGGCCTCCGCGTCGCGGTGACAGGAGTAGCAGACCTGGTCCACGCGGGCCTTCAGCATGCCCGGGGTGTTCGAGCCGTGCGGGTCGTGGCAGCTCGCGCAGCCGCCGGAGGCGAACGGCGCGTGCTTCACCTTCTTCTTCTGCGCAGCGTCCTTCGCCTTCGCGTGGCAGCTCGCGCAGAGCGCAGCCGTGTTCTGCGTGAGCAGCCCCTTCTCCTTCGCCGCGTGCGGGAGATGGCACCCCGCGCAGCCCTTCCCCGTGGCCAGAGCCTTGTGGGGGACGCCGACCTGCTGCGCCCGCTGCGGGTGGCACCCGGTGCAGAGGGTGTTCCCGGGGGACCGCACCAGCTTCTCGCCGTTCCCCGCGTGCGGGTCGTGGCAGGCGGTGCACTCGCCCTTCTGGAAGGGGGGGTGCTCCAGCTTTCCGCCCGCCGCGAGCGCCGCCGCGTCGTGACAGTTGAGGCAGAGCTTCGCGCCCGTCTCGGTCACTGCGAACGGCTTGCTCGCCGTCTTCGCGACGTGGCAGCTGTCGCAGCCCCCCCCGCCCCGGAGCGGCTCGTGCAGGGAGGCGCGGAGCAGCTTCGGCCCGGCCGCCGAGTGCGGGTCGTGGCACGTGCTGCAGCGTTGCGTCGTGACCGGGTAGTCGCCGTGGGCCTTCTTGAAGGCGGGGGTCGAGGCGGCGTGGCACTTCGTGCAGCCCACCGCCTCGGCCACCGAGAGGAGCTTCTTCTGGTCGGAGGCGTGCGCTGCGTGGCAGGCACCGCACCCGTCCTTCGTCAGGACGGGGTGCACGTTCTTCCGCTCGAACGCCTCGCGCTTGTGGCAGCGGTAGCACGCCTCGGCGCCCGCGGCCTTCAGCATGTGCGGCGCGCTCGAGCCGTGCGCGTCATGGCACTCGGTGCACTTGCCGTTCGCGAGCACCTTGTGGACGTTCGGCTTGTCCATGCCGATCGTCTTCGGGGCGTGGCACTCGAGGCAGAGCGCGTTCCCCTGCTTCTTCAGCACGAGCGCAGGGACGATGCCGTGGCGCAGGTGGCAGTCGTCGCACCTCCGATCCTTCACCGCCTTGTGGACGACCGTCGCCGACGCGTACTTCTGCGAGAACTTCGTGTGGCAGTCGAGGCATTCCTTCTGCTTGAACTGCCGCTGCGCCTCGGCCCGCGCCGGCAGCGCGAGCGCCGCCAGCAACGCCCAGACCGCGAGGGGGCCGCAACGACGCGTCGTCCTGGTCACGCCCATTTCGTCGCTCCGTGGTGCGCGCGAATCAGCTGCCGATGCGCGTGATGAAGATCTTCACCGGGCGGGCATTCCTCACGGTGTCCGCCCATCGCTTGACCGCGGCCGTCACCCCATCGTTGAAGACGCGCTTCGAGATGGCCTCGCGGACCTCCTCGAACGGCTGCTCCGTCGCGCCGATCACGTCCACGACGTGGATGGCGTAGTACTGCGACTCCGGTCCGGCGTGGAGCCGGTAGTCGTCCTTCTTCGCGCCGGCGAGGGCGGCGGCGATCTCCGGCGGCAGTCCCGTAGCGGCGAGCGTGCCCTCGATGGCGAGCTTCCGCTGCCCCGGCTTGATCTGGCCGTCCGCGTTGGCGTTCAGCCACTTGAAGTCGGTACCGCCGCGGAGCGTCTTCACCGCATTCTCCGCATCCTTCATGCTCGCGAAGGCGAGGCTCTCGACCTTGTAGAAGGTCGGGTACATGAACTCCTTGCGGTGCTCGTCGTAGAACTTCTTGATGGCCTGGTCGCTGAGGTCGAGCTTGGGAACGATCGCCTTCTCCAGGAACTTGGAGAAGAGGACCCCCGTCTCGTAATCGGCGACGCGCCGGTCGAAGTCGGGCAGCTGCTCGATCTTGTCGGCGCGGACCTGGAGTGGGATGACGCGCTGCGAGAGCATCCCGTCGAACACGTCCTGCTTCTGCTTGTTGACCTTCTTCTCCTGGATGGCCCGGTCGAACCCGTGGAAGAAGCCCCCCGCGAGTGCCTGGGTGAAGTCCGCGACGGTGATGTCCTTCGCGCTCCCGCCCTCGAAGGTGGCGAGGACGCGCCGGTCCTTCTGGAGCGCCTCGAACCCCGGCTTCGCTGCGTGGAAGTCGAGCTTCTTCAGCAGCGCCCGGTCCACCTTCGCCCACCGCTTCACGAGACCGTCGTAGTACTTCTGCAGCGCCTTCTTCTGCCGGCTCTCGAGCGAAGCGCGCTGCGCGTCCGCCCTCGCCTTCGGGTCGTCGGGGTAACGAATCTCCTCGACCTTCAGGACCGCGAACCCTTCATCCACCTTCAACGGGGCGCTGACCTCGCCCACCTTGAGCTTCTCGAGCGCGGCGAGGACCTGCGGCAGCATCCTGCTCCTCGGCAGGTACTCGGCGTCCGCGCCGGCCTTCGCCTTCTTGTCGGCGACGAGCTGCTTCGCGACCGCGTCGAACGCTCCCGGCTGCTGCAGCTTCGGGCCGAACTGCTTCGCGTCGAGCTCACCGCCGAAGAGGACGGACCTGACCTTCCACTCGCGGACCGCGTTCCGATAGTTCCGCTCCACCTCGGCCAGGTCGGGCTTCACCTGGCGGGTGACCTTCGCCTTCAGGATCTGCTGCCCGGCGCTCTCCCTGAACGACGCCACCGACTCCTTCACCTCGGGCAGCTCGTCGATCCCCATCTCGCGCGCCTCGGTCGCGAGCAGGCGAACCTCGATCAACCGCTCCAGGATGGGCCTGAAGTCCTTCTTGCCCGCCGCGGAGTCTCCGGCGAGGCTTCCATGCGTCGCGGCGAGCGCGCCGAGCAGGTCCTCGAGGCGGATGACGTCGTCCTGGACCGTCGCGATGGCGACCTTGGCGGAGTCTTGCGCGAAGAGCGGCACCTTCACCTGCGCGCCGTCGCGCGTGAGGTACGCGTAGACGCCGTCGGACTCGCCAGCATGTCCCGCCTTCGCCGGTGCAGGGACCGAAGCCTTCGCGGGTGCTGCCGCGGCCAGCGTCGGTGCGAGCCCCAGGCACGCCGACAGAGAGATCCACCTCAGCATTTTGCTCCCTTCGCGGTCGTTAGAGCGGCGCAGATTCTCACAGTCAGGGAAAGAATCCAATTGCGCGCGCCCCGGCGGGGCACGGCATGAAGTCGCGGGGCGTTGCAACGCATATGCCCCCGTCGATCTTCGTCAAGTCGGCAGGACCCCACGCCTTTTCCAGCATCGGCGCGCCGAGCGGCGCGCAATCGCTGCGCTCTCATGTCTCGCCCGGGCTGTTCCGTGCGCGGGCTGCGGAGGGCGCGGATCGCTCCCCCGCCGCGCTCTGCGCCGGAGCTGGAGCGGGGACCGGCCGCGGCGTGCGCTCGCGCGTGAGCCGAAGGAGGTCCGTGTCTCCCCTCCGCGCAGGCCAGGTCTCACCGGCGCGTTCGCGGCCAATCTCGTCGATGGTGCTCGCCACCATCCGGCAGGTCAGATCCTGGGGCGTGCGGATCCGCCCGAGCCCGAAGAGGAAGACTCCGTCGTCCCCGCGGTTCGACGACCTGGAGTTCCAGAGGACCTCTCCGCTCCCGGCGTCGAGCATCGTGGCACTGAACCGGATGGTCGGCCCCTGCACGCCGGGGCTCTCGTCGAAGTCGAGCACCATGCCCGAGAGCACGACGGCGGCGCCCAGCTCGCCCACGATGAGGCGCGTCGTCTCGAGCGAGATGCCGCCTGGCATGATCACGCGCGCCCGCAGCAGGTAGTCCCGGACGACGCCGGGCTCCAGCACGCGGTAGCGGCCCGTGGCGACGAGCTGCCGGACGAACTCGAGGGACACCGTCTCCCCTGCGCCGCGTCTCTTCGAGAGGTTGAGGAACGGCACGACCGCGAGCGTGGCGGCGGCGCTGCCGTCGATGGCCTTCGATCGGAACCGGAGCTTCGGGCGGTAGCGGCCGCCGCCGTCGCAGCGTCGATCGGCCGAACCTCCATCGAGGAAGGCCGCGAGCCCGTGAGCGAGCTGCGCCAGGACGCGTTGCTGGACGCGCTCGATGCGATCCTCGCGGCCGAGGCCGAAGAGCCCGGGCGACTGATCCCCCGACCGCGCGGACGAGTCCATCCAGAGGATGACCGGCTCATCGCCGACCGACACGAGCCGCACCGTGAGCCCCAGCATCGGCGGCCCCGCCGCACGGTACAGCTCGAGCGAGGTGATGAGCACCGCGTCGGCGCCCAGCTCGTCCCGGGCTGCGCGGGCGGCAGCCGCGTCGAGTCCGCCCGTGTGGCGAAGCCGGTGCTTCGCGAGGAACGGCTCGAGGACGTCGCCGCTCACGAGCTCGAGCCGCTCGCCGAAAGCCCTCTCCAGGGCGCCGCGCAGCTCCTTCAGGGGCGCGGCCTGGATGGAGAGGTTGTCGATCGGCAGGAGCAGGACGCGCGGGCGTGCACCGGGCTCGGCGAGACCGACCGTCGGCAGCGACCGTGGGGCGCGGTGCGCACACGCCGTCGCGCCGATCAGGAGCGCGGCGGCGAGCGGCGGCCAGGCGCGGCTACCTGAACATCTTGTCGAGGATGTCATCGACCGCCGCCTCCGTGGCGTCGTTCAGCGGGGCCCCTCCCCCACCCAACAGCCGATCCTTCATGGTGATGCCGCCCTTCGTGGAAGTCCCCGCCCACACGATGCGGCCGGTCGCCGTCTCGATGAGCTGCACGCTCAGCGACACGACGTTCCCGCTGGCGGTTCCGGAGCGCACCTCTCCGTACTCCTTCACCACGCCGACGATCACGCCGTCTGCCTTGAGCGCCGTCCCGAGCTTCACGATGTCCTCGGTGGCCGGCACCGCTGCGGTCGCGATCCCCGCCTTGCCGACGGAGCGGACCACCTCCCCGTACGGGATCACGTACACGGCGCCCGTGGCGAGGAGCGTGCTCGCGAAGACGTCCCGGACGCGCTCGGCGGCGAGGTTGTCCCGCGTCAGGTTCGAGAACGGGAGGACCGCGACGGTCCGGAGGGCTCCGAAGTCCATGTTCGGATCCTGGTACGGCCGGTGCCGCGATGACGCGCAGCCGGCGAGCGCGACCACGAGCAGGACGATCGGAGCGATGCGGCGGGTCGCGGCGATGAGGATCGGTCGGTTGCTGGTCATGTTGGCCTCGGCCTCTCCGATCCTACCGTGTTCAGCGGAACGTGATGAGGAGGTTCGCATTGAAGGTTTGCGAGTGCTGGGATGACGCAGGCGCGCTCGCGTCCTGGAGCGAGTAGCTGGTGTCGAGATGCCACCCGGGACGGATGTTCCATCGCGCGCTCGGGCCGTGGGAGCGCGTGCGCTGATCCGCCGCACCATCGAAGCTCTCGGTGTAGACATAGCGAAGCTGCAGGTCGCCCCCGGGGAACGGCGAGAGCGAGCCGGTGAAGCTCGCCAGGGTGGCGGGGCGGATCGTGCTGCCGAACTGCCGGGTGACGGTGCCGGAGAGCGCGAGCGCGGGGACGGGGGTGACCGCGGCGCTCGCCTCGACGACGCCCCTGCGATCGCTTCGCTCGGCCCGCCCTCCGCCGCTCTGCGTCCCGCTCGCGTACGACGCGCTGCCGGTGAGCGACACGAACCGGTTCGGGACGATGGAGGTGCTGGCGGAGGTCAGGTACGAACGCGAGCTCACCCCGGCCGCGCTCCGCGCCAGGGAGACGCTCCCGCTGGCATTCGCCGCGACCCCCTCGTACAGATCGGCGCGCGCCGCGAGCGTGGCCGTGTTCGCGATCGCGTTTCCCTCGCCCGTCTCCGTGAGCTGCCCGCTGTAGCTCGCCGTCGCCCCGACCGTCGGAATCGGATCGGCGGAGAGCGAGGCGCTCCAGCGGTTCGCCGCCTCGTGGCCGCGACCCGAGTCGCTATCGGAGCGCTCCACGCGCGCGGCGACGGCGAACACCGGATCGAGGCGACGTGCGAGGGACAGGCCGTTCACGATCGCCCAGGTGGAGGGATGGCGATCGGAGTGGGAGAGAGAGCTGGAGAAGTCATAGGAGACGCCCAGGGTCGGATCGAGCAGGATCCGCGTCGTTGCATTCAGCATCCCCGCGAAATCGGACGAACGGCCGCGGACCGCCTCCGCGGGCAACACATCGAAGAACTGCAACTCCGTCACGAAGATTTCCCGGAACTGCGGGTCCGGCGTCGCAGTGGCGGGGAGCGGCATGGTGACGACCTTCAGATAGCGGGCCTGCGTTCGCTCGATCGCCACCTCGAACCGGAACAGCAACGGGTTGTACGCGACGGCCCCGATGCGCGCGACGGGCGTCCAGTCCACGTTGTCGTCGCTCCGGTACACCGACCACTGGAAGAGAGCGGCGAGGGCGGGGGTCAGGATCTGGTCCTGGTCGATGTAGACGTAGATCGCGCTCACCGGGGTGACGACGTCCTGGAACTGGGCTCCGAGGTCGCGGAACGCGGCGCCGGGCCCACCCGCCGCCGTGCCCAGGTTCACCCCGGCGCTCGCCAGGAGATTGCCGTCCACGAGCGCGGCATTCGGGCTCAGCTGCACGCGGAGCGGCGTCGCCGGAAAGGCTTCGACCACCGAGAGCCCGGCGAGGGGCAGCTGCTGGACGGAGACCGTGGTCCCCACGGGCGCACGCGTGTCGGTCGTCCGCGCGCCGACATTGTAGGAGAGGTAGAACCTGCCGCGATCGCCGAGGTACTTTTCGCTCCAGCTCGCGCCGGCCGAGTTGAACAGGTCGGAGCGCTCGAGGCCGGTGCGGTGGTCGGTGAAGGTGCCGTACCGGACGGAATAGCGGAGGTCCACGTTCTCCTCCGGCTGGTACGCCGCCGAGAGCTGGGCCTCGTCGCTCGTCTGGTCGATCGCCTGCCGCGTCGCGTCGTGCGCGTTCGATCGGCCCAGACGCAGGGTCAGTGACGGCAGATCCGCGGGCTTCCAGCCGACGGACGCGCCGAAGCTCTCGCGCACGGATCCCGGCGTACTGAGCGTCGCGCCGCCGCTCCGCGTCTCGCTCTCGTCCCAGCGCCGCGTGTAGTCGAGGCCGCCGTTCAGGAGCGGCGATCCCGCCGCGACGCGGGCGAAGGTGTTCCAGGTCCGGTTCTCGAACTCGAGCCGCGGGGCGCCGGACGCGGTCGACTCGCCGTTCGTCCAGTCCAGATTCCCGCCGGCGCTGAAGGTGAGGAGAGGATAGGGGTGCTCATCGAGCGTCAGGCGGTACCGCTGGATCCACTGGCTCGAGTCGATGCGCGTCTCGGCGCCGGTCTCGTCCCGGACCTGGACGCTCGAGCTCGAGTACCCGGGGTTGAGCTGCGCGCCGAGGCCCGCCCGAGCCGCGCCGGGCACCAGCGCGCACACCATCGCGATGGGCGCGGCTGAGAGGACTCTCCGTCGGGACGCGACCATGGCCTCAGAGCCGCTCGCCGACGAGCGCGATCTGGAACGGCTCGCCTCCGACGTCCAGGGTCGCGACGAGCCGCTTGCGGGTCACGTCCACGAACGCCACCTGCCCCCGCGTCGGGAGCACCGCGATGAGCGCGTTCTCGACGTGGTCGAGCGCGAGGTAGGAGACCGGGCCCGGGACCGCGATGGAGTCCACCGGCAGCGTGGAGACGGGGTCGAACACCTGGATGCGACCCTCGTCCGTCCGGCCGACGTAGACGAGATCCGTGCGTGGGTCCACCCTGAGGGCCCCCGCGCCGAGCCCCACGAAGACGCTCCGCACGACGTTCAGCTCCGGGACCGAGAAGGCCGTCAGGTACGCGGAGCCCCTGGCGATGAGGTAGAGCCGCGTGCCGTCGCGGTTGAGCTGAACGCGCAGCGGCTCGGGGTCGGTCGCCACCGTCGCCAGCACGGTGCGGTTCGCCACGTCGATGACGGTCATGCTGGCCGAGCGGCGGTTCAGGACGTACGCCCGCCGCCCGCCGCGATCGAGGAGCAGCGCCGATGGCGCCTCTCCGGTCGGCGCCGTGCCGACCACGCTCGCGGACCCGGTGTCCACGAACGAGACGCTGTTCGAGCCCGGGTTCACCGTGAGGAGCAGGCCGCCATCGGGGGTGATCGCCACCTCGCGCGGCTCGTCCCCGGTGCGGAGCGGGATCCGGCGCAGCTCCTCGCCGGTCATGAGGTCGAGCACCTGGAGCTGGTCCTCCCCGCCGAGCGCGACGTAGGCGCGGAGCGCCTGCGAGTCGATCGCGATCCCGAGGGGCTGGCGCCCGGTCGGGACGACGCCGCTCACCTCGTGCGTCCGGCGGTCGAACACGGCGAGCCCGGCGAGGCCGGGCGTCGAGCAGTAGCCGGCGAGCTGGACCGCGCTGCTCGCCGTCGTGAGGGCAACGCCGGAGAAGGTCGCGGCGAAGCGGAACTCCTGGGCGATGGCCTGGCCTTGGCCGAGCGAGAGCTTCACCACGACCGCCCTGCCCCGTTCCACCCTGAACGGCACCTCCACGCGGACCGGCTCCTCGGGCGCGAGGAGGTCGGCGACCCCGTGGTCGCTCGCGAGGGTCGCGCGGTCGATCTGCAGGGCGATCCCGACGTACTGGCCCGGCGCGAGACGCCCCTCCGCCAGGAGCCGCTGGGTCGCCGCCGCCGCCCCGGAGACCTCCGGGAGCACGGACTGGAGCGGCTCCGCCGTCCCATCCGCCTTCATCGCCGAGATCCCGGCGAGCGAGAAGGAAAGACGCGCCGCGTCGTCGGGGAACGGCTGCAGGTAGACCCGGACCGCCCCTTCGCTCGAGAGCGGCGGGAGCACCGCCGGCCCCTTCGCACGGAGGTGACACCCGGCGAGGAGCAGCAGCGCCAGCTCCGCGGCGAAGCGTCTCATCGTTCCTCCAGCGCTCCGAAGCAAAAAAAGGGGGACCGCGCGAGCGGTCCCCCTTCCTATCACGTCAAGCGGGGTTGCCGCCGACTAGTCCTTCGCGTGGCACTTGTTGCACTGCGAACGCGCGTACGGGCCGAACATCGACGCCGGCCGCTCGTAGTACGCCCGCTGCTGCTGGGCAGCGCTGTAGCCGTAGTTGATCTTGCCCTCGGTCGTGTTCGAGTCGTAGGAGGCAACGCCGGCGTCGTCGCCGATCGTCATGAACTCGTTCAGGTAGAAGAACCGGAGCATCGACTCGAAGCCCGAGGCGTGCGCGCGGTGGCAGGAGAGGCACGCGACGTTGTTCGTCGGTCCAGCCGAGCGGTCCACGGCGCCCGTCAGGGCCGCGCGGGCCTTCAGGACGGTGTAGTCGGCCAACCCGACCTCGAACGGCACGAGGCTGGAGTACGCCGCGTTCACGGTGACGTTCGTCATGATGCCCGAGGTCACGTAGGCGTTGTAGTTCGCGACGATCGGGGCGGTGAGGTCCGAGCCGTTACCAGCCGGGTGCCGGAGGCCCGCCATCCCGGAGGTGTAGCCGCTCTGGATGAAGGCCGTGTGGCAGTTCGCGCACCACTCGGACATCCCCTGGCCGTAGGCGACGAACGTCTGACCCGCCTGCGTCGTCTCAGCCCGGTTGTAGCTCGACGGAGCGACGGCGGCCGGAGAGTTGCTCGTGAACGGCACGGCCGGGTACGACCTCGGCGCGTAGCCCGTGCCGCCGAGGAGGCGGTAGACGCCGACGGCGTAGATGCCCGCGATCGGGTCGAGCGAGTTGTTGTACGAGCCGGAGTTCCGGATGGGGAGACCGGTCGTGACGATCGAGCTGTCCGCGAGGCGGCGGTACTTGCCGTGCGGGTCGTGGCAGGACGAGCAGTGGAGGTTCGACGCGGCGTAGGTGCCGCCGGGAGCGACGACGAGCTTCGGGTCCGCCCCGTAGCCGAAGTCGGTCGCGATGATGTTGTGGCCGTGGCGCTCGCCGGCGTTCGTCGCCGGGTTGTTACGCACCGAGAAGGTCATCGTCTTCTTCAGCCAGGCGAAGTCGCCGCCCGGCGTCATCTGCGAGGGAACGGTCGCGTCGCCAGCATTCACGCCCTCCGTGGAGACGTGGTAGCTGGCCAGCGTCGTGCCGGCCCCGTGGCAGTTGAGGCAGGTGCCGGACTGATCGGCCGCCTTGAGGAGGTAGATGCCGGACGGATCGCCGTCCGCAGTCCCGGTGACGTTGTGCGAACCCTCGTACGAGTTGTGCATCGAGTGGCAGCCCTCGCACTCGGCGACGCCGCCGGAGTGGAAGGCGTACGCGCTGCCGTAGGCAAGCGCGATCGCAGACATGACTGCAACCTTGAGGAACTTCATCGATTGACTCCTGCGCGAGAGCGCCGTGAGATGAGTTGCGACAGCTTGGACGGGGCCATGTGCATGACCCGTACCGCTCCGACGCCAGCCTGCGAGACCGCTCAAGTATCCGGCGTTCGAGGCGAATATCGGTTTCCGCGCAGCGGAGCGCGCACTGGACCAGTGGGGGATTTCCCGCAGCCGGGGGCGGCTTGGGCCATATTCCGCACCCACGCCCACGCGCAGGCCGGCCGGGAAATTACGACGCAATTATTGCGGAATGCCGTGATCCGCCGCCGGCGCACGCCGCGCGGCGCGCGCGGTCACCTGGCGCCGACGCGGAAGACGCTCACGCCCTTGCGGCCGCGGTTCGAGACGAAGAGCTTCTCGTCGCTGGCGACGATCTCCTCGGGAGCGGCGAGGCTCCCGGCGGTCCGGCCCCGGTAGCCGAACTCCTTCACGAAGCGATACTCGGCATCGAAGACGAGGATGGCGGACTTGAGCATGTCCACGACGTAGAAATTTCCGGAGCCGTCGCGCGTGATGCCGCCCACCACGTTGAACTTGCCGGGCGCGCTCCCCCTCGTTCCGAACGCGCGCACCTCACCGGCGGGCGTCATCAGGTACGCCGAGAAGAGGGGCTGGATCGTGAAGAGCATGTTGCCGTCTCGATCGACGGCGAAGCCGCGCAGCCCGAGCTGTGTGCGCTTTTCCGTCTGCTGCAGCAGCTCGGCGACGTCATACGAGGTCAGGTACTCGCCCGTGGCGTCGAGCACGAGGATGCGCATGTCCGTCTGATCCACGAGGTAGATCTTGCCGTCCAGGTAGCGCATCACGCTCGGGACGAGCGAAGCGAAGGATTCCGGCACCTTCCGGGGGACGATCTCCGCGAGGAACTCGCCGCGGAAGCTGCAGCTGACGAGCGCGAGCTTCCCGTTGCGATACGCGAACGCGAGGAGGGTGCCGTTCTCGAGCGCCGCGATGCTCCGGACGATCCCCAGCTCCTGCGATTCGCCGAACGAATAGATCTCCATTCCGCTGTCGTTGAAGATCCGGACCGGACCGTCGCCGGTGACGTAGAGCTCCTTGTACAGCGGATCGTAGCTCAGCCCGACCGCGGAGAACGGCAGCGGGCCGAAGTTGGTCGACAGGTTGTGCAGGTACGACGCCTCGAATACCGCGACGCCGCGCTCCGGCCCGCGGGCCGCGATGGCCATGACGAGCAGGGTGGGGACGAGGTGGATCATGGTCGCGGTGCAGGTCCCGGAAAGGACGACGTCAGTGTCTCGACGGGCAATAGCCGCGGGCGGCCCCGCCCGTCAACTGGGGTCGCGTGCCGGAGGATGGGGACGCGGCCGCCGGGAGGCCTCCCCCGGGACCGCGCGACGAAGCCCCGCACCGGCGACGGGGGCGCCCCGTGGTAACCTTCGCGCGGCGATGATGATTTCGTGTCGTGCCATGGCGGCGCTCGCTCTCCTGCTGGCGCCGGGGCTCGCCCGCTCCTTCCACGACGGCGGCGTGGGCGCGTGCGAGGGGTGCCACGCCATGCACACGAGACCGACGGGCGATCCGGTCTCGGCGTCGCTCCTCCTCGGCTCGGACCCCAGCTCCACCTGCCTCACCTGCCACGGCGGCTCGACCCCCGGCGGTTACCAGGTCCTCAGCGCCGTGGTCTCGCAGGTGCAGCCGCCCGGAAACTTCACGCCGGGCGGCGACTTTGCCTGGCTGAAGCGATCGTACAGCTGGCTCGGTCCGAAAGGGACGCTCGAGACGAGCCCGGGGGCGAGCCACGGCCACAACGTCACCGCGGCGGACGCGCTGCTCGAGGCCGACTACCTCCGCCCGACGGCGCCGGGCGGCTCCTACCCTTCGGACCGGCTTTCGTGCATCAGCTGCCACGACCCTCACGGCAAGTACCGGCTCGATGCGACCGGCGCGGTTCGCACCGACGGGACACCGATCGCCTCCTCGGGATCGAATGGTGGCGCGCAGCTCGCGGTCCCCTCCCAGCGCACCTCGGTCGGCGTCTACCGCCTCCTCGGCGGCGTGGGCTACGCGCCCAAGTCGGCCGGGGCCGTGGTGCCCTTCTCTGCCGTCCCTCCGGTCGCGCTCTCGCCGCAGACCTACAACAGGAGCGAGCGGACGACGGAGGTCCGCGTCGCCTACGGGTCCGGGATGTCCGAGTGGTGCCGGAACTGTCATGGGCTCCTCCATACGCCTACGGCCTCGAACACCACGACCACCTTCATGCACCCCGCAGGAAACGACGCGCGCCTCAACGCGGGCACCGCGCTCGGCATCTACAACAGCTACGTGCGCTCGGGCGTCTTCACCAACACCGACGCCACGTCGTACTGGTCGCTCGTGCCGTACGAGGAGGGCAACACCGACCGACCGACCCTCGCCCCGCACGCGGTGAGCGACGGCACCGTCCGGGGCGGCCCCACCACGGGCCGTGAGACGGTGATGTGCCTCTCCTGTCACCGCGCCCATGCGACGGGGTGGGACCACGCGCTGCGCTGGAACACTCCGCCCTCGGGCTACATCGTGGTCGAGGGGTCGTGGCCGGGAACGGACGCGCCCGGCCGCGCCCGCCTCGACGAGTTCGCGCAGGGCCGGACGCGGGCCGAGACGCAGGCGGCCATGTACGATCGCGACGCGAGCAACTACGCCGCCTACCAGAAGCTGCTGTGCAACAAGTGCCACGGCGAGGGGTGAGGACCGCCGTCCCCCCGCGGCTACCGCAGGGCTCGGACCAGAGCTTGCCAGTTCCAGGAGCGTCCTCGGAGCGCGCGACCGCCCTCCCGAGGGCCATCCGGCGCTGGTGGCCCGTCGCCGGATTCGCGCTCGTGGCGCTCGGGGTGGTCGGCGCGCTCCAATTCGGCTTCGCGCGGATCCCGAACGACGCCGACACCGCCTACCACGCGGTCGTCGGCGAGCTCATCAGGAAGCACGGGTTCCTGCGCTCGTTCCCGTGGACCCCGATGAGCTGGCTCGCGGATCACTACGCCGACAAGGAGCTGCTCTTCCACCTCCTCTTCGTGCCGCTCACCGGGTTCGGCTGGGTGACCGCGTCGAAGATCGTCGGGACCATCCTCGGGGCCGCGCTGCTCGTGAGCATCCATCTCGTGCTCCGGGCGGAGGAGGTCCGCTTCGCTGCGCTCTGGGCCTTGCTCCCGCTCGCCGCCTCGTCCGCCTTCCTCTACCGCTTCGTCCTGGTCCGGCCCCACCTCCTCTCGATCTCTCTGTCCATCCTCGTGCTGTGGGCCGCGTCGCGGCGGCGGCTGCTCGTGGTCGCCGCCGCTGCGCTCGTCTACCCCTGGGCGTACGTGGCGTGGGCGATGCCGCTCGCCCTCGCCGCGATCGCCGAGATCGCGCGCGTCGCGAGCGGCGAGCGCCCCGAGTGGAAGCCCACCGCGGTCGCGGCGGCGGCGCTCGCGGTTGGCCTGGCGGTCCACCCGAACGGCCCGAACCTCGTCCAGTTCGCGTGGCTCGTGATCGCTCGCATCCTCGTCGCGAGCGCGTGGGGTGGCCGGCAGGGGCTTCAGCTGGGGACGGAGTTCGACGCGTTCTCCCTCGCCGCGTGGACCGCGCTTCTCCTCCTCGCCGCGGCGATGGCGGCGACCGCCCTGGTCCTGGCGTGGCGAGCGCGGCGCTCCTCATCCACGCCGGTCGCCTTCGCGCTCGCGGCGCTCCTGTTCGGCATCGCCACCGTCCGCACGGCGCGCTTCACCGAATACTTCGTCCCCTTCTCCGTGCTTGCGCTCGCGCTGGCGCTCGGTACGCTCCGTCGGCCGCTGATCAGGTTCGCCCCCTTTGCCCTGACTGCGGTGGCCCTCCTGTACCAGGGCGTCGAGGAAGCAGGGATGCTCGCGCGTCTCCGCCAGTGGCCCAACCGCGTCCCTTCCTACATCGCCGGTGTGATGCGGCAGGCGATCCCGCCGGGAGCCCAGGTCTTCACCTGCGAGTGGGGGCTCACGGGATACCTGATGCACGCCCTCCCGGACCGCCGGTTCCTGGTCGCGCTCGATCCGACGCTGTTCCAGGCGAAGGACCCCGAGCTCTACGCCCTCTGGTACGTGATGACGCGGCAGCCGCCGCCCGACGTGGCGCGGCTCGTCCGGGAGCGCTTCGGAGCACGCTACGTGATTTGCCTGTACGACTCCCAGTTCGACGCGTTCAACGCGCGCCTCGCCGCGGAGCCGGGGGTCCGGACCGTCCTCGTCTCCGACGACTGGAACGTGTACGACCTCGGCGACGCCGGCGCTGCTGCGCCCTGACCGGCGACCTGCCGTGAGCTTCGTCCGCAGGCGGGACGCTCCCGCAGGAGCTGCTCGTGGTGTGGGGCAGCTCAGCGCCGCGCGTCCCTGAACCTCGCTCCGGCCGCGATCTCGCGGGCAGCCTGCTCGTACCAACCCTTCTTCCCGAACGCGATCCCGAGGTTGTTGTGCGCCTCGGCGTATCCGGGCTGGAGCGCCACCGCCGCCTCGAGCTGGACGATCGCGTCGTCCACCCGGCCGACCTTGTAGAGGGCGACGCCCAGGTTGTTCCGGATGCGCGGATTCGCAGGGGCGATCTCGAGCCCCTGGAGGTAGTGGGGGATCGCCGCGGCCACCTGCCCCTGCTCGACGAGGGCCTTGCCGAGGTTCAGGCGCGCCCGCGCGCTCCGCGGCGACTTCGCCACGACGTCGGACCAGAGCGCCACGTCGTCATGCCAGACTTCATTGCGCGCGGCGCTGGCCCCGGCGAGCACGAGCACCAGGATGCCGGCGGCCGCGGCCGCGATCCCCCGCGTCCGCCCGCGCAGGAGCCCCTGCCCTGCCCACACCATGGCGGTCGCGACGGCGATGAAGAAGCCCGCGGACGGCAGGTACACGCGGTGCTCGAACATCACGTCCACGATCGGGATCACGCTCGACTCGACCGCGAGCGTGAGGAAGAACCAGACGATGCCGAGCGCGATCAGGCGCGCGGCCGGGTCCAGCGTCGCCGCCCCCCCGCGCCGGCGGGACCGCAGGATGAGGATGACCGCGATCGCCGCGATCGCGGAGAGCAGGATCAGCGATCCGGCGACGGCCGGGTCGAGGACGGAGCGATACGTGGGGAAATCCCAGTCCGCGTTCTGTCCCACGGGGAAGACGAGGAGCCGCAGGTAGGTCGCGACGACCGGCGCCTGGGTCACGAGATATTCGAGGCGCGAGGTCGAGGTCTGTATCCGCGTCGCGCCGTCCGCGTCCGAGAGCACCGCCGAGAGCGGCTTCTCGAGATCGAGAAGTCCGAGCGGGATCAGCGCCGCGGTGGCAAAGAGCGGGACGAGCGCGATCGCGCGCCGCCGCTCGAGCGGGCCGAACAGCAGACGCTCGGCCACGAGGATGGCGAACGGCAGCGTGAAGGCAATCTGCTTCGTCCGCATCGCGGCGACGGCCGCGAGCAGGACGAGCGCGTACGCGAGGAGCCCGCGCAGTCCCCTTGCTGCGCCGGCCTCCCGGCGGCAGCGCCAGGCGAGGTAGCCCACCACGGCGGACAGGTAGAACGTCGTCGCCAGCGACGCGAAGCGCTGGACGATGTACGTCACCGCCTGGGTCTGGATGGGATGGGCGACGAACAGCGCCGCCGCGAGCCACGCGATCGGGCCCGCGAACGAGGCGAGGCGCGACGGGGCGAGCACCGGCGTCCGGAACGAGACGCGAACCAGCAGGGCCACGAGGCCGGCATTGGCCACGTGGATGCAGAGGTTCACGACGTGGAAGCCGAACGGCTCCAGCCCGCCCAGGCGATGGTTGAGCGCGAACGACAGGTTCCCGAGATACCGGTTCGGATCCGCGCGGTATCCGCGACCGAATGGGACGTAGTTCGAGAGGTCCCAGACGAGCGGGTTCGACGTGATGCCGTCCAGGTCGTCGAACACGAACGCCGCGTGGAACGAGTTCGCATACGCGACGAGCGCCAGCGCGATCAGCGCGAGGAGAGGGAGCGTGTGCTCGAGCCGCCGCGGAAGCATGGGGCCGGCATCCTACCGCGGGCGCGTTCTCGAGGGCGAGGAGCGGCCGTCTGGCCCGTCTCGCCCCCCGACACCTCGCTCGCGGATCGCGATGCGTGCCCTCAGCGCCGCTGCGCCTCGTCGTAGGCGCGGCGCTCCCGCAGGAACTGCTCGTAGTCGCGGATGTAGTCGGCCGGATCGTACACGTCGGAGGCGAGCACGAGCAGCGCGGCGTCCTCCGTGTACTTGTACTGGACGCACCACACCATCGGAGGGACGTGCAGCGCGAGCTCGGGCGAGTCGAGCACCGTCTCCTGGCGCTTGACGCCGTCGTCCACGACGACCGCGACCGACCCGCTGATGCAGACGAGCACCTGGTGGAGCTGACGGTGCGCGTGCTCGCCGCGGACCTCCTTCGTCGGGACGTCGTGCACGATGAAGTACCGTCGCGGCTGGAAGGGCAGCCCCTGGCCGACCTCGCGCGCGGTGAGGTTGCCGCGCAGGTCGTGGATCACGGGCCTCCGCTCCAACGTCACGCCGCGCACGCCGAGCGGAATGACACCGGGCGCGGGGGCCTCGGCGACGGGGGCGGCGCCCTGGTCCGGAACGACCGACTCCGCGTACCGGACGATGCGCGCGGGATTCCCCACGACGACCGCGTTCGCCGGCACCGAGCGCGTCACCACCGCGCCGGCGCCGACCATGGCGCCTTGGCCGATGGTGACCCCCGGCAGGATGGTGGCGTTCGCGCCGATGGAGGCGCCCCGGCGGACGACGGTGAGCGGGAACGCCGGCAGGTGCTGGCGGCTCCGCGGGAACGGGTCGTTCGTGAAGGTGGCGTTCGGGCCGATGAACACGTCGTCCTCGAGGCGGACGCCGTCCCAGAGCTGCACGCCGCACTTGACGGTGACGCGATCGCCGACGACGACGTCGTTCTCGATGAAGGTGTGATCGCAGATGTTGCAGCCCTCCCCGACGACGGCGCCGGGGAGGATGTGCGCGAACGCCCAGACGCGCGTGCCGCGCCCGATCTTCTCGCTCTCGACGAGCGCCTGGGGGTGCCGGAAGAAGTCAGCCATGGAACCGCCGCGGGTCGTCGTGCGCGCCGGCGGCCGGGCCGAAGCTCCCGCTCGACGCGACGATGTAGCTCGGCCGCCCCTTCGTGTTGTCGAACGTCCGCCACACGTAGCCGCCGATGATACCGAGGCCGAAGCAGTTGAGCGCGCCGAAGAAGGTGATGGCGAGCACCGTGGCCGCGTAGCCGGGCACCGGGATGTCCCCGTGCAGCTTCGCGGCGAGGACGGCGACCGCGAACACGACGCTCAGCGCGAGCCCGAGCGCGCCCGTCCGGAGCAGGAACCGGATGGGCAGGTCGGAGAAGCTGAACACGCTGTCCATGAGGTACGCGAGCTTCTTCTGGAACGTCCAGCCCGAGCGGCCCGCATGGCGCTCCCGCCGCACGTACGGGACGCTCTCGCGGCGGAAGCCGACCCAGAAGAGCAGGCCGACGAGGGAGGTGTTGAGCTCCGTCATGCGGACGATCTGGTCGCGGACGGCGCGGGTGCACCCGAACACGTCCACGCCGCCGGGCGGGACCTCCGGCTGGATGAACCGGCGGTAGAAGCCCCAGAACAGCGCGGCGGACATCCGCGCCGGGAGTGGATCGGAGCGGCCCGTCCGCTGGCCGACGACGACGTCGCAGCCGCCGCCCTCGAGCCGCCGCGCGAACTCGAGGATGAGCTCGGGCGGCTCCTGCATGTCCGCCGCCATCACGGCGAAGTGGTCGCCCGTGCCGGCCGCGAGCCCGGCCCGGATGGCGGAGAACGCTCCGAAGTTGCGCGAGAGCAGGAGGAGGCGGGACAGGAACGGCGCGCGCGGCAGCTCCGTCGCCAGCCTGAGATACGAGTCGTCGGGGCTGCCGTCCACGACGAACACCACCTCGAGCGCGCCGCCCAGGTCCCGGTGCGTCTGCGCCAGCGCCTCGAGCAGCGCGCCGATGCTCTCGGCGTTCCGGTACACCGGGATGACGAGCGAGATCATGCGCCGGACCAGCCGTTGACGGCCTCGACCACCCGGTCGATCTCGCCGCCCTCGAGGTAGGGGTGAATGGGAAGGGAGACCTCGGTCGCGGCGAGCGCCTCCGCCCGCGCGAGGTCGCCGTGCACCTCGAACGCGCAGCCCTCCAGGGCGCGCTGGCGGGGGATGAGCCTCGGGTAGTGCACGGCCGAGCGGACGCCGCGCGCGTGAAGGTGGCTCATGAACGCCTCCCGGGCCCCCGCAGGAACTCGCACCGGAAAGAGATGCCACACTCCGCGCGACGCCGGGGGCCCCGCGAGCGGCCGGACGAGCGGGTGCGCGATGCGGGCCGTGTAGGCGCGGGCGATCTCGCGACGTCGCTCGGTCCAGCCCGCGAGGCGGGGGAGGAACGCCCGCGCGAGGACCGCCGCGTGAAGCTCGTCGAGCCGGCTGTTCAGTCCGAGGTCCTCGTGCTCGTACCTGCCGCGCTGGCCGTAGTCGCGGAGCGATCGGCAGCGGTCCGCGAGCGCCTCGTCGTCGGTCGCGACCGCGCCGCCGTCCCCCAGCGCGCCCAGGTTCTTGGTGGGATAGAAGCTCGTCGCGGCGAGCTGCCCGGCGGTGCCGGCGCCGCGCTCGCCCGAGCGCGCGCCGAGGGACTGGGCGCAGTCCTCCACCACGACGATCCCGAAGCGCTCGCGCAGCTCCGCGAGCGCCTCCACGTCCGCGGCCTGGCCGAACAGGTGCACCGGGACGAGCGCGCGGACGCGCGGATCGGCGGCGAGCACCGCGCGGCACCGGCCGAGGTCGAGCATCCCGTGCTCGTCGACGTCCACGAACGCCGGGACGGCGCCCGCGCGGACGATCGCGAGCGTGGTCGCGAACGCGCTGAGCGGGGTGGTGAGGACCTTCGTCCCCACCGCCACGCCCGCGGCGCGGAGCGCGATCTCGACGGCGTCGAGGCCGCTCCCGCAGCCGACCACGTGCCGCCGTCCCATCACGCCCGCGAGCGCGCCCTCGAACCGCTCGACTTCCGGGCCGAGCACGTACCAGCCGCTCGCGCCGACGCGCCTCACGGCGGCGAGGACGTCCTCCCCGGCGTCGGTCCAGAGGCGCGTGAAGTCGTTCAGGAGGACGTCGGGAGGCCGCATCGCCGCTCACTCCGCGCGGCCGCGCTGGAAGAGGTCTTCCAGCACCGCGGTCGCGCTCGGGTCGCCCCGGACGCTCGCCTGGAGGAGATCGGCGAGCTGCGCCGCCTCCCGATCGTCCGGAAACGCGGCGCGGTAGGCCGCGAGCTCGGTCGCCGCGAGCGGGAAGGCGTGCATCCTGAACGACGCGATCCCGCGGGCGAACCGCGCGCGGGGCCGGCTCTCGAGCCCCTCCGTCTCCGCGAGCACCTGCCGCCAGATCGCAGCCTTGGGGATCGGGGACGCTCCCGAGGGGAACACGTCCCTCCTCACGAAGAGCATGCCCGCGGGCTCGACCACTGCCAGGAGCCAGCGCCCGTCGCGCTCCAGCTCCGCCACGAGCGGGATGAGTCGGCCCGAGCCCGGCCTCACGCCGGGGGTCGCGATGAGGGTGACGCCGAAGCGGTCGAGCTGCGCCTGCCAGCCCTCCTGGAGCTCCGAGACCGAGTCGACGTAGCGAAGCGGAACGTTCACGCCGTGGTAGTTCCTGCCGTCGATGGCGACCTGGTAATCGGGCAGCAGCCGCCAGGCCAGGTACCCGCCCGTGTGGAGCTGGTTGAACAATCGCCCGGGGGGACGGTGACGCAGGATGAAGTCGGCGGTCTCGCGCGGGTAGCGCCCGGCCGCCTCCGCGGCGCCCCACGTCGGCGCGAGCACGAGGACGGTGGCGGCCCCGGCGAGCGCGGCGGGCGCGGCGAAGCGCAGGCGCGGGAACCGCTGCAGCGCCCGATCGACCGCCAGGCAGATCGGGCCGAACGCCGCGAGCGCGAACAGCGTCAGGTTCCGGACGTACAGGATCGCCAGGAAGCCGAAGCCGGCGACGAGCAGCACGTCGGACACCCGCCGCCGGAACGCGAGGAGGCTCATGATCGCGGCCGCCGCGATCGCGACGAAGTGCCAGCGGACCTCCGACGAGAGCACCGGGACGTACTCGCCGATGAGCGCGTTCATGTCGTTCTTCGACGCGGTGAGCGCGAGGACGAGGGCGTGCCAGCCGCCGGGCGCCACGACGATGGCGAGCGTGGAGGCGGCGACCACGGCGAGGAGCTTCAGCCACTCCTTCCGATCCGTGAGGAGCGCGTCCACGGAGCGGGTGCCGACGACGAGCAGCAGGATCACGGCCGACGGGTGGAACAGGGTCAGCGCGAACGCCAGCGCCGGCACCGCGAGCAGCGCCCGCCGCTCGAGGACCCAGAGCGTCGCGCCGAAGGCGAGGTACAGCATGATCTCGGGCCGGTAGCAGAGGCGGTACGCGCTCGCGAGCGCGAGCGGTCCGAGCACCGCGACCGCCGCCGTCCACGAGGCGCCGCGCCGCACGGCCGCGGCCGCCGTCAGCATGAGCGCCGCCGCGGAGAGGGCGGCGTTCGCGAGCGAGAGCCCCCACCATCCCGCCCAGCGCTGCACGACGTATGCGAGGACGCCGAAGCCCCACTCGTGAAACCCGCTCGCGGTCCCCAGCGCGGGATAGACGTAGAAGTCCGCCTCCGGAACGCGGCCCGCCTGCACGGTCTCGCGGCCGACCACGAGGTGCCAGAACAGGTCCCAGTCCACGATCTTCGCGAGGAGCGCGACGGTCAGCACCGCGAAGGCGCCGCCCGCGAGCAGGATGGAACGTCTGCGCACCGGCACAATGAAGCGTGGCCGGTCCGTCGAGTCAAGGCGAGGGACCGGCGTGGCGCTGGAGCGCCCGCCGCCGGGGGACGGGGAGCGTCCGCCGCGCCCCCGCTCCTCGTGACGCTTCGTCCGGCGCGTCGACTGTCCTCGTCTCCTCTCCCGACGTAGAACCACGGCGTCACCGCAGCGGTGTGGCCCGGGGCCCTGGATCGTGTACGCTGACGCGATCCGGCCATCGCGGTCGTGCGCAGTCGCGTGTTCGTGCGCCGCGAGCGCGGTCGATTCGCCCCGGCGAGGAATCTCACGTGCTCGTTCGTGTCGCAACGCAACGCCCATGACGACGTCTCGCAGTGGAGGGAGTACGGCCCAGGGGCGAGGTTCTCGCGTTGCCCGGAGCGCGGCCGTGCTCGGGGTGCTGCTCCTGGCCTGCGCCGTGCGTCTCGTCGTCTGGCCGGAGGTATTCACCCCGAGCGGCGTCCGATTCTCCGTCGACAGCGACACGCTGTACCACGTGCTGCGCGCCGAACGGATCCTGCATCAGGCACCGGGCGCGCCGTGGACGGATCCCGCGATCGACTACCCCCGAGGTGCTCGGATCCTCTGGCCCCCGGGGTTCGATGCGGTCCTGGCCGCAGCGACCCGCGTCACGAGCGGAGTCGACGCGACGCGCGAGGACCTGGAGCGGGTCGCCGCCTGGCTCCCGGTCTTCCTGTCGTTGCTCGGCATCGGGACGATCGGGGCGCTCGGTGCGCGCTGGTTCGGTGGCGCGACGGGCATCATGGCGATGCTTCTCGCTGCGCTCCTCCCCATCTCCGCGGTGTGGGGGTTGCTCGGACGGCCCGACCATCACGTCATGGAGGTGGCGGTGTTCGCGTGCCTGCTCCTCCTCTTCGACGGGGCGGCGCGACGATCCGCGGCCTGGCCCTGGACGGTCGGGTTCGGGGTGATGCTCGCATGTGGGCCCTGGATATGGCAGGGCGCCGCGATGTACGCCGGGTTCTTCGCGCTGGCCGTGCTCCTCATCCACGTCGCCCGTCCTGGCGGAGCGGAGCTGGCGCGCGCAGCGGAGAAGGCCCTCGCCGTCGGTGCGGCGCTGGCGGCGGGAGCGCTCGCGATCTCCCTCGCGCTCTCCACGTCGCCGGACGTGCTTCGGCCACGCTCGCTCGCCGGGATCAGCGCATTCCATGCGGGCCTTCTCCTTGCGGTGGCCGCGTATGCGGCCGCGCTCCTCCTGATGGATCGGCTCTCGCCCCAGCCGTCGATCGCGCGTCGCCTCCTCGAGGGATCGCTCGCGGGGGCCGGGGCCCTGGTCACGGTGGCGCTCGCGTTCCCCGCGCCGGTGGCACACGGGATCCGCACGCTCACGTCGGGAGATCCCCTGTGGGCGACCGTGGCCGAGGTTCAACCCCTGCTGTTCGGGGGCAGGAACTCCTTGAGCGGAGACCTCACGCAGCTTGCCTCGTACGTCGGCCCGATCCTGCTCGCTCCGATCCTCTGCATACCGGCCTTCCGACGCGAGTGGCGCGCGAACGTCGCAGGACGACCCGGACTCACCATCTCGGCGCTCGGGGCGGGAGTGTTCCTGCTCCTGACTCTCCACTCCGTGAGGTTCCAGCTGTACTTCGCGCCGTTCGCGGCGATCGCGGGTGCGCTCGCGATCACGAGCCTCGTCCGCCACCCTCCGCGGCTCTCCCCGGCGCTGGGATGGTTCCTGGCGGCCATCGGCACGTGCGCGCTCGCGTACCCCGTCGTCCCGCTCGCCCTGACCGACTTCCGGGCGCTGGACGAGGACACGGTCCAGCTGCTGCGGTGGGTGGAGAAACGAGCGCCGGCCGAAGCTCCCGCCGTCCTTGCCCCCTGGGAGATGGGACACGCGATCGAGTACTACGCGGGTCTGCCCGTCGTTGCCTCCACGTTCGGGACCGACGTCGGTGACGGGGGGTTGAAGGAGGTCGCTGCCTTCCTCTACGCGCCGTCGCCGCAAGCGGCCCTGGAGGTGCTGAAGCGCAGGGGGGTCGGCCACGTCTTGCTCGGCGATCCGCTCCAGGCCGTCGCGGACGCGTTCGCCTTCGCGCCTGCGGGATCTCCCGTCCTCGTGCACACGAGACGCGACCGGGTGTCGGGGCGGCAGCTCGAGGCAGCCGCCGGCTTCTCCGGGGCCATGGGATCGTGGCTCTACGACTACGACGGCGCGCCGGATCAGGTCGGCGGAACGAACGTGGAGGCGCTGGCGAACTACCGACTCGTCTACGAGACCCCCGGCAGGGAACAATTGCCGCGCAAGCTCTTCGAGGTGGTCGAAGGGGTGCGGATCGTGGTCACCGGCGCCGAGCCCGCCGCACGCGTGCGTGCCGCAGCGGATGTCCTCACGAATCAGGGGCGCCGATTCGCCTGGTGGACGGCTTCGACGGCCGACGCTGCGGGGAGAGCGGTCCTGCAAGTTCCTTATGCGACGGGCCTGAACGGCGCCACGCGCGTCGCCCCGCTCACGCTCGAGTCAGGCGCCCGCCGCGCGAGCCTCGCGATCTCCGATCGGAGCGTCCGGGCGGGCGAGGTCATCGAGCAGGCGCTCGAGGCGGCAACTCGAGCTTCGCGATGAAGTGGAGCGAGCGCCCGAAGATCCGGTCGGCGATCGCGGGGTAGAGCGTCAGCCGCGTGCGCCACTCGGTCGTGCGGAGCGACAGCGCGTCGAACGCCTCCATCCACTCCTGGCGGGACCAGTAGTTGTACGGCAACGCGACGCCGTACCGGTCATTGCCGACCCAATCCATCATCCGGAGGGTCGCGGCCGCGAACGGCCCGGCGAGCACGTGGTCCTTGATGAGGATGAAGCTGCGCGCCACCCGCGCTGCCTCGCGCAGGAGGATCATCGGATCGCTCGTGTGGTGCAGCACGTCCACGAACATGACGGCGTCGAAGCTGCGATCCGGGTGCGGCAGGGTCTTCCCGTCGAACAGCTTCACGGGGATCTTCGGACGGGTGCGGGCGAGGACGTCCAGCCCCTCGAGCCGGAGGTCCGGCCGCTCGACGGCGAGGAGGGAGTCGATGGTGCCGTCGCCGCACCCCACATCGAGGAGGCGCGCGTCACGGGGAGCGAGCTCCCCCAGGTGAGCCGCGAGAACGCGCACCCGCCGCGCGAACACGCCCGCGTGCATCGTGCCCAGGAGCGTCATCTCGAGTCGTCCCGTGGCGGGGGCGCCGGCGCATCGAGGTGCCGCACCTTGAGCCGCAGGACGGAGAGAAAGAAGCTCGAGAGCAGCACCTGGATCCCGAGCACGAGGGCGAGGACGGAAGGGATCACCTCGCGAAGCGTCACCGCCGGGTCCAGGGGACCGAACGATTGACTCCGCCAGCGGGCGACCGCGAGCACGGACCCGCCGAGCCCCATGAGCGCGAGCGCCAGGCCGACCACCGATCCTGACTCCAGCGTCGCCCACCGGTGAAAGGTGCGCTGCCGGGCGCTCTCGGGGAGCAGCCCCTCCGCCGCGGCGAAGGTCTTCGAGAACACCGCGAACCCGATCGCCTGCACGCCGATGAGCACCGCGAGCGCCGCGTAGAGCAGCGTATGGACGTCGAGCTCGAGCGAGCCCACCGCTCGAGGGCCGGGAAGGAGCCACGCGCCCACGATCAGCCCCACCATCGCGAGGACCGAGCCGGGGTAGAGGAACAACCAGTTCGGGCTGTAGAGCAGCATGAACCGCAGATGGCGCCAGCCATCGCGCCAGGGGCGGAGATGCGGTGGGCGAGAGCGCCCATCTCGCCGCAGCGTGGTGGCGACCTCCGCGATGCGGAGCTTCGTCAGTGTGGCCTTGATGACCATCTCCGAGGCGAACTCCATCCCGGTGGTCCGCAGGTCCATTCGCCGAAATGCGTCCGCGGAGTAGCCGCGGATCCCGCAGTGGAAGTCACGCGCGGGGCACCGGAAGAGCAGGCGCCCGACGCCGCTCAGGATGGGGTTGCCGATGTAGCGGTTCTTCCACGGCATCGCGCCTGGCTGGATGCCTCCGCGAAACCGGTTCCCGATCACGAGGTCGAACCCGGCGCGGAGCTTCTCGAGGAAGGGCATCAGCTCGGAGAAGTCGTAGCTGAGATCCGAATCGCCCATGATCACGTAGCGCCCTCTCGCGGCGAGGGTCGCGTGATAGAGGGCGGCCCCGTATCCACGCAAGGGGACGTCGACCAGGCGCGCCCCCGCGGCCACGGCGATCGCCCGCGAGCCGTCCGTCGAGCCGTTGTCTCCGACGATGACCTCTCCATCGACGCCGTTCCTCGCGAGGAACGACTGCGCCTCCCGGATGCAGGCCTCGAGCGTCTCCGCCTCGTCGAGGCACGGAAGGACGATGGAGACCTCGGGGCGCACCGCACCGTTTCTAGCACAGTGACGCCCTGTTGCCGGACGGGCGCTCGCGTCCTCCTGCGCTCATCGCATGGTCGGTGAAGCGCCTGGGCGCCCGCAGCGGCCTCTCTCGGCATCGACATCAGCTCGGGAAGCGATGCCGGCGGATACTCCGTCACAGCACCGTCAACACCGTGCTCCCGCTCACGCCGCCGGAGGTGGCGGAGATGGTCGTCGTGCCGGTCGCCACGGTGGTGGCGAGGCCGCCCGCGTCGATCGTCGCCGTCGCGGTGTCCGTGGATGCCCAGGCCACCTGCGTCGTCAGGTCCTGGGTCGAGCCGTCGGAGAACGTGCCCGTCGCCGTGAACTGCTGCGGCAACCCGGCTGCCAGGCTGGGGTTCGCGGGCGCCACCTCGATCGAGATCAGCACCGCCGGCAGCACCGTGAGCGTCGTGCTCCCGCTCACGGCGCCGGAGGTGGCGGAGATCGTCGTCGTGCCGACCGCCACGGTGGTGGCGAGGCCGCCCGCCGCGATCGTCGCCGCCGCGGTGTTCGTGGACGCCCAGGTCACCGTCGCCGTCAGGTTCTGCGTCGAGCCGTCGGAGTAGGTGCCCGTCGCCGTGAACTGCTGCGTGAGCCCGGCTGCCACGCTGGGGTTCGCGGGTGTCACCGCGATGGAGGTCAGCACCGCCGGCAGGACGGTGAGCGTCGTGCTCCCGCTCACGCCGCCGGAGGTGGCGGAGATGGTCGTCGTGCCGACCGCCACGGTGGTGGCGAGGCCGCCCGCGGCGATCGTCGCCGTCGCGGTGTCCGTGGATGCCCAGGCCACCTGCGTCGTCAGGTCCTGGGTCGAGCCGTCGGAGTAGGTGCCCGTCGCCGTGAACTGCTGCGTATCGCCAGCCGTGAGGATCGGGTCCGCGGGCGTCACCGCGATCGAGATCAGCGCCGCCGGCAGCACCGTGAGCGTCGTGCTCCCGCTCACCGCGCCGGAGGTGGCGGAGATGGTCGTCGTGCCGGTCGCCACGGTGGTGGCGAGGCCGCCCGCGGCGATCGTCGCCGCCGCGGCGTTCGTGGACGCCCAGGTCACCGTCGCCGTCAGGTTCTGCGTCGAGCCGTCGGAGTAGGTGCCCGTCGCCGTGAACTGCTGCGTGAGCCCGGCTGCCACGCTGGGGTTCGCGGGTGTCACCGCGATGGAGGTCAGCACCGCCGGCAGGACGGTGAGCGTCGTGCTCCCGCTCACGCCGCCGGAGGTGGCGGAGATGGTCGTCGTGCCGACCGCCACGGTGGTGGCGAGGCCGCCCGCGGCGATCGTCGCCGTCGCGGTGTCCGTGGATGCCCAGGCCACCTGCGTCGTCAGGTCCTGGGTCGAGCCGTCGGAGTAGGTGCCCGTCGCCGTGAACTGCTGCGTATCGCCAGCCGTGAGGATCGGGTCCGCGGGCGTCACCGCGATCGAGATCAGCGCCGCCGGCAGCACCGTGAGCGTCGTGCTCCCGCTCACCGCGCCGGAGGTGGCGGAGATGGTCGTCGTGCCGGTCGCCACGGTGGTGGCGAGGCCGCCCGCGGCGATCGTCGCCGCCGCGGCGTTCGTCGACGCCCAGGTCACCTGCGCCGTCAGGTTCTGCGTCGAGCCGTCGGAGTACGTGCCCGTCGCGGTGAACTGCTGCGTGAACCCGGCCGCCACGCTGGGATTCACGGGCGTCACCGCGATAGACATCAGCACCGCGGGCAGGACCGTGAGCGTCGTGCTCCCGCTCACGCCGCCGGAGGTGGCGGAGATGGTCGTCGTGCCGGTCGCCACGGTGGTGGCGAGGCCGCCCGCGGCGATCGTCGCCGCCGCGGCGTTCGTGGACGCCCAGGTCACCGTCGCCGTCAGGTTCTGGGTCGAGCCGTCGGAGTAGGTTCCCGTGGCGGTGAACTGCTGCGTGAACCCGGCCGCCACGCTGGGGTTCGCGGGCGTCACCGCGATCGAGGTCAACACCGCCGGCAGGACGGTGAGCGTCGTGCTCCCGCTCACCGCGCCGGAGGTGGCGGAGATGGTCGTCGTGCCGGCCGCCAGGGTGGTGGCGAGGCCGCCCGCGGCGATCGTCGCCGCCGCGGTGTTGGTGGACGCCCAGGTCACCGTCGCCGTCAGGTTCTGCGTCGAGCTGTCGGAGTACGTGCCCGTCGCAGTGAACTGCTGCGTGAACCCGGCCGCCACGCTGGGGTTCGCGGGCGTCACCGCGATCGAGGTGAGCGCCGCCGGCAGCACCGTGAGCGTCGTGCTCCCGCTCACCGCGCCGGAGGTGGCGGAGATCGTCGTCGTGCCGGCCGCCACGGTGGTGGCGAGGCCGCCCGCGGCGATCGTCGCCGCCGCGGCGTTCGTGGACGCCCAGGTCACCGTCGCCGTCAGGTTCTGCGTCGAGCTGTCGGAGTACGTGCCCGTCGCAGTGAACTGCTGCGTGAGCCCGGCTGCCACGCTGGGGTTCGCGGGCGTCACCGCGATCGAGGTCAGCGCCGCCGGCAGCACCGTGAGCGTCGTGCTCCCGCTCACCGCGCCGGAGGTGGCGGAGATGGTCGTCGTGCCGGCCGCCAGGGTGGTGGCGAGGCCGCCCGCGGCGATCGTCGCCGCCGCGGCGTTCGTGGACGCCCAGGTCACCGTCGCCGTCAGGTTCTGCGTCGAGCTGTCGGAGTAGGTTCCCGTCGCGGTGAACTGCTGCGTGAACCCGGCCGCCACGCTGGGGTTCGCGGGCGTCACCGCGATCGAGGTCAGCGCCGCCGGCAGCACCGTGAGCGTCGTGCTCCCGCTCACCGCGCCGGAGGTGGCGGAGATCGTCGTCGTGCCAGCCGCCAGGGTAGTGGCGAGGCCGCTCGCGGCGATCGTCGCCGCCGCGGTGTTGGTGGACGCCCAGGTCACCGTCGCCGTCAGGTTCTGGGTCGAGCCGTCGGAGTAGGTTCCCGTGGCGGTGAACTGCTGCGTGAGCCCGGCTGCCACGCTGGGGTTCGCGGGCGTCACCCCGATCGAGGTCAGCACCGCCGGCAGCACCGTGAGCGTCGTGCTCCCGCTCACCGCGCCGGAGGTGGCGGAGATCGTCGTCGTGCCGACCGCCAGGGTGGTGGCGAGGCCGGCGGTGTTGATGGTCGCCGCCGCGGCGTTCGTGGACGCCCAGGTCACCGTCGCCGTCAGGTTCTGCGTCGAGCTGTCGGAGTACGTGCCCGTCGCAGTGAACTGCTGCGTGAGCCCGGCCGCCACGCTGGGGTTCGCGGGCGTCACCGCGATCGAGATCAGCGCCGCCGGCAGCACCGTGAGCGTCGTGCTCCCGCTCACGGCGCCGGAGGTGGCGGAGATCGTCGTCGTCCCGACCGCCACGGTGGTGGCGAGGCCGCTCGCGGCGATCGTCGCCGCCGCGGCGTTCGTGGACGCCCAGGTCACCGTCGCCGTCAGGTTCTGCGTCGAGCTGTCGGAGTAGGTTCCCGTCGCGGTGAACTGCTGCGTGAGCCCGGCTGCCACGCTGGGGTTCGCGGGCGTCACCGCGATCGAGGTGAGCGCCGCCGGCAGCACCGTGAGCGTCGTGCTCCCGCTCACGGCGCCGGAGGTGGCGGAGATCGTCGTCGTCCCGACCGCCACGGTGGTGGCGAGGCCGCTCGCGGCGATCGTCGCCGCCGCGGCGTTCGTGGACGCCCAGGTCACCGTCGCCGTCAGGTTCTGCGTCGAGCTGTCGGAGTAGGTTCCCGTCGCAGTGAACTGCTCCGTGAGCCCGGCCGGCACGCTCGGGTTCGCGGGCGTCACCGCGATCGAGGTGAGCGCCGCCGGCAGCACCGTCAGCGTCGTGCTCCCGCTCACGGCGCCGGAGGTGGCGGAGATCGTCGTCGTGCCGACCGCCACGGTGGTGGCGAGGCCGGCGGTGTTGATGGTCGCCGCCGCGGCGTTCGTGGACGCCCAGGTCACCGTCGCCGTCAGGTTCTGCGTCGAGCTGTCGGAGTAGGTGCCCGTCGCAGTGAACTGCTGCGTGAGCCCGGCTGCCACGCTGGGGTTCGCGGGCGTCACCGCGATCGAGGTGAGCGCCGCCGGCAGCACCGTGAGCGTCGTGCTCCCGCTCACGGCGCCGGAGGTGGCGGAGATCGTCGTCGTGCCGACCGCCACGGTGGTGGCGAGGCCGGCGGTGTTGATGGTCGCCGCCGCGGCGTTCGTGGACGCCCAGGTCACCGTCGCCGTCAGGTTCTGCGTCGAGCTGTCGGAGTAGGTGCCCGTCGCGGTGAACTGCTGCGTGAGCCCGGCTGCCACGCTGGGGTTCGCGGGCGTCACCGCGATCGAGGTGAGCGCCGCCGGCAGCACCGTGAGCGTCGTGCTCCCGCTCACGGCGCCGGAGGTGGCGGAGATCGTCGTCGTGCCGACCGCCACGGTGGTGGCGAGGCCGGCGGTGTTGATGGTCGCCGCCGCGGCGTTCGTGGACGCCCAGGTCACCGTCGCCGTCAGGTTCTGCGTCGAGCTGTCGGAGTAGGTGCCCGTCGCAGTGAACTGCTGCGTGAGCCCGGCTGCCACGCTGGGGTTCGCGGGCGTCACCGCGATCGAGGTGAGCGCCGCCGGCAGCACCGTGAGCGTCGTGCTCCCGCTCACGGCGCCGGAGGTGGCGGAGATCGTCGTCGTCCCGGCCGCCACGGTGGTGGCGAGGCCGCCCGCGGCGATGGTCGCCGCCGCGGCGTTCGTGGACGCCCAGGTCACCGTCGCCGTCAGGTTCTGCGTCGATCCGTCCGAGTAGGTGCCCGTCGCGGTGAACTGCTGCGTGAGCCCGGCCGCCACGCTGGGGTTGGCCGGCGTCACGGTGATGGACGACAGCGTCGGCAGCACCGTCAGCGTCGTGTTCCCGGTGACACCGTTGAGCGTCGCGGAGATGGTGGTGGTGCCGGCTGCCACGGTGGTGGCGAGGCCGCCCGCGGCGATCGTCGCCGCCGCGGCGTTCGTGGACGCCCAGGTCACCGTCGCCGTCAGGTCTTGCGTCGACGCGTCCGAGTATGTCCCCGTGGCGGTGAACTGCTGCGTGCCCCCGGCGAGCACGCTGGGGCTCGCGGGCGTCACCGCGATGGACGCCAGCGTCTTGCAGACGCCCGTGCTGCACACCTGGGCGGGCCCGCAGCTGGTTCCGTCAGGCAGCGCCGACTGCGTGCAGGTCGCCCCGTTCTGCGGGTCGCAGGTCACCGCGCCGGTGTGGCAGGCGTCCTGGCTCGCGCACGCCACGCCCGGCACGCAGGTGCACGCCCCCACGATGCACTGCTCGAGCAGCCCCGCTCCGCAGACGGTTCCGTCGGCGACAGGGGTGCCGGTCTCCTGGCAGACGGGCATCCCCTCCTGGCCCGGCACCGTGCAGGAGATGGCCTGGAGCAGGCACGGGTTCAGGGCCGCATCGGTGCAGGAGAACCCGGGAACGCAGGGCGCGAAGCTCCACGTGGCCCTCGCGCTGCCGTTGGCCCCGCAGTCGATCCGGTAGTCTCCGACGATGCCGTCCGTGCCGATGACCGGCGTGCTCTGGTAGCCGCGCGTGCAGTTCCCGAGACCGAGGCCTGCCATCCCGACGGTGTCGAAGAGCGCCGCCATGAACTGATCCTGAGGCGTCCTGTCCGTGCAGGTGAGATCCCAGAACGCGTTGATCGACCAGCGAAACTGGAGGGGAGCGTTCACGATCAGGGCGACGCTCGGGGCGAGCGTCGCCACGGGCGGGATCGTGGTCGGCGTGCACGCCGCCGGCGTGGGCTGCGCGCTCACCCAGCCGGTCAGGATGTAGAGGGTCGTGTCCGCGTTGCTGCCCTGGTAGAAGAGCGTCGCCGTGCCGGAGGCGATGAACTCCACCGCGCCGAACGTCTGCGCGAGCTCGAAATCCCCGTAGAGGCCCGGGATGCCCGACTGCCACACGACCCCCCAGTCGCTGAAGTGCGTGGTCTCGACGGTGAGGGTCCGCGCGGCCGCATCCTTCCGGACTCCGGACACCGGGTGCCAGAAGCCGGTCGCGTCCTGGTAGGCGATCCCGAGCCCCTCGAACGCGGCGCCCGCCACGAGGGCGTCGGGAACACGGAACACCATCGTCACCGGCTTCTGGAACGTCACGCCCTCGGGCTTCAGCCGGAAGGCCCCGCCGACGCCCCCGAGCGCAGCGTTGGTGATCTGCTGGACCGAGACGTTCTCGTCCGCCGTGAGCGCACCTTCGGGGAAGGCGACCGTGAGCCGCCCGTCGGCGGACCCGATCGTTCCGCCGCCGCTCCCGATGGTGACGACGGCCTCGGGGGTCAAGGTTGGAGTGCCCGGGTCGGTCAGGAACGGCGGCGGCGGCGGCGGGAGCTCGGCGGACGGTTCGGGGCTGTTACCGCCGTTTCCGCACGCCGTCGACGCGAGGAGCGCGACCGCGAGAAGCGCGGACCATGCGATCCGTGGACTGGAGCGGCGGAGCGGGTTCGATGTCATCCTCCCCTGTTCCGTTGCAGATGCGGTCGTCACGTCGGCGCGAGGGTAGCGCAGAGGACGGAGTCAGAGGAAGAAGCCCGGGTGCGCCATCCTGCCTCGCATGGACCTCGGGCGCGCCGAGTGACGCGCCCACGTCTTGACGCTCCCGAACCCCTACCCTAAAGTCGGCGGCGTCGAGCGCGTCGCAACACGAGATTCGGGAGTGAGAATCGATGAATCGGAGCATCTGGCTGGCGGTGGCGCTCTGCCTCGCGGTGGTCCCGTCGAGCGCCTGGGCGCAGCAGGGTAGCAAGTCCACCGGGACGAAGGCCGCCGCGCCCGCCGACAAGAGCGCGGAGAAGAGCGCGCCGAAGAAGTCCCCCAAGCGTGGCGCGAAGGGGAAGGAGGCCGAACCACCCGGCGCGAGCGAGGCGTCGAAGCGTGCGCGCCGCCTGAGGGCCGTCTTCGTGTACGCAGTGGAGTCATGCGACCGCGCGGGGAAGAGCTGCGATCCGACGCTGCGCGAGGATGCCGAGCAGCGGTTCCTGGAGGCGTGCGGCACCTGCGCGCCGTCCGCGCGCTGTGAGGCGGAGCGCGACGCCATCCGCGGCGGGGAGATCCCGTCCCTGGCATCGGATCCCTGCGCGCCGTAGAGATGTCACCCTCCCCACGGCGCGCGCTGGGATTCCTGGCGCTCACCGCCCTGGTGCTCCTCGCCTACGCGCAGGTCGGAAGCCTCGGGTTCGTGGAGTTCGACGACCCCGGGTACGTGGCCAGCAATCCGATCGTGCAGCGCGGGCTCACCTGGGAGGGCACGCGGTGGGCGTTCACGTCCCTGAGCCTCGGAAACTGGCACCCGCTCACGTGGCTCTCGCTCATGGCGGACGTCTCGCTCTTCGGGACGGACGCCGGCTGGATGCACCGCGCGAACGTGCTCTGGCATCTCTTGAACGCGGTGCTGCTCTGGGTCGTCCTCGAGCAGCTCACCGGCGCCCGGACGCGAAGCTGGCTCGTCGCAGCGCTGTTCGCGGTCCATCCCCTCCACGTCGAGTCGGTCGCCTGGATCTCGGAGCGGAAGGACCTGCTGTCCACCTTCTGGTGGCTGCTCGCCGTCGCGGCCTGGCAGTGGTACGTGCGGCGACCGTCGCCGGAGCGTTACGTCGCGGCGGCAGCCTCGTTCGCGCTCGGGCTGCTCTCGAAGCCGATGGTGGTCACCTTGCCGGTGGTGCTCCTGCTCCTCGACTTCTGGCCGCTCGGGAGGCTCGCACCGGGGCCGGAGCTCGGGGCTCGGCTGCGTCGGCTCGTGCTCGAGAAGGTTCCGCTCCTCGCCCTGTCGGCGGCGGCGAGCCTCATCACCATCCTCGCCCAGGATTGCGGCGGCGCGACGGCGACCCCCGAGGCGATACCGTATGCGGCGAGGCTCGGGAACGCGATCCTCGCGGCCGCCTGGTACCTCCGGAAGACGGTCTGGCCGTCGAGCCTCGCCGTCTTCTACCCGAACCCGGCCGTCGATCCGGCCGGCCTGCCCATGGGCCGCGTCGCCCTGGCGGCGCTGCTCCTCCTCGGGCTGACCGGCGCAGCGATCTGGCAATGGCGGCGGCGTCCGTACCTGCTCTTCGGCTGGCTCTGGTTCACGGTCACGCTCCTGCCGGTCATCGGCCTCGTGCAGGTGGGATCGCAGGGGATGGCCGACCGGTACACCTACATCCCGCTCATCGGCGTGTTCGTGGGGCTGGTCTGGCTCGTGCCGGCGAGCTGGCGGGCGGCGCGCACCTCGCGGGTGGCGCTCGCCGTCGGCTGCGCGGCGCTCGTGCTGGCGCTCGCGACGGCGGCGCGCGCGCAGACGGGCCACTGGAAGGACAGCTTCACCCTCTTTCACCACGCCGCCCACGTCACCGAGGGAAACTGGCTCGCCTGGAAGAACCTCGGGGCCGTCCATCACGGCCGCGGGGAGCTGCAGCTCGCGCTCGAGGCGTTCCGCCGGTCCGTGGAGGCGCGAGCGGACCAGGCCGACGGCTGGTTCAACCTCGGCGCGGCGCACGCGGCGCTCGACCAGCACGCGGAGGCAGCCGAGTGCTTCCGGCGTGCGGTCCTGCTCGCGCCGGACGATGCGCAGGCGTGGTTCGCGCTGGGGATCACCCGCGCCTTGCTGGGCAGGTCGGGAGAAGCGGCCGCGGCGGTGGAGCGGCTCCGGACGATCGACGCGGCCAGGGCGCAGGAGCTGGACGCGCTCGTCGCGCGGATCGCGCGGCAGCTCTCCGCGCGATGACGCGCCCAGCCGCGGCCTCGGGATGCGTCAGGCGCGCCGGACCGCGTAGAGCGTGACCGACGAGCCGCGCGCGGCGAGGCCGAGGAGCGCGGTCATCGGCACGGCGACGAGTCCGAGCGGCAGCGCGAGGGCGAGCGCGGCGGCCACCCGCGCCGGGCCCGCGCCCGACCCGAGGAGCTTGGCGGCGCGCCCGCGCAGGACGTCGTAGAGCAGGTTGTGACGGAGGCCGATCCGGTTCTCCGCCGACTGGACGAAGCTGAAGGCATCGTACTCGGGCGCGAAGAAGGACCGGCGCCGGACGTCGAATCCCGTCGCGTCGAGCGCGGCCGCGAGCCACTCCGGCGTGAGGTGCACGACGTGTCGCGGGACGTCGAGGTGGAACCACCCCGCCGCCGCGACGCGCGCCTCGGCGCTCGCGAAGTTCGGGACGCCCACCATCAGGACGCCTCCGGGGCGGAGCACCCGGTGGGCGCGCTCGAGCGCGAGCTGCGGCTCGGCCATGTGCTCGAGCACGTGCCAGATGACGACCGCGTCGAAGTGGTGGTCGGGCCAGGGCCAGCGGTCTACGGCACCCGTCGCCACCGGCAAGCCGAGGACCTCGCGCGCGTGCGCGGCGGACCGATCGTCGAGCTCGGTCCCCTGCGGCTCCCAACCGCGCCGGCGAAAGGCGTCGAGGAGGAACCCGCGGCCGCACCCGACATCGAGCACGCGCCCGGGGCCGCCCGCGAGCCGCTCGACCGCGCGGGCGCGTCCACCGTACAGCGCCCGCTGTAGCAGCTCGACCGCCGCAGGGAAGCGCCTGGCCGACGCCGTCCCGTAATAGGCGGGCGGGTAGTACACGGACATGCGGCTCGCATCGGGCAGCGGAGCGGTCCGCGCGAGCCCGCACGCGTCGCAACGGAGCACCTCGAAGCGATCCCCCGAGATGTAGTCGCGCGCCGGGAACAGCGTGACCGCGCGCGCAGTTGGGTGGGTGCAGGCCTGCATCGTCCGCGCACGCTAGCGGCCGGGACCGCACGGGTCAACGCGCGCGCGGCAGGCCGCGGCGGGGGCGGCCGCCTGCTATACTGCGCGCCCCTCGCGGTGGGAGAGCAACGATCATGATCACGGGCAAGCGGGTCTGCGTCGTGATGCCGGCCTACAACGCGGGTCGCACCCTCGCCCAGACGGTCGCGGAGATCGATCGCGAGGTCGTGGACGACGTCGTGGTCGTCGACGACGCGAGCCGCGACGACACCGTCGAGGTCGCCCGGGGGCTCGGGCTCGAGGCGATCGTCCACCCGCGGAACCGCGGCTATGGCGGAAACCAGAAGACCTGCTACGCGGCTGCGCTCACCCGCGGCGCCGACATCGTGGTGATGGTCCACCCCGACTACCAGTACTCCCCGCGCCTCATCCCGGCCATGGCCTCGATGGTGGCCAGCGGGCACTTCGACTGCGTGCTCGGCTCGCGCATCCTCGGGATCGGCGCGCTGCGGGGCGGGATGCCGCTCTGGAAGTACGTCGCGAACCGGACCCTCACGGCGATCGAGAACCTCCTCCTCGGCTACAAGCTCGCCGAGTACCACACCGGCTATCGAGCCTTCTCGCGCCGGCTCCTCGAGACGCTGCCGCTCGAGGAGAACTCCGACGACTTCGTGTTCGACAACCAGATGCTCGCCCAGGGGCTCTGGTTCGGGTTCGACATCGGCGAGCTCACCTGCCCCACGCGCTACTTCACCGAAGCGTCGTCGATCAACTTTCGCCGCAGCGTGAAGTACGGGTTCGGCGTGCTCGGGACGGCGCTCGCGTACCGCCTCGCGAAGATGCGCCTCGTCCGGACCCCACGCTTCTCCACGGACGGCCGGCGGCTGCAGGTGCCCGCGCGCGGCGCGGCGGACGCGTCCCCCCGCACCGCGGCCCGGTGACGGCCGTCGCCGGACGCAGGGAGCGGACCGGGTGATGCATCGGACGCCGGACGAGCAAGCGACCGCGCCGGAGCAGGTCCGGTCGCCCGCCACGACGTCGCCGCGCTTCTCGCGCGCGGGTGCGCGGCTGGCGATCGCGGCAGCCCTCCTCGTCGGTGCGCTCCTCCTCTACCTCCAGGTGGCGCACCACGCGTTCATCTTCTACGACGACGGACAGTACGTCGCCGAAAACCCGCGCGTACGCTCCGGCCTCTCCTGGGCGAACGTTCGATGGGCGTTCACGACGCTGTACTTCAGCAACTGGCACCCGCTCACGTGGCTCTCGCACATGCTCGACGTGCAGCTCTTCGGGCTGGCGCCGGGCGCGCACCACCTCGTGAACGCGGCCCTGCACGCGCTGAACGGCGCCGTGCTCTTCCTCGTCCTCGACCGCATGACGGGCGCGCGCTGGCGGAGCGCGATCGTCGCCGCGCTGTTCGCGGTGCACCCGCTCCACGTCGAGTCGGTCGCCTGGATCGCCGAGCGGAAGGACCTGCTCAGCACGCTGTTCGGCTTCCTCGCGCTCGGCGCATACGGGCGTTACGTCGAGCGCCCCGGCGCACGACGCTACGCGTTCGTCCTCCTCTGCTTCGCGCTCAGCCTGCTCGCGAAGCCGATGTGGGTGACCTTCCCCTTCGTGCTCCTGCTGCTGGACGCCTGGCCCCTGCGCCGGCTCCGGTGGTTCGCCGCCGATGTGCAGCCCCCCTCGACGCCCGTGTCGACCGCGCACCTCCTCCTCGAGAAGGTGCCGCTGCTCGGCCTCTCCATCGCGTCATCGGTCGTCACCATCGTCGCCCAGCACCGCGGCGGTGCGCTCGTGGGACTCGACGTGGGGCTCTCGGAACGCGTCTCCAACGCGGTGGTGTCCTACGCGCGCTACCTCTGGGCGACCCTCTGGCCCGCTGACCTCGCGGTGTTCTATCCGCACAGGGCGCTGCCGCTCTGGCAGGTGACGGGAGCGGCCCTCCTCGTCGCGGCGATCACGGTGGGCCTCCTGCTCGGGGCGCGGCGCTGGCCCTGGGCGGCTGCGGGGTGGCTGTGGTTCGTCGGGATGCTGGTGCCCGTCGTCGGGCTGGTCCAGGTGGGCGCGCAGGCGATGGCAGACCGGTATACCTACGTCCCGACGGTGGGATTGTTCGTCGGGATCGTGTGGGGCGCGCATCACCTGACGCGCGGCCGCGCCGACCGTGTGCTCGGAGCGGTCGCGGCGCTCGCCCTGGCGATGCTCGCCCTGCTCACCTGGCGACAGACCGCGCGCTGGACCGACCACGTGACGCTCTTCCGGCACACCCTCGCCGTCACCGGGGAGAACCCGCGCGCGCTCGGATCGCTCGCGATCGGGCTCCGCCGGTCCGGAAACCTCGAGGAGGCCCTGCTGCACGCCTCCGAGGCCGCCCGGATCGACCCGGGCAGCGCGCGGCACCCGCTGACGATCGCCCTCATCGAGCGCGACCTGCGCCAGTTCCCGGCGGCGTACGAGGCGGTCCGGCGCGCGGTCGAGGTCGACCCGGAGCTCGGGATCGCGTGGACGCTCCTGGGGCAGATCGCGGGGGACCTCGGCCGGGTGGACGAGGCCGAGGCGGCGCTGCGTCGCGCGACGGCGCTGTTGCCGGAGGACGTGCGGGCGTGGAACGAGCTCGGCGTCGCGCTCGCGCGGAACGGGCGGACGGACGAGGCGGTCGAGGCCCACCGGAAGGCGCTCTCGCTCGATCCCGGCTCCGCGCCGGCCTGGTCCAACCTCGCCACCCTCCTGCTGAGGCTCGGGCGAGTCGCCGAGGCCGGGGACGCGTTCGCGGCCGCGACCAGGGCGGAGCCCGGGAACCCCGTAGCCTGGCGGAACCTCGGCGTCTACTTCACGAAGGTCGGCCGGGCCCCGGAGGCCGCCGCCGCCTTCCGGGAGGGGCTGCGCTCCCTGCCCGGCGATCCGGACCTCCTCGTCCGGCTCGGTCTCGCGCAGCTCGCCCAGGGCGCACGCGCGGAGGTCCTCGCCACGGCGGCGCAGCTCGAAGCCGTGTCTCCCGAGGCGGCCGCGGAGCTGCGTGCGCGTGCGCGCAATGCTCCCTGATCCGTCCGCGTCGCGCTCGGGGGACGCCGCAGGTCACCGCGCGCGCGGGTCGCTCGTCCGGAGCTTCTCGGCGATCCGCTCTCGCTCGCCGGGATAGACGCCGTACCGCGCGCGCTCGAGGAACTCCCGCCAGGCGCCGCGCGCCCGCGGGAGATTCCCCAGGCTCTCGTAGAGGTTCCCGAGCCCCAGCCACGGTCCGGCGCTGCGCGGGTCCACCCGGGTCGCGCGGAGCCAGAGCCCCTCCGCGCCGGCGACGTCGCCGCGCTGGTGGCGCGCAATCGCGAGATTGGTCATCGCCTGCGCGTGCCCCGGTGACACGGCGAGGGTCCGCTCCCACAGCTGCTCGGCCTCGTCGTGCCGCCCCTGCCCCCAGCGCACGACGCCGAGTCGCCACGAGGCGTCCGGCAGGTCCGGCTGGCGCAGCAGCAGGTCGGCGTAGACCGCCTCGGCGTCGGCCGCGCGCCCGAGCCGCTCGTACGCGACGCCGAGCTCGACGTACGGCTGGGCGGGCGGTTCGCGAAGCGGCGCGAGCTTGCGGACCGCGACCTCGAGGGCGTGGACCCCCTCGGGGACGCGCCCCACCTCCATCAGCGCCGCGCCGAGCAGCTCGTGCGCCTTCGCCGAGCCCGGGACCGCGCGCACCGCCGCCGAGAAGAGCGACACCTCGTCGGACCAGACCGACGCGTAGGCGACCGTTCGTGCGGAGAACAGCGTGGCCGCGGCGAGCGCCGCGACGGCGGCGACCCGGCGGACCGCCGGACGCGGATCGGCGAGCACCCGCGCGACGAGCGCCGCGACCGCGAGGGAGAAGGCGACGCTCGGGAGGTACAGGAGCCGCTCGCCGAAGATTGTCCCGACCGGTACCAGGAGGTTCGAGGTGGGGACCACCGTCGCGGCGTACCAGAGCACCGCGAACGTCACGACGGGCCATCCCCGTCGGGCGCGCACGGCCGCCCACGCGAGCGCGACGAGCGCCGCGGCCGATGCGAGGAAGCGCGGGTCGAGCGCGGTCTCGACGATCGGGATCGCGTCGAAGGAGTAGTCGGGCGAGAGCGTCACGGGGAAGACGAGGAGCCCGAGCCCGCGACCCAGCACCGCGACCGCCGTGAGGAGCCGCGGCACGAGCCCGAGGTGCTGGAGGGGGTTCTCCACGATCGGGATGGTCGCGAGCGGGATCCCCAGGCTCCCGACCGCGCGGGTCCGCGCCCAGAGGTACAGCGCCACCGTCGCCGCGTACGCGGCGTACAGGAGGACGGCCCGGCCGCGCCGTCGGGCCCACGCCTCGCGCCCGAAGAGCGGGTCCCACGCCACGAAGGCGCCGAGCGCGGTGATGCCGTTCTCCTTCGAGAGGAGCGCCGCGGCGAGGGCGAGCGGCGGCAGCAGGGTCCACCCCCGACCCGCACGGCCGAGCGCCGCCGCGTGCGCGAGGACCGCGAGGAGGACGAACGCCGCGGCGAGCGCGTCCTTGCGCCCGGCGACGTTCGCGACGACCTCGACGTGCACCGGGTGGATCGCGAACAGGATCGCGCCCGCCGCTCCCGCCGCGAGCGGCAGCCCGAGCCGCAGCGCGAGCGCGAGCACGAGCAGCGACACGACCGCGTGGAGGAGCACGTTCACGAGGTGGAACCCGGACGGCGACAGGCCGGCCGCGGCGTGGTTGAGCGCGTACGTGAGGGTCGTGAGCGGGCGGTAGATCGGGCTGGCCTCGCCCGCCCCATCCCACGCCCCACGGGCGAACATCTGTGGGATCGCGGCGAGGGATCGGATGTGGCCGTTCTGGACGACCTCCGGCGCGTCGTCGAGCGCGAACCCGTACCTGAGGGTCCCCGCGAACGGGACGACCGCCGCGAGCACGACCGCCACCGCCGCGCCCGCGAGCGCCCGGCGCTCGAGCAGGGTGATCCGCATCGGCGGCAGATACTAGCAGAGCGGCGCGCGCGGCCGAGCGCGGGGGCACGCCGGCTTGACCGGAGAGCGTGCCGGACCGTAGCTTCGCGAGAGCGGAGCCGGCCTCGACGCGGCCCGACACCCGATGCCTCCTGCCATGTCGCCTCCGCCGACCGCCGGGTCGGGCCGCGCGGGCGTCGCGACCCGCCTCCTGCCCGCGGCGGCCCTCGCGGCCGCCGTCCTCGCGACGTACGCGAGCTCCCTCCCGAACGGCTTCGTGTGGGACGACCACGAGATCGTGGTCCGGGGCCCGGCACAGGTCGGCCCGTCCGAGATCCGCCGGGTGCTGACGAGCCCGGACGTCGTGCTGAGGAGCCAGCCGGCACCCTACTACCGGCCGCTCACGCGCCTCACCTTCGTCGTCGATCGCCTCCTGTACGGGCTCGACCCGCTCCCGTACCACCTCGAGAACGTCGCGCTGCACCTTGCGGCGGCGCTCGCGCTGTTCGCGCTCGGCCGAAGCCTCTCCGGTTCGACCGCTCCCGCGTTCGTCGCCGCGCTGCTCTTCGCGGTCCATCCGGTCAACGCCGAGACGGTGGACTTCGTCTCCGCGCGCAACAACGCGCTCGTGGCGCTGTTCACCCTCCTGGCCTGCAGCGCGTACCTTCGCGCCCGCGACAGCGGGTCGCGGAGATGGCTCGTCAGCGCGGCAGCGCTCCTCCTGCTCGCGCTCCTCTCCAAGGAGACGGGGCTGATGCTGGTGCCGTTCCTCGCGCTGCTCGAGCTGACGACGGCGGGACCCGTCGGGGGAGGCGTCCGCGCGAAGGTCCTCCGGATCGCGCCGCTCGCGCTCGTCGCGGCAGGGTATCTCGGCATCCGCGTGCTCGTTCTCTCGACCGTGCTCGGACCCGGGCTCGGGCTCGCGGGGGCTCGCGACGCGCTCGCGAGGGGGCTCCACATCCTGCCGAAGGTCCTCGCGCTCGTGATCTTCCCGGCCGGGCTCACGGTCCATCACGCCGAGCCGGAGACGTTCCTCGCGAGCGGCCTCGCGCTCCTGTGCGCGTGGACGGCGATCGTCGTGGCGACCGTGCTGCTCATCCGGGAGCGGCGCCCGGTGACGGTATTCGGGCTGCTCTGGTTCGCGGTGAACCTCCTGCCCGTGAGCGGGATCGTCCCGATCCCGAGCGCCCCGCTGGCGGAGCGTTACCTGTACGTCCCCGGGATCGGCCTCTGGCTCGTGGCCGGCGATCAGGTCGAGCTCCTCGCGCGCAAGCTCTCGCGGTGGCGGCCGGTGGCGTGGGCGGTCCTCGCGATCGCAACGGCGTTCGCGGCGGTGACCGTCCGCCGCAACCTCGAGTGGCGGGACGACCTCACGCTCTTCTCGAGCGCCGTTCGGGTGGAGCCGGGCTCCACGGACGCGAGCTACAACCACGCGATCGCGCTCGACGACCGGGGTGACGCGGAGGGCGCGCGGCGCGAGTGGGAACGTGTCCTCCGGCTCGACCCGACGCACGTGGGCGCGCTGGCACGGCTCGGCACGTTCCACGCGGAGCGCGGGGCGCTCGAGCTCGCCGCGAGCTACTTCGGCCGCGTGCTCGCGGTGCGCCCCGACGACGTGGAGACCCGCTTCAACCTCGCCCTCCTGTTCGAGCGGCTGGGCCGGCGCGAGGACGCGCTGGCGCTGTACCGCGAGTTCATCCGGCTCGATCCCGTCGACTACCCGGACCTCGCCCAGCGCGTGCGCGAGCGGATCCAGAGCTTGAGCGAGCCAGGAGCGGCCAGCGGCAGGCGGTGACGGCGGTGCGGCGCCGATCGCGGGGACGTCCCCCCGCGGGAGCATCACGGCGAGGGCGCCGAGTCGACGACGGCGCGCAGCGCGCGCGCCCGCGAGGGATCGATCCGGCGCAGGGCCTCGAGGCTCTCCGCGGCCCCGCGCCGGTCTCGAGCGAGCGCGCTCGCGATCCCGAGGTTCTGCCAGGCCCGCGCGTCGTCGGGGCGGATCCGGACGGCGGCGCGGAAGCACTCCGCAGCGCGAGCGTGCTGGCCGAGCGTGCCGTACGCCGTGCCGAGGTTGTACCAGGCGTCCGCGTAGCGCGGCCGGATCCGGAGCGCCTCCTCGAGCGGCGGGATCGCCTCGGCGGGTGCGCCGAGCGAACCCTGCGCCGCGCCGAGGCCGTTCCATGCCGAGGCGAGGCGCGGCCGGATCCGGAGCGCCTCGCGGTAGGCCGCGATGCCCTGGTCGGGCCGCCCTGCGTCGGAGAGCGCGTCACCGAGCCCGTTCCATGCGACCCAGTTCCGCTCCGTGACGTCGAGGGCGCGCCGGTGGAGCGAGAGGCTGTCCCGCCAGGTCGCCGCCTGACGGAAAGCGGCGCCCGTGAGCAGGACGACGGGCAGGGCCGCCGCCACCCAGGCCGCGGCGCGCGGCGCGCGGACGCGCTCGAGGAGCTCCGCGCCACCCCACGTCACCGCGACGAAGACGCCCACGAGCGGGAGGTAGGTGTAGCGATCTGCGAGCCCCTGCTCGCCGACCTGGACGATCCCGATCACCGGCACGAGCGTCCCGAGGAACCAGAGCCATCCCCAGAGCAGGGTCGGGCGCCGCGACCGCTCGCGCACTGCCGCGGCCGTGATCGCGCCCAGCACCACTAGGGCCGCCGCGATCTCCCACGCCGGGATCTCGCCTCCGGCGAGGACCGGGTGTGGGTAGAAGGCAGCGAGGCGCGCCGGCCAGAGGGTCCGCAGGAGATAGAGGACGTACGAGACGAGCGCGTTCGCCACGCGGCTGCCGAGCGGAACGGTCTCGAGCACGGCGCTCGTCTCGCCGGCGCCCTGCGCAATCCAGGTGACGATGGCGGCGGCGGCGGCGATCGCGACGAGCGGGATCTTCTCGGCCACGAGCCGCGCGGCGCGCCGGCCGAGGCGCGCGCCGTCCTCCAGGCGCAGCCGCCCGAGCGGCCAGACGTCGAGGAGCAGGAGGACGAACGGGAGCGTCACGAGCATCGGCTTCGCGAGGAGGCCGAGGGCGAGGAGACCTGCGACGGCGAGGTAGCGGGTGACGTGCGGCCGGCGCGCGTAGGAGACCCACGCGTGCAGCGCCAGGAAGAAGCAGAGCCCGCTGAGGACGTCCTTCCGCTCGGAGACCCAGGCGACCGACTCGACGTGCAGCGGGTGCACCGCGAACAGCGCCGCGACGATCGCGCTCCGCCACGTCGCACCGGTGGCGCGTGCGAGGAAGGCGAGGAGCAGCACGGCGTTCAGCGCATGCAGCGCCACGTTCACGAGATGGTGCGAGCCGGCGTCGAGGCCGAACGACGTCACGTCGGCCATGTGGGAGAGCCACGTGAGCGGGTGCCAGTTGGCCGCGTGGAAGTCGGCGAACGCCCACGCCACGCCGTCCCAGCCGAGTCCCCGCAACACCATGGGGTTCGCGGTGACGTACTGCTGGTCATCGAGGTTGACGAAGGTGAAGGTCCGGACCTGCGCGTAGATCACGGCGACGAGCAGGAGCAGGAGCGCGGACAGGCCGAGCGCGGCGCGGCGAGGCTCGGCCGCTGGCCCGAGCCGGACCTGGTGCTCGCGACGGCCGTCCGCCATCTGGAGCGACATGCGGCGCCTACTCCGTGCCCGGAGGCTCCGGCGCCGCCTGGTGACCTGGAGCGGCGTCACCGCGCCGCCTCCTCAGCGCGGGCCACGCCGCCGCGACCCCGATGCCGATCGCGCCGAGCGCGGTCAGCAGCGCCCCCACGCGAACCTCGGCCGGCGCGTAGCGCATCTCGAGGACGTGCCTCCCGGCCGGCCAGGGCACCGCCCGGACGAGGACGTCGGCCCGGAGGATGCTCGCCGGCGCGCCGTCGATCGTCGCGATCCAGCCCGGCCAGTATGCGTCGTTCAGGACGAGGACGCCGTCCGACTCCGACTCCGCCTCGACGCGCAGCCGCTCCCCGCTGCGCTCGATCGAGAGGACACGTCCCGAGGACACCGCGAGTGGCCGCGGGACCTCGACCACCACGTCGCGGAAGCCGGACGAGATGGCGTCCGCCATCCGGTGGTACGCCTCCGCCTCGGAGGAGGCCGGGACGATCCCCTGCGCGAACTCGGCGAACGGCCGATGCGGCACCTCCCACACGGAGAACCCCGCCACGGGATCCACGTGGATCTTCCGCCCGCCGTCGATGGCGGTCACCGCCACCTCGCGCGTCTTCGCCGTCACGCTCGTCTCGACCACGACGCGGTTGACCGAGAAGCGGCGCCACGCCACCCAGCGCCAGTCTCCGTAGTCGCGGTACAGGGCGAAGAACACGCGCTCGAACCGCGCGGGCCACAGCGGCGAGTAGCAGGCGAGGTGGTCCACGCCGCTCGACGCGGCGTACGGCGCCACGCCCATTCTGGACTCGACGAACACGGAACGATCGAGCGGATCGAGCCCGGTGAGCCCGACCGGCAGGAGCCCGGTCCGCGTCGGGGTGATGATGCGCGTGACCCCCCCGGCGACACGAACCTCGCGCAGCGGCTCGGGCTCGAGCACCCCGGGGCGGCCGGCGTGCAGCGCGAACGGCGCTGCCGCCGAGGACGCGACGAGCACGATCGCCGCCGCGATCCCGGGGACGAGCGGCTGCTGCGCCGGCCTCCTCGCCGCGAGCAGGACGCCGCCGAGGAGGCCGACCCCGAGCACGAGGTGCGCGAGCCCGACGAGAACGCGTTCCCGGCCGATCGCCGCGGCGTCCTCGAAGAGCGGCCGAACCGCGCCCTCGCCGCCGACGACGAGGGCGACGAGCGCGAGCGCCGCGAGGGCGGCGCAGACGACGGCGATCCGCGCTCCGACCCGCGGGACCACGCGGGTCAGGCGGTCTGCCCCGAGCCCGGCGAGCACCGCCACACAGAGCGTGAACGGCCCCACGAGCTTCTCGGAGTAGCGGAACGAGCCCCACACCGGGATCCAGCGGAGCAGCTGGTCCGCGCCGAGGTGCACGCCGAGCGCCACCCAGAGCAGCACCAGCGCCGACGCCGCGAGGAGCCTCGCGACGCGGCTCGACGCAGACCCGATGAACGCGAAGACCACGACCGCGACGCCCAGGTGGACGCTCGGGAGGAACGGGGCGTAGTAGCTCCCCGGGTGCCCGAGCTTCATGAACACCTCCGCCGTGCCCACCCCTGGACGCCCGGCGAAGAACCCCGGCATGACGAGCTCGAGCACGCGCCAGGGCGCGAGCGCCCACTGGCCCCGCTCCGAGGCCAAGAGCCCCTCCGCGCTGCGCGAGGTCTCCTGCAGGAAGGCCCACGTCGGTGCGAGCTGGATCCCGGCCAGCGCTGCGCCCAGCGCGCCGGCGAGCACCGCCCGGCCGACGCCGCGGCGGCCGCCTGCCTCGAGCGCGAGCGCTCCCCCCAGCGCCACCGCGACGATGGCCCACTGCGGATCCCCCGCGAGCAGGAGGATGCCCACCGCGAGCGCCGCGGCCGCCACCGCGACCGCGCCGCCCCGCCCCGCCGCACGCAGCGCAGCGATCGTCCAGGGCGCCGCGGCTGCGGCGGCCAGGTACGGGATGTTGCTGCTCATCCCGAGCACGTATCCGGAGAGCGCAAACGCGAGGGCGGCGAGGCTCGCCGCGGCCCGGGATGCGCCGAGCTGCCGGGTGAGCACGAACGTGCCGAGCGCGGCGATCGCACCGTGGATCACGATGAAGACGTCCATGCCGGCGTCGGGGACGAGCAGCGCGCCGAGGATGGAGATGGGATGCAGCACGCCGTGCTGCGGCTGCGCGAACAGCGGCATCCCGAGCGCTTCGTGCGGGTTCCACAAGGGCAGCCGCCCCTCGCGCAGCGCCGCGACGACGGCCGGCCGGAGCGGCGCGAACAGGTGAACGGAGTCGCGGAACGCGAAGCTGTGCCCGGATGCGAGCAGCGCGAGGAACGGGAGGATCGCGCCGGCGACCACGGCGGCGGCCCAGGCCGCGGAGACCCGCAGCTCGCGCACCCGCGGGCCGCGGGGCACCGGCGCGGAGGGGTCGGGCCGAGAGGCCGGGCTGGCAGCGGATCCGGTCATACGAGCTTGATCCGGCCGGCGGCGAACAGCACCATCCGCAGGAGCAGGAGCCCGTGTCGGAACCGCTGGATGTTGGTCGTGCCGTACGTCCGCTCGCGGTAGCGGACGGGCATGTCCACGATCTTGAGGTTCTGCTTCGCTGCGCCGAACAGGAGGTCGAAGTCGCCGAAGGGATCGAAGTCGCCGAAGGTGGCCCGGTTGGCGGCGATCCGGTCGTAGTCGGTCCTCCACAGGACCTTCGTGCCGCAGAGCGTGTCCTTGACGGACTGTCCGAGCAGCCACGAGAACGCGAGGCTGAAGAACTTGTTTCCGAGCAGGTTCAGGAAGCGCATCGCGCGATCCGCCATCGGGTAGACCAGGCGGACGCCGTTGATGAATTCGCCGCGGCCGGACCGCAGCGCCTCGACGAAGCGGGGCAGATCCTCTGGGGCGACGGTCAGATCCGCGTCGAGGATCATCAGGATGTCGCCGGCCGACTCGGCGAACCCGAGCCGGACCGCGTCCCCCTTGCCGCGCCCGCTCTGCCGCAGCAGCTTGCAGCGGCGCCCGGGCCGCGCCGCGATGGCCCGCTCGATCGTCCGGTAGGTGTCGTCGGTCGAGTGACCTTCGACGAAGACCAGCTCGGTGCCGGCGCCCATCTCCGGCGTGCGGTCGAAGACCTGGGCGACGTTGCCTGCCTCGTTGCGGGCGGGGACGATCACCGACACGAGGGGCGCTCCCGCCCGCACCGCGTCCACCGGGCGCGCGACCAGGAAGTTCGTCAGCGCGAGGTGGCGGAACGGCCAGATCTTCGCCAGGACCGCGTTGCAGAAGTGCGCGATCCCGGGCACCGGCACCGGACAGAGCACATCCTGGAACGTGCGAAGGGTCTCGAAGCCCGACAGGCGGAGCAGGTTCTCCATGTCCGCCGGCGCGAGCCAGTTCTGCCGCAGGACCGGCCTCGCCAGCCCGAGCCGCTCCGCGCCCGCGAGCGGGAGCTCCCACAGGCGGCTGTAGGTGTTCAGGACGACGCGGGTGGCCGGAGTGCAGAGCTTGCGAACCGCCTCGAGGACCCGCTGCACGTCCCAGAGGTCGTTCACGAGGTCCGACATGATCACGACGTCGAAGGGCCCCTCGACCCGGAGATCGCTGACATCCTGTTCGAGGAACTCGAGGTCGGGGTGGCGCGCGCGCGCCCGCGTCAGCATCTCGCGGGAGAAGTCCACCCCGACGCCGCGCGACGGCCGGAGCGCCGCGAGCAGATCGCCCGTGCCGCACCCGAGCTCGAGTACGGTCTGCCCGGGCGACACGAGGTTCCGGTAGGTCTCCAAGAGGCGCCGATGATAGGCGCGCCCGGTGGTCCTCCTGCCGACCGCGATCCGCTCCCAGTGCTCGATGCGCTCGCGCCGGTGTCGCGCCTCGTCCGGAGGCGCATGTGCCGGTGCGTCCGCGGATTCCGCCTCCCTGGTCAGCATGCGATCCCCGCCTCAGCGATCTTCGCCGCTCCCGAGGCGAACCAGCGCGAACGTGCCGTCATCGTACACCGTCTCTCCGCTCGCCGAGAGGCGCTGCAGCCGCGCCATGAGCTCGAGGGTGCGAGCGCTCCCCTGACGCTCGCGCGCCCCGGGCCCCCTCATGCGAAGCGAGAGGTCGCGCGCGGTCCGGACCCCGAAGCCTGCGTATTGCCACAGGAGGTACCGAGCGTCGACCGGGACCGCCCCCCAGGAAGGGTTCAGCCCCGCGGCATCGACGTCGTAGATCCGGTTGCGCCGGTGATCGAGGTGGAATGGCATCGTGATCCACGCGAGGAGCGGCTCGCCCTCCGGAACGCGGCGCTGCAGCGATCTCACGTGCGTTCGGGTGTCGTCCGACATCGCCATCCGGTTGAACGCGAGGTAGCGCTCCGAGGCCGCCAGCGACGAGAAGGCGAGGATCGATCCGGCGTCTGCGGCCTGACGCCAGCGCGCCACGAGCGACGGGACGAACGCGACAGCGAGGGCCAGGGCCGCCAGGGCGGGAACGCACCCCCGCCACCGGCGCCCGGCGAGCCCCAGGCTTCCGGCCAGCCCGGCAGTGACCGCGATGGTCCCGAGCAGGAACGGGATCGCGTAGCGAACGCTGGCCTCGTACCCGACGAGCTGCGGGCCGAGCGCGATGAGCACGGCGCAGCTCGCGACCCCCGCCGCGCTCGCAGCGACGAGACCCCACGCCACGTGCACGACCCGACGTTCGTCCGGGCCTCGCAGCGATGCGATCGCGAGGAAGAGGACGATCGCGCCGATCCCCGCGGCGGCGGTGTAGTGCGCGACGGTCGCGCCGTAGAACAGCGGCTCGGTCGAGAGCAGATCCAGCGCGCCGTCGACGCCGCCGGGGACCGGCGTCGCACTGGCGGAGGGGCGGAGGTACTCCGGCGCATGGAGCAGGACCCACGGCGCCAACCCGACCGCGGCCCATAACGCGACGCGCACCGCCCAGTCCATACCAGCCCGCCAGCTCGCTCCCCGCCGCGCGACGGCGATCGCCGAGAAGGGCAGGTGCAGGGCTACGAACAGGGCGAATGTCGACTTTGCCGCGATGGCGGCCGCATAGACCAGCCCGAGAGCGAGCGGCGCGGGAGCTGCCGCCTCGCGATCGTCCGCGACGAGCAGCACGGCCGTCGCGACCAGCGCCGCGCCCACGTAGAGGGCGGAGACGTTCACGTACTGCGGGTTCATCGCGACGATGAGCACGGGTGCCACCGCCGCCCCGGCGTACGGGAGCCGCCGCCAGCCCGCGGATGCGCCGAGGGCGCACAGGAGCGCGAGCCCGAGGACCGCATCCACCCCGTTCACGTACCCGAGCGGCGAGACCGCGAGCACGATCCCGTGCAGGAATGCCTGGCCGCCGAGCGTATCGAATCCGAGAGCGCTGAGGGGGTTCCCGGCGAGAGTTCCGGTGGCGAGCATGCGCACCGGGTGCGCGAGGTACTTCTGGAGATCGTCGTGGAAGTTGAACGCGCGCGGCGGAAACTGCGTCGCGATCGCGAAGGCGGCCGGAAGCAGGATCACCGCAGCGGCGAGGAGCAGCTCCACGCGTGCCGCTCGGTCAACGAGCTTCGGCCGACGCACTCCCCGGAACGAGACGACGCAAGCGATCGCACCGGCTGCGACGACGGCACACAGCACGGGCGCGAACGCGACACGCGCGAGGTTGAGGACGCCTCCGACGAACACGAGCGCCCCGAGCCCGACCCCCGCCGTCGTCGCGAGCGGGCCGCTCGAGCGAGCGGCCCGACGCACGACGTGTCCGAGCCCGATGCCGCTGCACGCGATGACGAACAGCCACGCCACCGCGAGCATCTTCGTCAGATCCACGTCACGATCTCCGTTCGGGGCGCCGACCGTACTCCGACCCCGAGGAGTCGTGTCAAGGTGTCCGCTCGCCGCGTCGCGCGCCGAGATCGCTCGATGACGGCGCGCCCGGCACTCCTGCCAGGCAACGCCGCCGGTGAACGGACCGACCGTGAAGTAATGCGACGAGCGGCTCGGCGCCGTCAGTGGCACCCGATGCAGCTGGAGGTCCAGGTGGGCGAGACGTTGACCGTCCCGTTCCCGTGGAGCGAGGCGTTGGTGATCGCGCCCGGCGCCGAGCAGTACGTGCCAGGGTCGCAGGTCGAGATCAGGCCGCCCGAGGTCCCGGCGTACGAGGGCGGGCCGCCGTAGACGTAGGCCCCCGTCGCGTCCGGGTGGCAGAGCTGGCAGGCGTTGCCGTTCGCGGTTCCGAGCCCGTGCGTCCCGCTGTGCCAGGTGTACGCGACGCCGTTGTACTTGGGCGGATAGCCGTGGCAGGCGTTGCAGCCCAGGCCCGGCGCTGCATACCAGTTCGGCTGCGCCGTGCCGCCCTCACCGCCGTACGGCACCGTCGTCTCCACCGGACAGTCGCAGCCCCAATCCCATATCGTGTACGTGAACGTTCCGACCGGGACGCCGTGGCAGGCGATGCTGGAGCAGTTCTTGGTCGTCGCATCGAAGGTCGCGCTCGAGCCCGCGACGTTCGGGTCGAAGCTCACGGTCCCGGTGCACATGTGGCACGTGACGCACGCTTGAGTCCTGTGCTCGAAGTGCTTGCCGGTGGGCGTGCAGGCCTGACCGGTCGGGATCACGTGATCCTGCGTGAGCGCTGCCGACTCGCGGCCGCCGGCGAGCTGTCCCTGATCGCATCCGAACACGAGCAGCAGGGCCGCGCAGGCCGCCACGGGCCCGAGCAAGCGGATTCCGCGCCACGTCGTCTTCATTTCCCCTCCCTCATTCCGTCGATCCCCAGCCTGCCCCCGGTGCCCGATGTTACTCGGTCAGGTGGGCGCGAGGCGAGCGCCCGTGTGCTCGAGCCCCCATCCCCGGACATCTTGTCGCAGGGCGACGGCCCCGTCCGGTCGGGCACGCGCCCGTCACCGAGGTCCGATTCGCCACGCCGCGCCGTCAGTGGCACCCGATGCAAACGGACGCCCATTGGGGCGACACGTTGACCGTGCCGTTGCCGTGGAGCGGCGCGTTCGTGATCGTGCCCGGCGCCGCGCAGTACGTGCCGGACGGGCAGCTCGAGATCAGGCCGCCCGAGGTCCCGGTGTACGAGGGCGGGCCGCCGTAGACGTAGGCCCCCATGGCGTCCGGGTGGCAGAGCTGGCAGGCGTTGCCGCTCGTGGAACCGAGCCCGTGGTGCCCGCTGTGCCAGGCGTAGGCGGCGCCGTTGTACACGGGCGGATAGCCGTGGCAGCCGTTGCAGCCCGCACCCGCTGCGGCATACCAGTTCGGCGGGGACGAGCCGCCGGCGCCGCCGTACGGGACCGACACCTCCACCGGACAGTCGCAGCCCCAGTCCCACTGGGAGTACGTGAACGTTCCGGCGGGGACGCTGTGACATGCGACGTTCGAGCAGGTCTTCGTCGTCGCGCTGAACGCCGCGGTCGAGCCCGTGACGGCGGGGTCGAAGCTGATGGTCCCGGCGCACATGTGGCACGTGGCGCAGCCGTAACCTGCGTGCGCAGAGTGCTTCCCGGTGGGCGTGCAGGTCTGCCCGGTCGGAATCACGTGATCCTGCGTGAGCGCAGCCGAGTCGACTCCGCCCGCGATCCCTCCCTCCTCACCGCATCCGAATACGAGCAGCAGGGCCGAGCTGGCGACCCCGAGCGCGAGCAGGCGGATCCTGCGCCACGATGAGCTCATATTGTCCCTCCCGTTGTTCACGTCCGGTTCCTCGTCCCGCCGGTGGGCTCACGCCAAAGCGTCCAGCCGAGCAGGTGCCAGGCGACCGACCGTGTGCTTGAAGGTAGCACACTGGACGCCAATCGAAACGCCCCGACGGCGGCGTGAGAACGCGTCCCGCGAACACGGGGCCGACACGTCAGGCAGCTGCCGGCTCCGCGTCGGAGCGTTCGCGATTCACTGTCCGTGACAGAACATGATGGCGAAAGCGCTGGCGACGCGCAGCGAGGTGCGAAGCGCGACGCGATGCCGCGCCCCGGGCGTCCGCGGGGCCGCAAGAGGCGCCACGGAAGCTCCCACGAGGCACGCCCGCGACCGGCCCTGCGGCCATTTGACGCATGGCTCCACGGGAGCCGCTTCCGCCGCGGGTGTCATTCGTCGCCGTGGCACTGCTCGCAGGCGGGGGCCTGGAGCACGCCGTCCACGTGCAGCGTGGGGTTCACGGTGCCGCTCGAGTATCCCGCCCCGTGGCAATGCGCGCAGCTCATGAGCCGGTGCCACTGGTGGAAGAAGGTCGCAGGCGGCGCCTCGTGACACGCGCCGCAGCCGGCCGCGCCTCCGGTCCAGGTCGGCGTCTTGTTCGTGCCCCGGGTCGTCATCGTCGCGCCGTGGCAGTAGGTCGTCGCGCAGGTCGTCCCGTTCCAGCTCGGCACAGCGCCCGCGGTCCTCGCGAGAGGACCCCAGGTCAGCTCCGCGATGCCGTTCTCGTGGGCCGGGGAGGTGGGCACCGTGTGGCACTCGGTGCACGCGAAGCCGGTGCTCCAGCTTCTCCCGAGCAAGTGAACCTGATGGGCGCCGACGGCGCGCTGCGTCGTCTCGGTCTCGTTGCGGGAGCCGGTGGGGGGCGCCGCCTTGAGCGTGTGGTCGCCAGGCCGCGAGGGGTCGCCGTGGCACGACGTGCACGTGAGCGGGAGGACGTCCACCGTGCCGTTCGCGTGGAGCGCCCGGTTCACGCTGGTCGCGCTGTAGTCCTGGTGGCAGTTTCCGCACGACAGGCTGGCGGTGTGGGGGCTCGGGGGCGGCACGCCGTGGCAGGTACCGCACGCGGCCTGCGAGCCGTCCACGATGGTCCAGGACGGCGCGTTGGTGAGCGCGCCCCCCGCGAACTGCCCGTGGCAGTAGGTGCTCGAGCAGGTGCCGGCGGCGCGATCCCACCGCGCCGGCGCGCCGTCCTTCGTCGCGAGCGTGCCGAAGCTGACGTCGGGCACGCCGTTCGCGTGGTCCATGGTCCCGGGCGCGGTGTGGCATGCGGAGCAGTCGTAGCCGTTCGCGAGGACGCTCCCCTGGACATGGGCGAGGTGCGCCCCGACCGCGAGCGAGGTCGTCGCGGTCTCGCCATGCGCGCCGAGCGGTGGCGCCGCCTTCGCGAGCGTCGAGCCGGTACGGTCGCGGTCGCCATGGCAGGACGAGCACGCAACCGGCAGGACCTCCACCGAGCCGTTCACGTGCGTGGCCGGGTTCACCGAAGACGGCCCGTAGCCGTCGTGGCAGTTCCCGCAGCCGGGGTGCTGCGGGTGCGGCGCGGGCGGCGGCAGCCCGTGGCAGGTCCCGCAGGCGGCCTGCGTCCCGTCCACCCTCGTCCAGCTCGGGTTGGTCCGGGAGCCGCCGCCGAGCGTCGCCCCGTGGCAGTACGTCGTGCAGCTCGTGCCGTTCCACTGCGGCGCCGGTCCCCCTGCCCCCGCAGGGAAGCCGAACGACACCGTGGCGACGCCGTTCACGTGATCGAGGCTCGCGGGAACGGCATGGCACACCGCGCAGCCGAAGCCCGCCGAGAGCGGCCCGGCTCGCACGTGGCTCTGGTGCGCGCCCACCGCGACCGCCGTCGTGGCCGTCTCGTTCTGCGTGCCCTGCGGCGGGGCCGCGCTCGGCAAATCCGAGGACCGGTACGTCGCGACCTTCGTCCCGTGGCAGAAGGTGCAGTTCGACTGCCAGGACGCTCCGTGACAGGACGCGCAGGAGACCCCGGTCCCGCCACCCGACAGATCCGCGCCGTGGCAGCCCTTGCACGTCGCGAGGTCTGCGTTCGCGGCGAGCCCGTGCACCGAGGGTGTCGCCCAGCCGCTCGGATGGTAGCTCTGCCGCTCCACGATGCCGTCGACGTGCTTCCCTCCCGCGACGTTGATGGTCCTGTCGTCGAGCATCGTCTCGGGGTGGCATTGCGCGCACGAGGTGAGCTGCGGGTGCGGCGCCGGCGGCGGCGTCCCGTGGCAGCTCCCGCACGCCGCCTGCGTCCCGTCGACCCTCGTCCAGAGCGGCGCCGGGACGGTGCCGCCGCCCAGCGTCGCGCCGTGGCAGTACGTGCTCGAGCAGCCGCCCTGGGCGAGCACCGGCGACACCGCGCCGTGTCCGGTCGCGAGCGGTCCCCACGCGAGCTCCGCCGCGCCCGTGAGGTGCGACAGGTCGAGCGGCACGGCGTGGCACTCCGTGCAGGCGAACGGGCCGGAGACCAACCCGCCCAGGTGGCGCTGGTGCGCCCCCACCGCGCGGTCGGTCGTCGCCGTCTCCCCGAACACGCCCGCCGGCGGGGCCGCTGCGTTCGTCGTCCGGTTCGCGTCCCCGTGGCAGAACGTGCACTTCGTCTTCCAGTCCGGCGAGCCATGCGCGGCGTGGCAGGCGTTGCACGAGATCCCGCTGGCCCCGCCGCCGAGATCCTCGCCGTGGCACACCTTGCAGCCCGCGAGATCCCGATCCGCCGCGTGGCCGTGGCTCGTCGGCGCCTCCCAGCCGTCCGGGTGGGACGCGCTCGCCTCGATCGTGCCGTTCGCGTGGAGCGCCCGGTTCACGGTGGTCGCGGTGTAGTCCTGGTGGCAGCTCCCGCACGACAGGCTCGCGATGTGGGGGCTCGGCGGAGGCACGCCGTGACAGGTGCCGCACGCGGCCTGCGAGCCGTCCACGATGATCCAGGACGGCGCGGTGGTGAGCGCACCGCCCGCGAACTGCCCGTGGCAGTAGGTGCTGGAGCAGGTGCCGGCGGCGCGATCCCACCGCGCCGGCGCGCCGTCCTTCGTCGCGAGCGCGCCGAAGCTGAGCTCGGCCACGCCGTTCGAGTGATCCATCGTCGCCGGCACTGCATGACACATGGAGCACTCGTAGCCATTCGAGAGGACGCTTCCCTGGACGTGAGCAAGGTGCGCCCCGACCGCGAGCGAGGTCGTCGCCGTCTCCCCCTGCGCGCCGAGCGGCGGCGCTGCCTTCGCGAGCGTCGAGCCGGAACGGTCGGGGTCGCCGTGGCACGACGAGCACGTGAAGGGCAGGACGTCCACGACGCCGTTCACGTGCGCGGCGGGATTCGCGCTCGAGCTGGTGTACCCGGGATGACAGCTCCCGCAGCGCGGGTTCACCGAGTGCAGCCTCGGGGGATTGCCGCGGATGGTCTCGGGGGGCGCACCGTGGCAGCTCGTGCAGGCCATCTGCGACCCGTTCACGACCGTCCACACGGGCGCGGCGATCGACCCGCCCGCGAGCGTCGCGCCGTGGCAGTAGACACTGCACGACAGCGTGTCCGGGCTCCAGCGGGCCTGCGCACCCCCGGCCGACGCGAGCGGCCCGAAGGCGAGGTCCACGGCGAGGTTCGCGTGGGCGATGGAGGTCGCCACCGGGTGACACTCGGTGCACGCGACCGGGCCCGCGATGGCGCTGCCGACGAGGTGGAGCTGATGCGCCCCGACGGCGCGCGCGGTCGTGGCGGTCTCCCCCCGCGTCCCGATAGGCGGCGCCGCCTGGAGGAGCGCCGGACCGATCCGCGTCGGGTCCCCGTGGCACGAGCTGCACGCGAGCGGCTTCACGTCCGTCTGCCCGTTCACGTGCGTGACGGGGTTCACCGAAGCCGGGGTGTAGCCGTCGTGGCAGTTGCCGCAGCCCGGGTTCTGCGGGTGCGGCGCGGGCGGCGGCAGCCCGTGGCAGGTCCCGCAGGCGGCCTCTGTTCCGTCCACCCTCGTCCAGCTCGGGTTGGTCCGGGAGCCGCCGCCGAGCGTCGCCCCGTGGCAGTACGTCGTGCAGCTCGTGCCGTTCCACTGCGGCGCCGGTCCCCCTGCCCCCGCAGGGAAGCCGAACGACACCGTGGCGACGCCGTTCACGTGATCGAGGCTCGCGGGAACGGCATGGCACACCGCGCAGCCGAACCCCGCCGAGAGCGGCCCGGCTCGCACGTGGCTCTGGTGCGCGCCCACCGCGACCGACGTGGTGACGGTCTCGTTCTGCGTGCCCTGCGGCGGGGCCGCGCTCGGCAAATCCGAGGACCGGTACGTCGCGACCTTCGTCCCGTGGCAGAAGGTGCAGTTCGACTGCCAGGACGCTCCGTGACAGGACGCGCAGGAGACCCCGGTCCCGCCACCCGACAGATCCGCGCCGTGGCAGCCCTTGCACGTCGCGAGGTCTGCGTTCGCGGCGAGCCCGTGCACCGAGGGTGTCGCCCAGCCGCTCGGATGGTAGCTCTGCCGCTCCACGATGCCGTCGACGTGCTTCCCTCCCGCGACGTTGATGGTCCTGTCGTCGAGCATCGTCTCGGGGTGGCATTGCGCGCACGAGGTGAGCTGCGGGTGCGGCGCCGGCGGCGGCGTCCCGTGGCAGCTCCCGCACGCCGCCTGCGTCCCGTCGACCCTCGTCCAGAGCGGCGCCGGGACGGTGCCGCCGCCCAGCGTCGCGCCGTGGCAGTACGTGCTCGAGCAGCCGCCCTGGGCGAGCACCGGCGACACCGCGCCGTGTCCGGTCGCGAGCGGTCCCCACACGAGCTCCGCCGCGCCCGTGAGGTGCGACAGGTCGAGCGGCAGGGCGTGGCACTCCGTGCAGGCGAACGGGCCGGAGACCAGGCCACCCCCCAGGTGGCGCTGGTGCGCCCCCACCGCGCGGTCGGTCGTCGCCGTCTCCCCGAACACGCCCGCCGGCGGGGCCGCTGCGTTCGTCGTCCGGTTCGCGTCCCCGTGGCAGAACGTGCACTTCGTCTTCCAGTCCGGCGAGCCATGCGCGGCGTGGCAGGCGTCGCACGAGATGCCCGTGGCGCCGCCGCCGAGGTCGTCGCCGTGGCACACCTTGCAGCTCGCCAGATCCCGATCCGCGGCGTGGCCATGGCTCGTAGGCGTAGCCCATCCGTCCGGATGGATGTCGTTCACCTCGATCGTGCCGTCGAGGTGCATGCCCCCCCCGACGTTGATCGTACCGTCCGACTTGACCGTCCCCGGGTGGCAGACGGCGCAGCGGATGCTCGCCGCGGCGTGGCTCGGCGGAGGCGCGCCGTGGCAGGTACCGCACGCCCGCTGCGAGCCATCGACGACCGTCCAGACCGGCGCGGTATTCGTTCCGCCGCCGAGCGTCGCGCCGTGGCAGTAGGTGGACGTACAGGTCCGGTCCGTCGGGTTCCACGCCGGAGTCGTTCCGGCAGACGCCCTGGGTCCCCATCTCAGCTCGACCGTGCCGTTCGCGTGCAGCGGATCCGACAGGACCTCGTGGCACTCGACGCAGGCGACGGGCCCCGCCACGTGCCCTGCGATCAGGTGGCTCTGGTGCGCTCCGACAGCCCGCGCGCTCGTCGCCGTCTCGCGGTGCGTACCCTCGGGCGGGGCGGACCGGAGGAGCGGGGCGTCCGCCGTCCTCGATTCGTCCCCGTGACAGTCGGTGCAGCCGACCTCGACCTGCAGCGCCCCGTCCACGTGCTGCCCGGTCGCGAGGTCGATCCCCCCGCCCACCTTCATGGTGCCCGGGTGGCAGTTCCAGCACTCGGGGCGCTGGGGATGCGGCTCCGGCGGAGGCGCTCCATGGCATCCGCCGCACGCGATCTGCGTGCCGTCGACACGGGTCCAGACCGGCTGCCGCGCGGAGCCGCCGGCGAGGCTGCCACCGTGGCAGTAGACGTTGCAGGTCGCGGCGGTCCGGTCCCAGGTCGCGACACCGCGCGCCCGGGCGAGCACGCCGAACCTGGGCGCGGCGGTGCCGTCGATGTGGGCGGCCGGGTCCTCGAGCGTGGGCCTCTCGTGGCAGGCCTCGCAGGCGAGCGGAGCCGCGATGTCGTGCGTCGCCTGGAGGTGCGCGGTGTGGGCGCCCACGCCGACCGCGGTGGTGGCGGTGTTGCCGTGCACGTCGAGGGGCGGAGCACCGTCCCGCGTCTCCAAACCCCCGTGACAGCGGATGCACGTCGGCACGTCGACGCCGCTCACGATCTTCCTCGGGTCGCACCCCTCCTCGACGAAGGCGAGCGCGATGAGGGCTACGGCGGGACCGGCGCTGCGCTTCATGCCCTTCCGATCCTCGGCGCCACGTTCCGAAATGGGAGCAAGACCGCCACGTCGACGTAACTGCCCTCTCCGAGATCGACGGGCGTCTCTCCGCTCCCCGCCTCTCCGTGGCACCAAGCATGCGGAGGCGATCGAGCCCGTGGAAGCGCCCAGATCGCCGCAGAACGCCGTTCGGCGTGAGACGGAGTCGCGTGTTCCCCCCACGCGCATTCGGACGGAGCGTCACAACGCCGCACGATCCGCCGCGGCCGCGACGAAACGCATCAGCCCATCCGTGGATCGGCGCTGTCGCGCGCGCTCAGCTCACCGGCGCGCGCGGACGTCGTTCGACTTCGGCGGCTCCGGTGCGGCCGGGAGGGACTCAGGCGGCTCGTCGCCCTGCCAAGATCCGCCGGACGGGACCGCGCGGGGCGCGTCCGGCGGTCCGCGCCTCGCGAGCAGTTGCGTCCACGCGGACTGCGGATGGACCAGCACCCACCCGTCCATCGCCTCCAGGTAATAGAACGGCATCGGCGGAAAGCGTCGGGAGAGCCCGGCGGCGACCAGCAACGACGCGATGCCCGCGAGCGCGACGGCGGGGGGCAGCCCCGGATCGAGCATCTGCGCCGCCGCCCCGGCCGCGGCCGCCGACCACCCGGCGGCCGGAAGCGCCCGGCGTCGGCGATGGACGTAGCCCGCGCCGCCCATCGTTCCACGGATCTGCGCCGCGTCGCGGACGCAGCGCGCGTCGCGCGGGTCGCACAGCACGGCATGGTCCCGCGAGAAGCTCTCGATCCGCGGGCCGCGCCAGGCGGAGACCGCAGCCTGGCCGGCGATTGCGAGCGCAATCGCGGCGGTCGCGGCCGCGCAGCCCAGCATTGCGCGTTCCGGGACGTCCACCCCGGCGGCACGCGCGACGACGAGCGCGCCGAACATCGACAGGGCGACGGTCGCGACCTCTGTCAGGTACGGGCCCCACCCGCGCCGCATCCACCCTCCGGCTGCGGACGTGCTGCAAGTGGCGATCCCCGCGGATCGCGCCCGCCCCGATTCGCGGGGAACGCGACGGCCTTCGGGCAACGCCCAGGGGTTTCAAGAGCTTCAGCGATGGCCCGCCGCGCGACCGCTCCCGCCATCGACCGCGTTACGGGACCAGCAGCGCGCACGACGTGGGGCACTCCGCGCACCATGTGGGGCACTCCGCGCAGAGGTCGCAGCACACCTCACCTGCGTCATGTGGAACTGCACCCTGCGTCACGAGCCCTGGCCGGACCCCGCGGCGTCTTCCTCCTGACCATCCGGCGCGATCAGTCGCCCGGTGAGCACACCGACGGCGTCGGGCGGCATCACGGCGACGCCACCCCCCGTCATCTCCCGATACCAGTACGGCCGGGCGGGGAACATCCACCCGCCGAACAGTGCAACCGAGGCGACCACGAGAAGCCACGGTCCCGCGCGGTCGAAGGACGTCGGGGCGACGGCCTGCGCGCCCGCAGCGAGCACCGCGGTCCAGGCGACGATGGGGAACCCGAGGCGCGTGCGGTGGAGATGCCCCGCACCGCCCATCGTGCCCTGCAACTGCGCGCCGGCGCGGACGGCCGCGGCGTCCGCGGGCCCGCAGCGCAGGGCGTCCCCCTCGAACCTGACCACCGGGGGCCCCCGCCAGACGGCGAGCAGGGTGCGCAGGCACGCGGCGAGCGCGAGCGGACAGGACAGGGCGGCGCAGGTGGCTGCGAATCTTGAACGGCACGGCGATGCCCGCCGCACGCAGCCCACCCACCGCGGCGAGCACGAGCCACGCCGCGCTGGTCGCGGCCACCGTCACCGTCGGTCCTGGCAGCACTCCATCCACCCCTGCGTCACGTCCGCAAGCAGCCTTCGGAAGGTACCCCGCAAGACGTCACCGCTCGGGGCGCGGCGCTTGCCCCTGCAACGCCGCGCCCCGGAGCGGCAACGGGTCCCTTGCCCCATGCCCTCTATGCTCGCATGAAGCACGTGACGTGCCCACGCGGCGCGCCGCCCTCTCCACCAGCACTTTCCGGGACTCCCGTCCCTTTCGAAGCGCTGGCACCCGGCGGGGCGTGGGGGTTCTCACCCATCGCCGGGCTCCGGCTGCGCGAATCGCCGCACCCGATGCACGAGCGACGACCGCGGCGACGAGGGGCCACCGAGAAGGAACCGAATGCGGGTATTCTCCATACCGCGAAGAGCGGCGCGACGCGCTCGGCGAGGCAGGCACACATGAACATGTCGAAGCTCCTTCCGGTGCTGGTCGGGTTCCTCCTTCCGCTCGCCGCACGCGCCGCGGGCGCTCACGACGCCGTCGGGTGCAGCGGCTGCCATCCGCGCAAGGCGGTGAAGGGCGCGTTCGCGGTCCCGCCGAACACGAAGGTCCTCGACCCGAAGACGAACCAGCCGTACGCCGGGACCACGGCGCTGTGCCTCGCCTGCCACGAGGAGACGGACAAGGGCGGACAGGGGTACGCGCCGGTTTCGCGGCACACGAGCCACCCATTCGGCCTCGCGTCGGTGAACCCCAGGATCGCGAACGTGCCACCGGACATGCTGCGCGACGGCCGGTTCGAGTGCATGAGCTGCCACGATCCGCACCCGTCGAACCCGAACTACAAGTACCTGCGCGTGAACGTCGGGCCGAAGGGCGAGAACCTCGATCGCTTCTGCGCCGCCTGTCACCCGTCGAAGGCGGGCTGAGGGCGCTCGCCTAGTCGCTGCCTCTGTCGGGATAGACCCCGGCATCGCCGTCTGTGACGTGCGCGCCAGCGGCCCCCCCTCAAACCGTACTTGCGGATTTCCCGCATACGGCTTCCCTCGATCTTCACCTCCCGCGCCTTGAGTCTGCTGGGCGAAGGGCCGGGGACAGGTTCCACAGTTCGAGCCCGTGTTGCCTGTAGAGCGCGCCTCCCTGCACGAGCGACCATGCTGGCCGGCGGAGCGTGTGTTTCCGTCTCCACCACCGCGCGATGAGGCCGCCGACGTCGTGATCCAGGCTGGAGAGCCGCTTGCGCAGCACCCGGCGGTAGTAGTGCCGGGCTCCTCGGATATAGAGGTTCATTTCCTGGACAAGCTGATCCAGGTCGAGCCCCGTCCTTCGGGTTCTCCGCCGCAGCTCATCGCGGATGCGCCTGCGCGCCTTCTTTCCGATGTCGAGGTAGAGCTCCCCTCGGCGCCAGAAATGCGTGTGCCCCAGGAAGGTGAAGTGCTCCTTCCTGGCGTTCACGATCCGCGTCTTCTCCGCGTGAAGCGTCAGCCCAAGCCGCGACATGAGGTACTTCACCCATGCCATTTCTCGGTCCGGTCGCCGGCGGGTCAGCACGACGAGATCGTCCGCATAACGGATCAGACGACCGTCGAGGCTGCCCGCTTCCACGCGCCTGCGGTAGTTCCGATCGAGGAGGTTCAGGTACACGTTCGCGAGGAGAGGCGAGATGACCCCGCCCTGCGGCGTGCCCTGCGCGTTCCGCTTCGGCCGTCCACCATCGTGCTCGTCGACGATGGGCGCCTCCAGGAACGCCTTCACCAGCGCCAGCATCGCGCCATCCACGACTCGTTCCGCCACCGCCTTCATCAGACGGTCGTGTGGAATCGTGTCGAAGTAGGCCGTGACGTCGGCGTCGATGACCCAGCACATCCCTTGCCCGAGTGCTTCGCGGATGGCGTCGAGTGCCTGGTGCGCGTTCCGCTTCGGCCGGAATCCGTAGGAGTCCCTATCGAAGTCCGCCTCGAAGAGAGGTTCGAGCACCAGCTTCGCCGCCATCTGCACGGCGCGGTCGCGGATGTTGGGAATTCCCAACGGCCGCTCGCCGCCGCCGAGCTTCGGGATGTACACCCGCCTCACCGGACCAGGCCGGTACCGCTTCGCCTTCAGCTCATCGTGCAGCTCCTTCAGCAGCGCCTCGCTGCCGCGCGTCTCGATGTCCTCGAAGGTCTCGCCATCGGGACCTGGGGCTCCGCCGTTCGCCTTGCAGAGCGCGTAGGCGTGGGCCAGCACGTCCGTCCGAAAGACCTTGTCGTACAGTGCGTACGCACGGAAGCTCGGCTCCCTCTTGGCACGTAGGTAGAGCGCCCGTTGCAGCTCCCGGAGCTTCTCTGGGGTTTTTAGTGTCGCCACAATCCCCAGCTCCTTCCTTGCAGGGGTCGCATCTTCGAGTAGAGCCCCTTCCCTCCAGCGGCTTTCGCCGCCTTCGTCGGTACTACGGACTCGTCCGACTCCTCGTCCGGCCCACCCGCCTCGGCTCGCGGCCTTGTGCGTGCGGTCGCGGTCGCTTCACCGCGCCGGTCGAGGCCTCCCGCGTTCAGCGCGTTCCCTTCGCGGCGTGCCGTCCCTGATACCCCGGGAGAGCGCCACCGGCGTCATCGAGACTGCCCGGTGGGTGTTGCCTTCGCCCAATCATCAGAGGCTCGGCCTCTCCGTTGCGTTTACGAGGCTACGTCTGGGTTTGCTGCGCGCTACGGCCCGTCGCTTCGCAGCCGGTGGGTTGCTGCCCACCGGCATCCTGGCCCCGCTTCTGCTGGACGCCTCGCGGCGGCACGCAGGGGACCTCGCTACTCGGATGCTCGATTCATTCGAGGCGGGCTCCTTTCATCCCGCTGAGAACGCGCCGCTTCGCGGCGCACGATGATTCGTCACAACATTTTGCGCGCCACGCTGTGCGCCAGATCGCGGTCCCGCACCGGGGGCTGGGACGGGAGGGCCCTCCCCGTGCTCGGCGACGGACGAATGCGCGACCGGGCGCCAGCCCGGCGTGACCAATGCCGGTGCGCCGGAACACGTACGTCCGTCCGGGCGCGCGAGCAGGGGAGGTCCCTCGGCTGCGCGTAGGCGTCGGCACCGCCGCGACGATGGGTGCGCTGCGGACGGACACGGTCGTCAGTACTTCAGCCGGGCCTGCACTTTGCGTGACAACGGCGCGCCAGAATCCGTCACCCCAGCACGGAATCCTTCCCGCGCGCGACGTTGGCACGCACGGAAGTGCCCGGCCCCTGCGCTTCAAGGCCCCTTCGACCCAGCGCCGCCGGTCGGCGCATTCGTCCGTCGCCGAGCACGGCCGAGGGGCCTCCCCGGCCAGCGCCCGGAGGGGACTCGAGAGCGTTCCCGCGGTCCGTACCCCTAGGGAAGTGACGAATCATCAGAGTCGCCGCCTAATCGTCGACGCGGATGACGCCCTTCTTCAGGGCGAAGCGCACCAGCTCGGTCCGGTTGTGGACGCCGAGCTTCTCCATGACGTGCTCGCGGTGCGTCATCGCCGTCTTCACGCTGATGCCGAGTACCTCCGCGACCTCCTTGTTGGACCGCCCCTCCGCCACGAGCTTCAGGACCTGCTTCTCGCGGTCGGTGAGCGCGTCGTACGGGTCGGCCACCGCTCCGGGCAGCGTCGGCCCGCCCTCCTCCATCGCGGTCCGCGCCACCTCGGGATCGAGCACCAGCCCGCCGCGGTGGACCGCGCGGATGGCGTTCGCGAGCTCCGGCGCCCGCTGACTTCTTCAGCACGTACCCGGACACGCCGGCCTTGAGCAGCCGCCGGACGTACTCGCGGTCCTCGTACTGCGAGAGGATGAGGATCCTGGCGCGCCGCCCGAGCTTCTTCAGCTCGAGGGTCGCCTCGATCCCGCCCGAGCCCGGGCATCGCGATGTCCATGAGGACGACGTCGGGATCGAGCCGCCCGACCGTCTCGATGGCCTGCATGCCGTTCGCGGCCTCGCCGACCACCTCGATGTCCGCGTGGAGCTGCAGCAGCGCGCGCACGCCCTCGCGCAGGATGGCGTGGTCGTCGACGATCAGCACCCGGATCTTGTCGCTCACGTGGAGGTCACCTCCGGCGCGGCGCCTTCCCGCGCGGTCGCGTCCTCGGGCTTTGGATCGGCGGGCACCGGGATGCGGACCTCGACGCGCGTCCCCTGCCCCGGCGAGGACTCGACCCGCGCGACGCCCCCGAGGATCTCGGCCCGCTCGCGGATGCCCATGAGGCCCCAGGGCGCCGCCCCTCCCGGCGCGCCGCCGCGTCCTGGTCGAACCCCTTCCCGTCGTCCTCGATCTCCACGACCACCTCGTCGCGCTCGATCCCCACCTGGATCAGCACCGCGGTCGCCTGGGCGTGCCGGGCGACGTTGCTCATCGTCTCCTGGCAGATCCGGAACAGCGCGGTCTCCAGCTCCGGCGGGAGGCGCCGCATCTCGCCGAACTCGCAGCGCACCGAGAGCCCGCGCGACTCGAGGTGGCGCTCCGCGTACCAGCGGATCGCGGACAGGAGGCCGAGGTCGTCGAGCACCGACGGTCGCAGGTCGAGGATGAGCCGGTGCACGTCCTCGAGCGTCCGCACCGCGAGCGCCTTCACCTCCTCGAGCCGCGGCAGCTTGCCGGACCGCAGCGTGTCCTGCGCCGCCTCGATCCCCATGGCGAGCACCGCGAGCCCCTGGCTCGTCTCGTCGTGCAGCTCGCGCGCGATGCGCTTCCGCTCGTCCTCCTGGGCGGTGATCACCTTGCGGAGGAGCTGCGATCGCGCCTCCTCCCGCTCGCGGAGCTGCACGTTCGCCTCGTTCAGCTCCTTCGTGCGCGCCTCGACCCGTTGCTCGAGCTGCGCGTTCGACTGCGCGACGCGGTCGATGAGCGATCCGAGGCTCTGGCGCATCTGCTCGAGGGACTTCCCGAGCCGGCCGACCTCGTCTTCTCCGAGATCCGGGATGGGCCAGGCGAGCTCGCCCCCGGCGATCCGCTGCGCGTGCTCCGTCAGGACTGCGACCGGCCCCGTGACGCTCCGGGCCGCGCCCCACGCGAACGAGCCCGCGACGACGAGCTGCGCTGCGAGCGCGGCGACGATGACGTACCACGGGAGCCCGCCGCGCGTCGGGAGCGCCTCGGCGGCCGACTGGCGCACCACCACGCCCCAGGGCGCGCTCGCCACCGGCGCGAAGGTGAGGTGCTCCTCCGGCGCGAGGAGGACCTCGTGCTCGGCGTGGCAGCCCGCACACAACGTCGTGAGGCTCTTCTTCTCCTTCGCGAGCTGCACGAGCCGGCCCGCGCACTCGGTCTTCGAGCCGGCGCGGCCGAGCTCCGTCGAGGCGATGATCCGGCCGTCGGCGTCCACGAGATCCGCGAACCCGGTGTCGCCGCGGCGCAGGTACCGGAGCATCTTGTCGAAGTCGCGGCGCTCGGGGCGGAAGGTGGTCCCGGCGACGCCGACCACCTCCCCGCTCCACCCGCGGATCGGGACCAGCTCGTAGATCACCGCGCCGCGCACCCCGGGGATCGTCCCCGAGAGCCGCGGCCGGCCGTTCGCGAGCACCTCGTCGACGAGCGGGATCGCCTTGCGGGCCGCCTCGGACAGCACGCCGTGCGGCTCCTCGGCGACGACCTCGCGGTTCGCGTCGAGCACGAACATCACGTCCCGGTGCCGGAGGTGCTGGTACGCGTCGCGGAGCGCCCGCTTCACGGCGTCGTGGTCGTCCTCCTGGAGCGCGCTGCCGACGATGCCGGCGAGGCGCTGCAGCGACTCGAGGTCGTCGGTCAGCTCCGAGTCGATGTGGGCGGCCACGCCTGCCGCGGCGGCCTGCCTCCCCGCGAGGAGCCGTTCGTCGAGCGTGCGGGCCCAGAACAACCCGGCCGCGCCCAGGAGCACGAGCGGGAAGAAGGTCCCGACCGCCATGAGCAGGTAGACGCGCCGCCGCAGCGAGCTCGACCCCGCCGCCTGCGCCTGCACCGTCATCGCCCGCCCTCCCGGTGGGACGTGCGCGCCATCCGGAACAGCTCCTCGACGTCTCCGGAGGAGCGCAGGATCATGGCGCGGCCCTGGTTCTCCCAGGCGAGCTCGCGGTGCGGGACGCCGTCCACGAGCACGTCGGACAGCGTCGCCGGGTGCGCCGCGACGGTGGTCCGGCTCGTCCGGAGCACGGTGCGGCCGTGGAGCAGCTCCGCCGCGACCGCCTCGCCCTCGGCCGTGGCCTGCAGGATGTGGAGGTCCGCCCCGCCGTCCCGTGCCTGGAGATCGAGCCGGACCGAGCCGCGCCGGCCGCCCGCCACCAGGATCGACGTCGGCGGCCACGCGAGCCGCTCCGGGAAGTAGCCGGGGACGAGGATGCGCGCCCCGAGCCGGCGCTCCGCGTCCTGCACCGACGTGGCGCGGCGCACCGTTCCGCGCTCGCCGGTGATCCACCCGGGGAGCGCGCCCAGCGCGGCGACCATCGCGACGGTCGCGCCCGCGACCCAGACGAAGGTGGCCAGCATCCGGACGAGCTCGAGACCCGTACCCGCGGCGAAGCCGCGCTCGCCACTTGGGGCCCCCTGGGGGGCGAGACCCGCGCCCCCCGCCCGTGCGGCGCCCGTGGTCACGAGGGCGTTCATACCACGAAGAAAAGCAGCGTCGTGAGCGACGCGCCGGCGAGCACCGCGCGCGCGCGTCCGTACGGGACGCGGGCGGGAGGACCCTCGAGCAGCCGCCGGCAGCGGACCTCGATGTCGAGCGAGCGCACGCGCGCGAGCGGCTCCGAGAGCGCGGCCGCGAACGGGAGCGTCCGCCGGACCGGGACCCTGCCCGAGGTCGCCCGGTGCAGCTTGATGAGCCCGCTCGCGAGCGCCAGGCGGTCGCCGCACGCCTCCGCGGCGCGCTCGTCGGCGAGCCACTCCGCATCCCGGGCGAGCGCCCGCGAGAGCACCTGGAACGCCGGGTTGAAGAACATGAGCGCGCGCGCCGCCATCACGATCCAGCTCGCGCCGGGATCGTGGCGGGCCAGGTGCGCGAGCTCGTGGGCGAGCGCCGCGCGCAGCTCGTCGGCGTCGAGGAGCGACACCGCGCCGCGCGAGATCACGATCGCGTGGCGGCGCACGCCGGTGCAGAACAGCACAGGCTGGTCCCGCTCCAGGAACACGACCGGCGGCGGCGCGACGCCGAGCGCGCGCGCGAGCGCCGGGAGATCGGCGAGGGCGGCGGCCGAGGCGGCGTCGGCCGGCGCGGGCTCCGCTCTCGGCCGCCTGCGCGCGCGGAGGAGCGGCACGAGGTCCATCAGGAAGAGCGACGCCCCGAGCGCCGCGAAGACGGCGAGCCAGCACTCGAACAGCCCCACCCCGAGGACGCGGACCTCGGACCAGCGCCCCGCCACGAGGAGGGCGGCGCCGTCCCGGAAGCTCTCCTCGGCCCGGATCGGGAAGAGGAGGACGAGCGCCGGGAAGAGCACCAGCGGGTAGCCCGAGGGCGACGAGCCGCAGGGCCATCCGCTGGCGGGGCTCGCGCACGCGCCAGCTCCGCACCAGCGCCTCGACGAACAGCGAGGCGACGAGGGTGTGGAAGATGGCCTGTGCGGCGACCTCAGCCCAGTTCGCGCTTGGCTCCATGCGGCGGAGGCGGCGTGCCCGTGGGCGTCCGGAGGCGCGCCGCCCTCCAGGCGAGCGAGCTCCAGGGGATGCTCGTGCACGTACCGCTCGCGGCTCACCTTACCCGTGAAGATGGACGCGTCGAAGGGGAAGACGTCCGGGTTCAGGTGGGCGTTGAAGATGTGCCAGATGGTGATCACGAAGAAGGCCATCAGGCCCTCGTTCGAGTGGGCCACCTTGGCGGCCGGGATGATCTGGCCGGGGACGAGCTGAGCGCCGCCTGCACCGGGAAGAAGAGGATGAACCCGGTCACCACCATGATGACGTTGCCGAAGACGAGCCCCCAGTACTCGAACTTCTGCTTGTAGTTGTACCGGTCGTACTGCGGGTGCTGGTCGGTCATCCCCAGGTAGTACTTGAGCTGCTGGATGGCGTCCTCGAAGTCCTTCTTCGTCGGGCACCATGCTGAAGTACGTCCGCTTCGCCAGCATGAGCAGGATGCGCGTTCGTGAAGTGGACGATGGTCGAGAGCGCGAGCACGATCCCGCAGATGCGGTGGATCCAGCGCGTCGCGTCGACGCCGCCGAAGACGTCCACGAGCGTGTGCGCCCAGCCGGTCTGGTAGAACTTCTGCGGCAGGCCGGTCAGGCAGAGCAGCGCGAACACCACCATCGTGATGAAGTGCTCGATCGCGCTGCTGGAGGTTGAAGCGGACGATGTAGTCGCTCATCGGTTCACCACGACGCGCCAGAGGTGCAGCGCGATCTGGAGGACGAGCCCGCCCACCATGAACGGGATCATCAGCTTGTAGAAGAGCTGCACGACCCAGACGAGCGGCGCCTTCTGCGGGGTCGGCTCGTAGTGCGAGAGCCAGGCCTTCGGGAAGCGTCGCGCTCGCGCCCTCGTGGCACTTGGCGCAGGTCTTCTGGAGGTTGGCCGACATCACCGCCGGACTTCGGGTCGTTCGACTTCTGGATGTCGTGGACGCCGTGGCAGTCGGTGCAGACGGCCGCGAGCCGGACGCCGGGGCCCTTCTTCTTGCCCTTCTGAGAGCGTCGCCGCCATGCCGTGGAAGTCGGCGAGGTAGGTGTCCACCACCTTGGTGGAGAGGCCGTACCGCTTCATCAGCTTCTCGTCGGTGTGGCAGCGGCCGCAGATCTCCGGGGTGCGCATCGCCAGCGCGCCGTCGCGCGGATCGGTCGTGTCGTGGGCGCGGTGGCAGTCGGTGCAGACCGGCACGTCCGCGTTCGCCTCGGCGGCGCGGCCGTGCACGCTCTTGGCGTAGATGTCCGCCTCCTTCGCGTGGCAGCCCGAGCACATCCCGGAGATGCGGGTGCGCGGCTGGCCGGGGCGCGAGATGTCGTGCGCGCCGTGGCAGTCGACGCAGAGGGCGGCCTTCGTGGTTGCCCTTCGCCATCACCGCGAAGTGCACGCCGTCGAGGGTCTTCGTGTAGTTCGCGAAGTGGCAGCTCTTGCACTGCTCGTAGTAGGCGCGCGTCACCTCGCGGCGGGTCTTGAACTTGAGCTCGCCGGTGGCGTGGTCGCTCGTCTTGTCGGAGTGACAGTCGGTGCAGCGGAGGCTGTCGCCGTGGACCGACTTCGCGAACGCCTGCCTGGTCGATGCAGAGCGGGAGCTTCTCGCCGCTCGGGAGGTCGTAGGTCATCGACGGATCGGTATGGCAGCCGAGGCAGTCCTCCTGCTCGGCGGGGATCCCGGCGCTGGCCGGGACTGCCGCGATCGCGACGACGAGCGCCGTAACGATTCTCAGCATTGAGTCGCACCCCTCGAGGTTGTACGGCAATCGGTGACAATACCGACACGCGTTTCCTACCAGGGTGCGCCGGGTTTGTCCATCCGTCGCGATGTCCTAAGCACGCGGGAAGGCGCGGGAATTGCTGCGGGGCAGCGTTCTCGGCGGACGCAAAGATCGCGGAATCCGCAATCCTCCCCGCCCGGCGCGCAAATGTTGCCGCTCGCCGGTGACGCCTCGGGGAGATTCTCGGACCGTCAATGGTGCGACATCGCGCCGCGCCCGCCCCGTGCGAGCGCCTCTCGCGCCGCGCTCCAGCAGAAGCGCGCGGTCCCCTCCGCGATCGATGCAATCCCGCAGATCGGCAGGAGAAGCACGAACAGGATGCCGGCGAGCGCCGCGAGGATCGCGGCGAGCGGAGCGAACGCGATCCTCGCGGCAGCGGCGATCCGTCGCGCCGCAGGGGGCACCGGTCGCACCCCCTCGCGCCCGCGCGCGCGAGGCGCGGGCGCGAAAGTCGTGCACGGCGGGACGATTCGTCGCAGCATCGCTCGGTCCTCGCTCCGCTCCGGCTCACGCATCGAGGAACGCGGCGGTGAGCTCGCTCCAGCCCTTCTCGCCGACGAGCCACGGCGCCGGCGCGATGAGCTCGCCGCCGTCTGCCGCCGCGAGCCCGAGGCGGTCCTCGACGAAGCGGCTCCACCGCGCCGACTCGCGCTTGAGCCAGGTCTCGGCCGCCGCTCCCCGCGGCAGATCGCCGAACGACGGATCCGCGGGGACGATCGCGACGAGCCAGCCCTTGCCGTAGCCGTCGCGCTTCACGAGCGCGGGGTCGCGCGCCACCGCCGCGTTGACGCCCGCGACGGTACCGGCCACGGGCGAGGGGATCCGCACCGCGCGCCCTCCACCGTGCAGCGTCGCGATGGGGGCGCCGCGCGCGATCGTCGTCGCCGGGGCGCGGCAGGTCCACCGACGTCACCGACGGGAGGAGCCGCTGCGCGAGGTCGTCGATCCCGAGCTCGAGCGCCCCTGCTGCCTGGACGGGGGGCCACTCGGGCTGGGCCCTCGCGCCCGTCAACCGAGGACGCGTCTCTGCGAGCCGCTGGGCCCCCTGCTCGCTCCGGTGGAGCCTCGTCCGGCTCCACCTGCGCTCGCCTCGCCGGCGGAGCCAGGTGTGGCCCGGCGCGTAGAAGAGGTCGGGGCGGAAGAGGAGCCCCGCCACGCGCCGGATGCCGAGCGCGTTGCGGCGGTGCTCGCCGACCGCGCGCGCGACGAGCGCGGCGACCACGGCGGGCAGCACGAGCACGGCCAGGACCCCGAGGAACAGGCCGAAGCGCGCGAGCACCCCGCCGAAGAAGACGCCGACCGTCTGGAGGATCTCGATCATGGTCTGCATGGCTCCTCCTTCCCTCGCACCGTGCGAGGGTCACATCGCATGACACATCGTGCAGTCGTCGAAGTTGAACGCGGTCTTCGCCGTGGCACGCGCCGCAGCCCTGGCCCTTCTCCATGGCGGCGTGGGTGATGGCGGGCCGGCGCGAAGCCGCCGACCGGCCGAGGATGCTGAACGCCGACGGATGACAGCTCGTGCAGGCGGGCTTCGCTCGAGTCCACGTGCAGGTCGTGGTTGAAGGTCACGATCCCCGGGCTGTCCGCCGACTGCGCGAGCTTCAGCGCGCGGGGAAGGCTCGGCAGGTCGTCGGCGAGCGCCGCGCCGGCGAACGCCGCCGCGGCGAGCATCGGGATGAGCTTCCACGAGGTCATGGTCCCCTCCGTCTCAGGTCAGGAAGAACTGCCGCGCGAGCTCGTCCCAGCCGTCGCCCGAGAGCGCCCGGGCGATGCCGTGGACCGGCACGCCGCCGTCCTGCAGCACGTGCCCGAGCTCGGGCGAGAGCCGCATCGCGAGCTGCGCCTCGGCGCTCCTCCATGAAGCGCCGGGCGCGCCGTCCCGGAGGAGCTGGCGCAGGTTGGCGGCGAGCCGCGGCGCCTTCACCTTGAAGAGCCAGCCCGCGCCGTACGGGTCGTCGAGGCCGTCCGCCTTCTGGCGCACCGCCGCGTTCACGGCGACGACCGTGCCGTCGACCGGCGACAGCATCGGGACCGTCCGGTCCGCGTCGCCGATCTCGAGCGCCGGCTCGCCCTGCACCACCTGGTCGCCCAGGCGCGGGCAGCTCGACCGCGCGCGGGGCCGACGAGCTTGTGGGCGAAGTCGTCGACGCCGACCGCGACGAGCCCGTCCGGCTCGAGCCGCGCCCAGGTGTGGCCGGGGTGGAGCTGCACGCCGGCGGGGACGTGGAACCAGCCCGGCGCGGTGGGGCGGACGGCCCGTGCCCCGGCGTGCTTGCCGTGCTCCGCGGCCGCGCGGACCTGGACGCCGGCCTCGGCGTGCGCGACGGCGGGCTTCCGCCCGCCCTGGACGTACCGCCAGAAGGGGATGAAGAGGAGCAGGTAGCCGATGGCGAGCGAGTACTCGAGCAGCTTGGCGGGGTAGATGGACAGGAAGTCGTGGGCCATGGCGTCCTCCCCTTCAGTGATGGCCTCTTGCGAATCGCGGGTCCTCGCGCAGGATGGGCATGCGGTTCACGATCCAGCGGAAGAGCGAGCACGCCGATGGTGACGAGCGTCAGCGAGACCCAGACCTCCATCCAGCTCGGCACGTAGCGGAGCGCGGCCGGCTTGTCCCAGTTGTAGGCGATGACCGAGACGTTGAGCCGGTTGAGGACGATGCCGAGACGCCCATCGCCGCCGGCGACGCGGACGCAGCCGCACCTTGCCGTTGCGGGCGCCGTAGGCGAACAGCAGCGAGGGCACGAGCACGAAGCCCGACGATCTCGACGAGGAACCAGGCGCCGTAGCCGGTGGCGAGGTAGCCCCAGGCGTGCCCGTCGATGACGCCCTGCAGCTTGAGGAAGAAGTAGGCGAACATCACCACCGCGCCGGCCTTGCCGAGGCCGAGCGTGAGCTTGTCGACGTCGACGTGCTGCCCTTCGAACTGGTCGCGCGAAGACCTTGTGCGAGATGGCTGCTCTCCACGATCGACCATGCGAGATGCCGGCGATGACCGCGGTGACGAAGAAGAAGATGAAGATGAAGCGGCGAGTACCAGAGCGGGTGGAGCTTGGTCGGGCGCGATGAGGAAGAGCGAGCCGAGCGCCGACTGGTGCATGGTCGAGAACATCACCGAGAGCACGGTGAGCGCGATGAGCGCCTTCTTGAGCGACCGCGTGGAGCCGCGCCCAGCCCAGCCACTCGAAGAACGGGACGGTGAACTCGAGGAAGAGGACGGTCGAGTAGCAGGACCACGCACCAGGCGACCTCGAAGAGGGCCGACGGCGGTGCCGTAGTTGGAGAAGACCTGGACCATGTTCCAGGGCCGGCCCAGGTCGGCGAGGAGGCCCGATGACCGCCATCACGTAGCCGAGGAAGCCGGTGAGGATCGCCGGCCGCTCGATGGGTGGTAGTCCTTCAGGCCGAAGATCTGGACCGTCGCGCCGATGGTGAACCCGCCGGCGGCCAGCACGATGCCGGTCATCATGTCGAAGCCGATCCAGAGGCCCCAGGGCGAGGTCTGGGACAGGTTGGTGGTGGCGCCGAGGCCCGGCCGCGAAGCGGTAGACGAGCAGCGGGAGGCCCGACCGCCAGGATGACGGCGGCGACGACGTTGAACGGGCGTGACGCAGGGACCGGAGGTACTCGCCCGCAGCTCATCCCGAGCAGGATCTTCTCGCGGACGAACGACGGCTGCGGCCGCGAGGCGCGCGGCGTGTGCGCTAGCCATGGTGGTCCTCCTTCTCGTTCGCCTCGACCTCGTCGCGCCGCTTCGAGAAGGCGTAGAGCCCCATCAGCAGCGGCGGCCAGAGCGTCATGACGAACGGCGGGGCGCCGAGCGCGCCGGCCACGAGCTCCGGGTACGGGCTGCTCCGGGATCGCCGGTGCGGAGCGCGAGCTTCTCGAACGGGACGTCGGTGATGTAGAGCCAGCTCGTCCCGCCGGCCTCGTGCTCGCCGTAGACGTGGTGCACGTAGCTGGTCCGGGTTCGCGTAGATGCGGCGTCTTGGCGTCCTCGAGCAGCTCGCCGCGCTTGCCGAAGGTGAGCGCGCCGGTCGGGCAGACCTCGGTGCAGGCGGGCTTGAGCCCCTCCGCCTGGCGCGCCGCGCAGAAGGTGCACTTGCGGACGCGGGGCGCGATGCGCGTCGTACTCGTACTTCGGGATCGTCGAACGGGCAGGCGACCATGCAGTAGCGGCAGCCCATGCACTTGCGAGGCGTCGTAGACCACCGGGCCGGTCGGCAGCTTGTCCATGCGCGCGGACCGGGCAGGCCGAGGCGCAGGCCGGCGCGCAGGCAGTGCATGCACTGGCGCTTCACGAAGCGCGGCTCGCCGTCGGCGCCTTCTCGGCCCGGTTCACCACCGTGAAGACGTCGCGGGCGGTGTCGCGCGGCGCGTCGACATGACCGCGTCGCCCTCGGCGGGCGGCGGGAGCTTGTTGGCCTCGGCGCAGGCGGCCTCGCAGCCGCGGCAGCCGACGCACCGGGTGGTGTCGACGAGCACGCCCGGTCCGTCGCCTCGCCCGGCTGCGCCGCTGCGGCCGTCGCCGACGCCGCGGACGCCCCGCGGCGCCGGCGGTGACCGCGGCGACCTTGAAGAACCCTCTCCGTCCGAGCTTCATGGCGGTCTCCCCGTCGTCGTTCACGAACGCGCGGCGATGAGGTTGAGGGATCCGATGACGCCGACTCCGAACACGGCGAGCACGAATGCGAACATCATGGCGTCGCTCCTTTCGGTGCTGCGGGGTTGGACGGCTTCTCGTCGTCGACGGAGCGGCCTGCGCGCGCGAGCGCCTCGCGGTAGAGCGGGCAGGTCCTGAACGCCGTCCCCCTCGCAGGTGCTCGCGGTGCGTGACGCGGTCGATCGGGACCAGCTTCTTCACCGGGTAGGCCCGGCAGAACACCATCGAGACTTCCTTCAGGTAGGGGCAGGTCATTCGCGTCCTCCACCTACCGCTCGCAAGGGGCGGGCCAGGCCGGCCGCGCGGCGGATCCGGCGTGCGACGCCTTCGAGTTCACGGATGGTTACGTGGCGCCCGCTGCGCGCGGGCGCACGCGCACGCCGCGGCGAGAAGCTCAACGGTGCGTGGAGGACGCTCAACGGCGTGCTACGGAGTGGCGATCACGGCGGAGGGTCGAGCGAGAAGCGTCGACGCGAGACTCAGTCGGGCCGGTTCGTCCGGACTCGGCTCCTCGCCGTCGCGGCGGATGCCGTACTTGCGCATCTTGTTGTAGAGCGTGACCCGGTCGATCCCGAGGATGCCGCGCCGACTGGCTCACGTTGCCCGCCGGTGTGCGCCGAGCACCGCGGCGATGTGCCGCTTCTCGACCTCCTCGAGCGAGGCGAGCGTCCCGGCGCGCGGCAGCGCATCCGCCTTGCGCGGGCGAGCCCGAGGTCGGCGAGCTGGATGACGGCCCCCGGCGCGACCACCGCGCCCCGCTCGAGCACGTTGCGCAGCTCGCGGACGTTGCCCGGCCAGTCGTGCGCCATGAGCGCGCTCATCGCCTCGGCCGAGACGCCGTCGAGCCGCTTCTTCATCTCGACCGCGAGCCGCTCGAGGAAGTGCTCGACGAGGAGCGGGATGTCCTCGCGCCGCTCCCGCAGGGGCGGGAGCAGGATCGGGATCACGTTGAGCCGGTAGAAGAGGTCCTCGCGGAACTTCCCGTCCGCGACCGCCTTGCGCAGGTCCCGGTTGGTGGCGGCGATGATCCGCACGTCCACCTCGATGGGCTCGTTCCCGCCCACCCGGTGGAACTGTCCGCTCCTCGAGGACCCGCAGGAGGTCGAGCTGGAGCTTCGGGCCGATGTCCCCGACCTCGTCGAGGAAGAGCGTCCCGCCGTGCGCCGCCTCGAACTTCCCCTTCCGCCGGGCCACCGCCCCGGTGAACGAGCCCTTCTCGTGCCCGAAGAGCTCGGACTCGAGCAGGCGTCTCGGTGAGCGCCGCGCAGCGAGACGGCCACGAACGGGCCGCTCGGCGCGCGGGCTCTCCGCGTGGATGGCGCGGGCGAGGACCTCCTTGCCGCTGCCCGACTCGCCGAGGACGAGGATGGTGGAGTTGGAGCGCGCCGCGGTCTGGGCCAGCTCGAAGACCGACTGCATCGCCGGGCTCTTCGAGAGCGAGGTCCCGGAAGCGGTACTCCTGCTTCAGCGCCTTGCGCAGCACCGTGTTCTCGCGCACCAGCGCTCTGCTGGCTGACGATCTTCTGCATCATGAGCGACAGCTCCTCCGGGTCGAACGGCTTCACGAGGTAGTCGTAGGCGCCCGCCTTCATGGCGGTGACGGCGGTGTCGACCGTGGCGTAGGCGGTCATGATGACGACCGCCAGCTCGGGCTGGAGCCTGCTTCGCCTCCTCGAGGACCTGAAGCCCGTCCATCCCCGGCATCTTGAGGTCCACGATCAGGATGGACCAGCGCTCGCCCTTGATGCGCGCCACCGCCGAGGCGCCGTCCGGGCAGACCGCGACGGTGTAGCCGTCCTTCTCGAGCCAGCCGCCGAGCGACTCGCGGACGATCTCCTCGTCGTCGACCACCAGGATGCGCGTCCTCTCGTTCGACATGGCTATCCCCCCTCGCCGGGCTCGAGCCGCGCCTGGCACTCGGCGCACAGCTCCGCGTCCTTCTCGTCCACGTCGCGCACGCCGGCGACGCGGCCCATCACGCAGCCCGGGCGTGTCGCAGTGGACGAGGCCGAAGGCGTGCCCCATCTCGTGGACCGCCTCCTTGGCGAGCCGCTCGACGAGCAGCTGCGGCCCGCACCAGCTCGACGTCCTCGATGAGGCGCGCCGTCGAGACCACCGCCGCGCGCCCGCCGAGCTGCGCCTCGCCGAAGACGTAGGTGAGGATGGGGATGAAGAGGTCCGGTCGGTCACGCCCGAGCACCTTCCCCTGCGCGGCCCGCGCTCGAGCAGCCAGCGCAGGATGGCGCCCGAGGCGTGCTGCTTGCGCCGCGGGTCGAAGGCGTGGCGCGGGCGCGCGGCCCCGTGCCACCGGGCGGTGGGGCGGTCGAACGCGCGCGCGAGGTGGAGGCGCACGTGCTCCATCAGCTCCGGGCTCCGGGCTCCTCCTCACCGATCCACCACACGAAGATCGGCTCCATCACGCGCTCGCTCACGCCGCGCGCACTCCGCGCTTCCTCGGCGGCAGCCGGATGGTGACGCGCGTCCCCTTCCCCGGCTCGCTCTGCACCTCGATCTTGCCCCCGTGGCGCTCGACGATCCCGTACACCACCGAGAGGCCGAGGCCGGTCCCCTTCTCCTTGGTCGTGAAGAACGGGTCGAAGATCTTCGGACAGGTGGTCCGGCGGGATGCCCGGGCCGTTGTCCTGGAACGACATCTCGACCCAGCGTCCTCCTCGACCAGCGCCGCCTCGACCACGAGCCGGCCTCCCCGCGCCATCGCCTCGCAGGCGTTCATGACGACGTTCACGAACGCCTGGCGGAGCTGGCCGAAGTCGCCCTCGACGAGCGGGACCGGCGCGAGCCGCTTCTCGAGCGACACGCCCTGGATCTGGATCTGGTTGGCGAGGAGCTGGAGCGCCTCCTCGACCACCCCGTTGATGTTCACGTCCTTCAGCGCGAGCGGCCGCTCGCGGGCGAAGTCGAGGAGGTTCCGCACGATGGCGGAGCAGCGCTCCGTCTCACGCTCCACGAGATGCAGGTGCTTCACGAGATTTCGCCGCGTCGCCTCGTCCGGCTCGCCCTGCTCGAGCGTCCGGATGATCAGCTTCGCGAAGGTGAGGATCCCCGCGAGCGGGTTGTTGATCTCGTGGGCGATGGAGGCGGAGAGCTTCCCGAGCGAGGAGAGCTTCTCGGTCCGGACGAGCTGCTCCTGCGCGTTCCGCAGTGCGGCGGTCCGCTCCTCGACCTGCTTCTCGAGGCCGTGCATGAGCGTGTCGAGCTCGCGCTCCGTCGCGCGGAGCGAGCGGGTCATCTCGTTGAACGAGGTGGCGAGGAGGCCGATCTCGCCCGACCACGTGACCGGCACCTCCAGCTCGAGCTGATCGCGGGCGACGCGCCGGGTCGCCTGCACGAGCGCTGCGACCGGGCGCATGAGGTGATGCCGCGTGAACAACCAGACGGCGAGCGCGAGGACGGCCGCCGCCAGCGCGGCGGCGACGAGGGTCCGCACCCGGAACCCGGCCGTCTCCCCGTCGAGCCGCGCGAGCGACACGCCGACGTCGATCACCCCGAGCACCTTCCGGTCCGGCGGGTGGGCGTGGCAGGCCGCCGTCGCGCAGGAGCCCTCGTTGTAGAGCGGCGTGACGATGCCGAGCACCCGGTGCGGGCCGTTCCGGAACACGCGGCTGCGGTCCTTCAGATCGAGCTTGTGGAGCGGCTCGCCCTCCGCGTGGCACGCGATGCACGCCTCCGCCCGGCGGTCCACCGCCTTGCCGATCTCGGCCCGATCGGTCGAGAAGGTGATCCGCCCCTCGCCGTCCATCATGCGAACCATCTCGATGCCGGTCTGCCGCCCGATGTCCTCCATGATGAGGTACGCGTCGCCGCGGCGGTCCTGGAGCATCGCGCGGTGCAGCGCGTTCCCGATCGTGTGGCTGAGGAGGTCGGACTCCGCCACCACCTGCGCGAGGAGGTGGCGCTGGACCGCGATCTCCGCGAAGAAGAAGGCGGCGATGGTCGCGAACGCGACGAGCCCGACGAGGGCGAGGAGCTTCGTGGAGAGCCGGTGATGCCAAGGGATGGCGAGCCCGATCTCGTCGAGGGAGCCGGGCGCGATCGCGCGCGCGAGCCGCGCGAGCGCGTCGTCCCCGGGCTCCGCGGCGCCGGGTCGCGGCGGCGGGTTCGTCCCCTCTTCCGGCTGCTTCCCGGACCTGGATGCGGCCGTGGCCATCGCACCCCCGCACGACGACGCTTTCACAAGCGGAGAACCTCGCACCTCGAATACGCTTTGCGGTCCCGCCTCACCTTGTCTCGAATCAACGGCTGTACAGTTCCTCGCCGCTTGCGAGGGGCTGCGCGTGCAAGCGCGCGACCGGGCGCCGCGGTGCAACGTTGATCCCGTCCGGGATCCTTCGTACCCTCCACGGGCCCGCATGACCGATCCCCGCGCGATCCTCCTCGTCCAGTGCCCCGACCGGCCCGGCATCATCGCCGCCATCTCGAGCTTCCTTTTCCGGCACGGGGCCAACATCACGGACTTCGACCAGCACACGTCGGACGACGGCGCCGGCGTCTACTTCACGCGCCTCGAGTTCCAGACCGGCAAGGTCGACCTGCCGCTCGACGACCTGAAGCACGCCTTCGCCCTCGACGTCGCGCGTCCCTTCGCGATGGACTGGCGGCTCAGCCACTCGTCCGACCGGAAGAGGGTCGCGGTCCTCGTCTCGAAGCACGACCACGCCCTGCTCGAGCTCCTCTGGACGTGGAAGCGGGGCGACCTGCGCGCGGACGTGACCTCGGTCATCTCCAACCACCCGGATCTGCGAGCCGCGGTGGAGGGCTTCGGCGTGCCGTTCGTCCACGTCCCGAACACGAAGGACACGCGGGAGGCGGCCGAGGCGCGCATGAGCGCGCTCCTCGACGGGAAGGCGGACCTCCTCGTGCTCGCCCGCTACATGCAGATCGTGTCCCCCGCGTTCGTCGCGCACTGGCCGCGCCGGATCATCAACATCCACCACTCCTTCCTCCCGGCGTTCGCCGGGGCCGATCCGTACCGGCAGGCGTACGAGCGCGGCGTGAAGGTCGTCGGGGCGACCGCCCACTACGTGACGGCGGAGCTGGACGGTGGACCCATCATCGACCAGGACGTCGCCCGGGTGTCGCACCGCGACTCCGTCGAGGACCTGAAGCACCTCGGCCGCGACCTCGAGCGACGCGTGCTCGCCCGCGCCGTGCGCTGGCACTGCGAGGACCGGATCATCGTCCACGGGAACAAGACGGTCGTCTTCTCGTAGTCGGTTGCGGTCGCGGTCGCGGTCCCCTTCGACTCCGCGCCGCCTGCGGCGCCGCTACGCTCAGGGTGAGCGGGCGTCGGGGTCGGGGTCCACGTCCAGCATGCGCAGTTGCGCCGCGCGGGAACCGCCCCCCAACTTCCCTGGGGAGGCGCTCGCCATGCCCGCTCGCACGCTCGGCCTGATCCTGTCGCTCTGGCTGTTCCTCTCGGCGTTTGCGTTCCCGCGCCCGCCAGCATCCATGACGAACGCATGGGTGGTCGGACTGCTCGCGGCCGTCTCCTCGCTCGTCGGGATGCGGGCCGCTCGCGCGCGCTTCGTCGCGACGGCGCTCTCGGCGTGGCTGCTCGCCGCCGCGTTCGTGCTGCCCCGGCGGACGCCGGTGGCGTTCTGGAACGACGTCGCGGTGGCCGCGCTGATGCTCCTCCTGTCGCTCGTGCCGGGGACGATGTACCGGCGGGAATCCAGGCACGCGGGGGCCTAGGAGCGCCCGCTCCCCGCGCGGGAGGTGCGCAGCCGTCGCCCGGACGACACGTTCCGCGACATGCAGGCCGGGATGGCGCAGGACGAGGTCCTCCGGATGCACGCGGAGCTCGCGGCCGCGGCCGCGGCGCTCCAAGGTCACGCGTGCGCCGCGCTCGAGCGGGCCGACGGGAGCGCCCGCTTCTCCTCCGACGCGTGGGAGCGGCCGGGAGGGGGTGGCGGCGTCGCGCGCGTCCTCCAGGACGGCGCCGTCCTCGAGAAGGCGGGGGTCAACTTCTCGGACGTCCGCGGCGAGCTTTCGGCGACGCTCGCGGCGCGCCTGCCCGGGGATGGGCCGCAGTTCATCGCCACCGGGCTCTCGATCGTCGTCCACCCCCGCTCTCCGATGGTCCCGGCCGCACACGCCAACGTGCGCTTCGTCGCGCGCGGCGGCGCCGCCTGGCTCGGCGGCGGCGCGGACCTCACGCCCCACTACCTGTTCGAGGAAGACTGCCTCCTGTTCCACCGCGCCCTCCGGGATCTCTGCGAGCGCCACCTCCCCGGCCGCCACCCGGAGCTGAAGCGGGCCGCGGACGCCTACTTCTTCCTCCCGCACCGCGGCGAGCACCGCGGCGTCGGCGGGATCTTCTTCGACGAGCTCGCGGGCGACCTGCCGGGCGCGCTCGGGCTGGCGCGCGAGCTCCCCGGGGCCTTCCTCGACGCGTACCTCGCGATCGTGGCGCGGCGGCGCGACGCGCCGTTCGGCGACGACGAGCGGCGCTGGCAGGAGATCCGGCGCGGCCGCTACGTGGAGTTCAACCTGGTCCACGACCGCGGCACGCTCTTCGGGCTCGAGACCCGCGGGCGCATCGAGTCCATCCTGATGTCGCTCCCGCCGCGGGTCCGGTGGCCGTACGACCACCGGCCCGCGCCGGGGAGCCGCGAGGCGGCGCTCGTCGAGGTGCTGCGCCGCCCGCGCGAGTGGACCTGATCGGGCCCGGGCTGCCGCTCACGCGCCGGAGGAGGGCCCCGGGCCGGGCTCGCCGACCCTTCGGGTCTTGGCGAACGAGAACAGGATCGAGCCGCCGAGGAGCGCCGCGACCACCGCGAGAGAGATGAACGAGCCGATGTGCAGCCAGCCCGAGAGCACCATCTTCGCGCCGATGAAGACGAGGACGAACGAGAGACCGACCTTGAGGTACTCGAACCGGCCGATCAGGCTCGCGATCGCGAAGTACAGCGAGCGGAGGCCGAGGATCGCGAAGATGTTGGACGTGAAGACGATGAACGGATCGAGCGTCACGCCGAAGATCGCCGGGACCGAGTCGAGCGCGAAGACCACGTCGGAGACCTCGACGAGCGCGAGGCAGAGCAGGAGCGGCGTCGCGACCCGTCGCCGATCCTCTCGGACGAGGAAGTGGTGCCCGTGCAGGCGCGGGGTGGCGGGGATGACCCGCCGGAGGACGCGGAAGGCGAGGGAGTGCTCGGGGCTGTGCTCCTCCTCCTTGTGGAAGAGCAGCTTCGCGCCGGTGAACAGGAGGAACGCGCCGAACCCGTAGATGAGCCAGTGGAACCGCTGCAGGAGCGCGGTCCCGGCCAGGATCATCCCGCCGCGCAGGAACAGCGCCGTGAGGATGCCCCAGAAGAGCACCCGGTGCTGCAGGTGCGGGGGATCCGGAACGTCGCGAACACGAGGACGAACACGAACAGGTTGTCCACCGACAGCGACTGCTCGATCAGCCACCCGGTGAGGAACTCGACCGCCTTCGCCGCTCCGAACCGCCACCACACGAAGCCGTCGAAGGCCATCGCGAGCAGCGCCCACACGACGACCCACGACATCGCCTCGCGCGCGGCGACGGGGCGGTCCTCCTTGTGGAAAATGCCCAGGTCGAGCGCCAGGAGAGACAGGATGACCACGAGGAACCCGGCCCACAGCCAAGGGTTGCCCACGCTCTCCATGTGCCGGCCTCCGACCCCTCCCCGCCCGCCCGTTCTAGCCCGCCGCTCCGGATGTCCGCTGAGAAACTTTCGCGGTCTGGGTTAGATTTTTCCTACGCGATGGAATGGCTCAACTACCACCACCTTTACTACTTCTGGACGGTGGCCCGCGCAGGAAGCATCGCGCGCGCGAGCGCGGAGCTGCGCCTCGCCCAGCCGACCATCTCGAACCAGCTGAAGACGCTCGAGGCCAACCTCGGCGTCAAGCTGCTCGAGCGGCAGGGACGCCGGCTCGTCCTCACCGACGTCGGCCGCACGGTGCTGCGGTACGCGGACGACATCTTCAGGACCGGGCGGGAGCTGCAGCAGGCCGTGAAGGGGCTCCCGACCGGGCAGCGGCTGCGGCTGGTCGCAGGCGTCGCCGACGTCATCCCGAAGCGGATGGCGGCGCTCCTCCTGCAACCCGCGGTCGACGCGTACCCGGACCTCGTCCTCGTGTGCCGGGAGGGGCCGCTGCCGCAGCTGCTCGCGGCGCTCGCCATCCACGAGCTCGACGTCGTCATCGCCGACGTGCCCGCCTCCGAGGAGGTGAAGGTGAAGGCCTTCAACCACCGGCTCGGCGACTGCGGAATGACCTTCTTCGCCGCACCACGCCACGCGCACGTCAGGAAGGGCTTCCCCGGGTCCCTCCAGAGCGCTCCGGTCCTGCTGCCCGCGGAGGGGACCGCGCTCAGGCGCGCCCTCGAGGCGTGGTTCGACGAGACCGGCATCCGGCCGCCGATCGCCGGCGAGTTCGACGACAGCGCGCTCATGAAGGCGTTCGGCGCGCGGGGGCTCGGCGTCTTCCCGGCCGCGCGCGTGCTCGAGGACGAGATCCGCGATCAATACCGGGTGCAGATCGTCGGCCGCGTCGACGAGGTGAGGGAGGCATTCTATGCCATCACGGTGCAGCGGCGCATCCGGCACCCCGCGGTCGCGGCGCTCGCGGGAGCCGCGAGGGAAGCGCTCTTCGGGCCGGGCTGACCGTTCCCACCGGCCCGGGCGCGCCGCGGCAGGGCGCGCGGACGGCGCGATATCGCCAGCCGCAGCATTGACGACGCTGCACCGCTCGTACAAATAGGGGGCGATGCCCCTCGCGAACGCCGCGCACGGACGGGCCGCCGCGCTCGCGGTGGCGCTCGCGTTCGCTCCCGGGTGCGCGCTCGCGCCGTCGCGCTGGGTGGACCGGAGGGTGGCGCGGCCGGACGCCGTGGCTCTCGAGGCCGCGAGGGCGCCCGCCCCCACCGCCGGCGCCCCGCCTGCCGCTGCTCCTGCTCCTGCGCCGCGCTCGCTCGGCGAGCTCGTCGACCTCGCGCTGTCGCGCGATCCCTCGACCCGCGCGGCCTGGCGCGATGCGCGCGCCGCCGCCGCCCAGGCGGGAAGCCGCCGGAGCGCGTACCTCCCGGCGCTCGACGCAAACGCCAGCCTGCAGCGCCAGCAGACGCTCGCGGCTCCGGGGCGGGCCGCCGTCCTCCAGGAGACCCTCGGCGCGACCGCGGCCGTCACCTGGATCCTGCTCGATCTCGGCGCGCGCGGCGCGCTCGTGGACGAGGCGGACCTGCTCCTCGTCGCCGCGCGCCTCGGCGAGCACGCCGCGGTCGCCGATCTCGTGCTCCGCGTCCAGCAGACCTATTTCCAGTTTCTCGCGGCGCGCGCGCTCCTCGATGCGGAGTCCGCGGCCGTGAAGCAGGCGGAGGCGAGCCTCGCCGCCGCGGAAGGTCGCCAGCGGGCGGGGCTCGCCACGATCGCCGACGTCCTGCAGGCGCGCACGGCGCTGTCGCAGGTGCGGCTCGCGCAGCAGCAGGCCGAGGGCCAGGGCCTCGTGGCACGCGGAGCTCTCGCCACCCTGGCGGGCCTCGCGCCCACCGCCGAGCTGGAGGTCGGGCTCCTCCCGGAGACGGTCGATGCCGCCGTGGCGGGACCCGAGATCGACGCCCTCCTCGCGGCGGCGGAGGCGCGGAACCCCGATCTCGGCCGCGCCCGCGCCACCGCGGACGCGGCGGCGGCCCGCGCCCGCGCCGCGTCGCGCGCCGCCTGGCCCGTCCTCGCGTTCCAGGGAAGCGTCAGCAGCACGAAGTACTTCCAGCCCGAGGGCCTCGGCGCGGGCGAGGCCTGGACGGCGGGCCTGATCCTGCGGCTCCCGACGTTCGAGGGGGTCCGGCCCGCGTACGACGCGCTCGCCGCGCGCGAGACGGCGCAGGCGGCGCGCGACCGGGCGGACGCGACCGCGCAGCGCGTGGGCCTCGACGTGTGGACGGCGTGGCAGACGCTCCGGACCGCCGGGCTCCGCGTCGCGACCGCGCGCGACCTCGTCGAGTCGGCGCGCGCCTCCGCCGACGTCGCGGGCGGCCGCTACCGGGAGGGCGTCGGGTCCATCGTCGACCTCCTGAACGCGCAGGCCTCGCTCGAGCTCGCGCGCGCCGAGGACGTCCGCGCCCGGACCGACTTCCTCGTCGGCCTCGCGCTGCTCGCGCGCGCGACCGGCCGGCTCGATCTTCCCTCCGAACCCGCGGCACCCCCACAGATGAAGGCCCCATGAACTTGCGCCTCGCCGCCACCCTGACGCTCGCGCTCGCCGGCGCCGCCTGCTCCCGCGCGGACAAGGGCCCTCCCGGACCGCGGCCGGTCGCGGTCCGCGCCGCCCCCGCGGTGGAGAAGGACATCCCCGTCGAGGTCCAGGCGGTGGGCCGCGTCGTCTCGTCCCAGTCCGTCCAGATCCGGCCGCAGGTCTCGGGCACGCTCGTCGCGGTCCGGTTCACCGAAGGGCAATCGGTTCGCAGGGGAGAGGTGCTCGTCGAGATCGACCGGCGGCCGTACGAGGCGGCCCTCGCCGAGGCGGCGGCCAAGCTGGCGCAGGACGAGGTGCGCGCCGAGAACGCCCGCCAGGACGCGGCGCGGTACGGAGAGCTGGTCGCCAAGGAGTACGTCACGCGCCAGCAGTACGAGGCGGCGAAGGCCAACGCCTCCGCGCTGACCGCGCAGGTGGCGGCCGACGAGGCGGCCGTCCAGCGCGCGCGGCTCAACCTCGCGTATTGCACGATCCGCGCGCCCGCTGCGGGGCGGACGGGGAGGCTGCGCGTCGACCCGGGGAACCTCGTCGCCGTCGGAGCGCCGGAGGCGCTCGTCACGATCGAGCAGGTGAGGCCGGTGTTCGTCGAGTTCTCGGTGCCGGAGCGGCACCTCCCGGCGCTGCGCTCCCGGCGCGACGCCGCGCCCGTCCGGATACCGTCGAGCGCGGGGCGCCCCGACCTCCACGGGACCCTGGTCTTCGTGGACAACGCCGTGGACCCCGCCACCGGGACGGTGCTCCTCAAGGCCCGCTTCGCGAACGAGGACGAGGCGCTCTGGCCGGGGCAGACCGTCGAGCCCCACCTCGAGATCTCCGCGCGGGCGCGAGCGGTGGTCGTGCCGTCGTCCGCGGTGGCGTCGGGTCAGCAGGGGGACTACGCCTACGTGGTGACGCCCGAGAGGAAGGCACGGCTCCGCACGGTGGTCGTCGAGCAGATGGGCGAGGGCGAGGCCGTGATCGGAAAGGGCATCTCGGCCGGGGAGCTGGTCGTCACGGAGGGCCAGCTCAAGCTCCGGCCGGACGCGGCGGTCGAGATCCTCCAGGACGGTGGCAAGCCGGACCAGGCTGCGGCTCCGGGCGAGCAGAAGAAGGACAAGGCCGCCGCGCGATGAACCTCTCCGCGCCATTCATCCGCCGGCCCGTCATGACGACCCTCGTCATGGCGAGCTTCGTCGCGTTCGGCGTCACGGCCTACCAGAAGCTCCCCGTGTCCGACCTCCCGGCGGTCGACTTCCCCACGATCCAGGTGACCGCGACGCTCCCCGGGGCGAGCCCGGAGACGATGGCCGCCTCGGTCGCGACGCCGCTCGAGCGGCAGTTCTCGACGATCGCGGGGCTCGCGAACGATGAACTCGTCGTCGGGCCAGGGGCGCACCGACGTCACGCTCGAGTTCGAGCTCGAGCGCGACATCGACGCAGCGGCGCAGGACGTCCAGTCCGCGATCGCCGCGGCGGGAGGCCAGCTCCCGCCAGAACATGCCGGCGCCGCCGACGCTTCCGGAAGGTGAACCCGGCCGACTCGCCCATCGTCTTCTTCGCCCTCACCTCGCCGACGCTGCCGCTCTCGGACCTGAACCGCTACGGGCAGGACCTCGTCGCCCAGCGGATCTCGACCATCCCGGGGGTCGCGCAGGTGGTCGTCTACGGGCCGCAGAAGTACGCGGTGCGCATCGAGCTCGACCCGCAGGCGCTCGCGGCGCGCGGCATCGGCCTCGACGAGGCGGCGGCGGCCATCCGCGGCGCCAACTCGAACCTCCCGACCGGCGTCGTCCAGGGGCGGGCGCGGGCGTTCACCGTCGAGGCGACGGGCGGGCTCCAGCGCGCGAAGGACTTCCGCGACGTCCCCATCGCGTTCCGGAATGGCGCGCCCGTCCGCCTGTCGGACGTCGGGCGCGTGCGCGACGGCGTCGAGAACGAGCGGACCGCCGCCTGGTACTGGGAGGACGGCGTCGAGCAGCGCTCCGTCGTGCTCGGGGTGCAGCGGCAGCCGGGCACCAACACCGTCGAGGTGGCGCGGCGCGTCCGGGATCTCCTCCCCCTCGTGCAGCAGCAGATGCCTGCCGCGGCGAAGCTCGCGCTGCTGTTCGACCGATCCGAGTCGATCGAGGAGTCGGTCCACGACGTGAAGTTCACGCTCGGGATCACGCTCGCCCTCGTCGTCCTCGTCATCTTCCTGTTCCTCCGCAACCTCCCCGCCACCATCATTCCGAGCCTCGCCCTCCCCGTGTCGCTCGTCGGCACCTTCGCGCTCATGCAGGTGCTCGGGTACTCGCTCGACAACCTCTCGCTCATGGCGCTCACGCTCGCGGTCGGCTTCGTCGTCGACGACGCCATCGTCATGCTCGAGAACATCGTGCGGCACATGGAGATGGGCGAGCCGCCGCTCGAGGCCGCGTTCCGCGGGTCGAAGGAGGTCGCCTTCACGATCGTCTCGATGACGATCTCGCTCGCGGCGGTGTTCCTCCCGGTCCTCTTCATGGGAGGGGTCGTCGGGCGCCTGTTCCACGAGTTCGCGGTGACCATCGGCTGCGCGATCCTGGTCTCCGGGTTCGTGTCGCTCACCCTGACGCCGCTCCTCTGCAGCCGGTATCTCAGGCCGGGCAAGGAGGCCCACCGCGGCAGGTTCTTCGCCGCCTCGGAGCGCACGTTCGAGGCGAGCCTCCGCTGGTACGACCGCGGCCTGCGCTGGTCGCTCGGCCACCCGCGCACGGTGCTGGCGGGCTCGGCGGCGGTCCTGGTCGCGACCTACTTCCTGTTCGGCGCCGTGCCGAAGGGCTTCCTCCCCAGCGAGGACACCGGGCGCATCCAGGGCTTCACCGAGGGCTCCGAGGACGCGAGCTGGGACGCGATGGTCCGGGCGCAGCGCGCCGCGGCCTCCCTGGTCGCGCAGTCCCCCGAGGCGGTGCAGTTCATGACGAGCGTGGGGGGCCGCAGCACCGCCGGTCAGACGCAGGGGAACTTCTTCCTCAGGCTCAAGGACCGGGACGATCGCCGGCCGGTGGACCAGATCATCGCCGAGCTGCGCCAGCGCCTGGGCCGGTTTCCCGCCCTGCGCGTCACGTTCGTCAACCCGCCGCCCATCAACATCGGCGGCGTCCAGACGCGCGCGCAGTACCAGTTCACGCTCCAGGACGCGGACGTCGCCGCGCTCTACCGGGGCGCGACCGCGCTCGAGGCGAAGCTGCGCGACATGCCCGCGCTCCGCGACGTGACGAGCGACCTGCGGCTGGCCTCCCCGCGCGTGTCCGTCGAGATCGACCGGGACCGGGCCTCCGCCCTCGGGGTGTCACCGCTCGCCATCGAGGACGCCCTCTACGCCGCGTACGGCGACCGGCAGGTCTCGACGATCTACGCGCCGGAGGACCAGTACCAGGTGATCCTGTCGCTGCTGCCGGAGCACAAGCTCGACCCGGCGGCGCTCTCGATGCTGTACGTGCGATCGAGCGCAGGACGTCTCGTGCCGCTCGACGCGGTCACGTCGCTCGGGCGGAGCGTCGGGCCGCTGACGGTGAACCACGCCGGCCAGCTCCCGTCGGTCACCCTCTCCTTCAACCTCATCCCGGGCACGTCGCTCGGCGGCGCCGTCGGCGCGGTGCAGCGCGCGGCCGCCGACACGCTCCCCGCGACGGTGTCCACGCGCTTCCAGGGAACGGCGCAGGCGTTCCAGTCGTCGCTCGGCGGGCTCGGCCTGCTCCTGGTCATGGCCGTGCTCGTCATCTACGTGGTGCTGGGGATCCTCTACGAGAGCTTCGTCCACCCGGTCACGATCCTCACCGCCCTGCCCTTCGCCGGGTTCGGCGCGCTCGTGACGCTCCTTCTCTTCCGGACCGAGCTCTCCATCTACGCGTTCGTCGGCATCATCATGCTGGTCGGCCTCGTGAAGAAGAACGGCATCATGATGGTGGACTTCGCCATCGAGCGGCAGCGCGAGGGGAGGGCGCCGCAAGAGGCCATCCACGAGGCCTGCCTGGTGCGCTTCCGGCCCATCATGATGACGACGATGGCGGCGCTGATGGGCACGCTGCCCATCGCGTTCGGCCTCGGCGCCGGCGCCGAGTCGCGCCGCCCCCTCGGGCTCGCGGTGGTCGGCGGGCTCCTCTTCTCGCAGTTCCTGACGCTGTACGTGACGCCGGTGTTCTACGTGTGGTTCGAGCGGCTGCGCGGAATCGGGCGCCGCGGGACCGGCGCGGTGGGCGGCGTCCCCGGGCCGGACCGTTCGGCCGCAGCCCCGCACGGCGAGCGCTAGAGTGCAGCCGGGCGAGCCCCCGGCGCCGCGGCGTCCCTCCGGCGCTCCGCCGGGGCCTCGCGGCGCGCGGATGGTCATCGTCTTCCTGCGAGAGGGACACCGGTCAAGGGGGGTCACCGTGAAGAAGGGTCAGATCAAAGGAAAGATCGAGCAGATCAAGGGCGACCTGAAGGAGCGGTTCGGCGGCGCCTCGAAGGATCGCTCCACCCAGGCCGAAGGCTGGATGGAGAACAAGAAGGGCAAGCTCCGCGAAGGCATCGGGAACCTCGAGGAGGACGCCGAGCGCGAGCGGAAGGAGCCGGAGCGCGAACCGTAGCCCTGGCCGCCAGAGATCTGCAGAGGCGCGGCGCCGGAAGCCCCGGCGGCCGCGCGCTCCTGCCATCCGTCCGTCAGGGCTGGGTGCCGCCGTGCCGCTCGTTCGCGAACGGATCGGCGAATTCCCGCGGCGCGTCATGCACGCTGAAAAGCGAGCACTTCTCGCACGTGAAGCTGTCCCAGTCGCTCTTCACGGCGACATCGAGACACGCGTCGTAGTGGATGCAGTACAGGTTGCGGTGGCCGGAGACGATCGCCTCTGACCGGATGAGCTGGAGGAGCGGAGTCGGGTTGGGCAGCATGCGCGCGTACTCTCTTCGCCGGAACACCGGGGCCGCGGGACCATTCCGCGCGGGATCGCAATCCGGGCCGGGAACCGGGACAAGGTGATCCGACCGATCACTGTTGGGAAAGCCCCTGGTGGGGTGTATCCGCGGAATGGCGCCGAACATTCGGCAGGACGCAGGGTTGCGAGGCCCACATCCGCCGGGCCGCCCGTCAGGGACCGCATTGACCGACCGTAGATCGCGAGTAGAGTCAGTCTCAATGGCGGCCGGACGCCGCAGGGAGACCTGGTGAGCCACGCTGCCACCCCCACGGAACCTTGCCTCGCCTGCGATATCGCGGCGGGCACTCGGACCCTTGCCGGCGGGATCCTGTTCCGCGACGCAGGCTTCGTGGTCCACGCGCTGTCCGGCCCCTCGCCGATCCGCGGCTGGCTCATCCTGACGAGCGAGCGCCACGCACGCGCCTGGGTCGATCTCGCGCCGTCGGAGCTCGCGGCCCTCGGACCGCTGGCGGCGAAGGTCATGGCGGCCCAGCGCACGGCGCTCGGCGCCGATCACGTGTACGGGTTTGCGATCGGGGACGTCCTCCGCCACTTTCACCTCCACCTCGTGCCGCGCTTCGCCGACACGCCGGAGCGGCTGCGCGGCAGGCGCTGCTTCGAGGGAACGCCGGGCGACATGCTGCCGGAGGACGACCTCGCGCGCGCGGCGCGCGCCGTCGCCGGGGCGCTCGCCGGCTGATCACGAATCGCGACCCATGGCTTCCCGTTCAAGCGCCGGCGGGACGAGCGGCGCGAGGCCTTCGGCGAAGGACGGCCAGCAGAGCTCGACCCCGAGCGTGACGCGGGTCCACGCGGAGGAGATCCTTCGATCCGGCCCGGGCGCTGCGCGCTCGCTCCTCGGTGGCGCCATCCCGATGCGCTGCGCGATCCACTCCACCACCTCGCGGCGCTGCGCCGGGCGGGCGTCGCTGCCGTGGAACACGCCGCCGCCAGGCGCACGGTCGAGCGCGGCGAGGACGAAGGCGATCGCGTCATCGAGGTGGCAGAAGTTCATCCAGGCACCGTCTCCCGGGCCGAGCGCGAGCCCGCCCGACCGGACCCGCTCGACGACCCCGACCCTGCCCGGGCCGTAGAGCCCCGACAGCCGCACGAGGGATGCGCGGGCGCCCGCGGCCGCGCGCTCGAGAACGAGCCCCTCGGCGCGGGCGAGCACCTCCGCCGTCACGCTCGCGGGAGCAGGCGGCGTCGTCTCGTCGACCTCCGAGCCGTCGCGCTGGCCGAAGACGCCCGTCGATCCGGTATACACGAACCGCGCGCCGCTCCGCTCCGCCGCGGCGAGGAGGACGCCATTCGCGTCGAGGTAGGCTGCGCGGTACGCGGGCTCCGAGTCCGCCCCGGCGGCCTGGCAAGCGACGACGGCGTCGGTGGACGGCAGGAGCGCGCCGGCCGCGGGATCGGCGAGGTCGAGGGCGAGCGGCTCGATCCCGAGCGGTGCGAGCGCGGCCGCCCGGGCCGGGTCGCGCCGGATCCCCGTCACCCGGTCCCCTCGCGCGAGGAGTCGGCGCGCCAGCGCCGTCCCGAGCCAGCCGCAGCCCGCCACGAGCACGTGCATGGTCCGAGCATTATGTACCGCCCGCCCGCCCGGCGCCGCCGGCGGCTCGGAGGTGCGCATGTCGCGAACCGCCTTCACGATCCGCTCGACGGTGCAGCTCCGGGGCGGCGTCGACATCCCCGTGCTCGGCCTCGGGGTGTACCAGGCTCGCCCGGGGACGGAGACCCGCGAGGCGGTGAAGGCCGCGCTGGAGCTGGGCGTGCGGCACGTGGACACCGCGCGCGCCTACGGGAACGAGCGGGATGTCGCCGCCGCGATCGCCGCGAGCGGCGTGCCGCGCTCGGAGGTCTTCATCACGACCAAGCTGTGGAACTCGGACCACGGCTACGACGAGACGCTCCGGGCGTGCGACGCGAGCCTCGCACGGCTCGGGACCGAGCGCGTCGATCTCTACCTGATCCACTGGCCCGTGCAGGGGCTGCGCCACGAGACCTGGCGCGCGATGGAGCGGCTCCGAGCCGACGGGAAGGCGCGGGCGATCGGGGTCTCCAACTACACGGTTCGCCATCTGGAGGAGCTGCTCGCGAGCTCGACGGAGCCCCCGGCGGTGAACCAGGTCGAGCTCCACCCGTTCCTGCCTCAGCGCGAGCTCGTCGACTGGTGCACCACGCGGGGGATCGTGGTCGAGGCCTACGCTCCGCTCGTGAAGGCGCGCCGGATGGACGAGCCGGTGATCCAGCGCGTCGCGGCGAAGCACGAGCGGACGCCGGCGCAGGTGCTCGTGCGGTGGGCCCTCGAGCACGGGCGGGTGGTCATCCCGAAGTCGATCCGGGCGGAGCGGATCCGCGAGAACGCCGACGTGTTCGGGTTCGCGCTCGACGCCGAGGACCTCGCCGCGCTCGATGCGCTCGACGAGGGGTACCGGACGAGCTGGGATCCGACGGACGCGCCCTGAGCAGCGCAGCGGTCGCGTCTGGACGTTGGCGCTCGTCAGCGGGTGCAGTCGATGGTGCAGGACGCCGGACATCCGCCCTCGAGCGGATCGTCGTCCCGCGCACCGGCGGGCGCGGGAGGAGGCTCGGGGAGCCTCGCGGAGAGCGCCAGCGCGGCCCGCGCGAGGTACTCGGGCGCGTGCGGCGGCAATTTCCGCGCGAGACCGTGGCCTGCGACGGCGACGTGCTCCTCGATGAACCGCGCGCGCGCTTCGCTCGCGATCTCGGCCGCCTCGCCCGCGCCGCCCGCGATCGCGTACGCCTCCTTCAGGAACAGATAGGAGACGAAGTCGCACTCGACGGCCAGGTGGTCGGCCGGCTCCTCGGACGAGGGCCGAAACGCGAACGCCTCGTACCGCTCCGCGAGGTCCGCCAGGATCCGGCCCGGATCGACGAACCCTGCGTGCGCCGCCTCGCGCGGCGATGCAGCGCCGCCGGGTCCCAGCAGCGCGTGGTAGGCGCCCTCGCTTGCGGAGGGAGCCCCCGCCGCGGCGGTGCGGAGGTCGTCCCCGACCTCGCTCGTCATGGCGCGGATCTGGTCGGCCCACCCCTCGCGGGGCCTCGAGAGCAGGAGGGCGAGGAGACGCCACTCGGCGGCCGCGGCGAGCTGCGGACGGAGCTCCACCGCGGTCATCGCGACCCCTCGACCGCGAGCGGGACCCAGCCGCTGCGCATCTTGCGGGCGCCCGCCTCACCCTTCGCGCCCTGCCACACCGCGAACGCCACCTGCGAGCGTGTGCCCGGGACGACCCCGGCCGGCAGCGGTCGTACCAGCGTGACCGCCCACCCGGTCGAGGTCGGCTTTCCGGAGCCGGTCGAGACCGTCCGCGGTGCCGGTGTCAGCGTGCTCGGACCGTTCGCCACGAGGTCCTGCACCGGGCGGTCGCGCGGCCCCGCCATCGGGTTCCCCAGCGCGCGCGCCGGCGCGTATCGCTTCGCCATCGCGAGCTGCTCCGGCGAGCCCTGGGCGAGCGAGGCCGAGTCGAACGGGTAGTGGTCCACCTTCGCCCGGGGGTACAGCGCCGTGAGCGTGTCCGGGCGCCCGTCCACCACCGCCTGCCAGGCGGCGCGCCAGTAGGTGATCTCGACCGGCACGCCGGCCTCGCCCATCATGGGATTTGGCACCGCCGGCGACGCCGCCGCAGGGAGCTGCACCGCACAGGCGTCGCTGAAGACGGAGGGGCCGGTCACGTCGCTGCGCTCCCCCGCCGCCCACGAGAGGCGGAACGCGATGCTGCGGCCGTCGCTCAGCGCCTGCACCTCCAGCGACGCGGTCGTCGCCTGGAGCTGCCGAGGCTCGACGACGTCCTGGGGCAGGAGCTGGGCGGTGTGCACCGGCGCCCCGGCCCACGCCGGGTCGTCCGGCGACGCGGGGAGCTTCTCGACGTGCATCACGCGCACCTCGGCGGGGGAGACGGGCCGCTGCGCGCCGCCGCTGCACGCGAGCGTGAGCGCGAGAACGGCGGCGGGGGCTGCGGACATCCGGAAGAGAGCCATGGCGGACCCCTACGTCACGTTGGCCGGCGACACGCCGCGGCGCGCGTCGAACCCGGTGAGCACCTGGACCGGCTCGCGGATGGGCACCTTCACGACCTCGTTCCCCTTGTCGTCGTACCCGAACATCGTCTCTCCGCGCCGCTTGAACTTGTGGATGATGTGCTCGGTCGAGCCGAACAGCGTGATGAGCCCGGCCAGGTCCGGATCCGTGGCGGCCTTGCGGTACGTCGTGATCGCCTCGTGCACTCCAGGCCCGAACATCTGCTCGAGGAACGGCTCGGGCGCGTGCAGCGGCGGCACGTAGTAGACGTTCGGCTCGAGGCCGAGCTGTGGGAACAGGGGCAGGGCGACCTTCCGGACGTGCACGAGGTAGTCGATCGGGTTCTCGGGATCCGCGGCCTCTGGGACGTGCACGAACCCGGCGCAGCGGATCTTGCCGATGCAGTTGAGGAAGCACTGCGGCGTGAGTCCCTGCTCGATCTTGGGGAAGCAGGCGAGGCACTTCTCGGAGGTGCCCGTCATCGGGTTGAAGAAGACCTTCTTGTACGGGCAGGCCTTCACGCACTCCTGGTACCCGCGGCAGCGCCCCTGATCGACGAGCACGATCCCGTCCTCCGGACGCTTGTAGATCGAGCCGCGCGGGCACGACGCGAGGCAGGCCGGGTACGTGCAGTGGTTGCAGATGCGGGCGAGATAGAAGAACCAGGAGAGGTGCGGCATGCTCGTAGTAGGCGCCGTTCACGACCGTCGCCCCGCCGCAGTCGTCCTCGCCGACGTTCGGGTGCGCGTAGTCGATCTCGGCCGGCCTCCAGCCCATGACGCGCTCGCCGGCGGCGGGCGGCCTCGAACAGGGTCCGGCCGGTGTAGCGGCGGCCTTCCCACCCCTGCGGCCCGAGCTGCTCGAGCAGCTTCACGTCCCAGCCGAGCGGGTAGTAGCCGTACGGCTTCGACTCGACGTTGTTGAAGAGCATGTACTCCTGCCCCTTCCCGCTCGTCCACGTCGTCTTGCAGGCGAGGGTGCAGGTCTGGCAGGCGATGCACTTGTTCACGTCGAAGACGGCGGCGAACTGCCGCTTCGGGCGCGCCTCGGGGTACCAGTAGGACATCGACCGGTCGAGCTGCCAGTTGTGCACGATGGACATCAGGCGCCTCCCTTCTTCGTCGTCACGAACGTCCCGGCCAGGTAGGTCTTCATCCCGGCGCTCTCGTAGCGCGGGCGCAGCCCCTCGGCAGCGGGCCTCCACAGCCCCTGCGCCTCGAGGCCGCCCGGCTCGGCGCGGGTGATCTTCACGATCGACTCGCGCGGCGCGCCGGTCGGGCAGTGCACGTCGGGGAGGAACCCCTTGCCGATCTCCTGCCCGAACAGCGCCTTGCGGACGAGCGAGTCGGTCATCCAGGTGGGCTTGAGCCAGCCGCGCGTGGCCGACTGGTGCGAGCCCGAGCGGAACATCGCCTGGTACCCGGAGCGCGGGTTCACGGCGAGCCCGTCCGCCCGCGTCTGCGCGCCCTCGTACGAGCCGGGCGTCGCGCCGTACATGTTGAACCACATGCGCGTGATGCCGCGCGGTGTGCCGGGGTAGTAGCGAGCGCGGCAGAGCAGGCGCGCGAACTTCGCGTCCTTGCCCTTCTGCTGCCAGCCGCGGAACGGGCGGTCGGACGGATCCGAGTCGATCCAGACGTAGTCGCCGTCCTCGACCCCGAGCCCCTTCGCGTCTTCGGGGTTCACGTCCACGTACCCCTCGGTCACGAAGGGCATCCGCTTGTCGTGCCGGTGGAGGTCGCCGAACGGGCCGAAGAGGACCGCGATCATGTCCACGTCCACCGGCATCGTGTGCGCGCCGTGCCGGTACTTCGGCGTGTGGAACACGAAGCGGTAGCCGTCCTTCGCGAGCGGATGAGCGGTCTTCTTCACCTCGGCCCAGGGCTTCACCACGTTGCGGCCCTGGCGCACCTCGCAGGAGAGGTCGTCCTTCGCGACGCCGTACGCCTCGGGCCCCTTCGGACGGAGGAAGGGGTGCGGCGCCGAGACGATCACGTTCGGCTCGTACATCGTCGAGTCGATCGGCTCGCGGTGGACCGGGAGGTTCTCGCCGGCGGTGATGAACTCGTCCTCCTCGCGGTAGAGCTCGAGCCGGCCCGACTTCGTGTACCAGGGGCGCGACTCGGTCACCTGCTCCCAGCCGACGGCCTTCGGGTACGTCCGGTTCATCATGAGCACGGGGACGCCGCGGCGCGCCTTCTCCTCGAGGTCGGTGAACCGGTAGCCGCGCGTCAGCGAGGAGTGGTCGAGGACGCGCTGCAGGTAGACGTCGGTGCGTCCTTCGTCCACGAACTTCCAGAGCTTCGTGAAGCGGTCGTCGCCGGTCCGCTCGGCGAGCGCCTTGCCGACGAGCGAGAGGCACTCGATGTCGCCCTTCGTCTCGAACGGCCGCTTGTGCGGCGTGCGCGGGAACACGGTGAGGAACGGGTTCGTCACCGACGCGCACATGTCCGGGTGCTTCAGCTCCGACCACGCGTCCACGGCGAAGACCACGTCGGCCCACTCGCAGCTCGTGGACCACCACCAGTCCTGCACCGCGATCATCTCGATCTTCGGCAGGACGTTCATCACGGTGTTGTAGTGCCACTTCACGTTGCCGAGGATGGAGTTCGCGTTCGCGAACCACATCGACTTGGTGGGCGTGGGCATGTGCGTCTTGCCCGTGATCATCGTCTTGCCCATCTTCAGCGGGTGGTCCTCGTGGTTGTAGTAGTGCGCCGACTCCGCCCTCCAGTACTGCTTCGGGCGCGCGGGCTTCGCGGGATCGAGCTCCAGGTCGAAGGGGTTCTCGTTGATGTACTGGGGGACGCCGTTGAAGAGCGCGACGCGGTAGTTGCCCGCATAGCTGCCGACGTTGCCGCCGATGCGCCCGACGTTGCCGGTGAGCGCCGCGAGCAGGAACGTCGCGCGGTCCTTGTTGTCGCTGTTGAAGAACTGGTTCGGCCCCATGCCGAGCGCGAACAGGGTCGTCCCGGGCTTCTTCGCGATGTCGCGGGCGAGCGCCTCGATCGAGGCCGCCGGCGCCCAGGTGATCTCCTCGGTCGTCTTCGGGTCGAAGTGGGCGACGTACTCCTTCACCACGTCGAACACCGGGCGGCACGCCACCTTCGTGCCGTCCTTCAGCGTCACCTGCACGGTCCCCTCGAGCAGCGGCTCCTGCACCTTCGACCGGACGCCCACCTCGTCGCGGCTGATCGCGCGCGGCGCCCCGGCCCGCGCGTCCCACCACACGAAGTCGCCCCAGGCGTTCCGGAGCTTCTCCGGGATGAGCATGTCCCGCTGGAACCCGGGCGCCGGCGACCTGTCGCCGTCCTTCGTGACCTGGGTCTGGTTCGAGAGCGTCGCGACCGCTCCGCCGAAGACCTCCTCGGCGCGGAGCAGCTTGAGGTTGTCGGCCCGGACGAGCAGCGGCAGGTCGGTGAAGCGGCGGACGTAGTCGGCGTCGTAGAGCTTCTCGCGCATGACGACGGAGGCGAGGCCGAGGGCGAGCGCCGGGGTCGTCCCGGGGCGGACCACGATCGCCTCGTCCGCCTTCGTGGCGGTGGCGGAGTACTCCGCCGCGATGACGACCACCTTCGTGCCCTTGGCCCGGGCCTCCGTGAGCCAGTGGGAGTCCGGCATCTTCGTGGCGATCCAGTTCATCCCCCAGACCACCACGATCCGGGCGTGCTCGACGGCGTGGAGGTCGAACTCCACCGTCTGCTGCCCCGTGACCATCGGGTGTCCGGGCGGCAGATCGGTGTGCCACGAGTAGTTGTCGAAGCCGCGGCCCCCGATCGCCTGCTCCGGAGGCAGCCCGCGGATCTTCGCGTCGAGCAGCGCCATCGAGTTGGCCATCCGGTACAGGCCGTAGATCCGCGTGATGCCGAGGAGCGGCATGCCGCCCCGGAACTTCATCACCTGCGTCCCGGCGCCGTGGGCCGCCTCCACCATCTCGGGCTCGTAGCCCTGCGCGAGGAGGCGCTCCTTCCCCTTCTCGCCGCTGTACGTGCGGGCGATGTTCTCGAGGGCGGCGGCGACGATCCGGGCGGCCTCCTCGTGGGTGACCCGCACCCACTCGTCGCGCGCACGGTTGAAGTGCTCGGGCGGCGGCTTGCCGTCCGCGCCGCGCGGGAACCCCGCCTCCACCCAGCCCTTGAAGCCCTTCCGAACGACTGGGTGCCGGATGCGGCGATCCCCGTAGAACCGGCGGGTGAGCGCGAGGCCCTTCTGGCAGACGCGCGGGTCCCAGCGGCTCGACACCTTCGTGCCGTAGAGATCGGTCGCCTCGCCGTAGCGCATCGACGGGCCGATGCGGAGGATCGAGCCCGAGCGCACGTACGCGTTCAGGATGCAGTTGTGCGTGTCGTTCGGCGCGCACAGGAACGTGAACGTCGAGTCGTACTTCCACAGATCCCGGTAGGCGTTCTCCCAGCCGCGATCCGGGTACCGCGCGAGCGGGTTGTCGACCGCGTCGAGGCCGAACGCGCGCGTGGCGGAGGCGGCGAGCGCGCCGAACCCGGTGTTGCGCAGGAGCTCGAGGAACTGGCGGCGGGTGACTTCCGTCATGGGGTCTTCTCCCTGTCCCAGGTGCGAATGAACGAGACGATGGACTCGATCTCCGGCTGCTCGAGCGCGCGGCGCACCGGAGTCGGCGCGGCGAACCCGACCATCGCCGTGCCGCGCCGCCCGTTGCGGATCGTCTCGACGAAGAAGGTGTCCGGCGCGGCGCGCAGCAGGACCGGGTTCGCGAGCGCGGGGCCCTCGCCGCCCTGCCCCTTCGCGCCATGGCAGCCGGCGCACGAGGCGGCATAGAGCGCGGCGCCCTGGGCCGCGTCGCCGCGGACCCAGCGGCGCGGGCGGCCATCCGGGCGGTAGGGCGGCCCGAACGCCCGCACGTACCGCACGACCTCGGCGAGCTCCGCCGGCCTGAGGCCGCCCTCCTGCTCGCCCCACGCCGGCATGCGGCGGCCGGGGCGGCCGCTCTTCACCGTCGCGGCGATGAGCTCGTCCGGCGCGACGGAGAGGAAGTCCGGGTTCGCGATGGCGGGGAACGGGGTGAGCCCGGGGTACCGCTTCCCCTGCCCCGCGTCGCCGTGACAGGCGGCGCAGAAGGTCCCGTACAGCGTGGCGCCGTCGGTCGCGAACTCGCGCTCGCCGAGCTTCTCGGCGCGGGCGCGGTCCTTCGGGTGGTACGCGTCTCCGAGCGAGGTCCGCCGCAGCGCGAACATGTAGAGCGTGAGCTGATCGATCTGCGCGTCGGTCAGCGCGAGCTCGGGCATGAGCGATCCCGGGGTCACGCGGGCCGGCGCGCGGAAGTGCTCCTTGAACCACGCGGTGAGCGTCCGCTCCCCGCGAACGCCGGAGAAGTTGCGCTGGCCCGGGTCGCGTTGCCCGACGCGGGTGAGATCCGGGCCGTCTGCGCCGCCCACCCCGGCGACCGCGTGACACCCGCGGCAGCCGAGCGAGTGGAACAGCGCCTTCGCCTCGACGAGCCCGGGCGCGCCCACGCGCGAGCCGAGGAACACGTCGATGGCCCGCCGATCGCCCTCGGGCAGCGCGTCGAACGCGGTGCGCCACGCGCCGCCCTGCGCGCGCTGGTGCTCGCGCAGGTGGTGGTCGTACCAGTCCGCGCGGAACCCGCGCCCGCCCACCCGCGAGAGGTCCGGGCCCTCCATGCCTCCGACGCCGCCAGGCCGGAGCGTCCCGCCCCTGCCGTCCACCCGGTGACACGCGAGACAGTCGCGCCGCTCGACCGCGTCGCGGCCGCGCGCCAGGGCGGCGGCGTTCGGGACGGCGAGGTGGGTGTGGCAGGTCCCGCAGCTCGCGTAGAGGTAGGGACGCGGGAGCATCGGCTCGGGCCAGTGCTCCACGTTGCCGTGGGCGTCGGCCCGCGTGGTGGCGCGTCCCTGCCCGGAGTGGCAGGTGGTGCACCCGAAGCTGGCCGGATCGTGCACGACCGGCGGATGGGGCGCGAGCGCGCGATCCCCCGGCACGCCCTTCTCTCCCGGCGCCATCCCCACGTGGCAGCTCGTGCACCGATCCGCGATCGCCAGGTCGGGGATCACGATCTGCCGGAGCTCGACGGAGAACGAGGCCGCGTCCGCCGCCGGCACGCGCGCGCGCGCCGCGACCTGGACGCGGCGCCACTCCGCACGGACGTTCTCGTCGAAGGCGGCCCACGCGAGGAGCGCGAGCGAGCCCAGGCTCGACCACAGCAGGATGTGCTTGTAGAGCCTCATGGCTAATGGGCCGGCCAGTCGCTGGGGGACCAGTAGAACTGCCAGTTGGGACCGCGGAAGTGGACGCCGATGACGGTGAGCACGACGAAGCCGACGGCGAAGCAGGTGAAGAGCCCGACCGCTCCGGCGCGCGTGGAGCCGTACCGGCGCACGAGCCACACCGACCAGGCTCCGTAGGCCGCCGCCAGCAGCGTGCCGGGGTTCACGACCGTGATGAGGAGCTGAGGGGCCTTCGGCCACCACTCCCGGATCCAGCCGAAGCGGATCGCGAACGCCTCGATGGCGACCACCGCCGCGAAGGCGTACGCAGCGGACACGGCGACGAGGCGCCCGCCGCCGGGCCCGCCGAACCACAGCCCGGTCCCGTCGGCCTCGCGATCGAGGAACGGGATCAACCCGAGCCCCAGCAGCACGACGGTGGGGATCCCGATCCCGCCCGTGAAGGCGGAGAACGAGACGAGCTCCTGCAGCCCCAGGAAGTACCAGGGCGCCTTGGCCGGATTCTCCGGCACGGCCGGGTTCGCGAGCTCCTTCAGCGGAGCGTCGGAGACGAGCGACAGGGCGACGACGATGAACACGGCCAGCATCAGGACGGCCGCCTCGGCGTACATCAGGTGCGGCATCGCCGGGAGCGTGCCCTCCGGCCCGCGGCCCACGGCGGGGGTCCGCCCCTTCACGATGGCGGCGAGCGAGTAGGTCTTCTGCGGCGCCTCGGTGAACACCGGAGTGATGGAGGCCGGGAGCGGCGCGAGCCGCGCATCGGCGTCGGCGGGTCGGACGAGGCCACCGTCCTTGCGCACGCGCCAGAAGTGGACCGCGAGAAGCATCACCAGCGCGAGCGGCAGCGCCATCACGTGCAGGAGGTAGAAGCGGATGAGCGCCTCGGCGCCGACCTGGTCCGAGCCGAGGAGGAGCTGCTTCTGGAGCCCGCCCGCGTCGAGCCAGCCCGTGATGCCGAGCGCGTCCGTCACCTCCCGGGGGGACTGGGCGATGTTCGCGCCGATCGTCACCGCCCAGTACGCGAGCTGGTCCCACGGCAAGAGGTATCCGGTGAAGGAGAGCCCGAGGGTGATGGCGAGGAGCGCCATCCCCACGACCCAGTTGAGCTCGCGCGGCGCGCGGTACGCCCCGGTGTAGAACGCGCGCGCCATGTGCAGCAGCACGCCCACCACCATCAGGTTCGCCGACCAGCGATGCATGTTCCGGATCAGCCGGCCGGTCGGCACGACGAAGTGGATGTCCTTGATCGACTGGTACGCCTCGGTCGTGCTCGGCTTGTAGTAGACCATCAGCAGGATGCCGGTCACGAGCGCGACGAGGAACGCCGACAGCGTGGCGATGCCGAGCCCGAGCGTGAACGTCGGGCGCAGGCTCCACCGGTGGACGCGCGCCGGGTGAAGGTGAAGGAAGACGTTCCCGAACACGAAGCTCGATCGGCCGCGGTCGGTGTCCGCCTTCCCGGTGCGGAACATCGTGTCCCGCAGGCGCCGGGGCGCGGCACGGAGGTTCGCGCCGAGCCGGCGGAGCGCGGGCTCGGACGGCGGCGGCTCTGGCGGGTCCCGCCGGAGCCCCGTGGGAGCGTGGGCGCTCATGCCTTCACCTTCGTGCCCGCGGCGACGGCCGCGTCCTCGTCCACGACGTAGCTGCCCCCGCCGAGCGACGTCACCGCGAGCCACTTGAGCGGCTTCGGGGCGGGACCCTTCACGACGGCGCCGTCGGCGGCGAACTTCGAGCCATGGCACGGGCAGTCGAACCCGCTCGCGCTCGGCTGGACGATGCACCCGAGGTGCGTGCAGACGCGCGACACCGCGTACACGCCCTCGGGGTCGCGCACGAGCACCACCGACCGGCCCGGCGGGAGGTACGGCTCGCCCGGCCCGAGCGACTCCGGCAGCGCCACCCGGAACTTCTTCGACGGCGAGGGCAGCACGCCGGGCTTCGGCAGCTTCGCGATGCCGAGCGTCGCGAACAGCAGCGTCGCCCCGGCCGACCAGAGGGCGGCGAGGCCCAGGAAGTCGCGGCGCGGGATCGGCTCGGGGGAGAGGCGCGAACGCTCGACGGCGGCGTCGGCAGCTGGCGTGCGGCTCATGCGAGGCTCCACTCGGCGGTGAACTGGACGCGCTCCATCGTGATCGCCTCGACCGGACACCGCATCTCGCAGAGCGCGCAGCGGATGCAGCGTTCCTCGTCCTTGAGGATGGCGGAGTCCACCGCGAGGTCCGCGCCGGCGCCCGAGGCCGCGGCGGCGAGGTCCGCCGTCGGCTCGAGATCGCCGAGGGACACGAGCTTCAGGCACTGCGTCGGGCAGACGTCGGCGCAGCCGCCGCAGAGGACGCACCTCGCGCCGTCGAACACCGGCGTCACGCCGCAGTCGAGGCAGCGCGAGGACTCGGTGAGCGCCTCGCCGACGCTGAAGCAGCGCTCCACGAGCCGGCCCGGGTCGCGCATGCGCTCCTCGGGGGGGAGGACCGGGATCGGCACCCGCCGCAGCCGCTCGTAGCCGCGCTCGCGCCGGTACCGCTCGAGCGGCAGGTGCGCGGTCACCACCGCAGGCGCGAGGCGCCGGCCGGTGACGTGCGCGTACACCGAGCGGGCCGCCTTCTTCCCGGAGGCGACCGCGTCGATGACGAGGCGCGTGCCGTGCGCGAGATCGCCCGCGACGAACACGCCGGGCGCGGTCGAGGCGAGCGTGTCCGCATCCACCTTCGGCCAGCCGGGCCGGAACTGGGCGACGTCCTGGCCGCCCCGCTCCAGGAACGAGAGGTCGGTCGTCTGGCCCGCCGCGATGAGCACCGTGTCGGCGTCGAGGACCCGGACGTCCTCCTCGTCGAACACCGGCGCGAACTTGCGGGCGGCGTCGTACACCCGCAGGCAACGCTTGACGCGCACGCCGGTCACGGCGCCGTCACCGCCACGCACGATCTCGATCGGCCCGAGCCCGCCGAGCCGCTCGACGCCTTCCTCGTCCCCCTCGCGGATCTCGACCGTGTCGGCCGGCATCTCGGCGAGCGTCTCGAGCGACACGAGGCGCACCCGCCGCGATCCCGGCTGGCGCGCCGCGGTGCGGGCGGTGTCGTACGCCATCTGCCGCACGACGGTCCGGGCGACGTCGTACGCGACGTTGCCACCCCCGATCACGACGACGTCCCGGCCCAGCGCGACGCTCTCCCCGAGCGACACCGCCCGCAGGAAGTCCACGCCACCGTACACGCCCGGCCCGCGCTCGCCGGGCAGGCCGAGGGCGCGGGGTCGCTTCGCGCCGACGGCGACGATGACCGCCCGGAACTCGCGGCGGAGGTCCTCGAACGCGACGTCGACTCCCACGGCGGTGCTGCACCGGACCTGCGCGCCGAGCGCCTGGATCACCGCCACCTCTCGGCGGACGAGCTCCCGGGGGAGGCGGTACTCGGGGATGCCGAGCGCCAGCATCCCGGCCGGCACCGGCTCGCTCTCGAAGACGACCGGCGAGAGCCCGAGGAGGGCGAGATCGTGGGCGGCGGCGAGCCCGGCGCACCCCGCGCCGACGATGGCGACGGGCTCCCCGCGCGCGCGGCCGATGGACGGGTCGAGGGAGGCGCGCAGGAGCGCGGCCAGCTCGTCCGCATCCGCCGCGACCTTCGGCACGTACGCGCGCGCGGCCTCGAGCGCCTCGACGGGCGGGCGCGCCTCGACCCCGTGCTGCTCGCACGCGAACCGCTTCAGGGCACGGATGGCGATCGGCTGGTCGAGCCCGAGGGTGAGCCCGTCCGCGTCGGTGCGCGGGATCTTGCCGCGGCGGCAGGCGGCCTCGCACGGGGCGGCGCAGATCCGGCCGCAGATCGAGGCGAACGGATTCGGCCCGCGCGCGATCAGGTACGCTTCCTCGAACTCCCCCGCGGCGATCGCGCGCACGTACCCGCGCGCGTCGGTGTGGACCGGGCACGCCGCCTGGCACGAGATCAGCGCCCGGTGGTGCTGCTCGCCGGGCACGTCCACGCGAAGGGGAGTCGCCGTCTGCTGCACCGCCACCTCCGCCCGGCATCGGCCGGGCGCCTCGTCCTGCGGCTAGGGATGACCCTGGATGTCCGCCACCGTCGTCTTCTCGAGGAAGTTCTGGAAAACGTCGCTGACCTTCCCCCAGCGCTGGTGCGCCGAGCAGCGCCCGGTGTCGCTGCACGGCTGCCCGGGGCGCAGCAGGCACCCGGGCCGGGCGCGCGCACCCTCGAAGGGCCCAACCACCTCGATGAGGCGGATCCGGTTCGCCGGACGCGCCAGGCGATAGCCGCCGCGGAGCCCGCGGCTCGCGGTGAGGACCCCGGAGCGCGCGAGCGTCGCGAGCACCTTCGACAGGTAGTGCTCGGGGACCTTCACCTTCCGCGCGAGATCGCGCCCGAGCGTGGCGCCCTCGCCTTCATGCTCGGCGAGCCAGGCGAGCGCGCGCAGCGCGTGGGTGGCGGAGGCCGAGAAGATCACGCCGCCGCTCCGACCGTGCTCTCGCTATTCTGGATATAGATATCCATAAGCCGGCGGAGCATCGTCGCGCGCAGGTCCGGCGGTGTCAACATCAGAAATGGGCCGGTGCCGCGCTCAGCCGTGGACGATCCGCCCGAGCTCCCGCATCCGGGCGAGCCGGCCTGCGCGCGGACGGTCGTGGATCGAGGCGCCGAGAGCGCGCGCCTTTCCCCTCTTCCTTGAGCCGGATCAATTCATCTGGATCGGCCTGTCGAACGCGGTACCGCGCCCGGTCGAGCGCCTCGCGGCCGGCCCGAGAGGCCCCGGCGGGACCGTTGCGCGCCGCGCCCTGCGATGGTTTGACTCCGCTCATGCCGGCCTTCACCCGCTTCGCGTGGACGGTGCTCGGAGTGAATCTCGCGGTGGTCCTGTGGGGCGCCGTCGTCCGCGCCACCGGCTCGGGCGCGGGCTGCGGACGCCACTGGCCCACCTGCAACGGCCAGGTGGTCCCGCGCGCGCCGGCGACCGAGACCCTGATCGAGTTCGTGCACCGCTCCACGAGCGGGATCGCGCTCCTGCTCGTGGCGGTGCTGGTCGCGTGGGCGGTCCGCTCCTTCCCGCGCGGTCACGCCGCACGCAAGGCCGCATGGGTCTCGCTCGCCCTGATGCTGACCGAGGCGCTCGTCGGGGCGGGGCTCGTCCTGTTCGGCTGGGTCGCGAAGGACGCGTCCCCGGAGCGCGGCTGGGTGATCGCCGTGCACCTCACCAACACGTTCCTGCTCCTCGGCGCCCTCGCGCTCACCGCCGAGTGGAGCGCTCGCCCGGGCGGCCTCGAGGTCGCGCGGCGCGGCGCATTGGCCGGTGCGCTCGCCGCGGCGCTCGGCATGGTGCTCCTCGCGGCCGTCACGGGCGCGATCGCCGCGCTCGGCGACGCGCTCTTCCCCGCGACCAGCTTCGTCCAGGGATTCCGCGACGAGGCCGCGACCGGGGCGCGCGTCCTGCTCCGCCTGCGCCTCCTCCACCCGTTCGCGGCGCTCGCGGCAGGCGCTGCGCTCGTCGCGGTCACCCGGATCGCGCTGCGGGAGCGCCCCGAGGATCGGGTCCGCCGTCTGGCGATGGTCGTGGTCGGTCTCGTCGCGAGCGAGATCGCGATCGGCCTGGCGAACGTGCTCCTCCTGGCGCCGGTCTTCCTGCAGATCATCCACCTCCTGGTGGCGGACGCCCTGTGGCTCACCCTCGTCCTGCTCGCGGCGGCGACCTTGGCGCGGGGCGGCGTTCCGGTGCGGCGCGACGCCGCCGTCGCGGCGACGGCGTAGGCCCGCGCTCCGGACTATCTCCCGGGCGTGGATCTCGTCGTCCTGGCCGGCCTGCAGGGGTCGGGGAAGACCACCTTCTTCGCCACCCGGTTCGCGGCGACGCACGCCCACGTGTCGCGCGACCGGTTCCGGAGCGCCCGCGACCCGCACGCCCGCCAGCGGGCGCTCATCGAGGAGGCGGCGCGCGCGGGACGCTCGGTGGTGGTGGACAACACGAACGCCCGGCGCGAGGACCGCGCCGAGCTCGTCGCGATCGCGCGGGCGCTCGGGCTGCGGCCGGTCCTCTACTGGTTCCCGCCGGACATCCCGGGTTCGCTCGCGCGCAACGCCCGGCGCACCGGCCGCGAGCGCGTCCCCGACGTGGCGGTGTTCGCGACGGCGCGGTGGCTCGCGGCGCCCGAGCGATCGGAAGGGTTCGAGGAGGTGCACGAGGTGCGGGCGACCGTGGACGGCGCGTTCGAGGTGTCCGCCCGGCGCGATCTCAGTGCAGCGCCGCGGTCACCATCGCCCTCGCCTCGTCGAGGATCCGCGCGAGGTGGGCGTCGTCGCGGAAGCTCTCCGCGTAGATCTTGTAGACGTCCTCGGTCCCGGACGGCCGCGCCGCGAACCAGCCGTTCGCGGCCACCACCTTGAGCCCGCCGATCTCGGCACCATTCCCGGGCGCGCGGGTGAGCTTCGACACGATCGGCTCTCCCGCGAGCGACGTCGCCGTCACCGCCTCGGGCGAGAGCTTCTTGAGAACTGCCTTCTCCGCCGGCGTGGCGGGGGCGTCGATGCGAGCGTACACCGGCGCGCCGAGCGCGGCCGCGAGCTCTCCGTACAGCACGCCGGGGTCCTTGCCCGACCGGGCGCGCATCTCGACCGCGAGCAGGTCCATCACGATGCCGTCCTTGTCGGTCGTCCAGACCGTCCCGTCGCGCCGGAGGAAGGACGCGCCCGCGCTCTCCTCCCCGCCGAACCCGAGGGACCCGTCGAGCAGGCCGGGGACGAACCACTTGAAGCCCACCGGCACCTCGACGAGCTTCCTCCCGAGCCGCGCCGCGACCCGATCGATCAGGCCCGAGGAGACGAGCGTCTTGCCCACCGCGGTCCCCGCAGGCCACCCCGGGCGGTTGCGAAACAGCCAGTCGATCGCGACCGCCAGGTAGTGGTTCGGGTTGAGCAGGCCGCGGGAGGGCGTCACGATCCCGTGCCGGTCGGAGTCGGCGTCGTTTCCGAACGCGAGATCGAACCGGTCCTTCATCGCGACCAGGTTCGCCATCGCGTACGGCGAAGAGCAGTCCATCCGGATCTTCCCGTCGTGGTCGAGCGGCATGAAGCCGAACGTGGGATCGACGGTCGGGTTGACGACGGTGAGATCGAGGCCGTACTCCGCGGCGATCGGCCCCCAGTAGTGCGCGTTCGAGCCCCCGAGCGGATCGACGCCGACGCGGATCGGCGCGCCCCGCGCCGCCTCGAGATCCACCACGCTCCCGAGATCCTTCACGTACGGCAAGACGAAGTCGCGCGCGCGGACGTTCGCGGCGGCGCGGGCCCGCTCGAACGGGAGGCGTCGCACCTCGCGGTTCTGCGCGGCGAGCAGCTCGTTCGCGCGCTGCTCGATGACGGCGGTGACCGACGTGTCGGCGGGCCCGCCGTCGGGCGGGTTGTACTTGATGCCGCCGTCCTCCGGCGGGTTGTGCGACGGCGTGACGACGAGGCCGTCGGCGAGCCTTTCCTGCCGGCCGCGGTTGTGGACCAGGATCGCGTGGGAGATCACCGGCGTCGGCACGGGCGCACCGCCCTCGGAGATCACCACCTCGACGCCGTTCGCGGCGAGCACCTCGAGCGCGGTCCGCTCCGCCGGCTCGGAGAGCGCGTGGGTGTCGCGACCGATGAACAGCGGGCCCCTCACGCCGGCGCGGGCGCGATGCTCGCACACCGCCTGCGCGACCGCGAGGATGTGCGCCTCGTTGAAGCTGCGACGCAGGGAAGACCCGCGATGCCCGGAGGTGCCGAAGGCGACGCGCTCTGCGGGGTTCGCGGGATCGGGGACCTCGGCGCCGTACCGGCGGAGGAGGTCGGCCACGTCGACGAGGAGCTCCTTCGGGGCGGGCCTTCCAGCGAGCGGGTGCGCCATGGGGTCATCCTGGCATGGCTCGTCCCCTTGTCACGGTCACGGACGAGGGCCGACAATGCACCGATGCTCGCGGCGGCCCTCGCGGCGGCGCTCGTGTGTGCGGACGCTCCTGCGGCCACGTCGGCCGCGGCGCAGCCGCAGGCCGCCCAGGCGCCCTGGCAGGCGCTCGAGCCGGGTCTCGAGCTCGCGCTCCTCGACGGGCCTCCCACGACGGTGGGAGACGGGAAGATCGTAGTCGTCCGGATCGACCCCTCCCGGTTCGAGCTCCGGCTCCTCGCGGCGTCCGCTCCAGGCGAGGGCTCGCTGCGCACCGCGCGCGACTGGGCGTACCACGCGGGCGCCTCGGCCACGATCAACGCGAGCATGTACCAGGAGGATTACCGGACGAGCGTGTCCCTCATGCGGAGCCGCGGGCACGTCAACCAGCGGCGCGTCTCGAAGGACAAGGCCGTCCTCGCCTTCGATCCGATCGTCTCCGGAGTCGCGCCTGTCCGGATCGTGGACCGCGAGTGCGAGAACCTCGACGAGGCGTCGGCGCGGTACGGCGCGCTCGTGCAGTCCATCCGGATGGTGTCGTGCGACCGACGCAACGTGTGGGCACCGTCCGACCGCGGGTTCTCCGCGGCCGCGATCGGGATCGATCGGCGGGGGCGCGTCCTGTTCATCCACGCGCGCACGCCGTGGCCCATCCACGAGCTCGTGAAGGCCCTGCTCGCGCTCCCCATCGATCTCGCGCAGGCGATGTACGTGGAGGGCGGACCGGAGGCGCAGATGTTCGCGCGCGGCGGCGACCGCGAGCTCGAGCGGGTCGGCAGCTTCGAAGGCGCCGTCGCCTCGGCGAACGGGCGGGCCTGGCCGGTGCCGAACGTGATCGCCGCGGTCCGCCGGAAGTGAATCAGGACATCTTCAGCACGATCTTCCCGAAGTGCCGATCGTCTTCCATCATCCGGTGGGCGTCCACCACCTGGTCGAGCGGGAACACCTTCTCGATGATGGGGACGATGGTGCGGTCCGCGAAGCGCGGCAGCGCGGTCCGCGTGAACTCCGCGACGATCTCGGCCTTGTCCTTGACCGGTCGCGAGCGGAGGACGGAGCCGATGATCTGCTGCCGCTTGACCATCATGAGCGCGAGGTTCAGCTCCGCCTTGATGCCGCTCGTGACGCCGATGACGACGAGGCGGCCGGCGTACCCGAGCGCGTTCATGTTGGGCTGCGAGGTACTTCGCCCCGACGTGGTCCAGGATGACGTCGGCGCCCTTCTTGCCGGTGAACTCCTTCACCGCCTCGGAGAAGTCCGGGGTCGTCGTGTAGTCGACGACGAGGTCGACCCCGAGCTTCCGGACCCGCTCGATCTTCGCCGGGTGGGCGGTCACGATGAGCTGCGTCCTCGGCACGAGCGCCTTGCAGAGCTGCACGCCGGCGGTGTTCACGCCGCCCCCTCCGCCGTGGATGACGACGGTGTTCCCGTCCTTCACCCCGCCGATCAGGAACAGGTTCAGGAACGCCGTGATGTACGACTCGCAGACGCAGGCCGCCTCCTCGGAGGTCATCGCCTCGGGAATGCGCATCAGGTGGCTGGCGTAGGCGACCGCGTACTCGGCATACCCGCCGCCACCCACGAGCGACATCACCCGGTCGCCGATCTTCCAGCCGGTCACGCCCGGCCCGAGCTCCGCGACCGTACCGGCGACCTCGAGCCCGAGGATGTCCGAGTCGCCCGCCGGCGGCGGGTACTTCCCCTCGCGCTGAACGAGGTCCGGGCGGTTGACGCTCGTGGCGGCGACCTTGACGAGCACCTGTCCTTCACCCGGGCGCGGCCGCTCGGCCTCGCCGACCTTCAGGACATCGAGACCGCCGAAGCCGCTCAGCTGGACCGCCTTCATCGCGCACCCTCCTCGGGGAGTGGGTTCGAAGCGCGGCGGATGTTCGCACCGACGCGACGTCCAGGTCCAGGTCCAGGTCCAGGTCCACGTCGAGGTCGAGGTCGAGGTCGAGGTCGGGGTCTCGGTCGGGTCGGGGACCTGGACGTGGTCGTGGTCGTGGACTTCGACTTCGACTTCGACTTCGACTTCGACTTCGACCAGGTCCAAGTCCACGTCCACGTCCACGTCCGACCGGGGTCCTTCCCCGGAAGCGTCGCCGCCCCCACTCTCGCCCGGATGCGGGCAGGCGCATGGCTCCTCGTCGTCGCGCCCACCGCGCTCCTCGCCTGCGGCCATGGCGGGACGCGCTCCGGCGACCAGCGCGCCCGAGAGCGTGACGAGCTGTCCGCGCTCTGGAGCCTGTACCGGTACACCCACGTCCAGGACGGGCGCGTGGTTGCCCATGACGAGGGCGGCATCACCACCTCGGAGGGACAGGCGTACGCGATGCTGCGTGCCGTCTGGACCGATGATCGGCGGGCGTTCGAGGAGGTGTGGCGCTGGACGAAGGAGAACCTCCAGGTACGGGATGACCGGCTCCTGGCGTGGAAGTGGAAGGACCGGGTCCTCGATCGGAACGCCGCGACGGACGCCGATCAGGACGCGGCGCTGGCGCTCGTGCTCGCGTCCCGACGCTTCGGAGAGGCGCGCTGGCTCGACGAAGCCCGCGCGCTGCTCCGGGACGTGTGGGCGAAGGAGGTGGTCGTCGCCGGCGGCCGCCCCTTCCCGACCGCCGGCAACTGGGCCGCCACGGAGCGGACCCCCACGATCCACGTCGCCTACCTCGCCCCGTACGCGTACGAGGTGTTCGCGCAGGTCGACCCGGGTCGCCCCTGGAAGGAGCTGGTCCGGTCGAGCTACGACGTGCTCCGGTTCCTCTACTTCGAGAAGGAGCTGGCGCTCCCGCCCGAGGTCGTCTTCGTCGACGCGCGGACCGGGGCGCTCCTCCTCGAGCGCCCGGGCGGGGCGGGCCCGTCCGCGTCCGGCTACGACGCGGTCCCCATCTTCTGGCGGGTCGCGCTCGACGCGCGCTGGTTCGGCCGGCGCGGCGAGGCGGACTTGCGGGCGCGGATGCTCCGCTTCCCGCGCGAGGCCTGGCGCGCCGAGGGACGGCTTCGGGAGCGGTACACCGCGGCGGGCCGCCCCCTGTCCGAGCTCGACGGCCTCCCGCACCTCGCCTCGATCCAGGCGCTCGCGCGCGCCGAGGATCTCGAGCTGGCGGGCGAGATCCGGTCGCGGCGGCTGGACGGGCTGTTCGAGCGCGCGCTCGCCGGCGAGGAGACCCCCTACTACCTCCACAACTGGCTCTGGTTCGGCCGCGCCCTCGAGGTCGGCGTCGTTCGCCGCTACGACGAGCCGCTCTCGTTCTTGCTGCCGCTCGACTGGAGCGGATTCAAGGATCGCTTCCCGCTCATGCCGGTCGCCGCAGGACTCGTCATCGCGCCCTTCGCGCGGCGCCGCTGGTGGGCGCGCGCGCTGCTCCTCGCGCTCTCGCTCGGCCTCTCGCTCCGGTACCTCGGGTGGAGGGCCGCGGAGACGCTCAACTTCGTCGAGCCGCTCGGGCCGGCGATCAGCCTCGCGCTCCTCGCAGCGGAGCTCTACGCCTTCTCGACGGTGGCGCTCCTCGCCGTGCAGGTGGGCGTCCGGGGCCGGCGGCGCGCGGCGCCCCCGCCGCTCGGCCCGGACGACCCGCACCCGTCCGTCGACGTGCTCGTCCCCATCTACTCCGAGTCGCTCGAGATCCTGGATCGGACCCTCGCCGCCTGCGCCGCGCTCCGCTGGCCGCAGAAGACGATCACCGTCTGCGACGACTCGCACCGGGAGGAGGTCGCCCGGCTCGCGGAGGAGCACGGCGCCCGCTGCATCCGCGGCCCCCGGCGACACGCGAAGGCAGGCAACCTCAACAACGCGCTCTCGCTCACCACGGGCGACCTCGTCGTCGTCTTCGACACGGACCACGTACCGAAGGCGAGCTTCCTCGAGCGCACGGTCCCGCTGTTCCGCGATCCGCGGATGGGCGTCGTCCAGACGCCGCACCACTTCTACAACCCGGACGTGTTCCAGCGGGCGTTCCGCGCGTCGGAGGCGGTGCCGAACGAGGCCGACCTCTTCAACCACGCCATCCAGGGCGGACGTGACGGCTGGGGCGGCGCCTTCTTCGTCGGGAGCGGCGCCGTGTTCCGGCGCGAGGCGATCGCCTCCGTGGGCGGCTTCAACCTGCTCTCGATCACGGAGGACATCCACACCAGCCAGAAGCTGCACGCGCGCGGGTGGCGCTCCGGCTTCATCGACGAGGACCTCGCCGCGGGCCTCTCGGCGGAGACGTTCCAGGGCTACCTCGTCCAGCGGCGCCGCTGGATGCTCGGGTGCCTGCAGATCTTCTTCCGCGACAACCCGCTCCTAGAGCGGGGGCTCCCCGTCCGACACCGGCTCGGCTACGTCGCCTCGCTCTGGTTCTTCTTCTTCCCGCTCGCCCGCGTGGCCTTCTTCCTGACGCCGCTCTGGTACCTGCTGTTCCACCTGCACCCACTCTTCGCCGACCTCCCGGTGCTGCTCGCGTACCTCCTCCCGCACCTCGTGCTCACGCCGCTCGCCGCGAGCGCGCTCGTGCCCGGGTGGCCGCGCGCCCTCTGGGGGACGGTGTACGAGAGCGCGGTCGCGTTCCCGCTCGCCACTGCCACGCTCGATCTCGTCCTGCCGCGCCGGCTCGGCTTCAAGGTGACGCCGAAGGGGATCACGAGCGAACGGCGGACGTTCGACGTGCGCTCCTCCCGGGTGACGCTGGCGGCCGCGGCGGTCGCGCTCCTCGCGATCGCGAAGGGCGCGCTCGAGCTCGTCGCGTTCGGGATCGAGGCGGAGGCGTATGCGTTCAACCTGTTCTGGGCGGGGGCGAACCTCGTCGCGCTGCTCGCGGCCCTGCTCGTCGCGTGGGAGCGGCCCCAGCGGCGCACCGACGAGCGGGTGCGCCGGCGCGTTCCGGTCCGCATCGCCGGAGACCTCGCCGAGACCGTGGACCTCTCCACGTCCGGGGCGGCCGTCCGGCTCGGGTCGGACGCGCCGCTGCCGCCGGCCGTCGACGTGGCCTTCGAGGGGCCGGAGCCCCTTCGGCTCCGCGCGCGCGTCGTCTGGCGCGAGCGCGTCGGTCGCGAGCTTCGCGCCGGCCTCGCCTTCGAGGGGACCGGGGCCGCGGCGCGGCGCGCGCTCGTCCGCATCGCGTTCTCTGCGGACGGCGTCCACGCCGACGCGCACGCTCGGCGCGCTCGGACACAGCTCGGGATGGCGGCGCGGCTCGCGGCAGGCCTCGTCTGCGCGTTCCTGCCGCTCCACCCGCGCCGTCGCGCCTCCCCGCGCCGGCGCACGCTGGCCGTGCTCTCCCTCGTCGGCGCGCCGGGACGCGCGCGGGTCCTTCAGCTCGACGTCTCCGCTGGGGGCGTCGGCCTGCTCCTCCTCGGACGCATGCCTCACCTCGAAGGGCCGCTTCCTCTCCTCGTTCCCGAGGGGGTCCTGTGGGCGCGCGTCGCCCACGTGCGGCGGGTCGTCCCGGGCGTATGGCGGATCGGGCTCGCATACCTTCCGGCGGCGGTCGCGCCCGGAGAGGTCGCTGTCTACCTTGCGGCGTGAACGGGAGCGACCGCCCGCTCCGCTGCCCGAGAGCCCCCGATGAAGCCTGCCGCCCGCGCCGCGCTCCTCGCGACCGCCCTCGCCGCCACGACGGCCTCGGCCGGGATGGCAGAGTCGTGGTACCTCGCGCGCGGTCGCGCGAACTCCCAGATCGGGAACCACGCCGCCGCGATCGAGGCGTACCGGAAGGCGCTCGAGGCGAACCCCGGGTCCCGCGAGGCGTCGCGCGCGCTCGGGGTGGAGCTGCAGCGGAACGGCGAGACGGACCGCGCCGTGGCGGAGCTCGATCGGCACCTCGCGCGCTTCCCCGACGACTGCGGAGATCGCGTTCGAGCAGGCACGCCTCCTCCAGTGGTCCCGGTACGCGTACCGGGCGGGAGACGCCGTCCGGTACCTGAAAATGGGGCTCGCGAGGCGGGACGACCCGGCCCGCCGTCGCGAGCTGGCGCGGCTCCTCGGCCGGAACCGCGCCACCCTCGATGACGCGCTCCGGGAGTACGACCGTCTCCTCGCCGCGGCACCCGCACACGCGCAGGAGCTCCGCGACGAGCGGCTGCGGCTCCTGCTCTGGGATCCGCGCCGTCGGGGAGAGGCGCTGGCCGAGCTGTCCCGCCGCGAGGCGGAGCATCCTGGCGACGAGCGCGTCGCGCGGCAGATCGCGCGGCTCGCGGCCGAGGACCCGGCGCGCGCCGCCGAGGCGGCGGACCGCTATGCGACGCTCCTTGCGCGGCACCCGGACGACCGCGAGCTGGCGCTCGGCCGGGCCCGGGCGCTCGCGCGCGCCGGCCGGCGCGGCGAGGCGCGCGAGGCGTACGCCCGCGCCCTCGCGGCGGGGAGCGGGGCGGAGGCCCGGCTCGAGTATGCGGACCTCCTCGCCGCGGACCCGGGGACCCGCGCCGCGGCGCGCGTCGAGTACGCGGCGGTGCTGCGGGAGTCCCCGAGGAACCGGAGGGCGCGGCTCGCGCTCGCCCGCGTCCTGTCGGCGGACAGGGACACGAGCCGCGCGGCGATCGTGCAGTACGAGGCCGTCCTCGCGGAGTCGCCTCGCGATCCGGAGGCGCACCGCGGACTCGCGCGCGCCTACGCCTGGAACGGCGACCCGGACCGGGCCCTCGCGCACGCGATCGCGGGCCGCAGCGCCCGGCCCGGGGCGGAGCAGGCACAGGTCGAGAGCGCGCTGCGGCGGGGTCGGGAGCCCGGGCTGGGCCTGGGTGCGCGCGCCCTCGCGCAACCGGGGACCGCGTTCGGCCTCTCGAGCCTCCAGGAGCTCGCGTCCGGCAGCGCCAATCCGACCCCCTTCACCTCGGGCGCGATCGAAGGCGGAGTGGTGACGTACCGCGGAGACGGGCAGATCGCGCGCGGGAGCACCGCGGCGGTGCGGGCCGAATGGCGCCCGTCGCCCGGGCGACGGCTGGACGCCGCGGCCGGATGGGACGGGGCCCGCGCGAGCGCGGGCGCCTTCTCCGGCGAGCTCCGCTGGGAGCGCCAGGACGGCCCGCGCGCGCGCGCGCTGTCCGTGTCGCGCACCGCGCGCCGGGACTCGTTTCGCGCGCTCGCGGGCGAGGTCGTCGACGGACGCTGGATCGGCGCCGCCTCGGACAACGTGGTGGGGGCACGCGCGGGATGGTCGAACGAAGCGTGGCGCGCCGAGCTCTCCGCTCGCGCGGGAGCGGTGACGGGCGCCGGGATGCCCGGAGCCTTCCTCGCGAGCGGGGCGGGGCGCGCGGACCGGACGCTCCTCCGGAGCGGTCGATGGGCGCTCTCGGCCGGCACCGTGGTCGAGGCGACCCACCACGCGCGCGATCTCTCCGGACAGGACGGCGACCCGGCGGCGCCGCGCCTGTTCTCGCCGCCGCTCTTCGTCGCCGCGTCGCCGCGCATCTCGCTGGCGCACGACGCCGGACTCGGCGGCTCGGTCGCGCTCGACGCCGGCCCCGCGCTGCAGCTCATCTCCGGTCCGGGCGGGGCGGTGCGGCTCGGGGGGGATGCGCGCGCAGCCCTCGTCCAGAGGCTCGGCGACCGCATCAGGCTCACGGCCGAGCTCCGGGTGGAGCGGATCGCAGACGTGTACTCCCGGGCCGAGGGCGCGGCGACGCTCGCCGTCCTCTTCTAGATGCGCGCGACGCTCGCCGCCTTCGCGGTCTCGGCCGCGCCGCTCGATGAGCGTGTCCAGGTCGCGGCGGAGCTGGCGCGCGCGCTCGAGGCGCTCCATCGCCGCAGGCGCGTCCACGGCGCGCTCTCGCCCGCAACGGTCGCCGTTCTCGACGGCGCCGCCGTCGTGCTCGCGCCGGTCGCGCCTTCCGGCCCGGCCCAGCGCGCCGGATTCGACGCGCCGGAGGTCGCCCGTGGCGGGAGAGCCACGCGGCGATCCGACGCCTTCTCGCTCGGCGCGCTCACCTGGCTCGTGCTCACGGGCCGTCCGCCGTTCGCCGCCGAGTCGGTCCCCGAGTCCATTCGCCGCGTCCTGTTCGAGGAGCCTCCGCCCGCCCGACTCGACGCGCCCAGCCTTCCCGTCGAGCTCGATGCCGCGCTCGCGCGGCTCCTCGAGAAGCGACCCCGTCGACGTGGATCGCCTTCCGAGCTCGTTCGAGCGCTCGAGGGCAGCCGTCCGACCCCGATCCGGGCCGCGACCCCGATGTCCGCTCACCCTGAGCGTAGCGCCGACGCAGGCGGCGAGGACTCGAAGGGGATCCCGACCTCGGACGCCGCGGCGGCCGTTCACCCTGAGCGTAGCGCCGACGCCGAGGCGTCGGCGCGGAGTCGAAGGGCGACCCCGACCTCCGGCCTCCTCTCGCGCCTGCTCTCCGCCTCACCGCTCCACCAAGCGCTCCTCGTGGCGGTGCCGCTGCTCGCCCTCGCGGTCGCGTTCGGCTTCGGGCACGGTGCGGCGCTGGCACGCGACGTCGCCGGCGCGCTCGAGCGCGGCGATCTCGCGGCTGCGCGGCGGCGGCTCGATCAGGCCGCCCGCGAGCGGCCCGACGATCCCCTCGTCGAGAAGCTCCGTGGAGATCTCGCCTGCGCGCGCGGCGCGCCCGGGGAGTGCGTTCGCCGCTACCGCGTGGCGATCGCGGCGCGACCCGACCTGCGCGAAGATCCCACGCTCCGCGGCAACGCGCGCGCGCTGCTTCGCTCGGAGCAGAGCTGCGGGACACGTCGCGCGGCCGCAAAGCTCCTGGGCGAGCTTCGCGACCGCGAGGCGCTCCCCGCCCTCGAGGCGGCCCGCCGCGCGGGCGGCATCTTCGCTCCGCTCTGCACCGGCGACTCGATCGACCGCGCGATCGCGGCGACGCGTGCGCCGGCGCGCTGAGCGATCCACCGCCTGGACGGCGCCTAGACGAGCCGGCCGGGATCGGGCGCGGCGAGCGGCCCAACGGCCGTGACGGTGACCCTCTCGCCCTGGACGTCCAGCGCGAGGTCCAGCGCCGCCTCGAATCGGATGCGGGCGAGGCCGATCCCGCCGCGGGACTCCGGGTCCTCGCGGAGCGCCGCCACGTACCCGTCGAGCGGGTTCGGGTGCGACTGGGCCTTGTCGAGCCGCGCCCGGAGGACGTCGATCGAATCGGCCCTCGCGTGGTTCGACACCGAGAGCATCACCCGCTCACGCCCGCGGTCCACCTCGAGCTTCAGCTCGATGTCCGGCGTCGACGCGTTCAGGATCGCGTTCTGCACGAGCTCGTGGGTCGCGAGCGCGAGCTGCTCTTCCCGCTCCGCCCAGGGGCAGGCGCTCGCGCAGAAGGTCTCGACGAAGCGGCGGATGTCGTCCACGACCACCCACGACGGCTGCATCCTGAGGAACAGGACCGACGCATCGCTGGTGTGGTCGCCCGACGTCATCTGCACACCGTCTCCTCCGCTCCCTTACCCTTCGGCGTCTCCAGCCCGATCACGGTTGCAAGCACGCGGCCTCCCGTGCGCCGGCGTGCCGGCCGGAACTGCGGGAGCTTCGTGATGCGGCAGCGGCGATCTGGCCGGGGCTCGCCTCACCCGGGGTGGCGCGACTCGGCGGCGAGCGCGGCGAGGCGCGCGGGCGCGTCACACGCTCTCGGCACGCGCGTGATGCAGCCGCTGGTCCTCGCGGTACGGGAAGATGTCCACGATCTCGCCGGCACGGACCCGCTCCTGCACCTGTCGCCACCAGCGGGCGGTGAGGAGATCGCCGTGCGCGCGCAGGAAGAACTCCCGGAGCCGGCCCTGGAGTCCGAGGAAGGGCAGGAACTCCTCCGGGAAGATGTCGTGCGGGCCGACGTAGAAGCTCGGGTCCTCGCCCATCCCCTCGTCCCCGCCGCTCGGCATGTCGCGAAACACGCAGTCGGTGACGGGCTCGAGCTCGTCGTAGTCGTAGAAGATGACGCGCCCGTTGCGGGTGACGCCGAAGTTCTTGAGGAGCATGTCTCCGGGGAACGTGTTCGTGACGGCGAGATCGCGGAGCGACTTCCCGAAGTCGAGCACCGCCTGGCGCGCCGTCCATTCGTCCGCCTCCCGGATGAACAGGTTGAGCGGGGTCACGCGCCGCTCGGCGTAGAGGTGCTTGAGCGTCACCACGTCGTCGCCCACGTGCACGTGCTCGGGGCAGTCGCGGCGCAGCTCGCCGAGCACCGCGTCGGAGAAGCGCTCCGCCGGGAAGGACAGATGCTCGAACTCCTGGGCGTCGATGAGGCGCCCGGCGCGATCGTGCCGGAACACGTGGCGGTACTTGTCCATCACCTCCCGGCGCGACGTCTGCTTGGGGGGGGCGAACTCGTCCTTGATCACCTTGAAGACCACGTCGAGCCCCGGGAGGGTGAACACGGTCATCACCAGCCCACGGTCTCCCCGGGCCGGGATGAACGACTCTCCGGTCTCGGCGATGTGGCGCGAGATCTCGCGGTACATCTCGGTCTTCCCGTGCTTGTTGAAGCCGAGCGAGATGTAGAGCTCGGAGACGCGCTTCGTCGGCATGAGCGACGACAGGAACGCGACCATCTCGCGGGGCCGGTCCACCTCGACGTGGAAGTAGCTCCGCGTGAAGCTGAACACGATGGACGCGTCCTCCGGGGTGAAGAGCGGCGCGTCGAGCACGATGCCGCGGTCGCCGTGGGCGAGGGCGAGCACGATGGGGGTGACGTACCGCCCGCGCCGGAGCCGGCCGACGAGGTAGGCCCCCTTGCCGCGGAAGAACACCGGCCGCGCCATCTCGACGTGGTCGATCGGCTGTCGGTCCGGGAGCTCGCGCAGCAGCGCGTCGAGCTCGATGGCCGCGAGGCCCACGTCGCGCGACAGGTCCTCCCAGGGCACCGAGAACGCGTAGCCGCGCAGGATCGACTCCATCAGCTTCCCGGTCGTCACCTGGCGCGGGAAGGTCCGGAACACCGGGACCGGCCCCTCGGCCGGCGGCGGCCGCTCGGCAGCGAGGAACTCGATGGCGGGGTCGACCCCGACGGTGGCGAAGACGCGCCGCGTGACCGAGTTGAAGAAGGAGAGCCCGATCTCCGCGTCGGCCCGCGCCTGCGCGTCCGCCTCGTACCGCTCCTTCATCCGGTTCCAGACGCCGCGGTCGTGGACCGCCCCCCCCAGCTCCGCCCGGACCACGCCCACCGTCTCGTAGAGGATCCGGTCGCGCAGATCGAGCCGCTCGCGGGCGTCCCGCTGCCCCTCGAGCCACTCCCGGCGCTCGAAGCGCGCGCGCCCCCGGGCGGTGATGCGCGCCCGCTCGTCGATGAACGCCTCGAAGCCGCGCCGGATCGCATCCGCACCTTCGTGCGCGAGCGCCGCCCTCTCGTCGGCCATGCGAGCGCTATCCTAACGCCCTGCCGGCGACGGCGCCGCCGGGGTCGTCCGGGCGCGTGCGCGGCGGAACGGCAGCTCGAGCAACCCCAGCAGCACGAGCGCGAGCACGTCGCCGGCGAGCACGTACCAGGGCCAGGGCCCGAGCCAGTCGAGGACCGACCCCGAAGCCGGCTTCTGCCGGAGGTACATGTAGTTGGTCCCGGTCCAGACGTCGAAGACGAGCACGGCGGCCGAGTAGGCGTTCAGCGCGAGGAAGACGCGCCACCAGGAGCCGCTGCGCGGCCGGAGCGCGCCCGCCCGGACGAGGAACAGCACCGACCCGACCACCGCGCCGTGCGCGACGAAGAACTGGATCACGGCATACGCGCGGACGTCGCCGACGTCGGGCGTCACGAGCGCCATCCCCGAGCCGGCCAGCCCGAGGTAGTAGGCGGCCTCGAGCGCCCACGGCCTCGGCGCGGCGAGCGCGATCACCGTGATGAACAGGACGATGTCGCACAGATCGAGCGGGAGGCCGGACGGGGGAACGAACCACCCTCGCCAGAAGGTGGTCGCGTACCAGGCGATCCCGTCCGCCGCGATGGCGGCGGCGAGCACGAGCCGGATCGGACGGAGCGCGCCTGCCCGCCGCCGGGCGACCTCTCCGAGCGCCCACGCGCCGGCCGCGACCCCGGCGAGGATGCCGAGGTGAGCAGCGCTGAAGGTCTCGACGGTCACCGCGGGGAGGTTACGCCCGCTGCGCGGCCGGGGGTGCGGCCTTCGACGGGCGTGGACGCGGGACGTGCCGGCCGCGCCGGCCGGATCGCGCCCTGCTCGATCATCCAGGCCCGGCTGACCGCGACCACCTTCTCGAGCAGCTTCTTCTTGCTCGGCCCGAGCCCCATGTGATCGCCCTCGATCACCACCACCGTGCGCGGCTCCGGCGTGAGCTCGCTCAGGCGGTCCGCTGCGGCCGGCGCGATGAGGCGGTCCCTTCCGGCCCGGAGCACGAGGAACCGCCCGCGGAGATGTGGCAGGTGCTCGCCCGGCTCCACCGGCCGGAGCAGCAGGTCGGCCCCGGCGCCGAGCAACGGCCCGAGCCAGGCCGGCTTGACCGCGGGGTGGGCGGCGATCACGGCGCCGATCGGCGCTCCCCCGTACGCGATGATCGTCCACTGCACGGCGGAGCCGCGCGCCTGCGAGACCCGCTGCGCCGCGGGCGCGACGAACGCGCCGAGGGAGAACCCGAGCAGGCTGACGCGATCCGGGTCCGCCCAGGGCTGCCGTGTTGCCCAGGCGAGCAGGGCGTCCACCTGCCCCGGCACCGACAGCACGCTCCGGCGCAGCTCCGGCAGGTGCAGCGCGATCTCGAGGAGACCGGGCTCCTCGGGCGGGAGCGGCCAATCGTACGCGAGGAACGCGTTCGGGCCGGGGTCGCCGATCACCTCGCTGATCCGGCGAATGCTCCTCGTGCCTCCCTCGAGCCCTCCCAGGACGACGATGAGAGGGAGCCGCTCCGGCGGGATCGGGTCGGGCAGGCTCACCACGAGCCGGACGTCGCCGACCGCGGCGCCGCGGAGCACCACGTGAAGCACCATCCGGCCCTGCCAGGTCTCGCGCCGCTCCTCGATCAGCCGGACCGCGCCGGGGGGATCCCGCGGCAGCGCGGCGAGCGGGTCTTGCAGCCGAAGCCGGACGACCGCAGCCGTCACCAAGAGGGCGAGCGTCAGGAGGACCGAGACTGCGATGACGGCGGCGCGCCGCATGCCCTCGCCTGGATTAGCGACGCGCAGCGCCGCTCGCAACGCGGCAAGCGTCTTGCTTGAATGGGCCGGGATGCGCGCACGCTCGTGGCTCCGCCGCATGAAGAGGGTCGGTCGCAGCCTCCGCAAGGTGAGGCTGCCGAGGACCGCGTGGGCGCTCCTCGCCGCCGCGGTCCTCGCGACCGCGACGCTCGCGTACCAGCTCGCGCGGAAGCCGACCGAGGTGCTCGGCCTGGTGGTGCCGAGCGCCCCCAAGACGCCCGAGGCGACCTGGGCGAAGTACGGCAGGTTCTTCGACGCGAGCTCGACCGAGGTCGTCTCGCCGGAGCTGCTCGCGGCGCTCGCGCAGGTCGAGAGCGCGGGGGACCCGCTCGCACGCACCTACTGGCGCTGGCGGTGGAGCTGGAACCCATTCGACCTCTACGGTCCCGCCTCGAGCGCGGTGGGCCTCCTCCAGATGACCGACGCGAACTACGCGGACGCGCGCCGGCTGTGTATCCGCGGACACACCGTCGCGGAGGACGGGCCCTGGACCGACCCGGGCGCCTGCTGGTTCAACGCGCTCTACGTGCGGACGATCCCGAGCCACGCGATCGAGATGACGGCGGCGTGGCTCCACCGGTCGGTGGACCAGATCCTCTCCGAGCAGCGGATCGCCCGCGCCTCCGCGTCCCGGAAGCGCGCGCTCGCGGCGGTGGTCCACCTCTGTGGCCGCGAGCGCGGCGCGGCCTTCGCCCGGCGCGGGTTCTGGGTGTTGCCGGGAGAGCGCTGCGGTGATCACGACCTCGCGCAGTACCTCCGCCGCGTCGACGAGCTGACGCGGACCTTCGCGCGCATCGCCGGGCGCGGCGACGCCTCGATCGGCGAAGGTTCGCAACGAGGGCGCGCGCGGTAGCGGGCGCTCAGCTTCGTCCCGAGGGCCGGGCGATGGCCCCTCCGCCCGCGCGGAGCGGCATCGCTGCGGACGGACGCGATCGTCCGTACGAAGCCGGCGTGCACGCGATGTGACAGTCGGGCGCGCCGGCTCCGCACCGGCGCCTCGGTCACCTTCCCGCGCACGACTGGCACATCCGGGCGTGCGCCGGTGGCTGCGCTTCGGCGCCCCTCCGACCTCCGGCCGCCCGGTCGCGATTCGCCGCGGAGCGCGGGGGGACGGGGCCTGCCCGGCCCCCGCGCCAACGTGATGCCAACAGCTCCTCGGGTCGGACCCGGACCCGTTTCGTGCCGCCCGCGTGCGGCCTGAAGGTCCTACGCGCGCGCGTCCGCCGGCAGGACGCCGCCGAAGTCGGCGAGCCACCGCCCGGAGAGCCCGAACGGCACCAGGATCGCGCCGAAGCGGTCGCCTTCCGCCCACGCCGCGAGCACCCGCGCGTGGAAGCCCGAGCGGTTGCGATCGAGGACCTCGATCTCGAGCAGGGCGCCCTCTCCGAGCGGCGCCGGGCCGGAGATGAGCAGCTGGTGCGCGCCGAACCCGACCGCGGCGTACTCGCGGCCGGCGAGGCGCAGGCGGACTCCCCGCCCCTTCGGCTCGTGCAGCGCCGGCGCGGGCGCGCCGGCCGCCGGGCCCGATGCCTTGGGCGCGTGCCGCGCGAGCGCCGCGACGTGACAGTCCGCCGCCTCGAGCGCATGGGCGAGCCGGTCCGCCTCGTCGTCGCGGAGGTCCGCCACCTGGACCGCGTCGAACGGATCGGACCCCTGCGCGAACACCGCGATCAGCGCGTCGACGTTGCGTACCACCCGCGTCAGCGGCGACGGCTCGCCCGGCGCGGCGCGGTCGGCATGATGCGACGCGATCGCTTCGGTGATGGACCGCGGAAAGCGCCGGCGCTCCGCGAACGCGGTGCCGAGGGCGATGTGCCACCGGTCCGCGAGGCGCTCCCAGCGCCAGAGCGGCAGCGCGCGGGCAGGCCGCGTTCCGGCGGCCAGGCGCTCGACGGCCGCGATCGCCGCCACCTCGCCCACGTCGTGGAGCAGCCCGCAGACGTACGCCTCCTCGGCGGGGAGCCCGCGCGCGCGCGCCAGCTCGCGGCAGAGGATCGCCGAGATGACCGACACCCGCCACGCGCGATGGCGCAGGGCGCCGAGCGGACCGGCTGGCGCCGCCGCGCCCTCCCGCGCGAGCGCGCGGATCATCCGCAGGAACGTGGCGTGGCCGACGGCCGCGGCCGCCTCGGGGAGCGAGGCGATCTCGCCACCCGCGGCGTTCGCGGCGGCGAGCAGCTCCGCCGCGATGGCGGGGTCCGCGAACGCGAGCCGCGCCAGGTCGTCGATGCGGAGATCGCCGCCGCGCTCGAGCGCGGCGATGGCGAGCGCAATCGGCGCCGACACCGGCACCGCGGGATCCTCGTGTGAGAGCACGTCGGTCAGCGCCAGCTCGAGCTCGATCATGTCTCGTCGCTAAAGCAAGCATGGTTCCATCCCCGTCCGTCACAGCGGAAGCGCGATTTTCCGCACGCAGCGTACGAGTCGCTGCCGTCAAAGGGGCAGCCGTGCACCCGCCGTGTACCCTGTCAGCTCGACATAGCCCTCGCCAATCTGCCGGTCTCCGTGACCCGCGAGTCGCACGGGCCCCTCCCAGTAAGAGAGTCCCGGGAGCGACGACGACCGGTTCTCCGCGTCGCGCACCTCCGGGGTCACTGTGAGGAAAAGTCCGTGGCCGGGAACCGAGACCTCCCATCCCGACGGATACGTGGCCCCGCTCGCCGCGCTGCGCCATGCGCCGAGCGCGCGAACGGACCACTCCTCAGGCGCGAGCAGCCTGACGCGGCCATCGCGCTCGATGAGGGTGGCGCTCCGCCACGACGCGGCTCCGTCCTTCTTCCTCAGGACGTAGAGCATGAGGTCCCGCCCGTCCGAGATCCTGAGGCTCCACCAGTCCCAGCCGACCTGGTCGGGGGCGAGCTGCGACGACCCGATCTCCTTGTCCATCCAGCTCTCGCCGCGGACCGCGTGGCGGCGCCCGCCGATCTCGAGCGTGCCGGTGGTGGCGAGACGGGTGAGCGAGAAGTACAGGCTCGCGTATCCCTCAGACGCGGACTTGCGCGAGAGGCCGTTCGGGCCCTGCAGCGCGGGCGGCTTCCGGGGCTGGAGCGCGAGGTCCAGCGCAAGCCCACGCGCTGCGTCCCGCATCGCGAGCCGGAACCCGTCGCCGTCGACCCGCAGCTCCCAGCGACCTTCCGTTCCGGGCGGCGCGCGGGCCCAGGCGAGGACCGGATCCGGCTCGGCCGGGAATCCGCCGAGGAGCGGGACTGCGCGCCAGAGCACCTCGGAGAAGAGGTGCGTTCCACCCGCGACGTCGGTGACGGCGGCGTGGACCATCACCGCGTCGGACGCCGCCCATGCCGAGTCGAGCGGCGGCGGCTCGCGCAGGAGCCCGATGCGGAAGAAGGTCAGCTGGAACCCGAACCGCCGCTCCGGCGCGTCGAGCGCCTCCACGGTCCCGGTGAAGTACCACCACTCGTTCCGATATCCGGGGTGCGACCGCAGGTCCGCCGGAAACGACCAGCGGTGCTCCGCGTCGGCGGGGCGCCAGCCGGTCGCCTGGGGGACCGCGAGGAGGATCGCGGCCGCGAGCACGAAGCTAGAGTGCATCGCGCGAGAGCTCCTGGGCCGGCGTCCGGCTGGCGACGAGCGCCGGGTGAAGGCTCGCGGCCGCGGCGGCGAGCACGATGGCGAGGGCCTGCGCCGCGAGCCGGCCCCAGGGCACGTGCACGCCCAGGGTCCAGCCGAAGAAGGCGGGGTTCACGACGTCCACGAGGACGAGCGCGAGCGCGGCGCCCCCCAGCGCCCCGAGCGCGAGGCCCGCGACGCCGATGGCGAGGCCGCGGCCGAGAAACATCCTGGCGAGCTGCGGGCGCGACGCGCCGAGGGCGCGGTACAGCGCGAGCTCGCCGCGCCGCTCCCGGGCGAGCACGAGCAACGAGAGCGTCACCCCCGCTGCGGCGATGACGAGCCCCATGGCCTGCAGGAGGCGGGTCACCGCGAACGTCTGCTCGAAGATGCCGAGCACCTCGGCCCGCAGCGTCCGGTTGGAGCGGATGAGGAGCGCGTGCTCCCCGAGATCGGCGCGCAGGCGCGTCACCGTCTGCTCGGCGCCGGCGCCGGGGGCCAGCAGGAGGGCGGCGTTCGACGGGGGTCCCGCGCCGAATGCGCGCGCGAACGCGGAGAGGTCCACGAGCGCGGCCCCCGCCTCGCTCCCGTAGTCCCGGTAGATCCCCGCGATCGGGAACGAGACCTCCCCGCCCGGCGCGCGCACGACGAAGGTGCCTCCCGGCGCGAGCCCCGCCTTGCGCGCGAGCGGCTCGGACACCAGCGCGGCGCCGCCGCGGAGCGCGCGCATCGCCGCGGCGGCCTCGCCGGAGACGAGGTCCACACGGCGCTCGCCGCCCGGGATGGCCGCGTCGATGCCGTTCACCGAGACCCGCCGCCCACCGGCGTACGCCTGCACCTGGCGCAACAGCGCGAGGCTCACGAGCCCGGGCTCGGCGCGCAACCGCGCGACGACCTCGGGGGCCAGCGTCGCCTCGCTCGTGGACCGGCGCCACGAGGGCGTGGTGACGTACACGTCGGCCGCGAGCGTCGCGTCGAGCCAGCGCTCCACCGATCCCCGGAAGCTCCCGACCATCACGGTGACGCCCACCAGCATCGAGACCGCCACCGCGAGCGCCCCGGCGGCGACCGCGGCGCCCGCGGGCCGCGCGGCGAGGGTGCGTACGCCCCAGCGCGCGCCGATCCGCCGGGGCCGGCCCATCCGCCCGAAGGCCGCGAGCGCAGCGGGCGCGGCGAGCGGCACCACGACGAGAACGCCGAGGGCGACGGCGAATCCGGAGGCGGGATGCCGGGCCGCCGCCGCCCAGACCGCGAACGCGACGGCGACCGCGCCCACGCCGAGCAGGGCCAGGCGCCCCGCGTTCGCGCGGGAGCGGTCCTCCACGCCGAGCGGCGAGAGGAGCGCGCGCGGGTCCTCCCGGCTCGCGTCGAGCGCCGGCAGCGCCGCCCCCGCGAGCGCACCTCCGACGCCGGTCGCGATGGCGAGGAGCGCCACGCCCGGACCGAGCGTCACCTGCTCCACGCCCTCGAGCAGGTACAGCGTCCGCAGCGTGCCGCTCACCGCGGCGAGGTTCGCCCGTGCCGCGAGCCAGCCGAGCGGGATGCCGAGGGCGGTTCCGGCGGCGCCGAGCGCGGCCGCCTCCGCGAGGACGAGCCGGAGCACCTGACCCCGCGTCGCGCCGACCGCGCGGAGGATGCCCAGCTCCTCGCGACGGCGCGCCAGCGATGCGCGCACCGAGGCGTGGACGAGAAAGCCGCCGACGAGGACCGACACCAGCGAGAGCGCCGTCAGGTTCAGACGGAACGCGGCGAGGAGCCCCGCCGCCTCGACGGTGCGCTGCTCGGGGCTGGCGATCCGGGCGCGATCCCCGAGCCGTCGCGAGAGGCGATCCGCGAGCGCCGCCGGCTCCACTCCGGCGCGAGCGACGACGTCGATCTGGTGGATCCGGCCGCGGACCCCGAGGAGCCCTTGCGCGTGGGCGAGGTCCATGACCGCGAGGCGGCGGCTCGCGAGGGGCGCGGCGCGGCGGAGATCGACCAGCGCGCCGACGGTGACCGTCGCGCGGCGCGACCCCAGCGACACGCCGATCCGCGTCCCCTCCGCCCACCCCATGTCGCGCGCCAGGTCCGGCGTCACCGCCACCCACCCGGGCGACCCGAGCACCTCCGGGACGCGCGCAGCCGGGAGCGCCCAGGCCGTGCCCGCCGCCGAGAGCAGGTCCGCGCCGACGATCTCGAGCCCCTCGCCCGGGCGTCCGTCGAGCGCCGCCTCCGCGCGCCAGAGCGGCACCGCCGCCTGCACGCCCGGCACCGCGAGCACCTCGGGGAGCAGCCCCTCGTCGAGCGCGCCCGCCCATCCGAGAACGGTCAGGTCGGCAGGGCCCGACACCGCGCGCACCGTCCCGGCGAACGCCCCCAGCGCACCCTGGTTCAGGAGCTGGATGGAGAGGACCGAGGCGACGCCCAGGGCCACCCCCGCGACGGCGAGCGCGAGCAGGAGCCGGCCCGCGCGGACCTCCTTCGCGGCCGCGCGCAGGAGGTACGCCCTCATCGCCGCCGCTCCAGCACGCCCGAGTGAAGCGTCCAGAGCGTGTCGGCGGCCGCCGCGAGCTCGGCGCTGTGCGTGACGTACAGGACGGCGCTGCGCTCCTCTCGCGCGAGGCCGAGGATCAGGTCCAGGACCGTGCGACCGCTCTCCTCGTCCAGGTTGCCGGTCGGCTCGTCCGCGAGGAGGAGGCCCGGGCGCCGGAGCAGGGCGCGGCACAGGGCGATCCGCTGCATCTCTCCGCCCGAGAGCTTCTGCACCGCCTCGTCGGACCTCGCGGCGAGCCCGACGCGCTCGAGCAGCTCCCGCGCCCGCGCCTCCGCGGGCCCCGGCGGGTCGCTCGCGACGAGCGCGGGGACGAGCACGTTCTCGAGCGCCGAGAGGTGCGGCAGCAGATGGAAGAACTGGAACACGAGCCCGACCTGGTCGCGCCGCAGCCGCGTCCGCTCGCCGTCCGACAGCGCCGAGAGCGACCGTCCGAGGAGGAGGACCTCGCCGCTCGAGGGCGCGTCGATCCCCGCCGCGAGGTGGACCAGGGTGGACTTCCCGGAGCCGCTCCGGCCGGTGACGGCGACGACCTCTCCAGCCACGACCTCCCCGGTCGCGTCGCGGAGCGCCTGGAGCACCGCCCCGCCGGCGCTGCGGTACTCGCGGGAGACGCGGCGGAACGCGAGGACGGGGTCGGCCACGGGGTCGGACATGCCGTTCACGCCGGCGCGCTTCAAGGAGTTCTCGCCCGGTGGGGGCCGGCGGCGAGGGTCCGCGGCCGATGGACGCGGCGGACCGCCGATGGTAGCACCAGGCGGAATGGCCTTCGGTCCGCGCTGGCTCCGGCTGCTCGTCCCCGCCGTGGTGCTCCTGGCGCTGGGGCTCATCGCAGCCGTCGCGCACTCAAGCAGCTCGCGGTCCGGCGGCCCCACGCGGGCCGCGGACGCGGCGCGGCGCGCCTCGCTCGCGCCGCCCGATCCGTTCGGTGGTCCCCTCCGGCCTGCCCCGATCGTGTCGCGGGGCCGCCCGGTGGCTGCGAGCCGCCCCGGGGCAGAAGTCCTCGTGGATGGCGTCTATCGCGGGCCGGCATGGGCGGGCGGCGTGCCGAGCGATGAGGCGCCGGCGTGGGTGGCGATCCGGATCGGGCGCGGGCCGCGCCGGGTGCTGCTCTCCTGGACCTCCTCGCACAACCACGACTACCGCGACCTCTTCTACGGCGCTCCGGTCGACTACCGCGTGGAGACCTCGGCGGACTCGACGAACGGAGCGGACGGCTCGTGGAGTACCGCGGTCGCCATCCGGGGCAACCCGGTCCGCTCTCGCGCGCACGCGGTGAGCTTCGCCGGACAGCGCTGGATCCGGATCGTGGTCACCGCGCTCGCGCCGGAGCGCAACCCCTGGGGCCTGTTCCTCGACGAGATCGACGTCCACGACCTCTCGCTCGGCGGCGATGACGTATGGGTGTTCCTGGGGGACAGCATCGGCGCGGGGGTGTTCGATCGCGCCCCGACCCACCGCCCCAGCTTCGCGGACCGGATCGCGTCGGCCCACCCCGGGTACGAGCCGGCGATGATCGACGCAGGCTTCTGCCGGGCGCGCACCGGCGAGGTGCTCGCGCGCATCGACGAGGTGCTGGCCTGGAACCCGGAGGCGCGCGTCTTCGCGATCACGATCGGCGCGAACGACCCGGACGCCGAGACGTTCCGGAGGGACCTCGACGCGCTCATCGCCCGCATCCAGGCGGCGGGGAAGATCGCGATCGTGGCCCACCTCCCCTTCCAGACGAAGTACGGCGAGGACTTCGTGGCGCCGAAGAACGGCGCCGTGGACTCGGTCGCGGGGGCGCGCAAGCTCCTCCCCGGGCCCGACCTGTACGCCTCGTTCCGCGCACGACCGGACCGGCTCGCCGACGGCCTTCACCCGGACGCCGAGGGATCCATCGAGATGAGCCGCCTCTGGGCCGAGGCGGTCGCGCCGCTCTACCCGCGCTGAGCGAGGGGGGACGCTCGCGTCACTCCGCCATCGCGGACAGGTCGCCGGGGTCCTCCCCCATCTCGACCGCCTTGAGGTAACGGCGCATGAGCTTGCCGGACCGCGTCTTCGGGACGGCCGTCCGGATCTCGATGTCGGAGGGAGTCGCGATCGGGCCGAGGTCCTGCCGCACGTGGTCCTTCAGCGAGCCGATCAGGCCCGGAGTCGGCTTCACCTCCGGCCTGAGCACGACGAATGCCTTGATCCGCTCGCCCTTCACCGCGTCGGGGAGGCCGACCGCGGCGCTCTCCGCCACGGCCGGGTGGCGCAGCAGCGACGACTCGACCTCGGCGCTCGCGATGCGGGTTCCGGCGACCGTCATCATGTCGTCGGCGCGCCCGAGCATGGCGAAGTACCCGTCGGGATCCTTCACCACGACGTCACCCGCCGCGTACACGCCGGGGATCTGGGTCCAGTACGCCTCGTACCGGGCGTGATCGCCCCAGACCGTGCGCAGCATGTACGGCAGCGGCCTGCGCAGCACGAGCAGGCCGGGGGTTCCGGCCGGCACCTCGTTCCCGTCCCGGTCCACGACCGCCGCGTCCACGCCGGGGAGCGGCTTGCCGACCTTGCCCGGGCGCGCGTCGAACGTCGGCAACGTCCCGAGCACCGGCGCCGCGATCTCCGTCTGCAGGAAGTTGTCGAGCACCATCCCGCCGGACTGGCCGACGACGTGCTGCGAGGCCCATCGCTGCGTCTCGGGATCGAGCGGCTCGCCCGCGCAGCCGAGGATGCGCAGCCGCTTCAGATCGTGCCGGGCGGGCGCGTCGGCGCCGTGGCCCATCCAGATCCGCACCGCGGTCGGCGTCGTCAGCATCACGTCGATCCCGAAGCGCTCGCAGAGCTCCCATGCGACGTCCGGCGACGGGTGGTCGGGCGCGCCCTCGCGGCAGAACACCGTCGCCCCGATGGAGAGCGGGCCGTACACCAGGAACGAGTGCCCGAGGATCGAGCCGATGTCCGCGGTCGACCAGGTGATGTCGCGCTCGCGGATCTGGAAGAACGCGCGCGCCAGGTACGTCGTGCCGACGAGGACCCCGGCGGTGCTGTGCACGATGCCCTTCGGCTTCCCCGCGGCGTCGGAGGTGTAGAGGATGAAGAGCGGATCCTCCGCGTCCATCGCCTCCGGCGGACAGTGGATCGGCTGCCCCTGCTGCACGCCGTAGAAGTCGTGCTCGCGGTCGGACTCGAACGCGAAGGGCGCGTCCCCCCGCCGCGAGCCGCGGCGGTGCACCACGATGTGCTCGACCGAGTAGAGATCGCGGACCGCCTCGTCGACGCTCGGCTTCAGGGGGAGCCGCTTGCCGCGCCGGAACGCGAAGTCGGAGCAGACGACCACCTTCGCGCCGCAGTCCTCGATGCGCCGCCGCAGCGCCCGGGTGCCGATCCCGGCCGAGACCACCGCGTGGATGGCGCCGATCCGGGCGCAGGCGAGCATCGTGAGGACGCCCTCCGGCGTCGGCGGCATGTACACGACGACGCGGTCCCCCTTCCTGACGCCCAGCTCCCGGAGCGCGTTCGCGAGCCGGTTCACCTCGCGGTAGAGCCGGTTGTACGTGTACGTGTGCTCCTGACCGTCCTCGCCCACCCAGATGAGCGCGGCCTTGAGCCGCCGATCGCCGAACGTGTGGCGGTCGATGCAGCTCGACGTCGCGTTCAGCGTCCCGCCGACGAACCACTCGTGCCGCGGCGGGTCGAAGCTGAGCACCCGGTCGAACGGACGCATCCAGTCGACGAGCTTCGCCTTCTCGCGCCAGAAGCCCTCGGGATCCTGCGCGGCGTGCTGCCGCTCGATGACGTCGTTCGGGACGTGCGCCTGCCGGGCGAGCCACACCGGGGCGGGGGTGCTCCGGTCGTCGTCGCGCAGCGCCCGGATGGCCGCGCGCTGCGCGTCGGTGAGCTCGGGGAGCTTCTCTTCGGACATGGCGAGGACCCGCGCATGCTACCCGAACGGGAGGTCAGCGGGGGTGAGCCAGGCGGCCCCGGGTCAGGCGCGCGCCGCGTACCCGGCGCGCGCAAGCAGCGCCGCCTCGTCGAACCAGAGGCGGCGCGCGAGCTCTGCCGCAGTGTCGCGGTCGAGCGTGACCCGCGAGGACCCCGCCCAGTCCCACACCCGGTTCTGCGCCCCCCAGAGATCCAGCCTCAGTCCCAGCCGCTCCGCGAGCGCGAGGATCGCGACGCACTCCGCGGCCCGCGCGGCGGGGTTCCTGCCCGCGACGAGCGCGGCGAGCTGATCGAGCACGAGCGCCTCGACCCGCCGCCGCACCGGGGCGAGCCGCAGGTGCGCGTCGAGCCGCCGCGCGAGGGCCACCAGCTCCCCGAGCTCCCGCTCCGCCGTGGCGATGTCGATCGTGCCCAGGCGCGCCCGATCGAGCGCCGCGAGCAGCCGCGCCGTGATCGTCACGTCCGCCGCGACCCGGAGCGGCGCGGGGACGGGCGAGTCGATCTCGCGCAGGAACTCCATCAGCCGACGGTTGTCCTCGAAGATCTCCACGTAACGATCCTCGTACCGCCGCAGCGTCCCCTCGAGCATCGCCTGCGCGACTCGGCGCCGCTCGTCGAGGAACAGGTCGCGGAGCGAGTAGTCGCGGCCGGGGAAGAACCGGTCGATCTCGCGCAGCACCCGCGCGAACGACGCGCGCTCGAACCGCCCGAAGAGCGACGCCTCGACCTCGGCGTGCTGCGCGGGTCCGCGCCAGGGCGCGATGCCGCAGCGGAAGTCCGCGGCGCCGAAGTGAAGAACGCAGGAGAGCACGTCGACGGGCTCGCGCGTCGTGACGCTCTCGAGCTGCATCCGCGAGAGCGTCAGCGAGGCGGGGCCCGACTCCGCTGCGCGGCGGCCGTCGGTTCGATACCGGTAGCAGAACACCGCGCCCTCCGCGGGCAGCTCCCGCGCCGCGCCCGCGATGGCGAGGTGTGCGGCGATCCCGTCGAGCGTCGCGACGCTGGGCTTGACGAGCTTCTCGTACGCGCGCCGCCCGTCGTGAACGTCCGGCCGGTTCGACGGCGCGCGGGCGAGCGCGCTCTCGAACGCGGGCTCGAGGTCGAGGCCCGTCGCGTCGCGCGCGAGCTGGATGGCGCGCGCCGCGTAGCGGAGCACCTGCACCGTCTCCAGCCCCGAGACCTCCGCGAAGAACCAGCCGCAGCTCGTGAACATGAGCAAGGACTGCCGCTGCATCTCGAGCAGCCGCAGCGTCTTCACCAGCGCGTCCCGGTCGAGCGGTCGCCCCCCTCCCTCCGGAGGAAGTCGGGCGCCTCCTCGCGGGATGGCTCGAGGACCACCTCGACGTAGCGGTCGCGCGTGCGCCAGGGGTCGGGCACGAGCTCGGACATCTTGCGTATGTAGGCCTCGGCGAGCCGGTCGCGGAGCCCCTCCAGCGCAGTGCGGAGCGGGGCGCGCCAGGCCTGGCGCCAGCCGGGCTCGCCGCCGACCTGGCAGCCGCAGTCGCTGCGCCAGCGCTCGACGCCATGCGCGCACGACCACGAGGACCCCTCTACGATCTCCGCTTCCCACTGGGCGGGGATCCGGTCGAGCGCCTGGCCGAGGTTCACGACCTCGAGGTCTGGGCGACTCGCGAGCCGCCGCAACGCCGCCGCGAGCGCCTCGTCTCCGCCCTTCTTGTGGTGCCCGAGGGTCTCGCCGTCGAAGGCGACGGCGAGGATCTCGGGGTGTCCGCGGCCGGGATCGAACCCGCCCTCGAGGCGCCGGACCAGCCGGTCGGGAGAGGAGAGCGCGTCGCCGAAGGCGAGGTCCCGGGCGATGTGGCCGTCGTAGAAGAAGACCACGAGCTCGCGGTCTCCGGCGCGCACGCGGTACGGCCGGGTGGGGTCGAAGCGGGCGCCCGTCGCGTCCTGCCATTCGCCGCCCGGCGCTCGTACCCGGCGGGCCTGGTACGGCGACAGGATCGTGAACCGGATCCCCTCCCCGGCGAGCGCGGCGAGCGTCGCCGCGTCGGCGGCGGTCTCGGGAAGCCAGAAGCCCTCCGGGTCGCGCTGGAAGCGGCGCCGGAAGTCCGCGATGCCCCACCGGATCTCGGTGAGCCGATCGCGCGGCGAGCAGAGCGGCAGGATCGCGTGGCTGTAACCCTGCGCGAGCGCGTTGCCGTGGCCGCGCAGCTCGAGGCTCCGCGCGTCCGCCTCGACGACGTGCGCGTGGATCTCGGGGCGGAACCGCTCGAGCCACGCCGCCAGCGTCGGGCCGAAGTTGAACGACAGGTGGAGGTAGTTGTTGACGATGTCGACGATGCGGTCGCCCGGCCCCTTGAGGCGCGCTGCCCCGTTCGGCCCGTAGCACTCCGTGGCGATGCGCTCGTTCCAGTCGTGGAAGGGCTCGGCCGAGTCCTGGGTCTCGACCTCCTCGAGCCACGGGTTGTCGCGCGGCGGCTGGTAGAAGTGGCCGTGGAGGCAGAGCAGGCGCATGGCGAAGGATTCTCGACGGCCTCGAAGGGAAACGGGCGACCCGGGTGGGCACCCCCCGCAAGTTCACATTATGTTGCACCGCGTATGAAGGTGGCGCTCACCATCGCGGGATCGGACTCCGGCGGCGGAGCCGGGATCCAGGCGGACCTCCGCACCTTCGCCGCTCACGGGGTGCACGGGACGACCGCGGTCACCGCGATCACCGCCCAGAACTCGATGGGCGTCGCCGCCTGGGTGGCCCTCGAGCCGGCGATGATCGTCGCGCAGATGGAGGCGGTCGCGACGGACATGCCGGTCGCGGCGACCAAGACCGGGATGCTGGCGAGCGCCGCCATCATCGGCGCCGTGGCGGACGCGGCGGCGCGGCTGAGGATCGCCCCCCTCGTGGTGGACCCGGTGATGATCGCGAAGAGCGGCGATCGGCTCCTCGACGCCGCCGCGGAGCGGGCCTACGTGGACCGGCTCCTCCCGCTCGCGGCGCTCGTCACGCCGAACCTGCACGAGGCCGCCGCGCTCCTCGGCCACCCGGTCCGCGACGTCGCCGGGATGCGCGAGGCGGCGCGCGAGCTGCGCGCGCTCGGCGCGCGCGCGGTGCTCGTGAAGGGAGGCGGCCTCGCCGGCGACGCGGTGGACGTGTTCTGCGACGGGGCGGGACTCGTCGACCTCACCGCGCCGCGGGTGGATACGCCGAACGTGCACGGCACCGGGTGCACGCTGTCCGCGGCGATCTGCGCCCGGCTCGCCCTGGGCTCGGACCTGCTCGACGCGGTGCGCGCCGCGAAGGCCTACCTGACGGAGGCCCTGCGCCGGTCCTACGCCGTCGGTCGCGGACGCGGTCTGCCCGACCACATGCACGCCGTCGCGACGACGCCGCGGTGAGACCACGCACGGCCGCGAGACCTGGCGCCCCGCCCTCTAGCGGGCGTAGCCCACGGCGCGGTACACGACCCGTCCCGCGAGCTCGCGCAGCACGTCCGTGCTCCGCGACAGCGCCATCGCGCGCGGGAGCCAGCCCTCTTCGCGGTCGCGCGCGCGGAAGTCCACCGCCAGCAGGTCCGGCTCGATCCCGACGGCGCGGAAGCAGCCGAGCGCGCGCGGCGCATGGATCGCGCTCGTCACGACCAGGAGCGTCTTCCAGCCGCGCGCAGCCGCGATCCGGGACGACTGGATCGCGTTCTCGCGGGTGTTGCGGCTCGAGCCCTCGGCGACCACCTGGTGGGGCGGGATCCCCCACTGCACGAGCTTGCCCGCGAGCCGGTCCGCCTCCGGAAGGTCTCCCGGCGGCAGGTTTCCGACCCCGGCCGAGATGAGGATGAACCGCGCGCGTCCGGCCCGGAGCAGCTCGTACGCCCGGAGGAGCCGGTCCGCCGCCTCGTCGATCTGCGTCTCGCCGCTCGCGCGAGATGCGGCGGGGTCCACCATCCCGCCCAGGACCACGATCGCGTCGTAGACGACGTCCGGGCGGAAGCTCGAGCGGACGTTGCGCTCGCCGAGCCGCTGGAGCGCGTTCGCGACGCCGTCGTTCGAGAAGAGGACGAGCGTCACAAAGGCGAGCGCCGCGAGCGACCACGCCAGGCGCGCGCGCCGGCGGAACAGCGCGCCGAGCACGAGGAGAAGGAGCGCCCACGAGAGCGGTGACAGGAACCAGTCGAGCAGCTTGGAGAAGGCGAGGAACACGCGGCGATCATACCCCCGGCGGTCGACACTCCCCCGGCCGAATTGCCGAGCTCGGCGGGACGACCGCCCCGGCGGGCGGCGCGGAACCCTCGTGTGGCTCTGGGGCTCGGCACGAGCCGATGAAGCGTCCGCCCGGCCACGCCGGCGTGTCCGCGCGGCCACGAGCGGGCGGATCCGGCGAGAGGCTCGGGGGAACACCGCGGGCACAGCGGGTGCATTGGAGCGATTCGAACCCGCTGCACCGAGGTCCGCATGCCCCGCATCTACCTGCCGCTGCTCCCCATCCCAATCCTCGCCGCCCTCGTCGCCCTCTCCTGCGCGCGGACGCGCTCCGAAGAGCCCGCGACCCACGTCATCCCGCCCGCGACGGCGTACGTCGAGCCCGCAGCCCGTAACACTGCGGAGGCGGCCGCCGCCCCGCGACCGGTCGCGGACGAGCCGCCGTCCGCGGACGAGGTGAAGGCGTTCGAGCGCCGCGTCGCGAAGTGAGCGCGACCGCGAGTCCCGCCCGCGGGCGTCAGCGTCCCGCGTCGGGCGGGCCCGGCTCGGGCTCTGCGGGCGCGGCGGTCCGCTCCGCCGCCGCGTCACGCGCAGGATCCCTTGCCGGCCCGAGGTCGTCCGGATCGGGGGAGAACCGGATGCCTCGCGCTGCGTGCCGCGCGTCGGCGAGCAGCGCGATCAGCTCCTGGACGTCGCCCCACAACGTGAGCTTCACCTCGACGTCGCGGTAGACCACTCCGGGCTCGGGCCGTGCCGGAAGATTCACCCGATGCATCCTGCACGACCGCTGGCGCATTCCCCCGCTCCCGAGCAGGTCGCTCGCCGCCGGCACCTGGTCGAAGCGGACCGACTTCGCCCGAACCCTGGCGACGAGCTCGACCTCGGTGCCCCCGCCGCGAGCGGCGTCGCCCGGAGGCACCTGCCGGGTTCCGCCGCACGAGAGCGCAAGCACGAGCGCGACGACGGTCGCGTCATCGGCGACTGGCTCGTCGCCGCGGACGGGGACCGCGCGGCCGGCGAGCCCCACGGTGACGGCGACCCCGAGGAACCACCACATCTGTCTTGCCATCGGGCGCTCCGCCGCTCGCCGCGCCGGCAACCGCGCGCGGTGCGGCCCAGCGCCGACGATCTGAACGCGCCGGCGCCGCGACCACCCTCCGGCGCGGGCGTCCCCCCCCCGTGGGGCACGCGACCGTGAGGGGTGTGCGGCCCGACTCCCACCGCCGGGCGGACCCCCGAAAGGAAAAAGGCCCCGGCCGCTCACGCGACCGAGGCCCTCGGCCTGATTTGAGGCGCAGGCTACATGCTGAACATCGCGCCGACCTGGATCGTGAAGGTGTTCTGGTCGAAATCGCCGAAGTAGGGGGTGAGCTCGATCGACGCGCCGATGCGCGTCTTCGGGTTCACCGCGTACCAGGCGCCGCCGCCGAGCCGCATGAGGAGGCTGAGCTCGCTGTCGGAGATGCTGGTCGTGAAGCCGAAGAAGTTCGTCTCGACCTTCCAGGAAGCGTAGTAGAGGCCGAGGCCTGCGTCGGCGAACAGCGAGAACTCGCGGCTCAGCGGAAACGAGAACCGCGCTGCGGGGATGATCTTCAGGATGTTGGCAGTGAAGTCACCGTACGGGACGTCCTCGGTCAGGTGAGACAGGCCGATCGATCCGACCCAGGACAGGTTCACCTGTGGGCTGAGTGCCTGGAACGGGAGCTCGCCGTCCACCCGAAGCGTGAGGCCCGAGACGTCGTCCGTCTCGTAGCCGACGAAGCCGCCGATCGACAGCGCAGACGACGGCGACGAGCTGGCGATCGGACCTGACTTCGCGGCCGAGCCCCTGGTCGGAGCGGCGCTTCCGGCGGCGGGAATGAGGAGCGCGGCGAGCGCGAAGGCGAGCAGGGAACGAACGTTCATGAGAATCCTCCGTATGTGAGCGCGCGAGTGACCGAGCGGTCTCTCCTGAATACACGAGGCGCACACGCAGTCCAAGCGCCGCGTGTGCGCGCTCGTGGGTGTCGGGCGGTCCGCCGGGGCGAGATGGCGCCGCGGCGGCGTTCCCGTGGACGGGCCCGGCGCTCCATGGTTTCCTGCGGAGCCTGGAGGCGGCCGCGGCGCATGAGCGAGGAGCGGAAGGAGCCTGCGGAGCGACGTCGGATCAGGGCGATCCGGAACATCGGGATCATGGCCCACATCGACGCCGGGAAGACCACCCTCACCGAGCGCCTCCTCTTCGTCGCCGGGCGGACCCACAAGATGGGCGAGGTCCACGAGGGCGCCGCCGTGATGGACTGGATGGAGCTCGAGCGCGAGCGCGGGATCACCATCACCTCCGCGGTGACGCAGCTTCGAGTGGCGCGGCCACGAGCTGCACCTCATCGACACGCCCGGGCCACGTGGACTTCACGGTCGAGGTCGAGCGGAGCCTGCGCGTGCTCGACGGCGCGGTCGCGGTCTTCGACGCGGTCAACGGCGTCGAGCCGCAGAGCGAGACGGTCTGGCGGCAGGCCGACCGCTGGCGGGTGCCGCGCATCGCGTTCGCCAACAAGATGGACCGCGTCGGCGCCGACTTCGAGGAAACGCTCGCGCTCCATGCGGCGCCACTTCCCGGACCACGCGATCGCCGCCGTCCAGCGCCCCCTCGGAGCGGAGTCCCGCTTCGAGGGGATCGAGGACCTGGTCGCGCGGCGGCCGGATCCGCTTCCCGGACGTGGACGACCCCCGGGCGTTCGCCGTCGAGGAGGGGCTCTCGGCAGCCGGCGAGGCGGACCGCCGGGCGCTCCTCGGCGTCCTCGCCGACGTCGACGACGCCGTCGCCGACGCCGCTCCTCGAGGATCGCGACCTCGACGAAGCCACGCTCCGTGGCTGCGATCCGGCGCGCCACGCTGGCGGGGCGGTTCGTCCCCCTCCTCTGCGGCTCGGCGCTCCGCAACAAGGGCGTCCCCCAGGTGCTCGACGCGGTCTGCGACTGCCTCCCCTCCCCGCTCGACGTCGCCCCCTCACCGGCGTGAACCTCCGGACCGGCGCCGAGGAGGTGCACGCGGCCGACGACGACGCGCCCCTCCTCGCCCTCGCCTTCAAGGTCTCGCTCCTCGACGAGCAGCGTCGCTTCGTCTTCGTGCGCGTCTACTCCGGACGGATCGCGGAGGGGGACGAGGTCTGGAACGCGAACCTCGGCAAGAAGGAGCAGGTCGCGCGCGTCCTCCTCATGCACGCCATCCAGAAGAAGCGCGTCCCGTCCCTCGGCGCCGGGCAGATCTTCGCCGTCATGGGCCTCAAGGAGACGCGCACCGGGGACACCCTCTCCCATCCCGAGCACCCGATGCGGCTCGGCGGGATCTCGCTCGTACGAGCCGGTCCTCTCCGCAGGCGTTCGAGACGACCTCGCTCGCGACCGCGACCTCCTGCTCGAGGCGCTCGCGCGCATCGCCGACGAGGACCCGAGCTTCCGCTTCGGCGAGGACGCCGACACCGGCCAGCTCCTCGTCTCGGGCATGGGCGAGCTGCACCTCGAGATCGTCGCCGAGCGGCTCCGGCGCGAGTTCGACCTGGAGGTGCGCACCGGCCAGCCGCAGGTCCTCCTGCGCGAGACGCTCACGGCGGAGGCCGAGGGCGAGGGAGTCTTCGAGCGGGAGATCGACGAGCGAGCAGATCTTCGGGCAGGTGACGGTCGCGGGTCGCGCCGCTGCCCCGCGGTGGAGGGGTTCCGCTTCCGGTTCGCTCCAGAGGCGGAGGCGCTGCCGTTCCTGCGCGAGGAGACGCTCGGCTGGCCGAGGAGGGCGCGCGCGAGGCGGCCGAGACCGGCGTCCTCGAGGGCCACCCGCTGCAGGACGTCGAGGTGATGCTCACGGATGCGACCTGGCGCGAGGGAGCCTCCAAGCCGTTCGCCTACAAGGTGGCGGTCGCCGACGCGGTGCGCGAGGCCGCCACCCGGGCCGGCCCGGTGCTCCTCGAGCCCATCGTCCGGATCGAGGTCGTGATCCCCGGCGAGTAGCCTCGGCGAGGTGATGGACAGCCTCGACCGCCGGCGGGGCACCATCCTCGACGTCTCCGACCGGGGCGCGGCCGTGAAGGTCATCGAGGGGGAGGCCCCCCTCCGGCGCATGTTCGGCTACGCGACCGAGCTCCGCTCCCTGACCCAGGGGCGGGCCGTGTTCACCATGCGCTTCGATCGGTTCGACCGGGCGCCTGACGGCCCTGATCGGCCCCTCGACAAACCGTTTCGGGCGCGCTAGACAATTTGGCGGCCCGCGCTACAGGGGTGGCCCGAGCCCACCGGGAACGGTTCCCGCGCGAACGACGAAGGAAGTGCTGGATGGCCAGTGGAGTCGTGAAGTGGTTCAACGATGCGAAGGGCTTCGGGTTCATCACGCAGGACGGCGGTGGTGAGGACGTCTTCTGCCACCACACGGCCATCCAGACCGAAGGGTTCCGCACCCTGAAGGAAGGGCAGCGGGTGGAGTTCGAGGTGAAGAAGGGGCCGAAGGGTCTTCAGGCCGCCAGCGTCCGGCCGGTGTAAGCTACAGACCGAGCCGTTCGGTGGAGGCCCGGCCGGCGGCCGGGCCTTCGCATTTCCCAAGCCGAGAGGCCCCTGCCTCCAGGAGTTCACATGGTCTTCAACCCGGGTTCGACGAAGCGACAGAAGGAAGCCGCGCGCCGCGACAAGCAGCGCAAGAAGGACGAGCGGCGAGAGACGCGCAAGCGCGAGAAGGAAGCGAACCCCGGCTCCGCCGGGAACGCCCGGCGAGGATCCGGACATCGCCGGGATCGTGCCCGGGCCCGCAGCCCATCCCGGAGGACTGACGGCGCCCGGCGCGCGAGCTAGAGCCGCCGCAGCACCTCGTCGGCCATGTCCCGGGTGGAGAGCTTGCCCCCCAGGTCGGCCGTGCGTGCACCCTCCGGTGATGGCCGCGTCGGCGGCCCGCTCCACCGCGGCCGCCTCCGCCTCGAGCCCGAGCGAGTGGCGCAGCATCATGGCCGCCGAGAGGATGGTGCCGAGCGGGTTGGCGATCCCCTTCCCCGCGATGTCCGGCGCGGAGCCGTGGATGGGCTCGTAGAGCCCGGGCCCCCCGCGCCCAGCGACGCCGACGGGAGCATGCCCATCGACCCGGCGAGCACCGCCGCCTCGTCGGTGAGGATGTCCCCGAACATGTTCTCGGTGACGACCACGTCGAAGCGTGGCCGGGCGCCGTGCACGAGCCGCATGGCGGCGGTGTCGACGAGCATGTGGTCGAGCGCGACGTCGGGGTTCTGCCTGCCCGACCGCGGTGGCGATCTGGCGCCAGAGGCGCGACGACTCGAGGACGTTGGCCTTGTCGACCGAGGTCACCTTCTTGCGCGCGGCCCTTCGCCAGCCGGAAGGCGAGCTCGACGACGCGCCGGACCTCGTAGTCGGCGTACTCGAGCGTGTCGACGGCGCGCTCGTGGCCGTCCTTGCGGTCGCGCCCCTTCGGCTCGCCGAAGTAGAGGCCGCCGGTCAGCTCGCGGATGACGAGGATGTCGACGCCGCGCAGCCGGTCGGCCTTGAGCGGCGAGGCGTCGACGAGCGCCGGGTGGACCCGCACCGGGCGCAGGTTGGCGAAGACGCCGAGCCCCTTGCGCAGGCCGAGCAGCCCCTGCTCCGGCCGCACCTTGGCCTTCGGGTCGTCCCACTTCGGCCCGCCGACCGCGCCGAGCAGGACCGCGTCGGACGCCTGGCAGTCGCGTCAGCACCTCGTGCGGTGAGCGCCGACGCCGTGGGCGTCGATGGAGCAGCCGCCCATGAGCCGCTCGGTGAAGCGGAGCTCGTGCCCGCCCTTCTGCGCCACCGCCTTCGAGCACCCGGAGCGCCTCGGCCGTCACCTCGGGGCCGATCCCGTCGCCGGGCAGCACGACGATGCTCGCCTTCACGGTTCGTCTCCCTTGCGGCGGGCGCGCCGGCTCCGGCGCGACGGTGAGGCCGTACTCGACGGCGTCGCGAGCGCGCGCCAGCTCGCCTCGATGATGTTGGTGGTCGCGCCGACGGTGCTCCAGCGCCGGTCGCCGCATGCTGCGTGTCGATGAGGACGCGGGTCGTCGCGCCCGTGCCGTTCGTCGCCGTCGAGGATGCGGACCTTGTAGTCGGTGAGCTGCATCTCGCTCGACCTGCGGGTAGCGCGGCGCGAGCGCCTTGCGGAGCGCGGCGTCGAGCGCGTCGACCGGGCCGTCGCCCTCGGCGGCGGTGTGCAGCACCTCGCCGTCGACGCGCACCTTCACCATGGCCTCGGCGAAGATGCCCGCGGCCGGTCCGGTGCTCGACGTTGACGAGGAAGTCGACCAGCTCGAAGGGCGGCCGGTAGCCCGGCTCCTGCGCGCTTCATCATCATGCGCCACCGAGGCCTCGGCGGCCTCGAACGAGAAGCCCTTCGCCTCGAGCGCCTTGATCTCGTTCGAGCACGCCGCCCACGTCGCCCGCCGGCGAGGCCCGTACTCCTCGGCCTTGGAGAGCAGGTTGCCGCGCCCGGAGAGCTCGCTCACCACCACGCGCATGCTGGTTGCCGACCAGCTCCGGGATCGATGTGCTGGTACGAGGCCGCGTTGCGGCGCATCGCGGCGACGTGGATGCCGCCCTTGTGGGCGAAGGCCGACTTGCCGACGTAGGGCAGGTGCTCGTCGGGCGCCAGGTTGGCGACCTCGGCGACGAAGTGCGACGACCTCGGTGAGCGTCGTGCAGGTGGCCCTCGGGCAGGCAGCGCATGCCCAGCTTCAGCTCGAGCGCCGGGATGATCGAGCAGAGGTTGGCGTTGCCGCAGCGCTCGCCGTACCCGTTGACCGTGCCCTGGATCTGGATCGCGCCCTCCGTGCACCGCGGCGAGCGAGTTCGCGACCGCCGTCTCGCTGTCGTTGTGGGTGTGGACGCCGAGCGGCGCGCTTCACCGCGGCCTTCACCGCCCGCACCACCTCGGCGATCTGCCACGGCAGCGAGCCGCCGTTCGTGTCGCAGAGCACGAGCGTCTCGGCCCCGCCGCGCGCCGCCGCCTTCAGCGTCTCGAGCGCGTAGGCCGGGTCGGCCCGGTAGCCGTCGAAGAAGTGCTCGGCGTCGTAGATCACCCGCCGCCCCTGCGGCCGCGAGGTAGGCGAGGCTCTTCTCGATGATGCGGAGGTTCTCCTCGAGCGTGGTGCGGAGCACGTCGGTCACGTGGAGCGTCCAGGTCTTCCCGACGACGGTGCAGACCGGCGCGCCGGAGTCGAGGAGCGCCTTGATGTTGGCGTCGTCCTCCGGGCCCGCCGCCCACGCGGCAGGTGGAGCCGAAGGCGGCGATGAGCGCCGTGCTGCCACGTCATGTCCGCGGGCGCGCTCGAAGAACTCGGCGTCCTTGGGGTTCGACCCGGGCCAGCCGCCCTCGATGAAGGTGACGCCCGAGCTCGTCGAGCCGCTGCGCGATCCGCGAGCTTGTCGTCGCACGAGAGCGAGATCCCCTCGCGCTGCGTGCCGTCGCGCAGGGTCGTGTCGTAGATCTGGATCATAGGGGGTGCGATTATACACGACACCCTGCGGCGGGCTGCCGCTCCACACGCCCTGAACGACCCGGCGCGTCAGCTCTTCGGCGCGGCGTCCCCGGCCTTCGGCGGGACGCCCCCGACGATCCGCTTCGCCGTCCGGCCCGCCTCGATCCGCCCATCCTTGGCGATCCCGTTCACGAGCGCGACCGTCTCGGCCGGCGCCGTCGAGGGAAACTGCGCGTTGAACTCGGCGACGGTCATGTCCCTCGGGACCTTCACGAGCTGGATCCGCGCCGGTTGCACCGCCAGGGCCGCGGGATCGGTGAGGAGCCCGAAGCTCGCAGCCGTGGCCTGGAACGCAGGCGCGTAGGCGCCAAGGCTCGCGATCGGCGTGTAGGCCAGGATCCCGAGCGTCACGCCGCGGTGGGAGAAGAAGGACACGAGGCCGCCGAGCTGCCCCTTGTCCGTCTGGGCCTCGAAGGTGCGCGTGTTGGGCGGCAACCCCGCGCTCGCCCCGGCCGCCAGGCTCGCGGGCTTCACCCCCTTCTGCGAGAAGAACTTCTTCGCCGCCTCCTCGGGCGAGGTCTTCCCCGCGGGCGAGAGCTGGATGATCGCGTCCTTCTTCGGAGACTGCGCCATCACGGCCTCTGCGCCGTTCGCCTTCTGCCAGCCAGCCGGGAAGTCGAGCTTGAACTGGAGATCGGGGTGGAGGAACGCGTTCCCCTGGAAGAAGCCCTGGCGCGGGTCCTCACCGAACTTCATCCCGTCGACGTGGGCCAGGTACTCGTCCCGGTCCGTCTTCGTCCCGGGGTTCTTCACCTCCGCCGCGCGCTTCTCCGCCGTCTCCGCCCGGTTGCCCGGATCCGGATGCGTCGAGAGCCACTCCGGGAGCTTCCCCTGCCCCTGCTGCGCGCTCGCGCGCTCGAGCGTGGTGAAGACGTGGGCCATCTCGTGCGGGTCATAGCCCTGCGCGACCATGTACTTGAAGCCGAGCTCGTCCGCCTGGCGCTCGTGGTCGCGGCTGTACCTGAGGAACAGGAGCTGGAGCCCGGCGCCGGCGACCTGGGCGGCCCTCTCGTTCAGGATCGCGCCGAGACCGAGCCCGAGCTGCGCGAGCTGGGCCTTCGAGAGGTCCTGGACCGAGTGACGCGCCGTGATGTGGCCGGTCTCGTGCCCCACGACCGACGCGAGCTCCGCCTCCGTGTTCATGTGCGTCAGGAGCCCGCGGGTCACGAACACCGGGCCGCCAGGGAGCGCGAACGCGTTCACCGACGGGTCGTCGAGCACGGTGAAGCTCCAGGGCAGGTCCGGCCGCTCGGACCTCGCAGCCATCCGCTTCCCGATCTCCTCCACGTACGCCTGCAGCTTCGGATCGGGGTACCGGCCGATGCTCTCCGTGACCTGCTGCGCCGCCTCCTTCCCGAGCGCGATCTCCTGCTCGGTCGAGACGAGCGCCAGCTGACGCTTCCCGGTGACCGGGTTGCGGGCACAGGCCGCGGCGAGCGCGAGGGCCATGAGGGCGGCGGATCGAACGGACATGTCGTGCTCCCCCTGGTGGGATCGACGTTTCGGCGGCGCGAAGCTTCACCGCCCCCCTCGTGATTTAGGGCGCGTGCGCCGGGGCGGGGAGCCTGCGAGAGGCCGCCCGGTCTCGCGCGAACGACCATGGCCGGTGCGCCGCGAGCCAGGACGACAGGTGGGCGAGCGGCTGCCCGGCAGCAAGTCGATCGAGCGATCTGCTGGACCGTGGCCTGGATCTCGCTCGCCAGCTCGCCGGAGCGCTCGCCGTCCGCGAGGACCCGCTGGCGGTCCTCGCCGAGCCGCACCGGCGCATGGAAGACGACGCGCCAGCGCGCCGGCAGCGGAACGAGCGCCAGCGGCAGCCCGAATCGAGACCCGACGAGCGGCTCCAGGAACTGGACGGTCCAGGCGACCGGCAGGCACTCCTCGCCGCCGAGCACGGCCGCGGGGACGATCGGGAGATCGAGGGCCGCCGCGACCCGGACGAACCCGCGGTTCCACGGCCGCATCCGGTACGCCTCCCAGAATGGCTTGGTGTTCCCGGGGACACCCTCGGGGAAGAACGCGCACGCGTGGATTCGGGCCGGGAGCCGCTCGGGGCGGCGAAACCACGATGCGGGCACCGCGCCGACCCGGCGAAGCAAGCTGCCGAGGACCGGGATCGCGAGCGCAGCGTCCGCGGTCGCGAAGTACGGCGTCCGGCACGGGCCGATGGCGCTGCGGACCGCGAGCCCTACGAACAGCGCGTCGAGGGGGAACCATCCGGCGTGGTTCTGCGCGTAGATCGCCCTGCCGTCGCGCGGGACGTGCTCGGCTCCCTCGACCTCGAACGAGAAGTAGCCGGCCCGGATGAGCCGCTCCACGAGCGGCACGAGCGTCCCCTCCCAGAGCGCGTCGTCGATGGCGGGCGCGGAGTGCGCGGCGGGCGCTGGCGCGGCCGGATCTGCGTGCACGGTCCCCCTCCGGGCCGGCAATTTGAATCGGCGTTCGCCCGCCGTCACCGGCCCCCTTGGACCGATTGGGAGTCGACGCGCAGATGACCCTGATGCGCGACAAGCCCCGCCGTTCAGGGCGGGGAGGATAGCGCCCGGGAGGGCGGGGCTCGATGCCCCACTCTCCCGATTCAGTCCGGTCGCTGCTGCTGCTCGATGTACTGGCGCACGATGGCGATCGGGGCGCCACCGCAGGACGCGGCGAAGTAGCTGGGGCTCCACAGCACGCCCTTCCAGTACCGTTTCGCGATGTCGCGGCGCGGGCCTCGAAGTCGCGGCACACCGCGGCGAAGATCTCCCGCAGTCGTTCGATGGCGGGTCCATCGAAGACCCGGCGGCGGTACTTGGCCGCGAAGACCAAATGCACGTGCAAGTTGAAGACGCAGTGGCGGCCGTGTTGGACTTCGCTCTCGGCTGTCATAGGGCAAGTGTACCGTGCGTCCATGCGGCTGTTGAAGGCCTACCGCTTCCGGCTCGAGCCCACGCCGACCGTGGCGCGGGAGATGGGCCGCGTGGCGGGATGCTGCCGCTTCGTCTTCAACCGTGGCCTGGCGCTGGAACGTGAGCGGTTCGAGAGGAAGGAGAAGCACCTCGGGTACGCCGCCTTGTGCAAGGAGCTCACGAGCTGGCGCCATGCGCCGGACACGGAGTTCCTGGCGTCCGCGCCCATCCACCCGCTCCAGCAGGTGCTCAAGGATCTGGACCGCGCGTACCGCAACTTCTTCGAGGGCAGGGCCGACCTGCCCCGCTTCAAGAAGAAGGGCCGCCATGATGCGTTCCGGTACCCGGACCCGAAGCAGTTCGCCGTGGACGGCCGGCACGGCCGGGTGAAGCTGCCCAAGCTCGGCTGGGTGCGCTACCGCAGGAGCCGCGCGGTGAGCGGCACGCCGAAGCAGCTCACGATCTCGCGCGAGGGTGAGCACTGGTTCGTCTCCATCCAGACGGAGCAGGAGGTCGCGGCGCCCGTCCACCCGGCGAACAGCGCCGTCGGCCTGGACGTGGGCGTGGTGAAGTTCGCCGCGCTCTCGAGCGGTGAGACCTTCGCGCCAGTGAGCAGTACCCGAAAGTACGAGAAGAAGCTGGCGCGGGAGCAGCGAGCCCTCGCGCGCAAGGAGAAGTACAGCAACAACTGGAGGAAGCAGAAGGCCCGCATCGGACGCCTGCACATGAAGATCGCCCGCATCCGCAACGACTTCCTGCACAAGACGAGCACGACCATCAGCAAGACCCACGCGCTGGTCGTTCTCGAGGACTTGTCGGTGAAGTCGATGAGCCGAAGCGCTCGGGGTACGGTCAACGCCCCGGGGCGGAATGTCCGCGCGAAGGCGGGCCTCAACAAGTCGATCCTCGACCAGGGCTGGGCCGAGTTCCGGCGGCAGCTCGAGTACAAGCAGACCTGGCGCGGGGGGATGGTGATCGCCATCGACCCGCGCAACACGAGCCGGACATGCCCCATCTGCGGGCACGTCTCGGCCGAGAACCGGAAGACTCAGGCCGTGTTCCGGTGCGTTCTTTGCGGCCACGCCGCGGACGCCGATGTGAACGCGGCGCGCAACATCTTAGCGGCGGGACTACGCCGTGATCGCCTGGGAGATACGAAGAGCGCAGGAGGGCTCCCGGCCCAGGAACCCACCGTGTCGGAGGCAGCGTGTGCCGCCTCTTAGCCGGAATCTCCGGTCTTCAGGCCGGAGAGGATGTCAAAAGGCCCCGGCCGCAGCGCGACCGGAGCCGAGGGCGCGCAGGCGCGCGCATCCGCCGCAGCTAGACCCCGAGCTTCTTGAAGAAGTCGTTGCCCTTGTCGTCCACCAGGATGAAGGCCGGGAAGTCGACCACGTCGATCTTCCAGACCGCCTCCATGCCCAGCTCGGGGAAGTCGATGCACTCCACCTTCTTGATGTTCTCCTCGGCGAGCACCGCGGCCGGGCCGCCGATGGAGCCGAGGTAGAAGCCGCCGTACTTCTTGCAGGCGTCGGTGACCTGCTGCGAGCGGTTCCCCTTGGCGATCATCACCAGCGAGGCGCCGTTCGACTGGAGCAGGTCGACGTACGAGTCCATGCGGCCGGCGGTGGTCGGGCCGAACGAGCCCGAGGCCTTCCCCTTCGGCGTCTTGGCCGGGCCGGCGTAGTAGACCGGGTGCTTGAGCAGGTACTCGGGCACGCCCTTCCCGGCGTCGATGAGCTCCTTGAACTTGGCGTGCGCGATGTCGCGCGCCGACCACGAGCGTGCCGGTGAGGAGCAGCGGCGTCGAGACCGGGTGCTTCGTCAGCTCGGCCAGGATCTCCTTCATCGGCCGGTTCAGGTCGATCTTCACGCCGTGCTCGTGCTTGCCGGTCCTGTACTGCGCCGGGATGAGCCGCCCGGGGGCGTGGTCGAGCTCCTCGAGCCAGAGCCCGTCCTTGTTGATCTTGGCCTTGACGTTCCGGTCGGCCGAGCAGGAGACGCCCATGCCCACCGGGCAGGAGGCGCCGTGGCGCGGCAGCCGGACCACGCGGACGTCGTGGGCGAAGTACTTGCCGCCGAACTGGGCGCCGATGCCGAGCTTGTTCGCCGCCTCGAGGAGCTTCTGCTCCAGCTCGACGTCGCGGAAGGCGTCGCCGTGCTCGTTCCCCTTGGTCGGGAGCCCGTCGTAGTACTTGGTCGAGGCGAGCTTCACCGTCTTCAGGCAGGTCTCGGCGGAGGTGCCGCCGATGACGATGGCGATGTGGTACGGCGGGCAGGCGGCCGTGCCGAGGTACTTCATCTTCTCGACGAGGAACTTCTCGAGCGTCGCCGGGTTGAGGAGCGCCTTGGTCTCCTGCCAGAGCATCGTCTTGTTGGCGGAGCCGCCGCCCTTGGCGACGAAGAGGAACTTGTACTCGGCGCCCTCCGTCGCGTAGAGGTCGATCTGCGCCGGCAGGTTGTCGCCGGTGTTCACCTCCTCGTACATGTCGAGCGCGGCGGTCTGCGAGTAGCGCAGGTTCTCGCCGGTGTAGGTCTGATAGACCCCCTCGGAGAGGAACTCCTCGTCCTTCACGCCGGTCCAGACCTGCTGTCCCTTCTTGCCGACGATCGTGGCCGTGCCGGTGTCCTGGCAGATGGGCAGCTCGCCCTTCGCGGCGATCTCGGCGTTGCGCAGGAAGGCGAGCGCCACGCCCTTGTCGTTCTGCGAGGCCTCGGGATCGGAGAGGATCTTCGCGACCTGCTCGTTGTGCGCCGGGCGCAGGAAGAACGAGAACTCGCGCATCGCCTCGCGCGCGAGCCGGATGAGCGCCGACGGGTCGACCTTCAGGACCTCCTTCCCCTCGAAGGTGGCGATCGAGACGCCCTCCTTGGTGACGAGCCGGTAGCGGGTCTCGTCCTTCGAGAGCGGGAACGGATCCTGGTACTGGAACGCAGGGGCAGGCACTGGGACACTCCTCGATGAAGGGGTCGATTTCGGGGCCGCAGCAAACCACACCTCCCGAGCCCGGTCGAGGCGCGGAGCGGTCCAGATTCCGCTGCTGCCGGGCCGGCCTGCGGCAGATCTGGGAGCCATCGCTGCCCCGCCCGGGGCGTTCTGACCGAGACCTCCGGCGTTAGACGGAGGGGATGACCATCGACTTCCGCACGCTGACGCTGCAGGACGCGCTGGACCTCGCCATCTCGATCGAGGAGGAAGCGAAGGAGCGGTACGACGAGTTCGTCCGGCAGGTGGGAGGCGGCCGCTACACCGGAGACGCCGCCGACATGTTCCGGACGATGGCGGGGTACGAGGCGAGGCACGGCGCCGAGCTCGCCGCCAAGCGCAGCGACCTGTTCGGCACCGCACCGCGGCGAATCACGAAGGAGGCGCTCGACGACGTCGAGGCGCCCGACCGCGGCACGCCCCGGGTGTTCATGTCCGCGCGCCAGGCGATGGAGGTGGCGCTCGCCTCGGAGCAGAAGGCGTGGGACTTCTTCGACGGCGCGCTCCGGCACGTCGTCGATCCCTCCGTGCGCACGCTGTTCGAGCACCTGCGCGGCGAGGAGGAGCAGCACATCCAGCTCGTGAAGCAGCGGCTGGAACGGCTTCCGCCCGGGCCGGACCTCGAGGACGACGAGGCGGACGAGCCGGGGACCGACCCCGGGAACTAGCGCGCGTCATTTGGTGCTCGTATCGGAGGAGTGCTGCGCGGGAGACTGGTGGCCGTGCGCACCGCAGCGACCCTTCTCTTCTACGGCTTCGCGGTGCTGGTCCTGTCGCTGTCGCTGCCCGTGACGGCGCTGGTCCGGATCGTGACGCTCCCGTTCGACCGGCACGGGATGGCGGCCAGCCGCGCGCTCCGACTGCTCGGCGAGCTCCTGGTCACCGCGTTCCCGTTCTGGCGCGTGTCGGTCGAGGGGGTCCTCCCCGCGCCCCCCGCCACCTTCGTCCTGGTGCCGAACCACCGCTCGATGGTCGACGCCCTGGCGGTGGCGCGGCTCCCGCGCGAGATGAAGTGGATCGGCAAGCAGGAGGCGTTCCGCATCCCGTGGGTCGGCTGGGCGCTTCGCGTCGCGGGGCACGTGCCGGTGGATCGCGCGGATCGCGAGAGCGGGTCGGCGGCGCTCGCCACGCTGCGGCGCTACCTCGAGGCCGGCATCCCGGTCGGCCTGTTCGCCGAGGGGACCCGGAGTCGCGACGGCACCCTCCGGCCGTTCCGGGCCGGTCCGTTCAAGCTCGCCATCGAGGCGGGGGTGCCCATCGTGCCGGTCGCCATCACCGGCGCCGGCGAGGCGATGCCTCCCGATACGGCGTGGATCCGCCCGTCGGACGTGCGCGTGCGGATCCTCGCGCCGATCGCGACCGGGGGGCTCGGGGTGGCGGACGTGGACCGGCTGCGAGAGGAGACGCGCACGCGGATCGCCGAGGCGCTGGCCGCGTCCGGACCACCCGCTAGGTCGGGTAGCGGTCGCCCTCGTGGATGACCTGCAGGAAGGTCACCGAGCGGCGCGTCACCATCGCGTAGATGCAGCGGAGATACGTCCCCGGCCCCCACAGACGGAGGATGGTGAACGAGTGCCGGAGTACGTCGCGTCCGGTGATGATTCCCTGCATCCGACCTCGCCGGTCCCCCCGGAGAGCGGCGGCATCTTACTCGCGGGGTTGTCCCAAGGCCAGCGCGGGTGCGCTACGCTGCGCCCCGTGCCTCGCGATCCTTCCGAGCGCGTCTTCGAGCTGACCGGGTGCTTCGGCGTCCGGCTCGACGAGTCGCGGAGCGCCGAGCTGCAGGCGTTCTACGAGCGGTGCCGCGACTACTTCGAGCTCGTCACCGGGCAGCCGCCGGGGCCCGACGAGGCGGGCGAGCTCCTCCGCAGCCTGCCTCACGGGAAGACGCACGAGGACAAGTTCGTGATCGGCCTGTTCGACGCGCCCGGGCATCTCGTGGGCGTCCTCGACGTGATCCGCGATTTCCCGAAGCAAGGGGAGTGGTACCTGGGTCTGCTCATGTTCGAGCCGACGCTGCGCGGAAAGAAGCTCGGCGACCGCGTCTACCACCGGCTCGAGGAGTGGGTCCGTGCCCAGGGCGGGAGCGCGCTCCACCTGATCGTCGAGGAGGTGAATCCGGGCGCGCTGCGGTTCTGGCAACGGATGGGGTTCGAGGTCCGCGGCATGGGGATGCGGACGCTCAAGGGAAAGCAGAGCGTGTTCATCCGGATGACGCGCGAGCTCGCCGAGCGGCCCGAGCCGACCGGCACGTTCGTGCCGAGCTGGCTCGGCGCGTGGCTGAGGCGGCGCGGGACGGACCCGGGTCCGTGAGGAGCCGAGCGGATCGGACGCTCACCGCGCGCGCGCCGGCCAGCCCGCGACGCCGCCGACGACCGCGCCATACAGCGAGGCGGTCCAGATGCTGGACGTCAGCGGGCACGTCCCGGACCTGCACCCGACGAAGTACGCATAGCCCGCCGCCGCGCCCGCGCCGAGCAGCGCGATCGTTGCCGTGCGCGCGTGCGAGCGCGAGAAGCGGGCCCAGAAGGCGCCCGCGCCGGCGCGTTCCGCGTGCTCGCCCAGCTCGCGCGGCGAGTCGATCATGTCAGCTTCGCTCCGGCACGGTCAGGCCGCTCGCAAGTACAGATCCCCAGCACCCGGTACACCGGGTAGAAGCCGAGGAGCCCCGTCACGAGCGGAATGATACCGATCCAGCCGTAGGCCGACTTCGACGTCGACCCGACGAACACGAGCGAGAGCAACACCGCACCGAGGATGACGCGGGCCACCCGCTCGAGCGTGCCTTCATTGACCATCGGAGGACCTCCTCCGGGTATGAGCCCTCCGCGGGCGGAAAGGATTCGCGACTCCCGCTTCATCGTCCGACCCCGATGCGACGATCCGCCGCTGCGTGCCCGCCATCACGAGCATCTCAGGTTGCCGCGCGGCCGGACAGCACTTGCCCCGCCGGCTCATTCATCGTAAATAGCCGATGCATGCCCGCTCCGCTCAAGAAGGCGCCGACGTGCGATCCGGTCGCGCCCCGGCAAGAAGCTCCGGACCTCCGGCCCGTCGAGGGTGCCGACGCCGACGAGGAGCTGGCGATGCTGGCCAAGGCGGTCGGCCACCCCGCCCGCGTCCAGATCCTCCGCCTGCTCGTCCGCCGCGAGGCGTGCATCTGTGGCGACATCGTGGACGAGCTTCCGCTCGCGCAGTCCACCGTCTCCCAGCACCTCAAGGTCCTCAAGGAGGCCGGGCTCGTCCGCGGCGAGATCGACGGCCCGCGGGTCTGCTACTGCGTCGAGCCCCGAACCCTCCGCCGCCTCAAGGCGCTCGTCGGGGGCCTGTAGCTCATGTCCGAAGAAGCCATTCTCGTCGCGCCGGCGCGCGAGGGCGTGACCCGCCGGCTCTCGTTCCTCGACCGTTACCTGACGCTCTGGATCTTCCTCGCCATGGGCGCGGGCGTGGCGCTCGGGTTCCTGGTGCCGGGCGTCGTCCCGATGCTCGATCGCCTCTCGGTGGGGACGACCTCGATCCCGATCGCCGTCGGGCTGATCCTCATGATGTACCCGCCCCTCGCGAAGGTCCGGTACGAGGAGCTGCCGGGCGTGTTCCGGAACGGCAAGGTGCTCGGGCTCTCGCTCATCCAGAACTGGATCGTGGGCCCGCTCCTGATGTTCGTGCTCGCGATCGTCTTCCTCCGGGATCGCCCCGAGTACATGATCGGCCTCATCCTCATCGGGCTCGCGCGCTGCATCGCGATGGTGATCGTCTGGAACGACCTCGCGAAGGGCGACACCGAGTACTGCGCCGGCCTCGTGGCGTTCAACTCGATCTTCCAGGTGCTCTTCTTCTCGGTCTACGCGTGGGTCTTCATCACGGTCCTGCCGCGCTGGTTCGGGCTCGCTGGCGCCGAGGTCGAGATCACGATCGGCGCGATCGCGCAGAGCGTCTTCATCTACCTCGGGATCCCGTTCATCGCGGGCGCGGCGAGCCGCTTCGGGCTCCGAGCCTGGAAAGGCGAGGACTGGTACCGGAACGTCTTCATCCCGCGCATCTCGCCGATCACGCTCGTGGCGCTCCTCTTCACCATCGTCGTGATGTTCTCGCTCAAGGGCGAGACCATCGTGGAGGTCCCGCTCGACGTCGTGCGGATCGCGATCCCGCTCCTCATCTACTTCGTCTCCATGTTCTTCGTCTCCTTCTTCATGAGCCGCAAGGTGGGCGCCACCTACGGCCAGACCGCCACGCTCTCGTTCACGGCCGCGTCGAACAACTTCGAGCTCGCCATCGCCGTCGCGGTCGCGACCTTCGGGATGGCGCACGGCGCCGCGTTCGCGGCGGTGATCGGGCCCCTCGTCGAGGTGCCCGTCCTCATCGGGCTCGTCACGGTCGCGCTCAGGCTGCGCGCCCGCTTCTTCCCGGGCGAGACGGCGGAGCTCGCGGGCGTGAAGACCTGCGCGGGCAGCTTCCCCGCGTCTTCCCCGAGGAAGGTGGGCCCGTGAGCACCGCGACCTGGCAGCACGAGGCGGAGGAGCTCCGGAAGCGGGCGCCGCGCCACATCCTCTTCCTCTGCGTCGCCAACTCGGCCCGGAGCCAGATGGCCGAGGGCATCGCGCGTTCGCTCGCCCCCGCCGGGGTGACGGTCTCGTCGGCCGGCTCGCAGCCGTCGCGGGTGAATCCGCTCGCCATCCGCGCGCTCGACGAGATCGGCATCGACATCCGTCCGCAGCGGTCGAAGAGCGTCGACAGCATCTCGCCCGGGGGCGTGGACGCGGTGATCACGCTCTGCGCCGAGGAGGTCTGCCCGGTGTTCCTGGGAAAGGCGCACCGCCTCCACTGGGGCCTCCCGGATCCCGCCGGCGCGGGAAGGACCGAAGAAGAGCAGCTCCAGGCATTCCGGAACGTCCGCGACGAGCTGCGCCGTCGACTCGCCGTCGTCTTCGGCCGTTGAGCCGAGGAGAGGGAACCATGTCCAAGGTCCAGGTCTTCGATCCCCCGATGTGCTGCTCCACCGGCGTGTGCGGCCCGGGGGTCGATCCCGCGCTGGTGCGCTTCGCGTCGGATCTCGAGTGGCTCAGGTCGAACGGCGTCGAGGTGGAGCGCTTCAACCTGGCGCAGGAGCCCGCGGCGTTCGTCGCGAACCCCGTGGTCGCGCAGGCGATCCGCGGCCGGGACGGCGGGCTCCCGCTCCTGCTCGTGGACGGCAAGATCGTCGCGCAGGGCAGCTACCCCGACCGCGACGTGCTCGCCGAGCTCGTCGGCGTCGCCGCCCCCGTCGCGGGCGGCGGCTCGGCGGCGAGCCCGAAGAAGTGCTGCTGAGGGCGGCATGGATCTCGTCCGGCTCGCGACGCGGCACCTCTTCTTCACCGGCAAGGGTGGAGTCGGAAAGACCTCGGTGGCGTGCGCCACGGCGGTCGGGCTCGCGGACGCCGGGCGCCGCGTCCTGCTCGTCTCGACCGATCCGGCCTCGAACCTGGACGAGGTCCTCGGGGCCCGGCTCGGCACCCGGCCGACGTCCATCCCGGGCCTCCCCGGCCTCTCCGCGCTCAACCTCGATCCCGAGGCCGCCGCCCGCGCGTATCGCGAGCGCGTGGTCGGTCCCTACCGGCAGCTCCTGCCGGCGGCGGCGGTGCGGAGCATGGAGGAGCAGCTCTCGGGCGCGTGCACCGTCGAGATCGCCGCGTTCGACGAGTTCGCGCGGCTCCTCGGCGACCCGGCCGCAACGGCGGAGTTCGATCACGTCCTCTTCGACACGGCGCCGACCGGCCACACGCTGCGGCTCCTGACGCTGCCCTCCGCCTGGACCGGGTTCGTCGAGCAGAGCGCCTTCGGCACGAGCTGCCTCGGGCCGCTCGCCGGACTCGAGAAGCAGCGGATCCTGTACGAGGCCACGGTGAGGGCGCTCTCCGACGCGACCCGCACGACGATGGTGCTGGTGGCGCGGCCGGAGCCCTCCGCCCTCGACGAGGCGGCTCGGACGAGCGGAGAGCTCGCGGGGCTGGGCGTCCGAAACCAGCGGCTCGTGGTGAATGCGGTGTTCGAGGCGCGGAGCGACGATCCCGTGGCCGTGGCGCTCGACCGGCGTGGACGGGCGGCGCTGTCCGCCATGCCGGACGCGCTCCGCTCGTTGCCCCGCATGTCCCTCCCGCTCCGTCCGGGGGCGCTGCTCGGCATCGAGGCGCTCCGGCGCATCGACGCGCCCGTTCCGGACGAGGCCGCCGAGGCTGCCGCGCCCGCGCCGATGCCTGGGCTGTCTCGACTCGTGGACGCGCTCGCGGCGACCCCGCGCGGCGTCGTGCTGACGATGGGAAAGGGCGGCGTCGGGAAGACGACCGTCGCTGCGGCCATCGCGGTCGCGCTGGCCCGGCGCGGCCTGCGTGTCCGCCTCAGCACCACCGACCCCGCCGCGCACGTCGCCGATGCCGTCGGCGCGCCGCCGCCGGGGCTCACGGTGAGCCGCATCGATCCTGCGGCCGAGACCCGTGCCTACACCGCCGAGGTGCTGTCGTCCGTCGGCCCGCAGCTCGACGACAAGGGGCGCGCGCTGCTCGAGGAGGATCTCCGGTCTCCCTGCACCGAGGAGGTCGCGGTCTTCCGCGCGTTCGCGCGCACCGTGGCCGAGGGCGACGGCGGGATCGTGGTGGTCGACACGGCGCCGACCGGCCACACCATCCTGCTCCTCGATGCCGCCGAGTCGTACCACCGCGAGGTGCTGCGCCAGGGAAGCGGCATGCCGGAGGCCGTCCGCCAGCTGCTCCCACGCCTGCGTGACCCGGCCTTCACGCGCGTGCTCCTCGTCACCCTGCCCGAGGCGACCCCCGTGCACGAGGGCCGCGCGCTCGAGGCGGATCTCGAGCGCGCCGGGATCACGCCGTTCGCGTGGGTGGTGAACCAGAGCCTCACCCCGGTGTCCATCCGCGACCCCGTGCTCGCAGCGCGTCGCGCCGCCGAGCGGGCCTATCTGGACGAGGTCGCCTCGATCGCGCGGAGCGTCGCGGTGGTGCCGTGGGTGCCCGAGCCGCCGTGCGGCGCGGACGCGCTCGCGGCGCTCGTGGCCCCTCGATAGCGGAGCCGCCCCGTCACCGGAGCGGCCCCTATTGTCCAATCCCCAATGCCGTCTATTGCTTCTGGAACGCGACCGTGTTGTCGAGCACCGTCGGACGCAGCGCCGGGGGTGGACCCGTTGTTGGCCCGCTCGAGTCACCGAAGTAGAGCCGGTTCGGCGTCGTACATGAGGTCGTAGAACTGGCCCCCTCCGCTTTGCAGCCAGGGCGATCAGGGACCTTGCGCGTCACCGAACCCGTACCGCCATCGGACCCGTGCTGCGCAGCGCTCCCCCGCGCAGCACGGGTCGATGGGTCGTACCCCGAGCGTCCGAAGGGTGGGCCCGGGCCGAAGGAACCGGGCGCACCCTGTCGTCGCTCGTCCCGCACCTAGCCCATCTCCACCATCAGAACGTGCCGGAGACGTACAGCGTTCCGACGTGCGCCTCGTACGCGTTGTACGTCGTATTGGCGAACACGTACCGGTTCGAGTTCTCGACCGACACGCCAGCCATGTACGGCTGCATGACGCTCCACGCAAAGTCGTCGAGGTCATACGACTTGTACAGGTAACGAGCCCCGGCCTTCACATTCGGCGTGATCCGGTACCCGAGATCCGCCAGGACCTCGTGCAGGCGGCTCTTGATCGTCGGCCAGTCCACCGCTGCGGCGTTGGCGAGGGTGGTGGCGGCGATCGGATTCGGGTTGAACGTGTCGACCTTCACGTCGCTGAAGGACAGGTTGTACGAAACGTCGAGCGAGACCTTGCCGGGGAGGATCTGCACGGTCGCGCCCGCGCCGACGGAGTTCACCGTCTCCTTGATGTCGGCGTTCCAGTAGTTCTCCGGCGCGAAGCTGTCTGCGATACCGAAGGACGGGGTCGCCTTCGCGCCATCGTCCTTGGAGGCGCTGGCCATCTTGTCCTTCCGCTGCTCGAGCGAGTACGTCGCATGTACGGACAGCATCTCGATGGGCGTGACGGTGACGTCCGCGGTTCCCAGCCAGCTCCTCGCGGCGGTCCGGCCGAACCGGGACCCGTCGATCGCGTCGCCACCCTCCGTCTTGCCGCCGTACGTGTCGTCCACGAACCTGCCGACCACCCCGAGCGACACCAAGCTCGAAGGGGCGTACTGGACGCGCGCGTCGGCGAGGTGCCGGCGTCGATCAGCCCAGTTGTAGTTGAGGAGGCCGCGCGCCTCGGGGTTCTCCGCCGTCCCGCCTCGCACGTACCCGTCGTTCGTACGATCCGAGAACCGGTAGCGAGCCTTGAGCGAAGCGTTCCTGGCCGGCTTCACGACGAAGCCCGCGCCGGCCGAGTACTCGTCGAGGCCGTCGAGGCGCGCGTGGGTGAACCGCCACGCTTCCCACCCGCCGTCGACCGAGAGCGACAGCATCCGCGAGAGCCGGTAGTCGATCCCCAGGTCGGCCTCGTGCCGCCAGTAGCTGGTCAGCTCGTTCGCGACCGGCGCGTCGAGGCCGCCGGTGACATCGTTCCTCTCGCGGCGCCAGGCCGACTCGCCGAACGCGGCGTAACCCGGGAACGTCACCTGGCTGGACTGGTTGTCGTACCGGTAGACGCGGTACTTGGCGGACACCGTCACCGGCCGCACCGGCCGGGCGGTCGCGGAGAGGCTCCCCGCGATCGTGCGGACGTCGCCGTTCAGATCCCGCGCCGGCAGCGACGCGGACGAAGCGGGCCCGACGGGGGTGCCTGCGAAGTCGGTCGCGATGATCGCGGAGTTGCGGGTGTACGGGGAGAACGCGTCGTCCTGCGTGACGATCCCGTAGCTCAGGCTCGCCGCGAGCCGGCCGTGCATCGGGAGGTCGGTCGCGCCCGACGCGGTCACCTCGTGCGAGAGGCTGTTCGGAGGCAGGACGAGCTGGCCCACCGTGAACCTGGACCGGTCCAAGCCGCCGGTCACCTGGGCGGCGTCCGTGATCCGGAACGGATTGTCCCAGAGCAGAACGTCTTCAAAGTTCCGGAACCGCGTGAGCGAGTACTCCAGGTCCGCGAGCCAGGTCTCCCGCTGGACACCCGCGCCCGCCGCGACGCCGAGCGTTCGGTAGTCGAGCGGCTCCGCCAGCTCGGCGCCCAGGACGATGAAGCGGTCGATGGCGTGCGTGAGCCCGGTCCCCTCGTTCCAGCGCTCGTACGCGCCCGTTCCGAGGACACGCGTCCCGGTCCGGTTCTCGTTGGTCACCCGGACCCAGGCGCGCGCGTCGGCGGGGAGCGCGATCTCCAGCTCGGAACGGAGCTGCTTGCGGACGAGGCCCAGGCTCACCGGACTTGCCGCCGAGTACATCCCGTTCACGATGCGGCGCTGTTCGATATCCCCGGCGGTCAGGACCGTCGGGTCCGTCGGGGCAGGCGGAAGGGCCCCGCGCGAAGCCGCGGCCGTCTCGTTCGCCTCGAGCTGCTCCTGGGCCACATCGGCAATCTGCAGCCGGCCGGTCCCGATCCCCCCGAACAGGAATGTGCCGGTGGCGAATCGATGCGGGATCGCGTCGTACTGGAGGGTGACGCGGTACTTGCCCTGCCGCCCGACGGTGAGGCCGTAGCGCTCGTCGTTCTGCCTCGCGTCCTGGATATCGAGCTCCATGTGGTAGCCGGTGACCGGACGCTGCGACCGGAACCGCAGCTGATCGAGCAGGAAGCCTTCGCCGGTCTGGCCGTACTCCTCGAACTTCTCGCGGGAGCCGCTCACGTTCCTCGAGCGTGCGCCGCCCGCGACGCTGAGGTCGTAGGCCGGCGCTCCCGCGACCTCCGCAGATGCGCCGGACTGCACCGCAGGCGCCGCGGTGGACGGGCTGGGCCGCGCCTCACGCGGCGCAGGGGGGGCCTCGGTCTGACGCTCTGCTCCAGTTGCGCTCTCCGCGCCGGGCTGCGTGCCCGGTGCGGTCTGGGCCGATGCTCCTCCCGCGTGGAGCGAGAGGAGCGCTGCGAGGGCCACGAGGTACTTCTTGCCGTGTCGCTTCATCACCTGTGTCTCCATGGAGAGTGGCCGCCGCATCAGCGCTGCAGGACAGGGCCGGACGGGTTGTTCGACCCGTGCACCTGCGGATGACAGTTCAGGCACGAGCGGTTGAACGCGAAGGTCGAGGTGGGCGCGAGCGCCCCCGTCTGATGCCGCCCCTGCATGTGGCACTCCTGGCAGAGGCGCGGGATGCGCGAGACGAGCAGCTTGTCGTTCGAGGAGCCGTGCGGCGTGTGACAGATGAGGCAGTCCTCCTTGACGGGAGAGTGCTCCCACAGCACCGGCGCCTTCTTCTCGGTGTGGCACTCGTAGCACTTATCGTTCACCGACCTCGCGTCGATGAGCGCCCGCGAGCGGCCGCCGTGGGGGTTGTGGCACGACGAGCAGGTCATCTTGCCGGCCGTGGACATCCTGGACGCGTCGCGGAGCGGATGGGTGGAGCGCTTCATCACGTCCGCACGTATGTTGAAGTGACAGGTGAAGCAGGTGGAGCCCTGGTCGGCCTTGGCGAGGAGCCGCTCGTTCCCACCGTGCACGGCGTGGCACGCCGTGCAGGAGACGTCCTGCATCTCGTGGGCGCTTCCCTTCCAGAAGCTCCGGGCCTTGTCGCGGCCGTGGCAGTGCAGGCAGGCCTCGCCGGTCTTCTCCGCGTCGGCCTTCTTGAAGCTGAGCACCAGGGCTTGATCGCCGGTCTGCGCGTGCGCCGAGGCACCTGCGTGACAGGACTCGCAGCTCCCCTGCACGGAGCGGGCAGCCCTCGCGTGCGGATTCGCCCCGAACGCCTTCACCACGGTGTCGTGGCAATCCGCGCAGGGAGCGCTCGCCGTCTGCGCATCCGCTCGCGGAGCGCCGAGGAGGAGCAACGCCACGGCGACGCCCAGTGTCATCGGACCAAGAAGCCTTCGCTGTCTCATGCGACGGTGACCTCGTTCCATCGTGTTGGCGGACTGCGTGAAGCGCAGGAACAGGCTGATTGGCTCGCCGGTCCTACCACTTGCTCCCCGGTGCGTCGGAGCGCATCGGGGCCGACCCGTGGGTGATGCGAGCGTCGGGCCATGCGGAGATCCCCGGCCGTGACGGGCCTTGCGCGTCTCGAACGTTTCGGCTTCGCCACGTCGGGACGGGGCGCGTTACCTGCCGGTAACGCCGCCTTCGGCGCGCCAGGTGGCCCCCTGTTTCCTCCGTGCGGTCACCACGTACAATCGCACCCGTGCGTCGACTGCTCGCGGTTGCCCTGCTGCTCGCGTCCGGCTGCGATCGCCCTCGGTACCGCGAGGTGGAGGTCGCGCTCACCGCCGCCCCGTCCATAGCGTCCAGCGTCCAGCCCGGTGCGGCACGGGCGCTCCGGTTTTCGGTCGCCGCGGTCGAGTCGCCGCGCGACACCTACGCGAGCTACTCACGCCTCATCGGCAGGCTGGGAGAGCGCCTCGGGGTCTCCGTCGAGTTCGTGCAGCGCCGCACCTACCGGGAGGTGAACGACCTCCTGGCCGCCGGCCACCTCGACGCGGCGCTGATCTGCACCGGCGGGTACCTCGACCTGCGACGGCGCGCCCCGGGTGCGGCTGAGATCCTCGCCGTTCCGGTCGTGAACGGCGCGCGGACCTACGAGGCGCTGATCGTCGTCCCGATCGAGAGCCCGGCACGGACGGTGACCGATCTCGCCGGCAAGCGCTTCGCGTTCACGGACGACCTGTCGTTCTCGGGGCACGCGTACGTCCGGAGGCTCATCGCGGACATGCATCGCGATCCGGACCGGTTCTTCGGGAGCGTCACGTTCACGCACAGCCACGATCGCTCGATCGCCGCCGTGGAGCGCGGCGTCGCCGACGGCGCGACGATCCACGGCGGCGTCTGGGCCCGCCTCACCCGGGCCAATCCGGACCTCGCCCGGCGCCTGCGCGTGCTCCACCGCTCGCCGCCGTTCGGGGCGATGCCGGTGGTCGCGTCTACCGCGCTCGCCCCCGAGCTTCGCGCCCGCCTCCGGCGCGAGCTGATTGGCCTCGACGACGACCCCGAGGGCGCGGCCGCGCTGGCCGTGCTCGGCATCGACCGCTTCGACCTGGTGACGCCCGGGCTTTACGACTCCGCGGCGCGCGTGGTGGAGGGGCTCCAGTGAAGGATGCCGCGCCCCCGCGGGCCCGCATCCGGCTGTGGGTCCAGCTCGCGGCGTTCGCCGCGGCGGGCGTCGTCGCCATGCACGCGGTCCACCTCGCCATCGGCGCCCGCATCACCGCAGGTGCGTTCGCGGAGGAGCAGGAACGCCTCGCCATGCGGATCGCCCGCCTGGTCGCGCAGCAGGCCGCGGATCCGCTGCTCGTCAACGATCTCGTGACCCTGCACGAGCTGGTGACGAGCGCGGCGACCGACGTCGGCGGACGGATCACGTACTGCTTCATCGAGCGGCGCGGCACGGTGATCGCCTCGAGCCTCGTCGGGGGCACGCCGCCGGCGCTCGCGGCGCTGCGCGCCGACGGCGATCTGGCGCCGGTGGTGGTGAGGAGCGACGCGGATCGGGTCCTCGACCTGGCGGAGCCGATCTTGGGCGGGGAGCTCGGCGTCGTGCGGCTGGGGCTCGACATGCAGGCGCTCCAGGCGACCCGGCGCCGGCTCGCGGTCGCGCTGGGGATCCTCGCCGTCGGCGTGATCGCGGGAGGGCTCGCGGGCGCATTCGTCGTCGGGCGCAGCATCGCGCGCCCGGTGGCGGAGATGCTCCAGGCGACGGACCGGTTCGATCCCACCGCCGGGAGCGTGGTGCCCACGGTCACGCCCCAGGGGAGCCTCGAGATCGCCGTCCTCGGCGAGCGGTTCAACCGGATGATGCACAGGCTTCAAGCGGCGCATGCCGAGCAGGCCCGCGCGCTCCAGAAAAGCGTCGAGACCGAGCGCCTTGCGGCGCTGGGCTCCCTCACCGCCGGGGTCGCCCACGAAGTGAACAACCCCCTCGCCGGGCTCAAGAACTGCGTGCGCCGGCTCGAGCGAAGCGACCTCTCCGCCGCGAAGCGGCACGAGTACCTGTCGCTGATGGAGGAAGGGCTCATCCGCATCGAGGAGGTCGTGCGCCAGCTCCTCGATTTCGGCAGGCCGCACCCCCCGCGCCTCGAGCCCATGCCCGCGGCGCGGCTCGCGGAGGAGTCCGCCGCCCTCGTCCGGCCGCTCCTCGAGCGGCGCAAGGCGCGGACGATCGTGGAGGCGTTCCCGCCCGACGGGATCGCGCTCGCGGACCGCAGGCTCGCGGAGCAGGCGATCGTGAACCTCCTCCTGAACGCGACGTACGTGACCCGGGACGGGGGCGAGATCCGCATCCGCTTCCGGCTGCGCGACGGTCACGTGGGGATCGCGGTGGAGGACGACGGCCCCGGGATACCCGCCGAGATCCGCGATCGCATCCTCGACCCGTTCTTCTCGACGAAGCCCGAGGGCGAAGGCACCGGGCTCGGCCTCTCGGTGACGCGCACCATCGTCGACGCCCACGGCGGCGAGCTCACCTTCGAGTTCCCGGAGCGCGGCGGCACGCTCGCGACCGTGTGGCTGCGCGCCACCGCCATGCCGGAGCAGGGGGAACGCGCGGGCGCCTGAGCGCTCAGGCCGCGCCGTCGTCGCGCTTCTTCGCGGACGCGTCCCGGAGACGCTCCCACAGGCTCTTGCGCGAGATCCCGAGCAGCGCGGCCGCTCGGGCGCGATGCCCCCCGGTCTTCTCGAGGGCGTGCCGGATGTACTGCTGCTCGAACGACTGCACGGCCTCGCCGAGTGGCCTGATCGGCGCGCACTCGCGCGCGCCTTCCGGTGCCTCGAGGTCGGTGCGAGCGGCGGTCATGTCGGGCGGGAGGTGCTCGAGGCGGAGGGGCCCGCCGCGTGCGAGGGCGACCGCGCGCTCGAGGGCATGCTGGAGCTCGCGGACGTTCCCGGGGTAGTCGTGCGCGGCGAGCGCTGCGACGGCGTCCGGCTCGAGACTCGGCACGGGCCGACCCTGCCGAACCGATATCTCCGCGAGGAAGGCGGAGGCGAGGGCCGGCACGTCCGCGCGGCGCTCCCGGAGCGGCGGAGTCCGGATGTCGATCACGTTCAGACGGTAGAAGAGGTCCTTCCGGAACGCGCCGCGAGCGACTTCGGCCGCGAAGTCCCGATTCGTCGCGGCGATGATCCGGGCGTCCATCCGCACGGTTCGATTCGAGCCGACCGGTTCGAAGCTCGAGGTCTCGATCGCGCGAAGGAGCTTCGCCTGGCTCGCCGCCGAGAGCTCTCCCACCTCGTCGAGAAAGAGGGTGCCGTGTTGCGCCCCCTCGAACCGTCCGATCCGCCGCCGGTCCGCCCCGGTGAACGCGCCCTTCTCATGGCCGAACAGCTCGGACTCGAGCAGCGTCTCCGGGAGCGCGGCGCAGTTCACGACCACGAACGGTCCGCGCGAGCGGCGGCTGCGTTCGTGGATCGTTCGTGCGCACAGGTCCTTGCCCGTGCCCGTCTCTCCGGTGATGAGCACTGCGACGTCGCTGGCCGCGGCGGCGCCGACGAGATCCCTCAGCCGGATCACCGGCGGCGAGTCGCCGAGGATCGTCTCGGGACCATCGCTCTCGGCTCCCTGCGCCATCCGGCGGCGGAACAGGATCTCGTCGCGAACCCTACCGATCCGCAGCAGGAGCTCCTCGATCTCGAACGGCTTCTGGACGTAGTCCCTCGCGCCCTCCTTCATCACGGCAACGGCGTCGTCGGCGTCCGCGTAGGCCGTCATGAGCACGACGCATGCATCCGGCTGCGCGCGCCGAGCGCGCCGGAACAGCGCGAGGCCGTCCACGCCCGGGAGCCGGACGTCCGTGAGCACGACGTCGAATGGCGCGCCCTCGATCGCGGCGAGCGCCGCGACGCCATCGGCGCACTCGGTGATGTGGTAGCCCGCCTCCTCGAGCGCGTCGCGCACCGTGATGCGGACGATCCGATCGTCCTCGGCGAGGAGAAGCTTCACGCTGGGGGAGTCTAGCGCCGACCCGTTCGGCCGAGCTAGCCCCACGGTCCTGCCGCGCCCGCCTGCTCGGGGTCGATTCCCAGGCGCCGCAGCGTCTCGCGATCGGGGAACCCCGTCTCCGCGAGCTTCTGCTCCGCCTGGAACTTCCTGAGCGCCGCCGACGTGGGCGCGCGGCTGCCGCCCGCGACCGGGCGACAGCGCCCGGCGCGCCTGGTCGAGCACGCCTTCCTTCTTCTCGGCCTTCGGAGGCGGGAGTCCCTCGAGCGAGTCGGAGAGGCCTCGGACGAAGGCGTTCCGGATCACCCCCAGGATCGTCGGGCGCGAAGGTGATCCTGCTCGCCCTGCTCCGCCCGCGCGCCGAGGTGCTCGAGATTCCGATCCGGCCGCTTCGCCGTCGCGCCCGGTAGCTCGGACCCGTGCTACAGGATCCTGATGCCGTCGGCCCCATCGCTCGCGCGGTTCGCGTGGCTCTCCGTCGCCGCGGCGGTGGTCACGATCGCGCTGAAGGCGCTCGCGTACCACCTGACGGGCTCGGTCGGGTTGCTGTCCGACGCGCTCGAGTCGGTCGTGAACCTCGCGGCGGCGCTCTTCACGCTCGGGATGCTCACGCTCGCGGCTCGGCCGCCGGACGACGAGCATGCCTTCGGGTACGGCAAGGCCGAGTACTTCGCGAGCGGAGCGGAGGGAGTGCTGATCCTCGTCGCCTCCGCGGCCATCGCCTGGACCGCGGTCCACCGGCTGTTCGCACCTCAGCCCATCGAGAGCGCCGGCGCCGGCCTGGCGATGTCCGCCGCGGCCTCGCTCGTGAACTTCGCGGTCGCGCGCGTCCTCCTTCGCGCGGGTCTGCGCCACCACTCCATCGCGCTCGAGGCGGACGCGCATCACCTGATGACCGACGTCTGGACCTCGGCCGGCGTGGTCGCGGCGGTCGCGACCGTGGCGATCACGGGGTGGCAGGTGCTCGACCCGATCATCGCCATCGCGGTGGCCGGGCAGATCCTCCGGACCGGCGCGAAGCTCGTGCGCCGATCGATGCGCGGGCTCCTCGATCCGCGGCTCGCAGCGGACGACCTCGAGGCGCTCCAGCGGGTCCTCGCGCGCCATCGCGACGGCGACGTGCAGTTCCACGCCGTCCGGACGCGGCAGGCGGGCGCGCGTCGATTCGTCGCGATGCACGTGCTCGTGCCGGGCGACTGGACCGTCCGCCGCGGGCACGCGCTCTGCGAGCAGCTCGAGATCGAGGTGGCGGCCGAGATCCCCAACGCGACCGTCTTCACGCACCTCGAGGCGGTGGATGACCCGACGTCGTTCAGGGATCAGGAGCTGGATCGCGCGCCGAGCGCGGGCCCCGGCGCGTCCTGATCGCCCGCCCCACGATCCCGGCACGCGCGCCCCGCGTGGGGTCTGGCGGGACGCCGTGCACGACCGTGTACATCGTTCCTTGAATCCAATGGAGCGTCCGCTCGACTCCCTGGTCACTCGTCTGCGGCACCACGCGGCGCCCGCGGTCGTGCTCGTAACGGCGATCCTGTTCGCGTCCGGCGCCGCGCTGTACGTCGCGCGCGTCATCGAGGCACAGCAGGACGCGCGCTTCAGGGCCGGCGTCGCGACCAGCCTCGAGGCCGTGCGCGACCGGATGGAGTCGTACACCGCGATGCTGCGCGCGACGCGGGGCCTGTTCGACGGGATCGAGGAGGAGCCCGACCCCGGCACCTTCGCGCGGTTCGTCGAGAGCCTGGAGCTCCCGCGTCACTATCCCGGCATCCAGGGCATCGGCTGGGCGAAGGCGCTTCGCCAAGACGAGGTGGAGCGCCACGAGGCGCAGATGCGCGGCGCCAGCCGCCCCTGGTACCGGGTCTGGCCGCGAGGCGACCGGGGCGTCATCACGGCCATCACCCAGCTCGAGCCGCTCGACTGGCGCAACCTCCGCGCCATCGGCTACGACATGTTCTCGGACCCGATCCGCCGCGAAGCGATGGAACGCGCGCGCGACACGGGTGAGGTGGCCGTCTCGGGCAAGGTCGAGCTCGTGCAGGAGACCGACACCGATCACCAGGCGGGCTTCCTCATGTACCTGCCCGTGTACGGTCATCCTGCGCACTCCGTCGCGGAGCGGCAGCGCCTGCTCCTCGGCTGGGTGTACGCGCCGTTCCGGGCGTCGGACCTCCTCACCGGGACGCTCGACACGAAGCGTTCGCCGACGGTCCGCCTCGAGGTGCACGACGGCCCGGAGGCCCGGCCGGAGGCGTTGCTGTTCGGCATCGGGCCGGCGGAGCGGCCGCCGCGGCGCGCGCGCCTCGAGCGGCTCGAGATCGCGGGACGCCCGTGGACGCTGCGCTATTCCGCGACGGGCGCGTTCGCGTCCCGGACCGAGCGTGCGGTGCCGTGGGCGGTGCTCGCCTCGGGCCTCGCGGTCGCCGGCATCCTCTTCTGGCTCACGCGCGCCGACGCGACGGCGCGCGCCCGTGCCGAGAAGGCTGCGCTCCGCTCCTCGTTGCTCGCCGATGCCGGCAAGGCGCTCTCGGCCTCGATGGAGTACGAGACGACGGTCACCGAGGTCGCGACCCTGGCTGCGGAGCGGGTCGCCGACGCCTGCCTCGTGCTCCTGCTCGAGGCCGCTGGTACGCCCACCTGGCTCGTCGGGCACCGCGAGCGGGGCGTGGAGCGGCGCGCCGCCGACGCGCTGCGTGGCGTGGGGCCCGACGACGCCCTCGCGCTCGGGGTCCCGGCGGCGATCGCGAGCGGCGAGCCCCGCGTCACCGAACGCCTCGCCTCCGTTCCGGCGAATCGCGGCGGGCCGACCTGGCCCGTCCTGCACGAGGTCGGCGCGCGTGCGTCGCTCGTGGTTCCGCTCCTCGCCCGCGGAGAGCCGCTCGGCGCGATCGTGCTCCTCTCGTCGCGGCGGCGGGCCGCCTTCGGTGAAGACGATGTGCGCCTGGCACAGGATCTCGCGCGGCTCGTGGCGGGGGCGGTGGACGGCGCGCGCCTGTACCGCCGCGCTCAGGATGCGGTGGCTGCCCGCGACGAGTTCCTCTCCATCGCCTCTCACGAGCTCAAGACCCCGCTCACCTCGCTCACGCTCCACAGCGACAGCCTCCGCGGCGCAGCCCGGCGAGGCGCGCTCGACCAGGTGGCGACGAAGGCGGACCTCATCCGGCGGAGCGTGGACCGCCTCGCGCGGCTCGTGTCGAGCCTCCTCGACATCTCGCGCATCGGCGCGGGCCGGATCGACCTCGAGCCGGAGGATACGAACCTCGCGGAGGTGGCGCGCGAGGTGGTGGATCGCTTCGAGGACGAGGCGCACCGCGCCGGTTGCGAGGTCGTTCTGGAGGCGGAGCCGACCCGCGGCCGGTGGGACCGGACCCGCCTCGACCAGGTGCTGACGAATTTGCTCTCGAACGCGATCAAGTACGGTCCGGGGAATCCAGTGGTGGTCCGGGTCGAGCCCCGCCAGGACCGGGCCGTCCTGTCGGTCCAGGATCGCGGGATCGGGATCTCCGAGGCCGATCAGATCCGGATCTTCCAGCGGTTCGAGCGGGCGGTCTCGAAGCGGAACTACGGAGGATTCGGCCTGGGCCTGTGGATCGTCCGCCAGATCGTGGAGGCGCTCGGCGGGGCCGTCCGGGTCGAGAGCGTCCCAGGCGAGGGCTCGACGTTCACGGTCGAGCTTCCCCTCCGCCTGCACGCTCCCACGCCGAGCGGCGAGGACCGAGCCCGGCCGTCCGCCGCACCCCCCTGACGAGACGTTCCGGTTCTTTCGATTCCGGGCAGCCCCTCTGGCATTCTCCGCGGCATGCGAGTCGCGCTGTTCGTCCCCTGCTATGTCGATCAGCTCTGGCCGCAGGCCGGCCTGGCCGCGGTGCGCGTTCTCGAGCGCCATGGCGCCGAGGTGGTCTTCCCCGAGGAGCAGACGTGCTGCGGGCAGCCGATGGCCAACGCGGGCATGGCCGACGCGGTCGAGCCGCTCGCACGGCGCTTCCTCGAGATCTTCGGAGGGTTCGACGCGGTCGTCTGTCCGTCGGGAAGCTGCACCTCGATGGTGCGGAACCACTACGATCCCTTCCTCGCCGGCGCGCCCGGGTTCGACCAACTGAAGGCCCGGACGTACGAGCTGTGCGAGTTCCTGGTCGACGTCCTCGGCGTGAAGGCGGCGCAGGGCCGGTTCGCGCACAAGGTCGCGTTGCACCAGAGCTGCCACGGCCTGCGCGAGCTCGGGCTCGGCGTCCCGAGCGAGCGGCTCCTGCCGCACACCAACAAGGTCGAGGGGCTGCTGCGGTCGCTCGGAGGGATCGAGCTCGTCCCCCTGTCGCGCGCGGACGAGTGCTGCGGGTTCGGCGGCACCTTCGCCGTCGCGGAGGAGGCGGTCTCGGTGCTCATGGGGAGGGATCGGATCGCGGACCATTCGCGCGCCGGGGCCGAGATCGTCACCGGCACCGACGTGTCCTGCCTCATGCACCTCGAGGGGCTCGCCCGCCGCGAGAAGAGCCCGCTCAGGTTCATGCACGTCGCCGAGGTGCTGGCGGAGGCCTTGCCATGAGCGTCGGCCATCCGGAGCGCGCGGCGGCGTTCGTTGCGGACGAGCCGCGGGCGCACTGGCACGACCAGGCGCTCTGGTTCGTTCGCGAGAAGCGGGACCGCGCCGCTGCGCTCGTACCGGACTGGGAGAAGCTGCGGGACGTCGCGGCCGGAATCCGCGCGCACGCGCGCGGCCGGCTCGCGGATCTGCTCGAGGAGTTCGAGCGGAACGCGGTCGCGCGCGGCGCGAAGGTCCACTGGGCGGCCGACGCGGACGAGCACAACGCCATCGTGCACGGGATCCTCGCCGACCACGGCGTGCAGCGGCTCGTGAAGTCGAAGTCGATGCTCACGGAGGAGTGCGGGCTCAACCACTTCCTCGAGGCGCGCGGCATCGAGGTGGTGGACACGGACCTCGGCGAGCGGATCGTCCAGCTCAAGGGCGAGCCGCCGTCCCACATCGTGTTCCCCGCCATCCACCGCAAGCGCGAGGAGATCGGCGAGCTGTTCCACGAGAAGCTCGGGACGCCGCAGGGCCTCGCGGACCCCACGAAGCTCACGGAGGCGGCGCGCGTCCACCTCCGCGAGCGCTTCATGAAGGCGGAGGCGGGGCTCACCGGCGTCAACTTCGCGATCGCCGAGACGGGCGGCGTCGTGGTGTGCACGAACGAGGGCAACGCCGACATGGGCACCTCGCTCCCGCCGCTGCACATCGCGTGCATGGGCGTCGAGAAGGTGGTGCCGAAGCTCGAGCACCTCGCGGTGATCGTCCGGCTGCTCGCGCGTTCGGCCACCGGCCAGCCCATCACCTCGTACACCTCCCACTTCCACGGCCCCGTGGCCGGCGGCGAGCTGCACATCGTCATCGTGGACAACGGCCGCTCGCGCCTCCTCGCCGACCCCGCGGTGCGTGGCGCCCTCGCCTGCATCCGCTGCGGCGCGTGCATGAACACCTGCCCGGTGTTCCGGCGCAGCGGCGGGTACAGCTACGGCTGGGTGGTCCCGGGGCCGATCGGCTCCATCCTCGCGGCCGCCCGCGACCCGGTCGCCCACGCCTCGCTCCCGTTCGCCTCCACGCTGTGCGGCTCGTGCGACGCGGTCTGCCCCGTGAAGATCGACCTGCACGGCGAGCTGCTCGCGCAGCGCGCCGACCTCGCCGCTCGCGGGCTCGTGCCGCTCGGGAAGCGGCTCGGGCTGCGGATCCTCGCCTTCCTCCTTGCGCACCGGGCGCTGTACGAGGCCGCCGGGCGGCTGATGCGGGTGGCGCTCAGGACGTTCCCGCGCGGAATCCTCTACGTGCGGTGGAACACGTGGGGCCGGAGGCGCGAGCTGCCTGCGCCGCCGGAGGAGAGCTTCCGGGACACCTGGCGGCGGACGCGGGGGGCGGGCCATGGCCACGGATAGTCGACGCCGCGTCCTCGAGGCCCTCCGCACCGCGTCGCCCCCGAGCCCGCACGCTCCCGACCTCTCCGGCGTGGGCGTGCGCTTCGAGGATCCCGTCGCGAAGCTCGCCGACGCGGTGGTCGCGGTGGCCGGGCGGCTCGTCCGGGTCGCGGACGCCGCGGCCCTTCGGGAGGGCGTCGCGGCGCTCGCGGCGGAGCTGCGGGTGGACCGGATCGCCTCCGCCGTCGGGGGTGTGCCGGGAACCATGGATCTCGCGCAGGTGCGCGACGCCCACGCGCTCGAGGGGCTCGGCCTCGCGGTGATCCCCGGCGCGTTCGCAGTCGCCGAGAACGGCGCGGTGTGGGTGACCGGCGACGCGCTCCGGCCTCGCGGCGTGTTCGTCGTCACGGAGCATCTCGCGCTCGTGGTCGCGAAGGCGGACGTCGTGCACGACATGCACGAGGCCTACCGCCGCATCTCCTTCCCCGGCGCGGGGTTCGGGACCTTCATCGCCGGGCCTTCGAAGACCGCCGACATCGAGCAGGCGCTCGTGATCGGGGCGCACGGCGCCCGGTCCTGCACCGTGTTCCTCGTCGGCGCGTGACGGAAGGAGGGCGCCGATGCCCCGCTTCGCCGCGAACCTCACGATGCTGTTCAACGAGGAGCCGTTCCTCGATCGCTTCGCGGCAGCCGCCCGCGCCGGCTTCCGCGCGGTCGAGTTCGTCTCGCCCTACGAGCATCCCGCCGAGGAGGTCGCACGCGCGGCGCGAGACGCGGGCGTCGAGGTGGTGCTGTTCAACCTTCCGGCGGGCGACTGGGGACGAGGCGACCGCGGCATGGCCTGCGATCCGGAGCGCACCGCGGAGCTGCGGGAGGGAGTGGAGCGCGGCCTCGCGTACGCGCGCGCGCTCGCGTGCCCCCGCCTCCACTGCATGGCGGGGATCCGGCCGGCGGGCGTCGGCGAGGCCACGCTGCGCGAGACGTACCTCGCGAGCCTCCGCCACGCCGGGCGCGCCCTCGCCGAGCGCGGCCTCACCCTGCTCATCGAGGGGATCAACTCGCGCGACATGCCCGGCTACTACCTCTGCACGTCGCGCCAGGCCTTCGAGCTGATGGACGCCGCGGGCGTGCCGAACCTCACCTATCAGTACGACGTCTACCACATGCAGATCATGGAGGGAGATCTCGCCGCCACGCTGGAGCGCCGCGTCGAGCGCATCGGGCACGTCCAGATCGCCGACCCGCCCGGACGCCACGAGCCCGGCACCGGGGAGGTGAACTTCCGGTTCCTGCTCGGCCACCTCGACCGCATCGGCTACCGCGGGTGGGTCGGCTGCGAGTACCGGCCTCGCGCGGGCACCGTCGAGGGGCTCTCCTGGATGGAGGAGTGGCGGTGAGCGACGTCGGGTTCGTCGGGCTCGGGATCATGGGCAGGCCGATGGCGCTGCACCTCGTCCGCGGTGGTCATCGCGTCCACCTGTTCACGCGGAGCGGCGTGCCCGACGACCTCGTCGTCGCGGGCGGCGTCCGCTGCGCCAGCGGTCGGGAGGTGGCGGAGCGCTCCGAGGTGATCTTCTCGATGGTGCCGGACGCGCCCGACGTCGAGCGGGTGCTCTTCGGGCCCGATGGAGTCGCGGCGGGGCTCGGCCCCGGCAAGTCGTTCGTCGACATGAGCTCGATCTCGCCGATGGCGACGAAGGAGCTCGCGGCGCGCGTGAACGCGCTCGGCGCCGAGTACGTGGACGCGCCCGTCTCCGGCGGCGAGATCGGGGCGCGCGACGCCACGCTCACCATCATGGTGGGCGCCTCCGACGCCGGCTTCGCGCGCGCGAAGCCGCTCCTGTCGTTGCTGGGCAAGAACGTCACGCACGTCGGACGGAACGGGGCGGGCCAGACTGCGAAGGTGGCGAACCAGATCGTCGTCGCCCTCACGATCGAGGCGGTCGCGGAGGCGCTGCTCTTCTCCGCACGCGCGGGCGTCGACCCCGCCAGGGTCCGGCAGGCCCTCCTCGGCGGGTTCGCCTCGTCGCGCATCCTCGAGGTGCACGGCCTCCGGATGGTGGAGCGGAACTTCCAGCCGGGGGCCCGGGTGGAGCTTCACCAGAAGGATCTCGAGAACGCGCTCCAGGGCGCGAAGCAGATGGGCCTCGCGCTGCCGGGCACCGCCCTGGCCCAGCAGCTCTTCAATGCGGTGAAGGCGATGGGCGGCGCGGGCTGGGACCACTCGGCCATGGTGAAGGCCCTCGAGGCGCTCGGCGGCGGGAGCGTCGCCGCTGAAGCCGGAGCGGTCAGCGACCCCCGTGCGCCCAGCGCAGGGTGACGTCCACCTCGACCCCGGAGATCGCCGCGCGGACCTGCGGGGGGTCGCCGGGGCCGGCGAAGCTCGCCGGTCTGGAGACGGGGTTCGGCTCCGCGAGGAAGGTGGGGGCCGAGGGGAGGACCACGATCCGCCGGGTGCGAGGCGCTGGCCTCGCGCCCTTCCTGGGCAGGAGCCCGCGCTTCGCGCGCGCGGCGTTGTCCTCCGGCGGCGGCCGGGGCGGCCCGCCGCCCGGGCCGGCGGCCTCCGCGAGCGAAAGGAACAGCGCGATGCATGGGGCGAGCACGAGCACCTCCGCCGCGCGACGATGGCGACCGCCTCCTCCCGCGGGAAGCCCCCGGTCAGCGGCGCATCAGGAACTCGACCATCTCGCGCCACCTCGAGAGTCCCGGCCTCCAGTCGAGCCCGTTGTGGGTCGCGCCTTCCTCGACCCACAGCCGCTTCGGACCCGGGTACGCCTCGAACAACGCCCGCCCGAGATCCGCGAAGACCACCTCGTCGCGGCCCGCCACGAGGAACGCCGCATTCCGCGCGTAACGCGGGAGGGCACGATTGGCGCGGTACGCATCGCGGTAGACGAAGTCCGGCAGCGGGGGATAGTGGCGCCGCGCCACCGCCGGGACGCTGGCGAGCGGCGTCACGAGGAGGAGACCGTCCACCTCGGCGGGCGCCTCCGCCGCCGCGAGCGCGGCGACGCCGCTCCCCAGCGACTCCCCGGCGAGCAGGATCGGCCCGGGACCGTCGCGACGCGCTGCCACGATCGCCTGGCGCGCCGCCGCGACCAGCGCCGTTTGCCCCGGGGCACCCTCGCGCGGGCCGTAGCCGGGATACTCGACGAGGTAGACGTCGAGGGGGAGCCCCGGCGCGGCGGAGCCGAACGTCGCGATGTAGTGCACGCGGTCGAGCGCGGAGCCGGCGTTCCCGTGCAACACCACGAGCCGCCCCCGCGCTCCCGCGGGGTGCCGCGCCCGCCACCCCAGGAACGCGCCGCGCTCGGTCCATGGCTCCAGGCCGAGCGCACGCGCGCGACGCTCGGCGCTGGCGCGATCGGTCCTGTCCGGAAAGTACAGGAGCCGGCGCTGCGCGAGCCAGACGAGGAAGAGGAGGGCGGCCGCGGAGGCGGCGAGGAGAGAAAGGATCCGGAGGATGCGCGGGAACATGAGGCCGCAAGCATAGACGGTTGAACGGCCGGCGCGCCTCGTGGTCTCTTCCGCTGCGATGCGCGTCACCTGCCGGCGCTGCCTGCGCCCCACCGACTTCTGCGTCTGCGCCGATCTCCGCCCGGTCCCCTCCCGGACCCGCGTCGTGATCCTGCAGCACCCCCGCGAGGCGCGGCTCGCCATCTGCTCTGCGTGGCTCACGCGCCTGGCGCTCGAGAACGCGGAGCTGCACCGCGGCGTCCGCTTCGAGGAGCACCCGCGGGTTCGCGAGATCGTGGCGGGGCCGGGGACCGCCCTCCTCTACCCCGGCGCCGGCGCGACCCTGGCCGGCGCCGCGCCGCCTCCGATCGCGCTCGTGGTCGTCGACGGCACCTGGCCGCAGTCCGAGCGAATGCTGCGCGCCAACCCTTCCCTCGCGGCCCTTCCTCGCATCGCGCTCGCGCCGGGGCAGTCGAGCGGCTACGGCGGGCTCCGGCGCGAGCCGGGTCCCGACCGGCTCTCGACCATCGAGGCGGTGGCGCTCGCCCTCGGCGCCATCGAGCGCGACCCCGCCCGGTTCGAGCCGATGGCGGCCGCCTTCCGCCGCGCGGTCACGCTGCAGCTCGAGTGCGCGCAGGGCCCGCGTCGCAGCCCGCGCCACCACGCCGGCCGTCCGCCTTGACAGACCGCCGCGGGGCCGGAACGCGTCGAGCGCCGCGGAGATGCATCCCGGCCGAAGATGGGTTATTCCGGTGTCCCCGGAATGGACGGAACTCACATGCCCCAGCGAACCGAGAACCTGAACGTCGCCTCCCTGGACCTGATGCCGTCGCCCGACGAGGTGAAGTCGCGCCTGCCGCTCACGGAGGCCGCCGCCGACACCGTCGTGAAGGGGCGCCGGACGCTCGAGGCCATCCTCGACGGGAAGGATCAGCGGCTGTTCCTGGTCGTCGGCCCCTGCTCGATCCACGACCCGGTCGCCGGCCTCGACTACGCCCGGCGACTGGCCCGGCTCGCGGAGGAGCTCTCCGACGTCGCCACCATCGTGATGCGCGTCTACTTCGAGAAGCCGCGCACCTCCCTCGGCTGGAAGGGCTTCATCAACGATCCGTTCATGGACGACTCGTTCCGGATCGACGTCGGGATGGAGAAGGCCCGCCGCTTCCTGCTCGACGTGAACGAGCTCGGGCTGCCCGCCGGCACCGAGGCGCTCGACCCCATCGCGCCGCAGTACTACGGCGACCTCGTCGCCTGGACGGCCATCGGCGCCCGCACCTCGGAGTCGCAGACGCACCGCGAGATGTCCTCCGGCCTCTCCACCCCGGTCGGCTTCAAGAACGGGACCGACGGAGACGTCGAGGCCGCCGTGAACGCGATCGTCTCCGCCAGCCGCCCGCACAGTCTTCCTGGGCGTCAACGGTCAGGGGCGGTCGGCCGTCGTCCGCACCCGCGGCAACAAGCTACGGGCACCTCGTCCTGCGCGGCGGCGGCGGACGGCCGAACTTCGACACGGTCTCCATCTCGCTCGCCGAGCAGGCGCTCGAGAAGGCGAAGATGCCGCGGAACATCGTGGTGGACTGCTCGCACGCGAACTCCTGGAAGAAGCCGGAGCTCCAGCCGCTCGTGATGCGCGACGTGGTGCACCAGATCCGGGAGGGGAACCGGTCGCTGGTGGGGCTCATGATCGAGAGCTTCATCGAGCCCGGCAGCCAGACCATCCCGTCGGACCTGTCGAAGCTCAGCTACGGCTGCTCCGTCACGGACGCCTGCGTCGGCTGGGACACCACCGTCGAGATGCTCCGATCGGCGCAGCCGGTGCTCCGCGAGGTCCTGCCGGGCCGCAAGCGGGGGTAGGCGCAGCACCCGGCCCGTACCGCCGGCCCGGCGCCGCGGACACATACCGGACGGGACGGCGTACGGCGTCCGGACGGCAGCGCTGCGGCCCGTTAGATCGTCGGGTCTGAGGAGGCGGCCATGGCCGAGAAGCTCGTCCTCTCCGACGCCGAATGGCGCGAGCGGCTCACCGAGGAGGAGTACGAGGTCCTGCGGGGGCACGGCACGGAGCGCGCCTGGAGCGGCTGCTTCGTCGGGACGAAGGACCCCGGCACGTACGTGTGCGCGGGGTGCGGGAACCCGCTCTTCCGATCGGGCGAGAAGTTCGAGTCGGGGTCCGGCTGGCCGTCGTTCACCCAGCCCGTCTCTTCCGACGCGGTCACCGAGCGTGTCGATCACTCGTACGGCATGCGTCGGGTGGAGATCCGATGCGCCCGCTGCGACGGGCACCTCGGCCACGTCTTCCCCGACGGCCCCCCGCCCACCGGGCTCCGGTACTGCATGAACTCGATCGCTCTCCGGCACGTGGCGGAAGGCGATGCGCTGCCCGACGTCACGAGCCCGTGACGCGCGGCGCGCCGCCGGTCTGCTACACTCCCCCGCCGAGTCGCCATCCTCTACCGGTGAACGCCATGTCCGACCTCGTCCTCACCCTCATCGGCCCCGATCGTCCCGGCATCGTCGAGGCGCTCGCCGAGCCCATCGCGGCCCACGGCGGGAACTGGCTCGAGAGCCGGATGGCGCACCTCGCCGGGCAGTTCGCGGGGATCCTCCGCGTCGAGGTCCCGGACGATCGCGCCGCGGCGCTCGTCGAGGCGCTGCGGCGCCTCGAGCAACGCGGGCTTCGCGTCACGGTCGAGTCCGGGCCGCGCCCCGCGCCCGCCCGCGGACGGCGGCTCCTGGTGGTGGACCTGGTCGGCCTCGATCGGCCCGGGATCGTGCGCGAGATCTCGCACGTGCTGGCGGAGCGCGGCGTCAACATCGAGGAGCTGGAGACCGACCGGTCGACCGCCGCGATGTCCGGCGAGCTGCTGTTCCGGTCCCGCGCGCGGGTGGACGTTCCGGACCGCGTGGACGCGGCCGAGCTGCGCGCGCGGCTCGAGAAGCTCGCGACGGACCTGATGGTCCAGGTGTCGGTCGCGGAGCCGGACGAGCCGCGGTAGACGCCGCGTGCGGCGGGCGATCACCGCGCCACGGCGACGTCGTTCCTGACCGCGTGGTCGATCTGCTCCGGCGCGAGCCCCGCGTCCCGGAGCAGGGTCCCCCACGTCGCCTTTCCATCCCTGAAGCGAGCGAGGAGCTCCGTCGCGGGCGCCTTCAGGCGCGGCGCGAGGAACGTCGCGACGATCACCTGCTCCGACGTCGCGGCTGCGCCGCGCAGCGCGCGCAGACCGCCGGGATCGGCGCCGAGCCTCGCCGCGACCACGTCGTCGATCGCGAGCGCCGCGAGCTCGCTCGCCGCTCCTCCGTGCGCGAGCGCCGCGTCGAACGCGGGCGGAAGCCCCTTCGCGCCGGCGAGGGCGGCCCTCCACGAGCCCGTCTCCCCGAGCGCGCCGAGGAGCCAGCCCGCGGTGCGTCCCGTGCGCGCAGCCGCCCAGTGCGCCACCCAGAGATCCTCGGGCGCGGTCCCGCCCATGACGGCGCGCACGAGGTCGGCCTTCGGCACCCCGAACGCCGCGGACAGGAGCGAGCTGCGCGTCGCGGCGAGGATGTACGGGTCCGCGGCGGGGGGATCGGACGGGTCGAAGCTCCGGTTCCTGAAGCAGTGGCAGGTGACGGTGGGCGCCGGACGAGCGGCCGCAGGAACGAGGCCGAGCGCGAGGGCGGCGAGCACGGGAACGGGCAGGCGCATGCGGGTGGGGAGCCTACTGCGCCGGCCCGGCTGGACCAAGCGGCGGCCCGGCGGCCGGGCGCCCCCACGACGCCCGAGCTCAGGCGCTCGCCGTACCTGGCGGCGGGCTCTCCCGCCGGAGCAGGCGCGGCACGAGGATGAGCGCGGCGCCGTACAGCGCGAACGCGAGGAACAGCGTCACCGGCCGACTGCGCGGGAGATCCTCGACGAGCATCTTCACGCCGGCGAGGCCGAGCACCGGCCACGCGAGCCAGCGCGCGTCGCTCCACGAGCGCAGCCGACCCATGGCGGCGAGCGCGAGCGCGCCGAGCGCGAGGACGACGGTGCGGACCGTCGCGACGATGCCGGCGTCCGCTCCCCCGCCGGGCGCCCCCGCGACGGCGGGCGCGATCCAGCCGATGAGGAGCCCGGCGGCGCTCACCACGAGCGCGACGAGCAGCACGATGCGCGGAACGCGATCGAGCGGGTTGCGCACCTGCGCCGTCCCGAGCGCCCACGCCGCGAGGCCGAGGGCTCCCGCGACCGCCACCTCGAAGATGGACGCCGCGGACCAAGGCGCCTCCGGGGTCGCAAACGCGCTCTCGCAGGCATGCGCCAGCAGGCCGCTCGAGAGCCCGGCGGCGACCGCGTACACCGCCGCGTGCGCCGCGAGCGTGAGTCGCCCGGATCGGCGCGCCGCCAGCGAGGCCCCGGCCGCGAGCGCAGCCCAGAACAGGCCACGCGGATCGGACGGCAGGAGGAACCCCGCCCCGGCGAGCACGAACGCGAGGCCGGCCGCCGTGTAGAACTGGAAGTTCGCAGGCGCCCGCTCGCGCTCGACGAACGAGAACGCGACGGCGTACGCCCCCACGCCGAAGGCGAGCGAGAGCGCCCCGAGCGCGCCCGCGCCCATCCCGGCACGCGCGGTGACGAAGGCTGCCCCGCCCAGCCCGGCGAGGAGGGCCGCGGCGGACTGGACCATCTCGAACGGGACCACGGTGCGCCGGAGCCCCAGCGTGCGCACGGCGGTGCTGCCGAGGTACGCGGCGATGAGGCAGAACTGGACGAGCACGGCCGTGAGGGGCCCGTCGGCGGAGCCGGGACGGACCGCCTCGACCGCGAGGAAGAGCACGGCGAGATCCGCCGCTACGGCGACGGGCCACCGCAGCCCGTGCCAGTCGAGGATGTAGCCGAGCCAGACCGTCCCGGCCCCGAGCACGATGAGGAACAGGAGCGGAGGAGCCACCCGCCCCTGCGCCAGCATGAGCGCGTACGCGGCGGGGATCGCGGCGAGGATGACGAGCCACGCCAGCGTCTGGAACTTCCGCCGCGCCGCGACCGCGAGGGCGACCGCGGTGAACGCGGAGAGGAGGCCAGCGGCGACCCAGGTCGGGAAGAGCTTGAAGCGCGCCGTCGTCTCGAAGAGGAGCGGGAACCCGATCGCCACCGCCGCAGCCCCGTGGAACCCGGCGCTCGCGAGCAGCTTGCGCCCCGCGGCGCGGTCCGCCAGGGCGATGCACCCGCCCGCGTAGACGAACCCCATCGCGACGCCGAGCCAGATCGGCACCCGGTGCGTGTCCGTCAACGCCCGCAGCAGGAAGGCTCCGGCGAGGACGAGCAGCGTCCGCCCGGCGAGCGACACGGTCCCAGCGACGGATGCGGCGTCGTGACGCAGCATGGCCGCTGCGGCGTCGCTCGCGGGCGAGGCTGCGGCAGCAGCGCGCACCCTGCGGGCCGCCGCAGGGGAGAGGCCGCGCTCGATCACGCCGAGCCTGCGCTCCATCTGGCGCAAGGACTCCGTCAGCTCCGCGACCTTCGACTCGAGCTCGGCGACCCGATCGGACATGCCATCAGCAAAGCACGGGTCGGTCCCCCGATGGGAACGTTCGCGGCTCGCGAATGAGTCTCAGTCTCGGTCGCAGCCCCGTCCACGGTCAGCGCCCGCGGCGCCGCACGAACGCAGCGTGGAACTCGCCGATCCGGCGCACCACGGTCTCGATCTCCTCGACGGGAGGCAGAATGGTCGTGCGGAAGTGCGCGGTTCCGGGCATCTGGCCGAAGCCGGTGCCGTCCACCACGCAGATCCCGGTCTCCTCGAGCAACGCCTGGCAGTACTCGAAGTCGGTGACGCCCGGCGGCAGATCGATCCGCGGGAACGCGTACATCGCGCCGGTCACCTCGTTGCAGCGGATCCCCGGGACGGCGTCGAGCCCCTTGCCGACCATCGCGGCCTTCGTGCGGAGCGCCTCGAGCACGTCTCGCCGTTCCCGGTCCCAGGTCGCGAAGGACGGATCTCCCGGGCGCGGTCGGTGGACGAGCAGGTACGTGACGATCTGGCCGACCGAGTTGGCGCAGAGCGCGATCGACTGGAGCTTCGTGATCTCGTCCTGCACCGGGACCGGCACGTTCCGGCACTCGAGGTAGCCGCCGCGGTGCCCGCACTCCCCCATGAACCCCTTCGACACCGAGTGGAAGCTGAACAGCGAGACGTCCTTCAACCCGCGCCGCTCGAGCACGCGCGCGAACGACACGAACCGATCCTCCGGCCGCCACACGTTGTCCTGGTACACCTCGTCGGCGAGCACGGACAGCCCGTGCTCGTGCGCGAACGCGAGCACCATCTCGACGTTCTCGGGATCGAGCACCGCACCCGTCGGGTTCCCCGGATTGATGACGCAGATCGCCCGTGGCCGGATCCCTTTCGCCTTCGCGTCGCGGATGGAGCGGTCGAGGATCTCGCGGGAGAGCTTCCAGCCGTTGCCCTCGTCGAGGTGGTAGCCCACCTGCGCGCCGCCGTAGAGCGTGATCGTCGCGGAGTAGAGCGGGTACTGGGGGATGGGGATCAGGATCCCGTCGCGATCGTCGGCGATGAGGATGCGGAGCACGGACTGGACGCCCTTGCTGGCGCCGTCGGTGAGGAAGATCGACTCGGGATCGGCGGGGATGCCGTCGCGCTCGGTGATGAACTGCGCGGCCGCCTCACGCACGAACCGGTAGCCCTTCGACTCGGAGTAGGCGCCGAGCCCGTGCTTCGTCCCGCGGGCGATGGCGCGCGCCGTCTCGGCGACGTCCTCTGGAAACGTGCCGGCGGGGACCTTCTCGAGCAGCTCCGGATACTCTGCGAGGGCGAGCACCTGGCGCACCCAGGTCAGCGGCCGCTGCCCGAGCGACTGCGGGTTGCCGATGTTGCAGTAGATGATGCGGCGCCCTTGCCGCTCCAGCTCCTGCGCGCGCGCCACGATGGGGCCGCGCACCGCGTACTCGCACTCGCGGACCGCACGGCCGATGTCTTCCAGGCGGATCACTTCGCTCTCCTCGGCGAAAAAGGGCGTTGATGTTACCAGACCTCTGCCGGGACGCCTCTCCCTGCCCCGTCGCCGACCGGCCATTGCCTCCGCAGTGACGACCGAGGCGGTGCGCCCCGGCGGGACCGAGCGCCTGCGCCCCCGTCGGCTGGCGCGCACGCTGTGCCGGACGGCCACGCGGCAGGCGCGGCGGCGTGTCGGCCAAGGTGGCGCCACGCCTGGCGATCTCGGCCCCTCCCGCTGGTCTGCGAAATGCACGAACATGAACGTATGAAGACTCGCACGCTCATCGCTCTCTTGGTCGTGCCGGCGCTCCTCCTCGGCGGCTGCGTGACGACGACGACGCGGACGACGACCTGGGGGGACGCGTACGGCGGCAACTGGGCCCGGTACGGACGTGTCGAGTCGATCCGCGAAACGGTCCAGAGCCAGCAAGGCGATCCCGCCGCCGGCGCCGTCGCCGGCGCGATCATCGGCGGCCTGATCGGCAGCACCTTCGGGGCCCATACGTACGTCGATCGGTGGGGCCGCGCGCACACCCACGGCAGCGGCGCCGGCACGCTCGTGGGGGCGGTCGGCGGCGCGATGGTCGGCGCGGCGGCGAGCCAGGGACAGGGCGAGGATCGAACGTACGAGGTGTTCGTCCGGTTCGACGACGGCGCGCTCGAGAGCTTCGTGTACCGCAACGTCCTCCCGTTCCGCGTCGGCGACCCTGTGGCGCTCACGGCCCAGGGGCTCGGCCGCCAGTAGCTCGGTCCGAGCCGGGCGTGGCGGCGCGCCATGCATGTGGCGTTGCGCGCCCGCGCGCCGCGCATACATCAACGTCCATGGCCACCCCCATCACGGAGACCCGCACGACCGCGGAGCGGACCGTCGCGGACGTCATCTCGCCCATCCCCGTCACCGAGGGCGCCGGCGTGCGGCTGCGTCGATCGATCGCGACGCGCCGGCTCGATTACCTCGATCCCTTCCTCCTCTTCGACCACTTCGGATCGGACGATCCGGCCGAGTACGTCGCCGGGTTCCCGATGCACCCGCACCGGGGGATCGAGACCGTCACGTACATGCTCGGAGGCAGCGTGGCGCACGCGGACAGCCTGGGGAACTCGGGCGTCATCGGCGCGGGGGACGTGCAGTGGATGACGGCCGGAAGCGGCATCCTCCACGAGGAGATGCCGAAGATCGGCCCACGCCGACTCGACGGCTTCCAGGTGTGGGTGAACCTTCCCGCCCAGCTCAAGATGACGCGCCCGCGCTACCAGGACGTCGCGGCGGCGAAGATCCCGGAGCTGGTGCGGCCCGACGGCGTCGTCGTCCGGGTGGTCGCCGGCGAGGTGGACGGCGTCCGCGGTGCGGTGAAGGAGATCGCCGCCGACCCCGAGTACCTCGACGTCGCGATGCCGGCGCACCGGGCCTTCGAGCAGCCGGTGCCGCGCGGCCACACCGCGCTCGCCTACGTGTTCGAGGGCGAGGTCTCGTTCGGCGAGGTCTCCGACGCGCGCCACGGTCCGATCGCGGCGACCCGGCTCGTCGTCCTCGCGGACGGGGACGTCGTCCGGGCGCGGACCGGAGAGCGCCCCGGCCGCTTCCTGCTCCTGTCCGGGCGCCCGCTCGGCGAGCCCGTCGCGCGCTACGGCCCGTTTGTCATGAACACGGCCGAGGAGATCCAGGAGACGCTCCGCGAGCTGCGCGACGGCCGGTTCATCCGGCGGTAGAGCACCTGCACCTGGATGTGGACCTCGACCTGGTCCTCGACCTCGTCCTCGTCCTGGACCTGCACCGATCCGCTTGACGTTGGACGAGGTCGAGGTCTGTCGGGATAGACCCCGGCATCGCCGTCTGTGACGTGCGCGCCAGCGGCCCCCCCTCAAACCGTACTTGCGGATTTCCCGCATACGGCTTCCCTCGATCTTCACCTCCCGCGCCTTGAGTCTGCTGGGCGAAGGGCCGGGGACAGGTTCCACAGTTCGAGCCCGTGTTGCCTGTAGAGCGCGCCTCCCTGCACGAGCGACCATGCTGGCCGGCGGAGCGTGTGTTTCCGTCTCCACCACCGCGCGATGAGGCCGCCGACGTCGTGATCCAGGCTGGAGAGCCGCTTGCGCAGCACCCGGCGGTAGTAGTGCCGGGCTCCTCGGATATAGAGGTTCATTTCCTGGACAAGCTGATCCAGGTCGAGCCCCGTCCTTCGGGTTCTCCGCCGCAGCTCATCGCGGATGCGCCTGCGCGCCTTCTTTCCGATGTCGAGGTAGAGCTCCCCTCGGCGCCAGAAATGCGTGTGCCCCAGGAAGGTGAAGTGCTCCTTCCTGGCGTTCACGATCCGCGTCTTCTCCGCGTGAAGCGTCAGCCCAAGCCGCGACATGAGGTACTTCACCCATGCCATTTCTCGGTCCGGTCGCCGGCGGGTCAGCACGACGAGATCGTCCGCATAACGGATCAGACGACCGTCGAGGCTGCCCGCTTCCACGCGCCTGCGGTAGTTCCGATCGAGGAGGTTCAGGTACACGTTCGCGAGGAGAGGCGAGATGACCCCGCCCTGCGGCGTGCCCTGCGCGTTCCGCTTCGGCCGTCCACCATCGTGCTCGTCGACGATGGGCGCCTCCAGGAACGCCTTCACCAGCGCCAGCATCGCGCCATCCACGACTCGTTCCGCCACCGCCTTCATCAGACGGTCGTGTGGAATCGTGTCGAAGTAGGCCGTGACGTCGGCGTCGATGACCCAGCACATCCCTTGCCCGAGTGCTTCGCGGATGGCGTCGAGTGCCTGGTGCGCGTTCCGCTTCGGCCGGAATCCGTAGGAGTCCCTATCGAAGTCCGCCTCGAAGAGAGGTTCGAGCACCAGCTTCGCCGCCATCTGCACGGCGCGGTCGCGGATGTTGGGAATTCCCAACGGCCGCTCGCCGCCGCCGAGCTTCGGGATGTACACCCGCCTCACCGGACCAGGCCGGTACCGCTTCGCCTTCAGCTCATCGTGCAGCTCCTTCAGCAGCGCCTCGCTGCCGCGCGTCTCGATGTCCTCGAAGGTCTCGCCATCGGGACCTGGGGCTCCGCCGTTCGCCTTGCAGAGCGCGTAGGCGTGGGCCAGCACGTCCGTCCGAAAGACCTTGTCGTACAGTGCGTACGCACGGAAGCTCGGCTCCCTCTTGGCACGTAGGTAGAGCGCCCGTTGCAGCTCCCGGAGCTTCTCTGGGGTTTTTAGTGTCGCCACAATCCCCAGCTCCTTCCTTGCAGGGGTCGCATCTTCGAGTAGAGCCCCTTCCCTCCAGCGGCTTTCGCCGCCTTCGTCGGTACTACGGACTCGTCCGACTCCTCGTCCGGCCCACCCGCCTCGGCTCGCGGCCTTGTGCGTGCGGTCGCGGTCGCTTCACCGCGCCGGTCGAGGCCTCCCGCGTTCAGCGCGTTCCCTTCGCGGCGTGCCGTCCCTGATACCCCGGGAGAGCGCCACCGGCGTCATCGAGACTGCCCGGTGGGTGTTGCCTTCGCCCAATCATCAGAGGCTCGGCCTCTCCGTTGCGTTTACGAGGCTACGTCTGGGTTTGCTGCGCGCTACGGCCCGTCGCTTCGCAGCCGGTGGGTTGCTGCCCACCGGCATCCTGGCCCCGCTTCTGCTGGACGCCTCGCGGCGGCACGCAGGGGACCTCGCTACTCGGATGCTCGATTCATTCGAGGCGGGCTCCTTTCATCCCGCTGAGAACGCGCCGCTTCGCGGCGCACGATGATTCGTCACGACATCTTGCGCGCCGCGCTCTGCGCCAGATCGCGGTTCCGCACCGGGGGCTGGGCCGGGAGGGAGCCCTCCCCGTGCTCGGCGACGGACGAATGCGCGACCGGGGGCCGTGCTGCCGCAAGGACGCAGAAACGCAGATGCCGCGCACTTCCGTGCGTGCCAACGTCGCGCGAGGAAGTCGATCGTGCGCGTCGGCGGGATTGCTGCGCGGCGTCGTCACGCAAAGTGCGAGGCGGCCAAGGTACTTTGTTGCGTATCCGTCCGCAGCGCACCGATGATCGGGACGTCTCCGACGCCTGCGCACGGTGAGGGCCCTCCCGTCCGCGCGCCCCCGGCGGGCGGAGCGGCGTGGTCGGGCGCCGGCCCGGCGTGACCAATGCCGGTGCGCCGGAACACGTACGTCCGTCCGGGCGCGCGAGCAGGGGAGGTCCCTCGGCTGCGCGTAGGCGTCGGCACCGCACCGATCATCGGTGCGCTGCGGACGGACACGGTCGTCAGTACTTCAGCCGGGCCTGCACTTTGCGTGACAACGGCGCGCCAGATCCGTCACCCCAGCACGGAATCCTTCCCGCGCGCGACGTTGGCACGCACGGAAGTGCCCGGCCCCTGCGCTTCAAGGCCCCTTCGACCCAGCGCCGCCGGTCGCGCATTCGTCCGTCGCCGAGCACGGCCGAGGGGCCTCCCCGGCCAGCGCCCGGAGGGGAATGCTCCCTCGAGCGCGTTCCCGCGGTCCGTACCCCGAGGGAAGTGACGAATCATCAGAGGTCGAGGTCGAGGTCGAAGACCACGACCAAGTCCACGTCCACGCGCAAGCTGGGGATCAGGCATCATGGCCGGGTGATCAAGGGACGTGCCGGCCCGCAAGTTGCCGCCGGGCTCGCGGCGGCGCTCGTCGCGCTGCCGATGGCGATCGGAAACGGGCTCGTCGCGTTCGCGCCGCTCGGACCGACCCACGCGGCCGCGGGGGCGCTCGCGGGCATCACCGGCGCAATCGTGCTGGGCGGCGTCGCCGCGCTCCTCGGCGGCACGCCGGCGCTCGTCTCGACGCCGAGCGGTCCCGGGGCGGCGATGCTCGCCGCGCTCTCCGCCCACCTCGCCGCCGTGGATCCGGCCCGAGCCCCGGTGCTGCTGCTCGCGACCGCGCTCCTCGCGGGCGCCGTCCAGCTCGGGTTCGGAGCGCTGCGGCTCGGGACGGTGGTGAAGTTCATCCCCTACCCGGTCGTCGCGGGTTTCCTGTCCGCTGCCGGCCTGCTCCTCGCCTGGCGGCAGCTTCCGGCGCTCGCCGGCGCCGTCGCGGGCGAGCCCTGGGACGCGCTCGCCCATCCGTCGAGCTGGCGCGCCGTGGCGCTCGTCACGGGCGTCGCGACGTTCGCGGCGACGCGGCTGACGCAGCGCTTCCTGCCCTCGGCACCTCCGGTGCTCGCGGGGATCGCGGCGGGGACCCTCACGTACCTCGCCTTTGCTGCCGGCGACCCCGCCCTGCTCGCGGTCGCGGGGAACCCGCTGCGCGTCGGTCCGATCCCGGGAGTCGCGGCGATCGCCGGTGCGGCGCCGGCGCGCCTCCGCGAGCTCCTCGCGCTCGGGCCCTCCGACCTCGCCGCACTGGCAGGCCCGGCCGCGGCGCTCGCGGCGCTCCTGTCCGTGGATTCGCTGAAGAGCTGCGTGCTCGTGGATACCGTCACCGGCGGACGCCATGCCGGCAGCCGCGAGCTCGTCGCGCAGGGGCTCGGCAACGCGCTCTCGGCGCTCCTGGGCGGCGCGCCGGGGAGCGGCGTCTCCGGCGCGACGCTCGTCAACCTCGGCGCGGGCGGACGGACACGGCTGTCGTCCGCGGCGGTCCCCGCGATCGTCCTCGGGGTGGCCGCCGGCGCGCCCGCGATGGTCGCGGGGATTCCGCGCGCCGTCCTCGCCGGGCTCCTCGTCCACGTGGGGCTCCGGTCCGTGGACTGGGGGACCCTGCGGTTCGCGCGCCGCGCGGAGCGGCGCCTCAATCTCGCCGTCGTCGTCGCGGTGGTCGGGACGGGGCTCGTGCGCGACCTCGTCACCGCGGCCGCGGCCGGCGTCGGCCTCGCCGTGGTCCTCTACCTGCGCGACCGGATGAGGCAGTCGCCCGTGCGCTCGCGCGCCGACCTCACGCGGATCCGGTCCACGCGCCGCCGGCTCCCGGCGGAGGAGGCCGTCCTCTCCGCCCACGGGGCGGAGGCGGCGGTGCTGGCGCTCCAGGGAGGGCTGTTCTTCGGCACCGCCGATCGGCTCCTGACCGAGCTCGAGCCCGACCTCGCGGCGCGGCGGTACGTCCTCCTCGACCTCGATCGGGTCGAGGACGTGGACCTCACCGCGGCGCGGATCCTCGCGCAGGCCGAGGCGCGGCTCGCCGGGCGCGGCGGCACGCTCCTCCTCGCCGCGGCCCGTGCGCCGGAGGCGCTCGCCGCGGCGCTGGACGACGCCGCGCGGCGGCCGCGCGAGGCGCCTGCGCCCTTCTTCGCGAGCCGGGACGAGGCGCTCGAGTGGTGCGAGGAGCGGATCCTCGAGGTCCACCTCCCGGAGCGGCCCTCCCACGGCGCGCTCCCGCTCGGCGAGATGCAGCTCCTCGCCGGGCTCGCGCCCGACGCGCTCGCCGCGCTCGAGCGGCACGTGCGGATCGTGAGCGCGAGCGCAGGCGAGCGCGTCTTCCGCGCCGGCGACCCCGGAGACGCGCTCTTCCTCGTCCGGCTGGGACGCGTGCGGCTGGCGGTCCCGGGTGAGCAAGGTCGCGAGCTGATGCTCGGCGTGTTCGGGCGCGGCGACGTCGTGGGCGAGCTGGCCTTCATCGACGCCCGCCGCCGCTCCGCCGACGCGATCGCCTGCGCCGCCACGGAACTGTACCAGATCACCCGCGAGGCGTTCGAGGCGGCCGTGCGCGAGGCTCCGGCGCTGCGCGAGGAGCTTCCGGCCCGGCTCAACCGCGTCCTCTCGTTCCGGCTGCGCGTGACGACGCAGCAGCTCAAGGCTGCGGAGGAGTGAGCGGCCTCAAGGAAGGCTGGTCCGCCGTCAGCGACGGCCGCGCCGTGGTGTTCTTCCGGGACGGGAAGCAGACCTGGGCGGCGGAGATCGATCTCGCCGGGCGGAAGGTGCGGCGGAAGACGGCGCTGCCCCGCTCGTGAGCCGCGCCGCGGCGCCGGAGCGGGTCGCCAGGATGACGAGATGCCGGGCGCCACCCGCCCCGGGCCCGCGCGCGGGGACCGGCGCCTCCTCGACCTCGAACCCGGCGCGCTCCAGCCGCTCCCGGTAGTCGGCGTCCGGACCGGCGGACCAGACGGCGAGCACACCCCCTGCCCGGAGCGCGCCGTGGCACGCGCGGATCGCACGGTCGCCGTAGAGCGCGACGTTGCCGGCGTGGGCCTGCAGCGCCGACGGTCCGTTGTCGACGTCGAGCAGGATCGCGTCGAATGCGCCGCGCGCCTCCGCGATCCGGTCGCGCACGTCCCCGGTCTGGAGCCGCACCCGCGGGTCGTCGAGCGGTCGGGCGGCGAGGTCCGCGACCGGCCCGCGGTTCCAGGCGACCAGCGCCGGGGTCAGCTCCGCCACGATCGCGCGCGCGTCGGGCGGGAGCCGGTCGAGCGCCGCGCGGAGCGTGAATCCGAGGCCGAGCCCCCCGATCAGGATCGTTCGCGGCCGGGCCACGCGTGCGAGCGCGAGCGCCGCGAGCGCTTCCTCCGACCCGTGCACCCTGCTCGACATGAGGACCCGGCCGGCGGCGCGGACGACCCACTCGTCGCCGCGGCGGGCGAGGACGATCTCGGTGCCGTCCGGCGCGCTCGCGCGCTCGACCGTCTGCCACGGCTTCACTGCGGCCTCCCCGGTCCGGGGAGCGCGAGCCGGAGCGGCCGCCCGAGGAGCCGCTCGATGCGGATCGGGAGCGGCGTCGGATGCGGAAGCGGCGAGCGATCGGCGGCGGACGGGTCGGGAGTCATCGACCCCGAACGTAGCGCGGCGCCCCTCCCGCGACGAGCCGTTTGAGGCGAAACGCGAGCGCCCCGGCCTCGCCGGCAGGGGCGCTCGAGCTCTTCCCGCGAGGATTGCCTACAGCGGGATGAACGGAGGCGGCGGTGGAGGTGGAGGCAGCGGCGGGTCCTGCGGGGCGCACGGCTCGCACGGTGGCAGCTCCGGACACGCGCACTGCTCGGGACAGGGCGGCGGCGTCTCGCACCGGGTCACGCCGTCCGACCCTGTGGCGACGGATCCCAGGTTGAACGGGCCGCACACCTCGCACTCCCGCGTGTCCGGACAGACGCACTCCTCTGGGCAGGCCGGCGGCTCGCACCGGTCCAGCTCGTGCACCTGGATGTTCCCGTGCTCGACGCTCACCGGCGCGAACGACTCGCCGTCGGTGAACCCGATGGTGTCCTGGGCGGGCTCGCCGCCGTCCGTCACCACCACCGTGAACCGGCCGTCGCCGTCGAGCGTGCCCGAGATGGTCGCGGTCAGGACCCCGTCGGTGCGACCGCAGCTCACGATCGTGTCCACGTCGCCGCGGATGTCCGGGCCCGCTCCGCCGGACGGAACCACCTGGAACTGCACCTTCCCCTTGGCCGCGATGCCCGTCCCGCCGAACCCGGGACCCGCCTTGGGGCCGGACTCCGGAATCGCGTTCACCGCGAACTGGACCTGGTCCTCGCCGAGGAAGATTTGCCCACCCCCGGTCACCTTACACTCCGCGCAGACGGCGTTCTCGCCCTGGTGCTCGTCCATCGACGCGTCGGCGGTAAACGTCGCCTTCCCCGTGCACCCCGCCGTGACAACGAGCGCGGCGGCAGCCCAACCCATCCCCTTGCGCATGAGTCCCCTCTTCGGCGCCGCACGAGCCGACCGGTGGGCCGGCGACGGGCACCGGACGCACGGTGGCTATCCGCCGGAGCGCGCGCCGCCGGCACGTTGGGCGTTGCCCGACCGAGCGCCTACCACGGGGTGGGCCGGTAATCCTTAAAGAACAGCCCCGCCGCGTGCGTGCCGGTGCGGAAGCCGTCGAGGATGGGTGCGACGATCCGTGCGGCGCCGTCCACCACGTCGAGCGGGGGCGAGAAGGCGTGCTCATCCGTCTTTCGCGCCGCGAGGTGAGCCGGGTCCTCGTCCGTCACCCATCCGGTGTCCACCGCGTTCAGGAAGATGCCGTCCCGCGCGTAGTCGGGCGCGCTCGTCCGCACGATCATGTTGAGCGCCGCCTTCGCCATGTTGGTGTGCGGATGCCGGTCGGTCTTGTGCTCGCGGTAGAACTGCCCCTCCATCGCGGACACGAGAACGACGTGCCTGGCCGGGTCGCCGCTCGTGGCGGTCCCCTCCGGCGCACCGCGGGCGCGCAGCATCAGCGACTTGAGCCGCGCCGTCATCACGAAAGGCGCGGTCGCGTTCACGAGCAGGACCTCGAGCAGCTCCAGCGTGGGGACCTCCGCGAGCTTGAGCCGCCATGAGTTGTGCGCCCGGAGATCGATCTGCTGGAGATCCTGGTCGAGGAGGCCGTGGGGGAACAGCTCGAGGGCGCTCTTGCCGGGGAGGAGCAGGTCCGCCCCGGACGCCGCCTGCGACAGGAGCGCCGGGCTCGTGACGCCCGCGGCGGGGCGGTGGTCGCGCAGCGCCGCCCGGAGCTCCTCGTAGTCCCGGACGAGCATGCGCTGGGGCTCGGGGAGCGCCGCGACGGGGCCATCCTCGGCCTGGACGAGGTGCGCGTAGAACCCGGGCGGACGGCGGACGGTCTGACACGCGTTGTGGAGCTGGAAGTCGAGGCGCGGGAGCGTCGCCTCGAGGTGCTGGCACAGCAGCTCGATGCTGGGCGTGTGGCGCAGGTCGACACCGTAGATCGAGACGCGATCCTTCCACGCCGCGAAGTCCGGCTCGCGCGCGTAGCGCGCCGCCGCGTCGCGCGCGAACCGCGTGAGCGCCACGACGTGACACCCGGCCCGAAGCAGCATGAGCGCCGCGTGAAACCCGATCTTCACGCGCCCGCCGGTGACGAGCGCGACGCGCCCGCGCAGGTCGGCCCTCGCGCTCCGGCGGGCGAAGCTCTCGTCGCCGCACGCGCGGCACAGCTGATCGTAGAACGGGTGGAGGCGCCGGTACTCGGCCTTGCACACGTAGCACTTGCGGGGCGCGGAGAGCTCGGGTCCCTCCCCCTCGCCGCGGGCTCCGGCGGCCGTGCCCGCCGCGCCGGCGAGGCGTGGCCACCAGGACGACGCGTCGCGACCCGGCGGCGGAAGCTCGGGAAGCGCCGCCGAGAACACCGGGGCCTGGCGGAGCCGGCGGATCCCGGTCCCGCTCCGCAGGGCGCCGTCGCGCGCCTTGCTCGTGTCGCGCTCCCCCTTCCGCAAGGCCTTCCGGAGCTTCTTCCGCTGTCGCCCGTCGGGCCGGGCGATCTCCCCCGCGAGCCGCTGGAGCGCCTCGCGGGCAGCCGCGTCGACACCCGCGAGCGCGCCGCGGTCCTCCGCCACCCGCGCGAGCACGCGGATCGCCTGCTCCACGTCGTCGGCGTCCACGGCGGGAGGAGCGCCTGGATCCGGAGTCGCGCGCTTGCGGGTCACCGCCCCGTCCTAGCGGAAACCTCGACGGCGTTCCAGCGACCGGACCGGCGCCTGCCCCGCTCTCCTGGCGCCGCCCTCGGGCCCGTCACCGCGGACCCCAGCCCGGCGGCGGCTCGCAGTAGCCCGGCTCCGACCGGAACGGCGTGGCCGTCTCGCGGAGCCAGCGCTCGTCCCGGCGTACGAAGCGATCGCCGTCCACGTCGATCCCGAGGGCGATGAGCCCGGGCCGATCGTCGTACCGGAGCGTGAGGACGGCCTCGGGCCGCGCGCTCGCGCGGACGAAAGACACCTGCTCGACACGCGACGAGTGCTGCTCCGCGAACTCCGTCCCGAGACCGGGGCGGTGCGCTCGAGGCGAGGAGCCGCGCGTGCGGGTCGCGTCCATCTCGGCCCCCGGGGCGGGAGCCCCCGCCGTCGGCGGCGCACCGGCCTCGCGTTCGTCGCGGCGCGGCGCCTCGGAGCGCGCGCCGGGCGGCGTCCCGCCCGGGAAGGACGGCTCGGAGTACGGGTCGGCCGACGGCGCGGGTGGCGCCACGAACGCCTGCGCGCGCTCCGGAAACACCGCGACCCCGATCACGCCCACGTCGCGCGCGTCGCCTTTCCGTGCCGCGTACGACCTCGGAACGGTCGAGAACCGGAACGCGGCGACCGCCGCGTGGCTCAGCCGGAACCCGTCGATGGTGACCTCGCCGTACGGCGCGACGACATAGCCGCGCTTTCCGAGCGACGCCAGGCGCCCGTCCAGCACGTCGCGGCCGTCGACGGACGCGACCACCTCGATCCGCCCGCCGGAGCCGTTCCGGACCCGGAGGAGGTACCGCTGCCCGAGGGCCCCGAGCACGTAGGTCCTGCCGCGGTGCTCGAACGTCGGCAGGACCCGGCCCGCCTCGTCCACCAGATTGGCCCGCGTGGCCCCCCAGCGGGAGGGGACCTCCTGGGCGGCGGCGGGGCCGCGGGGGGTGCAGGCGGCGACGGACACGGCGAGGGCGATCGAGAGCGGACGCATGCAGGTCTCCTCTGCAGGATGCGAACGCACGAGGGCCGAGAAGGATCAGCACCTGTCCCTCGGACCCCTCGAGGTGTTCGTCTCCGGGAGCACGGCGATGGGGGGCTTCCACCGATTCCGGTTCCGCTGGCCCGCCACGGCACAGGCCCGCTTCGCGACGAGCGCGTGGGGGTACGCGGTGCTCGAGGCGGACGCCGACGGATACCGGGTCCGGTTCATGGATCATGACGGCGAGGCGCTCCACTGCTGTGAGGCCGCGCGATCCGGGGCGTGTCGGCCCGTCGAGTGCGCTCGGCCTCCATGAACAGGTCAGAGTCTCCTCGCCCACTCCGGCCGCAGCGAGATCGTGCCGGCGAGCGCGCGGTCCACGGTCGCGACGATCCGGTCGCGGTCGCGGGGCAGGCGTCCCTCGAGCGGCAGCTGCCCGCGCGCGGCGAGCGTCGCGGCGGGCGTGCCGGCCCCTCGAACCCGACCTGGTTCAGTCCCGTGGCAAGCCCGCGATGGCGAGGCCGTCCGCGAGACGGTCCATGACCGTCGGCGGGAACGGCCAAGCCCGCCGCGCGACGCTCACCGTCAGGCTCGGATCCCTACGCAGCAGCCGACGAACGATCCCGCGTGCATCCGCCCGCGCTCCGGCATGGGCGGCGGAGGCTGCGACGACTCGCGCCCCCCAGAACGAGTCCGGACCGGCTTCGACGCCCGCCTGCGCCCACCGCGCCGCCCGCCCGTAGCGGCCCGCGACGAAGTGGGCGCAGCCGATCCCGATGAACGCGAGATGGCGAATGGGCTCGAACGGCATGAGGTGCAGCGTGGTCGTGAACTGCCGCAGCGCCGTGACCGCGTCGCCCGAGTAGGCCGAAGCCCAGGCGCGGCGGATCCATGCCCACGGCGATCCCGGATCGAGCGCGAGCGCCCGGTCGAGAACCCGGTCGGCGTCGTCGAGGCGATGCGCGAGGGTCAGGGCGCCGCAGGCCAGCGTCAGCGCGAGGGAGTCCCCCGGCGCGAGCCGGCACGCGTCGGCGGCGAGCCGGACCGCCCGCGCGGTGTCCTCCTCCGGCGTCGAGCCGAAGTGCTGCGCGGAGCGCTGGCTCCAGCACCAGGCGGCGAGCGCCCTGGGGAGACCGTAGCTCGGAGCCAGCTCCTGCGCCTGCTCCATGTCCTCGAGCGCCTGCCTGCACGGACCTGGGGCCACCGCGAACGCGGCGGGCAACGCCCGCCAGGCCAGCCGCGTGGCCTCGTCGTCCACGTCCTCGAACGCATCCGGCCGCGCGCGCCGGATGCGCCGCAGCGTCTCCGAAGGGAGCTCCCCGAACCGGCTGCAATACTGAGCCGCGAACCGGCCCAGTTGGCTGATGCCGCTGCTCATCGCGATTTCCGAGACGGTCACCCGGCCCTCGGACGCGAGCAGCGCGCGACGAGCGTGCGTCAGCCGCGCCTGGCGCACCCAGCCCAGCGGGGTCATGCCGAGGAACCGCATGAAGTGCGCCTCGAGCGTGCGCGGCGGAACGCCAGCGAGCCGGGCGAGCACCTCCAGCCGGACCGGCTCGTCCAGGTGAGCGCGCGACCACTCGATGACGCGCACCACGTCGCGCGGCAGCGCCGCGGCCTCGGGTGCTCGCTCGTCGCGCGTCGGTCGGTCGGTCATCGAGATACCCATCGGGGCTGGCCGGCCCAGAACCCCAGCCGCCCGGCGGAGAGTCCCTAACGCTTTTCGGCGCGATCTGCACATCACGGCGGGACCTGCATCGCCGCGTCGACGCTGCCTCGCCACGATTCTTGCGACGCCGAAACCCTGCGTCTCGGAGGACTCATGCACGTTGCAAAGGACAGTATCGAGGTGAAGATGCAGATTCCGGGTGCCGTCCTCCGCCAGAGAACGGATCTGGGGGATGCGACCGGGCTGGGCAAGATCAGCGGCGAGTACTTCTCGCTTGCAGCCGGAGTGGACACCACGCCCTTGTTCCAAGGACTCGAGGGCAACCTCTGCCAGTGCCCGCACTGGGGCTATGTCCTGCGTGGGGAGCTGACCACGACGGACGCGGCCGGCAAGCAGGAGACGGTCAAGGCGAACGACCTCTTCTACTGGCCCGCCGGACACAACGTGAAGGTCACGGCCGACGCCGAGATCGTCATGTTCAGTCCGCAGCGGGAGCACACGCGCGTGATCGATCACATGCGGGAGAAGCTGAAGGGAATGTAGCCGAGTCGCCGTCGGCGACGCACGCCGGACCTCGAACCGCGCCCTGAGCCCGAGCCAGACCGGGAATCATCGGAAGCAGCAGGATGAGGAAGATCTCGGGGCGCGGCCGGAGGCCGGCTTCGATCCGCGAGCCCGTCTCGGTCCGGACGATCCGCCCTTCGATGTCGGGGGCCACGATGCGGCTCCAGCTGCGCATGAAGCGGCGGCACTTGAAGTGCGCCCGCTCAGCGGATCTCGGCGGCGATCGGCGCTCCCGCCTTCGCCCCCACTCCGCGCCCCAAACCAAGTGCCCGGCACCTCGCTTGACCGCGCTCGACCTGTGCTAGCCTACGTCACGGGCTCGTCGGTCTCCTCGTTCGATTTCCGGCGCCTCCACTCTTTCTCACCAGCAGCTCGGACACCTGCGGCTCTTCCGCCCTGGTTTCCCGTCTCCGGAGCTTGGTTTCCTCCAAGCCCACCGGGTCACCGCCGACTGCTCTGCGAGCACCTCGGCGATGCCCGGCAACCAGCAGGGAGCTCACGTTGAACGGATTGCAACACCAGAGCCGCGGGAAGCGCGGCCCCGACCGCCGCGCCGGCCGCCATCAGCGGCGCGGGCCGAACGGCGAGCGGCACGACCCCATCCACCTCACGAGCGACGGCGTTCCCGCCGCGGCGCCCGACGCGCCGAAGCCGTCGCTCGTCGTGTTCGTCTCGGACGAGAGCCGCACACGCTATCCCTGGCTCCCCGGCCGCGTCATCGCCGGGAGCGTCTGGCGCGGGCCGAAGCACGAGCGCATCCAGGTCGACGCCACCGGGAACGCCATGCCCTGGCGCAGCGGGCCCGGCACGCCGCGGACGATCCCGGGTACCCCGGAGTAGTCCTCCGCGGGAGCGACCGCGGGCCGCGTCCGCGAAGCAACTGACCGGCTGAAGGGGTCACCGGCTCGTTCGGGGCGAGAGCCTCTTCCTCCGGGCCACGAGGCTGCACGCGGCTGGCATTGCCTGTGGCGCGTCGGGGCGAACGCGGGTATATACCCACGATGGACCCGGTCCCCTGCCTCTGCGCGAACGTCCGCCGGGCGGCGCTGGCGCTCACCTCGCTCTACGACGAGGCGCTCGCACCGTACGGCCTGAAGGTGACCCAGTTCTCGCTGCTGCACGCGGTCGAGCGTCACGGGGACCCGAACCTGACCGAGCTCGCGGATGCCACGGGGCTCGATCGCAGCACCCTCGGCCGGAACCTGCGCGTGCTCGAGGAGCTGGGCTTCGTCTCGCTCTCGCCCGGTGAAGATCAGCGCGACCGCGTCATCGCCCTGACGAAGGGCGGCCGGGCCAGGCTCCGCGCGGCGACGCGGGAGTGGCGGAAGGTGCAGGAGTCCGTGTCGAGCGCGCTCGGCCCGGATGCCGACCAGCTCGTCGCCATCGCGAGGCGCGTGACCGCCCTCGCGAGGAATCCGGAGGCAGGATGAGCAGGTCAGGTGGACGTGACTGGCGCACTCCGGCGGTGATGCTGGCCGCGGGCGCGGTCACCCTCGCCGTCTCCCTCGGCATCCGGCACGCCTTCGGCCTCTTCCTCGCGCCGATGAGCCGGGACAACGGCTGGACGCGGGAGGTCTTCGCGTTCGCCATCGCGCTGCAGAACCTGGTGTGGGGCGCCGCCCAGCCGTTCGCGGGCCGGCTGGCGGATCGTTACGGCGCCGGGAAGACGATCCTCGCGGGCAGCGTCCTCTACGTCGCCGGCCTGCTGCTCATGGCGCAGTCGCAGAGCGGCTCCGCCCTCGCCCTGTCCGCGGGCCTCCTCATCGGATTCGGGCTGTCGGGAACGACCTTCCCCGTCGTCTTCGGTGCAATCGCCCGGTCGACGCCGCCGGAGAAGCGCAGCCTCGCCATGGGCGTCGCCATGTCCGTGGGCTCGCTCGGCCAGTTCGCGATGCTGCCCGGCACCCTCTCGGCGATCGAGGCGATCGGCTGGGCGAGCACCTTGGTCGCGCTCGCGGCGCTCGGCGCCACGATGGCCCCCCTCTCCGGCGCCCTCTTCGAGAAGGCCGCGACGGGCGCCTCGAGCCACGCGGGCATGAGCCTGCGCGACGTGCTCGCCGAGGCGCTCGCCCACCGCGGCTTCTGGCTCCTGTCGTTCGGCTTCTTCGTGTGCGGCTTCCACGTGGTCTTCATCGCCACGCACCTGCCCGCGTACCTCGTCGACAAGGGGCTGGGCGCGCGGGCCGGGGCGATCGTCCTCGCCCTGGTGGGCCTCTTCAACATCGCGGGCTCGTACTGCGCGGGCCTCCTCGGCGGCCGCATGAGCAAGCCCGGGCTCTTGGTCGGCATCTACGCGCTCAGGGCGGTGGTGATCGCGCTCTTCTTCCTGGTGCCGGTGACGGAGACCTCGGCCTACCTGTTCGGCGCGGCCATGGGCTTCCTCTGGCTCTCCACCGTGCCTCTCACGAACGGAACGGTCGCGACGGTGTTCGGCGTGAAGAACATGGCGATGCTCGGCGGCATCGTGTTCTTCTTCCACCAGATCGGCGCGTTTCTCGGCGGGTGGCTCGGCGGCCGCCTGTACGTCGGAACCGGCAGCTACGACGTCGTGTGGTGGATCTCGATCGCGCTCGCCGTCGTCGCGGCGCTGCTCAACGTCCCGGTCCGCGAGGTGCCCGTCGAGAGGCTGCAGGCCGCTCCGGAGGGCGTCACTTGGCCCGCGTGATCCTCAAGGCGTGCGTCCTCTCGGTCGTCGCGCTCATCGCGCTCTGGGCCTTCGTCTCGTACATGCAGCCCGCCTTCTCCGGCGAGCGGGTGACCGAGCTCCTCCGCTGCAACTGAGGGCTGGGGAGCCTGGCGAGACGCGGAAGGTTCCCTACAGCGCGGTCTACTACTTCTCGCGCCCGAGGCCGTAGCGTTTCCCGCCCTTCACGCCCGGTACGCCGCGACGAAGATCCGGACCGCGCGCTTCACCGTCTCGCGAACGTGCTCGTCCACGGGGTACTCGAGCACCCCGAGCCGCGACCGGATGCCGAGGTCGCCCTGGCAGAGCGCCACGAACGCGATCGCCGCGGATCGTGGATCGTCGATTCGCAGCGCGCCGGCCTCGCTCCACCGGGCGAGGTGGGAAGCGATCGCCTCCTGGAGCGCCAGCGTCCCGCGCTCGAACACCATCCGGCCGATGTCCGGCAGGCGCGGAACCTCGGCGATCACCTGCCGGTACAGCGCGGCGATCGGCGGCGAGAGGGAGACCGCCATCACCTTCTCCCCGATGATCTGCAGCACCTGCTCGACGTCGCCGACAGGCCCCTCGAGACAACGCGCGAGGCCGGCGCGCAGCTCGTCGCATCCCTCGAGGACGGCCGCGACGAAGAGCGCCTTCTTGTCGTGGAAATGGTTGTAGACGGTCGCCTTCGAGACGCCGGCCCGGGCAGCGATCAGATCGACGCTCGCTCGCTCGAAGCCGAGCTCCCCGAACACCTGGCGCGCCCCCACCAGGATCTGCCGGCGCTTCGCCGGTATGGCCTCGGTGGTCTGCATGACACTGTTCCGCCTCATGATTAAGCTAAACTGAACCGTTCAGTCTTGACTGTCAATGACCTTTGTGAGCCGATCCGGTCCCCAGCGACGCACACCTCCGACACGGAAGACGCGAATGCCCACCGACTCGAGCCCGACCACCCCAGCCGCGCGCCCCGGCCGTCTCCGCCGCAGGCCACTCGTGTCCGGAGTCCTGCTCGCCGCGACCCTGCTCATGGCCTGCAGCCGGTCGGACGCGAAGCGCGCCGCGCCGGCAGGTCCGGTCGAGGTCGGCGTGGTCACGATCGAGCCGACGTCCGTGACGCTGACCCAGGAGCTGCCCGGCCGCACCTCCCCGTTCCGCGTCGCCGAGGTCCGCGCGCGCGTGAACGGGATCGTGCTGAAGCGGCTCTTCACCGAGGGCAGCGACGTGAAGGAGGGGCAGAGGCTCTTCCTCATCGATCCCGCGCCCTACCAGGCCGCCCTCGACGGCGCGAGGGCGACCCTGGCCCGCGCCGAGGCGAACGCTGGCGAACGCGCGACTGCAGGCGGAGCGCTACGCCGACCTCGTGAAGGACAACGCCGTGAGCCGGCAGGAGTACGACAACGCCATGGCGGCGCTGAAGACGGCGGAGGCCGACGTCGCGGCCGGCGCGTGCGGCCGAGCAGACCGCCCGGATCAACCTCGGCTACACCACCGTGACGGCGCCGGTGTCGGGCCGCATCGGCCGCTCGGCGGTGACCGAGGGCGCCTACGTGCAGGCGGCCCAGGCCACCCTGCTCGCCACGGTGCAGCAGCTCGATCCCGTCTACGTGGACCTCACGCAGTCCACCGCCGAGGTGCTGAAGCTGCGGCGCGACCTCGAGAGCGGCAAGCTCCAGGGCGCCGGCCGGGGGCAGGCGCGAAGGTGCGGCTCGTCACCGACGACGGCCGCGAGTACGCGCCACGCCGGCACGCTCCAGTTCACCGACGTCACCGTGGACCCGGGCACCGGGTCCATCGCGCTGCGCGCGCTCTTCCCGAACCCGAAGGGCGAGCTGCTGCCCGGGCATGTTCGTCCGCGCGCGGCTCGACGAGGGCGTGAACCCGCAGGCGCTCCTCGTGCCCGCAGGTGGGCGTCACGCGCGACCAGAAGGGCCTGCCCATCGCGCTCGTGGTGAACGCCGAGCAGAAGGTGGAGCGCCGGCAGCTCGTCACGGACCGGGCCGTCGGCGACGCCTGGCTCGTCACCGACGGCGTGAAGGCCGGCGACCAGGTCATCGTCGAGGGGCTGCAGAAGGTCCGGCCCGGCGCCGAGGTCAACCCGGTGCCCGCGGCGCCGCGAAGCAGGCGGCCCGCTGATCCGACGCGCACTCGACCCGAACCCCGGACGCCCAGGAGCATCCCGTGGCCCAGTTCTTCATCGAGCGACCGATCTTCGCGTGGGTCATCGGCATCCTGGTGATGCTCGGCGGCGCGCTCTCCATCTTCCGGCTGCCCGTCTCGCAGTACCCGGCCATCGCGCCGCCCACCATCAGCGTCTACGCCACCTACCCGGGCGCCTCCGCGAAGACGCTCGAGGACACCGTCACGCAGGTGATCGAGCAGCGGATGAACGGCCTCGACAACCTGCGCTACATGGCGTCGTCGTCCGACTCGGCCGGCAACGCGCAGGTGACCCTCACCTTCGACGCCGGCACCGAACCCCGACATCGCCCAGGTGCAGGTCCAGAACAAGCTCGCAGCTCGCCATGCCGCAGCTCCCGCAGGAGGTGCAGCGCCAGGGCGTCCGGGTGGCCAAGTCGGTCTCCAACTTCATGCTCATCATCGGCCTCGTCTCCGAGGACGGGTCGATGACCCGCAACGACATCTCCGACTACGCCTACTCCACGCTGCAGGACCAGATCAGCCGCGTCTCCGGCGTGGGCGAGGTGAACACCTTCGGCTCGCAGTACGCGATGCGGATCTGGCTCGACCCCGACCGGCTCGCCAAGTACCGGCTCACGCCGCTCGACGTCTCGCGGCGCGCTGCAGGCGCAGAACGCCCAGATCTCGGCGGGCCAGCTCGGCGGGCTCCCGGCCGTCGAGGGGCAGCGGCTCACCGCGACCATCACCGCCCAGACCCGGCTCCAGACCCCCGAGCAGTTCCGCGCCATCCTGCTCCGGGTGAACCCCGACGGCTCGCAGGTACGGCTCGGCGACGTGGCGCGCGTCGAGCTGGCCGGCGAGACCTCCGAGATCGAGACCTTCATCAACGGGCGCCCCTCGTCCGGCATCGGCGTGCGGCTCGCCGCGGGCGCGAACGCGCTCCAGACCGCGGACGCGGTGCGCGCCCGGGTGGACGAGCTCGCGAAGTTCTTCCCGCCCGGGCTCAAGGTCGGTCTACCCGGTCGACACGACGCCCGTTCGTGCGCCTCTCCATCGAGGAGGTCGTGAAGACGCTCCTCGAGGCGATCGTGCTCGTGTTCCTGGTGATGTTCCTGTTCCTGCAGAACTTCCGGGCCACGCTCATCCCCACCATCGCCGTGCCGGTCGTGCTCCTCGGCACCTTCGGCGTCCTGGCCGCGTTCGGCTTCGGCATCAACACCCTCACCATGTTCGGCCTGGTGCTCGCCATCGGCCTCCTCGTCGACGACGCCATCGTCGTCGTCGAGAACGTCGAGCGCGTCATGAGCGAGGAGGGGCTGCCGCCCCAGTCGGCGACCCGCAAGTCGATGACGCCAGATCACCGGCGCCCTCGTCGGCATCGCGCTCGTGCTCGCGGCGGTCTTCGTGCCCATGGCCTTCTTCGGCGGCTCGGTGGGCGTCATCTACCGCCAGTTCTCCATCACCATCGTGTCCTCGATGGCGCTCTCGGTGCTGGTGGCGCTCTCGCTCACGCCCGGCGCTCTGCGCCACCATCCTGAAGCCGCGTCGAGAAGGGGCACGGCCTCGCCAAGAAGGGCTTCTTCGGCTGGTTCAACCGCATCTACGACCGCGGGCGCGGGCCGCTACCAGCGGGTCGTGGAGTTCCTCCTGCGCCGGCGCGTGCGCGGGATGATCGGCTACGCGGTGCTGGTCGCCGTGCTCGGCGGTGCTGTTCGCGCCGGCTGCCCACCGGGTTCCTCCCGCAGGAGGACCAGGGGCTCATGTACGCCCAGATCGTCCTCCCGCCGGGGAGCACGATGGAGATGACGAAGAAGACGCTCGAGCGGGTCTCCGAACCACCTCCTCACCGAGGAGAAGGAGGCCATCGAGTCGGTGATGTCGATCGCCGGCTTCAACTTCGGCTCGCGCGGCCAGAACGCCGGCGTGGCCTTCGTCCGCCTCAAGCCCTGGGACGAGCGGCCGCGGAGCGCGGCTCCGCGCCGACACGGTGGCCGCGCGCGTCCAGAAGGCCTTCGCCGTCGATCAAGGAGGCGAACGTCTTCGTCTTCACGCCGCCGGCGGTCACCGAGCTCGGCAACGCCAACGGCTTCGAGCTGCAGCTGCAGGACCGCGGCGACCTCGGCCACGACGCGCTCATGGCCGCGCGCAACCAGCTCCTCGACCTGGCCCGCAAGGACCCGCGCCTCGCCAAGGTCCGCCCCTCCGGCCTGGAGGACACGCCGCAGTTCAACGTCGACGTGGACCAGCAGAAGGCGGTCGGCGCTCGGCGTCTCGCTCGCCGACGTGAACCAGACGCTCGCCTCGACCTGGGGCGTCGCCTACGTGAACGACTTCATGGACAAGGGGCGCACCAAGCGCGTCTACATGCAGGCCGACGCGCCGTTCCGGATGAACCCGGAGGACCTCGACCGCTGGTACGTGCGCAACCGGCCGGGCGAGATGGTGCCGCTTCTCCGCCATCGCGACCAGCCGCTGGACCTTCGGCCCGCCCAAGCTGGAGCGCTTCAACGGCATCTCGGCCGATGGCCATCCAGGGCGAGCCCGCGCCGGGCCACAGCTCGGGCGAGGCCATGGCCGCGCATGGAGGGGATCGTGAACCAGCTCCCGCCCGGCATCGGCTTCGAGTGGTCCGGCCTCTCCTACGAGGAGCGGGTCTCCGGCGCCAACGCGCCGGCTGCTCTACGCCATCTCGCTGCTCGTCGTGTTCCTCTGCCTGGCCGCGCTCTACGAGAGCTGGTCGATCCCGGTCTCGGTCATGCTGGTCGTGCCGCTCGGCGTCCTCGGCGCGGTGCTGGCGACGCTGCTCGGCGCGGCCTCGCGAACGACGTCTTCTTCCAGGTGGGCCTCCTCACCACCGTGGGGCTCTCCGCCAAGAACGCCATCCTCATCGTGGAGTTCGCGAAGGAGCTGCACGAGCGCGGGAAGGGCGTGGTGGAGGCGGCGCTCGAGGCGGCCCGCATGCGGCTCCGGCCCATCCTCATGACCTCGCTCGCCTTCATCCTCGGCGTGCTGCCGCTCGCCATCGCGCGCGGCGCCGGCGCCGGCGGGCAGATCGCCATCGGCACCGCCGTGATCGGCGGCATGCTCTCGGCCACCGTCCTCGCCATCCTCTTCGTGCCCCTCTTCTTCGTGCTCATCGCGCGCCGCTCGCAGCCCCGCCGGCGGCCCGGCGCGAGCCCGACGACCCAGGCCGACGCCGACGCGCGCGCCGAGGAGGCGGAGGAGAAGGAGAAGGCCCGGGTCGCGGCGCGGGAGGCAGCACATGCGTAGGCTCCGCGCCCCGGCTGCGACCCTCGCGGTCGCGCTCGCGAGCTGCTCGCTCGCGCCGCGCCATCAGCGCCCGACCGCGCCGGTCCCCGCCCAGGTGACCGGCGGCGCCGCCGCTGCGACCCCCGCGCTGGACGCGTCGCTCGTGCCCGAGCTCGGCTGGCGCGACCTGTTCGGCGACGAGCGGCTGAAGGCGCTCGTCGGGCTGGCGCTCCGGAACAACCGCGACCTCCGGGTCGCGGCGCTCAACGTCGAGCTCACCCAGGCGCAGTACCGGATCCAGCGCGCCGATCGGCTCCCGGCCGTCTCCGCCTCGGCGAGCGGGACGCGGCAGCACGTCCCCGCTGACCTCAGCTCGACGGGGCGGGCGGTGACGGGCACGAGCTATTCGGTGGGGCTCGGCGCGACCGCGTTCGAGCTCGACCTCTTCGGGCGCGTGCGCAGCCTCTCCGAGGCGGCGCTCCAGCAGTACTTCGCGACCGAGGAGGCCCGGCGGAGCGCGCACATCGCCCTCGTCGCGCAGGTCGCGTCGCAGTACCTCGCGGGCCGCGCGCTCGAGGACCAGGTCACGCTGGCGCGGCGCACACTGGAGACCGTCGAGTCCTCGTTCACGCTCGCGAAGCGGACCTTCGAGGCGGGCCGGACGTCCGAGCTCGACGTGCGGACGGCCGAAGCGCAGGTCCAGACGGCGCGCTTCAACCTGTCGACCGCGCTCGAGCAGCGCGCGCGGTCGCAGCACGCGCTCGTCGTCCTCGTCGGCCAGCCGCTGCCCGAGGACCTGCCGCCGCCGACGGCGCTCGACGCGCAGGCGCTCCTCGCCGACCTCCCCGCGGGCGTGCCCTCGAACGTCCTCCTCCGGCGCCCCGACATCCTCGCTGCCGAGCACGGCCTCATCTCCGCGAGCGCCGTCATCGGCGCGGCCCGCGCGGCGTTCTTCCCGTCCATCTCCCTCACGGCGTTCGGCGGCACCTCCAGCGCGGAGCTGTCGGGCCTGTTCGGCGGCGGCTCTGGCGCCTGGAGCTTCACGCCCACGATCCGTCTCCCGATCTTCCAGGGCGGCGCGCTCCGCGCGAGCCTCGACGCCGCGGAGGTGCGGCGGTCGATCCAGGTCGCACGGTACGAGCGCGCGATCCAGGTCGCGTTCCGCGAGGTCGCCGACGCGCTCGTCGCCCGGACCGCCCTCGAGGAGCAGCTCGAGGCCCAGCGGGCGCGGGTCGACGCCGAGCAGCGCCGGTACGACCTCTCGGACCTGCGTTACCGCAAGGGCGTGGACAGCTACCTCGGCGTGCTCACGGCGCAGCGCGATCTCTTCGCCGCCCAGCAGATCCTGATCCAGTCGCGGCTCGCACGGCTCACGAACCTCATCGACCTCTACCGCGCGCTCGGGGGCGGATGGCTCGAGCGGTCCGCGCCTGCCGCAGCGCAGGTGCCCGCACCCGCTGCGCCGCAGGGTTCCTGACGAGCGACCGTGAGATGCGCGTCCCCGCGCCTGCGAGGGAGACGCGACGGGCGGTCGGGAGCCGAGCGCGCGCGAGATCGGCGCTGAGGCGGGCGCTCCTGGCCCGGGCGGTGGCGCTCCAGGTTGCGAAGCCGCGTCGGGCTTCACCTCTGCGGCCCGCCCACCGACATGTCGGTCGCTCCGATCCACGCGTCGCCACCTGGGTTTCGGCTCGCTGCAGCGAATGGCGGGAAGCGTTCGGTCGCTCGCGCGTTACCCAGACGTGCCTGCACGAACGCTCACCGGCTTCGCGGCCGCGGTCGGGGCCATCCTGATCGCGGTCACCGCGTATTTCCTCGTCGTCGCCGACCGGGACCGGAAGGCGGTCCACGTCACGGAGCGGTCGGAGAGCGTCCTCTCCCTCCAGCGGCTGGAGGATGCGCTCTCCCGCGCAGAGAGCGCGCAGCGCGGATATTTGCTCACCCGCGAGGAGCGGTTCCTCGAGTCCTACCGCCGGGCGGTGGCCGACATCCGTGCCGAGCTCGACGGCGTGAAGGCGGGGGTCGCGGGGGCGTCCTCCAGCGGCCTCCCGAGCGAGGCGCTCGCGACCCTCATCGAGGCGAAGCTCGCGGAGCTGCGCCGCGGGGTCGAGGTGCGGGACGCGGACGGACTCGCGGAGGCGCAGCGCGAGCTCCGGTCCGGTGACGGAGCGTGGCTGACCGAGACCATCGAGGCCGTCCGCGCGGAGATGGAGGCGATCGAGCGCGCGGAGCTCGGCGCGCACCGGCGCGCGTGGTTCGGACGTGTCGCCCTGGCGGACGCCATCTTCCTCGCCGCGAACGTGCTCCTCCTCGCGCTCGTGATCGCCGCGGGGCTCGCCGCGCGCTCGGAGATGCGCCGCCGGGAGACGGAGGCGCAGGAGCGGCTCCGCATGCTCGAGCTCCAGGAGCGAATCCTCGGCATCGTGAGCCACGATCTCCGCACGCCGCTCTCGGCCATCCAGGGAGGCGCGGCGCTGCTGTCGCGAACCGACCTCGCGCTGGACCAGGCGCGCGTCGCCGCGCTCATCCACTCGAGCTCCCGCCGCATGGAGCGGATCATCCGCGACCTGCTCGACTACACCCGGACGCGCGCGAGGAGCGGGATCCCCCTCGCGATCCGCGCCACCGACATGGGCGAGGTCTGCGCCCGCGTCGCCGAGGAAGCCGCGCTCTGCGAGCGCGGCGCCTCGGTCGAGCTCCACCGCGAAGGGGACCTCTCGGGTGAGTGGGATCCCGACCGGCTCGAGCAGGCCATCGGCAACCTCGTGACGAACGCGGTGCGGCACGCGCCTCCGGGCACGGCGGTCAGCATCCGTGCCGCCGGCGAGGGGGACCGGGTCCGGATCGACGTCCAGAACGACGGACTGCCCATCCCGCCCGAGGCGGTGCGCTCGCTGTTCGACCCTTTCCAGAAGTCCGCCAGCGCCGGACCTGCACCGGCGGGGCTCGGGCTCGGGCTGTTCATCGTGCGGACCATCGTCGAGGCGCACGGCGGAACCGTGGACGTCGAGTCCGCGCCGGCGCGGGCGGTCACGTTCACGGTCCGCCTCCCGCGAGAGCGCTCGGGCCCCCGGACCGGGGCGACGCCCACGAGCGTGTGGCGTCCGACGTTCCAGGAGCGTCCGCGCGCCGGCGCCGCGGCCCGATGACGCACCCCTCCGAACGCACGGCGGCACCTGGGGCGCAGGTGACGACTCGGCGCCCATCACCTGCCAGTCGTGCCACTACGACACGACCGATCCCTCGAACACGGGCCCGTCCGGCTTCTACTACCTCGACACGTCCGGCGCGTATCAGCTCCCCGGCGGCGACCCCTATCGCCTCGCGACTTCCACGTACGCTCACCTGCAATGCGCCTCGTGCCATTCGGGCGGCACCGCTCCGCCGCCTGGAATCGGCAGGGTGCTGCCGCTCGAGCACGTGAACGGCTCGCGCGACGTGCGCTTCGATCCGCGCTCGAGCCTGCCCGAGATCGCCTGGTTGCCCCCGGGCTTCGACCGTCCCTCGCTCCCGGGAACCCTCACCCACCGACCGCGCGCACCAGCCCCTCGGCGCGATCCCCCAGGCCGTCGTGGCGGGTGCGCGCCGCGATGAGCGCTCGCAGCAGCTCGTCGACCCCCGTCTGCCGGCCCACGTACCACCCCGCCGCCGAGCGCGCGGTGCGTCCGACACGCACTCCCACGTCCACGCGCGGAGACCGGAACACGTCCTCGTCGGTTCGGTCGTCGCCCACGTAGAGCACGGGGCGTGGGCCGGCGCGCTGGAGCAGCTCCTCGATGGCGGAGCCCTTGTCCGGAGCCTCGCACGGAGCGACGTTCACGACCGCGTGCCCGCCGAAGACCCGCGCGCCGTCGAGCACGGACGCGGCGCGGATGACGAGGGCGCGCGCCGCGCCGCGCGAACGGACGTGTCGGTAGTGCACGGCGATCGTGAACCACTTGTCCTCGACGTCGATGCCGGGCACGAGTCCGAGCTCGCGCCTCAGGACCCTGACCCAGCCGAGGACCCGCGCGCGGCGCCTCCGGTCGAGCGGACCATGTCCCGCCTCTGCGCCGTGGTTGCCGACCACCGCGAAGAGCGGGATGCCCGCCACGCGCCCTGCGACGTCGGCGCGCGCGCGCCCGGAGACGACGACGCACGGGTACAGCAGCGAGAGCGCGCGGAGCAGGCGTCTCGTCTCGGCCGGCATCTCGGCCGCGTCGCGATGGGCGACGATCGGCGCGAGCGTTCCGTCGAAGTCGAACGCGAGCAGCGCATGCCCCGCCGCGAGGCCGTCGAGCGCATCGCGCGCGTCCGCCGACAAGATGGCCCTCATCCGTGCACCTCGTCGCCGCCACGTTCCTGGCCCGTGATCCGGATCCCCATCGACAGCCGGTCCGCGAGCCGGCCATGCTGTCTCACCCGCGCGGCGTCCGTGAGCATCCGTCCCGCCCACCGGTACACGTTGAACTCGGCGACGAACCCGCGCATGGCGCGCAAGCGGTCCGCCTGCTCTTGCTCCGGCATCGCGACGGCCGTCGCGAGCGCCGCGCTCGCCTCCTCCAGGTCGTACGGATTCACGATCAGCGCCTCCGTGAGCTCTCGAGCCGCTCCGGTGAAGCGGCTGAGGACCAGGACGCCGCGCTCGTCGTCGCGCGCGGCGACGAACTCCTTCGCGACCAGGTTCATGCCGTCGTGCAGGCTGCTCACGTAGCAGACGTCGGCGGCCCGCAGGAACCGGAACACCGCGCTCGGATCGTGGTTGGCGCGCAGCAGGATCACGGGCTGGTAGGTGCCCGAAGCGAACCGCTCGTTGACGCGCGCGGCGAGACGCTCGACGCTGTGGTGGAGCTCGCGGTACTGCGCGAGCAGCGTGCGGCTCGGCGCGGCGAGCTGGACGAAGGTGAACCGTCCGCGCAGGTGCGGGAAGCGCTCCAGCAGCCGCTCCACGGCCTGGAGGCGCTCCTCGATCCCCTTCGTGTAGTCGAGGCGATCCACGCCCACGCCGATGAGCGCGTCCGGCTCGAGCCCCAGCTCCGCGACCACGCTGCGGCGGCACTCCGCCGCCGGCGCGACCGTGGACGCCGCGCGGTTCGGCCAGTCGATCGAGATGGGGTAGCTGCGCACCAGCGTCTCCCGGCCGCCCAGGATCACCGCGTGCCGCTCGCGGTCGATGCGCGCCTCGAGGAAGCGCTCCACCGACTCGATGAAGTTGTTGCAGTGCGCCTGCGTGTGGAACCCGAGCACGCTGCTGCCGAGAAGGCCGGTGAGGAGGTCCTTCGCCCACGGGCAGGTCGCGAACCGCTCCGCGCTCGGCCAGGGGATGTGCCAGAAGGCGATCACGGTCGCGCGGGGCAGGCGCCGCCGGATGAGGCCGGGGGCGAGCGCGAAGTGGTAGTCCTGCACGAGGACGATGGGATCGGGCCCGCTCACCTCTTCGGAGACCGCGTCCGCGAAGCGCTCGTTGACGAGCTGGTAGTCGCGCCAGTCGCTCGCGCGGAAGATGGGGCGCGTGTGGGCGGTGTGGCACAGCGGCCAGAGCCCCTCGTTCGAGAACCCGTAGTAGTAGCCGCGCTCCTCCTCCGGAGAGAGCCAGACCCGCCGGAGCGCGTAGGCCTCCTCCCCGGGCGGCACGCTCACGCGATCGCGGCGGTCGACCGTCGCGCGGTCGGCGCTCCCGCTGCCATGCGCGATCCAGGTCCCGGAGCACGCCCGCATCACCGGCTCGAGGGCCGTCACGAGACCGCTCGCGGGCCGGACCACCTTCACGCCGCCGCCCGACGCGCGCTCGTGCAGGTACGGCTCCCGGTTCGAGACGACCACCACGCCCTCGCCGTGGAGCGATCGCTCCAGCGTCCGCTGCAGGCGCTCCGCGGACCAGGGGCCGCCGCTCGCGCGCGATTCCTCGCTGGCGATCTCCGCGGCCATCCGGCGCACGTCCGCCAGCAACGGCTGGAAGCGCGGGGAGGGACGCGACGCGAACGGGCCGCGGCCGAGGAGGAGCAGGCGCCGGAGCTCGCGCGTCCAGGAGCGCCAGGAGATGCGCTGCGCGAGGACCGTGAGCAGCGCCGCGAGGACCGCGACGACGGCGAAGACCGCCACCGTCATGCGCTCCATCGCGCTCTCGCGGAGAGCGGCGTAGCTCATGTCGTGAACGAGCACCATCCTGCCCAGCTCGCCCTCGACGCCGCGCACGGAGACGACGCTCACCCGCACCGGGCGACCGTCCAGCATCGCGGAGAAGTCGAAGTCCCGCGATTCGGCCGATTCGATCGTGCTCGCCTCGGTGCCGCCGCCGGGCTCGCAGCCGAACACCGCCGGGAACGCGGGGGTGAACGCCAGCGTCGCGCCGGACGTGCTGCACGCGGCGGCCCCGATGATGTGATCGCCCCGCCCGATCTCCTCGAGCACGGACGAGAGCCGCAGCCGGTCTCCCGTCTCGAGCTGCTCGACCAGCGTGTCGTGGGCGCTGCTCACCGCGAGCCGTGACCGGGTGGTCGCGTCCCGTTCGAACCAGGAACGCGCGGTGGCGTTCAGCAAGGAGGTGGCGCCCCAGGCCAGCAGCGCGAGAACGACGAACAGCGGGAGCAGGACCCGAGCGAGCAGTTGCACCATGATCATGGTACGGGGCGATTCCACGTCGCAGCAACGCCTACACGGCTCGATGCGGGACGAGCGGTTGCGGACGCGGCGTTTCGCCGGGAGCACTCGCAGTTGGGCCTCGCCTTGCTTGCTTCGCGCCTCGCTCGGCGCGGTCGCCGAGTCTGCGCGCTACGATGCGAACGACCGAAGGTTCGGGCGCCGTCCTTCGAGCGCCTCCCCCATCAAGCCTTTCTCGATGGCTCGGACCTCGCGTTCCCGGGCACGAGAGCCCTGGAACGACACCACCTGCGGGGGTGACCGTGCACGCTTGGGGGTGTGGCCCATTGACGCACCATCCCCGCGCCCTGTACCGTTCGCGCGCCGTGCTCGGTCGTCGCCAGCTCGCCGCCTCCGCGGCGTTCTTCCTCTCCGGTGCGGCCGGCCTCGTGTACCAGGTCGTCTGGTCGCGCTTGCTGAACGAGGTGTTCGGGATCAGCGCGCACGCGGTCACTGCCGTGCTCGCGACGTACCTGGGTGGGCTGGCGCTCGGGAGCTGGCTCCTCGGGCGGGTCGCGGATCGCTACGACCCGCCGCTGCGCCTCTACGGCTTCCTGGAGATCGGGATCGGCGCGACCGCGCTCGCCGGCGCGTGGCTCGTGCGCGCGCTCGATCCCGTGCACGCCTGGGCCGCGTCGCGCCTCGCGCCGGACTCCGTCGCGCTGCTCGGGTTCCGTGTGCTCCTCGCGTCCGTGATCGTGCTCCCGCCGACCTTCCTCATGGGCGCGACGCTCCCCGCCATGACGAGGGCATTCGTCGACCGCGTCGGAAAGGTCGGGCGAGAGCTCGGACTGCTGTATGCGCTGAACACCGCCGGGGCGGTCGCGGGCAGCGTCGCCGCGGGGTTCGCGCTGATCCGCGCCGTCGGGCTGCACCCGACGCTCTGGCTCGCGGTCGCGGTGAACGTGCTCGTCGGCGCGGCGGCGCTGCTGCTCTCGCGGACGACGCACCTGCCGGCCGATGACCGGACGCACCCCGAGGAGGGCCGAGGACCGGACCGGGTGCGAGGGGATCGCTGGCTCCTGGTGGCGATGGCGCTGTCCGGGTTCGCGTCCCTCTCGCTGGAGGTCATCTGGACGCGGATGCTCGTGCTCGTCGTGGGCACGTCGACGTACGCCTTCGTCACGATGCTGGCGTCGTTCCTCGTGGGGATCGCGCTCGGCAGCTACGTGGCGCGGCCCGTCGTGGACCGAATCGCAAATCCACGGCGAGCGTTCGGATGGCTCCAGGCCGCGATCGCCGCGTCCACCCTCGCGACCCTCCCGCTCGTCCGGATCGTCATCGCGGACGGGCTCGGGTGGGTGAGCGCGCTCGAGTCCCGCTGGCTCGGCGTCACCGCCGCGCAGTTCGCGCTGTGCTTCCTGGTCATGATCGTCCCGACGACGCTGATCGGAACGACCTTCCCGCTCGCTGCCCGGATCTGGACGCGCGACATGGCGACGCTCGGCGGCCGCCTGGGACAGGTGTACGGCGCGAACACGCTCGGCAACATCCTCGGCGCCCTCGCGGGCGGGTTCCTGCTCCTGCCGGCGCTCGGAATGCAGCGAGCCGTCGCCCTCCTCGTCGTGGCCAACCTCGCTGCCGGGGCGTGCGCTCTGCTCCCCGGGCGCGAGGAGTGGAACCATCCCCGCGCGCTCCTCCGCTCGCTCCCGGTCCTGGGCGGTCTGTGGACGTGCGCCCTGCTCTTCGCCGTGTGGCGCCCTGGACCGCTGCCCGAAACGGGCGGCGGCAGGCTGGACCCGGTGCGGTTCTATCGAGAGGGACTCGTCTCGACCGTCAGCGTCTTCCAGCGGGCGGACGACGGCCGCCAGCTGGTGATGAAGGTGGACGGCGTCACGATTGGCCAGAGCAGCAGCGGGGTGGACAAGAAGCAGCAGTTCCTGGCCCACCTCCCCTTCCTGCTCGAGCCGCGCCCGCTGCACAACGTGCTCTCGATCGGCCTCGGAACGGGAATCCTCGTCGGCGAGGTGGCGAAGCACCCGGGCGTCGAGCACGTCGAGTGCGTCGAGCTCTCGCCCTCGGTCATCGAGGGTGCGCGGCTGTTCGCGCAGCACAACGGCGGCATCCTCGATGACCCGCGTGCCCGAATCGTCAACGACGACGGGGTGACGTTCCTCCGCCGGAGCCGCGCTTCCTACGACGCCATCATCTCGGACGGCAAGTCGCGTGCCGGGCACGCCGGCAACGCCGTCTTCTACTCGGAGGACTACTACCGCAGCGCGCGCGATCACCTTGCCGGCGACGGGGTGATGACGCAATGGGTCCCGCTCGACGTGACCCCTGACGACCTGAAGACGATCGTCCGGACGTTCACGAGCGTGTTCCCGCACTCGTATCTCTGGCTCGGGCCGAGGTCGTGCTTCCTCGTCGGGCTGAAGAAGCCATTGCTGCTCGACCTCGGCCACATGCAGCGCGTGCTCGACGAGCCGGCCACGGCGGGCTTGAGGAGGCACGGGTGGCGCGACGCCGCGGAGCTCGCCGCGTTGCTCTTGGCCGACGGCGGCGCGCTGGCGCGCTGGGTCGGCGACGGTCCACTGAACTCGCTCGAGCACCCGGTCCTGGAGTTCTACGCGCTCCGCGACGCGCCGCGCGAGGAGGACCGCGTCGCGACGAATCTCGGCGAGCTCGCCGGGCTGCGGCGGCACGGCCTGCGGGACGCCCGCGTCGCGGGCGCCGACGAGAAGGTCGCCGCGACGGCGCGTGCGGTGGGGCTCCTGCTCGACGGCCTCGTCCTGCTCGCCCGCGAGGACGGCCGCGGCGCACCGCTCCTCGAGGAGGCCCTCTCGCAGGCGCCCCCGAGCGCCGGGATGGTGCATCAGACCGCCGCCGAGGCGCTGTTCGAGCTGGGCCGCTCGAACGACGTGCGCGGCCGAACGGCGGCGGCCGCCGAGCTGTACACCGCGGCGGCGCTCGCGTGGCCGGAGTTCGCGGAAGCCCACGTGAACCTGGGCCGGCTCGCAGCGATCCGCGGCCAGCGCGACGCGGCGAAGGCGCAGTTCCTCCGCGCGCTCGAGATCAATCCGCTGTCGGGCGCGGCGCACCGCATGATCGGCGAGCTGCTCTCCGAGAGCGAACCCGCAGCAGCGATTCCGCACCTTCGCGAGGCGATCCGCATCGCGCCCGCCACCGCGGAGCTGCACGAGCAGCTCGGGATCTCGCTCGCGATGACGACCCGCGTCGACGAAGCGCTGCTCGAGTTCCGCGAGGCGCTGCGGCTCGCGCCGGACTGGCCCGCCGCCCTCGATCGCGTGGCGCTGATCCTGGCGACGCATCCCGAGCCGCGGGTTCGCGATCCCGGCGAGGCGGTGCGCCTCGCCGGACGCGCCCTGGCGCTGACGGACGGCAAGGACCCGATGACGCTGGAGGTGGTCGCGGCCGCCTTCGCGTCCGCGGGTCGGTTCGCGGAAGCCGAGGGCTCCGAGCGAAAGGTGCTCGAGATCGCGGTCGCGACAGGCAACGAGGCGCTCGCCGGCGCGGCGCGGAACACGATCGAGCTCTATCGACGCGGGATGGCGCTGCCGGCCGCCGGGCCGGTGAACCCCCGGTGACCGGCGCAGGGTCCTGGGCGCTCGTCCGCGAGGTGCGGACTCCTGGGCGCGGATCGCATCCGCGCGATCGGCGGCTCACTCTGAGTTGCCGTGCCGCAGCGGGAGCGCCACCCGCACCGGCTCGCCGTCGAACGGCCTGAACGACATCCCTCCCGCGATGCGAACGAGGCACACTCCGAGCGGGGTCGCTTCGACCAGCGGATCGTCGATCCGGGCGTCCGAAACCCGTCCGCTCGGCTCGATCACGACGAGGAGCCGGAAGCGCTGACCACGGGGGGATCTGCGTCGCCGGGCGTCGCCGAGACGCACGCGTCGAGCGCGTCGCGCCTCGCGCGCAGCGCTGCCGACAGCTCCTGCTCGTCGAGCGGCTGAACGGCGGCGGACGGAAGCCCCAGCTCCGGCTCGCTGCGACGCGCTGCCTCGCTCGACGCCGGCTCCGGCCCGGTGCCAGCGCCTGCCTCGCTCGACGGCCGAGGCGCCGAGACGCGGCGCGGAGCAGCCGCGGCGGCGCCGCGCCGGGCCGGCACGGCCACGTTCGCCGACGTCGCAGAGCCCGTTCGCCGGGTCGGGACGGCGCTCGAAGCGGGGTGGCTCTGCGGCGTCGCCGCAGGCACGCGCGTCGGCTCGACGCGAGCTGGCGCCGCCGGATTGGGCGTCGGGGCGAGGCCCCTCCACGCGAGGACGGCGACCGCGGCGGCGACGACGGCGCCGACGAGGGCGCCCGTGGCGGAGCCCGCGAGGAAGCCCTGCCTCCGGGCGCGCCCGAGGATGTCGTCGAACGACGTCGCGCCGGTGATGCGGTCCTCGGCGAACTCGTCGCTCGGGCCGCTCGGATCGCGCCGGGCGAGCGGGCCGATGATGGTCGCGGTCGCGGTCACCTCGGGCGCCGGCGCGACCGCGGCGCCCCCGTGCGGCGCCGCGCGGGCGAACGGGTCGTCGCTGCTCGGCTTGCGCTGTGTCGCGAACGGGTCCGGCTCGTCCGAGCTCATCAGGATCACGTTTCCGCAGCCGCAGGGGACGCGGTACGTCCGACCAGGGACGGGGTCTTCGCTCGTGGAGAACCGCCCGTGGCAGCGGTCGCACGAGAAGGTCATCGGAGATCCAGGGCGAGCGAGCACGCCGCACGAACGCTCGGCTGCTCGGTCGCCCGCCTTTCCCCTGCCGCCCATGAGGATACCCCGTAGTCGTCCCGGGAACGAGACCGGATCCGGACGGCGGCGGTGTCTCGCCCGGAATGGCGCTCTGTCGTGAAGGCGGGCGACCGGGCAGGGCCTCGATCGCGTCACGTGGGCGGGTCGCACCGTCGACGAACGGCTGGACATGAACCCCGGCTCGCGGTCTCCTGCGCGAATGGAGACGAAAGACGGGTCGCAGCGACCGTGGGGGATGGGCCTCTGCCTCCTGGCTCTCGGCCTCGTGGTCTCGGGGGTAGCGAACGGTCCAGGACTCTACGGAGATCCGGGCCCGCTGCTGAGGGCCGTCGGATCCGCGGGCTTCATCGCCGGACTCCTCCTTGCGGGCGCGGGGATCCACCGGATCCTCTGGGTCGGTCCGTCGCGACGGAGCCGGCTCGTGCGGGTGCTCATCACCGCGCTCGTCACGTTCCCGGCGTTCGTCGGCGTGGGACTGTTGCTGGCCTTCCTCTTCTCGTTCCAGCAGCTGCGCAACGTCTGATCGCCGCGCGGCTGCACGCGCGCGCCGGAGCGCGCGCCGGCCCCTGCGGCGCGCTCGCGCGGGGCGCGCGCGCCCACAGGGAGCGCGCCGGCGGGGTCGTTCACACTTCAAGGCTTCGCCAGATACCAGACTTCCCTCACCTCGTGGCCGTTCGTGTCGCCCGGGGCCTTGTCCGCCACGAAGTAATAGAGCGGCATGCCCTTGTACGTCGTCTGCTTCTGGCCGTCCTCACGCGTGAGGGTGCCGAAGTCGGATTCCTTGAGGTTCCCGCTGGCGGCCACCTTCTCACGGAAGTACAGCGGCCACTTCGCGACGCACTCGCCGGCGCACGCGCTCTTTCCGGGGGAGTCCTTCTTGAACGTGTAGAGGGACATCCCCTTCGCATCGGTGAGGTGGCTTCCGACCTTGTCCTTCGTCGCGACCTTCACGACATGGTGGTCGGCGCGGGCGGCGCCCGCGAGCATGACGGTGAGCGCCGCCGCGAGCGCGGCGCCGAGACGAGCTGCTTTCCAGATGCGCATGAGTCCTCCTGACTCGGGTGCTCGGGAGGCTTACACGCGCCGTTCCTCCGCCGGGACAGACCTGGTGGGGTGCGTGGCGGCCCTTGCGGGGTCCGCGCGACCTTCTATCCAGGGTCGTCGCGCCACTCATCGAGCGCCCGGGAGAGCCCTTCCGACGCGCGCGCGTACTCGCCGCCGTTGAGCAGCTTCGAGGCTTCGTCCTTCCGGCCGGCAACCGCCATCTCGGCGATCTGGCCGGCGACGGACGCCCCCGATCGGGCTTGAGCGCCGCGCAGACGCTCGCCACTGATGAGGGTTGTCACCGGCGGCCATCGAGCTTCGCGGCGCGACGAAGCGCCACCCCGGCGGCGCCGTCGTCGGCCCGATCGACCTCGCCGTCCGGCGCGGCGAGACGGTCGCGCTCATCGGCCCGAGCGGCTCGGGCAAGTCCACCCTCCTCCGGCTGCTGCTGGGCCTCCTCCCGCCCGATGCGGGCGAGGTCCGGTTCGCGGGAGAGCCGGCGCGCGGCGAGGACCCCGCGTTCCGCCGGCGCATCGGCTACGTCGTGCAGGGCGGCGCGCTCTTCCCGCACCTGACCGCCGCGGACAACGCCTCGATCGTGGCCCGCTACCTCCGCTGGACGCCCTCGCGCATCGCGCGTCGCCTCGCCGCGCTCGCCGACCTGGCCCGGCTCTCCCCGGACGCTCTCTCCCGGTTTCCGCGAGCGCTCTCGGGCGGGCAGGCCCAGCGCGTCTCCCTCATGCGGGCGCTCTTCCTCGACCCGGAGGTCCTGCTCCTCGACGAGCCGCTCGGCGCGCTCGACCCGCTCACCCGGGCGGACCTCCAGGTCGATCTCCGCCGCGCGTTCGACGACCTCGGCAAGACCGTCGTGTTCGTCACCCACGATCTCGCCGAGGCCGCCTTCTTCTCGCGGCGCCTCGCGCTGCTCCGCGACGGGCGGATCGTGCAGGAGGGCGCGCTCGACGACCTCGCCCGCGCGCCCGCCGAGCCGTTCGTGACCCGGTTCGTCAGCGCGCAGCGCACGCTCGTGCTCCCGGCGGAGCCCCGGCCGTGATCGGCCTGCCCGCAGCGGTGGCCCTGCTGATGGCTGCGCAGTCGGCTCGGGTGCAGGAGCCGGTCCGGGTGGGGTCGAAGGCGTTCACGGAGTCCATCGTCCTCGGCGAGCTGGCGACGCAGCTCGTCACGTCCGCCGGCGCCCCCGCCGTCCACCGCCGCGCCCTGGGCGGCACGCGGGTCCTGTGGGAGGCCCTCCGGCGCGGCGAGATCGACCTGTACCCCGACTACACGGGGACGCTCGCGCGCGAGATCCTCGCCGGCGACCCGCCGCGGAACGAGACCGCGCTGCGGGCAGCGCTCGCCGTGCAGGGCGTCGCCGTCTCGCGACCCCTCGGGTTCGAGAACACGTACGCGGTGGGCGTCCGGCGCGACGTCGCGGCGCGCCTCGGGCTCGCGCGCATCTCCGATCTCGCCCGTCACCCGGAGCTGCGCCTCGGGTTCACGAGCGAGTTCATGGATCGCGCCGACGGCTGGCCTGCCCTCCGCGCCCGTTACCGGCTGGAGCAGCGGCGCGTCCGCGGGCTGGAGCACGACCTCGCGTACCGCGCGCTCGCGTCCGAGGAGATCGACGCGACCGACGTGTACACGACCGACCCCCAGCTGCGGCGCCTCGACCTGGTCCTGCTCGAGGACGATCTCGCCGCGTTCCCGGAATACCAGGCGGTCCTCGTGTACCGCGAGGACCTCTCGCGGCGGGCGCCGCTGGCCCTCGAGGCGGTGCGGCGGCTCGAGGGGCGGATCTCCGCGACGGAGATGGTGGACCTCAACGCGCGCGTGCAGCTCGAGCGAGCCCCCGAGGAGGAGGTCGCCGCGACGTTCCTCCGCGATGCGCTCGGCGTCGCGACCCGCTTCAGCGTGGAGAGCGTCCCGGGGCGGATCCTCCGCCGCACCCGCGAGCACCTCGAGCTCGTGGCCGCCGCCCTGCTCGCCGCGATCGCGGTGGCGATCCCGCTCGGGATCACCGCGGCGCGTCGACCGCGGGCGGGGCGCATCCTCCTCGGCGCCGTCGGCGTCGTGCAGACGATCCCGTCCCTCGCGCTGCTCGTCTTCATGATCCCGCTCCTCGGGATCGGCGCCGGGCCGGCCATCGCGGCGCTCTTCCTCTACGGGCTCCTGCCGATCGTCCGGAACACGCACGCGGGGCTCACCGGCATCGCGCCGGACCTGCGCGAATCCGCCGAGGCGCTCGGGATCCCTGCCGGCGCCCGGCTCCGGCTGATCGAGCTCCCGCTCGCCGCTCCCGCGATCCTCGCAGGCGTGAGAACGTCGGCGGTGATCACCGTCGGCACCGCCACTCTCGGCGCCCTCATCGGAGCCGGCGGCTACGGCCAGCCGATCCTCACCGGCGTCCGCCTCGCCTCGGTCCCTCTCATCCTCGAGGGAGCCGTCCCGGCCGCGCTCCTCGCGCTCGCCGTCGAGGCGGCGTTCGAGGTGACGGAGCGGCTCGTCGTCCCGGCGGGCCTCCGCCGCGCTCCGGCCCGGGCCCGCACGGCGCGACCGCCGGGGTGAGGCGGGTCAGGAGCGGCCACCAGTCCCCCCTCCCCGCCGGGCGACCGGCAGGATATGGTGCCGTGCCCCAAACGGGGCCCTTGCCCAGCGGGCGAGCAGCAGCGTGAGCGGAGCAGGTGCAGCCGACGCGTCCATCGCCGGAGGAAGACATGAAGTACGTGATCGCCATCGTGAAGCCGAACCGCATCGACGAGGTCCGCGGTGCGCTGTCCGCCCTTGGCGTGAAGGGCATGACCATCAGCGAGGTGCGAGGCTACGGCCGCCAGAAGGGACACACCGAGATCTACCGAGGCGCGGAGTACCAGATCGACTTCGTCCCGAAGACGAAGCTCGAGATCGCGGTGGACGACGCGGAGCTCCAGCGCGTCGTCGACGCGATCACGCGTGCGGCCAAGAGCGGCAAGGTCGGCGACGGGAAGATCTTCGTCCTCGATCTCGTCGAGACCGTCCGGATCCGGACCGGCGAGACCGGCTCCGCAGCCCTGTAGTCGAGGCCCCGCCCATGACCACCGCGCTCGACACCGGCAACACCGCCTGGATCCTCACCTCCACGGGGCTCGTCCTGTTCATGACGCTCCCGGGCCTCGCGCTCTTCTACGGCGGGCTCGTGCGGACGAAGAACGTCCTGTCCGTGCTCATGCAGTGCTTCTCCATCGCGTCCCTCGTGACGGTGCTCTGGGTCGCCGTCGGCTACTCGCTCGCCTTCGCACCGGCGACGGATCCCGGCGTGAACGCCTTCATCGGAGGGCTCGGCAAGGCCTTCTTCGCGAACATGCCGCGCGAGGCGCTCACCGGGTCGATCCCGGAGACGGTGTTCGCGATGTTCCAGCTCACCTTCGCGATCATCACGCCCGCGCTCATCATCGGGGCGTTCGCGGAGCGGGTCGGCTTCGCGGCGATGCTCCTCTTCATGGGGCTGTGGTCGCTCGTGGTGTACGTGCCGGTCGCCCACTGGATGTGGGGCGGCGGGTGGCTGCAGAAGATGGGCGCGCTCGACTATGCCGGCGGGATCGTCGTTCACGTGACCGCCGGCATCGCCGGGCTCGTCACCTGCTCCTACGTCGGGAAGCGCAAGGGCTACCCGACCACCCCGATGCCTCCCCACAGCCTGACGCTCTCCACGGTGGGGGCCGGGATGCTGTGGGTCGGCTGGTTCGGCTTCAACGCGGGCAGCGCCCTGGCGGCGAACGGGATCGCGGGGATGACCATGACGGCGACGCAGGTCTCCGCCGCGACCGCCGCGATGGTCTGGAGCGCGCTCGAGTGGACGCGCCACGGCCGCGCCAGCGTGCTCGGCATCATCACGGGCGCGGTCGCGGGGCTCGCCACCGTGACCCCCGCCTCGGGCTACGTGGGCGTCGCCGGCGCGATGGCGATCGGCGGGATCGCCGCGGTGGTGTGCTTCTTCAGCGCCACCTCCCTGAAGCGCCGCTTCGGCTACGACGACTCGCTCGACGCGTTCGGCGTCCACGGCGTCGGCGGCGCGGTCGGCTCGATCCTCACGGGCGTGTTCGCGTCCGTGGCGCTCGGCGGCACCGAGCGGATCGCCATCGGCCGCCAGGTCGGCGTCCAGCTGCTCGCGTGCGCCGTCGCGGCGGTGTGGTCGGGCGGGATGAGCTGGGTCCTCATCAAGGTCGCAGACCTGGCGGTCGGGGTGCGCGTCGACGACGAGCAGGAGACGATCGGCCTCGACCTCACCAACCACGAGGAGCGGGGGTACGATCACGGCTGAGGCGCGGGTCCGGCGCGCACGAGCCCCCCGGACCGCTCGTGCCGCCGGTTCAGCGCACGTCGATCACGCCCTGGAACATCTTCATCGCGCAGGAGTACCTCAGCTCCCCCGTGCGACGGGGCGTGAACGTGATCGTGACGGGCTGGTCGAGCGGAAGCTTCCGGTCGATCCCGTACTCGGGGAGGACGATCTCGGTCGCGCAGGTCTCGTCCGTCGTGCGCGTCACGACGAGCGTCAGCGGCACGTCCTTCCGGGCCTGAACCCGCCAGGGCTCGTACCCCCGCTTCGTGACGGTGATCTTCACCGGCGCGTCCGGCGCCTGCGCGCGCTCGCCGCACGCCGCCGCCGCGAGCGCCACCCCGACGAGGATCGCGATCTTCGCTCTCATGGTGCGCTGGCCCTCACCTAAGCGTCTCCGCCCACCGCTGCCACGGAGTGCCCCGAGCATACGTCCCGGGGCAGCGGCGACCCCAGCCGGCCCAGAATACCGGGTCGACGCCGTCGCCACCCACCCGGGCGTCAGGCGTCAGGGACGGCTCGGGATAGAACCCTGCCTGCGAGATCGTGCGCCGCCCGGCGGCGGGAGGTGACGGGTGAACCAGAACGGCGCCGGTCACCCGGCGCGCAGGTTTCTTCTCGACCGCGTTCGCGCGCGTCCAGGACGTGGTCTACGTCGCGCTCGGCGTCCTGCTCGCGGTCACGGCCGCGGCGCTCCTCGTGCGCGGCGGCGTGGACCTCTGGCGCGCGCTCGGCTCGGGCGTGGACGTGCGGGCCATCGTGGTGCTGCTGGATCGGATCCTGCTCGCGCTCATGGTGGTGGAGCTGCTCTACACGCTCCAGGTCTCGTTCCGCGAGCACGCGCTCGTCCCCGAGCCCTTCCTCCTGCTCGCCCTCATCGCCTCCGTGCGCCGGATCCTCGTCATCACGGCCGAGTTCGGCGCGCAGGCAAGGCCCGACGAGCTCCTCTTCCGCCAGGTCATGTGGGAGCTGTCGCTCCTGACCGTGCTGATCATGGTCCTGGTCGCGTCGGTGGTGGTCCTCCGGAGGAAAGCGGCGTGAGGCGGCCCTACTCCCGGGGCTCGACCGGAGCCGGAGCGGCGGATTCGGAGCCGGCGCCTCCCCGACGGCGACGTCTACGGCGCCGCCGCCGCCGGTGACCGGAGCCCGGCCCCGGCCCAGGCGCTCCGGGCTCGGCGCCCATCCCTGGCCGCGCCTCTCCGCTCGGCGCTGCCGCGACGGACGGGGAGGCCCCGGGACCGATGCCCCCGGACCCGGCGGCGATCGCTTCCGCCGGAGCAGCAGGCTGCGCCACCTCGCCCGGGAGCGACCCCGGGCCCTGCGGAGCGCCCGCCGGGCGACCGCGCCCGCGCCGGCCTCGCCTCCGGCGGCGCTTGCGCCCCGGCTCGCCCGCGCCGGCCGGACCCTCCTGGCCGGTCGTCGCGGCGACCGTCACCGGCGCTCCACCCCGCTGCGAGGCACCGGCGTTCGCGCCCTGAGCGCCCTGAGCGCGCTGTGCGACGACGGCCTCGCCCGCGCCCGGCGGGCGACCACGGCCCCGCCCGCGCCGCCGGCGGCGACGACGGCGGCCTCCCTCCGGCGCCGCCTCCTCGCCCTCGCCCTCGCCCTCGGACGCGGCCGCGCCCGCCGTCTCCTCCGCCAGGCCGCGGCAGTTGTCGCAGCGCCCGCAGCGTTCGGGGCCGGGCTCGCCGAAGTAGTCGAGCATGTGCCGGACGCGGCAGGTCTTGCTTTCCGCGTAGGCGACGAGGGCATCGAGCCGTCGCCGGTCCTCGATGCGCTTCAGGTCGAACCATTTCCCGGCGAGGTCGAGCATGTCCTCCGGCACCACGCCCGTCGCGATCCACTTTCCGTGCTCGTCCTGGCTCGCCCAGCCGTTCTCGTCCAGGAAGTCGAGCACCACCCGGGTCCGCTTCTCGCCGACCGCGCTCGACGTCGCGAGCGCGCGGATGCCGACGGCACGGTCGGTGTCGGTCCAGGCGCGGAGCGCCCCCGCGACCTGCCGCACCTGCTTTCCGGTGGGGTAGTTCCCCTCCTGGAAGTACTCCTGGATCGCGACGTCGTCCGGGGACCAGAGCAGGATGCACCGCGACGGCTTCCCATCGCGCCCCGCCCGTCCCGCCTCCTGCACGTAGGCCTCGAGCGAGCCCGGCACGTGGAAGTGGAGCACGTAGCGGATGTCCGGCTTGTCGACGCCGAGCCCGAAGGCGTTCGTCGCGATCATCACCACGCGCCGGCCCGGCTTCATGAACGCCGCCTGCTTGGCGTCGCGGTCGGCCTTCCCGAGGCGGCCGTGGTAGTGCTCCGACGGGATCCGCAGCTTCTGCGAGAGGAAGGTGAGGTCCTCCACCGCGCGAACGGTCGCGCAGTAGACGATCCCGGGCCGCGGCAGCCGCCGGAGCAGCTTGCGGAACAGGACCCGGAGCTTCTCCTCCTCGCTGCCGCAGGTGACCACCTGAAAGTGCAGGTTCGGCCGGTCGAACGAGAGCACGACCTGCTCGGGATCGCGCATCCCGAGCTGCGCGAGGATGTCCTCCCGCACCCGCGGCGTGGCCGTCGCGGTGAGCGCGAGCACCCGCGGGCGACCGAGCGATTCCGCCACGTCGCGCAGCCCGAGGTAGGCGGGACGAAAGTCGTGCCCCCACTGCGAGACGCAGTGCGCCTCGTCCACCGCGAACAGCGAGACCGGGGTGCCGGACATCGCGTTTCGGAACGTGGCCGAGACGGCGCTCTCGGGCGTGATCAGCGCGAGCTTGGTCCGACCCTCCGCGAGCCGACGCATCGCCGCCTCGCGCTCCTTGGCGGCGAGCGAGGAGTCGATCCGCTCCACCGCGATCCCGAGCGCCCGGAGCTTCTCCGTCTGGTCGCGGATGAGCGCCAGCAGCGGAGACACGACGACGGTCGGACCGGGCAGCACCTGCGACGTGAGCTGGTAGCTCAGCGACTTCCCGCTCCCGGTCGGCATCACGGCGAGCACGTCGCGTCCCGAGAGGATGGCGCGGATGACCCGCTCCTGGCCGTGCCGGAACGAAGGGATGCGGAACAGCACATGCATCCGCTCCACGGCTTCGGCCATGAGCCGGTCGGCTTGGTCGGTCGGGACGGTTCCGGTCGGGGAGGTCGGGTCCACGCGAGATCCCGACTATACCGCCCACGGCTCCCCCGGACGTGTCCGACGCTCGAGCTTTCGAGCGGCGCCTGCGGCGACCGGCCGGCGGCCGCCGGGCCGGAGCGGGCCCCTTCGAGGTGCGCGCCCCCGCCCCGCGGTGCACGCCGATGCGGCAGGTTGGCAGCGTGATCGTGCTCGTGCTCCTCTTCCAGCGCAGGATCGTCGCGGGGCTCACGGCAGGGGCGGTGAAGGGTTAGAGCGCTTGCCCATCCGCGACCGGATGCGCGCGGCGAAGGAGAGGCCGCCCGCTTCTGCGGTCGCGGTCACCGGGTATGCGCAGCCGGAGGACGTACGGCGCGCGGCCGACGCCGGCTTCGACGCCCACGTCGCGAAGCCGCCCGACCCCGGCAAGCTCGAGCGGATGCTCGCCTCCGGACACGCCTGACCCCGATCACCCCCCGCCGCGGCTCGCGCTGGTCCGCCGACCGCGCGCGGTGAGCGCGCCCGCGATGAGCCGGCGCTGCGCGAGCTCGAGCCAGGCCCGCGTCGCGGGCGGCAGGTGACGGTCGCGCAGCCAGATGAGCGCCACGTCCCAGGGAATGACCGGCTCGGTCATGGGGACCGAGCGCACCTGCTCGGGGTCGAGCTGCCGGCACACGGTCTTCGGCAGCAGCGCGGCCCCGATGTTCGCCGCCACCATCGCCACGATGAAGTCCCAGTGGGAGCTCTCGCTCACCACGTGCGGCTTGAAGCCTGCGCGCCGGCAGGCCTCGAGGATGTGGCCGTGGAGCGCGAACTCGGGGCGATACAGCACGAAGGGCGTCCCCTCGAGGTCGCGCAGCACGAGGCTGCGCCGTCCCGCCAGCGGGTGGGTCGGGTGGAGCACCGCGTGCAGCTCGTCGTGGACGAAGGGCATCGTCCCGAACGCCTTCTCGTCCGTGGGGAGCACGACCGCGCCGACGTCGAGCTCGCGGTTCATCACCAGCGCCTCGATGTGGTGCGAGCCCTCCTCGCGCAGCTCGAGCACGATCCCCGGGTGGGCGGTGTGGAACTCGGCCAGCAGCGGCGGGAAGAAGGCGACTCCCACGATGGGCGGCATGCCGATCCGGAGCCGTCCCCGGCGGAGCGCCGCGACGGCGCCGACCTCCTCCTCGATCACGCGCAGCGCGTCGATGACCCCCTGCGCGCGCTCGAGCACGAGCCTCCCCGCCTCGGTGAGCGTCACGCGCCGCCGCTCGCGGACCAGCAAGGGCGTCCCGAGCTCCTCCTCGAGCGCGCGGACCGTCTTGCTGATCGCGGGCTGCGTCACGTGCAGCACCTCGCTCGCGCGGGTGAAGCCCTGGCGGCGAGCGACCTCGACGAAGGTGCGGAGCGCCTGTACGTCCACGTCGGTCCTCCATTCCTGTTGGTTATCGTCATCATAGCAAGAATGCATTTCCCTCATGCGAAGATCCTGGCTACCTTCCTGGCATGACGAACATCGAGCAGCTGCTCCGCGAGGACGAGCCCGCGATCCTGGACGACGCCGCGCCGACGGTCGCGCGGCTCGCGCACTACCGCCGGGACGGCGCCGAGGCGACGCGCCTCCGCATCGAGGCCCTGGTCCGGCACGTCGCGCGGGCGGTGCGTGCCCGGGACCTCGACGACCTGCTCGTCCACGCTGCGCGCATCGCGCGGGAGCGGTTCGCGGCGGGGTTCGACCTGGCCGAGGTGGAGGCCGCCTTCTCGATGCTCGAGGACGCCATCTCGCGGCGGGCGCTGGCGAAGCTGCCCGCGGGGGAGCTCGCCTGGGGGCTCGGCCTGGTCGGGACCGCGCTCGCCCACGCGCGCGACGAGCTCGGCCGCACCTTCGTCTCGCTCGCCCCCGCAGCCCGGCCCGGCACGGTGGACCTGACGGCGCTGTTCAACGTGTCCGAGTCTCGCGGGCGGCCCGTGGAGGAGCTGGTCTATCCGGTGTGAGCGCCGGTGAGCCGGACCCCCGCGTCGCGCGCGCACGGGCGCGCGGCGCGGGGGCGTTGTACTCTGCGTGACACCCAGGCCGCATCGTGCTCTCCTGCGGGGCAGGAGGACACATGGTCTTCATCGGCTTCTCCACGCCCCGGCTGTGGAACCCGCTCTCGGCGCTGATCCGCGCCATGACCCACTCGCGGGTGAGCCACACCTTCCTGCTCGTCGAGGACCCGGTGTTCGACCTCCGGCTCGTGATCGAGGCCCACTCCACCGGCTTTCGCCTCGTGTCGCTCACGCGCTTCGTGAAGGACAACAAGATCGTCGCGCTCGTGAAGCCGTCGCATCCGGTCCAGCCCGGACTGCCGGCGGCGGGCGAGTGGCTCGGCGACAAGTTCGACGTCCTCGGGCTGTTCGGGATCTTCATCACCCTCCTGGCGCGCTACATCCGCCAGCGCCCCTGGAAGAATCCGTTCCCGACATCGAGCGCGCTCTTCTGCTCGGAAGCGGTCATCAAGACGCTCAAGGCGGCGGGGTACCCGGGGAGCGCGACGCTGGGCGACGAGACGACGACGCCCTCGGAGGTGCTCGCGTTCTTCGAGTGCGACCCCGACTGCGTGATCTACCGACGGAAGGAGCTGAAGCTCTGGACCCACCTCGGGAAGCTTCGCCGCGGCCGCACCGGGGGGCGAGGGGGACACCGATTCTCCGCCCCCGTCGCGACCCCCGCAGCGGCACCGCCCGTCGCGTCCGCCTCGCCCGGTGACGCGGCGCAGGACCCCTCGGGAGTGGCCCGCAGCGCGACGAGTCGCCGCTAGGGCGCCACCCCGCCCGCGCCGGGAAGATCGAGTTTCCGCTCGAGGGCGTGCGCCCATGACGCCGCCGTGGCGCAACTCGGGCAAGGTTGATCCCGGATGCGCGAGGCCTCCGTCACGAGCCCAGACAGCGACAGCCCGAGCGGGCCCGAAGGCGGCGCCACGAGCCCGCCGGTTCCGGTTCGCGTCCCGAGGCCCCGGAGGAAGCCACGCCTTCGCGGGGTCTTTCACCAGATCGCGGCGTTTGCGTCGGTGCCCGCGGTGGGGGCGCTCGTGTTCCGGGCCAGAGGCGGAGCGGCGACCTCCGCAGCGATCGTGTACGGCGTCACGCTCGTGTCGCTCTTCTCGATCAGCGCCGTGTACCACCGGATGTACTGGCCGCTCTCGATCCGGCGCGTCATCGGCCGGATCGACCACGCCGCGATCTTCCTGCTCATCGCCGGCACGTACACGCCGTTCTGCCTCCTGATCGGCCCGGGTCCCGGCTACCGGCTGCTCGGGGCCGTCTGGGCCGGCGCGCTGGCCGGCATCGTGATGGTGGTCTGGCTCACCGGCACCCCGAAGCCCATCCGGGCCTCGCTCTACGTGCTGCTCGGGTGGTTCATCCTGCCAGCGGTCCCGGCGGTGCGCGCGGGAGTCGGTGACCAGGCACTCGTCCTGCTCCTGGTCGGAGGGTTCTTCTACACGCTCGGCGCCGCGATCTACGCGGCGCGCCGGCCCGATCCCGCGCCCGAGATCTTCGGCTTCCACGAGATCTTCCACCTGCTCGTCATCGCAGCGGCGATCTGCCACTACCTGGTCGTGGACGCCGCGGTGCGCGCCCTGAGCTGACGCGACGCGCTGTCGCAGACGGCCGCGGTTTCCGCGGATGCTCCGTCCTGCTACGCTCGACGGTCTCGCCGTCCGCAGGGGGCGCCGCAGTTCATGGCCGACGTATCCGCGACCCCGTTCGCAGGGATCCGCCCTCGTCCGAGCGCCCTCGTCGCAGTCGCCGGTGTGCTCGGCGTCTGGGTGCTGGACGCCCTCCTGGATTCCGTGCTCCTCGGCGATCGCACGTTCGCCGAGCATCTCCTCTCCCCGACGCCGGCCGAGGTCTGGCTCCGCCTCCTCGTCGCCGCCCTCGCCGTCCTGCTCTACCGTTCCCGCGCTGCGGCGCGGCAGCTCCGCCTCCTCTCGTCCGCGCTCGCGACCTCTCCCGACGGGATCCAGATCACGAACCTGCAAGGGATCGTGACGTACTCGAACGAGGCCGTACGCGAGATCTACGGCTTCTCGCCCGCCGAGCTCCAGGGCAAACACGTGAACGAGATGAACGCGGATCCGACCTTCGCGACCCGCGTCATCCTTCCGGCGCTCGCGAAGGAGGGCCGCTGGGTGGGCGAGCTCGAGGTGAAGCACAAGGACGGACACGTCTTCCCGATCTGGCTGACGACCTCGGTGGTGCTCGACCACCGCGGAAAGCCGCTCGGCGCGATCGGGGTCATCCGCGACCTGTCCGACCGGATGCGAACCGAGCAGGAGCTTCGCGATTACGCGCGTCGGCTCGAGGATGCCACCGAGCTGAAGGACCTGTTCGCGGACATCCTGCGCCACGACCTCCTCGGTCCGGCCGCGACGGTCCAGCTCTCCCTCGACTCCCTGCTCCGGCGCGGGGCCGACCCGGCGGCCGCCCGCAGGATCATGGAGGGCGCGCGCCGCAGCTGCGCGAAGCTCATCGAGATGATCGAGGGTGCCGCGACGTACGCGAAGCTCTCGACCCCGCAGCAGATCGACTTCGGCACGCTCGAGCTCGCATCGGTGCTGAGGGCGACGGTGGCCGACGCGGAGCTGCGCCGTCAGGAGCGGAACGCGCGCATCACCCTCGATGCGACCGGTGAGTACCCGGTCCGCGCCAACCCGATGATCGCGGAGGTCTTCGACAACCTCGTCTCGAACGCGCTCAAGTACGGCGGGCCGAACGGCACGGTCCGGATCGACGTCCGAGACGAGGACGACCACTGGCGCGTCTCGTTCGCCGACCGGGGCGAGGGAATCGCCGACGCCGACAAGCAGAAGCTCTTCACCCGGTTCGAGCGGCTCCGCAAGGAAGGCGTGAAGGGGTCGGGGCTCGGGCTCGCGATCGCGAAGCGGATCGTGGACCTGCACGGCGGGAGCATCTGGGTCGAGGACAATCCCGGCGGCGGCGCGTTGTTCTGCGTGACGCTGCCCAAGGCGGCCTGAATGCGACCGCGCGGCTACCTGGAGCCCGGCGTCTGACGCCGGCCCGCCTCCGCGCGCTCGCGCAGCGGAACGATGCGGGCGATCACGTCCTTCTCCGGCGGGCACGTGCCGCGGCCGTCGCAGTTGCTGGTCGTGACCCACAGCGCTCCGTCCGGCGCCTGCACCACCTCGCGCACGCGCCCCAGGCCCGCCGGTGGATCGCCTGGAAGGACCACCTCGTGCGCGACGACCCTTCCCCCGGGGTCGAGGACGACGCGGTGGAGGTGGCGCGACCGGAGCGTCCCCACGACGACGCTCCCCTTCCACTCCGGGACGGCGTCACCGCGAACCACCGAGGCACCGCCCGGTGGGACCGCCTCGACGAACGCCAGGGCCGGGGAGGTGACGCCCTGCCGCTCGTCGCAGCGCCACGCGTCGGGCCACCCGAGGTTGTCGCCCGCCCGGGCGATCGACACCTCGTCCCCGCCCTGCCGGCCCAGCTCGCCGCTCGGCCCGTGGTCCGCGATCACGAGCGTCTTCGCGTCGAGCCAGTCGAACGCTTCCACGTTCCGGACGCCGGAGACGAACACCGGGCTGCCGGGCGTCGGGTTGTCCTGGGGGACCTCGCCGTCGGTTCCGATCCGGAGGATCTTGCCGCTCGGCGAGGCGGGGTCCTGGGCCGACGCGGGGCGGCCCGCGTCGCCGGTGCCGACGTACAGGAGGCCATCCGGCCCGAACCGGATCCGGCCGCCATCGTGGAACCGCTCGGCAGGGACGTCGTCGATGAGCACGCGATCCTCGCGGGCGGAGCGGTGGTCCTCCGCGAGGGTCCAGCGCGTGACGCGGTTCACCGCGCGCCCGCCCTTCTCCACGGTCGCGTACAGGTAGAAGCGCCGATTCTCGGAGAAGCGCGGATCGGCGGCGATCCCGAGGAGCCCACCCTCCCCGCGCTCCGCGACGGCGAGCGTCGCCACCGGCGCGTCCTCGAGCTTCCCTCCGCGGAGGAGGCGCACCCTCCCCGGCCGCTCGGTCACGAGCGCATCCCCGCCGGGCAGGAAGGCGATCCCCCACGGGACCTCGAGCCCGGTCGCGATGCGCTCGGCGCGAACCGCAACGGACCCCTCGGGCCCGTACCCGCGCTCCACGAGCGTGCACCGGGCGGATGCCGCGGGTGCGGCGGCGGGAGCGGAAGGGCCGCAGGCGAGGAGCGCGGCGGCGGCGGCGAGCAGGCGGGTGCGCATGGGTGGAACATGGCGCAGGTGCCGTGCGGCCCGCCAGATCATCCACGCGCCTCCGCGCCGGTCACGGGGCCGGGGGCGTCCGGCGGCGGCGGCCCGCGCAGCTCGTCCGCGAAGCGGCGTTGCTCGGCGGTCTCGGTGATGAGGCGTGCGCCCCGGTTGAACGTCGCGTAGGACCAGGCCCACTCGAGCAAGACCGCCACGCGGTTCCGGAAGCCGATGAGGAACGCGATGTGGACGCCGAGCCAGGCGAGCCACGCGGGCAGTCCCGCCAGCTCCACCCCGCGCACCCGTCCCACCGCGGCGGCCCTCCCGATGGTCGCGAGCGTGCCCCGATCCCGGTAGCGGAACGGCAGCGTGCGCCGCCCCCGCGCGCGCCGGAGCGCGTTCCGGGCCGCGTGGCGGCCCTCCTGGATGGCGGCGGGCGCGAGGCCGGGGACCGCTGCGCCGTCCTGCACGACACGGGCGAGGTCTCCGGCCACGAACACCTCCGGATGATCGGGCACGGACAGGTCCGGCCGCACGTCGACGCGCCCGCTCCGGTCGAGCGGCACGCCGAGCGTACGGGCGAGCGGCGAGGCGACGACGCCCGCGCCCCACAGCACCGTCCGGCTCGGGATCCGCTGCCCCCCGACGTCCACCCCGCCGCCGTCGATGCCGGTCACCTGCGCTCCGGTCCGGACCTCGACGCCGAGCCGCTCGAGCTGGGAGCGCGCCGCCGCGGAGAGCCGCTCCGGGTACGAGGGGAGCACTCGCGGCGCGGCCTCGAGGAGCACGATGCGCGCGCTCTCGGGCGAGATGTGGCGGAAGTCGGAGGCGAGCGTGTAGCGCGCGATCTCGGCGAGCGCGCCGGCGAGCTCGACCCCGGTCGCCCCGGCGCCCACCACGACGAAGGTGAGCAGGGCGCGCCCGACCTCCGGGTCGCGCTCCCGCTCGGCGCGCTCGTACGCGGTGAAGATCCGGCGGCGGATCTCGAGCGCGTCCTCGAGGGTCTTCAGGCCGGGCGCGAGCGGCGCCCACTCGAGGTGCCCGAAGTACGAGTGGGTCGCGCCGGTCGCGACGATGAGGAGGTCGTACGGGACGCGGCTACCGTCCTCGAGCTGGAGCAGCCTGGCCGCCACGTCGACCCGCGCCACGTCGCCGAGGATCACCTCCACGTTCCGCTGCGACCGGAGCACGTGCCGGATCGGGGCGGCGATGTCGCCGGGCGACAGGGCGGCCGTCGCGACCTGATACAGCAGCGGCTGGAAGAGGTGATGGTTCCTCCGGTCGACGACCAACGCCCGGACCGGCCGCCCCGCGAGCGCCCGGGCGGCAGCCAGGCCGGCGAACCCGCCCCCCACGATCACGATGCGGGGGCTGTCGGCGGGTGCCGCCCGGCGGCGTGCGGACCGGCGCGCGCTCCACGCGGCCGCCGCCAGCGCCGCGGCCGCTCCGGCCGTCCAGAAGATCCCGTCGCGCGCGCGCATCCGATCCCACCCGTGCCCGCGAAAGTTAGTGCTGCGTTGATCCGGTGGCGCGCCAAGGCGACACTCGACAGGTGCCGACCCTCCGCCAGTGGCTCGCCGCTCGACCCTTCACGCTGGGCCTCTCGTCCGGGTTCTTCGGATTCTTCGCCCATGCCGGCGTCGTCTCGGTGCTCGAGGAGCAGGGGCTCCGCCCGGCGCGCATCGTCGGGTCGAGCGCGGGAGCGCTCGTCGGAGGGCTCTGGGCCGCCGGCGTCTCGGCGGCGCGGCTGCGCGAGGAGCTGCTGGCGCTCCGGCGCGAGCACTTCTGGGATCCCTGGCCCGGCATCGGCCTGCTCCGCGGCCGGAGGTTCCGGGCGCGGCTCGAGGAGCTCCTGCCGGTCCGCACCTTCGAGGAGTGCCCGACGCCCGTCGCCGTGTCGGCCTACGACGTGCTCGGGTTCCGCACCGCCGTGCTTCGCTCCGGGCCGCTCGCGCCGGCGCTCCACGCCTCCTGCGCCGCGCCGGTCCTCTTCCAGCCGGTGCGGATCGGCGCGCGGCTCTACTCGGACGGCGGCGTCCTCGACCGGCACGGCCTCGCCGGCCTGGGCGACGGCGAGCGCGTGCTCTACCACCACCTGACGTCGCGCTCTCCGTGGCGGCGCCGCGACAGCCCGGCGCTGCGGCTGCCCGACCGGCCGGAGCTCCGCGCCGTCGCCCTGGATGGGCTGCCGCGGCTCGGGCCGTTCCGGCTCGAGCGCGCGGCGGAGGCGATGGAGCGCGCCGCGGAGGGGATGCGCGGCGCGCTCGGAAGTTCCATCTGAGCCGACCGGTCCCGTCGTTCATGGCTAGACGTCTGCGCCTTCCGTCATTCCCTGCGGCTCCCCGGACCCCGCTGTCTTGAGCCACACCGTGAAGGTGCTCCCCACCCCCTCCCGGCTCCGCACCGCGATCCTTCCCCCGAGCGCGCCCACGAGGCTCCGGCAGATCGAGAGCCCGAGCCCGAGACCCTGATCGACCGGCTTCGTCGTGAAAAAGGGATCCCAGATCCGCTCCAGGCTCGCCTCCGGGATCCCGCAGCCAGTGTCCGACACCTCCACCACCACCCCCGCACCTTCCGGGTCGAGGCGCGTCGCGATCCGGATCTCGTGGTGGGAGGGATCGCCCTCGGGCACGGCCTGCGCTGCGTTGTGGAGCAAGCTCAGAAACACCTGCACGAGCCGGGTGTGATCCGCCAGCACCTGGGGAATCTCGCCGTACTCGCGCTGGAGCCGGGCCCTGAGCTGGATCTCCCGGCGGACGATGTCCACGCACAGATCGAGGGCGGCGTGCAGGTCCACCGGGCGCGCGTCGCGGGGCGGCTCGAGCCGGGAGAGCTCCATGAGGTGCCGCACGATCGCCCGCACCCGCTCGACGCCCTCGCCGGCCTCGGCGAGCGCCTCCTCGAGCGCACCCTGCTCGACCGGACCGGCGTCGAGCCGGCCCAACTCCTCGCGGACGTAGCTGAGGTTCGACTTGAGGTAGGTGAGCGGGTTGTTGATCTCGTGGGCCACCCCGCCCGCGAGAGTCCCGAGCATGGCGAGCCGGGCCGCGCTCGCGAGCTGCCGCTCCGCGTCGCGCTTCCGTGCCGCGGCCGCCTCGAGCTGGGCGGTCCGTTCGGCCACCCGGGCCTCGAGCTCGGAGTTGAGCGCGGCGAGCCTGCGGGCCAGCTCCGCGTTCGCGAAGCGGAGGCGCACCGCCTCCGCCAGCGCCCGGCCCCCGGACCGAGAGATCGCCGAGACCGCCATCCCGAAGATCGCGACCAGGACGCCCATCGCGATCCGGAGCCGGTCCCCGCCCGAGAGCAGCAGCACGACGATCGGCAGGAGCGCGGGGACGGTGAAGGCGAGGAAGGCGGATTGGCGGCTCGCGTTGCTGAGCGCCGCGCCCGCCGCCATGCCGCCGAGCACGAAGGCGAGAAAGATGAGGTGCGCGAGCGGCACGCCGTCGCCGACGAGGAGCGGAGCCGCGCCCCACACCACGCCGTTCACGGCCGCGCCCACCGTGAACCACCGCGCCCACCGGCCGGACTCGCGGCGCGAAGGCTCGGAACGGCGGAAGCCCGCGCCGAGGGCAAGCCGGATCGCCGCGACGAGCCACAGCGCGCCCGCCCAGGCGAGGAGCCGCCCCGGCGCCGCGTGACCCCACAGGACCGCGACGACGATCGTGGAGTTCAGGAAGACGGTCGCCTGCGCGATCGCGTTCCGGTCGAAGAGCGCGCGGACGCGCTCGGCGCGAACGAGCGCCTCTACGCGATCGGTGCTGGCGTCGCCTGTCGTCTTCGCCGCCCCCGGCTCGGACCCATCGGGCACGCAAACCCTCGCAAGCTCGCGACGCTCGCGAGGCTAACAGGGCGTCAACACGGCGTCACGACCGCTAAGGGCCGCTCAGGGGGCTTTCCTGCCCGCCCACCCGCCGAGAACGCCCGGCCGCCGGGCGCAGGGTCGTCAGCCCGGGGGGCGAACCGTCCGGTCGCGAGCCTCGCCCTTCCATGGCCGTGCCGCCCCGGCCCGCTCAAGGATGACGCGATCGCTCCGATCCCGCCGGGGCGACCCCAAACGAGACCGACCGGACAGTTCTGCGCATCTCGCGCATCGGGCGTGCCTTCGGCATAGTCACTCCTCAATCCGCTGCGGCTTGCAGGTGCTCGACCTCGGATGCCGTGAGCACCCGGCATGGGCCGGCCACCTGCGCGCAGGAGGTGCGGCAACGGCGACCCGGCGTCGTCCGGATCACGCCGGCGGCGGCGCCGCTTCGGCGGGCGCGCTCGAAGCGGTGCTCTCCGTCGCTGCCGCGACCTGCACCGCCAGCTCCCCGTCCGAGGCGGAGAGGACCCGATCCACGTCGAGGAGCAGCACGAACTCCTTGCCCACCTTCCCCAAGCCGGTGAGATACTCGAGCTTCACGTTCGCGCCGAACGAGGGCGCCTGCTCGATCTCGGTCGCGGGCAGATCCAGCACCTCGTTCACCGCATCCGCCAGCACCCCCATGACGAGCCGCTCGCCCCCGATCTGCGTCTCGACCACGAGGATGCACGCCCGCTTCGTCGCGACCGTCTCGCTCTTGCCGAACTTCACGGCGAGGTCCACCACCGGGACCACCTGCCCGCGCACGTTGATGACGCCCCGGATCGAGGGTGGCACGCCGGGGACCGCGGTCGGCTCCTCGTGCTGGAGGATCTCCTTCACCGCCAGGATCGGAAGGCCGTAGTCGGTCCCCGCGATCGTGAACGACAGGTACTGGGGCGCCTTCGCCTCGATCGTCTCAGCCATGGCCGCCCCCTAGAACTTCTTGAACCCGCCGTCCGCGCGCGCGCCGTTGCCGCGCTTCGCCGGGAGCGCCGCCTTCGCGGCAGCCGGTGCGTGCGGCGGAGCGGGGTCGGCCGCGGCGCGCGGCAGCGCGCTGCCGTTCGTCCCGTGCTGCGGTGCCTGGAAGCGCGCCGTCGCGAGCGCCTGCTCGCCCACGAGGAAGAAGCGCCATGAGCTGCTGGAGCGCCTCCGCCTGCGACGACATCTCCTCGGCGGTGGACGACAGCTCCTCCGCCGCCGACGCGTTCCGCTGCGTCACCTGGTCCACCGTCGCCATCGCCTTCGACACCTGCGCCACGCCGGCCGACTGCTCCGTGCGACGCCGCCGCCACCTCCTGCACGAGGTCCGCCGTCTTCCGGATCGCCGGCACCAGCTCCGCGATCAGCTGCCCCGAGCGCTCCGCCACCTTCACGCGACGTCCCGGCGAGCGCGCCGATCTCCTTCGCCGCCTTCTGCGCGCGCTCGGCGAGCTTGCGGACCTCCGTCGCGACGACCGCGAAGCCCTTCCCGTGCTCGCCGGCCCGCGCCGCCTCGATCGCCGCGTTCAGCGCGAGCAGGTTCGTCTGGTACGCGATCTCCTCGATGATCGAGATCTTCTCCGCGATCGACTTCATCGCCACGACCGTCTCCGTCACCGCCTTGCCGCTCTCGTCCGCGCTCCGCGCCCCGTCCTTCGCCATCTGCCTCGGTCTGCCGCGAGTTCTCCGCGTTCTGCGTGATCGACGCGCTCATCTCCTCGAGCGACGACGTCGTCTCCTCCACGCTCGCCGCCTGCTCGCCCGTCCCCTGCGAGAGCGTCTGCGACGTCGCCGACACCTGCGCCGACGCGCCCGTCAGCGCGTCCGCGCCGGTCCGCACCTCGCCGATGATCTGCGCGAGCTTCTCCGCCATCCCCTTCATCGCGGCGAGGAGCTTCCCGATCTCGTCCGTGCTCTTCGCCTCGATGGTCTCGCGCAGGTCCCCGCCCGCGATCCGCTCGGCCGCCTGGACCGCCTTGCCGACGGGGCCGGTGATCGAGCGGGTGATGGCGATGCTCACGACGACGCCCACCGCGACGGCGAGGAGGAGGATCACGAACATCGCGTTGCGGGCCGAGGCGGCGGCGGCGGCGATGACGTCCTTCTGCCCCTGCATGGCCTTGTGGTGCCTCTCGGACATCTCGTCCATCGCGATCTCCAGCGATCGCACGGCATCCTTCACCGGCATGATGGCCGCGTTCCCTGCCTGCGGCGTCGCGATCGAGCCCGCGCGCATGGCGTCCTCGATCTGCTGGAACGCGCTCTGGTAGGTGTCGAGATGCGTGCGGATCGCCGTGAGCTCCGCGCGCTCCGCGTCGGTGGCGATCTTCGCGATCCCCTCGAGGTCGGACCGGAACTTGCGCGCCGCGTCGGCCCACTGGCGCGCGTAATTGGCCTGCTTCTCGGGGCTTCCGACGTTGAGGAAGAAGTCCTTCTCGAACCGGCGAAGCTCGAGCGAGTTCGCCCGGGCGTCGTCCGCGATCCGGGAGAGCTCGGCATCACCGGCGAGCATTTCGTGGGTGACGGCGGTGATCCGCTCCATCCCCCGGTAACCGGAGAACGCGACGCCGAGCGTGATGGCGAGCAGGGAGGCGAAGGCGAGCGAGAGTCGGGTGCCGATGCGCAGGTCGTTCATGGTTTACCCTCAGTGCGGGCGTCCTGTACCGCGTGGAAAGGCGCGCAGCGGACGGAGGATGCCAATGCAACCCGTGCCACGCATCGCGGGCGACAACCGGCCCCACCCGGATCTCGGCGCAACTCAACGGCTTGAACGAGGTATTACACGATGGGTGGAGTGGGGCGACCTCGACCCTTGAGTCGCAGCGTCGCACCCCCACGAAGTGAGGCGTGCCTCTGGATCAGGGGACGCCCGCGACCGGCGTCGATCTCGAGTAACGGAGGGGAGGAGGAGCGCGCCGCGGAGGGGATGCGCGGCGCGCTCGAACGCTCTACCTGAGCCGACCGGTCCCGTCGTTCAGGTACGGAACCAGCTCGGAGTTGACCCCGAGGCCCGAGAAGTCGCCGAAGAACAGGATGGCGTCGCCCGGCGACTTGACGCCCGGCGCGATCGTCGAGAGCGGGGCGATTCCGAGCGGGAAGGCGCTCCCCTCGAGACGCTGCACCAGCTCGTACTCGCTGCCGGGGACCGCGGCTGCGTTCCTCCTCACCACGGTGATCCCGCTGGCCCCCCCCACGACGGCGTGGAACTGCGAGGTCGGGTCCGCGTCCAGCCTGCCCGTCGTGCCCAGGAACGGGATCGCGCCGACCGTCGTCGGGGTCACCGCGAACGTCTGAACGTTCCAGGTCTCCGGAAGGAGCTCGTTCCCCGGCGCGGCGCTGACCTCGACCGCGTAGAGCTGGTCGGTCGCCATCATGAAGAGCGCGGTCCCGGGCGCGTCCGGGCGCTGCCCGATCTGCCCGATCCGCGCCGTCGCCCCGGCGGGCGGCGGCATCGTGAACTCGTCCGAGCCGATGACGGTGGAGGTAAGCACGACCCAGTCGCTGAACGTCGGCGGGCTTCCGCTCCCGGCCGCTCCGTCCGGGTTCGAGATCGTCGCACCGAACAGGGCGAGCACGTTCGATGAGCCCATGTCCGGCTCGAACGTGCACCCGAGCACGACGGCGGGCTGATTCACGCCGATCGGGATCGGCCAGCAGTCCCGGGTCCGCGTGTACGTCGCGTCGAACGGCGGGATGTCCTTCGGAGTGACCTCGACGACGGCCGCGTCCTGCACGAGCAACGCCTGGAAGCTCCCCCCGCCGCCGATCGCGAACGCGTCTCCGCCGGGCGCCGATGTCCCGAGCGCCCCATACCACATGAAGAAGCTCGAGACGGCGGGCCCGCCCGTCGCCGCAACCCCGGTGAGCGCAGCGGCGGGGTCGAACGTGCCGTCGCCCAGGTTGTGGAGCTTCCCGAACCCGCCGGTCCGCTGCTGATAAAGCACCGACGGCTGCCCATCGCCGAAGTAGTCCCCGACCACGACCCCGCTCACCGGAGCCGAGACGATCCGCGGCCCCCAGGCCAGCATGCCACCCCCGCCCCACAGCACGGAGAGACCGCCCGTCTCGTCCGCGGCGACCACGTCACCGAAGCCGTCGGCGTCGAGATCGGCGACCCCCACCGGGAAATTGAGGCCTCTCAGGTGCGCCCGCACACCGAACGCCCCCGTCGCGGAGCCCGTCGCGCCGGCGTCGCCGACGACGAGCTGGGCCGTCGCGGCGTTGTCGCTCGCCGCGACGAGGTCCGGGATGCCGTCGCCGTTCACGTCGGGCGTGCAGACCGCGTCCACCGCGAACGGCATGGTCGCGAGCGGCTTCGTCCCGGTGAAGGCGTAGCTCGGGTCGAGGCCGAAGCCGGTGAGCTGGCCATCCCCAGCGCTCCAGGCGAGGAACGACGTGGGGCTTCCAGGCGCCGGCGTGTACGGCACGACGCCAGCGACGGCGCCGCCGACCGGGTTCGGGTCGAGGATCTGCGTCCAGATCCAGGGCGTGCCGGCCGACTGGGGGACGGCGATGACGAGCTTCGGGCGGCCCGCGTCCACCATGCGGATGAGCAGCGCGTCCGGTCCGGTGGTTCCGGGAGGCGGGTGGACGACGACGAAGCGGGACTGATCCTGCTGCCGATCGGTCTCGAAGCTCCAGGTCGGCCCCGGCCAGTCCGACACGGGCGCGGGGAAGGAGACCGTCGCGCCGGGCCCGATCGGCCCCGCGCCGTAGGACACATAGATCTTCGCTGTCCCGCCGCCCGCGATGCGGCGGTTCTGGACGGTCTCCAGGATCCAGGCGAGGTCGGTCCGGCCGTCGCCGTTGAAGTCGCCCACCGCGAACGCGATGGGGCTCAGGTAGACGCCCTGGACCGAGCAGACGGTGCAGTTCGGGTCCTCACAGCCCCAGCAGGTGCCGCTGGTGCACGTCCCGCAGACGGAGCTCACGCAAGTCGGGCAGAAGCCCGTCGCGGTGACGCAGGCCGGGGCCGACGGCGTCGCGTCGCCGATCAACCAGTCGAACCGCAACAAGGGGCGGTCCGCCGGGCCCGACGTCCCCGCGCACCGCGGCACGCCTGATGGGCTGGTCGTCGTCTGGATGGTCGAGGGATCCTGACCGTCCGTGTAGAACCGCCACGTCGAGGCACCGGCATCGAGGATCTCCGCGACCGCACGGATCCCGTAGTTGAGCGCCACCTGGTGGGTGTAGCCGGCTCCCACGGTCGGCTGGTACTCGGGGTCGTTCAGCACGGTCTCGAACTGCGAGCTCCCGCCCCCCACCACCTGCCGGATCGACAGGTATCCGGCGAGATCGGGGACGTACGCGAACATGTCGCTCGAGTAGCAGTCCGAATCGCAGCGCCGGTCACCCCCGAAGGCGAGGATCCAGTCGCGCCCGGTCCGGGACACGTCGGCCACGACCGATGCAGCCAGCGCATCCTGCTGGACGAAGTAGCTCTGCAGGAACGGCTCGGCCGTGTCGATCGACTCCGCGGTCACCACGCGCGAGATCTGGTCGCTGTTCATCTGGAACGCGACGTCCTGGCTCCGGTCGCCGTTGAAGTCGCCGACCACGCACCGGCGGACGCCGTGGCCGATCGCGAACGGAACTCCGCCGACCGGCGGACCCTCTCGAAGCGCCGCCGGAGCACCCGTCGCGTCGGTCACCTGGAACCAGTCCACCGCACCCGGGCTGAACCCCGGCACGTAATCGCCCGTGAAGGCGTTCACGGTGCCGTGGCTGCGGTTCCCGCCGTTGCCGCCGTTCTGGCGGAGAACGTCGTTCGCGGGCGGGACGCGCGCGGCGAAGCCGAACGTGTAGGGCGGCTTGCCGCCGCTCGCGAGCAGCTGCGCCGTCTGCCCGGGGTGGATGTCGACGGCATTGAGCGTGAGCGCGAGGCGCGCACCGACCGGCACCACGATGGTCGCCACCTGGGGGATGGCCGCGGAGTCGGTCACCCTCACGACGTCCGTGACGATACCGTCCGGATCGGGATCGGATCGATCACCGGCCGTGTACACGCCCGAGGTCGCGTCGATCGTCGGGGTCCTGGAGGACCCGGCCGCGATCGAGAACGCGTAGGGCGGCTGCCCTCCGAACGCGATGAACGTGACGGACTCGTGCGGCGCGACGGGACGGGTCTCCGACCGGTACAGCTGCAGCGCGCTGCCCACCTGGACGGCGGCATTGGCCGTCGCACCGTAGACGTCCGTCACGAGGAGCGTGTCGACCACGTCGCCGATCGACCCCGCCTCGTAGTGGCCGTCCAGTGTGATGTTGCCGGACGAGGTGTTCTGGACGAAGCCGAACGCGTAGGGCGTCTTGCCCCCGCTCGCGTCGAAGGTGATCCGCCCGCCCGGTGACGTCCCGGTGAAGGAGGGCGTCACCGCGAGCCGCTGCCCGACGCTCACCGTCGCCGTCGCCTTCGTCCCCGCCGAGTCGGTCACCTCGATGACGTCCTGCGCCGAGCCCGTCGACCCCGCCGTGTAGAGGCCGTCGGGATCGATGGCTGCGTCCGCGCCCGAGAGCTGTCCTCCCTGGGCGAAGGCGAACGTGTAACCCCCCGCTCCTCCCGCGCCGACGAACTGGACGGGCTGCCGCGGCGCGGCGCTCTGGAACACCGGCAGGATCCCGAGCCGCTCGGCCGACGGCGGCGGCGGCACGGCCATGTCCCGAGAGCAGGCAGCGGCGCTGACGGCGACGAGGAGTGCGGCAACACGACGGCGCATGGAACCTCCGGAGGAGACCCGATGGTACCAGCCGGGCGCCTGCCCGGGCGAGAGCCACGTCGGCGCCGGAGCGGTCCGGCTCGGAGCCGCTGCATCGCTGCGCAGGAGCCCGAGACACGGTCTCGGGGGTCACGAACCGAGAGTAACGACCTCGAGCCTCAGCTCCCCGCCCGGATCGCCTCGAGCTCCTGCCAGCGCGCGTAGAGCCGGTCCACGTCGGCCGACGCGGCGTCGAGATCCCCGCGAAGCCTGGCCACGCCCGCACCGTCCTTCCGGTACGTCTCGGGATCCGCGAGCGACGCCTCGAGCGACGCCTTCCGCGCCTCCGCCTCGAGGATCGCTCCCTCGATGCCCTCGAGCTCGCGCTGCTCCTTGAACCCGAGCTTGCCCGGGCGGCGCGACTTCTCGGGCGTCGCCGGGGCGGGCACCCGCGGTACGGTCGGGGCCGTGCGCACCACCTCGGCCGCGCGCTCCGACTGCTCCTTGAGCGTCCGGTACATCTCGTAGTTCCCCGGGTACCGGGTGGCCCGGCCGTCTCCCTCGAACGCGAGGACCGCGGTCGCCACCTTGTCGAGGAAGTACCGGTCGTGGGTCACGAGCAGCACCGAGCCGTCGAATCCGAGCAGGAGCCGCTCGAGCACGTTGAGCGTCACGAGGTCGAGGTCGTTCGTGGGCTCGTCGAGGACGAGCACGTTCGCGCCCTCGAGGAAGAGCTTCGCGAGGAGGAGCCGGTTGCGCTCGCCGCCGGAGAGCGCCTTCACCTGCATCCGCTGGACGGACGGCGGGAAGAGGAGGTCGTCGAGGTAGTCGCGCAGCACCACCCGCCGGCCGGAGATGCTCGACATCGTCCTCGCCCGTGCGCCCCGGCGGGCCGCCGCCGGCCGCCTCGTAGACCGTCGCCTCCGGATCGAGCTTCGTCCGCTGCTGGTCGTGGTACGCGATCCGCGTCCGCTTCCCGGTGACGATCTCGCCCGCGTCGGCGGGGATCTCGCCCAGGAGCACCCGGAGGAAGGTGGTCTTCCCGGCGCCGTTCGGGCCGACGAGCCCGACCCGTTCGCCGCGCTGGAGCGTGAAGCTCACGCCGTCGAGGACGGTCCGCCCGTCGAACGACTTCGAGAGGCCGTGCCCCTCGATGACGACGTGCGACAGCCGCGGCGGCGCGGACGATCCTGAGCGCTGCGACCTTCACGCGGGCGGGCCCTCGCTCCGCCATGAGCCGGCGCGCCCGGTCTACGCGCGCCTTCGACTTGGTCCGCCGGGCCTCGACCCCGCGACGGAGCCACGCCACCTCGTCCGCGATCCAGCGATCGCGCTTCCGCTCGGCCTCCGCTGCGACGAGGTCGGCCTCGAGCTTCTGCTCGAGGTAGGCCTCGTAGTTCCCGGGGTAGCTCGTGACGCCCCCGCCAGGCGTGATCTCCACGATCCGATCGACGAGGTCGTCGAGGAAGTAGCGGTCGTGCGTCACGAGAAGGAAGCCGTTCGGGTGGCGGTCCAGCTCCTCCTCCAGCCAGTCCACCGTGTCCGCGTCGAGGTGGTTCGTGGGCTCGTCGAGGAGCAGGAGATCGGGCCGGGTGAGCAGGGCGCGCGCGATGGCGACCCGCTTCCGGGTCCCGCCGGAGAGCTCCGCCACCGGCCGGTCCCACTCCTTCACCCCGAGCCGGTCGAGGAGCCGCCGCGCCTCGTGGGCGGTGTCCCACCCCCCGAGCTGCTCCACACGGTCCGACGCCGCGGCGAGGTCGGACAGGAGCCGCTCGTGCACCCCCGGCTCGTGCGGCGCCTCGAGCCGCCTCGCGAGCGCCGCGTGCGCGTCGAGCGCCGTCCGGAGCGGAGCGCGCGCCACCTCCAGCTCGGAGGCGACCGTCGCGCCCGGCGGGAACTCGGGCTCCTGCGGCAGGTAGGTGACGAGGGCCCCGCGCCGGAGCTGCACCTCGCCGCGATCGGGCGCTGCCCCGCGCGCGAGGATCCGCATGAGCGAGGACTTGCCGGACCCGTTCACCCCGACGAGCCCGACCCGCTCGCCCTCCTCGAGCGTGAGGGTGAGCCCGTCGAGGACGGTCCGGCTTCCGAACGAGAGGCCGAGGCCGGCCGCGTGGAGGAGCGTCACGGTCCCTACATAGCATCCGCCCGCGCGCCGCGCGGGCGCGGCTCTGCTCGCCCGGATTATCCACGGCCTGCCTGCTGCGGCGCACGACCTCGCGCCTGCGGCGGGCGTGCTCGCTCCTCGCGCCTGCGACGTACCGACGGGTACGACTCGGCGCTCGTCGCTGCGCTTGCCCGCCTCGGCTGCGATTTCCTGCGCCTCGCTACGGCCGGCCGTGGATAATGCGGGCTAGGAAGACGCCTTGGACTTCGCTTCGATCGGCGCGCACCCGACCACCCTCCCCGCCCTCGCGTCTCGCGGCTACGCCGAGCCGACCCCGGTGCAGGCGGCCGTGCTCGCCAAGGACCTCGCCGGCAAGGACCTGCTCGTCTCGTCCCGCACCGGCTCCGGGAAGACCGTCGCCTTCGGGCTCCTCGTCGCGGACGGCGCGGTGGGCGCCGAGAGCCGCTTCCCCCCGCCGGGCGCACCGCTGGCGCTCGTCGTCGCGCCGACCCGCGAGCTGGCCGTCCAGGTCCAGCGCGAGCTCTCCTGGCTGTACGCGGACGCGGGGGGACGCGTCGCGTCCTGCGTCGGCGGCATGGACCCGCGCCGCGAGGCGCGCGCCCTGGCGGACGGCGTCCACGTGGTGGTGGGCACGCCCGGGCGCCTGAAGGACCACCTCGAGCGCGGCACGCTCGACCTCTCCGCCCTCGGCACGGTGGTGCTCGACGAGGCCGACGAGATGCTCGACATGGGCTTCCGCGAGGAGCTCGAGGCCATCCTCGACGCGACCCCCGCCGCGCGACGCACCGTCCTCTTCTCGGCCACGCTGCCGCGCCCCATCCTCGAGCTGGCCCGGCGCTACACCCGCGAGCCGGCGCGCGTCGCGGCGACGCCCACGGCGGAAGCCCACGCCGACATCGAGTACCGCGCCCACCTCGTCGCGGCGCGCGAGCGCGAGCACGCGATCGTGAACGTGCTGCGTGCGCTCGAGCCGGCGAGCGCCCTCGTCTTCCGGGCGACGCGCGAGGCGGTGCAGCACACCGCCGCGAGCCTCTCCGAGCGCGGCTTCGAGGTGGTCGCCATCTCGGGCGAGCTGACCCAGCCCGAGCGGACCCGGGCGCTCAAGGCGCTCCGCGACGGGCGCGCGCGCGTGCTCGTGGCGACCGACGTCGCGGCGCGCGGGCTCGACCTGCCCGGGATCGAGCTCGTGCTCCACGCCGACCTCCCGCGCGACCCGCAGGCGCTCCAGCACCGGAGCGGGCGCACGGGCCGCGCCGGGAGGAAGGGGCTCGCGCTGTTCCTCGCGGCGCCCGCGGAGCGGTTCCGGCTCGAGCGGATGCTCCGGGAGAGCCGGATCGCGGCGGCGTGGTCGGCCGTCCCCTCGCCGGACGAGATCCGCGCCCGCGACGACGAGCGGCTCGCCGCGGATGTCGCGGCGCTGGCCGCGGACGCGTCCGACGAGGACCGCGACGCGGCCCGGCGCCTCCTCGCCGTCCACGACCCGCTCGTCCTCGCCGTCGCGCTCGTGCGCCGGGAGCGGGCCCGCCTGCCCGCGCCGGAGGAGCTCCCCGAGACCGCCCGCGCCTCGCACGAGGCGCCCGCGCCGCGCGGCGCGAAGAAGGCACGCCCCGGCCCTCCCGTCGACGTGGTGTGGTTCCGCATCTTGATCGGCCGGGAGCGGAAGGCGGATCCGAAGTGGCTCCTCCCGCTCCTCTGCCGGCGCGGCGGGGTCACCCGAGACCAGATCGGGAAGATCCAGGTGCTGCCGCGCGAGACCCGGTTCGAGGTCACGCGCGATGCGGCCGACGCGTTCGCGCGCGCCGCGCTCCGGCTGGACCCGCGGATGCCCGACGCTCGCATCGAGCCGCTTCGCGAGCCCGGACCGTCCCGGCGTCCGCGGATGGTGCCCGGGCCGCGCCACCGGTAGGATGTCCGTGCTCGCCGGTGGCATCGCTCCGACCATTCGCAGTCTGTCTGCGCACGCGCACGCGCACGCGCGTGGCGCCGCTGGCGCTCGCTGCGGCGCTCGCACTCGCGCCCTCGGCGCGCGCCGCCGACGTCGTCGCCGTTGGCGCGCCGGCCGATGGGCTGCCGCCATCGTCGGGTGCACGTCCGCCACCCACCGGAACGCCGCTGGCGCCGCCGGCCCCATCGGATCAGGAGCTCCCCACCTTCCTGCTCGAGCTCGGCGCGTACTACACGAGCGCCGGGGTGTACGTCCCGCTCACCCGCGACCCCGTCCCGCACGTGGGAGAGCACGGCGAGGTGGACCTGTACTGGGCTGTGCTCCCCCGGTCCTTCGTCCCGCGATTCGTCGTGCTCGAGGTCAGCGTCAACCCGATGCCCTGCCTCGGGCTCTTCATGCGCGACCAGAGCCCTGGCCTGTACGGGCGCTCGCAGCTCGATCGCAACACGAACGTCGTCCGCGCCGTGACGGCCGGATTCGAGGAGCCCTGGGCGGCCTCGCTGTTCGTGGGCAACGTCGTGAACTTCGACCTCCGCGGCGCGGAGTCGGACGGCAAGGGCTACTTCGGGACGGTCTTCTCGACCGGGAACTGGCACATCAAGGACAACGTCGCGATCGACGATCCGTGGCTCGAGGCGGAGCTGAAGCTGAAGGGCGACCGGCGCTCCAAGGTGAAGAAGCTCTCGTGGAGCTTCCGCCTGGGGGTGAAGCTCCACTCGAACCGCGACGTGGTGGACACCGGGTACGTCGGGATCCGCCGGAGCCGCGTGGACTACGGGAGCGACCCGCCCCTGCTCGCCAACTCCGGGGTCGAGTACCGGTTCGACGTGGCGCTCGACGGCACGCCGCTCCGCCATTACTTCATCGTCGACAAGAAGTGGCCGCTCGGGACGCGCGTCGCGGCGTCCATCGCGCTCGGCCTGCTCTGGGACACGGGGCGCGCGTACCGGGGGGCGCTCGCGGAGGATACGCCCGAGCGCGTGCAGGTGCTCATTCGTCCGAACGTCGAGTTCTGACGGATATGGAGCGGTGCTAGAATCCCGCGCTCCGCGAACGGCCCCGGGAGATCCCTGCGTGCAGATCGTCTGTCTCGACCTCGAAGGCGTCCTCGTTCCCGAGATCTGGATCGCGTTCTCGGAGCGCACCGGCATCCCCGAGCTGCGGCGGACGACCCGCGACGAGCCGGACTACGACAAGCTGATGCGCTTCCGGCTCGATCTGCTGCGCCGGCACGGGCTCGGGCTGCCGGACATCCAGAAGGTGATCCGGGAGATGGGGCCGGAGCCGGGCGCGAAGGAGTTCCTCGACACGCTGCGGTCCCGTTACCAGGTGATCATCCTCTCGGACACGTACTACGAGTTCGCCATGCCGCTCATGGCGCAGCTCGGGATGCCGACGCTCTTCTGCCACCGGCTCGAGACCGATGCCGAAGGGGTTCCTGGTGAACTACCGGCTGCGGATGCCGGACCAGAAGCGGGCGTCGGTCCACGCGCTGAAGGGGCTCGCCTTCAAGGTCATCGCGGCGGGCGACTCGTACAACGACACCGCGATGCTCGCGGAGGCGCACGCAGGGATCCTCTTTCGCCCGCCGCAGAACGTCATCGACGAGTTCCCGCAGTTCCCGGTGGTCCGCGACTACCCCGGCCTGTCCGCGGCCATCGACGCCGCGAGCCAGCGCATCGGGGAGTAGGCTCGACCTCGACTTCGTCCACGTCGAGGTCGAGGACCAAGTCCACGTCCACGTCCAGGTCCACCCGGCGATCAGTACGCCGCGCGCGCGATCGCGAGGAGGTCCGCCTCCGTGCACGGGCGCGGGTTCGTCCGATGGGAGGCGTCCTCGAACGCCTTCGCCGCGATGCGCGGCAGATCCTGCTCGCGGACGCCCACATCACGAAGCCGCGCCGGGATCCCGACCTCCGCCGCGAGCGCGCGCACCCGGTCCGCCGCGCCTTCGGCCAGCGCCTCGTCCCCGGAGCGCGGATCCGCGCCCATCGCCCGGGCGACCTGCGCGAGCCGCGCCCCGGCGGCCGCGCGGTTGAACGCGGCGACCGCGGGGAGCACCACCGCGTTCGCGAGGCCGTGGTGCAGCCCGGCGATCGGCGTGAGGGCGTGCGCGAGCGCGTGGCAGGCGCCGAGCCCCTTCTGGAAGGCCATGGCGCCCTCCATCGCCGCGATCATCATGTCCGTGCGGGCGTGGAGGTTCCTGGGCTCCCGCACCGCGACCGGGAGCGAGCGCGCCGCGCGACGGACCGCGTCGAGCCCGACCGCATCGGCGAGCGGGTGGAAGCCGGCGGCGAGGTAGGCCTCGAGCCCGTGGGTGAAGGCGTCCATTCCGGTCGCGGCGGTGAGCTTCGCCGGCAGGTCCACCGTCAGCTCGGGATCGCAGATCGCGACCCTCGGCATGAGGAACGGGCTGAAGATCACGGTCTTCCGGCCCGTGTCGGGGAGGGTCGCGACCCCCGAGCGCCCCACCTCCGAGCCCGTTCCCGCGGTCGTGGGGATGGCAACGAGCGGCGGCAGGTCGTCCCTGACGAAGCGGTCGCCTCCGGCGGCATCGTCGTAGCGCGAGAGCGGCGGCGGGTGGGTGGTGAGGAGCTGGACGAGCTTCGCCGCGTCGATGGAGCTGCCGCCGCCGATCGCGACGAGGCCGTCGCAGCCACCGCTCCGGTAGGCGGCGAGGCCCTCCGCGGCGTCGCGGTCCGTCGGGTTCGGCTGGACGTCGTCGAAGCGGGCGGCGCGGATCCCTGCTCCCTGCAGCACGGCGTCGAGGCGGGCCGCGAGCCCGGCCTTCACCACGCCTGCGTCGGTCACGACGAGCGGTCGCGAGACGCCGAGCCGCGCGAGGTGCGCCGGGAGGCGCGCGAGCGCCCCCGGACCGAGCACGACGCGCGTCGGCCAGGAGAGCTCCACGATCCCGAGCTCGGCGGGGAGATCGAACGGGAGCGCGCTCACGCGAGCTCCAGGTACCGCTCCAGCTCCCAGGTGGTGACCGCCCGCTCGAAGCGGCGCACCTCCCACTCGCGGGTTCGAATGAAGTGATCGACGAAGCCCTCCCCCAGGATCTCCCGCGCGCGCGCCGACCGGCGCAGGAGCTCGACGGCGTCGCGGAGGTTGCGCGGAAGCGGCATCGCGTCCGCGGCGTAGCCGTTGCCGGCGCAGGCCGCCGGCGGCTCGACCTCGTTCTCGATGCCCCAGAGCCCCGCCGCGAGCGACGCCGCCATCGAGACGTACGGGTTCATGTCGGCTCCCGACTGGCGGTACTCGACGCGCATCGTCTTGGGGCGAGTCGCCGATGACGCGGAGGGCGCAGGTCCGGTTCTCGCGCCCCCACGTCGCCGTCGTGGGCGCCCAGGTGTTCTCGACGCTGCGCTTGTAGCTGTTCACGGTCGGCCAGTGGAGCGCGGTCAGCTCCGGCATCAGCGCGATCTGGCCGCCGACGAAGTGACGGAGCGTCGCGCTCGCGCCGTCCGGCGACGCCGGATCGTGGAAGTGGTTCACCTCGCCGGCGAGATCCCAGAGGGACTCATGCACGTGGCCGGAGCAGCCGGGGAGCGACGCGTTCCACTTCGCCATGAAGCAGGCGGTGAGCCCGTGGCGCGCGCAGATCTCCTTCACCGCCGTCTTGAAGAGCGCCGCCTTGTCGGCGGCGCGCTCCAGGTCGTCGTAGCGGACCGCGGTCTCGTACACGCCCGGCCCGGTCTCGGTGTGCATCCCCTCGACCGGCACGTCGAACGCGTTCAGCCCGTCGATGAGCGCATGGACGAGGCCGGAGTTCGCGGAGCTGCGCAGCCACGAGTAGCCGAACATGCCGGGCGAGAGCGTCTCGAGCCCGCGGAAGCCCTTCTCGCGGAGCGACTGCGGCGTCTCCTTGAAGATGAAGTACTCGTACTCCGATCCGAAGCGCGGCAGGAACCCGAGCTCGCGCGCGTGGCGGCCGACGCGCCGGAGGAGCTGCGCGGGGCGATGGCTCGAACGGCGAGCCGTCCGGGTTCACGAAATCGAGGATGAACGCGGCGGTGTCCGGCTCCCACGGGATCACGCGGGCGGTCGAGAGGTCCACCAGCGCGTGCGCGTCGGGGTAGCCGGTGTGCCAGCCGGTGACCTTCGCGTTGTCGTAGAGCTCGTCGGCGAGGTCCCAGCCGAAGACCACGTCGCAGAACCCGAGGCCGCCCTTCGCGGCGGACCGGAGCTTCTCGAGCGAGACGTACTTCCCGCGCCAGACGCCGTCGACGTCGAACGCGCCGATCTTCGCCTTCTGGACCCGCTTCTCCTCGAGCCAGCGCTCGAGCCGATCCAGCTCGCCCGCGCCCGGTCCCGCGGCGGGCCGTGCCTTGCGCCCGCCGCGCACCGCCCGAGGGCGCGCGTCGGCCATGTGCCTCACCTTCGCCTGCGCCATCTTCGCCATGGGTCACCCCGGCAGCCTGGTCCAGACCGCCTTCAGCTGCAGGAAGCCGTCGAGCGCGTGGTGCGAGAGGTCCCGCCCCCAGCCCGACTCCTTGGTGCCGCCGAACGGCGCGGCGTCGTCGAACTCGTTGAAGCAGTTGATCCAGACGACGCCCGCCTGCAGCCGCCGCGCGAGCGCGTGGGCGCGCGCCACGTCGGCCGTCCAGATCGAGGCGGCGAGGCCGTAGCGCGTCCCGTTCGCGATCGCGATCGCCCTCCGCCTCGTCCTCGAAGCGGAGGCACGCGACCACCGGGCCGAAGATCTCCTCCTGTGCGATGGTCATCTCCGGCCGCACCTCGGCGAACACCGCCGGCCGCAGGAAGTTCCCGCGCGCCTTCGGCCCCTCCACGTCGCGCTCGCCGCCGGCGACGAGACGGGCGCCCTCCTCGCGGCCGGTGCGCACGTATCCCGAGGATCGTGTCGAGCTGGCGGCGGCGACACCTGGGCGCCCATCTCGGTCGCGGGGTCGAGCGGGTCGCCGACCCTCATCGTGCGTGCGCGGCTCGCGAGCGCCTCGACGAACGCGTCGTATCCCTTCGCGTGCACGAGCACGCGCGAGCCGGCGTTGCAGGTCTCCCCCTTGTTCCCGAAGATCCCCCAGAAGCAGGCCTTCACGGCCCGCTCGACGTCGGCGTCGGCGAAGACGAGCTGCGGGCTCTTCCCGCCGAGCTCGAGCGTGAGCTTCTTGAGGTTCGTCTCGCCGGACGCGGCGACGAGCCGGCGCGCGGTCCGGATCGAGCCGGTGAAGCTCACCTTGTCCACGTCGGGGTGGCGCGCGATGGCCTCGCCGGCGGGATCGCCGTAGCCGGGGAGGACGTTCAGCACGCCGTCCGGGAAGCCGGCCTCCTGCGACAGCTCGCCGAGCTTGAGGGCGGTGAGCGGCGTCAGCTCGGAGGGCTTCAGGACCACCGTGCAGCCCGCAGCGAGCGCCGGCCCGAGCTTCCAGCACATCGAGGGAGGTGGGGTAGTTCCAGGGGACGATCGCGCCGACCACGCCGACCGGCTCCTTCACGACGTAGGTGTGGAACGGGCCGTCCACGGGCAGGACCTCGCCGAGGATGCGGACGGGCCACTCGGAGAAGTAGGCGAGGCAGGCCGCGCCGGGCGCCGACGTCGCCGCGGATCGCCTCGCGGAAGGTCTTGCCGTTGTTGAGCGACTCGACGAGCGCGAACTCCTCGCGCCTGTCCCAGAGTAGTTCGGCGAGCTTGCGGATGAGCCGGCCGCGCTCGCGCGCGCTCATCGTCCGCCACGGCCCCTCCTCGAACGCGCGCCGGGCGGCGCGCACCGCGGCATCGACGTCGGCCGCGACCGGCGGCGGGGGCGTCGCAGAGCTTCTCGCCAGTCGCGGGGTTCACGACCGGAATGGTCCCGCCGTCCCGCGGGTCGACGAACCGCCCACCGATGAAGAGCTTCATCGGCGGAAGCCGGGGGACGAGGGCGCGAGGATCGGTCATCGTGGTCACCTCCGGGGGCCAACGGCTCTTCTGCGCCTGCGTTGCCTGCCCGCTATGGACAATTGGGGTGCCAACGGTCCTCCTCCTGAAATGCGGCTCGGCGAGCGATGCGGTCCGGCTCGCGCAGGGCGACTACGACCGCTGGTTCCTGCGTACGCTCGCACCGACAGGCGTCCGCGTCCAGGTGATCGAGGCCCACACCGGCGCGCCGCTCCCCGCGCGCGCCGGCGGCGCCGACGCGATCGTCGCGACGGGCTCGCCCCGCTCCGTCGCCGAGCGCGCGCCGTGGATGGCGCGCGCTGGCGTGTGGCTGCGCGACCAGGCCGCGAGCGGTGTCCCGGTGCTCGGCGTGTGCTTCGGACACCAGCTCCTGGCGGAGACACTGCGGCGGAGCGGTCGGGCCGGAATCCCCTCGGGCGCGAGCTCGGGACCGTGCGGTGCGCGCTCACGCCGGTGGGACGGAGGATCCGCTGTTCGCCGGCGTCCCGTCGGAGTTCGACGTGCAGGCGACGCACGAGGACGAGGTGCGCGCCCTGCCGCCCGGGGCCGAGCTGCTCGCAACGAACGCGTGGAGCCGCGTGCAGGCGTTCCGGATCGGGCGATGCGTGCGGGCGGTGCAGTTCCACCCGGAGATGGATGGCGGCCGCGATGGCGGCGGTCGCAGCGACACGGGTGGCGGGGATCGCCGAGGAGGCGCAGGCGCGCGGCGACGACCCGCACGGCCGCGTCCGCGCGGTGCTCGCCGGCATCCGCGGAAGTCCATGGGGAGAGCGCATCCTGCGGAACTTCGTCGAGCGCTTCGCGCGGCGCTCCTCGCCCCGCCGTCCGCTGCCCCGGCCTCGTCCAGGCCCAGACTAGTTCCGCGTTTCGCCGCAACCGAGGTGGGCATGCTCGACAACAGGATCGACCAGCGTTTCCGGCTGGTCGCGTTTTCCCACCTCCGCGGACATCGTCGGATCGGGTCGGGTGCGGCGGAACGCACTGCGACCGCTCCGGAAAACGAATTTTCCGGGACGACAACTTTACAAGAGGGGTCACCCCGCCTCACACTCCCGAGGAAGTCGGAGCGCTGGAGAGCGATTTGAGGGGACCGGCGCCTCGTAGACGCCGGAGACCGCCATGCCCAGCATTCCCGCTGCCGACCCGCCGTCCGCCGCCGCCCCCACCGCGGGGCAGAAGCTCGACCCGCACGCAAACATCAAGGGCACCCTCCTCATCGCGCGCATGAAGTACCTGCGCGCGCGCGGGGCGGAGGAGTCCGAGCGCGTGCTCAGGCGCCTCTCCGCCGCGGACCAGCAGGCGCTCCGTGGCATGCTGCTGCCGAGCAGCTGGTATCCGGCGGGCCTCCTGCTCCGGCTCGAGATGACCACCGCCGCGATCCTGTCGCGCGGCAATCGCAAGCAGCTGTTCCTCGACATGGGTCGCTTCTCGGCCGACACCAACCTCGGTCCGAGCGGGGTCCAGCGTCCGTACGTGAAGGAGGGCGACCCGCACTACCTCCTCAGGAACGTGCCGCGCATGTACTCGGCGCAGCACAGCGGCGGCGTCCGCAGGTACGAGGAGATCGGGCCCAAGGAAGCCACGATCCTCACGGTCGCCGGCGAGGAGCCGAACGCGGAGGACTGCCTCACGGCGATCGGGTGGCTGAAGCGGGCCATCGAGCTCTCCGGCGGCAAGATCGTCACGGTCGAGGAGACGAGCTGCCGCGCAAACGGCGCCGGCTCCTGCGCGTACGCCTGCCGCTGGGCTTGACCTCCGGCGGCACGCCGCCCCGGACGGGCCGATTCATTTGCCGGAACCCGACCTGTAGGATGCAGGGGTGGCCCCGCCTCCCGCCGCCGCTCCGCTGGCCCGCGTCCTCCCACGAGGAAGAGCCGCAGCGGACCCGGACTGCGCCGGATGTCCGGAGCTGGGGCTCTTCCGCGCGCTGCGCAGGGCGGGGCTCGAGGTACAGGGGGGCTCCGGGTGCGAGCCGGGACCGGTCCGCCCGCTGATCGCCTCGCCGGGGCGCTGGGCCGCCGTGACGGGCGCACGGCAGGTCCTCGCCGGCGCGGAGCTCGCCGTCTCCGCCGCCGCGGCGGCGGGGGCCCGCGTCCTCGTGCTCGCCGATCGCGACGCAGCATGGGCGCGAAGGGCCTCGGCGCTGCTCGCCGCGACGGGCGCGCGTGTCGTGCCGCTGGACGGCGCGGATCTCGCCGGCGCCGAGGCGGCTGCGCGCGAGGCGTCGCTCTCGGGCGGCGCGCTCGTCGCGCTCTCGCCCTGCGCCCGGCGGACCCGCCGCGGCCCGCCCGTCGCGATCGCAGCGTCGCGGTGCAACCGCTGCGGCGCGTGCCTCTCGCTCGGGTGCCCGGCGATCTCCGACGCCGGCGGTGAGGCGATGATCGTCGACCCGGGCGTGTGCAGCGGCTGCGGGCTGTGCGCGCCGCTCTGCCGCGCCCACGCCATCCGCCGCTGAGGGCGACGCCCGTGTGCGTCAGCCGAGCTTGCCGAACCGTCCCAGCGCGGCCTTCACGAAGCGTGACCGGACCTGCTCGGACGCGAGCAGCGCCTGGACCGGCGGCAGCTTGACGATCGCGTCCACCGCGTGGTGGAGGAAGCGGGAGCCGAGCCCCGCACCCTGGTCGAAGAGCAGCTCCGCGAGCTGGTTCCGCTCGACCGCCTGGCGAATGACGCGCTCGACTGCGTTCGCGGGGACGGGGCGCGGACGGCCGCCGCGTGCCATCGCGAGCGCCCCCTTGTGACATGCCCCGGCGCACACCCCGCACCCGATGCAGCGCTCCTCGTCGATGCGCGGGGCGAGCCCGTTCCTGCGGCTCGCCGCCTCGCGCACTGGCTCCATGGCGATGGCGCCGACCGGGCAGGCGCGCGCGCAGCGCGAGCACCCCGCGCAGGCGGCCGCGTCGCGGCGCGGCAGGAAGCCGCTCGGGTTCACCGCCGGGAGATCCCAGCGCGAGATGGCCTGGAGCTGGCCGCAGCAGCAGCCACAGCAGTTGCAGATGAACGTGGGGTGGCTCTTCACGTTGTCGGCGATCTGCACGAGCCCGCTCTCGCGCGCCCGGGCCATGATCTCGAGCGCCTCGGTGCGCCCGATCTCGCGGCCGAAGCCCCGGCGGACGATGAACTCCGCTCCGCCGTTGAGCGACAGGCAGTTGTCCATCGGGGCATCGCAGCGCGCGCCGAGGTGCTCCGCCTTGTGCCGGCAGTAGCAGAGCGAGACGGCCCACCTCCGCGCGCCGCCGACCAGGTCGCTCGCCTTCTCCCAGGCGAGCACGTCCGGGAGCGGCTCGTCCGAGAGCTCCGTCTCGTGCACGAGCGCGCGGCCGACGACCGTCTCGTTTCCGAACGCCTCGCGAGCGAACGCCGGATCGCCGATGGGTGTAGGCGTGCAGCGCCTCCGCCATCCGCTTCTTCGGGATCGAGTCCTTCGCGCGCATGAGCGAGTACTCGAAGAACCCGACGACCGGCGGCGCGAGCAGGTAGGAGCGCTTCCCGCTCCGCGGGTTCACGAGGTCGAACACGACCCCGCGCTCGCACATCGGCTCGAGACGAGCCTCGAGCTCGTTCGCAGGGATCCCGAGCCGCGGCGCCAGCCGGTCGAGCGAGGCGGGCTGGACGGGCATCCGCGCCGCGAGCGCGGCCTCCTCCGGCGTGAAGAGGATCTCGAGGATCTCGCGTCGCGCCGCCTCGGCGCGCTCGTCGTCCGCTGCCGGGAGCGCCATCTGGCCGCGCTCGAGCTGCGCGACGAGGTCGCGGTACTCCTCCTTCATCCGTCCGAGGTGACCCATGCCCCGGACGTACCACATTCCTGCGGCCGTTACCCCGCAGCGTCTCCAGACGCAGCGGCCCGGGTGGACCCCGGGCCGCCTCGAACCGCTCACGGGCCGATGCGGTACGGCCGCATCATCTCGTTGTCCTCGTGCTCCAGGATGTGGCAGTGCCAGACGAACAGGCCGGCCTGGTCGTAAGTGGCCTTGACACGCGTGATCTCGCCCGGGAAGGCGATGACGGTGTCCTTCTGGCCCGTCTCCCAGATCTCCGGAGGCCTGGCGGCACCGCCGAAGGGCTGCCGGTCGACGATCTCGAACTGCACGTCGTGGATGTGGATGGGATGCGCGTCCTCGGTGAAGTTGAACAGCTCCCAGATCTCCGTGGAGTTGAGCGCCGGGTTCTCGGTGATCGGCCCGTCCCAGGCAATGGGATTGCCGCTTCCGTCAGGGTTGACGGTCCCGAGCAGCGCCATGAGCGGGCCGAACGGATCGGTCGCCTTCGGGCTCTCGCAGGGCACCGGCGCGCCGTTCGCGTCGAGGCAAACGAGCGCGGAGTCGAGCTCGTTCAGCGAGACCTGGCGCGTGTGCGTTGCGGCAGGCAGCGGCGCGATGAAGGGCAGCACGAGCTGGCTCGGAGGCGTGCTGGTGTCGACGCTCGTGGACGCCACCACGCGGAACTGCATGACCTGTCCGGTCGTGTCCGGATCGGACAACGGGAAGTCGAACACCGGCTCGCCGCCGCCGAACGGCTCGTCCGGGCCGATGTTGACGAGCGTGATGATCGTGCCGATCGGCACGTCGGTGAAATCCACGATCACGTCCGCTCGTTCGGCCGGACCGAGGAGGAGCCTGTCGAGCTGCACCGGCGTGTCCAGGAACCCTCCGTCCGAACCGATCTGCCAGAACGGCAGCCCGTAGTCCGTGGTGAGGATCAGGAAACGTGAGTTCGAACCGTCCAGGAACCGGAATCGATAGCGGTGCTGCTCCACGTCGAGGTATGGCCAGGTCCTGCCGTTGACGACCATCGTGTTGCCGAAGAACTCCGGGTTCCAGATGGGAGAGATGTCGCTGGGGAACTTCTTGGTGCCAGGGTAGTAGGGCCCCGCGAACCCGTCGAAGAACTCCCGGCTGCTCGGGTAGAACAGCGACCCATCGGCGTTGAACGAGCGATCCTGGATGGCAATCGGGATCTCGTAGTACGCCACTCCGGGCGGATCGCCGAGCGCCGGCGCCGGACCCGGCAGCACGCCGGACGGGAGATCGGACGGGCCGCCCCTGAGGAGGTAGAAGCCGGCCGGGCCGGCGTACACGTTCGCCCGGGTCATTCCGAGCGTGTGGTCGTGGTACCAGAGCGTGGTCGCGTTCTGGTCGTTCTGGTACTGGAACACCGCCGTGCCGGGCTCCCAGACCTGACCCCACGCCGCCTCGAACCTTGCCTTGTTCTCGTCGTAGAATCTGCCCGCCGTGGCGAAGGCGAAGGGAACGTTCGACGCATCGGGCAGGTACCATGCCTCGGGGAAGCCATCGCTCTCCTGCGTACTGTGGCCCCCGTGGAGGTGCGTGACGATGGGAACGGGTCCGGTGTAGGGCCCGGGGGTGCTCATGAACATCGGCCGCATGTCGCGTCCCGCGCCGCCGCCCGGCGGGTTGGCCCAGTGCAGCGTCTGGTCGATGGGCAGGAGGTGGGGCAGGAATTGCCCCGTCACCGGGTCCTTCAGATCATTGATCCACTTGACCCTGACCGGCGCCTCCCACCTCGCCTCGATGGTGAACGCCGGGTAATTGAAGGACCCGGGATCAAGGATGGAGCCGTAGCTCCACACCGTCGTCATCGGCAGGGTGCCCGGCAGGATCTGCTGCTCGAACTGGCGAACGGCGATCTCGTAGTAGGAGATCCTCTTGTTCCCCATCCCCCCGGGGAGCGTCGTCGTCCGGGGCATGGCGGGTGGGATGACCAGAGGCTGCACGTACTTCGGGATGGTCGTGGGATCGAGCGTCCCGCCGGGCAGGGGCGCCGCAAATGCTTCCGGAACGCTCCAGGTGCCGATAGCCAACGCCGCGACGGCGCCGAAGGCCTTCTTCAGCAAAGTCCCGATCATGATCCCTCCCTCCATGGGTGAAACTGGCACGCGGCCTCACGGCGCGCGGTTGCCGACTGCGATCAAGTCCAAGAGTGCGCTGGGACTCAGCGAACGGCTCGCGTCACTCTCAGTGCCGTATGCCCACTCCGATGTCCGTTCAACGCTGAGTGCGGACGATGCGAGCGGTTGTCGAGTCACCCCAAAGGGCACTGAGGGGACTCGGCGCGGCAATCACGTGAGGTGAATGGTGTATTCGGAGCGCGCCGAGATCGCCGGCAGTCCCGCTTTGATGGGGGGGGTACGGCCGCGGCGCGCCAACGGATGAACGCCCCCGCACGTGTCCCGAACGCGCGGTACGCGCGCTGGTCAGCGGTCGCGGTCGCGCGAGATCGATCGGTCGAGGATCTCGATGGGGTGCGCGGCCTCCACGTCCGCCCCCGCTTCCGCGATCATCCGGCGGATCTGCAGAGAGCAGCCCGGGTTCGCGCTCGCGAGGAGCGTCGCCCGCGTCGAGAGGACGGCCTCCGCCTTCCGCCGGCCGATCTCATCGGCGCTGCGGGGCTGGACGAGGTTGTAGATCCCCGCCGACCCGCAGCACTGCTCGCCGTCAGGAACCTCGACCAGCTCGAGGCTGGGGATGGCGCGGAGCAGCGCGCGCGGGGCGTCCACGATGTGCTGCGCGTGCCCCAGATGGCAGGGCGAGTGGTAAGCGACGCGCGCCCGCAGCGGCGCCCGCGGGGCCCGCGCCGGAATCGAGGCGAGGAGCTCCGAGACGTCGCGCACCTTCTCGGCGAAGGCGCGGGCGCGCGGGAGGAAGGCGGGATCGTCCGCGAACAGGTGCGGCAGGTCCTTCAGGTGCGATCCGCACCCCGCGGCGTTCACGACCACGACGTCCACCGGCTCGCGCTCGAACCGCTCGACGAGATCGCGCGCGAGCCGCCGCGCCTCCGCGTCTCGGCCGGCGTGCACCGACAGCGCGCCGCAGCACCCCTGCCCGGCGGGCACGACCACCTCGATCCCCTCCGCCGCGAGCACCCGGAGCGTCGCGCCATTCACGTTCGGGAAGAAGATCCGCTGCACGCACCCGCCGAGGAGCCCCGCCCGCAGCCGCCGCTCCCCGCGGGCCGCGGTCCGCTCCGGGAGCGACCCGGTCACGGCGCCCCAGCTCACCGCCGGCGCGAGCGCGTCCAGCGCCGCGATCCGCGCCGAGACGCGCAGGAGGCCGAGCCGGCGCGCGAGCCAGCGGAGCCCGGTGACGCGCCCGATCCAGAGGAGGACCGCCGCGGCGCGCAGCACCGCCGGACGGGTGAAGAGCGCGAACACGAAGTTGCGCCAGAGGCGGTCGGCGAGCGTCCGCGGGTGCTCCCGCTCCACGCGGACGCGCGCCCGATCGATGACGTGATCGTAGCGGACGCCGGACGGGCACGCGGTGAGGCACGCCATGCAGCCGAGGCAGCGGTCGAAGTGCTCGGCCACGGCGGGGGTCATCGTGAGCCGGCCGTCCTGGAGGGCCCGGAACAGGTCGATGCGGCCTCGCGGCGAGTCCATCTCCTCTTGCCAGTTCTGCCAGGTGGGGCAGGTCGGCAGGCAGAAGCCGCAGTGGATGCAGTCGTCGGCAGGATCGCGCGCCCCCGCGGCGCCTGGTCCGCGCGGCTCCCGCTCTGCCCGGGCCGGCCCGCCGGGCGGGCTCGCGAGCGCCACCTCGGCTTGCGACGTGGAGCCGGGCTGCCGGACCTCGTTGCCCATCAGATTCCCCCCACGAAGCGGCCGGGCGCGAGCCGCGCCTCCGGATCGAGCTCACGCTTGAGCCGCCGCATCACTTCGATGCCCCCCGGCTCCGGTCCCCACACGTCCACGAGCGCGCGCAGCTCGGCAGGCGCAGCGGAGAGGACCAGGCTGCCGTTCCCGAGCGGCCGGAGCGCCGCGCGCGCCGAGGCGACCGCCCGGGCGATGACGGCGGGCTCGCCGAGGGTGCCCGCGAGGAGCGCGATCCCGAGCGTCGGGTGGACCACGAAGCCCTCGCCCGGGAGCGCGCCGCGGAGCGGCGCGAGCGCGTCGAGCGCGCGCACGAGCGCGGCCGGGGCGAAGGTCGCCTTCGCACGGACGTTGCCTCCGGCGCGCACCGCGTCGTGCCTCGCCCAGAGCGTGGTCTCGTCCGCGCCGTCCAGCCGGGCGCCGCCGCCGGCGCGCGCCAGCGTCCGCTCGACCTGCGCGCTCACGCCGGGGGCGAACCCCTCGAAGCGAACCGCGACCGTGAACCGGTCAGCCGCGGCGAGCGCCGCAACCGCGGTCGGCTCGACCGCCAGCTCGCGCAGCACGGGGACCGTCTCCTGCACGTCGCTGCCCGCGAGGCCCTCGAACACCGCGGTGGCCGAGGCCTCCGGGAGCGGGTGGAGCCGGAACACCACCTCGGCGACGAGGCCGAGCGTGCCGAGCGACCCGCAGAAGAGCCGCGGCAGGTCGAACCCGGCCACGTTCTTCACCACCTTACCTCCGCCGCGCGCGATCACGCCGTCGGCGCGGACGACGGTGATCCCGATGACGAGATCGCGGATCGGCCCGTACCGCGTTCGGCGTGGGCCGAAGGCGCTCGCGGCGACGATCCCGCCCACCGTCGCACGCTCGGCGAAGGGCGGGTCGATGGCGAGCCGCTGGTGGTGCGGCGCGAGGCGGCGCTGCAGCTCGGCGAGGGTCATTCCCGCCTCGACCGCTACGATCTGATCCGAGGGCGCGTGCTCGCGGATCCGGTCGAGACGCCGGGTGTGGAGCACCGCGTCCAGCCGGGCGGGGGGCGCGCCGAGGTCGAGATCGGTCGCGCCTCCGACGAAGGCGACGGCGAGACGGTCCGCCGCGAGGGCGCGCATCGCCTCGGCCGCCTCGTTTACGGTGGCAGGCTCGAGCGCCAGCCGTGGCGTGACGCCGAGGACCGCGTCTTGAGGCTCGACCGGTCGAGGCGCCGCGCCCATCACCACCGCTCCGCGAGCCCCGCCACCTCGGCCGGGTGGGGGCGATAGGGGCCAGGCTTCTCGCCGCACAGCCGGGGCGTCGGGAACACCTTGCCGGGATTCATGAGGGCGATGCCGTCGAACGCGCAGCGGACGCGCGCCATCGTCTCGAGGTCGTCCTTGCCGAACTGCTCCGCCATGTACTGCACCTTCTCGGCGCCGACGCCGTGCTCGCCGGTGATGGACCCGCCGGAGCGGATGCAGAGCCGGAGGATCTCCCCCCCGAGCTTCGCGGCGCGCTCCTCCTCGCCGGGGTTGCGGGCGTCGTAGAGCACCAGCGGATGGAGGTTCCCGTCGCCGGCGTGGAACACGTTCGCGACGCGCAGCCCGACCTCGCGCGCCATCCGATCGATCTCCCGGAGCACGCGCGCGATCTCGGAGCGCGGGATGACGCCATCCTCGACCAGGTAGCTCGGGCTGATCCGTCCGACCGCGGCGAACGCCGATTTCCGCCCCTTCCACATGAGGGCGCGCTCGGCTTCGTCGCGCGGGATCCGGATCTCGAGCGCTCCGGCGGCGCGGGCGATCTCGACGGCACGCGCCGCGACGTGCTCCACCTCGCCCTTCGGGCCGTCCGCGTCCATCAGGAGCGCGGCGCCCACGTCCGGCCAGTCGAGGCCGGTCGCGGCCTTCGCCGCCTCGATGGCGAGCCGATCCATCATCTCGATCGCGGCGGGGAGGATCCCGGCGCCGATGATCCCGGAGACCGCGTTGCCGGCCTCGTCGGTGGACGGGAAGGTCGCGAAGAACGTGCGGGTGATCTCGGGCTTGGGCAGGAGCCGCAGCGTCACCTCGGTCACGATCCCGACGAGCCCCTCGGATCCGACGAGGGCGGCGAGCAGATCGTATCCGGGCGCATCGGCCGCGGGCCCGCCGAGGTCGACGACCGCGCCGTCGGAGAGGACGACCCGCGCGGCGAGGACGTGGTTCGTCGTGAAGCCGTACTTGAGGCAGTGCGCGCCGCCCGAGTTCTCGGCCACGTTGCCGCCGATCGAGCAGACCCCCTGCGACGACGGGATCCGGCGCGTAGTACATCCCTGCGCCGGCCACGGCGCGGGTGACGTCGAGGTTCACGACCCCCGGCTCGACCCGGATCCAGCCGTTCGCGGGATCGACCTCGAGGATGCGCCGCATCCGTGCGAGCGAGACGACGGCGCCCCCCTCGACCGGCCGGGCGCCGCCCGAGAGGCCGGTGCCTGCGCCGCGCGGCACGAGCGGCACCTTCGCCTCGCGCGCGATCGCGACGATGCGGACGACCTCGTCGGTGGACGCGGGCAGGACCACGATGGCGGGCCGCGTGCGGCCGTGGGTCAGGCCGTCCGCCTCGTAGACGAGGAGGCCGGCCGCGTCGGTGACCACGTTCGCGGGTCCGACCACCTCCGCCATCCGGCGCGCCACGTCCCGACCTCCCTGAGCCTGTCGAAGGGTCACTTGTACAGCACCCCCGGGAGCCAGAGCCCGATTCCTGGAAACATGTACAGGAGGAAGAGCGCGAACACCTGGATCGCCATGTACGGCATCATGCCCGCGAAGATCTGGTTCAGCGTGACGTGCTTCGGCGCGACGCCCTTCAGGTAGAAGGCGGCCATCGCCACGGGCGGCGAGAGGAACGCGGTCTGGAGGTTCATCGCGACGAGGAGGCCGAAGAAGAGCGGGTTGATGTCGAAGTGCCCGAGGAGCGGCAGGAAGATGGGCATGAAGATCACGATGATCTCGGTCCACTCGAGCGGCCAGCCCAGGATGAAGATGATGAACTGGGCGAGCAGCATGAACTGGACCGGCGTCATGTGGAGCCCGAGCACCCAGCGCTCGATGATCTCCTGGCCGCCGAGCAGCGCGAACGCGGCGGCGAAGATCTGACGACCCCACGAACAGCCAGCAGACCATCGCGGTGGTCTTGGCGGTGAGGAAGGCCGACTCCTTCACCATCCCCAAGGTGAGCTTCCGGTAGGCGGCGGCGAGGACCAGGCCGCCCGCCGCGCCCATCGCGGCGGCCTCGGTCGGGGTCGCCCAGCCGAAGATGATCGTCCCGAGCACCGCGGCGATGAGCGCCGACAGCGGGAAGAACGAGCCGAGCAGCATCTTGAAGATCTGGAGCCGCTCGAACGTGAAGATCGAATAGTTGACGGCGAGCCCGGCGAGCGCGACCGCGAGCACGATCCAGAACCACGTCGGCACCGCCTTCCGCTCCACGCCGCCGGTCGGAGCGGCCTCCTTCGCGGCCGCGGGCGCCTTCGTGGCGGGCGCCGCCTTCTCGGCGCCGGGCGGCTCCTGCACGCCTTCCCTCGGTGGCTCCTGCACGCCCTCGCTGGGAGGCTCCTCGACTCCGCCGAACGCGTCGGGCCCCCTCCGCTCCGTCTCTCCCCCGATCTCCACCATCCCGCTGGTCTCGACCACCTCGACCGTCGTCGCGACGCGGTAGATCACGGCGACCGGCGCCAGCACCATCACGGCGGGGAGGAGCGACATGCCGAGCTGCGCCGCGAGCGTCCCGCGCGAGAACCCCGACCTGCCGGACGCGAACGCGCCGGCGATGGCGGGAACGGCAAGCCTGGCCCGCCCGCCCGAGAGCTGCGCTGCCACGGGCGGCAGCTCCACGCGCGTCTCCTCCGGCGGGGGCTTCGGCGCGAGGCTCGGGTTCAGCTTCGCGCGGATGATCACGTACGCGACGTACAGGCCGGAGAGCATGAGGCCGGGGAAGAATGCGCCCGCGTAGAGCTGGACGACCGAGACCGACGCCGTCGCGCCGTAGAGGATGAGGAGCACCGACGGCGGGATGAGGATGCCGAGGGTCCCGCCCGCGGTGATGACGCCCGCCGAGAGCTTGATGTCGTACCTCGCGCGCAGCATCGGTGGAAGCGCGAGGAGCCCCATGAGCGTCACGACCGCGCCGATGATCCCGCTCGCGGTGGCGAACACGGTGCAGGTGATGAGCGTCGCGACCGCGAGCGACCCCGGGATCCGGCCGATGGCGAGGTGGAGGCTCCTGAACAGCTTCTCGATGAGCGCCGCCCGCTCGACGAGGTAGCCCATGAACACGAACAGCGGCACGGCGATGAGGACGTCGTTCGTCATCACCGCGTAGGCTCGCTGGACCATGAGGTCGAGTGTTTGCTGGAGGGCGACCGAGCCGCCCGCCTGCGACCGGTAGGCGACGAAGGTGAAGATGACGCCCATGCCCATGAGCGTGAAGGCGGTCGGGAAGCCGAGCATGATCGCCACGACCACCATCGACAGCATGAACAGGCCGTAGTGGCCGCTCTTCCAGTTCCACGGCGCGGGCAAGGCGATGGCCGAGGCGAGGATGATCATCGCCATGAGGGCGAAGCCGAAGATGAGCTCCTTGCGGATCTTCACGCCCCGCCCCCCTTCTCCACCTCCTGCTTGTGCTCCTGCTGGACGACGATCTCGTCGAGCTTGGCGAGGTCCTCGTCCTTCACGTGGACCATCTTCTTCAGCTTGTCCACGTCGACCTCCACGACGTCCTCCTTGCGCGACGGCCACTCGCCGGTCCGCAGGCAGATCACGCAGCGGGCGATCTCCGCGAACCCCTGCAGCGCCATGATCGCGCCGGCGATCGGGATGAAGGTCTTGAACGTGTAGATGGGCGGCCCCTCGGTCATGATCCCGCTCTGCTCGCGGATGAACCACGACTCGCCCGCGTAGCGCCATCCCGCCCAGACCAGCGCCACGATTCCGGGGACGAAGAAGCAGACGTACAGGATGAGGTCGATCGTGGCCTGCACGCGCGGACGAGAAGAACCCGTAGAGCACGTCGCCTCGGACGTGCCCGCTCTTTGCGAGCGTGTACGCCCCCGCCATCATGAAGAGGACCCCGTACATCTGGATCTGCGCGTCGAAGGTCCACGCGTGCGGGCGGTCCAGGAACTTCCGCGACAGGATCTCCCAGGTCATCATCGCGGTGAGGGTCACGATGAGCCACGAGAACGTCTGGCCCATCCACGTGCTGACCTTGTCGATGCCGAGCAGGAGCTTCTGCATCGGGGGACTCCCCCTACGGCGAGAGAGGAGGGCCGGCCGCCCGGGCACGCCGGGCGGCCGCTGGGAATCGGCGCGCCTAGGTCTTCTTCTTGGCGGCGAAGAAGTGGCTCAATGCCATCCGGGTGTCGACGTAGGTGTCGGCCTGCCAGCGGCCGGCGCGCTGCGCGAACGCCCGCTGCGACTCGTACGCCTTCTTGAAGAACGGGTTCTCGTCCGACTTCTTCTTGGCGACCTCGTCCCAGATCTCGAGTTGACGCCGCAGGATGGCGTCCGGTGTCTTGTAGAACTTCACGCCCTGCTTCTCCTGCATGTCCTTGTAGTCGGTCGAGTAGCGATCGATGGCCTTCCACGACATGTCCGCGCTCGCCGCCTGGACCGCGTAGCCGAGGATGTTGCGAAGATCCTCGGGGATGCGACTGGAACTTGGCCTTGTTGAAGATGATCTCGAACTGCTCGCCCGACTGGTGCCAGCTCTGCAGCATGCAGACCTTCGAGACGTCCGGGAAGCCGAGCGCGCGGTCGGAGGAGGCGTTGTTGAACTCGGCCGCGTCGAGCAGGCCGCGATCGAGCGCCGGGACGATCTCCGCGCCGGGAAGCGCGTTCACCGCCGCGCCGAGGCCGGTGAAGATGTCGATGGAGAGCCCGACGGTGCGGAACTTGAGCCCCTTGAAGTCGTCGACCTTCGAGACCGGCTTCTTGAACCAGCCGAGGGGCTGGGTCGGCATCGGGCCGTACAGGTACGACACGACGTCGATGTTGAGCGTCTTGTAGATCTCGTCGATGATCTGCTTGCCGCCGCCGTAGTAGTGCCAGGCGAGCACCATGTTCGGGTCCATGCCGAACGCCGGGCCCGAGCCCCAGAGCGCCAGCGCCGAGTTCTTCCCGTACCAGTAGGCGACGACGCCGTGGCCGCCGTCGAGCGTCCCCTTCGACACCGCGTCGAGCAGGTCGAACGCCTTCACGACGGCGCCGGCGGGGAGCACCTCGATCTTGAGGCGCCCGCCCGTCATCTCGTTCACCTTCTTGGCGTAGTCGAGCGCGTACTCGTGGAAGATGTCCTTCGTCGGCCAGGTGGACTGGAACCGGAGGCTGATCGGCGCCTGCGCGACGATGATGGTGGGGGCGGTCGCAACCGCGGCGCCTGCAGCGCCCAGCGCCGCCTTCTTGAGGAACGAACGCCTGGACGCGCGGCTCTGGACTGCGGACTGTTCGTCGGCCGTCTTCTTCTTCATGGGGGGCTCCTCGCGGGGGAAGGGTGAGACCAACCTCTTTCACCCGGCTTTTGTAGATTCAATGCCTTCGCCGGGTATGGCGACGGCGACCCTCGGTCCCAGAAGGGTTGTGTTGACCGTGCGTGCAGATCTTTTCTTCCCGCCGGGGGTGGCGCGCGCGGCCGGGCGTGGGCGGCACACGCGCTCGCCAGGCCGCACCCCGCCGTCATTCACGCCTTCACGGCGAGACGGAGTCGCCGAGTGCCGCGGACGCGCTACAGCGCGAAGGCGAGCCGCACACCGATCATCGAGGTGGGATCGATCCGGAGCCGGGCGTCGATGACGGCGCCTGCCCGGGTCAGGTCGGCGCGAGCGGATCCTCGCCCGGCGACCAGGATGGCAGGACCTTCTCCACGAGCTGGAAGTTCTCGCCGTCGTGCTCCGTGAAGATACGTACACGGCTTCCTTCGGGACGCCGAAGGCGCGGTGCACCTCGTCGATGAAGGCGAGCGCGAGCTGCCGCTTCTGATGCACCGTCCGGCCGAGCCGGATGTTCAGGTCGAAATGCGGGTGCGGCATCCATGCATCCGCCCGCTCGTTTCTAACCGAAGCGGGCGTGAGCGCGCGATGGTGGCAACCGGAACGGTCCCCTGGCAGAATGCCGCGCCGGGTTGGCGCGCCGCGCGCGCCGGAGGTGACCTCTTGAATCGCTACACGCTCATCGGCCTCGCGGTGGGGCTCGTCGTCGGCATCTTCATCGGGTACCAGGCGGGGTCCACGAACCCACCGCCCGGAATGGTCGGGATGGGGGCGCCGCAGCCCCTCCCCCCGGAATGCCTGGCGGTGGCGCGCTGCAGCCGGGCGACAACTTTCAGGCGCGGATCACGCAGATGCAGCAGGTCGTCGCGCGCGACCCGAAGAACGTCGAGGCGTGGATCCAGCTCGGCAACGACTACTTCGACACGCGCCAGCCGCAGAAGGCCATCGACGCGTACGGCCACGCGCTCGAGCTCCGCCCGAACGACGCGAACGTCCTCACCGACCAGGGCGTCATGTACCGGGACATCGGCCAGTTCGACAAGGCGCTCGCCAACTTCCGCAAGGCGAACCAGGTCGATCCGAAGCACATCCAGAGCCTCTACAACGTCGGGGTCGTGTACCTGAACGACCTGAAGCAGCCGAAGAAGGCGATCGAGGCCTGGAACAAGGTCATCCAGGTCGCGCCGCAGAGCGAGCAGGCGGCGCAGGCGCGCGCCGGCATCGAGGCGGCGAAGAAGTCCGGCGGCGGGTAGCGCCCATACCCGCTCGATCGCCGCGAGCGCACTCGAGGCGCTCATCGCGATCGATCGCGCGCTGAGTGGGTAGAGCGCGGGCCAGCGCCCGCCCCACCCGTGAAGAACGCTGCCGCCGGCTCCCGCCGCTGCTATCGTCCATCGCCATGACGCCCCGCGCCGCGCTCCTCCCGCTCGCGCTCGCCGCCGCGTGCGCGCCTCGCTTCGATCCCCGGCTCGTCGACGTGCCGATCGCCGGGCGCGCCTGGGTGAGCACGGAGCACCGCTCGCACCCGCTCGTCGGCAAGATCTGGGACCGCCGCGGCGCCCGGTTCGTGGACGAGGCGACGCTCGCGGCATCGCTCGCGTCCGCGGACTTCGTCGCGCTCGGGGAGACGCACGACAACCCGGACCACCACCTGCTCCAGGCGCGGATGCTCCGGGCGATCCTCGCCGGCGGCCGCCGCCCGGTGCTCGCGTTCGAGATGCTCACCTCCGACCAGCAGCCCGCCGTGGATGCGTCGCTCGCGCGTGCCCCCCGGGACCCGGACGCGCTCTGCGAGGCGGTCGGCTGGAAGACGAGCCGCTGGCCAGACTTCAGCTTCTACCGGCCCATCTTCGCGGCCGGCCTGGAGGCGGGGCTGCCGATCGTCGCGGCGAACCTGACGCGCGACGAGGTGAGGCGGATCGTCGCGAAGGGGCGCGACGCGCTCGACGAGGGGCTCCGCGCGCGTCTCGCGCGCGAGGAGCCGATCCCCGACGCCGTCCTCGCCGATCTGCGGGAAGAGATGAGCGCCTCGCACTGCGGCCAGCTTCCCGAGTCGCTCGTCGATCCGCTCGTGCTGGCGCAGCGTGCGCGCGACGCACGCATCGCGGAGCGAATGGTGACCGCCGGCGCCGCGCGCGGCGCGGTCCTGATCTCGGGCAGCGGCCATGCCCTGACGGATCGGGGCGCGCCCGCGGTCGTCGCGAAGGACGCGCCGGGCAGGACGGTGGTGAGCGTCGGGTTCGTCGAGGTGGATCCCGAGGTGACTCACCCGTCCGGATACGCCGGCGGCGCGAGCCGTCAGCCCATCACCTTCGAATACGTCGTCTTCACGCCGGGTGTGAAGCGCGAGGACCCGTGTGCGGGGATCCAGGGTCACCTGGAACGGCGTCGCGCGGCGGTCGAGAAGGAAAAGGCGTCCGAGAAGGAGAAGACGCCGGAGAAGAAAGACGCGGCCCCGGACGCGGCCGCCGCCACGCCCGGAGCCGCCGGGCCTGCCACGCCCTGACGATGGTCAGTTGGTGGCGGCCTTCTGCGCCTCCGCGCGCTTCGCCTTCTGAGACTTCACGGACTTCTGCGACTTCTCGCCCCGGTCCGCCTTCGCGACCGCGCCGGAAGTCTGCGCCTCGGGCCGGGTCGCGGTCTGGTTCGCCTTCTCCGCGCCGCACGGGAGCGCGGGCGTGGCGAACGCGACGAGCGCGAGCGCGGTGATCACATGGGCTACGAGCTTCATCACAGGCTCCCTCGAGTGGTTGAATGCTTTCTCTGGCGACCCGCGCGGCGACGCGCAACCCTCCCCCGCCGAAGCGATCGCTTGCGCCCCACCCGCGGCTCCGCCGCCCGCCTCACGCGCCGTGCGAGGAGCACGGGACCGAGCGCGAGGAGGTCCAGCTGCTGCGCGAGCTGCTCCACGGGGCTCCGGCGCCGCCGCTCAGAGCTGCCCCAGGATCCACCCCTCCACCGCTGCGACGTGCCGCTCCTCGGGCGTGAGCGGGGGCTCGAAGTACGCGGCGAGCAGGCCCGCCGCGTCGCGTGTCCGGAGCCACTCCGCCACCGCGAACGCATCCTGCTGGTCGGCGGTGCGCGCCGCGCGCGGGAAGCGGTTCCTGAAGATCGACGGGTAGACCGGCGGCTACCTCTTCCCGACCAGCGCGGACAGCTCCCGGTGAAGGAGCTCCTCGTCCCCCACGTTCAGCTCGACGAGCCGCCTCAGGTGCGCGATCGAATCGAGGTCGATCTCCCTGCAGCGGACCCCGACCTGTCTCCCCTGGCGATGCACGATGTCGCCCTCCATCTGGATGGTCGCGTCGCCTGCGTCGAGCCGGATGGTGAGCGTACAGGCCTGGCCGACGTCGGCGCCGAAGCTCGGCGGAGCCTCGACGAGCGCGCCCTTCAGCGACACGTCGAGGAGCTCGCACGCGGTCCGCCCGGTGCGCACGTCGAGCTCGGCCGGTCGGTGGAAGGAGATGCGCGAGAATCGGCGGCGCTCGTCGGCTGGGCTCATGGGGGCGTCCTCCACGGTCATTCTCGGGGGCCGGCCACGCTCTCGCAAGCGCGCGCTTCGCGCCCTGCTCTCCCGACGTCCACGTGGGCTGCGGCGACGCCGACCGGCAGGAGCCCGGCCTCCTGCAGGCCCGCGAAGACGGCGCGGGTGACCACGGCAGGGTCCTGGAGCAGATCCGCGACGACCGCAGCGGGAAACGCCTCTGCCTCGCCGCCGAGCGGCATGCGGTGCGACTGAAAGCCCGCGTGCCGCAGGAGGTCGAAGGCGGCGCGGTAGTCGCGATCGCGGCCGAGCGCGAATCGCACGATGGTCCACATCGGGTACGAGCACGTTCCGTCCGGGGCCGGCCGCCACCAAGTCCCCCGGCGGGACTCCCGACGAGGTGCGGCAGGAGCGCCTGGTGTGCTCACGCTCCCCAGGCCCTCCCGGGTGGCCTGATCCGCGCGTTCGGCATGCGCATCGCTCGCCATGCCGCGTGCGGCGGAGAGCGGATCCGACCGGGCGGGGCGGCGGTATATATCGCGGCGCGTGGCCTCCCTCGACGACACGACCCGGTTCATCCGTGAGCGCACCGCGCCGGCGCCGGTGCCGCTCGTGCCGGAGGTGCGGCTGTTCCAGGCGACGGAGCTCACGCCCTTGTGGCGCGCGACCTCGGCCGAGCTGCAGGGCTGGGACGACTCGCCGTACTGGGCCTTCCCATGGGCCGGCGGGCAGGCTCTCGCCCGGCACGTGCTCGACCACCCCGCCCTCGTGCGCGGCCGGCGCGTCCTCGACTTCGCGGCGGGGAGCGGCCTCGTCGCGATCGCCGCGGCGCGGGCTGGCGCCGCCCATGTGGTCGCCGCCGACCTCGACCCGTTCTGCCGCGCGGCCGTGCTCCTGAATGCCGAGCTGAACGGCGTGGCGATCCCGTTCCGCGACGGGAACGCCCTCGAGGAGGCGCCGCCGGAGGTCGACGTGGTGCTCGCGGGCGACGTGTTCTACGAGCGTGCGCTCGCGGACAGCGCCGCCGCGTGGTTCCGCGCGCTCGCCGCCCGTGGCGTGCTCGTCCTCGCCGGGGACGCGGGGCGCGCGTACCCGCCCTCCTGCGGCTTCGTCGAGGTCGCCGCGTACGACGTTCCGACGACGATCGAGATCGAGGACGCTCCGGTGCGCCGCGCCGCGCAAGCGCACCCTCGAGCGCGACCCGCCCACGGCGCGCGGGTCAGCTTCACCGTGGAATCGGCGATGGGCGGCTGGAATGCGCCGACGTTCGCGCCGTGGCTCGCGCAGTCGATGCAGGCCGCCTCGCAGGCATTCTTCGGCCGCGATTCCATGTACATGGGCACCGGCGGCAGCATCCCGTTCATGGGCATGCTGGGCGAGCGCTTCCCCGGCACGCAGTTCCTGGTCACCGGCGTGCTCGGGCCGCAGTCGAATGCCCACGGCCCGAATGAGTTCCTGCACATCGAGTGCGGCAAGCGGCTGACCGCCTGCGTCTCGCGCGTGCTGGCGGATCACGCGGCGCAGGATCGGGGAGCGCGCGCGGCGGCCTGACGGCCGCGCAAGCACACAGGGTCAGCCGGCCAGCGGATTCGGCTGAGCCGCCTGCTTGATCCGCTCCCACACGGGCGCGAACGCCGCAGCCACGCCGGCGGGTGAGCGCTCCACGAGCGGGAAGGTGTCCTGCAACTCGTCGAGCCGGACCACCGTGTCGGGCTTGCCTTGGGGAACTCGCTGCGCATCGAGAACACGATGCGGCCTTCCACCGGCGCGTCGCCCGCGAGATGGCGCACCGCCATCACACGGTCCTCGAGCATCGGCAGCGGGTTGGTGAAGGTGAAGTGACGCTTCGGTCCGAACACCGACCACTGGGCCATCTTCTCCCCGGCGAACACCACGCCCTGCACGTCGAACAGGTCGATCACCAGCAGCCCGCGCTGCGTGAGCAGCAGGTAATGCACGTGAATCTGGTCGCCCGTGCCCGTCGGCAGCAGCACGTTGCGCAGCTCGTCGTAGGCCACGGAGGAAATGACGTTGTCGATCGCCTTGCGGGCGCGCACCTGCAGCAGCCAGGCGCGCGCATAGTAGATGGCGGCCGCGACGAGCCCGAGCCCGAACAGCACCCACAACCACAGCGGCAGGCCGAGGAAGACGATCATGCGGCCTCCGCCAGCACGCCGCGCAGGGCGTCGAGACTCGGCTCGACCTGAGTCTGCACCGAGGGCAGGTCGAGCAGTGCCGCGAGCGCGGGCGGCACCGGCACCGGGCCACCGATCAGAGGCTCGACGATGTCGTTGAACTTGGCCGGGTGCGCCGTGGCGACCAGCACCCAGCGCTCGGAGCGCCGCGCCGCGGGCAGCCCGCGCCAGGCGTGCGCCGCCGTCGCCGTGTGCGGGCACCAGGTCTGGCCGAGCTCACGGTGGTCGCGGCGGATGCGTCGCGCGGATCTCCTCGTCGCCGACCGACACTGCGCTCACCTTGCCGCGCAGCCGCTCGATCGACGGGAACAGCCAGCGCAGGCGTTCCATGTTGCTCGGGTTGCCGACGTCCATCGCCGACGCCAGTGTCGCCACGCTCGGGCGCGGTCGCCACTCGCCGCTCGCCAGGAAGTCCGGCACGGTGAGGTTGGCGTTGCTCGCGAGCAGGATCTCGCCGATCGGCAGGCCCGCCTCGCGTGCCCAGATGCAGGCGAGCGCGTTGCCGAGATTGCCCGTCGGAATGATGAAATTGGGCGGGCGTCCGTCGCGCGCGGCCAGCTCGAGGCTCGCTTTGGCGTAGTACACCATCTGCGGCAGCAGGCGCCCGACGTTGATGCTGTTCGCCGACGACAGCAGCAGCGACCTCGCCAGCGCCGCGTCCACGAATGCCTCCTTGACCATGCGCTGGCAGTCGTCGAAGGTGCCGGCCACCGAGAGCGTGCGCACGTTGCGTCCCCAGCAGGCGAGCTGCTTTTCCTGCCGCGGCGACACGAGCCCGCGCGGATAGAGCACCACGACGTCGCACCCAGGGGCGATCGTAGAACGCTGCCGCGACGGCGCCGCCGGTGTCGCCCGACGTGGCGACCAGGATCGTGAGGCGGCGTCGGATCGGCGCGCGGAATACGCTCCAGCGTTGCCGCAAGGAAGCGCGCACCGAAGTCCTTGAACGCCGCCGTCGGGCCGTGGAACAGCTCGAGCACCGACAGCCCACCGCCCGCGCCAGTCACCTCGACCACCGGGGCCGGGAAATTGAAGGCGTCGCGCGTGATGTCGCCGAGCTGCTGCGCCATGACGTCGCCTGCGGCGAACGGCGCGATCAGGCGCTCGGCCAGCGCCGGCAGGTCGGCGGCCGCCGCAAGCCCCGCCACGTCTGCCTGCGGCAGGGTGATCGGCACATAGAGGCCGCCGTCCGGGGCCAGTCCGCGGGCGATGGCCTCACCGAGACCCGCGGCGTGCGCGGCGTCGCGCGTGCTCTGGAAGCGCATCAGGCGTCCACCACGCGCGCGCCCTGCCGGTCGATGGTCGACACCCAGCTGTCGCTGTCGAGGCCGTGGGCCGTGAACGCCGCGACCATGCCGGCCCTCACCTGCTCCGCATCCTGCTCCTCGGCCCACGCGAACACCGTCGGCCCTGCGCCGGAGATCGAGCACCCCAGCGCACGCGCATCGAGCGCGGCCTGCTTGACCGCCTTGAAGCCCGGGATCAGCACCTGCCGCTGCGGCTCGATGATCACGTCGAGCAGCGACTCGCGGATGAACGTCAGGTCGGAGGTGAAGCAGCCCGCCAGGAACCCCGCGAGGTTCGCCTGTTGCCAGATCGAGTCCGACAGCGTGATCGTCTTGCTCAGGATCGCGCGCGCCTCGCGCGTCGCGAGCACCATGTGCGGGTGCACGAGCACGCAGCGCACCGTCTCCGGCACCGGGATCTGCTTGACGTGCGGATTGTCGACGCCGACCGTAAGCACCAGCCCGCCGAACAGCGAGGGCGCGATGTTGTCGACGTGCACGGAGCCGCTCGCCACGGCCTCGCCCTGCATCGCGAACTTGAGCAGCTGCGTCCGGTCGAGCGGGCGACCGGCCACGGCCGCCGCCGCCACCACGGCGGCCACCGCCGACGCCGCCGACCCCCCGAGCCCGGATCCGAGCGGAATGCCCTTCACGACTTCGAGCTCGAAGCCGAACGGCAGCTCGAGCTCGCGCTGCAGCGCAAGCGCCGCCATGCCGGCCGTGTTCTTCTCGGCGTCGAGCGGCAGATCGGTGACGGTGCCCGTGATGGAGCGGATCGCCACGCCCGGGGCCTCGCGACGCGTGACGGTCACCCGGTCACCGAGCGCGGCGACGCTGTGCCCCAGGATGTCGAAGCCGACCGCGACGTTGCCCACGCTGGCCGGCGCGAACGCCGTCGCGCGGGTCCGCGACGTGCTCACAGCTTGGCCCCGAGATACGCGCACACGCGCAGCAGGTCGGCGAACACCCCGGCCGCCGTCACCGCCGGGCCGGCGCCCGGACCCTGCACGATCAGCGGGTTCTTGTCGTAGCGGGCCGTGCGGAAGCAGACGATGTTGTCGGTGAGCGCGATGTTCGCAAACGGGTGCGTGAGCGGCAGTTCGACCACGCCGACTTCAGCCTTGCCGTCGACGCCGACCGAGCCGACGTAGCGCAGCACGTGACCGCGGGCGCGGGCCGCCTCGAGGCGCGCGAGCATCGGCGCGTCGAACTCGGTGAGGCGCTCCAGGAAGTCCTCGACCCCGCAGTCGGCGAGCGCGCCCGGCACGAGGCTCTCGACGCCCACGTCCGCCATCTCGAGCTTCAGGCCGATCTCGCGGCCGAGGATGATGAGCTTGCGCGCAACGTCCAGGCCGGAGAGGTCGTCGCGCGGATCGGGCTCCGTGTAGCCGAGCGATTTCGCGTGCTTCACGACCGCGGAGAACGGCTGCGAACCGTCCCAGGTATTGAACAGGTAGGCGAGCGTGCCGGAGAAGATGCCCTCGATGCGGCGGATCTCGTCGCCGGTCTCGCGCAGGTCGCGCAGCGTCTGGATCACCGGCAGGCCCGCGCCGACGGTGGCTTCGTACAGGTAGTGCGAGCCGGCCGCGCGGCGTGCGTCCTGCAGGCGCTGGTAATCGTCGTAGGCGGCGCTGTTGGCCTTCTTGTTGGGCGTCACGACGTGGATGCCGGCGGCGAGCCACCGCGCATAGTGACTGGCGACCGCCGCGCTCGCGCTGCAGTCGATGATCACCGTGTGCGGGAACTGGTCGGCATGCACGTGCGTTGCGAAGCGCTCGAGATCGACGCCTTCCTCGCCGGCCGCGTAGAAATCGCGCCACTGGGCGAGGTCGATCGCGCCCTGGCTCAGGCGCATGCGCCTCGAGCCCGCGATGCCGCGCACGCGCAGGTCGATCTTGAAGTCGCGCTGCAGGCGCTCGACCTGCGAGGCGAGCTGGTCGAGCAGCGCGCCGCCGACGAGGCCCGGGCCGATCAGGCCGATCGACACCGTGTGCGCCGACAGGTAGAAGCTCGAATGCACCGCGCGCAGCGCCTTCGCGCTGCCGCGCCCGTCGATGACCACCGAGATGTTGCGCTCGGAGGCGCCCTGCGCGATCGCGCGCACGTTGACGCCCGCCTTGCCGAGCGCGCTGAACACCTGCGCGGAGACGCCGTGCGCGCCGGCCATGCCGTCGCCGACGACCGCGAGGATGCTGCAGCCGCGGTTCACCTCGACGCTGTGGATCTGCCCTTCGCGCAGTTCCGGATCGAAGGCGCGCTGCACGACCCGCTCGGCGCGGTCGGCCTCGACCTCCGGCACCGCGAAGCAGATCGAGTGCTCCGAGCTGCCCTGCGAGATCAGGATGACCGAGATGCCCTCTTCGCGCAGCGCGCCGAACAGGCGGTGCGCGGTGCCGGGCACGCCGATCATGCCGGCGCCCTCGAGGTTGAGCAGCGCGATCTTCTCGACCGTGGTGATGCCCTTCACCAGTGGATCCGGCTCCGAGCGGTCGTGGATCAGCGTGCCGGCCTTCTCGGGCGCGAACGTGTTCTTGATCCAGATCGGGATGCGTTCCTGCACCGCCGGCGCCATGGTCTGCGGGTGGATGACCTTGGCGCCGAAGTACGCGAGCTCCATCGCCTCGTTGTACGAGAGCGTGTCGATCACCCGGGCCTCGGGCACGAGCCGCGGGTCGGCGCTCAGCACGCCGTCCACGTCGGTCCAGATCACGATCTCACGCGCGTTAAGCAGCGAGCCGAAGATCGACGCGGAGAAGTCGCTGCCGTTGCGGCCGAGCGTCGTCTGCAGGCCCTGCGTGTCGGTCGCGATGAAGCCGGTGATGACCACCGTGCCGACGAAATCCGCCGGCACCAGCTGCCCGAGGTTGGCGCGCGACTGCTCCCAGCGCACGCCCGGGCCCAGCGGCCCCCATTCCACGAGCAGCACCCGGCGCGCATCGAGCCACAGCACGCGGCCGGCCGACTGCCCGCGGTCGCGCAGCAGCCGCTCGAAGATGCGGGTCGACCAGATTTCGCCGTAGCCCGCGATCAGGTCGCGCAGCGTCGTCGAGGCAGCGCGCACCAGGCGGACGGTCTGGAGGATGCCGGCGATGTCGCGGCAGTCGCGGTCGAGGTCCACCACGAATTCGTCGCACAGCCCGTCGGACAGCAGCTCACGGGCTGTGTTCACGTGGCGCTGGCGCAGTTCCTCGATGCGATCCTCGAGGGCGGCGTCCTGGCGCTCGGCCAGCGCGACCAGGTTCAGCAGCGCGTCGGTGACGCCGCGGCAGGCCGAGAGCACCACCGCCTGGCGCGTGGCGGGGTCGCCTTCGATGATTCGCGCGACTCGCTGCATGCAGGCGGCGTCCGCGACGCTCGACCCGCCGAACTTATGGACTTTCCAAGCTTCCACGACTGCACTGGCTCCCTGACGGCCGCCCACGGGGTCGCTCCGGTCGGTCGCGGCCTGGCGATGGCCGGACGCGGCTCGGGCGAGGAAAATTCCTGCGACTGGGTAGCCCGCTGGCGGTGAAAGTCACTGTATCTTCTTGCAGCGCGGCAGGCAAACTAGCGCTCATGGACACCCCTGATTCGCTGACGCTGCATGCGGCAGTGCTCGCGGCCGGTCCAGCGACCCGCTTCGGCAGCCCGAAGCAGCTGGTCCGAACGGGCGGCACCCCCCTGGTGCACCAGATGGCGGCACGAGCCGCGACCGTCGCGGGACACTCGGTGACCGTGGTCCTGGGCGCCCACGCGCGTGAAGTGGCCCCGGCACTCAGTCACTCCCCCGCCTCGACCGTCGTGAACCGGGACTGGGAGGAAGGGCTCGCCAGTTCGATCCGCACCGCAGTCCGCTCCGCGCCGCCCCAATGCGAAGGATTGCTATTGCTGCTCTGCGACCAGGTCGCCGTGACGGCCGACGACCTCGGCCGGCTGTACTCCATCTGGCGACGGCACCCCGTGCTGGTGGCGGCAGCCCTGTACGGCGGCGCCCCCGGCCTGCCCGCCATCTTCCCGGCGTGGGCCTTCCCGGACCTCCTCCAGCTGCGCGGCGACCGCGATGCGCGCCAGGTGCTGCGCCGCCACGCGGAACGGCTGGTGCGCCTGCCGATGTCGACCGCCGGCGTCGAACTCGACACCCCGGAGGATCTCGTCAGTTTCGAGGCCGGGTCCGGGGAGCCACCTGCACCGTGACCTTGCTTCCACTATGATTGCGACCGGCGCCAAGTGAGAGCCGTGTCGTGGAATTGATTGGCGCCGCATGGACAAATACGCACCGTGGCTAGACTCTCGTTCAGGGTCGGATCAGGAGACGTGACGATGCGCCGTTCGATGATGACTGCAGTCCTCGTGGGTGGCCTTGCGGCGATGGCCGCGGGTGCTGCGCTGGCCGGAGCGGTCGGCAACCAGTACCGCACCGGTGCGTTCGGCCTGCCCTGGAGCGCGGGCAAGTCCGCCATCGAAGGCAAGTACCCCGGCGGCAAGTGGGACGCGGACACCGAGGGTCGCGCCCGCTACTGCGCGGCGAGCCGCCAGGTGCTGCTCAAGCTGCCGGCCCAGCACCAGACACGGGAGCTGTGCTTCGTCATCGGCAGCGACGGCACGCTCGGCAGCGCCACGGCACGCATGGATGCGACGCTGCCGGCACTGCTTGCGGTCGTAAACCGCTCGCGCACGATCTTCGGCGACTTCGACGCGGTGCGCCGCGACGACAATGCGATCCAGTCGCGCTCTACGGCGATGCTCTGGACCAAGGACTCGCCCTACGTGGTGCAGGTGGCAAGCTCGAACGACGCGGACGGCCGTCCCGTCGAGGTGACCTTCACGATCGCCGACGAGCAGAACATGTACACGAAGGGCGCCGCTGCCGTGGACAACCGCCCGTCGGCCAAGTGACGCCACGGCGGGCGAGCCCGCCGCACACGCATGGTCTCCTGCAACGACGCCGCGGCCCGCCCGCGGCGTCCTGCTTTCAGCCCGCCGACGCGCGCAGCTTCGCCGCAATGAACTCGCGGTGCGAGACGTGGAGCAGGTCCGAGACGCGACGGATGATGTGCTCCTCGTACTTGTGCACGGTCGCGTCGGACCGTGCAACGCGCCACATCTGCTCGACGACGCGCAGCTTCTCGTCGTGCGCGAGTGCACGGTTGATCTCGGTGGTGAACTGGTGCAGGTCGTGCGCCTTGTCCACCCGGTGCTCTGCCTCGGCCAGCAGCTCCGCGCAATCCGGCTCGGTGAGCCCCAGGATGCCGCGCAGCGACTCGACCACCTGCCGGCGCTCCGCCTCCGCGGTCGCGTAATCGGCGCGCAGCACCTCGACCAGCAGCGCGGCCACGGCCAGGTTGCGCGCCTGCTCCCGCTCGCCATCGTCCGCCTCCTCGCCACCGAGCGTGCTGGCGATCCAGGTCTTGAGCCTACGCATGGCGGCCGGCCTCCGCCCGCAGGAGGTCCCACAGCGCCGCAACGTGCTCGCGCTCGGTGGTCAGTGAGCCCACGGAGAGCCGCACCATCCAGCGGCCGTCCAGCATCGCCGGCGTCACGTATGCCCCACCGGAGGCGTTGGTGCGCTCGGCCCAGCCGAGCGTGTGGCGGTCGAGCGCCTCGCCCGCGAGTCCTGCGGGTTCGTGCCGCACGCAGAGCGTCTGCAGCGTGACCGGCGCCAGCACGCGCCACTGCGGCTCGCTGCGCACTCGTGCCTCGAGCCAGCGCGCGTTCTCCAGGTCGCGGCGCAGGCGGCGCTGCAGGCCGGCGACGCCCTGCTCCCGGATCAGGCACCACAGCTTCAGCGCGCGAAAGCGGCGCCCGAGCGGGACGCCCCAGTCGCGCAGGTTCTTCACCCGCCCGTCCACCGCGCTCTGCAGGTAGCTCGGGTTGGTGCTCATCACGCGCACGAGGTGCTCGGGGTCGCGCACGTAGTACAGGGAGCAGTCGAAGGCCGTGCCCAGCCACTTGTGCGGATTCATCACCAGCGAGTCGGCGTCCTCGATGCCGTCCCACAGCGACCGGCATTCCGGCAGGATCATGGCCGATCCCGCCATCGCCGCGTCCACGTGCATCCACAGGCCGTGCTCCGCCGCAACGGCCGCGATGGCGTCGCAGCGGGTCGAAGGCCGTCGTGGTCGTGGTGCCGCTACGTCGCCACCACGGCGCAGGGGACGCGGCCCGCGGCGAGGTCGGCCTGGATCGGCACGTGCCAGCGCGTCGGCGCGCATCGCGTAACGTTCGTCCGTCGCGACCACGCGGATGTTGGCGCGACCGAAGCCCGCGAGCAGCGCCGCCTTCTCGACCGAGCTGTGACTGTGCGCCGACACGTAGACGACGAGCGGAGCCGCTTCGCCCTGCAGCCCGCCGCGAGCCAGCGAGTAGCCCGCTGCTGCGCTCGCGGGCGCAGACGAGCGCAACCAGCGTGCAGGTCGAGGCCGTGTCCTGGATGACGCCGCTCCAGGCCGCCGACAGGCCGACCATCTGCCGCATCCAGTCGGTGGCGACCTCCTCCACCTCGGTGAGCGCCGGACTCGACTGCCAGGACAGGCCCAGCACGCCGAGCCCGGTGCTCAGGTAATCGCCGAGCACCGACGACAGCTCGCCGTTCGAGGGGAAGTAACCGAAGAAGCGCGGGTGCTGCCAGTGCGAAAGGCCGGGCAGGATCACCCGGTCGAGGTCGCCGAGAATGGCATCGAACGCCTCGGCTCGATCGGGCGGCGCTGCGGCAATTGCGCCTTGATCTCACCCGGTGCGACGCGCGACATCACCGGCGGCTGGCGACGCGCTCGCGGTAATCGGCGATCCAGTCGACGACCTGGTGGCCGAGGCGGCGGAACTCTTCGGGGGTCATGCCTCGATCTCCTGACGGGGCGTACCGGCGTCGAAGGAGCTCGGCCAGGCCCGAGGCGTCATTTTCCGCCAAGCACGGGCCTCTTGCCCATGCCTGGCGGGTCGATCAAAAGGCGTACCCGAACTCGAGGCCCCCGTAGGCGCCGTCACCGACGTCCTGGAACCGGTAGCCGGCCCTCACCGTCGCCGACCACCGGCTGTCGGCCGGCCTGGCCGTAAAGACGAGTCCGGTCGCCGTGGCATCGGCTTCGTCGTTGCCGCTCGCCACGAACTCCACGCCGATCGCACGCGTCGGGGTGCTGGAGTGCATCAGGCGCACGCGTCCCCAGTAACCGTTCTGCTGGCTCGCGTAGGACGCGATCGCCGCCGACGCGCCACTCCGGCGCGATGGCGTGCTCAATCTCGACCTGCACCTTGGCGCCGAGCTGGCTGCCGCGCGCGCTCGCCTTCGGATCGTCCGGGTCGAGATCCGTGTCCGTATAGCGCGCGCCGAGCGACACGTTCCACCAGCCGTCGGTCGAGGCACCCCCGTAGCCAAGTGCGGCCTCGGCCCCCCAGACGTCCGCCTGCACGAGTCCGGGTGCGCCGTCGTATTCATACCCATAGCGGTCGAGCCAGTAGCGCTGCATGAAGCCGCGACCGTCCTCGTCGCGCGCGCCCGTCGCGATCAGGCCGATGTAACTGTAGTACGCAGCGTCCGCGTACTCGCCGCCGAACAGCCACAGCCGGTCACCGGCGCTGGCGTTCGCGCCGGCGCAGAGCGTCAGCACCGCGAGCAGGATGTGTCGGATGCTCATGCGGTCAGCTTGTAGAGGTAGATCGGCGCGGCATGCGTCTCGAGCACCTGCTTCGTCGGCCACCCGGCCGACCACGCCACGTGGACCGGCCGGCAGTGACCTCCTCGGCGTAGAGACGGCCGTTCGGCGGCAGCATCGCCGAGCGACACCATCGTGCGTTCGCCAGTGCCTCGGATCGGCGGCCGAGATGAAGCCGACGCCCGACTTCCTTGTCGGCATTGACGCGCCTGTACAGCACCGGCGACCAGTGCTGGCTCGCCAGGCGCCGCCGCGACGGACGCTCGCCGTCCAGGAAGTCGCGCAGCCGCTCGAGCGGCGTGCGGACACGGTCCTCGAAACCGTTGAGCTGCCACTGCAGGTCGGAGCCGAACAGGAACATCTCGAGCTGGTTGCGCTCGTCGGAGAGGCCCCAGCGGAATTCGCAGCCGAGCGCCGGTCGGCGCCGCCCTTTCGCCGTCCGGAGCAGCGTGCGGGCCACGCAGGGTCACCGGCAACGGCCGGTCGGCAGCAGCAGCTCGCCCTGCAGTTCGTCACCGTGCGTGCGCCTGCCACCGGCGCACCGACGACGCGGCAGCCCATGGGCGAGATGTCGGTGGCCAGCCCGATCAGTCGCGTCCCTGCCCGACCTGACGCGCAGCGGCACCGGCAGCGGGAACCGGTACTCGCGGCGTCGCGACGACGGAAGACCCGCAGCGCGTAGCGGAGCGACGCACGCCGCAATGCCGAAGGTCAGCGACGCCCACATCACGTTCGCCGACCAGCGCGCCGGTCGGCAGTCCGCGCCCTGCCAGAACAGCACCAGTCCGACCGGAATCGCCACGGCGTTGAGGCCCGAGCACCAGGTACTGCGGCCAGAGCGCCTGGCGCGTGGCGTCCTGCTCGCCCATCTTCTTGGGCGTGACGACGAAGCGCAGCTTGCGCAGGAAGAACCCGAACGTCGCCGTGATGAAGACCGCGAAGCGCATCATGTTGTACTGCTCGGTGAGCAGCGTGCGGCCGTAGCCGCGCGCGACTTCCTCGAAGACCCAGAACGTCAGCACGTAGTACGGGATGAACCGCGGCAGGAACTCGCGGTCGAGCTGCACGATCGGCATGCATGCCCGTGGTCAGCACGACGACCGGCGCGAGGAAGAAGATCAGCCGCTGCCAGCCTTCGAAGTACGCCAGCATCGTGGCGAGATACGAGACGCGCTGGCCGACGCTGAGGCCGCGCGCGAACAGGATGCCTTCCTGCCGCCACACCTGCATCGCGCCCTGCCCCCAGCGCAGGCGCTGCTTGAGGAACGGTATGGCGCTGGCCGGCGCGAGACCGAAGGCCAGCGACCGCGCGTAGTACACCGACTTCCAGCCGCGCTTGTGCAGCTTGATCGACGTGTGGATGTCCTCGGTGACGGTGCCGGTGGCGAAGCCGCCGATGTCGTCGAGCGCCTTGCGGCGAATCACGGCGCAGCTGCCGCAGAAGAACGCGGCGTTGAGCCGGTCCTTGCCGGCCTGGATCACGCGGAAGAACAGCGTCTGCTCGCTCCAGACCAGCGACTCCTCGCGGTCGAGGCGGTGCTGGAACGAATCGAGGTTGTAGAAATCCTGCGGCGTCTGCACGAAGGCGACCTTCTCGTCACGGAAGAAGCCGAGCGTCTCGTCGAGGAAATTGTCGCTGCCGGCGCATGGTCGGCGTCGAAAATCGCGATGAATTCCGCGCTGCGTGTGGCGCAGCGCGTTGTTCAGGTTGCCGGCCTTGGCGTGAGAATTCTCGGTGCGCGCGAGGTAGCGGCAGCCGAGTTCCTCGGCGAGCACGTGCATCTCGAGGCGGTTGCCGTCGTCGAGCAACCAGACCTCGTGTGGCCTGCTTCATGCGCTGCGCCGCCATGACGCGTGCGGCGCACGATGTCGACCGACTCGTTGATCGTCGGCACGAACACCGCCACCGTGGCGTTCGGCGGCACCGGCAACGGCGCGCGGCGCCGCAGCCGCCAGCACATCGCCAGGTAGAGCATCGCGCAGGCGAAGCCGAACAGCTCGGCGCCGTACACGACGGCCGAGAACAGCATGGCATCCGGATTGAAGGTGCCGGGCCGCCAGGCCAGGTACCAGACGCCGACGCCCACGAACAGGACGACCAGCAGGCGCTGCGCGAGCGTGAGCGCCGCGTATTTCGCCGACGGCACAGCCAACCCTTCCTTGCTCCCAATTGTCACTGTCCGAGACCTCGTGCCGGTCGGCCCCCGCCCCCAGGCAGGTCCGCGACGGCCGGCACATGCGTCGCAGCGGAATTGCTGTGCGACGTCGGGACTCTATTTGCGGCGCCGCCGGCAGATCGGACGTGCGTCGCAATCCGCCCGCCTTATGTAGTGCGCGGAGACCGGATTCGTGACGGCGCTCACACGCCGCCGGCCGCACGCCCTCCTACGGCAATCCCCTGATTTCTACGTATTTCTTCATCCCCGGGGCTGCACTCGCGCAGCGGCAGTTGCGCTAAATTCGACTCACGCCGCCATCCCCCCGACGGGGACATGCAGTCCCGGCAAACGATGCGCATCGACCGCTATGTCCATGACGAACGCCTCACCTGGGGCGCAGCGGGCGTGTTGCTGGCGGTGGCGGCGCTGCACGCCGCAGGCATCGCACAGCTCTTCTTGAATCCCATCCGGGCAACCGAAAACGTGGCGCTGCCGCCGATCTTCCAGGTGAGCCTCGAGAAGCTTCCTCCCCCTCGCCTGCCGCCCGAGTTGCGCCAGGACGAGCAGGTGGCCAAGCCGACCGATGCCGCCCAGCAGGCGCCACGCAAGACGCGGCCGGTGCCGATCCTCGTCGACACCCCGACCACCGATCCCGTGCCGCCGAACACCCAGGTGAAGCCCTACGAGCTCGGCGACGAATTCCTCGAAGGCGAGCCGGGGCCGCCGATGCCCGCGGGCGTGGTGGGCGGCGAAGGACTCGACGCCGGAGGGGTCGAAGAGACGCCGGTCTACTGGAAGATGCAACCCGTCGAGACCCGGCCACCGGTGTATCCGCCCCGCTGCCTGCGCATGGGCATCGAAGGCACCGTGCGCGTGAAAGTGCTGGTCGGAGAGGACGGGCGGCCGCAGGAAGTGACCATCGGCAAGAGCAGCGGCGAGTCCGCGCTCGACGAGGCCGCCATGGACGCCGTGCGCACCTGGCGTTTCGAACCCGCGCGACGCAACGGCGTGCCCGTGCGCGCGTGGGCCATCATCCCCATCGAATTCAAGCTGATCGACTGAAGGCAGGACGAGCCATGCATCCCACCGAAGCCCTGACCACGATGAGCTTTGCGAACTTCCTGCGCCAGACCGACGCGGTCGGACTGTTCGTGTTCGGCCTGCTCATCGTGATGTCCGTCGTCTCCTGGTACTTCATCTTCCTGAAGTCCGCGCGCGTGGTGCGGATCCGCACGCGCTCGAGCCGCGTCGTGTCGACCTTCTGGAAGACGCCTGCGGACCAGGCGATCGGCTACCTCGAACGGCAGCCGGACTGGGAGCCGTTCTCCAAGATCGCGCTCGACGGCGAGTTCGCGATGCAGCACCACGACCAGCTCACCGAGGACCGCGTCGCGGGCACGCTGCACCGGGCCGAGTTCCTCGACCGTGCGCTGCGCGCCTCGATCAACCGCGAGACGGACCGCCTCGAGACCGGCCTCACGTTCCTTGCCACGGTCGGCAGCACCGCGCCGTTCGTCGGCCTGTTCGGCACGGTCTGGGGCATCTTCCACGCGCTGGTGCGCATCGGCGCCTCCGGCGAGACGTCGCTCGACCAGGTCGCGGGTCCGGTCGGCGAGGCGTTGATCATGACGGCGCTCGGCCTCGCGGTCGCGGTCCCGGCGGTGCTCGGCTACAACCTGCTGGTGCGCAACAACCGCGTCATCATCGCGAGCTTCCACGCGTTCGCCGAGGACCTGCTCGCCTACCTGACTACCGGCGCGCGCGTGCCGTCGTCGATGGACCACCACCGCGCCCACCGCCTGCAGAAGGCAGCCTGAGGCCCGAGGGAGACAGCCATGGCATTCAGCGGACTCGGCGGCAGCGGCGGCGCGCCCCACTCGGCCCCGATGGCCGAGATCAACATGATCCCGCTGGTGGACGTGATGCTGGTCCTGCTGATCATCTTCATGATCACGGCACCCCTGATCGCCCACAAGATCAAGATCGACCTGCCGCAGGCGTCCACGGTGCTGCTGGAAGAGAAGCCCGACACCATCGTCATCGCCCTGATGGCGGACGGGAAGATGTTCCTGAACGACGTGCCCATCGAGCGCAACGCCATGCTCGAGCGCCTCGCGGCGGAAGCGCAGCGCAAGCCGCAGCCGGAGCTGCACCTGCACGTGGATCGCACGACGCAGTTCCAGCTGCTGGCCACGGTGATGGCCGACGCGCAGAACGCCGGCATGGTCAAGGTGGGCATCGCCACGGACCCGATCAAGGGCAAGGACGGCGGCTGACCGCGGGGAGAGTGCATGACACTCACCGTCACGCTCGAGTTCTCGGACCTGGAGCTGGAATACTTCCGCTCCCTGATGCAGAGCATCCGCAAGCGTGCCGGGCACCGGTCGCCGGCGGACATCGCAGCCGCGGCGACGGCGCGAGGTGGCCCGGCTGCGCGCCTCCGCTCGCTCGCCGTTCGTGGCGCGACGCATCGACCGGGTCGGCCGGCTGATCGCCATGCTCGAGGATCCCGAGTGGGCGCTTCCGGAACCCGACCGGCGCCGGGTGCTCGACGGCCTCGCCTACGTCGCCGAGGCCCAGGATCTCGTGCCCGACAACGTGCCGGTGCTCGGGCTGGTGGACGACGCGATCATGCTGGAACTGCTGCTGCGCGGCCTGCGGCACGAACTCGACGCGTACGAGGAATTCGACGCCTATCGACGCGACGAGGCCGCGCGCCGGGACCGTGCCGGCGCCGCCACGCCCGTGTCGCGCGAGGACTGGCTCGACTCACGCCGTGAGGCGCTGCACGAGCGCATGCGGCGAGCGTCGCGAACGCGATCTCGCGACCCACGGCGGGACGCTCGGGCTGATCACGCATTTCTAGAGCCGCGAGCGCACCAGACGAAATAGGCGAGCAGCAGCGGCCGCAACCAGCCACGACACCCAGCGGCACGTCGCGGCCCTGGCCGGCGAGCAGCTTGACGATCGGGTAGGCGATGAAGCCCAGCGCCAGGCCGTCGGCGATCGAGTAACTCAGCGGAATGCCGATCATCATCAGGAACGCCGGCAGCGACTCGGTGTAGTCGTCCCAGTCGATCTTCTGGCACGTTCTGCATCATCATCGAGCCGACCACCACCAGCGCCGGCGCGGTGATCGGCGGATAGCTGCCGACCATGGCGATGATCGGGCTGAAGAACAGCGCCAGCAGGAACAGCGCCGCGACCGTCAGCGCCGTCAGCCCGGTGCGCCCGCCCTGCTCCACGCCCGCGGCGCTCTCGATGAAGCTGGTCACCGTGCTGGTGCCCGAGGCGGCGCCGGCCACGGTGCCGACGGCGTCGGAGACGCAGCGCCTGCTTGGCCCGCGGCAGCCGGTTGTCCCTGATGAAGCCCGGCCTGCTCGCGCCACGCCGATCAGCGTGCCCAGCGTGTCGAACAGCACCATGAACAGGAAGATCGAAGATGAACGGCACCATCGCGAGCGTGAGCGCGCCGCGCAGGTCCATCTTGCAAGAAGCGTCGGGCTCGAGCGACGGCGGCGCGGCGACGATGCCGCTCGGCGATCTCGAACTGCGTCATCGAGCATCGAGTTCGGCGACCAGCGGCGAGCCGGCGACGGCCGCGCCCAGGTGCGGCAGCGCCAGCTTGAGCGCCACGGCCAGCAGCGCCGGCGGCCAGAATGCCCCACAGGATCGAGCCGCGCACCCGGCGGGCGTGCAGCCCGGCCGTCGACCAGCAGGCCGACGAAGAACACGATCAGGTCGGGCGAGGCGAAGTGCGGATTCAGCTTCACCGCCGTGCCCGGGTCCTTGACGATCAGCCCGGCGTTCTGCAGGCCGATGAAGGCGATGAACAGCCCGATGCCGATGGCGATGCCGTTCTTCATGCTGGGGCTGATGGCGTCCATCAGCGTCTCGCGCACGCCGACCAGCGACAGCAGCAGGAACAGCACGCCGGAGAAGAAGACCACGCCCAGGCCGATCTGCCAGGGCATCGGCCGCAGCCCGCCGCGGCGGCGCGCCGGGATCGGCCGGTGAACACGAAGAAGAAGTTCTCGCCCATGCCCGGCGCCTGGGCGATCGGGATAGCGCGCGTAGAGGCCCATGATCGCCGTGGCCAGCGCCGCCGAGAGGCAGGTGGCCGTCGTGACCGCGCCGAAATCCATGCCCGTGGGCTGGCCGAACATCGCGCCCGACAGCACGGCCGGCTGCACGAAGATGATGTAGGCCATCGTCAGGAAGGTGGTCAGCCCGGCCAGCAGCTCGGTGCGGACGCGTGGTCTCGTTCTCGCGAAGGCGGAAGAAGCGATCGAGCATGGCCCCCAGTCTGCGCCCGGCAGACGATGGTGCCAACGGCGATATCCGGCCTGGCGGCCGCATCCGACGGGCCTGCCGCGCCTATCCCGGCGTGCGTGGCGCCCCTCTTTCGGTGGGGGGCCGTTCACAGTGTGGCGGCGTATCGTGCAGGGCGAATCGCGGGAAAACGAGGGGAACCGATGAGCAAGCCGATTCCGCCGCTGGACCTGATGTGGCTGGTCATGGAAACGCCGGCGAGCCCGACGCACGTCGGCGGCGCTGCTGCTGTTCGAGAAGCCGGCGGGCCGCCCGGGGTGGTGCGCGAGATCGTCGCGGCCTACCGCGGCGCCGCGCCGACGCCGCCGTTCAACTACGTCCCGAGACTCGGTGGCACCGGCGTGCCGCGCTTCGTCGAGGCCGACGCACTCGACCTCAGCTACCACGTCCAGCACCTGGCGCTGCCGGCGGGAGCCTCCTACGACGACCTCCTGCGGCTGGTCGCCGACCTGCACGAGCCGGTGCTCGATCGCGATCGGCCGCTGTTCCGCAACTGGGTGATCGACGGCCTGCCGGGCGACCGGTTCGCCATGTACTCGAAGGTGCACCACGCGATCATCGACGGCGCCTCCGGCGCGAAGCGCATCTACGCGAGCCTGAGCCCGACGCCCGACGCGACCCGATCCCGCCGCCGGCATTCGCCGCGGAGATGCCGGTGCGCAAGCCGCGTCCGCCGACGGCGCTGCGTCGACGGCTCGCCGGACTGGGACCGCGGCGACGAAGCAGACGCTCGCGTTGAGGGACGTGTCGCTCGGCGCGCTCCGCAAGGCCTCGCCACGCTGCTCGGGCTCCGACCCGGGCGGCAGCGAGCCGTTCACGGCGCACCGGCGCCGATGAACGAGCCGCTGCGCATGGCGCGCTCGCTCGCGACGCTGTCGCTGCCGCTCGACGGAGATGCGCGACGTCGGCACGGCACTTCGGCGCGACGCTGAACGACGTCGCCGTCGACGATCGTCGACGAGGGCGTGCACCGCTACCTGCGGCAGACCGGTCGCGCCTTCCCGCACCGCCTGGTCGCGCATGTGCCCGATGTCGCTGCGCGACGAAGGCGACACCGAGGCCGGCACCAAGGCGTCGGCGATGTTCGTGCACCTCGGCGCGCCCGATGCGCCGTCGGCGAGCGCATCGGTGCAGGTCGTCGCCGCGATGGCGCACGGCGAAGCAGGAGCTGCGCTCGATGTCGAAGGACGCCGCGATGCTCTACGCGATCGCGGCGCTCGGCCTCGCCGAGCTGACCGACGCGACGCGGCTCGACCGCGTTGCGCCGCCGCTCGCCAACCTGGTGATCTCGAACGTCCCGGGCGCGCGCGAGCCGATGTACCTGAACGGCGCCGCGCTGGTCGGCACCTTCCCGATCTCCGCGCATCGCCATGTCGATCGGCCTCAACGTGACGCTGACTTCGTATCACGACCACATGGACTTCGGCTTCGTCGGCAACGGCGCGACGCATGTACGACCTGCCGCGACCTCGCGCGACACGTCGGGACGCCTACGAGGACCTGAAGGCCGCGGCGCTAGCGCCCAAGCGCGGCGCGGCGGCGCGCGACAGCGCACGTCGGCTCGCGGCACGCGCGCCGCGCGGAAGACGTCGACGCGTCGCGCGGGGAAGTGAGCCATGGAACGGATGAGCGGCGCCGACGCGCTGATGCTCTACCTCGACCGCGCCGAGGCCTACAACCACACGATCAAGCTCAGCATCCTCGATCCCGTCGGCGGATCCCGAAGGCTGGTCGTGGAAGCGCTTCAAGGCGCGCGTGGGCGTCGCGCGTCGGCCTCGTGCCGCGGCTGCGGCAGCGCTACCTGCGCGTGCCGCTGGGGCTCAATCACCCGGTGTGGGTGGACGATCCCGCGTTCGACATCGACTACCACCTGCGCCGCGTCGGCTGCCCGGCGCCGGGCACGATGGTCGAGCTGTGCGAGCTGATCTGCGAGCTCTACGCGCACCCGCTCGACCACACGCGTCCGCTGTGGCAGGTCTGGGTCATCGAGGGCCTCGAGGGCGGTCGCGTCGCCGTCCTGCTGCTGATCCATCACGCGCTGACCGACGGCATCGGCATCCTGCGCATGCTCAACAACTTCTGGCACACGCGGCCCGAGTCGATGGAGCACCCGGCGCCGGCGCGAGTGGCACCCGCCGCCGCTGCCCTCGAAGTGGCGGCTGCTGCTCGACGGCCTGCGCGACCTGCCGGGCGTGTTCGCCGCCAACCTGCCGGGTGCGATCCGCGGCATCCGCGCCGGCCGGCGCATCCTGGCCGAGTGGCGCCGCGCAGGGCGCACGCTGCCGCCGTGCGCCGGCGACCCGAAGTACCCCGCGCCCTACGCGGTGCGCCTGTCGCCGCGGCGCACGCTTCGCGGTCCGGTCGTTCTCGCTGCCGCGCGATCCGCGCGATCGCGCAAGACGCTCGGCGTGACGATCAACGACGTCTTCCTCGCCACGCTGTCGGGCGCGATCCGCCGCCTCGCTGCATCGAGCAGCAGGCGCGGCCCCGCCGCGCCCGATGGTCGCCACGGTGCCGTTCGCGCTGGTGCCGCTCGCGGAGCGCACGCGCGACGGCAACTTCTCGACGGTCTGCCATACGCTGCTGCACACCGAGATCGCCGACCCGCTCGAGCGGCTGCACGCGTGCAAGCGCGTCGGCGGACACGATGAAGGCGTACTTCGAGGCGACGCGCGAGGCGAACATCGCCGCGGTGCTGAACCTGCTGCCGCCGCTCGTGCCGAAGATCGTCGACCGCATCAACGAGATGAAGGGCGGCGGCCTGCTGCCGTTCTGGAACGTCGTCGCGTCGAACGTGCCCGGACCGCGCACGCCGCTGCAGCTCGGGCGACTGAAGCTCGCGCAGTGGTTCTCGATCGGTCAGCTCGCGCACGGCGCCGCGCTGAACGTCACGGTCTGGAGCTACGTCGACCAGTTCAACCTCTGCGTCCTCGCCGACCCGACGGTGCTCGCCGACGCGTGGCGGCTGATGGATCACTTCGAGGCGAGCCTCGCCGAACTCGAAGCCGTCGCGGCAAGCGAGGCGCAGGCGCGCGCGGCCGCATGAGCACCGAGGAGGCAGCACATGTACCACTACGCAGACGCCGATCGAAGCGCTGGCCGACCGGCTTCGGCGACGACCCCGTGCTCACCCACGACGGCCGCATCGCTCGTGGCGCGAATTCGAGGACCGCGCGGCGCGGCTCGGCCAGGCGTTCGCCGATGCCGGCCTCGCGGCCCGGCTCCAAGGTCGGCCTGCTGCTCTACAACTGCTCCGAGTACTACGAGACGTTCCTCGCCGCGCTCAAGATGCGCATGGTGCCGTTCAACATCAACTACCGCTACGTCGGCGCGGAGCTCGCCTACCTGCTCGACAACGCCGACTGCGAAGCGCTCGTCTACCACCGCTCGCTCGGCCGGCGTCGTGGACGAGGTGCTGCCGGAGCGCCGCAGGTGAAGCTCGCGGTCGAGGTCGACGACGGCGGCGAGGGCTGGGACCGCGGGCGCGCGGCCTACGAGGCGCTGCTCGCGGCGTCGGCGCCCGCGCCGCGCATCGCGCGGCAGCCGGACGACTACCACCTCATGTACACCGGCGGCACGACCGGCATGCCGAAGGGCGTGATCTGCGAGGTCACGCCGTGGACGCACCGGGCTGACCGCGATGTTCGCGAAGAACGTGCTCGGCCTCGACCCGCCGCCGATGGAGCTCCCGCAGCTGCTTGGCGACGGTGAAGGCGCTGCGCGCGCAGCGGCGATCGTCCCGGTCGTCATGCCGTCGTCGCCGCTGATGCACACCGCGGGGCTCGCCAACAGCCTGCCGTTCCAGATGCTCGGCGGACGCTGCGTCACGCTGCCGAACCGCAACTTCGACCCGATGGAGATCTGGCGCACCGTCGCGCGCGAGCGCGTCATGTGCATGGTCATCGTCGGCGACGCCTTCGCGCGGCCGATGCTCGCGGCGCTCGACGACGCGAAGGCGCGCGGCGAGACGCTCGACCTCTCGTGCCTCAAGATCGTGATCTCGTCGGGCGTGATCTGGTCGCAGGGCGTCAAGGAGAAGATGCTCGAGTGGCTGGACGCGACGCTCGATCGACGGCGTCGGCGCCACCGAGGGCCCGATGGCGCTGCAGATCAGCCGCCGCGGGCAGTCCGGGCGCGTCGGCGCGCTTCGTCCCGCTGGCCGAGACGCGTCTCTTCGCCGAGGACGGGCGCGAGATCCCGAAGGGCTCCGACGAGCCCGGCCTGATCGCGGCCGGCGGCGCGGCGCTCCCGGCCGGCTACTACAAGGATCCCGAGAAGACCGCGAAGACCTTCCGCGTCGTCGACGGCAAGCGCTACGCGTTCATCGGCGACTGGGGCCAGTGGAATGCCGACGGCACGCTGCAGCTGCTCGGGCGCGGCTCGGCGTGCATCAACACCGGCGGCGAGAAGGTCTACCCCGAGGAGGTGGAGCACGTGCATCGTCGCGCCACCCGGACGTCGCCGACTGCCTCGTGATCGGGCTGCCCGACGAGCGCTTCGGCCAGAAGGTGGTCGCGCTGGTCGCCGTCGCGCAACGGACGCGCCGGGCTCGCGGCCGCGCTGGCCGAATTCGTCCAGGGCAAGATGGCCGGTTACAAGCGGCCGCGGCTATTCGTCGAGGTCGCCGCGATCCCGCGCATGCCGAACGGCAAGGCCGACTACAAGGCGGCGCGGCGCTGCCGATCGCGGAGCGCGGCCTGACGCGCATGCAGTAGGCCGACGCATGGTCAGCTGGCAAACGACGACCGCGAGCCTGCTCGGCCGCCTCACGGTCAAGCAGCTGCTGCAGCGCGACGTCTCGGTCGAGCGCCTGCGCGAGCAGATCGGCGCGATCGAGCGACTGTATCCGCGAGCATCCGCCGGGCTTCGAATTCGCGCACGACCATCCGCTTCCGCACTGCGACGCGGAGTGGGTGCGCGCGAAGGGCGGCCGGACCGACCGCGATGCATCCTGCACTTTCCGGGCGGCGCCTACGTCGCGCGCCTGCCGAACATGGAGCGCGCGATGATGGCGCGTCTCTGCACGGGCGCGAACGCGCGCGCGCGGCTCGTCTTCTACCGGCTCGCGCCCGAGCACCCGTTTCCGGCCGGCGCACGAGGACAGCCTCGGCGCGTACCAGCAGCTGCTCGAGCTCGGCATCGCCGCGGAGCGCATCGTGCTGAGCGGCATTTCCGCCGGCGGCGGCATGGCGCTTGCGGTGCTGCTGGCGCTGCGCGACCGCGGGACTGCCGCTGCCGGCGGGCGCGATCGCGATGTCGCCGCTGACCGACCTCACGGATCCGCACGAGACGGCTCGCGCGTCGCCAACGCCGCGCGCGATCCGGTGCTGAGCCACAAGCGCGGCATCGAGATGCGCGCGATGTACGTCGGCGGCGCGTCCGAACAGGCTGACCCATCCGTACGTGTCGCCGGTGTACGGCGACTTCGCCGGGCTGCCGCCGCTGTTCTTCCAGGTCGGCAGCACCGAGATCCTGCTCGACGACAGCCGGCGCTGCGTCGAGCGCGCGCGCGCGGCTGGCGTCGCGGCCGAAGTCGAGGTCTGGAAGCGAGATGCCGCACGGCTGGCAGGGGCTGCCGTTCGTTCCCGAATCGCAGCGCGCGATCGAGCACTGCGCCGACTTCGTGAGGGAATGCTGCCCATGACCGCGCAAGACGACCGGAAGCCGCAGCTCGCCCGCGCGCACGACACCGGGCGGTCCGCCGCGGACGCGTTCATGCAGACGCTGCGCGACGATCACGCGCGGCCTGTCGCGGGTCCTGCGCGAGATCGACGCGCAGCAGATCGCGGCTGCAGGCGGCGCCGGCGCGCAGGCCCCGGCGATCCGCGGCGCACGCGCAGTGACTTGTGCAACGGCGCGCCGCTCGGCGCGGCGCGACCGCGTCGTGGCCCGCTCAGGGCAGCCCGGCACCCGGCGCGGTCACCTGCGCGCATTCGATGCGGCCCTGGCGTGCCACGGACACCACGTCGGGCATCGAGGACGGGGCGGTCATCATGTACAGCGTGCGCCGCTCCGGGCCGCCGAGCATGCAGGCGTAGCACGGCTGGCTGGTCTCGACGGTCGCGACGATCTCGCCGCCCTGCGCCACCAGCACGCACTCGGGGCCGATCGCATTGGCGATCCACACGTGTCCGCCTGAGTCGAGGCAGATGCCGTCCGGCGCGCGCATGCCGAGCGTGGCCCACACCCGCCGATTCGACAGCGAGCCATCGGGGCCGATGTCGAACGCGGTGAGCCGCATCGCCAGCGTCTCCGCGATGATCAGCGTCCGTCCGTCCGGCGTGATCACGGGGCCGTTCGGGAAATGCAGGTCGGTTGCGGCCACGTGCACGCTGCCGTCGGGGTCGACACGCGCCAGCCGTGCCGTGGGGTGATCCGCGAGCACACTCTCCACCCCCCGAGCCTTGATCTCCTCGTCGAGCCGGAAGCCGAAGTTGCCCACGTAGGCGCGCCCCTGCCGATCCACCACCATGTCGTTGGTGTGGTGACCGGCCACGCCCGCGAGGTCCGCGTGCACCTTCACGCCATCGGGATCCACGCGCAGCAACTGCCGCGAATGCATCGCCACGACCAGCAGACGGCCGTCCGGAAGCCAGCCGAGGCCCGACGGCTGGTCATCGATCTCGAGTTCGGTGCGCGCGGCGCCCGCGGCATCCATCGACTTCACCTGGTGGTCGTAGAAGTCGCTGTACCACAGCCGGCCCTGGTGCCAGCGCGGCCCTTCGCCGAAATAGAGGCCCTCGGCCAGCACGGTTGCCTTGGTCATGGAATCCTCTCCAATCCGGGTTGATCTTTGCCGACCCCAGGTCCCAGCATTACCGCATGGCGGGCGACACTCATGCAACGCGCACGTCGTCCGGAACGGGCGGCCGCTGCCGGAGCGCGCCGCGGACCGCAATTGAGCCCACTGGCCTTGCCGAAAAGAGGACGCCTCCGATGAGCATCGAAGTCGAACGCCGTGACCACCTGCTGCTGATGGGCGTGCGCCGCCCGCAGAAGATGAATGCACTCAGCCGCGAGATGTACCGCGGGCTCGCAAGCGCCCTGCATCGCCTCGAGCACGATCCCGAGTTGTGGGTCGGCGTCATCTGGGCCGAGGGCCCCCACTTCACGTCAGGCGTGGACCTCAACGACTGGGCGGAGGCCTTCGCCTCCGGCACGCCGTTCCCGATCGACGAGAACGAGATCGACCCGTTCTCGCTGTCCGGGCCGCGCCTGTCGAAGCCGCTGGTCATCGCGGTGCAGGGTCGCTGCTACACCTGGGGCTGGGAACTGCTGCTCAACACCGACCTGCGGGTCGCTGCGCGCGACACGCGCTTTGCGATGCTCGAAGTGCGACGGGGCTTCTACGCCTGCGGCGGAGCCACGCTGCGCCTGCCGCGGGAGATCGGCTGGGCGAATGCGCAGCGCTACCTGCTGACGGGTGATGAACTCGGCGCGGAGGACGCGCACCGGCTCGGCCTGGTGCAGGAACTGTGCGACCCCGGCCAGCAGCTCGATGCGGCGATTGCGCTGGCGCAGCGCGTCGCGAAGGCCGCGCCGCTCGGCGTGCAGGGCAGCCTCGCCTCCTCGCGCCTGTGCCTGCACGAGGGCGAGGCGGCCGCGGTCGGCCCGATGTTCCGCCGCATGGCCGAGGTGATGCGCAGCGAGGACGCTGCCGAAGGCGTGCGCTCATTCGTCGAGCGGCGCGAGGCGGTGTTCCGCGGTCGCTGACGCCGGCAGACCGGCGTCGGCGTCGCGCCTTCAGCCAGCGCTAGCGGAACAGTCCTTCGTCCAGGATCGAACCCGAGCCGATCGGGCGTCCGAGCGACAGCCACACCCCCCAGCTGTTCGGCGAGTAGCCGCCGCCGAGCGTTATCGTGCCGAGTGGCGTCGGGCCGCCGAGGTAGGCCGAGGCACTGTACACGCCGCCGTCCGGCACCATGTCCACGCGGTCGTAGAGGCCGGCCGCCTGGACGCCGAAGCCCGCGTAGATTGCCTGGTTCTTCACCTCGACGATCTCCATGATCCGCCAGAGCACGCTCACGTCGGCCAGCCAGTAGGAACGTGCCCGAAGTTCGTCGTACTGGTACGCGGGCAGCGTTCTCGGTCCGCCGAGCGCGAACGCTCGATCGGGCGGCAGCTTGTCGTCGCCGAAGCTCGTGCCACCGGCCACGCTCAGCCACATGGCGCTGCGCGAAAACGGCACCGCCGAACGGAAACCACCCTCGATGCGGTTCCAGTTGCGATCCGCGCCCATCGAATCTGACGATTGGAAGTATTGCAGCTGCGCAGCCGCGCCATGCAAAGCAAACGTCGGTGTGTCGCGTGAGTCGTACATGGCGTCGAACAGGATGCCCGCGTCGCGCGCATCGATGTCCGGTATCCGCTTGTCGACGCCCGGCAGGTTCTGGACGCCCGTCTGCACTTCGGCGCGACGGTTGGTGCTGAGATAACCGACCCGCGCCTGCGCGCTGTTTCCCAGGTTGACGCCGAAATCGACCTGCCCGCCCACGTCAATGAAGCCGTACTCGGCAACGCGCTCGGAGTCGACGTAAACGTCCTCGAACGTACGGTTGGCGAACAGGCCGGGCTCGACGAACCAGCGCTGCGCCACGTCGAACGGCTGGTACCAGCTGGTGGTGAACAGTGATTCGTAGCCGATCTGGACGTTGTTGCGCCACTGCGCGCCCCGGCTGTTCATCCAGTGCTGCACGTACTGCGCTCCGATCAGGAACTTGAAGTCGCCCGCCTGGCTGGCATACAGGCCGAGGGCCGGCCGCAGTACGTTGGGGCCGACGGACGCCTCGACCGGCATCCACACCAGTGTCGGGCTCGCCGGATCGCCTTCCAGCCGGTAGGACACGGTGTCGATGTTCTCGAGCGCCGACATACGACTGGCGTCCATGCTGATCGCCTGGATGTCCACCTTGTCGCCGGCCCGGATGGTCGTGAGGGTGGCCAGGTAGTCCGGGTTCACGAAATGCAACCCCTCGAAACGCACGTCCGCGACCCGCGTCTCGACCTGCTGCGGGGTCGTCACCTGGCTGCGCCAGGCGAGGTACTCCGCCTCCGGCACCGAATACGCGGACAGCCGATCAACGGCCTTGCGGGCTGCCGCCTCGCCGAGCGGGATCGTTTCCGGCACTCGGGTGAAGTCCGCCGTCGAGATGTCGCCCATCGGGACGTCGATGCGCACGTCGTTCGGGCCGAGGCTCGCGAGCGAGAGGTTCTCGTTGGCCTCGAGCATCACTTCCATGCTGCGGGCCAGGAGCTGCTGCGCCTGCACGAGCCTTTCGCGCGGCGTGGGCGGCTCGACGAGATTCACGACGATGACGACGTCGGCACAGGTCTTGCGCGCCACGTCGACGGGGATGTTCCGGACCTGGCCACCGTCCGAGAGGATGTAGTCGCCCCACACGACCGGCGAGAACGCCCCGGGGATCGCCATGCTCGCGCGCATCGCGACTGGCGATGTCGCCGCGGTCGAGCACCACCATGTCGCCGGACATCATGTCGGTCGCGACGGCGCGGAACGGGATCGGCAGCTTGTCGAAGTCCGCCACCGCCCGAGCGCGCGCGACGTAGCCGCGCAGAAAGTCGTCGATGCCGCTCGCGTCGGTGAGCCCGCTCGGCGTCACGACCCCGCCGTCGATGACGCCGACCGGAAGGTTCGAGCCCGCGGCGATTGCGAGCCGCTTCTGCTCGACCGGCTCGAGCGGGCGGCGGCCGACGCCGCCCATGACGTACGCCCAGTCGATGCCGGGCACGAACTTCTCGATATCCGCGGCGGGCTGGCGGGTGGCGTACCGGCGCCGACGAGCGCGCCGATGCTGGTGCCGGCGATGCAGTCGATCGGGACGTGCTGCTCCTCGAGCACCTTCAGCGCGCCGACGTGGGCGCCGCCCTTGGCCCCGCCGCCGGCGAGCACGAGGCCGACGCGCGGGCGCCGCCGGGTTCGGCGGCGCCGCGGGCGCCTCCGTGGCCGCCACGGCAGCGGCGCCAACAGCGCCGCCGCGAGGCCGCAGGCTGCCGACGGTGGCCGATTCTCCGCCAGGGTCAGGCGCATCTGTAAATCCTCATCAAGACAATTGCGGCCACGGTTCCGCTTCGGGCATGGGGCGCGATTATGGCGCAGCCGGCGCCAGAAGGTTCCCGAATCGCCCCCCCAGCCCAATGGCCGGCCCGCGCGCGGATTCGTGAAGAACCGAAAGCGCAAGCGGATCGAGACCACCGCGCGGCCCTCGATGGCGCCCGTTGGTTGCGCAGAGTCCTCCGTGTCGCGAGCGGTGCATCACTGTTTCCGTCATGCGTCGCGCAACTTCTCGCGACTCCGACTAGCTTCGGCCGCGCATGTCACATCATCGCGACGCCGGATCGTTTGCCCGGCACGAAACGCAACACGAAGCCCGGGACCTCCCGGGCTTCTGTGACTTTGGGCACCAGGGAATGAGAAGCAATCGCGCAAGCCACGGGGAGAATTCCATGAAGACACCGTCGTTGCCCGTCGCCGGGTCAAGTCCCGGCTGGATACTGAAGTTCTGTCTGTTGTCCTGCGCCGCCCTGTTCGGTGCCGATGCCCTCGCGCTGACGGTGTCGCCGACGACGGTGACGGTACCGGTCGGAGGTCAGGCCAAGGTCACGATCAGCCAGGCCAGCGGCGAGATCCAGGCGGAATCCAAGAACACCGCCATCGTCACGGTCACGCTTTCGAATCGCACGGCGACCGGCGCGACGCTGACCCTGTATGGCAAGAGCGCCGGCACCGCCACGGTCTACGTCCGCGACAGCAGAACCTCAAACCTGAGCCTGCCGGTCTGGTTGTGAGGTCCACGT
>CAVRIC010000003.1:135000-1797902 GCA_963721145.1 uncultured delta proteobacterium | reverse complement strand
GGGATAGTTTATGTTCTAACATTGACTCGTCGTCTTGCTATATGGCGCTTTGCCATTACGGATCGCAGTTCGTTCGGAGCGTCATCATATCCGTAAAGCTTGTCGGGGGGAAGAGGTCCTTTGCCATCGACGATTTTAAGCGGCTCTCCTTTATAATTGAAGCTGATGGCGTTCTGACGGAAATCGGGAAGGGTCTCGCACCCCAGGAGCATGATTATTTGAAAAATCAAGATTAGTGCGGGTAATCCCCGTTTTATCAATAGATCGTAATTTGGCCTCATATAAAACCCGGCTGTTTTTTTAAGCATAATCTAGTATCAGGTTACTATTTGCCCGGAGAAATCGGAATTAGAAAGTGAATTTACTATGCGGGTTTTAATAACAGCCAATGTTCACGGGATAACTCAATATCAGAAGCCCATGGCCGCTTTTGGAAGGTTGACCAATTTGAAGCCGGCCTTCAGGTCGATTCGCTGGCCGGGCATCGGCGTGATGAACGTTTCGGGGTTAATGACGCGTTTAGCCATCACGGATTTCAGTGCGATCGGCGCGTCATCAAACCCGTCAGCGCCAAGCTGGAACACCTGGAAATGAGCTGCTATGCTGATATTTGCCCCCAGGTCAAGATGGGCCTGGACGGCATCAGCCGGTCCCATATGGATCTTCTGGAAATTCTCGCGTGGCCGGCCTGCGGAATTTTGCGACCAATAAGGCGCTATCGGAAGCAGTGCTGCCCGAATCGGTGAAAAACGGCTGGATATCTCCCGGAAATGGGGACCATACCCGGTATCACCGGAATAATAAACGTTGCCGGCAGGTCCGGATATGACAAAGCCTCCCCAGAGAGTTTTGTTGCGGTCCCACAGGGTCCGCGATGAAAAGTGCTGTGCCGGGACGACTGTAACCGTTACATCCTCCGAAAGGCGGACTGACTGCCACCAGTCAAGTTCATCCACGACAGGAATACCCGTATCGAAGATGATATCACGGTTGCCGAGCGTTGTTATGGAGCGCCTGGCCCCTTTCCCGGCCAGCCGTTTCAGGGTAGGAACATCCAGGTGATCATAATGGTTATGAGATACAAGGACCGCATCAATGGGCGGCAGGTCCTCGAAACGTATGCCGGGGGAACGGTGACGCTTCGGGCCCGCCCAGGATACCGGACTGCATCTATTTGACCAGATCGGGTCAGTTAAAATATTGAGCCCATCCATTTGAATGAGAAATGTCCCATGCCCCACGGGCGTTATGACCAGCGATCCTTTGGACACGTTGAAAAGGGGGTCCTGCCGCGATGAAGTCCTTTACTTCCGGCCATTCCGCCAATTGATGCGCATGAGCAACATCAGCCAAAGCCACCCGAATCTCCTTCGCTCGGCATTTTTCGCCGACAGGGGAGCTTGCTGATCCCGGATTAAAAAACAGCTTGCCGTCGAAATGGTCTGAGACCTGCTCCTGGTAAGCAACGCATATGGGTTCAGCTCCGACATGGGCTCGAAGAGCCAGAAAAACGACCAGTGCCACGCAACAGAGCAGCGCCGCTATTTTTAAATTGAAGAGACCGGTCTTCCCCGGCCAGGGATGTTGAGACACGTGAAATCCTTCCTCTCAGGAAATCCAATGTAAATGCATATTTGCGGAGATTAATATGGCAACTTCGAAGCCGTTGTCAATAAAATTTGCGCTGTTCTGGAGGCATTCATAAATAATTCCCTAAGCCTCAACGGCTTACAACAATATTGTTGTTTTACAAATTGCAATTGTAGGATTTTGTATCTTTCCGATTTTGCCTGAATTCTTCTTAAGCTAATATCCCTAATTATTTCAAAGCAGTACACGGAAATTTCCCTGTGGCACCCATATTGCTTTCTCTATTATTGGAGAAACTGATCTGGAACTGTATACGAGGAGAAGTTGGGCTGGACATTTTCATAAGTCCCCTCTCCGGTTCAACCCTTCTCCGAAATAAAACCACAAGACGTAAGTTACACAAGAAATTGTAAAAAAATAGACGAAGGAGAGCATTATGGAGATTACAGCTATTTTTGGTTCAAACGTTTTCAATGACAAGCTCATGAAAGAGCGTTTGCCCAAGGAGGTTTACAAGGCGCTGAAGGATACCATAGACAACGATGTGCCGCTTGCGTCCCGAAGTTGCCGAAGTGGTGGCCAATGCCATGAAGGACTGGGCCGTGGAAAAAGGGGCGACGCACTATACCCACTGGTTCCAGCCGCTGACCGGGATGACCGCCGAGAAGCACGACTCCTTTATCAGCCCACAACGGCAACGGCGGCGGATACCTGGAGTTTTCCGGCAAGCAGCTGATCCAGGGCGAGCCGGACGCGTCATCTTTCCCGAGCGGCGGCCTGCGCTCCACCTTCGAAGCGCGGGGCTACACGGCCTGGGACTGCACCTCCCCCGCTTTCCTGAAAGAGGACGAAAGCGGCAACGTTACCCTCACGATCCCCACAGCATTCTATTCCTATCACGGCGAGGCCCTCGACAAGAAAACGCCCCTGCTGCGTTCCATGAAAGCGGTTTCCAAACAGGCCATGCGGGTTCTGAAGGCCCTGGGCAATACACACTGCAACCAGGGTTTCTTCCACGGTCGGACCTGAGCAGGAATACTTCCTGGTGGACAAGAAATTCTACATGGAGCGCCTCGATCTGATGCTGACAGGCCGGACCCTATTCGGCGCATCCGCGCCCAAGGGCCAGGAACTGGAGGACCAGTATTTCGGTTTCATCAAAGACAGGGTCTCGGCCTACATGAAAGACCTCAACACCGAGCTGTGGAAGATGGGCATCACCTCAAAGACACAGCACAACGAGGTCGCGCCTGCCCAGTACGAAATGGCGCCCCTTTTCAGCACCACGAATATTGCCACCGACCACAACCAGCTGGTCATGGAAACTATGCAGAAGGTTGCACTGCGCCACGATCTGGTTTGCCTGCTTCATGAAAAACCCTATGCGGGCATTAACGGCTCCGGAAAACATAACAACTGGTCCTTGTCGACCGATGACGGAATCAACCTGCTCGAACCGGGTCACACTCCCAGTCAGAATGTCCAGTTCCTGTTATTCCTGAGCGCGCTTATCAAAGCTGTCGATACCCATGCCGATATCCTGCGGGCGCACCTGCGCTTCCGCCGGCAATGATCATCGCCTCGGCGCGAACGAAGCGCCCCCGGCCATTGTCTCTATTTTCATGGGTGATGAATTAACGGAAATCCTCGACAAGATTTCGAAAGGCCAACCGGTCACCATCAAAGGCGCGCAGTTTGTCAATGTCGGCGTCGACACCCTGCCCGCCATACCCAAAGACAACACCGACCGCAACAGGACATCTCCTTTTGCCTTCACGGGGAACAAGTTCGAATTCAGGATGGTCGGTTCATCACAATCCATCGCCGGCACAAATGTCGCCTTGAATACGATAGCCGCCGAAGCCCTCGATGAGATAGCCACCCGTCTCGAAAAGGCCAAGAACAAAAATGCCGAAGCTGCGGCAATCATCAAGGACACATACAAGAAGTGTAAAAGAATTATCTTCAACGGGAATAATTACAGCGAAGAGTGGGAAAAAGAGGCAGAGAAACGGGGACTGCCGAATGTGCGCAACTCCGTGGATGCATTGAGCTCGTTCATTACCGACAAGTCTCTCAAACTTTTTGAAAAATACGAAGTACTGACCCACAAGGAAATTCATTCCCGTTATGAGATCTACATTGAAACTTATGCCAAGCAGGTTAATATCGAAGCTCTGACCGCAATCGACATGGCTAAGAAACAGCTCCTGCCGGCAGCAATGGAATATGCGACTTTCCTGGCCGACTCTATAGCCAGTTTTAATGCCGCATCAATCGAGGCCCCTGTTCAGGAAGACCTCCTGAAGAAACTCGGAGATCTGCTCAAGTCATCTTATAAAAAGTTGAGCGGGCTGGAAGCGGCTGTGGCAAAGGCGAAAGATGAAGGCGACTGTGTCAGGAAAGCTGAAGTTTACCGGGACGAAGTCGTTACCGCCATGCAAGGCCCTGCGGGTGGACATTGACTCAATAGAGATGCTGGTCCCGGCTGATATGTGGCCTGTGCCCACTTACGCGGAGCTTCTCTTTAAGTTGTAAACCCGGGTCCCGCGAATGAGAGCACGAACAGAAAAGCCGGTCTTTCAAGACCGGCTTTTTTTGATTGCTTTTTTAAATTGGACTGTCAGAAATCTTTACGTATGTAAATGGAAAATTCGATTGCGAGCCCAGTCACTTCGCAATCGTTCTGAATAAAGAAGCAATGCTGAAATGAAAAAATTTTTCTTCACAATCCTTTTATCCTTATCAGCGGCCCTTATGCTCACCTGCGGGGGCGGGGGCAGCGATACCGCGGATACCTCGTCCCAGGCGCCAGCCAGAGGATGGGTCAGCATAACAGCGCCGGACCAAAACTATGCGACATATTGCGACAGTTTTTATATTTCCGGAGAGGCTTTTATCAGTTCCAGCTATTCGGGGTGCTGCTCCGGGTCAGCCAGCGACACCGGGGTGACTGTCATCTGGACCAATACCACCACGGGGCAGACAGGGGCGGCATTCCAGCGCGTATCCACCTGTTATTTTTTCGGGACACCTTACTTATGCAATCACGGGTGGTCTGCAAACGTCCCGCTGGCAATGGGGAGCAATCTTATCCGGATAACCGCTTCCGACCCTTCCGGCGCCCGGGGAGAGCAGACAATTACCGTGCAGCGGCCCGGCATTGGTTACAGCATATCCGGCAAGACCGTCACTTCGGAAGGCAAGGCCTTGTTTCCCATAACTCTGATCTTTTCCGGGCCTGTCTCGGGAAGCGCATCTTCGGATATCAACGGAAATTTTTCAATAACCTGCCTGCCGGACGGAGTTTATAACGTGGCGCCTTCCTCGTCCTTGTATGTTTTCACCCCGTCCAGCCGCACGGTTACGGTCAGCGGATCCGACATAGCAATACGGTTTTTTTTTTATTGCACGCCTGACGACGTATTGCTTGGGCGGCCGCACGCTGAACGTGGGCAGCCTCGCGATCTTCTCGCTCATCATCAGTTTCGCCGGCGCGTTCATCTCGCTGCTGATGTCGAAGTCCATGGCCAAGTGGACGACCAGCACGGTCATCCGGCAGCCCTCGAACGCGATGGAGTCGTGGCTGACCGTCGACCGTCACCGCCACGCGGAAAAGGCGGGCATCGGCATGCCGGAAGTCGCGAATCTTCGAGGGCGAGCCGAACGCCTTCGCCACGGGCGCCTTCAAGAACTCGGCCCTGGTCGCCGTGTCGACAGGCCTGCTGCAGTCGATCGAGCCAAGGAAGAGGTCGAAGCGGTCCTCGGCCACGAGATCGCGCACATCGCCAACGGCGACATGGTGACGATGACGCTGCTGCAGGGCGTAATGAACACGTTCGTCGTGTTCGTGTCGCGTTGATCGGCTACGTGGTCGACCGCATCGTGCTTCGCAACGAAAGCGATGCGCCGGGAATCGGCTACTTCCTGACGACGATCGTGCTCGACATCGCGCTTGGCTTCCTCGCCGCGATCATCGTCGTCGTATCTATCGCGTCGACGCGAGTTCCGTGCCGATGCTGGCGCCGTCGAACTGATGGGCAGCAACCGTACGATGATCAACGCGCTCGCGCAACTCGCGGCAGCATGGAACCGGGCGAGTTGCCGCAGCAGGTCGAGTCGTTCAGCATCGACGGCCGCCCCGGAGGCATGATGGCGCTGTTCTTCCAGCCGCCCGCCGATCGAGCAGCGCATCGCGGCGCTGCAGGCGATGGGCCGCTGACCGCGAACTGTCCCTCGAGGAAAGAGGGCCCGGTCTCCCGGCCCTTTTTTTGAGCGCGCGCATGCTCCGGGAAACGGCGACCGCGAGCCCAGCGAAGCGGGGTGGCCGCGAGCGCGGCGGGTGGAGATAGCCCTTGCCGGAAGCCGCAGCAGCCGCGCGGCGGGCCGAACGGCGTTGATCGAGGCCGATCCAGTATCCGCCGCCGAGGCCGATGCCCCACAGCGCGACGCCGTAGATCACCATCGGCCAGAACGTGCTCTTGTAGCCGCGCAGCACGAACCCCGCCACGCCCTGGCTGGCGTCGAACAGGTGGAACAGGGCGGCCAGGCCGAGCAGCGACAGCGCGACGGCCGCCACCGCCGGATCGTTCGTGTAGAGATTCACGATCGTCTCGCGCAGAAGCCACAGCAGCGCCGCTGCGGTGACGGCGATGCCGAGCGCGACGCGGAAGCCGCGGAGCGCGGCGCGACGCGCCACCTTCGGCTCGTTCGCCCCGAGCGACTGTGCGACCAGCACGCTCGTCGCGATGCCGAGCGACAGCGGCACCATGAAGAGGATCGCGATCAGGTTCGCCACGATCTGGTGACCGGCGACGGCGGCCGTGCCAAGCCGGGCGATCAGCACAGCCATGAACGTGAACGAGGTCACTTCGAACAGCGTCGCGAGCCCGATCGGCAGGCCGAGTCTCAGCTGCTCTCGCAGCGCGGCCCAGCGCGGTCCGTGGACCTCGCCGCTGCGGAAGCGCGCGTAAAAGGGGTCGAAGCGCCACACGGCCAGGCTCATGGCGAGCATGAGCCAGGCGAGCAGCGCGGTCGCGACGCCGGCGCCCGCGCCCCCGAGGGCCGGGACCGGACCGGCGCCGTACATGAACACGAGGTTCAGAGGCACCTTCAGGGAGAGAGCGGTCACGTTGACGACCATCGTCACCTTCGGCCGTGACACCGCGGCGTTCAGCGCCACGAAGACCCGCGTGGCCAGCGCCGCGGGAAGGCCGAAGGCGATCGCGTGCAGGTAAAGGGTCGCGACGCGACCCACCTCGTCGTCAGTGCGCGCGAACCCGAGCCACAGGTCGGTTGCCAGGACGCACGGCAGTCCCGCTGCCGTCAGCAGGAGTGACAGCCACAGGGCCTGCTGCACGTCGTCGCCGATGGCGCGCCAGCGATGAGCGCCGTAGTGATGGCCCGCGATCGGCGACAGCGCCTGCAGCACGCCCATGAAGCCGATGTAGACGGTGACGTAGATGCTCGATCCGACGGCAACCGCCGCGAGGTCGGTGGCAGAGAGCCGGCCCGCCATGATGGCGTCGATCGTCCCGTTGCCGACAACCGCGAGGTTCGCGATGAACAGCGGCCAGGCGAGCCTGATCAGCGCACGGGACGACGTGTCTGGCGCGCGCAGGGGCGGGCTGTCAGCCATCGAATTCGATCGACGATCGCCGGCTCAGGGACGGCGCACCCAGATGCGGAAGACCTCTTCGTAACGAGCGCGCCGTGTCGTCTCGTAGGCCAGTTGCCAGTCGCCGATAGGCGGTGCGTCGTCGAGCTGTGTTCGCCCGCTGTCGCGGTGGATGACGATCCGGCACGCGTCGCCGTCGTCCCCTTGCCCGCTGAAGCGGATCGCGCCGTGATAGGCGAACATCGCGCGCATGCCCATGGGCAACTGGTAGGCCTGAACGCATGCGCCGGGCCCGGCCAGTCGCCGGACCTGGTCACCGAGAACGGTGGCGGTCACCCGCATCCCGCGGTTGTACTCGATCGGCCTCGCGTAGAGCGTTGCGACCAGCACCCACATTGCGGTCAGACCCGCCGCTGCGAGTGCCGGTCCGCGCCACAGCATCGGCGGGCGCACCCGCACTCGCCAGACCGCGAGCGCCGTCCAGGCGATGGTGGCTGCAAGCGCGACGCTCGCAGCGACCGGGTCGAAGTCCGGAACGAGACCCGGAATGAACCGCGCGACCGAAGCGGCCATCTTCGGGGGCGTCCCTGTGTTCCAGGCGATGAAGTAGAGCCAGGCTCCGACCAGTGCGAGCGCGAACAGGGCGATCGAGAACCAGTCGATGGCGTCGTCGGCGGCGCGCTTCAGCGTCGATACCCCGAAGGCAGCCAGGAGCACGAGCGCGGGAACGACGACGATCAGGTCGCGGTCGCTCGGGCTGCTGCTCAGCAGCACGTTCAGCAGCCCCGCCGCGGCGACCAGCAGGGGCAACAGCACGTGCGGGCGGCGCAGGAAGCTGCGCCATGAGTACAGCGTCCATAGCGCGAACGGCCAGAGGGGCCATGTGTACCAGCCGGCGTTCCGGATCAGCCAGGCGAGGCTTCCGAAGCTCGGTCCGCGCACCTGCTCGACGTTCCACTGCGCCAGCGAGATCATGTACTCGGCGGCCCCGGGCACGAACTGGCGCGCCGTCAACGGCCACAGCGCGAAGCCGCCGATGGCAAGCGCCAGCATCGCCGCAATGCGTGGCGCACGATGTGATCCCTGTCCGGCCAGGAACGCAGCGGCGGCGATCGCCAGCAGGCCGGCGGGGAGCCATCCGCGCGTCAAGGCCGCGGCCGCGATCGCGAGGCCGGCGGCGAGGCTGCCCTTCCACTCGTCTTCGAGCGCGACCGCGAGCGCGAGCAGCAGCACACCGACCAGGGCGAACAGCGCTGTCTCGGCCACGGTTTCGTGCAGTCGCACGACGATGCCGAACGTGGCCAGCATCAGCAGGACGGCAATGTCGGCGAGCATCCGGCCGTAGTCGCGCGGGCTCGCTTCGCCGCCGAACGCCAGCGCGACGGGCTGGGCTTCGGCGCGTCGCGCCAGCCGATAAGTGGCGTACCAGACGCTCGACGTGGCCAGCGCGAACCAAAGCACCGAAGACAGGCGCGCGGCATCCACCGCGCCGAGCATGCCGCCGAAGAGGCGAATCAGGAGCGCTCCGATCCAGAACGGCAGCGGTCCTTCCTCGGGCAACGGCTGGCCCACGACGCCGGGCAGGAGCCATTCGGCCGTTCCCCCTTGCGCCGATCGTCCACATCACCCCGAAGGCCGAAGCGTCCTCGAGGCTCCAGGGATCGCGACCGAACAGACCGGGTACCACGTAGGCCACCAGCAGCGCGAGCAGCATCCAGCGCGGCAGCTTGGCCGCGGCAGCCTCCGTCACACGTGCGGGTGATGGTCGGTGTTCGAAACTCACGAGTGCCTCTGGGGTGCCCCTGCGGGTGCCTTATAGACCCCCTGATGGGCGCGTCAAACAAAAAAGGCAGCCGAAGCTGCCTTTGTCGTGGCGGAGGGCCGGCCCACGCTTACTTGCGGCGGGCCTTCGCAGCGCTCGCCTCGGCGGCCGCGGCGTTGACGGCCTCGGTCTTCGCGGCGAACTTCTGGCGGAACTTCTCCACGCGGCCGGTCTCGACGATCCGCGTCTGGGCGCCGGTGTAGAACGGGTGCGACTCGGACGACGTGTCGAGCTTGAACAGCGGGTAGGTCTTGCCGTCCATCTCGATCGTCTCCTTCGTCTGCAGCGTGGAGCGCGTGATGAATTTGAAGTCGTTCTGCATGTCCTGGAAGACGACTTCGCGGTACTCCGGATGGATGCCTTGTTTCGTCTCTCTCGCTGCCTGGGTGGGCCGCACGATCGAGGGGGTGACGCGCATCTGCACGCAGTTGCACTGAGCCGTCTGCCTCGACCACGGTCCCGTTTTTCGGGAATCGCGGATTATCCGTGATTTCGGCCCTCCGGGCAACCCGCCAGGGATCGCCAAGCCCTTCAAACCGAAGAGACCGACTCGATCCGCCGAGCGGCTTCCTTGACTGCGCGGGCGGAGAGCAACGCCGAACTTTACGCGGCCGTTCAGCCGCCGCGCCGCATCATGTCGAAGAACTCGGCGTTGCTCTTCGTCGCCTTCATCTTGTTCAGCGGAACTCCATCGCCTCGATCTCGTCCATGCCGTACAGCAGCTTCCGCAGTATCCAGACCTTCTGCAGGATCTCGGGCTTCAGCAGTTGTTCTTCCTTGCGCGTGCCGGACCGGTTGACGTTGAGCGCCGGGTAGACCCGCTTCTCGGCGAGCCGGCGCTCCATGTCGATCTGCATGTTGCCGGTGCCCTTGAACTCTTCGTAGATGACGTCGTCCATCCGCGAACCGGTGTCGATCAGAGCGGTGGCGATGATGGTGAGCGAGCCGCCTTCCTCGATGTTGCGGGCCGCGCCGAAGAATCGCTTGGGACGCTGCAGCGCGTTGGCGTCGACGCCGCCCGTCAGCACCTTGCCTGAAGCCGGCACCACGGTGTTGTAGGCGCGCGCGAGGCGCGTGATCGAGTCGAGCAGGATCACGACGTCCTTCTTGCTTTCGGCGAGCCGTTTCGCCTTCTCGATCACCATCTCGGCGACCTGGACGTGGCGCGTTGGCCGGCTCGTCGAAGGTCGTGCCACGACTTCGCCGCGCACCGAACGCTGCATCTCGGTGACCTCCTCGGGGCGCTCGTCGATCAGCAGCACGATCAGCACGAATGTCCCGGGTGGTTGGCGGCGATGGCGTGCACAATGTGCTATGTTTTGCTGCACTGGCTCGGCTGACGTATTGCTCTTTATTGCAACGAGGGAGTGCATTCATGCAAATGAGACATATTAGAAAGAGGAATCCTAGAGGCAAAAGAGACGGATACAGTCGTTATTAAGAGAACATTTCGATCACAGGACGAGTTCTAAAATACGACTATACTTTTGAATATTATCGAACGTGAAAAAGAAGGAGCAACCTATGAAGACCTACAAGAGATTATTAGCGGAAAAGCTAATTGTAAGTATATATATGAGGGAAATCAGGCAGAAGGTTTCGGATGGGTTGGACAGGTAATCGGTCTTATCAACGAGATTCCAACGGTTCAGGAGTTATTTGATGAGATGATTTTAACGGCAGAAAAAGGATTGAGTCGTATCGATCATATGATGAGAGAATAAACTAATAGATCATTTTTAACTATTTTATTCATATGATCTGAATCGCTATGGGTTGCTGCGGCAACCCTTTTTTATCATTAATGAATGATCTATGCTGTTTACGTTATTATTATATAGGCAGGAAGGAAGGAAGGAAATGAGTATTAGCCGGGGTGTTCAAGTGCGTAAAAAAAGAAAGAGTATCACTCCTCCTTTTTAATAAGCTCTATCCCATCGAGTTTGTTTGAAATCTCTTTAAGTACAAAATTTCGTTCTTTTTGAGTTTTTATGAGGCTAATGGCAAACCAAATTAAAAAACCAATAACAGCAAGATAAATAATAATGATAAGTAAAATAGGGAGTATAGCTATTGCTTCCATTCATGATTACCTCCAGTCAAATTTATTTATATTTCATTCGATATATGAAAATTATAGCATAGGTGGAAAAAATAGGGTGAAATTCTTTAGCGAGGATCAGCGCTTATCTTCATTGTAAAGGCGTTTAGTTGAATAAGCAGTTGTGTTTTCAAGAGTAGAAGTAGTTATGTAAGATCGGAACTTTCAGAAGCTAATACTTTAAGCCTAAATTAAACTGTAAATGCTAACTTTTCGATATATAATAACTGTAGGAGGTTGATAACATGAAAGCAATTCAAGTGACACAGTTTGGTGGACCTGAAAAATTAGTCTATACAGACGTGAAGGATGTAACAGCAGGCAAGGGAGAGGTATGTGTTCGTTTATATGCAGCGGGTGTCAATCCGAGTGATACCTATACAGTAACAGGTACATATGCGTCTAGTATCCCTCAGTTGCCGTATACCCCAGGCGTAGACGGTGCAGGGATTGTAGAAGCGATTGGAGAAGGCGTCACAAATGTTGCTGTAGGTGATCGTGTATTGATTGCGTCCCTAAAGGGAGGTTCTAGTACGGGTACATTTGCACAAAAAGTGGTATGTGATCAAACATCCGTTCATTCATTGCCAGAACATGTATCTTTTGAACAAGGTGCGGCATTAGGGGTACCGGCATTGACTGCCTATCGTGCATTATTTCAACGGGCCTGCCTGAAGCCTGGTCAAACTGTGCTTATTCATGGAGCTAGTGGCGGGGTTGGATTACAAGCTGTACAAATGGCGAAATCCCATGGTGCTAAAGTGATAGGAACAGCAAGTAAGCCAGAGGGTAAAAAAATGGTTCAGCAAGCTGGCGCAGATGTTGTTATTAATCATGTGACAGAAGCAAATATTGAAGAAGTATTAGCCTTAACAGGTGGAAATGGACCTGATGTCATTATTGAGTTTTTAGCAAATGTGAATTTAGAAACAGATTTAAAACTCATTGCACCATTTGGTAAAATTGTCATTATTGGCAATCGTGGTTCAATCGAAATCAATCCACGACTTGCCATGCAAAAGGAATGTGATATTTTAGCAACCGCTCTTTGGAACGCACCGCAAGAGGAATATGAACAAAGCATTCACGGTGTCAATGGTATGCTAACAAGCGGTGCGCTTTGTCCTATTATTGGTACAACTCTGTCATTGCAGGAAGCATCTCGAGGCTTTGAACAGCTAGCAAAAGGGATAGGAAATGGTAAAATGGTTTTAACCATTGACTAATGATTCTACATAATTACAAGCATTCATGTTCGAATTTACATGTTTTGGGGGTATGTTACCTGGACATTCGGAAAGCAAGTCAAGAAGATATAAAGGGCGTATCAAGAGTATATGTTGATAGTTGGCGGAATACTTATCGTCGTCTAGTACCTGATGATTATTTGGACACATTATCGTACGAAGAGGCAGAAAAAAAGTGGGCTAGTTTTTTAAATAATGAAAATGAACCTTTTATTTATATTGCCATTAATGATGAAGGGGAAATGATCGGTTTTGCATCAGGTAAAAGCATTGATGAGGAAAACTTTGGTGGAGAATTATATTCCCTTTATCTTTTGCAGGAATCTAGAGGATTAGGTATGGGAAGGCAGCTCGTTTCAGCAATTGCCAAGCATTTTAAAGAAAAAGGGATTTATTCTATGATGGTTTGGGTCATGAAACAAAACAAATCTGGACTTAGTTTTTATGAACGTATGGGAGGAACACAATATATTCATAGGACTAGTATGTTTGGAGGAACCATAGTAGAGGATGTAGCGTATGGTTGGAAGGATATTTCCGAATTGTGTGTAGAGTAGGAGTAACAAAGATTTACACATGAGGCTTAAAGTAAGTGTTCTTTTCAAATGTCAACTTTTCGTTTTTTAAGAACCGAGCGCAATTCTCTAATACGGATTGCGTCTATTTTTGTTGATTTCATCCTGATTTTGAGACCGGTTCACTTGGGCGGATCAAATTGAAAAGGCACATTCAGAATCGCTACAAGAATCTCAATGTAATTTCTCAGTATAATTCATATCAAAAAAGGCTTAGAGATAAATATACTCTAAGCCTTTTTATTTACAACAAATTATTGAGGTGCCTTTTTCAGGTTAACGACACACGCTAACTGTTCATAGGATCGACACGCAATTTCGTCCATCATGCTTAGCTTGATAGACGGCCTTGTCTGCATTTGAAATTAGATGCAAAAAGGAAATAGGCTCACTCGGGATCAGTCGTTGCTGTTCCTACACTGATCGTAACAAAGGAAGGATTTTTGAACCAGCATGGGGGATTTTTCCAATGTCACAATAGCGCTCCAATTTTTTCTCCTACACGTTTTGCCTCCACTTCGTTTGTATAGGGTAAAATAACACAAAATTCTTCCCCGCCATAGCGGCAAAGAGAGATCCGTAGACCGTTCTAACGTATTTTGAATGACCGCTGCAACCTGCTTTAAGCGATACATCCCAGAATTAATGTACCGTAGGTATCGTTATAAGCTTTAAAATAATCAATGTCCAACATAATTAAAGATAGAAATGTGGAGTTGCGACGTGAGTAATTCCATTTCCATTCCAAACGCTCATCAAATGTACGGCGATTCGATACTCCGGTTAGTCCATCAATGGAAGAACGGTGGCCTCGATGCCGACGTAGACGTGCACGACGCCGGCCCGCCGGTACTTCGGGAGGATGGCGCGATCGCGCACGATGTCCTGGACGCGGGTCTCCATCAGGAGATCGACTCCCAGGTCGAGCTCGATCAGGCGATCGAGGAGCGCCTCCCAGCGCGCCGGATCCGAGGTGGGGTACTCGTCGGTGAGGAGCACCACGTCCACGCCGTGCACGCGGCGGAGCATGGCGATCTCGTCCGCCACGCAGCGCGGGTCGCGCGCGCGCCAGCTCTTCTCCCAGAACTGCGTCTGCGAGCAGAACGCGCAGGCGAAGCTGCAGCCGCGCGACGTCGAGACCGCGCCGAGCCGCGAGCCGGTCTTCACGAAGTACGTGTAGAGCGGCCAGTCGAGCAGATCGAACGCGATGGGCAGCCCGTCGAGCCGCTCGAGCCGCGGGCGGGGCGCGGTGCGCACGATCCCGCCGTCGCGCCAGAAGGCGAGGCCAGGCACCTTGCGCGGATCGTCCTTCGCCGCGAGGCAGTCGAGCAGCTCCGGGAAGGTGCGCTCTCCCTCGCCCACGACGACGTAGTCGACGTCTCCCTGGCCCAGGAACTCGGGGTACATGAACGAAGGGTGAACGCCACCCATCACGGTGACGGCGCCGCTGGCCTTCGCCGCGCGCGCGACCTCGAGCCCGTCCGGGAAGGTGGCGGTGATCGCCGAGATGGCCACGACGTCGGGCCGCGTCTCCGCGATCTTCTTTCCGATCTGCTCGTGCGACGCGTACGCCGACATGGCGTCGTAGATCTCGCACGCGTGCCCGGCGGCGCGCGCCGCGCCGGCGAGGTAGGCGAACTGCAGCGGGATCCACCGGCCCGCCACCTCCACCACGCCGCAGTGGTAGGGGGGCGTGACCATCAGCACGTTCACGCAGCGCTCCCGAGGGCGGCGCGCGCCCGCCGCCGCGCCCGCCAGGCCGAGGCGGCGGCGGCGCCGAGCAGCCCGCCGAGGACGATGTGCTTCACGACGAGCGCCGGCACGATGTGCCGCCCGGCCGCGGGCAGCCACTCGTAGTCCATGAAGGCCCAGGTCCGCACGGCGCCGAAGACCACGATCCCGCCGAGGCTCGCGCCCGCCACGCGCCGGGCGGCGCGATCGAGCGCCTCGACGAGCCCGGGCGGCATCGCGGTCCCCGCGCCGACCGCTCGCCAGAGCACCGCCGAGCCGGCGAGCGCACAGGTGAGCAGCGCCACCGAGAGATCGTGGAAGAAGTTGTTGAGGAGCACCGCGACCGCCGCCATCCATGCGAAGCATCTCAAATGCGCGAGGTGGGATACAACCCACACGCCGACGCGGGCTATCCTCGTACGATCCATGATCGCGAGGCTTCTCCGGAACGCGGCCCGCCTCCACCCGGCCCGACTGGCGCTCGTCGTCCTCTCCACCGCGATGGGCTCGGGGATCGCCGGCGCGATCGCCGCGGTCACCCTGCAGGCGCGCGACCGGATGGCGGAGGAGATGCGGACGTTCGGCGCGAACGTGGTGGTCGAGCCCGAGCTGGCGGCGGTTCCGGACGGTCCCGCCCCGCCGGCGTTCCTCGACGCCGCACAGCTCCCGCGCGTGCTGACGATCTTCTGGCGTCACAACGTAGTCGGCCTGGCGCCGTCGCTCACCGCTCCGGCCGGGATCGTCGCCCCGGGCGGGCGCACGGAGCGGGTGCTCCTCGCCGGCATCTGGTTCGATCGCCGGGTCGAGCGGCCCGGGGGCGAAGGGGAGCTGCGCGGCGGCGTGGTGCCGCTGTTTCCGTACTGGCAGATCGAGGGCGCCTGGCCGGCCGCCGACGACGCCCGGAGCGCGGTCGTCGGCCGCGCCCTGGCGCAGCGCCTCGGGATCCGACCCGGCGACGAGGTCGCCGTGAGCGTGCCGGGAGGCTCCGCCACCTTCCGGATCGCCGGCGTCGTTCGCACCGGCGGCTTCGAGGAGGACGAGGTGCTCTTGCAGCTCGAGGTCGCCCAGGCGCTCCTCGGACGCCCCGGGAGCATCTCTCGCGCGCTGATCTCGGCGGTGACCGTCCCGCTCGACGGGTTCGGGCGGCGGGACCCCGTCGGGATGACGAGCCGGGAGCGCGAGAAGTGGTTCTGCACGCCGTACGTGACGAGCGTGGCGCGCCAGGTCCAGCAGGCGATCCCGGGCTCTCGCGCGCGCCCGGTGTGGAGCATGGCCGAGGCGGAGGCGCGCGTGCTCTCGCGCCTCGACGTGCTCATGGCGATCCTCGCGGGGCTCACGCTCGTCGCCGCCGCCCTCGCGGTGGCGTCCACCTTCGCGGCGCGCGTGATGGGGCGGCGCGCGGAGATCGCCCTCATGCGCGCGTGCGGCGCGGGCGCGGGGCAGGTGGCGCTCCTGCTCGGCGCCGAGGTGCTGGCGCTCGGCGCGGTGGGCGGGATCGCGGGTGCCGCGCTCGCCGCGGGCCTGGTCACCGGGTTCGGCGCGGCGGTGTTCGGCGTCGCGGTGGCGCCCACGCCCATGCTGGTTCCGCTCTCGCTGCTCGGCGCGCTGCTCGTCGCCGCGGCGGGCGCGGTCTGGCCCATTCGCAGGGCGCTCGCGCTCGATCCCGCGGCGGAGCTGAAGGAGGCCTCGTGACGCGACGCCGGTTCTTCGCGCGGTGGGTGGCGCGGTCGCTGCGCGGGAGCCTCGGGGCGAGCGCGGTGGGGACGCTCTCGCTCGCGGTGTCGGCGGCCCTCGTCTTCACGGCGGTCGCCGTGACGTCCGGGGTCGGGGCGCAGCTCGGCAGGGAGCTGCAGGTCTACGGCGCGAACGTCGTCCTGGTGCCACGGCTCGCGCCGCTCCGCTTCGGGGTCGGCGCGATCGAGCTCGGCGACGTCGCGGAGGAGCGCACGCTCGAGGTCGCGGCCCTGGCGCGAGTCCCGGGAAACGTCGTGGACGTCGTCGCGCCCGGGCTGTCGCTGCGGGTCCGCGCGGCGGGGCGGGACCTCGGCGCGATCGGATATGACCTCGGCGCGCTCCGGCGCATGAACCCGACGTGGCGTGTCGCTCCGCGCTGGCCCGAGCGCGCCGCCGAGGTCCTGGTCGGGGTCACGCTGGGCGCCCGGCTCGGGGTCACGCCGGGCGCGTCGCTCGAGCTCCGCGTCGCGGACCGGCGCGCGCTCGTCACGGTGGCGGCGCTCGTCGAGACCGGCGGGGGAGAGGACGAGAACCTCGTCCTGCCGCTCGCGCTGGCGCAAGAGCTGGCCGCCCGCCCCGGCCAGGCGTCGCTCGCGCTCGTGAGGGTGCGCACCGTGGAGCGGTCCGCCGACGACTCGGCCCGCCTGCTCGAGGCGGCGATCCCCGGGAGCGAGGCCCGCACCCTCCAGCAGGTGGCGCGTGGCGAGGCGGCGCTGCTCGCCAAGGTGCGGAGCCTGCTGCTCCTCGTCGCGGCGGCGCTCGCGGCCGCCACCGCGTTCACCGTCTCCGGAACGCTGGGCGTCCTGCTCCTCGCGCGGCGGCAGGAGCTCGGGCTGTGCCTTGCGCTCGGCGCCACGCCCGCGCGGCTCCGCGGGCTGCTCCTCGCGGAGACGGGCGCGGCCGGGCTCGCGGGCGGCGTCGCGGGCTGCGCGGTCGGGGCCTGTGCGACCGAGGCGGTGGCGCACACGGTCTTCGGTGTCTTCGTCCCCGTCGGCGGCGGGGCGCCGGCGGCCGCGCTCGCGGCGGCGCTCGCGATCGCCCTCGGCGCCGCGGTGTGGCCCGTTCACCGGGCGCTCCAGCTCTCTCCCTGTGATACCCTGCGCGAACCCTGACCTTCCGATGTCCGGCCATCCGATCGCGCTCGAGCGCCTGGAGAGAAGGTACGGGGACACCACCGCGCTCCACCCGCTCGACGGCGTCATCGAGGCGGGGAGCTGGGTGAGCCTCGTCGGGCCGTCGGGCTCGGGGAAGTCGACGCTCCTGCACCTCGTGGGCGCCATGGATCGCCCGACGGGCGGGCGCGCCGTCGTGGCCGGCACCGACCTCGCTGCGCTCGATCCGGGTGCGGCGACCCGCTTCCGCCGGACGAACGTCGGGTTCGTATTCCAGCAGCACCACATGGTGCCGTACCTCTCCGCGCTCGAGAACGTCATGCTCGCGCAGTACTTCCACAGCATGCCCGACGCGGACGAGGCACGGGCGCGGCTCGTGGAGGTCGGGCTCGAGAGCCGACTCGCGAACCTTCCCTCCCAGCTCTCCGGGGGCGAGCGCCAGCGCGCCTGCATCGCGCGCGCGCTCGTGAACGAGCCCGGGCTGCTCCTCCTCGACGAGCCCACCGGCAATCTCGACTGGCCGAACGCCCTCGGCGTCCTCGAGGTCGTCGCCCGCCTCCACGCCGCGACCCGGTTCACCGTCGTGTGCGCGACGCACAACCCGGCCGTCGCGCGCTGGGGCGACCGGGTGCTGCGCCTCGAGGACGGGCGGCTGGTCGGAGACGAGCCCGCCCTCGCGGAGCGCCCGCGCGGGGAGCTGCGCACGACGGCGGCGCGGGATCCATGAGCGCGGCACGGAACCCATCGCGCCTGGCGCGGGCGGCGCTCGCGGTGGTCGCGCTCGCGGCCGCGGTCGCCGCGGCCATCGTCGTGGTGCGCGGGGTCCAGCCGGCCCCTGCGGGGCTCCTCCGCGCGGTGGAGGCGACCGCGCGCCAGGCCTCCGACGGCGTGCCCGAGATCCTCCTCCTCGCGAAGGGCGGCGACTGGGAGCCGAACGTCGTGCACGCGCCGGCGGGAAGGCCGCTCCGGATTCGCGTGGCGCGCACGGGGCGGCACGGCTGCGGGGACACGCTCCTCGTGCCGGACCTGGGGATCGCGCTCGAGGTCCCGGAAGCGGGCGAGGCGTCGGTGACGCTTCCGCCGAGCCGGGGCGAGCTCCTGTTCACCTGCGGTGCACGCATGGTGAAGGGCGTGTTCCTGTTCGAGTGAGCGATGGCGGACGCGTTCACCGCGGCGTTCGCAGTGCTCGCCGAGGCGGCCCTCGCGTGGGCGCTCGCCTCCGCTGCCTTGCGCGGACGGGGGCGGCTCGGCGGCGTCCTGCTCGCGGTGAGCGTCGTCGCGGGCGTCGCCGTGGGGCTCGGGGCCGCGGTGACGGCCACGGCCCGGGGCGTCCCCGCCGCCGACGTCGCGCTGTCGCTCTCGGCGGTCCGGCACCTCCTGCCGCTCGCGCTCCTCGCGGGCGCGTTCGTCCTGCGCGGCCTCGACAATCCGCCCGCCCGGGAGGGCGCAGGCCGCCGCGCGGCGGCGGACACCGCGGCGCTCGCCGCCGGCGTGGCGTGGGCCGTGCCCGAGGCGGCGGCGCTCGGCCTGGCCTTGCGCGACGGGGCCGTGCTCGCCGGAAGCTGGCGCGGCATCGCCCTTGGGGCGGCCGCCGCGGTCGCCGCGGCAATCCTGCTCGGGCTCTCGCTGCGGCGGCTCGCGGACGGGGCCCGGCTCGAGCGCCTCGCGCCCTCGGGCCTGCTCGCCGCGCTGTTCGCGGTGAAGATGTGCGGGGGCGGCGCCGCGGCGGTCGAGCTCCCGCCGCTCGCGCGGGGGCTCGCCGCGGTCGCCTCCCGCACGATCCACGACGGGCTCCACCTCGGGTTCGTGCTCCTGCAGCTCCCGGATCACCCCTACCTGCGCGAGCCGGTGTACCAGCTGATCCTGAGCCTCCTCGAGCCCCTGCCGCACGCGCTCGTCGCCGCGGTGGCGCTCGCGGCGCCGGTGGGGGTGGCCTGGCGCGCGTTCGCGCGGCGGGTCGAGCCGGGGCCGCCGTCCGGCGCGAGGCCGCCCGAGGCGCGGCTGCTCCGGGCGGCGTTCCGAGCGCGCACGCGCCTCTCCGGCGTGGCGTACGGCGCCGCCGTCGCGGCGGTCGCGACCGCGGTCCTGTCGTCGTACGTCGCGAGCGAGGAGCTCTACAATCCGGTGCCCGAGCCGGTCGTGGACGACGGCCGCGGCTCCGTCGTGGTGCCGGTCGGCGGACCTCTCGCGGGGCCGGACCGCCGCCTCCGGAAGTACGTCTGGTCGCACGACGGCCGTGCCGTCACGTTCTTCACGGTGCGCCGTGCGGATGGGACGATCGCCGCCGCGCTCGACCTGTGCGAGGTCTGCCAGCCGAAGGGATACGCGCAGCTCGGAGCGGGGCACGTGTACTGCAAGTACTGCAAGACGCCAATCCCCATCGGCACCGTCGGACAGGCCGGCGGCTGCAACCCGCTCCCGCTCGCGTCCGCGCGCCTGGACGGCGCCGTGGTTCGCATCGCCGCCGCGGAGCTCCGGGCGCAGTACGCGCGCGCGATGAGGGCGCAGCGATGACCGCCCGCTCGCCGGCGGCGCGCGCGCTCGCGGCGGCGCCCCGATGGGCGCGGCGGCTGCTCGCAGTGCTCGTGGCTTACGCGGTGGGCGCGCAGATCGCGCTCGGGTGGGGGATTCCGGAGATCGCGGCGCGCCCGGCGGGTACGGCGCTCGGCCTCGCGGCGTCGGCGCTCCTCCTCGCGAGCGCGGTGGCCGCACTGGCCGATCCGGCGCCGCTCCGGAAGCGGCTCTCGCTCTCGCTCCTGCGCTGCGGCGCCGGCTTGCTCCTGTTCGGCCTCCCCGCGAGCGTCCTGTGGCGCACGACGGAGCACCTCCAGATCGCGGAGGGGCAGGACCTCGAGGCGGGGGCGCTGCCCGGCCTTCCGCGGCTGCAGATCGGGGCGGTGAGGCTCGCGCCGAACGGCGAGATCCCGCTGCTCTCGAAGGCGGTCACCGTCGAGGCGCACAGCGGCGGGTCGGCGCTCGAGATCGGGCTCTGGCCCCCGGCGCTCGTGTCAGGGTGGCGCCTCGCGGTGCAGCGGTTCGGGTACGCGCCCGAGGTCCAGTGGCGCGATGGGCGCGGCACGCCGCTCGCCGACGGGTGGGCGCTCATCGGAACCTTCCCGCGTGCGGACGCGGACGCCGCTCTCGTCCGCTGGACGCCGCCCCCGAACCTCATGATGGGCGTCGGGCTCTACCCGCCCGATCTCGAGGATCTCCTGACCCCGCCCGGCAGCCCGTACCACCTGTTCCTCCGCCTCGACGAGGCGACCCTCGCCGGCGCGCGGCGGAACCTGCGCGATCCCGAGGCGCACCGGTGGCTCGCCGACGGCCGTCCGGAGTCGCCGGTCTGGTTCGTCCAGGTCTTCCGCGGTCGAGAGAAGCTCTTCGAGGGCCAGCTGCCCGCAGGAGGCGAGGCGCGCTTCGCCGGCGGCGCGATCCGGCTCGGGCCCGACCTCGCGCTCTGGGCAGAGGTCCAGGCGGTGCGGGATCCCTGGCTGTGGGTCGCCGTCGCGGGCGCGATCGCCGCGCTGGCGGGCGGCGTCCTCGCAGCGGCGGGGATGCCGAGCCGCCGCGGATGGTGGTAAACCGGATCGCGTGCTCCCCCGCACCGCGCCCCGCTGGATGTCGGCGTTCGCAGGGCGAGAGGTGCTCCTCACCGGCGCCGCGGGCGGGATCGGCGGCGCGCTCGCCGCGGATCTCGCGATGGCGGGCGCGCGGCCCTGGCTGGTGGATCGCGACGCGCCGGCTCTGGAGGCGCTCGCCTCACGGCTTTCGCCAGCCGGCGCGCAGGCGACCGTGTGCGATCTCTCGCGCCCTGAGGAACGCCGTGGCATCGCCGCCGCGATCTCGAGCGGCGAGCGCCGCGTCGACGTGCTCGTCCTCGCCGCGGGTTCGACGGTCGTCGCCCCCTTCGAGGAGGTCTCCGAGGCCGAGTACGACGAGGTCTTCCAGGTGAACTTCGGCTCCGCGCTCGACCTCGTCCGCGCCGCGTATCCCCACATGGCCCGCCGCGGAGAAGGCGCCATCGTGGCGGTCGGATCGATCGCCGGGCTCGTGTCGCAGCCGCTCACGCACCCGTACGTCGCCGCGAAGCACGCGCTCGCCGGGCTCATGAAGGGGCTTCAGCACGAGGCGCGGGCGCGCGGCGTTCGGCTCACGCTCGCCTGCCCCGGCTACGTCGACACGCGGATGTTCCACCGCGCGCGCGTCGCGGGCGTCGCGCCCGAGAGGATCTACGCCGCCCTGAAGGCGCAGCCGCTGCGGATGGTACCGCCCGCCGCAGCCGCGCGCCGCATCCTGCGCGACGCCGCGCGCGGCAGGTTCCTCTCGGTGTTCCCACTCCACGCGCGCGCCTATCTCTGGCTGTACCAGCTCCACGCCGAGTGGGCGCTCGCGCTCGCCGGCCGGCTCGTCGGCGTGTACGAGGCGCTCCGGCGAGGGGGAGATGGTCCGTGAAATCGGTGCCGCTGTGCCACCAGGATGGGACGCAGGACTGCGGCGGCTGCGCAATCCGTGGCGAGGTCCACTGCGGCCGCGGCAGCGTCGCCGGGATGCGGCGGTTCTGGGCGCACGTGGCGTCGTACGCGGCGCCCGGCGCCGCGGCGGTCGCGGGCGCGTCGGTCGCCACCGGCTCGCCGGCGTGGCCGATCGCCTTCGCGCTCTTCTGGGTCGCGTACCAGGGCGGCAACGAGCTGCTCCTCCACTGTCCGCATTGCCCGTACTGGAACGACGACGACGAAGCCTACGACTGCCCGGTGAACGTCGGCGTCCCGAAGCCGCGGCTGCTGCGGCGCTGGCTGCGCTACCGCCCGCGCCCGTTCAGCGCGTCGGAGGCGCGGGTGCAGAAGGCGTTCAACGCGGCGAGCGTGCTCCTCCCGGTCGCGGCGGCGATCCACGGCGCGTGCGCGGCGCCCGCGCCGTGGGGCATCGCCTTCGGCGCGATCGTCGCGTGGCAGGCGGCGGCGGGGCTCGTGTTCGCGCGGTTCCTGCGCACCACCCACTGCAGCCGCTGCCTTCACTTCTCCTGCGTCTGGAACGAGCAGCCTGCCCGCGTCGCGCGGACGTGGCTCGAGAAGAACCCGGCGCTCCGGCCGGCGTGGGAGAGCTGGCTCGCCGAGCGCGAGGCGCGGGAGCGGGGCGAGGGCGGCTAGAAGCCCACGGCTACGCGCCGGGCTTCGCGCGCCGCGGCGTTCTCCGGGCTGCGCCGATGAAGCGCCGCTCCTTCACGATGTACGGGATCCCGGTCGCGCCCATGATCGTCACGCCCGCCGCAACGAGCGCGGCGAACGTCGCCGGAGTGGCGGCGCGGGGGAGCGCCTCGTGCGCGAAGAGGCAGCAGGCCGCGTAGGACGCGCCGAAGAGCGCGAAGCCGATGGGGCCGTAGTCGAGCACGATCGCCTCGGGGCTGCGGCCCGCCTCCGCCTTCGCGTTGAAGATCTCGATCGCCCCTGATCGCACGCCCTGGATGTCGTGCAGGCAGGAGAGGAAGGCCTGGACGACGGCGGCTGCGACGGCGACCGCGGCGACGCCGCCGGCGCCGAGCGCGCCCCGGAGCCCCCAGGTGACGTAGAGCGTGAGCGAGAGGTACGGCGCGTACAGGAAGCCGTGGTGGAAAAAGTACTCGCCCGCGCGGAACGGCCCGTTGAAGCGCCACAGGCCGAGCAGGTTCGTGCCGATCGCCGGGACGACGTAGCCGAAGGCGAGGCCGAGCGCCAGGGTGTATGCCGCGAACGGCGCGCCCTCGCGCGCGGCCCAGAGGAAGTACAGCGCCGCGGTGAGCGGGAAGGGGAGGATCCAGTCGACGAGCAGGATGAAGATCCTGGCGCGCGCCCGCTCGCGATCCATCTGACTCCTCCTCATCGTGCGTCGAAGGTGTAGGCGAGGTGCCGGAACCCGAGGTTCGCCGCGAGCATCAGGGGCGACGGCCCGGCGCCGAGCAGCCGGCCGAGGATCTTCCCGAGCCGGTACGTCTCCCGGTAGGCCCAGCGGTGGCCGTCGTACAGCCGCTCGGGCGTCATCCCGCGCGGGCGGAAGACGACGTGCTCGCCGTCGTAGAGGTCCCAGTCGGTCTCGACGATCCGTCCCTCGGCGCGGAGCGCCTCGTGCAGCCGCGTTCCTGGAAAAGGGGTCGCGATGGCGTAGCGCACGAGATCGACGCGGGCGCGCTGCACCAGCTCGACCGTGCGCTCGAACACGTCCGGCCCGTCGCCATCGAGCCCGAACACGAAGCAGCCCAGGACGCGGACGCCGTGGTCGTGCAGGAGCGACACCGCCCGGACGTAGTCGGCGGGCGCGTTGAAGCCCTTCGCGACGGCGCGGAGCGAGCCCTCGCTCACGGACTCGAACCCCACGAGCACGCCGGCGAGGCCGCAGGACGCCGCGAGGGCGACCGCCTCGGGGTCGAGCGCGAAGCGGAGCGTCACGCCGGCGTAGAAGCGCGTCCCGCGCGCGCGCAGCGCCTCGAGCAGGGGGCGAAGCTCGCGGAGGTCGTCCCCGAAGTTCGAGTCGAGGAAGACGACGCGCCGACCGGCCCCCTCGAGGTCGCGGAGGACGTCCTCGACCGGCCGCCTGTGGTACCCGCCGGCGTTCATGCCCGGGCAGGCGCAGAACCCGCAGGCGTTCACGCAGCCGCGGCTCGCCTCGGTGCTCGCGGAAACGAAGTACCCCTTCGCGCGGAGCGGGCGCCGGTCGATGCGGACCGGGCCCGCCGCGAAGGGATCCTGGAAGTCCACGTACCGCTGCTCGAGCCGGTCCGCGGCGAGGTCGCGGAGCAGGCGCGGCCACGACCGCTCCGCGTAGCCGACCACCACCGCGTCGGCGTGGGCCGAAGCCTCGTCCGGCAGCGCGGTCGCGTGCGCGCCGCCGATCACGACGCGGGTCCCCTTCGCCCGCGCCGCGTCGGCGAGCGCGTAGGCGTGCGGCGCGCCGCAGGTGATGGCGGACAGCGCGAGCACGTCGCCGTCGAGCGGAGGGTCCAGCTCGCAGGTGAGATCGAAGAGCCGCACCGTCGCGCCCAGCTCGGGCGGCACGAGCGCGGCGAGCTGGGCGAGCGTGGTCGGCGCGTAGGACCGGTACGGCTTCCCGCGCGCGACCGCCCGGCGCCAGCTGCGGTTCGTCGAGAGGACGAGGTCGATCTTCAAGGCGCCCCCGTGTGCGCTCCATGGTAGCAGGTCACCGGCGCCCTCGAGCGCCGGCGCGACCTGGTGCGGGCCCCGTGGGCGGGGGTCGCTCGTTCCGTGGCATGATGGCCGTCAGCGTTGCGGGCAGCGCTGTCAGGGGGTGCCGGTCATGCGCATCGCGCTCCTCTCGCCGAAGGGGCCCCTCTACCGCCACCGCGGCGGCATCTTCGGGCGCTCGCTCAGGTACGCGCCGCTCACGCTCACCACGCTGGCCGCCTACGTGCCCGAGGAGCTGGGCGCGCGGATCGAGATCCTCGACGAGGGGATCGGCGACGTCGATCCGGACGGGCTCGAGGCGGACCTCGTCGGCATCACCGTCATCACGGGCAACGCGCCGCGCGCCTACGAGCTGGCCGACCGGCTGCGCGCGCGCGGCATCCCGTCGTGCTGGGCGGGCCGCACCCGACGCTCGCTCCCCGACGAGGCGCAGGCCCACGCCGACGCGGTGGTGGTCGGCTACGCCGAGCAGACCTGGCCCGAGCTGCTGCGCGACTTCGCGGCCGGCCGGCTGCGGCCGCGCTACGTCCAGGACCCGGGCCTCTCGCTCGCCGGGCCGGCCGTTCCCGCGGCGCGACCTGCTCGACCGGCGGAGCTACCTCACCCGCGCGGTCTTCGAGGCCACCCGCTCCTGCGCCCACGACTGCGAGTTCTGCGTCGCGCCGACGGCCTGGGGGCGCAAGCAGTACCAGAAGCCGGTCGAGGAGGTGGTGGCCGACATCCGGCAGCTCGGGCGCGCGGAAGCTCCTCTTCGTCGACCTCAACCTGGTCTCCGACCCGCGCTACGCGGCCGAGCTCTTCGAGGCGCTCATCCCGCTGCGCATCCGCTGGTACGGCCTCGCGACCACCCTCATCGCGCTGGAGCGCGACGCTGCTCGAGCTCGCGGCGCGCAGCGGCTGCCGCGGGCTGCTGATGGGGCTCGAGTCGCTCTGCGAGGCGTCGCTCGGCCAGACGCGCAAGGGCTTCAACGACCCGGAGCGCTACCGCGACATGGTGGCCGATCTGCACCGGCACGGCATCGCGCTCATGGGCTGCTTCGCCTTCGGGCTCGACGGCGACACGCCCGACGTCTTCGAGAGGACCGCCCACTTCGCGATCGACGCCGCCATCGACCTGCCCCGCTTCGCCATCGTGACGCCGTTCCCGGGGACGCCGCTCCACCGGCGGCTCGAGGCCGAGGGGCGGATCCTCACCCGCGACTGGTCGCTCTACGACGCCCAGCACGTCGTCTTCCGGCCGAAGGGGATGACGCCGGAGCAGCTGCAGGCCGGGCACGAGCGGGCCTGGAGGAAGGCGTACGCGTGGCGGAGCATCGCCTCGCGCCTCCTCAGGTCTCGGGTCGCGCCGCACGTCTCGCTCGCCGCGAACGTCGGCTACCGCTTCTACGCCCGGAACCTCCATCGCTTCTACACGTGCGACTGGTTCCTCGGGCTCACGCCGGAGGAGGTCCGGACCCGCCCCACCGCCGCGCCTCCTCCCGATGCGTCGGTGGAGCGCGCGCCCCCCGCCTGCGGGTGACCAAGCGAGCGCGCTGTCCACGTCCACGTCCAGGTCCACGATCAATTGAAGTGGGAGGCGCCATGGCTACAGCGCGCCCAGCTCCACGTGCGGCACCCGCCCGTCGAGGGCGGCGAAGTCGGCGGCTCCGTCCTCCCAGTGGGCGGCGTAGAGCCGGCTCCGGAGCGCGCGATGCCGGACCCCCGCCGCGAAGGGGAGGAGCGGGTCGCGCTCGTGGAGGCCGACGCTCACGAGGGTCCCCGCGCCCAGCCGCCGCCAGGCCGCGGAGAGGAGCGCGGCGAGCACCTCCGGCCGGTCGTCCGCGACGCACAGGCACGCGCCGATCCGGAGATCGAGCGGCTCGCCGGCCGGGGGGAGGCGCGGGATCCCGGTGAGCCGGGCGAGCGCGTTCACCACGGGGCGCACCGCGCCGAGCGCCCGGGGGTAGCGCGCCACCACCCAGCGGCGGAACGAGCGCTGGTCCCAGGCGGCGAACGTGCCGGCGATCCGCCCGCCGTCCCGCGCGACGAGCAGGTCCTCCGGCCCGAGCCCGCGCAGGAGGCCCGCCGGCGCGAGCACGTCCGCCGCGCCAAAGCCGGGGAAGAACTGGCGCCGCGGTCCGTGCGCGCGCCAAAAGGCCGCCACCTCGCCGAGGGAGGCCGGTTCCGCGGGGCGGACCTCGACGCCGGACGCGGCGCGCCGCCGCCAGGGATCGCCGCGGACCGCGTAGGTCAGGGTGACGAAGGCGCCGAGCGGACCCGGCGACCGGAACCCCGCGCGCGCCGCGAGCGCGCGGTGCGCCGCGGCGTTGTCCTCCACGACCGACATGAGGAACAGCCGCGCCCGTCCGGGGCAGCGCGCCCGCAGGAAGTCGAGCCCGTCCCGGAGCAGCGTGCCGCCGCGGTACTCCGGCGCGATGCGCAGCGACGAGAGGTACCCGACCGGCTCGGGCTCGCGGCGACCGTTCACGTGAGCGGTCCGGAAGCTCATCGCGCCGAGCCCGACGATCGGGCCCTTGCCCGGAACCGGCGCGAACGCGACGACCTCGCTCGACGTCCCCTCGACCTCGAGGGCGTCGAAATAGCTGGGCTCACCGCGCAGCGCGAGCTGCAGGCCGCCTCCGGATGGCAGCGCGCGGAGCAGCGCCCGGATCGCCGCGTCGTCGGCGCGGGTCGCCCGGAACGCCCGGACGGGCGCAGGGCGGCTCACGACGCGATCCCGGCCGCCCCGGGGACGGGGAGCAGTGGGCCGCGGAAGGCGACGTCGCCGAGCGGGTACGCCTCGCGCTGCGACGCCTCGCGCCGGAGCAGGAGGTTGATGAAGAAGAAGAGCTGGAGCATCGCCGGGCTGGAGACGTGGGCGCGGTTGCGGAGCCGCTTCAGGATCGAGAGCGGCGAGTAGAAGCGCTTCCGCGCCTCCAGGCAGCGGCGGGCGATCTCCGCGATGGGGCATGGCCGTCCGGAACGGGACCTCGCCGTAGCGGTACCGGTCGTCGAGCCACCAGCGGTCGTAGAGGAGCCGCCCCTCGCGCTCGAGCCGGGAGTAGAGCGGCGTGCCCGGGAACGGCGTCAGGTGGTTGAACGCCGCGATGAAGATGCGCTGATCGATGGCGAGCTCGAGCGCCTCCTCGAACGCCTCGGGCCCGTCGTGGTCGTACCCGAACACGAACGTCGCGTAGATCCGGATGCCGTGGGCGTGCAGGCGCCGGATCACCTCGCGCGGCGGGACCGTCGCGTTGAACGGCTTGTTCATCGCCTGGAGGTTGCGGACGTCGAGGCTCTCGAAGCCGACGAGGACCCCCTGGCAGCCGCTCTCCTTCATCAGCGCGACGAGCGCGTCGTCGTGCGCCATCGCGACGGTGGCCTGGCTCACCCAGCGGATGCGGAGCGGCACGAGGGCGCGGAACAGCTCCTTCGCGGCTTCGGGGTGGCAGACGACGTTGTCGTCGACGAAGAAGAACAGGCGCCGTCGGTCCTTCATCGCCGTGATCTCCCGGACGACGGTCTCCACGCTGCGCCGCGTCTGGGTCGCGCCGAAGGCGCTCTGGATGGCGCAGAACTCGCACCGGTGCGTGCAGCCGCGCCCCGCCTCCACGAGCGTGATCGGGAGGTAGCGCTTCCCCGCGAAGATCCGCCGGTCGGGCATGGCCGCGGCGATGTCGGGTCGGCCGCGCCCCTCGTAGCGGCGCTGGAGCCGTCCGCGCCGCAGGTCCTCCACGACGCGCGCCCAGACGTCCTCCGCCTCGCCGACCACCAGCGCGTCGGCGAAGGTCGCCACCTCGTCGGGCTGCAGCGTCGCGTGGAAGCCTCCCATGATCACCGGCACGCCGCGCCGCCGGTAGGCGCTCGCGATCTGGTAGGCGCGCTTCGCGGTGTACGTCTCGACGGAGAGGGCGACCGCGTCGGTGGGCGCATCGAACGGGATCTCCTCCATCCGGTCGTCGTGGAAGGCCAGCTCGACGTCGGGCGGCGTGAGCCCCGCGATCTGCGCGGCGGGGAGCGGCTCCATCTGCCACGACCGGATGTAGCGCTTGCCGGGAACGCGGCCGATGCACGGGTGGACGAGCGTGAGCTTCACGCCACCCCTCCCGCCGCCCGGTCCGGCCGGAGCCGCAGCACCGGCTCGATCTTGACCTGGCCGTCGGCCCCTGCCGCGGCGCCCACGCAGCGGTGGTACTCGGCGAGCGCATCCCCGCGGACGCACGCGCGCGCCGGACCGAGCTGCGCGAGCTCGCGCGCGACGCGGTACTGGTGGATCGCGCCGAGCAGCGCCTCGGCGCACGCCGCCACGCGCTCCGCGGAGGGAGCGCCGGGGCCGGGCTCCGCCAGCACTCGGTAGTGCGGCGTTTCCCCCGCGCCGTCCGGAACGGCGACGAGCGCGACCGGACGGCACCCCAGCTCCGCCGCGAGCGCGTCGAGCACGCGCTGCGCGAGCGCGGCGTCCAGCTTCTCCCCCACGAGGTCCACGCCGCCCATCCGGCCGAGGAACTCGAGGCACGGCGCGGTGCCGAGGTGCCCGGTGACGCGGCAGCGATCGGGGAGCGCATAGCGGACGAGGCCGTTCGCGGCGGTGAGGAGCGGCTGCACCTCCTGTCCCGGCTCGACCCGCCAGGGCGGCCGGATCGCGCCGGTCGCGAGGCAGCGCAGCTCGATGGCGTGGCTCGTCGCCGCGATGGGCTTCTCTCCGGCGAACGGGATCGTCACGGCCCCCTCCGTCGCCCAGAGGCCCTTCCCCTGGAACGCGGCGTGCGGGAAGAGCGACCGGAGCTCGTCCGCGTACGTGCGCGAGGTGGAGGAGTCCCAGGCGCTCACCAGGGAGAGGCGCGGCCAGAGCGCGCGCGTGACCTCGGGCCCGATCGCGCCGTTCCAGGCGCGGAGGAACGTCGCCGCGCGCAGGTTGCGGGGCGGAGCCCACGGCACGTCGCGCGCCGTCCCGCCCGCGGCGTCCCAGCGCCCTGCGGCCAGCACCGCCGCGACCTCCTCGCGCCGCTCGCGCAGCGCGTCGAGGAGGCGCAGCAGGAACGTCGGGCTCCAGACCGACACGAGCGCGAGGTCGGTCGCGCCGGCGAGGTGGACGAGCGTCGCGACGAGCGCCGCCTCCGACGTCGGGAGGCAGCCGACGCCCCCGGGCACCGCCATGAGGCGCGCGAGCAGGAGGCGCGTCACGGGCGCGAGCAGCTCGAGGTCGCTGGCCGTGCCCTCCTGCGCTCGCAGGTCGTCCGGCCTCCACGAGAGGGACCAGTGGTGGCGGCCGCGCAGGATCCCGGGGTGGCGCTCCGCGGCGTCGTTCATCCACGCGGCGGCGGCCTCGTCGAGCGAGCGCCGGAAGCCGGGGGTGTAGGGGATCCACTTCCGCGACGCCGTCGATCCGCTCGTCGGCTCGAAGCGCACGCCGCGCGGCCGCGCCGCGCGCAGGGCCTCGACCCAGGGCGCGTGGTCCTCCCAGCAGGTCGGCGGGACCCGGCGGCCGAGCTCCTCCCAGGAGGCGCGCGCGACGCAGGCCGCGGCCGGGTTCACCGCGGCCGCGCCGCGCAGCGCGCCCGCGAGCGCCTCCCGCTGCGCCGCCTCGACGTCGGCGAGGGCCCGGCGGAACCGCGCGTGCGCGGGGCGCCGCACCGCGGTCGCGACGCGGTGGAGTATCATCGGTCACAGAGTACTAGAGGAGGCGCCTCTCACCGAGGGGGGACGGGATGGCCAGGATCGTCTGCCGCACGGTGCCGGTGGTGTCCATCGACGAGGCGACCGCGCGCGAGATGTTCGCGCTGTTCGCGCGCTACTTCGTGGACGTGAGCTGGGAGCGCTTCCTCGCGGATCTGCAGGAGAAGACCTGGGTGCTCCTCTTCCGGAGGGAGGGAGGCGGCGCGGTGGCGGGCTTCAGCACCGTGCTCCGGACGACGCTCGACGCCGCGCCGGGGGCGACGTTCCTCTTCTCCGGCGACACGGTGGTCGATCCGGAGCTCTGGCGGCCGCGGCTCCTCGAGCGGTCCTTCTTCTGGCTGATCGCGCGGGAGAAGCTCCGCGCGCCGCACCGGCGGCTCTACTGGATGCTCATCAGCAAGGGCTACACGACCTACCGGATCCTGGCGCGGAGCTTCCCCCACAGCTTCCCGCGCCGCGGGACCGGCACGCCGCCCCGGCTGCAGCGGCTCCTCGATGCCTTCTACCGGCGCCGGTACGGAGCGGCCTACGACGCGGGCCGCGGCGTGATCGCCTTCCCCGAGCGCCACGGCGCGCTGCGCGGCGGCGTGGCCGAGTCGCGCACGCGGACGCTCGACGACCCGGACGTCCGGTTCTTCCTCGGGCGCAACCCCGGGTGGCGCGACGGCGACGAGCTCGCCTGCATCGCGGAGATCCGGCTCCGCGACTTCGCCCGCTACGTCGCGGACGCCTTCGGCCAGCCGGGGCGGCGCCGCGGCCGGACCGCCAGAGTGCATCCCGTAACCCCTCGCCGTCGCGAGGCGCACGATTCCGTCGCCGACCGGGCGGACGCGCCGGGCCTCGCCGGGCGGTGAGGCGGAGGGCGCGTGATCGGCAAGTCGACCTGGCTCGGACGCAACGGCCTCCGCCCCCTCTCGCGCGGGCTGCTCCGCCTGCACCGGACGGCGCTCCGCGCTCCGCGCGCCACGCTCGCGCTGGCTGCCCTCGTGGCGCTTGCGGCCCTGGCGCAGATCCCGCGCACCCGGGTCCACCTGAACATCCGCGACATGGCGGACCCCGAGCTGCCCTCGAGCCGATGGGCGGACGAGATGGAGCGGACGTTCGGCGCCGGGCACTCCGTCCTCGTGCTCTTCACGCCCCGCGCCGCGGGGGCGCGCTTCACCCCCCCGGAGCTCGAGGCCATCCGTGCCTGGGCGGAGCGCGAGCGGCGCCAGAACCCGGAGGTCGTCCGCGTCACCTCGCCGTTCGACCTCCTCCGGGCGGAGCGGGTGAACGGCCGGCTCACGCTCGTCCCCGCCGTCGCGCGCGCGACGCCAGACGCGCTCGCGTCGGTGCGCGACACGCCCTGGGGCGGCATCCTCACCGACCGCGAGGGCCGGGACGTCGCGGTGGAGCTGGTCCTGCGCGACACGCAGGGGAGCACGTTCTTCGGCCGATTCGACCCGGCGCCGATCGCCGCGCTCTGGAGCCGCTGCCAGGCGGAGGTCGTGGCGCGGCAGCCCGGGATCGAGGCGCGGCTCTCCGGCAACGCTGCCTTCGACCACTTCGCGCTCGGCGGCGTGGAGCGGTTCCAGGTGCTGAACGTCGCCGTCACGGCGCTCCTCGTCCTCCTCTGCCGCGCGCTGCTCGGCACGTGGCGGAGCGGGTTTCTCCTCGGCGCGCTGCTCGCCTGGGTGGGTCTCGCCGTGTACGGGGGGATGGCGGCGAGCGGCGCGCCCATCGACCTCCTCTCGATGGGCCTGTTCCTCATGCTCTCGGTGGCGGGCATCGAGGACTTCGTGTTCATCGTCCACGCCGCGCTCGCGCAGGGCGGCTCGTGGCGCACGCCGTTCCGGCGGCTGCTCCTCCCCGGCTTCCTCACCTCGGTCACCACCGTGGTGGGCTTCGGGAGCCTCTGCGTCTCCGAGCTCGGGATCATCCGCCGTTTCGGGCTGTGGGGCGCGATCGGCGCCGTGCTCGAGTGGATCGGGACGTTCCTCGTGCTGCCCGCGCTGCTCGCGGCCGCGCCGCGGCTCCGGGCCTACGCCCGCCCCGCCCGGGCCCTCGCGCTCCGCCTTCCGGAGCGGATCCTCGCCTGGCGCCTCCCCGCCGCGGCGGCGTGGCCGCTCCTCGGCGTGCTCGGCCTCGCCGCGTTCGGCGCCGGCCGGCTGAGCTACGCCGACTCGCCCGTGGCGATGTTCCCGCAGGATCACCCGTACCGCCGGACCATCGGCCACTTCGAGGCGACCCGCGGCTGGGTCGGGCAGCTCCACGTCGTCTTCCCCGAGGACGCGTCGGCGCGCGAGGTGGAGCAGGCCTCGCGGGAGCTGGCGGCGACGCCGGGCGTGGCCCGCGTCCTCGACCCGGGCTCGGTGATCCGCTTCTGGACGAAGGGAGACCAGCTCGCGCTGTTCGAGCTGGCGGCCGAGTCGCGAAAGATCGAGGAGGGCGCGGGCGGCCTGCGCGCCCCGGACGGCCGGCTGCGGGCCGCCGTGTTCGTGAGCGACGCCCACCTGCCCTCGCTCGTGGCGCTGCGCGACGCCATCGCGGCCCGCTGGCCGGGGGGCGAGGGATTCCCGGCGGGCGAGCTGGTCTCGTACGCCGACTTCGGCGAGCGGGTCCCGCGCACGCTCATGGACAGCCTCGTCGTGAGCCTCGCGCTCGTCGGGCTCGTGATCGTCCTCCTCTTCTCGGCGGCGGGGCAGGGGTTCGGCGTCCGCGCGGCGCTCGCCTCGCTCTGGGGACCTGCGGTGACGCTCATCCTGCTGTGGGCCTCGCAGCTCCCCGTGAACCTCATCACCGCGACGTTCGCGAGCGTCCTCGTCGGGATCACCGGCGACAACGCCGTCCAGTTCGCCTGCGCCGCGCGCGGCGGGCTCGCCACCGGCATCCGTCGCCGCGGCGGGGCGGCGCTGATCGTGACGCTGCTCATGGTCGCCGCCTCGCTCACCTTCCTCGGCGCGGCGTTCGAGCCGCCCCGGCGAGTGGGGCTCCTGATGGCCGCCGGGCTCGTCGCCGCGGTCGCCGGCGACGTCTGGCTGCTCGGCGGGCTGTTCCGCTCGGCCGAGCGCGGCGTGCCCGGGCGGGAGGGGCGCGCCCCGTGAGGATCGCGCTCGTCCGCCCGAACATGAGCGCGGTCCGCTCGTCGGACGCGATGGAGCCGCTCGCGCTCGGCATCCTCTCCGCGCTCACGCCGGCGGCGCACGCGCGGGTCCTCGTCGACGAGCGGGTGGAGCCCCTCCCGGCGGCGATCGAAGCGGACCTCGCCGCGCTCACCGTCGAGACCTACACGGCGCGGCGCGCCTACGCGATCGCGGCCGACCTGCGGCGGCGCGGCATCCCGGTGGTCATGGGCGGGCACCACCCGACGCTCGCGCCGGACGAGGCGCTCGCGCACGCCGACGCGGTGGTGGTCGGGGACGCCGAGGGGGTCTGGCCGGAGGTGGTCGAGGACGCCGCGCGCGGCGCGCTGAAGCGCGTCTACCATGGCCGCACCGACCTGCCGCTCGCGGGCGTCCGCGTCGATCGCGCGCTCTTCGCCGGCAAGCCCTACCTCCGCCGTCCCATGGTCCAGTTCGGCCGCGGGTGCCGGCACGCGTGCGACTTCTGCTCCATCCGCGCGTACTACGGGGCGGACGTCCGGCATCGGCCGGTGGGCGAGGTGCTGGCGGAGATCGCGGCGCTGCCGGGGCGCGGCTTCCTGTTCGCGGACGACAACCTCTTCGGCGATCGCGACGCGACGCTGGAGCTGCTGCGGGGGCTCCGCGGGATGGGGAAGCGGTGGGGGGCGCAGCTCGGGATCGACGCCGCCCGGGACGAAGGGATGCTCGAGCTGCTCGCGGCGGCGGGCTGCACGGCCGTGCTCGTCGGGTTCGAGTCGCTCGACCCGGGGAGCCTGCGCGACATGCGGAAGGGGTGGAACGGGACGGTCGCGGAGTACGAGTCGTGCATCCGGTGCCTCCGCCGCCGCGGGATCATGGTGTACGGCACGTTCGTCTTCGGGTACGACGCGGACGGCCCGGCGTCGTTCGACGGCGCGGTCGAGTTCGCCCTGCGGAACGGCCTCTTCCTCGCCAACTTCAACCCGCTCACGCCGACCCCGGGCACGCCGCTCCTCGCCCGCCTCCGCGCCGAGCGGCGTCTCATCGGCGATCCCTGGTGGCTCGATCCCGGGTTCCGCTACGGCGGCCCGATGTTCCACCCCGCCGGCATGACCGCGGAGCAGCTCGCCGAGGGGTGCCTGCGGGCCCGACGCACGTTCTACGCCTGGCGCTCCATCGGGCGGCGCGCGCTCGATCGGTCCGCCAACGCGCGCAACGTCGGGAACCTCTCCCTCTACCTGCTCGGGAACCTGGTCTCGCGGCGCGAGATCGCGCGGAAGCAGGGGCGCGCGCTCGGGTAGCCGATGCGGATCGCGCTCGTCAAGCCGGCGATCGGGAGCCGCGAGGACGCCTCTCACCTGGACGAGGGGCGGATGGAGCCGCTCGCCCTCGGGGTGATCGCGGCGCTCACGCCGCCCGACGTGGACGTCGCGATCCACGACGACCGGCTCGAGGAGATCCCGTACGACGCGCCGGCGGATCTCGTCGGCATCACCGTCGAGACCTTCACGGCGCGCCGCGCGTACGAGATCGCCGCCGAGTACCGCCGGCGCGGGGTGCCGGTGGTGATGGGAGGGATCCACGCCACCCTCGCGCCGGACGAGGTCGCGGTCCACGCGGACGCGGTGTACCTGGGCGACGCGGAGCAGGGCTGGACGGACGTGGTCGAGGACGCGCGCGCCGGGCGCCTGAGGCCGCGGTACGCGTGCGCGCCCGGACCGCCGCATCCCGGGCTTCCGCGCCGCGACCTGTTCCGCGGGAAGGGGTACCTGCCGCTCACCCTGGTCCAGCTCACGCGGGGATGCCCGTGGGCGTGCGAGTACTGCGCCGTGTCGGTCCAGTTCGGCCGGCGCACCTTCACGCGGCGCGTGGAGGACGTGGTCGCGGAGCTCCGGGCGACCCGCCCGCGCCTCGCCTTCTTCGTGGACGACAACCTCGTCGCCGATCGCGACGCGGCGAAGGCGCTCTTCCGGGCGCTCGTGCCGCTCCGGGTCCGCTGGGTCGGCCAGGCGAGCATCGACATGACGGAGGACCCGGAGCTGATGGACCTCATGGCCCGGAGCGGCTGCCTCGGCCACGTGGTCGGGTTCGAGAGCATCGTCCCCGACAGCCTGCGTGCGATGCGGAAGGGGCCGAACCTCGCCGCCGCGGAGGACCGGTACCGCCGCGCGGTGGACGTGCTGCGCCGCCACGGCCTGCAGACCTGGGCGGCGTTCACGCTCGGGCACGACGGCGACACCCTGGAGAGCATCCGGGCCACGGCCGAGTTCGCCATCGAGAGCCGGTTCGCGTTCGCCGCGTTCAACCAGCTCGTGCCGTACCCCGGGACGCCGCTCCACCGCCGGCTGGCTGCGGAGGGGCGCCTCCTGCATGGCGGGCGCTGGTGGCTCGATTCCGGCCTACCGCTTCAACGACGCGCCGTTCGTGCCGCGGAACCTGTCGGCGGACGCGCTCGCGGCGGCCTGCCGCGACGCGCGGGAGCGGTTCACCTCGTTCCCGTCGCAGCTCCGGCGCTTCCTCGACCCGCGGACCCACCTCCGCTCGCCGCGGCGGATGGCGATCTACTGGGCCTACAACGCGCTCGTGCGGCGCGAGGTGCGCCGCAAGGATCGCATGCGGCTCGGCCTCGCGGAGCCGGGCCGCGCCCGGTGAAGCGGATCACCCGCGCGCGCCGCGGAGCACCGCGACGGTTCCCGGGGTGCCTGGGAGGAGCGTCACCGACTCGATGAGCGAGATGCGGTGGAAGATCCCCTCGCGCCCATCGTAGGCGGCGGCGAGCTCCTGGCCGATCACCGCCCGCGGGCCGGAGGCGCTCCGCACCACCACGACCGCGCCGTCCTGGAGCGCAGGAGCCTTCACGATCCCGCCGGCGAACGCGGGGAGGAGCTGCGCGTGCGGCGTGAGCGCGGTCCCGGCGTACGGCCGCAGGAGCAGGTAGAAGCGCGCAGGCGACACGCCGACGGCGTAGGGCCCGTGGCGGCCGGCCGCGTCGAGCCGCGCGAGCGCGCCGAGCAGGTCGTCCGCGGCGGCGGCGGGATCGCTCCAGTCGCGCGCGGTGAGCTCGATCGCGCCCTCGTGGGCGATGAGGCCGCGGACCCCGGCTGCCTGGTTTCCGCTGAACAGCAGCCGGTCCTCGGCGCGCGCGATCTGGCGAGCGGCCTCGGCCGCCTCGGAGAGCACGAGCGGCTCGCGCAGGAGCTCCTTCGCGGCGACCGACCGGGCGCCGAGCGCGAAGGTGCGGTGCAGGACGGGGAGGGCCCGCACGCGCGGCACGTGGACGTGCGCCTGCGCTTCGGCCTCGTCGGACACGACCGGCTCGTCCTCCGCGACGCCGGCGCGCGCCGCGAACCCGAGCGGCCCGATCACCTCCACCAGTCGCCGCGCGCCCCGGACCTCGTCCGCGGCAGCCCGCGCGGTCGCGTCGATCTGGTCCCACACCTCCTGCCCGAACGGCGCCGCCTCGCGGTCCTGCCAGCTCATCTCTCTCCCTTCGCGGCGCGCCCCTCGACGTCGATCTCGCTCGAGGCCTCGCCCTCCTCCTCGCTCACGATGGGACCCGAGCGGCCGGTGTGCAGCTTCATCATCCGCGCGAAGACCACGTCCTTCCGGCGCAGCCACTCGAGGAGCATCATCGCGTGCTCCTTCTCCTCGTCCCGGTTGTGCGCGAGGATCTCGCGCAGCTCGGGGTCCTCGGTGGCGTCGGCGCGCTGCTGGTACCAGTCGATCGCCTCGAGCTCCTCCTGGAGCGACACGATCGCGCGGTGGAGATCCTTCGTGCGCGGGGTGAGCGAGCGCTCGTCCTCGTGATAGCCCTGCGAAGCCCCTGCCATGATGGGTAGGTGGGGAGGCGGAGCGCGGCGCGGAAGCCCGGCCCGGGGCGTGATCCCTAACGGCTCCTACAACCCCGCAATCGGCGTCGGCTCGAGCTTCGCGCCGTGCGCGAGCGCGACCTCGGCCACGATCTCGGCGACCGTGGTCGCGATGTCGGTGCAGAACGCGAGCCGCTCCCCGGACAGGAACACCGGGAAGCGGCCGGTCAGGTCGTTGCAGATCTGCGTCCGCGCGCCGCCGGTGTTCACGCGGCGCGCCACCTCCGCCCGGTACGCGACCATGGCGTCGCGGAGCGCCTGGGTGGGTGGACCGGTCGGATCGGGGTCGCCGAGCAGCTCGCCCAGGAGGAGCTGGCCCGCCATGATCGCGCCGCAGGTGCCCTCGCCGGTGAGGCCCCCGCGCCGGAGCGCCTGGTACGGGCGGCTGTCGCGCCCGAAGGTCTCGGCGAGCGCGATGCCGCAGCTCCGATGTGGCGTGAGCTTCCCCTCGTACAGGATCCGCGCCTTCTCCCGCAGCGCCGCCACGATCTCCGGGTCGGTCATGCCTTCCTCTCCCTCCGGGGGTCCGCGGCGCGCACCGCCGAGAGCGCCGGGTTCCGCTCCAGCTCCTCGATGGTGCGCGGCCAGTCGTCCTTGAGCAAGCGGGCGAGCGAGCGGTCGGACAGGATCTGCCCTCCCGTCTGGCAGCGCGGGCAGTAGTTCACCTCGTTCTCGGCGCGCACGATCCGCTGCACGAGCGTACCGCACACCGGGCAGGGGCGCCGGTGACGCCCGTGCACGGCCATCTCCTCGCGGAACGCCGTGACGCCCTCCGGGAACTCCCCCGCCGCCTCGCCCCGGAGCCGCTCCACCCAGTCCGAGAGGACCCCCTGCGTCGCCGCGTACAGCCGCGCGATCTCCTCCTCCTCGAGCCGCGACGTGAGCTTCACCGGGGAGAGCCGGGCGCGGTGGAGGATCTCGTCGGAGTACGCGTTGCCGATGCCGGAGAAGAGGGCCGGGTCGGTGAGGGCGCGCTTGAGCGTGTGGTTCTCGCGCCGCAGCGCGCGCGCGAACGCGTCCTGGCTCGCGCCGAGCGGCTCGAGGCCGCCGCGGTCGAGCGCCGCCAGCGCCGCTTCGCCGCGGACGAGGTGGAGCGCGGCCCGGCGCTTCGTGCCCGCCTCCGTGAGGACGAGCGATCCGGCGGGGAAATCGAGCGCGGCGAGGCCGATCCGGCCCGGGAGCTTCGCTCCTCGCTCCTTCCAGTGGAGGCGCCCCGCGATCATGAGGTGCAGGACCAGGAACAGGTCCGGCTCGAGCGCGAAGACGATCCGCTTCCCCAGGCGCCGGACGGCAGTGAGGCGGCGCCCCTCCGCCGCCGCGATGGGCGGGTCCGCCGAGCGGAGCAGGAACGGGCTGCCGAGCCGGACGCGCTCGAGCGGCGTGCCCACGACACGCGCGGCGATCGCCTCGGCGTACACCTGGATGTCGGGCAGCTCCGGCACGGAGGGGATCCTGTCGCTGCGTGGGAGCCGGCGCCAGGATCGTTTTGCTGTCGTCGAGGTCCACGTCCACGTCCGCGTCCACGACCACGACCTAGAACGCGCCCTGGACTCCGACCCGCCCCGGGCCCGTGAGGAGCCGAAAGCCGTGGCGGCAGCCCTACCGGCCTCGCGGGGGCGGCCACCCGGCACCACGCCCAAGCCGGGGAGCTGTGCTACTGAAATGCGCATGATCATCCATCGGCGACGCTTCCTCGGCGCGCTTGCGCTCGCACCCGCGGCGGTCGCTGGGTGCGCCGCCGCCCGCGCGGAGCGCCCCGCCGCGGACGCGGACGGAGGGCAGCTTCCCCGCGGGCGCAGCGGCACCGAAGGCACCCGTCGGTCGCTCGCGGCCATCCGCGCCTTTCGCGTTCCGGCCGACGCCGACCCCGCGTTCGTGTTCCGCGCGGCGGCGGCGCGGCCGGGGGACCCGCGGTGAGCGCGGCCGCCGACGAGCTGGCGTTCGCGGGGCTCGCGTCGCTCTCGCGCCGGCTGCGCGCGCGCGACGTGTCGCCCGTGGAGCTCGCGGACTTCTGCCTCGCTCGCAGCGCCGCCCTCGGCCCGCCGCTCGGCTGCTTCGCGCTGATCGTCGCCGACCACGCCCGCGCCTCGGCGCGCGCAGCGGCCGCCGAGATCGAGGCGGGTCGCTGGCGCGGGCCGCTCCACGGGATCCCGTTCGGGCTCGCGGATGCCATCGACACGTGCGCGATCGCGACCGGGCTCGGGCTGACGACGCTGGCGAGCCGGACCCCTGAGCGCGACGCGACGGCGGCCGCCAGGCTGGCGGAGCAGGGTGCGGTGCTCGTCGGCAAGCTCCAGGTGTACCCGCCCGCGGGCGCGGTCCCCGGCGCATCCGCGCCGGCGGCGTCCTGCCGGACGCCGTGGGATCCGCGCCGTCCCGCAGGCGGCCCTTCGCCGGGTCCGGCGGCCGCGGTCGCGGCCGGACTCGTGCCGTTCGCGATCTCCGCGCTCGGAGCAGAGCCGGACACCGCGGCGGGCGAGTGCGGGGTGACCGCGCTGCGCCCGACGTACGGCGTGCTCTCGCGGCGCGGCGCGGTGCTGGGCTCCTTCACGCTCGCGGCGCTCGGGACGGTCGCGCGGTCCGCCGAGGACTGCGCGATCGTGCTCGACGCGATCGCGGGAGCAGACCCGCGCGACCCCTCGTCGGTCGGGGCGCCGCCGGGGATCGGCCGGCTCGCGGCCGAGCTGCCCCGAGGATTGCGCGTGGGCGTCCTCGAGATTCCGCCGTCGCCGCGCGAGGCTCAGGAGGCGTGGGCGGCCGCACAGGAGGCGCTCCGCGGAGCGGGGGCGATCGTGGCGCCCGCGACGCTGCCCGAGCTGCCCTGGGCGGCGCTCGCCGACGTGCTGGCGGCGGCGGAGGGGATCGTCGTCCGCGAGGACGTCCTCGGTCCCGCCGGAGGATCCCTCGTGGGTTCCACGGGGGCGAGCGCGGCCGACTACGTGCGGGCGTCGCGGCTCCGAGGCGAGGCGCAGCGCGCGCTCGCCCGGCTCCTCGAGCGCCACGACCTCCTCCTCTCGCCTGCGCCACGACCATCCGCGGACGGCGCCATGGAACGCGACCCGCTCTCCGCCGCGATCGCGCTCGGAGGGCTCCCCGCCCTCACGCTCCCCATCGGCCTTGCAGGGGCGCGGCCCGTGGCGGCACGATTCGTCGCACCCCCCCTCGAGGAGGGCCGCCTCCTCTCTGCCGCGGCGTTATTCCAGTCACGCTCGTCGCATCACCTTGCAGCGGCCGCCCGCACCGGCATCGGGGCCGATCGCCTCCGTGACCGCGCGGTGACGGATGAGGTGGAGCATCCCGCCGTGTACGTCCTCCTCGCGATCCTCGGATACCCCATCGCGATTGCGCTCATCGCTGTCGGGCTGCCGCTGCAGGCGGCGCTCCTCGCCCTCACCGCGCCGTTCGATCGCAATCGCCGTGTGGCCGGCCGGTTCCTCCGGATCCTCGGCGTCCTCATCACGAAGACCTTTCCGCCGTGGCGGCTGCGCGTCGAGGGGCGCTGGCCGGGGAAGGGGCCGTTCGTCGTGGTGGCGAACCACCAGTCGATGCTCGACATCCTCATGCTGTCCCGGCTTCCCCGCGAGATGAAGTGGGTCGCCAAGGAGGAGCTGTTCAGGGTCCCGTGGGTCGGCTGGATGCTGCGGATGAGCGGCGACATCCCGATCCGGCGCGGCGACGCGGAGAGCGGCGGCGAGGCGCTCGCGCGCGCGAAGGAGTACCTCGCGCGCGGCATGAGCGTGATGATCTTCCCCGAGGGGACGCGGAGCGCGAGAGGCACGCTCCTCCCCTTCAAGTCGGGCGCGTTCCGGCTCGCGCTCGAGGCGGGCGTCCCGGTGCTGCCGGTCGCGGTCCACGGGACGGCGGCGGGGATGCCGAAGGGGGGGCCTTGGGTGCGGCCGTGCCGCGCTTTCGCGCGGATCCTCGAGCCGGTGGAGACCGCGGGGCGCGGCGTGGACGCGACGGTCGCGCTGCGCGACGAGGTTCGCCGGCGGATTGCGGCGGAGCTCCCAGCAGAGCGCGAGCGCGCCGCGCGCGGGGTCGCCACGCAGCCGGGGCATGCGTGACCGAGGTGCTCCTGGGCTGGGGAACGCGCCCGCTGCCGCTGCGGCCACCGCCCGGCGTCCGCCTCCGCGTCGTCGCCCCGCCGCGCGCGGCGCCGGTGCCCGATCTCCGCGCGGCGCTCGATGCGGCGCTCGCCCATCCGATCGGTGCCCGGCCGCTCGCGGACGTCGCCTCCTCCCGGACGCGCGCCGTCGTGATCGTGTCCGATGCCTCGCGGGACGAGCCCAGGACGGAGCTGTTCGCCGCCGTCCGCCGGGCGCTCGCGTCGGTCCCCGACGACCACCTCACGCTCGCGATCGCCAACGGCACCCACGGCCCGGCGAAGCTCGAGCGGCTCGGGCTCCCCGCGGACGTCCTGCGCCGCCACCGTGTCGTGAACCACGACGCGCGCGACGACGCCTCGATGGTCGACATGGGGCGCACCAGCCGCGGCACGCGGCTGCGCGTGAACCGCTGCGTCGCCGAGGCCGATCTCGTCGTCACCACCGGACGCGTGAAGCCCCACTACTTCGCCGGCTGGGGCGGCGGCGCGAAGGGCATCTTCCCCGGTCTCGGTCACGACGAGGACATCCGGAAGAACCACGAGCTGAAGGCCGATCCCGCGTCGGCGCTCGGCCACGCCGACGGGAACCCGTGCCGCGAGGACATCGAGGAGGCGGTCCGGCGGCTCGGCCGCGACACGTACATGCTGAACGTCGTCGAGGCCGGCGAGGCCATCCTGGGTGCGGTCGCGGGCGACCTCGTCTACGCGCACCGGGAGGGCGTCCGGATGGCCCGGCCGCACTGTGACGTCGAGGTGGACCGGGCGGACTGCGTCGTCGTCTCCGCGCCGCTGCCGGTCTCGTCGAGCCTGTACCAGGCCTCGAAGCTCGTGCCGCCGGCGGGGATCTTCCTCCGTGAGGGCGGGACCGTGATCGTCGCGGCGGAGTGCCCGGAGGGCACCGGCCCGCTCCGCGTCGTGAACGAGAAGATCTTCGACCTCGGCGTGCGGCGCTACTTGCCGGAGCGCTACCGGCTGTTCCTCGTCTCCGGGATGGACGAGGCTACCGTCTCGGCGACGTACGCGACCTTCGCGCCGAGCGTCGAGTGGGCGCTCGAGCAGGCCAGGGCGGCGGCGGGGGCCGCGCCCCTCGATGTCGTGGTCCTACCCGACGCGGGAGACGTGGTTCCGCGGCCGCGCGGCTGAACGCCGGGCCCCGTTCCCCGGGCCCCGTCCCAGAGTAGTTTCCCATCGGGCGGACCCGACCCCGGGGGATGAAGCGTTGTTGCGGGAGAGCGACCGCCCGCAGCGAGACCTCTCCGTCTCCCAGGTCGCGCAGCTCCCACTCACCGACGAGGCGGAGGTCCTGAGCGTAGAGGGTGTTCTTGCGCAGGACCATCTCCCGCACCAGGGCGCCCATGATCACCGAGTCGCGGTGGGGCAGCTTTCGGAAGCGGTCGAAGAGCTCGGTGAGGAGCTCTCCCTGGCCGCACGCCTGGAGCACGAGTGCGTTCCAGAGGGTGATGGCGATGCGGAGCGTGTCGCGGCGGAGGTCAGGCCGCGGTACTTCGTCACCTCGATCCCCGCCGGACCGCTGAGCCGGGACCAGGAGCTGGCGCTGGTGCGCATGCACCGGGGGATCGAGAACGGCTGCCACTGGACGATGGACGTCATGCTCGGCGAGGACGACTCCCAGCCCTGCCAGGCGAGCAGGGCGTCCATCGAGACGGTGAGCTGGCTCCGGATCATCGGCTACAACGCGGTGAGCGCCTGGCGGCAGCAGTCGCCGCGCAGGGACCGCAAGCCCGCCGCCTGGGCGCGCGCCATGGAGACGCTCCGCGACGCGCTCCTCCTCGCGGAGGTCGAGCACCACGAGGCAATCCAAGGCATCACCTGACGCACGGCCCGCAGGCCAGCCCCTTCTTCATTGCGCGCAGACAGCACGGATGGTGCCGCGGCGATGCCGCCGGCCGACCTGCGCCCCGCCGCGCGAGACCGCGCGCCCCGACGCCGGCGAAGCTCATCCCGAGCAAGCGCGGATCAGGTCTGGCACCGACCGCGGCGAGGGGCACCATCACGGCGACATGGAGTTCATGGGCAGGCGCCTCGATTCACTTCAGCCGTTTCTCGATGCGCCACTCGCGAGGGTTTCCGTTCGTACCGTTGACGTCGAAGCCGGTGACGTACAGGTACGAACCATCGACGGCAACCGCCGCCGGCTCCTCCCAGTCTGCGCCCGGCTCGCTCGTGACGACACCGCCGGTGCCGAAGGTGGTGACGAGGGCGCCGGTCGTGACATCGCGCTTCTCGATCCGCCACTGGTACGAATCACCGATGCCGCCCTCGTCATCCCCGACGACGTACAGCGAGGTGCCGGAGATCGCCACCGCCTGCGCGAGGTCGTAGCCCGCGCTCGGATCGCTCAGGACGACCCCGTCGCCGTCGAAGGCGATCACGAGTGCGCCGGTCGTGAGGCTTCGCTTCTCGATCCGCCACCGCCCCCCCGCGCCCGCATCGTCGTACCCGACGACGTACATCGAGGTCGCGTCGATCGCGATGTCGCGGGCTTCCTCGCCACCGACGCCCGCGAAGTCCGACGTCACGACGCCGCTGCCACCGCCGAAGACGCCGTCGAGCGCGCCCGTGGCGAGGCTTCGCTTCTCGATTCTCCATCGCGCCGATGCCCCCGCCCCGCCGGCGTCGAAGCCGACGACGTACATGGACGTTCCGTCGATCGCGATGGCGTACGGAACCTCGCCGCTCGTCGGAGGGTCCGAGATGACGACGCCGTCGCCGTCGAACCCCGTGTCGAGAGCGCCGGTCGCGAGGCTCCGCTTCTCGATTCGCCACCTGAAGTCACCGCCGCCGAAATCGACGCCCACGACGTACATGTACGTGGAGTCGATCGCGATGTCCCTCGGTTCGTCGTCGGAGCCGGTGGGATCGCTCGTCACGACACCCTCCCCATCGAACGAGGGATCCAGAGCCCCCGTCACGATGTCCCGCTTCTCGATGCGCCACTGCTCCGGAAATGTACCGCCAGCGCCGTAGTCGACTCCGACGACGTAGATGTGCGTTGCATCGATGGCGATCCCCTCGACTGCGCCGAGGCCGGGTGAGGGAGCGCTGCTGGCTACGCCGTCGGTGTCGAAGCCCGCGACCGGGGCGCCGGTGGCGATGTCCCGCTTCTCGATCCGCCACGTGGAGCCCTCCTGGCCCGCGACGTAGAGGAACGATGCATCGACCGCGAGGGCGGTGGCTTCCGCGGACGAGACGGGATTGACCGTGACGACACCGCCGCCGTCGAACGCGGCGACCAGGTCTCCCGACGACGGACCGGAAGGCCCCGCGTCGTCGTTGCCGCTGCTGCACGCGGAGACGAGGGCGGCAAGGGTCACGATGGCCACCAGTCGGGAATTCATTCTCGTTCTCATGCTCGTCTCCTCCGGAGGGTCTGCAGCCAGAAGTGGAAGACCATCTTGGATCGAGGTACCACGTTCTCCGAAACGAGCGCGAACGCGCTGTGACGGATGCACGCAGGGAGCGGCGCCGTGTAGGTGCGTGTCCCCGGGCGGCAGGGCCCGGCTCAGCCGTGTCGCGGGGAGGCTCAAGACCTTCTTCAGGAGATTGGCCCAGGGGACGCGGTAGATTCGAGCGGGGTCGAGAACGGGGTCCCGTCTCGGCGTCTCACCGCGGGATGCGGAGACGGGCGCCGGGGCGTGTGCGGGCTGCTCGGGCGCAGGCGAGGACGCCGGCTGGGGCACGATCCGCCTTCGCACCTTCGAGTTGGGCGCGAAGACCCCGTGGTACCTGACGGCGTGAACCCTTCTCTGAAGGTTTCGTGGCGCGGACCTGACCCCGAACGTCAGTCCCTGGCGAGCGGCTCCAGAGCGGCCACCAGGCGTGGGATCTCCTCCAGCGAGGTCTTCCAGATGACGTCCTCGTCGACGTCCATGTAGTCGTGGACCACCTTGTGGCGCATCCCGACGATCCCGGCCCAGGGGATCTCCGGATGCGCTTTCTGGAACTCGCGCGAGACGCGACGCGCAGCTTCGCCGATGGTCCGCAACAGGTGGGCGAGCGCGAGGCGAAGGTTCTCGTCCCTGTCGAACTTCTCCCTGGGCACGCCGGCGATCTTCTCCGCGACCTTGCGGGAGAGGTCGAGCATGTGCTCGACGTAGACCCCGTCATCCCGCTGCATACTGAACCTCGGCCCCCGCGAGGACGCGATCTCGGATCCGGCGATTCAGGAAGCGCTCGGTCACGAGGTCCACCGCTCGCCCGCCGAGCAGGCTCGAGAGCTCCTCCTCCATGTCGTGCAGCGCGATGAAACCTGGAACGTGGTCCGGCTCGAACTCGACCAGCACATCGACGTCGCTGTCCGCCCCGAAGTCCTCGCGCAGGACGGACCCGAACAGGGACAGCTTCCGGACGTGATGGCGCCGACAGAAGTCGGCAACCGATCCACGGTCGATGGGGATCCTCGTCGCCACGAGTGCATTCTAGCCCAGGCACCCGCGACCGGGCACTCACGTGCACATGGCCGTCAGCTCTGCATCCTGATCGACCAGATGATCCTGTCGCACACGTTCCTCAAAGCCTTCTCCTCGGTCTCGAGATAGCCCACCGTCAGTGTAAATGAACGCGGCCCAGCGAAGACCTCTACAACCCGGTTCCTGTACGACCCCGAAGGGAGGGTCATGCGGTACTCGCCGAGGAGCGCGACTACACCGTTAATGTCGACTCTCCTGACGTCGTGCAAGCCGTATCGGCGACGCATCTCCTGCGTGAGTTCCTTCATCTCGCGCTTCCCAAGCCGCGCCGCCTGCTCCTGGGTGAGATCTCCGTCCTCATGGAAGAACACGTTCAGTGACGCCTGCAGGACGCCGTTCCGGTCAAAGAGGTTGACGATATAGGGACGCGCACCTTCGGCGCCGTTGGACGACGTCGCCAAGCGCATCTCGGCATGGTCGCTGACAGTGACCTGCTTCGCTCCCGTGTTGACCTGCCACGCGCTGGGAACGTCCATCCGGATGCCGTGCGGGAGGGTTTACCGTCGTGAACTGGATCCCAGCGGGTGTGTAGGGAAATCAACCCGCGGATCGGGTCCCGATAATCCCGGTTACGGGAACGACCGTCACCTCGAGAGGAAGCCTTCCACATGGTGCCGGGTCCCGCAAGACGCCGATTCCAGCGGCTCGATGAGCTCGCGCGCGAGCCGCGGCATCACCGGCGAGGGGCAGGCTTCAGTTCGTAAAGGAGGGGTCGGCGACGTCGTAGTCAGGCCCGGGGTCGAACAGCTCGGGCGGTGCCTGGGCCCTGGCGACGGGCGGTCCCTGCGAGTCGAGGCCGAGGTGGTCGAGGATGCGCCCGGCCACGGTCCCCTCGGCGAAGAAGGCGATGAGCTTCAGCCGGCCGCCGCACTCTGGGCAGGCGAGGACGTCGATGGCGAAGACCTTCTTCAGGAGATTGGCCCAGGGGACGCGGTAGATTCGAGCGGGGTCGAGAACGGGGTCCCGTCTCGGCGTCTCACCGCGGGATGCGGAGACGGGCGCCGGGGCGTGTGCGGGCTGCTCGGGCGCAGGCGAGGACGCCGGCTGGGGCACGATCCGCCTTCGCACCTTCGAGTTGGGCGCGCTCGCGTGCGGCGGCGAGGAATGGCTCGAGCCGGTCGCGGACCACCTGGTGCAGGAGCGTCTTCTCGGGCTCGCGCCGCCGGTACCCGCCGAGCGGCGAGGAGGCGGTGCCGGAGTGACGCTCCCAGGTCTCGGCGTCTTCGGGCGAAACGAACACGCCCAGGCGCAGCGCAAGCGCCGCGCCCGCGAGGATGCCACACGGTCATGGCCGATCACGGTCCCGCCTGCGCGGAGGAGGATCCCCGCGACGCTCTACGTCGCGGTGCTTCCCGACGCGGGCGACGTGGTCCCGCGGTCGGTCGGCTGAACGCGGCCGCGCGCGACGAAACCGGGTTAGCGCCCGCGCTCGTGGTCGTGATCGGAGCGCCCGTGGCCTCCGTCCGGACCGTGGTCATGGCCGTGACCGTGACCGTGAGTGTGCGCGTGCTCGTGCGAATGGGCGTGCCCGTGCCCGTGCGCGAGCGGCCGCCGCAGCTCTCCGACCCACGCGATCCACGCGTCGAGCCCGGCGCCGGTCCGCGCCGACACCTCGATGACCTTCGGTCGCGGCATCACGCGCGCGACGGCGTCGTGCACCTTCGCGAGGTCCACGTCGAGGTGCGGGACGAGGTCGCACTTCGTGAGGAGGACGAGGTCGGCCGCCTTGAACATGACGGGGTACTTGAGCGGCTTGTCCTCGCCCTCGGTGACGGAGAGGACGACCACGTTCGCGGCCTGGCCGAGATCGTAGATCGCGGGGCAGACGAGGTTCCCGACGTTCTCGATGAAGAACACGTCCATGTCGCGCCAGGGGAAGTCGTGGAGCGAGCGGTGGACCAGCTCCGCGTCGAGGTGGCAGGCCTGGCCGGTGGTGATGGCCTTGGACGGGATGCCGGCCTTCTCGAGCCGGCGTGCGTCGTTGTCGGTGGCGAGGTCGGCGGACACCGCGCCGAGCCTCCAGCCCTTCGGCGCCGCCGCCCGTGCGGTCGCCTCGAGCACGGCGGTCTTCCCCGCGCCCGGCGAGCCCATGAGGTTCAAGGCGAGGACGCCCGCCTCGATGAAGTGCTCCCGGTTGTGCCGGGCGGCGCGGTCGTTCCCCGCCAGGATCTTCTCGTGGAGCTCCACCGGGACGAGCTCCGTGTCGCCGCAGCCGCAGGTCGTGCACATCAGGGCACCTCCATCTCGATGCCGTCGAGGGTGAGCGTGTCGCCGCCGTCGTCGAGGCGCGCCGGCTCGTGGCAGTCCGGACAGCTGAGGACCTCGCCGCGCACGAGGGCCCGCCGGCAGCGCGGACAGGACCACGTCGCAGCAACCTGGCGGATCGCGAGCGGCGCCTCGGCGCAGACGGTCCCGGCGCGGAACGTCTCGTAGGCGGTGCGGAACAGCTCCGGATCCACGCCCGCCAGCTCGCCGATGCGCACCGACACCCCGTGGACGGCGAGCGCGCTCCGCCGCCGCGCCTCCTCCTCCACGCGCCGGATCAGCGCCTCGATGAGCGAGTACTCGTGCATGTCGCTACGCCACGCCGCGCAGATCCGGGACGCCACCGTAGGTGTGCCAGATGCGGCAGGCCCCCTCGGAGGAAACCATGCACGCGCCCACCGGGGCCTCGGGCGTGCACTCCTTCCCGTACAGCTCGCAGTCGGTCGGGTTCTTGAGGCCCGCCATGATCTCCCCGCAGACGCAGCGCTGCGCGTGTAAGGATGGCGCGCCGTCCCACAGCGAGGCGAGGTCGATGGTGAAGCGCCGCCGGGCGTCCACGTGGGCCCACTCGTCGCGGAGCCGCAGGTTGCCGTTCGGAATGTGGGCGATGCCGCGCCACCGGCCGCCGTGCAGCCGGAAGACCTTCCAGAGCACCTCCTGGGCCGGCTTGTTCCCGCCCGCGGTGACGCAGCGCGGATACATGTTGTCGACGGCCGGGCGCTGCTCCTTGACGAGCTCGACGAGGCGGACCAGGCCGGCGAGCACGTCGAGCGGCTCGAAGCCGGCGACGACCACCGGGAGGCGGTGCCGCTCGACGAACGGCAGGAACACGTCCGAGCCGGTGATGGCGGCGGCGTGGCCCGCGGCGAGGAAGCCCTCGACCTTGTTCTCCGGCATCTCCGCCACGATCTCCATCGCCGGCGGGATGTACTTGTGCGCGGACAGCACCGAGAAGTTCTTCGGGACGCCGGCCACGAGCACCGCCGCGGTCGCGACGGCGGTGGTCTCGAACCCCGACGCGAAGAAGACGACCTCCTCGTCCGGATGCTTCTGGGCCAGCTCAACCGCCTGGCTCACCGAGTAGACGCTCTCGATCCTCCCGCCCTCCGCGGCTGCGTCGGCGAGCGACAGCGACGTGCCGGGCACGCGCAGCATGTCCCCGTAGGTCGCGATCCGGACGCCCTGGCGGGACAGGGCGACCGCCTCGTCGATCTCCGGGCAGTCGGTGACGCACACCGGACAGCCGGGGCCCATGATGACGGTGAGGTCCCTCGGGAACGCGGAGCGCAGGCCGAAGCGCGCGATGGCCTGCTCGTGGCTGCCGCACACGTGCATCACCGACACCGGGCGCCCGACGTCGTCCACGAGCCGCTGGAGCGCCAGGGAGAGCGCCCTCGCGCGCGCCGGGTCGCGGAACTGCATCTTCGCGGTGAGGTCCGCCATGGCGATTCCCCTACTTCCCGGTGAAGCGCGGGGAGCGCTTCCCGAAGAACGCGTCGATCCCCTCGGCGAAGTCGGCGGAGTCCGCGCTCCGCTTCAGGCTCTCGAGCTCCTGGTCGAGGTGCCAGTCCAGCCGGTCGACCCCCGCGGCCTGGTTCATGAGCGCCTTCGTCATTCCGATGCTGCGGGTGGGGAGCTCCGCGAGCCGCCGCGCGAGCGCGGCGACCTCGTCGTCGAGGCGCGCGTCCGGGAACACCTCGTTCACGAGCCCCCACTCGCGCGCGGTGCGCGCGTCGAGGCGCGGGTTCAGGAGGGCCATCCCCATGGCGCGGCGGAACCCGACGAGGCGCGGCAGGAAGAAGGTCGAGCTCTCGGCGCCGCACAGGGCGGTCTTCGCGTACGCCCACTCGAACGACGAGCGCTCGGAGCAGACGACGAGGTCGCACGACATGGCGAGGCCGAGGCCGCCCGCCGCGGCGATCCCGTCCACGGCCGCCACCCAGGGCTTGGGGGAGCGGCGGAATCTCCGAGATGGTCGAGTGGAGGTACTCGAGGATCTGCTTGAACACCGCGCCGAAGCCCTGCTGCGCCGGGCGCGCGCCGGGGGCGAGGTAGCCGAGGTCGTCTGCCGCGCCGCCGGCGCGGATGTACTTGAGGTCGGCGCCGGAGCAGAAGGCCTTGCCGCCCGTGCCGCGGAGGACCACCGCGCGGACCGAGACGTCGCGCGCGAGCTGGAGGCCGGCGGCGCGGAGGTCGCGCGCCATCGTGACGTCGAGCGAGTTGAAGCGCTCGGGCCGGTCCATGAGGAGGACGCCGACCGCGCCGTCGCGCTCGATCCGGATGTGGGACGCGTCGCTCATCAGCAGAATCCTCGGAAGCAGCTCGCCCTCGGGCTCGGCGAGCATCCGCTTGCCGAACCCGGTGTCGAGGATGACCGTCCCCGGCCGCTCGGCGATGGCGGTGGCGAACAGCGCTGCGTCCCGGCCGAGCGGGTGGGCGCGCAGCGCCGCGAGCACCTTCTCGGCGGACCGGGCGCGGACGGCGATGACTGCCTTCCCCTCGTTCGCGACGAGGAGCGGGTCGATGCCGATCATCTCGGCCGCGGCGCGCACCTCGTCGCGGATCGGGACCGCCGCCTCCTCGACGACGATGCCCACCTTGCCCTTCGCAGCCATCTCGTGGAGCACCCCCGCGACGCCGCCCCGGGTCGGGTCCTTCATGGCGACGACGTCCTCGCCGCCGGCGCGGAGCGCCTCCCGGACGAGCCCGTTCACCGGCGCCACGTCGGAGCGGAGATCGCCCTCGAGCCGCAGATCGTGCCGGCGCGACATCACCGCGAGCCCGTGATCTCCCACGGTCCCGGTCACGATGAGCCGATCGCCGGCGCGCAGCCCGGCGTCGGTCACGATCCGGTCGGCGAGCGCGACCCCCGCGGTGTTCAGGACGATCCCGTCCACCTCGCCTTTCCCCATCACCTTGGTGTCGCCGGTGACGATGGGCGCGTTCGCCTCGCGGGCGGTGTCGCGCATGGACGCCACGATCCGCTCGAGGTCGGCGCGCGGGAAGCCGTCCTCGAGGATCACCGCGCAGGTGAGGGCGAGCGGCTCGGTCGCGCCCATCATCGCGAGGTCGTTCACGGTGCCCGCCACGGAGAGCCGGCCGATGTCGCCGCCGGGAAAGAAGATCGGCTGGACCACGTGGGAGTCCGTCGTGAGGACGAGCCAGCGGTCGCCGACGCGCAGGGCCGCGCCGTCGTCGAGCTCGGCGAGGCCGATGCCGTCCACGGGCGAGGCGAGCTTCAGGAACACGTCCTCGATGAGCTGGCGCATGGCGCGCCCGCCCGAGCCGTGCTTCAGCCCGATCTTCTGGACCGGTCTCTCCATGCGCTACGCCTTGTCCTTCCCGGCTGCGATCTCGCCGCGCACGTCTGCGGCCATGAGGTCCTCCTTCGCGCCCGAGATCTCGAGGATCTGGTCGAACAGCGCGAGCGTCTCCTGGACCTCGTCGGGAGGGATGCGGCGAATGGCGAACCCGACGTGGTTGAGGACGTAGTCGCCGACCTGGACGGGCTCGTCGACGATGTCGAGCCGCAGCTCCTTGCGGACGCCGAAGAAGTCCACCGTCGCGTTCAGGCCGTCGATGGCGAGGATCCTGCCTGGGACACCGAGACACATGCGTCGTCACCTCCGCGGATCGTCGAGCATCGCGTCGGCGACGATCGCCTGGCCGAGCGCGATCCCGCCGTCGCCGGGCGGCACCTGGCCATGCTGACACACCCGGAAAGCTCCCGACAGCTCGCCCAGGATCCCCTCGGCGAGCCGGGCGTTCTGGAAGCAGCCGCCGGTGAGGACGACCGGCAGCATGCCCGTACGCCGGGTGGCCCTGCGTACGAGCTCCGCGCCAGCCCGGACGAGCGTGGCGTGGAACCGGGCCGAGATCTCGCCCGGTGCGACGCCGGCGAGCACGTCGGCGGCGAGCGCGCGCCAGGTGGCGCGGAGGTCGAGCTGCTCGACCGCCCCTGCCTCGACGTCGAACGAGTACGGGGCGGAGGGAGCTCCGCCGGCGGCCGCCTCGAGCGCCATCGCCACCTGTCCCTCGAACCGCGAGGTTCCCCGCCCCAGCGCGAGTGCCGCCGCCGCGTCGAACGCGCGTCCCGCGCCGTGGGCCGCAGGGCTGTTCACGCCCGCCGCGAGCATCCGGCGGACGACCGCGATCTCCTTCGGGTCCACCGCGGCGAGCGCCGGGAAGCGCTCCAGCGGCGCGTCCGCTCCGAGCGCGTCGTCGAGCGCCGCGAGCGCGACGCGCCAGGGCTCGCGGATGGCGCGGTCGCCGCCGGCGAGCCGCACCGGTCGGAACGTGGCGAGCCGCTCGAAACGGCCGCGCTCGGCGAGGAGCAGCTCGCCGCCCCACGCGGCGCCGTCGGGGCCGAGCCCGGTGCCGTCCCAGGCGAGCGCCAGCGCTGGGCCGTCGAGTCCGTGCTCCGCCATCGCCGAGGCGGCATGGGCGTGGTGGTGCTGAACCTCGACGAGGGGCACGCCGAGCGCGGCGGACCGCTCGCGGGCGTAGCGGGTCGACAGGTACAGCGGGTGCAGGTCGCAGGCGACCGCCTCCGGCCGGAGCGCCAGGAACGTCTCGAGGCGGGCCACCGCCGCCTCGAAGGCGCCATAGGTCTCGAGGCCGTCCAGGTCGCCCACGTGCGGCCCGAGGACCGCCTCGTCCCCGCGCGCGAGGCAGCACGCGTTCTTGAGCTGCGCGCCGACCGCGAGCAGCGGGACGCGGAAGCGGCGCGTGACGCGGACCGGGCGCGGCACGAATCCGCGCGCGCGACGCAGGACGACCGGTCTCCCCGCGGACACCCGCGCCACGGAGTCGTCGCACCGCGACGCGATGGGCCGGTCGTGGACGAGGAACAGGTCCGCGATCTCTCCGAGGCGCGCCAGGGCGTCCGCATCGTCGGAGGCGATCGGCTCGTCGGAGAGGTTCCCGCTCGTCATCACGAGCGGCCGTCCTGCGGCGGCGAGCAGCAGGTGGTGGAGCGGGGCGTAGGGGAGCAGCAGCCCGACGAGCGGGCTCTCCGGCGCGACCTCGGGCGCGAGCGGCGCTCCGTCGCGGCGCCGACAGAGCACGATCGGCCGCTCGACGGACGCGAGGAGCGCCTCCTCCGCGGGCGAGAGCTCGGCCAGCCCGCGCGCGGCGGCGAGATCGGGGACCATCACCGCGAGCGGCTTCTCCTCGCGCCGCTTGCGCTCGCGCAGCGTCCGGACGGCGGCGGGCGACGTCGCGTCGCAGGCGAGGTGATACCCGCCGATCCCCTTCACCGCCGCGATCCGCCCCTCTGCCAGCGCGAGGCCGGCGGCCGCGATCGGATCGAACGAAGCTGAGCGATCGGGTGCGACGGCCGCAGCGAGCGCCCCCCCATCCGAAATGACCAGCGCGACCCGGGGGCCACAGGTGCGACACGCGTTCGGCTGCGCGTGGAAGCGCCGGTCGAGCGGGTCGTCGTACTCGCGCGCGCAGGCGGCGCACATCCGGAACCCCGCCATCGTCGTCGCGGGCCGGTCGTACGGCGCGCCGAGCGCGATGGTGAAGCGGGGACCGCAGCTCGTGCAGTTCGTGAAGGGGTACCCGTGCCGGCGATCGTCCGGGTCGAGGATCTCGCGCAGGCAATCGGGGCAGGTGGCGAGGTCCGGCGGGATCGCGGCGCGCCGCTCGGTGGCGCCGCCGCTCTCGACGATCCGGAACCCGAGCGCACGCTCGAACGGGATGCGCTCCGCGCGCACCTCGGCGATGACCGCCGCCGGGGGCGGATCGGCGCGGAGCCGCGCGACGAACGCATCGAGCGCCGCGGGAGAGCCGAACGCCTCGATCGTCACGCCGGCGGCGTCGTTCCGGACGCGCCCGGCGACCCCCGTCTCGCGCGCGATCCGGTAGACGAACGGCCGGAAGCCGACGCCCTGCACCGTCCCGCTGAGCGCGATGCGCCGGCCTTCGCCGGGCCCCTGGGGCCCGCCGTCTCGTGAGTCCATCTTCATGCGGCGTGCGGAACCGCGGTCACGGCGCGACCCGCAGGAGCGTAGCAGCGCGTCGTGACGCGACGCAAACCCAACGCCGCGCCGCCCGCTGCGCGCGGGCGGTCACGGGATCACGTCCGCTCCCACCAGAGGTCCGGCGCGCGCCCCGGCGTTCGCTCGCGAAGCTCGACGCCGAGCGCGCCGAGCTCGCGGGCGACCTGCGCGACGGCGGCGGGAACCGCGGAGCGGACCTCCTCGGAGAGGCCGATGCCCGTGTCCGTCCGCCCGGGGATGACGCCGACGAGCCGGACGACCGGCGGGGTCACGCCCATGAAGTCCGCGTTCAAGAGCGCCTCGCGGACCCCAGGCTCGTGCGGGCTGACGGCGAGGATGGGCTTCTTCTCGAGCAGGGCGTCCTTGTCGAACGTCCGGACCTCGCCGGGGGTCCCCTTGGTCTTCACCGAGTCGACCAGGACGACGGCATCGAGGTCGGCGAGCAACGCCGTGAGGTCGTACCCGGGCGTCCCCGCGTCGATCACCTGGACGCTCTCCGGCAGCTCGTACCGAGCCTCGACGACCCGCACGACGTGTGGCCCGATCGCGTCGTCGCCCGCGAGGACGTTCCCGATGCCGATGAGGGCGACCTGTGCCATGGAAGAAGTGTAGCCGAAGCTCAGTCGTTCGAGGGCGACAGGTCGAACTCGCGCACCGAGGGCAGGGCGGCGAGCGCGCGGGCCAGCCGCGTGAAGTTCTCGTCGTCGCTCGTCCGGATCATCATCCGGTACTCGAACATCGTCCCCGCGTCGGTCAGCCGGTACGTGAGCCGTGACACCGAGAAGCCGTGGCCCACGAGGAGATCGCGGACCGCCTGCTCGGGCATGACGTCGTCCCGAGCGAACCGGACCCGGTGCTGCGCGAACTGGTGCGACGGCAGCCGGTTCTCGATCCAGCGGAACGCGGCGAGGACGCCGAGCGTCAGGACCGTGCCGGCGAAGGCAGGGTAGTAGAGGCCGCTCCCCATCAGCACGCCGATCGCTGCCGTGGTCCAGATGGACGCCGCCGTCGTGAGTCCCCGGACCGAGAGCCCCTCCTTGAAGATGACCCCGGCGCCGAGGAACCCGATGCCCGTCATGATCCCCTGCGCCATCCGGGTCGGGTCCACGCGGACGACATCGCCCTCGGCAGGGAACCAGTCTCGCTGGTACACGGTGACGAGCATCAGGAGGCTCGAGGCGAGGCACACGAGCGCGTGGGTGCGGAACCCCGCCGGACGTCCGTGGAGGGAGCGCTCGATCCCGATCGCGCCGCCGGCGAGGAGCGCGGCGCCGAGGTGCAGCAGGATGTCGACCCGCGCCTCCGCCAGGAAGCGGTGGACGGGGATCCGGGATACGAGCTCCGCGACGGTGTGCATGGCCAGCGCCCCCGAGAGTCTGGCACATGCGTGGGCGCGACGCACCGCTGCGCCGGGGTGCGTCCCGGCGCGCGCGTCGGGCAGGCGCGGTACGCTCCGCGGGTGCACCGCGCCGTCGCCGCCTCCCTCGCTGCCGCGCTCGTGGCGCTCGCCCGCCCCGCGGAGGCGCGCCCGGCAGGACGGGGCGGCGTGCGCGGTACGCTGTTGATCGACGGCGAGCAGGCGCAGGTGCGCTGGACCGATGGGGACACCTTCCGGATCCTCTCCGGCCCTCACCGTGGCCGGCGGGCACGGCTCGTCGGCGTCAACGCGCTCGAGACGTTCGGCCCGGTGCACCGCATCGGTGCGGCGGAGCGAGGGATGCTCCTCGCCGTCGCGCGGCGGAGCGCCGAGCTCGCCGCTTCCGCGGGGGGACGGTGCGAGACCGACGGCCGCGCCGACCGGTACGGTCGCCTCCTCGCCGACTGCCCCGAGGCGGCGCGGGCGCTCGTGCGCGCGGGCCATGCGATGGTGTTCGCGGTGGACGCTCCTCCCGACGCAGGCCTGCTCGCGCTCCAGCGAGAGGCGCAGCGGGCCCGCCTCGGCATCTGGGCCGGCGGCGCACCCCCGCTCGTCCCGACGAGCCTGCACTCCGCCGCGGAGCAGGGGCTGGGCCTGCGGGGAGCGTACGACCGGGTCGCCGACACGCGGACGGGGGTCGCCGGCGCGCAGGCGCACGCGCGGGTCTACCGCGTGTGCGAGGAGGTCTGCGTCGGCTCCGGGCCGGACCGCGCCTGCATGACCCACGTCCCGGTCGAGCGGCGCTACCGGAACCGGCCCGGCTGCCTGCGCTGATCGCGGCGCCCTCCCGCCGGGGCTGGGCTCAGCGCGTTCCCGGCCGGGAGCGCGCGGGTGCGGCCCTCTTCCGGGCCGGGCGCGGCGCAGGCCGGCCCTTCCGCGCCAGCAGCGGTCCGATCGGGTCTTCCTTGCGGAACGCCGTGCCGCGGAACAGCGCGACGATCGTTCCTTCACCGTCGGTGACGCGGACGTTGCACACGGAGGTGCGGCGGGAGAGCGACTCCTCGAGCGCCTCGGCGGTGAGGACCCCCTTCGTGGCGGCGCGCGCGAACGTGATGGAGGTGTCGAGCGCGACCGCGACCGTCCCGTGCGAGTTGGCCGCGGCCGCGAACGCGAAGTCGGCGAGCGTGAACACCGCGCCGCCCTGCGCGACCGCGACGCCGTTCAAGTGGTCCTCGCGCAGCCGCATCGTCGCGCGCGCGTACCCCTCGCGGACCTCGTCGAGCCGAGCGCCGGCGGCGGCGGCCCAGCGATCGCCGGCCATGAGGCGGCGGACGAGGGCGACAGGATCATGATCGGGCATCGTTCCTCCGGAGAGGCCGGCAGTGTACCCGGCGCCATGGCCGCCCGGGACTCCGTTGCGGCACCACGCTCGCCGGAGCATGATCCTCTCCCGCCTCGGGCGGGAGCGGAGGCCGCCGATGGATCCCGCCACCCTCAACACGCACCTCGAGAAGCACCTGCGCGTCGCCACGTTCCCGGTGGGCGTCCGGTCGCTCGCGCCGGGGGAGCCCTTGCCGGCGAAGGCGCGGCGCCCGGTGCAGGATCTCCACGTGAAGGTGGCGATCTGCCAGTCCATCGCCTTCGCGCGCCGGTACGGCTGGACGCTCGCGTTCACCGGAGAGGACCTGTCCTGCCCGATCGCGAAGGCGGCGTTCGGATTCGCGGACCGGAACGCGTATTACACCTCGGGCGCGCTCGCCGACGGCATGTACGCCTCCTGCCGCGAGGCGGGGTCGAAGATGGAGGAGGCGCTGCCGAAGTACGACCGCGGCGAGATCTCGGCGGTGGTGGTCGGCCCGCTCTCGCGGATCGACTTCGCCCCGGACACGGTCGTCGTGTACGGGAACTCGGCGCAGGTGCTCCGGCTCGTGAACGCGTGCCTGTTCGAGAAGGGAGGCGCGATGCGATCCGAGACCACCGGCCGCGGCGACTGCGCCGACCTCGTCATCCGCTCCCGGAAGACCGACCAGCCGCAGTTCATCCTGCCCTGCTACGGCGACCGGATCTTCGGGATGACTGCGGACGACGAGATGGCGTTCACGTTCCCCTTCCACATGGCGGAGAAGGTCGTGAAGGGGCTCGAGGGGACGCACGCGGGCGGCGTGCGCTACCCGATCCCCGTCCACCTGCGCTACCAGGCGGAGTTCCCGAAGACGTACCAGGAGCTCGAACGGCTCTGGTCCGAGGGGAAGTAGGAAGCGGCGGTCGGGGGCTCGGCGGCGTCGCGGACGCTGAGGACCCGTCCGGGCCTTGCCGCGACCCCGGCTCCGCGTGAACGAACGGATGCGCGGATCCGCGTGCGAGCCGGAGGCAGCCATGGTGGAAGCACACCCCTGGAACGAGGCGCTCGATCTCGCCCACGAGGCGATGGATCACGAGCATCACCTGCAGATCGCGCTCGTCACGGCGTTCGCGGATGCGGTCGAGCAGCGACGGCCATGGCTGGCGCGGCGCCTCGGGGAGCAGCTCCTCACCTACACGACCGCCCACTTCGGCGGCGAGGAGCTGCTCATGGAGGCGGCGAGCTACGGCGACCGCGAGCGCCACGTCGGCGAGCACGCCGAGTTCATCTCGCACATCCGCCAGATCCAGCGCGCGTTCGACGAGGGCGACACGGAGGTCGCGCTCGAGGCGGCCCTCGACCTCAGGCAGGCGCTCGCAGCGCACATGGACGGCGCGGACCGGAAGCTCGCGGCGGCGGCCCGCGGCAAGGCCTAGCAAGCCGGCGGCGTGTCGAATCTCCGATAGCCGCCGGACCTTCCGTAGCGGCCGAGCGTGAAACGGACGTCGTTCAGGACCGCGCCGTCGACGGTGGCCCCGTTCTGGACGAGGCGCTTCACCGCCAGATCGATCTCACGGGCGGTCCGCTCCCCGGCGCGCACCACGAGGAGGTTCACGCCCGTGTGCCGCCCCACCAGCGCGCAGTCGGTCACGGACAGGATCGGAGGCGTGTCGATGACGACGACTCCGTAGCGGGCGCTGACCTGATCGAGGAGTCGCCGGAACGGTGCGCCCGAGAGCAGCTCGGCGGGGTTGGGGACCCGCCGGCCCGCCGGCAGGAGATCGATGTTCGGGTTGTCCGTGTGACGCACCGCGAGCTCTAGCGTCGCATCGCCGGAGAGGAGGTCCGAAAGCCCGGGCTGCGCCTCGAGGCCGAAGTAGCGGTGCAGGATGCCGCGGCGGAGGTCTCCGTCGACGACGAGGACACGCCCGTCGGACGCCGCGAGCAGGTTCGCCAGGTTGACGGTCACGAACGACTTGCCGTCGGACGGAGCGGGGCTGCCGATGGCGACCACGTTGTTCGTGGCCCGCACCAGCGCGAACTGCACGCGGGTGCGCAGGGCGCGGAGATCCTCGAGGGCGGCGTCGCCCGGGTCGACGATCGTGAGCGCGTCGAGCCGCGCCCCGCCGCCGCGACGGCCGATCCTGCGCTGCGTCGCGCTGCGCGGGATCGTGGCGAACACGGGAAGGCCGGCGCGTGCCTCGATCTCGTCTGGATCGCGGACGCCGTCGTCGAACGCGCTGCGCAGGAACGCGGCGGCGATGCCGCCCCCGAGCCCGAGCAGCGCCGCCAGCGCCACGACGAGTCCCTTCTTCGGGCTCGCCGGGACGCGCCGCTCGACCGCCTGCTCCATCACGCGCGCGTTCCCGAGCCAGCCCGACTTCGCGGCCCGCAGCTCCTCGGTGCGGCTGAGGGCGCGCGCGTAGCGCTCCGTTGCCACGCTGATCTCGCGGTTGAGGCGTGTGTACTCGAGCTCGAGACCCGGCAGCGCCGCGATCTGCGCCTCGACGGCGGCGCGCTCGGCACGGAGCTGCCGCACCCGCTCCCCCGGCGCGGAAGCGTCGGGGTACCGCCCGGTGTGCCTTCTCGCCAGCTCTGCGTCCGCGAGCTCCGCCTCGACGATGCTGTGATCGATCTCGCCGATGCGCGCCAGCAGCCGGTGCGTGTCGGCCGGCATGTTGAGCGTGCCGTTCCGCTTGTGGAAGCGGGTCAGCGCGAGCTCGGCCGCCTCGGCGTTCGACTTGAGGGCCGACAGCCGCCCTTCGAGGATCCGGAGCATGCTCGCCGCCTCGCCCGAGGTTCGTTCCAGGCTCTGGCGCACGTACGTCGCCGAGAGCGCCTCGAGGATCCGTGCGACGCGCCCCGGGTCGGGCCCGGTGAGCCTGACCTCCACGAGGCCGCCAGCCTTCCCTTGCTCCGTCACCTCGAGGTCCTTCTGGAGTTGCTCGATCAGGTCGGCGCGGCGCAGCTTCTTCACGGTGAACTCGGTCTGCGGGCGCGCCGTCAGGTCCGAGACGAGCAGCGCGACGGTCCGATCGCCGTCCCCGCCCTTCGCCGGCGTGCCGACCGCGCCCGTGACGAGGACCGTGCCGTCGCTGGCCTTCAGCTCGTAACGGCCGCCCGGGAGGGCCACGAGCACGAGGGGCTCCGCGACGAGCGCGTCCGGCACCTCGAGCCGCTTCACCTGGATGCGCTCACCCCCCCACCCGAAGCGCGCGAGCCCGAGCAGAGCCGGTGCGGGCGCGGGCCCCTCGTGGCGGCGCGCGATCGCACCGCCAATCAGCGGGAGCAGCCGGGGGTGCGCCTCGATGTCGAGCCCGAGCTCGTCCACGACCGTGTCGAGAAGGGTGCGGGATCGCAGGAGCCGCATCTCCCCCTCTGCGGGCGGGTTCGTGTCGAACAGCTGCACGACGTTCTCGGGCGCGGCCGGCCTGGCCCTGCCCTCCACCTGGACGAGGACGTTCGACTCGTACACGGGCGGCGCGACGAAGAGGTAAGCGGCGCCCCCGATCATCGAGGCACACGCGACCGCAGCGATGGTCCAGCGGCGCTCGGTGAGCGTCCACGCCAGCTCCGCGAGCGTCGGCTCGTGGCGCGCGACGCGGGCTCGGCGTGCCGGGCGGGCGCGTCGGAGGACCGGGGTGGGTGCCTCCTCCGCTGCGCACGGCGCCGGGCGGGGCTCGCCGGTTTCCTGGCTCGGGTTCAGCATCCTCGCTCCCTCCTCCACAGGCGGTCGCATCGGCAGACGCACGCATCGGCCGCGCGCGTACAGACTGTGCACAGACGGCGGCGCGCACGGAGCCCCGGACGAAGCTGCCACACGCAAGAGCGATCCCGGACTGCGAGCCGCCCACGGCGAGGAGGTTCGGGCATCGCTCGCGCGCCGCCGCGCGGGTCGTGCGCGGCTCGACGGCGTGCGAGCGAGCGTCCGTTCGGCAGGCCCGAGGCTGACGCGGAACCCCGGCGCACGGTCTGTCGGTCGATGCGCAGGCGCGCAGGCGCGCGGCACGTCCGCTCCCCGTGCCTTCCGCCGAAGCACGGTCGTGAGATCACCAGGTTCGGTCGTGAGCGCACGCCCGGTCGCCTGCCGATCCGCCGTGCCGCCGTTCGATCGCCGTGCCTTTGGTGCCGAAAGGTGCGTGGTTTCGCGCTGATCGCTCCTCGAGACGCGGGAACCCGTCGGGGAATTTCCGATCGCGCGTTCGCCGTTTGGGTCGAGCAGAGGGCGGCCGCCACCTAGCCAGGTGTACGAGCGTGTCCTCCCCTGTGCCGACACGGCACGCAGCGGGGTGCCCGGCGGAGGAGCGGCCGGGCGTGCAACCCCGGGTTCCACGAGCGCCCTCTCGAGAAAGGCACGAAATTGATCCGTCGAACCGTATCGACCATGCTCGCAGCCCTCTTCACTGCGCTGACCGCCTGCGCTTCCGGCGCAGATCCGTTCGCCGACCCATCGTCCATGTCCCTCGCGATCTCCCCGGCGTCCCTCGAGCTGGCGCCCGGAGGGACCGCGCAGTTCACGGCGATCGCGGGCTCGGAGGTCGTCGACGTGATGTGGTCCGTCGAGGACGGTGGCGGCAGCGTGAGCGCCGACGGCCTCTACACCGCCGCGGAGACGACGGGCACCTATCACATCGTGGCGACGAGCACCTTCGACGCCTCGAAGACGACGAGCGCAGTCGTCACCGTGACGACGTCGCCGGCGCCTCCTCCGCCTCCTGCGAACACCCAGGGTACCGGAACCGCTTACAAGCCCGCGTACATGACGAGCGTGACCGGCGCCGGCGCGATGCCGAGCTGGACCGCGAACGTCGTCACCGCCGCGTGTGCCGGGGACGGAGTCGCCGACGACACGTCCTGTCTCCAGGCGGCGGCAAACGCCGCGCGCGACCAGAGGAAGGTCCTCGTCATCCCCACGACGTCGGCCTTCTACAAGATCTCCGGGGCCATCACGATCTCCACGTCGGTCGGCGGGGTCGGCGGGATGCCCACCATCAAGCAGACCAACGGGAGCGGAGCGTGGGGGGCCCAGAAGATGCTCGTGCTCGCGCCCGGGATGACGGGGTCGATCTACAACCTGCACCTCGTCGGCACCTTCAACGGCAGCAACGCCGTCACCGAGCACGGCCACCAGATCGACGTGGGCAACGTGAATGGGGTCACCATCAAGGGCAACCTGCTCGAGAACGCGATGGGCGACGCCGTCAGCACGGACATCAGCCAGTGGGATGGCGGGAGCGTCTCGCAGAACGTCATCGTCGACGGCAACACGATGCGGAACCCGTACCGCTGCGGGGTCGCGTTCATCCACAACCAGAGAAACTGGGTGGTGATGAACAACGTCATCGACAAGCCGGTCAACTTCGTCAGCGGCATCGACTTCGAGCCCGAAGGCGGTGGCACGATCCTGAACGTCGAGGTGGCCTACAACAAGTTCGTCATGAACAACCGCGAGACGAACCCGTCGCGCGACGGGGACGGCAAGGCGACCTTCGGCTGGGGGGTGCCCGGCGCCACCAACCCCGGCGGGAACCTCTACCTTCACCACAACTACGGCACGTTCGGGAGCGGCTTCGGCTACTTCGCCGGCTCCGGTACGTGGGGCTCCATCTACTCGGCGAACAACGTCGAGGGCGCCGGCGTTCCGAACTAACGAGCATGGAGCTCGGCCGTCGATCCCGGATCGACGGCCGAGCTCGTGCCTGCGGCGCGGTCGAGCCTTCCGCGCTCGACGATGGATCGCCACGAGAGCAGCGCGGCGAGCGCGGTCCAGAGCGCCGGTTGCCCGACGAAGCTCGTCCCGAACGAGATGCCGCTCAGCCAGACGAGCGCGAACAGCGCTCCGGTGAGACGCTCGCGAGACGCCCAGATCGACCACGCGGCGAACGCGGCGAGGACGAGCATGGCGATGATGCCGAGGAGGCCCGTCTCCATCGCATAGTTCATGCCGACGCTCCAGACGGCGGTCACGCCCGCGCCCCCCTGGTACTTCAGCGCGGTCGAGTTGACCGCGGCATAGGACTGCCCCGGGCCGACGCCCACGAGGAAGTTGTCTCCGGAGTCGACCGAGGCCGCGAGCGACCGGACCGCCAGCTTCAGCGACTCGAGGCGGGCCTGCCACGAGTCGTTCTGCGCGAAATCGAAGCGGGAGCTGGCGTTCTCGCTGAGCCACACGGCGGACGCGAGCGCGATCGCCGCGCTCATGAGCAGCGCCGCCCCCCGCGTGCCGAGGCTGCGGCGCCACGAGAACGCGGACGCGAGCGCGGCGATCGCCGTCCCGGCGACGATCGGCGCCGCCATGCCCGACTTGGACGCCACCACCAGGCCGATCCCGCTCGCGAGCGCGAGCGCCAGGATCGCCGTGCGGCGGCGGGAGCCCCCGCGCCCTCGCGCGAACAGCGCGCTCGTGATGAGGACGAGCCACGGTCCGACGCACGCGCCCATCGCGGAGGGCTCGGGGAACAGCCCGAACGGCCGCTTCACGTACTCGACGTACGTGGGGATGTCCTGCGCGGTCACCGCCATGCTGGCGTTCGTGCTCATGAGGGCGGCGAAGGGGAACTCCCCCCGCTCGAACGCGAACACCTGGTATGCGCCGATCGCCGCGTGAACCAGGATCGCGTACGCGGCCCCGAGGACGAACGGTTCGCCCTGCCCGACCCGGAGCAGGTGACGCGCCGGGATGACGACGAGGAGCGGCACCGCCGTCGCGAGGATGGCTTTCGGGACGATCTCGGGCGCGAGCGCGGTGCCGACGAGCAGGACGTAACACCCCGAGACGACCACCGGGACCATCATCCACGCGTAGGGCCACCACTCCGACGTCCTGAGCCGCGGGAGCCAGACCACGGCGAGGGCCAGGGCGACGACGAACGGGATCGTGATCGCGCTGGTCCGCCCGACCGGGATCGCCGGGAACACGAAGAACGACGAGAAGCTCACGAGCGTCGCGAGGCGTGCGCGGCGGCGATCGTCGCTACGTTCGCTACGCATGGGCCTTGTCCTCCCGCCCTCCCGAGCAGATCCGCCGGTACGCCTCGAGCGTGAGCTGGGCCGCGGTGGACCACGACAGCGTTCGTGCGAGGGCGATGCAGCGCTCGCGGGCGGCCGTCCAGGTGCGCGGCTCCAGCGCGGCGAGGACGGCCCGGGCCAGCGCCGCCGGGTCTGCGGGAGGGGCGACGACCCCGATGCCCTCTCGCCCGACCTGCTCGCCCAGCGCTCCCACGTCGGTCACGACCGCCGGGACGCCGTACGCGATCGCGAGGTGGAGGACGCCGCTCTGCGCGTGGAACTCGGTGTACGGCAGCAGCGCGAGGGCGGCGCCCGCGTACAGCGTCCCGATCTCCGGCTCGGGGATGACGCGATCGAGGAGGTCGACCGCGAGCTTCTCCGAGGTGATGCGGCGCCGGATCTCGCGCGCGAACGCCGCGTCCGGGAACACCCCCGCGAGCACGAGCCGCTTGCCGGGCAGGTGACGGAGGGCGTCGAGCATGGAGTGCAGGCCCTTGTTGCGGCGCATGACGCCGAACAGGAGCAGGTACCCGTCGCGGCTCGGTTGGGATGCCGCGCCGTGGCCGGTCCAGACGCCGTGCGGGATCGCGACCACGGGCGGCGAGCGCGGCCCGAGCTCCCGGGTGAGCTCCTCCTTCAGCCCCGACGAGTGCACGAACAGCGTGGCGCACTGCATCCACCCGAGTCGGGCGGTGAGGTCGCTCAGGCGCCGCACCGCCGGGATGGGGTAGCTGTGCGGGCGCAGGTTGTGGACCGTCGCCACCGGCGTCGCCCCCGCTGCGCGGACGCGCCGAAGGTGCAACGGCGAGCCGAACGGCGGCTCCTGATAGTGCAGCACGTCGACGCGCCCTCGCGCGCGCACCCAGCGGAGGACCGCCTCCTCCCTGCGCGCGTAGTGGATCGTCCGGCCGACGGCCCAGTGGATCCTGCTCGGGAACGTGCTCGGGTGCTGCAGCGGCGGCAGCACGTCGGCGATCTCGTAGGCCGACGTCCTGAACTCGGGGTCGAGATCGGCGCTCGTGAGGAGCGTCAGGCTCAGCTCCGATGGAGGCGCCGCTGCCCTGAGCGCCGTCATCAGCTCCCATGTGTAGCGCGGGTGACCGCCGGATGCGCTCGGAGTGAGCATGACGGCGTGGATCGTGCGCGGTCTCATGGGCGCCTCGCCTCCCTCAAACTCGAGCCCACGCCGCCGCGGCGCGGGAGGACAGCGCCTCGCGCGCCTCCGTGTCGAGCAGCCGCCACGCGGCGACACTGCCGGCCGCGAGCGCCATGACGGACCACGCGAGCCGCAGCGAGAGCGCCACGGGCGCGCCGGCCCCGGCCATCGTGACGACCCCGATCGCCACGAGCAGGGCGTACAGCCGGCCCACGCGGCCGCTCTGTCCGAGGACCCGGGTCGCCATCCAGACGAGCACGGCGCCGTCCACCGTCGCCCTGAGCAGGTTCGCGAGCGCCGCTCCCTCGATGCCCGCCGCGTGGATCAAGGACGCGGCGATCGCGAGATGGAACGGGATCTCGATGGCGCGCAGCTTGCCCGTCCAGCTGGCGAAGCCCGCGCTCTGCACGAGCGAGAAGGCGAGCCAATCCATGCAATTCATGAACGTGACGACCGCGAGGATGCGCCCCGCCCGAGCGCCCTGCGCCGCGAACTCCGGACCGAGCCACAGCTCCAGCGCCTCGGGTGCGATCGCCACGAGCAACGTCAGGACGGGGAGCACCGCGACCGCGATGAACAGCAGCGCGCGATTCGCCAGCCGCGCGGCGCGGCCGCGGTCGCCGTGGAGCGCCTGCGCGAGCACCGGAAACAGCACCGCGAGGACGGCTCCGGGAATGACCGTGACGCGAGAGAGGACGTCGGCAGGGGTGGAGTAGAACGCGACGGCCGACAGCGCCGCCAGGGATCCGAGCAGGTAGCGCTCGACCTGCGCAAACAACGGCCCGGGGATGTACGAGACGGTGACCCAGCCCCCGAACGAGAGGACGGACCGCATTCCGGCCGCGCGGAGACGCGGCGTGCGCATCGCGGGGACGACGTGGATGACGGACTGCATCAGGAGCAGCGTCCCCCCGACCCGCAACAGCACGAGCGCCGACACGATGACGAGCAGCGACGCGCCGAAATACAGCAGGACGGCCGGACAGATCAGGTTCAGGAGCGTGATCGGGATCGAGACCCGATTCGTGAGGTCGAAGCGTCCGAAGGCCTCGAGGACCCCGCGCAGCCCGGACGAGAGCATGACCGCGGGGACCGACAGCGCCAGGATGCGAAGCGCCGAGGCCGTCTCCGCCCGGAGCGTGGCGTCGCCATGGGCGAGGCTCGTCGCGAGGGCCTCCGCGAACCACCACGCGACGGCGCCGCCGCAGGCGCCCAGCGCGAGGATGGAGACGAGCGAGGTCCAGACCATGGACGCTTCGCGGGAGGCGTCCGGCTCCTCGCGCACGGCCAGGAACCGGGTCAGCGCGCGCCCGATCCCGAGATCGAGGACCCCGATCGAGTTGATGAAGACCCAGGCGAGCGAGAGGACGCCGAAGCGGGCGTGTCCCAGCCGGGCGACGATCTCGGGGATGCAGAAGACCGCGACGAGCGCTGGCCCGACCGCGCCGATCACGTTCAGCAAGAGTCCGCGCCGGATGGCCCGGCCGCCGATGTGGCGGGAGTCCGTGGCGGGTGCGCCCTCGCTCGGGGTGGGCGCTCCGGGCGCGGTCGATGGGCCGGCCGGCGTCACGGGTGCTCTCGTCCACCCCTCACGATTCCCCCCGCGGTTCGTTCGGCCCCCCGTCGCGCGAATCAGCTTGCGACCTGGCGTGCGCGGCCGGAACCCGTCCACCGGGGTCGAACCGACGCGACGGGTCGTCCAGACCCCGAGAGCGCGAGACGGGAGCGCAGGAGGGGTCGTGATGGTGCCAACGATCATCGGGACCCCCATCCTCCGGGGAACGGCGGACGGCGGAGCGCGGAGTCGGATCGTTGGCCTGAGGTGCGCATGCGGGTCTTGCACGTCATCAACGCGCTCCACGTCGGCGGCGCCGAGACGATGCTTCTCCGGCTCCTCGGGGCCACGAGCGGCGAGGAGATGGAGCACGAGGTCGTGTCGCTGACCGACCTCGGGGTCATCGCCGACCGGATCCGCCAGCTCGGGATCCCGACGCGCGCGCTGGGCATGGCGCGCAAGGGGCTGCGGATCCCCGACCCCGTGAAGGTGCTGCGGCTCGCGGGGCTCATCAGGGCGGCGCGCCCCGACGTGGTCCAGACGTGGCTGTACCACTCGGACCTCCTCGGCGGTCTCGCCGCCAAGCTCGCGGGAGGCGCCCGGATCTTCTGGGGGATCCACAGCAGCACGCTGGACGTGACGGTCCGACGCACGACGCGCTGGACGGTCGCCGCCTGTGCGCGGCTCTCCCGCTGGATCCCTGACGGGATCGTCACGGTGTCCCAGGCCGCCCGAGATCTGCACGTTGCGGCGGGCTACGATCCGCTCAAGTTCGTCTTCATCCCGAACGGCTTCGACGTGACGCTGTTCCGGCCGGACTCCGCCGCGAGGCGCGAGGTGCGCGCTGAGCTGGGGCTCGCGGACGGGGCGGTCGTGATCGGGATGGTGGCCCGGGTCGATCCGCAGAAGGACCACCTGAACTTCGTCCGGGCGGCGGCGCTCCTCGCCCGGCGTGGATCGGACGTCCGGTTCCTCCTGTGCGGCGAGGGCGCGACGCCGGAGAACCAGCAGCTCGTCCGCGAGATCGCGGACCACGGCGTGCTCGACCGCTTCCTCCTGCTGGGCCGGAGGAGCGACATCCCCCGCGTCATGAACGCCCTCGACGTCTGCACGCTGTCGTCGGCGTACGGCGAGGCCTTCCCGCTCGCGATCGGGGAGGCGATGGCGTGCGGGACCCCATGCGTCGTGACCGACGTCGGCGACTCCGCCTTCCTGCTGGGCGACAGGGGACGGGTGGCGCCGCCACGCGACGCCGAGGCGCTGGCGCGGGCATGGGAGACGCTGGTCCGGCTCGATGCGGACGGTCGTCGACGCGTCGGTCTGGCGGATCGCGAGCGGATCGCGGCGAACTTCGCCCTGCCGCGCATCGTGGAACGGTACGCCGCGCTCTACCGCGGGGCCGTCGGAGCGGTTTCCGCTCACGGACCGGCGTAGGCGCCGACGCCGCCGCCGATCGTGATCGCACCGGAGCCGTCGTGGTACGGCATGAACGCGACATACACGACGCGCGGAGTCGACCAGCGATCGATCTGGATCGACTGTGGGGGGTGCGTCGCGAACGCGGGCAGCCCGGTCGTGTCGAGGTGCTCGAACCCGCCGTTCCGGTAGCGCATGACGCCGCCACCCTGGCCGAGGCCGATCCAGAGGGAGCCGTCGGACGGGTCACACGCGACGGCGGAGACGCTGTTCTGGAGCGACGGGTCCGGGAGGCTCAGGAACGAGATGCTGCCGTCCGGCGCGCGCCTCGCGAGGCCGTGCGTCATCGAGCCGATCCAGAGCGTCCCGTCAGGGCAGTGCGACATCGACCGGACGTGGTCCGCCTGGTCCGTGAGGTAGTCGTTCGGCGGATCCGACCAGAGGTCGACGAGCGGCCCCATCCAGAAGTCGCTGTTCTGGTCGGGCGCGCGGGGGTTGTTGAGGATCGTGAGGTCCGCGCCGTACCCCGCAATGGTGGTCGTCCGGTACTCGTTCGATCCCCACGGCGTGCCGTCCGGCGCGATGGACAGCGCCCAACCCTCGCCGTTCACGAAAACCTGGTCCGGGAGCGTCCCGGAGACCGCCGGGTGCTCGTGCTCCCAGACGTCCTTCGCGTCCGCCCATTCCGGTCCCCACCCCGCGGAGCGATCGACGAGCCCGCGCGCCTCCGCGTTCGCGAGCAGCGCGGAGAACGTCCCGTGCTTCGCGCCCATCCACACGTCTCCGTAGAGCGGGCTCGTCCTGTCGTGGTTCACGACGATCCGCACGATGCGCCCGAAGACGCGGCGGCCGTCGACCCACCAGTAGTTGTTCGGGTCGGCGCAGGAGGTCACGCGGCCGTAGAACCCGGGCGCTGGGTCGGTCCAGGCGCAGATCGTGTGCGGCGGAGAGGCCGTTCGCACGTGCCGCACGCGCGTGAGCGTTCCCGCTCCCGTGGGATCGAACGCCACGACGTCCGCGCCGCCCGCCTTCATGGGCCACTCGGCCCAGGTGTGCCCGTCGAAATCCTGGATGTCGAACATGTCGAAGCCGAGGATCGCCCTGCCGGGCGCGGCGCCGGCGACCGAGATGATCCGGCACGTGTAGAACGGCTTCGACGGCGTCGCGACCGTGCGCTCCTCCCAGTCGTTGCAGTTCCGGGTGAGTCCCGCGTTCGAGGCGTCGAACCGCAGGAACGCCTGGTCGGCGCGGCGCTTCACGTAGACCGCGTCACCCCCTGCGACGTAGACGTTCCCGCCCTCGTCGGCGGACACGTCCTGGATGTCGTCCGAGAGCCCCTGTCCCGAACCGTAGAACGTCCAGTCGCCGCGCTGGACCGGCAGTACGGGGCCTTCCGCCGCCGAGGGACTCTTCGTCTTTCCGTCGAAGCACGCTGCGAAGACGAACGCCGCCCACACCCCCGCCAGGATTCTCGCCGCCATCGGCGCCCCCCGTCACGCGTCATGGTCGTGCCCACGGGAGCGGCCGCCAATCCCGCTGTTGGGACGGCACAGAGAGCGCTCCACACCTCAGTGCGCCGAGGGCACCCGCGCGAGGGCTCCGGCGCCCTGTTCGAGCATCGCCGCGTACAGGGCGAGCACCTCGCGGGTGAGCCTGGCCTCGGAGAACTGCTGCGACGCCCTCAGCCGGGCTCGATCGCCCAGCTCCGCCCGGAGCACGGGGTCCGACGCGAGCTTCGCCATGAGGCGCGCGATGGCCTCGGTGTCGCCTGGCGCGTGCAGGAGCCCGGTGACTCCGTCCTCGACCGCGTCCACGAGCCCGTCAATCCGCGAGGCAATCGCAGGAACCGCTGCGGCGGCGGCCTCGATGACGGCCGTTCCGAACCCCTCCCGATAGCTCGGCAGGCAGAAGACGTCGGCAGCGGCGATCAGCCGCTCGGGCGCGTTCGTGAACCCCAGGAGGCGGAGGCGATCCGGCGCGGCCGCGGCGGTGCTCGCGAGCGCCGGCGTCAGGTTCTCCTCGTCGGGCCCGGCGACCACCAGGAAGGCATCAGGGCAGGCTCCTGCGAGAGCGGCGAAGGCGCGCGCCAGGTCGAGCACGCCCTTGTCACGCGTGAGGCGGCCGACGAACAGGAACACCACGGCGTCCGCGGGGATCCGGAGCTCCTTCCGGAGCTCACTCCGGGCGTCGGGATCGGGCCTGAAGCGGACCAGATCGACCCCGCTGATCGAGCCGTCTCCGAGCACGCCGATCTTCGCGGGACCGACCACGCCCTGCTCTACGAGGAAGCTCCGCTGGGAGCGGCTGTCGGCGAGCACGTGCGTGGCCGCGGTCGCGATGACCCGGTCGGCTGCCTTCAGCATCCATCGCGCGGCCCCCCTGCGCGTGGCCCAGACCTGGCCGGTGAAGGTGTGGATGCGGAGGGGCACGCCCATGACCGCAGCCGCGATCATCGCGAGCAGGCCAGCCTTCGGAGTCACGGAGTGCACCGCCGCGAAGCGGCCTCTTCGGAACAGCCGGCACAGCGCGAGGAGCGCCCGGACGTCCTGCAGGAGCGAGATCTTGCGCTCGATCCGAACCGGCACCACGTCGACCTCGATGCCATGGGACCGCAGCCACCGCGGGTCGCGCGTGTTCGAGACGACGGTCACCGCGTAACGTGCGCCGAGAGCTCTCACCTGATCGAGCAGGAACGACTTCAGGGTGCCGTCGCTGGCGACGACGATGCAGATCCTCTTCATGCGCGGATCTCGTGCTCCTCGCGAGCGATGGCCCGGATGGAGCTCTCCAGCGTCGTGGAGGGGCGGAACCCCAGCGTCCGCTCGATCTTGTCCCGCGGGTACCAGGCGCGCGTGGTGAGCGCCGCGACCCTGGAGCGCGTGAGCGGGAATCCGGGCACTCGCCCGAGCACGAGCGAGGCGAGCCGGACGGGGGCCGCGGGGAGCCGCATCCGCGGGACGGGCACACGGCACTCGTCCGCGATCCAGCCGACGAACTGCTCGAGCGTGGTGTGCTCGGAGACGTTGAAGGTCGAGCCCACCGCCGCGTCGTGCGTGCCGCAGGCGAGCAACGCCTCCACGGTCGTCTCGACCGGGACGTAGTTGGCGGACGCACCCGGCGGCCCGATGAAGAGAACAGGCCGCGGCTCACCATCCGGACCCACTGGCGGACGGACGCATTGGGCATCCCGGGCCCGAACACGATCGAGGGGCGGAGCACGGCGACGGGCAGCCGGCCTGCCGCGCCGGCCTCGAGCACGATCGTGTCCGCCTGGGCCTTGGTTTCCTCGTACGTGCCGGCCGGGGAAGGCGGCGTCTCCTCCGTGACGGTTCCCTCTCGCCGCGGACCGTACACCCCGACGCTGCTCAGCTGGACCCATCTGCCGATCCGCCCCGCCGCGGCGGCAACCAGGCGCCTCGTCCCGTCGACGTGGAGCTCCCGCATCCGAGCCGGATCGCGGAGCTCGCCGGCGCAGTGGTAGAGCACGTCGGCGCCATCGGTGAAGGCCTCGAGGGGCGCGGAGGGATCGCGCAGATCCCCGGCGACCCACGCCACGTCCCCGCGCAGCGAGGGCCGCTCGGCGGGAGCGCGCCGGGTGAGGACGCGCACGCGATCGCCGCGCGCGAGGTGTGCGGCCGCGAGGCGGCTCCCGATGTAGCCCGTGGCTCCGGTGACGGCGACGTCCATGCGGATCGCCCATCGACGGAGCGATGGCGGTCAACAAGATGTCTATCGACACGTCCGGGATCGACGGACCGCGCGGGAGCGTCGCCGGAATCCCATCGCGGGGCCCCCACGGAGCCGCACGGTCCTGGCCGGAAGGGGTCTCGAGCGCGGCTCTCGCGCCGTGACCCATTCGCACCTCGTGCCGAGCGGCTCCGACGTCCCCATCGTCGATGCGCTGTGCGACACGTCGAAGGCGCGTCGTGCGACTTGCTTGGGGCGGGCGTGGGGGGGCGGAGATGGCGTGCACGGTCGTGTGGCGGCCCGCGCGAGCGGGTCGTCGGCACCGCACCACACGTGGAGGAGCGCTCGGTCGCGCGCGCCGTGCCGTTGCGCGTGGGCCAACCGTGAAGGAGGCCGGATGTCGCTGATCCACCTGTCGGTACCTCACATGGGCTCGCGCGAAGAGGGCCTCGTCCGGCAGGCGTTCGCCACGAACTGGATCTCCACCGTCGGCCCGCACCTCGAGGAGTTCGAGCGCGCCTTCTCGGAGCGGCACGGGCGGCCGGCGCTGGCGGTCGCGAGCGGGACGGCCGCGATTCACCTGGGGCTGCGGCTCCTCGGCGTCGGCCCGGGCGAAGAGGTCCTCGTATCCGACCTGACCTTCGTCGCGAGCGTGAACCCGATCCGGTACCTGGGCGCGACGCCGACGTTCGTGGACAGCGATCCCGACACCTGGATGATGAGCCCCGCGCTCCTCGCGGAAGCGCTGGACGATCGGGCGCGCCGGGGCCGGCGGCCCCGCGCGGTGGTGGTGGTCCACCTGTACGGGCAGTGCGCCGACATGGCCCCGATCCTCGCCGCGTGCGCCCGCCACGGCATTCCCGTGCTGGAGGACGCCGCGGAGGCGCTCGGCGCCAGCTACCGCGGCCGCCCCGCCGGCGGCTTCGGGGACGTGGGCGCGTTCTCCTTCAACGGCAACAAGATCATCACCTGCAGCGGCGGCGGGATGCTCGTGGCCCGCGCCGACCGAGTCGCGAAGGCGCGCCACTGGGCGACCCAGGCGCGCGAAGCGCGGCCCGAGTACCACCACGTCGAGCTCGGCTACAACTACCGCCTCTCGAACGTGCTCGCCGGGATCGGCCTCGGCCAGCTCGAGATCCTCGACGAGCGGGTGCGGCAGCGCCGCGCCGTGTTCGAGCGGTACCGCGCGGGCCTCGCCGACGTGCCCGGCCTCGCGCCGATGCCGGAGGCGCCCTACGGCGTGTCCACACGCTGGCTGTCCTGCTTCCTCGTCGATGCCGACGCGCTCGGTGCGACGCGCGACGAGCTGATCGCTTCGCTCGCCGCGGCGGAGGTCGAGGCCCGCCCCGTGTGGAAACCGATGCACCTGCAGCCCCTCTACGCGGGCTGTGAGGTCCGGGGCGGGCACGTCGCGGCCGACCTGTACACGCGCGGGGTGTGCCTGCCCTCCTCGAGCAGCCTCGAGGCGGGGGACCAGGACCGGGTGATCGACGTGATCCGCAGCTTGGCGCATCGGTCACGAACCGTGAAGGGGGCCTCGCCCGGGCGAGCGCAGGTCCCCCCGGCAAGAACGATGGGTGGGCGACCGGCGGAGGCGGCCCCGGAGCCATAGCGTTGGGGCGGGCGGGTGTTGCAGGGGTGGGGGGGGCGGATGCCGCGGGTCTTCGCAGATCCTTTGCGGAAGCGGTTGGGGCGGTACGCGTTGATCCTGGCGGCGGACGGGGTGTTCGCCGCGCTGGCGCTGCGGGCGGCGATGGTCCTCCGCTTCGACGCGCGCATCCCGGAGCCGTACGCGTCGATCCTGACCCGCGCTGCGGTGCTCCTCGTGATCATCCGGCTCGCGACCCACGTCGTGGCGCGCCTGCACTGCTGGTCGTTCCGGCTGTCGGGGCTCCCCGACGCCGTTCGCATCGCCTCCGCGGCGGTCGCGGGCTCCGCGGTGTTCGTCGTGATCGCGCCGTGGGTCGTACCTCCCGGTCTGCCGCGGACCGTCTACGCCCTCGAGTTCTTCCTCTCCTCGAGCGCGTTCGCGGCGCTGCGCTTCGGGCCCCGCGTCGCGCTCCGCTGGGTCGGCGAGGTCCGGCGGCGCCGATCGGGCGCCGCCCCGACGCTCGTCGTCGGCGTGAACTTCGCCGCGGAGCTGCTCGCGCGTGACATCGTGCGCAGCCCGCAGAGCGCGTACGACATCGTCGGGTTCGTCGGGACGGATCCGTCGGAGATCGGCCGCCGCCTCGACGGGAAGCCCATCCTCGGGCTCGTGCAGGACCTCGCGCAGCTCATCGGCCGTCACCGCATCCGGATGGTGCTGCTCGCCATCCCGCGCCCGGCGGCCGCGAGCCTGCGAAAGATCATCGCCGTATGCGCGAGCTGCCGCGTGCAGTTCAAGATCCTGCCCGCGTGCTCGTCGCTGGCGGACCCGGTCTCGGCGGCGATGCTCGACGACGTCGCGCCGGAGGACCTCCTGCCGCGGCCTCCGGTCGAGTTCGACCGCGGCGAGCTGCGCCGCCTCGTGGCGGGCCGGCGCGCGATGGTCACCGGCGCGGGCGGGTCCATCGGCGGCGAGATCTGCCGGCAGCTCGTCCACTACGGCGTCCAGCAGCTGGTGATGGTGGACATGAACGAGAACGAGCTCTACCTGCGCGCGCGGCGCCTCGCCGAGGAGCAGCCTCAGGTCGACGTGCGCGCGGAGGTGGCGGACGTCCGGGAGCCGGCCCGGATGGCGCGGCTGGGCGAGCGCTACCGCCCCGAGTACGTGTTTCACGCCGCCGCCCACAAGCACGTCCCGCTGATGGAGGACGCGCCCGAGGAGGCGGTGAAGAACAACGTCTTCGGGACGCTCCACGTGGCGCGCATGGCCGACGCGTGCGGCGCGAAGCGCTTCGTCCTCATCTCGACCGACAAGGCGGTGAACCCGTCGTCGGTGATGGGGGCGACGAAGCGCATCGCGGAGCTGGTCGTGCGCGACCTCGCCCGCACCTCCCGCACGAAGATGATGGCGGTCCGGTTCGGCAACGTGCTCGGGTCGGCCGGCAGCGTGGTGCCGCTCTTCAAGGAGCAGATCGCTCGCGGCGGGCCGGTGACCGTCACCCACCCGGACTGCACCCGCTACTTCATGACCATCCCCGAGGCGGTGGGGCTCGTGCTCGTGTCCGGGCTCGGTGACTACGGCGAGCTGTGCGTCCTCGACATGGGGGAGCCGATCCGGATCGACGAGCTGGCTCGCCTGATGATCGCCCTCTCCGGGCGCGTGGCCGGAGACGGACGTCCGGATCGCCTACACCGGGCTCCGCCCCGGCGAGAAGCTCGCCGAGGAGCTGCTCACCGACGAGGAGGAGCAATCGCACGCCGTGCGCGATCGGATCCGGATCGCGCGGAGCCCCGCCCCACCGCCGGACCTCGAGCTGAGGCTCGCCGAGCTTCGCCGCCTCTCCGACGCCGGCGACCCGGGCGCGATCCTCGGCGCGCTCCGTACGCTCGTCCCGACCTACCAGCTGCGCCCCGGCACCGCCGCCGTCCCCGTCCCGGTGTCGCGCCCCGCCGCGGTCGCCGAGCCGCGCCCGCGCGTGGCGGAGGCGCCCGGCCGGGAGGCGGATGTGGCCGCGGAGCCGGCCGTCGTGCCCGCGCCTGCCTAGCTTTCCCCGACGGAGAACACGCAAGCCTCGTCGACGTGCCGGCCGCGCCGGAGGCGCCGGTCGCGCCGCGGGCGCCGCCCATCCTCGCGCTCGGGGGGCTGATCGGGCTCGCGACGGGCGCCGCCGGCGCGCTGATCCGGAGCCGCATGGGCGCCCCCGGCGATCCCGTCCAGGTGGAGGTCGCGAGCGGGCTGCCGGTGCTCGGCACCGTCGCGCACAGCTCCACCGAGGCCTCGCTGGCCCGGGCGATCCGGCGCCGCCTCACCGGCGCGCGCGCGGCGGCGCTCCACGCCGTGAACCCGGGCGACGTCGCGGTCGAGGACCTTCGGACGCTGCGCACCAACCTGGCGGTGGCGCTTCCCGGCGCAAAGAGCAATGTCGTCGCCTTCGGCGGTCCCGCGCCGGCGTGGGAAAGTCGTTCGTGTGCCTGAACCTGGCGCTGCTCCTCGCGTCGTCGCGGCGGAAGGTCCTGCTCGTCGACGGCGACCTGCGCCGGGGTCGCCTCCACCGCGACTTCGGGCTGGAGCGAACGCCCGGCCTCGCCGACGTGCTCGCTGGCTCCGCGACCTTCGACAGCGCAGTCCGCCCGAGCGGGACGGATGGCCTCGACGTGCAGCCCGCGGGCGATCTGCCGGAGGACCCGACCACCCTCCTCGAGAGCCCGCGCTTCCCGGAGCTGTTCGAGGACGCCGGGAAGAGCTACGACGTGGTGCTCGTCGACACCGCGGCGATCCTGGCGGTGACCGATCCCGCGCTGGTCGCACGCCACGCAGGCGTGAGCCTGCTCGTGCTGCGCGCGGGCGAGCACCCCGTCGAGGTGATCGCGCTCACGGTGAAACGCCTGCGCCAGGGCGGGGCGCGCGTGGACGGCGCGATCCTGAACGACGTGCGTCCGGGCCGGCACCTCCGATACCGGTACGACTACCGCGCCCGCGCCGGCGCCTGAGGGACGAAGGAGGCGATCGGGACGTCCGGTCGCGGGTTGCGCGAAGATGGGGCGGCCGGCGCGCGCCGGCGAGGAGAAACCCATGTCCGACCCCGGCTGGAAGGCGAAGCTCCTCTCCCCCCTCCAGACAGCCCTCACCTTCCTCCTGTTCGCGGAGGTGATCGCGATCTGCGGCGTGGCGCTCGCACCGGCGGTCGCGCTCTTCGAGTGGGCGGCGGCCCGGCTCCCGCCCGCCGGGGCGGTCCGCGCCGTCGGCCTGGGCGCCGCGGCGGCGGCCGGCTACTTCGCCTTCGGGCTCTCCCTGATCGTGCTCCTCCCGATCGCGCGCTGGATCACCTTCGCGCGCGGCACGCCGGTCGGCCGCTTCCCGTACCTCTCGGTGGGCGCGTGGCGGTGGGCGAGCTACAACGCGCTCACGCTGTTGTTCCGGTTCACCTTCGTGAACTGGATCCGGGTGACGCCGCTCCTGCCGCTTTACCACCGGCTCATGGGGGCACGCATCGGCCGGCGGGTGCAGATCAACACCGCCGTCATGGCGGACCAGAACCTCATCGAGATCGGCGACGACACCGTGATCGGCGGCGACGTCACCCTCATCTGCCACTCGGCGGAGCGGGGCCGGCTCGTGACCGCGCCGGTCCGGATCGGGAGCCGCGTGACGATCGGGCTCATGGCCGTGGTGTTCCCCGGGTGCGTGATCGGCGACGGTGCGATCGTCGCGGCGGGGTCCGTGCTCTCGAAGGGGACGAGGGTCGGCCCCGGAGAGGTCTGGGCTGGGGTCCCCGCGCGACGGCTGGGTCACAGGAGGCCCCCGCGCGCGCCGGAGGATCGGGCCGGCGAGCGCAGCGTCCCCTGAACCACCGTTCGCCGTCGGCGCGGACGCGCGAGATCAGGGGTCCGGGTCGCCAGGCGACGCAGGACCGGAGAGGCGGGCGGGCACCCGGATCGAGAACAGCGTCCCTCGTTCCCGGGTCGACCCGAAGGACACGCTCCCGCCGAGGGTCCGCTCACCGATGAGCTTCATCCCGTAGGTGCCGAGGCCGCGTCCTCGCCCCTTCGTGCTGAACGACCGCTCGAAGATCCGCTCCTGGACGTGGGCTGGGATCTCCCCGTCGTTGTGGACGCAGAAGCGGACGGCGCGGTCCTCTCCGGCTTCCGCGGTCCAGCTCAGCCGCACGGTCCCGCCGGGCGGGGTCGCCTCGAGCGCGTTCCGGACCATGTTCACCAGCACGCGGGCGAGGAGCGCCCGGTCGGTCTCGACCGCGACGTCGGGTTCGCCGGGAGAGATCTCGAGCGTGCGATCCCGGGCCGCGGCGTGCTGCGAGAACATCGCGACGACGTCGTCGACGAGCTCGCAGGCGCGCACCACCGCCGGCATCGGGACGAGGGTGCCCTGCTCGGCCAGCACGAGCGCCTGGTGATCCCGGATCTCGCGCTCGAGCTGGCGCGAGAGGAGCTCGATCCGCTCGCCCGCCTTCCGCGCGTCGGCACCGTCACGGCGGAGATGCCAGGCCCAGCCGCGGATGCCGGAGGTGGTGTTGAGGGCGTCATGGAAGAAGATCTGCTCGAGCGCCTCGCGGCGCTTCTCGACCGAGACGTCGCGCACCGCGACGACGGTGAACCGCTCGTCCCCGAGCCGCACCGGGATGGCGCGGACGTCGAGCTCGCGCGCGGCGCCGCCCGCGACGGGGATGACGCACCCGGCGTCGAGCGGGCCACCGCGCGGATCGCACCCGAGAATCGCTCCGAGCGCGCCGCACGATGCGCACGCCTCCGAGGCCCCACAGTCGCCAGCTTCGCGCGCGTTCTCGCAGCCGAGGACCTCTCCCGCCCGGAGCCCGAAGGGCGGCCGCCGATTCGGCCCCGACCCGTTCCACGCCACCACCTGTCGCTGCGCGTTCAGGATGAGCAGCGCCGCGTCCACCGCGTCCAGGAGCGCGGCGACGATCGGGCTCCGCGCCACGAGCGCCGCCTGCCGCTCGATCTCGGCTGGCGGCGCGCGGCGCGTGTCCGGGAGGGGATGGCGGCTGCCGGGGCCGAGGCGCTCCGGGCCGACGACGTCGAAGGTCATGGTCCTTTTCCGGGCAGAGCGATAGCACGGGACGCGCCGGAGAATCCACGGCGGGGGCCTCCCGCTCGCGCCGCCGGTGACCAGCGCGACGCGCCCCTCGAGCGGTCTTGTCATCGCCGGACCCCCAGGAACGAGCGCCGGATCACCGCCTGGATCTCGCCGACGATGCCGCGCCGGAACGCGAGCACGCACACGACGAACACCGCGCCGGTGATGACCGTCACCCAGGACCCGACGTCGGCCAGCTCGTTCTCGAGCGTCACCGCCACGAGCGCGCCGACGGACGGGCCGATCACCGTCCCCATCCCCCCGAGGAGCGTCATGAGCACCACCTCGCCCGAGCGGTGCCAGTGCACGTCCGACAGCGACGCGAACTGCGCCGGATTCGTGCGCCTCGCGACGGCGCGGGGTTACGGGATGCACTCTGGCCGCCGGCGGTCCGCCCGGCGCCGGGATCCTCACCGCGGGTCATGTTCGCCCCAGGTGCGTATCCACGGTGCGTACGTGTCACGAGTGAAGCGATCGTTCACCCCGCGGTGAGCGCGATGGCGCGGGAGCGCCTCCGGGACTCGCCGGAAGGCGGGCGGGCACACGCGCCGCTGGCGAACCGGGACGCATGTTCCGCGGGAAACGGCGCGCGGGTGCGTGGTGGACACTCAGATCCTGGCCGGCAAGCGCACCGTCGTGTTCGTCCAAGGGCAGAGGGTCGCGATCGCGGGCTGAGGCGCGTCCGTTCGCACCGAGGGTCATTTCCGCCCCGGGTATGGACGCACCTCTCGTACGGGTTGCCAAAAGTGTCTTCACTCGTCGTGACCCGGCCCTGACGAGGCAATTTCGGGGAGGGCGCTTTGACCCGTAGGGAGATGTGCTAGGGTTTTCACTGTCCGCAGAACTTCACGATCAGCATGGTTTCACGCACAGCGTTGGACTCCTCAATCCAATAAAAGGCGAGCAAGAATGAGACCATACAAGATCCTCGGAATCGCAGGCAGCTTGCGGAACGCGCGGTGCGGCGCCGGAAACCGCGCCCTCGTCGATGATCTTCGCGCGATCGAGACGAAGGAAGCGCTGATCGCCTACCTCTCGCGACAGTCGCAGGTCATCGTCGAGCAGTTCCTCGACGCGGGCAGGCGCGAGGGCAAGGACTTCACCGAGATCTATCGCAACCTGAGGAAGGAGGGACAGGACGCCGGCCTGAGCAACACCGAGACGGCCCTCGCGGCGGCGCTGTGGGCGGCGCACCGGGAAGGCGCCAGCATCGATCATCTGTCCCTCAGCGAGCACTTCACCGCCGACGGCCGGCAGCGCAACACCGAGGGATTGCGCGCCAAGCTGCTGGAAGCCGACGGCCTGCTGATCTCCGGTCCGGTCTACTTCGGCGACCGGGGGAGCCTCGCCGAGAGCCTCATCGCGTTCATCGCCAGCGACGCGGATCTCAGGAAGGCGCTCCGCGGGCGCATCTACGGCGGCATCGCCGTCGGCGCAAAGCGCAACGGCGGTCAGGAGACCACGCTCATCTACCAGATGCTCGACATGGTCAACCTGGGCCTCCTGACGGTCGGCAACGACAGCGAGACGACCGCGCAGTACGGGGGGACCGGGCACGCAGGCGACGTGGGGACGATGTGGAAGGACACCTACGGTCTGGACACGTCGATGGGGACGGGGCGGCACATGGCCCGCGCGTTGAGGTACTTCGCAGCTGCAGACAGGAGCGTCGATGCGCCCCGGACGCTCTTTCTCCTGCTGGACGACGCGCGCGGCGCCGCCGCCTCGTTCGCCGATCGCCTGGTGACCCGCTTCGGGCGATCCCTGGCTCCCACGGTGGTCGACGTCAGCGGGCGACTCGTCCAACGCTGCATCGCGTGCGACATCTGTCCCACGCGCGTCGGATTCGACGAGGAGTACCGCTGCGTGATCACCACCCTCGCGGACCACATGCCGGATCTCCACGCGAGCCTCCTGCACCCCGACCTGATCATCCCCGTCGCGACGTCGCTCGACCAGCCGGCGGTCCGTTCGACGTACCAGACGTTCATCGAGCGCACGCGCTACCTCCGGCGCTCCGACTACATCTGGAGCGACGTCATGGTCGCCCCGCTGGTCCTCGAGGAGCCGGGTGACTATCGGTCGCTGCCCATTCGCATGATGACCTCCTTCATCCGCCACCACACCGTGATGGCGAAGCCGATGATCGCGTACCTGCACGAGGGTCAGGTCACGAACGCCGCGTCCGTCGAGGAGGACTTCTCGCGAACGCTCGCGCTCGCCGCGCGCCTCGCCGCCGGAAGGTTGACCCTCGCGAGAGAGGCGGCTCCGGCGCGACGCTACAATCCGGTCGGGTACGTGCTGTCTGCGGCGAAGGAAGGCGAGGATCTGCGCCTCGACCGCCGGCACGATCCGGCGCAGGCGCGGCGCGATCGACTGATCGCAGAGGCGGATGAACGCCTGGCGCCGTTCGCGCCGGATGCGCCTCCGAGCGTCCCCACGCGCGCGGAGACATGAGCGTCATGGGGCAGACTCACCCGGCGAACGGGTTCCCGATCGCGCTCGCTGCGGCGCGCCGCCGCCCTCCAGGCGCGCACCTGGACTGGCTCGAGGCGGAGGCGATCCACGTCCTTCGCGAGGTGGCGGGCCAGTGCGCCCGCCCCGCCCTGCTCTTCTCCGGCGGGAAGGACTCGGTCTGCCTCCTCCGCCTCGCGGAGAAGGCCTTCCGCCCCGGCCGCTTCCCGTTCCCCCTGCTCCACATCGACACCGGGCACAACTACGCCGAGGTGATCGCGTTCCGCGACCGGCGGGCCGCCGAGCTGGGCGAGCGGCTCGTGGTCCGCTCCGTCGAGGACTCGATCCGCGCCGGCAAGGTGGTGCTGCGCCACCCGCTCGAGTCGAGGAACAAGCACCAGTCGGTGACGCTCCTCGACGCGATCGCCGAGCTCGAGCTCGACGCCTGCATCGGCGGGGCGCGCCGCGACGAGGAGAAGGCGCGCGCGAAGGAGCGGATCTTCTCGTTCCGCGACGAGTTCGGCCAGTGGGATCCGAAGAACCAGCGCCCGGAGCTGTGGAACCTGTTCAACGCCCGGATCCACAAGGGCGAGAACATCCGCGCGTTTCCCATCTCGAACTGGACCGAGCTCGACGTCTGGCAGTACATCGCGCGCGAGCGGCTGGCGCTGCCCTCCATCTACTTCGCGCACCGCCGCGCGGTGGTCCGGCGCGGGGGCGCGCTCGTCCCGGTGACCCCCTTCACGCCGCCCCGCCCAGGCGAGGTCGTCGAGGAGGTCTCGGTCCGCTTCCGGACGGTCGGCGACATCACCTGCACCGCGCCGGTCGAGTCCACGGCCCGCACGCTCGACGAGATCGTGGCGGAGACCGCCGCGACCACCATCACCGAGCGCGGCGCGACGCGGCTCGACGACCAGACCTCCGACGCCTCGATGGAGCAGCGGAAGAAGGAGGGGTACTTCTGATGGCCCGCCAGGTGCTCGCCGCCGAGGACCTCCCACCCGACGCGCCCGCCGCGGAGGACGGCCTCCTCCGCTTCCTCACGTGCGGCAGCGTCGACGACGGGAAGAGCACGCTCATCGGGCGGCTCCTCCTCGACACGAAGTCCATCCTGGCCGATGCGCTGCACGCGATCGAGCGGACCTCGAAGCGGCGCGGCCTCGCCGTCATCGACCTGTCGCTCTTCACCGACGGCCTGCAGGCCGAGCGCGAGCAGGGGATCACCATCGACGTCGCATACCGCTACTTCGCGACTGGCACCCGCAAGTACATCATCGCGGACGCGCCCGGGCACGAGCAGTACACCCGGAACATGGTCACGGCGGCATCGACCGCGAATCTCGCCGTGATCCTCGTGGACGCCCGCCACGGCGTGCTCACGCAGACTCGGCGCCACTCGTACCTCGCCTACCTCGTCGGGATCCCGTACCTCGTCGTCGCGGTGAACAAGATGGACCTCGTCGGGTGGTCGCAGCAGCGCTTCGACGAGATCCGCGCGGACTATCTCTCCTTCGCGGAGAAGCTCGGGATCGCGGACGTCCGCTTCATCCCGATTTCCGCGCTGCAGGGCGACGGCGTCGTGGAGCGCGGAGCGAACCTCCGCTGGTACCGCGGCCCGACGCTGCTCGAGATCCTGGAGACCGCGCCGTCCGCCCACTCCGGACCCGCCGAGAAGCTCCGCTTCCCGGTCCAGTGGGTGTGCCGCCCGCAGACCACCGACCACCGCGACTTCCGCGGCTACATGGGCCAGGTCGAGTCGGGCGAGGTGTCGGTGGGGGACGAGGTGCAGATCCTCCCCTCGGGGCGCACGACGCGCGTCCGCGAGATCCGGCTCGGCGACGCCTCGCTCCGGACGGCCATGAGCGAGCAGTCCGTGACGCTCCTCCTCGAGCACGACCTCGACGTGTCGCGCGGCGACATGATCGTCCGCCGCTCCGAGGCGCCACCGCTGCTGAAGAGGATCGACGCGACGCTGTGCTGGCTCTCGGAGGCGCCGCTCTCGCCCGCCCGCCGGTACCTCGTCCGCCACACCACCCGCGAGACGAAGGCCCAGATCGCCGAGATCGCCCAGCGCGTGGACCTCGCAGAGCTCGACTGGAAGCCGGCGACCGGGCTCGCGATGAACGACATCGGCCGCGTGTCGCTGCGGCTCGCTCAGCCGATCTTCGCCGATCCCTACGCCGAGAACCGCTCCACCGGCGCCTTCATCGTCGTGGACGAGGCGACCAACGACACCGTCGGCGCCGGGATGATCCGATGACGCCCTTTCGTGAAGAGCTCCCCGCCCTGCAGCAGCAGCTCGAGGGCAAGCCGCCGGACGAGATCCTCTCGGCCATCGCGCCCCGGTTTCCACGCCAGATCGCCCTCGCGACCAGCTTCGGGGCGGAGGACTGCGTCCTCATCGAAGTCGTCGCCCGCGCCGGTCTCCCGATCGACATCTTCACCCTCGACACGGGCTTCCTCTTCGCCGAGACGTACGCCCTCTGGGCGCGCCTCGAGGAGCGCTATCGCATCCGCATCCGGGGCATGAGCGCCGATCTCGTCGCCGTCGAGGCGGGGCTGCCCCCGCCCTGGGAGCGCGATCCCGACGCGTGCTGCGCCGCGCGCAAGGTCGCCCCGTTGAGCGCGGCGCTCGCAGAGCTCGGCGCGTGGATCACCGGCATCCGTCGCGATCAGACCCCGGAGCGCGCGACCGCGAAGGTCGTCGAGTGGGACGCCCGCTTCGGCCTCGTGAAGGTGAACCCTCTCGTCGCCTGGACGAGCCAGCAGGTCTGGGAACACCTGCGCCGCTTCGACGTGCCGACGAACCTGCTCCACGGGCAGGGATACGCCAGCATCGGCTGCGCGCCGTGCACGACCCCGGTCCGGCCTGGCGAGGATCCGCGCGCCGGCCGCTGGCGCGGGCGGGAGAAGACGGAGTGCGGGCTTCACGTGGACCGCCCGCGGAAGCCCACCGTGGAGCCTTCCCGGTGAGGACCGTTCGCGGTCCGCGACGCTCGAGGGCGAACTGGCGGACGGCGCCTCGCGGGTGGCGATCGCGTCTGCCGGGCGCTCCGCGCGGCGACCACGACGATATCACGCGACGTCAAGGCATACCCCGGGTGATATTGTACTCACGGTGCGCCACTTCCGAGGTTCACGATTGGCCGAACCACGGACCCTCGCCCCGGCGCCGTCCGCTCGGCGCGCTCAAGCCTGCGGAATGTCGACAACTCGTCTCACCCATGACGGTGGGAACGAGGGGGACCGGTCGGCGCCGGCTCCCCTCCGTCGCCACCGCGACTTCGAATTTACGACGGGTACGACCATTGCCGGTCACCCCGCCCGACCCGCCCCGTCGGGGCCATGACTCGTGGTCAAACGCATGAGAGCATCACTCCCATGTCTGCTGGATCACGGCAATTCTCGGGAGTCGGGCCGCGGAGGTCGACGACCGGCCCTGAGCATGCATCCCCGAGTCGCTGCCTCACGGAGCATTCTCACCCATTCGGAGGATCGGTTATGACCAAGCTCTTGAGCGGACTTCTCGCGGCGTGCTTCTTCCTGACGGGTCCCGGCGTGGCGCTTGCCGCAGAGAAGCCGGGAACGGCGACCGAGGCCGTCGCGATGGTGCAGAAGGCGATTGCCTACATCAAGGCCAACGGCAGGGACAGGGCGTTTGCCGAGTTCAGCAACCTGAAGGGACAATTCGTCGACCGGGACCTCTACGTGACGGTGTACGACCTGAACGGCACCTGTCTGGCGCATGGGTTCAACAACAAGATGGTCGGCAAGAACATGATCGACCTCAAGGATCCGGACGGCAAGCCCTTCGTGAAGGAGCGGAACGAGCTCGCGAAGACGCAGAACCAGTTCTGGGTGGACTACAAGTATATCAATCCGACGACGAAGCAAATTCAAAGTAAGTCCATGTATACCGAGAAGTTCGGGGACATTCTCGTGTGCTGCGGAATCTACAAGTAGCCGCTCGCGCCGCCCAGAACGGCCCGGACCCCAGCGAGAGGATCACCGCCATGAAGAGAATCATCCTCGACATGAGAATGTCGAAGAAGGTGATGCTTGCCCCCGCAGTCGCCATCGTGTGTCTGCTTGCTCTCGGATTGGAGGCCTATCACGGCCTGACCCAGCAGAGGGCGGCGGTCGGCAGCATCATCAAGAGGTTCCAGAGTCACCAGGCGGCCTCCGCGACCGAGAACGAGCTTACCTACGTTCATGCGAGCCTTTACAGGCTGCTCGAGTGGGCGGCCGCACGATACGATCAAGCGAAGATAGATAAGCTGGGCAAGGACCAGCTGGACAGCCTCGCCAGGGCGGTGGAACGAATCACTCGCAGCCTGGATTCACAAGCGCTCACGGACGAAGAACGGGGACGCTATCGGACGTTGCTCGTCCAAACGAAGGAATATCAGGAGAAGGCTCTTGCGATCGTGGACCTGGCAGCGGGAGACCTGATCACCGCGACGATGTACATGAGCACCGCGGACGAGAAGTTCCAGGCGTTGAATGGGACTTTGAATGAGTTGGAGGAGATCGAGAACAGATTGAGTAAGCAAGAGCACGAGGCGTCGCTGGCGAGCTTCGGTGCCGTCATGACGGTCCTCCTCCTGGTTCTGGCAAGTGCAGTCGTCCTGTCCGCTGCGGCAAGCGTGTTCGTGAGCGGCATCGTCACCTCCTCGTTGATCGAGGCGGTTCAGGTGGCGGATAGGATTGCTGAAGGAGATCTGACCGTCGACATCGAGAGCTCATCCAAGGATGAGATCGGCCGACTGCGTGGCGCCATGAGGAACATGGTGAGCAAGCTCAAGTCCGTGGTCGCGGAGGTGAAGAGCGCGTCGACCAATGTTGCGTCCGGCAGCCAGCAGCTGTCCTCCGGTGCAGAGCAGATGTCGCAGGGGGCCTCGGAACAGGCGGTCTCCGCCGAAGAGGCTTCGTCCTCCATCGCGGAGATGAGCGCGACGATCAGCCAGAACGCCGACAACGCCCTGCAGACGGAGAAGATCGCGGAGAAGTCCGCAGCCGACGCCGCGGAGAGCGGCCACGCCGTTTCCGAGACCGTGGGCGCGATGAGGAACATCGCCTCCGAGATCGCGATCATCGAGGAGATCGCCCATCAGACGAACCTGCTGGCTCTGAACGCGGCGATCGAGGCTGCCCGGGCGGGCGCGCAAGGGATGGGCTTTGCGGTCGTGGCGTCGGAGGTCCGGAAGCTCGCGGAGCGCAGCCAGAAGGCCGCCGGCGAGATCGGCAAGCTGTCGTCGTCCAGCATCGCGGTCGCGGAGAAGGCCGGCCGGATGCTGGCCAAGCTCGTTCCCGACATCGGGAAGACGGCCGAGCTGGTCCGGGAGATCAGCGCCGCCTCCAGGGAGCAGGCTTCGGGAGCGAACCAGCTGAACGCCGCGATCCTGCAGCTGAACAACGTGATCCAGCAGAACGCCGGGGCCGCCGAGGAGGTGTCCTCGACGGCAGAGGAGCTCTCGGCGCAGGCCGAGCAGCTCGAGGTCGCCGTCGGGTTCTTCAAGGTGGACCGAGGCGAGTTCCCGGTGCGCAGGGCGATGGCAGGCAAGGGCGCGGCATCCGGCAAGAACGGCCACCTCGTCCCTCTCCGCACGGCCCAGGTGGACGGTCCGGCGGCAGAGCCCGTCAAGTACGCCGGGGTTGGCCCGAGCGCCACCGACGGGCGCGCCAGGTGAGCCCGCCCCTCCGTACGGTCCCCACGTTCACGCGTTCGCCCCCTCCCGCTGAGGGTTCAGAAGAGGGTGAATGGTTACCGCTCGACGAGCGGGAAGAGCCGCCGGCGGCCCGACGCCCCGAGCTCGGCCGCACGAGCGCGCAACCGATGACCAGGGCCGAACCTCTCGCGACCGCCCCCCCCGCGACCGTCGCACGCGAGGTTCCGCGCGCTGCGTGGCGATCGGAGGTCGCGACGATGGCCCTCGTCGGTCTCGCCGCCGGGACCTTCGGGGCCATGGTTGGGATGGGCGGCGGCGTGATCATGATCACGACCCTGGTGGCCATGAGCAAGGTCGACCAGCACCAGGCGCATGGCACGAGCCTGGTGGCTGTCGTGTTCACCGGCGTCGTCGGGGCGACCACCTACGCTGTCAAGGGAGCCATCGACGCCCCTGCCGCAATGTCCCTCGTCGTTCCGGCGATGATCACGGCCCGCCTCGGCGCCCGATTCGCCCATGTCCTGCCGGAGTGGAAGCTCAAGCGCTCCTTCGGTGCGTTTCTCGTGCTCGTCTCGGTGCTCCTCCTGCTCAAGCACCAGTTGCCCGGCTTGTCGGAGCCTCTCACGGGATGGCTCAGGCTGGTGGTGCTCGCCGCGGCGGGCGCGGGCACCGGTTTCCTGTCGGGCATGTTCGGCATCGGCGGCGGATCCCTCATGGTCCCGACCATGGTGCTCGTCGCCGGGCTCGGGCAGTACGTCGCCCAGGGGAGCTCGCTCCTCGCCATGGTACCGACGGGCGTGGTCGGCGCACGAACGCACTGGCGGCTCGGAAACGTCGCCAAGCACCTGCTGCCGGGGCTCATTCCCGGCATTCTGGTCGGCGCCTATCTCGGCGCAAGCGTGGCGGTGGCGCTCAACGAGCGCATCCTCCGCTTCATCTTCGCCGGCGTCCTCATCGCGATGAGCACGCGCTTCATCCGGACCCGTCGGCCGGCGTTCGCGGTCCCGGAGGAATCATCGGTGATCTCCGCCGCCTCGTGAGCGTCACCACGTCCTCAACCCGGCGCCGGATGACCGTGCGTGAAGTCACCGGCCGCGAACGGGCCGCGGTGCGGCGTCACTTGCGCGCGTACCGATGCTTCACCCCTGGCGGAAAGTACTCGGGGTGCCCCGCAGGCCAGAGCGTCACGCGCGGGCGCTGCCGCTCGGGCGGCACGTAGTTCGCGAACTCGCTGTTCAGCCTGCGGAGCACCTGCACGATGGCGTCGGCGAGCGCGTCGACCCGGGCGTCGTTCGCCTCCGCCCCCGGAGCGCTCTCGACCGCGACGAACAGGTGCGGGTTGCGATCGTCGCCCTCCTTCACCTCGAGCACGAACTTCCCCGTCACCCAGTCCGCGCGTCTCGGGCTGCTCGAGCGCGATGCTCACCGTCTCCGGGAACACGTTCGCGCCGTAGTACGACACCGCGAAGTGCGAGCGGCCGAACACGTACACGAACGGCAGCGCCCGCACCCCGCGCTCGCCGTGGCGCCGCGACCTCCGCCTCGGCGTCGAGCCCGAGGTCCCGGAGCCGCGCGATCATCGTCGCGTACGGGACGATGCCGCCCGAGTCCCCGACGTCGTAGCGCACGAGCGGGACGCCGCCATCCGCGGAGAACATCAGCATCCCGTCGTGCTCCTCGAACCAGCGCGCCGCACGGATCGTACTGCACGAGCGTGGGGAGCCGCGCCTGGCCGAACAGGGCACGCGCCGCGTCGGGCCGCTCGGCGAGGAAGCGGCGGATGCACACCGAGAGCGGCGTCTCGTTCCCGAGCACGCCCGCGTCTGCGGTTCCGTAGAGCGAGGCCGAGTCGTGGAGCGGGCGCGAGAGGCCCGCTCGCTCCGCCATGAGCGCCCGCCACTCCTCGCTGAACACCTCGCCGGCGAGGACGAGCCTCACGCGGAGCTCGCCCCAGCGCACCCCCTCCGCGAGGCCCGTGTCGACCACGTCCTTCAGGAACGGCGGGTAGCCGAGCAGCACCGTCTGCTCGAACATGGGCGCGAGCGCGCGGACGACGCGGAAGATCTCCGGCTTCTGGTTGCCGGGCGTGACGGTGGTGAGCGGGTAGCCCTTCGCCGCGAGGTGCCGCAGGCAGCTCGCGGTGAACATGCCCGCCCACCCACGTCCCGAGCGGGAAGCAGACGACGGCGAGCGTCCGGCGCAGGTCGGCCTCGAAGCTGTCGTGGAAGACGTGCTCGAACCGGCTCGCGACCGCGAGCTCGTCCGAGATGAACCGGGGCCAGAACGTCGGCTCTCCCGTCGATCCCGACGAGACCGCCGACGAAGTCGCACGTCGAGAGATCCCCTTCGCGACAGCGCTCCGCCAGCGGATACCGCCTCAGGTAGCCCTCCTTCGTCAGCACGGGCAGCCGGGCGAACTCCTCGCGCGTGTGTACGGCGGCCGGATCGATGCCATGCGCGGAGAGGAGGTCGCGGTAGGCGGGCACGCGCGCTGCGACATCGCGAGCGAGGGCCAGGACGGCCGGAAACGCGTCGGCGCGTGCGTGCTCGTCCAGGACCCGCGCGAGCGGTGCCTCGACGAAGTCGCGGAGCGCCGTGAGCGCGCGCGTGGTCCGGTCCGGAAGCATTCGTCGGATGTAACGTAACGCCTGGCTGCCGGGGCGCTGGCTCGCCGGATCGCTCTGCGGCGGCGCGCGGAGGCACCCGCGCGTCGAGCGCTCGCGCCGGGGACGCGAGGTCGAACCGGCGCGCGGCGACGGCCCACTCGCTCGGCTGCGGCGTGCATGGGCCATTGCCCCGAATGGGAGCGGCAGCTCCCCGGCCGCCACAAAGAAGCGTAGGCGTTCGGGGGGTGAGGTTGTGGGATCACGGCCGGGCGCAGGTGGTCGACGTCGGCGGGCGTACGCTTCCGCAGCGCTCGCAGTCGCCGCGGTGGCCGCGCTGATCACGGTCGGTGATGCGGCAGGAGCGCAGCGGCTCTCCCCCGCGCGCCGCCCGCCGGCGCGCCTCGCCGATACCGGGCTCTACGCGGACTTCGCGTCCCGGACCGTCGATCCGCGGAACATCCCGTACTCGCCGCAGTATCCGCTCTGGTCGGACGGTGCGAGCAAGCGGCGCTGGATCTACCTGCCGCCGGGCTCGGCCATCGACGCGAGAGACCCCGAGGAGTGGAAGTTCCCCGTTGGGACCAAGTTCTGGAAGGAGTTCTCCTGGTCGCGGCGCGTCGAGACGCGGTACCTCGAGCGGACGGCCGAGGGCTGGAGGTACGCGGCGTACGCGTGGCGCGAGGACGAGAGCGACGCGGTCCTCGCCGACGAGGGCGGCGTGCTCACGACCCAGGAGGTCGCGCCGGGGCGGCGGCACACGATCCCTTCGGTCGCAGACTGCATCAACTGTCATCGCGGCGGCCGCGCCGAGATCCTCGGCTTCGGCGCGCTGCAGCTCTCGCCGGATCGCGACCCCCTCGCGCCGCACCGCGAGCCCCCCGATCCGGGGATGCCGACGCTGCCCACGCTGGTCGAGCGCCGGCTCGTCCGCGGGCTGCCACGCGAGCTGGTCGAGCGACCCCCGCGCATCGCCGCCTCGACGCCGGCCGGCCGTGCCGCGATGGGCTACCTGCACGCGAACTGCAGCATCTGCCACGACTCGGCCGGCCCGCTCGCTTCGCTCGGGCTCGATCTCCGCCACCGCCTGGACGCGCGCACCGCCGCGGACGAGCCGGGGGCAAGGGCCATCGGGCGCGCGAGCAAGTTCCAGATTCCCGGCGTGCCGCGAGGGAAGAGCGTCTGGGTCGATCCGGGGGCACCGGCGACGAGCGCGGTCCTGATGCGGATGGCGTCGAGAGATCCCAACGTCCAGATGCCGCCCCTCGGCACGCACGTCGTGGACGAGGAGGCGGTCGGGCTCGTCCGGGAGTGGATCGAGCAGGAGCTCGCTCCCCGGACGACCGCGCCGAGGACCTCGAGACCGTAGTGCTTCACGATCAAGGGAGGGGAAAGGCCATGCGAACGTGGAAGTGGGTGGTGGGCGCCGGCGCCGCGCAGGCGGTGATCCTGATCGCGGCGACGACCTCCGCCGCGCCGAGGCAGGGCGCGGGGAGCGCGGTCATCCGTCGCGGCGAGTACCTCGTCACGATCGGCGGGTGCAACGACTGCCACACGCCGTGGAAGATGGGACCGAAAGGTCCGGAGAACGACACCTCCCGGCTGCTCTCGGGCCACCCGCAGGAACCCGACGTCGGCGCTCCCCCCAAGCTCCCGCCCGGACCGTGGACCACCAACGTCTCGGGCACGTTCACCGCGTGGTCCGGGCCGTGGGGCGTGAGCTTCACCGCGAACCTCACCCCCGACCCCGAGACCGGTCTCGGCAAGTGGACGCTGCAGAACTTCATGGAGACGATGCGCACCGGCCGTCACATGGGACGAGGGCGTCCCACCCTTCCGCCGATGCCATGGTTCAACTACGCGAAGATGACCGACGCCAATCTGAAGGCGACGTTCGCGTATCTCCGGAGCATCCCGCCCATCAAGAACCGCGTCCCCGACCCGATCCCGCCCGAGGCGGGCGGAACGAGGGCGGAGGGAGCGACACCGGGCGGGGAGCCTCCGCGCGCGCCGCAGGCCGGCACCGGGTCCGCCGGGTCCGGCAGCGAGCCGCCGCAGCAGCCCGGAAAGTGACCGGAGACCGAGGGAGGCTGGCGTGCAGAAGGGAACCGACAGGATCCTCGTGACCGGTGCCACGGGAAAGCAGGGAGGGGCCGTCGCGCGCGAGCTGCTCGGCGCGGGTCACGCCGTCCGGGCCATGACACGTCATCCGGACGCCGCCGCCGCGAGAGCGCTCGCGGCGGGCGGCGCCGAGGTCTTCCGCGCCGACCTCGACGATCCCGACTCGCTCGAGCGGGCGGTCGAGGGAATGTGGGGCGTGTTCGCCGTCCAGAACACGTGGGAGGCGGGCGTCGCGCGCGAGGAGGAGCAAGGGAAGCGGCTCGCGGAGGTGGCCCGGCGGAAGGGCGTCCGTCACTTCGTGTACTCCTCGGTCGGCTCGGCGCATCGCAGGACCGGGATCCCGCACTTCGACAACAAGTGGCGGGTCGAGGAGCGCGTCCGCGCGCTCGGCTTCCCTTCGCACGTGGTCTTGAGGCCGGTGTTCTTCATGGAGAACTGGCTCGGTCCCCCCTTCAAGCAAGGGATCGACCAGGGTCGGCTCATGGTCGCGCTCGCGCCCGAGACGGTCCTGCAGATGATCGCGGTGGCGGACATCGGCAAGTACGGGCGCGCGGTGTTCGAGCGTCACGAGGAGCTCGCCGGGCAGGCCATCGACATCGCCGGCGACGCGCTGACGATGCCCCAGATCGCCGAGACGCTCGGGCAGGTCCTTGGGCGGCGGATCGAGTTCGTGAGGTCTTCCATCGACGAGGTGAGGAAGGCGAGCGAGGACTTCGCGATCATGCTCGAGTGGTTCGATCGCGTCGGGTACGACGCGGACATCGCCGCCACGTCGCAGCGGTTCGGGATCCGTCCGACCACCTTCCGCGAATGGGCCGGCGGCGAGGCCCGATCCCAGTTCCGGCGGTGAGGGGTCCCCCACCGTGGGTTGCGGCCGAGCTGCTCCAGCGCCATGTCCCGACGTCGCCGCGACGGCGGCGGCGATCGACGCCGTACCGACCAGGAGGAAGCCATGAGGAGACTGCTGCTCGCGACGTTTCTCGTCCCCGCCTCGCTCGCGCTCGCCAAGGAGCAGGCGACATCGCCCACGACCGAGGATCCGATGGCGGGCTGGGTGCAACCGAAGGTGCGGAACGAGGCGAAGGACAAGAAGGAGATCACCGCGCTCTTCCAGGCCATGGAGGCGGCGGGGAAGCGGGGCGACATCGACGCCGCCGCGGCGCTCGTCGACTTCCCCGTCCTGATGGCCACGGACAACTCGAAGGGTGAAGGGATGGCCGAGACCTGGACCCGCGAGGAGTGGATCCAGAGGATGAAGCCGTTCTACGGGAAGCCGATGCCCGAGATGAAGATGACGCACAAGCCGAGCATCTTCCTGCTCAGCGACTCGCTCGCGTCGGTGAACGACGTCGCGACGATGAAGACGGCAGACAAGAGCGTGACGATGCGCAACAACACGCTCGTCATCCGTCGCGACGGCAAGTGGTACGTGAAGGCGATGGCCGAGGGCGGCTGGGGCGACATGATGGGACCGGAGTCACAGGCGGCCGGCGGCACGGAGGGCCCGGCGAAGGAAGGGACGGGGAGCGGCGCCGCCGGCCAGGAGCCGGCGGAGCGCACGACGAAGTAGCTCGCTCCGACCGCGTCCTTGCCGGCGCGTCTGCGTCGGGGCCCCGACCGCTCCGGCCGGGGCCGCCTGCGCGACGCGCGCATGCTCCATCGCTCGAGGCCGCCACGCCGCAGCGGCAGGTCCCACTTTTCGGCGGATGTACCCACCGATGTCGAGCGCGGGCCGCATTTGCGGTGCGCACGTTGAACGTGCTGTGATCATCGCGTCTCTCGCGCCTTGATGGCTCGCGAGGCGCGCTTCATGCGCGCGGGCCGGCAGGAGGAGTGCTGCGATGGCCTCATCGAACGAATCGGTGCCGAGGCGACCGCCGGACGCGGGCGGCGACATCATCGGCCTCGGCCTGGTGGACGTCATCCAGATCAACCAGCAGAACCGGTTCTCGGGGTGCATCGCAGTCGAGAGCGCGGTGGGCGCCGGCCTCCTCTTCTTCCGCGACGGCGAGATCATCCACGCCGAGCAGGGGAAGCGGGTCGGCGAAGAGGCGTTCTACGACATGCTCGAATGGCCGCGCGGGAAGCTGCGGCTGCAGCCGAACGTGGCCACCACCCGATCGACGATCCAGAAAAGCTCGCAGCACCTGCTGCTCGAGGCGAGCCGCGTCAAGGACGAGCGCCGCGCCGGGCGGAACCCTGGAGGCGCGGCGTCGGATTCCGCCCCGCACGACGCAGCGGCGCGACCACCGCTCCGGTCGAGCGACGTGATCGAGAGGCTCCGCCGCATCCCGGGCATCGCGTACGCCGCCCTGCACGGGAAGGACGGCGCGCAGGTCGGAGACGACAGCTACCAGGCGGAGGTGCTCGCCGGCCAGGCGACGTTCCTGTCGATGCTCGGAGACCAGCTCGGCGCCGTGTTCCAGGCTGGCTCGATCCTCTCCGCCTCCGTCCACGGCACGACCCACCACCTGTTGCTCTTCGCCACGAAGACCCACTTCCTGAGCATCCTCGTCCGCGGCGACTCCCAGGCGGGCGCCGTGGAGGCCGAGGTCCGGAAGGTCCTGGCGCCGGCGCGCTGAACACGAGATCGGAGCTGACCATGAAATCCTTGCTGACCCAGGTGAACACGGTTCCGGGCGTGGTCGGGAGCATGGTGTGCAACCTGGAGGGCGCGGTGGTCGCGAAGACCTTCCCGTCCCTCTTCGACGACGCCGACCTGTCGAACGCCGCGCGGATCCTCGTCGACGGCGCGGCGGGCCTCGAGACCGTCACCGGGAAGGTCGGCATAATCGACCTGCGATACGGGGACTCCCGGATCGTCGTGAGGCCGATGGCCGGCGCGCACCTCGTGCTCCTCTGCACGGGTCAGACAAATTTACAGCTGCTGAACATCTCGACGGCGGTCGCGTTGCCGAAGCTCGAGAAGCTGCTGGCGGCGAGGCCACCCCCGAGCAAGGCGGCGCCCGCGGCCCCTCCGGCGAGCCCCAAGGTCGAGGCGCCCGCCAAGCCCGCCAAGAAGGAGAAGGCCCCGCCGCCGGAGGATCCCGGCTTCTTCCACTGGTGAAGGGCTTCAGTAGGCGAGGAGCGGGCCGCCCCCGAGGCTCGACCGCCGGCCCTCGAGGCCGAGGTAAACGGTCCGTCCGAGGAAGAACGGCAGCCCCCAGTCGAACCCGGCGTTCGGAAGCGCGCCGCCGCCGATCTGGGCGAAGACGCTGTTCGCGTTGTTCGGCTGCACGACGAGCGCGTCGAAGTTCGCGATCTGGAAGGACGCCGTGGCGGGCGATCCGGGGAATCCGGGTGTCGGGCTGTTCGTCGCAGAGAAGCTCAGGATCGCGGGCGGACAGAACCAGTCGGGGTGGTCCGTGCAAGCAGGCACGCTCGACGGCGGCGAGAAGAAGAGCCCGTTCGATCCGGTGTCCACGAAGGACCCGTGCATCGGCGACCCGCCCGCGATCGTGGTGGTGAAATCGCCGGAGCCGTCGAGCGCCACCGCCGTGGCCGGACCCGGGACGTTGTTCGAGCGCGTGCCGATCCCGAGGACGACCGCGCCCTCGACCGCAGGCGCGCCGTCGCCCGGAACGCCCGGGAGGACCACGATCAGGCCGTTGTTGTCGACGGGAAGCGCGGCGACGGGGTTCTGGACCTGCGAGGAGGTCGGGACCGCCGCGCCGATCGTCGTGCTCCCGCTCGAAGAGAAGTAGGTCCCGTTCGCCGCCACCGCCGCGCAGATCGGGCCGCAGTCCTCGGCGAACACGCCGACGCCGAGGATGCCGTTCAGCGAGGTCGGCCCGGTCTCGGCGCCCGTGCACGACGACGGCACCGTCCCGAACGTCGCGTCGATCACCTGGATGGGCACCCGCACCGCGGGCTCGTTCGCGAGGATGACGTCCGCGGTCTGCACCGGGCCCCAGTCCGCGGTTCCGTCCGCGAACTGGACGCACTCGGCGAGCGCGCCGCCGTCCGGGGCGGACACCTGCTGGAGCGAGACGGTCACCACCTGCTTGAACACGCGCAGGCCGAAGCTCCCGGTGTCGAGGAGCACGTCGTCGATCGTCTGGCAGCTCGACGTGCCCGGCGCGCAGAGGGTCACGCTGACGCACGGCTTGTTGAGGTACGAGCCCGCGGCGCAGTGGACGCCGTTGACCGAAAGCGGAAGCACGTTGTCGCCCGGCGCGGCGACGAAGGGGGCGGGAGTCGGGTCGGAGCCGCCGCCGCAGCCGACGGTCCACGCGACGACCGCGAGGAGCGCGACGCTACCGGATCTCATCGAGCGTCACCCCGGGCGGAAGGAGCGCCGGGACGTAAGCCCGGCCACGCAGCGCGCGCATGTGCCCCCAGGTCTCCACCACGGCGCCGCCGGTCTCCACCCGGCGCACCCTGCGCCCGCGCGCAGGCCCGCTCTGGGCGAGCGCCCGGCGGTACGGGGCGGCGTACGCGCCGAGGAGCACGGAGAGATCGGGTCGGCTCACGCCCGCCCAGGTGACGGCGAAGACGACACCCGAGGGCGACACGTACTCGTGGACGGTGTTCGCCCTCGACTCGAGCCGCTCGACCGTGAACGCGCCGTGCGCCGTCGAGGTGCGCCGGACAGCCGAGAGCGACCGCTCGTCTGCCGCGACCAATCCTGCGGGCTCGCCGAGCGCGGCGGACGCAGGCGTCGAGGCGGCGAGCGCGGCGAGGGCAACGATGAGTCTCATCACGCCTGAGGTCGACAAGGAAAAGGTCCTCCGCTTCACCTTGGGGGCGGTGGCGCGCCCGCGTCAGGCGGCACACCCGGCGCTCCCGGGGGCGGTGGAGTCGTCGCTGGTGGAGGGGGTGGAGGGCTGCTCGGCTCCGGGCCTGGCGGCGGTCCGGCCGCCTGGGGCGGCTCGGGAGCGCCCCTGCCGCCTGAGAATGGTCAAGGCGGGTTCCCCGATGGCATAAGCTGACCCCCGAGATGTGGGCCGCGGATCCCTCGACGCCCGAGACGCCCCCCCGATGACCGCGCGCTTCCAGGTCTCCGCTCGCGGGGGCGAGCTCCGTGAGCTCGCGCTCCTCTTCCTCCGGCTCGGAGCGACCGCGTTCGGCGGACCGGCGGCGCACATCGCCATGATGGAGGACGAGGTCGTCCGGCGGCGTCAATGGATGACGCGCGAGGAGTTCCTCGATCTCCTCGGCGCGACGAACCTCATCCCGGGTCCGAACTCGACGGAGATGGCGATCCACATCGGCCACCGCCGGGCGGGGTTCCCGGGCCTCGTGGTCGCCGGAGCCGCGTTCATCGTCCCGGCGACGCTCATCGTGACCGCGATCGCGTGGGCGTACGTGAAGCTCGGCCGGCTTCCCGCGGCCGAGGGGCTTCTCTACGGCGTGAAGCCCGTGGTCGTGGTCATCGTGCTCCAGGCGCTCGTGGGGTTCGGTCGCACCGCCGTGAGGACGGTGCCCCTCGCGGTCATCGGCGCCGCCGCCGTGGTCGCCGCAGCCCTGGGGGTGAACGAGCTCGTCGTGCTCGGCGCAGCGGGGATCGCGGTGGGGTCGTCCCGCCTCGTCCGCGGCGGCGCCTCAGCTGCCGCGATCCCCTCGTTCATGGGGCCCGTCGAGGTGTTGCCGCTCGCGCTGGCCGCAGCGGTGACCCCGCTCACCCTCGGACGGCTGTTCCTCGTCTTCCTGAAGATCGGTTCGGTCCTGTACGGCAGCGGCTACGTGCTCCTCGCCTTCCTGCGCGCCGAGCTCGTGCAGCGGCTCGGCTGGCTCACCGAGTCCCAGCTCATCGACGCGGTCGCGGTCGGGCAGGTGACGCCTGGTCCGGTCTTCACGACCGCGACGTTCATCGGGTACGTGCTCGGCGGGACCGCGGGGGCTGCGGCGGCCACGGCCGGCATCTTCCTTCCGGCGTTCGTCTTCGTGGCGGTGAGCGGTCCGCTCGTCCCGCGGATCCGGGCGTCTCCCGTCGCGGGCGCGTTCCTCGACGGGGTGAACGTCGCGTCGCTCGCGCTCATGGGCGCGGTGAGCTTCCAGCTCGCCAGGGCCGCCATCTCGGATGTCCCGACCGCCGCGATCGCCCTGGTGAGCGCGCTGCTCCTGCGGTACCGCGTGAACTCGAGCTGGCTCGTCGCGGGCGGCGCGGCCGTGGGCCTCGCGTTCCTTCGTCGCTGAGGCGAGCTCGCCCTTGCGGAGCGTGAGGCCGCTCCGCGAGATGCGGAGAGCCTCCGCAGACGTTCAGCCACCTCCCGGCGCGGACGAAGCGGCCGCCTCGGCGACTCCACCCGCTGCGAGCAGCTCCGGCGCCGGCGCGCGCTGCCGCCTCCAGGCCGCAGGCGGCACGCCGACGATCTTCTTGAAGGCGCGGCTGAACGCAGCCTCGGAGGCATAGCCCACCTCGTCCGCGACCTGCGCGACGGTCGCGGAGCCCCCGGACAGCAGGCCGGCGGCGACCTGCATGCGCCAGCGGGCGAGGTACTGCATGGGAGGTTGGGCGACGAGGTGTGTGAAACGCTCGGCGAGCGCCGAGCGTGACAGCGCCACCCTGCGCGCGAGCTCGTCGAGCGTCCACGGGTGCTCCGGCCTGCGGTGGAGCAGGGCGAGGGCCCGCCCCACGAACTCGTCCCGCAGCCCGGCGAGCCATCCCGTACCACCCGCCGGCAGCGACTGGAGGTGACGCCGCACCACCTCGACGAACATCAGCTCGGAGAGCCGCGCCAGCACGCTCTCACCGCCCGGGCGCCGGGCGCGCGACTCGCGGACCGCCGCCTCGATGAACGCTCCGAGCGCGCCGCCGTCGGGCTCGTCGACCCGGGCGTGCAGGACGCGGGGCAGCGCCGCGAGGAGCGGATTGAACGGGCGAGCATCGCAGCCGAGGAACCCGCAGATGATCTCGGTGCGCTCGAGGCCGCCGCCGCCGAGCAGAACGCGGACGGGGGGCGGGCTCTCGAGCGCGCGCGTGTAGATCGCGAGGTCGGGCGGAGCGCGCATCCCGGGGGTGCTCGCGAGCACGTGCGCATCTCCCTGCGGGAACACGATGACGTCGCCGGCCTCGAGCCGCCGCTGCGGCTCGCCGACGATGCCCCCCCAGCAGGCTCCGCGCGTGACGACGTGGAACTCGACCACGTGCTGAGCGCGCGGCAGGAAGATCCCCGCCACCGTGCGCGCCGGGGGTGCCTCCGCGACCCACGGCGACGAACCGTCGATGTGGAACAGGACCGCGCCGGAGAGCCGGATGCTGTGCAGCACGTCGGAGAGCGGGTCCGCACTCATCGCCAGCCTCGTCCCGGACGCCCGGGCATGCCGCCCGGATGCTCGGCATGGTGGCCGGCGCCAAAGGACGCCGGAGCATGCTTTCCGGCAGGGCGGCGATGGCCGCTCCGCGCGCCAGATCCCTAGCTGAAAGGAACACCGGCGCCACGAGAATCCGACCAGACCGGCCGGCTCGGGCGCCCAGACCGGTCGCTGCGGCCCCGAAGGGGACGCGAGCGGCCGAGGAGGAGAACCATGAGCTCGGTGCAGCCCGTCGCTTCGACCCCCGCTGTCAATTCCACTCTCACCGCCACCCCCCGCCCCCAAGGCACCGCCGAGGAGCTCGAGGCGCTGAAGCGCCGCCAGCAATCGGCCTGGAGCGCCGGCGACTACGCGGTCATCGGAACGACCCTCCAGATCGTCGGCGAGACGCTGTGCGAGACCCTCGATCTCCGTTCGGGCGAGCGCGTCCTCGACGTCGCGGCGGGGAACGGGAACGCGGCGCTCGCGGCGGCGCGGCGCTTCTGCCGCGTGACGGCGCTCGACTACGTCCCGGCCCTGCTCGAGCGCGCCGGCGCCCGCGCGGCCGCCGATGGGCTCGCGCTCGAGTTCCTCGAGGCAGACGCGGAGCAGATCCCGCTTCCGGACGCGAGCTTCGACGCGGTGCTCTCGACGTTCGGCGTCATGTTCACCCCCGACCAGGAGCGCGCTGCGCGTGAGCTCGCACGCGTCTGCCGGCCAGGAGGCCGCATCGGCCTCGCGAGCTGGACGCCCGAGGGCTTCATCGGCCAGCTGTTCGCGGTCCTCGGGACCTTCGTCCCGCCCCCCGCCTTCGCGCGACCGCCCTCGCTGTGGGGCACCGAGAAGCGCCTCGCGGAACTGGTCGGCGGGAGGGCACGCGACATCCGCACGGCGAGGCGCCATTTCACGTTCCGCTACCCATCGCCGGCACGCTGGCTCGAGATCTTCCGCACCTACTACGGGCCGGTGCAGAAGACCTTCGCGGCGTTGCCGCCGGAGCGGCAGGGGGCGCTCGAGACCGAGATCCTCGCGCTGCTCGCGCGACTCGACCGCGGCGGCGGCAGGGGGCTCGTGATCGACGGCGAGTATCTCGAGGCGGTCGTCACGGTGAGCTGAGCGCTTCGTGACCGAAATCGGCCGGTGACCGCGAGGCGCCGTCGCGCTCTCACGCCTCCACGCGCGACCCGAGCACCTTCAGGAACTGACGCATCCACTCGGGGTGGGCCGGCCACGCCGGTGCGGTGACCAGGTTGCCGTCCGTCACCGCGTTCGACACGGTCGCATTCACCTCGCCGTACCGCGCTCCCGCCGCGACGCACTCCGGTCCGACCGCAGGGTACGCGATGCACGCGCGTCCCTTCAGCACGCCGGCGGCGGCGAGGATCTGCGGGCCATGGCAGATCGCGGCGATGGGCTTCCTCGCCTTGTCGAACGCCTGCACGAGCTCGATGACGCGCGGATTGAGACGCAGGTACTCCGGCGCGCGGCCTCCGGGAATGACGAGGGCGTCGTAGTCGCCGGGTCGTACCTCTTCGAATGCCGCCGTGATGGCGAACCGGTGGCCGGGCAGCTCGGCGTAGGTCTGATCGCCGACGAAGTCGTGCACGGCGGTCTTGACGGTGTCGCCCTTCTTCTTGCCCGGGCACACCGTATCCACCGCGTGCCCGACCATCGTCAGGATCTGGTACGGCACCATCGCTTCGTAGTCCTCCACGAAATCGCCGACGAGCATCAGGATCTTCTTGGCAGCCATTCGGACCTCCCACGGCGCGCGGGCGCCGCCCCTGTGGCGGGGTCGCGCGCAACATGCCGCATCATGCGCACCCCGGGGAGAGCGCGGCGCGTCTCGGACGGGGATTGTCCGCCAGCCACGCGGTCGGCGAGGCGCCCGCCGCTCGGGGCTCCGCCCGATCGGGGTCGGTGCGCCGTGGTTACGATCCGGATGTCCGACGAGAGCGGGGTCCGCGGCGTCGCGGCGCCCTGCACGCCGCAGGAGGTTGGAGCGATGCCCGTATACGAGTACTTCTGCAGCCGTTGCGAGAAGGCGTTCACGGCGGAGATGCACGTCGCCGAGCACGAGCACGACGTCCCCGAGTGTCCGCAGTGTGAGCGCAAGGACCAGGTGGAGAAGCGGCTGTCGACGTTCACCCCGATCACGAGCCACAAATCCGCGGGGGTGTGACGCTGCGGCGCCGCGCGACCTTCTACCGGCCCCCGGACCCGACCACGCTCGCCCGCTGGTATCGTGCCGCGCCGCCCGGATTCCTCTTCGCGCTCAAGGCCCCGCGCGTGATCACGCACGAGCGGCGGCTCGCCGGCATCGCCGCCGAGGTGCAGGCGCTCCTTCTCGCCGCGGCCGAGCTCGAGGAGAAGCTCGGGCCCGTTCTTCCCACTGAAGCGGGGCGCGGACGACGGCGTTGGCCTCGCACCGTGCGCACCGCAAGTTTGGAGCACCCCGATGGACATCCTCCCCGACGGGTCGCTCGACCTCTCGGCACAGGCGCTCGCCGGGCTCGACTGGGTGGTCGCGAGCATCCACGCGGACTTCGTGCAGCCGAAGGAGCGCATGACCGACCGCATCGTCCGGGCGCTCCGGACGGGGGTCGTGGACGTGCTCGGGCATCCGAGCGGAAGGCGCATCGGCCGTCGCGATCCGTACGAGTTCGACCTGGAGGTGCTCGAGGTCGCGCGCGAGGCGGGCGTCGCGCTCGAGGTGAACGCCATGCCGGAGCGTCTTGACCTGACGGACCGGGCGTGCCGGCTCGCGAAGAAAGCGGGCGTGCGGGTCGCGATCTCCACCGATGCCCACGTGGCCGCCCACCTGAGCAACATCCGGAACGGCGTCTGGGTCGCGCGGCGCGGCTGGCTCGAGCCGGGGGACGTGGTCAACACGCGACCGCTCGAGGAGCTCTGGCGCCTGCGGAGGAGGCACTGAGATGGGGCCTCCGCGACGGCTCGCCATACCCCGCGGTGGTCATTGACCAGGCACGTGGAACGGCGCGGAATGATTGTATCGACGTAGCGCGAAGCTCACGCCACGTCACGAAAGGAGGCAAGCATGGCTGCCCTCATCCTGAACCTGGTTCTCGCGACCTGGCTCTTCGTCTCCGCGTTCGTGTTGCCGCATTCCACCACGACATCCTGGAACAGCCTGATCGTCTCGGTCCTGGTCGCCGCCATCGCGTTCCTCGCGTTCGCTGCGCCCGGGAGGCCTGGGATCCGGTACGTGAACACGGTCCTCGCGTTCTGGCTCATGGGAGCGGTGTTCGTATTGCCGCACACGTCGGGCGGTACGGTCTTCAATGACGTGTTCGTGTCACTGGGACTCGCCCTCGTGTCGCTCATTCCACCGCTGCACCGGCGGCGCGCCGAGCCGCCGGATCGGACGGCGCCGGTGCCCGGCTAGGGTCCGCCGCGCACCACGTGCGTCGGCGACGGTCCGGGCTCTCACCGCTTCACACGCGCCGCCGGATCGTCGCCGATGGGAAGCCACATCACCGCCGTCGTTCCTTCGCCTGGCTGGCTCTGGACGGACAGGACGCCGTCGTGGTCCTCCACGAACTGGCGCGCGAGCGGCAGGCCGAGCCCGGTGCCCTGTCCCTGCGGCTTCGTCGTGAAGAACGGGTCGAAGGCGTGCGAGAGCACGTCGGGTTCCAGTCCGCTCCCGCGATCGACCACCCGCAGCTCCACACCGCGGCTGGACCGGCGCTCGCACGGCACCGCTTCTATCCGTACGACGGCGCCGGGCGGCGATGCGTCGATCGCATTGTCGAGGAGGTTCAGCAGCGCCGACTCGATGTGCGTTCTCGACACGCGCACCAGGCACGTGCCGGGGGGCGGCATGGCCAGCTCGATCGTCGTCTCCTTGCGCCGCGCCTTCAGCGTCGCCAGCATGACGACCTGCTGCACGAGCGCATCCACGGCGACCTCCACGCGTTCCGCGGGCCGCTTGCGCGCGAAGTCCAGGAAGGTGCCGACCAGCTCGCCGGCGCGGCGCGCCTGGCGCTCGATGGCCTCCAGGGCGGGCCGCAGCGGATCGTCGGCGCGCATGCGCCGAAGGTGGGTCGTGGCGAAGCCGAGGATGACCCCCAGTGGCCCGTTGATCTCGTGCGACAGCCCGGCGACCAGGTTCCCCACCGCCGCCATCTTCGCCGTCTGCATGAGCTGCCCCTGAACGTCGCGCAGGCGGTGCAAGGTGGTCTCGAGCTCGGCGTTGGTCGCGCCGAGCTCGCGCGTGCGATCCGCCACTCGCTGCTCGAGCGTGTACGACAGTGCCTGCAGAGCAGCGACCGTCTCTGCTCGCTCCAGGGATGCCCCCGCGAGGTCCGCGAGGTACCCGGCGAGCTGCTTCTCGTCGTCGGAGAAGACGTCCGCGACGCGGGCGTGGGTGACGTACACGCAGGCCGCGTGACGTCCCCGGACGAGGATCGGCGCGCACAGCGCCGACCGCGGGGTAGAAGGCACGCCGCTGTCGTGAAGCGGCTCGTCGATCGGCTCCGCGACGATCACCGGTCGGCGCTCCTCGCGTGCCCGCTCGATCAGTGATCGGCTGAACTCGGGTGGGCCCCCAAGGCTGCGGAGCAGCCGCGGCTCGGCGCCGTCGGTCGCGAGCACCATGATCGTCTGCCCGCGCAGGAGGACGGATGCAGCTTCGCAGAGCGTTGCATGGACCTCGTCGGCCGTGAGCGCGGAAGCGATGCGGCGGCCCTGCTCCACGATGCTGGCGAAGCGATCCGCCAGCGAGAGCGTTGCGGGGCTCCTTCCATCGGCGGGAGCGAGGGTGTGCAAGGGGGCGTTCGCGAAATCGGCGCCCATCTCGTGCAGCAACGCCACCGCTCGTGCCGCGTCGGCCTCGGCGCCGGGCCAGCGGAGCACACGGCCGAGCTCGCCGCGCGCGAGCAGCGTCATCGCCGCCTCGAGACCCGCTCCCTGGCGCTCGGCCTCGGCAAGGCTCGCGTCGAGGTCGCGTCGCGCCTTGCGGAAGCGTCCGCGGATCGCGCGCAGATGCGCCCGTTCCCGCAGCGCCATCGGCAGATTGCCGCGGTAGCGGCGAGCGGACCTCAGCCCACGGCGCAGGACGGTCGCCGCCTCCCGGAGCGGCGCCGGCAGGATCACGCCCGTCGCGCGGGCCGCCCGGATCGAGCAGAGCCGCCGCGCATGGGCGATCCACAGCGGGAGATAGGAGACGTACTCGCTCTTCAGCTTCGCCGAGCGCGCGATCTGGTCCGCGGCGGAGAAGGCCTTCGCGGCCTCGTCAGGCTCGCCCGCCCCGATGCGCCTCACGCCCTCGGCCTGCAGCACCGCCTCGCGCGTTTGCGGGTCGCCCTCGGAGCTCCGCATCGCCGCGTCGATGAGCGCTGGAGGCACCGCGCCCCCGGTCGCCTTCGACCACACCTCGAGGACGACGCCCATCGCGTGCGCATCGCCGATCTCGAGACCCTCGCGGTGGACGCGGCGACACTCCGCGACCGCCTCGCGCAGCGCGCCCAGCCGCAGATGGCAGTACGCGATGTGCGCCCCGGCGATGTTGGCCTCCCAGCGGTCGCCCGTGCGACGGAGCACGCGCAGCGCCTCGCCGAACTTCTCGCGCGCCTCGGGGTAGTGGCCGAAGGCGTAGAGGAGCATTCCGTGGAAGTTGAGCGATTGCCCCTGTCCCCAGACGTCTCCGAGCGCGCGGCGGATGACCAGCCCGCGCTCGGCATAGCGGACACCTCGCGGAAAGAAGAAGCGCGGCAGGCCGGTCACGCTGATCGAGTGCTCGGAGCAGGCCTGACCCAGCTCGCGCGTCGGCGGATAGCGCTCCGCGAGGTTCAGCTCGCTGAGATGTGCCCAGAACGTGGCCACCTGCCCACGACGGAACCAGTAGGCGTATGCGAGCCGGCTGAACACGCGGGCCGCGAGCAGGTCGGCTTCGCCCTCCTCGAGCCTCCGGCGCGCGACGAGGCGGTGGGGAAGGAGCGTGTGGGCCACCTGCACGAGCGCCTGCGACGCCATCGCGAGCGCGACCGTCATGCGCCCCGCGGGGACGCGGCGCCCCAGGAGGCGCAGCGCGCGCTCGAGTGCGTCGCACGCCCCGCGGACATCGCCGCGCTTGAACGCCAGCTCGCCGATCTTCCCCTCGATCGCGGCCTGCTCGAGCGGGGACTGCGCGAGCGCGCGCGCCTGTGCGAGGCGCGCACCGGCCTCATCGTACCTGCCGCGCATGAGCAGCACGTCACCGAGGGCTTCCGCCACCGTCCGGCGTGTCTGAGCGTCCGCGCTCTCGTGGGAAGCGCCCCGCTCGGCGATCCGATAGAACCGCTCTGCGATCTCGAGAGCGTACTGCGCCCGCGCCTGAGCTGCGGCCGCCAGGGCATGCGGCAGCGCCCGGACGTGATCCCCCGCCGCGTCGAAGTGGTAGGCGAGGTTGAACTCGCGCTCGGGATCGGGCGGGGTCCGCTCGAGCGTGAGGGCCGCGGCGTGGTGGAGACGAACGCGTTCATCCTCCGGGAGACGCTGGAGGACGGCATCCCGCAGCCGGTCGTGGACGAACACGCAGCGGCCGTCCGGCGACTCCATCCACAGCAGGTGACGACGGCGGGCTTCCGCCACGCCGGCCATGGCCTCGGCCGGTGGCTGGTCCGCGAGGTCCGCGGCGAGCTTCAGCTCGAACGACTTCCCCAGCACGGCGCCGACCGACAGGAGCTCGAGAGCCCGCGGCGACAGCAAATCGAGCCGCCGCGCCAGAAACGCTGCGGCGCGGCGAGACGACTGCGCCTGGGCCATCGCCCGCGGCTCCAGCTCCCAGCCGCGCGGCGTGCCGACGAGGGCGCCGTCCTCGACGAGTCCCTCGAGCACCGCCACCGCGAGGAAGGGGTTCCCTTCCGAGAGCCTCACCACGAGCGCGACGGCCTCGGGGGGCAGCGCGCCGGCCATCGATTCGGCAATCTGGCCCACCTGCTCACCCGCGAGTGGGCCGAGGGCGACCCGCGGTGCGGGGGGGAGGTGACGAAGCGGCGAATCGATCGAGACCTCGTCGCTTCGGTATGCGGCGACGACCAGCACGCCGCCCGCCCCCGGCGCGTCCCGATGCGCCCGATGCCAGCTCACGAGGAGCTTCAGCGAGAGCTCGTCGAGCCACTGGCAATCGTCGAGGAGGATCACGGCCGGGCGCGTCGAGCTTCCGAGTGCGTCGATGAGGGTGATGAGGGCGGGCAGCACGCGCGCCTCGCCGTGTGCCTCGGGGCCAATCGGAATCAGCATCCCCGGGGCGAGGAGATCGAGCAGCGGAGGGAGAGCGGAGCACAACGTCGCGAGGTGATCCCCGAGCCTGGTGCGCAGCGCGTCGGCGAACCCAGGCTCGTCGCGCGCCGCGCGCGTGACCTCCCCGACGACGCCATCGAGGACGTGCAATGGGCGCTGCGCCGCGGCGCGGTCCGTGCCCTGACCGCGAAGGACCCAGGCGCCGTGCTGCCGAGCGATCACGGCGGCGTGGTCGAGCATGCGGGTCTTGCCCGCGCCGGACTCGCCCTCAAGCAGCAGCAGCGATGCCCCGCGGGGCGCGCCCGCGAGCTGATCCTCGAACGCGTGCAGCTCCTGATCGCGGCCCACGAAGGCCGCTTCGGTCAGCGTGCGGCGTCGATCGTGGGCGCCGACCACCACCTCCGGCTGGCGAACTCCGCCCTCGACGGCGGTCGCGATCTCATCCAGATCCGCCAGGGCGCCAGCCGCGGACTGGTAGCGATCTCGCGGGTCCTTCTCGAGGAGACGGCGGACGACGTCGGCGAGCGCTCGCGGCACGTCGTGGCCCAGGGCGGGGGGTGTCGCGCTGAGGTGCTGCCTCAAGAGCTCACCCACCGACGCGCCTTCGAACGGTGGCCGTCCCGCGAGGCACTCGAACAGGACGATCCCCACGGAGTAGAGGTCCGAGCGCTCGCCCACCTCCGAGTGCACGAGCCCCGCCTGCTCCGGCGAGACGTACGCGATCGTCCTTGGCAGGAGGTCTCGCAGCGATGCGTCGAGGCGCTCGCTGCGCGCGAGTCCGAAATCGACGAGCGTGACCTGTCCCTGTCGGGAGCCCTCGCCGAGCACGACGTCCGCGGGCTTCACGTGCCGATGCAGGACGCCGCGCTCGTGCACCGCCCGGAGCGCTCGCATCAGCCCACGACCGACGGCGAGCGCGTCGGGAACCGAGAGCCGACCCGTTCGAGCAAGCCGCCGCGCGAGCGTCACCCCCGTGACGAGCGGCGCGACCAGGAAGAACACGTCGCGCTCGTCGCCCATCCAGAGGATCGGCGCGATCCAGGGCACGTCGAGGTTTCGCAGCACCTCCGCGTCGTGCTCGAGCCGCAGCCGGGCGCCCGGAGAGATCTCCGCTGCCGCCGCCAGCTTGATGATGACCGGATCGCCGCCGGACAGATCCGTCCCGCGCCAGGTGTCGACTCCGAGCCCGCGCCTCAAGAGGGTCGTGGCCCGGAACCGCCCGGCGAACGGGCCCCCGCCTGGCGAGAGCATCTCGCCCATGAACTCCGAGTAGCGCGCGGGATCCTGCGACGCCACCTGTCGCGCCTGCGAAGGAGGCATTGAGGGACCCCCCTGCGCGCGCGTCAGGAGGCTTCGAGGACCTCCCGGACCTTTGCGGCGAGCGCTTCGAGCGAAAGCTTCTGGATGAAGTGCATACCCTCGTCCACGACGCCCCGCTCGAATACCTCCTTGCCGTTCGAGTTCGCCAGGATGCGGCGGCTGGGGCTCGCGGTCGAGACCGGCGTCCGGTCCGGCGCCGCCGGCGTCGGCGGCGACCTCGACGTGGTCGCCGCCGGGGAAGGGAAGCTCATCGTGCTCGAGGCGAAGTCGTCGCCGCCGAAGCACGTCACCGCCGCGGAGGTGCGGGCGTTCCTCCGGCGCATTCGTGCCGTGCGACCGCACGTGGCGCTCTTCGTCATGGATACCGCGCTCCGTCTGTCGGACAAGGTGCTGCCGATGTTCGAGGAGGCGCTCTCGCGCGAGGGCGCCGCGCCGGCGCCGCCGCGGCGGATCTTCCGTGAGACGTGGGCCGCGACCCCGCACGTCTACCTGGTGAACGCCCGCGAGGACCTCATCGACAACGTGTGCCGCGCGATCGCGGAGGGGCTCTCCGCGCTCGCGCCGGAGCCTCCCTGACGCCGTCGGGAGCGATCGGGCGACGCGGCGCAGCCGGGGCGCGGCGCTAGGCTTCACGTGTGCGCTTCGCCTACTACGAACGGCTGTCGCGTCGCGACCAGGCCGTCTACCGCCGCAGCGACGCGGTGACCTGGATCCCGGTCGCCGATGCGACCGCCCTCGCGCCCGTCGTGGAGCGGCTCGGGGCGGCGCTCGCCCGCGAGGACGCGGCCGCGGTCGCAGTCGCCTCGGCCGAGATCGCGGGGCGCCTCTCTCTCGCGCTCGGCGCGCCCGCGCCGGTCGTCGAGGTGCTCGCGGTGCGTCCGCGCCGCGACTGGGGAGAGCTGCACGGCCTCTACACGCCGCAGCCGGAGGCGGCGCGCATCGTCGTCTGGATGCGGACGGCGCGAAAGGCGCGCGTGGTCGCGTTCCGGACGTTCCTCCGGACGCTGCTCCACGAGCTCTGCCACCACCTCGACTTCGAGGTCCTGGCGCTCGACCGGTCGTTCCACACCGAAGGCCTCTTCCGCCGGGAGTCGAGCCTCTTCCGGCAGCTCGTCCCCGAAGCGGGGCCCGCGGACCCGCGCCGCGCTCCGCTCCCGGCCGACCGGGGCCCGCGAGGGCGTTCGCCGTGACCGCGGCGGACAGGCGCGACCTGGGCGAGCGATGAGCGTGTGGATCGCATGTGCGTGCGGCACGCACTCACGCGGGCGCCCGCGCCGTGGTCTATTCGCGAGATGCACGTGCTGCGCGCGCTCGTCCTCACCCTCGCGCTCGTCGGCAGGGCGGAGGCCGAGCAGCACCCGGTGCTCGCGCCAGCGCTGGGCTTCGCGTCGCTCACTCAGAGGACTCCGAGCGGCCAGCGGTCGGAGGCATCCGGAGTCGCCCTCGAGCTGCGCGTCGACGGACGGACTGCTCCCCGGTTTGGCTATGACGTCACGTTCACCTGGGGGCTCACCGATTGGGATCGCGCGCGTGAGTCGATCGACGCGGGGAACCGGGCGGGGAGCTGGACCACGGACAAGTTCGCCGACGTCGAGGCGTGGGCCAGGCGCGCGGGCGAGAAGGACCAGGGGCTCAGGGTGCTCGGCGCCATCTTTGCCGACGCCTTTCTCGCGCTCACCTACGTGGCGGTCCCGGTCTGCTACATCGGCAGCGTCGGAGGCGCGACGAGCCATCTCCAGCTCGACATCACCGGGAGCTTCCATCTCGCAGAGGGCTCGAACGACGCGTGGATCGAGCTCGGTGCGGGCGCAGCTGCGCTTCCGCAGCATCTCGTCGAGTGGCGTCGTGCCGTCGGCCCGCGTGCTCAACTCGAACCCGCACGGGAGCGTGCTCATCAGCGCGCTGACCGTGGGCCTGTAGTCGGGACGTACCCGGCTCCATCGGAGCATGCTGGATGCTGGCAGGAGGCCTGATGAACGACGTCTGGCTGATCGTGGGCGCGCTGGTGGTGCTGGGACCGTGGGTGCTCGGGGCCGTCGCGCTCGTCCGCGCGAACCGCGCGCTGGCCGAGGCCCGTCAGGCGAGGGCGAGCGTGAGCGAGGCGCCGCGTCCCGCGCGCACGCACGATGCGGATGCGTCAGCTGCGCCACCCGCACCGGCGCCGCCCTGGCTCGAGGCGCCCCCGCCGGAGCCGCTGCGCACGACGCTCTTGCCAGCCCCGCCCGTGGCGCCGGCCCCGCCGCCCGGATCTGTCCCAGCGGCGATGATGGAGGGGGCCGCCGCTCTGGAGGAGCAGATCGCCCTCGTCTGGTTCACGCGAGTCGGTGCCCTCGCGGTGTTGCTCGGCGCGGCATACTTCCTCAAGTACGCGATCGACAACGCCTGGCTCGGACCCTGGGGACGCATCGCGCTCGCGTGCCTCTTCGGCGCGGCGGCGCTCGCCCTGGGCGAGGTGGCGCGGGCGCGGACGCGGTCCACCTGGATCCACGGCCTGCAGGGCGCCGGGCTCGCGCTCCTCTTTCTCGCGAGCTTCGGAGGCCACGCCCTGTACCACCTCGTCCCTGCGGGCGTCGCGTTCGCGGCAGCAGCGGCGGTCGCGCTGCTCGGCGGTGCCCTCGCTGCGCGCCACCGGGCGGAGCTCCTGCTCGCGCTCGCGGTGGTCGGAGGCATGCTCGCGCCCGTGTTCCTCTCGACGGGAGAGGACCGTCCGCTCGCGCTCTTCGGCTACCTGTTCATCCTCGGAGGGCTCGCGCTCCTCGTCTCGGTTCGGCTCGGATTCCGCGTCGTGCCCTGGCTCGCCTTCTCCGGCACGGTGTTGCTCGCCGGGGGCTGGTACGACCGGTTCTTCCAGGTGTGGGCGCCGCCGGCCGTTCCAAACGCCTCCTTCCCCGTGAACGAGCAGATGGGGCGTTACTACCCGCTCGCCCGGAGGCTCGCGCCGCTCGCCGCCGCGCTCGCCTTCTCCGCGACGTGGGTCGCCGCAGCCGCGCGGCTTCGCCGGAGCGCGCCACGCGTGTGGGTGGACGTGTGGCTCGCCGGCGCGCTCCTCTTCGCCACGATCGCCCCGTTCGCGCTCGTGCACGACCGCCCGCTGCTCGCCGGGCTCGCCCTCGCCGGTGCCGGCGTGGTCGCCGCGGCGCTCTTGCCCGCGGCAGGTCGCACGGGCCTCGTCGTAGCCGCCGAGGCGCTCGCGTTCGGCCTGCTCGCGCTCGCGATCGAGGGACGGAATCCCGACGACCAGGCGTGGTGGATCGTCTCGGGGGCGCTCGTTTCCCTGGCGCACCTCGGGGCCGTCGCGCGCGCCTGGCTCATCGAGGCGGAGCCGCCTTCTCCGGCGCGGACCGCGGCGGCTGCCGTCGCCGGCATCGGCTTCGCCGCGCTCGTGATCGCGCTCACGCGCTCGGACGAGACCGTCCTGCGCGCCGCGCTCGTGGGCGCGGCCGGGGCCGCGGAGCTCGCGCTCGGCGCGGCGATGGTGCGAGCCGCGCGCGGGAAGGCGTCGGTGCTCCTCGGCGCATCGCTCGCGCTCCTGGCGGGGGCGGCGGCGTTCCTCTTCTCCGGCGCGTCGGTGACGGTGGCATGGGCGGCGATGGCGGCGATCGCCGCCGTGCTCGGAGCGCGCGAGCGTGATCGCACGTGGGTCGCGGGGAGCTGCTTGCTGTTCGCGTCGGTGCTCGCGCGGATCGCCGCCGTGGACTTCCCTTCGAGCGAGCGCGCTTTCCACGCCTTCCTCGCGAGCGCAGGGGAGCGCGGCCGGCTCGAGCCTCTCTTCCTCCTGAATCCGCGCGGCATCGCCCTCGCGGCGGCCGCGGCCGCGCTCCTCGTGTCGGCACGAGCCGTCGTACGCTCCGCCCCGCAGTGGGGGAAGGTGGCGGCCGGGCTCGCCGCCGCCGGCTGGGGGCTCGCGGTGTGCCTCGCCGTGACCGAGGCGCGCGATCTCGCGGTGTCGTTCCCGCCGCCGCCCGCGGCCGGGGATTTCGCGGCGTACTCCGGCTACCGCATCGCCGTGCACCGCATCGTCGCGGAACGGGCCGGAGCGCTCTCCGCGATCTCGAGCCTCGTCCTGGCGGTCTCGGCGGCGCTCCTGGTGGGCGGCGGGTTCCTGTTCCGCGACGCCTTCCACCGGCGGCTCGGCCTCGGGCTCTTCGGGATCGTCCTCGGGAAGCTGTTCCTCGCGGATGTCTGGCGGCTCTCGCGCCTCCAGCAGGTGACGGTCTTGCTGGCGGTCGGCGTCCTCCTCCTCGCGGCGGCCTTTCTCTATGCCCGCCTCGGAAAGCGCCTCGCGGCCGCGCTCCTCCGCGACGGGCCCCCCGGCGCCGGGGGTGCCGCGGTGGCGGTGCTCCTCGCAGCGCTCGGGGCGGCGACGCCGGCGCGCGCCCTCGACGCCGCCGCGCTCCGCGTCGCGCGGCCGATCGACGGGGTCGACGCGCCCGGGGTGTACGCAGTCGAGGCCGATGCCGACCTGTTTCGCGCGAGCCGCGCCCCGGCGGGAACCCTCGCCGACCTGCGCATCGAGGGCCCCGGCGGCGCGGAGGTGCCCTGGGCGCTGCGCGTGGTCGAGGAGCGCGCGCGCGAGCAGGTGATCCAGGGAACCGTCGTCGATCCCGTGTCGCTGCCGGACGGCTCCCTGCGCGCGGTCGTAGACCTCGGCCCGGCGCCTCCGCGGCATGGCGAGCTGCGGCTCGATCTGGCCGGCGACGAGTTCCTGTGCCCCGTGCGCCTCGAGGTCTCAGCGGACGGGCGGACCTTCGGCACGCTCTCGGACGGCGAGCGCGTGTGGGCAATCCAGGACGCGCCGGACGTTCGCCACACGTCCGTGCGCCACCCACCGTCGGAGGCGCGGTTCGTGCGCGTGACGCTCCTCCAGGGCGCTCGCGGGGCGCTGCGCATCACCGGAGCGCGGGCGGCGCTCGGCGGGGCGGTGGAGTCGCCGTTGCGCGCGGTCGCGGTGCCGGTACCGCCGGCCAAGCGTTCGCCGGACGGGCGCGAGATGCTCCTCGACGTGGATCTCGCGGCTCCGGGGCTTCCGGTGGACGCGGTGGAGCTCGACGTCGAAGATGCGGCATTCGAGCGTCGGATCCGGATCTTCTCGAGCACGGATGGAGCGCACTGGGTCTCCTCGGGCGGAGGCGCAGTCTGGCGCGCCCCGCGTTCTGCGGGCGCGTTTCCCGCGTCGCCGCGAGGCGACGCGCATGAGCGAGTGCGGGTGGCGGCGGCGACCCAGGGCCAGCGCTGGATCCGGATCGCCGTGGCAGACGGTGACTCCCCTCCGCTCCGCGTGACCGGCCTGCGGGCGCTGTGGCGCCCGCGTGAGATCGTGTTTCGCGCGGAGGCCGCGGCGAGGCACACGCTCCTCGCCGGCGGCGACGCGCCCGCGCCCGCGTACGATCTCTCGGCGCTCCTCCCGCGCCTGGACGTCCTCCCCACGCCCGCACGGCTCGGTTCCCCGGCGCCGAACCCGCTGTTTCGAGAGCCCGTGAAGGAGGTCCCCGTCTCGGAGCGTCACCGCGGGCTGCTCGTCGCGGTGCTGGCGGTGCTCTTCGGTGGGCTCGCCTTCTGGGCGGTGCGGCTCCTGCGCAGGACGCCTGCGGGCGGCGGCGGGTAGTTTCGGAAAGTCAGTTCAGGTGGCCGGTCCCGTCGTTCTTCAGCGGGACGATCTCCTCGCCGGTGAACATGAGGACGTCGCCGTTCGTGCCGGATGCGAGAGGCACGATCCCGCCGATCGCCCCTGGAGCGCCCGTCGCGCTCGGGGCCGAGATGGGGACGTAGGCGCTCGCGTCGGTCGGCTTGGTCGCGTCGCGCTTCAGCACCGTCACCTGTCCGCCCGAGAGCACGGCGATCCCGGGCGTGATGGCCGAGTCGAGGAATCCCAGGGCGGCCCCGCCGAGCGGAGACGTGGGCGAGGCCAGCGCGGTGATCTTCCACGTGAGGATTCCGGACGCGACCTGGAGCGACAGGACCTTCACCGCGACGTTTCCCGAGGGCGTGGACGCGGCCCCGAGGAAGATGCCCGTACCGTCGCTCAGCACTCCAGCGTCGGCGGTCGAGGCGCGCGCCCCGCCGGTCCCCGCCAGCGCGGTGAGCAGCGTCGCATCCGTGGTCTCGACGAAGTCGCTCCACGGGGTGCCGCGGGTGGAGCGGTACAGGGTGAGGTTGTTGCTGTCCTTGGTGCAGAGCGCGAAGACGTCATTCGCGCCGACCGGGAGGAAGTCGCAGGCCCTGGCCTGCCACAGGAACCCGGCGTAGTCGGAGGTGCCGTTGCGCTTCGCGACGTAGACGAAGTAGCTGAAGCCGAACGTCGCGTCTCCCTGCCGCAGGACCACGAACAGGTCCTTCCCCGGCCCGGTTCCGCCGCCGTCGAACGGGAAGAGGCGGGTCGGGCGCAGCGAGGAGGCGCCGAACCCGATGAGAAGCGATGCGGCTCCCAGCGAGCCATTCGCTAGGATCGGGCTGCGGTAGATCTTCTGCGACTGGTCGAACCAGGCCACCGCCCGCCCACCGTTCCCGAAGAGGTCGCCGGCCGTCACCAGGGTGGCGGGGGTGGCGAGCAGCGTCTCCGGCCCATAAGCGAGCTGGTGGTTGACGCCGAAGAGGACCCGCAGGCCGGGCGAGCCCGTGGCGCCGACCACGTCGCCGATCCCGTCCCCGTTCACGTCGCCGGCCGGCGCCCAGGCCGTCAGGTTGCCGAAGCGGGCCCGCTGACCGAACCCGCCGTTTCCGTCGCCCCAGAGCACGTCGGCGGTGCTGGACGCCGACGCGCCGACGACGAGGTCCGGCGCCCCGTCTCCGTTCACGTCGGGGAAGATCGCGCACTGGATCGCGTTCCCCACGCTGGCGATCGGGGACCAGCTCGGGCTGCCCGTGAGATCGAAGCCCTCCACGGTGCCGGTCTGGAAGCTCCACGCCGCGAGTTGATCGCCGGCGGCGGAGCGGGCGCCGATGCCCCAGATGTCGTAGCCGCCCGGCGGGACGAGCGGGAAGCCGGAGACGGCCCAGGCCGGCGCGCCCGGGGTGCCACCGCGGAGGAAGACCACCTGCGGGTACCCCGCCGGCGCCGTCACCATGATGAACAGCCCGGCGGGGACCATGAGGAAGCTCGTCTCGGGGTTCCCCCACCACCACGGATCCGTGTAGAAGGCCGAGGCGATCGGGAAGGCGAACTGCGCAGGCGCCCCCGCGTTCGTGAACCCGCCGCTCCCGTCGCCGTACGCGACGTAGACCGGACCGGGGGAAGAGTTGCTGGAAGGATTCGTGACCCAGGCGAGGTCGGGGATCCCGTCGCCGTTCAGGTCGCCGGCCGCCATGGCGAAGATCGGGGCGGCGGTGGTGGTGAGCGGGACGCAGGTGGGTGCATTCGGGCTGCTCGCGCCGTACGGCCAGTCCACGCGAAGGATGCCGGTCGCCGGCGCGCCAAGCGGGCACTTCGCCGCCGTGTAGAACCGGTTCATCGTCGCGCCGCGCGCGAGCGCGAAGGGCGTCCCATGGTTGAAGGCCGGGGGCTGGGTCGTCCAGAAGCTCGACCATGGCAGCTCGGGGCCGAACACGAGATTTCCCGCAGCGTCGGGTATCAGCGTCCAGAACCCGTACCGGCCGAAGGAGGCGAGCTGCTCGCGGCCGCTTGCGTTGAAGTCGCCGACGAGGACCTGATCGAGCGCCCGGCCGCTCGGCATGTACACCAGCTGCTCGACCGCGCCGGCGCCCCGCGGGAAGGCGAAGGTGGTCGCCTGGAGGAAGATTCCGGTCGGATCGTAGGCAAGGAGCAGGGCATCCCTGCGCCCATCGCCGTTCAGGTCGGCGGCCACGCACCGCTGCACCCCGGTCCCGGGGTGGATCTGGCGCGGCCCGACCGCCCCGGGCGCGAGCGTCGCCTCAGTTCCGGTCGCGTCCACGACGTTCACGATGTCCGCGGCCCCGACGTTCGGCCCGGGAGTGTAGTCGCCGGTCTGCGCCTCGACCCTGCCCAGGCTGCGGTTCCCGTTCGTGGCGAAGCCGTAGGTGTAGGGAAGCTTTCCGCCGGTCGCGATGAGCCGGGCGGTGAGCCCGGGCCGGATCGCTGTCGCGATGGGCGCGAGCTGGAGGACCGCACCGACCCTCACCTGCGATGTCGCGACCTGGCTGTTCGCGTCCGTCACCTGGATGGTGTCGAGGACATCGCCCGTCCCTCCGGCGGTGTAGACCCCGGAGTTCGAGACGATGTTCCCTCCCGACAGGTTTCCGCCGGGTGCGAAGCCGAACGTGTAGAGCGGTTGGCCGCCGAAGGCGGCGAAGGTCACGGAGTCGTGCGGGGCAACGTCGCCGCTCGAGCCGCGATAGAGGCTGAGCGCCGAGGAGACGCGCACGGTGGCGCTGGCCCGCGCGAGCACGTCGCCGGTCGCGTCGGTGATGACGACGATGTCGCTCACGTCCCCGGCCGGGCCCGCCTGGTACATTCCGCTCGTCGGATCGATCGTGCCTCCGGAGACGTTTCCGCCCGCCGCGAACGCGAACGTGTAGGGCGGCTTCCCGCCCGAGCCGACGAAGACGACCGTCGCACCCGGCGTCGCCCCTGCCAGCACGGGACTGATGGCGACGCGCGGGCCGACCGTCACGAGCGCGGTCGCCTGCGTCCCGGTGCTGTCCGTCACCTCGATGATGTCCTGGGCCGACCCAGCGGAACCCGCGACGTAGGTGCCCGTGACCGGGTCCACCGTCGCGTCGGAGCCGGAGAGCTTGCCGCCGAGCGCGAAGGCGAACCGGTATTCGCCCGCTCCGCCCGAGGCGGCCAGCGTGACGCTCTCCCGCGGGGCGAGGCTGGTGAACGCGGGCGAGACATCGAGCACGCTGACCTTCGGGACGGTCAGGTCTCGCGAGCATCCGAGGGCGAGCGCTCCGCAGGCGATGCAAGCCAACACGTTGCGCGTCATCCGGCACTCCCGGGAACGAGATCTCGCCATCGTACCCTTTCCGGGGGGCGAGGACAGGGGCGGCCAGTGCGCCAGGGTTCTGTGAGGCCCCGGAACCTCGCGGGCTCCGGGGCTTGCTTCACGGCCGGAGTGCCCTTCGGGGAGTTCGAGCGCACCCAAGAGGCCTGGCTCGGGTATGCTGACGGTCACGCGAAGCGCGGGTCCGAGCCGAGTTCCTCGCGGTTCGCGTCGTTTCCAGGGGGGATCGCCATGCAACCGTCTGTGCGGGTCGTGCTGCTCGCCGTCTGCGGTGTCCTGGGGGCTTGCAACTCCGGAAGCTTTGACCGGTGGAACGAACCCCCGGGCGCGGCATCCGTGCGGATCGCCATCTCGCTCGCGGGCGATACGTGCGGGGTCGTCTCGGCGGCTGCCACCGTGACCGCGTGGGACATGCAGACCATCGGGCCCTCGCCGCTCGAGGTGGTCGGCGCGACCATCCAGGGGACCATCACGGGCGTTCCGGCGGGCTCGTCACGGACAGTCACGGTGGCGGCGTACGACGCGCGAGGCCTCGCGGTGTACCAGGGGAGCACGCAGGTCAACGTGGTTGGCGGACAGACGACCCCCGCGAACATCGTGCTGTCACGCACGGCCGTGAGCTGCGGTGCATCGACGGGCAACATCGACGTGACCGGGACGATTCAGGGTGTGGCCTTCTCCTTCACGGACGCGACCCTGACGAGCGACGGCGTCGTGCACTTCTTCGACGCGCAGTCGGACCGCCTCCGCCGGCTCGACCTCGCCTCGCGCCAGTTTCTGCCCGAGATCTCGGGCGCGGTGACGCTCGACGCCGTCTCCATGGCCGTCGCGCCGGACGGGGCCGTGGCCTACCTCGGCTACGTCGGCGGGCGGATGGACGCTTTCGACCTGCACGCGGGGACGTCGTCCTTCTTCGCCGCTGCGGCGGAGACGGTCTCGAGCATGGTGGTGGCGGGCGACCTTCTCTTCACGATCGACGCCTCGGGGGCCTGGAACACGCAATCCCTCTATCAACGCGCCACCCGCGCACGTGTGGACGCGGCGGACTGGCGCGACAGCTCGCGCAGCATCGTGTACTCGCCCGTCCAGCAGCGGGTGTACTCCCTCGACAGCGGGGTCTCGCCCACCGACGTGAACATGATCGCGATCGATCATGCGGCGGGGAAGCTCGGTGCGGAGATCGACTCGCCTTACCACGGCGACTACTCCCTCCCGAACCCGATCCGTCTGCTTCCGGATGAGTCGGGCGTCATCGTGGGGAGCGGCATCATCTTCAACGCCGCCGACCTCACGTACCGCACCAGCCTCGGCCTCTCGTTCCAGGACATCGCGTTCCTGGGCGACCGCATCTACCTCATCGACACCATCGGTGACATGACGCAGCTTCGGGTCCTGAGCAGCGGCTTCGACATCCTCTTCGCGGACTACTTCACCGGGCAGGCCTGCCGGCTCTTCGCGTACGGTGGCGAGCTGGTGCTCGTCACGAAGGTCGCGAGCGGCTTCGACATCACGTTCGTCACACCCTGAGCCGTGCCGCCCGAAAGCGAAAGCCCCGGACCGTGAGGCTCCGGGGCTTCTTCACTCGGCGCCGACGTCATCCGGCAGGGTCTCAGGACAGGCGTCGTGGACGAGCTTCACGTCCACGTCGCCCCCGTGCTGCTCGGCGCCGGCGTCCGGCTGTTCGACGAGTCCGTCGCCGACGTGAAGCTCGAGGCAGGGCCGGTCACGGCGTCGCCGCGGGTCACTCATCTGCAATTCCGGATTGTCCGATAGCTGGAACGAGCCGCCGCGAAGGCGCAGCCACGTCCGAAAACGGCGAGCGCGCCGCCTGCCCCCGCGGCATGTTCCCCGCGTGACCTCCACCGCCCCCGCCCCGTGCTGCCTCCCTCGATCACGGCGCGTGCTATCGCGCGCTGCGGACGCGCGACGCGCGGTTCGACGGGCGCTTCTACACCGCGGTGCTCACCACGGGCATCTTCTGCCGGCCCGTCTGCCCGGCGCGCACGCCGCGCTCCGAGCACTGCGCGTTCTACCCCAGCGCCGCCGCGGCGCAGGCCGCCGGATTCCGGCCATGCCTCCGTTGCCGCCCCGAGCTCGCGCCGGGCGTCGCGGGCTGGCGCGGCACGGCGAACACGGTGGCGCGCGCGCTCGCGCTCATCGCGGACGGCGCCTGGGGCGACGCGGACGACGTCGAGGAGCTCGCGGCGCGCGTGGGCGTCGGGGCGCGCCACCTCCGGCGCCTGTTCGACCGCCACGTCGGCGCGCCGCCCGTCGCGGTTGCGCAGGCGCAGCGCGTGCTCCTCGCAAAGCGCCTCCTCGCCGACACCGCGCTCCCCATGTCGGACGTCGCGGCGGCGGCCGGCTTCGGAAGCCTGCGGCGCTTCAACGCCCTGCTGCTCCGAGCGTTCGGGAGAGCGCCCTCGTCGTTGCGCCGGCGCGGCGGCCCCGCGCCGTCCACGGCGCACGGCGTCGAGCTCCGGCTGCCGCACACCACCCCGTACGCCTGGCCCGAGCTGCTGGCGTTCCTCGCCGCGCGCACGATCCCGGGGGTCGAGCAGGTCGACGGCGGCGTGTACCGGCGCACGCTCACGCTCGGCGCCGCCCGGGCCGTCGTGGCCATACGGGCCGCGCCCACGGGCGACCACCTCGTCGCGGCGCTGCGCCTCTCGTCCGTCTCCGCCGTGCCCGCGGCGGTCGGGGCGCTCCGGCGGCTGTTCGATCTCGAGGCGGACGCGGCCGCCATCGACGCGCACCTCGCTCGCGACCCGCTCCTCGCTCCGCTCGTCCGGCACCGGCCGGGGCTGCGCGTGCCGGGGGCCGCCGATCCGTTCGAGCTCGCGGTCCGCGCCATCCTCGGGCAACAGATCAGCGTTGCGGCGGCGCGTACGCTCGCCGGCCGGATCGTCGAGGCGCACGGCGCACGTGTGCCCGAGGCAGCGGAGGGCGAGCCTGCCGTCGCGTTCCCCGGCCCGGCCGCGCTCGCCGACGCGGACCTGTCGCGCGTCGGTCTGCCGCGCGCCCGGGCCGAGGCGGTCCGGGCGCTCGCCCGCGCCGTGGCCGATCACCCCGCGCTGCTCGAACCCGGCCCCGATCTCGCGACCACCGCGGCCCGGCTGGCGGAGCTCCCCGGCGTCGGCGCGTGGACGGCGCAGGTCGTGGCGATGCGCGCCCTGCGCGAGCCTGACGCGTTCCCATCATCCGACCTCGGCCTGCTCCGCGCGATGTCCCGCGCTGGACCATCGCTGCGGCCCGCGGCGCTGGCGGAGCGCGCCGAGGCCTGGCGCCCATGGCGCGCGTACGCGGCGATGCACCTATGGACCGCGGCCCCTCCGGTGCCGCGTGGAGGAACACGATGACGCTCTTCATCGACGGCTTCGAGTCGCCCATCGGCTCCGTCCACATCGTCGCCGACGGCCGCGCGCTGTGCGCGCTCGACTTCGGCGCGCTCGAGGAGCGCCTCCTGCCGCTGCTGCGCGCGCGCTTCGGTGCCACGGTCGCGCTGCGCGACGCGGACGATCCGCAGGGGCTCGTCTCGCGTACGCGGGCCTTCTTCGCGGGCGACCTCGCCGCGCTGGACGGCGCGCCGGTGGACGGACCGGCCAGGACCTCGAGAGGGCCCCACACGAGCTACCGGATCGAGAGCGACCGGACGTGGGCCACGAGGTCCCAGGTGTCGTCCGTGCTCAGCGCCGCCCAGGGGGGCATGGCCGTGCCCGGAACGCCTTCTCGCAGGGTCACGAAGATCCGCAGAGGCGAGGTCCGGCCCTGCCAGTTCGGGTCGGTGAGATTGCGCGGCGGCGTCGAAAGCCCGGCTCGCCTCTCGCCTCGCCCGTCGCCGCGCTCGCCGTGGCAGAGGGCGCAGTGCCTCGCGAAGAGCTGCGCGCCTCGCTCGCGCGCAGCCGGATCGCCGAGACGCGCGACCGGGATCACCACCGACCGGTAGGCCCTCGGCACGTCGCGTTCACAGGCCGATAGCGCGAAGGCCACCGGTGCCGCGAGCCAGGTCCGGCGCATGCGAGGGTCCTTCGAGGAATCGATGACCCATGCGGCAGGCCTCCGCGATCACCGCCTCGACGAGGGCCGGGAGCCGGGAGGCCACCGCCGACGAGAGCCCCAGCGCGACATCGAGCGCCGCCGGGACCAGGCCCAGCAGCACCAGCCGGCGCGGGAGGCGCCCGCGCAACTCCGCGGCGGCGAAGAGGTCGGCCACCCCGACCTGATGCACCGACAGCCGCGCCTCGACCGCAGGGCGAACCTCGGCCCCCTCGAGGCGCACGAGCGTTCCCGGCGCGGCGTCGTCGCGGATCGCGTCGACGATTATGGCTTCCTCGGCGTCCTCCAGGTGCGGCAGGAGCGAGAGCCCGAGCGTCCCGCCGTCGAGGACCACTGCGCCGTCGGGCGGCCGGTAGCGCCGCACGAGGTCGGACACCGCCGCCACCCCCAGCCCGTCGTCGCGGCAGAGCGGATTGCCGAGGCCGAGGACGAGCAGCCGGGTGGGTCGCGCGGTCAACGCCGCTCCCCGGCGCCGGGCGCCGCCCGCACGTCTCCGGGCCGGACGAACTTGTAGCCGCTGAAGATGGACTCCATCGTTCCCATCTTCTCCTCGAGCGAGAAGAGCAGAGCGCTGTAGAGGTGGTGCACGAAGAAGCCGATCAGGAGCCACATGAACCCGTGGTGCAGCCAGCGCGTGTACTGCGGTCCGCCGAAGACGTCGGGGAGGAAGCCGAACCATCGCATCGCCGAGCCCAGGTGCGCGGCCTTCCCGTAGAGCCCGAGGCCGGTGAGCGCTTGGAGCACGAGCACGGCGTAGACGAACAGGTAGGTGATCCCGGCGAGCGCATTGTGCCCGGCCTCGCGCGCCGGTCGCCTGGAGAGGAACAGGTAGTAGAGCGTCATCTGGAGGGCGCCCCGCCGCCGCTCGCCGCTCCAGGGGATGAACTGGTCCCACCGCGCGTAGGCGTTGCCGAGGAACATCCAGGCGAGGCGCGAGACGAGCGACAAGGTGAACACGATGGCCGCGTAGGAATGGACCAGCTTGACGAGCCCGGTGAAGAAATGCTGCCTCGCCTCGCCCGTCACGACGTAGAAGGGATTCCCGATGTAGAAGCCGGTCGCCGAGAGCACGACGATGGAGAGGAAGATGAGCCAGTGCGCGAGCCGCACCGGCGCTTCCCACACGTAGATGCGCTGCAGGCTCCGGCCCGCCCTGTCCACCGGGCCAGCGGGGATGCCCGGGGGCTCCGCGCCGGCGGGACTCATAGCGCCCTCACGCTGGCGATCTCGCGCCGGTTCGCATCCACGACGTGCACCCCGCAGGCGATGCACGGGTCGAAGGAGTGGACGGTGCGGAGGATCTCGAGCGGCCGCGCGGCGTCCGCCAGCGGCGTGCCCACGAGCGCCTCCTCGTAGGGCCCGCGCTGTCCCTTGGCGTCGCGCGGGCCCGCGTTCCAGGTGCTCGGGACGACGCACTGGTAGTTGGCGATGGCGCCGTCGCGGATGTGCACCCAGTGGCCCAGGGCTCCGCGGGGCGCCTCGTGGAAGCCGGCGCCGGTGGCCTCCTGGCGCCAGGTGGAGGGATCCCACCTGGACCCGTCGTGGATGCGGTAGTCGCGACGTGCCATGTTGTCCGCGAGCGCCGCGACCCAGTCGCCCATCTTCTCGACGAGCACCTGGGTCTCGATGGCGCGCGCGGCGATCCGCCCCAGCGTGGAGAACAGCGCCGCCGGACCCACCCCGAGCTTGCCGAGAACGGCTCCGACGAGCTCCTTTACCCGCGGGTGGCCGGAGGCGTAGGCGACGAGCATGCGTGACAGTGGACCGACCTCCATGGGGAGACCGTCGTACCGCGGCGCCTTGAGCCAGCTGTACTTGGCGGCGGTGTCGAGACGTTCGAAGGGAGGCTTGGGTCCGGAGTACTTCGGTCGCGTCTCGCCCTTCGACGGGTGCAACGCCGCGGCGTCGCCGGCGCCATACTCGTACCAGGAGTGCTTGATCTCCTCCGTGACCTTGGACGGATCGAAGGCCTCCACCTTGGACAGGTCCTTCCTGCGGATGACTCCGGACGGAAGGAAGAGACGCGGGTGCGCGGCGTCGCCCTCGGGGTACTCGCCGTAGACGAGGAAGTTCCCGACGCCGCTGCCGTGCGACGCCCAGTCCTTGTAGAAGGACGCCACCGCGAGCACGTCCGGGATGTAGACCTTCGTGACGAAATCTCGGCCCCTGGCGATGAGCCCGTTGAACGCCGCGATCGAATCCGCGTTGAGCGCGGCCTGCGAGTCCGGGTCGACGGGCGTCGCCATGCCGCCGACGAGGAAGCTCTGGAGGTGGGGGTTCTTGCCGCCGAGGATGGCGTGGATCCGGATGAACTCGCGCTGCCACTCGAGCGCCTCGAGGTAGTGCGCGACCGCCATGAGGTTCGCCTCGGGCGGCAGCCGGTACGCCGGGTGGCCCCAGTACGCGTTGGCGAAGGGCCCGAGCTGGCCTCGCTCGACGAACGCCTTCAGGCGATCGCGCATGCCCGCGAAGTACTTGCGCGAGGAGAGCGGCCAGTCGGAGATGGACTCCGCGAGCGCCGAGGTCTTGCCCGGATCGGCCGACAGGGCGGAGACCACGTCGACCCAATCGAGCGCGTGCAGGTGGTAGAAGTGGATCACGTGGTCCTGGACGCACTGCGCGGCGACGACGAGGTTGCGCAAGAGGCCGGCGTTGGGCGGCGGGACCGCCCCGACGGCGTTCTCCACCGCGCGGATCGAGGCGATGGCGTGCACCGTGGTGCAGACGCCGCAGATGCGCTGGGTGATGGCCCAGGCGTCGCGCGGATCGTGGCCCTTGAGGATGAGCTCGACGCCGCGGAACATGGTGGCGCTCGACCAGGCGTCCTTCACCGCCCCGCCCTCCACCTCCGCCTCGATGCGCAGGTGGCCTTCGATGCGCGTGATCGGATCGACGACGACGCGAGCCATTGGCTACCTCCTCTCCTCGGGGCCGGCGGGGGGAGCCTCGTCTTCCGAGCGCGGCTTCGCCTTGTGTCTCGCCCAGGCGGCGAAGCCGTGGGCCGCGAACGCCGCGCCCACCACCGCCGTGCCGATGAGGCCGACCTTGTCGACGGTGCCGGCCAGGCCGAAGCCGGGTGCGCTCGGCAGGTGGCGGTAGAAGGGGGCCATCTTGTCCCAGAAGTCGGGCTCCGCGCAGCCGATGCATGGGTGGCCGCAGCCGACCGGCCAGTTCGTCCCCTCGTTCCAGCGGACGTTGGGGCAGTTCTGGTAGGTGACCGGCCCCTTGCAGCCCATCTTGTAGAGGCAGTAGCCGCGCCGGTGGCCCTCGTCCCCGAACGCCTCCACGTACTGGCCCGCGTCGAAGTGGGCGCGGCGCTCGCAGGCGTCGTGGATGGACTTGCCGTAGGCGAAGAGGGGGCGCCGGAGACGGTCGAGCGCAGGCCACTGCTTGAAGGTCAGGTAGTGGACGATGAGCGCCGTGAGGTTCTCCGCGTTGGCGGGGCAGGCCGGCAGGTTGATGAGGTTGCGCAGGCCGGGAACCGCGTCGCCCACGCCGAGCGCGCCGGTGGGATTCGGGGCCGCCGCCGGCAGACCGCCGAACGCGGCGCAGGTGCCGATGGCGATGGTCGCCGCCGCGGAGCCGCAGACCTCACGAGCGATGTCGAGCGCCGCGCGACCGCCGATGGTGCAGTAGGCCCCGCCCTCGCCGGTCGGGATGGAGCCCTCCACCACGGCGATGAACTCGCCCTTGTGATCGCGCACCGTGGCCGCGAGGGCGTCCTCGGCCTGATGGCCGGCGGCGGCCATGATGGTCTCGTGGTAGTCGACCGAGAGCACGTCGAGCACCACGTCGGCCGCGCTGGGACGGGCCGCGCGCAGGAAGGACTCGGTGTTGCCGGCGCAGTCCTGGAACTCGAGCCAGACGAGGATGGGCTTCTTCGCCTTCTCGAGCGCCGCGGCGATGCGCGGCCCGAAGACGGCCGGCAGCGCCAGCGCGGACGCCATCGCCGAGCAGAACCGCATGAAGTCGCGGCGCGAGATCCCGCGCCGTTCGTGCTCCTCGGAGAGCCACGTACGCCCGCTCGAGTGCTCGCCCATGCGCCGCCTCCGCACAGATTGAGCCGCTTTCGTGTGTGGCAAATCAACACGCGCGGCGACTTGACCTGCGCTGGATCAATTCACGCAATCTGCCCCGCCGAGTGCCGGAATGGCCGTGTTCGTTCGAGCCGTTGCCTCGGATGCGCGCCTGCGCGGGAACCTTCTGGACTTGCTCCATATCAATGTTCCAGTTGGGTCGAGTCGCGCTCGACTCCACGCTCGCGCTCGTCGTGAGTCGCGCGACTACACGTCGCCCTCCGTGAAGCGGGTAGGCCGAACAGCAGACTTCAGGAGGTTCAGGCGCCGTGGGCGGGATCGGCGGCATCGTAGTCGGGCCCGGGGTGGAAGAGCTCGGGGGTGGAAGAGCTCGGGCGGCGGCTGGGCTCTGGCGACGGGCGGTCCCTGCGAATCGAGGCCTACGCTCACCGTCGCTTCGACGGCCCGGTGAAGCCCTCGTCGGAGACCGCCAGCTCCTTCTCGAACGCGGCGACGAGCTGGAGCAGCTCCGGCGACTCGAACGTCCGGTTCCGCCGCACCGCGCCGGCGACCTTCACCACGTTCGCCTTCTCCAGGGCCGCGAGCGCCTCGTTCGCCGCCTGGACGGAGCGTCCGAGGAGCTTCGCCGCGGAGTCGACGGTCAGAACCGGCCACGCGGGCAGGGCGCCGATGAGGGCCTCCGCGCTCGAGTCCTTGCGCGGGCGCCCGGCGCGCTCGCGCCAGGACTCCTGCAGCGCGGCGATCGCCCCGGCGAGAGCTGCAGAGCGCTGGGCCGCGGCCCGGAGCGCCCGTGCGAAGACCTCCAGCCAGTCCGCGAGCTCGCCGTGCGCGAACGCGTTCAGACCGCGAATGTAGGTGTTGGAGCGCGCGGCGAGCACGAGGCTGACTGGAGGGACGAACCGCGGGGCGAGCCCGCGCCGGCGGAGGACGAAGTGGATGAGCGCCCGTCCGACGCGGCCATTCCCGTCGGCGAAGGGGTGGATCGCCTCGAACTGGGCGTGCGCGATGGCCGCCTGGATGGACGCCGGCAGGTCGTCGCGCGCCATGAAGCGCAGGAGGTCGTCCACGAGGCTGGGAACATGTTCGGGCGGGGGTGGGACGTAGGACGCGTCGAGCGGGGAGTAGGGGTTGCCGCCGATCCAGTTCTGCCGCTCACGCAGCTCGCCGGCTCCGTGCGGGTCCGGCGTCTGCTTCATGAGCGCGCGGTGGACGTCGAGCAGATCCCTGAGGCGCATCGGCTTCCGCTGGTCCGCGAGCGTCGTTGCCCGCTCCATGGCCGCAACGTTCCCGAGCACCGCGCGCGCCGTCGCGTCGCGCGCTTCGCCACCCTCTGCCTCGGCGCGCGCGAGGCGGCGCTGCGAGAGCTGCACCCCCTCGATCCACGAGGACGCCACCGACTCGGCCCGGAGGAGTCGCCGGGCCAGGGCCTCGAGGTTTGCGATCTTCGGTGGGTTCAGGTTCAAGGCGGCGGTCTCCCGCTCGGCCTCCGCGAGGAGGCCCGCGACGGAGCTGGAGAGGGACGGGTCGAGAGCAGCGACCGGGTCAGGGACCAGCGCCTTGTACTTGAACGCCCGGCGGGTCTTGCGGGGACCGTAGGCGTTCGGGTCGGGCTGCCACGTGAGGGTCTCGAATCGGGGCATCGCGGATCCTTGAACGAGGTTGATCGTGGCTCAAGGATAGTATCCGATCCTTGAATACGGGGAGGTCTTGTTCAAGGTTCCGGGGGGCTGCTGATGGGGGCTCAGCGTTCCATCGCTCCCGGTGATCTCGCCGGGCGTCGAAGCAAACGCGGAGCGGGGTCGGCCCCACCTCCCGATCGGCGCGCCCCGCCGCGACCGGCCCCGGCCCGTCCGACCGCCGGCGGTGACCCGCCGCAAGCGCAAGTGAGCAAGAGGGCGACGGACGTCGCAATGGTCGCCGCCTGCGTGGCGGCGCGCGAGGGTCTCGACGCACTGGCCGGCATTGTCGTCTCCACCCGCGAGCCGGTCGATCCCGGCCCCGATCTCGGGACCACCGCGGCCCGGTTGGCGGAGCTCCCCGGCGTCGGCGCGTGGACGGCGCAGGTCGTGGCGATGCGCGCGCCACCGGCAGCTCGGGATCCCGGCCGAGGTGCCGCTGGCGACGTGAGCGCGCGGTGGACGACGAGCAGATCCTCGAGGCGCATCGGCTTGCGCCGGCCCGCGATCGTCCTTGCCCGCTGCGAGGTCAGCGCGCGAGCAGCGTACGGAGCGCCGCCGCGACCGTTCCCGGCGCTCTTCGGCTCAGCGCTTCGACGACCTCAGCCCTGCGCAGCCCACAGGCTAGCCATCGGCGCTGCCCAGAGCTTCGGCCCGAATGGCAGGGTCTCGCGGCCGGCGTAGAGCAGCACGCCGCACTCGAAGCGCTTGCCGGCGATCTCCAGCAGGACCCGGAGCCCCTTGAAGTCGGCCGCCGTGACCGTGGCACCCGCCTTCACCTCCACTCCCACGAGCCGGCGCCGTCGGCTCTCCATGACGACGTCCACCTCGTGGCCGGCGCTCGTGCGGAAGTGGAACAGGCGCGGCCGGATCGCGGAGATCGGCCCGAGCTTCATCAGCTCGGTCACCACGAAGGTCTCGGCGATCGGGCCCGCAGTCGGCAGGCCGACTGGCGAGGCCCCCGGCGTCGAGCCCGAGGAGGTGGGCGAGGAGGCCAGCGTCGTTGAGATAGACCTTCGCCGTCCGCGTAAGCCGCTTGCCGGCATTCTCGAACCACGGCGGCAGACGCACGACGAGGTAGAGGGCCTCGAGGAGCATCAGGTAGCGCTTGAGCGTCATCTGGTTGATGCCGAGCGCGCGACCGAGATCTGCCACGTTCAGGAGGCTGCCGGTTCGGGTCGCCACCGCCTCCAGGAGGCGCGGGACCTCGGCGATCCGCTCGATCGCGGCGAGATCTCTCAGATCCCGCTGTAGGAGCGTGGAGAGGTAGGAGTCGAACCACCGCCCACGCGCGTCGTCCCGCGATCGAGCAGCCGCCTCGGGATAGCCGCCGCGCAGCATGCGTCCGATCAGCGAAGCGCGGTCGGCGGGCGCCGGCCAGAGCCGATCGGGCCGGCCTTCGAAGCAGGCGTCGACGAAGCTCGGCGCGGTCGCCTCGAACTCCGCCTGGGCCAGCGGCCAAAGGGTCAGGATCTCCATGCGCCCCGCGAGGCTTTCGGCGACGCGCGGCAGCGCGAGGACGTTGGCCGAGCCGGTGAGGACGAAGCGGCCCGGTCGTCGGTCGGCGTCGATCGTCCGCTTCAGCGGGAGGAAGAGCCCCGGCGCGCGCTGGACCTCGTCGAGGATCGCCCGATCGCCGAGGGATTCGACGAAGCCCTGCGGATCGGCGCGGGCCGACGCGAGCGTGTCGAGATCGTCGAAGGTCCGGTATGACCACGCGGCACCGCGGTCCGAGAAAGCCCGAACGAGCGTACTCTTCCCGGTCTGCCGAGCCCCGGCAAGGAAGACGGCGGGGGTGTCGGCGACGGATGCGCGCAGCGAACGTTCGAGAAGGCGATCGTACATGATGTTAATCTAACAGTTGCTGTTAGATTATCCAACATACGAGCCCCCCGGCCCGCGAACTTCACGGGGTCTTTCACGGCAACGTCACCATCCTCGGCGCGGGCAAGGCGCTCGTCGTATTCGCGTCCGCGTCGGCCATCCCGCCGAGCACGCCGAACGCAATCGGCTCCTTCACGGGCGTGCTCAGCCTCGCGAACGCCGGTGACAGCGTCTCGGTGCGCGTCAACGACGCCGTCCGGGACGCTCGCCGTCGTGACCTGGAGCGGCGCGAAGACGTCGATCGTGAAGGGCGCGCTGAAGATCTTCTTCGGCATCGAGGAGTCCTCGACCCGGCGACCGCGGGCGCCCGCGCGGCCGTGCCACCACCCGAGGTCGTCATCCTGACGGCGCACGGCTCGGCAGAGAGCGCGGTCGCCGCCATGCGCGCTGGCGCGGCGGACTACCTGACGAACCGTTCTCGATGGACGAGCTCCGCATGCGCGTGCGCCGGCTCGCCGAGCAGCGCGCGGCCGAGGCGCGCGCGTCGCGGCTCGTGGAGCTGCTCACGCCGGGGCTCGTCGCGGTGAGCGCGCGGAACTCGAAGGTGCGGAGGGTGAGCGTTCGAATCGGGATTGCCGCAGCGCTCACCATGTGGCGACGAGGAACTCGTCGACCCTATGCCTCCGGCCGCGGACGCCGGAGGCCACGGGTTCGCCGCGACGCTAGGCGACGACGGCGGACGAGCTCTTGCTGAATTCGTTGAGGTTTCTGGTGCGCCGCGATCGCCCGCGCCGCCGATCCGGCACCCCCGGCGGCTGCGCGCGGTTACGCCTGGGTTACGGTCGGTTCACTGTCCGAAAACGACGCGCCCCGGACCCCCTCAGATTCCTGAGGGGGTCCGGGGCCTTACTGGCGGGGTGTAGGGGACTCGAACCCCTGGCCTCCGGCGTGACAGGCCGGCGTTATAACCGACTTAACTAACACCCCAAGTCAAATGTGGGCGGACCAGGTTTCGAACCTGGGACCCTCGCCTTGTAAGGGCGACGCTCTACCCCTGAGCTATCCGCCCAAGGCGACGAAAGCCGAGGGTTTCTAGCTTGGCCTGCCGCCCCTGTCAACGGCGAGGCGGCCGGGGAGGCGTGCCCCAAACGCCTGTCACGTCGCGGGAATGGTCTTGCTGGACCCGACCCGTTCCGGATGGTAAGTGCGCGCGGATGGTGTGGAAGCCGGGGATGAAGGTGGTGCACCGGGCCCAGCGGAGCTGGGGCGTCGGAGTCGTGGTCCAGGTCGCCGAGGAGGGGCGGCGGCTCGCGGTGCGCTTCGCGGGGCGCGAGGGGCTCACCGTCGTGTCGGGGCGGGATCCTGCCCTCACCGAGGTGCCGAAGGACACGCCCATCGAGCGCTCGATCGGCGGCCCCCTCGAGGCGATCGCATCGGGCGACGTCGGTCCGCCGTCCGCGTTCGCGCTCCGCACCCGCGTCGTCCGGCTCGAAGCGCTCCGCCGGGCCGACTCGCTCGGCGCGCTCCTCTCCTCGCGCGTCCACGTGCTCCCGCACCAGGTCGGCGCCGCGGGCCGGATCCTCTCGGACCGCATGCCGCGCTTCGTCCTCGCCGACGAGGTCGGCCTCGGCAAGACCGTCGAGGCGGGCCTCGTGTTCGCCGGCCTCCGCCAGCTCGGGATCGCCGAGCGGGTGCTCGTCGTCGTCCCGGAGCACCTCGCCTTCCAGTGGCTCGCCGAGCTGTTCCACAAGTTCAACGCGCTCTTCACGCTCCTCACGCCGGAGCGGGTCGCCGAGCTCGGCGGCCCGGAGGCCGCCCTCGCGCGCTCGCCGCACGCCATCGTGTCGTTCGAGGCGCTGCGCGAGGACGAGGAGCTCGCCGGGGCGGGCGCGGACGTCCCGCTCGACCTGGTCGTGGTCGACGAGGCGCACCACCTCTCCGAGGACGCCCTCCACGCCGCGGTCGCGCCGATCTGCCGCGCGTCGTTCGGCGTGCTCCTCCTCACCGCGACACCGGTGCGGCTCGATCCGCGCGAGTACTTCCGGCTGCTCGCGCTCGTGGAGCCGGTGGCGTCCACGACCGAGAAGGAGTTCCTCGCCCGGCTGGAGCAGCACGAGGCGTACGCCGACGTCGCGCGTGCGCTCCTCGCCGGCACGCCCGTCAAGGCCGCCCTCGATCGCCTCCGGGAGCTCGCGCCGAACGACGAGTTCTTCTCGCGCGCCGAGCCGCTGCCCCACCGCCTCGCGCTCCTGTCCCACCTCGCCGACCGCTACAGCCTCTCGGCGCGGCTCATCCGCAACCGCCGCGTCAAGGTGGGCGCCTTCACCGCCCGCGTGCTCCGCCGCACCGACGTCGCCGCCGGTGGGAAGCGCCCGGCCATCGTGGACCTGTGCGCCCGGCTCGCGGCGCAGGGGGACAAGGTGCTCGTCTTCGGCCACGACGTCGCGGCGCTCCGCGATCTGCAGGCGGGGATCGCCGGCGCCGGGCGCGAGGCGCTCCTCTACGACGACGCGCCGTCCATCGAGGCGCGCGACCGGCTCGTCGCGCGGTTCCGGGACCCGGAGGGTCCGATGATCCTCCTCTCCGGCGAATCGGGCGGCGAGGGTCGGAACTTCCAGTTCGCGCACCACCTCGTGTGCGCCGATCTCCCCGCGTCGCCGCTCGTCCTCGAGCAGCGCATCGGCCGCCTCGACCGGCTCGGCCAGACGCGCCCGGTCGAGATCCACATCGTCGTCGAGGAAGGCGAAGAGGCGTTCCTCGCCGACCTGTACGAGAACGAGATCGGGATCTTCGACGAGCCGGTGGGCGGCCTCGACGCGGTGCTCACCTCGATCCCGGAGGAGCTCGAGGCGCTCCGGCGCAAGCGCTCCGCTCGTACCCGCGGCGCGTTCCGCAAGGACCTCGCCGAGCGCGTCGCGGCGGCGCGGAAGGCGCAGCACGAGGGCGACCCCCTGCTCGACATCCGCTCCGCTTCGATGCCGGAGCTGGCCCACCTCGTCCGCTCCGCGTTCGAGCGGCTCGGGGACGAGCCGCCGGACGCCATCGACGCGGCCGGGGCGGAGGACGCGAGCGAGGCGGTCAGGGAGGCGCTCGTCACGCTGTCGCGCTGGCTCGACGAGGAGCTGGAGGACGTCGTCGTCGAGGTCGGGCGCCGGGTCGGGATGGAGGTCGACACGGACGAGAACGTTCATCCGTTCGAGGCCGCCTTCACGATCGGCGCGGGCATGAAGATCGAGGCGCTCCCCGGGATGGAGATGCCGGAGGAGCCGCTGACGTTCCTGGGGAGCTTCTGGCGCGAGACGGCGGTTGCCCGCGACGAGCTGCAGTGGTTCGCGACCGGGCACAAGCTCGTCGAGGCGCTCGTCGGCATCGTCCGCGACGGCGACGCCGGCCGGGCCGCGGCGGTGAGGCGGGAGTGGGCGCCGCGGCGCGGGGCGCTGTACGTGCGCTTCGTCCCCGCGCTCGCCACCGGCGCCGACCTCGCCCCCGGCGCGCGGGTCGCCTCCCGGCAGGCCTCGCGCTACCTCGACCTCACGCCCGTGTCGGTGATGGTCGAGCTCGACACCGGGAATCGGGTCGTCACCGGGGGCGCCATGCGGCTCGAGGAGCAGATCGAGGAGGCCGAGGGCGCCCGGGTGGGAGGCGCTCCCCCGGAGCTGCTCGAGGCAGCGCGCGCTGCGGCCGAGCGCGAGGCAGGCGTCGTGCTGGCGAGGCGCATCGAGGAGGCGAAAGCGCTCCTCGCCGCCCACGCGGACGGCGAGGAGGAGCGGCTCGTGGAAGCCGGCTTCCAGGGCGGCGCTCCGCGTGCGCGCGTCGAGGGCGCGCTGGCGACGCTCCGCAAGCACGGCGAGGTGGTCGAGAAGGCGATCGCCAGGGCGCGCATCGAGCTGGATGCCGTCGCGCTCGTCGTGCCGTGAGCGGCGGCGGCGTGGGTCACGCCCGCTTGACCGGGGCGGCGCGCTGTAGCACGGTTTGTCCAAATCGTGCTACGCACCGACGCAGCAAGCACGCCCGAGGTGCCGTCCCATGATCGCCGTCCGCATCGCCGCAATGTTCGCCGCAGTGCTCGCCGCCTCTGCGCTGCCATCCGTCTCGCGCGCGCACGAGATCTCGCAGCAGGTGGAGCGCCGCGGGGCGGCATTCGCCGTGCGGGCGCGGTACGACGGGGGCGGGCCGCTCGCCGGCGCCACGTACCAGGTGCTTCGTCCCGGCGTGCCGGACCGGATCGAGCGTGAGGGGCGGACCGACGCGCAGGGCTGGGTCGAGCTCGTCCCCGACGTCCCCGGGGGCTGGCGGGTCCGGATCGTGGACGCGAGCGGGCACGGCCTGGTCGCCAAGGTGGACGTCGCGGAGATCGCTCCGCCGCCAGCGCCGGCAGCCGCACCGGGGCCCCCTCCCGCGCCGGAGCCGCGGTCCGGCGTGGCCCCCGCCGCGCCCTCGTCGCCGGACGACCCCGGGTCGCCGAGGTCCGGGTTCTGGGAGCGCGCTCGTGGCCTCGTGTCCGGGCTCCTCCTCCCCGCGGCCGGAGCGCTCGCGATCGGGCTCTTCTTTGCGGTGCTGCGCGAGCTCCGGCGGCGCGCCGGGCGGTAGCTCATGCACATCCCGGACGGCTTCCTCTCGCCGCGCATCACGCTCCCGGCCTACGCCGCAGCGGCGCCGCTCTGGGCGTGGGCCGCGCGGCGCCACTTCGGAGCGCGCGCCGCGGACGCGCTCCCGCTCATGGGGTCGCTCACCGCGCTCGCCTTCGCGCTCCAGACCATCCGCATCCCGGTGCCCGGCGGGACCTCGACCCATGTCGTCGGGGCGGCGCTCCTCGCGATCCTGTTCCACCCGCTCGCCGCGTTCGTCTGCGAGAGCGTGGTCCTCGTCGTGCAGGGGCTCTTCTTCGGGGCGGGCGGGGTGACGACGCTCGCGGTGAACGCGCTCGCGATGGGGCTCATCGGCCCTGGGGCGGGCTGGCTCGCCCACCGCGCGCTGCGCCGGCTCGCCGGCGAGAAGGCGGCCGCGTTCGTCGCCGCGTGGGTGGCGACCCAGGCCGCGTCGCTCGCCGTGGTCCTGGTCCTCGGCCTGCAGCACACGCTCGATCCGGGGGTGTTCCCGGTCGCGCCGGCGCTGGTCCTCGGAGCGACGATGCTGCCGAGCCTCGGGGTCACCGGCGTCGTCGAGGGGGCGTACACGGTCGCGGCGCTCGGCCTGCTGCGGAGAGCGAAGCTCCATGCGGATACGTGAGCCTGGCCGCGCGCGTGCGCTCCTCGCGGCGTGGCTCGCGGCGTCGTTCGCCCTCTCCGCCGTGCGGGACTGGCGCGTGCTCGCCGCAGGCCTCGTCGTCTCGGTGCTCGCGTTCCGGGCGGGAGCGGGCGCGCACCTCGCGAAGGTCGTCCGGTTCGCGCTGCCGTTCTCCGCGTCGGCTTCGGTCGCAGGGTGGCTGTTCGATCGGCTGGTGGGGGGCGCCGGACCGGACCTCGCGCCGCTCGTCGCGCTGAACCTCCGCACCGTCCTCCTCGCGTTCCTGGCGCTCGCGGTCCTCGCGCGCGTCGACGCGCTGCGCGCGCTCGAGCGCTGGCCGTCCGCGACCCGCCTCCTCGCCGTCGCGCTCGCGCAGATCCATGCGCTGCGCCTTCTCGCGACGGAGTCCCGGCTCGGCCTCAAGAGCCGCCTTTCGCGCCGGCCGCGCACGGCGGAGGTGATCCGCGGCGCGGGGACGATCACCGGGACGCTCGTCTTCCTGTCCGGCCGCAACGCGCGCGACGCGGCCGACGCGCTGCGCGCACGGGGGTTCTGATGCTTCCCACGGCGAAGAGCGCGCCGGCTCCGACGTTCGCGGTGAACCGCGTCTCCGTCTCGATGGACGGCCGCCCCGTCGTCGAGGATGTGAGCTTCGAGGTCCTTCCCGGAGAGCGGGTGGTGGTGGTGGGCGTGAACGGCTGCGGGAAGACCACGCTCCTCAGGCTGCTCGATGGGCTCGCCTTTCCGGACGGGGGCGAGATCCGCTACGCCGGGCGCCGGCTCGACCCCCGGGTGCTCGACGAGGCCGCCTTCCGGCGCCGCTTCCGCTCCGAGGTCGGCCTGCTGTTCCAGAACGTGGACGCGATGCTCTTCAATCCCACGGTCGAAGACGAGATCGCGTTCGGGCCGCGCCAGCTCGGGCTCGAGGACGTCGGAGGGCGGGTGGCACGCTGGGCGGAGACGTTCCGGGTCGCCGGGCTCCTGGACCGCGCGCCGTTCGAGCTCTCCGGCGGAGAGAAGAAGCGGGTCGCGCTCGCGGCGCTGCTCGCCGTGGAGCCGCGTGTGATCCTTCTCGACGAGGCGACGGCCAACCTCGATCCTTCCTCGGTCGGCACCCTCGTGGACGTCCTCGCCGCCATCCCAGGGCTGACGATCGTCGCCTCGACCCACAACCTGTCGATGGCGTCCGAGCTGGGAGACCGCGCCGTGCTGCTCGCGCCGGGGCGGCGCGGCGTCCTCCACGACGGCGGCGTGCACGACCTCCTTCACGACGAGCGGCTCCTCGTCGAGAGCGGGCTCGCGCACCGCCACGCCCACCGCCACGGGGGGCAGGCGCACGCGCACTACCACGTGCACGACGCCGAGTGACCCGGCCCGCTACGCGCAGAACCGGTCGATCGCCTTCGCCAGGATCGCCTGCGGCCTTCTCGAGCTCCGCCACCTCGACGTGCTCGCCCGTCCGGTGCGCGACGGTGATGTCGCCGGGTCCGAAGACGCACGCCTCGGCGCCCATGCCGATCACCTCGGGCAGCTCCGTGCCGAACGGCACGGTGGTTGAGCGGTTCCCGCTCTCCGCCTCCAGGAACCGGACGATCTCCGCCTCGGCGGGGGTCACGGCGGCGGCGTCGGTGCGGAGCGGCGCGATCTCGACGGTGAGCCGACCGCCTCCCTGCGCCGAGAGCAGCGTCGCAGGCCTCCTCGAGCATCCGCAGGGCGCGGCGCGGGTCCTGGCCCGGCAGCGGTCGCCACTCGTAGGTGAACCGGCACTCGCCCGCGATGATGTTCCGGGCCTTCCCGCCGCGGACGACGCCGACGTTCCAGGTCGTGTGCGGAGGGGAGAAGGTGCCGTCGGTCTCGCGCCGGAGGGTCTCGCCGATCCGCTCGATCTCGGGCCAGAGCCGGCCCATCGCGTGGATCGCGGAGGCGCCCACGTCCGGGTACGCGCTGTGACCCTCGACCCCCTCGATCACCACCTCGACCGCGCAGTAGCCCTTGTGTGCGCGCACCGGGGTGAGACGGGTCGGCTCGCCGACGATCGCGTGGCGCGGGTGGACGCGTCCCTCGGCGAGGAGGCGCTTCGCCCCGAGGCAGCCGACCTCCTCGTCGGCGGTGAAGAGCAGCGCGAGCGGGTGCCGCCCGGGACGCGTCCGCGAGGCGGCGACGAGCGCGGCGGCCAGGAACCCCTTCGTGTCGGCGGCGCCGCGGCCGAACACCTTCCCGTCGCGCTCCGCCCCGGCGAGCGCCTCGATCCACTCCGGGTCGAACGGCACGCAGTCGGTGTGGCCGACGAGGGCGAGGCCACCGGGCGCGTCCGGGCCGCGCCGGCAGACCAGGTTGCCCTTGTCGACGCCGCTCTCATCGACCCAGGTGGCACGCCGCGTCTCGAACCCGAGCGCCCGCGCGGCGTCCTCGAGGCGCGCGAGCACCGGCAGGTTCGAGCGCGACGAGGTCGAGTCGATCGCGACGAGCGACCGGAGGAGGGGGACGAGGTCCATGGGCGAAGCCTACTTCAGTTTGATCGTGGACCTGGACGTGGACGTGGACCTCGACCTGGACTCCTACCCCACGACCCGGACCCAGATGCCGCGTCACCCGGCCGGGGCCGCCGCGTCCCGCTCGCCGGCCGCCTTCCAGAACTGCCTGGGCAGGAGCGCGAGCCCCATGAGCGTGAGCTGCGACCCGATGAAGGCCGCGAGCGCCCAGAACGCCTTGTCCATGAAGCCGTAGGAGTGCAGCCCGACGCCGAGCATGTTCACGCCGAACCAGGAGAGCGACGTGATCACGTTCCCGAAGATCGCCATCGTCATCATGCCGCGGTCGCGCACGAACCTGCCCCAGCGCGCGTGCAGGATGATCGCGTTCCAGAGCACGATGAGCAGCGCGCCGTTCTCCTTCGGGATCCCAGCCCCAGAACCGGCCCCACGACTGGTCGGCCCAGATGCCGCCGAGGACCGTGCCGACGAAGCTGAAGAAGAGGGCGAAGCAGATGACGCCGTAGACCATGGACGAGAGCGTCTTGGTGGTGTCGGGGTCGATCCGAGGTGCGAGGTGCTCGCGGAACGCCCAGCCGATCGCGATCGCGCCGGCGAGGAACGTGCCGCTGTAGCCGATGGTGATGGTGACGACGTGCGTCGCGAGCCAGAAGTTCGAGTCGAGGACGGCGCGCATCATCTCCATGGTGTCGCCGTCGCCGGAGAGGTGGTGCGCGACGATGAGCGACGCGAACCCGGACGCGGCGGCCACTGCCGTGCCGAAGCCCTTCCGGTAGATCCGCTCGAGCACGACGCCGAGGACGACCGCGCCCCAGCCGACGAAGACCGCGGACGAGTAGAGGTTCGTGACCGGCGGCCGGCCCTGCAGGATCACGCGCGAGACGAGGCCCAGGGTGTGGACGAGCGCGCCCGCGACGAGCAGGCCGTACGCGGCGGGCCGGAGCACCTCCGACCAGCGAAGCCACGACGCGAACAGGACCAGCAGCGCGAGGACGTAGATCACCATGCCCGTGTAGAAGGGCTGGGCGCGGTTGAAGACGACCTCGTGCTCGACCTGCCCGACCGCCGGGATCGCCGGCACCGTGGCGTGGGCGCGGTTGCGCATGGCCGAGACGGTGCGGTCGAAGGTGGCCGGGATCCTGGGCGGCCCACGCGATGCCGACGCGGGCCCAGTCCTCGAGCGCCGGATCGCGATCTGCCGAGCGCGGCCGCGCGCAGCGCCTCGCCGGTGCTGCGCCAGGAATCCGGCGACTCACCGGGCTTCGGGAGCAAGGGCCGGAACGCGGCGAGCTGCGCGAGCGCCGCGTGCCGCTGCGCCGCGTTGGGCGACTCCAGCGACGCGAGCTCGACGAGGAGCCCGGGGCTCCCAGCGAGCTGCACGGTGTTCTTCGAGCCGGAAGTACAGGTAGACGCGCTCGGCCAGGTTCGTGACCGCGCGCTGGAAGCGGGTGCGCTGCTTCGAGTCGATGCGCGACGCGGCCGTCGCCTGCTGGTCGACCTGCTGGAGGTGAGGCGCGATGACCGTGAACGCGAAGCGGCGCTGCGACGTCTGGGGCATGCCGAGCAGCCCGAGCACGTCGGGATCGTCGATCTGGAACACGGGCTGGGCGTCCGAGACGTCGGGACGGAACAGGACGTCGAGGAGCCACTCGGTCGGGCCGATCGTCCGGCCCTCGTGCTGGAACGTCTGGGCTCCCCGGATGACGAGGAGCGAGTTTCGCGCGACGGAGTCGAGCGGCTTCACCCGCCCGCCCTCGAGGATCGGCAAGCGATCCGAACGCCTCGACGTCGAAGCCGTGCACCGGCCGCGAAGGGAGGAGGGCGATCGCGGCGCCGGCGAGGGCGAGGGCGCCGGCGAACCACGGGGCGAGCTTGCGGGTGTTCATGCGGCGGCCTCCTGCTCTTGCGGCGGCGAGCCGTCCGTGGTCCGGCGGAGCCCGCGCCGCAGCGAAACCCCGAAGTGGACGAGGAGCCCGAGCGTGACGAGCACGGTCGAGATGTACGGAATGAGCCAGCCGGGGTTCTCGACCACCTGGAGGATCGAGAGGGTGTCTCCCTTCCCGAAGCTCGCCTGGTAGAACGCCTTCCCGTCGTAGCGGAGCGGCTGGTTCATGTAGATGAGCACGTTGCGGTCCTCGCCCTTCGCCGCGTTCTGGAGCCGGACGAGGCTCGAGAAGTTCTTCGGGATGTCCGTCCCCGGATAGATGTCGTGCCGGAACTCCTCCAGGGTGAGGGAGTAGGGTAGGTACTCGCGGCGCGAGCGCAGCGCGAGCGTGTAGGTCCTGCCGTCCACCACGAACGGCTGGGGCTGCTCGACGGCGTTGCTCGCGAGCCACGTGCCGAGGCTCCTGCCCGCCGCGAGCACCTCCACGACCGCCACCGAGAGATCGCATCTGCTCGTCCGAGGTCACCGGCGGGAGCGGGATGAACGCGAGCCCGACGCCGACGCCCTGCGTCGCCCCGGCGGTCGGCCGTCCCGGCGCCGCCCGACCGAGCTGGGCGTTTCGCTGGTACGCGCGGACGTGCAGCAGCAGCGGGGTTCCGGGTACGGGCACGACGCCGCCGCGCGCGAGGGCACGCTCGGACACGCCGTACACGTCGTCGAACCCAGGATCGCTCGTGTCGACGACCGCGAGCTGATTCTCGTGCGGCACCTCGATGAAGTTCGCGGTCTGCCCGATCTCGAAGGCGAGGCGGGCGTCCACCTGGTAGCCACCCGTGATGAACTCGCCAACGAAGAGGAGGATCAGGCCGGCGTGGACGATCCAGATCCCCGACTTGCGCCACGACAGCTCGAGCCGCCGGAACTGGGCGGCGATGAGGTTCAGCATCAGCACGAGCCCGACGAGCGCGCCCCCCGGGAAGATCGGGATCGAGAGGCGGCCGAGGTTCATCCAGTAGAACCACGACCGCATGTACACGTTGACCGCGCCGAGCGTCCCGAGGCGCACCTGCGCGAGCGTGCAGGCGACGACGAGGACCATCAGCAGCGCGAGGCAGGCGATCGTGAGCTTGAGGGACGTGAGGCCGTCCCAGATCCGCGTGATGGTGGCGTTCATTCGAAGCGCAGGCTCCCCAGAAGCTTCATGAAGTCTTCGCGCGCGGCGCCGACCGCGCCCGCATCGCCGGTCATCTTGACGAACCAGGTGTCGCCGCCGGCCTCGGTGAGCCCGGCCACGAGCCGGCTCCGCGGAGTCCCGTCGCTCGAGAAGTCGTAGACCTTGAGCGGCCCCGCGTGCGTCTTCATCACCTTGCGCGCCCGCGCGAGACCGGACTCGTCGAGCGCCGGCAGCCCGATCTGGCCGCGCCAGCGGTTCACGTTCGCGAGCTCGCCCCCCGCCGGGCCCGGCAGCACCACCACGGATGCGTCGATCTTCCCGACCACCGGCGGGGTGAGCGTCGCGAACCGCATCTGCCCGCCGGGCTTCTCCCCCCAGCCCTTCGGCAGCGTCCATCGCAGCCCACGCCCCTTCGGGCGCGCAGGGAGGGGCGCCTCGGCGGGCGGCGGCTCGGCGACCGCCTGCGGCTCCTTGGGTACCCGGAAATGGGTGACATCGTCGCGACCGCAAGCACTCGCCATGAGCGCGGCGACCGCGAGAGTGGAAGCCCAAGCAGCCGATTTCGCGTGCTGAACCACGTTTCCCTCGCACCCCGGAGGTGACGGTCTACGCCGGGGGCCCGCATCCTACATGACGGCGATCAAACGGACGAGCCCGTTGCCGTATTCGCTTACGAGCACGTTCCTAAGGCGAGGACCCGGCGGGCGCCAGCGCGGCAGCGCGTGCCGTCCGGAGCGATCCAGCGGGCCGCGCGTCGTACGAGACGGGCCCGGATCGCGCGCACGGGATTCGCGCCCGCATTCGCGGCGGGCTCCGTCGCAGGCAGTTCGATCGCGGCGGTGCGGGTCGGGGACGCGCTCCGCCGAGGTCGCGGCGTCCTCGGGCGCCGCGGGCGCCCGTACCTGACGTGAAGACGACGTCCGCCATGCTTCGCCCCGCTGGCGCGCACGGCGCTGCGGGTGGGGCGAGGGCGCGCTATGATGCCGCGCGTGCCGCTCCGGTTCGCGAAGTACCACGGCCTCGGGAACGACTTCGTGCTGGTCGAGGGGCCGCTCATGACGCCGGAGCGCGCGCAGCGCGTGTGCGATCGCCGGCGTGGGATCGGCGCGGACGGCGTCGTCACGATCCTGCCGCCCCGGACGCCCGGCGCCGCCGCGACCATGCACATCTACAACCCCGACGGCTCGGTCGCGGAGACGTGCGGGAACGCCATCCGCTGCCTGGCGCGGCACCTCGCCGAGACGCGCGGCCTCGAGGGACGCATCCGCATCGACACCGGCGCAGGCACGAAGGAATGCGCGCTCCACCGCGGCGCCGCGGGCGAGGTCGTGGCGGTGTCGGTGGAGATGGGGCCGGCGCGGCTCGAGGGCGAGCAGGACTTCGAGGTGGGCCCGGAGCGGCTCCGCGCCGTCCGCGTGTCGATGGGGAATCCGCACGCCGTCCTGTTCGACGAGCCGACCCCCGAGCGCGCCGCCGCGATCGGACCCCGGATCGAGAGGGCGGTCCCCGGCGGCGTGAACGTCGGGTTCGCGCGCCCCGGCCCGCGCGGCATCGACCTCGTCGTGTGGGAGCGGGGGGCCGGGCTCACCGACGCCTGCGGGACGGGGGCGTGTGCCGCGACGGTGGCGGCGCTCCGGCGAGGAGACGTCCCGGCCGACACGGCGGTCGAGGTGCGGCTCCCGGGCGGAGCGCTCGAGATCACCGTCTCTCCGGATCTCACGCGCGTCACCATGCGCGGTCCCGCCGAGCGCGTCTTCGAGGGGGAGGCGAATCTTTGACGCCGCAACCCACCGGGCGCGTCCTCGTCGTCGACGACGAGAGGTTCTTCCAGGAGCTGTTCCGGGAGCTGCTCCAGGGCGCCGGGCACCAGGTGCGCACGGCCGCGTCCGGGGAGGAAGCGCTGAAGCTCATGGCGGAGGAGCACTTCGAAGTGCTCCTCACGGACGTGGTGATGCCGGGGATCGACGGCGTCACGCTCGCGCGCGAGGCGAAGAAGCGCGATCCGGATCTCGAGGCGGTGGCGATCACCGGCCACGAGGACGTCCGCCTCGCGGTCCAGGCGATGAAGGCCGGGTGCGCCGACTTCCTCACGAAGCCCGTGGATCGACAGGAGCTGCTGCAGGTGTGCGAGCGGGCGCTCTCGCGCGTCCGGCTGCGCCGGGAGCACTCGCAGCTCCTCACCGAGAACCTCGAGTTCGTGAAGTCGCAGGCGCTCTACCGCCAGGGCCTGCAGATCCTGGCGACGCTCGACGTCGAGCGGCTGCAGGACCTCGCCCTCTCCGTGCTGGCGCGGGTCACCGACGCGCAGGGCGCGGCCATCTGGATCGCCGACGAGAAGGGACAGCTCGCGCTGCGGGGGTACCGGGGGCTCGTCGATCGGGCGGCGCTCCCGGCGGGCATCGACCCGAAGGATCCCGCGTGGGCGCCGCGCCTCGCCCAGGCCGTCCCCGCGCCGGCGCCCGGCGCGAAGGACTCCGGGGAGGCATTCCTCGTCCCGCTGCTCGCCGACGAGGAGCCGGTGGGGGTCGCGCTGCTCTCGGACGGCGCCCGCGGCCGGTTCACCGGGGAGCAGCACGCCGCCGCCTCGACGATCGCCGACTTCGCCGCCATCGCGGTGAAGAACGCCCGCCGCTATCAGGCGCTCGAGCGCATCGGGCTCCGCGACCGCGAAACCGGCGCGTACAACCTCGCCTACTTCATCGACTACGCCGGCAAGGAGTTCTACAAGGCCCGGCGGTACGCGCGCGCGTTCTCGCTCGTCGTCCTCTCGATCGACAACACGGCGCAGATGCGGAGGGAGGGCGGGCGCGAGCTGTACCGCCGCGCCACCCGCGACCTCGTCGGCGCGGTCTCGCGGGCAGCGCGGGACGCCGACATCCTCGCCAAGGTCTCGGAGAGCGAGTACTACGTGCTCCTCCCCGAGACCGACCACTTCGGCGCGCTCATGTTCCTGCGGCGCGCCGCGGAGGAGGTGCGCCGCGAGGAGTCGATCCGGGATCTCGAGCGGCGCTCGCCGGTGCTCCTGTCGATGGGCGCGTCCTCGTTCCCGAAGGACGGCGAGGACTTCGACGAGCTGCTCCACTGGGCGCGGGCGCGCGTCCAGGAGCAGCGCGGATCCCTCCTGCGCCGCCTTCACCTCGGCGACGTCGCGCCGAACGCCTTCTGGGAGCTCGCCGACCTCCTCCTCTCCGACTCGGCGCGCATCCCCGACAGCTCGCCATCGGCCCGGCTCGCGTCGGACGAGGAGCTGTTCGCGGCGGCGCAGCGCGAGGCGGCCCGCGAGATCGCGCGCGACCCGCGGGCGCGTGGCGTCCTCTACGTCGGCGCGCGCGAGGCCCTCGCCGGCGCCCCGGTCCTGGCGGCGCTCCCGCCGCGCGACGTGGCGGCGCGCGCGGGCGACGCGACCGTTCGCGTGGTTCTGCTCGGCCCGCGCGGCGGCGGCGCCGCGATCGGGCACCCGCTCGTCAGCGAGGTCTACGTGGACGGAGACCCACGCTTCGCCGGCCACGAGTTCCTCCTCTTCATGTCGGAGCACTCCGCGTACGGGCTCCTCTCCGGTCCGGGCGGCCGCACGTTCCATACGTCCGATGCGCCGCTCGTCGACGCGCTCGTCTCGAAGCTCCAGATGCACTACGACCTGCAGCCGCTCTGATCCCGGTTCCGTCCGCATGCCTCCCGTCCGAAAGATCCTCATCGCCGATCCTGACCCGGGCACCGTCCGCGCGCTCGCGCCGTCGCTGCGGCAGCGCGGCTACCAGGTCCACGCGGCGCGCGACGGCTCGCGGGCGCTCCAGATCGCGATCCTGCGCTTCCCGGACGTCATCCTCTTCGACGAGCGCTGCCCCATGCTCGACGCGCGGACGTTCGTGCGCATCCTGCGCACGAACCCGCGCACCGAGCGGATCCCGGTCGTGCTCACGGGCGAGGCGGTCGACGAGGACCGGGCGCGCCTCGGAACGTTCCTCAGGAAGCCGTTCAACCACGACGAGGTGCTCGCCCGGATCGAGCAGATCTTCCGCCGCGTCGATGCGGCGAGGGCGGTCTCCGCCGAGAGCCGCGAGATCGAGGGGAACCTCGCCCAGATCCCGCTCGTGGACCTCCTGCAGATCCTGGCCGTGAACCGCAAGACGGGGAAGCTCGCCGTCGAGCGAGAGCGGAGCAAGGCGGAGATCGCGCTCGAGCAGGGGCGGGTGGTGGACGCGCGGATGGGCGCGGCTGGCGGCGAGAAGGCCCTGTACCGCCTGCTGACGCTTCGCGAAGGGCAGTTCGCGTTCCTCCCCGGCAACCCGGGCGCCGAGCTGCGGATCGACCGCAAGGTGGAGGAGCTCGTCCTCGAGGGGCTCCGTCAGGCCGACGAGATCGCGCAGCTCCTCCCTTCGCTCCCCCTGCCGGCGGATCGCCTCGAGCTGGCGGTCCATCCGACCGAGATCCCGGCCGGTCTGCACCCGGTCACCGAGGAGGTGGTGGCGCTCCTCGTCGCGCCGCGGACGTTCCAGGAGGTCCTCGACCGCTGCCGCGCGAGCGACCTGGAGGCGATCCGGGCGGTGCTCGCCCTGCTCGAGCGCGGCTACGCGCGTCGCTCGGCGGGTCCCGCGCCACCCGAGGACGGCGCGCCCCTGCTCGCGCCGCACGAGCTGCACGCGCTGCGCGCGCGGATCGGGCGTGGCCGCTCGTCCGGCCCGCAGACGGTCGGGAAGATCATCGTGGCCGGCGGAGGGCCGCTCGCGCGCAAGGCCGCGCTGGCGCGCTTCCAGACGGTTCCCGGGTTCCACCCCGAGGCGCTGTTGCCGCGTGGGTTCGGCACCCTCGGCCGGCTGTCGCTCGGCGACGGCGTGCGGGTCGACGTGACGGAGCTCCCCGGCGATCCGACCCACCGGCCGCTCTGGCGTCCCTTCGCGGCGGGCGCGGTCGGCGCGCTCGTCCTGCTCCCCGCCGCCGAGGACGAGCTGCTGCTCTCGGAGCTGGCTCGGACGCTGCGCATCCCGGTGGTGGTCTGCGGCCCCTCGGAGGCGTCCGTTCCGCAGGTCCTTCGCGACCTGCCGGGCGGCGTCGCGTTCGAGGGGAGCGACGCGGCGGAGGGGCTCCGCGCGCTCCTCGCCGGGGCGGGCGCGCGGGCGCCGGAGCAGCTCCGTCCCTAGTCAGGACCTCTGCAAATTCGTCACTTCCCTCGGGGTACGGACCGCGGGAACGCTCTCGAGGGAGCATTCCCCTCCGGGCGCTGGCCGGGGAGGCCCCTCGGCCGTGCTCGGCGACGGACGAATGCGCCGACCGGCGGCGCTGGGTCGAAGGGGCCTTGAAGCGCAGGGGCCGGGCACTTCCGTGCGTGCCAACGTCGCGCGCGGGAAGGATTCCGTGCTGGGGTGACGGATCTGGCGCGCCGTTGTCACGCAAAGTGCAGGCCCGGCTGAAGTACTGACGACCGACCATGTAGTGACTGGCTCGCCAACGGCAAACCCCTCCATCCCGGTCCGACTTCAACCGGCGGCACACGGTGCACCCCCGCATCGGCGAGCTGTCTCATTCGACCATTCGCGGTCAGAGCCGCATGAGCCGTTGTCCGTCGACGGGCCGCATTCGTATCCACGAGGTTGTCGCGCACCGACTTCGTCGCGACCCTCCCGGTCGTCATCGCGGTCACCGTCTCTGGACAGCTACGTCGATGCCGGGCGAGGCGCCCGGTATGTTCGCCGGCGGCTACTGGGTCTTCACCTCCACGAGCGCACCGCGCAGCGGCTGGTAAGTCGTTCCGTCGCGCCAGAGCGCATACAGGATCCCGGCGAGCTTCCGCGCGAGCGCGATCGTTGCGATCTTGCCGCCACGCCGGCGCGCGATCCCAAGCGCCCACTGGCACATCGGATCCTCTGGCCGCGTGCGCATCGCGGCCCACGCGGCTTGCACCAGCACCCACCGCAGCGCGGCTGGCCCGGCCTTCGTGATCGAGGTGATTCGGCGTCGATCCGAGCTCGAGTCCTCGCCAGGCGCGAGGCCCAGGTACGACTCGACCTGGTGCGCACTCGCGAAGCGGTCCACCCGGTCGATCGCAGCCACGAAGCGCGTTGCGGTGACCTTCGCCACACCCGGCACCGTCATCAGCCGAACGCAGAGCGGGTTCTGCTCGGCCCACTCGCTCACGTCGAGTGTCGCGGACACCGCCGCTTGGTGCAGATACGCCAGCGTCTCTAGTTGCCTCTCGAGATGCCGTGGGACTGGCTCGCCCATCTCCTCGTATCGCTTCCGAACGCGCGCTCCGAGCGTCGCCGCGGTGCAGCCGGGCAGCTTCTTCAGGTTCTGCCGAAGGTATCCGCGGACTGAGTTCACCAGGCCCGTCCTTGACGACACCAGGACATCTCGCATCGCGCAGAGCGACTTCGCTTCCCGCGACCATTGCGAGGGCACATGCACCGACGGCAAGTCCACGCGGCAGGAGACTTCGCTGAGCACCTGGGCGTCGCGCCGATCCGTCTTCGTCTTCCGCGCCCCGACTCCGAGCGATCTGACTAGCGATGCCGGGACCACCCGGACCTCGTGCCCGCACTGCAGCGCGATGTCCGCGATCGCGAACGCCTCGGCGCAGGTCTCCATGATGACGCGCGACTTCGGTCGCTCCAGCGTCTCCCGCAACCGCGCCGTCGCGACCCTCGCTTCGGTGAGGATCTTCCCGTCCTCCGCCCGGATACAGATCTGCGATTCCCTTCCGCCGAGATCGATCGCAACATGCTCCATGACTGGCCTCCTCCTCGTGCGCCTCGAGCGCGTGTACGAGTGACGAGCGACATTTCGCTACGTCGGGAGGACGGAGGCCAGTCACTTCATCGGTTCTTGTCCGTCCGCAGCGCACCGATGATCGGGGCGGTGCCGACGCCTACGCGCAGCCGAGGGACCTCCCCTGCTCGCGCGCCCGGACGGACGTACGTGTTCCGGCGCACCTGCTTCCGCCGCGCTGAAAGCACCAGCGTTGGTCACGCCGGGCCGGCGCCCGACCACGCCGCTCCGCCCGCCGGGGGCGCGTGGACGGGAGGGCTCCCTCCCGGCCCAGCCCCCGGTGCGGAACCGCGATCTGGCAGCGCGGCTCGGAAAATGTCGTGACGAATCTTCAGAGTCAGGACCTAGAGGAGCGCGCCGGAGAGGATCACGCTCGCCATCACGAAGTAGATGACGAGTCCGGTGACGTCGACGAGCGTCGCGACGAACGGCGCGGAGGCGCTCGCGGGGTCGAGCCCGAGCCGTCGCAGGAGGAACGGGAGCATCGACCCGGCGATGGTTCCGAACGTGACCACGCCGACGAGGCTCAGCGAGACCGTGAGCGCCACACGGACGTAGTGCTGGCCGTAGACGTGGCCGATCTGCTGCCACACGACGATCCGGATGAACCCGATGGCGGCGAGGATGCAACCGAGCGCGACCCCGGTGAGGACCTCGCGCCCCGCCACCCGCCACCAGTCCCGGAGCCGCACCTCGCCGAGCGCCATCGCCCGGATCACGAGCGTGGACGCCTGCGACCCCGAGTTGCCGCCGGAAGAGATGATGAGCGGGAGGAAGACGGCCAGCACGACCGCGCGCGCGATCTCGTCCTCGAAGAACGCCATCGCGGTGGCGGTGAGCATCTCGCCCACGAAGAGCGCCGCGAGCCAGCCCGCGCGCTTCCGCACCATGTCCGCGAAGCCCATCTCGAGGTAAGGGGCCCCGAGCGCCTCGACGCCGCCGAATTTCTGGATGTCCTCGGTGGCCTCCTCCTCGACGACGTCGACGATGTCGTCGACCGTCACGATGCCCTTCATGTGCCCGTGGGCGTCGACGACCGGGATCGCGGGGAGATCGCTCTCCGCGAACACCCGCGAGACCGCCTCCTGGTCCATGTCGTCCGTGACCGACACCAGATCCGTCCGCATCACCTCGCGGACGCGCCTGTCGGGCGGGGCAGAAAAGAGATCCCTGAAGCTCGCGACCCCGAGGAGCCGCTGCTCCTCGTCGAGGACGTAGGCGTAGTAGATGGCCTCCGCTCCGCGGTCGCGCGCCTGGCGCCGCAGGTAGCTGATGGCCTCGTCCGCGGTCGCGTCCGGCCGCACCCGCGCGAAGCGCGGGTTCATCAGGCCGCCGGCCTCGTCCTCCGCATAGGCGAGGAGCGCCGTCACCTCGCGCCGGGTGGTCTCGTCGAGGAGCGCGAGGAGCGCCTCGCGCTCCTCGGGCGTCGCGGCCTGCACGAGGTCGGCGGCGTCGTCGGGCGGCAGCAGGCGCACCCACGATCGACGCTCCTCCCGGGGGAGCGCGAGGACCAGCTCCTCCTGGTCGCGCGCCGGGAGCGCGAGGAAGAAGTCCTCTGCCTCGGCGCGCGGGAGCTGCCCGAACCCCAGCCGGCGGTCCTCCGGGGCGAACAGGAGCCAGGCCTCGCGCAGGTCCTCCGCCGAGAGCCGGTCCCTGCCTTCCTCCTGCTCGAGCGCCAAGCGTCCCCTCTCGCGCGGCGTCTACCGCGGCACGCGCAGCCACTCGGCGAGCAGCCGGTCGGTCCGGTACACGTGCTCGCGGAGCCACTCCGTGACCCGGTTTCCCACCCGGATGACGAAGAGCGCGCTCGGCCCCTCGCTCTTCAGCTCATGGCGCAGGATCTCGAGCTCCTTGATGAGCTGCCGGTGCTCCATCCGGTGGCCCTCGAGCTTCGGATAGCCCGACGCTTCCATCCTGGCCTCCTCGCAGGAGAAGTGATGGACGACGTAGCCGCCCATGTACTCGAGGAGGCGGATCACCTCCTCGCGGCTGCGGCGGTTCCTGGACGCCTCGAGCAGCGCCCGGATCCGGTCGAACAGCTCCTGGTGCTGCGCGTCGATCTCATCGTCACCGGTGAGCAGGAGGGGATCGAACTCGACCGACATCACTCCTCCCGGTGGGCGGCGTCGCCGAGCGCGGCGCGGACCGCGGCGCTCCCGCACAGGAGCCGGAACTCGCCCCGCGTCAGCCACGCGGTGCGCGACCCGCGCTTCCCGCGCAGCGTGAGCCGCACCCGCTCGGCCTCGGCGGAGACGGTGGCGGAGGAGCCCGCCGCGAGATCGCGCTCGAGGGAGCGGAGGTGCCGGTGGATGCGCAGGGCGCGGCGCCCCTCGGGCGAGGAGAGGGCGAGGAAGTAGCGGTTCCGGCTGAACCGCGGATCCTCCCGGAGCCGCTGCACCGCGCGCGTGACGAAGTCCGCCATCGAGGCGAGGTTAACACCGCGCCGGACGGCAGGCCACGGACCCTGGCGATGGAGGAACGGGCCGGTGGACTCCGCGGTTGCGGTAGCCCCCGGGCCCGGGACAGGCCTACGAGAACGCGACGGCCACGGTGCTCGTGGCGTACGCGGGCAGCTTCGTGCAGAGGTAGCGACGCAGCTGGACGCGGTCGGCGAACCTTGAGCCGCACGCGAGGCAGAGCCGCAGGGTGACGGTGAACCGGCCTCCGTCGATCGTCGTCATTGGAAACGTCTCGGAGTAGCAGGGGACGACGTCATTTGGCCGGGGACGGACGTTGCAGTCGACGCAACGATCGGGCAACGCGCACCTCCGGTTGGTGGGTACTACCGGGGCAGCATGGCAAACCCGATCGCGATCGGGAAGGGCGAACCGGGGCTCCCCCTCCGAGCGCGCGTCCGGGGCGGTGCGTCACGGCGTCGCCATCAAGCCGGAACGGCGGTGGTGGTCGCGAGGAGGCGCTCGACGGCCGCGCGCTCGCGCCGCCTCGCCGGGCCGACCACCACCGCGATGGCGTTGCTGCGGCGAAACGCCTCACGCGCGACCCGAAGCACGTCCGCGGGCGTCACGCGCTCGACGCGCCGGCAGCGCTCCTCGAACCCCTCCGGGGAAGAGATCACCTCGCCCGAGCCGTACCAGCCTGCGAGCTCCGCCGCGCTGTCGAGCGAGAACGCGAGGGTCATCCGGTGCCGGCGCTGGACGCGGACGAGCTCTTCCTCCGGGACCGCGTGCGCGGCGAGACCGCCGAGCACCCGCAGGATCTCCTCGAGCACGCGCGGGAGCTTCGCGGGAGCGCAGGCGCCGTCGACGACGGTCATGCCCGTGTCGGAGAAGCTGTCGATCCCGGCGTGGAGCGAGTAGGCGAGGCCGCGGCGCTCGACGATCTCGAACGGGAGCCGCGACGAGAGCCCGTCGTCGAGGATGCGGCGGATGCACGAGGTGGACCGGGTAGTCGGGGTGGAGCTCCGGCGGGCAGGGAAACGACAGGCGAGAACTCCGCCTGGGCGTCCTCGTGCGTGACCACGTCGAGCTGCGGGCCCGTCGGGCCAGGGCGGCGGCGGCAGGTCCGCGCTGCGGCGCCCGCGCGGCAGCGCGCCGAGGTGCTCGTCGGCGAGGCGCCCGCACGCGAGCAGGACGTACCGGGCCCGGCCACGGCGAGCACCAGGTTCGGCCCCGGTGTAGAAGCGCGCGTGGTGGGCGCGCACGTCCGCCTCGCGCAGCCGGCGGACCGTCGCCGGCGTCCCGGCGATCTTGAAGGCGAGCGGGTGGCCGGCGAACGCGATGCGCTTCGACGAGGTTGTCCGGGTCGATGTCGCGCCCGGCCGCGTCCACCTCGTCGAGGATCTCCTCGAGGATCACCTCGCGCTCGACCGCCATCTCGCGCAGGAGCGGCCGGCGGATGAGGTCGCCGAGGATGGCGAGCCCGGTCCCGATGCTCGTCCGGGGTGGATCGGCGTGAAGTAGCAGCCGTGGTCGCGGGCGGTGATGCCGTTCAGGCTCCCGCCCGCGCTCTCCACCGCGGCGTTCATGGCCACGGTGTCGGGCCAGCCCTCGGAGCCGCGGAAGAACAGGTGCTCGAGGAAGTGCGAGACCCCGTTCACGCGCGGCGGTCTCGTGGCGGGAGCCGGCCCGGACGTAGAGGGCGATCATCGCGGAGTGGAGCCCGGGCGCCGGCGCGGTCACGATCCGCAGCCCGTTCGGCAGCAGCTCGCGCGCGACCTCGCCCCACTCGCGGCGCGGCACGCCGACGGCGGGAGCCGCCGCCGTCCTTCGCTTCGTCCGCCGCTCGACCCGGTCCCGCCTCATGGCGTCGCTGCCTCCGCTCGTTCCTCCTCTGCGCGCGGCAGCCGGAGCGTGAACAGGGTGCCGCGCCCGACGGTGCTGTCGCAGCGGATGGTCCCGCCGTGCTCCTTCACCACCTGCTGCGCGAAGGCGAGACCGAGCCCCGTCCCGCGCTCCTTGGTCGAGTAGAACGGCTCGAAGATGCGCGTCAGGTCTCCCCCGGGGATCCCCCCGCCGGTATCGGCGACCGCGGCCTCGACCGCCTCCTCGCCATCGCGCGTCCGGACGGTGATCCGTCCCCCGCCCGGCATCGCCTCGCGGCTGTTTCGAAGCAGGTTCAGGAAGACCGCCCGGAGCTGCCCCTCGTCCGCCCGGACCGGGAGCGTGCTGGGGGCGAGATCGCGCTCGACCACGACTCCCGACGCCTCGAGCTCCGGCGCCGAGGAAGTCGAGGAGGCTGGCGAGGATCTCGTTCAGGTCCTGGCGGCCGAGCGCCAGGCGCGGGCAGGCGGGCGAACCGCAGGTACTCCTCCGTGACCCCGTTCAGGCGGTCGACCTCGCGCGAGATCGCGGCGACGAGCTGGACGGCCTCGGCCGGAGGCGCGGTGCCGCGCGAGAGCTCCTCCGCGAGGAGCTCGGCGTTCAGGCCGATCGCGTTCAGCGGGTTCCGGATCTCGTGGGTGATCTGCGCCGAGATGCGGCCGACGGCGGCGAGCCGCTCCGCCCGGCGCAGCTCCATCCGCTGCCGATCGAGCGAGGCCGCCATCGCGTTGAACTCGCGGGCGAGCAGCCCGAGCTCGTCCTTGCTGCGCGCCTCCACCTCGCGCGTGAGGTCGCCCGCCGCGACGGCCTTGACGCCCTCCGTGAGCCGCTGGATCGGCGAGAGGAGGCGCTGCGAGACGAGCGCCGCGCCGACGCCGATGGCGAGGGCGAGGAGCGAGTAGACGACGGTGAGGAGCACCGTCTTCCCCTCCGCCCGCTCCGCCGCGTGCACGCGGTCGGCGACCTGCGTCTCGAGCGCGACCTGGAGGAGCTTCACGTCGAGCGAGAGCCCCTTCTCGAGCTGCCGGACGGTTTGGGCGCGCGCCTCGAACGCAGCGCGCGTGCGCGGGTCCTGCCCCTCGCCCGCCTCGAGCGCGTCGAAGAGCGCTCGGGCAGCGGCGTCGTACTCGCCCCAGCGCCGGTCGAGCGCGTCGAGCCGGGCCGAGACCTCGTCGAGGAAGCGGGCGTCGTCTCCGCGCGCGAGGGCGCGCGCCTCGCGTGTGACGCGCCGTCCCTCGACGATCTTGTCGCGGATGAAACCGGGAAACTGGGCGCGCGCGACCGGCAGATACACCTGGCGCGCGGTGCGGTCGAGCGCGCTCGCCTCGAGGGCCCGGGCCGCGACCCAGTCCTTCACGTCGAGCTGCGCGGCGATGCGGGTGAGGGCGAGGTAGCCCCCAGAGAGCAGGCGCAGGTCGCGGCGCACGTCGTGCAGCCGTGCGATGCCGAAGCCGGCCACCGCCGAGAACGCGAGCAGGGACACCGCGAAGGCGAGGAAGATCTTGGTCGCGATGCGCCGCACGAGGAGGCGATCCTAGTACGGAGCGACCCCCGCTGCCCGGCCGCCCCTCGATCTCCTTCCCCTCGATCTCCTTTCCCGGGGCCCGGACCTGGGATACGAAGAGGGCTTTCCCGGAGCCTCTCCATGAACGGCATCCCCGTATTCTTCGCGCTGATCGGCGTGCTCGCCGCCATCGGGTTCTTCCTGTCGTCGCGCGCCGCGAAGACCGCCCTCGCCGCGCGCGTCGCGGACGACGAGCGGCTCCGCGCCGAGCTCGAGGCCGCGCGGAAGGCGCTGCAGGAGGCGAAGGCCGAGGCGAAGGAGCGCCGCGAAGAGGTCGCGCAGCTCCGGGCCGACGTCGAGAGGACCCGCAAGAAGGCGTTCGAGCAGCAGGAGGCGGCGAAGCGGCTCGGGGGCGCGCAGGCGCTCCGCGAGGAGATGGACAAGCTCGCGGCGCGGCTCGCCGAGGCGCGGGCCGAGGCGGAGCATCAGTCCGCGCGCGCCCGCGGCCTCGAGCGGGACCTCGAGAAGGCGGGCGCGGAGCTGCGCGCGGGCGAAGGCGAAGCCGCAGGAGCGCGCACCGAGCCCGGCGCCCGCGGCTCCTCCGCCGGCGCCGCCCGCGGCGGCGGCCGCCGCAGACGAGGCGAAGCTCGCCGCCGAGAAGGAGCGAGCCGACAAGGCCGAGGCGAAGCTCGCCGACACCCGCAAGCGGCTCCAGGACGTCGAGAAGGACCTCAAGGCCGCGCGCGGCCGGCTCGAGACCGAGAAGCGCGTCTACATGGTCCAGAAGGGCGAGCTCGAGCTCGCCGGCGATCGCTACGCCGAGCTGAAGCGACGCCACGACGCGCTCCGCAAGGAGCACGAGGAGCTCGTCGAGGCCGTGCGGCAGGCCGCGCGGGAGGAGCGCCAGCTGGCCGAGGCGACGGCTGCCGGACGCGGCGAGGCGCCGGGCAGCGGGCAGCGGGGCGGATAGCTCGCCGGGCGGCCGGCGCGGCCGGCGAAGGGACGAGCTCAGCTCGCGTTCGCGAGCACCTTGTACAGCGGGGACAGGTCCCGGAAGACGCCGAGCAGATCGCCGAGCGCGAGGCTCCGCGCCTCCTCGAAGGTCCAGGAGCTGCCCACGTCGAGCCCCGTTCCCCCCGGAGCGAGCTGCTCGCCGAGCTCGGCCCAGAACGCCGCCGAGTGCGCGGGCGCGAGCTCGGGCAGCTCCTCGAAGTTCCAGTCCTGGAACTGCCGCAGCTTGCGAAACGGCTTTCCCTTTCGCGCGAGGTTCGGCGCCTCGCGCGCGAGCGCCCGCTGCATGAGGCTCCTGCGCGGCCCCTCGCCGCGGACGCCCACACGTGCGTGGAGGTGATGACGGGTCATCACGACGCCGAGATAGGGCAGCCCGCGGTAGCCCTTCGCGCTGTCGCAGAACGCGACGAGCACCTCTTCCGGCCCCTGTCCCTTGCGGCGCGGCAGCTTGCCCGGATGGGCGAACAGCTCCTTCCCGGCCACCCGCGCCAGCCCCGTCACGCACTGCGCCCCGAGCGCGGCGAGCTTCGGCTCGAGCTGCGCCTCGAAAGCGTCAGCTCGGGCATCCGGGTCTTCGATCTCGAACAGCGCGAAGTCGGGAGGACCGAGTCCGAGCCCTGCCATGCCCACGCTCCTGCGATCGGAAGCACCCCATTCTAGCACACGTGCGCCGCACGTTGACGGGCCGGGCCGGCTCTGCCACGTTCCGCCCGATGCAGAAGGACCAGCGGCTGCTCGATCTCGCGGCGCTCCTCCTCAAGGCCGCGGAGCCCGTCTCCTGGCGCGAGATCCAGGAGCAGTTCGCCCACGACTACGCGGGCAAGGGCGAGGCGGCGATCCGGAAGTTCGAGCGGGACAAGGCCGATCTGCTCGAGCTCGGCATCCCCGTCCGCTGGGTCGCCGGCGACGAGGATCTTCCGGCCGGCTATCTGATCGACAAGGACGAGTTCTACCTGCCGGACCTGAAGCTCCCGCCGGAGGATCTGGCGCTGCTGTACGTCGCCGGCTCCGCCGCGCTCGCGAACGGGAGCTTTCCCTACATTCGCGACCTCGCCCATGCGCTCAACAAGCTCTCGTTCGCGGCGCGCGCCCCCGGCGCGTCGGAAGCGGCGGCGGTCGCGGCGCGGTCGCTCAGCGCCGACGACCGGCCTGACGGCGGGGTCGCGGGCCGCATCGAGGAGCTCTCCGGCGCGATCGCCCACAAGAAGCGGGTGCACCTCGCCTATCACGGCGCCGAGCGCCGCGAGAGGACCGAGCGCGCGGTGGACCCGTACGGCCTCTTCCAGCAGGGCGGCGCGTGGTACCTCGTCGGCTGGTGTCACCTGCGCACCGCGATCCGCACCTTCCACGTGGCGCGCATCGAGTCGCTCCAGGTGAACGCCTCGGCGCCGCGCACGCCCGACTTCGCGCCGCGGAAGGACTTCTCGCTCGCCGACCACGCCACCCGGGAGCCCTGGGAGTACGCACACCACGCGCCGGCGCGCTGCCGCATCCGGCTCGACCCGCCACTCTCCGCCGAGGTGCTGGCGTCGTTCGGCCCGCGCGCGCGGGTGAAGGAGGAGGGCGGCGGCGCGACCGTCGAGGTGGACGCCACCAACTCGGAAGGGCTCCTGCGGCACGTGCTCGCGCTCGGCGATCGTGCGGAGGTGCTCGCGCCGCGGGCGCTGCGCGAGCGCGCCCGCGAGGCGCTCGCGGCGCTCGCGCGGGGGCTCGCGTGAGCCCGGCCCGCAGAGAGACGACCGCGCGGACCCGGCGCGGGCGAGCGCAGCCGCACGAGGCTGCTCCCAGGCGAGCGGCGGGGCGGCGCAGCACGGTAGAGCGTCGTCCCGCCGACGGCCGCGCGCCGCGCTCGAACGCCCCCCCGCGCAGGAAGGTCGATCCCCGCGACCGGCTGCGCCGCGTCCTGTTCCTCGTCCCGTACGCCGTCCGCCACCCGGGCATCCCGGTGCGCGACCTCGCCCGGCGCTGCGCCTGTACCGAGAAGGAGCTCCTCGCCGACCTCGACTTCCTCCTCGGCGTCGGCTCGCCGCCGTTCGCGCCCGACGACTTCCTCGACCTGTACGTCGAGGGCGACCGGGTCTACGTGGCGCTGCACCAGAGCTTCTCGCGGCCGCCGCGCTTCACCGAGAGCGAGGCGGCCGCGCTCGCGGCAGCGGTGCGCGCGCTCGGGGGCGAGGGGCGCGAGCGCGCCGTGAAGGCGCTGCGGGACTCGGTGCCGCGCGACCGGCGGGCCAGCTTCGACGAGCTCGTCGATCGGATCTATGCGGGCGCACCCCCGGCGAAGGACTCGGTGCTCGGCCGGCTGCAGCGCGCCATCGCCGAGCGCCGGGCGGTGCGGCTCGCCCACCACTCGGCCTCGCGCGACGCCGAGACGGAGCGCGTCGTCCACCCGTGGACGCTCGCCCAGCGCTTCGGCCACTGGTACCTCTACGGGCTCGATCCCGCGCGCGGCCGGCCGCTCGCGTTCCGGCTGGACCGCGTCCGCGAGTGCGCGATCACCGAGGAGACCTTCGAGCCCCCGGGCGAGGCGGATCTCGCCCGCGCCCGGCTCTTCTCGGACCCGGAGGGGGACCCGGTGCAGATCCGGGTCGGCGCCGAAGCTGCCGCGTGGGCGGTGTCGCGCCCCGGCATCCGCCTCGTGAAGCGGAGCGAGCGGGGTGGCGCGGTGGTGGAGGTGGCGGGAGCGAGCGCCGAGTGGGCGACCCGGTTCGCGCTGTCGCTCGGCGGGGACGCGGAGGTCATCGCTCCCGCGGCGGCGCGACGCCACTTCGCAGAGGCCGTTCGCCGCACTCTCGCGCGTTACGCCTAGGGTCCGCCCAGGTTCAGGCCGGGTAGCACCCGGGGTTCGATGAGGACCCTGGGTGGCCCCATCGGTCGCTTTCACCCCGTAATTCCTCGGCTTTCCGCGGCACGCCGGGCGCATTTCATCTCCCCCGGCCCGGGAGGCATGACTTGGCGCGCGTCCTCATCGTCGACGACACCGACATCGTACGGAAGGCGCTCGAGAAGGCGGTGCGGCGGATGGGGCACTCCGCGGTGTCGACGTCGGATTCCGTCGAGGCCCTCGCGCTCGCCCTGCGGGATCCTCCGGACCTCGCCCTCGTGGACTACCGGATGCCGAGGATGGACGGCGCCGAGCTGTGGCAGGAGATGCGGGCGACGCTCGGAGAGCGCTGCCCGAAGGTGCTCTTCATCTCGGCGACGCCGCCGGACGTGGTCGCGAAGGGAGTGGAGCGGGTGGGGCAGCCGGCGGGATACGTGAAGAAGCCGTTCCACCTCGACGACCTGACGCGGGTCGTCGCGGACGCGCTCGCGCTCTGATCCTCACTTCTTCCGCGACCGCTCCAGGCACAGGTCCGCGACGGCGGCGACGTCCATCTCACCGCGGCCGCTCTCGACAGCCTCGGACGAGCAGCCGGCGGACCGCCTCGTTGATCGGCACCTCGGTGCCCTGCTCCGCCGCCGCTTCCTGTGCGAGCCGCTGGTCCTTCTCGGCGAGCGCGACGGCGAAGCGCGGTGCCCAGTCCTTCTTCTCCACCAGCTCCCCCTTCATCAGGAACAGCGGCGAGTGGAACGACGAGGCCTGCAGGACCTCCACGATCTTCCACACGGGGAGGCCGCCCGAGGCGCCGAGCGCGAGCGCCTCGGCGAAGCCGGCGATCATGGCGCCGCCGACCGCGTTCACGCACAGCTTCATGAGCGCAGCCTGCACCGGGTCGTCGAGCTCGATGATGCGCGCCGACACCGCGTGCAGCGCAGGCCGCGCCTTCTCGCGCGCCGGGCCCGGTCCCCCCACGAGCAGGACGACCTGCGCCTGCTCCGCGGCGGGGCGCGAGCCCAGGATCGGGCTCGCGACGAAGACGGCGCCGCGGTCGCCGGCGCGGCTCGCGACCTCTCGCGCCGAGCGCGTTCCGGCGGTCGACAGGTCCACGAGCGTGTCGCCGCGCGCGAGCCCTGCGAGCGCGCCGTCGGGCCCGTCGAGCACCGCCGCGAGCGCCTTCTCGTCGGACAGGCAGGTGAACACGAGATCCCGGCCGGTCGCGCACTCGCGCGGCGTACGGGCGAGCTTCCCGCCCTTCGACACGATGTGATCGGCCTTCGATCGGGTCCGGTTCCAGACCGTCAGGTCGTGCCCCGCCTTGCGAAGATTGTTCGCGATGGGCTCGCCCATCGTGCCGAGGCCCAGGAAGCCGATCCGCATGCGCATGCCCTCTTCTAGATCGGAAGTGGTCCTGGGAAAAGCGTTCCGGAGCGAGCCCCCGGTGAGCGGGATCGGGCTGGCGTACCGGGCCGTTCTCTGCAACGCTCGCGGCCTGCATGGCGGACGTCATCGTGGTCGGCGGCGGAATCAGCGGGCTCTCGCTCGCGTGGAAAGCGGCAGCGGCCGGGCAGCGGGTGCTGGTCGTCGAGCGCGAGCCCCGGGTCGGAGGCTGCATCCACTCGCACCGGCGCCCCGACGGCTACTGGTTCGAGATGGGAGCGCACACCACGTACAACAGCTACGGCGCGCTCCTCGACGTCGTCGTCGGGACCGGCCTCGCCGGGGAGGTCGTCGAGCGAGGTCCGGCGCGCGGCGTGTTCGGCTTGCTGCGCGACGACGAGGTCCGCTGGCTCACCCCGCCGCGCGTGCTCCTCGAGCTCTCCTGGCTCGAGGCCGCTGTCCACTTCCCGGTCGGCATCCTGCGGAAGAAGGACGGGGAGACGATGTACTCGTACTACTCGCGGCTCGTCGGCCGCCGGAACTACGACCGGATCCTCTCCGCGTTCTTCGCAGCGGTGCCTTCCCAGAAGGCGGACGGGTTCCCGGTGGAGGGCCCCGGGTCGCTGTTCAAGAAGCGCCCGCGGCGGCAGGAGTTCCCGCGCAGCTTCGGACTGCGACGTGGGCTCGGGAGCGTCTGCGACGCGGCCGCCGCCGCGACCGGCGTCACGGTCGAGACGGGCGTCGCGGTCACGCGCGTCGCCCGTATCCCCGGCGGGTTCGCGGTGACGACGGCGGACGGCCGCTCGCTCGAGGCACCGCGCTGCGCGATCGCGGTCCCGGCCGACGCCGCCGTACAGCTCCTGCACGACGACTTCCACGAGCTCGCGCTCGCGATCTCGCGGGTGAAGACCGTGGCGGTCGAGAGCACGGGCGTCGTCCTGCCCCGCGGGGAGACGGCGCTCGCCGAGTGCGCGTTCGTCGTCCCCGTGGACGACCTGTTCTTCTCGGTGGTGACGCGCGATCCGTTCCCGGACCCCGACCGGCGCGCGTTTGCGTTCCACTTCCGGCCGGGCGTGCCGCGCGACGAGAAGCTCGCGCGGATGTCGGCCGTGCTGCGCGTCCCGCGCGAGGCGCTCGCCGACGTCGTCGAGCAGCGCCTGACGCTCCCGTCGCCCGCCCTCGGTCACGCCGAGATCGTCGCCGGCGTCGATCGCTGCCTCGCCGGGACGAGGCTCGCCGTGACGGGGAACTACTTCGCGGGGCTCGCCCTCGAGGACTGCGTGCTGCGCTCGAACGCGGAGTGGGCGCGGATCTCCGCGTAGCCGGCCCGCTGGCGCTCACGCGCCGATGCGCTCCCGGACCGTAAGCGCGCAGACCGCCCGAAGGGCACCGCCCGGAGGCGCTGCGCGCAGGCGCGCAACCGATCAACCCGCCGCCGCGCGCGTATGGCCAGAACGCGGGCGCGGAGCCCGGACGCCGGCACCGCGAAGCGAAGTGCCGGCGAAAATTCGGGCGACGCGCGCACTCGAACCTCACGCCTTCCGCGCGTGTGCCCGCAACCAGCGCTCGCGCCGAGCACCGCCGAAGGGCCGGTGCCCCGGGCGGCCAGCGCGTGCCACCGCTTTCCGCGATTGCAGGACGCTGACACCCGAGCACCTCGCCGCCGAAGGACCGGTGCCCCCGCCGGCAGCAGTTCCTGGCGAAACCGGGGAATCCGTCAGTGTGCCCGGTCGCCGCCGCCCGCGCCCGCGAGCGCCGAAGGAGTCCCGAGGATGTCGGCGAGCCGGGTCGCGAGCCGGCGCGGCCGGAGGCCGCCCGCCGGGGCGACGAAGATGGTGTCGTCGCCGGCGATGGTCCCGAGCACCTCCCGGATCTCGGCGAGGTCGATGGCGCGGGCGATGGCCGGCGCGCTGCCGGGGTGCGTCCGGATGACGACGAGCGACGCGTTGGCGGAGATCTCCGCGATGAGCCCGCGGAGGGCGCCCAGCCCGTTCCCTTCCGCGGCGCCGTCGGCCAGCTCGTACCGGGTCCCGCCCTCCGGGCGCGAGACCCGGCGCGCCCCGAGCCGGGCGAGATCGCGGGAGAGGGTCGCCTGTGTCGCCCGGAACCCGGCGGCGGCGAGCGCGGCGAGGAGCTCGTCCTGTGTCGCGATCCGGTGGGTCCGGATGATGCGAGCGACGGCGTCGCGGCGGCGATCGGCGGCGGTCACGCGTTCTATCCTTTCTGCACGAGCGAGCCGACGCCGCGGTCGGTGAAGAGCTCGGCGATCACGGTGTGCGGCTGCCGACCGTCGAGCACGTGGACCCGCTCCACTCCGCCCGCGAGCGCGGCCAGGATGGACTGCGCCTTCCACTTCATCCCGCCGGTGATGGCGCCCGCCTCCATCCGGCGCGTCAGGTCCGCGACGGTGAGCTGCCGGACGAGGTCGCCGTCGGGCGCCGACTCGAGGATGCCGGGGACGTCGGTGAGGTAGATGAGCTTCTTCGAGCCGAGCGCGACCGCGACCGCGGCCGCGACCTCGTCGGCGTTGATCGAGAGGCTGCCGCCGTTGTCGCCGAGGCCGATCGGCGAGATGACCGGGACGTAACCGCCGTCGAGGAGCATCCGGAGGAACTTCTCGTTCACCTCGACGACGTGCCCGACGTGACCGAGGTCGCGCCCGGACTCGTGCTGGATCTTCTCCGCACGGATGAGCTTCCCGTCCTTGCCCGAGAGCCCCACCGCGCCTGCGTTCCGGGCGTTGAGCAGGGCGACGAGCTCCTGGTTCACCTTGCCGCTCAGGACCATCTCGACGACCGGAAGGCTCTGCGCGTCGGTGACGCGCATGCCGTCCACGAACTCGCTCCGCTCGCCCAGCTTCTCGAGGGTCTTCGTGATCTCGGGAGCGCCGCCGTGGACCACCACCGGCTTCAGCCCGACGCGCTTCAGCAGCGTGACGTCCTCGGCGAACGCCTCCTTCAGGCTCTCCTTCACCATCGCCGCGCCGCCGTACTTGATCACCGCGATCTGCCCGGAGAACGCGGCGATGTACTTGAGCGCCTCCGCGAGGAGCGCCTTCTTCATCGCCGGCGTGTAATTCGACACCCGGTCGTCCTTCGCGACCCCGCCGTCGGCCTTCTGGAAGATGAGGCTCGAGTAGTCGGCGTTGATCTTCACGTAGTCGTAGGAGAGATCGCACCCCCACGACACCGCCCGCGACGCGCCCTCGGCGAGCTCGACGAGGACGTCGACCCGGCTCTCGCGCATCCGCACGCGCAGCGCCTCGCGGTCGATCTCGACCGGCGCGCCGCCCGCGAACACCGCCACGCCCTGGAGCACCACCCGCGCCTTGAAGGGGTCGACCGGCCAGCCCTGCGGCGCCCGCCCGCGCGCCGACCGTGGCGAGGATGCGGCCCCAGTTCGGATCGGCGCCGAACAGGGCGGCCTTCACCAGCGGCGAGGAGGTGATCGCGAGCGCGCACGTCGCGCGCGATCGCGTCCGTGGGCGCGCCGGTGACCACCACCTCCATCATCTTGGTCGCGCCCTCGCCGTCCGCCGCCATGGCGCGGGCCATCTCGCCGAGCAGGTCGCCGAGCGCGTTCTCGAGCACGTCGAGGTCCGGGCCCGGCTCGGAGATCCGGGGGTTCCCGGCGAGGCCGTTGGCGAGCGCGAAGACGCAGTCGTTCGTGGACATCTCGCCGTCGACGGTCACCATGTTGAACGTCCGCTGGACGGCGCGCCCGAGCGTCTCCTGCAGGGCCCTCGGCGTGACCGCCGCGTCGGTGGTGACGACGCAGAGCGTCGGTGGCGAGCTGCGGCGCGAGCATCCCGGAGCCCTTGCAGATCGCGGAGACGATCGCGGACTTGCCGCCGAGCGTCACCTCGCGCGCCGCCATCTTCGGGCGCGTGTCGGTCGTCATGATCGCCTCGGCCGCGAGATCCGGGTGATCGCCGAGCTGCTCGACCAGGGCCGGGAGCGCGGTGACGATCTTCATGGCCGGGAGCCGCGCGCCGATGACGCCGGTGGAGGCGGTGAGGATCGCCCGCTTCTGCACGCCGAGCGCGTCCGCGACCGCGGTGCGGATCACAGCAGACGTCGTCGAGCCCGGCCGGGCCGGTGAGGGCGTTGGCGTTGCCCGAGTTCGCCACGACCGCGCGGATGCCCTCGGCCGGCACGCGCGGGCGCGCGTCCTGGATGGGCGCCGCCGCCGCCTTGTTGCGGGTGAAGACGCCGGCCGCAGCCGCGGGATGGTCGGAGACCACGAGCGCGAGATCGCGGCGCGACGGCTTCAGGCCGCACGCGACGCCGCCGAACCGGAAGCCCTTCGGGATCTTCATGCCGGCTTCTCCATCGTCACCCTCCGAGCAGATCGAGGCCGGTCGTCTCCGGCCAGCCGAGCGCTGCGTTCATCGCCTGGACCGCCTGGCCCGCGGCGCCCTTCACGAGGTTGTCGATCGCGGAGACCGCGACGACGACGCCGGCGCGCGGATCCACCGCGAGCCCGACGTGGCAGCGGTTCGTGTGCACGACGTCCTTCACCATCACCTTCTCGGGCGGGAGGACGCGCACGTACGGCTCGCTGCTCGTAGGCGCGCCGGAGCGCGTCGGCGAGGCCCGCCGGCGCCGCGCCCTCGATCCGGACCGTCGCGGTCGCGAGGATCCCGCGCCGGATCGGGACGAGCACCGGCGTGAAGGAGATCGCGCCGCAGGCGCCGGCGTAGCGCGCCACCGTCTGCTCGATCTCGGGAATGTGCTGGTGCTTGCCGAGCCGGTACGCCCGCAGATCGTCCGAGACCTCGACGAAGCTGTAGTCGTCGCTCGCCTTGCGCCCCGCGCCGGAGACGCCCGAGAGCCCGGTCACGGCGATCCCGCCCTGCAGCCCGAGCCCCGCCTTCACGAGCGGCGCGAGCGCGAGCGCGATCGCGGTCGCGTAGCAGCCGGGATTGGTCACGAGCTTGGCGTCGCGCAGCCGCTCGCGCGCCAGCTCCGGCAGCCCGTAGCGCGCCTCGGCGAGGAGCTCGGGGGCGGGGTGGGCGAAGCCGTACCAGGTCGGGTACCCGGCCGCGTCCGCGAGCCGGAACGCACCGGAGAGGTCCACCACCCGCGCGCCCCTGGCGAGGAGCTTCGGCGCGAGCACCGCCGACACCTCCGCCGGCGTGGCGAGGAACACGAGCTCGGCGTCCGCGCGCTCTCCCTCCGCGAGGGGACGGTACCGGAGCGCGCCGGAAGGACCGTCGAGCGGGAGGCGGCTCCCGGCCGCCTCGTCCGCCCAGCGGTCCGAGTAGAGGGCGGCGAGGCGGATCCGGGGGTGCCGGGCGAGGAGGCGGGTCAGCTCGAGGCCGGTGTACCCGGAGGCGCCCACGATCGCGGCCGGATGTGCATGCATGCCCATGCATAAACATGCATACCGGCCGGGTTGTCAATCGGGGGGATGAAAAAGGGCCGGCGGACGCGCCGCCGGCCCCAGATATGTGCCCAGGAGAGGATTCGAACCTCCACGGTTTTGAAGCCGCCAGACCCTGAATCTGGTGCGTCTACCAGTTCCGCCACCTGGGCAAAAGGCACCCCTGATTAGCCCCCGTCCCACGAGGTGTCAAGGCGCGCGGGCGTGCCCCGACGTTTCCTCACGCGCCGCATCGTCCGCGACTAGAATCGGCCGCCCCGGAGGGCTCACATGCTCGCGACGTTCGCCGCGCTCCAGCTCCTCGTCGCCACCCAGGTATCGGCTCCTGCGACGTCCGCCCCGCCCGACGACGCGCCGCCGCGCGCCGCGGAGGCGCAGCCGCCGCCGGCAGCCTCGGAGCCGCCGCCGGACGTCGCGCCGCCCTCGACCGAGAAGCCGCGCGAGCCGGCGCGCACCGCGGTCCCGCCGGCCATCGCCGGGCGCCCGCGCCAGCAGTCGCTCCTCTCCGCCGAGTCGCTCCGCGGCGGCAGCGCCGCGCTCGGATGGGCAGGCTGGTCCGACATCGGCGCGATCTACGCGATCGGCTTCACACCTCAGGACGACGCCGGGCCGTTCATCGCCCATGACTGGGCCAAGTCGGAGAACCGGATCGGCGTGTTCTATCGGCGCCCGTTCTCGAAGGCGGCGGCGTTCGACATGGCGGCCCGGCTCTCGGTCGCCTGGTACACGAACTTCGGGTCCACCTACGTGTACGACGACAACCACTCCGACCACGGCCTCGAGGTGGTCCCCGGCGTCGCGCTCTCGACGCACGGCGGCGGAGGGATCTTCTCCGGGATCGCCGAGGCGCCGATGACGGTCACGACGAAGTTCAAGAACGGCTTCCTCTTCTCGCCCCGCCTGTCGTTCGCGTTCGAGACGCCGCTCTATCCGACCGTCACGATCGGCGCGAAGGTTGGCGTCGGGTACCGCGCCGGCGCGGGCGGCGCGCCCCTCCGCGAAGGCCGGGGCGAGCTGCAGTTCCTCGTGCTCGCCGGGTACCAGCTCCTGTGACGGTGCGGGCCGGGGCCGGAATCCGACCCCGAGCGCGTGTGGCGCGGCGACGGCTCCGCGGCTAGGGAGGGGGAGGCTCCGGCGCGGCCGTGTCCGGGTATGTGTCCGCGGCAGGTTCGGACCGGGTCCAGGGAGGCGCCCATGCGCTTCGTCGGCCTCGGGCTCACCCTCGCGCTGATCGGGTCGACCGCCAGCTCGCGAGCAGAAGACGCCGCGCCCGCGCCCCCGCCGCGGCCCGGTGACCGGAGCGGCGATCCGGCGGTCGAGCGGGCCAGGTCGGCCGTCGAGGAGCACGTCCGGCGAACGATGCGCGAATCGGGAGGCGTCTACCCGCTCGCGGATCCTCGGTCGAAGGAGACGCTCGAGCTCGAGTTCGTCGGGGTCTCGGTCGTGAGCGGAGGCACCCTGTGGGTCGTGCACGATCCCGATCGCCGCGTCGGTCCTCACGCCTTCTTCGTCTGCCTCCTCTTCCACCCGGTCGGAGCGCCGCAGGAGAAGCTGTACGACGTGGACATGCTGGTCGAGCCTCGCGACGGAGGGCTCGCAGTCACGGACGTCCGCCTCCACAAGGAGAAGCGGCTCGTCGCCGGAAAGTGGATCTGGGAGGCGCGGAGCGCCGGCGGGGCGGACGCCGGCAGGCGCTGACGCCGGACGCCCGCCGCCCTACCAGCGCGCCGCGCACGCGACGACGGCGGGGGTGCAGGCCTCGTTCACGGAGCGGAGCCAGCGCAGCATCTCGTCCGCGTCGATCGCTCCGGTGATGCGCGCCGGCACCTCGCGCCCCCGCGCGTCGATGAACAGCACGGTCGGCATCCCGACGATCCCGTACTTCGCCGTGAGTGCCTGGAACTCGGGCGTATCGTCCGTCCCGTCCACCTTCACGGCCACGAACCTGCCCGCCTCCTCGCGGACGCGCGGGTCGGCCCACGCGGTGCGATCGAGCTCCTTGCAGGCGACGCACCAGTCCGCCCAGAAGTCGAGGATGACCGGGCGTCCCTGCGCCTTGGCGCGCGCGAGCGCGTCCGTCTCGTCGTGGTGCCAGGCGAACGCGGCCGCGGCACGGCGGCGCTCCCGCGCATCCGCGGCGCCCAGGCCGTAGACGATCCCTCCGACGAGGAGCGCGACGCCCGCGGCCTTCGCCGCACGGCGGGCCGCCGGACCGTCGAAGGCGCCGTGGAGGGCTCCGAGCAGCACTCCTGCCGCCGCAGCGGCCCCCGCCGCGAAGGCCGCGCCGCGGGCCGCGCTGAAGAGCGGGCGCACCTCCGGGAAGGCGTTCTTCAGGAACACGAGCGCCGCCGCGAGGAGGGCGACCCCGAACACCGACTCGACGGCGTCCATCCACGCTCCGCTCTTGGGGAGCGAGATCGAGAATGCCCCGATCAGGAAGAAGAGGAGCCCCATCCCGAGCGCGTACGCGAACATGATCGCGAAGCCGAAGGCAGGCGACCCCTTCGTCGCGACGAAGGTGAGCGCCGCAGCGAGCACCGGTCCGGTGCAGGGCGCGGCGATGATCCCCGAGACGAGCCCCATCCCGAAGGCGCCGGCGTGCCCGGCTCCTCCGACGCGGTTCAGGCGCGCCTGCCACGAGGAGGGCACCCGGATCTCGAATGCGCCGAACATCGAGGCAGCCATGGCGCCGAGGACGACCGCGACGAACGCGATCACCCACGGGTTCTGCATGACGCTCCCGAACGCCTTCCCGGTGAGCGCGGCAGCGACGCCGAGCGACGAGTACATCGCCGCGATGCCGAGCACGTACAGGCCCGACAGCGCCGCCGCCTCGCGCCGCGACGCCTTGCGCGCCCCGAAGATCGAGACCGTGATCGGGATGAGGGGGTAGACGCAAGGAGTGAGGCTCGTCGCGACCCCCCCTGCGAACGCGACCGCGAACGCCAGGACCGAGCCCTCGGCGAGCAGCGCTCCGAGCCGCAGATCGGTCGAGGCCCCGGCCGGCCCGCTGGCGAGCACCTCGGGCAGGTACGCCACGCCTGCGAAGGCGAGGGCTGCGATCGAAAGCCTGAGGGCGTGTCTCATCTCTGAACCGTGCTCCGGGCCAGATGAATTCTGCTGTAGGAGCCGCGATTTGCCAGAAGGGGGCCGCTTGACCGTATGCCGGTTTTCCTTATACTCGACCCGGGCCGTCCACGTTTAGCCTCCCCCCGATGAAGATCCCTATTTACCTCGACTACCACTCGACCACACCTGTCGATCCGCGCGTCCTGGAGGCGATGCTCCCGACCTTCTCCCAGGACTTCGGGAATGCCGCCTCCAAGAGCCACGCCTATGGGTGGCGGGCCGAGGAGGCGGTCGAGGCGGCCCGGGCCGACGTCGCGCGGCTCATCGGCGCGTCCGCCAAGGAGATCGTCTGGACGAGCGGGGCGACCGAGTCGGACAACCTCGCCATCAAGGGCGCGGCCCAGTTCTACCAGGAGAAGGGGAAGCACCTCGTCACGTGCAAGACCGAGCACAAGGCGGTGCTCGACTCGATGCACGCGCTCGAGCGGCAGGGCTTCGAGGTCACCTTCCTCGACGTCGAGAAGGACGGCCGGGTCGATCCCGCGCGCGTCGCGGCGGCGCTCAGGAAGGACACGATCCTCGTCTCGCTGATGCACGCCAACAACGAGACGGGCGTCCTCCACCCCATCGAGGAGATCGGGCGCATCACGCGCCAGGCGGGCGTCCTCTTCCACTGCGATGCCGTCCAGTCGATCGGGAAGGTCCCGTTCGACGTGGAGCGGATGAACGCCGACCTCGTCTCCGTCTCCGCCCACAAGATGTACGGGCCGAAGGGAGTCGGTGCCCTCTACGTCCGGCGAAAGCCTCGGGTCCGGCTCGTCGCCCAGATGGACGGCGGGGGACACGAGCGCGGCTTCCGCTCCGGGACGCTGAACGTCTCCGGCATCGTCGGGATGGGAAAGGCCGCGCAGCTCGCGCTCTCCGAGCGCGACGCAGAGGCGGTCCGCGTCCGCGCGCTGCGCGAGAAGCTCCGGCTGGGGCTGCTCGCCGAGCTCGATCTGATATCGCTGAACGGCAGCCTGGAGCACCGGCTCCCCGGGAGCCTCAACGTCTCGTTCGCGTACGTCGAGGGCGAGGCGCTGATGATGGCAATCAAGGACGTGGCCGTCTCCTCCGGGTCCGCGTGCACTTCCGCGTCCCTCGAGCCGTCGTACGTGCTCCGCGCGATGGGCATCTCGGAGGACCTGGCGCACTCCTCGATCCGGTTCGGGCTCGGCCGGTTCACGACCCAGGAAGAGGTCGAGTTCGTGACGCGGCTCGTCGTGGAGAAGGTCAAGAAGCTCCGCGACATGTCGCCTCTTTACGAAATGGTCAAAGAAGGCGTCGATCTGTCGCGGATCGAATGGGCCAACCCTCATTGAGGCGACGGGGGAGACGAGACGATGGCGTACTCCGAGAAGCTGATCGACCACTACGAGAACCCGCGCAACGTCGGCTCGCTCGACAAGAACGATCCCGAGGTCGGGACGGGACTCGTCGGTGCACCCGCCTGCGGTGACGTGATGAAGCTGCAGATCCGGGTGAACGACGCCGGCATCATCCAGGACGCCAAGTTCAAGACGTTCGGCTGCGGTTCGGCGATCGCGTCCTCCTCGCTCGTGACGGAGTGGGTGAAGGGCAAGACGGTCGAGGAGGCGCTCACCATCAAGAACACCGACGTGGCGAACGAGCTCAACCTCCCGCCGGTGAAGATCCACTGCTCCGTGCTCGCCGAGGATGCGATCCGGGCGGCCATCGCCGATTATCAGAAGAAGCGGGGGCACACGCCGGCGGCCGAGCCGGAGACGGTCCAGGGCGACCGGGCGGAGATGCTCCAGAAGGGCATCCTGAAGTCGGGGCTCTAAGTTCAGATCAGGAAGCACGATGGCGATCGAGATCAGCGACAAGGCGGTGGCCCGGATCCGGGCGCTCTCGACGGAGAAGGGAACGCCGCAGGGCGGGCTCCGGCTCGGGGTGAAGGGGGGCGGCTGCTCCGGCCTGTCCTACTTCATCGACTGGGCGAGCGAGCCCTCCAGGTTCGATCAGGTGATCGAGCGTGACGGCGCGCGCGTGTTCGTCGATCCGAAGAGCGCCGTGTTCCTCCAGGGCACGACCGTCGACTGGCAGCAGACGCTCATGCAGACGGGCTTCGTGTTCCGGAACCCGAACGTCAAGAGCGCCTGCGGCTGCGGGGAATCGTTCACGGTCTGATGGCGACGCCCACCTGCGTTGAGCTACTGCGGCGCACGCTGCCTGACTGCGCCGGGCGGGCTCGTCGCTGCGCTCCTCCACACACCTTCAATGAGTGCGCAACATTGCGCACCCTGGAGAAGGTGTGCGTCCGGTGCTCGCTCCTCGCGCGCCCGGCTCGGCGACGGCATCGCGCGCCTCGTGACGCTCACCGCAAGTGGGCGGCGCCATGATGTCCGGCCGGCGCGCCCGCCGCGTCCGGGTGGCGCCATTGCCCCCGTCCGTGGTACCCGTTCGCGCGCCCGGCGTCCCGCCGGCGAGCGGTGACGCCCGCCGTCCGGCGCCGCGCCTCTCGGAGACGCCGTGATCTGCTGGAGCTGCAAGGCCGAAGTGGCGGCGGGCACCCCGCTGTGCCCCGCGTGCCGCAAGCTCCAGCCCGTCGCCCGCAGCGAGGACTACTTCTCGCTCCTCGGGCTCGCGCGCGAGTACGCCATCGACCTCGCCGAGCTGGACCGCCGCTTTCGCGAGCTCTCGCGCCAGCTCCACCCGGATCGGTTCGCGCGCGCCGAGCCGCGGGAGCGCCGCCTCTCCCTCGAGCGCGCCACGCGTCTCAACGACGCCTACCGGTACCTCAGGGACTGGCGGCTCCGGGCCGCCTACCTCCTGAAGCTGGCCGGCACCGACCCGTTCGTCGAGGCCCGGTCGTATGCGGATCCCGAGTTCCTCGAGGAGCAGCTCGAGTGGCGCGAGGGACTCGCCATCGCGATCGCGGACGGCGACGCCGGGCGGCTGCGCAGGATCGCGGAGGACGCGCGCGAGCGGCTCCGCCGCCTGGAGGAGGAGGTCGCGCGGCGCTTCGCGGACGAGGGCTGGTACTCCGACCTGCCCGTCGACATCGCGCGGCGTCTCTCTCGCGCGCGGTATTACGAGAACATCATCGCCGACGCGGAGCGCGCGAGCGCCGCCGCGAAGGGGTAGGAGCTCCACCGGATGCGCGCCATCGGCATCGATCTCGGGACCACGAACTCCCTCGTCGCCCACGTGGACGAGCGGAACCGTCCCCGCATCCTCCCCGCCGACGAGGGGCGGCCGCTGCTCCCGTCCGTCGTCCACTACGGCGCCGACGGGTCGGTGGAGGTCGGCGCATCGGCGAAGCGGCGCGCGCCCGAGCGCCCGGAGGACACGGTCCTCTCCGTGAAGCGGTTCATGGGGCGGGGGCCGGGCGACATCCAGGCGGAGGACCGCGGCATCTACCTGTTCGACGAGTCCGGGGCGGTGGTGCGCATGTCCGTCGCCGGCGGCAAGCGGGCGGTCTCGCCCGTCGAGGTGTCGGCCGAGATCCTGCGTGTCCTGAAGCGGCGAGCGCGGGAGGCGTTCGGGGAAGCGCCGGGAGGCTGCGTCATCACGGTCCCGGCGTACTTCGACGACGGCCAGCGGCAGGCGACCAAGGACGCGGGCCGGCTCGCCGGGCTCGACGTGCTGCGCCTCCTCAACGAGCCGACCGCCGCCGCCCTGGCTTACGGCCTCGACAAGCGGGTGCAGGGGACGTTCGCGGTGTACGACCTCGGCGGCGGGACCTTCGACGTGTCGATCCTTCGGCTCGACGCCGGGATCTTCGAGGTGCTCTCCACCGGGGGCGACACCCACCTCGGAGGCGACGACTTCGACCGGATGGTGGCGCGGAGGCTGCTCGCCCACGGGCTCGAGCCGCGCGCGGCCGACCCCTCGCCCGCGGTGCTCCGGGGCGCGGTGGCCGCCGCGCAGCGCATCCGGGAGACGCTGTCCGCGGAGGAGGTGGTGGAGGCGGACGTCGAGCTGCCGGAAGGGTTCCGGCTCCGCGCCCGGCTCACGCGCGCGGAGCTCGAGGCGTTGATCCTCCCGGTGGTCGAGCGGACGACCGGCCCGTGCCGCGCCGCGCTTCGCGACGCGGGCGCGCCGCGCGTGGACGGGGTCGTGCTCGTGGGCGGCGCCACGCGCACCCCCCTCGTCCGCCGCCACGTGAAGGCGCTCTTCGGGCAGGAGCCGCTCACCGATCTCGATCCCGACACGGTGGTCGCGCTCGGCGCGGCGGTGCAGGCGGACGCGCTCGACCGGGGCGGGCGGGAGGACGTGCTGCTCCTCGACGTGATCCCGCTGTCGCTCGGCGTCGAGATGATGGGCGGGGTCGTCGAGAAGATCATCCTGCGCAACTCCACCATCCCGGCGTCGGCGCCCCAGCAGTTCACGACCTACGCCGACGGGCAGACCGGCATGGTGATCCACGTCGTGCAGGGCGAGCGCGAGCTCGCCCGCGACTGCCGCTCCCTGGCGCGCTTCACGCTCAAGGGGATCCCGCCGATGCCGGCGGGGATCGCCCGGGTGGACATCACGTACGCGGTGGACGCCGACGGCATCCTCCAGGTGTCCGCGCGCGAGCTGACGACCGGGATCGAGCAGAAGATCCAGGTGAAGCCCACCTACGGGCTCGGCGAGGAGGAGGTCGAGCAGATGCTCATCGAGAGCATCGAGCACGCCGCGGAGGACGTGACCGAGCGCTTCGTCCGCGAGTGGCGCGTCGAGGGGGACCGGATCCTCGCCTCGCTCGAGACGGCGTTCCGGATGGACGGGGAGCTCCTCGCGCCGGAGGAGCGGGCCAGGATCGAGGAGCGCATGCGCGGCCTGCGCGAGGCGATGAGCGGGGCCGATTATCTCGCGATGAAGGCGTGGATCGAGTCGGTGGACGCCGCCTCGAAGGAGTTTGCCGAGCGCCGGATGAACAAGCACGTCGCGAAGGCGATGGCGGGCCACCGCGTCGACGAGCTCGGGTCGAGCTTCGACGATCACCCACGCGTCACCGGCTCGAAGGAAGAGGACCTCGAGAACGAGGGCCAGTGACCGCCATGCCGAAGATCACGTTCCTGCCGACGGGGAAGAACGCGGACGTGGCGCGCGGAACCTCGATCCTCGACGCGGCCGAGGCGGCCGGGGTCGACCTGCCCTCGAACTGCGGCGGGGTCTGCGCCTGCACGACGTGCCACGTGTGGGTGGAGACCGGGCAGGACTCCCTGTCCGAGATCGCCGAGCGCGAGGACGACAAGCTGCAGGAGGCCGCCGGGCTCACCGCGCATTCGCGGCTCGCCTGCCAGGCGAAGGTCGGGACGGACGACGTGGTCGTCCGGATCCCGGGGAACCGGATCAAGGCGTGATTCCATGCCCGCTCGAGCTGAACCTGACCTGGTCCTGGTCCTGGACCGACTCCACGTCGAGGTCCACGTCCAGGTCCAGGTCCAGGATCAATCAAAGGGGGAAGGGCCCATGAGATGGACCGATGTCCGCGAGATCGCGATCGCGCTCGCCGAGCGCCACCCGGGGGTGGAGCCGCTCTCGGTCCGCTTCACCGACCTGCACCGCTGGGTCCGCGAGCTGCCCGGCTTCGCCGATGATCCGACGAAGTCGAACGAGAAGGTGCTGGAGGCGATCCAGATGGCCTGGCTGGACGAGGTCGAGTAGGGGATCCCGCTCATGGCGTCGCCATCAGGCCGCGGACGCGGACGCGAGCAGCATCTTGAGCGCCTGCCGGAGCTGGCGTCCGTCGAAGGGCTTCGTGATCCAGGGGGCCCCCGACGCCGCGAGGAGGTCCGCCGACGCGGGGGACGCGCCGCCCGTCACGAACAGGACGCGCCCGGCCAGCGCCGGGGCCTGCTCCCGCAACGCCTCCAGGAACTGCAGCCCGCTCAAGCCCTCCATCACGACGTCGCACACGATCGCGTCGTAGCGGTCCCGGGCGATCCGCGCGAGCGCGTCCGCGGCACCCGAGGCGGCGTCGACCACGAAATCGCTGGCGAGCTGGCGGCGTACGGTCGCCGCCACGAGCGGCTCGTCGTCGATGACGAGCAGCCGGTGCCGGGCGTGGCCGTCCCGCCCGTCCTGGATCCGGGCGGGGCGCAACGCATCGCCGCGCTCGGCGGCCGCGAGCACGACCCTGAACGTGGTTCCGCGTCCAACCTCGCTCATGGCGTCGAGCGTGCCCCCGAACGCCGAGACGATGTTGTGGCAGACCCACAGGCCGAGCCCGGTGCCCACCCCGACCGGCTTGGTCGTGAAGAACGGGTCGAAGATCCTGGGCAGGTTCTCGGGAGGGATCCCCGCGCCGTCGTCGGCGACCGAGATCGCGACCTTGCCGTTCGGCTGCCGCGACGCCGAGAGCCGGATCACGTGGGCGTCGGGGTTGCCGTCGGGGATCGCGTGCGCGGCGTTCACGATGAGATTCAGGAACACCTGCCCGAGCCGCGTCTCGCTCCCGCGCACCGCGGGCACGTCGCCGATGTCCCAGATGAGCCGGGCACGCGACCGGACCTCGTTCCACGCGAGGTTCGCCGCGGACTCGAGGAGCTTGCGGACGTCCACCGCGGTCGGCGTCGCCTCGTCGGAGCGGGCCATCGTCCGCAGGTCGCGGACGATGACGCGCATCCGCTCCGCGCCCTCGAGGGCGTCGTCGAGCGCGTGGAGCGCCTCGTCCCACCCGTCCGCATCGCGCGGCATGCCGCGCAGGCGGCGCAGGCCGTCCGCCACGAGCTCGACGTTCGACAGGACGAAGGTGAGCGGGTTGTTCAGCTCGTGCGCGACGCCGGCCGCGAGCGTGCCGATCGCGGCGAGCCGATGCGCTCGCGCAAGCCGCTCCTGAGCCTCGTTGCGCTCCGTGAGGTCGCGCCCGATGGCGACGCGGACGGGGCGGCCGGACATCTCGATGGAGATGGCGAGGAACTCGGCCTTCACCCAGCGGCCGTCCCCGGCCCTCATCCGGAGCTCGCGGGCGGGCATCGGCGCGCCGCTCACGGTGTACGGCGCCACCGCGGCGCTGTCGTCGGGATGGACCAGGTCGGTGATGCTCGACCCCACCATCTCGTCGAGGGACCGGCCCGTCACCGCGAGCATGGCCGGGTTCGCATACACGATGCGCCCCGCCTCGTGGATCACGACCAGGTCCGGGACGCTCTCGACGAGCTGCCGGAAGCTCGCCTCGGTGCTGCGCGCCGCGTCGAGGGCGCGCCGCCGCCCGAGGCCCACCGCGAGCACGTGCGCGACCGTCTCGAGCGCCTGCACGTCATCCTCGGTGAACTTGCGCTCGGCGCGATCGTACACCGCGAGGACTCCGCGGGGCGCCTCGCGCGCGCCGACGAGGACCGCCGCGACGCTGAACGTCGCAGCGGGCGCGAGCGCCTCCGGGACGGGGAGGCCCAGCTCCACGCCGTCCGACGTGACGAGCGGCCCGCCCGTCTCGACCAGACGGCGTGCCAGCGGCTCCTCCTCGATCGGGACGGGCGCGGAGGGACCCGCGCCGGCGGCGCAGAGGACGGTGAGCCGTTCCCCGTCCTGCGTGAGCTCGAGCACGCTCCCGAGCGCGGCGCCCTGCGCCCCGACGGTCAGGAGGAGCGCGGCCTCGCCGAGCCTGCGGGGATCCTCCTCGTGCAGGACCTGGGTCGCGATGGTCGTGAGCGCGGCCTGCTGCACGAGCCGATCGCGGAGCGCCCGCTGTGCGGCGCGCTGGTCGGTGACGTCGAGCATGGCGCCGGCGAGCCCGGTGACCCGCCCGCTCTCGTCGCGGATCGCGGCCTTGTGGAAGACGACGTTCCGGCGGGAGCCGTCAACCCACTGGACGCGGTTCTCGTAGATCTGCGTGCCGCCCGCCGCGAAGAGGGCGGCGTCCGCCGCGTGGTAGGCCTGCGCCAGATCCGGCGGCGCGATGTCGAAGACCGTCTTTCCGACGAGCCGCTCGCGCGGGATGCCGATGTAGCGTTCGAATGCGTCGTTGCACCCGAGGTACGCGCCCGTCGAGTCCTTGAAGAAGATGGGCGCGGGGATCGCGTCCAGGACTGCCTGGAAACGGTCGGCTCGAAGATCATGGGGGCCGTCGCGGCCGGGGAGCTCGGCGTCCACGAGCAGCACCCCCTGCGGCGGAGCGCCGAACGGGGTTGCGCGGAGCCGCAGCAGCCGGACGGCGCCGCCCTTGTCGCTGAAGGCGACGTCGAGGAGCTCCTCCCTCGTGGTGGCGAGCACCCGTTCGATCGCTTCCTGCACGGGCGCCATCGCCTGCTCGCCGAGCGGCGGCGACCGCCCGATCGTCTCGGCGGCCGTCCAGCCGTACGCACGCTCGGCCGCCGCGTTCCACGCCACGACCTCGCCCCCCGCGTTCACCGCGAACGCAGGGTACGGGATCGCCGAGAACAGCTGCGAGGGGTCTGCGAGGCCGCTCAAGCGAGGAATCTCCGAGCTCCCCTGGATCGGAATCTTACCTCGCAGGTGCCCCCGACCGTAAGAGGCCGGAGGCCCGGGCTTCTCCCGGTCAGGGTCCCCCGGGCCCCCCATGATGGCGGCCCCGGGAGCCACGGGCTGATGCGGCACGTATCCGACACGGGCACGATCAGCCGATGCGGCACGTATCCGACACGAGCAGGATCAGCCGGCCCACTTGAGCACGGTCGGGGCGATGCGGGACATCGGGAGCACCTCGTCGACGCCGCCGCGCACGATGGCCTCCCTGGGCATCCCGAACACGACGCAGCTGGCCTCGTCCTGCGCGATGGTGCGCGCCCCCGCGGCCTTCATCTCCACCAGCCCGTCGGCGCCGTCGTCCCCCATCCCGGTCAGGATCACGCCCACGGCGTTCCGGCCGGCCGCCTGTGCCGCCGACCGGAACAGCACGTCGACGCTCGGCCGGTGCAGGGAGACGGGAGGCCCGTCGACGACGTCCACGAAGTAGAGCGCGCCGGAGCGGCGGACCAGGAGGTGGCGGTTGCCGGGCGCGATCAGCGCGCGACCCGGGACGAGGCGGTCGTTCGTCTCCGCCTCCTTCACCTCGATGCGGCACGAGCTGGTCGAGCCGCTTCGCGAACTGCGCCGTGAACACCTCGGGCATGTGCTGGACGATGGCGAGCCCGGGGGCGTCGGGGGGCATCGCCTCGAGCAGCTCGCGGAGCGCCTCCGTCCCGCCGGTGGAGGCGCCGATCACGACGACCTTGTGCGTCGTGTCGCGGATGACCCGCCGCTCCTTGCGGACGACCGCGTCGGCGGGCAGCATCGGGGGCGATGGGCCGTCGCGCGGGGCGCGGGCGCACCTTCGCCTCGGCCGCCGCCCGGACGACCTCGACCAGCCGGTGGGCGGACTCCTCCAGGAATCCCTTCACGCCGAGGCGCGGCTTCGCGACGATGTCGACCGCGCCCTCCTCGAGCGCCTGGAGGGCGACCTCCGTGCCCGGGGCCGGCCAGCCCGGAGCAGACGACCACCGGGATCGGATCCTCCGCCATGATTCGCGCAGGAAGGTGAGCCCGTCCATCCGCGGCATCTCGAGGTCGAGCACGATGACGTCCGGCCGCTCGCGCCGCATCTTGTCCATCGCGATGAGCGGGTCGCTCGCGACCGCCACCGTCATGCCCGACGCGCCCCAGGATCTGCAGCAGCGCCTGCCGGACCACCGCGGAGTCGTCCACGACCAGGACGTGGATCGGCATGGTCACGAGGTCCGCGCGGTGCGGCGCTGGTAGACGGTCGGCGACCACGGGGCGGGCCCTGGTGGTGAATCCGCCGAGGCTCTCGGCGTGGCCGAGGAAGAGATAGCCGGCAGGCGTCGAGCCGCTCGAGCAGCCGCTCGACGACCGCGATCTTCCCGGGGCGATCGAAGTAGATGAGGACGTTGCGGCAGAAGACGAGGTCGAACGGCGGTCCCGACGGGCAGCCCGTCGCCGACCAGGTTGACGCGGGCGAAGCGGACGACGGCGCGGATCTCGGGGCCGGCCTTCATGAGCCCGTCGTGCGCGCCGAAGCCCTTCAGCATGAAGGCTTTCAGGTAAGCGGCCGGGATCTCCTTCGCCTTCTCGAGGGCCAGACGCCGGCGGCGGCGCGATCGAGCACCTTCGTCGAGAGGTCGGTCGCCAGGACCTCGAGCTCCCAGCCCGAGGGGAACGCCGCGAGCAGCACCATCGCGAGGGTGTACGGCTCCTCGCCGGTCGAGCACGCGGCGCTCCAGACGCGGACCCGCCGAGGCCGGTGCCCCGCGTCGGCGGCCTCCCGCCAGCGCCGGGAACACGCGCTCGGTGAGGAACTCGAAGTGGCGCGGCTCGCGGAAGAAGTGGGTCTCGTTGGTGCAGATGCAGTCGAGCATCCGGATCCGCTCGGCCTCGTCGTCGACGACGCGGTCGTAGTACTCGCCGTACGAGCGCGAGCTCGAGCTCGCGCAGCCGCTGCGCGAGCCGCCCGACGAGGAGCGCCTTCTTCACCGGCGAGAGCCAGATGCCCGCCTCGCGGTGGATCAGCCCCTGGAAGCGCAGGAAGTCGCGATCGGTGACCGCGAGCCCCGCTGGGATGGGCGGCGCACCGATCTCCGTGCGGGCCTTCCGGCCCGCGGCGTCGCCTGGCACGTTCACGCCGACCTCAGGCTCCGGCGGCGGGCTCGGCCGCGGCGGGCTCGGCCGCGGTGGCCTGCGGCGGCACCGTCGCGGCGACGGCGACGTCGCGGGCGAGCTCCTTCTCGTCCGCCGAGATCACGCGATCCAGATCGAGGAGGAGCACGAAGCGCTTGCCGATCTTTCCCACCCCGAGAAGGAAGTCGACCTTCACCTGCGTGCCGAAGGCCGGCGTCGGCTCGACGTCGTCGGGACCGAGCTCGATCACCTCCAGCACCGAGTCGGCGAGCACGCCGACGACGGTGGGGGCGCCGTCGAGCAGCACCTCGACGATGAGGATGCAGGTCAGCCGGGTGGGCATCGGTCTCGCCGAGGCCGAACTTCGCGGCGAGATCGATGACCGGCACCACCTGGCCGCGCAGGTTGATGACGCCGCGGACCGACCGGGGCGTCGACGGAACGCGCGTGGTCGGCTCGTACTGGAGGATCTCCTTCACCCGCAGGATCCCGACCGCGTACTCCGTCTCGCGGAGCGTGAAGGAGAGGTACTGCACGCGGACGGCGTTCTCGGTGTCTGGCATCACGTCCTCCTCGCGGCGGTCACGCCGCTGCGGCCTCCCGGGCCGCGGTGCGCCTCAGCGTCTCGCGCAGCAGGCCGGCCGACGTCGAGGATGAGCGCGACGCGCCCGTTCCCGAGGATGGACGAGCCCGCGACGCCCGGGATGCCCTTGAACATCGGCGCCGAGCGGCTTGATCACGGTGGAGCTCTCGCCGTGGAGCGCGTCCACGACGATCCCCGCGGCCTGGACCCCGTGCTGCACCACCACCACGTTCTCTCGCGGCGGGCGGGCGCCGTCGAGGCCGAAGTGATCGCGGAGGCGCAGGTACGGCAGCGGCCGATCGCGGAGGTTCACGAGCCCGCACGGCGTCCCCGCCGCGGTCTCGGCGGGCGGCAGCTCGATGCACTCCACGACCGAGTCGAGCGGGATGATGTACGCCTCCTCGCCGATTCCGACCCTGAACCCCTGGATGATCGCGAGCGTCAGCGGGACGCGGATGGTGACGGCCGTTCCCTTCCCCGGCGTGCTCTCGATCGCGACGGAGCCGCGCAGGGCCTCGACGTTCCGCCGCACGACGTCCATGCCGACGCCCCGCCCGGAGATCTCGGTCACCTTCTCGGCGGTCGAGAAGCCCGGCTCGAACACGATCCGGGCGAGGTCCTCGTCGGACAGGCGGGTGGCGTCGGCGGCGAGCCCCATCGCGACCGCCTTCTCGGCGATCCGTTTCCGGTCGAGCCCGGTGCCGTCGTCGATCACCTGGATGACCATCGAGCCCGCGTCGTGGAAGGCACGCAGCACGAGCTTCCCGATGGGGTCCTTCCCGGCCGCGCGACGGTCCGCAGGGCGCTCGATGCCGTGGTCGAGGGCGTTCCGCACCATGTGCGTGAGCGGATCGCGGACGTACTCCACCACGGCGGTGTCCACCTCGACGTCCTCGCCCTCGACGACGAGCCGCGCGTGCTTGCCGTGCGCGGTGGCCACGTCGCGCACGGTCCGGACGTGCTGGTGGAAGCTGGGCCCGATCGGCACCATCCGGGCCTTCATGATGAACTCCTGCAGGTCCAGGTAGAGCCGGTCCGTCTCGCGGTGCGCCTCGAGCAGCTCCGAGTGCGTGGCGATCCCGCGCTCCAGCATCTCGCCGAGGCGGCCGCGCGCGATCGCGATCTCCCCGGAGAGGTCCAGCATCCGGTCGAGCTTCGCGACGTCGACGCGGAGCGAGCGGCCGCTCCCCGGCCGGCTGCTGTGGCGACGGCGCGTCGCCGCCTCCGTTGCGCCCGGACGGCGGAAGCGGTGCACCGCCCGGTGTCGCCTGGCCCGCCGCCGAGGCGGCCTCCGCGAGGCCCCGCCGGAACGCGGCCACCTTCTCCGACGCGGCGGTACCCCCGCCAGCCGCGTCCGCCACGGCGCCGCGGAGCACGTCCACCGACTGCAGGAGAAGCGTCACGAGGCCGTCGCTCACGGTGAGCGTCCGCTTGCGCAGCCGCTCGAGCACGTCCTCGAGGTCGTGCGCGAGGTCGCGGACCGCGTCGAACCCGACGAGCCCCGCCGCGCCCTTCACGCGTGTGCGCGTCGCGGAAGAGCGCGTTCAAGAGCTGGTCGTCGCCCGGGCGCGCCTCGAGCGCGACGAGCCCCTGCTCCATGCTGGACGAACGTCTCCTCGGCCTCCGCCAGGAAGGTCTGGAGCAGTGCCTCGCGGTCGATCTCGATCTCGTCCATGCGCTCCCCCGTCGTGATCAGAGCTGCCGCACCCAGGCCGTCCCCTCGTCGGCGAAGAAGACGAGCTTGCGGCCGCGGCCCCCGCCCACGTCCGTGATCGAGCACCGGGATGCGCAGCTCCTCGAGCAGCCGCAGCGCGAGGCGGGCGTTCTCCTCCCCGAGACGGCGCCCGTACGTCATCGCGGCGATCACGCTCGCGCCGCCGAACACCTTCGCGACGAGCGCGTGCCGCGACGCTCCGGCCTTCTCGACGGCGTCGACGAGCTGCGGGACGGCGACGGTGCCGAACCGCGGCGACCGCTCGCGATCGACGTGCAGCGGCAGGAGGAAGTGGTTCATGCCGCCGACCTTCGCCACCGGATCGTACAGGCAGACCGCGACGCACGAGCCGAGCACCGTCGTGATCGCGGTGGGGATCGAGGCTGCGGCGAGCTGCCCCGCGTGCAGGTACACCTGGGTGCGGATGCCCGGATCTGGAACGCGCACGTTGAGCGGACCTGCTGCGAGGACGCGGCTCACGGTGGGTTCACGCGGACAGCGCGCGTTCCCGGACCTCGCGGAGGTGGAGCGCGAGTCCGGCGTGGACGGAGAGCAGCTCGAACACCGCCTCGTCGGTCTCGGCGAGGTTCGGCTTGTGGCCGAGGAGCCGGAAGATCGCGATGACGCCCGCGACGCGGTCGCCGACCCGCAGCGGGATGCAGGCGGTGAGGCCCTCGTCCCCCGCGGCCGGCTCTCCGTCCCGGCCCGCGACGTACAGGGTCCCTTCCGCGGCGCGCGAGACGGCGCCGCCGTTCATGCGCAGCTCGCGCCAGGGCTGCGGGTCGATGCCGAAGGACTGGACGAGCACGAGGCGGTCCCCGCGGCGCTCGAAGATGGCGAGCTCCTCGGATCCGACCACGTTGATCACGATCTCCTGGAGGGCGGAGAGCGTGTCGGCGCGGCTGAGCCCGCCGTGGATGCGCTCGAGGGCCACGTAGAGCTGGGCCAGATCCGTGCTCTTCTCCTGGGCCGCGACGTACTCGTCGCACATGCGCTGGTTCTCGGCCTCGATCTCGGCGAGGCGCGCGCGCAGCCGCTCGCGCTCGTCGTTCGCGTGCGCCACCGCTTCCCTCGCCAGCGCGAGCTCGGCGGCGATCCGCTTCTTCTCGAGGTCCACCGGCTGCTGAGGATCCGCCGGTGCAGGGGTCGACGCCGAGGGGGCCGCCGCGCCGAGGGAGCGGCCATCGGCGGCGAGGCGCTCGCGCTCGGTGCGGAGAGACGCGACGAGCTCGCGCAGCTTGTCGTTCACCTTCTGGAGGTCGCGCCCGTGGCGCTCCCCCGAAGCGGCCGCGTCCACCGCGGGCTTGCGGCTTTCGGACATGGGACTCTCCGCTACTGGCCGAGGCAGCTGCGCACCTTCGCGAGCAGCTCGAGACCGTTGATGGGCTTCGTGACGTAGTCGTTGCAGCCGCTCGAGTACCCGCTCTCCACGCTCCCGAGCTCGCCGCGCGTCGTCACCATGATGACCGGGATCGCCTTCGTGTCGTCCTGCTCGCGGAGCTTGCGGCACGCCTCGAACCCGTCCATCCGGGGCATGACCACGTCCATCAGGATGAGGTCCGGCTTCTCGGCACGGGCCTTCTCGACGCCTTCCTGACCGTCGCGCGCCGTCACCACGTCGTACTCGTTCTTCGACAGGATCATCCGCTCCATGAGGAGCACCGTCGACGAATCGTCCACGAGCAGGATCTTCTTCCGGTCCATCGGTCGCCCTCCGCGCAGCCACCGTGGGTGCAAGGCGGGCGCCACGGTTGCCGCGGGAAAAGGTCCAGTCCTCCGAGGAGTGCGCACCGTCCCACACCGGGTGAGATGTGACCCGGGGTATGTCAGACCAGGCGGGCGGCGACGGACCCCGGACGCCGATACCGAGTGGGCTGCGCGGGCGTGCCGCGGACGGACGGGCGCGGCTCGTCCAGGTCAGGGGGCGTAACGCCGCGGAACCTCGCCCTGGGCGATCGGCGCGGCGCGTGCTCGGCGATCGCTCCATGATCGCCATCGCGCTCTCCCTGGCCGCGTCCCTGTCGGCGTCGCTCCAGGCCTCCGGCGCCGGGCCTGCACGCGCCGAGGCGCCGCCCGATGCGATCAGGTCGGCGGAGCGCGACGCGCTTCGCGCGCTCGCGGCCCTGTCGGGCGGCGAGCCGGGGATCGCGGAGGTCCAGCACGCCGCCGCGCGCGTCGCGGAGGCGTCCGTCGTCGAGGCGAGGGGGTTCGCCGGCCGGGCCCGCCTGGCGGCGCTCCTCCCCCGGCTCACGACCGAGGTCCGGCGCGAGGATCGCAGCTCCAGGGTCATGGGGCTGCAGGGCTCGGGCGAGGTGGATTATCTGAGGCTCGCGCCGGGCAAGGAGCTCATCGTGCGCGCGACCTGGGAGCTCGGGGAGCTCGTCGCTGCCCGCGGCGAGCTCGCGGCCGCTGCCGCGGAAGGGGAGCGCGCGCGGCGGCGGACCGAGGCGGTGAGGCGCGCGACCGCGCTCTTCTACGACCGGCGGCGCGCACAGGTCGCCCTGCTGCTCGCGCCGCCCGACGCGGCGCTCGCGCGGGCCGAGGCGGAGCTCGACGTCGACAGGCTCGGCGCCGAGCTGGACGCATTGACGGGCGGCCTCTTCTCCGCGGGTCGCCGGTGATCCGCCGGACGGCGGCGGCGCTCGCCGCGGCAGCCGCATGCGCGGTCCCGGACCTCGACCCCGCCGTGCGCGTCACGGGGGCTTCGCCCGGCGGCAGCGGCGTACCCGTGAGCGCCGCGGTCGAGATCCGCTTCAGCGGACCGGTCGACCCTCGCGGTCTCGTGGACGGAACGCGCCTCGTGGTCGCCGAGGCTTCCGCGCTCCGGGAGGCGACCGCGGCCGTGGAGAGCGAGCCGGGCGCGGCGGGCATCGGACTCGGGGTGCATGCCTCGCTGGAGGACGCCGGCCGCCGGATCGTGCTCCGGCCGCTCGCCCCGCTCCGCGACTTCACCGGGCACGCCGTCGTCCTCTCCTCGCAGGCCCGCGCCGCCGACGGCGGGCCCGTGCTCGATCCCGACGGCCGGCGCCGGACCTTCGTGGCGAGCTTCGAGACGGGAGCGCCCGACGGCCCGCCGCCGGAGCCGGTGCTCACCGAGGTGCGCATCGACGCCGACACGCCCGAGGCGAGCGGGGAGTACGTCGAGATCGCGAACCTCGGGAGCGGCCCGCTCGACCTCGGCGGCTACCGGCTCGCGAAGCGCACCGCGGCCGGAGCGCTCGCCTCGTGTGCCATCGTCGCGCCGCGGGGCGCGCCCCCCATGGCGCGGGGCGGGAGCGCCGTCGTGGCGGGCGGCGCGTACGACGGGCGCTATCCGCTCCCCGTCGAGGTGCCGGTGCTCGCGTGCGGGACGACCGCGCTCCTCGGCGGGATCGCGAACGACCGCGCGCCGGAGATCCTGCTCGCCGATCGGCTCGGGGCGATCGTCGCCACCCTGGGCGCGCACGGCGCGCCGGTGTGCGCGGTCGCGCTCGAGAAGCTGGACCCGGCCGGAGAGGACGAGCCGTGGAACCTCGAGTGCACCGGCGGCAGTCCGGGCGTGGTCCCGTGACACCCAGTTGAGCGGGCCGACCTGGACCTGGACTTGGACTTGGACCTGGTCCTAGACGTCGACCTTGACCTTGACCTCGACCTGGTCGAAGTCGAAGTCGAAGTCGAAGTCGACGACCACGACCACGTCCACGTCCACGTCCACGATCGACGCGGACACGTGGAATCACGCTCACCCGTGGTCGACGATCCACTTCCCGAGGAACTCGTCCTTCGAGATGAAGCCGTCCGCGCCGCACTCCGCGACGAGCTTCCTCATCCGCTCCTTGTCCTCACCGGAGCAGAAGATCACCTTGATCGCCTTGAACATGTCGTTCTTCTTCACGAACCGGCAAAACTGGGCCCCGTCCACCTTCGGCATGTTGATGTCGAGGAGGATGAGGTCGGGTCGGGTCTGGCGCTTCAGGATGATCGACGTCGCCTTCTCCGCGTCGAGCGCGTACTGGATCTCGAACCCCTTCGCCTCGAGCTCCTCGCGGAGCAGCCGCGCGACGATCTCCGAGTCGTCGACGATGAGGATGCGGCGGCGTGCGCCGAGGGCGGCGGTGAGGCGCTTTGCGATCTCGTCGGTCGGCGAGAGGGCGACCGCTCCGTCGAGCTGCAGCTCGCCGACGAGCCTGGCGGTCTCGGGAGGCGGGCCGTCGCTCGCGAGGAGCGCCTTCCCGGTGAAGCCGCGGTCCCGGAGGAGCGCGGCGGCCTGACGCGCGCGCGCCGAGTCGACGAGGAGGACGGAGGCGCCGGCCGCCTCGGTGATCAGCTTGGCGGGCTCGCGATCGAGGACCACCTGGTGCCCGGCCGCCTCGAGGGCCATACCGGTCATCTGGAGGACGATCTCGCTTTCGCAGCAGATCAGGACCTTCAAGCACCGTCCCTCACGTGTGGACAATAGCACCGCTTGCCCGCCTACAGGAGGGTCGCGGATAATCGCGGACCGATGGCCGATCGCAGGGTAGACCCACGTGCGGACTCCCCGGGGCACGCGAGCGGGCCGGAGGCGTGGTTCTTCTGCCTGCGGCTGCTCGGCGGACGCTACGCGTTCGAGGCGCCGCTCGTGACGGAGGTGGTCCGGCTCGGGCCGCTCACGCGTCTCCCGGCCGCGCCCTCCTTCCTGCCGGGCGTGTTCACGCACCGTGGAGAGGTCCTGCCCGTCCTGGACATCGGCCAGCTCGTCGGGCACTCCGCCGTGCCGATCCGGCCGAGCACGCGCGCCGCGCTGGTGCACTGTGGCCCGTGGAAGGTCGCGGTCGTGAGCGAGGCCGTCGAGGGGCTCGTGGCGATCCCGCGCCGCAACCTCGAGCCGCCGCCCTCCGAGTCCTCCGGCGTCGCCGAGTTCCTGTCCGCGGTGGCGCGGGACCCGGGCGGGCCGATCGCGATCCTCGACCTCCCGCGCCTCGTCGAGACCGCGCGGTCGCGGGCCGTCCCTGCGGGGAGCGGTCACGCGTGACCGAGCCGACCAGCGAGATCGTGATGTTCCAGGTGGGCGCGCGGGTGTTCGCGGCGGTGGTCCACGACGCGGTGCGGATCGAGACGGTGCGCGAGCTGGCCGCGGGCGAGCTCGTCGTGGAGAGCGCGCTCGGGCTGCCGTTCGCGCGCGCGCGCGGCATCGTGGTGGCGGGCGAGGCGGAAGGCGTCGAGCGGACCCTGGTCGTCGACAACATCATCGGGATCCGGAGCATCCCCGAGTCCGACGTGCACCCGCTCCCCGCCTTCGCCGCCGCCTGCCTGTCCTCCGGCGCGGTGACCGGTTTCGTGATCCTGGACGAGGCGCCCATGCTCCTCGTCGACCTGCCCACCCTCGTGCGCGAGCGCTCCGGCGCCGCGGCGTGCGATACGACCCCCGAGAGGCCATGACGATGCGCGAGACCGATCTCGACCCGAAGAAGGCCGCCAAGAAGCCCGCAGCGAAGCGGAAGAACGGCGGGCCCGCTCCAGCGGGTGCCGACGAGATCGTGGCGGTGCTGCGCTCGTTCTCCGTGGGGCAGTACGGCGGGCGCGTAGACGTGTCCCGCTTCGAGGGCACTCCGCTCCAGGACATCGCGCGGGCGGTGAACGCCACGGCGGATCACGTCGAGGCGGAGATCAGCGAGGCGCGCCAGCGGATCGACGTGGTCTCCGCCGGCGTGGACGAGGCGATCGAGGCGATGGTCCGCCTGGTCATCCAGGGCGACCTGTCCGGCTCGCTGCGGCTCGGCGTCGCCGACGCAGCCCTGACGCCGCTCATCGCCGGCGTCGGCCAGGTGATGGAGACGCTCAAGAAGTTCGTCACCGAGATCCGCGAGGCCGCGCTGCAGCTGTCGACGAGCTCCGCGGAGGTGTTCGCCGCGGCGACCCAGAACGAGTCCTCCACGAGCGCGCAGGCGTCCGCGATCCACGAGACGACCGCGACGATGGAGGAGCTGAAGGGCGCCTCGCACCAGATCGCGGAGAACGCGCAGATGGTGGCGGCCATCGCCGAGCAGACCCTCTCCGGCGCGAAGCAGGGCGAGGGGGCGATCAAGGCGTTCATGTCGTCGATGGAGAAGGTCCGTCACAACGCGGTCGAGGTCGACGACGCGATCGCGAAGCTCTCGAAGCGGGTCGAGCGGATCGGCACGGTGGTCGAGGTGATCGACGAGATCGCCGACCGCTCCGACCTGCTGGCGCTCAACGCGGCGCTCGAAGGGGCGAAGGCGGGCGAGGCGGGCCGCGGGTTCTCGATCGTCGCGGCGGAGATGCGGCGGCTCGCCGAGAACGTGATGGAGTCGACGAAGGAGATCAAGAACCTGATCACCGAGATCCGCGAGGCGACCCACGCCGCGAAGGAGGCCTCGGACGGGAACAAGCGCGAGGCGTCCGAGGGCGAGAAGCTCGGCTCGAACGCCATGCACAACGTGACCGGGATCCTCTCCGGCATCCAGGAGACGAGCGACGCCGCCCGCGTGATCCACCTCGCGACGCAGCAGCAGCGGACCGCCACCGAGCAGGTGGTGCAGTCGATGTCGGAGATCGAGGAGGTCACGCGCCAGGCGCAGGCGGGGTCGAAGCAGGCGACCGGGGCCTCCTCCGAGCTGACGAAGCTCGCCGAGCGGCTCGCCGATCTCGTGAAGCGCTTCAAGGTCGAGTGACGGGGACCCCGGCGCGCTGCGATCGCCATGGGCGTCTCCGAAGAGATCCGGCAGAAGCTCCTGCCCCGGTTCCGCGAGACCACCGCGGACCGGATCGAGAAGATCTCGTCCGCGCTCCTCGAGCTGGAGCGGGGCGCCGCCACGCCCGAGGTCGGGCAGGAGCTCGCCCGCGAGCTGCACACGCTGAAGGGCGAGGCCCGGATGATGGGCTTCGTGGGCATCTCCTCCGTCGTCCACGCGGCGGAGGACCTCCTCAAGGCGCTTCCCGCGGCCGAGAAGGGGGAGATCGTCTCGACGCGCTCCTGAAGGCCTGCGACGAGATCGTCCCGATGCTCGACGCGCCGGCGGACGGCGGAGACGCGGCGGCCAGGCTCACCGCCGCCTTGCGCGACCTCATCGGCGCTTCACCTGCGGCCGCGACGCCACCGGCGGCTGCTGCTGGCGCGGCGCCGGCACCCCGCCCCGTTGCCGCGGAGGTGGGCGTCGAGCGGGCCACCGTGACCGGGGAGCACGAGGCGGTGCGGATCGACCCGAAGGCGGAGCTCGGGGCGAAGCCCCTCTCGTCGATCCGCGTCGACGTCGACCGGCTCGACGAGATCGCGGCGCTCGCCGGCGACGTGCTCGTCGAGGGGGCGCGCTCGATCCGGCGCTCCCGCGAGCTGAACGCGCTCTTCGGCCGGTGGGCGCGCCTCTCCGACCGGATCGTCGCGATGGCCGAGCGGCTCCGCGAGATCAAGGCGACGCGGCTCCTGGAGCAGATCGAAGGGGACGTGCACCTGCTCCGCTCCGACACGTTCCGCTTCGCGCGCACGCAGACCGAGGCGGCGTCCTCCGCGCAGTCGCAGTTCGGGCTGCTCGCCGAGCGGATCGGGAACGCGCGGCTCATCCCGCTCTCCGGCGTCCTCGCCGGCTTTCCCCGGGCCGCGCGCGACATGGCGCGCGAGCAGGGGAAGGAGGTCGAGTGCGTGGTGCGGGGCGGGGAGACCGGCGTCGACAAGGCGATCCTGCTCTCGCTCAACGACCCCCTCGTCCACCTCGTCCGGAACTGCGTCGATCACGGCATCGAGCCGCCGGACGAGCGGGTCGCCGCCGGGAAGCCCCGCATCGGCAAGATCGTGCTGTCCGCCCGGACCGACGGAGACCTCCTCGCCGTGACCGTGGAGGACGACGGCCGCGGCATCACCCCGCAGAAGGTGCGCGCGGCCGCCCTGAAGAAGGGGATCATCGGCGAGCAGCAGGCGGTCAGCCTGTCGGCGCGCGCCGCGCTCGATCTCATCTTCACCCCCGGGTTCTCCACGCGGGAGCAGGCCGGCGAGACGAGCGGCCGCGGCGTCGGGCTCGACGTCGTGCGCAAGCGCGTCACGGGGCTCGGCGGCTCGGTCGGCGTCGAGTCGGAGCCGGGGAAGGGGGCGCGGTTCACGCTGCGGATGCCCCAGTCCCTCTCCCTGATGAAGGTCCTCCTCGTCCGGATCGACGATGACGTCTATGGCCTCCCGGCGGTGGACGTCGACAGCGTCGGCCGGCTCGATCCCAAGGACATCACCGAGGTCGCGGGGATCCGGGCGGTGCGCTACCGGGGTCGACTCATGCCGGTGGTGGCGCTCGGGCCGCTCCTGTCGCTGAACGGGGGCCCGCGAACGAAGCGCCCGCTCGTGGCGCACGTGGTCCACGGCGCGGAGGGCGCCGCGGTCGTGGTGGACGGGCTCTACGGCGAGCGCGAGGTCGCGGTGAAGGCGCCCAGCGCCTTCGTGAAGGGGATGCGCTTCATCACCGGGGCGGCCGCGCTCGAGGACGGCCGCGTCGCGCTCCTCTTGTCGACGCCCGACATCGTGCTCGCCGCACGCCGGCTCGCGTCGCCCGCCGCGAGCCGCGGGCGCGACCGGAAGAGGCTCCGGATCCTGCTCGTGGACGACAGCGCCATCGCGCGCGAGGCGGAGGCCGCCCTGCTGAGATCGCTCGGCCACGACGTCGACGAGGCGGTCGACGGTGAGGACGGGTGGCACCGCCTCCAGGGCGGCCCCTATCACCTGCTCGTGACGGACGTGCAGATGCCGGTCCTCGACGGGATCGATCTCACGCGCCGGGTCCGGGCGACGCCCCGCCTGGTGAAGCTCCCCATCGTGATCCTGTCGTCGCTCTCCGCGCCCGAGGAGCGGCGCCGCGGCGTCGACGCCGGGGCGGACGCGTACCTCGTCAAGGGCGAGCTCGAGCCCGAGAGCTTCGCGGCCACCCTGGAGCGGCTCACCGGGATCGCGTCGTGACGGGAGCGCGCTGACGATGGGGCACGAGGGGCCCATTCGCGTCCTGGTCGCGGACGACTCGGAGCTGTTCCGTGAGCTGCTCGCGCGCGTGATCGCCGCGGAGCCCGGGTTCGAGGTCGCCGCCGTGGCGGCGGACGGCAACGCCGCCGCGGGGTTCGCGCGGAGCCTCAAGCCCGACGTCATCACGATGGATCTCAACATGCCCGACGCCGACGGCTTCTCGGGCATCGCGCGGATCATGGCGGACACGCCGACGCCGATCCTCGTGCTCACCGCGAACCGCGAGGAGGCGGTCGGGTTCCGCGCCCTGTCGCTCGGTGCCCTCGACATCCTCGAGAAGCCGCAGGCGACGACCGACCTCGACGAATACGGGCGGCTGCTCCGCTCGCGCCTGCGGCTGCTCGCGGGCGTCAAGGTGATCCGGCACGTCCGCGGGCTGCGCGAGCGGGGCTCACCGACGCCCCGCCCCGGAGGGCGCGCCGAGCTGGTCGTCATCGGCGCCTCGCTGGGAGGTCCGCGCGCGCTCGCCACCCTGTTCCGCGGCCTGCCGGCCACCTTCCCCACCCCGATCGCGGTCGTGCAGCACATCGCGGACGGGTTCACCGAGGGGCTCGCGAGCTGGCTCGCCACGGAGTCGCGTCTCGACGTGCGGGAGGCGCGCGACGGCGATCCGCTCAGCCCGGGGCGCGTCCTGGTGGCGCCGACGGGGCGGCACCTCCTCATCGCGGACGGGATGGCGCGGCTCTCCGACGCGCCGCCCGTGGACACGTTCAAGCCGTCGGTGACGCCGCTCTTCGCGTCCGCGGCGCGCTCGTACGGAGCGCGCGCTTGCGGCGTGATCCTCACGGGGATGGGGCACGACGGCGCCAGCGGGCTCAGGGCGATCAAGGACGCGGGCGGCCCGACGCTCGCGCAGGACGAGGCGACGAGCGCGGTGTTCGGGATGCCCCGCGCCGCCATCGAGCTCGGCGCCGTCGATCGCGTCCTGCCGCTGGACGACCTCGCCCGCGCGCTGCTGGAGCTGACGCGGTGATCGCGGTCTCCACCGAGCTGCTCGTCGAGCTGGCGGCGCTCCTGAAGGAGCGGGTCGGGCTCCACGTCCGGCAGGAGAGCACCTCGGCGCTCAGGATCGCGCTCGCCGCCCGGCTCGAGGAGCTCGCCGAGGTGGGGGACGCGAGCGGGTACCTCGCCCTCCTTCGCTCCGAGCAGGGAGACGAGGAGCTGCGGCGGCTCCTGCCGCTCGTCACGGTCGGGAAGACCAGCTTCTTCCGGGACGATCGCCAGTTCCGCGCGCTCGCGGCGCTGCTGCCGGGGCTCCTCGCCCGGGCGCGCGCCAGGGGCCGGAAGCTCTCGGTCTGGTCGGCCGGGTGCGCGACGGGAGAGGAGCCGTACTCGATCGCGATGGCGCTCGCCGAGGCGGGGGCAGCGGCGGAGGAGGTGGAGCTCCTCGCGACCGACGTGAATCCCGAGGCGGTGTCCTTCGCGGCGCGCGGCAGCTACGACGGCCGGCGGGTGAAGGACATCCCCGCCGCGCTCCTCGAGCGGCACTTCGATCGCGAGGGCGAGCGGCGGGTCGTGCGGGCCTCGCTCCGCCGGTACATCACGGCGATCCGGCCGCACAACCTGGTGTCCAGCGTGTTTCCGCGCCCGGCCGAGGGCGGGTGGGACATCATCTTCTGCCGGAACGTCATCATCTACTTCGACACGCCGACGACCCAGCAGGTGCTGACCCAGTTCCACAACGCCCTCGCCCGGGGCGCGTACCTGTTCCTCGGGTACTCCGAGTCGCTGTTCCGCCTGTTCGACGGGTTCGAGCTGACCGAGGTGGCCGGAGCGTTCCTGTACCGGCGTCCCGAGGGCCCGGTCCGGGCGCCGCCGCCGCCGCCGCAGCGGACGCGCTCCGTCCCGCTCTCGCCACCCCCCGTGACCCACGTCGACGTGCGCCGCGCGCCGCGTGTGGCTCCGCCGGCGCCCCGGACGCAGCACCATCGCGCGCCCCGGACGGAGCACCACCGCGCGCCCGCAGGCTCGCCGCATGGTCCCGGGTCGCCCCCCCTCGCGCCTCAGGAGTTCCTGGACGGTGCCGTCGCGCTCTTCGCCGACGGACGTTTCGGCGCGGCGCGCGAGCTCCTCGAGCGGCTGCTCGAGCGGGCGGGCGAGGACCTCGCGGTCCGCCTCACCCTCGCGAACCTGTACGGCATCCTGCGGCAGACGGACCGCGCCCGCGCCTGCTACGTGGCCGCGCTCCAGATCGAGCCGCTCAGCGCGGAGGCCCACCTCTTCTACGGCATCCACCTGCTCGCGGGCGGCGACGCGGACGGCGCGGCGCTCGAGCTGTCCCGCGCGCTCTTCCTCGACCCCGACCTGACGCTCGCGCACTACTATCTCGGCCGCTGCCGGGAGGCCCAGCGCGACGCCGCGCGCGCGCGGCTCGCCTACCGGAACGCCCTCGAGGCGTACCGGCGCCTTCCCGCCGGCAAGCGCCAGGCGTTCCTGGGGTACTATCCCGACATTCCCGAGGACGGGGCCGCCTTCGCCCGGGCCGCCGAGTACGCGCTCGCCGCGCTGTGAGACGAGAGATCCGATGGCCGAAAAGAAGCGGATCCTGCTCCTCGACGACTCGACCATCACGCTCGAGATGGAGAAGGCCGTCCTCGAGGAGCGTGGGTACAAGATCGCCATCGCCTCGAACCTGCTCGAGTTCCAGTCCCAGCTCGATCAGTTCCAGCCCGAGATCATCCTCACCGACCTGATGATGCCGGACATCTCCGGCAAGGACATCGTCCGCGTCCTGAAGCAGGACTTCCACACGGAGAAGATCCCCATCATCCTGTTCAGCTCCAAGGGAGACGACGAGCTGAGCGAGATCGCCGAGCAGGCGGGGGCTGACGGCTTCCTGTCGAAGTCGCACGGCATCGACAAGCTCGGCGACATGGTGGACGAGATGGTGGACTCGATCCTGTGGTAGCGAGCGGCGGGCCCTGTCCGCAGGGCTGACGGCGCCGCCGGGCCGACCTGCATGCGCGCCTACGAGGTGATCCACGCGAAGCGCGACGGGCGCTCGATCCCCGCGGCCGAGCTCGCGGGGCTCGTGAACGGCTTCACCGCCGGCGAGGTCCCCGACTACCAGATGGCCGCCTTCTGCATGGCGGTGTTCTTCCGCGGCATGGACGACGGGGAGGTCCGCGCGCTCACGGACGCCATGCTCCGATCGGGCGACGTCCTCGATCTCTCCGACATCCCCGGCGCCAAGGTGGACAAGCACTCGACCGGTGGCGTCGGCGACAAGGTCTCGCTCGCGCTCGCGCCGCTCGCGGCGGCGTGCGGCGTGAAGGTCCCCATGATCTCGGGACGCGGGCTCGGCCACACCGGGGGGACGCTCGACAAGCTCGAGGCGATCCCGGGCTTCCGCACCGATCTCCCCGTCGCTCGCTTCCGCGCCCTGGTCCGCGCGGTGGGCGCGTGCATCGTCGGGCAGACCGCGCGACTGGCGCCGGCCGATCGGCGCCTGTACGCGCTCCGGGACGTCACCGCGACCGTCGAGTCGATCCCGCTCATCGCGGCGTCGATCATGTCGAAGAAGCTCGCGGAGGGGATCGACGCGCTCGTCCTCGACGTGAAGGTGGGCTCGGGCGCGTTCATGAAGACGCTCGACGAGGCGCGCGCCCTGGCGCGGACGCTCGGCGCCATCGGCCGCGGGATGGGGAAGAAGGTGAGCACGCTCCTCACCGACATGTCGCAGCCGCTCGGGCGCGCGGTGGGGAACGCGCTCGAGGTGGCGGAGATCGTCGAGCTGCTGCGGGGCGGCGGTCCCCCGGACCTCCGCGAGGTGACGGTCGAGCTCACCGCCGAGATGCTCGTGCTCGGGGGCGCCGCGCCGGATCGCGCCGCCGCCCGCGCGCGGGTGGGCGAGGCGATCGCGGACGGGCGGGGGCTTGCGAAGCTGGAGGAGATCGTCGGCGCGCAGGGCGGGGACCCGCTCGCGCTGCACGACCTCGCGCGGCTCCCGCGCGCGCCGCGCACGTACGACGTCGGCGCGGAAGCGGCCGGGGTCGTCCAGGCCGTCGACGGGGAGGCGCTCGGCCTCGCCGCCGTCGCGCTCGGCGCCGGGCGTGCCCGTGTCGAGGACCGGGTCGATCCCGCGGTGGGGCTCGTCGTGCACCGCCGCATCGGCGACCGGGTCGAGCGAGGCGAGCCCCTCTGCACCGTCCACGAGGGGTCGCGGAGCGAGCCGCGTCCGCGGATCGCGGCACGGATCGGGGCGGCGTTTCGCATCGCGGCGGGCGCGGCGGCCGCTCCCGTGCTGGTGCTCGAGCGCATGCCGTGGACCGAGGTGAGGTGATCATGACGAAGCGCGCCGATCTCTCCACCCGCCTCTCGTACGCGCTCGCGTGGGTGCACGGCAGGACCGACCACCTCCCCGTCGTCGGGATCATCCTCGGCTCCGGGCTCGCGGGCCTCGCCGACCGGCTCCAGCGTGCGGCGGTGATCCCGTATGCCGAGATCCCGGGCTTCCCGATCTCCAAGGTCCCGGGCCACCCCGCCCGCCTCGTCGTCGGCGAGCTGCCGATGGACGGCGAACCGGTGGTGCTGGCGGCGTTGCAGGGGCGCGCGCACGGGTACGAGGGGTGGACCGCGGAGGACGTGGCCTTCGGCGCGCGGGTCCTGTGCGGCCTCGGGGTGAAGCTCCTCCTGCTGACGAACGCTGCCGGAGGGGTGAACCCGTCGTTCGTCCCCGGCGACCTCGTGCGCATCACCGATCACGTGAACCTCTCCGGGATGAACCCGCTGGTCGGCGACAACGACGACAGGCTCGGCCCGCGCTTCCCCGACATGTCGGACGCCTACGATGCCCGGCTCGGCGCCCTGCTCGAGGCGTCCGCGGCCGCCCACGGGATCCCGCTGCGGTCGGGGGTGTACGCATGCATGCTCGGGCCCTCGTACGAGACTCCGGCGGAGGTCCGGATGCTGCGGGCGATCGGCGCGGACATGGTCGGAATGTCCACCGTGCCGGAGGTGATCGCGGCGCGTCACATGGGCGTCCCGGTGGCGGGCATCTCGGTGGTCACGAACCTCGCGGCGGGGCTCTCGCGCAAGGCGCTGTCCCACGAGGAGGTCGCGCGGACCGCCGAGCAGGTGAAGGACCGGCTCACGGCGCTCGTGACGGAGTTCGTGGGCCGCGCGGTGCGTTGAACCGCGCGGCGCGCCGCAGTAGCCTCGACCCCGGAGGAGCGACGCCATGGCGGACGACAAGCGGGAGGCGCAGCCTCCGGAAGGCTGGGACGATCGGCGCGAGAGCGCCCGCGTCCCGATCCAGATGCTCGTGCGCGACGCCGCCCTGGGCGGCTCGTTCGAGCCGTACCTGGGGAACCTCGCCCTCGGCGGCGTCTGGTTCGAGGCGTTCCACCCGCCCGTCGGGAGCCGGCTCGAGCTCCGGTTCCTCGTCCCGGGCGCGCGCGCGGAGATCCAGGCGGTGGGCGAGGTGCTCCGGGTGTCGCGGGAAGGCCCCCGCTTCGGCGCGCACGTGAAGTTCGTGGAGATCCCGCTCGACGCGGAGCTCGCCATCGCCCGCTTCCTGCAGCAGGGGTGACGCCGTGGGAACGAGGGGGAAGCGCAGGAGACGCCGCGTCTCGAATGACGGGCGCCGGCCATCGCGCGCGTTCCCCCGGCTGGAAGACGCCGCGCGCGCCGCGCGCCGCCGTGCGCACGCTCCGTACTCGGGCTTCCGGGTGGGCGCCGCGGTCCTGGCGGGGGGAAGCGTCCACGCCGGCGCGAACGTGGAGAACGCGAGCTACGGGCTGACGCTGTGCGCGGAGCGCGTGGCGGTCGGAGCGGCGGTGGCGAGCGGCGCCCGGCGCCTCGACGCGGTCGCGATCGCGAGCGGCACCGCGGAGCCGACGCCGCCCTGCGGGGCCTGCCTCCAGACCCTCGCCGAGTTCGCCGGGCCGGACCTCCCGATTCGCCTCCTCGGCGCGGGCCGCCGCCGCGTGGACACGACGCTCGGGGCGCTGCTGCCGCGCGCATTCTCGAAGCGGTTTCTGTAGGTCTCGCAGTCGAGGTCGCGGTCCCCTTCGACTCCGCGCCGCCTGCGGCGGCGCTACGCTCAGGGTGAGCGGGCGTCCAGGTCCACGTCCAGGTCCACGTCCACGTGGCGATCGACGCCATCGCGTTTGACCGGGAGGCCGTTCGGTCCTATGTACCGCGCCCATGGAGGTCTACCGCTCGCTCGACGAGGCGCACGCGCGCGGCGCGCTGCGCGGTTGCGCGGTCGCCATCGGCAACTTCGACGGCGTGCACCTCGGTCACCAGCAGCTCCTGGCGCTCGCGCGTGCGCGCGCCGCGGCGCGCCGCGCCCCCGCGGTGGTCCTCACCTTCGATCCCCACCCGGTCCGGGTGCTGCGGCCCGCCCTGGCGCCGCCGCTCGTGACGCCGCTCGCGCGCAAGCTCGAGCTGCTCGCCGGCCAGGGCGTGGACGCGACCGTGGTGCAGCCGTTCGACCTCGAGTACGCCCGGACGCCGGCGCGCGAGTTCGTGGCGCGCGACCTGGCCGGCCGGCTCGGCTGCGCGGACGTGGTGGTCGGGTACGACTTCACCGCCGGACACGAGCGTGCCCGCGTCGACGTGCTCCGCCAGCTGCTCGCCTCGTCGGGGATCGTCCTCCACGTCGTCGAGCCGGTCACCGCCGACGGGCTCGTGGTCTCGTCGACGAAGGTCCGCGAGTTCCTGCTCGAGGGGAACGTCGAGGCGGCCGCGCTCCTCCTCACCCGTCCGTACGACCTCGACGGCGCGGTCGTGCGTGGCGGCGGGCGCGGTCGGGGGCTCGGCTTCGCGACCGCCAACGTCTCGACCGCCGCGCTCCTGCCCGCGAACGGCGTGTACGTCGTGCGCGCGGTCCTCGGCGGCCGCCCCGGTCCGCGCGGTCCCGAGGGGGGGACGCGCCACGGCGGGGTCTGCAATGTGGGGGTGAAGCCGACCGTCGAGGCCGGCGCCGCGGTGGTGGCCGAGGCGCACCTCTTCGACTTCGACGGGCGTGACCTGTACGGAGCGCCGATCCGGCTGGCCTTCGTGAGGCGGCTGCGCGACGAGCGGCGCTTCCCGTCGGTCGAGGCGCTCCGCGCGCAGATCGCCGAGGACGCGGAGCGCGCCCGTGAGGTGCTCGCGGCGCCCGGGATGTAGGCGCGGCGCCTTCGGCTTTCCGGGGTCGCTGTGCTAAGGTCGAGACCTTCGGCGCGCTTCTCTCGCCTGCACGACGAGGAAACCACGCATGTCCGGACGGCTCGGCGAACTCCTGGTGCGGGAGAACCTGGTCTCGCTCCAGCAGCTCCAGAAGGCGCAGGACGAGCAGCGAAAGACCGGCGGTCGCATCGGGTCCCTGCTCGTGAAGCAGGGCGCGATCGCGGACCACGATCTCACGAGCTTCCTGTCGAAGCAGTACGGGGTCCCGGCCATCTCGCTGAAGGACTTCGACATCGACGAGGACGTGGTCAAGCTCATCCCGAGGGCGACGGCGGAGAAGCACCAGCTCGTCCCGGTGAACCGCGCCGGCTCCTCGCTGATCGTGGCGATGAGCGATCCGTCGAACATCTTCGCCGTCGACGACATCAAGTTCCTCACCGGCTACAACGTCGAGGTCGTCGTCGCCTCCGAGCAGGCCATCAAGGAGGCCATCGACCGGTACTACGCGGAGAAGGGGCCCGACCTCGACGAGGTGATGCAGGGCTTCGACGACTCCGAGGTGGCGGTCGTCGAGACGGAGGGCGACGATGTCAACTCCGTCGACCTCGAGAAGAGCGCGGAGGAGGCGCCGGTCGTCAAGCTCGTGAACCTGATCCTGCTCGACGCCATCAAGAAGGGCGCCTCCGACATCCACGTCGAGCCGTACGAGAAGGACTTCCGGGTCCGCTTCCGCATCGACGGCGTCCTGTACGAGGTGATGAAGCCGCCGATGAAGCTCCGCAACGCGATCATCTCGCGCCTCAAGATCATGTCGGAGCTCGACATCACCGAGCGCCGGCTGCCCCAGGACGGCCGCATCAAGCTGAAGCTCGGCAAGGGCAAGGAGATGGACTTCCGCGTCTCCATCTGCCCGACGCTCTTCGGCGAGAAGGTCGTGATGCGGCTCCTCGACAAGTCGAACCTCCAGCTCGACATGACGAAGCTCGGGTTCGAGGAGCAGCAGCTCAAGGAGTTCATGGAGGCGATCGACCGCCCGTACGGCATGGTGCTCGTCACCGGCCCGACCGGCTCGGGCAAGACCACCACGCTCTACTCGGCGCTCTCCAAGCTGAACGAGGTCGCCTGGAACATCTCGCACCGCCGAGGACCCGGTCGAGTTCAACTTCTTCGGCATCAACCAGGTCCAGATGCACGAGGACATCGGCCTCAACTTCGCGGCCGCGCTGCGCAGCTTCCTGCGCCAGGACCCCGACATCATCATGGTCGGCGAGATCCGCGACTTCGAGACCGCCGAGATCGCGGTGAAGGCCGCGCTCACCGGCCACCTCGTGCTCTCGACGCTGCACACGAACGACGCCCCAGGCACGGTCTCGCGCCTCCTCAACATGGGCATCGAGCCGTTCCTCGTGACCGCGTCGCTCAACGCCATCGTGGCGCAGCGGCTCTGCCGCAAGCTCTGCCAGGAGTGCAAGAAGCCGGCGGAGGTGGAGGATCAGGCCCTGCTCGACGCCGGCTTCCCGGCCGAGGAGATCGGGACGTTCCAGGCCTTCGCGCCCGGCGGCTGCAAGACCTGCAACGACCGCGGGTACAAGGGCCGCATCGCGGTGTACGAGGTGATGCCGCTCTGGGACGGGCTGAAGGAGCTCATCATCCAGGGCTGCTCGGCCGCCGAGCTCAAGCAGGAGGCGATCCGGCTCGGGTTCCGCACCCTGCGCGCGTCGGCGCTCTCGAAGGTGAAGGTCGGGATGACGACCCTCGCCGAGGCGGTCGGCAACACGGCGCCGGACAAGTTCTAGCGAGGAGCGACGAGATCGTGGCGAACCTGCACCAGCTGCTCAAGGCGATGGTCGAGAAGGGCGCCTCCGACCTCCACGTCACCACCGGCTCGCCGCCCCAGCTCCGCATCGACGGCAAGCTGGTGCCCGCTGAAGACGCCGCCGCTCTCGCCGGTGGACACGAAGCAGCTCTGCTACTCGATCCTCACCGACGCGCAGAAGCACAAGTTCGAGGAGGATGCGGAGCTCGATCTCTCCTTCGGGGTGAAGGGGCTCTCGCGCTTCCGCGCGAACGTGTTCATGCAGCGGGGCGCCGTCGCCGGCGCGTTCCGCACCATCCCGTTCAAGATCCTCACCTTCGCGGAGCTCGGCCTCCCGCCGATCGTCGCGGAGCTCGCGAAGAAGCCGCGCGGCCTCATCCTCGTCACCGGACCCACCGGCTCGGGCAAGTCCACCACGCTCGCGTCGATCATCGACAAGATCAACACCGACCGGCACGAGCACATCGTCACGATCGAGGATCCGATCGAGTACCTCCACCCGCACAAGAACTGCCTCGTGAACCAGCGCGAGGTGGGGGCGGACACCCAGTCCTTCAAGAAGGCGCTCAAGTACATCCTGCGCCAGGACCCGGACGTCGTGCTCATCGGCGAGATGCGCGACCTCGAGACCGTCGAGGCCGCGCTCGTCATCTCCGAGACCGGTCACCTCGCGTTCGCGACGCTGCACACCAACAGCTGCGTCCAGTCCATCAACCGCATTCTCGACGTCTTTCCCCCGTTCCAGCAGCCCCAGGTCCGTGCGCAGCTCTCGTTCGTGCTCGAAGGGGTGCTCACGCAGAACCTGCTGCCGAAGGCGGGCGGGCCGGGGCGCGTCCTCGTGATCGAGGTCATGGTCCCGAACGCCGCGATCCGGAACCTCATCCGCGAGGACAAGGTCCACCAAGTCTACTCGCAGATGCAGGTCGGCCAGACGAAGTTCGGCATGCAGACGTTCAACCAGAGCCTCGCGCTCGCGTACGCGAAGCGGCTCATCACCCTCGACGAGGCGATGGGCCGCTCGTCGGATCCGGACGAGCTGAAGAACATCCTGGCGAGCGGGACCGTCCGGGTCCCTACCGCGACGGGGCCGAGGTAGGAGACGCCGATTCGACCCGCCGTTGGCCGTCGGCTAGGATCGACAGGCGAGTCGACGCGAGGACACCATGGCCCAGGCCGCAGCCGTCAAGCAAAAGCCCGCGCCCGCGGTGAAGCAGCCGCCGGTGTTCAAGTGGTCGGGGAAGACCCGGCAGGGCGAGATCCGCTCCGGCGAGATGGAGGCGTCGGACGCGGACGCCGTGCGGTCGCGACTCCAGCAGATGGGGATCGATCCCACCAAGGTCCGCAAGAAGCCGAAGGAGTTCCACATCGTGATCCCCGGGTTCGGCGGGGTGACGACGAAGGACATCCTCGTCTTCACGCGCCAGTTCTCGGTGATGATCGACGCGGGCCTCCCGCTCGTGCAAGCCCTGGACATCCTCGGATCTCAGGCGGACAACCCCGCGTTCAAGAAGGTGATGCTCCAGGTGAAGGCGCGGGTGGAGGCCGGGTCCACGTTCGCCGACGCCCTGAGCGAGCACCCGAAGGTCTTCGACACCCTGTTCGTGCAGCTCGTCCGCGCAGGCGAGATCGGCGGCATCCTCGACACGATCCTGCAGCGCCTCGGCGCCTACATCGAGAAGAACGAGAAGCTGAAGCGCCGTGTGAAGGGGGCGATGGTGTATCCGTCGATCGTCCTCGGCGTGGCCGTCCTCGTCACGGTCGTGCTCCTCGCGTTCGTGACGCCCACCTTCGAGAAGATGTTCAAGGACTTCGGCGGCGCGATGCCGGCACCGACGCAGTTCCTGATCAACCTCTCGCACGGCCTCACCGAGAACTGGTACCTGTTCGTCGGCGTCCCCATCGCGATCGTCATCGCGTTCAAGATGTTCGTGCGGAACCCGAAGGGGCGCCGGCTGTGGGACGCGTTCGTGCTCAAGGCGCCGGTGTTCGGGTCACTCACTCGCAAGATCGCAGTGGCCCGCTTCACCCGGACGCTCGGGACGATGCTCTCTTCCGGTGTGCCCATCCTCGACGCACTCGAGGTCGTGGCGAAGTCCGCCGGCAACACGGTCATCGAGCGGGGCATCATCTTCGTGCGCGCGAAGATTTCCGAGGGCAAGAACATCGCAGGGCCTCTCGCGGACACGAAGGTGTTCCCGCCCATGGTCGTGCAGATGATCGGCGTCGGCGAGGCGACCGGCGCGATGGACCAGATGCTGAGCAAGATCGCCGACTTCTACGACGACGAGGTGGACGTCGCGGTCTCGGCGCTGACCTCCATGATCGAGCCCATCATGATGGTATTCCTGGGCGCGGTGGTCGGCGGGTTCCTCGTCGCGATGTACCTCCCGATCTTCAGCATCGCGGGGAACATCAAGTAACCGCCCCTGTGACCGCCGCGGAAGCGACCCTCCACGACGCGGCCGCGTCCGCGGCCGGATCGGATCGAGACTCCGACGGGGGTCTGCACCGGAAGCTCGTCTGGCTGACGCTGTTCCGGATCGCGACCATCACGGTGCTGCTCGGCGGCACCGCGGTCGTGAACCTGCAGTACGGCGCACGCGCGGCCGAGGTGGTCGCGCCGCTCTACGCGGTGGTCGTGGCGACCTACGCCGCCTCGCTCGTCTTCGCGATGATGCTGCGGGTCCGCGCGTTCGAGCGCGGGATCGCCGCCGCCCAGATCGTCCTCGACGTGGCGATCGCGGTCGCGGTGGTCGCGACGACGGGGCTGTCCGAGAGCGTGTTCGTCTTCATGTTCCTGCTCGCGATCGTGAACGGGAGCATCCTCCTCCACCGGGCGGGCGCGGTGGGCGCACTCGCGCTCGCGCTCCTCGCTTACGGCGGGGCCGTGACGCTGCTGCACCCCGATCCCGGCGCGCTGCGTGCGACCCTGTTCGCCCACGCCTCGGCCTTCGCGGCCACCGCAGCCCTGGCGGGTTACCTCGCGGAGCAGCTCCGACGGACCGGCGACCGGCTCGCGGCGAGCGAGAGCGAGCTCGCCGCCGTCACGGCCCTGCACGAGTCGATCGTCCAGTCCGTCTCGAGCGGTCTCCTGACGCTCGACCCGCGCGGAAGGATCACGTTCCTGAACCGGGCCGGCGAGCAGATCACCGGGCTCTCGCTGGAGGAGGTTCGCGGACAGCATGCCGAGCGCTGGTTCCCGGCGTTCACGGGGGAGGCGCGCGAGGAGGCGCTGTACCTGAGCGCGCGCGGAGATCGCCGGCTGCTCGGGTACAGCGCGTTCGACCTCCACGGAAAGCGCGGCGAGCGATCCGGCACGGCCGTCATCTTCCAGGACCTCACCGAGCTGCGCGCCATGGAGGACGCCGTCCAACGCTCGAAGCGGCTCGCCGACCTCGGGGAGGTCGCGGCGGGCCTCGCCCACGAGCTGCGCAACCCGCTCGCGTCCATCTCGGGGTGCGTGGAGCTCCTGCGAGGCGTGGAGGGGCTCTCGCCGGAGGACGAGCGCGTTCTCGGGATCGTGCTGCGCGAGACCGGACGACTCGACCTGCTGCTCACGCGCTTCCTCGAGTTCACGCGTCCGGCCCCTTCACACCGCGTCCCCGCCGACCTCTCCGTGCTCATCGGAGAGACGCTCGACGTCTTCGCGGCGGATCGGGTCGCCCATGGCCTGGTGATCGAGCGGGCGCTGACGCGATCGCCCGCAGAATGCGATCCGGACCAGTTCCGCCAGGTCGTGTGGAACCTGCTCGCGAACGCCGCGCAGGCGATCCGCGAGGCCGGGAGCACCGGGACGATCCGCGTCACGTGCCACCCGCAGCTCGACGGAGGCGCGCTCCTCGTCGTCGCCGACGACGGGCCCGGCATCGCCGCGCCGGAGCGCGCGCGGATCTTCACCCCGTTCTTCACGACGAAGCCGAAGGGAACCGGGCTCGGGCTCGCGGTCGTGCAGCGGATCGTGGACGCGCACGGCGGGTCGGTCGTCCTCGACTCGACGCCGGGAGAGGGGGCACGGTTCACGGTGCGACTGCCGGCGCCGCGCTCGGCGGTTCCGGGCTAGGATCCCCACCGGAGGACGAGGCTTCCCGATGTCGCAGATCCTGGTGGTGGACGACGAGGCGTCCATGCGCGAGTTCCTGGAGATCCTGCTCCGGAAGCAGGGTCACCGGGTCCACGCTGCCGCGGACGTGAAGGGCGCCCTCGCCCGCGTCTCCGAGGGCGGGGTGGATCTCGTCATCACCGACCTGCGCCTCGGTGGTGAGTCTGGCATCGACGTGCTCCGGGGCGTGAAGGAGATCTCGCCGGGCACGGAGGTGGTGATGGTCACCGCCTTCGCGACGACCGAGAACGCGATCCAGGCGATGAAGCTCGGCGCGCATGACTACGTCCTGAAGCCCTTCAAGCTCGACGAGCTCCGACTGGTCGTCGAGAAGGCCCTCGAGCGCCGCGCGCTCCTCCAGGAGAACCGCGTCCTCCGGCACCGCGTCGGAAAGCCGCGCCTCGCCCAGCCCGAGATGATCGGACAGAGCGCGGCGATGGAGGAGGTGCGCACGCTCGTGGCCAAGGTGGCACCGACCCCGACCACCGTGCTGATCACGGGGGAGAGCGGCGTCGGCAAGGAGGTCGTCGCACGCGCGATCCACGACGGGAGCGATCGTCGCGACCAGCCGTTCGTGGCCATCAACTGCGGCGCGATCCCGGAGGGGCTCATCGAGAGCGAGCTCTTCGGTCACGAGAAAGGGAGCTTCACCGGTGCGGTGGAGACGAAGGCGGGCCTGTTCGAGGTCGCCGGCTCGGGAACGCTCTTCCTCGACGAGATCGCGGAGCTGCCGCTGCCGCTCGAGGTGAGACTCCTGCGCACCTTGCAGGAGCGCAAGGTCCGGCGCGTGGGCGGCAAGGCGGACATCGCGGTCGCCGCGCGGATCGTCGCGGCCACGAACCGAGAGCTCCAGGAGGAGGTCGCCGCAGGACGGTTCCGCGAGGACCTGTTCTACCGCTTGAACGTCATCCAGATCCGCGTCCCGCCGCTCCGAGCGCGGCGCGAGGACATCCCGCTGTTCGTGGCCCACTTCCTGGCCCGCTTCGCGGTCGAGGCCGGAAAGGGAGACATCAGGCTCTCTGCGGACGCGGAGAAGCGCCTGCTGGACTACGACTATCCCGGGAACGTGCGCGAGCTCGCGAACGTGGTGGAGCGGGCGGTCACGCTCGCGGACGGTCCGGAGATCCGAGATCGCGGACCTCCCTCCGGCGCTCCGCGCTCCCGGAGGTCCCCTGACGTCCGCGACGGCGGCCGCGGAGCTGCCCGAGGCGGGGATGGACCTTCAATCCCAGCTCGACGCGATGGAGCGACGCATGCTCGAGCAGGCGCTCGTCCGGGCGGGGGGGGTCAAGACCGAGGCGGCGCGGCTCCTCAGCCTCACCTTTCGCTCCCTCCGCTACCGGCTCGCCAAGTTCGGCATCGACCGGTAGCGAGGGAGGAGGCGCGCGCCGCTCAGCGGCAGACGTTCTCGGCCGGTCGCGTGGGCGAGTGCCGGCAGGCGTGGACGGACTGTGGGATCTCGATGTACCCGAGATCCATGACGGCATCGGTGGCCTCCCCGACGGCGCTCGACCCGGCGCCCTTCTCGGGGTTGACGACGGTGAGTCCGACCAGGACCTGGCCCTTCTGGTTGATGAAGACCGTCGCCTGGTCGCCCTGCGCCGGCACGAGCGTGTTGCCGACCTGCGCCCGGATCGGCTGGTCGCTCGCATCGCGCAGGACGCTCCCGCCGGTGAGCGGGTGCGCGGCGTAGTGGTACGCGATGCGCCGGTCCTCGGCGGAGCACTTGGACACGAAGCAGTTCGCGTTCGTGGTCGTCACCAGGCCGGTCGAGGGCTGCGTGGTGTTCCAGCTCACCCAGCCATACAGGCCGCTCACCGATGACGTGCGCTCGTCGAGGGCGTTGACGGTGTAGCTGTTGCCCTCCGCGACGACCGTGGGACCATGGTCGTAGTAGATGGCCCACCCCGCCGAGGTCTTGGGATCCGCGGGTACGGCGGGGTTCGGATCGCTCGCCGCCATGATCGTGAAGTTCCCGCCGGAGTACGCGGACGAGGTGATCGCTGCGCCGGTGTCGCGGATCCAGAGCCGGGCCGCGTCGTACGCCTTCGCCTGGGCGGCGGTGGCGAACGGGACCCGCGCGCCGGGCGCATCGTCGAAGATCCGGAGGGAGAAGTACCAGTTCCGGGTCACCGGGATGTTGTTCGTGTCCGAGAGCGCGAGCGTCCCGGCGTACGCTGCTCCGGGCAGGAGGGAGCAGCCCCAGCGGCCCTGCGCGTCGTTCGCGCACGTCACGCCGACGTCCTTCGTGAACCCGTTGGGAGCCGTGTTCGACTCCGGCGACGGGCAGCCTGACACCACGAGCTTGGCACGCACGCCGATGCTCGCTCCGCCCGCCCCCAGCGACGAGCTGGACGTGAGCGCGCCCGTGCCGGTCTCGGTGTTCGATCCACTCCGCCTGCCGAGCTCGGGGGTCGTGGCGTAGTTCGACGGGAGGTCGATCGTCACGGTGCAGCCGCGCTGCGCACAGGCGCGGACGTTGTCGGGGCCGCAGATCCCGCCGCCCGTGTCGAGCAGGTTGAAGCGGTCTCCGACGCCCACGTACGCGCGGTAGATGTAGCCGTCCGGCAGCGCCGTGTTGGCGGTGATGTAGAAGAACGGGTGGGCCCACGCGAGCGACGGCGTCGTGGCGCCGCCCATCTGGAACGCTCGGGCGCCGTACCAGTTGGTCACCTTGCGGTCGGCGTCCATCACTCCCGGCTCGTGGAACCGCAGCGTCCAGAGCTGGCCGCCCGTGTCGCCGAAGGTGGCGGTGTCGAAGAAGCCCTCGTTTCCGTAGCCGAGCTGGGCCTTGCGGCGCGCCTCCGGTCCCCACATCGTCATGCCGACGACCGCAGCGACCGGGAAGCGCAGCTGGAGCCGCGGATCGTCCGCCGCGACGCTCGACGGGCTCTCCGGATAGGAGAAGTCCCAGACCTCCTCGCCCGTCCAGACGTTCACCATGTGGACGCCCCGCCCGCGGATGAACTGTGGGTCGTAGCCACCGGAGAGGAACACGATCCAGCGCTCGTGGAATGGCACCTTGTTGAACGCGGGCGTGTCCGCCTTCGGGGCCCCGGAGTTGGAGTCGGCCTTGATCCGGACGGGTCCGATCGGCGGGGGGACGGGCAGGAAGTCGGTGTAGGTCTCGCCGAACGAGAGCGTCTCGCGGTCGTCGATCTGCGGGTAGATCCAGAGGAAGCGCGGTGCCTTGAAATCGCTCTCGGACGGCAGATGGGTCGCGTCGGTGACGTCGAGCGCGAAGAAGTGGGTTCCGCCGCGGCGCTCGCCCACGACGGCGACGGTGTGGAACTCGCGGGCCTGCTTCTTGTCGTCCCAGTCGTCGGCGCCCCCCATGCCGTTCTCGGTCCCGTCCACCCACACGTCGCGGACCATCGCGGTCCCGTCCACGAGCAGCTGATGCTCGCCGGTGAGCACCAGCGGGAGCTTGCCGATCATGTCGGGCGGGAGGAACGCCCACAGCTCCTCCGCCCAGATCTGGTCCGGATCGCTCGCCGTCGGCGTGCCGCGGTCGTAGTAGCCGTTGAACGGCGGCTTGCTCTCGTCGAGGTAGGTGAACTCGTCGTCGGCATTTGCGTGCCAGGCCCCGCCGTTGAAGGCGTGGAGCAGGCCCGCGTTGGACCCCACGAGAACGATCTTGCGCCGTCCCTTGTAGTGGTCCACGTACTTGTCGTACTCGGCGTCGTCGTCCGAGGACTCCATTCCGGACGGTGCGCGCCAGAGCGCCTGCAGGCACTGGTTGTGCAGCCCGAGCCGGCAGAGGATGCCGGTGCGTGGCAGCGGCGCGACCACCTCGACCGGCGACGAGTGGAACACGTCGCCCAGCTTGAACGGCCGATCCGGGAGCTGCTCCTGGTCGGGGAGGTTCGCCGGGATCGGCGGGACCGCCGTCGGGTCCCCGGTGGTGATGGGGAGGAGGGGATACGGGCGAGGTGGCGGCCACGGCGGGGAGTCGCTCGCCTTGCGCCCCGCCTCGTTGAAGACGTCCGCGCCGAGCACCCAGCGGATGACCGCCTGCACGCAGGCGGTCTCGTTGGTCCGCACGACGGTGGCGGTGCCGGGGTCACCCGCCGTCTCGATGCGGTTCGCAACGACGTTGCAGACGGTGTTCCCCTTGTTCCCGAGGTACGGGAGGATCCTCTCGGCGACCAAGTCGTCCGTCGAGCTGAGCTGGAACACCTCGTCGCCGGTACCGCTCCAGTGATCGATGCGGACGTCCCCGCCGCCGGACGAGTCGACGACCGTGTACACCTTGCGGTCCTTCCACTTCTTCTTGGCGAGGCCTTCGCCCGCGTCCCACCATGGCACCGCCAGCGCGTTTCCGGGGTCGTCGCACGGCTTCCCCTGCGCCTGGCAGATCGGCGCCTGATCGCAGGAGGCCAGGTTTGAAGCGTTCCGGTAGAAAGCGCCGTCCCCGGCTTCCTGGATGAAGTACGGGTTCGTGTGCAACGGGGCGTCGCCCGCGTCCTGCAGGAAGACGCTCAGGCACTTGCCGTCGCAGTCGAGATCCCCGGTTCCGCTCGCCGAGCAGCAGCCGCTCTTCGGATTGCTGGGGTCGCATTCGTTCACGAACTCGCTGTACATCTCGTACCGGTAGAGGTGCCCCTTCCACAGCGCGGTCTTGGACGGGTCGAACCGCGGGACGATCACCGAGTGGCCCGTGGTGGTCTGGAGCGTGGACACGGTCGCGACGCTGAACGACGTGGACCGGCTGTTGATCTCCTCGAACACGTTGAGCAGCCCCTGCTTCAGGACCTGGGGGTTCTCGGCCGACACGAACACGCCGCCGCCCGCGCCCGCGGCGTTCGCGAGGATCCGGTTCGCGTCCGGGAGCTGCCGGGTGGCATAACCTACCGTGTAGACGTCGAGCGTCTGCTTGCCGCCGTTCTTCTTGCAGTCCTTGGTCGCCTCGGTGTCGTTCCGCAGGTCGTAGTTGTGGAGGTACCAGGAGACGCGCGCGAGGTTGTTCTTGTACGAGCTGGTCCCGGTGAAGGTCGGCTCGGCGCACTGCGGGCAATCCGTGGTGTCGACCTGCAGGATGCCCGTGCCCGTGTCGCCGGCGTACTTCCCGCTGTCCGCGTTCGCGAGGGACGCCACCCGGTTCGGAAGCCCGTTCCCGTCGTTCGGGCTGGGGATGCCGTCCGTCAGCACGATCACGTTCGAGCTCTGGCAGGCGTAGCAGACCGCGTAATCGGTCGAGTTGGCCGAGGACTCCCACGAGTTGCCGGTCTTCTCCCAGGCGTTCCCGAACCAGGGGAGGCCGGGCGAGTGGTAGTAGCGCCCGGTGTCGAAGAGCGCGTTCGCGAGGGGCGTGCCACCGCTGAAGTCCATCGAGTTCATCAGGTTGACGTACGTCCCGCGGTTCGAGTCGAAGTTGGACTCGGGGTGGGCGCAGGTCGGGTTGAACTCCTTCATGAGCGACATGCCGCTCGCGCCGAACTGGGCGAGGGCCATGCGCACCTTGGACTGCGTCGCGACGATGTCCTTCACGATCTTGCGGACGATGACGAACTTGGGCGGGAAGAAGTTGAGGTAGTTCCCCGTGTACCAGATGCTCGGGTACGTCTTGGCGACGCCGCTGCCGTCCTGGTCGTCGTCGAGGATGATGCCGTCGTAGTACCAGCCCGCCTGCTTCAGGCACTGCTTGCAGACGTCGGACGGGACCTGGCCGTTCGCGAGCGCCGTCGTCCCCTGCTCGTCGCAGAAGGCGTCGATGCTGGCGTACGCGCCGGCCGAGCTCTGGACCGGGTACGTCGTCGGCGGTGCGGTGGCGGCCCACCCCTTCCCGAAGTTGTGCCCGAAGGCGTTGCCGTTCCGGGCATACGCACCGGTGAGCAGGATCGAGTCGTGGTAGACGAGGTCCTTCACCCAGAGCGTGTTCGGGATCTGGGAGTCGTTCGGGTTCTCCACGTAGAAGTCGGGATCGAACCCGCCCCGGTTGTCCGGCCACACCGTGAGGTTGTTCGACGGCGTGTAGTACGGGCAGATCGACGACTGGTATGCGTAGTCGGCGCCGGTCGCGACGACCCCGGGATGGCCGGCGTAGGCGGCGCCGACGAGGGAGGGATCCTGCGCCGCCCCGCAGGGGGGGAAGAACTTCCGGCTCTTGAGGTGCAGGATCATCTCGTTCCCGGAGAACGCAGGGGTCGAGCTGCTCACCGCGTCCAGGCCGCAGCCGAGGATGGTGCGGTTGTTCCGGGCGGTGTTCTGGGCGCCGGCGTTCGTCGGATCCGCGAGGAGGACGCCGGGGGGCATGGTGGGGCTCGCCCCGCCGTAGAAGGCGGGCCCGTCGGCCGGCAGCCGCTCCATCGAGCCGGACGTGTCCACGAGGAAGAAGATGTTCGGGATCCCGCCCGCGCGGATGAAGAAGTTGGTGTCCTCGCCCTTCGCCGGGTTGATGACCGCGTCGGCGAGGTTCGTCGCGAGGAGCGTTCGTGCGGCGACGTCGTCGGGCTGCACCTGCGAGGACGAGGAGTGGGGCGAGAGCGCGATCGCGGCGGCGACCGCGAGGAGGACGATGCCGACTCTGGAGCGGCGCATGGTTTCCTCGGTCCTAGAACAGCTTGTTGATCTGGAACTCGACCTCGAGCTCCCGATCCTGTGGGTCCACACACCGGGCGGTGATCGCGAAGCAGATCCCGCTCTTCATGAATGCGCCGTCGCGGTTCGTGAGGTCGATGTAGTCCTCGGACTTCGCGTCGCGGCACGCGATCTCCCGCACGCTGGTGTTCACGACGACGGTGCTCGTTTCGCCATAGTGACCGGCGCGGTAGCGCGTGCCATCCGGAAGGGTGATCTCCGGGACCGTCCCGCCCGACGCGGGCAGGAAGGTGGGCCCGTAGACGAGCATCTCCTTCCAGATGGCGGCCTGCGCCGCGGCGGCGCAGGAGACGAGCCGGTCGCGTTGCGTCATCAGCCCGGCGTTGGTCCGCTCCTGCGAGGACAGCGCCACGGCTGCGACGCCGATGACGGTGAGCACGGCCAGGAGGACCATCGCGAGGACGAGCGTGCTGCCGCGCTCCGCCGGGTTTCGTTCCGAGAAGCTCATCGGTCCCTCTCAGTCGTACAGCAGGCGGCGCGCGACCATGTTCGAGAGCGTGACGGTGGTGTCGAGGCGGATGCGCGCGTAGCGGTCGCCTCCGGCCGCCGTGGTCGACGCGCCCGCGATCCACGCGGGCGTCTGGTTCAGGTTGAGGACCGGCGCGCTGGGCCCGGGGACGAAGCTCGCGGCTCCCTCCGGCGCCGGCGTGGCGGACCGGGTGACGAGCACGACCTGCACGGCGCGGACGTTCGCCAGGTAGTTCGTCTTCCGCTCGGGCGTGATCGGCGGTCCGAACCGGTAGTCGAAGAGGCTGGCCTGCGTGTAGAACTTCGCGTCTTGCAGCGCTGGCGACGTGAAGTCGGGGCGGGTGATGGTGTCCGCCGCGACGCCCGCGGCGGTCGGCACGCCCCCCGATACCAGGGAGAGCGCGACGCCCCGGTCGGCCTGCACCGCGTCATTCGGCGCGCCCGGCTGGACCTTCAGCAGCGTGCCCGGAGTCGCGCCCACGACGGCGAGCGGGGCCGGCGGCGGGTCGGAGTGGAACGTGAAGTGGTAGGCCACCTGCATCACCTCGACCCCGGGCGCGAGGATCGTCTCGTCCAGCTCGTCGATCGTGCCGTCGGGCACGCCGGCGGGCCCGCTCACGTCCACGCCGGAGTCGAGCACGAGGTAGCTCTCGTACGTTGAGCCCGCGACGCCGATCGGCCGCACGTGGAACCGGTAACGGTCGATCTGGAACACGCGGGTCGGGGTGCACTGCCCCGCCGACTGGCGGATGAACGGGTTCTTGAGATCGCCCTCCACCACGAGATCGACGTATTGCGACGCGTCGTCCGCGAGCGGACCGACCGTTCTCCTCACCGTGAAGAAGCGCTGCCCCTGGCCCTGGTCGCAGACTCCCTGGAGGATCTGGCCCTGCAAGAACACGTCGCCCTTGTGCGCGAGGAGCCGGATCCGGTTCGTCGAGGGGTCGAACGCTTCGGCGAGGTCCCAGGACCGCCCGCGCGTGGAGCCCGGCGGCAGCGCGTCTTCCGGCCTGGGGGCCCAGTAGCTCGGGTTCCGGCTGAAGAAGACGAGCTCGTCGGAGCCGTCGATGCGATCCTTCACGCAGGGCGTGGCGGGCGCCGGGCAGGGCCCCACGTACCAGGCGGGATCGGGGTCGCCGGGCATTCCGGACAGGTCGAACGCGAGCGCCGGATCGATGCCGTAACCGGCGGTCGCGAGCTTCTGCTCGATGAACAGGAGCGCGTTGCGGGCGGCGCCCTGGGCCTCGCGGACGCGCTGACCGCCCTGGTAAGCGTCCTGCTGCGCCTTCACCGCCGCGACCACGAACACGAGCACGATGGCGCTCGCAGCGAGCGCGACGAGGAGCTCGACGAGGGTGACGCCGTGCATTGGGCTGCGGGTCCGCATGTCAGTTGTACGCCGAGAGGTTGGCCATGAGCTGGGAGCCATTCACCTTGCCGGTGAACAGCACGACCTCCTTGAGCCGCGCGTTGCCGCGTTCCCGGTAGATCACCGAGACCGCGATCGACTTCACCCCCACGCCCTCGTCCCGGACCGTCCAGCGGCGCTGGTACACCGGCCCGCCGACGCCGTGCTCCAAGAGCGAATCGGGACGGACGCCGGGGAGCGTGTCCGCCGTCGCAGTGAAGCCGCTCGATGCGGGGGAGCCGTCGGCCTGCAGCAGCGACCCGAAGGCGCCCGTCGCCCCGACCCGCGCGTCGCTCGTCGGCAGCCGCTCGAGCGCGCTCGTGACCTCACGCGCGAGCTGGGTGGCCTGCATCTGCGCGCGAGCGCCCTGGTTCGAGGTGAGGCCGAGGACCTGCAGGTGCATCATGCCGAGCAGGCCGATGAGCAGGACGCTCATGGCGACCATCACCTCGATGAGCGTCGTCCCCCGCGGTTCGTTCGATGGCGACATGCCTCGCTCCTTCACTGCGACGTGGGGAATGCCTTCGCGATCCCGGCCGGGAACGTGACGACGATGCCTCGCTGGTCGGTCCCCCTCGTCTCGGCGGTGAGCTCGCTCCCGAGGGCGAAGGCGACGCCGAGCTTCGGATTGCCCGGAACGCCATCCGCGTACTCCGCGGATACGGTGCCGTTGCCGCTGAACCGCATCCCGACGCAGGCGCGCCCGCCGCAGTTCCCCACCAGCTCGGGGTCGAAGATGCGGGTGGCGTCGAAGGGCCTCGGCGCGGCGCGCCCGTCCGCGGCCCGGTGGAACCGGATCCCGAACGGCAGGGTGTCGCGGTCGACCTCGGACGCGTTGAGGAACGGGCCCGCCGGGTTGAAGGCGTTCAGGGCGAAGCCGGGGGCGGGCCGGAGCAGGCGGAACATGCCGCACTCCGAGCTCGCGCCGTGGGCGCACTGCTGCACGTTGCCGGCGTCCACGATGACCGCGACGAGATCGCTCCCGTCCCGCAGCGCGCGCGTGCGCAGGCCGTCGAGCCGCAGCGCCAGCTCGAACGCAGTGCCCTGGACGGAGGCGTTGCGTCGTGCCGCCCGGAACCCCACGATCGCCAGGCCAGCAAGGATCCCGACGATCGCGACCACCACCATCATCTCGATGATCGTAAAGCCACGGTGCGCGCGCATCGGGGAGATGCGGAGCAAGCGGCGCGCCTACCCGGGACCGGTGCAACCCCCCGGATCTCGGGCGCTCGTCACTGCGAGGCGTCGAGTCCGGTGCTCATTCATTGCGGACTCGGAAGAGTTTGCATGTCGGCGGAGGTGGACTCGCCGCGCCGGCGGAGCCGCGTCAGCGGAGGTCGCGGCGCGAGAACGTGGCAGCAGCCAGCGCGACGACGCCTGCCGAATAGAGGACGCCATAGAGCATCGACGCGGCGAGGGGGCCGGCGGCGACGGCGTCCTTGTAGACCATCGCCTCCTTGAAGTTGAGCGACTCGAGGTTCGGGACGACGAGATAGACGGCTTTCCCGAACCAGCCGGCCGCGGCTCCCTGCGTCGACCAGTACCGGACGAGATCGCTCGCGAGGTGTCCCGCGACGACGAGGGAGAGCGTGAAGATGGCGGACAGCGTCGCGGTCGTGAACGTGGAGAACAGCACGGCCACGGCTCCGATCATCGCGAACTGGACCGCGATGCCGCCGACGGTCGCGATGAGCGGGGACTCGCGGATGAACCCGAGGCCCTTCAGGTAGAACGCGAGCACGCCCACGAAGAACACCGTCATGACGACGAGGTTGAGCGTCGTCGTCGCGACGAGTCCGGCGTATCGGCCCGCGACATACTGTGCGCGAGAGACGGGCTTCGCGATGATCGGATAGACCGTGCGCCGCTCCACGTCGCCCGCGACCAGCCCGGCGCCGAGGAACACGGCGATCAGCGTGCCGAACACCTCCATCGCGGTGAGCGCGATGTCCACGATGATCCGGTACTGCTCGCCGTACGTGAGCGAGGAGAGCACGAGCGATGCCGAGACGAGCACGACCGCGAAGACGAGCAGGTTCACGGCGAGCTTCTGGCGCAGCGCCTCGCGGATGGTGACCCACGAGAGGGTGAAGACGGTCGTCACTTGGACATCCTCTGCAGCTCGTGCTGCGGGATCTCGTACTCGAACCCCGATGTGTGCGGGCCTTCGCGCAGCTGGAAGCGGAAGGGGTTTGCGCTCGAGCGGACCTTCCCGTCGTCGCCGACCGCGTAGGTCCCGCCGAACGGATCCTTCGGCAGCTCGACGACGTACCCGGCCCGCACGAGATCGCCGAAACCCTCGGGGGGACGGCCGCGCTCTGCCGCGAAGCGCGTGATCGCGCGCTCGAGCGCCTGTGCGTCGCGCTCGACGATCGCGAGCTTCATCTGCTCGTCCAGCGCCGAGGTGGAGACCTCGTCGCTCACCGTCGCGCGCAGCTCCTGGATCATCGCGATCGCGTCCTCGGGGGAGCCGCTCTTCGAGGAGAGGGACAGCGCCAGGCGCGCCACGTTCACGGAGGCACCGGGGCGCTTCGCGGCGATGCGCGCGTACTCGGCTCCCCCCGCGTAGTCGCCCAGGTAGAACCAGTGGTTGAACGAGAGGTAGTACGGGAACGACCACCACGGCGGTCCGGTCACCATCCCCTTCTCGAGGATCTGGTTGCTTTCCACGATCCGGCCGGCCGCCGAGAGGACGATCCCGGCGGTCTGGTAGGCGTACCCATGCCGTGGATCGAGGTCGGTGACGAGATCGACGAGCGCGTAGAGCTTGTCCCAGCCGCGCCGGTCGGCCTCCGGTTCGCCCATGTACTGCACCGCTTGCAGCCAGTACACGTCGGACAGGAACGTCCGCTGTCCGAGGGCCATCACGCGGGCCGCGGCGCCGTTCGGCACGTGCAGCACGTCGAACGGCCTCGACGCCCGCCGCTCGGCGAGCGAGAGGTTCAGGACGGAAGCGCCCCCGAGGGCGACGAGGGCGAGCGACAGCGCGCGGAGATTCATGTGCATGAAGGAAAGGCCGCCCGGCGCGTCGCCGAGCGGCCTCGATCATACCATCGGGGCGGGGGTGCCTAGAAGATGTTGTCCGCCGCGCAGCCAGCGACCTGGCCGGAGCCGATGGTCGGGGGCCGGGTTCCGCCGGGGCAGAGCGTCAGGTCGGGCACCGGGGCGAGGGTCGCGGGGCAGACCGGAGCAACCGCAGTCGTTGTGCCGTCGGCGGCGATGAGATCGCGCCACATGCACACGGTGCCGTTCAGGGCATCGGCGTCGATGTTCGACCACGCGCCGATGGAGAGGGTCAGGCCCAGGTTGTTCGCGCCGCACGCGACGACGAACGGGGTGCCCGCGGGGATGGTCGGGGCCGTGCCGGTGATCGCCTGATAGATGCCGTACGTCGCGCCCTCGACGTTCCAGTCGAGCGCGGCGGCGCGGGCGAGCTCGGGCGCGGTCCAGACGCACTTCTGCGAGCCGTTGAGCGCGGTGCGGAGACAGCCCGCCGGCGACGGGGTCGCCGCCATGTCGGCGTACGCGCCCGTCACGGCGTTGAGGCAGTACTGGCGCTCACCCTGGCGCAGCGACTCCTCGGACTTCTGGATCGCCTGGACGTTCGACTTGAGCTCCGTGAACTTGGAGCGGAGCTGGTAGCGGAGGAAGTTCGGGATCGCGATCGCCGCGAGGATGCCGATGATGGCGACGACAATCATGAGCTCGATGAGGGTGAAGCCCTTGGCCTTCTTCATGGTGCCTCCTGAGGCGGCGTGCGTCTCGCGAGTTTTCCGGGCTCCAACCAAATCGTGCCGCGCCCGGTTCCGACGAGCGGACATAAGCATCCGCGATGCCAGCGAGCGGGCGCCGGTAATTCGCCTGATCCCGCGGTGTTCCAGGCCGCCCACCGGGCGCGCGTCAGGGCAGCCTGGGTGCGGTCGCTGACGATTCTTGTCACCGGGCCGCACGGTGCGGGAAGGCGCGACAGCGGTCGCTCGGCCTTTGACAACCCGGCGACTCCCCCGGATCATGCCTGCGATGATCTTGCGGACCGAGGGGCTCACGAAGACGTTCGAGATCGGGCTGAGGCGTCGTCGCGTGAACGCCGTGGACGACCTGACGCTGTCGGTGAGCGAGGGCGAGATCTTCGGATTCGTCGGCCCGAACGGCGCGGGGAAGACCACCACGATCAAGATGCTGATGGGGCTGATCTTCCCCACGAGTGGCACCGCCTTCATCTTCGACGCGCCGATTCCGAGCGAGGCGTCGAAGGCGCGGATCGGCTACTTGCCCGAGCATCCGGCCTGGTACGAGTTCCTCACCGGCGGCGAGGCGATGCGGTTCTTCGCGAGCCTCGCCCGCGTACCCAGGGCGGAGCAGCCGCGGCGATGCGAGGAGCTGCTCGCGCTCGTTGGGCTCGGCGGGGCGGCGGACCTCCAGATCCGGAAGTACTCGAAGGGCATGCAGCAGCGGCTCGGCATCGCGCAGGCGCTGGTGGGAAACCCGGCGTTGATCGTGCTGGACGAGCCGATGAGCGGCCTCGATCCGGTTGGGCGCAAGGAGGTCCGCGACCTCATCCTCGAGCTGAAGCGCCGGGGCAAGACCGTCTTCTTCTCGACGCACATCCTCTCCGACGTGGAGGCGCTCTGCGACCGCGTGGGCGTCATCGTCGGCGGCAAGCTCCGCGACGTCGGCAAGCTCGACGCGCTCCTCTCGGCGCGTGTCACGGGCGTCGAGGCCACCTTCGCGGGTCCGGGAGCGGACGGTCCGTTCCGGGGCGCGACCGTCCTCGCACGCGAGGGCGGCCGTGTCGCCTGGTCATTCGCCGACGAGTCCGCGGCGGACGCGGCGGTGCGCGAGGTCGTGCAGGCGGGAGGACGGATCGCCGCCCTCACCTCGCACCGCGAAACGCTCGAGGACTTCTTCATGCGGCGCCTCGCGGGGGCGCCCGACGACATCGCGCTCGATCGTGCTGGCTGACGCGGCCCTCGCCGCTCCGGCCGCGCACCGCGCCTCGCTGCGCGCCGGAGTGGTCGCGCTCGCCGGGTTCCTCGCGGTCGCCGTCCTGTTCCAGCTCCTCACCCCAGTGCCGTGGGACGCGGACACGGCCTACCACATCGCGGTGGCGCGCCTCCTGGTGCGCCACGGGATGCTCCGCGCCTTCCCGTGGACGCCGTTCAGCTGGCTCGCCGACCACTACGCGGACAAGGAGCTCCTGTTCCACCTGCTCCTCACGCCGCTGTCGGGGCTCGGCTGGATCGAGGCGGCGAAGATCGCGGGCACCGTCCTCGGCGCGGCGGTGCTCTTCGCGCTCTGGCTCGTGCTGCGCGCCGAGGACGTCCCCCGCGCCGCGGTGTGGGCGCTCGTCCCGCTCGCAGCGTCGGCCGCGTTCGACGTGCGATTCGCGGTGGTCCGGCCACACCTGCTCTCGATCGTGCTCGCCCTCGCCGTCGCCTGGGCCGCCCTGCGGGAGCGTCCCTTGGCGGTGGCGGTCGCGTCTTTCGCGTATCCCTGGTGCTACGTGGCGTGGCACACGCCGCTCGTGCTCGTCGCCCTCGCGGAGGTTGCGCGCGCACTCTCCGGGCGCCGCCCCGCGTGGAGACCCGCGGCGGCCGCCGCGCTCGGGATTGCGGCCGGCCTCGCCGTCCACCCGCACGCGTGGAACCTGCTCCGGCTCTCGTGGATCGTCCACGTGGACGTGCTCCTGCGCGGCGCGTGGGGGCGCGCGGGCGGGCTCGAGCTCGGAACGGAGCTCCTCCCGTTCACCGCGCCGGACTTCGCGCGGAACGCGCTCCTCCCCGCCGCGATGTGCGTCGCGGCCCTTGCGCTCGGCTGGCGCGCTCGCGCCCGCGATCCGCTCCCGCTCGGGTTCGCGCTCGCCGCGGCGGCGTACGGTGCGATGACTGCGGGGTCGGCCCGGTTCATCGAGTACTTCGCCCCGTTCGCGGCCGCCGCCCTTGCGCTCGCATTGCGCGAGCGCGGCCGGCGGCTCGCCACGGCCGTGCTCGCCGGCTGCTTCGTCTGGACCGCGGCCACGGGGGCGGCGCCCGTGCTCGCGCTCGGCACGCGAGGCGACGAGATCCCGACCGTGTTCCAGGAATTCCTGCGGGCGCGCATACCGGAGGGCGCGCAGGTGTTCACGTGCGGGTGGGGCCTCACCGGCGAGCTCATGATCGCGCTGCCCGAGCGCAAGCTCGTCGTCGCGCTCGACCCCACGCTGTTCGCCGTGAACGACCCGGAGCTCTACCGGATCTGGTACGCGCTGCCACGCGAGGGCCCGCCCGACGCCCGGACGATGATCCGCGAGCAGTTCGGGGCGCGCTGGGTGGTCTGCTTCAACCGGTCGGAGTCCGCACCGCTGTTCCGGCGGCTCGGGGACGATCCGGCCGTCCACACCGTCTTCGCGAACCCGCTCTGGCGCGTCTACGATCTCGGCCCGGGCGGCGGAAGCCGCTTTGACAACGCCGCGCCGCTGCTACGATGATCCCGCTCCGTGTCCGCCCTGCCCATCCTCACCGCCTACGTGCTCCTCGTCGGTGCCGTCGTAGGATCGTTCCTGAACGTCGTCATCGCGCGGGTGCCCGACGGAGCGTCGGTGGTTCGCCCTCGCTCTCGCTGTCCCGCTTGCAGCGCGCCCATCGCCTGGTACGACAACCTCCCCGTCCTCTCCTGGGTGCTCCTGAAGGGCCGATGCCGCCGCTGCGGTACGCGCATCTCCTTCCGCTACGTCGCGGTGGAGCTCCTCGGCGCGGCGGCGGCCTGGCTCGCGTGGAGGCGGCACGGACTCTCCGCCCCGGCCGCGGTGGAGCTCGCCTTCGTCGGCTTCCTCCTCGCCCTCGCGGCGATCGATCTCGAGCGGTGGGAGCTTCCCTACGGGCTGACGCGCCCGCTCCTCGTGCTCGGCGTCGCCGGCTCGGCCCTGTCCCTCACGGCTGCACCGACGTTGTGGCTGTCCGCGCTCGGCGCCGTTATCGGGTTCGGAGCGTTCTGGGTCGTGAGGAAGCTCGGGCTGATCCTCGCCAAGCGGGAAGCGATGGGGGTGGGAGATCTCTGGCTCCTGTCCGGCCTCGGGGCGTACCTCGGCGCCGCGCCGCTCCTCCCCGTCGTGATGCTCGCCTCGATCCAGGGGAGCCTCGTCGGCCTCGTCCTGATGGCGCTCGGAAAGGCCCAGCCCGGTCCCGACCCGGGCCGCCCCCCCGCCGACGGAGCCTGGGTGCCGCCGAGGAACGGAGTCCCCTTCGGACCGTTCCTGGTCCTCGGCGCCCTCGAGTGGCTCTACCTCGCCGCGCCCCTCGCTGCGCTCGTGCCGGCGCTCGAGATCTACCGGTAGCGATCATGCGCCCCGGCGACCCGAGGCTCGTGCTGCTCCTCGACGCCGTCGCGATCGGCGTGGTCGCTGCGGCGCTCGTGCTCGGCGTCGGGCTCCCGCTCGCCGCGAGCGGCGCGGTGCGTCCCGCCGCGGTGGTCGCGCTCGCCCTCGCAGTATCGGTGGCGGTGGCGGCCGTCGCGGCCGGGCTGCTCATGCGTTCGGTGGGCGCTCCGCTCGAGCGGCTCCTCGCCGCCGCGGCGTCGCTCGGCCGGGGTGCGGTCAGCGACCTCCCCGTCCTCGAGCCGCCTGGCGAGGCGGCAGGGCACGGTCTCTCCCGAGCGGCGGTCGCGTTCGAGCGGCTGGCGGCCGCGCTCGTCGCGGAGCGGGCGAGGCTCGCGGAGAAAGTGGGAGAGCTGGAGGGGGCCAATGCCGACCTCCTCCGCGCGCGCGAGTCGCTCCTCCGCGCAGACCGGCTGGCCACGCTCGGCCGGCTCGCCTCGGGGATCGCGCACGAGGTCGGGAACCCGCTCGGCGCGATCACGGGGTACGTCGAGCTGGCGCGGGATCGCCTGGCCTCCGTGGACACCCCCCGCCACGAAACCGACGACTTCCTCGTCCGGATCGGGGACGAGGCGCTGCGCATCGACCGGATCGTGCGTGACCTGCTCGACCTGGCGCGGCCGGGAGAGGCGGTGCTCGGCGCGGTCGAGCTGTCGGTGCCCCTCGACGCTGCGCTTCGGCTCGCGCGCGTGCAGGCGCGCTTCCGGTCCGTCGAGGTCGCGGTCGCGCTCCCGTCCGCGCTCCCGCGCGTCGTGGCGGACGAGCGCCGGCTGTCGCAGGTCTTCCTGAACCTGCTCCTCAACGCGGGTGACGCGATGGCGGGTGCCGGGAAGGTCCGGGTGGACGCCGCCGTCGACGGCGGGCGCGTGGCGGTCCGCGTCGCCGACACCGGTCCCGGCATCGCCCCCGCCGACCTGCCGCGCGTGTTCGAGCCCTTCTTCACGACGAAGGGGGCGGGACGCGGGACGGGCCTCGGGCTCGCGGTCTCGCAGGGGATCGTGGAGTCGTTCGGAGGAGCGATCCTCGCCGCGAACGATGGCGCGGGCGGCGCGGTGTTCACGGTCGTCCTCAGGCCCGCCGGGCCGTGAGGGCCGCTTCGTGAGCGCGCGCGACCCTGCGTGCTAGATTCCTGGGGCTTGGCGTTCCGCTCGATCCTGGTCGTCGACGATGACCCGGCCATGCGCCACCTGCTCTCCGTGATCCTCGCGGACCACGGCTGGGAGGCGCGCGCCGTCGCCACCGCCGCGGACGCGCTCCGGGAGCTGGAGGCGCGCGAGACCGATCTCGTGCTCACCGACGTCCGGATGCCCGGGATGGACGGCCTCGCCCTGCTCCGCGAGATCCAGCGGCTGCGGCCGGACCTCACCGTGATCGTGATGAGCGCCTACGGCGCCCAGGACGCGGCGATCGAGGCGATGAAGGCGGGCGCGTACGACTACCTCTCGAAGCCTTTCAAGCGCGACGAGGTGGTGCTCGTCATCCGCAAGGCGGAAGAGCGCGAGCGCCTCGCTCGCGAGAACCGCCGGCTCCGGACGGAGCTCGCGGGCGAGTACGGCTCCTCGAACCTGATCGGCGTGTCCGAGCCGATGCAGGAGGTCCTCCGCCAGATCCGCAAGGTGGCGCCACAGAAGACGACGGTGCTCCTGCAGGGCGAGTCGGGGACCGGAAAGGAGCTCGTCGCCCGCGCGCTCCACGAGCAGTCGCCCCGGTCGGCGTTCTCGTTCGTGGCGGTGAACTGCGGCGCGATCCCGTCCGAGCTCATCGAGTCCGAGCTGTTCGGGCACGTGAAGGGGGCCTTCACCGACGCGTCGCGCACGAAGAAGGGGCTCGCGGAGGAGGCCGACGGCGGAACGCTCTTCCTCGACGAGATCGGGGAGCTGCCGCTGCAGCTTCAAGTGAAGCTCCTGCGCTTCCTGCAAGACGAGGAGGTCCGGCCGCTCGGGGACGTGCGGGCGCGCAAGGTGGACGTGCGCGTCGTCGCGGCGACGGCGCGCGACCTGCGCCGCGCGGTCGCGGCGGGGCAGTTCCGCGAGGACCTCCTCTACCGGCTCGATGTCGTCGCGATCCGGCTGCCGCCGCTGCGCGAGCGGCGCGACGACGTGGAGGCGCTCGCCGCCCACTTCCTCGCGCGCTACGCCCGGCTCCGCCCCGAGCTGTCGGCCATGCGCCTCTCCGACGAGGCGCGCGAGTCCCTCATGGCCCATCGCTGGCCGGGGAACGTCCGCGAGCTGGAGCACGCGCTCGAGCGCGCCGTGGTCCTCGCGGACGGGCCGCTCATCCGGGAAGAGGACCTCCCCGAGACCGTGCGCGCGCCCGCACCGGCGCCCCCGTCGGGCGGCGACGAGGACGGGAGCCTCTCGGTGAAGCGGGGGACCCGAGCGTTGGAGGAGCGCCTGATCCGCGCCGCGCTGGAGCGCACCGGGGGCAACCGGACCCGCGCCGCGGAGCTGCTCGAGCTCTCGTACCGGGCGCTGCTCTACAAGATCAAGGACTACGGGATCGGCTCGTGAGCGTTTGACAGACCGCTCATCGACACATCATTACGCATCACTCTCCCACAACGACCGATATCGACGCCGGGCCCCTTTCTTGATCCGATCGGGCGCGATCGCTTAGCGTGGTCCTCGCATGCCCGTCCGTACACGCGCCAAGGAAGCGGCGCGCCGCTCAGCGGCGCCCCACGCGGCGCGCCGGGCCGCGGCGCCGAACGTGGCGCGCCGTGCCGCGGCGCCCAACAACTTGCAGCGGCTCCGCGAGGAGCAGCTCCTCACCAAGGCGGAGCTCGCCCGCAAGGCCGGCATCTCGCCGCTCACCATCTCCCGCATCGAGAGCGGCCTCGACTGCCGCGTCGACACGAAGCGCAAGATCATCCTCGCGCTCGGGCTCACGCCGTCCGACCGCCGCAAGGTGTTCGGGCCGGCGCTCGTCCGGGCGCGGGCGGTCTGAGGGAGCCTCCATGGCGAAGAGCAAGCTCGCCGTCGGACTCGACATCGGCTCCTCGAGCGTCAAGCTCGTCCAGCTCAAGGAGAAGAAGGGCGGCTACCAGCTGCTCGCCTTCGGCTCCGCGCCGCTGCCGCCCGAGGCGATCGTGGACGGCGCCCTGATGAACTCGTCGGCGATCGTCCAGGCGATCCAGGAGCTCGTCGCGCAGCAGAAGGTGAAGGTGAAGGACGTGGCCATCGGCGTCCGCGGCCACTCGGTCATCATCAAGAAGATCGCGCTGCCCCGCATGACGCAGGAGGAGCTCGACGAGTCCATCCAGTGGGAGGCGGAGCAGTACATCCCCTTCGACGTGAAGGACGTGAACATCGACACGCAGATCCTGACGCCCGAGGCCGACGCCGCCGGGCAGATGGACGTCCTGCTCGTCGCGGCCAAGAAGGACATGATCAACGACTACACCTCGGTGTGCGCCGAGGCGGGCCTCACCGCCACCGTCGTCGACGTGGACGCCTTCGCGGTCCAGAACGCCTACGAGGCCAACTACGACCCGAACGCGAGCGAGACGGTCGTGCTGGTCAACGTCGGCGCGGCGGTCTCCAACATCAACGTGATCTCGCGCGGCGTGACCACCTTCACCCGCGACATCACCATGGGTGGCAACGCCTTCACCGAGGAGATCCAGAAGCAGCTCAACATCTCGTATGACGAGGCGGAGGCGCTCAAGGTCGGCGGACAGGGTGAGACGGACGCGGTCGTCCCGCAGGAGGTGGAGCGGGTGATCCAGGGCGTCGCCGACCAACTCGGCGGCGAGATCCAGCGCTCGCTCGACTTCTACGCTTCCACCGCCGCGGACGGGAAGATCGGGCGCGCCCTGCTCTCCGGTGGGACCGCGCGAATCCCCGCGCTCTTCAAGACCGTCGAGGCCCGCGCCGGCGTCCCGGTCGAGATCCTGAACCCCTTCAAGAACATCGAGATCGACAACAAGAGGTTCGACCCCGCCGTGATCCTGGCCGCGGCGCCCTCTGCGGCCGTCGCCGTCGGCCTCGCGCTCCGCCGTCCCGGGGACAAGTAGCCATGATCCGCATCAACCTACTCCCGGTACGGGTCTCGAAGAAGAAGGCTGCGGGGAAGCAGCAGCTCATCCTCTTCGCGGTCCTCGTCTTGGGCGGCTATGTCGGCAACTTCCTGTGGGCCCAGGCGCGCGCGTCGGAGCTGAGCAATCGCGAGCAGAAGCTCGCGAAGACGCGGGAAGAGATTGCGCAGCTCGACCGGATCATCGGGGAGGTCAAGAACATCAAGGAGCAGCAGGCGGCGCTTCGCGAAAAGCTCGACATCCTCACGCAGCTCAAGGCGGGGCGGGCCGGCCCGGTCCGGGTGATGGACGCGCTCGCGACGCTCACCCCGAAGCGGCTCTGGATCACGAAGATCGACGAGAAGGGCGGGTCCGCCACGATCACGGGCCAGGCGGCCACGATCGACGACGTGTCGGCGTTCATGTCGGCGCTGAAGGGCAACCCGCACTTCGGCAAGGTCGAGCTCTCGAAGACCGCGGCCGCGGCGGCCGGCAAGCTCGACATCGTCGACTTCACCCTCACGGCGGCCATCCTCTACGCCCCCAGGCTCGCCGCGCCGGGCGCTCCGGGGTCTCCGGCCGCGACGGCGAGGTGAGCCCATGGAAAAGCTCATCGAACGCATGGTGAAGGCGCCGCTCGGGGCGAAGATCGGGGTGGTCGCGGCGATCGTCGTCGCGCTCACCGTCCTCAACTACTTCGTGATCGGAATGAGCTTCGGCAGCTCGATCTCGGCCACCGAGGACAAGATCCGCCGCACCGGTCAGCAGCAGGCGCAGCTCGAGAAGGAGTACATCGAGAAGACCGCCATCGCGAACAACCTGAACCAGTTCCGGCGCGAGAAGGAGCTGCTCGAGCAGCAGCTCCGCGAGGCGCTCGCCGAGCTGCCCGAGGACAAGAACATCGAGGACCTCCTGCAGCTGTTCCAGGACCGCGCCATCAAGGCCGGGCTCAAGATCGGCAGCATCGAGCCCAAGGCGCCGGCGACCGAGCGCTTCTACGCGAAGATCCCCATCCCGATGACGGTGAGCGGGAACTACCACGAGATCGCGACGTTCTTCGACTCGCTCGGGCGCATGCGCCGCATCGTCAACGTCAGCGAGCTCTCCCTCGACCAGCCGAAGGACGTGAACGGGAAGATGGTCCTGAACGGCAAGTTCCTCGTGACCGCGTTCATGTTCATCGACTCGTCGAAGCCGGCCGCCCCGACTACGGGCGCCGGCGCCGCGCCCCGTCCCGGGAGCCCACGATGACCGCGCGTCACGCCGTAGCGCTCGCGCTCGCGGGCGCGATCGCCGCCTGCGACTCGAAGCCCGCTCCCCGGCGGCCCGTGGCCGCGGCCCCCGTCGCGGCCGCCACCGCCGCGCCCGCCCCCGCGCAGGAGGCAAAGAAGCCGGGCGAGCCCGAGTGGTCCTACTCGTCGGTCGGCAAGCGCGACCCCTTCCGCAGCTTTCTCTCCGAGATCGCCCGCGGGCAAGGGAACCTCACCACGCGGTGCGCGACGCCCCTCGGCCGGTTCGAGCTCGAGCAGCTCAAGCTCGTCGCGGTCGTGACCGGGCTGGAGGATCCCGTCGGGATGGTCGAGGCGCCTTCCGGCGTCGGCTACTCGGTGCGACGCGGCGCCTGCATCGGAAAGAACGGCGGCGTCGTCGCGGCGGTCCGCTCCGGCGAAGTGGTCGTCTCGGAGTGGGCGATGCGTGCCGACGGCACCCGCGATCGGACCCAGACCGTGATCCGCCTCCCGAAGGAAGCAGCGTTGAACCTCGAGGAGTAGCCCCATGAGAACGAACTTGAAGCCCCTCGCCGGTATCGTCCTCTGGGGCGCCCTCGCGGTCTCGGGCCCTCCGCGCGCAGCCGAGCCCAACGTCATCCGCGCCATCCACGTGGCCGAGAAGGAAGGGGCGGTCGAGCTCGCGATCCAGGGGACGCGCGCCCCGTCGTACACGGTGTTCAAGCTTCAGGATCCACCTCGACTGGTCCTGGATCTCGCCGGCGCCGACGTTTCCCAGCTCGCCTCGCCCGTCCAGGTGGGCAAGGCGGGGGTCCTCGCGGTCTCGACGGCGCAGTACAAGGACGAGCGGAGCACGGTCGGTCGCGTCATCGTCGCGCTCGACGGCGCCCGCCGCTACGAGGTCGCCCCGCGCGGCGACGCGATCGTCGTGAAGGTGCTCGGCGAGGGCGACGCGAAGACCGCGTCGGCTGCCTCGACCATGACCGCGACGCCCGCTCACCCTGAGCGTAGCGCCGCCACAGGCGGCGCGGAGTCGAAGGGGACCCCGACCCCGACGCCCGCTCACCCTGAGCGTAGCGCCGCCGCAGGCGGCGCGGAGTCGAAGGGGACCCCGACCGCTGCCGCTGCCTCCGGCGACGATCACGTCGTCTCGCGCCGCCTCGATGAGGCGAAGGTCTCCTCGGCCGCGCGCGCCATCACGGGCGTGACCGCGGCACACAATCGCGTGATGCTCCGGACGGACGGCGACGTCGCCCGCATCGAGGTGATCGAGCTGCGCGATCCCGCCCGGCTCGTGCTCGACCTCCACGGTGTGGCGCGGGCGCCGGCGAAGCCGGCGAAGCCGGCGAAGGGCGGCAGCGGGTTCACCCAGGTCCGCTTCGGGAAGGCTGACGGAAAGGTCCGCGTCGTGCTCGACACCGCCGGCGCGCTCCCCGGGTACGAGGTGCGGCGCGTGAAGGGCGGCGTGGCGGTCCTCGCCAAGGCGTCGAGCAAGGCGACCCAGACGACCGTCGCGGCGACGCCCGCTCCCGTCAAGCCCGTGGCATTGCGGCCGCCGCCGGCCGACGCGGCACCCGCGCCGCGCGCGCCTGCGGCGCGCGCGAAGATCGCCGACGTCCGGTTCGCGCAGCAGGGCGGCTTCGCCCGCATCGAGATCTCCGGCAAGGCGCGCCACGCCGTCACCCGTCCCGACGAGCGGACGGTGGTCCTCTCGCTGTCCGGCGCCGAGCTCCCGAAGAAGCTCGAGCGGTCGCTCGACACGACCGCCTTCCAGGGGCCGGTCGTCATGGTGTCGTCCTTCAACCAGCCCGCTTCGGGCGACGTGAAGATCGTGGCGACCCTGCGCGGCGACGCGACGGATCGCATCGAGGAGACGAAGTCCGGGCTCGCCTGGACCTTCCAGTCGATCAAGGGCGCGGGGAAGGCGTCGGACGGCAAGGCGGACACGACTCCGGTGATCCGGATCTCGGACGCCCAGTCCGCCGGCCTGGCGCAGGAGGCGCCCGGGTACGCGGTCTCCGGCGCACCGCAGGCACGCGGCTACACCGGCCGCCGGATCACGCTCGACTTCCACGACATCGAGATCCGCAACCTCCTCCGGCTGATCGCCGACGTCTCGAAGAAGAACATCGTCGTCGCCGACGACGTCACGGGGAAGGTGACGGTCTCCCTCCGCAACGTCCCGTGGGACCAGGCGCTCGACCTGGTCCTCAAGTCGAAGGGGCTCGGCAAGGAGGAGCTGGGGAACGTCATCCGGATCGCGAAGTACGAGCAGATCGCGAAGGAGCAGCAGGCCCGCGCGGACGCGGAGAAGGCGAAGGCGCCGCTGCTGCCGCTCAAGGTCCGGATCATCCCGGTGAACTTCGCCCGCGCCGGCGACATGGCCGGCCGCATCAAGGACGTGCTCACCGAGCGCGGCACCGTCTCGACCGACGAGCGGACCAACGTGCTCATCGTGAAGGACGTGCAGGAGGCGCTGGTGCGCGCCGAGGGGCTCGTGCGCAACCTCGACACCGAGATCCCCCAGGTCCTCATCGAGAGCCGCATCGTCGAGGCCTCGTCCAACTTCAACAAGGCGCTCGGCGTCCAGTGGGGCGGCAACGCCGCCTTCACCCAGGTCACCGGCAACCCGACCGGCCTCGTCTTCCCGAACAACGCGGCCGCGGCGGGCGGCATCGGCGGCGGCGTCACCACCGGCACGGCCGCCGCCCCGAACTACGCCGTGAGCCTCCCTGCCGCGGTCGGCGAGGGGTCCGGCGGCGCGCTCGGCCTCATCTTCGGCTGCGCCGGCGGCGCCTTCAACCTGAACCTCCGCCTCTCCGCGCTCGAGAACACGGGCGTCGTGAAGACCATCTCCGCTCCCAAGATCGCGACCATCGACAACAAGGAGGCGACCATCGGGCAGGGCATCTCGATCCCGTTCTCGCAGGTGTCCGCCTCCGGCGTGAACACCACCTTCATCGAGGCGAAGCTGGAGCTGAAGGTGACGCCCGCACGTCTCGGCGGACGGCTCGATCCTCCTCAAGATCAAGGCGACCAACAACGCGCCGAACCCGCAGCTCACCGGCGCGCAACGGGCAGCCCTCCATCTCGAAGCGCGAGGCGGAGACCGAGGTGCTCGTGAAGGACGGCGAGACCACCGTGATCGGCGGCATCTACACCCGCCAGACCTCGAACCGCCGAGCCGAGGTGCCGTTCCTCGGCAAGATCCCGCTCCTGGGCTTGTTCTTCCGGAACTCGAGCGAGCAGGACGACCACACCGAGCTCCTCATCTTCATCACGCCGCGCATCCTGAACCGCCCGGCGACGACGGTCGCCGCCGGCGAACTAGGAGGACGCCATGAACACGAGACGCGCTCGCCCTCGCCATGGTTGCCGTCGCGTTCGGCACGTTCGCGTGTCGCGACAACAACGTCTCCATCCAGGTGGCGGCGATCTGCGCGCCGCCGGACGATCCCACCCAGTGCACGTTCGCCGACACCTGCGACGCACAGTTCATCGGGATCACGCAGCTCGACACGGGCGCGACGGGCGTGCTCTGGCTCCTCGTCCAGCTGAACAACCAGCTGCCGAACAACGCGAACGCGAACACGGGACGCCTGAACACGCAACGACGCCTACGTCACCGAGCTCGCGGTGGAGTACTCGGGTCCGGTCGCGGTGCCGAGCTGGAGCGAGCCGATCGGTCCATACCTCGTCCCCGCGAACGGCACCGCGGTCGTCAGCATCTTCCCCGTCGACACGGCCACGCCGGCCGCGCTCGCCGCGTCGAACGTGCTCACGACCGCTGCGGGGCTGGCGCCGGTCCGGCTCACCGCGAACGTGCGGCTGCGCGGCATCTACCAGGACCAGAGCGAATTCGAGACGCGGCGTTCCCGGTGGTCGCGGACGTCTGCAACGGCTGCCTCGGGTCCTTCGCGACGTTCGACTGCGATCCAGCGACGACCGTCGTCGAACCCCCCGCGGTGTGCCCGCCGAACTTCGGCCAGTCGCCCGCGTCCACGGCGTGCCCGTAGGCCAGGTCGGTTGACGCGCCGCGTCCCGCCTCCATCCTTGACGCCCGGGCGCGGGCGGGCTAAACACGAGCCCGGTCCGCGCGCGTGCGCCCGGAAACACGGGCGTTTTCACGCGGGGACCAGTCCATGGGCTTCCGAGAGCATCTCGAGGAGGTCTGCCGCAGCGTCGACGGCGCGATCGCCTGCTCGCTCATGGGCGTGGACGGCATCGAGGTGGACACCCACGTCCAGGAGGGCGGCGAGCTGGACGTGAAGTCGCTGCTCGTCGAGTACTCCGGGCGTCCTGCGCAGCGCGCGCGAGGCGGCCGAGGCCCACGAGGCGGGCGGCGTCGCCGAGATCGCCATCTCGACCGACAAGCTCCTGGCGGTGGCCCGGATCGTCTCGCCCGAGTACTTCATGGTCGTGGCGCTCACGCCCGACGGGAACCTCGGCAAGGCGCGCTACCTGCTCCGCGTCACCGCCCCCAAGCTGATGGCGGAGCTGTAGGCGACGGGCGGACGCCCCGGCGGGCGCCCGGCGGGCGCGCCGGCGAGGCCCTCTCGATACGATTCGAAAGAGGAGCAGCAAGATGGCGGACACGCTCGACACCTCGGCGTTCCGCCGCGGGCTCAAGATCGAGATCGACAGGGAGCCCTGGGAGATCGTCGAGTTCCAGCACGTGAAGCCGGGCAAGGGCTCGGCCTTCGTGCGGACCCGGATCAAGAACCTCATCACCGGCCGGACCATCGACAGGACGTTCAAGTCCGGCGACGTGGTGGGCAAGCCCGACATCGAGGAGAGGGAGATGCAGTACCTCTACCGCGAGGGCGACCACTACAACTTCATGGACAACAAGAACTACGAGCAGACCTTCCTGACCGCCGAGCAGATGGGCGACGCGAAGAACTTCATCAAGGACAACACCACCACGCACATCCTGTTCTTCAACGGCAAGGCGATCGGCGTGACGCTCCCGAACGCGATGGACCTCCGGGTCGTGAAGTGCGACCCGGGCGTCCGCGGCGACACCGTCTCCGGCGCCACCAAGCCGGCGACCCTCGAGACCGGCTACGTCGTCAACGTGCCGCTCTTCATCAACGAGGGCGAGATCCTCCGCATCGACACCCGCACCGGCGAGTACCTCACCCGCGTGGCGGCTAGGCTCCGAGCCTTCGGACAGGAGACCCGATCAATGGCGACGCGACCGCTGAAGCAGCCCGACCGCACCCGGAGCCGGCCCGCCGGCGGCTTCTCGCTCGAGGACGTGAAGAAGCTCGTCGAGCTCGTCGAGAAGAGCGACGTCACCCACATCGAGTGGGAGAAGGGGCCGGAGAAGGTCGTCATCCGGCGCGGCAACGCGGCGATGGCGACCGCGGCGCCTGCCCCGGCCATCGCGCACCCTGCGCCGGTCGCCGCGCCCATCGCGGCGTTCGCGCCGCTCGCCGCTGCGCCCGCGGGCGCGAAGGCCGACGCGAAGGTCGCCGAGAAGCCGGGCACGCTCGTCACCTCGCCCTTCGTCGGCACCTTCTACCGGGCGCCGTCGCCCGACTCGCCGCCGTTCGTCGACGTCGGCGCGAAGGTGAAGAAGGGCCAGACGCTCTGCATCGTCGAGGCGATGAAGCTCATGAACGAGATCGAGTGCGGAGGTGGACGGCACCGTCGCCGAGATCTCGTCCAGAACGCGACCCCGGTGGAGTTCGGCGAGAAGCTCTTCCGCATCGTCCCGGCTAGGCCGTCATGTTCAAGAAGGTCCTCATCGCCAACCGCGGCGAGATCGCGCTCCGCGTCATCCGCGCCTGCAAGGAGCTGGGCTCGCCACGGTCGCGGTCCACTCGACCGCCGACGCCGAGTCGCTCCACGTCCGCTTCGCCGACGAGGCGATCTGCATCGGGCCGCCGCAGTCGAAGCAGAGCTACCTCGACGTGCGCGCGCTGCTCTCCGCCGCCGACGTCACCGGCGCGGACGCCATCCACCCGGGGTACGGGTTCCTCTCCGAGAACGCCGACTTCGCGGAGATGGTCACGCGCATGGGGCTCAAGTTCATCGGCCCGCGCCCCGAGATGATCCGGCTCATGGGGAACAAGGTCGCGGCGCGCGAGGCGATGGAGAAGGCCGGCCTGCCGCTCCTCCCCGGCGCGCGCGGCGTGCTCGCCGACGCGGACGAGGCCGAGCGGATCGCCGACGAGGTCGGCTTCCCGGTCATCCTCAAGGCGGCCGCCGGCGGCGGCGGGCGCGGCATGAAGATCTGCCGCGACCGCGCCCAGGTCCGCCAGACCTTCGACACCGCGAGCCACGAGGCGCTCGCCGCGTTCGGCGACGGCTCGATGTACCTCGAGCGCTACGTCGAGGAGCCGCGCCACATCGAGCTGCAGATGGTCGCCGACGAGCACGGCAACATCATCCACCTCGGCGAGCGCGAGTGCTCGGTGCAGCGCCGCCACCAGAAGATGATCGAGGAGGCGCCCAGCCCGGCGGTCACGCCCGAGCTGCGCCGCGAGATGGGCGAGGTCGCGCTCAAGGCCATGCGGAAGATCGGCTACAACAACGTGGGCACCATCGAGTTCCTCCTGGACGAGAAGGGGCGCTACTACTTCATGGAGATGAACACCCGCATCCAGGTGGAGCACCCGGTGACCGAGCAGGTCTACGGGCTCGACCTGCTGCGGGAGCAGATCCGGCTCGCGGCCGGCGAGCGGCTCGAGCGCACGCAGGAGTCGGTCGTCCCGGGCGCCCACTCCATCGAGTGCCGCGTCAACGCCGAGGACCCGGTCACCTTCGCCCCGTCGCCCGGCAAGATCACCGGCTACCACCAGCCCGGCGGCTACGGCGTGCGCGTCGACACCATGGCGTACGAGCAGTACAAGGTGCAGCCGTACTACGACTCGCTCGTCGCCAAGCTCGTCGTCACCGGGGCGACCCGCGAGATCGCCCTGAAGCGCGCGATGCGCGGCGCTCAACGAGTACGTGATCGAGGGGATCAAGACCAACATCCCCTTCCACAAGCGCGTGCTCGCCCACCCCGGCTTCGTCGGCCGGCAAGTACGACACCCGGATCGTCGACCAGATCCTGAACCCGCCGCGCCCGAGGAGCGCCGAAGCCTGCCGCCGCGGCGGGGTAGCGCGCCGATCCGAACCCGCGCTCCCGCCCGGGGCCGTCGTCGGGACGCGGGTGAAAGCCGAAAAGTCCCGTAGGTTCGCGGGATTCCCGGCTTGACCGCCCCGGAGCCATCCACTACGCTCGATGCGGCCCTGGGCCTCGCGTGCGGCGTCGTGCGCGCGCCGCGCTCGCCGCGCCGCAGGATCCGCCCGGAGAGCGACCCGCGCCCGGCCCGATGGCTGTCGACAAGAACAAGATCATCGCCGAGGCGACCAAGCTCGTTCAGAAGGGGGCGTACGACAAGGCGATCAAGGCCTACGAGAAGATCCTCGCCGAGGATCCGAAGGACGTCCGCAGTCGTCCTCAAGATCGGCGAGCTCTACCAGAAGAAGGGCGACGACAACGCCGCCGCCGAGGCCTTCAAGCGGGTCGCCGAGATCTACGCCGAGCAGGGCTTCTTCCTGAAGGCGGTCGCCGTCTACAAGCAGATCGTCAAGCTCGACCCGGACGACGTCCGGGTGAACGAGAGGCTCGCCGGGCCTCTACCAGCAGCTCGGGCTCATGAGCGACGCCATGAGCCAGCTCCAGTTCATGGCGGCGGCCTACGAGAAGGCCGGCGACGGGGCGAAGCTCCTCGACGTCCTGAAGCGGATGGTCGAGCTCGACCCGGACAACATCGCGTCCTCGATCAAGCTCGGCGAGCTCTACGCCCGCGTCGAGCCAGCCCGCGGCCGGCGCTCGAGTGCTTCCAGCGCGCCGCCGACTACCTCAAGAAGCACAGCCGCGCCGACGAGTACCTGAAGGTCGCCGAGCGGATCGCGGCGCTCTCGCCGCGACGACCTCGCGCTCACCCGCGAGCTCGCCAACATCTACCTGGCGAAGGGCGACACGAAGCGCGCGCTCGCCAAGCTCCAGCTCTGCTTCAAGGCGGACCCGAAGGACGTCGACACGCTGCAGCTCCTCGCGCAGGCCTTCCGCGACCTCGGCCAGACCTCGAAGACCATCTCCGTCTACAAGGAGCTGGCGCACGTCCACGAGGAGCGGGCCGCGCCCAGGAGGCGCGCACCGTCTGGCGCAAGGTGCAGGAGCTCGCGCCCGACGACGAGGAAGCGGCCCGCGGCGCGGGCGGCCCGGCAGCGTCGCAGCCCGGCCGCGCCCCGGCGCCCGCCGCGCGGCCGCCGGCCGGTCGGCCTCCTGCGGCCGGTAGGCGCTCCGTCCGCCCGCCCAGCGTCGTGCCGCGCGGGCCGCCGCCGGATCCGCCTCCCGGCGCGGCCGTCCGGACGCGCCACCTGCTCCCGCCGCCGCCGGTTCGGACGCGATCCCGAAGCTCCTGAGCGAGACCGACGTCTACGTGAAGTACGGGCTCCACGACAAGGCGCTCGACCACCTGAAGAAGGTCCTCGCGATCGATCCCGGTTCCGCGGACGCCCACGAGCGCGCCCGCGACGATCCACGTCGCCGCAGGGCGTCCCGACGAGGCGGCGCGGCGCCGGCGCGCTCGCGGTCCGCGCGCTGCTCGCCGGCGGGCTCGCCGATCGGGCCCGCGACGCGCTCGCCCGCCTGCGCCAGATCGCGCCGGCGGACCCCGAGCTGCGCGAGCTGAATGCCGCCGTGGCCGGCACCGAGGAGGTGCAGCTCGGGGACGGTGACATCGAGGAGGAGCTCGTGCTCTCGCGGCCGGACGAGCCCGAGGACGACGACGCTCGCGCTCGCGGCCGCGGGCGGCCCAGGACGACGAGCACGTCGAGGACGAGCTGGCGGGGCGGGGCGGCTCGACGACGAAGACGACCACGTCCTCGCCGCCGCGCGCGCGTCGGCCGAGTCCGATGAGGTCGTCGACGAGGGCCCGTCGGTCCCCGCGCCTGCCCCCGAACCCGCGCGCGCCGCTCCGCCGCGCGGCGCGGCCGCGCGCCGGGTCGAGCGGCCAGCTCCGCCGCCCGAGCCCGAAGAGGAGGAGGAGCAGATCGATCTCTCCGACGAGATCGACGAGGCGGACTTCTTCGTGCAGCAGGGGCTGCTCGACGAGGCGCGCGAGGCCCTCGAGAACCTGCTCGCGTTCTACCCAGGGCACCCGGCGGCGCAGGCGAAGCTGGCCGAGGTCAAGCGGAAGGCGCAGCCGGTCCGCGCGGCCGCGAAGGCGGAACGCTCCCGCGGCGCCCTTCCCGGAAGGTCCCGACGCGAGCTTCGACATCGCGCGCGAGCTCGCGGACGAGCTCGGCCCCGTCCTCCGGCGCGCCGGCCGAGGAGGAGTTCCAGTACTCCGTCGAGGACGTCTTCAACCAGTTCAAGAAGGGCGTCGAGCAGACCGTCAAGAAGGAGGACAGCGCGACGCACTACGACCTCGGCATCGCCTACAAGGAGATGGGGCTCCTCGACGACGCGATCCACGAGTTCGAGACCGCGCTCCTGGGCAACGACCGGCGGAAGGAGGTCGACTGCCTCTCGATGATCGGGCTGTGCCGGATGGACCGGGGCGAGCCGCGCGAGGCGGTCAAGGCGTACCGGCGCGCCCTCGCCTCCGATCACCTGACGAAGGACGCCGCGAAGGCGATCCACTACGATCTCGCGACCGCGTACGAGGGCGCGGGCGACCGGGAGGCGGCCCTGTACTACTTCCAGCGGGTCGTGAAGGCGGACCCGGCGTTCCGCGAGGCCGCGAAGCAGGTGGCGGCGCTCGGAGGCGGCGCCGGACGGCCACCGCCGGAAGACGCCCGCGCGGCGCTCCGCCCCCCCGGCGCCACGCCGCGCGCTCCGGCCGCTCCCGCCGCGGCCGCGGTCCGCCCGCCGCCGCCGGGAGGCGCGCCGAAGAAGAACATCGGGTATCTGTAGGGATCGGGACCCACGCGTGAACTACCTCGAATTCTACGAGCTGTCGCAGGAGCCCTTCTCGAACGCGCCCGTCTCGCGCTTCTACTACTCGTCCGCCCAGCACGCGCAGGCGTTGATGCGCCTCACGCACGCCGTCTCCGGCATGAAGGGGCTCGCGGTGCTGGTCGGCGACATCGGCGCGGGCAAGACCACGCTGGCGCGACGGATGCTCGACAGCCTGCCCGAAGAGGAATACGAGGCGGCGCTCCTCGTCATCATCCACTCGGGCATCACGGCGAGCTGGCTGCTGAAGCGGATCGCGCTGCAGCTCGGCGTCGAGAACCCCGCCGACGAGAAGCTCGCGCTCCTGTCGCAGCTCTACCAGCGTCTCGTCCAGATCTACGAGCACGGCAAGAAGGCCGTCGTCCTCATCGACGAGGCGCAGATGCTCGCGACGCGCGAGATCATGGAGGAGTTTCGAGGCCTGCTGAACCTCGAGGTGCCGGAGCGCAAGCTGCTCTCGTTCGTGTTCTTCGGGCTCCCCGACATCGAGGACAACCTGAGGCTGGACCCGCCGCTCGCGCAGCGGGTCGCGCTCAAGTACCGCCTCGAGCCGCTCTCCGCGGATGCGACGGAGGCCTACGTCCGTCACCGGCTCCGACTGGCGGGCGCCCCGCGCGTCCCGTTCACGCAGGGCGCCCTCGGCCGCGTCCACGCGCACAGCCGCGGCACGCCGCGCCTCATCAACACGCTCTGCGACAACGCCATGTTCGAGGGGTTCGTCGCCCGCACGAAGGAGGTCGAGGAGCGGCTCATCGACCGCGTCGCACGCGATCTCGGCATCGAGGCGGCGCCCGCGCCCACCCCCGCCCCCGCCCCGGCAGCCGGCCGGGCAGGCGAGCGCCCGCGCCTCGATCTCGCCGAGATCGACCGGTACCTCGAGTCGCTCAAGTAACGCTCCGCGTTGCTGCGCGGACTTGGCGCCCCGCGACAGCCGCGAGACAATCGACCGCTTGAAGAAGCGGACCGTCGCCCTCCTGTTCCTGGTGGTCGTTCTCGCGCTCGTCGCGGGGACCCTCCTCGTCCTGCGCACGCGCTGGGCGGGCGAGCGGATCTGCGCGCTGGCGGCGGCGCGTGCGCAGGGGGCGATCGGGCTGCCCCTCGCATTCAGCGCCTGCCGCGTCGATCCGCTCGCGTTTCGCGTCGAGGTGGAGGGGGTGCGCCTCGGGCCGCCCGATGCGCCGGTCTTCACCGCCGATCGGCTCGCGGCGCGGCTCGCGCCGGTCCAGGCGCTCGGGGGTCAGGTCCGGATCGCACGCGTGGAGCTGGTCCGACCGCGCCTCGTCCTCCGCGTCCCGCAGGGGAAGGGGCCGGCACGCGGCTGCCCGACCGACCTCCTGACGCGCGTGGAGGTGCGCGAGATCGACGTCGCGGAGGGCGCGCTCGACGTGACGCTGCCGGGCGGCGTCCGCGTCGCCGCCACACGCGTCGACGTCCGGACCCGCGCCGCGCAGCGTTCGCTGCGTGCGCTGACGGCACGCCCGAGGGCGCGCATCGAGCTCGACGCCCGGAACGTGCGGCTGGACGGGGTGGGGGACCGGCCGTTCATCTCGCCGCGGGCGAGCGTCGCCGCCGACGTCGCGCTGGACCTGTCCTCCGCCGACGTGGCCGGGGCCGATGCGCTCGTGGACGGCGTGCGGCTGTCGGCGCGCGGCCGCGTCCGCGATCTGTGCGCGCCCCAGCTCGACCTCGACGTGGGCGGGAGCGGACCGCTGCGCGAGGTGATCGCGCTCGCCCGCATCTACGCGGATGCGCCCGCCGAGGGGACGGTCTCGGCGGAGGGGCGCATCGCCGGGCCGGCGGCGCGCCCGGAGATCTCGGGACGGCTCCGCTTCGAGCGCGCGCGCGTCGGTTGGTTTCGCCCCGGCGACGGCCGGGCTTCGGTGCGGGTCGCGCCGGGCCTCGACGCGCTCATCGTCGAGCAGGCCGAGTGGCCCCTCTCCGGCGGTACCGTGATCGCGCGCGGCAAGGTCGGCTTCGGCCGCACGGTCCCGATGGAGTGGGAGGCCGAGACCGTCGGCGTGGACCTCGCGGACGTGTTCGACAGCATCGGGATCGAGGGCTCCTGGGTGACGGTCCGGCTCGACGGGAAGGGCCGGATCGCCGGTGCGCTGCGCCCGCAGCTCCGGCTCGAGGGCGCCCTCGCGGGAGAGTTCCGCGAGCTCCGGTCGTACACGCGCTCCTGGAAGACGGTGAAGCCCGGGGTCGCGCCGGTCGTCGAGGTCAAGCGGGGGCGCTTCGACGTCCCGATCCGCGTGACGGACGAGGCGGTCGCGTTCGACGGCGCGCAGATTGGCGCGGGACGCGGCACGACGGCGGTGGATGCCGTCGCGCGCCTCTCGTACGAGGGAGGGTACCAGGTCCGCTGGCGCGGCCAGATGGACCTCGACGCGATCGGAACGGTGGCGGAGATCCCGCTCGGCGGGCTCGCGGAGTTCGAGGCGACGCTCGGCGCCGCGCCTTACGGAAATCCGCACGCGGTCGGGCGCGTGCGCGCGGAGGGCCTCCGGTTCCTCGAGATCGCCCTCGGGAACGCGAGCTGCGAGTTCGACTACGGGCCGGACTTCCTCGTCCGCGTCAAGGACGCGGAGGGCGTGTTCCGGCAATCGCGGTGGCGCGGCGAGGGGGTGGTCGATCTCGAGCGAACCCCCGCGTACATTCGGTGGTCGAGGTTCGTGGCGAAGGGGAAGGTGCGGGACCTCTTCGATGCCGTGCAGGACTGGGTCCCGCGGACGCGCGCGTTCCGCGACGTGTTCGACGGCGAGATCGAGGTGGCAGGTACCGGCAGCGGGCCGGCCGGTCTCCTCGGCGGCACGTTCGACGCGCGGATGGCGTCCGGAACCTTTTACGGGCGTCCGTTCGACTCCGCGCGCGCGAACGGCACGTATGCGCGCGGCGAGGAGGCCCAGTTCGAGCGGGCGGAGATCCGGAGGGGCGCCGGCGTGGCCCGGATGACCGGCAAGTACGGGTTCTCGCCGCCCTTCCCGTGGGAGCTCGACGTCTCGTTCGCGGGGGTGTCGCTGCGCGACGTGGGTCTCCCGGGGGGAGAGTGGACCGGCTCGTCGGCCGGGACCGCGACGCTCCGCGGCTCGTTCGAGCACCCTGACGTCCTGTTCGCCGCGAACGGCGACGCGGTGTCGGTGCGCGGGGTGCCGCTCGGATCGATGCAGCTGGCGGGGACCGCGAAGCAGAAGCGGCTCGTCGTGACCGGCGGCGCCGACGGGCTCCGCTTCGAGGGGGAGGCGACGCTCGAGGGACGCCTCCCGTTCCGCGCCCGTGCGGACCTGGCGCTCGAGGAGGTCTCGCGGCTCGCGCCGGGCGGCGCCGTCTGGGGTGGTCTCAAGGCGCGCGTCAAGGGAGAGGCGACGGCGGAGGGAGAGCTGGAAGCGCTCGAGGCGGTGCGGGCGCGCATCCGGCTCGACGAGCTGCAGGCGGGCCAGGCGGAGTTCAAGGTCCGCGCAACCGGGCCGGTGGTGATCACCGCGAGCCGCGGTCGCGTCGACCTCCAGCCGCTGACGCTCGTCGGCCCGAACACGGAGCTGACGATGTCCGGCATGCGCGCTCCGTCAGGCCAGCTCGATCTGTCCGCGGCGGGCACGATCGATCTGAGGCTCCTCGCGGCCGTCATCCCGGATCTGAAGCGCCCGCACGGACAGCTCTCGGTCGAGGCCCGGGTCACGGGTACGGCGGAGGATCCGGTCCTGGTGGGCGCCGGTCGGCTCGACGGGGCGGGGTTCCAGCTCAAGACCACCTCGGTCCTGTTCTCGGACGTCCGCGGCGCGCTCGCCTTCTCGCAGAACCGGGTCCTGTTCGAGGATCTCGCCGCCGTCGTGAACGGAGGACGGGCGAAGCTGCGAGGGGAGCTCGAGCTCGCATCGTTCGTCCCGGTGCGGCTGCGTGTCGAGGCGCAGCTCGACGAGGTGCCGTTCGCGATTCCGGCGTACCTGCCGGCGACACTCTCGGGCAGGGTCGAGGCGGCGGGGACGCCCGACGCGACCACCGTCACGGGCCGGCTCCACGTCGTGCGGGCCCGCTACACCGCCGACGTCGCGCTCGAGCGGAGCATGCTCGAGCTGCGGCGCCGCGTCCCTCGTCCGACGCGCGCGTACGACAAGGCTGGCGAGTGGCTCCGGTTCGACGTGCAGATCGTGGTCGACGGGGACGCGCGCGTGGAGAACGACCTCGTCAGCGGCGCCCTGAAGGGAGAGCTCACGGTGACCGGGACGCTGGCGGCGCCGGGCGTGGTGGGAACGCTCGCGATGGACGAGGGCAGCCGCGCGCGCTTCCGCGGGAACGAGTTCGCCCTGTCCCACGCGGTCCTGGACTTCACGGACCGGAACAAGATCGAGATTGCGATCGATGCGCACGGGCAGTCGCAGGTCCGCGCCTACCAGATCTTCATGCACGCCTTCGGGCCGCTGTCCGATCCCCAGCTGACGCTGACGTCCACCCCGCCGCTGTCGCAGCCCGACATCATCACGCTCCTCTCGCTCGGGTTCACGCGGCGCGACACCGGCGCGGGCGGCGGCGTGCAGGGCGTCGCGACCGCCGCCGCGGCGCAGGCGCTCTTCTCGGCGTCCGGCCTCGACGAGCAGGTGAAGCGGTTCCTGCCACGCAACCAGGCGGTGCGCGACCTCTCCGTCCGGATCACGACCGAGTGGTCGGAGACGACCGGCCAGGTCGAGCCGCGGGCCGAGTTCGAGTCGTTCCTGCTGCGCGAGCGCCTCCGGCTCCGTTACCAGGCGCCCCTCTCCGGAGCGCGCGGCCAGAAGGCCCAGGCGGAGCTGAAGCTCGGGACGCACACCGCCATCCAGTACCAGTGGGACAACGACAACCCGGACGTCGCGACGGGCGATCATGGCGTGGACCTGAAGCTCCGGTGGGAATGGACCGACGAGTAGCCCTCCTCGTCGCCGCCCTGGTCGCGGCGTCCGGCGCGCGTGGCGAGGAGGCCGCCGCGCCCGCGCCGCGCGTCGCGCGCGTCGAGCTGCGGCTCCCGCCGGGCGAGGACGTCGCGGCCGCGTCGGCGCTCGTCGCCGTCGCGGCGGGAGATCTGCTCTCGACGCAGGCGCTGCGCCGGACGGTCCAGCGTCTGTACCAGGGCGGCCGGTACCGGAACGTCGTGATCCGCACCTCCGAGGTCGATCCTCCCGCCGGCGAGCGGGGCGCGTGGGTGCGGGTCGTCGTCGAGGCGCTCCCGGTCCGGGTGCTCGAGTCGCTGCGGGTGGCCGTGGAAGGATCCTCCGCCGTCGATGCCGCCGCGGTGCGCGCTGCCGCCCGGCTGGCCGAGGGCGATCGGTTCGACGATGCGGACCTCGACGGCGCGCTCGCGCGCGTCCGCACGATGCTCGCACGGCGCGGCTTCGACGAGGCGCGGGTCGAGGGGCGGTCGCGCGGCGATCGCCAGGTGACGGCGGAGCTGGTCGTCGCGCCGGGCGAGCCGGTTCGCGTCTCGGCGCTCCGGCTCTCCGGCGACATCGGCAGCAACGGCGCCGCGCTCGAGGCGGCGGTCGCCACACGGGTGGGCGCGCCTTTCGATCGGGACGCGCTCGACCGCGACGTGCGCGCGCTCCGCGCCGCCCTGTACGCCTCGGCCCACCGTCGCGCACGCGTCGGTGTCCCCGTGGTCCGCGTCGAGGGCCGGCGCGCCGAGGTGGAGATCCCGGTCGAGGCGGGGCCCCGCATCGCCTTCGTGTTTCGCGGCAACCGGGAGGTCCCGTCCGCGGTCCTCGGCCGCGAGCTGGGTCTCGAGGAGGGAGCGCCGGTGGACCTCCCGGCGACCGGCGCCGCCGGGGATCGGTTGGTCGCGTTCTACCGCGCGCGCGGCCACGCCGGCGCGCGGGTGGAGGTCGAGGAGGTACGGCGCGGGAAGGAGCTCGCCATCGTCTTCCACGTGGACGAGGGTCCCCGCTACCGGCTGGTCCGGGTCGCGTTCGAAGGGCTCGCGTTCCGGGACGAGCCGTGGCTGCGCGCACGGATCGCGTCGTTGCTCGACGCGGACGCGCCCGAGGTCACGACCCCCGACGCCGACGACGCGCGCTCGCTCGCGCTCTCGATCCCGGGCGCGCGCCCCGCGCGGACGACCCCGCCGGCGCTCCCTCCGCACGAGAGCCTCGACGACGCGGCGTGGGATCGGGCCGCCCAGCAGATCGTGGACGAGTGGCGCGGGGAGGGGTTCCTCGAGGCCGTGTACCTCGGCGCCGTGCTCGTGCTCGACGCGAGGCACCACACGGTCGAGGTGGCGCTCCGGTTCCGGGAAGGCCCGCGCACGCACGTCGAGGCGATCTCGTTCGAGGGGAACTCCGCCGTGACGCTGGCTGAGCTCGCGCGCGAGGCCCGGCTCGCCCCGGGCGCGCCGCTCGCGTTCGAGAAGGTCGAGGAGACCCGGATCGGGATCCTGCGGCTCTACTTCGCCCGCGGCCACCTGTACGCGCGCGTCGAGGCCCGCGAGACGCTCGATCGCGAGCGACACCTCGCCTCGCTCCGGTTCATCGTCGACGAGGGACCGCAGGTCCGGGTCGGCCGGATCATCGTGACGGGGAACCGCCGCACGCGCGAGACGGTCGTTCGTCGCTCGCTGTCGCTCGCCGAGGGGGAGGTCTACGACCCGGAGCAGGTCGCCCGCAGCCAGGCCGCGCTCCTCCGCCTCGGCGTGTTCCGGTCGGTCGGTCTCCACGTGCAGGAGCCCGAGATCCCGCAGGCGACGAAGGACGTCGCCGTCGAGGTCGCGGAGCGGCCCTGGGCGACCCTCTCCCAGGGCGTCGGGTTCTCCATCGCGAACGGGCCCCGCGCGTTCCTCGAGTACGGGCAGCCGAACCTGCTCGGCCGCGCGCTCGAGCTGTCCGCGCGAGGCAAGGTGAACTACCCGCTCGATGCGTTTCGCCCCGATCTCGTCGGCAAGAGCACGGAGGATCGGCTCGAGGGACGTGCGGACCTGGGCCTCCGCTCGCCGGGGCTGCCGCTCTTCTCGCTCGGGGCCTCCGCGCGCGCGGACCTCATCGGCGAGATCCTGCACCGGAAGGCGTACGATCTGCGCCGCGTCACCGGCGTGACGGGGCTCGACGTGGGGCTCACGTCACGGGCGGCCTTCTCGCTCCAGTACGAGCTGGAGGTGGATCAGATCGACAAGACGGCGTCGGTTGGGATCCTCACGGAGGCGGACATGGAGCGGCTCCGCTTCGACGAGGGCGTGACGACGCTCCACGCGCTGCGCCCCTCGGTCACGCTCGACTACCGCGACAACTCCGCGCACCCGCACCGCGGCTGGTTCGCGACCAGCGCGCTCGAGTGGGCCCGCTCGCTGGGCGGACCCCAGGACCGGCTCCTCTTCGGGGTGCTGCCCGGCTCCGAGATCCACACGAACATGCTGAAGCTCTCGGGGACGGGGTCTGCCTACCTGCCCATCGGGAACGCGACGGTCGTCGCGCTGTCGCTCCGCGGCGGCCGCGTCTTTCCCCTCGACGGCCGCTCGCGGACGGTGATCCCGCGGCGGTTCTTCATGGGCGGCGCGACCACGATGCGCGGGTACGGCGAGGACGAGATGGTGCCGCAGGACGTCCGCGACGAACTCGCCACGGAGGCGCACCTGTGCGGAACGACGTTCACCCACGTCGGCTGCACCGAGCGCGGCCAGCGCGTCATGAACGGCGAACGGCCGGTGTCGGAAGGAGGCGAGATGTTCGTCCTCGGGAAGGCCGAGCTGCGCATCCGGCTGCGCGGCAGCCTCGAGGCCGGCCTGTTCGCCGACGTCGGAAACGTCTGGCTCAACCCGGTCGCCTACCGGTTCGTGGACCTGCGGGCCAACGTGGGGTTCGGGCTCCGGTTCGTCACCCCCATCGGCCCCGCCGCGCTCGACATCGGCTTCAACGTGATGGCGGACGAACGATTGAACGAGCGGCTCGTCGCGCCGCACTTCACGATCGGGCTGTTCTAGGGGCGCGCCGCCGTCGCGACCACGCCGAAGCCGGAGAGGACGGGCCAGGCACGGGGCGCGCGGAACCCGGCGCCGGCGAGCAGGTCGACGAGGGTCGTCTCGTCGAAGCGGTCGTGGAGAAGCGACATGCCGCGCCAGAACGCCATCGCGACGGCGTGGCGCGTCCCGGCCGCGAGCGCCTGCGACAGGCGCGCGGGACCGGCGCGCGGCTCGAGGAAGGCGACTCCGCCCCCGGGCCGCAGGACGCGGAGAAGCTCGGCGAGCGCGGTCGCCCGGTCGTCGAGCAGGTAGAGGAAGCTGTGACCGGTCGCACCGTCGAGCGCGCCTGCGCGGAACGGGAGCCGGAGCGCGTCCGCGCGGACGAGGGGGAGGGCGAGGCCGAGCGCTGCGGCGCGGTCGCGCGCCCGGCGCAGCATCGGCGCGGACACGTCGAGGCCGACGTGGAGCCGGGAGGGATCGGCGCGCCACATCTCGAGCGCGCTCGTGCCGGGCCCGATGCCGAGATCGAGGACGCGCGGACCGGGGACGAGCGCGGCCATCGCGCGACAGTCCGCGCGCCAGGCGGCGTGATCGGTGAGGAGGTCGTAGACCGCCGCGGCGCGGCCGAACGCGAAGCGGGCGTAGAGCCGGCCGAGGTTAGAGCGCGACCCGGTCGTAGAGGAGCCCCCACCGCACCCCGCGGTCCGACACCGTGAGCCGATCGACGCCCGCGGCCCGCATCGCCTCCGCCACGATCAGGGCCCCGGCGAGGATCACGTCGGCTCGCTTCGGCTCCATGCCCGGCAGCGCGGCGCGCTCGGCCACCGTGAGCGCCGCGAGCACCCCTGCGAGCCGCTCCACCTCCGCGAGCGCGAGCGGTGCGCCGTGCACGCGCTCCGCGTCGTACGCCGGCAGCGCCTGCCCCACCGCCGCCAGCGTCGTCACCGTCCCGGCGACGCCGACGAGCCGCGCGCCGTGGAGCTCCATGGCCGCGATCGGACGGACCGCCTCGCGCGCCGCTGCGCGGACGCGGGACACCTCCTCGGCGGTGGGAGGGTCCTCGCGCACGTGCCGCTCCGTCAGCCGAACCGCGCCGACTTGCAGGCTCGCGCGGCCACGCGGCAAAGGTCCGTCCCCGAACGAGAGCTCGGTCGAGCCTCCGCCGACGTCGAGCACCGCGAGCGCCTCTCCCGGCCGGCCGAAGTCGCGCCACGCGCTCGTCCAGACGAGCCGCGCCTCCTCGTCGCCGGGGATCACCTCGGGCGCGAGGCCCGCCTCGGCGCGCGCGGCGTCGAAGAACTCGGCCCCGTTCGCCGCATCGCGCGCGGCGCTCGTCGCGACACAGGCGACGACCCTGGCGCCGAGCGCGCGCGCGGCCCGCGCGTACTCCGCGAGCACCGCGACCGTGTCGCGGATCGCGGCGGGCTCGAGCCGCCCCGTCGCGTCCACGCCGCGCCCGAGGCGCGTGATCTCGGCGCGCTCGAGCACCGGCGCGAGCGTGGCCCCGCGGCGCTCCGCGACGAGGAGCAGCACCGTGTTCGTGCCGACGTCGATGGTGGCCCAGCGTTCGGTCATCGGTACCGCCCGTCCGCACCGCCCGTCAGTCGGACAGCGGGCCCCACGCGGGCGCGGAGAGCTCGCCGACGCCGCCCGCGATCGCGGTCTGGCGGTCGCCCTTGGGATCGGACAGCACGAGCTGCGCCGCACCCTTCCTGTCGCTCCGAAACACCACCATGCGCCCGTTCGGCGCCCAGGAGGGCTCCTCGTTCGTCCGGCCCTGGTCCTGGGTGAGCCGGTCGACGCGGCCACCGTCGACCGCGATGGCGAACACGTCGAAGACCTTGCGCTCGTCGCGCGCGGTGAACGCGATGAGGTCGCCGCGCGGGCTCCACTGCGGGGTCTGGTTGTAGTTGCCCTGGAAGGTGAGCCGGCGCGCCCCGGATGCCGTCCGCGTTCATCACGTAGATCTGCGGGGTCCCGGCCCGATCCGACACGAAGGCGATGCGCTTGCCGTCCGGCGACCAGGAGGGCGAGAGATCGAGGGCGGGCTCGTGCGTGAGCCGCCGCGCTCCCGTTCCGTCCGCGGCCATGACCCACACGTCACTGTTCCCGCCCTCGGTCGCCGTGAAGGCGATGTGCGCGCCGTCCGGCGAGTAGACGCCGCCCATCGCGTTCGGGATCTGGCTCAGCTTGCGGAACGTGCGGTCCGCGAGGCGCAACGTCCACAGCTCGGGCCGGCCGGAGCGGTAGCTGGTGAGGAGGATCTCCTTGCCGTCGGGCCGCCAGGAGGGCGTGAGCAAGATCGTGCGCTCGGAGAGGAGGACCCGCGGGTTCTTCCCGTCGGCGTCGAAGAGGACCAGCTCGAACACCCCGCGCGCCTTCCGGATCGCTGCGATCTGGGTCGAGAACACTCCGGGCTCGCGCGTGTAGTGGCGAACGATCTCGTCCGCCATCCGGTGGCCGACGGCGCGCGGGGTGGCGGCGGGGGCGCGCAGCGTCTTCACGAGGGACTCGCGCCCGGCCCGGACCTCGTACAGGTGGAGGTCGGCGACGAGATCGGTGCCCTCCCTCCGGACGCGCGCGCGCACGAGCCCCTCCGCGCCCACGTCCGCCCAGCGCGCGAACCGGATCGACGAAGCCGCGAAGCCCTCGGACGGATCGGCGAGGAAGCCCTTCGGGTCGAGGACGTCGAAGAGGCCGGAGAGGGCGAGGTCGCCGCGGACGACGTCGGTCGCCTCCTGCGCGGCGCGGGCGTCGCCGTCGGGCAGGAAGTCGGCCACCGCCATCGGGAGCGGCTGGAACGAGGGGGAGCCGATGATGAGCGTGGGGCGCTCCTGCGCGAGCGCGGAGGGCGCCGCCAGGGCGGCGAGGGCGAGGACGAGGGCGAGGGCGGAGCAGGATCGGGTCATGTGGCGCGGGCTCGGAAGACCAGCTGGATGCCGGTCTTGCGGTAGGACTCACTCAGGCTTCTTGGCGGCGCGGGCACGCGCGGGGTCACCCTCAACGTTCGCTCCACGGCGGCATCGAAGGTCGGGTTCCCGGAAGGCCGCTCCTGCCGCCATCGTACGATCCGTCCGTCGGGCTCGACCCAGAGAATGATGTTCGCCTCGAGATAGAGCCGCTCTCGATCGGGGATCGTGACCGGAACGACGTAGTTGGCCCGGAGCGCGCGGTCGACGAGCGCCAGGTACTGATCGCCCTCGGCGGTGTCCGAGTCCCCCGCCGGAGTGCCGGTCGGGTCGCCCCAGCGCGCCTCGTCGGCCTGCTTCTGCACCTTCGAGAGGATGGACGAGAGGCTTGCGCCCCCCGGTCTCGGCGCAGCGGCCGCAGGCGCGGGAGCGGGCGCAGGCGCGGGCTTCGCGTGCGGGGCCGGGATCGCCGGGCGCGGCGGGGCCGTCGCGGCGGGGACGACGGCCACCGGCGCGGGCGCGGCGGCGGGGGGCGGAGGCGCCGCGTCCTTTCGCGGCAGGTAGTGCTCGGGCCGCTTCTCCCCGAGCCGGACCAGCTTCGCGACGATCGCCTTCTGCTCGAGGTCGATGGGCGGGGGCGGCCGATGGGCGACGGCCCAGGCGATGAGGACGACGTGGGCGGCGACCGACGCGCTCACCGCCGGCCACAGCCGCTCGCGGCGGGACAGCGCGCTGGTCATCGGCAGCCCCACTAGCGCTTCTCCCCCTTCACCTCGCGGATCCGTTCGGGCGCCGGATTCGTGATCATCCCGACGTTCACGACCCCGGCGCGCTGCACCGTCGCCATCACCTCGACGACGAACCCGTAGGGGAGGGCGCGATCGGCCATGAGGTACAGCTCCCGGTCCTTCATGGCGCGCACGTTGGCGCGGAGCTTCTCCTCGAGCCGGTCGAACGGGATCCGCGCCGCGTCCTCGCTCGAGCCGAGGTAGAGCGTCCGGTCGGCCTTGATCGAGAGGACGAGCTTCTGCTCCTCGGCGTCGATCGCCTTCGCGCGCGCCTCCGGCAGCTTCACCTGCACGCCCTGCTGGATGAGCGGCGCCGTCACCATGAAGATGATGAGCAGCACGAGCATCACGTCGACGAGCGGCGTGACGTTGATCTCGCTGAGGCTCTGTCGCCCCGCGCCGCCCGGCCCTGCCAAGGTCAGCTTCTCCCGCTGAAGAAGTGGCGGCGGACGATGTTCAGGAAGTCGTTCGAGAAGTTGGTCATCTCGGAGTCGAGGATGCGGATCTTCGAGACGAAGTAGTTGTAGGCGACCACCGCGGGGATCGCAGCGAAGAGGCCGACCGCGGTCGCGATGAGCGCCTCGGAGATGGGCCTCGCGACGGTGGCGAGGTTCGCGTTGCCCATCCGGTAGATGTCGTGGAACGCCCGCATGATCCCCCACACCGTCCCGAACAGGCCGACGAACGGCGCGGCGCTCGCCGTCGTGCCGAGGAACGGGACCTGCGCCTCGAGGTGGGTCACCTCGGAGGCGGCGGCACGCTTGAGGGCGCGCTCGACGTTCTCGATGCCGCCGAGCTCGTCGTGCATCCCACCGTCGTTCTCCTTCTTCTGGGCGGTGACCTTGGACAGCTCGACATACCCGGCGCGGAACACCTGGCTGATCGGCGAGGCTCCGAGCGACTCCGCCACCTGGTAGATCGCGTCGAGCCGCTTCGACTGCCAGAACGTCTCGAGGAACTTCACGGACTCGTCCTGGGCGCGCCTGATCTGCAGCCACTTCTTGGCGATGATCGCCCAGCAGACCGTGGAGGCGGCGAGGAGCAGCAGCAGGACGGCGATCCCGATCGGGCCCGAGTTCCTCGCGATCTCGAGGTAGTCGAGCCCCTCGCCGCCGGCGGCGGCGAGCGGGATGGCCGGGGGGAAGACGGCGAATACGTTCATGGTCTGGACCGGGTAGGAGAGGGCTGTCTTAGCACGGGAGTGCGCCCTTGGAAGACAACGCACGGCCGCACGGTTCGTTCCGAGGATCCGACGCCTACATCTCGCACCCGGCCGGGCCCTCGCCTGCGCCCGTCGGGGCGGGGATGCAGCGCGCCGATGGGGTGTGAACCGGCGAGACGACCGTGCCTGCGCCTCACCACTTCCGGGTGCGGACCTGCATAAACGCCCGTCGTATCCGTCATTCCGCGTGGCACAGGCGTTGCTCAACCCTAGGCCGCCCCGCCGCCGGGGTCCACGCAACAGTTGGAGGAGGAGATCCCAATGAAGCGCCTCGCTCTGGTCCTCGCCGCCGCGGTGCTCGGAACGGGCTGCTTCGTCGACGACCACACCACCACCACGTGCCCGCGGACCCTGACGCTCGGCTGGGACTTCCGGACGGCCGACGGCGCCATCGCCGGCTGCAGCAGCGCGAGCGCCACGGTCCCGTACGTGGACGTGTTCGCGAACGACCAGCCGGTCGGCTCGTTCGACTGCTTCGCCTACGGGGGCACGGTCTCCGTCCCGGGCGGCTCGAGCCTCATCACGGTGGAGGGCGTCGACGGGTCCAACCGGATCGTCTACCGCGACGAGTTCACGATCGACGCGAGCGCGTGCGGCGATCAGGCCGTCGCGGCACGGCCGGCGGAGGGACGCGTGAACCTCGACTACACGGCGCAGTCCGCGCCCCCATGTGCGAACGGTGCCTGCTACCTCTGGTTCTCCGTGCGCGACGACATCACCGGGCTCGTCGCGGCGACGGTCGACGCCGCCACGGTTCCCACGACCTTCCCGTATCCCGGAGACGTGGTGTTCCGGCTCCCGGCCGGACCCTACACGGTGCAGTGGATGGACATCGTGTCGGGTGGGCTGAGCGAGCTGGGCTCGTGTACGAGCCCGACGTTCACGGTCAGCCCGGGAGCGAGCTTCGGCGAGCAGCAGATCGTGCCGGCCTCCCCGGTCTCGCTCCAGACGTCCTGCCCCTGAGCCGTACCGGGTCTCCGCGATCGAGCGTGCGGCAGCCGCCCCACGCTCGCTCCCCCGGAGCCACGCCGCGCGGGCGAGCGCGCGGGCGGCGCCTCACGGTAGACTGCGCACGTGCCAACGCATCGGCATCTTCGACTCCGGCGTCGGCGGCCTCACGGTGCAGCGCGCGGTGCTCGACGCGCTGCCCTCGCGCCGACACCGTCTACCTCGGCGACACCGCGCGGGTTCCGTACGGCACCAAGTCCGCCGAGACCGTCACGCAGTACTCGCTCCGGAACGCGCGCTTCCTCGCCCGGCACGGGATCGACCTCCTCGTCGTCGCCTGCAACACCGCCTCGGCGGTCGCGCTGCCGGCGCTCCGCGCGGAGGCTCGAGGTGCCCGGTCATCGGCGTCGTCGAGCCGGGCGCGCGCGCCGCGGTGCGCGCGTCGCGCACCGGCCGGATCGGCGTCATCGGCACGCAGGGGACGATGGCGAGCGGCGCCTACCAGGCGGCGATCCGCCGCGAGCGCCCGGACGCCGAGGTGATCGCGCGGGCCTGCCCGCTCTTCGTGCCGCTCGCCGAGGAGGGCTGGACCGATCCCGCCGACGAGGTCGTCCGCGGGGTCGGTGCGCCGCTACCTCGCCCCGCTCCGCGCGGCCGGGGTCGACACGCTCGTGCTCGGCTGCACGCACTACCCGCTGCTCGAGGCGGCCATCGCCGCGGAGCTCCCCGGGGTCGCGCTGGTGGACAGCGCCGAGGCGGTCGCGGCGGAGGTGCGCGAGCGGTTCGGCGGGCGGCGCGGAGCGCGCCGCCGAGCACCGCTTCCTCGTCACCGACACGCCCGAGAAGTTCCTCGCCGTCGCCGGGCGCTTCCTGGGCCGACCGGTGGACTGCGGCCGAGCACGTCGACGTCTGAAGGTGGCGGGGTGGCTCCGGGGCGGCCTCGTCCGGCGCCCTCCCGCTCGCCGCCCGCCGGCAAACGCGCTACATTTGGAGACCGATGGCCGTCGAAGCGAAGAAGATGGTTGTGGGCTTCAACCACAACATCAAGCACAAGGGGAAGATGTACCACATCCAGACCGAGGACTCGGGCCTGGAGAACCCCCACATCATCACGCACCTCTTCGTGGGCGGGAACATCCTCGCGTCGAAGAAGACCTCCTACGCCGACATCGTCGGCGCCGAGAACCTCGCCGCAGGTCGTCCGCGAGCTGATGGAGGAGCAGCACAAGGAGATGCTGCGCAACCTGATCAACGGCGTGTACGACGACATCGACGTCGCGTACGCGCAGCAGGCGCAGGCGCTACCAGCCCGGGCAGATCCACGCCGACGGCCGGAGGCGTCCAGATGAAGGCCGGGCGTGGCGATGCCGGCGGAACCGGTGCCCGGCCGCGACCTGCCGCCCGAGGTGCTCGCCGCGCGCCAGGAGCCGGCGCCGGTGCTGCGCAACGACGGCGCCGAGACGCTCTTCGGCGAGGACCTCATCAGCGAGAAGAGCCTCGACGAGGTGATCCTCTCCTACCTGGCCGAGGACCTCGGCGAGCGGAAGTAGATCCGGCCGGTCCCGATGATCCAGCTCTTCCACGTCACCAAGGAGTACCCGGGCGACGGCCCGGCGCTCTCGGACGTGACGCTCGAGATCGAGAAGGGCGAGTTCGTCTTCCTCACCGGCCCGTCCGGCGCCGGCAAGTCGACGCTCCTGAAGCTCATCTTCTGCGACGAGGCCGCGACGAGCGGCCAGCTCCTCCTCTTCGGGAAGAACGTGGCGAAGATCCGGCCGTCGGCCATTCCCTTCGTGCGCCGCAACATCGGCGTCGTCTTCCAGGACTTCAAGCTGCTGCCGCACCGGACCGTCGCCGAGAACGTGGCGCTGCCGCTCGAGGTCCGCGGTCTCGCCGACGGGAGATCCGCAGGAAGGTGAGGGGCCTGCTGCGCTCGGTCGGGCTCGAGCACCGGGCCGACAAGTTCCCGCCCTCGCTCTCCGGCGGCGAGCAGCAGCGCGTCGCCGTGGCGCGCGCGCTGGTCGCCGACCCCGCGCTCCTGCTGGCCGACGAGCCGACCGGCAACCTCGACGCCGACCGGACGCTCGAGGTGATGGAGCTCCTCGACGGCGCCAACGCGCGCGGCACCACCGTGGTCGTCGCGACCCACGACCGCTCCCTCCTCGAGCGCTACAAGAAGCGGGTCGTGGTCCTCGAGCGCGGCCGGCTCGTCTCCGACGGGGACTCGATCCGGCGCGTCGCCTCGCCATGAGCTTCCGGCCGATCCACTCGATCCGGCGCGCCCTGCGACGCCATGGTCCGCGGCCCATACGTGGCGATCGTCGGGACGGCGACCATCTTCGTCGCGGTCTTCGCGATCGGCCTGTTCGCGGCGGCGCTCGGCGGGGCCGAGCGGCTCCTCAGGCCTGGGCCGGCGAGGTGCAGCTCTCCGTCTACCTCGCGCCGGGTGCCGACCTCGAGGCCGCAGCCCGCGCCGCGCGCGCCATCGCCCGGGGAAGGGCGTCGAGGCGGTGCCCGCCGCGACGGCGCTCCGGCGCCTCGCGGAGGCCCTCGGCGACGAGGCGCGCGTGCTCGAGGGCGTCGGCCCCGACGCGCTCCCCGATGCGGTCGAGGTGCGGCGCCGGGGATCTCGCTCGCGGGCGCGCGGGAGCTCGCGGCGCGGCTGCGGCGGCGTCCCGGGGGCGGCCGACGTGGACTACGGCAACGCGTGGCTCGAGAGGCTGGAGCGCCTCGTCCGCCGGAGCAGCTCGCCGCGCTCGTCCTGTTCTCCGCGCTCGCGGTCGCCACCGCGGTGCTGGTCTCGAACACGCTCCGGCTCGCGGTCTTCGCCCGCCGCGACGAGATCGAGATCATGAAGCTGGTCGGCGCGACCGACGCCTTCGTGTCGGCGCCGTTCCTGATCGAGGGGCTGCTGCAGGGGCTCATCGGCGCGGCGGTCGCGGTCGGGGCGCTCCTCGTCGCGCACGCTGCGGTCGTGCCGCGGCTGCGCGCGGCGATCGCGCTGGCGGACGGGCTCCGGCTCGCGGATACGCTGCCGCCGCCGCTGCTCCTCGGGCTCGTCCTGGGCGGCGGCGCGGTGGGCCTGCTCGGGAGCGCGCTCTCCGTCGCGCGCACGCTCCGCCGGGTCCAGGAGTGATGGATGGCCGGCGCGCTCCTCCTCGCCGCCGTCCTCGCCGCCGGAGCCCCCGCGCACAGCTCGACGCGCTCGAGGCGCGGCGCCGGGGGGAGGAGCAGGCGGCGCGGATCCTCGCGCAGCAGGAGCGATCGATCCTCGACACGCTGGGCGAGGCGGAGACCGCGCTCGTCGAGGCGCGCGCCGAGTGGAAGCGGGTCGAGGGGCAGCGCGCGCAGGCGGAGTCGCGGCTGCACCACGCCCGCGCCGCAGAGGCCTCCGCGGGGGCGCGGATGGCGTCCACGCTGGCGGAGCTCCGCCCCCGCCTCCTGGCGCGCGCGCGGATGGGACGCGCAGGCGAGCTGCAGTCCTCCTCGCGTCGCGCTCCCTCGCCGACCTCGTCAAGCGGCGCTACCTCGTCGACCGGATCCTCGCCGCGACCTGGCCCTCCTCGGCGATGCCCACGCGGCGCTGGCCGAGCGCGAGCAGGCCCGCGCCGAGCGGGAGCTCGAGGCGGGACGGCTCCAGCTCCTCGCGGCGGAGGTCGACGATCGGCGACTGCAGGCGGAGGCGCGCCGGGAAGAGCGCGAGACGCTCCTCTCCGCGCTCCGGAGCGCGCGCGCCTTCCACGAGCGGGCGGCCGTCGAGGCGAGCGCGCAGTCGCGAAAGCTCGCGGACTTCGTCGCGACGCTTCCGCCGCCGCGGGCCGGGCTGACGGGGCCGGGCGGCTTCGCCGCTCGCAAGGGGAAGCTTCACCTCCCTGCCCAGGGGCCGATCACCGTCGGCTTCGGCAAGGTCGTGAACCCGAAGTTCAACACCGTCACGGTCCAGAACGGTGTCGACGTGCAGGCGCCCGCGGGCGCACCCGTCCGGGCGGTCGCGCCCGGGCGCGTGGTCCACGCCGGCTGGTTCAAGGGGTACGGCAACCTCGTCATCGTCGACCACGGTGAGGGCTATCACACGCTCGTCGCCCACCTCGCCAGCATGCGGACGGCGATGGGGGAGGAGGTGGACGCCGGCGACGTGCTCGGCACCGTCGGCGACTCGGGGTCGCTCAAGGGGACGTACCTGTACTTCGAGATCCGCGAGCGGGGGCGCCCGGTGGACCCGCGCCCCTGGCTCGGGCGATAGGCGATATGATTCAATTCCGATGATGCGTCGCCCCAGCCGCCTCGCACGCCTCGCGCTCGTCGTCGCCCTCGCGGCGGCGTTCTTTGCCGGGCTGGCGTTCGATCACGTCGCCTCCGCCGCCCGCCGCTCCGCCGCCCAGCCCTACCGTCCCCTCGATGTCTTCTCGGACGTCCTCGCGCACGTCGAGAACAGCTACGTCGAGCCGGTGGACGAGAAGGAGCTCGTCTTCGGCGCGATCGACGGGATGATGGCGAAGCTCGATCCGCACTCGGTGTTCATGCGGCCGGACGTCTACCGGCAGATGCGCGACGACACCACCGGCGAGTTCGACGGCCTCGGCCTCGAGCTGACGGTCCACGAGGGCGAGGTGACGGTGATCTCGCCCGTGGCCGAGTCGCCGGGCGAGCGCGCCGGGATCCGGCCCGGCGACCGGGTGCTGTCGATCGACGGAGCTCCGACGAAGGAGATGACGCTCGCCGAGGCGACCCGCCGCATGAAGGGGCCGGCGGGGAGCAAGGTGACCCTCGAGATCATGCGCGAGGGGTTCGCGTCGCCGCAGCGGCTGGTGCTGGTGCGAGACCGGATCCGGACGCAGAGCGTGGACATGCGCATCCTCGACGCGGAGCGGCGCTACGCGTACGTCCGCATCCGCACCTTCCAGGAGCGCACCGACAAGAACCTCGTCAAGGCGCTCGAGGACGCGCGCGCGCGGCTCGGCGGGCAGATCCGGGGCCTCGTCCTCGACCTGCGCAACAACCCGGGCGGCCTCCTCGACCAGGCCGTGCGCGTCTCGGACCTGTTCCTCTCGAGCGGGGTGATCGTGACCACGGCGGGGCGCGGGCGGCGCAACCTCGAGGTGGAGCGGGCGCGCGAGAAGGACACCGAGCCGCCGTACCCGCTCATCCTGCTCGTCAACAAGGGGACCGCGAGCGCGAGCGAGATCGTCGCGGGGGCGCTCCAGGACCACGGGCGCGCCGTGATCATGGGGACCCCGACGTTCGGGAAGGGCTCGGTCCAGACCATCATCGAGCTCGAGGACGGCTCGGGCCTGAAGCTCACGGTCGCGCGCTACTACACGCCCAAGAACCGCTCGATCCAGGAGAAGGGGATCGCGCCGGACATCGTGGTCGCGGACGCGGCGCCGCCGCCCATCGACGAGGCCCAGGCCGGCGAGCGAGACCTGAAGCGACACCTGAGGAACGACAAGACCGAGGCGCTCGCGCCGATGCCGGCCGCGCACGCTCCGGAAGATCACCAGCTCCGGACCGCGCTCGACTACCTCAAGGCGGTCGACATCCTGAAGGCCTCGACGGAGCCGCCCAGAGGAGTCGCCGCGAAGAAGGAGTGAGCGCGTCGAAGCAGGCGCGCCGTGCGGGTGCAGCGCGCCGGCTGGCGTTGACTTCCCCGTCCGTGCCGATATAGTCCGCCGGAATTTCGCGGGTCCCGCAGGGGGAGCCGTTCCAGCCCGTTCCCGCGCACCCTCTCGTACATGAGCGCTCTCGAGCTTTCGGTCGTCCTCGCCTACGCGTCGCTGCTGCTCGCTCTGTCGGTGTATGGCTCTCACCGATACGCGATGGCGTACCTGTTCCAGCGCCACAAGTACCGGCTGCCCACCCCCAGGGGCCGGTTCGAGCAGCTCCCGCGCGTCACGATCCAGCTGCCGATCTTCAACGAGATGTACGTGACGGAGCGGCTCATCGCCGCCGTCGCGAACATCGACTACCCGCGCGACCTGCTCGAGATCCAGGTCCTCGACGATTCCACCGACGAGACGCAGGGGATCGCGCGCGCGTGCGTCGACCGGCTCCGTGCCGAGGGCCGGGACATCACCTACGTTCACCGGACCAACCGCGAGGGCTACAAGGCGGGCGCGCTCGAGCACGGGCTCACGCTCGCCAAGGGCGAGTTCGTCGCGGTCTTCGACGCCGACTTCATCCCGGAGCCCGACTTCCTTCGCCGCTCGATCCCGTTCTTCACCGACCCGGGCATCGGGATGGTGCAGGCGCGCTGGGGTCACCTCAACCGCGACTACTCCGCGCTCACCCAGGCGCAGGCGATCCTGCTCGACGGCCACTTCGTCATCGAGCACACCGCGCGGAACCGCTCCGGGCGGTTCTTCAACTTCAACGGCACCGCCGGGATCTGGCGCCGCACCGCGATCGCGGAGGGGGGCGGCTGGCAGCACGACACCCTGACCGAGGACCTCGACCTGTCCTACCGCGCCCAGATGAAGGGGTGGCGGTTCGTCTACCTCGCCGACCTCGTGGCTCCCGCCGAGGTTCCGGTCGAGATGAACGCGTTCAAGAGCCAGCAGCACCGCTGGGCCAAGGGATCGATCCAGACGGCGCTCAAGCTCTGGCCGCTCATCCGCAAGGCGGGCCTCCCGAAGGAGGTCCGGCGCGAGGCGTTCTTCCACCTCACCGCCAACGTGGGCTACCTGCTCATGATCCCGCTCGCGATCCTGCTGCCGATCACGGTGGTGCTCCGGGTATCGCACGGCTGGTACGAGGTGCTGCTGCTCGACATCCCGTTCTTCGCGGCCGCGACGTTCAGCGTCGTGATGTTCTACGCCGCGAGCCAGGCCGAGCAGGGCGGCAGCTGGTGGGCACGGATCAAGTACCTGCCGCTCGTCATGGCGCTCGGCATCGGCCTGTCCGTGAACCAGGCACGCGCCGTCGTCGAGGCGCTCATGGGGTACGAGACCGGCTTCACGCGGACGCCCAAGCACGGGGTCAAGGGTGCGGGCGAGTCGGTGCTGCGCAAGCGGTACAAGGCGGCGCTCACGTTCCAGCCGGTCGTCGAGATCGCCCTCGCCGCGTACATGACCTACGGCGTGATGTACCTCGTGGAGCGGGAGGTCTACTACTCGCTCCCGTTCCTCGTGCTGTTCCAGGTCGGGTTCGCCTACGTCGGCCTGTCGAGCGTGTACGAGGGGCTCCGCGGGACCGTCCTCCGCTGGTCGCGCGCGCTGCTCCCGCAGCCGTCGCCGGAGTAGCCCCCGGCCTGATGATTCGTCACAACATTTTGCGCGCCGCGCTGTGCGCCAGATCGCGGTCCCGCACCGGGGGCTGGGACGGGAGGGCCCTCCCCGTGCTCGGCGACGGACGAATGCGCGACCGGGCGCCGTACTGCCGCAAGGACGCAGAAACGCAGATGCCGCGCACTTCCGTGCGTGCCGACGTCGCGCGAGGAAGTCGATCGTGCGCGGCGGCGGGATTGCTGCGCGGCGTCGTCACGCAAAGTGCGAGGCGGCCAAGGTACTTTGTTGCGTATCCGTCCGCAGCGCACCGATGATCGGGACGTCTCCGACGCCTGCGCGCGGTGAGGGCCCTCCCGTCCGCGCGCCCCCGGCGGGCGGAGCGGCGTGGTCGGGCGCCGGCGCGGCGTGACCAATGCCGGTGCGCCGGAACACGTACGTCCGTCCGGGCGCGCGAGCAGGGGAGGTCCCTCGGCTGAGCGTAGGCGTCGGCACCGCCGCGACGATGGGTGCGCTGCGGACGGACACGGTCGTCAGTACTTCAGCCGGGCCTGCACTTTGCGTGACAACGGCGCGCCAGATCCGTCACCCCAGCACGGAATCCTTCCCGCGCGCGACGTTGGCACGCACGGAAGTGCCCGGCCCCTGCGCTTCAAGGCCCCTTCGACCCAGCGCCGCCGGTCGGCGCATTCGTCCGTCGCCGAGCACGGCCGAGGGGCCTCCCCGGCCAGCGCCCGGAGGGGAATGCTCCCTCGAGAGCGTTCCCGCGGTCCGGGAGCCGCGCACAGCGACGCCTAAGAGGTGCGCCTCCGCTGCTCGCTCCTCGTGCGCCCCGTCTCGGCGACGGCCTCGTGCGCCGGCCTCAGCCGAGGCGCTTCTCGTAGACAGACACGCCGCGGTCGAGGCGCCCCACCTCGGCGAAGCCGATCCGGACCCAGAACGCCTTCGCTTCCGGGTTCTCGTCGCCGACCGAGAGCCGCAGGGCGCCGTACCCCGCGCGCGCCAGGGCGTCCTCCAGGGCGGCGGTGATCTCCTTGCCGTACCCGAGCCCCTGGCATGACTCGCGGAACAGGAGGAGCGCGACGTGCGCCACCGCCGGCTCGGGATGGTGGAGGTAGAGGTCGAGGACGCCGACCGCGGGACCGCCGGTGATCGGCACGAGCGCGTACACGCGCCGGAGGTCGTCCCCCTCGGCATCGGAGAGCAGGCGGCCCGCGGCGTCGGCGCCGGGCGGTCCCCCCTCCGTCCGCGCGAAGTAGTCGGGCGCCCCCTCGAAGCAAGCCTGGATCTGCGCCGCATGCTCCCGGCCGGCGGGGACCGCCCGGACGCGCGACCCCTCGATCGGCGGCAGCGTCGTGTCGTCGCCGGGCAAGGTGGAGGTGGGCGGGCGCGGCATGCGGGAGTGAGTAGTCCGGGGCGTGGCGGCGGGTCAAGCGGCGCGGTGCGCCTACCCGAAGAGGACGCGGCCTGCGGCCTCGTGCGCGAGCGAAGGGACGACGTGCTCCGCGCCGGCCTCGAGGAGCTCCGCCTCGGAGAACCTCCCGGTCGCGACTCCCAGGACGGGTACGCCCGCCGCGTGCGCGGCGGCCACGTCCCGGGGGGTGTCGCCGACGACGAGCGCCTCCGCCGGCGCGAGGGCGTGCCCGAGGCGGTCCGACGCGCGGCGGAGCGCGGCGCGCACCACGCGCTCGCGCTCCTCGCCGTCGGCGGCGAACCCGCACACCGCGCTCGCGCCCCAGTCGAAGTACCGGTCGATCCCGCCGCGCGCCAGCTTCAGGCGCGCGCCGTCCACCACGTTCCCCGTGCAGAGCGCGACGAGCGCGCCGCGGGCGCGCAGTGCCTCGAGCGCGTCCACGACGCCCGGGAGGACGGCATAGCCCGGGCCGTTGATCTCGTCCGCGAGGTGCTCCACGTACCGCGCGAGCAGCGCGTCGCAGAACGAGTCCTCGAACGGTCGGCCGAGGATCCGGAGCGCCTCGCGCACGATGAGGCGATCGGTCATCCCGTCGAGGCGGAGCCCGGCGAGCACGCCGTTCTCGGGACCGCAGCGGTCCAGGACCGCTCGCTCGAACGCGCGTCGGCCGGCGCCGCCGGCCGAGACGAGCGTCCCGTCGATGTCGAACAGGTAGACGGCCCAGGGCAGCTTCATGGCGCCAGCGTCACGCGAACAGCGCGTCCACGAACTCCTTCGGGACGAACGGCTTGAGATCCGCGACCGTCTCGCCGACGCCGACGTAGCGCACCGGGATGCGCAGCTCGTCGCAGATGCCGATGACCACGCCGCCCTTGGCCGTCCCGTCGAGCTTCGTGAGGACGATGCCGGTGACGCCGAGCGCCTCGTGGAACTGGCGCGCCTGCGCGATGGCGTTCTGGCCGTTGGTCGCGTCGAGCACGAGGAGGACCTCGTGCGGGGCGCCGCGGCCGCCTTGCCCATCACCCGCTTCACCTTCTTGAGCTCCTCCATGAGCGGGCGTCTTCGTGTGGAGCCGGCCGGCGGTGTCGCAGAGCACCACGTCCACCTTCTCGGCGACGCCGCGCTGGACCGCCTCGAAGCAGACGCTCGCGGGGTCGGTGCCCTCCTTGCCGCGCACGACCGGGGCGCCGACGCGCTCCGCCCAGATCTCGAGCTGCTCGCCGGCGGCGGCGCGGAACGTGTCGCCCGCGCCGAGCAGGACCGAGTGGCCGCCCGCTCGGAGCTTCGCGGCGAGCTTGCCGACGGTGGTGGTCTTCCCGGAGCCGTTCACGCCCACGACCATGACGACCCACGGGCGGGCTGCGCCGATGCGGGGTGCGCTCGCGGGGCCGCCGCCTTCCCCGCCGGCGCCGTCGAGCGCGACGATGCGCGCGATCTCCTCCCGCAGGGCGCCCTTGAGCCGGTCCGCGTCGGACAGCTCCTTGCGCTTCACGCGCTCGCGCGCCGACTCGAGGAGCTTCGTGGCGGTGCTGCACGCCGATGTCGGCGGTGAAGAGGACCTCCTCGAGATCGGCGAGGATCGCGTCGTCGACCGGCCTCCCCCCTGCGAACAGCGCGTTCAGCCGCGCCATGAACCCGCCGCGCGTCTTCTCGAGCCCCGCCGCGAGCGTTCGCCCCGCCTCCGCCTCGACGCGCCGGCGGCGCTCCTCCTCCTCGCGCCTCCGGGCCTCCTCGGCGGCGCGCGCGGCCCGCGCGGCCTCCTCGCGGGCGCGCTGCTCCTCCTCCTCCCGCTCCTGCCGCCGCCGCTCCTTCTCCTCGCGCTCAGCCTCCTTCTTGCGGCGGTACTCCTCCCTCTTGCGGGCCTCCTCGGTCTCCCGCGCGGCGCGTTCCTCGGCCGCCGACGGGACGGGCACGGGCGGCTGCGCCGGCGCCCTGGGCGGAGGTGGCGCCGGCCGCTCCGGTCGGTGCGGCGACGGCGGCGGCGGCGCGGCCTCGCGCAGCCGCCCGCGCTCGACCTCCTTCGGCGCGATCCCCGCCCGGCGCCGCTCGCGCCGGCGCCGGAGGATCAGCGCCGCGCCGGCGAGCACCAGGAGCAGCAAGACGACGACGACGGCGATGCCGATCACGTCGTCTGCGGGCGGGGTGAGGGCGAGAAGGATGGCGGGACGCACGGGGGCTCCTCCCCCTCAATCTACGCTGCGGCGGCCTCGCGCGTGCCTTCGGAGAGCCGGACCGAGACGAGCTTCGATACGCCCGGCTCCTCCATCGTCACCCCGTAGAGCGTGTCGACCATCTCCATCGTCCGCTTGTTGTGCGTGATGAGGATGAACTGCGAGGTCCGGGACATCTCCTTCACGAGCTCGTTGTACCGGCCCACGTTCGCGTCGTCGAGCGGCGCGTCGACCTCGTCGAGCAGGCAGAAGGGCGTCGGCTTGATGAGGAAGATGGCGAAGATGAGCGCGACGGCGGTGAGCGCCTTCTCGCCGCCGGAGAGCAGGTTCACGCTCTGGAGCTTCTTTCCGGGCGGCTGGGCGAAGATCTCGACCCCTGCCTCGCCCTCGCCCGAGTCGTCCTGGGTGAGGACGAGCCCGGCGCGCCCGCCGCTGAACAGGCGCGGGAACACCTGCTGGAACTTCTCGTTCACGCGATCGAACGTCTCCCGGAACCGCTCGCGGGAGGCGCGGTTGATCTTCACGATGGCCGCCTTCAGATCGGCGAGCGAGCGCTCGAGATCGGTGCGCTGCTCGCTCATGAAGGCGTGGCGCTTGGCGAGCTCGTCGTACTCCTCGATCGCGGTGAGGTTGATCGCCCCCATGCGCTCGGCCTGGGCCTTGAGCTCCTCGAGCCGCTGCCGCTCCTCGTCGCTGGGCGGCCGCTCGAGGTGGAAGCGCGCCACCTCCCACTGGAGCTCGGCCTGGCACCGCTCGCGGATCTGCTCCTCGAGATGGGCGAGGGCGAGCGACTGCTCGCGGGCGGTGAGGGCCGCCTCGGCGCCCGCGGCGCGGACCCCCTCGGCGCGCGTGCGCAGCTCGCGCAGCTCGGCGTCCCGGGCGCGCGAGCCGCCGGCGAGGGTCTCGTGCGCCGAGCGCACGTGCCCGAGCTCGTCGCGCACGAGCGACAGGTCCTGCGCGAGGCGGCCGAGGTCCACCTGCGTCCCGTCGATCCGGCCCCGGAGCTCGGCGGCGCGCGCGTTCGCCTCCGACAGCGCGGCGAAGAGCCGCGCACGGCGACCGTCCACCTCGTGGCGCGTGTCTTCGATCCGGCGCAGGGCGGCGCCGAACGACTCGCGCCGCTCCGCGTCCGCCGCGACCTTGACCTTCAGCGCCATGAGCTCGGCGGTGAGGACGTCGCCGCGAGCCTTCGTCGCCTCGAGCCGCTGCACCGCCTCCCGCGCCAGCTCCTCGGCGCGGCCCTGCTCGGCCGCCGCCGTCGCTGCCGCGAGCCGGTGCTCCTCGTCCTCGCGCGAGAGCGCCGCGAGCGCGTCCTCGAGCTGGGCACGCTCGACCTCGAGCTGGCCCACCCGCTCCGCCACGTGCTCCAGCTCCTCACCCACCCGGGCGAGGTCCTTCTCCTGCTCGAGTAGGGCCAGGTCCTTCGCGCGCCCGTCGCGATCCAGGCTCTTCAGGGCGGCCTCGAGCTGGAGGAGCCGCGCCTGCAGGGTCCGGTGCCGATCGGTCGCGAGCGCGAACTCGGCCTCGAACCCACGGACGGTCTCCTCGATCTCCTGGACCTCGCGGCGGCGCTGCAGCGCGCCGTGCCCCTCGCCCTCCAGCGGACCGCCCGTCACGACGCCGTAGGGGTCGAGCACCTCTCCATCGAGCGTCACGAGCGTTCGGCGGCCGCCCTGCTGCTGCCAGATCTCGAGCGCGGCCGGGAGGTCGCGAACGATGAGCGCGTCGCCCAGGAGGAAGCGCGCGACCTTCTCGTAGGACGCGTCGAACCGGACCACGTCGAGGCAGGGCGCGACGACGCCGGGGTGGTCGCCCGGGGCCTCGGCGGGCGTGGTCTCGTCGCCGCCGCGAAGTCGGGCGAGCGGGATGAGCGAGGCGCGCCCCTCGGCGGCGGTCTTGAGGTAGTCGATCGCCTCGACGCCCTGCGAGTGGCTCTCCACGATCACGTACTGGAGGCGCTCCCCGAGCACCGCCTCGATCGCGGTCTCGTACTCCGCCGGCGTCGAGACGACGTCCGCCACGAGCCCGAAGACGCCGCGGTCCTGCGCGTCCCCCTGGCGGGCGCGCGTCATGAGGCTTCGCACGCCGCGCCCGTACCCCTCGTAGTTGCGCACGATCTCGAGGAGCGAGGCGAGCCGCGAGCGCTTGTCCGCGAGCTCCTCACGCAGGGTGATGAGCTTGGCCTCGTTCTGGATGAACTCGGCGCGCGTCCGGTCGAGGAGATCCTCCTGCGCCCCACGCTGCTCGTCGAGGCGCAGCTTCAGCTGGCGCGTTTGTCCGAGCTTCTCGACGTTGCGGGAGCGGGCGCCGTCGAGGTGGGCGGCGCGGCCGGCGAGCTCCTCGGCCTCGGCGCGGTTCCGCTGCAGGCGCGCGCGGACGTCCTGCCGCTGGCGATCGACGTGGGCGAGCTGACCGGTGTGGGACGAGGCCTCGGACAGCGCCGTCGCGGCCGCCGCCCGCGCCCGGTCGGCGTCCGCCTGGAACGCGCCCTGCTCGCGGCCCGCCTCCCGGAGCGCGACCTCGGCCTCGGCGAGGCGACCCTCGTCGGTGGCGACGAGCGACTGGAGCTCGTCGCGCTGCTGGAGCAGGGCCTCGCGCTCGCGCAGGAGCGCCTCGGCCTGGTCCTTGAGCGCCTCGACCTCGGTGGCCTGCGCGCGCGTCCGCTCGCCGATCTGCTCGAGCTCGCGCGCGGCGGCGTCCTGCGACACCTCCGACACCCGCAGCGCGCTCTCGAGCTCGTGCTCGCGCGCGGAGAGCTCGGCGAGGCGGGCCTCGCCCTCGCCGAGGCGGGCGCGATCCTGATCGAGCGAGCCGTCGAGCTCCGCCACCCTCGCCACCAGCTCCGCGTCCTCCGCCCGCAGCAGGGTCTGCCGCTCCTCGGCGGCGCGGCGGGTCGCGGTGATCTCGAGGTACCGTGCGGCGGCGGCCCGAAGCTCCAGCTCCCGGATCTGCGCCTTCAGCGCCTTGTACTTCTCGGCCTTCCGCGCCTGTCGGTTCAGCCCCTCGAGCTGCTTGCCGAGCTCCTGCACGATGTCCGCGACGCGCATCAGGTTCTGCTGCGTCGCCTCCATCTTCCGCTCGGCCGCCTCGCGCCGCCGCTTGTACTTCGTGATGCCGGCGGCCTCCTCGATGATCGCCCGCCGGTCCTCGGGACGGGCGGAGACGATCTGGCCGATGCGTCCCTGCTCGATGATCGAGTAGGCGGTCCGACCGACGCCGGACCCGAAGAAGATGTCGTTGACGTCGAGCAGGCGGGCCTGCACGCCGTTCACGAGGTACTCCGACTCGCCGGTCCGGAAGAGACGCCGGCCGACCGTGATCTCGGAGTATCCCTGGAACTGGATCGGCAGCTCGCTCGGCCGATCGTTCTCGAACGTGAGGATCACCTCGGCCATCGACAGCGGCGGCTTCGACTCCGAGCCGTTGAAGATGATGTCCTCCATCGAGCGGCCGCGGAGCTGCCGCGCGGACTGCTCGCCGAGGACCCATCGGATGGCGTCCGCCACGTTGGACTTGCCGCAGCCGTTCGGCCCGACGACCCCGGTCACGCCGTCATCGAACGCGACGACCGTCCTGTCCATGAAGGACTTGAAGCCGACGATGTCGAGCCGCCGGATGCGCATGGCGGACCCGATATCACGACCCCATGGGCCTTTTCAAGGGAAGCCCTTGATCAGAGAGGGGTTTCTAACGGTCGCTCGAGCCCGCTGTCCCCGGTCGAGCCCGATTTCCCCATGCAGATCACGGCGTTGCGTGACAACCGATGTCATGCCACACCGTTCCCCCGTCTGGAGGGCGGAAGCGATACACTTCGGGGCCCATGCGCTTCTTCGGAAGGCTCCTCGGGAACGTGCTGGCGGCCTCGCTCGGGAGCACGGCCCTGGCCTGGTACGTGGTCGGGGACGCCTTCCCGCTCGGCGACGCGCAGCGTGCGCTGCTCGGGGACGTGGCGCGCGCGGCGCTCGTGGTCGAGGCGATCGTCGTCTCGGCGGTGCTCTCCTCCCTCGCGCGGCCGCTCCGGCGCGCGGTGGACGCCCGCTCCGCCCGCACGCTCGACGCCGCCACCGCGACCGCCGCCGCCCACGCCGGGCGCCACCTCCCGGTCCGGGCCGCGGTGCTCGTCGCCGCCAGCTCCGGCGCGGCGGTCGGCGCGATCGTGCTGTCGCTCGCTCGCGGCGGCCTCGCGAGCGATCTCGCGCTCGCCGCCGCCGCGGTCGCGCTCGCGTGCGCGCTGCTCGGCGCGATGCTCGCGTACGCGATCGCCGCCTCGGCGTCGGCGCGCGTCGTCGAGGCGCTCGAGTCCGGGGGCGATCTCGCCGGGCGGGGCACCGTGCGGGCGAAGATCCTGGTGGTCGGGCTCGGCCTCGACACGATCGCGGTCCTGCTGTTCGCGTCCACCGGGTACGTGCGCTACCGCGCCGACGTCGACCGCGAGTACGTCGCCGGAGCGGCGCGGGCCCAGGAGAGCGCCGTCGCGACGAGCGGCGCCCGGGACGATCGGGAGCTGACGGAGCGCGCGTTCCTCGCCACCCGCTCGCCCTCGGCGCTCCTCGGTCCGACGGGGAACGTCGTGGCGCGGCTCGGGACCGGGGACGTCCCGTTCGACCGCGCACGCGGCGCACCGATCGGAACCGTCCAGCTCGAGGACGGATGGCTCGTCACGGCCCGCGCCAGCGGCGGGCGCGTCGTCGCGTCGTACCTCGCGGAGGAGCCGCTCCTCGAGGGCCGCCGCCGCTTCTGGAGGGCGCTCGCCTCGCTGGCGCTCCTCGGGTACGCCGCGGGCGCCGTCCTCGCCTGGGTCGCGGCGCGGGCGATCACGGTCCCGTTTCGAACGCTCGGCCGGGCCGCCGGCCGGATCGCGTCGGGCGATCTCACGGCGAGCCCGCCGTCGGTGTCGCACGACGAGATCGGGCAGCTCGCGGCGGACTTCCGGCGGATGGCGCAGGGGGTCCAGGCGCTCGTCGTCGAGGTCCACGCGGCGAGCGAGGGCGTCTCCGCCGGAGCGCGCGACGCAGCGGCGATCGGCGAGCGGGTGCGCGCCGGTGCGAAGGACGAGCACGGCAGCGTGCTGGCGGTGGAGGCGGCCGTCGACGGGATGGCGAGCGCGGTGCTGCTCGTGTCGCGCGGCGTCGGTGGGCTCTCGGGCTACATCGCGGAGACCAGCCAGGCCGTGGGCGACATGGCCTCTGCCTTCGAGGGGCTCGCCGCGAAGGGGTCCGAGCTGGAGCGCGCCATGGAGGCGGCGATCGCGGACGTGGACCACCTCGCCTCCTCGGGGACGCACGCGGAGGCGCGGCTCGGCCACCTCGAGTCGCTCGCCGGGCACGCGGGCGGGACGCTCTCGGCGGTCAAGGCGTCTGTCGCGACGCTCGAGCGCGCAGCGAGCGAGAGCGAGACGACGGCCGCGCTCCTCGCGGAGATGACCGAGCGCGCCGGCGGCGTGGTCGAGGAGACGGTGCACGGGATCGAGAGCCTGCGCGGCGCCGTCGCCGACGCGCACCGGCGGGTGGCCGCGCTCGGCCGGCGCTCGGACGACATCGACCAGGTCGTGGACTTCATCTCGGAGGTGGCGGGGCGGACGAACCTCCTGTCCCTGAACGCGTCGATCATCGCGGCGCAGGCAGGGGAGCACGGAAAGCCGTTCGGCGTCGTGGCGGACCAGATCCGGGAGCTCGCCGCCCAGATCGCCCGCTCGACCAAGTCGATCGGCGACATCGTCCACTCCGTCCGCGAGGACGTGCAGGGGACCGCGGCGCTCATCGACCGCGGCGACGCGCTCGCCGCCGAGGGCGTGCAGCTCGCACGCAACTCCCTGGACGCGCTCTCCCGGATCCAGCGCTCGACCGTGCACGCTCGCGACACCGCCGTGGCGATCCGGATGGCGGTCGACGCGCACGCGCAGTCCTCCGGCGAGGTCGCACGCCTCGTCGAGTCCGTCGCGGAGGGCACCCGTGCCGTGTCGGGCGCGGTGCAGCTCGTGGGACACAGCGCCGCCGCGGTCAACTCGGTCGCGCGCAGCGCGGGCACCATGGCGGGTCAGGTCGCGCGCGCCCTCGTGGAGCAGTCCAGCGTCGGGAAGCGGCAGATCGAGAGCCTGGGACCGCTCGAGCGGATGATCGCGGAGATCGGGCGGGCGGTGGAGAACCACGGGACGGGCGCGCGGCGCGTGCGCGACGCGCTCCAGGACCTCTCGCGGAGCGCGGGCGCGCACGAGAACGCCGTGGACGGGCTCTCGGGCGTCGCCGATCGCCTCGCGGCGCGCGCCCGGGAGCTCGCGGAGCGCGTGGGCCGGTTCAAGGTGTGAGGTCCGGGCTCCACGAAACGTGGACGTGGACGTGGACGTGACCTCGACTTCGACCTAGACGTCGACGGCAGCGGTCCAGCCCGGTCCAAGTCCAGGACCAAGTCTAGGTCTAGGTCCAATGCCAGTCACTTAGCAGCCTTCCCGCGGGCCTTCGGGCGGTTGCGGGGGTAGCTGCTCATCTTCACTTTCACTGCGCGCGGATACGATTGCGCGCGGCGCGGCGGGAGGATGAGGCGGGCAAGCTTCGCGCGGAGATTGCGAAGGTGCTTGGGGATGGCCCCGGGCGAGGCGATGGCGCACCAGAGCCACTCGTCGCAGACGAGGTGGAGGGCCGTGATGAAGCTGATGCGGGTCGGCTCGACGCCGGCCTCGTCGGCGACGCGCTCCATTTCGAGGCGGACGAGGTTGTAAGCGAGCAGGATGCCCCAGATCTCCTGCGCCACCGCGGTGGGGCTCTTGCTGCGGATGGATTCCTCGCGCTCGAGCACCTCGGTCTTGATCTCGTCGTACCCGAGCTCGATCTCCCATCTCTCGTGGTAGAGGCCGGCGATCTCCGCGGCAGGGTAGCGGTCGGCATCAAGGAGCGACGTGAGCAGCGTCTGCGGCGGGAAGCCCTTGCGCTGGTAGCCAATCGCCCGGGCGAGGAAGACCTTCGGAAGCGTCGGGTCTTTCTCCCGTGCCTGGTGCGAGACCTCGAGCTCGACCAGTTCGTCCTTCGGCCCGAGGCGCTTCACCACGCGCCAGCTCGTGTTCTTCTTCGCCCGGGTGAGCCAATGCCGCTCCTGGCCGGCGCGGGACAGAGGGATGAGCACGCCCGCGACGAGGAAGGCCCGGTCGACGATCGTGAGCGAGCGGTCCGGGACCTCGGACCACAGCTCGTTGGCGTAGCTGTGCTCGCCGCGCGTGTAGGGACCGAAGCGGGCCGCGGCGAGTAGATGCGACCGCACCGCCATGAGAGCCACGGCCCGCGTCATCGGGTAGCCGCTCTGCGTGCGCCCTTTCGCGCTGCCGAAGTGCGCGCGGTTCTCGGCGGAATCGGGGACGCGCAGCGCCGTGCCGTCCACGGCGTACAACGCCAGCCCCCGCCAGCGGTGACGATCGGCACTCGCATGTGCCCAGTGCTGTGCGGAGTGCCCGAAGAGCCACGCCATCGGCTCCTCCCCGAGCCGCTCGCGAGCTTGGGGGACAGCGCTCGGCGCGATCGGAGCGTCGCCGGCGCCGGGCAGCGCCAGGTCCAGTTTGTCGACGATCTCCACGATGGAGCGGTCGCGGAAGAGCGCCATCCCGAGGACGAGCCACACCACCTGCTCGGCGGGAAGCCGCCGCTTCCTGACGGTGGCGGTGCCGGTCGCCTGCAGCGCCTGCTCGATCCACTCGTGGGGGAGGTGCTTGGCGACCGCACCAAACTTCTCGGGGCGGGGAACTGCTGCGGTGGAAGCGAGAGACGAGGCCAGGCGCATGCGATCGCTCCTTGCGATCGCCGCATCATGATCTCCTCGATCGAGCCTGCAAGACTTCGCCCGGCCTCGCCGAAAACGCGAGGCCGGGCGATCACTTGGCTGCTATCTGATCGGCATTGGGTCTAGGTCTAGGATCTGGTCCACGTCCACGACCAAGTCCACGACCACGTCGAGGTGGCGCTCAGCGTCCCTGGGCCGCGGGCTGCATCCGCGGGTGCCCGACCGAGCCGGTCACGGAGAAGTTCCACGACCCGTCGCTGCCCTTCGCCGACGCGAGGGCCGCGTCCGCGAGCCCCCTGAAGCCCTGGGTCCCGCTCTTGCTCCAGAATGCGTCCTGGACCTTCACCTTCGCCTTGCCGAAGATGGGCGAGAACTCCATCCGCTGCTGGACGAGGAAGTAGAGCCCCTCGGTCCGCACCTCCGCGTCGCCGCCGCTCGCCTCGAGCTTCTCGAAGGTCGCCCGGCCGTCGGCGAGCTTCACCGCAGCGACGAGCTGGCCGAGCGCGATGCGCGGCAGCGCGAGCCCCGAGGTCATCCCGGGGACCGGGAACTGGCCTCCGGCGATTCCGGCCTCCTTCACCACGAGATCGACCCGGCCCGTGGGGCGCTGGTCCGGCGCGGCGGGGACCATGAGGTCCGCGCTGCCGGAGATCTTTCCGAGGACGTCCATCCCGGACGCCTTCCGGAGCGGCAGCGCGCGGGCGAGATCGACCTGGTGGAGCTCGAGCACGACGCGCCGGGAGTCGCCCGAGAGATCGGCGGTCCCCTGGACGTGCCCGTCGTACAGGGCGGCGTCGAACAGCACGCTGCGCCGTCCGATGAGGAGCGGAAGGAGGCGCAGCGAGGCGGTGAGCTCCTCGATCGGGATGGCGAGCCCGGAGGCGGTCTCGAGCGTCACGCCGCGGGCGCGGACGCCGAAGAGCCCGCCCGCCGAGACGCGCTCGGCGTCGATCTGCCAGCCGCGCTGGCCCGCCTCCATGATGAGCCGCTCCTTCATCGCCTCGCCGGGGAAGGTCCAGCGGAGCGAGAGCGCGAAGGCGACCAGCGCGAACGCGCCGTACGCGAGGCGCGGCCGCCAGCGGGTCCAGTTCAGGTTCATGCGGTCACCCGGGTCATGACTTGATCTGATAGGTGGCGACGAGCAGCGTCGCGTCCACGAGGGCCGGGTCGTCGCTCCGGGTGGTCACGCGGATGCGTCGCACCTTGACGACCCCGGCGCCCCGCTCGAGCGACTGGATCAGCGCGGCGAGGCGGGTCAGCTCGATCCGGGCGAGGTTCACCTCCACCGACTCCTCCCGGAGCCCCTCGGTCTCGGCCGGCGCGGTGCTCGGCCGGAGATCGTTGACGGCGATGCCGAGCGAGGCGCCCGTCTGCGAGATGTGGCTCATGAGGGCGACGGGCGAGCCGCGGAGCCGCGACTCGATGGCCTTCCGCTCCGCCTCGCGCCGCCGGTACCCGTCGGCGAGCTTGCCGACCTGCGAGAGCACCTTCGTCTTCTGCTCGATCCGGGCCTCGCGGGCGGTGATCGTGCTCCCGATGGCGCTCGACACGATCCAGACGAAGAAGAGCGCCACCGCGAACGCCGTCGCGGTGACCATGAGCCGCTCCCGCGGCGAGAGCTTCGCCACCCAGGCCTCGGCGTCGGCCCGCAGCCGCTTCCAGGTCTCCATCAGCCCCTCTCCCCCGGCGCCTCGCGACCCGTCTCGAGGCAGGTCAGCGAGGCGTCGATCGAGAACTCGAACTTGTTGTCGCTCGCGCGGCGCCGTGCGCCCCCGGAGCGGGCGTCCCCGAAGCAGCGGGACGCCTTGAGCGAAGCCGCGATCTTGTCGACGTTCTCGGCGGCGTCCGTCGTCCCCTGGAGGTGGAGCTTGTCCTTCGTGATCTCGATCCGATCGAACCGGACCGGCACGCCGGTGGGCACCTTCTCGGAGAGCTCCGCGAGCAGCTCCACCCCCGAGACGCGGGCGAGGGAGGCGCCCGGGGTGCCGCGTCCGCGAAGCACCGCCTGCGCCTCCTCGAAGCTCGGGTAGCAGCGGCCGATGATCTTCGTCTCCGCGTCGCAGAGCGCGCGATCGAGCGCCGCCTCCTGGCGCGACAGCGCGAACGCCTTCACGCCGGCGGACACGATGGCGAGGAGGACGATCAGGCCGGCGTACAGCCCGAGCCGGGCGACCTTGCCCTTCACGTGCTCGAAGTCGCGGGTGAAGGCGAGGTCGCCGCGGCGCAGGTTCAGCCGGCCGGCGCGCGCGCCGAGGTGGCCGCGCAGGGCGAGGGCGAGGGCGAGGGCGAGGGCGGGCGCCTCCGAGGCGGGGATCTTCTCGGCGGCAGGCCCCGTGAGCGCGAGCGGCGCGACCGTGCCCTCCACCTCCGGCGCGAGCACGTCGGTCAGGCCGGGGAGGCTCGCCATCTGGCCGGCGACGAGGAGCCGCGCGAGCGGACGCGGCCCGGCCCGCGCGCGCCACGCGCGCAGCGTGGCCCGCAGCTCGCGCACGAGCGGCACGAGCGCGTGCCTGAGCGCGTCCGCAGCGCGGGGGTCGCGCGCCTTCTCGGCGAGCGCCGGCCCGAGCGGCGGTCCCCCCGCCTCCGCGGCGAGGAGCGCGGCCCCGTCCGCCTCGGAGATCGCGAGCTCGCGGGCAAGGGCCCGCGCGAGGTGGGCGGTCCCGAAAGGGAACGTGCGCGCCGCCTCGCACGCGCCCGCCGCGATGACCGCGACGCTCGTGCGCTCGTGCCCGATGTCCACCACCGCGTCGGCGGGCGGCACGTCCGGCGCCGTTTCCTCCGCGGCGGCGGGGCCGGCCAGGGCGCCCGCGGCCGCGAGCGCCGCGTACGCGGTTCCCGGCGGCAAGACTGCGCGCGGATCGATGCCGGCGTCGGCGAGGGCGGTCAGCAGCGCGGCGAGCTCGTCCTTGCGCGCGACGGCGACGAGGAGGTCGGTCTTCCCGTCGCGCGCTCCGAGCGGCTGCCAGTCCCACGCGACGTCCGCCAGATCGAACGGGATCTGCCCCTCGACCTCGAACCCGACCGTCTGCTCGATCCGCCGTGGATCCACGAACGGAAGCGTGACCACGCTCGTCGAGACGCCCGCGCCCGGGAACGCGACCACCGCCAGCTCGAAGCTCCACCCGCGCGACTCGACGAGCGCGCGCACCGCGCCGGCTTCACGGCCGGACGACCCCTCTGGAACGGGGACGTGGGCGTGGTCGAGGACGGCGTAGCCCCGGAACGTGCTCTCGAGGAGCACCGCCTTCACCGCGCTCGCTCCGAGATCGAGGCCGAGGATTCGCTGCGCCATCACTCACTCCTCTCGCCAGTGGACGAGCTTCCCGGGCGCGGCGACCGCCTCGTTCGGCAGCGCCGTTAGCCACACCACCGCCTGGATCCTCGTGGTCACGTCTCCGGCCCTGCCGGTCGACCGGATCTGGAAGGTCGTGGAAGGCTGATCTGTGAACGAGCTGTCCTTGTTCGGCGGCAGCTTGGTCGCGTTCACGGGCACGCCCGAGCCCTGGACGATCCTTGCGAAGTCTTGCGTGGAGAGCCACACGGTTCCCATGTGCGTCTGTTCGAGCATGGCCTTCAGGAGCCGGTCCGCGAAAGCGGTGTCGTCGAGCGTGGGGTCGTGCTGCACAGCCGCGATCTGCCTGGCGTTGGCCACGAGCACCTGCCGGTCGAGGTCGTTCGGGTTCCGCTTCGCGTCGCGCGGCAGGTACACCGTCAGCGCATCGCCGAACGCCGCCATGAACGCGTCCCCCACCCCGGCGATCTGGTACAGCTCGTCGAGCGAGTCCATCCGCGCGTTCTTCACCCGGTACCGGTCGTCGCCCCGGTCGTACGGCTGGTTCTCGTCCCCGAACGCGTCCTCGAACGGCTTCGGCTCGGGGACCATCGTGCAGCTCGCGGCGCCGAAGCTCGCGAGGAGCGCCGAGGACCGCTCGTCGAGGTCGACCCAGTCCTTCAGCCGCACGAGGAGCTCCTCGCGCGTCGTTCGCACGCCTCGCGCATCCTCCCGCTCGAAGAGCGCGTCCCAGCGCGGATCACAGGTGAGCTGATACAGGGACTGCACGACCGCGGCCAGGCCGCCGGTCGTTGGCTGCGCGTCGAGCTGCGCGTTCACCTTGCGCGCCTCGTCGTCGATGACCGCGTCGAAGCCTACCGAGGGGGTCGTCCCGCCTCCGGCCGGCACCTCGCCCGCGAGCGGTGGGCTCCCGGGGAAGAGGCCGCCCACGAGCTCGGAGCCGACCGGCATCAGGCGCCAGATGTTGATGCGCGGGATCTGGACGCCCCCGCCCGCGCCCCCGACCTGGGAAGTGAGGCCGTCCACCTTCTGCTGGAAAGAGAGGACCAGCCGCGAGAGCGCGACGCCGCTGCGGGCGAGGTACGAGGCGCGGAGCTCGTCGCGGGCGTTCGCCGCGATCTGCAGCGACACCCGGCTCTCGTAGGCGAGGTCCACCGCGAGCGCGGTGAGCACCGCGATCGACACGATCGTGACGAGGAGCGCCGCGCCGCGCTCGGATCGCGCGCGCGGTCTCATGACGCCCTCAGCGGGGTTCGGAGCTCGATCCGCGCCTCGGTGACGAACCGCTCCACCCGTCCGTCCGCGAGCTTCACCTCGAGCTCGATGCGGACGCGCGGCGGCAGCTCGTTCTGGTGCTCGACCGTGCGCGTGGTCCACTCCCGCACCCAGTCCTTGCGCTTCGCGTCCCAGTACTGGATGCGCAGCGACGTCACGCGGTCTGCGACGAGGTCCCTCCGGCCGCCGCGGTCGGGCTCGTCGTCGAGGCGCGGCTTCTCGCGGCGGAAGAGCGCCTTCTCCCCGGGGTGGTCGGGATCCGCGTCGAGCACGTACTCGACCACCGCCTGGTCGGACTCCTTCGCGTCGCGATACAGGCGGACGTGCGCCATCGTCGTGAACAAGAGCTCGTCCTCGCGGCCGACGAGCAGCGTGGGCCGATCCCGGAACCGCTTCGCGTCGAAGTTGTCGGACAGGAACGCCATCGAGATCTCGCGGGAGAGGCGCGAGAGCGCGAGGCGCGCGGCGGCGTACCGCTCGTTCTGGCCCCGCGCCACCTCTGCGGCGCGGTCCACCTGCCGGATCGCGCCGATGGTCATGATTCCCATGGCCGCGGTGATCCCCATCGCGATGAGGACCTCGACGAGGGTGAAGCCGCGGGCCCGCACCTCAGCGCTCCTCGGGGGTGATGACGACGAGGTGGGTGACGACGTCGAACGACTCCACCGTCCGCCCGTCCTGCCACGAGACGGTGAGCCGCACCTCACGGACGCTCGACTTCAGCTGCTCGCCGATCTGGGTGAGGATCGGCTGGATCATCGCGTTCATGCTCGCCTGGAACGGCGCGAGCTGCGGCGCCTGGTCGGGCGGGGGCAAGAGCTCCTCGAGCGTCTTCCCCCCGGTCAGCGCGGCGAAGACGGCCTTCGGCCCGAGGTCCACGGTCGGACGGTGCACCTCCAGCTTCCAGCGGATCTCCGGGTGACCCTCCGCCTCGAACGTGCCGTCCTCGCTGTCGTCGAAGTCGCGGAACCCCTTCCGCTCGTACGCGGCCTGCACCTCGACCATCTTCCCGCGGGCGAGGAGCGTGGCCATGTCGAGCTGCTGGGCGCGCACGTGGTTCCGGAGCGCGCCGCCGACCACCTCCGAGATGGCGACGAGCGACGCCGCCAGGATGGCGAGCGCGACCATCACCTCGAGCAGCGTGAACCCTCGCGGGCGCACGGGGGTCAGCGCTCGAATCCGGCCCGGTCACTCGCGCACCTCCACGTTGCCGGCGACGACCCGCGCGCGCCCCGTGAACGGCTCGACCACGATCGTGTAGATGTTGCTCCCGTCCACCACCGGGACGAAGGCGCGCTGCGCCTGCCCCGCCGCGAAGAAGTAGACGTACGCGGTCCCCTCCTTCGCGCCGTCCCGCCCCTCGACGCGGACGGTGCCGAACCCGGTGCGGCCCGGCAGCTCGCGCTTCTGGACGAGGCGGTCGCTGAACGCGCCGAACTTCGTGCGCGCGAGCAGCCGCCGCGCGGCCTCGTCGCGCTCGTCCGGGAACCGGCGGGCGAGATCCTCGTCGCTCTCCTGCTGCCGGGCGTCGCGCGCGATGCCCGCCGCCCCGGGCGCGCACTCGGCCCACCACGCGCGCGCGTCCAGGTCGAGCGCGATCCGGCAGGTCTGGTGACGGAGCGCGGCGGTGTCGAACATGTAGCGCATCGCGCCGGCCACCTCGCCCGCGGCCTTCCGGGCGTTCGCCCCGGTCAGGCTGCCGAGGGCAGGCGCGGCCAGGCCGGCGAGCAGGGCGATGACGCCGACCACGACCAGCAGCTCGATGAGGGTGAACCCTCGCGTGATCTGATGGCTCCGGCGCGCGCTCAACAGGATCTCGCTCCCGCTCCGTCCGCTAGTAGTTGACGATGTCGGCGTTCTCGCCCTCGCCGCCGGGCTGGCCGTCGGCGCCGTAGGACTTCACGTCGAACGAGTCCGGATGCGCCTGGCCGGGCTGCAGGTACACGTAGTCGCGGTCCCACGGGTCCTTGAGCTTCCCGTCCGCCGAGTTGGACTTCAGGAACTTCTCGTCGATGAGGAGCCTCAGCCCCTCCTCGGTGCTCGGGTAGCGGCCGCGCATCACCTTGAACGCCTCGATGCCGTCGTTCGAGATCCGCTGCACGTCCGTCTTCGCGCGGTCCACGCGCGCCTGCGACGCGCGCCCGACCACGTTCACCGCGACGGCCGTCGCGATCAAGCTCAGGATGACGAGCACCACCAGGATCTCGATGAGCGTCATGCCGCGCGCGATGGCGCGGGGGGTCGCGGTTTTCACGGCTAGCCTCCTGCGAGGGTGTTCAGCTGGAGAATCGGCATGAGGACGGAGAAGACGATGAACGCGACCACGCCGCCCATCGCGACGATCATGATGGGCTCGAGCAGGGACGTGAGGGCGGTGACGGTGGTCTCGACCTGCGCCTCGTAGGCGCTCGCCACGTTCGCGAGCATCTCCTCGAGCGCGCCCGAGCGCTCGCCGATCGCGACCATGTGGTGGACGAGGGGCGGGAACTCGCCCGAGCGCTTCAGCGGAGCGGCGATCGACTCGCCCTCGCGGATGGCGTCGCGGGCCTGCTCGATGACCTCCGCGAGCCGCACGTTGCCGACGACGTTCTTCACGATGTCCATCGAGACGAGGAGCGGGACGCCGCTCTTGAGGAGCGTCGAGAGCGTGCGGGCGAAGCGCCCGATCGCGATGATGCGGGCGAGGCGCCCGAACACCGGCACGGTGAGGACGAACCGGTGCCAGCGCGCGCGGCCTGCGGGGGTCGCGCGCCAGCGCAGGAAGCCCCAGACCGCCGCGACCGCGAGCAGGAGGAGGGCCCACCACCACTGCGTCACGATCGAGGTGAAGCCGATGAGGGCGCGCGTCATCCAGGGGAGGGTCGCCTTCGTGTCCTGGAAGATCTTCGTGAGGCGCGGGATGACGACGGTGAAGAGGATCCCGAGGACGAGCGAGCCGATGACCATCATCGCCGCGGGGTACGCCATGGTCCCGAGGATCTTCGAGCGGAGCCGCGCCTGGGTCTCGGTGAAGTCCGCCAGCCGGACGAGCACGATCTCGAGCGCGCCGGAGTGCTCGCCGGCCCGGATCATGTTGACGTACAGCTCGCCGAACACGCGCGGGTGCGCGCCGAGCGCGTCGCCGAGCGAGGCGCCCTCGTTCACCCGCTGCTTCACGTCGCCCAGCACCCGCTTCAGCTTCTCCTTGTCGACCTGCTCGACGAGCGCGGTGAGCGCCTCGACGAGCGGGATGCCCGCGTGGACCAGCACCGCGAGCTGCCGGGTGGCGATGGCGAGATCTTCGGCCGAGATCCGGCCGAGCACCCAGCGGCGGACGTTGACCTCGCGCGCGGCCTGCGCGTCGGCCTGCTTCTGGCCGACGACCTCGGTCAGGAAGACCCCGTCGCGCCGGAGCGTCGCGCGCAGGCTCTTCGCGGAGTCGGCCTCGCGCAGCCCCTGCACCGCCTTGCCGGCGGTGTTGAGCGCCTTGTACTCGAAGACGGGCATGGCTCAGTGCGGCCTCGGTCGGAGCACTAGTGACGGTCCTCGGCGGTGACGGAGAGGACCTCGGCCGCGGTGGTGATGCCGCGCGCGACCTTGTAGGCGCCGTGCTGCATCAGCGTGAGCATCCCGTGCGCGACCGCTGCCCTCTTGATGGTGGAGGAGTCCACCGACTTGAGGATGAGCTGCCGGATGTCGTCGTCGATCAGCATGAGCTCGTAGATTCCGGTCCGGCCCTGGTATCCGGTCCCCTGGCACGCCGGGCACCCGTGGGCGCGGAAGATCGCGCTCGGATTCCCCGCCTGCTGCCAGATCTCGTCGGTGAGCCCGCCCTGCTCGCGCTCCTCCTTCGTCGGCACGTAGGGCTTCTTGCACTCGGGACAGAGCACGCGCACGAGGCGCTGCGCGAGCACGCCCACGAGCGAGGACGCGACGAGGAACGGCTGCACGCCCATGTCGACGAGGCGCGTGATCGCGCCCGCGGCGTCGTTCGTGTGGACCGTCGAGAGGACGAGGTGCCCGGTGAGCGATGCCTGGATCGCGATCTCGGCGGTCTCGAGGTCGCGGATCTCGCCGACCATGATGACGTCCGGGTCCTGCCGCAGGAACGAGCGCAGCCCGTTCGAGAAGGTGAGGTCGATCTTCGGGTTCACCTGCACCTGGCCGATGCCGCGCAGCGGGATCTCGACCGGGTCCTCGATCGTGAGGATGTTGAGGTCCGGCGAGTTGATCTTCGCGAGGGCGCCGTACAGCGTCGTCGTCTTGCCGGAGCCGGTCGGGCCCGTCACGAGCACGATGCCGTGCGACCGCGTGATGAGGCCGTCCATCACCTTGAGCTGCCACTCCTCGAACCCGAGCTGCCCGAGGTCGAGGATGACGTTGGACTTGTCGAGGAGGCGCATCACGATCCGCTCGCCGTACGCGGTCGGCACGGTCGAGAGGCGGATGTCCACGTCCTTGCCGGCGATCTTGATGCGGATGCGGCCGTCCTGCGGGAGCCGCTTCTCGGCGATGTTGAGGCCGCCCATGATCTTGATGCGGCTCGAGATGGAGGCCTGGAACCGCTTCGGCGGGCGGATCACGTCGCGCAGCACGCCGTCGATGCGGTAGCGCACCGAGATGTCCTTCTCCTCGGGGTTGATGTGGATGTCGCTCGCCCGCTCCTTCACGGCGCGGAACATGAGCGAGTTGACGAGCCGGATGATGGGCGCCTCGTCGTCTGCGTCGAGCAGGTCGGTGGGCTCCTCGAGCTCGTGCGCGACCGACTCGAGGTCGCCCGTCTCGAGATCCTCCATCAGCTTCTGGTGCTCGTCCGCCGCGCGATCGTAGACCGCGTTGATGGCGTCGACCACCACCGCCGCCGGCGCGACCTCCGGTGTGACCGGCGCGCCGAGGAGCATCGAGACCGAGTCCTGCGTGGCGGTGTCGAGGGGGTCCGCCACCGCGATGCGCACGGCGTCCCCGGAGCTCCCGAGGGGCAGCACCCGGGCCTGCTTCGCGAAGTGGATGGGGATCTTGGCGGCGAGGTCCCCCGGGACGGAGTCGGGCTCGATGCGGTCGAGGTACGGGAGGTCCAGCTGGATCGCCAGCGCGCGGAGCACGTCCTCCTCCGAGACCGCCTTCAGCCGGACCAGGATCTCGCCGAGGCGGGTTCCCGCCTGCTCGCCGCGCTGGAGCGCGAGCGCCTCCTGCACCCGCTCGGCGGGGAGCTTCACCGTCTCGCCGAGGATCTCGCCGAGAGGGCGGCCGCACAGGAACGCGGGCGCGTTGGTGACGAGGGTGGTGCGCTCGCGTGGCTCGGACGGAGCGAGCGGGACGATCTCGGTGCGGGCTTCGTCGTGCATGGTTGGATCCTGTGGAACGGACCGCCGGCTCGGGCTCATTCCCCCGGGCGCGGCGCGGGCTCGCCGGGCGCCGGCGCTCCCTGCGGCTCTCCCGGCGTGGCCGGTGGTGCTTGCGGCTCTCCCGGCGGCGCGGCCGGCGGCACACCGGGCGCGGGCTCGCCGGGTACAGGCACCTCCGGCTGCACGTCGAGGCGATCGACGGGCGTACCCTCGCCCTGCGGCCCCTCCTCGGGCGGGGCACGGGGTCGGGTGCGGTCGCCCGTGGGCGGGGGCGGCGGCGGCTCGCCGACGGGGGGCGTCACGCGCTCGCCGGGTCCACCGCGCCCGCCATTGTCGAGCTTGGAGGCCTCCTCGATCACCCCCGCCCGCATCCGCGCGAACGGTCCCGCCTTGCGCGTGAAGTCGACCTCGACCTCGTAGGCGGGCTGGCGTCCGTAGAACTGCTCGACGAACTCCTGCTGCTCCTTGCGCTTCTTCTCGTAGATGCGCCGGTAGTCGGCCTCGTCCCGGATGATGTACGGCGTGAGGAAGACGAGCAGGTTCGTCTTCGACTTGGTGGTCACCGTGTCCCGGAACAGCCACCCGAGCAGGGGCAGGCTGCCGAGGAACGGGACCTTCTTCACGCTTCGAAGGTTCCGCTCCTGGATGAGGCCGCCGATCACGATCGTGCTCTGATCGTGGGCGACGACCTGGGTCTTCACGCTGCGCTTCGAGGTGGTCGGGCCGAGCGTCGCGTCCGTCGACGCGATCTCCTCGTTCTGGACGTCCATGAGGAGCCGAACGTTCCCGCCCTCGTTGATCTGCGGCTTGATCTTGAGCCGCAGCTCGACGGGCTGCCGCTGGATGGGGGCGACCAGGCTGGAGAGGCCGCCGAGGTTGCCGAGGGCCGTGGTCGTTGTCGTCCCCGTCGTCGTGCCTCCGAGCAGGTTCTGGAGCCCGGCCGGCGTGTACCCCGCCTGGAACGGGACGTTCTGGCCGACGATGATCTCGGACTCCTCGTTGTCCGTCGCGACGAGGTGCGGCGTCGAGAGCACGTTGACGTCCGACGAGGACTGCAGCGCCTGGATCACGAGCCCGAGCGACGAGAGGCTGCTCAGGCCGAGCGCCGTCGCCTCCGCCGACACGGGGCCCGCGAACCCGGAGAGGAACCCGCCGAGGCCCGCCGCGGCGAGGACGTTCAGCGACGACACCTGGCGGCCGGCGCCGGGCTCGGACGCGATCGGGATGATCCCGGCGTCCCCCTTGTACGTGTACGGGATCGCCGCGTGCACGCCGACGCCGAACTGGTTCTCGTTCCGGAGGTTCACCTCCAGGATCACGGCCTCGACGAAGACCTGGCGCCGCGGCCGGTCGAGCTTCTCGATGAGCCGCTGCACCGTGATGAAGTCGGCCCCGCTTGCCTGGATGAGGAGCGCGTTCTGGGCCTTGTCCGCGGTGATCTTCACCTCGCCGCTGAACAGCTCGGCGGTCTCCGCGCCGGCGGCGTGGGCGCCCGGGGCGCCGGCGGGCGGCGACGGGACCGCCGGTCGGGGAGGGGTGTACACTCCGGGCTGCACTCCCGTGGGGACGGCCGCGCCGGCGCCGGTGCGGGACGGGGTCCGCGCCTGCCCCTGCGCGAGGTTGGAGAGCGTCTGTGCCATCTCCTCCGCGTTCGCATTGCGGAGGAAGACCACGTGGATCCCGCCCGTCCCGCTCGAGGGGACGTCGAGCTGATCGATCAGCTCGAGGATGCGCTGGAAGCTCTTCTCGTCGGCGATGATGATGAGCTTGTTCGTTCGCTCGTCCGGGATGATCTTCGAGACCGAGACCTCGACCCCCGGGCCCGGCGCCGCGCCGGGCGTGACGGGGGAGGGCACGGGGACCGGCTGCGGACGGCCCGGTGCGCCGGGCTGGCCCGGAGCGAGCAGCGTCCGCCTGCTGCCGGTGCGACCCTGCTGCGCCTGGAAGATCTGGTTGACCTTGTCTGCGATGTCCTTTGCCGCCGCGTAGCGGACCTGAACGATTCGCACGAGATCGCCGGCGCCGGCGCGATCCACCGCCGCGAGGATCCGCTCGATGCGCCGGATGTTCAGGCCGATGTCCGTGACGATCAGCATGTCGGGGGGGATCGACACGACGTCGGCGCCCTGCGGCGAGACGAAGTTCGAGACGATTCCCCGCATCTGGTCGGCGTCCACGTACGACAGCCGGATCACCTTCGTGATCGGCTGCTCGTTCGCCGGCGTGCGGGCGTCCGCGTCGGTGTAGAGCGGGATCGGGTTCTTCTTCGCGTCCGCCGTCCGGATCAGCTTGTAGTACCGGCCGGTCGCGTACACCGCGATGTTGTTCGTGTTGAGCGCCACGAGGAACGCCGCGTACGCCTCGTCGGCGGTCACCGGCGTCTTCGAGAGGAGGGTGATCTTCCCGCGGGCGATGTCGTCCGTGTAGACGAAGTTCCGGCAGGTCCAGCGGCTCGCCTGCTCGAGCACGTCGACGATGTCCGCCTTGTTGAAGGTGAGCATGAAGCGGCCCTGGAGCGGGACGCACTTCGCCTGCGGCTTCAGCGTCTCTCCTGCGGCGGCGCCGCGCCCGGGCCGCTGCGCGGGGGGGCTCTCCGGGCGTGGCCGGGCGGCGCCAGGGGCGGGGGTGGGAGGCGCACCGGGCGCGGGCGGCTGAGGGACGGCGGTCGGGGGCGGGCCGCCGGCGGGCGGGGGACCGACGGGTGGGGGCGCCGGGGCGGCCTGCTGCGCGAGGTCGGGGCGCGCGCCCGCGCCGGGCGGGCGGAACGGACGCGGCGCCCGCGGCTCGCTGGAGCCGGGCGGCGGCGCCTGCGCGAACGCGAGGACCGGGACGAGGACGAGCGATGTCAGCAGCGTTCTCATTCTTTGACCTTCGGGCCGCGTTCACGGACCGTTGATGTTGTACTCTTTCCGAACCACCCGGCCCCCGCGCTCCAGCTCGATGGTGACGTGCCCCGACTCCTTGAGCTTCTGGTACAGCTCGAGCGCCTTCTCGGGGGAGTTCATCTCGTACCCGTTCACTCGCTGGATGACGTCGCCGTTCTCGATGCCGATGGACGCGTACAGCGAGCCAGGCTGGATCGAGAAGAGCTTGAACCCGTTCGCGACGCCGTTCTTGAACGACGGCACGATGCGCGCCTGGGTCGCGATCTTGTTGAGGTCGCCGAGCGTCGTGTCGATGACGCTCCGCGCGATGTCGTAGCGATCCTCGGCCACCTGCCGGATGCCCTCGATCTTCGCGCCGGGAGGCGAGGCGCCCGGCGGCCGCGGCGGGACCGGTGCGTAGCCGAGGTTGCCGGCGGAGGCCTCGACGCCTGCGGCTCCGGGCTCGAAGTCCAGGTACTCCTTCGTCCCGCCGTTGCAGACGATCGCCACGACGCGGAACCCGTTCCCGGTTGCGTCGCGATCGTCCCGGACGCGATCGACCGAGAGGAGCCGGATCGCGCCGAGCTCGTCGCCGACGCCGAGGACGTGGGTCTCGCGGGTGGCGAGATCGCTGATGGTCGCGAGCGAGAAGCGCGACCGGTCCGCGATCACCCCGGCGATGAGCTGCATCCGGAGGTCGCTCTTGGAGGGGGCGGCGCGGGCATCGTCGCAGTTCTGTGGCGACGCGGGCACCACCGGCGCGGACGCCTCGACGGCTCGGGGCGCTTGCTGTCCGATGAGCCGGTAGAGCCCGTCCGTGTCGAGCGTCACCGGCAGTGTCGGGCGGGGAGGAGGCCCGGCGACGACGGCCGCGCTCGGTTCGGGCTTCGGCCGGATGAGGACGCCGACGAGGGTGTTGACCGTCTTCGCCGAGAGCCAGGCGGCGGCGAAGAGGACGACGAGGTTCGCCGTCCAGGCGTATTTGCGGAAGAAGAGTTCGAGCATGGAGCCGCCCGCGCGGGATCGAGCAACCGACGTGCCACGGGCGCTGCCGTGGGACGAGGGTCAACGCACGAGAATCAGAAGCGAATCCCCGGTCGTCGCGCGGGGAACCGCCGCTTCGCCTCGCCGCGATGCCAAATTGACAAACGCCCCGCTCGTCGTGGAGCGCAGGTGCCAGAATGGCAGGCGAGCCCGCGGTCGCGGCGGGGTCATTCCTCCCGGTCGGCGTCCGGGATGAGGCGCCCCTCATCGTCCCGATCGAGCTTCCTGTAGATGGTCCGAGCGGCGATGCCGAGAATCTGCGCCGCCAGATTCTTGTCACCCCTCGTCTGCTCGAGGGTCCGGCGAATCACCATCCGCTCGACCTCCTCCATGGGCGTTCCGAGCGGGATGACGAGGGGCGCCCCGCCCGCCGGGATCTCGGCCCCGCCGGCGGCCGCCACGCGGATCGCCTCCGGCAGATCGCCGAGCTCGAGCACGTCGCTGCGCGACAGGATGACCGCCCGCTCGACCGCATGCTGCAGCTCGCGCACGTTGCCGGGCCAGCCGTAGCTCTCGAGGGCGGCGGCGGCGCCTGGCGAGAAGCCGGTGACGCGCTTGGGGAGGCCCTCCGCCACCCGCCGCAGGAAGAAGCTCGCGAGCGGGAGCACGTCCTCGCGCCGCTCCCGCAACGGCGGCAGCCGCACCGAGACGACGTCGAGCCGGTAGAAGAGGTCCTCCCGGAATCGGCCCGACTTCACCTCGGCCGCGAGCTCCTTGTTCGTCGCGGCGACGATGCGCACGTCCACGCGCACGGATTCGGTGCCTCCCACGCGCTCGAGCACGCCGTCCTGCAGGAACCGGAGGAGCTTCACCTGGACCGCCGGCGACATCTCCCCCACCTCGTCGAGGAACAAGGTGCCCCCGTGGGCGCGCTCGAACCGTCCCTCCTTGCGCGCCGCCGCGCCGGTGAACGCGCCCTTCTCGTGGCCGAACAGCTCGGACTCGAGGAGCCCCTCGGGGATGGCCGCGCAGTTGATCGGGACGAACGGGCCTGCGGCCCGCAGCGACAGGTCGTGCACGAGCCGGGCGGCGAGCTCCTTGCCGGTCCCGCTCTCGCCGGTGAGCAGGATCGTCGCCGACGTCGGCGCCGCCTGGCGCAGCGTCTCGAGCACCGCCCGGAACGGCGGCGCGTCGCCGACGAGGCCGCCCACGCCCGGGGCGAGCTCGGCGAGGCGCGCCTTGAGGGCGCGGTTCTCGGCCACGAGCGAGGCCTTCTCGAGCGCCTGCCGGACCGACTTCACGATGGCGTGCCGCTTCACGGGCTTCGTGATGAAGTCGTACGCGCCCTCCTTCATCGCGGCGACCGCGGTCTCGACGGTGCCATAGGCCGTCATGAGGACGACCTCGGTCTCGGGCGCGAGCGTCTTCACCGCGCGGAGGAGCTCCTCGCCGCTCATCCCGGGCATCATCAGATCGGTCACGACGACGGAAGCCCGCTCCCTCCGGAGGGCATCGAGCGCGGCGGGGCCGCTCCTGGCGAGGGCGACGCGCCAGCCCTCGCGCTCGAAGATCTTCGCGAGCGACTCGAGGTTGGAGCTCTCGTCGTCGACGATCAGCACGAGCGGAGACACGGCCAGCCCAGGATACGACGCGCCGCTGCGGGGCGGCTACAGCGTCCGCCGCCCGCCGTCCAGGACCCGGCCCCCGACCGGCAGCGGTTCGCGGGCTGCGACCCGGGCGCAATGGCCGCACGGCGCTTGCCAGCCTGCCCCCGGGGGCGCTATCATTCGCCACATGCGCGCTCCCCTCCTCGCCGCCGCGATCGCCGCGGTGCTCCCCATCTGCGCAGCGGCGCAGGCGAAGCCGAAGCTCGCCGTGCTGGACTTCGCCGCGAACGGGGCGTCGAAGGAGCTCGCCAGCGCCGCGGGCGGGGTCGCCGCGAACGAGCTGGACCGGATGGGGACGTTCCAGGTCGTGACCGCCGACGCGATCCGCAACATGCTCGCCTTCGAGAAGCAGCGGCAGATGCTCGGCTGCGCGGACGCGGGCTGCATGGCCGAGATCGGCGGCGCGCTCGGAGTCGACTGGCTCGTCTCCGGCAAGGTGACGAAGCTCGCGGCTTCCCACGGAGTCCCCGAGACCCTGAGCGTGGACCTCACGCTGACGAACGTGCGGAAGGCGCAGCGGGAAGGATCGGTCATCGAGACGGCGCGCACGGAGACGGAGCTCGTCACGAAGACCGGGAAGGCCGCGCAGAAGCTGGTCGCGAAGATCCTGGCGGGACGCAGCGGCCGCCTGGTCGTGACCGCGGTCGAGACGGGCGCGATCGTCAAGATCGACGATCAGACGAAGGGCACGACGCCGATGCGCGGCGCGATCTCCCTGCCGGCGGGCCCGCACACGCTCGCCGTCGAGAAGGCCGGGTTCGTGACGTACCAGAAGGACGTGCAGGTCGAGCCGGGCAAGCTCGTGGAGGAGTCGGTCACGCTCGTCCCGAGCCCGGACTTCGTCCGAAACTACGAGTCGCGCCAGAAGAAGCTCCGCCTCGGCGCATGGATCTCGACGGGGGTCGCGGCGGCCGGGCTCGCCACGGCGGTCGCGCTGCAGGTCAGCGCGAACTCGCTGTACGGAAACGAGACCACTCCGGGGACGTTCCTCTACGCCCGCGCGAAGCTCCAGAACGGGGTCGAGACCGAGGGGGGCACGAACCTGCGCGATCAGGCGAGCAAGCTCAAGTCGGACATCGAGACGCGCCAGACCATGTCGTACGTGACCGGCGGCCTGGGCGGGATCGCCGCCGTCGCCGCCACGTACTTCTGGATCGCCGGCGAGGATCCGCAGCGGTACTCGCGCTTCGCGGATACGACCGCGCGCCTCGACGTCGCGCCGCTTCCGGGCGGTGCGGTCGCGTCGGTGACGGTCGGCTTCTAGCCGGCCGAGGCCGAGCTCTGATGATTCGTCACGACATTTTCGAGCCGCGCTCTGCGCCAGATCGCGGTCCCGCACCGGGGGCTGGGCCGGGAGAAAGCCCTCCCCGTGCTCGGCGACGGACGAATGCGCGACCGGGCGCCGTACTGCCGCAAGGACGCAGAAACGCAGATGCCGCGCACTTCCGTGCGTGCCGACGTCGCGCGAGGAAGTCGATCGTGCGCGGCGGCGGGGTTGCTGCGCGGCGTCGTCACGCAAAGTGCGAGGCGGCCAAGGTACTTTGTTGCGTAGCCGTCCGCAGCGCACCGATCATCGGGCGTCTCCGACGCCTGCGCGCGGTGTGGGCCCTCCCGGCCGCGCGCCCCCGGCGGATGGCGGCGGCGTGGTCGGGCGCCGGCCCTGCGTGACCCACATCGGTGCGCCGGAACACGCAGTCACGTCCGTCCGGGCGCGCGAGCAGGGGAGGCCCCTCGGCCGCGCGTAGGCGTCGGCACCGCCCCGACCATCGGTGCGCTGCGGACGGACACGGTCGTCAATACTTCAGCCGGGCCTGCACTTTGCGTGACAACGGCGCGCGCCAGTTCCGTGACCCCAGCACGGAATCCTTCCCGCGCGCGACGTTGGCACGCACGGAAGTGCCCGGCCCGTGCGCTTCAAGGCCCCTTCGACCCAGCGCCGCCGGTCGCGCATTCGTCCGTCGCCGAGCACGGCCGAGGGGGCCTCCCCGGCCAGCGCCCGGAGGGGAATGCTCCCTCGAGAGCGTTCCCGCGGTCCGTACCCCGAGGGAAGTGACGAATCATCAGAGGCCGAGCTACTCCGGCTTCGCGTCGCCGGCGGCGCCTGCGGGCGCCGCTTCCGTCTTCGGCTTCGACTTGCCGGCCTTCGCCCGCTTGGCGGCCCGGTTCTCCTTGGGGGCCTCCGCCTTCTTCGACGCGGGCGACGGCGCAGCCTTGGCCTCGGGCTTGGCGCCCGGAGCAGCGCCCGGCGTGGCGGCGTAGCGGGTCTTGAACTTCTCGATCCGGCCCGCGGTGTCGATGATCTTCTGCTTGCCCGTGAAGAACGGGTGGCAGCTCGAGCAGATCTCGACGTGGAAGTCGCCGCGCGTCGAGCGGGTCTCGATGACCGCGCCGCAGTCGCAGACGACCTTGGCGGCCTTGTAGTCGGGGTGGATCGCTTCCTTCATGACGTCCTCTCGGCCGCTTGCACCGCGCGCGAGGCGCGGGGTGGTCCGGGCCGCTCGATGGGAACCGCGGGATCTAGTCGGATCGGGCGGTCTTCGGTCAAGGGCCGGAGGCTACTTCGCCCGCCGCCCGCCACCATCATCTTGAAGAACTCGTCGTGGTTCTTCACCTGCCGGAACTTGTCGAGCATGAACTTCATCGCCTCGACGTTGTCGAGCCCGTTCAGGATGGTCTGGCGCAGGATGTAGATCTTGGAGAGCCAGTCCGCCGGGAGGAGCAGCTCCTCCTTGCGGGTGCCGGACTTGCCGATGTCCATGCACGGGAAGATGCGCTTCTCCATGAGCTTGCGGTCGAGCACGATCTCCGAGTTCCCGGTCCCCTTGAACTCCTCGAAGATCACCTCGTCCATGCGCGAGCCGGTGTCGACGAGCGCCGTGCCGATGATGGTGAGCGAGCCGCCCTCCTCGATGTTGCGGGCCGCGCCGAAGAAGCGCTTCGGCTTGTGGAGCGCGTTCGAGTCCACGCCGCCGGAGAGGATCTTGCCGGAGGGCGGGACGGTCGAGTTGTAGGCGCGCGCGAGGCGGGTGATCGAGTCGAGCAGGATCACCACGTCCTTCTTGTGCTCGACGAGCCGCCGCGCCTTCTCGATCACCATCTCCGCGACCTGGACGTGGCGCGTCGCCGGCTCGTCGAAGGTCGAGGCGACCACCTCGCCCTTCACGGTCCGCTCCATGTCGGTCACCTCCTCGGGCCGCTCGTCGATGAGCAGCACGATGAGGGTGACCTCGGGGTGGTTCGCGGTGATGGCGTGGGCGATGTTCTGGAGGAGCACCGTCTTGCCGGCGCGGGGCGGCGAGACGATGAGGCAGCGCTGCCCCTTGCCGATGGGCGAGAAGAGGTCCACGACCCGCGTCGTCATCTCGTTCGGGTCGTGCTCGAGGTGGAGCCGCTTCGTCGGGTAGAGCGGCGTGAGGTTGTCGAAGAGGACCTTCGCCTGGCTCTCCTCGGGCGGCTCGCCGTTGATCGAGTCGACCTTGAGCAGCGCGAAGTAGCGCTCGCCCTCCTTCGGCTGGCGCACGGTCCCGCGCAGCGTGTCGCCGGTGCGCAGGTTGAAGCGGCGGATCTGCGACGGCGAGACGTAGATGTCGTCGGGCCCGGGCAGGTAGCTGAAGTCGGGGCTGCGCAGGAAGCCGAAGCCGTCCGGGAGCACCTCGAGCGTTCCCTCGCCCCCGACCTCCATCTCCTCCTTCTTCTCCTCGGCGGCCTTCGACTGGGCCTGGAGGATCGCGAAGATGAGGTCCTGCTTCTTCATCGCCCCGGCGGCCTCGACCTCGAGATCGCGTGGCGAGCTTCGCCAGCTCGGCCACCTTCATGTGCTTCAGGTCGGTGAGGCTCGACGGGACGGGCGCGGATGTCGGTGCGGCGGCGGGCATGTCGGTGTCTCAGGGGGAGGGATCGCGTGAGCGACCGGGCTGCGGCGGTCTGTTGGAGAGACCGAAGGAGAGAGTTGGAACGTATGCGGTCGGATGGGCGGTGTCAACGGCGGCGCGCCCCGCATCCGGGTGAACCGGAGGTGCCTTTGATGCCATGAGCTCAGGGCATCGCGGCGCTGCGCGGTCGCGTGGCGCCGCGCCGCGAAGTTCATTGAATCCGGACAGGTCCCGCCGTAATCCTGGGGCGTGAACGCCGACGCCCAGGGCGCCGATCCCGCCGCGCGCGCGGCGGAGCTGCGCGACCGGATCCGCGCTGCCGATCACGCCTACTACGTCCTCGACCAGCCGCTCCTCTCGGACGCCGAGTACGACCGGCTCATGCGCGAGCTCGCCGAGCTCGAGGCGGAGCATCCGGAGCTCCAGACGCCCGACTCGCCCACGCGGCGCGTATCCGGCGCTCCATCCGATCGGTTCGCGCGGGTCGTCCACCGCGAGCCGATGCTCTCGCTCGGCAACATCCAGACGGACGGGGAGCTGGACGAGTTCGACGCGCGGGTGCGGCGCCTGCTCGGCCTCCCCGCGGACGCGACGCCGATCTACGTCGCCGAGCCGAAGCTCGACGGCCTGGCGGTCGAGCTCGTGTACGAGGACGGCGCGTTCGTGAGCGGGTCGACGCGCGGCGACGGCGTGAACGGCGAGGACGTCACCGCGAACCTCCGGACGGTCGGCGGCCTGCGCGCGAACCGCGGGATCCCTGCACGCCTCGCGGCCGGCGCCCCGGCCCGGCTCGAGGTCCGGGGCGAGGTGCTCCTCCAGAAGAAGCACTTCCAGGCGATGAACCAGCTCATCCTGCGGCTGGGGGGCGAGCCGTTCGCGAACCCGCGCAACGCCGCGGCGGGCTCGCTCCGGCAGCTCGACTGGCGGGTCACGGCGACGCGGCCGCTCTCGTTCATCGCGTACGACGCGCTCGTCCCCGGCGACGGCGGGTGGAAGCGGCACTGGGACAAGCTCGCCGACCTCGTCCGGTTCGGCTTCGAGGCGAGCGCCGAGAACAGGCGCTGCGAGGGGATCGCCGCGGTGAAGGCCTACCGCGACGAGATGGCGGAGGGGCGCTTCCAGCTCCCGTACGACACCGACGGCGTGGTCGTGAAGGTGGACGACCTCGACTGGCGGCGGCGGCTCGGCGCGGCCTCGAAGTTCCCGCGCTGGGCGGTCGCGTTCAAGTACGCGTCGCAGGAGGAGGAGACGCAGGTCCGGGAGATCTGGCCGTCGGTCGGGCGCACCGGGATCCTGACGCCGGTCGTGGAGATGAACCCGGTCCGGATCTCCGGCGCGCTCGTCTCGCGCGCGACGCTCCACAACGAGGACGAGATGCGCCGGAAGGACATCCTGATCGGCGACTGGGTCCTCATCCGGCGCGCCGGCGAGGTGATCCCGGAGGTGGTGAAGCCGCTCAAGGAGCGGCGCACCGGCGCGGAGCGGCGGTTCGAGTTCCCGACGGCGTGTCCGGTCTGCGGGGCACGGGTGGTCCGGGAGGAGGGCGAGAAGGTCTGGCGCTGCACGGGCGCGGCCTGCCCGGCGCAGCTCGTCGGGAAGCTCCGCCAGTTCGCGTCCCGCCGCGCCATGGACGTGGAGGGGCTCGGGGAGAAGCTCGCGGCGTGGGTCGTGGACCGCAAGCTGGTGAAGGACGCCGCCGATCTGTACGGCGTGCCGTTCGAGGAATGGCAGCGGGCGTTCAGCCGGCCGCGGAAGGCCGAACCCGGCGAGGGCGAGCCCGAGCTGCCGGAGAAGGCGGCCCAGAACATCGTCGCCGCCCTCGAGCGATCGAAGGCCACCACGCTGCGCCGCTTCATCTTCGCGCTCGCCATCCCGCAGGTGGGCGAGGCCACCGCCGCGACGCTGGCGCGCCACTTCGGGGACATCGGCAGGTTCATGGAAGCGTCGGAGGACGCCCTGCTCGCGGTCCGCGACATCGGCCCCGAGACCGCGCGCGAGATCCGCGCCTGGACGGAGGAGCCGCAGAACCGGCGTGTCGTCGAGCGGCTCCTCGCCGCAGGCGTACGCCCGGAGGCCGAGCGGATCGACGCGCGTGGGCCGCTCGCGGGAAAGACGGTGGTCCTCACCGGGACGCTCTCGAAGCTGAGCCGCGAGGACGCGAAGGCGGAGATCGAGCGGCGCGGCGGCAAGGTGTCGGGGTCCGTCTCGCGAAAGACGGACCTCGTCGTGGCGGGCGAGGATGCGGGGTCGAAGCTGTCGAAGGCGAGGGAGCTCGGGGTCCGGATCGCGGGCGAGGCCGAGTTCCTGGCGCTGCTCGGACAGGGCTGATCACGAGGATAGAGGCCATGGCAGATCGCGCGCGCGTCCACGTCGTCGTCTCGGGGGTCGTCCAGGGGGTGGCCTTCCGCGCCTCGACCGTGGACGAGGCTCGCAGGCTCGGGCTGCGCGGCTGGGTGCGGAACCTCGCCGACGGCCGCGTCGAGGCGGAGGCGGAGGGAGAACGGGCGGCGCTCGAAGCGCTCGTCGGGTTCTGCCGGCGCGGCCCGCCCGCCGCGCAAGTGGACGCTCTGGAGGTGGCGTGGAGCGAGTTCCGGGGCGACCTCGGCCCCTTCGGCGCGCGACATTGAGAGCGGGGGGACATTCGCTCGCGCCGGCTGCGCGACGCGAGCTCGCGCCCCCCCGAGCCCCCCGCTCGCTCGAGATCAGTACCCGCGGCGCAGCCGCGCTCAACTTCGGGGGCCCGCTGGCGGGCCGGGGCAGCCTCATCCGGCTGCCCCTGCGCTCGCCCGCCGGGTCGGGGGTCGCGGTCGCGGTCGGCAGGTGAGCGGCCATGGAAGGGCTGCTGCCTTGCGGCGCCGCGCGCGGGCGTGCTACACGCCCGGCGTCCCTCGCAGCCCGTGTGGCGGGGGCGGCGCACCGGCGGGCGATACGCGGCTCGAACCCGCGGCCCGGCGACGATGAAGACCCCTGACCTCTCCTCCGCGCTCGACGCGCTCGTGCTCCGCGCACAGAAGCCGTCGCGCTACGTGGGCGGCGAGCTGGGCAGCGTCGCGAAGGACCTCTCCGCTGCAGGCCTCCGCTTCGCGCTCGCGTTCCCGGACACCTACGAGGTGGGGATGTCGAACCTCGGGTTCCGGCTCCTCTACCACCTCCTGAACGACCGGCCCGAGATCGCATGCGAGCGGGTGTTCCTCCCCTGGCCGGACCTCGACGCGATGCTCCGCGAGGAGGGACTGCCGCTGTTCACCCTCGAGTCCCGCGCGCCGGTCGCCGGCTTCGACGTGCTCGGGGTGACGCTCCAGTTCGAGCTCGCCTACACGAGCGTGCTCGCGCTGCTCGAGCTCGCCGGGATCCCGCTGCGCGCGTGCGACCGGACCGACGCGCACCCGCTCGTGCTGGGCGGCGGCCCGTGCGCCTACAACCCCGAGCCGGTCGCGGACTTCTTCGACGCGTTCGCGGTCGGGGACGGCGAGGAGGTCGCGCTCGAGATCGCGGACGCGGTGCGCGAGAGCGGGTTCCGCCGCGGCGGCGCCTCGCGCGCGGAGCTGCTCCGGCGGCTCGCCCGGGTTCCCGGCGTGTACGTGCCCTCGCTCTTCGCGCCGCGCTACGACCGGGCGACGGGTGTGCTCGCCGCCATGGAGCCGCTCCTCCCCGGCTACGAGAAGGTGGAGCGGCGCATCGTCGCCGACCTGAACGCGCTGCCCACGAGCGCGTACACACGCCCGATCGTGCCGTTCATGCAGACGGTCCACGATCGGCTGCCCATCGAGATCCAGCGCGGCTGCACGCGCGGCTGCCGCTTCTGCCAGGTCGGGATGCTGACCCGGCCGACGCGGCAGCGCGATCCGCGGCAGGTGCTCGCGCTCGCGGAGGCTGGGCTCGGCGGGTCGGGGTACGAGGAGGTGGGGCTCCTGTCGCTCTCCTCCGGCGACTACGACTGCCTCAATCCGCTCCTGGACGACTTCCTCGCGCGCTGGGAGGGCGAGAGGATCGCGATGAGCCTGCCCTCCCTCCGGACGGAGACCCTCTCCGGAGCGCTCGCCGAGCGGATCGCGCGCATCCGCAAGACCGGCTTCACGCTCGCGCCGGAGGCCGCGACGGAGCGGATGCGCGCCGTCATCAACAAGGGCAACCGCGAGGAGGACCTGCTCCGCGCGGTCGAGTCCGTGTTCGCGAACGGCTGGTCGCTCCTGAAGCTCTACTTCATGATCGGGCTCCCCGACGAGCGCGACGAGGACGTGGTCGCGATCGCCGAGCTGGCGAGGCGGTCGCTCGCGACGGCGCGCCGCGCCGCCCAGGGCGGTGGCGCCGCGCTGCACCTCGCGGTCTCGACCTTCGTGCCGAAGCCGTTCACGCCGTTCCAGTGGGAGCCGATGATCCCGCCGGAGGAGACGCGGCGACGGCAGGCGCTCATCTCCGCCGCCCTCGGCGGACGCCACGGGGCGATCCAGTACCGGCCGCACGACTCGCGCCAGTCCTCGATCGAGGGCGCGCTCGCGCTCGGCGATCGGCGCGTGGGGACCGCGATCCTGGCGGCGTACCGGCGCGGGCAGCGGCTCGACGCGTGGACCGAGTGGTTCGTCGAGCAGCGCTGGCTCGACGCGTTCGCGGACTGCGAGCGGGAGCACGGCGTCGGGCTCGACGGGTTCGCGCACCGGCGCCGAGGCGTCGACGAGGTGCTGCCCTGGGACCGGATCGACTGCGGCGTGACGCGGAAGTACCTGACCCGCGAGCGCGAGGCGGCGCGCCGACTCGCGCAGACCGAGGACTGCGTCACCGCCGCGTGCAGCGCCTGCGGCGTGTGCGACTTCGAGGTCGTGAAGAACCGCGTGTACGAGGCCAAGGACTACGTCCCCGCGCCGCCGCCCGCGCCGCGGCCCGCCGGATCCGGCGGAGCGCACCCGTGTCCGCGTGCGATACGCGAAGCTCGGCCGGCTCGTGGCGCTGTCGCACCTCGAGACGATGCACGCGCTGCTCCGGGCCATCCGCCGTGCCGGCCTGCCGGTGGCGTACTCGCAGGGATTCCATCCGAAGCCACGCGTCTCGTTCGGTCCGGCGCTCGCCGTCGGAATCGAGAGCCTGTGCGAGCACATGGACCTCGAGCTGCTCGGACCGGCGGACCCCGCGGAGGTCGCCTCCCGGCTGGGGAGCCAGCTTCCCGGGGGGTTCCGGGTGCTCGAGGCGCAGCTCATCGATCCAGGGGAACCCTCGGTATCGGAGGCGCTCCGGGCGGTGCACTACCGCGCCGAATTTCCCCAGGAACGGTGGGGGGAAGACATGCTGGCGCAGCGCGTTGCTGCCTTCCAGGGGGCCGACCGCTCGGTGGTCACGCGGGCTGCGCCCCCGAAGAGCCGGCGCGGAAAGCGCCAACAGAACATCGCAGAGCAGGCTGGAAGAGAGATAGACTTGAAGCAAATCGTGACCCATCTGGCCGTCGAGGGGCCAGGAACGGTTGCGTTCAGCTTGAGGGCCGATCCTGCGGGAAGCGCCAAGCCAGCCGAGGTGCTGGCCGCGATCTTCGGCGACGGGACGCTGCCCAGGGGAGTGAAGGTCTTGAAGGAAGGCGTGAGCTTCGCGAGAACCGCTCGGACCCGTTCAGGGCAGCCGCGTGCGCCTCGCTACCTCGACGCCTGAACGAACGACGCGCCCTGCCTGGCCGCGAGGAACCGCGGCCGCGGGTGCGAGGAGACGCGACGCTTTGAGCTTGCGCTCGACAGCCGATTCCGAAAACCCGGCACCGCCCGGGCGTTCGCGATCGTGGCCCGCCGGACTGGGCCTCGCTCTCCCCGCATCACGGGGCGAGAGAGGAATCCCATGGCCGGCAACAGCATCCTCGTGATCAACGCGGCGGGCGCGGAAACGCGCGTCGCCCTGGTCGAGAACGGCAACATCCACGAGTTCTACCTCGAGCGAAAGCGCGAGAAGGGGATCGTGGGCAACATCTACAAGGGCAGGGTGGTCCGCGTGCTCCCGGGCATGCAGGCCGCCTTCGTCGACATCGGGCTCGAGAAGGCTGCGTTCCTGTACGTCGGCGACGTCTACGGCGACCCGGACTTCTCCGAGGAGTTCGAGCTCACCGAGGGCGAGCACCCCGAAGAGGTCACCGACGTCCCCGACGAGCAGGAGGCGGAGGCGCTCGAGGCACGCGCACAGGCCTCCGGCCCCGAGGCGACGCCCACGCCCACGCCGCCGCCCGAAGGCTCGCCGATTCCGGCCGCGACGGAGCTCGCGCCGGCCGAGGCGGCCCTGCCCGCGGCCGACCGCGAGCCGGTGGCTGCCGAGACGCCTCCCCCGCTCACGATGATCCCGCTCACGAACGAGATCGGGATGGCGCCGGTGCCTGCCATCCCCGGGCTCATGGTGCCGCCGCTCGCCGATGCCGAGCAGGCGCCGGAGGCTCCTCCTGCAGCGCAGGCTCCGGTTCCGGACGCGCCGGTGGCTGCGCCCGCCGCCGCACCTGCTGCCCCTGCCGTGGCCGCCGCGCCTGCGTCCGATCGGCGCGAGGTCCGCGACCGCGACGCCGCGCGCGAGGCGCGGCCCGAGCGCGGTGACCGCGAGCGGCGGCGCGAACGCGACGACCGAGGCCGGCGCGATGGGCGCGAGCGCGATCGAGAGCGGGACCGCGGCGGCCGGAACGGCCGCGACGAGAAGCGCTCGAAGGAGCCGAAGAGCATCCAGGACCTGCTGAAGGAAGGGCAGGAGGTCATCGTCCAGGTCGCGAAGGATCCGATCGGCACGAAGGGCGCGCGGATCACGAGCCACATCTCGCTCCCCGGCCGCCACCTCGTGTTCATGCCGACGGTCGATCACATCGGCATCTCGCGCCGCATCGAGAAGGACGCGAGCGCCGGCGCCTCCGCGAGATCGTGGACCGCATGCGCCCGGACGGGACGGGCTTCATCGTCCGGACGGTCGCGGAGAACGTCGAGGCCCCGAAGCTCGAGGCCGACATCCGCTTCCTGATCCAGGTCTGGAACGAGATCATCCGCACGAAGGACAAGGTCTCGGCGCCCGCGCTCCTCCACGGCGACCTCGACCTGATCCTCCGCGCCACGCGCGACCTGTTCACCGCCGAGGTCGAGAAGCTCGTCATCGACGATCGCGACGAGTACGAGCGGATCCTGCGCTTCGTGCACGAGCAGGCGCCCGCACCTCGAGAGCGCAGATCGAGCTCTACGCGGGCGACGAGCCGATCTTCGACGCGTACGGGATCGAGCAGGAGCTCAAGCGCGCGAGCCAGCGCAAGGTGTGGCTGAAGAGCGGCGGCTACATCATCATCGACCAGGCCGAGGCGCTCACCGCCATCGACGTCAACTCGGGGCGCTACGTCGGCAAGAAGAACCTCGAGGAGACGATCACCCAGCATCAACGTCGAGGCGGCGAAGGAGATCGTCTACCAGCTCCGGCTCCGCAACATCGGCGGGATCATCATCATCGACTTCATCGACATGGACAAACCCCAGAACCGCGAGAAGGTCTTCAAGTCCTTGCAGGACGCGCTGGGACGCGACAAGGCCAAGACCAACGTCCTCAAGATCTCGGAGCTGGGCCTCGTCGAGATGACGCGCAAGCGCGTGCGCGAGTCTGTGACGCGGATGATGAACGAGCCGTGCGGCTACTGCGACGGCAAGGGGCACACGAAGTCGAAGATCACGATCGCATACGAGATCTTCCGCGACATCCGGCGCGAGGCGATCCACTTCCCCGAGCCCGTGCTCGTCGTGAACTGCCACCCCGAGGTCGCGCACATCCTGCAGGGCGCGGAGCGGGACGAGCTGCGCTACCTCATGGACCGGTTCAACAAGACCATCCAGGTGAAGCCGCAGCAGAACTACCACCAGGAGCAGTTCGACCTCTACGGCAGGCACGAGCGCGGCGAGCAGGGGAAGGACCGCGGAGACCGTGGCGACCGCGACCGCGACCGCGGCCGCGGCGGGCGGGAGCGCGGCCAGGGCGGGAAGCGGACCGAGGAGCTGCCCGCACAGCAGGGAGCCGCCAAGGACGAGAGCTAGCGGAGGGACGATGGGGCAGGGGGCGGAGCGCGGCGATCGGCGGTGGGTCACCCGCATGCTCCGCACCGCGCCCGGCGCGGTCCAGATCGCGCTGCGCATGCTCGAGGGCGAGACGGTGCAGCTGAGGGCGATGGCCCTCACCTACATCTCGCTGTTCGCGCTCGTGCCGGGGCTCGTGGTCGCGTTCTCGGTCGTGCAGGCGTTTACCGGGATGGAGCGGATCTCGGACCGACTCCACGAGTTCCTGTTCTCGAACCTGGCGGTGGGGGCGCGCGCCACCATCGAGCCGTACCTCGACCGCTTCATCCACAACACGCACGTGACCTCGGCCGGGATCGTCGGCGGGGCGCTGCTCGTCTGGTCGTCGGTCAGCCTGTTCCAGAACGTCGATCGCGCGGTGAACGACATCTGGGGGGTGCGCCGCCGCCGCTCGATCACGCAGCAGGCGATCATCTACTGGGTGGGGATGACGCTCGGGCCGCTGCTCCTCGCCAGCTCCGTCATGCTCGGCCACTCGACGCGGAGCTACCTCGCGAACACGCGCCTCGGGTTCCTGGGCACGGTGGCCGGCGCGTTCCTCACCTGCGCGTTCTTCGCGATCGTGTACCTCCTCGTCCCGAACACGAAGGTCCGCCTCCGCAACGCCGTGGCGGGCGCGCTCGTCGCAGGCATCGCGTGGGAGCTCGCGAAGTGGGGCTACACGTCGTTCGTCACGAAGTCCGTCCGGTACCACGCGATCTACGGCTCGGTCGCGGCGGTGCCCATCTTCCTCGTCTGGCTCTACCTGTCCTGGGCGATCCTCCTGTTCGGCGCGCGGCTCGCGTTCGTCTTCCAGTACGCGTCGGCGCTCATCCACGGCGTCCACACCGAGTCGAGGATGGGGAAGGAGATCCTCGCCGGCCGCGCCCTCCTCGAGGTCGCCCGCGCATTCGACACCGGCGGCGCGGCCCCCGACCCGGGCGACGTCGCAAACCAGCTCGGCGCGGCGGCGGACGACGTCAGCGAGGTGCTGGGTGCGCTCAAGGGGGCGGGGGTCGTCGTCTCCCTCGCCGACGGAGGGCTCGTCCCGGGCCGGCCGCTCGAGAAGATCACGCTCCTCGACGTCCGGCGTGCCCTGACGGGGAGGGCCCCTCCGCCCGCGCCCGCTGCGGGGGTCGTCGCCGCGGTCGTGAAAGGGGTCGAGGACGAGGCGGCGGAACGCCTCGCCGACGTCACGCTCCGCACGCTGTGCGATCGGGAGGGCGGTGCGGCGGCTGGCGAGCGCCCGGATGGACCCCCGGCGAGCGAGCGAGAGGGTACTCAACCGCTCCAGTCCGACTGATTTCGGCGACGGGGCGGGGTCGGGTGATGCATCACCGTGGAACCCTTGCTGATTTCGGAAGCATCAGCTAGGCTTTTTACATCCCGAGCGGCTTTCGAGGTTGAGGGGCCGCGGTGCCCGCCGGAGTCCAGATGCTCAAGTCGGACCTCATCAACATCCTCGTCGTCAAACGCGGCGTGACCCAGAAGCAGGCCGAGGCGACGATCGAGACGATCTTCGACTCGATGAAGGACGCGCTCTGCCGCGGAGAGAACATCGAAATCCGCGGACTTGGCGCGTTTCACGTCAAGCACTACGACGGCTATCAGGGGCGGAACCCGAAGACCGGTGAGGTCATCCCGGTGAAGCCGAAGCGGGGAATACTCTTCCGCACCGGCAAGGAGCTGCGCGACCGCGTGAACCGCTCCGGCGAGGACAACGATCCGCAGGGGCAGGGCACGCCGCCGGTCGCCGCCGGCGCCTGACGGCACCCGAGCAGCACCCGCGCTGCGGCCCTCAAGCCGCGAGCGCGAGGCGGCCGACGGGGCGGACCGCCAGCTCGGGCGGGAGATCCTCGTAGGCGAGCACCGCGACGCGCGGGAACCTGGGAGCGACGAGGCCGCGCAGGGCGCGCCGGACGTCGGCGCTCGCGAGGACGACCGGCGGCGTATCGTGGCCGCGCACCTCCCGCTCGAGCGCGTCCAGCAGGGCCGACGCGAGCTCCGGGGCGAGCGCGAGCGCCTCGCCCGAGATCGCGTCCCGCACGGCGCACTCGGCGTGCGGATCGAGCAGCAGCGCCACGAGCGGACCGTCGCCCGCGCAGCGGTGGCCGATGTGTCGCCGAAGCCCGCGGCGGGCGGCCTCGGCCAGCGCGACGGCGCCCCGCGCGGCGCCGCCGGCCTCGAGGAGCGCCTCCAGGATGGTGCGCAGCGGGAGGATCGAGACGCCCTCCTCGACGAGCCGGCGGAGCACCTCCGCGAGCAGCGCCGGAGGAAGCGCCCGGCTCGCCTCGCGCACGAGGGCCGGTGACTCCGGCTCGAGCGCTTCGAGCAGCGCCTGTGCCTCCTGGATCCCGACGAGCAGGTGGGCGTTCCGGCCGAGCGCCGCGCCCGTCTCTGCGAGGACGCGCTCGACGGGGAGGCGGATCGTGGCCAGGCCTGCGGCACGAGCCGCGTCCGCCGCCGAGATCCGCGTCGCGGCACGGCCGGTCAGGGGATCGCGATCCGGCGCGCCATCGATGCCGACCAGGGCGAGCTCGTCCGGCGGAACGATGGCGAGCGCCTCGTCGGCCGGCGCGCGCCCGGACGCCGCCGGGACGTCGTCGACCCGCAGCGCCCAGGCGCCGGGCGCTGCGCCGCCGCGCACCGCGATGCCGGGCGCCCGCACGCCGAGCTCCACCCACAGCCGCTCGCGGATGCCACCGAGCCCGGCCTCGAGGAACCGCGCCTCGTCCGCGCGCGCCAGCTCCAGCAGATCGTCGCCGAGCAGCAGCACCACCTGGGAGGGCAGCTCGAACCGCGGCGCCCCGCGGACCGCCGCGCTCGCGGGGGACCCGCCCGGCGCTGCGCGCGCGCGCCCCGGGCGCGCCCGGCCGAGCCGGTACGCCCCGGCGCCGGCCGCGGCCGACAGCACGAGGAACGGTGCTGCCGGGAGCCCCGGCGCGAGCGCAAGGGCGCCGAGGAGCGCCGCGACCGCCGCGAGCGCGCCGGGCTCGGCGAGGAGTTGGCGTCCGATCTCGTGCGCGAGGGAGTCGCCCTCCTCCTCCGCCGCGACGCGCGTGACCGCCACGCCCGCCGAGACGGCCAGGAGAAGCGCCGGGATCTGCGAGACCAGGCCGTCTCCGATGGCGAGGAGCGTGTACCGGCGCGCCGCGGTGCCGAGATCCATTCCGCGCAGCGCGCCCGCGACGAGGCCGCCCGCGACGTTCACGACGACGATCGCGACTCCCGCGATGGCGTCTCCCTTCACGAACTTGAGGGCGCCGTCCATCGCGCCGTAGAGCTGGCTCTCCCGCTCCAGCGCGCGCCGCCGCCGACGCGCCTCGTCCGCGTCGACGGCCCCCGCCCGGAGGTCGGCGTCGATCGCCATCTGCTTGCCCGGCATCGCGTCCAGGGTGAAGCGGGCGGTCACCTCCGCCACCCGCTCTGCTCCCTTCGCGACGACGAGGAGCTGGACGAGCGTCAGGATCGCGAAGACCACCACCCCGACGACGGCGTTCCCCTGCACGACCACCTTGCCGAACGCCTCGATGACGCGCCCCGCCTCGCCGCGCGAGAGCACGAGCCGCGTGGACGACACGTTCAGCGCCAGCCGGAAGAGCGTCGTGAGCAGCAGGACCGTCGGGAAGCTCGCGAACCGGAGGGCGTCGCGCGCGAAGAGCGTCACGACCAGGATCGTGGCGGACGCGGCGAGGTTCGCCGCGAGCAGCGCGTCGAGCGCCCGAGGCGGGAGAGGCGCGACGAGGAGGAGGACGATCGCGAGCACGGCGAGCGCGAAGAGCGCATCGCCGGCGCCGCGCAGGCGCGAGAGCAGGGCGTCGAACCGGATCACGGGGCCTCCGTCGGTGCGTACAGGTGCGCGAGCAGCGCCGCGGCCGCGTCGTAAAGCTCCTCGGGGATCTCGTCCCCGACCTCGGCGAGGCGGTGGAGCGCCCGGGCGAGCGGGACGTCGCGGACGATCGGGACGCCCGCGCGGCGCGCCGCCGACCGGATCCGCGCCGCGGCACGTCCCTGGCCCTTGGCGATCACGAGCGGTGCGCCCGGGCCGCCGCGATCGTGTCGCAGCGCCACCGCCAGCCGCGTCGGGTTCACCACCACGACGGTGGCCCGCCCGATCGCGCCCGCCTCCACCAGTGCCCGGTGGACGCGGCGCCGCTCCGCCCTGCGGTCCGGATCGCCTTCGTCCTCGCGGACCTCGCGGCGGACCTCGTCGCGCGTCATCCGGAGGGCACGACGGAGGCGCCGGCGCTCGAGCGCGTGATCGGCGAGGCCGATCAGGGCGAGCGCGACGGCGAGCCGGGCCGCGAGCGGCGCGAGGAGGCCGAGCGCGCCCGCGGCGGCGCCCATGCCGCCGGCGCGCGGCAGCGACGCGAGCGAGCGCGCCGCGTCGCGCCCCCAGGCGACGAGGATCAGCAAGAGCACGATCGCCTTCGCGAGCCCCAGCCCCGCGCGTGCGAGCTGCGCGGGCGAGCAGAGCCGGCGCAGGCCGCGGGCGGGGTCGATCCGCTCGAGCCTCGGCCGCAGCGCGTCCGGGAAGAGCGCGAAGCCGGTCTGGAGCCCCGCGGCGAGCACGCCGGCAGCGGCGGCAGGGACGGCGACCCCGAGCGACAGGCGGAGCACGAGGCCGAGCGCGTCGGACACCCGCCCGGCGGCGTCGAGCGGGGCCGCCGCCGCGCCCGCCGCAGCGGTGCGGAGCGAACGCGCGAGCGCCTCGACGATCCCGGGCCCGCACAGCGCGAGACCGGCGATGCCGCCGGCGAGCGTCCCCGCCGCTGACAGGTCGGCGCTCCGTGCCACGTCGCCTCGCCGCTGCGCCTCGCGCAGGCGACGCGGGGTCGGCGGCTCGGTCCGCTCGCGGGTCATCCATTCCCCCCGGCCAGCCGGGCGCTGGCGCTGCCCGCGAGGGCCGCGAGCGCGACCAGTCGCGCGGCGCACGCGGAGGCCGCAGCGGCGAGCGCGAGCAGGCCGAGGGCGGCCCGGGCGGGCTGCGCCGCGTTGACGGCGCCGAGCTGCGGCGCGACGCGCGACACCGCCGCGAGCGCGAGGTCCGCCGCGAGCACGCCGGCCGCGACGGGCGCGCCGACCGCCACCGCGCACGCGACCACCTCGGCGGCGCCGCCGAGCGCGGCCTCGCGCGCGGCGGCGACGGCGAACGCGCTGCCCGGCGGAATCGCCCCGAAGCTCCCGAGCAGGCCTGCGACCACGAGCCGGTCGCCGCCCGCCCAGGCCGCGAGCACCACGACCCAGTGGGCGAGGAGGTCGCCCGAGGCGCTCTCCCGCTGCCGGATCGGCGCCACGTGCAGCTCTGCGAGCGTCGCGCCGCGGAACGTATCGGCGAGGCGGCCGGCCGCGCGCGCCGCCTCGACGGGGGCGCAGGCGAGGAGGGCGAGGACGGTGCCGAGCGTGACCTCGCGGGCCGCCGCGGCGAGGAAGGCGAGCCCCGCGGGCGCGGCGCCGGGCGCAGCGAGCGTCGCGCCGGCGAGGCCGAACCCGGCGGCGAGCGCCACGCGCGCGAGCGGCGGCACGAGCGGTCCGCCCAGGAACGGAGAGACCATCGCGACGGGAGCGAGGCGAAGCGCGGCGAGCAACGCCGCGGCGGGGATGGCGTCCGGCGGCGAGATCACGGTGCGATCCTCGACGCGAGCGCGAGGCACTCCTCGGCGAGCCGGAGCACGCGCGCGCCGATCCAGGGGGACGCGACCGCCAGCGCACCCAGCACCGCGGCGAGGCGCGGGACGACGGCCACGGTGGGCTCCTGCACCTGGGTGACCGCCTGGAGGATGCCGGTCACCAGCCCCACCGCGAGCGCAGCCACGATCGGCGGCGCGGACGCGAGGAGGACCACCAGGATGGCCTCGCGGGCGACGTGGAGGAGCACCGGGTCCATCACACGCCCGCGTACGACAGCGCGAGGGATCGGGCGAGCAGCCTCCAGCCGTCCACCGCCACGAAGAGGAGGAGCTTGAACGGGAGCGCCACCGAGGTCGGCGAGAGCTGCGTCAGGCCGAGCGCGAGCAGCACGTTCGCGACGACCAGGTCGACCGCCAGGAACGGCACGAACACGACGAACCCGATCGTGAAGGCGCGGCGCAGCTCGGAGACCACGAACGCCGGGGCGAGCACCGCGAGATCGCGCTCGCCGGCCGGGTCGGCGCCGGCGGGGCGGAGCCGCTGCGCCACGTCGAGGAACACCGCCCGATCGTCTGCCCGCGCGAACCGCGCGAGGAACTCGCGGACGGGCTCGGAGGCGCGCCCGAGACGTGCGGCGGTCGCTGCGAAGCCCCGCCTCGCCGGGAGCCTCCCGGGCCAGCGCGAAGGCGCGCTCCCCCACCGGCGCCATCACGAGCAGTGTCAGCACCAGGGCGAGCCCGGTCACCGCCGTGCTCGGCGGCACCTGCGGGGCGCCGAGCGCGGAGCGGGCGATCGAGAGGACCACCACGATCTTCAGGAAGGAGGTGAGCATCACCAGCGCGGCCGGGGCGAGGGCGAGGACCCCGACGAGCGCGATCAGCTCGGCGGGGTGGTCCGCGATGGATCCTGCGGAAGGGAGGAGCGCCACGGCGATCACGGCCCGGCCTCCGGACCGCCGAGATCCTGCACCAGCCGGACGCCGTCCTTGCCCCACCCGACGAGGAGACGCCGGCCGCCCGCCTCGACGATCGCGAGACCCAGGCCCGGTCCGAGGGCGGCGCGCGCGACGACGGCGACCGGCGCGGGCGACGCCGAGCCGCGCGCGCGGCGCCGCAGCAGGAGGACCATCGCGGCGAGCGCGAGGAGCGCGAGCGCTGCGCGGGCCGCGATCGCGGACATCACGGCGCGCCCTCGAGGGAGAGGATCCTGACACCGACCGCGCCGTCGACGTCGACGAGCTCGCCGCGCGCGACGGCCCGCTCGCCGACCCGCAGCGTGACGAGGCCGCGCCGATCGATGCCGAGGGCGAGGGCCGCGCCCGGCTCGAGCCGAGCGATCTCCGAGAGCGGGATCTCCACCCGGGCGAGCTCGACCTCGAGCAGGATCGGGAGCTGCGCGTTCCGTTCCATCGTCGTGACCTCCTCGATGCGAAAGCAGCGGTCCTCCAGCCGGCCCGCGAAGCGCGCGCCGCCCGGGAGCGCGATGACGTCCGGCGTCTCGCCGGGCGCGTCGAGCAGGACCACGTCCCCCGCCGAGAGCGCGCCGAGCTCGTCCGGGCGAAGCGGAGCGCGCCCCGAGCGGATCGACGCCGCGATGGGCGTCGCGGCCGCCGTACCCGTGCCCGTGCAGGGATCCTGGAGCGCCAGGATCGCCGCGGCGGGCACGAGCAGGCGGCCCCGGCCGCGGATCGGACCCGCCTCGAGGTCGAGCTCGATCGCGAGCACGGAGGAGGGCTCGGCGATCCCGCGCGCGAGCCGGGGGCCGAGGGCGTCCTCGATCGAGGTGACGGAGCACGCGCCGTCGAGGGCGGCGAGGACGAAGAGCTCGAGCGCCGACGCCTCGACCGGCGTGAGCGCGGTTGCGGCGGTCACCTCCCCGGCCCCGCCGGCGAGCGCATCGACGACGGAGACCACCAGCGCCGGCTCGATCTCGAGCACCGCGGTCGCGGGGACCGCGGTGAGATCGAGCCCCACCCGCGCGACCGCTGACCGGGGAGCCGCGAGGCCAGGGCTCGGGCGTGCGCGGATGCAGATGCTCCGGCCGACGAGCGCGGTGAGCGCGCGCTGGGCGGCCTCGGCGGCCCGCGCACCGGACGCGCGTGCGCCGGGGTTCAGCGCGGCGAAGCCGCGGGACAGGACCGGCAGGTCGAACGGGAGGGGCACGCGACGGCCCTCGTCCACCCGCCGTGCCAGCCCGGCGGTCCCGTGATCCCGGAGGGATGCGCCGCTGGCCGGACCGTCGCGCAGGTCCGCGCGCCGGCGGACCGGCCGCGGGGCGGACGCGCAGATCAGCGCCCGAGCCGCTCGCGCACGAGCCGCAGCACGATGGGCGAGACCGCGCCCGGCGCGACGGAGGCGCCCGCGACCGCACGGACGATTCCGGAGATCCGGCTCCGCTCGAGCGAGGCGACGGCCTCGGAGCGTACCGCCGTGGCGTCCGGCGCGAGCACGGCCGAGAGCGCGGCCGACAGGCCCTGGAGCCGCTCGCGGCGGGGAAGCGCCGCCAGCGACGCCGCGTGGGCCGACGCAGCGCGGGCTCCCGGAGCCGCGAGGCGGGCGAGCATGGCGGAGGCCCGTTCCGGTGCGAACAGCGCTGCCATCGACGCGAGGAGCCGGTCTCGTTCGGTCACGAGGTCTCCTCGCGGCGGAGCCGCGCACGGACGGCAGGGAGCGCGAGCGCGACGGCGGCGAGCGCGGCGAGGGCGGCCAGGCCGAACAGGATGGGTGTTCCGCGGCGGCCTGGGGCACCCGCCGGCGCGGAAGACTCGGCCGCCTCTGCGAACAGCACCGCCACGGAGGCGGGCTCCAGCCCATCCACCGCCCCGGCGACGATCGCGCGCACCCCGGGCTCGAGCGCGCGCACCGCGGCGCACGCCGGCGCGCGGCACTTCACGAGCACGGACGCGCGCGGAGCCGCGCGTTCCAGAGGTCGCAGCGGATCTGGCTGCCGCAGGCCCAGGTGGACCCGCGCCTCGACCACGCCATCGATCGCTTCCACGCTGCGCGCCAGCTCGCCGCCGAGGGCGTGCAGGTAGCGCGCGTGCTCCTCCGTCGGCGTCGGGACCATGGATTCCTTCGCGAACACGTCGGCGAACCCCGGCGGGCGCGCCCGGGGGAGGTCTCGCTCCGCCAGGGTCCGCTGCGCACGCGCGGCGTCGCCTCGCCCCACCTCCACGCGCCAGCGTTCCTCGGTGCCGTCCTCGCGCGCCTTCGTTCCCGCGATCCCGCGATCGTCGAGGGCGACGAGCACCTCGTTCGCCTGGCGCTCGTCGAGACCGTGGAGGATCTCCTCACCGCCGCAGCCCGTGAGCGCGGAGACGACGAGGAGCATCGAGACGCCCCATCGGCAGCGGTCGCAAGCGCCGCGAACGACCTCGGCTGGGCGGTTGCGCACGCGACCTCCTAGAGCGGCGTGTTCAGCGCCTGCTTCACGGCCTGGGCGCCCTGCTCGACGAGCTTCGACGCGAGGTCGACCGTCTGCGCGCATCGGTAGGCCTCGCCCTGGAGCGCGATGAGCTCCGCGGCCGTGAACGTCCGGCCGGTACGGGCGGCAGCGAGGACCGCGTCGAGGCGCGCCTGCGCTTTCTCGACGTGAGCGAGTGCGGCGGCGGCGGGTGGCACGGCCCCTTGCGCTGCGGTCGAGGCGCGGCGGAGGGGCGCATGGGACTCGAGGCTCGCGGCGAAGGACGGGCGAGGTTGCGCCGCGGGTGAGATGGCGGCGGGCGGCACGGCGCCCACGGATGCGATGGGCATCGTCCGGCGCTCCTAGTGGATGTTCGAGATCGCGGCCTTCGCGCTGTCGTGCTTCACCTTCATCACGTTCGACAGCGCGGTGAACTCGCGGCTCTCCCGCTGCATGTTCTCCTGCAGCTGGAGGTACTGCAGGTTGTACGTCCGGGCCTCCTGCTGGAGCGCGCGGGTCGCCGCGAGCACGTCGCCCTCCGGCGAGGACGACCCCGGAGTCCCAGGGTCCGCGCCGGTCCCGACGGCGCTCGCGCCCGAGGGGCGCGCGGCGGATCTCACCGCTGCGGACAGCACGGTTCCTGCCGGGACGTACGGTGCGGCGAGCTCCACCGTCGCCGCGACGCCCTGGGCGAGGCCCGACGCGGCGGTGTGGAGCGCGTTCTCGAACCGACCGGGCTCGGCCTTGCGCTCGGTGGTGGGTGCGACGTGGATCGACTCGATCTTGTTCATGAGGCCTCCTGCCCCCACGAACAGCAACGGGCGTGCCTGCCCGCGAGGGGCTCCCGGGCGAGCGATTGGCGCGCGCCCCGGTCGCGACCGGGCCGGGCGCCGTCCGCCGCGGTCGCGCGACGGACCGTGCTACCGTTGCCGGCGTGCCGAAGGAGTACCTGCGCAGCCTCTGCGACCAGATCGTCCACGCGCAGAAGCCGATCCGCGTGCTGCGCGCCATCAACTGGGATCCGCACGTCCACGAGCGATTCTTCAAGTCGGGCGCGCGCGAGCTGCCGCGCCCCGAGGTCCCGCCGCTCGGCTTCTCGCCCAAGGAGAAGACGCGCGAGCTGCGCGAGATCCGCAACCAGATCCGCGGCCGGAACCCCGTCGAGGAGCTGCTCCGGCGCCGCTGCGACGAGTTCGCGCTCATCGTGGAGATGCTCTCGGCGCGCGGGACGAGGCGCTTCTACGAGATCTCCAGGAAGATCTACGGCGACCCGCGCGATCGCTTCCCGGATCACAACGTGGACAACCTCGCCATCGCGCGCGCCTGGGCCGCGCGGCCGCGCGCCCGCGACGAGGAGCTCGTCTACTCCGCGGAGGAGGCCGCCGCGAAGGTCGCGGAGATCTGCAACCCGCTGCTCGGAGGCCACGTGCAGGTCTCCGCACGCTCCCGCCTCACCGCCAACGCCGCCTCGGGCGCGACCCGCGTCACGCTCCGCAAGGGCGCCCGCTTCAGCGAGCGGCAGGTGCGGGCCCTCGCCCACCACGAGGGGCTCTGGCACGTCCTCACCTCGCTCAACGGCCATCGCCAGCCGGTGCTCACCATCCTCGGCGTCGGGCTCCCCCGCTACACCGAGTCCCAGGAGGGCGGCGGGATCGTCGCCGAGTACCTCACCGGCAACATCACCGACGAGCGGTACATCGAGCTCGGCGAGCGAACGATCGCGATCGACATGGCGGCACGCGGCGCCGACTTCCTCGAGGTGTACCGGTACCTCCTCGCCCGGTTTCCGCCGGAGAAGGCGGCGCTCATGAGCGAGCGGGTCTTCCGCGGCGGGGTGCTCGAGGGCGGGGCCCCGTTCACCAAGGACGCGGCGTACCAGCGCGGCTACTGCCGGACGTTCAACTTCATCCGCGCCGCGCTCGAGCAGCGCGACGTGGACCTCGTCCGCGCCTTCCTCGCCGGGAAGATGAGCGTCGACGACGCGGAGCTGGTGCGCGACCTCGTCGACCAGGGGCTCTGCGCGCCGCCGGTCTACCTTCCGGAGTGGTTCATCGACATCGACCGGCTGAACGCGATCGTGACGCACTCGGTGACGCTGAACCGGTTCAGCCTGCCGTCGGTGAGCCGCTACTACGCGGCGCTCCGGAAGGTGGGGCGGAAGCGGGGCGAGGTGGTGGGCCCGCTCCGCGCCGCGCCGGACACCGAGGAGCGCCCGGCGATCGCCGGCGCCGACGAGGGCGACCTCGGGGAGTGAGCGCTCAGACCACCGCCCCGAAGAGCCGGCCGACCCCGTAGGTCACGCCCGCCGCGAGCGCGGCGAGCCCCGCCATCCGCAGCGCGGACCTCCAGAGGCTCGTCCCGGAGAGGAAGCCGACCAGGCCTCCCACGCCGGCGAGGACCACGAAGGCGAGCGCCGCGCTCCACGCGACGGCGCTCGTGCCGGTCGTGAGCAGGAACGGGAGGAGCGGGACGAGGGCGCCGACGGAGAACATCACGAAGGACGAGGCCGCCGCGCCCCTCGGACGAGCCCAGGTCGGTCGGATCGAGCCCGAGCTCCTCGCGCACGAGCGTGTCGACCGCGCTCTCCGGGTTCTTCAGGATCTCGGCTGCGGTGCGGCTCGCCTGCTCGGTCGAGAGCCCCTTCTGCTTGAAGATGAGGGCGAGCTCCGCGGCCTCCTCCTCGGGCGCCTCCGCGATCTCGCGCCGCTCCAGCTCCACCTGCCGCGTGAGGAGATCGCGCTGGCTCGCCACGGAGGTGTACTCGCCGGCGGCCATCGAGAACGCGCCGGCGAGGAGCCCGGCGAACCCGGTCACGACCACCGTGCGCGGCTCGACCCCCGCCCCGGCGACGCCGAGGATGAGCGACAGGTTCGAGACGAGCCCGTCGTTCATCCCGAAGATCGCGGCCCGGATCGACCCGGCCGCCCCCGTCGAGCGGTGCCACCGCTCCCGCGTCGCGATCAGCTCGCGCGCGTCGGTCGGCTCCCCCCGGCTCATGCCGACGAGCGTCCGGCGGTGCTGCCGCTCCTCGTCCGCGATCGCGACGGCGTCGCCGCCCTGGGCATCGTACTTGTCCGCGTCGCCGGCCTCGGCCTCGAGCACCATGGGGAACACCGCGGCGCTCCCCAGCCGCCGCGCCAACCAGATGAGCGCGCGGATGCGCGAGGAGGGCCGATCCGCGGGGATCGCGACGCCCTCCTTCTCGAGCTTCTTCCGCCAGACGTCCGCGTGCCGCCGCTCCGCCTCGGCGATCTCGCGGAAGCTCCGCGCCTTCTCCGCATCCTTCTCGTACCGCGCGAGCCCCTCGTACAGCGCGGCGCCGTCGCGCTCGTCGATGAGGTTCTGGAGCCAGAGGTCGGTGCGAGGGTTCATCGGCGGGAATCTAGCACCGACACCGCGCTCGGGACGTGCCGCGACGACGCTCGCCACGCCCGGACGTCTGGACTATACCTGCGGGCTTCTACAGAGGTTCTCCGTGCTCAGGCTCGACACCCGCGACCCTTCGTTTCCCGCCGCCTGGGCGAAGGTGTGCGCCCGCGGCTCGGACGAGGACGAGGGTCCGGTCCGCGAGGCGGCGCACCGGATCGTGCAGGACGTCCGGTCGCGGGGAGACGTCGCGCTGCTCGAGTACACGCGCCGGTTCGACGGGTGGGACCCGGGCAGCGCCGCCGGGATCGTGCTCGGTCCGGACGCGATGCGGGCCGCGCACGCGTCCCTCCCCGCCGAAGGGCGGCGGGCGCTCGCCCTCGCCGCCCGGCGCATCACCGACTTCCACCGCCGCGAGCGCGACGCCGAGGTCCCGTCGCGTCGCGACGCGACCGGAGCGACGCTCGCCCAGGTAGTCCGGCCGCTCGGCCGCGTCGGCCTGTACGTCCCCGGCGGCACGGCGAGGTACCCGTCCTCCGTCCTGATGACCGCGATCCCGGCGAAGGTGGCCGGCGTCCGCGAGGTGGTCGTGTGCTCCCCCGGCGTCAAGGGGACGGGCGAGATGGACGCCTGGACCCTCGCCGCCTGCCACGTCGCGGGCGTGTCACGCCTGTTCCGCGTCGGCGGAGCGCAGGCCGTCGCCGCGCTCGCCTACGGGACCGCCACCCTCCCGGCCGTCGACAAGATCTGCGGCCCCGGGAACGCCTACGTCGCGGCGGCGAAGCGCCTCGTCTTCGGGCAGGTCGACATCGACATGATCGCGGGGCCGAGCGAGATCCTGGTGCTCGCCGACGCCAAGGCGGACCCCGCCGAGGTCGCGGCGGATCTCGTCGCCCAGGCCGAGCACGATCCGCGCGCGGTCTCGGTGCTGGTCACGCCGTCGGCTGCGCTCGCGGACGCGACCCTCGCCGAGGTGGACCGTCAGGTCCGCGAGCTTCCCCGACGCGAGATCGCGGCGGCGTCGCTCCGCGACCGGGGCGCGGCGGTGGTCGCGAAGGACCTCGCCGAGGCGGTGCGGCTCGCGGACGAGTTCGCCCCCGAGCACCTCGCCCTGAATACGCGCAACGCCGCCGCGCTCGTGAAGAAGATCTCGCGGGCGGGGGCGGTCTTCGTGGGGTCCTTCACGCCGGAAGCGGTCGGCGATTACCTCGCCGGCCCCTCGCACGTCCTGCCCACGGCGGGCACCGCCCGGTTCGCGTCGCCGCTCTCGGTCGCGACGTTCCGGCGGCGCATGAGCGTCCTCGAGCTGACGCCGGCCGCCCTCGGCGCGGTCGCTCCGGCGGTGGAGACGCTCGCCCGGGCCGAGGGGCTCGAGGCGCACTGGCGGGCCGTCGCGGTCCGCGTCGCGAAGTCGAAGCCGGAGAGGCGCGCGCGGGTCGCGGCACGGCGGCCGGCGCCGAGGAGGGGGCGGCGATGACGGCGACCAAGGGATCGGCGGCGGCGCGGCGCGGGCAGGTCGCGCGCAAGACCAAGGAGACCTCGGTCGAGGTAGCGTTGCGGCTCGAGCCCGGCGACGCGGGCATCGCGACCGGGATCCCGTTCTTCGACCACATGCTCGAGCAGATCGCGCGCCACGGCGGCATGACGCTCAAGGTCCGCGCGAAGGGCGATCTCGAGGTCGACGCGCACCACACCGTGGAGGACGTCGGGATCGGGCTCGGCGAGGCGCTCCGGCAGGCGGTGACCGACAAGACCGGGCTCGCCCGGTACGGGCACGCCGTCGTGCCGCTCGACGAGGCGCTCGTCGAGGCGGTGGTCGATCTGTCCGGCCGTCCGCACCTCACCTTCAACGCGAAGCTCCCCTCGGGGAAGAAGTTCATCGGCGCCTTCGACGTGGACCTCACCCAGGACTTCCTCCAGGCGCTCGTGAACCACGCCCGGATCTGCCTGCACGTGAACGTTCGCTACGGGCGGAACCTCCACCACGTCGTGGAGGCGATCTTCAAGGCCACCGCGCGCGCGCTGCGCGCCGCCACCGCGCGCCAGGGCGGCGCGATCCCGTCGACGAAGGGCATCCTGTGACGGCGCGGCTCGCAAGCATTCGTGCACGTGGACCTGGACGTGGACGTGGTCGTGGACCTCGACTTCGACCTCGACTTCGATCGGGACCGGGTCGAGGTCTAGGACCAGGACGAGGACCAAGTCCACGTCCAAGTCCACGAGGCCTCTCATGACCCCTGGCACGATCGCCCTGGTCGACTACGGCGCGGGGAACCTTCGCTCGGTCGAGAACGCGCTCCGCGAGGTCGGCGCGCAGGTGATCGTCACGCACGACCCGGACGCCGTCCGGCGCGCAGACCGCGTCGTCGTCCCGGGGCAGGGCTCGATGCCGGCCTGCGCGGAGGCGATGCGCCGGAGCGGGGTCGCCGACGCGCTGGTCGAGGTGATCGGGAGGGGAACCCCGGTGCTCGGCATCTGCGTCGGGCTGCAGATCCTCTTCGAGGCCGGCGAGGAGGGCGGCGGCTCGAAGGGGCTCGGGATCCTGAAGGGCACCATCGCGAGGCTCCCCGCGGGCCAGAAGCTGCCGCACATCGGCTGGTCGCCGCTCCGGGCCACCGCGTCGGCCCCGCCGCTCTTCGCCCCGATGGACGGCTGCTACGTCTACTTCGCGCACTCCTACGCGGCGCCCGCGGATGCGCCCGGGGTGGCCCTCACCACCACCCATGGAGTGCCGTACTGCGCGGCGCTCGCGCGGGAGAACCTGTTCGCGGTGCAGTTCCACCCGGAGAAGAGCCAGCGCATCGGCCTCGCGCTCCTCGAGCGGTTCGTGCGCGTCTAGCGAGGCCGACACCGCGTGAATCCCATGCTCGTCATTCCTGCGATCGATCTGATGGACGGCGCGGCCGTCCGGCTCGAGAAGGGCGACTTCGCCACGAAGACCGTGTACGCGCTCCGCCCCGCGGAGAAGGCGGCCGAGTTCGTCCTGGCCGGCGCGACGCTCATCCACGTCGTCGACCTCGACGGGGCGAAGGCGGGCTGGCCGGTGAACCTCGCCGCGATCGCGGCGATCTGCCGGGTCCCCGGGATCGAGGTGGAGCTCGGGGGCGGGCTCCGCTCGCTCGTCGACGTCGAGAAGGTGCTCGAGCTGGGCGTGAAGTACGTCGTCCTCGGGACGGCGGCCGTCGAGCGGCTCGACCTCGTGCGGGACGCATGCAGCCGGTTCCCCGGCCGGGTGCGCACCGGGATCGACGCCCGCAACGGCGAGGTGAAAATCGCGGGCTGGCTCGAGGGCACGGGCCTCTCGGCCGTCGAGGTCGCGAAGCGGGTGAAGGCGGCGGGCGTTTCCCTCGTCGAGTACACCGACGTGGGGCGCGACGGCATGTTCACCGGCGTGGACGCGGACGGCGCAGCGACGATCCAGGCGGAGGCGGGCGTGGCGGTGGTCGCCTCCGGCGGGGTCGCGAGCGTCGCCGACGTGCGAGCCTGCAAGGCAGCCGGCCTCGCGGGCGTCATCGTCGGGAAGGCGCTCTACGAGGGGCGGATCAACCTGGGCGAGGCAATCCGCGTCTCCCGCGAATAGACTAGGCGAGCGCAGGAGCAGCCGGACGAGCCCGGAGACAAAGGAGCCTCATGCCTGCGAAGCGGATCATCCCCTGCCTCGACGTGAAGAACGGGCGCGTCGTGAAGGGGGTGAACTTCAAGAACCTCCGCGACGCGGGCGATCCGGTCGAGGCGGCCGCCCGCTACGACGCCCAGGGCGCGGACGAGGTGACGTACCTCGACATCGCCGCCACCCTGGAGAACCGCGGGACCCTCCTGGGCCTCGTCGAGCGCACGGCCGCGCGGGTGTTCGCGCCGCTCACGGTGGGCGGCGGGGTCCGGAACGAGGACGACTTCGTCGCGCTGCTCCACGCCGGGGCGGACAAGGTCTCGGTCAACAGCGCGGCGGTGAAGGACCCTTCGCTCGTCGACCGGCTGTCGCGCATCGCCGGGGCGCAGGCGCTCGTCGTCGCGATCGACGTGAAGCGCCGGCCCGGGACGCGGCCCCAGGAATGGGAGGTCTACGTCGCCGGCGGGAGCGTTCCGACCGGCGTCGAGGGGATCGCCTGGGCGCGCGAGGTGGCACGGCGCGGGGCAGGGGAGCTGCTCCTCACCAGCATGGATCGCGACGGCACGCAGGCGGGCTACGACCTCGCGCTGCTCGAGCGGGTCTGCGAAGCGGTCACCATCCCGGTGATCGCGTCCGGCGGCGTCGGGACGCTCGAGCACCTCGCCGAGGGGCTCCGCATCGCCGACGCGGCCCTCGCCGCCTCGATCTTCCACGACGGGAAGCACAGCGTCGACGAGGCGAAGCGGTTCCTTCGCGGGCGCGGCATCGAGGTGCGGCCGTGAGACCTCTCGCGGCCGAGGGCCGCGCGCCGGGAGGCGCTCGCCGCAGCGCCGGAGGCGCGAGGCGAGCGCGAAGGGCCCCGGCGAGCAGGGGTGCGCGAGCTCCGCTCGCGGGGCGGGGCGGCACGCCCCGTGGCATTTGATATGGGAGGTCCCATGGCAGACGAGCGATTCCTCGCGCAGCTCTGGGCGACGATCGAGTCGCGCAAGGCCGACGACAGCGCGGACAAGAGCTACACGCGGCAGCTCCTCCAGGCGCCACCCCGGATCCGCCGGAAGATCATCGAGGAGGCGTACGAGGTGAACGAGGCCCACCAGGCGCTCATGGCGGGGCACGACTCCAAGGATCACCTCGCCCACGAGGCGGCGGATCTCGTGTACCACCTGTTCGTGCTCCTCGCGTCGGTGGACGTCACGCCGAGCGAGGTCTACGCCATCCTCGAGCGGCGCCACCGTCCGGGCGGTCAGCCGCAGGACCGGGGAGGTGGCGGAAGTCCTTGACGGCGGAGGAGAATTCGCGTTAAGAGCGCCCCTCAGCCGCGACGAGAGCCGGGCGTCCCGAGGGTGCCCGGCTCGTTTGCGTTTCGAGCCCCTGGCCACCCACACCGCAGCGAAGAAAGCTCGAGGAACTGAATGACCGGAGTGCGTGTGAAGGACGGAGAGTCCTTCGAGAACGCGATGAAGCGCTTCAAGAAGCAGTGCGAGAAGGCGGGCATCCTCTCGGAGATCCGCAAGCGCGAGCACTACGAGAAGCCTTCCGTGAAGAAGAAGAAGAAGGCGCTCGCCGCGAAGAAGCGCGCGATGAAGAAGATGCGCAAGAGCTTCTAGGCTCGGAGCCGCGTCCACGTCATGAGCCTCAAGGAACGCCTCGACCAGGACCTCAAGACCGCGATGCGGGAGAGGGCCCAGCTCCGGCTGGACACCATCCGCATGCTCAAGAGCGCCATCAAGTACCGCGAGATCGAGCTGATGAAGCCGCTCGACGACGCGGGGGTCGAGGGCGTCGTCGGGTCGGAGGTGAAGCGGCGGCGCGATGCGGCGGAGCAGTTCCGCGCGGGCCACCGGCCGGAGCTTGCCGACAAGGAGGAGGCGGAGATCGCGATCCTCCAGGGCTACCTCCCGCAGCAGCTCGGAGAGGCCGAGCTCCGCGCGAAGGTCGACGAGGCGGTGAAGAAGGTCGGCGCGCAGGGGATGAAGGACATGGGCGCGGTGATGAAGGCGCTCATGCCGGAGGTCCAGGGGCGGGCGGAGGGCAAGGCCGTGTCGGACATGGTGAAGGCGCGCCTCTCCGGCAAGTGACCCGGGGCGCTGTGAGGCCGGCAGCGAGAGACTCGAATGACGGGCGCGAGGGCCTGGCCCGAGGGTCCCCCCGCGCAGATGACCGGAGGCGGGACTGATTCCGGACGCGGTGATCGACGAGATCCGGGACCGCGTGGACGTCGTGGCGGTGATCGGCCGCCACATGGAGCTCAAGAGATCGGGCAGGACGTGGAAGGGCTGCTGCGTGTTTCACGGTGAGCGGACGCCGAGCTTTCATGTCTACCCGGAGGACAAGCACTTCAAGTGCTATGGCTGCGGCGCGTACGGCGATGTCTTCGGGTTCCTGCAGCGGCTCGAGGGGAAGGAGTTTCCCGAGATCGTGAGGGATCTGGCGCGCGAGGTCGGGATCGAGATTCCCGAGGCGGAGGAGGAGTCGGCGGATCAGAAGCGCCGCCGCAAGGAGCGAAACGAGATCCTGGCGACCTGCGAGGCGGCGGCGCGCTACTGGGCGGCGCGGCTCCAGAGCCGGTACGCCGCCGCGGCCCGGCAGTACCTCGAAGGCCGCGGTGTGACGGAGGAGTCGGTGCGACGCTTCCGCCTGGGAGTCGCGGCGGACGAATGGAACGATCTGCCGCGGCGACTCGCGGACAAGGGGATCGCCGTCCCGGCGCTGACGCGTGCCGGGCTCGTGATCGAGAAGGAGAAGGGCGGCGGCTATGACCGCTTCCGCAACCGCCTCATGTTCCCCATCGCCGCCATGGACGGGCAGGTGATCGGCTTCGGCGGGCGCGCGCTCCCGTCCGAGAAGGACGACAAGGGTGCGAAGTACATCAATACCCCGGAGACCCCGCTCTACAAGAAGTCGAAGGTCCTCTATGGCCTCGACCTCGCCCGCGAGACCATCCGCAAGACGCGGCAGGCGGTGCTCGTCGAGGGGTACTTCGACGTGATCGGGCTTCACCAGGCGGGCGTCACCGGCGCGGTCGCCGTGTGCGGCACGGCGCTCACGCCGGAGCACGTCGAGCTCCTGTCGCGCTGCGACTGCCGCGAGGTCACCATCCTGTTCGACGGCGACAGCGCCGGCCTGGCCGCGCCGGCGAAGGCGGCGGCCGCCCTCTTCCCCGCCGGGATGGCCGGCAAGGTGGCCGTGCTCCCCGCCGACGCCGGCCGGAGCGACCCGGACGAGTTCGCGCGGGCCTCCGGGCGGGCGGGCGTCGAAGCGCTCCTCGCGTCGGCCGTCCCCCTCTCGAGCTTCCTCATCGACCGCGCGATCGAGCGGACGTGCGCCGGGAAGCCGCGCGAGGCGCCGCTCGAGTCCAAGCTCGCTGCCGTCCGCGAGCTGCAGCCCTTCGTCCGGATGATGCCCGAGGGGCTCGCGCGTTCCGTATTCGAGGATGCGATCGCGAAGCGGCTCGAGCTCGATGTCGACGCGCTCCGGAACGAGCTGTCATCCGGAGATTGGCCGCGCCCGGGCGCCTCGCAGGGGTCTCCGCCGCGCCGTCCCGCGGAGCCGCCGGCCCCCGCCCGGCAGCCGGCCTCGCGGGCGAGGCTGCTGCTCCCCGGCCCCGCCGCGGATGCGCTCGGCCTCCTCGTCGCGTTCCCGGATCTCGCCGCGGCCGCGGCGGAGGAGAACCTGCCGGGGCTGTTGCCGCCGGGCCCCCTGGCGGACCTCGCGCGTGACCTCATCGGGGGGGGGCTCGGACCCGAGGAGGCGCTCGCCCGCCTGGCCGCCGTGGCCGACGAGGCGATGCTGCGCCGCGCCGGCGGCGTGCGCCCCGAGGACGCCGAGCGCGAGCTGCGCAGGGGCGCCGTGAAGGCGAAGCTCGAACGCGTGACGGGCGACATGGCGGCGGCCGAGCGCCACGTGATCAAGGCGGGGACCGCTGCCGTGGACGACGTCGCGACTGCGTACCAGCGGCTCGTCGCGGTGAAGCGCGATCTCGAGAAGCGGCTTCGTTCTCTGGGGCGGAACGGATGAAAGCGAAGCTCCGAAGGATTCTAAGCAGGTTGACCGGGCTCGATCGCCGGGGAGCCGTTACACAAGAGCACCACCGAGCAGCCGAGCTGTCGGAGGAAGAGAGCGACATGACCAGCAAGGGCCACGCCGCGAAGAAGGCGACCAAGAAGAGCGCCGCGAAGCCGAAGAGGCCCGCGCGCAAGGACAGGGAACGGGTCGTCAAGGCCGCGAAGCGCGCCAGGGCGGAGGCGTCGCGCTCTGCGAAGGCCCCCCTCGCGCAGAAGGCGACCGAGAAGGCGGAGAAGGCGGAGAAGGCGGAGAAGGTCCTCCGGAAGAAGGGGGACAAGGCCGTCGCGCCCGAGACCGCCAAGCCCGAGAAGCCGGGCAAGGGCGAGAAGGGGCCCAAGCTCCGGAAGCCGGCGCGCCCGGTGGACGAGGAGGTCGAGGTCGAGGGCGCCGAGGAGGAAGAGGCCGACGACGACGACGACGCGGAGGACGAGCTTCCGCAGGACGACATGAGCGACATCACCGAGCGGTCCGAGGTGAAGGCGCTCATGGAGCGCGGTCGCGAGAAGGGTTTCCTCACCTACGACGAGGTGAACGACGCGCTGCCGTCCGACACCAGCTCCGACCAGATCGACGACGTGATGTCGATGTTCGGCGAGCACGACATCGAGGTCGTGGACGGCGCCGAGAAGAAGATGAAGCTCCCGGACAAGCCGCCGGAGCCGGAGGAGAAGGCCGAGAAGGAGGAGGAGAAGGAGGAGGAGGACGACGCCGGCTACGGCAAGTCGAACGACCCCGTCCGCATGTACCTCCGCAAGATGGGATCCGTCTCGCTGCTCACGCGCGAGGGCGAGGTGGAGATCGCGAAGCGGATCGAGGTGGGCGAGAAGGAGGTGCTCGCCGCGGTCCTCTCGTCGTCCATCGCCATCCACGAGATCCTCGAGCTGGGCGAGCGGCTCCGGAAGGGCAAGATCCGCGTTCGCGAGATCGTGAAGGACGCGGGCGACGATCAGCAGGCCGAGCCGGAGGAGGAGGAGGCCGAGGTCGAGGAGGAGGCCGTCGACGTCGAGGGCGCCGCGGCCGCGCCGGACGCCGTGGAGGGCGGCGAGCCGGAGAAGCCGAAGATCCCGAAGGAGGAGGAGAAGAAGGTCGAGCACGTGCTGAAGCACATCGACCTGATCCGCAAGCTCGAGCGGGACGTCGCCAAGGTGAAGGAGACCCTCGCGGCGAAGAAGCTCTCGGAGGTGAAGCGCCGCGAGCTGAAGAACGAGATCAAGGTCATCGAGGGCGACATGATGGAGAACCTCGAGGCCATCCAGCTCAACAAGAAGCAGATCGACCGGATCGTCCTCAAGCTCAAGGCCTTCATCAAGCGCGTCGAGGAGGCGGAGCGGGAGTTCTTCGACGCGGAGCGGCGCACCCGGGTGCCCGTCCGCGAGCTCCGCCGGCTCCTGCGCGAGACGCGTGAGGACGACGCCGGGCGCAAGAAGCTCGCTCGCAAGCTCGGCTGCTCCGTCGACGACGTCGAGGAGCTGGACCGGGTCGTGCGGACGGCCGGCCGCAAGATCCTGCGCGTGCAGGAGGAGGCCGAGGTCCCGGTCGAGGAGCTGCGCCGCACCTACCGCGCCATCAGCGACGGAGAGCACAAGGCCGAGCGCGCCAAGACGGAGCTCGTCGAGGCGAACCTGCGCCTCGTCGTCTCGATCGCGAAGAAGTACACGAACCGCGGCCTGCAGTTCCTCGACCTCATCCAGGAGGGGAACATCGGCCTGATGAAGGCGGTGGACAAGTTCGAGTACAAGCGCGGGTACAAGTTCTCGACCTACGCGACGTGGTGGATCCGACAGGCGATCACCCGCGCCATCGCCGACCAGGCGAGGACGATCCGCATCCCGGTCCACATGATCGAGACCATCAACAAGCTGATCCGGACCAGCCGCTATCTCGTGCAGGAGCTCGGGCGCGAGCCGACCCCCGAGGAGATCGCGGAGAAGATGGAGCTGCCGCTCGACAAGGTCCGCAAGGTCCTGAAGATCGCGAAGGAGCCGATCAGCCTCGAGACGCCGATCGGCGAGGAGGAGGACAGCCACCTCGGCGACTTCATCGAGGACAAGTCGCTCGTCAGCCCTTCGGATGCGGTCATCAACATGAACCTCGCCGAGCAGACCCGGAAGGTCCTCGCCACGCTGACGCCTCGCGAGGAGAAGGTGCTCCGGATGCGGTTCGGCATCGGCGAGAAGAGCGATCACACGCTGGAGGAGGTTGGCCAGGACTTCGAGGTGACGCGCGAGCGGATCCGGCAGATCGAGGCGAAGGCGCTGCGGAAGCTGAGGCACCCGTCCCGGTCGAAGCGGCTGAAGAGCTTCGTCGAGAGCTAGCGGAAGTGTGGTAGAGGAGGCGCGCCGGGATGGATGGAGGGCCCATAGCTCAACGGCCAGAGCTGTCGGCTCATAACCGATCAGATCCAGGTTCGAATCCTGGTGGGCCCATGTGTTCGAGGAGCGAGAACCTTGTCGCTGCGTGAGAAGCTGAAGGCGCTGGAGGAGCTCCAGCAGATCGATCTCGAGACGAACGAGGTCCAGGCAGGGCTTGCGGGTCTTCCGAACCGGCGTGCCGGGGTCGAGGCCGCGGTGGGCGTGGCGCGCAAGGCCTGGGAGCAGGAGCGGGCGCGGCTCGAGGGCAACGAGCGGGAGCGGCGGCAGCTCGACTCGCTCCTCTCGATGGAGCGGGACAAGGTCAAGAAGTGGGAGGGGCGTCTCGGCGAGATCCGCACCCCCCGCGAGTACGCCGCGCTCTCGCGCGAGATCGACATCGCGAAGAAGACGAACGAGGGCCAGTCGGAGCAGCTGCGGGAGCTCACCGCGCAGGCGGGGGAGATCCGGAAGGTGCTCGAGGCGAAGGAGGAGGAGCTCTCCGAGCGCGAGGCCGCCGCCCAGGCCGAGGTCGAGGACCTCGACAAGACGAAGGCCGCCGCCGACGAGAAGCTCCGCGGGCTCGAGGCGCGCCGTGCCGAGGCGGTGAAGCAGGTCGACCCGGGGCTGCTCGCCAAGTACGAGAACATCAAGCGACGCCGCGCGGGCGTGGCGATCGCCCCGGTGGTCGGCATGACCTGCAAGGGCTGCCACCGCAACATCCCGCCCCAGCTCGCCATCACGCTGCAGAAGGCGAACTCCATCGAGACCTGCCCGAACTGTCACCGCATCATCTACTCGGCGGAGGCGGTCAACCCGCCTGCACCGTCGCCGGCGTAGTGCCGGCAGCAGGGCGTGAGGTCGTGAGATGAGCTCCAAGCCGGTGCTGGCGGAGCTGCTCCGCTTCATCGCTGCGAACGAGGAGCTGCCGCGCGCGCTCCAGCGCTACTCCGGCTACGACCGGGACACGCTCGGCAAGCTCATCAACGCCGCTGCGGATCGGGTCGAGGAGGCGGAGAAGGGGCGCGAGCCCGCTCCGGGCGCCGGCTCGAAGGGCATCAAGGTCCGCCGGCAGACCGATGTCGAGAAGGCGGCGCAGCGCGCTGCGGAAGACATCGACGAGGCGATGGAGCTCTCGAAGACCGAGCGCGATCGGCGCCGGCGCGAGCGCGCAGCCGCCGAGGAGCGCGAGCGCCAGGCCGTGGTCGCCGCCGAAGCGGCGGAGCAGGCGAAGCGGACGCGGCTCTACACGGACGGCGCGGCGCGTGGCAACCCCGGTCCGGCGGGGGCGGGGGCGGTGATCCTGAACCCCGACGGCCACATCGTCGCGAAGATCGGGAAGTTCCTGGGCGACTCGACGAACAACGTCGCCGAGTACATGGGGCTCATCCTCGGCCTCAAGCGCGCCAAGGCGATGGGCATCAAGGAGCTCGAGGTCTACTCGGACTCGGAGCTGCTCGTGAAGCAGATCGCCGGCGAGTACCAGGTGAAGGCCGAGCACCTGCGGCCGCTGCACGACGAGGCGAAGGTCCTGCTGCAGGGGTTCAGCTTCATCCAGGTCCGCCACATCCCGCGCGAGCAGAACGAGCAGGCGGACGCGATGAGCAACCGCGCGATCGACGAGCGGCTGTAGCTCGGCGCACGATCGCCGGCTGCGAGCGGCGGCCTCCTCGCTGTGCTGCTCGCCGTACGGGAAGATGTACGGCTCCGCTGCTCGCTCCTCGGGCGCCGCTCTCGCTCGGCGCTTGTGCGCCTCGGGGGCTAGAAGCGGATGCGCCCTTAGAGCGCAGACTCGTGGTGCGGCGCTCGCCGCACCTCGTCCGCGACCTCGGCGGCGCGCTCGGCCTTCACCTTCTTCATCCGCTTCCGGATGAGCTCGCGCTTCAGGCTCGAGAGGTGATCGACGAACACCGTCCCGAGGAGGTGATCCACCTCGTGCTGGAGCGCGATGGCGAGGAGGTCGCCCTCCGCCGCGATCTCGAACGGCTTGCCGTGGTAGTCGAGCGCGCGCACCAGCACCTTCGCCGCGCGCTCCACCTCCTCCGCCTCGCCCGGGATCGAGAGGCACCCCTCGGTGTAGACCGTCTTCCCCTCGGCGAGGACGATCTGCGGGTTGACGAGGTGAATGAGCTTCTGCTCCGGCTGCCGCGGCGACGTGTCGATCACGATCACCTGCTGCGAGACCCCGACCTGCGGCGCCGCGAGCCCGACGCCGTCGGCCGCGTACATCGTCTCGGCCATGTCGTCGAGGAGGCGGCGGACGGTGTCGTCCACGCGGTCTACGGGGGCGGCGACCTGCTTCAGCACCGGGTCTGGCCAGATGACGATTTCGCGGACCATCTGTCGTTCTCTCGTGATCTCCGGGTCCTCATGTAACACCGCCGGCGCGATCGCGCACGGACGGAAGCCGATCCCTACTCGCCGAGGCCCCGCAGGTACTCCTCGCGGAGCCGGGCGTCGGCGAGCACGTCGCGGGCGTCGGCGAGCACGTGCTGGATCTCGATGAGGCGCGCCTCGAGCCCCTCCTCGCGCGTCGCCTGGAAGCGTCGCGGGTCGAGCTCGGCGCGCAGCCTCTCGAAGGCCTCGCGGACCTCGTGCGGGGTACAGAGCCGACCCACGCCGAGGATGGTGAAGTAGTCGGCCCGCCGGACCTGATCGAGCTTGTCGCGGACGCGGGCGAGGTCGATCGCCGCCGTCGCGGCCGCCGCGGGACGGCCTCCCTGGAACGTCCGGACCGCGAGGGCCCCGACCAGGACCATGGCGGCGAGCGCCTGGCGGGTGGAGAGGGCGTCGAGCGGGCTCGCGGCGACGATCTCGTCGATCGTCCGGAGCCCGTCAGCCAGGGAGAGGACGCGCCGCTCGTCCGGGGAGAGGTCCACGTCCGCGGCGGAGGGGCCGGTGGCGATCGGGGCGAGGAGCGTCGCGTCCCCTCCGAGGACCGCGTCGACGTACGGGGCCAGCCAGCGCCGCCGCACGCCTTCGACGGCGAGCTGCAGCGTGGATCGCTCGAGCATGGTCCGCTCGTCGGGGGCGACCTCCGCCGGCGACCAGCGGAAACGCGCGCCCGGATCGGCGAACACGCCGAAGACGACCTCCTCGGTCCGGCGCCGGACGAGCCCCGTCAGCTCGTTCGGCTTGAGGAAGCCGCGCTCGAGCAGCACGATCGCCGCGCGGCGCGTCGCGAGCGTCGCCGCTCCGGCGGCGACTGCCCGGTACTGGTCGCGCGTGACGAGCCCGAGGCGGAGCGCAAGCTCCTCCACGCGATCCGCCGGGTCCGAGCTGGTCGCGCCGACGATCCGGCCGTCCTCGAAGTAGAGCGACCGCGAGGCCTCCCCGTCGAAGTCGATCCGGCCCAGGAGCTCGGCCCGGGCCGCGAGCGCGAGCAGGCGGGGTGCGGGCACGTCGGCGAGCGTCCCGGAGCGGAGCTCCGGCGGAGGCGCGCGGATCGGCCGGGACGGCGACGCCGGCTCGGCCGCCGGGGGCTCCTCGGCTGGGGCCGCGCGCTCGTCCGGTGTCGGGGAGCGCAGCGCCGCGACGCGTTTGCGTGCGAGCTCCTGCGCCGGGTCCGCAGGCGGATCGGCGGTGGGGGGCCGGTACACCGGGAAGTCGAACGGGGCGGGCTGGGCCGCGGCGTCGGCGATCTTTCGCTCGGCCTCGCGCGCGAGCCGGGCGATCTCGGCCTCCGCGTTGGCGCGCCGCCGCGCCTCGTCCTCACCCCGGCGCCGCAGCGCATCCATCTCGGCTCGGGCGCTCGCGATGGCGCCTCGGAGCTCCTCTTCGTCCCCCTCGCGCCTGCGCGCCTCCTCCTCGGTCTGCCGGCGGAGCCGCTCGAGCTCGCCCTGCAGATCGGCGCGGGCATCGTGCTCCGCGCGCGCGCGCTCGGCGGCCCGTTGCGCCTCCTGCTCCGTCCGGCGCGCCTCCTCGTCGGCGCGCCTGCGCGCCTCCGTCTCGGCCTCGCGCCGCCCCGCGTCGGCCCGCTTCCGCGCCTCCGCCTCCTCGCGCGCCCGCCGCTCCGCCTCGGCCCGGGCGCGCTCGCCGGCTCGCGCCCCCTCCTCGGCCTCGCGCCGCCCCGCGTCGGCCCGCTTCCGCGCCTCCGCCTCCTCGCGCGCCCGCCGCTCCGCCTCGGCCCGGGCGCGCTCCTCGGCCCGCGCCCCCTTCTCGGCCTCGCGCCGCCCCGCGTCGGCCCGCTTCCGCGCCTCCGCCTCCTCGCGCGCCCGCCGCTCCGCCTCGACCCGGGCGCGCTCCTCGGCCCGGGCCCGTTCCTCGGCCGTCCGGGCCCGCTGCGCCTTCTCGACCGCGACCTGCTCCGCCTCCGCCCGCTGCAGCGCCTCCACCGTCGCGCGATCCGCCTGCCGGGCGCGCGCCTTCTTCTCCGCGGCATGCGCGCGCTCGGCCTCCTCGGCGCGCCGCAGGATCGCCTCGAGCCCCGGGTCGAACTCGACGTCGAGCTCGGTCCCCGATTTCCCCGCGGGCGCCTCGAGCTCGGCGAGCGCGGCGTCGGCGGCCTCGAGCCTGCGATCGGACCGCACGGTGGGCGGCTCCGGAGGCGGGGCAGCCGCGGTGCCACGCCGAAGCTCCTCGGCGCGCGCGCGCAGCGCCTCCGCGGCCGCCTTGCGCGACGAGGCCGGCTGCGCAGGCGACCCGTTCGAGCGCGGCGCAGCGAGCTTCCCCGGCGGCGCGCGCCGCGGCGCGGGTTCACCGGTGGGAGCCGGCGCCGGCGGTGCCCCGATCGCCGCCGCGACCTGGGCCGCGAGCTGGTCGGGGTCGATCGGCCGCGGGACCACCGTCGCGCCCTCGGGCGCCGCCGCGCTCTCCCCGAGCACGACCATCGGGACGGTGCGCGCCGCCTGGGACTCGGCGAACCGCCGGACGGCTTCCCCGTTCTCGCAGCTTGCGCCCACCAGCACGACGGCCGGCGCACCCTGCGCGACCGCGGCCAGCGCGTCCGCCGCGCTCGTGGCGAGCACCGCATGGTGCCCCGCCCGCGCGAGAACGCGCTTGACCGCTGATATCTCAGCGATGTCATCGTCGACGAGGAGGACCCGCGGCACTCAGGGTCGATTATGGATCGGGCCCCTGGAGGGACCAAGCAGCCGGCAGCCTACATCATCGAAATCGGGTCCATGTCGAACCGCACCTGGGCGCCGCCGGGCGGGCGGCGCGCGATCTCCGCGAGCGCGGCGTGGATCCGGAAGAGCGGCTGCGGCCCGGCGGCCCGGAAGAGCAGGTGCCAGCGGGTCTTCCCCCGGAGCCGCTCGATGGCGGCCGGCGCCGGTCCGAGCAGCGCGACCTCCCCACGCAGCGCTGGCCGCGCCGCGCGGGCCAGCGCCTCCGCCGTCCGCGGCGCGCCCGCCTCCGATCCCTCGATCCGGACTGCGAGCAAACGACCGAAGGGCGGCCACCCGCGCCGCCGGCGATCCTCGAGCTCCTCCTCCGCGAACGCGGCGTAGTCGTGGAGCACCGCGCGAGCGACCGCGCGCGCCGCCGGGTTGAACGTCTGCACGATGACGTGGCCGCCCTCGGCCCCCCGTCCGGCGCGGCCCGCGACCTGGGTGAGGAGCTGGAACGTCCGTTCGCCGGCGCGGAAGTCGGGGAGGGCGAGTGCGGTGTCGGCGAGCACCACGCCCACGAGCGTCACGCCCGGGAAGTCGTGGCCCTTCGTCACCATCTGCGTTCCGACGAGCACGTCGAGGTCGCGGCGGGCGAACCGCGCCAGGAGCGCGGCGGTGTCGCCCGCACCCGACACGGCGTCGCGATCGAGCCGTGCCACGCGCGCGCCGGGGACCCGAGCCCGGACTGCCTCCTCGACCTGCTCGGTCCCGACGCCGACCCCGGACCGGATGCCGGCGCAGGACGGGCAGCGCGCGTCCATCCGCTCCGCACGGCCGCACGCGTGGCAGAGGAGGATCCCGCGCCGCGCGTGGTGCGTGAGCGCGACGGCGCACTGCGAGCAGCGCGCCTCCTCCCCGCAGCCCTCGCACAGGACGAGGGTCTCGTAGCCGCGGCGGTTCAGGAACAGGATCGCCTGCTGGCCCGCGGCCACGGTCTCGCCGAGCGCGTCCGCGAGCCTTGGGGAGAGGAGGCCCGGCGCGAGACCAGTCCCCGCGGCGAAGCCGCGCTCCTTGTTCGGGGCCCCCTGGGGGGCGAGGTCCTGCCCGGGCCTGCGCAGCCGGCGGAGGTCGACGAGCTCCACCCGCGGCATGGGCCGATCCTCGACCCGGCGCGGCAGCTCGACCCTGCGGTACCGGCCCTTCCGCGCGTTCTCGAGCGTCTCGAGCGACGGCGTCGCGGAGCCGAGGATCACGACCGCGTCCTCGAGCTTCCCGCGCACCACCGCCAGGTCGCGGGCGTGGTACGCCGGCCCGTCCTCCTGCTTGAAGCTCCCCTCGTGCTCCTCGTCGACCACCACGACGCCGAGGTCCAGCACCGGCGCGAAGATGGCGCTTCGGACGCCGACGCAGATCCGCGCCTCGCCGCGGCGGAGGCGGAGCCACTCCGAGTGGCGCTCCGCGCCGGAGAGGCCGGAGTGGAGGAGCGCGACGTCGTCGCCGAAGCGCGCGCGGAACCGTCCGGAGAGCTGCGGCGTCAGCGCGATCTCGGGCACGAGCACGAGCGCGCCCTTCCCGGCCTCCCGGGCGCGCGCGATCGCCTGCAGGTAAACCTCGGTCTTCCCCGAGCCGGTGACGCCGTGCAGGAGGAAGGTCGCGAAGCCGCCGAAGGCGCCCACGATCTCGGCGAGCGCGGCGGCCTGCTCCGCCGTGAGCCGCGGCGCGGCCGCGCCGACGTCGAGCACCCCTGCACGCGCGACCGGCGTCTCGCGGTCGAGCCGGACGAGTCCGCGGCGGGCGAGGGCGACCAGCGCGGCGCGGCCGTGCGGGAACGCGCGCCGCAGCTCCTCGAGCGGGATCCGGCCGCGGGCGAGGAGGTACTCGAGGACGGCGCGCTGCGCCGGCGCGCGCCCGAGCGCGGGGATCGCACCGGCGGCATCGGGCTCGGCGCCCGCGTACTCGACGCCCCGCCGGACCGGCCCCTGCGTGCCGCGACGCGTGTTCAGCCCCGGCGGCAGCGCAGCGCGCAAGAGCTCGCCGGGCGCGCCGAGGTAGTACTCCTCCGCCCAGCGGATCAGCGCCACGAGCCCGGGCGTGAAGGGCGGAAAGGCGTCGAGCACCTCGACGACGTCCCGGAGCTCCAGCCCCTGGGGAGGCGCGCTGGGGAACCCGACCACGTACCCGGTGGCCCGCCGGCTGCGCCCGAACGGCACCGCCACGCGCTGCCCGAGGCTCACCTCCTCCGCGAGCGCCGAAGGCACGCGATAGGTGAACGTGCCGCGGACCGCGGCGGCGATGGCGACCTCGACGAGCACGTCCGCACTCTACCGCCGACGCCCCACGGGCGCGGCCGAGGGGCTCGCCTAATCCCGCCCGAGCAGCGTGCCGCGGGAGAGCGCGGCCACGGTCCGGAACGCGACGACGGCGACCACCGCGTTCACGATGACGAAGAGCGGCAGCGCGATGGCCGCCGCGATCGATCCGGGCACCGCCTCGGCCTCCCGGAGGACCCCGGTCGAGAGCGCGGCAAGCGGGAAGGTGAAGGACCAGTACGCGGAGGTGAACGGCACGCCGCGAAACCTTCCTGCGAGTCGCGCGAGCACGAGCGCGACGAAGAGCGAGAACCCGAGGAGCGTGCGCAGGGCGGCGTCGGGGCGAGGGCCGTCGAGGGCCTGCAGGGCGACGAAGGCGAGCGTCGGCGACGCGAGCTCGAGCCCGAGGAGCGGCCGGAGCGGTGGCGCGAGCTCGCCGGCGGAGAGGTACCGCCCGAGCAGCGTCGCCCCGACGAGGATCCACGACACGACGCCCGCGCCAAAGAAGAGCCAGCCCGCGTCGGCCTGGCCGACCGCTGCGCCGGCGAGCGCGGCGACGAGGATGCCCGCGGCCGGAGGGACGTACATCGCCGGCGTGACGAGCTTCGGGTCGGCGGGGGTGGTGAACCAGCGCCCGACGACGAACGCGGCGGAGGCCACCTGTCCGGCGGCGCCGATCCAGAAGAGCACCAGGGCGAGCGACTTGAAGTGGACGGCGAGGCCGGCGGCGAGGAGCAGGAGCGACGCGGGCGCGAGCGCGGCGAGGCTCCCCTGGACCGGATGCTCGAGCTCGTCCCGGAGCCGGTCGCGGGCCGTGAAGGCCTTCACGACCTGCGCGGCGAGGAGCACCACCCAGACGGCCGCCGAGACGGCGAGCAGCGCGTCGGCCACCCACGGGGAGACCTTGAAGGCGCGGGAGGCGGCGCGCCAGGCGGCGCCGAGGGTGCCCAGGCCCAGGACGATCGAGAAGAGCGAGGCGGGGACGCGCGCCGCGACCGAGGCGGCAGACGACGCGGCGAATCCCTGCGCGGATGCGGTGGCCACGATGTGCTCCTTCCGGCGGCCCGGTCCGGGGTCGCTCGGCCGTGGACCTTACCTCAGCGCGCCGGGTCCGGTGAACGGGGCCAGGAAAGCCCGTGCCTCATCGAAGATCCGGTCGAGCGAGGCGGCGAGGTCGTGGGCGTCGTCCACCGCGACGAGCCGCGCCGAGGGCGTGCGCGCCGCGAAGGTGTCGACGTCCGCGAACGGGACGGTATCGTCGCGCGTCCCGGCGATGCAGAGCGTCGGGATGCGGACCTCCGGGAAGGGCGGGTAGCGTCCGGCGTCCTCGAAGAAGTGCCAGCCGATCCGGCGGCGCCGGCCCGAGCCGAAGTGCATCGTCTCGAGCCCCGACACGCGCCAGTCGGCGAGCTGGTCCGCGGTGAGCCGCGCGCTCCATCGCTCGAACAGCCGGAAGGCGGGCGCCATGAGCACGAGCCGCTCGATCGACGGGTCGCGCGCGGCGATCAGCGCGGCCAGGTACCCGCCGAGCGAGCTGCCGATGATGGCATGGGGAGGCGGCCCCGCCGCGAGCGCGGTCTGCGCGACGGCGAGCATGGAGGACGGCGAGGAGCGCTCGAACCCGTCGTCTCCCGGGGTGAGGTCCGGGATGGTCATCGAGATCCCGAGCGCGGCGAACCGCGCGGAGAGGACGCGCGCCTTGTGCGACGACGGGCCCGACGCGAAGCCGTGGAGGTAGAGGAGCACGCGCCGGGAACGTATCAGGGCGCCACGTGGCACGCCGCGTGCTGTTCCGCCGAGGGAACCGGTGCGGAGGTGGCGCATGTCGCGGAAACCGCTCCTCGTGTGGCTCGCCGTCCTCGGCCTCGCCGTGTCGTGCCGGACACGGGCCGGCGAGCCGGCGCTCGAGCCGGGGGACCTCGTGTTCGAGACCTCGGGGTCGTCGCAGTCGGCGGGGATCCAGTGGGCGACCCGGAGCCGCTGGTCGCACGTCGGGATCGTGGACGTCTCGCCGCGCGGGACGTCGGTCGTAGAGGCGCTCGGGAAGGTCTCCGCGACGCCGTGGAAGGCATGGAGGCGCCGCGCGCGGCGGCACGGCGGCTATCTCGTGCTGCGGCCGCGCGGTCTCACTCACGCGCGGCGTGAGGCGGCGGCGGAGCGCGCGCGAGCCTTCGTCGGGCGGCCCTACGACGCTCGCTTCGGCTGGGGCGACGATCGCATCTACTGCTCGGAGCTGGTGGTGAAGGCGTATGAGCGTGGCGCGGGGATCTCGCTCGGCAAGCGCGAGCGTCTCGGGGACCTGCGGCTGCTCGGGATCGAGTCGGCGATGGAGAAGCGCTGGGGCGGGAAGGTGCCGCGGGACCTCGTGCTCGTGACGCCGGCCTCGATCGCGGAGGACGCGCGCCTCGAGGTGGTCGAGGGGACGCGGTGAGCAGGATCACGCGGCGATGCCGGTCAGCTGTCCGGCCCGGACGATGCCGCGACCCGGACAAGGGGCGTTCGCGCTCACGCGTCGCGCGTCCTCAGTCGTGACCGGCCGTTTCGACTTCCCATCCGTCGGTGCCCGACGACCGTCGCCATGCCGCGCGCCACGGCGGCGCTCGCGGGGTAGAAGATGAAGTAGCCGTCGCGGAAGAGGTCCGGGGTCACGCTCGCGCGCGTCTCCTGCCACCTGGGGCATACGACGATGGCATCGCCGAACTCCCGGTGTCTTCCGACCTGATGATTCGTCACAACATTTTGCGCGCCGCGCTGTGCGCCAGATCGCGGTCCCGCACCGGGGGCTGGGCCGGGAGGGAGCCCTCCCCGTGCTCGGCGACGGACGAATGCGCGACCGGGCGCCGTACTGCCGCAAGGACGCAGAAACGCAGATGCCGCGCACTTCCGTGCGTGCCGACGTCGCGCGAGGAAGTCGATCGTGCGCGGCGGCGGGGTTGCTGCGCGGCGTCGTCACGCAAAGTGCGAGGCGGCCAAGGTACTTTGTTGCGTATCCGTCCGCAGCGCACCGATCATCGGGCGTCTCCGACGCCTGCGCGCGGTGTGGGCCCTCCCGGCCGCGCGCCCCCGGCGGATGGCGGCGGCGTGGTCGGGCGCCGGCCCTGCGTGACCCACATCGGTGCGCCGGAACACGCAGTCACGTCCGTCCGGGCGCGCGAGCAGGGGAGGCCCCTCGGCCGCGCGTAGGCGTCGGCACCGCCCCGACCATCGGTGCGCTGCGGACGGACACGGTCGTCAATACTTTAGCCGGGCCTGCACTTTGCGTGACAACGGCGCCGCCAGATCCGTCACCCCAGCACGGAATCCTTCCCGCGCGCGACGTTGGCACGCACGGAAGTGCCCGGCCCCTGCGCTTCACTGGCCCCTTCGACACAGCGCCGCCGGTCGGCGCATTCGTCCGTCGCCGAGCACGGCCGAGGGGCCTCCCCGGCCAGCGCCCGGAGGGGAATGCGCCCTCGAGAGCGTTCCCGCGGTCCGGTCGCGGCCGCGCTCGATGATCTCGAGCACGGGATCGTGCTCGCGTTCTCGTCCGGAAGGACGACCGACGTCGCTTCCGATCTCGTCCTCCACGTCTGCGAGCCGGCTTATCGCGAGGCTGCCATGAGCCGCTCGCCGCGCGCGATCGGAGCGCGCATCCGCGACCTTCGGCTCGCCACCGGGCGAACCGCGGCGGACGTCGCCAGGGACGTGGGCCTCGCACGGCCGAACTACTCGCGCCTCGAGGCGGGCCGCCACGAGCCGAGGGTCCAGACGCTCGTGCGTGTTGCGTCGGCGCTCGAGGTTCCGCTCGCTGCCCTCTTCGAGGCCGTTACTTCCCCGGCTTCGCCTTGATGACAGGTGCTCCTTCGGCGCGAACGGGTCGGACATTCCCATGGAGACGTCGAGGCGCGGTCAGAAGACCAGCTCTCCGCCGAGCCCGCGCGGGTAAGGGGCGTGCGAGGCGAGGCCGAGGCGGTCAAGGATGGCTTAGGGAGTCTTCAGCGCGCTGCGGGGGGAACGCGGCAGCTCGACCGTGAACGTCGATCCATGGCCGAGCGAACTTTGCAGTCCGATCGAGCCCCCATGCGCCTGGACGATCTGCCGGGAGATGTACAGCCCGAGCCCGAGCCCCAGCACGCCGCCAGCCGCCGCCGCGCGCTCGAAGCGCCCGAATATCCGTTCGTGATCCTCCGGCGAGATCCCGATGCCGTGGTCCACGACCGTCACCCGCGCTTCTTGCGGCTCGCCCTCCACGGTCACGCTGATGGGCTTGCCCTCTCCGTACCGGGCGGCGTTCATCAGTAGATTCGCTATGACCTGCTCGATGCGGATCGGGTCCCAGCGTCCGCGCACGGGGGCTTCCGCGGCCACCGAGAGCTGCGATCCGCTTCGCTCCACCTCGTCGCGAAGACGGTCGACGGCCTCGCGCGTGAGCTGCGCCAGGTCGGTGTCCTCGAGCTCCAGCAGGAACTCTCCGGTGTGGATGTGAGACAAGTCGAGGAGATTCTCGACCAGCCTCGCCAGCCGCCGGGCATGATGGTCCACCTTCTCCAGCCGGTCCCGCATGCTGTTGAGATCTGCCGCGGCGGTCCCCATTCGCTCGCGCACCGCCTTCAGCTCCTCCGTCGTGCCGGACGCGACTCGCCTCAGGTTGCCGACTTGGAGCTGCATGCTTCCCACGGGGGCGCGCAACTCGTGCGAGGCGATGGCGAGCACGTCATCCCGTTCTCGGATCTTCTCCTCGGCCTTCCTCAGCTGGTATTCCTCCAATTCCTTGCGCTCGGTGATGTCGCGGACGGACGCGATCACCAACGTCTCGGACCCGACCCGCAGCGGGGCGAGGGCGATGTCGGCGGGAAACTCCTCGCCGTTCTTCTTGAGGCCGTAAAGCTCGAGGTCGGTTCCCATCGGTCGGACGTGAGGTGCCGCCGAGTACCCCTGCCGCTGAACCTGATGCATCGCGCGAAAGCGCGGCGGAACGAGAGCCTCGATGGGCCGTCCGATCATTTCGCCGCGCTCGTACCCGAACAGCTTCTCCGTCATTGCGTTGACGTAGAGCATCGATCCGTCTTGGCTGCTCACGATGACGGCGTCCGGCATGAACTCGAGGATCCGATAGTCCACGACCTGACTCGGCGGGCACACTCTTGATACTGTACGTGATTTCAGCGATGGCGCGAGTGAAGAAAAGGGGCCCAGTCTCGCGACCGGGCCCTCGGAATGGTGGAGCTGATCGGGATCGCGAGTAGATGGGGTAGCGGCCCCCGCCGTGCCAGCTCCGGCTGCGGGACGTCGCGAGCGATCTCGCGACCGAGCGCCTGCTCCGGCCCCGCTCCGCCTCCGACGAACACGTCGTAGCCCTGGCCCGGCTCGCCCTTCACCTCGACGCTCACCGCGAGGAGCCCGATGTCGGCGACGTGATGCTGCGCGCAGGAATGAGGGCAGCCGGTGAGGTGGATGTTCACCGGCGTGTCGAGCTCGAGCTTCGACTTGAGGTGATCCGCCAGCGCAAGCGCGTGCGACTTGGTGTTGGTCGCGCGCGCGGCCGACTATCGTCCGAGCCGCTCCTTGATCGCGCGCCACCGCTCGCCGAGCGACCTTCTCGAGCCCGCTCTCGGAGAGCTTCACGATCGGCTCGCCGCGGAGCGCGTCGGGCAGGTACTCCTCGGCCACGTAGTGCCCCTCGAAGTTGTGCGGGTACCGGTAGCCGCCGCCGTAGCCCAGCCCCTTCATCAGGCCGGTCGGCGCGTTGCGCAGCTTGAGCGGCACCGGCAGCGCGCCCCGCTCCTGGACGAGCCGGCGCGCGTTGCCGTACGCGGCGATCGCCGTGTTCGACTTGGGGGCGAGCGCCAGGTAGATGGCGGCCTGGCTCATCGGCAGAACGCCCTCGGGCAGCCCCACCAGCTCCACCGCCTGGAGGGCCGCCACCGCGACCTGGAGCGCCTGCGGGTCGGCGTTGCCGACGTCCTCCGCAGGCGAAGATCACCATCCGCCGGAGGACGAAGCGCGGGTCCTCGCCCGCCTCGAGCATCCGGACCATGTAGTAGACGGCCGCGTCGGGATCGCGAGCCGCGCAGCGACTTGATGAAGGCCGAGACGACGTCGTAGTGCTGCTCGCCGGCCTTGTCGTAGAGGATGCGTCTTCTGCTGCAGCGCCTCCTCGGCGTCGGCGCGGTCGACGGCGGCCTGTCCGGCGAGGCGCACCGCGGCGGCCGCGACCTCGAGCGCGTTCAGGGCGCGCCGCGCGTCGCCGTACGCGTAGCGCGCGAGCGCCTCGCGCGCCTCCGGGGCGAGCGTCACGCGTCCCCCCGAGCCCCTCCGGCGCCGCCACCGCCCGGTCGAGCAGCACGCCGACCTCCTCCTCGGTGAGCGCCGCGCAGCGTCACCACCCGGCAGCGCGAGAGGAGCGCGGCGTTCACCTCGAAGCGAGGGGTTCTCGGTCGTCGCGCCGATCAGCGTGACGGTCCCGTCCTCGACGTGCGGCAGGAAGGCGTCCTGCTGCGCCTTCGTGAAGCGGTGGATCTCGTCGACGAAGAGGATGGTCCGCTTGCGGTGCATGCGGCGGCGATCGCGCGCGGCGGCGACGATCTCGCGGATCTCCTTCACGCCGCCCGAGCACCGCGCTGAAGGCGACGAACTCCGCGCCGGTCCGCTTCGGCGACGATGCGGGCGAGCGTGGTCTTCCCGGTCCCGGGCGGGCCCCACAGGATGAGCGACGGGACCTGGTCGGCCTCGATGGCGCGGCGCAGCGCGCGTCCCCGGGCCCGAGCACGTGCTCCTGCCCGACGAAGTCCTCGAGGCGGCGGGGGCGCATCCGCTCGGCGAGCGGCTTGCCGGCGACGTCCTGCTCGGCGGCGTGGTCGAAGAGGTCCATTCGCCGTCGGCCTTATATAATGTCCGGCATGGACGGCCATCCGTGCCCGATCCCGACGCGCGTCGGGATCGTCCACAAAGTTGCCTCGCGCGGAGGCGACGGAGACGGCGCTGCTCGTCGAGCAGTTCCTGCGGAACAAGGGGCGTGGAGGTCGTCTCGCGACGAGGCGGAGATCGGGCGCGCCGCCGACCTCGTGGTGGTGCTCGGCGGCGACGGCACCCTCATCCACGCCGCGTCGCTGCTCGGCGGCCGGCCCGTCCCCATCCTCGGCGTCAACATGGGCAGCCTCGGCTTCATGACCGAGGTGCCGCAGAGCGAGCTGTACGCCGCGCTCGAGCTGGTGCTGGCCGGCAAGGCCACGATCTCGCGAGCGCATGAAGCTGCGCGTCCACCTGCACCAGGGCGGCAGCCGCCGAGCGCGCGCTCGACGCCGAGGTGCTGAACGACGTGGTCATCTCGAAGAGCGCGCTCTCCCGCATGGCCGAGCTCGACACCCGCTGCTCCGGCGAGTACGTGACCACGCTACAAGGCCGACGGCGTCATCGTCGCCACGCCCACCGGCTCGACCGCCTACGCGCTCGCCGCGAACGGGCCCATCATCTACCCGACGATGCGCGGCGTGATCATCGCCCCCATCTGCCCGCACACGCTGACCCAGCGGCCGCTCGTCGTCCCCGACGACGAGAACATCGAGATCATCCTCATGAACGACACCGAGGTGTACCTCACCCTCGACGGCCAGAAGGGCGCTGCCGCTCACGCGCGGCGACCGGGTGCAGGTGAAGCAGTCCTACAACCGCGTCCTGCTGGTGCGGAACCCGAACCTCGACTTCTTCGGGATCCTCCGGGCGAAGCTGCGGTGGGGCGAGCGGTAGTCGCTCCCACCGCACGGATGACCCACTGAATACTTGCGCAGTGTCAGGGGCCCATGGATCATGGGGCAATGCTCACGACCCTGCGCATCTCGGGCTTCGCGATCGTCGACGCGATCGAGGTCCGCTTCGGCCCTGGGCTGAACGTCCTCACCGGTGAGACCGGGGCCGGGAAGTCGATCCTGGTGAACGCGCTCCACCTCGTCCTCGGCGGCCGAATGGGCGGAGAGGTGCTGCGGGATGGCGCGGACGAGGCGGTCGTCGAGGCGCTGTTCGAGCTGCCAGCGGCCCATCCGGTGTTCGGGCGGCTCGAGGCCGCAGGCGTGCCGCGCCCGGCGGGAGCGGACACGGCGGAGCTCCTCGTCCGGCGCGTCGCCCCGCGAGGCGGGCGCGGTCGCGCCTTCGTGAACGGCGCGCTCTGCACCGTCTCGATGCTGGAGAGCGCGCTGCGCGGGACGGTGGACGTCTCCGGCCAGCACGAGCACGTCTCGCTTCTCGACCCGGCGAGCCACCTCGCGCTTCTCGACGCATTCGCCGGCCTCGCCCCCCAGGGGGACCCGAGCAAGGAGCGCGGCCTCGCCGCGGGTACTGATCTCGCGCCCCCGGGGGCCCCAGATGCGGAGCCGCTCCTGCTCCGGTACCGTGCCGCCCACGCGGCGCTCGCCGCCCTCGTCCGCGAGCGGGACGCTCTCGCCGCGGACGAGGGCGAGCGGGCGCGGCGCGCCGACTACCTCGCGTTCCAGCTCGCGGAGCTCGATCGCGCCGACCCGCGGGCGGGAGAGGTCGCGGCGCTCGAGGAAGAGCGCCGGGTCCTCGCCTCCGCGGAGAAGCTCCGCGACGCGGCGCGCGCCGCCGAGGGGCTCGCGTACGGTGACGAGGGGAGCGCGTCGGAGCGCGTCGGGCAGGCGGCCCGCGCCCTCGCGGAGGCGGCGCTCCTCGACCGCCGGCTCGAGCCGATGCTGGCGCTGCTCCGTTCGGCCGCGGTCGAGCTGGAGGAAGCGGGGCGGGAGCTCGGGCGGTACGCGGACGCGGTCGGCGGCGATCCGGAGCGGCTCGCCGCGGTCGAAGACCGGCTCGAGGTCTTGCGCGCGCTGGCGCGCAAGCACGGCGGTTCCGTCGAGCAGGCCATCACGCGACGGGCGGAGATGCGCGACGAGCTGTCCACGCTCCGGGGCGGTGGGGAGCGGCTCGCCGAGGTCGCGGGCGAGATCGCCGCGAGCGGCCAGTCGGTGCTGAAGCTCGCGCGCGAGCTCACCCGCGCCCGCGAGAGGGCGGCGCGCGCGTTCTCGGAGGCGGTCCGGCGAGAGCTCGACGGGCTCGCGATGGGACGCTGCCGGATCGAGGTCGCCCTCGTTCCGCCCGACGGCGGGATCCCACTGGACGGAGCGCTGCTCGCCGCGGACGGCGCGGAGCGAGCCGAGATCCTCATCGCGCCGAACCCGGGAGAGCCGCCGAGGCCGCTCGCGCGCATCGCGTCCGGAGGCGAGCTGTCCCGCATCCTCCTCGCGGTCAAGCGAACGCTGTCTCGCAACGACCCGGTCGCGACGTACGTCTTCGACGAGGTGGACGCCGGGATCGGCGGCGCCGTGGCGGAGGCCATGGGGCGCGTCCTCGCGGCGGTGTCGCGGGGGCGGCAGGTGATCTGCGTGACGCACCTCCCGCAGGTGGCCGCGTTCGCGGATCGGCACCACCGGGTCGAGAAGCGCGTCTCGAGCGGCCGCACGCACGCGGCGGTCGTGCACCTCGAAGCCGAGGGCGATCGGCGCCACGAGGTGGCCCGCATGATGGCCGGCGCGACCATCACCGCCGCGGCGCTCGAGCACGCGCAGGCCCTGATGGACGCGGCGAGGACGCCCGCGACGGAGCGAGGCGTCCGGACGGCCCCGCCGCGGGCCGCCGCCCGCAGGGCTCGCGCCGAGGGCCGCCCGCTCGTGACCTCACCCGCCTCGACGCAACCTGGCGCGCCATCCCGGCTTTCCGGCACGACGTTGCGTTGACCCTCGGGGGAGCGGAGGTTACGCTGCGCTCGCTTGGTCGCACCGACCCTCAGGATCGACGCGCGCGGCATCACCGACGTCGGACAGCGCCGCGACCACAACGAGGACGCGTTCCTCGTTGACGAGGGCCTCGGACTGTTCATCGTCGCCGACGGGATGGGCGGACACGCCGGCGGAGGCACCGCCTCTCGCCTGGCCGTGGATACCATCCGGACCGCGGTCTCGAACGCGAGGGAACGGGAGCCGGACCAGCTCTCCGAGGACGGCGGCGACGAGACGCGCATCCCGGACCTGCTGCAGGGGGCGGTCGAGGAGGCGTGCGCCGTCATCTACCGCACTGCCCAGGGCGATCCGGAGCTCGCCGGGATGGGCACGACCGTCACGGCGGCGCTGCTCGACGGGGGGACCGCGTTCGTCGCCCACGTGGGCGACAGCCGCTGCTACCTGCTTCGCGACGGACGCATCTACCAGGTCTCGGAAGACCACTCCCTCGTGAACGAGCAGCTCAAGGCGGGGGCGATCAGCGCGGACGAAGCGAAGCACAGCCGGTTCAGGAACATCATCACGCGATCCGTCGGCTTCGAGCAGCAGGTTCAGGTCGACGTCCTCGGGCTCGAGCTCGAGCCCGGCGACGCCGTCGTCATCTGCTGCGACGGGCTCTCGAACCTGGTCGACGACCCCGAGATCCTGTCGATCGTCGAGGAGAGCCCGATCGACGTGGCCCCCGGGCGGCTCGTGGCGCTCGCGAACGATCGCGGCGGAGACGACAACATCACCGTCATCGTGGTCCGGGTCGGCGCAGGCGCGCCGACCGCGTGAACGCGCGCCGTCCCTCCGGGGTCGCGGAGGGCTTCAGGTGGGTAAATCCCTTTCTTGACAGGCGATCGTGCGCTCTGCTACCCGTCTGAGCATCACGCGGGTCCCTGCCTCCGGGACTGGCGTTTCTGTCCGCTACCCGGCGCCCCATCGTCTTCTCGCGCCGGCATGAACGGAGTTCGGAGCTCGACTGGATGGCGGTACCGCCGAAAACCCAGATATTCACGGTCATCGTCGTCAGCGACCACTCGCAGGCGGTCCGGAAGTTCCGTGTCCCCCGCAAGTGGCTGAAGAACGCCGCCTATGCAGGCGCGGGCGTCGCGCTGGTCGGACTGCTGAGCGTGGGGCACTACTTCGCCCTCCTCGGCGCCTCGTCGGAGAACGCGGTCCTGAAGGAGGAGAACGCTCAGCTTCGCTCGCAGATCCTGCTCGTCCAGGAGAAGGTGGCCCACATCTCGGCCACCCTCGACCGCGTCGAGCGGTTCGACGCGAAGCTCCGCACGGCGGTGACGCAGCTCCAGGATCCGGAACGGAACCTCGCCATCGGCCCGGTCGGGAGCTCGGAGTCAGACGCCGCGATCCCCGGTCCGGCGCCTGCGGCCGAGGCGAACCTGTCCGCGCTCCCCGGCAAGCTGTCATCCCTGGAGACCGAGGCGGCCCGCCAGGAGCAGAGCCTGCGAGAGCTGCAGGAGTACTTCGACGACCAGCGCTCGCTCCTCGCCTCGACTCCGTCGATCTGGCCGACGCGCGGGCTGGGTCACCTCCGACTTCGGCACCCGCATGGACCCGTACACCGCCGATCGGAAGATGCACCAGGGGATGGACATCGCCACGCCGCACGGGCAGCCGATCTACACGCCGTCCGACGGCACCGTGGTCTTCATCGGGACCGAGGGTGGGTACGGCAAGGTGCTCGTCGTCGATCACGGCTACGGCGTGAAGACCCGCTACGGGCACCTGTCCGAGATCCACGTTCACCTCGGCGACCGCGTGAAGCGCGGCGACAAGGTCGCCTCCGTCGGGAACACCGGGCGCTCCACCGGCCCGCACCTGCACTACGAGGTGCGCGTGAACGGAATCCCGGAGAACCCGCGCAAGTTCATCCTGGAGTAGCCGGTCGGGGATATCCCGTCGTCCCCGAGCCGGAGCACGGGCGCGGGAACCTCCGGATCCCTGAATGAAGCAGACCTGCCTCGCCTTGCTCCTCGCGTTCGCCGCGGCGTGTGCCCACCGGGCGCGCCCCCCCGGTGCCCCGCCCGCTTCCGCTGCTCCCTCCGCTCCGCCCGCCGCGCCGCTCCCTCCCGCTCCCGCGGCGCCGCCAGCTCCACCGTCGCCGCCTGTCGGCGAGTCGGCGCCGCCCGTCCCCTCCGCGGCGCCCGTCACCATCGCAGCGGTCGGTGACGTGATGCTCGGTTCCGCGTTCCCGGACGAGACGGGCGGCCTCCTTCCGCCGGACGACGGGAAGGATCTCCTCGCCGAGGTGACACCGATCCTCGCGTCGGCGGACATCGCGTTCGCGAACCTCGAGGGGCCGTTCCTCGATGCGGGCCCCTCCGAGAAGTGCGCGCGGTCGCGCCCGGGGCGGTGCTACGCGTTCCGCGTCCCGACCCGCTACGGGAAGCTCCTCCAGGCCGCGGGCGTGGACGTCGTGTCGCTCGCGAACAACCACGTGGGCGACTTCGGCGACGCCGGGCGGAGCTCGACCCGCGCGACCCTCGACGCCCTCGGGATCCGCTACGCGGGGGCTCCCGGCGAGGTGGCGCGGCTCGAGGTGCGCGGAAGGCGGATCGCCCTCGTCGCCTTCTCGGTGTCGTCCGGGACGAACGACCTGCGCGACCTCCCAGAGGCCGCGCGCATCGTCCGCGGAGGCGAAGGCAGGCGCCGACCTCGTCGTCGTGTCGATCGCACGGCGGCGCGGAGGGAGCAGACCGCCAGCACGTTCCACCCGGCAGGGAGGAGTTCCTCGGCGAGGACCGCGGCGACCTCCGTGCGTTCGCGCGCGCCGTCGTCGACGCGGGCGCCGACCTCGTCGTCGGCCACGGGCCCGCACGTCGTCGCGCGGGATGGAGGTCCTGAAGGGGCGGCTCGTGGCCTACTCGCTCGGGAACTTCGCGACGTACGGCGGCATGAACCTGTCCGGCCCGAACGGCCTCACCCTGGTCCTCGAGGCGCATCTTTCGCCGGACGGCACCTTCCTCGGAGGAAAGATCCACCCCGCGCGCCAGGAGCGGCCCGGGGGACCGAGGCTCGACGCGGGTGCGGGGATCATCCCGCTCGTGCGCCGGCTCTCCGAGGAAGACTTCGGCGCCTCGGCGGTGAAGGTTGCCGACGACGGAACGCTCGCTCCGCCGCCTCCCTCGTCCGCCGCAACTCGGGGCTAACGCTCGCGAGACGCGATCCCGCGCGGGAGCTTCGCGCGGTCGAGCCGTCCGTACCCCGCGAAGAGCGCGCCCGCGAGGACCGGGACACCTGCCAGGCGCGGGTTCCTTCGAGCGGAGCGGCGAGTTCACGATCACTCCGCCGGCGCTCGCCTCGCCCGGGCGCGCCGGGTTCATGGCGCCGCGGCCGACGGCCTTCCCGCCGCGGTGGACGAAGACGACCGTCCCGTCGACGACGTACTCGACGATCCCGACGTGGGTGAACGGGTCGTCAGCGCGGCCGTTGCGGTTGCGGTCGTACGTGTCGTGCCAGAACACGAGGTCGCCCGGAGCCGGCCACTCGCCGCCGCCGCCGAACACGATGCCGTACGCTTCCATCGCGCGGAACGCCGCCGCGACCCCGCTCGCCTCGGTGGGCGCCGCGTCCCGCATCAGTCGCCCGGAGCGGGATGCCCTCGGCCTCGTACACCGCCTCGACGAACCCGGTGCAGTCGGCGTTGAACCGCTCGCCGGCCACCCGGAACGCCCCCTGGTGGCCGACGAAGGACGCCGCGCGCGCGGCGAGCTGCGCCTGGAGCACGTGGAACGACAGGTCGGGGGGTTCGCGGCGCGCGCCGCGCGAGCCCGCGCATCCGGCGAGCAGCGCGATGAGCAGGACGGCCGCCGGACGAGATCCGTACTCGCGGCGAAGCCGCGCTCCGAACCCGGGGCCCCCTGGGGGGCGAGATGCGTACTCGCGGCGCGCTCCGAACCCGGGGCCCCCTGGGGGGGGAGATCCGTACTCGCGGCGAAGCCGCGCTCTGCACTTGAGGTCCCCTGGGAGGCGAGCGCACGCCACCGGACCATTCTGGACGAGCCCCCCGGCCTGTCAAAAGAGGCTCCAAGTATGCGAAGGTGCGCCGATTTGATTTCGTCTGGCGCCGCGTTACCTGAGGGGGTAAGACGGGGCGCCCGCCGGGCCTGACAGAACGGAGGGCGGCGGGCGCCTGACAGGCTTGGGCGCCCGCTGCCATGGGGCCCCGGCGGCACGAGACGACGAAGCACGAGACGACATGGTCAACTACGTCCTGAAGAAGATCCTCGGCACGAAGAACGAGCGCGAGCTGAAGAAGCTCCGCCCGCTCGTCGCGCGCGTCAACGAGCTCGAGCCGAGGATGAAGGCGCTCGCGGACGAGGACTTCCCGCGGCTCGTCGCCGAGTGGAAGGAGCAGGTCCAGAAGAAGGGCCGCTCGCTCGACGACCTGATGCCGGAGGCGTTCGCGCTGGTCCGCGAGGCGGGCGTGCGGGCCCTCGGGATGCGCCACTTCGACGTGCAGCTCATCGGCGGCGCGGTGCTCCACTCCGGCAAGATCGCCGAGATGAAGACCGGCGAGGGCAAGACCCTCGTCGCGACGCTCCCCTGCGTCCTGAACGCGCTCGCCGGCCGCGGCGTCCACGTCGTCACCGTGAACGACTACCTCGCCCGGCGCGACGCCGAGTGGATGGGGCGGCTCTACCGGTTCTGCGGCCTCAGCACCGGCGTCATCGTCCACGGCCTCACCGACAAGGAGCGGCAGGCAGGCCTACGGCGCCGACATCACCTACGGCCAGAACAACGAGTTCGGCTTCGACTACCTGCGCGACAACATGAAGTTCCGGCTGCAGGACTACGTCCAGCGGGAGCTCAACTTCGCGATCGTCGACGAGGTCGACTCGATCCTCATCGACGAGGCCCGCACCCCGCTCATCATCTCGGGCCCGTCCGACGAGTCGTCCGAGCTCTACTACAAGGTGAACCAGGTCATCCCCTCGATGATCCGCGACGTCGACTTCACGGTGGACGAGAAGACGCAAGACCATCGTGATGACCGACTCCGGCGTCGAGAAGATGGAGAAGAAGCTCGCCGTCCGGAACCTCTACGCGCCCGAGGAGATCGAGACCCTCCACCACGTCGAGCAGGCGCTCCGCGCCCACCACCTCTACCGGAACGAGGTGGACTACGTCGTGAAGGAGGGCGAGGTCCTCATCGTCGACGAGTTCACCGGCCGCCTCATGCCGGGCCGGCGCTGGTCCGACGGCCTCCACCAGGCGGTCGAGGCGAAGGAGGGCGTCAAGATCGAGGCGGAGAACCAGACCCTCGCCACGATCTCCTTCCAGAACTACTTCCGCATGTACTCGAAGCTGGCCGGCATGACCGGCACGGCCGACACCGAGGCGGAGGAGTTCGCGAAGACCTACAACCGCGACGTGGTCGTCATCCCGACGAACCAGAGGAACATCCGCAAGGACTCCGAGGACGTCGTCTACCGGACGCGAGGGCGAGAAGTTCAACGCCATCTGCGAGGAGATCGAGAAGCGGAACGCGAAGGGGCAGCCGGTCCTCGTCGGCACCGTCTCGGTCGCGAAGAGCGAGGTGGTCTCGACGCTCCTCAAGCGCCGCGGCGTCCCGCACAACGTCCTCAACGCGAAGCACCACGAGCGCGAGGCCGAGATCGTCGCGCAGGCGGGCCGCAAGGGCGCGGTCACCATCTCGACCAACATGGCCGGCCGCGGCACCGACATCATCCTCGGCGGCAACCCCGAGATGATGGCGAAGCACGAGGTCGGCGCGGAGCCGGACGCGCCGATGGAGGGCGAGGCGGAGGAGGCCTTCCTCGCGCGCAAGGAGGAGTGGGCGCGCCGGCTCGAGCGGCGCGTCGCGGAGCTCAAGGACCAGACCGCGAAGGAGCACCAGGAGGTGGTCGGCGTCGGCGGCCTCCACATCGTCGGCACCGAGCGCCACGAGTCGCGGCGCATCGACAACCAGCTCCGCGGCCGCGCCGGCCGCCAGGGCGACCCGGGCTCCTCGATCTTCTTCCTGTCCCTCGAGGACGACCTCATGCGCATCTTCGGGTCCGAGCGGATCCAGGGGCTCATGAAGAGGATGGGCATGAAGGAAGGGGAGGTCATCGAGCACCGCTGGCTCACGAAGGCCATCGAGGGCGCGCAGAAGAAGGTCGAGGCCCACAACTTCGACATCCGCAAGAACCTCCTCGAGTACGACGACGTGATGAACCAGCAGCGCCGCTCGATCTACGGGCTGCGCCGCATGGTGCTCGGCTTCGGCGCGGGCATCCCGGTCGTCGAGTACGACGAGGATCCGAAGACCAAGGTGAAGACCCGGCGCGAGCAGGTCTTCACCTGGGCCGACCAGCGCGAGCACGTGCTCGACCTGATCGAGGACCTCGTCGTCGACATGGTCGCCGCAAACTGCCCGAACCGGATCGCCGACTGGAACCTCGACGGCCTCTCCGCGATGGTGAAGGAGCAGTTCGGCGTCGAGATGAAGTTCGCGCAGCCCGCCGGCAAGGCGGCCGACGCGCGGACGACGATCGAGGAGCAGGTCTACAACGTCGTCGAGAAGGTCTACCGCAGCAAGGAGGAGGAGCTCGGGTCCGACGGCGACGGCGTCCCGGTCCTGCGGCGGTACGAGCAGTGGCTCTACCTACAGAGCATCGACCAGCAGTGGAAGGACCACCTGCTGTCGATGGACCACCTGCGCCAGGGGATCGGGCTCCGCGGCTACGGCCAGAAGGATCCGAAGCAGGAGTACAAGAAGGAAGGCTACGAGATGTTCGTCCAGATGACCTGGCGCGTGAAGAGCGCGGTCGTCGGCAACATCCTGCGCCTGCAGCTGGTCCGCCAGGAGTCGGCGGAGGAGATCGAGCAGAAGCGCCTCGCGGCGCAGCGCCGCGCGCTGCAGCGGATCACCGAGAGTCACGCCGAGGCGGGCGGCGACGGCGACGAACGGCCGCGTCCGAAGCAGGAGACGGTCGTCCGCACGCAGCCGAAGGTCGGGCGGAACGACCCGTGCCCGTGCGGCTCGGGCAAGAAGTACAAGAAGTGCCACGGGGCAACGGAAGCTGCGGTCTAGAGTCGGCGCGCAGGGCGAGCGCAGGTGCAGCCGAACAAGGCTGCACCGGAGCGAGCGGGGGGCTCGGGGGGGCGCGAGGTCCGCGCCGCGAAGCGCAGCGCGGACGGAGTGCCCCCCCGCCTAGAAGGCCCCTAGAAAGCATCCAGCACGAGCACGTAGAGCTCGGTGCCGGCCTTGCTCTGCGCGACGTCGACGCGCACGTTCGCGCCTTCCGGAGTGAGGCGGTAGCGCAGGCCGACGCCGCCCGCGAACCTGAGCGTGTCCGGGCGGAACGCCGCGACCTCCGGCGCCACCTCGCCGGCCGCCGCGAACGCGGTCCCGACGATGCGGCTCACGAGCGGTACGCGCAGCTCCGTCTGCGCCGCGAAGGCGGCGCGATCGCGGAACCGCCCCTCTCGCCAGCCGCGCAGGAACCGCGTGGAGCCGAGCTTCGGGAGCACCGTGAACGGGACCTCCCCGAACGACTGCTCCACGTACGCGGCGCCGCCGAGCACGCGATCCGCGCCGAGCGGCAGGAAGATGCGCCCCTCGAGGTTGGCGATGGAGAACTCGCGGTGTCGCCCGAGCGCCTCGGGATAGTGGAGCGCCCACGCCTGGACGAAGGAGCCTCGGCGCGGGAACAGGGGCCGGTCGCGCGTGTCCCAGGTCACGGTTCCGCCGAGCCCCACGGCCGTGAATCCGTCGGCCCCCTCGATCGTGCCGGACGAGAGGAGCCCGCCCGGCACGAGGTCGGTGATCTCCTCCGCGCGCAGATCGAGGCGCGGCCCTGCGCGCAGCGCACCGCCCGCGATCGGGAGCTCGGCTCCCATGATTCCCTGCCCCCACCGGCGCGTGTACGACTCGCGCGCGTCCGCGGAGGACCGCGGGCCGAGGCCGTAGAACGCATCGGGGAAGTGCACCAGGCGAAAGCGCGCGTTCAGCAGGGCGCCGCTGCGCAGGTACAGATCGCCCGCGACGTCGATCGATCCCTGGTGGTTGAGCGTGTAGGCGCCGACGACGAAAACGCTCGAGGCGCGCTGCACGCCGTCGAGATGGAAATGAAAGCCCCCCGTCGCGCCGTAGCCGAGCCGGGTCTCGGGCAGCCAGAAGAGGACCGGAAGCGCGAACCACGACGTGCCGTTGGGGTGCTCCGGGGGTAGCGCTACCGCCGCCGCCGCCGAGCCGGGCTCCACCGGACCGTCGCGGGCGGGGAGGGCCGGACCCTGCGGTGCGGCGCCCGCGAGCACGAGCATGGCGAAAAGCGGGACGGCGCGGCGCAACATGGGCGCGCGAGGGTAGCATCGCGCTCGCCGCCTGCCCACCGCCTTGAGCCCGGGTCTCAGTGCCGCGCGCGATCGTGCCGGATTCCGCAACGCTGCGGTCTCACCCGGGAAAGCGCGCTCCGGCTCCGCCGCTGCGGGCGCACGCCGCGATGCGCGCGTGTGTCGTCCCACCGTCATGCGACATAATGCACAAGTCTGCGGATAGACACCCACAATCCCAGAGAACGTAACATGTGGGTCGAGAGCGCTCCATCCTCAGGGTTGACGCAACGTGACATCGGGCCGGCAGAATGGGTCGGCGTGCGCCTCCGGGCTCGCGGCGGTGGGGTTGTGCCTTTCCGGGCTGGCTTGTCAGCTACCCACGGTCGGTGAGCGCAACACGGGCACCGCGCGGGGCGTCGGGACGACGGTGGTGATCGAGTCTGCCTCGCTCGATCTCCACGACCATGTCGTCGCGACCTTCACGGCCACCCGGGACGGGGCGCCTCTCGCGATCGACGCGGTGACCGCGCTCTCGCCGCGCTTCACGCTCGCGACGCTCACGGCGCACCCGGTGGACAATCTCCGCGAGTGGAAGAGCCAGCTCCTCACCGGCTCGCAGACCGCGGCGAAGCTCCCCGCGGGAGGACCCGGGACGCCCGATCCCGAGATCCTCACCAGCGCGCGGCAGCCCGGGTCCGAGACGCCGGCGTCGTTCGTGGAGCTCGGAGACGGCCGGTTCCGCTACGTCTTCGCGAGCGCGCTGGTCGGCTACGATCCCGACGAGACGGTCCGGGTGGGCATGTGGCTGCAGGGCGCGACGCCCCCTTCGCTCGGGACGGCTTCCACGTTCGACTTCCGCCCCTCCGGCGGGCCGGTCGAAGCCCGAGACACGGTCCTCGACGAGAGCTGCGGGCGCTGCCACGGCACGCTCGTGATGCACGGGTCGCGCACCCGCGTCCGGCTCTGCCTCACCTGCCACACCTGGCAGAACGCCGATCCCGACACGATCGACCCGGCGTCGATGAGCACCACCGCCACGACCGACCCGAACCCGCTCGACCTCGGGCGGCTCGTCCACCGCATCCACCGCGGGAAGCGGCTCCCGACGCTGTACCTGTCCTCCTCCACCGCCGTGCCCGCGCCGGCGCTCGATGCCGGGAACGACCTGCCGCTCCCGTTCTCCCCCGAGAACTCGACGACCCCGATCGTCGGGAGGAAGTTCTCGGTGGTGGGGTACCAGTCTGCGGAGGCGGTCTTCGGCCGGGTGGTGCAGCGGACCGAGAACGCGCAGCCGCCGAAGACGCTCGCCGCCGGCATCCTGTTCCCCCGCGACCTGCGCGACTGCGTTGTCTGCCACGGCGGCGCGGCACAGGGGGGCGTGGTGACGTCGTCGATCTCGCGCCGGACGTGCTCGGGTTGTCACCCTGACGCCTGGTTCGGCACCACCCCGATCACGGACCAGGTGCACCTCGCCCACCCGGGCGGGCCGCAGGCGAACGACTCCGCGTGCGAGGGGTGTCACGTCGGCCCCGCTGCGCCGAAGCTGTACGCGCCCATCGCCGAGATCCACGTCCCGCCGCTGGACGCGGCGCGCTACAACGCGATCACGCTCGAGATCGTCCAGGTCACGAACCTCGTGCCCGGCGGCCGGCCCGAGGTGAGGTTCCGGGTGAAGGACCGCGCCGGCCCGCTCGGTCCCGAGCTGGACGCGCCGGTGCCCGCGGAGGATCCGGACCTCGTCGCGTCGAGCTACGTGCCGCGCAAGCTCGCGTCGTTCTCCATCAAGATCTCCGGACCGACCGCGCCGGACTACACCTCGGGTGCGACTTCCTGGGATCCGATCTCCTCCGGCACCGCGTCGGGCAACCCGGACCCGTTCGCGCTCACCACCGTGAGCGGTTCGCCGGACTGGGCCGAGTACGTCTACACGTTCACGTCCACGATCCCGGCGGGCGCGAGCGGGACCTGGACGGTCGGGGCCGAGACGCGCCGAAGGACCAAGGTCAGTCACTACGACAAGGCGACGGACACGTTCCGCTGGCCCTACACGGGCGAGACCGTGACAGAGAGTCCCGACAACCCGCTCGCGTACGTGGACACGGCGACCGGGTCCTGGCCGCCCGACGGCCCCGCGCCACGCAGGAAGATCGTCGCAGAGGAGAAGTGCCTGGTCTGCCACAAGCGCTTCGAGATGCACGGCGGCCAGCGCCACCAGGTCGCGTACTGCCTCGTCTGCCACACGCCGCAGGCGACCGACTGGGCGCAGCGGCCGAAGGTCTCCGGCAACGTGAGCCTCGCCGCAACGTTCGACGGGATCGAGGAGCGGACCATCCATTTCAAGGTGCTCGTCCACCGGATCCACACGGGCGGCCGGACCGGGGCCGCTTCGCTCCAGAGCCTCGAGCCGTTCGTGGTCTACGGGTTCGGGGGGACGCCGCTCTTCTTCGACGAGGGGGGCTTCCCGAACGACCTGCGGAACTGCACGGTGTGTCACGAGGGGAAGAGCTACCTGGCGGACGCAGTGCCGCTCGACGCCCCTCCCACCGTGGCCAACGAGACCGCGACGGTGCGCCACGCCGCGAACAGCAAGGCGCACGTGACGGGAGAGCTGTCGCGGCCGCCGATCCAGGCGGCGTGCACCGGCTGCCACGCCACCGGGGCCACCTTCGCGCACGTGGCCGCGAAGACCGTCGGCGGGGTGGAGACCTGTACCCAGTGCCACTCGAAGGGCACGCTCTCGGTCGACGTCGCGCACGGCCTCGCGGCGCCCAGCGGAGGCGTCGGGTCGACGTTCTCGTCCATCCTCCAGGGCGTGCTCGTTCCGCGCTGCGCGACCGCAGCGTGCCACTCCGGGAACCCGCCGACGGCATTCCCCCGGCTCGACGCGGACGCCGCCTACGCCGCGATCGTCGGCGTGTCGTCGGCGCAGTCGGGAGCCCCGCTCGTCGCGCCCGGCGCGCCCGAGAACAGCTACCTGCTCTCGAAGCTCCGCGGCGACGCGGGGATCGTGGGCCAGCCGATGCCCATCGGCGACTCCGCGCTGGACGCGGCAGACATTGCTGCGATCGAAGCGTGGATCGCGAACGGAGCGCAGAATGACTGAGCGTCCCCCTCGCCGGCCGCTCGCAGCGCGTCTGGCCCTGGGCAGCGTCCTCGTCTCCGCGGCGCTCGCCCTCGCGACGCCGGCCCGTGCCGTCGAGGGCGTCATCTTCTCGGGGTCGGTCTACGTGGATCAGTGGGGGTTCGTGCGCTCGCGCGACGCGGCCCGGCGCGCGACCCAGTCCTTCGCGCCCGCGACGAGCATCAAGATCGGCGCGGACGTGCACGACGATCTCTCGTTCTCGGCCAAGGCCTGCATCGGCTGCCACGGAGTGGACCTCGAGCACGTAGCCCTCGACTTCCAGCCGAAGCCCTGGTTCAACGTGCAGGCGGGGCGGATCGTCGTCCCGTTCGGCGATTTCTCGAACCGGATCGATCCGTCGTCGCACCGGACCGGGTCGCAGCCGCTCATCTACGACATGGGGCGGATGGCGTACGGCTCGCGCAGCGCCATGAACCTCGGCGTCCTGCCGATGCCGTACGTGGATACGGGCGTGCTCCTCTACGGCGTGAAGTGGCTCGGGCCGAAGATCCAGGTGTGGTACGGGGCCTACGGCGTGTCGGGGCTGCGAGGTTCGAACGACATCGACTGGATGGCGCTCCGCTCCATCCCGTACAACGACAACAACGCCGAGCCGGCGTACGGAGGGCGGCTCACGGTCACGTTCGCCGCGGACACGGGCGGCGTGATCGGCGATGCCAGCGTGGGCGGGTCGTACACGGCCGGCAAGTACGACCGCGAGGCGAGGCTCGGGTACGAGGCGTGGGGGGCGGACGCGACCCTCAAGCTGTGGAGGTTCGTGCTGCGGGGTGAGTACGCTCGACGGAAGACCGATCTCGATCCCGCCGCCACGGGGTATCCGTTCGCGCTCCAGGATCCCTTCTTCGTCAAGGACGGATTCTACGCGGAGCTCGAGCACCCGCTGGGCAAGTACCTGAACGTCGTGTATCGGTACGAGGAGCTTCTGAGGAGGGGCACCCCGCTCCCGGGTGCTCCGCCGGAGCTGAGCGCGAACAGCCGGTTCGCGCGTACCACCACCGGCGTGGTCGTGACGCCGGCGCAGAACCTGTTCGTGAAGCTGTCGTGGGAATACTGGGACACCAACGACTTCGGGACCTTCCACAGTTATCACGCGGGCATCGGAGGAGCATTCTGATGAAGACCCTCGCCGTAGCCGGCAGCGCTCTCGTCGCACTGCTCCTGGGCGCGGAGCCGGCCCAGGACAAGCCGGATCCACGCGACTCCGGACCGGGCCACCTCGACGTCTCCAGGTACCCAGCCCAGCAGCAGAGAAACTACGAGGTCTTCGCCGCCAAGTGCTCGAAGTGCCATCCGCTCGCGCGCCCGATCAACGCGCGGTTCAACGCGACCGACTGGAAGCGGTACATGAAGCGCATGATCCGGCGGCCGAACTCGGGCATCAACGAGGAGCAGGCAGCGCTCATCTACGAGTTCCTCAAGTTCTACACGGCCCAGCTCGGGCTGTAGTCCGCGATGGCGTGGCCCGTCCGGCGGACCAAGACGTCCCTGCGTCTCCGCCTTCTCGTCACCACGCTCGTCCTCCTGACCGTGGCCCTCGGAATCGCGGTGTTCGCGTTCGAGCGGGTGGCCCGCTCGATCGTGGGCGACGCGGTGCACTCGCACCTCTCCGCGCGCGCGAAGGAGGTCCAGGACTCCGTCGCCCGGTTCCAGCGCGAGCGCGCGCTGACCGTCCACGAGTGGTCGTCGTCCCGGGCGATGCAAGACACCTTCGACCTCGGAGATCCCAAGTTCGCGGAGGATCACCTGCGCCGCTCGGTCCAGGACCAGGGCGGCGCCGTCACCGCCGCCGCGCTGCTGTCGATCGGCGAGAAGATCGTGACGCTCGTGCGCGAAGCGCCGGCGGAGAGCCCCTGGGGAGTCGCCGTCGAGGCGGCCCGGGGCGCGCAGCTCGACGTCGCCGCGCTCCGGGGAAAGGCGCCGGAGGACGCCGTCTCGGTCGGGCTCGCACCCCTGAGCGCGGTGGTCCCGGGCGAGCGCGCGGTGGAGACGATCGTGATGACGGCGCCGGTGCGGGACTTCTTCGGCGACCTCAGCGGGTGGCTCGTGGTGGCGATCGCCCCCGGGGCCGTTCCGCGGCTCCTCGACGAGGTGAACGGGAACGTCGGCGCGTTCGTTCCCGTCGTGGCGGACGGGACGAAGCGGCTGGTCGTCTCGCTCCCGGGCGTCGACGTCGAGGCGGTGAGGCCCATCGTCCTCGCAACCGGGAGCGGCCCGGTCGGCTCCCTCGAGCGCATCGAGCGCGACCGGCTCGGAGCCGTGCTCGCCGTCAGGACGGCGGCCGCCGAGGCGCCTCCGCGCTGGTCCACCCTGATGTTCATCGACGAGCGGCAAGCAGGCGGCCGCCTCGACCGCCTGCGCAACGTGCTCGCCCTCCTCTTCGCGATCGTGCTCGGCGCCGCGGGATTCGCGGCGATCGTGTCGCTCCGGCACGCGTCGCGTCCGCTCGCCGACGTGGCCGAGTCCATGGTGCGGGTCACCGGGGGAGACCTGTCGACCCGTGTCCGGGCGGAGTACTCGGGCGAGCTCGGCGCGCTCGTCACCTCGTTCAACACGATGGTGGAGGAGGTGGGGCGCTCGCGCGACGAGCTGCAGCGCAACGAGGCGATGCGCCGCGAGCTGGAGATCGCCCACCAGATCCAGAGCGCGATCTTGCCGGCCAGCCCGGTGGTGAAGGGCTTCGAGGTCGCCGCGCGGATGGAGCCCGCCGACGACGTCGGCGGTGACCTGTACGACATGCTCGCGCTCGGCGACACGTTCTGGGTCCTCGTCGGCGACGTCTCCGGGCACGGCCTCAACTCGGGCCTCGTCATGATGATGGCGCAGGCGGCGGCCTACGCGTCGATCGCGGACGACCCGCACCGCAGCCCCGCGTCCGTGATCGCCGCCGTGAACCGGGTGGTCCACGAGAACGTGCGCCGGCGGATGCGGCGCGACGACTACATGACGCTGATGGCGGCTCGCCACATGGGCGGCGGCCGGTTCGTCGCGGCGGGCGCCCACCAGCCCATCTTCGTCGTGCGCAGCCCTGGACGCGTCGAGGTGGTCGAGTCCGCCGGCCCGTGGATCGGGCTCTCGGCGAGCGTCGAGCCGCCGCCCATCGAGGAGTACCGGTTCGATCTCGGACCGGGGGAGCTCGTCTGCTTCGTCACGGACGGCATCCTGGAGGCGAGGGACCGGTCCGAGGCGTTGTTCGGTGAGGATCGCGTGACGGCGCTGCTCGGGGCCGCGGAGGCCTCCTCGGCGTCCCAGGTGCTCGCGGATCTGTTCGCCGCGGTGTCCGAGTTCTCACCCGAACCGGCGGACGACATGACCGCCGTCGTCCTGAGGCACAAGCATGAGCCAGCCTGACGTCGGGGGCGAAGCCCCGATCCAGCTCTTCATGCGGATGAACCCGCCCTGGCGGTTCATCGACGAGATCCGGCGCTTCGTCGAGTCGTTCTGCGCGTGCGCGTCGCTCGACCCGGATCGCGAGGCGCAGGTCGCGCTCGCCGTCCACGAGCTCATGCAGAACGCGGTCCCACAGGCAGGGGGCGAGGCGATCGAGCTGCACCTCGAGGTCGACGCGCGCGCGGACCGGGTCCTCATCCGCATCGTGAACCGCTGTCCAGAGGAGGAGTTCCTCGCGCTGCGCGACCGCGTCGAAGCGATGCGTCGCCAGGATGCGCTCGCGCACTACCTCACCGTCATGAAGGAACAGCCCTCGTCGGTGCGCGGCGGCCTCGGGCTCGCGCGCGTTCACTTCGAGGCGCAGCTCGACATCCGCGTTCGCCGCCCATCCGCCGATCGCGTCATCGTGGAGGCCGAGGGCCCGCTCCGGGCGCCGCGGCTCACCACCACCGGAGGACACCATGGCTAGCTCGACGTTCGCCCCTCGCATCCCCGCGCTCCAGGTCGCCGAGGAGAAGTACTCCGCCCAGCTCGTGCCGGACGCGAACGGGATCCGCGTCGTCATCCGGGGGACGATCAGCACGGTCAACCCGGCCGTGGTGCTGAATCCGTTCGTCGACGCCGTTCACGCGCACGCGACCGGGACCGGCGCGAAGGAGGTACGCGTGGACCTGACCTCGCTCGAGTTCTGCAACTCGTCCGGGTTCAAGTCGTTCATCCACTGGATCGAGCGGATCCAGCTGGCGCCCGAGGCCAAGCGGTACCAGCTCCGGTTCCTGTCGACGAACGAGCGGCGCTGGCAGCGGGCGAGCCTGCTCGCGCTCTCCTGTTACGGAGTGAACATCGTGGTGGTCGAGGGGGCGTAGCTCGATCGGTCGCAGGAGGCCGGTTGGAGGTCCAGGAGCCGTTCGATCTCGCGCTGACGGTCCGGAGCCACGGCTGGTACGACCTCGCGCCGTGGCGCTGGGACGAGCAGCGCGCGGTCCTTTCGCGCCCGATCGCGCTCGCCAGCGGCCGCGTCGCCGTCGCGGAGGTGACGCGCGCGGCGCGCGGGCTCTCCTTCCGCGCCTTCGCCCGGGGCAGGCTGGGCGCCGCGGAGGCGCGCGAGACCCGGGACGCGCTCGCCACCTGCCTCGCGCTCGACGAGGATCTCGCACCGTTCCGGGCTCGTGCCGAGGCGCTCGAGCGCGAGCGTTCGGCAGGCCGCGCGCACCTGCCCGATCTGCGCTGGGCGCTCGCGCGCGGTGCCGGGCGGCTCCTCCGGTCCCCGACGGTGTTCGAGGATGCGGTCAAGACCCTCTGCACGACCAACTGCTCGTGGGCGCTCACGCGGGTGATGGTCGAGCGGCTCTGCGGCTCGCTGGGCGGAGAGGGACCGCAGGGAGCGCGCGCGTTTCCGTCGGCGGAGGCGATGGCCGGGCGAAGCGAGGCGTTCTACCGCGAGACGATCCGGGCCGGGTACCGCGCTCCCTACCTCCTCGCCCTCGCGCGCGACGTCGCCGCGGGTGCGCTCGACCTCGAGGGGCTCCGCCGGTCCGCTCTCCCCACCGCCGAGCTCCTCCGCCGGCTGCGCGCGCTGCGCGGCTTCGGCCCGTACGCGGCGGAGCACCTGCTGCGGTTGCTCGGGCGGCACGACCACCTCGCGCTCGACTCCTGGACGCGCGCGAAGCTGGCCCGGCTCCGGGGGAAGCGCCGCGCCCCGTCGGATCGCGCCGTGCGGCGCTGGTTCGCGCCCTACGGTCCGTGGGCGGGACTCGCCATGTGGCTCGAGGTGACCGCCGACTGGCACGGCGACCGCTCGTCCTGGCCCTGACCGGGCCCCGCGCCGACGCCGGGCGCGGGGTAGACATTGCGCCGGAGGTCGCGATGAAGGCTGCGTTCATCCTCGTGAAGTTCGAGCGGCCTACGACCTGCTCGTGAAGATGTACGCCGCGAGCTACGAGGCGTTCGGCGATCTCGTCCCCGACCGGCTCCAGAAGGTTCGCGGGATCCGCGACACCACGACCCTCCTCGCCTTCCGCGCCTTCAAGCCGGCGGCGTAGCGGAGCCTCTGATGATTCGTCACAACATTTTGCGCGCCGCGCTGTGCGCCAGATCGCGGTCCCGCACCGGGGGCTGGGACGGGAGGGCCCTCCCCGTGCTCGGCGACGGACGAATGCGCGACCGGGCGCCGTACTGCCGCAAGGACGCAGAAGCGCAGATGCCGCGCACTTCCGTGCGTGCCGACGTCGCGCGAGGAAGTCGATCGTGCGCGGCGGCGGGGTTGCTGCGCGGCGTCGTCACGCAAAGTGCGAGGCGGCCAAGGTACTTTGTTGCGTAGCCGTCCGCAGCGCACCGATGATCGGGACGTCTCCGACGCCTGCGCGCGGTGAGGGCCCTCCCGTCCGCGCGCCCCCGGCGGGCGGAGCGGCGTGGTCGGGCGCCGGCCCGGCGTGACCAATGCAGGTGCGCCGGAACACGTACGTCCGTCCGGGCGCGCGAGCAGGGGAGGTCCCTCGGCTGAGCGTAGGCGTCGGCACCGCCGCGACGATGGGTGCGCTGCGGACGGACAAGAACCGATGAAGTGACTGGCCTCCGTCCTCCCGACGTAGCGAAATGTCGCTCGTCACTCGTACACGCGCTCGAGGCGCACGAGGAGGAGGCCAGTCATGGAGCATGTTGCGATCGATCTCGGCGGAAGGGAATCGCAGATCTGTATCCGGGCGGAGGACGGGAAGATCCTCACCGAAGCGAGGGTCGCGACGGCGCGGTTGCGGGAGACGCTGGAGCGACCGAAGTCGCGCGTCATCATGGAGACCTGCGCCGAGGCGTTCGCGATCGCGGACATCGCGCTGCAGTGCGGGCACGAGGTCCGGGTGGTCCCGGCATCGCTAGTCAGATCGCTCGGAGTCGGGGCGCGGAAGACGAAGACGGATCGGCGCGACGCCCAGGTGCTCAGCGAAGTCTCCTGCCGCGTGGACTTGCCGTCGGTGCATGTGCCCTCGCAATGGTCGCGGGAAGCGAAGTCGCTCTGCGCGATGCGAGATGTCCTGGTGTCGTCAAGGACGGGCCTGGTGAACTCAGTCCGCGGATACCTTCGGCAGAACCTGAAGAAGCTGCCCGGCTGCACCGCGGCGACGCTCGGAGCGCGCGTTCGGAAGCGATACGAGGAGATGGGCGAGCCAGTCCCACGGCATCTCGAGAGGCAACTAGAGACGCTGGCGTATCTGCACCAAGCGGCGGTGTCCGCGACACTCGACGTGAGCGAGTGGGCCGAGCAGAACCCGCTCTGCGTTCGGCTGATGACGGTGCCGGGTGTGGCGAAGGTCACCGCAACGCGCTTCGTGGCTGCGATCGACCGGGTGGACCGCTTCGCGAGTGCGCACCAGGTCGAGTCGTACCTGGGCCTCGCGCCTGGCGAGGACTCGAGCTCGGATCGACGCCGAATCACCTCGATCACGAAGGCCGGGCCAGCCGCGCTGCGGTGGGTGCTGGTGCAAGCCGCGTGGGCCGCGATGCGCACGCGGCCAGAGGATCCGATGTGCCAGTGGGCGCTTGGGATCGCGCGCCGGCGTGGCGGCAAGATCGCAACGATCGCGCTCGCGCGGAAGCTCGCCGGGATCCTGTATGCGCTCTGGCGCGACGGAACGACTTACCAGCCGCTGCGCGGTGCGCTCGTGGAGGTGAAGACCCAGTAGCCGCCGGCGAACATACCGGGCGCCTCGCCCGGCATCGACGTAGCTGTCCAGAGACGGTGACCGCGATGACGACCGGGAGGGTCGCGACGAAGTCGGTGCGCGACAACCTCGTGGATACGAATGCGGCCCGTCGACGGACAACGGCTCATGCGGCTCTGACCGCGAATGGTCGAATGAGACAGCTCGCCGATGCGGGGGTGCACCGTGTGCCGCCGGTTGAAGTCGGACCGGGATGGAGGGGTTTGCCGTTGGCGAGCCAGTCACTACATGGTTGAAGTCGGACCGGGATGGAGGGGTTTGCCGTTGGCGAGCCAGTCACTACATGGTCGGTCGTCAGTACTTCAGCCGGGCCTTCACTTTGCGTGACAACGGCGCGCCAGAGCCGTCACCCCAGCACGGAATCCTTCCCGCGCGCGACGTTGGCACGCACGGAAGTGCCCGGCCCCTGCGCTTCAAGGCCCCTTCAACCCAGCGCCGCCGGTCGCGCATTCGTCCGTCGCCGAGCACGGCCGAGGGGCCTCCCCGGCCAGCGCCCGGAGGGGACTCGAGAGCGTTCCCGCGGTCCGTACCCCTAGGGAAGTGACGAATCATCGTGCGCCGCGAAGCGGCGCGTTCTCAGCGGGATGAAAGGAGCCCGCCTCGAATGAATCGAGCATCCGAGTAGCGAGGTCCCCTGCGTGCCGCCGCGAGGCGTCCAGCAGAAGCGGGGCCAGGATGCCGGTGGGCAGCAACCCACCGGCTGCGAAGCGACGGGCCGTAGCGCGCAGCAAACCCAGACGTAGCCTCGTAAACGCAACGGAGAGGCCGAGCCTCTGATGATTGGGCGAAGGCAACACCCACCGGGCAGTCTCGATGACGCCGGTGGCGCTCTCCCGGGGTATCAGGGACGGCACGCCGCGAAGGGAACGCGCTGAACGCGGGAGGCCTCGACCGGCGCGGTGAAGCGACCGCGACCGCACGCACAAGGCCGCGAGCCGAGGCGGGTGGGCCGGACGAGGAGTCGGACGAGTCCGTAGTACCGACGAAGGCGGCGAAAGCCGCTGGAGGGAAGGGGCTCTACTCGAAGATGCGACCCCTGCAAGGAAGGAGCTGGGGATTGTGGCGACACTAAAAACCCCAGAGAAGCTCCGGGAGCTGCAACGGGCGCTCTACCTACGTGCCAAGAGGGAGCCGAGCTTCCGTGCGTACGCACTGTACGACAAGGTCTTTCGGACGGACGTGCTGGCCCACGCCTACGCGCTCTGCAAGGCGAACGGCGGAGCCCCAGGTCCCGATGGCGAGACCTTCGAGGACATCGAGACGCGCGGCAGCGAGGCGCTGCTGAAGGAGCTGCACGATGAGCTGAAGGCGAAGCGGTACCGGCCTGGTCCGGTGAGGCGGGTGTACATCCCGAAGCTCGGCGGCGGCGAGCGGCCGTTGGGAATTCCCAACATCCGCGACCGCGCCGTGCAGATGGCGGCGAAGCTGGTGCTCGAACCTCTCTTCGAGGCGGACTTCGATAGGGACTCCTACGGATTCCGGCCGAAGCGGAACGCGCACCAGGCACTCGACGCCATCCGCGAAGCACTCGGGCAAGGGATGTGCTGGGTCATCGACGCCGACGTCACGGCCTACTTCGACACGATTCCACACGACCGTCTGATGAAGGCGGTGGCGGAACGAGTCGTGGATGGCGCGATGCTGGCGCTGGTGAAGGCGTTCCTGGAGGCGCCCATCGTCGACGAGCACGATGGTGGACGGCCGAAGCGGAACGCGCAGGGCACGCCGCAGGGCGGGGTCATCTCGCCTCTCCTCGCGAACGTGTACCTGAACCTCCTCGATCGGAACTACCGCAGGCGCGTGGAAGCGGGCAGCCTCGACGGTCGTCTGATCCGTTATGCGGACGATCTCGTCGTGCTGACCCGCCGGCGACCGGACCGAGAAATGGCATGGGTGAAGTACCTCATGTCGCGGCTTGGGCTGACGCTTCACGCGGAGAAGACGCGGATCGTGAACGCCAGGAAGGAGCACTTCACCTTCCTGGGGCACACGCATTTCTGGCGCCGAGGGGAGCTCTACCTCGACATCGGAAAGAAGGCGCGCAGGCGCATCCGCGATGAGCTGCGGCGGAGAACCCGAAGGACGGGGCTCGACCTGGATCAGCTTGTCCAGGAAATGAACCTCTATATCCGAGGAGCCCGGCACTACTACCGCCGGGTGCTGCGCAAGCGGCTCTCCAGCCTGGATCACGACGTCGGCGGCCTCATCGCGCGGTGGTGGAGACGGAAACACACGCTCCGCCGGCCAGCATGGTCGCTCGTGCAGGGAGGCGCGCTCTACAGGCAACACGGGCTCGAACTGTGGAACCTGTCCCCGGCCCTTCGCCCAGCAGACTCAAGGCGCGGGAGGTGAAGATCGAGGGAAGCCGTATGCGGGAAATCCGCAAGTACGGTTTGAGGGGGGGCCGCTGGCGCGCACGTCACAGACGGCGATGCCGGGGTCTATCCCGACAGAGCGGAGCCTACCCGTCCGGTTCCGCCTGCGCGCCGAACTCGCGCCGGTAGAGCTTCAGCGCCGCCACGAGGAACGTCAGGACGAGGGGACCGACGAGGAGCCCGATCCCGCCGAACGTCGCAAGTCCGCCGAGCAGGGCGAAGAAGACGAGCCCGCCGTGCAGCTCCATTCCGCCCTTGAGCAGGTACGGGCGGGCGATGTTGTCCGAGATCGACACGACGGCGGCGCCCCAGATGATGAGGAACGTGCCGGCGAGGGTCTTCCCGGTCGCGAGGAGGAGCAGCCCGACCGTGATCACCATCACCGAGCCACCCACCGCGGGGACGAGCGCGAGCACGAACGTGGCGAGGAGGAGGAAGACGATGTTCGGCGCACGGGCGATGAGATAGCCGACGAGCGCGGTCGCCGTCTGGATGGCGGCCGTCCCGAGCGACGCGAACAGGACGGAGACGCTCGTCTGGCGGAAGTCGTCGACGAGCAGCCGGAACTGGCCCGGGCGGAGCGGGACGTACCGCTCCATCCAGGCCACGAGCCGCGCCCCGTCGGTCAGGAAGAAGAAGAGCGCGATGAGGAGCATGACGGTCTGGAAGAGCGCCGTCCCCGTCGCGGCGAGGACCCCGCCCACCGCCGCGGCGGCCTGCCCGCCCTGACCGGCGAGCGTCTGCAGCTGCTGCTGCTGCTGCGGGACCGCCTCGAGGAGCTCCTTCGCGGCATGCTGCGCCGGCCCGGGCAGCCGCTCGATGAGACCCCACACGCCCTCGCTCCGGATCGTCTCGCGCAGCCACTGAACCCCGTCGGCCACCTGGCCGACGAGGATCGCGCCGAGCCCGGCGAGCGGGAGGAGCACCACCACCAGCACCGCGACCGTGATGGCGCCCGCGGCGGCGCCGCGGCGCCCGCGGAACTTGCGGGAGAGCCAGTCCATCACCGGCCGGAGCGCGGCGGCGAGCACGGCGGCGAGAAAGAGCGCCTCCCAGAACGGCTTCACGATCAGGGCGGCGAGCGCCACCGCGACGACGAGGAGGAAGACGAGCAGTCGCCGCGCGTGCTGGTCCGACATCGGGCCCCCCGCTAGAAGTTGGCGTGCACGCGTCCCGGCGGCACGCCCGCCGCCGCGAGGGTCCGGCGCACGTCGTCCACCATCGCCGTCATCCCCGAGGCGAAGGTGACCGCCTCGCCCGGCGGCGCGCCTCCGAAGGCGAGCGAGCGCGCCACTTCCTGGACCCACCCCCGCACGCCCTGCCAGGCGTCGTCCTCGGCGGAGGGGCAGAGCACGACGCGCACCCCGCGCCGCTCCCAGTCGAGGTGCTCCGCGCGGTACGCGAACTCCGCGCCGTGGCGCTGGCCGTAGAAGAGGGTGATGCGCCCGAAGCGGTTCCGGTGCGTCATCAGGTGCTGTAGGAGCGCGCGGATGGGCCGATCGCGGAGCCCGCCGCGAACAGGAGCACGTCGCGGCCCTCCGCCTCCTCGACCGGAAAGCCGTTCCCGAACGGCCGCGTCAGCGCGAGGGTCCGGCCCGGTACCCCCGCGCTCACGAGCGCGTCCGCCACCCGGCCCCCCCGCTTCACGAGCAGCTCCGCCGTCGCGCCGGGGTCCGGTGCGCTCGCGAGCGCGAAGAAGGCCTCTCCCGCCTCGGTCCGCGCCTTCACGATTTGTCCCGGCCGCTCGTGGGAGCGCGCGAGGGCGGGCGGGAAGGCGAGCCGCATGCCGCGGAAGGCGGCGGTCTCGTCCCACGCGGTGAGGACGGGGACGGGTTCGTACGTGTTGGGGCCCAGCATCGCGCGAAACGTTATCACCGAACGGACGGCCCGGCCGTCAAAGCGGGCGGTCCCAGCCCACGGCGCGCCGGAGCGCGTCGGGCGCGAAGACGACGTCCGCGTCCGTGAAGAGGATCCACTCGCCGCGCGCGCGAAGGGCGCCCGCGTGGCAGGCGTGGTTCTTCCCGAGCCAGCCGTCGGGGAGCGCCTCCACGTGCACGACCTCGAGCCGCGGGTCGCCGGCAGCAAGCCGGTCGAGGATCGCGCCCGTGCCGTCGGAGGAGCGGTCGTCGACCGCCACCACCTGGAGCTCCACGAGCTCCTGCGCGAGGACCGAGCGCATCGCCCGCTCGACTGCCGCCGCCTCGTCGCGGCAAGGGACGACGGCGGTCACCGACGGGATCGCGCCCCCGCTGCGCGGCGGGAGCCGCAGCATCGCGCCCCGGCCGGCCGCGCCGAGGACGGCGAGGCGAATCCAGGCGAGCAGGGCCAGCGCGGCGGCGCCGATGGAGAGGGCGGTCACGGCCTCGTTGTACCGCGAATGGCCCGGGCGCTCAGGTGCCGGGGCCCGCCCGCGCGGTCGCTCCCTCGCGCGCGGGGGCGGGGAGCGGATCAAGGGAAAGGAGCCATCCGTCCCGGGCGGCGACGGTGGGCACTCCCGTCCGCTCGGAGATCCCGAGCGCCACCCGCTCCGGCCCGGCGCGGAGCATCCGCATCCCGAAGTGGGTGAGGACGGCGAGCCTGGGGCGGATCTCGCGGACGAGGATCTCGGCGTCATCGGCGCCGAGGTGCAGGGTGCGCCGGTCGCGGCCCTCGAACAACGTCGTGTTGACGAGGAGGAGGTCCACCGCTGCGTAGGCCTCGACGAGGCGGTCGAGCCAGAATCCATCCACCACGTGGCCGGCGACGAAGCCGGGCGCGGAGAGCCGGTACCCGTACGTCTCCACGCCGTGATCGTGGGCGAGCGGAGTCTCGAGCACCACCCCCGGCCCGAGCTCGTGGCGGCTGCCCTCTTCGAGGAACGCGCGCCGTGCGACGAACGCCTGCGCGTACCGCTGAACCGGGGGCTCGCTCTCGAGCGCGTCGCGGGGGGCGAGGAGCGTCCCTCGCGGCGCGAAGCCGCCGCGGCTCATCGCCTCGACCACGGTGGTCGCGTCGCCGGCGTGATCGAGATGGCGGTGGGTGACGACGACGACGTCCGTGCCCGCCGGGTCGAGCTTCGGGCGAGAGGAGAGGGCGCGGACGAGCGCGCCCGGGCCCGGGTCGACCCAGATCCGGGTGCCGCGCAGCGTCCAGAACAGCCCGCCGGAGTGGCGGAGCTGTGTCGACACGACGAAGCGGGCGCCCGCCGTGCCGAGAAACTTGAGGGTGTCCGGCCTGTCCACTCGGGAAGAGGTAACCGGGGCGCGGCCGCGGAGCGAGTGTCGCCCCGTTTCAGTAGCTCAGCAGCGCGTGCACCTTCTTCGGTCCGAGCCGCTTCGCCCCGTGCAGGAACGACAGCTCGACCAGGAACGAGTACGACACGAGCTCCGCCCCTTGCCGCGCCACGAGCCGCCCGACCGCCTCGGCCGTGCCGCCCGTGGCGAGGACGTCGTCGACGACGAGCACCCGCTCGCCGGGGCCGACGGCGTCGACGTGGAGCTCGAGGGTGGCCTCTCCGTACTCCAGCGCGTACGCCTCGCGGATCACCTCCCAGGGGAGCTTCCCGGGCTTCCGCACGATGCAGAAGCCGGCGCCGAGCGCGTACGCGAGCGGCGCGGCGAAGATGAAGCCGCGAGACTCGATCCCGACGACCTTGTCGATCCGCTCGCCCTTCCAGCGCGCGACGAACGCGTCGATGACCTGGCGGAAGAGCGTCGGATCGGCGAGGACGGGGGTGATGTCCTTGAAGACGATCCCCTTCTTCGGGAAGTCCGGGACGTCGCGAATACGGGCGCGGACGGTGTCCATCACGCCGCGCACATTACCACCGATGCCGCCAAGCGGGACGTGCCGCTCGGATCAGGGGAGGAACAGCAGCGGGTTCCTCGGTCGCGTCCCATCGCGAACCTCGAAGTGGAGGTGCGGACCGGTCGTCCGGCCCGTCTGGCCGACGCGCGCGATCGGCTCGCCGCGCCGCACGCGCGTCCCCTCCTCCACGAGGAGGCGGGACGCGTGCGCGTAGAGCGTCACGAGTCCCCCCTCGTGCTTCACGATGACGATGGATCCGTAGCCCGTCTGCTCTCCGGCGTAGATCACGGTCCCCGCGGCGGCGGCGCCCACGGGCGTCCCCTCGGGCGCGGCGATGTCGATGCCGTCGTGGCGGCGTCCGGCGCGCACCCCGTACCTGCCGTACAGCACGCCCTTGAGCGGCCAGGCCAGGGTCGCTTCCACGGCGTGGGTCGGCGTCGGGGACGGGGGCGGGGAGGGGGTCGCCCTCCTGGTCGCGGTCCCCTTCGACTCCGCGCCGCCTGCGGCGGCGCTACGCTCAGGGTGAGCGGGCGTCGGGGTCGAGGTCCCCTTCGACTCCGCGCCGCCTACGGCGGCGCTACGCTCAGGGTGAGCGGGCGTCGGGGTCGGGGTTGCAGGATCGCCGGGGACGGGGGCGGGCGGCACATCGACGGTGCGGGCGGCCCCCGGCACGAAGAGCTCGGTCCCGACCGCGACGGCGCGAGGGTCGGCGATTCCGTTCGTCTCCATGAGATCGGCGGGGTCGATCCCGTACGCGCGGGAGATCCGGTAGACGGTCTCGCCGCGGCGCACGACGTGGATGACGCCAGGCAGCGCGGGCTCGTCGTGCTGCTCGGGGAGCGCGAGCGGCAACGGGGGAGGACGGAACGCGGGGCGCGGTGCAGGGCAGGCGACGAGCGCGAGCGCGAGCGCCGCGGCCCGGCACCTCATGGCGAGGCCCCCGCGCGCATCACGGCGCCGGCTCCTTCACGTATCCGGGGACGGTCCAGCTCCGCAGCTCCTTCAGCACGGCGTCGTGCGTGGTGTCGAGGTGCAGCGGCGTCACCGCCGCGAGCCCGTCGAGCAGGGCCGCGTTGCAGTCGGACCCAGGGATGTTCTCGTTCGTCGGGCCACCCTCGCCGCCGATCCAGTAGTACTTGCGCCCGCGCGGATCGACCTTCTCCACGACCTCGTTCCCGTACGTGCGCCGGCCGAGCCGGACGAACCGGTACCCCCGCACCGGCCCCGGCGGCACGTTCACGTTGAGGAGCAGGGGCGCCGGGGCCGGGTTCGCCACGACGCGGCGCGCGAGCGACACCGCGAAGCGCACCGCCTCGCCGAACTCGTGCGGCGCGGACGCCGCGAGCGACACCGCGATCGCGTTCACGCCGAGGAGCGCGGCCTCCATCGCGGCGGCCACGGTGCCCGAGTACAGCACGTCATTCCCGAGGTTCGGTCCGTGGTTCACGCCCGAGACCACGATGTCGGGCGGCGTCTTCCGCAAGACCAGGTTGAGCCCCATGTAGACGGCGTCGGTGGGGGTGCCGTCCACCGCGTACCAGCGCGGTGCGAGCTCGTGCATGCGGAGCGGCCGGTGCAGCGAGATCGCGTGCGACGAGGCCGACTGCTCGCGGTCGGGCGCGACCACCCACACCTCGTCCCCGTCGAACCCGGCAGCGAGCGCCTTCAACCCGGGAGCGTGGACGCCATCGTCATTCGAGAGGAGTACGCGCACGCGCGAGAATCTACCAACCGGCCGAGCTGCCCGCCATCGCCGGGACGTGCCCCGCCGGTCCACGCCCGTGTGGCGCGGTGCTCACCCCAGCCTGAACCCGAGGACGACCACCAGGAGCGCCGTGACGCTCGCCGCGACCAGCGACCAGCCGACGGTCGTGAACCTCTGCGGCCGCACCCGCAGCAGCGCGATCGCGGACGCCGCGACGGCAGTGGGGAGCACGCCGAGGGCCGCCGGCCACGGCAGCGCGCCGACGGCACCGGCGGCGATCGCGGCGGCTCCGATCACGGCGGCGCCCACTGCGGCGAGAGGCCGGAGCTCTCGGGCGCCCTTCGTGCGAGCCCAGAGCAGCGTCGCGCGCACAGGCAACGTCGCGGCGGCGAAGGACGCGAACCACGTCGCAGCGGCGCCCCACGCCCACGCTGCGGGCGCGCCGGCCGCGAGCGCGACCGGTGCCGCACAGGCGGAGAGCGCGGCGGCGACGAGGAGCTCGCCTGCGGTGGTCTTCTCGAGGCGGCGAGCGATGAGCGGTGCGACCGGCAGCGCGAGGGCCGCCGGCGCGAGCGCCGCCGCCCTCGCGGCAGGGGGCGCGAGCACGAGACCCGCCGCGCCCGCGGCCGCAGCGGCGACGCCCAGCTTCGCGAGCCGCCGGAGGGCGCGGGAGCCGAGCGCGTCGCGCACGCGATGCCCGCGCTGACCGAGGGTGACGAGCAACGGCTCGTGCGTGAGGAACGCGAGGACGACACCGAGCGTGAGGAGAAGCGCGGCCGCGCCCGGACGCCCGAGGGCGAGGCCGGTCGCGAGCGGCATCGCGAGCTGCCCCCACGCGCCGTGCTCCCGGGGCAGCAGGGACGGCTCGGGGGGCCCGGGCGAGGGGCTCTGCGCGGGAGTTCGCATGCGGCAGGCGATACTAGTATGGCGAGGACGGGAGGAACCGATGATCGCTGCCGCCGCGAGCTCGCTGTCGATCCGCTCGGCCGCCTTCGGGCAGGGCGCCGAGATCCCCACCCGCCACACCTGCGAGGGCCAGAACGTCTCTCCGGCGCTCGAGTGGGAGGGGGTGCCCACCGGCGCGAGGACGCTCGCACTCATCGTCGATGACCCCGACGCGCCGGACCCCGACGCGCCGAAGATGACCTGGGTCCACTGGCTGCTGTACGAGATCCCGCCGTCCACGACGGGGCTCCCCGAGGCGGTCGCCCGCGGCGCGCTCCCGTCAGGCACGCGGCAGGGCGTGAACGACTGGAAGCGGACCGGGTGGGGCGGACCGTGCCCGCCGATCGGCCGGCATCGGTACTTCTTCAAGCTGTACGCGCTCGACGTCGCGCTCGGCGACCTCGGCACGCCCACGAAGGCGAAGCTCGAGCAGGCCATCAAGGGACACGTCCTCGCGCAGGCGCAGCTGATGGGGACGTACGAGAAGAAGAAGCTCTGACGGAGTCGCCCGCGCCGCCCTGAGCCCCTCCTGAGCCGACGCTAGACGCTCCAGCGCCCGAGCCCCTCGATGGGAACCGCGCGCTCGGACCGCATCCACTCCGCGGTGTCCACCTCGATGGCGTCCTCGTGCGTGCCTCCGCGCATCACGAGCCGCGACATGTGGGCGAGCGTCGCGTCGACGTAGATCACCAGGCCGAACAGGCCGAGCGGCGGCTCCGCGCCGACCTCGCATGGCGCGAAGCGTCCCTCGAATTCGGCCTCGGGCACCAGCTCGACCGTGCGTCCGCCGAGCGCGCGCCCGAGCTCGTGCACGTCGACCTTCTGCGTCGCGCTCACCACAGCCAGCGCGAGCTCACCGTCGACGCGCACCACGACCGGCTTCGCGATGCGATCGCCCGGGACGTGCTCCGCGGCCGCGAACCGCTGCGCGGCGACCGCCCGGGTGTGGCTGGTGTGGACGAAGGGGAGATGGTGATCGACGAGATATCGCTCGATGCGCTCCGGGATCATGGCCGCCTCCTCGCATGGTGGGGTTTGCTCCAAACCCATACGCCCCCTGACCGCGGTGCGGGAGGGACCCTTCCGGACCGCGACGTGCCAGGCCGGACGGCGGTCATCCGCGGCGGGACCGCGCTGCGCTCCGGAGCGAGCGACGCCGTGCGCCCGCAGGCGGACGGGCGGGCCCGTGACCGCTCGGTGACACGCTTCCGGTACACGCTTCCGGATGTTCGAGGAACGTGCGGGGGTCCGCGGACTGATCGAGGTTCGCCTCCACGGCCGCGGCGGCCAGGGGACGGTCGTCGCGTCGCTCGTGCTCGCGCGCGCCGCGATGCTCGAGGGCCGATCGGTCCAGGCGTTCCCGGAGTTCGGCGTCGAGCGGCGCGGCGCGCCGGTCACGGCGTTCCTCAGGATCGCGCAGGAGCGCATCCCGCTCCGCTGCCGCGTCGAGCGGCCCGATCACGTCGTCGTGCTCGATCCGGCGCTCCTCCCGATGATCGATCTCCCGGCCGGTCGCGGTGGGGTCGTGGTCGTGAACACTCCGGTGGCGCCGGAGGCGCTGGGGATCCCGGCGGGCTGGCGCGTCGCGACCGTGGACGCGACCGCGCTGGCGCGCGCACACGGCCTCGGGTCGGGTGCGCTGCCGATCGTGAACGCTCCGATGGCGGGCGCGTTCGCACGCGCGACGGCGCTCGTGGGGCGCACCCCGCTGCTGAGCGCGATCCGCGAGACGGTCCCGGTGTCGCCTGACGAGAACGTCGCCGCCGCACGCGAGGCGTGGGACGTCGTGCGGGGCGACCTGCCCGAGGCGCGTGCGGCCGAGGCGGCGCCGTGAGGCGGCTTCCGGACGGGCGGGTGGTCCTCGACGGCGACGTTCCCCCGGTGGCGATGAGCCTCGCCACGACCGCCTGGAACCGCACCGGCGTGTGGCGCTCCCGCGAGCCGGTCTTCCGCGATCGCACCGCGCCCTGCGCGGCCGCGTGCCCGGCCGGAGAGGACATCGCCGATCAGCTGCGTCTCGCCGCGCAGGGCCGAATGGCCGACGCAGGGGAGCTCGTGCTCTCCGTGAACCCCCTCCCCGCCACGACCGGCCGCGTGTGCCCGCACCCGTGCGCCGCCGCCTGCAACCGGGCCACCCTGGACGGAGCGGTGGACATCCCTGGCGTCGAGCGTGCCCTCGGGGACGCCCTGCTCGTCGCAGGGATTGTCCCGCGTCCGGCGCGGCCGCTCGGCCTGCGCACCGCCGTCGTCGGGGCGGGGCCGGCCGGCCTCGCCGCCGCGCACCGGCTCGCGCTCGCCGGGGCTCGCGTGCGCCTGCTCGCCCGCGAGGACCAGCCGGGCGGGCTGCTCCGGACGGGGATTCCGCCCTATCGCCTCCCGCGCGCGGTGCTCGACGCCGAGATCGCGCGGACGCTCGCCCTGGGCGTCACGTTCGACGGCGGCCGCAGCATCGGCGCGGGCCTCGACCTCGCCGAGCTCGCAGCCGAGCACGACGCGGTCCTCCTGGCCGTCGGCCGGCACGGGCCGCGCGGGCTCGCGATCCCCGGCGCCTCCGCCGCGGGCGTGGTGGAGGGGCTCGCGCTGCTCGCCCGGATCGACCGCGGCGAGCCCGCGCCGCCCGGAGAAGCCGTCGCGGTGATCGGCGGCGGAAACACGGCCCTCGACTGCGCCCGCACCCTCGTGCGGCTCGGTCGCCGCGTCACGGTCATCTACCGGCGGGGCCGCGCCGACATGCCCGCGTTCACCGACGAGATCGAGGAGGCGCTCGAGGAAGGGGTCGCGATCGAGGAGTGGCTCCTGCCCACCGAGGTGATCGCGCGGGGTGGTCGGACCCGCTGGATCCGGCTGCAGCGCGCCCGGCCCGGCGCCCCCGACGCGAGCGGCCGGCCACGGCCGGAGCCCATCCCGGGCGAGGGCCTGGTCCTCCCCGCCGATCTGGTGGTGGTCGCCGCGGGGGAGGAGCTCGAGGCGGAGGCGTTGCCGCCGGAGCTCGTCCGGGCAGGCGCGGTGATCGCGGGCCCGACTCATGCCACGCCGCTCTTGCGGGTGTTTGCCGCGGGCGACTGCCTGCCGGGCGGCGGGACCGTCGCGCACGCGATCGGCTCGGGGCGCCGCGCCGCCGACCACGTGCTCGCCGCGCTCGGCGTCGTCCCCCTGCCGGCGGGATTGCTGGCGGCGCGAGGTGCTGCGCCGGAGGTGGCCGGGCCGGAGCGGATCCGCCCGCACTGGTTCGGTCGGGCGGTGCCGGTCGGGCGCCGCCGCGTCGGCCCGAGCGAGCGGCTCCGCGGCGACGCGGAGGTGCGCACCGGGTTCTCTTCCGATGCTGCGCGCGCCGAGGCGGCGCGGTGCCTGTCGTGCGGGAGCTGCACCGGCTGTGACGTGTGCTTCATGCTCTGCCCTGACCGGGCGGTGCTCCGCGCCGCCCCCGGCGCGTACGGCGTCGATCGCGACCGCTGCAAGGGGTGCGGCGTGTGCGCGGAGGAGTGCCCGCGCGGCGCGGTGGACCTCATCGCGGCGCCGGCGCCCGGCGCCTCGGAGGGGACGCGTGGCTGAGTCGCGCCTTGCCACCGGCAACGAGGCGGTGGCGTGGGCGGTCGCCCGCGCCGGCGCCCAGGTGGTCGCGGCGTATCCGATCACCCCGCAGACCACGATCATCGAGACGCTCGCGACCCTGATCCACAAGGGCGTGTGCCGCGCCGAGTACATGCCCGTCGAGTCCGAGCACTCCGCGCTCGCCGCCTGCATCGGCGCTGCGCACGCCGGGGCGCGCGCCTTCACCGCGACGAGCGGACAGGGGCTCGCCCTCATGCACGAGCTCATCCACTGGACGGCGGGGGCGCGGCTCCCGCTCGTGCTCGTGGACGTGAACCGGGCCATGGCGCCCCCCTGGTCCATCTGGTCCGACCAGAACGACTCGCTGTCGCAGCGCGACACCGGCTGGATCCAGCTCTACTGCGAGGACGCCCAGGAGCTGTTCGACTCGGTCGTCCAGGCCTTCGTCCTCGCGCCGCGCGTGTCGCTGCCGGTGATGGTGGTGGCGGACGCGTTCTTCCTGTCGCACACCGCCGAGCCGATCTCGATCCCGGATCCGGAGGAGCTCGCCGGGCTCATTCCCGAGTGGGACGCGCCCTGGCAGATCGACCCCGATCAGCCGAAGGCGGTCGGCGGCCTGGCCCAGCCCGCGGAGTACGAGCGGATGCGTCGCCAGCTCGCCGACGCCCACGTCCTCGCGTTGCGCGAGATCGAGGCGCTCCGGATCGAGTGGTACCGCCGGTTCCAGCGCGGCAGCGGGCTCCTCGAGAGCTACCGCTGCGCCGATGCAGAGGAGATCGTCGTCGCCACCGGGACGGTCGCCGGGACGGCACGCGTCGCCGTGGACGCGCTCAGGGCGCGCGGCCGCAAGACGGGGCTCGTCAAGCTGCGCACGTTCCGACCGTTCCCGGCGGCGGCGCTCCGCGAGGCGCTGCTGCCCGCGCGCCGCGTGGCGGTCCTGGACCGGAACTGCTCGTGGGGCGCGTCCGGGATCTTCTGCCAGGAGATCCGGGCGGCGCTGCACGGCGTCCCGGGCGTGCCCGACATTCACGGGTTCGTCGCCGGCATCGGGGGCCGCGACGTGACGCCGGCGCGCGTCGAGCAGGCGATCCTGAGGGCGGAGCGGGACCCGGTGCGCGCGGAGGCGACATGGCTGACGGATTGACCCGGCCGCGGCCTCACGCCGAGCCGCGCATGTGCGGCGGCGAGGACCTCATGTCGTCCGGCCACCTCGCCTGCCCAGGCTGCGTGGCGCCCATCCTCATGCGGACGTTCGTGCGGCTCGCCGGGCCTCGGACCGTCATCTGCGTCCCTGCTTGCTGCTACACGGTGATCGACGGTCCCTTCCCGTACACGTCGTCCGGCGTGAACGTCGTGCACTGCGCCTTCGAGACGGCGGCGGTCACGGCGGCGGGGGTGAAGGCGGGCCTCCGGGCGCGCGGCCAGGGCGACATCCTCGTCGTCGCCTGGGCAGGAGACGGGGGCACCTTCGACATCGGCCTGCAGTCGATGTCCGCGGCCGCCGAGCGGAACGAGGACATCCTGTACGTCTGCTACGACAACGAGGCGTACATGAACACGGGCGCGCAGCGCTCGGGCGCGACGCCGGCGCTCGCCTGGACCTCGAACACGACCGCCGGCAAGAAGGGGCGGAAGAAGGACCTCGGCGGCATCATGGCCGCCCACCGGATCCCGTACTTCGCGACCGTGAGCCTTGCCTTCTTCGACGACATGGTCGCGAAGATGGAGCGCGCCATCCGCACCCCCGGGTTCCGGATGCTGCACGCCCTCTCCCCGTGCCCGCCCGGCTGGAAGATGGACGAGAGCAACGGCATCGCCGCGGCACGGCTCGCCGTCGAGACCCGCCTCTTCCCGCTCTTCGAGGTCGAGGATGGGCGCGTCTGGCGGGAGACGGTCCGCCCGCCGCAGCGGCCCATCGCCGAGTACCTCGCCCTCCAGGGCCGCTTCGGCCAGCTCGACCCGGTGGCCGTCGAGATGCTGCAGCGCACGGTGGACGACGACGACGCCTGCTTGCGGCAGCGGTTCCGCGTCCCGCCGGAGGGGTAGGCGCACGCCCGAGACCGGTCGCCTCCGCGGCACCGCCTCGTCGGGGGGTGCGGCGGGACGGCGACGCGCGGTACGGCGCGGGGCGCTAGGATCGATCGTGGGAGAACGCCCATGCCGAACGCGGACTGGAAGAGGATCTGCTGCCCCATCGACTTCTCGGACGCGTCGCGAGCCGCGCTGGAGGTCGCCGCCGACCTCGCACGGCGGTTCGGCGCGGAGCTCGTGCTGCTGCACGCTTACCCGATCCCCGGGTACACGTTTCCGGACGGCTCCGTCGTCGCGAGCCCGAAGATGATGCAGGAGCTGGCCGAGCAGGCGCAGCGCCACCTCGAGGAGTGGCGCGTCGACGCCGAGCGGCTCGTCGCTGCTCCGCGCGTGTCGGCGGAGAGGGCCGTCGGCGAGCCGGCCGCCGAGATCGTGTCGTTCGCGCAGGGCCGGGGCGTGGACCTGCTCGTCCTCGGCACGCACGGGCGCACCGGCCTCGAGCACGCGCTCATGGGATCCATCGCAGAGCGAGTCGTCCGGCGGGCGCACTGCCCCGTCCTGACGATTCGACCGCCGCGCTGACCCTGGACCGCTCGCGGGCATGTGAGCGGGACAGGCGCCTTCTATAATCGCGGCCGGGAGAGTGCGCATGGCCGACCTTGCCACCGAGTACCTGGGCCTTCCGCTGGTCAGCCCGCTCGTCCTCGCGAGCTCGGCGCTGTCGAATCGCGTCGAGTACCTGCAGGCCGCCGAGGGGCACGGCGCCGGCGCGGTGGTCCTCCGGTCGCTGTTCGAGGAGCAGATCGAGGCGGCCAACACCGCCCTCGACGAGGAGCTGTCGCGCGGGTCGGAGTCGAGCCCCGAGGCGCGGACGTATTTTCCGCCCCAGCGCGTCGGCCCGCACGAGTACCTGTCTCTCGTCGAGCGGGCCAAGAAGGCGCTCGAGATCCCGGTGATCGCGAGCCTCAACTGCTGCGCGCCGGGGAGCTGGACCGAGTACGCCCGGGACATCGAGCAGGCGGGAGCCGACGCGCTGGAGGTCAACCTGTACGCGGTCGAGGCGGACCCGTCGGTCTCGTCGGAGGACGTCGAGGCGCGCTACCTCGACGTGGTCCGGGAGGTGCGCGCGGCGGTGCGCGTCCCCCTCGCCGTCAAGCTCTCGCCGTTCTTCACCTCGCTCGCCCACTTCGCCGCGAGCCTCGACGCGATGGGCGCGAACGGGCTCGTCCTCTTCAACCGCTTCCTGCAGCCCGACATCTCGCTGGAGAAGATGTCGGCCGCCCCGAGCATGACGCTGTCGTCGCCCTCGGAGGCGCTCCTGCCGCTCCGCTGGATCGGCCTGCTCCACGGGCGCGTGCGCGCGCACCTGGCGGCCTCGACGGGCGTGTACGACGCTCCCGGCGCCCTCAAGCAGATCCTCGCCGGCGCGCAGGTGGTCCAGGTCGCCTCGGCGCTCGTGAAGAACGGGATCCCCCACCTCGGGACGATCCTCGCCGGGATGGAGGACTGGCTCGACAAGCGCGGCCTCGGAAGCGTGGATGCCGCGCGCGGCAAGCTGTCGCAGCGCAGCGTGCAAGATCCGGGGGCCTACGAGCGCGCCCAGTACGTTCACCTGATCCTGTCGCAGAACATCTGACGGCCGCTGGCCACCCAAGCGGGGCGATGCAACGACGGGCGCGATGGATATCGAATCGGGGCTTCGGACACCGGACCACGACCGCGAGGGACGCCATGGCTCAGCTCAAGGGCAGCAAGACCGAGAAGAACCTGAAGGACGCCTTCGCCGGCGAGTCGCAGGCGAACCGCCGCTACCTGTACTTCGCGAAGATCGCGGACGTGGAGGGATACCCCGAGGTCGCCATGAACTTCCGCGAGACCGCGGAGGGAGAGACGGGGCACGCCCACGGCCACCTCGACTTCCTGAAGCCGGTCGGCGATCCGGCGACGGGGCTGCCCATCGGGGATACGGCCACGAACCTGAACGCCGCGATCGCGGGCGAGACGCACGAGTACACGGACATGTACCCGGGGATGGCGAAGACCGCGCGCGAGGAGGGATTCCGGGAGGTCGCCGACTGGTTCGAGACGCTCGCGAAGGCGGAGAAGTCACATGCGGGCCGCTTCGACAAGATGCTGAAGTCGATCAGCTGATCGACCCGCAGCGGATGAGCACCTCGGACCAGAGCTCCCAGAAGCGGATCTCGTACCAGCCCACTCCCGGGCTCACCTACGACCCGGGCGACGAGCGGTACTGGGACCCTGCCGCGCTCGACGGCGAGGTGCACCGCGCGTTCGAGATCTGTCACGGCTGCCGGCTGTGCTTCAAGTACTGCGACAGCTTCCCGCGCCTCTTCCAGCTCCTCGATCAGCGTTACGAGGGCGACGTGCACCGTATCACCGCGGGTGACGTCGCCCATGTGATGGACGCGTGCTTTCAGTGCAAGCTGTGCGAGGTGCAGTGCCCGTACACGCCGCGCGACGGGCACGAGTTCCAGCTCGACTTCCCGAAGCTCGTCCACCGCTGGCGCGGGGTGCGCGCGCGCGGGCGGCCGAGGAGCCTGCGCCAGCGGGTGCTCAACGATCCCGACGTTGCGGGGAAGATGGCTCGGCTCTCCCTCGGGATGGCGAACGCCGCGAATCGCTCGCGGCCGCTCCGCGTGCTCATGGAGAAGACGATCGGCGTCCACCGCGACAAGAAGCTCCCGGACTTCGCCACCGAGGCGTTCGACGCGTGGGCCCAGAAGAACGGCTACGTCCGGCCCGAGCCCGGGGGCGAGGCGGTGCTGTTCCAGACCTGCTTCGTGCAGCACAACGAGCCGGAGATCGGGCGAGACGCCCTCTTCGTCCTCCGCAAGAACGGCGTGGACGTCCGCGTCGTCCGCGGCCTGGCCTGCTGCGGGATGCCCGCCTGGGAGCAGGGCGATCTCGAGTCGCTCCGGGGCCAGGCACGGCGGGACCTCGACCTGCTGCTGCCCTACGTGGAGCGCGGCGCGAAGGTGCTGGTGGTGAATCCGACCTGCTCGATGATGATGCGCCGTGAGTGGCCCCACCTGCTCGACGGCGCCGACCGGGCGCGCGCGGAGCGGCTCGCCGCGGCCGTGATGGACGTCTCCGAGTTCCTCTGGTCGATCCGCAACGAGCCGCGGTTCTCGGTGGACTTCAAGTCCAGTCCTCCCGGCGGCAAGGTGGCCTACCACGCGCCGTGCCACCTGCGCGCGCAAGCCATCGGCTTCAAGGGGCGCGACCTCGTGCGGAAGATCCCGGGCGTCACCGTCGTCGCCACGGTGATGGAGTGCTGCGGGCATGACGGCACCTTCGCGATGACGGTGGAGGGGTTCGAGCCGTCGCAGCGGATCGGGAAGAAGGCCTTCGACGGGATGGCAGCGGCCGAGGCGCAGGTCTGGATCACGGACTGTCCGCTGGCAGGACTCCAGTTCGACCAGCACGCGGGACGGAAGCCCCTGCATCCGGTGTCGCTCCTTGCGCGAGCGTACCGCGGCGAAGGCTTCGGCCCGGGCGCGCGCGGAGGCGGAAGATGAGGCCGGTGCGGCGGGAGGAGCTCCTCGATCTGGCGGCGTACGAGCGCTCGCGCTCCGAGATCCGCTCCGCGGTGCTCGATGCGAAGCGGGTGCGCCGCGTGCACGTGGCGGGTGTGCTCACCTTGCTGTTCGAGAACACCGCCACGATGCGCTACCAGATCCAGGAGATGATCCGGGCGGAGCGAATGCAGCGGGATGCGGAGATCCGACACGAGCTCGACACCTACAACGAGCTGCTCGGCGGGCGTGGAGAGCTCGGGGTATCGCTCCTCATCGAGATCACCGATCCGGTCGAGCGCGACGAGAAGCTGCGCGCGTGGCTCGACCTGCCGCGACACCTGTACCTCCTCACGGAAGACGGCGAGAAGGTCCGGCCGCGCTTCGATCCGCGGCAGGTCGGCGGCGACCGGCTCTCGTCCGTGCAATACCTGAAATACGACGTGCGGGGCCGCGTCCCCGTCGCCGCAGGGACCGACCTGCCGGAGCTCCCGGCCGAGACCCCGCTCACGTCCGAGCAACGCGCGGCGCTGTCGGCGGACCTGGCCAGCGACGCCACCGGGTAGTGTCGCGCGGCCGCATCCCGGGGTCATGGCACACCTGCCGCTCCTGGGTGGGGCTAAAGCGCGCGTCCCGAACACCTGGGGTTGTCGGGGGAGGGGGCAGTCGCTAATGCTGGGTGCAGGCGGGCGAGCACCGCTTCGCCGGGACGGAGGTGGCAGATGCAGCGCGCCCCCAGGATCTCTCGAGCCCAGGCCCTCGCGGTGCCGCGCCCGCAGGCGGTGGTGACGAACGAATGGGTCGTGGCGGTGATCGCGCTCGCGCTCCTCCTGGCCGGCCTGCTCGCGCCCTGAACGTCCGCCGGGTCCCCAGTGCGTGACGGAGTCCCACGGCGGCGCCGGCCAGCGCACGACGTGTCGTAGCACATGGCGTGATGTGGAACGGTGTGCGCTTTCGGGGTACAACGTCGACGATCCCCGGCGGCGCGAACGTGTCCCCATGCCCCGTGTCGCGCGAGGATGCGAATGACGGTGCGCATCCATTTCGACAACGTGGGCGGCGTGGCGACGCCGAAGCTCTCGCTGGTCCGGGGCCCGGCCGCGGCCGCTCCGGAGAAGCTTGCCGGGGCCTCGGTCCGGTCCGCGCCCGTGCCTTTCGATCCGTTCGCGGCGGGCCCCGCGCCGCAGCCGCCGCGCGGGCTCGATCTCGCGGAGGCGCGCGCCGCGGTGGACCAGGGCCGCTTCTCCACCGAGTACCAGGCGATCGTCCAGGCCCGGAACGGCAAGACCGTCGCGTTCGAGGCGCTCGGGAGGTTTCGCCGGCGCGACGGCCGCGCCATTCCCCCCGCGCGCATGTTCTCCGTTCTCCACGCCGACCCCGCGCTGCTGCTCCGCACCGAGCTGACGCTGAAGCTCCACCAGGTCGAGCACGCTCCGCGCGGGCCGCTGTTCGTGAACCTCGATCCCGACAGCTGGGCGCGCGCCGGCGACCGGGACCGCAACCCGTTCCTGGCGCTCTTCTCGTCCTCGAACCGCCGCATCGTCGTGGAGGTGACGGAGGCGATGGCGACCGCGGACGCGGCGCGCGCTCAGGCGATGATCGCGGCGCTCCGTGGCCGCCGGCTGGCCATCGCGCTCGACGACATCGGCGCCGCCCACGGGCTCCTCTCGTTCGACGCGATCCTCGACGCGGAGGTCCTGAAGTTCGACCGCACACTCATCCCGCGCATGCGCCACCCGCGCTGCCACGCGCTCGTCCAGGCGCTCGCCCGCATGGCCCGGGAGACCGGCGCCCGCACCGTGCTCGAAGGCGTCGAGACGACCGCCGAGTTCGTGCTCGCGCGCGATCTCGGCATCGACCTCGTGCAGGGGTTCCTGTTCCGCGACCGCGCCCAGCTCGCTGGCGAGCGCTAGAAGCGCGACTTCCGGCCTTGAGAGGCGTGGTCGCGCCGTGTACAACGCGCGCGTGCCCATCGCGGTGCTCCCCTGGTTCGAGCTGCCGAGCCTCTCGCTCGGGCCCCTCACCATCCAGTCGTTCGGGATCCTCTCCGCGCTCGGGATCCTCGCGGCCACGTGGCTCGCGCAGCGGGGCGCGCGGGAGCTCGGGCGCGATCCGCAGGTGATCCTCGACTTCTCGGTGATCGGCGTGCTCTCCGGCGTCGTGGCCGGACACCTCGTCCACCTGATCTTCTACCATCCGGAGGAGCTCGCCGATCCGTGGCGGATCCTCAAGCTGTGGGAGGGGCTCTCGTCGATGGGCGGGCTCGCCGGCGGGGTCGTGGCGGCCGTCCTGTGGTTCCGCGTGAAGCGGATCCCGCTGCGGAGCTACCACGACGCGTTCGCGCTCGGTGTGGCGCCGGGGTGGGGCGTCGCGCGGCTCGGATGCTTCACCGTGCACGACCACCCCGGGGTCCACACCGGGTTCTTCCTCGCGGTGCGGTTCCCGGACGGCCCTCGCCACGACCTCGGCCTGTACGAGGCGATCCTCCTGCTGGCGCTCGGGGCCGTGCTCTGGACCCTCCACCGGCGCGGTGCCCTCCGGGACGGGCTCCTCCCGCTGCTCGCGGTCGTGTACGGGCTCGCGCGCTTCCTGCTCGACTTCCTCCGCGCCCGCGACGTCGCCTACCCGGACGCCCGCCACTTCGGGCTCACGTTCGCGCAGTACGCCGCGGTGGCGCTCGTCGTGTGGGGGGCCGCCGTGCTGGTGCGGCGCCGGCCGCCCGACTTCGCCGCCGCCGCCCCGCGGTGATAGAACGACAGGATGGGCGAGCAGGAGCGAGCGCTCGCCGCCCGCCGCGCGATCGTCCGGGTGGGCGGCGACGTCCCCGACGACCGCGCCGCGGAGGCGGAGGCGCGGCTCCGCTCGACGCTCGAGGAGGTGACCGTCCTCGACGCCGAGATCGAGGTCCTGTCGGACGTCCTCGCGGACTTCGCGCGGCGGTGGGAGCGTGCGGTCGGCGACGCCTTCGCGGACCTCGGCGCGGCGGAGCGGCTCGTCCGGCGGCTGCAGGCGCTCGAGGAGGGCCTCGCGGCGCTCGCGGAGCGGCTCCGCGCCGGGACCCCGCCACCGGCGGGGCGAGCGCGAGGTCGGGCGCGCCGCAGGCGGGCGGGCCGCGACGGCGCCCACCGTACCCGCGAGGGCGCGACGGTCGCCGACGGTGCCGGAGCCGCGTCGCCGGAGAGCGCCGCCCCGCGCGCGGATGAGGCGGTTCCCGAGGTGCTCCCTGCGGAGGTCGCGCTGAAGCGCCTGTACCGGCGGCTCGCGCGCCTGCTCCACCCGGACCTCGCCCAGGGCGAGGCGGAGCGCGTCCGGCTCGGTGATCTGATGGCGCGGGTCAACGCCGCATATGCGAACGAGGACCTCACCGCGCTCGAGGTGATCGCGGAGCGGGTCGGCGCGGGGGAGCCTCCCGGCGAGCTCTCGGCCGAGGAACGGCGCACCCACCTCGAGGGGCGCATCGCGACGCTCGCGCGCATCGCCGCGTCGCTCGCGCGCGAGCGCGCGCGGCTCGTCCGGAGCGACACGCACCGGTTGCGGGAGGAGGCGCGGCGGCGCGAGGCCGAGGGAAACGACTTCCTCGCCGAGTCGCGCGCGGAGCTCCTCGAGGAGGCGGAAGCCGCTTACGCGGACGCGCGCGCCCGCCTCGGGCGCCTCACGAAGGTCGCGCGCGACGTCGAGCGCGGGAGGAGCACGGCCATGAAGCAGCTCGAGAAGCGCGGTCCGACCGGCGCGCGGCGCGCGTTCGACCCGCTCGAGGAGGCGGAGCTGGTCCGGCTCGGCGCCTCCCGTCTCGACCGGCAGCGCGCCACTGCGGCCGCGCGGGATCTCGCGCGGGCGCTCGAGGCCCAGGCGGCCGCGGCGCCGTGGGACGTCGCGCTCACGCTGCTCGCCTTCTTCGCGGAGGACGCGGGCGCGCGGCCGCCCGACGTCCTGCGGTCGACGGAGGGGTGGTCGGTGCGCTGGGACCGGATCCGGGAGCCGTGGGCCGGAGCGCAGGATCTTCCCCGGGCGCTCGCGCGCCTCCCCCGCTGGCTCGCGGTCGGCGCGCGCGCCCAGGGCGACTCGATCGTGGCGGGGCCGCAGCTCACGGACGCGGCCCTCCTCGCGGGCGTCCGGATCGCGCTCGAGCGGGCGTCGGTCGCCCGGATCGCGCGCGACGTGCTCGCCGCCCTCGGTCCCGACATCGCGTGCGATGGATGCGGCGCTCGGGCCGTCGGCGTGCACCTGCACCGGACGCGCGGCCTCGACGAGCTGAACGGGATCGCCTGCCCCTCGTGCGGGGCGGTGGTGCGGAGCTACTGGCGCTACGGCGAGCCGGACGGTCTCGAGGCGCTCGCGCCGCACGCCCTGCGGCTCGGCCTGGTCGCGGAGGCGACGGCGCAGCTCGCGGGCACCGCCATCGGTTTCCAGATGCTGCCCTCCGAGCGCGAGCGGTTCACTGCGGCGCAGCTCCGGCGACGATTCGGCGAGCTCTACCTCACGGCGTACGAGGTGGAGCTTCCTCCCGAGGCGATCGGTGTCTTCTCCGGTCGCGGCGACCTCGCGCCCGGCGCACGGATCGCGCCGGGCGACCGGCTCCGCTTCACCGTCGCGGGCTCCGCCAGCGTCACCGCGGAGGAGCTGCTCGAGCTGCTGCGCGACCGCATCGAACGCCGGTTCCGTCCTTGACCCGCCCCGGCGACCGGCCGCCCACCGAGCTCCGCGCGTCCCCTGAGGGTGCTCCGCAGGCGGCGAGGTGCGGCCCGGCTTACATGGATCGCGACGGCGGCCGACTCCGCCGGCGGAGGCTCCATGAAGCGCGCGGCGCTCGCCCTCTCTACGGTCATTCTCGTCATCGCCATGGCGTGGCCCGTTTCGCAGACGATCGGCGCCGTCGCCGGTTCCCGCGAGCCTCCGTTCTGCCGGCTCATGACGCCGGCGAGGATGCTCGAGGATCCCGTGCTCGCGGAGGAGTGGGCGCAGGCGCTCCGCTCCGCCGAGCCGCAGGCCATCGCCCACGTGCGCGCCCTCATCGCGGAGATCCGCGCTGCCCACGGCTGCACGGACGAGTTGACCGCGCCTGCGCCCGTCCTGCCGCCGGGCCACGCGCGGGACCCGGACGCGCTCCCGCCGGGCCACCCGCCGATCCCGTCGTCCCCGCGCACGCCGCTCTTCGAGGCGCCCGCGGTGCTCACGATCTGACGCGCTGCTGCGCGAGCCGCGCTCCTCTCGCTCCGTCACCCGGCGCTGCGCACCGTGTGGTGAACGGCGTTCGTCGACGGTCGGGCGTGCTCGTGCGGCGTGCGCGAGGCCGCCGCGGAAGGCGCTCCGCTTCGAGCGCGATGGGGCGTCAGGGCGGAGGGGGCGGAGCTCCGGGAGATCGCGCGCTCACCGCGGTCGGGGACCACAGGCGCACCAGCCGGACGAGGCGGGGCGACGCGTCCAGCACCTCGATCTGCGTGCCGTCCGACGCCTGCAGCCTCGTCCCGCGCTCCGGCACGGTCCCGGCGAGCGCGATGCACAGCCCGGCGATGGTCGTGTAGCCCTCACCCTCCGGGAGGTCGAGGTCGAGGGCGCGGTTCAGCTCGCGGATCGGCGCGTCGCCCCGGACGAGCGCCGTACCGCCCGGCTCCGCCTGGAACAGCGCCTCGGGCTGCTCCTGCTCCCCGAGGATGTCGCCCACGAGCTCCTCGACGAGGTCCTCGAGGGTGAGCAGCCCCGCCACGCCGCCGTGCTCGTCCACGACCACGGCCATCTGCGTCCTCCGCCGCTGCATCTCGCGGAGCACGTGGACCGCCTTGGCGGTCGCCGGGACGAACAGGACCGGGCGGATGAGATCGTCGAGCACGATGAGCTGCTTCTCCCACGCCATCGCCGCGAGGTCCTTCGCCATCACGTATCCGACGATCTCGTCGAGCGAGCCGTCGTAGACCGGCATGCGGGACCGCCCCTCCTCGAGGAGCATCCGCTTGAGGTCCTCCTGGGGCGCGTTGCGCGGGAGCGCTACGACCCGGCTGCGGGGCACCATCGCGTCCCCCGCCGTGACGTCGCGGAAGGCGAGCGCGCGCGAGGCGATCTCCGCCGTGGGCGCGTCGAGCTGGCCGGCCTTGCCCGCCTCGTCGACGAGCTGCTCGAGCTCCTCCATCGACAGGCGCGACTCGGTGAAGGTGGTCCGGTCCCCGAACGGGCGCAGCACCACGTTCGAGGCGGCGGTGAGGACCCAGACGACGGGACGAGCGACCGAGGAGAGCGCGAGCAGGGGGCGCGCCAGCAGGAGCGCGTACCGCTCGGAAGCGCGCAGCGCGAGCGACTTCGGGACGAGCTCGCCGAGGACGAGCGTCAGGAACGAGACGATGACGACCACCAGGGCGAGCGCGACCGGCTCCGCGGTGCCCGCCAGGAGAGGGACCTCGGCCAGGTACGGGGCGAGCCGACCGGCGAGCGCCGCGCCGCCGAACGCCGCCGCGGTGGCGCCGACCACGGTGATCCCGACCTGCACGGTCGCCAGGAACCGCTCGGGCTGGTCCCGCAGCTGCTTCGCCGCAAGCGCGGCGGGATTCTTCTCCTCGACGAGCTGCGCGAGACGGGTCTTCCGCAGCGAGATGATGGCGATCTCGGCCCCGGCGAACACGCCGTTCGCGAGGACGAGTGCGACGATGACGCCGATCTCGAACAGGATCTCGTTCAGGCGAAGTGGCTCCTGGGTGTCGGTAGCATGGCGATCGACCCAGGGACGAGCGGGAATACCGGTGCGCGTGGCCGCGCGCCGCAACCCGGCAGGGCGTCCCGCTCCGGGGACTCCCGCGGAGAGCGCGCGAGGCATAGCTGAGTGTCCCTCCACCTGAGCTCACCCATGACGCGGAGCGTCATCATGTCGACCGAGGCGGCCGCCGTCGCCGGTCCCGAGCGCGGCCTGCCGCCGCAGGCGGGAGCCGCCGAGCGGCTTCGTTTCCTCCTTCAGTGGGCGGTCCTCGCGCCGTCCCGGCACAACACGCAGCCCTGGCTCTTCGAGATCGAGGGAGACGAGCTCCGCGTGTACGCGGACCGCACGCGATCGCTCCCCGTCGCCGACCCGGACGGCCGTCAGCGGGTGATCGAGCTGCGGGGCAGCGATGGTGAACCTCCGACTCGCCGCCGCCCGCTTCGGCCACGCGACCTCCGTCGAGCTCCTCCCCGGTCATCGGTCGGACGGCCTGCTCGCGCGTGTGCGGCTCGAGGAGCGGAGCGCCTCGACGCCCGACGTCGAGGAGATGTTCCGCGCCATCTCACGTCGCCGGACGAATCGACTCCCTCTCGACGGCCGCGAACCGCCGGGCGGCCTCGTCACGACGCTGCTCCGGGAAGCCCGGAGCGAGGGGGTGTGGCTGCGGCCGGTCGAGGAACATCAGCGGCGGGTCGTCGCGGACCTCATCGTCGAGGCAGACGAGCTGCAGTGGGCTTCTTCGCGCTTCCGGCGAGAGCTCGCGGGGTGGACGCGGACGAGCTCGAGCGCTCGAAGGGACGGGCTCCCCGGGTTCGCGCTCGGGATGAGCGACGCGGCCGTGCTCCTGCAGCCGCTCCTCGTGCGCATGCAGAGCCGTGCCGCCGTCGAGGCGGACCGTGACCGCCGCCGCGCGCTCGGGTCGAAGGCGGTCCTCGTCCTCTCCACTGCGGGGGACGGCGTGGCGCAGTGGGTCCAGGCGGGCGAGGCGCTCCAGCGCGTTCTCCTCCGCGCCACCGCGTCGGGCCTGTTCGCCTCGTACTTCTCCCAGCCGATCGAGAGCCCTGCGCTGCGGCGGCGGCTCGCCGAGGCGATCGGGGATACCGGCGCGCCCCAGGTCATGCTGCGGCTCGGGTACGGGCTCGAGGCGCGCGCGACGCCGCGCCGGGCCGTGGCGTCGGTGCTTCGCCGCATGGAGCGAACGCTTCGCAGGAGCGACGGGCTTGCGGTGCGGAGCCCTGCCCCCGCTCCGAGGGCGGCTGCACGGCCGGCGCCTCAGCGAACGCCACCGCGCATGCCCGAGCTGGGCGTGCCGGCGCTGGGTGTGCCGGAGCTGGGCGTGCCGGAGCTGCCGCTGCCCCCTCGGCCGGCGGAGCGCGTGCGCGCCTCCGTTCGCTGAGGCTCAGAGCAGCAGCCGGAACAGCCGCGTCACCTCGCGCGATCGCACCGCGTGGAGCGGATCGTCTTGGTCGCGCGCCCGCGGGTGGGACGGCCGCGCCTGCCGCACGTCCGCGACGCGCAGGCCCGCGTCGCTCGCGAGCTTCTCGACGTGACCGGGCGCGCGGAGCCCGAGCAGCTCGGCGAGATCCGAGATGACGATCCACGCCTCGCCGCCCGGCACGAGCCGCTCCGGCAGGGCGGCCACGAGCCGCGCCAGGATCGCACCGCGTGGGTCGTAGACCGCGCGCTCGAGCGGCGTGGTGGCCTCGGCCGGCACCCAGGGCGGATTCGAGATCACGAGCTCGAAGCGTTCCTGGCCCGGCGGGAAGAGGTCCGCCTCCACGATCTCGACGCGGTCCGAGAGGCCGAGCCGCTCCGCGTTCTCCCGCGCACACGCGACGGCGCGCGGCTCGGCGTCGGTCGCGACCACATGGGCTCCCGCGCGTGCGAGGACGAACGCGAGCACGCCCGTCCCGGTCCCCACGTCGGCGGCACGCTTCCCGGAGACGGGCCAGGATGCGGCGGCGGACGCGACGAGCTCCACGTACTCGCCGCGGATCGGCGCGTACACGCCGTAGTGCGGGTGGACGCGAGCGCCCAGCGCGGGCACCTCCACGCCCTTTCGCCGCCACTCGTGCGCGCCCACCATCCCGAGCAGGTCGCGCAGCGGGAGGAGGCCGGGAAGCGCCGCGTCGGCGCGGAGGGCCTCCGCGAGCGGTTCCGTCACGTCCGGGGCGGTCCGGAGCGGAACCTTGAAGCCCTGCTCGACGGGAACCAGCAGCCGAGAGAGGACGTCGTGCTCGGTCCGGGTTCGCTCCCGCTCGGCCCGGAACAGGGTGGCGGGATCGCGATCGCGGGGGGAATGCCGGGGGCGGAGGCGCCGTCCCATGGCGGCAAGGAGCTGGCGCGCGTTCCGGAAATCTCCGCGATAGACGAGCCCTTCGCCTCGCCGGGCGCGCGCGAGCGCGACGGACGCGGTGGTCCGGTCGTCCGCCACGCCGAGGCGGGGAGGGGGCGCCGAAAGGGGGGACAGCCACGACCCCTGCCGCTCTTCACCATCCGCGCGCCAGCGCAGCGTCGCCGTCACGTCCGCCTTCCGGTGCGACGCCGTTGCGCGGGTCGGGTCCACCGGCCGGCATTAAGTAGACGAGAGCATGGCATCGCAGCAGCGCACCTCCGAGATCCCGGCGCCCAGCGTACCGAACCTCGCGTTCGTGGAAGAGCTCTACTATGCCTGGCTCGCCGATCCTGCGGCGGTCCCGGACCCGTGGCGCCGCTACTTCGAGCAAGTTCCGGCGACGCCGGGGACCGCGCCGGGACCGGACGCCTTCCCGCCCCGCCGTCCCGACGGCGCCCGCGCGGAAGGTCCCGCGGGCGCCGCGCAGGCGGATGCCGCCTTCCAGGCGAAGGTCGATCGCCTCGTCGCCGCCTACCGCGACTACGGTCATCTCCGCGCCGATCTCGATCCGCTCGGGCTCATCCGGCGGGCGGAGCGGTTCTCGCTCTCGGCGTTCGGGCTCGGCGAGCCCGACCTGGACCGACGCTGCGCCGGCGAGGACGGTCGGCCCGACCGCACGCTGCGCGCGCTCGTCGCCCGGCTCGAGGAGACCTACTGCCGGACGATCGGCGTCGAGCTCGCCCACATCCACGACGCCGACCTGCGCCGCTGGCTCGAGGAGCGGATGGAGCGGACGCGGAACCGCTGCCCGCTTCCGGCCGACGCGCGCCGCCGGCTGCTCGAGAAGATCGTCGAGGCCGAGACGCTCGAGCAGTTCCTCGCGACGCGGTTCCTCGGGGCGAAGCGGTTCAGCGTGGAGGGAGCGGAGGGGCTCCTGCCGCTGTTCGAGCTGCTCCTCGATCGTGCCGTCGGCTACGGCGTCCGGAACATCGTCATCGGCATGGCGCACCGCGGCCGGCTGAACGTCCTCGCGAACGTGGTCGGCAAGCCGCTCCACGACATCTTCGCGGAGTTCCGCGACACGGCCATCGTGAACGCCGGTGGCGGGGACGTGAAGTACCACCTCGGCTACTCCGCCGATCGCGAGACGCCCGATGGCGTCCTGGTCCACCTGTCGCTCTCGTTCAACCCGAGCCACCTCGAGTGGATCGACCCGGTCGTCCAGGGGCGGGTGCGCGGGAAGCAGGACCGCTACCACGACGGCGACCGCATCCGCTCGATCCCGGTCCTCGTCCACGGCGACGCTGCGTTCGCGGGGCAGGGGCTCGTCGCCGAGATCCTCCAGATGTCGGAGCTGGAAGGGTACACCGTCGGCGGCACCATCCACGTCATCGTGAACAACCAGCTCGGGTTCACCACCTCGCCGCGCGACGCGCGCTCCACGACCTACGCCACCGGACCGGCGCGCATGCTCCAGATCCCCATCCTCCACGTGAACGGGGAGGATCTCGAGGCGGTCGCGCAGGCGGTGCTGCTCGCGGTGGACTTCCGGCAGCGCTTTCACCAGGACGTGGTGATCGACCTGTGGACCTACCGGCGCCACGGCCACAACGAGGGAGACGAGCCGTCCTTCACCCAGCCGCTCATGTATCGCGCCATCGCGCGGAAGCCGACGCTGAAGCAGCTCTACGCCGAGCAGCTCGCGCGGGAGGGCGTCGTCGCTCCCGGCGACGTCGACGCGATGACGGCCCGCACCCGTGCGCGCCTCGAGCAGGCCTTCCACGAGTCCGCGGCGCTCGCGGTGCAGCCGGGGCCACAGGCTCCGGGAGGCGTCTGGAAGGAGTACCGCGGCGGCGCATTCGGGAACGGAGCGGAGCCGCCGACGGCGGTCGCGCCGGAGACGCTCCGGGACATCGGCGAGACGCTCGTCCAGGCGCCGCAGGGATTCCGGGTCCATCCGAAGCTCGTGAAGGTGCTCGAAGCGCGCGCCGAGATGGTCCGCGGCAAGCGCCCGCTGGACTGGGCCATGGGCGAGGCGCTCGCGCTTGGCGCGCTCGCCTGGGAGGGAACGCGCGTCCGGCTCGTCGGCCAGGACACGCGGCGCGGCACGTTCAGCCACCGCCACGCCGTCCTGTACGACTACGAGCGCGGGACGCCATACGCGGCGCTCTCGCACCTGCGCAGCGGGCAGGGTCCGGTGGAGATCCGCGACAGCCCGCTGTCCGAGGCCGGCCCGCTCGGGTTCGAGTACGGCTACTCGCTCGAGCTGCCCGAGGCGCTCACGGTGTGGGAGGCGCAGTTCGGCGACTTCGTGAACGCCGCGCAGGTGATCGTCGATCAGTTCCTGGCGGCGGGCGAGGCGAAGTGGAACCGGCTCTCGGGCCTGGTGCTGCTCTTGCCACACGGGATGGAGGGACAGGGGCCGGAGCACTCCTCCGCCCGCCTCGAGCGGTTCCTCGAGCTCTCCGTGGACGACAACTGGCGGGTCGTGAACCTCACCACGCCCGGGCAGTACTTCCATGCGCTGCGCCGCCAGATCGTTTCCCCGTGGCGGAAGCCGCTCGTGATCATGACGCCGAAGAGCTTGCTGAGACACGCGAAGTCCGTGTCGCCGCTGGACGAGCTCACGCAGGGTGGCTTCCGGCCGGTCATCGTCGACCCGACCGACCCGCAGGAGACGACGCGCGTGGTGCTCTGCTCCGGGAAGCTCTACTTCGATCTGGCCGCGGCGCGCGACGCGACAGGGGCGCGGCACGTCACCCTCGTCCGGCTCGAGCAGCTCTACCCGCTCGCGACGGACGACGTGCTCGCGGCGCTCGCGCCGCTGCGCCCCGGGGTCGAGATCGTCTGGGCTCAGGAGGAGCCGTCCAACATGGGCGCGTGGGACTACATCGACGCGCGGCTCGCGCCCCGCTTGCCCGTTCCGGTGCAGCTCGTCTCTCGCGCCCCGTCCGCGAGCCCGGCGTCGGGCTCCGCCACGAGGCACAAGCTCGAGCAGGAGCAGCTCGTGCGCGAGGCGCTCGGCGAGCCCGTGTCGCGTCTCGCCCGGGTCGGACCGCGCGCCGTCCAGGAGCGTTGAGGAGAGCCATGGCCATCCCGCTCAAGGTCCCTTCGCTCGGCGAGTCCGTCACGCAGGCGACCATCGGCACCTGGCTGAAGCACGAGGGCGAGCCGGTCCAGGCGGACGAGCCGCTCGTCGAGGTCGAGAGCGAGAAGGCGACCGTCGCGCTCCCGGCGCCTGCCGCCGGCGTCCTGCGCAAGGTGCTCCGGAAGACGGGCGACACCGTGGCGATCGGAGAGACGATCGGCGAGCTCGAGGAGGGGGTCGTGCCGGCGGCAAAGGGCGGGAACGGCGCCGCCCGGGGCTCGACCCCGACCCCGACCCCGGGTGCCGGGGAGGCCGTTCACCCTGAGCGTAGCGCCGACGCCGAGGCGACGGCGCGGAGTCGAAGGGCGACCGCGACCCCGACCGCGACCCCGGTGTCGACCGCGGTGTCGACCCCGGTCACGGGACGTGCGATCACCCGCGCGCCGCCGTCCGCGCGCCGGCTGATGGCCGAGCACGGGGTCCCGGCCGGCGAGGTGCACGGGTCCGGGCCGGGAGGTCAGGTGCGGAAGGAGGACGTGCTCCGCGCCCTGGAGGCCCCCGCGGCGCAGCCCGCGCCCGTCGAGGCCAAGGCCCTGAGGCCCGTCCCGCGGGGCGACGGTGCGCCGGCGGCACGCGAGCGCGTGGTCCCGATGACCGCGCTCCGCAGGACGGTCGCGCGCCGCCTCGTCGAGGCGCAGCACACGGCGGCCATCCTCACCACCTTCAACGAGGTGGACATGTCCCGCGTCCTCGCGCTCCGCGAGCGGCACGGGGAGGCGTTCCACGCGCGCCACGGCGTGAAGCTCGGGTTCATGTCCTTCTTCGTGAAGGCGTCCGTCGAGGCGCTCCGGGCTTTCCCCACGGTGAACGCCGAGGTGCGCGGCACGGACATCGTCTACAAGGACCATTACGACGTCGGGGTCGCGGTCGGAGGCGGGAAGGGGCTCGTCGTGCCGGTGATCCGGGACGCCGACGCGCTCTCGTTCGCGGAGATCGAGAAGTCCGTCGCAGAGCTCGCGCGCAAGGCGCGCGAGAACCGGATCACGATGGACGACCTCGAGGGCGGCACGTTCACGATCTCGAACGGCGGCATCTACGGGTCGCTGCTCTCCACGCCGATCCTGAACCCGCCGCAGTCCGGCATCCTCGGGCTCCACAAGATCGAGAAGCGCGCGGTCGTCGAGGAGGGTGATCGCATCGTGGCGCGGCCGATGATGTACCTGGCCCTGAGCTACGACCACCGGATCGTGGACGGCCGCGAGGCCGTCTCGTTCCTCGTCCGCGTGAAGGACGCGATCGAGGATCCGGAGCGGATGCTGCTCGAGGTGTGAGGACCGGGCAGGCGGACGTCCGCCGCCGGGTCAGGTCGCCCGCGCCGCGAGCCACGCGGCGACGTCATCGAGCGTAGCCGGCGTGACGAAGTGGCCTGCGTCGTGCTCGCGGTAGGTGAGCCGGTCGCCGAGCCACGGCGCGAGGAGGTCGCGGATCTCGCGCCCGCACCGGATCGGGAGGACGTCGTCGTCCACGCCGTGGATGACGAGCGCCTCGAGGCCCTCGAACGCTTCGGGCGCCGCAGCGTGCGCTGCGACCCCCGGGAGCACGCGTCCGGAGTGGAGGACGAGCCCGCGGACGAGGTCGGGGCGCGTGAGCGCCACCGCCAGCGCCATCGCGGCGCCCTGGCTGAAGCCGAGGAGAAAGGTCCGCGAGGCATCCGCGCCGTGACGGGCGTGGAGCTCGGGGAGGAGGGCGCACAGCGCCTGCCGGCTCTCCTCCGCCTGGGCGAGGTCCTGCCGCGGCGGCATGGTGCTGAAGTCGATGGCGAACCAGGCGTTGCCCATGGGCGCCGCCTCGAACGGCGCGCGGATGGACGCGACGAGGAAGCGCGGATCGAGCGCGTCGGCGAGCGGGAGGAGATCGCTCTCGTCCGCGCCGATGCCGTGCAGGAGGACGAGGAGCGGGGGGCGCGCCGTCGGCTGTGAGGGTTCGCGGGCGACGTAGAACAGGTCCACGCGCCCCGTGTAACCCGGCGGGCGCCGCAGGTCACGCGGCGGGAAGGGGCGAGGGGCGCTCCTCGCCGACGAGGGCGAGGAGGTCGAGCGCGTCGCGGACCGCGTGCCCGCCGACGTCGTTGTGGAAGTAGACGAAGACGTCCGTCCCGTGCGCGGCGCCGCGGAGGTCACCGCTCGAGCGCACGCTCGACCCACTCCGCGAACCCGACCAGCGCCGCGTCTCCGCCGAGCGGTCCGACGAGCTGGACGCCGACCGGCATCCCGGCCGGCCCGCGCGCCGCGGGGAGCGACACGCACGGGGTGCCGAGCAGCGTCCAGATTCGGTTGAACGCGGGATCGCCGGTGCTCTGGAGCCCGAGCGGAGCCTCTCCGATCGCGCTCGCGGTGAGCAGCACCTCGAAGCGGGCGAATACGCCGTCCATGAGCTCACGGCAGCGATCCCGCTGGCGGCGTGCCGCGCCCTCCGCATCGGCATCGACGCGCTCGCCCTGGCGCACGAGGTCGCGCAGCACCGCGCTCAGGGTCTCGCCGTGCTGCGCCAGGATGGGCCCGAACGTGCGCGCAGCCTCGGCGGCCATGATGGTGCGCTGCGCGTCGGCCAGCCCGGCGAACGCGGGGCCGAGGTCGAGCTCGGCGACGCTCGCGCCGGCGCGCACCAGGCGCGCGGCGGTCTCCTCGACGATCCGCTGCGTGGAACGGTCGGCGAGCGGCCACTGCTCGGTCCGGCAGAGCGCGATGCGCGGCGCGCCGCCGGACCGGGTCGGGTCGCGCCGCGGCTCGTGACCGGGCGCCGGCGGCAGCAACGCTTCGACCAGCACGCGCACGTCTGCGGCACGCCGGACGAGGAAGCCGATCGTGTCGAGCGAAGGTGCGAACGGCGAGACGCCGTCGAGCGGGAGCATGCCGTGCGTGGGCTTGAAGCCCACCACGCCGCAGAACGACGCCGGACGGATGATCGAGCCCGCGGTCTGGCTGCCGAGCGCAGCCGGGGCGAGCCGCGCCGCGACCGCGGCGGCCGAGCCGCTCGAGGAGCCCCCGGGGGTCCGTGAGAGGTCGTGGGGGTTGCGCGTCCTCCCGGGCTGGAAGAACGCGAACTCCGTCGTGACCGTCTTCCCGAGCACCACGCCACCCGCCGCCCGCAGCCGCACGACGCAGGCCGCGTCGCGTTCGGGGCGGCGCCCCCGGTATCCGACGAAGCCGCACTCGGCCGGCAGGTCGGCGGTGTCGATGATGTCCTTCACCGCGACCGGGAGCCCGGCGAGCGGCGGCCTCGGCGACATCCCGTCGATCCGCCGCGCCGCCGCGAGCGCCGCGTCCGGATCGACGTGCTCGAACGCGCCGAGACGTGCGTCATCGGCCCCGATCCGCTCGAGGCACGCCCGGACCAGCTCCTCCGACCTGATCGCCCCGCCACGAAGCAGCGACACGGCTTCTGCCGCGTCCAGCTCGTGAAGCGCCTTCATGTCGACCTCCCGCCGCGCCCGTCCGCGTGGACCCGCTCGGCTCGACTCTAACCGCCGGCGGGCGTCGCGCGGTGCTCATGACCCTGCGGGGGCGCGATGGGGCGGCGTTCGCTGGACCCGGGTCCGATCGAGCGGCCGGCGGGCCGCGAGCACGCACTTCGTCTTCACCTACCCGGCGTTCCGTCCCGGGCGGTAGGGCTGATCGGCGCGCTTCGACACGATCCCCTCGAGCCCGAGCCGGCACGCCTCGCGGAACACGGTCGCGCCTCCGCCCGCGACATGGGGCGCGTACCGGACGAGGCCCTGGCCATCCCCCAGCAGCCTCGCGAGCCGCGCCTTGCGCTCCGCGAGCGGCAGCGGCTCGAGGTCGTCGCCGTCGAGGTGGAGGAGGTCGAAGACGAAGTACGCGAGCGCCGGCCGCGCCCCGACCGCGAAGGCGTTCTGGAGCGCCTGGAAGCTCGTCCGCCCGTCGGGCAGGACGGCGGCCACCTCCCCGTCGAGGAGCGCGCTCCGGACCGGAAGGGCGCGGGCGGCCGCGGCGACCTCCGGAAACCCCGCCGTCCACTCCTTCCCGCGACGGCTCCAGAGCGTCGCGCGCTTTCCCTCGATGGCGCAGCCGATGCGGTACCCGTCGTACTTCACCTCGTGCAGCCAGGCGTCGCCCTCGGGCGCGTTCGATACGAGCAGAGCGAGCTGGGCGCGGTAGGGAGGCACGGCGCTCGACTTCGGCACGAAGAGAAGCTCCGCAGGGACGCGCAGCGCGGCAACCGGGGGGGCGAGCCTCGGCTGAGCGGCGAGGACCGCATGTGCGGCGGGGTGCCGCGGAATCCGAGCAGCGAGCCGCGGCGTGCCAGTCGCGGCTCCGCGGCTATACGCAACGTGAACGCGGTCCGAACCTGCGGATCACCGCGCTCGCTGTACGAGTCGCCCTCGCCACCGCGATGCACCCATTTGCCCGTGAGTGACGCTTGACACACTATCGCGCAGGCCCGGGTGCATTGCGGCAGCCGTAGCGCAAACGCCTCTTCCGCAGCGGTCCGCGGTCGCTGGCGCGCGCGTATTGGACGCCCGAGGGGTCGCGGACCCCGGCTCGTCTCCTCGCCTCTGCGCGCGTCCTCGTGCGTTTGGCGAGGTCTCGAAAACGCGTGGGACACTTGCATCATGACGAACGCACGCGATTTCACCGCCCACCTCGCCAATCTCCTCCGTCGCGAGCACGCTGCCATGGCCGAGTTCCTCGTCGCCCTCGCGGACTTCAATCGCCGGAAGCTCTGGCGCGAGCTCGGTCACGCAAGCCTCTTCTCCTTCCTGCGTCGTGAGCTCGGGCTCTCCGCCGGCGCCGCGCAGTACCGGAAGACCGCGGCCGAGCTCGTGCAGCGGTTCCCCGAGGTGGAGTCGGCGCTCCGAAATGGGCGCCTGTGCCTCTCGTCGGTGATCGAGCTCGCGAAGGTCATCACGCCGGAGAACGCGGCGGAGGTGCTGCCGCGGTTCTTCGGGCTGTCGAGCCGCGATGCCGCCCTCGTGGCGGTGTCGATCCGGCCGGTCGAGGACGCGCCTCGGCGCGACGTGGTGACCTCGCTCCGGCTGGCGGCTCCGGCGGCCTCTGCCGCCGAGGAGCGCATGCCGACCCCTCCGCCGGCCAACTACGACACGACGCCGCTCGCGTTTCGGGCGCCCGAAATGACGGCTCCAGGGCGCGCTCCAGCGACGGCGTCTCCCTACCCGGTTCCCCCGATCGTTGCGACGAAGTCCCGCATGGTCGAGCCGCTGGACTCCGAACGCGTCCGGCTGCACATGACCGTCTCGCGCCGGTTCCTCGCGAAGCTGGAGGCGACAAAGGACGCCCTCTCCCACGCCTTGCCGGGCGCGAGCCCGGAGGAGGTCCTCGAGGCCTGCATGGACTTGTTGCTCGCGGATCGCGCGAAGCGGAAGGGGCTCGTCGAGAAGCCGCGCAAGGCCGTTGGCCCCATCACCTCGGACGCGGTCCCGGCGGCGGTGAAGCGAGAGGCCTGGGGTCGTGCCGGTGGGCGCTGCGAGTGGCCGCTCGACGGCGGCGGCGTGTGTGGTTCGACGCTCCGGCTCGAGTTCGACCACGTCGTCCCGCGAGCGCACGGTGGTCCTTCGACTGCCCATAACGTGAGGGTGCTCTGCCGGGCGCATAACCAGCTCGCCGCGCGGCGCGTCTTCGGAGACGACTGGATGGACCGCTTCACGCGGAAGCGCTCCGCCGCGGAGTGAAGAAGTGGCCCCGGCGGGACTCGAAACCGCTGGACGCAGATCACTCAAGTGGCTGACGGCGCACACCAATCCGCTCGCAAGCCCTGCGTACCAGCGGTTCCGTGATGATGGGCGACTCCACGCGAGTCCACGCCGGTCCACGGTTCTCGACCGGGCGCGGGGAGACGTGGGGGAGACGGAGAGCAGTCGATCAATCGCGAGTCGTTCCTCCGCCTGGATACAAGCAGACCTGATTGGCGGCGGTAGCCGCGCGCCCTGACGGCCGGCTGGAAGTCCGGACGGTTGAGCCGCCGCCCGGTGCCGACCGGCCGCGTGCACAAATTCGCACGCCGATCTCCACTCAGGGTACGAAACGGGTGCGGCGGGCGATCCATGAGATCGCCCGCCGCGAACGGCTTGTCGCTGGATGGGAGTCCGGCGTGAGCCAACGACCCCGAGATCGTACTGGAGGAGATCGATGAGGGAAAGAGCAACGCGGAGGGTGGCGGGGCTCCTGGCGGCGCGGCTGCCGGAGCTGGACTTGGAGGGGGTGCCCGACCCGCGCGCCCGGGAGGGCCGCTGGTCGCTGGCGCAGATCCTCCGGGCGACGCTGGTGGGGCTCATGGCCGGGTGCCGGAGCCTGTGGGAGACCGAGCAGCTCACGGAGGCGTTGTCTCCGGCGGCACGGCGGCTGCTGAGACTTCCGCGGCGGCTCGCGGACACGACGGCGCGGGACGCGCTCTGCCGCGTGCCGCTCGCCGGGCTTCGGGCGGTGCTGCACCGCGCGGTCCGCGCGGCGTGGCGCCGCAAGGCGCTCGCGCCGGTGGGGCTGCCGATGAGCGTGGTCGCGCTCGACGGCAAGGCGACGTCGCTGCCGTGCATCAACGGCGAGTTCGCGCAGACGCAGCATCCGGAGCAGGGGCTGCCGTACGGCATCGTCCGGACGATGACGTGCGCGCTCGTCTCCGCGGCGGGGCGGCCGTGCATCGACGCCATCCCGATCCCTGCCGCGACGAACGAGGTGGGCCACTTCCAGACGGCGTTCAAGAGCCTTGTTGCGACCTACGGCGAGCTTTTCGACGTCATCACCTACGACGCCGGCGGCTTCTCCCGCGCCAACGCCGACGCGGTGGTGGCCGCGGGCAAGGACTACCTCTTCGCGCTGAAGGACGAGCACCGGACGATGTGCCGACTCGCCGTCGAGCTGCTCGCCGCCGAGACGGTGATCGCCCGAACAGAGGACGTGCTCGACGACGGGACCACCGTCGTCCGCTCGCTCCGGCTGCTCCGCGCCGACCCGAGCTGGTCCTACGGCGACGGCAAGACGCCCGACGAGTCGGTCTGGTCGCACGCCAAGGCCTTCCTCTCTGTGGAGTACGTGAAGGTCCAGCACGGCATCGTGGTCGAGCGAGACGACCGGATGTTCGTGTCGAGCTACGACCCGAAGCGGCTCACCACGGCGGAGTGGATGCTCCTCGTCCGGAGCCACTGGGGCGTCGAGAACCAGAATCACCACACCTTCGACACCGCCTTCGTCGAGGACGACCGTCCGTGGATCGAGGCCGACGAGCACGGCATGCTCGCCGTGCTCCTGCTCCGCCGGATCGCGTACACGCTGCTCGCGCTCTACCGGTCGGTGACGCTGCGGTCGGACGAAGGCCGCGCCACCCGCTGGAAGGCGCTGCTCCAATCGGTGCGCGACGTGCTCATCGCCGCCACCGAAGAGCATCTCGCGGGCCTGCGCCTGCGCGAGACCGCCGTCACGCTCTGAAACCGCCGGACTCCCACCGCAGCGCCGACATCGCAGGGACGTGAGGGAGCGGTCGCCGCCGTCGGCGCCGGCCGCCCGTGGCTGCCGCTCGCCTCGACGTCCAGCAGAACCAGCCGCCCGGCGCCCCCGACGGAGGGGCGTAAGCTCGGGATCGGCCAGGCCGATCGTGTCTGGGGATACAAGTCCCCCGTGCGCCCGCTGTCAGCCCCCTCTGGTAAGGAGGAAGCTTCGGCCCGTTGTGACTGCTGGCCGAGCGCGTCGCGGTGATGCGCCCGGAGCCAGGGCAAGGTCGGGCTCACGGAGAAGTCCATGGCGCAGAAGCGGCGGATGTTCGAGCTGGAGGGGCTGGAGTTCAAGATCGGAAAGCTGACGATCGAGCTGACGGGTGACGACGGCGAGAAGCAGCTCAAGGAGGCTCTGGCCGACAATCTCGGCCACGCTCTCGCCCCGGTGACGCAGGCTTTCCGTGCGCAGCTTCCCGCTGCACCGGCGCAGGACACCGTGGCGACGGTGGTGCTCCCGACGGACGAGAGCAGCCGGAAGTCGCGACGTACGGGCCGGCCTCGCGGCACGGGTGGCGCTGCGGCGCTGGAGTGGAAGCCCACCTTCGCGAAGTACGGCAACCCGGACCCGGCATGGTCGATCGGCACGAAGGCGATGTGGCTGCTCGACGCCTACTCGAAGGAGCACGGGACGAGCAGCGAGCCGAAGGGGCTGACGGTCCCGGCGATCGTCGCGACGTTCAACAAGCACTTTCCTCACGCGAAGCCGATCCGCAGCTCGCACGTCTACCGCGACTTCGGCAAGTACGCTGCCGCTAACCCGCCGAAGGTCACGTCCGATCCCAACCAGAACCCGCCCGTGTGGTACGTGGCGTCTGCGGGTACGGCGACGATCGCGGAGCTGGTCAAGAGCGGCGCCACGCCGCTGCGCGTGAAGGCCGCGGAGTGATCGTCGCGTGGGTCTTCCCGACCGACAGGCGCTGGTCGCCCGCCTCTGCCCGCCGCTTGACTTCACCCTCGCCGGCCAGATGGTGGAGGAGTTCGTCGAGATGGAGAAGCGGTACATCCAGCGGGACTGGAAGCCCGCGGAACTCGACGGTGGGAGGTTTTGTGAGGCGCTAGCGCGCATCCTCTACCATCGCGACTCGGGTACCCTGAACCTCGGCCGCGAGTTCAACGACTGCCTCAACTACGTCGAGGACCAGCCGGGCCAGCTCCGTCACGCGATCACCCCGAGGAGCGACGCGCTCCACCTCTCGCGCATCCTCCGCTCCATCTACAAGTTCCGGAGCGCGAGAGGCGTGGCGCACCTTTCGTCCACATACAACGCGAACCAGATGGACTCGCGTCTGATCGTCGAGACCGTCCGGTGGTGCATGAACGAGTCGTTGCGCATCTTCGGTCTTGGGGACCGCGAACAGATCGCGCGCCTCGTGCAGGAACTCCTCCGCTTCGAGGTCCCGTGCATCGGGAAGTACGGCGAGATCATCCTCGTCCAGCGGACTGACTTCACTGCCGAGGAAGAGGTGCTCGTCTTGCTCCACTACGCGGGGGCGGAGGGGCTCACACGGACCGAGGTGGGACGGCACGCCCGGGTCTCCCCGTCCGCAGTCACGCGCGCGCTCCAGACGCTGTCGAACCCTTCCTGCCGGCAGGTTGTTGCGCTCCCCGCGAACAGGTACTGCCTGGGGGACCTCGGGATGAAGCGCGTCCGCGAGGAACTCGCGGAGAAGCTCGTCGCGGGTTAGCCGCGCGCCGGAACGTGCGGCTGCCCGACGACGGGCTCGTAGGTCCACCGCCCAGGAGTCCCATCGCGGCGAACGCCGGGGGGCTCCGCACGATGGCAGGCTAGCTAGGCGGGGTACTTCTCGATGAAGAGCCTCACCGAGTCGATGAAGAGAGCGACCTGCTTCGCGTCGTACTTGTCCCACTCGCCATGTGCGGCGCTATTCCGCAGGCCGAGCTTCGCCGTGACTTCCTTCTGCGTCGAGAGCGGATATGCGCCTGCCTTGGCAAGCTCCTCGTTGATCGCTTCCGCTCGCTTCGCCTCTCCGTTCTCCTTCACGACGGCGACTTTGTAGCGAACCGCGAGGGCGCGCAGGTGTTGTTCGAGAACACCGGCGGCGAGAACTGCGGCTGGATCCTTGAAGCCCTTGTCGAGCTGGTAGCGGGCCATCTGCAGGAAGTCCGCGAAGAGATCCGCATGAACAAGTTCCTCGACCGTCTGCACTGCCCCGTTCGCGTACTCGAACCGCAGCGCTTCGAGCATGCCGACGAGCTGCTGTCGGCCCCAATCGTTCGACGGCGCCACCTGGGCGAGGAGAGCCTTCGCCTGCTCGACGTGTGCGGACCCCGACGGCGAATACTTCTTGAGCGCCGAGTAGATCAACGTCGTCGCTCGCGCGACGTCCTCATCGCTCGACGTCGTGTAGTAGTGGTGGGGGTCATCCTCGGGATCGCCCGTGTACGCCCTCTTCACGCTGGCTTGCCTGACGTTGCGCGCCTCGCGCAGCACCGCGTCGATCTGCTTCACAATCGCTTCTGCTCCGACGGCCATGGCCCTTACCCCCAGGCAAGTGATCATGCCACGGCGACGCGATCGTCGCGGTGGCGCGCGCATTGCGGCCCGTTCGAGGCTGCCCGTCACCGCCTCCACGGCGCAGGCGGCGTCGCCGTGCGCGGATCCTCGGGCCAGGCGTGGCGCGGGTAGCGGCGCATGAGCTCGCGCCGGATCGCCGGGTAGTGGCGGTCCCAGAACCCCGACAGGTCCGTCGTCACCTGGACCGCGCGCTGGCTCGGCGCGAGGAGGTGCAGGACGAGCGGCACCCTTCCGCCTGCGATGGCCGGCCCGGACGCCATCCCGAAGAAGTCCTGGAGCCGGCTCTCGACCCAGGGCGGCTTCCCGCTCTCGTACAGGACGCGCGTGCTCCGCCCGCCGGGGAGGGTGATGCGGTCCGGCGCGAGCCGCTCGAGCGCGGCTCGGGCGCGCGGCTCGAGGCGTGCGAGGAGCGCGCCCGGAAGATCCGCCTCGCGCAGCTCGGCGAACGACCGCCGCCCGGCGCAGAGGTCGCGCAGCGCCTGGGCGAGGTCGTCTTCCGTCAAGGCCGCGAGCCCATCACCGCGCGCGTGCGCCGCGGCGAACGCGAGCCGCGCGACGAGGCGATCGAGGGCGCCCTCGGGGGCGAACGCGCGCGGGCCGCGGGCCACCGCCTCCGCAGCGAGGCGCGTCGCGACCGCCTCCGGGTCCGCGCGCGCAGCCCGCGTCTCCTCCAGGACGAGGTCCTGGTAGAGGAGCCGCTCGGTGGCCTCGACCCGCTCCGCTCCGGCGTTCCACGACAGCGCCTCCTCGAAGCGAAGCGCGTCCGGGAAGAGGTCGAGGAGCATCTCCTGCGTGACCGCGCTCGCGATGCGAACGCGCGCCTCGCCGCGGCCGGCTCCCGGTCGCCGGTCGCCGCGCCGCTCCTCCGCGTCGACCGCCACGAGGAGCGCAGCCTCGCGCACCACGCTCGCAGGATCGAGCCGGGCGCTGCCGCCGCCCGCGAGGACGATCTCGTCCGAACCCTGAGCGCGCCGTCGCGCGACGCGGTCGGGGTAGGCGGCGAGTGTCGCGAGCAGCAGCGCGTGCTCGGCCGGCGTCGCGCCCGGGGTCCCCTTCGACTCCGCGCCGCCTGCGGCGGCGCTACGCTCAGGGTGAGCGGGCGTCGCGGTCGAGGTCGACCTCGCGAGGCCCCTCGCAACCCCGAGGAGCTGCCTCCTGCTCCGCTCCACCGCCTGCGCCGCGCCGGGGGACACGCCCATCCGGCGCAGCCGGCCGGGATCGAAGCGCGCGCGCGCCGCCTCGTCGAATGCGTGCGCGAGCTCGAGCAGATCGGAGGGGCCCGTCGGCGGAAGCGAGGCGCCCTCGAGCGCCCGGCGATCGCGGAGGTCGCGCTCGCCCAGGAGCGCGGCGACGAGGGCGCCCTGTTCGGGCGCGCCTCGCGCGGCGGCCTCGGCGACGAGCCGTCCCTGGCGCGGGTGGCCGGGAACGCGGAGGATCCGGCGGCCGAGCTCGGTGAGGCTGCCGGTTTCGGAGAGCGCGCCGAGCCGAGCGAGGAGCGTTCGCGCGGCTTCGAGCGCCGCCGCCGGTGGCGGCTCGAACCACTCCAGGCGGTCGAGCGCGCCGAGCGCCGCGAGCGCGAGGAGCGTCTCGGAGAGGTCCTCGCGGAGCACCTCCGGGACGTCGAACTCGGGGCGGCCGTCGTGGTCGTGCTGCGTGTAGAGCCTGAGCGTCCGCCCGGGGCGCGTCCGCCCGGCGCGTCCCGCGCGCTGCGCGGCGGAGGCGCGCGAGATCTTCTTGAGCTCGAGCGTGGGCAGGCCCGACCACGGCGAGTGCGAGGCGACGCGCGCGAGCCCGGAGTCGACCACCGCCACGACGCCCTCGATGGTGACGGAGGTCTCGGCCACGTTCGTCGAGAGGATCACCTTCAGCCGGGGGCCCGGCGCGACGGCGCGGTCCTGCTCCTCCGGCGGGAGATCGCCGTGCAGCGCCAGGAGGTCCACGCCGGCGCGCTCCGCCCAATCACCGAGCGCCTCGCGCGCACGCCGGATCTCCGCCGCGCCCGGAAGGAACACGAGGACGTCGCCGTCCAGCGCCTCGCGATGCAGCCGCCGCACCGCGCGCGCGACGAGCTCGTCGAGCCGGACGTCGGTGCGCGCCGCCTCCTCCGGCGAGAGGTGCTCGATCGCGACCTCGAAGCGGCGTCCCTCCGAGCGGAGCGTGCGTGCGCCGAGGTAGCCTGCCACCGGCGCTGCGTCGAGCGTCGCGGACATCGCGACGAGCTTCAGGTCCGGGCGGGAGGTGCGCTGCAGCCGCCGCAGCAGCGCGAGCGCGAGATCGCCCTGGAGGTGCCGCTCGTGGAACTCGTCCAGCACGACCGCGCCGACGCCGGGAAGGCTCGGGGACGACAGCAGTCGGCGCGTGAGCAGCCCCTCCGTGACGTAGCGGATGCGGGTGCGCGGCCCGGCCACTTCCTCGAAGCGGATCTGCCATCCCACGGTCTCGCCCGCGCGCTCCCCGAGCTCCTGCGCGACGCGGCGCGCGGCGAGCCGCGCCGCGAGCCGCCGCGGCTCGAGCACGACCACCTCGCCGCCGGCCGCGAGCCCCGCCTCGTGGAGCGCGCGCGGCACCCGCGTCGTCTTGCCGGCGCCCGGCGGAGCCTCGATGACGACGGACGGCCCCGCGCGCAGCGCGGCGACGACCTCCGGCAGGAGCGGGTCGATCGGGAGGGCCAGGTGCTCCACGGAGGCGTTTCTACCCGAGGCGGCTCCGGGGTGCGACCTCCCCAGCTCCCAGGTGAGCGCGTCCGGCGCCCGGCCACTCACCCGCAGGTGGCCCGCGTGGACATCATGGAGATGGTGAGCGGCGCAGACGGAGACCCTCTCCTGATGATGTCCGGTCCTGATAAAGTCCGGCCGATGGCGAAGACCGTTTCCGTCGAAGACCGGGGCCCTTCGGACCTGCGCGCCTCCGTCACCGACGAGACGCTGCTCGACGCGCTCGCGGCGCTCACGCCAGAAGAGCGTCTCCGGTGGAACGACCGGATGGCCACGACCGTCCAGGAGCTCCGCCATGGCTTCTCAGCCACAGAGCCTGACCACGCTGCTCGCCCGCCTCGCAGCGAGCGGGGCTGACTTCCTCCTGGTCGGCGGCCTCGCAGCGGTGGCGCAGGGCGCGCCGCTCACGACCATGGACGTCGACGTCGTCCACCGGCGCGACGCCGACAACGTCGATCGGCTGCTCGCCTTCCTCGAGTCGGTGGATGCCCGGTACCGGGGGCGGCCGGCCTACCAGGTGCTTCGTCCCACCCGTGAGGCGCTGCTCGGAGACGGCCACCAGCTCCTCGTCACGATGCTCGGCCCCATCGACGTGCTGGGGGCGATCGAGGGCGGGCGAGGTTACGAGAGCCTCCTGCCCGAGAGCCTGACGGTCGAGGTGGAAGGACAGCCTGTTCGCGTCGTGCGGCTCGAGGCGCTCGCGGAGCTGAAGCGCGGCGCTACCGGCGCGAAGGATCGGCTCGTTCTCGCCATCCTGGAGGACACGATTCGGCGGCGGCGTTCTCGGTAGCCGAGGATCGCCGCCGTCCTACGCCGGCACCGGCGCGGGCGTCGTCGTCGCCGGCTTCACGATGAGCCGGAGCTTCTCGCCGCCGTCCTCGACCTCGATCCGGACGCTGCCGCCCTCGTGCAGCTCGCCGAACAGGATCTTCTCGGCGAGCGGCTTCTTGAGCTCGTTCTGGATGAGCCGCGACATCGGGCGCGCCCCCATCTTCCGGTCGAACCCGCGCTCGGCCAGCCAGCCGCGCCCCTCGGGCGTCAGCTCGATCCGGACCTTCTTCTCGGCGAGCTGCACCTCGAGCTCCTTCACCAGCTTGTCGACGACCTTGAGGATCACCTCGGCCGGGAGCGAGTCGAAGGAGACCCAGGCGTCGAGCCGGTTGCGGAACTCGGGGCTGAAGGTCCGCTCGATCGCGTTCCGCGCGTTGCCGGGCTCGGACAGGTCCGAGCCGAACCCCACCCGCCGCGCCGACAGCTCCTGGGCGCCGGCGTTGGTCGTCATGATGAGGATGACGTGGCGGAAGTCGGCCTTGCGCCCGTTGTTGTCGGTCAACGTCGCGTGGTCCATGACCTGGAGGAGCAGGTTGTAGACGTCCGGGTGCGCCTTCTCGATCTCGTCGAGGAGCAGGACCGCGTACGGGGTCTTCCGGATCGCGTCGGTGAGGAGCCCGCCCTGGTCGAACCCGACGTACCCCGGGGGCGCGCCGATGAGGCGCGAGACGGTGTGCTTCTCCTGGTACTCGGTCATGTCGAAGCGGAGGAACTCGACCCCGAGGATCCGCGCGAGCTGCTTCGCGAGCTCGGTCTTCCCCACGCCGGTCGGCCCCGAGAAGAGGAAGTTCCCGATCGGGCGCTCGGGGGAGCCGAGGCCGGAGCGGGACAGCTTGATCGACGAGGCGATCGCGTCGATGGCGGCGTCCTGGCCGTAGATGACCTTCCTGAGCTCGGGCTGGAGATTCTTCAGCGCGGCCTGGTCGTCGGCCGAGACGGTCCGCTCCGGGATCTTCGCGATCTTCGCCACCACCCGCTCGACGTCGCGGCTGTTGACGCGGTGGCGCCGGTCGTTGTCGGATCGCATCCGGTCGCGGGCGCCCGCCTCGTCGAGGACGTCGATCGCCTTGTCCGGCAGCTGCCGGTCGTTGATGTGCTTCGCGGAGAGCTCCGCCGCCGCGCGGAGCGCGCGCGGGGTGAACACGACCCCGTGGTGCTCCTCGTAGACCTTCTTGAGCCCCCGGAGGATCTTCACGGTGTCCTCCACCGTGGGCTCGTGGATCTCGATCTTCTGGAAGCGACGGGCGAGCGCGTGGTCGCGCTCGAAGGTCTGCTTGTAGTCCTGGAACGTGGTGGACCCGATGCAGCGCAGCTCGCCGGACGCGAGGCCGGGCTTGAGCAGGTTCGACGCGTCCATCGACGATCCCGTCGTCGCGCCGGCGCCGACGATGGTGTGGATCTCGTCGATGAAGAGGATCGCGTGCGGCGTCTTCTTCACGCCCTGGATGACGCCCTTGAGCCGCTGCTCGAACTCGCCGCGGAACTTGGTGCCGGCGAGGAGCGCGCCCATGTCGAGCGAGTAGATGGCGGCCTTCTCGAGGATCGCGGGGACCTTCTTGTCGTGGATGCGGAGCGCGAGCCCCTCGACGATGGCGGTCTTGCCGACGCCCGGGTCGCCGACCAGCACCGGATTGTTCTTGCGGCGCCGGCACAGCACCTGGATCATCCGCTCCACCTCGCTGTCGCGCCCGATGAGCGGATCGATCAGCCCCTGGGCCGCCCGCTCGACGAGGTTCACGGTGAAGGTCTTGAAGGGGTCGCGGACGGGCCGCGGCGCGCCCTCTTCCCCCTGATCGTCCTGCGGCTCGTCGCCGTCCCCCTCCTTGCCGATCCCGTGCGAGATGTACTGGAGGATGTCGAGCCGGCGGACCCCCTGCTTCTCGAGCAGGTAGACGGCATGAGAGCCGCGCTCGCGGGTGATGGCCACGAGCACGTCGCCCGCGTTGAGCTCGGTTCGTCCCGAGCCCTGGACGTGCCAGGCTGCGCGCTGGAGCACGCGCTGGAACGCCGCGGTCTGCTCGGGATCCTGCGAGGACGACAGCGACTCCAGGGTGCGGTCGAGGTACTCCTCGAGCTCCCGCTCGAGCGCCTTCAGGTCGGCCCCGCAGGCGAGCAGCACCTCCGACGCCACCTTGTCCTTGGTCATGGCGTGGAGCAGGTGCTCCAGCGTCACGTACTCGTGGCGCCGCCGGCGGGCCTCGCCCACCGCGTTCTGGAGAGTCTGCTGCAGCTCTTTCGACACCGTCACCATCGCTGCTCCACACGCTACTCCGGCTCGAGCGTCGCGAGGAGCGGGTACTCCGCCTCCCGCGCGAGCGCCATCGTCTTCTGCGCCTTCGTCTCCGCGATCTCGTAGGGATAGATACCGGCGACGCCCACTCCGTGCATGTGAACGTTCAGCATGATCCGGTGGGCGCCCTCGGGGTCGTGGTTGAACACCGTCATCAGGACCCAGTCCACGAACTCCTGGGTGGTGAAGTCGTCGTTGTGGAGGAGCACCTTGAAGAGCGCGGGCCGCCGCGTCTCCTTCTCGGCCTTGGTCTTCGGGACGACGACGGTCGTATCGCCGCCGCCGGGCCGCTGCCGCTCCGCCATCGTCGGGAGATTGTAAGCGGGCTCGCGCCGCTTCGCGCGCGCGGGGCGCCCCGAGCGGGGCGGCGGAGCGGCCGGACGACGGGGCACCGGCCGGCTCACGCCGCTCCGCGGAGGAGCTCGTCGAGCCGCTGGACGAGCTGTCCGCGCGACAGCACCTCGTCCGCGCCCGCATCGTGGGCGGCGCGGGCGAGGCCCACCTCGAGGTGGCCGAGGAAGCCGATCACGCGGACGCCGCCCGCCTGCTTCACGAGACGGATCTCTTCCACGACTCCGGGTTCCGACAGATCGACGAGCGCAGTCCCGCCGCCGAGCTCGCGCGCCGCCTGCGAGAGCGGCGTCCCGCGGGGCGCGAGCCGCACCGCGACTCCGAGCCGCTCGGCGGCGGCGTGGATCTTCGACCGGAAGACGAGATCGCGGACGGCGACGAGGATCGGCATGCCGCTCATCTTACGCGCCGGGCGCCGCGGCGGCCGGCCCGATGAACGCTTCCGGCAGGACCCTTCACGTCCCGATCGTCACCTTCCGGACGCCGCGCGCCTCGAGCCAGCGGGCGACGCGCTCGCGCTGGTCCCCCTGGAGCACCAGCGCGGTGTCCTCGAGCGCACCGCCGCAGCCGAGCGCGCGCCGCGCGTCGTCGAGCCAGGCCGCGAGCGCATCGGCGGGGAGCGCCAGCTGCTCGACCACGGTCGCCTCCTTTCCGCCCCGGCCCTTCCGCTCGATCCGGACGACCGCGCGGGCGGGAGGGGATGCAGCCGCGGCGGGCGCCACGGGCGGCACGGCTGGCACGGGCGCGCCATCGGGAAGCCGTTCGCGCAGCTTCGCGAAGGCGTCGTGGAACGGCCGGACCGGCGCCGGCGTCGGGACCCCGGAGCGCTTCTTCCCCATGCGCCCGATTCTACGGTGGGGCATACTCCGCCGCGACCGAACCTCGGAGCGCCTCCGAGCCCACGAAGGGGACCACGCCGATGAACGTCCACCTTCCGTCGCCGCCGCCGTCCTCGCGCTGTGCACCGTCGCCCGCGCCGGGGAGCCGGGCGCCGACTTCCTCTCGACGCTCGTCTTCGAGGTGGAGCTGCTCGCCGTCCAGAAGTGACGGCCGCTCAGCGGGCGGGTGGCGACGGCGCGTCGAGCGTCCATGGTCCGCGGGGCGTGGGCGCCTTCAGCGCTTCGCGGAGCCGCTCGAGGAACACCCGCCGCGGGACCTCGCGCGCGCCGAGCGACACGAGGTGCTCGGTCCGGACCTGGCAGTCCACGAGCGAGACCCCCCGCCGGGAGAGCCACTCCACCGCCCGCACCAGCGCGACCTTCGAGGCATCGCGCCGATCCGCGAACATCGATTCCCCGAAGAACGCCGCCCCGAGCGAGACGCCGTAGAGGCCGCCCGCGAGCGCGTCGCCTTCCCAGGTCTCGAAGGAGTGCGCGAACCCGAGCTGGTGCAGGCGGATGTAGGCGTCCACCATCTCCTCCGTGATCCACGTGCCGCGCTGGCCGGGGCGGGGCCGCTCGGCGCAGCGCCGGATCACCCGCTCGAAGGCGACGTCGGCGGTCACGCGGTACCCGCCACGGCGCAGCGTCCGCTCGAGCGAGCGGGACACGTGGAGGTCGGCGGGGTACAGGACGAGGCGCGGATCGGGCGACCACCACAGGATGGGGCTCCGCTCGTCGAACCACGGGAAGATCCCCTCTCCGTAGGCGGCGAGGAGCCGCTCGGGCGAGAGATCCCCGCCGACCGCGAGCAGGCCATCCGGCTCGGCCAGCGCCGGATCCGGGAAGGCGACCTCGCGGCCGAGCCGGTAGATGGGCACGAGAACAGTCTAGCCCGCCGGACGGAGCCCGGAACCCGGCGCGCGCCCGCGCACGCCTTCGCCTCCGGTACACCGTCCGTTTCCGGTCGGTACACCGTCGGTTGATCTCCCGCCGGACGCCTCGGCGCCCTCCCTAATCCACGCGCCGGCTTGGTTCAACGGGAATCGATCGCGCCGGTCGCCCCTTTCGAGACCTACCGCCGGGCGGTCGTCTCCGACAACTTACGCCCCCAGAGCGACTCCGCGGGACTGTGGAGGCTGATCCCTTGCCAAACCGGTGGACCGACGTACTGCGCGACGGGGGCGCGCCACGGCGATGAGCGCACTGTTCACCCCCAGAGCGAACGCGGCGTTCAAGGCCGTGCTCATCGTCCTCGTGGGCGGCGCGGCCGGCACCGTCGGCGCGCTCATGCTCTACCAGCGCATCCCGTACGGCGTCGGCCAGCAGGACCAGGTCGCGCAGCCGGTCCAGTTCGACCACCGGCACCACGTCGTGGACGACCTCATCGACTGCCGGTACTGCCACAACACCGTCGAGCGGGCGCCGAGCGCGGGGATCCCCTCGACCGAGCTGTGCCTCAACTGTCACGCGCAGGTGTGGAACAAGAGCCCGCTCCTCGACGTCGTGCGGGCGAGCTGGTTCTCCGGCCAGCCCATCCCCTGGATCCGCGTCCACCGCCTCCCCGGGTTCGTCTACTTCAACCACGCCATCCACGTGAACAAGGGCGTCGGCTGCGTCGAGTGCCACGGCCGCGTCGACCAGATGGCGGCCATCGAGCAGGTCCAGCCGCTCAACATGGGCTGGTGCCTCGACTGCCACCGCAACCCCGGGCCTCGCCTGCGCCCGCTCGAGGAGGTCACGAACATGAGCTGGGAGCCTCCGCCGGATCGTGCGGCGCTCGGCCGGGAGCTGGCGAAGAAGTACGACGTCAAGTCACGGACGAGCTGCACCACATGCCATCGCTAAGACCGACGTTGCCCATCTATGGTCAGAAGAGCGGCCTCCTCGACCGGCGCTGGCGGAGCCTGGAGGAGCAGGGCGGCGGAGGCGTGCCCGCGCCGGGGGAGTTCGAGGACGGCGCGGCGGAGGCGCCCGACGGCCTCGGCCGCCGCTCGTTCATGAAGATCCTCGGCGCCTCGGCGGCGCTCGCGGGCGTGCAGGCGTGCAAGCCGCCTCGCGAGCAGCTCGTCCCGTACGTTCGACCGCCCGCCGGCGTCACCCCGAGCGTCCCGAGCGCCTACGCCACGGCGGTGAGCGACGGCGGCTATGCGGTCGGGCTCGTCGTGACGTCATGGGAGGGGCGCCCCACGAAGATCGAGGGGAACCCCGCCCATCCGGCGAGCCGGGGCGGCACGGACGCGGTCCGCCAGGCGGCGATCCTCGACCTGTACGACCCGGCCCGCCTCGCCGGGTTCCGGCAGGGCCCGCGCGAGCTGTCCTTCACCGGGCTGCTCCAGGAGATTGACGCGCTCGCGACCGGCCACGACAAGGACCAGGGCGCGCGGCTCCGCTTCCTCGTCGAGCCGACCTCGTCGCCGACGCTCGCCGACCTCCGCCGCCGGATCCTGGCGCGCTTCCCGCGCGCCCGCTTCGATGCGTGGTCCGCGGAGGCGGACCAGTCCCGTGCCGGCACGGCGCTCGCGTTCGGGCGCGCCCTCGAGCCGGTGCTCGCGCTCGCCGACGCGGACGTGATCCTCTCGCTCGAGAGCGACCTGCTGGCGCGCGAGGGCGACCCGCTGCGGCAGACCCGGGAGTTCGCCGCCCGGCGCATGCCGGGGAAGATGAACCGGCTGTACGTGGCGGAGGCCGGGTTCTCCATCACGGGCGGCATGGCGGACCACCGGCTGCGGATGCGCTCCGGCGAGGTGGCGGGGTTCGCCCGCGCGGTCGCGGCAGAGCTGGCGCGCGGCCACGGCCTCGGCGCGTTGGCGGCGCTCGGGGCGCCGGCGGCCGGGGAGCGGGGCGCGCTCGCCGTCGCGGTGGCGAAGGACCTCGCGCGGACCCGCGGTCGTTCGCTCGTCGTCGCCGGCGGAGGGCAGCCCGCGGCCGTGCACGCGCTCGCCGCGGCGATGAACGCGGCGCTCGGGAACGTCGGCAAGACCGTGCGCTACGTGGTTCCGGCGTTGCTCGACCCGGACGCAGGCCCGGAGCGGCTGCGCGCGCTCGCCAAGGAGCTCGAGGCGGGGCAGGTCGACACGCTCGTCGTCACCGCGTGGAACCCGCTCCACACCGCGCCGGCCGACCTCGACCTGCGACGACTCTTCCCCAAGGCGAAGAACACCATCGTCCACGCGCTGCGCGACGACGAGACCGTCCGGGCCGCGGCCTGGCGGGTCGCGGCCGCCCATCCCCTCGAGTCCTGGGGCGACCTGCGGGCGCGCGACGGCACGGCGTCCATCGTCCAGCCGCTCATCATGCCGCTCGTCCCGTGCGCCACCGAGGTGGAGCTCCTCGCCGCCTTCGTGGCCGAGGGCCAGAAGGGCGCGCACCGTCTCGTGAAGGACGGCTGGCGCACGCGCGGCGGCTTCCCGGCGGCGCCGCCGCCCGCCGCGGGCTCGGAGGCCGCCGCGAGCCCGGTGGACTCGAACCGGCCGCGTCCGCCCGACGCGTTCGAGCGGAGCTGGCAGGAGTGGCTCGCCGCTGGAATCGTCGCCGAGCCGGCGAGGAAGGAGCCCCCGGTCGGCGCTCCGGACGCGGCGCGGATCGCGGCGGCGCTCCAGGCGCTGCGCGGCCCGGCGGGGCTCGAGGTGCGCTTCGTCCCCGACTACAAGCTCCGGGACGGCCGCTCCTACGAGAACGCCTGGCTCCAGGAGCTTCCGGATCCCGTCACGAAGCTCACCTGGGAGAACGCGGCGTACGTCTCGCCCGCGACCGCAGGCCGGCTCGGGCTGCGCGACGGGGACGTCGTGGACCTCGCGCGCGCGGGACGCACCGTCTCCGCGCCGGTGCTGATCGTGCCCGGGCACGCCGACGACTCGGTGACGCTCACGCTCGGGTGGGGCCAGCGCGTCCAGGGCGCGGTGGGGAAGGGGGGCGCCGACGCATACGCGCTTCGCACCTCGGAGGCGCTGGGGTTCGGCGGCGGCCTCGAGGTGAAGCCGGCCGGCCGCCGCACCGATTCTCGCCGTCACCCAGCTTCATTTCAGCATGCAGGTCGGCGGGCACGACCGCGCGATCGCGCTGATGCTCGACGAGGAGGAGCTGCCGCGGGCGCAGGAGGAGCTCGACGAGCACCGCGGCCGGAACCCCGACATCCACCGGCCGGTGGACTACTCGAAGCAGGACTACCGCTGGGGAATGGCGATCGACCTGTCGCGCTGCATCGGGTGCGGCGCGTGCACGCTCGCGTGCCAGGCGGAGAACAACATCCCGGTCGTCGGGAAGCAGCAGGTGCTGCGCAGCCGCGAGATGCACTGGCTCAGGGTCGACCGCTACTACGAGGGGACGCCCGAGGATCCCGCGTCGGTGACTCAGCCGCTGATGTGCGTCCACTGCGAGGCGGCGCCCTGCGAGTACGTCTGTCCCGTGAACGCCACCGTCCACTCCGACGAGGGGCTGAACGAGATGGTCTACAACCGGTGCGTCGGGACCCGGTACTGCTCGAACAACTGCCCGTACAAGGTGCGACGCTTCAACTGGCTCGACTTCCACAAGGAGATGACGCCCACCCTGAAGATGCTCCAGAACCCCGACGTCACGGTGCGTGCGCGCGGAGTGATGGAGAAGTGCACGTACTGCACGCAGCGGATCGAGCGCGTGCGGATCGACGCCCGGTTGGCGAACCGCAAGATCGGTCCGGACGAGGTGGTGCCGGCGTGCGCGCAGGCATGCCCCGCCGAGGCGATCGTCTTCGGGAACCTGAACGATCCGGCGGCGCGGGTCTCGCGGCTGCACGGCGACGCGCGCCGCTACGATCTCCTCCACGAGCTGAACACGCGCCCGCGCACCGCCTATCTGGTCAAGCTGCGGAACCCGAACCCCGAGCTGGCATGAGCACCGCGACCAAGATGATCGAAGAGAGGCACGCGCTCGAGGGCGCGCCGGTCCTCGTCGGACGCCCCGGCGATCGGGCGCTCAGCGAGGACCTGCTCCGACCGGTGCTCGGCCCTACGCGGCGCGGGTGGCTCCTCCTCCTCCTCGCGCTCGGCGGCGGAGTCACGTTCTGGATCATCTCGCTCGTGGTGACCGTGTTCGTCGGCATCGGCGCGTGGGGCAACAACATCCCGGTCGCGTGGGCCTACGACATCACCAACTTCGTGTGGTGGATCGGGATCGGCCACGCCGGCACGCTCATCAGCGCGATCCTCCTCCTGTTCCAGCAGAGGTGGCGCACGTCGATCAATCGCTTCGCCGAGGCGATGACGCTGTTCGCGGTCGCGATGGCCGGGATCTACCCCATCATCCACCTCGGCCGCCCGTGGCTCTTCTGGTGGCTCATCCCGTACCCCGCGACGACGCAGGTGTGGCCGAACTTCAAGAGCGCGCTTCCCTGGGACGTCTTCGCGATCTCCACGTACGCCACGGTCTCGTTCCTCTTCTGGTATCTCGGCCTCATCCCCGACCTGGCGACGGCGCGCGACCTCGCCAAGAGCCGGGCGCAGCGGATCGCGTACGGGATTCTCGCCTTCGGCTGGCGCGGATCGGCGCGGCACTGGCAGCACTACCGGATCGGCTACCTGCTCCTCGCCGGGCTCTCGACGCCCCTCGTCGTGTCCGTCCACACGATCGTGTCGTTCGACTTCGCGATCTCCCAGCTCCCCGGCTGGCACACCACCATCTTCCCGCCGTACTTCGTGGCCGGCGCGATCTTCAGCGGCTTCGCGATGGTGATGACCCTGATGATCCCGGCGCGGCGCCTGCTCGGGTACCAGCAGGTCGTGACTCCGCGTCACCTCGAGAACATGGCGAAGGTCATGCTCGCGACCGGGCTCATGGTCTCCTACGGGTACGTGATGGAGCACTTCATCGCGTGGTACTCGGGATCGCACCTCGAGCAGTTCGCCTTCCTGAACCGCTGGAACGGCCACTACCGCGCGATCTGGTACGTGCAGTTGCTCTGCAACGTCGTGGCGCCCCAGGTGTTCTGGTTCCCCTGGGCGCGGCGCAACGAGGTGGTGCTCTTCGTCGTCGCGATCCTCATCAACGTCGGGATGTGGGCGGAGCGGTTCATGATCATCGCCGTCTCGCTCACCCGCGACTTCCTCCCGTCCTCCTGGGCCAACTACGCGCCGACCTGGGTGGACTGGGGGCTGCTCTTCGGGTCGATCGCGATGTTCGGGACGCTGTTCCTGCTGTTCCTCCGCTTCCTGCCGGCGATCCCCATCTTCGAGGTGAAGGAGCTCCGGCGCGAGATCGAGCACCACGGGCCGGGGGTGCCCATCCAATCCCCGGCGGACGCTCCCGGCGCCCACATCGAGGAGCCCGAGGAGGAGCAACGATGAGGACCTACGTGCTCGGCGAGTTCGAGCGCGAGCACGCGCTCCTCGACGCGGCCCGCGCGCTGCGCGGGAGGGGTCGCGCCGCGGTGAAGCTCGCCCCCGACGGAACGCCACGTGCGGAAGGCGGGTTCGCTGCGGAGATCCACGAGCTCGACCTCCACTCGCCGTACCCGCTCCACGGCGCCGACGAGGCGCTCGGGCTCCGCCGCTCGACGGTCCCCCTCGTCACCCTCGTCGCAGGCGTCACCGGCGCGGTGAGCGGGTACCTGCTCCAGTGGTACGTGAACGCGTACGACTGGGCGCTCAACGTCGGCAACCGGCCGCCGCACAGCCCGCCCGCGTTCATCCCGGTCACCTTCGAGCTCGGGGTCCTGTTCGCGGCGCTCTCGATCTTCGGCGGGCTCCTCTTCGTCTACTTCCGGTTCCCGCGGGTCCACCACCCCGTCTTCGAGGTTGAGGCCTTCCGGTCCGCGTCCGTCGACGGGCTCTGGCTCTCGGCCGCGGTGGACGGCGCCCAGGCGGAGGCGCTCGCCCAGGAGCTCCGGCGCCTCGGCGCACGGCAGGTCTCGATCGTCGCGGAGGTGACGCGATGACCGGCCGCGCCGCCACCCTGCTCCTGCTCGCGCTCACCGCCTGCCCGCGGCTCGATCCGATGCAGCGGCAGCCGAAGTACCGCGCGTACCAGCCGAGCGAGGCGTATCCGGACGGCCTCGCGATGCGGCAGCCGCCCGACGGGACGGTCCCGTACGGCGCGGTCGTGGAGCCCGCCGTGGCGACCGGCCTCGGCCCGGACGGCCGCCCGCTCGACCGTGCGCCGATCGCCCCGACGGCCGCCCTCCTCGCGCGCGGCCGGGCGCGCTTCAACGTGACCTGCGCGACCTGCCACGGCGTCCTCGGCGACGGCGAGAGCCAGGTGGCGCTGAACATGTCGCTGCGCCGGCCGCCGTCGCTCCATGCCTACCGCGACGTCGCGGACGGTCACATCTATCGCGTCGTGACGAACGGGTTCGGGCTCATGCCCTCGTACGCCGCCGAGATCTCGGTGGAGGATCGCTGGGCGGTCGTCGCCTATGTCCGCGCGCTCCAGCTGTCCCAGCACGCCTCGGTCGAGCAGGTCCCGCCGGACGCGCGACGAAAGCTCCAGGAGGAGGCGCGATGACGCTCTCCCCGTACCAGGGCGGACGCAGGCTGGCCGGGCTCGCCGCCGCGGTCGGCGCGGGCTGCCTCGCCCTCACCCTGCTCGGCGGGCTCGTCTTCGACGCGCGCCGGGCGCTGTTCTCGTACCTCGTCGCGTTCGTCTTCTGGGTCGGGCTCGCGCTCGGGGCGCTCATCCTGCTCGGCGCGTTCCACGCCTCGGCGGCGCGGTGGCCGGTGGTGCTGCGCCGCTTCATCGAGACGGTGCCGCTCACGCTCCCGCTGTTCGTGGTCCTGTTCGTCCCGATCGCGCTCGGGATGCGCCGGCTCTTCCCGTGGGTCGATCCGCACGCGCTCGAGGGGGAGCTCGCCCACGCCGTCGAGAGCAAGCTCCCGTACCTCAACCCTTCGGCGTTCCTGGTCCGGGCCGCGGTGTACTTCGCCGTCTGGATCGTGGTGGCGCACCTCCTCCGCGCCTGGTCGGTGCGGCAGGACACGGCCGGCGGCGTCGCGCTCACGCGGTGGCAGCGGCGGCTCGGCGCGGGGTCGCTCCCGTTCCTCGCGCTCACCATGACCTTCGCGGCGTTCGACTGGATGATGTCGCTCGATCCGCGCTTCTTCTCGACGATCTTCGGGGTCTACTGGTTCGCCGGGAGCTTCATGAGCGCGTTCGCGCTCGTGATCATCGGGGCGCGGGCGACGCGCGACGACCCGACCGCCTTCGGCCATCACATGAACGTCGAGCACTTCCACGCGCTCGGGAAGTTCCTGCTCTCGTTCGTCGCGTTCTGGGCGTACGTCGCGTTCTCGCAGTTCATGCTCATCTGGATCGCGGACATCCCGGAGGAGGTGCCCTGGTACATCCTCCGCATCAACGGCGGCTGGCGCTGGGTGGGAGCCTTCCTCGCCCTGTTCCACTTCCTGGTCCCCTTCTTCCTGCTCCTCTCGCGCGCCGTGACGCGGAACCCGCGCGCGCTCTCCTGGGTGGCGGCGTGGCTGCTGCTGGCGCACTGGGTCGACCTCTACTGGCTCGTGATGCCGCACCTCCACCCGGACGGACCGCGGCCGTGGGTGTTCGACGTGACCGCGTTCGTGGGCGTGGGCAGCCTCGCGCTCGCGTTCGCGGTGCTCCGCATGCGCGGCGCCGCGACCGTCCCGGTCCGCGATCCGTATCTCGAGGACTCGCTGAGGTACCTGCCGCAATGACCGACCCCCACGCAGCGCCCCCCGGGCACGGACACGTTCGCCAGGAGGAGGACCGGATCTCGGCGCGCCCGATCCTCGCGGTCGGCATCGGCTCGCTGGTCATCTTCTTCCTCGCCTCCTTCGTGACGATCGGGTACCTGCGCCTTCGCGAGGGCGATCGGCCGCCGCTCCCCGTGCCCGCCGAGATGGGCCAGTCGAAGATCGGCCTCGTCGAGCAGCAGCTCTTCGAGCTCGCGACGCGCGGCGAGCGCGACCGGCAGGCGCGCATGGAGCGGCTCGGGTCCTACGGCTGGGTGGACCGGGACGCAGGGCTCGTGCACCTCCCCATCGAGCGCGCGATGGAGCTCGTCGCGCAGGGCGTCCGCCCGCCCGGGTCGGCGGGCGGCGCGACGACTCCGGGAGGCCAGCCGTGAACCGCGCGCGCCGCGGCGCCGCCTGCGCCGTCCTCATCGCGCTCGTCGCGGCGCCGTTCCCGGCGCGCGCGCAGTTCCGGCGCGGGACGGAGCAGACGACCCCGCCGGCGGACGTCACCCCGCTCGCGCTCGAGGACGTGCGGATCGAGGAGAAGCTCGGGAACCGTCTGCCGCTCGACGTCGAGCTGGTAGACGGGGGCGGCAGGCCGTGGCGGCTCGGGAGCGCGTTCGACGGGCGCCGGCCGGTCGTGCTCGCGCTCGTGTACTACGAGTGCCCGATGCTGTGCGGGCTCATCCTCTCCGGGATGGCGAAGGCCATGCGGGAGAACGGGCTCGAGATCGGCCGGGACTTCCAGGCGGTGACGATCTCGTTCGATCCCGACGAGAAGCCGCTGCAGGCGGCCGAGCGGCGGCGCGGGTACCTCCAGTCGCTCGGCCGGACCGAGGCGGGGCCGGACTGGCCGTTCCTCGTCGGCACCGCCGACGCGACCCGACAGATCACGGACGCCGCCGGCTTCACCTTCAAGCGCGATCAGGTCTCGGGCGAGTGGGCGCACCTCGCCGCGATCTTCGTCCTCACGCCGGACGGGAAGATCTCCCGCTACCTGTACGGCATCGAGTACCCGAACAAGGAGTTCCGGCTCTCCCTCGTCGAGGCGGCCGACGGGAAGGTCGGGACCAGCTTCGACCGGTTCCTCCTCACCTGCTACCGGTACGATCCGACGTCGCGCAAGTACGAGCCGTACGCGCTCGGGATCGTGCGCGCCGGCGCGCTGGCGGTGCTGGTCGCGCTGACGGCGCTCATCGTCGGGCTGGTGCGGCGCGAGCGGCGCACCAGGGCCGCGAGGGTGGGGCAGACGCCATGAACGACCTCATGCGCAGAATGCTCTTCCTGCCGGAGCAGGCGAGCGACTACGCCCGTCGCGTCGATCACCTCCACTATTTCGTGATCATCACGACGATGATCGCGGCGACCGGCGTCTTCCTCACCGCGCTCATCTTCTTCATCAAGTACCGGCGGCGCTCCGACACGGACCGGACGCCGCACGTCGCGCCGCGCCTCATCCACGAGGTGCTGTTCATCGCGGTCCCGCTCGGCTTCTTCCTCCTCTGGTTCGCGATCGGGTTCCCCCAGTACGTCGATCTCCAGCGGCCGCCGCAGGGCGCGATGGACGTGTACGTCCAGGGGAAGAAGTGGATGTGGAAGTTCGCGTACCCCGGAGGCCCGAGCTCGCTCGACGCGCTGCGCATCCCGGTGGGCCGGCCGGTGCGCCTCCTCATCACGTCGCGCGACGTGATCCACTCGTTCTACGTGCCCGCGATGCGGGTGAAGCAGGACGCGCTGCCAGGCCGGTACACGCAGACGTGGTTCACCGCCGAGCGGCCGGGGCGCTACGAGATCTTCTGCGCGGAGTACTGCGGGATGGGCCACTCGTCCATGATGGGCGAGCTCATCGTGATGCCCGCGGCGGAGTTCGACGACTGGCTCCAGCAGCAGCGGCGCGGCCTCCCGCTCACCGCCGACTCGGCGCCGGTCGCGGGCGACCCCGTCCGCGCGCGCTCGAACCTGATCGCGCAGGGGCAGCGCGTCGCCGCCGACCAGGGTTGCCTGAAGTGCCACACCGTCGACGGCACGCGCCACATCGGCCCGACGTGGATGGACCTGTACGGCCGGTCGGAGAAGCTCACGACCGGCAAGGCGGTCGTGGCCGACGAGGGCTACCTCACGAAGTCGATGATGGATCCGGCCGCGGACATCGTCGCGGGGTACCAGAACGTCATGCCCACCTTCCAGGGGAAGATGTCGCCCCCCGAGATCGCCGCGATCGTCGAGTACATCAAGTCGCTCAGCACGGCGGCGGTCCGCTCCGGGCCGTCGGAGGGCCCGGCGTATGAATCCATCCCCCGCAAGTGAAGCGCCCCTCCTCGTGCGCCGGACGTACCTGAACGCGCCCGACACGGGGCTCCGCTCCTGGCTGCTCACGCTCGACCACAAGCGCATCGGGGTGATGTTCCTCATCGCGACCACGGTCGCGTTCATCCTCGGCGGGATCTTCGCGCTGCTCATCCGGATCGAGCTGCTCACGCCCGGCCCGACGATCATGGACGCGATGACCTACAACCGGATGTTCACGCTCCACGGCGTGGTCATGATCTTCCTCTTCATGATCCCGGCCATCCCGAGCGGCTTCGGCAACTTCCTCCTGCCGATCATGCTCGGGGCGAAGGACGTGGCGTTCCCGAGGCTGAACCTCCTCTCGTTCTACCTGTACCTCGCTCGGCGCGGCGGTCGCGCTGTACGGGATGATCCACGGCGGCGCGGACACCGGCTGGACCTTCTACACGCCGTACTCGACGACCACGGTGACCAAGGTCGTGCCGGTCCTGCTGGGCGCGTTCATCATCGGGTTCTCCTCGATCCTCACCGGCCTCAACTTCATCGTCACGACGCACACGATGCGCGCGCCGGGGCTCACCTGGGACCGGATGCCGCTCTTCGTCTGGGGCGATCTACGCGACGAGCGTGATCCAGATCCTCGCGACCCCGGTGCTCGGGATGACGCTCCTCCTCGTGGCGGTCGAGCACGCCTTCGGCTGGGGCATCTTCGATCCGGCGCGCGGCGGCGACCCGGTGCTCTTCCAGCACTTCTTCTGGTTCTACTCGCACCCCGCCGTCTACATCATGGTGCTCCCGGCGATGGCGGTGATCTCCGAGGTGGTCTGCGCCTACTCCCACAAGAACATGTTCGGCTACAAGGCGATCGCCTACTCGTCGCTCGGCATCGCCTTCGTCGGCTTCTTCACCTGGGGCCACCACCTGTTCACGTCCGGGCAGTCGCCGTGGGACGCCGGCATCTTCGGCGTCCTCTCGATGTTCGTGGGCATCTTCACGGCCATCAAGGTCTTCAACTGGACGGCCACGCTCTACAAGGGCTCCATCTCGTTCAAGACGCCCTTCGCCTACTTCATCGGGTTCCTGTTCTTCCTCGTCTTCGGCGGGATGACCGGCATCGCGCTCGCCACCGTCTCGCTCGACGTGCACTGGCAGGACACCTACTTCGTCGTCGCCCACTTCCACTTCATCATGGTGGGCGCGGTCGATCATGGCGTTCCTCGCCGCGCTCCACTACTGGTTCCCGAAGATGATCGGGCGGATGTACCCGGAGGGCTGGGGGCTCGTCGGCGCGGTCCTCGTCATCCTCGGGTTCAACGTCACCTTCATCCCGCAGTTCCTGCTCGGCAACGAGGGCATGCCGCGCCGCTACTTCTCGTACCCGGAGCGGTTCTGGCCGCTGAACGTCGCCTCCACCGCCGGCGCCTCGCGTCCTCGCGTTCGGGCTCCTCCTCGTCCTCGTCTACCTGCTCATCTCGTCTGAAGTGGGGGCCGGTCGCGTCCGACGAACCCGTGGGGCTCGCGGGGCTTCGAGTGGGGCACCGCCTCCCCGCCCCCGCCCGAGAACTTCGGGAGACGACCCCGGTCTTCACCGCGCCGCCGCACGACTACGACGAGGGCGCGGAGCCTCCGCCCCACGCGCCGCCCGAGCCGAGCCATGTCCGCTAGCGCCGCGCTCGCCGCCTCGCGCACCACTTCGAGAGCCTCGAGAAGCAGGCGCACGCGGCGCGCCTGGGCATGTGGCTCTTCCTCGCGACGGAGGTGCTGCTCTTCACCGCGCTCTTCGCCGCGTACGGCGTCTACCGGTACCTCTTCCAGGACGCGTTCGCGCAGGCGAGCCGGCACATCGAGACCTGGATCGGGCTCGTCAACACCATCGTGCTCGTGACGAGCTCGTTCACCGTGGCGATGGGGCTCCACCGCGCGACCAAGGGCGACGGGAAGGGCACCGCCGTCTTCTTCGGCCTGTCGGTACTGCTCGCCCTCGTGTTCCTGGGCTTCAAGGCGGTCGAGTACTCGCACCACTTCGAGGAGGGGCAGCTCCCCGGGCGCTTCTACACGTACGCGGGGGTGCAGGGGCCGGGCGCGTCGATGTTCTTCGCCCTCTACTTCCTCATCACCGGGCTGCACGGCATCCACGTCGTCATCGGGATGACGGTGCTGGCGGTCATCGGCGTGCGTGCGGGACGCGGCGCGTTCACCGCCGAGTACCACGTCCCGGTCGAGCTCGCCGGCCTGTACTGGCACCTCGTCGACCTCATCTGGATCTTCGTCTTCCCGCTCATCTACCTGATCTAGGAGCCGAGGCCCCATGGCCGACCCGAACGTCGCGCACGAAGAGCAGGCGAGGCACGTCGCGCACTCGCACGTCGGCCGCTACGCCGTCGTCTGGGCCGCGCTGCTCGCCCTCACGATCCTCACCTACGGGCTGTCGCGGCTGCACGCGCCGGGCGGCTGGGCGGTCGTCATCGCCCTCGCGATCGCCGCGGCGAAGGGATCGCTCGTCGCGCTGTTCTTCATGCACCTCTGGGATCAGACGGGCGCGAACCGCCTCGTCTTCGTGACCTCCCTCGTGTTCGTCTCGCTCCTCGTCGGGATCACCCTCCTCGACAACGCGACCCGGTTCCCGCTCGCGAACCCGCCCGGCTCCGAGGGCGCGTTGCCGTGGGGAGGCGCGGATGCTCCGCCGGTCCGGCCGCCGCCCGGCGAGCGGCGCTGATCTCGCGAGCGTCCATGCCGCCGGCGCGCTCGCCCTCGGGCGTGCCCTCGCCCGGCGCTAGCCTCCCTCCCGCTCGTCCAGCACGCGCTCGTACACTTCGCGATCGCCCGCCGAGAAGCAGCAGAACACGACCTGCTGCACGCTCGTGGCGGCCTCGAGCGCGCGCACCACCTCCGCGACGGCGATCCGCGTCGCCTGCTCGAGCGGGAAGCGGTAGATCCCGGTCGAGATGGCCGGGAACGCGATCGAGCGCAGGCCGTGCTCCACTGCGAGCCGCATCGCCGTGCGGTAGCAGCTCGCGAGGGCGTCCTCCTCACCGCTCCCGCCCCCTTGCCAGACCGGACCCACCGCGTGGATCACGTGCCGCGCGGGCAGCCGGTGGCCCCGCGTGATCTTCGCCTCGCCGGTGCGCGCGCCCCGGAGCGCGCGGCACTCCTCGAGGAGCGCCGGCCCGGCGGCGCGGTGGATCGCGCCGTCGACGCCTCCGCCCCCCAGGAGCGAGGCGTTGGCCGCGTTCACGATCGCGTCCACGGCGAGCGTCGTGATGTCGCCCTGGACCACCGCAATCCGACCGCCGAGCCACGTGCGTCCCATGCGGCGGTCCTATGCTCGAGGGCCGCCGGGCGCAAGCGCAGCGCGCCGCGGCGCCGAGCGTGCGCGCCGCACCGGATGCGCGCCGGCTCCCGCGCACGGCCGGCGTCGGGCCCACGTCGTGACGCACGGGCACCTGCGGCCAAAACGCCAGGTACCGCCGGCGGTTGGCGTGCGGGGAGCATTGCGGGCTCGCGCGGCCGCAGGTCCCCCACGCGCAATTCGTGCAGCCGGCGGTGCGCCAGGGGCGGGTATGGCGCTTGCTAACCCAGCGAGCCGAACATGAAGCGTGAACGCGTACTCATCGTCGATCCACACCCGCTCGACGGGGCCGCGCTCCGCGCGTGGCTCTGCGACAGGGGGTTCGACGCCGTCGAGACCACGTCGGCCGAGGGCGCGCTCTCGTTCCTTCCGGGTGTCCAGCCTGCCGCGGTGCTCGTCGACGCCGCGCTCCCCGACCTCTCTCCGGCTGCGCTCGTGGCTCGCCTGCGCGAGCTGCGCTGCGACGCCGCGGTCGTCGTCTCGACCACGCTCGACCGGCTCGACGCCGCGCTCGCCGCGCTCCGCGCGGGTGCCGAGACCTACCTGGTCCGACCGCTGGATCCTAGGCATGTGCTGGTGGTGCTCGAGAAGGCCCTCGACCGGCGGCGGCTTCGCAGGGACAGCATCGCCCTGCGCGAGCGGCTGCGGCATCGCCTTCAGCTGGTCGGCGGCGCTCCCGAGCTGCAGGCGATCTTCGACATCGTGAAGCGCGTCGCTCCCACGAAGGCGACCATCCTGGTTCACGGAGAGTCGGGCACCGGCAAGGCCCACGTCGCACAAGCAGTGCACGAGGCCTCGCCGCGCCGGGACCGCCCGTTCGTGCGAGTGAACTGCGCCGCCGTGTCCGAGCCGCTCCTCGAGTCGGAGCTGTTCGGGCACGAGCCCGGCGCCTTCTCCGACGCGGACGCCCGGCGCCGCGGCCGGTTCGAGGAGGCGGACGGAGGCACGATCTACCTGCACGAGGTGGGTCGGATGCCGATGGGCATCCAGGTCAAGCTCCTGCGCGTCCTGCAGCACGGGGAGCTCGAGCGCCTCGGCGGCAGCGAGAAGATCCACGTGGACCTGCGCGTCGTCGCGGGCTCGCAGGGCGACCTCGCGGAGGAGGTCCGGGCGGGCCGCTTCCGGGACGACCTGTACTATCGGCTGAACGTGGTGTCGGTGGCGCTGCCGCCGCTGCGCGAGCGCAAGGCGGACATCCCCGCGCTCGTCGCACACTTCGTCGAGGCGTACGCGCGCGCCACCGGGAAGGACATCGCCGGCGTCACGCCCGGCACCCTGTCGTCCCTGTTCGCCTACGACTGGCCGGGGAACGTCCGGGAGCTCGCGAACGTGGTCGAGCGCGCCGCCGAGTACGCGCAGGGGAGCGAGATCACCGCGGACGACCTCTCGCCGGTGCTCCATGGCGCGCGCCCCGAGGAGAGCACCACGTCGGCGCTCATCCCCGGCGCGACGCTGTTCGAGATCGAGCGGGAGGCGATCCTGCGCACCCTCGACCAGTGCGGCGGGTCCACCGCGCAGGCCGCCGAGATCCTCGGCGTCTCGATCCGCAAGATCCAGTACCGGCTGAAGGAGTACCGCAGCGGCGGCCCGGCCCGGCGCGCGCGCGAGCTCCCCCAGCTGAGCAAGTAGGCACTCGGAGGCTCTAGCTCCCGCTGTACACGTGCGCGCTCTCCTCCGCGGTCGGGAGGAGGTGCATGCCGAGGTACGTGAACATCACCACCGCGAAGCCGAAGATGAGGAGCCAGGCGCCCTTGTCGCCACGCCAGCCGCGCACGCGGCGCAGGTGGAGGTAGCCGCCGTAGACGAGCCAGGTCACGAGGGACCAGTTCTCCTTCGGATCCCACACCCAGAAGTCGCCCCAGGCGCTCTTCGCCCACACCGAGCCGACGAGGAGCCCGATCGTGAGGAGCGCGAACCCGAAGCGCACGAGCTCGTAGGACATCTTCTCCACGTCGAGCGGCTTGCCCGTCATGATGGTGCCGGCCTTCATCGTGAGCATCCGCTGCACCGCCGCGACCCGCGGCGCGAGCAGCTGCACGATGGCGAGCACGAACGCGAGGGCGACCGCGGCGTACCCCACGAAGTAGACCATCACGTGCGGGACGAACCACGGGGACTGGAGCGCCGGCGGGAGCTTCACGATCTCGGCGTCCCACTTCGCGAGCGCGTACACGAGGCAGCCCAGCGAGAGGAGCATCGCCGGCACCCCGAAGACGCGGGTCCCGTAGATCCACTCGAAGAACAGGTAGACGAGCGCGATGCACAGCGCGAAGAACACCAGCGACTCGAACAGCGACTTGAGCGGCGCGCGCCCTGCCTCGTGCCAGCGGAGCAGCATGAGCGCGACGTTCAGCAGCAGCGCCGCCGTCATGAACGCGGTCGCGGCGCGCGCCACGATCCGCCGGGTGGAGCGCCACGCGGTCGCGTACAGCGCGACGGACGCGGCGTAGAGGGCGCCCGTCGCGACGAAGAAGGGGTGCTCGGCGATGACGTACTGGAGCATGGTCGTTCTCTCCTGTCGCTACGCTTGCGCGGTGGCGGCCCGCTTCTTGAAGCGCGGCTCGACGTAGAAGATGTAGACGACGCCAAGGCAGATGAGCGCGAACCCGGTGAACACCCAGAACACGCCGGGGTCGTACACCGCCTCGAGCCCGGAGTAGGTGGGGTCCTCGGGGTTGTAGTTCACCTGGTACAGCGTCCACCCGTTGTGCGTGAACGGGTCGTTCACCGCGATCGAGCGCTGGACCCGGTCCGCACCCTGCGCCGCGGTGACGTGCGAGACGTACGCCTTCACCTCCTTCATGCGCCGCTCGAACACGAGCGCGCTCGTCGGGGAGAGGAAGACCGGCGACGGGCGCGTCGCGAACATCAGCGCCTCGCGCGGCAGCCCCTGCTGGTGCACCTCGATCGCGACGCCCGGGTTCGGCGGCTCTCGCCACGCGGGCGAGGCGGTGTCGTAGGCCACGTGCGTCGCCGCGTTCGGCTGGAGGTCGGGGAAGGTCCCCTTCAGGCGGAAGGAGTCGCCGTTCGGGAGCCGGTGCTTCTCGGTGTCGGGATCGAAGCTCGCCTTGAGGCGCCAGTCGGCGCGGGTCCCACGCTCGTCGGTGACCTGGACCTGCTCGTAGTAGCCGACCCGGTACTCGGGCTCGTACGGCTTGAGCTCGAACCGGTCCAGGTGGAGGTCGAACCCGAGCGCGGCGACCTCGCCGGTGGACTGACCGGCCTTGGTCACGCGGACGTGGGTGGCGGTCTCGCCGCCCGCGTGCAGGTCGATGCGGCCGCGGATGGCGAGCGTCGCGGACGCCGCCGCGCCGGCGAGCGACGTCATGATCCCGACGTGACAGATGAAGAAGCCCGCTGCCTTGACCTTCGGCGGCCACCGCAGCGTGGCCGAGGCGATCACCGCCGCGCCGAAGAGCGCCATCACGAGCGCGAACGGCAGGCCGTGGAAGATGTCGTCGAGCCGGAGCGCCAGGATGAGGCGCCCGACGAGACCGTAGCCGGTCACGTAGAACGCCGCGGGCTTCATCTGGAGGATGAGCGTTCCCAGCACCGCCATCACCGCGAGCACGAAGAGCAGCGTCGAGATGAAGCGGAAGCCGGCGATGGTCGCGCGCAGGCGACCGGGGACGGCGTAGCCCACCGCGACGACGACCATGCTGGCGAGGAACGCGGCGCCGACGAGCGTGAACCCGCCCGGCGGGATCCATACTTGAAGGACGGCGCCGATGAGGATCGCGCCGACGACGAGGTAGCTCGTGAGCCAGACCTCGCGCTCGGCCACCGAAGGCTCCGCACGCACCGGCAAGGCAGCGGCGGGGGATGGGGCGGACGAATTCACGTGTGACCTCCGTTGGCGGCGCGGTGAGCAAGCAGCATGCCCCGGATGCCGGGGTCAAACCCGCGTGATCTCGGACAACTCGCGACACGTCAGGCCGCGTTGCCCCGCAGGAAAAGCGATTTGATGTTGGTCTGCGCAAACGCTGCGCGCCGGCACCCGCGCAGATGGCCGGGGCGGCCTCGCGCGCCAGGCCGCTGGATCGCCCGGTAGCACGCCCGAGAAGCGCGCCTCCATGGGCGCGAAAGGCGCCACGTCCGGCAGGACGAGAAATGGGGAATGCCCCGATGGATGGCGCGGACACCCCGTCAAGCAAAAGCTATGCAGTGTTCGGAGCTTGACGATGCACGCTCGCTTCGTAGAAACTGACCCTTCCATGTTCGAAGAGTGGTGCACGCGCCCACATGCTCCGGGGCGCGGTGCGCGAGGGTCCGGCGGTCGCCGGGCCGGCGGCGTAGCAGGAAACCCATCCCACGACCCCTCGTGCGAGTTCTCCGGGCCGCGTCGCGTCCGGAGCGGTGTCGCAGGTTGCGAAGGACGAAACATCCGATGACCGAGACGGGCTACCCCCAGCGGCAGGGCCTCTACGATCCCCAGCACGAGCACGATGCCTGCGGCTTCGGGTTCGTGGTCGACGTGAAGGGGCGGGCCTCGCACGACATCGTCGCGAAGGCGCTCACGGTGCTCGTCAACCTCGAGCACCGCGGTGCGGTGGGGGCCGAGAAGAACACCGGCGACGGCGCCGGCATCCTGCTCCAGATGCCGCACGCGTTCCTCCGCGCCGAGGCGGAGCAGCTCGGGCTCGCGCTCCCGCAGAAGCCGGCGCACTGGGCCGCGGGGATGGTCTTCCTGCCCTCGAACGAGGCGGGCCGCGCGGCGTGCGTGAAGCTGTTCGAGGAGGTCGTGCGGGAGGAGGGGCAGACGCTCCTCGGCTGGCGCGACGTCCCGACGGACAACACGGCGCTCGGGCCGACCGCGAAGGCTTCGCAGCCGGTGATCCGCCAGATCTTCGTGGGCCGCGGCGCGAACTGCCCCGACGCGATGAGCTTCGAGCGGAAGCTGTACGTCATCCGCCGCCTCGTCGAGAAGAAGGTGTCGCGCTCCGCCATCCCCGGCCGGACGCACTTCTACGTCCCCTCGCTGTCGCACAAGACCATCGTCTACAAGGGGATGCTGAACGCGGCGCAGCTGCGCGAGTTCTACCACGACCTCGCGAACCCGCAGGTCGTCTCCGCGATCGGGATGGTGCACTCGCGGTTCTCGACGAACACGTTCCCGTCGTGGTCGCGCGCGCACCCGTACCGCTACATCTCGCACAACGGCGAGATCAACACGCTGCGCGGCAACATCAACTGGATGCACGCACGCCAGTCGATGATGCAGTCCTCGCTCTTCGGCGACGACCTCCAGAAGATCCTCACGGTCGTCGACAACGAGGGCTCCGACTCGGCGATGTTCGACAACGTCCTCGAGCTGCTCACGCTCGCCGGGCGCGAGCTGCCGCACGCGATGATGATGATGGTGCCGGAGCCGTGGAACCGGCACGAGTCGATGAGCGCCGCGAAGAAGGCGTTCTACGAGTTCCACTCCTGCCTGATGGAGCCGTGGGACGGCCCCGCCTCCATCGCCTTCACCGACGGCGATCCGCGTCGGCGCGGTGCTCGATCGCAACGGCCTCCGGCCCTCGCGCTACTACGTGACGAACGACGGCCTCGTCGTGATGGCGTCGGAGGTGGGCGTCCTCGACATCCCGCCGGAGCAGGTGCAGCAGAAGGGCCGGCTCCAGCCCGGCCGCATGTTCCTCGTCGACACCTCCGAGGGGCGCATCGTCTCGGACGACGAGGTGAAGGAGCGCATCGCGAAGCAGCACCCGTACCGCGAGTGGCTCGAGCGCTACTCCGTGCCGCTCCGTCACCTCGGCAAGCCGCCCAAGGTCCACGAGCCGGACCACGAGACGGTCCTCCGCCGCCAGGAGGTGTTCGGCTACACCGAGGAGGACGTGAAGCTGCTCGTCACGCCCATGGCCACCGAGGGCACCGAGCCCATCGGCTCGATGGGCACCGACACGCCGCTCGCGGTCCTGTCGGAGAAGCCGCAGCCGCTCTTCGCCTACTTCAAGCAGCTCTTCGCGCAGGTGACGAATCCTCCCGTGGACGCGATCCGCGAGGAGATCATCATGGCGGTCGAGACCGCGGTCGGGCCGGAGGGCAACCTCCTCGAGCCCGCGCCCGAGTCCTGCCGGCAGCTGTCGCTCCCCACCCCGGTGCTTCGGAACGAGGAGCTCGAGAAGATCCGGGCCTGCGACGGGGGCGCCGCCTCCCGCGGCCTCAAGACGATCACGCTGCCCATCCTCTTCCGCGCCAGCGGCGGCGGCGCGGCGCTCCGGAAGGCGCTCGAGGACCTCCGGTTCAAGGCGTCGGAGTGCATCGCGGAGGGGCACAACATCATCATCCTCTCCGACCGCGGGCACGACGCGGACGACGCGCCCATCCCGTCGCTCCTCGCCGTCGCGGCGGTGCACCACCACCTCATCCGCGAGGGGACGCGCACCCGCATCGGCCTGGTGCTCGAGTCGGGCGAGCCGCGCGAGGTCCACCACTTCGCGTTGCTCGTGGGCTACGGCGCGTCGGCGGTGAACCCGTACCTCACCTTCGAGACGATCCACGACCAGGTGAACCTGGGGCTCATCCCCGGCTCGCCCGAGGACGCCGAGAAGAAGTACGTCAAGGCGGTGAACAAGGGGATCGTGAAGGTCATCTCCAAGATGGGGATCTCCACGATCCAGAGCTACCACGGCGCCCAGGTGTTCGAGGCGATCGGGCTCAACCAGGACTTCATCGACGAGTACTTCACCTGGACCGCGACCCGCGTCGGCGGCGTCGGGATCGACGTCGTGGCGAACGAGGCGCGGATGCGCAACGAGCGGGGCTTCCCGCCGCGGCGCCCGATCGTCCACACGAGCCTCCCCGCGGGCGGGCAGTACAAGTACCGCTCGACGGGCGAGTACCACCTCTTCAACCCGGAGACCGTCCACAAGCTCCAGTACGCCTGCCGCACCGGCAACTACGAGCTCTTCAAGGAGTACACCGCGCTCGTCGACAAGCAGGCGAAGAACCTCTGCACGCTGCGCGGCCTGATGGACCTCGTCCCGGGGATGAGGCCGGTGTCCATCGACGAGGTGGAGCCGGTCGAGTCGATCCTGCGCCGCTTCAAGACCGGCGCGATGAGCTACGGCTCGATCTCGAAGGAGGCCCACGAGTCCCTCGCCGTGGCGATGAACCGCATCGGCGGCAAGTCGAACACCGGCGAGGGCGGCGAGGACCCGGCACGCTACCTCAAGATGTCGAACGGCGACTCGAAGAGCTCGGCCATCAAGCAGGTGGCGTCGGGCCGGTTCGGCGTGACGAGCGAGTACCTCGTCAACGCGCGCGAGCTGCAGATCAAGATGGCGCAGGGCGCCAAGCCCGGCGAGGGCGGACAGCTCCCCGGGTCGAAGGTGTACCCCTGGATCGCGAAGACCCGCCACGCCACCCCGGGCGTCGGGCTCATCTCCCCGCCGCCGCACCACGACATCTACTCGATCGAGGATCTCGCGCAGCTCATCCACGACCTGAAGAACGCGAACCACCGCGCGCGCGTGTCGGTGAAGCTGGTCGCCGAGGTGGGGGTCGGGACGATCGCCGCGGGCGTCGCGAAGGCGCACGCCGACGTCGTGCTCATCTCCGGGCACGACGGCGGCACCGGCGCGTCGCCGCTCACCTCGATCAAGCACGCGGGCATCCCCTGGGAGCTGGGCCTCGCCGAGACCCACCAGGTGCTCGTGATGAACGACCTGCGCTCCCGCATCACCGTCGAGGTGGACGGGCAGCTCAAGACCGGCCGCGACGTCGTCATCGGCGCGCTGCTCGGGGGCGAGGAGTTCGGCTTCGCGACGGCGCCGCTCGTCGTGCTCGGCTGCGTCATGATGCGCGCCTGCCACCTCAACACCTGCCCGGTGGGCGTGGCGACGCAGGACCCGAAGCTCCGCGCCAAGTTCACCGGCGACCCGGCCCACGTCGTCAACTTCATGCGCTTCGTCGCGCAGGAGGTGCGCGAGTACATGGCCGAGCTGGGCTACCGGACCGTCGACGAGATGGTCGGGCGCTCCGAGCGGATCGAGATGCGGCGCGCGGTGGACCACTGGAAGGCGCGCAACCTCGACTTCTCGCGGATCCTGTTCAAGCCGACGGTGCCGAAGCACTACGGCCGCACCTGCCAGATCCCGCAGGACCACGGGATCGAGAAGACCCTCGACGCGACGACGCTCCTCGAGCTGGCGAAGCCCGCGATCGAGGAGTGCAAGCCGGTGCACGCGTCCCTGCCCATCCGCAACACGATGCGGGTCGTCGGGACGATGACCGGCTCGGAGATCACCCGCCGCTACGGCGCGGTCGGGCTCCCCGAGGACACGATCAAGTTCCACTTCAAGGGGTCGGCGGGCCAGTCGTTCGGGGCGTTCGTGCCGAAGGGGATGACCCTCATCCTCGAGGGCGACGCGAACGACTACATCGGCAAGGGGCTCTCCGGCGGGAAGATCGTGGTGTTCCCGCCGCGCGAGGCGACGTTCGTCCCCGAGGAGAACATCATCATCGGCAACGTCGCCTTCTACGGCGCGACCGGAGGCGAGGCGTACATCCGCGGGTTCGCGGGCGAGCGGTTCTGCGTCCGCAACTCCGGCCTCCACGCGGTCGTCGAGGGCGTGGGCGACCACGGCTGCGAGTACATGACCGGCGGACGGGTCGTGGTCCTCGGGCCGACGGGGCGCAACTTCGCGGCGGGCATGTCGGGCGGCGTCGCCTACGTGCTCGATTCGGACGGGCAGTTCGTCTCCCACTGCAACAAGGAGATGGTCGGCCTGACCGTGCTGTCGCTCGTCGAGGACCCCGCGGAGGCGGTGCTCGTCCGGGCGATGATCGAGAAGCACGTGCAGTGGACCCAGAGCGCCCACGCGCGCCGGATCGTCGAGCGGTGGGCGGACCACCTGCCGAGGTTCTTCCGGGTCCAGCCGAACGACTACCGCCGCGTGGTCGAGGCGCAGCGGAGGATGCGCGAGAAGGGGCTCTCGCCCGACGAGGCGGAGATGGCGGCCTTCGAGCAAAACGTGCGTGACGAGGCGCGGGTGAGCGGGAACTAGGTCCTTCGACTTCGGCGCCCCGGCCCGCGCCGGGGCGCCTACGCTCAGGATCGAGCGGAAGAGAGATTCATGGGAAAGCCGACCGGATTCATGGAGTACGCGCGCGAGGGGAAGCGCGAGCGCCCCCCGCTCGAGCGCGTGAAGGACTGGAGCGAGGCGCACCCGCCGTACTCGGAGGACGTGCTCCGCAAGCAGGGCGCCCGCTGCATGGACTGCGGGATTCCCTTCTGCCACACGGGCAAGCTCCTCGCCGGGATGGCCACCGGGTGCCCGGTGAACAACCTCATCCCGGAGTGGAACGACCTCGTCTATCTCGGGCAGTGGGAGGAGGCGTACATCCGCCTCGCGAAGACGAACAACTTCCCGGAGTTCACCGGGCGCGTCTGCCCGGCGCCATGCGAGGGCAGCTGCACGCTCGGCATCAACGAGCCGCCGGTCACGATCAAGCTCATCGAGCAGGAGATCGTGGACCGCGCGTTCGAGGCCGGGCTGGTGAAGCCCCAGCCGCCGCCGGCCCGCACCGGGAAGCGCGTCGCGGTGATCGGCTCGGGTCCGGCGGGCCTCGCCTGCGCCCAGCAGCTCAACAAGGCCGGGCACAACGTCACCGTCTTCGAGCGCGCGGACCGCGTCGGCGGCCTGCTCATGTACGGCATCCCGAACATGAAGCTCGACAAGCGGCTCGTCGAGCGCCGCGTGAAGCTCCTCGCCGACGAGGGGGTCCGCTTCGTCACCGGGACCGAGATCGGCCGCCACATCCCGGCCGACCGGCTGCTCAAGGACTTCGAGTCGATCGTGCTGTGCGGCGGCGCGACCCAGGCGCGCGATCTGCCGGTGGAGGGGCGGCACCTCGCCGGGATCCACCTCGCGATGGACTTCCTCACGGCCAACACGAAGTCGCTCCTCGACTCGAACCACGCCGACGGGAACTACATCTCGGCGAAGGGGAAGGACGTCGTCGTGATCGGCGGCGGCGACACCGGCACCGACTGCGTGGGCACCTCGCTCCGCCACGGCGCGCGGAGCCTCATCCAGCTCGAGATCCTGCCGCGCCCGCCGGACGAGCGCGCGGCGGACAACCCGTGGCCGCAGTGGCCGAAGACGTTCAAGGTGGACTACGGCCAGGACGAGGCGAGCGCGCTCTTCGGCAAGGACCCGCGCCAGTTCCGCGTGCTGACGAAGCGGTTCGTGGACGACGGCAACGGCGCGGTGAAGGCGCTCGAGGTGGTCGCAGGTCGAGTGGGCGCGGGGACCCGACGGCCGCTTCGGCCCGAAGGAGATGTCGGGCACGCAGCAGATGATCCCGGCGACCCTGGTGCTGCTCGCGCTCGGCTTCGTCGGGCCCGAGAAGCCGATGGTCCAGCAGCTCGCGGTGAAGCTCGACGACCGCGGCAACGTCTGGACCGACGAGAACAAGATGACGAGCGTCCCGGGCGTCTTCGCGGCCGGTGACATGTCGCGCGGCCAGTCGCTCGTGGTCTGGGCGATCAAGGATGGCCGCCAGGCGGCGCAGGCCGTGGACAAGTACCTGTCGTACGGCGAGACGGTGCTGCCGCCGTAGCGGAGTCGCCCAGGGATCGGACGTCTCCGAGCGCCCGGCCGCCGCGAGGGGGTCGGGCGTTCGTGTATTGGGCGTCCGGCTCGCGCCGGCGTCCCTCCGCGGTTATGGAGCGGTCGAATGCGCAAGGCGACCACCCTTGCCGTCGCCCTCTTGCTCGCCTGCGCCTGCGGCGGGTCACCGCCGGCGGTCGACGGACCGGGGCCGGTCGCGGTGGGCCGCGCCAATCGGGAGGTGGGGCCCACGCCGCTCCGCGTCTGCTTCGACGCGACCACGAGCCACGGCGCGGACGGGCGCCCGCTCGCGATCACGTGGGACTTCGGCGACGGCAGCGCGCGATCGGCGGAGCCGGTGAGCTGTCACTCGTACATCGAGCCCGGCTCGTATGCGGCGAGCGCGCAGGCGACCGATCTCGCGGGACGGTCGGCGCAGGCGGTGGTGATCGTGACGGCCACGGAGCAGTGAGGGCGCACGCCATCTCTCGTACGGGGAGACGGTGCTGCGGCTTGACGGGCTGCTGGATCTCCGACGGTCTTGAGCACCAGCCGCCGCGAGGGGGGCGGGCGTTCGCGTCTTTGTGGCGGGGTGCGGCGATGTTGGGCGCGCGAGAACCCGACGCGTGGCCCCTACTCGAGGCGGAAGGACGCCGAAGGCGCGTTCCGCGGGCGGTTCCGTCGTTGGGGGAGCATGGACGCGCCTCGCCGCACGCGCGTCGCCCAACTTGAAAGGGCGGAAATGGTCATCGCAGCGAATGGCGGCCATGGAGAACCGGCCGCGCTCGACTGCGAGGCAGGAGCGGACGCCCAAGTCGACCGGGGGACGGCGGGGTTGGAGGCGCCCAGCGGTTTGAACTCGGCTGCCGATGCGGCTCACCGCCGGGATAGACTTGCCGGCCTCTCCTGAGGAGTGCGCTTGCCCGTTCCGGCCCCAGTGATCCGTGAAGTACTGTAGTACGAAACCTCGTCGCATCGGTTCGAGGAGTACGCGACTGCGCTCCTCGCAGCCGTCGAGGGCGTACCGGTCGTTGCTACGTCGCGTTCCTGGGACCTTGGTCGCGACGGTAGAGATGCGCGGGGCAGTGGGATCTTCGTCGCATGCTCGCTGGACGAGAAGATCGCCAAGGGCAGCAAGGTCGCTCACGATCTTGGGCGCCTGCAGGAGTGGGCGAAACCGAAGAAGGTTTACGTCTGCTCGTCCCAGCCCATTTCCGAACTCCAGGTCGAGAAGCTCACGACTCAGGCCCGAGAGCTGTTACCGAAGTCCACCGAAGTCGTGGTGCACGGCGGGATCCAGCTGGCGGATCTCGACTCGAAGCTCCACGTCGACGGTTCGAAGTTCGCCGCCGAATGCCTGTACCCGGCGGAACTCGATGACTGGAAGAAGTTCGTCTTGGAGCGCGAAGACGCCGCACTCCAGGACTCGGCGATGCGTCTCGCGCTCGTTGCGATGCAGCAGCGCGATCTGGGGCGGGTGAGGCGTTCGCTATATGAGGGCCTCATCCTGGACCGGTTGGCACGCGGGCCGAGTACCGTCAACGAGCTGAGCACCAGCGTTCAACAAGCGCTGCGGCTCGGGAAGCCCATTCCGCCCGCGTCACTCGAATCGCACACCGCTGCTCTTGCGCAGGACGGCCTGATCGAGATCGGCGACCGCCTCGCGCTCACTGAGCAGGGGCGCACTGCCCGCGATGCCCGCTCAACCGCTGCCCTCGGAAGTCTCCTGGAGGGCCGAGAAGCAGTTCGGAAGCACTTGGCGGAGGCACTGGAACGGCGGCTATCCGATGACGAGTTCGGCGATGTTTGGAAGGCGATCCAGGAGCGCCTTTCCGAACTCTTGTATCTCCGAGGCGAAACGGTCGTAGCGTCGCTCTCGGCGATAGTCGAGGAGCGCGGGCGCGCCGCGCCCGAATCGATGGAGGAATACAAGGGCCTAATCCAGCAACTTGCGTCGGCCGCCGCCCAGCGCTGGCAGGACGTCACAACGCGCGAAGAGGTGTACACAGCCGTCTCCGACATGTTTACTGAAGGCTTCGGACCTGCTTGCGAGTGGTTGATCGGAATCTGCGGCGCGTTCGTCATGCTCTGTTCGCTTGGGCTGGAAGCCCACTCCGGCAGCGCGCTTCGGAAGTCGCTCGCATCCCTCGAACTCGTACTTGATACGGACGTGGTGCTGTCGCTGGTCGGCGAAGGAGAGCCGGATCATGCATCTGTCGCGGCGGCGCGCGACCAGTGGACGCGTATCGGTGGAACCGTGTGTCTTGTTCCACCTGTAACAACGGAGGTCGCGCACCACGCCTCGATTGCACAGTCAGACTACGAGAACGTCAGAAAGTGGCTGCCCGGAACTGCGGGAGATCGGCTGCTGCTTATCAAGAACGTCTTCGTCCGGGGGTTCGCGGAGCTACTCGCCAAAGGCAAAGTGCGACCGCGTGACTGGGGGCAGTACATTCGCAGTTTCCGCGGCAGGACTGAGAAGGACACGTCGCAAGCGCATCTGATCCTCACGACCGAGGAGCGGATGACGGCGCTCAACCCGGCCCGCGACCTGTCGTCGCCGATATCAGCGAGGTTCCTCGGGTCCACAAAGCGCGAGCTCGAAGCTGCGTACAAGGCGGGGGGGGAACGCGACCGATTCATCGCGCTCGACAAGGCGCGCCGCGATGCAGAACTGGTCGCCATCGTCGCGAGACGGCGCGAGCAGCGACAGCGATCGGACGGAGGCAGTTGCTGCCTAGTAACGTCCGCGAGACGCCTTCTGCGCCTTCCAGCCACAATCGTGAAGGATGACCCTGGCGCACCGTGGGTGCTGTCTCCTGCTGCCTGGGTGACTCTGCTTTCGTTCGTTCCAGGAGTGCATTTGTCGCTCCCTGCGATGCGCGCGCTTCTGTTTGAGTTTGAGCTCAGGCCGCGCTTGAACGATGACGAGCGCAACGTCCTCAGGATGATCAAGGACGCCGGCGAGTATCGATTCGGGTACGCTCGGCGCGGCACGCTGAAGAGGCGCCTGGACGACGCCGTCGTTCACGTCGCCAAGGAGCTCGGCACCGCCCGGAGCGAGGTTCGGCAGATGCTCGACGCCCCCGGGAAGTCAGAGGAGAACTCGGCCGTTGCAGCTTCAGTCGTTTCCGAGGCCTTGCGGGAGATGGCGCTCGAAAGTGAAACCGAGCGACGGCTGCGCGAGAGAATCGCCGCGCTCGAAGCCGAGGTCGCGCGTCTAAAGCGGTAGCCGCGGTACCGCGCTGCGGCACGCCAAGCGTCCCCCCCGCCCGGTCAGACGCCAATCGGAACGCCGCCCCTTTCCCCTGAACCGGCCCCGCCATCGCACGCCGTCAGCGACGCCCCACTCGCCGCGCGAAGGGAGCCGGCCTTGCCGCATGGCCCTTGATTCGAAGCACCCTCGGCAGGCGCTGCGCGGGAGGCGAGGACCGTCCAGCATCCCCACAGATGTCACCCGAGATGACGTACTCGCCGCCTTTGCCGATCTGGATGCGGGAATCGACCACGGCACGTCGCGGGTCTACCGTAACCGGCCGACGAGAGACGTGTTGACGTGAGCTGGGTAGTCTCCCCGTCGTTGCAGCGTAGCGACTGGGGGATGCATGCGCCGGCTCGAATGCGATCAGTTCGAGTTTCCCAACCCGACGACGGAGGAACGTCTCGTCGTCACCCTTCTGAGGTGGTCGAGAATGCCACTCTTCGACGTATACGTGATGGTGGACTGGTCCGGAGGCAACAGTCGTAGAGCGGGCAGGAAGGACTGCATCTGGATCGCGCACGGCTCCGCGACAGCCGGCAAGCCAATGACTGAGAGCCCGCACTCGAGGACCGAAGGCCCAGCAGAACATCCGCTCGCTGCTCCAGCCCATCGTTTGCTCGAAACAGGGCCGCGCGCTGGTCTGCGCTGACTTCGCGTACGGCTATCCGGCGGGATTCGCGTCGCTGCTTCGGGAATCGATGGCGGACGCGTCTCCGCCGTGGCGCATCGTTTGGCAGTACCTCAAGAGGCACCTCCGGGATGACCTCGGGACGGCGTCGGGCCGGCAGCCGACGCGCAAGCACTTGCAGCCTTGTCGATCGACCGCGCGCCTTCAGCCGCGCAGAACCACGGGTTCTTCAGACGCTCCCTTGGTCAGCTGCTCCAGGTACTGCTGCGCGCGGTGTTTCGAGTAGTGGTCGATGACCACTTGGGCCAGAACCAGGACCAACACGCCGGCGGCCGCACCATGCACCCAGCCGCGTTGCGACGCCACGAAGGCAAGGAGCGCCAGAAAGCCCAGCACGAAGGCTGCGTAGCGGTAGTACTTGTAGTTGGCGATGATGACGGCGAGGCGCTTGCGCTCGCCGTCGACGGCCTGTGGAGCCGTTTCGGAACGAAAGTGCAATTGCAGTTCCGTGCGCAGCGCGGCATCACGGACCAGCAAGGAGCCGGCGGTGGCCGACAGCAGGCCCGCGCTGATCACTACCACCACCATCAGCCCCTTGGCAAAGCCATCGCGGGCGACCAGGAGCAGGCACAGCGCCAGGCCGACGCAGACCAGCGAGCCGGCGACGATGGCGTACATCTCGCGGCGCTCGCCGTCGAAGTATTGCGCCATCGCCAGCGCAGCGGCGGCGGAAGCGTCGCTTCCTGTCGCGGGCATCACTTGGCCTGGAAGCCGCCATCGATGCTCAGCACGTGACCCGTCACGAACGCGGCCTCGTCGGAGAGCAGCCAGCAGATGCCGTTGGCAATCTCCTGCGGTGTGCCCATGCGCTGCATCGGATGCATCGCGCGGATCATGTTCTCGTCGTACTGGCCGAGCGCGATCTGCCCGGCGATGAGGTCCGTTCGAATCGCACCGGGGGCCACCGCGTTCACGCGCACGTTCTGCGTCGCGTAGTCCAGCGCCGAGGACTTGGTCAGCCCCACCACCGCATGCTTGGTGGCGGCGTACGGACCCGCCCACTGGATGCCGTTCAGCCCTGCAATCGATGCGAGATTGACGATCGCGCCGCCACCCTGGCGCAGCATCTGCTGAATCTCCGCCTTCATGCAGTAGTACAGCCCGAGCACGTTGGTCTCGATCATGCTCCTAAACGCCGCGCTGTCGGACTCGCCGAGTGTCTTGTTCTCGTTGGAGATGCCGGCGTTGTTGACCGCCATGTCCAGGCGACCGTGCTTGACCACGATGGCCTCGACCATCTTGCGTACGGCAGCTTCGTCGGTGACGTCGTTGCGGACGAAGAACGGTCCTTTGCGTGACGTATCGGCGCCGCCGATTTCCGCCGCGGCCTGGGCGCCCTCCGCCTCACGGCGCCCACTGATGTAGACGACGACGCCGCGTTCGGCCAAACGCCGGGCGACTTCCTTGCCGATGCCGGTGGCACCACCGGTGATGAGGGCGATGGGTGCTTGCAAGGGACCTCCCTTTGAGTGCGTGTAGGCGAATCAAACCCCGTTCATGTCAACGCCAAGTAGAAGTGTCCTCCTCCTCGCCAAGTAGACATGTCCGGTGGGGCTTCCTTCCAGGCAGGTCGTCGTATTGAGCGGCGTCCGCTGGCCATTCTAAGCCCAAGCCTCGAAGCGGAAGCTGCACAACGTCCGGGCCACGCTTCGTCGCCGCGCAGCGTCGGTTGTAGTCCTCCATGAACTCCGGCAGGTAGGCGTTCCCGGCCTCCATGGTGGAGCTATCGCCAGGCGGAGCCTCTCGCAAGAAGAACTCCAGACCGCAACCGCAGCACGCCTGCCCGCTTCCGAAGACGAGGACATCGTAGTCGTAGAAACAGCGAAGACCTTCGTACTGTACGAATGGAGCACGTCTGCGTGACGGATGTGCACCTACGCCGCCGGCCAGTTCAGGCCGACGGCTCGGGCCTCGGTGGCTGTCCAGTTCTGCGGCAGAAGCTCGTCGATGCGCGAGGCCGGATGGGTCTGCACGCGCATCAGCACGTCGGCGAGGTAGTCGACGGGGTTGACGCCGTTCGCCTCGCAGGTCGCGATGAGCGAGTAGAGGCCGGCCAGGTTCTCGCCGGCGTCGTCGTGTCCCGACGAAGAGGAAGTTCTTTCGACCGAGGGCGCAGACGCGGAGCGCGCGCTCCGAGGCGTTGTTGTCGAGAGGCAGCTGCGGGTCGGTGAGGAAGAGCGTCAGCGCATGCCACTGCCCCAGCGCGTACGCCGATGGCCTCGCCGATCGGGCGCCTTGGCGGGTGGCGACCCTGCTCGGCCTCGAGCCAGGCCTTGAACTCGTCCATGACGGCGCGGCTCGCGCGTCTGCCGCATCTCGAGGTGCTCAGGCGTGCCGAGCAGATCCGCGTCGAGCGCGGCGCGCTCGATCCTGTAGACGCTCGAGGATGAAGTCCATCGCTCGCTTCGCGGCCTCGGGCGCGGTAGACTGCGCGTCGAAGAAACTGCCGCCGGACGTGCGCGAAGCAGCCAGCGCGCTCGCGGCCGCCAGGCAGCGTGATCTTGTCGTAGCCCTTGTACGCGTCCACGACGAGCTTGCCGACGGTGTCGCCGAGGACGCGCTCCGGCGTCTCGCCCGAGCGGCTGGGCGAGAAGACGTACGCGATGATCTCCTTCTCCGCCTCGTCGCGCGCGATGAAGTCTCCAGAGCCAGGCCGTGCGCGTCTTGCCCTTGGCCTGCACGCGGACTGCGTCGTCTCGTCGGCGAGCACGATCTCCTTCTCGGCCACCAGCGCGCAGCAGTCGATCGGACAGCGGCTTCGACGATCTCGGCGGTGCGGTGGAAGAGGTCGCCCAGCGTCGAGTCGTTCACCTGCACGCCGACGCGGCGGTACGCCTTGGCCTGGCGGTACAGCGGCAGCGAGTCGGCGCACTTCGAGACCACCACCTGGGCCATGAAGTTCGGGCCGAAGCGCGCCTTGTCGAAGACCTTGGCCGGCGCGTCGGCCGTGATGATGGTCTCGCCGCAGCGAGCACCGGAGCTTCTCCTGGACGTGCAGCTGGCGCTCGACGCAGCGCCGGGATGAGCTCGTACAGCTCGGTCATCACGCCGTCGCCGAGCCTGGTGAAGTCGTGGCCGCCGCACTTCGGGCAGGCCTTCTGCTCGTCGCGGACCTTGTGCTCGATCCGCCGGGTGACGAGCTGGCGCTTCTTCTCGGCGTTCTCGCGTCGCGTCTGCAGCGCCGCGATCCGCTCCGGCCTCGGCTCGGGCGGGGTCGCGGATCGCCGTCGGCGACCGGCGGCATCTTCTCCGAGCGCTTCCCGAAGACGTGCCGCTGCAGCTTCTCGACCGTGGCCTGCACGGACGTGAGCTGCTCGCCCAGCGTCGCAGAGCGCCTCGTCCTTCGCTCGCAGCTGCTCGGCCTGGAGCGCGATGAGCTTCTCGCAGCGTCACGGCGCGCGCGGCGTGCGCGAGCTCGGCCTCGAGGCTCTCGGCCTTGCTCCCGCCACTCGCAGCGATGATCGTCACCGCCCATTGGCGGTTGTAGATCATGGCGCGACGGGTTTGTCCATGGGCCGACCGCCCGGCACGATCCGCCTGGGACGGGCTTCCAGTGCTGTGGACGGCGCACGCGGCCGAAGTCGATGCCGTCGAGCAGCATCGCGAGCTGCGTGGCGTCGATCTCGACCGCCATCGTGGACGGGTCCATGTGCGGCAGCTTGAACTGGCCGCGCTCGAGCCGCTTGTAGACGCAGGACGAAGCCGCCCTTGTCCCAGGTGAGGATCTTCACGCGGTCGCAGCGGCCGCGACACGAAGACGAAGAGGTGGCCGGAGTACGGCGTCCTTCTCGAGCTCGTCCTGCGACGATGCGCCATCAGCCCGTCGATCGACTTCCTCATGTCGATGGGCGTCGACCCGATGAAGATCCGGACCGACCGCGGGATGGTGATCACGGGCTACAGCGCCGCCGCGAGGGCGCGCAGGTAGGCGAGGTCGGTGCCGGCGGGGAACCGCACGCGGCGCGCCCGAGGGCAGCGCCAGCTCGAGCAGGCCGTCGCCGGCGCCGCGGACCTCCACCGCTGACCGCGCGCTTCGCGCGCGGACGCTACCACGCGCACCGGCACGCAGACGCGAGCCCTCTGGCGGCGGCAGCCTGCTCGGGGGCTTGACCAGGCGCTCGGCGCGCCTTCGTCACGAGCGGCCGCGACTCCTTGCGCAGCCGGTAGATCCAGTTGCGCAGGTTGCTGAACGAGAACCCGCGCTCCTGAGCAAACTCGCGCTGCGTCAGGTCGCTCGACTCGAAGTCCGCCACCAGCTTCGTCCACCGGGCCCGCTCGTCCTCTCGCATCGCGCTCTCCTTGGTGAGAACGCGCAGGATCGCCGGGCGCGATCAGGCCTGCCAGACGTCCGTCGCCGGTCGGTTACGGTCTACCCGTTCACCGCTGCGCGCAGCGGGCCTTTCCCCGCCGTCCTCTGCAGCCACGTCTCCGCTGCTCGGGTAACCGGCTGCGGCCAGAAGGCGCCCTGCGCACGACGTGGCGTCGTGAGCGCGGTGGACGCGTACGGATCCGCCCACTTCGGCGGGAGCTCTTCTCCGCGGCGCGCAGCGTGGCTCGCGTAATTGCCGCGAACATATCGCAACGCATTGCGCACCTCGGCGGGCGTTCGCAGCACGTGCGTGTGGTAGCGGTCCTCGAATACCGCGCCGCGGCAGCCCATCATCCGGTTCAGTCGGCGCGCCAGGCGGATCGAGAGCGCCCGGATTCCGTTCGCGAGCGATCGCGGGCCATCCGCCTCCACGATGAGATGAACGTGGTTCCCCTGGATCGAGAACTCGGTGATACGGAGGTCGTTGCGCCGGCGCAGCGCCGCGAGGGCGTCATGGATGATCGTGAACGAGCGCTGGCTTCGAAGGTTCCAGACGTGATCGGCCATCCGAAGGGTGACGTGCACGGGCTGCGACCGGCCGAAGGCCTCTCGCGAGCGGTGGGCGATCGCGGGTCGGGCGCGGCTCGCCTTCCGCCCTGCGCCGTCGCGCCGCCCGCCCCACGTCCGAAACTCGAACGATTGCTGTCGCGCCTTTGCCATGTTGCGCATCGTAGTGCGCACGTCTGACGTTGGCGAGCCGTGGGCCCTGTCGTGTGGCCATGTCCGCCAATCAAGACCTGAGGAGCCGCGAAGCGGTGCCTCCGGTATCGAGCACCATCTTGACCATTTCAGCCCAATCAAGATCGCCGAAGAGCCGCATCGTGCCTTTGCCTGGCGGCGGCATGGCCGCCTTGCGAACGCCAGCGCCGATGCGACACACTTCGCCCGTGTGGCTGCTGAGCGTTCGGAAGCTGAAGCCGTTTCCTCGAGTCCGGAGCTCGCATGGACAAGTTCGGCCTCGGTCTCTCCGAGCTGCTCGTGATCGCGGTGCTTGCGTTCTTCGTCATCGGTCACACCCGCATCGCGGACGCGACGAAACGACTGCGGCAAGCCGTTCGTTCGTGACCAGCTTGCTCCGCCGGTGGCAGCACCATGGTCGCCGTGTACGATGTCTCGATGAGGCCTTCGATCCCCCGCGCGCCTTCCCGGCGTGTGCGCAGCGCCGTGTTCGCGTGCTGCGTCGCCGCGCTCTCATCGTACGCTGCGCCGACGGGAGCAGGCCCGAGCGCCTTTCCTTCGGCCCCCGTGGCTGCCGCTCCCGACGCCGCCCTCGTGGTGCTGCACGACGAGCTCGCGCGTCGGTACTTCGATCCCACGGTCCACCTGCGCCTCGCGAAGCTCGCGCTGGATCGGGGCCGGATGGTCGGCGCATACCTGCAGGCCGAGAGCGCACGGCGCCGCTTCGGCGACGAGAAGTTCGACGCTGCGTTCCAGCAGGTCTTTCGCGGGCGGGAGCCCCTCGACGCGTCCCCGGAAGCCCAGGTGCGGCTCGCGGTGCGGATCGCCCACGACCCAGGGGACTTCGAGGCCACCTCCCGGCTCGCGGAGATATTCGTCTCGCGCTCCGACTGGCACAGGGCGGAGCCGCTCCTCGCGGAGGCGGTTTCGCTCCGGCCCGCGGACCCAGGCCCCGTGACGGCGCTGGCCGACGTGTACCGGCGCTGGTTGCGCCCGCGCGACGCCGAGCGCGTCGAGGCGGAGTACGAGGCGCGGAACGCGGGCCGGGAGGAGGTCGTCGTCGCGAAGGTGCTGAGGGAGAAGCACCCCGCGAGACGAGGGGCCGGGATCGAGGCCGCGCTGAGGCGCTTCCCCGAGAACGGCGTCCTCTGGTTCGAGCGCGCCGTCATCGCGCAGACGGACGAGAGGGATCTCGCCGCGGCGGAGCGGTTCCTGACCAAGGCGGCGGCGCTCGTGCCCGGCGACGCTCGCATCCAGGGCTGGACGGGACGGTTCTTCCTGAGGACGCGGCCGGACCTCGCGCTCCGGTACACCCTCGCCGCGTACTTCCTGGATCCGTACTTCTACGACAGCGAGCTCGTGACCTCCCGCATCGGGCGCCTTCTCGGGGCGGAGCGCAGGATCGCGTGCGCGCGTGTGTCGGGACGCGCGCAGGTCGAGGCGGCGCTGGCGGACGCGAATCCAGTCATCGTGCTCTGCGGGCTCGAAGCAGCTCGGAAGCAATGGGAGCCCGCGTACCTTCCGCGGGTCACCGATCTCCTGGCGAGCGGCGACGAGGACGTCGCCTCGAGAGCCGTCGTCGTCCTCGCGAACAAGCCCGACGCGTCGGCCGACCCGGCGCTCCGGGGGCTGCTCGACGATCCCGCCCCGGTGCGTCGTGGCCGCGCGGCGCACATCGCAGTGATGCGGTGGCACGAGGCGGAGCTCCCGGTGCTCACGAGGTGGCTCGACGACGATCGCGTGCTGCTACGGCTCGAGGCGTCGCGCGCGCTCGCCGCCTCGGGGGACAAGGGGCGGGCGATCGCGATCGCGCGCATCGACCGTGAGAGGGATCCCGAGCTGCGGCGGCTGCTCGAGAGCCTTCGCGACGCTCCCCAGGATCCGCCGTCCGGCGGAGCCGCCGCTGCGGAGCAGCCGCTGAAGTAGGCGCGCGGGTGGGGTGCGCCGAGGGTGCGGGCTCATTCACCGGAACCCGTACCGCCCACCCGCATCCGCCTCGACCCGCGGCGGCCGCCGGTCGCGCTCGAACCGGTCGAAGCCCTCCTTCAGGTTCCGCCAGAACGTCACGAGCGAGGAGCTTCCGGCGTACGCGCGCGCGAGCGCGGCCATGGCCTCATCGGTGAGCCGCGCCGGAAACACGTGAACCGGGATCGCGGCCTGTCCGCCGCTCCGGGCGAGCACGGCCGCGACGTAGACCTCCTCGATGCCATCGTCCGTGATCGGGATGCAACCGATCGTGACGCAATCGCCGTGGACGTAGATGGCGCCGCCGGGACGCGGCCCCGCGGCACGCCGATCGACGGCGTTCGGGTAGTCGAGGCCGAGCGACAGGTGATACGTGCTCGCGGGGTTGAAGTGGTTCACCCGGTAGAAGCCCTCCGGGACCTGGCCGTCTCCCTCGCGCCGCTTCGGACCCGGCACTCCGGACGACGCGCAGATGCCGTACGTCCCGACGAGGACGTACCGGGTGTCGGCTCCTTCCGCCCAGAGCTCGACGACGCGCTCCCGCTTGAACGCGCGCAGCAGGATCGCGCGCGGCGGGAACGACGCTCCCGCGCGCCCGAAGACCGACCGGAGCCGCTCCTCCTTCGAGGCGAACGCGGCGGCGACCCGCGGGTGCGCGCGCTGCTCCACCTCGAACGTGCGCCGAGCGGGCGGGGCCGCCCCGACGAGGGCCACCGCGAGCGCCAGCGGCGCCGCGGCGAGCCACCGGCGCCATCCCGCCTCCGGTGGAGGCGCGGCCGTCACGGCGAGCTCGCGGGACGCTCGAGCCACAGCGCGGTCGGGACGAGGAGCAGGCCCGGGGCGAAGTAGTACGTCGTGAGATACCAGTACCGGCCGACGAACCCGAGGCCGTGCCCGAGGACCACCCCGCAGTAGACGAGGTCGTACAGGAACAGCGGGACGCTGAAGTAGAACGAGAGGACGAGCGCGTACCTCAGCCGCGAGCGTCTCCAGGCCCGGAGCGCGAAGAAACCGATCGCCCAGATGGGCGGCAGGAGCACGATCTCGAGCACCACGAGCGCGCGCGTCGAGTACTGCTGGTAATAGTCAGGCAGGCCCGCGATCCAGAACGCGAGCCACGCCGCGGTCGCCGCCCCGAGGAGCTTCACGTGGCCGCGCAGTCTCATGCTTACCCCCTCGTGGCCCGGCTGTGCCAGCGACCGCGACGCTCAGATGACCACATCGGGCGGCGGGAGTGGGAGCCCCCGCCCCCGGAGCTCAGGGCCGATGAACGATCTGCCCTGAGAGGCCGCATCGTATGTGCCTCGCGGCGGCATGGCCGCCTTGCGAACGCCAGCGCCGACGCGAGACACTACGCCGGTGTCGCCGCTGAGCGTTGGCGGCTGGAGCCGTTCCCTCGACTCCGGAGCTCGCATGGACGGCTTCGGCCTCGGGCCCCCCGAGCTCCTCGTGCTGCCGGGCGGTGCTCGAGCTGCCCGAGATCCCCACCCGAGATCCCCACCCAGAGTAATTCATCGGCCGGACTGTGTCCTCGCGGCCGACCCGCGGACCCACAGCATCGAATTCGGACCCCGGCTCCCTCAGTGTTCTGGAAACTCGGCTGCGCCGCGGACGTTCTTCGCGGTGGGCGCGCAACTACTCTGGGTCAGGACGCCGGGGACGCCGCAGGATGCCGGACGCCGGGTCAGGACGCCCAGATGTACGCGGCGAAGGGCGGCGGGCGAGATCGAGTCGTTGCGAAGTAGGTGACGCGGCGCTGGTCAGCGCGCCTGGACAACGTGGAGACCCGGCACGCGCCGGAAGTGGCGCACGTTCGCGCTGAGGAGCGGCCGCCCGATGGCCAGGCACACGCCAGCGATAAGCGTGTCCCGCTCACCGATCGAGGCGCCCCTGAGCTCCCGGTGCACCTCGGCGGCGCGCTTCGCTGCGGCGTCCGTCAAGGAGTAGACGCGGACTCCGCGCAGAGCGCGCCGCGCTGCCTCGCGCGCGGCGTCCGAGTCCAGACCCCTCCAAACCTCGAAGACGGTCACGGCAGTCGTTGCCAGGCGACCAGCCCGGAGCAGTGTGGCGACCTTGACGTGCGCGCCTTCGCCCTCGAGGAAGTCCAGGAACACGTCGGTGTCGGCGACCATCACTCCGCGGTCCACGGCGTCTCCCTGGCGGCGTGAACGCGGGCACGCAGGCCGCTCCCCTTGAGGGCGCCGGCCGCTCCGAGAGCTTCGGCAATGTCGTCGGCCGAGGGCGTCGGCGGCTCGTCGATACCGACCTCCTCGTCCGCGAGCTGATCGAGCCGACGCCGCGCCCAGTCGGACAGCGACACGCCGGCGCGCTCAGCCGCCCGCATCCATTTCGCTTTGCGCCCAGCCGGCGCCCGCAGCTCCACCCGTTCTTCAGCTCTTGAACGCATACCGTACATTGTACGGACATGGCGGCAGCGTGCAAGGTCCTCGATGCCGAGGGGGTGCTCACACCTGCCCCCCCCCGGCGTTCCCGCGCGGGTACGACGGCGCGGCTCCCATACGACGGTGATCCTCGAAGGTCCTAGACGATGCGCCACCGCCTCGGCTCCCCAGCATGCTGAGCGATTTGCGACGGTCGGGTTCCGCCCAGCCGTCGTGAGATCGACGACCGGACGCGGGCTTGCCCGCGCCGTGTCAGCACGAACACACGTTCGCCGAGCCGTACGCGAGCGCCGTCACCGCCTGTTCTCGAGCCTGACGACGAGCCGCAGGCCCGACCACGTCTCGTCGATCGCGCAGACCTTGACGTCTACCAGGCCGGCCGGCAGCGCCACGTCCCGCACCACGTCCTCGCTCATGTCGGTCGGGACGCCGGAGCTCTTCTTCGGCCAGGCGATCCACAGGCCCGCAGTGGGCGCCATCCGGCGCCGCAACGCCGCGAACCCTCGCTCCAGCTCCGCGCGGCTGCGCACGAACGCGACCAGCACGTCGAGCGGCGCTTTCCCGACGAGCCCCGCCTGCACGGCCACCCCGTCGGGGAGCGGCCCGAGCGTATCGCGGAATCGCTCGGGCGCGCGGACGAGCGCGACCCGGTGCCCTTCCCGGATGCCGAGCTTGTTCGGCAGCGGCGTCCCGGAGTAGCCAGCCATGGGGTGACGGTAACCCTTTTCGCCAGCGCTTACTCGCCCTTCAAGATCGAATCGGATCCCTGTCGAACGCTCTCTTCCAGGTGTCGAAGTCGGGGACCGGGTGCTCGATTCGCAGGATGTGCATGTCGGCTCCTTTGCTCGCGTTCGTGCGTCGACCGGCTTCACGGCAGCCGGACGATCCCGTCCTCGCCGATCGGGAACCCGGGATTCCACGCCACCTCCCACGGATGGCCGTCGGGATCCGCGAAGTAGCCGGACCGGCCGCCCCACTCCGCGTCCTCCGCGGGCTTCAAGATCGTCGCGCCCGCGCGGGCCGCGTCCGCGAGCGTCCGATCCACGTCTTCGCGCACGCGCACGTTGTGGGCGAGCGTGATCCCGCCGAACCCCGCCCCGGCGTCCGCGACCCGCGCGTCCGCGGCGAGGAGCGGGCGCGGGTAGAGCGCGAGGACGACGCCGCCGGCCTGGAAGAAGGCGATGTCGCCGACCGAGGCCGCGGACGGCCGCCACCCGAGCCCGTCGCGGTAGAACGCGAGGGCGCGTCGCAGGTCCCGTACGCCCAGGGTCACGAGGGAGAGGCGCTGTTCCATGGCGACTCCGTGCGCGGCCGTACGCGCGGTGAACGCGGTCGGCGCGGGGCCGCTACGCGCCTACCCGGCCCGCCGAAGCAGCGCCCGGTAGAACGGCCCTTCGCGCTTCTCTCCGGGCTTGCGGGTGACGAGGGGCAGGATCATCGCGCAGAGGAGGATGATCGCGATGACGGGGAGGGCGCCGGAGAAGCTGCCCGTCCGGTCCTTCACGGCCGCCACGAAGATCGATCCCGCGATCCCGCCGACGCCCCAGGCGGTCAGGATCCACCCGTAGTTCACGCCCATGTACTTCGTCCCGAAGTAGTCGGCCGTGAAGGACGGCATCGTCCCGAACCCTCCGCCGTAGTCGAGGAGCACGATGGCGAAGAGCGCCGCGACGAGCCAGAGGCTGTGGATCCCGCCCACGACGAAGAAGATCGCGACCTGCGTCCCGTAGACGAGGAGATAGGCCATGTGCCGGCCGATGCGGTCCGACACCGCGCCCCAGAAGAAGCGGCCGAGGCCGTTGAAGAGCGCGATGAAGCCGTACACCGCCACCGCGGTCGCGGGGGGCGCGCCCGTCAGCTCGCGCATGATCGGCACGGCGTTCGAGATGAAGAGGATGCCCGCCGTGACGTTCAGGAAGAGCATTCCCCAGAGCGACCAGAACTGCGGAGTCCTGAGGGCGAGCGAGGGCGGGTAGTCGGTGACGGCCGCTTCCGGTGCGGCGGCGGTCGCGGTCGCCGCGGCGGGCTTCGCCGCCTCCGCGGTCGGATTCCGGAGGAACGAGGCGCAGATCCCGCCGAGCATCGCGAACACGATGCCCGACCAGACGAAGGTGGACATGAGCGTACCGACCGCGTCGGACGAGAGCGCCGCGCCCGGCGTCCCAGCCCCGCGCGCCGCGATCACCTGCCCGGCCTCCGCGGCGACGGCGGAGAACGCCGGGATCGTCTTCAGGATGTTGTTGTAGAGGAAGGCCCCGAGGCCGAACCCCATCACCACCATCCCGGTCCCGAGGCCGCGCCTGTCCGGGAACCACTTCGCCACAGCCGCGACCGGCGTGACGTAGCCGAGCCCGAGCCCGATCCCGCCGACGATGCCGTAGGTGAGGTACATCCACGGAGCGCCGAGCCGCGACGCGCCGAGGCCGGCGAGGACGTTCGCGACGCCCCAGAGGACGACGCCGGTCACGGCGACGGGACGGGGGCCGCTCCGGTCCTGCCAGCGCCCGCCGATGATCGCGCCGATCCCGAGGAAGAAGATCGCGAGCGCGAACGTCCAGGTCGTCGTGGTGTTGGACCAGCCGAACGCCGCGATGAGCGGCTGGGTGAAGAGGCTCCAGGAGTAGACGGTGCCGAGGCAGATCATCGCCACGGTGCCGGCCACCGCGATCGCCCACCGATTCGTCCGCATGCCCTTCCCCGTCCGCCCCCTATCCCCCGATGCCTCGCATCGGCAGCAGTACCAGCCCGCCCCCCGCGTCGTCCATCCGATGGCGCGGCGCCTTGCGGAGGAGGGCGCCGCGCACCGCCCGGGCGAGCACGCCGTCCGGAGCGCCTTCCCGCATGAGATCCCGGAGCGAGAGCCGCTCCGTCCCGCCCAGGCACGCCTGGAATCCGCCGTCTGCGGCGATCCGGGCGCGGTTGCAGCTCTCGCAGAAGGTCTCGGTCATCGCCCCGATGAGGCCGACGAGCCCCTCGCGCCCGGCGGGATCGGTCGCTCGCACGTGGCGCGCGGGCCCCCAGCCGCGGAACGGATCCGGGCAGAGCGCGAAGCCGGCCGCGGCGAGCCGCGCCCGCACCTCGGCGAGCGGCACCACCTCGCCGCCGGTGAACGGCATCTGCTCGATGAAGCGGGGGAGGGCGCCCCGGGCCCAGGCGTGCCGCACCAGCGCGGGGATCTCGTCCTCGTTCACCCCTCGCATCACGACCGTGTTGATCTTGAGGGACCGGAACCGGCCGGCCGCGGCGTCGATCCCCTCTAGGATCCGGTCGAGCCGCGCGCCCCGCCCCGAGACGCCGGGGAGCCGCGCCGGGTCGAGGGTGTCGAGCGAGACGTTGAGCGAGCCGAGCCCCGCGGCCCGGAGCGGCTCGACCAGCTCGGCGAGCCGGTGGCCGTTGGTCGTGAGCGCCACGTCCTCGATCCCGGGCGTCCGCGCGGCGTCGGCGACGATCTCGACGACGTCCGCGCGGAGCGTCGGCTCGCCGCCGGTGAGCCGGATCCTCCGCACGCCCGCCTCCGCGAACAGCCGGAACAGGCGCGACAGCTCCGCGCGCGTGAGGAGGCCGTCGGGCGCCTCGTACGCGGCCGGCGAGCAGTACGTGCACCGGAAGTTGCAGCGGTCGGTGAGGGCGATGCGCAGGTACGAGATCGCGCGGCCCTGGGCATCGGAGAGCGGCGGGTCCGCGACCCTGATCGGGGTCGCCGCTGCGCTAGAGACCGGGGCCGGCATGGAACGACTCCTTCCCGTCGCGTCGACACCCGGCAAGAATGGCATCGACGCAGCCTCCTGCTTCCTAGCGTTCTCGGCCGCCCCTCGCCCGTGCCGCTGCATCTCGAAGCTCGCATGGGGGTCCCGCGCGGAGGCCCGCCCCGCCGGCAGCTCAGGAGACCGCGCCGGAGAAGGCGAACCATGGGGAGCGTGTTCCTGGTCCCTGCCAGACCGGGGGCGTGCCGTCACCGAGGGAGCGAGGGAGCGGGCTCGAGCCGTTCGGCGTGCGCGTACACGTTCATCGAGCCGCCGCGGACGAAGCCGGCGAGCGCGATCCCCGCGGAGCAGGCGAGGTCCACCGCGAGCGACGTCGGCGCCGAGATGCTCGCGACCGCGGGCACGCCGGCGGCCGCCGCCTTCTGGACGATCTCGAAGCCCGTCCGGCCGCTCACCGCGAGCACGGCCGGCCCACTGCCGGGCGGCGCCCCGGCGCCGATCCGGCCGGTGCGAACGAGGGCACCCACGACCTTGTCGACCGCGTTGTGCCGCCCGACGTCCTCCGCCGCCGCGAGGAGGTCGCCGCCGTCTCCGAGCAGGACGGCCGCGTGAAGCCCGCCGGTGCGCACGAACGCCGGCTGGGAGCGCGAGATCGCCTCGATGGCCGCGACCAGCAGACGGGGCGCCACGCGGCGTGCAGGGTCGAGCGGCCGGATGCGCGAGGCGAGCCCCTCGATGGCGCGGCGGCCGCACACGCCGCAGGCGGACGTGACCGGGGCGACGCGGTGCCCTTCGAGAAGCCGCTCGGGGTCGAGGTGGATCCCGGCGGCAGAGCGGACGTCGATCACGTTCCCGTACCCCTCATCGCCCGGACGGCCGCAGTGCGCGATCGAGGACACGTCGGCCGCGCCCGAGAGGATTCCCTCCGCGAACAGGAACCCGAGCGCCAGGTCCGGGTCCGACCCGGGCGTCCTCATGGTCGTGGCGACCGGCTCGCCGTCCACCCGGATCTCCAGCGGCTCCTCCACGGCCACCGCGTCGCGCGCAGCGGCGCCCTGTCGGAGGATCTCGCGAATGGCGAAGCGGGGGTCGGGCCGTTCCACCCTGCGAGGATAGCGCTTGCGGGCACCGCGCGCCCGTTGACAGAGCGGGGGGACACTCGCTCGAGGATCAGCGCTTCCTCCCGCGGGTTGGTCCACGCGACACGATGCGCGCCTCCGACGCGGCAGCCGTGCGGGCGGCGAACGGCGCGCTTAAGAAAGGCGACTTGTCGAGATATCCCTTAGACGCGGTGCGCGCCGCCCCTGCCGGCTCGGAGCTGTCGCCCGACGAGCGGGCGATCGTCGCCGAGGAGGAGGCGCTCCTTGCGCGCGTCCGGATGGCGCTCGCGGCCCGGCGCGGCGCGCACGGGGAAGGAGACCTCGTCGGCCGCCTCCGCGAGCTGCGCGACGAGGCGCTCGAGTCCACCTCGAAGGACCTCCCCACGATCTTCCAGGAGATGGGCCTCGTGCGCGCGGTGATGGAGCGCGCCCGTCCGGACGCGCTCCCGGACCCGGGCGCGCCGTACTTCGCCCACCTGCGCGTCCGCGAGGGGGAGGAGGAGCGCGACTACTGCCTCGGGCGCGCACACCTTCGTCGACCGCGACGCGGGCGTCCGCGTGGTCGACTGGCGCTGGGCGCCGATCGCGGCCCTGTTCTACCGCTACCGCGAAGGCGAGGAGTTCGAGGAGCCGTTCCCCGGGCGCATGTCGCACGGGACCGTGGCGGTCCGGCGCGTCGTCGTGGTGGACCGGGGCGCGGCTGGTCCGCATCGCGGCGGACGGGGTCGCGCTCTCGCGCGGTGCGGGCGGCGTCTGGCGGGCGGTCCGGGGAGCGGGGGCAGTCCTCGGAGGCGGCGCGGGAACCGCAGCGCGGGAGGGCGCGCTCGGCGTCCGGCGCGGGCGCGCCCGACCGGCGCCGCGGCGCCGGACGTGACGGCCCTCCTCGACCCGGAGCAGTACGCCGCGGTCTCCGCCGCGCCCGAGACCCCGCTCCTGGTCCTCGGCAGCGCGGGCAGCGGCAAGACCACCGTCGCGCTGCACCGGCTCGCGCGCATCGCCTTCGAGGATCCGCGCCGGTTCGCCCCGTCGCGGCTCCAGGTGGTCGTGCCCGAGGTCGGGCTCGCGCGCCTCGCCGCGCGGCTGCTCGAGCCGCTCGGGCTCGCGAAGGCGCAGGTCCGCACCCTCGACGCCTGGGCGCGCGGCGCCTTCCAGAGCGCGTTCGGCGCGCCGCCCCCACGGCTCTCCGAGGAGACCCCGCCGCTCGTCTCGCGCCTGAAGCGCCACCCGGCGCTGTTCGAGGCGCTCCAGCGCCGGCCGCGGCTCGCGCGGGCGCGCCCCGGGTTCGGTCCCCTCCGCCGCGACCTCGGCGACCTGCTCCTCGACCGCGCCTTCCTGTCCGCGGTGGTCCAGGCCGCGGCGGGCGGGCTCCCCACCACCGCGATCGAGGAGACGGTGCGCCACACGCGCCTGCAGCTCGCGACGCCGGAGGACCTCGGCGGCATCGCTCCCGACCGGCGCGAGACGCTCGACGGGAAGCCGATCGACGAGGACACGCCGCAGGCGCTCGCGGGGACGCTCGACGTCGAGGACCTGCCGGTGCTGCTCCTGCTCGCCGCCCGGGACGGCGGCGGTGCCGGGCGGAAGTTCGCGCACCTCGTGGTGGACGAGGCGGAGGACGTCTCGCTGTTCGAGCTGTTCGTGCTCGGGCGCCACCTCACGGGCCGAAGCGTCACCGTCGCCGGCGACGAGAGCCAGCAGACGTTCTCGTCGTATGCGGGCTGGGGCGAGGCGCTCGCCGCGCTCGGCGTCGACCGGGCCGGGACGGTGCGGCTCGAGACGACCTATCGCTGCCCGCGCCCGATCGCCGAGCTGGCCCACGCGATCCTCGGTCCGCTCGCGCCGCGCGCGAAGCCCCGGGCCGGCAAGGAGGGCGCGCCGGTGTCGCGCTTCGACTTCCCCACCGAGGCCCACGCCCACCTGTTCCTGGCGGGCGCCATTCGCGACGTGATCGAGCGCGAGCCGCGTGCCTCCGTCGCAGTGGTGGCCCACGCGCCGGAGGTGGCACGTTCGATCCACCGGCTCCTCGCGGACCTCCCCGAGGCGCGGCTCGCGCTCGACGGGCGCTTCACCTTCCGTCCGGGGGTGGACCTGACCGACGTCGCGAACGTGAAGGGCCTCGAGTTCGACTACGTGGTCGTCCCGGACGCGTCGGCCCGGGCCTACCCGGACAGCGAGGACGCGCGGCGCAGGCTGCACGTCGCCGTCACGCGCGCCGCGCACCAGCTCTGGATCGCCGCTCCCGGGACCCCGTCGCCGCTCATCGCCGCGCTCCCGTCGGCTTGAACCGTCCGTTCCGCGCGGGGCGGGACGCTCCCAAGAGCGAGCGCCAGTCCGCAGCGTCGGCTACACTCGCGGCGCAATTTCCACCAACCGAGCAGGAGATCGTTCCGCACCTCGCGGGAGGGAGAGACATGGCTCAGGTGACGCAAAAGGGGAACCCGATCCACACGAACGGCGAGCTGCCCCCGGTCGGCGCGAAGGCGCCGGACTTCAAGCTGACGACGGGCGACCTCAAGGACGTCTCCCTCGCGGACTTCAAGGGGAAGCGGAAGGTCCTGAACATCGTCCCGAGCCTCGACACCGGGGTCTGCGCGACGTCCACCCGCAAGTTCAACGGCGCGGCCGGCAAGCTGAGCAACACCGTCGTGCTCGTCGTCTCGGCCGATCTGCCGTTCGCGTCGAAGCGGTTCTGCACCACCGAGGGGCTGCAGAACGTCGTCCCGCTCTCGCTCATGCGCGACAAGAACTTCGCCAAGGACTACGGCGTGCTCATCCAGGACGGCGTGCTCGCCGGGATCTGCGCCCGCGCGGTGGTCGTCCTGGACGAGAACGACAAGGTCGTCTACCGGCAGCTCGTGCCCGAGATCGGGCAGGAGCCCGACTACGATCAGGCGCTCGCGGCCGCGAAGTAGAGACTCAAGTTCCCGAGAGCTTCTCCTGCGCGGCCTCCCAGGCCGCGTAGAGCGCCTCGAGCTCTCCCTTCGCCGCGCGCTGCCGCTCGATGAGCGGCTTCGCCCGGGCGAAGTCCTCGTACAGCGTGGGGTCGGCGAGCGCCGCCGTCGCCTCGCGCTCCTCCGTCTCGAGCACCTCGATCCGCGCCTCGAGCCGGGCGATCTCGTCGCGCAGCGGCCTCTCGAGTCGGTAGCGGGCGTTGCGGGCCTCGGCCTCGGCGCGCCTGCGGTCCCGGTCCGAGCTCGAGCCCGTCGCGGCGTCCCCCGCGCCTCCGCTTCTCCGGAGCCGCGGAGACGTCGGGTCGGCCGCGGCGAGCTGGCGCTGGTGGTACAGCCAGTCGTCGAGGTTCCCGGGGCAGGGCAGGATGTCGCCGTCCTTCACCTCCCAGACGGCGGTCGCGAGCTGGTTCACGAAGCTCCGGTTGTGGGAGACGAAGAGCAGCGTCCCGCCGTATCCCTTCAGCGCCTCGATGAGCGCCTCGGACGAGTCGAGGTCGAGGTGGTTGGTCGGCTCGTCGAGGAGGAGCAGGTTCGCGGGAACGAGCAGGAGCTTCGCGAGCGCCACGCGCGCGCGCTCGCCGCCCGAGAGGACCCCGACCTTCTTCTCGACGTCGTCGCCGGAGAAGAGGAAGGACCCGGCGACGCTGCGGACCCACCCCTCGCCGTGTTCCGGCACGAGGTCCCAGAGCGTGTCGAGCACGGTTCGGTCCGGGTCGAGCGTTCCGAAGGTGCGGACCGGACCGTCCCCGCGTGTCGCGAGCGCAGGGGCAGCCGGATGAGGCTGCCCCGGAGCGAGCAGGGGGTCCGGGGGGACGGCTGTTCGGTCCCCCCCGGTTCGAACTGGTGCTGGGCGTAGTAGCCCGCGACGACGGAGTGGCCGAGCTTCACGGCGCCGCCGTCCGGCGCCAGCTCGCCCGCGGCCAGCTTCAGCAGCGTGGACTTCCCGGCGCCGTTCGGCCCGATGACGCCGATCCGCTCGCCGCGCAGCACCGTCGCCTGGATGCCGCGGTACACGGTGCGCGCGCCGAAGGCCTTCGAGACGCCCTCGAGCCGCAGCACCTCGCGCCCCGAGCGCGGCGCCTCGGCGAACCGGAAGCGGAGCGTCGCGCGCGCCTCGAGCAGCTCCACCTCTCCATCCGCTCGAGCAGCTTCTGCTTCGACTTGGCCTGGCTCGCCTTGGTGTTCTTGGCGCCGAACCGCTCGATGAACGTCTCGAGCTGAGCGCGCTTCGCGGCCTGGCGCTTCGCCTGTCCGACGAGCCGCTCCTCCTCCTCGGCGCGCAGGCGCTTGTAGTCGTCGTAGTCGCCGGCGTAGGCGCGGAGCCCCTCCGGCTCGAGCGACAGCACGCGCTCGATCTGCCGGTTCAGGAACTCGCGGTCGTGGGAGACGAGCAGGAGCGCCTTGCGCGTGCCGCGCAGGAACGCGTCGAACCAGTCGAGCGTGGGGACGTCGAGGTGGTTCGTCGGCTCGTCGAGGAGCAGCAGGTCCGGATCCTGGAGCAGGAGCCCCGCCAGCGCGGCCCGCATCTTCCAGCCGCCCGAGAAGGTGCGGGCGGGGCGGCCGAGGTCGCCCGCCGCGAAGCCGAGCCCGCCCAGGATCCGCTCGGCGCGGTGGCGCCCGTAGTGCTCCTCGAAGTGATCCAGCTCCTCGTGCAGCTCGGCGAGCGCCTGCGACAGCTCGAGCTGCTCCGCGGGCTCGCGCGCGACGGCGAGCGCCGCCTCGGCCTGGGCGAGCCGCTCCTCGAGCGCGGTCCGGCCCGGCACCGCCGAGAGCACCGCCTCCACGACGGGCCGATCGGGCAGGGTCGCCACGTCCTGCGGCAGGTAGCCGACGCGCGCGCCGCGGCGGAAGACGAGCTCGCCGTCGTCCGGGTGGGCGGTCCCCGCCAGGATCCTGAGGAGCGACGACTTCCCGGTGCCGTTCGCGCCGACCAGGCCGATCCGGTCGTGCGGGCCGATCGAGAAGCTCGCCCGGTCGAGGACGACCTTCGGGCCGAAGGCGAGGGACAGCTGGTTCGCGGCGACGAGGGACACGGAGGGCCAAGACGCTTAACGTTTCTTCAGGCTGCGAACAAGGGCGGGACACTGGCGGCCTGCATGCTCCCACCGTCGAGCCCGCCCATCCCGGGCGGGCCGGACCCGGCGGACCGCCGGAGGAGGAGATGTCATGAAGAAGCTCGTCGCAGCGGCCGGCGCCGCCCTCGCGCTCGCCCTGGGGTTCGTCGCGCTCACCGGGTTCCACGGAGGCTGCGGGCTGCACCGGCACCCCCGCGACCCCGCCCAGGTGGCGGCCTTCGTGACCGAGCGGGTGGACGATGCGCTCGACGATCTCGACGCCACGCCCGATCAGCGGACCCGCATCCACGCCGTGAAGGACCGCCTGCTCGCGGAGGGCCAGAAGGCCCGCGCGGGCCACGAAGAGGCGCGGGCGGCGATGCTCGCCGAGTGGAAGGCGGAGCAGCCGGACGCGCCGAGGCTGCACCAGCTCGTCGATGCCCGCGTCGAGGAGCTGCGCGCGCTCGCGCACCAGGCGGTGGACGCTGGGGTCGAGGTGCACGGGATCCTCACCCCGGAGCAGCGGGAGAAGGTGACGCGGAAGGCCGAGAGATGGCATCGGTGACCGCACTAAGATGACCTCCGTGGCCTCCTCCCCGCTCCTGGTCCTCCTGGTCGAGGACGACCTCCGCCTCGCGACGCTCACCCGCGAGTACCTGGAGGGTCACGGCCTGGCCATCGTCCACGTGACGGACGGCCGCCGGGGGCAGGAGGAGGCGCTCTCGGGCCGCTTCGACGTCGTCCTGCTCGACCTCATGCTGCCGGGCAAGGACGGGCTCGAGGTCTGCCGGGAGGTCCGGGCCCGATCCGACGTGCCGGTCATCGTGCTCACCGCCCGGGGCGAGGAGGCGGATCGCGTGATGGGCCTCGAGCTCGGCGCCGACGACTACCTCGCGAAGCCCTTCTCGCCCCGCGAGCTGCTCGCGCGCATCCGCGCGGTGGTGAGGCGCGCGAAGGGGAGGGCGGGGCCGGCGCGCGAGGCGGTGAAGGTGGGCCGCCTCTTCGTCGATCCCGCGGCTCGGCGCGTGACGCTCGACGGGCGCGAGGTCGCGCTCACCGGCTACGAGTTCGCGCTCCTGCACGCGCTCGCGCGCCGCGCCGGCCGCGTGCTCGCCCGCGAGCAGCTCATGGAGCTCGCAGGGGGGAGCGCGGACGAGGCCTTCGATCGCTCGATCGACGTCCACGTGTCGCGGCTGCGGCAGAAGCTCGGCGACGATCCCGAAGCGGCCGCGGCTCATCAAGACCGTCCGCGGCGCGGGGTACGTGCTCGCCGGGGAGGCCGAGTGATGGCGCCGCCCGCTTGCGCCGCAGGAGCTCGATGCAAGCGGGTGTCGCCATGAGGCTGCACCGCGCGCGGAGGCACGGGGCGCTCTTCTGGCGCGTCTACCTGCACGGCGTCGTGCTGCTCGTGGTGGTCGGCGTCGCGGTGGGGGCGGTGGGCTTCGCGCTGCGGCACGGCATCGGCTGGGGACCGGGGGGGCCGGCCGATCACGCCGCGGCGCGCATCGGCGAGCTGGCGGCGGACCCGGTGCGCCTCGGCGAGGAGCTGCGCCACGTCCGCGACTCCCTCGGAGTCGAGGCGAGCGTGTACGACCATGACGGGAGGCTCCTCGCGACCAGCGCGAGCGATCCCACCCGCGCCGCGTCGGACGGTGGGCACCGGCTGGGCTGGACCGTGCGGCTCGAGGAGGGGCGGGTCCTGGCGGTCCACTCCTGGCCGCACGAGCCGCGCCCGGTGCGCGGTCTCCTCTTCATCGGGGCGGTGCTCGTCGCGCTCGCGGCCGCGTCCTTCCCCCTCGCGCGATCGATCGCCGCTCCGGTCGAGCGGCTCACCGCCGCGGCGCGCGCCCTCGGCGCGGGAGACCTCTCGGCGAGGGCGGGGGTCCGGGAGCGCGGCGAGCTGGGCGAGCTGGGGCGCGCGTTCGACGAGATGGCCGGGCGGCTCGAGCGGCTCGTCCACGGCGAGCGAGAGCTGCTCGCGAACGTCTCGCACGAGCTGCGCACGCCGCTCGCCCGGATCCGCGTCGCCCTGGAGCTGGCGGCGGAGGGCGACGGAGAGCGGGCCCGCCGCTATCTCGGCGAGATCGGCCAGGACCTCGCCGAGCTGGACGGCCTCGTCGAGGAGGTCCTCGCGGCGGCGCGGCTCGACGCGCGCGGTGCGGCGGCGCTCCGGTTCGACGCCGCCCCGCTGGACCTCGGCGCGGTCGCGGCCGAGGCGGCGGAGCGGTTCCGCGCGGCGCACGATCGCACGCTCGAGGTGGCGATCGCGGACGGCGTGCCGCCGCTCCGCGGCGACGCGGCGCTCCTCCGGCGTCTCGTCCTGAACCTGCTCGACAACGCCGCGAAGTACTCGGAGCCGCCCGCACCGGTCAGGCTCGCGATCGGCGCGGAGCCCGGCGGCGCGGTGATCGAGGTGCGCGATCGTGGGATCGGGATCGCGCCGGAGGACCTGCCGCGCCTGTTCACGCCGTTCTTCCGGACCGACCGGAGCCGGGCGCGCGGGACGGGGGGACGGGGCTCGGGCTCGCGCTCGCGAAGCGGATCGCCGAGGCGCACGGCGGGACCATCTCGGCGGAGAGCACCCCGGGAGACGGGACGATCTTCCGCGTGAGGCTCCCGGCACCGTGAAAACGCGCGCGCCGCGGGGCGAATCACCCCGCGGCGCGCGGAAGAACGAAAGTCGCGAGACCTAGAACAGGTAGATGCGCGCGAAGATCGTGCCCTGCGTGAAGCTGCCCGAGCCGCCGGCGCCATCGATCGATGCGCCCGTGGCGCCGTCCGTGAACTTCGTGTCGCCGAACGAGACGTACCCGATCATCAGCTCCGCGCCGAGCGCCACGCGCGGGATCGGGAGGTACTCGGCGCCGCCGACGGCGGCGAGCAGGGTGTTGCGGCGCTCGGCCTTGTCCGGAGCCGCGCCCGCGTCCTTGAAGGACTGCCACTGCAAGCCGAGGCGGCCGCCGCCGTACATCTGGAGCTGCGTCGCGACCGGCTGGACGAAGAACACGCCGGCGCCGATCGTGAAGTCCGAGCTCTTCCCCTCCGGCGGCGGGAAGAAAGCCCCGCCCGTGCCGGGCGGCGCTACATCGATGTCCGACCGGGTCCAGCCGACGAACGGCTCGACGCGAAGGTTCGGGGTGAGGTTGAGCGGTACGAAGAGGAGCGTGTCGAGCACCCCCTGGTTCCCGATGCCCACGCCGACGCCGACCATGTTCCCGCGCTCCGTCTTCTGCTGCGCGGAGGCCGGAACTGCGAGCGCGAGCGCCGCCGCCACCGCCGAGACTCGAATCAGGTGCTTCATGAATCCTCCGTTGGGGGGCCGGTCCGTCCGGCCGCAGGAGGACTGTACGCGAACCCGGACGGCGAGCAAGCAACGGGACGGCGGCTCGGCCGCACACCGTCCTACCTCTCGCGCATGTACGGGTACTCGAACCGCGCCGGCGGATCGAACGTCTCCTTCACCGTCCGGATCGACGTCCAGCGAAGCAGGTTCACCGCCGAGCCGGCCTTGTCGTTCGTGCCGGAGGCCCGCGCGCCGCCGAACGGCTGCTGGCCCACCACCGCTCCGGTCGGCTTGTCGTTCACGTAGAAGTTTCCGGCGGCGTCGGTGAGGCGGCGCGTCAGGTCGGCGATCGCGTCGCGGTCACGCGCGAAGATCGCGCCGGTGAGCCCGTACGGCGAGGTGGTCGCGCACAGCTCGAGCGCCTCGTCGAGCCGGATGTCCGCGTACACGTACACGGTGAGGACCGGTCCGAAGATCTCCTCCTCCATGAGCTGGAAGCGGGGGTTGACGGTCTCGATCACCGTCGGGTCCACGAAGAAGCCGCGCGCGTCGTCGCAGCGCCCGCCTGCCAGGATCTTGGCCTGCGACGAGGAGCGGGCGATCCCGATGTACTTCCGGACCCGCTCGAACGCGTCGCGGTCGATCACCGCGCCCATGAACGTGCGGAAGTCCTCCACCTCCCCCACGCGGATCTCCGCGACCATGGCGAGGAGCCGGTCGCGGAGCTGCGGCCAGAGGCTCTCGGGGACGTAGGCGCGCGAGGCCGCCGAGCACTTCTGCCCCTGGTACTCGAAGGCGCCGCGCACGAGCGCGACCGCGGCTGCGTCGACGTCGGCGCGACGGGTGGACGAAGACGAAGTCCTTGCCGCCGGTCTCGCCGACGAGGCGCGGGTAGCTCGCGGTAGCCGGCCGAGGTTCTCGGCCACCGCCCGCCACATCCCCTGGAACACCTGCGTCGACCCGGTGAAGTGGATGCCCGCGAGGTCCGGGCTCGCGAGCGCCGGATCGCCGACGGCGCGCCCCGGGCCCGGGCACGAAGTTCACGACGCCCGGCGGCAGCCCTGCGGCCTCGAGCAGCTTCAGGAGCGTGCCAGGCCGAGTACGACCGCGGTCGACGCCGGCTTCCAGACGACGGTGTTCCCCATGAGCGCCGGCGCGGTGGGGAGGTTCGCCGCGATGGAGGTGAAGTTGAACGGCGTGATCGCGAGGACGAACCCTTCGAGCGGCCGGTACTCGAGCCGGTTCCACTGGCCGGGAGGCGACAGCGGCTGCTCGGCGAGGAGCCGCTCCATGAAGTGCGCGTTGAAGCGCCAGAAGTCGACGGTCTCGCACGCGGCGTCGATCTCGGCCTGGTGCGGGGTCTTCGACTGGCACAGCATCGTCGCGGCGTTCAGGACCTGGCGCCACGGCCCGGCGAGGAGGTCGGCCGCGCGCAGGAAGATGGCGGCCCGATCGTGCCGGCTCCATCGCGGCCCATCCGCGCCGCGCCTGGAGCGCCGCCTCAATTGCCGCCTGTACCTCCGCGGGGCCGGCCTGGTGCCAGCGCGCGAGCCGCTGCGCGTGGCGGTGAGGGACGCGCGCTTCGGCGACCCGCCCGGTCCGCACCTCGCGGCCGCCGATGACGAGCGGGATCTCGATCTCGCGCGACGAGAGCTCGTCGAGGCGCGCCTTGAGCGCGGTCCGCTCGGAGCTTCCGGGAGCGTACGAGAGGGGCGGCTCGTTGCGGGGAGCCGGCACCTGGAACAGCCCGTTCGCCATGGCGTCCTCCGATCGTCGGCGCGGGCGAACATAACGCGCGCGGGGCGGGAAGGCGTTGCCTGGGCGGGGCGATCGATCGGGCGCCCGGTCCTCCGCCGCTCCTGTTGTGACGCGTGGCCCGGCGCGCTAGGGTCCCCGCCCGGTGAGCACGTTCGATGTGTTCAAGCGCGCGGAGCGGGTCGAGCTCGTCGCGGCGGCGATCTACGGCGCGCTGGCGACGAGGTTCCGGGACGACGCGGACGCGCACGCGCTGTTCGCCCGGCTCGAGACCGAGGAGCAGCAGCACGCGAGCCGCATCCGGCTCCTCGCCGCCACGTACCGGAACGACTCGAAGCTCATCGAGAAGGTCAACGGGGCCGAGGGGCTGGACGCCTGCCTGGCGGAGGCGCAGGCCGCGCTCGCCGAGATCCAGGCGGGCGGGTGGGGGACTGGGCTCGGCGACGTGCTCGGGCGGCTCGCGCGCCTGGAGGATCGCCTCTCGCGCGCCCACGCGGACCTCCTCGCCCTGAACGGAAACGGCGCGCTCCGCGAGTTCTTCGAGCAGCTCGCGCACATGGACGACGCGCACATGCAGCTCCTCGTCAGGACCTAGCGGCGAGACGCTCCAGCAGGTGAAGAGCGATCAGCCGACCGCGCACTGAGCGGGGCGGAGGGCGGTCGGCGCGGAATCGCCGGGCTCCCGCTCATGGGGACGCTCCGCTGCGCCCGACTCACGCCGCAGCTCCGGCGCAGACGGGACGGCCGCGCGCGGCCCCCAGTGGAGCCCGAGCGAGGCGGCCAGGCCGATCCCGACGAGCTGGACCGGGCAGGATGACCCAGAACCGGGGCGACGCGGCGACCCCGGCCGCGAGCGCCACGGCCTGGGCCCCCGCGGCGAGGAGCATCGCCTTCCAGAGCGCGCCCGACGCGGGCTCCGCGCGCGCCCACCGGGCGAACAGCGCGGCGGTGAGCGGCGGGACGACGAGGGCGCTCGCCCCGAGCGCGTACGCGGCGGTCCGGAAGTTCGCGGCGGTGGGCTCGAACGTCCCGTCGCGCGAAGAGCTGCAGCGTCAGGTACCCGGTGCCGAGGACGAGCGCATCGCCCGCGACGACCCCGACCGAGGCCGCCGCGAGCTCGCTTCCCTGGAACGGCCCGGATCGCGCAGCACGACGAGGTCGGGCGTCGCGAGGTCGGCCGTCGCGAGCGCGAGGTGAAGCACGAGGGCGAGCGGCGCCATCTCGACGAACGATGAGGCGGCGCTGCGCCGGCGACACGACCCCGGCCGCGGCGCGGGACCCCCGGCGACCCTGGTGCGGCTCCTTCTCGGGGTCGCTCGTCCCCGCCCAGCCCGTACCTCTTGAGCTTGTCGTGCAGGGTGACGCGCGAGATGCCGAGCCGGCGCGCGGCCTCGGTGCGGTTGCCGCGCGTCGCCGCGCAGCGCCTCGACGACGAGCCCGCGCTCGTAGGCCTCGACCCGCTGCTTGAGCGAGCAGCGGCGCCGCGCTCCGCCGCCGTCGCCGCCGCCCGGACGGCAGCAGCGACAGGTCGAGCCCCTCCGGCGGGCGAGAGCGCGACCAGGCTCTCCATCGCGTTCTCCAGCTCGCGCACGTTGCCGGGCCAGGCGTGGGCGGCGAGCCGGTCGCAGCAGCGCCTCGCGGCGCGCGCAGCGGCGCGACCCCGAAGCGCTCCGCGAAGCGGCGCGAGGAAGTGGCGCGCCAGCACCGGGACGTCCTCGGGCCGCTCGCGCAGCGGCGGGACGTGCGAGGTGGACCACGTTGAGCCGGTAGAAGAGGTCCTCGCGGAAGCGGCCCGCGCCGCACCTCCTCCTCGAGGTCGCGGTGCGTGGCGGCGAGCACGCGCACGTCCACCTTGCGCGACCCGCTCCTCGCCGACCGGGCCGCACCTCGCCCTCCTGCAGCACGCGCAGCAGCTTGGCCTGCGCGCCCGGCGCGAGCTCGCCCACCTCGTCGAGCAGGATCGTGCCGCCGTCGGCCTCGCCGAAGAGGCCGGGGCGCGCGCGCGACCGCGCCGGTGAAGGCGCCCCTGGCGTGGCCGAACAGCTCGGCCTCGGCCAGCTCGGGCGTGAGCGCGGCGCAGTTGAAGCGGACGAAGGGCCGGTCCGCCCGCGCGGCGAGGCCGCGACGATCGCCTCGGCCACCCGCTCCTTGCCGGTGCCGCTCTCGCCGGTGATGAGCACCGTCACGTCGCGCGGCGCGACCCGCGCGACCAGCACGGCGAGCCGGCGCATCGGCTCGGAGGCGAAGACCATGGTCCGCGAGAGCGCGAGCTCGCCGGCGAGCCGCTCGTTCTCGTGCGCGAGCCGGACCGCCTCGAGCGGCGCGCCGCACCACCGCGAGCAGCTCGTCGGTCTCGAAGGGCTTGCGGAAGTAGTCGTAGGCGCCGGCCTTCATCGCCTCGACGGCCTGGCGCTCGGAGCCGTGGGCGGTGATGAGGACCACGCGTGGCGCCGGGGCGCGCGCCGCGAGCGCGGCCGGAGCAGCTCCATCCCGTCGATGCCGCGGCATGCGCAGGTCGGTGATGACCAGCGCGGCGGGGTGCGCCTCGAACCGGCGCGAGCGCCTCGGCGCCGTCGGCCGCCTCGTCCACCTCGCAGCCCCTCCGACTCGAGGATCTCGCGCAGCGTGTAGCGGACGCCCGCGTCGTCGTCGACCACCAGGACCCGGGCGCGGTCACGCGGCCTCCTCCGCTGCAGCCGCCGGCGCGCCGGGCAGGGTCAGCTCCGCGGCGGTGCCGCCGCCGGGCGCGCGGCGCGAGCGCGAGCGTCGCCGCCGTGCTGGCGCGCGAGCGCGCGCGCGATGGTGAGGCCGAGCCCGGACCCCGCCGCCTTGGTGGTGACGCCGGGCGAGAAGAGCCGCCCCGGCGACGGCCGGGTCGAGCCCCGCGCCCGCGGTCGAGCACCCGCACGCCGCGCCCCGCCGCCGGAGCGCCCGCTCCGCCTCGAGCTCGACCGCGCTCCCGGCGGGCGCGCGTCGAGCGCGTTCTGCACCAGGTTGATGAGCACCTGCTTCACCTTGCGCGGATCGCAGCGGACCGGGACCTCGCCGGCGCGGACCGCGATCTCGAGCGCCCGCTCGCGGGCGATCCCCTCGTGGAGCGCCGCCACCTCGCGGCAGAGCGCGCCCACGTCGGTGTCTCCGAGCGCCAGCGGCACGAGCGGGCGCGAGAAGTTGAGGAACTCGTCGAGGATCGCCTGCATCCGGTCCACCTCGCGGCGCAGCACCTCGAGCCGCTCCGCCCCCTTGCCGTCCGGGACGTGCTGCGCGAGCAGGCCCGCGAGCCCCTTCACGCTCGCGAGCGGGTTCTTCAGCTCGTGGGCGATCTCCCCGGAGAGCGCGGTCAGCTCCTCGGCCCGCTCGGCGTGGGCGCGAAGCGACTCCTGCTGAGCCGCGGCGCTCCGCTGCACCATCCGGTCGAAGGACCAGCGGACCGCGCGCCCCGCCGTCGCCGCGAAGGCGTAGACGAACGTGAGCAGCGTGGCGTGCATCAGGAGCGACGTGCCGGTGACGCGCGTGGTGGCGCCGCCTCCGAACACGGCCGGATTGAAGTCCGGGACCGCACCGGTGGCTCCGAGCGCCGCGAACGTCCACGCGGCGGCGATCTGGACGAGGACGAGGAGGCCGCTCGTGGGCCAGGGCACGAACACCCCCGAGATCACCCCGAGCGGGACGCAGACGTACAGGAACGGGCTCGCGAGCCCTCCCGTCGCGAACGCGACCAGCGTGACGCCGCAGATGGCGACGGAGAGGTTGCGCGGGACGGAACCCGGGGTGAATCCGTGGCGGCGCCAGCGGCTCCACTCGGCGACGAAGAAGGCCGTCATCGCGGTGACGAGGGCGGCGATGAGGAGCCTCCGCCAGCGCGCCGGCTCGGCCCAGGCGAGCCAGACCGCGATCCCGAAGATGGGCGGCAGCGCCACCAGGCGCGCGCCGGCCATCCGGCCGAAGAGCCGGGACAGCTCCTCCTGCTGGATCTGGCGGTAGCCGGGCGGGGACGGCACGGGGGGCGCCTCGTCGTGCCCCAACATACGCCCGAGGAGATCGCCGCGCATACCGTTTCGCTTCATGGCGGCGCCATCAGCCGACGTCCTGCCCGAGCGCGCGCTCGAGCGCGATGGCCGCCTGCGCGACGCGCGCCCTCGCGTCGGCGAGCCCGACGTCCGCCTGGTACAGGCGATCGTTTGCGTCGATGACGTCGAGGCTGGACGCGACGCCCGCGTCGAAGCTGCGCCGCGCCGACGCCGCCGCGTCCGCGGCGAGGCGGCCCTGGGTCTCGGCGAGGCGGAGGCGCTCGCGCGCGACGGCGAGGTCGCGCATCCCGTCGGCGACCTCCTGGACGACCGCGAGCCGCTGCGCCTCGGCGGCCGCGCGCGCCGAGGACCGCTGCGCCGCCGCCTGCCGCTGCCGCGCCTCGCGGAACCCGCCGTCGAAGATCGGCCAGGTGAGGTCGACCGTGGCGCGCCAGCCGTCCTTCTTGCCCGTCGGAAGCGGAACGTCCTGGGCGAACGCGCTTCCGGTCGCGGAGAGCTGCGGCGCGAGGCGCGCCTGTGAGGACCGCACCGCCGCCTCCGCGGCGTCCACCTGCGCCTGCTGCGCGGCGACCTCGGGGCGGCGCGCGAGGGCCTCGTCGAGGAGCGCGGACCCATTTCCCGGCGGCTCCGCGCCGGCCGCCTCTGGCACCGCGACGTGCACCGGCCCATCGCGGCCGAGCAGGATCCCGAGCGCGAGCCGGCCGCGCTCGGCATCGGCGCGGGCGCGGGCGAGATCGCTCTCGCGCCGCACCCGCTCGGTCTGCGCCTTGAGGACGTCGAGCGGCGCCGCCGTGCCGGCGCGAACGCGCCTCTCCGCGCTCCGGGCGAGCTCCGCGGCGCTGTCGACGGCGCGCGCGGAGGCGAGCACCACCTCGTCCGCCGCCGCCGCCGCGTGGGCGGCCTGCGCGAAGCCCGCCCGGATCTGCAGGCGGGCGGCGTCCGCCGAGGCTTCCGCGGCGCGCGCGGCGCTCCGGGCGGCGGCGACGTCGTACCAGGCCTGCGGTACGACGAGCGGCACCCGGACCGAGCCGGCGGCCGAGAACGTCTCGAGCGGCTGGACGGTCCGGTCGATGACCATCGGGCCGGCCGGGGTGGTGAACGTCAGTGGTCCGAGCCGGAACTCGTCGCTGTTCCGCACGTAGCTTCCCTGGGCCGTGAGGCTCGGGAGGAGAGCGGCGCGGGCCTGGCCGACGAGCGAGGCCGACTCGGCGGCGCGCGCCCGCGCCTGCACCAGCGTGAGGTTCTGGCGCTCGAGCTCGGCGAGGGCCGCGTCGAGCGAGAGCTCGGGGATGGTCGCGGTCGTGGTCGTGGACGTGGTCGCGGTCGTGGACGTGGACCTCGACCTCGACCTCGACGTGGACCCCAACGTGATCGACGTCTCGGTCGTGGCCACGGTCGCGGTCGCCGTCGCGGCCGGACTCGCCGCGGCCGCGACCGCGCCCGCGCCCGCGTAGATGATCAGCGCAGCTCCGAAGCTCAGCATGTCTCCTCCGGGCGCGCGGAGCGCCGGCCCCATGGTCACAGCAAGGCCGATGCCCGCCGCCGCGTCCGGGGATCACGCGAGGATCGCAGCGCGGCGCGCCGGCGCCGGGCGGAGAGGCGTCAGGAAATCCGAACGACCGTCGGTTTTCCTTACGGCCACGCGCCGGCCCCGAACGAAAAGACCGAGCCGATCCGCACCCGCGAGGCGGGCACGCCGCTTGCCCCCAGCGGTACCCGGCCTCGCATGTCGCGGGGCAGGAGCGTCTCCGATGCGCCGCGTCGTCCTCGTGCTCGTCGTCCTCGTCGCGGTCCTCGCCGCGCTCATCGCGCTGCGCCTCCGCAAGCAGGCGCAGGAGCTCGCCGCCCCCTCGGGCGGGTCGGGCGAGATCGAGGGGACCTCGGTCGACCTGTCGTCCCGCGTCGGAGCGCGGATCGTGGACCTGCCGGTCCGGAAGGGGCAGCGGGTCGCGAAGGGCGACCTCCTCGTCCGCCTCGACTGCGCCGACCCGCAGGCGCAGCTCGCCGAGGCAGAAGCGCGGGTCGCGGCGGCGAGGGCGCAGGCGGTGGCGCTCGAGGCGCAGCGCGGCGCCGCGGAGCGGCAGGCGCGCAGGCTGTCGGGCCTCCCCGCGGACGTGGCGGAGTCGAGCATCGACCAGACGAGGGCAGGCGCGGCGGGGCTCGGCTCCCAGACCGACTCCGCGAGGGCGCAGGTCCGCGCGGCCGACGCGGCCGTGGTCCGCGCCCGGCTGCTCGTCGGCGAGTGCGAGGTCCGCGCTCCGCGCGCCGCCGAGGTCGCGACGCTGCCGCACGAGGCGGGGGAGCTGGTCTCGCCCGGCGCGGTCCTGGCGCGCCTCGTGGATCTCTCGGACGTGAAGGCGACGTTCTACCTGCCGAACGCGGAGATCGGGGCGGTGAAGCCCGGCGCGCGGGCGATCGTCGTCGCCGACGCGTGGCCGGGCGAGGAGTTCGCGGCGACGGTCCGGACGGTCGCGCTCGAGGCCGAGTTCACTCCGAGGAACATCCAGACCCGCTCCGATCGCGACCGGCTCGTCTACCCGATCGAGGTCGCCGTCCAGAACCGGGACGGGAAGCTCCGGGCCGGCATGCCCGTGCAGGTGACGCTGCCCGGTACCGGGAGGTGAGCGTGCCCGGTCCCGCCGCGCCGTCCGCGCTCGCCGCGCGCGCCCTCGTCCGGCGCTTCGGCGCGGTGACGGCGCTCGACGGCCTGTCGTTCGAGGTCGCGCGCGGCGAGCTGTACGGGCTGGTCGGGCCGGACGGCGCGGGGAAGACCACCGCGATCCGCGCGCTGGCGGGGTTGGTGACGCTCGACGGAGGCGAGGCGCGGGTGCTCGGCGAACGACCCGGAGGCGCGCGGATCCGCGAGCGGGTGGGGCTCATGCCTCAGCAGTACAGCCTGTACCGGGACCTCACCGTGGCGGAGAACCTCCGCTTCTTCGCGCGGCTGTACGTCCTCGCGCGGCCGGTGTTCCGGGAACGCGCCGATCGGCTCCTCGCCATCACCCGCCTTGCACCGTTCGTGGACCGGCGCGCGGACGCGCTCTCCGGGGGCATGTACAAGAAGCTCGCCCTGGCCTGCGCGCTCCTGCACGAGCCGGAGGTGCTCCTCCTGGACGAGCCGACGAACGGTGTCGATCCGGTGTCGCGGCGCGAGCTGTGGGCGCTCCTGCACGAGTTCGTCCACGGCGGCATGACCGTGCTCGTCTCGACGCCCTACATGGACGAGGCCGAGCGCTGCCACCGCGTCGGGCTCGTCCACCGCGGGCGGCTCCTGCTCGAGGGGGAGCCGAGCGCGCTCATGCGCGGCCACGCCAGCTTCGAGGAGGTATTCGTGGAGCGGATTGGGGAGGCGGGATGACCGGGCCCGCCATCCTGGCCCGCGGCCTGACCCGCCGCTTCGGGACGTTCACCGCGGTGGACGGGGTGAGCTTCGAGGTCGAGCGCGGGGAGATCTTCGGATACCTCGGCGCGAACGGGGCGGGGAAGTCGACCACCATCCGGATGCTCACCGGCCTGCTCGCGCCCACGAGCGGCCGGGCCGAGGTCGCCGGGCACGACGTCGGCGCCGATCCGCGCGCAGTCAAGTCCTCCATCGGCTACATGTCGCAGCGGTTCTCGCTGTACCTCGATCTCCCCGTCGAGGAGAACCTCCTCTTCTTCGGCGGGGCGTACGGGCTCTCGGGCGGCGCGCTCCGTACCCGCGCCGCGGAGGTGCTGGAGCGTACCGGGCTCGCCGGGCTCGGAGGCGCGACGACGGGCGAGCTGCCGGGCGGGATCCGGCAGCGGCTCGCGCTCGCCTGCGCCATCCTGCACCGCCCTTCGATCGTGTTCCTCGACGAGCCCACCGCGGGCGTGGACCCGGTCGCGCGGCGGAGCTTCTGGCGGCTCATCCGCGAGCTGGCCGCGGGAGGCACGACCGTGTTCGTGACGACGCACACCCTCGACGAGGCCGCGAACTGCCGACGCATCGGGCTGATGGTGGACGGACGCCTCGTCGCCCTCGACACGCCCGCGGCGCTCAAGCGGGCCTGGGTGCCCGATCGCGTCCTCGTCGCCCGCGGCGTCGAGCTCGGTGGCGCCGCCGCGGCGCTCGGCGCGCGCGAGGGCATCCGCAACGTGGCGCCGTTCGGCGCCGGGCTCCACCTGCGCGTCGACCCGCGCCGGTGGACCGCGGTCCAGGTCGCGGAGGCGCTCCGCGAGGCGGGGGCGCGCGAGGTGCGGGTGGACGAGGCCGCGCCGTCGCTCGAGGACGTCTTCCTCGCCGTCGTCGAGCGCGGCGGCCGTCGCGAGGAGGTCGCGTGAAGGGGGTCCTCGCGCGATCGCTCGTCCGCATCGGCGCGATGGCGGGCAAGGAGACGCTCCACATCCGCCGCGACCCCCGCACGCTCTACCTCGCGCTCGTCATGCCCGTGCTGATGCTGTTCCTGTTCGGGTACGGGGTCTCCTTCGATCTCGAGCGCATTCCGCTCGCCGTCGCCGATCTCGACCGGACCGAGGCGTCGCGCGCGCTCGTCTCCGCGGTGGTCGCCTCGCGCGAGCTCGAGGAGGTCGCGCGGGTCGCGCCGCAGGACGGCCCGCGCCTCTTCCGCGAGGACGCCGCGGTGGCGGTCCTCGACATTCCCGAGGGGTACGGGCGGGACGTCGCCCAGGGGCGCCGGACGAAGGTCCAGCTCGTGGTGGACGGCGCAGACGCGGTGGTCGCGAACCAGGTCCTCGCGAAGGTCGACGCGCTCGTTCGCTCCGAGACGCGTCGCCTCGCCGGGCCGGCCCTCGCCGACCGATCCCCGCCGATCGAGGTGCGGCTCTGGACCCGCTACAACCCCACCGGGCGGTCCGCGCTGTTCATGGTCCCGGGGCTCGCCGCGTACCTCCTCGCCATCAGCGCCGTCCTGCTCACCGCCCTCACCGTCGCCGGCGAGTGGGAGCGCGGCTCGATGGAGCAGCTCTTCGCCTCCCCCGTCGGCCGGCTGGAGATCGTGCTCGGGAAGCTCCTGCCGTACCTGGTGCTCGGGATGATCGAGCTGCAGCTCGTGCTCGCGTTCGGCGCGTTCGCCTTCGACGTGCCGCTTCGCGGGAGCGCGCTCCTCCTCTTCACCATCGGCTTCTTCTTCCTCGTCGGGATGCTCGGCCAGGGGCTCCTCATCTCGGTGCTCGCGAAGAATCAGCTCGTCGCGACGCAGGCCGGAGCGCTCTCGGCGCTCCTGCCCTCGATGCTCCTCTCGGGCATGGTCTTCCCCCTCGAGAACATGCCCCTGCCGCTCCAGCTCCTCTCGCGTGTCGTGCCCGCCCGCTACCTCGTGCACGCGCTGCGCGGCATCCTCCTCAAGGGAAACGGGTTCGCCGTCCTCTGGCCGGACCTCGTCGCGCAGGTCGCGTTCGCGATCCTGATCATCGCGCTCGCGACCGCGCGCTTCCAGCGGAGGCTCGCTTGATGGCGACACCTGGCGCCATGATGACGACGGCCTCGCGCCCCTCCGCCCGAGTCCAGCTCGCGGCCGTCTTTCGCAAGGAGGTCCGCCAGACGGTCCGCGACCGCCGCATCATGTTCATGCTCATCGTCGCGCCGCTCCTGCAGACGGTGGTCTTCGGGTTCGCGGTGGACTTCGAGGTCGATCGCGTGCCGACGCTGGTCGTGGACCGCGACGGGACCGCGGAGAGCCGGGGCCACGCGCGGCGCCTCCTCGCAGACGGCACGCTCCTGCGCGCTGGGGCGTCCCGCTCGCCGGCGGAGGCCGAGCGCGACCTCGACGCCGGCGACGCCGCCGCGGCGGTGATCCTCCCCCGCGGCCTCGCGGCGGACCTCGCCGCGGAGAGATCCACCGAGGTGCAGGTCGTGCTCGATGGCACCGACCCGAACCGCGCCACGGTCGCGGGCGGCGCCGTCTCGCGCTACTTCGGGGATCTGGGCGAGGCGATGGCGCGTGAGCGGCTCGCCCCCCGCGGGATCCCCGCCCCCGCGCAGATCGAGGTGGTGCCACGCATCGCCTTCAATCCAGGGCTGAAGACCCCTCCATTCATGGTGCCGGGCATCGCGGCGCTGCTCCTCCTCATCGTCACCACGATCGTCACGGCGATGGGGCTCTCGCGCGAGCGGGAGATGGGGACGCTCGAGCAGGTGCTCGTGACCCCGATCCGTCCCATCCTGCTGCTCGTCGGGAAGATGGGGCCGTTCGTCGTGATCGGGCTGGTCGACGTCGCGCTCCTGCTCGCCGTCGGCACCTGGATCTTCGACGTGCCGCTCCGGGGTCCGCTCGCCGTCGTGCTGGTCGGGACCCTGCTCTACCTCATGACGACGCTGGGGGTCGGGCTCCTCATCTCGACGCTCTCCACCAGCCAGCAGCAGTCGTTCCTGGGCGGGTTCCTGTTCGTGCTGCCCGCCATCCTGCTCTCGGGCGTCATGACGCCGATCCGGGCAATGCCCGGCTGGCTCCAGGCGATCACGTGGGTGAACCCGGTGCGCTACTACGCGGAGGTGATGCGCACGGTGCTGCTCCGCGGCGGCGGGTTCGCCGACCTCTGGCCGCAGCTCCTCGCCCTTGCGCTCCTGGGCGGAGGGATCCTCGTCGCGGCGACGCGGCGGTTCCGGGAGCGCATCGGGTGACCGCCGCGCATCGGGCAGGGAGCGGCGGATTGCCGCAGGCGGCGAGGGTCGCAGCCCGGGAACACGCTGAAAGCGTGGAGTGTTCGGCTATCGACCTGGACCGGTTTGGGGTAGATTACTGCCCCCCCGGAACCGGGGAGCTCTCGTCATCATCACCGGAGGTACGAAGACATGCGTCGTCTGTCCGCCGTCCTGCTCGTCGCGCTCGCCGCCGCGGGATGCAAGAAGAAGGAGCCCGCGCCCCAGTCGCAGGCCGTCGCAGCGCCGGGCGCTCCGCAGATCCCCTCCACGACGATCAAGGGCAAGGTGCTCGAGCGGCTCGACGCTCCGCCGTACAGCTACCTGCGGCTCGAGACCGCGCAGGGCGAGACCTGGGCGGCGGTCCCGAAGGTCGACGCGCCGAAGGGTGCCGAGGTCGTGATCGGCGGCGCGATGCCGATGACCGAGTTCGAGTCGAAGACGCTCAAGCGGAAGTTCCCGGTCATCTATTTCGGGACGCTCGGGGGAGAAGCGGGACCCGCCGCGCAGGCCGGCGCTCCCATGGCAGGCGGCCCGCCTCCCGGCATGGCGGGCGGTCCTCCTCCAGGAATGGCGGGCGCTCCTCCTCCCGGCGGACCTCCTCCCGGAATGGCCGCGCAGCACGCCGCGGCCGCGGCCGGCCCGAGCGACGTCGGCAGCGTGAAGGTGCCGAAGGCGACGGGCACCGACGGCCGCACGATCGCCGAGGTGTACGCGCAGCGCGGCCAGCTGAAGGAGAAGCCGGTCACGATCCGCGGCAAGGTCGTGAAGTACAACGAGGGCATCATGGGCCGGAACTGGATCCACATCCGGGATGGCTCGGGCACCGCGGGCAAGGACAACGACCTCACCATCACGACCGCCGAGAAGGCCACCGTCGGCGACGTCGTCGTCGTGAAGGGCACGGTCCGCGTCGGGAAGGACTTCGGCGCCGGGTACTCGTACCCCGTGATCGTCGAGGACGCGAAGCTCTCCAAGTAGCCGCGCGCTCGCGCAGCCATCCACGGGTGCGGTCCTCGCCGGCCGCACCCGTTTCTCTTTCCGGGGCCAGCGCCGCGCGAGCCGGTCGGAGGCGAGCGCAGGGGCAGCCGGATGAGGCTGCCCCGGAGCGAGGGGGGGGTTCGGGGGGTCACGAGGTCCCCCTGCCGAAGGCAGAGGGGGACCGAGTGTCCCCCGCCGCGATGGTAGACTGCCCGGCCCGTGCCGCCCGACGTCCCCACCCGCGCCGCGCGCGTCGCCGTCGAGCAGGAGGTCGAGGCGCTCGAGGCCGCCGCCGGAGACGCTCCCGGTGACTCCGGTGCGCGGCGCACCCTCGCAGCGCGGCTCGAGACGTTGCGCCGGCGCTGGCGCGAGGCCCCCGCGCTGTTCGCGCCGGAGCTGCTGCAGCGGCTCCGCGCCGTCGCCCGGGCGGCGGCCGGTGCGCCGCGCGCGCCCGGCGCCGAGCCGGAGGCCGTGCTCCGCGCGGTGTTCGGCCACGCCGCGTTCCGCCCCGGCCAGCGCGAGATCGTGGCGGCGGTGCTCGGCGGGCGCGACTGCATCGGGGTCATGCCGACCGGCGCGGGCAAGTCGCTCACCTACCAGATCCCGGCGCGCATCCTGGGCGGGACGACGCTCGTCGTCTCGCCGCTCATCGCGCTCATGAAGGACCAGGTGGACGCGATGGAGCGGGTGGGGCTCCGCGCCACCTTCCTCAACTCGACGCTCGACGCCGAGGAGCGCCGCGAGCGCGTCCGGCGCGCTGCGCCGCGGCGAGCTCGAGCTCGTCTACGCCGCGCCGGAGGGGCTCGAGGCGTCGGTGGGCAGCGCGCTCGAGGGCGTCCCGCTCTCGCTCATCGCGGTGGACGAGGCCCACTGCATCAGCCACTGGGGGCACGACTTCCGCCCCGCCTACCGGAACCTGGCCGGGCTGCACGCGCGCTTCGGCGCGCCGGTGCTGGCGCTCACCGCCACCGCGACCGCCGAGGTGACGCGCGACATCGCCGAGCAGCTCGGCATGCGCGAGCCGCTCCTCGTGCCGCGGCTCGTTCTTCCGCCCGAACCTGCAGCTCCACGCGGTGAAGAAGGGCGAGGGACCGCGCGTGCGGCGACGCGATCCTGCGGCTTCGTCCGCGCGCGCCGCGGGCGAGAGCGGCATCGTCTACGCGCTCTCGCGCCGATCGGTCGGAGGAGACCGCGGACGAGCCTGCGCCGCCACGGCGTGCGCGCGGTGGCGTACCACGCCGGCCTCGACGCGGAGACGCGTACGCGCGTCCAGGACGCCTTCCAGGCGGGGGCGATCGACGTGGTGGTCGCGACGGTCGCCTTCGGCATGGGCATCGACAAGCCCGACATCCGCTTCGTCATCCACCGCGACATGCCGCGCTCGGTCGAGGGCTACTACCAGGAGATCGGGCGCGCCGGCCGCGACGGCAAGCCCGAGCACCTGCGTCCTCTTCTACTCGTGGGCCGACGTCATCGGCGTAGGACCGGCTCCTCGTCGAGGCGCGACGCCGCGCGTCGGCGGCGCTGCAGCGGCAGCAGGCCCGGGCCGTGTTCCGGCTCGCCGAGGCGCAGGGCTGCCGGCACGCCGCGCTCGTGGCGCACTTCGGCGAGCGGATCGACGCGTGCGGCGATGCGTGCGATCGCTGCACCGGGGAGGAGCTCGTCCTCGGGGGCGCGCCCAGGCAGCGGAACCGACGCCCCACGCGTCGCTCTTCGGGAGCGGGTGCCCACGGAAGAGCGCGCCGGACGCGCTGACGAGGTGGCGTCGGCCGACGTCTCGACGCGCTCGCGTCAAGCGGTCGCGAGCGCGTGCTGTCTCGGAGAGTGCTCTGATCTTGCTGGCGACATTCACTGCCAGGCAGATTGCACAACAGATTCGTATGCATTATTGTATGATCATACCGAGGTCGAGGCCATGCCCACCAGCGAACGCGTCACTGTGACCCTCCCGGCCGAGGTCGTTCGCAGCATCGACCGGCTCGAGAAGAACAGGAGCAAGTTCGTTCTCGATGCGGTCCGCCACGAGTTGCAGCGGCGCCGTCGCCAGGATCTCCAGCGCTCGCTTCGCAGCCCTCATCCCGAGAGCGAGCAGCTCGCCGAGGCAGGGTTCGGCGAGTGGGCGAGCGGCTTGCCCGAAGAGGACGCCGCCGACCTCGTGGACATGAAGGCTGGGATTCCCGTTCGCTGGGTCCCTGGCGAGGGCTGGATGGAGGCCAGCAAGTGAGGCTCGACCGCGGCACCGTCGTTCTCCTCGATCTCGATCCCACCATCGGGCACGAGCAGCGTGGGGTGCGGCCCTGCGTCGTGGTCAGCGACTCCGAGGTGGTCGCCGACCAGCGGTTCCCCCTGCTCTGCGTCGTCCCGGTGACAGGAACTCCCGGTGATGGCGCCCTGTACCCTCCGCTGGGCCCAGGAGACAGCGGGCTGACCAAGATGTCGTACGCCCTCATCGACCACCTGCGCTCCGTCGACAAGCGGCGGGTGCGACGCGTCTTCGGCCAGCTTGCTCCAGACGAGCTCGGCGCTGTCGAAGATGGACTGGCGCTGTTCCTCGGGTTCGGTGACAGGCTCGCGCCCAAGTCGATGCCCCGCGCTCAGTAGACGCGCTCGAAGTCAACGTCGGTGCCGGCGGGCTGTCATCCAGGGGCGGTCACGACCAATCCCGCCTTCCGGAACCGTTCGATGAGGCTCGCCGGGCTGAACCGGATGACGTCGCAGACTTGGATCCATGAGGTCGGCTTCCGCGTGCGCCCCGCCTGCGCGGCGCGCCGGGGTTGCATCACGTCGCCGCCGGATCGGACTCGCTCGTCCGCTCGCTCGCCGCCGGCGAGTCCGCCGCGGGCGCGATGGGCACGGTGAAGCGGAACGTGCTCCCTCGGCCAGGCGTGCTCTCGGCCCAGATCCGCCCGCCGTGGGCCTCCACGAGCCGCTTGGCGATGGGGAGGCCCAGGCCGGTGCCCCGCCGGTCCGCTTGCCGCGCCTGCCAGAAGCGATCGAACACGCGCGGGAGATGCTCGTGCAGGATGCCCGGGCCCGTGTCGGAGACCGAGAAGCAGACCTCGTCGTTCCGCCGGTCCGCCTCGATGCGGACGCGGCCTCCGGGCGGCGTGAACTTGACCGCGTTGTCGACGAGGTTCGAGAGGATCTGGAGGATCCTCTCCCGGTCCGCGAAGACGGGCGGAAGCTCCTCCGGGACCTTCGTCTCGAGCGCCAGCGACCGATCCGAAGCCGGCGAGGCGAACATCTCCGCCGCCTCCATCAGGATCTCGCCCGGAGCGAGGGCCGTACGCTCCACGGCGAACCCGCCCCGCTCCATCCGCGCGACGTCGAGCAGGTCCTGGATGAGGCGGCTCGCTCGGTCGAGCGAACGGCCGATTGTCGCAGCGAGCTTGTGCGCGGCCTTTCCCGCGTCGTTCTCGTCCCTGCAGATCCGCAGGATCCCGGTCGCCGCCATGAGGGCCGTGCTCAGCGGCGTTCGAAGATCGTGCGCCACGACGCGGAGCACCTCCTCGCGCCCTTCGATGGCTTCCTGAGCCGTCCGGTAGAGCCTCGCGTTCTCGACCGCGAGCGCAACCCGTTGCGCGAGCTCCAGCGCGACCCGGAGGTCCTCCGCCTCGTATCGGCGGTCGGCGCGGGACGAGATGAAGAGGAGGACTCCGAGGATCCGCCCCAGGACGAGGAGCGGGACCGCCATGAGCGACCGGAGCTCCAAAGCCACGAGCGCGCGAAGGTGCTCTTCGCTCTGCACGACGGACTCCATGAAGCCGGGCGGGACGTCGCTCATCAGGACCGGCTTCCTCGTCTCGAGCACGGACCAGACGAGGTGGGGACGCGTCTGGTCGAGCGGGATCCGCGCGAGGACGTCCGCGAACCAGGGCCTGTCGGCCGCAGCGTGCGCCACCTCCAGCCGCCGCACGCCTTCATCCTCGACGACGTCGACGATGCAACAGTCGGCCACGAAGCTCACGGCGAGCTTCGCGATCTTCGAGAGCAGGTCGTGTTCGGCGCCGATCGTCGCCAGCAGACCTCCCGCCTCGGCCAGGAACTGCTGGCGGTTCTCGGCGCGCTTACGCTCCGTGATGTCCCGACCCTCGGGAACGATCAGGACCACCCGACCGCTCTCGTCCGTGACTGGCCTCACCGAGAAGTCGATGGTCGCCACGCGGCCGTCCGATGCACGATGGAGCGCCTCGAACCGCGAAAACCGTCCCTGCGCCGCTTCGGCGATGGCGTTCTTCAGCCGCTCCTGGAGCTCCGGGTAGCCGCGCCACCAGGCCGTGTCCCAGAACGGCCGGCCCACCACCTCCTCGCGTTTGATCCCGGCGAACTCGAGCGCGCTCCGGTTCGCCTCCAGCAGGGTGCCATCCGGAGCGAGCAGCCCGATGAACTCGTAGGTGTGATCGGCGATGCTCAAGTAGGCTTGCTTGTACCGGAGATCGTCCTCGTCCTCGACGCGCGTCACGGGTCTGCTCCAGCTCGTTACGCGCCTGAGATCTACCGCGCTCCCCGAGGCGTATGCCACCCCAGGAAGGCGCCCCTTGTTCGACCAAGCAAGCCAGCGCCGCACGCCGCTGTGCGTGATCGAAGGGCGCGCGGACTCGCTGTCAACCCGACGTCCCTCGTCTGGGGCGAAGATCGCCTTGGCGTCTTCACGTGCGCTCGTGCTCGCCGCCGGGACGGGGGCGTCACCCTGGCGAACTTCGCCGTTCTGCGGCATGAGTCGTCCACATGGCGCTCCCTTCCGTCCTCCACCACCTCGACCTCCGGTTCTCGCACGCGGATCGGGGCGTGGACGGCGACGTCAGCGTGAAGCTCGCGCGGCATCCCTCCGAGACGATGGACCGGCTCTGGCTCCGCATCATCGCGTTCGCGTGGAAGTGGCGGGAGGGCATCGCCTTCGGACCGGGCCTGTGCGAGCCCGACGCGCCGGACCTGCGCGCCAGCCTGCCGGACGGGCGCGCGTCGCTCATCGTGCGGGTCGGGAAGCCCGAGCCGGCGCGCGTCGAGCGCGACGTGAACCAGAACGCCGGGGCCGAGGTGGCGGTCCTCTTCGACGCGCCGCGCAGGCTCGGCGCGTTCCTCGCCGAAGCCAGGGAGCGGCGACTCGCCCGCGCCGCGTCCGCTGATCTCGCCGCACTGGACCCTCCGCTCGCTGGCTGCGCTCGCCGAAAGCGAGCAACGGCGGATCCGGGCGGCGGTCACGATCGTCGCGGACCATCTGTACGTGGACGTGGATGGCCGGACGCTCGACGGCCCCCTCCATCGCGGCACCGGCGCCTGAACCCCAAACGGGTGCGCTCCCGAACGGGTTTCGGCATGAAATCCGCCGCGGCAGGGTTACATCACAAGTAACTGGACCTTTCCGGTCTACGATGGCTCTCAGATGAGGGCCACGCGTGGCGAGGTCCCGTGGAGACGCCGCGATGATCCGCATGTCCAAGCTGACCGACTACGCGATCCTGCTGCTCGCCCACCTCGCGCGCACGCCGGGGACGCTCACCGCTCACGAGCTCGCGAGCCGCTCGCGCGTCCCGCTCCCGACCGTCTCGAAGCTCGCGAAGGAGCTCTCCAAGGCGGGGCTCGTCGTCTCGCACCGCGGTCGGAACGGCGGGTACGGGCTCGCCCGTCCGCCAGAGGACATCTCGATCGCGGAGATCGTCGAGGCGCTCGAGGGGCCGCATCGCGCTCACCGAGTGCGCGAAGCCCGGAAAGATCGACTGCGGCATCGAGGACACCTGCCTCGCGAAGGCGAGCTGGGATCCGGTGTCGCGCGCGATCGAGACCGCGCTGCGCGGCCTCGCGCTCTCCTCCATCGCCCCCTTCCGCGCCGGCGAGGAGCCGGCGCCCGTCCGGATCGGAGTCCAGGCCTCATGAGCACGGCGCAGCAGTTCAAGGAGCTGGCGGACCAGAAGTACCGGTACGGCTTCGTCACCGAGATCGAGGAGGACCGGGTCCCGAAGGGCCTGTCCGAGGACATCATCCGCCTCATCTCGGAGAAGAAGGGCGAGCCGCGCTTCATGCTCGATTGGCGGCTCAAGGCGTACCGGCACTGGCTCACGATGCAGGAGCCGACCTGGCCGAACGTCCGCTACCCCGAGATCGACTACCAGGACATCGTCTACTACTCGGCGCCGAAGCAGCAGAAGCCGCTCGGCTCGATGGACGAGGTGGACCCGGAGCTCCGGAGCGCGTTCCAGAAGCTGGGCATCCCGCTCGAGGAGCAGATGCGGCTCGCCGGCGTGGCCGTGGACGCGGTCTTCGACTCTGTCTCGGTGGCGACCACCTACAAGAAGAAGCTCGGCGACCTCGGCATCGTCTTCTGCTCGTTCTCGGAGGCGGTGCGCGAGCACCCGGACCTCGTGGAGAAGTGGCTCGGCTCGGTCGTGCCGTACACCGACAACTACTTCGCGACGCTGAACAGCGCGGTCTTCTCCGACGGCTCGTTCGTCTACGTGCCGAAGGGCGTCCGCTGCCCGATGGAGCTCTCCACCTACTTCCGCATCAACGCGAAGGACACCGGTCAGTTCGAGCGGACCCTCATCGTCGCCGACGAGGGCGCGTACGTCTCCTACCTCGAGGGCTGCACCGCGCCGATGCGCGACGAGAACCAGCTCCACGCCGCGGTGGTCGAGCTGGTCGCGCTCGACGGCGCGCAGATCAAGTACTCGACCGTCCAGAACTGGTACCCGGGCGACGCCGAGGGGCGAGGGCGGCATCTACAACTTCGTCACCAAGCGCGGGAAGGCGATGCGCAAGGCGAAGATCAGCTGGACCCAGGTCGAGACCGGCTCGGCCATCACCTGGAAGTACCCGTCCTGCATCCTCCAGGGCGACGAGTCGGTGGGCGAGTTCTACTCGGTCGCGCTCACGAACCACCGCCAGCAGGCCGACACCGGCACGAAGATGATCCACATCGGCCGGAACACCCGCTCGACCATCATCTCGAAGGGGATCAGCGCCGGCCACGGGCAGAACACCTACCGCGGGCTGGTGAAGATGCTGAAGGGCGCGCAGGGGGGCCGCAACTACTCGCAGTGCGACTCGCTCCTCATCGGCGATCGCTGCGGCGCCCACACGTTCCCGTACATCGAGGTCCGCAATCCCTACCGCGAAGGTCGAGCACGAGGCGACCACCTCGAAGATCAGCGAGGACCAGCTCTTCTACTGCCGGCAGCGCGGCATGTCGGAGGAGGACGCGGTCTCGATGATCGTGAACGGGTTCGCGAAGCAGGTGCTGAAGGAGCTGCCGATGGAGTTTGCCGTCGAGGCGCAGAAGCTCCTCGGCATGTCACTCGAAGGGAGTGTCGGCTGACCATGCCGTGGAGCTTCGGAGCCTTTCGAATGCCGCCCAGAAGCGCAATCGGGATGAGCCTGGAGGGGAGCGTCGGATGAAGAACGGCAGGAACGGCTGCAGGGACGGCGCGCTGCTGCACGTCCACGGACTTCGCGCCCGGATCGCCTCGGGCGGCGACGGCGAGATCCTGAAGGGCGTGGACCTCGAGATCTGCCCGGGCGATGTGCACGCCATCATGGGGCCGAACGGCTCGGGGAAGTCCACGCTCGCCGGCGTCCTCGCCGGGCGCGAGGCGTTCGCGGTGAGCGGCGGGACCGTGACCTACGCCGGGAAGGACCTGCTCGCCCTCGCCCCGGAGGCGCGGGCGGCCGCCGGCATCTTCCTCGGCTTCCAGTACCCGGTCGAGATCCCCGGGGTCGGGAACCTCTACTTCCTCCGGACCGCGCTCAACGCGCTCCGCCGGGGGCGCGGCGAGGAGGAGCTCGACGCGATGGACTTCCTCTCGCTCGCGAAGGAGAAGATGCGGCTCGTCGACCTCGATCCCGCGTTCGGGAGCCGGGCCGTCAACGAGGGCTTCTCGGGCGGCGAGAAGAAGCGCAACGAGGTCTTCCAGATGGCGGTGCTCGAGCCCCGCCTCGCCATCCTCGACGAGATCGACTCCGGGCTCGACATCGACGCGCTCCGCGTCGTGGCGCGCGGCGTGAACGCGCTCCGCCGCTCGGACCGCGCGATCCTGCTCGTCACCCACTACAAGCGGCTCCTCGAGTACGTGCCGGTGGACCACGTGCACGTCATGGCCGCCGGCCGGATCGTCCGCTCCGGGGGGCCGGAGCTGGCCGACGAGCTGGAACGGACCGGGTACGCCTGGGTGGACGGAGCGAAGCCCGAGGTCGCGGCCGCCGCCGCGGGAGCTTGAACCGTGAACGCCGCCGAGAAGAGCCTCGTCGCCGCCTTCGCGCCCGCCCCGCGCGAGCCCGCCTGGCTCGCCGCGGCGCGCGGCGTGGCCCTCGGCCGGTTCCAGGCGCTCGGGCTGCCGACGACGCGCCACGAGGACTGGCGGTTCACGAACCTCGCCGGGCTCGGTGCGATCGAGCTCAGCCGCGCGCCGCCGCGAGGCGCGGCGGGCGCGGAAGCGCTGCTGGCGCGCCACGCGGAGGCGGAGGGCGCGCGGCTGGTGTTCGTGAACGGCCGGTTCCGCGCGGACCTCTCCTCCGAGGCCGGGATGCCGCCGGGCACGCTGCTCACGTCGCTCTCCGAGGCGCTGCGGCGCGCGCCCGGGGACGTCCGGCCGCACCTCGGCCGGCTCGCCCGGCCCCACGAACACGCCTTCGTCGCAGCGAACGCCGCGCTGTTCGAGGACGGCGCCTTCCTGCGCCTGCCTGCGAACGCGACGGTGGACCTCCCGGTGTCCGTGGTCCACCTCAGCCACGTGAGCGCGCCCGCCGCGGCGCACCCTCGCACGCTCATCGTCGCCGGCGAGGGGGCCTGCGCGACCATCGAGGAGATCTTCGTCGGCGGCGCCGGCGTCCCGTACCTCACCAACGCGGTGACCGAGATCGTCCTCGGCACGGGCGCGACCGTCGAGCACGTGCGGGTTCAGCTCGAGGGCGCAGCCGCGTACCACGTCTCGGTGCTCCAGGCCGAGCAGGGCGCCGGATCGAGCCTGTCTGCGCACGCCTTCAGCCTCGGCGCGCGGCTCTCGCGGGCGGAGATCCGGGCCCGGCTCGTCGGCGAGGGCGCCCGCGTTGCCGCGAACGGCCTCACCATGGCCGGGGGCGACCAGGTCGTGGACAACTTCTCCTGGGTCGAGCACGCGGCGCCGCGCTGCACCACGACCGAGAGCTACAAGGGGATCCTCGACGGAAAGTCGCGCGGCGTCTTCTCCGGGCGGATCCGGGTCCTCCCCGGCGCGCAGAAGACGGTCGCGTACCAGATGAGCTCGAACCTGCTCCTCTCGGACGACGCGATCGTCGACGCGAAGCCGCAGCTCGAGATCTTCGCGGACGACGTGAAGTGCGGTCACGGCGGGACGGTCGGCCAGCTCGACGCCACGGCCCTCTTCTACCTGCGCTCGCGCGGGCTCGCCGAGGCGGAGGCCCGCAGCCTGCTCATCTGGGGGTTCGCGAGCGAGATGGTCGCGCTCGTGGGCGCTCCCGCGCTGCGCGCCCGGGCAAGAGACCTCGTGGCGTCCCGCCTCCCGGCGGGCGCGAGGATATTGGAGGCGGCGGCATGACGGTGGCGAAGGGCGAACGAGAGCCGAGCGTGGCGACGCGCCGGATCGGGCCGGCGGAGCGGGGTGCGCGGTTCGACCCGGTGCGAGCGCGGGTGGACTTCCCCATCCTGCGGCAGAAGGTGCGCGGGAAGCCGCTCGTCTACCTCGACAACGCGGCGACGAGCCAGAAGCCCCGCGCCGTCCTCGACGCGATGACGCGCTACTACGAGGAGCAGAACGCCAACGTCCACCGGGGCGTCCACCTGCTCTCGGAGCGGGCCACGAAGGCGTTCGAGGACGCGCGGCTCGCGGTGGCGCGGTTCATCGGCGCTCCCGATCCGCGCGAGGTGATCTTCGTCCGCGGCACGACCGAGGCGGTGAACCTCGTCGCGCAGAGCTTCGGGCGGCAGCGGGTCGGTCCGGGCGACGAGATCCTCGTCACTGCGATGGAGCACCACTCGAACATCGTGCCCTGGCAGATGCTCTGCTCCGAGAAGGGCGCGAAGCTCCAGGTCGCGCCCATCACCGACGCGGGCGACCTCGACCTCGACGCGCTCGAGGCGCTCCTCGGCCCGCGGACCCGCCTCCTCGCCGTGACGCAGGTCTCGAACGCGCTCGGGACGGTGAACCCGATCGCGGAGATCGTGCACCGCGCGCACGCGAAGGGGGTGCCGGTCCTGGTGGACGGGGCACAGGGGCTCCCGCACTCCGGCTTCGACGTCGCCGCCTCAGGGGCGGACTTCTACGCCTTCAGCAGCCACAAGGCGTACGGCCCGACCGGCATCGGGGTCCTGTGGGGACGCAGGGAGCTGCTCGAGGAGATGCCGCCATGGCAGGGCGGTGGGGACATGATCCTGTCGGTGTCCTTCGAGCGGACCGTCTACAACGCGGTGCCGTACAAGTTCGAGGCCGGCACGCCGGCCATCGCCGAGGCGGTCGGGCTCGGCGCGGCGATCTCGTACCTCGAGTCGCTCGGGCTTTCCGCCATCGCGGCGCACGAGCGCGACCTGCTCGCGTACGCGGTCGAGGAGCTGCGCAAGGTCCCCGACGTCCGGCTCGTCGGGACGCCCCGCGTGCGGGCGGGGGTGGTCTCGTTCCTCGTCGGGGACGTCCACCCGCACGACATCGCGACCGTGCTCGACCGCCACGGCGTGGCGATCCGCGCGGGCCACCACTGCGCGCAGCCGCTCATGAGCCGGTACGGCGTCGCCGCGACGGCCCGGGCGTCGGTGGGGCTCTACAACACGCGCGACGACGTGGACGCGCTCGTCCAGGCGATCCGCGCCGTGCGGGAGGTGTTCGGGTGATGTCGGTCCTTCGACTTCGGTCCTTCGACTCCGCGCGCGCCTGCGCGGCGCGCGCTACGCTCAGGATGAACGGCCTTGTCTGATCTCACGGACCTGTACCAGGAAGTGGTCCTCGACCACGGGAAGCGGCCCCGGAACTTCGGGCCGCTCGAGGGCGCCACCCACCGCGCAGAGGGGCTGAACCCGCTCTGCGGAGACCGGGTCACGGTCTGGGCGAAGCTCGAGGACGGGAAGGTGCGGGAGGCCCGCTTCGACGGGTCGGGGTGTGCCATCTCGAAGGCCTCGGCGTCGGTGATGACCGGGGTGGTGAAGGGGAGGACGCCGGAGGAGATCGACGGCCTCTTCGAGAAGTTCCACCGGCTCGTCACCGAGGGGCCCCGCGCCGGCGAGGAGGAGGCGCTCGGGAAGCTCGCGGTGTTCGGGGGCGTCCACGAGTATCCAACGCGCGTGAAGTGCGCGAGCCTGCCCTGGCACGCGCTCCGCGCCGCGCTCGCCGGCAAGGGAGAGCCGATCTCCACGGAGTGAGCCATGGCGCGCGGGGTGGTGAGCACGGTCCGGGACGTCGAGGTGATGCAGGTGCCGAGCGGGTTCCGCGCGACGCTGCCAGAGGGCACGCCGCTCGTCGATCCAGCAGGTGCTGGGGGGACAGTTCACGGCGATGACGGCGACGGGAGGGCTCGTCCGCGTCGATCGGAAGGACGCGGACGCGCTCGGTCCCGAGTACGTCGAGGAGGCCCGGAAGTTCGAGGCGGAGCGGTCGGCGGCCGCCGCCGGGGCGTTCGACGAGGAGAAGGTCTGGGACGCCTTGCGCCAGGTCTACGATCCGGAGATCCCGGCGAGCATCGTCGAGCTGGGGCTCGTCTACTTCGTCGGCGCCGAGCAGGTCGAGGGCGGCCACCGGGTCGCTGTCCGGATGACGCTCACGGCGCCGGGGTGCGGGATCGGCCCTGTGCTCGTCGAGGACGTGCGGCGGCAGGTGCTCGCGGTGCCGGGGGTGAAGGACGCGGACGTCGAGCTGGTCTTCGACCCACCCTGGGACCCGTCGCGGATGAGCGAGGCCGCGAAGCTACAGCTGGGGATGATGTAGCCGTCGGCCACGGCGCGCTCACGGCCATTCTCAGAACGAGTAACCCACGCCTGCGGAGACGCGAAGCGCCCGGATCGCGTATTTTCCCTCGAACATCTGATGGCGTCCACCGCCCGCCCTCCCATCCAGAAGAAACACCGGTGGGGGGCGAATCCGTCACCGGGGCTGTGTCGTGGGACGGAGCGTACCCGACTTCACGTGTCCGGTTCAGCGGTCGAGTGTCGTCCCGCGGCCGGGAACGTCACCGGTGATAGTTACTATCGGTGACTGCGGTTGACGGGGCCAACGCCGCGCGATCACCGTGCCGCCAGACGGCGGATCCGGCGGCGCCCCGTCGGTTTACCGCGTCTCCAGCTCGGTTTGCGCGCCGCTGGTCCGGGCCCCACGCGGGGCGTACCGGTGCGTCGCTTCCCCCGATGGCGCCCAAACGGCTTATGTTTCGGGGGTCGCCGGAGGCGGGCATGAACGGGGAGTGGATCCTCGAGACGCGCGACCTCGTGAAGCAGTTCGCGGGGTTCGTGGCCGTGAACGGCGTGTCGCTCCGCGTCCGGCGCGGCAGCATCCACGCGCTCATCGGCCCGAACGGCGCGGGCAAGACCACCGTCTTCAACCTGCTGACCCGGTTCCTGCCGGTGACCCGCGGCGAGCATCCGGCTCCGCGGCGAGGACATCACCCGACGCCCCGGCCGCCGACGTGGCGCGCCGCGGGATGGTGCGCTCGTTCCAGATCTCCGCGGTCTTCCCGGCGCTCACCGCCCTCGAGAACGTGCGCGTCGCGCTCCAGCGGCCGCTCGGCACCTCGTTCCACTTCTGGCGCTCGGAGCGGACGCTCTGCGCGTCCTCGACGCGCGCGCGCGAGGAGCTGCTCGCCGCGGTCGGGCTCGAGGAGCACCGCGACACCGTCACCGTGCGAGCTGCCGTACGGTCGCAAGCGCGCGCTCGAGCTCGCGACGACGCTCGCGCTCGAGCCGGAGGTGATGCTCCTCGACGAGCCCACGCAGGGGATGGGGCACGAGGACGTCGGCCGCGTGGTCGCGCTCATCAAGCGGGTGGCGGAGGGGCGGACCGTGCTCATGGTGGAGCACAACCTCTCGGTGGTGCAGGACCTCGCCCACCGGGTGACCGTGCTGGCGCGCGGGAGCGTGCTCGCCGAGGGGAGCTACGACGAGGTCTCGCGCGATCCCGCCGTGCTCGAGGCCTACATCGGAGCGTCGCCGTGACCGCCGCCGCGGCGGTCGCCGCCGGGCCGTCCGAGTTCCTGCGGGTCGCGGGCGCTCCACGCCTTCTACGGCGAGTCGCACATCCTCCACGGCGTCGACTTCGACGTCGGGACGGGCGAGCTGGTGACGCTCCTCGGTCGGAACGGCTCGGGGCGCACCACCACGCTCAAGGCGATCCTCGGGCTCGTCGGTCGGCGCACGGGCTCGCATCGTGGTGAACGGGCGCGAGACGATCGGGATGCCGCCCGCACCGGATCGCCCGCTGCTCGGGATCGGCTACTGCCCGGAGGAGCGCGGGCATCTTCGCGAGCCTCACCGCCGAGGAGAACCTCACCATCCTGCCGACGGTCGGCTCGGGCGGCATGTCGGTCGACGAGATCTACGCGATGTTCCCGAACCTGAAGGAGCGGCGGACAGAGCCCGGGCGTCGCGGCTCTCGGGCGGCGAGCAGCAGATGCTCGCCATGGCGCGCATCCTCCGCACCGGCGCGCGCCTCCTGCTGCTCGACGAGATCACCGAGGGGCTCGCCCCGGTGATCGTCCAGGCGCTCGGGCGTGTCGTGCGCGCGCTGAAGGAGCGCGGCTTCACGGTCGATCCTCGTCGAGCAGAACTTCCGGTTCGTCGCGCCGCTCGCCGACCGGCACCTGCCTCGTCGAGCGCGGCCGCGATCGTGGACCGATCTCGAGGCGGGATCTCGACGGTCGGATGGAGTCGCTGCAACGGTTCCTCGGCGTCTAGCCGGGAGAGAAAGGGACCGCACATGAAGAGGTTCGTTCGCTCGTCATTCGCTTGCCTGGTCGCGCTCGTCGCCACCGGGGCGCTCGCCGCCGACAAGGTGTCCGACGGCGTCGTGAAGATCGGCGTCCTCACCGACATGACCGGCTACTACTCCGACCTCGCCGGCCCGGGATCGGTCCTCGCCGCGAAGATGGCGGTCGAGGACTTCGGCGGGAAGGTGCTCGGCAAGCCCATCCGGTCGTCTCGGCGCGACCACCAGAACAAGGCGGACATCGCCTCGAACACCGCGCCGCAAGTGGTTCGACGAGGAGAAGGTGGACGTGATCGCCGACCTCGTCTCGTCGTCCACGGCCGGCGCGGTGATGCCGGTCGCGGCGGAGAAGAAGCGCATCACGCTCCTCTCCGGGCCCGGCGCACCACCGCCTTCACCGGCGAGAAGTGCACCGCCTACAACGTCCACTACACCTACAACAACTGGGCGCTCGCGAACGGCACCGGCCGCGAGGTCGTCCGGCAGGGCGGCGACAGCTGGTTCTTCGTCACCGCCGACTACGTCTTCGGCAAGTCGCTCGAGGAGGACACGAGCGAAGGTCGTGAAGGCCGCCGGCGGCAAGGTGCTCGGCGCGGCGCGGCATCCGTCCCCCGGCACCACCGACTTCTCGTGCTACCTCCTCCAGGCCCAGGCCTCGGGCGCGAAGATCATCGGGCTCGCGAACGCCGGCGCCGACACCGTGAACTGCCATCAAGCAGGCGAACGAGTTCGGCATCACCCCGAAGCAGAGCCTCGCCGGCCTCCTCGTCTTCATCTCCGACATCCACAGCCTCGGGCTCGACACCGCGAAGGGCATGTACCTCACGACGTCGTTCTACTGGGACCTGAACGACGACACCCGCAAGTGGTCGAAGCGCTTCTTCGAGAAGCACAAGAAGATGCCGACCATGGTCCACGCGGGCGTCTACTCGGCGGTGACCCACTACCTGAAGGCGGTGAAGGCGGCCGGGACCGACGACGCCGACGCGGTGATGGCGAAGATGAAGGCGACGCCGGTGAACGACTTCTTCGCGAAGAACGGCCGCATCGGGCCCGACGGCCTGCACCGGCACGACATGTACCTCGTGCAGCGTGAAGACGCCCGAGCGAGTCGAAGTACGCCGTGGGACTACTACAAGATCGTGAAGACGATCCCGGCCGACGAGGCGTTCCCCACGGTCGAGCAGCAGGCCTGCCCGCTCGTGAAGAAGTAGCGTTCGGATGATCCAGGCGCTCTTCGGACAGCTCCTCATCGGCCTCATCAACGGCTCGTTCTACGCGCTCCTGTCGCTCGGGCTCGCCATCATCTTCGGGCTGCTCGAACGTCGTGAACTTCGCGCACGGCGCGCAGTACATGATGGGCGCCTTCGCCGCCTGGATGGCGGTGACGTACCTCGGGCATCGGGTACTGGTGGGCGCTCCTGCTCGCGCCCGCTCGCGATCGGGCTCGTCGGCGTCGGTCGTCGAGCGGCTTGCTGCTCCGCCGCCTGCTACGGGCTCGACAACCTCTACGGCCTGCTCCTCACCTTCGGCCTGACGCTCGTCGTCGAGGGGCTCTTCCACCACGCGTACGGCAACTCGGGGTAGCTCGTATCCGGTGCCCGAGCCGCTGCGGGGCGGAGTGAACCTGGGGTTCATGTACCTGCCGCATCTACCGGGCTGGGTCGTCGTGGTGTCGTCTGGTCGTCTGCACCGGTCGCTGGTTCGTCATCGAGAAGACCCAGCTCGGCGCGTACCTGCGCGCGGGCACCGAGAACCCGAAGCTGCTCCAGGCGTTCGGCGTGAACGTGCCGCTCATGTTCACGCTCACCTACGGCTTCGGCGTCGCGCTCGCGGCGTTCGCGGGCGTGATGGCCGCGCCGATCTACCAGGTGACGCCGCTCATGGGCAGCTCGCTCATCATCGTGGTCTTCGCGGTGGTGGTCATCGGCGGGATGGGCTCGATCGCGGGATCGATCGTCACCGGCCTCGGCGTCGGCCTCGTCGAGGGGCTCACCAAGTTCCTCTACCCGGAGGCCTCGAGCGTGGTGGTCTTCGTGCGTGATGGCGATCGTGCTGCTCGTCCGGCCGGCGGGGCTCTTCGGGAGGCAGAAGTGAGCCGGGCCTGGATGCGCCAGACCGTCGTCGGGCGTGGGCGACGCTGCTTCGCCGTCGGCATCGCCGCGCCGTTCGTGGTCTACCCCGTCTTCGCGATGAACGTGCTCTGCCTCGCGCTCTTCGCGAGCGCCTTCAACCTCCTCCTCGGCTACACCGGGCTCCTCTCCTTCGGCCACGCCGCGTTCCTCGGCTCGGCCGCGTACGTCACCGGGTCTGGCGGCGAAGACCTGGGGGCTCGCCGACCGAGCTCGGCATCCTCGCCGGCATCGCGGTCGCCACGCTCCTCGGGCTCGTCTTCGGCAGCCTCGCCATCCGGCGCTCCGGCATCTACTTCGCGATGATCACGCTCGGGCTTCGCCCAGCTCGTCTACTTCCTCGATCGTCCAGATGCCGTGGACGGGCGGCGAGGACGGCCTGCAGGGGATCCCGCGCGGCAAGGCGCTCGGCCTCGTGCCGCTCGACCGCCCGGTGACGATGTACTACTTCGTGTTCGCCGCGTTCCTCGGCGGCGTTCTCGCTGATCCACCGCGCCATCCACTCGCCCTTCGGGCAGGTGCTCCGGGCCATCCGGGAGAACGAGCCGCGCGCGCTGTCCCTCGGCTACGACGTCGCAGCGCTACAAGCTGCTCGCGTTCGTCCTCTCGGCCGGCCTCTGCCGGGCTCGCCGGTTCGCTCAAGGTGGTCGTGCTCCAGTTCGCCTCGCTGTCGCGACGTCCACTGGCACCGGTCGGGCGAGGTCGTCCTGATGACGCTCCTCGGCGGCATGGGGACGGTGATGGGCCCGTCCGTCGGCGCGCTCCTCGTCATCACGCTCGAGAACTACCTTGCGAACGTGGGCTCGTGGGTCACGGTCATCACCGGTGCGGTGTTCGTCGTGACCGTCCTCGCCTTCCGGCGCGGCATCGTGGGCGAGATCCGCGCCGTCGTGCAGCGCTCCTTCATCGGGGTGAAGCCATGACCGGGGTCGTCCAGGATCGCGTCGCGCTCGTGACCGGGCGCCGCGAGCGGCATCGGGCGCGAATCGCGGAGCAGCTCGCGCGCGAGGGGGCGCGGGTGACGGTCGCCGACCTCGACGGCGCGGCTGCCGCGCGCGCGGCGGCGGCCCTCTCGTCGCAGGGGCTCTCCGTCCGCGCCGCCGCCTGCGATGTGACGAGCGAGGCGCAGCTTTCCGCGACCATCGAGGCCATCGTCGCCGAGCACGGACGGATCGACATCCTCGTCAACAACGCCGGCCTCCAGCACGTCGTCGCTCATCGAAGAGTTTCCGACGGAGAAGTTCGAGCTGCTCGTCCGGGTGATGCTGGTCGCCCCGTTCGTCGGGATCAAGCACGTGTTCCCGACCATGAAGAAGCAGCGCTCGGGGCGCATCATCAACGTGGCGTCCATCAACGGTCTCGTCGGGTTCGCCGGGAAGGCGGGCTACAACAGCGCGAAGCACGGGCTCATCGGGCTCACCAAGGTGGCCGCGCTCGAGGGCGCCGCCCACGGCATCACCGTGAACGCGCTGTGCCCGGGCTACGTCGACACGCCGATGGTCCGGAACCAGTTCGCCGACCTCGCGCGCACTCGGAACGTGCCGCTCGAGCGTGTCCTCGAGGAAGTGCATGTACCCGCTCGTGCCGATGCGGCGGCTCCTCTCCACGCGCGAGGTCGCGGACTACGCGGTGTTCCTCGCCAGCGACCGGGCGGCGATGATCACCGGCACCGCGATCGTCATCGACGGCGGGTACACCGCGCAGTGAGTCGCCGGATGGGGTGTCGCGCGGAAGCGTTAGCTCTCGATGACGTACTTGAGCACGGTGGACGCGATCCGGAGGACGTCGCCGTGACGGAGCGTCTGCTCCTTCACGAGCTTCGAGTTGAGGAACGTCCCGTTCGTCGATTCGAGATCCACGAGCACGTGCGCTCCGCCCGACACGAAGATGCGCGCGTGGCGTCGCGACGCCTGATCCGAGGCGACGACGACGGTGTTCCCCTCCTCGCGGCCGAGCGTGACGTCCTCGTCGCCGAGCGGGTACCGCTTGCCGTTCTGGTCCTTGTCGGGCGCGTGCACCACCACGAGCGCCGCGTCGGGCGTCTTCGCCCGGCCGGTCTCCTGCGGCGCCCCCGCCGCCCGGGTCTCGTCGAGGCTCATGCCTTGCCGTTAGCACGGAAGCGTGAGCGGGAAAAGACCCCGCGCCTGCGACGGAGCTCTAGACGCGCGTCTCGACCGGGCGGCCCGCCGGCGGCAGGCGGGCGGTGTCTCGCGCGCGGAGCCGGGGCGCGAGCGCCGCGAGGGCGATTCCGGCGAGCCCGACGATCGCATAGATGACCCGCGAGAGCGCGCTCGAGTCCGTCGAGCTGCTCCGGCCGAAGATTGCCCGGACGACATCGAAGTCGAAGAAGCCGACGAGCCCCCAGTTGATGGCGCCGATCACCGCGAGCCAGAGCGCGACCTGCGCGAGCGTGTCCTTCGTGTCCCTTGTCGCCATGTCTTCGTCCCCCCCCCGTGGAGGCTGGACGATATGAACCCGGGCACGCGCCGACAACGCGGGTGCCGCCGGGCGCGCGCACCTCGGAGCGCGCCCGGGCCGTGCCGGCGCACGCGGGAGGAGCGGGCTCCCGCCCGCCTCCCCGTCATGGCGGCTGAAACGGCGCGCGTCCCCGGGTACGCTCGCGCGATGGACAGGACGACGCTCGGCCGATCCGGCCTCAAGGTCACGCGCCTTGCGCTCGGGGCGATGACGTTCGGTGAATCGCGCGGGTTCATGAAGGGCGTCACCTCGCCGGAGGACGAGGCCCGCCGCGTCCTCGACCGGGCGCTCGAGGCCGGGATCGACACCATCGACACCGCGAACGTGTACTCCGAGGGGCGGTCGGAGGAGCTGCTCGGGAAGTGGCTCGCGGGCAAGCGCGACCGGGTCGTGCTCGCGACCAAGTGCCGGTTCCCGACCTCGGGCGACGCGGCGACGGCGGGGCCGCACGACGCCGGCCTGTCACGCAAGGCGATCGTGAAGGCATGCGAGGACTCGCTGCGACGGCTCCACACCGACTTCATCGACCTGTACCAGGTTCACATGCAGGACCGCTCCGTTCCCATCGAGGAGACCCTCTCGGCGCTCGACGACCTCGTCCACCAGGGAAAGGTCCGGTACGTCGGGTGCTCGAACTACGCCGGCTACCGGCTCGTCGAGTCGCTCTGGGCCGCCGACCGGCGCGCGCTCCAGCCGTACGTCTCGATCCAGCTCCAGTGGTCGCTGCTCGCGCGCGACTGCGAGCGCGAGCTCATTCCCGCGGCGCGTGCGTTCGGCCTGGGGATCCTGGTGTGGAGCCCGCTCGGGCGCGGGTTCCTCTCCGGCAAGTACCGTCGCGGCGAGGCGCTGCCGTCCGGCGCGCGGCTCTCCGCCTGGCAGGACAGCTGGAAGGCGCTCGACGTGCCGCAGAGCTGGGCGGTGCTCGACGAGGTTCGGCGCATCGCGTCGGCGCACGGGACGACCGCGGCCGCGGTATCGCTCGCGTGGCTCCTTGCGCGCCCGGAGGTCTCCACGATCATCGTGGGCGCGCGGACCGTGGCGCAGCTCGACGACAACCTCGCCGCTCTCGGCGTGCGGCTCACGCCGGACGATCTGGCGGCGCTCGATCGCGTGTCCCAGCCGGCGTGGGGCTACCCGTACGCCTTCATTGGCGCACGCGAGCCCTGGTAGCGCCCGCCTGTCCTTCCGCCGCCCCGCCGCCCTCCTTGGCGCCCGCAGCGCCGGCGATCGCCCGCGCGCCCCGTGCGATGCGTTCGGTCCCTCCGCACTGTTTCGGCCAAGGCAGGTCATACGGGAGGAGCACAACCGATGAAGAACGTGAATCGCTGGGGCCTCGCGGCCGGCCTTGCCGCCGCGTTCGCCCTGTTCGGCAATGCACAGGCGCAGGGCGCCGCGAGCAATGGATCCGGCGCGTCGGGTTCGAAGGGCGACACCGGTGGCCCGACGGGCGGCACGGGGAGCAGCGCCGGCAGCGCGGCGATGGGTTCGGAGGCCAAGAAGCTCGACAAGGGGCTGCAGGACAAGCTCGAGAAGATCCACGCCACGCATCAGACCGAGCTCCACCTGGCACGCGTCGCGATGCAGAACGCGCAGTCGCCCGAGGTGAAGCAGTTCGCCGAGCAGATGCAGAACGACCACCAGCGCGCGGACGAGAAGCTCACGCAGACCGCGCAGTCCATGGGCGCCTCGCTGGAGGGCAAGACCTTCCAGAAGGAGCACGAGCGCGCCATGAAGGACGCGGAGAAGCTCCAGTCGAAGACGGGGAAGGACTTCGACAAGGAGTACATGTCGCGGATGGTGAAGGAGCACGAGCGCGCCGAGAAGGACTTCAACTCCGCGGCGAAGGATGCGCGCAAGGCGAACCAGACCGAGCTCGCGGCGATGCTCGAGAAGGGGAGCACCGCGATCCAGGGGCACCTCCAGCACGCGAAGGAGCTCAAGAAGTCGGTCGACGAGGGCGGGCAGCAGCGGCAGGGCCGTCGTCCCGCGGCGGGCGCGACGGGCAGCTCCGGCTCGATGGGCAGCGATACCGGGACGCAGACACAGCCGGGGTCCGGCTCGCGGGGCGACACGGGAAGCCCGACGCCCAGCGGCGCGGATCGGTCGACGGGCAGCGGCTCGAGCACGCCCTCCGGCGGCGCGCCGGGGACGTCGAGCGACGAGGGCAAGCGGCCCTCGCAGTAGCCGAGCTCGGGAGGGGGAAGCGTCGGCGCCGGGCGTCCGCATCGCATCGCGGGCGCCCGGCGTCGGCCTTTGTCCGTCGTCAGGCCGCGGCGCGCGCGGCCGGCGGGCGCGGCCGGATCCGAAGCGTGGCGCGTGCGCCGTCGCGCAGCACCTCGAGCGCGATCTCCTCGGGGTGGCCGAGGACCATCGCCCGCACGACGTCGTCCAGCGTCTCGACCGGCGCGCCCGAGGCGCCCACGACGAGATCGCCGGGCCGGAGCCCCGCCGCGGCGGCGGGGGAGCCGTCCAGGACCTCGAGGACCCGGACCGCCCGGACGTGGCTCGCCTCCCGCGTGAGCGCGGGGTCGAGGTCCTCGCCGCGGGCCGCGACGCCCAGGAAAGGCCGGCGCACCTCGCCCTCGCGGATGAGCGTGGATGCCACCCAGCCCGCCGTCGTCGCCGGCACGGCGAAGCCGATCCCGCGCGCCCAGGGGAGCATGGCCGTGGTGATGCCGACGACCGAGCCGTGGGCGTCCACGAGCGGTCCGCCGGAGTTGCCGGGGTTCACCGCGGCGTCCGTCTGGACCAGGCCCTCGAGGACGACGCCGCGCGGCGCGCCGAGGTTCCTGTGCAGCGCGGACACGACTCCGTGGGACACGGATCGCTCGAACCCGAGGGGGTTCCCGATCGCGACGACGACCTCGCCGACGCGGAGGCGGCGCTCCGCGAGCGGCAGCGGGGAGAGATCCGAGGCCTCGGCCCGCACGACCGCGAGGTCGGTCCGCTCGTCGGTCCCGACCACCTCGCCTCGTACGATGCGCGACCCGGAGAGGCGGACGCGAAGCGGACCACCGCCTTGCGCCACATGGGCGTTCGTGAGCACGAAGCCGTCCTGAGCGAGGACCACGCCGGAACCTTGCCCGCGCCGGTGCTCGATCCCGACCACCGAAGGGGAGGCGCGCGCGACGAGGTCGGCGAGGTCCGAGGAGAAGGCCTGGAGCGCTGTCATGGGCGCCCCCGCTGCCGGTCGCCGCGGGCGCCGACCGTGACCGTGACCTCGCGCAGCTCTCCGGCGCGGACGAGTCGCACCGGGAGCGCCTCCCCGATGCGCTCCTCCTCGAGGAGCGGGAGGAGGTCGGCCGGCTCCGTCACCCGGACGCCGCCGACGGCGATGAGGCCGTCCCCCTGGAGCAGGCCGGCGCGGGCAGCGGGGCTCTCGGGCTCCACGGCGGACACGAGCAGCGCGCCGGACTCCCCTGCAGGCGAGGCGAGCGCGGGCGGGAGGCGGACCGGGAAGGTGGTGATGCCGAGGAACCCGCGCCGGACGCCGCCGTGCGCGGCGAGCGACCGGACCACGCGCCGGAGCGTCGCCGGCGGCACGACCATCACCGCGCCGCGGACCAGGCCCGCGGTGGCGACGCCGAGGGCGGCGCCGCTCGCGCCCACCGCGAGAGAGCCGGACAGCCCCGGCGTCGGGTCGAGCGACGTCTCGAGCCAGCGATTGATGCGGCCGCCGCCCGCGGCGCGGTACTCGCCGGCGGCGCGGGCGACGAGCCCGAGCGTGGCGCGCGGGCTGCGACCCGGGCGCGACAGGGCGAGGACCAGCTCACCCGCAGCGGGCTCCGCATCGGCCCATGAGGCCGCGGAGAGGCCGGTGGCGCGGACGCGGACGAGGGCGAGGTCGGTGGTGGGATCGCGGCCGACCAGCTCCGCCTCGGCGGAGTCGCCCGAAGGGAGGCCCACCTCGATCTGCTCGTCCCGCTCGACGCCGTGCGACGACGTGACGACGAGGCCGTCCGAGGACCAGACGATGCCGCTGGTGGGCCCGCGACGGCGGCCCTCGACGCGAACGACGTGAGCGGACTGCTCCGCGACGAGCGAGGCGATGCGGTGGGAAAGGGCGGTGAGGGCGTCGGCTTCCATGTGCTGTTCCTCCGGATGAAAGCGTAGGAGGCGGAACGTCGGCGCACATCGGCGGGAGGGATGGCGGCAACACCTAGCCGAATGGATGGCAACTTGGACTTGGACTTGGACGTGGACTTGGTCCTCAACCAGACCGAGACCTCGTGATGGTCCTCGTCGAGGTCGATGTCCACGACCACGACCACGACCACGTCCAGGTCCACGGCCACGACCACGGTCGCGCGTTACATGCCTTCCATGGACCCCGTGCACGTCCTCCTCGTCGGCGACGACCCGCTCGCGCGGGAGGGCCTGTCGGCGCGACTCGCCGGTCGCGCGGACGTGGTGGTCGTCGGCGAGGCGCGCGCGGAGGAGTCCGGGGCGGCGGGTCCAGTCCCGCCGGCGGCGATCCTGTGGGATCTGGGCGCCACCGGCGGCGCGGAGGCGCCCGCTGGCGCCGGGTCGCCACCCGTCGTCGCGCTCGCTGCCGACGACGGCGCCGCTGCCGACGCGCTCCGGGCGGGAGCGCGCGCCGTCCTGTTCAGGGGCGCGGCGGCGGACGCGATCGCCGCCGCGCTGGTCGCGGTCGCCCGCGGCCTCGCAGTGCTCGACGCGGGGCTCGCGCACGACTGGGTGCGTCCTCCCGAGGATGCACCGGCCGACGGGTTCACCGCGCGCGAGACCGAGGTGCTCTCGTTGCTCGCCGAGGGGCTGTCGAACAAGGCGATCGCGGCACGGCTCGGGATCTCCGAGCACACCGCCAAGTTCCACGTGAACGCGATCCTGTCGAAGCTCGGCGCCGAGAGCCGGGCCGCAGCGATCGTGAAGGCGGCGAGGCTCGGCCTCGTCGCGCTGTGATCGAGGAGGAGGAGCCCATGGCGGACGACAAGCGAACCGAGATCGAGAAGGGCGCCCAGGCCGGTATGGAGGCAAGCGGAGGGGCGGCGCTCGCCCGCGAGCTCCTGCAGAACCATCGCGTCGCGGTCCTCGCGACGGTGTCGGCGCGCCACGGCGGCGGCCCGTTCACCTCCCTCGCGCCGTACGCGCTCCTGGCGTCCGGCGAGCCGGTGCTGCTCCTTTCCGCGATCTCGCAGCACACGCGGAACCTCGAGGCCGACCCGCGCGCCTCGCTGTTCGTCCACGACCCCGCCGCGGCGGACGCGGATCCGAGGACCGCGCCCCGTCTCGCGGTCGTCGGGACGATCCGGCGTGCCACGGCTGCGGAGGAGCCGGACGCGCGCGCCCGGTACCTCGCGCGCCACCCGGAGGCGCGTGGGCTCCTCGCGCTCGACTTCGCGCTGTACGTCCTCACCGTCGAGGAAGCGCAGCTCGTCGGGGGCTTCGCGGCGGCGGGGTGGATCCCCGGCGACCAGCTCCGCAGGCCGCCGCCTGTACCGTGACGAGAGCTACCGCTGCACGGGGAGCTCCGCCGCGATCCACGCGAGCATACCGCCCGCCAGGTTCTGCACGCGCTCGAACCCGGCGCGACGCAGGATCGCGCCCGCCGTCGCGCTGCGCGCCCCCGCGCGGCACACCGCCACGACCTCCCGGTCGAGATATCCCGCGAGCTTCGGCAGCCGGTGCTCGAGCGCGTCGAGCGGCACGAGGATGGCCCCCTCGATGTGGCCGAGCTCGCCCACGAACTCCTCCGGCTCGCGCACGTCGAGCAGCAGCGGACGGGGAGACGTCGCGAGGCGGGCCGCGAGGCCTCCCGGTGGCACCTCCTCGACGCCGGCCACCTCCGCGACCTTGGGGAAGAGCACCTCGCTCGCCTCGAAGCCGGACTGGTTCACTTGAAGTGACTGCTGGATCTTCTCGGGGAAGGGCAGGCCGAGGTTGGCCATGAGCGTCACGTACTCCGCGCGCGTCTTCCCGGCGAAGCGCGGATTCGCGCGCTTCTCCTCGCCGAGGGTGGTCGAGGTGTGGCCCTTGTAGTCGTGCGCCGGCCAGACGACGGTGTCGTCGGGCAGCGTGAACAGCTTGCCGGTCACGGCGTCGTACTGCGCGCCGGCGTCGCCCCCCGGGAAATCGCAGCGCCCGGTCGTCCCGACCATGAGCGTGTCCCCGCTCAGGATCGCGCCCTCCACGCGGTAGGTCACCGAGTCGGGCGTGTGTCCCGGCGTGTGGATGACCTCGATGGGCTCCCCGCCGAGCACCACGGCGTCGCCATCCCGCACGTGGTGGTCGACGAGCGGGCTCGGGCTCTCGGCGTGCATCACGATCGGCGCGCGGAGCACCTCCTTGGCAGCCCGGCTCAGCATCAGGTGGTCCGCGTGCGTGTGCGTCTCGAGCACCATCGCGAGGCGCAGCCCGCGACTGGCGAGGACGGACCGGTAGTCGTCCAGGCGCTCCCGCACCGGGTCGACGAGCGCAGCGTCGCTGCCGGTGGTTAGCAAGTAAGTCTTGCAGTTGGTCCGGTTGAGCTCCTCGACGCGGATCGCCATGGCCCGGCCCTCGCGCCTGCCATAACCGCGCGGGCCCGTCTCCGCCCGCTGCCCGTCGGGGTCAGCACTCCGGCAGGTTCACGCCGATGCGCACGAGGGCGTCGCCGGCGTGCAGGGCGAGCCCGCCGAGGGCAGTCTCCTTGTACTTCGCCTTCATGTCGGGTCATCGGCGGCTCTTCCTGGAACGCCGGGCGACCGCGGCTGCTTCCTCCACCCACGCGCCGGTGAGCCGCGCCCCGAGGGCGAGCCCCTCCTCGAAGCTCGGTCCGTCGGGCGCGAGCCGCTCGGTCGCCCCCAGGACCGACGCCTCGAGCGCGAGATCCTCGCCGAGCGCGCGGGCGGCCCCCTCGTCGAGCCCGCACGACGCCAGGAAGCGGTCCCGCGCGCGTGCCGGAATGCGCAGCCGCCGGAGCCAGGCCGCGAGCGCCGCGTCGGCCTCGGCGGGGCCGGGACGGAGCCCGAGCGACCTGGCCAGCGAGACGAGGAGCGCGCGCCGCAGCCCCTCCGCAGCGAGCCGCCCCGCGTCCCGGCGCCCGGTCAGCGACGAGAGCACCTCGCCCGACGGGACGCTTCGTCCATCCGGCAGGACGGTTCGCGCGTGGCGCAGGCGGGCGCGCCGGACGTGAGCCGGAGGCGCGACCGCCGGTGGCCTCGGCGGAGGCGGCGCGCCGCGGCGGCGGGCACGCGCGAACTCCGCCGCGGCGGCGATGCAGGCGCGCGCGTCCTCGGCCTTCGGGTCGGGCGCCCGGCGCAGGAACACCTGGAGCCGCTCGCTCGCGCCCGCGCCGAGGCGTGCCGCGGCGAGCACCCGCTGCCAGGTCCGCTCGGTGTAGTGCAACGCCGACCCCGCCGCGACGAGCGCACGGGCCTCGCGGCCGGCGAGGAGGCCCTCGCGACGGGCGACCTCGGCCGCCGCGCGGACGTTGACGAGCGGCAGCGTGAGGGGGCGGAACCCGTGCTCCGCGTCGCCGTGGAGGAGCGCCACCTCGCCGTCGTCGTCGATCGTCCCGTCGCGGTACCACCGGAAGATGCGTCCGACCCCGATCATGCCGAGCGCCGACAGCTCCGCGGCGCGGAGCGCTCCCATGCTCGCCGCCCCGAAGACGGCGATCCCGGCGTCGAGCGCGAGCACGATCTCGTGGTGCCAGACGGACGGGGTCGTATCGAAGAGGCCATCGACGAGCGCGATCGCGAGCGGCCGCTCGGGCAGCACCGCCAGGACGTCGCCCGCGCGCGCCGGAGGCAGCACGCGGCACGGCGCCACGCGCCGGGCGTCCGCCGCGGTGAGCGACGGGCCGAGAAAGGCGACCACGTCCTGGGCGCGCGCACGCATCAGAGGAGCTCCGACAGGAGGAGGCCGGGGACGAGCACCTTCACGACTGCGAGGCCCGCCGGGGCCTCCAGGTCGACCGCGCAGGGTCGCAGGCCGGCGGCGCGGAGCCGGCCGACGACGGCGCGCAGCGCGGCGGGTCCGGAGGTCGGGCGGAGGTCCGGCATCCGTGCCGGATCGTGCGCCGCTCGGGCGCCCTCGAGCAGCCCCCGCATCGCAGCCGCGGCGTGGCGGTCGCCGACGAGGACGTCCTCGCGGGCGCCGTGGATCTCGGTGGCGCGCGACTGGGCCGCCTCGAGCAGCGCGGCGCGGAGCGCGGCGTCGCGCGACAGCCGGCACGCGTAGCCGGCGGCGACCGGAACGGGCCCGACGGGCGAGTCGAGGAGCAGGGCGGCAGCGGTGGGGACGCCCAGGCGCGGGGTCGAGGTCCTGGACCTGGTCTCGGACCTGGTCTTGGACGTGGACGTGGACGGGTCCGTCAGGTCCAGCAGGAACACCCCGAACCCGCGCTCCTCGATCTTCCTTGCGAGCGCGCCCGTCGCCGGGGCGGCGCGCGCGAGCTTCGCGGGATCGAGGAGCCGCCGGGAGAGCGCGCCCGCCGTGAACCCGTCCGGCAGCGCGCGCGCAACCCGGTCGCGCTCGATGACCTCGAGCACGGCGTGGAGGAGCGCCGCCGTCCGATTGGGGGCCGCTCCCATGCCGTTCGACGTCCATCGCAGGAGGGCGGGTCCGAGCGACGGCCCGCTCGCGGGCGGCACGTGCACCGCGTGCGCAGGGACGAGCACCCGACCTCCCGTGGCGAGGTCGGTCCCGGCGCGCCACGCCATCCGGACCTCGTCCCACCCCTCGTCCCCGCCGTCCGGATCGAGCGCGCGAGGCGAGACGACGGCCTCCGCGCCGAGGCGCGCAGAGAGCGCCGCGGCGGTGTCCCATGCGTCCACGACGGCCCGCTCCGCCGCCTGCAGCTCCGCCGCCTCCATCAGCGCGCCGGTCGCAGCGTCCTCGCGCCGCTCCCCCTTCCCGTTGGTGACCTGGAGGACGTGGCCACGCGGTCGGATCGCGCTCGCCACCTCGACGCCCGTCCGGTCGAGTGCGGTGAGCCGGGCGAGCCGCGTGACGCCGAGCGCGCGCGCGAGGGCGTTAGGGCCCTCCCGAAGGGGACGGGGACCCGCCGGCATGAACGGGGTTATATCGCCTCCATGCCCGGCAGCCCCGTCGAATCCGCCCTCGCCCACTACGAGAAGAACGCCGCCATCTACCTCGACGAGCTGAAGCGGCTCGTTCGTATACCGAGCGTGTCGTTCCAGGGCTTCCCGGAGGTCGAGGTCTCGCGAAGCGCCGATGCCGTCGCGGAGCTGCTGCGCCGGCGCGGGTTCCCGAACGTCGAGATCCTGAAGGTCGAGGGAGCCCACCCGTACGTGTTCGGCGAGCGGATCGAGGATCCCGCGCTCCCCACGGTCCTGCTGTACGCGCACCACGACGTGCAGCCGGCGGGTGAGACCGAGGCGTGGCGTACCCCTCCCTTCGAGCCGACGGAGCGGGACGGCCGCCTGTTCGGCCGCGGCGCCGCCGACGACAAGGCGGGCATCCTCGTCCACGCCGCGGCGGTGGACGCCTGGACGCGCGGCGCGCACCGGACGCCGCTCAACCTCAAGATCGTGGTGGAAGGGGAGGAGGAGATCGGCTCCGAGCACCTCGCCGGCTTCATCCGTCGCTACCGATCGAAGCTCGACGCCGACGCGATGGTCCTCACCGACACGGGCAACGTGGACGTGGGCGTGCCGTGCGTCACGGTCGCGCTGCGCGGCCTCGTCGCGGTGGACGTGGAGGTGCGCGCCCTCGAGCAGAGCGTCCACTCCGGGATGTGGGGCGGCCCCATCCCCGACCCCGCCATCGCGCTCGCGAAGATGATCGCGCCGCTCGTCGACGCGGACGGCCGCATCGCGATCCCCGGCATCTACGACCGCGTGCGGCCGCTCTCGAAGGAGCAGCGGGACGCCATCGACGGCCTGCCGGTCACGACGGAGGACTTCCGCCGGCAGGCCCGGCTCCGGCCCGGCGTGCAGCTGCTCGGGGGGCGACATCCTCTCGAGGTGAACTGGTGGCAGCCCGCCCTCGCGGTGAACGCGATCCAGGCCTCCTCGCGCCGCGACGCCCGCAACATCATCAACGACGCGGCGTGGGCGCGCGTCGGAGTCCGGCTCGTTCCCGACATGGATCCCGCCGAGGTCCGAGACAAGCTCGTGGCGGCCCTCGAGCAGGCTGCGCCGTGGGGCGTCGAGGTGAAGACGAAGGTGGAGACCGCCGGGGCACCGTGGATCACGGACGTGTCGCACCCCGCGTTCGGCGCCGCGTTCCGCTCGCTCGAGAAGGGGTTCGGACGCCCGGCGCTCGCGATCGGCTGCGGGGGATCGATCGGCTTCGTGGAGCCGTTCGCGAAGGCGCTCGGCGGAGTTCCGGCGCTCCTCATCGGCGTCGAGGATCCGCTGTCGAACCCGCACTCGGAGAACGAGAGCCTCGGGCTGGCGGACTTCCAGCGTGCAATCCGCAGCGCGATCCACATGTACGCGGAGCTCGCCGATGCGCTTCGGCGCTGATCCCGGCCTGGGATTATGATGGGCCGCCTGGCATCGCGCGCGGCCACCGACGCGCGCGATGCCGGAGCGAGGAGACTCGATGGTCCCGCCGAGAAAGGGAAGCACAGCGCGCGTGCAGGAGGCGAGGGCGCTCGAGCGCGCCCGCGACCTCCCGAACGCCCGCACCGCGACCGACGTCGAGACGCTCAAGCGCGCCTTCGCCGACCACCTCCAGTTCGCGCAGGGCAAGGACGAGCACTCCGCGACCGCCCTCGATCGCTACTTCGCGGTCGCGTACGCGGTGCGCGATCGGATGATGCGGCACTGGATCCGAACGCAGCAGGCCTACTACCGGAAGGACGCAAAGCGGATCTACTACCTCTCGCTCGAGTTCCTGATGGGCCGGGCGCTCGAGAACAACCTCCTGAACCTCGGCCTGTTCGACGACATGCGGGGCGGCGCTGAACGACCTCGGCCTCGAGCTCGCCGACCTGCTCGCGCAGGAGGCCGACGCCGGGCTCGGCAACGGCGGCCTGGGCCGGCTCGCCGCCTGCTTCCTCGACTCGCTCGCGACGCTCGCAGTACCCGGCCTACGGGTACGGCATCCGCTACGAGTTCGGCATCTTCGACCAGGAGATCCGGAACGGCTGGCAGGTGGAGCGGCCGGAGGAGTGGCTCCGCTTCGGGAACCCCTGGGAGATCGCTCGCCCCGAGTACGTCGTGCCGGTGGCGCTTCTACGGGCGCACCGAGCACGGCACCGACGCCGACGGGAAGCACAGGGTGCGCTGGGTGGATGCCCGGCACGTGCTGGGCATGCCGTACGACATGCCGATCGCCGGGTACCGCAACCGCACCGTCAACACGCTCCGGCTCTGGCGCGCCCGCGCGTCGCAGGAGCTCGACCTCGCCGACTTCAACGCCGGCGACTACCTGTCCGCGGTCGAGGACAAGAACCTCTCGGAGAACATCTCCAAGGTCCTCTACCCGAACGACCTCACCGTGATGGGGAAGGAGCTCCGGCTCCAGCAGCAGTACTTCTTCGTGGCCTGCTCGATCCACGACATCGTCGCGCGCCACCTCAAGGTCCACGAGGGCTTCGACGACTTCCCCGACAAGGTCGCGATCCAGCTGAACGACACGCACCCGGCCATCGCCATCGCCGAGCTGATGCGCGTGCTCGTCGACGAGCACGGGCTGGAGTGGGGCCGGGCCTGGGAGATCTGCCAGGCCACCTTCGGCTACACGAACCACACCCTCATGCCCGAGGCGCTCGAGAAGTGGTCGGTCGACCTGTTCGGACGCGTGCTCCCGCGCCACCTCGAGATCGTCTACGAGCTGAACCGCCGGTTCCTGGAGGGCGTCCGCGGCGACGCGCGGCGCCGACGAGGCGGCCATCTCGCGGATGAGCATCATCGAGGAAGGGCACGTGCAGCAGGTCCGGATGGCGAACCTCGCGGTGGTGGGCTCGCGCTCGGTCAACGGGGTCGCCGCGCTTCACACCGAGCTCCTCAAGCGCGAGCTGTTCCGCGACTTCTTCGCGCTGTGGCCCGAGAAGTTCAACAACAAGACCAACGGCGTGACGCCGCGCCGCTGGCTCCTGCAGGCGAACCCGGAGCTCTCGAGCGCGATCACCGAGGTGCTCGGGCCCCGAGTGGATCACCGACGCGACCCGGCTGCGCGGGCTGGAGCCGCTCGCCGAGGACGCCGGGTTCCGGCGGCTCTTCCGCGAGGTGAAGCGGGAGAACAAGGAGCGGCTCGCCGAGATCGTCAAGGCCGAGAACGGCATCACGCTCGACCTCGACTCGATCTTCGACGTCCAGGTGAAGCGGATCCACGAGTACAAGCGGCAGCTCCTCGACGTCCTGCGCGTCGCGGCGGAGTACCTCCGGATGAAGGAGGACCGCAGCTACCGGCCCCACCCGCGCTCGTACCTGTTCGGCGGCAAGGCGGCTCCGGGCTACGCGATGGCGAAGCTGATCATCAAGCTCGTCAACTCGGTGGCGGACGTGGTGAACCGCGACGTCGACCTCCAGGGCCAGCATCACCGTGGTCTTCCTGCGCAACTACCGGGTGTCGCTCGCCGAGCGGATCTTCCCGGCCGCCGACGTCTCCGAGCAGATCTCCACCGCCGGCAAGGAGGCGTCCGGCACCGGCAACATGAAGTTCGCGCTCAACGGCGCGCTCACCATCGGCACGCTCGACGGCGCGAACGTCGAGATCCGCGAGGAGGTCGGGCCGGAGAACTTCTTCCTCTTCGGCCTCACCGTCGAGCAGGTCGCGGCGCTGAAGCAGCGCGGGCTACGACCCGTGGGAGTGGTACCGGAACGACCGGCGGATCAAGGGCGTCATCGACGCCATCTCCGGCGGCCTGTTCTCGCCGGGCGAGCCGGGGCTCTTCCGGCCGATCGTCGACTCGCTCCTCAACGGCGGCGACCCCTACCTCGTCCTCGCCGACTTCGCCGCCTACCTCGGCGCGCAGGAGGAGGTCGAGCAGGCCTACCTCGACGAGGACCGCTGGACCCGCATGGCCATCCTGAACGTGGCGCGCACCGGCAAGTTCTCCTCGGACCGGACCATCCGCGAGTACGCGGAGGAGATCTGGGGCGTCACCCCCGTCCCGGTCGAATGATCGCGGTGCCGTGCGGCGCCCGTGGACGGCGTCAGCGCGAAGGGCGTCGTCGCGGCCGCGCTGCACCCCGACCTCGGGCTGCGGCGGTGGCCGGCCTGGACCCGACCCTGCCGCTCCGGCTCCGCCGCCACCCGTAGCGGGCGAGATTCGATCCGGTCCCGGCCGTCGAAGCGGACGCCCTCCTCCTCGAGCAGCTTCCGCTGCACCGCCGCGCCGACCGGATCGAGGATCGACACCGCCGCGTGGCCACGCGCACGCGCACCGAGCACGCGCTGCCAGGGCACGTCGTGGCGCGTTCCTCGGAGCGCGGCGAGCGCGAACCCGACCTGGCGCGCGCCGCGCGGCTTGCCCGCGGCGAGCGCGACGTCTCCGTAGGTGGCGACCCGCCCGCGCGGGATCCGGCGCACGATCCGGTAATAGCGCGACCAGCCGGACGGCAGCGGGGACACGGCGCTCACACGCCCTTCTCCAGCTCGCGCAACCTCGCTGCCAGCCGCTCCGCGACGGCGCGCGCCTCCTCCGCCCGGCGCTGGGCCTCGTGCGCCCTGCGCGCGGCCACCTCGGCGGCGCGCTCCTCCCGCCCGGCGTGCGCCCGGGCGGCCGCCGACTCGCGCTGCGCCGCCGCCACGGCCCGCTGGTGCTCGCGCTGCCGCCTGGCTTCCCGCGAAGCCGCCCGCCTCTCGTCGGCCCGGGCGCGCGCGCGGCTCGCGCCGGGCGCCGCGGGACGTTCGGATCTCTTGACGCCGGGCTCGGGCCGGGACGGCGCACCGCGCCCTCCCGGCAGGACCGCGAAGCCGGCCAGCTCGCCTGGAGCGATCTCCGGCTCGCGCGCGAGGACGCCCCGGACGAGCGCGTCGCGCGCCGCTCCGGGGATGGGCGCGGCGACCCGGAGCAGGAGCTCGAGCCGGGCCAGCGACGTGGGCGAGGCGGGCCTGCCCTCCGCCGCCAGGATCCGCTCGCCCTCCGCGCGGAGCGCGCGCGCCCGAGCCCGGAGCTCGTCCTCCGCGGTGCGCAGCTCGTCCGCACCCGCGCCCGAGAGCGCGCGGCGCTGGCCCGCGCGCAGCCGGTCCCCGGAGGCGACGAGCGCGGCGAGCTCCCGCGGCCGCTCGTGCGCGAGCCGGTTCAGGACCCAGGCGAGCCCGATCGGTCGTGGCAGCCTCCGAACGGCCTCCGCCGCGCGATCGTGGCGCGCGGCGAGCTCCCTCGCGAGCGCGTTCCGCTCGGCCGTGAACCGCGACGGGGGGAGCCCGTACAGCGGCTCGGCGGCGCGCGGGACGTCCATGGCTGACCTGTAACAGACGGCCGCCGCCTCGACCACGGCGGCGTCCGAGCACGTCCGCCATCTGCCCAGTCGAAGGGGCCCCCCGTCTCGGGGTACTCTCGTGGTCCATGCTCCGTCGCGCCATGCTGATGGCCGTCGTCGCAGCCGCGGCCTGCACGAACGCGCAGCCGTGCCCGAGCCCTCTCGAGGAGTGCGGCGGCCAGTGCGTGGACGTGCAGTCCGACCGCCGGAACTGCGGAGGGTGCGCGATCGCCTGCCGCCCCGGCGAGGTCTGCATCCAGTCCGGCTGCACGGCCGATCCGAATGCCCCGTGCCCGGATCGGGTCGGAGGCGCGTTCGTCACGCTGGGCCACTGCGGCCGCGCCGTGAAGCTGTGGGTGAGGAAGGCGGAGTTCATCACCGGAGCGCAGGCGCTCCTCGCGGCGCCCGATCCGAGCCTCGTGCCCTCGCTCGCGGTCGTGGCGAAGTCCGACTGCGACGGACAGTGGAGCTGGCACGTGGACGCCGCCGCCGCCTCGCTCGTGCCGCTCATCTCCCTGGATCCGTCCGTCGCCTGCACCGGCTGCCCGGACGCGATCCAGGCGAACGTGGCGGCCTACGTGCTCTCCCCGAGGACGTGGTGCCCGACCGGGGCGAAGGTGCTCGCGGTGGACGAACGCCCCCTGCCGCCGTGACCCCGCGGTCCGCGCTCCGGGGCGCCCGCGACGGCTGCGACATTTGAGCCTTTTCGCCGAGCCCCCGCGGCGCTAGCTTCCCGGCCATGAGAACGAACCGGAGCCTGCCGCTCGCCCTCGCCGCCGCGGTGGCGGGGTGCGGCTATCAGTCCATCCCGCAGTCCGAGAACGCCGTCTCGGCCGCGTGGGCCGAGGTCCAGAACCAGTACCAGCGCCGCTCCGACCTCGTGCCGAACCTCGTCGAGACGGTGAAGGGGTACGCCTCGCACGAGCGGGAGACGCTCGAGGCCGTCGTGAACGCGCGTGCGCGCGCAACGCAGGTCCAGCTCAACGTCAATGAGCTCACCCCGGAGAACGTGAAGCGGTTCGAGCAGGCGCAGGGAGAGCTGCGCAGCGCCCTGGGCCGCCTCCTCGCCGTGGCCGAGAACTACCCTCAGCTCAAGGCGAACGAAAACTTCCGGGATCTGCAGGCCCAGCTCGAGGGCACCGAGAACCGGATCGCGATCGCCCGGCGCCGCTACATCGATCAGGTTCGCCGGTTCAACGACCTCGTCACGGTCCCGCCGACGAGCTGGACGAACTCGCTGTTCTACAAGAAGCCGCCGAAGGCCCAGTTCACGGCGACGACGGAAGGCGCCGAGCGGGCCCCGGCGGTCAAGTTCAGCAAGTGACCGTGACCGCGACCCCGACGTCCGCTCACCCTGAGCGTAGCCCCGCCGCAGGCGGCGCGGAGTCGAAGGGGACCACGACCACGACCACGACGACCCACAGACGCGCGCTCGCCCTCGCGCTCGCCCTCTTGCCCCTCGCGGCGGCCGGGCTGACGCCCGTCCCCCCACTCACTGGACCCGTGGTGGACACGGCGGGCCTCCTGGATGCGGGGTGGAGGCAGCGCCTGGCCGAGCTGGCCCGGAGCGCCCGGGCCCGCGAGAACGGCCAGGGGGTGCAGCTCCAGTACCTGATCGTCCGCTCGCTCGAAGGCGAGGCGATCGAGGATTTCTCGATCCGGGTGGCCGAGGCGTGGCGGATCGGGACGAAGGGCAGGGACAACGGGCTCCTCGTCACGATCGCCGTGGAGGACCGCGCGTATCGGCTCGAGGTCGGCGGAGGGCTCGAGGGCGAGATCCCGGACGCGCTCGCGCGGCGGATCGGCGATCAGATCCTGCGTCCCGCCTTTCGCGCCGGGCGCTTCGGCGAAGGGCTGTACGACGCGGGAGCGCAGCTCCTCACGCTCGCAGGCGTCGCCCCCGAGAGCGTGGCCCAGCACGCGCGCGGGCGGCCGCGCGGCGTGACCGGCTTCCCGGCAGGGGTCGGGACCCTGATCGCGCTGCTCGTGATCTTCTGGATCGTCGGGAGCGTCGTCCGCGGCTTCGGTCCGCGGCGGCGCCGCCACCTCTGGTGGGGAGGCGGGCCGTGGATCGGCGGCGGCTGGGGCGGGGGCGGAGGTGGCCTCGGCGGCGGCGGCTGGTCGGGTGGCGGTGGCGGCTTCTCCGGCGGTGGCGCCTCGGGGCGCTGGTAGGAGGGCGGGTGGGCGATCGACCAGTTCGGCGACGAGGCGCGGGCGCGAGTGCAGGACGCGGTGCGTCGCGCCGAGGCGCTCTCGCGCGGCCAGATCGTTCCGGTCGTGGTCGACAAGAGCGACCCGTATCCCGAGGCGCGCTTCCGCGCTGCGCTGCTCGCGGCGGCGCTGGCGACCGTCGTGGTCCTCGCCCTGCGCGTTCCGCTGACCGCGGCCGAGCTGCCCCTCGTCCAGCTCGCGGCGGGCATCGCAGGTGCGCTCGCCGGCAGCTGGGATCCCGTCGAGCGGATGCTCGCCGGCGGCCGCGCGATGGACGAGGCGGTGCGGGCCCGCGCGATGCGCGCCTTCCACGAGCACGGGCTGAACCGCACGGCGGAGGGCACGGGCGTCCTCGTCTTCGCCTCGCTGTTCGAGCGCGAGGCCGTCGTGCTGGGCGACCACGGCATTCACGCGAAGATGGGCGACGACTGGCGCAAGGCGGTGGACGCGCTCACGGGCGGGCTGCGCGCGGGGGATCCCGCCCGCGGGTTCGTGGACGCGATCGCGGTGTGCGGGGCGCGGCTCGCGGAGCACTTTCCCCGAGACGGGGCCCCCCGCCCCGCGCCGAACGAGCTCGAGGACGCGATCCGCACGTCGCGGACGTGATCCCGACCGCGACCTCGACGCCCGCTCACCCTGAGCGTAGCGCCGCCGAAGGCGATGCGGAGTCGAAGGGGACCGCGACCGCGCGCCACGATCAGTCTTCTTCCAGCCGCCCGAACAGGAGCTGCACCAGAGCTTTCTCCTCTGGGCGGACGAACACGTACACGTGGTCGCCGGAGAGGAGCATCGTCGGTCCGCGCGGAGGCACGAGGTCGTGGCCGCGCACGATCAGCATCACGTTCGCCCCCTCCGGGAACGGCAGGTCGGCGATGGCCGACCCGGCCACGGCGCTCGCCGGCTCGACGTAGAACGAGAGCACCTCGCCGGCGAGCGGATCGCGCGACACGATCTCCAGCACCGCCCGCGGCGCAGGCGGCCCCGGCGCGACGAGGTCGAGCCGCCGCGCGAGCCACCGGATGGGAGCGCCCTGCAGGAGCGTCGAGACGACCACGACGAAGAACACGAGATCGAAGATCCTGCGGGCGCCTTCCACTCCCGCGAGGACGGGGTAGGTGGCGAGGATGATGGGGACCGCACCGCGCAGGCCCACCCACGCGATGAAGACGACCTCGCGACGCGGGAACCGGAACGGCGCGAGCGACGTCACCACCGCAGCGGGCCGGGCGACGAAGACCAGGAACAGCGCGAGGGCGAGCCCGGGGAGCACGATCCCGCCGAGCCGGAGAGGATCCGCGAGGAGCCCGAGCACGAGGAACATGGCGACCTGGCTGAACCAGGCCATCGCGTCGTGGACCCGCACGAGCCCGGTCCGGTACGGCAGCGGGCCGTTCCCCAGCACGACCGCGGTCACGTACACGGCGAGGAAGCCGCTGCCGTGCAGGAGCGTCGCGGCGCCGAAGGAGATGAACGCGATGGCGAGCGTCAGCACGGGGTAGAGCCCGCCGGCGGCGAGGCGGGCCCGCGGCAGGACGAACCGCCCCCCCCGGCCGACCCCCCATCCGACCGCGAGCCCGACCGTGAGCTGGAGCGCCGCCTCCCAGAGCAGCTCCCACCCCGGCGCGTGGTTCTCGACGAGCGCGGCGGTGAAGCCGAGCGTCAGGATCACCGCGGTCGGATCGTTCACGCCCGATTCGATCTCGAGGACGTGGGCCACTCGCCGGCGCACCTGGATGCGCGCGCCGCGGAGGACGGAGAACACCGCAGCGGCGTCGGTGGACGAGACGATCGCTCCGAAGAGGGCCGCCTGCGGCCAGGACAGCCCGAGCACGCGGGCGCCGAGCGCGACGATCAGCGCGGTCGCCGCGACTCCGACCGTCGCGAGCACCGCTGCGGGGGCGAGGACGCGCCGGAGGCTCGCGACCGGCGTCGACAGCCCGCCATCGAAGAGGATCAGCACGAGCGCGACCGTGCCGGCGCGGAACGCGAGCCGGTGATCGTCGAAGCGGATCCCTGCTGCGCTCCCCGCGACGATCCCGACGAGCAGGAACAGCAGGGCGACGGGTACGCCCGCGCGCCCCGAGGTGCGCGAGGCGAGCACGCTCGCAGCGAGGAGGACGCCGGTCGCGGCGAGCGCGATCGCGGTCGGAAGTGGTTCGACGGGCACCGGCGACCAGGGTAACGGACGGGCGGTGTCGGCGTCGCGGTCGCGGGCGGGGGTCGCCGTCGAAGTCCAAGTCCAAGTCCAGGTCCATGTCACGTGGTCGGACGCGGTCACGCCCCGCCCGGCCGCCTGAACGGACAGTCCCTGCACACGGGATGCTGCTCCCACCGCTCCACGAACGTTCGGAACGGCGCGCCGCTCCAGATGTCGCCGAGCGTCTTCTCCGACACGGACCCGAACACTCCCAGCCCGCCGCGCGCGGCGGCCGGATGCGGGCACGGCGCGAAGAGGCCGTCGGCGTGAACCCAGGCCTCGCGGCCGACGAACCGGCACGGGCCCGCTGCGGCCGGGGCGGCGGGATCCTCGGCGAGCGGGACCACGTTCTCGAGCACCACCCGGTCGCCGGCCGCGGCGTGCGCCGCGCGGGTCGCGGCGTTCCAGCGGCGGATCGCCTCGGCGCTCCTCCGCAGCGAGCGCTCGGCGAGGTGCGGGAATCTCACCTGGAGGTGGTTCACCTTGACGCGCTCGACGCCCAGCGACGCAGCGAGCCGCACGATCCCGGCGAGCTCGCCCACGTTCCCCTCCTGCGCGGTCACCTGGAACGAGACGCGGCAGCGCGGGCCGGATCGGGCGTACGCGTCGCGGACCCCCACGAAGGTGCGCACCGCCTCCACCGCGGCCGCGAAGTCGAGCCCACGCATGAGCGCCTCGGCCGTCGGGGCCGTGGCGCCGTTCCAGGAGATCTTCACGTCCGACGACACCGGCGCGAGCCGCTCGGCCCATCCCGCCGCGCCGCGCCGCGGAAACGTGCCGTTCGTCGTCACGTTCAGCCGGAGCCCGAGCTCGGCGCACAGCTCCACGAGCCGGTCGAGGCCGTCCCACAGGAGCGGCTCGCCGAGCGTCGAGGGGATCACCTCGGAGGCGCCGGCGGCGGCTGCGTCGCGAACGGTGCGCTCCGCGAGCGCCGCGTCCATCCGGCGGGGCGGCCCCGGCCGGCGCGCGGCGCCGCACTCGCACATGTCGCAGGCGAGATTGCAGTCGTCCGGGTTCGTGACCAGCGTCAGCCGCCCCGGGCCCGGCGCGTGAGGATGCGTTGACAACCTCTCCGTTGTAGCGGAAAAAACCCACACCATGAAGAACGCGCGCGAGACCCCTCGCCGGCGCGGGCGAGCGCCCGCTCCGACGCCCGAGTCGCGGGAGGCGGACCCGCGGGAGTCCACGCCGACGTCGTCGCGCGACCTCACCCCCGTGGTGGGCGGCAACCTGCGGCGGCTGCGAGGCCAGCGCGGCCTGTCGCTCGAGCGCCTGGCGAACGTGTCGGGCGTCTCGCGCGCGATGCTCGGGCAGATCGAGCTCGGCCAGAGCGCACCCACCATCAACGTGCTCTGGAAGATCTCCTCGGCGCTCGGGGTGCCGTTCTCGGCCCTGATCTCGTCGCGCTCGTCGGGAGGGGTCCACGTCCTCCGCGCCGATCAGGCCAAGCTGCTCACGAGCCACGACGGGTCCTTCACCTCGCGGGCGCTCTTTCCGTTCGACGAGCCGCGGCGGGTGGAGTTCTACGAGCTGCGGCTCGCGCCGGGCGGCGTCGAGCGCGCGGATGCGCACAACCCGGGGACGACCGAGAATCTCGTCGTCGCGAAGGGCTCGATCGAGATCGAGGTGGAGGGGCGCAAGGAGATGCTCGGCGCCGGCGACGCGATGATCTTCGAGGCCGACGTGCCGCACGTCTACCGGAGCCGCTCCGACGTGGAGAGCGTGCTGTACCTCGTGATGACCTACGCGGATACGGTCGGGTAGACGGCGATCGAAAGCCGGGACCACGGCTCGCGAACCCTGGTCTGGGTCCCCCGCGGTGAAGGGACGCCGCGTCGTGGGACTGCGCCGCCCCTGCGAGCGCGAGAGACTCGTCCGGGAGCCGACGAGCACGTGAGGAGGGGCCCCTGCCGCCGAGGACCGGAGAGCTGATCGTCGCGCGAGGTCTCGCGACCGGCGAGCAGGTGGACGCCGCGCTCCGGGAGGCCCGCGCGCGCGGCGAGCCGCTCTGCTCGCGCCTGCTGGCGCTCGGGATCGACGAGGCCGACCTCGTCGCCGTGCTGGGCGAGCGGCACGGGTTTCCGGGGGTGGACCTCTCCCGGTCCGCGGTCCCGCTCGCGCTGCTCGAGCGGATCCCGCGCGTGGTCGCCGAGGGCGACCTCATCTTTCCGCTCTCCGAGGAGGGCGGGCGCATCCACGTCGCGATGGCGCGCCCCTGGGACGACCGGGTCGTCTCGGAGCTCCGGTTCGTCACCGGGCGCGAGGTCTCGTCGTACATGGCGATCCGGGGGTCGCTGCTCCGGGCGATCGCGGAGGGTTACGAGCTTCGGGCGCGTGGTGCCGAGCTGTGGCGCGGGCCGTCGTCCGCCGCCGGGGGGCCGCACCTCGCCGCGGTGGTCCCAGGTCCCGAGGAGACGGCGACCGAGGACGAGCTCATCCCCGACGCCGAGATCGTGATCGAGGTCGAGCCCGAGGCGCCGGCGCACGAGGGCAAGGGGCCGCTCGTGCTCGTCGTCGACGACGAGCCGGAGATCCGTCAGCTCGTCGCGCGCACGCTCGAGTCGAAGGGGTACGTGGTGGAGCTGGCCGTGGACGGGCAGGAGGCGCTCGACAAGGCGGATCGGCTCGTGCCGGACCTCGTCCTCCTGGACGCGATGCTTCCGAAGGTGCACGGGTTCGACGCCTGCCGCCGGATCAAGGCGAGCCCACGCACGCGCGACGTTCCGGTCATCATGATGACCGCCATCTACCGAGGCTGGCGGTTCGCGCAGGACGCGCGCGATTCGTACGGAGCCTTCGACTACGTCGAGAAGCCGTTCCGGCTGGAAGACCTGCTCCGCCGGATCGAGGAGGCCCTGCTCTCGGGCGGTGACCGCGCCGAGGCGAGCGCAGCGGCCGACGAGTCCCTCTCCGCCGCGATCGCTCGCGGGAAGGAGCTGCTCGCCGCCGGCAAGGGCTCCGACGCGATCGCGGTTCTCTCGGAGGCCGTCCGCGTCGATCCGCGGTCCGCCGACGCCCAGTTCCAGCTCGGCCGCGCCCTCAAGGCCTCGGGCGACCGGTTCGGCGCCATGACGGCGCTCGAGCGCGCGACCGAGGCCAACCCGCGGCACCTCGCGGCGCTGCGGGCCCTCGCGACGATCTACGAGGAGAGCGGGTTCCGCCGAAAGGCCGCCGAGATGCTCGAGCGGGCCCTGCCTGCCGCGCCGGACGACGCGTCCCGGATGGCCATCCGGAAGGACCTCATCCGCCTGATCGCGTAGCACGGGACCGGCGCCCGGCCGGGCGCTGCAGCGCGGAGCCCGATCGCCCGGCACCTCCCGCACGATCCGCTGGCAGCCTCCGTCGCCCGGCACGCGACGTTCGTCGTCCCACCGCACGCGCGCCAGGCAGCACGTGCACGCCCGCCGCGCTCCGCCGGCTGGATCCGCGCCGAAACCGACCCCGCACGGGTGGGCCGGGCGCGGCACGCCCGCTGCAACCCGGCACCACGAACCTTGGTGCTCGCCGCCTTCCGCGGCGGCGCGCGGGCGCGGCTCTCTCGACGAAAGGAACGAAGGAATGGAACCCACGGTGGCGGATCTGGCGAAGAACCTCGCCGACACTCAGACGGCCCTGAACGTGGTCTGGACGATGGTCGCGGGCTTCCTCGTGATGTTCATGCAGGCGGGCTTCGCGCTCGTCGAGACCGGGCTCACCCGCGCAAAGAACGTGGCCCACACGATGGGGATGAACTTCCTCGTCTACGCGATCGGCATCATCGGCTTCTACTTCGTCGGCTTCGGCCTGCAGATGGGCGGCGTCGGCGCGCTCGCCACCTTCGGCGGCGACGCGTCGCTCTCGAAGGAGTTCGTGGTCCACCTGTTCGGGAAGGACTTCGGCCTCTTCGGCATGACCGGCTTCCTGCTCCCGCTCGCGAAGTACACGCCGGCGGTCGCCACGATGTTCCTCTTCCAGATGGTGTTCATGGACACCACCTGCACGATCCCCACGGGCGCGTGCGCCGAGCGCTGGAAGTTCAGCGCGTTCGTGATCTTCTCGTTCGTGATGGCGATGCTCATCTATCCCGATCTACGCGAACTGGGTCTGGGGCGGCGGCTGGCTCGCGGCGCTCGGGACGAACTTCGGGCTCGGCCACGGGCACGTGGACTTCGCCGGCTCGTCCGTCGTTCACATGACCGGCGGCGTCACCGCCCTCGTGCTCGGCAAGCTCATCGGGCCGCGCATCGGGAAGTACACCGCCGACGGCCGCGTGAACCCCATCCCGCCCCACAACATCCCGCAGGTCATGGTCGGCACCTTCATCCTCGCGTTCGGCTGGTTTGGCTTCAACGCCGGGTCGACCCTCGCCGGGATGGACACCCGCCTCGCCGTCGTCGCGACCAACACCATGATCGCGAGCGCGACCGGTGCGTTCGCCTCCTACCTCTACGTGAAGATCAGGTGGGGCAAGGCCGATCCGTCCTGGCTCGCGAACGGCATGCTCGCCGGCCTCGTCGCCATCACCGCGCCGTGCGCGTTCGTCTCTGCGTGGGCAGCCGCCCTCATCGGCGCCGTCGCCGGCGTGCTCGTGATCATCGCGGCAGTCTTCATCGACACGAAGCTCAAGATCGACGATCCGGTGGGCGCCTCCGCGGTCCACGGCGTGAACGGCGCCTGGGGCATCCTGGCCCTCGGCCTCTTCGCGAACGGCACGTACGGCCAGGGTCTGAACGGCGTCGCCTACGGCGTGACCGGGCTCCTGTACGGCGACAAGGGCCAGTTCGTCGCCGAGGTCATCGGCATCCTGGCGAACATCGCCTGGGTGGCTCCCGTCGCCGCGCTGTCGTTCTTCGTCATCGGGAAGCTCGTGGGGAACCGGATCTCCGCGGAGGACGAGATCGCGGGCGCGGATCTCGGCGAGATGGGCGTGCTCGGCTACGACTACAGCGCCGGGCCGGCCCAGGGCGCGGCGAAGCCGCCGTCGACGATCCCGGCCGGCGTGCCTTCGCTCGCGAGCCAGGGCCGGTAGCGATCCGGCCGGCGCGGCGGCGGCCGAACGCCGTCGCCGCGCCGGTCCGGCTTCACACGAGCTCCGTACACACGGACGAGGTCGGACATGAAGAGGGTCGAAGCGATCGTCAAGCCGTTCAAGCTCGATGAGGTGAAGAAGGCGCTCTCCGAGGCCGGCATCACGGGCCTCACGGTCAGCGAGGTGAAGGGATTCGGTCGCCAGAAGGGCCACACCGAGCTGTACCGGGGCGCCGAGTACGTCGTGGAGTTCATCCCCAAGGTGAAGATCGAGATCGCCGTCCCAGACGCGGTCGTGAATCGCGTCATCGAGGCCATCACGACGGCCGCCCGGAGCGACCGGATCGGAGATGGAAAGATCTTCGTCACCGCGCTCGAGGAGGTCGTCCGGATCCGGACGGGCGAGCGCGGCGAGGACGCGCTCTAGCGGCACAGCCACGGCGCTGGCCGCGCGCGGGTGCGTGGGGGCGCGGGGGATGCCGCCCGCCGGTCTCCGGACCGATGGGCGGCTTTCTTCCGGGGAGCCCCTAGATTGAGCAAGCTACACCCGGAAGATGCAGCATGGCGCAAGGCAACTCGGTCGGCGAGAAGCCCGGCTCCGGGGCGCGGGCCGAAGCGCCCGAGAGCCTGGGGCATGCGGAGCTGAGGGACGTCATCGATGCCCTCGACGAGGCGGTCGTGGTGTTCGACATCCACGGCAACGTGGTGTCCATGAACCCCGCCGCCCGCGTCCTCCACGGCTGCGTCGGCGCCGACTGCAGCATGCAGTTCGGCGAGTACGTCGCCCGGTACCGCGCCACGGATCCGAGCGGGCGACCGGTGACCGACGGAGAACGCCCGCTCGCGCGCGCCCTGCGCGGGGAGGCGGTCGAGGGGGTGGAGCAGCACGTCCTCGACGTCCAGACGGGGCGGCGCTGGGTCGGTCTCTACCGCGCGGTGTCGTTCGTGTCCTCGGAGGGCCGGCGCCTGGTCACGATGACGATCCGGGATCTCACCGAGCTGAACCGCGCTGTCGAGGCGTTGCGCGAGGCCGACCGGCGCAAGGACGAGTACCTCGCCGTCCTCTCGCACGAGCTCCGCAACCCGCTCGCGCCGATCCGCAGCGCGGTGTTCCTCCTGGAGCGCGCGGATCCTGCGTCCGAGGGCGCGCGCCGGGCGCGAGGGGTGATCGCGCGGCAGGTGGGGCACCTCGCGCGGATGGTGGATGACCTCCTCGACGTGACGCGCGTCGCGCGCGGCAGCATCGAGCTGCGGCGGGCGCGGATGGATCTGGCCGACCTCGTGCGGCGCGCGGGCGAGGACCACGCGCCCCTCCTCGCCGAGGCCGGGATCGCGCTCGAGGTCGAGGCGCCGGACGGGCCGGTCCCGGTCGACGGGGACGCGACCCGGCTCGCGCAGGTCCTGGGGAACCTCTTGCAGAACTCGGCCAAGTTCACGGCGCGGGGAGGTCGGGTCACGCTGTCGCTCGACACCTCGGGAGCGGACGCGCTCATCCGTGTCCGCGACACCGGCGTGGGGATCGCGCCCGAGCTCCTCGGCCACGTGTTCGAGCCGTTCGTGCAGGAGGAGCGCACGCTGGCGCGCTCGCGGGGCGGCCTCGGCCTCGGGCTGCCGCTCGTGAAGGGCCTCGTGGAGCTGCACGGGGGGGCGGTCGAGGCGCGCAGCGAGGGCGCGGGCGCGGGCGCGGAGATCACCATCCGGCTGCCGCTCGCGACGGCGCCGGGGACGGAACGCGCCGACCAGGTGCATGCGGCGGGCGGGGCGGGGGGGCGGCGGGTGCTCGTCGTGGACGACAACGTGGACGCGGCCGCCTCGCTGTGCGACGTGGTCGCGCACTTCGGGCACAGCGTCGAGGCGGTGCACGACGGAGCGGCAGCCGTGGCGCGCGCGCGCGAGCGTCACCCGGACGTGGTGCTGTGCGACATCGGGCTGCCCGGGATGGACGGGTACGAGGTCGCCCGGGCGATCCGCTCGGACGACGCGCTTCACGGGATCCGGCTCGTGGCGGTGAGCGGGTACGCCCAGCCCGAGGACCGCGCGCGGGCCGAGCGAGCCGGGTTCGACGCGCACGTCGCGAAGCCGGTGGACCCGGCGACGATCGAGCGCCTCCTGTACTGATCCGCGGCGGCGATATCGCGCGCGCCGGATCCTCGCGCCGGCGCTCGCCGCGCGTACGATGGCCCCGTGGAACCCTACGAGCCGTTCGCCTCGCTCGCGTGGTCGGGGGGCGGGAGCTCGGACGGCGGGTCCTCGGCGCGCAGCTCGCGATCCTGGTCGCCGGGGCGCGGCGCTCGCCTGGGTCCTGTGAGGGGGCCCCGAAAGGCCGCGGTCGGTGCCGCGCCGCGGTCGCATGTCGAACAAGGAGGCACGTCATGGCAGAAGGCGGCGGAGGAGCGCGGGATCTGCTTCCGGAGGGAGAAGGGCTCCGGCGTGCGCTGCGCTGGCTCGACGAACGTGCGCGAGAAGCGCCGACCGCAAGTCGGCTCACGCTCGTCGGCGAGGCGTCGCTCCGGTTCGACCTCACCCCCACGGACGAGGACTTCCTGCTCCGGAACTGGGTGAGCGTCTAGGGGCGCGCTCCGTCGCTCGGGCGGGGCCTCGCGGGAGCGCTCGGCGCGCACCACGTCGAGCTCGAGGCGCTTCGTGTTCTGCGGCCCGGGTGGTGCGTCGCTACTTCGAGCTCTTGCTGCGGCCGCCGCCCCGCGAGCGGCCGCCGCGCCCAGCCTGGCCGCGGCTCGGGGCGGAGCGCCCCGCGCCCTTCTTCGACCGGGCGCCGCGCCCGCCGGCACCGCCGCCCCGGCGAGACGTCGTGCGCGCCGCCGCGGCGCGAGAGGCTTCCCGTCGGCCACCCCCGCGCTTCGCACCGGCGCGAGCACCGCCGCGCCCGCCGGCGGAGGCGCGCTTGCGCGGCGACGCCCGCCCACCCTCCGCGCTGGCCTCGGCCGTCTCGCGCGCCACGAGCTCGTTGAAGTTGGAGCGCTGCCCGGCCGCCGTCGTGTCCTCGTACACGAGGGCCAGACCCGACGCGTCGAACTTCTTGAACCACTGGTCCCACTCGATGCGCCGGAGCTTCTCCTCGCCGGAGTAGCCGGGGAAATCGATCCGGATCATCCCGGGGTCGTCCTCGCCGCGGCTCGTCCCCTCCACCGCCGCCGGCCAGGCGCCGCGCCCCTCGGCCCATCTGCGGATCGTCTCGTGGTCGGTCGTCGTATTCGAGACCTGTTGCGCCATGTGGTGAACCTCCTGGACCTGTACATGGTGCGCACGCGCCCCGGCCGGCGGGAGCCCGCCTGGTTCCGCGCCGCCCGGCCTGGTGGCTGCCTTGCGGCACGTGCACGGGCGCGTGCTGATCGCCTTGCGCGCGCTGGGGCTCGGGGCACCGCCGATCGCGGAACGCGCGTGACGTGCGCCGCTCCGGCAGCCCCCCGGACGCCCTGACGGTCCGCCAACACGCTTGCCTTCGATCGCCCCGCGGCAGAATATCGCGGCCGTCCTGCACAGGAGGTCGCCCATGCGCCGCACCGTCGCCGCCGTCCTGCTCGCCATTCTCGCCCCCGCCGCGCGCGCCCAGAATCCGTGGGACGCCGCGAAGAAGGTGGCGGGCCAGTCCACCACGGCGAAGCTCGAGAAGGAGATCAACAAGCGGCTCCTCGAGGAATCGCGGAAGAACCAGTGCTCCTTCAAGAGCGGCACCGCGGAGCTCGAGAAGGGCTGCGACGCGAAGTCGCAACGGCTCGCGAAGGCGCTCATCGACGCGAAGAAGAAGCTGACCTCGACGGGCGTGAAGAACTTCAAGTTCGTCGTGTCGGGCCACACGGACTCGACCGGGTCGGCCGAGAAGAACAAGGAGCTGTCGGGCCGGCGCGCCGGCGTGATGGTGAAGCAGCTGGTCGCCAAGGGCGTCCCCGCCGGCGACATCGAGTCGGTCGGCATGGGCTCGGATCAGCCGCTCGAGAAGCCGGACAACACGCCCGCGAAGAAGGCGCGCAACCGGCGGTACGAGGTGCAGGTCCGGCTCTGAGCCGCCAGGCGCGGGGCCGCGCGCAACCGCGCCGGCGCGGTGGCGCCGGCGCGGCGTGCTAGCATCCGCCCATGTCCTGGTGGGTCTGGGTCCTCTTCGGGATCGTCCTGCTCGTCGTCGAGATGGTGACGCCCGGGGGGCTCTTCGCGCTCTTCTTCGGGGTAGGCGCCCTGTGCGTCGGTGTCCTGGCCGCGCTCGGCGCCCCGCCCATCCTCCAGTGGCTCGCCTTCACCGTCATCTCGATCGTTCTGCTCGCCACCCTGCGGCGCTGGGTCAAGGAGAGGCTCCTGCGCGCGCCCTCGCCGTCGGTGGACGCGATCGTCGGTGAGGAGGTGGTGCTCCTCGACGACCTCGCGGCAGGCGGCGAGGCGAAGGCGGAGCTGCGCGGGGTCCCCTGGAGCGCCCGGATCGCGTCGGGGATCGCGCTCCGGAAGGGACAGCGCGGCCGGGTCGAGCGGGTCGAGGGTCTCACGCTCTGGGTCCGCGCCGAGTAGGCGCCCTTCACGCCAGGAGATGCACATGGAAGCCATCAGCGCCGCGCTCGTCATCACCGTCGCCGTCGCAGTCTTCGCGATCTTCGTCGTCGTGAAGACGGCGGTCGTCGTCCCGCAGCAGAACGCGTTCGTCGTGGAGCGGCTCGGCAAGTTCCACGGTGTCCTCAGCGCCGGCTTCCACGTGCTGTTCCCGTTCTTCGACGTGATCCGGTACCGGCACACGCTGAAGGAGCAGGCGATCGACATCCCGGAGCAGATCTGCATCACGAGGGACAACGTGCAGGTCGCGGTGGACGGCATCCTGTACCTCAAGGTGCTCGACGCGCAGCGCGCCTCCTACGGCATCGCCGACTACTACTACGCGATCAGCCAGCTGGCCCAGACCGCGCTGCGCTCCGAGATCGGCAAGATCGAGCTCGACCGCACCTTCGAGGAGCGCACCCACATCAACGCCATGGTCATCACCGAGCTCGACAAGGCCACCGGCCCCTGGGGCATCAAGGTCCTCCGCTACGAGATCAAGAACATCACGCCGCCCCATGACGTGCTCGCCGCGATGGAGAAGCAGATGCGGGCCGAGCGCGAGAAGCGCGCGGTCATCCTGACGTCCGAGGGCGAGCGCGACGCCGCCATCAACAGCGCCGAGGGCAAGAAGCAGCAGGTCATCAAGGAATCCGAGGCGGCGCGGCAGCGGCAGATCAACGAGGCGGAGGGCCAGGCGCAGGCGATCCTCGCGGTCGCGAGCGCGACGGCGGAGGGCCTCCGCCAGGTCGGCGACGCCATCAGCCATCCCGGCGGCCCCGAGGCGGTCCAGCTCCGCGTCGCCGAGCAGTACGTGCACGAGTTCGGGCGGCTGGCCAAGACCAACAACACCGTGATCCTGCCGGCGAACCTCTCCGACGTCGGCTCGATGATCGCGCTCGCGACGAGCGTCCTCCGCGCGGGGAAGGACGGCGAGCCGGTCCGGAACACCGTCGTGCCGCCGGTGCCCACCCGTCCGTCCGCGACGTCGCGCCCCGCGGTGCCGCGCCCGCTCCCCGAGCCGTAGCGCCGTCTCTCGCTACCGGGACAGCCGCCGGTACTCGGCGAGGTGGCGCAGCGCGTCCTCGGGGCGCCCGAGGCGCTCGAGGATCCGCGACGCGTTGAAGTGGGCATCGGCCAGGGCGGGGTCCGACTCGAGCGCGCGCGCGTAGGCGAGCAGCGCCTCGTCGAAGAGGCCCTGGTCCTCGAGCGCGACGCCGAGGTTGAAGGCGCCGAGGCCGCGGTGGGCGGGCGAGGCGAGGGCCCGGCGGTAGTGGTACTCCGCCGCCCGCGCGTCGCCGCGCGCGTGCAGGACCCTTCCGAGGTTCAGGTGCGCGCCGGCGTGGTCGGGATCGATCGCGAGCGCGCGGCGGTACGCGTCCTCGGCGCCGCTCGGCGACGCGCCCTCGAGGTCGCACGCCCAGCGGTACCAGGTCTCGGCGTCGAGCGGGGAGCGCGCGCGCCGGGCCGCCCGGACGACGGGCGCGATCTTCCGCGCGAGGTCGCCCATGTCGAGGTCGAGCAGCACCTGGCCGGTCTCTGCATGCCAGCGCGCGCCACCGTCCTGGACCATGACCCGGTCGCCGTCGGCCGCGACCCGAACCGCCGCGAGCGGCCGTCCCTCGGGAAGCTGGGCGCGGAGCGAGCGCAGCGCGCGCCGGACCCGGGCGGCGGGGACCCGGGCATGGACGAGCCCGGCCGCGGCGCGAAGGAGCACGAGATCCTGGAACGAGAACCGCAGCTCGTTCCGGGGCCCCCGGCGGGGAGAGACGAACCCGGCCCGTGCGAGGTGGCGCACCGCGCGAACGGGGAGATCGAGCATCCGGGAGACTTCGGTCGAGCGGTAGCCCCACACGCGGCGCGGAAGATAGCCGGGGGGTCTGTCAGCGGCAGATGGTCACGGCGACGGAAGCGGCGAGAGGGCGCGGCCGCGGCAGGTCACACTCCGGTACGATGGATACCTCGAAGCAACATGGGGGGGAACCGATGCGCGCAAGAATCCTCTTCGTCGCGATCTTCGCCGCGCTGGGCGGGTGCGGAGGCAGTGGCAGCGACGCCCCGTCGTGCTCCGACGGTCTCAAGAACGGCGCCGAGACCGCCGTCGACTGCGGCGGCGGGTGCGGTCCGTGCCCCGACGGCTCCGGCTGCGGCCTCCCCCGCGACTGTGCCAGCCGCGTCTGCACCGGCTCCATCTGCGCCGCGCCGACGTGCGGGGACGGGGTGATGAACGGTGACGAGAGCTCGGACGACTGTGGCGGCAGCACGTGTCCGGGATGTCCTCCGGGGCTCATGTGCCGGACGGACGCCGACTGTGCCACCGGATGGTGCAACCCGGCGGCCCCGCCGGTGAAGTCCTGCGATTGCGGCGAACCGGATGCGATCTACGTGTCGGCTGCCGGCGACGACGCGAACCGTGGCTCGCGGTCGAGCCCGCTGCGGTCGCCCCAGGCGGCGGTCGCGTGCTCGCAGGTGCGAACGCGGCCGATCCGCGTCGCGGAGGGCGTGTACCCCAGCGAGGTGGTCTGGACGGTGTCCCTCGTGGACGGCATGTCGCTCCTCGGCGGCTACTCGCCGGACTTCACGGCGCGGGACTGGGCGGTCCACGTCTCGACCATCCGCGACGTGACGGACCTGAGCACGAACCCCTACGGCTGGACGGCGGCGGTGCACGTCAGTTCGACCTCGCCCGACACCGTGCTCGAGGGGTTCACGGTCGAGGGCGTCACCACGGGCGCCGTGATCGAGGCGCTCACGATCTCGGTGGCAGGGAGCGCGACGATCCGCGGGAACGTCATCCAGTGCGGCGGCAGCCCGGACGCGACGAACGCGCGGTGCATCGACGTGACGACGGCCGGCGCCACACCCGTGATCACGGGGAACACCATCCACCTCGGCGTCGCACAGTCGACGGCCTGGGGCGTGTACGCCCTCACCACGATCCCGCCCGCGGTCGCGGGCAACACCATCGACGGCGGGGCGGCCACCACCGTGATCGGAATCGACCTGGGGAACGTGGCGCAGGCGGGGGGCGCGATCCGCGCGAACCTCATCCAGCTCGGCGCCGGCGCCGGCACGTCGTACGGCTTGGTCGTGGACGGGTCCGCGCCGGTCCTCGTCGAGGCGAACGAGCTGCGCCTCGCCGCCTCGGCGGCGGTCGGGCTGCGCGTCCAAGCGGGAGCCTCGATGCTCCGCAACAACCTGCTCGTGATGTCCGGCGCCGGCACCGCCATCGAGGACGGCTCGGGGTCCGAGATCAGCAACAACACGATCGTCGGCACGTCCGGGACCGGGATCCTCGCGAAGGTCTCCGGGTCGGCGATCCGGAACAACGCCTTCGATCAGGCGGGAGGGATCTGCATCGCCGAGGAGGGATTGACGGCGGACCCCTCCTCGATCCGGAACAACGACCTGTTCGGCTGCCCGATCCTGTACCGCGACGAGGGCACCGGCTACCTCGTCGCGCTCGTCGACGTGAACGGGCTGCCAGGGGCGGCCGCCAACCTCGTCGGCGATCCGCAGTTCGTCCCGACGACCTACCACCCTGGCGCGAGCTCGCCGCTGCTCGGGGCCGCCGAGGATCTCTCCACGCTGTTCGACACCGACAAGTCGGGAGCGGCCCGCACGGTGCCGTGGACGATCGGCGCGTACGAGCAGTGACGTCGGGTCGCCCTTCGACTTCGCGCCGACGCCTGCGCGTCGGCGCTACGCTCAGGGTGAACGGCCGAGGCCAGGTCGCGGTCACTTCCTCCCCGTCGCCTTCTCCTTCTCCCGGACCGGCCTCACGCTGCGGGGTGGCTTCCGCTCCTCCGCGCCGGGCTTCTCGGCGGCCGCGACGCTCGCCTTCAGCGCCTCCATCAGGTCGATCACCTGCCCCTGCGGCTCGGCGGGCGCGGCGGCCTGGATCTGCTCGCCCTGCAACCTTCCGCTCGATCGCCTCGAGGACGCGCTTCTTCGACCGCGTCCTCGTAGCGCTCCGGGTGAAAACCGTCCGCGCTGGTCTGCTCGATGAGCTGGAGCGCGAGCTGGATCTCGGGCTCCTTCAGCTCCGCGTCGTCGACCGGGATCTCGTCCGGCGCGCGGACCTCGTCCGCGTAGTGAGAGCTGCTGCATGACGAGCCGTCCGCCGCGCGGCGCGGATGAGCACCAGGTACTGCTTGCCACGCGCGGCGTAGCGGCCGAGCGCGGCCTTCCCGGCGCGCTCGAGCGCCAGGGCGAGGAGCCGGTAGGCCTTCGCGCCGCCCTTGTCCGGGCCGAGGTGGTAGGCCGTGTCGAAGTAGACCGGGTCCACGTCCGCGGCCGGCACGAACTCCGCGATGTCGATGCTCTGCGTCGCGATCTCGTCGAGCGCCTTCAGCTCCTCGGCGGTGAACGTGACGTACCGGTCCTTCGCGAACTCGTACCCCTTCACCATCTCGTCGCGCTCGACCTTCTCGCCGTCCTTCGCGCAGACGTACTGCTGCTTCAGGCGCGAGCCGTCCTTCGCGTGCAGCAGGTTGAATGAGACCGTCGCGGCGGGCTGCGCCGCCGGGTAGAGCCGGACGGGGATCGTCACGAGGCCGAACGAGATCGTGCCGGTCGCGATGGAGCGGGGAGGCATCGGGTCGTTATAAGCGCAGGAGGCCTGAGTGCCCTGGATCCGCCCGTGCCCGACCGGCTGGAGCACTATCGCGACAAGCGCGACCCGGACCGGACGCCCGAGCCGTTCGGGGCGGGGCGGCGCGGTCCCCGTGACCCGCTCGCGCCGAGGCTGTTCGTCGTCCAGAAGCACGCCGCGCGGCGGCTGCACTGGGACTTCCGGCTGGAGCTCGACGGGACGCTGCGGAGCTGGGCCGTCCCGAAAGGGCCCTCCTACGATCCCGCCGACAAGCGGATGGCGGTGGAGGTCGAGGACCACCCGATCGAGTACGCCGACTTCGAGGGGATCATCCCGGCCGGCAACTACGGCGCGGGTGCCGTGATCGTGTGGGACCGCGGGACGTGGCGTCCGCTGTCCGATCCGCGCGCGGGCCTCGCGAAGGGGAAGCTCGTCTTCGAGCTCAGCGGGTACAAGCTCCGCGGCGAATGGACCCTGGTCCGGACGCGACCGGCCCAGGGCGGGAAGCAGCAGTGGCTCCTGATGAAGCATCGGGACGCGCTCGCGGGGCCGGGGCGGGAGCTGCCGCAGGAGTCGGTCCTCTCCGGGAGGCTCCTCGAGCAGGTCGCGCGCGGCGAGAGCTCCGCGGAGACGGCGCTCGCCGAGGCGACGCGGCTCGGCGCGCGGCCGCGCAGGCCCGGGGAGCCGGAGGAGCGCCCCATGCTCGCCGAGGTGGCGGACGCGCCGTTCTCCGACCCGGCCTGGCTGTTCGAGCTCAAGTACGACGGCTACCGCGCGCTCGCTCGCCGCGAGGGGACGCGCGCCGTGCTGCGCTACCGGAGCGGCGACGACGCGACCGCGATCTTCCCCGAGATCGCGAAGGCGATCGAGATGCTGCCCGGCGACGCGCTCCTCGACGGCGAGATCGTGGTGCTCGCGCCCGACGGCCGCCCCTCGTTCCAGGCGCTGCAGCAGCGCGCCCAGCTCCGCGGCCGCGACGACGTGGAGCGGGCCTCGGTCGAGCACCCCGCGACGTACTTCGCCTTCGACCTGCTCGCGCTCGGCGAGCTCGACCTCCGGCCGCTCGGCCTGCGCGATCGCAAGCGCCTCCTGTCCGCGGTCGTGCCGCGGATCGGTCCGGTGCGCTATGCCGACCACGTGGAGGGACGTGGGGAGGCCCTCTTCCGCGAGGTGCTCGCGCGCGGGCTCGAGGGCATCGTCGCGAAGCGCGCGGACGCGCCGTACCGGCCCGGGCGCTCGCCGGCGTGGAAGAAGATCCGCGTCGAGCGCGTCGGCGACTTCGCGGTCGTGGGCTTCACCCGCCCGCGCGGATCCCGCACGGCGTTCGGGGCGCTGCTGCTCGCCGTGCACGAAGGGGAAGGGTTCCGGTTCGCGGGGAGCGTGGGGACCGGGTTCGGCGAGCGCCAGCTCGACGAGCTCCATCGCCGGCTCGCGCCCGAAGCCCGCAAGACCCCGCCCTGCACCGGCCCGGTGCCGCGCGGACGCGGGAACACCTGGGTCGAGCCGCGCCTCGTCGCCGAGGTCCGCTTCAAGGAGTGGACGGAGGAGGGGCTGCTCAGGCAGCCGGTCTTCGTCCGCCTCCGAGACGACAAGCGGCCCGAGGATGCGGTCCGGGAAGGGCTCCCGCACGAGGAGCCGCCGCCTGTGGCCGCGCCGGAGCGGACGCGGCGACCGGTCGAGGTGACGAACGCGGACAAGGTCTTCTTTCCAGGCGAGGGGATCACGAAGGGAGACGTCGTCGCCTACTACCGGGAGATCGCGCCGTTCATGCTCCCGTACCTCGCCGACCGGCCGATCGTCCTCACCCGGTTCCCCGACGGAATCGACGGCAAGAGCTTCTTCCAGAAGGACGCGCCCGACTGGCGGCCGGCCTGGATCCGGACGGTCACGATCCGCAACGACGAGATCCGATCGACGCGGCGAAGCCGCATCGATCCTCGGGGCCCCCGGGGGGGCGATGGGAGGGACCTCGAACACTTCCTCGTGGACGACGCCGACGCGCTCGCGTGGATCGCGAACCTGGGCGTCATCCCGATCCACGTCCTGGCGAGCCGCGCGGGCGCCCTCGAGCGGCCGGACTGGTGCGTCGTGGACCTCGATCCGAAGGACGCGCCGTTCGCGCACGTCGTCCGCCTCGCGCGCGCGCTCCGGGACCTCTGCCGCTCCATCGGGCTCCCCGCGTACGCGAAGACGACCGGTCAGAAAGGGCTCCACGTGCTCGTGCCGCTCGGCGGGCAGCTGACCCACGCGCAGGCGAGGACCCTGGGCGAGCTGCTCGCACGGGCGATCGAGCGGGAGCACCCGGACATCGCCACCACCGCCCGGGCGATCGGTGCCCGGGGCGGCCGGGTGTACCTCGACTACCTGCAGAACGGGGCGGGGAAGACCATCGCCGCGCCGTACGCCGTGCGGCCGCGCCCCGGCGCCCCCGTCTCGACGCCGCTCCGATGGAGCGAGGTGGACGGGAAGCTGGACCCGTCCCGCTTCACGATCCGGACCGTCCCGGCGCGGGTGCGGCGGCTCGAGCGCGATCCGCTGCGGCCGGTGCTCTCGGAGAAGCCGGAGCTGCTGCCGGCGCTGGAGCGGCTCACCCAGCGGCTCCGCCCCGGCGAGACCCCTGCGCCGCGGCGGTGAACGGCCGGATTGCAATCCATCCTTTGCCCCGAAAAAACGAATGGACAATTCGGCGCGGTCGACTATCCTTCGCCCAACCCGAAGGGAGCACACCGAGCATGGCACGTCCCGCCCGCACCCCGTCCATCGACTCCATCCTCCGCGAGGCGGCGGAGAAGGTCGTCTCCCGCGTGTCCGCGGCCATCGCCCGCCAGGTGGGGGACATGGTCCAGGAGCGGCTCCAGGCCGAGCTCGCGAACGGCGGCGGCGTGCGCCGGAGCGTGACGCGGCGCCGCCGCCCGGCCGGCGAGATCACGCGCTGGGTTGCGGACGCGCGCGCCCGTCGCGTCCCGAACTTCGTCATCGAGGCCACCGGCCTCGACACGAAGAAGAAGATTGTCGCCAAGTACGGGCCCGGCGCCGCGTTCGAGCGCGGCAAGGCGCTCCCCAAGACGAAGGGGTAGGCGGTGCTCCTACCGCTGGACGAGGCCGGCGACGTGGCCGGCCCGCTCCAGGGCGCCGGCCGCGTGGTCGAGGTCCGCGTCGCGGATCCAGAACCCCGCCCCCTGCCGCGCCGCATTCGATCCGAGCGCCGTCGGCGACGCGAACGCCTCGACCTCGACCGCGAAGTCCACGCCCGCGACGGACAGCGCGTCCTCGATCGCGTGCGCCTCCCGCAGCGTCACGGCGAGATACACGCGGACGATCTCGGTCCCTTCCTCGAAGGAATCCATCGGAACGTGGGCCACGCGCCCTCAATCTAACCCGCGGCGCGGCGGGGCTGCGCTATCCTTTCGCCCGTCATGACGTTTCCCGCGATCTCCGCGCTCGGCCAGCTGCTCGCCGGGGCGCGGCCCTTCTTCGAGCGACACCTGCCCGCGCCGTTCCTCTCCGAGGGGCCGCGCGGGCTCCTCTGGTGGCAGTGGCTGGCCATCCCGGTCTTCATCGGAGTCGCGATCGTCGCCGGCGTCGTTCTCGGCTGGGCGACGCGGCGGGTGCTCGGCCACCTCGCCGAGCGCACCCGGACGACCTGGGACGACGAGCTCCTCGCGCGCGTGGCGCGCCCGCTCGGGGCGCTGTGGGCCATCGCGGTGTTCACCGTCCTCCAGCCGTGGCTCGATCTGGATGCGAGCTGGACGGTCGTGCTCGGCCACGCGCTGCGCGCCGCGACGTACTTCGTCTTCTTCTGGGCGGGGTTCCGGTCGCTCGACGTCGGCTTCGACGCGGCGAGCGCGGCGCCGTGGACCCAGGTGAACGCGAGCCTCGCCGGGCTCCTCCCGCTCGGCCGCAAGCTCTCCAAGATCATCCTGCTCGCGCTCGGGCTCGTCGCCATCCTGAACGAGCTCGGGTTCCAGGTGGCGAGCCTGCTCGCCGGTCTCGGCATCGGCGGCATCGCGCTCGCGCTCGCGGCGCAGAAGACCGTCGAGAACCTGTTCGGCTCGATCGCCATCGGCGTCGACCAGCCGTTCCGGGTCGGCGACTTCGTCCAGATCGAGAACGTGATGGGCACCGTCGAGACGCATCGGGATGCGCTCGACGCGGGTGCGGACGCTCGATCGGACGATCGTCACGTTTCCGAACGGGAAGCTCGCCGACACGCGCGCGGAGACGTTCGCGGCGCGCGACCGGATCCGGTTCCTCGTGAACCTCGGCCTCGCCCGCGAGACGACGGCGGCGCAGATGCGGGCGGTGCTCGCCGACGTCGAGGCGGCACTCCGCGCGGAGCCGGCGCTGTGGCCGGACGGCGTCTCGGTCCGGTTCACCGAGGTCCGCGACTGGTCGCTCAACGTCGAGGTGAACGCATGGTTCCAGACCGCCGACTTCGGCGCGTTCACGGCGATGCGGCAGGAGCTGCTGCTGCGGTTCCTCGAGGCGGTCGAGCGCGCCGGGACGCGCCTCGCCTACCCGACGCGCACCGTCCAGTTGGCGCCTCATCCGCCGCGCGAAACGTGACCCGGAAAAGGAAACGGGCCCGACATGCGCGGGCCCGTCTCGAAAAAATGGTGGAGCTGATCGGGATCGAACCGACGACCTCTAGAGTGCGATTCTAGCGCTCTCCCAGCTGAGCTACAGCCCCACGAGGTCACGAAGAAACGCCGAGGGAACGCTTCCTTAACGGTTCGAGACCGGACGTGTCAAGAGCCGTTTGACTCGCCGGGGACCCCTTGCTAGACCGGACGTTTCCCGCGCCATCACATGCCGACCGCCCAGAGACCGCTCAGCCCCGCAGAACTCTCCGCACTCGAGCACGCCTTCGCCGCCGATCCCGCGTCGGAAGCGTACCGCCCGCTCACCGAGGCGTACCTCGCGGCCGGCCGCTTCATGGAGGCGATGGTCGTCTGCAAGAAGGGGGTGAAGGCACACCCCGACGATCCCTCCGCGCGGGTCCTCCTCGCGCGCGTCTACGCGGACCAGGGGAAGGATCGGAAGGCGCTCGAGGAGCTCCACGCCGTCGTCGCCGCGTACCCGACCTTCGCCGCGGCGAACCGGATGGCGGCCGTTCTCCACATGCGTCTCGGCGAGCGGGATGCAGGGCGAGGCGGCGCTGCGCCGTGCCGCCGAGGCGGCCCCCGACGATCCCGAGGTGCGCGAGCTCCTCGCGAAGCACGGCGTGAGCGCCGCGCCGAAGCCGCCACCCCCGCCTCCGGTCCCGGTCGCGCCGCGCGTCGCGGCGAGGCCGCCTCCGCCCGCAGCGCCGCGGCCGGCCGCGCCGGAGCACTCCGACACCGGCGAGATCCGGATCACCGAGGAGACGCCGAGCCCGACGCCGGTTCCCTCGTCCAGGAACGTCGCCTACTCGGAGCAGCTCGCCGACAAGTACGCCACCCGGGAGTTCACCCTCTCGACCCCGGCGGGAAAGGCAAAGCGCCGCGGCAAGGGTCACAAGCTGCTCTTCACCGTGGGCCTCGCCTTCGTGCTCGTCGCTGCGCTCGGTGGCTGGTTCCTCTTCAACAGGGCCCGCAAGGCGACGATCGAGGGGATCGACCGGCTCCTCAAGGAGACGGTGCCGCTCGTCGAGAAGGACGCCTACGCCGGCGTACGTCGACGCCGCCGCGAAGTGCAAGCGAGATCCTGGACCTCGACGACTCCTCCATCGCGGGCCACGCGTACCTCGCGTACGTCGACGCGGTCCGGGCGGGCGAGCACGGCGACGGCGACGCGGTGAAGGCCGAGGCGGTGAAGCACGTCGAGGAGGCGCGCAAGCTCGGCCAGCGCCACTCGCACCTCGTCGCGGCGGAGGCGTACCTCAAGCTCCACGCCGGCGACGCGCCGGGCGCGAAGGAGACGCTCAAGGCGGTCCTCGGGGCGACGACGCCTCGCAGAGCCCGTTCCTCCTGGGCGTCCTGGGCGGCGTCCAGCTGCGGGAGGGTGATCTCGACGCAGCCCGGGACGTCCTCGCGAAGGCGCAGAAGGCGAGCGCGGGCGACGTGCGCATCGCGTGGCTCCTCGCCGAGCAGTTCCGGCGCCGCGGAGAGGGGTACGAGCTGCAGGCCGCCGCGTTCTACGACTACGCGCTGCGCATCCACAAGGATCACCTCGGCTCGATCCTGGGCAAGGCGCTGGTCCTGCTCGGCCGCGGGCAGGTCGACGAGGCGCGCAAGGCGGCGCAGGCTCGCGCTCCAGCCGCAGGCCGGCGCGTCACGCCCCCAGCAGGCGCTCGCGCACGCGATCCGGGCCGGGGTCGCCTCCGCGCACGGCAAGGCCGCCGAAGCGGCCGCGGCGGAGCAAGAGGCCGCAAAGCTCGATCCGGCGAGCGCGGACGTTCCCGCGCTGGTCGGCCTGCGCAAGCTCCGCGGGGGAGACGCCGCGGGCGCGGTGGAGGCGCTGCAGCGCGCGGTGTCCCTCGACTCGAAGCGGGTGTCGCTCCAGGCGGACCTCGTGCGTGCATTGCTCGCCAAGGAGGGCGGGGCGAAGCTGGCGATCGAGACGGTGAAGCGGACGATCGCGCGGCTCGGCGAGCACCCGCGCCTCGCGCTCGTCCTCGGCGACGCGTATCGCGTCGCCGGCGATGCCGACCTCGCTCGCGGACAGTACGAGAAGGCGATCCAGCTCGGGCGCCCGTTCCCCGACGCGCGGGTGGCCCTCGCCCGCCTGTACCGCGCGAAGAACAACATCCCGGGCGCGCTGGTGGAGCTGACCCAGGCGATCGACGAGTACGGCGCGGGCGGCGCGGGCGGCGCCGCGGCCGCTTACGTGGAGATGGCCGAGGCGGAGCGGGCCCGTGGCGCGAAGCCGGAGGTCCTGAAGGGGCTCTTCGTGAAGGCGCTCGAGAAGGACCCGGCGAGCTGCGACGCGCTCTGGGGCGCCGCGAAGATCGACGCGGACCTGGGGAGGCTCGGGGAAGAGGGGAAGCGCCGCCTCGAGGCGTACACGCGGGTCTGCCCGCGCGAGCCGCACGCGGCCGATGCGGCGAGGCTCGCGAAGTAGTCTGGGCTGCGTCAGCCAGCCGCGGCCGAGGACGAGGCCGAGGTCGCCCTTCGACTCTGCGCCGCCTGCGGGCGGCGCTACGCTCAGGGTGAGCGGGCGTAGCGGTCCCCTCTGATGATTCGTCACAACATTTTGCGCGCCGCGCTGTGCGCCAGATCGCGGTCCCGCACCGGGGGCTGGGACGGGAGGGCCCTCCCCGTGCTCGGCGACGGACGAATGCGCGACCGGGCGCCGTACTGCCGCAAGGACGCAGAAACGCAGATGCCGCGCACTTCCGTGCGTGCCGACGTCGCGCCAGGAAGTCGATCGTGCGCGGCGGCGGGGTTGCTGCGCGGCGTCGTCACGCAAAGTGCGAGGCGGCCAAGGTACTTTGTTGCGTAGCCGTCCGCAGCGCACCGATGATCGGGACGTCTCCGACGCCTGCGCGCGGTGAGGGCCCTCCCGTCCGCGCGCCCCCGGCGGGCGGAGCGGCGTGGTCGGGCGCCGGCGCGGCGTGACCAATGCCGGTGCGCCGGAACACGTACGTCCGTCCGGGCGCGCGAGCAGGGGAGGTCCCTCGGCTGCGCGTAGGCGTCGGCACCGCCGCGACGATGGGTGCGCTGCGGACGGACACGGTCGTCAGTACTTCAGCCGGGCCTGCACTTTGCGTGACAACGGCGCGCCAGATCCGTCACCCCAGCACGGACTCCTTCCCGCGCGCGACGTTGGCACGCACGGAAGTGCCCGGCCCCTGCGCTTCAAGGCCCCTTCGACCCAGCGCCGCCGGTCGGCGCATTCGTCCGTCGCCGAGCACGGCCGAGGGGCCTCCCCGGCCAGCGCCCGGAGGGGAATGCTCCCTCGAGAGCGTTCCCGCGGTCCGTACCCCGAGGGAAGTGACGAATCATCAGAGCGGTCCCCTACTTCTTCCCCGCGCTCTTCCGCTCCTCCGCCTGCTTCTTCAGATACTCCCGCTCGACTGCCTCCATCGGATTTCCCTTCACCGCCTTGGGCTTCGCGGCGGCGCTCCGGGCGTCCACCACGTGGACCGCGATCTCCCCGCTGCGCGCGCCCTCCACCTCGACCACGGCCGTCGTGTCTCCCGGCGCGACGGCCCAGAGCTGGGCGCGCCCGTCGCCGCGGCAGAATCTCCTCGTTCGCGCAGCGGCTGAACGCGGCCCGGCCGAGCACCGGGGCGCCCGTGTCGTCGTGGGCGGCCACGCGCAGCGGGACGGGGGTCGGCTCGTCCAGCATGCGCAGCTCCACCTTCGCCGGCTCCACGGCGACGTTCGCCACCACGCGCACGAGGACCTCGACGTCTGCCGTGAGATCGCCGATGGCGCACCGGACCCGCGCGTTGCCCGGCCCGGCGGCGGTCACGACCGCGTCGTTTGCCGGCCCGGCCACCTTCGCGACCTTCTCGTCCGTCGAGGACCAGCGGCAGATTCTGGTCCGGCACCGACTTGCCGCTCTTCGCGATGGGGGACGCGTGGAGCTTGGCGGTCTGGCCGCGCACGCCGAAGCGGAGCGACGTCGGCTCGACATCGACACGTGCGGCCTTGTCGCACGCAGAGGCGAGGAGCAGCGAGAAGAGGATCGCGCGGGTGTTCATGCCGCCATCGTAGCCCAAGGCAGCCGCGTCAGGCAGACGCTGCCGCGGCCGCCGTCACCGCGCCGGGACGGCGCGAAACGTCGTGGTCCAGTCGCCGGCGTGCTCGGCCGTCTTCACTCCGGTTGCCGTCGCCGGCTCTGTCACTGGCCGCTCGACCGGCATCTGGCACGTCGCGAGCGCGCGACGGACGTACCGCGCGGCGTCCTGGCGGAAGGACTGCTCGTCGAACGGCCCGACGTATCCGAGCGGGGCATCGACCGCCGGCTCCTGGGCGGCGTCCGTGGCGCCGGCGGGGATGCGGACGCGTGCCGCGTACTCGCCCTTGAGCTCCCCGCCCACCGAGATGGAGAACCGGAGCTTCCCGGTGAGCGCCTCGCCGGCGCCGCCGCGCCCAGCATTGTCCAGCTGCAGCTTGCGGAACACGACCTGCACTTCGGGGCGCGGCTTGAGCTCCATCAGGCAGCTCCGCAGCGCGTCCCGATCGCCTGGATCGATGACGTTCCGGGCGATGCCGTACCCCCCCGCCAGCCCGACGACAATGGCCGCGACCAGGCATTGCCACTGCTTCGGGAACATCCTGGAGAAGCTCGTGCCGGTCATGCCGCATCCCTCGCCCACCGGCCGATGTTACCTCGGTTGGGTGCGTCACCGTATCCGCGGCGCGAGCAGGTACAGCATGGCGTACACCGCGACCCCCGTGACCGACACGTACAGCCACACCGGGAACGTGGCCCGCGCGATGCGCCGGTGATCCGGGAAGCGCGCCTTCAGCGCGAGGAACAGCGTCCGCAGGATCATGGGGGCCGCGGCCGCGGCGAGGAGCGTGTGGCTCGCGAGGACCGCGAGGTACACGGCGCGGAATGCGCCCGACCCGGGGAACGCGTGCGTCCCGGTGAGGGCGATCCGGGTGAGGTAGCCGGCGAGGAACAGGACCGACGAGGCGAGCGCAGCGAGCATCAGCGCGCGGTGGCGCGCCACGTGGCCTCCGCGGATGGCGCGCCAGCCGAGCACGAGGAGGATGGCGCTCGTCGCGTTCAGGCTCGCGTTCACGGGCGGGAGCACGGCGGCGAGCGTCATGGGCGGGACCGCCTGCTCGAAGCGACGATGGCGAGCGCGAGGGTGGACGCCGCGAACAGCGCGCAGAAGGCGAGGTCGCGCGCGGCGGAACCGGGGAGGACGCCGGCCGCGGACGATCCGGCGAGGGCCCGACGCGCCGCGGACACCGCATGCGCGAGCGGGTTCGCCCGCAGCGCGGCCGCCGAGCAGCGGGTGGCCCTCGGGCGCGGGGAACATCGCGCCGGACACGACCCAGAGCGGCACGAGCAGCGTCATCTGGATGGCGTGATAGCCCTGCACGTTGTCGAGCCCCCACGCGACCGCGAAGCCGAGCGCGGCGAGCGCGACCGCGGCGAGCGAGAGGGCCGCGAGGAGGAGCGGCCAGTCGATGCGAGATCGACGCGAACCCCGCGGCCGGAGCGAGGACGAGGAAGAGCGCCGCCTGCGTGAGCGCCACCGACGCCGAGCCGAGCGCCTTCCCGACGACGAGCGCCGCGCGCGATCCGGGCGCGGCCTGGACCGACTGGAGGAAGCCTCGGTGGCGGTCCTCGATGACCGAGGCGGTCGTGAAGATCGAGGCGAAGAGCACGACCATCAGCACCACGCCCGGGTAGAAGTAGGTCAGGTACGGCACGTCCGAGCCGGGCATCCGGAACGTACCCGCGAAGCCGCCCCCGATCACGAGCCAGAAGATGACCGGCTGTCCCAGTGCGCCGACGAGCCGCGACGGCTGTCGGAAGAACCGGACGAGATCCCGGCGCGCGAGGACGAGGGCGGTCGCCAGATCGTAGGCGAGCGGCGAGTGCGGGAGCGCCGCGCGGGTCGGGCTGGTAGAGGAGCGGGTCACGACGGCACCTCCTCCTCCAGCGCGTCGCCGGTCACCGCGAGGTACGCGTCCGCCAGCGTGGGCCGGCGGAGCGACACCGCGCGGAGGCGCCCGGGGGGGAAGATCTCGACGATCCGCGGCACGAGCGTGTGCCCCGCCTGCCGCTCGACCTGCACGCCGTCCGGACGCAGCCGCGCGGTGATCCCGAGCCGCTCGGCGAGGGCCCGCGCCACGGCCTCCGGCTCGTCCGCCTCGACGATGAGCACGTCGCCGGCTACGCGGGCGCGCAGCTCCTCGGGCCGCTCGCAGGCGACGATCCGTCCCTCCGCGAGCACTGCAAGGCGGTCGCAGCGCTCCGCCTCGTCGGGCCGGTGGGTGGTGAGGACGACCGTCGTCCCGTTCGCGCGCCGCAGGGCCTCCACGCCTTCCCAGAACGCGCGAAACGCCGCGGCGTCCAGGCCGACCGTGGGCTCGTCCATGATGAGCAGCGCAGGAGCGTGCACGAGCGCGCGGGCGAGCTCGAGGCGCCGGCGCATCCCGCCGGACAGGCGCTCGACGGGCTCCCGCGCTCGGGCGGCGAGCCCCGCGCCCCCCAGGAGGCGGGCAACCCGCTCGCGCGCGTCCGCGCGCGGGACGCAGTGGAGCGCCGCTGCGAGGCGGAGGTTCTCCTCGGCCGAGAGCTTGCCGTCCAGCCCGGGCTCCTGGAACACGATCCCCGCGCGCGCGCGCAGCTCGCGCGCGCCAGGGTCGATCGGCCGGCCGTCGAGGAAGAACCGCCCCGCGTCCGGGCGGAGCAGGCCGGCGAGGATCGCGAAGAGGCTCGACTTCCCCGCGCCGTTCGGGCCGAGGAGCCCGAAGATCTCGCCTGGCCGGACCTCGAGCGTGACGTCGCGGAGCACCTCGCGGTTGCCGCGGCGAAGCGCGACCCCCTCGAGCGCGAGGGCCGGGGCCGTGCCCGGCGCGGTCGCGGCGGCGAGGAGCACGCGCCAATCCCTACCGCGGAAGCGCGAGGAGCGCCACGAACAACGCGGTCAGGTGGACGAGGGTCGCGAGGAACACGTTTCGCGCCCAGCGGCCCCCGGTCTGTCCAACCCCGGACAGCGCGTACGCTGCGAGCGCGGCGCCCGCGACGACGGCGACTGCGCCGTACGCGGGCCCCGCGATGCCGAGCGGGAGGAGCGCCAGCGAGGCGGGGAGCAGGAGCACGGTGCCGGCCGCGAGCCAGCCCCGCGTCGCGCGCTCGCCGTGGACGAGCGCGAACACCTTGAGCCCGCCGCGGGCGTAGTCCTCGGCGAGGTAGATCGAGATCGCCAGGAAGTGCGGGAGCTGCCACGCGAAGAGCAGCGCGAACAGGGCGAGCCCGCCGGCGTCGAGCCTGCCGGTCACGGCCGTCCAGCCCATGAGCGGCGGGATCGCGCCCGGGATCGCCCCGACGAAGAGGGCGAGGGTCGACCGCTGCTTCATCGGCGTGTAGATCGCGACGTAGACGACCAGGGCGATGAAGGCGAGCAGCGCGGTGAGCGGGTTCGCGGCGAGCGCGAGGAGCGGGAGCGCAAACGCCGGGATCGCGACCCCCAGGGCGAGCGCCACGAACGGCTCGACGCGGCCCGCCGGGAGCGGCCGATCGCGGGTGCGGCGCATCCGCGCGTCCACGTCCCTCTCGAAGTAGCAGTTGAGCGCGTTGGCCGCGCCGACCACCGCCGCGGTGCCCACGATCGCCACCGTCGCCCGGAGGGCGCCGATCCTTCCCGGCGCGAGCGCGAGCCCTCCGGCGCTCGTCAGGACCACCAGCCCGGACAGCCGCGGCTTGGCGAGCAGGAGGAGGTCCTTCGTGTACTGGAGCGCGCTCGGCTGCGCGCGCGCCGCCGCGCCTGCGGCCGGAGCGTGATGGGCGGCAAGGCAGTACTCGCGCATGCAACGGTTCGTTAGTGACGGCTCGTACAGGGGGCAACGGGCCGTTCGGGGCGTCCACGCCGACACTGTCAGTGATCTGGCGCGCTTCGGACCGGCGCGGCTGCGAGCCCGTGTCCCGCGATCAGGGCTCGTCGTCCTCCTCGGCTTCCTCGTCGGCCTCGGCGTCCTCATCGGGCTCCGCCTCGACCTCCGGCTCATCGGCCGGGGGCGGCGGTGGCACCGGGCGAGCGGCCGGGCGGACGCGCTTCTCGGCCGCGGGCTTGAGCGCCGGGCTCTGCCGTTGATCCGCGCCGCACTTCGGGCAGATCGGCTCGGCCTTGTTCAGGTCGTAGAACTTCGTGTCGCACTTGAAGCAGAGGTGCTTCGTCCCAAGGTCCTTGGCAGGCATGCGCATCCTCGTCGAGACCGCGCCATTTATGGCAGGCGATGCCGCGACGTCAAATCAAAATCCGAGAAGGACCCGCCGCGTGCGCCGGTTCCGCTCCTCTGGTATGTGAGTCCGTCGCATGCACGTGGCACGTCTCGAGAAGCGCATCCTCCGCGCCGCCGCGCAGGCGATCCAGGACTTCGGCCTCGTCGAGCAGGGCGACCGGATCATGGTCGCCGTGTCGGGTGGGAAAGACAGCTACACCCTGCTCCACGTGCTGATGCGGCTCCGCGAGCGGGCCCCCATCGACTTCGAGCTCGTCGGGGTGAACCTCGACCAGGGGCAGCCCGGGTATCCGGCGGAGGTGATCGAGCGCCACTTCCAGGCGGTGGGGGTTCCGTACCGGATGATCGCGCGGGACACGTACTCGGTCGTCCGCCGGCTCGTGCCGGAGGGGAAGACGACCTGCTCGGTGTGCTCGCGGCTCCGGCGCGGCGTGCTCTACGGCGCGGCCGTCGAGATGGGATGCAGCAAGATCGCCCTGGGGCATCACCGCGACGACCTCATCGAGACGCTGCTCCTGAGCGCGCTCTACTCGGGTGCGCTCAAGAGCATGCCGCCGAAGCTCCTCGCGAAGGACGGGCGGAACGTCGTGGTCCGGCCGCTCTGCTATGCCGCCGAGGACGACATCGCCGCGTTCGCCGAGGCGATGCGCTTTCCGATCGTCCCGTGCGATCTGTGCGGTTCGCAGCCGAACCTGCGCCGCCGGCGGGTGAAGGCGCTCCTCGCCGAGCTCGGCGCCGAGCACCCCGCCGTGAAAGGGAACCTGCTCCACGCGCTCGGGCACGTGGTCCCGTCGCACCTCCTCGACCGCGACCTGCATCGAGCGCTCGCGCACACCACGGGGAAGGATCCCTGGCTCGACGCGGAAGACGAGGGTTGCGACGACGCCGACGGGGAGGTCGTGAAGCTCGTGACCCGACGCTGACCCCGTTCCCGGGCGCGCTCCGCGACGCGGCGGGGTTCGCCATCGAGCTCGCGATGGCGCTCTCGCGGTCCGCGCCGGTCTGAGCGTAGTCTCGGCCATGCGCCCGATCCCCGAAGACGCGATCCGGACGGCCCGCGACCTCGCGCCGTACCTGGAACACACGCTGCTCTCGCCGGGCGCCACGCGGGAGGACGTCGTCCGGCTCTGCGCGGAGGCGCGGGAGCTCGGCGTCGGCGCGGTCTGCGTCCACCGGAACGCGATCGCGGACGTGCGGGAGCTTCTCGCCGGGAGCGGCGTGAAGGCCGTCGCGGTGGTGGACTTCCCTCGCGGCGACGGCGCCACGGGCGCGCGCGTCATCGAGGCGTTCGAGGCGCTCCGGTCGGGCGCGGACGAGCTCGACCTCGTCGCGCCGATGCCGTCGCTCCTCGCCGGTCGGTGGGAGGCGGTGCTCGACGACCTCCGCGCGATCATCCGCGCCGTCCCCGTTCCGGTGAAGGTGATCCTCGAGACCGCCAGGCTCGGACGCGATCAGAAGATCGCGGCGGCGGCGGTCGCGAAATGTTCCGGGGCGGCGTTCGTGAAGACCTCGACCGGCTTCGGCGGGGGAGGAGCCACCGTCGAGGACGTCGCGCTGCTCCGGGCCGTCGTCGGTGACGACGTCGGCGTGAAGGCGTCGGGGGGAATCCGGACCGCGGCCGACGCGCTCGCGATGATCCGTGCCGGCGCGAGCCGGATCGGGACGTCCGCGAGCGTCGCGATCGTGACCGGGACGTTCTGACGACCGACCGCGATCAGTTACCGTGGACCTGGACTTGGACCTGAACCGGACCTGGACCTCGGTCGAAGTCGAAGTCGAAGTCCACGTCCACGTCCACGTCCAGGTCCACGTCCACGTCCACGACCGCGACCCCGGCCTCCAGGCTTATCCGCCATTCCCGCGCTCGCCGTCATGGTCGAGCGCCCGCTCCGCCGTTAGTATCACCCGATGGAACGCCGTCGCTTCGTCATCATCGTCGCAGACAGCGCCGGCTGCGGCGCCCTCCCGGACGCCCGCGCGTACGGCGACGAGGGCTCGGACACCATCGGCAACACGAGCCGCGCGGTCGGCGGCTTGTCATTGCCCGTCCTGGGTCGAATGGGGCTCGGGCACCTCACGCGCATCGCGGGGGTTCCACCCGATCCTTTCCCCGGCGCGTATCACGGACGGATGGCCGAGCGGTCGCAGGGGAAGGACACCATCACAGGTCACTGGGAGATGATGGGGATCGTCCTGCAGGAAGGGCTGGCGCTCTTCCCGGGCGGCTTCCCACCCGAGATCGTCGATCCGTTCGTGAAGGCCACCGGCGTCCCCGGGATCCTCGGAAACCGGGCGGCGAGCGGGACGGTGATCATCCAGGAGCTCGGGGAGGAGCACCAGCGGACGGGAAAGCCGATCGTGTACACCTCGGCGGACTCGGTGTTCCAGGTGGCGGCGCACGAGGAGACGGTGCCGCTCGACGAGCTGTACCGCTGGTGCCGGATCGCCCGCGATCAGCTCGACCGCTGGCGCGTCGCGCGCGTGATCGCGCGGCCGTTCGTGGGCACGCCCGGGAAGTACGTCCGCACGTACCACCGGAAGGACTTCTCGATCGCGACGCCGGGCGAGACCGTGCTCGAGAAGCTCGTCGCGTCCGGGATCCCGGTCGTGGGGGTCGGCAAGATCCCGGACGTCTTCGACCGGAAGGGAATCACGGAGGAGGTCCACACCGAGGGAAACGCGGACGGGCTCGCCCGGACCGAGGCGCTCCTCGACCGGGTGGATCACGGGCTCGTGTTCGTGAACCTGGTGGACTTCGACATGCTGTACGGGCACCGGAACGACCCGCAGGGCTACGGGCGCGCGCTCGAGGAGATGGACCGCGCCCTGCCGCGCATCCTGGGGAAGCTCAGGCCTGGCGAGCTCTGCGCCATCACCGCGGATCACGGCTGCGATCCCACCACCCCGTCCACCGATCACTCGCGCGAGTACGTGCCGCTGCTCGTCCACGCGCCGGGGCGCGGCGGCGGAAACCTCGGCACGCGCGGCTCGTTCGCCGATCTCGGCGCGACCGTGTCGGAGTTCTTCGGGCTGCGACCCGAGGTCGGGACGAGCTTCCTCGCAGCGCTGCGCTGAGGACGCCTTCAGCGACGCTCGCCCGTCGCCTCTACGGGGAACACGCCCACCACCTCCGGCTCGTCTCGCAGCAGGCGCCGCTCGCCGCGCCGGCCGCGCGGGAAGGCGGCGGGCTCCGAGCTACTTCACGGCGGGCCCCGCGACCCCGCAAGAACGTGGACGTGGACGTGGACCTGGACCTCGACCCGGTCCAGGTCCACGCTCGAACGCTACTTCGCTCCGGGTGGCGCGGCGGGCGCCGGCGTCGGAGCGGTGGCCTGGTTCGGCCCCGGCTGCGCGGTCGGGATCGCCACGATCTTCACGTCCGGCTTGAACGCCGGGTCGCGCAGGACGAGCTGCCCCTGGCGCGCGTAGTTGATCGAGTCGCCCAGGATCCGGAGCGCCTCCTGCGGAGCGTGGAACCCGGTCGAGTTCTCCGCCTCGACGAAGTCCAGGTAGAACTGGGCGCGCCGCTGGAGGTAATGCGCGGCGGTGAGCTCCTGGTCGGTCTTGCCGGCGGCCTTGGCTTTCTCGATGTCGGCGATGAGCGCGATGAGCGCGTCCATCGCGACGTTCCGCTGCTTGAAGAACCGGTCCTGCTCGGCCTCGACCCGTCGCTTCAGCTCGTCGGGCTTGGCGTCCTTGTGGCACTTCGCGCACGACGCCTCGATCTTCAGGAGCGGGCTGTTCACCTGGTGATCGCTGATCTTCTGCCCCTGGAACGTGATCTCCGGCATGTGGCAGTCGGCGCAGGTCACGCCGGAGCGGCCGTGGATGCCCTGGTTCCACATCTCGAACTCGGGGTGCTGCGCCTTGAGCACGGGCGCGCCGCTCTGCTTGTGGACCCAGTCCTTGAAGCCGATCTCGTCGTAGTACGCGGTGATGTCCTCCACCTTGAGACCCTTGGACCAGGGGTACGTGAGCTGCTTGTCCGAGCCCTTGAAGTAGTACTCGACGTGACACTGCCCGCAGACGAACGCGCGCATCTCCTTCTGCGACGCCTGCTTGTTGACGTCGTAGTCCTTCACGCCCTGCGATGCCTTCAGCTCGCGCATCCCGATGATGAAGCCGGGCCGCGTCACGCGGAGGCTCATCGTGCTGGGCTCGTGGCAGTCGATGCAGGCGACGGGGTGCTGCACGAGCTTGCGGGCCTCCGGGTACGGCATCGCGTTCATCTTGCGGAACCCCGCGACGGGATCGCCGCTCCCGAGCTTCCTGTACGGCACGACCACCGACGCGTGGCACTGCATGCACGCGCCCGGCTGCTTCACCACGGCCTGCCGCTTCGTGAAGGTCTGATCCTCGAGCATGTACGCGTGCCCGCGCTCCTCCCGGAAGTCCACCGAGAACGCGTACCCCGCCCACATCGTCTTCAGGCGCGGGTCCTCCTCGAGCTTCGACTGCGACACGACCGAGCGCGGGTCGGCCTGGTCCGGTGTCCGGGGCAGGGCCTCGCTCCCCCCGTACTTGGTGCGCACCTGGTCCACGGTCTTCCGGTACGTCGCGTACTCGGCGGGATACTCCTGGCCCCACACCGCCGGGTCGTCCGTCTCGTCGGTGATGGTCGCCTTCGGCTTGGGCTCGGGCTTCGCGTCCCGCTTGGCGGGCGCGCGCTTCGCCGCGGGAGCGCTCTGAGGGGCCTTGGGCTTCGACGACTGGGCGGCGGCGGTGATCGCGACGGACGCCGCGGCGAGCGCAACCATCGCGAGGAGGGCAGGGCGACGGGCCCGGTTCTTCGACTCGAGCATCGGGTGATCCTCTCTGGAGTTGTCTCCGGCAGCCGGAGGCACCGGGTGCAGAGCAAGGGATCTGCCAGAGGGGCCTGCTCGAGATCGCGCGCCTTTACGGGGGGCGCCCAGCGGGGTCGGCCGGAATATGCAACCGTTTCGGATGCTGGATCCGGTGCGGTCGGATCCCCGCATCCGAAATCCGCGAGCCTCCGCCGCCCTGCCGTTCAGCGGTAGGTTCCGCTCCGCGATCCCGGCGGCACGGGCGACCTCGCCGATCCTGCCGCGGTGCTCCTTCAGGAGCCGGGTGAGGTACTCGCGCTCGAACCGCTCCACGAGCCGCTGCCGCGCGTCGAGGAGCGGGAGCGAGAAGTCCACGAGCTGCCCGGCCGACGGCTCGCCGCGCGACCCGCACCGAGGATCTGCGCGACCGCCGCCCATCCCATGAGCACCGCGCGCTCGCACAGGTTCCGGAGCTCGCGCACGTTCCCCGGCCAGGGATAGGCGCGCGCGGCGGCGAGGAGGTCCGGCGGCGGGATCGGCGCAGGGCGGCCGTAACGCGCCGCGAAGGAGCCGAGGAAGTGCTCCATGAGCGCGGGGAGGTCGCCCGCCCGCTCCCTCAGCGGCGGGAGGCGGATGGGGATCACGTTGAGCCGGTAATAGAGGTCGTCCCGGAAGCGCCCTTCCTTCACGAGCGCCTCGAGATGAAGAGGACGCCGTCCACCATGGAGTCGAGGATGGCCTGGAGCTTCTGGAGGTCCGCCGCCCGCGCCTCGCGCGCCGCGGTCGCCTCCTGGAGCGCCCGCTCCAGCGCGCCCGTCCGGTGATGGATCCGGCGCGCGTGGAACGCCGCGAGCGTCGCCACATGAAGGACGGCCAGGGCAGCGGCCACGTGTGGCCGATCGACGACCCACGCGCCGATCGCGCCGGCGAGGAGGAGCGCTGCCGGCGCGAGGAGGATGGCCGGGCGGCCGCGCATGGAGGAGGCGAGACCCATCGCCCGGGGAGGATCGCACGGTCGACGGCCTCCGCGTCGGCCAATGGTACGTACCGATGGGTACCTGCGGCCGTACGCCAGGGGGAAGGTGCGGTGCCCGCCGGAACGAATCCGGAGGGTCCGGGGGGGAGGGGCAAGCGGGAGGAGCGCGCGGGGGGCGCGCTCCCCCAGCCGGCGCTAGTTCGCGGCGGCGAACGCCTCCTCGAAGTCTTCCTTGATGTCCTCGATGTGCTCGATCCCGACGGACACGCGGATCTGGTCCGGCGTGACCCCGGCGCTCTTCTGCTCGACGTCGCTGAGCTGCTGGTGCGTGGTCGAGGCCGGGTGGATGACGAGCGTCTTCGCGTCGCCGACATTCGCGAGGTGGGACGCGAGCTTCACGCTGTTGATGAACTTCTTGCCCGCCTCGAAGCCACCCTTGATCCCGAAGGTGAACACGCTCCCGAAGCCGTTCTTGAGGACCTTGCGCGCCCGCTGGTGGTACGGGTGCTCCTCGAGGCCGGTGTAGTTCACCCAGGCGACGGACTTGTTCCCCTTGAGCCACTTCGCGAGCGCGATCGCGTTCTCGTTGTGGCGCTGGACGCGGAGCGACAGCGTCTCGAGGCCCTGAAGGAGCAGGAACGAGTTGAAGGGCGACGGCGCCGGCCCGAGGTCACGCAGGCCCTCCACGCGCGCCCGGATGATGAACTGGATGTTGCCGAACGGGCCCTTGGGGCCGAAGACGTCGTTGAAGACGAGGCCGTGGTAGCCGGGCGACGGGTCGGTGAAGAACGGGAACTTTCCGCTCGCCGCCCAGTCGAACTTCCCCGAGTCCACGATCACGCCGCCGAGCGACGTGCCGTGTCCGCCGATCCACTTGGTGGCGGACTCCACCACCACGTCGGCGCCGTGCTCGATGGGGCGGACGAGGTAGCCGGCGGCGCCGAAGGTGTTGTCCACGATGAGCGGGATCTTGTTGTCGTGGGCGACCTTGGCGAGCGCCTCGAAGTCGGGGACGTTGCCGGCAGGGTTCCCGATGGACTCCACGTAGAGCGCCTTGGTCTTGCCGTCGATCGCCTTCGAGAGCGCAGCCACGTCGTCGCCGTCGACGAGCTTCACCCCGATCCCGAGGCGAGGCAGCGTCACCTTGAACTGGTTGTACGTGCCGCCGTAGAGGAGGCTCGTCGAGACGATGTTGTCGCCCGCCTGGGCGATGTTCGTGATGGCGATGAACTGGGCGGCCTGCCCGGACGACGTGCCGAGCGCCCCGACGCCGCCCTCGAGCGCGGCGATCCGCTTCTCGAAGACGTCCGTCGTCGGGTTCATGAGCCGCGTGTAGATGTTCCCGAACTCCTTCAGCGCGAACAGGTTCGCGCCGTGGTCGGCCGAGTCGAAGGTGTACGAGGTGGTCTGGTAGATGGGGACCGCGCGGGCGTTCGTGCCCGGCGCGGGCTCCTGTCCGGCGTGGACCTGCAGGGTCTCGAAGCGCGGCTTCCGGTTCGGAGGGAGTGCCATGGGTCGGGGTCCTTTCGGGGAATCCGTGAAAGAGGATGCGCATCCTAAGTAACGGAGGCGGTTCCTGTCAAGCGGGCGTGCAGGCGAAACGATCCTCCGCTATCGCGGACGATGCCGCCGCTTCAGCGGACGGAGGGGCCCGCTTCCGGAGCCCGTTCGGACCGTCGCAGAGGGGCAACCTTCATCGTAGGCTCGCAACGGTCTCGCAGGAGGGGAGACACCTTGGCCGACGCTGCGCCGCGCAACGTGCCTGAGCTGTTCCTGGACCGGGTGGGCAAGACGCCGGACACGGAGGCCTTCCGCTACCCCGTGCCGGGCGGCTGGCGGTCGCTCTCCTGGCTCCAGCTCGAGGAGCGGGTCCGCGCCGTCGCGGGCGGCCTGCGCGCGCTGGGGCTCGCCGCGGAGCAGACGGTCGCCATCCTCGCCACGACGCGGATCGAGTGGATCCTGGCGGACTTCGGCATCCTCTTCGCGGGCGGAGCGACGACCACCATCTACCCCTCGTCGACCGCCGACGAGTGCGCGTTCATCCTGTCCGACTCGGGCGCGACCGTCGCGTTCGCGGAGAACGACGAGCAGGTCCAGAAGCTCCAGGCACGCCGGAGCGGACTGCCGGCGCTCCGGCACGTCGTGACGTTCGACGGGGAGCCGACCGGCGACGGGTGGGTCCTGACGCTCGCGCAGCTCGAGGAGCAGGGGCGGGCGTGGGACCTCGCCCACGCCGGCGCGTTCGAGGAGAAGGCGGCCGAGATCCGGCCCGACGCCCTCGCGACCCTGATCTACACGTCCGGGACCACCGGTTCGCCGAAGGGAGTGGAGCTCCCGCACTCGGCCTGGGTCGCGCAATCGAAGGCGATCCAGGACTCCGGCTTCCTCGATCACCCCGGTGCATTCCAGTTCTTCTGGCTGCCGCTCGCGCACGTGTTCGGGAAGATGATCGGCACCGCGCAGCTGCGCGTCGGGTTCCCCACCGCGGTGGACGGCCGGGTCGAGAGGATCGTCGAGAACCTCGCCGCGACGCGGCCGACCTTCGTGTGCGCGGTGCCCCGCATCTTCGAGAAGATCCACGCCAAGGTGCTCCAGAACGCGCGGGAGGGCGGCTTCATCAAGGCGGCGATCTTCCGCTGGGCGATCGCGGTCGGGCTCGAGCACTCGCGCCTGCGCCGGGCGGGGAAGCGTCCGGGGGCTGCGCTCGAGGCGCAGCGCCTCGTCGCCGACCGGCTCGTGTTCGAGAAGGTCCGGCGCCTGTTCGGCGACCGCTTCCGGTTCTTCGCGTCCGGCTCGGCGCCGCTGTCGAAGGACATCGCCGAGTTCTTCGACGCGCTCGGGGTCACGATCCTCGAAGGCTACGGCCTCACCGAGTCGTCGGCGGCGACCCACGCCAACCTGCCCTGGGCGCGGAAGATCGGCACGGTCGGGCCGGCCGTCGCCGGGATCGAGGTGCGGATCGCGGAGGACGGCGAGATCCTGATGCGGGGGCCGTGGATCATGCGCGGCTACCGTGGCCTGCCCGAGCAGACGCGCGAGGCGCTCGACGCCGACGGGTGGCTCCACACCGGCGATGTCGGGTTCGTCGACGCCGACGGGTACCTGACCATCACGGATCGGAAGAAGGACCTCATCAAGACCTCCGGCGGCAAGTACGTGGCGCCGACCGAGATCGAGTCGAAGCTGAAGGCGCTCTCGACGCACATCTCCCAGGTGCTCGTGCACGGGGATCGACGGAACTACGTCACCGCGCTCGTGACCCTCGATCCGGAGGCGGTCCAGCGCTGGGCGTCGCAGCACGGCCTCTCCGGCAAGAGCGTCCCCGAGCTCGCGCGCTCGCCGGAGGTGAAGGCGCTCCTCCAGCGCGAGCTCGACCGACTGAACGCGACGCTGCCGCGGTTCGCGACGGTGAAGCGCTTCACCATCCTGCCGCGCGAGTTCCTCGAGGCGGAGGGCGAGGTGACGCCCTCCCAGAAGCTGAAGCGCAAGGCGATCGAGAAACGCTACCGGGCCGAGCTCGACGCGATGTACCCGGACCCTTCCACGGTGCCCTAGTCGCGCCGTCCGAGCCGGACGACGTCGGAGGCGCCGCGCTGCGTCTGGCAGCCGCCGGACGTGCAGCCGTGGCAGCCGCCCCTGCTCCTCCGGACGGACCGGACGAGCAGGGCGACGGCGCCCGCGAGGACCACGGCCGCGATCAGGACGTCGGCGGCTCCCACTCAACCCCCCAGGCCGAGCAGCCGGCCGCCCTGGTACACGAGGAGCGCCATGCCCCAGGCGAGCGCGGACTGGTAGAGGAAGGCGACCCCGAACCATTTCCAGCCGCCGAACTCCTGCCGCATCGCGGCGGCGACGACGACGCACGGCATGTACAGGAGCACGAAGACCATGAACCCGAAGGCGGTGAGCGGCGTGAACACGGGCCGGATGGCGACCTTCAGCGCGGACTCGCCCGGCTCGTCCTCGGCGACGGACGTCGACGCGAGCCCGACGCTCGAGACGACGTTGGCGACGGACGCCTGCACCGCCTTCGCGAACGAGACGCCGATCTCCTTCAGGTCCTGGCCGAAGGTGGGCCGCTCCTCCTTCGGCTCGGGCCTGGGCGCGTAGATCTCGCCCATCGTCCCGATCACGATCTCCTTCGCGATGACCCCCGTGATGAGCGACGACGCGGCCTCCCAGGTGCCGAACCCGAGCGGCGCGAGCGCCGGCGCCGCGATCTGCCCCGCCTTGCCGAGGTACGAGTCCCGCTTGCTCTCGACGCCCCACGGGAGGTGGAGGAGGAACCAGACGATGACGGACACCGCGAAGATGTACGTGCCTGCCTTCACGAGGAAGTGCTTCCCCTTCTCCCACGTGTGGAGGCAGACGCTCCGCAGCGACGGCATGCGGTAAGGCGGCAGCTCCATGATGAACGCCGGCGCCTCGCCGCGGAACAGCGTCCTCTTGAACACGGCGCCGACTGCGATCGCGAGGACGATCCCGATGACGTAGAGCGACCAGATGACCGTCCCGGGACGGTCGGGGAAGAACACTCCGACGAACAGCGCGTAGACCGGGAGGCGAGCCCCGCAGGACATGAGCGGGATGAGCAGCGCGGTGAGGACGCGGTCGCGCATGCTCTCGAGCGTGCGGGTCGCGTACACCGCCGGGACGTTGCAGCCGAACCCGAGCACCATCGGGATGAACGACTTCCCGTGGAGCCCGATGGCGTGCATCGCCTTGTCCATGACGAAAGCGGCCCGCGCCATGTACCCGCTCGCCTCGAGGACCGTGATGAAGAACATCATCGCGAAGATGACGGGGACGAACACGAGGACGAACCCGACCCCGGAGATCACGCCGTCGTTGACGAGCGAGACGGTCCAGTCCGGCGCGGAGATCACGCCGAGGAGCGCCGACGCCCATCGCTTGAGCGGTCCGTTCGCCGTCGCGTCGATCCAGTCGCCGAACGGCCCGGAGAGGTCGAACGTCAGCTTGAACACGATCCACATCGCGGCGAAGAAGATCGGGATTCCGAGGAACCGGTTCAGCACGACCTTGTCGATGCGCTCCGTCAGCTCGGTCCTCTGGAGCTTCGGCTTCTCGAGCACCTCGCGGGTGAGGCCGGACGCGAGCGCGTACCGCGCCTCCGCCACGAGCGCCTCGACGTCCTCACCGTGCGCCGTCCTGAGGTGCTGGAGGGGGCCGGCGACGAGCGCGGCTCCGTCGAGGCCCAGCTCCTCCGCGACGCGTGTGTCACGCTCCATGAGCTTCATCACCAGCCAGCGGCGCGGGAAGCGCTGCGCGAGGGCGGGAGCGCTCGCCTCGAGCGCCTCCGCGACCGCCATCGCGGCCCGATCGAGATCGGTGCCATAGCTCAGCAGGGCCGGATGCGACGCGTCCCTCCCGTCGGCGGACGCCACGACCGCCTCGAGCAGCGCGTCGAGCCCGGTCCTCTTCGTCGCGGAGGTCGGGACGACCCGGATGCCGAGCCGTTCCCCGATCCGGTGCGCGTCGATGCGATAGCCCTTCGCGTCCGCCTCGTCATGGATGTTGAGGGCCATGACCACGGGGATCCCCAGCTCCACGAGCTGCACCGTCAGGTACAGGTTCCGCTCGAGGTTGGTCGCGTCGACGACGTTCACGATGACGTCGGGGCGTTCGCTCACGAGGTAGTCGCGGGCGACGATCTCCTCCTGCGAGTACGGCGAGAGCGAGTACGTGCCAGGGAGATCCACGAGGCGGATGCGCCGCCCTGCGTGCTCGAAGGCCGCCTCCTTCTTCTCGACCGTCACACCCGGCCAGTTCCCGACCTGCAGCCGCGTCCCGGCGATCGCGTTGATGAGCGTGGACTTTCCCGAGTTCGGATTCCCGGCGACGGCGACGGTGATGGGGCGGAGCGCGGGGACGGGCGCGCTCGACGGTGCGAGCTTCGAAGCGGCGGTCACGGGTTCACCTCCACCGCGATCCCCTCCGCCTCCTTCTTGCGGAGCGACAGGTGGTAGCTCCGGATCCGCACCTCGATCGGATCGCCGAGCGGCGCCACCTTCTCCACCCGGACCTCCTCGCCGGGCAGGAGCCCCATGTCCATCAGCCGCCGCTTCATGGGACCGATCGCTCCCACCGCCGTGATCCGCGCCGTCTCTCCGGGCGCGAGCTTCGCCAGGTTCGTGTTCACGATCTCCTCACCTTGATCCGCAGCGCGACCCCTCGGTCCACCGCGATCCGTGACTCGTCCACCTTCACCAGCACCGGGCCCGCGCCGTTGTTCAGCATGACGACGCGCTTCCCGACCCGGAGTCCCATGTCCTCGGCCCGCGATCCCCGGCCGTCGATGCCCGCGGCGACCGAGACGATCTCGCCGCACTCGCCCTCGGTCAGCAGCACCAGCGGGAACATCAGGACCGGCTTTCGGGCTTCTCCGTCGGGCCGGCGCCGCTGAACGGATGCTCGAAGCTCATGTAGAAGAAGATCGCGCGCTCGCCCCGGCTCGGCCCCACGCCGATCGGCACGCTCACGCCCGGGACGATCTGGAGGCCGCTCGCGAAGTTGATCGCGCCACGCACCCCGGGGTTCACCGTGAAGGTCTCGGCGCGATCGGAGCCCGAGGGGAGCTTCAGCTCGGTGGTGGTGTACAGCGCCTCGCACATGACGTTGAAGTTCGGGTGCGCGAGCCAGATGAGGCTCGGCCCGCCCGCGAACGTGGTCGAGGTCCCCTTCTCCCCGGTGGCGTCGCGCGCCGACGGGATGTACGTGCCGCCGACGTTCAGGTGGGAAACGAGCCGGTCGGCGAGGACGACGCTGAGCGGCAGGTTCACCTGGACCCCTGCTCCGCCGCTGCCCAGTCCCCGCTTCTCGTCGCCAGTCGGGACGAGCATGGTGAGCCGCGGCGCGAACGCGACCCGGGTATCGCCGCTCCCGACCGCCTGGAGCCGGTAGTTCAGGGCGAGGTCGCCGACGCCCGCCGAGGCGGCGTCGGGACGCAGGGCGGTGAACGTGACGCTGGCCTGGTGCGTCTGGCCGAGGACCGGCCACTCCTCGGTGAACGAGTAGCCCCACGTGCCGTCGCGGACGGAGCGCGCGAAGGTGTTGATGTGCTGGATGACGCCGGGCTCCTGGTTGTAGGCCTCCTCGATGATGAAGCTGTTGTCCTGGATCGGGCCGGCCCGGACGGCGGCGGGGGACGAGAGGAGGACGGCGGCGGCGAGAAGGGTTGCCATTCGGGTGGACGTCACGGTGCGACTCCTGCGAGCCGGAGCTCGGAGCGGGGAAGATTCATGCGACCGATGATGCGAATCATTATCAACATCGACCCGCAATCTACACGGGGGCGGCCCGGGCCCTCAACCAACCCACAGTACGTGTCGCCTGACGGTGATCAAGAAACGGTCGGATTTCGGGCCTGAATTGACGTCCGTCAGGTCACGCGTCCGCTACATCGTCGGCTTCGCGTCGTCGGCGAGCGCCGCCTTGAGCCGCTCGAGCGATCCCTGGGCGTCGGACAGGAAGCGGAGGTCGTCGACGCCGGAGCGTGCGGCGCGCGCGAGCGTCTGCTCGTACGCGGTGATCGCCTTCGCCGCGAGGACGCGGACGCGCCGGTGCAGCTCGGCGCGGTACGTCAGGGCATGCTCGGCATCCAGCCCGGGCGGGAGCGGCGCGTCGAGCAGCTGCGTTCGCAGCTCGTCGTACAGCTCGCCGATGCGGAACCCCGACGCGACTGCCCAGCGGTCGTTCCCCATCCGGATCGCGCGCAGGTAATGGCCCTGCGCGGAGAGGAGCATCTCTGCCTTGTGCTCGAGGTCTCGCTGGAGCGTCTCCTCGTCGCGCTTCGAGGGGTCGAGCGCGAGCGCCCTGAACCACTCGCGGTAGACCTCGCCGAGGTAGTACTGCGCCTGCGCCGCGAACTGCTCGTCCAGCCGCTCGTCCTCGCTCGCGGCCTGGTAGGTCGACAGCGCGAGCCGCAAGGTGCGCTCCGCGTCCTCGGGCCTGCCCTGCTCGAGCTCCAGGATGCCGAGCTGCGCGAGGGCGCGAACCCGGTCGGCCGCGGACAGGCCGTCGCGTCGCGACAGCGCATCCAGCGTGGCGTGCGCGTCCGCCAGCTCGTGGAGGTGGTACTGGCACTCCGCGACCCGGAACGTCGCCTCGATCGCGTCGGGACCCTGGGTCCTGCGCTCGAGCGCCCGGAACCGCTCGAGCGCGAGCCGCCACTCGTCGACCCGCTCGTACGCCAGCCCCGCGTTGAAGAGGGCGGCGGGATCGTGGCGCGAGCGCGGGAACAGGTCCGACAGCCGCGCGAACGCGGCCGCCGCGCGCGCGTAGTCGGCCGCCCCGTACGCGGCCGTCCCGATCGCGAACAGCTCCTCGTCGTTCTTTCCCTGAAGCTCGAGGTCGAGCTGGGAGACCTTCACCTCGTCGGGCGCGAACTCGAGCCGGGACGGCTGGTTCGCCCGCCGGGAAGGCACCGTGGCGCAGGCGGTGGAGAGGAACGCGAGGAGGAGGAGGCGGCGCAAGGTCGGGGTCGGGGTCGGGGTCGGTTCAGCCGCCGTAATCGGGCTGAGGCGGCATCGGCTCGGGCGGGTCCAGGATCACCTTGAGCTGCACCGTCCTCGTTCGCGGTCCGTCGAACTCGCAGAGGTACACGCCCTGCCAGGTCCCGAGGAGCAGGTCCCCGCCCTGGATGATGAGCGTGGCGGAGGACCCCACGAGCGACGCCTTCACGTGCGCGTCGCTGTTTCCCTCCGCGTGCTGGTAGCTCCCGCGGGTGGGGTGCGCGGGCACGGCGTTCTCGAGCGCGAGCAGCATGTCCTTCTGGACGTCCGGGTCCGCGTTCTCCTGGATCGTGATCCCCGCCGTCGTGTGCGGGACGTACGCGACGAGGATCCCGTCGGTGACCCCGCCCTTCCCGAGCGCGGCCTGGATCTCCGACGTGACATCCACGAGCTCGTGCGCCGCGCGGGTGTGCACGTGGAGCGGTGGAAGGAGCATTCGCCTCGTTCTACAGCCGCTCGCAGAGCCTGGCGAGCCCCGCCAGGTCATGGACGTCGGGCTCGAGCCGTGGAACGAGCGATCGCGGCGCGGTGACGGAGGCGAACAGGCGCTCGAGCGCCCGGCGCTCCGCGACCGCGAGCGCCTGGTGCTCGCCGAGCGTGCGGGCGAGTCGCTCCGCGAGCGTGTCGGGGTCGGCGCCGGCGGCCCGCAGCGCGGGGACGAGGTCGCTCGCGGAGGGCAGGGCGCCGCGGCCGGGCCAGAGGTCGGGCGTCAGGCGGTTCGCGACGACGCCCGCGATCGGCATGGACTCGGCGTGAAGGCGCTCGTGAAACGCGAGCACCTCGCCGATCGCCACCGGGTTCGGGGTCGTCACGAGCACGAAGCCGACCTCCGGAGTGGACAGGAGCGCGTGGACCGCCGCGGCGCGCTCCTTGAACCCCTCGTACATCCCGTGGAAGCCCTGGAGGAAATCGCCGAGATCCGAGAGCACCGCCTGCCCGGTGAAGCGCGCCAGCGTCTTGGCGATGTAGCCGCCGCCGAGCTGCGCGAGCCGCAGGCCGAGCTTCCCGGCCGCCGCGGCCGGCGCGAGGAGCGCCCGCGCCGTCTCGTTCCCGAGGAAGTCGAGGATCCGGTCGGGTGCCTCGAGGAAGTCGAGCGCGTGCGCGGTCGGCGGCGTGTCCAGGACGATGACGTCGTAGTCCCGGTCGGTCGCGAGCTCGTACAGCTTCTCCATCGCCATGTACTCCTGTGAGCCGGCGAGCGCGGAGGACATCTGCTGGTAGAGGCGGTTGCGGAGGATCCGCTCGCGGCGGGCGGGGTCGGGCGCGTGGCGCGTGACGAGGTCGTCCCAGGTCCTCTTCACGTCCAGCATCATCGCGAACAGGGCGCCCTTCGGCCTGAGCCCGGCCTCGGCGAACTTGTGGTCGGGGACGCGCGACTCGACGTTCCCGAGGGTGGACAGCCCGAGCGCGTTCGCGAGCCGGCGCGCGGGATCGATCGTGCAGACGAGCGCGCGCGCCCCGTCGAGCGCGCTGCCGAGGGCGAGGGCGGCGGCGACGGTGGTCTTGCCGACGCCGCCGGGCCCGACGCACACCGCGATGCGGCGCCCGGCGAGGTTCTCGCGGACCGAAGTCACGTCTCCCCCCCGGCCCGGATCGCGACCACCACCTGCTCGACCGCGTCGCGGCCCCAGTCGGTCACCGGCAGGAGCGGGATGACGGTGGCAGGGAGATCGAGCGCGGCGCGTGCGCGGGCGAGGTACCGCGCCGCCTGCTCTGCCCGGATCGCGTGAAGCCGCGCGGCGCGCGCCGCGGGCCCCAGCGGCGGGGGCGCGTGCGCGAGGGGCTCCAGGCGCGCCGCCTCGTCCGGCGCGAAAAGCGTCGCCGGCATCGCGTTGACGAACAGCGCCCCCCGGTGGATTCCGAGCACGCTCCGGACCTGCGCGTCGAGCTCGATCGCCTCGTTGACGGGCATCTCCTCGGGGAGCGTGACGATCGCGAGCGAGGTGTGCGCCGGGTCCACCAGCATCGCCTCCATCCACTCCGCGTCGTGGAGCAGCGGCCCCCCAGGGACGGTGTCGACGAGCGCCGAGGGGACGCGCAGGAGCTGGACCGCGTGTCCCGTCGCGGGCGCGTCGACGATGACGAGGTCCCACCGCGGCCGTCCGCGCTCCTGCGCCTTCGTCTCGTGCAGGATCTTTCCGAGCATCACCAGCTCGGCCAGCGAGGGGACCACCCGCACGAAGTAGCGGACGAGCCGGTTCTCGAACACCGCGTCGTAGATGGTCTTGAACTTGAGGACCATCAGGCCGTACTCGCGCATCGCATCGTGCGGCGTCACGTTCACCGTGAAGACGCCCGGCGCCGCCTCGCGCACCTTGCCGCCCGCCAGGGGCGCCCCGAGCAGCGGCGCGACCCGCTCCTGCGCGTTCACCTCGCACACGAGCACGCGCTTCCCTGCGCGGGCGGCGATCAGAGCGAGCGCGGCCGAGACGGTCGACTTTCCCACGCCGCCCTTCCCGGTCACGATGACGAGGCGGTGGTCGAGAAGGGTCGGGTTGCCCACCAGGCTTGACAAGCTAACGAGGGGAGGGTGACAAGTCCACCATGCCGTTGGAAGACGTGCTCAAGAATCCGCTGCTCCGGAAGGCGCTCGAGGCGGGCGAGGAGCAGGTCGGGAAGGTGGTGGGAAAGCTGCTCGCGAGTGACGGCGTCGCGAGCGGGGTGCAGAGCCTCCTCACCGGGGCGGCGCACGCGCGCGCCACCATCGAGAAGGGGGTCTCGCAGGCGCTCCATGCGGTGAACCTGCCGTCGAAGGACGACGTCGCCGGGCTGCGAAAGAAGCTCGAGGAGATCGAGGCGATGATCGACGGCCTGGCCGAGCGCATCGACCGCGAGCACGGCGGACCCGACGACAGCGGCGATTAGGCGCGATGCGCCGGATCGCGTTCATCAACGAGAAGGGCGGTAGCTGCAAGACGACGCTGTGCGTGAACGTGGCCGCGCGGCTCGCGGCCCGGCGACGCCGCGTGCTCGTCGCGGACCTCGACACGCAGGGGCACGCGGGGAAGGCGCTCGGCGTCGACGTGCGGCGCCTGTCGCCGACGATCCACGAGTGGCTCCTGGGCGACGCGCCCTTCGCGGAGGTGGTCCGGCCCACGGCCATCGCGGGGCTCGATCTGTTGCCCGCGAACAAGGAGCTGGCCGGCTTCCCCGTCGCGGCGGCGCCCGCGCCCGACCGCGTCGAGCGGCTTCGCCGGCGGCTCGACGAGCTGCCCGAGGGCGCGTACGACGCCGTGCTCGTCGACTCGCCGCCGTCGCGATCCCTCGTCACGGACAACATCCTCGTCGCCGCGCGCGAGCTCGTGATCCCGGTCGCGCTCACGTACCTGGCCCTCGACGGCTGCGCCGAGATCCTCGAGTCGCTCGACCGGCTCCGGGCGGAGCGCGGCACGGCGCCGGCCCTGACGCTCGTGGTCGCGACGCTGTACCGGCGGACGCAGCTCGCGGACGAGATCCTGGCAAAGCTGCGCGACCGCTTCGGCGCGGTGCTGTCGAGCACCGTCGTCGGCTGGTCCGTCAAGGTGGACGAGGCGCAGAGCCACGGCCGGACCGTGTTCGAGTGGGCACCGCGGTCGTCGGGGGCGCGGGCGCTCGCCGCCATCGCCGACGAGATCGACGCGCGCGGCGCGGCGGTGCGCGCCGCCTAGCGGGACGGCTACTTCCGGGACAGCTCGTCGAGCCTCTTCTCGAGCCCGTCGATCCGGCGCGAGATGTCGTCGAGCGAGCGCTTCACCTCACCCAGGTTCGACATTCCCTCCATCGCGGCGCGGACCCGCTCGTCGACCTTGCGCTGAATGGCGGAGACCGCCTCCTGCGAGGTCTGCACGAGCTCCCTCGCGCGGTCGCTCGTCTGCTGGCCCGACTGGATGAAGCTCTGGACGCGCTGCTGCGCGGCGACCCGGACGGCCTCGACGCGGCCGCGCAGCTCCGCGCCGGTCCCGCCGACGAACCGCTGCGCCATCTCGCCGCCGTGACGGATGAGGTCGCGCAGCATCTCGAGGCTCATCTTCGAGGTCTTCTTCTCCTCCTCGAAGATGATCTGCGCGAGGGTCACGGACGTGAGGTCCTCCTTCGTCCGGTTGTCGATGATCTTCACCTCGGCGCCGGCCTTGATCATCTCGCCGATCTCGTCGAGCGTGACGTACCGCGACTCCACCGTGTCGTAGAGCTTCCGGTTGGTGTAGCGCTTGATGACCTTGGGGTCGCGCCCGCCTGGCGAGGGCTCGTTGCCAGCCGTGGTACGTTCTTCATTCATCGGGAGCCGTCCGGAGGGAAGATAAGTGCCCGCAATCTGGGCATTGTTCTGTCGTTGGTGCTTGGTGTCAAGCAGCGCGCGGAGTAGACTCCATTTTCCGGTCGGGACCGCATGATCGTCATCTGCACGAAATGCCAGGCGAAGTTCCGTGTGGCGGACGACAAGATCGGGCCGCGCGGCGCGAAGGTGCGGTGCTCCCGGTGCCAGACCGTCTTCGTCGTCCAGCGGGATCCCGAGCCCGTGCTCCCCGTGCCGACGGAGGCGCCCGCCGAGCCGAGCCCGCGCGCCGCGCCGCTCGCCGAGGCGTCTCCGCCGCCGCTCGCCGCCCACGCCGCCGACCCATTCGCCGGCTTCGCGTCGTCGCCGCCGTCACCCGCGCCGGATCCCTTCCGAAACGACGATCCGTTCGGGGGCGTGGACCCGTTCGCGGGATCCGACCCGGCGCCGCCGCAGGGCTCGACGCTGCCGGTGACGGACCTCTCCGACCTGCTCGGCGGGCCCCCGCCGGCCGCGGCCGACCCGTTCCCAGGCACGTTCGAGGTGCCGGCGAACGGGCCGCCCCCGCTTCCCCCCGATCACGGGCTCGATCACCGGCTCGACGGCGGCCTCGACGGCGGGCTCGACGGCGGGCTCGAAGGCGGGCTCGCGCTCGAGGACCGTCTCACGCCGCCGCCGATGAGGGTTCCTCTCCCGCCCGAGCCGGAGGCGCCGCTCGAGATCGCGGAGCCGGGATCGGCCGGATTCGAGGGTGCCGCCGCGGACACGTTCGCCGCTGCGCCCGCCCCGCAGCTCGCCCCCGACCGCTTCGAGCTCGGCGGTTCCCTGGGAGAGGAGCCGCTCGCGGCTGCCGACGCCGGGCGCGCGGCCTGGGAACGGACGGCGCCGGCCGGTCCGGAGCCGCATCCGCATCCGGTCGCGCCGGCGACTTCCGCGCCGCTGCAGCTGGCCACCGCGCCGGTCCACGCGGCGCCGCGTCCGATCGCGGTCGGCCCTGCCGGGCGGATCCCCGGCCAGCGAAGCTCGCGCGTGCGCGCCGCGGCGGTGAACGCCGTCGCCCTGGCGGTGCTCCTGCTCGTCGCGCTCGCGATCCTCGTGGTCTGGCGCACGGAGGGTCCCCTCGCTGCGGGATCGTTCCGGCCGGCTGCCCTCCTCGCTGTGCTCGGCGCCGGTGGTGTCGCGAACGGATCGTTCTCGGCGCAGGAGGTGCGCAGCGGCGTGTACGAGCGCGAGCGCGGCGCGCCGCTGCTGTTCGTGCGCGGCAAGGTCCTGTCGCGGGCGCCCGGTCCGGTCGCGATCGTGAAGGTCGCCGTGGAGGTGGTGCGCGCCGGCCAGGTGCTCGCGCGCGGCGAAGCGATCGCCGGGGCGGTGCCGACGCCCGAGGAGCTGTACTCGGCGGCGGACGCCGCTGCGCTCTCGCGGGTGGTCAGGGCCGCTCGGGCGCGCGCGCCGCCGGCGGTCAGGCCAGGCGACGCGGTCCCGTTCCTGGTCGCCATCGGGGACGCGCCGGCCGATCTCGAGGGTGCCGCCATCCGGCTCGAGCTCGCGCCGGCGGGGAGAGGCGCGCCGTGACCGAGGCCAAGGGCCTGTGAAACGACCCCGCGGCCGTCGCGAGGCACACGATGCCGTGGCCGAGCCGGGCGCGCGAGGAGCGAGCAGCGGAGGCGTACCTCTTGGTACGTCGAGCAGCGCAGGGACGAGCCCGCCCGGTGCAGGCAGGCAGCGTGCGCCGCAGCAGGCTCGGGGTTGTTTCACAGGCCCTCAGGTCCGGGACGATCCCGGTCCGGTCGAGGAGGCGCGCGCGCTCGCCCGGCGGCTCGCGGCGCTCGAGGAGGGCACGATCCGGGCGCGCGCCGCCGCGCGGCTCCTCGCGGCCATCGAGCCGGCGCGCGCCGTCTCGGTGCTCGCCAGGCTCATCCGCTCCGCCACCCCCGACGCGCGGCTCGCGGTGGCCGCCGCGGCGCAGGCGCTGGCGGATCCGCGCGACGACCTCCCGTACCCGTGGCTCGCGGACCTGTACGCGGACGCGAGCGCACGCGGCGCGACCGAGGTGGCGGCCCTCCTCGTCGCGCCGCCGCCGCGGCGCCCGTATCGGGAGCCGCGCGACAAGCCCGACGCGCACCTCGCGAACCTCACGCTGGGCCACAAGAAGGCGATGGCGCGCGCCCAGCGCGACCCCGACCTCCTCGCGCGGCTCGCGGCGGAGGGCGATCCGGTGGTCGTCCGCGAGCTGCTGCGGAACCCGCAGCTCACGGAGGCGTTCGTGGTCCGGATCGCTTCGCGCCGCCCGTGTCGCCCTGGGACGCTCCGCTGCATCCATGACGCGCGGCGCTGGCGGACCCGTCCGGCGGTGGCGCTCGCGCTCGTGCGGAACCCTTACGTCGAGACGGAGCTCGCCCTCCAGCTTCTGCCGTCGCTCGGCGCGGCCGAGCTCCGTGACGTCTCGCGGGACGGCGTCCTCCACCCGTTTCTGCGCGCCGTCGCGGCGCGCATCGCCGCGCGGCGGGGCGCACCGCCCTGATCGGCGGGCGTCCCTACGTCCGAGGCGGCGCCTTCCCGGGGTCGTCGCGGGCGCCGCGCAGGCGCTGGACGAGCCGCCCGACCGCGTCGCCGACCCGCGGCAGGTACAGGCCGCCGAAGACGAGCAGGGTGACGAACGCGGCGACCGCGAGGTCGGTGACCGTGGGCATGCGCGCGCTAGGATAGCGAGAGGAGGACGCGATGGCGAGGAAGCGGGAGAACGCGCGGCCGGACCAGGCCGCGCCCGAGCGCGCCGGCGGGCCCGCCTCGCGCAGCGGCGCGGCGGGGAGTGACGGAGCGCGAGCCAGGGCGGGCGCTTCCCCGGAGACGACGCACGCGCGCGCACCGCGCGCGCACGGCAGGCCCCTCGTGCTCGGCCACCGCGGCGCGAGCGCGGAGGCGCCGGAGAACACGCTGGCGGCCTTCCGCCTGGCGATGGTGCAGGGCGCGGACGGCGTCGAGCTGGACGTGTGGCGCTGCGCGACGGGCGAGGTGGTGGTCGTGCACGACGAGAACCTCTCCCGCGTCGCGGGCGCGCCGCTCCGGGTGCCGGACAGCCCGCTCGCGGCGCTCCGCGCGCTCGACGTGGGCGCGTGGAAGGGAGAGCGGTTCCGCGGCGAGCGGATCCCGCTCCTCGCGGAGGTGCTCGACGCACTGCCGGGCGCGGTGGTGAACGTGGAGCTGAAGAGCCGCGACGGCCGCGACCTCTCTCTGGCCCACGCCGCCGCGGACGTGATCTGGAAGAAGGGTGCGGGCTCCCGGGTGGTGGTCTCGTCGTTCGACTGGCGGCTCCTCGCCGCGTTCCGGCTCGCCTCGCCCGACGTCGCGGCCGGCCTCCTCTTCGACGGAACGCGTGCGTGGCGCCTGCGCACCTTCCTCGGGATCCGCACGCTCCGTCCGGCGGCGGTCCATCCCGATCGGGCGCTCGCGACCGACGCGCGCATTCGGCGCTGGTCGGAGCGCGGCCTCGCCGTGAACGTCTGGACGGTGGACGAGCCGGCCGACGCGGAGCGGCTCGCGAGGGCAGGGGCGGCGGCGCTCATCACGAACACGCCGGCGACGGTGCGCGGAGCGCTCGGGCTGCCGCCGATGGCCGAGCGCTAAGCGCTCCGACCCAGGCGTGGTGACGTGGCGAGAGCGCCGAGACCGACGCGAGGCGGGCGCCCGAGGAGGGAGCAGCGCAGGCGTAGTTGCCCTACGTCGAGCAGCGCACCGACGAGGCCGCCCGCCGCAGCGAGAGTATCGGCGCTCGCAGCAGGCACTACGCCTGGGCCGGAGCGCTAGAACTCCCAGCCGAGCTTCGCGGCGCCCCCGAACGACGACGCGACCTTCACGCCGTCGTACCCGCTCGACTTCGGCGACGCGCCGCCGAAGTAGGTGCCCTCGAGCCCGAGCGCCACCGCGTACGCCGTGAAGCGGACCCCGAGGGTGGTCCGGTACAGGGTGGCCGAGTACCGCGGGAACGACGCCTGGGTGCTGCGCAGGTCGATGGGGTCCGACGGAGCCGCACCATGGTACGGCGCGAAGTCGATCTGCCCGGACGACGCGGACACGAACGTGAAGCGCCCGACGAGGTAGGGGGTGAGGCTGGTCACGCCCCCGGTCAGCGACCACCGCTTCGACACCATCACGTCGAGGTCGGTCGTGCCGAGGTTCCAGTCCTTCTGGCCGAACAGCCGCGTGTAGGCGGCCCGTACGGCGAAGTCCGGGATGTACTCGAAGCCCTCGTTGAGCGCCCACTTCGCCTCGCCCTGCGCCGCGTAATACGAGGACTGCGACAGGTAGATCATCCGGCCGCCGAGCTCGAGGCTGAAGGGCAGCGCCTTCCGGACGTGCACGGACGGGAGGAAGAGCTGGCCCGGCGTGGAGCGGGTCGGCCAGGCCTGGTTCGAGAAGCCCGCGGGCGTGGCCATCCCAATCGCGTCGCCATGCGCCGCGACGCTCGCCACCTCGAGGTCGACCGCGAACCCGGAGTGGCCCGTCGTGGACGCGGTCTGCAGGATCGCCGAGGACAGCGCGAGCGCCATCTCCGTCGACAGCACGGCGAAGCGCTGGCGCGACTCCCGGGCGAGCGCGGCCGTGTCCCATATCGCCGGGTTGCCACCCGTGAACTGGATCGCGGAGCCCCAGACGGTCGGGTCGGGGGCGCCGAGCCTGGCGAGATCGAAGTCGAGCGGCTCGGCGCGCGCGGGCCGAGCCGCGACGATGGCGAGGACGGCGGCGGCGAACGCCAGGCGACGCATCGAACCTCCGGAAGGAGACCCCCGGAGGTTACTGCCCGGATTTCGCCGGTGTCAATTTCGGCCGTGTGCGCCTTCGCGCGTCGTGTCCCTCCCCGACGCGCTGCACCCCGGCGCCCATGCCTGCGGACGCGCCGGCCAGGTCGCGCTTCGGGACGGCAATCTCCTCCCTCCGGGACCAAGCCTTCCCCCGCGCCGCGGCGTAAGGTCGCCGCGTGCCCGACCTCCTCGCTGCCCGCTGGCTCTTCGGTCTCTCGCTCATGTTCCACATCGTGTTCGCGGCGGTGGGCGTCGCGATGCCCGTGCTGATGGTGCTCGCGGAATGGCGCTGGCGGAGGACGGGATCCGCCGTCCACCTCGAGCTCGCCCGGCGCTGGTCGAAGGGCGTCGCCATCCTGTTCGCCGTCGGTGCCGTGTCGGGGACGGTGATCTCGTTCGAGCTCGGGCTCTTGTGGCCCCGCTTCATGTCCTTCGCCGGCGCGATCATCGGGCTGCCGTTCTCGCTCGAGGGGTTCGCCTTCTTTGCGGAGGCGATCTTCCTGGGCATCTACCTGTACGGCTGGGGCCGGGTCGGGCCGCGCCTGCACCTCGCGAGCGGCGTCGTCGTCGCGGTGAGCGGTGCCCTGTCGGCCTTCTTCGTGACCCTCGCGAACGCCTGGATGAACGTGCCCGCAGGGTTCGAGCTGCGGGGGGGCGCGGTGGCGGACGTCCGGCCGTTCACGGCCATGTTCCCTCCGGGCTGGGCGCACGAGGTCGTGCACGTGCTCCTCTCCTGCTACGCCGCGACCGGCTTCGCGGTCGCCGGCATCCACGCGGCGCGGCTCCTCCGCGCACCGGGGTCGCAGTTCCATCGCGCGGCGCTCGGCCTCGCGCTCGCGGTCGGCGGGGTCGCGGCGGTGCTGCAGCCCCTCTCCGGCGACTTCTCGGCGCGCCAGGTGGCGGAGCTCCAGCCGGTGAAGCTCGCCGCGCTCGAGGGGCAGTTCCGGACCGAGCGTGGCGCGCCGCTCCGCATCGGAGGCCTCCCCGATCCGGAGGCGCGCGAGACCCCCTGGGCGCTCGAGATCCCGCGGGCGCTGTCGCTCCTCGCGTTCCACGATCCGGGCGCCGAGGTCCGGGGCCTCGACGCCTTTCCGCGAGAGATCTGGCCGCCGGTCCGGCAGGTGCACCTCGCCTTCCAGGTGATGGTCGCGCTCGGCAGCGTGATCGCGGCGCTCTCGGCGGCCGGGCTCGTGTTCGCCCTGCGGCGCCGGCCGTGGCCGCGCATCTACCTGCGCGCGCTCGCGCTCGCCGGTCCGGCGGGGTTCGTCGCGCTCGAGGCGGGCTGGCTCGTGACCGAGTGGGGAAGGCAGCCGTTCACCGCGCGTGGCGTCCTCACCACCGCCGCCTCGGTGACCCCCGTGTCTCGGCCTGGGCGTGCCGCTCGTCGTGTTCATCTCGGTCTACGTCCTCCTCGGCGCGGTGACGGCGCTCCTGCTGTGGCGACAGATCGCGGCGACTCCCGCGGAGCCGGACGCGGGAGGCCAGTCGTGACCGCGGCCGACTTCCTCGGCGGCGCGATCCTCGTCGCCCTCGTGCTCTACGCCCTCCTCGGCGGCGCCGACTTCGGCGGCGGCATCTGGGACCTCCTCGCCGGAGGGCCGCGGCGGCGCGAGCAGCGGGAGCTGATCGAGCGCGCCATCGGGCCGATCTGGGAGGCGAACCACGTCTGGCTCATCCTGGTCGTGGTGGTGCTCTTCACCGCGTTCCCTCCCGCGTTCGCCGCCGTCTCCATCGCGCTCTTCGTTCCGCTCGTGCTCCTGCTCCTCGGGATCGTGCTCCGCGGCGCCGCGTTCACGTTCCGGACGTACGACCGACCGAACGCGAGCGGGAGCGCTGGGGCCTCGTCTTCTCGGCGTCGTCCATCCTTGCCCCGCTCATGCTCGGCGTCGTCGTCGGCGCCCTCGCCTCGGGGCGGCTCGAGGGCGCCGGGGGGGGTGCGAAGCCGTTCGCCTGGGTCGCGCCGTTCCCGCTCGTCCGTCGGGCTCTTCGCCGCGGCGCTCTTCGCGTACCTCGCGGCCGCCTACCTCGCGGTCGAGGCGCAGGGCGCGCTGCGCGAGGACTTCCGGCGCCGCGCGATCGCGGCGGGGATCGCGGTCCTCCTCTGCGCCGTGCTCGCCGGGGCGCTCTCCTGGCGCGAGGCGCCGCTCGTGTTCGACGGCCTGACCCGCCGCGCGTGGTCGCTGCCGTTCCACCTCGCCACCGGCGCCGCCGCCGTGGCCGCGTTCGCGCTCCTCGTCGTGGGCAGGGTCCGCGCCGCGCGCGCCGCAGCGGCCGGCCAGGCGGGACTCATCGTGCTCGGCTGGGGCGCCTCGCAGTACCCCTATCTCGTCGTGCCCGAGCTCACGCTCGCCTCGGCGAGCGCGCCGCGCGCGACGCAGGTCGCGCTCCTGTGGGCGCTCGCGGCCGGCGCCGTCGCCCTGTTCCCGGCGCTCTACGTGCTCTTTCGCGTCTTCAAGGGCGAGCGCCCCTTATCGGTCGTGGACCGAAGCGAATAAGCGGCTACCCTTGGGGCCCCCCTCAGGAGGTCCCGCCGCATGCGTCTCGCGATCGTGCTGATCCTCGCCGTCGCTCCGTTCCTGCCAGGCTGCCGTTGTCCGACGGTGGACTCGGGCCACCGCGGGATCGTCTTCAAGGCGCTTGGCGGCGGCACGAGCAAGGAGGTGCTCGGCGAGGGGCTGCACGTCATCCCGGCCTGGAACAGCGTGATCTCGTACGACACCCGCGTCCACGAGATGAAGGAGCAGCTCATCGTGCTCTCGTCGAACGGCCTCACGCTCAAGGTGGACGCGAGCGTCCGGTTCCGGCCGAAGGCCGACGAACTCTACCAGCTGCAGACCGAGATCGGCCCCGACTACGACCAGAAGGTCGTCGCGCCGATCGTCCGCTCCGAGGCGCGCAAGGTCTTCGGCCGCTACCAGCCGGAGGAGATCTACTCGACGAAGCGCGAGGCGATCGAGCGGCAGATCTACGACGAGGTCCTGAAGGCGCTCGAGGGGAAGCACGTGGTGGTCGAGGCCGTGCTCGTGCGCGACGTGGACATGCCCGAGGCCATCAAGACCGCGATCGGCGACAAGCTCGCCGAGGAGCAGCGCGCCCAGAAGATGCGGTTCACGATCGACCGCGAGCGGCAGGAGGCGCAGCGGAAGCTGATCGAGGCGGAGGGGATCTCCAAGTACCAGACGATCGTGCGCCAGGGCCTCACCCAGGAGTACCTCCAGTACAAGGGGATCGAGGCGACGGCGAAGCTCGCCGAGAGCTCGAACGCGAAGGTCGTGATCGTCGGCTCCGGGAAATCCGGGCTGCCCGTGATCCTCGGCGGCGACAAGTGACGGGAGTCGCGCCCGGCGCTACTTCGTAGCCTTCTTCGCGCGCATCATCTCGATCGCCAGCTCCTGCGCGCGCCGCTCGCCCGGATCGGCGCGATGGGCGCGGCGGTAGGCCTCCTCCGCCTCGGCCGGCGCCCCCTGGCCGCGCAGGATCTCTCCCGTGAAGAAGTGGGCGCGCGCGCATCCCGGCTCGCCGCGTACCACCTCGGCGAGCTCGCCCAGCGCGAGCTTCGCGTGCCGCTCCGGATCGACGAGGTAGCGCGCCCAGGCGAGGTGGGCGCGCGTGAGCGGGCGCGGCTCGATGTCCACGGCGAACTGGAACTGCTCGAGCGCGCCGCGGGGGTTCCCGGCGGCGAGCCGCTTCAGGCCCTCCTGGAACTGCGACGAGGCCACGACGTCGAAGGGGATGAACCCGGAGCAGCCGGTGAGGACGAGCTGCGCCGGGTTCATGCGGAGCGCCAGCTCGGCGGGCTCGCTCTCTCCCGCGAGGCGCCAGGTCGCGTCGGTCCAGCGGAAGGCGTCGAGGATCCGCAGGGCGAGGTTCGCCTGCATGAGCTTGTAGAGATCGAACGGCTGGAGCCGCTTCTTCGCGACGAGCCGCTCGCCCATGCGCTGTCCGGTCTGCACCGACTCGCGCAGCGCCTCCTGGTACTCGTCCTCGGACAGCTTCTTCTTCTCGACGAGGAACTTTCCCAGCGTCTCGTGGAGCAGGTTCGACCGGCAGGCGACGGGCGAGCCGTCCTCGAACTGGATCCGCTTCTCGAGGCCGCGCAGCCGGAGCTCCAGCGCGACGGTGCGACCCTCCGCGAAGATGGCCTGCAGGAGGAGCGGGAGCGGGGTCTCGGCGATCGTCCCCTCGCGCGGAGCGAGGATCTCGTCCGGTTTCGGGAACATCGTGCTCCTCAGCGAAGTACGAGCGGGTTCCGGGTCCGGAGCCCCGCGAAGCGCCCGAAGTCACGATCGGCGGTCCACAGCTCGCGCACGCCGTGGGCGATGCACAGCGCAGCCACGCGACCGTCGTGCACGAGACCGCCCGCCACTCGGCCATCCTCGAGCGTCCGACGGAAAGCCCTCCAGAAGCCGTCCGCCTCGGAGAGGAGCACCAGCGACGGCGAAGCGAGCCAGGCCTCGACCTGGTCGAGGGCGACGGGAAGCGGCGTGGGCTTCACGAAGAGGCGCGGGTTCGACACGACTGCGACGAACTCGGAGATGCAGGGCCATGGAATCGCCCACGCGCCGGCGCCTTCGGCCAGCTCACCGATGCGCGCGCGCGCCTCGCCGTGGAGCGGCATGTCGCGCCGGTGCGCGTAAACGAGGATGTTCGTGTCGACCGCGATCACGCGCCGCGTCCGTCGTAGGAGGCGTCGCGGATCTGCTCCCAGGAAGCGCCACGGAACTCCGGACGGAGCCCACCCGACCCCCAGGATCGGTCGCGCAGCTTGAAGGGCCTGCTCGTACGCCGCGCCTGCACCACGCGCCGGAGCCCCTCCTCGATGAGCGCCCGGACCGTCGTCCCCTTCTCCGTGGCGAGCTTTCGCGCGGCGGCGAGGAGGGCGTCGGAAATCTCTACGGTCGTCTTCATATGGGTAGATGTATCGGATCGGGCGCTGCGTCTCAATCCCAGGCCCGGCAGTCGGCGCACCCGCGACCCTCGGGTGGGCCGCAACGAATATGAAGGCTGATATCGGGCGGGGGACCGGGTCCTGTGGCCCGCTTCCACCTAGTGGTACGGCCGCACCGGCGCGATCTGAGACTTGAGCTTCTCCGGCGCGATCGCCGGGAGCCGGCAGAGCCCCTTCTCGCAGACGTACGCCGTGGCCCGCCCCGCCGCGACCTTGCCCGCGGCGACCAGCGCGACCTCGCCGAGGCGCGCGATCCCTTCGCCCTCCGCGGCGCCGCAGAGCGCGCGGTTCGGGAGGAAGCTCCGGCGCAGCACCGAGATGAACGGCTCGGGGGCGGGCTCGCCCTCCGGCCAGACGAGGACGACCTCGCGCGCCGCGTCGGTCGCGAAGTCCACCGCGAGCAGCATCTCGGTGAGCGCGACCGGCTGCGCCTCGAGCGCGCCCGCGTAGTGGCGGAGCGCCGCGTCGGCGACCTTCCACCAGCGGTCATCGGTGGTGAACGCGTACAGCCGCAGGGCGTTGAGGAGCGCCACCGACGCGCCCGAGGGCTCGGCGCCGTCGTGCGTCGGCTTCTCCCGCGCGAGGAGCGGGTCGTGGTCCGCCGCGGTGATGAACCAGCCGCCGCCCGGCGGATCGCCGAAGAGCCGCTCCTGGCGCTCGACCAGCTCCACCGTCGCGCGGAGCCAGCGCGGGTCGAAGGTCGCCTCGTACAGGTCGAGGAGCCCCCCCGCGAGGAACGCGTGGTCCTCGAGGAAGGCGGGGACGCCCGACTCGCCGGCGAGCCAGGTCCGCTGGAGCCGCCCGTCCTTCACCATCCGGCCGAGCACGAAGTCCGCCGCGCTCGCCGCCGCCTCGACGTAGCGCGGCTCGCCGACCACGCGGCCGCCGAAGGCGAGGGCGGAGATGGCGAGCCCGTTCCAGCCGGCGATCACCTTCTCGTCGCGCAGCGGCGCGGGGCGCCGCGCGCGCACCTCGTAGAGCTTCGCGCGCGCAGGGGCGAGCGCCTCCCACTCGTCCTCGTCGGGCCGGGGCACCCACAGGATCGAGCGCCCCTCGAAGTTCCCCTCCGGGGTGACGCCGTGGAAGCGGAGGAACCGCTCCGCGTCCGGGCCGAGCAGCTCGCGGAGCTCCCGCTCCTGCCACACGAAGAAGCGCCCCTCGTCCCCCTCCGAGTCGGCGTCCGTCGCCGACCAGAGGCCGCCCTCGGGAGAGGTCATCTCGCGGAGGAGGTAGTCGAGCGTCTGGCGGACGACGCGGGCGAGGTCGCGCCGGTGCGTCACCTGCCACCCCTCGGCGTACGCGACCGCGAGGAGCGCGTTGTCGTAGAGCATCTTCTCGAAGTGCGGGACGAGCCACCGCGCGTCGGTGGAGTAGCGGTGGAAGCCGCCGCCGAGCTGATCGTGGATCCCGCCCGCCGCCATCTTCTCGAGCGTGAGCGTCGCCATCCGGAGCGACTCGGGGTCCTTGGTGCGCCGGTGATGGCGCAAGAGGAGCCGCACCGGCATGTTCGACGGGAACTTGGGCGCGCGGCGCACGCCGCCGTGCGCGGGGTCGAAGCTCTGCTTGAAGAACTCGACCGCCGCCTCGATGGGTCCCGGACCGGGGAGGTCCGTCGCAGGCTCGCCGTGCGCGGCGAGCGCCGCGCGGATCGCCTGCACGAGCGAGCCGGTCGCGCCGCGGACGCGGTCCGGGTCGCGCGCGTAGACGTCCGCGATCTCCTGGAGAACGCCGAGGAAGCCGCGCATCCCGTGCGGTCCGTCGCGCGGCGGAAAGTAGGTGCCGCCGAAGAACGGCTCCTTGTCCGGCGTGAGCCAGACGCTCATCGGCCAGCCGCCGCCGCCGCCCTGCAGGAGCTGGACGGCGGTCATGTAGATCCCGTCCACGTCCGGGCGCTCCTCGCGGTCCACCTTGATCGCGACGAACCGCTCGTTCAGGATCTGCGCGATCTCGGGGTCCTCGAACGACTCGCGCTCCATCACGTGGCACCAGTGGCACGTGGAGTAGCCGACCGACAGGAACACCGGGCGCCCCGTGCGGCGCGCCTCCTCGAACGGCTCCTCGCCCCAGGCCCACCAGTTCACCGGGTTATGCGCGTGCTGCAGGAGGTACGGGCTCCGCTCGAGGACGAGGCGGTTCGTGAAGCGCGGGCGATCGCCCACCAGGTGGTGCGTCCGCGGACGATAGGCGGGACCCTTCGCGCGGACCGCGTCGGCGAGCCGCGAGGCGAGCGAATCGGAATACGGCGCGGCCCCGGGGAGGGTCTCCACCATTCTGGTTTATTAACGCCCGACGCGGCCGCAGGCCCGACCGCCGAGGGAAGGTCAGAACAGCTCTTCGAGGGCGCGCGCGATCCGCTCCTCGATCTCCCGCCGCATCTGCCGCGCCGCCTGGACGGTCTCCTCGATGGCGGCCTGGAGGTCGCCCGCCTCCCCGCCGGGGATCACGCGCAGAGCCTCGCGCGGGAGGCGCGGCCGCTGCGGACCTCGGCCGGGGCCCGTCCGCCCGCCCTGCAGGAGGCACAGGTGCGACCGTGGGACGTCGTCCATGCGGGGAACATGAACACGCCCCGGCCGCGCGGACGGGCTCCCGTGGGGAGGCCGCCTGGAGCGTTCCATTCCGCGCGGTGCATCCAAACGAGAAGGCCGCCCCGGGGCGGGGGCGGCCTCTTCTGATGCCAGTGGCGTCCGGGGCTACCTGGCCGCGCCCGGCTGCCAGCCCAGGGCGAGCCCGTACACGAGCGCAGACGGGCTGTACGTGCCACGGAACGTCCCGGTGTCGGTGGGTCCGGCCGGCTCGCTCAGGCTGTTCCTCGAGGATGTCACGTCGTCCATCATCGCGTAGAAGACGGCTGCGTCGACCGAGAAGCCTCTGCCGAAGCGGTAACTCGCTCCCAGCGATCCCGCCCACGAGCTTCCGTCGGGGAGCGTCGGCGAGTAGGTATCGGTCCGCAGCCCTGACACGTCGCGCTGCAAGCCCGCACGGAGCTGGACGGCCGGGGTGAAGTCGTACTCGGCACCGGCGCGGTAGGTCTGCCCGTTCCGGTAGTCGCGCGCGACACGGAGCTCGGCGCCGGGCCGGCTGCCGACGAAATGGTCCGCGCCGTATACGACCCAGCGGTCGAACGTGAACGTGAAGGTGACGAGCAGCGGCTTGATGACGCGGTACGCGACGCCGATGTTCAGCAGGTTCGGGACGGGGAGCTCCTCCTCCACGTCCTGGTTGTTGAGGATAGGAACCCCCGCGGCCAGCGGGGCCGGAACTCTCTCCCAGGTGACGTCGCCTTTCAGCGTCTGCGTCGCCTTGTGCTTGTAGTCGACGGCGAAGGTGAGCGGCAGTCCAACGACCGGATCGATTTCGGCGGAGACATCGTAGGAGAACGCGCCGCCCGAGACATCGAGCGTGGCCAGCGCGTCAGGCGACCCGGCAAAGGCGGGGATGCACCCGACGCAGAACTTCTGCGTCAGCTTCTGCGTCGTGCGGTAGTACAGAACGCCGCCGCCGATCCTGACCTGCGGGATGACCTCGATGCCGGCTGTGAGCGCGCCGCTGAACGTCTTCCGGTCCACGTCGATGATGCGGTACCGCCCGGTCCAGTCATCCGGCCAGGCCACGATCGCGCCGCCGAAGGGCTGGATCCCGAACCCGACGCCCCAGCCGCGGTCGCCGAGCATCGGGAGCTTCCCCCCGTAGGCCAGGGAGACGTTGCCGATGGGCGAGATCGCCTGGTCGAAGTCGGTTTCCGGCCCGATCCCTCCGGCGGGTCCGGGAACACCGCTCGTCGGATCCTTCCACGTGTTGAACACGTTCACGGCGCCGACGCCGAGCGTGATGGACGGCCCCTGGAGGCGTGACAGGGCGGCTGGAAGCGCGAAGGCGGCGCCGGAGTCGCGCTGCGCGGCGACGGCGGACGCGCACATCGAGAGGTCGCGCGGGTTGGTGTTGGGAAGCGAGTACGCGCTCGCGAATGAGAGCGAAGGCGCGAGGAGCATCAAGGCGGCGATCTTTCGCATCGGGAAGGCCCTTTCACCGAGAGAGTCACGAACCGCGCATGCCCGGTCGATGTGAAATCAACGTACCCCCCAGGACACGGTCCGTGTGCGTCCCGGCTGGGCATGCAGCCCCGAAGGAACGAAGGGATCAGCCCTTGATCACGCTCAAAGGCTCCAGCCGAGCGACCAGGCGCGAGATCCCCGCGCGGTGCATCACCTCGACCACCTGCGCGACGTCCTTGTAGGCCTCGCTCATCTCCTCGGCGAGCGTCTTCTTGCCGCGCGACATCACCTCGATTCCCTTCGCCGCCAGCTCCTTCGCGATGGACCGGCCGCGCCCGCGCCGGAGCGCCTCGCCCCGCGAGAGGAGCCGCCCGGCGCCGTGGCAGGAGCTGCCGAAGGTGTCCTGCATCGCCTTCTCGGTTCCGGCGAGGACGTAGGAGTAGCGGCCCATGTCGCCGGGGATGAGCACCGGCTGGCCGACGTCGCGGTACGGCGCGGGGACGCGCGGGTCGCCCGGGCCGAAGGCGCGGGTCGCGCCCTTGCGATGGACGAGGACGCTGCGACGGACGCCGTCCACCTCGTGGTCCTCGAGCTTCGCGACGTTGTGGCAGACATCGTAGAGGAGGCGCGCACCGAGCTGGCGTTCCGGGATCCCGAGCGCATGGAGGAGCGCGCGGACCGCGAGCCCCGTCATCACCTGGCGGTTCGCGAACGCGAAGTTCGCCGCCGCCTGCATCGCGCCCAGGTAGCGGCGCCCCTCGTCGGAGCGGATGGGCGCGCAGGCGAGCTGCGGGTCGGGGAGGGCGGCATAGTCGGGGCCGAACGTCGCGACGCGCGGCCCGAGCTCGGCGAGGAACTCGTCGCAGACCTGGTATCCCAGGCCGCGCGAGCCGGAGTGGATCTGCAGCGCGACCGTGCCGAGCACGAGGCCGAACGCCTCGGCCGCCGCCTCGTCGTAGACCTCGGCGACGCGATCCACCTCGAGGAAGTGGTTGCCGCTCCCGAGCGTCCCGAGCTGGTCCGCACCGCGCAGGCGCGCCCGCGCGCTCACCTCCGTCGGGTCCGCCGCGGGAAGCCGGCCCCCTTCCTCGCAGCGCTCCGCGTCGTCCGAGGCGGCGGAGAACCCGCGCCGGACCGCCCAGCGCGCCCCCTGCCGGAGCACCTCGTCCAGGTCCGCCGCGGAGAGGCTCGGGATGGCGTGGCTCGATCCGACGCCAGTGGGGATGTCGCGGTAGAGCTGGGCGGTGACGGCGTGCAGCCGCTCCTGGACGACTTCCATCTCGAGCGCGGTCGTGACGACGCGGACGCCGCAGTTCACGTCGTACCCGACGCCGCCCGGCGACACCGCACCGTGCTCGGCGTCGACCGCCGCCACGCCGCCGATGGGGAATCCGTATCCCCAGTGGATGTCGGGCATGGCCAGCGAGAAGCGGAGGATGCCCGGCAGGTGCGCCACGTTCGCGACCTGCTGGAGCGCCGGGTCGTCCGGCGCAGGGGGGCCGACGCTGTAGACGCGCCCCGGCACCTTCATCCGGCCCTCGCGCGGCAGCTCCCAGAGGTCGCCGGCGATCCGTCGCAGCTTCATATGTCCAGCACCACCTGCGCCACCCACCCGTCGCCCTCCGGCTCGAGCCGCGCCGCGTGGCGCGTCACCGCCTTCACGTCGGCGCCCTCCGCATGCCGCTCCGGATCGTACTGGCCGAACCGGACGTCCGCGACCGCGCCGCGCTCGTCCGCGGAGAGGACCTCCACCTCGATCGGTACCTCGCGCGCCGTGGCGAGCCGGAACAGCAGCTCGCGGAGGAGCGACACCGCGGTCCCCGCGAGGTCGGGTCCCCCGGCGACGGAGATCCGCTCCTCGCGCTCCGGGGCGACCGGCCCGCCGCCCGTCACCAGGGTCGCGAAGGCGAGCGCAAGCCGGGCGAGCGCCTCCTCTGTGGAGCGGCCCCGGACCCGGATCCCGACGTCGGCCACGTGGCCGATGTCCTCGAACGCCTGGGGGAGCCGGTAGCGCACCGCCACCACCATAGCGGCCCGGTCGGCGCCCCGGCGGACGTCCGCGCAGTGCCTGCCAGGCGGGCATGGCCTGCCCGGCGGCCAGGCCCCAACTGGGGTAGACCGCTGCCCGGGACCCCCGCCGCGCCTAGAAAACGTCAGGATTGTGAGGAGATGGGTGGGAGGCCCCTGCGGTCCTCGACGGCCGGTCCGCGATCTGCTTACTTCGTGCGCCCTTTTCCAGCCCCGATGTCCGACCTCCCTTCATCACAAGCGACCTCCGCGTCGGCACAAGCGACCTCCGCGTCGACGCCGGCACCGCTGCCGATCGCGACCCCCGCCCACGGCTACCCGCGCTCGGCGCCGCGCGGGGCAACGCTCGCCAAGCTCGCGATCGGCGCCCTCGGGGTCGTGTACGGCGACATCGGCACGAGTCCGCTGTACGCGCTCAAGGAGTGCTTCAACGGTCCGCACGGCGTGGCGCCGACGCCCGAGAACGTCGTGGGCGTCGTCTCGCTCGTGTTCTGGGCGATGACCTTCGTCGTCACCTTCAAGTACCTGTCGTTCGTGATGCGCGCCGACAACCGGGGCGAGGGCGGCATCCTCGCCCTGCTCGCGCTCGTCAGCCGCCGGGACGTGACGCGGCGGTCGCGCCGCGTGCTCCTCGTGCTCGGGCTGTTCGGGGCGGCCCTGCTCTACGGCGACGGCGTCATCACGCCCGCCATCTCGGTGCTCGGCGCCGTCGAGGGCGTGGCGGTCGCGGCGCCTGCCTTCTCACACGTCGTCGTCCCGGCGACCGTCGTCATCCTCGTCGCTCCTCTTCCTCTTCCAGAAGCGGGGCACCGCCACGGTCGGCGCGGTGTTCGGGCCGGTGATGGTGATCTGGTTCACGTGCATCGCGCTGCTCGGGCTCCGCGGCATCGCCCAGGACCCCGCGATCCTGCGCGCGGTGAACCCGGCGTACGGGATCGGTTTCTTCGCCCACCACGGCTGGCACGGGTTCCTCGTGCTCGGCGCCGTCGTGCTCGTCATCACGGGCGGCGAGGCGCTCTACGCGGACATGGGCCACTTCGGAAAGCGGCCGATCCGGGTCGCCTGGCTCGCCGTCGCGATGCCGGCCTTGCTCCTCAACTACATGGGGCAGGGCGCCATGCTGCTCGGCCAGCCGGAAGCGGCGCGGAACCCGTTCTACCTGCTCGCGCCCGGGTGGGCGCTCTATCCGATGATCGCGATCGCGACGGCCGCGGCGATCGTCGCCTCCCAGGCGCTCATCTCCGGGGCCTTCTCGCTCACCCGCCAGGCGGTGCAGCTCGGCTACTCGCCCCGCGTCACCATCCGCCACACGTCCCACACCGAGATCGGGCAGATCTACATCCCCGAGGTGAACTGGCTGCTCGGGCGTCGGGACGGTGGCGCTCGTCCTCGGCTTCGGGTCGTCCTCGGCGCTCGCGTCGGCCTACGGCATCGCCGTGACCGGCACGATGACGATCACGACCCTCCTCTTCCATCGCGTCATGCGGGACCTGTGGGGCTGGCCGCGCTGGAAGGCGTGGCCGATCGCGTTCCTGTTCCTCGTGGTGGACGTCGCGTTCTTCGGTGCGAACGTGATCAAGGTCGAGGAGGGCGGCTGGTTCCCGCTCGCCGCCGCCGCCCTGATCTTCACGCTCCTCTCCACCTGGAAGCGCGGCCGCGAGTACCTCGCCGACCAGATGCGCGCCGCCGGCCTCCCGCTCGAGCTCTTCCTCGCCGAGATCGCGCGGAAGAACCCGCAGCGCGTGCCCGGCACCGCCGTGTTCATGACCGGCAACATGGGGAACGTCCCGCCGGTCCTCCTCCATCACCTGAAGCACAACAAGGTGCTGCACGAGCGCGTCATCCTCGTGTCCGTCCTCAGCGAGGAGATCCCGTCCGTCCCCGAGTCGGAGCGGGTGGCGGTGCGCGAGCTCGGGTCCGGGTTCTTCCAGATCGTCGCTCGCTACGGCTTCATGGAGACGGCCAACGTGCCGGCGATGCTCGAGTCGATCCCGAGGCGCCCCATCCCGGGACCGAAGCTCAAGCTCGTGCCCATGGAGACGACCTACTTCCTCGGGCGCGAGACGCTCCTCCCGACCGGGCCCTCGCCGATGGCGACCTGGCGCAAGCGGCTCTTCATCGTGATGGCGCGCAACGCCCAGACCGCGAGCTCGTTCTTCGGGCTGCCGCCGAACCGGGTGGTGGAGATGGGCGCCCAGATCCAGCTTTGATGACGCATGCGGACCGACGGCGGCGGAACCGGTGCGAAGGCGCCCTCGCGCTGGCCGCACCCCCTGCGCTCGCTGGCGCGCCGTGAGCTGAGGCTCTTCTTCGCCGGGCAGGCGGTGTCGCTCGCCGGGACCTGGATGCAGTCCGTCGCGCAGGCCTGGCTCGTGTGGCGGCTCACCCGCTCGTCCGAGATGCTCGGCGTGGTGAACTTCCTCGGCCAGGTGCCGGTGTTCCTGTTCGGCATCTGGGCCGGTTCCCTCGCCGACCGGCTGCCGCGCCGGCGCGTCGTGCTCTTCACCCAGGCGAACGCCATCGCGCAGGCGACGCTCCTCTCCATCCTCACGCTCTCCGGCGCGGTCCGGCCGTGGCACGTCGTGGTCCTCGCCGGCATGCTCGGGATGACCTACGCCTTCGAGATCCCCGCCCGGCAGGCGCTCCTCGCCGACCTCGCCGGCGAGGACATGCCCAACGCCATCGCCCTGAGCTCCGCGATCGTGAACGCCGCCCGCGTCGCGGGCCCCGCGCTCGCCGGGCTCGTCGTCGCGTCGGTGGGGGAGGGCTGGGCGTTCGCGATCAACGCGGTGAGCTTCGCCGGGACCTACTACGCGCTCCTCGTCATGCGACCGCCGCCCCAGCCGCCGGTCACCGGTGGCCATCGCGCACACATGCTCGAGGGGATCGCCTACGCGGGACGGGCCAGCCACGTGCGCGCGCTCCTCGCGCTCCTCGCCGTATCGAGCTTCTTCGCCATCCCGTACCAGACCCTGCTGCCCGTCATCTCGTCGGAGATCCTCGGGGGCGGTGCGGGCCTGTACGGGACGCTGCTCGCCTGCGCAGGCGCGGGGGCCCTCGCGGGCGCCATCGGCCTCCTCCTCAGGAAGGGGCTCGCCGGCCTGGGCCGGCGCGTCGCGATCGGCTCGACGCTCCTCGGTGCGGGCGTGGTGACGCTCGCGCTGTCGCGCAGCGCCCTGGTGTCGGCGGTGGCGCTGGCCGTCCTCGGGTTCGGGTTCATCACCCAGATGGCCGGGACGATGACGCTCTTGCAAGGGCTCGCGCCCACCGAGATGCGCGGGCGGGTCATGGGGCTGTTCTCGACCTTGTTCGTCGGGGTGACTCCCTTCGGCGCGCTGGTCGCGGGCCTCGCCGCGAGCCGCTTCGGCGCGCCACGCACGCTCGCGGCCGGCGGCGCCGCGGTCCTGGTCGCGAGCCTCGCGTTCCACCTCGCCCTGCCGCGCCTCCGGCGTATCGTGCTGGCCGAGCATCCGACCCTGTTCCCGCCGTCCGCGAGCTGACCACGTCCACGACCACGACCGGTCCCCATGAGAGCGGCCGTTCGCCGTGGGTCGCGTTCTCCGTCGTCGCGATCGGCACGTTCATGGCGACCCTCGACGGGAACATCGTGAACGTTGCGCTGCCGACGATCGGCCATGAGCTCGCCGCGCCCGTCGGGCGGCTCCAGTGGATCGTGAACGGCTACATCCTCGCGATCACGGTGACCCTGCTCCTCGTCGGGCGGCTCGGCGACCGGTTCGGCCACCGCGCCGTCTACGCGGGAGGCCTCCTCGTCTTCACCCTTGGCTCCGCGCTGTGCGGCGTCGCGCCGGGCCTCGGCGCGCTCGTGGCCGCGCGCGTCCTCCAGGCGCTCGGCGCGAGCGCGATGATGGCCATCGGCCCGGCGGTGATCACGGCGGCGTTCCCGGCGCGCATGCGCGGCCGCGCGCTCGGCACGGTCGGCACCGTCGTCGCGATCGGGCTCACCGCGGGTCCTCCCCTCGGCGGGCTCATCGTGGCCGCCCTGTCGTGGCGCTGGGTCTTCTACGTGAACCTGCCGATCGGGTTCGCCGGAGCGGCCTGGGCGCTCCGGACGCTGCCGCGCGGCGGCGGCGCCGCGGGCGGCCCGCTCCTCGACCTGTCGCTCTTCCGCATCCCGATCTTCTCGACCGGGCTCCTCGCCGGCTTCCTGTCGTACGCGGCGATGTTCACGCAGACGCTCCTCACGCCGTTCCTCCTCGCCCGCGTGCTCGGGCTTCTGCCGAGCGTGCTCGGCGTCGTGCTCGTCTCGGTGCCGGTCGCGCTCTCGTTCGCGTCGCCGCTCTCCGGGTGGATCGCGGACCGCTTCGGCGGGCGCGGGCTCCAGGTGGTCGGGATGGCGATCCTCGCGGGCGCGCTCGTCGCGCTCTCGTTCGCGGACGCGGGCTCGGCGATCCCGTCCATCGCCGCCCGCCTCGCGCTCGCCGGGCTCGGGATGGGGCTGTTCCAGGCGCCCAACAACGCGGCGGTCATGTCCGCGCTGCCGCGCGAGCGGCTGGGCTCCGGCGGCGGGCTGCTCGCGACCGCGCGGAACGCCGGGATGGCGGCGGGCGTCGGTCTCGCCGGCGCGGCCGTCATCCTGCGCGCCGGGCAGGACGGCGGCGCCGGGTTCCTCGCCGGGTACGCAGTCTCGCTTCGCGCGGGAGCGGTGCTGGCGCTGCTCGCCGCGGTCGCCTCGGTGGTGCAGGCGTCCACGCGAAGACGCTCGTGATGGCGCTCCGTCCTCCGCTGGACGGATGTGCAGCCTCTGCTACCATGCCCGCGTGATCGTCCTCGGCATCGACCCCGGCTCGCGGCGCTGCGGCTACGGGGTCATCGTGCGCACGGGCGGCCGGATCCGGGTGATCGACTCGGGCGTCCTCGTCCCCGGCGACATTCCCATGGCGGAGCGGCTCGCCCGGATCCTCGACGGCCTCTCCGAGGTGATCGCGCGGACCCGGCCGGGCGAGGTCTCCATCGAGCACATCTTCGCGGGCGTCTCGCCCCGCTCCGCGCTGGTGCTCGGCCAGGCCCGCGGCGTCGCGCTCGCGGTCGCAGCCCGCGCCGGCCTCCCGGTGTTCGAGTACCAGCCGAGCGAGGTGAAGCTCGCCTTCACCGGAAGCGGCCGCGCCTCGAAGGAGCAGATGGTCCGCACCGCCCGCACGCTGCTCGGGGTCGAGGCGGAGCTCTCCGACGAGGCGGATGCCCTCGGGGTCGCGGTCTGCCACCTCGCGCGGCGGGCCGCGCGCCTCTCGCTCGTCCCGGGCCGCGCCGCGGACGCGCTCTCGCGCCTCCGCCCTTCCCGGCGCGATCACCGGAGCGCCCCGTGATCGCCCGGCTCTCCGGAAAGGTCTCGGAGAAGGGGGCCGATCACGCCATCCTCGACGTGGGCGGGGTCGGCTACCTCGTCCACCTCTCGGCCGTGTCGCTCGCCCAGCTCCCGCCGAACGGGCAGGCCGCGACGCTCCGGACGTTCACCAACGTCCGGCAGGACGCGATCGAGCTGTTCGGGTTCGCGAACGAGGACGAGGAGTCGGTGTTCCGCGCCCTCATCGACGTGAAGGGGGTCGGCCCGCGGGCGGCGCAGAACATCCTCTCCGGCATCCAGGCGAAGGACCTCGCCGCCGCGGTGGCCGAGGGCGAACATCGCGCGGCTCACGAAGGTCCCCGGCATCGGCAAGAAGACGGCGGAGCGGCTCGTGGTTGAGCTGAAGGAGAAGCTCGCCGTCCTCGCGCGCGCCGCCGGACCGGCGAGGGCCGCGCCCGGAGCCGACTTCCTCGAGCAGCTCCGGACCGCGCTCGTGAACCTGGGGTACAAGGCGCCGCAGGCGGACGCCGCGGCCGACGCGCTCCGCGCCGAGGCCGAGGGGAAGAAGCTCGACGAGCTGCTGCGCGACGCGCTCAAGCTCCTGCGAGGTTAGAGCGCATCCCGTAACCCCGTCGCCTACTGCGGCGCACGCTTCCTGCCTGCGCCGGGCGGGCTCGTCGCTGCGCTGCTCGACGTACCTACGGGTACGCCTCCGCTGCTCGCTCCTCGCGCGCCCGGCTCGGCGACGGAAATCGTGCGCCTCGCGACGGCGAGGGATTACGGGATGCGCTCTGGCGCGTCGTCGTGGCGTGCTACCCTCGCCACGCATGACCGTGAAGCCGCTCCGAGACGTCTCGCCGGGGCCCGAGGAGGGCGAGGAGCGACTCGAGCAGTCGCTCCGCCCCGCGACGTTCGACGAGTACGTCGGGCAGGAGAAGATCGTCGACAACTTCCAGGTGTACGCGAAGGCGGCGAGGGCGCGGGGCGAGGCCCTCGACCACGTCCTCCTCTCCGGCCCGCCCGGCCTGGGGAAGACCTCCCTGGCCCACATCCTCGCGCGGGAGCTCGGCGTCGCGCTCCACCTGACGAGCGGCCCCGCCCTCGTGAAGAAGGGCGATCTCGCCGGGCTCCTCACCGCGCTCGCGCCGCGCGACATCCTGTTCATCGACGAGATCCACCGGCTCTCTCCGGCCGTCGAGGAGGCGCTCTACCCCGCGATGGAGGACTACCGCTTCGACGTCGTCCTCGGCGCGGGCATCGGTGCCCAAATGATGGAGATGAAGCTCGAGCGCTTCACCCTGGTGGGCGCCACCACCCGCACCGGCCTCCTCGCCTCGCCGCTCCGCGATCGCTTCCCGATCCAGGAGCGCCTCGGCTACTACGAGCCCGGGGAGCTCCGGGAGATCGCGGTGCGCGCCGCGCGCAAGCTCGCCCTGCCGGTCGAGGCCGCGGGCGCGGAGGACCTCGCCCGCCGCGCCCGGGGCACGCCGCGGATCGCGATCCGGCTCCTCCAGCGCGGGCGCGACTTCGCGCAGGTCGAGGGCGACGGCACGCTCACGAAGAAGATCGTGGACACGACCCTCGCCCGGCTCGAGGTGGACGAGAAGGGGCTCGACGCGATGGACCGGCGCATCCTCGCGGTCGTCCTCGACACGTTCGGCGGCGGTCCGGTCGGCATCGACGCGGTCGCGGCGGCCGTGGGCGAGGAGCGGGACACGATCGAGGACGTGTACGAGCCCTTCCTCGTGCGCGAGGGCTACCTGGCGCGCACCCCCCGCGGACGCGTCGCCCTCCCGGCCGCGTACCAGCACCTCGGGCGCGACCGCCCGCGCGGGAACCAGGGGAACCTGCTCTAGTCTCGCTTCACCAAGACAGGCGCCGCGCCCGCCAGGTGGGACGGCGGCCGATGATCCGGACGAGCACGAACCCGGTCACGAACCCGCCGATGTGTGCGAACACCGCGACTCCGCCCGAGCTGGCGGTGCCGAACAGCGCGGAGAGGACCTGCAGCGCGAACCAAGCGCCGATGACGAACCGCGCCGGCAGGTGCATGAACCGGACGAAGAAGACGATGATCACCGCCGTCAGGATCCGCGAGCGCGGGAAGAGCACGAGGTACGCGCCGAGCACGCCCGCGATGGCGCCCGACGCTCCCACCATCGGCACGAGCACGTCGCCGGACGCCGCCGCCGCGAAGCTCTGCGCGAGCGCCGCCGCGATCCCGGACAGCACGTAGAAGACCACGAAGCGCACGCGCCCGAGCGCGTCCTCCACGTTGTTCCCGAAGATCCACAGCGAGAGCATGTTGAACCCGATGTGAACGAGCCCTCCGTGCAGGAACATGCTGGTCAGGATCGTGAATGGAGGCGGAACGACGTCGCGTAGCTCGATGTCACGCAACGTCAGGATCTCGTACGGGATCGCGCCGCCGCGAAACGCCGACAGCTCGAGCCCGACCTGCAGCTGCCACAGGAACGCGACGAGGTTGGCCGCGACGATCGCGTACGTGACGAAGGGCGTCCGTTCGGCGGGGTTGTCGTCCTTGAGTGGGATCACGCGTCGAGCTTTCGTGGCTCGCGGCCAATGGTATAAGGCCCCGCCTCACGCCGGTGGCGCGCCGTGCCGGTCTGACACGGATGTCGCGTTCGAGGCACGGATCCGCAGATCGCAGCCCGGACGTTCGGTACGGGCGCGGCGGGCTCCGGGACGAGGCATGGAATCGGTCGTCACTTCGCACCCTTATCCCGGTGGGGGGATGTGAGAAAACCCGCCTAAACTCACGGTGATTGGCATATCGATTGCTCGGAAGGGTGCTGCCCGGACGTCCGGGCCCGGCCAAGGGGAAACGCATCGATGGCACACTGGAATCAGCGGACGGTCGCGAAGCGGGTCAGCTGTACCGGCGTCGGACTCCACTCCGGCAAGCCGGCGACCCTGACGCTCGCGCCCGCGGCGGCGGACGCCGGCGTGTCCTTCGTGCGGATGGATCTCGGCATCGAGATCCCGGCCCGTAACGACTTCGTCGCCGACACGACGCTGTCGACCAACCTCGCGCACGGCCCCGCCCGCGTCCACACCGTCGAGCACGTGCTCGCCGCGCTCCACGGCATGGGCATCGACAACTGCCGCGTCGAGGTGGACGGCCCGGAGATCCCGATCCTCGATGGCTCGGCGGCGCCGTTCGTGTGCCTCGTGCAGGAGGCCGGGATCCAGGTGCAGCGGGTCGGGAAGCGCTGGCTCGTGATCGATCAGCCGGTGGAGATCCGGGACGGCGAGAAGCTCGCCCGCCTCGAGCCTTCCGACGCGTTCTCGGTCGAGTTCACGGCCGACTTCGACCACCCGCTCATCACGAACCAGTCCTTCCGCGCGACCCTCGGCGACCGGACCTTCGAGCGCGAGGTGGCGCGCGCGCGGACGTTCTGCTTCCGCAGGGACATCGAGCGCATGCAGGCCGCCGGGCTCGCGAAGGGGGGCAGCCTCGCGAACGCCATCGTGGTCGACGAGTTCTCGATCCTGAATCCCGACGGGCTGCGGTTCCCGGACGAGTTCGCGCGTCACAAGGTGCTCGACGCCATCGGGGATCTCGCGCTCCTCGGCATGCCGGTCCTCGGGGCGCTGACGGCCGTGAAGAGCGGTCACGCCATGAACCAGGCGCTCGTGCGCAACGTGCTCGCCGACCCGGCGTCGCACCACGTGGTCCGGCTCTCGGCCGAGTCCGAGGCGCCGCGGCGCGTCCCGGTCCCGGCCGCCCTCGCGATCGCAGAGGGCTAGGAGAGAGAGCGGCCGGGATCGCCAGCGCTGGTCACGCGCGCTGGGGTGAGAGCGGCGCGCCGGGAGGCGAGACCGGCTCCTCGCGCCCGACGAGCAGCCGATCGCGCGGAACCCCCGAACGCCCCCCGAGCATCGCCGCGACGAGCGTGAGCAGGCCGTACAGGAAGAACGCCCACGAGCCCGCCGTGCCCGCCTTCTTCGCGGCGGCCGCCGCCTCGTCCTTGTTCTCCTCCACCTGCTGCCGGAGCTGCCCCGCCCGCTCCCGCGCCTGGTCCGCCTGCTGCTGGAGCTGCGGGCTCGAGCCCGCCGCCTGGCCTGCCGCCTGGGCCGCACCGCTGGCGACCTGCGCCGCCGCCCCGGCCGTGCCGGTCACCGCCATGGCCGCGATCCAGAGGCCCGCCACGATCATGAATCCCCACAGCGCTGCGCCGTGGAGCATGCCGGCAGGCCTCGTGTCCGACACGCTGAGCCGCGCCGTGAGCCACCCGGAGAGGAACATCGCCACGATCCCCGAGATCACGCCCCAGATCCCGACGCCGATGCCGAGCCCCTGCCACTGACCGAGATCCCTCGGGTCGAACGCGGCGAACCCGACGCCCGCGCCCAGCGCGAGGAGAAGCATCCAGATCGCGAAACCAAAGAAGAAACCCGCGAACAACGCACCCCAGCTCACGCGATTCAAGAGCGGCTGCCTGATCGCTACCGTAGCCATCATCCCCTCCCTCGTGTGCCCGCCGTCACGCGCGGGCCAGAAAAGCTTCGGCACGACGTTGCGTACGGAGGTCGTCGATGGCACGGCAGGGTGCTCGGCGCGTGGCCACGTTTGGGCGGTGAACGGGGTCAGCGCGGCGCGCGGGCTGGCGTGGGGCCAGGGGCTGTACGGGAGTGCGACCGGGCTGGTCGCGGCGGGGGCGGCAGGGGAGGGCGAGCGATGACCGGGACGTGCGAGGTCTGCGGAAACGAGTACGACAAGGTGTTCGAGATCGGGATGGCCGGGAAGCGGCACGTGTTCGACAGCTTCGAGTGTGCGATCCAGGCGCTCGCGCCGCGCTGCGCGCACTGCGGCTGCCGCGTCATCGGGCACGGGAACGAGGCCGAAGGGAAGACCTTCTGCTGCGCGCACTGCGCGCACGCCTCCGGGATCGAGGTCGTGCAGGACCGCGCGGAGCACGCCTCACACTGACGCAGCCTGCGGGCTCGGCCGGACGCTCCGCTCGACGAGCCGCTTCGCGAGCGCCGTCGCGACCGCGACCCCGACCGCGGTCGCGATCCTGTTCGACATCGACGGCTCCGCGGCGACGCGATCCGGGTGCTCGAACAGACGCGAGAGCGCCCGGCGCGCCTCGCGCGCGCGCACCGACGGACGGCGGTGCTGGCGGCGATCGCGCACCGCGAGCGCGATGACTCCGCCGACGAGCAGCGCTGCCACGGTGGCGACCGTCGCGACCAGAACCGGGTGACGCCTGATCTGGAGCCCGACGTCGAGCGCCTCGTGGCGGCGGCGATCGAGCTCGGCGACCAGGCCCCCGAGCTCGGAGCGGAGGGTGTCGATCTCGCCCGCGACCCGACCCACCGCCTCGTCGCCCGGGGAGCCGTTCCTCACGCGATCTGCTCCTTCGCCCATCGCACGTCCTCCCGGAGCGAACGGCGCGTGGTGCCGAGCGGCTGCCTCACGCGACGTGCCCAGCCCCACAGGCCCACGCCCGTCCCGATCGCCAGCACCACCGCCGCCACGAGGAGCGCGGCCGCCCAGCCGGACAGCACCCCCGCCTCCGTCAAGGCGAGCACGACGGCGACGAGCAGGAGCTGGACGGTGAAGATCCCGCAGAGCCCGGCGACGCCGAGACCGCTCGCCATCCTGATCTCCGCCCGGAGGTCGGCCTTGAGCTCCGCCTTGGCGAGCTCGACCTCCTTGCGCGCGAGCAGGCTCGCCTTCCGCGCGAGCTCCGTGACGAGGTCGCGCGTGCGCATCCCGCGCAGCGGGTCCGGGGCACGCAGGGTCTCGCCGGGGCGGAGCTCCTCGCGCGCGTGGAGGGGAGCCGGCGCCGCGGCGGGTGGCGGCGGCGCCTGCACACGCGGCGCGGCGCGGGGCGACTCCCGGATGCGCACCGGCCCGGGCGCACCGCGAGGCGGTGGTACCGGATGGGCTCCGGCCTCGATGAGCCGCCCCGTCTCGTCCATGACTTCCCCCTCGGCCCGGCCGGTGCCGTGCCACCCAGCGAGAAGGTGCGCCCGCGAACGCCCGCCGTCAGCGTGCGTGCGCCCGCTCGAGCGCGGCGCCCCTCGACCTCGACCTCGACGCCGAGGCGCGACCCGCTCACGCCCGCTCCTTCTTCCCGGGTCGCCTGGCGGTGCGCGCCGCGGCCGCGGTCGCATGGCGGCGCGCCCCCCTCGCCGGGGCCTCCTCGCGCCCGGGCGGCGGCTCGCCTTCACGCCGTCGCGCCGCGGCGAGGCTCGCGGACAGCGCGTCGGCGAGGCTCACGACCTCGGCGTAAGCCTGCTCCGGCGGAGGAGGCTCGATCGCCTCGCCCGCAGCCTTCTTCTCGACGAGGGCGAGAATCTGCTCGCGGTGGACGTCGGGGTACCGGTCGGGCTCGAACGGCGCGGAGAGCGACTGGACGAGCTGCTCCGCCATGTGGAGCTCGCGCTCGGAGGGCTCGGGCGCCCGCGGCAGGTCCAGCGCCGACACCGGCACGATCTCGTCCGCGCGGCTCATCGTGGAGATCGCGAGCGCGTCCTCGATGGGACGCACGCAGCAGAGCGCCTCGCGGGTGCGAAGCACGAAGCTCGCCATCGCGACCTTGCCGGTGCGCCGCATGGCGTCGAGCAGGAGCCGATAGGCCTTCGCCGCCGTCTTCTCCGGGACGAGGTAGTAGGTCGACTCGTAGTAGATGGGGTCGATCTGCGCGAGCTCGACGAAGTCCCGGATCTCGATGGTCCGGGTGGCCTTGGGGCTCAGCGCCGCGAGCTCCTCGTCCGCGACGGCGACGTATCGCTCCTTCCCGACCTCGTACCCCTTCACGATCTCCTCGTAGGGCACCTCGCGGTCCTCCGCGCTGCAGAACCGCTTCATCCGGACCCGCGCTCCGTCCTTCGCATGGAGCATGTGGAACCGGACCTCCTTCTGGGCCACGGCTGTGAAGAGCTTCACGGGCACGTTCACGAGCCCGAACGTCAGCGCGCCGCTCCAGATCGCCCTCGCCATTCACGAGAAGCTTTCGTCCCCCGCCGGGCGCCGGCAACGAGGGGCGCTTCCGCGCACCGCCGACGGGGCGCACGTTCGCGGCGGAGGGCCATGCGATGCCCAGGAAGCCGGAAGATCGCCGGGAGGACACGCCGCGGACCGACCTGCCGCCCGTGAAGGAGCCGACCTACAAAGGGCACTTTGGGACCGACGAGGAGGAGGGGGTCGTCCGCGAGGACGAATCGGGCGACGAGGAGATCCGCGACGAAGGGGCGGACCCCGGCGCGGACGAGAGCGTGAACCCCGATGCCTCGAGCGCGGCCGGCGGGGACCGCGAGATCATGTAGCGAACGTCGCTCCGGTCGACGCCGCGCGTCACCAGCTCCCGAAGCGGCGGCGGGCCTCCGCGGCGAGCGCGTCGCGGTGCGCGGGGTGCGCGATCGCGATGAGCGCGGCGGCGCGCTGGCGGAGGTTCTTCCCGAACAGGTCCGCGATCCCGTGCTCGGTCACGACGAAGTGGACGTGGGCGCGGGTGGTGACCACGCCGGCGCCCGGCTTGAGCATCGAGACGATCCGGGACTCGCCCGCGCTGGTGACGGACGGGAGCGCGATGATGGGCTTGCCGCCCTCGGAGAGCGCCGCGCCGCGGATGAAGTCCATCTGCCCGCCCACGCCCGAGTACTGCCGGTCGCCGATGGAGTCGGCGCAGACCTGGCCGGTGATGTCGACCTCGATGGCGGAGTTGATCGCGGTGACCTTGGGGTTCGTGCGGATGACCGCGGTGTCGTTGACGTACGCCATGTCGAGCATCGGCGACGAGCGGGTTGTCGTCGATGAAGTCGTAGAGCCGCTTCGACCCGATCGCGAATCCGGCCACGATCTTGCCCGGGTGGACGCGCTTCGCCTCTCCGGTGACGACGCCTTTCTCGACCAGGTCCACGACCCCGTCCGAGATCATCTCGGTGTGGATGCCCAGGCGGTGGTGGTCGCCGAGCGCCGCGAGGGTCGCCTGGGGGATCGCGCCGATGCCGATCTGGAGCGTCGCGCCGTCGTCCACGAGCTCGGCGCAGTGCCTGCCCGATGGCGCGCTCCATGCTCCGTGACGACGGGTGGCGGCACCTCGTGGATGGGGTCGTCGACCTCGACCATCGCGTCGATCTGGTCCACGTGGATGAGCCCGTCGCCGTGCGAGCGCGGCATGCGCGGGTTCACCTGGGCGATCACCGTGCGCGCGGTCTGCACCGCCGCGCGAGTGACGTCCACCGAGACGCCGAGCGAGCAGAACCCGTGCCGGTCCGGCGGCGAGACGTGGATCAGCGCGACGTCGAGCGGGAGGATGCCCGGAGCGGAAGAGCGACGGGACCTCCGACAGGAACACGGGCAGGTAGTCGGCGCGCCCCTCCTCGACCGCCCGCCGGACGTTCGGCGCCGACGAAGAGCGCGTTCACCCGGAAGCTCTTCGCCAGCGCCGGGGTCGGCGTACGGCGCCTCCCCCTCGGTGTGGAGCGAGACGATCTCGACCACGCGCAGCTCGGGCGCGCGCGCGGTCATCGCCTCGATGAGCCGGCGCGGCGCGGCCGCGACGCTGTGGATGAACACGCGCGACCCCGACTTGATGACGGAGACGGCTTCCTCGGCGGAGACGAAGCGACTCATCGCAGGGAGGCTCCTTTCCCGACCCCCGGGTGGAGGAGCGAGTCTACAGCGTGGGGCCGCAGGGGTGAACCGGGGGGCGGCGGTACCCCGCTTCATCCGCGCATGTCCCAGGCGAGCTTCGCGGCGGCCGCGAGCGCCACGGCGACGACGGCCCGCCGCACGAGCGCATCCCCGCGGCGCACGGCGAGGTGCGCGCCCATCCACCCGCCGGCGAGCTGGGCGGCCGCCATGGGGAGGGCGATGCGCCACGCGACGGCGCCGCGCGCGGCGAACAGCACCAGGGCCGCGAAATTGGACGCGAAGTTCACGACCTTCGCGCTCGCCGAGGCGCGGGCGAGCCCGTCGCCGAGGAGCCCCACGTACGCGACGATGAGGAAGGTCCCCGTCCCCGGGCCGAAGAACCCGTCGTAGGCTCCGATCGCGAGCGCTGCGGCCCCGGCGAGCACGGCCGCTCCCCGCCGCGGCGGCGCGTCCTCGAACCGAGGCCGCGGAGGGCGGCGCACGCCGACGAAGACGGCCACGCCAGCGAGGAGGACCACGACCACCGGCCGGAGCGTCGCCGGCGGGATCGCGAGCACCAGCGCGGCGCCTGCGAACGATCCGGCCAGGCCGAGCGGGAAGGCCAGCCGCGCGCGGCGCCGATCCACGAGACCGCTCCGTGCGAACCGCACGAGGGCGGCGAACGACCCGAAGACCGACTGACCCTTGTTGGTGCCGAGCGCGAGGTGCGGCGGGAGCCCTGCAGCGAGGAGCGCCGGCACGGTGAGGAGGCCGCCGCCGCCCGCGACCGCGTCGATGGTGCCCGCCGCGAGCGCGACGGCGGCGAGGACGGCGATCTCGGCGAAACCGGGTTCCGGCACGGCCGGCGAGACTACGCCCGCAACGCGTTCCGCTCCACCGCCGCGAGGATCTCGCCGATCCCGACCGGCTTCAGCAGGATCTCCGCCGCTGCCAGCGGCGAGCCATCGAAGCCACGGCTCGCCGTCATGACGATCACCGGGATCCCCCGGAGGGCTTCGTGCCGGAGCTGGTGCTCGCGAAATTGCCAGCCGCTCATCTCGGGCATCGTGAGATCGAGCAGGATCAGGCGCGGCCGGACGCCTGCGTGCAGCAGCTCGAGCGCGGCGCGCCCGTTCGGGAGCAGCTGCGTCGCGTACCCCTCCTCCGAGAGGAGCTCGCCGAGCGTCTCGCGCAGATCGAGGTCATCGTCGACGACGAAGATCGGGGCGGCGGCGTGACAGGGGATCTGGCTGGCGGCGGAGGTCGGCAAGTGGCGCGCGCAGTCTACTCGACAGGCGCTGCGCGAAGGCGTGCCCGCGCGGGTCGATCTGTCCCGTCCGCGAGCGACACGCCGCGCGGCGTCAATCGGCGCCGGACGCCGGCTCGCGCACCCGCGGCGTGAGCCGCAGCTCCGCCGATGGTGCTCGTGCCGTGGAAGAGGTGGCGGTACGAGTCGTGCCCGGTTCGCCCACCCGAGCGCCGCGAGCGCAGCGGCCGCGTGCGGCGTGGGCCGGGAGGCGATCGCCCGTCGTCCCGTCTTCTGCGAGCCCGGTCGCCGCCTCGCCGCTCGACCCGAAAGGTCTTGGCGGGCGCGGGAGTAAGTTCGCAGCACTAACCCCGTTCGTTCGCCGGAGTGACGCTCGCCAGCCCCGGCCGGGAGAGCCCGCAGCCATGAGCGACCTCGCGCGCACCGTCGCGTCCCGCTTCAAGGGTGTCCTGGACGCGGCGCCGGACGCGATGGTGATCACCGACCGGCTCGGGAACATCGTGCTCGTGAACGCGGTGGCCGAGACCCTGTTCGGCTACGCGAGCGAGGAGCTGACCGGCAGCGTGGTCGAGACGCTCATCCCGGAGCGCTTCCGGGGGGTGCACCCGCATCACCGGAACCGGTACTTCGTCGACCCGCGCGCCCGCCCCATGGGCGCCATCGGCGGGCTCGACCTCTACGGGCTGCGCAAGGACGGAACCGAGTTTCCCGTCGAGATCAGCCTCGCGCCGCTCGAGACCGAGGACGGGATGCTCGCGATCACCGCGATCCGCGACGTCACCGCCCGGAAGAAGGTCGAGTCGCAGTTCCGTGGACTGCTCGAGGCCGCTCCCGACGCCATGGTGATCACCGATCGGCGCGGCAAGATCATCCTCGTGAACGCCCAGGCCGAGAAGCTGTTCGGCTACTCCCGGGAGGAGCTCCTCGGGCAGCTCGTCGAGGCCCTCATCCCGCCGCGCTTCCGCGGCGCGCACCCCGCCCACCGCGCCGCCTACTTCGGCGGGCCGCGGCCGCGTCCGATGGGCGCCGGGCGCCTCGAGCTGTTCGGGCTCAGGAAGGACGGGACCGAGTTCCCGGCGGAGATCAGCCTGTCGCCGCTCGAGACGGCGGAGGGGGCGCTCGCCATCACCGCCATCCGGGACATCGCCGAGCGCAAGCAGGCGGAGGAGGAGCGGGCGCGGCTGCACGGCCAGCTCGAGGCGACGCTCGAGGAGCTGGGGGTCGCCTACGAGAAGTCGAAGGAGATGGAGCGGTTGAAGACGCGCTTCTTCGCGAACGTGAGCCACGAGCTTCGTACGCCGCTCGCGCTCATCCTCGGCCCGGCGGAGAACCTGCTCGCGTCGCAGCTTCCGGCGGAGGAGCGGCGCGATCTGGAGGTCATCGCCCGCAACGCGCGGACGCTCGCGAAGCACGTCAACGATCTCCTCGAGGTCGCGAAGCTCGAGGCCGGCAAGACCGAGCTCGAGCTGGCCGAGGTGGACGTCGCGCACCTCGTCCGTCTGGTCGGCTCCCACTTCGAGGCGCTCGCGACCGAGCGCGGGACGGTGTTCGCCGTCGACGCGCCGGGCGAGCTCGTCCGCCGCGTGGATCCCGCGAAGCTCCAGCGCGTCCTCTTCAACCTGATCTCCAACGCCTTCAAGTTCACGCCGCCGGGCGGACGCGTTCGCTGCGCGGTCGGGGTGGGCGAGAGCGAGGGCGACGGGTCGGAGGCCGGGTTCCACGTCGCGGTCGCGGACAGCGGCCCCGGCGTCGCTCCGGCCGACCGGGAGCGGGTGTTCGCGCGGTTCGCGCGCGGCGAGGGCGACGCGACCCGCCGCGCCGGAGGAACCGGGCTCGGCCTCGCGATCGTGAAGGAGTTCGTCGAGCTGCACGGCGGCCGCGTGGAGCTGGGCGACGCGCCCGAGGGCGGCGCGCTCTTCACGATCCGGTTCCCGCCTCAGGCGCCGTCCAAGGCGTCGGTCCAATCCTCGATCGAGGACTCCGAGACCTCCGAGTACGGCCTCGGCGTCGTGGAGGAGCTCCGGCCGCACGCGACCGCGGTCGCGCCCGCCCGTGACGGGACGCGGCCCCGCGTCCTCGTGGTCGAGGACAACCCGGAGATGAGCCGGTTCATCTCCGACGTCCTCGCGCGCGAGGTCGACGTGGCGGTCGCTCCGGACGGGGAGGCGGGGCTCGCCGCCGCGCTGGACCACCCGCCCGACGCGATCGTCACGGACCTGATGATGCCGCGGATGAGCGGAGACGAGCTCGTCCGCGCCATCCGCCAGCGCCGCGAGCTCGATGCCGTCCCGGTGCTGGTGATCACGGCTCGGGCCGACGATGCGCTCCGGATCCAGCTCCTGCGCGACGGCGCGCAGGACTACCTCATGAAGCCGTTCGTGGTCGAGGAGGTCCGGGCGCGGGTCGCGAACCTCGTGACGATGAAGCGGACCCGCGAGCTGCTGCAGGGCGAGCTCGTGACGCAGACGCAGGACGTGGCGGTGCTCGCGGCGGAGGTGACCTCCCGCAAGCACGAGGTGGAGGCCGCGCTGGAGCTGGCGCGGCGCGCGCGCGAGGACGCGGAGCGGGCGAGCGCGGTCAAGACCCAGTTCCTCCGGCTCGTCTCGCACGAGCTGCGCACGCCGCTCACGTCGATGAACCTCCAGATGCATCGGCTCGCCCGCGACCCGGAGACGCCGCTCTCCTCGAAGCAGAAGGACATGCTGAAGCGGGCGATCTTCGGCGTGACGCGCCTCACCGGGCTCGTGGAGGCGCTGCTTCACGAGGCGCAGCTCGCGAGCGGGCGCCTGTCCGCGCAGATCGAGGACGTGGACGTGGCAGCGCTCGCGCGCGGCGTCGTGGACGAGCTCCGGCCGCAGGCCGAGGACAAGGGGCTCACGCTGCGCCTGCGCGCCGACGATCATGTCCCGTGGGTGCAGACCGAGCCGCGCTTCCTCCGCCTCATCCTTTCGAACCTCGTCGGGAACGCGATCAAGTACACGCCGGCCGGCGCCGTGGAGGTCACGATCGCGAGCCGCGGTGACGGCCTCCACGTCAGCGTCGCCGACTCGGGCCCTGGCATCTCGGTGGAGGACCAGGCGCGCGTCTTCGAGCCGTTCGAGCGCGGCGCGCGCGCCGCGGCGGAGCTCGTCCCGGGCCTCGGCCTCGGGCTCGCCGTCGTCAGGGACCTCGCCGGCGCGATCGGCGCGCGCGTGGAGCTGAGATCGGCACCGGGCGCGGGGAGCGTCTTCACGATCGTGCTGCCGGTGCGCCAGCCGCGCCGCGCGCGCGGCGCGGTCGCCCCGGGACGCGGCCGCGGAGGCGGGAGCGACGGGAGCCGCGGGGCGGCAGGCAGCATGGGCGACGCCTAGAGCGGGCGCCCGCCGGCAGGACGGCAGGGCGGGCGCCGCTCCATCGGGGGAGACCCGCCAGACGGGTCCGTGCGCCACGGTGTGCGCGCTACGATGAGTACCACGATGACCGATGCGCCCGACCTGGCGGCGCTCGAGCGCGTCCTCTCCCGGCTCGTTCCCGGATGCCAGGTCGTCGGCTGCGAGCCGCTGGATGGGATCGGCGCGAGCGCGGTCGCGCGCAAGGAAGGGGGCTACGCGCGGGCATGGCGCGTCCGCGCGCGGGACCAGGCGGGCGACGCGCACGACTTCGTGTTCCGGTGCGCCGGCTCGGACGAGTTCGGGCACGATCGGCGCGCCGACCGCGCCTCCAACCTGATCCTCGCGTTCGACACGTTCGGGTCGATCCCGGACCACGTCCGCGCGCTCGACGTCGGGTTCATCGCGCCCGGGGAGCTCCGGACGCTGCGGGACGCGGGGGAGGCGTATCTCGTCACGACGTTCGCGGAGGGGCGGCTCTACGCGGAGGACCTGCGGCGCGTCGCGGCCGACGGGCGCGCGTCGCCGCTCGATCTCGAGCGCTGCGATGCGCTCGCGCGCTGGCTCGCCGCGCTGCACGCGGAGCGGATCGAGGATCCCCCTGCGTGGCGGCGCGCGGTGCGCGATCTGCTCGGGCACGGCGAGGGCACGTTCGGGATCGTGGACGCGTACCCGCCGGACGTCCCCGCCGCGCCGCCCGAGCGGCTCGCCGCGATCGAGCGCGGCTGTCTCGCCTGGCGGTGGCGCCTCCGCGGTCGCCCGGAGCGGCTCCGCCGGACGCACGGCGACTTTCACCCGTTCAACATCGTGTTCTCGGAGGGGCCGCGGTTCACGCTCCTGGACGCGAGCCGCGGGTGCAAGGGGGACCCGGCGGACGACGTCATTGCGCTCACGGTGAACTACGTGTTCTTCGGGCTCGAGGCCCCGGGCGCGTGGAGGAACGGCTTCGCGCCCCTCTGGCGGAGGTTCTGGCAGACGTACCTGCACGCCTCCGGCGGCGGGCCGGTGCTCGAGTCCGCTCCGCCGTTCCTCGCCTGGCGCACGCTCGTCCTCGGCTGCCCGCGCTTCTACCCCGGGCTCCAGGCGGACGCCCGCGATGCGCTGCTGTCGTTCGCGGAACGGGCCCTCGCGGGGGAGGCGCTCGATCCGCGGAGCGCCGAGGACCTGTTCGCGTGACCGGGGGGGCGGTCGTCTGGATGACGGGGCTGCCCGGCGCCGGGAAGTCCTCGCTCGCGGCGCACGTCGCCGAACGCCTCCGCGCCGGCGGATCGCCTTGCGCGGTGCTGGACGGGGACGAGTTGCGCTGGGCGCTCGAGCGGCCCGCGGGCGGCGGGGCGCAGGAGCGCGACGCGTTCTACGCCGCGCTGGCGCGGCTCGCGGCGGTGCTCGCGCGCCAGGGGCTCGTGGTCCTCGTCGCGGCGACGGCGAGCCGCGCAGCGTACCGCGACCGGGCGCGGGCGCTCGCGCCCCGCTACCTCGAGGTGCACGTCGCGACGCCGGCGGCGGAGTGCGAGCGGCGCGATCCGAAAGGCCTGTACGCGGCGGCGCGGGCGGGCCGCGCGGCGGAGCTGCCCGGTGTCGGCGCGCCCTACGAGGCTCCGACGGCGCCCGACGTGGTCGCCTCGGGGGGAGACGACGCTGCCGCCGCCGACCGCGTCATCGAGCTCCTCCGGCGTTGAAGTCCTTCCGTACCACGGCGAGACGCGCGTGCATGTACCAAGCGAGCGGCTCGGCCGGGACCGTCCGTGAGCGACGCTCAGGCTCGCGCGAGCCAGTCCGGCCGAAGCTGCTTCACGACCTCGAACCACGCGAGGCTGAGGACCCCCGCCAGCGCGGCGAGCCCGAGGTCGTCCGCGCTCGCGGGCGCGAAGCGGAAGGCGCTCCGGATCGCCGGCACCGCGAACGCGAGCGCCGCGAGCAGGGTTGCGCCGCCGACGACGGTCCATGTCGCCGCGTTGCGGATCCGGAGCGTCGCGAGCGCGCTCCGGCCCCACGATCGGTTCACCAGGATGAGCGCGATGTTCCCGCCGATCAGCGCGGAGAAGGCGAGGGCGCGGCCGGCGTCGTCCATCCCGGTGTGCGCGAGCCCGATCCGGAAGGCGGCGAGCGCCACTCCGAGCACGCTCGCGCCCTGCAGCAGCGACACCCAGGCGAGCCTGGCGTCGAACAGGGGCGCGTCGATCCGGCGCGGGGGCCGCTGCATCACGCCGGGCTCGGCCGGCTCCGCCTCGAACGCGATCGAGCAGGCGGGGTCGATGATCATCTCGATGAACACGATGTGGATCGGGAACAGCGCGATGGGCCATCCGAGCACGAGCGGGGCGAGCGAGAGCCCCGCCACCGGGACGTGGACCGACAGCGCGTACGCCATGGCGCGGCGGAGGTTGTCGTAGATGCGGCGGCCGAGCCGGACCGCTCCGACGATCGACGTGAAGTCGTCGTCGGTGACGACCAGCGCCGCCGCCTCGCGCGCGACGTCCGTGCCGCGCCCGCCCATCGCCACGCCGATGTGCGCCGCCTTGAGCGCCGGCGCGTCGTTCACGCCGTCCCCCGTCATCGCGACGACCTCGCCCTCGGCACGGAGCGCCCGGACGAGGCGGAGCTTCTGCTCGGGAACGATCCGGGCGAACACGGAGGTCCGCTGCGCCAGCGCGCGCAGGGCCGCGTCGTCGAGGGCGTCGAGCTCCGCGCCGATCGCGACGGCGTCGGTGCGGAGCCCCACGCGTCGAGCCACCGCCGCGGCAGTCCCGGGCGAATCGCCGGTGATCATGACCACGCGCACGCCTGCGCGGGCGCACTCCGCGACGGCGTCCGGCACGCCGGGGCGGACCGGATCGTCCAGGCCGACCAGTCCCGCGAGCGCGAACGCGAAGTCGTGGGGCCCGTCGGGCAGCGCACCGCCGCTCCATTCCGCGCGTGCGACCGCGAGGACCCGCAGCCCCGCGCCGCTCATCGTGGCGGTCCGCTCAGCGACCTCCGCCGCTCCGGCCGCGTCCAGGTGACACAGCTCGCGCGATCGCCTCCGGGGCGCCCTTCGCGGCGACGACGAGCGGGCCGGCGCTCAGGCGCGCGCCAGACGTGCGAGACCGCGAGCAGCTCCGGCGAGAGCGGGTACTCCCGCAGCAGCGTCCCAGCGTGCGTGCACGTGCGCGGCGTGGCGCGGAGCGCGGTCTCGCCGAGCCGGTGGAACGCCTGACTCCATCGGATCGAAGGGATCGCGCTGGCTCGCGAGGACTCCGAGCTCGACGATGCCGTGGAGCTCCTCGGGAGCGGGCCCGTCGGTCACCTCGTGCCGCGAGGCTGCGGCGTCCAGAGCTGCACGACGCGCATCCGGTTCTCGGTGAGCGTGCCCGTCTTGTCGGCGCACAGCACCGTCGCCGCGCCGAGCGCCTCGACCGCCGGCAGCCGTCGTGTGAGCACGCGGCTCTTCGCAGATGCGCCACGCGCCGAGCGCCATGAAGACGCGTCAGGACGACCGGGAACTCCTCGGGCAGCATCGCCATCGCGAGCGCGATCGCCGGCGAGGAGCCCCTGCAGCCATCCGCCGCGCGCTGAGGCCGTGGAGCACCACCAAGACGGCGCAGAGGCTCACCCCGAACGTCGCGAACGACGCTTGACGAGTCGCGTGACCTCGAGCTGGAGCGGGGTGCGCTCCGGGCTCGATCCCGGCGAGCGAGGCGCCCATCCGGCCGATCTCGCTTCGTGCCCCCGTCGCGCGGACCAGGGCGACGCCGTGGCCGCGGACGACCAGCGTGCCCCGCGTACACGAACGGCTGGTCGTCGCCGCCGGGCGCGTCCCATCCCGTCGCCGGCCCGGGCGGTCCGCTTCCGGACGGGCGCGGACTCGCCGGTGAGCAGCGACTCGTCGAGCTCGACGTGAGCCGCCTCGAGCGAGCATGCCGTCCGCGGCGACGCGGTCGCCCTCCGACGAGGACGAGGAGGTCGCCGCGCACGACCTCTCGTCCGGCGATCCGCTGGCGGACGTCGCCGTCGCCACACGAGCGCGCGGGGGCTCGTCAGATCGCGGAGCGCTGCGAGCGCGCGCTCGGTCTTGCGCTCCTGGACCAGCGTGATGCCGACGATCACGAACACCGCCGGGAGGAGCAGCAGCGCCTCCTGAAGATCGCCGAGCACGAGATAGATCACCCCCGCCGCGATCAGCAGGAGGAGCATCGGCTCCCGGAGGACCTGCCCGACGGTCGCGAGGAGGCGGCGCGGCTTGTCGCGCGCCAGCTCGTTCGGGCCGTCCTCGCGCAGCCGCCGCGCAGCCTCCGCGTCCGTCAGGCCGCGAGCGGCTGGCGAGGCGCCGGCGAGCGGGGCCACCGGATCGATCAAGCCGTACGCCTCCCTCCCGAAGATTGTCGCCGAGGCGGCTGCGGTCGAGGTGCGGATGAAACGCCACGCTCCAGGCGGGGGTGATCACGAATCGCGAACCCTGGTTCAGGAGAGCCCGAGGTCACGCATCCTGCGCCACAGCGTGCTCCGGCTGATCCCGAGCGCCCTCGCGGTGTCGGAGCGGCTCCAGCGGTGATTCTCGAGCGCCGCCCTCAGCGCGGCGGCTTCGTCCTGCGACGCGGGCGCCTCGTCAGGGGAGAGGACCCCGTCCTGGCGCCCCGGACCCGCGGGCGGCTCCAGCGCTCGCCGCTCCGATGGTGGGCTCCTGACCTCGGGGGGAAGGTCCTCGGTCTGAAGGGTCTGCCCCGGGCACACGGTCGCCGCGAACTCGAGCGCGTTCTCCAGCTCGCGCACGTTTCCGGGCCAGTCGTACGACAGGAGCGCGCGGAGCGCGTCGGGCGAGAAGCGGAGCGCACGGCCGGTCCGCGCACCGACCCGGGAAAGCAGCAGCCGGGCGATCGGCTCGATGTCCTCACGGCGAGCGCGGAGCGGCGGGATCTCGATCGGGAACACCCGCAGCCGGTAGTAGAGATCCTCGCGGAAGTTCCCCTCCGCGACGGCCCGGCGCAGGTCCCGGTGCGTCGCCGCGATGATCCGCGCGTTCGTTCGCCGAGGGTGGTCGTCGCCGACGCGCTCGTAGGTGTGCTCCTGCAGGACCCGGAGCAGCTTCACCTGGAGGTGCAGCGGCAGGTCTCCGACCTCGTCCAGGAAAAGGGTCCCGTCCGCGGCGGCTTCGAACCGGCCGGCGCGGTCGCGCGTCGCGCCGGTGAACGAGCCGCGGACGTGCCCGAACAGCTCGGTCTCGAGGAGCTCGCCCGGCAGCGCCGCCGCGTTGAGCGCGACGAACGGCCCGTTCCGCCGGGGAGAGTGCGCGTGGATCATCCTCGCGGTCACCTCCTTGCCGGTCCCGCTCTCGCCGGTGACGAGGACGGTCGCCTCGCTGTGCTGCAGCGTCTCGATGTGCCGGAAGACGCGCGCCATCGCCTGCGAGCGGCCGATGACCCCGAACCCGGCGATCGGACCGGTCGCGCCCACCGCCTCCTCGTCCGCGGGGCGCATCACGAGGAGGTAGGCCGCGTCGGGATTGCAGGCGCCGTACGCGTCGTGCTCGAGCGGCGCGGCCGTGACGGAGAGGAGCCGCGCCCCCCCGCGGGCGGAGTGGAGGAAGGCGCGCCACCCCTCGCGCTTCTCGCCTGCGAGCAGCGCCTGCCGCAGCGGTCCGTTCGGCCCGAACAGCTCCTCGCCGAGCACGGACTCGACGGGGTTGCCGAGCATCCGCTCGGCGGCGCCCGGACCGAGGAGCGCATCGACCCGCTCCGAGACGTGGCGGACGCGGAAGCTCGCGTCGAGCGCCATGCAGATGCGGCCGAGCGACCCGAAGGCGGCGTTCACCGCCGCGAAGGCGAGCTGGCGATCCGTGGTCGGGCGGGCTCCCCGTCTCATCTTGTCCCACTCTGACACGTTTTGTTTCCCGGGTGAAACGTCGCGTTGCTGAGTTCTGACACGTGACGTCGCAGGCGATCCCGGGTCCCGCTCAACCTCCGGATTCCCCGCCGCTTCGGCTCCCCCGAGCACGAGGCACGCCACACGCAATGCCACCCGGTCAGAACCGGCGCGGCGCAGTTCCAGCTCGACCTCGGCGCCACGGTCCGGTCTAGCGGGCCGCGAACGACGATGACGGAGGAGGCATGGTGCTCACGCGCAGGCAGTTCATCCGCATCGGGGGCGCGGCGCTCGGCGGCGCGGCGCTCGCCTCCGGGCTGACGACCCGGTGGTGGGGTCTCGACGCGGATCGGGTCGAAGACCCCGGGACCGAGGGCGACCGCGTGGTCGCCACGTTCTGCGAGCTCTGCTTCTGGGGCTGCGGAGTGAAGGCGCACGTGAGGGACGGTCGCGTCACGAAGATCGTGGGAAACCCGGACCACCCCCTGTCGCGCGGGATGCTCTGCCCGCGCGGCGCGGGGGGCACCGGCCTCCTCTACGACCCCGATCGGCTCACGCGGCCGCTCGTCCGGCGGCAGAAGCGCGGCGACGACGTCTTCGAGCCGGTCTCGTGGGACGCCGCGCTGAACGAGGTCGGCGAGAAGCTCCTCGCCGTCAAGGCGAAGCACGGGCCGGAGGCCGTCGCCCTCTTCACCCACGGCTCGGGCGGTACCTGGTTCAAGCACTTCATGAAGGCCTGGGGCTCGCCCAACGTCGGCGCGCCGTCCTACGCGCAGTGCCGCGGGCCGCGCGAGGCGGGGTTCCTCCTCACCTACGGGACTCCGCTCGGCTCGCCCGAGCCCATCGATCTCGCGAACGCGCGGGTGATCACGCTGATCGGCAGCCACCTGGGCGAGAACATGCACAACACCCAGGTGCAGGAGCTCGCGGAGGCGATCGGGAACGGCGCCGAGCTGGTGGTCGTCGATCCGCGCTTCTCGGTCGCGGCGGGGAAGGCGCGCTACTGGCTGCCCATCAAGCCGGGAACGGACATCGCGCTCCTCCTCGCCTGGATGAACGTCCTCCTCACCGAGGGCCGGCTCGACGCGGAGTACCTCGCGAAGCACGCGCTCGGCCTCGAGGAGCTGAAGGCTCACGTCGCGGACCGGACGCCCGAGTGGGCCTATCCGCACACGGGCATCCGCCCCGAGCTGATCCGCGAGACGGCCCGCTTCATCGCCGCGGTCCGGCCCGCGTCGCTCGTCCACCCCGGGCGCCACACCGTCTGGTACGGCGACGACACGCAGCGCGAGCGCGCGATGGCGATCCTCGCGGCGCTGCTCGGGAGCTGGGGGCGGCGCGGCGGGTACGTGACCCACGGCAAGATGGGCCTGCCGGCCTACCCGGTGGCGAAGGCGTTCCCGCACCCCGAGAAGAAGGAGGCCGACAAGCCGAAGAACGGCGGGTTCCCGATCGCGACCGAGGTGATCGCGTCGGGGCTCTGCGACGCGTCCGTCCCGGGCAGCGCGCTCTACGATCTGAAGGCCTGGCTCGTCTACGGCTGCAACCTCATGCAGGCGCTCCCGTCGCGCAAGCAGACCGTCGCCGCGATCCAGAACCTCGACCTGCTCGTGGCGATCGACGTCCTGCCCGCCGAGATCTGCGGCTGGGCCGACGTGGTGCTGCCCGAGGCGACGTACCTCGAGCGCGACGACGACGTCTCGGCCCCCGCGTACAAGCGGCCGTTCCTCGCGCTCCGCCAGGCGGCGGTGCCGCCGATGGGCGACTCGAAGCCCGGCTGGTGGATCGCGAAGGAGCTGGCGGGGAAGGTCGGGCTCGCCGAGTACTTCCCGTGGAGCGACGCGCGCGAGTACGTCGACGCGCGGCTTCGCGCAGGAGGCCACGACGTCTCCAGGGCGCGCGCGACGGGCGTGGTGCTCGGAAAGCCCGCGCCGACCTGCGAGGAGGAGGGGCTCCCCGTCCAGATCGCGACCGAGTCGAAGAGGATCGAGCTCCGGAGCGAGCAGCTCGCGAAGCTGGGGTTCGACGCGATCCCGCAGTACTACCCTCCCGACGAAGGTCCCCCCGGCCACTTCCGCATGCTCATGGGGCGCGCGCCGACCCACACGTTCGGGCGCACCGTGAACAACCGGCTCCTCGCCGAGCCGTATCCGGAGAACGAGGTGTGGGTGAACGCCGACGTCGCGCGGGCGCTCCCCGGGTTCGACGAGCCGCTCCGCACCGGGGATCGCGTCATGCTGGTGAACCAGGACGGTGCTCGGAGCGGTCCCGTCCGCGCCAAGGTCACGGAGCGCATTCGCGGGGACTGCGTCTACCTCGTCCACGGCTGGGGACAGACCGCGAAGAAGCTCCGGTACGCGTACGGGCGCGGCGCGTCCGACGCCGAGCTCGTCACCCGGTACAAGGTCGACCCGATCATGGGTGGGACCGGAATGAACGTGAACTTCGTGCGGCTCGAGCCCGCCGCGAGGACCGCATGAGATACGCGATGGCGGTCGACACCCGGCGCTGCGTGGGCTGCAACGCCTGCGTCATCTCCTGCAAGACCGAGAACGCGCTCCCCGAAGGCGGCTTCCGTGCCTGGATCGTCCAGGAGGTGAGCGGGAAGTTCCCCGACCTGTCCATGGAGATCCGCTCCGAGCGCTGCAACCAGTGCAGCGCGCCGTCGTGCGTGGACGCCTGCCCGACCGGCGCCTCCCACGTCGCGCAGGGTGGCGTCGTCGCCGTGGCGAGGAGCAAGTGCACGGGCTGCAAGGCGTGCATCGCGGCGTGCCCGTACGGTGCCCGCTACGTCCACCCCGCCGGCCACGTCGACAAGTGCACGTTCTGCCTGCACCGCGTCGCGAAGGGGAGCCAGCCCGCCTGCGTCGAGACCTGCCCGACGCGCTCGCTCACCTTCGGCGATCTCGCGGATCCGGAGAGCGCGGTAGCGCGGGCGGTCGAGCGCCGCCGGCACAAGGTGCTGAAGCCGGAGCGGGGCAACGACCCGAACGTCTTCTTCCTCTCCTAGGAGCCCTCATGAGGCCCGATCCGAACAAGTTCTGGAATCCGTACCTGGCCGGCGTGGCGCTCGGCGGGGTGCTCGCGGCGACCTATCTCGTCATGGGGAGCGGCCTCGGCGCCTCCGGCGGCTCGCTGCGGATGGGGGTCGCCGCGCTCGGCGCGCTCGTGCCCGAGCACGTCGCGGCGACGCCTCCGCTCGCCCGGGCCGCAGCGAGCGAGCACGCGAACTGGCTCGTCTACGAGCTCCTCGGCGTCGTGCTGGGCGGGCTCGTCGCGGCCTACACGGCCGGACGGCTGAAGCGAGAAGTGCTGAAGGGCCCCCGCATCTCCACCGGAAGCAGGCTCGCCTTCGCGCTCGCGGGCGGCGTGCTCATGGGGGTCGCCGCGAAGATCACGCGCGGTTGCGCCTCCGGCCAGGCGCTCTCGGGTGGCGCCCTGCTCTCGGTGGGCTCCTGGGTCTTCTTCATGTCCTTCTTCGGCGGGGCGTACGCGCTCGCCTACTTCGTGAGGAGGGAATGGCGATGATGTTCCCGATCTTCCCGCCGCACGAGGGCGGGCTCGTGTTCGCGGTCGTGAGCGGGTTCGGGTTCGGGTTCGTGCTCGAGCGGGCGGGGTTCGGCCGCGCCCAGAAGCTCGTGGGCCAGTTCTATGGCTACGACATGAGCGTCTTCAAGGTGATGTTCACCGCGGTCGTCACCGCGATGCTCGTCGTCGTGGTGGCCTCGGCGGCGGGGCTCACCGAGTTCAAGGCCATCGCCGATCACGCCACCAGCGAGACCTTCCTCCTCCCGTTCTTCGTGGGAGGGATGCTCGTCGGGATGGGGTTCGTGATGTCCGGCTACTGCCCCGGCACGTCGTACGTCGCGATGGCGTCCGGCAAGCTCGACGGCCTCGTCACGGTGGCCGGGACGATCGCGGGGCAGGTGATCTGGGCCGAGCTCGAATGGCGACCCGGATTCGCGCGGTTCCACGACAGCACGCGGCTGGGGAACCTCTACCTGTGGGACCTCCTCCACCTGCCCGCGAGGCCGGGGCCGGTCATCGTGGCGTTCGCCGTGATCGCGCTGGCGATCGGCGGCTTCATCGGCGCCGAGAAGCTGGAGAAGCTCCTCGCGTCGAGGGCGGACCCGCTCGCGATTGCGATCCCCGGCGGCCGGCCGCGCCGGTTCGTGTTCGCCGGATTCGTGGCAGCGGCGCTGGTGGGTCTCGCGGGCCTCGCGCTCCCCGCGGGCACGCAGGCGCGCGCGCGCGGCGTCGCGGCGATCTCACCGGCAGATCTCGCCCGGCGCGTCTTCGACGAGCCCTGGACCGTGCGGATCCTCGACCTGCGCCCCGCGGCGGCGTGCGCGGAGCGGCGTGTCCCCGGCGCGGAGTGCGTTCCCGAAGCCGACCTGCCGAGGCTCGGCCTGGCCGTCGTGAGCCCGGTGAAGGACGTCGTGCTCGTCGGGGAGGGCGAGCTCGGCCGGGCCCCGCCCGCTGCGGCTGCGTACCGTGGACGCATCCTGGTCCTCGCCGGCGGGTGGAACGGTTGGCAGGCCTACGCGCTGACTCCGGCTTCGCCGCCTCCGCCGAGCGCGGCGCCCGCGGAGATCGCCGCGTACCGGCTGCGGGCCGGCATCCAGTCCGCCCTCACCGGCATGAAGGCCGCGCCCCCGCCGCCGCCGCCGGAGGCGGCGCCCGCGGGCGGCTCGATGAAGAAGGGCGGCGGCTGCAGCGGGTAGGGAAACCTCACGCACGGTGACTTCCATGAACGAGCTCGACATCGCCCGACACAGCCGCCTCATCGACCCGCACCTGAACGTATGGGGGTGGGAGATCCCGGCGTACCTCTTCCTCGGCGGCATGGCCGCCGGGATCATGTTCCTCTCGTCGCTGCTCCACGCACGGACCGGCGAGCGCTCGCGCACGGCGCGCTGGCTGCCGCTCCTCGCCCCGGCGCTGGTGTCGGTCGGGATGATCGCCCTGTTCCTCGATCTCGGGCACAAGGCCGCCGTCTGGCGCTTCTACCTGGCGTTCCGCTGGACGTCGCCCATGTCATGGGGCGCCTGGATCCTGCTGGTGGTGATCCCGGTGTCGATCCTGTTCGGGCTCGCGACGCTCGGCGAGGCGGACGTGGCCGTCCTCGCACGCCGGATGCCCGTCGGCGGCGGGATCGTCCGGTCCGGGCGCGCGCTCGCGCTGCGACACGCGCGCGGACTCCGGATCGCGAACCTCGTCCTGGGGGTCGGGCTGGGCGGGTACACCGGCGTGCTCCTCTCGACCTTGGGCGCTCGGGCCCTGTGGGGGTCGGCGCTGCTCGGCCCGCTCTTCCTCGTGTCCGGGATCTCGAGCGGCGCGGCGCTCGCGATGCTCCTCCGCATCTCCCCCGAGGAGCGGTCGTTCCTCTCGCGCGCGGACCTGCACGCCATGTGGCTCGAGCTGGCGCTCATCTTCTTCTTCCTGGTGGGGCTCGCCACGAGCGGCGAGGCGGGCCGGGCCGGAGCCCGGCTGGTGCTCGGAGGGCCGTTCACCGCGACCTTCTGGTCGCTGGTCGTCATTGCAGGCCTCGTCATTCCTTCCACGCTGGAGCTCCTCGAGCGCAGGCGGCATCTTCCGGCGACGGCGGTGGCGCCCGCGCTCGTCCTCCTGGGCGGCTTCGGGCTGCGCTGGCTCCTCGTTGCAGCCGGGCAACTCTGAGAGGATGCTCGAACCTTTTCCGGCGGAATCTGGCTCCGACCCAGGGAAGGGGTCGCGGGGCCCCGACCCCGCGGGAGGGGACCCGAGTGAACCCGAAGCTCGTCATCATCGGCGGAGTCGCAGGCGGCGCGACGGCGGCGGCGCGCGCCCGGCGGATCAGCGAGGAGGCGGAGATCACGCTCGTCGAGCGAGGCCCGTACGTCTCGTACGCCAACTGCGGCCTGCCGTACTTCATCTCGCGGGACATCGAGCACCGCTCGAACCTGCTCCTGCAGACCCCCGAGGGCTTCGCGAGGCGCTACCGCGTGCAGGCGCTGGTCCGGACCGAGGCCGTCGAGATCGACCGCGCCGGGAAGCGGGTCCGCTGCCGCGGGCCGGAAGGCGAGCGCTGGCTCCCGTACGACAAGCTGATCCTCGCGCAGGGCGGCAATCCCGTCATCCCCGAGCTGCCCGGCCCCGACGCCGCGCACGTCTTCCGGCTCTGGACCGTTCCGGACATGGACCGGCTCGACGCCTACATCGAGAGGTACGCCCCCGCCACCGCGGTGGTGGTCGGGGGCGGCTTCATCGGGCTGGAGATGGCCGAGGCGTTCCGGAAGCGCGGCCTCGCGACCACCGTCGTCGAGCTGCTCCCGAGCGTCCTGTCCGTCATGGACCGCGAATTCGGGGCGCGCGTCGCGGAGGAGCTCGAGCCCAACGGCGTCCGCGTCCTCACCGGCGTCGGCGTGAAGGCGGTGCACGCGGAGGGAAGGACGCTGGAGCTCTCCGACGGCCGCCGGCTGTCCGCGGATCCTCGTGCTCTTCTCGGTGGGCGTGCGCCCCGAGCTCGGCCTCGCGAGGAGCGCCGGGCTCGAGATCGGCGCCTCGGGCGGGCTCCTCGTCGACGAGCACCTCCGGACGTCGGACCCCGACATCTACGCCGCCGGCGACATGGTCGAGGTGGTGCACAAGGTCTCGGGCCGCCGCGTCCGGATCCCGCTCGCCGGCCCGGCCAACCGGCAGGGCCGGATCGCGGCCTCCAACGCGCTCGGGGTCCCGATGCGCTACTCGGGGGCGCTCGGGACGAGCGTCGTCAAGGTGTTCGAGGCGACCGCGGCGATGACCGGGCTGTCCGAGCGGGCGGCGCGCGAGGCCGGGTTCGACGTAGGCGTCGTGGTGATCCACAAGGACCACCACGCCGGCTACTATCCCGGCGCGAAGGAGCTGTCGCTGAAGCTCGTCTACGACCGCAGGACGGCGAGGCTGCTCGGGGCCCAGGCGTTCGGGCACGGAGGCGTGGACAAGCGGATCGACGTGCTCGCGACGGCGCTGCAGGGGGAGATGACGCTCCACGAGCTCGCGGAGCTCGATCTCGCGTACGCGCCGCCCTACTCCTCCGCGAACGACCCGGTGAACGTCGCCGCGTTCGCAGGCCTGAACGACCTGTCGGGCTTCGCCCCGCTCGTCACCGCCGCGCAGCTCCAGGCTGAGCTCGAGTCCGGCGAGCGTCCGCTCGTCCTCGACGTTCGGAGCGACGAGGAGTTCGCGCGATCCCACGTGCGCGGGGCGAAGCACGTCCCGCTGGACGCGCTCCGCGAGAGCTGCGACGCGCTCCCGCGCGACCGCCGCATCGTCGTCGATCTGCCGCTCGGGCTTTCGCGCCCACCTCGCCGTCCGGATCCTGAAGGCGCGCGGCTTCGGCGACGTCGTGAACGTGACCGGTGGCCAGCTCAGCATGGTCGCCGCCGGCGGCTTCGAGCTGGAGGGAGCGTGAACCTCGAGCCGTGGGTCGTCGCGGCGGGCGCGGCGGCGACGTTCGTCTTCCTCCGTCGCGTCCTGGGAGGCAACAGGGTGTCCTCGAACGTCGTCCTCGAGAAGATCCGGGCGGGAGCGGTGATCGTCGACGTGCGCACGCCGACCGAGTTCAGCGGCGGCGCGTATCCCGCCGCCATCAACATCCCGTTGCACGCGCTGGGGGGTCGGCTCGGGGAGATCCCGAAGGGGAGGCCGGTCGTCGTGTACTGCGCGTCGGGCATCCGCAGCGCGACCGCGGCCCGCGTGCTGAGGCAAGCCGGCTACGACGACGTCGTCAACGCGGGCGGCCTGCACCACATGGTGCGATAGAGGCGCCCTTTCACGGGACGCACGGTCGTCGCCGCGTCCCCCGGGGGCTCCCGCCGCGTCCCCCGGGGGGCTCCCGGCCGCGAGGGCCCCTCGGACGTGCTCGGCTTCGGACGAATGCGCGACCGGCGCCGGACGGTCGGAGGGGCCCAGAAGCGCAGGGGCCGGCGCACTTCCGTACGTGCCAACGTCGCGCGGAGGAGTTGCCGTGCTCGGAGGAACGCATCCGGCGCGCGCCGTTGTCACGTAAAGTGACAGGCCGGCTGAAGTACTGACGACCGACCATGTAGTGACTGGCTCGCCAACGGCAAACCCCTCCATCCCGGTCCGACTTCAACCGGCGGCACACGGTGCACCCCCGCATCGGCGAGCTGTCTCATTCGACCATTCGCGGTCAGAGCCGCATGAGCCGTTGTCCGTCGACGGGCCGCATTCGTATCCACGAGGTTGTCGCGCACCGACTTCGTCGCGACCCTCCCGGTCGTCATCGCGGTCACCGTCTCTGGACAGCTACGTCGATGCCGGGCGAGGCGCCCGGTATGTTCGCCGGCGGCTACTGGGTCTTCACCTCCACGAGCGCACCGCGCAGCGGCTGGTAAGTCGTTCCGTCGCGCCAGAGCGCATACAGGATCCCGGCGAGCTTCCGCGCGAGCGCGATCGTTGCGATCTTGCCGCCACGCCGACGCGCGATCCCAAGCGCCCACTGGCACATCGGATCCTCTGGCCGCGTGCGCATCGCGGCCCACGCGGCTTGGACCAGCACCCACCGCAGCGCGGCTGGCCCGGCCTTCGTGATCGAGGTGATTCGGCGTCGATCCGAGCTCGAGTCCTCGCCAGGCGCGAGGCCCAGGTACGACTCGACCTGGTGCGCACTCGCGAAGCGGTCCACCCGGTCGATCGCAGCCACGAAGCGCGTTGCGGTGACCTTCGCCACACCCGGCACCGTCATCAGCCGAACGCAGAGCGGGTTCTGCTCGGCCCACTCGCTCACGTCGAGTGTCGCGGACACCGCCGCTTGGTGCAGATACGCCAGCGTCTCTAGTTGCCTCTCGAGATGCCGTGGGACTGGCTCGCCCATCTCCTCGTATCGCTTCCGAACGCGCGCTCCGAGCGTCGCCGCGGTGCAGCCGGGCAGCTTCTTCAGGTTCTGCCGAAGGTATCCGCGGACTGAGTTCACCAGGCCCGTCCTTGACGACACCAGGACATCTCGCATCGCGCAGAGCGACTTCGCTTCCCGCGACCATTGCGAGGGCACATGCACCGACGGCAAGTCCACGCGGCAGGAGACTTCGCTGAGCACCTGGGCGTCGCGCCGATCCGTCTTCGTCTTCCGCGCCCCGACTCCGAGCGATCTGACTAGCGATGCCGGGACCACCCGGACCTCGTGCCCGCACTGCAGCGCGATGTCCGCGATCGCGAACGCCTCGGCGCAGGTCTCCATGATGACGCGCGACTTCGGTCGCTCCAGCGTCTCCCGCAACCGCGCCGTCGCGACCCTCGCTTCGGTGAGGATCTTCCCGTCCTCCGCCCGGATACAGATCTGCGATTCCCTTCCGCCGAGATCGATCGCAACATGCTCCATGACTGGCCTCCTCCTCGTGCGCCTCGAGCGCGTGTACGAGTGACGAGCGACATTTCGCTACGTCGGGAGGACGGAGGCCAGTCACTTCATCGGTTCTTGTCCGTCCGCAGCGCACTGATCATCGGGCGAGTCCGGGCCTGCGCGCGTCGAGGGGCCCTCTGCGGCCTCGCGCCCCCGGCGAAGGTGATGGCGCGTCCGGGCGTCACCGTTGCGATGTCGGTCGCCGTCTTCCGTGGACGATCATCCCGCACGGGAGCGCTCGTACGTGCCGCCACGCGCGCCGGGCGCCCATGCCGGGGAGGCCCCTCGCCCGCGCGCAGCGGCTCGGTACCGTTCGAACAACGGTGCGCTGCGGACGGACACGCAACAAAGTACTTTAGCCGGAATGCACTTTAGGTGACGACGGCGCGCGCCCAACCCGTGTCCGAGCACGGGAACTCCCCCCGCGCGACGTCGGCGCCTACGCAAGTGCCCGGCCCCCGCGTTTCTGGGGCCGTTCGACAGTTCAGCCCCGGTCGCGCATTCGTCCGTGCCGCGAGCACGGCGAGGGGACCTCCCCGGCCCCGCGCCCGGAGGGAGTCACCGCGCCACGAGCACGTTCGCCCTCGCGGCCGGGAGCCCCCGAAGGGACCACACCGCGCGACGATCGCGGGCGCCTGATGCCCCGTGCCCCCGCATCGCATGCACGCCGGCCGTTCCGCGAGTACGTCCATGACCGGACCTCGCATGGCTCGTCCGGCCCAACCCTGGCCCATCCGGGCGACCCACTGGGCGAACCTCATCCTCCTCGCCCTCATGGCGGGAAGCGGGCTGCGGATCCTGGTCGCCTATCCGTTCCTCGGCCCGCGCGGCGCGACCTACGGCTGGTACCCGCTGCAGGGCGTGCAGCCGCCCGCCGCGCTGACGATCGGCGAGTGGCTCGCCGGCGCACGCCACTGGCACTTCGCCTTCGCGTGGCTCTTCGTCGCGAACGCGATCGTCTACGTCGTGTTCCTGTTCGCGAGCGGCGAATGGCGGCGGCGTCTGTTCTTCCCGCGCCGGGACGCCCGGAACGCCTGGCACACCGTGCTCCACGATCTCCGCCTCCGGAAGGAGGCGCCCGCGCCGGTCGGCCTCTACAACGGGATGCAGCGGCTCTCGTACACCGGCGTCCTCGCGATCGCTCCGCTCCTCGTCCTGTCGGGGCTCGCGATGTACAAGCCGGTCCAGCTGCCGCGCCTGACCGCGCTGCTCGGCGGGTACGACTTCGCGCGCGTCATCCACCTGCTCGTGCTCGCGGCGCTCGGCGCTCTTCCCCGTCGTCCACGTGGTCCAGGTGCTGCTCCACCCGCGGACGCTCGCCGACATGACGGTGGGCCGCGAGGAGCGCCCGGAGGAGGCAGCGTCATGAGCCGCTCCACCCGGCGCGCGCTTCCTCGGGAGCGCGCTCCGCGGCGCCGGCGTCGTGGCGCTGGGAGCGGCTCGGCTGCGACAGCCGCCGGCCGCGGACGCGGGTTCCTCGGGCTCATGGAGCGCGTCGAACGAGCGCTTCCAGCGCGCGCTCTTCGATCCCCGCCGGCTCGCCCCCGAGCTGTCCGAGGAGGAGGAGACCGCGCTCGAGGACTTCCCGAAGTACAAGATCTCGAAACAGTTTCCCGATCGCGCCGGCCGGCTGGGCGCTCGCGGTGCGGGGGCTGGTCGCCCACCCGCTCACCCTCTCGCTCGACGACCTCCGCCGGCTGCCGCGGACCCGCACGCGGGTCCGGCACCACTGCGTCGAGGGGTGGTCGGCGGTCGCCGCCTGGGACGGCGTCCGGCTCTCCGAGATCGCGCGGATCGCCGGCGTCGATCCGCGCGCGCGCTACGTCGAGTTCCGATCCTTCGACTCGGGCTACTGCTCGTCCTGGGACCTGGAGAGCGCGCTTCACGCGCAGACGATCCTCGCGTACGGGATGAACGGCGCGCCGCTGCAGGTGGAGCACGGCGCGCCGCTGCGTCTCTACTCGGCCGTCAAGCTCGGCTACAAGATGGTGAAGTACCTGACCGAGGTGAGCTTCCTTCCGGTGCGCACCGGGGGCTACTGGGAGGACCAGGGGTACGAGTGGTTCGCAGGAGTATGAGGGGCGGCGCCATGAAGCGACCGCGCGGGCTGCCAGATCATCGTCGTCGTGCGCCACGCCACGGGCGAGAGGAGCGGGCCTTCGATGCGCGGGCCCGACGCGCTCCACACCTCGGACCAGCCCTCGGGCGGCCCGGGCGGCGGCGCGGTGCCGTCGTACTGCTTCACGAAGAGCGCGTCGTCGCGCGTGGGCGCGTCCGAGCGACGGAGCGCGAGGGGGCATGGATCCCCGACCAGCTCGGCGCAGGCCTGCTCGAGCGCGGAATGGTCGTATCCGACCGCGACGCTGCCGCGCGCCGCGAGCGCGCGCACGATCCGCTCGGCGGCGCGCTCGCTCGCGGTCGGCCGGTGGAGGTTGAACGTTCCGGGCGGCGAGAGGAGGAGCGGCGCGGCGAGCATCGCGACGAGCGCGGCCTCGGCAGGGATGCGCCGGCGCAGCGCCCACGCAATGGCGGCGGCCGCGAGCGGAGCCGCGAAGATGGCCCACATCCACGACGGGCTCCAGGTGAACGGCCGCCACGCCTTCGCCAGGATCGTCCCGGCGCCCACCGCGCTCGCCGCGAGGAGCGCGGGGGCGGCCAGGCGGGGAAGGTGGGCTTCGAGCGCGTCGTACGCGATCGCGGCGAGGAGCGCGAGCGCCGGCGCGATGGACACGAGGTACCGGCTCTGCCGCCACCAGTCGAACGGGCCGATTCGGAGGAACGTGAGCAGCAGCCAGAGCAGCACGACCGGCCCGAGAAGGAAGGCCGCGCGCCGGCCCCCCCGGCGCAGCACGAGCGCCGCGCCGGCAATCTCGAGCAGCAGCAGCGGCAGCGGCTGCCCGTCCGCGAGCGCGGCGTAGAAGAAGCTCTCCAGGATCTGGCGGCCCTCGAGCCGGAGGCCAACGGCCCCGCGATACGGGTTCCCGTGCACGTACCAGAGGAGGTCGTGGTGCAGCGCGCTCCCGAGCGCGACCCATGCGACGAACGGCGCGAACGCGACCAGCGCCGGGCCGAGGCGTCGGTGGGCGACGAAGAGCAGCAGCGCGCAGGCGGCGACGAGGAGCGGCGCCTCGGGCCGCGTGAGCCCGGCGAAGGCGAGGCCCGCCGCGGCGAGCCAGGGCCGCTCGGCGAAGAACCCCCAGCACGCGACGGCGAGCCCGGCGGCGAGGAGCAGCTCGGTCATCGTCGAGGAGGCCTGGCCGAAGAAGTCCAGCTGGGCGACGACGAAGAGCCCCGCCAGCCAGGCGCGCCGCACCCCTGCAGCCTTCGCGGCGAGCATCGTCGCGGCGACCGCGAGCGACGCGGGGATCGCGCTCACGAGCCGCGTGACGACGAGCCCGAACCGCGCCGCGCCGGCGTAGAGGAGCATGAACGCAGGTCGATCCCACGGATCGAGGAGGAGCAGCGGATCGTCCCAGGCGGCGCGCGCGTGGCGGAAGTGGGTGTAGTGGTCGTGGACGTAGCTGCGGGGCGACACGAGCGCCGAGAGCACGAACGCCGCGAACGCGAGGGCCGCGACGGTCCGTTCGGGACGCTCGAGCCGGCGGGCGACGAGCACCGCGAGCCCCAGCGCGCCGGCCGGGCAGATCGCGAGGAGGAGGGCGAGCATCGCGGCGGCATCCTAGTACGGCCGGGTCACTTCTGCGCCGTCGCAAGCGCAGCGGCGCTCGCAGCAGGCAGGTCGTACGAGGCGCGACGCACGCCGGGAACGGCTCCTCCGGCGTCACCTGCTCCGCGGCCGGTGAGGCACCGGGCAGGACAGCGCGCCGTGCTTCTCGTCCCACTGCTGGTGATAGCGCTCGGCGATCCAGAACCGCCCGGCTGGCGCGATCTCGGTCGTGATCCGGTCCGCGAGTCGCTGCTGCTCTTCGTCGCGCGAGGCGAGCGCGGCGGCGAGCTGCTCCGGACCGAAGGTGAAGACGGCGGACCGGTACTGGTTGCCGCGGTCCGGGCCTTGACGATCGCCGCTCGTCGGGTCGTGGGTGCGCCAGAAGAACGCGAGCAGCTCGGTGTAGCTGACGCGCGCCGGGTCGAACTCGACGAGGACCGCCTCCGCGTGCCCCGTCGTGTGGCTGCACACGTCCTCGTAGCTCGGGTTCTCGGTCCGGCCTCCCGAGTATCCGACGGCGGTCGCGACGACGCCGGGCACCTTCCGGAAGCGCTCCTCGACGCCCCAGAAGCAGCCCTGGGCGAAGACGGCGAGGTGATTTTGCCCGGTGGGGGTGAGCGGGGTGCCGTGGCCGACGTGTCCGGGATTCGTGCCGCAGCTCGGGTTTCCGATCATCGCCTTCCCTCCGGCTCCGGTCGGCGCGGCGGCTCCCGTCGGCGTCCGCGCGACGATCGCCTTCACGCCGAGGAGCGCGATCGCGAGCGCGCCGAGCGCCAGCGCGGCCTTCACGGCTTCGCTCCGGCACGCCCGAAGAGCGCCAGGTACTGGCCGTATCCCTCCTCGGCGAGCCGCTCGACCGGGACGAAGCGCAGCGCCGCGGAGTTCATGCAGTAGCGCAGCCCGGTGGGAGGCGGGCCGTCGTTGAACACATGGCCGAGGTGCGAGTCGGCGAGCTTCGACCGGACCTCGGTGCGGGAGGACAGCAGGTGCCGGTCGGTCCGCGTGGTGATGCTCCCCGGGTCGAGCGGTCGGGTGAAGCTCGGCCAGCCGGTCCCGGACTCGAACTTGTCGAGGGAGCTGAAGAGCGGCTCTCCCGAGACCACGTCCACGTAGATGCCGGGCCGGTGGTTGTCCCAGTACGGGTTCCGGAACGGGGGCTCGGTCCCCTCGTGCTGCGTGACCTCGTACTGCTCGCGCGTGAGCCGCTTGCGCAGCTCCTCGTCGGAGGGCTTCTTGAACCCCGAGGGGTGCTGCTGCGGTTCCGCTGCCGTCGCCCGGAATGGTCCGGCGACGGCCGTCAGACAAAGCGCCGTGACGATGACGCCTCCGGTCCTGGTCGACCGTGTCTTCATGTCCTCGCTCCGATCGATGACCGCGTAATCGGGAGCGGGGGTCCCCGCATCGTTCGTGCGGGTCCGCGGGAGGGCCCGTCGCGGCGCCGGCTTGCGCGACCCTGCGATGCCGGTCGCGGCGGTCGCGGCGATTCAGTGAACGGAGGCCGCGCGCTCGGCGCTGCGGGCGGATACGGGCGCCGTGGCGAGCAGCTCCTCCAGGACCTCGACGGGCACCGGCTTGCCGAGGTGGCGGTCGAACCCCGCGCCCGCGGCCTGCCGCGCGTCCTCATGCGAGGCGTAGCCGGTCACCGCGACCAGGAACGCGGACGAGAGCTCGGGATCGGACCGGATGGCGCGTGCGACCTCGTACCCGTCCATCACGGGCAGGCCGATGTCGCACAGGACGACGTCGGGCAGGAACGCCCGCGCCTTCGCGAGCCCCTCGCGGCCGTCGTGCGCGACCTCGACGTCGTGATCCCACATGAGGAGCATCTCGCGCAGCGTCTCGGCGGCGTCGAGGTTGTCCTCGACGACGAGGACGCGGTGTCGGGGCATCGCCTCGCGCTCCGACGCCGCCGCGCAGGGCATGACCGGCTGCTCGGGCGCGAGCGGGAGGGAGATCGTGAACTCGGCGCCCGTCCCCGGCCCGTCGCTCCTCGCCAGCACCGTGCCGCCGTGGAGCTCGACGAGCGTCTTCACCAGCGACAGGCCGACCCCGAGGCCGCCGCGCGTCCGCTCGAGGCTGACGTCCGCCTGGACGAACGCGTCGAACACGTGATCGAGGACGCGCGCGGGGATCCCGATCCCGTCGTCGCGGATCCTCACGCGCGCCGAGCCCTGCGGTCCGCGCTCGACGACGATCTCGGCGTGGCCACCGGGGTCCGTGAACTTGGCCGCGTTCCAGAGCACGTTCCCGACCACCTGGCCGATCCGCGTCGGATCGGCCTCGAGCCAGAGCGGGAGGGGATCGAGCTCGGTCGAGAGCGAGACGTTGCGCCCGGTGAAGAGCGGCTCGTGGTCCTCGACGGCGCGCCGCACGAGCTCGACGAGATCGACGCGCGTCTTCTGGAGCTGGATCCGCCCGCGCGAGATGCGCGTCACGTCGAGCAGGTCATCGGTGATCCGCGACAGGTGCAGCACCTGCCGCCCGAGCGTCGCCCGCGCATGCGACGCCTGATCCGTGCCGGGGGCGGCGCGATCCAGGAGCCAGAGGGCGTGCCGCAGCGGGGCGAGCGGGTTGCGGAGCTCGTGCGAGAGCATCGCGATGAAGTGGCTCTTCCGCTCGTCGGACTCGCGCAGCGCCTGGTACGCGTGCCGCTCGCGTGCGAGCGTCCAGCGAAGGCCGAAGTGGAGCGCCACCGCCGTCACGGCGACGAACCCGAGCCCCTTCGACAAGGACCAGCCCGTGTTCTCCGCGACGAAGCGGAACACGCGCGCGAGGAAGAGGTCGGAGACGGAGATCCACGCGGCGGACGCCGCCACGTACAGGCCGGGGATCCACAGGTCCACCCGCGCGGGCGCGAGGCCAATTCGGGAGCGGAAGAGCACGGCAAGGGAACGTCGCAGGCGCGCGAAATGCTCCCGGACGCGCGGCCCGCTGCCCGATCATTTCCTGCCGGTGCGCCCGTGCGGCTTCCCCGCACGCATGCGCTCGCGGCGCAGGCCGCGCTGCGACGCTTCGAGCGGACGCTCGGCAGCTCTCGACGAACCTACCGCCGTCACCGGACCGCGGAGAGCGGCGCGGTGGCCTCGCGGGCTGGCTCGGCGGGCGCTGCAGGGCGCGGCTCGATGCGCTCGCCGGTCGCGAGCATGCGGAGCGAGAGCGCCAGGAGCGCGGAGATCAGCTCTCCGGCGCCGCCCAGGTCGAGCTTCCGGTAGATGCGCTTGCGGCGCGCGCGGATCGTCTCCGGCGCGACGTTCGCACCCGCCGCGGAGTCCTTGCACGCGAACCCCTGCGCCATCCGGAGCACCTCGGCGCGCTCGGCGGGCGTGAGGGTGGTGCCTTCCATGTACTTCGCCGCGAACGGCGCGAGGATTTCGATGTCGATGCGTGGCATGCACAGCCCTTTCTGGCGGTCGGGCTTCCTTTGAGGGGACTTCTTCGAGGCTTCCTGGCTGAGCCCTTCTCGATCGCCCGGTAGCCTGCCGACGAACATGCTCATGCGCCACCCGTTTGGCACCCCCCTCCGGGCCTCGCGGTCGGTTTTCTTGGCGGCGGCAGCCTTCAGCCTGCGGAAGCGCTGTCAGGACCGGGACTTACCCTGTCGGCGGTGTCTCCGCAGGGGTCGCGCGGCCTGCTCGGGTCCGCGCTGCCTGCTCGGGTCCGCGCTGCCTGCTCGGGTCCGCGCTGCCTGCTCGGGTCCGCGCTGCCTGCGCGGAGCCCGAGCGGCGTCCGGGCGAGCGCGAAGGGCGGGCGTCTCCCCGCGAACGAGGCGCCGCGCCCGCGGCGCACCCCGGAGCGTCGTCGCGGCGGGGAGCGTCGACGTTGGGCGCAGAACGCGTCGCGACGAGCTCGTGGCGGTCCGTCTCGCGCGCGTGGTGCTCCGCGTCCGCGAGGCACTGCTCGGCGCGGGCCGGGCTGCGGAGCACGTCGCGCCACAGCTGCGCCATCTCGCGGTAGGTGACCGCGAGGCGGCGATGCTCGGCAGCGTACCGCTGATGGACCGACGCATCCGACACGCTCGGCACCCTACCAGCGGGCGCGGTCGTCGCGTCATTGTGGTGAACACGTATTTTAGCGAGCCTGCATGCGACCTTGGGGTCACCCGGGCGGCTCGACGCCGCACCGGCGCGAGTCCCACCCTTCGGGGATACGCAGTCTCGTCTCGCAGGGGGAAGCTGCCGGCGTGGAGACCACGCGGGTAGATGCTCGAGTCCTCGTCATCGTGGACGTTCCGGCCCTTCGGCGGTTCGCCGTCGGCGCCCTCGAGCTCCGCGGGTGCGCGACGGTCGGGGTCGAGAGCCTCGTCGAGGCGCTCGAGGTCGCGGCGGTGAGCGCGCCGGACGTGCTGGTCGTGGAGGAGCGCGTGATGCGTGCGGCGCCGGAGACGTTCCGGACCGTGCGGGGGAGCGACGCGCTCCGAAACACCCGGATCGTGGCGCTGGGGTTCCTGAAGTCGCGTCGCGAGCTGATCGAGATGGGCGCCGACTGCGTGGTCGGGAAGCCGTTCACCGATCGCGAGCTCGTCGTCGGCGTCGAGTGGGTGCTCGGGGTCTACCCGGGAGGAGCCGAGCTCGACGCGTCGCGCGTGCGCGAACGCCGGTCGTCGTGAAGGCTTCGACGGAGCACGATCTCCAGCGGACAGAACCGCGTGAGCCCGCTCTGGGCGAGGTTCACGCCGACGAACGCGGCGAGCCACAGGAAGGCGTGGCTCACGAAGGCCGGGCTCGCCTCGACCCCGAGGGCGAGCGACAGCAGCACGAGCGACCCGGCGACGATTCGGACGATGCGTTCGGTGGCCATGGTTCCTCGCGGAAGGGTCGAGCTCCGACCGTGAGAGCCGCTCGGGACGCCGGAGGTTCGGCGCCGACGCGAGAACCTCTTTGCGCCGGATCGGCTCAGACGCGGGGTGAGCCCCGACACGCACCTCTCGGCCGCGAACCTCGTCGTCTGTCTGTCGCTCGTCGCGGCATTCGTACCCGCGCCGGCCGCCGCCGCTCCCCTCACGATCGAGGACGCCATCCGTGCCGCCTGGGCGGACGCGCCCTCGCTGCGCGCTTCGTCGGCGCTCGCGCAGGCCGCGCGTGCCGACGCGGACCGCGCCCGCGACGCGCGCCTCCCGACCGTCTCCCTGTCCGCTCGCGCGATCCGCACGGACGAGCCGATGGCGGCGTTCGGGCTCCGCCTCGATCAGGCGCGCATCGGGGCGGCGGACTTCGACCCGCGACGCTTGAACGACCCGGCGGCGGTGGGTGCGGTGGGGGGCGGAGTGACGCTGTCGGTTCCGGTGTTCGCCGGCGGGCGCCTCCTCGCGGGCCAGCGCGCCGCGCGCGCCGCAGCCGGCGCGGAGGCTGCCGACGACACGCAGCGCCGGATGGAGGTCGCCGCGGCCGTCGTGGAAGCCTACTTCGGCGCGCAGGCGGCGGAGGAGGGGGTGCGGTACGCGGACGACCTCCTCGCGCATGCGGTGGAGACCGAGCGGTTCGTCCGCGAGCGGAACGCGCAGGGGCTGGTGCTCGACGCGGATCTCTCCCGCGCGTCCGCGTTCCGGGCGCAGGCGCAGGCAGAGCGCGCGCTGGCCGAGCAGCGGCGCGCGTCCGCCCGCTCCGCGCTCGCCCTCCTCGCCGGAGATGACGCGGCGCGGGCGGAGCTCGCCACCCCGGTGTCCGCCCCTGGTCCGCGCGCTCCCGCGGGCGGAGCCGCCCCGGAGCACAGGCCCGACCTGCGCGCGGCCCGGCTGCGAAGCGACGCCGCCCGGGAGGGCATCGCCGCTGCACGCGGCGGGCTCCTGCCGGCGCTCTTCGCGCAGGCGAGCGCAGAGACGATGCGGACGCCGGCGCTCGACGAGGGTGCGTCCTGGACGGCCGTCGGCCTCGTGCTCCGCTGGGATCTCTCGCTCGGCGACGCGGACGGCGTGCGCGCCGCGTCGGCGCGCGCCCGCGCGGCGGACGAGTCGCTCGCGTGGCGACGGCGCGAGGCCGCCCGCGAGGTCGCGGAGGCCGACCGGGCCGTCGACACCGCGGACGCGCGCGTCCACGCCGCCGAGGAGGCCGTGTCGGCGTCCGAGTCTGCGCGCTCGCTGCGCGCCGCCAGGCACCGCCAGGGGCTCCTTCCGCTCACCGACGTGCTCGACGCGGAGGCCGGCCTCGCCGGCGCCCGCGCCCTCCTGCTCGCGAGCCGGCTCGATGCGCGCGTTTCTCGCGCCCGGCTCTCGCTCGCGCTCCACCAGCCCATCGAAGGACTGATGCCATGACCCACCCGGCGCTCTCCGCGGTCGCCGTCGTCGCCGCGCTCTCCCTCTCCGCCGCTGCGGCCCGCGCCGGGGAACCGGCCCGAGTCCGCGCGGTGGCCACCGCCGCGGCATCGGACGGCGCGCTCGTCCCTGCGAGCGTCGTGGCGGTCGCGGCGCGCGACGATCGCGACGCGCGTCGCGGCGACCGTGACCGCCGTGCGGGTCCGTGAGGGGGACCGGGTGCAGCAGGGTGACGTGCTCGTGTCGCTCTCGGACGGGGACGTGCGCGGGAACCTGGCCGCGGCCGAGGCCGCGCTGGCGGCGGCCGCCGCGCACGAGCGACGGATCAGGGATCTCACGGCACAGCGCGCGGCGACGGCCTCCGAGCTCGAGCTGGCGAGCTCGCAGCGGGCGCAGGCCGAGGCGGCGGTGGCCGGCGCGCGGGCCACGCTCGGCTACACGCAGCTGCGGGCGCCGTTCTCCGGGACCGTCCAGGCGCGGCGTGTCGAGCCGGGCGATCTCGTCGGGCCGGGACAGCCGCTCGTCGAGCTCGAGGGCGACGCGCTGGAGCTGGTGGCGAGCCTCTCCGACGGGGAGGTGCGCGGAATCGCCGCCGGCTCGGGGCTTCGCTTCGACGCGGGGAGCGCCCGCGGCGAAGCCGTCGTGAAGGCGCTCGCGCGCGGCGGCGATCCGCTCTCGCACCGCCGCGGCCTCCGGGCCGAGGTCCGGAGCGTCGAGGGCGAGCTGCGCTCGGGCGCGTTCGCGCGGCTCCGCGTCCCCGTCGCCGGCGGGACCGGCCGGCGGACCTGGCTTCCGCGCACCGCGCTCGTCGAGCGCGGCGATCTGACCGGCGTGTTCGTCGCGAGCGGCGGGCGCGCCGAGCTGCGCTGGATCTCCGCTCGGCGAGCCGGCGGGCGACCACGTCGCGGTCCGCGCCGGGCTCCGTCGCGGCGAGGTCGTGGTGGACGCGCCCGGCGCGCTGCGCGACGGCCAGGCGGTGGAGGTGCTGCCGTGAGCGCGCGAGCCGCCGCTCGGGCCTGGCCGGGCGCCTGGCCCGGCCCTTCCTCCGCTCGAAGCTCACCCCGGTCATCGTCCTCGCCTCCATCCTGCTCGGCGTCGCGGCGGTGCTCGCTCACCCCGCGCGAGGAGGAGCCGCAGATCGTCGTCCCGATGGTGGACGTGATCGTGCCGTTGCCCGGCGCGACGCCCGCGCGAGGTGGAGAGCCAGCTCGTGACGCCGCTCGAGCGGCGGCTCTGGGGCATCCCGGGCGTCGAGTACCTCTACAGCACCAGCCGCGCCGGCGTCGGGCTTCATCACCGTCCGCTTCAAGGTGAACGAGCCGCTCGAGCCGAGCCTGGTGAAGGTGCACCAGGAGCTCTCAGGCCCACCCCGAGCTCCTCCCGCCCGGCACGCTCCCGCCGACCGTCCGCGCCCTCACCATCGACGACGTCCCGTTCCTGACGGTGACGCTCCACGCCGAGGAGCCGCTCGCCCGCGGAGCGCCTGCGCGCCGCTCGCCGAGGAGGTCGCGCGGGAGATCGCCGACGTGCCGCGCACCGCGCAACGTCAGCGTGATGGGCGGCGCGCCGCGCGTGGTCCGCGTCGAGCCCGATCCGGAGCGGCTGCCGCGACGCTGTCCGTCTCGCTCGGCGAGCTGCACGCCGCGCTCCAGTCGGCGCAGGCGCAGCTGCCCGCCGGCGACGCTCGTGTCCGGCGGAAAGCGCGTCGAGGTCGAGGCGCGCGGGCTTCGCGCTCTCCGCGGCCGAGCTGCGCCGGGTGGTCGTGGCGGTCCGGGGCGGGCGCCCGCTCTACGTCGAGGACGTCGCGGCCGGTGACCGGACGGTGCCGAGCCGGAGCCGCCGGTCGTGCTCACCGCGTCGAAGGACCGCCCCGGCTTCGAGCAGGCTGCCAGCGTCGTCGTCGCGAAGCGGCCCGGGACGAACGCCACCGAGCTCGCGGACGCGGTGCGTGCCAAGATCGAGACGCTGCGGGGCGGGCTCATCCCGGCCGCGGTCGAGGCGACCGTCACCCGGAACTACGGCGAGACCGCCGGCGGAGAAGTCGAACGAGCTCATCGAGCACCTGCTCATCGCCACGCTCTCGGTCATCGCGCTCATCCTGCTCGCGATGGGCTGGCGCTCCGCCCTGGTCGTCGGCGGTCGCCGTGCCGGTCACGCTCGCCCTGACGCTGGTCCTCACCTACCTGAACGGCTACACGCTGAACCGCGTCACCCTGTTCGCCCTCATCTTCTCCATCGGCATCCTGGTGGACGACGCGATCGTGGTGGTCGAGAACATCCACCGCCACATGTACCTGCCCGGCCCGCGGCGCAGCTTCGCGCGGCTCGTGCTCGACGCGGTCGACGAGGTGGGCAACCCCACCATCCTCGCCACGGTCGCCGTGATCGCGGCGATCCTGCCGATGGCGATGGTGCGCGGGCTCATGGGCCCGTACATGCGGCCCATCCCCGTCGGCGCCAGCGTCGCGATGGTCTTCTCGCTCCTCATCGCCTTCGTCGTGAGCCCGTGGGCGGCGATCCGCATCTTCCGGCACGAGGCCCACCTGCCCGAGACCGACGCGACCGGGCTCCACCCCGCCGATCCCGGGCGCGACGCGGCCGAGCCCGTCCGCGACGTGCCTTCCGCCCATCCGGAGACGGCGCCCGAGGGCCGGCTCGCGCAGGCGGATCGTCGCGTCATCCGCTGGCTCCTCGGCTCGGCGAAGGTGCGGCTCGGGTTCCTGGGGCTGGTGGCGGCCGCTGCTCGTCGGCGCCGTCGCCCTGCTCGTCTTCGGTGCGGTGAAGGTGAAGATGCTCCCGTTCGACAACAAGCGAGAGCTGCAGGTGCAGCTCGATCTGCCGGCGGGCGCTGCGCGCGAGGAGGCGCTCGCGCTCGGGCAGCAGGTCGCGCGCCGGCTGCTGGAGGAGCGGGAGGTCGAGAGCGTCCAGGTGCACTCCGGCGTCGCCGCGCCCTTCACGTTCGTGGGCATGGTTCGCCACAGCTTCCTGCGCGAGGCGCCCGAGCAGGTGGACCTCCAGGTCAACCTCGTGCCGAAGGGAGAGCGCAAGGCGTCGAGCCACCAGCTCGCGGTGCGGCTGCGGCCCGAGATCGAGCGCCTCGCCCGCGACGCCGCGGCGCGCGTGAAGGTGGTCGAGCTCCCGCCTGGACCGCCCGTGCTCGCGACGATGGTCGCCGAGATCTACGGCCCGTCGGCCGAGGAGCGGGACCGGATCGCGGGCGAGGTCCGCGGCGCGTTCCGATCCGTGAACGGGATCGTCGACGTGGACTCGAGCCTGAACCCGACCGCGCCCAAGCTCCTCCTCACCGTCGACCGCGAGAAGGCCGCCCTGCACGGCGTGCAGCCGGCGCAGGTCGTCCAGACGCTCGCGGCCGCCGGGACCGGTGCGCCGCTCGGCCCGTTCCACGCGGCGCGCGGCGCCGCCCAGGTGCCGGTCGTGCTCCGGCTCGCGCCGTCGCAGCGGAGCCGGCTCGACACGCTGCTGGCGCTCACCGTCCCCGGGGCGAGGGGGCTCGTGCCCGTGTCGGAGCTCGTGCGGGTGGACGAGGGCCGGCAGCCGCCGGAGATCCTGCACAAGAACCTGATGCCGGTGGCGTACGTGACGGGCGACCTCGCCGGCGCGCTCGAGAGCCCGCTCTACGCGCTGCTCGCGCTCGAGAAGAAGATGGCGGGGCTCCGCTCCCAGCGCGGGGAGCCGCTGCCCCGCTACGGCCTCGACCACCCCGCCGACACCGAGCGCCCCTCCATCAAGTGGGACGGCGAGTGGCACATCACCCTCGAGGTGTTTCGCGACCTCGGGCTCGCGTTCGCGGCGGTGATGCTGCTCATCTACGTGCTCATGGTCGGCTGGTTCCAGAGCTTCTCGATGCCCCTCGTGATCCTCGCGCCCATTCCGCTGTCGCTGATTGGGATCCTCCCGGCGCACGGGCTCCTCGGCACGTTCTTCACAGCGACGAGCATGATCGGCTTCATCGCGGGGGCGGGGATCGTCGTCCGGAACAGCATCATCCTCGTCGACTTCGCCGAGCTGAAGCTCGGCGAGGGGATGCCGCTCGCCGCGGCCGTCGAGGAGGCGGTCCTCGTCCGGTTCCGCCCCATGGCGCTCACCGCGCTCGCGGTGATCGTGGGGAGCGCCGTGATGCTCGCGGATCCGATCTTCCAGGGACTCGCGGTCGCGCTGATGGCGGGCGCCGTCGCGGCGACGCTCCTCTCGCGCTACGCGGTGCCGGTGCTCTACTTCATGCTCGCGCGGCGCGGCCGGGCAGCGGAGCTGCAGCGGGCAGGCGCGCTCGCGCAGGACGGGGCTGCCCCCTCCGTCGCGGCCTGAGCCCACCGCGAGCGTTCGCTGCAGCGATCACCGATGCGAGGAATGTCGCCGCTCTCTCATGTCGCACGCCACGAAGTCGAGCCGGCGCGCCTCGAGCCTTCCCGCATCGCGCGCCCGGGCCTCGGAGCAGAAGGTGAAGAGCCGGCGCCCGTCGACGCTGACGCGCCACCGGAGCCTCTCCAGCCGCTCGATGCCGATGACGTGGCTTCGCACCCTCATCTCGGTGTACGTCATCGCCATTCGTCTCCTCGACCGTAAATCATAATCACGGAAGGGCTCCCGCGCTCGTCTGGCGCGTGCGTCATGTCCGGGAGCTCTTCCGCGGACTGGCTACGGATCGGAGGCGAGGTCAACGGCCTCGGGCGGCGAGCGGCCTCCGGACCTGGTTCCGCACCTTCTTCAGCTTTCCGCGCGCCATCGAGAGCGCATCGTCGGCGGCGCGCATCGCGTCCTCCGCGGCGGCGCTGACGGTCTTCGTCGCGAGCTTCACGAGCGAGCGCCCCGCGTCCTGCAGCGTGCGGCCCAGCTCCGCGAGGTCCTGTGCCACCTGATCGCGCTTCTGCGTCCGGGTTGTCATGTGGGTCCTCCGGGGGTGCATGGTAAGGCGCCGCTTCCGCGGCAGGCGGGGAGTGGTGGGTCGCCACGATCGGAGGCATCGCTTCGGCGCGCTCGGGCGCCGACGACCGGATCGGGTTCCGGAGCGACGCGTATGCGGTCGCCACCATCCAGTCGCACCAGCGCTCGGTGTGGCGCTACCGCGCACGCTTCGGCGCCAAGGTCCACGCGCCGGCAGGGGCCGAGGGGCTCGAGGAGGAGCCGGACGCCTGGTACCACGACGGTGCTGCGCTGCCGGGAGGGCTGCGCGCGCTCCACGCGCCTGGTCCGTGCGAGGCAAGCTACGCCCTGCTGCTCGATCGCGGCCGGCGTGCCCGGCTCGCGTTCACGGGGGACCTCGTGACGCGCGAGGGGTCGGGACGGCGATGACCAGGGTTGCGATGGGCGCCGCCGCGAACTATCCAGACCTGAGGGCAAGTCAGGCTCGCGCGCGCGCGGAGAGCAGATGGAGCTCACGCCGGAACTCGTGATGATCGAGGGCACGTTCGACGAGGCTGCAGCGCGGGCCCTGCGCGCCTGCTTCCTGAATGGCGCTGCGCACGTCATCCTCGACTTCGGCCAGGCGCGCGCGATAGACGACTCCGCCCTCGCGCGGCTCGCCGTCGAGATCTCCGGCGCAGGCGCGCCTGCGGTGAGCGTGCGCGGCCTGTCGCTGCATCATGAACGGATGCTGCGCTATCTCGGCGTGGGGCTCGCGCCGATTCCGCCGCCGCCCGAGGGCCGCTGAGCGCGGTCCAGGTCCGCCGGCGATCCGGACCGGTCGGGGCGAGGCGGCGGGCCGCGCCGCCCACCGGGCGGCGAGCGGGCGGATGGAACGGCGCCTCGCGGGATGGCGTGACGTTCACGCGCTGAGAACGGCTCGCGGCCCGGAGGCCGTGTCCTCGTCGCTCACTTCCTTCTTCTTCCAGAGGAAGTAGACCGCCGGGTAGACGAGCAGCTCCAGCAGGAAGCACGTCACGAGGCCGCCGACCATGGGCGCGGCGATGCGCTTCATGAGGTCGGCGCCGGTGCCGGTGGACCACATGATGGGCAGGAGGCCGATCATCGCCGCGAACACCGTCATCGCCTTGGGGCGCACGCGCTTCACCGCGCCGTGGATGATGGCCTCGACGAGGTCGCCGCCGCGTGCGGAGCAGGCCCTTCGCCTTGGACTCGTCGTGCGAGAGGTCGAGGAAGAGGAGCATGAAGACGCCGGTCTCGGCGTCGAGCCCCATGAGCGCGATCATCCCCACCCAGACCGCGATCGAGACGTTGTAGCCGAGGGCCCAGAGGAGCCAGACCGCGCCGATGGCCGAGAACGGCACCGCCAGCATCACGAGCGCCGCCTTGAAGGCCGACTTCGTGTTCATGTAGAGCAGCCCGAAGATGAGCACGAGCGTGAGCGGCAGGATGAGCTTCAGCCGCTCCTTCACGCGCAGCATGTTCTCGTACTGGCCGCTCCAGATCAGGGAGTAGCCGGTGGGCAGCTGGACCCCCGCGGCGACCGCCTTCTTCGCCTCGGTCACGTAGCTGCCGACGTCGATCTTCGAGGTGTCGAAGTCGACGTAGACGTAGCCGGCGAGCAGCCCGTTCTCGTCGCGGATCATCGACGGGCCCTGCGCGAGCACGACGTCGGCGATCTCCTCCATCGGGATCTGGCCCTGGCCGCTCGGCAGCGGCAGCAGCACGCGCTGCAGCGCCGAGAGGTCCTCGCGGTAGTCGCGCGCGTAGCGGACGTTGATGCCGTAGCGCTCGCGCCCCTCGACCGTGGTCGTCTGGTTGTCGCCGCCGACCGCGGTCATGACCATCATGTTGGCGTCGTCGACGGAGAGGCCGTAGCGGGCGAGCTGGTCGCGCTTCAGCACGAAGTCGAGGAAGTAGCCGCCGGCGACGCGCTCGGCGTAGACGCTGCGCGTGCCCGGGACCTTCTGGACGGCGGCCTCGGTCTCCTTCGCGATGCGCTCGATGGTCGGGAGGTCGGCGCCGATGATCTTGATGCCGACCGGCGTGCGGATGCCGGTCGAGAGCATGTCGAGCCGGCCCTTGATGGGCATGGTCCAGGCGTTGGAGATGCCGGGGAGCTGGAGCGCGCGCGTTCATCTCGTTCTCGAGCTCCTCCTCGGTGATGCGGTCGCGCCAGAACGGGCGCAGCACGCGCCTTCAGCCACTCGGGCGCCCAGGACGAGTACCAGCGCGGCTTCTCGCGCCACTCCGACTCGGGCTTCAGGATGATGGTGGTCTCCATCATCGTGAACGGCGCCGGGTCGGTCGAGGTGTTGGCGCGGCCGGCCTTGCCGAAGACGCGCTCCACCTCGGGGAAGGTCATCAGGATCTTGTCCTGGACCTGCAGCGCCTTCTGCGCCTCGGCCACCGACATGCCCGGCTCGACCGCCGACGGCATGTAGAGGATCGTCCCCTCGCGCAGCGGCGGCATGAACTCCGAGCCGAGCGTCAGGTAGACCGGGACGGTCGTGAGCGACGAGCAGCGAGGCTGGCGGCGATCGTCGCCTTCGGGTGGCGCAGCACGAAGCGGCACGGCCGCTCGTAGATCCGGTGGAGGAGCCGGCTGATCGGGTGCGTCTCCTCGGAGTAGTACGTGCCGACGAGGGCCTGGTTGGCGAGCCACGCGAGCCAGCGCGGCCGGAACGTGAAGCGGTCGATGCGCGCGAACAGCATCCGCATCGCCGGGTCGAGCGTGATGGCCAGGAACGCGGCGATGGCCATGGCCAGGTTCTTCGAGTAGGCGAGCGGCCGGAAGAGCCGCCCCTCCTGGTCCACCAGCGTGAAGACCGGCATGAACGCGACCGCGATGACGAGCAGCGAGAAGAAGACCCCGGGCCCGACCTCGAGCAGCGCCTCGAGCCGGACCTGGTGGAAGTCGCCCTTCTTCCCGTCGCGGATCCAGTGGTGGATCTTGTTGTAGGCGTTCTCCACCTCGACGATGGCGCCGTCGACCAGCACGCCGATCGAGATGGCGATGCCGGCGAGCGACATGAGGTTCGCGTTCAGCCCCATGGCGTACATGGGGATGAAGGCCAGCGCGACCGACACCGGGATGGTGACGATGGGGATGATGGCCGACGGGATGTGCCAGAGGAAGATGAGGATGATGATCGAGACGATGATGATCTCCTCGATCAGCTTGTCCTTCACCGTGCTGATGGCGCTGCTCGATGAGCTCGGAGCGATCGTAGGTGGTGACCACCTCGACGCCCTTCGGCAGCGAGGGCTTCAGCTCCTCGAGCTTCGCCTTGACGCGCTCGATGACGTTGAGCGCGTTCTCGCCCGGGCGCATCACCACGATGCCGCCGACCACGTCGCCCTCGCCGTCGAGGTCGGCGATGCCGCGGCGCATCTCGGGGCCGAGCGCCACGGTGGCGACGTCCTTCACGAGCACCGGCGTGCCGCCCTCGGTCCGGAGCACCAGGCTCTCGAGGTCCGCGATCGACTTCACGTAGCCGCGGCCGCGGACCATGTACTCGCGGCCGGAGAGCTCGACGAGCCGGCCGCCCACGTCGTTGTTGCCCTTGCGCACCGCGCTGATGACCGCGTCGAGCGGCAGCTTGTAGGCGGCGAGCGCGTTCGGGTTGACGGTGACCTGGTACTGGCGGACCTGGCCGCCGACGGTGGCCACCTCGGCGACGCCGGGGACGCTCTGGATCGCGTAGCGCAGGAACCAGTCCTGGTAGGAGCGCAGCTCGTCGGAGGAGTGCTGCCCGGTCCGGTCGACCAGCGCGTACTGGAAGACCCAGCCGACGCTGGTGGCGTCGGGCCCGAGCTCGGTCTTCACGTCCGGCGGCAGCTGCGGCGTGATCTTGGACAGGTACTCGAGCACGCGCGTGCGCGCCCAGTACAGGTCGGTGCCGTCCTCGAAGATGACGTAGACGTAGCTGAAGCCGAAGTCGGAGAAGCCGCGGATCGCCTTCACCTTGGGCGCGCCGAGCAGCGCCGTGGTGATCGGGTAGGTGACCTGGTCCTCGATGATGTCCGGGCTGCGGTCCCAGCGCGAGTAGACGATCACCTGCGTGTCGGAGAGGTCGGGCAGCGCGTCGAGCGGGATGTTCCGCATCGACCACGCCGACGCGACGAGCGCGACGAGCGTCGCGGCGATGACCAGGTACCTGTTCTCGGCCGAGAAGCGGATGATGCGCTTGATCATGGCGGCCTACCGCCCGTGGCCGGCGTGGGGGTCCGCGGCGGGCGCGTCGCCCTTCGCGGGAGGGGGCGTCGCCGGAGCCTTCCCCGAGGAGGAGAGCGCGGCGAGCGAGGCGCGCAGGCGGGACTCGGAGTCGACGAGGAAGTTGGCGCGGGTGACGACCTCGTCGCCCGTCGCGACCCCGGAGACGACCTCGACGAGCTCGCCGTCGCCCTCGCCGAGCTGCACCTCGCGGGGCTGGAACTTGCCGTCGCCGAGCGCGACGAAGACCACGCTCTTCGTCCCGGAGTCGATGACCGCGTCGGCGGGGATCCGCAGGCCCTCGCGGCGCCGGCCCTGCAGCACCACCTCGCCGAACATCTCGGGCTGCAGCTCGCCCGTCGGGTTCGCGAACTCGAGCCGGACCTTGGCCGTGCGGGTCTTCGGATCGAGCAGCGGGTCGATGAAGGCCACCTTCCCGGTGAACGTCCGGTTCGGGAAGGCCTTCAGGGTGAGCGTCGCGGGCATGCCCATCTTCACGTGCCGGAGGTCGGTCTCGTAGACGTCGGCGAGCACCCAGACGCGCGAGAGGTCGACGATCTCGTAGGGCATGTCGCCGGCGTTGAGCCGCATGCCGGGGACGACGTCCTTCTTGGTGACGACGCCCGTCGCGGGCGAGTAGAAGGTGAGCGTCCGGGACGGCTCGCCGGTCGGCGCGAGCCGCTCGATCTCGGAGCGCGGCACGTCCCAGAGCTCGAGCTTCCGGCGCGCGGCGGCCACCAGCGCGTCGCCGTCCGCGCTCAGCCCGCCGGCCTGGGCGAGCCGCTTCCGGGTGTCGAGCGCGAGCAGGTACTCCTCCTGCGCCGAGAGGAGCTCGGGGCTGTAGATCGAGAAGAGCGGCTCGCCGGCCTTGACGGGCCGGCCGACGAAGTCGACGTAGACGTGCTCGACGAAGCCCGAGAACTTCACGTTGACGTGGTGGACGCGGGTCTCGTCGACCGCGACCCGCCCGTTCGGTGCGCCACGCGCCGCCGATGGGGCCGCGCTCGGCGTGCGCGATCTTGAGGCCGATGAGCTGCTGGCGGGCGGGGTCGATCGTGACGCCGGCGAGACCCTCCGGGGCGGGGAGGCCCGGGTCGCTGCCGGCGCCCTCGACCTTCACGAGCTTCATCCCGCAGATCGGGCAGTCGCCCGGATGGTCCTGGACGATGCTCGGGTGCATCGGGCACTGCCACTGCTCCTTCTGGGCGGTCGCGGAGGCGGGCCTCTGCTGCGCTTCAACGGCGCCTGCGCTCGCGACCTTCACGAGCTTCATCCCGCAGATCGGGCAGTCGCCCGGGTGGTCCTGGACGATGGTCGGGTGCATCGGGCACTGCCACTGCTCCTTCGCCTCCGCGGCCGCGCCGGGATGGTCGTGGCCGCCGCGCCTGGCCAGGATCCAGCTGCCGCCACCCGCGACGATCGCGGTCGCGAGGATCGCGAGCGCGAAGGCCGGCCTGCCAACCCTTCGGTTCTCGGTGTTCATGGGTTCCTCGGTCACATTCCAGAAGTCGTGGATCCGGCGGACGAGCCCTCCGCCGCGCGCGACGCCGGCGCCGAGCCGCCCATCCTGGCGCCGCCACCTGCAGCGCCCGCTCCCGGGACGGCGCCCCCGCCCATCGCACCCGCGCCCGGCGCGCCCATCGGCTCGAGGCTCACCTCTGCGGCGGCGATGGCGATGCGCTCGGCGTCGGCGACCGCCGAGAGGAAGCTCTCCTCGTCGTTGATGTAGCCGGCGTTCGCCTCGAGCACGGAGGCGAACGTGACCCTTCCGACGCGGTACTGCGCCAGCGTGCTGTCCGCCGTGGCGCGGGACTGCACGAGCAGCCCCTCGCGGAAGAGGCGGATCGTCTCGACGAGCGCCGCGTAGGCGGTGCGGCGCTCGGCCACCCGCAGGCGGAGGATCTGCTCGACGGCCTCCTGCCCCCGCGCGCCGGCCTCGGCCCGCGCCTGGCTCTCGGCGACCGCGCGGCTCTGCTTGCGGGAGGACCAGACCGGAAGGCCCACCGAGATGCCCGCCAGCCACATCGGCTCGAGCTCGCCGCGCGGCATGACGCCCGCGTTGACGCTCAGGTCGGGGAACCGCTCGCGCCGGGCGAGCGCAGCCGACTTCTCGGCGCGGGCGGTCCCGAGCCGCGCCTGGGCGAGCTCGGGGCTGCGCGCGAGGGCGTCGGCGATCGCCGCGTCGGGCGGGGCGGGCTCCGGCCACGCGAGGGAGCGCACGCTCGCGGTCGTGGCGATCGGCTCGTCCACGGGCCGCGCGCGGAGCCGGTTGAGCGTCTGGACCGCCGCGATCTCCTGCGCCGCGAGCGCGAACCGGCGCTGCCGCAGCCGGTTCAGCTCGAGCTGGGCGCGCAGCACGTCGGACTGCGGACCTTCGCCGGACTCGTAGCGCGCCCGCGCGATGCCGGCGGAGCTCTGCCAGATGTCCTCCAGGCGCTTCAGGATCTCGAGCCGGTCCCGCGAGAGCAGGAGGTCCAGGTACGCGCGCCGGACGTCCGCCTCGGTCGTGAGGCGGGCCCGGAGGAGCGTCGCCCCGGCCTCGTCCGCGGAGAGGCGCGCGACGTCCGTGCGCAGGCCACGCTTCCCCGGCCAGGGCAGCCCCTGGCTCAGCATCACCTGGTAGAAGCTCGTCTCCATCTTGCCGACGTTGATCTCCTTGAACCCGTCGTTCTGGATTCCGAGCGAGAGGACCGGATCCGGAAGCGCGCCGGCTTGCGGCACGCGCTCGCGCTCCGCGCGCACCGTGGCCTCGGCCTGCTGGAGCTCGGGGCGGGCGGCGACGCTCTGATCGATGAGCTCCCTCAGGACGGGATCGTCCGGCAGGACCGGCGATGACGTGCCGCTCGTCTGCGCGGCCGCGTGGAAGGATGGGACCAGGAGAAGCAGGGCGATCGTCTCCGGGTGGAATCGCATGCTGTCCCCTTTAGCACCTCGCATGCCATTGCAGGACGGTCCCGATCCCCGCCGGTGGTGAGCCGTGGCCGGCGAGATCACGCGGCCACGCTTTAGACACGACGGCCCGACGTCCGGACTGGGACGCCGGGCCGATCGGTGCTGGGAGCGGAGCCTACGGGATGAACACGACGCCGCTCACGTGATCCATGCTGCACGCGTAGCGGATCTCGCCCGACTTCGCCGGCGTGAACTCGACCGTCACCGCCTTGTCGAGCGGGAGCGGCCGATTGATCCCGTGGTCCTTGATCACGATCTCCTTCGCGCAGGTGCTGTTCGTCCTGCGCGTGACGACGAGGCGAACCTTCTCGCCCTTCTTCGCCTTCACCTTCGACGGCTCGAAGCCGTTGTCCGTTACGCTGACGTTCACCGTGCGGACCCCGTCCTTGACCGTCCCCTCGGCGATGCCCTGCGCGGCGGTCGTGCTCGCGGCGACGGGGTGGGACATGCCGTGCATGGCTCCGTGTTCGCTGCCCGCGTGCTGGGCGACCGCCGGCGCCGCAGACAGGGCAGACAGGGCGAGCGCGGCCGCGGCGGTGAGGAGGAAGGGCTTGCTGTTCATCTCGATCGTCTCCGGTCGTTGTGCGTCCGGCTGGCAGACGCGGTCCGGGAGGGGTCATAGCAGGACCCGTGCCGTCCACCGCCCCACGCGTGGGCAGGGATTCCCGGGCCCGGAGGCCGCGTGAGCTGGCGGGGGCTGCCACACTGTGACCGGGCCAGTTACGTACCCACCGCCATCTGCTCCGGCCCGGGCTGCGTACGAACGCCTGACCGTGGCCTCCCCCATGCACGGCCGATGCACCGTGATGACCGACATCGAAGGGCTGCGCGCGAGCGCGCGGAGGCTCCACGCGCACTACGACGTGGAGCCCGAGATCGTCGTCGCCGACGGTGCTCGCCGGAAGGTGGGCTTCCACGTCCGGCTATGGGGGGTTCACCCGAAGGGCGCGGGCGCCCTGCCAGGATGCGCGCGCTGCCGCGAGCTCGACCGGGAGCTCAGGCAGATCGCCGCTTTCGTGGTGCCGCGCGAGGAGATGCCGACACGTCTGGAGCTCGAGCCCCTGCGTCCCGCTCTCTACGACTCGAGCGTCGTGCCGGGCGCGGACGAGATCGCGCTCTCGATCCGGCTCTTGCATCGCCAAGGCTACGATCAGCCGGTCGACGCATGCGAGGACCGATGCCTGAAGGAGATCCTCGCCAGGCTTCGGCAGCTCGGCGTCCCCGAGCGGTGACGCCCGAGAAGGCCCAGGCGGAGCGGGAGAAGAGCGAACCGAGCCCGTGTGATCGTTCGTGCGCGTGCGGTCACCACCGCCCGAAGCATGAGCCGGCGAAGGCGTGATTGCTGGCTGCGGGAGCGAGGCTGTCGGCCGGCTGGGCAGCCCGCTCTCGCAAGGTCATCAGCCGTGGGCGACTCGCCGGCTGACGCGACGGTGATCCGCCGTGATGAACCAGAGCGGCGTGATCCCAAGATCCTCCGGTGCGACCTCGGGGGATGCCGCCAGCCAGTCGGCACGGTCGTACTCGAAGAAGACCTCGCGAGCGCCGAAGTTCTTGAGCACGATCGCCTGGAGGAATGCGTCCCGCCCCGGGGAACGTCGGACGGCCACTCGGGGGACAGGGAGGACACCACGAGGTCGAGATCGGCGGCTTCCCGGGCCGAGAGCACGAGCTCGGGCAGGCGGGCGGCGCGATCCCGCAGCTCCGCCGCTCGGTCCTCGTCGACGACATGACGATCCACGAGCACTCCTGCATGGGGTTCGGCGAGACGAAACATGACGCTTCTCCTCCGCGCAACGACGCGCCGCCGCGGGCCACGGCGCCTGGGCGGCGCGCGTGCCGCCCTCTGGGACAGGTGAGCTGCGATCGTCAAACCGGCACCGGCGGACAAGGCATCGAACGTTCGGGGCGACTGCGCTACCGTACCGTTCGGTACAAGTTGTACGCCTCCGGACGGCTCGAGCCTCCGCGGCCCCGCAACCCCGCGAGATCACGTCGGGCACGGGGGTTGCTGATGTAGCGCGAAGGGCCGCACGGAGCGGCACGGACGGGAGACGAAGATGAGCAGGAAGAGGATGTACCCGCTCGCAGTGGCCGGGCTTCTCCTGGGTGCGCCCGCCTTCGCCGAGGACGCCGCGGCGACAGCGCATGAGGCGATGCACGAGGCGATGCACGAGCAGATGGCCATGCCGGAGCACCAGCCGATGATGCCGGACCCGAGTCCGGTGAACGCGGCGGAGCCGACGCACGGCAGTGACCACACCGCTCGTCACCACCAGGCGCAGCGTGAGGCGCAGCAGGCGGGGGCGCACGCCCAGGATCGCGTCCATCACCAGCAGCAGGCCGAGCACCACGCCGAACAGCACGCGACGCACCGAGGGATGCACGCTGCGGACGCGAACCGAGCCGACGCGGCGAACCGCGCCGCGATGGGCGCGATGGGGCCAGGCATGGCGGGCGGCATGGGGACTGGGATGATGGGGGGATGCGATGCGCAACGCGCCGCCGAGCAGCAGCAAACGTCGGACATGCACCCGGGAGGCATGATGTCGGGCGGCGGGACCATGCTCGGCGGCATGCACTAGCGGAGACTCCTTGATCCACGCGGGTTTCGTTCTTCTCGCGCTCGTCCTGTCGGCGGGCGGCGCGGGCGCCAGCGAGCACATGCTCGCGGGCGCCCGGCTGTTCCGCGACGGCCGTTTCGCGGAGGCGCTGGTCGAGTTCCGGGTCGCGCGGAAGCTCGGCGCGCCGGAAGCGGATGGGTACGCCGGCGCTGCGCTCGTGAAGCTTCAACGTCCAGAGGAGGCGATCGAGGCCTTCGGAACCCTGGACGCCCCGGGCCCAGACCCGCTCCTCGACTACTACCGCGCGCTCGCCGCGCACGACGCTCGCCTGTACGCTGCAGCGGACCGCCTGCTTGCGGGCGCGGCCGGCCGGGGTGGACCGCGCCTCGCGGAGCTCGCGGCGAAGCTGAGGGCCCGGATCGCGCCCGTCATCGCGCCCGCGCCGACCCAGGCGTCCATCGACTGGTATGTGTCGCGGTGTGACGCGCTGCGGAGCGAACGGCGCACGACGCTCGCGCATGCCTTCTGCACGGAGGCGGCTGCGCTCTCGGAGCGCCGCTCGGATCACCCCCGTCGAGGCGATGGCGGGACGGGCGCGCCGGTCGCGGGGCCGGGAGGGCAGCCATGATCGCCGCGCTCCTCGCGCTCTCGCTGGTTGCCGTCGACCCCTGTCTCCCGGTCGAGCCCGCGGCGGCGGCCGATCCGCAGGCTGCGGTCGTCTATCGCCAGACCGGTGACGCCGAGCGCGCCGCGGGGTCGCGCGAGACGGCGGCCGTGGCGTACCGGAAGGCCGCCGCGCTCGATCCCGAAGATCGCGCCTCGCGCGCAGCCCTGGCAGCCCTGTGCGCCGGATCGCGGCCCGCCGCCGATCCGTTCCAGGAGGGGCTTCACCGCATGCAGGCTGGCGATCCGCGCGGCGCGATCGCCTTGCTCGAGCTGCTCCGGCGGGACGGAGACCCGTCCGCGGCGCTGCTCGAGGGAATTTGCCGGTTCGAGCTCGGCTCGTACGCCGAGGCGGACCGGCTGTTTGCCCAGGCCGAGTCCGCTCCGGAGCACCAGCACGTGGCGCGGCTCTACCGCGGGCTCATCGCTCTTCGACGCGGAGACGGTCCCGAGGCGGCGGCGCTCTTCGACGCGGCTTCCGTGAGCCCGGCCCTCTCGACCATGGCGACCGATTTCGCCCGGCTCGCGCAACGCGATGGCAAGCTCGTGCTGTCCTTCCTGGTCCAGGGGGGGCTCGACTCGAACGTGCGGCTCGCGCCGAGCGGCGCCTCCTCGGGGGGCGGCGGAATGATGGGCGGCGGGGGCAGCGGCGCGATGAACGGCGACGGGCTCTACGGCCTCGGCGCGACCGCGCTGTACCGCCCGCTCGGGGTGAGCGGGCCGTACCTGCGCGGCGTGGGCTTCCTGAACCAGTACGCCAGGGACAGCTCGTACGACATCGGAGGCGCCGACGCCGCTGCCGGGTGGCGGCTCGACCGGAGCGGGCGCGGGGTCGCGGCGGAGTACGCCTACGTCTACCGAGCGTTCGGCGGCGACCCGTACCTCTCGGCGAACCGGCTCCTCGGGACGGGCTGGATCACCTCGGACGCCGTCACGTGGAGCGCGACGTACTTCGCGCGATTCGAGGACTACCGGTCCTCCGAGTTCTCGGCGTTCTCCGGGATCCTGCAGCGAGCGGAGGCGAGGGCGACGTGGGCGCTCGGCGGTCGTGCATGGCTGGGGCTCGCCTACGGCGTCGCGCGCGAGTCGGCGAAGGTGGACATCGTGAGCTTCACCGAGCATGGGCCGCTCGTGGACCTTCGCCTCGTGCTCGATCCGCGTGCGCGCGTGGGGATCGCCGCCGGGGTGTCCTTCCGCGGCTACGATGCCTTCGACGCCGCCCTCGGGGCGCGCAGGCAGGACACGTATGTGGATGGCGCAGCGTACGCGGAGTGGGACCTCGCGCCCAGGTGGACGGTACGGCTCTCGCTCGACGGGCGGACGGCGGTGTCGAACGTGGCGGCCTACGAGTACGACAAGGTCGTGCCGATGATCGGCCTCGCGTACGTCCTGGGGATGTGAGGATGCGCCGCGCGCTCGCGCCGCTCGCCGCGGGGCTGCTCGGACTCACGGGCGCGCTCGCCGCGACCCTGTTCCTGTACCGAGCCGCGGATCGCGCCTTCGGACGGATGCTCGACGAGCGGCTCCGCGGTGCAGGCGAGACCGCGGCCGGGCTCCTCTCGCGCGCGCCCGCGACGCCCGAGACGCTCGGTGCAATCATGCGGGCGAACGAGCTCGAGGGCGCGTACCTCCTCTCGCCGACACTGGAGGTCCTCGCCGACGCGACCGGCCCCGCGGGCGTCACGGCCGACCTCCTCCGGGTCGATCACGCGCGGGTCGACCGTGCCTTCGTGGGCGAGCCCACGATCGCCTTCGGATACGCGCTCGGCGACCAGCCCATCGCGACCGGCTACTTTCCGGTGAGCGGGCCGGAAGGGAGCGTGCGGGCGGTGCTCGCGCTCGAGGCCGGCCAGTCTTTCGCGGCGGCGCGCGCGCAGCTCCGGCGCGCGCTCTGGGTCGGCGTGCTGCTCTCGGCGGTCGCCGCGGCCGCGCTCGCCGCGGCGGCGCTCCAGTGGGCGAAGAGCGAGACACGCCGGCGTGAGACCGCGGAGCGCGCGGCGCGTGGCGACGCGCTGGCCCGGATGGCGGCGATGGTGGCGCACGAGATCCGGAACCCGCTCGGCATCATCAAGGGCTCAGCGGAGCTGGTTCGCGCGCGGCGCGCCTCCGCGCTCGGGCCGGAGGACGACGAGGCACTCCAGGACCTCCTCGGCGAGGTCGAGCGGCTGCGCCGCCTCACGCAGGATTTCCTCGATGTCGCCCGCGAGCCCGCGCTCGTGACGTCGCGCGTCGACCTCTCGGAGGTCGTTGCGGAGGCGGGCCGGGGACTCGCGCGCCGTCACGCGTCGGTGGCGGTCCGGCTGGAGGTGCCGCCCTTGGCGGTCGAGGCCGACGCGGACCGTCTCCGTCAGGTGCTCGCGAACCTCCTGCTCAACGCTGCGCAGGCGGGAGCGAGGGAGATCGCGATCCGTGGCGCGGCGGGGGGCGGGTTCGCCCGGATCGAGGTGCGCGATGACGGTGCCGGGATAGACGTCGCCGTCCGGTCACGTCTGTTCGAGCCCTTCGCGACCGCGCGTGCCGAGGGCACGGGCCTCGGCCTCGCCATCGCCCAGCGCATCGTGGTGCGTCACGGCGGCACCCTCACCCTGGTGGAGGACGGCCGTCCGGGGACGGCGTTCGCGCTGCGCCTCCCGCTCGCGCCCGGATAGGATCGCGCGATGAGCCGGGTCCTGGTGGTCGACGACGAGCCCAAGCTCGGCAAGGTCGTCGCCCAGATGCTGGAGCTCGACGGACACGACGTCGCCCGCGCCGGCGGCGGACGCGAGGCGCTCGCGCTGCTCGCGACCCGCGCCTTCGACGTCGTCGTGACCGACCTGCGGATGCCGGAGGTGGACGGGCTCGCGGTGCTCGCGGCGGCGCGCGCGATCCCCGCGCCGCCCGAGGTGGTCCTCATGACCGCGTACGGGACGGCCGAGAGCGCCGTGGCGGCGATGAAGGCGGGCGCGGCCGACTACGTCACGAAGCCGTTCTCGATGGACGAGCTGCGGCTCCGCGTGGCGCGCCTGGCCGCGCAGCGGACCGCCGAGGCGAAGAGCGAGCGCCTGCTCGCGCGGCTCACTCCGGACCTCGTCGCGGAGAGCGCCGCAATGCGGGCGGCGGTAGCCGCCGCTCGGCAGGTCGCGCCGACCGACGCGACGGTGCTCCTCCTGGGCGAGAGTGGTACGGGCAAGAGCCAGCTCGCGCGCTACATCCACTATCAGAGCAAGCGCGCCGCCGGTCCCTTCGTCGAGGTCCACTGCGCCGCACTCCCCGAGACGCTCCTCGAAGGCGAGCTGTTCGGGTACGAGAAGGGGGCGTTCACCGGAGCCACGCAGCGGAAGGCGGGCCACCTCGCCGCTGCCGACGGCGGCACGCTCTTCCTCGACGAGATCGGAGAGATCACTCCGGCGACGCAGGTGAAGCTGCTTCGGTTCCTTCAGGACCGGCGGTTCGTCCCGCTCGGCGCGACGGAGGAGCGCGCGGTCGAGGTCCGCGTCGTCTCCGCCACGAACCGCGACCTCTCCGCTGCGGTGAAGGAGGGCGCGTTCCGCGAGGATTTCTACTACCGCCTGAACGTCTTCGCGATCGAGCTGCCGGCGCTGCGGCAGCGGCCCGAGGATGTCCTGCCGATCGCGCAGCGATTCCTGGCGTCGCGCGGGCTGCCGGATGCGAAGCTCTCCGCGCCGGCGCGCGACCGGCTGCTCGCCCACGCCTGGCCCGGCAACGTGCGGGAGCTCGAGAACGCGCTCGAGCGCGCGCTGATCCTGGCAGGCGAGGGCGAGGTCCGCTCCGAGCACCTCGGTCCCCCGTCCGGCGCCGGTCCCTCTGCCGGGAAGGCTGCGGAGCAGCTCGTAGGTGAGGGCTTCAGCCTCGACGGGTTCGAGCGGGAGCTCGTTCTCGCAGCGCTCAGGCGCGCAGGCGGAAACAAGACCAACGCCGCTCGGCTCCTGGGGGTCACTCGCCGGCGGCTCTACTCCTTGCTGGCGAGCTTCGGGGAAGCGGGAGGCGAGGGGTAGAGCCGGGAGCGAGCGCCGCTGATCCAGGTGTCTCAGCCTCCGCCGCCCGAAGGCGCCGAGACTGAGCCATCGAGCTCCGATGCCGCGTACGGCACGTACCCGAAGCGCGGAGGTCAACGCGCACCCGGCGCGCCCTGGCTCACTGCATCCCGCCGCCGGGGCCCATCATCCCGCCGCCGCCGGAGAGCGTGAAGGAGCCGTCGGGGTTCCGCTGACACGTCCCCGTGCTCCCGCCCATCCCCGTCATGCCGCCCATGTCCATGCCCATCATCGAACCGAGCTGCGCCGACCGGACGACCTGGTGCTCGGCCCAGTCGGTCATCAGCTGGGCGTGCTGCTCCGCGCGCTGATGGTTCACGCTCATGTCGGCCGAGGCGCACGCCTGGGAGCCGTACTGGTCGAGCAGCCACTGCATCGCGTCCGCGCCGCAGCTGACGTCCGCGTCCTCGGGGTGATTCTCGGCGTCCATCATCTCGTCCATCTGCGGTCCGAGGTTCCGCATGTGGTCGATCATCGGCTGGACCCGCGCCTGGTACGTGCCGTGATCCGCCTGGCACTGAGCGACCGTCGTCTCTTGCTGGGAGGTCGCTCCGTAAGAGGCCGCCGCATCCGTGAGCTGCTGGGCGGTGGCGTTGTATGCGCGCACGTCCGCCGGCGTGCTCCCGGTGCCGCTTGGCGCTGCGCTCGAGCCGCCGCATGCGGCGGCGGCGACTGCGAGGAGAACGACGAGATGACGTGGCATGGGTGCTCCTCTGGGAAGGCCCGCTCGAGAGCGAACACTGGCGTCGCGGGGGACAGGGATGGGAGCCAGTGCATTCCGAAACGGTTCGGCTCGGTCGCTCGCTCGGCGTCGCCGCTCGCTGCCTCGCTCATCTGAGGCGTGACCGATCCGATCACAGGGTCGCCGCGCGCGATGACGTGGTCGCGCCGGCCTCCCTCCGCAGCTCCCATCCTTTCCACAGGAAGTAGATGGCGGGGTAGACGAGGAGCTCCATCAGCACCGAGGTGACGACGCCGCCCACCATCGGCGCGGCGATGCGCTTCATGACGTCCGCTCCCGCGCCGCTGCTCCACAGGATGGGCAGGAGCCCGGCGATGATCGTCGCTCGCCGTCATCATCTTGGGCCGCACGCGCTTGACCGCACCGTGGTCGATGGCCTCCCGAAGGTCGTCGAGGTTGCGCATCCGCCCCTTCGCACGCCACTCCTGGTAGGCGACGTCGAGGTACAGCAGCATCACCACGCCGGTCTCGGCGTCTGAGACCTGCCAGCGCGATCATCCCCACCCAGACCGCGATGCTGAGATTGTAATGGCTCAGGAAGAGGAGCCAGACGGCGCCGACGAGCGAGAAGGGCACGCGCGAGGAACACGATGGCCGTCTTCGCGAGCGACTGCGTGTTCAGGTAGATGATGACGAAGATGATGAAGATCGTGAGCGGGATGACGACCATGAGTCGCCGCTCGGCACGCTGCATGTACTCGTACTGTCCGCTCCACGTGAGCGTGTAGCCCGCCGGGAGCTTCACCGGTCGGCGACCGTGCGCTGCGCATTCTTCACGTAGGTGCCGACGTCGATTCCCGTGATGTCGACGTACACCCAGGCGTTGGGCCGCGTCCCCTCGCTGCGGACCACCATCGGGCCGCTCCGGACCATCGACGCTTGGCGAGCTGGGCGAGCGGGATCTGCTGCCCCGAGGGGGTCCGCACGAGGACGCGCCGGAGCGCTTCGGGGTCGTCGCGCAGCTCGCGACCGTAGCGGACGTTCACCGGGTAGCGCTCGAGCCCCTCGACCGTGGTCGTCACCGTCATGCCGCCCATCGCCGTCTGGATGACGTCCTGGACGTCGCCCATGGTGAGCCCGTACCGCGCGACCGCCTGCCGGTCGATGTCGAAGTCCAGGTAGTTGCCGCCCACCGCGCGCTCGGCGAACGCGCTCAGCGTCCCGGGGACGCCGCGCACGACCGCCTCGACCTCCTTCCCGATGGACTCGAGCACGCTCGAGATCGGGGCCGCCGATCTTGATGCCGACCGGCGTCTTGATGCCCGTGCTCAGCATGTCGGTGCGCGTCTTGATCGGCATCGTCCAGGCGTTGGTCAGCCCCGGGAACTGGATCGCCTGGTCCATCTCCTGGACGAGCTTCTCGGGCGTCATCCCCGGTCGCCACTCGCTCTCCGGCTTGAGCTGATCGTCGTCTCGATCATGTCGAGGCCGGCCGGGTCGGTCGCGGTCTCGGCGCGCCCGATCTTCCCGAGCACGTTGTGCACCTCGGGGAACGTCCGGATGATCCGGTCCGTCTGCTGGAGCACCTCCCGTGCCTTGGTGATCGAGATGCCCGGCAGCGTGGTCGGCATGTAGAGCAGATCGCCCTCGTAGAGCGGTGGCATGAACTCCGAGCCGAGCCTGAGCAGGGGCACGACCGTCACCGCGACGAGCAGCCGCCGCCGCGAGGATGACGGACGGCTGTGCGCGAGGACGAAGCGCGGCGACCGGGTGGTAGACGCGGATGAGGAAGCGATTGATGGGGTTCTCGCTCCTCCGGGAGGATCCTGCCCGCGGATCCAGTAGCCCATGAGCACCGGGCACCAGCGTCAACGAGAGCAGCGCCGCCGCGGCCATCGAGTACGTCTTCGTGAAGGCGAGCGGCCGGAAGAGCCGCCCCTCCTGCGCCTCGAGCGTGAACACCGGGATGAAGGAGACGGTGATGACGAGCAGCGAGTAGAAGAGCGATGGTCCGACCTCCTTCGACGGCGTCGAGGATCACCTGCCAGTGCTCGCGCCGCTCGCCCGGCGGGCTTCGCCGCCTCGTGCTCGATGTGCTTGTGGGCGTTCTCGATCATGATGATCGCCGCGTCCACCATCGCGCCGATGGCGATGGCGATGCCGCCGAGCGACATGATGTTGGCGTTGATGCCCTGCATCCGCATGACGACGAAGGCGATCAGGATCGCGGTCGGCAGGGTGAAGATCGCGACGAGCGCGCTTCGCACGTGGAGCAGGAAGACGATGCTCACGAGCGCGACGATGATGGACTCCTCGACGAGCTTGCTCGCGCAGGGTCTCGATGGCCCGCTCGATGAGGCCCGAGCGGTCGTAGGCGGCGCGTGATCTTCACGTCCTCGGGCAGGCCCTGCCGCAGCTCCTCCAGCTTCTGCTTCACGCCGTCGATGACCTCGAAGCGCGTTCTGGCCGTAGCGCATCACCACGATGCCGGTGACGACCTCGCCCTCGCCGTTCGCCTCCGTCAGGCCCGCGCCGCATGAGCGGTCCGAGCGCGACGTCGGCGACGTCGCGCGACGTAGACGGGCGTGCCGGTCTTCGGGTCCACCATCACCGGGACGGCCTTCACGTCGTCGACGATCTTGATGTAGCCGAGGCCCGCGGACCATGAACTCCTTCTCGCCGAGCTCGATGACCTCGCCGCCGACGTCGTTGTTGGAGCGGCGGATCGCCATCTCGACCATCGTGAGATCGGGATGCCGTAGGCGAGGAGCTTCGTCGGGGTCGACCGTCACCTGGTACTGCTTCACGAACCCGCCGATGCTCGCGACCTCGGCGACGCCGGGGACCGACGCGAGGCCGTACCGGAGATACCAGTCCTGGAGCGAGCGCAGCTCCGCGAGCGAGCGCTGGTCGGACGTGACGGTGTACTCGAAGACCCAGCCGACGCCGGTCGCGTCGGGGCCGAGCGCGGGCACGATCCCGGACGGCAGCCGCTTCTGCGCGTAGTTCAGGTACTCGAGGACGCGGCTCCGCGCCCAGTAGATGTCGGTCCCGTCCTCGAAGATGACGTAGACGAGCGAGTACCCGAAGAACGAGTAGCCGCGCACCACCTTGGACCCCGGGCACGGAGACCATCGCCGTGGTGAGCGGGTAGGTGACCTGGTCCTCGACGATGCGCGGCGATTGCCCCGGATACTCGGTGTAGACGATCACCTGCACGTCCGAGAGATCCGGGATCGCGTCGACCGGCGTGTTGATGAGCGAATAGACGCCCCAGCCGGCGAGGAACGCGGTGACGAGCAGGACGAGGAACCTGTTCCGGACGGATCCCTCGATGATCTTCTCCAGCATGCCCGCCTCCCGGTCGCCTCCCCGCAAGCGCCGCCTCGAGCGCCTACCTGGGCTCGTGCACGTCGTGCTCCGTCCTGCGCTCCGGCGGCCTGCGCGCCTCGCCGCCCCGCCTTGCGCGATCGGCGCCTTGCTCCGGACCGGGTGTGGCGCCCGTTCCCGGCGGTGACTCCGTGCGATCGTCCTGCCCTCCAGCGTGCCCGCCCATCCCCGCCACGGCGCTTCGCAGGTTGCTCTCCGAGTCGATGAGGAACTGGGAGGAGGTGACGAGCTGTTCTCCGGCGGCGAGGCCAGCGAGCACCTCGACGTAGCCGTCCGCCGTGACGCCGAGCTTCAGGTCGCGGGGCTCGAACCAACCGCCGCCGAGCGCGACGATCCCGACGCTGCGCTCGCCCGTCCGGAGGACCGCCTGCTCCGGGACGGCCACGGTCTCGCGCACGACGGGCGATCGGATGGTCACCGTCGCGTACATGTCGGGCTTGAGCTGGACCCGGCCGCCAGGGTTGCGCACCTCGATTCGCACCTTCACGGTGCGGGTTTCCCCCGCGAGGGTCGGATAGACGTAGGTGACGCGTCCCTCGAGCGTCGTGCCAGGCGCGTACGGCAGCTCCACCGTCGCCCGCTGCCCCGTGGCAACCCACGGAAGCTCGTACTCGTAGACGTCGGCGAGCACCCAGACGTTCGAGAGGTTGGCAATCTTGAAGAGCGGCATCCCCGGCGTGACCTGCGCGCCCTGAACGACCGATTTCTCCACCACGTACCCATCGACGGGCGAGTGGACCGTCAGCGTCTTCGTGGGGGCTCCGCGGCGTCTCAGCTTCCCGATGTCGCTGTCCGAGATGTCGAAGTAGAGCAGCCGCTGCCGGGCGGCATCGACGAGCGCGTCCGCCTCCGCGCGGAGCGGGCTGTCGGGCGGGAGCGCGTTCCGGTGACGCAGCGCGAGCAGGTAGTCCTGCTGCGTCGAGAACAGGACCGGGCTGTAGATGGCCATGAGCGGGTCGCCCCTGCGCACCGGCTTCCCGGCGTAGTCGACGTACAGCTTGTCGATCCACCCCTGGACCTTGGCGTTCAGGTCGTGGAGCCGGCGCTCGTCGTAGGTCACGTGCCCGACGGTCCGGATCACCTTGCTCATCCGCCGGACGCGCACCTCCTCGACGCGCACGCCGGAGCTCTGGGCCATGCGCGGATCGACGTACACGCCGCCTGGCGCAGGAGCTCCTCCCTGGTCGCCGCCCTCGTAGACCGGCACATAGTCCATGCCCATCTCGTCCTTCCGCGGGACTGGCGACGTGCGGGACGGGTTCATGGGGTCGCGGTAGTAGAGGGCCTTGCGCTCGCCCGCCGAAGGCTCGGTGGGCGCGCGGCTCGGCGCCCGGAACAGCAGCGCACCGGCGCCCAACCCCGCGGCTACGCTCACGACTGCGACGATGATGACGAACGCACTCCGCTTCATGGCCGCTTCCTTCCCGCGTCGCGCTCGCATCGGCCGAGCGCGCTCTGCTTCGCGGGCGACGTCCCGACGTGCCGACCCGTCCTCAGTGCATCAGGGATGCTAGAACGGGGTGCCTGGGCCGGATCCCGACCGGGGGTCCCCCGCCTTTCATTCCAGGTAGGCCGTCGTCGCGTACTCGAGGAGCATCCGGTGCGCGTTGAAGAAAGATGCGTTGAGCGCGATCGTGGATCGCATGATCCCCGCCCAGCGATCAGGCTCGCTCTGGAACACCTCGAGGACGACCGCGACCGTAGGGGACCGCGCGCGCTGATCGGCATGCTCGATGCTGTCCTCCAGCACAGGAGGGCGCCATGAGCAGGCCACGGGTTGCGCTGGTCCTGGGCGGGGGCGCCGCGCGAGGGCTCGCACACATCGGGGCGCTCGAGATCCTCGAGGAGGAGGAGGTACAGATCGATCTCCTGGTCGGCAGCAGCATGGGCGGTCTCGTTGCGGCGCTCGTGGCTGCGGGGCTGCGGGCGCCGGAGGTCCGGGCACTTGCGCACGGGTTCCGATTCCCGTCCTGGTTCATTCCGGGGGGCCTCATCGAATGGGAGCGCATCTTCCGCCCCGCGCTGCCCGTGCTCGAGTCCAAGCGCTTCGAGGCGCTGAAGCGCCGGCTGGCAGTCGTCGCAGTGGATCTCGAGAGCGGGCGCCGGGTGGTGCTCCACGACGGACCGGTGTTGCCTGCGATCCGCGCCACGTGTGCGGTACCCGCGGTCCTCCCGCCCGTGGAGATCGGCGGCCGCTGGCTCGTCGACGGGGGGCTCGTCAGCGTGCTCCCCGTCGACGTCGCGTCGATGGCGGATCCCGACGTCGTTGTCGCGGTCGACGTCGGGGCGCCCCGGGCGCGACGGCTGCCTTGGCTCGCGCGTGCAGGGTGGAGGCTCGGCCACCTGTTTCCAAACCCGCTCACCGCGCGCTCCAGCTTCGAGATCCTGGTCCGTGCAGCGGAGATCGCGCTCGACCGACAGAGCACTCTCGCGGCCGCGATGGTCGGTCCCGAGGTGCTGGTTCGAGTGGACATGGGCGACTTCGGGCTTCGGGAGCTCCACCGGGTGGACGAGGCGGTGGCGGCAGGGCGGCGGGCGATGGTGGCGGCTCTGCCGGCGCTGCGCTCCGCTATCGTGGCACAGCCGTCCTCGCGCGATCCACGCGCCGGACGTGAGGTCGTGCTGCGGCTCGACCCCGTCTGCGACATGGTCGTGAACCCGCGCAGAGCCGCTGCCACGGTCGATCGGGGTGGGCGGACGATCTACTTCTGCTCCGTGAGCTGCCGGGACACGTTCGTGCGAAACGGCGGAACGTGGGGAGATGCGTCCGTTTCGCCCTGGTGACGTGCGGCGTCGAGTCGACGAGCATCAGATCTCGTCCGGCGGTACGGGCGAGCTGCTGCGGATGCGCAGCACCGTCTCGACCGCTTCCACCGCGACGATCCCGTCTCCGCGGGTCCCGGTGCTCGCGGCGCGCAAAACCGCGCCGGTGATGCGCTCCGCGTGTTCCTCGCTCGTGAAGATCTCGACGCGAGCGTAAGGCGACATCCAGTCGTGGGCAAAGAAGTCGGCGTACTCGCCGTACCCTTTCACCTGGGACACGGAGACACCGCTCACGTGGAGATCCTGGAGTGCCTTCTCCACGTGCACGAGGCGATCGACGCGTACGATTGCGGTGACCTTTCGGTACTTGGCAGGCATGGCAGCGCTCCCGGCGTGGTGCAGGCGCTCGAGCTCGATCACCTGGACACGCGGACGGTTCTGTTACGGGGCCGCGTTGGATCGCTTCTGCGCGTTCGTCATTGCGAGCCACCGTCCCTTCGATCTCGACATGCACGACCTTTGCCGGTCTCATCGCGCCGTGGCACGGGCGCTCGAACGGTTTGTTCTGTCATCGCGGCGTGACGACGATCGATGCCCGGACGTCTTCCTTGGCGCACTGGAGCTCGATCGTCTCAGCTCGATCCAGTCTCAGTGTGACCGGAACGGTCTCATTGAGCGGAAGCTGTACGTCCACGTGCCGCTCTGGGATCGTGAGGCCGCTCGTGCAGCGTGACTCCGCGCTCCGCCGAATCCGGAGCACGATCTCCTCGCCTTGATCCGCGCGAATCTCGCTCGGCGAGAAGCCATAGGAGACGACGAGCACCTCGATCTCTCTCGCGCTACCGGGCGGTCGGAGACCGCGCGGGGCAGCGGGCGGGGAGGGATGTTCGTGCTTCTGGAGCGTCGGGGGCGAATCGGGCCGTCCGCCGCCGTGGGAGTGCTGCGCCAAAGCGAGCGCGGGAAGCACCGCGACGGCGGTGGAGAAGAAGAACGGGGCGAGCTTCATGGGGGTCTCCTTGCGGGTGGCACTCCACAAGCACGTGGCGTGCCGCAGCGGGTCGTGACCGGGGCACGCGCAAGGATGTCGCGATGCCCGATGACCGCGGCCCATCCGCCGCGCTGACCTGCACCTCGCACCGGATCACTCGACCGCGAACCTGCAACATAGCTGTGGTGTGATGACATCGGTCACGGTTGGCCGGTGCGCCGGGGACACCTTGCGCGAGCCCGCCGGTTAGCGAACGTGACCGCTGAGAGGGAGCATCGATGAGACGCTGGTGCTGGGCGGCTGGTGGTCGTCCACTTCCGTCCCTCCGAGTCCTGGAAGAACGCCGCACCCGGCCCCGCGCGAGCGATCGGGTGCGGCCTACCCGGGCACCCCGCCCGGACCCGCAGACGCTACGCGGCGATCGCCGCCGTGACCGTGTCCTCGTCGCTCACTTCCTTCTTCTTCCAGAGGAGGTAGACGGCGGGGTAGACGAGCAGCTCCATCAGGAAGGACGTCACGAGGCCGCCGATCATCGGCGCCGCGATGCGCTTCATGAGATCGGCGCCGGTCCCGACGGACCACATGATGGGGAGGAGGCCGAGCATCGCCGCGAACACCGTCATCGCCTTCGGGCGCACGCGCTTCACCGCGCCGTGGACGATGGCCTCGACGAGATCTCGCCGCGTGCGGAGCATGCCCTTCGCCCTGAACTCGTCGTGCGAGAGGTCGAGGAAGAGGAGCATGAACACGCCGGTCTCGGCGTCGAGCCCCATGAGCGCGATCATCCCCACCCAGACCGCGATCGAGGAGTTGTACCCGAGGGCCCACAGGAGCCACACGGCGCCCACCGCCGAGAAGGGCACCGCCGCCATCACGAGCGCCGCCTTGAAGGACGACTTCGTGTTCATGTACAGCAGGCCGAAGATGAGGACGAGCGTGAGCGGGATGATGAGCTTCAGCCGCTCCTTCACGCGCAGCATGTTCTCGTACTGACCGCTCCAGGCCATGTTGTAGCCGGTGGGGAGCTGGATGCCGGACGCGACCGCCTTCTTCGCCTCGGTGACGTAGCTCCCGACGTCGATCTTGGACGTGTCGAAATCCACGTACACGTACCCTGCGAGCAGGCCGTTCTCGTCCCGGATCATCGACGGGCCCTGCGCGAGCACCACGTCCGCGATCTCCTCCATCGGGATCTGTCCCTGGCCGCCGGGGAGCGGCAGGAGGACGCGCCGGAGCGCCGAGACGTCCTCGCGGTAGTCGCGCGCGTAGCGGACGTTGACGCCGTAGCGCTCGCGTCCCTCGACGGTCGTCGTCTGGTTGTCCCCGCCGACCGCGGTCATGACCATCATGTTCGCGTCGTCCACGGAGAGGCCGTAGCGGGCGAGCTGCTCGCGCTTCAGGACGAAGTCGAGGAAGTAGCCGCCCGCCACGCGCTCGGCGTACACGCTGCGCGTTCCGGGGACCTTCTTGATCACCGCCTCCGTCTCCCTGGCGACACGCTCGATGGTGGCGAGATCGGCGCCGCTCACCTTGATGCCGATGGGCGTGCGGATGCCCGTCGACAGCATGTCGAGACGTCCCTTGATCGGCATGGTCCAGGCGTTCGAGATGCCGGGGAGCTGCAGCTTCGCGTTCATCTCGTTCTCGAGGTCTTCCTGCGAGATGCGATCGCGCCAGAACGGTCGGAGCACACCCTTCAGCCGATCGGGCGCCCACGACGAATACCAGCGCGGCTTCTCGCGCCACTCGGAGTCGGGCTTCAGGATGATGGTGGTCTCCATCATCGTGAACGGCGCCGGGTCGGTGGAGGTGTTGGCGCGACCGGCCTTGCCGAACACGCGCTCCACCTCGGGGAAGGTCTTCAGGATCTTGTCCTGGACCTGGAGAGCCTTCTGGGCCTCGGCGACCGACATGCCTGGCTCGACCGCGGAAGGCATGTAGAGGATCGTGCCCTCGCGCAGCGGCGGCATGAACTCGGAGCCAAGCGACAGGAAGACAGGGATCGTCGTGAGGACGAGCGCGATGCTCGCCGCGATGGTCGCTCTCGGGTGGCGGAGCACGAATCGGCACGGCCGCTCGTAGATCCGGTGGAGGAGCTTCGAGATCGGGTGCGAGTCCTCCGAGTAGTACTTCCCGACGAGCGCATGGTTCGCCAGCGACGCGAGCCACCGAGGCTTGAACCGGAAGTCGTCTATCCGCGCGAACATCATCCGCATCGCCGGATCGAGGGTGATGGCGAGGAACGCCGCGATCGCCATGGCGAGGTTCTTCGAGAAGGCGAGAGGACGGAACAGCCGCCCTTCCTGATCGACGAGCGTGAACACCGGCATGAACGCGACGGCGATGACGAGCAGCGAGAAGAACACGCCCGGTCCGACCTCGAGGAGCGCCTCCAGCCGGACGGCGTGGAAGTCGCCCTTCTTCCCGTCCTTCACCCAGTGGTGGATCTTGTTGTAGGCGTTCTCGACTTCCACGATCGCGCCGTCCACGAGCACGCCGATCGAGATGGCGATGCCGGCGAGCGACATGAGGTTCGCGTTGAGGCCCATGAAGTACATGGGGATGAACGCGAGCGCGACGGACACCGGGATCGTGACGATCGGGATGATGGCGGACGGGACGTGCCACAGGAAGATGAGGATGATGATCGAGACGACGATGATCTCCTCGACGAGCTTCGACTTCACGGTATCGATGGCGTGGTCGATCAGCTCGGAGCGATCGTAGGTCGTCACGACCTCGACGCCCTTGGGCAGCGAGGGCTTCAGGTCCTCGAGCCTCGTCTTGACGCGGTTGATGACGTTGAGCGCGTTCTCGCCGGAGCGCATCACGACGATGCCCCCGACGACGTCTCCCTCGCCGTCGAAGTCCGCGATACCGCGCCGGAGCTCGGGTCCGAGCGCGACGGTGGCGACGTCCTTCACCAGCACCGGCGTGCCGCCCTCGGATCTAAGCACCAGGTTCTCGAGATCCGAGATCTTCTTCACGTAGCCGCGGCCGCGGACCATGTACTCGCGGCCGCTGAGCTCGACGAGGCGGCCGCCGACATCGTTGTTGCCCTTCCGGACGGCGTTGATCACCGCGTCGAGCGGGATCTTGAAATTGGCGAGGGCGTTCGGGTTGACCGTGATCTGGTACTGCCGCACCTGGCCGCCGACGGTCGCCACCTCGGCGACGCCGGGGACGCTCTGGATCGCGTAACGGAGGTTCCAGTCCTGGAAGGAGCGCAGCTCGTCGGACGAGTGCTGGCCGGTCCGGTCCACGAGCGCGTACTGGAACACCCATCCCACGCTCGTCGCGTCCGGCCCGAGCTCCACCTTCACCTCGGGCGGGAGCTGCTGGGTGATCTTGGACAGGTACTCGAGGACGCGCGTGCGCGCCCAGTACAGGTCCGTCCCGTCCTCGAAGATCACGTAGACGTAGCTGAACCCGAAGTCCGAGAAGCCGCGGATCGCCTTCACCTTGGGCGCGCCGAGGAGCGCGGTGGTGATGGGATAGGTGACCTGGTCCTCGATGATGTCCGGGCTCCGGTCCCAGCGCGAGTAGACGATCACCTGCGTGTCGGAGAGGTCCGGCAGCGCGTCGAGCGGGATGTTCCGCATCGCCCACGCGGACGCGACGAGCGTGACGATCGTCGCCGCGATGACGAGGTGCTTGTTCTCGGCCGAGAAGCGGATGATTCGCTTGATCATGGTCGCTCTACCGTCCGTGGCCTGCGTGCGGGTCCGCGGCGGGCGCCTCGCTCTTCGCTGGTGGCGCACCCGCGGGTGGGGCGGGGGCTGGCGAGCCCGACGACGAGAGCGCGGCGAGCGAGGCGCGCAGGCGGGACTCCGAATCGACGAGGAAGTTCGCTCGGGTCACGACTCCGTCACCATTCTCGAGCCCCGAGACCACCTCGACGTTGTCGGCTCCCGTCTCGCCGAGCTTCACCTCACGGGGCAGGAACTTCCCGGCGCCGGCCGCGACGAACACGACGCTCTTCGTCCCGGAGTGGATGACTGCATCCGTGGGGATCCGTACGCCCTCGCGGCTCCTGCCCTGGAACACGACCTCGCCGAACATCTCCGGCTTGAGCTCGCCCGTCGAGTTCGGGAACTCGACGCGGACCTTCGCCGTGCGGGTCTTGGGATCGAGGAGGGGATCGATGAACGCGACCCGCCCCGTGAAGGTGCGGTTCGGGAAGGCCTTGAGGCTGAGCGTCGCCGCCATCCCGACCTTCACCTGAGCAAGATCGGTCTCGTACGCGTCGGCGAGGACCCACACGCGCGAGAGATCCACGATCTCGAACGGCATGTCGCCGGCGTTCACCCGCATCCCCGGGACGACGTCCTTCTTCGTCACGACGCCGGTCGCGGGCGAGTAGAACGTGATGGCTCGCATCGGCTCGCCGGTGCGCTCCAGCCGCTCGATCTCCGACCGAGGGACGTCCCACAGCTCGAGCTTCCGCCGAGCCGCCGCGACCAGGGCGTCGCCGTCTCCGCCCCTGGCCCCGGACGCCGCGAGCCGCTTCCGGGTGTCGAGCGCAAGGAGGAGCTCCTGCTGCGCCGCAAGGAGCTCCGGGCTGTAGATCGAGAACAGCGGCTCACCCGCCTTGACCGGACGACCGACGAAGTTCGCGTGGACGTGCTCCATGAACCCCAAGAACTTCACGTTCACGTGGTGTACGCGCGTCTCGTCCACGGCGACGCGGCCGCTCGTGCGCCACGAGCCGCCGACCGCGCCGATCTCGGCGTGGACCACCTTGAGGCCGATGAGCTGCTGGCGCGCGGCGTCGATGGTCACGCCGGAGAGACCCTCGGGGGCGGGCATCCCGGGATCGGTGGCCGTGCTCCCGCCGGTGCCCTCCACCTTCACCAGCTTCATGCCGCAGATCGGGCAGTCGCCCGGGTGATCCTGGACGATGCTCGGGTGCATCGGGCACTGCCACTGCTCCTTCTGCGCGCTCGCCGAGGCCGGCTTCTGCTGCGCTTCCACGCCGGCTGCGCTCGCCACCTTCACGAGCTTCATGCCGCAGATCGGGCAGTCGCCGGGGTGGTCCTGGACGATGCTCGGGTGCATCGGGCACTGCCACTGCTCCTTCGCCTCCGCGGCCGCGCCGGCGTGGTCATGGCCGTCGCCGCCCCGCCTCGCGACGAGCCAGCTTCCGCCGCCTGCGACGATCGCGGTCGCGACGATCGCGAGCGCGAAGGCTGGCGCGCCGAACCGGCGGGTGGAGGATAACCTCGGGCTGCGGATCTCGGTGTTCATGCGTTCTCCTGTGTCACATTCCAGAAGTCCCGGGTCCGGAGGGCGACGCCTCCGCCGCGCGCGAAGGCGTGGCGCTCGTCATCCCTGCGGCCCCCCCGCCCGTCGCGCCTGCGCCCGGCATTCCGCCCTTTGCCATTCCGCCGCCGGCGCCTGCGACACCGACCGGCTCGAGGCTCACCTCCGCCGCGGCGATCGCAACCCGCAGCGCGTCGGCGACTGCCGCAAGGAAGCTGTCCTCGTCGTTGACGTAGCCGGCGTTCGCCTCGAGCACGGACGCGAACGTGACCCGCCCGACGCGGTACTGCGCGAGGGTGCTGTCGGCGGTTGCTCGAGACTGAACCAGCAGGCCCTCGCGGAACAGCTGGATCGTCTCGAGGAGCGCCTCGTATACGGTGCGGCGCTCGGAGACGCGAAGCCGCAGGATCTGCTCGATCGCCTCGGCGCCGCGCGCGCCGGCCTCGGCCCGCGCCTGGTTCTCGGCGACCGCCCGGTTCTGCTTGCGGTATGACCACACCGGGAGGCCGACGGAAATGCCTGCCAGCCACATCGGATCGAGCTGCCCGCGCGGCATGATTCCCGCGTTGACGCTGAGGTCCGGGAAGCGCTCCCGCCGAGAGAGGTCGGCGGCCTTCTCCGCTCGAGCGGCCCCGAAGCGCACCTGGGCCAGCTCCGGGCTCCGCGCGAGCGCGTCTTCGAGCGCGGCACCCGCTGTGAGGAGCTCGGGGGTTGCGAGGTCACGCACGGTCGCGGAGGTGGTAATCCGTTCGTCGGCAGGGCGGGCCCGCAGGCGATTGAGTGTCTGGACGGCCGTCTTCTCCTGCGCCTCGAGCCCCCAACGACGCTGCCGCAGCCGATTGAGCTCGAGCTGCGCCCGGAGCACGTCGGACTGTGCGCCTTCGCCGGCCTCGTAGCGCGCCCGTGCGATGCCCGCGGACGACTGCCAGATGTCCTCGAGCCGCTTCAGGAGGTCGAGTCGATCTCGCGCGAGCAGGAGATCGACGTACGCACGACGCACGTCGGCTTCCGTCGTGAGCCGCGCGCGTTCTAGGGCAGCACCGGCGGCATCCGCCGAGAGGCGCGCCACGTCGCTGCGCAGGCCGCGCTTGCCCGGCCATGGCAGCCCCTGGCTCAGCATCACCTGGTAGAAGCTCGTCTCCATCTTTCCGACCTGGATCTCCTTGAACCCGTCGTTCTGGATCCCGAGCGAAAGCACGGGGTCGGGCAGCGCGCCAGCCTGCGGGATCCGTTCGCGCTCAGCCCGGGCGTTCGCCTCCGCCTCGCGGAACTCAGGCCGGGCGGCGATGCTCTGCGCAATCAGATCCGCCAGCACCGGGTCCGCGGGGAGCACCGCGGCCGGGGCAGCTCCCGCCTCGGCGCCCGTCCGACCAATGGGTGCGGCGAGAAGGAGGACGGCCATCGCTGCCAAGTGGAATCGCATGCTGTCCGTCGAGGTCCGCTGAGCGCGCATGGGCAGTCGCCCCCCTTAGCACCCATCGTGCCAGGTCGGAGCAGGCGTGTGATGTCGCGGAATCCGGCGAAACGCGCCGATCGGGCAAACGATCGAGGCAGCGGGACCCCGCGCGTTCCAGCGAGAGGAGGTACACCGTAACCGGCAGGATCACGCCCCGCGGTTGCGCGTCTGGGAAGCGCGGGGCGCTGTTTCTGCGGGTGCGCTTGAGGAGAATCCGGCTCCGGGAGTTCGGCCCGTCGCGCCCTCCAGTCCGGTGTAACGGGGGAGGTCACGCCGCGGGACCAGTGCCACGGAACTGGCCGTAAACGCGCCTCATTGCGGTGGCGCGCGCGTTGCTAACTGGTCGTGGCGAGATGCGAACATCCTTCGGCACCGCCAAACGGCTCTTCATCGCCTTCGCGCTTCTCGTCTCGACCTTCGCGGTCGCGTCGTACCTGACGCTCGCGCACGTCCGGCAGATCCACGATGGCCTGCTCCAGATGAAGGACCGGGAGGAAGGCGTGCGGTTGGCGCTGGAGCTCGCGAGTGCCGTGCGGGACCAGTACGCGCACCAGGCCCACACGATCATCCTGGGGAACGAGAGCCACCTTCGGTTCTACGCGGACGCGGAGCGCCACGTGACGGACCTCACGGAGCTCGTTCGCAAGCACGCCGTGCGCCCCGACGAGCGGGCGTGGGTCGCGGACATCGAGCGCGCAACGCTTGACCTCGACCGCATCTTCCGGGGCCGGATCGTCCCCGCAGTCCTGAAGCATGACGTCGAGGACGTGCAGGCCGAGCACGCGCGTGCCCAGCTCGTCGTGAGCACCATCCAGGAACGCGCCGACCGGCTCGCCGCTCGCTTCGAGGCGTCGATCGGCGACTTCCAGCGCGACGTCGCCGCGCTCCAGACCCTGGCGTATCGGTGGACCGTCTTCTTCGTGCTGTTCGCGCCCCTCCTCGCCGTCGTCGTGGGCGCGTACGTGCTCCGCTCGGTCGCAGGTCCCGTCGCGAGGCTCCAGGCGGGAGCTGCCCGTCTCGCCCGCGGAGATCTCGACACCCGCATCGACATCGACGCGCCGGACGAGTTCGGGGCGCTGGCCCGCCAGTTCAACGTCATGACCTCGGCAATCAAGCACCACCAGGAGAAGCTGGTCCAGAGCGAGAAGCTCGCGGGCATCGGCCGTCTCGCCGCGGGCGTCGCTCACGAGATCAACAACCCGCTCGCGGTCATCCTCGGATATGCCCGGTTGCTCCGGCGAAAGTCGGATGGCGCGGTCGCAGACGACCTCCGCGTGATCGAGGACGAGACGCTCCGCGCGAAGCTCATCGTGGACGGACTGCTCGATCTCTCGAGGCCGCTCAGCGTCGAGCCGGAGAAGGTGGAGCTCCGCGGTCTCTGCAATGACGCCATCGTCCGCCTCCGAGAGACGCGTCTCCTGGAGAAGGTCGAGGTGCTCGTGTCCGGCGACGCGAGCGTCGAGGGTCATCCGCAGAAGCTCCGGCAGGTGGTGGTGAACCTCGTGAAGAACGCGGCGGAGGCGGCGGGCAGCGGCGGTCGGGTCGAGGTGCGGATCGACGCGTCCTCCGGTGGCGCCCGGATCGCGGTGCGCGACTCCGGGCCGGGCCTCTCCCGCGACGCGCGCGCGAAACTCTTCGAGCCGTTCTTCACGACGAAGGATACCGGCACCGGGCTCGGCCTCGCCGTGTCGCAGGGCATCGTTCACGCGCACGGGGGAGAGATCGATGCGGAGTCGCTGCCCGCCGGCGGCGCACAGTTCATGGTTCGACTGCCGGCGGTTCCGCCGGGGAGGGTCTGATGGATCGCGCACGCATCCTGGTCGTCGATGACAAGGAGAACATCCTCAATCTCTTTGCGCGCATCCTGGGCGACACCTACGAGGTCACGACCGCCGCCGACGGAGGCCGGGCGATCTCGCTCATCGGTGGACAGGAGTTCGACGTCATCGTCACCGATCTCCGCATGCCGGGGGCGGACGGGTTCGAGGTGCTCCGCGCCGCGAAGGCGAGGGCACCCGACACCGAGGTCATCATGATGACCGCGTACGCGATCGTTCAGGACGCGGTTTCCGCGATGAAGCAGGGCGCTTACGACTACCTGCAGAAGCCGTTCGATCCGGACGACGCGTCGCTGGTCATCGCGCGCGCGCTCGAGCGCAAGCGGCTCCGGGCGCAGACGCAGACGCTCCGGCGCGAGCTCGAGGGCGTGTACTCGTTCCACAATCTGGTGGGCAAGAGCCCTCCGATGAAGGACGTGTACCAGCTGCTCGAGCAGGCCTCTAAGCTCGAGATCACGGTCCTTCTGAATGGTGAGACCGGTACGGGAAAGGAGCTCGCGGCGCGCGCGATCCACTACCATAGCGGGCGCAAGGAGCGCCGCTTCGTGCCGGTGAACTGCGGTGCACTGCCGTCAGAGCTCGTCGAGAGCGAGCTGTTCGGCCACGCGAAGGGGTCATTCACCGGAGCGGTCGGGGCGAAGCCCGGGCTGTTCGAGGAGGCGGAGGGCGGAACGATCTTCCTCGACGAGATCGGCGAGCTGCCGCTGCCCGTCCAGGTGAAGCTCAACCGCGTCCTTCAGGAGAAGGAGGTGCGCCGGGTCGGCGACAACCGCGCTGAGAAGGTGGACGTGCGCGTGATCGCGGCGACGCACCGCGATCTCAAGGCGGAGACCGCGGCGGGGCGGTTTCGCGAGGACCTCTTCTACCGTCTGAACGTCTTCCCGATCCTGCTGCCGGCGCTCCGCGACAGGCGAGAGGACATCCCGCTCCTCGCGACACACTTCCTCGAGAAGCACGCGAGCGCCCTCCGGAAGGACCTTTCGAAGCTCGAGCCAGATGCGCTCCGGGCGCTCACCGGGTATCCCTGGCCCGGCAACGTCCGCGAGCTCGAGAACGCCGTCGAGCGCGCAGTCGCGGTCGCGAAGGGCTCGGCGATCGAGCTGCGTGACCTCCCTCCCGACGTGAAGGGCACTCAGGAGGGGGCGATCCCGGGCGAGGTGCTGGCGAAGATGCCGTACCGTGAAGCGGTCGATCTGGCGCGGGACCGGGTGTCGCGCGACTACCTGAGCGTGCTCTTGCGGGAGCATGAGGGGAACGTGACGCATGCGGCGCAGCGGGCCGGGATGGAGCGCGAGAGCCTCCACCGCCTCCTCAAGCGCTTCGGAATCCGCTCCGACGACTTCAAGAAGCGCTGACGCTCCCCACCGCAGACACGACGGCCCGGCGTCCCGACCTGGGACGCCGGGCCGCGTGATGATCGAGGCGATTACGGGACGAAGACCACGCCGCTGATCATGTCCATCCCGCAGGCGTATCGAATCTCACCGGACTTCGCAGGCGTGAACTCGACGGCGACCGCCTTATCGAGCGGCAGCGGCTGGTTGATTCCGTGGTCCTTGATCACGATCTCCTTCGCGCACGTGCTGTTCGTCTTGCGCGTGACGACGAGCCGGACCTTCTCGCCCTTGTTCGCCTTGATCTTCGAGGGCTCGAAGCCGTTGCCGGTGACGCTGACGTTCAGCGTGCGAACGCCGTCCTCGAGGGTTCCCTCTGCGATACCCTGCGCGGCGCTCGCGCTGCCGTGGCCGTGCTGAGCGCCTCCGTGCATGGAACCGTGGTCGTGCTGCGCCCGCGCCGGCGCGGCCGCAAACGCGAGGGCGGCGGCGATGGGCAGGAGGACGGACTTGCTGTTCATCTCGGTGTCTCCAGTCGTGGTGCGTTCGCCTGGGCGGACGCGGTTCGGGAGGGAGTGATAGCAGGACTCGTGCCGTCCAAACGCCTGACGAACGGGCCCGAATTCCGCGGCGAGCGGTCGCGGTCGCCTGCGAGCGCGGCTACACTGTGACCGAACCGGTCACGTTATCCGGTTCATCGCCCTCGCACATCGCGAGCATCTTGAGTGGCCTCGCCGATGCACGGCGAGGTATCCGGGGGTGCACCGTGACCGCTGACCTCGACGGGCTGCGCGCGACCGCTCGGAAGTTCCACGCGCACTACGACATCGACTCTTCGCCAGCGGGACGATGGAACGGGAGCGCACTGCGAGCGGGTCGCCCGCGTGGCCGTGGCCCTCGGCTCTGCGCTCGGGCTCGCAACGGCGCGGCTCGAGCTCCTGCGGCTCGCGGCGCTCGCTCACGACGTCGGGAAGATCTGAGCGGCGCGATCGCTGCCGACGACCGGCTCGACATGGTTGAGGTGCGAGAGTAGCGAACCTCGACGGCGAGGACGAAACCGCCGCCGCCAGATGGTCGAGAGACGGCCCAGGATCGGCAACGATCCTGGACCGTCTGGCACTCCCGATCCGCACAACCGCCGAGGCTGAGCCAGCGAGATCAGCCCTGGTCCGTGAATGTCGGGATCGCGGGCTCGACGGCTCCCCTCGTGGGAGGAGCGACGAGGGAGATGCTGTTGGCGACGTTCTTCCTATCGTCCATCACGGTGAAGTTCGCCCGCACCTCCTGACCTTCGGCGAGCTGATCGGCGCTCCGGATGCCGGAGAACCTCGTCTTGCGCCCGACCTCCACGGGAACGACCGCGCCCATGTGCTCGAGGTACAGGGTGTTCGCTTCCGACCTGACGACTTTCCCACTGAGCTCCCTCTCCTCGCGAAGCGGCGGGCCCCCCGTGTCGAGCGCGCGGGCAGCACCCTCGGCGAGAAGAACCGAGGCGCCTATCGTCAAGATTCCGAACCATCGTGCTTTCATGGCGTGTATCTCCTTCCGATGACGTCATCGCTGCAGACGGCGTGCCGGCCTGTGAGTGAAAACGCATTTCGGCGCGCAGGCGGTGGAACAGGCGGTTCGCGCGGGGCAGCGCGAGCCAGCAGCCGACCTCTTGGACGATGCTCTCGGGGGTCCAGTCGTGACTGAGGACGTCACGGTGTGATCAAACGAGCCGCAATCCGCATGGGGCGCTGCTTCTATGGCGCCGCAATCCCCACGCGGCGCCGACCCGGCAGCACCCATCTCGAACGACGTCGTGTGCGCGGACATCGTCCAGCGCTGCCGCGGCGGCATGACCATGAAGAGGAAGCGTCCGTGACCGACCACGTCACCGTGTGATCTGTCAAACCGGGATGCGCGAAGCGTACCACTTCGTTTTGCGCAGCAATTGCCGCAGGGTTCGCAGACGGGGTCTGGCGCGCGCCGTGCAATCTCTCTTCGCGGACGCCGCGCCGGCCTCGGGCGTTCCACCACCAATCCGCCGGCATGCGAGGTCATCATGTTCCGCCGAATCCTGTTCTCCTCGATCGCTGCGGCCTCCATCGTGCCCGCCACTCCTGCCCTCGCAAACGATCCCTCTGCCGTCGCCGCAGCCCCCACGAAGGACGCGTGCGGGGACGTCCAGCGGTGCTGCGCGGAGATGGCGATGGGGACGCACGGGCGCGCGGCGAGGGACGAAGCGACGGAGCAGAAGAAGGCGGCTTCCCGGAAGGACGACCAGACAAACCAGCGTACCGTCGAGGCCAGAAGGCCCCGCGGACACCGTTGAGACATCACCGGAACCGGAGGAGTCGCTCGAATGAACGGCCGCCGCGACGAGCAACCGCTGCGGGCCGGGCGAGACTGTCTGTGGTGCTCACGCTGTGATCAGTCCGGTTACTCGTCGCGATCGCTAGCGATAACGGGCTGACTTCGCTGCCCTTACTCGTGGTGGAGAGACGCCATCCGCACTGGCTGTGACCCGATCGGATTCACTTCGGTCGCGCGGCTCGTGAAGCTCTATCAGCGAGATCACTACGAGGACTTCATCCGGCGTTCATCGCGTCCCCCTGCCGATTGTCGTCGAGCCCCGCGCCCGCACCTCCCCGCTTCGTTCACGATGCGCGAAACGATACCGCCCTCCGGGCGGAGGGCGGATCGTCGCTGGCGGGATCGGATCGACGTGAGAAGGAGCTGGTTCCAGAACCCTTACGGCTATCCGGCGTCCGTGAACTCGACGCGGTCCACCCGACCGTCGTGATTCTTGTCCATCTTCTGCCACAGCTCTTCCTGGAACTTCATGAATTCCTTCTTCGTCACATGGCCCTTGTGCTCCTTGTCCATCATCTTCATGCATTCCTCGGGATCCATCTTCATGAGCTGGGCCATCGACGTGGGCGTCTTGCCCGTGTGGTCGTGATGCTTCGCGTCCTCCGCCGCACGCACGGTGAGCGGGCAGAAGGCCAAAGCGACGACGGCTGCGCTCATCGTCACCGAGAGAAGGATGGTACGCGTGATTCGTCGTGCGAACATGGAGCCCTCCGTTCGAGTTAACGAGATGTTGTACGAATGGGCGTCGAGACTACAGCACGGCTTTGCCGCGAGGCGGGCCCTCTTGGGAGTGATGGCCAACGTCACAGTGAGACCACGCCGGCGGCGCACAGCGCATTCCTGGCAGCGCCCTGCCCCATTCCGCCGAACGCGCTCGAGAAGGGTGGCCTCCGTTCGCTGATCGCCCCCTCGAAGCTCCACGATCGGCTCCGTAGGGGAACGAGTGGCGGCAGCACGATCAGCGCCTGTCAAAGGAGCGTCCGACGGGACGTTCACTTTCGGGCGTGATCGCTGGCTGCGAGAGAGAGGCTGCCGTCCGGCTCGGCAGCCCGCTCTCGCACGTCATCCAAAGCCTCTGTGAGCCGCCTCAGTTTCCGCCGCCCGACGGCGAAGAGACTGGTATGGCCATCTGCGCGGGCGACGGCGAAGCCGCGGGATGGAGCGTTTGAGCGGAGGTTGCGTGGCGCATGAGGTAGACGCCCATGCCCACCATCATCACGGCCATCATGGCGCCCATGACGATCCACATGGGGCCCATGTGGTCGGAGTGGTCGTCGCCGCCGCCCGAGCCGTAATCCGCGGTTCGCAAGAGAGCGGCCGAGGCCGGGACCGAGGGTCGGCGCGCATCGGGCTGGTGGAGCGAGAGGCGCTCATCGAGCAACGCCACGCGATCCGGCCGGGCATCACCGGCGAGGAGCGCGGGCTCGGCTGCGCAGAGCGCACACGTGAGAACGAGCATCATGGTCCACCTCCTGCGAACATGCATCATCTCGCCGTCGACGCTGGTGCTCCCGTTCATCCCAGACATACCGCCCATGTCCATGCCCATCATCGACCCGAGCTGTGAGTTCCGAAACGGTTCGGCTCGATCGCTCGCTCGGCGCCCCCGCGGCGCTCGTTGCCCCGCCAAGGCGTGACCAGTCCGATCACAGTGTGGCCGCCCTCGACGGCGCGCAGGCGGACAACCTCGGAGGATTGCGTCCCCATCGTCGGGATGGAGGCGGGCTTGCTGTCGGAGGCCAACCAGGATCCCACAGCGGTAGCCCTCGGGTCCGAGCTCGGGCGGCGCCTCACGGGTGTTCCGACCGTCGACGTCGGGGGGCGCGAGTACCGGGTGGCCGGCGTCCTGCCGTCCGCCGGCAGCGCGGAGGACATCGGGCTCGTCATGACGGTCGATGCGGTGCGGGCGCTCGCCCGTGTAGATGGCGTGAACGAGCTCAGGCTGTTCCTTCGCGCCGGCGTCTCGCCGCGCGACGCCGGGGCGCGGCTCGTTGGCGCGGCCCTCGGCGCCGCCGTGATCCGACGCGACCGAGGCGACGTCGCGGACCGCGAGGCGCAGGAGTCGCTCTCGCGCCACCGCGGGGTCGCTTACGCGGTGATGGCGGCCGTGGCGGCGACGTGCCTGCTCATCGCGGCCTATGTCGATGCGTCGGAGCGGCGCCGCGAGATCGCGACGCTCATCGCCATCGGAGCCTCGCGATGGACCGTCCTCGGCGCCCTCCTCCTTCGGTCCGCGATCGTCGCGTTCGCGGGCGCCGCGCTCGGCGCCGCCGGAGGCGCGGGGCTCGCGGCTGGTCAGGACGTGGCCGTCGCCGCCACACTCGCGCGAGCGTGGACGCTGGGCGGAGTGACCGTCGGCGCAGCGCTCGCCATCGGCGTGATCGCCGCGGCCCCGGCGGCGTTCGCCTCAGCCGCGCGCGATTCAGTGCGTGAGCTACAGGAGGGCTGAGAACGCGGGATCCGCTCCGACGACTTCAAGAAGCGCTGACGGCGTTCGTGACGAAACACGTCACGCTGTGATTCGAGCTGAGCGCAATATGCAGTGCGCTCCTGCTCAATTGCGCCTCAATCGTTGATCCCCGTGTCCGTCGGCGAGTGGCCCATGCCGTGCACTCCAGGACATCGGACGCCGCGCCGGCCTCGGGCGCTCCACCATGAACCCGCCGGCATTCGAAAGGTCGATCATGTTCAGCCGAATCCTGTCCTCCGCCCTCGCTGCCGCCGCCGTCGTGACCGCGACGCCCTCGCTCGCGAACGAGCCCGCCCAGGACGTCGACGCGCAGAAGCTCCCGCCGTGCTGCGAGCGGGTCGCGATGCACATGCGCGAGCAGCACGGGCGCACCGAGGCGACCGAGAAGCAGAACGCCACGTCGGAGCGGATCGAGAAGAAGACCGCGCCTCGAGCCGAGGAGGATCCCAACGTCCGCAATCAGTCGTGGGGCGGCTGACGATGACCCAGAGGGTCCATGATGCAGCCGCGGTGGCGGCTCCCCGCCGCTCGATCGACGGCGAGGGGGCGCGCTTCCCCTCCACCCCACACACGGCTGATCGGACCGCGGCCAGCCCGCCCTCGTGAAGACCCCCGCGGGCGTGACCGAGCACGTCACCGCGTGATCGACCGAAGTCCAGCGCTCCCATGGGCCGGTCCCCCCGCTGCGTCACCACCCGGCGCGCGCCTCCTCGCACGCTCGGTGCACGCAGCTGCGAAGCTGGCCGACCTCGAACGGCTTCATGAGGACCGCGTCCGCGATCCCTGCTTCGAGGAGGCGCCGCGGCTCCGAGCTGAGCGCGATCACGGGGACGGTGTCGGAGATCGCGCATTCCAGCCGGATCAGCACGGCGTACCCGTCTCGCATATCGAGGTCGATGACGACCACGTCGGGCGCGATCCCGCGTCGCATCTCCTGCAACGCGTCCTCGCCGGTCCGAGCCATGACCGAGGTGATGTCGTCGGTGGTAAATGCTTCGCCGAGGGTTGCGAGTCGCAGCGGGTCGTCGTCGATGACGAGAATGACGGTCGCCATGGGGACACGCTGGGCACCGGTTCCCCCGGGCGGCGAGAGGAGTCGCGCCGTGCGGATGCGCCCCACGCGGCTGGACGCCAGGCTGCAGGGCGGCCGTCTTCCCGGCCCGGACGGGCCGGGCGCTCCGGCTCGGCAAGGCGTATACGTGGAGCATGATCTCCTGGGTCCAGACGCCGTACGGGTGGGCCGTGAACCTGGACGGGACGAACGCAGCCGCCGAGTTCACGCTCCCGCGCGTCGAGCTGCACTCGGGTCCCCGGGGATGGACGTGCGTGTGTCACCGCCAGAACGGCATGTCGCTCCAGCTGCCGCTGGGGAGCGCGACCAGCGCGCCCGCGGCCAAGCGCGCGGCCATGCTGGAAGCCCTCCCCGCGGTCGGGACGCAGTACGAGCCCGAGCTGCGGGCGCTGCTCGGCCTCGCGATCGCCTGACCCAAGACGAGCCGCCGCGATGTCCCGGAAGCTCGACCGGACGATCAGCGCGCTCAACGGCATCGTCGGCGACTACCTCCGCGAACGCGCGAACGGGCTCGAGATCGCCATGGGCTTCTACGCGCGCGGCGAGCGGGTCACCTGCGAACGGCGCGAGATCGCGCGGGCGTACCCCAGCGCGACGGGCAAGGTCTGCATCCTCGTCCACGGTCTCGCCGACAGCGAAGCGGTCTGGCGCTTCCCGGGCAAGCGCGAGGTGACCTACGGAACGCTCCTCCAGAGGGACCTCTCGTTCACTCCGTTCCACGTCCGCTACAACACCGGTCTGCACATCTCCGAGAACGGCGACGCACTCGCCGACCTCCTCGAGACGCTCGTGGATCAGCATCCGGTCCGCGTCCGCGAGATCGTCGTGCTCGGGCACAGCATGGGCGGGCTCGTCACCCGGAGCGCGTGCGAGGCCGCGGTGCGGGCACGGCACCGCTGGGTCGAGCGGCTGACGCGCGTCTTCTACATCGGCTCGCCGCACCTCGGCGCGCCGCTCGAGAAGCTCGGAAACGCCGTCGGCCGGGTGCTGCGCCGCATCCGGAACCCGTACGTGAAGGTCGTGGCCGACGTCGCAGATCTACGAAGCAGCGGCATCAAGGATCTCCGTCACGCGAGCATCGTGCGGGAGCACTGGGAGGGCCTCGACGCGGGGGCGCCGCCTCCGGGGATCGCCATCCCGCTCCGCCCCGGGATCGCGCACTACGCGCTGGTCGGGACGCTGACCGCGAGCGAGCGGCACGTCCTCACCCAGCTGTTCGGAGACGCGCTCGTGAGGGTTCCGAGCGCCGCCGGGCGCTGCCGTGACGAGGACCGCGCGCTCCGGTTCGCAGAAGGCAACGTGAAGGTGTTCCACGGCGTCCACCACCGCAGGCTCGCCCACGACCGGAAGGTGTACCGACAGATCAGGGCGTGGTGCGCGGGGGCGACGTGAACCGCTGGCGAGGCCTGAAGGACCTCATCCAGGACGCGATCGAGCACGGCTCGAGAGCGGTCGAGGAAGTTCACGGGCAAGCCGGTCGATGGGCGTTCGATCTGCTGGAGCGGGTGCCCCTGCTCGCGCCGCCCGCTCGGCTCGCGAGGTCACTCCAGCGGGCCGTCATCGCGCGAACGTACGCGACGGTCAGGCTCGTGAACCGAGCCGTCGGAGGCGTCGTCGGCGTGGCGATCGACGTGGCCGCGGCCGCTCCCCGGAAGGCCCCGGTTGCGCCTGGCGTTCGGCGGCCGCGCCCTTGAGGCGCGCACCTATTTCGCCCGGGCCCTCGACTTCACCGTTCATTCAGGGTAGACAGTCGCCTCCCAATCCCGACTTCGGGCGGGGACCGAACGGCTTTTCCGTTCGCGAATACGACAAAAGAAACGAGTTCATCAGTAATGGCTACCGGTACCGTGAAGTGGTTCAACGATGCGAAGGGCTTCGGCTTCATCACGCAGGACGGCGGCGGCGACGACGTCTTCTGCCACCACACCGCCATCCAGGCCGACGGGTTCCGCACCCTCGCCGAGGGCCAGAAGGTGGAGTTCGACGTGACCAAGGGCCCGAAGGGCCTCCAGGCGGCGAACGTCCGCCCGGTCTAAGCTCCGCTTCACCTGAAGCACGGGGAGCCCGGTCTTTCGAGGCCGGGCTTCTTCGTTTCGATCCGGTTACAATGAAAGCCGAATGAATCCGCCGCGCGCCAGCTTCTCCGTCCGCACCCACGTCGTGGGCATCGAGCAGATCGAGAAGAACCGCTACGTCGTCACGGTCGACGGCCAGCGATTCGCGAGCTTCTGCTCCGAGAGCCGGGCCCGCGCGGCGGGCCGGCACGAGGCGCGGCGGCTCGACTTCGTCGCGCACGAGGGCTCCGGCTCGCGCCGGTAGTCCAGCGTCCGCGGCGAATCCGCTCACGGGACTTCGGCGGGCGACGACCCGGGCGGGTCGGCGACGCCGCTGCCGGGCATCTTCGACATCCGCTCGCGCGCCAGCCGCCAGGCGCGCTGCACGATCCAGCTCAGCGACCGATCCTGCCGGATCGCCTCCTCCTGCATCTGCCGGAGCATCTCTTCCGGGAAGTACAGCGATTGCTTCCGCGCGTCGGACATCGCCCCTTGTACGCCCCGGGCGAGGGCAGGGGAAGAGCCTCCCGGAGGGTTCGGCTCGCCACCCGGACGGCCGGACGTGGGCTCGGTCGCTCGGTCGGGCTACTCCGCCGCGCGGGGCCGCCTCGCCTGCTGGTGCGCTGGCACGATGCGCTCGTACTCCTCGAGGATGAGCGGCGACGAGATCACGAAGTCCGCGCTGGCCCGGTTGCACGCGGTCGGGATGTTGTAGAGCACCGCGATCCGCAGGAGCGCCTTCACGTCGGGATCGTGCGGCTGCGGCTCGAGCGGGTCCCAGAAGAAGACGAGCGCGTCCAGCTCGCCGGCGGCGATCATTGCGCCGATCTGCTGGTCCCCTCCGAGCGGGCCCGACAGGAGCCGCTTCACCTTCAGCTCGCCGAGCGCCTCCGCGACCATCTTGCCGGTGGTTCCGGTGCCATAGAGATCGTGCTGCTCGAGCGAGCCGCGATTGTAGCGCGCCCACTCGAGCAGGTCGGCCTTCTTGTTGTCATGCGCCACCAGCGCGATCGCCTTCCGGCGGCGCATCCGTGTCGTCGTGGCTCGAGCTTTCATCGCCATGGTCTTTCCGATCGGCGTCCACGCGTTCGCACACGCGTCGCGTCCCGCGCGCCCAGGGGGCGCGCCGACGGCTCGTCGTGGGGCGAACTGGGGTGGCGCGGAGAATCCCGCCGTGTCGCTCACGGCGGCTGGAGGAGCGGCCTCTTTCGGCGCGCGCCGTTCGTATAACACCGCGTGCGCCCGCTCGCTCGTCACGGCTCGGCCGCCCGCGCGGGGTGGGAGTCGTTTCTCGCTCGGCATTCCGGGTCCGCTCCGACCGCTGTGACACGCGCATGATGCGCCGCCGGCACGTCTCGAGGCTCCACAGATCGAGGCGCCTGGACGAACCGGGCGGCAGCGCCTCAGGGACTCGTCGAGATCGGCCGGTTTCGTCACGAAGCAGCTCGCGTGCACCTCCCGCCCGCTGACCCTGGCCGCCGTCAGGCCGCCGGCGTCGGCTCGGTCTTACTGCTGCGCGCCGAGATACGCCCGGATCACGGTCGGGTCGGCGCGGACGTCCGCCGGACGTCCCTCGGAGATCTTCACCCCGTGGTCGAGCACCAGCACGTTGCTCGAGATGTCCATCACCACGCCCATGTCGTGCTCGACGAGGAGGATCGTCGTGCCCCACTCGTCGTTGATGTCGAGGATGAACCGGGCCATGTCCTCCTTCTCCTCGACGTTCATGCCCGCCATCGGCTCGTCGAGGAGCAGCAGCTTGGGCTCCGCGGCGAGGGCGCGGGCCAGCTCGACCCGCTTCTGCTGCCCGTAGGGCAGCCGGCTCGTGGGCAGCTTCCTGATCCCCTGGATCTCGAGGAAGTCGATGATCTTCTCGACGAACTCGCGGTTCGCGACCTCCTGCTCGAGGGAGGGCCCCCAGTACAGCGCGTCGAGCAGGAAGCTGCCGGTCATCTTGAGCTGCCGCCCCGTCATGATGTTCTCGAGCACGCTCATGCCCTTGAACAGCGCGACGTTCTGGAACGTCCGCGCGATGCCGAGCTCGGCCACCTCGTACGACCGCAGCTCCGTGCGGTCCTTTCCATGGAAGAGGATGCGCCCCTGGTCCGGGTGGCAGAACCCGCTGATGACGTTCACCATCGACGTCTTCCCGGCGCCGTTCGGCCCGATGATCGAGAAGATCTCGCCGTGCTGCACGTCGAAGCTGACGCCGTTCACGGCCTTGACCCCGCCGAAGCTCACGTAGACGTCCTGGACGCGGAGGAGCGCCTCTGCCGGCGCCGCCCCCGTCACCTCGCGGCGGTTCCTGAGCTCTCCGAGCGCGACGAGCGCCTCCTCGCGCGTCGCGAACATGTTGGCGCGGAACTGCGCGAGCATCGCCCTCGCCCGGATCGTCTCGCGGGTGTCCGGCGAGGCCCCGTAGCGGACCGTGCCGAGACCGTACGTGATGTTGGTGTGCTTGCCGCGCTCGGCGAAGTGTTCCCACGCGCCGGGGGCGATCTTGCACCCCGTGTAGTCGACGAGGAAGTACCAGCGGCGACCCGACGCGGCGAGCGCCCGGTCGCACGCGTCGAAGAACTCGTCCACGTCGGCGTCCGCGGCGAACTCCACCTCGCGCCAGTCGACCTCGAGGACCTCGAGCGCCTCGTTGAGGCTGAAGCACGTCGCGAGCCTCCGCGCGGGGACCGAGATCACGGGTGCGCCCTCCTTGTCATCGAATCCCTCGCGCTCCCGCGCGCTCGGCCTCGCTCGGATGTCATGAGAGCCAGCGCTTCCGGCGCTTGTAGTGCTTGACGTCGCGATAGCTCCTGCGCTGCCCCACCGCGGTGAGGCCGAGGTAGAACTCCTTCACGTCCTCGTTGGCGCTGATGGTCGCCGCGTCGCCGTCGAGGACCACGCGGCCGTTCTCCATCACGTACGCGTGGCGGGCGAACTTGAGGGCGATGGCGGCGTTCTGCTCCGCGAGGAGCACCGAGACCTTCTCGTCGCGGTTCAGCCGGTGGACGATCTCGAAGATCTCCGCGACGAGGATCGGGGCGAGCCCCATCGACGGCTCGTCGAGGAGCATCAGCTTGGGACGGACCATCAGCGCCCGCCCGATGGCCAGCATCTGCTGCTCTCCGCCGGAGACGTAGCCCGCCCGGACGCCGCGCCGCTCCGCGAGCCTGGGGAAGTACCCGTACACGAGCTCGAGGTCCCGCCTCACCTCCCGGCCGCTCGGGCGCGTGTGCCCACCGGTCAGGAGGTTCTCCTCGACGGTGAGGTGCTCGAAGACGTGGCGCCCCTCGATGACCTGGACGATCCCGCGACGCACGATGTCGGCCGCGTCCTTGCGGTGCGTCGGCTTCCCGAGCCACTCGATGGACCCCTTGGTCACCTCTCCGCGCTCCGTCTTGAGCAGCCCGGAGATCGCCTTGAGGGTGGTGCTCTTCCCGGCCCCGTTCGCTCCGAGGAGGGCGACGATGCCCCCCTCGGAGACGGCCAGCGACACGCCCTTCAGCACGTGGATGACGTGGTCGTAGACCACCTCGATGTTGTTCACGGACAGCAGCGTTCGCGTGTCGCCGGCCACGGGGTCCCCCCTACTCCTTCGAGCAGTCGCGCATCGAGTAGCCGAGCTTCTTCGCCTCCTCGATCGCGGCCTCCTCGAGCTTCGGCCGGATGATGTCGCGCATCGGCTCGATCCAGTCGGAGCTGACCTTCCACTTCGCGCCGTCCCACTCCTGGATGAGGAGCTGCCCATCGCCCTCGTGGTTCGCGCAGCTGACGGTGAGGGGCTTCGTGAAGCCCTTCATCCCGACCTCCTCGAGCCGCTTCTCGGTGAGCGCGAGATGCTCGAAGCCCCAGCGGACCTGCTCACCGGTGAGCGATTCGTTCCCGAACTTGCCCATCGCGGTGCGGATCGCCTCCACGTCGTACATCGCGTTGATCACGCCGCGGTTGTACATGACCTCGCCGACGCGCTCGCGCGACCCCGCGCCCTTCCCCTTGTCGTACACGTGCTTGAGGATGTCCTTGTGGACCGGGAAGCCGGCGCCCGGCACGTAGAAGGTGGTCGCGCGATAGCCCTTCGCCGACGCGCCCGAGGGGACGAGGTCGGCTTCGCTGCCCGTCCACCAGTTCCCGATGACCTTCTTCATCGGATAGCCGACGGCCAGGGCCTCCTTGACGGCGACCTGGTTCATGACGCCCCAGCCCGAGATGTAGACCCAGGCCGGATTCGCGCGGCGGACCTGGAGCCAGGTCGCCTTCTGCTCCTGCCCCGGGTGGTCCACCGCGAGGGTGATGAGCTCGAAGCCGTGCTTCGCCGCGAGCGTCTCGAGCGTCGGGTTCGCTTCGCGGCCGTACGGGCTGTTGTGATACACGTGCGCGATCTTCTTGCCCTTGAGCTTGTCGAGGCCGCCTTCCTGCTCGGCGATGTACTTCACGACCGCCGAGGCCTGGCTCCAGTAGGTCATCGGGAAGTTGAACACCCAGGGGAACCAGCGGCCGTCGGCCGCGGCCGTCATCCCGTAGCCCATCGAGTGCACGACGACCTTGTCCACGGCCGCCTTTGGGATGAGCTGGTACGTGATGCCCGTGCTCCACGGATTGGCGACGACCGCTCCCTTCGGGCCACTCTTCTTCAGCTTCTCGTAGCACTCGACGCCGAGATCGGTCTTGTACTGGGTCTCGCACTCCTCCCAGAGGATCTTGACGCCGTTGATCCCGCCGTACTTCTCGTTCACGAGCGCGAAGTAGTCGGCGAAGCCATTGGCCCAGGGAATGCCGCTCGGCGCGTACGGTCCGGTCCGGTAGGCCATCGACGGGATGAAGATGGCCTTCTCCGCGGCGGTGGTCACCGCGGGTGCGAGGGTGACGACGACGGCGAGCATGCCAGCCACGACGGTTCCGAGCTTCATGCGTTCCCTCCTTGCAGGATCAGCCCCTCCGACGGGCTCAGTAGGGGAATGGCCACAACCGCAGCTTGTGCTTGGCGATGGACCACAGCCGCGCCAGCCCGTGCGGCTCGACGATCAGGAAGAAGATGATGAGCCCGCCGAAGACCATCATCTCGACGTGCTTCTGGAGATCGACCGGGAAGGACAGCCCCAGCATGCGCGGCGCATTGGTCAGGAAGATGGGGGTGAGCACGATGAACGCCGCGCCGAGGAACGACCCGAGGATGCTGCCGAGGCCGCCGATGATGATCATGAACAGGATCAGGAACGACAGGCTGATGTCGAAGGCCTGCGTCTCGGCGCTGCCGAGATAGAGGAACACGAGCTCCGCGCCGGCGATCCCGCAGTAGAAGGAGCTGATGCCGAAGGCGAGCATCTTGGTCTTGAGCGGGCGGATGCCGATGATCTCCGCGGCGATGTCCCGGTCCCGGATCGCCATCCAGGATCGGCCGACACGCCCCCGGACCAGGTTCTTCGCGAGCACCGCGAAGATCACGACGAGCGAGAGCGCGACGAGGTAGCGCACCGGCGCGGTCGCCTCCGGTCCGGTGATCATGACGCCGAAGAACCTGCGCGGGGGCGCCGTGATCGTCCCCGAGGACGCGTGATTGACGAACCAGGGGACCTTGTTGAAGAGCCAGGTGAGGAAGAACTGCGCCGCCAGCGTCGCGACCGCGAGGTAGAAGCCCTTGATGCGGAGGCTCGGCAATCCGAACAGGAGGCCGACGGCGGCCGCGATCAGCCCGGACAGCAGGAACACGACGATGATGTTCACCGACGGGAAGGCGGTCGTGAGCTTGAAGGCGGAGTAGGCGCCGACCGCCATGAACCCGCCGGTCCCGAGCGAGAGCTGGCCCGCGTAGCCGGTCAGGATGTTGAGCCCGATGGCGGCGAGCGCGTAGATGAGGAGCGGGATCAGGATCGCCTGCAGCCAGTAATCGTTCGCCAGGATCGGTGGGGCGATGAAGGCCGCCAGCACCGCGGTCACCACCACGCGGTCGGTCCTGCCAGATGGGGAAGATCGCCTGGTCGCTGGCGTACGACGTCTTGAAGCGTCCTGCGACGCGGTAGATCATGCCGTCACACCCTCTCGATGATCTTCTCGCCGAACAGGCCCTGCGGACGGAACAGGACGATCGGCAGCGACAGCGCGTAGGCGAACCAGTTCTCGATCGCGCCGCCGACGAGCGGCCCCCAGTAGATCTCGGCGACCTTCTCGCCGACCCCGATGATGAGGCCGCCCGCGATGGCACCGGGGACCGAGGTGAACCCGCCGAGGATCAGGACCGGCAGCGCCTTCAGCGCGATGAGGGAGAGGCTGAACTGCACGCCGCTCCTCGACCCCCACATGATCCCGGCGACGACCGCGACGAGGCCCGCGACCGCCCACACCACCACCCAGATCGAGCGCAGGGAGATGCCGAGCGACAGCGCGGCTTGATGATCGTCGGCGACCGCGCGGAGGGCGCGCCCGATCCGCGTCCACTGGAAGAGGACGGCGAGCACCGCGACGAGCACGCCCGCGACGAGCGCGGCGGTGAGCTCGAGCGAGTTCACGAGGACGCCGGCGACGAGGAACGACTGCTCCGGGATGCCGACGTCGAGCTTCTTCACGTCGGCGCCCCACAGCATCTCGCCGAACCCGTCGAGGAAGAAGCTCAGGCCGATGGTGGCCATGAACAGCACGATCTGGGGCTGGTTGACGAGAGGCCGGAGCACCAGCCGCTCGATCCCGATCGCCAGGATCGTCATGGCCGCGATCGTCAGCGCGAACGCGGCGACGACCGGGACGCCCTTCTCCATGAAGCCGACGAGCGTGAGCGCCGCGAAGAGCACCATGGCGCCCTGCGAGAAGTTGAACACCCCGGAGGCCTTGAAGATGAGGACGAAGCCCAGCGCGACGAGCGAGTACATGAGACCCGCGAAGACGCCGCCGAGCAGCACCTCGACGAAGAACACGGGACTCGTCCACATGTCGACGAACGGGGCCACGAAGACCTGCCAGAACGTCATCTCGCCTCCGCCGGAGCTTCGGGGTCCTGGTCCTCCACCACCCGGATGGCGAGATCGGCGTCGATGTGGCCGGTCCGACCGTCCTCGTAGGTCACCTGCGCGCGCACGACCGCGCGGTCCGCGTCCGAGTAGAGCGCGTCGATGAGCGCCGAGTAGCGCTCCGCGATGAGCCGCCGCCGCAGCTTGCGCGTGCGGGTCACCTCCTGGTCGTCGGCGTCGAGCTCCTTGTGCAGGATGAGGTACTTGCGGATCCGCAAGCCGCGCAGGTGCTCCTCCTCCTGCACGCTCCGGTTGACCCGCACGATCTCGGGGTGGATGAGGTCGTACACCTCGGGCTTCTGCGCGAGGTCCGCGTAGCTCGTGTACGGGATCTGCTGCCGCTCCGCCCAGTTCCCCACGGCGGCCAGGTCGATGTTGATGAGCGCGCCGACGTACGACTGCCCCTGGCCGACGCAGACGGCTTCCTTGATGTAGGGGGAGAACTTGAGCTTGTTCTCGATGTACTTGGGGGCGAACAGCGTCCCGTCGGAGAGCCTGCCCACGTCGTGGGCGCGGTCGATGATCCTGAGGTGACCGTTCGGATCGAGGAACCCGGCGTCGCCGGTGTGGACCCAGCCGTCTTCCTTCGTCTGCTTCGTGGCGTCCGCGTTCTTGTAGTACCCCTGGAACACGCCCGGACTGCGGAAGAGCACCTCGCCCAGGTCGGAGAGCCGGATCTCGACCCCTGGGATCGGGGTCCCGACCGTGTCGAGCTTCACGTCCCCGTCGCGCTGGAACGCGATGAACGCGCTCGACTCCGTCATGCCGTAGAGCTGCTTCACGTTGATCCCGAGGGCGCGGAAGAACAGGAACACCTCCGGACCGATCGCCTCGCCGGCCGTGTACGCGAGGCGGATGCGCCGCAGGCCCAGGACGTCCTTCAAGGGCTCGTACACGAGGAGGCGCCCGACCGCGTACAGGCACCGCAGCCCGAGCGGCACCGCCTGCCCCGTGATCCGGCGCCGCTCCATCCGCTGCGCGAGATCCAGGAAGAACCGGGCGAGCTTCCGCTTCGGCCAGGCGGCCTCGTCGATCCGGATCATCACGCTCGTGAGGACGCTCTCCCAGATCCGCGGCGGCGCGAAGAAGTAGGTGGGGCCGATCTCCTGCAGGTCCTGCAGCACCGTGCCGGTGCTCTCGGGGCAGCTCACCGCGAAGCCCTTCAGGATCGACTGCGCAAAGGAGAAGAGGTGGTCGCCGATCCATGCCATCGGGAGGTACGCGAGGACCTCCTCGTCGGTCCGGAGCCGCTCCTCCGTCGCTGCCGCCGCCGCCGTGAACATGAGGTTCGCGTGCGAGAGCATCACGCCCTTCGGGACGCCGGTCGTACCCGACGTGTAGCAGATGATCGCGGTGTCCTCGCCGCGGCCTTTCGCGACCTCCTCCTCGAAGAACCCGGGGCGCTCGGAGTCCAGCTTCCTGCCGAGCTCCTTCAGCCGGTCGAGGCCGAGGAGGTACGGCTCGCGGTAGTGCCGCAGCCCACGCCCGTCGTCGTAGACGACGTGCTCGAGCGCGGGGCAGAGCGGCTTGAGGTGGATGAACTTGTCCACCTGCTCCTGGTCCTCCACCACCGCGAACCGCGCCTCCGCGTGGTGGACGATGTACTGCATCTCGCGCTCGATCGAGTCCTGGTACAGGGGGACGGGGACGCCGCCGAGCGCCTGTACCGCGAGCGTGGACCAGTAGAGCCGGGGCCGGTTGTCCCCGACGATCGCCACCTTCTCGCCGCGCCGGAGCCCGAGGGCGGCGAGGCCCATGGCGATCAGCCGGGACTCGTTCAGATAATCACGCCACGTGAAGGTCTGCCAGATCCCGAGGTCCTTCTCTCGGATGGCGACCTTGCCCGGGAGCCGCTCGGCATTGGACTGGACGAGCTTCGGGAACGTGTCCCGGCCTGCCTGGCCCTCGGTCTCGCGACCGCCCATGGGGCGCCCTCGACGATATCGCGGCCCGCAGGATGCGGGTCCGCGCACTTCGAAGCCGATGTCAATGCGACCCAACGCCTCAGCGCTTCGGCTGCGACGCTACGCGCACACGTGCGCGGTCGCAAGGCGGCCCCGCGCAACCTGGTCAATGGCCATGCTGCGTTTGCGTCAATTCCTCGATTTGCGAGAAGACGGGAGAAGGATCGCTGACGCGCGGCGGCGCCGCCGCCCATCCGGCCGGGCCTCACCCGTCTCGCAGGTACCGTTCGTAGATGAGCCGCGCCGCCTCGTCCGTCGCCGCCCGCACCGGCGGGGAGAGGCCGACCTCCATCTCGGCCGGGATCCGCTCAGGCTGGCAGCTCACGATGACGATCTCGATCCCGCAGAAGTCGCGCAGCTCCTTCAGGAGGTTCGAGGTCGGACCCTGGTGGAACGAGAAGTCGTCCACCTTCTCCTTCGAGAGCTCGTCGAGGGGGACCTCGAAGAGCTCGCCGGGGCGCCTGCCGTGGCGCTCCATCGCGTCGACGACGACGATGCGCTTCGGCTGCCGGCTCGCGAGCAGCACGTCGAAGATGAACCCGCGCGTGCTGAGGCCGAGGTTCACGACGGCGGCGTCGTCCGGGATGGGATAGCGCGCCGCGAGCGAGGTGGCGACGGCGGGGCCGAAGCCGTCGTCGCCATAGAGCACGTTCCCGCAGCCGAGGACCAGGGTCCGCTTCGAGAGGTGCTCCTCGCTCGCCATCATGACTTTGCCGGCGCGCTAGTTCGCGAGCGTCTCGATCTCGCCGCCGGACGGGTCGAGGATCGAGATCCTCACCGCCAGCGTCCCGTCGAAGGTGTGCGTCGCGCACGAGAGGCAGGGGTCGTAGGCGCGGATCGCCATCTCGACCTTGTTGAGCAGCCCCTGGTCGACCTTGCCGTCCCTGATGAGCGCCGTCGCGGCCTGCTTCACGGACATGTTGATCGGCGCGTTGTTGTGGGTCGTGCCCACGATGAGGTTCACGTCGGTCAGCATGCCGGCGGCGTCGGTCTGGTAGTCGTGGATGAGCGTTCCGCGCGGCGCCTCCACGCAGCCGATGCCCCGCGCGGCCCGCGGCTTCGCGGCGACGCGCGTCTCCTTGCCGGTGATCTCGGGATCGTTCAGGAGCTCGATGGCGTGCTCGGCGTGGTAGAGGAGCTCGATGAGCCGCGCCCAGTGGTACAGGAGCGTGAGCTGCGCCGGGCGTCCGAAGCTCTTGCGGAACTCCTCGAGCTCGGCCTGCGCGAGCGGCGTCGCCATCTTCTCGGCCACGTTCACGCGCGCGAGCGTGTTCGTGCGGTAGATGCCCTTCGGGCTCGCGAGGTCCATCGAGAACCCCTCGCCCCACGCCTTCGCGAACGGGAACTTCAGGTACGACCAGTCGAGCACCTTCTCGCCGATGGTGTCGCCGTACTGCTCGTACGCGAAGTCGACGAAGCTCCCGTCGGGCTTCATGAGGCGGAGCTTGCCGTCGTAGCAGTTGAGCGCTCCGTTCGCGTCCACCGTGCCGAGGAAGCCGGTCTTGATGACCCCGAGGGTCTTCACCGCGTCGAGGTACTTCGGGAACACGTTCTGCTTCGCGAACGACATGGCGAACTTCGCGAACTCGAGCACCTCCTGCGCGAGCGGGAGGATCCCCTTGCGCTCGCTCTCGGTGAGCGGCTTCGAGAAGCCCCCCGGGACCGCGGTCACCGGGTGGATGGACTTGCCCGAGACGACGTTCAGCATCTGGGCGCCGAGGTGTCTGGTGCGCACCACGCGCTTGCCCACCTCGGGGTTCGCCTTCGCGATGCCGATGACGTTGCGGACGGAGGGATCCGCGTCGGGCCCCATGAGGAAGTCGGCGCCGGCGAGGAAGAAGAAATGCAGGATGTGCTCCTCGCAGTACGCGATGCTGTTGCAGAGATCGCGGAGCTTCGTGGCCGTCGGCGGCGGAGTCACCCCGAACACCGCGTCGCAGGCCTTCGCCGAGGCGAGGTGGTGCGACCAGGGGCAGACGCCGCAGATCGAGGTGGTGATGCGAGGCATCTCCTCGACCGGCCTGCCCAGGCAGAACTTCTCGAACCCGCGGAGCTCGACGACGTTCACCGTCGTGTCCTGCACGTTGCCGGCATCGTCGAGCTGGATGGTGATCTTCGCGTGCCCCTCGATGCGGGAGACCGGTGCGATCGTGATCGTCGTGCCCATGGGGTCACCTCCTCACTTTCCCGCTGCCTTGGGAGTAGGAATGGGCTTCAGGCGGCCCTGCCCGCCGATGTAGCGGTTGAGCAGTCGCGCGGCGATCTGGGACCTGCTTCGCGTCGAGGCCGATCGAGGAGATCGCCGCTCATCATGTCGACCATCGGGTTCGCGTCCTTGCGGATCGGCCCGAAGCAGCCGCGGCAGGGCATGTATCCCTTGATGCAGCGCGGCACCTTCTCGCCGGGCGCCGCGCTCGTTCCGGAGCATCCCGCCCGCGTCACGGGCCCGAGGCAGAGCACGCCCTGCTCCATGAGGCAGCGGGTCTTCTCCCACGGCTCGCCCTGGGCGAACTGCACGGGCGCGAGCGGCCGCTTGATCTCGCCTCCGGCAGACTTCTTCTCGCGCTTCGTCGGGCACTCGTCACAGACGCTCTTGTCCGGCAGCTTGAACGGCTTTCCCGTGAGGAGCGCGACGAGCGCCTCCGCGATCCAGTCCGGCGGCGGCGGGCAGCCGGGGATGGCGACGTCCACCTTGATCACCTCGTCGAGCGCGTAGACGCGGTCGAGCAGCGGCGGCAGGTTCTGCCTGGGCGTCGGGGCCGGCTCGGTGGTCCTCGACCCGCGGAACACCTTCTCGTACAGCTCCTCGAGCGGGAACATGTTCGCCATTGCCGGGATGCCGCCGAAGTTGGCGCACGAGCCGAGCGCGACGATGGTCTTGCACTTCGCCCGCATCTCCTGCGCGACGTGCTTCTCCTTCTCGTTGCGGACGCCGCCCGAGATGATGCCCACGTCGGCCTGGGGCAGCTCCAGCTTGTCGCGTTCGCCCGTCTGGCCGAAGTACTTGTTGTCTGCGAGGACCGGGATGTGCACGAAGTCGAGCTGCGGCAGGAGATCGAGGAGCGGCTCCCCGATGTCCAGGATGGAGACCTCGCATCCACCGCAGATGTTCAGCCATTCCGCCGCGATCTTCGCCATGTCCTGCTCCTTTCCGACGATGCCTGCGCCTGACGCTCAGCCGTTCGCTGCATCCGCGGCTGCTTGCCTCCTCGTGTACAGAAACCACTGGCCGCCTTCGGCGACGACGCGGACGTCGAACCGTGCCTGCCGGTACGTCTCGGCCACGCCCGCGGCCTCCGCCTCCTGCGCGTAGACCGCCCCGTCCCAGCCGTACTTCTTGTTCTCGATGACCCGGTAGCTCGGCGTCGTCATCCTTCGCGTCCTCCGTCGCTCGTCGAGCTCAGGTCCGCGTGCTGTACGGGCCGGGCCCGAGCTGCCGGATGGTCTCCACCATCTCGTTCACCACCCGCGCGAAGCGCGGGCCCTCCGACGCCGAGACCCATTCCAGGCGGAAGCGCTCGCGCTCGAGCCCGAAGATCCTCGAGGAGGAGCGAGATCGCCTCGCGCCGGTCCTCGGCGCGGCGGTTTCCCTCGAGGTAGTGGCAATCGCCCGGGTGGCAGCCGAGGACGAGCACGCCGTCGGCGCCCTTCGTGAGCGCCTCGACGACGAGGTTCGGGTGGACCATGCCGCTGCACATCACGCGGATGACGCGCAGGTTCGGGGCGTACTGGGCGCGCGAGGTGCCGGCGAGATCCGCGCCGGCGTACGCGCACCAGTTGCAGCAGAAGGCGAGGACGATGGGCTCGAATTCGTTCGCCATGGCTTCCTTCGCGCTAGGCCTCGAGCGCCGCGTGGACCATCGCGACGAGCTGCGGCAGCTTGAAGTTGTTCACGACGATGCCGCCCTTCGGGCACGTCGCCTGGCAGACGCCACACCCCTTGCACACGGCGAGGTCGCGATCGACCGTCTTCTTGATCTCGCCCCCGCGCATGTACTCGATGAGCTCGAGCGCATGGAACGGGCAGGGGTCGACGCAGTACCCGCACCCGTCGCAGTTCTCGTCCACGACCTGCGACACGACCGCGTCGAGCTCGATCCGGTCCTTCGCCAGGATGGTGGCGGCGCGGGACGCCCCGGCGCACGCCTGGGCGACCGTCTCGCGGATCGTGCCGGGCGAGTGGGCGAGGCCGGCGAGGAAGATGCCGTCGGTGGCGAAGTCCACCGGGCGCAGCTTCATGTGCGCCTCGAGGAAGAAGCCGTCCTGCGTGAGCGGAACCTTGAGGAGCTTCGCGAGCTCCGCGCCCGCCGGCTCGGGGACGATCCCGGTCGAGAGCACGACGGCGTCGGCAGCGAGCTCGAGCGTCCTCCCGAGCACCCGCTCCTCCACGCGGACCACGAGGCGCCCGTCCTCACGCGCGACCTTCGGCTTCGCCTCCGGATCGTACGTGACGAAGGCGACGCCCAGGTCGCGCGCCTTCCGGTAGTGCTCCTCGGCGAAGCCGTAGGTCCGGATGTCGCGGTAGAGCACGTAGACCTGCGCGTCGGGCCTCCGCCTCTTGAGCTGGAGCGCGTTCTTGATGGCGGTCGAGCAGCAGATGCGCGAGCAGTACGGCCGCTCCGGGTCGCGGGAGCCGACGCACTGGATCATGACGACGCTGTTCAGCTCGTCGACGCGAGGGCCGCCTTGCCCGTTCCCGGCGGGGCGCGCCATCGCTTCCTCGAGCTCGAGCTGCGTCAGGACCGCGGGGTCCTTGCCGTAGAGGTACTCGTCCGGCGTGGGCGATCCCCCCCGTCGCGACGATCACCATGCCGTGCCTGAACGTCTTCGCTCCGCCGGGAGTGTGGACGGTGCTCTTGAAGTTGCCGATCGAGCCTTCCACGGCCGCGACCGTGGACGAGAGGTACAGCCGGATGTTCGCGTCCTCGCGCACCCTCGCCGCGACCGCCGCGAGCTCCTTCTGCGGATCGAGGGCCTCGTCGAGGACGGTGTGGATCCGCCTCATGTTGCCGCCGAGCTCCGCCGAGCGCTCGACGAGGTGCGTGACGAAGCCCTGGTCGGCGAGCTCGAGCGCGGCCGTCATCCCGGTCGATGCCGCCGCCGATCACGAGGGCGTCGTGCTCGACCGACACGAAGCGGTTCTGGAGCGGCTCGAGCAGGCGCGCCTTCGCCACCGCCATGCGGACGAGGTCCTTGGCCTTCTCCGTGGCCTGCTCCGGCTCGTGCATGTGGACCCAGGAGCACTGGTCGCGGATGTTCGCCATCTCGAAGAGGTACGGGTTGAGGCCCGCCTCGCGGCAGGTGTCGCGGAAGAGGCGGCTCGTGCGTGCGCGGCGTGCAGGAGGCGACGACGACGCGGTTGAGCCGGTGCTCCCGGATCATCTGTCCTTGATCCTGGACCTGCGTGTCCGGCCGAGCAGGTGTAGAGGTTGTCGCTCCGCGTAGACCACGTTCGGGAGCGTGCTCGCGTACTCGCGCACCGCCGGCACGTCCACGACGCCGCCGATGTTGGTGCCGCAGTGGCAGACGAAGACGCCGATGCGCGGCTCCTCGCCGGAGACGTCGTTCTCGGGCGGGTACTCGCTGCCGGGTCGTGAGCGTGCGCCTGGCCGGGGCGAGCAGGTCCATCGCCTCGCAGGCCGCCGCGGACGCCTGCACGACCGTCTCGGGGATGTCCTTCGGGCTCGGCGAACGGGCCGCAGGCGTAGCACGCCCGGGCGCGAGGTCTCCACGGGGTGGAAGCCGCCGGTGCGCGCGAAGCCGTGGCGATCGAGCTCGACCCCGAGGGCGTCGGCGAGCCCCGTCGCGGTCTTCGCCGGCTACGATGCCGATCGAGAGGACGACGAGGTCGAACTCGCGCGTCACGAGCGCGCCGCCGTCGTCGTCGTACGAGAGGGCGAGGTTCCGCGTGGCGCTGACCTCCGCGACGCCGTACGGCCTGCAGCGGACGTACTTCACGCCCGCCTCCTTCGCCCGCTGCCAGTACGCCTCGAAGCCCTTCCCGAACGCCCGCACGTCGATGTAGAAGATCGTAGCACTCGAGATCGGGCTGGTGCTCCTTCGCGATCATCGCCTCCTTGGTCGCGTACATGCAGCAGACCGAGGAGCAGTAGTCGTGGTGCGACCTCGCGCGATCCCACGCACTGGATGAACGCGATGCTCCTCGGGTGCTTGCCGTCCGAGGGGCGTAGGATCTCGCCCTGGTTCGGCCCCGAGGCGGAGAGGAGCCGCTCGAACTGGAGCGACGAGACGACGTTCGGGGCGCGGCCGAAGCCGAACTCGGGCTTCTCGCGGGCGTCGAAGATGTCGAACCCGGGCGCGAGGACCACCGCCCCGACGTCGAGCGTCTCCGTCGTCTCCGGCGCCATGCCGTGCTGGATGACGCCCTTCTCGCAGGCCTTGACGCACAGCTCGCACTCACAGCAGCCCGAGCACGAGAGGCAGCGCGACGCCTCGGTGCGCGCCTCCTCCTCGGCGTAGCCGAGCTCCACCTCGCGGAACGTCGTCCGCCGCTCCTCGACGTCGAGCATCCGCATCGGCCTGCGGTGGCGGCGCGGGACGCCGTGGAGGTCCTTCGTGGCCTTCTCGCGCGGCGGCACCTCGCGGTTCGTTCGCAGATTGTCGCCTCGCAGGAACCGGTCGACGGAGATCGCCGCCCTCCGCCCGGCCGTGATCGCCGTCACGGCCATGTCCGGGCCGAGCACGACATCCCCGCAGGCGAAGACACCCGGGAGCGACGTCTCGAGGGTGAGCGCGTCGGCGCGGACGACGCCCTTCTTCCCGTCCACCGCGACGCCGGCGAGCGGCGTCGTGTCCGGCCGCTGCCCGATGGCGGCGATCACCACGTCGGCGGGGATCGTGACCTCGGACCCGGGAATCTCGACCGGGCGCCTGCGCCCGCTCGCGTCGGCTTCGCCGAGCCTCATCCGCACGCAGCGCACGCCCGTCACCTTGCCGCTCGCGCCGAGGACCCTGGCCGGTGCGACGAGGAACGAGATCTCGACGCCCTCCTCGATCGCCTCGTCCACCTCCCAGGGGTAGGCGGGCATCTCGGCGCGTGTCCGCCGGTACAGGATCGTGACCTTCCCCCCGAGCCGGACGGCGCTTCGCGCGGCGTCGATGGCGGAGTTGCCGCCGCCGACCACGACCACCCTCTTCCCGGCGAGCGCGGGCGGCGCGCCGGAGTTGACGGCGGCGAGGAAGGCCACCGCGTCGACGACGTCGGGGAAGTCCCGCTCACCGGGGGTGTCGAGCCGCGCGCCCTGCCACGCCCCGATCGCCAGGATCACCGCCCGGTAGTCGCGCCGCAGGTCATCGAGCGTGAAGTCGGCCCCGAGCCGCGCTCCCGTCCGGAGCTCGACGCCGAGGTCCAGCACCGCCTCGCGGACCTCGCGGGCGACGACGTCCTTCGGGAGACGGTACTCGGGGATCGCGTAGCGGAGCATCCCGCCGGGCTCCGCCTGTGCCTCGAGGAGGGTCACCGGGTATCCGCGCAGCGCGAGCTCGCGCGCGGCCGTGAGGCCCGCCGGGCCGGAGCCGACCACGGCGACCTTCTCCGTCCGTCGCTGCGCGATCGCCGGCGGCGGCGGCTTCCGGTTCGGATTGGCGCTCTCCCAGTCCGCGATGAACCGCTTCAGCGCGCGGACCGCGACGCCGTCGTCGAGCACGCCGCGGGTGCACTCGATCTCGCACGGGTGCGTGCAGATGCGCCCGAGCATGGCGGGGAAGGGATTCGCCGCGCGCTCGATCTCGAGCGCCTCGGCGTAGCGGCCCTGCGCGACGAGCGAGACGTAGGCGTGGGCGTTGACGCCCGCCGGGCACGCGAGCCGGCAGGGGGAGACGCCCTGCTTGTCGATCGACAGCGCGCCGGGATAGGCCTGCGGATAGCGCTTGTAGATGGCGGTGCGCTTCACGAGGCCGGCGTCGAACTCGCTGTCGAGCCGCACCGGGCACTTCTCGACGCAGAGACTGCAGCCGGTGCACTGCAGATTCGACGTAGCGGGCCTTCCTCCGGACGACGGCCTGCATCCGTCCGGGCTCGCCGCTCAGCCGCTCGACCGTGGCGCCGGTCATCTTCTCGATATCGAGGTGCGCGCCCGTGTCCACGAGCCGGGGCGCGAGGGTGCACATCGCGCAGTCGTTCGTGGGGAACGTCTTGTCGAGCTGCGCCATCTTTCCGCCGATGGAGGGCGCCTGCTCGACGAGGTAGACCTTGTAGCCCGCCTCGGCGAGGTCGAGCGACGCCTGCATGCCGCCGACGCCGCCGCCGACGACGAGGACCGCGCCGACCGGTTCTCTCGCGCCGCTCATGCCGCGCTCCCGGTCTTCGCGAGGCCCAGCGCGCCCGGCAGCCGGAGCGGGTCGAGCCCCAGGGCCGCGGCGTCGAGCCCGAGGCTGAGGCCCAGGAGCTGGTGGACGAGGATGACGGGGAGCGTCTCGCTGCGCCGCTCCGCCGCGAGCGCCTGCTGGGCACGATCGAATTGTAAGAAACAGTAGGGGCAGACCACGCAGAGGAGGTCGGCCCCGCCCTCGCGCGCGCGCGCCACCTTTCTGGCCGTGAGCTCGGTCGAGAGCGCGTCGTTGAGCCCCCACACCGGCGATCCGCAGCAGTCGAGCTTCGAGGTCCACGGGACGCTGGTCGCCCCGGTGGCCTCGACGAGCTCGTCCAGGATCGAAGGCGACTTCGCGTCGTCGAGCCGCACCACGTCGCTCGGCCGGAGCAGGTGACACCCGTAGTGGCAGGCGACCTTCACGCCTTCGAAGGTCCGCGTCCGCTCGCGGCGGATGCGGTCGAGGCCGACATCGTCCCGCAGCACCTCCAGCAAGTGGCGGACGTTCGCCGATCCCGAGCAGGAGAGCCGCTCGCCGGCGATCGCCACGTTCGCGGAGGCGCGCAGCGCGTCGTCTTGCCGGAGCAGGTGGCCCGCCTGCTTCAGGCTGCCGTAGCAGCAGCTGCACACGGTGAGGAGGTCTGCCTTCGCCTGCTCGGCGAGCGCGAGGTTGCGGGCGGACGAGAAGACGTACGCGTCGAAGTGCACGTTGCGCAGCGGGTACCCGCAGCAGTTGAAGTCGAGGTCCACGAGGCCGATGCCGAGCCTCGACAGGACGGAGTCGGTGGCCGCCTCGTAGGCGCCGAGGAGCGGGGCCGTCGCGCAGCAGCGCATGAGGGCGAGCGTCATGGCCGTGCCTCCGTCTCGGCCTGCCGCGCCGCGCCGGTCTGGGCGATCGCCACGTTCTTGAGCTCGTAGATGACGTCGGTGACGCCGACGCCCTGCGGGCAGTGCTCCTGGCACTGGTAGCAGCCGAGGCAGTCCCAGAGCATGTTCGAGCCGAGGACGAGGTCCCAGAGCCTCAGGCGGGTGGCGTACAGGATCTGGTGCGGCAGGAGCCCGAGCGCCTTCTGCGGGTTCTCGGAGGTGCGGGCCACCGGGCACGCCGTCGAGCAGGTCTTGCAGCCGAAGCAGCCGGCGACGGTGCTCGCCTGGAGGGAGCGGCGCAGCGCCGACCAGGGGCGGTCGTCGCCGGGGGCGAGCACCGAGGATCCATCGGCGAGGGCGGCGAAGCCGAAGTGCGCGGCGACCGCCCGCCGCGAGCGCTCCACCGGCTCCCGGTACGCGGCGGGGCCGAGCTCCGGCTCCATGAGCCGCCTGCGAAGCGAGAGCGGAGACAGGAGCGCGAACTCGGGCTCGCCCTTCGCGAGGAGCGCCTCCTTCGCGGAGAGCCACAGGCCGAGCAGGTCGATGCCGGACGGGCACGAGACGGTGCAGCGATCGCACGCCGTGCAGAGGCAGACGCCCTCCTGCAAGCTCCGGAGCTCGGTCGCCCCGAGGTCCCGTCCGGTCGCGAGCGCCCGGAGGGCCGAGATCTTCTCCGAGGGGAGGACGGTCTCGTTCCGCACCGCGTCCGACGCCATCGCCATCGAGCACCGCGCGCTGCACGTGCAGCAGTGGGTGCACGCGTCGAGCTCGATCATCTGCTTCGTCGTGGCGTTCGCCGGCGAGGGCTTTCCGCGCGCGACGACCGCGTTCACGATCAGGCTCAGCGGCGTCGCGAAGAGGTGGAACATCTTGGTGAACGGCAACAGCGCGAGCCCGGCGAGGCAGGCATAGAAGTGGACGAGCCAGAGGATCCTCGGCGCGCCGATGGCGTCGAGCCCGGGCGACACCGGCCTCAGCAGGGCGGCCGCGGTGGTGCCGACGAACGCCGCCTGCGGACGGGAGTGGCACGGGGCGCAGCTCTGCTCGTGGAGCTCCCTTCCTCGCGCGGCGAGGGCGGGGCTCGCGGCCAGGGCAGGCGCCACGGTTCCCATCTCGCGGGCCCAGTAGGCCGCGAGCGGCGCCTCGTCGGCATCCGACGCGTACTCCCGCACCATCGACTGGAAGCGCGCGTACGAGCCGATCTTCACCGCCTCGAGGAGGGCGCCGGAGACGAGGATGAGGGCGACGATCGCGATCGCATAGGAGTCGGAGCGCCGGGTCTCGCGGCGGGGGACCGCGACGACGAAGCGACGATACGCGGCGACGGCGACGCCGACGAGCAGCGCCGCCCCGAACAGATCGCGGAGGAGGAGGAACGGCTCGAGCGTCGGCTGGTAGCCGGGGAAGAGGCGCGCGGTGAGGACGCTGCCGAGCGCGTGCATGAGGAGGAGCGCGGCGAACGCGAAGAACATGAGCTCGTGTGCGAGCCATCGCGCCGCGGAGAGGCTGCGGATCCGGCGCTGCAGGAGGACGTCCTGCACGAAGGACCTGCCGACGGTGAGGATCCTCGCGCTCAGGAGCGCGCCGGCGATGCCGCGCGCCGCCGCCGCGAGTCGCGACGCGCCCGTCGTGCCGCGCGCGCCCGCGCCGAAGCCGTTGCGGAACCAGGCGGACCCGCGAACCGCGAGCCCCGCGGCGAAGACGGCGAGCGCGACCCAGAGCGCAACCGTGTGACGCATGGTGCCGGTCCCTCAGCCCGAACCCTGGCGGCTTCACGCCGCGGTCGTACGCTTTCATGGGCGGGACACCGCTCGTTTGACGCCGGACAGGCGTCGTCGTCGTCAGGTGGGGTGCGACTCGGCAGCGCACCGCTCCCGTGACCCAACACGCCGCGATCGAGTTCCCGCGTTGGCGCGACCTCAACCGTGGACGCCGGGTCCGGGCGCGGTGCTCGCGATGGCGCCGCTCTCGCGGGCCGCCGGGTACCGGGCGTCGCGCGGCGTCGCCTCGCCTCGGACGAGCCGCGTCAGCTCGTCGGCGGACGAAGGTTTCCCGAGATGCGCCTCGAAGCCTGCCTGCCTCGCGCGCTCCTTGTCGTCCGGGAGGGTGTAGCCGGTCAGCGCCACGAGGCGCGTCCCACGCAGCGCGGGGTCGGCACGCAGCGCGCGGGCGACCTCGTACCCGTCCACGTCCGGGAGCCCGATGTCGCACAGGACGACCTCGGGCCTGAGCTCCCGCGCCTTCGCGATCCCCGACCGTCCATCGGTCGCCACGTGGACGTGGTGGCCCTCCAGCTCGAGGAGGTGGGCGACGCTCTCCGCGGCATCGACGTTGTCCTCGATGACGAGGATCTCCAGCGCTCGCACGCGCGCGGGCTCCTCGACCCGCGCCGCCGAGGGCCGAGCGGCCTGAGCGAGCGGCAGCGTGACGACGAGCTCCGTCCCGCGACCCGCGCCGGCGCTGTCCGCCCGAACGGAGCCGCCGTGCAGCTCGACGAGCGTCTTCACGAGCGCGAGCCCGAGGCCGAGCCCGCCCCTCGTGCGCGCGAGCCCCTCGTCCACCTGCACGAACGGCTCGAAATACGCGGCAGCAGCTCGGGACCGATCCCCACTCCCTCGTCGCGCACGCGGATCTCGGCGCGACCGTCGACCGCCACGACCCGGGTCGTGACCGTGGCCCCCTCGCGGCTGAACTTGGCGGCGTTCTGCAGGAGGTTCCCGACGACCTGGGCGATGCGCGTCGCGTCGGCGTCGACCCAGACCGGATTGGATGCGTCCACGCGCAGCTCGATCCGCCGCCTCTCGAACAGCGTGCGGTGGTCGTCGCAGGTGCGGCCGACCACCTCGCGGAGATCGACCCGCGCCCGCTGGAGCTCGATCTTGCCGCGCGAGATGCGCGTCACGTCGAGGAGGTCGCCCACGATGCGGGTGAGGTGCTCCGTCTGCCGGCGGATGACGCCCTTTGCGCGCTCCGCCGGCTCGCTTCCCGGCGGAACGCGGTCGAGGAGCTGGATGCTGTTCCTGATCGGCGCGAGGGGATTCCGCAGCTCGTGCGAGAGGACGGCCAGGAACTCGGTCTTGAGGCGGTCCGCCGTGCGCAGCGCCTCCGCGGCGCGCTCCCGCTCGGTCACGTCGAGGACGAGCGACAGCACCGAGACGAGCTTCCCGCCTGCGGCCTCGTTCACGACGACGAGGCGGTGGCTCTCGTCCTTCACGAAGACCGGGTCCGCGATCCGGTCCACGATGCTCTCGAGGAACGCGCGCGTGTCGTCGGCGCGCCGCGCCCGCCGCGCCAGCCGCGCGCACCACCACGTCACGGCCCCGAGGCACGTCAGGGACGCGATGACGAGGACGACGAGGACGATCGCAGGAACGGACAAGGGCCGGGTCCCGCGCGCACGTGTGGTCACGCGCTTGGCGCTGCCGTATCAGCCGGGCGGCGCGTTGGCAATGCAGTCGAGGAGGCGGCGCTCCGCGAGGCCGAGCGTGGCGCCCCCGGCGGGGTGGGCGGGGACAGGACCGGGGCTCGCCGAGAGAGCGGAGGGGCGGGCGGTTGCGCGCGCGGTCATCCACCGGCCGCCGTCACCACGTCGAGTGCTATCCGGAAGACGCAGGCCTCGGCCTCCGACGCGCTGCAGCCAGCCCCTGACGCGCCACTCACGGACGTTCCGGAAGGGCAACGCCGGCGGCGAGCGGCCGAGCGGCCGCGTCATCTGGGAGCGGTTCCCCAAGTTCGTGCTGGGCTTCATCGTGGCCTCGCTCGTGTTCTCGTTCGTGCTCGATCCGGCGACCGTGGGCGCCACGAAGCGAACGCTCGGCGCGCTGCGGACGGGCTGGTTCGCGCTCGCGTTCACATGCATCGGGCTGGAGACCCGCGTCGCCGACCTCGTCTCGATGCAGCGGGGCCGGCCGGCGGCGGCGTTCATCGGGGCCCAGGCGTTCAACGTCGTTTGGACGCTGGCGCTCGCGTTCCTGCTCTTCGGCGGCGTGCTGTTCGCGGCGCCCGTGTTCAGGTAGCGCAGCGCAGGCCGGGAGCTCGGCCGCGCGTCCCCTGCGGTGCGCCCGGCCTCACGCCCGGCGCGACGACGACCGCTGGCGGTTCGCGAGGCCGGCCTGGCCGACCCTGCGCTCCGCTTCGCGCAGGAAAGCGGCGGCGCCCCCGAGGATGCGAGGCACGTCGATCGCGACGGCGTCCACGCCCGCGCCCCCCGCGGCGCGGGCGCGCTCGGGAAGCTCGGCCGCGCCGGCGTCGGGGACGAGCACGCCGATGCGCGCCAACCCGAGGCGCCCGAGCAGCGCGCGCGGGAGCGCGCGGTTCAGCGCCTCGACGACGTCGCTGAGGCGCTCCTGCGGAGCGATCGCCACGACGAGCGCGAGCGGCGTACCGCGCCGCGCGACGCGCAACGACTCCACCTGCAGCGCCTCGGTGAACGCCTCGCGCCCGAGGATGCCGAGCTCCTCGTCCACCCAGGCCAGCCTGCGGAAGGCGCTGTCGGGGGCGCGAGCCCGGGCGCGGCGCTCGCGCCACTCCAGCTCGGCGATCACCCGTCGCGCGAGCACCGAAAGGAGGTCGAGGTCGAAGGCGGTGAACGGGTGGGGCTCGAACGCCATGAGGCAGAGCGTTCCGACCGCGAGGCTAAAGCGGGTGACGAGGGGCACGCCCGCGTAGAAACGGATCCCGTGATCCTTGACGAGGCGGTTCTCTGCGAAGAACGGGTTCTCAGCGGCATCCTGGACGACGAGCGCCGCCTGCGCGTCGACCGCGTGCGTGCAGAACGAGTCGGCGCGCGGGGTGCCGCGCGCTCGAGCGAGGTCCTCCGGCAGCCCGCAGTGCGCCTGCCAGTGCTGTCGATCTTCGGTGACGATCGAGACCAGGCAGATGGGCACCTCGAAGATGCGCGCGGCGCGCTGCACGAGCTCGTCGAGCGCTTCGGTGGAGGGCGCGCAATCGAGCTGCAGCTCCGTGACGGCGCGCAGCCGCGCGCGCTCGTCGACGGGGGCGCGCGGCGCCGCCTCGGGGACGGTGCGCCCGCGCGAGAGAGCGTCGACGCGGGCAAGAAGGTCCTCGACGTCGAACGGCTTCGGGATCGTTGCCGTCGCGCCCGCCTCGACAGCCTTGGGGAGGTAGTCCGCGAACGCCGACGTCGCGAGGACGGGCGGCCGCGGCTCGGGGCGCCGCCGGAGCTCCCTCAGGAACTCGAAGCCGTCCATCTCGGGCATCATGAGGTCGAGGACGACGAGATTGGGTGTGGCAATGTCGAGCAGCGACAGTGCCTCCCGCCCGTTGCGTGCCACGACCACGCGATATCCCTCGACCTCCAGGCACTCCTTCTCGGCGCTGCCGATGTCTGGATCGTCCTCGGCCAGCAGGACGAGCCGGGGTGGGGTCTGCATGCAGGCGCGATAATAGGCGCCGCGCCGCGCTGCCAGCGAGAGCGCCCTGGGCCAGCTCGACGCTCAGCGTCATGGGCTCCTGGTCGCCTGTCGGTCGAACGGGGCAGCACGCGACGACCGACAGGGGCGACGGGACCAGCCTGCCAGCGCCGCACCGCTCGCGCTCATCGGCGACGAGTCGTACGCCCGTCCAAGGTGACGCGTTCGGTGCACCTCGACAGGGTCCCCTCGCGCGGCGAAGCGGCTGCCCACGCGTGGCGAATGGTAGAGGTTTGCGGCGCGGGTCGAGTGACGGAGGAGGGACCATGAGCTTCGCGTCGGAGTTCAAGTCATCCGTGCACCCGAGGCGCTTCGTTCACGTCGGCGGCGTGCGGACCGCCTACGTCGATGTCGGCGCCGGCGAGCCCGTCGTCGCGCTTCATGGGATCCCCACCTCGTCGGAGCTGTTCGAGCCGCTCCTGCCCGCGCTCGGCGGGTTCAGGGTGATCGCGCCCGACCTGCTCGGGCAGGGCGAGACCGCCGTCCCGTCGCGGGGCCGTCTCGGCCACGCGGAGTACGCGGCGCACCTCGCCGCGTTCCTCGACGTGGTGGCTCCCCCGACGTTCCACCTGGTCGTGCACGACTTCGGCGGCGTGCTCGGGCTCGAGTGGGCGGCAGCGCACCCAGAGCGGCTGCGGACGCTCGTCGTGCTCTCGACGACGGCGTCGTTCACGCTCCGCTGGGCGGTCCTCGTGAAGCTGCGCCGCATGAAGAACCTCCTCGGCGGGGCCTCCACGATCCGGAAGAGGATCCTCGAGATCCCGAAGCAGCCGGACGCGATCGACGCGGCCCTCGCCGGGCGCTGGGCGCGCCCGTGGACGCGACGCCGGGCACTGCGCGGGCGAGATCACTACGCGCGCCGGCACCTCCGCCGCGTGAAGCGGGGCCTCGCGAGGATCCACGCCCCTGCGCTCGTCCTCTGGGGCGATCGGGACGAGATCTTCCCGCGGAGGTACGCGAAGCGGATCCGCAAGCGCCTCTCGAACGCAGAGTTGAGCGCAGTCGAGGGCGGCGGCCACTGGCTGCCGCTCGACGCGCCCCGGATGGCCGGCGAGGCGATCGCAGAGTTCATCCGCCGCGCCGGAACCGGGCCCTCCTCGTCGGGCGAGCGCCTCGCGCGCCGCTTCCGCCCGCCGACCTCGACCTAGACGAGGTCGAATCCATCCGATCGCCTTATCGAATCGTTCAGGAGCGCCGCGTTGCTCCCGGAACGAATGGCGAGCATACGACCCACGACTTCGCTCGGAGGAGTCATGGCCGTCACGTGCCCCGTCGATCTCGACACAGCCCGTCTCCGGAACGAGATCCAGTCGATCTACGCCAGGGTCGCCTCGGCGCCGGACGGCGAGTTCCACTTCCATCGCGGTCCCGAGTACGCAGAACGGTTCTTGCGGTACGACCCGCTGGCGCTCGCGCGCATCCCGCCGTTCGCGGTGGAGTCGTTCGCCGGCGTCGGAAACCCTCTCCGCATGGAGCCGATCGCAGCGGGGTCGACGGTCGTGGACATCGGGTGCGGCTCCGGGACCGACCTTTTCCTGGCGGCGCAGGCAGTCGGGCCGCGAGGCCGCGCCATCGGAATCGACATGACGGACGCGATGCTCCGGAAGGCGCAGGCCGGGGCAACCGAGGCGGGACTCACCCATGTCGATCTGCGGCGCGGCGACACTCTCGATCTTCCGATCGAGAGCGCCTCCGCCGACGTCGTCATCTCCAATGGCGTGTTGAACCTCGCGCCCGACAAGCGGCGCGCCTTCTCCGAGGTGCTGCGGGTCCTCCGCCCGGGTGGTCGCTTCCTCTATGCGGACATCGTGGTCGCGTCGGAGCTGCCGGAATCCGTACGGAGTGACATCGACCTGTGGTCCGGTTGAATCGGCGGCGCTCTGCCGGAGGCAGAGCTCCTGTGGCTGCTCGAGGACGTCGGATTCGACGGCGTTCAGGTCCGCGAGCGGTTCGATCCGTTCCAGGGCACCTCGAAGGAGAAGGTGGCGCGCAAGTATCGCGTGGCAGGCGTCAACGTCCACGCGGCGAAGCGCACGTGAGAGGTGCGACCACGATCGACCTCGCCGCAATGCTTCGAGACCTGCCAGAGGTGCGAGGTCAGGCACCGTGGCCCGGCCACGAATATGTCAAGGGTTGGGGCGTGTTCGGGCTCCCGTTCGACTCGGGTCATGTGCTCGCGCTCCGGGTGTTCCCCGAGAACGACTTCGCTCCGTACCGCACGATCTGGCACCGGGACCCCCGTGGGCGATGGGCGATCTACGCCGATGCCCCGCGACTCGACATCGCTTGCCCCCGCTATTACGGGCGCGCTTGCGACCGCACGGCGCGCGCAAGGATCGGAATCGAATGGACCGGCATCGCATCACTGCGAGTGACTATGGATACCCCGCCGCTCGAATGGACCCTGACCGCCACCGACACCCCGCTGCTGCGCGCGCTCAACGCCCTGAGCGCTCGGCTCCCGGTATGGACGTGGCGTCCTGCTCCGCTGCTTCGGGCCCGCGAGCTGCTGGCTCGCCGGGTGCTCGGCATGGGAGACCTGAGGATGTCAGGCACGATGCCAAGCGGGCACAACGGAACCCTCATGCCCCAGCGCATGTACCTCATCGAGGACTCGACGGCCGTCCTCGACGGCAACGACCTCGGGCGACCCACTCGCGCAGCGGATAACCCGCGCATCGGCGACGTCGCGCTGCCCGCCCGCGGTGTCCTTGCCGTCGGTCAGGGCGCTTGGGCCATCCTCGATACGGAGGAATACGAACGCACGCGCGCCGAGACGCAGACCACGCGGTGAGCGCGCAGCGTTGCTCGACGAGACCTCAGGGCACCCGATGCGCGACGCGGCAGCGGCGCTGATCGATTAGAATACGTGATGAATGGATCTTCACAGGCTGCGCACGTTCCAGGCCCTGTCCGAGACGCTGCACTTCCGCCATGCCGCCGAGCGGCTCGGGATCAGTCAATCGGGTGTCTCCCAGCAGATCGCGTCGCTCGAGAAGGATCTCGGCGCGACGCTCTTCGAGCGGATCGGGCGGCGCGTCTACCTGACGCCGGCGGGAGAGGTGCTCGCGCGCGAAGCCGTGAAGGTGCTCTCGACCGTCTCCCGCGCCCGCGAGGCCGTCGGAGCCGTCTCGAAAGGCGACGCCGGACGGCTGCGCGTCGGGGCCAGCACGACCCCGGGCATCTACCTCCTCCCGGAGGTGCTGGGGCGCCTCCGAGCCGACTTTCCGCTGGTCGAGCTGGACTTCAGGATCGCCAACTCGAGCCGCATCGAGGCGCTCGCGGTCGCGAACGACTTCGACCTGGGCGTCTGCGGCTTCCGGCCAACCCACGAGGAGCTGTTCGAGGTGGAGCTGGGGGAGGACCGGATCATCGCGGTCGCGGCCCCGGCGCTGATCGGCAAGACGAGGCGCGTCCGACCGGGGGACCTCGCCCGCTGGCCCCTCGTAGCGCGGGAGCGCGGCAGCGCTACGCGGACGGCGGTCGAGCGCGCGCTCGCGGGCCTCGGCGTCGAGCTCGTGCCCGCCTTCGAGCTTCCGTTGCCCGAAGCGATCGTCCGGGCGGCGGAGGCGGGGCTCGGGTACGCCTTCGTGTCGGAGCGGGCGGTGACCGACGGGATCGAGACGGGGCGGCTCGTCGAGGTCCGCGTCCAGCATCTGGACGTGCGGCGCGGCCTCTTCGCCGTGTACCACCGCGACAAGCAGGTGACGCCTCCGATGCGGGGGCTCATGGACCTGCTGCAGGCTCGGCTGCGGCAATCCGATAAGAGCGCCTGATTGGATCGATGATCGCCCTCCACTCGATCCGCGACCGCGCCCCCGCCATGTCCCGACCCACGCTCCGGCACGCCAGGGCCGGCGCCTCCGCGAGTATGTCGCTCGCGGCACGAAGCGAGGAGGTCAGGTCATGTTCCAGGTACGGATCGGTCACCTCATCGCCGCGGCCTGCATCGCCGCGGCGGCAAGCGCCGGCAGCGCCGAGGCGCAGTCCCCCAGCACCGGGAAGGAGCCCTCCAGCCCGCTCTACGAGCGGCTCGGAGGACTGAAGGGGATCACGATGGTCGTGGACGACTTCATCGACCGCCTGGTCATGAACAAGACCCTGAACCGGAACCCCGAGATCGACGCGGGTCGCAAGCGGTCGCCCGCGCCGTATCTCAAGTACCACGTGTCCGCGATGGTGTGCGAGGTGACGGGCGGCCCGTGCAAGTACGGCGGGAAGGGCATGAAGGAGGCGCACGCTCACATGAACATCACGGAGAAGGAGTGGGGCGTGATGGTGAGCGAGTTCAAGAAGTCGCTCGCCAAGTTCAAGGTGCCGGCGAAGGAACAGCAGGAGCTGTTCGAGATCGTCGGGACGACGAAGGCCGACATCGTGGTCGCGCCCACCGCCACGCGGTGACCGCAGCCGCGGCCCATCGCGCCGACGACGTCCGCCCCTCACCGGAGGCTCCATGTTCCTCAGGCCGTTCTATCGATACGAGACCGGCTGCGCGGCGTACGTCCTCGGCTGCGCCACCTGCGCCAGGTGCGCGGTCGTCGATCCCCGCGAGGAGGACGTGCACGGCTATGCCGAGTTCGCGCGCTCGAAGGGGATGAGGATCACGCACGTCATCGACACGCACGTGCACGCCGATCATCGCTCCGGAGGCCGTGCGCTCGCGGAGCTCACGGGGGCGAAGTACTGCCTCCATCGCTCGGCGGACGTCGCGTTCCCGTTCGAGCCGCTCGACGACGGGCAGGAGATCGAGCTCGGCAACACGCGCGTGCGCGTGCTCCACACGCCCGGGCACACCCCGGAGAGCATCTGCCTCGTCGTCACCGATCTCCGCCGCGGCGCCGGAGCCCTGGTTCGTCCTCACCGGCGACACGCTGTTCGTCGGCGCCGTCGGGCGTCCCGACCTGCCCGGGCGGACGCGGGAGAACGCGGCCGAGCTGTACCGCAACGTCCACGAGAAGCTGCTCTCGCTGCCGGAGACGCTCGAGGTCCTCCCGGCGCACTTCGCGGGATCGGCGTGCGGCGCCGGCATGAGCGGCAAGCCGTCGAGCACCATCGCGTTCGAGAAGCGCTGGAACCCGGCGCTGTCGCTCCCGGAGGACCAGTTCGTGATGGCCATCGGCGAGGGCATCCCGCCCAAGCCCGCCGGCATGGAGGCGATCCTGCGCTTCAACCAGGGGCGGGCGCCGTGATGGAGGTGGCGCTCGCCACCGGATCGGCCGGGTGCAGCGCCGCGCGCGGAGGTGCGCCTCGGGCTCGGTCCGAACCTCGCGCAGTTCAGCGCTGCTCGTGGTCGTGAACGCGTTCGTCGGCGCGATGGTCGGGCTCGAGCGCAGCATCCTGCCGGCCATCGCCGAGCAGGACTTCCACCTCGCCGCGCGCACGGCCGTGCTGTCGTTCATCGTCGTGTTCGGCGTCACGAAGGCGCTCACGAACTACCTCGCCGGCCGGCTCTCGGACGCGGTCGGACGCAAGACCGTCCTCGTGGCCGGCTGGCTCGTCGCGACCCCGGTGCCCTTCCTGCTCATGTGGGCGCCGACGTGGAGCTGGGTCCTCTTCGCGAACGTGCTCCTCGGCGTGAGCCAGGGGCTCACCTGGTCGACGACGGTCATCATGAAGATCGACCTCGCCGGGCCGGAGCGGCGCGGGCTCGCGATGGGCCTGAACGAGTTCGCCGGGTACCTCGCCGTCGCGCTCTCGGCGCTCGCCACCGGGTACATCGCGGCAGCGTACGGGCTGCGCCCGCAGCCGTTCTACCTCGGCGTCGGCTTCGCGGTCGTCGGGCTCGGCCTGTCCGCGATCCTGGTCCGGGAGACGCACGGGCACGCGCGACACGAGGCGCGGAACCATGCGCCGCAGGAGGCCGCGACCTCGCAGCGCCAGGTCTTCGTGCGGACCTCGTTCACCGACCGCGAGCTCTCGTCCGTGAGCCAGGCCGGCCTCGTGAACAACCTGAACGACGGGATGGCGTGGGGACTCTTCCCGCTCTTCTTCGCGGCGGCGGGGATGTCCCTCCAGCAGATCGGGTGGCTCGCGGCGATCTACCCCGGCGTGTGGGGCGTGGGGCAGCTCGTCACCGGCGCGCTCTCCGATCGCATCGGCCGCAAGTGGCTCATCGCGGGCGGCATGTGGGTCCAGGCCGTCGGGCATCGCGGCCGTCGTCGCTGTCGTCGCGCTTCGCCGGCTTCGCCGTCGGTGGGGTGCTGCTCGGCGCCGGGACCGCGATGGTCTACCCGACGCTCCTCGCCGCGATCGGCGACGTCGCGCACCCGACCTGGCGCGCGTCGTCGGTCGGCGTCTACCGGCTCTGGCGCGATCTCGGCTACGCGGTCGGCGCGCTGCTCGCCGGCGTGACCGCCGACGTCCTCGGCGTACCCGCCGCGATCTGGGTCGTCGCCGGCGTGACCTTCGCCTCGGGGCTGGTGGTCGCGTCTGCGGATGCGGGAGACGCGACGGTGGGCCCCCATCATCTAGCGCGAGCGCGGTGGGGGAAGTGGCGCCGGAGCGCAATGTACATGGCCATGCTCGAGCACTGGCTCGGTATGGACGCTACGGCGGCAAACCGGCTCTCCTCCGCGTGACCGGTGCCCCCGGCGTCCGAAGCGGCCTCCACAACAGGGCTGAACCGATGAGCGCTGCCACGACCGAGGCGCCGAGCACCGCGATCTTGGCTGCGGCGAAATCGCCCGCGTCGGGGAACGCCCGTCCGCCGATGAACAGGGACATCGTGAACCCGATGCCTGCGAGCCCGCCGGCGCCGGCCAGTTGCCGCCACGAGAACGCAGCGGGCTTCACAGCCACGCGTGCCCACACCGCGAGCGCACAGCCGCCCAGGATGCCGAGGGGCTTGCCAGCGACGAGGCCGGCTGCAATCGCCCCGATCATTCGCTCGCGCCCGGTGATCACGTCGCTCGACAACGCCACTCCGGCGTTGGCGAGAGCGAACACGGGCAACACGATGAAGCTCGACCACGGTTCGATCGCGCGGAGGAGGCGGTCGGCCGGCGATTCGAGTCGGTCGTGGATCGCGTCGAGTGCGCGCAAGGCAGGTTGCGAAGGTCCGTGGCGTAACACCTCCGGGGCCCGGACCATCTCGGCGTTGAGGATCATGTCCGCCTGGGCCATGAGCGCGTTCAGGTTCGGCGGTGGCCGCGTCGGGATGAGGAGCGCCAGGATGACGCCGGCGAGCGATGCGTGCAGGCCGCTGCCATGCACGCAACCCCACAGCGCCACCCCGAGGAGTGCGTACGGCACGGCGCGGTACACTCCGCCGCGATTGAGCAGGACGAGGCCGCCCGTGATCGCCGAAGCCGCCAGCAGGTACATCCCCTGGAGCGCATCCGAGTAGAACGCCGCGACGACGGCAATGGTGCCGATGTCGTCGACGATCGCGGCCGCGGTCAGGAACACCCGCAGCTCGACGGGCACGCGTCGCCCCATCAAGATGATCAGCGCCACCGCGAACGCCGTGTCGGTGGGCATGGGTACTCCCCACCCGCGTTGCCATGGCCCGCCGGGAATGAAGAGGACGTACAGTGCGGCTGGCACCGCCATGCCGCCCAGCGCGGCGGCGATCGGAAAGGCCGCCGCGCGCCGGTTCGCCAGCGACCCGACGGTGAGCTCGCGCTTGATCTCGAGGGCGACGAGCAGGAAGAACACCGTCAGGAAGCCGTCGTTGATCCAGTGCAGCACCGACATGCGAAATAGCGCGCCGGCGCCGAACGTGAACCCGAACGACGTTTCCCAGAACGCCAGGAACCGGGGGCCGAGCGGCGAATTGACGATTGCGACCGCGAGGATCGACATCAGGAGCAAGCACACCCCCGTCGCCGGCGCCCAGCTCGCAAAATCCACGGCGGCCGAGTGCACGCGGTGACCGAGTGAGCCCAGCATCGCCTCGGCGAGCGAGCTCTCGTCCCAGGGACCGTCGTAACGGCGGCCGTTGACGAAGAACGTCGGCGTCACGCGCACGCCGCTCTTCTGGGCGCTCTCGATGTCGGCGCGGACGCGCGCCTTGGCTCGGGCGGCGGTGTCGGGAGCGTCGGGCGTGAGGCCGAGGGCCCCGACGACGGCGGACAGGTCGTCCTCGCTGAGCGCGTGGGAGCGGGTCATCAGCGTGACGTGCCCGCGCCAGAACGTAGGCTCGTCGGTCGCGGACTCCGCCACCTCCGCGGCACGCTGCGCGAGGTCGCTCCCGGTGATAGGCCGCTGCCGGAACACGTAACGCAGGCGGTCGCCGAAGCGGTCCCGCAGCTTCGCGATCTCGTCGTTCGCGGCACGGCAGTACGGGCAAGCGTAGCTTCCGTACTCCACCAGCGTCAGATCGGCGCCATCGGGACCGAGGGCATGGTCGTACCTCGTGTCGACGGGCCGGTCGAGCCGCTTCGCGACTGCGCCTTCGGTCATTGCGCGGCCGCGCGGCGCTCGTTCAGCAGCGCCTCGATCTCGGCGACGGACCCGAGCTCGAGAGCCTTGCGGGCGAGCTCCCGGGCCTCGTCGAGCCGCGTCCGGCGGATCGCGTTCTTCACCTCGAGCATCTCGCCCGGCGCGACGCTGAACTCGCGCAGACCCAGGCCGAGCAGCAGCTCGGCGTGGAACGGGTCGCCCGCCATCTCGCCGCAGATCGTGAGCTCGCAGTCGGCGCCCCTCGCCTCCTCGGCGACGGAGTGAATCAGGCGCAGGACCCCCGGATGCAGGGGCTGGTAGTAGGGGGCGATGCTCTCGTCCTCGCGATCGGCCGCGAGCACGTACTGCACGAGATCGTTCGTCCCCAGGCTGACCTCGTTTTGCAGCGCGACGAGCTCCGACGCGGCCCTGGCCAGCGCCGCCTCGAACCGCGAGCGCTCGGCGTCCACCTCGGATGCCGCGATGTTGCGCCGAGGCGCAGCGCTGCGGTGCCCACATGTGAGGACGAGAGCCGTGCCCCGGGCGACTCCCGCAGATACCCCGGCGCCTCTGAGCATTCGAGCGACTCCGTGCCAGCGCGCTTCGTTCGAGTCCCTGCCTCCCGGCGGGAGCGCACGTCCGGATCTGACGCCGGCGCCTCGAGTTCGCCACGCATTCGCAGGGGCGAGGTGGCCCCCGGGCCTCGGCCGGACCGAGGGGCGAGCGCGCGTTGCGACGATGCGCGTACGCCGCGGCCTATGCGTGACTGTGGCGGGAGGACGCCAGATGTAGAGCCTGAAGCGGCCGGCCGCGAGTGGTCATCCGGCGGCTTCCAACCTTGAAGAGCACGTTCGGACGGGCGAGAGTGCCCCATGCCCTCTCGGCGCCTCGCGCTCCCGTGCGCAGCCCTCCTCGCCGCGTGCGGCGGGCACCGCCTGCGCCCGGGCGCCGAGGGTCCCTGCCGTGCGGCCACCGTCGATCCCACCGCGCTGCGGGGCCACGTCGAGACGCTGGCGACTCGGTTCGCGCCCCGGGACTTCGATCATCCTGCGAACCTCGATCGCGCGGCGGTGTTCGTCGCCGACGCGCTCCGGACCGCGGGCGCGGACGTGTCGGAGCAGACGTACGACGTCGAGGGCCGCACGTACCGGAACGTCGTCGCGCGCTTCGGTCCCGACACGCCGGAGCTCGTCGTGGTGGGCGCGCACTACGACACCGCGGGCGATCAGCCCGGCGCCGACGACAACGCGAGCGGCGTCGCCGGGCTCATCGAGCTCGCGCGCCTGCTCGCGGCGAACCCGCCGCCGCTCCGGATCGAGCTCGTCGCGTACACGCTCGAGGAGCCGCCCAGCTTCCGGACGGGGCGGATGGGCAGCGCCGTGCACGCCCGCGCCCTCGCGGAACGCGGCGCGAAGGTGCGCCTCATGATCTCGATCGAGATGATCGGCATGTTCTCGGACGAGAAGGGGAGCCAGGGCTACCCACCGGTCATCGGGCTGTTCTACCCATCGACCGCGAACTTCATCGCCGTCGTCGGGAAGTGGGGGCAGGGCAGCGCAGTGCGCGCGGTGGGGTCGGCGCTCCGGGCGGCGTCGCCGCTGCCGGTCGAGAAGCTCAGCGCGCCGACGTTCGTGACCGGCATCGACTTCTCCGACCACCTGAGCTACTGGGCGCACGGATACGACGCGGTGATGGTCACGGACACGTCGTTCTTCCGGAACGCGCGCTACCACACGCCGGACGACAAGCCCGACACGCTCGACTACGCGCGGATGGCCGAGGTGGTGAAGGGGCTCCACTGCGCGGTGCAGGATGTGGCGCGGAGGTGAGGCGGCGCGGGACGCGAGCCCCCGACCCCCCCGAGCCCCGGGATCAGCTCTACTCGAGCCATTCCGGCACGGGGCGATTCAGCAAGCGCCTACGAGGGTCCCCGCGAAGCAGCGCGCCACACACTCTGCGGCGCAGTAGAGAGGGGAACGCGCTCCCGCGGAGGTTCCATGGAATCCTCGACGGCGTTCCTCGTCCAGAGCCGGTGCGGAAGGGTGGCGATCCTCTGCTACCGCGGAACGGAACCCGCCAACTTCATCAACTGGCTCACCGACGCTGACGTCAATCCGGAGTCGGTCCCGTTCCGGTTCGGGGAGGAAACGACGTCGCACAGCGTGCATGCTGGTTTCTATCGGAACGTCCGCGCGACCCGTTACGCAGTGGGCGTCGAGGTCCGCGCGAAGATCAGGGCCATCTATACGTATGGTCAACCGATGATCGGCGATCCCGCGTTCGCCGGCGCGTGCGCGAACCGCGTCGGGAAGAAGCTGTTCCGGTTCATCCACGCGCGCGACGTCGTCGCGGCACTGCCCCCGAAGATCTCCGGCCCGTTCGCGCACTTCGGCCAGGAATATCAGCTCCTCAAGGCGTCCGACGGGAGGTGGAAGGAGCCACAGCACAACCTGAAGGCCACGGAGCAGGTCCCGCATCTCTACGAGCTGCCGCTCGCGGCGACCGCTTTCCTGGCCCGGAAGATCCGACCCCTCCGCGACCTGCCTTTCCAGCACCCGTTCGACGACCACGGCCCGCAGCACTACATCGCGGGCCTCACTCCCGCCGGCGTCCGGACCGAATTCGGGGACCAGTCGCACATCCTCCGACCCTGTCCGCGACCGACGCGCTCCGGCGGGCGCGGCGATCCAAGTACACTGCGGGGGAATGCGTGCGGCCGCCCGATGCCTCGTCGCCTGCGCCCTCGCGGCTTCCGCGTCGGCGGCCGCGGCGAAGCCCTTCCGCGTCGCGCCGCCGCCGGTTTGGGTGGAGCCGCTCGCTCCGGACCTCTCCCGCGCTCCCGCCGCGGACGTGAGCGGCGGCCTCGAGTACCTCCTCGTCGAGGATCAGGTCCGGATCGGGCTCGGCCCGGCCGAGCACTACCGCCACCTCGTCCGCCGGGTCCTCTCGCCGAAGGGAGTCGAGAACGGCTCGGAGGTGCGGATCGACTTCGACCCCGCGTACCAGGAGCTCCTGCTCCACCGCGTGACGATCCACCGCGGGCGCACCCGCCTCGACGCGCTCCGGCCGCGCGACCTGAAGCTCATCCAGCGCGAGCCGGAGCTCGATCGCCGGCTCTTCGACGGCGCGCTCACCGCGGTGCTCTTCCTGCGCGACGTCCGCCAGGGCGACGTGATCGAGACCGCCTGGACGGTCCGCGGCGAGAACCCGGTCTTCGGCGGAAGGTGGATGGGGAGCGGCGCGCTCGCGTACGGCGTGCCGGTCGCCGAGAGCGCGTACCGGCTCGTCGCGCCGGAGGAGCGGGCGGTGTCGTACCGGGTGCACGGGCTCGTGCTCGCGCCCGCGGTGACGCGCCGGAGCGGGACCACCGAGTACCTCTGGCGCCGGTCGGGCGTCCACGCCAGTCTCGACGAGGGGGACCTGCCGCCCGGCGTGGAGGCCTTCGCCTGGCTCGAGGCCTCGGAGTGGCCGGAATGGGCGGCGGTCGTGGAATGGGCGCTCCCCCTCTACGCGACGGCCCCGCCCTCGGTGGCGATGCAGGAGCGGATCGCCGTCTGGCGCGCGTTGCCGGATCCGGCGGCCCGAGCCCAAGCCGCGCTCCGCTTCGTGCAGGACGAGATCCGCTATCTCGGGATCGAGCTTGGCGCAAGCTCGCACCGGCCGCACGCGCCCGCGGAGGTGCTCGCGCGCCGATTCGGCGACTGCAAGGACAAGTCGCTCCTCCTCGTCTCGCTCCTCCGCGCGCTCGGGATCGACGCGACCCCCGCCCTGGTGAACACCGAGGCCCGGGCCGCCGTAGAGGCCCGGCTGCCGTCTCCGTTCGCGTTCGACCACGTGATCGTCCGCGCGACCATCGCCGGCGAGGTGCGCTGGCTCGAGCCGACCCGCTCGCTCGAGCGCGGGCCGCTCGCCGCCATCGCGCCGCCGCCCTACCGTCGCGCGCTCGTGATCGCCTCCGGCGAGCGCGGGTTGACCGCGCTGCCCGAGCCCGTCCCCGCGCCCCTCCGGGTGGACACGACGCTGCGCGTCCAGCGATTCGGGGCGCCCGCCGAGCTGGAGATCGCGACCACCTACGAGGGCGTGCGCGCGGTCGGGATCCGGCACACGCTCGCCGAGAGCACGCACGCCGAGCTGCAGCAGCACTATCTCGAGTTCTACGCCCGCCGGTACCGCGGCATCGCGGTCGCCGCGCCGCTCGGGATCGAGGACGCTCCGGACGCCGACCGGGTGACGGTCCGCGAGCGCTATGTGCTCGGCGCGATCGCGGCAGGGGGCGATCAGGACTTCACTGCCGACGCGATCTGGGAGGCGCTCCGGCCGCCGGACAAGACGCTCCGCAAGCTGCCGCTTCGGGTCGCGCACCCGGTCGCGATCGACGAGCGGATCCGCATCGAGCTGCCGGGCCCGCCTGCGCTGGTGGATGACGTTCGCCGGGTCACGGCGAAGGCCGCGCGCCTCACTCGGACCGCGCGCCCGGACGGGAATGCGTACGTCGTGGACCTCGCCTACCGGAGCCTCACACCCGCGGTGGAGCCCGGCGCGGTCGCGGAGCACGTCGCGGCACTCCGGCAGATGCGCGACCTCTCCGACTTCGGCCTCACGCTCGCGCTGCAGGCGCCGCGCAGTCGGGGGCGCGCGGGCGAGCTCGCCCCCATCGCTGCGCTGGGCGGCCTCGTCGTCATCGGCCTCGTCGTCTTCGTGGGCGTGACCGGCGCTTCCGACCTCCGCCGCTGGTGGCAGGCCCTCGCGAACCGGCGCCGGCGGCGCGCGTTCTTGGCGAAGTCCCGGCCCCAGCTCGGCGACTCGCCGGAGGTGCCGATCGCCGTGCGGGCGGCGGAAGGGATCCGGTCCGCGGTGGGCCGACTCCGCTGCGGCTGTGGCGCAGCGCTGGTCCCGCCCTCCGGGGCGCCCGAGGCGATCCGGCTCGGGGACCGCGAGCTCGGCGTGCATGTGCTCGGCTGCATGCGATGCGGCGAGGCGCGGCGGGTCTACTTCGAAGTGGTGGAGTAGTAGACGCCTTTCGCCGCGCCCGTGTCATCACGGCAATGCTCGGGCTGCGGCACGATCGACGATGCCAGATCGGCGCGCCGCTCTCGAGCCGCACGCGCGCTGCGGGCGAAAGCGCATCGGCGTCGGGCGCGGGAGCGAACACCTTCGCGAGCGCGTCCGCCTTCGCGGTCCCGGAGACGACGAACAGCACCTCGCGGGCGCGGTCGAGGACTGGGAGCGTCACCGTGATCCGGTGAGCGCGCAGCTGCTCGACGAACGGAGCGACGACCCAGCGGCTCCGCTCGCCGAGCGCGGCGCTCCCGGGGAACAGCGAGGCCGTGTGGCCGTCGGGACCGAGCCCGAGGAGCACGAGATCGAGCTGGGGCGGCGGGCCGCGCACCCCCGCGAGCCCGAAGAATCGCCGGAGCTCGATCTCGTAGTCCGCGGCCGCCGAACCAGCCCCCGGCATCTCGCCGCGCATGCGGTGCACGCTCGCAGCCGGGACGTGGTCGAGGAGCGCCTCGCGCGCCATCCGGTAGTTGCTGTCCGGGTGGTCGGGCGCGACGTGCCGCTCGTCCCCGAAGAAGACGTGCGTTCGATTCCATCCGATGCGCGCGCGAAAAGGCGCGCTCGCGTCGGCGAGGAGCTGGTACAGCCGCCGCGGCGTCGAGCCGCCCGCGAGCGCGATGGTGAACATTCCTCGTTCCGTGATCGACCGCGAGGCCGCGTCGGCGACGAGGACCGCCGCGGCGCGCGCGGCGGCTTCGGCATCCGCCACTCGCCGCAGCACGCCGGGGGTCACGCGAGCAGCCCCTCGGCAGCGCGGCGTGCAGCGCCGACGACGACCGCACGCTCGTCGAGGATCACCCGCACCGGAACTCCAGCCACGAGCGGCGAGAGGCGCCCCTTGTCGAGGAACGCCGCATGGACGGGGGCTCCGCACCGCACCCGGACTCCCAGGGAACGTTCGGCGGCACCACCGTCTCGCCGACGACCGGTCCCGCGACGCCGAGCGCCGCGGCCGCGAGGGGACCCGCGCCGTCCCCGAGGAACGCGTCCAGCATCGCCTCGATGGACGGGTACGAGCCGCTCCGGAACGTCTCCAGCCGGACGAGGCGAAGCGGCGGTCCGGGGTCGAAGAGGGCGAGGTGCGTCTTCGTGCCGCCCACGTCGCCGGCGAAGATCAAGGAAGACGCGAGCGGCCGACCCGGGCTCATTCCGGGCTCACCCACCGGCGCCCGTCGCGCGAGAGCAGCTCGAAGGACGCCGCCGGGCCCCACGTGCCCGCCTCGTAGTTGGGGAAGTCGCGTGCGGGCAGCGTCGCCCACACGTCGAGGATGGGCGTCACGATCCGCCAGCTCGCGTCGACGAGATCGGCGCGGTGGAAGAGCTCGGTGTCGCCGATCATCACGTCGTGCAGCAGGCGCTCGTACCCCGTCGCCGGAGGGACCGCGCCGAACCGGGAGTAGCTGAAGTCGAGCTTCACCTGCTCGAGGACGATGGCGGGCCCCGGCCGCTTCGCCTTCATCGAGATGCAGATGGCTTCGTCCGGCTGGATCAGGATGTCGAGGCGGTTGGGCTCGATGTGCTCGACGCCGGCCTCCTCGAACAGGAGGAGCGGCGGCCGTCGGAACTGGATCGAGATCTGCGGTGTCGCGCCGTGCGAGGCGCTTCCCGGAGCGGAGATAGAAGGGGACGCCCGCCCAGCGCCAGTTCTCGACCAGGACCTTCAGCGCGGCGAACGTCTCGGTCTGGGAAGTGGGGGAGACGCCCGGCTCGTCGCGGTAGGCGGGGACCTTCCTTCCGTCGAGCAGGCCGGCACCGTACTGCCCGCGGACGCTGTCGCGCAGCACCTGTTCCGGCTCCATCGGGCGGATCGCGTCGAGCACCTTCACCTTCTCGTTACGGACCGCCTCGGCCGCGAGCGTCGAGGGCGGCTCCATCGCGACGAGCGTGAGGAGCTGGAGGATGTGGTTCTGCACGATGTCCCGCACGACGCCGGCGTCCTCGTAGTACGCGCCGCGCCCCTCGACCCCGAGCTCCTCGGCGACCGTGATCTGCACGTGGTCGACGTAGCGCCGGTTCCAGATCGGCTCGAACATCCCGTTCGCGAACCGGAACACCATCAGGTTCTGGACCGTCTCCTTCCCGAGGTAGTGATCGATCCGGTAGATCTGGCTCTCGTCGAGCACGCCGGTGAGCTCGCGGTTCAGCGCTCGGGCCGAGTCGAGGTCGTGACCGAAGGGCTTCTCGATGACGACGCGCCGCCAGCCCGAGTCCTGGCGGGTGAGCCCGGCGGCGCCGAGCCAGCGCACGACGGTGCCGAACTCGGCTGGCGGCGTCGCGAGGTAGAAGAGCGCGTTGCCGGACGTGCCGTGCTCCTTCGCCGCGTGCGCGAGCGCCGCCGAGACCGCCTCGTACGTCGCCGGGTCCTCGAAGTCGCCCTTGACGTAGTGGATGCGGGCGGCGAAGTCGCCGCACGAGCGCGTCGGCCGCGGGGCGCGTCGCGAGCTCGCCCGCCGCCGCGGCCGCGTACGCGCGGTAGGCGTCGTCGTCGAGCGCGCGGCGGGCGACGCCGACGAACGCGAAGTCGCGGGGCAGGAGCCCGTTCGCCCGCAGGTTGCAGAGGGCGGGCAGGAGCTTGCGCTTCGTGAGATCGCCCATCGCGCCGAACACGACGAAGGCGCACGGATCGCCCGGCTGCAGCCGCGCCGCGTTCGTCGTCACCGGGCGCCTCCGCCTCGCTCCGCCTCCGCGTGGCCGCCGAACTGTCGCCGCATCGCGGAGAGGAGCTTCTCGCCGAACGTGCTCGCCTTCCGGGAACGGAACCGGGCGTAGAGCGACGCGGTGAGGACGGGGGCGGGGACCGCCTCCTCGACGGCGGCGTTCACCGTCCAGCGCCCCTCGCCGGAGTCGTCCACCGCACCCGTGAACCCCTCGAGCGCCGGGTCGCTGCGCGAGCGCGGCGGCGGACGAGGTCGAGGAGCCAGGACGTGACGACGCTGCCGCGCCGCCACAGCTCCGCGATCTCGCGGAGGTCGAGATCGTAGCGGAGCTCCTCGGACGACACCTCCGGTCCGGCGGCGCCGCGCAGGATGTCGAACCCCTCGGCGTAGGCCTGCATGAGGCCGTACTCGATCCCGTTGTGGATCATCTTCACGAAGTGGCCGGCGCCGTGCGGCCCGCAGTGGAGGTAGCCGTCCTCGGCGGTGCCGCCGGACGCGCGCCGCCGGGCGTCGGCAGCGCCGCCGCGGTGCCCGGCGCGAGCGTGCGGAACACCGGCTCGAGCCGCTCGAACGCGTCCCGGTCGCCGCCGACCATGAGGCAATAGCCGCGCTCGAGCCCGAACACGCCCCCGCTCGTCCCCGCGTCGAGGTGGAGGATCCCGCGTTCGGCGAGGAGCCGGGCGCGGCGGACGTCGTCCTTGAAGTGGGTGTTCCCGCCGTCGACGAGAACGTCTCCCGGCGCGAGCCGGTCACGGAGCGCGAGCGTGGCGGCCTCGGTCGGAGCGCCGGCGGGGACCATCAGCCAGACGGCGCGGGGCCGCTCGAGGTCCGCGACCAGCTCGTCCAGGGACGCGGCGCCTCTTCCGCCGGCGTCCTCGAGCGAGCGGACCGCCGCCACCGCGCGATCCCACCCCGTGACGCGGTGGCCGCCGCGCAGGAGCCGAAGCGCCATGTTGCCGCCCATCCGCCCGAGTCCGATGATTCCGAGCTGCATCGAAGCGCTCCTCTCAGGGGTGCGCGCCCGAGTCCGCGGCGCGTCGCTTCTCGATCGTGGCGAGGAGCCTCGCGAACGGCTCGGCGAACAGGCGCACGCCCTCCGCGAGGAGCCGGTAGGTGACCTCGTCGAGTGACACGCCGAGGGCTGCGAGCTCCGCGACGATCGGCCCGCGCGTCCTCGACGTTCGCCTCGAGGGTGGCCGCGACCCGGCCGTGGTCGCGGAACGCCTCGAACGTCGCGGGAGGCATCGTGTCCACGGTGTCGGGCCCGATCAGCTCCTCGACGTACATGACGTCCCGGTACGCGGGGTCCTTCGTGCTCGTGCTCGCCCAGAGGAGCCGCTGCGGCATCGCCCCTCGGTCCCGCAGCGCCCGCCAGCGCTCGGACCCGACGAGCGCCCGCCAGTCCTGGTACGCGAGCTTCGCGTTCGCGATCGCCGACGCGCCCGCGCAGCGCCCGGGCTCGCCTCGGCCTCGTCCGGCGCGCCGCCCGCCGCGATCGCGTCGAGCCGCCGGTCCACCTCGGTGTCGATGCGTGAGACGAAGAAGCTCGCGACGCTTGCGACCCGCGAGACGTCGTCGCCGCGCCCGGCGCGATCCTCCAGCGCCGCGACGTGCGCGTCGGCGACCTGGCGATACGTGTCGCGTGAGAAGAGGAGCGTGACGTTGACGTTCACGCCCTCCGAGAGCAGGCGCCGGATCGCCGGGAGCGCCTCGGACGTGCCGGGCACCTTGATCATCACGTTCTGGCGGTCGAACGCGCGCCACAGGCGCCGTGCCTCGGCGAGGGTGGCGCGTTCGTCGCGCGCCACAACCGGCGAGACCTCGAGGCTGACGTATCCGTCGCGCCCGCCGCTGCCGTCGTGCACCGGCCGGAGCAGGTCGGCCGCCGCCTGGATGTCGCGGATGGCGAGCTGCTCGTAGACGGCCTTCGCGTCGAGGTCGGGGCGGCGCAGCAGCGCCCCGAGCTCGACGTCGTAGTCGCGGGTCGAGTCGATCGCCTTCTCGTAGATGGCGGGGTTGGTGGTGAGCCCCTTGAGCCCGTCCTCGACGATGAAGCGCGCCAGCTCGCCGGACATGATGAGCCCGCGGCGGAGCCCGTCGTACCAGATGCTCTGCGCGTACCGCTCCAGCTCACGAAGTGGATTCGCCACGTGCCCCCTCCGATCCCAGCGCGCCTCGAGCGCGCGAACCTTCGCGACGCGGCGCGCGTGCCGCTCCTCGCCGTCGAAGCGCGCCGCGAGGAACACGTCGGCGATCTCGAGCGCGAGCGCATCGCCGACGATCCGGGCGCCGAGCGCGAGCACGTTCATCGCGTCGTGCTCGACGCCTTGGTGCGCGGAGTAGTGGTCGTGGCACAGCCCGGCGAGGATGCCGGGGAACTTGTTCGCGGCCGCGGCGACACCGACGCCGCTTCCGCAGACGAGGATCGCGCGCTCGGCGCGCCCATCGAGGACCGCGCGCGCGGCCGTCTCCGCGTGATCCGGGTAGTCGCTCGGCGAGGGGCCGTGCGAGCCCAGGTCGAGCACCTCGTGACCGCAGGAGCCGAGGTGCACCTTGAGGCGCTCCTTGAGCGCGAATCCCGCGTGATCACCGGCGAGCGCGACCCTCACGATCTCCGCTCGTAATGCTGGGGCCGGCACGCGGCCACGTCCGCGAACGACGCGGCCGCAGCCGAGCTCTTGTCGAGAGGGCCCGGCGACCGAACCATCCGCACCATGGGGGTACGACGTGATGACCGCCTCGAACGACAGGTGGGCGCCCCTGGCGGCGCAACTCCGGGCTGACAGCATCCGAGCCACGACCGCGGCGGGCTCCGGACATCCGACGTCGTGCCTCTCCGCTGCCGATCTGATGGCGGTTCTTCTCGATGGGCACCTGCGCGCCGCGAGCGGCGTGCACGTTCGCGTGGTGGACCTCTACTCGGTCAAGCCCATCGACGCGGCGACGATCGAGGCCTGCGCGCGCGAGTGCGGCGGGCGCCTCGTCGTGGTGGAGGACCACTGGCCGGAGGGCGGGCTCGCCGACGCCGTGTCGCAGGTCTTCGCGGGTCGGCCCGCACCTGCGATCACCCGCCTTGCCGTGTACGCCATGCCGGGATCGGGGACACCGCGCGAGCTCCTCGATGCCGCCGGCATCGGCGCGGACGCGATCGTGCACGCCGTCGTGCGTGCGACTGAAAGCTCCGACCAGCCGCCGCGAGCGCACGTCCCCCCGTGAGCCGCGAGGTACGTCGTGATAACGCGTGGATTCAAGGGCAGGCGGCCGCGCGGTGACCCGTCGAGGGTTCCGCCCGGCCAGTACGTCACGAACGACTTTCCGGTCCTCTCGGCAGGACCGACGCCGAACATGCCCCTCGAGAGATGGTCGTTCGCGCTACGGGACGTGGACGAGCGCGAGCTCGCCACGTGGAACGGGTCGGTGACGGCCCGGCCGGAACTGCGAAGACGGTCGCGGCGAACTTCCCGCGGATCGCCGACCCAACACGAGCACACATGCTACCGCGCACCCTGTTCCGCCTGCACGGCCGACGCACGCTTCGGTGCATTCCGGAAGATTACGGAGGGCGCCGCGCCGTCCGCACACACGACGCGCGTGATCCTCCGTTCCCCGGGTCCGGCGTCGGAGTCGGGGACCGGGCGGGGAACGGTCGAGGCCGCTGCGATGGGGATGGCAGCGCTCCGGACCACCACGACCGAGATTCGCAGCACGGCGGCATCCGCCACGCCGACCGCCGGCGCGAGCGCGAGCGCCGCGCCCACGATCGTCCCTGCCACCTTCCAGGACCCGCTCATCGCCAGCCTCCTCGGACCGCTTCAGAGGTCGCGTCCCGCCGCACGTTCGCCACCTGGGCCGTCTTCCCGCCCACTTCCGCCTGGAGCTCTCGCCCTTCCACCTCCGCGCGCACCACCACCCGCGCCGACGGCTCGAGATCCGGGACCTCGACCTCGAGGATGCGCGAATCGCCGGCGAGCACCCACCAATTCGGCAGCTCATGGGTCGTCTGCTTCCCCGAGGCTACGGCGACCAGGAGTGACACGCGCTCCGGCCGGGCCCTGACCGTGCCGAGGTTGGCGAGGGCGACGCGGCACGCCTTCGGCCCACACGTCACGCCCAGCGCGAGGTCTCGCGCCACCTGGGATGGCGCGACGAAGACCGGCACGAGCACGCGCGTGGCGTCTTCGGCGTCAGGTGCGGAGACGTCGAGGGCGAGCCGGTACGCTCGCTCGCGTTCGCCGGGCGGACGAACGACCGAGACGCGGAACTTCCGGACCTCACCGGGTCGGAGCGCCACGCGCGCGGGGAACGCGAACACGTCCTCTGCAGCATCGAGGATCACGGTGCCGCGCTCGTCCTGCTCCCATGCGAAGGCGGTGCTCCGCAGGATCCAAGGGACCTGGTTCGTGTTGCGCACGGCCACGTCCGCCCACGGCTGATCGGCCGCGATCTCGACCAGCGGTGGCGTGATGACGAGGAGGGGCTCCGAGACGGCGCCGGCCGAGGCAACGGCGAGGGCGAGGGCGAGGAACGCGGGGCACATGGTGATCACCCCGCCTTCGCGACGGCGGGAGCGCCGCTCGAGGCGCGCTGGCAAGCGAGCGACGGACGCAGGCTCGCCTGGGCGCGGTGCGCGAGCGCCGCCTCGACGGCGCCGACGACCGCGTCCCGCCCGCGCGCCTTGAGAAGGACCGCATCGGCGCCCGCGGCGATCAGCGCCGCCATGCGCTCGTGCTCGAGCGTGGCGCTCACGACCACGAGCACCAGGTCCGTCTCTCCTCCGGCCTGCCGCACTGCGGTGACGAGCTCGTCCCCCGAGAGCCCGGGCATCTCGACGTCCGTCACGACGGCGTCGAGCGAGAGCAGCTCGTCGGTGATGGCGCGCAGCCCCGCCTCGCCGTCCGGCGCCCTGATCACCTCGAACCCGCGAGCCTCGAAGGAATCGCCAAGGATGCTCCGGGTGAGAACGTCGTCGTCCACCACAAGGACGCGCCGCGGCCGCCCGGGCAGCGCCGCCAGCGCCGCAGCCAGCATCTCGTCGCCTTGCGCCGTCGAGAACCTCACCCCCACGCCAGACTTCGAGCGGTGGACCACCGTCGACGGGATGCTCACCTCGCCTCCGCCTGGAGGATGCAGGTGCACGTGGAGGCGCTCTCCGACCCGCAACCGGCGCGCCGTCCGGATGAATGCTCCACCGTGCGAGAGGTTCTCGAGGTAGGCACGCTCGAGCGTTCCGTGCTGCAGCGGCTCGTCCCGCGGCACGGGCTCAGACATGCGCACCTCGCCCATGACGCGGTAGCGCGGGCCAATCCGCTCCGACCGCGAGGGGGACGCGGGCGGGCAGCGTGCGGCGAGGACGCCGTGCACCGCCTCGTCGCCGGATGGGAGGGCGAGCCCGAACCCGGCGGGAGACCCCGGGGTCGCGTCCGCGACGCAGCGCGCCTCCGCGACCGTCGCGACGGCGCGGACGCCGCCCGGCGGCCCGTCCGCCGACTCGACGGCGAGGTCGATGACGTCACCGTCTGGCGGAGCGAGCGGGCTCGACACCCACAGGATGCGCCGCTGGCGGTCGTAGGTGAAGCCGCTGCATGCTGGACCGTCTGCGTGGAACGTCAGGAGCGGGCGCGTTGGATGAGCCGCCGCGTCCATGACTCCCGGGGTGCCGAGCACGCGTCGGACGGCCTCGCTCCAGCCCTCCGAGAAGGCGTCCCGGAGCGAGACGTCGCACCGACCGAACGCGGCCCGGAACTGATCGACCTCGGCGTCCGTCATGGCCTCGAGGCGGCGGACCCAGCCGCCCTCTCGCGCGAACCAGAACGCGAGCCGCTCGAGGGCGCTCGAGACCAACGCCCCGTCCGCGAGCCGGATCTCGGCTGCGACGCTGTGGAGCGGCGAGCACACTCCGAGGTCCGCCGACGCGAGCGTTCCGCCGGCGAGAGATGGGACGAGGAGGAGCGTTCGCTCCGGGCCACCGCGCCCCCTGTCAACTCTCGTGAGCACTGCTGCGAGCCGCATCGTCATGGCGACCTCGTTTGGCGGCTACCACCGCAAGGACGATGCCGAATATCGATTCTCTCGTCTTCTCCGAAGGTTCGGGTGTGCCCGCTCAAGAGGGTGCGGCGCGCGTTTGACCCTGGGCGTAAACTTCCTTTGTTGCGCCACTCTTCACGGACGGCGGAGGCTATCCGCCGAGAAACGCTCGAAGTGCGTGGGGCGAGGTTCTCCCCTTTGAGGCAGGGCTCGTGCGGAGGCGCCGCGCGAGTGGGGCTCACCCCGGGTGCCAGCACGCGCCGTATGACCGTGGGATGCGCAAGGGGCCACAGTGGAATGGGGCTAGGCCCCGCACCTGTGGCCGAAGGTGCGCGACCTCCGAGGCTCCGGCTGGGTCATGCAAGCGTGTATTTACTCGGAGCGGCGGGTATTTACTCGGAGCGGAGGCGCGCATGGAATCCCGCGGCTTGCGGTTCGGACGCAGAGTGAAATAGCATCCGCTCGCTCCGGTCCGTGCTCCGGGAGGGCGCGAGATGAACGACGAGAAGCTCAGCGGCACGAACGGCCTGTATTGGATCCAGTTCGACCGAGGGCCGGACGGCCGGGTGTTGGCGAAGGCGAGAGCTCCGGCCGGAGATTGGGTCATCGCCACCGCGAGAGCCGACACGATGGAGGAGGCGGAACGTGAGCTCCTCCGAAAGCTCGGCAACATGAGCGTCTAGGTTCGCCCCGGGACGTTGAGCGCCGACCGCTGCCGCACGCCGCCCGGCGGCCCGGGGCGGTCGACGGGCGCGGCCGGGGGTGCGTTCGCGGGGCGCGCATATCGGGGTTCCGAGGCTCCGGCGCAGTCCGTTTCGAGACCGCGGACGAGCTCGCCCGGTGCTCCGGGGCGGTCACGGTGCTGCCAGCAGCTCGATCGCCTCGACCGCGAACGCGAGGTTGGAGTCGGTGCAGCCGAGCGTCACGTTTCCGGGACCGCTCGTCGGCGTCGTCTTGTGCCAGGAGGCGGCTCCGCCGTCCGCTCCGCCGTCGTTTTGCTGATAGTCGATCGTGGTGAGGGCGTTCGCGGTGAAGGCATCGTACGTGTTGCCGCCCTGCGAGATGCCGACGATCTGCGAGTTCGCGGCCTGCGCGTTGATCGTGACGGTGTAGGTTCCCGAGATGTTGGCACCGACGTCGCTCATCGGCGAGTGATGGTCCGCGACCGCACCGATGCCGCTCACGCCCGAGTAGGAATACACGCAGAGGATCGACGTGCTCGCGTCACCGACGTTCGACCGGGCCGCGTTGACCTGCACGCTCGTCAGCCCGCCCGCCGCGGTCGCGGTCCAGATCTCCGCCGTCCAGTGGATCGACGCGTCGTTGGGCCACGTTCGCCGCGTCCACGTCGTCGCGCCGCTCGGCGCCCCGCCCACCCAGGTCACGCTCAGAGGATAGGGGTCGTTCGCGGGTGTGTAGAACGAGACCGTGGCGACGTACGCCCGAGGGCCGGAGGTCGCGAACGGGCCGATCGTCATGCTCGCCGTGGTCGTGTTGTTGATCCACGCGCATTTCGGGAAGCCCGCGTCGAGGACGGGCGCGGTCGCGCCGCCGGCCGCCGCGACGAAGTCCTTCCCCGTCGCGTTCCCTCCGCTCACCGCGAAAGACAGAGATGACGGCGAGAACGTGTACCCCAGCTTCGAAGGCGTGACCGTGTAGCTCCCGTTCACGAGCCCCGTGAACGAGTAGGTCCCGTCCGAAGCGGTGGTCGTCGTCCCCGACGCCGTCCCGCTCAGCGTCATCGTGACTCCCTGAGCGGTCGCCCCCGACACCGTCCCGGAGATGCTGTAGGTCGTGCTGGCAGCGGTCGCGGTGAAGTCCTGGCTCGTGACGTCCGCGCCGTTCACCACCACGACCCGGCTGATGGGGCTGAACGTGAAGCCGCCCTTCGCCGGTGTGACCGCGTAGGTCCCGTTTGCGAGGCCGTCGAAGGCGTAGTCCCCCGCGCTGGAAGTCGTCGTGCTGGCCGAAGAGGCTCCGGTGAGCGTGACCGTCACGCCGGCCGCCGTCGCGCCGCCGACCGCCCCGGAGATCCGGTAGGACTGGGGCGTCGTTGCGCCGCCGCCGGCGGTTCCGCCACCACACGCGGCGGCAACCGTCACCGACGCCAGCGCAGCGAGAGCGCCCCATGCCGTCTTGCTCATGACTCCCCCGATGTTCGCCCCGTGGCGCGGCATCTCCCCTTTCTTGGCTGCGACAAGAGCTGTTTCCAACGGGTTGCTTGGGATCAGAGGAGTTGGTCGCTCCATGCTCGCCGCCCCCCCAGGGGAGTGTCGCAGCCCGCAGTCTAGTTGGCCAAGAGCGCTTGGAAGACATGAGCGTGGCGGACCGGCACTCGCGGCCGCCGTCTCGAGCGCGATTCCTGCCATCCGGCCCTGCCGCCGCGAGCACCGGCTCCGCGAGCTCGTGGAAGAGCGTGTAGGCGCTCGGGCGGACGTGATGGGGGTCGCGGCGCCTTCCAGCCCCCGACCGGCTCACGGGGCCCGCCTCCTCCCGGTGCCTGGGCTACGTCTTCGGGCGGGCCGTCTCGAAGCGCGTTCGGTCCGTGACGGTGTGCGGCGGCGCGGTATCCGCTCAGCGCGACCCGGTGAGAAGGATCTCGCCCGCTGCTTGCTCGTTCGAAGAGGTCAGCGTGCGCCGCACCGATCCGAACCGCATGTAGAGCGCGGGCACGACCAGCATGTTGAGGGCGGTGGAGGTCACGAGACCGCAGAGGATGACGACCGCCATCGGGGTCTCGATCTCGCTCCCCGGTTGCCCCCCCGCGAGCGCGAGCGGCACGAGGCCGAGCCCCGTCGCGAGCGCAGTCATGAGGATCGGCGAGAGCCGCTCGAGCGCCCCCCGGCGGACCGCCGTCCCGGCGTCGGTGACGCCCTCCTGCTCCACGAGGTGCTGGATGTGCGAGACGAGCATGAGGCCGTTGCGGGTCGCGATGCCGAAGAGGGTGATGAACCCGATGATGGAGGCGACCGACAGGACGCCGCCCGACAGGAAGACGCCCGCGGCGCCGCCCGCGAGGGCAAGCGGCAGATTCACCATCACGAGCGCGGCGTCGCGGCCCGATTTCAGCGCCAGGTAGAGCAGGAGGAAGATGCCGGCGATCACCGCGATGCCGAGGAGGACGAGCGTGCGCACCGCCTCCTCGGCGCTCTCGAACTGCCCGCCGTACTCGACGTGGTAGCCCCGCGGCATCTCCACCGTCGAGTCGATCCCGGTTCGAACGTCGCGGATGACGCTGCCGAGGTCTCGCCCGGCGACGTTGCACATCACGACCACCTTCCGCTGGACGTTCTCGCGCGTCACCATGCTCGGGCCGCGGTCCTTGCGGACCTCGGCGAGCGCGTGGAGCGGTACGCGGGCACCGGACGGCGTCGCGACGAGCGTTGCCCGGATCGCGTCCAGGTCGGCGAGGGCCGAGCGGTCGTAGCGGACCACCACGTCGAAGCTCGACTGGCCCTCGAGCACACGCGACACGGTCGTCCCCTGGAACGCCGTCTCGATGGACTCCGCCACGTCCTGGATCCGGAGGCCGTAGCGCGCGATCGCGGCTCGATCGAAGCGCACGGTGAGGAGCGGGATGTCCGGCTGCTGCTCGAGCGAGAGGTCCACCACGCCTGGCACGCCGGACATCACCTTGCGAACGTCCTCGCCGAGCCGGCGCAGGACGGTGAGATCGTCACCGAACACCTTCACGGCGACGTTGGCCCGGGTTCCGGAGAGCATGTGGTCGATGCGGTGCGAGATCGGCTGGCCGATCGTGACGTTCAGGCCCGGGATGCCCGCGAAGTCGCGCCGGAGCGTCGCCAGGAGCTCATCCTTCGATCGGTCCTTCATCCGGAGCCCGACGTCGATCTCCGCCGAGTTCACGTCCTGCGCGTGCTCGTCCAGCTCCGCCCGCCCGGTCCTCCGGGCGGTGGCCACTACCTCAGGGTGCTTCAGGAGCGCCTGCTCGACCATGAGCCCGAGCCGGTTCGACTCCTCGAGCGAGGTGCCGGGGAGGGTCACGGCCGAGAGCGTCAGCGTACCCTCGTTGAACTCGGGGAGGAACGCCCGGCCCGCGAACAGGAGGGCGAGGGCGGCCGCCGCGGAGAGACCGAGGCCGACCCCGGCCGCGAGCTTCCAGCGCGGCAGGACGCGGACGAGGAGCGGCTCGTAACGGGCCTTGAGCCAGTGGACGAGCTTTCCTTCCTTGTTCTCGCGCACCGCGCGCGCGTTCGGGAGCACCGTGAGGCACAGCGTGGGCGTCACCGTGAGCGCGACGAGCAGCGAGGCCGTGAGCGACACGATGTACGCGAACCCGAGGGGACGCAGGAGGCGTCCCTCGACGCCCGAGAGGAAGAAGAGGGGAAGGAACACGAGGACGATGATGAGCGTCGCGTACACGATGGAGCCGCGGATCTCGCGGCTCGCCTCGTACACGACGCCCAGGTAGTGGAGGTCGTCCGCCCTTGCCGCCGTTCTCCCGCAGACGGCGCACCACGTTCTCGACGTCGATGATGGCGTCGTCGACGAGCGCGCCGACCGCGATCGCCATCCCGCCGAGCGTCATGGTGTTGATGCTCGCGCCGAGCGCCGCGCATGGCGAGGATCGCGGTCACGAGCGAGAGCGGGATGGCGAGAACGGTGATCCCGGTCGCGCGGACGCTCGCGAGGAAGAGGAACACGATCGCGATCACCAGGATGGCGCCGTCGCGCAGCGCGCCGACGACGTTCCCGATAGCGACCTCGATGAAGTCGGCCTGCCGGAAGATATTCCGGTCGATCTCCATCCCCTCGGGGAGGGTCTTCTGGATCGCGTCGAGCTCTGCGTCGAGCCGCTTCGTCAGCTCGAGCGTGTTCGCGCCCGGTTGCTTCTGGATGCCGAGGATCACCGCGGGACGGCCGTCGTGCGAGCCCTCGCCCAGCTTCATCGCCGGGCCGATCCGCACCTCGCCGAGCTGGCGGACCAGCACGGGCTCGGTGCCGCGCACGGCGACCACGGTCTCGCCGATGTCGGCCGGCGTGCGGACCCGGCCGACGCCGTGGATGAGCATACTGCTGTCCGCCCTCCACGTAGAAGCCCGCGGAGGTGTTCTCGTTCGTGGCGCGGAGCGCCCGAACCACCTCGTCCGCGGTCGAGGCGGTACGCAGAGAGCCGGTCGGGGCGGAGGATGACCTGGTACTGCTTGGTCTCGCCGCCGGTGGGCATCGACCTGCGAGACGCCGGGCACGGCGAGGAGGCGGCGGCGGATCGTCCAGTCGGCCGTCGTCTTCAGGTCCATCGGCGTGTGGCGGTCCGACGTCAGCGCGACGAAGAGGATCTCGCCCATGATCGAGGACACCGGCGCGAGGACCGGAGCGTCCGCGCCGGGCGGCAGCGCCGGCTGCGCGAGCTGCAGCTTCTCCGCGACGACCTGGCGCGCCTGGTAGATGTCGGTGCCCCACTCGAACTCGACCCAGACGATCGCGATGCCGATCCCGCTCGCGGACCGAACCCGGCGGACGCCGGGCGCGCCGTTCAGCGCCGTCTCGATGGGGAAGGCGATCTGGCTCTCGACCTCCTGCGGCGCCATCCCGTGCGCCTCGGTGATCACCGTCACGGTGGGTGCGGTGAGGTCGGGGAAGACGTCCACGGGCATGCGGATCGCGACGACCGTGCCCCAGGCGAGGAGGATCCCCGCCCCGAGGAGGACGACGAGCCGGTTGTGAAGGGACCAGCGGATGACGGCGTCGATCATCGGGGCAGCCTCTAGTGAACGTGGCCGTGCTGGGGGATGGCGCCGGAGGCCGCGGCGAGCCGGACCTGGTAGGCGCCGCGTGAGACGACGCGCTCTCCCGGCGCGACGCCGGCGAGCACCTGGACCCGGCCGCGATCGCGCAACCCGAGGCGGACCGGGCGACGCTCGAACCGCTCTCCGGAGACCTCGACGAACACCACCTGCTCGCTCCCATCGTCCACGACCGCGCTCGCCGGAACGGCCACGGCGTTCATGGGTGCGCCGGTGAGGACGTGGACGCGTGCGAACATCCCCACGCGCAGGTCGCCTCCCGCGTTCGGGAGCTCGAACACGAGCGGAGCGGTCCTCGTCTGCGGGTCGATCACTCCGCCGAACCCGATCACGCGCCCGCCGCGTTCCGGCGCGACCTCGAACGGCTGCTGGAAGCCCTCGACCTCGAACCACGCGCCGGCCGGCTTCCCGATGCGACCAACGTCGGCCTCGGGGACCTGCACCTCGAGCCAGAGGCGGTCGAGGTTCACGACGTGGAAGATCTCGCGCCCCTCCTCGACGAACGTGCCTGGCGTGGCACCGACAGAGGCGAGCGTCCCCGTCACGGTCGAGCGAAGCATGATCCGGCCGGCGGAACCCGTGCCGGACGTGCCTTCGAAGCGAGCCTTGCGGGCCTCGCCGGCGGCGAGCCGCGCCTCGCCCTCGGCCACGGCGCGGCGCGCGTCCTGGACGCGCTTTTCGGGCACGGCCTCCAGGGAGGCCAGCTCCTCGAGGCGAGCTAGGTCCTTCCGGGCGAGTTCGAGGTCGAGGCGCGCCTGCGTGACCGCCAGCTCGAGCGACGCGGGATCCGCATCGCCGCCGACCTTGGGCGACAGCAACGCCAGCACGTCCCCGGCGCGAACCTGCCTGCCGATGAACGGGAACCCGCCGCCGGATGCGATGAGCCGGCCGGCGACCGGCGCGGCGATCCGCGACTCACCGTCGGCGCGCGCGCGCAGCGTGCCGTTCGCGAGCACCGATGGGCGGAGCACCGCCTCCTCGGCCGGCGCGGTCGCGAACTCGGTCCGCCACTGCTGCTCCTTCAGGAAGGGCACGAGCCCGGGAGGCTCCTCCGGCTCCCCGGCCGCCGCGGCGTCGGCGACCGTGGCGAACACCTGCACCTCGCCGAGATCGTGTCGGTCCGTCCCGCCAGCGCCTTGGACGGTGAGGACGAGCCGTCGCATCGAGGCGTGCGCGGGCTTCATGACCGGCCGGAAGATCCCCACCGGGCTCGAATCCGTCACCTCGAAGCGCTCGTCCGGCGCGCCACCACCGGAGAGGACCACCTCGACGCGCCCCTTCTCGAGCGGCTTGAAGCGCTCGAGATCGTTCAGGTGGGCGGCGAGGCGCGACTCCTCGCCCCGCACGAGCACCGGGTACTCGAGGAACAGCTCCGTGCGCTCGCCGAAGTGCGTGACCGACGCGGCGGGCCGCTCCGTCGGCGTGCCGTGGTCTGAGCCCGCGTGGCCGTGGTCGTCGGTACCGGCTGGACCCTTCCGGCAGGACACCAGGGTCGCGAGGAGAGAGAGCACGAGCAGGGGGCGGTTCATCGGGAAGCTCCTCCGGAGGTGCGGTCGAGGTCGATGCGGGCACGGCGGGCGGCCCGTTCCAGCTCCAAGAGCGAGAGGTCGGCGTCGAGCGCCGCGCGGTAGGCGTCGATGAGCTCGAGTACGCCCACCTCTCCGCCGCGGTACGCGGCCTCGGCGGTGCGAAGCAGCGCGTCGGCGTCGGCGGCTCCGCTCTCGCGGTGCCGCGCGGCTGCGGCGCCGAGCCGGGTTGCCTCTGCGTGCAGCCCTGCGACGTCGGCCCGGGCGGCGACGAGGGCGAGCGAGAGCCGCCCGCGCGCCGCGCGAGCGCGGGCATCCCCGCGCAGCCGCTCGTCCTGATCCCGCGAGAACAGCGGGATGGGGAGGGTGAGCGCCGCGGCGAAGCCCGAGTCACGCCGGGACCCGACGTCGACGGTCTTGAGACCGCCGCCGAGCTCCACGTCGGGGATGAACCACCGCCCGGCGGCGCGCGCCTCGAGCTCGCCCGAGCGCGCCTCGAGGTCGAGGGCCCTCAGATTCCGGGCGGGACGGAAGGCGCTCGGCGAGCGTCGCCAGCGCGGGCGGCGCGGCGGCCATGAGGTCACCTCGCAGGGCGAGGGGCGCCGCCGGATCGCTTGCGCCGATGAGGGCGGCGAGGCGGGCGCGGGCGCGAGCCACCGCGCCCTCCTCGATGTCGAGCCGCCCGAGCACGGTCACCCGCTCGCGCTCGACCCGGCGGCGGTCGTACCCGGCGACGTCGCCGCTTGCGGCCCTTCGCGCGACCGCGGCGGCGACGCCCTCGAGCCGCTCCACCGCGGTGCGCAGGATCCCGACCCGGCGCTCCTGCGCGAGCGCGTCCGCGAACGCGTGGCGCGCCTCGGCCTCCACGTCGAGCCTGAGGAGCGCGGCGTCGGCGCCGGCCGCCTCGACGCGGCGCGCCGCGGCGTCGCCGCGCAGCCCGCGGCGGCCGGAGAGATCGAAGCGCTGCGAGAGCACCGCGATGTCCTGCCGCTCGGTCGCCCCGGGGGCGCGAACCTGCTCGTGAGACCAGGAGGCCTCCGGGTTCGGCCAGCGCCGTGCCGCGATCTCGTCCGCGCGCGCGAGATCGACGCGGGCGCGCAGCTCGTCGTCGAGGGCAGGGCGCGCCAGCGCGCGGCGGACCGCCTCGTCCTCGTCGAGCGGAGGCGGGGCGTCGTCGGCCGCGACCGCCGGCGTGGCGAACGCGAGCGTGGCGGCGAGGAGGAACCGAGCGACGGTCGGCTTTTCGAGCAAGCGAGATCACCTCGGGCGCGAAAGCGCGCCGGGTCAGTGGGGAAGGTGGTCGAGGAACGTCTCGGTCCAGTGGTGGAGGTGAGGCGCGGCGGCGGCGAGGGCGGCGCCGATCGCGAGTAGGAGCCAGCGCGCGTGACGCGGGACCGCGCCGCGCACCGGCGCGCCGAGCAGCGACTCGATCCGATCGACGACCTCGCCGCCGCCGAAGGCGAGCCCCGCCGCGGGGAACGGTCCCATGGCCGCGGCGGCGCGCTCGGCGGCCACGATGGTCTCGGCGACGAGCACGCGGTCGCCGCACTCCCGCGCGGCGGCCTCGTCGCACGCCTGCTCGCAGGCGAGCGTCAGGTCCGCGAGGATCCGGCGACGGACGGCGGGAAGGTGCGCGAGCGCCAGGACCCGGGCGGCGGTCACCGCAAGCGCGTCGCGCCGGTGGGCGTGCGCGCGCTCGTGCGCGACGACGATGTCGAGCTGCGCCGGCGCCAGCCGGTCGACGAGCGCGGTGGAGACGAGCACGCGCGGGCGGAGCCAGCCGACCGTGAGCGCGAACGGTCTCGAGGACTCGACGACGCCGACGCCGGAGGCGAGCTCGAACGACGGCGCGCGAGCGAGGCCGGAGGCCAGCGCCGCCGAGCGGACGCCCTGCACGAGCGCCGATCCCGCGACGACGGCGAAGGTGGCGAGCCCGAGGGCGCCCGCGATCCCCGGGCCGCGCGCGGGGAGGTGGTGGAGGCAGAGATGGACGTGCCCCGCGTGCGCGGGGCAGTGATCGATGGTGAGCCCGAGCGCAGCGCCGAGGGAGGGCCACAGCGTGAGGCCGACGAGCCCCGTCGCGATCGCGACGGGGGTGGCGGCCCAGACGATGAGGACGCGCGCCCGGAGCGAGGGCGGCATGGCCCGGGCCCGCGAGGCGACGGTTCGATGCGCGAGCGCAGCCGCCATCGCGACGAGAACAGCGAAGCCGAGGAGCGCGACGCCGTTCAGGGCGACGAGCCGCATCACGCCGGTCATCGCGGAGCCTTCCTTCTCTCCGCGATGAGCCGCTCGAGGCGATCGAGGTTCGCCGCGTCCGTCCGCGCGGCCAGATCCACGAACGCCTCGAGGACCGGGACCGCCTCGCCCTTCAGCAGCCGGGAGACGACCTCCTCGACCATTCGGGCGCCGAGCTCCTCGCGGCTGTGGCGGGCCGAGTAGACGTACGCGTGGCTCACCTTCTCGCGCGCGAGCAACCCCTTGCGGGAGAGCCGCTCCATGGTGGACTGGACGGTGTTGAGCGTGATCCCCCGCCGGGAGCCGAGCGTGCGGTGCACCGCCTTCACGTCGCACGGGCCCGTCGCCCAGACGTGCTCCAGGACGGCGGTCTCGAGGTCACCGAGTCTGGCGAGCGGCGGCACCGTCATGGTCTAGCGGCGGATCTTGTCTCACGCCAGAATACCGGTCGTCAATCGGTGTTTCCCGGGTTAGGAATCGAGCCAGCTCGCGAAGGAGGCGGCATGAACTTGGATGACCTCGCGTCTTGCGGGCTGCGTCGCCCGTTGCGTGTCGTTGGCGCTCGTGGCCTGCCATCAGCCACAGCAGGTCTCCTCGCCGCGCCACGCGTCTGCGCCTTCCTTCACGAGGAACCAGGTCATCCCCGAGCGCGGCCAAGGGGTCGGCCCACCACCACCCGAGCGCCGCGTTCAGGCCCACTCCGGCGACGGTGATGACGGACAGCCAGAAGCAGGCCGTCGTCTGGAATGCGTCCGCGGGTCACGGCCGCGTCGCGGATGAGACCGGTGAGCCTCTCCACGTTCTCGTCCCGGCAGACGATCTCGAACTTGACCATCGGCTCGAAGGGCTCGCAGGGCGCGCGAGAAGCGATCCTGGACCCGGGTTTGCGTCGAACTCGTTAACGACGAAGATCCAGTCCGGCACGCCCGCCTATGAACACGACGAAGAGCTCGACTTGACCACCGGACTCAAGTTCTCTCCCGTTCGCTTTGGATGATCCCGCCGCGCGCTGGTGAGCCCGCTCCCGTCTCCGTACGCCGGGCTCCGCCTTCACGTGGGCGAGCAGGCGCGCGTCTCCGCGCGGCTGCGGGTGTGGCCATCCTCACGGCTTCGCCGTGCACGACGAGCACAGGCCGTACAGCTCGAGCCGGTGCGACGTGATCCGGAATCCGAGACGCCGCGCGGCCTTCTCCTGCAGCTTCTCGATCGCCACGTCCTCGAATTCCCGAACCTTGCCGCAGCTCAGGCAGACGACGTGGTCGTGGTGGTGCGTGTCCGCAGGCTCGAAGAGCGTGTGCGCTCCCCCGAAGTCGCGCGCGGTCGCGTAGCCGTACTCGGCGAGGAGCCGCAGGGTCCGGTACACGGTCGAGTAACCGGTCGCGGGCACCCGGGCACGGACGCGCTCGAGCAGCTGCTCGATGGAGACGTGCGTCCCCGCGCGAAAGAACTCCTCCAGCACGATGTCGCGCACGGCCGAATGCTTGAAACCTCGGTCCTTCAGGCGTGCCGAGATCGCGGCGACACGCGCCGAGACGCTCTTCTCCGTCGAGGAGCGGCTCGACACTCGCGGTCGACGCGGCGGGCTGTCGGGAGAGCGCGGCACGGGCGAGACCGAGGGGCACACCGTACAGCAGCGCGCCTCCACCGTCCATGGTGCGGCGCTCGAGGGAGCCGCCTTCGTCGCGGCCCGACGTTCCGGTCCGAATCAGGCCGCTTCGACGAGGGCGTGTGGGGCTCGGGGCGAGCCGCACAGGGCGGGCGCCGCGCGCTCGCCCGCATGGATCCGTGCGATCGCGAGTCGGCACGCGCCGCACGCGGTCGTCTCCTCGAGGACCGCGCCGAGCGAGACCCCGTGGCGGGCGCGCTCCCGCACCAGCCGATCCGAGACGCCGAAGCAGAGGCAGACGATCACTCGCGGACTCCCAAGAACCTGACTGTCATTATCGCAGTCAGCCTCGCTGGATCGTGATCACGATCAAGTCTTGCGTCGAGGCGAGGCTGTCGTTCGCTGACGATTGACCGAGATCAAGGATGGCTCCCGCGGTACCTGATAATGAAAGTGACTGTCAGGATCGTATCGCCCATCCCGACGTCTCGGGCGCGCAAGCCCGAGACCGCACGCGACCAACTGGAGCGCCTCGTGATCTCGAACCGACTCATCTCTCCCCTCGCACTTCTCGGATGGCAGTCATGAGGATGCGACACACCCTCGGATCGCCTGAATTGGGCGGTCAACCTGATCGCGGCCCGAGCCTCCCCGGCCAGAGCCCTTTCCTCACCACTGGAGGCACACGGATGCGTATTGCAACCTGGCTCGGCGCCGTAGCGATTGCGGCGGCTTTGGCCATGCCGGGCACGGCGCGAGCGGGCAACAGCGGCTTCTTCGTCACCTACGACTCGGAGATCGACGAAGGCGAGTTCGAGCTGATGATCATGAACGACATCACGGCTCCCTCGAAGCTCAGGCGCGAGGAAGGGCTCGGAGACTACGCGTCTCAGATGTTCGAGCTCGAGTACGGCATCACGAACCGCATCGCCAGCGAGTTCATGGTCGAGACGTTTCAGGACTTCGAGTCCGGCAAGCGCAAGTTCACGGGGTTCAGGTGGGAGACCCGCGCCCGGGTCTTCGAACGCGAAGTGCCACTGAACCCGATGGTCTATGCCGAATACGAGGACCTCGATCCGTCGACGAGGTACAAGATGGAGGTCTCCGGCTGGACGCGGCCGCCCTACGCCAAGACCGAAGGGGAGATTGATCGGGAGCGCATCCTCGAATCCCGTCTCGTCCTGTCGGACCGCATCGGCCCCGTCGGAGTGGCCTTCAACTGGATCAACGAGACCGATCTGGATGCCGGCGGCGAGACCGCGTTCGGATACTCGCTCGGCGTGGTGTGGTCGCCGCGATCTGCGGGTGGCCACGCGCACCAGAGCTCGCAGGTCGTGGACGGAACTCTGACGCACGCCGGGCACGGCGCAGTCGCGTCGTCGGCGATGCCCCGCGTCCGGCACGTCGCGCTCGGGCTGGAGATGTACGGTGGTCTCGGCGACTCCAGGAAGCTCGGGCTCGATCCCTCGCGCCAGGAACACTATCTCGGGCCATTCGTGATGGCGGACCTCGGCGGGAGCTGGATGGCCCACGCGCAACTGGCCATCGGTCTGACTGGGACGAGTGACAACCTCGTGCGCCTCGCATTGGGGTACGAATTCTAGGTTGAAACGGCGCCCTCCGCGCTCCGCCTCGGCGGCTGCTGGCCCTCGGACGCGCCGACTGGCGCGCTCGCGATGTACGGCTTCGGGCAAGCGATGCTGTCCGACGGAGCCGCGGAGATGGCGAGACGGGCGCTGGGCCGAGATCCGCAGGATCGAGGCCAGGCTCGCAATCCCGCGCGAGGGTGAGCGACCACTCGTCATCGGCGTCGAGGCGGAGAATCTCATCGGCGTTCCCGCCGGCGGCGCGGCGTCGGACTGAACAAGGTTGCGATGCCCGGGAACGTCGTAGCCGTGGAGCTCGAGCCCCGTGGTCGCGGATGGTCGCTCCTGGGAGAGTGGCCGACGTCACCGCAGGCTACGTACCCGGGCGCCCCATCCCATGATGGACGGCGTAAGGCCGTCACGAACGCACGCAAGCATGGGGTCTCGTTCAAGGAGGCCGCTTCGGTCTTCGCCGATCCGCTCGCGCTGGCGGTCGAGGATGCGGTCGATCCCGGACGCACGCTTCTGATCGGGTGATCGGATCGGCATCGCATCCTGCTCGCCGTCTACACGGAGGTCGACGAGGACACGATCCGGATCATCAGCGCTCGCCGCGCCACTTCGCACGAGAGGAGACACTATGAAGAAGGCACGTAGCCAGCAGGAGCCATCCCGTGTCGCGCTGCGGGAGATGCCCGAGGTGGACTTCAAGGCCGCCAAGGTCCGGCGCAACCCGTACGCGGAGCGCATCGCCGCGGAGGGGATCGTCCATGTCGCCCGCGGAAGGCCACGGAAGGGAGAGGAGACCGGCCCAACCATTCCACGGTCCATCCGGTTCCCAGCCCCCGTGTGGAAGCGCCTCGAGAAGCGCGCCAAGGCGGAAGGCATCACTCTGCACGCGGCGCTCCGCGCCGCCATCATCGAATGGGCGGGGCGGTCGCCGTAGCTGGTCGCGATCGCGTCAGGACAGGTCCCCGACCTCGTGAAGGGAAGAACCCCCCACGAGTTGCTGCCCCAGAAGAATCGACAGTGTTTGGCGACCGCGCCACGCGCGACGGTTGCGGGTCTCCGAACACGTTCCGCTCTCGTTCCGCCGGCGTGTTCGAGGTGTTGAAAGCGGCGTGGCAGGCCACCAGCGGGCACCACGGGAGCACGCTGTCGTCGATGGAATTCCGCCGAGGACCTCGCGGGCCGTCGTCAGATGGCCAACGACGGCTGCGGCGCGCGCGCGGGCGTTCGACCGTAGGCGAGCCCGATCAACGCACCGGCGATCACGAACTGCAGCGCGTGGAAGGCCGTCTGGATCGCGAGCCAAGTCCCGAGGTCCGTCACGACGATCTTCGCCGCGTTCGCGAGCGTGGAGACGCTGAAGAGGAACGCTCCCATGACCAGCCCGAACAGCACGCCGCGCGTGACCGGCCTGCCTCCTCGATAGAAGAACGGGTACAGGTACGCCATCAGCAGCCCCTGGATCACCATCGACAGGAGCCCGAGAGGGATGATCGGCTCCGTCCGGTTGTAGATGCCGAGCGCGTCATACACGCCCGGGAAGAGCCAGAAGTGCCACGTGAAGCCGAGGATGAAAGTGGGGATGACGTACCCCAGCGCGGCGAGGGCGAATGACCTGGCCATCGAACACTCCTTCTGGAGGGACATAACTTGCGTCTTGCAAGTGATCCGTGGTTGCCCTATCCAGAGGAGACGCTGGTTGCAAGCGAAGCGACATCGCTCCATGCCCCGTAAGCGCCGCTCCAACTGTCCGATCGCGTTCGGCCTGGACCTGTTCGGTGATCGCTGGTCGCTGCTGGTGCTCCGGGACGTGATCTTCGAGGGGAAGACCCGGTTCCAGGAGTTCCTCCATTCCGACGAGGGGATCGCCTCGAACATCCTGGCCGCGCGCCTCGATCAGCTCGTCAAAGCGGGCCTCGTCGAGAAGAGGTCGGACCCGGACGACCGGCGGCGGTTCGTCTACTTCCCGACGAGGAAGGGGCTCGATCTCGTACCGACGATGCTGGAGATCGTGCGCTGGAGTGCCGAGCACGACCCCGCGACAGGGGCTCCCGCAGAGTTAATGCGGGCGCTCGAGCGCGACCGGGAAGCCGTCGTCAGACAGGTCCGCGCTCGCTTCGAGGCACCGGGAGGGCGAGGGCCGCCTCGCGGGGATCGGTTCGGTGGAAGTCGCCGATAGCGGAGCAAGCAGAAGGGTTGCCACCTCCCGAAGGGTCAGGAACTGTGCCGGCTAAGGTTCGCGCGGCTGGTCCTCCGTCACCGCCGTGTAATCTTCCGAGGGGTCGTCGGACGATCGCGCATGAGCGAAACAGAAGCTCGAGAAGGGAACCGTGCCGTCGCCCGACCGGAGGGCTCGTTCGTCCGGTGGGTCTCGGAGCTCGCCCGGGTCCACTCGCGCGGGCTCGCGGCCGCTGCCCGGAAGGAGGGGCTCGGTCCCGCGGACGCGCTCGATGCGGTCCAAGAGGCGTTCCAGACTTTCCTTCTCCTGCCGCAGGCGCGCTCGCTCGTCGAGGAGCCCAGGGAGTCGGCGAGCCTGCTCGGCGTGCTGGTACGGAACGCCGCCCGGAACATGCGGCGGCGCCATCACCGCGCCCTTCCGCACGAGCCGCTCGAGGACGAGCCCTCACTCGCGGCCGACGAGGTGTCGGTGGACGAGGCGATCGAGCGCGCCGAGGAGCACGTCCGACTGCTCGGTTGCGTGAACCGCCTCGCAGAAATGCAGCGTCAGGTGGTGCGGCTCCGGATGCTGCAGGAGCTCTCGGGGCTGGAGACCGCGGAGCAGCTCGGCCTCGAGCCCGGGCGCGTGGCGGTCCTCCTCCACCGGGCGAAGAAGGCGCTCCTCGAATGCCTGGTCTCGTGAGGCGCCGGATGGCTGGGCCGCGCGCACGGCCCGGCGCGCCGGTGGTCCGCGGTGGTCAAGCCGCCGCGGCGGCCGCGTCGAGGGCGTCCGCGATCCGCGCCTTGGGCGTGAGCCCCACGATACGCCTGACCTCCCGTCCGTCCCTGAAGATCACGAGGCACGGGATGGAGGAGACGTCGTACAGCCGCGCCAGGTCGGGGTTCTCGTCCACGTCGACCTTCACGACCCGGGCGCGCCCGGCGACCTCGCGGGCGAGCTCGTCCAGCGCGGGGGCGAGCGCGCGGCACGGACCGCACCACCTCGCCCAGAAGTCCACGAGGACGGGCTCCTTCGCGTGGAGCACCACGTCCTCGAAGTCGTCGCTGCCGTGGATGGCATTCGTTGTCTTCTCCGCCGCCATGTCTCTTTCTCCCCGTTCGTGGTCCGGCGCCGCTCACCGCGCCTCCATCCGTGAGGTGCCCAGGTCGGCGGAGATTTCGAGCCGCGAGTCACGATGCGAGCGAAATGCGCGGGCGGCTCGGGACCTGTCCCGGAACGGAGGTGTGCGCACATGGCGAAGGTCGCGATCGTGGTGCTGGCCGGGACGGAGACTCACGAGGGGCTCGGGCGCGTGGTGAACGCGCTCGAGGCCGCCAAGGAGCTGAAGGAGGGGAACGACGAGGTCCGCATCGTCTTCGACGGCGCGGGGACGGCGTGGGTCCCGGAGCTCGCGAAGAAGGAGCACAAGGCCCATGGGCTCTACGCGGCCGTCGGCAATCGGATCGCGGGCGTCTGCGCCTACTGCGCGGGCGCGTTCGGCGTGAAGGACGCGGTGGTCGCCCAGGGCGTGGAGCTCGCGGGCGAGTACGAGGGCCACCCCAGCGTGCGGCGGCTCGTCCAGGACGGCTACCAGGTGATCACGTTCTGAACCTTTTCCCGTGGCGGCCCCTCGCGAAAGCGGACAACATCGGGCGCCTCTGATGCCGAGCGCGATGAAGAGCGGCGGTGCCCGCCCGGAAGGGCACGCAGGGGGGCTCGACGATTCCGAGCTCGTCCGGCGGGTCCGCGCCGGCGATCGTTCCGCCTTCGCCGGGCTCGTGCGGCGGCACGGCGGAGCGCTGCTTCGCTTCGCGCGCGTCTTCGTCCGGGAGCCGTCGGCGGCGGAGGAGGTCGTCCAGGACACCTGGATGGCCGTGCTCGAAGGCCTCGACGGCTTCGAGGGGCGCGCCTCGTTCAAGACCTGGCTCTACCGGATCCTGGCGAACCGGGCCCGGACCCGGGCCGTCCGGGAGGGGCGGAGCGTCCCGTTCTCCGCGCTGGCCGAGACTGAGGGCGACGAGCATGCCGTCGATCCCGAGCGGTTCGACGCCGGGGGGATGTGGCGCGACCCCCCTGTGGGCTGGACCGACGAGACCCCGGAGCGATTGGCGCTCGAGGCCGAGATCCGCCAGGTGATGGAGGCGGCGGTCCAGGCGCTCCCGCCGGCGCAGCGCGCGGTCCTCGTCCTGCGAGACGAGGATGGCCTCGAGACGGAGGAGATCTGTAATCTTCTGGATCTCACGGTGACGAACCAGAGGGTCCTGCTCCATCGCGCGCGGACGCGCGTCCGGCAGGCACTCGAGACGCACATGCGAGGCGGACGCTGATGTTGACGTGCAAGGAGATCACGGAGCTCGTCACCGAGTACGCGGAGGGGAACCTCTCCTTCATGGATCGGCTCCGTTTCCAGATGCACATCGGCATGTGCCGCAACTGCCGCCGGTACGTCCGCCAGGTGAAGGCAACCGCGGCGGCGCTCGGCATGCTGCCTCCACCGGAGATGTCTCCGGACCTCGAGCAGGAGCTGATGCGGCGGTTCGAGAGCTGGCAGCGGACGCGCGGCTCGTGATCCGGCCAAGCGCCAGGGCTTCACCGTCCCTCGAGCACGCGGGCGCGACGGGCCGTGCGCTCGCGCCGGTCGATGGCCTGGACGGCGCGGACCGCGTACTCCTGCGCCGTGAAGATCTGCTTCAGGGAGGGAGTACCACCGCGGTGCCGGCTCATGTCTCCCACGGCGAAGAGCCCGCGCACGCTGGTCTCGCTCGTCGCGTCGTCGACGAGGACGTGGCGGAGGCGCTGACCACGGTCCGTCTCGACGACGAACCCGGCGTCTTCCCGACGCGCCGCGACGGCCTTCTCGTCGAGCAGCGTGGCCACATCGGCGAAGTCGCCGGTCAGCCGAAGCGTTACGTCCTCGACGATCTCCGGGATGCCCACGTGGAAATGGGTCCGTGCCAGCGCTTCACGCGCGGCCGCGTGCTCAGGCCCCGAGAGCAGCTGGAGCGCCTTTCGCCGCACGATGCCGCCCGAAACGCCGATCATGTTGTCCACGTTGAAGACGTAGCGGGCCCGGCTCGCGCGAGTGGTCCCCGCGTCGCCGCGGATCCAGGCGACCGTGAGCCCGTGTTGCGCTGCGCGCAAGGCCGCCGCGCTCCCGCTCATGCACTGCGCGCCGAGCACTGGAATCGACCTCCCTCTCAAGGCGCTCGTCAGGGACGACGGCAAGGGTCGCGTGACGCTGACCTACTCCGACCCGGCCTGGATCGCGGCGCGCCACAGCGCGAAGGGGTGCGACGAGGTGGTGAAGAAGATGGCGGGCGCGCTCCGCGCGTTCGCCGAGGCTGCGACCGCGCCCTGAAGGATGATCCGATCCTGCCGCGACCCCGTGGCCGGTCGGGGCCCTGGACGTCGGGAGGGCGTCACGTCGAGATCGCCGCGATCCAGCCTTCGTCGAACCAGGACGTGAGGGCGGCGAACGCGGCGGCGGCGGGATCCTCACGCTGCCCGAACGCGGCGCAGACGCTCGCGAGCGGGTCGCCCGCCCGGGCGGCCTCGAGGGCCCTCGCCTCGTCGAGCTCGATCCGGCCGTGGAAGACCTCGAACCCCTCGCGCCAGACCACCACGGCGGTCGGACCTGCGATGGGCGCGTCCGCCTGCTCGCCGTCCTCGAGACGGCGCCAGAGCGTGGCCGCGTCGTGGTCGAGCGCGAGGACGCGGAGGGCAGGGATGAGCTGGAGCCTGGCGTCGAGGAACGCGTCCGGTCCCAGCACGGCGAGCGCGTCGCGCGAGACCGGCGTCCCGGGCGCCTCGAAGAACACCTCGGAGCGCGCCCACTCGAGCGCGGCGAGATCCGCGAGGTCGGCGCGCTCCGGGGCCGGGAAGCGGCGCAGGAACGCCGGAAGGTGACGACCGAACTGGCCGAGGTCGGGCCGATCGGACGGGTGCTCGCGCGCGTACGCCTCGGCGAGCGCGAGGAACCGCTCGTCGCCGAGGAGCGCGGCGAGCTTCGGGTAGTCCTCGCGCAGCGCGTCCGTGAGTCGCCACAGGTACATGTCGGCGTAGATGCCGATGCGCTCGCCGGCCGGGAGATCGGGCGCGCCGACGAGGAACTCCTCGGCGGCGTTCGGAGGATCGGCGGCGCGCGTCGCGAGCGCGTGGAAGGCGGCCTGGGTCTCGGCGAGCGTCACGGGAGCGCCCTCCGCCGCGGCGGAGCGAGCACCTTTACCTCGATCGCCTCGGCCCGCCGGCTCTCCTCGACGAGCCGCTCGAGCGGCGGGATGTGGTCGTCCCACTCGATGAGCGTGGAGACCGGGCCGAGCCGACGCACGGTGTCGCGGTAGAGGTCCCAGACCGCTGCCGGGACCTCGTGGTCGTGGCTGTCGAGCAGGTAGCGGCCCTTGTCCGAGTGGCCGGCGAGGTGGAGCTGCCCGACGCGCTCGGCGGGGATGCCCGCCAGGTACGCGTGTGGGTCGAAGCCGTGGTTCCGGGCCGAGACGTAGACGTTGTTCACGTCGAGAAGGATCCCGCAGTCGGCGCGGCGGGCGACCTCGGCGAGGAACTCCCACTCCGGCATCTCGGACGCTCGGAACGCGACGTAGGACGAGACGTTCTCGAGCAGGATCTGTCGACCCAGCGCCTCCTGAACGCGCTCGACGCGCGCGACCACGTGCCGGAGCGCTTCCTCCGTGTACGGCAGCGGCCAGAGGTCGTGCGCGTGCCGGCCACCGTGCGAGCCCCAGCATAGGTGATCGGAGATCCACGCGGGCTCGACGCGTCGAGCGAGGTCCGCGAGCTGGGCGAGGTAGCGCTCCGAGAGCGGGTCCGTCGAGCCGATCGAGAGCGAGACGCCGTGGAGCACCACTGGGACGTCGCGCCGAACCTTTTCCAGCACGGCCAGGGGCCGGCCGCCCGCCGCCATGAAGTTCTCGCTGATGGCCTCGACCCAGTCGACCGGCGGCGCCGCCGCGAGGTGCTGCGCGAAGTGCTTCGTGCGGAGGCCGATGCCGTGGCCGAGGAGCTTGCGCGTGAACGCCATGGGGGCTCGGGGGGACCGGCGCAGCGCGCGCCGGCCCCCCGCTCCGGGCTACATGTTGGAGGCGAGGACCTTGCCGCCCTTGTCGGTGCAGACCTTCGCGCTCATCTCCTCGGTCCAGCCCTGGCCCTTGCAGGAGTTCTGGGCCTTGCACGCGTTGTCGGCGCCGGCGCAGCTGCCCTTGCCCTTGCACTCGTTCACGCCGGCGCACTTCACGACCTTGGCACCTTCCTTCTCCTTCGCGGCCTTCTGTCCGGCGAGCGCGGTACCGGATGCGAAGAGGGAAAAGACGGCGGTGGCGATGACGGCGCCCTTCATGGCTTCACGGATCATGGGTCCTTCCTTTCGTGCTGCTGGTGGTGCTGCGGGAGCGGGCCGCTCGCGCGGCCCCGGGGAGATCACTTCTTTGCGCTCGCGGCGCCGTCCGCCTTCGCGAACAGGGAGAGCTCGACGGTCCCCTGGTCTGCGACGACCTTCGCGAGCGACTGGACGCGGGCGAGCCAGCCTTCGGTGTACTTCGGGCCGATGTGGTACGCGTCGCGGTCGAAGCGCTGGATCGTCGCGCGGATCCGCACGGTCTTCTTCTCGCCGTAGGCGCCGGGCGGGAAGAGGAGGGCGCTGCCCTTCACCTTCTCCTTGCGGCCGTCGACGGGCTTCCGCCCGCAGACGGTGAACGGGATCTCGCCGGTGAAGGGCACCGGCCGCTCGAGGGCGAGCGCGCCCACCTTCACGCCGTCGAAGGAGGCCTCGAACCGGCACGCCGCGGGGTCGCTCTTCTTGTTCGTGACCCACTGCCAGAAGTGCTCGGTCTTGGTGTCTTCGTTGTCCACCCGGACGCTGGTGAGCGGGACGGAGCAGCGGCCCGACGCGAGGCCGGTCTTCTCGTCGTAGCGGAGGTCGCACGAGACGGCGGAGCTCTGGGCGGTGATCCGCTCCCCGAGCTTCGCGTCGAAGACGGCGTTGAAGGTGTTGTTGCCGGCGTCGGGATCGACGCGGAGCTCCTCCGCGAGCGTGGGCGAGGCGAGCGCGAGCGCGAGCGCGGCGAGCGGGACGGTGCGGTGCATGGGGCCTTCCTCCATTCCGGCTCCGAGGCCGGCGTTCTGGAGGGCAGTCCAGCCCGAGCGGCGATGATTACGCCGCGGAAGCAATCCCGGGAGGGGCCGCTGTGCACCGCCCGCCGGCCGGGCGGCGCTCTTCGGCGGGTCGCCGTGAAATTCGCGGCCGAGTCGCGACCTCCACGGGGGAGCACTCACGCTCCACGCGCCGTCAGGAGTCCGAGATCATGTCCGCACGCATCCCCCCCGTCACTTCCACCACCGCCCCCGAGGCCACGAGGCCCATCCTCGACGGCATCAAGAAGGCCATCGGGATGGTTCCGAACCTCTACGCGACCATCGGTCACTCGCCGGCGGCGCTGAAGGGCTACCTCGCGCTCTCGGAGGCGCTCTCCGGCGGGAAGCTCTCCGCACGCGAGGCCGAGCTCCTCGCGCTCCACGTGTCGGAGCTGAATGGCTGCAGCTACTGCCTCTCCGCGCACACCGCGCTGGCGACGAGGGCCGGCGCCTCGCCCGAGGACGCGTCGGCCGCGCGCGAGGGGCAGTCGCAGAGCCGGCGTGAGCGGGCGATCTTCGCGCTGGCGCGCAGGATCGTCCGGACCGGCGGCGCGCGCGCCGGCCGCGAGCTGGCGGAGGCGCGGGAGGCGGGCCTCACCGACGGCGAGATCGTCGAGGTCGTCGGCCACGTGGCCGCGCGGGTGTTCACGAACGCTGCCGCCATCCTGGCCGAGACGGAGATCGACTTCCCCAGGGCGCCCCGGCTGCCGTCGAACTGAGCTCGAGCATGTTCCGGGCCGCCCAGGTGCGCGGGGCCGGCGGGATTCGTTCGCGGCTGCCATGGGAGCTGGGACATGCTCAGGCCGCCGCCACCCCGAGCTCCCGTCGGTCCAAGGCGCCCCGGGCTTGCGCGTACGCTCCCTCGAGGATCTCCCGCCGCGCGGCGAGGCTCATGGGGTTCGCGAGGAACAAGGTCGCATCCGCAGGGTCCGGCTCGATGAGATCGACCCGCAGGCCGGGCGTCTCGGAGAGGAACTTTCCGATCCCGAGGTGCAGCCGGACCTGGTTCTCGATCCGGAACGCCTGGTTGTGGATCGCCCAGAACCCTCGCTCGGAGAGGGACCGGCAAATGCCGTCCTCGCCCGGTACGACGCAGGGGCCGGCGCCGTTCTCTACGGGCGCGAGCGGGCTCACCACGAGGACCCGACGCACGCCTCGCGAGACGGCGAGATCGAGGTGGGCCACCTTGCCGACGTTGCCGTCCACGAGGTGCCGGCCGCGCACGGAGACCGGCTCGAAGAAGGTCGGGATGGCCGACGACGCCGCCACCGCGGTCGAGATGGGCACGTCGTCCCAGGGTGGTTCGCCGAAGACGACGCGACGGGCCGAGTCGAGATCCGTGGCGGGCACCAGCAGCGGTCGCGCGAGCGAGCGGAAGTCGTCGGAGAGCCCGCCAGCACGCAGGGTCTCGGCCACGAAGCGCCGGTAGGGCTCGATCGAGAGGAGGCCGGCGGGGAGCGCCGCGCCGGCTGGCCCGCGTGGCGCCCTGCGGCCCAAGAGCAGGCGCAGGAACGCGCTCGCGGCGAACCGCGCCGCGGTCCCGGCGAGTCGCGCCGCCCGGCGGAGGTCCATCGCCGCGATGTCCCGCTGGCGGAGCGGGAAGAACGGGTCGTCGCCGGCGAGGAGCGCCGCGTGCAGCCTGGCCGCCGAGACCTCCTGCGACACGAACGTCCCGACGGTCGCGCCCGCCGACACGCCGATGAACACATCGAAGAGCTGGTGCAGCGGTCCATGCTTCTCCTCGATCGCTCGAAGGACCCCGACCTCATAGAGAGCCCCCGTGACGCCGCCTGCGGCCAGGACCAGTGCACGTTTCATGACGAGCCTCCACGCATCGAACGAAAGAGAGACGGCATGGCTACGCTCATCGTTCAGCAGCCATGCCGTCATCGGAGGTCGCGCGTGGCCGGGAGTGCCCCATGAACGGCAGCTCGAGCCCAGCAGAGGCGGCATGGGCGAGGAGGCGTCCCCTGAGGTCGGGCACACCGCCCTTGCAGCGCGCCAGCACGTCAGGTCCGATGAGCATCACGCGCTCGCCCGACACCGCGGCGATGATGCACGGCATGGCCGAGCCCACGAGCTGCCGCATGGAGTCGGACAGCTCGTTGCGGTGGAGGTAGTCCACGGGCACACCGAACCCCTCCTTGCATTCCTTCCACTCGGCCCTTTCTCCGGCAAGGCCGTGGGTGATGGCACAGAGGGGGCAGCCGTTGATCGTCAACAGCTTCTTGACGCTGTCGACGAGCGCGCCCAGCTTGCCTGCGTTCGCGTCGAACACGAAGATGAGTCGCTCGATCCTGCGCGCCATTCCGGGCTCCTCTCTGGTGGACCCCTCTTGTCGACAGTCCGGCGCGGCGCTCGTCCATTACGGCGGTGCACCGCCATGCCCTGACGGCCCCGAGATAGGAGGCGCGTAATCTTCGCGGCGCTCGCAGGACCCTCCGGGAAGAGGCCGGAGGGCGCGCCGTGGATCGAGTCGTTGGACAGAAACATCAGCGGGCGAGCACCCGGCTCGGGGTAGGTGCGACGCGGGCAGCGGCCTTGGCCCTCGCGCTCGCCACCGCCGACACCGCATCGGCTGGCACTGGGGACGGTCGCGATAGGGAGCACGCGGCATGGACCAGCCTCTTGCGTCCCTACGTGTCGCACGGCCTCGTCGCCCACGCGGCGCTGAAGCGAGGGCGGCCCGAGCTCGACGCCTACCTGCGCACGCTCGAGTCGGTCGAGCGCTCCGAGCTCGAGGCGTGGCCGCGGCCCGACCAGCTCGCCTTCTGGATCAACGCCTACAACGCGTACACGGTGAAGCTGGTCCTCGATCACCATCCGCTCCGAAGCATCCGGTCGATCGGCCTCCTCCCGGGCTCGGCCTTCAAGCGGAAGTTCATCCCGCTCGAGCGCGTCGCCGGGGGGAAGGTGTCGCTCGACGACATCGAGCACCGCATCCTGCGCGAGCGATTCGGAGACGCCCGCATCCACTTCGCCATCGTGTGCGCGTCGCGGAGGTGCCCCGCCCTGCGGGACGAGGCGTACCGGGGGCGCGATCTCGACGCGCAGCTCGACGACGCGGCGAGAACGTTCCTGCGTGACCCGGTGCGAAACCGTTACGACCCGTCCTCGCGGACGCTCTCCCTGTCCTCGATCTTCAAGTGGTTCCGCGGCGACTTCGAGGCTGCCGCGGGCACGCTGCCCGCCTTCGTCGCGCGCTACGCGGACGAGCCCACCGCCGAAGCCCTCCGCCGCGGCGGCGTGCACCTCGAGTTCCTCGGCTACGACTGGTCTCTCGACGAGAGGTGAACATGTACGACGACACGATGACGCAGACCGCTCCCCTCCTCGAGGTCGAGACCGCGGTGAAGACCCGCTACTCGGGCGCGGCGCGAGCGCCGGAGGCGAGCCTCTGCTGCCCCACGAAGTACGATCCTGCGCTCCTCCGAGCGATCCCGGACGAGGTTCTGGAGCGCGACTACGGCTGCGGGGACCCGAGCAAACATCTGAAGACCGGTGAGACCGTGCTCGACCTCGGCTCCGGCTCCGGAAAGATCTGCTTCATCGCGAGCCAGGTCGTCGGCCCCGAGGGGCGGGTCATCGGCGTCGACATGAACGACGACATGCTCGCGCTCGCGCGGCGGAGCGCGCCGGAGGTGGCGCGCCGGGTCGGGCACGCGAACGTCTCATTCGAGAAGGGCCGCATCCAGGACCTCGCGCTCGACCTGGAGGAGGTCGATCGCGCGCTCCGTGCGAGCCCGGTGCGGTCCGCGGCGGACCTCGCGTGGCTCGAGGCGGAGACCGGGCGCCTGCGGCGCGAGCGGCCCCTCGTCGCGAACGGCTCCGTCGACGTCGTCGTCTCGAACTGCGTCCTGAACCTCGTTCGGCCGGAGGACAAGCGGCGGCTCTTCGCCGAGATCTTCCGGGTCCTCCGACGCGGCGGCCGCGCCGTCATCTCGGACATCGTGAGCGACGAGGACGTCCCGGAGCGCCTCCAGCGCGATCCCGAGCTGTGGAGCGGCTGCATCTCCGGGGCGCTGCGCGAGGACCTCTTCCTCGCGGCGTTCGAGGAAGCCGGCTTCTACGGCGTGACGCTCGCCGAGCGCGGCGCAGAGCCCTGGCGCACCGTCGAGGGGATCGAGTTCCGGAGCGTCACCGTCGTCGCCTACAAGGGCAAGGAAGGACCGTGCCTCGACCAGAAGCACGCGGTCGTCTACCGAGGTCCCTTCCGCGAGGTCGTCGACGACGACGGCCACGTCTTCCGGCGGGGCGTGCGGACGGCGGTCTGCGAGAAGACGTTCCGGATCTTCTCGCACGATCCCTACCGCGCCCACGTCGAGCTGGTCCCGCCGCGCGTGCTCGTGCCGCTCGAGGAAGCCCCCCCCTTCCCCTGTGCGCAGGGCACGCTGCGGCGGGATCCGCGCGAGACGAAGGGCGAGGGGTACCGGCTGACCACGACGGCAGAGCCTGCGTGCGGCACGGGCGTAGGGGGAGGGTGCTGCTGATGTCCACCGCTGCCGCGAGAAGGGCAGTACCGCTCCCGGTCCTGCCCGAGTTCGAGGACGTGCTCCACGAGAACGGAGTGCCTGAGCTCGTCCGGAACGACGTCCGGACGCTCCAGGTGAACGTGGGGAAGCTCTGCAACATGGCCTGCCACCATTGCCACGTGGAGGCGGGGCCCAAGCGCACGGAGCGGATGCCTCGCGAGGTCGCCGAGCGCGTCGTCGAGATCCTCGCGGCGAACCCGCGTGTCGAGCTGCTCGACCTCACGGGCGGCGCGCCCGAGCTGAACGAGAGCTTCCGGTTCCTCGTCACCGAGGCGCGGCGGCTCGGGCGTCGAGTCATCGACCGCTGCAACCTGACCATCCTGTTCGAGCCGGGGATGGAAGATCTCGCCGAGTTCCTGGCCGCGAACGAGGTGCACATCGTCGCGAGCCTCCCCTGCTACCAGGCAGTGAACGTCGACAAGCAGCGCGGCCGCGGCGCCTTCGACAAGAGCATCCACGGTCTGTGGAAGCTGAATGGGCTCGGCTACGGCCAGCCCGGGTCGGCGCTCCGGCTCGACCTCGTCTACAACCCGACGGGCGCATCGCTCCCGCCGCCGCAGGCGCGGCTGGAGGCGAAGTTCCGGGAGGAGCTTGGCCGCCTCTTCGGGATCGAGTTCCACCAGCTCCTCACCATCACGAACATGCCCATCAGGCGGTTCGCCTGGTTCCTCGAGCGCACCGGCGAGCTCGACCGGTACATGGCGCTCCTCGTGAACCACTTCAACCCGGCCACCGTGCCCGAGCTGATGTGCCGCTCGCTGCTCAGCGTCGGCTGGGACGGTCGGCTCTTCGACTGCGACTTCAACCAGATGCTCGAGTTCGAGCTCGGGGCCGCCGCCGGTGCGGGTCCGAGGACGGTGTGGGACGTCACGTCGCTCGACGGGCTCACCGGGCGCCGGATCGCCACCGGGAGCCACTGCTTCGGCTGCACCGCCGGCGCCGGCTCGAGCTGCTCCGGAGCGATCCGGTGAGCGCCCGACACGCACGGGAGGAGCACTCATGACCGCGCACGCCGCCGTCGTCCTGACCATCGCCGGGTTCCTCGCGTTCGCCAACGGAGCGAACGACGTCTCGAAGGGCGTCGCCACGCTCGTCGGGAGCGGGGTCACCGATTACCGCAGGGCCATCGCGTGGGGGACGGCGTTCACCGCGGCGGGCGGCCTCCTCGCCGCCTTCTTCGCGGGCGCGATGCTCTCGACGTTCGGCAAGGGCTTCGTCGCGCCGGGTGTGACGCCGACGTTCGCGGCGGCCGTCGCGACGCTCGCGGGCGCGGCCGGCTGGGTGGCGGTCGCGACGCGGACCGGGCTCCCCGTCTCGACGACGCACGCGCTCGTCGGCGCGCTCACCGGCGTCGCGGCGGCCGCCTACGGGGTGGGCTCCGTCCAGTGGTCCGTGCTCGGCGGGAAGGTGCTCCTGCCGCTGCTCGCGAGCCCGCTCGCCGCGTTTCTCCTGACCTCGGTGGCGCTCCGGCCCACGGCCTCCCGCTCCGTTGCACCGGGAGTCGCCGCGGACTGCGCCTGCGCGGAGCTGGAGCCAGGCTTCGTCGCGCAGGGCGGGAGCCGTGCCCCTGCGGCGGCGCTCGTCCCGGGTGCGACCCTCCGCGTCTATACCGGGAACGCGGCGGAGTGTGCCGCGGCGCGTCCGGCACTGCGGGTCACGCTCGACCATCTCCACTGGATCTCGAGCGGGGCGACGAGCCTCGCGCGCGGCATGAACGACGCGCCTAAGATCGTCGCGCTCGCGCTCGCCGCCGCCGCGCTGGGCCCGAGCACCGGCGTCTCCGCTCGGGCGCTCTTCGCCTCGGTCGTCGCGGGAATGGTGCTGGGGAGCCTCGTCGCGGGTCGCCGGGTGGCTCACGTCCTCGCCGAGAAGGTCACGACCATGGACCACCGCGAGGGGTTCGCAGCGAATCTGGTGACGGCGGCGCTCGTCACGGTGGGCGCGGTCCAGGGGCTTCCCATGAGCACCACGCACGTCTCGTCGGGCGGGATCGTCGGCGCGGGCGCCCAGCGGCGGGCCCTCCGCCACAGGACGCTTCGCGACATCGCGCTCGCATGGGTGGTCACACTTCCCGCCTCGGCGCTGATCGGCGCTGCGGCGTACGCGATCGCCGTCGCCGTGCAGGGCTGAGGAGAGGCGCTCATGGCAGCTCGCGCTCGGATTCTCATCGCTGTCCCCGTCGTGCTCGCCGCGGTTGCGGCGGTCTTCCTGCTGCCGGTCGATCAGTGGGTGCTGCGGCTCGTGGAGACGATCCGTGGCTCGGGCGCCGCCGGCGTGGCGATCTTCGCGATGGCATACGTCGCGGCGGCGATCCTGCTCCTGCCCGGATCCGTCCTCACGGCTGGCGCCGGGTTCGCCTACGGACCGGTATGGGGGACGCTGCTCGTCTCTCCCGGGAGTGTCGCAGCGGCGACCCTCGCGTTCGTCCTCGGCCGCACGGCCGCGCGCGGGTGGATCGCTCGCCGGCTCGCCGGGAACGCGCGCTTCGCGGCGATCGACGAGGCGATCGGCGAGAGCGGTTTCAAGATCGTGCTGCTCCTCCGGCTCTCGCCCCTCTTCCCGTTCAACCTCCTCAACTACTCCCTCGGGCTCACGCGCGTGTCGCTGCGCGACTACGTCGTCGCATCGACGCTGGGGATGCTGCCGGGGACGGTCCTCTTCGTGTACCTCGGCTCGATCGTCACGAGCGCGAGCGAGCTCGCTTCCGGCGGGCGCGAAGCGGCGGGAGCGTCGTGGACCATCCTTTACTGGGGCGGCCTCGCCGCGACGCTCGGCGCGACCTGGCTCGTCACCCGCATCGCCCGCAGGGCGCTCTCGCGGGCCATCGACGCCCGCCCAGCCGCGCCGCCACCGGCGCCGAAGGAAGTCACGCCGTGAAGGTCGCCGACCGCTCCGATGCAGGTGCCGCGCCCGAACCCCTCATCGTACCGGACGACGTCCACGATCGGCGGCTCGTGGAGAACGTGCACCCGCCGGGCTGGACGAATCCCCGGCCGACGGGTCGCTACAACCTCGTCGTCCTCGGGGCGGGCACCGCCGGGCTCGTCTCGGCGGTCGGGGCCGCGGGGCTCGGGGCGCGCGTTGCGATCGTCGAGCGGCATCTCATGGGCGGCGACTGCCTCAACGTGGGCTGCGTCCCGTCGAAAGGCATGCTGCGGGCGTCGCGCGCCGCGGCGGCCGTGCGTGAGGCCGGAGCGTACGGGGTCCGCGTCGCGGGACCGATCGACGTGGACTTCGGGGCGGCGATGGAGCGGATGCGGCGACTGCGCGCCGGCATCTCGCACAACGACTCCGCGCACCGGCTCGCCAAGCTCGGGGTGGACGTCTACTTCGGGGACGCGCGGTTCGTCGCCCGGGACGCGGTCGACGTGGGCGGAACGATGCTGCGTTTCGCCCGTGCGGTCATCGCGACGGGCGGCCGGGCCTCGAGCCTACCCGTCCCCGGGCTCGCCGAGGCGGGGTTCCTCACGAACGAGACGGTCTTCTCGCTCACGGAGCTCCCGCGGCGCCTGGTCGTCGTCGGCGCGGGTCCCATCGGCTGCGAGCTCGCCCAGGCGTTCCGGCGCTTCGGGAGCGCGGTCACCGTGGTGAGCCTCGATCCGCGGCTCTTGCCCCGGGAGGACGAGGACGCCGCGGCGATCCTCGCCGGCCGTTTCGAGCGGGAGGGGGTCGTCCTTCGTCTCGGCGCGAAGCTCCTGGGAGTCGAGCGGCGCGACGGCGCGAAGGTGGTCGTCTTCCAGCGCGACGGCCGGCGGGAGGAGGCCGCCGGCGACGAGATCCTCGTGGCCGCTGGCCGCGCGCCGAACGTGGAGGGGCTGGATCTCGAGACGGCGGGCGTGACCGCCGGCCGAACCGGCGTGGACGTGGACGACCGCCTCCGGACTGGCAACCGGCGGATCTACGCTGCGGGCGACGTCTGCTCCGCCTTCAAGTTCACGCACGCGGCAGACGCGATGGCGAGGATCGTCATCCAGAACGCGCTGTTCTTCGGTCGCAGGAAGGCGAGCTCGCTCGTCATTCCCTGGTGCACGTACACGGATCCGGAGATCGCGCACGTGGGCCTGTACGAGCGCGAGGCGCGCGAGCGCGGGCTCGACGTCACCACGATCACGGTGCCGCTCGCCGAGATCGACCGGGCGGTGCTCGACGGCGACGCCGAGGGGTTCGCGCGCGTGCACGCCGACCGGAAGAGCGGCCGGATCGTAGGCGCGACGCTCGTCGCGGCCCACTCGGGCGAGATGATCGGCGAGATGGCGCTCGCCATCAGCGCAGGATTGACCCTGGGGACGCTCGCGGGCGCGATCCACCCGTATCCGACGCAGTCGGAGGCATGGAAGCGGGCGGGAGACGCGTGGAACCGGGCCCGGCTCACGCCGCGCGTCCGCGGGATCTTCGACCGCCTGCTGGCGTTCAGGAGATAGCCATGCGCCACGAGGCGACGGTCTGCGTGTTCGCGAAGCCCCCGCGGGCAGGACTGGTGAAGACCCGCCTCGCGGCAGCGGTCGGCGAAGCGCGGGCCGCGGCGCTCGCGCGGGCCTTCTTCGAGGACACCTGGTCGGCGGCGTGCTCGCTCCCGTGGGCGAAGGCGGTGCTCGCGACGACCGAGCCTGCCGCCGCGGAGTGGGTCGGCGCGAAGCGCGCGCCCGTGTGGCCGCAGGGCAGCGGCGATCTCGGGGACCGGCTCGAGCGCGTGCTCCGCCGCGCGCTTCACGACGTTCCCATGGCGCTGGCGATCGGGACCGACACGCCGGGCCTGCCGCCGATCCTGTTCTCGCAGGCGCGGTCGGCGCTCCGGGACGCCGACGCAGTGCTGGGACCATGCGAGGACGGCGGTTTCTATCTCATCGGGCTCCGCCGCTGCCCGGAGGGGCTTCTTCGCGAGCTGCCGTGGAGCGCGTCCGACACCTTCCTGAAGACGCTGGCGCGACTCCGGGAGCGAGGGCTCACGACGGCGGTGATCGCGCCCTGGTTCGACGTGGACCGGCCGGCGGATCTCGCGTGCCTGCACGCGCTCATCGCACGCGGCAAGCTCCTCGCACCCGCCACCGCCCGCGCGTTCGAGGCCGTCGATCGCGCCGGGCTGGGGAGCGGCGAGTGCGCGTAGCGGTCTCGAGCAGGGAGCCACAGACGCCGCGAGTCTCGGTGGTGATTCCGGTGCTCGACGAGGACGCGCGCATCGGCGCGCAGCTCGAGCGCCTCTCACGCCTCCCGGTCCATGAGGTGATCGTGGTCGACGGCGGCAGCCATGACGCGACGGTGGCACGGGTGCGCGCCGCCGGTACGGCGCGGCTCCTCGTCGCGCCGCGGGGCCGCGCTTCGCAGATGAACGCCGGCGCGCGCGCCGCGACCGGCGACGTCCTTCTGTTCCTCCACGCGGACGTGCGGCTGCCGGACGACGCCGTGCGCCAGGTGGAAGAAGCGCTCGCGGATCCAGAGGCCGTCGCGGGCGCGTTCCGGACCTGGACCGTGGCCGACACGGGACGGAGCTGGCTCGCGCCGCTCCTCCACCTCGCGGACCTCCGCTCGCGCTACTCGGGCCTGCCGTACGGGGATCAGGCGCTGTTCGTGCGTGCCGAGGCGTTCCGCCAGGCCGGCGGCTTCCCGGAGCAGCCGCTCATGGAGGATCTCGAGCTGTCGCGCCGGCTGAGAAGGCTCGGCCGGATCCGCATCGTCCATTCCCGTGTGACCGTCTCGGGGCGGCGCTTCCTGGCGCGCCCCGTCTTCTACACGCTCGCCGTGAACGTCTTCCCGGCGCTGTACGCCGCTGGCGTCCCGGCCGCGACGCTGAAGCGCTTCTACGGCGACCCGCGCTGAGCCCTTCTGGAGCGTGTCATCTCGCGCCGAGCTCCGAGACCGGAAGGTAGAGGCTCGAGGAGGCGCGGCGATGAACGGAACCATCACCAGCAAGGAACTGCTCCTGCACTGGCTGACCATCGTCCGGCTCTTCGGAGCGCGGTGCTACCTCCGCTGCGTGCGTGCGGCCCTGGGTCGGACGCCATCGACGTTCCTCGGGGTCGTCGCCCGCTGCGACGAATAGGCCGATTGCGGCAGCGATGATGCCGCATCGCTGCGCTCACGGGCGCCGGTCCGGCGTCGCGTCTTCTGCCGGCTCGAGGTTTCGCAGCACGGGGAGGTCGTTCTCCGCGGTGAGCGCGAGCAGCGCTCGGAGGATCCTGCGCTGCAGAGGCGGGTCGTCGGGAGCGCCGAGCGGGTAGCCGAGCGCGAACGGAACGGAGAGCGCGCGCGGCGGCCGCACCGCGCGAGTCACCTCGGGGAGGAGCGTGATCGACGCCGTCGAGATTCCCCGCCGCTCGATCTCCGCCTGGATCAGGCCCACGGCCTGATGGCACATCGGTCAGACCGGAAAGAGCGCGACGTCGACCCCGTCTTCAACCAGGAGCTGCGCGGCGGCAAAGGCGGTGGAGCCGGAGCCGAGGATGACGAGGTCGTATCGATTCTGCCGAACGGGCACGCCGAGCGGGGTCACCGCTTCCGCGCGGTCGCATCGATACCCGCGCCCGCGGTGCCGTCAGTCGTCGACGGTGGCCGGTCGCGAACGCCCTTTGCCCTCGCGCGCCTGCACGAGGGCCTCCTTTGCCTCCTTCACGGCCTTGTTCACCTCGCCGAGGCAGCACGTGCCAGAGGGGTTCTTCACCTCGCAGGAGCAGCGTCCCGCCCGGACCTCGGCGGTGATCCGCGCCGGGATCTCCGAGTCTCCGCGCTCGGCCACCTGGCGTCGGACGTCGGCCCGGGAGAAGCCGAAGCAGTAGCAGAGCGGCACCGGGTCGTCGGTCTCCTTCACCCCGACGCGCACGGAAGCCGCGCCCTTCTCGACGGCGCGCCCGTCGGCGCCGTAGTAGAGCACCGAGCAACCAGGCGTCTTGCAGAAGCGGCGCTCGACCGCGAGCAGGCCGTCGGCGTGACCTGGCTTCAGGATCGCTCGGACGGTCTCGTCCGCGACGACCCGACCCACCTCGCCGCAGCGCGGGCAGGCGGTCTCGCCGCTCGCGCGGGTCTTGGGGATCTCGCAGCTCTCACCCGAGCAGCAGGAGCCCATGGCGTTCTCCTACGACCCGCCCTTCGCGGGAAGGCTGGCCTGGTAGCCGAGCCTGTTCACGGCATCGACCATCTGCTGCGGCGTCACTCTCGTGGGGTCGAAGTCGATGGCGGCGCTCCTCCTGTCGACGTCGACCCTCGCATCCTTCACGCCGTCGAGCTTCGACAGGGCGGTCCGCACCGCGACCTTGCAGGACGCGCAGGTCATGCCCTCGACGTGCAGCGACACGGTGGCGGAGCCTGCCGCGGGGCCCTCGGCTCTGGCGTGGCCCGTGGCGATGTGGGTGACCGCGAGCGCAGCCATGCCGAGCGCCGAGACGGCGAGGACCATCTTGAGCATCTTCATGCAATTCTCCGTTTCGTGAATCAGTCGAAGAGGATCTGCGCCAGGTACGGGAAGCCGAGGAGGCCGGCGACGACCACGGTTGCGACCCACAACATCACCCGGCCGAAGCGATTCGCCCTGGGCAACTCGCAGTCGCAGGCTGGGCCTGCGGCGGCGGTCGCAGGCACCGGCCTGGGGCGCCGGTAGGTGAAGTAGAAGCCTGCACCGAGCAGCACGAGCGTGAGCGCCGCGAAGTACGGCCGATACGCCTCGAACTCGACGAGGAGGCCGGCGCCGCCGAGGCCGAGCGCGGCGAAGAGGAGTGGGCCGAGGCAGCAGAGCGAGGCGGCGAATGCCGCGACGATCGCGCCTCCGACCGATGCCGCGGTGAGCTTTCTCGTGGGTGCGACCGCCCCGGACGCAGCAGTGTTCACGGATCCTTCCTTTCCGGTCTCTCTGCTGGACAGGTCCATCCAAGGACCGGGCCATTTCGTCCATTCCACCAGGAACCGGAATTCCCCTTACGCAGCGGCCAGGTGGCGCACGGTGAGGGGAGCACGTGAGGGCCGGGACATCCCAGAATGGAATGCACTGGACGCCATTCTGGAATAGAGAGGTCGCATGATCCCGGAGGCGCTCCCCAGGGCCGGCGACATCGTGGCGAGGAGCGCCGCCATGCGGCGGGTCCTTGGCCTGGCAGAGCGGGTCGCGGCCGTGGACGCTCCCGTGCTCCTCACCGGCGAGAGCGGATGCGGGAAGGAGCGCATCGCCCGCCACATCCACGCGCTCTCTCGCCGATCCAGCGGGCCGTTCATCCCGGTGAACTGCGGGGCGCTCCCCGAGCACCTCCTCGAGAGCGAGCTCTTCGGACACGTGAAGGGCGCCTTCACGGGTGCGGACCGCCATCACGAGGGGCTCTTCGAGGCCGCTGCGGCCGGCACGCTGCTCCTCGACGAGGTCGGGGAGATCCCGCTCGCCGTCCAGGTGAAGCTCCTGCGAGTCCTGCAGGATCGCGAGGTCAGGTCCGTCGGGTCATCGAAGAGCCGCAAGGTCGACGTGCGCATCGTCGCCGCCACGAACCGCGACCTCGGCGAGATGGTGCGGGCGCGCGCCTTCCGCAAGGACCTCTACTACCGGCTCAAGGTGGTGAGCATCGAGGTGCCATCGCTCCGACAGCGCCGCGAGGACATCCTGCCGCTCGCCCACGCCTTCGTGCGGCGCAACTGCGACACCTACCACTGCGGTCCGTGCTCGCTCTCGGCGCGAGCCCTCGACAGACTGCTCGCCTATCCCTGGCCCGGTAACGTGCGAGAGCTGGAGCACGCGATGGAGCGCGCGGTGGTGCTGGCCGAGGGGAAGCCGCGGATAGAGGAGAGCGATCTTCCACCCGAGATCCTGACCGGAGGCGAGGTCCCGCCGCCGGACGAGTCGCTCCTGCCGCTCGCCGAGATGGAACGGCGCCACATCCTGCGGGTCCTCGCGCACCACGGCGGCGCCCGCAAGGAGACGGCGAAGACGCTGGGCATCGGCACGAACACCCTGTGGCGCAAGCTCCGCGCCTACGGTGTCATCGACAAGGAGTAGCGAGGGTCTCTCGTGTCGCGCGGAGACGTGATGTGGTTCGCCTGGTACGGGTTCCATCCCGACACGGAGGTGGTCCGCTGAGCAAATACCGACTTCGCGTTCCTCGCGTTCGCGCTGAAGCGGCCGGAGGCCTGTGGCAGGATCTCGCGAAAGGGCGTCCTCGCTTCAGTCCCGGCGCTTTTTCTCGGGTTCGCTTGCTGCGCCCCGACGATTCTCGTTGCGCTCGGCTCGGCGGCCGCGAGCGTGACCATGGGCTTCATCGCGGTGCGCGCGGCGCTCTATCCCGTCGCGCTCCTGGGGCTGCTCGCGGCGATCTCGCTCAACCTCCGCCGCATGAGGAGCGCGGCGGAGGCCCCCGAGGATCGAGATCACACCGTGCGTGCCGCCGGTGCGTGAGCGTGGATCCTACGCTCGGACGCCGCGTAGATGAGCGCGAGCGGCAATCCGAAGAACAGCCCGTGCATCATCGCCTGCAGGAACTGGGGGGCCCCGAGGAACCACGGGTAGAGGACCCGCGCGATGATCTGGAAGTTCACGAGCCACACGCCGAGGCCGAACAGGATCCCGATCCCGGCCTGGCGGCCGAAGCTCGTCTTGGTCGTCTCCGAGAGCCTCGCGCCGAAGAGACCGTAAACGATTCCGAATACCGCCGAGAGGACCAGGTGGGCGATCGTCCCAACCACCAGTGCTGTCCCGAGCGGACCCTCCATCGCGCTCTGTCCGAGGACGACGCTGGCGAACATCCGGACCGGCATGAGCGCCGGATTGCCCATCATCGCCGCACCGACGATCTCCATCACCGCGAAGATGACGCCGGCGATGAGTCCAGCCGTGACCCCTTCGCCCACCGAACGACGATTCTCGCCTGCCATGACGTTCCCTCCTTGGCGCTTCTGGCGCCTTTACGATGTGGAGTCCCGCAGGAGCGTGAGAGATTACGCGCGTCCCGCTCGAACGGTCGCCTTCGGAGCGGGGCAGCCCCATCGAGCGCCTCGAGCACGACCTTGGATGCAGGACGCTCCCGGTAGGTCTGGGCGAGCGAGCGTCAGGCGATGCGACCGTCGCGCCCCACGATGAAGATCGCCGGCCATGCGACGCCGTTCTCGGCGTCCTCGACGCCGTAGGCGCGGATGGCCGAGAGGTCCTCGTCGGAGGGGAGCGGAAACGTGACCCCGAGGCGTTCCGCGAGCGCGTGCGAACGCTCCGGCGGAATCCACCGAGATCGCCACCAGCGCCGCGCGGCGACGCCGGAAATCCTCCAGATGTCCTTGCAGCTCGCCGAGCTGCGCGCGGCAATGCGGTCACCAGTCGCCGCGGTAGAAGACGAGCACGACCGGACCGTCCGCGCGGGCGGCGGCGAGCGACCACGCCGGGCCCGACGCGCTCGGGAGCGACAGGGCGGGCGCCGCGACGCCCGGGCGGAGCGCGCGCTCGGCGAGGCCAGGTGGAGGGGTGGGCCGCGTCGGATTGGGCGGCACCGCGATGGCGACCGCGGCTCCCGTCGCGAGCACTGCCGAGATGAACGTGAGCAGGAATCGCACCGGACCTCCACGACCATCACCGCTCTCTGCGCAGTTTGACCACTATCTGGTCCCGCTCGCAGCACCGGTCGGCAGCGGCGTGACGGAGGCGTCACGGAAGAGCGGCTCGGTCCTCGCAAGCTGCGCCGAGAACACGGTGGGAGGCGAGGAAGGCGTGATCGTCGAGGAGCCCTGCCTGGCTCGCGCGGCTGTCCTTCCAGACGCGGCGGAGCGTTCCGTCCGGCCGCATGTGGGCGAGGACGAAGTCCGAGCGAGAGCACGCTAGGGCCACGACGGGCGTCCCCGCGAGCGTGGCTGAGGCACACTACGAACGGTGCGCGCAGGCGGCGACCTCCGTGTGCCGGGCTCGGTGAGCGTGGACCGTGACTATCCTGGACAGGAGGGATATCCTGACCAGGAAATGGGACCTCGATCCGTCGCCGTGGGGGGGGACGTCGCTGGAGCGGTGATGCTGGAGCGCCACCTGCGCGACGCATTCGAGGCGGGCGGGTGGGCGCTGGATCTCTCGGGAGGTCCGAAGGCGGCGGACCTCGTGGCGTCGTCAGGCCGCCGGAGGTACGTCGTCGAGCTTCGCTCGGCCCGCGAGCCCCGCCGAGGCCTGCTCCAGGCTCTCTTCGCCGACGCCGTCCTCCGCGGGCGCGCCAGGTTCGGGGAGCGGCCCCGCTTCGTCGCCGTCGTCGGCGCGCCGTTCATCTCCGAGGCCATGGCACGCGCCATCGAGGAGTATGCGCGCGACGTCGCACCGGATCAGCCCTTCGGATACGTGGACGGGCGCGGCCTCGTGCGGCTCTTCGGCCCGGGGCTCGATGCGGCGCGGAAGGACCCGGTGCGGCGAGCCGGCTCGCAGGGCGCGGCCGGCCAGCCGCGAGACCTCTTCTCCGACCTCAACCAGTGGCTCCTCAAGGCGCTCCTCGGGTGGAAGCTGCCGACGGAAATGATCTCCGCCCCGCGAGAACGAGCGCGATCGGCGGCGGACCTGGCGGAGCGTGCTGGCGCGTCCGCGCCCGTGGCCTGGCGGCTCTTCGCCTCGCTCAAGGCCGGAGGGTACCTCGGGGCGGATGGGCAAGTCGTTCGCGCTCGGGACCTCCTGGCCCGGTGGCGCGCCGCCGCGCTACGGCCGCAGCGCGAGGTAGGGGCCATCTGGATCATGCCAGGCCGCGCGCCGCTGGATCGCCTCCGCTCTGCGCTGGCGGATCTGGAGGGCCAAGGGGAACGGCGCTCCGCCTGCTTGGGACTCTTCGCTGCCTGCGATGACCTGGGTGTGGGCCACGTACGCGGCGCGCCCATCCACCTGTACGTCCGACGCATGGACGCCGGCCACCTCGAACGGTTGGGCCTCGCCCTCGCGCCGCGCGGCCACCCCGCCGACGTCGTGGTGCGCGTCGCCCGGTGGCCCGAGTCGGTGTTCCGCGGAGCCGTGAGCCGAGGCGGCGTGCCGTTGGCCGACGTCATCCAGTGCTGGCTCGACGTATCTGCGGAGCCTGCCCGAGGCGCCGAGCAGGCCGCGTTCATCTGGCGCCGGGTGCTCGGTCCCGCCCTCGCGCGGGGAGAGCCGCAACCGTGAGCGACGGGGCGCGGGACCTGGCGGCGTTCGCCCGCACGGCCGAGGCCCTGGAGCCCTATCTCGCCGACCTGGTGTTCGTCGGCGGCTGGGCCCATTTCCTCTACACGCTCCGACCGGAGGCGAGTCCGCTTGGCTTCACGCCCCTCACGACCCGGGATGCCGACGTGGCGGCGCCCCTTCGGCTCGCTCCCCGGGAGCAGACCATCGCCCAGCGACTGATCGCCGCTGGCTTCGAGCAGCGGCTCTCCGGCGACCACGTCCCTCCGGTCTCCGAGTACGTCCTCGGGGACGAGGAGACCGGGTACTACGTCGAGTTCCTCGCGCCGCTCGAGGGAGGAGAGGTGAAGCGAGGAGGGCGCGAGGATGCGACGACGAGCGTCGGGGGCGTGTCGGCCCAGAAGCTGCGCCACCTCGAGTTCCTGCTCACTGCGCCATGGCGCGTCTCGATCTCTCGTGAAGTGGGGTTCCCGGTCTCCCGCCCCGTCGCGATCCAGATACCGAACCCGGCGGCCTATATCGTCCAGAAGGTGCTCGTCCTGAGGAAGCGGAAGCCGGACAAGGTGCCGAAGGACGTGCTGTATCTGCACGACACGTTCGCGATTCTCAGCGACTCACTGCCACTGGTGAAGGCCTGCTGGGACGCCCTGCGTCCGGGAATGCACCCGAACCACGTCCGGTCCTTCGAGAGACTGGCTCGTCACCTGATCACCGAGGTGACGGACCTCACCCGTAGCGCGGCGCTGATCGCCGCGGGTCGTTCACGACCGCCGGCCCCGGAGATCCTCCTCGCAGGTCTCCGTCGCGGATTTGCCGCTGCCTTCGATCTGCGCACGAACGAGCAACTATGACGCTGGGTACGAGCACCTAGGCGTTACGTCGCCTTCTGCGCAGGCTCGCCATGCTACGCACGCCAACGGCCTTCGTTTCCGACGCATCATCCAACGGGCGGCCGAGAAGCGCGGCCCGTACGCGCCTGACGAAGCCCGGCTTCCCCTCGTGCTCGGCGCAGAGCCGCTCGATCCGCGCCGCGACGGCGACCGCGTCGCCCCGGCGCACGCCGAGGTCACGCAGATTGCGGAGGAGCCTCACCGCTTCGTCGTACCGTCGCGGTTGCTTCGTCTCGACGTGCGCGTCGACCTCGGCCCAGGCATGGACCTCGCGGCGCGCGAGCGCGTCCAGCTCGCGGCCACGGGCCTCGGCTGCTTCGCGCTCCCGCTGCGCTCTTTCCCGCGCAGCCCGCGCTGCCTTCTCCTGCTGCCGTTCCTCCCGACGCTGCTCCGCCTCCGCCAGGATCTGTTGCACGGGCCGCGTCGGAACCAGATTCGCCCCTTGCGCGCGGTCCATCGACGCCCGGAAGCGTCGGAGGGCGTCTGACCGCAGTTGCGGCTCGCCCCCACCGATGAATCCAACCAGGAGCGCCGTGCGGTCCGATTCGGAGAGCGAGTTCACCCATCGCTCGATGTCTCCGCTCCCCGGGTCCGCCGCGTCCTGGCTGCCGCACGCAGCAACCTCGACGAGGTCTCGATCGATGCGGAGGAACTCGATCAGGGCCTCGAGTGGCGCCGAGCGGGTGCGAAGCCCGGGAGGGCACGGGGGCTCCTCGTCTGCGTCGGCGAGGTCACCGTTCTGCGCGCTCAGGAGCCATGCCAGGTAGAGGGCTCGGTAGTCGCCGGCCGCGACCTGGGCTCTCACGGGGAGAAGCGCCGCGAAGACCCCAGGCCCCTCGTCGTCCGAGACCCATTCCGACGCCTCTTCCTCGGAGCAGAGGTCCACGATGACGTGGTCGCCGTTCGCCCTCGCGGAAGCAGCGCCGCCGCGGCAGTAGCGGCGCGCGACATCGAGAGGGAGCACGCGCTTCGGAAACCGGAAGGTCAGCGCTCGCGTGCCCCAGTTCGCGAGATAGAGGTGCGCGTCGAAGTACCTATCCACTAGGGTCGCCGGGGCCACTTTCAGGTCACCGTAGTTGTACGAGTTCGCGAACCGGGTGGACGAGATCGTGGCGCGCGACGAGATGGCGCGGAGCTCGCGCTGCTCGCGATCGTCGAGCGGCCGGTCGAGAGCCTGGAACTCGTAGTACTGGTACTCGCTCATGTTGAGTTCGATCGGCCTCGCGCCATGCGGCCGCCTCCGTCGGGTTCGTGAGGCTCGGGCACGCTCGCGTCGGCGTAGTCGTAGATCCGGACCTCGCTCTTGCCCGCGCGCAGTCGGTGCAGGCGGCCAGCGTACTGGACGAGCGTGTCGAGCCTGGGGTCGTCGAAGCCCTCGCCGATGAACTTGCCGGTCGCGATCACGGCGCGCTCCTCGGACGCGGGGACCTCCGATAGCGCCGCGAGGGCTCCCCTGCGTTCCCTCGCGGTCATGCCGCCGTGGAGCACGACGAGATGCCGGGCGGCGGGTCGCAGCTTCCCGGCGAGGGACTCGAGATGATCGCGGCGCTCGGTGAGCAGGAGCGGAGACCGGCCGGCCTCGAGCGCCCCGATGACGTCGTCGAGCACGAGCGCGTTGCGCGCTTCATCCGCAGCCAGCATGCGTAGAGGGCCTGGATCCCTTGATCGCGCGACCACTCCGCCCGGAACGCCGTCTCCCGCACGAAGAGCCGGTGCGCGAAACCCCTCGCTGCCGCCTCGCAGGCTCCGGTCGCGCGGCGGCGGCGGCACGGAGCTCGTCGATTCGCGTCAGCAGCCGCGAGCGTTCCGCGTCGAGCTCGGCGAGGCGCGCCTCGGCGCGCGCGAGCTCGCTGGAGCTGTCGGGACCCACGGCCATTGGAATCGACATCCTAACGGCCCTTGCTGACAGGCGGATGGGCTGTTCGAGGGCGTAGACCCGCAACTTGCGACGGGGTGAGCTCAAACAGAGATCGAGAGGCGTCGGGCAGCCGCCGGCCCCATCGCGTCGCAGGCAGGCCTTGTCGAGAAGGCGCTTGCGCGTGTGGACCAGCACCTCGACTCCGAGGACAGGCGCCGCACTCGAAGCCGACGAAGTCGCGTTGACGCATGCCGCACGCACAGTGCTGCCCACCCCCGAGGCGACCGCCGAGGAAGAGGTGTCGTCGGAGCAGGCCATCAGGGAGTTGGTCGCGACGCTGCCCACGACCCGGATCGTGCTGCGCGAAGGTCCTGTCTCGCCGGAGTTGGTGGAGGAGCTGCGCAGGACGATGCGGGATGCGCTTAGGGACCGGGAACGGCGAAGTCGACCGGTCAACACTGTTCCATGCGCGATCTGATGACGTAGCTCCACTCGCCGTGAAACTCTTCGCACTCGACCTTCAGTTCTCGCAGTTCCTTCATTGAGATTTTCTTGCCGGTGGGATAGCGCCGACGATCGAGTCGGACGCGCACGACGAGACCACCTCGGTTGGTCGTGTTGCCAATGAGGTTGATGACGGTCTCGTAGGTCCGCAGAGGGCGTCCGCGCCAGTTGATCGAGATGAACGAGAACAGGCGATGCTCCACCTTGTTCCACTTGCTGGTGCCGGGCGGAAAGTGGCTGACATGGATCGACATGTCGAGCTTGTCAGCGACGCGTTGCAGTTGATGCTTCCACACGTGCGACCGGTAGCTGTTGCTGCCCCCGGCGTCGGCGGTGATGAATATCTCGCGCGCCTCGGGGTAGCGCTTGGCGCCAACTCGACTCCACCAGGCCTCGATGGACCTCACCGCAGATGACCGGCACGCCCCGATCAACGCAGTCCTGCGCCTTCGCGTCGATGTGCTCGAACTGCGCGTTGCGGTCTGGATGCTGGGCACCTTCGACGGACTTGTTTGGCGCCTGCAAGCTGTAACCGTGGTCGCGCAGCAGCTTGGCCACCGTCTTGTGGCTGATCCGGATGCCGTGCCGCGCGAACAGCTCGGCGGACAACGCGTGCGTGCTCTTTCACGTCCAGCGCAGCGGCGACTCAGGCTCGCCGCGCGTGATCGGATCGATAAGATTCTCCAGCGCCGGCCACACCTCGGGATGTGCGACCTGGTACGGTCGTTTGCCGGCGCTGCGCCGAACCTTGACTACATCCTCGGGCGTCGCACCTCTGCGAGCCTCGTCTCGCCCCTTGCGCACCGTGCTGATCGCCATGCCGGTTGCGCGCGCCACTGCGGCCACGCCTCCCCAGCCGATCGCGCCCGCCTCCGTGCCGGACCACAGTCGACGCGCGCGCTCGTCCATAGTCGCCTTCAACAGGCACCACTTCTGGCGAACCACCTTCTCCGCGCTAGCGCCCACATCGACCGTAGATCACGTCGGCCTCATTCTGTCGATCCCTTGCGAGGTTGCCTCCGGCAGCGTGAACGCGAGCGTCGGGCGTTCCACGCTCGCGACCTGCCCGGTGCTGAGACGTTCGAGCCACCCCATGAGATCCTGGTACGTCTTCTCTGGGGAGCGTAGGTGGCCCTCGGACACGATCCCGTCTACGGCGCAGCGAACGGCGCGCCTCCTTGTGCTGGTCTTCGAGCTCGCGGATCACAGCCTCGGTCTTGTCGTCGAGGGCGGCGACGACCTCGTCGGGGTTCTCTTCCGCGTAGTGAAGAGCCAGGCGGCCGACCGCGAGATCGACGACTTCATGACCGTCCCACGCTCGCGCCCAGGGTGACGAGAAGCTCGTCCAGTTGCTCGAACGTCTCGGGCATCCCACCCTCCATCCCGGCGATGGCACCGTCGAGAGCTTCCTTCGAGGGATAGAGTTCGTGCATGACCAGCAGCGTCTTGCCACCTTTTTCCTCGAAGGTCACCGTGGTGACGGCACCGTCGTCACTTTCGTCATTGGTCCAGACGAGGCGCGAGTGCGGTGTCACTTCGATGTACCTGCCGAAGAACGCCATGGGCTTTGAGGCATCGTGGCCGAACTCGAGACGGTACCTGCCCCCGACACGAACATCCATCTCGCAGGAAAGCAGGGACACGCCTGTCGACTTCGGTGCCCACCACCGCTTGAACAGCTCGGGCTTGGTCCACGCCTCGAACACGATGCGCGCCGGGCCGTTGAAGGTTCGCGTGACGACTAGCTCACGCTCGGACTTCCGTTCCACCGTCGTGCGGTTCTTCATGGGGGTAGGCTCACTCTCTCTTCTTGCGTCCATCGACCTTCTCCTTCCGTTTCAGTTCCTCGACAACCTTGTCCAGCTCGTCGAAGCGTGCGTCCCAGAGCTGGCGGTACCTCTCGATCCATGCCGCCTCTTCCTCCAGTCGGCGCAGGCCGAGCTTGCAGGTCCGCACGCGCCCGACCTTCTCCGTGGTGACGAGCCCCGCCTGCTCCAAGACGCCGACGTGCTTCTTCATGCCCGTGAGGGTCATGTGGAACTTCTCGGCAAGGTCCGTGATCGAAGCGTCTGCACGCCCGAGCTGCTCCAGAACGCCGCGTCGGGTGGCGTCCGAGAGCGCGGCGAACGAGGCATCGAAGCGGGTCCGGGTATACTGAACCATGTGGTTCAGTATGTAACACACGGATTGGCGGCATGCAAGGGGAGGCCGAGCGCGCGCTGCGTTGCCGGCCGCCTTCACTCCCCAATCGACCTCATTTCGATGCAGATTCGATCGACTCGGCGATCCCCAGGCCCTTAACTGGTCGGGGCGACTGGACTTGAACCAGCGACCACTTGCACCCCAACGATGCCTTCCGCGGACGCACCGGTTTCCACCGGCCGCACCGAGTCGCAAGGGCTCGGAATCGCGGAGGGGCGGGATCCGCCTTCGGGCGCACAGGACGCGCCAGCCGCACCGAGTGGCATGGAGAATGGGGCGCATATGGGGCGCGGAAAGTTACCCGTCAGTGAAGATGTCCTTTTGCTCGAGAAGCTGGCAGGTGAGGTCGCTGAGGCGGTCGCCCGGGGCGAGTTCGCCCGAGCCCGGGCACTCACGGAGGAGGCCATCCAGAAGCGGGCCGCCGAGCAGGCGCCATCCGCCAACGAGTCGCAGACCCCCATCCCAGGGCTGGACCAGTGAGCGGCGCCTGGTCGATGGCACACTGCACGCGGGTCTCGACGAGAGCCATCCGGGCGTACGGCGCGAGGATGGACGGCTCCTCCGCGGCCGGGTCGCGCGTCACGGTCCATTGCGTCCCCGAATCAGGATCGCATGTCACGCCGCCGCCCTCGTCGCCGACCGCGCGCGCGACGCACCTCTCGGGCGCCTCGTACCTCCGTCCGACGAACTCGACGGGCGGCCTGGGGAGGAACCGTGGGACGCCCGCGCGCCATGCGGGGCTCGCTATGGCCTCGAACGCCGCCTTGCAGCGCGCTTCGTCCTCCGGCGCGCCGTGACAGGTGAGGACGCGCAGGCCCTCGCGCAGATCCAGGGACGCGATGAGCACACGCGCGTTCCCGGACCCGGGCGGCGCCTCGAGCCGGATGAGCCGCCGGCGCACGCCACCCAGCATGATCGTGCCGTCGCTCCGCTGTCCGGCCGTCGCCGTCCAGCGCGGCGCTCGAGGCCCGAACGACGCGCTCCAGGCACCCTTCCGCGCGACAAGAGTCGGCGCCGGGGTCGTCAAGCATCGTGACGATGGCGCCGCCGCAGGTGACTTCCCAGCCGTCGAGGATGACGGCCGGGTCGACGCACCCGCGCAGCCCGTCGAGGGCACTCTCCAGCGGCTTGGATGGAAGACGCCTGCGCCTGGACGGCCGCGAGCAGGAACAGGGCGGCGAGCACCGAGCGCACGTCGTCCTCCCTCTGGCGGCGCCCGCTTCGGGGCGCAAGACGAACGCGCTCAACCGTACTACATGGCCCGCCGGATAGATGGGGGTGAAGCCAGCTCCCGATGGCAAGGGGTTGAGCGGCATGAGACCTTCGGATTCGTAGACCGTACTCACCGACCGTGTATGTCGGCGCGGGCACTGCGGATCCGTGCGATTCAGGGCGCGGTCGCCGCGACCCAGGAGGCAGCCGACTCCACACGATTCGGAACGGTTCACGGCAAGATTTCGTTCAAACTCCGCTGTCCGTGAAGCCGTCCTTCCGTCGGTCAGCCGAGGAGGACCTCGGGATTCTTCCTGGCGACCGAGAGTAGCTTGAGCGCCGCGTCGGACGGGCGCCGCGCATTCGTCTCCCATGCCTGTACGGTCCGCGGGCTCACGTTGAGGATCCGGGCGAACGCGGCCTGCGAGACCCGCAGCCGGGCCCGTACCGCGAGCACCTCCTTCGCGCCCATGGGTGCAGGGGGCTTCAGCTCGACGTCGCGCACCGTCAGCTGCCGGGCGCCCCGGTGGTACGCGATGGCGTCTTCGAGCCCGGCCTTGAGCTTCGAGAACGCGCTGGCCTTCGTGGTCTTCCGCTTCATGGCTTCTCCTCTTCCTTCTTGAGCTCCTTCACGAGCGCCGCGACCTGTCGGCGTTCGGCTGGCGAGAGATCGCTCCTCTCGCGCTTCCCGAAGATGGCGAGCAGGTGCGTGACGCCCCGGCGCGGCAGGTCGAGGTAGTAGACGCGCACGCCGCCCCGCTCGCCGCGGCCGAGCCGGATCTTCCGGAGCCCGCCCGTGCCGGGCACCAGGTCCCCGGCCTGGGGATCGGCAAGGATGCTCTGCTCCAGCGCCACCAGATCGTCATGAGAGACCTCCCGGGCTCGCTCGAGACGTCCGCGATCCTCGCTGAACCCCGAAGACTCCACGAATCGCCGCTTCACCGGGCCATACTACCATGTAGCTATACTACCTAGCAGTAGTAACTCGCGCACGGGGGCAGTCCCGAACCTGTTGGTCGCCACAATACGATCCGACATCCTGAATGAGGATCGGGTGACGCAGATTCTCGAGGAGGAGCTCCCGCCGCGAACGGCCGACTGAAGCGAGCCACCGGATGACCACCGCTGCAAGACGAAGCATGGGCGAGCGAGGCTGCCGGGCTCGACCCGAACCGTCAACGATTTCAGCGCGAACGGGATTGTGGCGAACGACAGGTCTTGTCGCTGCTGAAGCGCACGTCGCGGTGGATGCGGAAGACCTTGGGCGGCGCAAGCGACAGACCGCGGAACGTGCCGGCGAGCCGGTCGCGCACCCTCGGCCATGAGCGCGCCCATGGGCGATGCCCAGCCCTCCTGGTACTCGGTGCGGTGCGCCTGGAACCACTCGCGGTCGTTGTGCAGCGCAAGCGCTTCGAAGAAGCGCCCGGAGCCGTCGGCGAAGCCGCGGAACGGCCCAGCGGGCGGCGCGCCGCGGCGGCTCGGCATACCCGCCAGGCTAGCACGCCGCCAAGGCTCGGGCGCCTTCCCTTCCCGGCTCCGCCGCGGTAACACGCGGGCATGGTGCTCCGCGCCGCCACCGCCGCGTTCGATCGCATCGAGGCCCTGTGGGAGAGCCCCCGTATGCGCAGGGGCGTCGCGACGGCGCTGGCGGTCGTCTACGTCGGCGCGATCCTCGCGGTGGAGGCCTCGCAGCGCGGCTGGCTCCCCGCCGCGCTCCGCGTGCGGGCGCCGCACGGGCACTTCGTCGCCGTGGAGCTGGCGCTCTACATGCTCCTCTCCTACGAGGTCGTCGGCCTCGTGCTCGGCATCGCGCAGTCGGTCTCGAACGCCGCCGGCAAGCAGTTCGAGATCTTCTCGCTCATCCTCCTCCGGCACTCCTTCGAGGAGTTCGCGAACCTGGGCGAGCCCATCGTCTGGGCGCACGCGCGAGGAGCGGTTCTACGGATGCTCTCCGACGGCTTCGGCGCGCTCGTCATCTTCGTCGTGCTGGGCTTCTACTACGCCGCGCAGCGCCACCGGCCCATCACCGAGGACGCGCGCGACCGACAGAGCTTCGTCGCGGCGAAGAAGCTCGTCGCGCTGGCCCTGCTCGCGGTGTTCGCCTGGCTCGCGGGCCGGGCCGCGTTTGAGGACCGCCCGGCGTTCTTCGAGCCGTTCTACACCGTGCTCGTGCTCGCGGACGTCCTGCTCGTGTTCCTCTCGCTCCGCTACAGCTCCGCGTACCACGTGGTGTTCCGGAACTCCGCCCTCGCGGTCGCGACGGTGCTACTGCGCGTGGCACTCTCGGCGCCGGCTTACGCGAACGCCGCGCTCGGCATCGCCTCCGCCGTGTTCGCCCTAGCGCTCACGCTCGCGCAGAACCGGCTCGGGCCGGTGCTCGGGAGCGAGGCGCGCGAGCGCGGGAAGGGCGCGCCGCCGAAGGCGGCGGCGTAGAGGCGAAAACGGTTCCAGACCTGTCCTTCGCCAGAACGTCGTCGGCTCGAGAATCGTTGACGTTTCGCCCAGAGCCGTGCAGCCTCGCCCGCCCCCATGCTTCGACCCATCTCGGTCTCGATCGCGGCCCTCCTCTCGGGCTTCCGCTCGCGGCGCGAGCTCATCCTCGAGAACCTGGCTCTGCGCCAGCAGCTCGCCACGCTCGTGCAGAAGCGCCGGCCCCTGATCAGGCCGGCCGACCGCGCGTTCTGGGTGGTGTTGCGGCGCCTATGGTCGCGATGGGCGGCAGCGATCGTCATCGTGAAGCCGGAGACCGTCATCGGCTGGCACCGGGCAGGCTTCGCACTCTATTGGCGGTGGCTCTCCCGGCCGGCGCGGGGCGGTGGTCGCCCAGGCGTCGGCCGGGAGGTGCGCGATCTCATTCGAAGGATGGCGAGCGAGAACGGATGGGGTGCTCCGCGAATCCACGGTGAGTTGACCAAGCTCGGCTTCAAGATCTCCGAGCGCACCGTCTCGCGCTACCTGCGAAAGCACGGGCGTTCACCGAAGCGGAGGCAGAGCTGGCTCACGTTCCTCCGGAACCACCGGGAGGTGATCGTGGCCATGGACTTCTTCACGGTGCCGACGGCGACCTTCCGCGTCCTGTACGTCTGGTTTGCGATCAGGCATTCCCGGCGCGAGATCGTGCACTGGAGCGTCACGGAGCGCCCCACGGCGCCCTGGGTGGTGCAACAGTTGCGGGAGGCGTTCCCCTTCGACGTTGCCGGCCTGTCGAGATACCTGGTGTTCGATCGGGACACGATCTTCTCCGCGGAGGTGGTCGCCGCGGTCTCGTCGATGACGCTCGAGCCGACGCGTACGAGCTACCAGAGCCCTTGGCAGAACGGGGTAGCCGAACGCTTCGTGGGGACGGTGCGGCGCGAGCTGCTCGACCGCGCCATCGTTCTGGATGACGAGCATCTTCGGCGTCTGCTCGGCGAGTACCTGGCCTACTACCACGATGATCGGACGCATCTCGGGGTCGAGAAGGACGCGCCACTATGCCGTCCCGTGGAGCGGCGCCCTGCAGGATCGGTGGCAGTCCACGCCCGATGGAGGGTAGGGGGCCTGCACCACCGGTACACGTGGCGAGCGACCGCGTAGGCGAGTCCGCCGCGACCCTCACCGCTCACGGACATGGGGGCCTGAGTCCGCTCGCGCCAGGACTGGTCGGGCCGCAGCCTGGACGGGCGCGCACGTCCAAGAGGTGAGCGCCGAACGTCCTGGTCGGCACTCACTTCCGGCTGCTGTTCCTGCCGGACGAGTATTGGCGAGGCACAACTGGTTCCTGGGACCGGACCTGGCCCGACACGAACGGTGGCGGAAGACGATCGAGGCCGAACGTCGCGAATCATCTCGGAGGGAAGTCGACCGATAACGCACGAGGTCGAGCGGAGACCCGCGTGCCGGTCAGCGAGGGGCAGCCCCGACTTGGGACGCCCTCTTCCCTTCCCGTCCGGAACGCGCGACAACGGCGCGCCGGGTGGGGCGGGTCCAGATTTCTTGCGTTGCGGGATCGCCCGTGATCTACGTAACTTAGACTTCGTTGTCGGAGTGAATCGGTACCTTCGGGACGTGGAACATGGCGACGGCCGAACAACTCAAGGCGCTGCTCGACAGCCACGCTGAAGGCGACGAGGAGCGCTTCTACGCGATCGCCATGCAGGTCGCCGCAGCCGAGGCCCGGCTGGGCCACGGCCGCATCGCTCAAGAGCTCCGGGCGAAGATCGACCAGGCAAGGGCTCGGGCGTCTCAGCCTCCCAAGCCGGTTCCGGTCGCACAGCCCCGCGGTGACCTCGGGACGCTCCTCTCCGCGAGCTACCCGAAGGCGCGACTGCGTGATGTAATCCTGGACGACGCGACTCGGAGCCGTCTCGAGCGAGTCCTCGCCGAGCAGCGCCAGCAGGAGAAGCTCCGTGTCCACGCGCTGCGCCCCCGGAACAAGCTCCTCCTGCTCGGTCCCCCCGGATCCGGTAAGACCCTCACCGCGTCCGCGCTGGCGGGCGAGCTGAACGCCCCGCTCTTCACCATCCTTCTCGACGGCCTGATCACGAAGTTCATGGGGGAGACGTCGGCGAAGCTGCGGCTCGTGTTCGACGCCATCGCGTCTGCGCGCGGCGTCTACCTGTTCGACGAATTCGACGCCATCGGCGGCAAGCGGACGTCGAGCAACGACGTCGGAGAGATCCGCCGCGTCCTCAACTCGTTCCTCCAGTTCCTCGAGCAAGAGGACTCCCGTAGCGTCATCGTCGCCGCTACGAACCACCCCGAGCTTCTCGACGCGGCTCTGTTCCGGCGCTTCGACGATGTCATCGAGTACGCGCTCCCCACGAGCGAGACGGCCGAAGGCGTCGTGCGAGCGAAGCTCGCACTCTTCGACACGAGCGCGATCGACTGGCCGGCGGTAATCGCTGCGACCGAAGGGCTGAGCCAGGCAGAGATCACGCTCGGTTGCGAGGACGCCGCCAAGGAGAGCGTCCTACGGGACCACGGGCACATCAGCACCGAAGTGTTGGTGAAGGCCCTAGATGAACGTCGCAGCTCGCGTAGGTCCTGATCGACTGAACCGGGATGCCGGCCCGCCGCGATAAGCTGCGACATCTCCGGTTCGTCCCGCCGACGCCCGTTGCGACGGAGTACGTATCTCCAGCCTCATTCCCGAGGCCACATCCCCCCAACCAGAATCGCGCGATCCACGCCGCGCTCCTCGAGCAGCGCCTCGGAGACACCGAACGGGCGATCCAGGAGCGCGTCGCCGCCGCTGCGGCAGCCGGGAGGCCACCCGCGGCCGGAACGTACGTCGAGTTCGTGGGGCAGCCGGGGTACGGGCTCGAGCTGAAGAGCATCGAAGCGCGGAAACAGGGGCTCGAGGTCGTAGCCGTTCACCAGGACGAGGTCCAAGTGGGGGATCGCGTCGAGCCACTGGAGCGGGCGACGGTGTTCGTGCCCCACGGCAAGCTGAGCTACTTCGCGACGAAGGTGAGGGAGTACGAGACGCAGCTCACGACGCCGCGGACGCCGGGCGCCGTCGCGAACCCGAAGAACAAGAACCTCGTCGAGAGCATCTCGGACGTCCGGCTCGCGGTTCTTGCATCGCTCTGGACGGACGAACCAGCCCTTCTCCCCGCCCCGGGCCAATCGGCGTGGTGGGAGGTGTGGCTTCGGGGTGAGGGCGAGGAATTTCGCCGGAAGTTCGCCGACGGGGTCCGAGCGGACGGGGTCGAGGTTGGCGAGACCATCCTGACGTTCCCCGAGCGCACGGTCGTCCTCGCGAGGGCCTCACGCGAGCAGATGGCGACCTCGGTCGAGGTTCTCGACAGCATCGCCGAGTTGCGGCTCGCGAAGCTGACCCCTCACGAGTTCCTGAAGTTGGGCGCGCAGGAGCTCGGAGAGTGGGCACGGGAGCTTGCGGCCAGGACGATTCCGCCCGCCCCGGATAGCCCCGCCGTGTGCCTCCTCGATACGGGCGTCAATGCCGGGCACCCGCTGCTGGCGCCGGCGGTCGGCGAAGGCGACTGCCAGACGGTGAACGAGGAATGGGGCGCCGATGATCACCACGGGCATGGGACGCAGATGGCGGGGTTGGCGCTGCATGGCGACCTGACGGCAGTCCTGGCCTCGAGCGGTCCGGTGGTGCTTCAGCACCGGCTGGAGTCGGTCAAGATTCTCCCGCGGACTGGCGCGAACCCGCCGGAGTTGTATGGCGCGATCACGGCACAGGCCGTTGCGCGCGCGGAAGTCGAGGCGCCGACTCGCCGCCGCGCGATCTGCATGGCGGTCACGACTGATGACCGTGACCGAGGACAACCGTCCTCCTGGTCGGCGGAGCTGGACAAGCTCGCGAGTGGCTATGACGACGACGAGCGGCGCCTCATCCTGGTCTCGGCTGGAAATACCGACCCCGCCAAGCGTCACGAGTACCCTGCCTCGAACTACACGGACGGAATCCAGGATCCTGGCCAGGCCTGGAACGCGATCACCGTCGGCGCCTACACGAACAAGGTGACCATCAAGGAGGAGGACGCACGGCGGGGCTGGAAGTCCGTCGCGCCCGCCGGCGCCCTGAGCCCGACCAGTTCCACGGCCCTCGTCTGGACATCGAAGTGGGCGCACAAACCTGACGTGGTGATGGAGGGCGGGAACGTCGGGCTCGACCCGTTCAGCGGGAAGGCGCTGACGATGGACAGCCTCAGTCTCCTGACGACGAGCGCCAAGTTCGCTCCACCAGAGAGCGAGGCATTCGCCTCGATGTGCGAGACCAGCGCGTCGGCTGCGCAGGCCGCCCGGATGGCTGCGATCGTTCAGGCGCAGTACCCGGAGCTGTGGCCCGAGACCCTGCGCGCGCTGCTCGTCCATTCCGCGCGCTGGACTCCGGCGATGCTCGAGGGCCGCCGGACGCAACAGGACAAGCGCAACCTCCTGCGCACCTGCGGCCACGGCGTCCCGAACCTGGAGCGCGCGCTCTGGAGCGCGTCGGATGCGCTCACGCTCATCGTGGAGGACGAGATCCAGCCCTTCGAGCGCAGCGAGATGAAGGAGTACAAGCTCTACCCGCTCCCGTGGCCGCGGAACGAACTCCTCGGACTCCAAGGCACCGATGCCTCTCTTCGCGTGACGCTCTCATACTTCGTGGAGCCGAATCCGGCTCGACGAGGGTGGCGTGACCGTCACCGCTACGCCTCGCACGCGCTTCGCTACGAGGTCATCCGACCCGCCGAGAGCGAACCGGCGTTCCGACAGCGCATCAACAAGGCGGAGCGCGAGGACGAGGAAGACCGGAGCAGGGAGCGCGACACAGAGGACTGGTTCCTGGGACCGGACCTGCGCGACCACGGGTCGATTCACTCTGATACCTGGTCGAAGAGCGCGGCGGAGCTGGCGACGCGCAGCAAGATCGCCGTGTTCCCCGTAGTCGGTTGGTGGCGCGAGCAGCTCAAGCTCGGCAGGGCCGACCGAAAGGCGCGCTTCTCTCTCGTTGTGAGCATCGAGACCCCGCCGACCGGGGTCGACATCTACGCTCCCGTCGAGGCGCAGATCCGGGTCATGATCCCCACGGTGGTCACGACGCCCGTGTAGCGACTCCTCGGCAACTCCGCACGCGCCCCGCGATAGGGCGCTGGCAGCCATTTCGCCTACCCCTGAACCGGGGAGAACTGCAGGCGCCATGGCGCGCCGGCCCGATCGTTCCCCTGTCCGCTCGCCGTTGAGGTCGGTCGGGTACTCGCGGCCAGATGCATGCGAGGGACGGGCGCGGGCCAGCTCTACTCGCCCGCAGGCCATTCGGAGCGAGGTCGTGTCGTGCAGTCGCACGAACGCGTAGCGGCTCCTCAACAACAAGTCGCGCGTCTTCTGGGTGGCTTCTGCGGCGCAGTCGAGCACCTGTCAGAGCACCCCGATACCTTGCGTTGATAAGGGGGAAGCATGACCGTTTCGGCGCGATTCGCGACGCTGCTCGGCTGGGCCACGCCGAGCACATCCGAGGCCCGCAATTACGAGACCCACAAGGCGAGCGTCTCGTCCACGCTCAAGTCGAACCTCGACATGGTCGCCGTGGACCTGATGGGAAGCTACGCCCGCGGCTCGGCCGTGGGCGGTCACAGTGACATCGATCTCCTCGCTGTCCTGCGAACGACCGAGGTGAAGTCGGGCAGTTCGTGGAAGCGCTCTGACGGCGTCATGCAAACAGTTCGGAAGGCCCTGCTGGCGCGGTTCCCCGATACGGATACTGGGCGCGACGGGCAGGCGGTCGTCGTGCATTTCGCGGGGGGTGAAGACCCCGTCGACGTCGTGCCGGCCTTCTACATCGGCTCAGGGCCAAGCAACTACCCCAAGTACGCGATCCCGGACGGCGCCGGCGGCTGGATGGAAACCTCGCCGCAGGCGCACAACCGATATATCGAGCTCCGAAGCGGAGGCGGGAAGTTGCCGAACGCCGCCCGGATCGCGAAGTGGTGGCGCCTGAGTCGTGATGTCGAGATCCCGTTGAGCGGTTTCCATGTCGAGATGCTCCTCGCAGCCCAGGAGATCTGCTCCGGAGTGAAGAGCTACGCGCAGTGCTTCGCCGATTTGCTCGATCTCCTCGACAGGCGCGAGTGCGCTGCCCTGCAGGATCCGCTCGGCGTCTCCGGCTACCTCCGGGCCGCCGCCACCGATGCAAAGCGCGAGCAGCTGTGTGCCACGGTCGCGTCGTCCGCAGAGCGCGCGCGCCGCGCGATCGAGGCTGAGGACGATAGCGATCTCAGCGAGGCGTACAGGCTCTGGGACCTCGTCTTCAAGGGCGCCTTTCCGAAGAGCTGACGGGATGAATCTCGCGGATGCCATGCGCCGCCAGTACTCGGGCGGCAAGCTGCTCTGGCGAGTGCATATTGCGCTCGAGCTTTCGCGCCTGGGGATCGCGGTGTACCTGTTGGCAGGAGGGGACCGACTCGTTCTAGCGAGTGGTCTCGCGATCGCAGCTCCGCTCGCGTCCTACTTCGTGAAGAGGGCGGCCGACGCAGCGTACGGCCACGCGGAGCGGATCCGGAGGGTTCTGTACCTCCAGGACGGCCTGGGGCGACGCCCCTCGCAGGCTGATCTGCTGGAGCTCCGGGCCGGTGCGACCTGGCTCCCCGACCTCGACCCGCTTCCCGTCGGCTCGTACTACAAGTCGCCGCTCCCCATCGGGCCGCAACGACTAGCCCACATCTGCGAGGAGGCGGCCTTTCATACTCGAGGGTACGCCAGCCTTGCGGCGGGATTCTTCTTCGCGATCGCCGCCGCCGGCGTCGTGCTCGCGTCACTGCTGATGTGGTTCGCGCTCCAGGCCACGGCGCCTGCGCAAGCGCTCGTGACGGTTGGTCGCGTCGGCTCGAGCCTCCTGACCTTCTTCGCTGCGGGTTCGTTCGTGTCGATGGCGTTTTCGTTCCACGGCCTGAGTCTGGCTGCGCAGCGTGCTTTCGACAGACTCGACAAGCTGGCTGCGTCCGCGACCACGACGAGTGAGGACGTCTTGCTCGTGCTCTCGTCGTACGACTGCGCGCTCGCCAAGACCCCGCCGATCCCGACGGCCGCGTATCGAATTCTGCGGCCTCGCCTGAATCAGGCGTGGCAGGAGCACGGGCAACCTCGGCCTTAGGTTACGACTAGCGCTCCTCGTTCGTTCTCGAGGACGCCAGGAACGCATCGCCTCCACGCCCGTCCTCACCCTTCTGCCGCTTTCGTCTATCCCGGCGCAGCCGCCTTCGCTGCGGTCGCGCCGGGCCGGCAGGTCCAGCCTCCACCTGCTTCGGAGTGACGGGCACCGAATCGCTGTCCGCGAACATCCGCATCGTGACCTTGCCCGGCGCCGAGTCGGTGACAAGCAGGCGCGGGATCGGCGTGAACTCCCGGAGCAGCGCGCCGGGTCTGAACGGGTTCGCCAGGACGCGCGCTCCAAGACGAAAACCATCGGATCTGATCCCCACCTGGAACGGCAGCAGCGCGTCGAGACGGTCGCGGGCTCGCTGGGCGTCGCTGTCTCCACGAATGACCATCCCGTCCGGTGCCCGGCCCAGTGTCATCTCGCCGGCGGGGCTGCCGGTCGAGGTGTTGATCGGAATCTGCATGACTTGTCGCCCGCAGAGCACCTCCTCGACGCTCTCGAACGCCCAGATGCAGTCCACCATCTCCAGCGCGATGACGAGCGGCAGTTTGTATTTCTTGAGCTTCTCGTCGATGGCTGCGCGGATGGCGTCGTAGTCGTCGCCGTGCATCGGCGTCCCCACGTATCCGGTGAACGCAGGAATCTCATCGCCGACATCGTCCCCGACGTGGAACACGAGTAAGACGCCCTCGTCCCGGAACTCGTACTCGCCGGGGCCAGTACCGAGCGCACGCTTCACGAACGGCCGCAGCCCTCTCAGCGACGCCCCGCCGGCGACGTGCGGCGTCCCCATGAAATGCAACGGCGTCCTCGTGCGGAGGCCGTCGAGCGCCTCACCAACGCGGGTGTACGCCGTCCGAGTCTGGTCGCGCGTCCAGCCGATGACCTGCCGAACTTCGACGACGAACTGCGCCGACCGCTTCGCGATCCGCAGGTCGGGGGTCTCCTCGTCGATCACCGGCTCGTGCTCGACCACCCAGCCAAACTCATGCAGCGCGAGCGCGAGCAGAAGTGTGGAAGCTGCCCCGGCAGCTTGGTCTTCGATGTCGGAGTGGAGCGGGCCGAGCACTCGGGCGCGCTGGTGCTCGGCAACGAGGGCTGCGGCGGCCTCGATCTGGGCACGGAGCGCGTCGCCTGTCGGTCCCGGCGTCTTGGCCCAGCGGTACAGGAGGCGCTCCACGGGCCTCGCCTGTGTGGCGCTGGACCGGCGTGCGGCGCTCACGACCTCTTCGGTGAACACGATGGGTGGCACGGCCCGTCGATTCTAACGCCGCGACCTGGCTCCGTCGGCTGGAGTAGACCCGGCCCAGACCGGGCCCACCGTCCGGTTGCCTCAGGAGTTTTCGTGGTCTTCGAGTGGAACACCCGCGGACCGCTTCTCAGCGCGGACGCGTTTCAACTCGAATTGCGCTGCGCGCGCCGTGGCGCGCCAGCGTGGCTGCCTCCCCTCGGGCTCACCGCGAGCTCGTCGGAAGCGTCGCCACGCTGCCGTTCGGGAGTAGCCGACCGCGCGCTGGACGGCCTCGGACCGCGAGACCCCCATCGCCTCGAGCTGCGCGGCCGCGTCGCGCGGAGTGAGCCCGGCGAGCATGGGGCGCCCCCTCCCGTCGTTGCCGCTTCTCGTGCCCGGCTGTGATCTCGGGGCCAGAGGCATGCGAGGGGCGAAGCACCCGAGCTCTGGCCACAGGGGCCCTCGACCATGAGGGCCCCGGGCCGCGGCAAGGTGGCCCCTGCCCCTCCGCCGTTTTCGCCGGCGCGCGGGCCTGGGTTGTCCACAGGGGTTGGGCCGCGAGGGGGTAGGGGGAGTACGGTCGTGATCTCTGAAACGTATGGTGAAGCAGAAGCTTGAACGGAGGGATGGGCTTCGCCCATCTCGGTCGAAGTCTTCCTATTATCCGGAGCCGGTGGGGCGCTCGAACAGGCTGACTCCGCTGAGGAGTTCGCGATCACCCCTCGAAGCGCCCGGGCGTGTCCAGCCGCGAGAAGGGAGGCGGCGACAGCTGGCGCCCGGAGCTCCGCGCGCGCCTTCGCTTGGCGCGAGAGCGGCATCGCCGAGATGCAGGGGAGCGCTTCCGGAACGACGTACGCCGACGTCGCCCATCCTCGCTGCCCAGGGAACCGGAGGCCGGCGTGGTGGACGCGGAGGACCCAGCCGTCTCGCTCGAGCGCGGCCAGGTGCATCCGCACGCAACGCGGAGTGAGGCCTAGGCGCTTCGCGATCGACGACACCGCGCGCTTGTCGACAATGCTCACGGTGCCGCGCAGGTACGCGAGGATCTCGCGGAACACCTTGGCGCGACCGTTGGCGCGGCCCAACTCGACCACAGCCCGGTCCTCGATGCGGCGCAGGGCGCTGGCCCAGGCGCGGCCGCTCTCGAGGCACGTGTGTTGGATGCCGGTCAGCGCCATCAGCGGCCCTGCCCCTCCCCGTCAAGCGCGTCGAGCGCCGCGACGAGCAGCTTCCGAAGATCGCCGATTCGGATGACGCCGCCGTCGATCGATGCGAGCGCCGCCCGGAGCAGCTCGGCCGGCGACCGATCGGGCTTCGGGCTTGGTGAGCCGGTGGTGAGACCGCCCGGTTCCGGAAAAGACGAAGCCCGCGGCCCCTCGGATTTCTCCTCGGATGCCGCGGGCTTCAAATGGTCGGGGCGACTGGATTTGAACCAGCGACCACTTGCACCCCAAGCAAGTGCGCTACCAGGCTGCGCTACGCCCCGGAAACGACAGGGAGGGGATAGGTAGCACCGGGGGCGCCGGGGGTCAACGCCGTCGGCCCGGCCCGCCGTCGGCCTACTTCACGAGCGGCGCCACCTTCTTGAACTCGGGCGTCCCGCAGACGTGCAGCAGGTCGAAGATGACCGTCTCGGCGTTCGTGATCACCGCTCCCGCCTGGCGGCACAGATCGATCCCGCTCGTCCGGTGCACGTCGATCCGGCTCGCGACGGCGTCCGAGCAGAGGTGCACCTCGTAGCCCATCTCCACCAGGTCGCGCACCGTCTGGAACACGCAGACGTGCGTCTCCATCCCGCAGACCACGATCTGCCGGCGTCCGGTCCTCTCGAGCGCGGCGGCGAAGGCGGGATCGGCGCCGCAGGAGAAGTGCATCTTCACGAGCGGCGGCGAGGGCAGGAGGTCCCGCACCTCCGGAACGAGCGGCCCGAGCCCCTTCGGATACTGCTCGGTCGCGAGCACCGGGAGGCCGAGCTCCTTCGCGGCCCCGATGAGCGCGCGCGTGTACTTGAGCACCCGCGCGAGCGCGTCCTCCGGCATCGACGGCGTGAGCCGCGACTGGATGTCGATCACGAGCAGCGCGGTGCGCGCCCGATCGAGCCTCAGCTTGGGCGTCGTGGCCATGGTTCTCTCCCCTCCGAGCCGCTAGATGGCATAACCCGCCGCGCCGCTCGAGGCCGCCGCCTCCGGGTCGATCGCGACGTCCACGCAGTACACCGTCCCCGATGCGAACGCACGCTCGAGCGCCGGCACGAGCTCCGCGGGGTCGTCCACGTGCTCGCCCTTCCCGCCGAGCGCCTCGACGACCCGGTCGTACCGGGTCGGGGCGAGCCTCGTCGCGACCGCGTGCTCATCGCCGTAGAGGCCGCGCTGCGGAATGAGGATCTGGCCCCATGCCGCGTCGTTCCCGACCACGATCACCATCGGCAGCCTGAACCGGACCGCCGTGTCGAAGTCCATCCCGTTCAGGCCGAAGGCGCCGTCGCCCTGGATCACGCACACCGGTCGGTCCGGCGCGAGGAGCTTCGCCGCGATCGCGAACGGAGCGCCGACGCCCAGCGTGCCGAGCGGCCCGGGGTCGAGCCAGCGCCCGGGCCCCGGAACGCGCACCACCTTCGCGGCCACCGCGACGACGTTGCCGCCGTCCGCCACGTAGGTGACGTCGCCCGCCCGCGAGGCGACCGTGTCGATCGCGCGCGCGAGCCGGAAGTGGTGGATCGGCCGCTGATCGCTCTCCTCGAACGCGCGCTGGCGCTCGCGCCGGTCGGCCTCCTTCTCGCGGAGCGAACGCGACCACGCCGCAGGCGCCTGGGCGCGGACGCCCGAGGCGAGCGCCTCGAGGACGCTCCGCGAGTCGCCGACGATGCCCACGTCGATGGGCCGGTTCCGGCCGATCTCGGTCGGGTCGATGTCCACCTGGATCACCCGCGCACCTGCCGCGAACGTGGGCTCCGTGCCGTAGCCGAGCCGGAAGTCGAGCGGGGTCCCGACGACGAGGACCACGTCCGCCGCCCCGAGCGCGTCCTTGCGCGAGAGCTCGAAGAACGACGGGTGCTCCCGCGGGAGGCAGCCGCGCGCCATGCCGTTCAGGTAGACCGGGATCCCGGCGCGCGCGGCGAGCCGATCGAGCGCTGCGGCGGCGCCGTCCCGCCAGATCGACGACCCCGCCATCACGACCGGCCGCTCGGCGCGGGCGAGGAGCGCGACCGCCGCCTCGAGCTTCGCGGGATCGCCCGGGCTGCACGCGTCGGTCCGGTAGAGCACCTGCGCCTCCGCGAGCGCCTCGTCGGCGGAGCTCGAGAGGACGTCCCACGGGATCTCGAGGAACACCGGGCCGGGCCGGCCGGCGCGCGCGACGCGGAACGCCTTCGCGAGGAAGCTCGGGACGAGGTCGGGGGAGGGGACGCGGTCCGCCCACTTCGTGATCCCCTGGAACAGCGGGACCTGCGGCATCTCCTGCAGCGACCCACGCCCCTGGTTGAACGTGGGCGCCGCGCCGCCGATGAGGACGAGCGGGCTCGCCGCCGCCCAGGCGTTCGCGACGCCGGTGACCGCGTCGGTGACGCCCGGGCCCGCCGTCACGATCGCGACGCCCACGCCGTGCGTGAGCCGCGCCCAGGCGTCGGCGGCGTGCGCAGCGGCCTGCTCGTGGCGCGTGTCCACGATCCGGACGCCCTCGTCCACGCAGCCCGCGTAGATCGGCGCGACGTGCAGCCCGGAGAGCGTGAAGACCGTCCCCACGCCCTCCTTCTTCAGCATGCGCGCGACGAGGCGCCCGCCCGGCAGTTCCATGCCAGCACGATAAGACGCGAACGCCCCGCGCGCCGCAGTCGGCACGCAGGGCGTCGTGGAAGGGGCGCGCGCGGCTACTTGCGGAAGCGGGAGAGGCTCGCCGGCAGCTCGCCGAGCGCCGGGAACTGCTTGTCGGCGTGGATCTTGGCGAGCTTCGCGTAGTTCTGCTCCTCGGTCTCCGTACGGGCCGGATCCGGGACGCAGCAGTCCACCGGGCACACCGCGGCGCAGGCCTCGGCGTCATGGAATCCGACGCACTCGGTGCAGAGGTCCGGGTTGATGAGGTAGATGTCGTCGCCCTGGCTGATCGCGCCGTTCGGGCACTCCGGCTCGCACGCGCCGCAGTTGATGCACTCCTCGGTGATGATGGTGGCCATGACGCTCTCCTCTCGTGGTTGCCTCGGACCTCGTCCGACGGGCTCCGCTCGCCCGGAAGCGTCGCCAGCATACAACGGCGAACGCCCCAGCCCTTGCGACACGGGCGGGGCGTCCGATGAACAGCGGGCTGTTCTGGTTTCTATCGCTTACGCCGCGGCGACGCAGCAGTCGACCGGGCAGACCCCCGCGCAGGCGGGTGAGTCGTGCGCGCCCTTGCACTCCGTGCACTTGGCGGTGTCGATGATGTACAGGTCGTCACCCTGGCTGATCGCGGTGTTCGGGCACTCCGGCTCGCAGGCGCCGCAGTTGATGCATTCCTCGGTAATCTTCAGGGCCATCGGTCTTCTTCCTCTCTCTCTTCGCGCCGCGAGGGCGACTGGCTGAATCGGAGGAGCCGTATCCCACGTCGCGCGGTGGGAAGTCAACCTCACACCTGCGGATTTTCAGGGGAAATTCGGACTCTTCCGGTCGAAGAAAGTCGCACCCCGCGATAGATGGGCGATTTTTTTCTGGACCGGTGAAGTCGAGGATCGCCTCACGATCCCACGTGGCGGCGGTCCTCCTCGATCTCGGCGGAGATGCGGGACATCACCGAGAGTGCGGCCCCGGACAGGCCTGCCGCGGCGGTGAGCAGGAAGCCGAGCAGCCGATCGCGGCGCGCCGCCGCGAGCTGGAGCGCGAGGGTGCGCCGCCGCTCGAACAGGAGGCGCTGCCGCTCGGCGTAGTCGCCCTGGAGCGTCGCGACGAACGACTCCCCGGCGGCCTTCCCCTCGGCCCGGGTCGCGGCGAGCTCGCGCTCCTGCGCGTTCACGCGGAACGTGGCCTGGACCGTCAGGGCCAGGCCTGCGGCGGCGATCGGTGCGCAGATGGCGAGGATCTTCGCGCGCGTCATGTCGGCTTGACTGCCACCTTGGAGCGCGCAGGATACCGCACGCCATGGCGAAGCCCTACGACCCCAAGGACTTCTATTACCGCAAGGCCAAGAAGGCTGGCCTGCGAGCCCGCTCGGCGTTCAAGATCGACGAGATCCTGAAGCGCTACCGCCTGCTCGGGAAGGGGCACGCCGTCCTGGATCTCGGCGCCGCGCCGGGCGGGTTCCTCCAGATCCTCGCCGACGTCGTGGGCGAGAAGGGGGTGGCGGTCGGGGTCGATCTCGAGCCCATCCGGAACCTGGGAAAGCCGTGGGTGAAGACGGCGATCGTCGACCTGCTCGCTCCCGACGCCCTCGAGCGGATCAGCGCGCTCCACCCGGGGCGGTTCCACCTCGTCACGAGCGACATGGCGCCCAAGACCATCGGCATCAAGATCACCGACGAGGCGCGCTCGCTCGAGCTCGTCCGCATGGCGCTCCGGATCGCCGAGGCGACCCTCGAGCGCGGCGGCTCGCTTCGTCGCCAAGGTCTTCATGGGCGGCGACTTCCCCGAGCTGAAGAAGGAGCTGCGGACGCGGTTCTCCGAGGTCCACGTCGCGCGCCCGCAGGCGATGCGCGACTCCTCCTACGAGGTCTACGTGCTGGGAAAGGGCTTCCTGCGCTAATCTACGCGGCCCTATGTCAACGCTTCTCGACGAGCTCGGGCCGCGCGGCCTCATCCACGACCTGACCCCCGGGCTGAAGGACCGCCTCGCCCAGGGACCCGTCACCGGCTACGTCGGCTTCGACCCGACCGCCGACTCGCTCCACGTCGGCCACCTGCTCGCCGGTGATGGCGCTCGCCTGGCTGCAGCGCTGCGGCGGCACGCCCATCATCGTCGTCGGCGGCGGCACCGGCATGGTCGGCGATCCGAGCGGCAAGCGCACCGAGCGGCCGGTGCTCACGGTCGAGGAGATCGACCACAACGTGGCCGGCCATCCGCGCCCAGCTCGAGCGGTTCGTCTCGCTTCGAGGGCGCGAACGCGGCGCGGGTCCGGAACAACGCCGACTGGCTGCGGCCGCTCGGGCTCATGGAGTTCCTGCGCGACGTCGGCAAGCACTTCACCGTCAACTACATGCTCGCGCAAGGACTCGGTGAAGAACCGGATGGAGGCGGGCATCTCCTTCACCGAGTTCACGCTACATGCTCATCCAGGCCTACGACTTCTGGCACCTGTGGAAGACCGACCGCTGCGAGCTGCAGATGGGCGGCACGCGACCAGTGGGGCAACATCACCGCCGGCACCGAGCTCATCTCGCGCAAGGAGGGCGCCGGGCGCGCACGGGCTCATCTTCCCGCTCCTCACCACCGCCTCCGGCGCCAAGTTCGGCAAGACCGAGGAGGGCGCGGTCTGGCTCGATCCCGCAGAAGACCTCGCCGTACAAGTTCTTCCAGTTCTGGCTCAACACCGACGACCGCGACGTGGAGCGGCTCCTCAAGTTCTTCACCTTCCCTCCGTGGAGGAGATCGCGGCGCTGCATGGCGGAGCACGGCGCGCGACCCGGGCAAGCGGCCGGCGCAGCGGAAGCTGGCCGAGGAGATGACGGCGCGCGTCCACGGCGAGGCGACCGTCGCAGGGCGGTGGTCGAGGCGAGCCGGCTCCTCTTCGGCGGCACCGACCTGCGCGGCGCGGGCGCCGAGGTGCTTCGCGGTGCTCGCGGGCGAGATCCCGTCCGCGCGCATCTGCCGCGCGGGAGCTCGACGGGCTCTCGATCCTCGACGCGCTCGTGCGCGTCGGGCTCGCCACCTCGAAGGGCGACGCGCGCCGCGGCATCCAGGGCAAGGGCTTCCTCGCTGAACGGCGAGACCGTCGCCGGCGCCGGAGCGGACGCTCGGCCGCGGCGGACCTGCTCGCACGGCGCGCTACGTGATGCTGCAGAAGGGGAAGCGGAACCACGCCCTGCTCGTCGTGGACGGCGAGGCGACTCCGCTCCCGAAGTGACCCGACCGCTGCGCTACTCCTCCGGCAGCTTCTCCTGCACCCGCACGATGGACCGCGCGCGTCCGGTCGCGTCGTCGATGTCCACGATCGCGCCCTGCAGCCAGACGTCCCGCTTCGCCGGCTCGAACGGCACCGGGCGCTGCGGTGAGGAAGCGCTCGAGCACGAGCTCCTTCCGCACGCCGATGATCGAGTCCCACGGGCCGCACATGCCCACGTCGGTGATGAACGCGGTGCCGCCCGGGAGCACCCGCGCGTCGGCGGTCTGGACGTGCGTGTGCGTCCCGAGCACCGCCGAGACCTTGCCGTCGAGGAACCAGCCCATCGCGTTCTTCTCGCTCGTCGCCTCGCAGTGCATGTCGACGAGGATCGCGGTGCACGCCCTCCGCCTTCAGCGCGGCCACCTCCTGCGAGCGCGACCCGGAACGGATCGTCGAGCGTCTGCATGAAGACGCGTCCCTCGAGGTTCACGACCCCGAGCCGGCGCCCGTCGGGCGTCGTCGACGATGGCGCGGCCGCGGCCGGGGGTGCCGGCGCGGGTAGTTGGCGGGGCGGATCAGCCGTGCGCCCGGCGCGTCGAGGTACGGCACGATCTCGCGCTTCGACCAGATGTGGTTGCCGCTCGTGAGGAGGTCGACCTCGGCGGCGAGGAGCTCCTCGGCGTTCTCGGGCGTGACGCCGAGCCCCGACGCGGCGTTCTCCGCGTTCGCGACCACGAGGTCGAGCGCCGTCCCGGGCGATGAGGCGCGGCACGAGCCGCTGCACGGCCTGGCGGCCGGGCTTTCCGAAGACGTCTCCGAGGAAGAGGAGCTTCAAGGCGTGCGACGTATAGCCGGGAAGCCCGCCCGCGTCAGCGGCTTTCGCGCGCGAGCACGAGGATCCGCGCCTCGGTCACGATGGCGTCGAGCGGCACGTCGTGCGGCTCGCGCGGAAGCGCGGGGACGATGAGCGCGTCGAAGCCGATCCCGATGCGGGCGGCGCGCGGCATCCGCTCGAGCGTTGCGTCGTAGTGGCCACCGCCGCGCCCGAGCCGGACCCCGTCCTCGCGAGAACGCCACGCCCGGCACGACGATGCAGTCGATCTCGTGCAGCGCCACGGCGGGAGCGTCCGGCGGCGGCTCGCTGGCGCCGAGCGGACCGCGCACGAGCGCGGCTGGGTCGGCGCACGCGAACGCGAGCGAACGTTCGCCCGACACCGCCCGCGGGAACACCACGCGTACGCCGCGCCACGATGCGCGGCGCGCGATCTCCGCCGTGTCCACCTCGGTCCCGAGCGGCGCGTACACCGCGACGCGTCTGGGCGTCGAGCAACGCGGGGACCTGCTCGATCCGGTCCGCGATGGCGCGCGACTTCGCCGCGCGCTCCTCCGGCGTGATGCGCGCGCGCGCGCGCGATGAGCTCCGACCGGAGGGCATGCTTCGCGCTCGCTCATGCAGAGAAAAAAAAGCCCCCCGCGTGAGCCGTGTGGCCCGGTTGTTTGGACCTGTATTTCTACAGGTGGGGCACCCGGTACACCAGCGACCGTAGGCTTCTCCCTCGCTGCATGGGAGCTTGCACATGGCCGAGGGCGGGCGCTCCTCTTGGGCGAAAAGTCGGCCCAAACGACACGAGACGCAATCACGAACCCGGCAGGGGGCAGCTCGATCAGATCCGTCAAAGAGCCACAAGCCAGCGAAATCACGCAGACTTTCGACTACAGGGATACTAGAACTCCCCGCCGGACCTGTCAAGCGAGGCGGGCGGCTTTCGAGGGTTAGAATGGCGCCATGCGCGCGCTCCGGGTGCTGTGCTGTGCGGTCGCGGTGGCCTGCCCCGTGGCGAGGGCGGCGGCCCCGATCGTTGACGGAGAGTACGAGTCCCCGCTCGGCCGCGTCCGCGTCGCCGGAAACGGCGTGACGTTCCGCGGGCGTGCTCGTCGCGGCATCGGACCTCTGCGCGTTCCACGAGGGCGACGAGGTGCTGCGCGCGACGCTGCTCGACGACTCCCTCGCCGGGCAGGTGCGGGTCTGTCTCGGCGGGAAGGGCTGCCGCGCGAAGGAGGAGTGGTCGAGCGCCGTCCTCCTCGCCTCCGGCGAGCGGCTCTCCGGGGCGGTCCACGTCGCGACGAAGCCTTGCAGGGCGCCGCTCGGCAAGAACGGCGGCCTCGCGTTCGTGCGGGTGGCCAAGGCGACCGGGGTGGCGAGCGGCTCGACCGCTGGGGCGAGCCTGGTCCCGGCGGCGACTCCGCCGCCGCGGAAGGCCTCGGAGGCCGGCGCGCGCGAGCAGGCCCGCACCATCCTGCGCGACGGCGCCGCCTGGCTGAACGAGGGGAACTTCGAGGCGGCCCGGCGCCGCTTCCTCGAGGCGATCGAGGTCGACGGCGCGGTGCCCGAGGCCTACAACGGCGTGGGCGTCACCTACCGGATGCGCGACGACCTCCCGCGCGCGCTCGAGTGGTACAAGAAGGCGCTCGCCGTGGACCCCGACTTCGGCGACGCGTACTACAACATGGCCTGCGTCTACGCGCTCGAAGGGCAGAAGGAGATGGCGCTCCGCTACCTCCAGATCGCCGCGCTGAACGGCTACGCGACGGCGGAAGGGATCGACGAGCGATCCCGACCTGGAGAGCGTCCGAGGCGAGCCGGGTTACCGCGCCCTCGTGCGGACGAAGATGTAGGGAGGCTGGGACGCGGTGACGGGGACGCTCGTCCGACTACCGGGTCGAGGCCCTGATCGGCAAGGGCGGCATGGCGGAGGTGTACCGCGCCGTCGCCGTGGCGGGTCCGCGCGCTGGGGCAGAGCGTGGCGGTGAAGCGGCTCCTGCCGGAGCTGGCCCGCGACCCCGAGTACGTGGAGCTCTTCGAGCAGGAGGCGGAGGTCACGCGCCGCCTTCGCCACCCGGCCATCGTCGAGGTGATCGAGACCGGGGTCGCCGGCGGCACGCCGTACATCGTGATGGACTACGTGGACGGCCGGAACCTGCGCCAGATCCTCGCCCAGTGCGCCGCGCGGAACATCCTCCTCCCCGTCGACTTCGCCGTGCTACGTCGCGCACGTCGTGTCGCAGGCGCTCGCCCACGCGCACGACGGGCAGGACGAGGCGGGGCGGCCGCTCGGGATCGTGCACTGCGACGTCTCGCCGTCGAACGTGTTCATCTCGCGGCTCGGCGAGATCAAGCTCGGCGACTTCGGGGTCGCGCTCACGCCCGGCGCGGCCGCGGGCCGCTCGGGCGGGACGTTCGGCAAGATCCACTACCTGGCGCCCGAGCAGATCCGGGCCGAGCCACCGACCGCCGCGCAGCGACATCTTCGCGCTCGGCGCGGTCTTCTTCGAGCTGCTCACGAACGCGCCCGCCTTTCCCGGCCACGGCGTGAACGAGATCGGCCAGCGCATTCTGCAGGGCAAGCTGCGCGCGCCGTCCGAGCTCCGCCCCGAGCTGCCCTTCGAGCTCGACGCGATGATCCTCCGCTGCCTCTCGCTCGATCCGGCCGACCGCTACCCGTCGGCCGCGGCGTTTGCGACCGAGATGGCGACGCGCTACGACCCGGCCATCGGGACGCCGCTCGCGATCGCGGCGGTGGTGCGCGGGCTGTTCGGGACGAGCGACTGAGCGGTTAGCGCGACTCGTCGCTGCGCACCGCTCCCCGGACGCGCGCCACCAGCGGCGGGACGATCGCGAGCGCCCCGTCCACGTCCGCGGCGGTCGACGTCCACCCGAGCGAGAAGCGGATCGTCGCGCGCGCGTCGGCGTCGGAGAGGCCCATGGCGAGGAGGACCCCGGACGGGCGGGTCGAGCCGGAGTGGCAGGCGGATCCGGCGCTCGCGCAGATCCCCTCGAGATCCATCGCCATGAGGAGCGTCTCCGCGTCGCAGCCCTCGAAGACGATCGACGAGGTCCCCGGCAGGCGCGGCGCCCGCCCGCCGTTCACGCGCGCGCGCGGGACCGCGGCCAGGAGGCCCGACTCGAGCCGATCGCGGAGCGCCTGGATCCGCTCGGCCTCCTCGGACCGGCGCGAGACCGCTGCCTCGATCGCGGCGCCGAGGCCGGCGATGCCGGGGAGGTTCTCCGTCCCGGCGCGGCGCCCGCGCTCCTGCTCGCCGCCGAGGAGCGGCGCGAGCCTGAGGCCGGGCGCGATCCAGAGCACGCCGGCGCCGCGTGGTCCGCCGAGCTTCTGTCCCGTCGCGAGCATGAGATCCGCGCCGAGGGTGCCGACGTCCACCTCGATCTTCCCGACCGCCTGGACCGCATCGCACAGGAACGGCACGCCTGCCTCGCGCGCAGCGGCGGCGAGCTGGCGCACCGGGAGGAGGACGCCGGTCTCGTTGTTCGCGCGCATCGCGCAGGCGAGCGCGACGTCCGGACCGAGGGCGGCGCGGAACGCGGCGGGGTCCACCTCGCCGTCGCCGTTCACCGGCACGACCGTGAGAGGCGTCCCGCCGCTCGCGAGCTGCTTCGCGAGCGAGAGGACGCAGGGGTGCTCGACCGCGGTGACGACGAGGCGGCGCCGGCCTGCGGGCGCGGCAGCGAGGAGCCCGCGGATCGCGAGGGCGGCGCCCTCGGTGGCCCCGGAGGTGAGCACCACGTCCTGCGGGCGCGCGCCGAGCGCCTGCGCCACGCGGTCGCGCGACAGGTCGAGGAGATCGCGCGCGTCCCGGCCCGCGCGGTGGACCGAGGAGGGGTTCCCGAAGGCGTCGAGGGCGAGGCGGACCGCCTCCTTCGCCTCGGGGCGGACCGGCGTGATGGCGTTGTGATCGAGGTAGATCACGCCGGCCGCGCTAGACGAGCTTCTTCCCCTTCCGCGCCTTGACCCCGAACGCGTCGAGGAACGCGCGGACCACGTCCTCGCGCAGCCGCTTGCCCGCAGCGGTGGAGAGTCGCTTCGTCGGGAGGCGCGCGCCGGCCATCGGCCCATGACCGCCGGCGGATCCACCCTTCTGCTCGATGACGTCGCGGATGATCCGCCCCGCGTTCATGCGGCGGTCGCTCGTCCGGACGGAGTAGTAGATCGCGTCCTCGTACTCGCCGAAGGCGAGCGACCAGCGCATGCCCTCGAGGTACATGAACCGCTCCGCCACCTCGGCGACCATGTCGGGCGCGTAGATGTCGCCGAGGTCGCAGACCACCGCGTCGTCGAACACCTGCGCCCGCTCGATCGCCGTGTGGTACAGCCGGAAGTAGTCCTCGGGCAGCGTCGGGTGCTCGATCTCGCCGAGCGCGTCCTTGTCCGTCAGCGGGAAGAGCCAAAGATACGCGTCGACGTCCTGCTTCGTCGTCTGGCGTCCGAGGTCCCGCGTGTCCGCCTTGATCCCGTAGAAGAGCGCGGTGGCGACCTGGGACGGGATCTTGAGCCCGCTCGCGCGGAAGTACTCGGCGAGCACGGTCGAGGTCGCGCCGATGGGGCCGCCCACGTCGGCGATCGGCGCGAGGTGCGAGTCGGGGCGCTCGGGGTGGTGGTCGATGACCACGTCCGGGAAGTGGCGCGCCGGGAGCGAGTGGTTTCCCTGCTCCGGCTGGGTGTCGACCATGCAGATGAGGTCGTAGTCGTCGAAGACGACGCGCGACACCGGCACCACCGGGAGCTTCAGCACCTTCACGAGGGCGCGGTTCTCGGCGCGCCCCACGATGCCGCCGTAGGCGACGATCGCCTCGACCCCGGCGAGCTTCTCGAGCAGGTGCGCGAGCGCCACGCCCGCCGCGATGGAGTCCGGATCCGGGTTGTCGTGGGTGAGGATGAGCGCGCGCTCGTGGGCCCGGGCGTAGTCGATGAGCCGGTCGAGCCGGTCGCGCGGTGGCCTCGGACGTGCGCGGGTACAGCGACATCCGCGCGGCGCGCACGAGCCGGCGCGACCGGGACCGGGGCGCCTCTTCCCCGGGCTGGCGTATGGGAACGGTGGACCTCATCGGCGGACGAGGCCGCGGAGGACCTCGATGTTCTCCTTGAACGCTGGATTCGGTCTCGACGAAGCCCGGGATCTCCGCGAACCGGGCGTCGTTGACCAGGCGGCGGAACGGCTCGAGCCCGAGCGTCCCCTCGCCGATGTGCTCGTGCCGATCGACCCGACAGCCGCGCGGCCTCTTCGAGTCGTTCAGGTGGAACGCGCGCACCGTCGAAAGACCGACGGTCCGCTCGAGCTGCTCCACGGTTCTCTCGTAGCCGCCGTCGGTCTCGAGGTCGTATCCGGCCGAGTGGACGTGGCAGGTGTCGACGCAGACGCCGACGCGCCGGCGCGAAGGGCCGGGGACCTCTTCCCGGATGGCCTGCAGCTGCTCGAACCGCCAGCCGAGGCAGGCCCCTTGCCCGGCGGTCGTCTCGACGAGCAGCCGCGTCTTCCCGGGCACGCGTGCGAGCGCGCGCGTCATCGCCTCCCCCACGAGCCGGTGTCCTTCCTTCTCGTCGTCGTGGCTCCCCGGGTGGAAGATGAGCGCGGGGATCCCGAGCCGCTCGCAGCGGTCCAGCTCGTCGGCGAGCGCCTGCCAGCTCTTCTCGCGGATCTCCCGATCCGACGAGGCGCAGTTGATGAGGTAGGACGAATGGGCGGCCACGGGCTTCCCGGTCCGTCGCGCCTCGGCTCCGGAACGCGCTCGACCTCGTCGGCCTCGAGCGGGCGCGCCGCCCAGCCCCGCGCATTGCGCGTGAAGATCTGGAGGCAGTCCGCCCCATCGGCCTCGGCGCGGGCGAACGCTTTCGAGACCCCGCCTGCAATGCCTTCGTGGGCTCCGAGCAGCATGAGGGCGCAGAGCTATACAATAGCCGGCCCGGGCCCCGCCATGCTCGGGGAAACAGGTCCTTCGTTCAGGGAAAAACCGTGTACGGACAGCCTGTTGCACGCTGTGAGGGCGAGGGGCCGAGCCTGCCGCAGCGCCGGCGGCGCGCGGTGACCCCCGAAGAGGACCCCATTGGGGCCCCGTCGGAGTCAGCCCGTCAGAGGCGCTACCGAGCCGCCTTCCGCGCCCTGACGGGAGCCTCGAGGAAGAACTTCTCGGCCTGGTTGAGGGCGTTGTCGAGCGCCTCGATCGTGAGATCCCGGAGCGTCGTCTCGGGCAGGCGGAGCGACTCGTAGTACCGCTGCCGATCCGTCGCGTGGATGATGCACGGGAGCGGGTACCCGGCCTGGAGCAGCACCAGGTTCGAGGAGCCGCGCCACGCGGCCCGAGTTCTCGGTGAACGGGAACACCTGCATGAAGCCGTGGTGAAGCTTCGCCGCGCGCTGCACGGGATGAGCGTTGCGGAAGTCCGCCGAGTCGCACGACTCGAGGACCTTCTGGAGCAGCGCCGGGATCTTCAGCGGATGCGCGATCTCGTGAAAGTAGGCGCGGTGGAGCGGCATGTCCTTGCGGAAGTCCGCCACCGCCCGCCCGTCGAACCCCGTCCCGAGCGTCTCGTAGAGCCGCTTCACGAGCGTGAGATTCACGCGGAGCTTCTTCGCCGCCGCCTCCTGGCGGACGAGATCGATCGCGGTCTTGTGATTCCGGATCTCCTGGAGCGTGCCGACAAAGGTGACGTCCGCGAGCGGCTGGTTCTCGAGCGCGGTCGCGAGCTCCTGGCCCGTGTACACGACGCCCTCGAGCGCGTTCTCGTGGTAGAGCCACGACAGCTCGTACCGGCGGATGAACTCCTCACCGAGCTCCGGAGCGGCCCGCATCCGGTCGGCGAGGTCTTCCATGCGGTCGTCGATGTCGACGAAACGAGTCCTCATCTTTTCAACTCCTCGTCCGGCAGCCTTCACCAGGAGGCCGCTGCTGACTGCCCAACTTGGCGAAGTCGCAGCGCTTTTTCAAAAGTGCGCGACAGAAGCCGCGCGAATCTAGCCGAACCGTGATCAAGAGGTCAATGAAATTGCCGTCTCCCCGCATAACGGCGAGGCGGCAACCTTTGTTCCTGACGATCGCTCAACTGCCGATGATCAGAACGGAAAAAGCCACTCGCGGTAGCGGGATTCTTCGCCTCGGACGGTGCGGAAGAACGTCTCCTGGATCCGCTTCGTCACCGGGCCGGGCTCGCCCTTCCCGATGCGGCGGTTGTCCACCTCGCGGACGGGGGTCACCTCCGCGGCCGTGCCCGTCATGAACAGCTCGTCCGCGAGGTACATCGCGTCGCGGGTGAACTTCTCCTCCTTCACCGTCACGCCCAGGTCGCGGGCGATCTTCAGCACCGAGTCGCGGGTGATGCCGGCGAGGACCGCCGAGGAGAGGGGCGGCGTCTGGAGCACGCCATGCTTCACGATGAAGATGTTCTCGCCTGCGCCCTCGGCGACGTACCCCTCGGTGTCGAGCAGGATCGCCTCCTCGTAGCCCGACAGCGCGGCCTCGCGGGTGGCGAGGAACGAGTTCACGTACTGTCCCGAGATCTTCGCCCGGACCATCTGCACGTTCACGTGCATGCGGGTGAACGAGGAGATCTTGGCGCGGATCCCGCGCTTCACGCCTTCCTCGGAGAGGTACGCGCCCCACGGCCACGCGGCGACGATCACCTGGACCGGGTTCTGGGCGCCGACGCCCATGGCGCCCGCGCCGAAGAACGCGAGCGGGCGGATGTAGCCCTCCGCGAGCTTGTTCGCCCGGAGCACCTCGACGCAGGCGGCCTCGAGCTGGTCCGCGGGGAAGGGCACCTCCATCAGCACGATGTGCGCCGAGTCGTACAGCCGCTGAACGTGCTCGCGCAGGCGGAAGATCGCCGAGCGCCCGTCCGCGGTGCGGTACGCGCGGATCCCCTCGAACACGCCGATGCCGTAGTGCAGCGCGTGCGTCAGCACGTGGACCCGCGCGTCCTCGAACGCGACGAGCTTGCCGTCGACCCAGATGCGGTCCGCCTTCACCATGTCTCGCCTCCCGGCAAGGGACACGCGGGAACATGCCCCAGCGGGGGCGCGGTTTCAACCGCGCCGGGCTACAGCCGGTCGGTCGCGGTCGGTCAGGCGAGCGGCGGGAACGGGCGGCACATCCGCGCGACGAACGGCATGTCGGGCTGAAGCTCCGCCTTGCCGGCCTGGATCGCGCGCTGCAGGTCTGCGGCGTCCGGCACCACCTCGAGCGGCGAGAGCACGCGCTGGAACGACTTGTGATGGTGGATGAACGGGCGGTTCCGCGCCACGTTCTGCGCGGCGAGCTGCTCGAGGCCGAACCAGAGCGGCTGGCTCAGCTTCGGTCCGAAGCCCTCGAGCGCCAGCACGAACGCATTCCGGGTCCCGAGCGCACCGCGCTGCACCGCGCCCCACGCCGCGCGCGCGGGCAGGTTGTCCACCAGCCCCCCGTCCACGAGGCGGAACAGATCGTGGCGCTCGAGCAGCTCGCGCAGGAGCGCGTGCATCCGCTCGTCGTCCCGCACGACGTCGTAGTGGATCACGCCGGGCAGCGCGGAGGAGAAGCCCGCCGCGTCGATGGCGTCGAAGTCCCGGGTCTCCTCGTCGGCGCCGAGGTAGATGCGGGCGAACCGGTCCCGCTGGACGATGAGCTCGCCGATGGCCCGGAACGCCTCCGATGCCATGCGCGAGAGGACGTTCGGCCGGGGCGCGCGCCCGTCCAGGTCGAGGAGGTGCTCGTAGTAGCTCGGGTCGCGCGGCAGCGCGCCGTTGCGGATCCCCGTCACCGCGATGACGAGGGGGACCGCGAGCTGACCGAGCGTCAGGGGATGGCCGTCTGGCCCCTTCAGGAACTCGCCGATGGCCGCGCGCAGGTACAGGCGCATCGCGGCGGGGAGGCCGTAGCGGGACTCCCCGTGCAGGAACCGGAAGAGCGTCCGGAACGAGAGGCCTCGCATCGCTTCCGAGACGTCGTCGGCGTGCCAGCGGATCCGCCGGGCGCGGAAGAGGAGGAGGACGGCGCCCATGCTCGTGCCGGCGAGGAAGCGCGGGACGAGCCCGTATTGCTCGAGCAGCGCGAACGCGCCGAGGTACGACCAGGCGACTCCGCCGCCCCCGCCGCAGACCACGACGAGCGCCTTCTCGCACACCTCTCGGTCGAGGGCGCTCGGGGGGAGCTTCCCCGCGAACGCCGCGAGGAGGCGTGCGCGCCAGGCGCGGGCGTGCGTCCCGACGTGCGGCACGAGCCGGGCCGCTTCCGCGGGATCGAAGCCGCGCGGCGCGGCGAGCGTCGGCACCGCCGCCGCGAGGAGGTCGTCCCGGTACGGCGCGAGGAACGACCCCACGTCCACGTCCGACCCGTCGGGCGCGCGCACGAGCGTCGTACGAGCCAGGTTGAGCGCGTACCGGAGGGTCGCCTCGTCCGCGTCCGACAGGAAGGCGGGCGAGGAGACGACCGCCCGCACGAGCGCCACCTCGGCGTCCTCGAAGGGGCGGAGCTGCGCGCGAAGCGCGTCGATGGTGTCCTCGGGCTGGCCCACGGGCGGGCTGCGGCGGTCACTGCAACAGCAGGATCCGGAACTCCCCGGGGACCGTGACGATTCCGGTCGAGCCGTCGGGCGTGAACGCGATGCCGCCGGGCGGAAAGGCGCCGGTCGACGTCGCCGGCAGCCCGAGCTCCTCGAAGGCGACCCGTTCCGCGGGCAGGCTCGTGTCGATCGCGCCGTCGCTCGCCCGGCGGGGGAGGGCGAGGCGCGAGAGGCGCTGGGCGAGCGCAGTCATGCCCGTCACCCACGCCTGTGCGCCGTTCGGCGTCACCGCGACCGGGCCCGCCAGCGCCGGCAGCACGGCCAGGCACGCGACGCTGGCCCCGTCCTCCGCCACGTGGACGAGGGCGCCGTCGTCTCCGTCCAGGCCGGTGAGGAACCAATCGCACAGCGTGCTCGCCGTGAAGCACTCCCCTCCGGCGGCGCCCGGCTCGCATGGAAGCGTGACGAGGAACCCGCCGCCGCGGTCGGCTGCGATGCTCGCAGGCGGCGTCGGGAGCGCGACGATCACGGACGACGCCGCGGCGGGATCGGGTCGGACGATGACGATCTGTCTTGCCGCGGCGCAGGCCGCGCGCTGGCACAGGACGTCGTTCGGCAAGCAGTTGGACGCGCACGTCGTCGCGTCGAGGGTCCGCACGGCGGCGGACCGATCGCCCGCCGAGAGCGTCACGTCGAGCGGCTCGACGCCGAGCTCGATCCGGACGTCCGGAGCGCAGCTGCCGGTCAAGCTCGGGTCCCAGTCCGGAGTCGTCCCGGCGAGGCAGTCGAGACTCGTGGAATCGGGGACGTAGACGGCGAGCTCCGTCCCTGTCACCCCGTAGACCGGCGGGGCGGCGGGACCGAACCGCGCGACGCCGTCCGTGCCGAGCGCGCCGGACCGGGCCGGCCCCTGCACGATGAGGTGGGGACCGTTCGCCACCGGGCGCGAGCTCTTCACGCGCACGTCCTCGCCGAGGCACGTGCCGGCCTCGAATCCGGTGATCGCCGCCGCGCCGCCGCGGGTGAGCGCGGCGGCCCCCATCTTCGGAAGGTCGCCGGTATACGCGAGCGCGCTCCCGTTGGGCGCGTCGAGCCACACCGCGCCGCGGCCGTACCCCGAGCCGCCGAGCGCGACGGAGCCCCTGTCGCCCGCGAGCGAGAGGACGAGGAGCGCCGAGCCGGTGTCGAGCGTCGAGAGGGTGTTCTCGTGCTCGGCGACCGCGATGGGGACCACCGACGCCCCGATCGTCGCCTGCTGGATCGAGAGGCCGCCGTACGACGCCAGCCGCAGCACCGGCCCCGCGCTGGTGAGCGAGGGCGGGAGGACGGTGATGAGGTCGCGGTCGGGCGTCGTCGCGAGGAGGCGTGTGCCGTCCGTGGTGACGATCATGCCGCCGAACGTCGGCAGGGCGCCCGGCGTGGACGACAGCGGAAGCGCGGCGTCGGCGACGAGGTCGGCGCAGGCGGGGGCGCCCTGGAGCGGCCGGAACCGGTAGAGGTTGGTGATGCCGCCGGTGAGGACCGACCACGATGTCGTCGTCGCGAACGGCGGATCCGGGGCGAGCGCGAGCGAGGTCGGGATCGTCCCGGCCACGCCGACCTTCATCGTGCCCGCCGTGACGTCCACGAGCGCGACGTGGTCGGTGTAGCCCGCGCGGTAGGCCACCGCGATGGCGTTGCTGCCGCCGTGGGTCGCCGCGGCGAGCGTGCGGAAGTACGAGATGCCGCCCGGGCACCCGGCGAGGAAGGTGGACACGTTCACGGGCGGTAGGAGGCCGCCCGGGCGGATGGTGAGCGGCGCGGGAGCCGTCTGCGCCGCGGCGTCGTAGGCGTAGATCTCGCCCCCTGCTGCGAACACGACGGTGTCCGCGAGCCAGGGCGCCCAGCCGACGATGGCGTCGGGGACGTCGTGCACCACCGCGTCCTTCGGCCTGTACTCGGGGGCAAAGGTGGTGGTGGCCGCGTCGACGTCGATGGTCGCGATCCTCTGAACGCCGGCCGTGTTCGTCCAGGCCGCGACCGGGATCCCCGAGGCCGTGAAGAGGACCTGAGGCGTGGAGCAGTCCGCGGGGGTCACCTGGGACTCGAGCGGTCGCGCCGGGACGCGGTTCACCGCGGCCGCGTCGCCGTCCAGGATCGCGGTCCCGAGCGCGACCTCGCGGCCCTTCCCGAGCGCGAGCACCTGGATGCGAAGGTTCCCGCCTTCGACGACGAACCGCGCCGCCGCCGACACCGGCACCAGGCCGAGCGGGATGGTCGTCACGGCGACGCCCGCCGCGGGCACGACGACGAGCGCGGAGTCGCTCGCGCCGATCGCGATGGCGAGCTCGGAGAACCCGGAGGAGCTCGGCGGCTGGACCGGCGCGACGAACCCGAGCGCCACGTTCGTGGCGAGGTCGGAGATGCCGAACCCGAACGGCTGCCCGACGCCGTCGTACCGCATCGCCCCCGCCTGCGTCCGGAACCCGATCGGCGTTCGCACCTGGACGTCCACCGCGCCGAAGGTGGTGAGCGAAGGGACCCGTGCGACGATCCGGTCCTGCGCGACCTCCAGCACGTCTGCGTCCGTGGCGCCGATCCGGAGCTCGAGCTGGGCGAGGTCCGTGGGGAACCCGCCGCCGCGGATCGCGACGAGCTCCCCGCCGAGGACCGGGAGGCCGGAGGTGACCGCCTGGGGCTCGAGCCCCACGAGGGCGACGGTGTCGATCCGCGGGGGCGACGCGAGGGGCAGATCGAGGTCGCGTGAGCACGCGGCGAGGGCGAGCGTCAGGAGGGGGGCGAGGGCGCGGCGCATGGGCCGATTCTAGATCGGGCGGCGGGGCGGACGCTCTGTCGGACCGGTGCGCACCACGGCGAGCGTGTGACGCACGTCACCGAACGACGGCGTCGAAGGTCTGCCGGACCGCGGCGGTGATGCGCCCGTACTCCGACAGGAACCGCGCCCCGGGGTCCGGCCCGGCGTACCCGAGGCGGCGCGCGAGCTGCCGGAGCTGAGGCCCCTCTTCGGGGAGGTGGTCGATCGCGAAGTCGTGGACGATGCGCAGCCGCAGCTCGACGCGGCGCAGGAAGTCGTAGCCCTCGGCGAGGGCCTCGAACTCCGCCTCACGCAGGAGGCCCGCATGCCGCAGCCGGCGGAGCGCGACCGGAGTCGAGCCGGTGCGGACGTCGGGGTGGTCGTGGCCGTGCGCGAGCTGGAGGAACTGCGCCGCGAACTCCACGTCGACGAGGCCGCCGTGTCCGGTCTTGGGGTTCTTGCCGTGCGACGACTCGCGCGCGACCTCCGTCTCCATCCGCTCGCGCATCCTCCGGATCTCGTCGGCGAGCGCCGCCCGGTCCTCTCGCCGTCCGTAGACGACCGGGACGAGCACCGTCTCGCGGATCTCCTCGAAGATCCGTGCGTCGCCGGCCACGTGCCGGGCGCGCAAGAGCGCCTGCCGCTCCCAGAGCTGGCTCCGCACCATTCCGTCCGCGCCGCCGCCCGTGTGGTAGCGGGTGAACGCCTCGGTCCCGATGACGAGCGCACCCTGGTTGCCCGAGGGCCGGAGACGCGTGTCGATCTGGTACAGCCGGCCCTCGCGCAAGGGCATTTGTAGAAAAGACATGAGCCGCTGGGCGAGGCGCGGGTAGCGCTCGTGCCCGGTGGTCGCCCCGGAGCCGGGGTACAGGAAGATGAGGTCGAGGATCCGAGTGGTAGCCGAGCTCGCGTCCGCCGAGCTTCCCCATGCCCACCACGCACAGCCTCCCGGGCGGCGCGACGTTCTTCGCGACCGCCTCCGCCTCCGCGAGCGCGAGGCAGCGCTCGAGGGATGCCTCGGCGAGGTCCGTGAGCTGGCCTGCCACGCTCGCGAGGTCGATGGTGCCGGCGATGTCGTGGATCGCGATGCGGAGCACCTCCTCGTTCTTGTACCGGCGCAGCTCTCCGAGCTGGCGCTCGAGGAGGTCGTCGGTCGCGAGCGATGGGTCGACGCCTCCGAGCCGCTCGTCGATCTCGCGGCGGAACGTGCCCCCGTCCTTCTCGAGCAGGACCTGGTCCTCGCGGAGGAGCATGTCGATGAGCTCGGGGTGGCGCAGGAACCGCTTGGACAGGAAGTCGGTGGTCCCGAACAGCGACAAGAGGAGCCGCGCCACGCGCCGGTGCTCCGCGAGCATCTGGAAGTACGGCTGGGGGCTCCGGAGCGCGGCGGCGAAGTCCGAGAGGTGGGAGATCGCCTGGTCCGGATCGGGCGTGCCCAGGGCGTCGGAGAGGAGCGCCACCGCTGCGGCGGGATCGCCGAGCGGCGAGAACGGCGTCCGGCGTCGCGCCATCGCGTCGATGGCGGCGAGGACCCGGTCCGGATCGACGAGCCCGCGGCGCGCGGCGATCTCGGCGCGGCGGTCGCGCGGCACCTGCTGGTCCGCGAGGAGCGCCAGGTCGGGATCGAGCGGCACCGCACCCGTGCCGGTCCCGAGGAGGCCCCCGAAGAGCCGCGCCACCCGCTCGCGGTGGACGGCGAGGGCGGCCTCGAAGGCGTCCTCGGTCGCGTACCCCATCGCGCGGGCGAGCCAGAGGCGCTCTCCGCGCGGCGGCAGCCGGTGCGTCTGGGCGCCCTCGAGCATCTGGAGCCGGTGCTCCGCGCGCCTCAGGAACAGGTAGGCGTCGGCGAGCTCGTCGCGGTCCTTCGGCGGGACGACGCCGGCGAACAGGAGGCGATCGAGGGCGGGGAGCACCGCGCGCTCGCGCAGCGGGCGCGCCTCGTCGCGTCCCGCGTGCAAGAGCTGGAGCGCCGAGACGAAGAACTCCGCCTCGCGGATCCCGCCCTTCCCGAGCTTCAGGTCGTCCTTCCCCTCCGCGCCCGCGCGCGCGTCGATGCGCGCCTTCATCGCCTGGATCTCCTCGACCACGGTGAGATCGAGGCTGCGCCGCCAGATGAACGGGTCGAGGCCGCGGAGCAGCTCGTCCCCCACGGTCAGGTCGCCCGCGGCCGGGCGCGCCTTCACGAGGGCGTTCCGCTCCCAGGTGCGTCCGAACGTCTGGTAGTAGAGCTCGGCCGCGCGGAGGCTGTTCACGATGGGGCCGTTCTGCCCGTCGGGCCGGAGGTTCAGGTCCACCCGGAACACGAACCCGTCCTCGGTGGGCTTCGCGATCGCCTCCGTCACCAGCTCGGCGAGCTTCGCGTAGTACGCGAAGTGCGTGATCGGCTTCTCCCCCTCGGTCTCGCCGTCATGGCCGTAGACGTAGATGAGGTCGACGTCCGAGGAGAAGTTGAGCTCGCGCGCGCCGAGCTTCCCCATGGCGATGGCGCAGAACCCCGCCCCCGGCTCGCGCGCGGCGAGCCCTGCCGGCGCGCCGTGCCGGGCGCGCAGGCGGCGGTCGTGGAACCGGATCGCCGCGTCGAGGCAGGCGCTGGCGAGCGACGAGAGCTCGCCGGTCACCTCGCGGACGCGGGCGCGGCGGAGGTCGCGCAGCGAGATCCGCACCACCTCGCGCGCGCGCAACCTCCGCAGCAGCCGGTGAAAGCCGTCCACGTCGTCGGGCACGACCCACCGCATGACCCGCTCGAGGAGACGCAGCAGGTGGGCCTCCGCGCGCGGGCGCAGCAGGAAGGGGGAGCGCGCCGCGCGCCGGAGCAGGCGCGGGTCGCGCGCGAGGAGGGCCGGCACCATGCGCGATGCCCCGGCGAGCAGCACGAGCGCCTCGAGGAGGTCGCGCTCGGGGAGCGCGCCAGCGCCGTCCACGTACCGCTCGACGCCCGCCAGGGCGAGGTCGGGATCGGCGGCGAGCCGGGTGGCCAGGGCGAGCTCGTCCAGTCGATCGGGGAAGCGCTTGCGGAGGCGCGCGAGGCGCTCGCCCGACTCGGCGGCGCGCGGGTCGGCGGGGGCGAGTCCCGGGATCAGATGGGGAGGCTGCATCGGCGCCCGGCATCATAAGCATGGGCGCCCGCGTCATGGCGCCGGCCGCGCCCGCTGTACCTGGACCTGGACCTGGACCGTTCAGCTCAGGTGACCCATCACCCCTCGGACCCGTCCGCCGGCTCCGGAGCAACGCCGCGACCGGCGCGCGACAGCCCATGCTGCTTGATCTTCTTGTGGAGGTTGGTCCGCTCGACGCCGAGCGCCTGCGCGGCCTGGGTGATGTTCCAGTCGTGCTCCTCGAGCTTCTTCAGGATGTAGTCCCGCTCGACCAGATCCCGGAGCTCCTTGAGCGGCACCTCGCCGTAGCGCGACAGGTCCGCCGTCCCCGGCGCGGGGGCCGGCGCCGTCCGCGGGCCCACGCCCTCCGGCACGTCCGCGGCGGTGATCCGGTCGCCGCTCATGATCACCATCCGCTCGCACAGGTTCCGGAGCTCACGCACGTTGCCCGGCCAGCGGTGGGCCTTCAGCTTGTCGTAGACGTCCGGCTCGACCGGCTTCGGGCGGAGCCCGTTCTCGCGGACGGCGAGCTGGAAGAACCGCTCGGCCAGGAGCGGCACGTCGTCGAGCCGCTCCCGCAGCGCCGGGGCGCGGACGGGCACGACCGCGAGCCGGAAGTAGAGGTCCTCGCGGAAGGTGCCCTCGCGGACCTCGGCCTCGAGGTCCTTGTTCGTGGCGGCGACGATCCGGACGTCCACCTGGATCGCCTTCTCGCTCCCGACCCGCGTGATCTCGCCCGTCTGCAGCGCGCGCAGCACCTTCGCCTGCGCGGACGGGCTCATGTCCCCGATCTCGTCGAGGAACAGCGTCCCGCCGTGCGCCACCTCGAACTGACCGCGCCGCCGGGCGGCCGCACCCGAGAAGCTCCCCTTCTCGTGGCCGAAGAGCTCGGACTCGATGAGCTCGGCGGGGATCGCGGCGCAGTTGACCTTCACGAACGGGCCCGACGCGCGGCGCGACAGGCGGTGGAGCTCGGCGGCGATCAGCTCCTTCCCGGTGCCGGACTCCCCGAGGATCAGCACCCGCCCGGCCGTCGGCGCCACCTTCGCGATGTCCTCGCGGAGCTTCCGCATCGCGCCGCTCTCGCCCAGCATCTCGTCGGCGAAGCGGCGCTCCCGCGCCGAGAGCGACTGGACCTTCTCCTCGAGGGTGCGGCGGGAGAGGGCGTTCCGCACGGAGACGAGGACGCGATCGCGGTCGACGGGCTTCGGGAAGAAGTCGGCGGCCCCCCGCTTCACCGCGTCCACCACGTCGCTCGTGTCGGCGTGGCCGCTGATGACGATGACCGGCAGGTCGCGCCACAGCTCGCGCGCCCGGGAGAGGAGCGTCAGCCCGTCCATGCCGGGGAGCTTGATGTCGAAGAGGGCGAGATCCACCGGCTCGGTCGCGAGCACCTCGAGCGCCTTCTCCGCGCTCTCCGCCTCGACGACCGCGTAGCCCTCGGGGTCGAGGACCATCCGGAGGGCGCGGCGGATGTTGGCCTCGTCGTCCACGACGAGGACCGTAGGGTTCGTCCCTTCCATGGCGGCAGCATAGCCGGCGGCGCGCCGGGGTCACCAGGCTAACGTTCCGCCGGCCTGGACAGGAGGACGATCGAGCGCGCCTCCACCGGGATCGAGCCGCGCGCGGCGACGCGCTGTCAGCCGATCTCGTCGGTGCGCCTCGCACGAGCGGCGGCGCCGCGGCCCTCCCCCTGCCGTGAAAAGCCTCCTCGGGCTCGGTGGACGACTGTTCCCCGTCGTATGCTCGGCGCCGCCTCGCCTCGTGACGAATCACGAAGGGGCCTGCCCGGCCCTCTCGGTGTCGCCCTACCCGGTGACCGCCGCCAGGAACACCCGCCGGAACCGCAGCTCGACGCGGCCGTCGGCGCAGGCGCGGCGCTCGAACGAGGCGCGGACCACGTCGCGGACCGCGTCGGCGTAGCCCTCGGGCAGCGGCGCGGGATACGACGCCGCGCCGAGGTACCCCGCCTCGGCGCCGGAGCCGAAGATCCGCATCGCGTCGTCCGGCGTCTCGCGCGAGGAGAGCTCGACGATGCGCGCGAGCCGGACGTCGAATCCGGCCTCGGCGAGGAGCGCGGCGTACGCCTCGGCGCTCTCGAGGTAGAACCACGGCGTCCGCCAGGTCGCGAACACGTCGCGCGTCCGGGGATCGCGCGCGACCTCCTGCATGGCGGACACGAACTCGGGCGCGTACCGCGCGGTGGCGGGCGCCTGGATCGCGGTGCGGCCTCCGGGTCGGAGGGCGCGCCGGAAGCGGGCGAACGCGGCGGCGGGGTCGCTGAACCACTGGAGCGCGGAGTTCGAGATGACGAGATCGAACTCCCCGTCGTGCGGCAGCTCCTCGGCGGCCAGGCGCGCCAGCTCGACGCCCTCGGGCGCGTCCCGCCGCGCCGCTGCGATCATCCCTGCCGACGGGTCCACGCCCCGGACCCGTCCCCGGGTGAGCCCGCGGAGGCACGTCAGGAGCGCGCCCGTCCCGCAGCCGACGTCGAGGATGTCGTCCGCCGGGCTGACCTCGGCGAGGCCGAGGAGGACCTCGGCGGCGCTCCGCTGGGCGACGGAGTCCCGCCCGTACCTGGCCGCGATGACGTCGAAGCTCACGGCGGCGAATCCTACACGGGCCGCCGTCGCGGGGCCGTTCAGCGTCCGTTCCCAATCCGCCGCAACGCGGCACGGGGGCGCCGGCGCGAGCCCCAGCCCCAAGCGATCGCGGTTCGAGGCGGAGGGCAGCGGGGCTTCGCGGCCGAGGACGATTCCGGCAACGACGACCGAGCCGACTTCCAGCCAACCCAGCCGCCCAGCGGCCCTAGCGAACCGCCTAACCCCGGGATCGGCCAGACCGATCATGGCTGGGTCGGTTCCCTTCGTTCGTTCACGTCAGACCATCGGTGTAGACGGGATCCGCCTGGGGGGCCTCGGTGGTCCCGACCTGTATCGAGGACTCGATGCTCGATTCGCCGCGGTTAGTCTCGTCGTTGGTGGAGTGCGCGGGAGCGTTCGCGCTTCGGCCCGAACCCCAGTTCATCGACTCCGGGCGCGGCCGGGGAGGGGAGGGGGCGCGTGCGCGCTGATCGCTCCGCTGGGCCCGCGTACTTCAGGTACTGGGGGAAGACGGGAGCTGAGGGTTTCCACCTCGCCGCGTTCCATTGCCTGGACGTCGCCGCCGTTGCCGAGCGCATGCTCGGCCGGAACGCGGTGCTCCGCCGCAAGCTGGGTCGGGTGGCCGACATCGGCGATAGCGCCGTCGGGCCGACGCTCGCCGCGTTCGTCGCGCTGCATGACGCCGGCAAGTTCGACGTTCGTTTTCAGATGAAGGCCCACGGTCCCGCGGTCGCGCTCGACGCCTCGCGCGCCGGGGTGCCTGGTGTCGAGTACGATCACGGCTCCGAGGGCTACCACCAGCTCTGGGACGCGGCGGCGGCGCTTGGATCCGACGCGCGGAAGCTCCTGCGCGCGGTAACGGGTCACCACGGCCGCTTCCCGTCGAACCGCGCCCCGAGGAGCTACGCCGGAACGCATCGCGCGTTCGCAGCGAGTGACGCCGCAGCGCGCGGCGAGTGGATGGCCGAGGTAGTCGCGCTGTTCGCCGGGCGCGGCGCGCACCTCCCCTGGAAGGGCGATGCGTCGCTGCCGCTCATCGAACTGCTCGCCGGCCTGTGCTCCGTGGCGGACTGGATCGGCTCCCAGGACCAGTTCTTCCCGTTCCGCGCCGAACCGTGTCCGTGCCCCGAGTACTACGGCCAGGTGCTCGAGCGAGCTGACCTGGCGCTAGATGCGTGCGGCTTCTGCGCAGCGAAGCCGTCGGGGGCGACCTTCGCCCAGCTCTTCCCAGGGAAGACGCCGAGGGACGTGCAGGCCGTCACCGAGGCGCTCTCGTTGCCCGAAGGGCCGTGCCTCGTGGTCGTCGAGGCCCAGATGGGCTCCGGCAAGACGGAGGCGGCCCTCTCGCTCGTCGAGCGAATGGTGGCGCGAGGCGACGCGACTGGGGTCTTCGTCGCGTTGCCCACGATGGCGACGTCGAACGCGATGTTCGCCCGCGTGGAGGAAGCGGCCGCCCGACTCTTCGAAGGCGAGGTGAACCTCGTCCTGGCCCACAGCCGGCGCAGATCGAACGAGGCGTTCGACCGGCTCGTGCGGGGCCCGATGCGCCGTGCCAGCAGCCCTGATGACCGGGAGGCCGGGGTTGTCTGCGCGGCGTGGTTCCTGAGCCGGAAGCGGACGCTGCTGGCGCAGCTCGGGGTGGGGACCGTCGATCAGGCCATGCAGGCGGCCATCCAGGTGCGCCACCAGTTCGTCCGGCTCTTCGGGCTCACTTCGAACGCAGTCGTGATCGACGAGGTCCACGCCTACGACGCGTACATGAGCGTCATCATCGAGCGGCTCCTCGAGTGGCTCGGAGCGACGGCGACGCCGGTGGTGCTCCTGTCCGCCACCCTCCCCGCGGAGCGACGCGGCGAGCTCGTCCAGGCGTACCGGCGCGGCGCCGGAGCCGTCGACGAGACGCCGCAGTCGTCACCCGGGGAAGACGCGAGCTACCCGCTCGTCACCGTCGCGTCGGCTGGCGGCGTCCGCTGCGTAACCCTCGACGCGCCCGTGCGAGAATCGGGAGGTCATCCTGGAGCGCGTCGAGGTGGAGGAGCCCGCGCCCAAGGTGCTCGCCCGGTTCGCCGCGGTTGTGGAGCGGGGCGGTGCCGCCTGCTGGATCCGGAACACCGTGACCGACGCGCAGGAGGCGTGGGAGGCCGCCCGCGATGCGGGGCTCTCCCCGATGCTCTTCCACGCGCGGCTACGCGGGAAGGACCGCGGGGAGATAGAGCGGGAAGTGCTTGGTCGGTTCGGGCCCGGAGGCGGGCCGCGGAGTGGCCTCCTCATCGCGACGCAGGTCGTGGAGCAGAGCCTAGACCTCGACTTCGATCTACTCGCCAGCGACCTCGCTCCGATCGATCTCCTGCTCCAGCGCGCCGGCAGGCTGCACCGGCATCCCCGGGCGCGACCGCCGGGCTGCGAGCAGGCGAGGCTCCTCGTGGTCCAGCCCGGACCCGAGGCGACCGCGCGGCTCGCGTACGAGCGCTCGGGCTTCGTCTACGACCCCGCCACGCTGTGGCTCACCCAGGCCCTGCTGTCCGGTCGCGAGTCGGTCGCCGTGCCCTCCGACATCCGAGGGCTGATCGGGTCCGTTTACGACTCGAGCACGCGCGCGGCTCGCATCGCTGACGCGCGGAACCCACGGCTAGCCGAGGCCGAGAGGAAGCGCGAGCGGGCGCTCGAGGAGCGCCGCGGAAGGGCCCGGTCCGCCTGCATTCCACCCTCGGGAGCGGCGGCGGGGGACCCGGCCGCCTTCGACGACGACGACGAGACCGTCCAGGCCCTCACGCGCGAAGGCGACTCGACCACGCTGCTGCTCGTCCTGTGGGACGGCGAGGAGGCGCGGTCGATTGACGGAGGCGAGCCATGGCGGCTCTCACCGGAGGACCCAGCGGCGTGGCGGATCGCGCGCGAGATCTTGGACGAGACGGTGACGGTCCCGTCCTATCCATGGGAGCAGATCGAGCGCGGCGCCCGCGCACGCGGCGAGACGCGGATCTGGGACGAGTGGCTGGCCTCGTTCGAGGCGTTCGCCGACGGAGCGGGGCTCACGGGGGTGATTCCCGTGCCGATGAGGGCAGCGGAGGGCGAATTCCGCGGGTGTGTCGAGGTGAGCCGGGGCGGCGCGGTGAAGCGGAAGCGGCTCGCCTACGGCCGCGCGACGGGGCTCCGGTTCAGGAAGGAAGGTGAAGCGTGAGCGTCGAGGGCTTCAACGTACTCACCGATCCGTGGATTCCGCTGGACCAGCGCGGCAGGGTAGAGCGCGTCTCGTACCTCGCTCTCATCTCGGGAGAGGAGGACGCCGCCGACCTCGTCCACCCGCGCGAGGACGTCCGGTTCTACGCGCGCGTCCTCCTCAGCGCCCTCACCCAGGCGCTCTTCACGCCGAAGGACGCGCGGGAGCTCCAGAAGCGGATCGACGAGCCACTCTCCCGGAGGAAGGCGACCGAACGGATCGAGAACGTGAAGGGCGATTTCGACCTCCTCGGAAAGCGGCCGTTCATGCAGGAGCGGCTCCCGGACTCCGGGGCGAACGAGACGTCGCGGCTCTTCCTCGACGTGCCGAGCGGCTCGCGGCACCTCCTCTTCCGGCCCGCGCACGGGTACGAAGGGATCTGCGCGCCCTGCGCGGTGCCGGCGCTTTACGGCGTGCAGGCGTTCGCGCCGTCCGGAGGTCGCGGCCTCTCTCCCGGGGTGAGAGGGGCGCCGCCCCTGACCACGCTCGTGGCCGCGAGCTCGGTCCGCGCGACCGTCTGGGCAAACGTGCTCTCCGGCACGAGGGCCGGCGAGTACGTCCGCGACGGCGATCGTCCCTGGTTGCAGCGGAGGCTCGAGAAGGTCGGCGACGCGATTGGGCTGCAGACCGGCCTTTTCTGGCAGCCGCGCGCACTGACGCTCACGCCGGATGGAACGGGGCGCTGTGCGGCCTGTGGGGCGGACGCCGACCTCCTGTCCGTCGGCGCCTTCGAGGCGAAGTCCAAGGTGGCTGGCGGGTTCTTCGCCCACCCGCATACGCCGTATCATCACACGCAGAAGCCCAAGGCCGGCCGGAGCCGGTGGCCTGTGTATCTGAGCACGGACCGACCGGCGTGGACGGGGCTTGCGGACATGCTGCCGGACGCGAGCGGCGGCGACGCCGCAGAGGGCCCGCGGCCCGCGCCGGTGGTGGCGCAGTGGTTCGAGGACCTCGACAACCGACAGGTGAGCCTGCTCGTGCTCGCCTACGCCACCAACAAGGCCAAGATCGTGGGCCGGTTCGCCGAGTCGCTGTCGGTCTCGATGCAGAAGTGCCACGACCTTGCGACGCAGATCAGGTCCATGGTCGAGGCGGCGGCCAAGTGCTCGTCCGCGCTCGCGTACGCTTTTCGCAGGGCGCACGGGCGTCGCCCCGAGGACAAGGGCGGCTTCTGGGCCGCCGACGCCAGCAGCGCCTTCTGGCAGGCGACCGAGGCGCCGTTCTGGACCGCAGTCGCGCAGGCGGAGCGAAACGAGAACTGGGAGTCGCCGCTTTACCCGACCCTGCGCCGCACCGTGACGGCGCTCTTCGACTCGCACACCGAGGCGTCGGCCACGGGCAACACCCACCAGTCGCTCGTCGCGAGAGCGCGCCGCGGCCTGCTGTGGAGACTGTCGTCCATCCTGGCGAAGGGAGAGAAGGATGCGGCCTGAACAACTGACCGAGGAGCACGTCCGCGCAGCCCGGCGCGCGTACGACGCGCTGGCGCCGGGCGATCGAGCGGTCCTGAGGCGCTGCCGTGATGCCGACGAGATCGTCATGGAGGGAGCGTTCTGGCGGGTGGTGCGTGCTGCGCCGGAGAGCGCGCGCGGCCGCCTCGCGGAGGTGGTCGCCTGCTTCCCGGCGGCGGAGCAGCTGAAGCACCCCCAGCGGTTCAGCCCCGGCGCCCACTTCTACCGCGCGCTCCTCGGAAACAAGCGCGACGTCACGGATGCCCGCGCGCTCCGCTTCCGGCAGCTCCTCCAGGCCCGGGACCGGGACGAGCTCGTCCACCGTCTGCGCAGGCTGCTCGTCTTCGCGGATGCCCCGGTGGACTGGGGGATCCTGGGCAGGGACGTCTTCTACTGGGGTGACGGCGTCCGGCGCCAGTGGGCGCAGGACTTCTACTCGAACGCGAAGGAGGTGGCACATGGCTGAGGCTCGCAACGTCTTCGTGGAGTTCCACGCGCTCACGTCGCACGCGCCGTCCAACCTGAACCGGGACGAGCTCGGTACGCCCAAGACCGCCGTCTTCGGGGGCGCCCGCAGGCTGCGCATCTCCAGCCAGTGCCTGAAGCGCACCTGGCGCACCTCCGAGTTCTTCCGCGGCGAGTTCGCCGAGGAGCTGCTCGGCATCCGGACGAACCGCCTGCCGGAGATCGTGCGGGACGAGCTCGGGAAGGAGATCGCGGGGCCCGTGAAGGAGGGGCTGGTCGCGCTGCTGACGTCGATCGGGACCGGCGACTCGAAGAGCAAGCCCGTGGAGGACGACGACGGCGACGACGACGCGCACGACGGCAGCGATGCTGCCGTAGAGGGCGCGGAGTCCGTCGCCGCCGAGGCGCACACCAAGCACCTGCTGTTCCTCTCCCGGCAGGAGATCGCGGCCGTGAAGGAGTTCGCGCGGGAGCACCGCGACGAGCTCGCGGACCTATTCGAGGACAAGCCCCCAAAGGGGAAAGCACCGAAGAAGAGGACCGTCTCGAAGGCCAAGCTCGACAAAGTCCGGAAGCTCTTCGCGGCCCACATGAAAGAGCGGTGCCGGCGGAACGCGGTGGACGTGGCCCTGTTTGGCCGGTTCGTGACGAGCGAGGACATCCGGACCATCGACGCCGCGATGCAGGTGGCCCACGCGCTCGGCACACAGAAGGTCGAGCTCGAGTACGACTACTTCTCGGCCGTGGACGACCTCGCCACCGGCACGGGCGCCGGTCACATCGGCGAGAGCGAGTTCGCGTCGTCAGTGTTCTACAAGTACGCGGTCTGCGACCTGAGGCAGCTGCATCAGAACCTCGACGGGGACGGCGCGCTCGCGGCCCGCGCCATGCGCGCCATCGCGCTGGCGGTCGCCCGCGCCGTGCCCATCGGCAAGAAGAACAGCACGGCCCCGCAGAACCCGGCCGACTACCTCGAGGTCGTGGTCCGCCGCGACGCGCCGGTGAGCCTCGCGAACGCGTTCCTGAAGCCGGTCGCGCCTACCCGCGACGCGGACGTGATGGACGAGTCGATCAAGCTCCTTCGGGCCCAGGCCTCCCGGTACGACAGCGCCTACGGCGCGGACGTCGTCGGGCGCTTCGTTCTCCCGCTCCGCGACGTCGAGCTGGGCGCAGCCGTGACCCGCTGCGCAACGCTGGCGGACCTCGCCGCCAAGGTCGAGGAGCTCGTCGGCAGTCTCGGCGCCGAGGTCGCGCCCGCGAAGAGGGCGTGATGCGCGCCGTCGGATTGCGCCTGGAAGGGCCCATGCAGGCCTGGGGCGGCCCCGTCGCGGGCGACGACCGCCCATCGCTCGACTTCCCGACCAAGAGCGGGATTCTCGGGCTCGTTGCCGGAGCGCTTGGCATCGACCGGAGCGACGTCGCGTCGCTCGTGGCGCTGCACCGCGGGCTGCAGGTCGCGGTCCGCATCGATCGCCCCGGCACCCGGGGCGTCGACTTCCACACCGCGCAGGACGTCCCCAGGGGCGACCGCGGCGTTGCGGAGACCGTCGTCTCGAAGCGGTCGTACCTCTATGACGCGTCGTTCGCGGTGCTCGTCATCGAGGGAGAAGACCTGCCGACGGCGCTCGAGGCGATCGCCGAGGCCGTGGCGCGCCCGCGCTTCGCGCCGACCCTCGGGCGGCGGGCGTGTCCTCCGGCCGAGCCCGTCCTAGCGCGACGGGAACTCTACGAGGGCGAGAGCTGGCGCGAGGTCTTCGCGCAGCTCGCGATCCCCGAGACGCCAGGGGCATCCGAGCTGCTCGACGTCTTCGTGGAAGGCCGATCGATGGCGGGCAGCCTTCGCGAGCTGCGCGTGAGGGATCACTTGATCGGGCCGCTGCCGCGCATGTTCGGCGAGCGGACCGTCAGCCACTTTCGAATCCCCAGGCCGGCCGAGCTGGGCGACACGGTGGATCCATGGTTCCCGTCCTGATCCCGCTCAACTTCTCCCGACTCGTCTTTGCGGACCGCCCTCGGGATCCGTACGCCTTGCACCAGGCCCTCTGGAAGGCGTTCCGGACGGACGCACGGCCGTTCTTGTATCGCGCGGATGTGGTCCGGACCGACGCCGGGCCGCGGGTGAAGGCGCTGGTCCAGTCCTCGGTCGCGGCGGATTGGTCGTCGCTCGGCGGCGCCCTGGAATCAGCGGAGCAGATTGACCGCACGCTGCGCGTCGCGGACGGCGACGTGCTCCGGTTCCTCCTGCGCGCGAACCCGACCGTCAGCCGCAAGGACCAGGGTGAGCCGAGGTTCCAGGGGATGGAACCGGAGGCCTTCCGCGCCAGCCGTGGCCGACGCGTGGCGCTCCTCGACGAGGAAGGGCGCCGCGAGTGGCTCACGAGGAAGGCCGAGCAGGCCGGCTTCGCCGTGCTCGGTGTTCGCACATCGAACGAGAAGCCCTGGACATGGTCGCGCGGCGAGCGGAGCGCCCGGTTCGACAGCGTGGACTTCGAGGGCACGCTCCGGGTGGTGGACCCGGCGCGGCTGCGCAACGGACTGGTGGCTGGGCTCGGGTCGGGAAAGGCGTTCGGCTTCGGGCTGCTGAGCCTAGCGCGGGCGGCTCCTTGAGCACGCTCCCGCTCAAGGAGCGCGAGCCGTTCCTGCACCTGCGGTACGGTTGCCTCGACGTCCAGGACAGCGCGGTCGTGCTCACCGACGTCAAAGGCGTCCGCATGCAGGTCCCAGTGGGCGCGATCGCGTGCCTCATGCTGGAGCCGGGGACGACGGTGACGCACGCGGCCGTGAAGACGTGCGCTGAGGAGGACTGTCTCCTCGTCTGGTGCGGGGAGGGGGGCGTGCGCTTCTACTCCGCCGGTACCCCCGGTGGCGCGCGGGCGGACAAGCTCCTGTTCCAGCTCGAGCTGGCGACGGACCCCGCGCGGCGGCTGAAGGTCGTCCGGGAGATGTTCCGGCGCCGGTTCGGGGGAGAGGTCCCCGAGCGGCGGAGCATCGAGCAGCTGCGCGGGATCGAGGGGGCTCGCGTGCGAGAGGCGTACGCGAAGGTTGCCGCCAGCTTCGGCGTGGCCTGGACCGGCAGGAGCTACGACCCGGCCCAGTGGACGAAGGCGAACTCCATCAACCGGGCGATCAGCGCCGCTAACGCCTGCCTCTACGCGCTGACGGAGGCCGCCGTGCTGGTCGCCGGGTACAGCCCCGCGATCGGTTTTCTGCACACGGGGAAGCCGCTGTCGTTCGTCTACGACGTGGCGGACATCTACAAGTTCGACCTGACCGTCCCGCTCGCCTGCGAGGTCGTCGCGGCGGATGCGGCCGACGTCGAGGGGACGGTCCGCCGCCGGCTGCGCGATACGTTTCGCCAGGCCAAGCTGATGGAGCACCTGATCCCCACGATCGAGGAGCTGCTCGATGTGGGTGATTGACCTGGAGGCGGCGCCTCCCAGGCTGCGCGGCCTGCTATCGCGGTGGGGAGTCGAGGTGAGGGCCGGGCTGTACGTCGGGAGCACGAGCGCGAAGCAGCGGGACGAGATCTGGAAGGTCGTGCTCTCGGAGCTGGGCGCGGGCGCCAATGCCGTCATGATCCATGATGCGCGCTGCGCCCAGGGATTCGAGGCAAGGACCGCGGGTCCCAATCGGCGGCTCGTCGTCGATGTCGAGGGGCTGTGGCTCGCGAAGTTCACGCCGCCGCCAGAGAAGCCCAGCGACCCTCCGGACGACGACGTCCCTCCGGAGGCGGATCCTCGCTACCTCCGCGAGGACTGACGGCCCGGTTTTCGGTTGGTGCTGCGAGAGCTCTCTGAAAACATGATAGAAGTCGAATGGATGTGAGAAGTGCGGTCCCCGCACGCGCGGGGATGAACCGTCGTCATCAAGAAGAACGAGCAGGTGAAGATCGCGGTCCCCGCACGCGCGGGGATGAACCGGAAGAGGACGACGGCCACCGTACGCCACTGCGGCGGTCCCCGCACGCGCGGGGATGAACCGGAAGGGCGCCGAGCCGCACAGGGGGGAACGACGCGGTCCCCGCACGCGCGGGGATGAACCGAAGAAGACTCGCGCGATCGCGATCGACAAGCCGCGGTCCCCGCACGCGCGGGGATGAACCGATCGCAACGGATTCATTCACGCCCGAAAGCGACGCGGTCCCCGCACGCGCGGGGATGAACCGACCGCTATCGTCGAGACCGTGCTCGGGCGCGACGCGGTCCCCGCACGCGCGGGGATGAACCGGCGGCGTGGAGGCGAAGCTCGGTCAGAAGACGTTGCGGTCCCCGCACGCGCGGGGATGAACCGGAGCAGCATCATCGGAGAGAGCCCGAACGCGCCGCGGTCCCCGCACGCGCGGGGATGAACCGTCCGCGGCGACGTCGTCACCTGGCACGACCACGCGGTCCCCGCACGCGCGGGGATGAACCGGTCCGCCGCAGCGTGGAGGAGCACGGCGCTCGCGCGGTCCCCGCACGCGCGGGGATGAACCGTCGGCCGCGCATTGAGAAGACGACGACCACGACGCGGTCCCCGCACGCGCGGGGATGAACCGATCCGGTTCGTCGCCATCCCGGCGGTGGTACCCGCGGTCCCCGCACGCGCGGGGATGAACCGGAGAGCGGATCCGGAAACACGGGATGCGATCGGCGCGGTCCCCGCACGCGCGGGGATGAACCGTAGTCGAGCAGGCCGCGCGCGAGCGGGATCGCGCGGTCCCCGCACGCGCGGGGATGAACCGGGTACCCCGCTCCTCGGGAGCGGGCAGCTCGACGTGGTCCCCGCACGCGCGGGGATGAACCGTCGGTCGCGGGCGCCTGGTCCGCCGGCTCGACGCGGTCCCCGCACGCGCGGGGATGAACCGGAATCCCCGTCCCCGCTTCTGCGCAGGCACAGGCGGTTCCCCGCACGCGCGGGGATGAACCGGTCGACGCGCAGCTCGAGGCCGGGGCGAACCCAGCGGTCCCCGCACGCGCGGGGATGAACCGGTGAACCAGCTCGTCGACCCGGACCTCGAGGAGCGGTCCCCGCACGCGCGGGGATGAACCGGATTGCGCTGGCATAGCTGGTGATTGGCAGTCCGCGGTCCCCGCACGCGCGGGGATGAACCGGTTTACCTCGGTGGGACTGGGCGCGGTCGACTTCGCGGTCCCCGCACGCGCGGGGATGAACCGTACGTGTCCGGCGGCGGGACGTTCACCCCCGACGCGGTCCCCGCACGCGCGGGGATGAACCGGAAGCCGGCCCTGTCGGGTGGCGCGTGGGACGGCGGTCCCCGCACGCGCGGGGATGAACCGGCGGCCGAACTCGCAAAGGTGGCACTTCACTGGCGGTCCCCGCACGCGCGGGGATGAACCGTTCCCTGTCGAGGGGCTCGGCCTGATGGACAGGCGGTTCCCCGCACGCGCGGGGATGAACCGATGTAGTCCGAGGCCGCGTCCGCCGTGAACGACGCGGTCCCCGCACGCGCGGGGATGAACCGGGCGGGCACCTCGAGGCGCTCGGCTTCCGGCACGCGGTCCCCGCACGCGCGGGGATGAACCTGATGAGGTCGGTCTGTTCGAGCGTCATGGCGCGCGTTCCCCGCACGCGCGGGGATGAACCGAATTTCAACGCGGCGATGGCGGCGCTTCGTGCGGCGGTCCCCGCACGCGCGGGGATGAACCGGAGATCGGCGAGTACCTGTCCGCGGTGAACGCGCGTTCCCCGCACGCGCGGGGATGAACCGACGGGCACGCGGAGCGACCAGTCGATGCACGCGGTCCCCGCACGCGCGGGGATGAACCGAGCGTCGGTCAGGCCCGCTACGTCCTCGAGCGGCGGTCCCCGCACGCGCGGGGATGAACCGATGGCGCGCAGACGCGTAGTGAATCCGGCTCCGCGGTCCCCGCACGCGCGGGGATGAACCGGTGCTTGGCGAACGAGCTTCGCCCCCCAGTGCCCGTGGTCCCCGCACGCGCGGGGATGAACCGTTCACCCAGAGCTGGCAGGGAGGGTGCAGCGACAGCGGTCCCCGCACGCGCGGGGATGAACCGGTCACGGGGGGTTTCGACTCCGCGAGCGAGGCGCGGTCCCCGCACGCGCGGGGATGAACCGGGATGCGGTCGCAGCCATCCGACGAGATGGCAGCGGTCCCCGCACGCGCGGGGATGAACCGTCGTCGGACGGCTGCCACTCGGGATCCCAGACGCGGTCCCCGCACGCGCGGGGATGAACCGTAGAACGTGCCGCCGTAAGGGGCTTGGCTGATTGCGGTCCCCGCACGCGCGGGGATGAACCCGAGCTCATCGCCCCCTCGTCCGGCGCGCGATCGCGGTCCCCGCACGCGCGGGGATGAACCGTACGAGCTCCTGGCGTCGCCGGAATGGCAGCTCGCGGTCCCCGCACGCGCGGGGATGAACCGGAGCCGAACCGCGACCTCTGGCTCGTGTTCCTGCGGTCCCCGCACGCGCGGGGATGAACCGATCCTACGCCAGGTCGCGGACGGCAAGGTGACGCGGTCCCCGCACGCGCGGGGATGAACCGGAGCACGGCGGGCTCGTGCTCTGCGCGGACGAGCGGTCCCCGCACGCGCGGGGATGAACCGTGAACGTCGCGAGTGCGGGGGCGCTCATACTGGCGGTCCCCGCACGCGCGGGGATGAACCGCAGCAGAAGCCAGCGGCGGCTGCCTCGACACGCGCGGTCCCCGCACGCGCGGGGATGAACCGAACGCGAGCGGGTCCCACGAGAGGTCGCTCATGCGGTCCCCGCACGCGCGGGGATGAACCGATCGCCGAGGACCCCGGCAATCCCCGGAGGACGCGGTCCCCGCACGCGCGGGGATGAACCGGTCCTCGACGGGAAGGCCGCCGAGAAGGCGCTCGCGGTCCCCGCACGCGCGGGGATGAACCGGAAGGGAGGTCGATCCCGTGAGGCCCGAGGTGGCGGTCCCCGCACGCGCGGGGATGAACCGTACGAGTTCATCCTTGAGGCGGAGTCGCCGGTCGCGGTCCCCGCACGCGCGGGGATGAACCCTGACGTTGACGCCTGCCCCGCCGCCTGCACCAGCGGTCCCCGCACGCGCGGGGATGAACCGAGGATGGACGACGCCCGCGGGCGGCCGATGGCCGCGGTCCCCGCACGCGCGGGGATGAACCGTAAGGAGCCCTCATGGCAACCGTCATCCGGAAGCGGTCCCCGCACGCGCGGGGATGAACCGTTCCCGACCACGGTGCTCGCCAGGGGTGACCGCGCGGTCCCCGCACGCGCGGGGATGAACCGCCGATTCACCGGCTTGAGGTGAGAGGCCGGGACGCGGTCCCCGCACGCGCGGGGATGAACCGTTGAGGTTCGACCCTTGGGTCGCGGCAGGCCCGCGGTCCCCGCACGCGCGGGGATGAACCGGAGCGCGTCCTGGATTGGCTTCGTCTGCTCGAGCGGTCCCCGCACGCGCGGGGATGAACCGGCGGTGAGGGCTACGCCGCGGCGGCGATTGCTTCGCGGTCCCCGCACGCGCGGGGATGAACCGCGCTGACCATGGCGGCACTCGTCCTCACGGCGGCGGTCCCCGCACGCGCGGGGATGAACCGATCGCGGAGTGGCAGGACGCCTACCCGGGCGTGCGGTCCCCGCACGCGCGGGGATGAACCGGTCTCCTTCGTGGTCTCGGGCCCGGAATCGAACGCGGTCCCCGCACGCGCGGGGATGAACCGGTAGCCATGGTCAGTTCTCCTTGGTCGCGGGGGCGGTCCCCGCACGCGCGGGGATGAACCGCACGGCCAACCAGGACGCGCGCGGCCTCGAGCGGTCCCCGCACGCGCGGGGATGAACCGCAGCTCCGGGAGACGAGACACGGGGGGCGCCCGCGGTCCCCGCACGCGCGGGGATGAACCGAACTTCGAGTGGGCTGGGACCGGCAGCGGGTACGCGGTCCCCGCACGCGCGGGGATGAACCGGGCAGCACCGGACGCAGCACGGAGGACGGACGCGCGGTCCCCGCACGCGCGGGGATGAACCGGTGCTCGGCGCCAGTGAGAGCGTTGCCAAACTGCGGTCCCCGCACGCGCGGGGATGAACCGTAGCCGAACCAGGTGATGGTCTTGCCGGGGAAGCGGTCCCCGCACGCGCGGGGATGAACCGTGCGCCAGCTCGCGCGCGAGTCCTTCGACGACGGCGGTCCCCGCACGCGCGGGGATGAACCGATGGCGAGCCGAGACCTCACGCGACGGGGCTCCGCGGTCCCCGCACGCGCGGGGATGAACCGGAGATCCTGAAGGCGAACGAGCACGCCGAGTGCGCGGTCCCCGCACGCGCGGGGATGAACCGTCCTTCACGTTCACCACGTCCGCGAAGCGGGCCGCGGTCCCCGCACGCGCGGGGATGAACCGAAACGTCAGCGCTCGCGAGACCCAGGCGTTCGCGCGGTCCCCGCACGCGCGGGGATGAACCGATCGCAGAGGACCCCGGCAACCCCCGCCGCACCGCGGTCCCCGCACGCGCGGGGATGAACCGCGAGCAGGTCGCCGCGGAGATCGCCCAGAGCGGCGGTCCCCGCACGCGCGGGGATGAACCGAACGTCCGCGTGAAGAAGGCGGACGAGTGGGGCGCGGTCCCCGCACGCGCGGGGATGAACCGCGGAACGAGATGGTCCCGCCCGTGCCGCCCGACGCGGTCCCCGCACGCGCGGGGATGAACCGGAGCATGCAATGGGGCAGAGCACCCTTCGCCGCCGCGGTCCCCGCACGCGCGGGGATGAACCGAGGTCCCTCTTCGCGAGCGCCTGTCCGTTCGACGCGGTCCCCGCACGCGCGGGGATGAACCGGACGGGGCGGTCGCTCACGAGGGGCTCCCGACGCGGTCCCCGCACGCGCGGGGATGAACCGAGGACCCGCCGCTGTTTTTCATCGTCGACCATGAGCGGTCCCCGCACGCGCGGGGATGAACCGCACGCGACGCACTCGACGGCGGTCACAGGTGCACGCGGTCCCCGCACGCGCGGGGATGAACCGTAGCGGCGCCCGAGCCAGGGGTAGAACATGACGCGGTCCCCGCACGCGCGGGGATGAACCGTGCTGCGTGTCCGGATGGTTCGCCCGGTGCATGCGGTCCCCGCACGCGCGGGGATGAACCGGCCGCGAACGACCCCACGAAGCCGCCGAACATGCGGTCCCCGCACGCGCGGGGATGAACCGTGGCTGGGCGCGATCCTGGCAGACGCGGCGCTACGCGGTCCCCGCACGCGCGGGGATGAACCGGCCGCGAACGACCCCACGAAGCCGCCGAACATGCGGTCCCCGCACGCGCGGGGATGAACCGTATCCGGACGTCGGCGGGCAGGCGTTCCACGCGCGGTCCCCGCACGCGCGGGGATGAACCGCTCGACACGGCGATGGGCGCACGCCGCCAACCGCGGTCCCCGCACGCGCGGGGATGAACCGATCACCGCGTCCGCGGGCGTGATGACGGTCACGCGGTCCCCGCACGCGCGGGGATGAACCGATTGCGGAGCATCGGCTCGCCGGGCTTGAGCGGCGGTCCCCGCACGCGCGGGGATGAACCGGAGCACGCGCTGTTCGCGCGCTGGCAGGAGGCGCGGTCCCCGCACGCGCGGGGATGAACCGGGGTTCGGGCTCCCGCTCGAGACCGTCACGCAGGCGGTCCCCGCACGCGCGGGGATGAACCGGTGACCGACATCCGCGAGGCCCGACCGTGACCGCGGTCCCCGCACGCGCGGGGATGAACCGATGGGCACCCGCGTCAGCATCGACGGGCTCGGGCGGTCCCCGCACGCGCGGGGATGAACCGACGGAGCCTGCCGTCGAGATCAGCACCATTCACGCGGTCCCCGCACGCGCGGGGATGAACCGTTCGGCGCGGAGCCGGACGCCTGGCAGGAGAAGCGGTCCCCGCACGCGCGGGGATGAACCGAGTTGGGCCGGGTGGAGGAGGCCAACGATCCTCGCGGTCCCCGCACGCGCGGGGATGAATCGATGGAGACGACCATCCTCGGGCCAGGCGAGAAGGCGGTCGCACGCGCGGGGATGAACCGGAGGACGATGGTCCGCCGTCCCCCCGCTCAGAACTCTGCCGGCTTGCCCGGTTCGAGGACCATCACCCTGGCGCGCCCCTTGAGCGCGGCCTCGAGCTGCGCGGGGGTTCCCGTCAGCACCGGGTTCGTCTGGAAGTGCATCGGCACGACCGTCTTCGCCTGGACATACGAGGCGGCGAGCGCGGCGCCCGCGGGATCCATCGTGAAGTGGCCGCCGATGCAGGCGAGCATCACGTCGACGGGCCCGTAGCGCTCCGGGATGAGCTTCATGTCCATGGTCACGTCGGTGTCGCCCGTGTGGTAGACGGTCGGCCCGCCCTTCACCTTGATGATGAAGCCGAGCGCGGTTCCGGCGGCGCGAAGTCCACCCTGCTCGTCCCTCACGACGGACGAGTGGACCGCCGGGACGAGGAAGACGGTGGCGTCCTCCGCCTGGATCTCGCCGCCGGCGTTCCCCTGCGTGTCGAGGCCAGCCTGGGCTTCCGGGAACCCCACCGCGACGAGGGCGCGCCCGAGGTCGGAGCTGCTGATGAGCTTCGCGCCGGTGCGCTTCGCGAGCGAGATCGCCTCGCCGACGTGATCGGCGTGGCCGTGGCTGACCAGAACGTAGTCCAGCTTCTCGAGCTTCGCGCCCGCCGCCTTGTCCGGAGTCTTCGGATTCTGGAACCAGGGGTCGATCGCGAGGACCGTTCCGCCGGGCGTCCTCACCACGAACGCGGAGTGGCCGTACCAGGTGATCTGGGTGCGGCCCGCGGGGTGTGGCGCGGTCTTCTCCTCGGCCTTGCCCTTGCCGGCGGCGGCGATCGGGAGCGCGACGATCGCCGCGAGCAGCGGGATGACGAAACGTGAACGCATGAGCATCTCCTTGTTGTGAAGGGTCGCTGGCGCCCCGGCAGGGCGCGGCGGCCGGCGATCTAGCGGCCGCACGCGGAAGGGTGAACTCCCTCCCGGGGCGACGAGGGCCAGCTTTCCTGGCCGCACGGCGCCCGCAGGGGTGATCGCTCCCGTAGGTGTTACCGGTCGCGAGCGCCGGATCTTACAGGTGCGCGCTGCTGCGGACGCTCGGAGCGTCCGTTTCACGCCTCGGGACGTGCGATGGGCGCGCGGCACGCCGGTTGCTGCGCGGGGGGCGGGCACGACGTCAAACCTGCCCGGAGGAACGATGAATCGCACGACCGGCGCAAGCACCACCCTCGATCAGTACCTGAGGGAGATCAACCGCGTCGCGCTCCTCACGGTGGAGGAGGAGCGGCGGCTCGCCCGCGAGTTCCGGGACCAGGGAGACAAGCGCGCCGGCCATCGGCTCGTCGAGGCCAACCTGCGCTTCGTCGTGAAGGTCGCGTTCGAGTACCGGTCCTACGGGCTGCGCATGGCCGATCTCATCCAGGAGGGGAACATCGGCCTGATGAAGGCGGTGCAGAAGTTCGACCCGGACAAGGAGATCCGCCTCATCTCGTACGCGGTGTGGTGGATCCGGGCGTACATCCAGAACCACATCCTGAAGTCGTGGTCGCTCGTGAAGATCGGGACGACCCAGGCCCAGCGAAAGCTCTTCTTCTCGCTCGCCCGCACGCGCCACGAGCTCGAGCGGCTCACGCCCGGCACGCGCCTCGAGCAGGAAGGCATCGACGTCAACCTGGTCGCGAAGAAGCTCCGCGTCCGGCCATCCGACGTCGTCGAGATGCAGCAGCGCATGGAGGGCCGCGACCTGTCGCTCGACGCCCCGGTCGCCGACGGCACCTCCACCCACCTCGAGTTCACCGCCTCGGACGGCGAGCCGCAGGACGAGGAGCTCGCGCGCGCGGAGGAGGACGCGCTCGTCGCGCGCCGCGTGGCGGAGGCGATGGGCCGGCTCGACCCGCGCGAACGCCACATCGTCGAGGCGCGCATCATGGGTGAGGGCAAGGAGACGCTCCGCGACCTCGGGCAGCACTTCGGCTTCTCGCGGGAGCGGGCGCGGCAGCTCGAGATCCGCGCCCTCGAGAAGCTCCGCCGCGAGCTGCAGCCGGTCGCGGACGAGGTGGGCTGGCCCGTCTCGTCCCCGGCGGACACGGATCTCTGACGAGCCTGGACGTGGACCTGGTCGTGGTCCTCGACGTCGACTTCGACCTGGTCCTCGACCTCGACCACCCTCGGGCGAGCACCCGCTACGCCCGATGTATCGCGAACGGCGAGAACGCCTGCTGGACGGGCATCACCTCCAGCGCGTTCACGTTGACGTGCGGCGGCAGCGATACGATCCAGAGGATCGCCTCCGCGACGTCCTGCGGGGAGAGCGGCTTCACCCCCTCGTACACCTTGCCGGCGCGCGCCGCGTCACCGGCGAACCGCACGAGCGAGAACTCCGTCTCGGCCATGCCCGGCGCGATGAGCGACGCCCGCACCGCCGTGCCGAGGAGATCGGCGCGCAGGTTGAGCGTGAACTGGCTCACGAACGCCTTGGTCGCGCCGTACACGTTCCCGCCCGGGTACGGGTAGTTCCCGGCCACGGAGCCCACGTTCACGACGTGGCCGCGATTCCGCGCGACCATGCCCGGCAGCACCGCGCGGGTCACCGTGACGAGTCCGCGGCAATTCGTGTCGATCATGGTGTCCCAGTCGTCGAGCGACGCCCGCTGCGCGGGCTCCAGCCCGAGCGCAAGGCCGGCGTTGTTCACGAGGATATCGATCTCCGCGACCGGCGCAGGCAGGTCGGCGATCGCGCGCTCCACCGCCGCGCGCTCGCGGACGTCGAGGACGACGGGGTGGAGCTTCGAGCCGAGTCGGGCGGCGAGGGCGTCGAGCCGCTCCTTGCGCCGGCCGGTGGCGATCACCGTGGCGCCGGCGCGCACGAAGACCTCGGCGCACGCCTCGCCGAACCCCGCCGTTGCGCCCGTGACGAGCGCGATCTTCCCTGAAAGGTGGGTTTGCATGCGCGGATGCTACTGGATCTCCTGGTCGTGGTCGTGGACCTCGACCTCGACCTCGACCTCGACTTCGACCTCGACCCATTCGGCGGCACGGACAGCTCACGTCGGCACGTCCGTCCGTTCGCGGAGCGGCAGCACGACCGAGAACGATGCGCCGCCGCCGGGTCGGTCGCCGACCTGGATCTCGCCGCCGTGCTGCAGGACGATCTTCTTCACGATGGCGAGGCCGAGGCCGGTCCCGCTCCCCTTGGTCGTGAAGTACGGGTCGAAGATCCGCTCGCGGAGCGGGCGCTCGATCCCCGGCCCCTCGTCCGCCACGGTGAGGACCGCGCGGTCCCGCGCCCTGGCGACGCCGAGGTGGACGTGCGCGCGGCCCGGGTGGGCCGCCTCGACCGCGTTCGCGCACAGGTTCGTGAGGACGCGGCGCATGAGCGTGCGATCGAGCGCGACCGGGCATGGGCCCGCCGCCTTCACCACCTCGATCTCCGCCTGCTCCTGCAGCTGAGGGCTCGTGCGGAGGAAGTCGTCGACGAACTCAGCGAGGTCGGCCGGCTCGGGCCTCACCTCGGGGAGCTTCGCGAACGAGGAGAACTCGTCGACGAGCCGCTGGAGGGTGCCGATCTCGTCGCGCACGATCTCGCCCGCGTCCGCGACGAGCTTGCCGAAGTCCGGGTCGCGGTCGCGGGCATCCGACTTCTGCCAGCGCGCCTCGAGCTGCTGGAAGGCGAGCTTCATCGGCGTGAGCGGGTTCTTGATCTCGTGCGCGAGCCGCCGCGCCACGTCCTGCCAGCCGGAGATCTTCTCGAGGTAGACGATCCGGTCGCGGCTCTCGCGCACCTCGCGCACCATCGCGTTGAAGGCGCGGGCGAGCCCGGCGATCTCGTCCGAGGAGCGGCCGGGGTTCGACCTGCACGGCGAGATCCCCGGCGGCGAGGCGGCGCACCGCGAGGACGAGGTCCGATACGCGGCGCGTCGTCCGCCGCGCGACGAGGATGCCGAGCAGCGCGGCGACCGCCGCGGCGAGCACCACCAGGGCGCCGAAGGACCGCAGCAGCGTCCTCCGGATCTCCCCCCCGAGCTTCTCGAAGTCGCGCGCGCGCTCGCCCACCGCGCGGGCCTCGTCCAGCTCCGCGAAGAAGCGGGCCTCGATCGCGAAGGTGGCCTCGAGCCGGCCGCCGTCCGGCAGCGCGACCTTGGCCGGCGCGTCGCGCCATTCGCCCTCCGGCTCGGGCTCCCGGTCCTCCGCCTCGGCGATGGTCTCGCCGTCCGCGCCGATCCACTGGACGCGGCGAAGGCGTGGCGTGTGCTCGAGCGCCGCCGCGAGGGTGCGGGGGGCCCGCCCGCGATCGGCGGGCAGCCGCTCGGCGATCGCGCGCGCCTGCTCCGCGTACAGCTGCTTCCGGGAGCGGAAGATCTCGAGGTACAGGGCAGGGATCGACTCGAGCCGATCCACGACGCCGGGGTCGAGCCCGAACGCGAGCGCGTGTTCGGTGAGCCGGCCCGCCTGGTACACCGCGAATGCCAGCGGCGCGGTCGCCGCGACGACGAGGGCGAAGGCGATGGTGAGCTCGAAGCGCGAGACGCGCATGCGCGCGAGCACGCGCCGCAGCGGACCGGCCCCGCCGGGCACCCCGCCGGCCGGCGTCACCGCGCCACCACCTCGCCGTGGCCGAGCGGCCGCGAGCGGAACAGGTGAACGTCCGAGCCGGGCTCCGGCTCGCGCAGGAGGAAGCTCGCCATCGCGCCGAGCACCGAGCGCGAGCCGCCGCCGGCGCGCGACCCGCCGGCAGGGTTGGCGATGAACTCGCGCGTGCGGTGGAGCTGCTCCTTCGAGACCGGATTCACCTCGACACGGGCCTCGACGACGAACGCGCCCGCGGGGAGCAGCGCGACCGGCCCGAGGTCCAGGTCCTTCTCCTCCGCGAGGAACGCGCGGAGCGCGCGTAAGTCGGCGAGCACGAGGTGCACGCCCTGCGGGGTGCGCGGGTCCTTCACGGTGACCGCGTACGCCTCCTCCCACACGTCGAACAGGATCTCGATGACGCGCCCGTGGACGAGCGCCGGTCCGCCGCCTTCGGACGGCAGGACGGACACGTACACGGCGATGACGTTGGTGAGCCCGTTCCCGAGCTCGCGCTCGACCCGCGGCGCGAACGCCGCCCCGATGTCGACGCTCGCGAGCAGGCGGCCGTTCGTCGCCACGAGCTTCACCGCGAGCTGCGACGTCGCCGCGAACGCCGGCGGGGGAGCCGCCAGCGCGAGCGCCGCGAGCGCGGCGGCGATGGAGCGGCCGGCGGTCACAGCACGTTGTCCAGGAGGTAGCCCGCGGAGAGGTTGAAGACGCCGACCGGGGTGTCGAACCGGAGCGCCACGTCGGCGGACACGGGCGAGCGCGTGAAGGTGGTCCGCTTCCCGCCGAGCGTCGCCGTCGAGTAGACCGCCCGCGTCCCGAGCGCGAGATAGCCGCGGCGGAAGAAGCCCTGCTTCGACCAGAGCGGCACCGCGTACTCGACGCCGCCCATCGCGAGGAACGCGTCGTAGCGCGGGTCGGTCGAGAAGTTGAGCTCGAGGGCGCGACCGAGCGCGGGGCCCAGCGCGAAGTACGAGAAGTCGGCGCCGTAGAACCGGTCGAAGAAGGGCGCGTTCCCCTGCGCGACGCCGACGGCGGTCTGCAGCCGGAGCGCGCGCCCGAGCAGGCCGAACGCAGTCTCGAGCTGGAGGAGGTAGCGGCTGTACTCGTAGTCGCCGCCGAGGAGGCGTGAGCCGAACGTCACCTGGAACAGGCCGCGCATCCCCTCCCGCGGGAAGAAGAAGTCGTCGCGCGTGTCCATCTCGTAGGTCCCGGTGAGGGCGGACACGACGGAGTCGCCTGCGAAGACCGCCGGCTGCAGCGTGGGGACGGAGGTCGCGGCGCCGATCTCGCTCGCCCGGACCGCCTCGCTGCGGTAGCTCGCGAGGATTCGCTCGAACGGGCCGGGCCGGATCCCCACCGTCCCCTCACCCATGATCCGCTCGTACCGGATGCGCGGCGCCGCGCCGAAGTTGCCGCGGTACGCGTCGCACTTCGCGTCCCCGCACGTGAGCTCCTCGCCATGGACGAGCAGGAACGTCGCGCCGAGCACGACCCCCTGCTTCACGCCGCTCACCTCGAGGCTCGGCGCGAAGAAGCTGGCGCGCAGGGCGAAGCGATCGGGGTCCTGCGGGCGCCCGACCGGGGATCCGCCGTAGACGAAGGCGCCCGAGAGGCCGAACCCGCGCCCGAGGAAGTTCTGCTGCGACAGGCCGAGCCCGCCGTAGATGGGCTCGGGATCGGTCGAGCCCAGGATGAAGTCCGTGACGATGAGGGTGTTCCGCTCAGCGACCTCGACCACGAGGACGACGAGGCCGCGCTCGGAGCCCTTCTCGACGCGGGTCTCCACGCGCGAGAACCATCCGAGCTGGAGGAGGCGGAGGCGCGAGAGGAGGACGCGCTCCTCGTCGAGCAGGTCCCCCTCCGCCACGAGCAGGTGACGCCGGACCTCGGACTCCTTCGCGCGCTCGAGCCCGACGATCCGGATCCGCTCGACCTGGTACCGGCGGGTCTGCGGCGAGAGGTCGCCGGGGCGCGGCGCCTCGGCAGGCGCTGCCTGGGCGAGGGCGATCGCGAGGAGGGCGGGCAGGAGCGCAGGCATCGCGGCGATTGTAGTACCACGCAGCCGGTACGTGACCGACGGACGCGCCGCCGCCGCGAGGAATTCAGCCCCCGGCCGACCGCCGGAAGGCCGCGTACGCCGCGCGCGCGCCGCGGTCGAGTGGATCCGCGGCGAGCGCCGCCTCGTAGGCCACGCCGGCCACCTGCGCGTTTCCGAGCTTCCGTGCCACCTCGGCGCGCGCGAGCTGCCGCTGCGCCTCCGCGGCGCGGTCCGGCTCGGCCGCGAGGAGCTCGGCGCGGCGCGCTGCCACGAGCGCGTCCGGTACTCCCGCCTGCAGGCAGCGCTCGACTCCGCGGTGGTTGCCGCATCGGGCGTCGTGGACGAGCCGCGTCGCCGGCGAGCCGAGCGCGTCGTTCGCCGCGTCGACGAGCGCGAGCAGGGCCGTGGCGCGCGCCGGATGGTCGGTCGCGAGCGGTCGCCTCCGGAGGTCCTCCAGATCCTCGCGGAGGGCGCGGACCGCGCGTCGCACGTCCGCGAACTCCGCGTCGGGGGCGAGCCCCAGCAGCGCGTAGTGTCCCCCGCGGCGCCGGGCCTCGAGCGCGCCGAGGCGCTCGTCCGCGGCCGGCGCGCCGGTCGCAGCCGAGGTCGTGGGCTCGCGCGTCGTCTCGTCGGCGAGGGCCGCGAGCGCCGCGCGAATCTCGGGCGGCGGGTTCGCGAACTGCAGGGCGAAGCCGGGCGTCATGCGCCACGCGCGCGCGTCGGCGGCGCTCACGTGACGGACGACCTCCGCCGCGAGCTCGAGGGCCACCTTGAGCGACGGATGCGAGAGCGCCACCACCACGCGCGACAGCAGCGGGGGAAGTCCGCGCTCCGCGCGCAGGAACAGGCCGCCGCGCGTCAGCTCGACCACGTCGAGCTGCTCCGGAGCGGTGCCCGGGACGCGGATCACGGCCGAGAGCGTGGCGAGCGCGGGCGAGATCGTCGCCGTCGCCGTCGTCGTCGCGCTCGACGTCGCGGTCGAGGTCGACGCTTCGGCCTCGAAACGCGCAGCCTCGAGCGCAGCGGCGAAGGCCTCCATGCTCGGAAACCGTGCGGCGGGGTCCTTCTCGAGCGCGCGCAGGATGGCCTGCTCGAGCGTCGGGTGAAGCGGCGCGAAGTCGCTCGGGCGGGGGGGCTTCTCGTTCACGTGCGCGAGCAAGAGCTGCGGCACGCTCCTCGACTCGAAGGGGAGCCGCCCGGTCGCGAGCTCGAAAGCCATGACACCGACCGCGTACACGTCCGTGCGCGCGTCGATCGTCCCGTCGTTGCACTGCTCCGGCGCCATGTACTCCGGGGTCCCCACGATGAACCCGGCGGCGGTGGTCGCGGTCCACCCCGCGTTGCGGAGCTTCGCGATGCCGAAGTCCACGATCTTCACGAAGTGCGAGTGCCCGCGGCGGCGCACGAGGAAGACGTTGTCCGGCTTCATGTCGCGGTGGACGACGCCGCGATCGTGCGCGCGCTGCAGCGCGCTGCAGACCTGCACGAGCACCTCCTTCGCCTCATGAGGCGCCAGGCTGCGCGCACGGACGCGCGCCTGGAGCGTGTCGCCCTCCAGGTACTCCATCACGAAGAAGTACCGGCCGGTCGGAAGCACCGAGAGGTCGTAGATGCCGACGATGTTCTCGTGTCCGATGAGGTTCACCGCGCGCGCCTCGTCGTAGAAGCGCGAGACCCCCGTGGGATCGGAGGCCATCGACTCGTGGAGGAACTTGATCGCCACCCGGCTGCCGATGACCGGGTGCTCCGCGAGATAGACCGTCCCCATTCCGCCTCGGCCGAGAAGCCGCGTGACGCGGAAGCTGCCGACCTGGCTCCCGACGAGCGGGTCGGCGCCCGCGGGCGGCGCGTCCGGGGCGGGGCCGCTCATCCCGAAGGGGAGGGTGCGGGAGGTGCTGCACGTGTCGGCGGGCGGGTGCGCCGAGCCACAGCGCGCGCACGCCGTGGTGGCGCCGGAGGCGTCGGAGCTGCCGGAAGGTCCTGGGTCCTGCACGTCATCCCCGCAGTTGCAACCCTGCACAGTATCAGACGCCCACCCCTCAAAACGCTTGACGCTCTCGCATGGTCCCTGTTCATACGGTCCTACGGCCATGGCAGATTTCAAGAAGATGACGGTGGAGAGCCTGCGCGAGCTCGCGCGGAAGATGCTGGGGCCCGGGCACTCCCGGAAGACGAAGGGTGAGCTGATCCAGGCGCTGGAAGAGGCAGGCGGCAAGGCGGAGCGCCCCGAGCGCTCGACCACGCCCCGCGGGCAGGTGGGCGAACGCGCGGCCTCCGCCGCCGGCAAGGCCGCCACGGCAGCCGGCAAGGCGGCGACAGCCGCGAAGAAGGCGGGACGGGCGGCGCGTGAGGGCGCGCGGACCGTCGCCCGGGCCGGGAAGGCCGCCGCCGGTGCGGCAGCGGAAGGCGCCGCTCAGGGCGCGAAGGAGGCGATCAAGGCCACGCGCACCCGCAAGTCCGGAAAGGTCGCGTCCGCGGTGGCGGCCGTCGCAGGAGCGACGGCGGGCGCGGCGGCGGGCCTTGCCGCGGCGCGCAAGGCCGCGAAGGCGCGTCGGGCCGAGGGTCCTGACCCCGAGGGATATTTCGTCGCCCGCGTGCGAGGTGAAGACGCCGTCCGGGACGCGCCCCACCCGATGACGGAGACGGCGGACGACCGCTGGACCGCCTACGAGGAGGGGGTCGGCGCCGCCGTGTACGACGAGCAGCTCGGGGATCTCCCCTGGAGCTACGGGGACGATGCATTCGTGGCGCTCCCGCGCGACCCGCACACCGTATTCCTCTACTGGGACCATGCGCGCGAGACGGTCTCGCGTGCGTTCGAGGGGCTGGACCACGGCCGCTCCCAGCTCTGGATCTTCGCCCGCTCCGGCGCCGGATGGGACCGTGTCCGGATCGTCGAGTTCGCGCTCGAATCGCGCGGCTTCTACGTCCACGACCTGGAGCCGGGCCGGTCGTACCGCGCGGAGATCCATGCGGTGGACCGCGCCGGCCGCGAGCGGCTCGTCGGCTCGCCGTCGAACGAGGTGACGCTCCCGTCGGTCGGTCCCTCGCCGCTCGTGGACGATCGCTTCATCCGCATCCCCTGGGAGCTGCCGCTGGGTCACCTCCTCGGGCCCGGCCATCCCGGCGGCCCGTTCTCGGAGGACGCCCGGGCGATGCTCGCGCGCCTCTCCGACTGGTCGCGGTTCTCGGGGCCGAGCTGGGGCGGCAGCGCCGGGGGCATGGGCGGGCGCCCCTCCTCCCCGACGTCCTCGCCCTCGTCGCCGTCGTCGCCGTTCGGCGGGGGGACCGGGAGATGAACCACGACGTGCGGGGGTACGTCTCCCTCCATCTCCACGCGCACCTGCCGTTCGTCCGGCACCCGGAGTTCGAGGACTTCCTCGAGGAGGACTGGCTCTACGAGGCGATCAGCGAGACGTACCTCCCCCTCCTGAAGATCTTCGACCGGCTGACGGACGAGGGCATCCCGTTCCGCATCTCGATGACGATGACGCCCCCGCTCGTCGCCATGCTGCGGGACGAGCTGCTCATGGCCCGGTACGCCCGCCGGCTCGACAGCCTGTGCGAGCTCGCCGACAAGGAGGTCCACCGCACCCGCAACGACGGCACCTTTCACGGCCTCGCGCTCCACTACCAGCACGAGTTCCGGGACCTGCGTCAGCTGTTCAACGACCGCTACCGGCGCGACCTCGTGGCCGCATTTCGCCGTCTCGAGGAGGCGGGCCGGCTCGAGATCCTCACCTGCGGCGCGACCCACGGCTTCCTCCCGCTGATGCAGCAGTACCCGGAGGCGGTCCGCGCGCAGATCACGGTCGCGGCGACGAGCCACCGGCGTCACTTCGGGAAGGATCCGGTGGGGATCTGGCTCCCGGAGTGCGGCTATTACCCGGGGCTGGAGACGTTCCTCGCCGAGCAGAACATCCGCTTCTTCTTCGTCGACACCCACGGCATCACCGATGCGACGCCGCGGCCGCGCTACGGCGTGTACGCGCCCATCTACACGAACAGCGGGCCCGCCGCGTTCGGCCGCGACCCCGAGTCCTCGATGCAGGTGTGGAGCGCCGAGTCGGGGTACCCGGGGGATCCCGACTACCGCGAGTTCTACCGGGACGTCGGCTGGGACCTCGACTACGAGTACGTGAAGCCGTACATCCAGCCGACGGGGCAGCGGAAGAACGTCGGCATCAAGTACTTCCGGATCACCGGCAAGACCGCGCACAAGGAGCCGTACGATCCGGGCCGCGCGCGCGAGCGCGCCGCCGCGCACGCGGGGAACTTCATGTTCAACCGCGAGCGGCAGATCGAGCACCTCGCCTCGCGGATGGGCGGGGTCCGCCCGATGGTCGCGTCGCCGTACGACGCGGAGCTGTACGGTCACTGGTGGTACGAGGGGCCGATGTTCATCGACTTCTTCGTCCGCAAGGTCGCGTTCGACCAGCGCGTGTTCCGGCTCGCCACGCCCTCGGACTACCTGAGGGAGAACCCCGAGCAGCAGCTCTCCACGCCGCCGCTCTGCTCCTGGGGCGCGGGGGGTTACGCGGGCGTGTGGCTCGACGGCTCGAACGACTGGGTCTACCGCCACCTGCACAAGGCGACGGAGCGGATGATCGCGCTCGCGCGGGACTACCGCGCGCCGACGCCGCTGGAGCGGCGTGCGCTCGACCAGGCCGCCCGCGAGCTGCTGCTCGCGCAGTCCTCGGACTGGGCGTTCATCATGAAGACCGGCACGATGGTCGACTACGCGATCCGCAGGACCAAGGAGCACGTCCTCCGGTTCACGCGGCTCCACGATCAGGTCCGCGCGGGCCAGATTGACGAGGGCTGGCTCGCCCACTCGGAGACGAAGGACAACATCTTCCCGGAGATCGATTACCGCGTGTACGCGCCGCGGTAGCATTCTCGCGTCGCGACGAAAGGTTCCGGAGCGTTCGAGCGCCGATCTTCGCCGCTTTTCGGGCTGCCGCGCCTCCGATCGACCGCGCGCGGCGGCGGTCTCGGTTCGCCCGTTATTCACCATCAGTGACCTTGAGGCGGTGCACGTTCCGGGGAGGGAGTCCGGAGGCTGCCGGTGCGTCACGCCACCTTCGGTCGCGAACGCCTCGAGCGTCTCGCGGAGCCGCTTCGGCTCCTTGCAGACCATGACCGCTCAGCGGCCGAAGCCGGCGTGGGCGTTCACGGCACGGACCCACCGGACGAGGAAGTCCGGGAGGCACTTGTGGGTCGGGCGCGGATGTCGTCGACGCGGTCGAGCGGGATGAACGGATTCGTGGCGAGCGCATCCCGCGCCTGCTCCGCGCGCGCGACGCCGTAGTAGCCCGCGGGCCCGCGCTCCGGAGCACCAGCGGCCTCAGGGCCGGAGAAGACGCAGTGGCGCTCCTGCTCGGCGGAAAGGCGAGCAGAGGATCGGGTTCTCGACGGCGTTTCCCACGAGTCAGCCCTCGACCGCGAGCGTCCGGTTCTCGACGTGCCACTCCGCCGCGGAGCGCGAGATGCCGTAGGTGCTCGCGAGCGCCTCGAGGGACTTGAACCCCTTGCGGAGAGCCTGGACGGGCAGAAGGAGCTCGGCGGCGAAAGCGTTCGCGAGCTGCGTCGGACGCCATCTCGCCTGCGGGCCGTGAGCGGCGCCCCCGGCCTCGCCCTCGGCGAAACCCGCGAGGAACCGCCCGAACGCGGCCGCGATGGCGAAGCGCGACGGGACGTCTCCGCGGAACCGCGGATGGTCCGTCGCCCAGCCGAGCACCGCTCCGTCGCCGCGGGTCCAGACCGCGCTGCGGAACAAACCTCGCGCCTTCATCGGCTTCGCGTGCACGCCGAAGCGCGCGAGCGCCTTCTTGAGGTCAGGGGTGTCGAGCGGCGCCGCCCCGAGCTTCAGTCGCTCACGGACCTCCTGGGCCAGACGGTAACCCTCGCGGAATGCCGGGAGTCCCCAGTCCACGCCGGCAAAGCCGCGCCCCATCCGCTTGCCTTCTGGGGGCTCCGCCCGGACCTCCGCGACGAGGGCGTCCAGCGTCACGTCATCGTTCAATTCGGCGGAGTCCACGAGGATCCCGGCGAGTGGCGCGACCTCGCCGGCGAGCCGCTCCTCCAGCCCTTGCCACCGGTTCGCGACGAGGTCACCGAACATCCACCGCCGAGCCTCCTGCGGCTCCTTCCCGCGGCGGCGGACCTCCTTCCAGCGCTCGCCAAGCCAGCTCGCCCAGCGCTCGGCGGCGGGGTCTTCGGCGGCCTGCTCGAGGGTTGCGTCCACGAACCGCGCGAGCGCGGCGGAGACGTCCTCGAGCGGCAGCCAGAGCGGCGGCGCCGGCCACGCGTCTGCGGGTCCGGGCGGGGTGAACCGGACGGTCGGGGAGAGCGCGGCCGGCACGTGGTCGAGGCCGATCCCCATCCATGCTCCCTCGGGGAGCAGCACGATCGAGGGCAGGGCGACGTCCGAGCGGGCCTCGCCGAGCGTGTGTCGCTGCTGCCAGGCGCCCAGATCGCCCCCTAGGACGGTCTCGTCCTCGGAGACGAAGTCGGCCCAGCCGCGGAGCGCGTCCCGGGCGGACGGGAGCCGGGCCGTGTGCTGGCCACGCCGAAACGACGGTACCTTCGGGAACGGCGTGTGGATCTCGAGATGAATGGGGAGCCATGCGTCTACCACCCACTCCGCGAGCCCGGACATTCCCCCGATCACGAAGGGGCGATCGGGGCTGCGAAAGTCGGACGCGTGCTGGCGCGTGAGCGGCTCGCCATCGATCTGGATCTGGAGTTTCGCCCATGTGCTCCGCTCCGGCCCGAACGCCTCGCCGGCGGCGGGCTCGGGCAGCCATTCGGTGGAGATCTCAAGACGGCTCATGTTGCACCATCTCCGGTGAGGAAGCTTTCCACCGTCCGTTCCGCGCGCCGCGCCAGCTCCGAGTGCAGCCGGGTCGCAGGCGCGCTCGGGTAGCAGTTGTACGCCTCCTCCTGTTCGTTCGTGGAAACGCCAACGAAGATCGTCCCCCCGACCGCGTTCCAGATGACCTTGGGCCGGCCGAACATATCCGCGAGCGCGTTCGGGTCGGGCAGTGCCTCGGCCACCAGCTTGCCGCGCAGGGCGGGGTCTGCCGCCCAGCCGGGACAACGCGACTTGCGATGCGGCCTCGCCTCGATGGCGCCGGGATCCTGGCGGTTCCGCGGTTCGTGGTAGGGCTTGCAGCGGACGGAGCGCATGGCGTCTTGGTCCCAAATCTAGATGGCTTAGCGTGCGGCGTCGACCACCTTCACGCCCTCATTGCCAGATCGTCGATGACCTTCACCGCGATCCGCTTGCCCGGCTTGAAGGGGTGGAGCCGCGGAGCGCCTCGAACCGCTCTTCGTCGATGAAGCTTTTGAGCGCCTTCGCCATGTCGCCGCGTCCGGTGTGGTGAACGCGAAGCTCGCGGCGCCGCCGGTGGTCGCCGCCGGCATCGCGAGGATCCGGCCCACGATCTCGTCGATGGCGCGCCTTCCTGCAAGTTGCGGGTCGCGCGCCATCGCCACGTTCACCAATCGTAATTGAAGGGGTGCGCGTTCATCGTCTCGCCCTGACGTCCCGTGAAGTCGCGCGATGCCACCGGACGGGTGCCGCGCGCGATGGCTTAGCAGGCGAGGTCACGGCCGCTCCCTCGACCGTTGCCCTCAGGCCCTCTCGCCCGTCGTGGGCCCTGGCCGCGCGCGGTCTCTCTGCCCACCGTCCCGGCGACCGGGCGCCTCGTGCCCGGAGACGGAGCCGGACATGGTCGGGAACACGGTGTGGGCACTCGTAGCAGGATTCGTGCTCGCGGCGGGGCAGGAGTCAATGCCGCTCGCGGTGGTCAACCCGAGCGCGACCACGATGCCGTCGACGTCGATGACCACGTCCCCGACCGCGACCCCGACCGCGACCCCTGCCGCTGCCGCCGCCTCGGACCCAGATGACGACGCGGATGTCGACGTTGGGCCAGACCCCGTCGGAGTGGGCCCCCGCCTCGCCGACGGCAGCGCCATCCTCCTCGCGCGCATCGAGCGAGGGCCCAGGCTTGCGCTCGAGCGGCTGCTCGAGCCCGACGGCCAGGTGGTGCTCCACGAGATCGACAGCCGTTCGGGCCTGGTCCACTCGTGCAAGCCGGTCGGATCGCTGTTCCAGATGCGCGTCCTCGATCAGCGGCCCGGGCCGGGCAGATCCGTGACCCAGATGGTCCGCGACGACTCGGGCGCGCTCCTCCAGTTCGCCGTCGGACATGACGGCGAGCCGCGCGCCGTCGTCGTCGTCGCTCCGGCGCCGCCCCCGCTCGGCATCTACGCGGGCTCCGGCGGGCCCTGAGCGCCGCGCACAACCGCAGCGCTCCGCGCCCGCCCCGACCTCGCGCTCGGCGACGCACGCGATCCGGAACGGCGCTTCGCGTTGACGGCCCGGCCGCACCCGACTAGCCTCGCCCGACGGTTTTTCCCGAGAGCCCACCGACGGATGCGAGACGAGAACGGCAAGAGCGGCGGCGCCCCCGCCGACGACCTGGGTGCGACCGAGCGCGAGATCATCGCGCAGCGCAGCAAGAAGGCCGAGGCGCTCCGCGCGCTCGGCGTGGACCCGTTCGGGAATGGTTTCGCGCCACGTCACCTCGCCGCCGACCTCGTCGCGCGGTACGGCGCCGCGCCCCCGGAGGAGATCGCGAAGGATCCGGGCACCTGGTCCGTCGCGGGACGCGTGCTCGCGGTCCGCTCCTTCGGAAAGGCCGCGTTCCTGAAGCTGCGCGACCGCTCCGCGGAGATCCAGGTCTGGGTGAAGAAGGACCGGGTCGGCGAGCGCGGGTTCGAGATCTTCAAGCTCCTCGACGTCGGCGACATCGTCGCCGCGGACGGGCCCGCCACCCGCACCAAGACGGGCGAGCTCACCGTCGAGGCGACGACCTTCACGATCCTCACGAAGTCGATGCGGCCGCTCCCCGAGAAGTGGCACGGGCTCACCGACGTCGAGCAGCGCTACCGGCAGCGGTACGTCGACATGGTCGTCACCCCGGGCGTGCGCGAGGTGTTCCGGAAGCGCACCCGGATCGTCTCGACGATCCGCCGCTTCCTCGACGAGCGCGGGTTCCTCGAGGTGGAGACGCCGACGCTGCACAAGCCCGAGGAGGCAGGCGGCGCCGCTGCGCGCCCGTTCGCGACGCACCACAACGCGCTCGACATCGACCTGAAGCTCCGCATCGCGACGGAGCTCCACCTGAAGCGGCTCGTCGTGGGCGGGTTCGACCGGGTGTACGAGATCGGGCGCATCTTCAGGAACGAGGGGATCGATCGGCGCCACAACCCGGAGTTCACCTCGATCGAGTTCTACCAGGCGTACGCGACGCACGAAGACCTGATGAAGCTGACGGAGGAGCTGTTCCACGCCCTCGCCGTCGAGGTCGCCGGGTCGCCGATCATCACGTTCCAGGAACGGAAGATCGACCTCACGCCGCCGTTCCCCCGCGTGTCGCTCGTCGGGGAGGGCGCGCGGGCGCTCGGCCTGTCGGTCGAGGACGCGCTGGCTGGCCGCGGCCTGCAGGAGGCGCTCGCGCGCGCGGCAGCCCGCGAGAACGAGTCGGAGGACGCCTGGAAGCTCGAGCAGGCGGCGAAGCGGACGCCGGGCGAGGCGCTCGCAGCAGCCTTCGAGGTGTTCGGGGAGCCGCACCTGCCGAGCGATCGTCCCTGCTTCGTCGTGGACTGGCCGTTCGAGACCTCACCGCTCTCCCGCCGCCGCGACGCCGATCCGCGCCTGGTGGACCGCTTCGAGCTGTTCGTGGCGGGCATGGAGGTCGCGAACGCCTTCTCCGAGCTGAACGACCCTGCCGACCAGCGGGCCCGCTTCGAGGCGCAGGTGAAGGCGCGCGCGGCCGGGGACGCCGAGGCGATGCCGTACGACGAGGACTTCGTGCGCGCCCTCGAGCACGGGATGCCGCCCACGGCCGGGGAAGGCATCGGGATCGACCGTGTGACCATGCTGCTCACCGACTCGCCCTCCATCCGCGACGTGATCCTGTTCCCGCTGCTCAAGACGAGGGGCTGACCGCCCGCATGAGCGAACGGCTGCACCGCCCGCCGACCGCGCCCGAGGCCCCCCCGCCCGCTCACCCTGAGCGTAGCGCCGCCGCAGGCGGCGCGGAGTCGAGGGGGACCTCGACGCCGGCGCCGGCCGAGCCGGCGAGCGCCGCCCTGCCCGCCGGCGGGCATCCCTCGCCGCCCGTGTTCTCCGTGGCCGCGTTCGTCCTCGTGATCGTGGGGGTGCTCGGCGCGACGGTCGTCGCGCCGCTCGCGGCTTCGCTGTTCGGCGATCGCCTCGCGCTCCCGGGCCGGCTCGCCGTCGCCCTCGCGGCCGCCTCCGGGGCGGCGTTCGCCGGAGCGCTCGGCGCGGCGGCCGCGGTCGTGGCGCGCCGGCTCGCCTTCTACGAGGTCGCCGCCGCGTCCCTCCTGTGGGCAGCGCTCGTCGCGGTCGTGGCGGCGCTCCCCGCCCTGCGTGCGATCGGCCGCGCTCCAGCCGCTCGAGTCGCAGGGCACGCTCGTCGTCGTCCTCGGCCTGCTCGGCGCGGGCTTCCTCGCCGCGACGGCGGTGTTCTCGGGCTCGACGCTCGCCTACCTCGCCACCGGCATGGGCCGCCTCGATCCGTCCCTGTCGTACGAGCTGTTCGTCGCACGCAGCCACCTGCGGCTCGAGGCACGCACGATCGCGGCGCTCTTCGGGATCGTCGTCACCGGCCTCGTCCCCGGGCTCTTGGTCGCGCTCGGGTGGTCCCTCGTCCGCGACGCGAAGGAGCGGCGCGCCTACCGGCGCGGCGAGCTGTTCCGGCGGGCTCGCATGCCGGCCACGCTGCTCATGACGCTCATCTCGATCGGCGGCGTCGCGATCGGCGTGTGGGCGCTCACCGTCGTGCTCTCGGTGATGAGCGGGTTCGAGGCGGATCTGAAGCACAAGATCCTCGGCCACAACGCGCACGGGATGGTGCTGACGTATGGCCAGGACGCCTTCGACGACTGGCGCGGCATTCGGGAGAAGGTGCTCGGGGTGTCGGGCGTCGCCGGCGCGACCCCGTTCCTCTACAACGAGGTGATGCTCTCGGCCGGCCAGAACCTCACCGGCGCGATCCTGAAGGGGATCGACACGCGGACGATCGGCTCCGTCACCGACCTCCCGCGGAACGTCGAGGACGGCGACCTGCGCTGGCTGGACGCGCCCGAGAAGATCCCGAGGACCACCCGCGATCCCGAGGGGCCGAGGGCGGTCGCGCCGGGCCGGACGGATCGCACGCTCCCGGGCATCGTCGTCGGGCGCGAGCTGGCCCGGTCGCTCCGCGTGTTCGTCGGCGATCAGGTGAACGTCGTCTCGCCGTTCGGCGACCTCGGCCCCGCCGGACCCCAGCCGAAGAGCCGGCCGTTCCGCGTCGCCGCCATCTTCTACAGCGGCATGTACGAGTACGACTCGAAGTTCGCGTACATGGAGCTCGCCGAGGCGCAGCGCTTCTTCGGCTCGGGCGACACGGTCACCGGCCTCGAGCTCAAGGTCGCCGACGTCGACGCCGCCCGCTCGGTCATGGGGCGGGTCGTCTTCGCGCTCGGCGGCTGGCCATTCCGGGCGAAGGACTGGGGCGAGCTCAACCGCAGCCTCTTCTCCGCGCTTCAGATGGAGAAGGTGGTGATGGCGGTGATCCTCGGGTTCATCGTGCTCGTCGCGAGCTTCATCATCGTCGCGACGCTCATCATGCTCGTGCTCGAGAAGACGCAGGAGATCGCCGTCCTCAAGTCGATGGGCGCGGGGGTCCCGTGCGATCATGAAGATCTTCGTCGCCGAGGGGGTCGATCATCGGCGCCATCGGGCACCGCCTTCGGCCTGATCCTCGGCTACGGGACCTGCCTGCTCATCGACCGCGTCGGAATCCCGCTCGATCCCGAGGTCTACTACATCTCGAACCTCCCGGTGCTCATCGACGCCGGCGCAGTTCGGGTTCGCCGCCCTGGGCGCGCTGCTCCTCTCGTTCCTCGCCACGATCTACCCGGCCACGAAGGCGGCCCGACTCCGCCCCGTGGACGGCCTGAGGGCGGAGTGAGAACATGACCGTGGCGCGCGCGTTCGTCCGCATCGAGGGGCTCGCCAAGACCTACCTCATGGCCGACCGGCGGCTCGAGGTGCTGCGCGGGATCGACCTCGAGATCGCGCGAGGGCGAGCTCGTCGCGCTCACCGGCCCGTCCGGCGCGGGGAAGAGCACCTTCCTCCACCTCGTCGGCACGCTCGACGTCCCGACCCGCGGCCGCGTCCTCTTCGACGGCGAGGACGTCTTCGAGCGGGGCGAGGAGGGGCTCGCGTCGTTCCGGAACGAGACGATCGGGTTCGTGTTCCAGAGCCATCACCTGCTGCCGGAGTTCACCGCGATCGAGAACGCGATGATGCCGGCGCTCATCCGGCGCGTGCCGCGGACCGACGCGCGGCGCCGCGCGGCGGAGATGCTGGAGCGCGTCGGGCTCGGCGACCGGATGGAGCACCGCCCCGGGGAGCTCTCCGGCGGCGAGCAGCAGCGCGTCGCGCTGGCCCGCGCCCTGTGCCTGTCGCCGCGCCTGCTCCTCGCCGACGAGCCGACCGGAAACCTCGACCCGCAGACCGCCGACGGGATCCACACGCTGCTCCTCGAGCTGAACCGGGCGCTCCGCATCACCGCCGTCGTCGTCACCCACAACGAACGGCTCGCGCAGGCGCTCCCGCGCCGGCTCCGCCTCGTCGAGGGCCGGCTCGCTTGATGTAGGTCCCGGCTCACGACGCGTCCCCGGCCACCGCTAGCGATTGAGCTTTTCCGCCCCTCGGTCTAGATTCCCCCGCTCCGTGACGCGCCTCCCGTCCAGCGCCCTGGGTCTCCTCGCGGCGCTCTTCCTCGCGGGCGCCCCCGGCTCCGCGCTCGCCCAGGCCACGATCCAGGACGTCCGGATCGAGGGCAACCGGCGCGTCGAGCCCGAGGCGATCCGCAACGCGATCACCCAGCGCACGGGCGCGGTCTACGACGCCAAGAAGGTCCAGGCCGACGTCCGCGCCCTCATGAAGCTCGGGTTCTTCTCGGACGTGACGGTCGAGCGCGAGGGATCGCCCGACGCGCCGGTGCTCGTGTACCGCGTGGTGGAGCGCCCCGCCATCCGCGAGTGGCGCGTGACCGGGAACGAGGAGCTGTCGAAGAAGGACATCGAGGAGACGGTGGCGCTCAAGCCGGGACAGCTCCTCGACCCGACCGCCGTCCAGAAGGACGTGAAGAAGATCCAGGAGAAGTACGTCGAGAAGGGGTACTACCTCGCGGAGGTCACCTCGCGCGTGGAGGACCGCCCCGACAACCAGGTGGATGTCGTCTTCGTGGTGAACGAGCACGCGAAGGTCCAGGTGAAGGAGGTCCGCTTCATCGGGAACGCGAACATCTCCACCGACGACCTCCACAAGGTGATGCAGACGCGTGAAGGCGGGCTGCTGTCCTTCATGTCGGACGCGGGGACCTACCGCGAGGAGGCGCTCCAGCGCGATCTCCAGGCGCTGCAGGCGCTCTATCTCGACCGCGGCTACGTGACCGTGAAGGTGGGCACCCCGGCCGTCGCGCTCTCGCCCGACAAGCGCCTCATCTTCATCACCATTCCGATCGAGGAGGGCGAGCAGTACACCATCGGTAAGCTCGCGTTCGAGGGCCAGCTCCTCGATCAGGAGCCCAGGCTCCGCAAGCTGCTCCGCACGCGGACCGGGGAGATCTTCTCGCGCTCCAACGTGGCGGCGGACCTGTTCGCGATGGGCGACGTGTACAAGGATCTCGGCCACGCCTACGCGAACGTCACGCCGCTCACCGCGACCGATCCGCAGAAGCGGATCGTCGACCTGACCTTCGACGTTCAGCCCGGCAAGATCGTGAACTTCGAGCGGATCGAGATCGTCGGGAACGAGAAGACGCGCGACAAGGTGATCCGCCGCGAGCTTCGCATCTACGAGGGCGAGCGGTTCAGCGGCACGGGGATGCGCACCTCGAAGCAGCGCGTCACGGCGCTCGGGTTCTTCGAGACGGCCGAGATCACGACCAAGCCCGGGAGCAGCGACGACAAGATCGTCGCGACGGTGGAGGTGAAGGAGCGCCCCACCGGCACGTTCCAGATCGGCGCGGGCTTCTCCTCGTACGAGAACTTCATCCTCACCGGCCAGATCTCGCAGCAGAACTTCTTCGGGTGGGGTCAGACCCTCTCGCTGCAGATCCAGTGGTCCAAGATCCGGCAGCTGTACCAGATCCAGTTCGTGGACCCGGCGTTCCTCGACACGCGCTGGACCTTCGCGTTCGATCTCTACCGGACCGAGGGCATCTACACGACGTTCACCCGCAAGTCGACGGGCGGCTCGCTCACGTGGGGATACGAGCTCTCCGGGCTGGTGCGGTGGTGGTCGTTCGCGCGCCGGCTCGAGGACATCCGGCTGTTCGCGACCTACACGAACGAGCGGGTGGACGTCACCGCCACCGGGATCAGCACGACGGTGCAGAGCCAGCTCCGCTCCGGGACGACGAGCTCGGCACGGCTCTCCCTCCAGATGGACAAGCGCGACAACCGGCTCTTCCCGACCGCCGGCTACTTCCTCTCCGCGTCGGGCGAGGTCGCGCCGCCGGCGCTCGCCCCCTCGGCCCTCTTCGGGCAGCAGGTGAACCTGTTCAGCCGCTACGCGCTCGACGCGCGCTACTACCATCCGCTCTTTCGCGGGATCGTCGTGCGCGCGAAGGTGACCCTCGGGCTCATCCGCGACTGGGACGCGAACCACCGCGTGCCGATCTCCGAGCTCTTCTATGTCGGCGGCATCAACTCCGTCCGCGGCTACCGCTACCTCTCGATCGCGCCACGGGAACAGCACGCGACGACGCTCGGCAGCGGAGACTTCGCCACCCAGGAGGTCGTCGTCGGGGGCGACAAGCAGGCGATCGTCAACTTCGAGCTCGAGTTCCCGCTCGTCCCGGAGGCGGGCATCCGGTGGGTGTTCTTCTCCGACTTCGGGAACGCGTTCGCGCGGGGCCAGTACTCGGACCCGGCGGTCTCGCTTTCGCTGTACAAGTCTGTCGGCTTCGGCCTGCGCTGGTTCAGCCCCATCGGCCCCCTCCGGTTCGAGTGGGGGTTCCCGCTCGACCGTCGCAAGGACCCGCTCACGGGCGAGAGCATCGACCGGCCGCTCGACTTCCAGTTCACGATCGGCAGCTTCTTCTAGGATCCCGAAACGAAGGAACGACCATGCGAACCACCCTCCGAACGCCCCTCCTCCTCGGGCTCGCCCTCGCCCTCGCCCCGGCGCTCGTCCGCGCGGAGCAGAAGCTCGGCATCGTCGATCTGCAGCGCGCCCTGAACGAGGTGGACGAGGGCAAGGCGGCGAAGGCGCTCCTCAAGAAGGACTTCGACGACAAGCAGAAGCACCTCGACGCGAAGAAGGCCGAGTTCGACAAGCTCCAGGGAGACCTGGAGAAGCAGGCGGTGGTGATGTCCGACTCCGCGAAGAAGGAGAAGGCGGCGGATCTCGACCGGCGCGCGCGCGAGCTGCAGGGGCTCTTCGTCCAGCTCCAGAAGGACCTCTCCGAGCGCGAGCGCGAGGCGACGAAGGGCATCTTCGACCGGATGGCCGTCATCGTTCAGGAGATCGCCGAGGCGGACGGGTTCACCGTCGTCCTCGAGAAGGGCGCCGGGGTCGTCTACGCCCCGGCGTCGCTCGACGTGACGAACGAGCTGATCCGCAAGTACAACGCCCGCCATCCCTCGGGATCGGGCGGCGCGGCGAGGAAGGCGGACGCGAAGAAGACGGACAAGAAGCAGGACGCGAAGGCCGCCGCTCCCGCGGCGGGCGCGCCGAAGAAGTAGGGGACGCCGCCGTGGCCTCGTTCACGCTGGCCGAGCTCGCCGCCCAGGTGGGCGGCGAAGTCCAGGGCGACGGCGCCCTTTCCCTCGACGGCGTCGCGCCGCTCGAGGAGGCGGGCCCCGCCGATGTCTCGTTCTTCTCGAACAAGAAGTACCGCCGCGCCTTCGAGGCCTCGCGCGCGGGCGCGGTCGTCGTCGAGCCGGACGCGGACGTCGCGCCGGGGCGGACCGTGCTGAAGGTTCGCAACGCGTACCTCGCGTTCGCGAAGATCTCGACCTTGTTCCATCCGCCGCGCGAGGCGCTGCCCGAGGTCTCGCCGGACGCCGTGGTGCACCCGAGCGCGCGCGTCCACCCGAGCGCGCAGGTGATGCCGCTCGCGAGCGTCGGCCCGAGTGCCGCGGTCGGCGCGCGGACCATCGTCTTCCCGGGCGCGCAGATCGGCGAGGACGCGCGGGTCGGCGAGGACTGCCTCGTGTACCAGAACGTGGTGATCCGCGAGCGGTGCGTCGTCGGCGACCGCGTCGATCCTGCAGCCGGGCTGCGTCGATCGGCTCGGACGGCTTCGGCTTCGCGTTCGACCTGGAGGGCGAGGGGCAGGGGCCGCGCCACTTCAAGGTCCCGCAGGTCGGGAACGTGGTGGTCGAGGACGACGTCGAGATCGGCGCCAACACCTGCGTGGACCGCGCCACCCTCGGGACCACGCGGATCGGTCGCGGCGCGAAGATCGACAACCTCGTGCAGATCGCCCACAACGTCGAGGTCGGGCCGCTCTGCATCATCGCCGTCCCAGGTCGGGATCGCCGGCTCGACGAAGCTCGGGATGGGCGTCGTCGTCTGGGGCCAGGCCGGCATCGTCGGTCACATCACCATCGGCGACCGCGCCGACGATCGCGGCGCAGGCGGGCGTCGGCCAGCGACGTCGAGCCGGGCGGCCGCGTGGCCGGCTCGCCCGCGACCCCCGACGTGCAGTGGGCGAGGAACTCGGCGGTGTTCAACCGCCTCACCGAGATGCGCCGCGAGCTCCGCGAGCTGCGCAGCGAGGTCGACCGGCTCCGCGCCGAGAGGAGAAGAAGGAACCATGACCGCAGAGCACCCCGTCGCGCCGCCGAAACCGATCCTGGACGTCGACGGCATCCAGAAGCTGCTCCCCCACCGCCCGCCGTTCCTGCTCGTCGACCGCGTCGTCGCCTTCGAGCCGCTCGAAGAAGATCGTCGCCTGGAAGAGCGTGACGATGAACGAGCCCTTCTTCGCCGGCCACTTCCCCGGGAAGCCGGTGATGCCGGGCGTCCTCATCCTCGAGTCGCTCGCGCAGGCCGCCGCGCTCCTCGCGATGATGTCGCTGGGGCCCGGCGAGGCCGGGAAGCTCACCTTCCTCATGGGCATCGACGCGCGCGCGGTTCCGCCGCCCGGTGGTGCCGGGCGACCGGCTGGAGCTCCACGTCGAGGTGACGAAGCAGAAGGGTCCGGTCTGGAAGGAGCAAGGGACCGCGATCGTGGACGGGCAGCTCGTCGCCGAGGCCGAGTTCATGGCGATGCTGGTCGGACCCGAAGGACGCCTAGAAGGAGCGCGCGATGGCCATCCACCCCACCGCCGTCGATCGAGCCCGGCGCGCAGGTCGATCCGACCTGCGACATCGGACCGTACGCCGTCGTCGGCCCGCACGTGAAGCTCGGGGCGCGCACCGTCGTCGCGGCGCACGCGGTCGTCACCGGCCGCACGACGCTCGGCGAGGCGAACCGCGTCTTCCCTCACGCCGTCCTCGGGCGAGATCCCCCAGGATCTCAAGTACCGCGGCGAGCCCACCGCGCTCGTCGTCGGCGACCGGAACACCTTCCGCGAGTGCGTCACCGTCAACCTCGGCACGGTCCAGGGCGGCGGCGTCACGACCATCGGCGACGGCTGCCTCTTCATGGCGTACAGCCACGTCGGCCACGACTGCCAGCATCGGCGACGGCGCCATCATCGCCAACTCGGTGGCGCTCGCCGGGCACGTCGTCCTCGAGGACCACGTCCACATGAGCGGCCTCGCCGCCGCTCACCAGTTCTGCCGCATCGGGCGACTCGCGTTCGTCTCCGGCCTCACCGGGGTCGCGATGGACGTGCCCCCCTACTGCACCGCGGCGGGCCCCGCGCCGAGCTGGCCGGCCTGAACGTCGTCGGGCATGCAGCGCGCGGGGATGACCGAGGAGCAGATCGGGCGCGTGAAGCAGGCGTACAAGATCGTGTTCCGCTCGAACCTCGGCCTCGCCGAGGCGCTCGCCCAGCTCGAGCAGGAGCTCGGATCGCACGCCGAGATCGCGCACTTCCTCGCTTTCGTGAAGGCGTCGCAGCGCGGGATCACGCGGTAGGACGGCGGCGGGATGTCGACCATCGGGCTCATCGCGGGGGGCGGACGCTTCCCGCTCCTGTTCGCGGAGAGCGCCCGGCGCGCGGGGCACCGCGTCGTCGCGGTCGCGCACCGCAACGAGACCGACCCCGCCCTCGCGGAGCGCGTGGACGCCATCACCTGGGTGAAGCTCGGCCAGATCGGGCACATCCTCGAGGCGCTCAAGGCGGGCGGCGCCACCCAGTCCGTGATGCTCGGGCGCCATCACGAAGAAGCGGTTCTTCGCCGATGCGATGCTCGACGTCACCGGGCTCAGGGTCCTCGCCCGCGTGGCGATCCGCTCCGACGACAACCTCCTCCGCGCCTTCGCCCGCTTCCTCGACGAGGAGGGGGTGCCCATCACCGACGCGACGCCGTTCCTCGGCGATCGCCTCGCGCCCGAGGGCGTCCTCGGCCGCCACACGCCGACCGACGACGAGCTCGCCGACGCGCGCTACGGGCTCGAGCTCGCGCGCGGGATTGGCCGCCTCGACCTCGGGCAGACGGTGGTCGTGAAGGACCGGGTGGCGCTCGCGGTCGAGGCGCTCGAGGGGACGGACGCGTGCGTCCGCCGGGGCGGCGAGCTCGCCAAGAGCGGCGGCTTCGTCGTCGTCAAGGCGGTGAAGCCCGGGCAGGACCGCCGCTTCGACCTGCCCGCGGTGGGCCCGGACACGCTCGACGCCCTGCGCGACTCGGGAGGGCGGGTCCTCGCCGTGGAGGCGGGGGCCACGCTCGTGATGGACCTCGACCGGATGGTGGAGAAGGCCGACAAGGGGAAGATCGTGCTGCTGGGGGTGCGATGAGCTTCGCTCGGGAAGGGGCGGGCGGCGCGGTGCTCGAGCTGCTCGTGCAGCCCCGATCGTCACGGTCGCGGGTGGTCGGCGAGCACGACGGCCGCCTCAAGATCCAGCTCGCGGCGCCGCCGGTGGACGGAGAGGCCAACGCCGCCCTCCTCGCGTTCCTCGCGGACGCCCTGCGCGTGAAGCGCGCCGACGTCGCGCTCCTCGCGGGCGAGACCGGTCGCCGCAAGCGCGTCCGCATCGCCGGCGTCACCGCCGCGGCCGCGGTCGCGGCGCTCCTCGCCCCCGGAGCGTGACGTGGCGCGCGCCCTCCTCCTGCTCGCGGCTGCGCTCCTCGCCGTTCCGGGCCTCTTCGTCGCGGTGAAGGGGTTCGCGACGATCCGCAGGCGGTCGGCGGTCGTCCAGGGGAAGACCGTCACCGGGGCAGCGGCGATCGGCGCGGGGCTCGTGCTCCTGGGCTGGGGGGCGGGGATGCTCGGGTTCGCCGCGCTGGTGCTGGGCGCGCAGCTGCGGCGCTGATCCGTCGAGGTCCACGTCCACGTCCAGGTCCAGGTCCACGCCCAGGATTCAGATCGCGCCGAACCCGCGCTAAGATGCCACCCCCCATGACCCACCGATTCATCGCAGCGTGCCGCAGGCAGCCCGTCGACCGTCTCCCCGTCTGGATGATGCGCCAGGCCGGCCGGTACCAGCCGTCCTACCGCGCCGTACGCGAGAAGGTCGGCTTCCTCGAGCTGTGCCGGTCGCCCGAGCTGATCGCCCAGGTGACCGCCGCGCCCATCGACGAGTTCGGCTTCGACGCCGCGATCCTGTTCTCGGACATCCTCGTACACCTCCCGGCGATGGGCCTCGACCTGTCGTTCGAGAAGGGCGAGAAGGGCAAGGGCGACGGCGGCCCCAAGATCGCGAACCCCGTCCGCACCCGCGCCGACGTCGACGCGCTCAGGGTCCCGGATCCGCGGAAGGACCTGCCCTACGTCCTCGCCGGCATCCGGAGCATCCGGACCGCGCTCGCAGGCCGGGTCCCCCTGATCGGCTTCGTGGGCGGGCCGTTCACGGTCGCGAGCTACGCGGTCGAGGGCGGGAGCCAGGGGTTCACCCGCCTCAAGATGATGCTCTACGCGGAGCCGAAGACCGCCCACGCGCTCTTCGAGAAGCTGACGCGCGCGGCGATCGTCCAGATCGAGGAGCAGATCGCGGCCGGCGCCGAGGCGGCGCAGATCTTCGAGAGCTGGCTCGGCGAGCTCGACCGCTACGACCTCGAGGAGTTCAGCTTCCCGTACCTCGCCCGGATCGCCGAGGCGGTGCGGAAGGCGGGGGTGCCGGTCATCTTCTTCGGCACCGGGATGGGCGGGCACCTCGAGCGGATCGCCGGGCTCGGGTTCGACGTGGTCTCCATCGACTGGCGCATGCCGATCGAGGACGCGCGGGCGCGGCTGCCCGACGTCGCCGTGCAGGGGAACCTCGACTCGACCGTGCTCCTCGGACCGAAGGAGGTCGCGGTCGAGCGCGCCCGCCGGATCGTGCAGGCGGCCGGGCCGAAGCCGGGTTACATCTTCAACCTCGGCCACGGCCTCCAGCCGCCCACGCCGACGGAGAACGTGAAGGCGGTCGTGGACGCGGTCCACGCCTTCACCTGGAAATGAGGCCCGCGTGATCCAGATCCCGTCCTGGGAGCTCATCAAGAAGTACGACCGGCCCGGGCCGCGCTACACGAGCTATCCGACCGCGCCCGAGTTCAAGGAATCGTTCGGACCGGACGCGTACGCGTCGCACCTCGCGCGCGCCGATGATCAGCCGGCGCCGCTCTCGATCTACGTGCACCTCCCGTTCTGCCGGGAGATGTGCCGCTTCTGCGGGTGCAACGTGGTGGCGACGCACGACCGCACGCGCGCCGACGCGTACCTCGACGTGCTCGAGCAGGAGGTCGCCCTGGTCGCGGCGAAGCTCCCCAAGCGCCGCCAGGCATCGCAGCTGCACTGGGGCGGGGGCACCCCGACCTTCCTGGACGAGAAGCAGCTCGTGCGCTGCCACGAGATCCTCGCGCGCCACTTCGCGTTCACGAAGGACGTCGAGAAGGCGGTCGAGATCGACCCGGCCATCACGACGAAGTCGCAGATCGAGACGCTCGCGAAGCTCGGCTTCAACCGGATCTCGATGGGGGTCCAGGACTTCGACGCGAAGGTGCAGGAGGTGGTCGGCCGGATCCAGGGCGAGAAGGAGACCGCGGACCTCGTCCAGGCGGCCCGCGACAACGGCTTCCACGGCGTGAACCTCGACCTGATCTACGGGCTGCCCTACCAGACGCCCGAGACCTGGCAGAACACGCTCGAGCGGATCATCGCGATCCACCCGGATCGGCTCGCCGTGTTCGGGTTCGCGTACGTGCCCTGGTCGAAGCCGCACCAGCGGCTCCTGCCGCAGGAGGCGCTCCCGAAGACCGAGCAGCGGGTGGAGCTGTTCCTGGGGGCGGTCGAGGCGTTCACGAAGGCCGGGTACCGGCTCATCGGCCTCGACCACTTCGCGCTCGAGTCCGACGAGCTCGCCCACGCCCAGGACGCGGGCTATCTCTACCGCAACTTCCAGGGCTACACGATCCGTCCGGCGCCGGACACGGTCGCGTTCGGGATGACCTCCATCTCGGACATCGGCGGGGCGTACGCCCAGAACGTCCACAAGCTGAAGGAGTGGGGCGACAAGGTGACCGCGGGCGTGATCCCCGTCGAGCGCGGCGCGTCGATGAGCGACGACGACGTCATGCGCCGGTTCGTGATCAACCGGGTCATGTGCCTGCTGCGGCTCGATCTCGGCGAGGTCGCGCAGAAGTTCGGCGCGGCGGCGCGCTCCGCGATCGAGGAGAACCTCCGGGCGGGCGTGAAGGAGCTGCAGGACGACGGGCTCGTCACGTTCGACGGAACGCTCCTCCGGGTGACGCCGCTCGGGCAGCTCCTCGTCCGGAACGTGGCGATGCTCTTCGACGCGTATCTCAAGAAGGAAGGCGCGAAGAGGCAGTTCTCACGCACCGTGTAGTGCTCCGACCCAGGCATGGTGACGTGACGAGAGCGCCGAGACCGATGCGAGGCGGGCGCCCGAGGAGGGAGCAGCGCAGGCGTAGTTGTGCTACGTCGAGCAGCGCACCGACGAGGCCGCCCGCCGCAGCGAGAGTATCGGCGCTCGCAGTAGGCACCATGCCTGGGTCGGAGCACTAACCATGTCCCTCAGCGCCGTCTTCCTCATGAACCTCGCCCTTCGACTCCGCGTCCCGCTGCGCGGGACGCTACGCTCAGGGTGAGCGGAATGTCGCGCACGGCAGTGTTTCTGATGAACCTGGGAGGCCCGCGGTCGCTCGACGAGGTCGAGCCGTACCTGTACGAGCTGTTCTCCGACCCGCTGGTGGTCACCGCGCCGTTCGGCCCGCTCCGCCCCCTCATCGCGAAGATCATCTCGAAGACGCGGGCGCCCTCGTCGGCGGAGAAGTACGCGCTCATCGGGGGGAGATCGCCCATCGTGGAGGGGACCGAGGCGCAGGCGCGCGCGGTCCAGGCGGCGCTCGGGCCGGGGTGGTCGTGCCATCTCGCCATGCGCTGCGGCCACCCGAACACCGAGGAGGGCGTCCGCGAGGCGCTCGCCGCTGGCGCCGACCGCGCAGTGGCGTTCCCCCTGTACCCGCAGTACGCGAACGCGACGACGCGGTCCTCGCTGCTCGAGCTCAGGCGCCTCTGGCCGAAGGAACGCCCGCTCGCGGAGATCTGCACCTGGCACGACCACGAGGGCTACCTCGACGCGTCCGCGGCGGCGCTCCGCGACACCATCGCCCGCGTCCCGCCGAGCGACCTCGATCGGATCCTCGTCGTGTTCAGCGCACACGGCCTGCCCCTCAGCCAGGTGAGGAGAGGCGACCCGTACCCGGGCTACATCGAGCACTCGGCGCGCGAGACGGCTCGCCGCGCGGGCGTGACCGCGATGCAGGTCACCTACCAGAGCCGGGTCGGACCGACGAAGTGGCTCGGGCCGGACACGGTCCAGTTCCTCGAGGCGAACGCGCGCGACAAGGTCATCGTCGCGGTCCCCATCGCCTTCGTGTCGGAGCACCTCGAGACCCTCTACGACCTGGACATCCTGGCGAAGGCCGCGGCGGAGAAGGGCGGGGCGCGGGGCTTCCTGCGCGTTCCGGCGCTCGGGACGCGCCCCGACTTCGTGGCCGCGATGGCCGACGTGGTCCGCAAGGGCGCCGCGGCGCAGCCCGCGGCGGCGTGACGAGACCGGGCGAGGCTCGGACCGGGCTCAGCCGCGCGGCGTGTTCAGCCGGTGCAGCACCCGCTTCAGCACGGTGCTCGCCGGGTGGACCTTGAGTCCGCCAAGGACGATCTTGCGCGCCTCGGCGGTGGCCCCGAGCGCCTCGTCGGCGAGCGCGAGCACCGCCGTCGCCCGCGGGTGGTCCGGCGCGAGGGCGAGCGCCTTCCGCGCGGCGCGCTTCGCCTCCTGCGCGCGGACGGCCTGCGGCAGGACCGGGTCGAACAGCTCCGCGAACGCGAGCATCGCCTGGTACTCGGGCTCCTTGGGGTTCCGATCGACCGCGGCGCGCAGCGACCGGACGGCGTCGGCGTTCCGCCGCGCGAGCAGCGCGCGCTCGCCCTTCTTGAGCGCGATCTCCGCGTCCAGGTCGAGGCCCGGCCGGCGGATCCCGAGCAGCTCGATCTTCAGCGCGAGGAACGCCAGGTACGCGCGCCGCTTCTCGTCGTTTGCGAGCACGCGGTACGCCGCCGTCACCTTGTCCTGCACCGCCCCGAGGAGATCCTCGAGGTCCCCCACGTCGTACTCCGCGAACCCGTCGGGGTGGAAGCGGATCGCCACCTCCCGATAGGCGCGCTCCACCTCGTCGGTGTCGGCGGCGATGTCGACGCCGAGCGTGTGGAAGTACGTTCCGGGGAGGATCTGGAGCGCAGCCTGGCGGAGGGCCTCGGCCCGGTCCGCCGGGAGCGGCTTCTTCCGGCGGGGCCGCGCCTTGGCGTAGGCGTCGAGCTCCGCGGGCTCGTCCTGGAACGCGACCGCCTGGATGAGCGAGAGGAACCACAGGAGCGAGAGGGCCGGCTGGAGCTCCCGGTCCCGCGCATCGAGCCACGCCCGGGTCGTGCCGGTCCCGTCGAGCGACAGCGCCAGCCGGAGGTCCTGCGCGCCGAGCGCGCAGGCGGGGAGCACCTGCTGGAACTCGGCGGTGCGCGCGGGATGCGCGTCCATCGCGGCCTTGAGCGCGTCGGCGAAGTGCTTCGCCGGGAGCCCCGCGCGCGCTCCCTCGAGGATCGCCTGCAGCGGCAGCACCTCGACGGCGTGCACCTCCGACGACAGCTCCCCGCCCGGATGGAACCGCCACCGCCCCTCCTTCGCGGCGACGGCACGGACCACCATCGCCTTGAGGTGCGCGCGCAGCGCGGCCTTGAGCGGCTCTCCCGGCTCGAGGACGCCGGCGGCGATCAGGGCGGCGCCGGGGGAGAGCCCGCTCGCCATCCCCTCGAGCGCGGCCGCCTGCTGCGCCGGGTCGAGCCGACCGTTCGCCGCGAGCCAGCCGACGAGCCCGTCTGCGGGGTCTTCGGACTGCCACGCCACCGGAACCCCGCGCAGGAAGAAGAGCCGCCGCTCCGTATCGCCGTCGCCGAGGACGAGGATCCCATCGGACAGCGCGCGCCAGAGCTGGTGCAGCAGCCGGGCGACGGCGCCCGGCGTGACGTCGCCGCGCGCCGGCGGCGCCCGCGACAGGACGAGCGCGACGCCGCGGAGCGGCGCGGTGGCCGCCGCGCTCTGGTGGACGAGGTGCTGAACCTTCTCGACCAGCTCCTTGCGCGTGGGATTCGCCACGTAGGCGTTCGCCTTGAGCGGGAGGACCGCCTGGAGGCCGCGCGCCTTCCCCAGGTGCTCCTTGTCGATGACGACGAGGAGCACGCGGGGGTCGGCGTCCCGCAGCCGCTGGGCGAGCGCGGAACCGTCGCCGAAGTCCGCGCCGAGCACCACCGCGACGGGGCGGTGCGACGCATATCGCTCGTACGCCTGTCCAGGGTCCTGCGCGACGATCACGTCGAACCCCGCATCGGCGAGGCTTCGGGAGACGAACTCGCGCGTGGGAGCGTGGCCCTCGGCGAGGAGGATCCGTCGCACACGGCGATTGTACGTGCGTCCGCCACCAAACACACGGGCACCGGCGCAGCGTGCGGTGCTACAGTTCCGCACCCGCGCGCGCCATGAAGGACCTTCTCCATCCCCGCCACCGCGCCGCGATCCTCCGCTTCGTCGGTTCGAGGGAGGCGCCCCGCCGCGTCCTGCTCGCCTTCGACTACGACGGGGTGCTCGCGCCGCTCGTGAAGATCCCGTCCGGCGCGACGATGCGCCCGCCCACCCGGGCGCTTCTTCATCGGGTGGTCCGCCTCTACCCGGTCGCGGTGGTGTCCGGGCGCTCGTGGAAGGACGCGTCCCGGTTTCTCGGCCCGATCGACGCCACCGTCGTGGGGAACCACGGCTTCGAGCTGGGGAGGCCCGTCCCGGTGCCGGCGGCGGTGCTCCGCCAGGTGGCGGGCTGGCGCCGGCGGCTCGAGCGGGAGCTCCGGGGGGTCGACGGGGTGCACTTCGAGGACAAGCGCTCGACGCTGGCGGTTCACTATGGACTGGGGCGCGCCTGGCGGCGCGCGGAGCGGGCAGTGTACGAGGCGGCGAACCAGCTCGAGGGCACCCGGCTCATCGCCGGTAAGAAGGTCCTGAACGTCCTCCCCCACGATTTCCCGACCAAGGGTGACGCGGTCCGCACGCTCGTCGCGCGGCTGGGCTGCGACGGGGCGGTCGTGCTGGGCGACGACGTCACCGACGAGGACGCCTTCGCGGTCGGGGCTCCGCTCGTCTTCGGCGTCCACGTCGGGAAGGGGGCATCGCTCGCGCCCTGGAAGCTGCGCTCCCAGGCGGACGTGGACCGCCTGCTGCGCATCCTCATCGCCGCCCGCTCGCCCCCCCGGAGGCGGTCATGACGGACCGCCGCGCTCCGGCCTCCGGCCAGACGGGCGATCTGTTCGAGCGGGCGCTGCCGCGGCCGCTGTCGGTCGGAGAGCTGACGCGCGCGCTCCGGAACGCGGTCGAGCCCAGGTTCCGCAACGTCTGGGTCGCGGGCGAGGTGGCGAACCTGCGCCGGCAGGCGAGCGGCCACGTCTACTTCTCGCTCAAGGACGACGAGGCGGTGATCGGCGCGGTCCTGTGGGCGTCGCAGGCGCGGCGGCTCGGGTTCCGGCTCGACGAAGGGCAGGAGGTGCTCGCGCGGGGCTTCGTCGAGATCTACCCGCCCCACGGCAAGTACCAGCTCGTCGTGCAGGAGGTCGAGCCGCGCGGCGCCGGTGCGATGGCGCTCCTCCTGCAGCAGGTGAAGGAGCGGCTCCAGGCGGACGGCCTCCTCGATCCGGCCCGAAAGCGGAAGCTCCCGTTCCTCCCCCGGCGCGTCGGCGTCGCGACGAGCCCGAGCGGCGCCGCGCTCCGCGACTTCCTGCGTGTCTTGCACGCACGGTTCCCGTCCATCCGCGTCCTCGTCGCCCCATGCCGCGTGCAGGGAGAAGGAGCGGCGGCGACGGTCGTGTCGGCCGTGCGCGGGCTGTGCCGCGCCGGTGTCGACGTGGTCGTGGTCACCCGTGGCGGCGGCTCGCAGGAGGACCTCGCCGCGTTCAACGACGAACGGCTCGCCCGCGCCATCGCCGCCTGCCCGGTCCCGGTGGTCTCGGCGGTCGGGCACGAGGTGGACGTGACCGTCGCGGACCTCGTCGCCGACGTGCGCGCCGCGACGCCGACGCACGCCGCCCAGCTCGTCGCACCGGTCCGCGACGAGCTCGCCGCGTCCCTCGGCGCGCTGCGAGGGCGCGCGGAGCGGGCCGTGGTCGGCGCCCTCGAGGCGCGGCGGCGCGAGATCCGGGCGCTTCGGGCGGAGCTGTCGGACCCGAAGCACGTCCTGTCCCGGGCCCGCCACCGGATCGACGATCTCCTTCACCGCGCCGCAGGAGCAGCGCGGGCGCCGCGAGGCGTCCGGCAGCGGCTGGACGCGCTGCGCGCGCGCCTGGCCCGGCAGGACCCCCGCAGGCGCGTGCGCGAGGTGCTCCTGCGGATGGAGAGCGCGACCCGGAGGCTCGGCGCATGGCAGGCGGTGACCTTCCGGCGCGAGGCGCTCCGCCTCGAACGGCTCTCGGCGCGGCTCGAGCCGGCGAACGTCGCGAAGCTCCTCTCGCGTGGGTTCGCCCTCGTGCTCCGGGACGGGCGGCTCGTGGCCCGCTCCGCCGACGTCGCACCGCATGACGCGCTGCGCATCGCGCTCGCGGAGGGGTGGATCGATGCGCGGGTGACCTCGAACGACCAGGGAGAGGACCCGTTGCCCGGTCGCTCCGAGCCCAGCGGGGGGTCGGGGGACCCCGGCTCCGGAGGGTCGGCCGTTGACCCCCTTTCGCGGCGTCGTTAAGACAAGTGGTCAGACCTCGAGTTGCGTGGAGGACGCTTGACCCAGCCTGACGAGCGAGGCGCCCAGACCGCAGCGGAGTCTTACGACGCCCTCGTCGCGCGGCTCGAGCGCGTGGTGGGTGAGCTGGAGTCGGGACAGCTCACCCTCGAGCAGTCGATCGAGAAGTTCGCGGAGGGGGTCCGCCTCGCGCGAGACGCGTCGCGGAAGCTGGACGATGCCGAGCGCCGGGTCGAGCAGCTCGTGCGCAGCGTCGACGGCGGGGACGAGGCGGTTCCGTTCGAGCCCGAAGCCGGGAAGGGGAGCTGATCCACGTGCCGGCGGACCCTCCCATGAAGAAGCCGAAGGTCATCATCGTCGACGACGACCGCGACACGCGCGAGATGCTGACGCTCGCGCTCGAGCTCGAGGGTTTCGACGTCGGCCAGGCGGCGAACGGCCTCCGGCTCATCTCGGCGATGCACGTGGACCGGCCCGACGTGATCCTGCTCGACGTGATGATGAGCTGGATCGACGGCTTCGAGCTGTGCCGGGCGATCAAGAAGAACCCGACCTTCGGCGACATCCCGGTGATCTTCATCTCCGCGCGCAAGAGCCTCGAGGACGAGCGCGCCGGCATCGACGCGGGCGCGGTGGACTACTTTCCGAAGCCTCTCGACATGGACCGGCTCGTCGCTCGGATCCGGCAGATCCTCGACGAGCGCGCCGGGGCGGTTCCCGCGCCGGCGTGACCGTCCGGGGTGAGCCGGGCGACCGCCGCTGTGCTAGAAGATGGCCGCTTGGGAGCCGGGTTCACGGTCGAGGAGTACCTCCGCGAGGTCGCGGCGCGCGTCGAGCCGAGGCTCGCCGCGCTCGTCGACGCACGCGCCGGGAGGGGGCCGGCGCGGCTCCTCGAGGCGATCCGGTACGCCCTCCTCGGCGGCGGCAAGCGGCTCCGCCCGGCGCTGGTCCTCGCCGCCTGCGAGGCCCACGGCGGCGACGCCTCGGACGGCTCGCTGGCGATGCGCTTCGCGGTGGCGCTGGAGTGCATCCACACCTACTCGCTCGTCCACGACGACCTCCCGGCCATGGACGACGACGACCTCCGCCGCGGACGGCCCACCGTCCACAAGGCCTTCGACGAGGCGACCGCGGTCCTGGTCGGCGACGGCGCTGCAGTCGCTCGCCTTCGAGCACCTGCTCGCCGGGCACGAGCCGCGCGCCGGCGCGCTCGCGCGGCTCCTCGCCGACGAACGCGACCCTCATGGTCGAGGGGCAGGCGCGCGACATCGAGGGCGAGAGCGGCGGCGCTCGCGGAGGCCGAGGTGCTGGAGCTGATGCGCACCAAGACCGGCGCGCTCCTCGCCGCCGCGGTGGCGGGCGGCGCGCTCGCCGCGGGCGGCGTCCGCCGAGGCCGTCTACCCCGGGGCCTGAAGCTCGGCCTCGCCTTCCAGATCGCCGACGACCTGCTCGACCTGACCGCCGACACCGCCACGCTGGGGAAGCGCGCGGGCAAGGACGCCGCCGCGGGCAAGTCGACGCTGCCGGCGCTCCTCGGCATCCGGAGGCGCGCCGCCGCGCCGAGGCGCTGCTCGACGAGGCGCTCGCGGCCATGGCGCCGCTCGGCGGCCGCGCGCGGAGGCGCTCCGTGCGCTCGCGCGGTTCGTCGTCGCGCGGAGCAAGTGAGGAGGAGATCGCATGGCCCGCCTGCTCGACCGGATCGACTCGCCCGCGGACCTGAAGAAGCTCGCGGTCGAGGAGCTGCCGCGCGCTCTGCGAGGAGATCCGCGACGAGATCATCGAGACCTGCGCCGAACAACGGCGGCCACCTCGGCTCCTCGCTCGGCGCGGTCGAGCTCAACGTCGCGCTCCACTACGTCTTCGACTCGCCGCGCGACAAGCTCGTCTGGGACGTCGGCCACCAGGCCTACGCCCACAAGCTCCTGACCGGCCGGCGCGACCGCTTCCGCACCATCCGGCAGCCGGGGCGGGCTCGCCGGCTTCCCGGAGCGCGCACGAGTCGGAGCACGACGCCTTCGGCGTCGGCCACGCCTCCACCGCCATCTCGCCGGCGCTCGGCATGATCGAGGCGAAGCGCCTCCGCGGCGAGCCGGGCAAGGTCGTCGCGGTCGTCGGCGACGGCGCCATGACCGGCGGCGTGGCCTTCGAGGGGCTCAACCAGGCCGGCTACCTCGGAAGCGCGACTGCTCGTCGTCCTCAACGACAACGAGATGTCGATCTCGCCGAACGTCGGCGCGCTGTCCGAGTGGTTCTCCAAGAAGTTCGCCTCGCGCACCTACAACCGCTGGCGCCAGGCGCGTGAAGGAGTTCCTCGCGAAGCTGCCGAAGGGCGCCGAGGCGATCGAGGTCATCCGGCACGGCATCGACGCGACCAAGGCGCTCGTCACGCCGGGCATCCTCTTCGAGGGGCTCGGCTTCCACTACGTCGGGCCGGTCGACGGCCACGACGTCGTCCGGGCTGGTCGAGACCCTCCAGAAGCTCGCCAGCTTCGACGAGCCGGTCCTGCTCCACGTGATCACGCAGAAGGGGAAGGGCTACCAGCCGGCCGAGGCGACCGGGCCACCCGCGGCCACGGCCTCTCCTTCTTCGACGTCGCCACCGGCAAGCCGGTGAAGAAGCCGGCCAAGGGCTACACCGACCTCTTCGCCGAGGCGCTCTGCGAGGAGATGGAGCGCGAGCGACAAGGTCGTCGCCATCACCGCGGCCATGCTCGAGGGGACCGGGCTCATCAAGGCAAGCAGCGCTTTCCCGGAGCGGACCTACGACGTCGGCATCGCCGAGCAGCACGCCGTCACCTTCGCCGCCGGCCTGGCCTGCGAGGGGATCCGGCCGGTGGTGGCCATCTACTCGACCTTCCTGCAGCGGGCCTACGACCAGATCATCCACGACGTGGCGCTCCAGAACCTGCCGGTCACCTTCGCGCTCGACCGCGGCGGGCTGGTCGGCGCCGACGGCAAGACCCACCAGGGAGCGTTCGACCTCTCCTACCTGCGCTGCATCCCGAACCTCGTGGTGATGGCGCCGTCCGACGAGAACGAGCTGCGGCACATGCTCCACACCGCGCTCGCGCACGACGGCCCGGCTGCGCTTCCGCTTCCCGCGCGGCGCGGGCGTGGGCGTGCCGCTCGAGCCGCCGCCGAGGTGCTCGAGATCGGCAAGGGGCGGGTCGTGCGCGCCGGCGCCGGGAAGCCGGACGTCTGCGTCGTGGCGATCGGCCGACCGTGCGGCCCCGCCGTCGCCGCGGCCGAGGCGCTGGCCGCCGCGGGCCTCGCCGTCTCCGGTCGTCGACGCGCGCTTCGTGAAGCCGCTCGACGAGGAGCTCGTCGGCGGCGAGGCGGTGCGGGCGGGCCGGGTCGTCACCGTGGAGGAGAACGCCTGGCCGGCGGCTTCGGCTCCGCCTGCTCGAGGCCTTCGAGCGGCGCGGCCTCGTCGCCGACGGGATCCTGGTGCGCCGGCTCGGCCTCCCGGACGAGTTCGTCACCCACGGCGACCAGGCGAAGCAGCGCGCCGAGCTCGGGATCGACGCGGACGGCATCGCGCGCGCCTGCCGCCAGCTCGCGCAGGCGCAGGTGACGAGAGGCGCTGCCTGATGGCCCTACGGCCATGGACGTGGACTTGGACCTCGTCGTGGACCTAGACCTCGACCTGGATCTGGACCTCGACTCGCTCGGTCGAAGTCGAGGACCACGTCCACGTCCAGGGCCACGACCAGGTCGGTTGGCGCGAAGAAGGTCCGCATCGACCTGCTCCTCGTCGAGCGCGGCCTGGCCGAGTCGCGCACCCAGGCGCAGGCGCTCGTCATGGCCGGCGCGGTGGTCGTCGGCGAGGCCCGCGTCGACAAGCCCGGGCCGCTCGTCGACGCGGCCGCGCCGCTCCGGATCAAGGAGGACGCGGCGCCGCAGAAGTACGTCTCCCGCGGCGCGCTCAAGCTGGAGAGGGCGCTCGAGGTCTTCCCGGTCGATCCCGGCGGGAAGACCTGCGCCGACCTCGGCGCCTCGACCGGCGGCTTCACCGACCTGCTGCTCCAGCGCGGCGCGGCGAAGGTCTACGCGGTGGACGTCGGCTACGGGCAGCTCCACCCGAAGCTCCGCGGCGACCCGCGCGTCGTCGTGCGCGAGCGGGAGAACGCCCGCCTGCTCACGGCGGAGCGGCTCGGCGAGCGGGTCGACCTCGTGGTGGGAGACCTCTCCTTCATCTCGCTCCGGCTCGTCCTCCCGGCGGTGAAGGCAGATCCTGAAGCCGGGTGGCGCCGCGGTCCTCCTCGTGAAGCCGCAGTTCGAGGTGGGGAAGGGCGAGGTCGGCAAGGGCGGGGTGGTCCGGGACGACGCGAAGCGGCGCGCCGCGCTCGAGGGCGTGGCGGCGGCGGCGCGGGAGCTCGGGTTCGAGGTGATGGGCGACGCCGAGTCGCCCATCGAGGGGCCGGCCGGGAACCGCGAGTGGCTGCTCGGGCTGCGCCTCCCGGCGTGACCGGCCGGGCCGGGGCCCCCCGAGCGCGGCGAGCCCGGTGCCCCGGCACATCGGGTGTGCTTCCGGGAGGCTCGGGCGCCGAGGGCCCGCCCGGGGGGTCGGCCCTCCGGCGTTCCTTGATTTCGATCGGCCCTTCTGTTACCTACAGCCGACATTTTCGCGCCCGGGATCACCGGGTTACGAAAGTGGGCCGCCGTCGCGCCCACTTTTTTCTTTTTCGGGGTCAAGAGTCGATGACGGGTATCGGACAGGAGCCGGTGGTCGAGCGCGCGCGCCGCACGCTCGAGCCCGTCCTCGTTCGCGACGGGTACGAGCTCGTCGAGGTGGAGTGGGTGCGCGGCGGGGGCCGGTTCACGCTCCGCGTGTTCATCGACAAGCCCGGCGGCGTGAACGTCGATGATTGCCAGCTCGTCTCACGCACGATCGAGCCCATCCTCGACGTCGAGGACTTCATCGAGCCCGCGTACGATCTCGAGGTCTCGTCACCGGGGCTCGACCGGCCGCTCCGCACGCCGGAGCACTTCGCGCGGTACGCGGGGCAGCGCGTTCACGTGAACGCGTTCGGGCCGGTGGCCGGCACCGCGCCCGGATCCCCCGGCCGGAAGAGCTGGACCGGGACGCTCCAGGGATTCTCGGATGGCGCCGTCGTCGTGGACGTGGACGGCGTCCTGCACCGCATCCCGCACGCGCAGATCGCGAAGGCCCACCTCGAGTACGACGTCGAGGCGGACCTGCGCAGGAAGGACTGAGTCATGCAGCAGAACGTGAACTTGAACCTCATCCTCGACCAGGTGGCGAAGGACAAGGGCATCGACCGCCAGAAGCTGGTCGAGATCCTGGAGGAGGCCATCAAGAGCGCCGCGAACCGCCACTTCGGGATGGAGCGGACGCTGAAGGCCCGCTACGACGAGGACAAGGGGCAGATCGACCTCTTCCAGATCCTCACGATCGTGGCGGATCCGACCCCTGAGCAGCCGCTGCCCGACCCGGTGAACATGGTCCCGGTCTCGGTCGCGCACGAGAAGGGGATCGAGGTGGAGCCCGGCGACGAGCTCGACTTCCCGATCTACTACCGGCCCGAAGACGAGGTGGAGGCGAAGGCGCAGGACGAGCAGTGGGGCGACCTGCTGAAGCTCAAGACCTTCCGCCGCTCGTTCGGCCGGATCGCCGCGCAGACCGCGAAGCAGGTGATGATCCAGGGTACCCGCAACGCCGAGCGCGAGAACATCTACAACGAGTACAAGGACCGCAAGGGCGAGGTCATCACCGGCATCGTCCGCCGCTTCGAGCGCGGCAACGTCATCGTGGACCTCGGCCGGGCCGAGGCGGTGCTCCCGGTGCGCGAGCAGGTGCCGCGCGAGAGCTACCGCGCGGGCGATCGGATCCAGGCCTACGTGATGGACGTGCTCCGGGAGTCGAAGGGACCGCAGATCATCCTCTCCCGCGCGTGCGTGGACCTCCTGAAGAGGCTGTTCGAGATGGAGGTGCCCGAGATCGCCGAGGGCGTCGTCGTCATCGAGGCGGCGGCGCGTGAGCCGGGCGGCCGCGCCAAGATCGCAGTCAGCTCGCGGGACTCCGACGTCGACCCGGTCGGCGCCTGCGTCGGCATGAAGGGGAGCCGGGTCCAGGCGGTCGTGCAGGAGCTCCGCGGCGAGAAGATCGACATCGTCCCGTGGGACGAGGATCCCGCGCGGTTCGTGTGCAGCGCGCTGGCGCCCGCCGAGGTGTCGCGGGTGCTCCTCGACGACCAGAACCGGGCGATGGAGATCATCGTGCCCGACGACCAGCTCTCGCTGGCGATCGGTCGTCGCGGGCAGAACGTCCGGCTCGCCTCCCAGCTCACCGGCTGGAAGCTCGACATCAACTCCGAGTCGCGCGTGAAGGAGATGCGCGAGTTCGCCACCGAGAGCTTCACCGCCATCGGCATCCCGGAGAACACGCAGGAGATGCTGTACTCGCACGGGTTCCGGAAGGCGCAGGACCTCGCCAACGCCGCCGCAGAGATGCTCACGCAGTTCCCCGGCTTCACGATCGACATGATCCCCGACCTGCAGAAGCGGGCGCGCGATCAGTCCATCACCGATGCCGAGAAGGAGATGCAGCTCGAGCAGGAGCGCGAGGCGGCCCGGATCGCAGAGGCGCGGCGCCACCCCGACGAGCTCTCGCAGGAGGAGCGGCTCGCGCGCGTCCGTGGCGTCGGCGAGAAGACCATCGAGCAGCTCAAGGTGGCCGGCTACCCGACCGTCGAGGCGATCCACGCCGAGTCGGACATGATGAAGCTCGCCGACTCCTCCGGGCTGGGCATCAAGAAGGCGCGGCAGATCAAGCATGCCGTCGGCGTCTACCTCGAGGAGGAGGCGAAGCTCCGCGCCGAGCTCGACGCGGAACGGCTCAAGGCACCGTCGGGCCAGGGGGCGGGCGCCTAGGTGGCGAACCCTATCCGCACCTGCATCGGCTGCGGTGCGAAGGCGAGCCCGGGCGAGTTGGTGCGGTTCAGGATCGAGGGAGAGCGCGTGGTGATCGATCGGCGAAGACAGGGCGGACGGGGCGCGTGGCTGCACGCGTCCGCCGGGTGCCTCGAGCGTGCGGCGAGGCGCCGGGCTTTCGCACGCGCGTTCCGGAATACGACCGCTGCGATCGACCTCGCGGTGTTGCACGCTGGGTTGACGTGAAGTGCCGGTAAGGATTAGGAGAAGGCTCAATGTCCAAGAAGCGGGTCCACGAGCTCGGCAAGCAGCTGAAGGAGCATGGCATCGAGCTCTCCAACCAGGAGCTCGTCGAGAAGCTCCACGCGCTCGGCTACGACGTGAAGAGCCATTCGTCCTCGCTCGAGGACGATCAGGCCCAGTCCGCGTTCGAGCGGATCGTCGGCGAGAAGAAGCCGAAGCCGGCACCCGTGCGCCCTTCGGGCCCGGGCTTCGTCGTCCGCAAGCGGGCGCACGAGCCGGCGCCGGTCGCCGCGCCGACCCCTCCGCCGCAGGCGTTCAGCCCCGAGCCCGAAGTTGAAGCCCCCGCGGAGGCCGAGTCGGCGCCGGTCGAGGCAGAAGAGCCGATCGCCGCTCCCGAGGCCGCGGATGCGCTCGCCCCGGCGGCAGAGCACGCTCAGCCGCCGCCCGCACCGCCGGCGCCACCGCCACCCGCGGCGCCCGCCGCCGCATCCACTCCCGCTCCGCATGCACCTGCGCCCGCGCCGATGGCCGCCGCGCCGGCCGGAGCCCCGCCGGCCAGGCCGGCGGCGCCAGGCCCGGATCCCCGCACCGTCCGGCCGACCTCCACGCAGGCCGTCGTCATCTCGCGCCCGACCGTCCCGGTCCGCCGCGTCACCCCGCCCACGCAGTCGCGCAGCGCGTACCCGGTCGCCCCCGGCCCGCGCGCGCTCGGCGAGGTCCGCGAGCTGAAGGTCGTCCCCGGCTCGCTCGGCCGCGACCGCGAGTTCATCGACGTCATCGCGCGACAAGAAGCGGGGCCGCACCACCGGCCGGCCGGTTTCCGAGGAAGCTGCGAAGAACCTCTCCGGCAAGGAGCTGCTCCAGTCCGTCATCTCCGATCGCGCGTACATCCCGATCCGCGGCAAGAAGAAGAAGGCCACGAAGAAGGGAGCCAAGACGCAGATCACCGAGCGCGCCGAGCACAAGAAGGTCATCCGCATCGAGGAGTCCATCTCGGTCTCCGAGCTGTCGCAGTCGATGGGCGTGAAGGCGGCGGACCTCATCCGCAAGCTGATGCAGGGCGGCAAGATGGCGACGATCAACCAGCAGATCGACGCCGACACCGCCGCGTTCCTCGCCACCGAGTTCGGCTTCACGGTCGAGAAGAAGGGCTTCGAGGTCGAGGAGTACATCCCCGACGTCGCGGTGGACGAGTCGAAGCTCGTCATCCGTCCGCCGGTCGTGACCGTCATGGGGCACGTCGACCACGGGAAGACCTCGCTCCTCGACGCCATCCGCGCGGCCGACGTCGCCGCCGGCGAGGCGGGCGGGATCACCCAGCACATCGGCGCGTACTCGGTGAACACGCCGCAGGGGCCGATCACCTTCCTCGACACACCGGGTCACGAGGCCTTCACCGCGATGCGCCAGCGCGGCGCGCAGGTGACGGACCTCGTCGTCCTCGTCGTGGCGGCCGACGACGGCGTCATGCCGCAGACCATCGAGTCGATCAAGGCGGCGAAGGCCGCGGGCGTCACGATCCTCGTCGCCATCAACAAGATCGACAAGCCGAACGCCGCACCCGAGCGGGTGATGCAGCAGCTCACCGAGTACGAGCTCGTGTCCGAGCGGTGGGGCGGCACGACCATCATGGTGCCCGTGTCGGCCCGCACGAAGCAGGGCATCCCCGAGCTGCTCGAGTACATCGCCCTCCAGTCGGAGGTCCTCGAGCTCAAGGCCAACCCCGAGGCGCTCGCCTCCGGCGCGCGTCATCGAGGCGAAGCTCGAGAAGGGGCGCGGCCCGGTCGCGACGGTGCTCGTCGAGGAGGGCACGCTCCGCGTCGGCGATGCGCTCGTGACCGGTACCGACTACGGCCGCGTCCGCGCCATGATGAACGAGCGCGGCGAGCTGGTGGACGACGTCGGCCCCGGGTATCCGGTCGAGGTCCTCGGCCTCTCCGGCGTGCCGGTCGCGGGCGACGAGTTCAACGTCGTCGAGGACGAGAAGTCCGCGAAGGAGGTCGCCACCCACCGCGCCGAGAAGGCACGCCAGAAGGAGCTCGGCAGCGCCAAGCGGGCGACGCTGGAGGACCTGTTCGCGAAGGCGAAGAGCGGCGGCGGCAAGACCCTCAACGTCGTGGTGAAGGCGGACGTCCAGGGCTCGTCGGAGGCGGTGAGCCAGGCGCTCGAGAAGGCGGCCACGAAGAAGGTCGGGGTGAAGATCCTCAACTCGGGCGTGGGCGCCATCACCGAGTCCGACGTGCTCACCGCCGCCGCCGGCAAGGCCATCATCGTCGGCTTCAACACCAAGCCCGAGACCAAGGTCGAGTCAGATCGCCAGCCAGCAGGGGGTCAAGATCCTCCTGTTCGACATCATCTACGAGGCGGTCGACAAGATCCGCGAGGAGATGGCGAGCCTGCTCGAGCCGATCATCAAGGAGAAGCCGCTCGGCAAGGCCGAGGTCCGCGCGCTCTTCAACATCCCGAAGATCGGCGCCATCGCCGGCTCGGCGGTGACCGAGGGCGTCATGAAGCGGTCCGCGCACGTGCGCGTGCTGCGCGAGCGCAAGGTGATCCACACCGGCAAGATCGGCTCGCTCAGGCGGGTCAAGGACGACGTCCGCGAGGTCTCGACCGGGCTCGAGTGCGGCATCGGGATCGACGGGTTCGCCGACGTCAAGGCGGGCGACATCCTCGAGGTGTACGAGCTGGAGGAGATCCGGCCGTCCCTGGACTAGGGGGGACGGGAGAGGTGAACCGATGTTCGTGGGCGTGCTCCGCCTCACGCTGCACCTCCCCGATCCCGGGTCGCTGAAGTCGAAGCGGCACCTGCTCCGCTCGGCGATCGATCGGGTGAAGGCGAGGTTCAACGTCTCGATCGCCGAGGTCGCCGAGAACGATCTCTGGCAGAAGAGCGTCGTGGGCGTCGCCGCGGTCGGCAACGACCACGGGTTCGTCAACGAGGCGCTCGACAAGGTGGCGGACTTCATCGCGTCGATGCACGGGGGGCAGATCCAGGTGACCGGCCGCGAGATCGAGATCGTCCCGTACGGCGACGCCATCGGGCACGGCCAGATGCGGACGCTGGCGGAGGCCGAGGCGGAGGCGGCGCAGAACGAGGCGGCGTACGAGGCGAGCTGGGATCCTGAGGAGGAGCCGAAGTGATCGACTGCCCGATCGCGTCGTGTCCGGGTTGGTCCAGGTCCAGGTCCACGTCCACGTCCAGGTCCAGGATGAGCGCATCGAGGGACATCCCATGAGCACCCACAGCCGCCCGGCCCGCGTCGCGGAGGAGTTCCGGCACGAGCTCGGAGCCGTGCTCGCGCGTGGTCTCAAGGACCCGCGCATCACGGGCTTCATCACCGTGACCGGCGCGAAGATGGCGCCCGACCTGAAGGAGATCACGGTCTACCTCTCCATTCACGCCGAGAAGGACGAGCGCGAGCGGACCCTGGAAGGGCTGCGCGCGGCGGCGACCTATCTGCAGCGCGAGGTGTCGCGGAACCTCAAGCTCCGCCACACGCCCCACCTCCGGTTCGTGTACGACCCCTCGGTCGAGCGCGGCGACCGGATCGAGCGCCTCCTCAAGGAGGCGCGAACCCAGGGCGAGCTGCCCCCCCAGGGGGCCCCCAGCAACGAGCGCGGCTTCGCCGCGAGCTCTGATCTCGCCCCCCAGGGGGCCCCCAGCAACGAGCGCGGCTTCGCCGCGAGCTCTGATCTCGCCCCCCAGGGGGCCCCGAGTGATGAGCGCGGCTTCGCCGCGAGCTCTGATCTCGTCGCGCCCGGGCCGCAGTCGGTGCCGCCCGCGACCGACGACGAGTAGCCGCCTGCGCCGGAGGGGCTCGTGAACGGGGGCGTCCTCGTCGTCGACAAGCCGGCGGGGCCGACGAGCTTCGAGGTCGTGAAGCGCGTGCGGCGCGCGCTCGCCGCAGACAAGGCGGGCCACGCCGGCACGCTCGATCCTGTCGCGACCGGCGTCCTCGCCGTGTGCGTGGACGACGCGGTGAAGCTCCAGCAGTGGCTCGCCGGCGGCGACAAGGCGTACGAGGGAACGGTCGCGTTCGGCGCCGCGACCTCGACCGAGGACGCGGAAGGCGAGGTGCTCGCACGCGGCGACGCGTCGGGCCTCACGGCAGACGCGATCCGCGCCGTGCTCCCCCGCTTCACGGGCGAGATCGCGCAGGTGCCCCCGATGTACTCGGCCGTGCGCGTCGGCGGACGCCGACTGCACGAGGCGGCCCGTGCCGGCGAGGAGGTGGAGCGCGCGCCGAGGCCGGTCGTCGTCCACCGCCTCGACCTCCTCGCCCTCGACTCTCCGTCCCCGGACGGCCTCGTCCGGGCGCGGATCGCCGTCCGTTGCGGGAAGGGAACCTACGTCCGGACGCTGGCGGCGGATCTGGGCGCCGCCGTGGGGGTGCCCGCTCACCTCGCGGTCCTCCGGCGCACCGAGGCGAGCGGGTTCGGCCTCGCAGGGGCGATCTCGCTCGAGGCCGCGGAGGCGCTCGGTCGCAGCGATCCGTCGGCGCTCCGCGCCCGGCTCGTCTCTCCCGCCGAGGCGCTCGGCTTCCTGCCGGCCGTGACGGTCGACGTGGCCGAGGCGCGCGCGCTCGCACAGGGAAAGGTGCTCGGTCGAGAGGCGCCGCCCGGCGAGCTCCTGCGAGCGCTCGGGGCGAGCGGTTCGCTCGTGGCGCTCTGCGCGCCGTGTCCCGCCGGGCTGAAGCCGGTGCGGGTGTTCGTCACGCCTGCGGAGCTGCGGTAGCCCGGATCTCCGGCCCGACCCGATCCCGTCGGCCGTGAAGCGTCCGCGCCGGCCGTGCCGTCGCCTAGCGCCGCGTTCCCTTCGCGCTCTTGCTGGCACGCAACGTGACGTTGGCGGCGTTGTCCCTGCGGAGATCGACCGCGAACTTCACCGGCTGGTATCCGTCGAGCGCCATCTGGATCCAGACCACGGCCTCCTTGCCCGCGACGTTCACGCGGAGCGGCGTCTTCCCGATCCGCTGCCCGGTATCGAGCCGGATGACGGCCGCGCCCGCCGGGGACGAACGGAGGTAGAGCTCGACCGTTCCGCGCGGCGCGGCAGGATGGTGGGTACTGCGGGAGGACGCGGGCGAGGGTGATCTCGGGGTCTCGGTCGACCTCGAGGTCGGGGCGGCGGTCGCGGTCGCGGTCCGGGGCGGGGTACGGGTCGAGATCCCTTTCGACTCCGCGCCGCCTGCGGCGGCGCTACGCTCAGGGTGAGCGGGCGTCGAGGTCGAGATCCCCTTCGACTCCGCGCCGCCTGCGGCGGCGCTACGCTCAGGGTGAGCTGGCGTCGGGGTCGGGGTCGACCGCGGCTCGAGCGCGCCGCGTTGCAGGGTGGTGCGCACCGCGACGGCTGCTCCGACGGCGACGGCGAGCGAGGCGGCCGCGACCATCGCGCGCCCGGTCCATCTCCGCCCGCTCGCGCGCGTCGCGGAGAGCGCCTCGGCGAGCGCGGCCATCGACCTGAAGCGATCCGCGGGGCGCTTCTCGAGGCACTTCAGCACGACGGCGACGAGCCACGCGGGGACCCGCTCGCCGCGCGGGGTCTTCCGCGGCATCGGCTTCGGCGGCTCTTCGCGGATGGCCATCGCGAGCTCGACGAAGCTGGGCGCGCTGAACGGCACGACCCCCGAGAGCAGCTCGTGCAGCACGACGCCTGCGGCCCAGACGTCCGCGCGTCGATCGACTTCCCGCCCGAGCGCCTGCTCGGGGGCCATGTAGTGCGGCGTCCCCAGGATCAGCCCCGCCGTCGTGGCCGCGTGGTCACCGGGATCGCGCAGCTTCGCGACGCCGAAGTCGAGCACCTTCACGAAGTCGACGCCGTTGCGCTGCACCACGAACACGTTGTCCGGCTTCAGGTCGCGGTGGACGACCCCCTTCTCGTGCGCCGCCTCGAGCGCCGCGCACACCTGCGTCATCAGCCCCACGATCCGCTTCAGCGGCGGGTACTTCCGGCCGCGCTGCGTGATCAGCTCGCGCAGCGTCACCCCCTCCAGCAGCTCCATCACGAGGTACGCGAGCCCGGGCGCCTCGACGAGATCGGTCACCTCGACGATGTTCTCGTGGTCGATCTCGTTGACGACGCGTGCCTCGCGGAAGAAGCGGTCGACGACGTCGGGCCGGGCCACGAACTCGGCGTTCAGGACCTTGATCGCCACCTCGCGTCCGAGGAGCACGTGGCGCGCGCGGTAGACGCACCCCATCGCCCCCTTGCCGAGGACGCCGGTCAGCTCGTAGCTGCCGAGGGTGGAGCCGAGCTCGAGATCGAGCGAAGGGGTGCCGACCAACGTGGAGGAAGGATCGCTCATCGAGCGGGCCATCGTAGCGCGACGGGCGCCGGCTTTGCGCGGTGATCGCCGACGCCCATGTAGGGGAGCGTACTAGGGACAGCCGCCCGACGCCCCCCCGCTGCACCAGCCGAGCTGGAACGCCGGGCCGTGCGGGGGGATGGTCCGGCTGTCGGCGCCCAGCCGCCCCGTCGAGCCCCAGAGTCCGGGCCAGGCGAGGAACGGCACGCGCGGCGCGCTCCGCTCGCCGACGTTCACGACCCCGCCCGTCCCGCCGTCCCAGGTCCGCCAGGTGGTGCACCCCGCCTGCGCGGCGCGCGCAGGGTCCTCGGTGGCGCAGACCCGCTCCCAGAACGGCGCGTCCGAGCCGCTCGCGTAGCTCGCGTGCGTCCCGCGCCCCGCGAGCACGACCGGGTGGCCGGCCTCCCGCGTGAGCGCGGACCACGGGAAGAACACGCCAGGGTGGGAGTCGAAGTGCCGGGCGTAGTACGCGGCCCGGGGACGAAGGTCCGCCCCGAGCTGGACGGTCACGTGCTCCCAGTCCCCCTCGTGGTCGAACAGCCAGTACCCGTCGTTGAACGGGTAGAAGAACCAGTACTGCAGGAGCACGCCGCCTCCGCCGGCAGGGAAGGCGTGGCCGTAGACGACCCAGTCGTGCGGATCGGCGCTCCCGGCGCGCGTTGCGGCGCCAGGGTGGAGGCGCGCCTCGGGGTCCTGCGGGTGGCGCGGCGGAAACACCCCCACGATCGACGCGGCGAGGACGCGCCGCGGGCGCCCGGGCGCCGGTTCCAGCTCCGCGCGGGCCAGCCAGCCACTCCGTGTTTCCGGGCCGGGCCGCCTCGGACGGATGGAGCAGCACGAGCGGAGCGTGGCGCTGGAGGAGCTCGTCCTCGAGCGCGTCGTCGAGGCCGTCGTGGTCGAGGTCCGCGGCGCGCGCGGCCGCCGAGGCGAGGAGCGCGATCGCGACCGCGATCGCCTTGTTTCCAGCGGAAGTTCGCATCGAGGGGAGCCCGCACACCACACGCTCGATGCACGGGCTTCGAGGCGGGCGGTCGGGGAGCGCGCAGTCTCCGATGGAGGCGCGCGGCGAGACAACAGACGGACGGGCGGGCGAACGGGTACGCTATTCTGCGCGATACACGTACGCCGTGAGGTTCACGTTGTGCCGCGGGTTCATCCGGTGGAGCAGCCAGTCCACGACGCCGGGGCTGAACGACGCGACGCGCTCGAGCCGCGGGAACACCGGCCGCAGCCGCGCGACGCGCGCTTCGAGGTCCCGCTCTCCCGTGAGGACCACGTAGTTCGGACGCGCGTCGCCCAGCTCGACGCGGAGCGCGTCCACGCGCTTGCCCTGGGGAAGCTCGAACACCGGCACGGGCTTCCCGAGATAGAAGAGTGGCTGGTAGGGCGCCTTCGCCTCGCTGGTCTCGAGCACCACGCCGCGCACGTCCGGCCGGTCGTGGAGCCAGGACAGCGGCTCGACGCGCGCGCGCTTCGAGTAGAACGTCGTGTACGCGGCGAGCAGGAGCGTGTTCGCGACCCAGAACCACACCCACAGGCCGCGCACGAGGCGCGGCCGGGTCGCGAGCGCCCGGAGGTGCATGGCGAGCTCGTGTGAGCCGATGGCGGCGAGGACGAGCAGCGGCGGCAGGACGGGGAACAGGAAGCGCTCCTGCTTGCCGGGATACGCGGAGTGGAGCGCGAGGAAGGCGAAGACGGGCCAGAACAGGAGCGCGTGGCGCCGCGCCGTCCACAGCACGCCGAAGAGCAGCAGCAGGCTCGTGGGCGGGACGAGCGTTCCGGCGAGGGTTTCCAGGTAGCGGTACCAGGGCCCCGTGGGGAAGGTTCCGATCATCCGCGGGTCGGAGTTGAAGTGCAGGTACGCGAGGAACGACGAGAAGGGCCGGCCGTAGCCGATCCAGTCGCTCCCGCCCTGCAGGATCGTCGCGGAGAGGACCGTTCCGAGCCCGAGGAGCGCGGCCGGCGCGATCCGCCGCTGGAGGAGGAGCACGAGCCCGAGCGTCCCGGGGATGACGAGCGTCTGGAAGCGGATCGTGAACGCGGCGCCGAGCCAGATCCCGGCGAGGAGCGCGTCGCGCGCGCGGGGCCCGGCGGGTGCGCGCACCAGGAGCCACAGCGCGATCACGATGGGGGGCTGGCACGCCACCTCGACGAGATCGCGCACCGCCGAGAACGGGGCGAGCCAGAACGCGGCGAGGAGCAGGCCGGCGACCCGGGCGCGCGCGCGGCCCGCGACCGCCTCCGCGATCCGGTAGCCGAACAGGACGGAGAGGAGCGACCAGGCGGCGTTGAGCACCCGGACCACCAGCATCTTCGTCTGGGGATCGGTCAGCCCGAGCCGCTCGAGCGCCGAGAACAGCGCCCAGTGCAGGCCGGGATACACGAGGCTCCGCAGCGAGTCGCTGCTGCCGAGCCAGTCGCGGCCGCCGTCCACCCAGCGCTGCGCGATCTCGACGACCTCGAAGTGGTCGTCGTGGAAGGCGAAGCCGGGCGAGAGCCACGCGGCGGCGAGCCGCAGCCCCGCGGCCACGATCAACGTCACCGTGAGCGGGCGCTCCTCCCACCACGCCGCGAGGCGCCGCCGCGCCGCTCCGAGCAGAGCCGGCTGCCGGGGCTCGGCGGGAGGGACGGCCGCACCGGGGCGGAGGGATGGCATCGGGCTCGTCATCGTTCGGCCGCCGCGCCGGTCTCGCCCCGGAGCGCGCGGACCATGCTGCCCGCGTGGCGCGTCAGCTCCGCGGACGAGCCGGAGAGAGGCCGGTCGTCGGGATCCGTCACCTGCGCTCCGATCCCCGCGTACATCTGGACCTTCACGTCGCGGCCGATGATCGCGTACCTCGGCTCCCACCCGACCGTCGCGATGACGAATCGATCGAGCGGAGCCTCGAACGCGGACATCCCGTCGGAGTACAGCGCGGGGCGGTGCGCGTCTCCGAGAAGCGAGAAGAGGGTCGGCACCACGTCCTCGTGCGAGGTCGGCGCCTCCAGCACCGCGGGCCGCACGCCGGGTCCGAACCACAGGGCCGGCACGTTGATCTGCTCCCGGGTGACCTGCGAGCCGTGCCCGATGTGCCCCTTCTGCCGGAACTCCTCGCCGTGGTCGCCGGTGAAGAACACGAGGGGCGGTCTTCCGCGCGTCGTCTCGAACCAGGACAGGAACGTGTCGACCCGCCGGTCCAGCGTTCGGGCCGCGTTCCGCGCGCGGTTCTGGATCTTCCAGCCTTCCTCGGTCGTCGCCTTCAGGCCGCCCGCGCCGTCCCAGTCCGGCGAGAACTCCCGGTCCTGCGGCTCGTAGAAGTAGTTGAAGTGCGTGCCGTAGAAGAAGAGGAACATGAAGACGGGCTCGTCCGGTTGCGTCGCCTGGACGAAGCGCTTCGCGGACCCGAGCATCTCCACGTCGGTCGTCTGCGGATCGTGGCCGGCGCACCACGTCTCGAGGACGTCCTGCACGCCGCCGAAGACGGTGTCGTTGAGCGACATCCAGTCGACGCACGACGACGCGAGGACGCGGAGCCGATAGCCGTTCGCGCGCATGGCAGGGAAGAGCAGCGGCTGGCGCCCCGACCCCACGATCGTCTCGAGCTTCGGCGCCTGCAGTCCGTAGACGAGCGTGAAGATCCCGTACTCCGTGTTGCTCGCGCCCGAGTAGTGGTTCCGGAAGCGCGTCCCGGCGAGGCCGCGCTGCCACAGCCTCGGCATCGTGCGGGCGTCGAGGTGATCGGCGGGCAAGCTCTCCGACACGAGGATCAGCACGTCGGGCTTGCGGGTGAAATGGATGGCAGCGGGCGCGACGCCGGCGGGCAGCCGCGATGCGTCCGGCCCGGCCCGGGCGAGCGGGTCGGCTCCCTTGCCCCCGGCGAGCTTCTGCATGATCCCGCCCATGCGGACCGGCACCTGGAGCGGCAGGACCGTCGAGGCCGCGAAGAACGCCGGCCCGCCCCAGTGGACCATGGCGGCGCCGTACACGCGCTCCGCCGTCGCGAGCAGCGCGACCGCCACCGCCCAGGGCCACACCCGTCGCAGGCGGAGCCCGCGCGCGCGTCGCAGGAACGCCGCGCCGGCCCAGGTGTCGGCGGCGATGAAGGCGGAGGCCGCCGCGCCGGCGAGCATCAGGTCGGACGAGGGCACGCCTGCCTCGCGCAGCGCGTGCGGCTGCGCCATCAACCGGAAGAAGAACCCGTTCAGATGGTACCCGAGCGCACCGTAGACGCGGCTGTCCAGGGCGACGAAGGCGACGCCGAGCGCCGCGGCCGCGGGCGCAGCCCAGCGGTACACCCTGGGCTGGAACGAGAACGGCAGGCTGGCGATCCAGAGCACGAGCGAGACGAGGGCCGCCTGGGGCAGGAACGTCGGGGCCACCCATCCCTGCCACTGAGGGGGGGTCGAGCGCAGCGCTGCCGCGATGGGCGACGCATACAGGACGAGGAGCACCGGGACGTGCAGCAGTGCCCAGACGAGCGCCGCCAGCCTCCCGGGCGGCTCGGGACGTGCCTCGAGCCCCGGCGTTGGATCTTGCATCGGCGGCGCAACCTACCATCCGAGCCGGAGGCGTGCCAACGGACCGCCGCCTCGCACATTGACTCCCCCCTCCGGATCGCTTAAGACCCGCTCTCCACATTCGCCCACGACCGCCCGCGGCGCGCGCCTTCGCCCCCGCGGTGGTGGACGAGAAACCGAAAGGAAGCTGCAGCTATGGCGCTCGTCCAGGATCGCAAGCAGGAGCTGGTGCAGAAGTACAAGCGGCACGAGAAGGACACGGGCTCGCCCGAGGTCCAGGTGGCGCTGCTCACCGAGCGGATCACCTACCTCACCGAGCACTTCAAGACGCACAAGAAGGACCACCACAGCCGGCGAGGCCTCCTGAAGCTCGTCGGCCAGCGGCGGCGCCTGCTCGACTACCTCCGGACCACGGATCAGGGTCGGTACAAGACGCTGATCGAGCAGCTCGGCATCCGCAAGTAAGCGGGTGGAACGACCGCGCCTCGGCCCGACCGGCCGGGGCGCTCGCGCTTTCCGGGAACGGTCGCGCGAAAGGAAACGCAGCCGCAGTGAACGTGCCCGCTGGCCGGGCCGCAAGACGGAGCGAGGGTCGCTTCCGATTCCGACTGGGCCGCCTCTCCGGACGAGAGGCGGCGGAGTGAGGAACGGAGGCGCTTCCCGATCCCGACGCGTCACGGCTCGCGGGCCCTGAAGGGCGGCCGGCGCATGGCGCCGCGCACCGCCAGGAAAGGTGCACGTGACTCCCATCCAGAAGACCGCCCGCGTGGGCGGCAAGGACATCCTGCTCGAGACCGGCAAGGTCGCGAAGCAGGCGCACGGCGCGGTCTGGGTCCGCCTCGGCGACTCGATCGTGCTCGTCACCGTCGTCTCGGCCGCGGAGAAGAAGGAGGGGATCGACTTCTTCCCCCTCACCGTCGACTACCAGGAGAAGCTCTTCGCCGCCGGCAAGATCCCGGGCAGCTTCTTCACGCCGCGAGGGGCGCCTCACCGAGAAGGAGACCCTCACCTCCCGCATCATCGACCGCTCCTGCCGGCCGCTCTTCCCGGACGGCTACGCGAACGAGACGCAGATCATCGCCACCGTCCTCTCCTTCGACCAGGAGAACGAGACCGACGTCCTCGCGCTCACCGGCGCGTCGGCGGCGCTCCAGATCTCGGACATCCCGTTCAACGGACCGATCGCCGGCGTCCGCGTCGGCCGCGTGGGCGGCCAGTTCGTCGCGAACCCGACGCTCGCCCAGCGCGCCGAGGCCGACCTCGACGTCATCATGGCCGCGTCCCGCGACGCCATCGTGATGGTGGAGGGCGGCGCGAGCGAGGTGTCCGAGAGCGTCATGGTCGACGCGCTCCTCTTCGGGCACGGCGCGGTGAAGGAGCTGCTCGACGCCCAGGATGCGTTGCGCGCCGCCACCGGCAACAAGCCGAAGCGGACGTTCGAGCCGCCGAAGAACGACCTCGAGCTGAGGGCGAAGGTGAAGGCCCTCACCTGGGAGAAGGTGAAGCAGGCCTACTCCCGCGACGAGAAGCACGACCGCTACGGCCGGCTCTCGGAGATCAAGAAGGAGCTCCTCGCAGGCCCTGAAGGACGAGGCCGCCGGCGACGCGCAGAAGCTCGCGAACGTCGCGCTCCGCGAGAAGGAGATCAAGGGCTACTACGAGGACGTGAAGTACGACTACATGCGCAAGATGATCACCGACGAGGGTCGGCGGATCGGCGGCCGCGGCGTGGCCGACATCCGGAAGATCACCTGCGAGGTGGGGCTCCTCCCCCGCGTCCACGGCTCGGCGCTCTTCACGCGCGGCGAGACGCAGGCGATCGTCGCAGCGACCCTCGGCACCTCCGAGGACGAGCAGCGCGTCGAGATGCTCACGGGCATGCACTTCAAGAAGTTCATGCTCCACTACAACTTCCCGCCGTTCTCGGTGGGCGAGGCGAAGTTCCTCCGCGGCCCGGGCCGGCGCGAGATCGGCCACGGCGTCCTCGCCGAGCGCGCGCTCCGCCAGGTGCTGCCGCCGGAGGACAAGTTCCCGTACACGATCCGGATCGTCTCCGACATCACCGAGTCGAACGGCTCGTCCTCGATGGCCTCGGTCTGCGGCGGCTCGCTCTCGCTCATGGACGCGGGCGTGCCGATCAAGGCGCCGGTGGCCGGCATCGCGATGGGGCTCATCAAGGAGGGCGAGAAGATCGCCATCCTCTCCGACATCCTCGGCGACGAGGATCACCTCGGCGACATGGACTTCAAGGTCTGCGGCACCGCCGAGGGCATCACCTCGATCCAGATGGACATCAAGATCGGCGGCGTGACCGCGCGAGATCCTGGAGAAGGCGCTCGACCAGGCGCGCCGACGGCCGCAAGCACATCCTCGGCGAGATGGCGAAGTCGCTCGCGCGCGCCGCGCAGCGACATCAGCAAGTACGCCCCGCGCATCACCACCATCAAGATCCGGCCGGAGCGGATCAAGGACATCATCGGCCCCGGCGGCAAGACCATCAAGGACATCACCGCCCGCACCGGCACCTCGATCAACATCGAGGACGACGGCATCGGTCTCGATCGCGTCGCCGAGCCAGGAGAAGGTCGAGGCGGCCATCAAGATGATCCGCGGCCTCACGCAGGAGGCGGAGGTCGGCAAGACCTACATCGGCACGGTCCGCAAGATCGCCGAGTTCGGCGCGTTCGTGGAGATCTTCCCCGGGCACCGACGGGCTCATCCACATCTCCGAGCTCTCCGACAAGCGCGTGAAGAGCGTGTCCGACGTCCTCTCCGAGGGCGAGGAGGTGCTCGTGAAGGTCATCTCCGTCGACCGCGCCGGCAAGATCCGGCTCTCCCGCAAGGAGGCGCTCGCCGAGGCCGCCGGGAAGAAGCCCGAGGGCGCCCCGGCGGAGCCGGCGAAGTCGTAGGCGATGGCGGTCGTCCTCCGGATCCGGCGGGTCGGCGAGCGCGGCGCGCCACTCGACCTGCCGCGCTACGAGACCGACGGCGCCGCGGGCATGGACCTGCGCGCCGACGAGCCGTTTGCGCTCGACCCCGGCGAGCGGCGGCTCGTCCCGACCGGCCTGGCCCTCGAGATCCCGCCGGGACACGAGGGCCAGGTGCGGGCGCGCTCCGGGCTCGCGGCCCGGCATGGCATCGCCCTCGTGAACGCGCCCGGGCACGATCGACTCGGACTACCGGGGCGAGGTGAAGGTCATCCTCGTGAACCTCGGGCAGGCGCCGGTGTCGTTCGCGCGCGGGCGACCGGATCGCTCAGCTCGTCATCGCGCCGGTGACGCGGGTGCAGATCGAGCTGGCGGAGGAGCTCGAACGGCACGGGCAGGGGGAGCGGGGGATTCGGCTCGACCGGGCAGTGAGACCTGGACGTGGACCTGGACGTGGACGTGGACTTGAACCTCGACCTCGACCTCGACCTCGACCTGAACCTCGACCTCCCCGGGTCGAAGTCGAAGTCGAGGTCGAAGTCGAGGACCACGACCACGTCCACGACCACGACCACGAACGCAAGCGAGAGCACGCAGACGCGGAGGTAATCCCATGATCCCCCGTTACACCCGCCCCGACATGGGCCGGATCTGGACGCCGGAGCGCCGCCTCCGCATCTGGCTCGACGTCGAGCTCGCCGCGTGCGAGGCGATGGTTCGCCTGGGCGAGGTGCCGCCCGAGGACTATCGAGGCGCTCCGGAAGGTCTTCGACGGGTACGAGCTCACCGCCGCCGACGTCGCGCGCATCGACGAGATCGAGAAGACGGTCAAGCACGACGTCATCGCCTTCCTGACGTTCGTCGAGGAGAAGGGCGGTCCGGCGGCGCGCCACCTGCACAAGGGGATGACGTCCTCCGACGTGCTCGACACGACCCTCGCGGTCCAGCTGAAGGAGGCGACCGCGCTGATCCTCGCCGGCATCGATCGGGTGATGGCGGCGGTGAAGAAGCGGGCGTTCGAGCACCGGCGCACCCCGATGATGGGGCGCAGCCACGGGATCCACGCGGAGCCGGTCACGTTCGGGCTGAAGCTCGCGGGGTGGTACGACGCGTGGGCGCGCCGGCGCGACGCCATCGCGCGGGCCGGGACGACGGTCGCGGTCGGGAAGGTCTCCGGCGCCGTCGGCACGTTCGCGAACGTGGACCCGCGCGTCGAGGCGTTCGTCGTCGAGAAGCTAGGCCTCGCCGGCGGCGAGGGCGCCGCCACCCAGGTGGTGAACCGCGACCGTCACGCGGAGTACTTCACGGCGCTCGCCGTCGCGGGCGGCACGCTCGAGCAGCAGGCGACGGAGATCCGGCACCTGCAGCGCACCGAGGTGCGCGAGGCCGAGGAGCCGTTCACGGCCGGACAGAAGGGCTCGTCCGCGATGCCGCACAAGCGGAACCCGATCCTGTCCGAGAACCTGACCGGCCTCGCGCGTCTGCTGCGCGCCTGGGCCCTCGCCGCCCTCGAGGACGTGGCGCTCTGGCACGAGCGGGACATCAGCCACTCCTCGGTCGAGCGGGTCATCGGCCCTGACGCGACCATCGCCCTCGACTTCGCGCTCCACCGCTTCGGCGGGATGATCGACAACCTGCGCGTCTACCCGGAGCGGATGAAGGAGAACCTCGAGATCACCGGCGGTCTCTACGAGGCGCAGCGGGTCCTCCTCGCGCTCGTCGGCAAGGGCGTCGGGCGGCAGGAGGGGTACGTCTTCGTCCAGCGGAACGCGATGAAGGTCTGGGAGGAGAAGGTGGACTTTCGGACGGCGCTGAAGCGCGACCCGGACGTCCGCAAGGTCCTCTCCGACGCCGAGATCGACGCGTGCTTCGCGCTCGACCACCACCTGAAGCACGTGGACACCATCTTCCGTCGCGTGTTCCGCGAAGGGTAGCGGTTCCGCCCGGCCCGCCACGCCCGCGGAGATCCCGCGCGCGCTCGACCCGGAGGTGCGCGCCGGGGCGCAGTGAAGCTGGGGGCATTCGCGGCCGTTGCGCGCAGCCGCGCGCCGTGCCAGGAACGTCGGCGATGCTGCGGGTCCAGCGTACCGGGGGCGCCCTGACGCTCGTGTCGCGGCTCGCGCGGCCGCGGGTGCTCGCCGTCCTCGGCGGGACGCTCGGCGTCCTCGCGCTCGCCGCGGTCTGGTTCGCGCCCCGCGCCGCGGCCGCGCTCGCGGCGGCGGGCGTCCTCGTGACGGTCCTCGGGCGGCGCGCGGTCCGCGCCCGCTTCGAGCGCGATCGGGTGCGGGTCCGGTCCGCCGTCCCGTTCGAGCGCGAGGCCGATCGGTTCCTCGGCGAGTTCGCGCGTGCACGGGTCGAGACGATCGCGGACGCCCGCCGGCGCAAGGCGGAGCGGCTGGCCCGGCAATACCAGGTGCGGAGCGGCGGCGACCTGCCCGCATGGCTCCGGCGGCCCGACGCGCCCGGCACGAACGACCACCTCCGGCGGATCGTGCTCGTCCCGGGCGAGGGGGAGCCGCTCGCCGTCACGGCCTGGCTCGAGGAGGACGACCTCGCGCCCGCGCTGGCGGACATCGAGGCGCTGCTGCGGCGGTAGCCCGAGCTCCGCGGCCTGCGTCAACGCGGCAGCGTGAACGTGAAGGTCGAGCCGGTGCCGATCCGGCTCTCGACGTGCAGGCGGCCGCCGTGGGCCTCGACGATCCCGCGCGCGATCGCCAGCCCGAGCCCGGTGCCCCGCCGCGAGTGGGACTTCCAGTAGCGGTCGAACACGCGCGGGAGGTCCTCGGGGGGGATGCCGGGGCCGTCGTCCGACACCGCGACCTCCACCTCCTGCTCGCGGAGCGCGAGCCGCACCGCGACGCTCCCGCCCCGGGGAGTGAAGTGGAGGGCGTTCCCGACGAGGTTCGACAGGACCTGCAGCAGCCGCTCCCGGTCGCACGGGATCTCCGTCTCGAGCGGGGCGCCGGCAGCGGAGAGCGCGATCTGCTTCTCCGCCGCGAGCGGCGCGAGCAGCGAGAGCGTCTCCTCGACGACGTCCTCGAGCCGCTCCGGACGCACCTCCACGCGGAAGCGCCCCGCGTCCATGCTCGAGAGGTCGAGCAGCTCTCGGATGAGCCGGTCCATGCGGGTGGCCGCGCGCAGGAGCGCCTCGGCGTGGCGCTGGACGCGGGGCGACTCCGGCGAGCGGAGGAGCAACGAGGAGCAGAGGAGCACCGCCTCGAGCGGGTTCTTCAGGTCATGGGACACGACCGCGAGCACCTCGTCGCGGCCGCGGATGGCCCGCTGCGCCTCGTCCCAGGCGCGGGCGTTGTCGACCGCAAGCCCGGCGCGGCGCCCGAGCTCCTCCGCCATGGCGAGGTCGGCCGGGCCGTAGCGGCGCCCCGACTCCGCCGCGACGAAGGTGATCGCCCCCAGCGTGCGCCCGCGCGCTGAGAGCGGGACGACCATCGCCGACGACGCCCCGAGCTCTCGCGCGATGCGGAGCTGGTCGTCGTCCGTCGTCGCTGCGACGAGCATCGCGTCGGGGATCTCCTCGCGCAGCTCGGAGCGGCCTGTGCGGATCACCCTCGGCGCGCCGACCGGGGCGTCCGGATCGGGTGGCCAGCGTCGCCGCCATTCCAGCGCCCGCTCCACCTTGGCGGGGTCCACGTGCGCCACGGCGACCGGCGGCGCACCGGGGGCGAGCGTCTCCGGCACCTCGACGGTGCACCAGTCCGCGATTCCCGGGACCGCGAGCTTCGCGACGCTCGCGAGCGTCGCCTCCCACTCGAGGGACGACGCGAGGATCGCGCTGGCCTCGCCGAGGAACGTGGCCCGCTGCCGGGCGGCCTCCGCCTCGGCGCGCGCGGCGTGCTCGGAGTCGTAGAGCTGTGCGCGCAGGAGCGCCTGCGCGGCGAGGTGTGCCACGACGACGAGGAACACCTGGTCGTCGTGGTCGAACCGGTGCGGAGCGCGGAACCCGAACCGGACGCAGCCGATGACGCGCCGCTCGGCCTCGAGCGGCAGGCACGCGAAGGCCTGCTCTGACGCGGACGCCCCGACGAAGATCGGCTCGCTGCGCGCGAGCGCCTCCGCGAGCGGAGACGGCGCGTCGCCGTCGAGGGGGACCCGCTCCCACCGCCGTCGCTCGGCGGGCTGGAGCCCGGACGCGAACACGAGGCGCGCCTCGCTGTCGCCTGCCTCGAGGGCCCAGACGCTGCCTTCGTGCGCCCCGAGCGCCGCGAGCGCGCGTTCGACGAGCGTCCGGGCGACCTCCTCCCGCGTCACCGCCCGGCTCAGTGCGGCGGTGATCGTCTGCAGGCGTGCGGTGCGATCGGCCTCCCTCGCGCGCGCGCGGGCACGAACCAGATCGATGCCCGGGCCCTCACGGTCCTGCAGCTGTTGCCGTCGCACGGGAGTGGTGTAAGTGCGACGACCGCTTTCGGCGTCGCCCGGCCGGGAGGGAAGCGGGGCTCCCACGCGCGCGGGAGCAGCCGCACGGCGAGGCGCTAGGCCGGCCGGGCGGACTCGAGGAGGCCGTCGGCGACCGATCGCCGCGATGGGTCGGGCCCGGGTGCGGAGACGTCAGGCGACGATGCCGGGGCGTGCGCCCGGGTCGGCGAGGAACTCCTCGATGCGGGCGAGCGAAGCGTGCGGGCAGCGCTGCAGCACCATGTGTGGCGCCTCGAGCAGCGCCACCTCCGCGCCGGGACGGATCGCGAGCACGTCCTCGTGCGCGTCGGTGCGGATGAGCCGGTCGCGGGTGGGCGCGAGGAACAGGATGGGCACCTCGACCCCGGCGAGCGCCTCGCGCGCATCGACGCGGAGCGCCTCGGCGGAGCGGTGGGCGAGCACCTCGGAGGAGACCTCCGCGATCGCGCGCTGGACATCCGTGACGATGCCGTCGGGCGCATCCGATCCCGCCATGAAGTGGCGGATGATCGCGGCGGGCATGGGCAAGCCGAAGAACCTGGCGCCCACGATCCCGCGTACCGGGTGGAGCACCGGGTTCAGTGGACGGTGGACGAACGTCGCCGCGAGGACGAGCGCGGCGAGCCCGCGCGGCCGCTCCGCCGCCAGCCGGACCGCGATGCGGGCCGGAGAAGGACTCCGCGAGCAGGACGAAGCGGCCCCGCGGCAGCCGGGGCCGGACCAGGTCGACGAGCTCGTCGTACCCGAGCGGCTCCTGGGGCGGATAGGAGATGGGCTCGGGCTCGAACCCGCGCGGATCGGCCGCGAGCAGCGGCGCGAACAGCCGACCGCTCCCGTCGAGCCCGGGCAGGAGGATCGCCTTCGTGCGGCGCCGCGGCGAGCCCTTACGCGTAGCCCTTCGCCTTCAGGTTCCGCCTGATCCGCTCCGCGACCGAGCCGACCTCCGAGGTGAACGCCTCGCCGGTGAGCCGCTCGAACACCTCGATGTACTTGCGCGCGAGCATCACGCGCACGGCGTCCGTGAGCGGAGGCGGCTTCCCGTGGCCGGAGAACCCGTGCTCCTTGATGAGCCACTGCCGGATGTTCTCCTTGTCGAGCATCTCCTGCTCGGCCCCCTTCGCGAACCGCTCCTCGTACCCGTCCGCGACCCAGTAGCGGGAGCTGTCGGGCGTGTGGATCTCGTCGATGACGACGAGGCGGCCGCCAGATTGCTCGGCTTTCGCCTCGCCCCGTCGGCCGGCGGAGCCGTCCTCCTCCGCGACGATCCCCATCTCGTACTTCGTGTCCACGAGGATGAGGCCGCGGCTCCGCGCCCACTCCTGGCCGCGCTGGAACAGGCGCTGCGCGACCGAGGTCGCCTCGCGCCAGATCTCCGGTGCCACGATCCCCTTCGCGAGGATCTCCTGCTCGCTGATCGGCTCGTCGTGCGTGCCGTACTCCGCCTTCGTCGAGGGCGTGATGATCGCCTTCTCGAAGCGCTGATCCTTGCGGAGCCCGCTTCGGCCAGTCGATGCCGTAGGCGCCTGCCTTCCCGGCCTGGTAGTCGCGCCAGAGCGATCCGGTGATGTAGCCGCGGATCACGATCTCGATCGGCAGCGGCTTCGCCTTCTTCACCACCATCACGGAGGGGTCCGGCACCTCGAGGAGGTGGGTGGGCGCGATGTCCTTCACCTTCTCGAACCAGAACGCGGTCAGGCGCGAGAGGACCTCGCCCTTGAACGGGATCGTCCCGAGCACGTGATCGAACGCGGACACGCGGTCCGTGGTGATCATCACGATCCGGTCGCCGCGCGCGTAGTTGTCGCGGACCTTGCCGCGGTACAGCTCGCCGAGCGCGGGGAGATCGAGCTGCTCGGAGGGTGTGCGGGAGCTGCGCGTGCAGCTTCTCGTCGGGGATCATGGCGGGCGATGTTATACGCTTCGAAGAGCGATGGGGCAGCGGGATCGCGCCCCCCTCGCGGCGCATGAATCCGGAGAACATCCTCGTCGTCCTCGATCGCCCGCAGAGCGCCGACAACCTCGGCGCGGTCGCGCGCGTGCTCAAGAACTTCGGCCTGGCCAGGCTCGCGGTCGTGGCACCTCCGTCGTGGGCGGGTCCGCCTCGAAGCGGTGGGCCCGGGACGGCCCGGGAGGACGTACTCGCGCGCGCGCGGCGGCTCGCCCGCAAGGCGGGCGACGTCCTCGACGCCGCCACGATCCACTGGCGATCTGCGCGCTGCGCTGCGTCGGGTCCACCTGGACGTGCGGGACGACCTCCCGGGAGGTCGAGGGCAGGCCACGGCTCGACCCTGCCGAGCTGGGACGCGAGGTGGCGCGACGGAGCGAAGCGGGCCGCGTCGCGATCGTGTTCGGACAGGAGCGGCGGGGCCTCTCGGACGCGGAGCTGGCGCTCTGCCACGCGGTCTGCGCGATCCCGACGTCACCGGCGTACGACTCGATGAACCTCGCCCAGGCGGCGGCGGTCCTGACGTGGGAGGTGGCCTCGGCGGGCGCCGCCGCCGGGCCGGCGCCCGGCCGCGCCCGTGGACCCGGCGCGGCACGAGACGCTCGAAGCGCTCTGGGATCGCGCGCGAGCGCTCCTCGCGGCCGCGGGGTACCTGAATCCCCAGAACCCGGAGCAGGTGCTCGCGGAGCTGAAGCGGCTCCTCGCCCGCGCAGAGCCCACGCAGCGCGAGGCAGAGCTGTGCGTCGCCGCCGTGCGCGCGCTCGAGCGGGTGCTGCGTAGATAGCGGGGGGACACTCGCTCCGCCTCAGCGGAGCTCGCCCGGTCCCGGTCCGCGTTCAGGCGGCGGGCGCGGGCGCGGGCGCGGCGGCGGCCGCGGCGGCGGCGACGGCCGCCTGGTTCTTCTTGCGCGACTTCGTCCAGGCGTCGAAGTGCTCCTGGCAGAGTCCGTGCGCGACGACCTTCTTCTTGCACTCGGGCTTCGAGCAGGTCACGTAGCGGGCCGGCCGCTTCTCCAGCTCGCCGCGCCGCCACTTCTTGTAGTGGAAGAAGCAGAGCCCCTTCGCGCGGTACGCGCGCTTGCAGCCCTGGACGGTGCAGGTCTTCTTCCCGCCGCCCTTTGCCGCCGGCGCCTTCTTCTTCGTCTTCGTCTTCGTCGTCGGCCATGGAGCGCGCTAGATAGCAGGGCGCTTTTCTGCGGTCAATCGCCGCCGAGCGTCGCCCGGGCGTGCGCGCGTGCCTGCTCGGCGGCCGGGACCTCCGCGAGGGACACCCGCACCGCCTGCTCCGGGCCGCTTCCACGCCGGAGGCGCACCTCGACGGAGCGTCCGACTCCGGCGGTGGACACGTACCAGCGCAGCCGGGCCGGCGTCCGGATCGAGTGGCCCTCGAACCCGGTGATCACGTCGCCCACCCGCACCCCCGCGGCCGCGGCGGGCCCATCCGCCGCGACCTCCGTCACGACCACGCCCGCCGGCGGGTCGGCGGTCGCGGGCTCGCGCACGGCGACCCCGAGCCAGCTCCGCACCACCCTCCCGCGCTGCCGGAGCTGGGAGACCACCTCCTTCGCCATGTTGATGGGGATGGCGAAGCCGATCCCCTGTCCGGTCGCGTTGACGGCGGTGGCGATCCCGATCACCTCGCCACGCAGGTTCAGGACGGGTCCGCCGGAGTTCCCGGGGTTGATGGACGCGTCGGTCTGGATGAAGTCGTACGTTCCCGGGCGCCCGACGGGGGAGATGTCGGCGCGGCCGGTGTGGCTCACGATCCCGAGCGTCACGGAGTGGTCGAGCCCGAAGGGGCTTCCGATGACGAGCACCCACTCCGCGATCAGCACGCGGTCCGAGTCGCCGAGCGGGATGAACGGGAGCGGGCGGTCGGGCTCGACCTTCAGGAGCGCCACGTCCGACTCCCCGTCCGTCGCCGATCACCTTCGCGGGCATGCGCCGGCCGCCCCCGAGGTCCACCTCGACGGACGCCGCCCCCTCGATCACGTGGGCGTTCGTGACCACCCACCCGTCCCGGTGGATGACGAACCCCGAGCCGATCCCGCGGCGGGGGCCGTCGTTCAGCTTGTCGAGCAGGTCGCGGAGCCCCTCGTCCTTGGCCCCGGGCGGCGCGGCCGCGGTGGTGATGACGCCGACCACTGCCGGGAGCGCGCTCTCCGCGAGGTGCGAGAGATCGGGGAGCGCAGATACCGTCGCCGGCGGAGGCGCGGGCGAGCGGACCTCGGTGTACAGGGGCCTCGGGGCATCGGGCCCCGCGAGAGACAGCGTCGCCGCGATCAGGGCACCCCACGCCGCCATGTCCCCACCTCCAGCCCGCCGACGCGGGCTCCCGAACAAGGTGGGGGCTGCGTAGAAGCTGGCGCAAGAAGGGGAACGTGGGGCCCGCGGTGCGCCAGGCCCTCGGGCGGCAGGGACCGGCCAGCCGCCGCTCGTGCGGAGGCCGGTCGGGCGGGTCCTAGGGACCGACGCGGTCCGTGAGGATGCGCTCGACTGCTCGCCGGTCGGCGTCCGTGTGGCCCTCGGTCGGGCGCGCCGCCGGGGGCGGCTTCGGGCGCGCCTGCGGCTTCGATCTCGGTCCCGGCCCCGCCGGTCGCATCGGCCCAGCCCCGGTCGATGAACGCGGAGAGCGAGCCGGCGGCGCGCCACCGGGCGGCGAGGGTGCGTCCGCCGACGGGGACGAAGCTCCAGATCGCCCAGACCGCGGCTGCTGCCGCCACGAGCTTCAGCGCGACGCGGATCATGGGTCCGGCGTAGCACGCGACGGCGGAGCGGGCGAGTTTTCGGCGGCGCGCCGGCGGCTCACGCGAGCCAGGGCGCGAGATCGGCGGCGCGGTCGGCGAGCACCGTCGCGCCGGCCCGGGCGAGCTCGGCGCTCGAGGCGAACCCCCATGTCACCGCCACCATCGCCACGCCGGCCGCCCGCGCGGTGGCGACGTCGTGCCGGCTGTCGCCGATGAAGACCGTCTCGGCGGGCGTCGCGGCGACGCGCGCCATGATCTCGATGAGGCCGGTCGGGTCGGGCTTCCTCGGCGCCTCGTCTCCGCCGACCACCGCGGCGAACCGCGCGAGGAGCCCGAGGCCGGCGAGGATCTTCCGCGCCATCGCGCCCGGCTTGTTGGTGTGCACCGCCAGCGCGCGCCCGGCGCCCGCGAGCACCGCCTCGATGCCGGGGTATGGGCGCGTCCGGTCCAGGCAGTGTGCCTCGTAGTGGCTCCGCCAGGCGGCGAGGGCCGGCTCCACGAGCTCCCCGCGCGGCGCCACCGCGCGCGTGACGAGCACCCGCGCTCCTTCGCCGACGAACCCGCGAACCTCCTCGACGGTCCGTGACGGCAACCCCACCGCACGCAGCGCATGGTTCACCGACGCGTGCAGATCGTCCACCGAGTCGACGAGCGTGCCGTCGAGGTCGAACACGGCGAGCCGCGGCATGCTACTGCTCGCCGAGGATCGTGAACTCGACGCGGCGGTTCTTCGAGCGCCCGACGGCGGTCGCGTTGCTCGCGACTGGCCGTTCGAAGCCGTAACCCTTCGGACTCGAGGCGCCCGCCGTGCGACGCCGCCCTTCTCGGAGATGTACCGCACGACGGAGGCGGCCCGCCGTTCGGAGAGATCCTTGTTGTACGGCGCCGTCCCCGACGTTGTCGGTGTGTCCCTCGACGCGGATCTTCTTCAGCTCGCGGTGCTCGTTCAAGAGCCTCGAGACCTCGTCCAGGATCCGGAACGACTCGGGACGGATGGTGTCCTTGGCCGTGTCGAAGTGGATCGCGTCCTTGAGCGAGAGCCGCTCCGTCTCGATCTCGACGAGGGGCTCGTCCTCGGCGAGCGGGCAGCCGTCGTTCGGGACGGGCCCGGGCTGGTCGGGGCACTTGTCGTCGATGTCCGGGACGCCGTCGCCGTCCCGGTCCGGACACCCGTCGAGCTCCGCCGGCCCCGCGGTGCGCGGGCAGCGGTCCTTCTCGTTTGGGGTTCCGTCGTTGTCCCAGTCGTCGCCCTCCGGAGCGGGAGCGGCGGCGGGTGGGGGACGCCACCCGGGCCGTACCCCCAGCGCACCCCCGCGAACACCCTCCAGGCCTCATGGCCGTATCCCGCCTCGCCGAGGCCCGCTCCGCCGCCCGCCTCGACGGACAGCCCTCGCCACGCGAACCAGCGGAGCCCGCCGCGCGTCGAGAGCGGCGCCCGGTAGCGCTCGCCTTTCAGGTCGTACCCGCGCGGCCAGCCGCCGGTCAGCTCCGCGAGCGCGCGCCAGCGCCGCAGCGGTCCCGCAGGCGGCAGATCCACCGCCCGCGCCGAGCGCCGTAGGTGAGCCCGTCGTGCACGACGAGCTGCGCGTACTGCCCGGTGTCGCGGAACATGTAGCCGAGCTGCGCGTCGAGTCGCAGCGGACCGAAGCGCGCGCGTCGCGATCACGGAGGGCACGACCGCGAGCCCGTCCGACATGAAGGCGTCCTTGTTCCCGGTGGGCAGCCGGAGATCGACCATCGCCGCGAGCCCCACGGGCCACCGCCCCGCGTCGAGGACCGGCAGCTTCGCCCCGAGCCGCAGGTCGCCGAGGGCGGTCCTCGAGACCGGCGCGACGAGCGGGCCGGCCACGCCCTGGCGCTCGAGGAACGAGAAGTCGGACGCCTGGTAAAGGGCGGTGGGCAGGTGCGCGGCGACCTCGACGCGGCCGAGGGACCAGCCGGCGAGCAGGTGGAGCGAGAGCCGCTTCTCGAGGACCTGGTCCCGCTCGCCGCCGAGCTTCAGCGCCAGCAGCCCGGAGGCGAGGTCGAGGACGGCGGCCATCCCGAAGGACCCACGGGGCATGGCGGCGGCGGTCTCGACCGCGAACCCGCCGTCGAGCGACAGCGCGAGCCGCGCCGGGTCGGGGTCGAAGCCGCGCTTGGTGGGGTCCTCTGCGGCGGCCGGAGCCACGAGCAGGGCGGCCATCGCGAGGCCCGCGAGCAGGCGCTTCGTCATGGCCGCGAGCTTAGGCGAACGGCGCCGGGACGCAAGCACGCGGCGGCACCGGCAGTGGCGATCACGCCACCGCCGCGGCGCGGCGGCGCAGCACGCGCAGGAGCGCGTCGTGGACCGCGGGGTCGGTCTGGGCTCCCTTCAGCCCCTCGAGGATCGCGACGACCACGTCGTAAGGGATGGGCTCCTGGTACGGGCGGCGCGACGTGCACGCGTCCCAGGTGTCCGCGATGTTCACGACCCGGGCGACGAGCGGGATCGCGTCTCCCGCGATCCGATCCGGATAGCCGGTGCCGTCCCACCGCTCGTGATGGCTCCGGATGGCGGGGACGGCGAGGTTCGAGGAACTCGACGCCGGCGACGATCTCCGCGCCGATGCGGGGGTGGTCGCGCACGAGGTCCATCTCCTCGGGCGACAGGGACCCGCGCTTCGCCAGGATGACGTCGGGGATCCCGATCTTGCCGATGTCGTGGAGGATCCCCGCGTACTCCAGGGCCTGGAGCACGTCGGCGTCGAGCGACAGCTCGCGCCCGATCTCGACGGAGAGCGCGGCGACCCGCTCCGCGTGCCCGCGCGTGTAAGGGTCCTTCGCGTCCACGGCGGCGGCGAGGCTCCGGATCGTGTCGAGGTACCCGCGCTCGAGCGCCTGGATGAGGCGGCGGTTCTCGCCGTCGTACGCCGCGAGCTCGCGCGACATGTGGTTGAACGCGTAGGCGAGGTCGCCGATCTCGTCGCCCGTCCGGACGCTGACCTCGCGCCCGAACCGCCCCCGTGCGATCTCGAGCGCGCCACGCACGACCTCGGCGAGCGGGCGGGTGACCTTCCGGGCCACGAGCGCCGACAGGAAGACGGCGAGCACGACGGAGCCTGCGACGACCGCGGTGGTCCGCCACGTCGACCCCGCCGTTCCGCCGCGCCACGAGCGTCACCACGACCGCGATCGGAACCGCGCTCGCGAGCAGCACGAGCAGGACGAGCGAGCGGAACAGCCTCACGCCCGCGTCCGCGTCGCGCGGGCGAGCGCGCGCGCCAGGCTCCTCCGCGTCACCGGCTTCTCGAGCAGCACCTCGACCGCCTCGGCGCCCTCGATGCCCCGGAAGCTGCCGTCGCTGATCGCGGTGAGCAGCACCGCCGGGATCCGGACGCCCTTCTCGCGAAGCGCGTGCAGCGCGTCGAGCCCGGAGAGCTTCGGCATGAGGAAGTCGAGGATGAGGAGGTCGGGCGACTCCCGGTGGGTGAGCGCCACCGCCTCCGCGCCGTTCGACGCCTCGACCACTGCGTGGCCGAGATCGACCAGCAGATCCGAGAGCATCGTCCGGACGAGCCGGTCGTCGTCTGCGATCAGGACCTTCGTACACGACCCCCGAGGCGGCTCGAGGATAGCACGGCGCTCGGCCTCGAGCCCGTCACGGCCCCAGGCCCACCCACTCCGACCCGCCGGCGTACACCTCGCGCTTCCAGATCGGGACATCGTAGAGGACCTGGATCGGCATGGTCAGCGGAGGAGCCGCGCCACGTCTCCGAAGCTCACCGCGAGGATGAGGATCAGGAGGACGACGAAGCCGCCGGTGTGGATGAGCCCCTCGACGCGCTCGTTGACGCGACGTCGCGTGACGAGCTCGTAGCCCAGGAAGAGGAGGCGGCTGCCGTCGAGCGCCGGGAAGGGAAGGAGGTTCAGCACCGCGAGCCCCACGGAGATGGTCCAGACGAGCTTCAGGAACCGCTCGATCCCGGCGCGGGCGCCGCGCACGAGCTCCTGGGCGATCCCGATCGGGCCCGAAAGCTCCGCCTTCTGCTTGCGCGCGAAGATGGCGCCGAAGCCGGAGAGCTGGGCGGAGAGGTTCGCGTTCGTGAGACGGACCGCCAGCGGGATCCCCTCGAGCGCTCCCGTCCGCACCGGGATCTCGGCGGGGCCGAGCCCCACCTTGCCGACCCCGCCCGCGTCCTTCGGGGTGATCCGGAGGGCCTGCCGGGTCGCGGACGGGCCGTCGCCGCGCACCACCTCGAGGACGATCTCCTTCCCGGGGTGCCGCTGGATCTCCTGCACCAGCGCTTCCCACGATGCGACCGGCGTTCCCGCCACCGTCTCGATCCGGTCGCCGCTGCGCAGCCCGGCGGCCTCGGCGGGCATCCCGGGGAGGATCGCGCCGGCGCGGGGGCCGGGATCGGCGACGCCCAGCCCCGGGCCGACGAGGAGCGCCCACGCCACGAGCACCGCGCTCAGGTAGTTCATGACGGGCCCGGCGAGGACGAACACGAACCGGCGCCACGCCGCCTTGTTGGCGTACGCGCCCCGGTCCTGCGGATCGACCTCCCCGGCGCCGGCGCCCGCCACGCTCACGTAGCCACCGATCGGGACGGCCGAGAGCGCGAACAGCGTGTCGTTCCGGCGGAACGAGAGGAACACGGGACCGAACCCGATGCTGAACCGCTCCACGCGCATGCCCACCGCGCGTGCGGCGAAGTAGTGACCCGCCTCGTGGATGATGATGAGGACGGAGACCGCGAGGATCGCGGCGACGACCGACAGGACCGCGCTCATGGCTCCACTTTCTCCCCGAACTCGTCCGCCTCGAACGCGTCCACCTCGCAGTCGGGCTCCTGCCATGCCGTCGGCGGCAGGCCCGCCTTGAGGCACGCATGGCGGAGGAACATCTCGGCGTCCCAACCCTGCTCGACCGCGACCTTGGGAAGCAGCGCGCCCCGATGCCAGCCCCGCTTCACGACGAGGCCGAACCGGCCCACCTCGAGCGCGCGTGGGTCGGCCAGGCGCCGCGGCGGCTCGAGCGCCGAGATCGAGACCTGCAGGTCGGGGATCTCCTCCGCCCGGATCGGCCGGAACCGCGGGTCCTCGGTTGCGGCGGCCACCGCCATCCTGGCGACCGTCGCCGCGAGCGAGCTGGCCGGATGAAAGCTTCCGATGCAGCCGCGCAGGTCACCCGCCACGTGCAGCGTCACGAACGCGCCCCGCGGCTCGGCCAGCGCGCCCGTCGCCGGGACGGGTGGCGAAGGCGCCAGGCCGAGGTGCGCGAGCACCGCGCCGCGGGCGAGGCCGAGGAGGGCGGCCCGGTCGGTCGGGGACAGGGATGTCACGGCCGGCGGCGGGTCCCGGTGAGGAGGAACCGCCGCGCGTCCTCCAGGATCTCGGCGTGATCGAACGCGATGGGGGCGGGGAGCTCGCTCCAGTCGAACGCGCGCGCCTCCGCCGCGTCGTCACCGCCGGTGGGCTCGCCTTCCGCCCGGCCCAGGAACACCGCCGACACGGTATGACGGCGCGGGTCGCGGCGCGGGTCCGAGTAGACGTAGAGGAGGTCCGCGAGCGTGACGTCGAGGCCCGTCTCCTCCTTCGCCTCCCGGACGGCGGCCGCCTCGAGGGTCTCGCCGGCGTCGACGAATCCGCCCGGGAGCGCCCAGCCGGGCGGCGGGTTCTTGCGCCGGACGAGCACGACGCGGTCGCCGCCCAGGGCGATCACCACGTCCACCGTCGGCGAGGGCGCTGCCATGGGCGAGACCTATCGGATGTGCCCCCGCCGGTCAACGCGTGCACGCGGCGCCCGAGCGCCCCGTCAAGGCGCGATGATCAGCGGGGATTCCGTCCCAGGGGGCGGCTCCGGCGGTGCGCCGGCGGGCGGGGGCGCGCTCGGGAACGCCTTCTCGACGAGCAGCCGCGCGAACGGCACGCTGCGCGCGGTTGCTCCGGCCGCGAGTGCGCGCGCAGCGGCAGCGGCGGTGCGCGCATGCGAGGCGTCGCCGCGCCCCTGGAGGTGCTCCGCGATGGAGAACAGGCGCGCGGACAGCGCGGCCCGCCGCTTCTCGTCGAAGTAGCGGTCGACCGCGTCGGAGACGGTGTGCGTCATCTGCGCCGCCCGCTGCCGGTCGTCGACGTAGAGCGGCGACACCGAGATCTCGTCGAGCTTCCCCGCGACCTGCCGCAGAAACTCCTCGTCCGCCAGCCAGGTGGAGAGCAGCGGCAGCTCGTGGAGCGCTCCCGAGCTCGCGAGCGCGTCCCGCTCCTCTTCCGGAGGGAGCGGCGGGAACGCAGCGGCGGGATCCGGGAGCGGTTCGGCCGGCCCGAGCTGGGAGAGCCACAGGTCGGCGCGCTCCGGAACGCGGTGTCCCGACCGGTCGTTGTGCGCGCGGGCCGCCGCGACGATCGCCACGGCGCGTCCGCGGTCGAGCTCGCCGACCCCCATCGCAGCGCCCTTCTCGACGATCCCCTTCACGAGGGCGCGCCACTCCTTTCGGCCCACCACCCCGACCTGCAGCTCGAGCACGCCGAGCTCGTCCGACACGACCGCCTGCGCGACCTCGACGCCCTTTCCGGGGACGGAGCGCGGGATCCAGACCGCCCGCTCGCCGTGGGCGTCGATCGCGGTTGCGTACGCCGGAAGGGCCAGGTCCGCGGGAGCGGCGGGGGGAGGCACGGCGGGGCGCGGCGGCTCGGGAACGGTGACGCCGCGCGACTTCAGGATGTGCAGCGCGCGCTTCGCTTCCTTGGCGACCTCCTTGCCGGCGTGTCCGGCGAGGGCGGCGACGAGGTCGGCCCGGCCTGCGACGAGCGCAGCGCGGCACACGACCACCGCGAGCAGCGCGGGCAGCGTCGCCACCTCCTCGGGCTTCGCCTTGGCGATCCCGAGGACGAGCCTGGAGGCGCGCGCCGCCTCTTCGCGAGGGACCCCCGCCGCGGCCGCCACCTCGCGGCTCTCGACGTTCGGGTCCCGGAGCATCTCCAGCAGTCGGTCGGCGTCGAAGGGCGGCGGCATCTCAGGCGGCAATCTAGTGGACCAGCCGGCCCTCCGCTTGACAGGGCTCAAGAAGGCTTCCTACCCTCGATCCCTGTCCGAGCAGCCCACGAGCCGCCCGTGGCGGCGACAATCAGGAGCGCGTTCGATGATCCGGATGATTCTCGCAGCCGCCGCCACTCTCGCCCTCGTCTCTTCCAGCCCGGCCTTCGCCTGCCCCGACTGCCACGACTGTCCGATGCACAAGGACAAGGTCGCGGCGGCGGACAAGGCGGCGAAGAAGGGCGGGGACAAGGCGGACAGGAAGGCCGCCTGTGCCTGCGGGGACCACAAGGACTGCAAGTGCGGCGGGAAGTGCGACTGCGCCACCAAGAAGGCGGAGAAGAAGGACGCGACGAAGGCGTAGCCCCCGCGCCGGCTCGAGACGCGACGTGTCGCGGCGGCCCGCCCGCTGCGGCGTGCGTGCGCTTGCCGCGCCATCCGGGGCCGGCTAGCCTCCCCCGCTGGATGGCTCTGCTCGACGAGATCCTCGCGGCGAACCGGCAGCTCGCTCTCTCCGCCAAAGCGAGCGGCGAACAAGGGTCGTTCAAGGCGAACCGGCAGCTCTGCATCGTCACCTGCGTCGACCCGCGGCTGACGCGGTTCTTCCCCGACGTCCTCGGGGTGGAGCGCGGCCACGCCGTCGCGATCCGCGTGCCGGGCGCGTACATCGCGGCGGGATCCGAGGCGCTGCGCGCGCTCGCCGCCACGATCTACGTGAACGACTGCCAGGAGGTGGTGGTCGTCGCCCACACCGACTGCGGCGTCGCGCGCGTGACCGAGCCCGAGCTCCGGCGCGTGATGCGCGCGCGCGGTGTCGATGACCAGGCGATCCCCGCCGATCTCGCGGGCTTCTTCGGCCTCGTCTCCGACGTCGAGGAGGCGGCCCGCCGCACGGTGGAGGCCATCCGCAGCGCGCCGTTCCTCCCGCGCAACCTGCCGGTGCACGCGGTCGTGATGGACATCCGCTCCGGAGAGCTCACGCTCCTCGAGCGCGGCTACGACGCGGTGTTCAGGTAGCGCGCTACTCCCGCCCGAAGCGCTTCAGGACGCCCTCGAGCGCCTTCCGCCCCTCGCGCTTCGCCTTCTCGCCGGCGCCCTGGACCGCCGCCTTCGCCTCGCCCTTCACGAGCGTCGCCACCGCCTGATCGGCGCGGACCGACACCCTCGGCGACGCGATCGTCCCGCCGAGCGCGAGCGGCACCTCGAGCTTCTCCGGCAGCGGGACCCCGGAGACGATCTCGGCGAGCAGCTTCTTCGGGACGACCGCCGCCCCCTGGACCTCGAGGCGGCCGTCGAGGCCCAGCCGGCCCCCGAGCGAGAAGTCGGCGCCCGAGGACCCGAACCGGAGCGGCGACTGGGCGGTGAGGAAACCGTCCTTCACGGTGAACTTCCCGGCGAGGTCCCTGAACGGGGTCTTCCCGGTCGCGGCGCCGGCGACCCGCTTCGCCGCGTCGCTCCTGCCCAGGGCGGCGAGCCCCTTCGCGACGCCGCCGAGCACCTCGCCGCCGAGATCGGCGGTGGTGAGCGTCCCCTCCTTCATCGCGAGCGCCGCGATGCCGGCGAGGCCATCGCGCAGCTTCTCCCACTCGGTCCCCTTCCCGTCGACATCGAGCGTGCCGTCCACCTTGCCGAGGAGCGGCGCGTGCCCCGCGAAGGCGGTCATGGCCTTCTCGAGGTCGAGGCCGTGGACGCTCGCGGCGAGCTTCCACGACGGGACCTTCTCCGCCAGGGACACCTTCGTGCCCGCCGCCGAGACGTGTCCCCCGAATACAGCCGCGCTCATCTCCTCGAGCGTGATGGTCCCACGCGAGAGCGTCGCGCGCGCCTTCACGCCGGTCGCCTCCACCCGGCCGGCCCGGAGCTTCTCGACCGCGATCGTTCCGCGCGCGCTCGCCCCCTGGATCTCGCGTCGGGTCGCCTCCGGGACGAGCTCGCCCTCGGATGCCGGCGAGGGCGCCGTCGCCTTCGCGTTCCCCGGCTCCGCCTCGGGGAGGATCCCCATCACGGCGTCGAGGTCGAGGAGCGGTCCAGCGAGGGCGAAGGTGGCGCGCATCGGCGCGGTCTCGACAGAGACGGTTCCGCCCAGGTCCACGCCCGGACCGCGGAGCGCGAGGTCGGTGACGTCCAGTCGTGCGGCGTCGGGCTTCGCGGGCGACCAGGACGCCGCGGCGCGAAAGCGGCCCGAGGAGGACTGCCCGCGCAGCCGGACGTCGCGCAGCTCGCCGGTTCCCTCGACGCGGTACGCGCCGCGATCGGTGGTGAGCTTCGCGTCCAGCGACGCGGTCCCGCCGCGCACGATCGCGCCGAGGTCGCCCGGGAAGAGCGCGTGGACGCGGTCGAGCGCGAGCGCCGCGAGCGCGAGCGACCCTTGCACCTCCGGCCAGTCCTCGGGCCGCTGCGGGACGGCGGCAGGGAGCCGCGGGACGGAGAGCTGCGCCGTCAGGTTCTGCGTGCGGTCCGCGACCGCCGCTGCGAGGCGCGCCTCCAGGGGAAGGCCGGGGCCGACGTTGCGCGCCTCGAGATCGAGCATCGTGACCGCGAGCGCCGCGTCGCGCCTGCCGGCTGCGTGGTCCACGATCCGGATCGCGGCCTGCTCGATCTTGACGAGCGCGACCGAGACGCGGGCTTCGTCCCGGGCACCGTCGCCGGCGGGCCGGGCCGCGGGCGGCGGCTGCTGACCGGTCGGCGTGGCGCCGCCCAGCCCCTCGAAGTTCCAGGTCCCGTCCTTCGCCTTGATCAGGTTCAGCGACGGCCGGACGAGCGTGAAGGCGCGGACGTCGATCTCCTTTCCGAGCGAGCGGATGAGCGGCCAGAGCCCGACCTCCACGTCGAGCGCCTCCGTCTCGACGAGAGCCGGCTCCCCGGGCCGGCCGGCGACCGCGAGCCCGCCGAGCTTGACGCGCGCGCTCGGGAACAGCTTCAGCTTCGCGTCGCCGACGGTGACCTCGCGGCCGAGCGCCCGCGAGAAGCTGGGCAGGACCAGATCCACCGCGCGCTTCGTCGCGACGCCCGAGCTCACGACGACGAGGAGCACGGCCACGAGCAGCACCGCGACGCCGAGCACGATGCCGGCCGCGACGACGAGCTTCCGGCCCATGGAACGGGATGTCGACATGGCTCCTCATATACCCACGAGGAGGGCGGGCGTCCGCGACCCGTGAGGCGCGCCGCCGGTGGCCGCCCTCGGACGGGGCCCCACCGTCACGGTGCTCCGTGGCCGTGTGCCGTGGTCCCGACCGGAGCCCGGTCAGGGTCGCCGCTTCTTCGCGGCCGCGGTCGCCGGCTTCGAGGTCTCCGCCCTGGAAGGCGCCTTCGAGGCGGTCTTCGGCGCGGCCTTCTCGGGCGTCTTCGCCGCCCGTGCCGGAGGGACGGCGGCGACGTCGAGCGGCGCCGGCGCCAGCGCGGGCGTCAGCACGATCTCGATGCGGCGATTCCTGGCGCGGCCGCTCGCGCTCCGGTTCGACGAGATCGGCTCCCACGGCCCATACGCCGCCGCCACCAGCCGTCGGCCGGGGACGTTCGCCTTCTCCTCGAGGTACCGGACGACGTTCGACGCGCGGGCGCCGGCGAGCTCCCAGTTCGTCGGGTAGCGGTCCCGGAGCCGCTCCGAGATGGGGAGGTCGTCGGTGTGTCCGGAGACCTGGATCTTCTTGTCCGCGACGTTCGCGAGCACGGCCCCGACCCGAGAGAGCACCCCCGCGCCGCGCTCGCTGATGGACGCGTCGCCGACCTCGAACAGGATCCGGTCGACGAGGTCGACCTTGATCCGGCCGCCCGCCTGCGAGAGGCGGACGTCACCCTTGGAGATCTCCTCCTTCATCTTCGCCTCGAGCTCCTGGTAGGTGCCCTGGAGCTTGGCCAGCTCCTCCTCCTTCGCCTGGACCCGCACGGACAGCTCGTTCCGGAGCGCGAGCAGGTCGGCCTTGTCGGCCTCCATCTTCTCGAGGCGCTGCGACAGCTCCGCCCGCTCGGCGGTCGTGCGCTCGAGGCCGGCCTTCGCGGTGGCCGCCTCTCCGCGCGCCACCTCGAGGCGCATCCAGAGAAGGACCGCCAGCGCGGCGCCGCCCAGGACGGCGATCGCGGCGAGCACCCACGGGACGATGCTCGGCCGCGAGGGGACGACCTGAGCGTCGCGGTGCGGCGGGTACTCGTCGGTCTTCTCGTAGTCCATGCGGCCTCCGGCGGATGAGGTCGCGATCCTTTCATCGGGGGCAGAAAGCGGCAAGCGGCGGCGGACACGCCGGCGGCGCACCGCGACCACCCTTGGCCACCTCGGGGGCGGATGTCGGCTCCGCCCGCATGCGCCCGCCGCCCCTGCGCGGGCGATCCCTCACGGGATCGCGCCCGCCGCGCACCCGGGAGCCGGTCAGGCGCCGACGGTCCGCTCGGCGCGCGGCCGCGGCCGGGCCCGCTGCGTCTGGAGCACCTTCGCGAGGTACTGCCCGGTGGAGCTCTCCTTCGCCCGGGCGACCTCCTCGGGAGTCCCCTCGGCGATGACCCGGCCGCCCTCGTCGCCGCCCTCGGGGCCGAGGTCGACGACCCAGTCGGCGCACTTGATGACGTCGAGGTTGTGCTCGATGACCACCACGGTGTTCCCGGCGTCCACGAGCCGGTCGAGCACCGCGAGCAGCTTCTTCACGTCCTCGAAGTGGAGGCCGGTGGTGGGCTCGTCGAGGATGTAGAGGGTCCTCCCGGTGCCGACGCGGGCCAGCTCGCGCGAGAGCTTGATGCGCTGGGCCTCGCCGCCGGAGAGGGTGGGGGAGGGCTGGCCGAGCTTGACGTAGCCGAGCCCGACGTCCTCGAGCGTCGTGAGGATGCGGGCGATCTCGCGGTGGTTCTGGAAGAGCTCCGTCGCCTCGGTGACCGAGAGGTCGAGCACCTCGGCGATGTTCTTCCCCTTGAACTGCACCCGGAGCGTCGCCTCGTTGAAGCGCTTCCCGCCGCAGACCTCGCAGGGCACGAGCACGTCGGCGAGGAAGTGCATCTCGACGAGCTTCATGCCGTCGCCCTGGCAGGCCTCGCAGCGCCCGCCCTTCACGTTGAAGCTGAAGCGGCCCGGGAGGTAGCCGAACGCGCGCGCCTCCGGGGTCTGGGCGAAGACGTCGCGGATCGCGTCGAAGACCTTGGTGTAGGTGGCCGGGTTGGAGCGCGGCGTGCGGCCGATGGGCTGCTGGTTGATGTCGATGACCTTGTCGATGCGCTCGTGCCCGGAGAGCGCCTGGTGCTTCCCGGGGACCTCGCGCGTGCCGTAGAGGAGCCGCAAGAGCGCGGGGCGCAGGATCGCGTTCACGAGCGTGGACTTGCCGGCCCCGGAGACGCCGGTGACCGCGATCATCCGGCCGAGCGGGAAGGAGACGGTGACGTCCTTCAGGTTGTTCTCCGTCGCGCCGACGATGGTGATCGCGCCGTGGTCGGCGGTGCGCCGCCGTGCCGGCAGCGCGATCTCGCGCCGGCCGGAGAGGTAGGCGCCGGTGAGCGAGGCCGGGTGCCGCTTCACCTCGTCCGGCGTGCCCTCGGCCACGATCTCGCCGCCGTGCTCGCCGGCGCCGGGGCCGAAGTCGACGATCCAGTCGGCCTCGTCCATCGTCTCCTCGTCGTGCTCGACGACGATGACCGAGTTGCCGACGTCGCGCAGCCGCTTCAGCGTGGCGAGCAGCTTGCCGTTGTCGCGCTGGTGCAGGCCGATGGAGGGCTCGTCGAGGATGTAGATGACGCCGGTGAGCTCGGAGCCCATCTGCGAGGCGAGCCGGATGCGCTGGCTCTCGCCGCCGGAGAGCGACGGCCCGGGCCGGTCGAGGGTGAGGTAGCCGAGCCCCACGTCGAGCAGGAACTTGAGCCGGTTGCGGATCTCCTTGAGCAGCTCGTCGGCGATCTTCGCCTCGCTCCCCTTGAGCCCGAGCGCGCGAGCCAGGCGTGCGCCTCGCGGATGGTGAGGCGCGAGAGCTCGACGATGCCCATGCCGCGGATCCGCACGGCCCGGCTCTCCGGCCGGAGCCGCTCGCCGCCGCAGGTCTGGCACGGCTTGTCCGAGAAGTAGCGCATGTAGTAGCGCCGCATGGCCTCGGAGCCGGTGGACTTGAAGCGGCGGTAGAGCTGGTTCAGCACCCCCTCCCACTCGATGCGCCCGAGCGTCCGTTCCCGGCCGCCTCGGTGCCGTGCATGACGACGTCGCGGTCCTGCTTCGCGAGCTTCGCCCACGGGGTGTCGAGGTCGATGCGCGAGCGAGCGGGAGAGGTGCTCGACGAACTCGAAGGTCCAGCCCTCGCCGCGCTCCATGCCGCTCGCCCACGGCTCCACCGCGCCCTCGCGGATGGTGAGCGAGGGGTCGGGGATGATCAGGTCCGGGTCCATCTCGGCGCGCGTCCCGAGCCCCTGGCAGTCGGTGCAGAAGCCGAGCGGCGTGTTGAAGGAGAAGTTCTGGGGCGCCAGCTCGCCGAAGGAGAGGCCGCAGGCGTGGCAGGCGTTCAGCTCCGAGAAGAAGCGGTCGTGCTTCTTGTACTCCTCGGGATCGATGCCCGGCCCGACCTTCTGCTCCTTGTCGGCGTCGGCGACGACGAGCGTCCCCTTGCCCTCGCGCAGCGCCGTCTCGACCGAGTCGGTGAGCCGGGAGCGGATCCCGTCCTTCACCACCAGGCGATCGACCACCAGCTCGATGTCGTGCTTCAGCTTCTTGTCGAGGGCGAGCCGCTCGGTGAGCTAGTGGATCATCCCGTCCACGCGGACGCGCGCGAAGCCGCGCTTCTGCACGTCGCCGAGCAGGTCCCGGTACTCGCCCTTCCGGTTCTGGACGAGCGGGGCGAGGACCAGGATCCGCGAGCCCTCCGGCATGGCCAGGATCGAGTCGACGATCTGCTGGGCCGTCTGCTTCCCGACCGGCCGGCCGCACGACGGGCAGTGCTGGACGCCGATCGAGGCGTAGAGGACGCGCAGGTAGTCGTGGACCTCGGTGATGGTGCCGACGGTGGAGCGCGGGTTGTTGGAGGCCGCCTTCTGCTCGATCGAGATGGTCGGCGAGAGGCCGCGGATGGTGTCGTAGCTGCGGCTTCTCCATCTGCCCGAGGAACTGGCGGGCGTAGGACGAGAGCGACTCGACGTAGCGGCGCTGCCCCTCGGCGTAGAGGGTGTCGAAGGCGAGCGAGGACTTGCCCGAGCCGGAGACCCCGGTGAAGACCACCAGCTTCTTCTTCGGGATCTCGAGGTGGACCGACTTGAGGTTGTGCTCGCGCGCCCCCTTGACGGTGATGGTGTCGGGCTCGCTCATGGCCGCGTCTACTTAACCCGCCGGGGACCCGTTGGCTACCCGCGCACCGGCGTGGTAGGACCGCGGAACCCATGACGGATCCGGCAGAGCAGCCGGCGGACGCGCCCTCGCTCGCGGCCGCCGCCGCCGCGGACGACGCGCTCCGGGCGCGTGCCCGCCTGCTCCTCTTCGGGTCGAGCATCTTCTTCGGGCTCTCCGCCGTCCTGGTGCGGCTCGCGACGCGGGTCGGCATGAACGGCGGGCAGGTGACCCTGGTCCGCTTCTCGTTCGGCCTCGCGGCGATCACGGGCGTGTTCCTCGCCCGTCCGGGGACGTTCCGGCCGGTACGTCACGGGCTCCTCGTGTCACGCGGCGCGTTCGGCGCGGCGGCGGCGCTGCTCTACTTCCTCGCCATCGAGCGGATCCCCGCCGGCGAGGCGACGCTCCTCAACAACACCTTCCCGATCTGGGCGGTCTTCCTCTCGCTCGTGCTCCTGAACGAGCGGCCCACGATCCACCTCGCCATCGGGCTCGCCCTGGCGAGCGCGGGGGTGTTCCTCGTGCTCGGCGGCGGCGGCGTCCGGCTGCGGCTCGGGTCCGGAGAGCTGCTCGCGATCGCGTCGGCGATCACCGGCGGCGCCGCGGTGACCTCGATGCGCGCCCTCCGCGCCACCGACAACGCGCCCACCATCTTCTTCGCGTTCACGGTCGGCGGCGTCCTCGTCTCGTTGCCGTACGCGCTCGGCGCCTGGCCCACCGGCTGGGTGCCCTGGGTGACCGCGCTCGGGGTGGGGATCGCCGCGTTCCTCGCCCAGCTCCTCATGACCGAGGCGTACGGCGCGCTCTCGGTCCCGGAGGCGGCCCTCTGGCAGCAGCTCACGCCCATCGCGAGCTACCTCTGGGCGCTCACGCTCGGCGAGCGGATCGGCGGCGCGACCGTCATCGGGGTCCTCCTCGGGGTCGCCGGGATCGTCTACGGCAGCGTGCTCGGGCACCGCCCGCGCGTCGCCCTGTCGCGCGAGGCGCAGATCGCGGAAGGAATCCCCGCGGAGGAGCCGTGACCCTTCGACTCCGCGGCTGCTTCGCAGCCGCTGCGCTCAGGGCGGACGGATCGTGGTGCCGGTCGTGACCGCCCGCGCTGGAAAGACGCGCGCGCGCCTGATGCTGCTCGGGTCCGCCGTCTCGTTCGGCCTCATGGCCGTGCTCGCGCGGCTCCTGTCGCGCGGCGCCGGTGGGTTCTCGGCGGGCCAGCTCACCGTCATCCGCTTCGTCGTGGGCGCGGCGGTGTCGGTCGCCGCGTTCCGGCTCAGGCCCGGTCTCTACGCGCCGCGGAACCGCCGGCTCCTCTGGACCCGCGGCCTCTCCGGCGGCATCGTCGTCGTCCTCTACTTCCTCGCGCTCCAGCGGATCCCGGCCGGCGAGGCCGGGATGCTCTACAACCTGTTCCCGGTCATCGCGACGGCGCTGAGCGGCCTCGCGTTCCGCGAGCGCCCGACCGTCCACCTCGGGATCGCGCTCCTCGTCGCGACGGTCGGGGTGGTCCTCGTCCTCGGGGACGGGAGCCTCCGGCTCGGCCTGGGAGCGGGCGCGGCGCTCGCGATCGGCGCCGCCGTGTTCGCCGCCTTCTCGTCCGTGACGATCCGGGCGATGCGCACCACCGACAACGCCGCGACGATCTTCTTCTACTTCTGCCTCGGTGGCCTGCCGGTCGCGCTCCCGTTCGCGCTCGGCGCCTGGCCGACCGCCCCCGCGGCATGGGGCCTGGCGGTCGTGATGGCGCTCGCCGCCATCTCGGCGCAGGTGCTGATGGCCGAGGCGTACGGCGCGCTCGCGATCCCGGAGGCGGCGATCTGGCTCCAGCTGACGCCGCTCGCGCAGTACCTCCTGGCCGCCCTGCTCCTCGGCGAGCCGCTGACGACCGCCGGCGGCGCCGGCATCCTCGTGGGCGTCGCCGGCGTGGCGTACGGGACCGTGCTGGGACGACGGCCGCGCGCGGCCCCCGCGGCGATCGACGCCCCCGCGCCCTGATGCCTGGGACCCCCGGCGACGGGGGGCGACGGGGGGCACCCCACCGGGGCCCGCGGCCGCCGCTCGGGGCGCGCTAGAGTGGGGCAACCCCAGTCACGGAGAGTGTTCATGAAGAGGCTCGCCGTCGCCCTCGTCACCCTTGCAGTCGCGATGCCCGCCCTCGCGCGCAAGGTCGCGGGCGTGCAGTTCCCCGACGCGATCGACGTCGCGGGCAACAAGCTCACGCTCAACGGCGCAGGCGTCCGCAGGAAGTTCATCTTCAAGGTCTACGCGGGCGGTCTGTACCTATCGCAGCCGTCCCAGGATCCCGGCGAGATCGTCGCGGTCGACGCGCCGAAGCGGGTCCGGATGGTGTTTCTGCGAAGCGTCTCGAAGTCGCAGGTGATGGATGTCTACCGCGAGGGGTTCGAGAAGAACTCGGCCGGCCCGGGGCTCAAGGACCTGCTCGCGAAGCTCGAGCAGATCGCGCCCGCCGTCCCCGACCTGAAGGAGGGGGCGGAGATGGTGGTCACGTACGTGCCGGGGGAGGGGACGACCGTCGCGGCGACCGGTGGCGGGAAGGTGACGGTGCCCGGGAAGGAGTTCGCGGACGCCCTGTTCCGGAACTGGCTCGGTCCTTTCCCCGCCGACGAGGACCTCAAGGCGGCGATGCTCGGCACGAAGTAGAACCACCGGATGGCGCTCGACCCGTTCACCGACGACCACCAGGTCTTCCGCCGGACCGTCCGAGACTTCTGCGAGCGGGAGCTCGCGCCGCATGCGCGCGAGTGGGATGAGCGCGCCGAGTTCCCGAAGGAGCTGTTCCGGAGGTTCGCCGACCTGGGGTTCTTCGGGATCCGGCAGGACCCCGCGCTCGGCGGCTCCGGGCTCGACTGGTGGTACGTCGTCACCTACGTCGAGGAGCTGGTCCGGTCGCGGAACGCCGGCCTCAACATGGCCATGCTCGTCCACGGCGAGATGGCCATCCCGGTGATCGGCGAGATCGGCACGGAGGAGCAGAAGCGCGAGTTCCTCGCCCCCGCGATCCGGGGCGAGCGGATCGCCGCGCTCGCCATCTCCGAGCCCGACGCCGGCTCCGACGTGGCGGCGATCCGGACGAGCGCGCGGCGCGACGGCGACGACCTGATCGTGAACGGCTCGAAGATGTGGATCACGAACGGCGCCCGCGCCGACTTCCTCACCATGGCGGTCCGCACCGGGGAGGAAGGGTACGCCGGGATCTCGCTCCTCCTGTTCCCCACCGACACCCCCGGCTTCCAGGTCTCGCGCACGCTGGAGAAGGTCGGGAACCCCGCGTCGGACACGGCCGTGCTCTACTTCGAGGACTGCCGCGTCCCGGCCCGCAACCTGCTCGGCGAGGAGAACCAGGGCTTCGGCCACATCCTGGCGAACTTCCAGGGCGAGCGGCTCGTGGCGGCGATCCAGGCGGTCGCGGGGATGCAGCAGATGGTGGACGACGCCCTCCGCTACGCGTCCGAGCGGCGCGCCTTCGGCCGCCCGCTGTCGAGCTTCCAGGTCTGGCGCCACCGGATGGCGGAGCAACTCACCGCCATCGAGGCGGCGCGCTGGCTCACCTACCGCGCCTGCGACCTCCACGACCGGCGCCAGGTGGCGGTGCGGGAGATCTCGATGGCCAAGCTCTTCGCCTGCGATCTCGCCCAGGAGGTGGCCTACGACTGCATGCAGCTGCACGGAGCGATGGGCTACGTCCTCGAGACCGACATCGCACGGGCCTGGCGCGACGTGCGCGCGATGACGATCGCGGGCGGCACCTCCGAGATCATGAAGGAGATCATCGCCCGGCAGGCCGGGATGTGATGGCGGCGCCTGCTCGGGCCGAAAGCCGACCTGGACCTGGACCTGGTCCTGGACTTGGACCTGGTCCTGGACCAACCTCTGGTCGAGGTCGAGGTCGAGGTCCACGTCCACGTCCAGGATCCCCAGGAGCGGGGAATCGCACATGACCGACGCCCTCGTCGTCCTCGTCACCACCCCGACCCCGGAGCGGGCCGCCGAGATCGCGCGGGCCCTCGTCGACGAGCGGCTCGCCGCCTGCGGCAACGTCGTCCCGGGCCTTCGCTCGATCTACCGGTGGGAGGGAAAGGTCCAGGATGAAGCCGAGGCGCTCCTCGTCCTGAAGACGACGCGCGCCCGGTTCGACGCGCTCCGCGAGCGGATCCTCGCGCTCCACCCGTACCAGGTCCCCGAGGTGATCGCGCTCGCGATCGAGGCGGGCAGCGCACCGTACCTCGCCTGGATCGCCGCCGAGACGCGCTGACGCCGGTCGCATGTCCGCGATGCGCCTCACCGCCGCCGCCCTCTTCCTCTCGCTCGCCGGCGTGGCATCCGCGGCGGACGAGCCGCTGGTCCTGCTGCCGCCGTCGCTCGGCCGTCCGGACCGGGTGTTCGTCGCCGGTCGCGTGGTGGAGGAACGGCACGACCGAGGTCCGGCGGCGGTGAGGAACGCACGCAAGCTCGCGTCGCGCAACGTCGTGGGCGCGCGGGTCGAGGTCCGCTTCCTCGGAAGCTCGGCGCGTACGACGAGCGGGCACGACGGCGAGTTCGCGGTGGAGATCGCCGCGCCGGAAGGCTCCCGCTTCCCGGCGGGGCGGCAGCCGGTAGAGGCGAGCGTCCGCGGAGTGACGGCGCGGTCCACGGTCGAGGTGGTCCCGCCCGATGCCCCGTTCCTGGTGGTCTCGGATCTGGACGACACGCTGGTGGTGACGAACGTCGGCAGCGTCCGGGGCGTGCTCGACTCCACGTTCCTGAAGGACGAGACGACCCAGCCGCCCGTGCGCGGCATGGCCGCGCTGCTTCGCTGCCTCCGTGAGGGGCCGAGGGCGCCTCCACCGATCGCCATCGTCTCGGGCACTCCGGTGCAGCTCGGCGAGCGGGTCGAGCGGTTCCTCGCGCGGAACGGCTTCCCGCCCGCCGCGCTGTTCCTGCGAAACCTCGGGCCGCGCACGCTCTCGGGGTACAAGGAGCCGGTCCTGGCCGAGCTGCGCGCCCGCTTCCCGCAGCCGCTCGTGCTGGTGGGAGACTCGGGCGAGCGAGATCCGGAGATCTACGGCGCGCTCGCGCGTGCAGAGCCGGACCGGGTGCTCCGGATCTACGTGCGGCGTGCCGGCGTGCCGGGGCCTGCGGAGCGGTTCGAGGGGATGCTCCTCTTCTCGGATCCGGCGGACGCAGCGCAGGACGCTGCGGCGCGAGGGCTCGCCGACCGGGCGTGCGTCGCGCGCGAGTTCCCCGCGCTCAGCCCCGCCGCGGAGTAGTGCGCGTCGCGGCGCGAGGGCGACGCTCGCCGGGAGAGAGGGGACGCCCGCCCGTCAGCCGCGGCGCGAGAACGCCGAGGCGAGCGCGCCGGCGACGAGGGCCAGCGCCGAGAAGAGGACGATGCGCTTCCAGTCGTCCGAGCGCATGGCGAGCCAGCCGCAGGCGAAGACCGCGAGGGCGCTCGCGATGAAGCCGGCCTTGGCGGCGATCAGGCGGAAGGGCACGTCCGAACGATACCCGAAGAGCGGCGGATCGCGACGGTGTTTGCGCTCGTCTTCCTGTCGGGTCGCGTCACAGCGGCTGCTGCCACACCCGCACCCAGTCGACCTCCATGCGCGTCGTGCTCGTCGAGAGCGAGCCGTAGCCGTCGAGCGGCACGAACCCCGCCCAGCCCCCGTCGTCCAACTCGCAGGTGAGGCGCATGTCCTCGGGTCGGAGCGAGACGGCGTCCGCCGTCGTCCAGAGCGGCTGCTCGTCGACGTAGAACGTGTATCCGGTCCGCGTCCAGAGCACGGCGTACGTGTGCCACTCGCCTTGCACCGGCGAGCCGTCGGGGAGCGGCAGCACGCGCTGGACGTTCTTCTTGTTCTGGTCGTAGCCGTCCCAGTTCAGGTTGAGGGCCACCATGTCCCGCAGCTCGTCCCACCCGCCCTGGTCGGTGGCGCGGTGCTCCACCACGTCGATCTCGACGCCGGCCCGTGCCGGATCGCCCAGGGGATTGCCGATGGTGGGCGCCGACAGCCAGAACGCGCACCAGGCGCCCGGCGCGTCGTGGAACCGGATCCGCGCCGCGAAGTACCCGAAGACCGTCTCGTAGTTCCCCTCGGTCGACAGAAATCCGGTCCGGTGCACGCCGTCCGCGCCCGTGTGCGTCGTGATCTCGAGGACTCCGCTCCGGACGGCGACCGCCGCCGGCGTGGAGAGCGCGTCGCCCCGGTGTTCGCTGCTCGCCGTCCACTTGCTCGCATCGAGGCCGCTGCCGTCGAACTCGTCGGCCCACACGAGCACGTACCCCGGCGGCGGCAGCGTCTGCCGCTGCGGCGCCTGGTCCGGCGCCTCCGGCGTGTCCGGAGGCGCCAGACCGCATCCGAGCGCCAGAGCCATCGCGGCGAGCCCGGCTCGTCTCATCTAGAACCTCCAGTTCACGCCGACCGACAGCACGCCGTTTCCGTACCGCCAGCTCGGCCCCCAGTCGTGGTACGTGATGAACAGCGTCCCCGGCCGCCAGTCCCAGCGGCCGAAGCCGTACACCACCCGCGAGCGCGGGTCCGCCCCCGGCGCCTCGAACACGCCGGGGATCGCCTGCCCGACGCCGCCCATCGCGAACCACTTGCCGAAGAAGGTCAGCGTCATCCGCATGTCCGCGTAGGGTCCGCCGGCGAACGGCACCGTCACGGAGGCGACGGGCCCCGCGCACAGCCATGCGGAGCAGAGGCGCGGGAGCTTGTAGCCGGCGTTCAGCTCGGCGCCGCGCCAGCCCGGAGCGTCGTCCGGACGCAGCGGGCCCCAGTTGTGCACCGTGAGCGAGAAGGTGTTTCCCCGCCAGTCGTCCCAGCCGAATCCCCAGAGCAGCCGCATGTCGCCGTGATCCGAGCGCGGGGTCGACTCCGCTCCGGCGCGGAGGAACGCGGAGCGCCACGGCCACACGGTGACGACCCCGCCCGCGCCCGGGCCCTCTGCCCCGCGGTAGGCGGTGAAGAACGCCCCATCGGCGCGCGGCCCGGCGCGAGCAGCCGGTCGCGGTGCGGCGCCCGTCCATCCACGGCCGGGAACGGCGCCGAGATCGATCGCGCGCGGAGCGAGATCCGGCCCGGGCCCCGCGGCGCCCGCGTCGGCGCGGGGGCAGGGCGCTCCGCGCGCCGCGAGGCCGGCGAGGCGGGCGCGCCACTCCGCCCGGCCCTCGCACGCGCCGCACGCCGCGTGCAGCGGCCCGCGACGGCGGAACAGGACGGCTTCGAGGACCACGCCGTTCGTGTTCGCCGTCAGGGAGCCGTTGAGTCCCCCGCGCTCGTAGATGCCGGCGAACCACCCGCGGTCGGGATCGCGTGCGCCGTCCACGGCGGCGCGCAGCACCGCGGCGTAGGGATCGCGCGCGTGGAGCGCGGCGAGCGCGAACGCCGCCTTCGTGGAGAGGCCGCGAAGCCCGGCGACCTCCTTCCCCTCGGGATCGACGGTCCGCCACGGCGCGCCGTCCGCCACGACCGCGTCGTACACGAACCACGGCGGGCGATCGACGTGCTCCTCCGACAGCGCGGTCACGACGCCCGTCGCCTGCCAGCGGCGCTTCTGCACCTCGAACACCCGGCGGGCGAGCGGGCGGGCGTCCGGGTCGAGGCCGAGCTCGAGCGCGTCGAGCGCCCACGGCTCGGTCACGACGGCATCGACCGCGCCGAACCGGGTGCGGTCGCGCGTGTCGTGGGGGACCGCCACGCCGAGGACCGGCAGCTCCGCGAGGTGCGCGCCGTAGCCGCGGGATCGGCCGGCGTCGAGCCCGACGAGGGCGAGCGCCTTCGCCGCGTACTGCTCGTAGCCGAGCCGGCCCTCCTGGAGGTGGCGGAGCCGCCCGTCGGGGCCGCGGTGCACGCCATGCAGCTCGCCGCCGCGTACGAGCCGGCACGTGTTCCAGCGGGCGAGGCCGCGCTCGATCCCGTCGCGCAGGTCCGGGCGGAGGTCGCCTGCGACGACCAGCGCCGACACCAGACGTCCGAGGTCGACGGCCGAGAACCCGATGCCGTCGGGGGCGGGGTGGTTCGAATAGTCCGTCATCCGCCCCGTCGCGGCGTCGTACGCCTTGTTCGGGAGCTCCCCCGCGAAGAGCGGGATCTCCTGGAGCGTGCGGAGGACGGCCGAGAGGCGCGCGTCGAGATCCTCGCCCGCGATGATCCCGAGCTCGTGCGCGGCGAGCGCGGCGAGGATGGAGGACCCGAGGTCCCAGGCGCTCGTGCTCGGGTAACCCTCCACGGAGCTGACGAGGCCGGTGGAGGGGTTCGTGTTCCGCTCGAAGTAGCGCCACGCGATGCGCGCCGCCTCGACGTCGGGGTCGTCGCCCGGGCGGGGGCCGTCGTCCTGCGCACGCGCAGCGAGGAGCGGCATCGCGAGGAGCAGCGCGGCGGCGAAGGTCCTCACCGGTCGTCCTCCTGCCGCGCCACGCTCGCCCGCACCGCGGGGCCTCGCACGTGGTACGCGAGCGCCTCGAGGACGACGGCGCTGGTGTTGAGCGAGAGCGCACGATTCGGCTCCCAGGTCGCGTCGTAGCGCCCGGCCCACAGCCCCGCGCCCGGGACGGCGAGCTCGGCGGCGGCGGCGAAGAGCAGCTCCGGGTACGCCCCCTCGAAGAGCGCCGCCCACGCGACCGCGGCCTTCGTCGAGAAGGTGAGGGCGCCGGGCGCCCGCCTCCCGTCGGGCCCGACGGCCGTCCAGCGGTCGTCGCCGTTCAGGAGGGCGGAGTACGAGAACCAGGGCGGCCGATCGAGCGCGTCCTCCGACACCGCCGTGAGACGCCCCACCGCCTGGTGGCGCCGCGCCTGGGCTCGCAGCAGCGCGCGCAGGATCGGCAGGCTGATCGCGTCGGGTCCGTGCTCGAGCGCGTCGAGCAGCCACGGCTCCGGGACCAAGGCCGCGTCCGCGCCCGCGTGGTCGCGCGGGTGACGTGCGTCGTACGGCACGGTCTGCCCCTGCACGTGCGTGAAGGCGACGTGCGTGCGGTAGTCGAGCGCGGCGGGCGCCGGGACGCCCCACGCCACGTACGCCTTCGCGGCGTGCTGCTCGTATCCGAAGCGGCCCTCCGCGTGCTCCTCGAGGGCGCCGTCCTCCCGGCGCGTCGCGCCGCGCAGCGACGCGCCGTCGCTGAAGGCCTCGAGGCGCCAGCGCGAGACCGCTCTCGAGACGAGCGGCGCGAGCTCCGGGTGGCGGCGTGCGGCGAGCCCCATCGGGAGGAGGACGCGCGCGACGTCGAGCGCGGACCACCCGATCCCCTCCGGCGCGCTCCGCCCGTCGTAGCCGACCGGATCGAGCGTGCGCGTGTCGTATGCCTTGTTCGGCTGCCCGCCCGCGCAGAGCGGCAGCGCGGCGAGGCTGCCCAGCGCGCGCGCGAGCCGCCGCGAGGCGTTCGCCGCCGTGACGAGGCCGAGGTCCTCGGCGGACAGCACCGCGAACAGCTGCGAGCCCACGTCCCAGAGGGTCGCGACCCGGTGGCCGGCGACGGCGCCGGCGAGGCCCGTCTCGCGATCCGTGTTTCGCTCGAAGTAGGTCCAGGCGGTGCGCGCGAGCGCCCGCTCGCGCGGGTCGAGCGGGCCGCTGGGTCGGAGCGGGAGCGCGGATGCGGGTGGGGCGATCGCCTCGAAGCGCGTGAGCGCGGGCGAGTCCGGCACGAGCCGGTGCACGGTGCCTGCGGTCGCGGCGGCGGCGCCGAGGCCGAGGAGCACGGCGAGGTGGGACCGCCCGGCGAGGAGGCCGCGCAGAAAGGTCACGGCGCCCCCTCGCGGCGGCGTACGCCGAGCGCCGCGATGACGAACGGCGCGAGGCAGGCGGCGTTGTGGACCGTCCAGAACACGTTCGCGACGTACGCGGTGGCCTCCGCAGGCGGAGCGCCGCGATCGAGCCGCAGCGCGCCGACGGCGATCCCGATGGCCATCGCGGCGAGGAGGAGGACGTGCGGCACGGCGAGCCGGAGCGCGCGCCGGTCCGAGGCGCGGGCCTTGGGCGTGACCGCGAACCGCAGCGGGCGTCGTCCGATGACGTGGGCGAGCGCGCGCAGGTTCAGCCACCAGGCGGCGAGGTGGTACTGCTCGCTCCGCCAGGTCGGGACGCCCCAGGTGCCGGCGAGGAGCGCCAGCCGGCTCGCGACGAGGAACGGGAACAGGTGCGCCCAGAACTCCACGTCGAAGGCGCGGATCGGGGTCACCCCTCCGAAGAAGAAGACCAGCGGCGCGATCATGAGCGGCACGGTCCAGAGCGGTCCGAGGTAGGCGAACATCGTCGCGCCGTACATGACCTTCTGCCAGGCGGTGAGGCCGCGGAGGCGCAGCGGGTTCGCGCGCAGCGCGATGTCGAGCGTGCCGCTCGCGTACTTGAAGCGCTGGGTCGTCCACGCGAGCGGATCCTGCGGCGACAGCATCCGGGTCAGGACGCGCGGGTGGTACACGGAGCGCCAGCGCCGGCGCTCGTCCCCGTGCAGGAGCACGCTCGTGTAGATGTCCTCGGACACGTGGAACGCGTACGGCGTGAGCTCGACGTGGCGCGCGGCCTGCGCCGCGACCGCGCCGCTGAGCGCGGCGCGGAGGTCGGGATCCTTCACCTGCGCGGCGAACGGCCGGACCGCGGCGCCGACCCGCTCGGCGAACCCGCGGAGGGCCGTCTCCATCACCGCATCGCGCCGGTGGACGCTCCCGGCGCCGCAGCAGAACGCGGCGTTGCACCAGTTCCGGCGGCGCTGCACGACGTCGTAGAACGCCCGCGGGTCGGTGCCGAGCGGGTCGGCGCCGATCGCGATCGGCCCGAGCGCGCGCTCGACCGCGCGCCCGATGACGCGCCCCGCCCGCCCCAGCCGCGCGCGCCGCGCGAGCCACTCCGGCAGGGGCGTCCCCGCCTCCACGTCGTAGAACCACTGCGGCGTCTGCACCCACGCGACGCGCGGATCGCGGAAGTATCCGAGCGTCTCCTCCAGGAGCGCCGGCATCGCGCGGGTGTCGGCGTCGCACACGACGAACAGGTCGCCGTCGGTGTGCTCGAGCCCGTTCCGCAGATTCCCCGCCTTGAACCCCACCGTCGACGGTCGCGTGAGGTATCCCGCACCCTCCTCGTCTGCCATGGCGCGCATCTCGGGGCGCCGCCCGTCGTCGAGCACGTGGACGCGCAGCGTGACCGGATGCGGGTAGCGCAGCCGCTTGGCGTCGCGGACCGACAGGCGCACGAGCTCGACCGGCTCGTCGTACGTGGTCACGAGCACGTCGACCTTGAGCGGTCGATCGTGCTCGAGCGGCTCGCCGAGGACCTCGTTCACGGTCCGGGGCGGCGCCTGCGTGGGCGGATCGTCGACCCTCCAGATCGAGAGGAAGAAGAGGACCGCGCCGACGTAGGCGAGCGTCTCCGCCGTCGCGACCACGACCGAGAAGGCGAGCGCGTCCGGGTTGAGCGAGGCGGTCCAGCGCCATGCGAGGTACCAGGCGCCGAGCACGAGCGCGAGCGCGGCGAGAGCCTGGAAGGCGAACTCGCGCACGGCGTCGGGAGCGGCGGGCTCGTGCGGCTGACGTCCTTCGAAGCGGACGAAGTACGGGTCGGCAGCCGGCGCAGCTCGCGTCGCCGGCGTCATGCGGGAACGGCGGAGGAGGCGTCCTCGTACGTCGGAAACACCTCGTCGAGGCGGGTGAGGGCGAGGAGCGCGGCGACTCGAGGCGCCACCTCGGCCAGTCGCAGCTCTCCGCCGGGCGGCAGGCGCTTCAGCACCGCGACGAGCGCGGCGAGCCCGGAGGCATCGGCGACGCGGACGTGGCCGAGCGAGAGCACGACGAGCCGGCGCCCGGCGACGGCCGCGCCGACCACGTCGCGGAGCTCGGACGCGATCTCCGCATCGAGGCGGCGGACGAGCGGCGTCACCACGAGCGCTCCCCGTCTCTCCTCGAACCGCAGCTGGAGCATGCCGCCCCCCGACGGCGCGTCGCCGCACTCTGGACAAGGACAACGTGGGGATGGGGGTCGCGGCGGCAAGCCGGACGTGGATGGCGCGCGCGGGCGTGGCGCCGCTCGGCGCGCCCTCGTGGCCGCGGGCGAACGCGAGGCGGCCGTGCGGCCGCGCGCCTCTACTTCTTCCGGAACAGCGCCTCGAGCGCGTCCTTCGGGCTCTCCTCGCGCGGCGGAGCCTCGCCGAACAGCGCGTGGAGCTGGTCGCGCGCGGCGCTCGACGAGCGGCGGCGCCGCGCCGCGCCGTCGCCGAGCTGGAACAGGTCGCACGCGTTGGAGGCGTCCTTGTCCACGATCTGCTCGGCGCAAGGCTCCCGGCACTGGTGCGCCGCGGACTCGTCGTAGTGCTTGCAGTTGAGGCAGGTGTGGAGATCGGCGTCGCACTGCGGGCAGGTGGTGCGCCTCCCCACCGGTCCGTCGATTCGCAGCTCCGCGCCGCACCCGTGACAGGTCGTCGCCATCGCTGGGGTATCATAGTCCGACTGGGGGGAGGGGCCATGACGCCGATTCCGTTCGGCCGCTTTCTCCTCGTGGAGCGCCTCGCCGTCGGCGGCATGGCCGAGGTGTTCGCGGCGGTCGAGCGGGGCGATCCCTCCGCGCGCCTCTTCGCCGTGAAGCGGATCCTCCCGACGCTCGCCGAGGACCGGGAGCTCGTCCGGATGTTCCTCGACGAGGCGCGGCTCGTCGTCCAGCTCGATCACCCCGGGATCGTGCCGGTCCACGAGCTCGGCAAGCTCGGCGGCGGCTACTACATCGCGATGGACTACGTCGCCGGGCGCGATCTGCGCGCGCTCGCGGACCGCTTCCGGCGCAGGGGCGAGCGACTTCCGGTGGAGATCGCGACCCTCGTCGCCTCGCGCGCTGCGGACGCGCTCGACCACGCGCACCGCGGGCGCGGCGCGGACGGCGGCGAGCTACGCGTCGTCCACCGCGACGTGTCGCCGGCGAACATCCTCGTCGGTTTCGACGGTACGGTCCGGATGATCGACTTCGGCATCGCCCAGGCGGCGCTCCGGCGCACGGCAGGATCGACGGTGCTGCGCGGGAAGTTCGGGTACATGAGCCCGGAGATGGTGCGCGGGCTCCCGGTGGACCGGCGCTCCGACGTGTTCGCCCTCGGCGTCGTGCTCCACGAGCTGCTCACCGGGGAGCGGCTCTTCACCGCTCCGACCGAGCTCGCAGTGATGGAGAAGGTGCGCACCGCGGAGGCCGCGCCGCCGTCGCAGGCGAACGCGGCGGTGCCGCCGGAGCTCGACCGGATCGTCCTGCACGCGCTCGCGCGCGAGCCGGAGGCCCGCTTCGGATGGGCGAGCGAGCTGCGCGACGCGCTCGCGCCGTGGTCGCGACAGGCCGGGCCGGACGGCGGCACGGCGGCGCTGGCGCGGCTCATGGCGGACACGTTCCCCGAGGGGCTGCGCGCCGAGGAGGAGCGGCGGGCGCGGGCGCGCGCGTCCGTCGGGAGCGCGCAGGCCAGGCGGTGAAGGCGAGGACTACACCCGGACCGCGGCCTGGATCGAGGCGAGCAGCTCGTCCTGGGCCGGAGGGTTCTCGGCGAGATCGGCCGAGAGCACCGCCACCGTCTCGACGTCGAGCCGGATCCGCTCCCAGTCCTCGGCAGGCACCGCCAGGAACGCGTCGACCACGCGCGGATCGAACTGCGTTCCGCCGCAGCGGATGATCTCCGGCGCGCGTCGTCGAACGGCCGCGCCTTCCGGTAGGGGCGGTCGCTGGTGATGGCGTCGAGCGTGTCCACCACGTGGAAGATCCGTGCGCCGATGACGATGTCGTCGGCCCGGAGGCCGCCGGGGTAGCCGGTCCCGTCCCACTTCTCCTGGTGCTGGAGCACGATGGACGAGGCCGGCCGGAGGTAGTCGACCCGCTGGAGCAGCGCCCACCCGAGCTCGGGGTGGCGCTTCATCTCGCCCCACTCCTCGGTGGTGAGCGGACCGGGCTTGAGCAGCACCCGGTCGCGGACGCCGATCTTGCCGATGTCGTGGAGCAGCGCGCCGTGCTCGATGACGGTCAGCTCCGGCTCGCTGGATCCCGAGCTGGCTGCGCGAGGCGCCGCGCGTAGAGCGAGACGCGGCGGGAGTGCCACTGCGTCTCGGCGTCGCGGTAGTCGAGGGCGGCGATGAGCCCCTCGAGGAGCGCCTGGGTGCGGACGCGGACCATCTCCTCGAGGCGCAGGTTGATCTCGCGGAGCTGCCCGTTCTGACGCTGCACCTCGTTCGTCAGCCGCTCGTTCTCGCGGCGGAGCCGGGCCGCCTCGGCCGCCTGGTTCACGGTGCCGAGCAGCTCCTGCTGGTGCCAGGGCTTGGAGATGATCCGGAAGACCTCGCCGGAGTTGACCGCCTGCAGCGCCACCCGGAAGTCCTCGGCGGCGGTGCAGAGGATGCGGACCGCGGCGGGGCACCGCGACGCGGGCCTGCTTGAGGAAGGTGATGCCGTCCATCCCCGGCATCATGTAGTCGGAGATGACGACGACCGGGCGCGTCGCGCTCGATGACGGCTGAGCGCCTCCTCCGGCGCCAGGTAGCAGCGCGGCTCGTACCCGGCGGCCTCGAGGATCCGTGCGAGCGCCTTCAGGATCAGCTCGTCGTCGTCGACGATGAGCACACGGTCCGTCGGCCCGGCGGGGACGCGGGAAGGGTCCGACGCGGCGAGTCGCAGATCCATGCCGGGGGCATGATAGCGTCTCCGTCACGACGGTGCACCGGGCCGGGGGGGCCCCAGGGTCCCGCGGCACCTCACCCCGCTCGAACCGAACCACGCGCCGTCCGGGGCGTTCCACGCCCGGTGACGTCAGAAGCTCTGGAGAAACTCCTCGTTCGCGTCGAACTCCGAGAGCTTCTTCAGGAGCCGCTCCATCGCCTCGACCGGCTTCAGCGACGCGAGGGCGCCGCGCAGGCGCCGGACCTTCTCGATCTCCTTCGGGGAGAAGAGCTTCTCCTCCTTGCGGGTCCCGGTCGCGCCGATGTCGATGGCAGGGAAGATCCGGCGCTCCGCGAGCTGCCGCGAGAGCACGATCTCCATGTTCCCGGTCCCCTTGAACTCCTCGAAGATGACCTCGTCCATGCGCGACCCGGTGTCGATCAGGGCGGTGGCGATGATCGTCAACGAGCCGCCCTCCTCGGCCTTGCGGGCCGAACCGAAGAGCCGCTTCGGCCGCTCGAGCGCGCGCGAGTCCACGCCGCCGGTCAGCGTGCGGCCGGAGGACTCGACCTCCTTGTTGTAGGCGCGCGACAGGCGGGTGATCGAGTCGAGCAGGATCACCACGTCCTTGCCGGCCTCGACGAGGCGCTTCGATCGCTCGAGCACCATCTCCGCGACGTGGATGTGCTCCTCGGTGGGCCGGTCGTTGGAGGATCCGACGACCTCGCCCTTGATGTTCCGCTTCATGTCCGTGACCTCCTCGGGGCGTTCATCCACGAGGAGGACGGTGAGGTGCACGTCGGGGCGGTTCGCGATGATCGCCTGCGCGATCCGCTGGAGCATGATCGTCTTGCCCGCCTTCGGCGGCGAGGTGATCAGGCCGCGCGCCCCGAGCCCGATCGGAGCGATCAGGTCGAGGACGCGCCCGATCAGCTCGTCGGGGCGCGTCTCCATGACGAGCCGCTCGGTGGGATCCGTGGCGGTGAGGTTCTGGAAGTGGGTGCGGCGCGCGACCGCGATCGGATCGGCGCCCTCGAGCGTGTCGATCCTCGACAGCACCCGCTTCATGTTCCGGACGGTGGCCTGCCCCTTCACGAGGAGGCCGCCCTGCAGGTGCATCCGGTCGATGAGCCAGCGCGGGACCTCCACGTCGAACGGCTGCGGCAGGTAGCTGCGCTTCGGGTCGCGGAGGTACCCGTTCCCCTTGCCCTCGAACTGCAGCACGCCCTCGACCTCCTCGGTCACCTCGGGCTGCGCCTGCACCCCGGGCTGCGGCGCGCCGGCGGCGGGAGCGCCGTTCGCCGGCGACGGACCGCCCTGCGGCTGGCCGTTCGGCCCGAGCAGCTGAGGGCCGCCGCCTGACGGCTGCGTCCCGCGGCCGCCGCGCCGTCCGCGACGTCGCCGCCTGCGCCGGCCCTGCCCCGGTGCTCCGGGCTGCCCTTGCTGGTTCCCTGGCCCGGGTTCGCCATCGCCGGCGGTCGCCGGCTGGGCCTGGGAGTTCTGCGGGGCCCCGCTCACGACCGGGGTCGGGGTCTGCTCGTTGTCACTCATGCTGTGTTTGCTCCGGCCGCGGGAGACGGAAGCTTCCCCCGGGGCGCGCCCTGCGTCGCGTCTGGAACGGCGTACTTCGCGGCCTGCGTGGATATCGGTGGACCGCGAACCGCCTCCCCCGATTTCGTCGCTGGCGCACCGCGCACGCGGCGTCATTGCTCAGCCAGCAGCCGCTCGACCGGGGGTCCGTCGCCTCGCCGCGTCAAACCTACGTCGCTCGCCGAGGGGAGACAACCCATGCATAACAGAAAAGGCGGCCGGGTGCGAGCCCTCGTCGCCGGGCGGCCGTCACGGACGGGAGCCCACCCACTCCACCGGCAGCGCGAGGATCGGGCCCATCTCGGAGAGGGCCTCGAGGGCGTGCAGCTCGGGGAGTCGGGTGAGGAGGCGCGTGAGGGGCGCGGCCGGGGCATCGCCCGAGGCCGCTGCCGATGCCCGAAGCAGCGCGCCGCCGAGCAAGCCCGGACCCTCTTCGCCTTCGGCGCGCCGCACCTCTGCCTCGCCGGGCGAGAGCCGCGCGCGCTCGGCCGCGAGCGCGATGGCGTCCGTCGAGGGAGCCGAGCGTGTCCACGAGACCACGGTCGGCCGCCTGGCGTCCCGTCCAAACACGGCCGCCGGCCACCGCCTCGGCCTGGGCGCGCGAGAGCCGCCGCCCCTCCGCGACGCGGTCGACGAACTGACGGTAGAAGCTCTCGATCTCCCGCTCGACCGCGCGCCGCTCCGTCTCGCTCCACGGCTTCGTGGTGGACGCGAGCTGCGCGGTCTCGCCGCGCGTCCAGGCCTCGCGGGCGATGCCCAGCTTCGCGAGCAGCCCGGAGAGGTCCGGCTTCACCACGAACACGCCGATCGACCCGGTGAGCGTCGAGGGCTCCGCGACGATCGCGTCCGCCCCCACCGCGGCGAGATAGCCGCCGCTCGCCGCGAGATCGCCCATCGACGCGACCACCGGCTTGCGCTCGCGCGCGCGGACGACCTCGCGCCAGATCAGGTCCGAGGCGAGGCCGTCTCCGCCGGGCGACTCGATGCGGAGGACGATCGCCTTCACTTTCCGGTCCGCGGCGGCGCGGCGGAGCTGCGCCGCGACCGTCTCCGCCCCCGCGAGCTCGGTCATCCCGCGGCGGCTTCGGCCGCCCACGATCGCCCCCTGGATCCGGACGATCTCGACGATGGGCGGGACCCCCCAGCGCTGGGCGACCCGGACCGGCTCGGGCCGGTACCGCCCCGCCACACGCAGCCGCGATCGCGCGAGGCGCCGGAGGAGCTCCTCGGCCTGGTCCGGCCACAGCACGTCATCCACGAGCCCCGCCGCCTTCGCCTCCTGGGAGCCGAGGAGGCCCTGGTCCACGAGGGCGCGCACGCGCTCCGCGGGGAGCCGCCGCGCGGCGGCGACGTCGGCCACGACGCGGCCGAAGACGTCGTCGAGCAGCGCGTTCGTCGCCTCGCGCGTCTCCGGCGAAGGCCCGGTTCGCACGAGCGGCTCCGGCGCGCTCTTGTACGGGCCGGCGGCGATGACCTCGAACGCGACCCCGAGCCGCGCCAGCGCGTCCTTGAAGTACAGGTTCGAGGTGGAGATCCCGTTCACCTCGAGGACGGAGCCGGGCGGCATCGCGACGGTCGTCGCCGCGGTCGCGAGCCAGTACTCTCGGGTGCCACCGCCGGTCAGGTACGCGAGCACCGGCTTGCGGGCACGGACACGCGTCAACGCGGCGCGCAGCTCCTCGATGCGGCCCGCGCCGAGGCGGAGATCGCCGATCTTCACCGCCACGGCGGCGACCTCGCCGTCCTCGGCGAGCGCATCGAGGCGGAGCAGCAGCAGCCCGTACGGGTCCTTCTCGCCGAGGTCGAGGAACGGGATCCGGTCCGGCGCGAGCTCGCGCGCAACGTCCACGGTCGATGCTCGCCGGACGGCAGGGGGCGCGAGGTACCGCTCCGTCGAGGACCGCAGGCCGAAGAGCCAGCCCGAGTGGTCCGGCGTGCTCGTTCCCCCGGCGACGAGCCCGGCGTGCGGCTGGTTCCACGCGAGCGTGAACACCGCTGACGGATCGCGCGAGACGCCCGGCACGTTCCGGATGGGCACGAGGACCTGGACTGCCGCGGCGTACCCGGCGCGCAGCTCGATCCCGCCGCCGAACGCGAGGTGGGTCGCGTGGAAGTCGTCCCGGGCCCGGTCGTCGGCGATCACGTCGGCCGAGAGCGTGAAGGCGTCGCCGAGGACGCGCGTCGCCGCGCCGAGGTCGTAGCGGACCGGCAGGCGCGTTCCGCCGAGCCAGGCGTCGCGGCCGAGCATCGCCGCGGCGAGCGAGAGGTGTCGCCAGGGGCGCACCGTGAGGCCCGCGTCCCAGCTCCCGAGCGCCTCGACGGCGGGATCGGGCGAGGAGAAGCTGTTCCAGGCGATGCCCCCCGACCAGGAGCGCTTGTCGCCGACCGCGAGCGCGAACGTGTTCTTGCGGTATCGCCTGAAGGCGGGCTCGCCGGGGCGGACCCACTCGATCGAGTACCCGAGCCCGAGCGGGCCGAGCCCCGTGGCGCCGTAGAGGCCGTCGGCCCGGGACGACTCCGTCACGTCTCCTTCGCGGAACCACTGGAACGCCGACGCGCCGACGAAACCGGCCGCGGCGGGCGTCGCCCCGAGGGCGGCGGGCTCCTCCGCGACCGCGACGCCGGGCACCGGCAGGGCGAGGCCGGCCGGAACTCCGGTTTGACGTTCGAGGGCGTTCCTCACCTGGGCCGCGGCGGGCGCCGCGACGAGGAGGGTGAGAAGGGCTGCGGTGCGGAGGGCGAAGGCCGCGTTCACGGCGCGTGTCATGGCGGGGGATCCTACGCCGTGCGGAGGGGGGAGAGGGGTTTCCGGACGGGGGGTCGAGGTCCCCTTCGACTCCGCGCTGCCTGCGGCGGCGCTACGCTCAGGGTGAGCGGGCGTCGGGGTCGCGGTCGCGGTGTTCCCTACTCGTTCCCCGCGTCCTCTACGGACCTCAGGTGCTCCTCCCCGAGCGGCACGAGGTTCCCGGCCCGGTACTGCCGGAACACGTCGAGGATCTGTTCCTTGTGGGGCCGGACCTTCCCGAGCGGGCAGCGCTCCCACTCCTTCACGGGCTCGTCGCAGTAACCCATGCGCTTGTCGCCGCACTTCGGCTGCAGGTACCCGCCGATCTCGGGCACCGCCTTCATCACCTCGCGCCGCATGAGCGCGACCATGTGGCGGATCTCCCACTGCGCGCGCCAGCAGAGGCGGAGGTCGGCGATGTGGAGGAGCTCGGTGAAGTTCACCATCACCTGGAAGTTGGTGGGCGTCGCGTTGGGGAGGACGAAGCGCGCGTCCTCCGCCGGGATGCCCTTCGCGAGCGCGGCCTCGTACACGCGGGTGATCTCGCGCATCAGCCGGTCGTACTCGTCCGCCATGCCGGGGACCTTCTCCCAGGTCTTCGGCATCACGTACTCGAGCCGCTCCTCCTTGTACCGGACGTACCGCTGCGACTGCTGCTCGAAGCTGATGCCGATCCGGTGGCGCACGAACTGGTGGCTGAGCGCGCGCGAGACGCCGGAGATTCCGAACCAGAACACGACCTGCTCGAGGGGCGAGGCGTGGCCCGTCTTGAGCCGCTCCTGGACGAACTCGCGGATCGCCTCCGGCGCGATGCGGCCGTCGCGGATCTCGCCCCAGACCTCGTTCGGCGTCTTGGGCGTGTAGCAGGTCCGGTACGCGCCGTAGAGCTTCTGGAGCGGGTCGCGGGCGTAGTCGATGAGGGTGACTTCGAGGGGCATCATCGGCTCCGGCTGGGAGGGGCATCATAAGCGGCGCGTCCGACGGCGGCGAGAGAAGCGCGGAGGGGACGGCCGGGCGCGCGACCGCGTGTTACATAGCGGGCATGGCGCCTCCAAAGCCCGCCTCCGGCTCGCGCGTCGAGGTGACGCAGCTCGTGCTTCCCGGCGACGCGAACACCCTCGGGACCGCGTTCGGAGGCAACGTGATGAAGTGGACCGACGGGGCCGCGGCGATGGCGGCCATGCGGCACGCGCGGCTGCCGGTGGTCACCGCCTCGATCGACCAGCTCACCTTCCTCGCGCCGGTCCGGATCGGCCACATGGCGATCCTGGTCGCCCAGGTGAACGCGGTGTTCGAGACGTCCATGGAGGTGGGGGTGGAGGTCTCCACCGAGGACCCCGCGACGGGCGAGCGGCGCAAGTGCTGCGACGCGTTCCTCACGTTCGTCGCGCTCGGCCGCGACGGGAGGCCCACCCCGCTGCCGCCCCTCGCGACGGAGACGGACGAGGAGCGTCGGCGCGAGCGCGTCGCGCGGGTGCGTCGCGAGGCGCGGCTCGCCCTCCGGTCGGCGCTGCGGAGGGCGTGAGCCTCCGGCAGCTCATCAGGCCCGGATGCCGGCCCAGAGCACGCCGGGGAGCGCGCTCCAGTCCCGACGCGCCTCCACGGCGAGGAGCCGCGGCCCGAGCCGGTGGAGCGTCCCGTGGGTGGGGAAGTAGGGCGGCTTCACCGGCTGGACGGCGGGCGACCACAGGACGGTCTTCTCGATGCCGTCCAGCATCCAGGTGTTGTGGACGAAGCCGCGTCCGCTCCGCGGATCGTGGAGCGGCTGCCCCGGGAACCCGCCCCACGGCGTCGTGCCGAGGCCGAACGAGTACGCTCCGGAGCAGTTGACGCACACGCTGCCGTACTCGAGGCGCCGCACCGCGCGCCGCACCGCCGCGCCCGTCGCGGGATCGGCGAGCGTCCGCGACGGAGCGATCACCTGGGCCGAGAGCGTCCCCGGGAGCCGGTCGTTCGCGAACGCCACCGCGGACTCCAGATAATCGAGCGGATCCTCGGAACCGACGGACGTCTCGGCGAGCACCGGGCAGAAGTTTTCGTTCGTGTAGGCGGGATCGCTCGCGTCGGGGTCGAGGCCCGTCACGAGCGTCCAGGGGAGGGTCCCGTCGGGCGCGGCGGAGGCCCGGACGTGTGGGCGCCCGGCGACGAACGCGGCGACCTGTTCGGCCGCGCCGGGGTACCAGGCACGCCGCGGTGGCGTCGCGAGGAGGAACCGCTCCACGAGCGCGAGGAACCAATCGCGCAGCCGCCACCCGCGGGGAAGCACGAGCAGGCGCGCCGCGAGGCAGTTGAACGAGCCGTTCTGCGTCACCATCCCGGCGACGCTCTCCGCCTGGAAGGCGAGCGACCGGTCGTCCCAGGGACCCGGAACGACCAGCACCGGCGAGACGTCGCCCAGCTCGCTCGAGATCTCCTTGCGGAGCAGCGGCTCGTTCCGCGCCATGCGCGCGGCGCGCTCGGGGCCGGGCGGCCCCCAGACGATCGCGTCGTGCGTGGCGTTCGAGCCGGTGAGGTGGACCTCGTCGACGCCGGGGTGCTGCACGAGGTATCCGCCCTCGTCGCGCCCGCCGTACACGATGGCGAGGAGCCCGCGGGCGATCGGCTCCGCGAACGACTCCTCCAGGATGGGGCCGACGTACGCGTTGATGGGGTTCAGCTTGAGGACGCACGCCTTCCCCTCGTTGAAGAGCTTCGTCGCGACGTCGAGGATCGGGATGGCGTTCACGTTTCCGGCCCCGAGCACCGCGCAGACGCGGCCGTCGTGGCGGGGCGCCTTGTGGAAAGCGGCCCTCCGCTCGCGCGCCGCTCGCGCGTCGACGCCCGCGAGGTAATGGACCTCGCCGGAGACGCCGGGAAAGAGCACCGCGTCGAGCCAGCCGGACGGGAAGACGCGCTCGGTCACGCGCCCGTCCTCGGTCGCTCCCATCCGCCCGACGGGCGTGTTGCCGGAGCGTGCGAGCGCCGAGAGCGACGCCTCGAGCTGGCGCAGGGCGCGCACGGCGACGTAGGCCACGATCCACTCGTCGCCCGAGGCGGGTGTGCCGAGTGGAAGGCCCTTCGCGACGCACCCTGCGTGCACGAGCCGCGGTGCGACGCGATCGAGGCCCGCGAGCATCGAGCGGGCGATCGCGACACGTTCCGTCGGAGCTGCCCGCGCCCACCGCGGCGCTCCCTCGCGCACGCGCGCGACCGCCTCGTCGAGGCGTCGCGGGTCGGTGGGTGAGGGAGCGGTGGCGAGCATGCGGCGTGCCTCCAGATCTAGCCGGGTCGGTGGGCCGGCGCGCGCTCCGCGTCACACCTGTTCGGCGCAGCGGAGCGTCGCGAGGGTGACCTCGGCGGGCGCGTTGAGCCGCACGCCGATGCCGGACATCCCGACGCCCCGGTTCACGTAGAGCTGGACCTGTCCGAGCGCGTACCGTCCGCGCACGTAGGGCTCGCGGATGCTGCGGAGGAGGAGGGGGGTGAGGACCGGCAGGTTGATCTGGCCGCCGTGCGTATGTCCCGACAGGCAGACGAGCGGGCGCTCGAGGGCGCGCAGCCGGTCGGCGCTCTTCGGGCCGTGCGCCAGGACGAGCGGCGCCGATCCGTCGCGGAGCCCGCGCGTCGACGCGGCGACGTCCTCGCGTCGCGTCAGGTGATCGCCCACCCCCACGACGGTGAGCGGAGCGCCGCGCAGCCGGACCCGGGTCCAGGCGTTCTCGAGCACCTCGTAGCCGTGCCCGCGCAGCGCCGACGCGACCCCGTCCGGATCCACCCAGACGTCGTGGTTCCCGAGCACCGCGATCGTGGGGGCGGTGAGGCCGCCGAGCAGCTCCCGCACGCCCTCGACGTCCGCACGGTGCCGCGACACGAAGTCTCCGGTCAGCACGACCAGGTCCGGCTCGAAGCGGTTCGCAGCCGCGATGGCACGCTCGATGACGTCTGGCGAGGTCCGCGGGCCGACGTGGATGTCCGAGAGCTGGGCCACGCGCAGCCCGTCGTGCGCGGGATCGAGCCCGGGCAGCTCGAAGGTGACGCGCTCCGCTCGAGCCTCCTCCTCCTGAGCGGCGGCGAGAACCGGGAGCCCGCCGACGGCGCCGGCGGCCCCGGCGATCGCCGCGCCCCTGAGGAAATGTCGCCTTCCGAAGGTTCCCATTCGCCCCCGCCCGCGCCCGCGGGCGCCGCCGTCAATCCTGCAACCCCGGACCTTTTCCGGCGATTCCTGTACGGGGGCCGGTCACCCGCTCTCCGCGCGGATCGGTGCACTGCCCCGTGAGGTCGGGGGCTGGCGGAGCCGCGACCCGGTGCTGTCCGCGCGTGAGGGACCTACCGGCCGAGGAGCGCGGCGGGTGGAACCCCGAGCGCCTTGGCCATCTTCTCGATCGTCTCGAGCGGCGGAGAGCGCTGTCCGCGCTCCAGCATCGAGACGTACGAGACCGAGATCCCGATCCGGTCGGCGAGCGCCTTCTGTGAAAGCTTCTTCTTCGAACGCAGGCGCCGGACGTTTCCTGCGAACCTCGTCAAGAGATCCATGCTGAACGCTTAGCAAACAGGGCTGTGACGGACAGCGTCCTTTTCGGGGTGCACCCCGGGCGTCATGTACTGTCCGTGTGTGTCCACATCCACGGGTGCGACGGCGCAGGCATGACATTACGTTAGGTGGTCCGGTTCCCGACAAGGGCTCCAAAGGAGGCGCGATGGCATCGAAGAAGAAGCCGGTCTGGCGGCTCGAGGTGGGGGACGAGGCCCCCGATTTCGAGCTTCCTGCGACCGGAGACACGGCTGGCAAGGGAGGGCCCAGGAAGTCGATCCGGCTCTCCGAGCTCCGCGGGAAGAAGAACGTGGTGCTCGCCTTCTACCCGGCGGCGTTCACCCCCGTCTGAACGGTCCAGATGCCCTCGTACGAGGAGGATCTCTCCGAGTTCGAGCGGCGCGACGCCCAGGTCCTGGGCATCAGCACGGATCAGGTTCCCACGAATGAAGCGTGGGCGAAGTCGATGGGCACGCTCTCGTACCCGCTCCTCTCCGATCACTGGCCGCACGGGTTCGTCGCGGCGAAGTACGGCGTGCTCCGCGGGGAGAGCGGCATCTGCGAGCGGTCGATCTTCGTCGTCGACAAGCAGGGGAAGGTCGCCTACATCGACATCCACGACATCTCCGAGCAGCCGCCGACCGACAAGATCATGGCGGCGCTCGATCGGCTGAAGTAGGCGCGATGGCGCAGCCGGGTGCCGTCAAGCCTCTCGAGCTGTCCCGCTACTGCGTGCCGTACACGCCGTTCCAGGGCCGGCTGGAGGACGTCGAGGTCTGCCTCGTGTCGACCGCGGCGGTGCGGACGAAGGACGACGCGCCGTTCGACGTCGACGGGGACACCACCTGGCGCGTGATCCCGGGCGAGAGCGAGGCGAAGGATCTCCGCTACGACGACGCGCACTACGACCACGCCTGCGTCGATCGGGACATGAACTGCGTCTTCCCCATCGATCGCGTGCGCGAGCTCGCGAGGGAGGGGCGCGTCGCCGGGCTCACGGCGCGTCACTTCTCGCTCGGCTACAGCCAGGCGCTCCGCGAGCTGCGGGAGCGGACCATCCCCGCGCTCGTGCGCGAGGTCGATCGCGAGCGCCCGGGCGCCGTGCTCCTCACCGGTGGCTGACGGCTCTGCCACCGCACGGTGGTCACCGTGCAGCGCGCCATCGAGATGGTCGGGATCCCGACGGTGGTGGTGACCGTCGAGCCCGAGGAGACGCGGCAGGCCCGGCCCCCGCGCTCGCTCGCGCCGCGCGGCTTCGTGGCGGGCCATTCCCTCGGACGGCCGGGCGATGCCGCCCTCCAGAAGTGGATCCTGATGGACGCCCTCGGGCTCCTCGTCGCCGCCCCCCGGCCCGGCGAAGTCATCGACCGAGACTACACGGGGACGTGATCGCCTGTCACTGCGACCAACGTGGACCTCGACGTGGACGTGAACCTCGACCTCGACCTGTTCCTCGTCCAGGTCGAAGTCGAGGTCCACGTCCACGTTGATCGTCACGGCCCGCTGTACACCGTCAGCCCTCCCGGCCCGACCCGGCTCGCCGCGTGCGCGATGTAGACGATGCGCGGAGACGCCCAGCGGTCGATCTGGATCGACCGCACCGGTGCGTTGGCCGCGAACGAGGGCGGCGAGGCCTGCGCGATCGTCCACCACCCGCCGTTCCACCGCCCGAACCCGCCCCAGCCGAACCCCACCCAGACCGAGCCGTCGCGCGGGTCGCACGCCACCGCCGTCGCGCTGTTCCCGAGCCCGGCGGGCAGCTCGACGTACGAGAGGGATCCGCCGGGCGTGCGCCTGGCGAGGCCGTGGATCGAGGACGCGATCCACAGCGTGCCGTCGTCGCAGAAGGAGAGGGACGAGACCGCGTCCATCCAGCGCGGATCGACCGCGTCGAACGCCACCGGGTCCCCCGGCCGAGGATCCGGCCAGACGTCGAGGAAAGAGGAGAGCTCGTCGGGCGCCCAGGGCGGCCACATGGGCGCGTTCCAGCCGTCCGCCTGGGAGCCGGCCCCGCGCTTGGTCGCGAGGCGGGTCTCGTTCGCCGCCCAGGGATCTCCGGTCGTCGGGTCGAGCGCGAGGGCGGTGGTGGTGCCGGCGAGGAACGCGAGCTGCTTCACGCCGCCGATGGTGGCCCACGCGGTCATGGCGGGATGGTCGTGCTCCCACACGTCCTTGCGGTCCTCCACCCCCGTGAACCGGCTCGTCAGGTCCACCCAGCCGCGCTGCTCGGGGTTCGCGACGAGGAGGTTGAAGCTGCCGTGGGTGCCGGCCATCCAGACGTCGCCGTACTGGAGCGTGCCGGCGCGGTGGTTCACGGCGACGCGCAGGATCTGGCGCACCTTGCGCCGCCCCTTCTCGTACGTCGCGTCCCCGATGCTGCACGGCGGAGGGGAGTGGTCCATGCAGAACTGCTGCGGCGGACCCGCCACGTGGACGTGACGCTTGCGGGAGAGCCGCTCTCCGTCGAACGCGAGGACGTCCGCGCCACCGGAGTCGAGCCACCAGTCGGGATCGGAGTCGCCGTCGGTGCCGAGCCCCTGCAGGCCGACGACCGCGACGCCCGGCGCGCCGCCGCCGACGGACACCATCGGGCACGCCTGGCTCTTCCGCTCGTCGCAGTTGCGGGTGAGGCCCACGCCCGCGGCGTCGAGCCGCCGGAAGTCCTGGTCTCCGCGCCGCTTCGCGAGGAACGTGTCCCCCGCCGCCACGTACACGTTCCCCGCCTCGTCCGACGAGACGTCCCACACGTCCGGCGCCATGCCGTGCTCCGCGCCGTAGTACGTGAAGCCCTCCCGCGAGAGCGAGGGCTGCGCCACGCCCGGCACCTGGCTGCTCGCCGGCCGCGGGTCGCTGCCGCACGCCGCGAGCGCGCACGCCACGAACGCTCCCCACCCGAGCTTCCTCATGCGCACCCCTCCCCGGACGGCGCGTGAACGGCCGCACCGCCTCCGCTTGGAAAGCTGCGCAAGCGCCGATCGGCAGCCAACCCGCGGTCGGGGCGGCGCGGCGGGGGGACCCCGGCGCTGGCGCTCGGCGCGCGTCGGGGAGACAATCGGGCGTGCTCCAGGGCGACCTCGCGACCTTTCCCCTCGCCGACCTCTTCCAGTGGCTCGACCAGAGCCGTCGCGCCGGCGTCCTGGAGATCGAGGCCGCGGGTGACGGCGCGCCGTTCTGGATCGAGATCCACGACCGCAACGTCGTGGCGAGCGGGCGCCCTGTCGCCTCTCGAGCGGGCCTCGGCACGCTCGCCGGCTGGCATCCGTCGGAGGGCTTCGAGACGCTCTGGCCCGAGGCGTGCGCGGATCGGATCGTCGATCTGTTCCTTTCTCCGGGGCAGGGCCGGTTCACGTTTGGTGACGAGTCGGCGGGATTCGAGGGCGGGATCCCGCTCGCGCTCGGCCTCGGTCAGCTCACGCTCGAGGGCCTCCGGCGGCTCGATGAGTGGCCGCAGCTCGACCAGCGGCATCCCACGGAGTCGGTGGAGCTGTCCGCCCCCCGGCCCGAGCAGGCCGGCGCGGTGGCGCAGCCGCGCACGCCGATGCAGCGCGCGCTCGTGGAGGCGGCGCAGCACCGGCTGTCGATCGGCGAGGCGCGGCTCGGGCTCGGGCTGTCGCGCGCGGCCATGCTCCGCAGGGTGGAGACGCTGCGCGAGCTCGGGCTCGTTCACTTCGACGGCGTCGCACGGCACGCCGATCCGGTCGCCCGACTCATCGATCAGGCACAGGCGCTCGTCGCAGAGCGGCAGTTCGACGAGGCGGCCATCGTGTTCCGCGGCCTGCTCGCGGCCGACCCGTCCGACCGCCGCGTGCGCATGCTCCTTCGCGAGGCGGAGCGCGAGCAGGTGGCGGCGCTGTACGAGGAGCTGTCGCCGATCGCGGTCCCCGCGCTCCCCGCCGGGGCCGGGTCGGTCGGCGGCGACGTCGCGGGGCGGCGGCTCACCGCCGCCGACGAGGAGGTGGCGGCTCGCGTGAACGGGCGCTGGGACGTCGCGAGCATCGCGCTCGCGTCGCCGCTCCGAGAGCTCGAGACCCTGAAGTCGCTGCGGAAGCTCATCCGGCTGGGGCTCATCGTCCTCCGGACCTGACCCGTCCCGACGAGCGGACGCCGGGCTCCCGCCACCCTTCGCGCGCCCGCCCCCTCGCGTGCGTCGCCGCGCGGGGGCGGCGGCCCCATCGTTCCGGTGTGGTGAAGATCCTCGAGAAGGGGGCCGTGTCCTTCCTGGCCGTTCCGCGCGGCGGCGCGGGCGCGCCGCACGGGCCCGCCGACGTGGAGCAGCTGTTCGTGGTGCTCGCTCCGGAGGGGCGGCGGCCGCTGCGGCGGATCTCGGTGCGCCGCCACCGGCTCCCCGACGCGCGGCGAGCTCAGCGGTTCTTGGCGCACGTGGACCGGATCGCGTCCTTGCCGGCGGGCCTGACGGAGGACGTCACGAGGTCGGGCGCCCTCGCGACGCGCGTCCTCGGCGTCGGGCACTACGCGCTCGCCCGCCACCGCGGGCACGTTCACCTCGCCTATGCGCTCGCCCGCGCCTGCGCGCGCGGCGAGCTGGCCGCCGCGCTGGGCGTCGACTTCGGCGCGAGCTTCGTGCTGAGCGTCTTCCGGCGGAGCCTGCCGCCGACGCGCCGCCCGCGGGCGAGCGCGCGGCTCGCGCCGGCGACGCCGGAACGGCTCGACGTGCTCGGGGCGGAGGTCGCCCTCGTCTCGGGCTCGAGGCCCACCGGCGCGCGGCGCGGGGTCGCGACGCCGCGCGATCAGGTCGGGGACGCGCTCGTCGGCGCGCTCCTTCGCCGGGGCCCGCGGCCGAGGGTGGCGTCGTTCGCGCGCGCGAGGCACGCGCCCCGTGCCGGCAAGAGCCGCCGCGGGACGCACGCGCGCAGCGCGCGGTAGCTCAGCGCTACTCCGCGAGGAAGTCGGCGACGGCGCCGACGCGCGGCACGTACTTGCAGGCGATCCGGATCGTGGAGAGCACCGGCACGGCGACGAAGAGCCCGGTGGGCCCCCACAACCAGAAGAAGAAGAGCGATCCGACGAACACGACGAGCGCGTTGAGCCTGAGCTGCTTGCCGAGGAAGATCGGGTCCACCACGTTCCCCTGCAGCGCAACGAGCGTGGTGTACACCATGCCCGCGATGACCGCGTGCTTCAGCGTGCCGAACTGGAGCACCGCCATCAGCACCGGGAACGCGAGGCCGACCAGCGGGCCCACGTAGGGCACGAAGTGGAGCAGGGCCGTGGTGACACCCCACATCGCCGCATGGTCGAGCCAGGGCGCAAAGCAGGCCCACGTCACCACCCCGAGCACCGCGTTCAGGAGGATGCGGTTCCACATGTACTGCGAGACGTCGCGGTGCAGCTCCGCGAGCGCGAGGAGCGCCCGCTCGCGACTTTCGGGGTCCTTGCCGGCGTGCTCGAGGAACTTCCGCCGGAGGCGCGGTCCCTCCGCGAGCGCGAAGTACAGGACGAACACCGCCACCGCCGCCGCGGCGGCGAGCGCCACCGCGCCCTGCGCCGTCCCCATGAGGAGCGTGCCCCAGGGGACCCCCTCCTCGACCCGGACCGTGCCCGGCTGGCGAGGCGGCGAGAGCTGCTGGGTCTGGGCCCGCAGGTGCAGCACGCCCCGCGTGATCCGCGCCCACACGTCGTGCAGCCGGTCCCCGTACGCGGGCAGCTCCGCGACGAGGTCCTGCACGCGTGTGTACAGGAGGACGAACACGATGGTCACCACGCCGGTGGCGAGGAGCGTCCCGGCGACCGCCGCGAGCGTGTGCGGCACCTTCCGGCGCTCGAGCCACGCGACGAAGGGGTGCACCGTGAACGCGAGGACGATCGCCAGCACCGCCGGCACGATCAGCTCCCGGGCGACGTAGCAGAAGGCGATCGTCGCCCCGATCGCCAGGATCGCGAGCGAGCGCTCGGCGGTCGGCGCCTTGCTGAGGACGCGCGTCGCGGCCACGTGCGTATGGTGGTCACCGCTCCCCCCGCCGGGCGATCTGCCGGTGAGGCGCGCGCGACCCCGACCCCGACGCCCGCTCACCCTGAGCGTAGCGCTGCCGCAGGCGGCGCGGAGTCGAAGGGGACCGCCGACCCAGACTGCCCCGCTGCGCTCGGGCACCGCGTCGGCTACTGAGGATCCCGTGCAGCGTCTCCTGCTCCTCGCGCCGGGCGCCGGCGCGCCGTCCTCCTCGCCGTGGATGAAGCGCTGGGCCACGCGCCTCGCGCCGCTCGGCCGGGTCGTGCCGTTCGACTATCCGTACATGCGCGCGGGGCGGAAGAGCCCGGACCGCCCGGCCGTCCTCGTGGCGGCGCACCGTGCGGCGCTCGCCGAGGCGAGGGGCGGGTCCGACGGCGCGGCCGTGCTGGTGGGCAAGTCGATGGGATCGCGCATCGGGTGTCACGTGGCGCTAGAGGATCCAGTCTCCGCGCTCGTCTGCCTCGGCTACCCGCTCCGCGGCGGGCGGGGTGCTCTCCGCAGCGAGGTGCTCCTCGCGCTCAGGACGCCGGTTCTCTTCGTCCAGGGATCGCGCGACCCGCTCTGTCCGCTCGACGCGCTCGAGGAGGTGCGGCGCAGCATGTCCGCGCCGACCGCGCTCCACGTGGTGGAGGACGGGAACCACTCGCTCGAGGTCGCCGCGCGGACGCTGCGCGCGACCGGCACCACGCAGGACGCCGTCGAAGAGGACGTCCTCGCCGCCGTCGCCGCGTTCCTGGCCGCACACGCGTGAGCGCGGCCCGCCCCGTTGTCCGGAGGGTCCCGCCCGTGACACGCTGCGGGGATGCTCGGCGCCGTGCGCAGAAGGCTCGCCACGCTCTGGACCGACCTCTCGCAGGTGGGCGAGCGCCAGCCGTTCCACAGGGCGGCGCTCGTCGTCGTGCTGCTCCTCGACGTGTTCATCCTCGTCTCGATCTTCGAGGGGCTCGATGCGCACACAGAGCAGCTGACCACCCCGGAGGACCGCGTTCCACCGGCGTGCGCCGAGATCGTGATCGAGCGTGGCTGGAACGAAACGAGCCGGCTCGATCGGCTCGCCGCTGCCGTCGAGGCACGCGCCGCGCACGATGAACCGGTCGGCCGGCCCGCGAGGGCGGTCCACCCGATCTGCGCCCCGCTCCTGGACACGGTCGATGCCGTCCGCAAGGACGAGGAGCTCGTGCGCGCCCTCCGCGGCCGCCGCCGCGTCCAGGCGGAGGTCCGGGACCTCGACGCCGCGCTCTCGGCCCTGAGGCCCTCCTACGACACCGCCCTCCTCCAGTCGATGGCCCGCGCGCCCGCCGGGCCGCCGATCGCCACGATCGAGATGGAGGTGCGCGAGAAGACGGGCGCTCTCGAGAAGGCCCGGGCGCACCTCGGGACCATCGACGCGGCGCTCGACGGGGCGCCACCGGTCGCGACGCTGTGGTCGCGCCTCGCGCGGATCCGCGACGACGATCGCGAGCGACTCGAGTCGGACCTGCGCCGGATGAGGTTCTGGTTTCCGGTCGAGCGGCTCGGGATGCAGCTGCTCTTCCTCCTGCCGCTCTTCGCGGTCTTCTGGGCGTGGAGCGTCCGGAGCGCGCGGGCCGGGCGCGGCGTGCAGACCCTCGTGGCGTCGCACCTCCTCGTCGTGTCCTTCGTCCCGATCCTCGGGAAGGTCCTGGAGGCGGTCCACGAGATCATCCCGAAGCGGCTCCTCGCGAGGCTCATCTCGCTCCTCGCCGCGCTGAACCTCGTCGCGCTGTGGCACTACGCCGTGATCGCGGCCGCGGTCGGGGCCGCGCTGCTCGTCGTGTGGGTCGCGCAGCGGAAGCTGTTCTCGCAGGAGAAGCTGCTCGAGAAGCGGATCGCCAAGGGGCTCTGCCAGTCCTGCGGCAAGCGCTTGCCGGCGGGGGCGCGGGCGTGCCCGTTCTGCGGCTTCGGGCAGTTCGCGCGTTGCCCCGTGTGCGGCGGCTTCGCGCACGTGTGCGCGACCCACTGCGGCGAGTGCGGCGCGCCGGTCGGAGCGGATCCGTCGAGCGCGGACCTGCAGCCGCGCGAGACGACCTAGAGGCGCTCGGCCTTCACGAGCGCGGAGACGAGCACGTACAGCGCGAAGAGCGCGTCTTGCTCGGTGACGGTCGCGTCCGGCTTCTGCGCGAGTCGCCCGAGCCGGAGGAACTCGCGACCGTCGAGCCCGAGCAGCGCCGCACGGGCGGCCGAGCGCGTGTCGTCCACCGGGAGGCCGTCGAGGAGATTGGCGACCGCCTGCGCGGCGGCCCGGACGGCGGGGCCGAACGTGCGCTCGCGGATCGCGCCCTCTGCGGCGCCGATCGCCGCCGAGCTCGCCGGAAAGAGGCGCGCGAACGAGATGCCCCTGAGCGCGCCGGAGTCCGTGGGGTCGGGGCGGTCCAGCTCGGCCGCGTCCGAGATGCGGTCCTCCAGCTCCGAGCCTCCGCCGGAGAGGACCACGGGCGCGCGTCTCTGCGGCTGTCGCGCCTTGAGCTCCTTCACCACGCGCCGCGTGACCTCCTTCAGCGCGGGCAGGATGCCCTCGCCGCGGCTCGCCACGGTCTCGAACTCCGGAGCGCCGTGCCGGTTCAGGCGTGCGCGCAGCTCCGGGAGCGGGAGCGCGGTCGGGAGGTCGCGCTTGTTGTACTGGATGACGAACGGGAACTGCCGCAGGTCGATGCCGAGCTCGGAGAGGTTCTGCTCGAGGTTCCCCATCGACTCCTCGTTCGAGTCCATCGCCTGCGGCTGCGAGTCGGCCACGAACACCACGCCGTCGGAGCCGTTCAGCACCAGCTTGCGGGTCGCGTCGTAGAAGACCTGACCCGGCACCGTGTAGAGCTGGAGCCGCAGGGTGAGCCCCCGCACCTGCTCGATCTTGAGCGGGAGGAAGTCGAAGAAGAGGGTGCGGTCTCCCTCGGTCGAGAGGCTGATGAGCTGGCCACGCGTCTCCGGCCGGACGTTCGCGTGGATCTGCTGGAGCGTCGTGGTCTTCCCGGACAGTCCGGGGCCGTAATAGACGACCTTGGCGGAGATCTCGCGCGCGAGCGGGTTGACGGTGGACACGGCCGGATCGTAGCCCACCCCGGGCGCCGCGACGAATGATCCGCCCGGGCAGGCGGGATTCACGCGAGCTGGAGGATCCCCTCGGCCACCGCGACGAGGTCCGGCCCCGAGACGTCCGGCGGCTCCATCGCGGGATCCCACACCTTCTCGAGGCGGGAACCCCAGCCCGTGCGCAGCCCCGCCCGGCGCGCGCCCTGCAGGTCCCACGCGTGGACCGCGACCATGACCATGCGCGAGGGCTCGAGGCCGAGCGTCCGCGCTCCGTGCAGGTAGATGGCCGGTCCGGGCTTGTACCGCTGGATCTCGTCCACGCCCATGACGCGCGAGACGAGGGGAAGGAGCCCGCACCGATCGAGGAGGGCGCGGGTCGCCTCGAACCCGCCGTTCGAGAGCGTCGCGACGGTGATCCCCGCGGCGCGCAGCCGCTCCATCGCCGGGCGCACGTCGGGGTGGGGGTCGAGCGACTTGAACCCGTCCAGCACCGCGTCGATGCCGGCCCGGTCGGGCGAGAGGCCGCGCTGGGCTGCGAGCACCGCCAGCGCTCCGCCGGCCACCTCGCGGAACGGGACGAACCGGCCCGCCGCGTCGAGCGCGAACGCGTTCCGCAGGATGCGCGTGAAGAACAGGTCGAGCTCGCCGGGGGCGAGCCCGAGCGCGGCCAGGCGCGGGCGGAGCGGTTCGAGGGGGAAGATGGTCTCGATCACGTCGAAGACGGCGGCAAGCGGTCGCATGGCTCGAGCGTAGCGCGATTGACGGCGCAGGGCGGAACGGCGAAAAGGGCGGCATGCCGAGCACCTCTCTCACGTTCGCGGACCGGGCTGCGCACCGCGAATGGCTCGCCGCGCAGGCGGCCCTCCCGGCGGGCTTTCGCGTCGGCACGGCCTCGCTCGAGTTCGTCCCGATGGAGGTCCCGAAGCCCTCGCGCATGAACGTGACCCTCCTCGCGCTCGAGCGGCCCAGCCCTGCGTTCGCCGCCAAGTTCACGCGGAACGCCTTCCCGGGCGCCCCGGTGCTGGTCGGCCGGCGCCGGCTCGACGGGCCGGCGCTCGCTGCGATCGTCGTGAACAACAAGGTGGCGAACGTCTGCGCCCCGGGGGGCGTCGAGGCGGCGGAGCGGATCTGCGCCGAGGCGGCGAAGGTCCTGGGCATCGCGCCCGAGGAGGTGCTGCCCTCGTCCACGGGAGTGATCGGCTGGCGCCTCCCGGCGGACCCCATGATCGAGGCGCTTTCGCGCGCGGCGGCGGCGCTCCAGCACCGCTCCGTCCTTCCTGCGGCCGAGGCGATCATGACGACGGATCTGTACCCGAAGGTCCGGCGGGCGGAGGTGGGGGACGGGAGCATCGTCGGGATCGCGAAGGGCGCGGGGATGATCGAGCCGAACCTCGCCACGATGCTCGTCTACCTCCTCACCGACCTCGACGTGCCGCGCGACGCGCTGCGCGCCGCGCTCGACGAGGCCGTCGAGCCGTCGTTCAACGCCATCACGGTCGACTCCGACACGAGCACCTCCGACACGGTGGTGCTCCTCTCGTCGCGCAGGCGCTCCGCTCCGCCCGTGGCCGAGTTCGCCGCCGCGCTCGCGCGGGTGTGCGGCGATCTCGCCGAGGACGTGGTGCGCAACGGCGAGGGCGTCCATCACGTGATGCGCGTGCGGGTCACCCGCGCGCGCACCTACGACGAGGCCCGCGGCATCGCGAAGGCCGTCGCGAACTCGCCGCTCGTCAAGGCGGCCGTGAACGGCAACGATCCCAACGTCGGGCGGCTCCTCTGTGCGGTCGGGAAGCACGCCGGAGCGGTCGGGCTGCCGCTCGATCCCGCCAAGGTGCGGATGAAGGTGGGCGGCGAGGCCGTGTTCGAGGCGGGCGCGATGCGCCTCGATCCGGAGAAGGAGCGCCGGCTCGTCCAGCACATGAAGGCGGCGGAGCTGTACGCGAGCACACCTCCCGGGGACGGGCTCAATTTCAAGCCGCCGGTCGACTTCCCGCCGCACGAGCGCCGTGTCGAGATCGGAGATCGACCTCGGCGTCGGGCCGTCGTCGTGCGCCGTCCTCGGCGCAGACCTCTCCCACGAATACGTCACCGAGAACGCCGACTACCGCAGCTGACCATCATCGCGAACGCGGGCGGCGCGCGCGGTCGGCCGTGGTACGACCCGGCAGGGTCACCCCGAGGGGCCTCCTTCGGGGCGATACGCCCCGCGACGGGGCCCCACCCGTCCCGGAACGCCCCGACCGTCAGAACCTCCCTCGGCGCACATGCGTGCACTTGCTGGGCTTTCACCCAGGCACCCCCTAGGCACGCCGCGTGCTCCCAGGCTGCGACAAACGAGGCCCAAGCGATGGGCCCCCTGCCAACGGAGCCAACTCAATGAAGCTCATCAGCACGCTCGTCGCCGCCGCCTTCCTGTTCGCCGCCTCCAGCACGTTCGCCGCCGAGGAGAAGGCCGCTCCTGCCGCCGCCGCCCCCGCCGCCGCTGCCCCGGCTGCTGCCCCGGCTGCTGCTCCGGCTGCTGCTCCGGCTGCCGAGAAGACCGCGGAGAAGAAGGACGCCAAGCCGGCGAAGAAGAAGGCCGCCGCGAAGAAGGTCGAGAAGAAGGCCGCCGAGGAGAAGAAGTAGCCAGAACGTCGGGAATCCTGCGACAGTCGGGCCGGTTGCGCGAGCAGCCGGCCCGCTTCATGTCGGGGATACCGTGTCGCTTCGCCTCCAGCTCACGCTGCTCTTCGGCGTCATCCTCGTGGTCACCATGACGGTGGCTGCGACGCTCGGCGCTGCGACGGCACAGCGTGCGGTCGAGGAGGTGGTGCAGGAGCGTACGGTCGAGGTGGCGCGGTCGGTCGTGGCGGACCTCGATCTCGCCCACGGCGCGTTCAAGACCCTCGATCACGACGCGGTGGCGAACCGGCTTGCCGAGGCGATGCCGCTCCACCGCGGCCTGAAGAGCGCCGAGCTCATCCTGAACCGCAACGGGAAGCTCGAGGTGTCGGGCATCGAGTTCGACGCCGGCGGCCTCCAGGTGACGCTCGAGACGCGGGCGGGTCCGCTTCCCGTCCCGCAGCCGGTGCGCATGGAGGAGGACGAGGACGGGCGCGTCGCGACGGCCGAGGTCTCGGTGCGGGACCTCGCGAAGAAGCCGATCGGCCTCCTCCACGTCGAGGCGGACGTGTCGTACGCGAAGGAGATCGCCGAGCGCGAGCAGAAGGTGTTTCTCTGGGTCACCGCGGTGAGCGCGGTCGTGGTCGCGCTCCTCTTCGCGTTCGTCCTCGGTCCGATGATCGCCCGGCCGCTGTCGCAGCTCGCGGACGTGATGGGCGCGGTCCAGTCCGGCGGGGTGGGGGTGCCGCCGGTGCCCGGGGCGGCGCGCTCGGACGAGATCGGCATCGTGGCGCGTGGCCTCGACGCGATGCTCGCCCGCATCCGCAACTTCAACGCCGAGCTGCAGTCGCGCATCGACGAGGCGACCGCCGACCTCGCCAGGAAGAACCGCGCCCTCGTCGAGCTGAACGATCTGCTCGTCGCCGCACGGCGCGACCTCACCGCGAAGGAGCGGCTCGCCGCGCTCGGCCAGCTCTCCGGGACGATCGCGCACGAGCTCGGAAACCCGCTCAACGCGATGAGCGGGCGTGTCCAGCTGCTCGCCCGCGATCCCGCCTGCCCGCCCGAGGTCCGGACGGAGCTCGAGCGCGCTCGACGGCGAGGTGAAGCGGATGACCGCGCATCATCCGGCGCTTCCTCGACTCCGCCCGCGCGCTCACGCCGGCCCCGGAGCCGACCGACGTCCGCGCGCTGGTCGACGAGGCGCTCTCGCTGTCGCTCTCGGCCGACGCGCGCGATCGTCTCGAGGTCGTTCGAGACGTCGCAGCGGACCTCGGCCACGTCGTGACCGACCCCGGGCTCGTGCGACACGTGCTCACGAACTTCATCTCCAACGCGGTGGACGCGATGCCGAGCGGCGGAAAGCTCACGCTCCGCGCGAAGCGGCACGGCGGCCAGCTCGCGCTCGCGGTGGTCGACACCGGCGTGGGAATCGGGGCCGAGGAGCGGCGGCACATCTTCGAGCCGTTCTACTCGACCAAGCCTCCCGGCCGGGGCACCGGCCTCGGGCTCGCCATCTGCCGAGAGATCGCCGGCGCCCTGAAGGGGCGCATCGAGGTGGAGAGCGAGCCGGGCCGTGGCTCCACCTTCACGTTCGTCGTGCCGGCGCCGGCCTGGCGCGCGGCGGGGTGAGACGCCATGGCTGCCGATCTGGGTCATCGACGACGACGCCTCGAGCCGCGAGCTCCTCGCGCGCCTCCTCGCGTCACGCGGCTGGCAGGTCGACCAGCTCGCGGACGGACGCGAGGCGCTCGACCGGCTCGAGGCCGGTGCAGCCCCGGACCTCGTCATCTCCGACATCCGGATGGCGGAGGTGGACGGCCTCGCGGTGACCGAGGCGTTCCGACGCGACGCGCCGGCGACCCCGGTCATCCTCGTCACCGCCTTCGGAAACGTCGACGGCGCGGTGGAGGCCATCCGGCGCGGCGCGTTCGACTACGTCTCGAAGCCGTACGACGTCGACGCGGTCCTGCTGACCGCCGAGCGCGCCCTCGAGCAGCGGCGGCTCGCGGAGGAGAACCGGACGCTCCGGCGCCAGCTCCGCGACAAGTACCGGCTCGAGAACGCGGTCGGCCGGAGCGAGGCGATGCTCCAGGTGTTCAAGACCGCGGCGCGCGTCGCGGCGAGCGACGCGACCGTGCTCATCCTGGGCGAGACCGGCACCGGCAAGGAGCTCGTCGCCCGCGCGCTTCACCAGTCCTCGCCGCGCGCCGCAGGGCCCTTCGTCGCCGGTCGACTGCGGCGCGATCGCCGAGGGCCTGCTCGAGTCCGAGCTCTTCGGCCACGTGCGCGGAGCGTTCACGGGCGCGCAGAGCGCGCGCCGGGGGCTCTTCGAGGAGGCCGGGCGGCGGGACGCTCTTCCTCGACGAGATCGGCGACGTCGGCCCGGGCCTGCAGGCCCGGCTCCTGCGCGCGCTGCAGGAGGGGACCGTCCGGCGCGTCGGCGCGAACGAGGCGATCCCGGTCGACGTGCGCGTCGTCGCCGCGACGAACCGCGACCTCGAGGCGGCGGTGAAGGCGGGGCGCTTCCGCGAGGACCTCTACTACCGGCTCAACGTCGTCACGATCCGGATCCCGCCGCTCCGCGAGCGGCGCGAGGACATCCCGCTCCTCGCCGAGCACTTCGCCGCGAAGCACGGGCGCGGGCGAGGGGGCGACCGTGTCCGCCGAGGCGCGCGAGCTGCTCCAGGCATACGACTGGCCGGGGAACGTGCGCGAGCTCGAGAACGTCATCGCGCGCGCGCTTGCCCTCAACCCTTCCGGCGTGGTCGTGCCCGCCGACCTGCCCGAGCGGCTCCGCGGCGGCGCCCCGGCGGAGCCCGCCCGCGGGCTGCCGCTCCCCGCCGACTTCCGGCCCACCCTCGACGAGCTCGAGCGTCGCTACGCCGCCCTCGTCCTCTCCGAGAGCGCGGGGAACAAGACCCGCGCCGCCGAGCTCCTCGGGATCGACCGGAAGACGCTCTACCGGATCCTGGGCGAGGGGGAGTGACCGGCCAACGCTGCGTCGCTCAGCGGATGCCGACGCCGTCGCGGCGCGGACCGTGCGTCCACCAGCGCTCGACGAGCCCCGGGAAGTCCCACCACGCCACGTTCGAGGGAGCGGCCGACGCGCCGTCCCACGCGGTGGGCCGGCGCGCATCGCCTGGCCCGGGGACCACGAGCGAGCCGACGAAGTCGCCCTTCTCGTACACCTTCGAGACGAGGCGTGCGAGGTGGGCCATCTCCGCGTCTGCAATCTCGCCACTCGCGGTCGCCTGGTAGAACTGGACCGTCACGCGGACGGGGAACCGCGGATCGCGCTCGACCTCGAGCCCCGCCAGCTCGGCGAAGGGACCTTCGAGCTCGCCATGGCCGAGCACCGCCACCTCGAGATCGCTCGCCGCCTGCTTCTTCTCCGCCATCTTGGGCGCGGGCGCGGCACGAGGGCGCCGCCATCGCCTCGTACGCGCGGCGCGGCGGCTCGCGGTGGCGCAGCGGCACCTGGACGAGCAGCAAGAGATTCGCGTCGTCGCCCAGGCTCGCGGCGGACTCGCCGTTCATGGTCGTGCCGCGCTCCAGCACGTCCGAGATCCGCTCGGCGGTGAGGGGCGCGCGCTCGCCGCCCGCGTTGAAGAAGAGGCGCTGGCCCCAGCTCGCGCCGCCGGAGACGGTGTCGCGGGCGTTGTCGACCACCGTGACCGATGCGCCCTGGCGCGTCACGAGGATGGTCAGGACGGCGGGGTTCCGGGCCGTGGACTGGTAGTTGAAGATGACGGGGTGGAAGGTCGCCTTGCCCTGGCGCGGGACGGGGAGGAAGGCCGCCTGCGCCGACACGAGGGCGTGCGTGTCGCGCGGGGCGAGGAGCGAGCCGGCCTTGATGCGGCCGTCCTCCGGGAACGAGAGGTAGCGGCCCGGGTCGGAGAGGAAGTCGCGCAGCGAGATCACCTTCTCCGCGCCGCCCTTCCGCTCGTTCCCGGCGCGCAGCCAGATGCGGTCGAGCCGCACGTCCGCGGTCCGATCGGCGAAGTTCGGGAAGCGGAGCACCGGCATCAGCGCGAGCTTCCGGCCGCGGCCGTCGCTCGAGACGACCTCGATGGTGACGTCGCTGATGTTCGGGCCGACCGAGGACCCCTGCCAGCGGCCGGTGTCCTCCCAGAGCACGTTCAGGAGCTGGAGCCCGTGGCTCGACGCGAGCGCCTGGGCGCGGCCGTCCGAGACCATGCTCGCGACGCGCTCGACGACGCGGTCGTGCTCGGGGAGGGGAGAGATCGGGCTGGCGCCGGCGACGGTGGCGAGGGCGGCGAGGATCGGGAGCGCGGTCATGGGGTTCCTCCGTCGGTTGCTTCCCCGGAGGAACGCGCCGGGCGCGAAACGGATCTGCCGCCGTGGGCGCCTCCGGCGGGCGGGTCGGGTCGTGCCGGAGACGCGCGGCCGGCGTGTGGACGCCCGAACGGGGATTCCCTCGTGATTCCGCGTGCCGGAGCGCGGCACCTCGGGTGCACGGCCACCGCAGCACACACCGGAGGACGGATGCGCGTCCGCGAGGCAGGGTCACAGGGCAGGGCAGACGCGCCGCAGGCGGAGCGGTTCGGGGACGCGTTTCGCCGCGCACGCGAGGGAGACGTCGCGGCGCCGCGCGGCCGCGCCGATGCCTCGGCGACGCGAACCGAGGCACGGCGTACGGCCGCGGCACGCGCGCACGCGGACGGGCTCCTCGTGCGAGAGCCACGACCTCATGACGAGGAGCGCGCCGCGCAGCTCGTCTCCGATCCGGCGCGTCCGGGCGGCTCGCCCGAGGTGCAGGCGGTCCCGGAGATCGCCGCGCTCGTCCGGACGCTCCCGGTGGCGATCGCGGCCGCGCGGGCGCGCGAAGGGGCGCCGCTCGAGATCTCGTTCGGCCGCTCGCTCGACGTGGAGCTCAGGTCGGGTGCTTCCGGCGTACAGATCGTGCTCCGTCCCGAGCCTCGGCTGCTCCATGCCGCCGAGGCCGAGCTGCCGCGGGTCGTGGCGGCGATGCGGGCGCGCGGGATCGCCGTCGCGCGCGCCGAGGTTCAGGCGCGCGGCGCCACGCGGCGCGCGCGTTGACGGGCCCGGGGGGCTCCGCTAGAACCGCTCCCCGGAACGGCACCGTCGCCAAGTGGTAAGGCAAGGGTCTGCAAAACCCTTATTCCCCGGTTCGAATCCGGGCGGTGCCTCCAGATTTCGCGCTTCCGTTACGCAGAGGTTACGCACCGCAGAAGCGCCAAGGGCCGGGTGAATCCACCCCCCTCCGGCCGCCGCCTGCCACCTCGCCCGGGAGGTGGCCGCGCGACCGAAGGGTTCAGGCGGCCCATCGCGCGAGGGGTCGGGGCGGCCTCGCTCACCCGGATGATGAGACGGTCGGCGCTTCCGGTGCGCTGGTGCGCCTCGGCGTGAACCGGTCCATCCAGCGGTCGCCGAACGCTTGCCGTGCGGCGACATCGTTATGCACCCTGCATTATGCCGACTGGCGTCTTATGCCGCGTTGGCTCCTGAAAGCGCTGTGGCACAGGCAGTTCAGTGCGGCGGACGCGGCATAATCAGAGCCCTTCCAGGAACGCGAGCAGCGAGTCCTTCGGTCTGAAGCGGTGGCTGCGCGCACCCGGCGGAGCGGTTCGGGCGAGGGCGCGCTCCTTCATGGCGAGGTCGGCGTCGAGGTAGATCTGCGTCGTCTCGACCTGCTCGTGGCCGAGCCAGAGCGCGATGACGGCGCGGTCGACGCCGGCCTCGAGGAGCTGCACGGCGGTGGTGTGGCGAAGCACGTGAGGCGTCACGTGCTTGCGGGCGAGGGTCGGGCACGCCCGCGACGCCTGGAGCGCGTACTTCGCCACGAGCCGCTCGACGGCGTCATGGCTGAGCCGAGTGCGCCGGACGCTGACGAAGACGAGGTCAGCGCCGCTCGCCCCGCGTTCGGCGAGCCAGGCACGCAGAATGCGAGCGGTGTCGCGAGAGAGCGGCGTGCAACGCTCCTTTCTGACCTTGCCGTGGCACCGGGCGTGAGCGCCGGCGCCGAGGACGAAATCCTCGGCCGTGAGGCCCGTGATCTCGGCGAGGCGGAGGCCGGTCTGCACCATCAGGAGCATGAGCGCGTGATCCCGTCGGCCGAGGCGGGTGGATGTGTCGGGCGCGGCGAGAAGAGCTTCCACTTCGGTGGGCGACAGGAAGGCGACGAGGTCCCTGTCGAAGCGCTTCTGCGGCAAGGCGAGCACGCGCTGGATGATCCCGGCGTGTGCAGGCTCACGCACGGCGGCGAAGCGGAAGAACGAGTGGATCGCCGCCAGGCGGGCGTTGCGCGTCTGCACGCTGTTGCCGCGCTCCGTCTCGAGGTGGTCGAGGAACGTCGCGATGAGCGGCGCGTCGAGGTCCGCGAGGAGGAGATCGGAAGGGGCCTTGCGGAGGTGCTTCTCGGCGAAGGCGAGGAGGAGCCGGAACCCATCGCGGTAGGCCGCGATGGTGTGCGGACTCGCCCGGCGCTGACGCAGGAGGCGGTCGGAGAAGAACGCCTCGAGCAGCGGTGCGAGGGACGTCATCGCCGACTCCGCCAGCGCTCGAGGCGCTTGCCGGCAAGGGCGAGCAGGTCCGGGGTCGCGGTGAGGTACCAGTACGTCGACGTCGGGCTGACGTGGCCGAGATAGGTTGATAGCGAGAAGAGGCGCCGCTCGACGTCGACGCCGGACCGATACCAGTCACGGAGGGTATCGACGGCGAAGGCGTGCCGGAGATCGTGGAGCCGAGGACGACTCGCGCGGCTGCCGCCGAGGCCTGCTCGGCCAGCGAGGCGCCGGAACACGTGAAGGAAATTCTGGTGGATGACGCGGGTGCCGACGGTCGAGGTGAAGAGCCACGGGCCGAGCCGCACGCAGAGCCGGTCGCGCCTGGCGACGTACCCGCGGAGCGCTGCCAACGTGGAGGCGTGAAGGGGCACGAGCCTGGACTTCTGGAACTTGGCGTGTCGCACCTTGAGCAGCGAACGGTCCCAGTCGACGTCGCCGTCGTCGAGCGCGAGCGCTTCTCCGACGCGCATACCGGTGGTGGACAGCAGGCCAAGGAGCGTCTCGTAGGTCGCCGCCATCACCGCGGGCCTCAGCGCCCGGGCCTCTCGCATGAGCGCCGCGATCTCGGCCTGCGTGTAGAGGTGAGGGCGCCGTCGGCTGGCTCGGTAGGGGATGAGATCCGGGGACGGGATCTCCGTGCGCGGGTCGAACGCCCGCTGATGCTTGGCGAAGCACCTGATCACTGCGAGCCGCTTGGCGCACCATCGCGCGGATGCGCCGGCGGGCTGCTGCGCCCACTGCACGGCGAGGTCCGTCGTGATGAAGGCGCTGCCGTGGGCGGTGAGGAAGCCGACGAAGTCCGGCAAGAGCCACGTCTCCTGGTACAGCTTGAAGCCGAGCGCGCGCCGGAGAGCGAGGTACTCCTGCGTTGAGCGGAGCAGGTCGGGGCGGATCATGGCTCCACCTCCGGCCACGGCCGTGCGATCGACGCGAGCGAGCGGAGGTCGACCTTGGCGTAGATCGCCGTCGTGTCGATGTGGCGGTGCCGCAGGACGTGCGCGACCTCGGGCAGCGACGCGCCCGAGCGGAGCAGCTCGGTCGCCGCGGTGTGACGGAGGAGGTGCGAACCACCCGCAGCGATCCCCACGCGCCGCAGCGCCGTCTGCGCGAGATGGCTGACGGCGCCCGGGCGGATCCGCGTGTACGGCGCACGGCTCCGCACGAAGAGGCTCCTCGTGCTCGCGGGAGGCCGGCCGTGCCGGAGGTACGCGGCCACTTCTCGGCCGACGTCCTGCGGCAGCGGAAGACGCGCCTCGTGCTGTCCCTTGCCGCGCACCGTGAGCTGGCCGAGCCGCCAGTCGACGTCGTCGAGGTCGAGCGCGGCCACCTCCGCCGCGCGCAGGCCGAGCCGCAACAACAGGCGCACGACGGCTGCGTCCCGGAGACCGAGGGGCGAGCCGTCGAAGGAGCGCAGCAGCTTTCGGGCCTGGCCCGCGTCGAGCATCTGGGGCAACCCGGAGAGCCGCCAGCCCGCGACTGCGGGAACGGCAGACGTGAGGTCGTGCGGCGTCCGCCCCTGCACGTACAGGAAGCGGAGCAGCGAGCGCAGGTCCGTCACCGTGTGCTTGCACGCGGGGACGCTCGCGTGCCGACAACGGCGCTGGACGTACCTGGTGACGTCGCGCGCAGTGAGGTGGTGCCAGTCGAGGCGGGGGCGATCGGAATGAACGAACTCCTCGGCAAACGCGGTGCGTGCGTGGACGCTTCGGACGGCGAGCCCGCGCTCCCGGCGGAGATACGTCCGGTAGTCCTGGACGAACCGGCCGAGCGGCGAGTCGTCGACCACCGGCCGCGGCTTGCGGACGACCCCGACGCCACGCAAATACGCAAGCACCGGCTCGAGACCGCGGCGCGTCCGGAACCCGGTGTAACCCTCATCGCGCCGATCTCGAGCGAACGCGACGGCGCGATCCTCGGTGAGGGCTCCCAGAGCGACCCTCTTGGCCTTGAGCCAGCGCGCGAGATGGGCGGTCAGACGCAGCAGATTCTTGGCCGACGTCGCCGCGTACCCCTGCCTGAGTAGCGCTGCCCAGAGTCCCTCGACGTGCGCTCGCAGCGGCCCCCGGATCCTCACCGAACGTGGGTCGAACATGCCTGCCTCCTCGACGGCGACGTGCCGTGAAGAGGTGAGGATGCCTCGGCGGAGGGCGCCCGGATTATGCCGCGTCCGCTTCGCTGAAACGCGTGAGCGCGAGGGCTTCTACGGGACGACGCGGCATAAAAAGGCAGTCGGCATAATGCGGGTAAGGGGTATTCGCTTCCCTCCACCTACCACGATAGGCTGTGGGATGGTCGGTTCCTCGCCTGCCCAGCCGCGAGCTGGGGTGGACTACCCCCGCACGCTCTTCGAGTTCGGCGAGTTCTTTCCCGACGAGGAGGCGTGCGTAGCGTACTTGGAGAAGCTGCGGTGGGCAGAGGTGTTCGTGTGCCCGAAGGGCCATGTGGCCGACGCGGCCTGGCGCTCGGACCGCGGCCTCATGGTGTGCCCGACATGTCGATGCCAGGTGTCCGCTACCGCAGGAACAATCTTCGAGGGCACACGGAAGCTGCGCCATTGGTTCCTCGCCGCCTGGGAGATGACCAGCCAGAAGTACGGGGCGAGCGCGCTTGGCATCCAGCGGGCCCTGGGGCTTGGGAGCTACGAGACGGCTTGGGCGTGGCTGCACAAACTCCGCAGAGCGATGGTCCGGCCGGATCGGGATCAACTCTCCGGTGAGGTCGAGGTCGACGAGACGTACCTGGGCGAGGAAGAGCCGGGCGTTACGGGCCGCAGAACGATCAATAGGGCAATCGTCGCCCTCGCCGTCGAGATGAATGAGGGCAACATCGGTCGCATCCGCCTGCGGCACATCCCGAACATCAACGCCACGAGTCTCCAGGGCTTCATCATCGACGCCGTCAAGCCTGGAAGCCTCATCCACACCGATGGCTGGCAGGGCTACGCCAACATCGCCACGAAGGGCTTCCGACATCGCGTCACGGTGACCAGGACGTCGTCAGAGCCAGCCCACATTCCATTCCCAGGAGTCCATCGTGTCGCCTCGCTCCTCAAACGCTGGTGCCTTGGCACACTCCAAGGCGGCTTCAGCAAGGAGCATCTGCCCTACTACCTCGATGAGTTCACCTTCCGCTTCAATCGCCGCACGTCGAAGGCTCGCGGCCTGCTCTTCTACCGGCTCGTCTCGCAGGCCGTTCGTACTCCCCACGTCGACACGGACGCGCTTTTCTGCGCCACGGGGCGCGGTCGACGGTCCCGGGGCAGGGCCAACCACCACAGGTAGCGGTCGGAGGAGGGAAGCGAATACCCCTTAATCCCGGTTACGGGAACGACCGTCAGCTTCAGCAACTCGCCGTGGACCCGCGGAGCGCCCCACCCGTTCTCGCGCGCCATCCTCCGGACAAGATCTCGGACCTCCCGTCCGACCGCTGCCCGGCCAGGCGACCTTCCCCGTCTGGAGAGCCCTCTCCAGTAGAGGGCGAAGCCCGTGCGATGCCAGCCGATCACCGTCTCCGGCTTCACTATGACGACCGCATCGGACCATCTTGCCCACACGCGCCGCAACACGACCCAGAACGCCCGATCCACCGGCCCGATCCGCGGCCGACGCTTCTGCAGGACGGTGGAGAGCTGCTGACGGAGGGCGAGGTTCTCGATCATGAGGCCGCCCTGCGATCGGAACCCCGAGAAGAGCGCGGCGATGATCGCCCAGAGAAGTCGAATCATGGAGGCCGGCGAGGCTGCCGGCCCTGGCCGAAACCGTCAACAATTCTCGATGGAACGCGATTTTGGCGAGGGACAGCCACTCGTACGGAAGGGCGCGGGCAGGAAGTAGCTGCGGCAGAGCGTTCGAATCTTCCTAGTCGCCTCACTATTAACGTGCTTCACTTTCCCAAGGGCCTCCCTTTGACACTGCACAGGAGCGGGTTCTCGCGTGGCCACGACAGCCCTGTTCGTCGAACTCATCGTCATCGGGTTTGGTACAGCCGCGTGGCTCGGCCTCGCTATTGCGGCAATCCTGCGACGCTCGATCTCGTTGACGTCAGTCACTGGCAAGGACCTCGCCATCCCACTGCTCGCGATCGTGTACGTGCTCGGTATCGTGACGGATCGCCCGGTGCGTCAAGTATTTATGGGCATGGAGAATCACGCGAGAGCTGCGGTGTTCACCCCGACGCGGCTCCTCCACATCAAGACCGCCGCGCCATACCTCGATGAAACGAACCTGCCGATGGAGATGGAGAAGTTCATCCGCGCTCGCTCGGAGCGGCTTGGGGCCAAGATCGACTACAATCGTAGCCGGCTGCGCATCAGCCGCGCTTGGGTGTTGCACTTCGCGCTCTTGGCTGCGACGCTTCTCGCATGGAATGCGCGGCTGAGGGCGCTCCCGTGGCGGCCTACCGTCGCACTGGCAGCCATCGCCGCGGCTCTCTCCCTTGCGTCGCTCCGGACGACATACTCCCTCGCCCTCGATCACCAGCGCGATATCGTGGAATCGTTCGAGATCGTGGCGAATCTCGACGATCGTGGTGAGAGCCGAAGGGAGAAGTAGCGCTATTGCTGGCGGCTAGCTGCGTAACCGTACGCCGAGGTCCCTTTGAATCTCGGTCCCGATGTCCTGAGGCGCCGATGCAGATGAACTCACCTGACTGTCGGTAAGAACTTCGATGCGGATGGGTGACCCAAAGCCAAGGACTCTGCATCTTGCGCTGGCACTGGGCGGAGTGATCTGGGCGGGCCGCGGCCTTCGGTGACGAGGCGCGGCGAGCCGCCCATCCAGTACCTCGGCCGCTGGCGCATGCACCAGAATCCCTGCCGGCGCGACGCCCGGGACCTACGCGTATGCCTTCGCTTCAGCCTCGAGGCGGCGAGGCGGCGCACGCTGGACCTTCTGCGAGTGTGTAGGGAAAGCGGTTCGGTGGCGTCGAAGCTCAAGGCGCTCGTTGCCGGGATGCCCGACGCCACGGTCGCGGAAATGGCGGTTGCCCTCCGGAAGGCGGAGAAGCTCGCCACGAGTCGGTCGTCCGTTCAGCGGGCGCTCGTCCGCCTCGGCTACTCACGAAGAATAAGTCCTTCGTCGCGGTAGAGCGCGACACCCCGCACAACCTCGAGCGGCGGCGCATCTTCTGCGCCCTCGTGCGCGCGGTCAGGGAGAAACGCCTCGTCTTCATCGACGAATCGTTCTGCAAGACGGCATGTGCCGCGAATTTGGCTGGGGACTTCGCGGCGAACGCGTCGTCGGGACACGGCCCTTTCGCTCGTGGAAGACCGTTTCGCTCATCGGCGCGATCCGGCTCGGGACGAAGCCGAAGCTGATGACTCACCCGGGCTCTGTCACGGCCCAACCTTCGTCCGATTCGTTCGGACGCGCCTGGGTCCCGTGGCTTCGCCCCGGCGACGTGGTCGTCATGGACAACCTGAACATCCACAAGATGCTCGCCGTCAGGTCCGCCATCGAGAAGGCAGGCGCCACCCCCGTCTACCTCCCGACCTACAGCCCGGAGCTCAACCCCATCGAGCTGCTCTGGGCGGAACTGAAGCGCAGCCTCCGCACCCTCGCCATCAACGACGAGAACGAGCTCCGGCGCGCCGTCAGATGCCTGCGGCGGCGCGTGCCCACCAGGAAGATCGCTGGCTGGTTCGGGCACGCGCTCGCCCACACTCGAATCAATCGATCTCGGTGTTAGCTCAGAGTCGGCTCCAGTAGATCCTCTCGCGAAGCCTTTGCGACCATCGTGTACGTGTCGGATGTTGCGGTAAGAAGCGCCTGAAACTGCGCTCGATGATACAGAAGCGCATCAACGGGATCCGGGCTGGCCACGAGGACGTCAGCAAGATTATTGTACTCGCGCGCCAAATCATCTATGGCGGCTGCAACACTCTGCGTTAGAATGATTCCGGCTACACCCTTTGCATTGATGAGGCGCTCCACGATGCCGCGCTCCTGCATGTGGCTGGCGAATGTCTCGATTGCCTTTCTCGCCTCGGCGTGTGGCCCGTAAGGACCCAACATCTGGTCCAGCCAACGGGCCTTTTGCCTAATCTCCTCGAGAGTCTTTAGCAGTTCCCAGTACAGCTCACGTTTGATGTCCCATCGGCGTTGGTGAATCCATCCAGCTTTCGCGATCTCAGCTTTGACGTTTTCGGTTTCGCTGGTCTGCTGCCGTAGCTGATCAAGCAACACGTCGAAATCGGCCTTCGTCGCGAGGTTCTCTCCTCTCCGCCTCAGGTACGCGCCAGCATAAGTACCGATTCCGGCAGAAAACACCGACACGCAGAGTATTACCAAGTATACGGATGGGTGAAGTTGGACGCCTTCTCCAACTATCCTGCGCAGCAACAGCTCAAGGTCCGTTGCAGACATGCAAACACCTCCGTCGGTTTGCGGGACACCATAACTGTACGGACGGGCTTTGAATGCTCGTCAAGGCGTTCGGCGTTTCCTCCGCTTGCGAAGCGGTATATGTCGGCCGTGGTGCAGGTCAACCAACCTGAGCGAGTCATCTAGGCCGGCGCCGTCCTCCTCGGAGCGCTTGGACGGCGTCGGGATCGGGCGCGTTCGACAGCGATAGTGGTGCGTTCATCGTCGTTGAAGAGCATTTAGAACGGTTCGGTGTGTAGGGAAATCAACCCGCGGATCGGGTCCCGATAATCCCGGTAAGGGGTATTCGCTTCCCTCCTCCGACCGCTACCTGTGGTGGTTGGCCCTGCCCCGGGACCGTCGACCGCGCCCCGTGGCGCAGAAAAGCGCGTCCGTGTCGACGTGGGGAGTACGAACGGCCTGCGAGACGAGCCGGTAGAAGAGCAGGCCGCGAGCCTTCGACGTGCGGCGATTGAAGCGGAAGGTGAACTCATCGAGGTAGTAGGGCAGATGCTCCTTGCTGAAGCCGCCTTGGAGTGTGCCAAGGCACCAGCGTTTGAGGAGCGAGGCGACACGATGGACTCCTGGGAATGGAATGTGGGCTGGCTCTGACGACGTCCTGGTCACCGTGACGCGATGTCGGAAGCCCTTCGTGGCGATGTTGGCGTAGCCCTGCCAGCCATCGGTGTGGATGAGGCTTCCAGGCTTGACGGCGTCGATGATGAAGCCCTGGAGACTCGTGGCGTTGATGTTCGGGATGTGCCGCAGGCGGATGCGACCGATGTTGCCCTCATTCATCTCGACGGCGAGGGCGACGATTGCCCTATTGATCGTTCTGCGGCCCGTAACGCCCGGCTCTTCCTCGCCCAGGTACGTCTCGTCGACCTCGACCTCACCGGAGAGTTGATCCCGATCCGGCCGGACCATCGCTCTGCGGAGTTTGTGCAGCCACGCCCAAGCCGTCTCGTAGCTCCCAAGCCCCAGGGCCCGCTGGATGCCAAGCGCGCTCGCCCCGTACTTCTGGCTGGTCATCTCCCAGGCGGCGAGGAACCAATGGCGCAGCTTCCGTGTGCCCTCGAAGATCGTTCCTGCGGTAGCGGACACCTGGCATCGACATGTCGGGCACACCATGAGGCCGCGGTCCGAGCGCCAGGCCGCGTCGGCCACATGGCCCTTCGGGCACACGAACACCTCTGCCCACCGCAGCTTCTCCAAGTACGCTACGCACGCCTCCTCGTCGGGAAAGAACTCGCCGAACTCGAAGAGCGTGCGGGGGTAGTCCACCCCAGCTCGCGGCTGGGCAGGCGAGGAACCGACCATCCCACAGCCTATCGTGGTAGGTGGAGGGAAGCGAATACCCCTTATGCGGGTTATGCCGCGAGCGGCATAACCTGCAGACGAGTCGAGTGTTCTCGACCGTCGAAGGACCTCCCCGAGCGCGGGGGACCACGTGGTCGAGCTCGACACGCAGCGTGGACCCGCAAATTCCGCCGGAGTCGAGCGGCCACTGACACCGGCCTCCGTCGCGGACCCAGACGGTGCGCTTCACGTTCGCCGGCACGTGGTCGGGACTCGTCGAGGGCCGCGCCTTGCGAGGCTTCTCGACGAGCGCCTTCCGCTTCGCGTGCGCAGCGAGGACGAGGTCGAGACCGACCTCCAGGATGTCCTCCGCGCCCACGCCGGGGTGGCTGTGCGAGAGCGCGGCGCGCGCGGCTTCGAGCTTGTCGAGAAAGCGGCGCGAGACGGTCACGTGGAGCCGCCGGAGATCGGCGGTGAGCGGCTCGGCGGTGGTGCGCGGCGCGACCGCGGCGCTCGCTGCGGTGAGGCCGCGCGTTTCAACCGGTTGAAACGTGGGGCGTGGCGAACCCGACCCGGTTGAAGCGGCGGCGGGCGTTTCATCCGGTTGAAACGAAGGCCCTGCCGGGCCGGGCGTCACGGTTTGCGCGACGTCATCGTCCCGCCGTGCGGCCATTGCCTGGCGGGCCGCCGCGGCGGACGGCACCGCGGTCACCGTATCCCTCCGGGGCACCGCCTCGGCTGGGCAGATCTCCGCCGAGACCGCCTTCGCTTCCCGCTTCGAGCGATGGAAGAACCGCGGCAGGACTTCGGCCCGGTTCTCGGGCGTCAGCACCTTCGCGAGCTCGACGATGCTCGTGATGCACAGCCGCCCATCGCGGAGCGGCTCGACGATCTCCGGAAAGCGCTGGACGAGGCCCGCGGCCGTCTTGCGATAGTGCGCCGCCCCGGCAGACAGGCCGAGCTCGCGGTGGAGGAACGAGAAGAGGCTCGCATGGCCGAGGTCGACCCAGAGCCTCTTGGAGTCGAAGTCGGCGAGGGCGACGAGGAAGTCGGCCATCGCCGACTGCTCGCGGCGGAGGAGGGCGGAGAGGCGGGAGCTGAATTCGCGTGCGCTGGTCATGCACGCAGGGTCTCACGCGATTCGGAGCCCTCCTGGAACGCACGTATTCGCGGCCTGGAAAGAGAACGCGAGTCGGGACCGCGTTCGACCCTCGATGCGCTCTCGCATCATCGGGCGGCCGCGCAGGAGCGCAATAGCGGCGTCCTCGTGGCGGGTACTCCGCGCGGGTCGCGAACTCAGAGAATCGCGTCAAGGACAATCACTATTGGAAAAATGGGTACGGGAACGTGCGCGCGGTTCCGCGACGTGCCGGCGAGCCGATCTCGCCGGACCACCCCGCGTGCGGACCCGCGCCGCCGCCCTCCTCGCTCATGAGCCCGAGCCCCGCCGCGCCGACCTAGGGGCGCCGGCCGCCGCTGCGCTCAGTTGTGCGACGGGAAGGCGGCCGGCTCGTCGGGGAGCGTGGTCACGCTGGACGGCGTGCCGCCCGCACGTTAGGCGAGGAGCGTGGCGAGCGAGATCTGCCAGTACTGCGGCGTCGATCTGGAGCAGACGCCGCCCGCGCAGGAGGTCGGGTACCTCTACGGCGTCGAGTGCAGCCGCTGCCCGCCGGCCCGCCGCAGGTCCCAGATGCTGGCCCGACGCGAGCGGGTCCCCGAGCTCACCTGTCCGACGTGCGGCGTCCGGATCGCCCCGGCGGAGGAGCATCCGGACGTCCTCGTCATCAAGGAGATGACCTACGAGGTCTGCGCCGCCTGCGGCGAGCGGAACGGCGTGGTCCAGGCGCGGCGGCTCCGGGACGTGAGCGGCGGGACGATGTGAGCGGGCGGGCCCGCCTCACCCGTGCAGGTGCGCCGGGAGCTCCGCGGCGGAGGGCGTGCGCGGGATCCGGAGCTCGAACGTGGTCCCGGTCGTGTCCGACGACACCGACACCGAGCCGCCGTGCGCGTGGGCGATCTCGCGCACCACGAACAGGCCCAGCCCGAGGCTCCCGCTCGCTTCGCCCGCACCGTCGCCGCGCCGGAACGGCTCGAAGATCTCCTCGAGGAGCGCGTCGGCGATGGGCGCGCCGCCGTTCCGGACCCGGATGACGATCCCTTCGGTGTCGCCGGTCGCCTCGACCGAGACCTGGGCATCGCGCGCGCCGTGCTGGAGCGCGTTTCCGACGAGGTTCGAGACCGCCTGCAGCAGCCGCGACCGATCCCCCTCGAGGCGGAGCTCGCCCGACGCGCAGAGCCGCACCGACCGGCCCGGGTGGACGTGCTGCAGCTCCGCGATCGCCTGCTCGCAGATCTCGTCGGCCGAGATCGGGCGGTGCGTGAGCGTGATCCCGATGCCCTGCCGCGCCCGGGCCACGTCGAGGAGGTCGCGGATGATCTCGTTCATCCGCCGCCCGCTCCGGGCGATGCGATCGAGCGACGCGGAGAGCCGGTCGTCCGGCGGGCACCGCCGCTTCGCCATCGCGACCGCCATGGTGATCGACGCGAGCGGCGTCCGCAGGTCGTGGCCGACGACCGCGAGCACCTGATCCTGGAGCGTCGCCGCGCGCCGGGCCGTCTCCTCGGCGGCCTCCGCCCGAGCCCTGGCCGCGTGCTCCGCATCGTGGCGCCGGGCGCGTGCGAAGGCGTCTGCGCAGAGCTGCGCGAGCGACGCGATGAACGCGCGCTCGGACGGGTCGAACGCGTGCTCCTCCCGGAAGGCGAGGCCGAGGACGCCGAGCGGTTCGCCCTCGAGGCGGAGCGGGGTGCACGCCCAGGCCCGGTCGCCCCAGCGCTCCCGCACCTTCGCGAGATGCGGATACCGCCCGTCGATCTCCGCGGCGGACCCGAGCCACACGCCGCGGCCGGTCCTCGCCGTCTCGGTCGTGGGGAGCGGCGCGTCGAGCGGACTCGTCCCGTAGTCGCGGCGCGCATCGTCGCTGAAGGTCACCGCGAGCTTCTCGCCGGACTGGAAGCAGACGGCGCCCGCGCGCGCGCGCACGAGCGGCAGCCCCTGACGGAACACCGCCGTCGCGACCTCGTTCGACGAGCGCGCCGCGGACAAGGCCGCGGTGAGCCCCTGGACCGCCGCGAGCCGCTCGTGCGCCTCCCGGAAGGCCTCCTCCGCGCGGGTCCGCGCGGCAATTTCCCGCTGGGAGCTCTCGCGGAGGCGGCGCTCGCGGCGGAGCGCCAGCCGCAGCCGCCCTCCCACCACCGCGACGAGCGCCGCCGTGCCGGCGATGATCACGAGACGGACGAGCGCGCGCGCGTCCACGATCGCGAGCGACCCGCGTGGCGCGATGAAGATCCAGCTCGCCGCGAGCGTATAGGCCGCGACGCAGGCGAGCCCCGGGAACGTGCCGGCCACGAGCCCCGAGAACAGAGCGGCGGGGAACACCAGGAACGGGTACCGACCGCCGATGAGCGGCTGGATTGCGTGCGTCATCCAGGCCGCGGCCGCGGCGGCGGTCAGCGCGAGCGCGTACCCCGCCGCCGTCGTGCGAACGGGAACGGGCGCAGGCCGGTCTTGGTCGGGCACGGGGTCCGTGGATACCTCGGTCCGTTCCCGGGGCGCGGGGTCTCTCGGGTCAGTTCCCCGCGCGGGGCACGAGGCCCCTGTCCGTGCGCGACGTCTTGTCCCGACGTGCTCCCTCGAGCGCCCGAGGCTCTACAGCCAGCCACGCTCGACGTACCACCGCGCCGCGCGCCCGATCGAGGCCGCCAGCGGGACGCGGGCCTCGAACCCGAGCCGGACGCGGGCCTTCGACGGATCGCAGACCCATCCCGGCGCGAGGAGCTGTGCGGCGAGCTTGCGGTTGAGCGGCAGCTTGCGCCCGGTGGCGCTCGTGACGGCGTCGGCGGCGGCGGCGGCGAGACGGAGGACGGGTGCCGGGACGGGGATGCGCCGCGCGCGCAGGCCGAGCGCGCGCGCGGCCTCCGTCATGAGGCCCTCCGCGGTCGTGGTCTCGGGCGATGCGAGGAAGAACGCCTCGCCCACCGCCTCGCGGCGCTCGGCGAGCGCGAGGAAGCCGCGCGCGCAGTCGTCCACGTCGATCCACGAGAGCGGGCGCCCGCCGAACGACAGCGCGAGCCTCGCCTTCGCGATCCGGAAGAAGAGCAGGTTCTCGCGGTCACCCGGCCCCATGATGCGCGGCGGCCGTGCCACCGCGACGGGGATCCGGTCCGCGAACGAGAGCGCGATCCGCTCCGCCGCCGCCTTCGACGCGCCGTACGGCTCCACCGGGGCGAGGGGCTCCTCCTCGCGCCGCGGCGTGCGCGACGGGCCGGCGGCGGCCATCGAGCCGGCCAGGACGAAGCGCGACAGGCCGGGGGCCTCGGCGAGGCAGGCGTCGAGGACCGCCCGCGTCGATCCGGCGTTGACGCGCAGGAACTCGGCCGGATCGGTCGCACGCCGGACCCCGGCGAGGTGGAACACCACGTCGCACCCTCGCACCGCTGCACGGAGCGCCGCGGGGTCCGTCGCGTCCCCCGTCGCGATCTCGACGCCGGGCAGCGCCAGGTTCTCGGCCGTCCGCCGCACGAGCGCCCGCACGGCATCGCCGCGCGCGGCGAGCGCGCGCACGAGGGCGCTCCCGAGGAAGCCTCCGGCGCCGGTCACGAGCGCGCGCATCGCGCGACCGAACCACGACATCGACCCTGCGTCAACCGACGCCGTTCGTCCGCGTGCCAGCCCGGATCCGCGTGCTGGCCGCGTTCCTCGCGTTCAGGATCTCAGACGGGCGATCGAACAGCGAGCGAAGCGAGCCCGCCGGGAAGCGCCTCGCGAGGCGGCGGAAGCCGCCGCGAGGTGCCAAGGGACCCGGCTGCGGGGTGGGGCAACATTCGGACGACGCGGGCGCTTATCGCGCCCGCTCGAGCTTTGCTCGACGGGGCGGGGCGGCACGCCCCGTGGCGAACTGCCTCGTTTCTTTGCGCCCCCGCGGCGCTTCCTCCATCATCGCGGCAAACGTTCGCGAGGGAGGCGGCGCATGCGGCTCGATCCCGAGATCCTCGACGGACCGCCGGAGACCGGCGCGCGCGTCCTCGTGCTCGCGCGCCTCGCCGACGCGGAGGACGCGTGCGCCCGCATCGAGGAGCCCCCGCAGGCCGCGACGCTGCGGGAGGTCCGCGTCGCGCTCCGCCGGCTCCTCGCGGCGCTCGCCGCGGTGTCGCCCGCGCTCGCGGGCGCGGTTCCCCCCGAGCGTCTCGCGCGCCTCGGCGCGCTCGCCCGGCGCGCGGGCCCGGCCCGGGGAGCGGAGGGGCACGCAGACTGGCTCCAGCGGATGCGCGGCGACCTCCCCGCCCTCTATCGTGGCGCGCTCGACTGGCTCGTCGACCGGGTCCACCGGCGGGCCCACGCCGCGGAGGAGGACGCCGTCGAGGCCGCGGCGCGCTTTCGACGGCTCGCGCCCCGACTTCACCGGGAGCTCACGGCGCGCCGACCCGCCGTCGCGGCGCGGCCGGGGGCGCCCGCCACCTTCGCCGCATTCCTCGCCGGGACGCTGCGCGCCCAGACGCGCGCCCTCCGCGACGCGGTGATCGCGGTGGCGCGCGCGGGCGACTCCGCGGGCCTCGACCGCGTGCGGATCGAGGGCAAGCGGCTCCGCCACCTGCTCGAGCCGCTGCGCGCGTCCGAGGTCGAGGCGGACGAGGCGCTCGAGGCGCTCCGGGTGCTCCAGGATCTCCTCGGCGACTGGCGCGACGCATCGGCGGGCGAGGCGGCGATCGAGGGTGCCCTGCTGGAGGCGCGCGCGGAGGAGGCGCGCCGCGACGAGCCCACGATCGCGGGGCTGAGGCCGGGGCTCCTCGCGGTCCTGCAGCTCGCGCAGAAGCGTGCGGCGGAGCTGCAGGCCCGGATCATGGCGGAGCACCTCGCCGCGAGGGCGACGCTCGTGACCGACGCGGCCTACGCCGTCGTCGCCGCCCTGGAGGCGCGCGACGGCGGCGCGGAGGGGCACGAGGCGGGGCCGCCTCCGGCTCCGGAGCGGCGCTTCCTCGTCACGGCCATCCCGCCGGAGGGACGCGGCGGCGGCGTCGAGGAGCTCGAGCAGGGCTGGCTGCCGGGGGACGGCTCCGAGAGCGTCGGCGTGACCCGCGGGGCGCCCGGCGAGCAGTGGTTCCGGGCGCACGCGCCAGGGCGCGGACGGCCCGGCCGCGTCCAGTCAATCTCTCGCACCGACTTCGAGGCGTTCTGGCCGCTCACCGAGGGACGGCGCATCGCCAAGCGGCGGCACCTCGTCCCCACGTCGCCAGGGTGGCACTTCGACGAGTACCTCGACCGGGCGCTCGTGCTCGCCGTGGCCGAGGAGGGGAACGGATCGGAGCCGCCTGCGTGGCTCGAGCAGACGCTCGTGCGCGAGGTCTCGGCCGAGCGCGGCTACCTCGACGCGACGCTCGCACGTCGGCCGGCGCGCCGCGCCGGCTAAAGAGCAGCCGGACGCCCCCGGAGCGACGCCGCATGAGCCGCAGAAGCGACCGGACGCCCGCGTACGCTTGCCGCGTCGCGGCACGGTGGTATACCGGCGCGACGCGGGGCAAGGCGCAGCGTGCGCTAGGCTCACGCCTTCGGAGGAACCCGATGGATCTCGCCGCACTGAAGAAGGTCGACATCTTCAAGGACGTCCCCGAACCCGGGCTCCGGGCCATCGGCGCCATCGGTGAGCCCGTGACGCTCGGGGCGGGGGACCGCGTCATCGTGGAGGGCGGCCCCGCGGACGCGCTCTACGTGATCCAGTCCGGAAGCTGCCGCGTCTACAAGGAGAAGGGCGGGGACGCGACCGAGGTGGTCGTCCTCGGCGCGGGCAGCCAGTTCGGCGCCTCCGCGCTGCTCGATCGGACCGCGCGCAGCGCCACCGTCGTCGCCTGCGAGCCGACCGAGCTCGTCGCGTTCAGGGCCGAGCGCCTCCTCGCCGTCCTCGATCGCGACGCCGCGACCGCGGCGGCGTTCTACCGCGACCTCGCCATCTCGCTCTTCAGGCGCCTGCGCCGCACGACCGACGACCTCGGCTTCGCGCGCCTGATGGTCGCCGACCGGCGCTGAACCGCCAGGGGCCCTCGCGGGCGCACGCTGCGGCGGGCTATCCTCCCGCCGATGCCGCTCGTCCGGTCGACGTGCCCGTTCGACTGCCCCGATGCTTGTGGCCTGCTCGTCGACGTGGACGACGGGCGTGCCCGCAGCGTGCGCGGAGATCCCGAGCACCCCTGGTCGCGCGGGACGCTCTGCCCGAAGATGAACGGGTACGAGCGGTCGGTCCACTCCCCCGACCGGCTCGTCCATCCGCTCATCCGGACCGGAGCGAAGGGCGAGGGAGCGTTCCGGCGCGCCTCCTGGGACGAGGCGATCGCGCTCATCGCGGCGCGGTTCCGGGAGATCGCCGCGCGTGAGGGCGCCGAGGCGATCCTGCCTTACTCCTACGCGGGCTCGATGGGGCTCGTGCAGCGGAACGCCGGGATGGCGTTCTTCCACCGTCTCGGAGCGTCCCGCCTCGAGCGGACGATCTGCACGCCGGCGCAGGCCGCTGGGTGGCGCGCGGTCATGGGCGACACGCCCGGGCCGCATCCGGACACGGTCATGGGCTCGGACCTCGTCGTGCTCTGGGGCATCCATGCCGTCGCGACGAACCTCCACTTCGCGACCCGCGCGCGGGAGGCGCGGCACCGCGGCGCGCGCGTGCTGCTCGTCGAGACCTGGGAGAACGAGACGTCCCGCCTCGCCGATCGCACGTACGTGGTGCGGCCAGGTTCGGATGGTGCCCTCGCGCTCGGGCTCGTGCACATCCTCGCGCGCGACGGTCACGCCGACGAGGCCTTCCTCGTCGCGGAGGCGCACGGCTGGCCGGAGCTCCGAGCTCTGGTGCTCGCCGAGAACGGGCCGGAGCGGACGAGCGCCGTCACCGGGCTCCCCGCGGCGGACATCGAGGCGCTCGCGCGGGCGCTCACGGTCGCGCGCGCGCCGTTCATCCGGATGGGCGGCGGGCCGTCGCGGCACGCGAACGGCGCGATGACCGTCCGGAGCATCGTCGCGCTCGCGGCGGTGCTCGGCGCGTTCGCGAAGAAGGGCGGCGGCTGCTTCGCCGCGACCGGCTCGGCCCAGGCGTTCGACCTCTCGCCGATCGTGCGCGAGGACCTCATGCCGCGGCCCACGCGCGTCGTGAACATGAACCAGCTCGGGCGGGCGCTCACGGCGCCGCAGGGCGTGCCCGTCCGGGCCATGTACGTCTGGTGCTCGAACCCGGCCGCGGTCGCGCCCGACCAGAACGCGGTGCTGCGCGGGCTCGCCCGCGAGGACCTGTTCCTCGCGGTGCACGAGCGGTTCATGACCGACACCGCGCGGTTCGCGGACGTCGTCCTCCCGGCGACGAGCTCGCTCGAGCACCCGGACCTGTACCGGTCCTACGGGCAGTACTGCGTTCAGCGCGTCCGGGCGGCCATCCCGCCGCTCGGCGAGGCGCGCCCGAACTGGGACGTGTTCCGGCTCCTGGCGGAGGCGATGCGCTTCGACGAGCCCGTCTTCCGGATGACGGCGGACGACGCGATCGACCTCCTGCTCGCGCAGCCCTCGCCGTGGCGCGAGCCGGGGTTCGCCACGCGGCTCGCCGAGGGCAAGGCGATCGAGCTCGTCCCTCCACCCGGTCCGCGCTGGCGGACGCGGTCCGGCAAGATCGAGCTGCTCAACCCGGCGCTCCCCGAGCCGCTCCCGCGCCACCTTCCGGCGTACTCCGACGCGGCCGGCGCGCCGCTGCGCCTCGTGACCGGGCCGGCTATCCACACCCTCAACTCCACGTTCATGGAGCGTCCGGAGCTGCGCGAGCGGAACGGCGGGATGACGATCCGGATCGCGCCCGCCGAGGCCGCAGCGCGGAGCCTCTCCGACGGCCAGCGGGTGCTCGCCTGGAACGAGCTCGGCGAGGTGCTCTTCGTCCTGCGGGTGGACGGCCGGGTGCCGCCGGGGGTCGCGGTCGCGGAGGGGGTCTGGTGGACGGCCCACGCGCCCGGCGACCGGAACGTGAACGCGCTCACGTCGCAGCGGCTCACCGACGTGGGTGCGGGCTCGACGTTCTACGACAACCGCATCGACGTCCGCGCCGCCTGAGCGGCGGCCGTCTCCCTTGGATCGAGCGCGCGGAACGCCCCAGGAAGGGAGCGCTTTCTCGTCCCAATGTCCGGCCGGTACCCGCTGTGCTAGCTTGCGCGGGATCAACCCACCAGGGGACCTTCGAATGAACGACTACCGTTACGACAACCGGACCGTCGAGGGGTTCATCCTGTCGGCGATCTTCTGGGGGGTCGTCGGGATCGTGGTCGGGCTGCTCATCTCCGTCCAGATGTGGGCGCCGGGCGCGAACTTCCCGCCGTACCTCACCTTCGGCCGGCTCCGGCCCGTCCACACGAACGGCCTCACGTTCGGTCTCGGGGTCGGGGCGATCTTCGGCCTCAGCTACTGGATCGTGATGCGGCTCTGCAAGCGGCCGCTGGTGTTCCCGAAGCTGGCGCGCGTGCAGCTCTGGCTCTTCAACGTGGGGATCGCGCTCGCCGCGCTGTCGCTCGCCGCGGGCCACACCCAGTCGCTCGAGTACGCCGAGCTGGAGTGGCCGCTCGACGTCGCCATCGTCGTCCTGTGGGTGATGTTCGCGGTGAACGTCTTCGCGACCGTCATCCGCCGGCGCGAGGAGCAGATGTACGTGTCGCTCTGGTACGTCATCGCGACCGTCATCGCCGTCGCGGTCCTGTACCTCGTGAACAACCTGGCGATGCCGGCCGGGCTCACGAAGAGCTACCACGTGTTCGCCGGCGTGAACTCGGCCAACGTCCAGTGGTGGTACGGCCACAACGCGGTCGGGTTCGTCTTCACCACCCCGATCCTCGCGATGTTCTACTACTTCCTCCCGAAGGCGACCGGGCTGCCGATCTACAGCCACCGGCTCTCGATCGTCGCGTTCTGGTCGCTCGTCTTCGCGTACATGTGGACGGGCGCACACCACCTCGTCTACACGCCGCTGCCGGACTGGATCCAGACGCTCGCGATCGTCTTCACCCTCTTCCTCATCGCGCCGTCGTGGGGCTCGGTGGTGAACGGCTTCTACACGGTGGGGCAGGACTGGTCGAAGATGCGCTCGAGCTACCTGACCAAGTTCTTCCTGCTCGGCATCACCTTCTACGGGCTCCAGACGGTGCAGGGGCCGACGCAGGCGCTCCGCGTCGTCTCGCAGCTCATCCACTTCACCGACTGGGTCCCTGGCCACGTGCACATGGGCACGATGGGCTGGGTGGCGATGACCGTCTGCGCGTCGATCTACTACGTCGTCCCGAAGATCTACGGCACCGAGATCCACTCCGAGAAGATCGCGAACGTGCACTTCTGGCTCGTGCTCGTCGGCCAGCTCCTCTTCTCTATCACCATGTGGATCACCGGCATCCGGCAGGGCTGGATGTGGAAGGCGACGGACGCCGAGGGGCGGCTCGTCTACCGGAACTTCGTGGACACCCTCGCCGGCAACTACCCCTACTGGCACACCCGCACGCTCGCCGGGATCATCTTCACCGTGGGCATGCTGCTCTTCGTCTACAACGTGCTCATGACCATCCGGAAGGGACGCACGCTCGAGCGGACCGCGGCGCCAGCGTCCCCGGCGACGGTCACGGCGGCGTAGGGAGATCGATCATGTCCGGAAAGATCTACGCGAGGCCGGTCACGTTCGCGGTCATGGCCACCGTCGCCATCCTCGTCGGCACGGTCGTCACGATGGCGTACCCGCTCATCCGTGCCGACATGCACGTGAAGGTCGCGGGGCTGAAGCCGCTCCCGGCGCTCGAGCTCGCCGGGCGCGACGTGTACCAGCGCGAGGGGTGCGTCAACTGCCACACGCAGACGGTCCGCCCGCTGAAGAGCGAGGTGGTCCGCTACCTCGGGAGCCGCGCCCAGGAGCCGACCGCGCGCTACTCGCTCGCGGGCGAGTTCGCCTACGACCACCCGTTCCTGTGGGGGTCGAAGCGCACCGGGCCGGACCTCGCCTTCGAGGGCTGGATCAAGCCGTCCGCCTCCTGGCAGAAGGCGCACCTCGAGAACCCGCAGGCGCTGGTCGCGCGCTCGAACATGCCGGCCTATGCGTTCCTGAACGGCGAGAGGCTCGACGGCGCCGAGGTCCAGGCGTCGATGCGCGCCCTCCGCAGGGTCGGGGTCCCGTACACGGACGCGGACATCGCCGGCGCGCCCGCGGCGGTCGCCGGCAAGACCAGCATGGACGGCCTCGTCGCGTACGTCCTCTCGCTCGGGAAGGCGGTGAACCGCGGCGCGCCCGGCGGCGTGGACGTCGACCTCGCGATGCCCAACCCGCTCGGCCAGACGGTCGCGGCGGTGACGAAGGGGAAGCAGCTCTGGGACGCGAACGGCTGCGCCGCGTGCCACGGCGACGAGGCGCACGGCCAGGAGGGCGTCGCCCCGAACCTCCTCGACGAAGAGTTTCTCGGCGCGAAGGGCGACCTGCCCGACGGCGCGTACTTCGCGATGGTCAAGGGCGGAAGCGCGGTGAAGCCGGCCCTCGGGCGGGAGGGCGTGAAGGACGGCGGGATGCAGGCCTTCGGCGCCGACCTCACCGACGACGACATCTGGGCGATCGTCGCGTGGCTCAGGAACCAGAAGGCGCACGAGGCGACCGAGTCCCATCACCACGAGGCGGCCGAGCACCGGTAGGAGGAGCGTCATGCCGTTTCAGCCGGAGAACGACGATCTGTCCACCTTCGAGGCGAAGGAGACCTCGCGCAAGCTCCCGGTCGGCTGGACCCTGCTGTTCTGGGGGCTCATCCTCTGGGGCGCCTTCTACCTGTGGGCCTACTCGCCGGCGCTCGGCGGCTGGCACCAGACGCAGGAGCTCGAGGGCGGCGGCGCATCCACCGGGTCCAACCTGCTCGCCACCATCGCCTTCACCGCGATCCCGACGGTGGTCGCGCTCGTCCTCTGGCTCTCGCAGCGCAGGAAGAAGGCTTGATGGCGCCCGACCTCGCCTACTTCATCTTCGGGACGACGCTGTGCGCGGCGCTCGCGGCGATCGCGATCTTCTACTTCCGTCGCCATCGCAAGGAGCGGGTCGAGGGGCCGAAGTACCGGATGCTCGAGGACGACGACGATCGTTCGTAGCTTCAAGACCTGGCGGCGCGCTGCGGCCGCTGCTCAGGCCGTCGTGGTGGTCGGGCTGCCCTGGGTGTCCGTGGGGGGAGAGAGCGCGCTCCGGCTCGACGTGCCGGCGGGGCGGCTGCACGCCTTCGGCGCCTCGTTCGCGATCGACGAGGCGTTCGTGGTCCTCGCCGCGACACTCGTCGTCACCGCGGCCTTCCTCCTCGTCACGCTCCTCTTCGGCCGGGTGTGGTGTGGCTGGGCGTGCCCGCAGACGGTCCTCGCGGACCTCACCTCCTGGGTCGAGCCCGAGCGACGCGAGAAGCCGCGGCGCCCCCCCAGGGGGCCCCCAACAATGAAAGCGGCTTCGCCGCAGGATCAGATCTCGCCCCCCAGGGGGCCCCCAGCAGTGAAGGCGGCTTCGCCGCAGGATCGGATCTCGCCCCCCAGGGGGCCCCCAGCAATGAAGGCGGCTTCGCCGCAGGATCGGATCTCGTGGCGGCGCCCGCTCGGCTTCGTCGCCGTCGCCGCGGTATCCACGATCGCCGCCGCGAACCTGCTCTGGTACTTCGTCGCGCCCCCGGAGTTCTTCCGCCGGTTCGCCGCCGGCACGTTCGGCCCGGTGCTCGGCGGATCCTGGGCGGTCCTGGCCCTGGTGCTGTTCCTCGACCTCGCGTTCCTGCGCGCGACCTTCTGCGCCACGGCCTGCCCGTACGCGAAGCTCCAGGGAGTCCTGTTCGACCGCTCGACGCTCGTCGTCGCGTACGACACCCGGCGCGAGTGGGACTGCGTGCAGTGCAACGCCTGCGTCCGGGTCTGCCCGACCGGGATCGACATCCGCCGCGGGCTCCAGTCGGAGTGCATCGCCTGCGCCGCGTGCATCGACGCGTGTGCGCCGGTGATGGCGAAGCGGGGAAAGGCGCCGGACCTCATCGGCTACTTCCACGGCGAGCCTGGCGGCGCGTCCCGGCCGTTCCGGCCCGCCGCGCTCGCGCTCGGAGCGGCCACGCTCGCCTCCGCGGCGCTGCTCGTCGCGGTGGTGCTGGTGCGCTCGCTCCTGGACCTCTCCGCCGTCCCCGACGCGGCCTTCCAGCCGCGGCGCGCCGCGGACGGCCGGGTGGTGAACGCCTACTCCGTCGCGCTCGAGAACCACGGGCGCGCACCCGTGACGGTCGCCCTCGCGCTCCGCGCCGGCACCGGCGAGGTCCAGGTCGAGGTCCGCCCGCAGCTCGTGGACCTCGGGCCGGGCGAGCGGCGCCAGGTGCGGGTGGTCGCGTCCGTGCGCGGGCTCCCGCCGGGCCGGAGCGCGGCGCAGCTCTCGGCGGAGGCGCGTCGCGGCGATGCGGTCGTCGCGCGGAGCATGCAGCCCGTTCCCATCTTCGTCCCGACGGAGGGCTCGTGACCTCCTGCGCCAGGCTTGCGCTCGGCCTGCTCGTCCTCGCGGTCCTCGGGATCATCGTGGGGACCGTCTGGATCGCCGCGACCGTCCGCGAGGAGACCGTCGTCGCGCACCCGTACGAAGAAGGGCTCCGCCATCACTCGGAGCGCGCCGCGGGCGCGCGCTGCGATCTCGCCGACGGACCTTGCACCGAGCGGCTCGACGGCGGCGGCGAGGTGACCCTCGAGATCGGGCCGCGGCCGATCCGGACCATGACGGATCTCGCCGTGCGCGTGGATCTGGGCGGCGCGGGCGAGCGGGACCAGGTCGCCGTCGCGTTCGCCATGCCCGGGATGGAGATGGGGCGGAACGAGGTGCGGCTCGCCCCGTCCGGCGCCGGGCGGTTCGGGGGCGGCGCGGTGCTGGTCCGCTGTCCGAGCGGCAGACGCGACTGGATCGCCGAGGTGCGCGTGGAGCGCCCGGGGGCGGCGCCCCGGACGGTGCGGTTCCAGCTCGGGGTCCGGGAGTGAGCCCCCTGTCCTCCGCCGTCGCCATGGCCTTCGTCACCGGGCTCCTCGGGAGCTTCGGCCACTGCGCCGCGATGTGCGGCCCGCTCGTCGGGTCGCTCGCGCTCGCGGCGGGGCCGCTCGGCGCGCGCCGCTCGCTCGCGGGGCAGCTCGCGTATCACGCCGGACGGATCACGACGTACGGCGCGCTCGGCGCGGCGATGGGGCTCACCGGCTCGTTCGTGAACGTCGCGGGGCGGCTCGCGGGGGTCCAGCAGGCGGTCGCGATCGCGGCCGGGGTTCTCATGATCGCGCTCGGGCTCGGTGCAGCCGGGCTCTCCACGAGCCTGAAGCGGCTCGAGGCGCGCGCCTCCGGGAAGGTGATCGCGCTCGTGCGCGGCGTGCTCGAGGGCGGCGGGCCGGGCCGGCTCTACCCGACCGGTCTCGCGCTCGGGCTCTTGCCCTGCGGCCTCTCCTGGACCGTCTTCCTCGGCGCCGCCGGGACCGGCAGCCTGCCGGAGGGGCTCTTCCTCGCGCTCGCCTTCGGGCTCGGCACGACGCCCGCGCTCCTCGTCGTAGGCGCCGCCGGGACGGCGATCGGCGCGAGCGCTCGGGCCACGCTCGTTCGCGCGGGCGGCGTCCTCGTCGCACTTCTCGGCCTGCTGTTCCTGCTCCGGGGCGCGGGGGTGCTGCGATGACCGCAGGCGCGCCGGCCGCCGCCACGGCCACGGGGAAGCATCGCTGCGACCACTGCCTGATCGAGTTCCCGGCGCGCGAGGCGGTGAGCGACACCATCGGCGGCGCGGTCCGCACCTTCTGCTGCCCGGGCTGCCAGGGCGTGTACCGGCTCGTCGCGGAGGAGGGGCTCTCCGCCTACTACGCGAACCGGCGCTTGGAGGGTCCCGGGGCTCCCGTCGGAGAGGGGCCGCACCCGGACCTCGCGGCGTTCCGCGACGCGGTCCGCCAGCGGGGCGGGGAAGACGAGATCGAGCTGTACGTGGACGGGATCCGCTGCGCGTCGTGCGTGTGGCTCGTCGAGCGGATCCTCCTGCGGACCCCCGGCATCGCGGCGGCGCGCGTCAACTACGCGACCCACCGCGCCCGCGTCCGCTGGGACTCCGGCCGGACCGACCTCGCGACGGTCCTCTCGCGGATCGGCGCCGCGGGCTACGTCCCGAAGCCATGGTCCGACTCGGTGCGGGCGGCCGCGCGCCGCGCCGAGACCCGGGACCTGCTCGTGCGCCTCGGGACCGCCGGCTTCCTCGCGTCGCAGCTCATGATCTACCAGGCGGCGCTCTACGCAGGGTACTTCCACGGGATCGACGCGGGGACGCGGCGCCTGATGGAGTGGATCTCGCTCGGGCTGACGCTCCCGATCTACCTGTATTCTGGCGCGCCGTTCCTGCGCGCCACGTGGGCGGGGATCCGGCGCGGCGCTCCGGGCATGGACGCGCTCGTCGCGATCGGATCGGGGGCGGCGCTCGTCTACTCGGTCTGGCAGATGCTGCGCGGCGGCGAGGTCTACTTCGACACCGCGGCGATGATCCCGACGCTCGTCCTGGTCGGCCGATACGTCGAGGCGGCCGCGAAGGGACGGGCGTCGGAGGCGGTGGCCCGGCTGGCCGCGCTCGCGCCGCGCGAGGCGCGGCGGGTCGAGGCGGGGCCGGACGGCCGCGACGAGCGGCGGAGCGTTCCGGTGGGCGAGGTCGCGCCGGGGGACCGGATCGAGATCGTTCCGGGCGCGCGCATCCCGCTCGACGGCGAGGTCGTGGAGGGCACGTCGGAGGTGGACGAGTCGCTCGTCACCGGCGAGGCGCGGCCCATTGGGAAGGAGCCTGGCGCCGTGGTGATCGGCGGGACGGTGAACCTGCACGGCGCGCTGGTCGTCCGCGTGACGCGCGTCGGGAAGGAGACCGTGCTCGCGGGGATCGTCCGCGCCGTGGAGGAGGCCCAGGCCGCGAAGCCGCGGATCCAGGCGGTGGCGGACCGGGTGGTCGGGATCTTCGTCCCTGCGATGCTGGTCCTCGCGGCCGCGACCTTCGCGTGGTGGCGTGCCCGCGGCGCGCCGCTCGACCAGGCGCTGCTGACCGGGATCTCGGTCGTGGTCATCGCCTGCCCCTGCGCGCTCGGCCTCGCGACCCCGATCGCGGTGCTCGTCGCGACCGGGCTCGCGTCCGGGCGCGGGCTCCTGGTGAAGGGCGGCGACGTGCTCGAGCGGGCGGCGCGCGTCACCGACGTGCTCCTCGACAAGACGGGCACCGTCACGCGCGGCCGGCCCGTGCTGCGCGAGGTGATCGCCCTCGATGCGGCGCTCGGCCGCGAGGGCGCGCTCGCGCTCGCCGCTTCGGTCGAGCGGAGGAGCGAGCACCACGTGGGCCGGGCGATCGTGGAGGCGGCGCGGGCGAGCGGAGTCCCGGAGCTGCCGGCGACCGGGTTCCGGGCGATTCCGGGGAAGGGAGTGATCGCGCGAGTGCAGATCGCCTCGACCCTGACCGCGACGTCCGCTCACCCTGAGCGTAGCGCCGCCGCAGGCGGCGCGGAGTCGAAGGGGACCGCGACCCCCGACCCCGACCGCGTCCTCGTCGGAAACCACGCGCTCCTCGCCGAGCACGGCATCCTCATGCCGCCGGATGCCGACGCCCGCGCACGCGAGCGGGAGGGTCGAGGCGAGACGGTCGTGTTCGTCGCCGCGGGCGGGGAGGTCCGGGCGTTCCTCTCGGTGGCAGACGTCATGCGGGACGAGGCGCCGGAGGCGGTGCGCGCGCTGCGGGCAGAGGGGCTCTCGGTGGGGATCGTGAGCGGCGACGGGCCCGGCGCGACCGGCGCGGTCGCGGCAGCGCTCGGGATCGAGTCCATGGCGGAGGCGACGCCGGTGCAGAAGCGGGAGGTGGTCGCGAGGCGCCAGCGCAGGGGGCGCCGGGTCCTCTTCGTGGGAGACGGCATCAACGACGCGCCCGCGCTCGGCCAGGCCGACGTGGGCGTGGCGATGGGGCGCGGCACCGACGTCACGATGGAGAGCGCGGACGTGGTGGTGGTGCGGGACGACCTGCGCCCCGTCGCCGACCTCGTGCCCCTCTCCCGACGCACCCTCGCCGTCGTCCGCCAGAACGTGTTCTGGGCCTTCTTCTACAACGCGATCGCGATCCCGCTCGCGATGGCCGGCGTCCTCCACCCCATCGTCGCCGCCGGCGCGATGGCCGCCTCGTCGCTCTTCGTCGTCGGGAACTCGCTGCGGCTCCGGCGGGCGCTCGGCTGACCGGCCTGGCCACCGGGGACGCGCACACTCCACTGGCGCCTGCTCGTCCGAGTGCCCAAGCGGACCTGTGCCAGACGAACCGTGCGCATCGAGCTTTCAGTTCACCGAGCAGGTCCGAGACGCGGACCACTTCGGTGACGGGGGCCCGCATGCGGGTGAGCACGAAGACCGGACTCGTCCTCCTGGCGGCCAGCATCGCCGTCGGCTGCGGCGACTCGAGCTCTCCGGCGCCGGCATCGTCGGCACCGGGGTTCTTCATCTCCATCTCCAACTTGACCTTCTCACCGGTCGCTCTGAGTGCGCCTCCCGGCGCCACCGTCACCGTCATCAACAACGATGCGGAGGAACACTCGGTGACGAGCGAGGCGAGCCCAAACGCCTTCACGCCGGGCTCGGTCGCGGGCGTCTCGTTCGACACCGGCGCGTTCACCGGAACGAGGAGCTTCACGCTTCCCGCGAGCGCGCCGAACGGGACGGTCATCCCCTTCTATTGCACCGTCCACATGGGAACCATGACCACCCCGAACGGCGCGATCACCATCGACTCGACCGTCCAGCCGACGGCGCCGCCGGGCGGAGGCTACTGAGCGGGCCGCGTCCGCGTCCGCGTCCGCGACTCCTGAGGGGCCGAGCTTTCGCGTGGCGCGCGGCCGGGCTGCGTCCTACGCTCCCGGGCGGTTCGCGATGTCCCTCGGCCTCCTCATCCTGCTCTCGCTGGCGCTCGGCATCGCCGCGTGGCTCCTCTTCATGTGGACGGTGAAGAGCGGGCAGTACGACGATCCCGAGGGCCCGAAGTACCGGATGATGGACGACGACGACGAGCCGCGGGACCGGGGCAGGCGCCGGTAGCGCCACGACGTCAGGCCCGAATCCGCGGTGCCGCGGCCGGCTCTCGCCGGCCCTGCTTTCTCGGCACGCGAACGACGAACTCGGCGCCGGCGCCCGGGGTGCTCGCGACGTGCAGGGCGCCCCCGAGGCTCTGCACCACCCGTCGGACGATGGTGAGGCCGAGCCCCATCCCGCGCCCCGGCCCCTTCGTCGTGAAGAACGGGGTGAAGAGGCGCGCGTGGACCGTCGGGCGGGATGCCCGGGCCGTTGTCCTTCACCGACAGCGTGAGCTCGGCGTCCTCGACGCGCCCGTGACCCGGACCCGGCCCGGTCTCCTCGGGCACCGCCTCGATGGCGTTCTGCACCAGGTTGGAGAGCACCTGGTCGAACTCCTCGGGCACGCACTCGAGCGTGCCGTCCCCGTCGAGATCGAGGTCGACCTTCACGTCGCGTCCGGTGGCGGGCAGCACGATCCCCACCACGGTGCGGACCGCCTCCCAGGCGTCGTGCGGCACCATCTCGCGCTTGTATCCGGCGCGCCCGTAGCGGCTCATCAGCTCGACCGTGCCGGCCGATCCGCTTCACGCCGGAGTCGGCCACGCCGAGCAGCTCCGCGGATGCCGCGCCGCCAGCTCGCTCCACCTGGGCCTGCCTCCGCGCGCGTCGAGTCGGCCGCGTCCGGGCGCGCGCCGCGCAGCGCCGTCAGCACCTTCTCGCGTCGAGCCGCACGCGCCCGAGCGCGTTCTTCACGTAGTTGAGCGGGTTGTTGATCTCGTGGGCCAGCCCCGCCGCCACCATCTCGAGCGACTCCATCCGGCTGGGTGAGCACGAGGTCGGCGGTCTGCTCCTTGGCGCTTGCACCAGCTCGCCGGGCCGCGGTGAGCGAGCTCCTGCGGCGAGAAGGGCTTGGTGAGGTAGGCGCTGACGCCGGTCTCGAGCCCCTTCACCCGGTCGTCGAGCTCGCCGCGCGCGGTGAGCATGACGATCGGGATGTGGCGGGTGCGCGGCGTCCTCCCGGAGCCGGCGCGTGAGCTCGAGCCCGTCGATGCCCGGCATCATGAGATCGGTGACCACCAGGTTCGGGCGCTCGCGCAGTGACCAGCTCGAGCCCCTTGAGCCCGTCCGGCGCGGTCAGCACCTTGAACTGGCGCCGCAGCGACATGTGGACGAGCTGGATGATGTGGGGGCTGGTCCTCGACGACCACGACCGTGTAGGGGCGGGCCTCCTCGTCGGTGTCGCGCTCGACGACGCGCCGCTCGGTGGCCTCCTCGATGTCGAGCAGCCGGAACTCGTCGCGGCGCTGCGAGCTGGACCGCCCAGTCGAGGCCGGGCTCGCCGGTCGCGGCGCCGCCGCGCGTCCCGCGGCGCCGCGAGCGCCTCGGGGCGGAAGTGGCCGCGCCCCGTCGGGAGCGTGACGGTGAAGCGGGCCCCCGAGTCGCCGTCGCTGCTCGCGCCGGATGGTGCCGCCGTGGAGCATCACCAGCTCGCGCGCCAGCGCGAGCCCGATGCCCGTGCCGCCGTGCGGCCGGCGGTCGGCCATGTCCACCTGGTAGAAGCGCTCGAAGATCTGCTCGGCCCGCTCCGGCGGGAAGCCCGGGCCGTCGTCCTGCGACCACGACCTCGACGTCGTCGGCTGTTCGCGACAGCGTCGACCGTGACGTGTCCGCGCGGCGGGGTGAACTTGATGGCGTTGGAGAGCAGGTTCACGAAGACCCGCTCCAGCCGCTCCGAGGTCGCACCAGAGCGGCGCGCGGCTCGCAGGCTCGGCGAGAAGGAGAGGGCGATCTGCTTGCGGCTGGGCCAGCACCTGCGGTCTGCTCGACCAGCGCCGCGCAGCTGGCCGACCAGGTCGTGCTCGCTTCACGTCGAGGCGCAGCCGGCTCTCCTCGAGGCGGGAGAGGTCGAGCAGGTCGTTGATGAGCTTCAGGAGCTTGAGGGCGCTCCGGTACATGCTGTCGAAGCGAGCTGCGCTGCGGCCTCGCTGAACTGCCCCATCTCGCCCTGCATCATCAGCTCGAGCGGGGTGAGGACCATGGCGAGCGGCGTGCGCAGCTCGTGGGTCATGTTGGCGAAGAAGCGCGACTTGAACTCGTCGAGCCGCTGAAGCTCGGTGTGGGCACGCTCCAGGTTGTGCGGTCGCGTGCCTCGAGCTGGATCCGCTGGTCGAGCTGCTCGCGCTGCGTGTAGAAGAGCAGCACCTGCCCGACGCCGGCGATGAGTGCGATCGCGGAGAGGAACGTCAGGTTCGACAGGCGCCGTCGAGAGTCGACCGATGGTGCCCGCGAAGACGTTCGTGAGGATGAACGTGAAGACGATGCGACGAGTTGACGACCACCACGACGCGGGGTCGCCAGACCAAGAGCAGGCCGGTGGCGAGCACGACCAGCGTGATCCCGGCGTAATAGGGCGAGGCCAGCCCCCCCATGTAGAGCGTCATCATGCTGATGCCGCCCGCGGTGAGCCAGGCATACCCCGCGGAGAGCGGCTCCACCCACGCCGTCGAACCCGGGCCGTCGGACCAGCTGGAACACGGCGAGCGCGCCCAGCGTCACGAGGCAGCGCATCAGCCAGAGCCAGGGGAGGGCGTGCCGCGGCGCGAGCCACCAGTCGAGCACCCCGAACGTCGGGTACAGGGTGACGATGATGAGGAGCCCCGTCCGCAGCCCTCGCCGGTTGCGCTCGACGCGCCAGCGTTCCCAGCGCTCCCGGATCTCGGCGCCGATCGTGGTCCATCTACCCGCCGGACAGCTCCAAGAATGGATTCGACACCGCTCTCCTCCTCGAGGATCCGCACCGAGGCGCCCGGGACCGCCCGGGCGCCGATGTCGAGCAGCTCCTCGCGCGTGCGGTAGACGAGCGTCCAGTCGAGGTGGAACTCCATGCAGCCATCCGGGCGGGTGATCGACCATGTTGGCGACGAGGAGCTGGCCGCCGGGCGCGGTTGCGGCGGCGAGGCGACGCGTCAGAACGACCGCCGGTGCCGTCCTGCAGGTAGTCGTAGAGGCCGCAGCGAGTAGATGAAGTCGAACTTTCCGAACGGCTCGAACAGGGTGGCGTCGCGCAGCAGGCGCTTGATCGAGTCGTGGAGGAACGGACCGCAGCCGGACCCGTCCCGAAGCGGGCCTCGATCGCCGGGGTGAGCCGCCGGAAGGCGTGGGCCAGCGCGTTCTTGTCCTGCTCGAAGAGCACGACCTCGACCGGCACCGAGAGCGTCGTCGACCTCCTGGAAGAGCTCGACGAGCTCCTGGGCCGGTCCGGCCGCGATGGAGAGAATGCGGACCGGGACGCGCGAACGCGTACGAGTCGTCAGCGAGCGCCTTCAGCTCGCCGCTTCACGAGGTCCTTGCGGCAGCGCACCGCCTTGGGCCGCGCGCGTCTGGTTGAACGCGAGCTCGACGGCGCGGGCGAACAGGGTCGCGCCCTCGAAATCATCGCCGTACATGAAGTTCATCACCTCGTAGTCGCCCGGGTAGCCGAAAGGCTTGTGCCGGGCGCGAGACAATCCGGGCGACTGCAAGAGGAACTCGTCCACGTGCCGGCGCGACCACTCCCTGGCGGCTGCGCTTCCGTACGCCTCCGGGACTCCGCGGAGCGCTCCGTCGATCGCCTCGCTCAGCCTCACGGCTTCGGGCACGAAATCCTGGCGGAGCTGCGCGACGAGGGCGGTCCTGGCGGCGTTGTCGTCCCCGTGGAGGACATGCCAGGGCAGGCGGCTTTCCAGATCTTGGAGGTGCCGGTGCGTGTCCTCCAGTCGGAGCCGCAGCTCGGCGACCAGCGACTTGTAGCGTTCGTGCCCCTCGAGGGCCCATGCCGTCGGCGGGGCAGTGCTGCGGGCGCGCCACGACTGCACGTTCCGGAGCTGGAGCACGTCCTCGACGTCGAGCAGGAAGTCGTCGAACGAGACTCCGACGACCGTCATCCCGTCCTTCTCCCGAACCGAGCCGACGGTCGCGGCGCCGCGGAACGCCTCGTGCCCGTCGAATCGGACCGCGATGTCGAGCCGCTGCCGCGGGACGACCGACAGGCCTCGGGGCGACGCGAACGCCACCCCGTTCTGCGAGACGTCACGGAGCGCGTATACGTGCTCCGCGCGGTTGGCGAGCAGGACCACCGCGCACCGCAGCGGCGCGAGCTCCGCCGCGGTGTGCCGGTGGGGGCGGAAGAAGACGGCGCGCCCCTCGGCTCCGTCCAGCTCCTCGTACCTCCGGATCCCCGCGGCGTCGCTCCGGACCTCCCGCGCGAGCGCCGAGACGGGCGCCGCAGGGGGCGCGAAGCGCGACCGCTCGTCCGCCGCGGGCAGCCGCTCCGCGAGCTCCGATTGCCTTCTCTGCTTCATCATGCAGCTCCAGCCGATGCCGCCGCGGCTCGGGCCGCGGGCGGCAGGATCACCTCGAAGCGCGCGCCGCGGGGGACGTCCACGAGATCGATCGCGCCCTGGTGCGACGTGACGATCAGGCGCGCCATGTAGAGCCCGAGCCCCAGGCCCGCCTCGCCCTTTGCGGAGGCGAACGGCTGGAACAGCCGGGCGCGGATGTCGGGCGGGACGCCCGGCCCGTCGTCCTCGATCGCGATCTCCACGTCTCCCGCCGGGCGCGCCCGCGCGCTCACCCGCACGTCCTCGTCCGGACGCGTTGCATGGAGCGCGTTCCGGACGAGGTTCACGATGACCTGCGTCAGCTTCTGGCCGTCCGCACGGACGCGAGGGAGATCCGGCGCGATGTCCGTGTGCACCACGTGGAGCTTGAACACGGGATCCATCTTGGAGATGGCGAGCGCGTTCGCGACGACGGCGCCGGGATCGATCTCCTGCAGCTCGAGCGCGAGCGACCCCGTGCGCGCGAACTCGTGCAGCGACTGGAGCGTCCGCAGCATGTTCTCGACCCCGGCGAGGCCGATCGTCACGATCTCGCGCAGCCCGCCCTGGATCGCCGGGTTGTTGGCGAGGTCCCACTCGGCCGCCCGGAAGGCGACCATCACGTTCCTCAGGTCGTGGGTGACGCCCGCGGACAGTCGGCCCAGCGTCCCGAGCCGCTCGAGGTGCAGGAGCATCTGCTGCTGGGCCTGGAGCTGCTCGACCGAGACCCGCAGCTCGTCGCTCCGGCGTGCGAGGAGCTGCACGAGCTTCTCGACGGTCCTCCGCTGTGCCACGACGGCGCTCGCCTGCTCGATGGTCTGGACGATCTCTGCGGGATGCGACGGCTTGCGCAGGAAGCGGAACACGCTCGCGCGGTTGATGGCGGACTCGAGCGCCTGCATGTCGGCGAACGCGGTGAGGACGACGCCCGCGATGTCGGGGCGGCGGCGCCGGAGCTCCTCGAGCATGTCGAGGCCCGTCATCCCAGGCATGCGGTGATCGGCGATCACCACGTCGAGCGGGACCTTCCCCGCGATCTCCAGGCCTTCGGCCCCGGAGGTCGCGACGTGAACGTCCCAGTCGTCCTCGAGGAAGCTGCGGAGGGCGACGAGGTTGAGCTCCTCGTCGTCGACGAGCAGCACGCCGCGCGTCCGCTGGGGCTCGACCCCCATTCGCTCGACGAGCGACACGATCTCGCGATCGCTCAGCAACCCCACCTCCCGACCGCCCCCGGGAGCACTATAGGTGAGGATGCGCGGAACGAAAACTTGCTGCGCAAATCGATATCGTCGCAGCGTCGACCGCACTGCGCGTACCGGTCACGCCGCGCTGCGGCGAAGAGCCGCGGCGCGTGCACCCGTCCGGAGCCGGACCGTGCACCTCGCCGCGCATCGTGGACCGATGAGGTCCCGTAAGCGCCCGTTCCGTCGAACGTTTCCGGTCGCCCGCGCGGCTGACACCCGGCCCCGCGCCGTGTTATACGGCATCGCTTTTCGACTTTCCGACCCGCGCAGCACGCGAACCAAGGAGCAGCCCGTGATCGAGGCTTACATGAAGTCCGTCGAGGAGCGGAAGGCGCTCGGAGTCCCCGCGAAGCCGCTCGACCCCGAGCAGACCCGCGAGCTCGTGAAGCTTCTGCAGAAGCCGCCCAAGGGCAGGGAGGCGTTCCTCCTCGACCTCCTGTCGAACCGAGTCTCCCCCGGCGTGGATGCCGCCGCCGAGGTGAAGGCGGCGTTCCTCGCGGAGCTCGTGAAGGGGACGAAGAAGTCGCCCCTCATCGACAAGAAGCGCGCGATCGAGCTGCTCGGGACGATGGGCGGCGGCTACAACGTCCCGCCCCTCGTCGCCGCGCTGAAGGCGAAGGCGCTCGCGGCGGACGCCGCGAAGGCGCTCTCCGGCCTGACCTACGTGTACGACGCGTTCGACGACGTGGCCGCGCTCGCCAAGGCGAAGAACGCCGCCGCCCGGGAGGTGCTCGAGTCGTGGGCGAACGCCGCGTGGTTCACGTCCCGGCCGGGCGTGCCCGCGACCTTGAAGGTGAAGGTCTTCAAGGTGGACGGCGAGATCAACACCGACGACTTCTCTCCCGCCGGCGACGCCTCGACGCGCCCGGACATCCCGCTCCACGCGCAGGCGATGGGCAAGACGCGGTTCCCGAGCGGCCTCGAGACGATCGCCGAGTTCCGCGCGCAGGGCTTCCAGGTCGCCTTCGTGGGCGACGTCGTGGGGACGGGGTCCTCGCGCAAGTCGGCCTGCAACAGCGTCCAGTGGCACATCGGCGACGAGATCCCCTTCGTCCCGAACAAGAAGCGCGGCGGCGTGATCATCGGCGGCGTCATCGCGCCGATCTTCTTCGCGACCTGCCAGGACTCCGGGGCGCTCCCCCTCAAGGCGGACGTGGCGAAGCTGAAGACCGGCGACGTCGTCGTGATCGACACCGCGAAGGGCGAGATCCGCAGCGAGTCGGGCGAGGTGCTCTCGACCTTCAAGATCGCCCCGAACACGCTTCCGGACGAGTTCCGCGCCGGCGGCCGGATCCCCCTCACCATCGGGCGCGCGCTCACCGAGAGGGCGCAGAAGATGACGAAGAAGGGGCCGAAGGATCTCTTCGCGAAGGTGGTGAATCCGGAGCCGAAGGCGGGCCAGGGCTACACGCTCGCCCAGAAGATGGTGGGCAAGGCCTGCGGCCTGCCCGGCGTCCTGCCCGGCGGCTACTACGAGCCGAAGATGACGACGGTCGGCTCGCAGGACACCACCGGCCCGATGACGTCGGACGAGCTGAAGGAGCTCGCCTGCCTGCGATTCCAGGCGCCGATGTTCATGCAGTCGTTCTGCCACACCGCCGCATACCCGAAGCCTGCGGACGTGAGCATGCACAAGTCCCTGCCGGGCTTCGTGCAGCAGCGCGGCGGGGTGCCGCTCCGGCCTGGCGACGGCGTCATCCACTCCTGGCTCAACCGGCTCCTCCTCCCCGACACGGTCGGCACCGGCGGCGACTCCCACACCCGCTTCCCCATCGGCATCTCCTTCCCGGCGGGCTCCGGGCTCGTCGCGTTCGCGGGCGCCCTCGGGTTCATGCCGCTCGACATGCCCGAGTCGGTGCTGGTCCGCTTCAAGGGAAAGCTCCAGCCGGGGATCACGCTCCGTGACGTGGTGAACGCGATCCCGCTCTGGGCGATCCGACAGGGCCTCCTCACCGTGCCGAAGAAGAACAAGAAGAACGTCTTCAACGGCCGGATCCTCGAGATGGAGGGACTGCCGGATCTCACCGTCGAGCAGGCGTTCGAGCTGACCGACGCCGCCGCCGAGCGCTCCGCTGCCGCGGCCGCGATCAAGCTCTCCGAGAAGACGGTCGCGACCTATCTCCGGTCGAACGTCGCCCTGATGCGGAAGATGATCGCGGACGGGTACGGCGACGCGAAGACGCTCGAGCGCCGCATCGCCGACGTGGAGAAGTGGCTGAAGAAGCCGCAGCTCCTCTCCGCAGACGCGAACGCCGAGTACGCCGCGATCGTCGAGATCGACCTCGCCGAGATCACCGAGCCGATCCTGGCCTGCCCGAACGACCCGGACGACGTGAAGGTGCTCACCGAAGTCGGCGAACACGAAGATCGAGGACGTGTTCCTCGGCTCGTGCATGACCAACATCGGCCACTTCCGCGCGGCCGGGGAGATCTGGAAGGGGCAGAAGTTCAACCGCGCCGTCCGCACCTGGATCTGCCCGCCCACGCGGATGGACCAGCAGCAGCTCAAGGACGAGGCGTACTTCTCGACCTACAGCGCGGTCGGCGCCCGGATCGAGATCGCCGGGTGCTCGCTCTGCATGGGCAACCAGGCGCGCGTCCCCGACAAGGCGACGGTCTACTCGACCTCGACCCGCAACTTCGATGACCGCATCGGCAACGGGGCGCAGGTGTTCCTCGGCTCCGCCGAGCTCGGCGCCGTCGCCGCCACCCTGGGCCGGCTGCCGACGAAGGACGAGTACTTCAAGGTGTTCGCCGAGAAGATCGCGCCCAAGGCCGACAAGGTCTACCGGTACCTCCAGTTCGACGAGCTGCCCGGGTACGCGCCCGCGGGCAAGAAGCTGCGCGTCGTGGCGTAGCGGTCGACCGGGCTTCCGGCACGCCGGGGTCCGAACAGGTCACGGGTGGGAGGCGCCGCTCGCCTCCCACGCCCGTCGCGAGATCGCCCGCTCGATCCAGTCGAGGTGGTGTCGCTCCTCTCCGTGCATGCGCATGAGGATCTCGCGCAGCGCGTCCGGGAGCGGCTTCGCGAGCGCCTTCGCGTACAGCGAGCCGGTGAGCTGCTCGTTGCCACGGATCCCCGCGAGCACGTCCTCCGCGGTGAGGCTGCGCCGGGGGGGCGTGAGCGCGCCGATCACGACCCCCTTCACGTCCGGCCGGACCTCCGGGGGGACGTGGCCGCGCCGGGAGATCTGCTCCTGGAGCACGAGCGCATGCCGCTGGTGCTCGAGCCCGAAGAGCGCCAGCTCGTCCCGGATCGGGCCGGGCCCGAGCAGGGCCACCGCCGCGCCGTAGGCCTGCACCGCCTCCACCTCGACCGAGAAGAGGCGGGACAGCTCGGCCATCAGCTGCGGTGTTTGCATGCGGCGCACCTCCCCCGAAAAGCTGGTGTCAGGCCGGCGCGTTCACACGCCTCCCTCTGGGAAAGATGGCGGCCGGCCCCCCGGCGTTGCACTCTCGCAGGCATGCGCCAGATCGCCGAGATCGAGATCGTCGAGGACTACACCGAGCGCGCCCGCTGCGACGAAGGCTTCCTGCGGCTGAAGCGGCTTCGGGCGCGCAACCGCCGCGTGGACGGCACCCACAGCCGCGAGTATCCGATCGACGTCATCGATCGGCCGACCCTCGACGCGGTCGCCGTGTGCCTGTACGCCCGCACCCCGCTCGGGATCGAGGTCCTCACCCGTCGCGGACTGCGGCCGGCGGCGTACTTCCGCCGGGGGAAGGTCGCCGTCCTGCCGGAGGCCGAGTACCTCCTGGTCGAGGAGATCGTGGCGGGGGTGCTCGAGCCGGGCGAGATCGGGCTGGACGCGCTGCGGCGGCGTGCTGCCGACGAGGTGCTGGAGGAGGCGGGCGTCGAGGTTCCGCCGGCCCGCCTGGAGCCGCTCGGCGGGCCGTTCTTCCCGCTGCCGGGGATCGTCTCCGAGAAGATCCACCTGCTCGCTGCGGAGGTCCCGCGCCCGCCGGGCGCGTCGGAGTACGCTGCACCGCACGAGGGCGACGGATCCCCGCTCGAGGAGGGCGCGGTCCTCGCGTGGCGCGAGCTGACCGCCGCGATCTCCGCCTGCGAGCGCGGCGAGATCGAGGACGCCAAGACCGAGATCGCGCTCCGGCGGCTCGCCGCCCGCGTCGGGCCCGGGCGCTGACCCCTCTCGGGCTCTAGCACCGGGGCGGGCTCTTCGCCGCGCCGCGCCATCCGGTTCCGTTGACTTGGCGAGGACACCCCTTACCTACGAGACATGACCCCGGAGACGACCGCGCGCTCGCAGGCGGCAGGACGGGCGGTCGAGCGGCGACCCGAGCCCAAGAGCGAGCTCCTCGCCATCTACCGCGAGATGCTGCTCCTCCGCCGGTTCGAGGAGACCGCGGGGCGCGTCTACACGGAGGGGAAGATCGGCGGGTTCTGCCATCTCTACATCGGGCAGGAGGCGATCGCGATCGGCGTCCGCCACGCGCTCGATCCGGAGCGGGACTTCCTCGTGAACGCCTACCGCGACCATGGGCACACGCTCGCGTGGGGAACGCCGCCCGGCGTCGTGATGGCGGAGCTGTACGGAAAGGCGACGGGCGCCGTCAAGGGGAAGGGCGGCTCCATGCACATGTTCGACGCGCCGCGCCACAACTACGGCGGCCACGGGATCGTGGGGGGACAGATCCCGCTCGCCACCGGCGTCGCGTTCTCGCAGCGGTACCAGAAGAAGGACGGCGTGGTGGTCTGCCTGTTCGGAGACGCCGCCGTGAACATCGGCGCATTCCACGAGTCGCTCAACATGGCGGCGGTCTGGAAGCTCCCGGTCATCTTCGTCTGCGAGAACAACCGGTACGGAATGGGGACCGCGGTGGAGCGCAGCTCGGCGGTGGCCGAGGTGTGGCGCCGCGCGTCTGCCTACGACGTCCGGGGCGAGGCGGTGGACGGCATGGACGTCCTCGCCGTTCGCGACGCGGTGGCGCGCGCAGCCGCGGAGTGCCGGCCCGAGGGCGGCAAGCCGGTCCTCCTCGAGGCGCGAACGTACCGGTACCGCGGCCACTCGATGGCCGATCCCGCCACCTACCGGACGCGCGACGAGGTGGAGCTCGAGAAGCGGCGCGATCCGCTGGAGGTGCTGCTGGCGAAGGCGCGCGCCGCCGGCCACGAGCCGTCCGCGCAGGAGTTCGAGCGGATCGAGGGCGAGGTCGCGCGCGAGGTCGAGGAGGCGGTGCGGTTCGCCGAGGAGAGCCCGGACCCGCGCCCCGAGGCGATCTGGGAGGACGTTTACGCCTCCCCCGACGACCCCGCCCTCCACCGGGAGCCGTGACGGGGCGGCGCCCGCGGCGCCGCAGGGTTGTGGGGGGCCCCCCGGGGCGCGATAATCGGCGCCATGACCCTCTCGGCGCTCGCGCTCACCGTCGCGCTGGCGGCGCTGCCGTTCCCTGCGCCGCGACAGCTCCAGCCCACGAAGGACACGAAGTGCGACTGGGGCTCCGTGCTCCTCGTCGACGCCGCGAAGGGTGAGCTCAGGGCGACCACCGCCGCCGGCGTCGTGACGTTCAAGCTCGGCGCCGACGTGAGCTTCTTCGATCGGGACGGGAAGCCCGCCGGCACCGCGACCGGCGTCGCGCAAGGCACCCGCGTCCGCGTGTATTACGTCCTCGACGACGGCGCGAAGGTGCAGGAGATCGACGCCGAGTAACGGCGCGTTCGCAAACGCGACGCGACGCCTTTCGGATCGCGGCGAAGGCCCGCCGGCATGGCCGACGGGCCCTCGCCCTCCCGGTCCCCCGCCTTCGTCAGTCGCCGTGGTGGTACTTCTCCACGGCCTGGGCGGCGCCGGCGCCGTGGCACCCCTGGCACGTGAGGACGTCATTCGGGTTCGACGCCGTGATCGGTCCGCCCGCGTGCAGGCAGTCCTTGATGAACCCGAGCGTCGCCGTCGGCCCGATGGTGGAGATCGGGCAGGGGTCCGTCGCTTCGGCGGCCGTGAACTTCACGTTGTCGTGGCACGAGGTGCAAGCCGTCAGCGTCGGCTTCGTCTTCCAGTTGTCCGCGTCCTTGCCGCTGTGGCAGACGGTGCAGTGCCGGACGCCGTGGTCGTGCCACGGGAACGCGAGCGTCGGACCAGTCGAACACGGTCTGACTGAAGCCCACGATGTAGTAGGGGAACCCTTGCTGCACGCTCGGAAGGTTCTCGCCGGAGTGGATCTTGTGGATCATCACCTTGAAGTTGACCGTGCGGTTGGTCTCGGGATCACCGGTCTGCGGCGAGTGGCAGGTGATGCAGAGCTGCGTGCCGCGGCGCGAGCCATGCGCGGTGAGCGCACCGTGACAGCGGTTGCAGCCCGCGTCGGTGATCGTCTCGAGCTTCTGCGCCGTCCCGCCGGCCGGGACGAAGTTGAACGAGCCGAACGCGACGTCGGTGTCCGCTGCGTTCGGTCTCCGGGTGAACCAGCCGGCCACGGTGTGCGTCTTCGTGCGGTCGAGCCCGGTCGTCACGGTCGGCGTGGGGAACGTGTAGTCGTACACGCCGGCGCTGACCTTCGTGAGCTTCGTCTTGTCGAACGCCGGTGCCTGGGCCTGCGTGCGCGCCGCCGGCGTCGGCGGTACGAATGATGCGGGTGTCGTCACGACTTCAGGGTCAGGGGTGTACGTGTACGCCCTCGGAGTGGTGGTCGTCGCGAAGTACGAGACGTAGTCGCCGTGGTCGTCCAGCATGGCGAGCGTGAAGCGCGGAGCGCTGCCGATCCTGGGGAACGTCGTCGTCGTCGCCAGCTCCGCCTCGAGATCGATCGGTGCGCCGCTGCCGTCGGTGACGCTGAACCTCACGGTCGGAGGGCCGCTCGCCGGAACCGTCGCCGACTGGATCTCCAAATTCAGCGGATCAGGGCTGAGCGCCGGCGGCGCCGCCGCGCCCCCGCCGTTGTCGTCACCGCAGCTCGCCAGGCCGACCACCAGTGCCCCCACGATCACGCCCGCCGCGACTCCCCATCGCCACGTCCTCATCGCGATCTCCTTGGCAACCGCACCGCCGCCCGCCCGATCGCGCAGCGGACTCGCCGCGCTACGCTCAAGCTGCGCACAGGTGGGGTCCACGCGCCGCGGAGCCGGGGCCCCGCAGGCGCCCTGAACCCAAGCGGGAGAGCGCGGGCGCCCGACGCGCGAGCGAACGGCCGGGCCTGCGCGCGGGCGCGTGCCCACCGGCCCGCCCTGCTTTGGCACGCCGGTTTTTGTTGAAGCGCTTGTCCGGGCCGCACACATTCGGCCCATGGCCGTGGTGTCCTACCGCGAGGCGCTCAACCAGGCGATGCGCGAGGAGATGGCGCGCGATCCGCGCGTCTTCGTCATGGGCGAGGAGGTCGGCCAGTACAACGGCGCGTACAAGGTCACCCAGGGCCTCCTGAAGGAGTTCGGCCCCTGGCGCGTGGTGGACACGCCCATCGCCGAGCTGGGGTTTGCGGGCATCGGGGTGGGCGCGGCGATGAACGGGCTCCGCCCCATCATCGAGGTGATGACCTGGAACTTCGCGCTGCTCGCGCTCGACCAGATCGTGAACTCCGCCGCCAAGATGCGGCACATGTCCGGCGGCCAGCTGCCCGCCCCGGTGGTGTTCCGCGGCCCCCAGGGCGCCGCGCACCAGCTCGGCGCGCAGCACTCGCAGGTGTTCGAGAGCATCTACGCCCACGTGCCCGGCCTGAAGGTGGCGGTCCCCGCGACGCCCCGCGACGCGAAGGGCCTCCTCAAGACGGCGGTGCGGCTCGACGACCCGGTGGTCTTCATGGAGTCGGAGGTCCTCTACGGCGCCAAGGGAGAGGTGGAGGAGGGCGAGATCCTCGTCCCGTTCGGCCAGGCCGAGATCGTCCGCCCGGGCCGCGACGTGACCATCGTCGCGTGGCAGAAGATGCGCTTCGTCGCGCTCGCCGCCGCGCAGGACCTCGCCAAGGAGGGGATCGAGGCGGAGGTCATCGATCCGCGGACGCTCCGTCCGTTCGATCTCGAGACGGTGCTCGCGTCGGTGGCGCGCACGAACCGCTGCGTCATCGTCGAGGAGGGCTGGCCGTGGATGGGGAGCGGCGCGCAGATCGCCGACTCGATCCAGCGGCACGGGTTCGACGATCTCGATGCGCCCGTGCTGCGCGTCACCTCGCGCGACGTGCCGATGCCCTACGCGAAGCCGCTCGAGAACGTGGTCCTGCCCTCGACGGAGCGCGTGAAGAAGGCGGTCCACGAGGTCACGTACCGCGCCTGAACGAGGGCCGCCGCGATGGCCAAGCCGATCAAGATGCCGAAGCTCTCGGATCAGATGACCGAGGGCAAGATCGCCGAGTGGCTGAAGAAGGAGGGCGACGAGGTCAAGGCCGGCGACGTGGTCGCCCAGGTCGAAACCGAGAAGGCGACCCTCGACATCGAGGCGTTCGAGCCCGGCGTCCTCATCGGGATCGCGGTGAAGACCGGCGAAACCGTGCCCGTCGGGCAGCCCATCGCCTGGCTCGGGGCGCGGGGCGAGAAGGTCCCTGCGCCCGGCGCCGCCGCGCAGGCGGGGTCCGACGCGGCGAAGGAGGCGCGCGCCGGTGGAGAGGTCGCCCACGTCTCGACGCAGCAGGCGCCCCCGAGCGCCGCGAAGGTGGCGGCGCCGCCGGAGGAGAGCTCGGCTCCGCCTGCCGCGCCGGCTTCGGCCGCAGCTCCGCCGGCGGCTGCCGCGCGGCGGCGCGAGGACGGGATGCCCACCCGCGGCGCACGGACCGCTCCCGCCCAGGCCGCGGCGCGCGCGGCCGCAGCTCCGGTGCCGGCGCGGATTCCAGCCTCGCCCGCGGCGCGCAAGCGCGCGCGCGAGCGCGGCATCGATCTCGGCGAGGTGGGCGGCTCCGGGCCGCGCGGGCGCATCGTCCTCGCGGACCTCGAGCGCGCACCGGCGATGCGCGAGGAGCGTCCCGAGCCCGAGCGGCGAGCAGCACAGGTGGCGGCCGCGCCCCTCGCGCCGGCCGCCCGCAAGAAGCGCGCGCTGCCGCCGCGGGTCGAGCTGCGCGACGAGACGGTCCCGCTCTCGCCGATGCGCAAGGCGATCGCGCGCAACCTCGCCGCGGCGAAGCCCGGCGCGCCGCACTTCTACCTCGAGACCTCGGTCGATGCGCGCCGGCTCGTCGCGCTGCGCGAGCAGCTCGAGGAGCTCGAGGAGGGGCCGGTCTCGGTGAACGACGTCATCGTCAAGGCCACGGCGGAGGCGCTGTCGCGGCACCCGGAGGTGAACGCGGCCTGGGGGGCGGACGCGATCGTGCGGCGCGGCAGCGTGGATGTCGGGATCGCGGTGGCCCTCGACGACGGGCTCGTGACGCCCGTGGTTCGCGGGGCCGACCGGAAGACCATCTTCGAGATCGCCGCCGAGATCCGCGAGCTCGCCGGACGGGCGCGCGAGAAGCGGCTCAAGCCCGAGGAGTACCAGGGCGCGTCGTTCACCATCTCGAACCTGGGGATGTTCGGGGTGGAGGCGTTCTACGCCGTGATCAACCCGCCCGAGGCCGCGATCCTCGCGGTCGGCGCCGTCCAGAAGGTCCCCTGGGTCGAGGAGGGCACCGGTCAGCTCGTCCCGATGGAGCGGGTGCGGCTCGGCCTCTCCTGCGATCACCGGGTCGTGGACGGCGCGACCGGGGCGAGGTTCCTCCAGACGCTCAAGGCCATCCTCGAGTCGCCCGTTCGCCTCGTCGTGACCTGAGCTACGCTCGGCCCATGACACGGCGCGAGCGGACCCGGATCGAGAAGGACACGATGGGCGAGGTGCGCGTCCCGGCCCGCGCGCTGTACGGGGCCCAGACCGCCCGCGCCGTGGAGAACTTCCCGATCTCCGGGCTGCGCGCCCACCCCGCGTTCGTGGACGCGACCGTCCGGGTGAAGCTCGCCGCCGCCCGCGTCAACGCCCGGCTCGGGCTGCTCCCGCGCCGCAAGGCGCGAGCGATCGAGGCGGCGGCCCGCGAGGTGCTCGCCGGAGAGTGGCGCGACCAGTTCGTCGTCGACGTGTACCAGGCGGGGGCCGGGACGTCGCACAACATGAACGTGAACGAGGTGCTCGCGAACCGGGCGACCGAGCTGCTCGGCGGCCGGCGCGGCGCCGAGCGGCTCGTCGATCCCAACGACGACGTCAACATGGCGCAGTCGACGAACGACGTCGTGCCGACCGCGATCCGCCTCGCCGCGCTCGAGCTCGCGCCCGAGGCCATCGAGGCGCTCGCCGCGCTCGCGCGGACGTTCGAGGGCAAGGCGCGCCGCTGGGACCGCATCGTGAAGTCGGGGCGGACCCACCTGATGGACGCGACGCCGATCCGGCTCGGCCAGGAGGTGTCGGGCTGGGCCGTCGCGCTCTCCACCGCCGCCGGGAGGATCCGCGACGCGCTGCCGGAGCTGTCCCTGCTCGGGATCGGCGGGACCGCAGTCGGCACCGGCCTCAACGCGCACCCGCGCTATCGCGCGCTGGTCGTCGCCGAGCTGGAGCGGCTCACCGGCGTCCCGCTCACGCCGGCGCCGAACCTCTTCTACGCGATGCAGTCCCTCGCGCCCTTCGTGGCGCTCTCCGCCGCGCTCCGGACGGCGGCCCTCGAGCTCCTCCGCATCGGCGGCGACGTGCGGCTCCTCGGGAGCGGCCCCAACACCGGCCTCGGCGAGCTGAGGCTCCCGCCCGTGCAGCCCGGGTCCTCCATCATGCCGGGCAAGGTGAACCCGTCGATGGCGGAGATGCTCGCGATGGCGTGCACCCAGGTGGTGGCGCTCGACGGCGCCATCGCGGGGGCGGCGGGCGGCGGTCAGCTCGAGCTGAACGTGATGATGCCGCTCGTCGCGTTCGACCTCTGCCACGCCCTGCGAGATCCTCGCATCGGCCGTCGGCGCTTTCGACCTGCGCTGCGCACGCGGCCTCGAGGCGGACGAGGCGCGCACCCGGTACTTCGCGGAGCGAACCGTGAGCCTCGCGACCGCCCTCGCCCCGCGGCTCGGCTATGCGCGCGCCGCCGAGATCGTGAAGGCGTCGGTCGCGACGGGGCGCTCGATCGTGGACCTCGCGGTCGAGCTGGGCGGCCTCTCGCCCGCGGAAGCGACGCGGCTCCTCGATCCCGCGAAGCTGACGCGCCCCGGTCGTGCCTGAGCGCTCGCAGGTTATGATGCCCCAATGGTGGCCCGCCTCGGCGAGATGCTGGTCAAGGAAGGGGCGTGCTCGGACGAGGCCGTCCGCGACGCGCTCAAGAACCAGATCATCTTCGGCGGCCGGCTCGGGACGAACCTCCTCGAGATCCAGGCGGTGTCCGAGGAGGCGCTCGCGCGGACCCTGGGCAGGCAGCACGGCCTCCCCGCGCTGTTCGGCGACCTGAAGCTGGACGCGCACGCCACCGCGCTCCTCACGCCGGAGATTGCGGAACGCTACGACGCCATCCCGTACATGCTCGCCGATCGGCGGCTCGCGCTCATCGTCGTGGATCCGCGGAACCTCGCGATGCTCGACGAGGTCGCCTTCGCCACCGGGAAGCAGGTGTACCCGCTCGTCGCGCCGGAGGCGCGCGTGTGGGCGCTGCTGCGACAGCACTACGCGATCGACCGGCACCTCCGCGGCATCGAGGTCGACTTCGCGAAGCTCAAGCTCCGCATCGAGGCGAACCGCGGGGTGCGCCCGGAGGAGCCCGATCGCGAGGGACGCGGGGAAGGGCCCGGGTCGGGCGAGCTCATGGACGAGAGCGCCTTCGAGGCGCTGTACGCGGACAAGGGCCCGAGCGCTGCTCCGGCAGCGCCGGGGGCTCCCCCGGGCCCGCCGCCCTTGCGCACGGCCGGGCAAGGCGCCCCTCCCGGACGGCCGGATTCGCCCGCGCCGGACGACGTCATCGACCTCACGGACATCCTCGAGCCGGAGGCGCCCGCTCCGCCCCCCGTGTCGGGCGTCTCACCCCAGGCTGCCGCCGAGGTGCTCGCCGCCCTGTCGCAGCGCCCCGGCCACGCGCCGCCCGCGCGACTCGCACCTGCCGGGAAGCCCGAGCCGGAGCCGTCGCCGCTGTCGTTCGCGGAGGCGGCGCGGTTCCTCGAGGGTGTGGACGAGCGGGACGCGATCGCGAAGACCGTCCTGCGTTACGCGCGCTCGAAGTTCAAGCGGGCCGTCCTCCTCACGGTGCACCGCGGGGCGGCGCACGGCTGGGCGGGCCTCGGAGAGAAGCTCGGGCCCGAGGCGGTGCGCCGGATGCATCTCGCGCTCGGTTCGCCCGGGATCCTGGACACGGTCGTGACGAGGCAAGCGCACTTCCTCGGCCCGATCCCGAAGACGGAGGCCAACATCCGGCTCCTGAAGGCGCTCGGGGGCGGCGTGCCGGGCAACGCGTTCCTCGTCCCGATCCGGGCGCTCGGCCGCGTCGTGAACGTGTTCTATGCCGACAACGGCAAGGGCGCCGTCGTGGACGCGACGGACGTGGGCGAGCTGCTCATCCTGGCGACCCGGATCGCGAAGAGCTACGACGTGCTGCTCCAGCGCGTGAGGTGATACACGTGCTCCCCAACGAAAGGGAGACGGGGAGCGCGCGCCCCCGACGATGAATGGCAGCCACGCTCCACTACTTCATGTTCCCGGAGGACGAGCGCGCGGTGTTCCGCCACCTCGCGCGGCGCGAGCTGACGCTCTACCCGGAGCTGGTGCCCCCGGGGTACGTGCCGCTCCGGCTCGACGAGCACGCCGTCGAGAAGCTCGACGCGTCCGGGTGGTACATCGCAGCGGAGCGGCTCGGGCCCGTGATCGTCCATCCGGTGAAGCGGGGACCGGACAAGGGGATGCTCTCCATCGAGGAGGTCCCCTCGCCGGTGTTCCACTACGAGCGCTCGGTCCCGAACGAGGCGGGAGAGCTCGTCGCGGGTCGGCTCTGGGCAGAGCTGGACGTCACCGACGACGCGGAGGACACGCGCGGCAAGCCGCTCGCGCTGAGGGCCATCTTCGAGGAGATCCACCACCTGTTCCGCAAGAACTGGCGCCGGAGCGATCCGAAGGGCTTCTGGGTGGGTCCGAAGGCCGCGGCCGCCTGGAAGCGGGACGAGCTGGTGCTCCGGGAGGCGGGCCACAAGGGGCGGTCGATCGGCGTCTGGAGGTAGTGAGGTGGTATCGTGCCGCTTGACCATGAGGGCTTTCCCTCGCTATAAGGCCGCGCTCGCAGCGGTCTTTCTCACGATCCCGGGGTTCGCCCTGGCGGAGAAGGTCGCGGGGGCAATTCTCCCGGACGAGGTGGTCAAGATCGGGGAGAATCGGTTCAGGGTTCCGAAGGGCTACGAGGAGACCCTCAAGTTCTTCCGCGGCGTCTACGGGCCCAGGTACACCAGGCGGCCGATCGCCGACACGCCTTCGGTGAAGGCGGTTCACATCGAGAACCCGGACGCGAAGCCGGGACAGTGGGAAGGGCTGAACGTCTACGAGCTGAAGAACGAGACCCGAATCTTCGTGCTCGTGAAACCCAGATGAAGAACTTGGGGGATCGTCTAACGGCAGGACGCCAGACTCTGGATCTGGCTATCTAGGTTCGAATCCTAGTCCCCCAGCCAACTGCAAAATGCGTCGGGCGTTGACTGCCGCAGCGCCCGCGGGTAGGAAAGCGAAGGTTTCGTGGCCCGTTAGTCTAGCGGTCAGGACGTCGGCCTCTCACGCCGAAAACATGGGTTCAAATCCCGTACGGGTCACCACCTGTACCCCCCGCAACTTCGTCCGGTTGCGGGGGTTTTTTGTTTGATCCCCCCCGCCCTGAGCGTAGCGGCGCGGAGCGCCACGGAGTCGAAGGGCGGAGGGCCGAGCGCCGTCCCCGCCCATGCCTGCTCGTCGACGCAGAGGACGGCGCGGCACATGAGCGGCCACTGCACGTTGTCGCGGTCGTAGTAGTCGGAGGCCTGCGACGGCTTCGGATGCGTGATGCGGTTCACCGCGTCGCGCGACGAGATTGTCCGGCCGGGGCTTCCGGCCCGTGAAGTGCTCCCAGCCCTCGGCGCGCCAGGACTCCAGCGCGCGCCGGACGGGGTGGACCGGGACGACGTACTCGACGCCAGCGGTGCTTCTTCCAGCGGATGCCGAGGCACGGATCGCGTGCAGCTCGGCGGCGTCGGCGAACATGACGCGGACGGTGCTGATGACCTGATGAACACCGCGAGTGTTCACGAGCCGAGCTGCGAACCGTCTGGGTGGTGCCCGCCGGCAGCGAATCACTTGGCGCGGTGAGGCTGGATGCGCCATGCTACCGAGCCACGCACAGGGGGGATGTCTGTTGCTCCTGCTTCGCTGTGGCACCTGCCGAACCACAGACGACCGAAGGGCCTCGGGCGAGGCTCTACGGGACCTCATGGCGACCACGTATTCAGCATACAAGACGATCCTGTGCAGGCGGTCGGGCTGACGGTCCACTTGAACTCGGCCATCCATGGGCTTGTCGAGCCGGCTGCCCGAATGCTCAAGAGTGACTACGACGTGGCGCTGTCCGCAACCCGCAACTCTTGGGAGACCGTATGGCCGATATGAACCGGCTTGAGGCATACCTCGCCCTCGAGAGGGAGATGTTGCGCCTCGACGAGGCTGGGGACGCCCTCGCTGATTCTCTTCGGGATGCGATGGACCCTCTCTGGTACCAACTCGGCGACGACGATCGTGCATTCCTGAATGCTCGGACGATTCCGGTCGTTGCCGCGGAGTTGGAACCACTTCGGTTTCGACTCGACCGCATTCAGCCGCTCAGCGAGCCTGCGCCGTATCACGATGCAGCTTCGTTTCAGTTCGCCGACTGGAAGTGTGCCGCGTGAGTACAACGGTCACTTTGGGCGGAAACCAGTTTGTCGACTGCGCGAGCATTCTCGCGGTTCGCGGTGAGCCACTCGTAGTTGTCCACTCTGGTCCCCTCAGGATCACGCTGCGGACTCCACGCGATTGGCCGCAGGCGTATCGTGTGGTTGTGACCGACAACGCACCAGGGCCAGGTCAGCACGATATTCGAGTCGTGCAAACCGATCGGTCGGTAACTGTTCTGTTCAGGGGCTTCCCGATCCTCATCGCGGTCGCGGATCAGGCCGACGAAGTAGTTCTCAGACTCGATCTCCGCCCCATCGGCATCAACCTGTTCGACGACGCCGCGGGGCTTCACGTCGGCGGGAACCTGCTCTCCCGCAACCGCGTTTCCAATAGCGCGACCGCGATAAGCCTCGCCTGAATCATCGCGCCCGTGCACGAGCGGTTCGACGTCTCCGGACTGCGATGGGCTCGGGGGTCCCGTAGTCGGGCGGGCCAACACGAACGGTGTAACGTCACCGGTGCTCATGATCCTACACATCCTTGCGTGGCCGATCCCCGTGTGATCAAAGGGGAGAATGGCGGAACCGAAGAGGCTCGAGGCTGCTTCTGCTGAGCTCGCTTCCGCTGAACTGGGCGACGCCCGGCTCACGCGCCGCCTCCCTCTCTGCCAACGTGAGCGGGTTCCGCGCTCCGAGCAGATGGGCTCGATGATGGGCATGGGCGGATGCCCGTCGGCGGCTCGACCGGGACCTGTCAGCGGAACGCAGACGGGTCGTTCACCCTCCCGGGCGGCGGCGCGATGATGCCGTGAGCGCAGACTCCGCCTCTCACCACGCGAAAGGAAGGGCAGCCATGACTCGAGCGCTCCTCGTCCCCGTCGTTCTCGCCTTCACCGGCACGGCCTGCATGCACGCGGGTCGCGCCGCGCCGGCTGCAGCCAGCGAGCCCGCAGCGGCCGCCAGGCCGTCCTCCGACGCGCCGATGGGCGGCGGGATGGCGGGCATGTGCCCGATGAGCGTCCCCGGCACCCGGGTCTCGGCCACGGAGACCGCCACCGGCGAGGCGCTGGTGTTCACGACGAGCCCGGACCAGGCAGCCGCGCTCCGGGAGAAGGTGCACGCGACGGCGGACATGCACAATCGCCACCACGCCTCTGGCGACGCGGGGCACGGCGGGATGGGCGGCATGATGGGACACGGCGGGATGGGCGCGGGGGGCATGGAGGGTATGCAGATGCCGCCGCCGTCGCGCGCGGCCGTCGAGGATCTCCCCGACGGCGCCCGGATCCTCGTGACCCCGAACGACGCCGCCAACCTTCAGCGGCTGCAGTCCACGGTGCGGAAGCACGCGGAGCACATGCAGCAGCACGGGTGCGGGACGATGGACCACTCGCAGCACGGGTCGTGACTCTCTCGACGCGCGCGGCGCTCGTTGCGGCGGTGGCGCTCGCCCCCTTCGTCGCGCGCGCCCAGCACGCGCAGCACGGGGAGCCGGAGGCAGAGTACGGTGTGGCGGTGGGCGAGCTCGCCGCCCCGCTGGGCATCCCCCCGCGCGGGAAGGCTCGGGGACGGCTCGGCTCCCGGACGCGTCACCCATGTACATGCTCAGCTGGCGGGCAGGCGACTTCCAGCTCGACGCCATGTGACGACGCACATCAGCTTCGGCGTCGTCACGTCGGGACTGTACGGCCGCCGCTGGAAGGTGGAGGGGTCGGTGCTCAATGGGCGCGACAGCCCGTCCGCGCGTTGACGCGCCCGCGCGCGGGTGGTACTTGTGCCGGGATGTTGCAAGCGATTCGCATTATCAATAATCGTCCCCCCCAGGAGCCGTCATGCCGCCCATCCGCCTCGTCCCCGTCCTGATCGCGCTCGCGAGCGCGGCGCCCGCGAGCGCGCGCCCCCAGGAGAAGGTCCTCAACATCTACTCGGCGCGCCACTACCAGACCGACGAGAAGCTGTACGCCAGCTTCACCGCCCAGACCGGCACGAAGGTGAACCGGATCGAGGGGAAGGAGGACGAGCTCCTCGAGCGCATCAAGAACGAAGGGGCGAACAGCCCCGCAGACGCGTTCATCACCGTGGACGCCGCGCGGCTGGGTCAGGCGGACGCGCTCGGCCTCTTCGCGCCGGTGCGGTCGAAGGTGCTGGAGCAGCGCATCCCCGCGAACCTGCGCACCGACACCTGGTTCGCGTTCTCCACGCGCGCGCGGGTCATCGTCTACAACAAGGCGTCCGTCAGCCCGGCGGACGTGCAGGACTACGAGGACCTCGCCAACCCAAAGCTCAAGGGGAAGGTCTGCGTACGCTCGGGCGCCCATCCGTACAACCTGTCGCTCGGATCGGCGCTGATCAGCCACCTCGGCGAGGAGAAGACGGAGCAGTGGGTGAGGGGGCTGGTCGCCAACTTCGCCCGCGCGCCGAAGGGCGGCGACACGGACCAGATCCGCTCCGTCGCGGCGGGAGAGTGCCAGGTGGCGCTCGCGAACTCGTACTACGTCGCCCGCGTGATGCGTTCCGAGAAGCCCGAGGACCAGGAAGTCGTCCGGCACATCGGCGTCGTGTGGCCGAACCAGCGCAACCGTGGCACGCACGTCAACGTCTCGGGCGCGGGGGTGCTCAAGACCGCTCCTCACCGCGACGCAGCGGTGAAGTTCCTCGAGTACCTCTCGAGCGACGAGGCGCAGGCCCACTTCGCCGACGGAAACAACGAGTGGCCTGTCGTGAAGACGGCGGTCGTCAAGAACCCCGCCCTGGAGGCGCTCGGAAAGTTCAAGGCGGACCCGCTGAACGTGGGGGCGCTGACGAGCAACACGGCGCTCGCCCAGAAGATCTACGACCGCGCCGGTTGGCGCTGAGCGGGATGAGCGGGGGAGACGATCTCCGCTTCACGTCGCCGGCCCCGGGCGATCTCCCTCGAGATCGCGACGAGCGGCAGGACGCCCACCACGACGATCGCGAGTGCGGAGCTGGACGCTTCTCCGAGCCGCTCGTCCGTGGCGAGCGTGTAGGCCTGCGTCGCGAGCGTGTCGAGATCGAACGGCCTCATCACCAGCGTGGCGGGCAGCTCCTTCATCACGTCCACGAACACGAGGAGTCCGGCAGTGAGAAGGCTGCCGCGCAGCAGCGGCAGGTGCACGCGCCGGAGCGTGGCGCTCGGGTCGCACCCGAGCGAGCGAGCGGCGTCGTCCATGCTGCGGGTGATGCGGGCGAGGCGGGCCTCGACCGTGTGCAGCGCGACGGCGAGGAAACGGACGAGATAGGCGAACACGAGCGCGGCGATCCCGCCCGTGAGCAGCAAGCCCGGCCGGACGCCGAACGAAGACTCGATCGCGGACGCGAGCCAGTTGTCGACGCGGGTCACCGGGATGAGGACGCCCACCGCGATCACCGATCCCGGTGTGGCGTACCCGAGCCCGACGAGGCGGTTCGCGGACGAGGCCCAGCGCGAGCGGCTGACGCGCGCGGCGTAAGCGAGCAGCAGCGCGACCGCGACGGCGAGCGCTGCCGTCAGCGCCGCCAGGATGAAGCTGTTGCGCGCGAGGCGAAGGAAACGATGGCCGAGCTGCACGTCGCCGGCGGTGAGCGCCATGTGGAGCAGGACTCCCCCGGGGATCGCGAAGCCGATGGCGAGGGGGACGGCGCAGGCGGAAGCGGCGCCTGCCGCCTTCCAGCGTGCCAGCCGGAGGCCAGGGTGGGGCCGATTGCGGCCCGTGGTGTCGTGGAAGCGGGCGCGCCCGCGGCTGAGCCGCTCGACGAGGAGGAGCAGCACGACGAACGCGAGCAAGGCGGTGGCGAGCTGTGCCGAAGCGGTGCGGTCTCCGAGCGAGAACCAGGCGCGGTAGATCCCGGTGGTGAACGTCTGGACGCCGAAATACGCGACGGTGCCGTAGTCGGCGAGCGTCTCCATGAGCGCCAGGGCCACGCCCGCGGCCACCGCGGGACGAGCGAGCGGGAGGGAGATCCGGAGGAAGGAGCGCCAGGCCCCGAGCCCGAGCGACCGGCCGATCTCGGTCATTCCGCTGGCGTGCTCGAGGAAGGCGGTGCGCGCGAGGAGGTACACGTACGGGTAGAGGACGAAGACGAACATGGTGACGGCGCCCGGGAGCGTTCGGACGTCGGGAAACCAGTACTCGCCGGGGCGCCAGCCGAAGCTCCCCCGGAGCCACGTCTGCACCGGTCCCACGAACTGCAGGAGATCCGTGTACGCGTACGCCATCACGTAGGCCGGCACGGCGAGCGGCAGCACGAGCGCCCATTCGAAGAAGCGGCGGCCCGGAAATTCGTGCATCGTGACGAGCCAGGCGGTGGACACGCCCAGCACGGCCGTTCCGAGCCCCACGCCGGCGCACAGCCAGAGGGTGCTCGCCACGTACTCCGGCAGCACGGTGGAGGCGAGGTGCCGCCAGGTCTCGTGCGTCCCTGGGGTGAACACGGCCGCCGACACGCTCAGGACGGGGCCGGCGACGAGCGCGGCGACCGTGCCGGCGGCGAGCGCGAGCGCGCCCGGGCCGCGGCGGCGCCGAACGGGGTCCTGGGCGGCGAGATCGTCGATGGCGTGCATGGGTGGGCGGCGCGGCCCGATGCAGCGGCTCGTCGCGCGTGCGAGGATGGTTAACGCCGGACACCGAAGCTTGCCAATGGCCTTGTTGCAGCTCAGCGACGTTTCCCACGCCTACGGCAGCCATCGCGCCGTGACGGAGCTGTCCTTCTCGCTCTCGCCGGGCGCGATCGGCTGCCTCCTCGGCCCGTCCGGCTGCGGCAAGACCACGGTGCTCCGCGCCATCGGCGGGTTCGAGCGCATCGTGGCCGGGGAGATCCTGCTCAACGGCGTCGTGGTGAGCTCCGCCACGGCGCACGTCTCGCCCGAGCGTCGCCGGATCGGAATGGTGTTCCAGGACCACGCGCTCTTCCCGCACCTGCGTGTCGCAGAGAACGTCGGCTTCGGCCTGCACGCGATGTCGGGGCGGGAGCGGACGGCCCGCGTGGACGAGCTGCTCGCGACCGTCGGGTTGGAGCGCCTCGGGCGGAAGTACCCGCACGAGCTGTCCGGGGGGCAGCAGCAGCGCGTGGCGCTCGCCCGCGCCCTCGCCCCGAGGCCGCGGCTGCTCCTGCTCGACGAGCCATTCTCGAACCTCGACGTGGATCTGCGCGAGCGCCTGTCGCTCGAGGTGCGGGACGTCCTGAAGCGCTCGGGCACCACCGCCGTCCTCGTCACCCACGACCAGCACGAGGCCTTCGCCATGGCGGACGAGATCGGCGTCATGCGCGAGGGTCGGATCGAGCAGTGGGGAACGCCCTACGACCTCTACCACCGACCTGCCAGCGCGTTCGTCGCGGACTTCGTCGGACAGGGAGTGTTCCTCGCAGGAAGCGTCGTCGGTGCCCGCGAGGTCGAGATCGAGCTCGGCCGTCTCCCGGCGCACGTTCCCGACGACTGCGGCCCCGGCTGCACGTCTTGCCAGAACGGCTGCCGTGTCCAGGTGCTGCTCCGGCCCGACGACGTCGTGCACGACGAGGCGGCGCCCACGGTGGCCGAGGTGGTCGGGAAGGCATTCCGCGGGGCGGAGTTCCTGTACACGTTGAAGCTGGCGAGCGGCGCGCACGTCCTCTCTCTCGTCCCGAGCCGGCACGACCACGCCATCGGCGAACGGATCGGGATCCGGCTGGATGTCGACCACGTCGTCGTGTTCCACCACGAACGGCCGGCGGAAGGGCGGGACCCTGCCGCCGCGGCTGCGGACAGCGAGCGGCCCGGAGCGTGATCCGAGAGCTGCGCTCGGGCGCGATCGGCCCTGGAGACGACGCGCTTCACCCGAGGTCGCGCGTGCAGGGGAACCCAAGAGCCCGATCCAGGGGAGCGCGGACGCCGCTCGCGTGCGGGTACACTATGGGTCCGGGAGTGGCGGCGCGGGAGGGTGAGTCATCGCTTCTCGAGACATGGCCGGCGAGGCACCCACGACTGGCGCGACTGCGCCGAAGCTGTTCGATCCCGGCTGGCTCAAGCAGGCGCTCACGTATGTCGGCGTGGCCGGCGTCGGGGGCAGCGGCTTCGCCGCCCTGTGCTTCGGGATCGGCTTTCTCGCGATCCGGCATCACGACGAGATGCTCGGCCTCCCGTCCCGGACGACGGCATACGGCGCGATGGTCAGGGCGGGGGCGTTGTTCTTCCCGAACTCGCTCTATTACGTCCTCATCGGAACCTGGAAAGCCGTCGCGGTCCTGTTCGTGCTCGCGCTCATGACGTGGCCTTTCCAGGATGCGATTGGCCGGGCTCTGCGCGCGGGCACCGCTCGCCTGCCCGTCGCGGTCCGCAGCTCGTCGAATCGCGTGTCGTTCCTGATCGCGCACGCGCTCCTCCTCGGATTGGGGCTGCTGCTCTTCGAGGACCGGGCCGCGACGCTCCACCCCACGAACCGGCACCTGCTGCTCGACAAACCCGTGACGCAGGCGGCCAAGGTCGCGACCCCGGCGCCGCTCGTCGCGTCCGCAGGCTCGTTGCGCTACTTCGCATGGGAACGGCTTTCGAAGAAGGCGGCACGCATCGGCACCGAGCTCCGCTCCGACGCGGAGACCACCCGCAGGCATTACGGCCAGAGCGTCGCCCTGCTGGGCGTGCTGGTCGCGTTGCTGATGTTCGAGCTCGCGTTCTGGCGCGAGCTGAGATTCGTGCTTCTCCGGTGGTTGATACGCCCGATCCTGTACGTCCTCGCGGGCGCCCTCGTGATCACGCTCCCGGCAGCCTATGGGGTCCTCTGGATCCCGAACAACGCAACGTACGTCGAGATCACGACCACCGCTGCGTCGGAGCCGCCCGTCACCGGCTACCTCCTGACCGACATCTCCGGAGACGAGCCGGACGTCTGGACGCTCGCGCTCGCCGACACGACGTTCGCGATGCGCGTGTTCAAGCGCGAGAGCATCTCCGAGATCCGGGTCCTCGCGGACGCGTCCACGGAGAACCTCCTCGGCGTCTCGCCGGACCCTTCGGAGCCCGTGGCGGTACCCGAGAACCCGGGAGGAGAATCCCGTGCAGGACCCGCCACCCAGCGCTAGCTCGCGAGCGTCCTTCGTGGTCGGGATCGGCATCCTCGCCGTTGCCGTTGCAGCGCTTCATGCGCAAGCATCGCGCGCCGGATCGCGCTGCAGCGAGGACGTGTGCCTCGAGCTGGCCCTTCCTCCTCACCAGACCGACATCCGGCAGGCCGCGAAGCTCGAGTGTCTCCTGGTCCTCCCCGCGGCGCCCAACGCCCCCGTGACCGTGAGGATCATCCTCCTGAATCAGGCCGACCCGGCGAAGTGCTTCTGCAGGAACGAGACGCTCCAGCCCGGGAGCGCGTGGAAGCGATCGCTGTTCGACCTGAGGGGCGTCTCGCCCGGTGTCTACGCGGTGGGCGTGGTGCGCGCGCCGCACGTCGACACCGCTCCGGGGTGCTCGTGCCCCGGAGGGAAGAACGGACCGAGGTTCGTGGCGCGAAGGATCCGGGTCACTCCCTGACGCATCGATTTCAGAACATCCGCGCGACCACCGGAAGCGGCAGGTACCGCAGGAGCACGCGGAACGGCGCCCAGGGCCAGCGGGGCACGTACGCCTCCGCCTTCTCCCGTTCGATCGCCTGAACGATCGCGCGGCAGCCCGTCTCCGTGTCCACCATGAACGGGACGTTCTTCGCCTTCTCGTTCATCTCCGAGCGGATGAAGCCCGGGAAGATCGTGCTGACCCGGATCGGCGTCCCGAGCAGATCGGCGCGGATGCCCTCGGTCAGCACCGCGAGGCCGGCCTTCGTCGCGGCGTACGTCGTGAGGTGACGCCGCATGCCGCGGAGCGCGCTCATCGACGAGATGGTGACGAGGTGCCCGGCGTTCTGCTCGCGGAAGATCTCCACGGCCGCCTCGCACTGTGCGAGCGCGCCGACGAAGTTCGTCTCGGCCGTCTCGCGGTTGGTCTGGAAGCGCCCGGTCCCGATCGGCTGACCCTTGCCGATGCCGGCGTTCACGACGACCCGGTCGAGGGTGCCGAGCTCGCTCCGGAAAGCTCGGAACACCTCGAAGACCTGGTCGTGGTCCGTCACGTCGAGCTGCCGGACCAGGACGCGGATGCAGGCAGTGGCGCCCTCGAGCTCATGCTTCAGCTCCTCGAGCCGGTCGATGCGTCGCGCGCACAGCGCGAGGTTTCGTCCCAGCTTCGCGAACTCCCGCGCCATGCCGCGGCCGAGGCCGGAGCTGGCGCCCGTGATCAGGATGTTCTTGCGCGTCATGCACCCTCCGATCACGCGCGGCTCCGGCGCAGGACACGGCGGCAGCGCCATTCCAGGTAGAACCCGTGGCGCCGGAGCGCCGGCTCGAGCGGCATCAAGGCAGACCACGCCTCCTCATCTCGCGTCCAGCGGGACGACGGGCTCCAGGCGCCGATGGCACGCCCGGTTCGTGAAGCGCGGCGGCGTCTCGCCTACGCCACGAGGCTCCGCCCCCACGTCGCTGCCTCGAACGCCGCGGCATCGCCGAAGCGCGCGAAAGGCCGGCCGGCGGCGGCGTCGGGGGAGGGCGCGGCCTGCGCGCCGCTCGCGACGAGCAGCTGCTCGACCACGCGCGCATACGCCTCCGGAGGCGCGACGCCGGGATGGATGATCGCGAGGGCCATGTCGTGACCCGGAAGCCGGAGGACCGTGCGGTGGGAATCGCCGGGGCGGGGATGGAGCAGCAGGTCGAGGAGGACGGCGTTCTTCAGGGCGCGACCCGCGACCGTGTGCTCGGCGACCACGGCTCCCGCGAGCGCGGCCACGCGGTCGGGCGGCAGGAGGGCACGCTTCCCGTGCTCGGTCGCGAGATCGAGCCCCGCGTCGGAGGCGCCGAGGAGCCGGCAGTGGACGAGCCGGACGGGAGCGTTCGCATCGAGGGGAGCCGCGGCGGCTGCAGGAGGCTCCGCGTGAACCTCGCGCGCGGGCCCTGCCGCCGGTGCGCAGGCCTGGGCGAGCGCGTCGGCCCGCGCCATCAGCTCTGCCGGCGCACCCTCGGCGTCGCGCGCCGCTCGCGCGAGGGAGAGCGCGCGCGCCGGATCCACAGCGCGCGCCCGCTCTGCGGAGCGGAGGAGCGCCTTCGCGGCGAGCACGCCGCCGCCCGTCGCGGCCACCGCGTCGAGCCGATCCGCGAGCGCGGGATTCGCGACGAGCGCCGCCGCACGGTACGCGTTCGTGGGGCGGAAGAGCTCCGGCTCGATCCCGGCCTCCAGCTCGGAGAGGACCGCCCGCGCTCCGGCGTCGTCGCTCCGGGCGAGGCGCGCCGCCACGAGCCGCTCGACGAGCGGCGTCGCCCGGGCACGCTCGAACGCCGCCGTGTGCATGCGCGCGAGGGCCAGCAGCGACGCGTCGTCGCCGGGGTCCTTCGCGAGCGCCGCCTCGAGATGCTCCCGCGCGTCGGTGGTACGCCCCGCCGCGAGCGCGTCCTCGCCGCGCGAGGCGGCCAGCGTCCGCCCCCAGCGCGCGGCGCCCTCGGGCGCGAGCCGGTCCTCGAGACCGGTGGCGCGGACCGCCACCGCGACGGCGAGGCCGAACAGGAACCCGCCGACGTGCGCGGCGTACGCGACGCCGCCGCCGGCGCCGGCGAGCCGGAGCCCGAGGAGGTCCATCGCGAGCCCGAAGAACGCGTACAGCCAGGCCGGAACGAAGAACGTCCCGCGGATGATCAGGAAGAACCAGTAGAACATGCGCACGCGCCGGTGCGCGAAGCGCAGCGCGAACGCGCCAAGGCACGCCGAGATCGCGCCTGAGGCGCCGAGGACGTGGATGGGCGAGTCGCCCATCGGGATCGCCTGCGCCACGCCGGCCACCACGCCGCCCACGAGGTAGAAGGCGAGGAAGAAGGGCCGGCCCCAGGCGTCCTCCAGGAACGGTGCGACGACGAGGGCGAACACGAGCATGTTGCCGAGCAGGTGGCCGAGGCCGCCGTGGAGGAACTGGTGCGTGACCCAGCCCGGCTGGAGGACGCCGCGCGCCGGCACGAGCGACCAGCGGCGCTCCGGCGTCTCGTCCAGCGCCTGGAACAGCTCCTCGCAGAGCGCGTCGAGGTGCGCCTGCGCTGCCTCGCTGCCGGCCGGCGCGGCGTCTGGGATGCGCGTCCGCGTGGCGCGCGCGAGGACCTCCTTCGTGACCCCGAACCGCTGCTGCATCCCGGCGGGCACCTCGAGGTACGGGTGATCGCGCCAGTAGCCGACGACCTCGTGGTAGCGCGCCTCGATGATCTCCTCGCCTTCGGCCGCGGAGGTCGCGACGAAGGCGACGATGTTCAGGACGAGGATCGAGATCGAGACCCACGGCAGCCGGCCGATGCGGGTCTCGTCGAGGCCGATCGGGATGATCACGGTGTCCCCCCGGAGGCCCGCGCCCGGAGCTCCCCTTCTTTAGCTAGCACGTCGCGGACGATGCGTGAACTCGCCGGCGTGTCGCAGGGGGCTGCGGCCGGGCCGGGCGGAGCACGACCCCTGAGCGAGCGGCCTCAGCTCGCGGCGCGCCGCTCGCGGAAGGCGGCCCGATGCTCCGGGGCCGGCGCCTCGAGAGGAAGGACCACGATGAACGCGCTGCCCTCTCCGGGCGTGCTCTCGACGCGAACCGCGCCGCCGTGCGCCTCCACGATCCGGCGGACGATGTAGAGCCCGAGCCCGAAACCGCTGGCGCGCTGGTACGACACGGCGCGCTCGAACGGCTTGAAGATGCGGTCCTGATCCTCGAGCGCGATGCCGGGGCCTTGATCCCGGACCACCACGTGCACCTTCAAGCAGTCCGCCTTCGCGGTGATCTCGATGCGGCCGGGCGCGTACTTCGAGGCGTTGATGAGGAGGTTCGAGAGAACTTGCTCGATGCGCGGCCGGTCCCAACACCCCACGATCCCGGCGGGCAGCGACAGGGACAGCTGGCAGCCGGCGCGCGAGAGCTCGGCTCGGTGGCGCTCGGCGGTGTCGCGGATCGTGTGCTCGAGATCGGTCGGCCCCACCGAGAGCCGCAGCCCCTGCCTGGTGATCCTCGACACGTCCAGCAGATCGTCCATGAGCGTGACGAGCCGCGAGACGTGCTCGTCCACGCCGTCGATGGCGTGCTCGATCTCGGCGTCCGGGACCTGACCGCGCCGCGCCACCAGGCGCTGGAGCTTCTGCACCTTCAGCCGCAGCGGCGTGAGCGGGGTCTTGACCTCGTGCGACGCGACCGCCAGGAACTCCTCGCGCGCGCGGATCGCGTCCTCCGCGCTCCGGAGAAGCATGGCGTTGTCGAGCGCGATGGCCGAGCGGTGCGAGAGCTGGTCGCACACGGCGAGGTCGTGAGAGAACCTGGCGCGGCGGCGCTCCGACAGGAACAGCGCGATGGCGCCGAGCGCCGCGCCCCCTGCCAGCAGAGGGAACGTGGCGGTGCCCGCGAACCGTGCCGGATCGAACAGGCCCTCGGGCCAGTCCCCCACCTCGGGGCCGCTCGACAGCACGGGGCGAAGCGAGGCCACCGCCCGCGCGACGTCCGCGCACCGTCCGACCTCCGCGGCCGCCGCCTCGATGCCGGCGGCGACGCTCCGCTGGCGTTCCGGCTCGGAGTCGGAGACCCACGCGCGCGGTGGGTGCATGTCGCGCGGCGCGATCCAGACCAGCGCGGCATCCGCGAGATGCGGCACGGCCAGCGACGCCACCATGCGTCCGGTCGTCTCGAGATCGAGCGACGCTCCGAGCCGGCCGCTCACGTCGGCGAGGAACCGCTGGGCGTCCGCGTCGCGCGCGAGGAGCCGCTCACGATCGCGGTGATAGGCGACGGCCCGCTGAAGCTCGGCCGGCGGGACCTTCAACGTCGTGAGCAGCCGGGCGTAGGTGCTCGAGATCGTGCGCTCCTCGGCGGGGGTCGCGAGGCGGTGGTGCTTCAGGGCGGCGTGCGCGGCCGCGGACCCGATCGACGCTGCGAGCGCCGTCTCGACGTGCGATTCCAGCGAGGCGAGCTGGAGCGCCGAGAGGCCGTCACGCGAACCGGCGCCGGCCTGCTCCAGGCAGCCCTCGGCGAGCTGCTGGGCGACGTGCTCCGGGTGGTACTGCGACAGCAGCGCGACGATGCGGGCGCGCTTGGCGGCAGTCGTCGCCAAGGGCCGGTCGTCTCCTTCGTCGAAGCTCGCGGCAGGGGCCTCCATCGCGTCGAGGAGCCGGGCCGCGCGCGCCTGCTCCTCGGCGGCCGCCGGAAAGAACAGCGATCCGAACACGAACGCGACACCGCTGAGGAGGAGGATCCAGAGCACGGCGTGCGGGATCCGATCGAGCCCGCCGATGCCGAGCAGCGCCTCCGGCCGGAGCGACGACACTCCCACGGGTCCATCCGTGAGCAGCCGCGACGGAAGCCATCCCGCGCGGACGCAGATGGGGACGAGGAGCGTGTACCCCCAGGTCGCGAACCCGACCGTCACTCCGGCGAGCGCTCCACCGGTGCTGGCGCGCCGCCAGTACAGCCCGGCGAGGATCACCGGCGCGATCACCAGGACGGCCGTGTGCGCGACGAGCCCGATCGACACCAGCTCGTACTGCGTGCCGAACGCCCGCTCGTACGCGAACGCCGCCGCCATCACGGCCGCCGCGACGACCCACCGCGCCGGGAGCAGGTGCCGCCGCAGCGGGGCGAGCCGCCGGAACGGCGAGACGAGCGGGAGGAACAGGTGGTTCGTGACCATCGTCGCGATGGTCATCGTCTCGCACACCACCATCCCGGTCCCCGCCGAGATGCCGCCCAGGAAGACGAGCCAGGAGAGCGTCCGCGCGCCGCTGGCGAGCGGCAGTCCGAGCACGAACGTGTCGGCGGCCGCGGCGGGGTGCCCGAGGATGAGGCCGGCCAGGGCGATCGGGAACGTGAACAGGTTGATGGCGAGCAGGTACAGCGGCAGCGCCCACGTCGCCGTCCGGATGTGGCGCTCGTCCGAGCTCTCGACGACGGCGAGGTGGAACTGACGCGGGAGGAACAGGACCGCGAATGCCGACTCGAGGGTCAGCGCGACCCAGCTCGCCGCGTTGCCGCGTTCCCCGAGCGGGCCGTGCAGGACGCCCAGGTTCGCCGCGCGCCGAAGGATGTCCCCGTAGCCGTGGAACAGGCCGTAGGTGACGAACACGCCCGCCGCGATCGCTCCCACGAGCTTCATCACGCCCTCGGCCGCCGTCGTCACGACGATGCCGGGGTGGCGCTCGGTCGGGCTCAGCCGCCGGATGCCCAGCACGATCGTGAAGACCGCGAGGAGGATGACGAGCGGCAGGCCGATGTCGCGCGCGACGCTCGGATCGAGCCCCGACGGATCTCGGGCCGTGAGCAGCGCTCCGGCGGCGATCATCGTCTTGAGCTGGAGCGCGACGTACGGGACGATCGCGGCGAGCACGGTGATGGTCGCGACGGCGCCGAGGAACTGCGACCTTCCGTAGCGCAGCGAGAGCAGGTCGACGACGCTCGTGACCCGATGCTCGTTCTTGATCCGCACCATCTTGCGCAGGACGCGCCACCAGAGCGCCGCCCCGAGCGTCGGCCCGAGATACACGGTGAGGAAGAGCAGCCCGGACGAGACCGCGAACCCGACGCTCCCGTAGTACGTCCAGGTGGTGCAGTACGTGGCGAGGGAGAGCGTGTACACGGCGGCGCCGCCGATGATCCGCCGCTTCCGGAGCTCCGCGCGCTCCGCCCAGCGCGCCAGGACGAACAGCAGGGCGAGGTACGCCGTGACGACGGCGAGGACGTGGGTGAGGTCCGTCATCTCGAGCTCCGGCGGGCTCCGCGCCGCCGAGTGCCGGTGTTCATGGCCATCACCACGAGGGCCAGGACGAACGTCGCCCAGACGCCGAACACGAACGCGAGGGCGTCCGGAACGTCGAGCGGCGGGCTCCGCGCGAAGGCCCCCCACAGGAGCAAGAAGGCGACCACCGCGAGCGCTCCCGCGAACAGGCCGTCACCGAGGACACGCCGCGCGCGCCGCTGTGCCGCGCTGAAGCCCTTCGAGCTCGAGTGTGCGGCGTGGTGGCGCTCCATCTCCCCGTCCGTTCGCTCGGCGCACGTGTCGCCCCGGAGTCCCGTTCCGTGGGCGAGCGCGCGAGTGTAGACCCGCCTCGGAGCGGGCGACTACGGACGGGCGAACGAGCGGTCGAGGACGGGGCCGTCGCCGGCTCGCCTGCTCCGGCGGCGCTCGTGATCGACGGCGTTCCGGTGTGCGCCGTGCAGGAGGAGCGGCTCTCGCGGCGCAAGAACGACGCTGCGTTCCCGCTCGCCGCGATCGAGTGGTGCCTCGAGGACGCGGGCCTCGCGCCGGACAATCTCGACGCGGTGGTCTTCTACGAGAAGCCGATGCTCAACGCTCATCGGTGAGCTGCCGCTCGAGAGCGGCGGCCTCTTCACGCCCGCGGCGGACGAATGGGGGCTGGAGAGCGTGCTCCGGCAGCTGTCCTGGTCATGGACGGCTGGGGCGCGAGGGCGGGCTCTTCGTCGTGGTCGGGCGCCGGGAGCTCGACCCGTCGCGTGAAGACGGCTGCGCGGCGACGTCCGTCGGGTTCGGCTATCGTCTCGCCATGCACCTCGAGAGTCTGGAGCGCTGGAAGCACCCGCATGCGTACGGCGCGGAGGCCCATGAGGGCGAGCGCCGGACGCGCTGGGTCGTCGCGATCACGCTCGCCATGATGGTGGGCGAGATCGTGGCCGGGACCGTCTTCGGATCGATGGCCCTCCTCGCGGACGGCTGGCACATGGGGACCCACGCCGCCGCCCTCGGCGTGGCGGTCTTCGCGTACGCATACGCCCGGAGGCACGCGGGCGACCCCCGCTACAGCTTCGGGACCGGGAAGGTCGGCGCGCTCGGCGGATTCGCGAGCGCCGTCGGGCTGGCGGTGGTGGCGCTGCTCGTCCTCGGCGAGAGCGTGACGCGCCTCACGGCCCCGGTCACGATCCGGTTCGACCAGGCGATCGCGGTCGCGGTGCTCGGGCTCGTCGTGAACCTCGGCTGCGCGTTCCTCCTCCGCGAGGGCCATCCGCAACACGCCCACGGCGACCACGATGACCATGGCGGCCACGACGACCCTGGCGACCACGATCACGACGGAGCCGAGGCGCCGGACGAGGCGGCCGGCGCGCATCACGGGCACGGCGTCCATCACGACCACAACCTCCGCGCGGCCTACCTCCACGTCCTCGCGGACGCCCTGACGTCGGTCCTCGCGATCGTCGCGCTCATGGCCGGCCGCAGCCTCGGATGGACCTGGATGGACCCGGTGATGGGGATCGTCGGGTCGGTGGTCATCGCCCGGTGGTCGTGGGGGCTGCTCGGCGACACGAGCCGCGTGCTCCTCGACGGAGAGATCGAGGAGGCGCGGCGGCGCTCGCTCGTCGCGGCCATCGAGCGGCACGACGACGATCGCGTCGCAGACCTGCACGTGTGGCGGGTGGGCCCGCGCCACCTCGCTGCGATCGTCTCGGTGGTGACGCACTCGCCGCGGGACCCGTCCCACTACCGCGCGCTGCTCGGAGCGTTTCCGGATCTCGTGCACGTCACGGTGGAGGTGAACGGGTGCGACCCGGGTCGGGACCGGCCGGCCGCCTGAGCAGCTCGACGCTCGGTATTGCCCGGCGGCGCTCGCCGGCTCACCGGCTCCGGCCGGCCCGGAGCGCGGATACGAGCGCATCCAGCAGGCGAATCGTCCGGCGTGACTCGCCCCTCAGGCGGCGCACGAGGCGTCTCAGCTCGGGTGGATCGCCATACTCGACGCCGGGCTCCGCTGCGGCCCGGTCCCTGGGTGGGCCGGCGTCGGAAGAGACCCCGAGGAGCGAGTCGGTGCTCACCCCCAGCGCGGCTGCGAGCCGGACGAGCGTGTCGGCGCGGGGCAGGACGCGGCCGCGCTCGAGCCGGCCGCAGACCTCGACGGCGATCTCGACGCGCTCCGCGAGCTCCGCCTGAGTCCACCCGAGGGCTTGCCTTGCCGCCCTCAACTGTCGGGCAAACGTCGCGGCAAGAGACTTCGAGGTCAAAGGGATCCTCGCACCGGAAGGAGCGACTCTTGTAAGGCCTTTCGGTTGACCTGATGAGGACCGTCGAGTAGGGTTCGTCGACAGGACGCAAGCATCCTGTCGACCGGGGGGATCACAAACGCCATGTCGCTCCGACGGAATGTCGCCGAGAACCTCCGAACGACGCGGCTGCGGAGGAAGCTGTCGCAGGAGGAGCTCGCCGGGAGGAGCTGCCTCTCGGTCAGTTACGTGTCGATGCTGGAACGCGGGAGGCGGGTGCCTCCGCTCGATACGCTCGAGGTGCTCGCCAAGGCGCTCGACGTCCACCCCGTCGAGCTCCTCCGGGATCTCGCGCGGAGCTGGCGAAGCGGGCTGTGATCCCCGCGCCGGCGGCTCGCGGACGAGCTCCTCGGGAGTCTGCTACCGGAGCTTCTCCTCGAGCACCTTCCGCACGAGGGTCGCGTCGGCGGTCCCGGCGGTCTCCTTCATCGCCGCGCCGACGAGCACGCCGAAGAGCTTCTTCTCGCCCGCCCGGTAGCGCTCGGCCTCTTTCGCGTGCGCCGCGAGGACCTTTGCGACCGCCGCCTCGATCGCGCCGCGGTCGAGGACCTTGTCCACCCCGAGCGCCTTCATCCGCGCCTCCGGCTCGCCGCCGTTCGCGACGAGGTCCGCGAGGAGCGTTTTCGCGGCAGCGGGGGGCAGCCGCCCCGAGTCGACGAGCGCGACGAACCGGCCGAACGCGGCGCCGGGGAGGGCGAGCGCGTCGAGGGCGCGGTCGCCGGCGAGCCCGGCGAGGTCGTTGAGCAGCCAGCGCGCGGCGGACGCGGGCCGCGCCTTCGCGCCGACCGCTGCGTCGAAGTAGGCCGCGGTGACCGGATCCCCGGTGAGGAGGTCGGCGTCGTCCTGCGAGAGCCCGTGCTCCTTCGTGTAGAGCGCGTATCGCCTCGCGAGGTCCGGGCTCGCCGCCCGTGCCTCGGCGCGGAACTCGGCGCGGGTCTTCCGCGGAGCGGCGGCGGCGGCGGGCGCCTTCCGCTCGCGGGGCCTCCGCTCCTCGACGCTCGGCGCGGCCCTCGCCGCCCAGGTGTCGCGGAGCGTGATGGTCCGGTCGAACACCGGAGCGCCCGGCCGCGACTCGACGGGATCGACGAAGAAGTAGCCCAGACGCAGGAACTGCCAGCGACTGCCGGGCTCCGCCGACGCGAGCGCGGGCTCGACCCGGGCGCGGTCCGCCGTGACGAGCGAGTCGGGGTTCAGGGCCTGGAGGAAGTCGGGCTCGGCGTCGGGCAGCTCCACCTTGAACAGCCGGTCGTACAGCCGGACCGGAGCCGGGACCGAGCGCGTCGCGTGCACCCAGTGGAGGGTCCCCCGCGCGCGCCGCGACGCGGCGGGATCGGCGAGCGACGCGCGATCGTGCGTCGCGTGGATCTCGACCACCTCGCCGTGGGACCCCTTCACCACGCCGGTGCAGCGGACGACGTACGCGCCTGCGAGCCGGACCTCGCGTCCGGGTGAGAGCCGCTTCCAGTCCCGGGGCGGGTCCTCGGAGAAGTCGTCCCGCTCGATGAGGAGGTCGCGGCCGAAGGGGACCTTGCGCTTGTCGGGGCGGGTCGCGTCGCCGGGCCACCAGGGGACTTCGAGCTCCTCGACCTTTCCCTCGGGCCAGTTCGTCACGACGAGCCGGATCGGGTCGAGGACCGCGAGCGCGCGCGGCGAGCGCCGCTCGAGGTCACCGCGGATCGCGAACTCGAGCTTGCCGATGTCCACCACGCTGTTGTTCTTCGCGACGCCGATCAGGTCGGCGAAGTCGCGCAGCGCCTCGGGCGTCACGCCGCGCCGGCGCATCCCGGCGATGGAGGGCATGCGCGGATCGTCCCAGCCCGACACTCGCCCCTCGTTCACGAGCTGGAGGAGCTTTCGCTTGGAGAGGACGGTGTAGCCGAGCGAGAGCCGGGCGAACTCGTACTGGCGAGGGCGCGGATCCCACGGGCCGAGGTTGTCGAGGACCCAGTCGTACAGCTCGCGGTTCGACTCGAACTCGAGCGTGCAGATGGAGTGGGTGACGCCCTCGAACGCGTCCTCGAGCGGGTGGGCGAAGTCGTACATGGGATAGATGCACCACGCGTCGCCGGTCCGGTGATGGTGCGCGTGCCGGATCCGGTAGAGGAGCGGGTCGCGCATCAGGACGTTCGGGTGGGCCATGTCGATCCGGGCCCGGAGGACCATCGCGCCGTCGGGAAAGTCGCCCGCCTTCATCCGGCGGAGCAGGTCGAGGCTCTCGGCGGCGGGTCGGTCGCGGAAAGGGCTGTTCGCGCCGGGCCGCTCGAAGGAGCCGCGCTGCTCGCGGATCGCCTCCTGCGGCTGCGTGTCCACGTACGCCTTCCCCTCGCGGACGAGCCGCTCGGCGCAGTCGTACATCCGCGGGAAGAAGTCCGACGCATAGGTCAGGTGCTCGCCCCACTCGCAGCCGAGCCAGCGCACGTCGGCCTGGATCGCGTCGACGTACTCCGTCTCCTCGGTGACGGGGTTCGTGTCGTCGAAGCGGAGATGCGTCCGGCCGCCGTAGGGGCGCGGGAGGCCGAAGTTGAGCAGGATCGACTTGGCGTGGCCGATGTGGAGGAAGCCGTTCGGCTCCGGCGGGAACCGGGTGACGACCTTCCCGCCGTTGCGGCCGGCGCGCACGTCCGCCTCGATGATCTCGGCGAGGAAGTTCCGGGGGGCGTCGGCCATGCGCGGATGGTGGTATCGCACGGGCCGCGGTGTCGCAACCCCGCGGATGCTCGGGGTTCGGGCGGCGAACGCACCGCGCACACGAAAGGGCTCGAGAGCGTCGCGATGCGGGCGCGTTTCCCTTAGAATCCCGCCCCGTCGCCAGCCCGGCGGCCCGGAGCGTCAGGATGACCCAGAAGTTCCGCGTCGGTCTCGTCCAGATGTCGATGAGCGCCGACCCGCAGGAGAACCTCGAGAAGGCCGCCGCGCGCGTCGCGGAGGCGGCGCGGAAGGGCGCGCAGGTGGTCTGCCTGCCCGAGCTCTACCGCTCGCCCTACTTCTGCCAGCGCGAGGATCACGGCGCTCTTCGACCTCGCCGAGCCCGTCCCCGGCCCGAGCACGGAGCGCGCTCGCCGAGGTCGCCCGCAAGGCGGGCGTGGCGGTGGTGGTCCCCATCTTCGAGAAGCGCGCGCCCGGCCTCTACCACAACAGCGCGGTCGTCCTCGACGCCGACGGCAGCACCGCCGGGCTGTACCGGAAGATGCACATCCCGGACGACCCCGCGTTCTACGAGAAGTTCTACTTCACGCCGGGCGACCTCGGCTTCCGCGCGTTCGACACGCGGTTCGGGCAAGATCGGCACGCTCATCTGCTGGGACCAGTGGTACCCGGAGGGCGCGCGCCTCACCGCGCTGCAGGGCGCGGCGATCCTCTTCTACCCGACCGCCATCGGCTGGCACCCGCACGAGAAGGACGAAGCACGGCGCCGCACCAGCGCGACGCCTGGCAGACCATCCAGCGCGAGCCACGCCATCGCGAACGGCTGCTACGTCGCGGCGGTGAACCGGGTCGGGCACGGAGCCCGGCCCGCCGGGCCAGGCCGGCCTCGAGTTCTGGGGCACGTAGCTTCCTGTGCGATCCCTTCGGCGTCGTCGTCGCCGAGGCCTCCACCGACCAGGAGGAGATCCTCGTCGCCGAGGTGGACGTCGGCCGGATCGAGGAGGTCCGCCGCGGCTGGCCGTTCCTGCGCGACCGGCGCATCGACGCCTACGGCGGCATCGAGAAGAGGTTCCTCGATTGAGCTTTCACATGACCATCACCCAGCCACTCCCGATCGTCACGCGACGGCCGCAGGTCATGCCGGCCGAGTGGGCCGCGCACGACGCGACGTGGCTGGCCTGGCCGCACAACGTCCGCGACTGGCCTGGCCGCTTCGCGCCCATCCCCTGGGTCTACGCCGAGATCGTCCGGAGCGTGGCCAGCGGGCGAGAAGGTGCGGCTCGCTCGTCAACGACGCAGCGCACGAGGCCAAGGTCCGCAAGGTGCTCGGCCGCGCCGGGGTCTCGCTCGAGAACGTCGAGCTCTTCCGGTTCCGCACCGATCGCGGCTGGACGCGGGACGCCGGGCCGATCTTCGTGCTCCGGGACGGCCAGAAGTCGATCGCGCGCTTTCGCTTCAACGCGTGGGCGAAGTACCCCGACTGGAAGAACGACGTGAAGCTCGCGGAGCGCGCGGCGAAGGCGCTCGGGATGCCGCTGCTCCCGGTCGCGCGCGACGGCCGACCGGTCGTGCTCGAGGGCGGGGCCATCGACGTGAACGGGCAGGGGACGATCCTCACCACGGAGGAGTGCCTCCTCGACCCCGAGGTCCAGGTGCGGAACCCCGGCTTCGGCCGGGAGGACTACGAGGCGGTGTTCCGCGAGGCGCTCGGGGCGCACGACCACCATCTGGCTCGGGAAGGGGATCGCGGGCGACGACACCCACGGGCACGTGGACGACCTCGCGCGGTTCGTCTCGCCGCGGCTGATCGTGCTCTGCCGCGAGACGAACGCGAACGACGCGAACCACCGGCCGCTCGAGGAGAACCGCGAGCGGCTCGAGGGGGCCCGGCTCCAGGACGGCTCGCGGCCGGAGGTCGTGTCCCTCCCCATGCCGGCCCCGGTCGTGTTCGACGGGCAGCGGCTCCCGGCGAGCTACGCGAACTTCTACGTCTGCAACGCGGCGGTGCTCGTGCCGACCTTCGACGATCCCGGCGACCGGATCGCGCTCGGGATCCTGGCCGAGCTGTTCCGGGATCGACCGGTGGTCGGGATCCACGCCCTCGACCTCGTGTGGGGGCTGGGCACGCTCCACTGCCTCTCGCAGCAGGAGCCGAAAGCGCCCGCCGGCGGCTGAGCGGGGGCCTATTCGCGCATCAGGCGCCGCGCCGGGGCCGCGGTGCCGGCCGCGCCGGGCGTGAGCCTCGCCCAGCGGGCCTCGGAGGGAAACCAGTGGAGGAACACCGCCGCGCTGGGGAGCACGAGCACGAGGAACAGCCTCTCGCCGGTGATGAAGTGACCGACGCAGGCGAAGAGGGCGGCGCCGAACGCGAGGCCGCACGCGATGATCGTCTGGGTGCCGGCGACCGCGGCGAGCGACGGCCCGCTTCCGGCTACGGCGCGCTTCCGGATCGACCCCGTGACGGCGTACGCCAGCACGAGGTCCATCGCGGTGACCAGGGCGATGAAGGGGAGGAGGATCTTCGCGAGCGCCGGATCGGGCTGCTGGTGGAGGACGGCCGGCGCGGTGGCCGACGCTGCCGACGCGGCGACGAGCGAGAAGGCGAGCGCGGACCAGACGCGCCTCGCCTGGGCGCGCGTGAGGGCGCCGGACCGGCTCTCCCCGGACGAGTTGGGCATGTCGCCATCCGACCAGCGACGCCGTGGCGCGTCAAGGCCCGCCGCTGCTCGGCTTCAGGGCGTAGCCGCGCCCGCAGCGATCCGGATCGCCTCATCGAGCCGGCGCAGCGTCTCGTCCTTCCCGAGGATCTGGATGACGTCGTACATGCCGGGCGACGCGGTGCCGCCGGTGAGCGCGACGCGGACGGGCTGCGCGATCTTGCCGAGGCCGAGCCCGCGCTTCTCGGCCTCACCCTGGAAGAGCTTCTCGAGCGGCTCGGTGTCGAGCGCCGGGAGCGCCGAGATCCCCGCCCGGATCGCCTCGAGCACGGGGCGGTGGTCCTTGGTGAGGAACTTGTCCTTCGCCTTCGGGTCGAGCGCGGGCGCGGCGTAGAAGTACCGGAACTGCTGCGCGTACTCGGCGAAGGTCCTGGCGCGCTCGCGCGCGACGCGCACGACGTGGCGGAGCTTCGCGTCGTCCTCCGCGGGCAGCCCCGCGGCCCGGAAGAACGGGAGCGCCTTCCGCGCCAGCTCGTCCTCCGGGATCTTCTTCAGCCACTCGTGGTTCACCCAGGCCATCTTCTCCGGGTTGAACACGGCTGCGGCCTGGCCGACCTGCTTCAGGTCGAAGAACCGGACGAGCTCGTCGAGCGTGAAGATCTCCTGGTCGCCATGCGACCAGCCGAGCCGGACGAGGTAGTTCACGACCGCCTCGGGCAGGTAGCCCATGTCGCGGTACGCGGTCACGCTCGTGGCGCCGTGCCGCTTGGAGAGGCGGGTCTTGTCCGAGCCCAGGATCATCGGGAAGTGCGCGAACTGCGGCACGGGGTACCCGAGCGCGCGGTACATGAGGATCTGGCGGGCGGTGTTGTTCACGTGGTCGTCGCCGCGACCGACCAGGTTCACCTTCATGGTGATGTCGTCCACCACCGCGCCGAAGTTGTAGAGCGGGACCCGATCGGACCGGAGGATCACCTCGTCCTGGAGCGTGTCGTGCGGCGTCGAGATCCGCCCCTTCACGAGATCGTCCCACTCGGTGGCGCCGTGCTCCGGGACCCGGAACCGGATGACGTGCGGCCGCGTCCGGTCGTAGGGCTTGTCGCGGCAGGTGCCCGGGTAGCGGTACTGCCGCTTCTCGGCCTCGGCCTTCTTCCGCCCCGCCTCGAGCTCCTCGCGCGTGCACGTGCAGGCGTACGCCTTGCCCTCGGCGATGAGCTTCTCCGCGTGCGACTCGTACAGGTCGAGCCGCTCCATCTGGAAGTACGGCTCGTGCGGTCCCCCGACCTCCGGCCCCTCGTCCCAGTCGAGCCCGAGCCAGCGCAGCCCCTCGAAGATGGCCGACTCGGCCTCCTTCGTGGAGCGGTCCTGGTCGGTGTCCTCGACGCGCAGGATGAACGTGCCGCCCAGGCGGCGCGCCCACAGCCAGTTGAACAGCGCGGTGCGGGCGCCGCCGACGTGCAGGGTGCCGGTGGGGGAAGGTGCGAAGCGTACGCGCGGTTTGTCCATGGCGGGCGGAACCTACCATAGCTACACTGCGCGGCATGCGCCGGAGCCTCGCGTCCCTGCTCCTCCTCGCGGCGATCCCGGCGGCTGCGTCGACGTTCGTCGAGACGAGCGTCGAGGAGACGGCGCGCTCGTCCGACGCCGTCGTGCGCGGGAAGGTGCTCTCCGCTACCTCGCGGCTGACGCAGGACGGGCGCCGCGTCGTGACCGAGGTCGAGATCGCGGTCGACGGTACGTGGAAGGGTGCGGCGGAACCCGTCGTGCGCGTGGTCGTGCCGGGGGGGCGCGTCGGGCGGATCGCGCAGCTCGTGGACGCCGCCGCGACGTTCGAGGAAGGCGAGGAGGTGGTGGTCTTCCTCGCGCGGCGCGGAGCGACCTGGCGGGTGATGGGACACGCGCTCGGGAAGTACCGCGTCGAGGGCGCCCAGGCCCAGCCCGGGCTGGAGCACGCCCAGGTGCTGCCCCGCACGATCGCGCCCGGAGAGCGGGCGGTCGGTGCGATGCCCGTGGCGGAGCTCGAGCGGCGCGTGAGGGAAGCGCGGTGACGTCGCGCCGGACCGCGGTTGCGCTCGCGGCGCTGCTCGCCGCAGCGCCGGCCGCCGCGTACGTCCGGACCACGGCGGCGGGGACCGGGAAGGCGCTGGCGTGGCCGGTGCCGGCGATCCCGTGGCACCTGAACCGCGACTGGCCGAACACGGCGCCGTCGTGCCAGGCAACAGCCGCCGGCGACCCGACGCTCGACGCGGTCCGGGCCAGCTTCGCCGCATGGGAGCAGTCCTGCGCCAACCTCCGGCTCGTCTACGGTGGCACCACGGGCGACATCGGGACCGGCGCCGGCGGGCCGTCCGAGAACTTGGTCGTCTTCCGGCGCGGCTGGTGCTCGCAGCACCCGCAGGCGCAGAACGATCCGTGCTTCACGAGCCCCGACCTCGACTGCGGCGGCATCTACGACTGCTTCGAGGACAACTGCCAGGCGGGCGCGACGACGTGCCCGGGCGGCTGGGGCATCGTCGCGCTGACGAGCGTCATCTACGACCCCGAGACCGGGCGCATCATCGACGCGGACATCGAGGTGAACGGCTGGGACGGCGCCGGCGGCACCATCGGCAGCTCGCCACGTCACGGCTGGTACTTCACCTGCTACGACGCGCAGCCGGGGTCGCCCTGCATCACCTACGGCCAAGGCGACTGCTACGGTATGGACCTCCGCAACACCGTCACGCACGAGGGCGGCCACTTCATCGGTCTCGGGCACCCTGGGGACCACCTCCCCGCCGATCCGATGGAAACGTGGCCGACGATGGAGAAGGGGACGAACACCGGCGATTTCGAGAAGCGCTCGCTCGCTCCAGACGACATCGCGGGCGTCTGCGCCATCTACGAGCAGCCCTCCGGCGGGTGCGGGTGCGGCAGCGGCACCGGGGGCGGGATGCTCGCGCTCCTCCTCGCCGGCCTCGCGCTGCTGCGGCGCCGGCGCTAGGTGACGATGAGACCGGCGTACCCGACCACGTGCCGGGTGTCGCCGTTCACGTCGCCGGAGCTCCCGTAGCGGACCAGCTCCGCCCGAGTCGCGCCGAGCTGCCGTGCCGCGAAGAGCATCACCGTCGCCGGGATCACGCCGCACATGCTGATGCGCTCGCGGCGGACGGTCCGGTGGAGCCCCTCCGGATCGAGCGCGAGGATCCGCTCGATGGCGATCCCGTCCTTCTCGCGCGCCTCCGCCGCGGAGACGTAGTGGCTCATGTCGGAGGACGCGACCACGAGCGCGCCCGCCGCCCGCGCCGCCGCCGCGACGGTCCGCCCCACCTCCTCGCACTCGTCCACGTCGAGCGCGCCCAGGCAGAGCGCCGCGATCTCCACGTCGGGTCGGGCCCGCTGCAGGAACGGGAGCTGAACCTCGAGCGAGTGCTCGCGGGCGTGCGCGGCGCGGTCGAGCTCGATCCCGGGACCGGCCGAGAGCGCGTCGGTCAGCTCCGCCGCGACCGGGACCGTCCCGAGGGGCGTCCGCCAGCCGTCTTCGGCGGGCCACAGTGCGGCGGGTCGCCCGAGCCCGGTGTGGTTCGGCCCGAGGACGATCACCTGCTTCGGAACCGCGACGCGGCCGTAGACCGCGCCGGCGATGGCGCCGGAGTAAACGTACCCGGCGTGCGGAACCACGACTCCCACTGCCGCGACCCGCTCTCCCGGTGCGGCCAGGAAGCCGTCCAGCTCCCGGGCGAGCGCCCGAGGATCGTCGGCGTAGAAACGCCCCGCGACCGCCGGCTCACGGTCCATGGCTGCCTTGGAGTATAACGCTCGATGAATGAGCGCGCGGAAGACCGTCCTCGTGGTGGATGACTCGCAGGCGGTGCTCGACACGCTCGAGACCGCCTTCGAGGAGGCGGGGTTCTCGGTGACGGCGGCGGGCGACGGCGAGGAGGTCTTCCGCCGCATGGCCCAGGTCGACCCGGACGCCCTCCTCCTCGACGTGTACATGCCGAAGCTGAACGGCGCGGACGTGTGCCGGCTGGTGAAGGCCCACCCGCACTGGAAGAAGACCTTCCTCGTCCTGATGTCGTCCCGGATCAGCGACCGCGAGGTCGACATGTACCGGCGCCTCGGGGCGGACGAGATCCTGAAGAAGCCGTTCGACCCGGCCCAGGCCGTCGCCCTCGTCGAGAAGGCGCTCGCCGGGAAGGGCGGCTAGCTTTAGGGCAGGATCGTGAACCCGGGCAGGCTCGTGACGGTCGTGCCGCAGCCGGACTTCTGCGGTCCCCCGGCGCCGCCTGGATTCCAGACCGAGACCCGGTAGGTCGTCCCGCCGGGCGCGGCGTAGGCCCCCCGCGTGTCGATCGTCGCCTGGATCTCGGTCGGGCTCACCACGACCAGCGTGGTCGCCGGCGCGGGCTCGAACTGCGTCGACGTGACGCTCGTGTCCGCGACGCACGGGTCGGGGGCGGGCCACCCGGGCATGAAGTCGGCCGCGACCATGACGGTCGAGCCGTTGCCGTTGACGTCGGGCTTCGCGAAGTTCGTTCCGGTGAGCTTCACGCTGATCGGGGTGTCGCTCTGGGTCGCCGACACGGCGCAGCCCACGGTCGTGCACACGCTCGCCAGCGTCGGCGCGCCGGGGTTCACCGCGAACGGGAGGGCGTTCGACTCGGTCGCGTTCGGGTTCTGGACCGTGAACGCGTACGTGCCCGACTCCATCCCGGCGAGCGACAGCGCCGTCGGCCCCGGGATGACGAGCGTGGTGGACGAGAGCGTCGGATCCGGGCTCGGGTCGAGCGTGCGCTGGAGGGTGGTGGCGGGAGACGGACCCCGCATCAGGACCTTCACCTGCGTGAAGTCCGGGCCGCGGATGTTCGCGACCTGGAAGGTGAGCCCGCTCTTGGTGGTCCCGACCGTGCCCGCCTGCTGCGGATCCGGGGTGGCGGCGTAACCGCGGAGGATGGCCTGGTTCGAGAGGACCCGCAGCGGCCACGGGGCGGACGTCGGGGCGGTGGGCGCCGAGCCGAGGCGGATGCGCGCGTACCAGGAGCCCTCGGCGGCGCCGACGAAGCTGTACGACGCGGACACGGACGTGCAGGTCCCCGCGCAGCCGGCGGTCGCGGAGCTGAGCGAGATGAAGCTGGTGGCGCCGGCGGGCTCGAGCTCGACGATCGAGTCGGTCGGGAACCCCGACCCCGTGAACGTCAGCGTCACCGACGTCTCGCCCTGGTACGTCGTCGAGGGTGAGAACCCGCTGATCTGCGCGGCGGCCTGATCGATCATGAAGGCGACGGAGTTCGAGGTCTTGGCGGAGGGGCCCGTGCCGTTCCTCACCGAGACGGTGTGATATCCACCGGTCGCCGGCAGGATCAGGTCGTTCACCCTGAGGTGACCGGTATCGTCGAAGATCGTGCTCTGGGGGATGGCGGCGTCGTCGAACAGCACGCGGCTCGACAGGTCGAAGCGGGAGCCGGTGACGGAGAGGAGCGGGACGATGGTGCTCGCGGCTCCGCTGTTGGGCGTCACCGACAAGACGATGGGCTCGGAGGGGACGATGGTGAGCGCGGCCGAGTTGGACGAGACGAGATCCTCGCTCAGGACGTGGATCTGGTAGGAGCCGGGGAGAAGTGCCGACGCGTCCACCACGCAGTGGAGATCGGGCGCGGCGAGCACGGACGCGAGCCCCACCTCCTGGAAGTTCGTGCCGGTGAGGCGGCACTGGCTCCCGCTCGTGAAGCCCGTGCCCTGCACGACGATGGTCTGCGTGGTGCCCGCGATGACCTCGTTCGGCACGAGCGCGGAGATCGTCGGGATGGGGACGGTCACGCCGAAGCTGGCCGCGTTCGAGATGACGAGATCCGGGTTCACGACCCGGAGGTTCCAGGGAGTGCCCCTCGGCGCGCCGCTGAGGTCCAGCACGACGTCGATCCGACTGGCGGTCACCCAGTGGCAATCGCCGCCGGGCGTGGAAGGGCAGGAGACGGTCCGCGCCCCCAGCGGCGTCGTCATCCGGACGGTGGCGCCCGCCTGGAACCGCTCGCCGAGGATCGCCACGCTGACCGCGGGATCATCCTTCGTCCCCGACGACGGGCTCAGGCTCTGGATGTACGGCGCGACGGCGGACGCGGGGCCGCAGTGCGCATCGACGCACTGCTCGCCGCTCCCGCACACGGTCTCGCACGCTCCGCAGTGGCCCGGGTCGCTGGCGAGGGCGACGCACCGCTGCTCGCCGCAGGTCTGCTGGCAGAGGGCAGGATCGAACTCCTCCTTCGTGCTCTTCTTGCACGCGGAGGCGACGAGCGCGAGGGCGACGACCGCGAGCAGCGCCGTTCCCCCTCGGCCGAGGCCGCCACCACCGCCTCGGCGGCGCCGCCGGACGAGGGGCGCGGCGATGAGCGCGAGGAGCGCTGGCAGGGCTGCGGCGCCACCGGACCCGCAGCCGCACCCGCCCTTGGGGCTCGCCTCCTCCGGCGCGATCCTCCCGGCGCCGGTGAGGTTCCCGGTCGCGAAGCACTGGCCTCCCGAGCAGACGCCCACCGGGCAGACGACCCCGGTGCAGGGATCGTCGATGCAGACGGGCTGGCCTGCGCTCACCTGGCACACCTGGCCTTGCGCGCAGCCCTTGCCGAGGCACGGGTCGGCCGCGCAGGTCCCCCCGGTGCAGCGCTGGCCTGGGTTGCAGGTCTTGCCGGCGCAAGGGTCGGGCTCGCAGAAGCCGTCGATCCCGCATTTCTGGCCGACGGCGCAGGACACGAACGTGCACGCCTGCACGCAGTCGCGCCCCTGGAGGGAACTGTCCGACGGCCGGCAGAAGGTGCCGCTCGGGCACTGCACGCCGCTGCACGGGTCTGCGACGCAGACGCTTTCGAGGCAGAGCTGGCCGGCCGCGCAGCCGGTCTCGTAGCAGCCGCCGCCGATGCAGGCGCCGCCGCCGCACACCGTCCCGACGCCGCAGACGAGGCTGACGCTCGTGTTGGTAACCGGGTCGGTGACGGCGGGGCACGGATCGACGCAGCTGCCGTACTGGCACAGGGAACCGATGGTGCAGCCAGGGCTCGGGCTCGTGCCGCACGCCGCCGAGATCACCACTCCATTGGCGTCGCCGATCGGGTCGCAGCCGTAGCCCTCGGGGGGCGGCACCTCGACGCCGCACGCGTCGGGGACGCAGACCCCGCGCAGGCAGGTGAACCGCGTGGGGCAGACCGCGCTCTCGTCGATGGGCCCGTCGCAGGTGTTGTCGATGCCGTCGCAGTACTCGATCGCGCTCGGCGGCACCCAGTTCTCGCACGGCCCCCACTTCCCGGCGACGCACGTCCGCGAGCCGCGCTTGCACTGCCCGACGCCGGCCTTGGCGGGGTCCCCGCCGTAGCAGGTGTTGTCCACCGCGCCCGTGATGCACTCGGGACACTGCGTCGTCTGGCTGTCGCAGTTCGTGTCCGAGGTCGGGTCGTACGCGGCGAGGGTCGTGCACGGCTCGGGCGTGAACTGCGCGACCACCTCGCCGTCGCACTCGCCCCACGTGCTGCCGCTGCAGGTCCGCGTCCCCGAGCGGCACGTGCCGACGCCCGGCGTGCCCGGGCCGCTGAAGCAGGTCTGGTTCTGCCCGTCGGTGCAGGTGCAGACCGGGAGCGTCCCGTCACAGTTCCTGTCGAGCGCGGTGCCAGCCTCGCACGGCTCGAACGTCGGCAGGACCTCTCCGGTGCAGGTGCCCCATGAGCCGTTGTCGCAAGCCTGCTGGCCGCGCCGGCACTCGCCCATCGGATTGCCGGTGACCGGGTCGAGCGAGTAGGCAGGGCCGTCGTAGCAGACCTGCGTCAGGTTCTCGTCCACCAGCCCGTTGCAGTCGTCGTCGAGGCCGTCGCAGGTCTCCGCGACCGGAAGGACCTGCCCGACGCATGCGGACATCGCGTAGCTGCCGTCGGGGTTCCGCTGGCACGACGAGACGCCCGGGCGGCAGACGCCGACGTTCCGCGACGCGAAGAAGTCGGTCGTGCTGCGCCCGTCCGGATCCACGTACCCGGATGGTGGCTCGTAGCACTCGGTCTGGAGCGCCTCGTCCACCTCGCCGTTGCAGTTGTCGTCGAGGCCGTTGCAGATCTCGGCGCGCGTCCCCGGTTGCACGTTCGCGACGCAGACCGGCTGCCCGCTCTGGCACACGAACGTCCCCGCGGAGCAGACCCCGGGCAGCCCGGTGCTGCACGCGACGCCGCTGGCGGTGCAGGTCGCGCCGAGGTTGAAGAGCGTGTTCAGGACGAGGCGCGAGCCCGCCGCCTGGAATGCCCCCTGGACGCCGGAGTAGCTGTGGCCCGCGAGGTAGACGATCGTCCCCTTGCCGTTGCCCGCCGGACGGTAGGTGAAGAAGTCCCACGCGCCGTACGGGTCCCCGAAGCTCGTGTTCGACGTGCCGTTGTTGGCCTTGACGAGCCGCGCGACGTTCGGGCTCGTGAGGTAGCTGCCGGGGTTCTGCGGCCGGTAGTCCTCGATCGCGCCCGTGAACGCGACGAACGGGAAGTCGCCGACCTGGAGCAGCGGAGAAGAGAGGCTGGAGCTGTCGAAGTCGGGGGAGGGGAACGGGCTGTTGGGCAGCTCGTTGTAGCGGACGCCGCTCGGCGTCTGGAACCGGGTCGAGCCGTCGCTCGCGCCCTGGGCGTAGTCCACGGTGTAATTGGACGTGGAGCCCCGCTGGAACGCGCCCTCGAGGCTGCCGAGGCCGGCGCACTCTGCGAAGAGGTCGTTCCCTGCTCCGACGAACGCGCCGATGGTCTTCAGCGACTGGTCGATGACGGCGTTCGTGTACTTCGAGGCAAAGCAGCTCGTGTTGCTCGTGAAGTCGCTGCACGACCCGGGCGCGACCCAGTGCGGGATCCACAGGATCGCGTAGCCGTTCGTGAACAGGCGGCTCGTGGTCGGCGATCCGCCGGGCGTGGACGGCTGCAGGTCCTCCATGGTCAGCCGGTCGTAGATCTCACCGTGGGTCCCGGTGGCGGTGCCGCCCGCGGTCCCGGAGCCGATCCCCGCCTTGGCGAGGTAGCCCTGGATCACGGGCTCGGAGTTCTTGGCGCTCGACACGGCCGTCGCCGTGGAGTTGAGGTTGCCCGAGCCGATGTCGAGGAGCGCCAGCTTGGGCGGGACGGTGCCGCCGGCATCCCAGCCGCCCGCCATCGTCTTCTTCGCGTACCCGCGGAGCGCGACGTTCGAGACGTGGACGTTCACGCCGGGCGTGCCGTCGAGCTTGTCCGCGAACGAGGACTTGTACCGCTGGAGGATCGCCGACGCGCGGTCGTAGTCCGAGCCGTCGACGACGAACGCGCCGCCCATGTAGTTGATGAGGTGGTCGGGCGTGGTGGTGGGCGGACCCGCCTGTCCGCCGGTGTTCCAGTCGTAGAGGAGGACCGGTGAGCCGCCGTCGTACTGGACGGTGAGATCGTAGTCGTCGAGGTGCGTCTTGCCGGGCGCGATGATCCAGTACACCGCGACCTTGTTCCGGATGAGCTGGTACGCGAGCCCGTACGCCTTCATGACGTCGCCCTTGTCGAGCGTCTGCGGGCAGGCCCGGCCCTGATACCTGTTCGTCGCCGTTGCGACGGGGGTCGCGTAGTTCGTCTTCGTGCAGCTCGTCGTCTGGGTGTTGAGCCCGTTCTCGAGCGTGCACTGGTAGCAGACGTCCATCGGGATGATGAGGGACTTCCGCGCGAAGACCTTGTAGCCCTCGGCGGTGTCGCCGCAGCTCGGTGCCATGAGCGGCAGCGCCCCGAGGGCGACGAGCAGCGTGATGACGCGGGCGGCGAAGCCACGACGGCGCGGAGCAAGCGAGCGGGGCATGTCATGCTCTCCTGGGACACGACCAGATTAGCACGCGGAGTTCGGAACGTTGACGCCCCGTCCCGCGCGTGCGATGCGGGAAACGTGCCTCCGGACGCGCACATCTCCCGACCTCCGGCCCGCGACGCGCGCGAGCTCGTGCGGATCTGGGCGATCGCCGTGGCGGGGCTCGCCGTCGCGAAGCTCCTCTCGCTCGTCGATCCCACCGGCCTCCTCGCCGCAAACCTCGCCGGCGTCGCGGCGTTTCTCTTCATCGCGCTCCCGGACGCGCGGCTGCGCGCGCGGGGCGAGTCCTGGGAGTCGTACGGCCTGCCCTGGCACGGCGTGCGCGATCCGCGCACCTGGCGCGTCTGGGGACGCGGCGCCGGGGTGGCGCTCCTCGCCTGCGCGGTCGTGTTCCCGCTGTTCGCCGCGGGATTCGCCGTCTACGCGGAGCTGCTGGTGCGGCTGCCCTCCGCCGTCGCGCGCGGGCTCGCGCCCTACGCCGGCGCGCCGCGGTTCGCCTTCCGTCTCCCGGACCGGTTCCTCCTCCTCGCGCTCGTGCAGCTCCTGGTCGTGGCGCTGCCGGAAGAGCTGTTCTACCGCGGGTTCGTGCAGACGAGCTGGGCGCGCACCGCGCCGGAGCGCGGCGTCACGGTCCTGGGCGCGCGGCTCGGGGCGGGGTTTCTCTGGACGCAGGCGCTCTTCGCCGCTCGGTCACCTCGTCGTGCTCCAGCCGTGGCGGCTCGGCACCTTCTTCCCGGGCCTCCTCTTCGGCTGGCTGCGGGAGCGGACCGGCGGCCTCCCCGCGCCGATCGTCTTCCACGCCCTCTCGAACCTCTTCATCGCCACGCTGGAGGCGAGCTTCTATAGGTAGGGGGGCGAGACGCCATGGCCGGCACGATCCGCGAGATGCTCGAGGAGCTGGAGGAGCGCACGCTCCACCCCCGCGCCGCGCGCTCGGCGCGGTCGCGCGGTCGCGTCCGGCCCGAGGCGCCCGACGACGAGCGCCCCTCGTTCCAGCGCGACCGCGACCGCCTCGTCCACTCGAAGGCGTTCCGGCGGCTCGCCGGGAAGACGCAGGTCTTCCTCGCGCCCAGGGGCGATCACTACCGGACCCGCCTCACCCACACGCTGGAGGTTGCGCAGGTGGGCCGCTCCATCGCGCGGGCGCTGCGGCTGAACGAGATGCTCGTCGAGGCGATGGTGATGGGCCACGACCTCGGGCACACCCCGTTCGGCCACGCCGGGGAGCGCCTCCTCGCGGAGGTCGTCCCCGGCGGCTTCCACCACGTCGTGCAGTCGGTGCGGGTGGTCGAGGTTCTCGAGAACGAGGGCAACGGCCTGAACCTCACCGAGGAGGTGCGCGACGGGATCCTCCGGCACTCGAAGGGCAGGGGGAAGGTGCTCCTGGGCGGGACCGGCCAGAAGGCGCTCACGCTCGAGGCGGAGATCGTCCGGATCGCGGACATCGTCGCGTACGTGAACCACGATCTCGACGACGCGGTGCGCGCCGGGCTGTTCGCGGAGGGCGACGTCCCGCCGGAGATCCGCCGCGTCCTCGGCGACGATCGGAGTGGCCGCTTCCGGACGCTCATCCACGACGTCATCTCGCGCTCCGACGTGGACGGGGGCGGGCACATCGAGATGTCGCCCGAGGTCCACGGCGCGCTGCTCGCGCTCCGCGACTTCCTCTACATGCGCGTCTACGAGAACCCCGTCGTGCACGACGAGTTCGTCAAGGCGCAGCGGATCCTTCGCGATCTGTGGAGCTGGTGCCTGGAGGACCCGGCCCGCCTCGCCGCGCGCTTCAGCGTGGCGCCTCGCCCGGGGGAGACGGTCGAGCGCGCCGCGACCGACTGGCTCTCGGGGATGACCGACCGGTTCGCGCTCGCCACGTGGGAGGCGCTGTTCCTGCCTCGCCCGTGGGGCGGGGCCTGAGCGGGCCCGCTACGGCCCGTTCACGCTCGAGACCGAGAGCTGGAGGGTCCGGCTCACCGCCACCACGCTCCCCTCCGGGACGTCGATGAACCCGTTCTGGACGAGGAGGCGGGTCGCGAACGCGACGGCCTTGACGCGCCGATGGGGCCGCACGCGCGGGTCGCTCTCCGGGGTCTGGAGGTCGATGTCGTGCAGCGCGCACGGGACGATCCCCTCGAGCAGCGCGTACTGGAGCGGGCCCCCCCGCCGGCTCGCCACCATGATGCGTCCGTTCGTCGCGACGAAGTTGAGCCGGCTGGGGCGTTGCGCTCCGGCCTCGCGGCTCCACGCCTCGAGCTGCCTCACCGTGCCGGCGAGGGCGCGGGCGGCCATGGCGGGATCGAGGTCGAGCTCGTCGAGGCGGTTCCCATCCTTGAGCGCCTTCAGGAACAGCATGAACGCGTGCTCGGAGTCGGTGTCCCCCATGATGTTCCGGCGCAGGAAGTCCGGGAGCGCCGCGATCAGCTTCGGCTTCACGCGGTCGAACGCCTCGATGCTCCCGTCATGGGCGAACAGCCAGCGCCGGAACCGGAACGGGTGCGTGTTCTCGTCCTTGGCGTTCCCGATCGTGGCGTACCGCGCGTGGACGAGGAGGGCCTCCGAGTCCACCGCGCCGACGATCTCGCCCAGCGCGAGCGGCTGGGGCGCGCCGGTGGGGCGCTTCCCGATCAGCACGCTCCCGCCGCCGTAGTGGCCGAACCCGTACGCGTCGGGGAGCCGGTCGTCGTCGCGGAGCGACACGTGCTTCTCGAGGCGCTTCACCTGGCACCTGAGCAGGTTCGGATCGCTCTGCAGGATCGCGACGAGCGCACCCATGATGACGTTCCCTCTCTGGCTCGGTGGCGGCGACGCACCCTCGCCACCCCCAACAGTAATAACGCGCGGCACGGGCCGGGACATCCACCTCCGAACGACCGGGCTCCCGAGCCTTCGTTTGACAGCCTTGCTTGCCCGCCGATAGGATGCGCTAACCCGGCGAAACGCCTGGCTTACATCGCATGAGCGACGACATCGCCGTCGGAATCGACCTCGGAACGAGCTACAGCGCCGTCGCGGCTGTGACCGCGTCCGGCGAGGCCCCGCAGGTGCTCCCGAACGAGTGGGGCGATCGGACCCACGCGTCGGTGGTGTCCTTCCTCGACGACGGCACGGTCCTCGTCGGGAACGACGCCAAGAAGAACATCATCACGAACGCCGAGAACACCGTCTACTCGGCGAAGCGGCTCATCGGCCGGTTCTACTTCTCCGACGAGGTGAAGAAGGCCCAGGCGGTGATGCCGTACCGGATCGTCGAGGGGCCGAACAACTCGGTCCGCGTCCAGGTGAAGGAGAAGGTCTTCGCGATCCCCGAGATCTCCGCGCTGGTGCTGAAGGAGATGAAGGCGATCGCCGAGACCGCGCTGGGGCGTGCAGGTGACGAAGGCCGTCGTCACCTGCCCCGCCTACTTCAACGACAACCAGCGGCAGGCGACCAAGGACGCCGGGCGGATCGCCGGGCTCGAGGTGCTGCGCATCATCAACGAGCCGACCGCGGCGGCGCTCGCCTACGGCTTCGGCAAGGACATCTCGCAGAAGATCTGCGTCTACGACCTGGGCGGCGGCACCTTCGACGTCTCGATCCTCGAGATCGGCAAGGACGTCTTCGAGGTGCTCTCGACCGCCGGCGACACCTACCTCGGCGGCGACGACTTCGACGACCGCATCATGACGTGGCTCGCCGACGACTTCCTCGCGAAGCACGGCCTCGACCTGCGCCAGAACAAGTTCTGCCTCCAGATGCTCAAGGAGGCGGGCGAGCGCGCCAAGATCGAGGTGGGGCGGGACGGCGTGGCCGACATCCTGGTGCAGGGGATCTGCCAGTCGCCCGAGGGCGAGGTGCTCGACCTGGCCCAGAAGCTGACCCAGGATCAGTTCAACCGGATGGTGATGGACCTGGTGCAGCGCACCTTCAAGGTCTGCGACGAGGCGCTCCAGTCGGCCCGGCTCACCGCCGGCGACGTCGACGCGGTGATCCTCGTCGGCGGTCCGACCCGCCTCCCCATCATCCGCAACTCGGTGCGCCACTACTTCCAGAAGGACCCGATGACCGGGCATCGACCCGGACGAGGTCGTGGCGCTCGGCGCCGCCATCCAGGGGCAGCGCTGCTCAACACGCAGCGCCGCGGAGTACGGCCAGGCGAGCTACCTGCTCGACGTCACGCCGCTCACGCTGCGGGTCGGGACGGTCGGCGGCTTCACCGAGAAGATCATCGAGAAGAACACCCCGATCCCGATCGAGAAGTCGAAGACCTTCACGACCAGCCGCGACGGCCAGGACCGGGTCAAGATCCGCGTGTACCAGGGCGAGTCGAACCGGCCGACGGATGCGAGCTCCTGGGCGAGTTCGAGTTCACCGGGTTCCGCATCGGCTACCGCGGCGAGGTGCAGATCCAGGTCACCTTCGAGATCGACTCGAACGGCATCGTGAACGTCTCGGCCACCGACCTCGAGACCGGGCCAGAAGACCTCGACCACGATCAGCCTGTCGTCCGGCCTCAGCGAGGCCGACATCGAGACGGCGATCGACCACAACGTCGGAGATGGAGCTGGCGCGCGGCCCGCGCGCGGCGTGACGATGGAACCGCAGTTCCTCATGGAGGTCGAGACGCTCGCCGCCGCGCTCGACCAGCTCGACTACTTCGGAATCCTGAAGATCCCGCAGGGCGCCACGCCGGCCGACATCAAGGCGGCCTACTACCGGGAGTCGCGCGCCTACCACCCGGATCGTTTCGCGGCGTTTCCCGACGCGGCGTTTCGCGACCTGGTGGGTCGGATCTACCGGCGGGTGAACGAGGCGTACACCATCCTGCGCGACGACAAGAAGCGCGCGAAGTACCTCCAGGACGTGAACGGGCCCGACCGCACCAAGAAGCTCCGGTTCACCGAGGCGGACGAGGTGCAAGTCAAGGAAGAGCAGAAGAAGAAGCTCGAGGAGCAGATGGGCACGACGCCCAACGGCCGGAAGTTCTACGCGGCAGCGCTGATGGAGATCCAGGCGCAGCGCTGGGACGCCGCGCAGCGGTCGCTGAAGAGCGCGCTCATGTACGAGCCGAGCAACGCCCGGTTCAAGGAGCAGCTCGCGGCCATCGAGAAGCAGCTCGAGCAGGGCCGCGCGAAGGGCGACCAGTTCCGCATCAAGTGATCGCTTGACCCTCGACCTCGCCGTACTGGCGCTCCTCGCCGTCGCGGCGCTCCTCGGCGCGGTGTCCGGGGCGCTCAGGCAGGTCGTCTCGCTCGCCGCGGTCGGCATCGGGATCCTCGCGGCGCGCACCTTCGGGCCTCACGTGGCGGAGGGGCTCTCGCGCACCCTCTCCCATGCCGCCCGGCTCGTCGCGCCGGTGATCCTGTTCGCGGGGGCGTTCGCGCTCTGCTCGCTCGTCGGCGCGGCGATCCTGCGCGGCACAGGCGTGGCGCGCGTCGTGCGCGGGCCCGCCGACCGCGCCTGCGGCGCCATCCTGGGGGGCGCGAAGGGCGCGCTGACCGCGTGGACGCTCCTGTCCGCCGTCGCCCTGGCCGGCGACCTGGCGCCCCGGGTGATCGCCACCCGCGCCCGGGGGAGCGACTTCGCCGCGCTGGCCCGCGAGCACAACCTCATCGCGCGGATCGACCCGAACGCGACGCGCGCGCTCGAGCGCGCCCTCGATGCGGCGAAGCGCGCGCGCGCCGCCGGGCGGCTCGGGCGCGATCCGGACAGCGCGCGGCTGCTCGAGCGGGTGGGCGTGCTCGAGGGCCCGGCCGGGGCGCCGCTCGACCCGGCGCGCGCCGCGCGCGTGCTCGAGGACCCGGAGCTGAAGGCGCTCGTCGAGCGCCTCGCCGGGCGCGCACCGCCGTCACTCGCGCAGTAGCTGCGGGTCGAAGCGCTCCATCCGCCGCCGCACGAACGGCGCATCGATCGACACCCGCGTCCCGCGCCGCTCCGGCGCCTCGAAGAGGAGGTCGGACACGGTCTCCTCGACGATGGCGCGCAGGCCGCGGGCGCCCGCGCCGCGCTCGATGGCGTAGCGCACGATCTCGCGGAGCCCGCCGTCGGTGAACGCGACCTCGACGCCGTCCGAGGCGAGCACGTCCTTCATCTCCCGCACCACCGCGTCGGGCGGGCCGGTGAGCACCTCGAGGAGCTCCTCCGGACCGAGCTCGTCGAGCTGGACCACCACCGGGAGCCGCCCCAGGAACTCGGCGAGCATCCCGTACTCGAGCAGGTCCTTCTGGCGCACGCGCCGCGCCGCGCGCCGGGCGGTCCCCTCGCGCGCGCCGAACCCGACCAGCCGCCCCTCGGCGGAGTAGGCGAAGACGTCGGTGAACGTCCCGGCGCACAGGAAGAGGATGTCGGTGGTGTCGATCGTCACGGCGTCGTGGCGCTGCCAGTGCTGCGCGAGGTTGAGGGGGACGAGGATCTCCCGCCCCTCGAGGATCTTGAGGAGCGCTTGCTGCACTCCCTCGCCCCCGATGTCGCGCGCCCCCACGCCGGCGCGGTGACCCTGCGAGCGCCGGGCGATCTTGTCGATCTCGTCGATGAACACGATCCCGCGCTGCGCCTGCTCGACCGAGTGGCCGGCGTGCGAGAGCAGCTCGGCGATCATGACCTCGACGTCCTTGCCGTAGTATCCGGCCTCGGTGAACTCGGTCGCGTCCGCGACGTGGAACGGAACGTCCAGGATCTGGGCGAGGTTGCGCGCGAGGTGGGTCTTGCCGCAGCCGGTGGGGCCGACGAGGAGGACGTTCGACTTGCGCAGCGTCGCGGATGGACGGCGCCCGCGGCGGAACGCGGTGCGCTTCAGGTGGTTGTAGGCGGCCACCGCGAGCGCTCGCTTCGCGCGATCCTGCCCCACGACGAAGCGCGACAGGCGCTCCGAGATCTGTCGGGGGGTGATCGAGAGGCTCTCGTCCGGGCGCGGAGGCGTCCTCACACCGACACGGTCATCCCGCGGGGGTTCCGCGGCAACCCGAGGAGCACGAGGAGCGCCCGGTCGCCGGGCCGAGGGCCGGGCCGATCAGCGGCGCGGCTTGGTCTTTGCTCCCTGCTTGAGCTCGGGCATCGCCCCCGATCCCGGGTGGCGCTTGGCGTGCGCGCGGCGGAGCGCGTCGTACAGCTCGGGGAGCCGGCGGTACAGCCGCTTCTGCTTGCGCCGCTTCCGGGTGGAGAGCGCGTAGGCGAAGACGAGCGGGGCCGCCACCGTCGCGTCCGAGTAGACCACGACGTGGTTCTTCATCATGTTCGCCTGGACCTTGCCCCAGCTGATCGCCTCGGACGGCGTCGCGCCCGAGAGTCCGCCCCACTGCGGCGAGTCGGTCGAGATCTGCAGCACGTACTCGTGGCCCCCGCGGTTCAGGTCGAGGATCTGCCAGAGGGTGGGCTGGGTCTGGAGGTAGAAGTTCTTGGGCGAGCCGCCGCCGAGGATGACGACGCCGTTCACGTCCGCGTCGTAGACGATGGCGGTGGACTGGAGCACGTCGAGGTCGGGGTCGATCGTCGTCTCGCCGCCGCGCAGCTTCATCGCGGCGACGTTCATGCCGATGGACGAGTCCCCCGGCGACGAGGTGAAGATGGGGACGTCGTAGCGCGCGGCGGTCGCGACCCAGCTCTTGTCGGGGAGCGGCGAATGCTGCAGGACGAGGTGCCCGAGGTAGTGGTGAAGCTGCGGCGTCGAGATGTGGCCGCGCAGCGCGGCGGGCGCCTTCTCGAGCGCCTCGCGCACGAAAGCGTCGGTGTCGAGGAGCGAGTCCTCGGTGATGAAGACGTCGTAGATGCGCTCGATGCCGGCGCGGTAGAGCTCGCGGTCGTCGACGTGGAAGTGGCCCTGCACGACCGGCAGCTTCAGCGCGAAGTGCAGGTCGTGGTACAGGTTCGCGCCCGTGGCGATGACGAGGTCCACGAACCCCGCCTCGATCATCGCCTGGATCGCGCCGCCCATGCCGGCCGGCGCCATCGCGCCCGTCACGGTGAGCGCCACCGTGGCGCCGGAGTCGATCATCCGGCCGAAGAGGTCGCATCCCTCGGCGAGCCGGCCGCCGTTGAACGCGCCGGCGCGCCGGTAGACGTCGACCAGGTCCTCGACGGTCATGCCGGGGCGGAGCCGCATCGGCTCCACCGGGGGACGTGACAGGTAGCGCTTGCGGAGGACCTTGGGGGACTGTGCCATGGCGGCGGCGGACGTTAGTCGCCGGAATGCACGGCGTCAACGAGCAACGTGGTCGTGGACCTGGACGTGGACGTGGTCCTCGACCTCGACCTGGTCCTCGACTTCGACTTCGGGGAGGACGGGGGACGTCGCCCCTCAGATGCTGGGCGTGCGCGCCGCCGCCTGGAGCGACAGCTGGACGAGGCCGATCTGGCCGTCGTCGGCGGGCTTGAAGGCGAGCTCGGAGAGCTTCGCCTGCCGGTAGACGTCGAGCATCCGCTCCTGGCCGAGCCGCCACACCGAGACCATCGTGCACGCGGTCGAGTGGCCGCAGGCGTCCTCGCCGTCGAGGCACACGTTGAGCGCCACCGGGCCCTCCACCGCCTCGATCACGTCGAGGAAGCTGATGGCGGAAGGGGAGCGCGCGAGCGCGTAGCCGCCGTGCGGGCCGCGCGTCGATCGGACGAGCCCCTGGTCGACGAGCGTCTTAAGGATCTTCGCGAGGAAGTCCTCGGGCACGTCCATCTGGCGGGCGATCTCGCGGAACGGCACGACGGAGTCCTGCGAGATCGAGGACAGGTAGATCATCGCCCGCAGGCCGTAATCGATTTTTCGCGAGATCCGGAGGACGTGCTGCATGTGGCTATGTTAGCACGGTCGAGGTAGGCGGATCATGGGCGACGCCGGTATGACCGACGCGAGAATCGATCTCCACACGCACAGCCTCGCCTCGGACGGGGAGCTCCCTGCCGCGGAAGTGGGTGCGCGCGCGCGCGCAGCCGGGATCGGCGTGTGGGCCCTCTGCGACCATGACACGGTCGCCGGGCTCGCCGACGCACGCGCGGCGGCGGATGCGCACGGCATCCGCCTCGTCCCGGGGATCGAGCTATCCACGTTCCTCGACTCGAAGGAGATCCACGTCCTCGGCCACTTCATCGATCCGAGCCACGTGGCGATGCGGGATTTCGAGGATTTCCTCGCAGGGCGCCGGCGCATCCGCATGGAGGAGATCGTCCGCAAGCTGGCGGGCCTCGGCATCCGCATCCGCGTCGAGGACATCGAGAAGTGGAGCGGCGGCAAGACCATCGGGCGGCCGCACGTGGCGCGCGCCATGGTCGAGGCCGGCACGGTCGCCACCGTGAAGGAAGCTTTCGACCGCTTCCTCGGCGAGGGGCGCCCGGCCTACGTTCAGCGCTACCGCCTCGAGGCGGAAGACGCGGTGCGGCTCGTGCGAGGGGCGGGCGGGACGGCCACGGTCGCCCACCCCGGCGTATCGAAGCTCGAGCGCCACGATCTCGCGCGGCTCCGCGCCATCGGCGTGGAGGGGCTCGAGGTGCACCACGTCGATCACGTACCGTCCCAGCGCGAGAAGTACCTCCGCATCGCCGACGAGCTGGGGCTCGTGCCGACGGCAGGGTCCGACTACCACGGCGCGAACGTCGCGCCGGACCGTAAGCTCGGCGACGTGACGATGCCCGCCGAGGACCTCGTGCGCCTCGAGGCGCGCCGGCCTTAGGGGGCGCCCTCTGATGATTCGTCACGACATTTTGCGCGCCGCGCTGTGCGCCAGATCGCGGTCCCGCACCGGGGGCTGGGACGGGAGGGCCCTGCCCGTGCTCGGCGACGGACGAATGCGCGACCGGGCGCCGTACTGCCGCAAGGACGCAGAAACGCAGATGCCGCGCACTTCCGTGCGTGCCGACGTCGCGCCAGGAAGTCGATCGTGCGCGGCGGCGGGGTTGCTGCGCGGCGTCGTCACGCAAAGTGCGAGGCGGCCAAGGTACTTTGTTGCGTATTCGTCCGCAGCGCACCGATGATCGGGACGTCTCCGACGCCTGCGCGCGGTGAGGGCCCTCCCGTCCGCGCGCCCCCGGCGGGCGGAGCGGCGTGGTCGGGCGCCGGCCCGGCGTGACCAATGCCGGTGCGCCGGAACACGTACGTCCGTCCGGGCGCGCGAGCAGGGGAGGTCCCTCGGCTGAGCGTAGGCGTCGGCACCGCCCCGATCATCGGTGCGCTGCGGACGGACAAGAACCGATGAAGTGACTGGCCTCCGTCCTCCCGACGTAGCGAAATGTCGCTCGTCACTCGTACACGCGCTCGAGGCGCACGAGGAGGAGGCCAGTCATGGAGCATGTTGCGATCGATCTCGGCGGAAGGGAATCGCAGATCTGCATCCGGGCGGAGGACGGGAAGATCCTCACCGAAGCGAGGGTCGCGACGGCGCGGTTGCGGGAGACGCTGGAGCGACCGAAGTCGCGCGTCATCATGGAGACCTGCGCCGAGGCGTTCGCGATCGCGGACATCGCGCTGCAGTGCGGGCACGAGGTCCGGGTGGTCCCGGCATCGCTAGTCAGATCGCTCGGAGTCGGGGCGCGGAAGACGAAGACGGATCGGCGCGACGCCCAGGTGCTCAGCGAAGTCTCCTGCCGCGTGGACTTGCCGTCGGTGCATGTGCCCTCGCAATGGTCGCGGGAAGCGAAGTCGCTCTGCGCGATGCGAGATGTCCTGGTGTCGTCAAGGACGGGCCTGGTGAACTCAGTCCGCGGATACCTTCGGCAGAACCTGAAGAAGCTGCCCGGCTGCACCGCGGCGACGCTCGGAGCGCGCGTTCGGAAGCGATACGAGGAGATGGGCGAGCCAGTCCCACGGCATCTCGAGAGGCAACTAGAGACGCTGGCGTATCTGCACCAAGCGGCGGTGTCCGCGACACTCGACGTGAGCGAGTGGGCCGAGCAGAACCCGCTCTGCGTTCGGCTGATGACGGTGCCGGGTGTGGCGAAGGTCACCGCAACGCGCTTCGTGGCTGCGATCGACCGGGTGGACCGCTTCGCGAGTGCGCACCAGGTCGAGTCGTACCTGGGCCTCGCGCCTGGCGAGGACTCGAGCTCGGATCGACGCCGAATCACCTCGATCACGAAGGCCGGGCCAGCCGCGCTGCGGTGGGTGCTGGTGCAAGCCGCGTGGGCCGCGATGCGCACGCGGCCAGAGGATCCGATGTGCCAGTGGGCGCTTGGGATCGCGCGCCGGCGTGGCGGCAAGATCGCAACGATCGCGCTCGCGCGGAAGCTCGCCGGGATCCTGTATGCGCTCTGGCGCGACGGAACGACTTACCAGCCGCTGCGCGGTGCGCTCGTGGAGGTGAAGACCCAGTAGCCGCCGGCGAACATACCGGGCGCCTCGCCCGGCATCGACGTAGCTGTCCAGAGACGGTGACCGCGATGACGACCGGGAGGGTCGCGACGAAGTCGGTGCGCGACAACCTCGTGGATACGAATGCGGCCCGTCGACGGACAACGGCTCATGCGGCTCTGACCGCGAATGGTCGAATGAGACAGCTCGCCGATGCGGGGGTGCACCGTGTGCCGCCGGTTGAAGTCGGACCGGGATGGAGGGGTTTGCCGTTGGCGAGCCAGTCACTACATGGTCGGTCGTCAGTACTTCAGCCGGGCCTGCACTTTGCGTGACAACGGCGCGCCAGATCCGTCACCCCAGCACGGAATCCTTCCCGCGCGCGACGTTGGCACGCACGGAAGTGCCCGGCCCCTGCGCTTCAAGGCCCCTTCGACCCAGCGCCGCCGGTCGGCGCATTCGTCCGTCGCCGAGCACGGCCGAGGGGCCTCCCCGGCCAGCGCCCGGAGGGGAATGCTCCCTCGAGAGCGTTCCCGCGGTCCGTACCCCGAGGGAAGTGACGAATCATCAGAGGGGGCGCCCTAGCTAGGGGCCTATCCGCGGAAGATCTGCAGCGACGCCTGGGTCCACTGGATCATGGGCGACCACCAGATCCCGAACACCAGGATGAACGCCGACGCGGCGCCGAGCATGAGCTGGTATCCGATGCGCGGCCGGATGGGGGCGGGGTCTTCGACGTAGGGCAGGTCGATGAACATCGCCCGCACGATCCGCATGTAGTAGTAGAGCGAGACCGCCGTGTTGAGCGCGCCGATGAGGGCGAGCACCGCGTACCAGCCGCCGCCCGGCCCGCCGATCCGCTCGAAGACCGCGTAGAACAGGTACCACTTGCCCGCGAACCCCGCGAACGGCGGGAGGCCGGTCAACGAGAAGAGGAAGATCGCGAACGTGACCGCCGCGAGCGGGTGGCGCCGCGCGAGCCCCTTGTAGTCGAGGATCGACTCGGACCCGGTCGCCTCGGCGACGAGGATCACGACGATGAACGCGCCCACGTTCATGACGAGGTAGACGAGCATGTAGATCATGACGGCCTGGATGCCGCGGCCGGAGACCGCGGAGAGGCCCATGAGCGTGTAGCCCGCGTGCGCGATGGACGAGTACGCGAGCAGCCGCTTGAGATTCGTCTGCCCGAGCGCGGTGAGGTTGCCGAGCGTCATCGTGACCGCGGAGACGACCCCGACCACCGCCGGCCACGGGATTCCGGCGAGCGCGTCGGCGAACCCGGCCGGCCCGCTGCCGGGGCCGGCGAGCGCGGAGTGGAAGAACCGCAGCGCGAGGGCGAAGCCCGCGGCCTTCGGGCCGACCGAGAGGAACGCCGTGAACGGGGTGGGCGCGCCCTCGTACACGTCGGGGCACCACATGTGCCACGGCACCGCGGCGACCTTGTAGCCGATGCCCGCGGTGACGAAGACGATCGCGACGACGAGCGCCATCCGGGTCGCAGCGAGCGACGGCCCCACCGCGTGGATCGCCTGGATGCGGATGCCGAGCTCGTGCAGGTTCGTCGTCCCGGTGAGGCCGTACAGGTAGCTCATGCCGAAGAGCATGACCCCCGAGGCCACGCCGCCGTAGATGACGTACTTCAGCGAGCCCTCCGCCGCCTTCCGGTCGCCCTTCCGGAAGCCGGCGAGGACGTAGCTCACCATCGAGACGAGCTCGATGGAGAGGTAGACCATGAGCAGGTCGGTCGCGCTCGCCATCAGGAACATGCCGAGCACGATCGCCATGAGCAGCGCGTAGAACTCGCCGATGCGGGCGGGCGGAAAGTCCTTCGCCCTGCGCGGCGACGAGCACGGTGAGCGCGCCGCGCCGCGAGGAAGAGCCACTTGAAGAAGATCGCGAACGCGTCGTTCGCGAGCATCCCGTTGAAGAGCGACTGGGCGTCGTCCGGCTGCCGCGCCAGGAGCGCGGCCGCGACACCGAGCACCGCCGAGGGCGCCGGTGGCGAGGAGCGCGACGCGCGCAGCGCTCTTGCGCCAGAAGAGGTCGAGCACGAGCAGGAACAGGGTCCCGAACGTGAGCGCCAGCTCGGGCTGGAACCAGAGCGCGGAGCGCAGGTTTTCGTTGACGAGAGGGACGAGGATTCCATCGCAGGCTCGCTCCCGGCCTACAGCGGCCGGAGGTTCTGGATGAGCACGTGCAGGGTCGAGTTGATCGACCCGAGGATCGCCTGCGGGTAGAAGCCGAGGACGATGGCGATGACGCCGAGCGGGTAGAGCGTGAGCCGCTCGCGCCAGTTCAGGTCGGGGAAGCCCTTGTAGTTGGGGTTGAGCTTGCCCAGGAACATCCGCTGGATGGTCCACAGGTAGTAGGCCGCGGTGATGATGACGCCGATCGCCGAGATGATGGTGAAGGTCGTGAAGACCGGGAACGCGCCCGAGAACACCAGAACTCGGAGATGAAGCCGGCGAGGCCGGGCAGGCCGAGCGAGGCGAAGAAGGCGAGCCCCATGATGGCCGGAGTACTCGGGCAGCTCCTGGGCCAGGCCGCCGAAGCTCGCGATCTCGCGGTGGTGGGCGCGGTCGTAGATCACGCCGACGATGAGGAAGAGCATCGGGCTGATGATGCCGTGGGTGAACATCTGGAAGACCGCGCCGGAGATGCCCGGCGGGGTGAAGGCCGCCATGCCGAGCAGGCGAGAAGCCCATGTGCGATGACCGACGAGTAGGCGATGAGCTTCTTGAGGTCCTTCTGCGCCAGGCACACGAAGGCGCGCGTAGACGATGTTGATGACGCCGAAGACGGCGATCGCGTCGGCCGCCCACATGCGTGGCGTCCGGCAGGATCGCCGAAGTTGAAGCGCAGGATGCCGTAGTGCCCATCTTCAGGAGGACGCCGGCCAGGATGACCGAGATCGGGCGTCGGGGCCTCGACGTGGGCGTCGGGCAACCAGGTGTGGAACGGGAACATCGGGATCTTGATGGCGAACCCGATGAAGAGCGCCGACGAAGACGACCTTGGCGAAGGCGAGGCCGAGGATGGCGGCGCGGCGCTCCGCGAACACGCCGGCGTGGCCCTGGCGCGCCAGCTCGATGAGGTTGAAGGTGTGGACCGTTCGCGTGCCGTCGACGAGCGTGGACGGCGCGCTGTTGTAGTAGAGGGCGATGATCGCCAGCAGCATCAGCACCGAGCCGGCCAGGGTGTAGAGGAAGAACTTGATCGCCGCGTACTCCTTGCGCGGCCCGCCCCAGATGCCGATGAGGAAGTACATCGGCAGGAGCATGACCTCCCAGAAGACGTAGAAGAGGAAGATGTCGAGGGCGACGAAGGTGCCCATCATGCCGGTCTGCAGGAGCAGCAGCATGACCATGTAGCCGGGCACCTTCCGCACCGAGAAGTGCTTGGGTGGTGCGGGTCGTCGTGGCCGTCCTCGTCCATCCCGGCCATCTCGCGGTCCTTCGCTCCGGACCACCAGGGCATCGAGGCGATGGTGGCGACGAAGGAGACGAGCCCGGAGAGGAGCACCATCGAGATGGAGAGCCCGTCGACGCCGACGAAGTACTCGATGTTGAACGCGCGGATCCAGACGAAGTGCTGCTGGAGCTGGACCCCCGACCTGCCGCCGTCGAACATCTGCCAGGCCGCGATCGCGGCGACGAGGGAGAGGCCGCTGGTGACGAGCGCGATCCAGCGCGAGGCCTCGTCGACCGTCTTCTTCGACAGGTTGGCGAAGGACTTCACCGCCAGCAGCGCGACGATGATGCCCGAGCCGATGAGCGGGAAGAAGGTGGCCCAGCTGAGGACGTTCCCTTGGTTGAAGAACATTCGACGCTCCTTCGAGGCTACCGGATGAGGAAGTTGAGGACGACGACCACGAGCGCGCCCCCGAGCGCGCCGTAGAGGTAGGTCTGGATGCGGCCGGTCTGGAGGCGTGCGGAGCGACCGGCCGACGCCGCAGCGTGGCGTTCGCCGACGGCGTTCACGGCGCCGTCGACGAGGTACTTGGTCGATGGCGCCGTCGATGCGGCCGAGGAACCGGCCCACCGCGCCGGCGAGGTTCACGAGCGCCGTCGATGACGTGGCCGTCGAACCAGCTGAACGGCGGGCGGTCCAGAGCGACGAGCCGGATCACCGTCGCCTGCGTAGAGCTCGTCCACGTAGTACTTGTTGTAGACGACCGTCCAGGCCGGCGCGAAGCGGGCCTTGAGCTGTCGCCGGGACGTCGGCTCTTCGCGTCCTTGTAGAGGACCAGCGCGAAGACCCAGCCGACCGCGCCGGCGACGAACGCCGATGCCCTGGAACGCGAGCTCCATCCAGTGCGGCTGGCGTCGGCGAACGGCGACCGTCGCGGGCAGCGCCGGCTCGAGCCAGTGCTCGAGGAGCGGCGCCTTGTGCGTCCAGAGCCATCGGGATGCCGAGGAACAGCGTAGCGAAGGAGCCGAGCGCGAGGAGCGACGAGGACCGAGGGTGATCGACCAGGGCGACTCGTGCGGCGCCCCGCCGTGGTGCCCGCCGTGGGCGTCGTCATCGTGCGCGGCGTGCGGGTCGTCGTGGCCGTGCCCGGCGTCGTGGGCCGGCGCCGCGTGTCCGTGCGCGTGGCCGTCCGCGTGGACCGCGCCGTCCGACGCATGCGATCGCCACCGACGCGGCCGACATCGCGGTCGCCTTCGCGGCGTGCGGATCCTCGTCGTGCTCGTCGTGATGGCCCGTGCCCCCGCGGTACTCGCCGGTGAAGGTCATGTAGTACGCTGCGGAACATGTAGAAGCTGGTCCCGGTCGCGGCGACGATGCCGAGCACGTAGATGAGCCGGCCGAGCCACGGCGTCGGGTGCCCGAAGAGCGCCAGGTGCTCGGAGGTGAAGGCCTTCCAGAGGATCTCGTCCTTCGAGAAGAAGCCGCTCGCGAAGGGGAAGCCGGCGATGGCGCAGCAGGCGACGAGGTAGGTCCAGCGCGGTGATCGGCATGTAGCTTCTTCAGCCCGCCCATCTTCCGCATGTCCTGCTCGTGGTGGCAGCCGAGGATCACCGAGCCCGAGCCGAGGAAGAGGCAGGCCTTGAAGAAGGCGTGGGTGAGCAGGTGGTAGACGCCGGCCCAGTAGGCGCCGACGCCGACGCCGATGAACATGAAGCCGAGCTGCGACACCGTCGAGTAGGCCAGCACCTTCTTGATGTCGTACTGGAAGAAGCCGATGGTGGCGGCGAAGAGCGCGGTGAGCGCGCCGACGAGCGGCGACCCAGCCCATCGCCGCTGGGCGACGAGCGCGAAGAGGAAGTTGAGCCGCGCCACCATGTAGACGCCGGCGGTGACCATGGTGGCGGCGTGGATGAGGGCCGAGACCGGCGTCGGGCCGGCCATGGCGTCGGGCAGCCAGACGTAGAGCGGGAGCTGCGCGCTCTTGCCCATGGCGCCGACGAACAGCAGCATGCCGACGAGCGTCAGCAGCGGGATGCCCCAGACCTTCTGGTGGCGGAGGTGCTCGCTTGACCCCGGTCGCCTCGATCGACGACCTGGTCGCGCAGCTCGCGGAAGTTCAGCGTCGGGCCGACCTTCGACGCCCGTCGACGCGGCGGCGCGAGCGCGTCGGACTGCGACGGCGTTCGCGGCGGCCGCGGTCGGCGTTCAGCTCGGCCTTCGGGACGTAGTCGAGCGTTGCGGACGGCGCCCGGCGCGCGGCTGCCAGGCGCCGCCCAGCCCCCAGAAGAGCAGGAAGAGCCCGAGCGATGAAGCCGAAGTCGCCGAAGCGGTTGACGACGAAGGCCTTCATGCCGGCCGGCGGCCTTCTCCGGTGTCCGTGTACCAGAAGCCGATGAGCAGGTAGGAGGCGAGGCCGACGCCCTCCCAGCCGAAGAACATCACCACGAAGTTGTCGCCCATGACCAGCAGCAGCATCGCGAAGACGAAGAGGTTCAGGTACGCGAAGAAGCGCCAGTAGGACGGGCTCGTCGGCCATGTAGCCGATCGAGAAGACGTGGATGAGCGTGCCGATGAAGGTGATGATGAGCACCATCATCATCGAGAGCGGATCGAGCGCGAAGGCCGAGGTCGACCGTGAGCCGCCCGGCGGTGAGCATGTTCCAGAGGGTGTTCTGGAGGAACCGCTCCTCGGCCGGGAGCGCGAGCAGCTGGGCGAAGGCGACGCAGCGCCGCCGCGAACGACGAGCATCATCGCGCCGATGGCGATGCCGGTGGATCGACCTTCTTGCCCGAAGAGCCGCTGGAGCTGCGCAGCCGAACGAGCGCGTTGATGGCCGCGCCGATGACCGGGAAGAGCGGGATGAGCCAGAGGTACGAGACGTGGTGCACGGCGAGCCGCCCGAGGGCGGCGGCGTGCTCGACGACTTCGACGTTGGCGTGTTCCATCGTCACTCTCGCATCAGGTCCGCGAGCGCGGACGTCGATGGTCTTGAAGGTCTGGAAGATGGCCAGGACGATGGCCAGGCCGACCGCGGCCTCGGCCGCCGCCAGCACGATGACGAAGAGGGCGAAGACCTGGCCGGCAGACGCCGCCGGTCACGTAGTGGTTGAAGGCGACGAAGTTGATGTTGGCGCCGTTGAGGATCAGCTCGACGCCCATCAGGACGCCGACCGCGTTGCGCCGGGTGAGCACCGTGACGAGGCCGAGCGCGAAGAGCAGCGCGCCGACGACGAGGAAGTGGGAGAGGGTCGGGATCATGGCGTTCTCCGGCCGTCAGTCGGCCTTGATCTCCTTGCGGGCGATGACGACCGCGCCGATGAGGGTCGCGAGCAGCACGAGCGAGGCGACCTCGAACGGGAGCAGCCACGTGCGTGAGGAAGCGCGTCGCCGATGGCGGCCGTGGTCGGCGCGAGCGCGGCCGGCGCGTGCGTCGGCCCAGGGCGTCGAACGCGACCACCGCGAGGAGCACCGGCGCGATCGACGACGAAGAGCAGCGCGCCGCCGAGCCCAGCCCGAAGCTCGTGTTGGAGACGTTCACCTCGGTGATCCGGTTGGTCAGCATCACCGCGAAGAGGATCAGCACGAGGACGCCGCCGATGTAGATGAGCAGCTGGGTCGACGGCGACGAAGTCGGCGGAGAGGAAGACGTAGAGCGACCGCCGCGCCGAGCAGCGCCACGAGCAGCCCGAGCGCCGAGTAGAGGATGTTGCGCGAGAGCGCCACGCCGGCCGCGCCGGCGACGGTGAGCGCGGCGATCGACGTAGAAGAGGACGTCCGGCGAGTGCCCGCCGGTCCGCGGGCGCGGATGGCGGCGCCAGGCGGGCTGGATGACCTGCGGCACCATGTACGCGACGAAGACGACGACGAGGAGCGTCGCGATGAACCAGAGCGACGAGTCTGCCTGCGTTCAGTTTCATCGTTCGGGCCTCACTTCGGTCTCGGGCGTGGCCGGCTTGGCGCCGGGGCGGCGGTGCCGAGGTCGTGGTCGCGGGCAGCGGGCGCGGCGGTGGGCGGCAGCCGCAGCGGCCGCGGTCGGAGCGGCGGCAGCAGCGCCGTCGCGCGGCCGGCGTCGGCTTCGCGGCGGCCGGGGCAGGGGGCTTCGGCGGCTCGGGCGGCAGGAACGTCGGGGCCGGGCGCGTCCCAGCGGACGCGACTCGAGCTGCGCGCGGACGAGCGAGCCGAGCGGCGCGCGCGGGTAGTACTCCGCGCCCTTGTCGACCTTGTAGACCGGGAACGGGCGCTCAGCGGGTCGGCCCAGCGGAAGACCAGGTTGCGGATGTCGCGCTGCGACGCCTCGAACTCGCGCGTGTGCTGGATGGCGCCGGTGGGGCAGGGCTCGACGCAGAGGCCGCAGAACATGCACTTGGCCTCGTCGATGTCGAACTGCGTGACCACGCGCTGCTTCGGGTTCGTCGGGTCCTTCTCGAGCGTCGATCTGGATGCAGCCGATGGGGCAGGCGCGCTCGCAGGCCTGGCAGCCGGTGCAGATCGTCGATGTCCACCTCGAGGAAGCCGCGGTAGCGCGGCGGCAGCATGTCCCGCACCGGCAGCGGCGTGCGGTCCGGGTACTGGACCGTGATCGGGCGCCGGAGCGAGGTGCGAGAGGGTGATCGACAGGCCGTGCCAGAAGGACATCGACGGTGTCCTTGATGTTGCCGATGTACTCGCGGACGGTGGTGGGCATGGTCGTTCCGGCTCCGGTTACCAGTTGGTGAGGTCGACGCGGTCGCCGGCGAGCCGAGATGTTCGCCTGCGTCTGCCGGAGGAAGAGCGCAGGTGACGACAGGCGGCCGCGACGGTGAGCGACGACGCCGGTCGACGGACGCGACGCAGCGGGACCCAGCGCGACGAGCGATCTGCCAGAGCAGCGTCGCAGACGAACGCGACGAAGCGCGAGCCGGCACCAGGTACTTCCAGCAGAGGGTCATCATCTGGTCGACGCGGATGCGCGGCAGCGTCCAGCGGATCCAGATGATGACGTTGAGCGACCGACGAGCGTCTTCACCGCGAAGACCGCCATCGAGACGACCTGCAGCGCCCCACCAGCCGAGCGCCGGGGAGGGCGCCCGCGCCGCGCGCCGCCGCGAAGACCTCGGGGCCGACGCCGGGGACCTGCCAGCCGCCGAGGAAGAGCGTGGTGGCGATCGCGCCATGACCCAGAGGTTGCCCGAACTCGACGAGGAAGAAGAGGGCGAAGCGGAAGCCCGAGTACTCGGAGAGGTAGCCGGCGACGAGCTCGGACTCGGCCTCGGGGAGGTCGAACGGCGTGCGGTTGCCCTCGGCGAGCTGCGGCGATGAAGAAGATGAAGAAGGCGACGAAGCGCGGCCGGGTTCGTGAAGACGAACCACTGCCAGGGCCAGGCCGCCCTGGGCGCGGATGATCCCCTGCATCGAGAGCGTGCCGGCCATCAGCACCGGGACCATGATCGCGAGGCCGGCCGGGATCTCGTAGCTGATCGACCTGGGCGGCGGACGCGCATGCCGCCGAAGAGCGCCCACTTGGAGTTGGAGGACCAGCCGGCGAGCAGGATGCCCACCACCACCAGCGCGGTGACCGCGATCATGTAGAAGATGCCGACGTTCAGGTCGGCGACGATGAGGCTCTCGCCGAAGGGCAGCGCCACGAAGGTGAGCGCGAAGCCGGCCAAGACGAAGTAGGGCGCGACGCGGAAGAGCAGCGTGGTCGGCCTCGGCCGGGATGAGGTCCTCCTTGAAGAGGAGCTTCACCGCGTCGGCGATCCACTGGAGGAAGCCGCCGGCGCCGACGCGGTTGGAGCCGATGCGGCTCTGCATGCGGGCGGCGACCCGCAGCTCCCACCAGACGGTGATGCCGGACGACGATGGCGCCGAAGGTGAGGAGGACGAGGGCCAGGCCACGACGAGGCCGCCCGCGTAGAGCCCACGCGCGGTGCCGGCCCAGGTGGCCGGATCGTGGCCGAGCCTCTCGCGGATGAACGCGTCGCCGATCAGCTCGGGCTTGGTGAGCGGCGACAGCACGAGGATGCCGCCGAAGAGCGCGCGGGAAGCCCGACCGCGACGCCGAGCGATCAGCGCCGACGAGCGAGCGCGCGGCTGAGCTTCGGGCGTACGGCGTGGGAGCTGGGATTCGCGATCAGCGGTCGATCTCCGGGGCGACGACGTCGAGGGAGGCGATGAGGGCGACGAGGTCGGCGATCATCAGGCCCGGGCGAGATGTCCTCGATGATCCCCATCGCCGTGAAGGAGCCGGTGCGGGCGCGGACGCGGTAGCGCCTTCGTCGGTGCCGTCGGAGACCACGTAGTAGGCCATCTCGCCGCGGGCGCGACTCGACGCGCGAGTAGCGCCTCGCCCGCCTCGGGCTTGATGCTTGCGCGGCACCTTCGCCATGATGTCGCCCTCGGGGATCTTCTCGAGCGCCTGGCGGACGATGCGTCGAGCGACTCGCGCCATCTCGAGGCATGCGCACGTAGTAGCGGTCGAAGCAGTCGCCGACCGTGCCGAACGCGGCCCTTGCCGACCGGGACGTCGAACTCGAAGTCCGGGTAGGCGCCGTACGGCAGCGTCGCGTGCGCAGGTCCCAGTCGACGCCCGAGCCGCGCAGGTTCGGGCCCGACGAGGCCGTAGTCGATGGCCTCGTCGCGCGGAGATGACCGCCACGTTGGCGAGCCGCTTCGATGTAGATCTCGTTGAAGGAGATGAGCCGGTCGAACTCGTCGAGGAACGGGTCGAAGTGGTCGAGGAAGTGCGAGCACCTTGTCGCGCCAGCCCTCGGGCATGTCGAAGGCGACGCCGCCGATGCGGTGGTAGTTGTAGGTGAGCCGCGCGCCGCAGAGCGCCTCGATGAGGTCGTTGATGGTCTCGCGCTCGCGGAGCGCGTGCACGAACGGCGTGAAGGCGCCGATGTCCATGGCCATCGTGCCGACCGACGACGAGGTGGCTGGCGATGCGGTTCAGCTCGCAGCGAGATGGCGCGGCAGGTACTGGGCGCGCGGCGGGCACCTCGATGCCCGAGGAGCTTCTCGCACCGCCATCGCGTAGCCCTCGTTCGCGAACATCGCGGCGACGTAGTCGACGCGGTCGGTGTACGGCATGAAGCCCGTGGTAGCCGACCATCTCGCCGATCTTCTCGATGCGAGCGGTGCAGGTAGCCGACGTCGGGGATCGGCCTTGCTGCATCACCTCGCCGTCGGTCTCGACGATGAAGTTGAGCACGCCGTGGGTGGACGGGTGCTGCGGACCGATGTTGAGGATCATCTCCTCGTTGTCCCGGTCCACGCGGCGGAGGATGAGCTTCTCCATGACGTTCTCCTCAGGCCTTCGCGGCGGGCTGCGGAGCGGCCGGCGCAGCCTTCGGCCGCCTTGGCGTGCGCGTCGTCGAGCCGCTTCAGCTCGACGAGCGGGTTCTCGCGGACGTTCGGGATGCCGTGGTAGCCGCCCGCCTCCTGGTAGTCCTTGCGCAGCGGGTGGCCCGACCCAGTCGTCGGGCAGCATGATGCGGCGCAGGTCGGGGTGGCCGGTGAAGGTCGACGCCGAACAGGTCGAAGACCTCGCGCTCGAGCCAGTTCGGCCGCCTTCCAGACGCCCTCGACGCGTCGGCGACCGACCGGGTCGGCGCGGTCGGCGCTCGACCTTGAGCACGAAGCGCGTGCCGGTGCGTGTAGCGAGAAGAGGTGGTAGACGACCTCGATGACGTTCTCGCTTCGGCCAGTCGACGCGCGGTCAGGTCCTCGAGGAAGTCGAACTCGAGCCCGGCGTCGTCTTGAGGAAGCGCGCAGATCTCGACGAGCCGCGTCGCCTTCACCGACAGCGAAGGGTCGACCTTGGGCTCGGAGAGCGGCCCGACGGCGTCGCCGAAGCGCGCCTTGAGCCGCTCGTGGATCTCGCTGGTCGTCATTCGTCCCTGATGCGTCGGGGCGAGCGGTCGCTCGCGCGACCTCGCCCCGTCCGCGGCACTGCAGCGCGTCGTTCGGCCGCCAGCGGCTGCTAGGCGACCGCGCGGCGGGCGGCGCTCGTCGCTTGTCGGCCACCGCTCGTTTCGACCATCTCCTGGAGCCGGAGGAGCCCCTCGGTGAGCGCCTCGGGGCGCGGCGGGCAGCCCGGGCACGTAGACGTCGACCGGGATGACCTTGTCGACGCCCTTGCAGACCGAGTACGCGAGCTGGAAGAGGCCGCCGCAGTTGGCGCAGCGAGCCCATCGAGATGACGTACTTGGGCTCGGACATCTGGTCGTAGAGGAGCTTCGCGCCGCTCGGCCATCTTGTAGGTGAGCGTGCCGGCCACGATCATGAAGTCGGCCTGGCGCGGGCGTGGCGCGCGGGACCGCGCCGAAGCGCTCGAGGTCGGCGCGCGGGCCGCCGGTCTGCATCAGCTCGATGCCGCAGCAGGCGAGGCCGAAGAGCAGGTACCAGAGCGAGTTCGCGCGGGCCAGGTTGATGAGCTTGTCGAGCTGGCTGGTGTGGAACGAGGGTGACGTCGCCGCCGATCTCCGGAGTCCATGCTTCTGTGCCGCCATCGTGTTCTCCTCGTCGGACGGACGCGCGAGCCGCGGCTAGGCCGCGCGCCGCCGCGTGTCGGACGCCCGGCTCGGGCGCCTGGTCGACGCGCCGTCAGCGTTCTTCACCCACTCCAGATCGCCCGTGCGCCCAGACCCAGACCAGCCCGACCACCAGGATCGGCGATGAAGAGGAAGAGCTCGGCGAAGGCGACCCAGGCGAACGTCGGCGCTCGGCCTCCGCCCAGTCGCGGAAGACCGACGACGACCGGGAAGGTCAGCGCGATGTCCACCTCGAAGATCACGAAGACCAGGGCGACCAGGTAGAAGCGCGGGTTGAAGTTGAACCAGGCGGCCCCGATGGGCCGCTCGCCGCACTCGTAGATGGTCGCCTTCTCGGCGTTGGGGATGCGCGGACCGACCAGCCGGGAGAGCGGTGATCCCACCGAGAGCGAAGCCGACGGCGACGATCGCGAAGACCAGGACAGCGCCGAACTCGAAACCCATATCGTGGATCCTTTTATGGACCTATCCGGTCGCCAAAACTAGGAAAAGAGGCGGCGCAGTCGTACCCAAGGTCCCCCTGAAGTCAAGGGGCGGAATGCCGTTGACGAATTGGCCTGTGGCGCAGGCACTTAAGGGCCTACCCAAAGCCCGACCCCTACCCACATATGACCCCCCTGCAGAGCTACTTCCCGATCGGCGTGGTCCTGCTGCTGTCGCGGCGTGCTGGCGGTCGTCATGCTGGCGATCGCCGGCCTGCTCGGACCCCGGCGCTCCAGCCCGGTGAAGAGCGCTCCGTTCGAGTGCGGGTCGACGCCGATCGGCTCGGCGCGGGATCGCTTCGGCGTGAAGTTCTACGTCGTCGCGCTCCTCTTCATCGTCTTCGACATCGAGGCGATCTTCCTCTACCCGTGGGCGGTCCTGCTCCTGCCGAGCGAGGGCTCGCGGGCCTGGGCTGGGCGGGCTTCGTGTCGATGGGCATCTTCGCCGCCACCCTGGTCGTCGGCCTCGTCTACGTCTGGAAGAAGGGCGTCCTCGACTGGAGCGCGTGATGGATTCCGATCTCGCGGATCTCGACACGGTCCCGGCCATCGCGACGCGCCGCGACGAGGCGCTGAGCTGGCTGCAGACGCTCGTCTCCAAGGGGCTCGGCTGGGCGCGGAAGTACTCGCTCTTCCAGTACCCCTTCGTCACCGCCTGCTGCGGCATGGAGTACATGAGCCGTGCCGCTGGCCCGCTACGACCTCGACCGCTTCGGCGCCGCGCTGCCGCGCTTCTCGCCGCGCCAGGCCGACCTGCTGATGGTCGTCGGGCACGATCAACTGCAAGCAGGCGCCGATCCTCCGGCGCATCTACGAGCAGATGGCCGAGCCGAAGTGGGTGATGGCCTTCGGCGTCTGCGCCTCCTCCGGCGGCTTCTACGACAACTACGCCACCGTGCAGGGCATCGACCGCATCATCCCGGTCGACGTCTACATCCCGGGCTGCCCGCCGCGGCCGGAGCAGGTGCTCGACGGGATCATGCTGCTGCAGCAGAAGATCCAGGACCAGCCGCACAAGCTCATGGACCATGCGCCGATGCCCGTGCTCGGGCAGGGCTCCGGCGACCGCTAGCGAGGGGACGACCATGTCCAAGGCCGTGATCGACGCGCTCGTCGAGCGCTTCCCCGAGGCCGTGTACGACCCGTACGTCGGCGTCGGCGGCGACGACTGCGCCTTCGTGAAGAAGGAGCGCATCGCCGAGGTCTGCCGGTTCCTGAAGCAGGAGCGCCGGCTTCGACATGGCGCCGTACATCACGGCGGTCGACTACCTCGGGCAGGAGCCGCGCTTCGAGGTCGTCTACAACCTGTACGCGACGACGACGAACGAGCGGATCCGGCTGCGCGTGAAGGTGCCGGAGCAGGACTGCGAGATCCCGACCGTCACGCCGGTGTGGCGCGGCGCCGACTGGTTCGAGCGCTACTGCCTCGACATGTACGGCATCCGGTTCGCAGGCCATCCGGATCCGCGGCGGCTCTTCATGTACGAGGAGTTCGTCGGCCACCCGCTCCGCAAGGACTACCCGCTCCGCGGCCGGCAGCCGCTCGTCCCGGAGCGCGAGATCAAGGACATCTTCCGCGGGCCCGGTCCCGCGACGCGCGACTAGCCCGAACGCGTCGGAGGCGTTGCTCCATGGCGAGCCACACGAACGGAACGCGAGGAATCGACCCGAGGGCGGTCCCCCCCGACGCCAGCGCCGGGGCCGGGCAGCCGAAGGCGGGCTCCGGCCTCCCCGCGCACGACGTGCTCGGTCCCCTCGACGCGCCGATGCCGACGAAGCGCATGGTCATCAACATGGGTCCGTCGCACCCGGCGATGCATGGCGTGACCAAGATGATCGTCGAGCTCGACGGCGAGACGGTCACCGACGCGAAGATCGAGATCGGGTTCCTCCACCGCGGCTTCGAGAAGAGCTGCGAGAACGTCACCTGGACGCAGGTGTTCCCGTACACGGATCGCCTGAACTACGTCTCGTCGATCGTGAACAACGTCGGGTACGCGCTCGCGGTCGAGAAGCTCTGCAGGCTCGACGTCCCCGAGCGCGCCAAGTACCTGCGCGTCATCACCTCCGAGCTGCACCGCATCTGCGATCACCTGACCCTGGTCGGCGCGACCGGCCTCGAGCTCGGCGCGATGACGGTCGTCATCTTCGCGGTCGAGGCGCGCGATCTCGTCTGGGACCGGCTCACCGAGCTCTGCGGCGCGCGGCTCACCTCGAACTACTGCCGCATCGGCGGCGTCGCGCGCGACCTGCCGGAGGGCTGGATCGAGAAGACGCTCCAGACGCTCGATCGCGTCGCGGAGATCCGCGAGGAGATCGACTCGCTCCTCAACCGCAACCGCATCTTCCTCGACCGCACCCGCGGGCGTCGGCGCGATCTCGCGCGAGGACGCGATCGACTACGGCTTCACGGGGCCGTGCCTGCGCGCGTCCGGCGAGCCGTACGACGTCCGCAAGGCCGCGCCCTACCTGGTCTACGACCGGCTCGACTTCGACGTCCCGGTCGGCACGAACGGCGACACCTTCGACCGCTACCTGATCCGGATCGAGGAGCTGCAGCAGTCCGACCGGATCGTGCGCCAGTGCTTCGAGCAGATCGAGCCGGGCGAGATCATCGTCCAGGACTTCCGCTACGTGCTGCCGCCGAAGCCCGTGGTCTACGGGACGATCGAGGGCGTCATGGCGCACTTCAAGCAGATCATGGAAGGGATCAAGGTCCCTGCCGGCGAGGCCTACTCGTACACCGAGGCGCCGAACGGCGAGCTCGGCTTCTACCTCGTCTCCGACGGCGGCGGCCGGCCCTACAAGATCGGCCTGCGCGCCCCGGTCTGGCCGATGCTCTCCGCGCTGCCGTTCATGACGCGGGGCCGGCTCTTCGCCGACCTGATCCCCATCTACGACAGCATCAACTTGATCGGCGGCGAGGTCGAGCAGTAGCCCGCCGCCCCAGCGAGCCGGAGCGAGAGATGGCCGAAGAGAAAAGCCCGCCGCCGCCGCCGCCGCCGAAGCCGCGCCGGGCCGCCGCCGCCTCCGCCGCCGAAGAACCCCGGCTTCGTCACCGCCACCATCGACGGCGCGAGGTCGTGGTGAAGCCCGGCACGACCGTCATCGAGGCGGCGAAGTCGGTCGGGATCGAGATCCCCTACTACTGCTACCACAAGCGGCTCTCCATCGCGGCCAACTGCCGCATGTGCCTCGTGGAGATGTCGAACGCGCCGATGGGCAAGCTCATGCCCGGCGTGCCAGATGACGGTGGCCGAGGGCGATCACCGTCAAGACCGACACGCCGCGCGTGAAGGACCAGCAGCGCGCCGTGCTCGAGTTCCTGCTGCTCAACCACCCGGTCGACTGCCCCATCTGCGACCAGGCCGGCGAGTGCAAGCTGCAGGACTACTACATGAAGTACGACCGGCAGCCGTCGCGCCTCGACGTGCCCGAAGGTCCGAAGGGCAAGCGCGTCCCGCTCGGGCCGCTCGTCGTCATCGACCAGGAGCGCTGCATCCTCTGCACGCGCTGCGTCCGCTTCATGCGCGAGGTCGCGAAGGCGCCGCAGCTCGGCGTCGCCGAGCGCGGCAACGAGAGCTTCATCACCACGTTCCCCGGGCAGCCGCTCGACTCCAAGTACTCCGGCAACGTGGTCGACATCTGCCCGGTCGGCGCGCTCACCTCCACCGACTTCCGCTTCCGCGGCCGCGTCTGGTTCATGTCCTCCGCCCGCTCCATCTGCACCGGCTGCGCGCGCGGCTGCAACATGTTCCTCGACTACCTGAACGACGTCACCTACCGCTACCGGCCCCGCGAGAACGACGCGGTCAACCAGGAGTGGATGTGCGACGACGGGCGGCTCTCCTACAAGGCGCTCAACCAGGGCCGCGTGCTCGAGCCGCGCCAGGGTCGGGGCGCGCAGGGCAGCGTGGTGGGCCGCGCCAGCGCCGTCGAGCAGGCCGCGAAGGCGCTCGACCGGCACGCCAAGGCGGGGACGCTCGGCGTGCTCCTCTCGCCGGTGGCCTCGCTCGAGGACCTGCTCGCCGCCGCGACGGTGGCGAAGGAGGCGCTCGGGCGTCCCCGAGGTCTACGTGGGCGGCCGCGCCGACGGCTGGCAGGACGACTTCCTGAAGCGGGCCGACGAGAACCCGAACCGCAAGGGGCTCGAGCTCGTCGCGCAGGCGTTCGGCCTCGCGGTGAGGCCCTTCGCCGAGCTCGGCCGCGGCCGTGGCGAGCGGCAAGGTGAACGGCGTCTGGGCGGTGGGCGCCGAGATGCCGGACGCGGTCGCGACGGCGCGGGTCGCAGGGGGCGGAGGACCTGGTCGTCCAGGCGACGAACGACGCCCCCCTCGCGCACCACGCGACGGTGCTCCTGCCCGCCGCGCCGCACTCCGAGACGGACGGGACCTTCGTCAACTTCGAGGGGCGGGCGCAGCGGTTCGAGCTGGCCTACTTCCCCCGCGGCGAGGCTCGCCCGCACTGGGCGCTCGCCGCCGGGATCGGCAGGAGCTCGGGCTGGGGCAGCGGTTCGCGAGCGGCCGCGAGGTCTTCGCGGCGCTCGGGCCGAAGCTCGGCGGCGCCCTCGGGGACTTCCAGTGGGACAGCCTCCCCTCGGCGGGCAAGCGGTTCGGGATCGTGCCGCTCGCGGCGGGGACCGTCGACGGGCGCCTGGCGGGCAACCGCGACCGCCTCCCGGCGGAGACGGGCGAGGACTACCGGCGCGTGATGACGCGGACGTCGTAGAGGGAGGGCAATGTGACCCGTCTGGTGGGAATGATCATCGTCCTCGTCGCGCTCCTCGCCGGGCTCGTCGGTCTGTCGTACGCGTTCTACCTGGCGGCAGGCGGGCTCGCGTGGGTGTTCGCGACGAAGCTCGGCGCGCCGCCTGCGTGGGGCGCGGCGATCGCGAACATCCTGACGCTGATGCTCGTCTTCGTGATGATCTCGGGGACGCTCCTCAGCGTGGCCGAGCGGAAGTGGTCGGCGCTCATCCAGAACCGGATCGGCGCGAACCGGATCCGCGTCTTCGGCTCGGCCCTCGGCGGCATCCCCTTCGTCATCGCCGACGCCATCAAGATGCTGACGAAGGAGCGCTTCCAGCCGGCGCTCAGCACGAAGTTCCTGTTCGACCTCGCCCCGGTGCTCTCCTTCGCCCCCATCCTCGCGCTGTTCGCGATCATCCCGGTCGGCCCGAGGTTCCGCTCCGTGCCATCCTCGCAGCCGACGGCGCGCTCGGACAGCTCGGCGTCGCCTTCAGGTCTCGTCCCCCGACGCCGGGCTCCTCTACCTGTTCGCCATCGCCTCGCTCGCGGTCTACGGCACCTCGCTCGCCGGGTGGGCCTCGAACAACAAGTTCGCGCTCCTCGGCGGCGTCCGGGCCGCCTCGCAGATGATCAGCTACGAGGTCTCGCTCGGGCTGGGCCTCGCCGGGACGATGATCGCGTACCGGACGCTCCGGCTCGACGAGATGGTGATCGCGCAGGGCGCGTCGGTGTTCGGGCCGGTGCCCGCGCTCGGCATCCTCCTCCAGCCGGTCGGGTTCCTGGTCTTCTTCGCGAGCGCGTTCGCCGAGACGAAGCGCGCGCCGTTCGACCTGCCCGAGGGCGAGAGCGAGATCGTCGGCTACTTCGTCGAGTACTCGGGCATGCAGTTCGGCCTCATGTTCCTCGCCGAGTTCGTCGAGATCGTGATCCTCTCGGGGGTGACCACGGCGGTCTTCCTCGGCGGCTGGCACCCGATCCTCTTCGAGGGCTGGCTCAAGGCGAACCTCCAGCCCGTGTGGTTCGCGGCGATCGGCGCCGGCGTCTTCCTCGCGAAGATCATCGTCCTCATGTGGCTGCAGCTCATGATCCGCTGGCTGCTGCCGCGCTTCCGCTACGACCAGATCCAGAAGCTCTGCTGGAAGATCCTGCTCCCCGTCGCGCTCGCGAACGTCTTCGTCACCGGCGCGGCGGTCCTCATCGACCCGTCGCTCCAGCTCCTCGCCTGGATCGGGGTCGCCATCCTCGTGATCATCGGTGCCATCACCGCCGCTGTGAGCCGCGCTCCGGAGCCGGAGCACGGCGCGCACGGAGCCCACGCCGCCGCCGGACACTGACAACATGCCCTACAAGGTCGACAACCGGCCCCCGGACCTGCGCGAGCGGATGTACTTCCCGGAGATCCTCCGGGGCATCCGGATCGTCGTCGCGTCACTTCTTCAAGAACCTGTTCTTCTCGCGCGACGCGAACCCGGACATCCTCGCGCGCGACCGGCGCTTCAACGAGGTGGCGACGCTCCAGTACCCGGAGGAGAGCGTGCAGTACCCGCCCGGCTACCGCGGCCTGCACCGGCTCGTTCCGCGCGAGGACGGCAGGCCCCGCTGCGTCGCCTGCTACATGTGCGCGACCGCCTGCCCGGCCCAGTGCATCTACATCGAGGCCGGCGAGTACGCGGACGACCCCATCGAGAAGTACCCGACGAAGTTCGTCATCGACGAGCTCCGCTGCATCGTCTGCGGCTTCTGCGTCGAGGCCTGCCCCAAGGACGCCATCCGCATGGACACCGGCGAGCACGCGCCGCCGTCATACGAGCGGTCCGCGCAGATCTGGGACGAGAAGCGGCTGCTCCGGGGACCGCCCGTCTCCTACCAGAACGACCCATGGCTGCGCCGCGGCTCGCCGTCGATCTCGCCCGAGAAGCTCGAGGAGATGCGCGCCCGCGCGCGGCCGTTCCCCACGGTCGCGACGGACGAGTGCTCCCAGACGCCGGGCTTCTCGGTGCGCGCCCTCGCGCAAGAGGCGAAGGAGCGGGCGGAGCGAGGGTGATCGGAGGGCTCTGGGCCCGCCATCGCACCGCCGTCCTCGTCGCAGCGCTGGCGCTCGCCGCGGCGCTGCTCGACCTCGGCGGCCTCCACCGGCTCGAGCACGGCGACGCGATCGTCCCGGTGCTCGTGTCGCTCCAGCGCTGGACCCCGTTCTACTGGGACCAGGAGCGCTACGGGATGCTCGTCCCGCTCCTGGCGCTGCCGTTCCGCGATCCGCTCTGGAACCTCCTGGTGCAGCGCGGCCTGCTCGCGCTCGCCGGGCTGGGCGCGGTCGTGCTCCTGGCGCGGCACGTGCTCGCCGGCCGTGACTGGCCGCTCGCGGGAATGCTGGCGGCGGCCGGTCTCCTCGCCGCCGCGCCGGTGCCGTGGCTGTTCGAGTATCTCTTCGACCAGCCCTATGGCCTCGCGCTCGCGCTCGGCGCGGGAGGGCTCGCCGTCGCGGAGCCGGCCGGCAGCGGGCGCCGCCGCTGGCCGCTCGTGGTCTTTGGGGGCGTGCTGGTCATCGCGGCCCACTGGGTGAACGCCGCGACCGGCATCCTGCTCCTGGCCCTCGCGGTCGCACGCGCGGCGGTCGACCGGCTCGAGGGGGACGGGAAGGGCGCGCGCGCCCGGCTGGCGTGGGACGCGGGGCTCCTCGCGGTGGGCCTCGCCGCCGGGCAGATCTTCCTCCGGCTGTACCCGGTCCTCGCGCACGAGCCACTGCGGCTCGACGTCGCACCGCTGCCGCTCGCGTCGCTCCCGGGGGCGTGGACCACGTTCTTCGCGAACGCCTGGCGCGATGCGGGCGCGTGGCCGGCGGTTCTCTGGGCGGCGGCCGCGGCCGGCGCGGCGCTCCTGGCGCTCGCCCCGCTCCGCACGCACCTGCCCGGCGCGCTGCTCCGCGTCGCCGCGCTGCTCGCCACGGCGCTCGTCTACGCCCTCTTCGCGGGGTCGCTGCGATGGGTCCAGGAGAACGCCTTCCACTGGCGGTACCTCGCGCCCTCCGCCCTGCTCGTGCACCTCGCGGCGGCGGCCCTGCTCGCCGAGCCGCTGGCGCGGCTCCGGCGCACCGCGCGCCCGGCGGGGCTCGCCGCGCTCGCGCTCGTCCCTGCGGCCGCGCTCGCCGTCGCCGGCGCACCCTCGCTCGCGCGGGTGCGAGCCGACCTCGATGCCGCCGCGGGCCGGCTCACGCCCGACGTGCTCGCCGCGCGCTGCGACGTCCTCGCGGGCGACTACTGGACCGTGTGGCCCGCGGTCTGGCACGCGGCGCTCGTGCAGCACGAGCGCGCCGACGCCCGCCGCGTGTACGGGCTCACCCACCGCGCGACGCCGACCGCGCGCGACTGGCGGGGGAGGCCTCGCGAGGCGCTGCGCATCTGCCGCCCCGCCGGCGAGGAACGGCAGGCGGACCGCTGGCTCCGCGACTTCGGCATCGCCCCGATGCGTGCGGAGGAGCGGGTGGGCGGGATCGAGACGCTCGTGCCGCGCCAGGGAACGCGCTAAGGAGATCCCGCAGGCTCCTCGCTGCCGGCCGCGACGTTCACCTCACGACCGGTGAAGGGCGCGATCCGCTGGAGGAACACGAACCCCGGCACGGCCATCAGCGTCGCGCACGCCGCGAAGAACGCGGGATACCCGAAGCGCTCGACGAGGACGCCGGAGGGGAGTCCGGAAGTCCAGCGCCCGAGCGCGAACAGGCTCGAGAGCAGCGCGAACTGGGTCGCGCTGTAGCGCCGGTCGCAGACGCGGAGCAGGAGCACGGCCTGGGCCGCGGTCGCCATGCCCTGCGCGGCGTTCTCGGCGGCGATCGCGCCGTAGGTCCAGAGCCGCGTCACCGCGTCGAGCGGCGGGAGCAGGGCGCACTGCGAGATGTCGAGCGGCGCGTGGCGGCTCATCGCGGCCACCGAGTAGACGATGTTCGCGCCGGCCTGCAGGAACCCGAACACCCACAGGGCGCGGCCGAGCCCCATCCGCGCGAGGAGCAGCCCGCCGGCGAGCGAGCCGGAGATGGTGGCCACCGTCCCGATGGTCTTGATGGCGGCGCCCGCCTCGGCGTTCGAGAAGCAGAGGTCCTTCAGGAACGGGTTGACCATCGTCCCGCCCATGTTGTCCCCGAACTTGTAGAAGACGAGGAACAGCCCGATCGCGAGCGCGTCCGGCCGGGCGAAGTACGAGCGGAGCGGCTCCACCACCGCCTGGCGAAGGGAACGGGGCGGCGCGGCCGGGCGGTCCGGCTCCGGCGCGGCGAGCACGAGCAGGGTGAACCCGGCGAACACGGCGCCGAGCCCGAGGAACACCACCGGCCAGGGCACCCAGTCGCTCGCGGAGACGGCGAACGCGCCCGCCACGAGCATGCCGATCCGGTAGAAGAGGATCCGCAGCCCGGACACGGGGCCCTGCTCGTCCTTGTGGAGCACCTCGACCGCGTAGGCGTCGAGGGCGATGTCCTGGGTGGCCGACAGGAACGCGATCGCGACCGCGAGCAGTCCGATGACGATCGGTGCGCTCGGCAGGGGCGCGCCGGCGGCCTTCGCCTGCAGCGCGCGCCAGGCGAAGGCGGCGAGCGCGCCGAAGGTCCCCGTCAGGGCGAGCTGCGCGAGGATGATCCAGCTCCGGCGTCGGCCCGGCCACGGCAGCGCGTAGCGGTCCACGAGCGGCGACCAGAGGAACTTGAACACCCATGGGAACGACACGCCCGAGAGGAGCCCGATGGTGGACTTCGGGATCCCGAGCGCGACGAGGAAGAACTGCAGCGTCGTGTAGACCCACCCGAGCGGCATCCCGGACGCCGCGGACAGGACGCTCAGGACGGCGATCCGCTTCGACCGGAGAAGCTTCGTGTTCAAGGTCGTGCGAGCGTAGACGCGGCGCGGGCCCGGGACAAGCGGCCATGCAGGGAGACGGGCGGGCGGCCGCCGCTCGCGTTCACGCCTGCGGCCGCACCGTCCGGCGGAACTCGTCGACGGGGCGGGTGTTCAGGACGTCGCCCCGGCGAACCCAGCCGCGCCGCGCGACGGCGACCGCCCAGCGCAGGTACCCGAGGTCGCGGACCGCGTGCGCGTCGACCGACAGGACCACCGGGATCCCCCGCGCCGTCGCCGCCCGGAGCCAGCGCGGCTCGAGCTCGAGCCGCTTCGGATCACCGTTCACCTCGACCGCTCCGCGCGACGAGGCGAGGGCGTCGAGCACCTCCTCGACGCGGCACGCGAACGGCTCGCGGTCGAGCAGGAGCCGCCCGAGGGCGTGCCCCCAGATCTTGAAGACGGGCAAGCTCATGCAGCGGACCAGTCGGCGGGTCATCTCCTCCTCGTCCATCCGCATCCGCGAGTGGACGCTCGCGACGACGACGTCGAGCTCCGCGAGGATCGCGTCGGGGTAGTCGAGCGCGCCGTCCTCGAGCACGTCGGACTCGGTCCCCCGCAGGAGCCGCACCTTCACCGTCTCCTGGACGCGCGCGATCTCGTCCCACTGCCGCCGAAGCCGGTCCGGGTCGAGGCCGCCGGCGTAGCCGGCGCTCTGCGAGTGATCCGTGACGGTGAGGTACTCGGCGCCGAGCGCGTCGGCGGCGCGGGCCATCTCCTCGAGCGAGGCCCGGCCGTCGGACCAGGTGGTGTGGCAGTGGACGAACCCGCGGACGTCCTCGAGCCGGATCGAGGTCGGCGGGGAGCGAGCCGTCGCGGGCGGCCTCGATCTCGCCGGTGTCCTCGCGAAGCTCGGGCGGGACGTGGGCGAGCCCGAGCGCGCGGTACAGCTCCTCCTCGCACGCGATGGGGACCTTCAGCGCCGGATCCGGCGCCGCGTCGCCTCCGGGCGCGACGCGGTGCAGCCCGCACTCCCCGAGCGTGTAGCCGCGCTCCCGCGCGATCCCGCGGAGCTTCGCGTGGTGCGCCTTCGCGCCGGTGAGGTGGTGCAGGGCCGTCGCGAAGTCCTCGGGGCGGCACCACGTCGAGCTCCACCGGGCAGGCCGGAGGCGAGCCGGACCGTTGTCTTCGTGTCGCCGCGCGCGACCGTCTCGGCGACGAGCGGGTACGCGGCGAGCCGGTCGGAGCAGCGCGCCGGGATCGCCCGACGCGGCGACGAGGTCGAGGTCGCGCGACCGTCTCCCGCATCCGGCGCGCCGAGCCGGCGAGCTCGACGCGGAGCGCCGCCGGGGAGGCGCGCAGGTCCGCGAGGATCCGCTCCGCCTCGGCGAGGACCTCGGCGAGCAGGAACCGCCGGTCCGCGGCGCGCTCGCGGAGCCGCCGGACGCCTTCGAGGATCCGCGCCTCGGTCTGCTCGCCGAACCCCTTCACCGCGCGCACCCGGCCGGCGAGGCAGGCCCGCTCGAGGTCCGCCAGCCCGCGGATGCCGAGCGCGGCCTGGAGCGCCGCCGCCTTCTTCGGCCCGAGGTCGGGGACGTGCAGCAGCTCGAGCGTGCCGGGCGGGTGGCTTCGCGCGCAGCCGGTCGAGCAGCTCGGTCGTGCCGGTCCCGTGCAGGTCGGCAATCTTCCGCGCGAGCGCGTCCCCGATCCCCTTCACCTCCAGGAGACGGTTCGCCGCGACGAGCGCGCCGAGGTCCTCCGCGAGCGCCTCGACGGCGCGCGCGCCGTTCTCGTAGGCGCGCACCTTGAACGGGTTCTCGCCCTCGAGCTCGAGCAGCGCCCCAATCTCCCGCAGCGCCCGGGCGACGCCGAACTTGTCCAGCATGGCGCCGTTATATAGAGAGGGAAGCCATGGGGCACGAGGAGCACAGGCAAGAGGCGCCGCGGTCGGTGCGGGTCTTCGTCGTGACCGCGTCCGACACGCGCGGCGAGGCGGAGGACGAGAGCGGCGCGTTCCTGCGCGAGGCGGCGGCCGCGGCCGGGCACGCGCTGGCCGGCTACCGGATCGTGCCGGACGACCCGCAGGCGATCCGGGCCGCGCTCGACGCGGCGGCGAGCGCCGGGGCCGACGCGATCATCGTGAACGGCGGGACCGGGATCGCCGGCGCGCGACCGGACCTACGAGGCGGTGGCGTCGGTCCTCGAGAAGCGGCTCGACGGCTTCGGCGAGCTCTTCCGGATGCTCTCCTTCGACCGAGATCGGCGCCGCGGCGATGCTCTCGCGCGCGGTGGCCGGGGTCTGGGGCGGCCGCGCCGTCTTCTCGGTCCCGGGCTCGAAGGCGGCGGTCCGCCTGGCCTGGGAGAAGCTCATCGGCCCGGAGCTGGGGCACGTCGTGCGCGAGCTGCGGAAGGACGCCGGTCCTTGATCCTTCGCAGGCCTGCCACCGCGAACCCCGAGCACGTCGCGGAGAACCTCCGCGCCGGGTTCGGTCCGATGCCGGACCGCGCGCTCCGCCGCCGGATGGCGAGCGACCTGCGGTTCTGAGCACGGCCCGCACGAGATATCCCGCCCGGGCACCCGCCCGTGTCGCGAACCGCCAGTCTCTGCGGCAACTTGCCTCCCCGGGAGCAATGAGGACCGGATAGGTCAATGTGGACCGGAGATCCAGACAATAGGGCTCGCAATGCGTGTTTCGTAAGATATTGAAGTCCTTACGTTACGCAAGCATTGCGCGATATTTTTACATTGACTGACATAGATCAAAGACGTGTGTGTCGAGCCGAGAGAATGATGCCGACCGTGCGCGGGCCTCCTCGCCCGCAACAGGAGGCGTCGGATGCCGCTCTCGACCACAGCCGCAGACCCTTCGGGGCTCTCGCGGCGCGACTTCGTGAAGGTCTGCTCCGCGGCGGCGGCCGCAGTCGGGCTGCCCGCGTGGGCGGCCGAAAAGATGGCCGAGAAGGCGGCGAAGGGGCAGAAGCCCTCGGTCATCTGGCTGCACTTCCAGGAGTGCACGGGCTGCACGGAGTCGCTGCTGCGCACGTCGCACCCGGACGTCGCCGAGCTCATCCTCGACCTCGTCTCGCTCGACTACCACGAGACGCTCGCTGGCGGCGGCCGGCCACCAGGCCGAGGAGGCGCTCGACGCCGCGATGAAGGCGAACGACGGCAAGTACGTCTGCGTCATCGAGGGCGCGATCCCGACGAAGGACGACGGCATCTACTGCAAGATCGGCGGGCAAGACCGCGCTCGAGATCGCTGAAGCGACGTCGCGGAGAAGGCCGGGCGCGATCATCGCGATCGGCTCCTGCGCCTCGTGGGGCGGCATCCCGTCCGCCGACCCGAACCCGACCGGCGCGACCGGCGCGCCGATGGTGCTCAAGGGCAAGACGGTCGTCACGCTCCCCGGCTGCCCGGCGAACCCCTACAACCTCCTCGGCACCGTGCTGCAGTTCGCGACGTTCGGCACGCTGCCGGCGCTCGACGACGAAGGGCCGGCCGATGTTCGCCTACGGCCGCACGATCCACGAGCACTGCCCGCGCCGCGCGCACTTCGACGCCGGCCGCTTCGCGCAGCAGTTCGGCGACGAGGGGCACCGCCAGGGCTAGTGCCTCTACAAGCTCGGCTGCAAGGGGCCGGCGACGCACGCCAACTGCTCGCTCGCTGCACTTCGGCGAGGTCGTCGGACGCCTGGCCGATCGGCATCGGCCACCCCTGCTTCGGCTGCACCGAGCAGGAGCTCGCGTTCCGCGTGCCGCTGCACGACACGGTCGACGATCGAGCGGCCGACGCCGCCCGACACCTACCCGCCGATCCGCGCCGGAGCAGGGGACGGTCAGCCCGATCGCGACCGGCGTCGCCGGCCTCGTCGTCGGCGCGGCTGCGCGGCGGCGGGCTGGCTCGCGTCGCGAGAAGCTCGGCGCGGCGACGCCGACGGACGCCGCCGGGACCGGAGAAGGAGTGAGCTGACATGGCCGTCGATCGACCGCCGGACGCGTCCTCGAAGGGCGTCGGCGCCGCCGGCGCGGCCGCGGCCGCGGCCGCGCCGCGCGTCGCCGCGGCGCGCGCGCGCGCAAGGCCGGCCTCCCGACGCGCTCGGGCATGCTCTACGACACGACCCGCTGCATCGGCTGCAAGGCCTGCGTCGTCGCCTGCCAGGAGGCGAACGGCATGCCGCCCGACGTCGAGCGCTGGCCGGCGGGCCGCTACGACGCCCCGCTCGACCTCAACGGCCAGACCAAGAACGTCATCAAGCTCTACAGGGACGGCGAGAAGCAGGCGGTCCTTCATGAAGGCGCAGTGCATGCACTGCGTCGACCCGGCCTGCGTCGGCGGCCTGCATGCTCGGCGCGCTGCAGAAGGGCGAGCACGGGGTCGTCGCCTACGACGCGAGCTACTGCGTCGGCTGCCGCTACTGCCAGATGGCCTGCCCGTTCAACGTGCCGAAGTTCGAGTGGGAGAAGGCGGCGCCGAAGATCGTCAAGTGCGAGCTCTGCCGCCACCGCGCGCCGCAGGAAGGCAAGCGGCCCGGCCTGCACCGAGGTCTGCCCGCGCGACGCGGTCATCTACGGCAAGCGCGACGAGCTCGCTCGCCGAGGCGAAGCCGGCGCCTGGCGGAGCGGCCCGGCGCGCTACGAGCCGACGGTCTACGGCGAGACCGACGGCGGCGGCACGCAGGTGCCTCTACCTCTCGCACGTGCCGTTCGAGAAGCTCGGCCTGCCCGATGCTCGGGACCGAGCGCGTGCCCGACGCTCGCCGAGACGATCCAGCACGGCATCTACCAGGGCTTCGTCGCGCCGTCGCGCTCTACGGCGTGCTCGGCGGCGGTCATCTGGACGAACCGCAAGCAGGAGCCGCGAGGAGCGCCGAGGAGGCGAGCCGATGAGCGCCACGCTCCCGCGCGCGCCGGTCGGCGGGCCGGCTCCTGCACCCGGCCATCCGGATCCTGCTCGTCCTGCTCGCGGCCCTCGGCGGCGTGATCGCCGGCTCTGGCCGCTTCGCCGCGGGCCTCGGCGCCGTCGACCGCCCTGAACGACGGCTACCCGTGGGGCATCTGGATCGCCTTCGACGTCGTCATCGGCACCGGCGCTCGGCTGCGGCGGCTACGCGGTCGCGCTCCTCGTCTACGTCCTCAACAAGGGGCAGTACCACCCGCTCGTCCGGCCCGCCGTCCTGACGAGCCTCGCTCGGCTACGCGCTCGCCGGCGCTCGCGGTCACCGTCGACCTCGGCCGCTCCTGGGACGCTGTGGAAGGTCCCGGTCTACTTCTGGCGCTGGAACGCGCACTCGGCGCTGCTCGAGGTCGCGCTCTGCGTCATGGCCTACATCGGCGGTCCTGCTGGGTCGAGCTCTCGCCGGCCTTCCTCGAGCGGTGGACGGCGAGCGGCCGGCACGGGCGCTGCGGCGCTTCGCCGAGAACGCTGGCTCCCGCGCGTCGAGAAGGCGCTCGCCGTTCATCATCGCGCTCGGGCTCCTGCTGCCGACGATGCACCAGTCGTCGCTCGGCACGATGATGCTGCTGACCGGGCCGAAGCTCCACCCGCTCTGGTACACGCCGCTGCTGCCGCTCCTCTTCCTCGTCTCCTGCGTCGGCGATGGGCTACGCGCGTCGTCGTCTTCGAGTCGACGTCTCGGCCGTCGCGTTCGGCCGCCGCGCGCGAGACGCGGCATGCTCGGCGCGGCTCGCGAAGCGTCGTCGCCGGCGATCGCGCTCGCGTTCGTCGCTGTTCCGGCTCGTCGACCTCGTCGCTGCGCGGGCCGGCTCGGCCTCTCGTTCGCGTCCGGCATCGCACGTCGTTCTTCTTCTGGGCTCGAGACGCTGCTCGTTCCTCGGCGCCGCGTCGCTCCTGCATGCCGCAGGCGCGACCGCGCGCAGCGCCGCGCCGGCCGGCTCCGGGCGGCGCTGCTGCTCGTCCTCGGCGGCGCGCTCTACCGCTTCGACGCGTTACCTCGTCGGCTTCCGGCCCGGGCCACGACTGGCGCTACTTCCCGACGCGTCGCCGGAGCTGCTCGATCACCCTCGGGCCTCGTGGCCCTCGAGATCGCTGGTCTACGTCGTCGCTCGTCAAGACGTTCCCGATCCTCGCCGGCGGACCGCGCCGGCGACGCGCACCGCGCCGGCCGGCAGCGCTGCAGCAAGGAGAGGTGCCATGAGCCAGCGCATCATCATCGATCCCGATCACCCGCATCGAGGGTCACCTCCGCATCGACGTCGAGGTCGACGGCGGCACGGTGAAGAAGGCCTGGTCCTCGGGCACGATGTGGCGCGGCATCGAGAAGATCCTGCTGGGCCGCGACCCGCGCGACGCCTGGCTCTTCACCCAGCGCTTCTGCGGCGTCTGCACGACCGTGCACGCGATCGCCTCGGTGCGCGCGGTCGAGAACGCGCTCGAGCTCGAGATCCCGCTGAACGCGCAGTACATCCGCAACCTGATCGTGATCGCGCACGCGCTGCACGACCACATCGTCCACTTCTACCACCTGTCCGCGCTCGACTGGGTCGACGTCGCGCGGCGCTCGAGGCCGACCCGGCGAAGGCGTCGCCGCTCGCCGAGAGCCTCTCGCCCTGGCCGGGCAACTCGCGCGCACGCGCTCGAGGCGGTGAAGGACGAAGCTCGAAGGCCTTCGTGGAGGCGGGCAGCTCGGCATCTTCGCGAACGGCTACTGGGGCCACCCGGCGATGAAGCTGCCGCCGGAGGTGAACCTCCTCGCGGTCGCGCACTACCTGCAGGCGCTCGACGTACCAGCGCAAGGCGAACCAGGTGGTCGCGATCCTCGGCAGCAAGACGCCGAACATCCAGAACCTCGCGGTCGGCGGCGTCGCCAACGCCATCAACCTCGACAACGCAGGCCGACGCTCAACATGGACAAGCTCTACATGGTCAAGACGCCTGCTCGACGAGGTGGTCGGCGTTCGTCGCAGCAGGTCTACTTCCCCGACGTGTGCGCGATCGGCGGCGATGTACCCGAGTGGCTCGGCTACGGCGCGGGCGTCACGAACTACCTCGCCGTGCCCGACCTGCCGCTCGACGCGAAGGGCACGCAGTTCGACCTGCCCGGCGGCACGATCATGGACGGCGACCTCGCGCACGGTGCAGGCCGATCAAGACGCTTCGACGACCCGTACTTCCAGGACAACGTCGACCGAGTCGATCGCGCACTCCTGGTACGACGGCGACTGGCAGAAGCACCCGTACGAGGAGGACGACCGTCCCGAAGTACACGCAGTTCGAGGACGAACGGCAAGTACTCCTGGGTGAAGGCGCCGCGCTTCGAGGGCAAGCCCGATGCAGGTGGGCCCGCTCGCGCAGGTGCTCGTCGGCTACGCGCGCGGGCACGAGCCGACGAAGCGCTGGGCCGACAAGGCGCTCGCGACCGTCGGCGAGCATCGCGAGGCGCGAAGCTCACGCCGGCGGTGCTGCACTCGACGCTCGGCCGCCACGCCGCGCGCGCGATCCGCAGCGCGGTGCTCGCGGACGCTGGCGCAGAAGCACTGGAAGCTCCTGGTCGAGAACATCGGCAAGGGCGACACCGACGATCTTCAACCCGCCGACGTTCCCGAAGGGCGAGATGCGCGGCTTCGGCTTCCACGAGGCGCCGCGCGGCACGCTCTCGCACTGGGTCGTCATCCAGGACGGCAAGATCAAGAACTACCAGGCGGTCGTGCCGTCGACCTGGAACGCGGGCCCGCGCGACGAGAAGGACCAGATGGGTCCGTACGAGGCGTCGCTCGTCGGCAACCCGGTCGCCGACCCGGAGCAGCCGCTCGAGGTGCTGCGCACCATCCACTCCTTCGACCCGTGCCTCGCCTGCGCGATCCACACCCTCGACCCCGAGGGGAAGGAGATCGCGCGGGTGCGGGTTACATAGAGGGCGCGGCTAGCCCCGACTAGATCGGGAGAGATGCCGCACTCACGCTCGGTGCGCGCCAGCTCCCCCGATCGGGCTGCAATCCTGCGGCCTCTGCTCGACGCCCTCGGCGCGCAGCTCGACCGGGCCGCCCGGCTCCAGGCGGACCCGGTCGAGCTGCCGCGCCGCTACTCCGATCCGCTCGATCAGGAGATCGCGGGCCTGTTCTCGGCGTGCCTCGCCTACGGGCGCGCGGACGTCTTCAAGCCGATCGTCGCTCGCGTCCTCGAGGCCATGGGGCCGTCTCCCGGCGCGTTCGTCCGCGCGCACGCGCGGGCACCCGACCCCCGGGCCTTCCCCTTCGCGGTGTACCGGTTCAACCGGCCGCGCGACCTCGTGGCCCTGGCGGCCGCCGCCGGGCACGTGGCGCTGCGCCACGGGTCGCTCGGCCTTCGGTTCGGGGCGCTCTTCCGCGCCGAGGGGGGCGGTCCGGCCGCGCTCCGGCCGGCGCTCGCCCGGTTCGCAGGCGAGCTCCGGGACGCGCCGCCCGTGGCGCCGCTCCTCCGCGGCCGCGGCCGCCGTGGGCTGCTCCACCTGCTCCCCGACGCCGCCGGCCCGGGCGCCTCGAAGCGCTGGAACCTGTACCTGCGCTGGATGATCCGCGGTCCGGACGAGATCGACCTCGGGACCTGGCGCGGCCTCGTGCCGCCCTCCGCGCTCGTCATCCCGCTCGACACCCACGTCCATCGCGTCGCCCGCTGCATCGGCCTGACCCGGCGCGCGGACGCGAGCTGGCGGACGGCCGAGGAGATCACCGCGGCGCTCCGGCGCCTCGATCCGGAAGACCCCGTTCGCCACGACTTCGTCCTCTGCCACCTCGGCATGAGCGGCGGGTGTCCCGCGCGGCGTCACCCGTCCCGCTGTGCCCCGTGTCCCCTCGCAGCGGCGTGCGGGGTATAAGCCCGGAGATGGTCGTCGGAGGCGGCGGAACCGTGTCGCGTGGTGGCGGCGACCGTCTCGTGGGTGAAGGGATCTCCGCCCGCGGATCCGGAGCTGCCGGTGCGGGTGGCGGGCGAGCCGGAGGCCGCGTCGCGGGCCGCGCGGATCGCTGCGGGGATCCCGGTGGACGGCGCGATCTGGGAGGAGCTGCGCGCTGCCGCCGTCTCGGTCGGCGCGACGCTCGACGGGTGATCAGACGCGGCGCAGCTTCTGGCGCAGCTCGAGCACGATCTCGCCCTCCCTGAAGACGCGCACCGTGCCGGTGGTCTGCGAGACGGTGATGGCGATGGCCTTCGACTCGGCGCTGATGGAGGCGGCGGCGCTGTGGCGCGCGCCGAGCCCCATCGGCAGCTTGACGTCGCGCGACATCGTGAGGAGGTAGCGGCCGGCGGCCAGCACCACCCCGTCCTCGCGGATGACGAAGGCGCCGTCGAGCGCGGAGAAGGTCTTGATGGCGTCGCGGATGGGCGGGTCGAGCGCGTTCCGCTCGGCCTCGCTGATCCCCTGGAACGGGTTGAGCGTGAGCTGCCGGCTCTGCTCCATCACCGAGGTCGAGTCGCCCGATCACGATGATGGTGCCGACCGGGTGGCCCTCGTAACCCTCGGCGCCGATCTCCATCGCGGTGTGGATGAGGCTCTCGACCACCTGCGACGAGAACTCCGGCGGGAGGCCGAGCGTGTCGACCCGGATCTTCTCCTCCGGGTCCTCGGAGCCGATGTCCACCTTGACGAGCGTGTCCATCACGCGGTCGTTGCCCGGGCCCGTGAGCGCCAGCACGGTGTCGCCGTCGCGCACGAGCCCCGCGGACTGGGCGGCCACGACGGCGACCTTGATCTTCTCGACGCGCGTGTAGTCGTAGGGCGGGATGACCACGGCGAGGTACTTCTTCGCCTTGAGCTGGTGGGCGAGCCCCTCGTTGGTCACCGCGTAGACCAGCTTCTTCTTGATGGGGCGGCCGCGGATCTCGGCTGGGCGAGAGCGGGTGGTCGGAGACGAGCAGCAGCCGATCCACCTCCGAGCGGGCGGTGAGCGCGAGCGCCGCCTCGGAGGAACTCCCGGTCGAACTTCCCTTCGGGCATGGCGCCGGTGCTGGCCGCGAGCGCGCCGAGTAAGGCTGTCGTGTCGCAGCGCTCGGCGGCGGCGTGGCCGGCGTCGCCTTGACAGCGCCGGCGGGCGCGCGACTAGGTTCTCCGCTCTTTTTTCGGCCGCCCCCGGTGGGCCCGGAGCGGAGGAGATCGCTTGAACAAGAAGGACCTGAAGCGGTTCAAGACGATGCTCGAGGAGTCGAAGCGGCAGCTCCTCGCTCTCGGCGAAGAAGACGCTCACCGAGGAGTCGAGCTTCGACACCGACGACCTCCCGGACGAGATCGACCAGGCCTCCAGCGAGTACACGCAGTCGATGATCTTCCGCCTGCGCGACCGGGAGAAGTTCCTGCTCGCCAAGATCGACAAGGCGCTCGCCCGCATCGAGAGCGGGCACCTTCGGCATCTGCGAGAAGTGCGAGGAGGAGATCTCGGCCAAGCGGCTCGAGGCCCGCCCGGTCACCACCCTCTGCATCCGCTGCAAGGAAGAGCAGGAGCAGAAGGAGAAGTCGTTCGGGTAGCGGCGGCGGCGATCGCCGGTCCTGCACGCTGCTGGCGGGCGGGCTCGCTCGCCGCGCTGCTCGGCGAACGACTACGCCTCCGCTGCTCGCTCGTCGCGCGCCACGACCTCAGCTCCGGTGCTCGCCCTCGCGCGCCCGAGTCTCAGGCTCGCGGCTCGGCGCTCAACCAAGCGCGATCTCGACGCGGAGCAGCTGTCCGCCGACCAGGATCTGGTCGCCGGGGTCAGCTCCGTCGCGCCCGCGACCTTCACGAACGTGCCGTTCGAGCTGCCCAGGTCGGTGACGGTGACCTCGGCGTCCGCGACGTCGAGCCGGCGTGGCGCGCCGAGACGTAGCGGTCGCCGGGAACGTCGACGTCGCCGGCCTCGCGCCCGACGGTGTTCTCGCCCGTCGCGCAGCGGGAAGATCTCGCCGAGCCCGCCGCCCTCGAGCAGCTGGGCCAGCCGCAGCCGGTAGCCGGGATCCGGCGTCCCCCAGGGCCGCGCACCGCGCCTCCTCGGGCGCGCGCCGGGCGGGGCAGGGGCTCGAGCCGGAGGAGCTGGCGGCCCGATCCGGAGCTCCTCGCCCACCGACGACGCGGTGCGGCTCGCGCAGCCGCAGGAAGGTGCCGTTGACGCTCCCGAGGTCCTCGACGCGCAGCCCGCCGCCCGCGAGCGTGAAGCGGGCGTGGCGCGGCGAGACGGTGGGGTCGTCGGCGAGCCGGATGTCGCCCTCGGTCCGCCCGCAGAGGCCTCGGCCTGGCTCGAGCCGAGAAGACCGGGCCCGGGGCGCCGTCGTGCCGGACGACGCTGACCCGGACCGCGCGAGGCGCCGCCGGCACGGGCGACGGGGAGCGGGGGGCCGGGGGCGACCTGGTCGCCGGTGGTCGATCCGCCGGGCGGCGCGGGCGGTGGCGTGACGCGCGGTCGGCGGAGCGGACGCGATGGGCTTGCCGCAGTACGCCGCAGAACCGGAACCCGGGCTGCAGCGCGAGCCGCACGCAGGCGCAGAGCAGCGCCGGCGCTCCGTCGGCGCGCTCGGGCGCGAGCGCCTGGCCGCAGTCGAGGCAGAACGCGAAGCTCGCGTCGTTCTCCCGCCCGCAGCGGGCGCACTTCACCGGCCTCGACATCGGCCATTCGCCATGCCCGGCCGGGGGTCAACGGACCGTAGTAGGATGCGCGACCCATGCGCGAGTGCCCCGAGTGCCAGAACGCCATCGAGGACGCCGCCCGCTTCTGCCCGTACTGCGGCGCCGCGTCGGCCGCCGTGGCGGACGACGTGGACCCCTGGATCGGCTCAGGTCGTGAACGGAAAGTTCCGGGTCGAGGCGCTCGTCGGCCAGGGCGGGATGGGGAAGGTCTACCGCGCCAAGCACCTCACGCTCGACCGGCCGGTCGTCCTCAAGATGCTGCACCGGACTTACTCGACCGACCCGCAGGTCGTGCAGCGCTTCCAGCGCGAGGCCCGGGCCGCCTCCCGGCTCAACCACCCGAACTCCATCGCGGTGCTCGACTTCGGCGCCGCCGAGGACGGCACGCTCTTCATGGCGATGGAGTACCTCGCCGGGCCGCGACCTCGCGCGGATCATCTCCGAGGAGTTTCCGCTCGGCGAGGCGGCGCATCGTCCGGATCGGCGCGCAGATCCTCTCCGCGCTCGCCGAGGCCCACGCGCAGGGCATCATCCACCGCGACCTCAAGCCCGAGAACGTGATGGTCGAGCCGCGCCGCGGCGAGCCCGACTTCGTGAAGGTGCTCGACTTCGGCATCGCCAAGATCACGGCGCCGGCGCGAACGAGCCGAAGCTCACGCAGGCGGGGCTCGTGTGCGGGACGCCCGAGTACATGAGCCCGGAGCAGGCGCGCGGCGCCGAGCTCGACGCGCGGAGCGACCTCTACTCGATGGGCGTCATCCTCTACCAGATGGCGACGGGCGAGCTGCCCTTCCAGTCCGACACGCCGGTCGGCTTCCTGACGAAGCACCTCGCCGAGGTCCCCGTGCCCCGCGCGCGAGCGCTGGGGCGACGTCTCGGAGGCGCTCGACGCGGTCATCTCGCGCGCCATGGAGAAGGACCCGGCGAAGCGGTTCCAGACCGCGGACGAGATGCGGACGGCGCTCCTCGCCCTCGATCCCGCCGCGGCGACCGCGCCTGCACAGGCCGCGTCGCACACGCCGGTTCCGGCCGCGGCACCGGCGCGCGGAGCCACCCGAGCGCCCACGCCCGCTCCCGCTCCGCGTCCGGCGCAGAGGTCGAGGCTCGTGTTCTGGGCGTTCGCCGGCGCGGTCGTGATCGCTGCGGCGGGCGGCGGCGCGGTCGCATTCTTCGCCCGGCAGAGCGTGGCAGATCGCAAGGGCCACCCCGAAACGATCTCTCCGGCACAGGCGCAGGTGCAGACTCCAGCGCCCCTGGCCCCCCCCGCATCCGCGCCGGTGACCGCGACCGCGACCCCGCCGTCCGCTCACCCTGAGCGTAGCGTCGCCGCAGGCGGCGCGGAGTCGAAGGGGACCCCGACCGCGACCCCGCCGTCCGCTCACCCTGAGCGTAGCGTCGCCGCAGGCGGCGCGGAGTCGAAGGGGACCCCGACCGTGACTCCGACCCCGGCGCCCACCCCGGCGCCCACCGCGAAGAAGGTTCCCGCCTCCGTCGCGAAGCGGGACCCGTCGAAGGCGGTCGCCCTCTACAAGAAGGCGGAAGCCCGCCGCGCCGGTCAGGACATCGACGGCGCGATCAAGCTGTACCTCGCCGCGGAGTCGTCGGACCCGGACCTCGCCGACGTCCAGAAGAAGCTCGCGCTCTGCTATCAGCTGAAGGGCGACACGCGCCGCGCTGCGGTTCGGTACCGCCGCTATCTCGCGACCGCACCACCCGACGCCGAGCGCGTCCGCGCCATCCTCTCCACGCTCGAGTAGGCAAGCGAAGACGGCGGCGCTCGCTCACTCGCCGACGGCGACCCGCAGGACCTCGTGACCGAGCCGCACGAAGTCCCCGTCGCGCAGCTCGCGCTCGGCGTGGGGCGGGACCTTCACGTAGGTGCCGTTCGACGAGCCGAGGTCGCGCAGGCGCGCCGTCCCCTCCGCGTCGACCGCGATCTCGGCGTGCGCCTGCGACAGGTGGGGATCGTCGCCCAGGCTCACGGCGCAGCCGGCGCGCCCGATGGTCACCGACGGTCCCGAGCGGACGAAGACCCGTCCACCCGCCCCGCCCTCCAGCCACTCCTCGATCACCAGCGCCGGCGGCGCCGGCCGCGGAGCGCCGAGGCGGCGGGTCCCGTCGGGCGGCCCCGCCGGCGGCGCGGGGAGCTGCCCTGCGTACCGGAGGAGCCGCTCGCCCACGACGAAGTGATCGCCGGCCCGGAGCGGCACGGACAGACCGCGCAGGCGCAGGTAGATGCCGCCCGGCGCTCCCGCGTCGCGGACGTGGAGCGCCCCGCCCCGGTAGAAGAACGTCGCGTGGTGCGGGGCGAGGCAGGGATCGTCGGGGAACAGGATCGCCCCCTTCGACCGCCCCGCGTCGACGGACTCGGCATTGAGCCGGAAGGTCGCGCCCTCGAACGCATCGCCGCCCTCGAGGACGAGCTTCGCGCGGCCGGGCGCGAGCGCGCCGAACACCTGCGTCGAGGTCCGCCCCGGCGCGGCCGGCTTCATCGTGACCTGCGTGCCCCGGGCGCCGAGCGCCTGGCCGCACTGGGCGCAGAAGCGGCCGGCGCCCGCGTCCGCTCCGCAGCGGGGGCACGTCGCGACGAGCGGGATGGGGGTCGGCGGCGGCGCCTCGGCCGCGGGCGGCTTCGCCTCGGCGGACGGGCGCAGCACCGACGGGACGAACCGCGTGGCGGAGCCCGCCGCGGGCTTCTGGAACGAGCGCACCACCGGCGCCCCGGGCGGCGGCGCGGGCCTCGGCGCCTCCTGCCGGTCGGAGGGCGGCGCGGCCGCGGGGCCGGCGGGAGGGGCAGGGGCGGCGGGCTCGGCTGCGGCGCCGATGGGCTTCCCGCACGCGACGCAGGTCCTCGCCCTTGGCTCGTTGTAGGCATCGCAGGCGCGGCAGACGATGCCGAGGATGCCGGTGAGGCGTCCCAGCTCCACCTGCGCGCCGCAGGCAGGGCAGCTGCCCATCGTGACATCGAGGGCTGCCCCGCAGCTCTTGCACTTCACGCCGTGCCTCCAGTCGCCGCGACCCTACCCCCCGCCGCCTCGGCGCTCAACTCCCGCACCCGGTCCGGCGGTCCCGAGGACGATCGTCGAGAGCACCGCAAGTGAGGCGAAGCCGAGGCGCCTGGGCAGCATCCCGCGCGGGATCTTACCAGCGAACGCCCGCCCGGTCGGAGGCACCCCGCCGGAGCGCGCCGGGCCGAGGCGGAGCCGAGTGTCCCCCCGCCCAGAAGACGCGCGTTCTGGCGCTGCCTAGCGCATTGCGTTACGGATCAAGGTGGCGTGCTTGCCGCGCCGGCATTCGAGCCGTTACGCTCGATGGATCGGCCTTGCTGCGACTGAACGACATCCTCGACCGGGTCACCACCTACCACCCGGACCCCGATCTGGACCTGATCAAGAAGGCGTACGTCTACAGCGCCAAGGTCCATCAGGGGCAGCTCCGGAAGACGGGCGAGCCGTACCTCGTCCACCCGCTCGAGGTGGCCGGGATCCTGGCCGAGCTGAAGCTCGACGAGTCGTCGGTCGTCACCGGGCTCCTCCACGACACGATCGAGGACACCCTCGCGACGAAGGACGAGATCGTCGAGCTGTTCGGCGGCGAGATCGCGGATCTCGTCGACGGCGTCACCAAGCTCTCGCAGTTCAGCGCCGCCAACACCCAGGAGGAGAAGCAGGCCGAGAACTTCCGCAAGATGGTCGTCGCGATGGCGAAGGACATCCGCGTCCTGCTCGTGAAGCTCGCCGACCGGACCCACAACATGCGGACGCTCGACGCGATGAAGCCGGAGACGCAGGAGCGGATCGCCCGGGAGACGCTCGACATCTACGCGCCCGCTCGCGAACCGGCTCGGGATCCAGTGGATCAAGAGCGAGCTCGAGGACCTGTCCTTCAAGTACCTGCGGCCGCAGGACTACGCCGACCTCACGGCGCGGATTGCCACGATGGCCCGCGAGAAGGAGAAGTTCGTCGCAGAGGTGGTGGACATCATCGACGCGGAAGCTCAGCGAGACGGGGGCTGAAGGGCGCGCAGGTCTCCGGGCGCGTGAAGCACGTCTACTCGATCTGGCGGAAGATGCGGGAGCTCGACGTCGAGTTCGACGAGATCCAGGACGTCGTCGGGTTCCGCGTCATCGTCGGCACCGTCGCCGAGTGCTACGAGGCGCTCGGCGTCATCCACTCGCTGTGGAAGCCGGTGCCGGGACGGTTCAAGGACTACATCGCCATCCCGAAGCCCAACCTGCTACCAGTCGCTCCACACGACCGTGATCGGGCCGGCAGGCGAGCGGATCGAGGTGCAGATCCGGACCGCGCGAGATGCACCGGATCGCCGAGGAGGGCGTCGCGGCCCACTGGGCCTACAAGGAGAAGGGGCGCGACGGGAAGGGGCGCGAGCCCCTCTCCAAGAAGGACGCGGAGTAGTTCGGCTGGCTGCGCCAGCTGGTCGAGTTCCAGAAGGAGGTCGCCGACCCGCGCGAGTTCCTCGAGACGGTGAAGGTCGACCTCTTCTCCGACGAGGTCTTCGTCTTCACGCCGAAGGGGGCGGTGAAGAGCCTGCCGCGCGGCGCGACCCCGGTCGACTTCGCCTACACGATCCACTCGGAGGTCGGCGAGCACACTGCGTCGGCGCCAAGGTGAACGGCAAGCTCGTCCCGCTCCGCTACCAGCTGAAGAACGGCGACACCATCGAGATCCTCACCTCGCCGCACTCCCACCCTTCGAAGGACTGGCTCACCTTCGTCAAGACGAGCCGCGGCGCAGGCCCGCATCCGCCAGTTCATCCGGCAGGCCGAGCACCGCCGCTCCCTCGAGATCGGGCGCGAGCTGGCCGAGCGCGAGTTCCGCCGCTTCGGCGTCACGCTCAACAAGGTCCACAAGGACGGCGACGCTCGACAAGGCGGCGAACGCGCTCGGCTACCGGATCGCGCGACGACCTGCTCGCCGGGATCGGCTACGGGAAGGTCTCGCCCGGCGAGCTGCTCCGCCAGCTCCTCCCCGCAGGAGCAAGCTCGCACAGCCGACGCCGCAGGCCGGACGTCACCCCCACCTCGCGCCTCACCGAGATCTTCCGCAAGGTCGGCGCGCCGGCCGACGAGCGGCGTCCGGATCAGCGGGATCGAGGACGTGCTCGTGCGCTACGGCAAGCTGCTGCAACCCGGTGCCCGGGCGACGCCATCATCGGGTACATCACCCGCGGCCGCGGCGTGACGGTGCACACCGCCGGCTGCGACAAGGGGCTCGGCATCGACCCGGAGCGGCGCGTCGACGTCGCCTGGGACGTGAAGGGGGACCTGAAGCGGCCGGTGTCGCTCCGCGTCGTCACGACCGACCGGCCCGGCATCCTCGCGAAGATCTCCCAGACCTTCAGCGAGGCCGGCGTGAACATCTCGCAGGCGAGCTGCCGCACGATGACCCCCGGCGAGCGCGCCGTGAACGACTTCGAGGTCACCATCGGCGATCTCAAGCAGCTCACCGGCGGTGATGCGCTCCATCGAGACGGATCGAGGGGTACAGTCCGTCGAGCGCGTCTGAGCGCGCCACGCAGGAGGGGACGATGCGGAAGGTGCTGTCGAGCGCGGGGGCGCCGAAGGCGATCGGCCCGTACAGCCAGGCCATCGAGGCGCCCGGCGCGCGGACGCTGTGGCTCTCCGGCCAGATCCCGCTCGATCCCGCCACCGGCGAGCTGGTCCAGGGGGACATCGACGTGCAGACGGAGCGCGTGATGGAGAACCTGGCGCGCGGTGCTCGCCGCGGCCGGCGCCGGGTTCCACCACGTGGTGAAGATGCACCGTCTACCTCGCCGACCTGGCGGACTTCGCCAAGATGAACGAGGTGTACGGCCGCCGCTTCCCGCAGGACCCGCCCGCCCGCGCCACCGTGCAGGTGGCGGCGCTGCCGCGCGGCGCGCGGGTCGAGATCGACGCGGTGGCGGTGCTGGACTAGTCGCTGCGGGGCGGGGAGCCCCTTCACCGCACCGTCGGCCAGGTACACTCGCCGCATCATGCCCATCGTCCATGTCCACGTCGCCGCCGGCAGAACCGCGCTGGAGAAGAAGGCTCTCCTCGACGCCGTTCACGCCGCGCTCGTCGATGCGTTCCGGATTCCAGAGCACGATCGAAACCAGATCTTGCACGAGCACGCGGCCGAGCACTTCGAGTCGCGCCACGGTCTCGGGTTCACGCTGGTGGAGGCGACGGTCTTCCCTGGCCGAACGGCCGAGGCGAAGAGGCGGCTGTTCGCGGCCATCGCGCGAAACCTGGAGGCCGGCGCAGGGGTCGATCCGGCGAAGGTCCTGATCGTGCTCCACGAGCCCGCCCTGGAGTGCTGGGGCATTCGCGGCGGCAAGCCGGCAACCGAGGTCGCGATCGGGTTCGAGCTCGACGTGTAGCGGTTCGCTCGACCGCGCGCGGAAGCGGCCGATGCCCTTCGCGAGCTCGTGCCGGCAGACGGGGCCGCAGTGGTTCAGCGGCGCGAGGGCGTCCTACGGCTCCTCGTACTCGTACGTCTTGCCCGCGTAGTTCCGCAGGATCCACCGCTTCCCCTCGTGGCCGACCACGTACTGCGGGTTCACCGGGATCTTCCCGCCGCCGTTCGGCGCGTCGATCACGAACTGCGGGACGGCGAGGCCGGAGGTGTGGCCGCGCAGCGCCTCGATGATGCGGATGCCCGCCTCGACCGGCGTGCGGAAGTGGCCGATCCCCTTCGCGAGGTCGCACTGGTAGATGTAGTAGGGGCGGACCCGCATGAGGAGGAGCCTGTGGTTCAGCTCCTTCACGATCGCCGGGTCGTCGTTCACGCCCTTGAGCAGCACCATCTGGTTCCCGATCGGGCAGCCCGCGTCCGCGATCCGGCGCGTCGCCTCGAACGCCTCGGCGGTGCACTCCTTCGGATGGTTGAAGTGGGTGTTCACGTAGACCGGGTGGTGCTCGCGCAGCATTCGCACGAAGTCGTCGGTCACGCGCTGCGGCAGCGTCACGAGGTTGCGCGTCCCGAGCCGGAACATCTCCACGTGCGGGATCGCCCGGAGCCGGCCGAGGATGTAGTCGAGCCGCTCGTCCGAGAGCGAGAGCGGATCCCCGCCGGAGACGACGACGTCCCGCACCTCGGTGTGCTGCTCGATGTACGCGAGTCGAGTCCTCGATCTGCCTCTTCGCCGCGGCGCTCGTCGGGTCCGCCACCTTCCGCTTGCGCGTGCAGTGGCGGCAGTACACCGGGCAGTTGTGCGTCACGTAGAAGAGGACGCGATCCGGGTAGCGGTGCGTGATCCCCGGCGTCGGGCATGTCCCGCTCCTCCGCGAGCGGGTCCTCGAGATCCACCGCCGACACGACGGTCTCGTCCATGGTCGGCACCGACTGGAGCCGGACCGGGCAGGCGGGGTCGTCCGGGTCCATCAGCGCCGCGTAGTACGGGGTGATGCCCATCTGGAACTCGGCGGCGGTCTCGACCACCGCCCGGCGCTCGTCCGGCGGTGACGTTCAGCACGCGCTCGAGCTGCTCCAGCCCCGTCACGCGCTCGCGCTGCTGCCAGTGCCAGTCGTTCCAGAGGGCGTCGGGGACGTCCCTCCAGATGCCGCGCGGAGCCGGCCTGAACCTCGAGCGGACGTTCGGGCTCACCATGGAGCTTGATCTAGCACGCCCGGTTTGACTTCGCCGGACGCGCCCCGCTAGCGTGCGCGGCCGCGATGGTGACCCCGGAGGCACGGCTCGAGGCGGCACGGTTCGGCGCGACCGAGGCGGAGTGGGCCGACTGGCGCTGGCAGCTCCGCCACGCGCTCACCGGCGCGGAGGAGCTGTCACGGTACGTCCCGCTCACGGACGCCGAGCGGCGCGGCCTCGCCCTCGCCGACGGGCGGTCGCGCGTGGCCGTGACGCCGTACTACGCCTCGCTCATCGATCCGGCCCACCCCTCCTGCCCGATCCGCATCCAGGCGATCCCTGCACCGGAGGAGGCGGAGCGCGCGGCCGGCGATCTGCGCGATCCGCTCGGCGAGGACGTCCGCCGGCCGGTGCGGGCGATCGTCCACCGCTACCCGGACCGCGCCCTGCTCCTCGCCACCGACCGCTGCGCGGTCTACTGCCGGCACTGCACCCGCCGCCGCCTCACGCTGGCGGGCGAGGGGGCGCTCTCCCGCTCCGACCTCGCCGAGGCGATCGCCTATCTGCGCGCGCACCCGGGCATCCGCGAGGTCATCGTCTCGGGCGGCGATCCGCTCGTCCTCGACGACGAGCGGCTCGACGAGATCCTCTCCGCGCTCCGCGGCGTCCCGCACGTCCAGGATCCTCCGCGCTGGCGACGCGCGCGCCGGTCGTCTGTCCCATGCGGGTCGACGCGAGCCTCGCGGCGCTGCTTCGCCGCCACGCGCCGCTCTTCGTCCTCACCCACTTCAACCATCCCAAGGAGTGCACGGACGAGGCGCGCGCCGCGTGCGAGACGCTCGTCGACGCCGGCGTCCCGGTCGAGAACCAGACGGTGCTCCTGCGCGGCGTGAACTCCTCGGCGCGGATCCTCCAGGACCTGTTCGAGCGGCTGCTCGAGTGGCGCGTGCGCCCGTACTACCTGCACCAGGGGGACGTCGCCGACGGGACCGGCCACCTGCGGACGCCGCTCGACGCGGGGATCGCCATCCTCGAGGCGCTGCGCGGCACGACGAGCGGCCTCGCCATCCCGCACCTCGCCGTCGATCTCCCCGGCGGGGGCGGAAAGGTGACGCTCCAGCCCGGCTACGTCGTCGGCCCGGACGGCGCCGGACGGGGTACCTGGCTGCGGAACTCCCGCGGTGAGCGCTACTTGTATCCGGACCCGCCCGGCCGGGATTGCACCTGCCCGTACGAGGCGGTCTACTACGCCTCCCGCGACGGCGGGACCGGCACGGAGGAGTCTGCGTGATCTCGAAGGTGATCGAGGCGCTTGCGGTCTTCACGACCGGCGTCATCTCCGCGATGGGCTACGGCGGGGTGGTGCTCCTCATGGCGATCGAGAGTGCCTGCATTCCGCTGCCTTCCGAGATCATCATGCCGTTCGCCGGGTACCTCGTGTACCAGGGCCAGTTCACGCTGCACGGGGCGGCCCTGGCCGGCGCGATCGGCTGCGTCCTGGGCTCGATCCCGGCCTACTACCTCGGCCAGTTCGGCGGTCGTCCCTTCATCGAGCGCTACGGACGATACGTCCTCATCTCGCGCAGGGAGCTGGACGTCGCGGACCGCCTCTTCCAGCGCCACGGGCACTGGGTGGTGTTCGCGGCGCGGCTCCTCCCCATCATCCGGACGTTCATCGCCTTCCCCGCGGGCGTCTCGCGGATGCCGATGGGCAAGTTCATCGTCGTACACGTTCGTCGGCTCGTATCCGTGGTGCCTCGGGCTCGCCTGGGTCGGCGCGAAGCTGGGGGAGGCCTGGCACACCGACCCGCGCGTCAAGGCGCTCTACCAGCGCTTCGAGCTCGTCATCGTGGTCGCCCTCGTCGCAGGTGCGGCCTGGTTCGTCTGGCACAAGGTGCGCGAGGCCCGGCGCGTCCGGACCGAGCGGGCGGCCGAGAAGGTCGCCGCCGCGCCGGACGAGGCGTGAGCGCGAGGCGCGGAGTCGCGGTCCTGCTCCTCGCGCTGGCCGCGTTCCCCGCGTCGCCGGAGGAGCGGATCCGCGTGCGGGTCTCCGCGGAGCCGCGCGAGGTGGTGGAGCTCCGGCTCGAGGACTACGTCGCAGGGGTGGTGGCGGGCGAGATGCCGGCGCGCTTCCCGGCGGAGGCACAGAAGGCCCAGGCGGTTGCGGCGAGGAGCTACGCGCTCACCCGCAAGATCGAGGCGCAGGCGGCCGGGCGCGCCTGGGACATCAGCACGGGCGTCCTCGCGCAGGTCCTCTCTCGCACGCCGGGGCCGCAGGCGCGCGCGGCGGCGGACGCGACGGCCGGTGAGGTGCTCGCCATCGGCATGGAACCGGTGGAGGCGTACTTCCACGCCTCCTGCGGCGGGAGGACCGAGGGAGGGCTCGCCGCCCTCGGCCGCGATCTCCCGTACCTCGTCTCCGCGGAGTGCGGCCGCTGCGCGGGCGCGCCGCGCGTCCACTGGACCGTCGCGGTGGGCGCACGCGAGCTCGCGGCCGCGGCGGGGCTCCGGGGAGAGGCGACGGGCGCGCGTGTCGCAGCGCGCACGCCGACCGGCCGCGCGGACAAGGTGGAGGTCGAGGCCGGCGATCGCCGTGCGGTCGTCCCCGCCACGGACCTCCGCCAGCGGCTCGGGTTCACGCGCCTGCCGTCGCTCGCCTTCGAGCTTCGGTCGGAGAAGGGCGGGTTCGTGCTCGAGGGGAGCGGTCATGGACACGGCGCGGGGCTGTGCCAGTGGGGCGCGGCGGGCATGGCGAAGGAGGGGAAGGGGTACAAGGAGATCCTTCTCCACTATTACCCTGGCACCGAGATCGTCCGGATGTACTGAAGGGAAACCTGGACGTGGACCTGGACGTGGACCTGGACGTGGACCTGGACGTGGACCTGAACTTCGACTTCGACTTCGACCTGGACCTCGACTTCGACGAGGTCGAGGACGAGGTCAAGGTCGAGGACTAGGTCGAGGACCAGGTCCACGACCACGACCACGACCACGACCAAGTTGCCGAGATGAACCTCTCCGACTTCGACTACGACCTCCCTGAAGCACTCATCGCGCAGGAGCCGGTGTCGCCGCGCGATGCGTCGCGGCTGCTCGTGCTGCGGCCCGCGGGCGCGCCGGAGCACGTGCGCTTCACGGATCTCGAGGGGCTGCTCGAGCCGGACGACCTGCTCGTCTTCAACGACACGAAGGTCATCCCGGCGCGGCTCGTCGGGCGGAAGTCGACGGGCGGAAAGGTGGAGCTGCTCCTCTGCGAGCCGCTCGAGGGGGGCCTCGGGCGGCGCTGGCGCGCGATGGGCCAGGCGTCGAAGTCGATCCGCCCGGGGACGACGCTCGAGCTCGACGGTCTCTCCGTCCGCGTCGAGGCCGCGGAGGGAGAGGGGTTCTACCTCGTCCAGCTCGATCGCGAGGGCGACGCGCTCGAGGCGGCACTCGCGCGCGCCGGGCAGATCCCGCTGCCGCCGTACATCCGCCGCGCGCCGAGTCCGCTGGACCGCGAGCGGTACCAGACGGTGTGGGCGCGGGCGCCGGGCAGCGCCGCCGCCCCGACGGCGGGCCTGCACTTCACCGACGCGCTCCTCGCCAGGCTCGGCGCACGCGGCGTCCGCCGGACCGCGGTGACGCTCCACGTCGGCCCGGGCACCTTCCTGCCGGTGCGCGGCGACTACGATCGAGGGCCACCGCATGCATCCGGAGCGGTACGAGGTGCCGGAAGCGGCGGCTGCAGAGATCGCCGCCTGCCGAGCTCGGGGCGGCCGCGTCGTCGCGGTCGGGACCACCACGGTCCGCACGCTCGAGAGCGCGTGGGACGGCGCGCGGGTCGCGCCCGGTGCGGGGAGGACCGGCCTGTTCATCCGGCCGGGCCACGTGTTCCGCGCGGTCGATGCCCTCGTGACGAACTTCCACCTGCCGCGCTCGACCCTCCTCATGCTCGTCTGCGCCTTCGGGCAACCCGATCGAGTCCTGGGCGCCTACCGGGAGTCGGTCCGGCTCCGGTACCGCTTCTTCAGCTACGGCGACGCGATGTTCCTCAGCCATCTATGATCCTGCTATACGACGGGTGTCGTCGGGGGAGTCCTTGCACAGCGTTTCGGTCAACTTGGAGCCGTCGCAGTTCCTCGCCGGCTGGCGGGAGAAGTCGGGGACGCTCTTCGTCCCGACGCTGTCCGAGTCCCGCGTCGGGGACGAGGTGGCGATCCGCGTCGGGATCTACGGCCATCCGATCCGCGCCACGCTGTTCGGCAAGGTGGCGCTGGTCCGGCGCGTGGGGCGGCCGGCGCTCCCGCCAGGCGTCGACCTCCACCTCGAGAAGCACAGCCTCCCAGCGGCGGGGTTCCTCGCGATGGCCGCGCGCGGCGAGCCGGTCACGTTCAAGGAGCGCGCACCGCGCTGGACGATCCGGCGCAATCTCCGGCTCGAGCACGGCCAGCTCGGCTTCGACGTCGTCACCATCAACGTGTCCGAGGGCGGGTGCGCGGTCTCCTGGCCGGGGCAGCTGCCGCTCGTCGGCGACGAGGTCGCCATCCGGCTGAAGAACGGCTTCTTCACGCGGTCGCTGCGGACGATCGTGTGCTGGAACCAGCCGGGCGCCGAGGGGGAGCGGAGCGTCGGGCTGAAGGTCGTCGCCGAAGGGGGCGGCGGCCGTGCCTGGCGCGCGCTCGTCGACGCCGTCGCCCGAACGGGCGCGCGCGCGACATGATCCAGTTCCAGGTTCTCGCGCGCGACGGCGCTGCCCGTCGCGGAAAGCTGACGACCGCGCGGGGGACGATCGACACGCCCGTCTTCATGCCGGTCGGGACCGCGGCGACGGTGAAGACGCTCGAGCCGCGCGACCTCGAGGCGCTCGGCGCACGCATCCTCCTCGCCAACACGTACCACCTGTTCCTGCGGCCCGGGCACGAGCGGATCCGCCGCCTCGGCGGCCTCCACCGCTTCATGGCCTGGTCGGGCGCGCTGCTGACCGACTCCGGCGGGTTCCAGGTGTTCAGCCTGGGCGAGCGGGCGAACGGGCGCGAGCGGGGCGGGCCCGGCCTCGTCGAGATCGCCGAGGAGGGCGTCACGTTCCGCTCGCACCTCGACGGCTCCCGCCAGTTCCTGTCGCCGGAGCGCGCGATCGAGGTCCAGGAGGCGCTCGGCGCCGACATCATCATGGCCTTCGACGAGTGCCCGCCGTCGCTCGCCGACCGCGCCTATCACGAGGCGTCCCTGGCGCGCACGCAGCGCTGGCTCGTGCGCTGCCGCGACGCATGGAGTCGCGGAGGGCCTCATCCGGCCGCGGAGGTCGCCCCCCGTCCCGCGCTCTTCGGGATCGCACAGGGCGGCCTGTTCCCCGACCTGCGCGCACGCGCCATCGAGGAGGCGGCAGGCCTCGACCTCCCCGGCTACGCCCTCGGCGGCTACGCCGTGGGTGAGGCCCCCGCCCGCATGTGGGAGGGGGTGGCGCGCGATGCACCGCTGCTCCCCGCCGGGAAGCCCCGCTACCTCATGGGCGTCGGGACGCCGGAGGACCTCCTCGCCGGGATCGCGGCGGGTGTGGACATGTTCGACTGCGTCCTCCCCACGCGAACGGCGCGCAACGGACTGCTCTTCACGAGCCAGGGGAAGCTCGTCATCCGCAACGCCGCCAGCGCGGACGACGAGCGGCCGGTGGACCCCGCGTGTACCTGCTACACGTGCCGGACGTTCTCGCGCGCCTACCTCCGGCATCTCTTCAAGGCGGGCGAGATCCTGGGTCTCCGCCTGAACACCCTGCACAACCTGCACTTCTACCTCTCGCTGATGGACGGGGCGCGCCGCGCGATCGAGGAGGGAAGGTTCGATGCCGTTCCGCCGGGAGCGGCTCGACGCCTGGCGGGCGGGAGACGGGCCGTAAGACGCGCTGGACTCCCCCTGCGAATCGGGCTAAAAAACAGCGCTTTTCGGCACCTCCCCCGCGGACCCGGAGCACACAGAATGTCCCCCGTCCTCCACGCGTTCTTCGCCCAGACGGCGCCCGAGGCGCAGCAGCAGTCGCCCGGCATCGCCTCGTTCCTGCCGTTCATCCTCATCGCGCTGGTCTTCTACTTCGTCTTCTTCCGTCCCCAGTCGAAGCAGGCGAAGGTGCACAAGGAGTTCCTCGTCGGGCTGAAGAAGGGCGACGAGGTGATCACCGAGGGCGGGATCATCGGCACGGTGACGGTCGTGGAGGACCGGGTCGTCACGGTGGACGTGGGGGGCGGCACGAAGCTCCGGGTCCTCAAGAACCAGGTCGCCGGGCAGTGGAAGGCGGTCGAGACGGAGGCGAAGAAGTAGATGGAACGTTCCTGGTACTGGCGCATCGCGCTCATCGGCGTGGTCGCGTTTCTCTCGGTCTGGCAGCTCGTCCCGAGCTGGTTCTATTTCAAGCTCCCGCCCGATCTGCGGAACAGCGAGGCGTACGAGAAGTCGGTGCCGCGCTGGGGACCCGACGCACGGCACCACCTGAACCTCGGCCTCGACCTCCAGGGCGGCATCCACCTCGCCATGGGCGTCGACGTCGACCGCGCCGTGAAGGCGAAGGTCGCCCGCCGCGCCGACGAGATCGCGGACTTCCTCCGCTCGAAGGACGTGAAGATCGCGGAGGCGCACACCACCGACGGTGGGCGGCGGATCGAGGTGAAGGGCGAGGCGGTGGACGCGATCCGCAAGACCGTGCTCGACGCCTACGACCAGGAGATGTACGCGCCGGGCGGTGCTGCGCCGGGCGCGGTGCTCTTCGCGTTCAAGGACCAGGTCCTCCGCGAGTTCCAGGTCAAGGCGGTCGAGCAGGCCGAGAAGACCATCCGGAACCGCATCGACAAGTGGGGCGTCACCGAGCCCGACATCAAGCGGAAGGCCAACTCGCAGATCCAGATCCAGCTCCCCGGGTTCAAGGACCCGGAGAAGGCGAAGGAGCTGCTCGGCCGCACCGCCCAGCTCGAGTTCAAGATCGCCGACGACGAGAACCCGGCGCTCGACGCCCTGCGGAGCGCCGTCGCGCAGTGCCCGGGCGGCCGCGCCGGCATGCAGTTCCCGCTTCCCGAGGGCGGCTGCTGGACGGCCGAGACGATCGAGCTTCCGAACGGCGGCACGCGGGCGGCGACGCTCCTGGCCGCCAGCACCCGCCCCGAGCTGGAGAAGCTGATCCAGGAGAAGGCGGCGCCGCTCCTCGACCCGTCGAAGAACGTGATCGGGATCGGCGACGCGACCGTCCACGGAGGCCAGGGGGCGTTCCAGGGCCGCTACTACCGCACCTACCTGCTCCGGGCCAGCACCGAGCTGACCGGCGACTACATCGCCGACGCGGGCGTCGGCGTCGACAACTCCGACCCGCTCCAGTCCGGGCGGCCGGTCGTGACCTTCAAGATGACGCCAGAGGGTGCGCGGCTCATGGAGAAGCTCACGACCGAGAACATGCACCGCCGCATGGCGACCGTGCTCGACGACAAGGTCGAGACGGCGCCCTACATCCAGGGGCGGATCTCGTCGAACGGGCAGATCACCCTCGGCTCGGGTACGGACCGGCAGCGCCAGTTCGAGGAGGCGAACGACATCTCCCTCGTCCTCAAGGCGGGCGCGCTCCCGGCGCCGGTCACCATCTCCGAGGAGCGGACCGTGGGCGCGACGCTCGGGCCCGAGCTGGTGAAGAAGGGGACGATGGCGGCGCTGTGGGGCCTCATCGCGGTCCTCGTCTTCATGGTCGTCTACTACCGGGCGTCGGGGCTCATCGCCGACGTGGCGCTCGTGCTGAACGGCGTGCTGGTGCTCGCCATCATGTCCCTCATCGGCTCCACGCTGACCCTCCCCGGCATCGCCGGCTTCGTGCTCACGCTGGGCATGGCGGTCGACGCCAACGTCCTCATCAACGAGCGCATCCGCGAGGAGCTGCGGAACGGGCGGAGCATCAAGCAGGCGGTCCAGCAGGGCTACGACCGCGTGTTCTGGACCATCGTCGACTCCCACGTCACGACCCTGGTCGCCGGCATCGTCCTCATGCAGTACGGGTCCGGCCCGGTGCGCGGCTTCGCGGTCACGCTCATCATCGGTCTCGTCGCTTCCATGTTCACCTCCATCGTCGTGACCCGCGTGATCATGGAGTACTTCACGCGCCACGAGACTGCGCGGCTGAGCGTCTGATGCAATTCAAGACCTTCGACATCATCCCCCACGGCACGAAGTTCGACTTCGTCGGGAAGCGCCGCATCGCGGTGGTGCTCTCCGCTCATCGTCAACCTCGCGGTCATCCTCTGGTCGCTGCCGGTCGTCCACGGCCTCAACTTCGGCGTCGACTTCGCCGGCGGCACCGAGATGGAGATCCGCTTCGCGAAGCCGGTCGACCCGGGCGAGCATCCGCAAGGCGGTCGAGGACCTCGGGTTCAAGGACGCCTCGGTCCAGACCTACGGCCCGAGCCGAGGAGCACACCTTCCTCGTCCGCGTCGGGCGCATCGCCCTCATGAGCCCCGAGGACGTGAAGCGGGTCGAGGACGCGGTGAAGGCCCGCTTCCCGGTCGAGAGCACGAGCTTCAACGCCGAGATCGGCGACAAGATCGACTTCCAGTTCAAGGTGCCGCCCACGACGGAGCAGCTGCAAGGCGGCGGTCGAGGCGGCCGGCGTGAAGGTGCGCGAGGTCCGCGAGGAGGCGGGGCTCACGGCCGGCACCCGGTCCTTCGCCGTCATCACCCAGGGCATCCAGGACAAGGTCGAGCGCGACCTCACCGCGCGGTTCGCCGAGGCCAAGCCCGAGGTGCGGCGCGTCGAGTACGTCGGCCCGGCGGTCGGCCGCGAGCTCCGCAACCAGGGCTTCAAGGCCATCCTCTACGCGATGGCGCTGATCGTCGTCTACGTCGGCCTGCGCTTCGACTTCCGCTTCAGCCCGGGCGTCATCATCGCCCTCATCCACGACGCGATCGTGACGCTCGGGTTACTTCGCCTTCTCCGGCCGCGAGTTCAACCTCACCTCCATCGCGGTGATCCTCACGGTGGTCGGCTACTCGGTGAACGACACCGTGGTCGTCTACGACCGGATCCGCGAGAACACCGGCAAGTACAAGGGCAAGTCGCTCTCCGAGATCGTGAACCTCGCCATCAACGAGGTCTTCGGCCGGACCCTCCTCACCTCGGTCGCGACCGCCCTCTCGCTCGTCGGGCTCCTCGTGTACGGAGTCGGGACCATCTTCGACTTCGCCTTCGCGATGCTCGTCGGCATCATCTCCGGCACGTACTCGACCTGGTTCATCGCCGCCCCGATGACCATCTGGCTGGAGGAGCGGGCCGCGCGGAAGAAGGCGGGACACGCCGCGCCGGCCGCCGCGTCCGAGGCGCGCGCGTCGAGCAAGTAGCCGGGTTCCGGAGACGTCGAAGCCTCGTTGCCCCGAGCGGGCTGCGGGGCTTCCGTGTACGGTCGCCTACGCATCCGACCTGTCTAGTCGCTGGACAGATGTTACGCCGCTCGTTATCTTGGTTCGGTGAGAGCCAAGGACCTCCTCCGCAGGCTGCGGGCGCTCGGCTGCGAGGAGGTGCGACAGAAGGGCTCCCACGTCATCGTCCGTTGCGGAACGTGCACGACCGTCGTGCCAGTCCACAGGGGCGAGGACATCGCGCCCGGAACTCTCCGGGCCATCGAACGACAGTTGGAGCCATGCCTCGGGAAGGGGTGGCTCCAGCGCGGCTAAGCCGAGCGGCACATCGGATACAGCGGGTAGAACCATGCGAACGAGCTACACGGTGCGGTACGAGCGGGACGAAACGGGGTGGTGGATCGCGCAGGTGAAGGAGACGCCTGCGGCGATCACCCAGGGGCGGACCATCGCGGAGGCGCGGCGCCGAATTCGCGAGGCGCTCGCCCTGGCACTGGACGATGACGCCGCGGCGGAGCGCGCGAAGCTGATCGACGACGTGAGGCTCCCGGCTGAGGCGCGGCGCGCACTCGAGCAGGCCCGCGCGGCGCGCGCACGTCTCGCGACCGAGAGTAAGAAGGCGCAGGAGTCTACCGCCAAGGCGGTCCGAATGCTTCTCGAGAGCATGCACCTGAGCGTGCGTGACGCTGGCGATCTGATCGGGATCTCCCCTCAGCGCGTCCATCAGCTCGCGCACGAGAACGGCTAGCGACGGCGCGTGCCTGAGGGCACCGCGGATTGCAGTCGGAACCAGGCCGCCGTCGACCGGTGCGGCGGCGGTGGTGGAGCGGGTAGGTCGAGGCTGGTGCGTGCGGTGCGCGGGACCACCCCGTGACGGGGCGCGCGCCTCGTGGAAGCCCGTTTGCCGGATCGGGCGGCGGGTCTTCTGTGTTTCGTGGGCTCGATTCGCCCGCGCGGGCGCGGGGAGACGAAAGGTGAGGGGGAGGCCGCCGGTCGGGCGTCAGCGGCTCAATCTTGATTAGGCGGATATTGTCACGCAGTCCCCGAGCCAATGTCAGACCCACGCAATAGCATGCGTGGCATGACGGCCGCGCGCCAGCAAGCGTTCGAGTTCCGCACCTGGGGCGGCCGGCGCGCCGGAGCGGGGAGGAAGACCAGCCGCCCGCGTCCCGCACTGCCCCATCGCACCCGCGAGGACTTCCGGCCGTACCAGCCCGTCCACGTGACCCTGCGCATGGCCGAGCACGTGTGGAACCTCCGTAGCCAGCGCTCCTTCGCGGTGATCCACGGGGCCCTGGGGGCCGTGCGCGACCGCAGCGACGCTCGCGTCATCGACTTCTCGATCCAGGGCAACCACATCCACCTCGTCGTCGAGGCGAGCGGCCCGCGAGCGCTCGCGACTGCGGTCCGCGCCTTCACGATCCGCCTCGCGCGCCGGCTCAACAAGATGATGGGCCGCCGCGGCCGGGTGTTCGAGGACCGCTTCCACATGCACGTGCTGCGAACGCCGGCGGAGGCCCGCAACGCGGTCCGGTACGTTCGCGGGAACTTCGCGAGCCACGCGACCCGGCGCGGCGAGCGGGTGCCGTCCGAGTGGGTGGATCCGTACGCGTCCGTTGCGATACGGGAGCCCCGCAATGCCCAAGGCGCCTTCTGGCCCGACCCGGTGACCCGGGAGGCGGAGACGTGGTTGCTGAGGGGCGCGGGCGGGCGGGAAGGGTAACTCGAACGCCGAACGTCCCGACGCGCGTCCGAATGCGGTGCTGCGGATCCGCAGGGCCCGGCGGGGAGAGCGAATCGTGAGAGACTCGGGTGCGCGACGGCACCATGTCTCGTGCTGAAGGAGGGGGCGCATGCGAACTGTGCTTTGGGCGTTGTTGCTCGGCGGGGTGACGTCCGTAGTCATTGGGTTGGCGGAGACATACCTGCCGAACTCTTACGCCAAGGGTGCTGTCATCGATGCGTTCGCACTGCCCGGGGCGATCATCGCGGGTGTCTCCTATCCGGAGGGACCACACACGGGGTTCGGCGCACGGTACTGGGGCCTCGCCGTTCTTGTGCTGAACTTCGTCGTTTACTTCGGCATGTGGCTCGCGCTGCTTGCGCTCGCCCGACGTTGGCGGCGAGGTCACTAAGGCGACGAGAACGCCACGCCGGGAGTGATCCTGCCCGCCCTGTTCGGAGGAAGCATCGCCGATGAGGAACGGCGTGCGGGTAGTGAAACCCGCCACGAGAAGCGTTCGTTCGGCAGTTGCGACCTGGCGGATCAGCGCCTGGCGAATGCACTCAGGCTGGGTGTGAACGCGAGCAGGTCTGCTTTCGACCAATGCTTGCCCCGACTCAACCTGCGACTTCGGTGCGCGATCATGCGCCGCATTTCGGAGCGCGCTGAACGCCTCGACGAGCTCGCATGGGCTCTCGACGCGGCCCCACCGCCGCATGGCCCGATTGCCATATCCGCCCAATCAAGTGAGACGCTTGCGCGCGAAGCAGCGCGGCGCGAGCTCCACGCACGTGGCCCGCAGGTGCCGCCGCGGCCGAGCGGCCGGATCTTCCCCCGTCCAGACCGGTCGCTTCACGCGCGGCCAGCAGAATTGCCGCTCCCACCCTCCGCCATCACCACCGCGCGCGACGCGCCTCAACCAACCCTCGCATGAACCGGCCTCGGGCCGCGGGCTCGGGGCTGCACGCGACGGCGCTCCCGCAAGCGCATGGCGCGAGCCCGAGGCCCGTGGCCCGAGACCCTGCTACGACCTTCTCGATAGCGGCCCCGGCACGAGGCGGCCGGCGATCAGCTCCGCCAGATGGCGAACCTGGGTCGGCTCGCCCGCGCGGTCGAGGCCGCCGCCGATCTGCATCAGGCAGCCGGGACAGTCGAGCGCCACGGTCTTCGCGCCGGTCGCCTTCACGTTCTCGAGCTTGCGCGCGAGGATCGGTCGGCTGATCTCCGGGAACTTGAGCGAGTAGCTCCCGCCCATTCCGCAGCACGAGTCGCTGTCCTTCATCTCCGTGAGCGGCAGGCCCGCGGCCCGCAGGAGGCGGCGCGGCGGCTCGTGCGCCGCGAGCTTCCGCTTCAGGTGACAGGAGTCGTGGTAGGTGACGGCACCGTCCGGGGGCGCCGCCGCCGGGCCGATGGCGAGGCGCCCCTCGGCCAGGAGCTCGTCCACGAGCGAGGAGAAGTCGCGGACGCGCTTGGCGAGCACGTCGGCGCGCACCGCCCAGTCCTCCTCCCCCTGCGAGCGGAGCGTCGCCGCGAGCTCGTGCTTCAGCGCGACGGTGCAGGTCGGGCAGGCCGACACGATCCAGCGCGCCCCCGCGTCCTCGAGCGCGACGATGTTGTCCTTGGCGTTCTTGGCCGCGACGTCGAACGCGCCGGCGTACCGCGCCGGGGCTCCGCAGCAGGTCTGTCCCTCCGGGAAGACGACCTCGACGCCGGCGGCGTCGAGCGCGCGGACCACCGCCTCGCCGATGGCGGGGTAGGCGAAGTCGATGAGGCATCCGGCGTAGAACGCCGCCCGGTCCAGCGCCGGTGCGCGCTGCACGATCTTCGGGAACCGGTCCCGGAACGGCTGGTCGGCGATGGCCGGCAGCGAGCGGTCCTGCGTCATCCCCGAGAGGAAGAACGGGAGGTGGCGGATCATCCCGGCCTTCGCGAACGGCTTCTGCATCTTCGACGCCGCGCGGAGCATGCCGTGGAAGAGGCGGCGGTCGTTGACGAGCTGGAAGGCGGCCTTCTGGAGCAGCGGCTGCCCCTGCTCCTTCACGAGCCGGCCGCGCAGCTCGACGATGAGCCCGGGGATGTCGATCCGCGTCGGGCAGACCTGGGTGCAGGCGCCGCACTGGATGCAGAGCGACTGGATGTCCTTGGCGGCCCCGAGCGCGTCGAACCAGGCGGCGAGGATCGCGCCGATGCCCCCGGTGTAGACCCCGCCGAAGACGTGGCCGCCCACCAGCCGGTAGACCGGGCAGACGTTGACGCAGGACGCGCAGCGGATGCACCGGAGCGCCTGGGAGAAGGCCGGGTCCTTGGCCATCTCCGTGCGCTTGTTGTCCATCAGGATGACGTGGAGCTCCTTCGGCTCGCCGTCGGGGCCGGGCGCGGGGCCCGTGAACATCGAGACGTAGCTCGTGAGGAGCTGTCCGGTCGCGCTGCGCGGCAGGGCCCGCAGGATCGGCTCGACGTCCGAGAACCGCTCGACGAGCTTCTCGATCCCGACCACCGCGACGTGGATGCGCGGCAGGGTGGACACGAGGCGGGCGTTCCCCTCGTTGGTGAGGACGACGAGGGTGCCGGTCTCCGCCACGGCCACGTTCGCGCCGGTGATGCCGAGGTCGGCCTGGAGGAACTCCTCGCGGAGCTCGCGGCGGGCGACCGCGACGAGCTTCGGGATGTCCGCCTCGAGCCGCTCGTTCACCTCCTTCGAGAACACGTCCGCCACCTGCTCCTTCGAGAGGTGGATGGCCGGCATGACCATGTGCGACGGCCGCTGCCCGGCGAGCTGGACGATCCACTCCCCGAGATCCGTCTCCTTGACGCGCAGCCCCTCCTTCTCGAGGTGCGCGTTGAGGTGGATCTCCTCCGTGGCCATCGACTTCGACTTCACCACCCGGCGGACGCCGCGCTCGCGGCAGAGCCGCACGATGTAGTCCCGCACCGCCGCGGGATCCGACGTGCGGAACACCTTCGCGCCGGCCCGGGTCGCGTTCGCCTCGAAGTCGCGGGCCAGCTCCTCGAGCCGGCCGGCGGCGCGCCCCTTCAGCGCGACGAGGCGGTCGCGCAGCGGCTCGAAGTCGATGCCCTCGTAGGCGCGCGCCCGGGACGCGACGTACGCCTCGTTGAAGCGGCCGAGCGACCCCGAGAGGCGTCCGTCGGCGAGCGCGTCCGCGAGGCGATGCTTGAGATCTGGGTTCTTCATCGGACCGCCTCCGGCTCATCCATCATCACGATCACGAGCTTCCTCGGACCGTGGACGCCGATCGTCAGCACGCGCTCGATGTCCGCCGTGCGGCTCGGTCCGGTGATGCAGGCGAGGTATCGCATCCGGCGCGGATCGACGCGCGAGAGGAGACACTCCATGTCGGGGAGGAGCGAGGAGGTCCGCACCACCGCCACGTGCGTCTCGGTGAGCATCGACACGAGGCGGTTGCGGGGATCGGTCGCGTCCTGCGCGATGGTGCCGGTCGCGGCGAGCGCCCAGTCGAGCTCCGACACCCCGACGCGGCTCTCGGCGGCCCGGCCCTTCGTGACGTCGAAGGAGAGACCGGGGACGCGCCGGGCGAGCGCAGCGGGCTCGAGGGACCCCCGAAGAATCGGTCCCTCGCACCACACGGCACGCGCGCCCGGCGCGTCCTCCACGTGCTCGCGCTCGAGCACGCCCAGCACTGCTTCCACCGCCGCGGTGGCGGAGGGGACCCTGACGACCTCGGCGCTCACCGCCTCGGCCTTCGCCTTGAAGAGCTCCAGCATGGTCCACCTCCGGCCGCGGGAGCGGCGCTACTTGAGAACCGGCACCATCCAGCTGAGCCAGTACGCCTGCGCGAACACCACCACGCCGACGAGGCAGGCGAGCGCGAGCGAGTGCCAGAACACGTACCTCAGGATCGAGCCCTCGTGGCCGTCCTGTCCGGTGGCCACCGACGCGACGACGATGCTCTGCGCGTCGATCATCTTGCCCATGACGCCGCCGGAGCTGTTCGAGGCGGCCGCGAGGATCGGGTTCATCCCGATCTGCTGGGCGGAGACGACCTGGAGGTTCCCGAAGAGCACGTTCGAGGAGGTGTCGGAGCCGGTGAGCGCGACGCCGAGCCAGCCGAGGAGCGGCGAGAAGAACGGGAAGAGCACGCCGGTCGAGGCGAACGCGAGCCCCATGGTCGAGTCCGAGCCCGAGTAGCGCGTCGTGAAGCCGAGCGCGAGCATCGCCGCGATGGTGAGGAGCGAGAAGCGGACGCGCTTCAGCGTGCTGAGGTACGTCTTCACGAGGGTGACCGGCGAGAGCTTGAGCCAGAGGCCCGCGATGATGCCGGCGAGGAGGAGGCCCGTCCCGGTGGCGGAGAGGAGGTTCAGGCTGTACTTCGCGCCCTCCGGAGCGAGCGCCTTCGCGACGGGCGGCGCCTTCATGACGAGGTTGTGGAGGTACGGGACGGAGAACGTCGGGTTGAAGATGCCGTTCATCCAGTTCTTGACGGTGGGCTGACCCCAGATGAACACGAGCACCGACAGGACGATCCAGGGCATCCAGCCCATGAACGCCTCGCCGAAGGAGTGCTTCTTGAACGTGGCGGCGGCGCCGACGGCCTTGCGGAGCCCGGGCTCGGCCGGGAGCGGCGCGGCCTCACGCTCCTCGGGGAAGCGCCACTCCTCCTTCGGCTGCCAGACCTTCAGGAACAGGTAGGTGATGATGATGCACGACGCGGCCGCGATGATGTCGACGAGCTTCGGGCCCACGAAGTTGGAGACGAGGAACTGCGGGACCGCGAAGGAGATGCCGGCGACGAGGCAGGCCGGCCAGACGCCGAGCATGCCGCGGAAGCCGGCCATGGCCCACACGAGCCAGAAGGGAACGATGAGGGAGAAGAGCGGGAGCTGGCGGCCGGCCATCGCGGAGAGCGCCATCTCGTTCAGGCCGGTGACCTTCGCGAGCGTGATGATGGGGGTGCCGAGCGCGCCGTAGGCGACCGGCGCGGTGTTGCCGATGAGGGCGAGGCCGGCGGCGGCGAGGGGCTTGAAGCCCAGGCCGATGAGCATCGCCGCGCTGATCGCGACCGGCGTGCCGAACCCGGCGGCGCCCTCGATGAACGCCCCGAACGCGAACGCGATGAGGAGCACCTGGATGCGGCGATCGCCGGCGAGCCCGCCGATGGTGTCCTTCACCACCTCGAACTTCCCGGTCTTCACCGTGATGTCGTAGATGAAGATCGCGTTCAGGATGATCCACCCGATGGGGAGGAGCCCGAACCCCGCGCCGTAGGCGGCGGACGCGGCCGCCATGGAGAGGGGCATCCCGTAGACGCCCACGGCGATGCCGAGGGCGAGGAGAAGCCCGAGGAGCGCCGCCAGGTGCGCCTTCACGTGGAAGAACGCGAGCGCGCAGAGCAGGACGATCACGGGGATCGCGGCGACGAGCGCCGATACGTACAGGTTTCCGAGGGGGGTATAGACCTGCGTCCATGTCATGACTTGAAGCCTCCGGTTCGAGTCTTCCGGCGATCCTCGGCCGGTGCTGCACCAGACCACGGCGATGGGCGCCGCGCGGGAACGTTCCCCGCGACCGGTCGGACCCGCGGCGCGACCGGCGGGCTGGCGGGGACGAGCGGGGAGCCTCGGCGCATCTACTGCCGCCCCGCCGCCGCACGCGTTGCGCCTGCTGCGGCCCCGCGCTCGCTCGGCGCGGTGCAGCGGTCCACGAGGTACACGATCGACTGGTAGGGGATCCCGCCGTGCAGGGAGAGGCCGATCTCGCAGGTGCGGCTCGTCGAGTACCCACGCGCGCAGCCGGCCGGGAGCGCGTCGCGAAGCCCGGCGAGGGCCGACGCGTTCAGCTCCGGGTGCGTGAAGCCGCGGTCGCCGGCGAAGCCGCAGCAGCCCACGCCCGCGGGGACGACCACGCGGGTGGCGCAGGCCTCCACCACGGCGCGGAGCTTCGGGGCGAGCCCCAGCTTCGTCGCGCTGCACGGGACGTGCAGAGCGACGGTCTCCTCGCGCCGGACCACCCGCAGCCGCTCCAGCAGGAAGTCGTGGATGAACTCGGCGGGCTCGTACAGGCGGAGCCTGCGATCGAGGACCTTCCGCATTCGCGCGAGGCACGGGCTCGTGTCGCAGAGGACCGGGATCGTGCCGCCCTCGGTGCGCTCGAGCAGGGCCTGCTCGAGCTCGCGCGCCTTCAGGTCGCCGAGCTCCGGGAACCCCTTGCTGTCGAACGTCAGCCCGCAGCAGAGCCGGTCCAGGTCGGCGGGGAACAGGACGCCGTACTCCGCCTTCTCGAGCACGGAGAGCGTCGCCTCGAACAGCGCGCGCTCGTCGGGATCGCCCGCCGCGGGGCCCATCGCGCGGACGACGCAGCTCGGGAAATAGACGACCTTGCGCGCACGGTCCGTCGCCACGTCGGACAGGTGCGCCCGGGGCGCCGCGCGCGGCGCGGACGCATTCCACACCGGGAGCCGCCCGCCCGAGATGGCGTGCAGCCCGCGCGACACCGCCGCGACCACGGGGGCGCCCACGATCGCGCGTGCGGCGCCCGCCGCGCGCAGCCCGGCGCGGACCGCGCCCGCCGCGCCGGCGTAGTGCTTCGCCACCGCAGCGGCGACCCTCCGATCGCCCGCGTCGCGCGCGCCTGCGCGCAGCCGCTTCGTCAGCTCGCCCGTGTCGATCCCCACCGGGCAGGCGGTGGCGCAGAGCCCGTCGGTGGCGCAGGTCTCCTCGCCGAAGTAGCGGTAGTCCTGCTCGAGGCGCTCGAGCCGCTCCGGGTCCGTCCCGCCCGTGCTGAGCCGGGCGATCTCGCGCCGCGCGGCGATCCGCTGCCGGGGAGAGAGCGTGAGCGCGCGCGAGGGGCAGCGCGGCTCGCAGAAGCCGCACTCGATGCAGCGATCGACGAGCTCGTGCGCCGGGGGGAGCGGCTTCAGGTTCTGGAGGTGCGCGCGCGGGTCGTCGTTCAGGAGGACGCCCGGGTTCAGGAGGCCGGCGGGATCGAGCAGCCGCTTGAGCCGACGCATGAAGCCGTACGCCTTGGGCCCCCACTCGAGCTCCACGAAGGGCGCGACGTTCCGGCCGGTGCCGTGCTCGCCCTTGAGCGACCCGTCGTACTTCTGCGCGACGAGGGTGCAGACCTCGTCCATGAAGCGCGCGTACCGGTCGACCTCGGCCGGCGTCGCGAAGTCCTGGGTGAAGACGAAGTGCAGGTTCCCGTCGAGCGCGTGCCCGAAGATGATCCCCTCGTCGTAGCCGTGGCGCCGCATGAGCCGCTGCAGCTCGACCGTCGCCGGCGCGAGGTCCTCGATGCGGAAGGCGACGTCCTCGATCACGACGGTCGTCCCGATCCGGCGAGCGGCGCCGACCGCCGGGAAGAGCCCGCGGCGGACGTCCCACAGCCGCTCGTACTCCGCCTTCCGGGACGTGAACTCCACCGGGAGCAGGCTCCGGATGTCCGCCATGCGACGCTTCACGTCGTCCGCGCTCGCGGCGAGCGTCTCGGCGTCGGACGCGCGCACCTCGACGAGCAGCGCGCACGCGTCGGGGGCGAGGGTCGACAGCCAGGCGGGGAGCCCCTCGCGGCGCTCGACGGCCCGGAGCGAGGCGCGATCCATGAGCTCGGCGGAGGAGACCGGTCCTCCCGCGAGGCGCATGGTGGCGAGCGCCGCGCCCTCCACGTCCGGGAACAGGACGAGCGCGCTCGCCTTGTGCGGCTGCTCCGGGACGGTCCGGTAGGTGACCTCGGAGATGAACCCGAGCGTCCCCTCCGACCCGATCATGAGGTGGAGGAGGATGTCGATCGGGTCCCCGTAGTCGACGAACGCGTTCAGGGAGTAGCCGGTGGTGTTCTTGATCCGGTACTTGTCGCGGATGCGGTCGGTGAGCGCGGCGTCGGCGGCGATCTCGTCGCGGATCGCGGCGAGGCCGGCGACGATCTCGGGACGCGCGGCCGCGAAGCCGCCTGCGCGACTCCGGGTCTGCGCGTGTCGAGCACGGTCCCGTCCGCGAGCACGATCCGCATCCCCTCCACGGTCTGGTAGCTGTTCTGGGCGGTGCCGCAGCACATGCCTGCGGCGTTGTTGGCGACGATCCCGCCGATCATGCAGGCGCCGATGGAGGCCGGGTCGGGGCCGATCTTCCGCCCATGCGGGGCGAGGAGCGCGTTCGCGTCCGCGCCGATGACGCCCGGCCCGAGGGTGATCCGCTCGCCGCCGCCGTGGACGCGCGCCTTGCGCCAGCCGCCGGCCAGCACGACGAGGACCGAGTCGGTGACGGCCTGGCCGGAGAGGCTCGTCCCCGCCGCGCGGAACGTGACGGCCACGCCGTTGCGCGCCGCCTCGCGCAGCACCGCGCGGACCTCGTCCTCGTCGCGGACCTGGACCACGAGCTTCGGGACGAGCCGGTAGAAGCTGGCGTCGGTGCCGTATGCGAACGTGCGGAGCGGATCGGCCTGGACGCGCTCGGGCGGGATGATGCCCGCCAGCGCATCGTGGAACCGCCGGTGAGCCGCCGGAAGCGCGCGAACGTCCCGTGCATGGGTCATGGCGCGGGAGTGGACCACGCGCGCTCCCGGCGCGTGGGCGCGTTCCGGCTGACCGGCGCGCCCCGCGGCCGAGCGGTCGGGAACGCGCCCCGACCGGCGGCACGGCGGCCCCGAGCGGGGTGGTCAGATGTCGAGCCGCTCGCGCATCGACGGGAGGTGCCTGCGGCTCACGGGGACGTCCTTCCCGGACTTGGTCCGGATGACCGCGAGCCCCTCCTCGATGAGGATCTCGTCCACCTGGTCGATGTTGACGAGGTACTGCTTGTGGCAGCGGACGAGCGGCGCGCGCTCCTCGAGCACCTTGAGCGTGAGCTCGGTGAACAGCTCGGCCTTCGCGGTGATGACGTAGACGCCGGCCTCGTTCGAGCGGATGAACTCCACGTCGGGGAGATCGACGAGCTTGATGGCGCGCCCGGCGAGACAGGGGATGCGCCGGATCTCCGTCCGCGGCAGCCCGCGCCGGACGTCGGCGCCCGGGCGCTTGCGGAGCCGCTCGATGGTCTTGGCGAGCCGCTCCCGCGCGACGGGCTTCATGAGGTAGTCGAGGGCTTTCTCCTCGAACGCGCGGAGCGCGAACTCGTCGTGCGCGGTCACGAACACGACCGCGGGCAGCTCCTCGTCGTCGATCATCGAGAGGAGCTCGAACCCCGAGATGGCCGGCATCTGGATGTCCAGGAAGAGGACGTCCGGCCGCTCCTTGCGGATCGCCTGGATCGCCTCCACCGCGTTGGCGCACTTGCCGACCACGGTGAACTCGCCCGTCTCCCCGAGGAGCGACTCGAGCTCCTGGCGCGCGTGCAGCTCGTCGTCCACGATGAGGGCGCGCATCATGACGCGGATCCTTCGGCGGGGAGGCGGACGGTCACGCGCGTCAGCTCCTGCGGGACGCAGCTCACCGAGAGCCCGTACGCTTCGCCGTACAGGTTCTTCACGCGCTTGTCGACGATCTGCATCCCCAGCCCGTCCTTCCCGCGGTGCTCGATCCAGGCGCCGGCGTTGTCCTCGATCTCGACGAACGCCGCGCCGTCCTTGCGGTACGCGCGGATGGCGGCGCGCCCGTCGCCGAGGCTCGCGGAGAGCCCGTGCTTGAAGGCGTTCTCGACGAGGGGCTGGAGCGTGAACGCCGGCATCCGCAGCGAGAGCAGGGCGGGGTCCACGTCGGTCTCGACGGTGAGCCGGCCCTCGAAGCGCGCCTTCTCGATCTCGAGGTACGCGCCCACGTGCTCGAGCTCCTCCCGGAGCGTCGAGACGTCGCTCGAGCGCTTCAGGTTCTTGCGGAAGAAGTTGGAGAGGTGGATGAGCAGGTCGCGCGCCCGTTCCGAGTCGCGGCGCAGGATGGCGATGATGGTGTTGAGCGCGTTGAACAGGAAGTGCGGGTTCACCTGGGCCTGCGCCAGCTTCAGCTCGGACATGACGAGCAGGCTCTTCTGCTCCTGGTAGCGGGCGATGAGGAGCTGGCTCGAGAGGATGGCGCCGAGCCCCTCGCCGAGGGATCGGTTCATGTTGAGGAAGCGCCGGCCGCGCGGCTCGAAGAGCTGGACGGTCCCGAGCACCACGCCGTCCACCTCGAGCGGCGCGATCATGACCGAGTCGAGCGGGCAATCGGGCGAGACGGTGCACGCGTACCGCTGCCGCACGCCGTCCGCGAACACCACGGCGTTCTCGGCGATCGACTGGCGCGTGTACGGCGAGGCGATGGGGTTCCCCGGCAGGTGGTGATCGTGGCCCATCCCGGCCCACCCGAGGACGCGCTCGGTGTCGGTCACCCCGACGGCGCCGACGCCGGTCTCTTCCTTGATGATGGCGGCGAGCTCACCGGCGCTCTCGGGTCCGATCCCGCGCCCGAGGAGCCGCAGCGTGCGCTCCGCCACCTTGAGGGCGCGCGCGGAGGAGGCGGCCGCGACGCGGTCCTGATCGCGCTGGCGCTCCATCAGCACCATCATGAACAGCGCGGCGCCGATCGGGTTCGCGATCACCATCGGCCCCGCGATCGCGCGGACGATCGCGGCCGCCTGCTCCGGCGGGCCCGTCATCACGTACACGATGAACATGTGGACGATCTCGCCGACGAAGGTCGTGACGAGCGCGACCCACGGCGTCATGAGCCGATCGAACCGGCGCTTGAGCGCGAGGTGCACGATCCCGGCGAGGAGGCCCTCGAACGTCGTGGAGATCGCGCCGGGCAGCGCCGCGATCCCGCTGAGCGCCGTCACGCGGTGCAGGCCGGCGGTCGCTCCGACCAGCACGCCGAGCACCGGCCCGCCAAGGAGCCCTGCGAGCGTCGATCCCACGGCACGCGCGTTGACGATCGCCTGGCCGTCGACGACGGGGACGCCGAGGTAGTTCCCGAGGATCGCGATCCCGGTGAAGACGAGGTACAGCCGGATCTTGCCGCGCGGGCGCGGCCAGTCGGGCTTCAGCGGCCGGAACGCAGGCGAGCGGCAGTACAGGTAGAAGATGACGACGAAGACCGACAGGGCTTCGCTGAGCTGGACCGCGACGCGCATCGGCCTGCCATTATGCCGGTCGCGATGTCCTGATGTCAGCCTGCCGTGCTACCGCTGCCCTGCGTGGAGGGCGGCGGGGCGAGACGGCGGTGGGTCGAGGCGAAGGTGGACGCTGCGGGCGCGGCGCGGCTCGCGTCCGCGCTCGGGCTGCACCCGCTCGCCGCGCACGTCCTCGCCGCGCGCGGCCTCGCGGACCCGGCCGACGCGCAGCGCTTCCTCGCCGCCGGGCTCGCCGACCTCCCCGACCCCTTCTCGATGAAGGGGATGGAGGCCGCCGTCGCGCGCCTCGTGCGCGCCGTGGAGGGCGGCGAGCGCATCGCGCTCTACGGCGACTACGACGTGGACGGCGTGACGTCCACCGCCCTCCTCGCCGGCCTGCTCCGCGCGTGCGGCGCGGACGTCCTCACCTACGTCCCCCACCGGCTCGTGGAGGGGTACGGGCTCAACTCCGCCGCAGTCGAGCGGCTCGCCGGACAGGGCGCCCGGCTCCTCGTCACGCTCGACTGCGGGATCACGAGCGCCCCCGAGGTGCGCGCGGCGGCGGCGCTCGGGGTGGACGCGGTCGTCGTCGATCACCACACCGTCCCCGTCGAGCTGCCCGCCGCCGCAGCGATCCTGAACCCGCACCAGCCGGGTTGCAGCTACGCGACGAAGGACCTCGCCGCGGTCGGGGTGGCGTTCGCGCTCGCCATGGCGCTCCGCAAGGCGCTGCGCGAGCGCGGCCGGTTCGGCGCCGCGCGGCCGGAGCCCAACCTGAGGGAGGCGCTCGACCTCGTCGCCCTGGGCACCGTCGCGGACGTCGTCCCGCTCGTCGGCGCGAACCGGGTCCTCGTCCGGTGGGGTCTCGAGGCGCTCGCCACGAGCCGGCGCCCGGGCATCCGCGCGCTCAAGCGCGTCGCGGGGATCGCGGACGGCGCGGAGGTCTCGGCGGGACAGGTGGCGTTCCGGCTCGCACCCCGCATCAACGCCGCGGGGCGGCTCGACGACGCGGGCCGTGGCGTCCGCCTCCTGCTCGAGGACGATCCTTCGCGCGCCGACGCGCTCGCGCGGGAGCTCGACCGCGAGAACCAGGCCCGGCAGGAGATCGAGCGGACCATCCTCGACGAGGCGATCCACGATGCCTCCGCGCGGGTGCAGGCGGGAGCGCGCGGCCTCGTCCTCGCGCGCGACGGGTGGCATGCGGGGGTGGTCGGGATCGTCGCCTCGCGGATCGTCGAGCGGTTCCACCGGCCCGCCGTCCTCGTCGCGCTCGGGGAGGCGGAGGGGAAGGGGAGCGGGCGCTCCATCGAGGGATTTCACCTCCACGACGCGCTCGCGGCCTGCACGACGCACCTCGCGCGGTTCGGGGGCCACCGCCACGCGGCGGGGCTGACCATCGAGCGGGGACGGCTCGCCGCGTTCCGCGAGGCGTTCGAGGCACATGCGGCCTCGCTGCTGCGCGACGAGGACCTCGTCCCCCGCTGCCGGATCGAGGGCTGGGTCGAGGAGCGGCAGCTCGACGAGGGCGCCGCGCTCGCGCTCGCGAAGCTCGGTCCGTACGGCGCGGGCCACCCCGAGCCGGTGTTCGCGCTCTGCGGCCCGCCCGCCCGGGCGCGCACCGTGGGCGCGGGAGGCGCGCACCTGAAGCTCACGCTCGGGCGGCTCGACGCGATCGGCTTCGGGATGGGGGAGCGCCTCGCGCTCTGCGAAGGCCCGCTCGAGGCCGCGTTCACGGTCGGGCTCGACGAGTGGAACGGCGCGCGCCGGGTGCAGCTCAGGCTGCGCGACGTCCGTCCGGCGGTCGGGCCCCCCGCAGGGGTGGACGCAGCGAGGACGCTCTAGGCGACGCCCCAGTGCGCCTTCCGGTCGGCGAACAGCGCCCCGATCTTCGCGAGCTCCACCACGTAGATCCGCTCCGCCTGTCGCTCGAAGCGGCCGCGGCAGCTCGGCGAGCAGAAGAAGTACGTCTTGCGCTTGTACTCGAACGAGTCCGCGTCCTCCTCGATGACCGCCTTCCCGCACATCGGATCGATCGACACCCCGCCCTGGCCCATCGAGATCCTCCCGCTCAGACGGACGATCGGCACGCCGGCGGCGCCGCGCCCGCTCCCGGGCGTGGCGCGGGGCCACGGCCAGCGGGGTGCGCCGAAGCCTTGACGCCTGAGGTTCCGGGATGTTAGCTGCCTCTTCCCCAATCCGGAGGCCGACTTGCCCCGCTTCATCACCGAGATCAAGCGCACGCATACGTGCGGTGAACTGACCAAGGCCGACATCGGCAAGGAGGTCGTGCTCTTCGGATGGGTGAACAACCGCCGCGACCACGGCGGCGCGGTCTTCATCGACCTGCGCGACCGCGACGGCATCACCCAGGTGGTGTTCGAGCAGGACGTCCGGCCCGAGGTGCACGAGCTCGCCGAGGAGCTGCGGCTCGAGTACTGCGTCGGGCATCCGCGGCAAGGTCGTCTCGCGCGGCGGCAACGTGAACCCGAAGCTCCGCACCGGCGAGATCGAGGTCCACGCCACCGAGCTCGAGATCTTCAACCGCTCCGAGCCGACGCCCTTCCAGATCGAGGACCGGATCGACACCGGCGAGGAGAAGCGGCTCCAGTACCGCTACCTCGACCTGCGCCGCGCGCCGCTCCAGAAGACCCTGATGACGCGCGCACGGGTGAACCACCTCACTCGCAACTACTTCACCGACAGCGGCTTCCTCGAGCTCGAGACGCCGTTCATGGTCAAGTACACGCCCGGCGGCGCGCGCAACTTCCTCGTCCCGTCGCCGCCTCAACCCCGGCAAGTTCTACGCGCTCGCCGAGAGCCCCCAGCTCTTCAAGCAGCTGTACATGGTCGCGGGCTTCGACCGGTACTTCCAGATCGTCCGCTGCTTCCGCGACGAGGACCTCCGCCTCGACCGGCAGCCCGAGTTCACCCAGATCGACGTCGAGATGAGCTTCGTCGAGCAGAACGACGTCTTCGACGTGATCGAGGGGCTCGTGGTCCGCCTCTGGAAGGAGGTGCTCGGGGTCGAGCTCCCGCGCCCGTTCCTGCGGATGCCCTTCGACGAGTCGATGGCGAAGTACGGCAACGACAAGCCCGACCTGCGCTTCGAGCATGCAGCACGTGGTGCTCACCGACCTGGTGAAGAAGCACGACGGCGGCGGCGTTCCGCTCCTCGAGGAGGCGGTGAAGGCGAAGGGCATCGTGAAGGGCATGCGGGTCCCGGCCGTCGGCCAGCTTCTCGCGCACCGAGATCGACAAGCTCGAGGAGTACGTGCAGGGGATGGGCGCGAAGGGGCTCGCCCGCGCCAAGATGGCGGAGGGCGGCGAGTGGACCCAGTCGCCGTTCGCCAAGACCATCACCCCCGAGCTCCGCCAGGCCATCAACGAGGCGATGGGCGCGCAGCCCGGCGACCTGCTCCTCTTCCAGTTCGGCAAGGAGTCGGTGGTCCACACCGTGATGGCGAACCTGCGCGTCCACCTCGCCAAGAAGATGGGGCTCATCCCGGAGTACGGCTCGGGCGGGCAGCTGGCGCTTCCTCTGGGTGGTGGACCCGCCGCTCTTCGAGTACGACGAGGAGCAGCGGGCAGTGGGCCGCGGCGCACCACGCCTTCACCCGCCCGCGCGACCAGGACCTGCCGTACCTCGAGACCGACCCGGGCACGGTCTACTGCTGGCGCTACGACCTCGTCCTGAACGGGTTCGAGATCGGCGGCGGCTCGATCCGGCTCCACGACCCGGAGGTGCAGGCGCCGCGTCTTCAAGGCGATGGGGATCTCGCGACGAGGAGGCGCACGCAGCAAGTTCGGCTTCCTGCTCGACGCGCTCAAGATGGGCGCGCCGCCGCACGGCGGCATCGCGCTCGGCATGGACCGGCTCGTCATGCTCCTCACCGGCGCCGAGTCGCTGCGCGACGTGGTCGCCTGGCCCAAGACGCAGAAGGGCGACGACCTCATGACCGGGCGCCCCGGGCGACGTCGACGCGAAGCAGCTCCGCGACCTCTACGTGAAGAGCACCGCACGAGCCGACGAAGTAGATGTAACGCGCCACGTCATTTTCCGCCTGAGCGGGGGCGACCCGGGCTACGCTCCGGACATGGCGGCCGATTTCGACGTCATCGTCCTCGGGCGGCGGGGTGAACGGAGCGGGCGTCGCCCGCGACTGCGCGATGCGCGGCCTGCGCGTCCTCCTCCTCGAGAAGGCCGACTTCGGCGTGCGGCGCCTCCGGGCAACAGCTCCGGGATGATCCACGGCGGCATCCGCTACATGCTGTCGGACCGGCACGTGACGGCGCTCGCCTGCCGCGACTCCGGCTACATCCAGCGCATCGCGCCGCACCTCCTCTTCCGCATCCCGTTCCTCATGCCCTTCGCGTCCCGCAAGGAGGGCGCGTCGCTGTTCGAGCGCGCCGTCTGGTATGCGACCGAGGTCTACGTCGGAACCTACGACCTCTACCAGCCGCTCAAGCGCGGGAAGCCGTCGGCGCGGCTCTCGGCCGAGGAGCTCTACGCGCTCGAGCCGGGGCTCCGCCCCGGGCTCGCACGGCGCGGTCACGTTCGACGAGTGGGGCATCGACGCGTTCCGCCTCTGCATCGCTGAACGCGCTCGACGCCGCCGCGCGCGGCGCCGACGTGCGGACCTGGACCGAGGCGCGGGAGCTCCTGCACGACCTGGGGCGGGTCCGCGGGGTGCGCTGCCGCGACGTCCTCACCGGCGAGCAGGGCGAGGCCCGCGCGCCGGTGGTGTTCAACGCGACCGGGGCCTGGTCGCCGGCGCTCGCGCGGCCGCAACGGCGCCAAGGTCCCGATGCGCCCGGGCAAGGGCGTCCACGTCACGCTCGATCGCCGCTTCTCCAACTACGGCGTCATCTGCACCGCCGTGGACGGGCGGCAGATGTTCCTCATACCGCACGAGCGCGAGTCCATCGTCGGGACGACCGACGACGACTACTACGGCGACCCCGACGACCTGGAGGCGACGAACGACGAGATCGAGTACCTGCTCGAGGGCGCCGCGTCGCTCGTGCCGCGGGTGCGGAACGCGCGCATCACGCGCGCCTGGTGCGGGCTCCGGACGACGCTCTACGAGTACGGGCCGAACGAGGACGCCCTCTCCCGCGAGCACCAGATCCACGACGCGCCGGCGACGGCCTCGCGGGCCTCCTCTCCTTCGTCGGCGGGAAGCTCGCGTCGCTACCGCGCCCAGGCGGAGGAGGCGACGGACCGGATCATGGACCTGCTCGGCAGGCCGCGCGGCATGTGCCGGACGCATCTCGAGCCCCTCCCCGGGGGCGACGAGGTGCCGGACCCGGAGATCCTGGCGCGCGAGTGGCCGGTCGCCGCGCCGGTGGCATCGCGCCTCGTCTACCGTCACGGGAGCCGCGCCCGCGAGGTCCTGCAGCTCATCAAGGACGATCAGCGGCTCGCGCTGGTGCTGTGCCGGGACGAGGGGATCCTCGCGGCCGAGGTGGTGTTCTGCGCGCGCCGGGAGAAGGTGCGCCGGCTCCAGGATCTGCGCCGCCGCTGCCGGGTGGGGCTCGGCGCCTGCGCCGGCGTCGACTGCGCGCGGATCTCGGCCCAGCTCGCCGGCCGGGAGCTGGGGTGGGGCGCCGATCGCATCCGCGCGGAGCTGGCGGATCTGCTCGAGCAGGGCTGGCGCGAGCGGCGGGCCGATCCTCGACGGCGCCCAGCTCGCGCAGGAGGAGCTCGTGCGCGGGGCGACCGGGCTCCTGGAGGTGCCCTGGTGACGGCGAGCGACGTGCTGGTCATCGGCGGCGGCATGGCGGGGGCGATGGCCGCGCTCGCCGCGCGCGCGGCGGGGGCGCGCGTGGTCCTCGCGCGGCGGTCGCCCGGCGCGACGGCGCTCTCGTCGGGCGCGATCTCGGTGGCGCCGGATCTCGGTGGGTTCCCCGGCGAGCCGCTCGCGTCACGGCGCGGACCGCTCGAGGCCGCGCGCCGCCTCGCGGCAACCTGGCCCGACCACCCGTACGCGATCGCCGGGGTCCAGCGCCTCGGGGAGGCGGTCTCCTTCGCGGCGGCCGAGCTCGGATCGGTGCTCGCGCCTCCCACCGAGCGGCGCCGGTTCCTCGCGACGCTCTACGGCAGCGCCGTCGGTGCCGGCCTCTGTCAGCGCTCGATGACCGCCGGGGATCTCCTCGCGATCGAGGGGACGCTGGTGGTGGTCGGGTTCCGCGGTCACGCCGGCTTCGACGCCCGGCTCGTCGCGGACGGGCTCGCGCGCTACCGCTCGCGGGGTGGGCCCGAGGTGCGCGCCGTCGAGATCGACCTGCCCGCGATCGCGGCGGGGGCTGCCCGCCCGCACGAGATCGCGCGCGCCCTGGACGCCCGTGGCGGAGCGGAAGCCCTGGGCGAGGCGCTCCGGGCGGCGCTCCCCGAGGGCGCGGGCGTGGCGCTGCTCCCGCCGGTGCTCGGGCTCGACGTCGCGGCGCGGGCGCCCGAGCGCGCCGCGGCGCACGCGGGCCTGCCCGTCGCGGAGACGCTCTCGGACGTCCCGAGCGTCCCCGGCCTGCGCCTCCAGCGCGCGATCGACGCGCGCCTCGCCGAGGCGGGCGTGCAGGTCGTCCTGGGCGAGCTCGCCGCCCTCCCGACCCCCGGCGACGCGGTGGTGCTCGGCGGCACGCAGGTCCGCGCGAAGGCGTGGGTGCTCGCCACCGGCCGCTTCGTGGGGGGAGGCATCGCGCGCCGAGGGGTGCTGACGGAGCCCGTGCTGCGGCTGCCAGTCCAGGCGGCAGAGGGAAGGGAGGCGGGGGTCCGCCTCGCGGTCCGCCCCGCCGCGTCGCTCACCGTGCGCGACCGGCGCCGGCCACAGCCGCTTCTCTCCGCCGGGCTCCACGTGGATCGCGCGCTCCGGCCCCTCGACGAGTGGGGACGGCCGGTTCACCCGCGCCTGTTCGCCGCCGGGGCGGTGATCGGCGGCCACGAGCAGGCGACGGACGGGACGGGGCTCGGGGTCGCCATCCTCACGGGGTTCCTGGCGGGCCGCGCAGCGGCGGGGAACGTCTGACCATGGCCCGCCTCGCCGCACTGGCTTATCTCGCCTGGCGCGCCCTGATCGCGCACCCGCTGAAGCGGCTCTTCCGGCAGCGCGGCACCGGCCTCGATCGCTTCCGCGCCGCGTACGTGTCGGAGGGGTTCGTCCCGACCCATCCGGAGGACCGCGCCATCGGGGAGGCGGCCTCGGCGTGCATCGCCTGCGGCCTGTGCGAGACCGGCTGTGATCTCGCGGCGGCGACGCCCGCGGTTCGCGCGCTGGGGCTGCACGCCGCCTTCCGCCTCTACTCGCGCAGCTTCGCCGACCTGCCCCTCGCCGCGGATGCCCTCGCACGATGCGCGGGGTGTTCCGGGTGTGACGCGCTCTGCCCCACGCGCGTCCCGATCTCGCGCGGGTCGTCGCGCACCTCCACCAGAAGGCGCTATCCTCGAACCGGTGAAGCCGTACCTCATCGTCAACCCGGCCAGCGCGGCGGGGTGGACCGGCCGGCACTTCGACCGGATCGCCCGGGCCGTCCGCGCCGCCATCGGCGACTTCGAGTGTGCGTTCACCCGGTCGCGGGGGGACGGCGTGCGCCTCGCGCGCGAGGCCGTCCGGGCCGGGGGCGCCCTCGTGGTGGCGGTGGGAGGCGACGGGACCGCGAGCGAGGTGATCGACGGGCTCGCCGCGCCGCGGCCGCGCGATCCAGACCCGCTCTTCGGCTTCATCCCGCGCGGCACCGGGGGCGACCTGCGCCGCTCCCTGGGGCTTCCCCTGGACCTCGAGGGGGCCGCCCGCGCGCTCGCGGGCCGGAGGGAAATCGTCTGTGATCTCGGCAAGATCGAGTTCGCCGCCCACGACGGGACGGTCCAGGTGCGGCATTTCGCGAACGTGGCGGGATGCGGCGTGTCCGGCGTCGTCTCGGGCGAGGTGAACCGCGGGCACAAGCTGGTCGGGGGGCGACTGTCGTTCATGCTCGCCTCCGCCAAGGCGCTCCTCGGCTGGTCCGACCAGCCGGTGCGCTGGCGCGCGGATGGGGGGCCCTGGACGGAGCAACGCGTGACGTCGCTGTCGGTGTGCAACGGCCGGTTCTTCGGCGGGGGCATGCAGGTCGCCCCCGATGCACGCGTGGACGACGGCCTCTTCGACGTCGTGGTCTGGTCGGGCTTCGGGCTCGCGGACTTCATCACGAAGAAGCGGATGCTCTACGACGGGACGCACGTGAAGCTCCCGAATACCCACGTCGTACGCGCCCGGACCGTGGAGGTCGAGGCGGGGGCCGGCGCGCGCGTCCTGCTCGACGTCGACGGCGAGCAGCCCGGGACGCTCCCCGCGCGGTTCACCATTCTCCCCCGAGCGCTGCGCGTCCGCGTCGGGTGACGGTGTTTAAGATGGCGCCATGACGAACGCTCTCGCCGCCCTGCTCCTCGCGGCCGCCGCCCCCACCGGGAGGCCCGCGATCGCCCCCGTCGTTCGCGCCGACGACCCCGGCCCGGACCGGGCCGCCGTCCAGCTTGTCACCGCCGAGGACGTGACGCGCCTGTGCGGCGCGCTCCAGCCTCCCGAGCGGCTCCGCGCCAGCGGAGACGCGGTGGAGCGCGGAGAGGCCCAGGGCCGGCACGACGAGGCGCGCGAGGCTGCGCTCGCGGCGCGGTACGAGGTGGTCGTCGCGGGGACGGGGCTCGCGTTCGCCCCCTACGACGGCCCCGAGCGGCGCCTGGCCCTCACCGAGCCGGTGCAGCTCGCGATCGCCGACGGCGTCGCCCGGCTCTGGCCGACCGAGGAGCGCGCCCTCGCCGTGGAGCTCGACGCGGTGGGCGCGCGCAAGGTGCTCGATGCCCAGCGGAACGGGACGCTCGCGCTCGCCCTCGCGTTCGATCTGCCGGAGGACGCGACCTGCGGCACCGGCGCGCGGGGGAAGAAGCTCACCATCCCGATCGAGCCCGTCTCGTGGCGATGGGTGGACGGGTCGACCGTCCTCGCGCGGGGAGGCGCCGGAGCGGAGCGGCCGCTCCTCACCGCCGCGCAGGGCGCGCGGCTCAAGGTCGACGTGGGCGACCCGATCGCAGGACCGTCCGACGCGAAGAAGGCGGTGCTGGCGCACGCGACGGAGCTCGAGGCCTGCTACGCCGAGGCGCTGAAGCGCGACCCCGGGATCGACGGCGTCCTCGTCGCGGACCTCGGGGGGCAACGGGCGGCCATCTCGGCGGATTCGGTGGGCGACGCGGACTTCGCCGCGTGCGTGCAGAAGGTGCTCGGACCGCTCGCGCCCGCGAAGGGCGGCAAGGTGATCGTGCCGATCCGGTTCGAGCTGGCGCCCCCCGGCTCCGTGGAGGACCCGAAGAAGGCGCCCTGATCGGGAAGCGACCCGCCAGCGCTATAGGGGCGACATCGGCGCGATCGTCTCGAGCCGCGCGTTCAGCGCGGCCGTGAGCTCCAGCAGGCGGATGGCCTCCCTGCGCAGGGTCCCTCCCGGGCCGAGATCCGCGTAGAGCAGCGCCACCGCGCGTCCGCGGAGGACGATCGGAGCGATGAGCGCGTTCATCGGCAGCGGGCCCCCGAGCGCCTCGAAGAACTTCGCCGTCGTCTTGGAGGCGTGGACGGGGGCGAGCACCGGCGCGCGCAGCTCGACGGCGTCCCCGAAGAGCGTTCCGGAGGTGATGAGCACCTGGGCGCCCCGCACGTCGCCGCTCAGGAATCGACCCGCGCCGAGCCACGCGACGGCGCGACGGCCGCGGGACTTGAGGAACACGGCCCTGCCCACGGACGACGCGGCGCCGCGCACGAGCAGCGCGCCGAGCACGACGGGATCGCTCATCCGCTGCATGAGCTTCAGCGCATCGTCGTGCGACACGATCCGGCCCCCGTTGCCGGATCCCCTTGCCGTCGCGAGCGCCGCCTCGCGCCCGGGGGAAGACTCGAGGTCGTCGTCCACATCGAGGCCGCGCAGCTTCTTGTCGATCCCGTAGAACCGGCGCATGAGCGACCACACGCGCGCCTCGGGCGCGACCACTGGCTCCACGTTCTTCCCCGTCGCGAAGGCGAGGTCGTCGAGGCAGGCGAGGTTGTGGGGGTCCATGACCGCGACGCGGAGGTGACGGTCGTCGGCGTGGAGCGGGATGATCCCGAGCCGCTCGACCAGCTCCGCCGAGACCGCCGCGATGGCGTCCTCTTCCGGCTCGACGTCGTTTCCGACGCACGGGATGCCGTGCACGCGCGACAGCGCAGCCCCGAGCTGCCGCTCGTCGACGAGGCCCAGCTCGAGCAGGTTCGTTCCGATCCGGCCGCCGAAGATGGCCTGCGTCTGCAGCGCCGCCTGGAGCTCCGCCGCCGTGCACGCCTTCATCTCGACCAGGACGTCGCCGATCCGAGGTTCCATCCGTCCGCCCGGGTACGACCATACCCCCGTCGCGCCCACATCGCCACTCAGGTACACCGCCAGTACGCGGTCCCGACGAGGGTCCGCTTTTCGCGGGGTTCCGCACGCTTCTTCAGCTCCGCGATGGCACGGTCCTTCTCGGCGTAGCGCTGCGCCTCGGTCGCCCGGACGTCGTCGATCTTGCGCCGGTATTCGCGCTCCGCGCGCTCGAGGAGCGCACGGCGGTCCCGCAGGGGGAGGGCGCCCTCGTCGTGGAGCGCCGCACGCGCCTTCCCCCACGCGGCGCGGGCCTCATCGAGCGCCTTGCGCGGCGCGGCGAGCGCGTCCTCCACCGACCGATCCCAGCGCTCGCGGGAGGCGTCGAAGGCGGCCTGGCTCCGCTCCTGGACCGAGGCGAGGAGCCGCGCGTGCAGCACGCCGAGCGCCTCCTCCTGCGCGGCGCCGATCGAGATCGTCGCACCGCGCGGGCCCGCCCGCGCCTCGTCGGCGGGGAGCGCCGCGAACGCGTCCGCCTCCTCCTGCGGCAGGGCCAGGAACCGTTCGCCGTCGAACCAGAGGACGAGGTGGACCACCCGCTCGTCCGAGACCAGCGCGTCGAAGCCGAACTTGTAGGCGAACCACCAGCCCTCGCGCCCGGCGAGCGCACCGAGCGAGGCGGGGAGGTTCCGGGCAGGGACGTCGAGGAACGAGACGGCGTCCTGCGCCCGCGCACGCACCTTCTCGGCTGCGGCGCGGACGAGCTTGGCGCGCTTCGTCCGCCCCGGGCGAGCGGCCTCCGGCTCCGGCTCGGATGGCTCCTCCTCGAACACCGCGGCGACGAGCGCGTCCTCCTCCGCCTCGCGCCGCGCGACGGCCTCCTTCGTGGTCTGCTCGGACAGCCGCAGCTTCGAGCGGACCTCCCCGTCGAACCGCTCGAAGAGGAGGGTCCGCGCCGCGGCGAGCCGGGCGGTGATCCGTCCGTCGAGGTCGGACTGCAGGGTGGCGAAGGCGTGGTCGATCTCCTCGCCCGAGCGGCAGGACTGGTAGATCTCGAGCACCCGCTTCTCGAAGTCGATGCCGCTTCCCAGCGCGCCCAGGATCTCGTCGGACGAGCCGAACACCCCATCGAAGAGCGCCAGCTTCTGCGCGAGCAGCTCGTAGAGCCGCGCGTCGGCCGCGTTCCGGCGGTTCAGGAAGTTCAGGACGAGCACGTCGCGCTGCTGTCCGTAGCGGTGGCAGCGCCCGATCCGCTGCTCGACGCGCTGGGGATTCCACGGCAGGTCGTAGTTCACGACGAGGTTGCAGAACTGGAGGTTCAGCCCTTCCGCCCCCGCCTCCGTCATGAGCAGGATCTGGCTCCTGCCGCGGAACTCCTCGACGAGCGCCGCCCGCCGCTCGGTGCCCGACACGTCTCCGGAGAGGCAGGTGACCGAGTACCCCTTCGCCGCGAGCAGCCGCGCGAGGTAGTCCTGGGTGCGGCGGAACTCGGTGAAGACCACCGCCTTCTCCGGCCAGCCGCACGCCTTCGCGACCGTGAAGGCGCGGTCGAGCCCGCGCACCAGCGCGTCGCCCTTCGCGTTCGACTGGATGGAGCGCGCGAGCCGCGCACACGCCCGGAGCTCGGCCAGCTCCGCCTTCATCGCGCGAACGGCGGGAGGGCCCTTCCGCCGGGCGGGCCCATCGTCGAAGAGCTCCTCGGCCTCCTCGGCGAAGCCGTCCATCTCGACGAGATCCGATCGATGCGGCGAAGCCGCCTCGATGCTGGGGGCCCCCTGGGGGGGCAAGAGGTCCGCCTGCGCCGCGCACTCCGCCCCCGCGAGCTTCTCGTCGAGCGAGTCGGCGAGCCGCTCGAGGGTTCCTGCGAGCGCGAACGAGGAGGAGGCGAGGATCTTCCGGTACACGAGCACGAACAGCGCGCGCCGCGCGTGAGGGATCGCCTGGGCGTCCTCGCGCCTCAGGTACTCCGAGACACGGTCGTAGAGCGCCTGCTCGTCGGGCGTCGGCGCGAAATCCTCGACGAGGGAGCGCCGTGCCGTGAACTTGACGTACTCCTTCACCTGCCGGCGGAGCGTCCGCACCACCACCGGGGCGAGCCGGGCCTTGAGGTCCGCCGCCTTGTCCTCGTCGAGCTCGCCGGAGCCGTACTGGAGCCGGAACGCCTCCTCGTTTCCGAGGAGCGCGTCGTCGATGAAGCTCGCCAGCCCGAGCAGCTCGATGACGTCGTTCTGCAGCGGGGTCGCGGTGAGGAGGAGCTTGGGGCAGCGCCGGAGCGCCTTGCGCAGGGCCTGGCCGGTCCGGTGGTCGCGGCGGTACGCGTTCCGGAGGCGGTGCGCCTCGTCGATGATCGCCACGTCCCAGGGGACGCGCTCGACCTCCGCCCCTCGCATCGCGGCGAACGGGTGCGAGCAGATGACCACGCCTCCCGTGTCGAACGGGTTCGTCCTGAGCCCGTTCCGCTCCGCCGCGCGGACGACGTCGCCGTCCACCACCTCGGCGTCGATCCCGAACTTGCCCTGGAGCTCGTCCCGCCACTGCGCCCGGAGCGACGCCGGGACGAGGACGATGGCCCGTCCCTTCCCCTCGGCAGCGAGCTGCGCGAGCACCAGCCCCGCCTCGACCGTCTTGCCGAGGCCGACCTCGTCCGCGAGGACCGCGCCCCCCGTGGGGAGCGCCGCGAGCGCGAACGCCGCCGCCTCGATCTGGTGCGGGTTGAGATCGACCGCGGAGTGGGCGAGGGCGGGGACGAGCCGCGAGGCCCCGCCGCCGCGCGCGGTGAGCGCCTCCGCGGCGATCCGCTGGTGAAACGCGCTGAGCCGCGGCCGGTCGCCGCGCGCGCGAGATGCCCCCTGAGACAGCCCCGCCATCCCCACCGCCTCCACCCCGCCAGCCGACCGGGCGCCCGCGCGCCCGTCCCTCGGGCCCGACCGCGGCCCGCCATCTCCCGATACCGCTCGACACTGTACCAGCATCTCGATCCCGGAGGCATTCCCGGGTACCTTCATGTCAGACGGTGTCCGGAGGGACGAGGGCCGCGCGCCGGCCGTGGAGGTGTCGTGAAGTTCGCGTGCGAGCGTTGTGGAAAGCGCTTCGCGAGCGTGGATGAGCCCGCAGCGGGGCGGGTCTACAGGATCCGCTGTCGCTGCGGGAACGTCATCCACATCAACTCGCCCCACGCGAACGCCGAGGCGGAGGGCGGTCGCCCCGGCGGTAGGCCCGCCGCGGTCGAGCGTCCGCGCATCACGGGCGCGACCGCTGCCGTCGCGGGCGCGACGCCCGGTCCCGCCATCCCGCCGATCCCGCCCGGCCCTCGCAGCACGATCTCGGCAGGAGACGCCACCTCCCGCGTCCACGCACAGCCCGCCGCTCCGGCCCGCGTGGCGGATCCCGCCGCCCCGCGCCGTGCGGTTCCCGCGGCGCGCTCCGCCGCCCCGCCGCCGGCCGAGGTCGAGTCGCACAACCAGGCGACGCCGCTCTCGGCGCTCGGGGATGGCGAGGGCGCCTCCCCGCCCGAGCCGATCCCGCAGCCCGCTCCACCCACGCCGGCGCGGATCCGCGCGCCTGCGGCGGCGCCCCGGCGTTCGCCATCGCTGTCGTCCTCGGCCGTCCCGGCGGCGAGGGTCCCGCCGCCGGTGATCTCGGAGGAGGCCTCGAGGCCCGCGCGCACGGCGCCCGCGGCGTCACGCCCACCGCCGCCCGTGTCAGACGACCCGTTCGCCGCGGCGGCGGCGGCGGCGCGCGCGCCGCGCGCGGCGGCTTCGACGCCGCTCGAGACGATGGCTCCGATACCGTCGCGCGGGCTCGCGGCGGACCTCGACGCGATGATCGCGGCGCATGCGCCCGAGGCCGAGACATCGGTGGAGCTCTCCGTCTCCGAGCAGTACGCGCTGCCGCGTCCCGGAAAGCGGCGCGTCTCGAAGGTCGGCGTCGCCGTGGTGCTCGTGGGCGTCGCGCTGCTCGGCGTGTCTGGCGCGTTTGCGTGGAAGGAGTGGGAGCGGGGGAAGGCGGCGGTGCGCGTCTCCGTGGCGCCACCGGTCGCGGTGCGTGCGCCCGTACCCGCGCCCCCGGTGCCGGCCGCGCCCGAACCGCCACCGCCAACCCCGCTGGCGGGCAACGTCCCTGCGCCCGCGCCTGCGGTGGCGCCCGCCCCCGGAGCGCAGCCGCCTTCGCCCACGCAGACGCAGGCGCCGATCGCTGCCTCCCCGCCGCCGCAGGCGCCGCTCGCCGCCGCTCCGCCGCCACCGCCGATCGCGGCCGCGCCGGCGCCGCAGCAGCCGATCGTCGCGCCTCCGCCGCCCGCGGTCGCCGCCGCGCCTCCGCCTGCGGCCGCAGCGCCGGCGAAGCCCGACCGGCCCGCGCGCCGTGCGCCCGAGCCCGCGCGGCAGCGCAATCGGAAGGTCGCCTCGGCCGCCCCGCCGAGGCCCGCGCCGCAGGCCGTCGCGCCGCCCGCGCCCGCGCCCGCGCCCGCGCCCGCGCCCGCGCCCGCGCAAAAGGCTGCGCCGCCACCGCCTGCGCCGCCACCGCCTGCGCCGGCACAAAAGGCTGCGCCGCCGCCGCCTGCCCCCGTCGCGGAGGCCAGGAAGCCGGAGGCGCCGTCGAAGCGGGCCGACACGGAGGGGCTCGATCCCGCGCTGGTGCAGTCGATCATCGCGCGGAGCCGGCCCGCGCTGGATGCGTGCGTCGAGCGCGCGCTCCAGGATCCCGTCACCGCGTCGTACTCCGGGCGCAAGGCGGCGCTGCTGATCCTCGTCGCGCCGAACGGGAAGGCGGAGGCCGCGCTCGAGGACGGCGACCTCGACGCATCGCCGTTCGGCGCGTGCCTGCGGCGCGCCGCCCAGAAGATGAGCTTCCCCGCATTCAAGGGCGAGGACGTGGGCGCCCGGATCGTGCTCCAGCTCGGACGCGCGAACTAGTCTAGCGCGCGAAGACCTCCGCGACGTCCGTCGTCCGGATCGCCTCCGGTCGAATGCCGAGCTTGATGGCCCCGATGCGCCGGTCCTCGTCGAGCAGCTCGGGCGGCTTCTCGGCGTCGTACGTGACGGTCGAGGTGCCGTCTGCGACGAGCGCGTCGGCGAGCGCCTTGGCGTCCTTCGTCACCGCGACGACCGCCGAGATCCCTGCCGGACAGGTGACGCCGCACCGCGGCGTTCACGTCGTCGCGGGTGAGCCGAGCGAGGCCGTCGCGCAGGAGGGTTGCGAGGCCGGGGGTGCCGTACCACCGTGCGTCGAGGGCGTGGCCGACCCGGTCGTCCTGCCGGGCCTCCATGACCCGTACGTGCTTCGAGAGGTACGCGCGCGTCACCTGGAACTGCTCCTCGGTGAGCCCCTCCTCCACGAGCCTCCGCAGCTCGTGGAGCGCGATCCGGAGCGCCATCTGCGCGTTGTGCGGGAGCACGGGCCTCAGCCAGATCTCGAAGAGCTGCGCGCGCCGCCCGGTGTTGGGATCGGGGAACGGCTGGAACATGCCACGCGGGAAGGCCTCGACGTAGGCGTAGTCTCCGTAGTTCAGGCCGCGGGCCTCGCGGATCCGCTGGTACAGGTGCGAGGTCGAGGATCGGTGCTCGCCGAGCCAGGTGCTCGCGAGCCACAGCGCGACGAAGTCGGGGTGCCCGCGCAGGACGTCGATGGGGTGCCCGAGGGAGATGGCCGTCCCGCGTGTCTCCTTGCGCACGATCTCCACCTCGATCCCGTTCGGGCGGCGGCCACGGACCTCGGTCGCGGCCGCCGCCTGACCCTCGGGCAGCGCCGCGAGCTCGCGGCGCAGGCGCGCCAGCAGCTCCGGGGGTGCATCCCCGCCGATCCCCACGACCACGTCCGCGCGGACGTACCGCTCCCGGACGAAGGCCTTCACATCTTCGAGCGTCACCGCGCCGATGCCGGCGACCGTGCCGAGCGCCGGGTGGCCGTACGGCGTCCCGGCGAAGACGTTCGCCTGGAGCCGCTCCTTCCCGAGCTCCTCGTCGTTCGCGTCGCGCAGGTCCTGGACGAGCGCGTTCAGGTGATCGTCCCGGACGCGGAGAAGGTCGTCGGCGCGGAACCCGGGGTCGGTGAGCTGCGGCAGGGCCACGTCGGCGAACCGCTCCCAGCCGTCCCTGGGGAAGGTCCCGGTCAGGGTGACGAGCTCCTTGTCGACCTGCGCCGAGAAGGTCGCCGCCAGCGGGTGGAGCGCCTCGCGGATCTCGTCGATGCGCATGCGGCGCGATCCCGCCGCCGTGAGCATGTCTGCGGCGATCGCGGCGAGCCCCTCCTTGCCGGCAGGATCGCGGGCGCTCCCGGCCTGGAAGAGGAGCTTCACCGTGACGAGCGGCAGCGGTGAAGGAACGGCGATGACGGGCAACTCCCCCGTGGGTGGGGCGGGTGCGAGCGACGCGAGCGGCGGCGCGCGCTCGATGCCCGCCGGGAGCGGGTCCTTCGAGAGCGTCGTCACGACGAGGCGCGCGTCCGTCGCGAACGTGCGCGCGGCGGCGAGCACGTCAGACGCTCGGACCGCCGCGAGCGTGCGGTGAAGCCGGTTCAGCGTTTCATAGGAGCGATCGAAGACGGCGTAGCGAGCGACCGCCGCGGCGACCGCCTCGCTCGAGTCGAGGGAGCGGACCAGGGCGTTCCGGGCGTGCGCGATCCGATCCGCGAGGCGCTTCGGGTCGGGCGGCACCGCGCGCGCGCGCGCGAACGCGCGCAGGAGCTCGTCTCGAACCCGCGGCGCGTCCTCCGGGCGCTTCACCCGCGCCGAGACGGTGTGGAGCGCGGGGTCCACGTTCGGCCCGTTGTCGGTCGTGAGGAGGTCCACGACCTGCTCCTCGACGACGAGGCGGCGGTACAGGTCCGAGGTCTCGCCGAAGGAGAGCTCGTACAGCAGCGCCATCGCGGCCCACTCCTTCGCCGTGTCCGAGAACGCGGGCCCGCGGAACGCGACGGTCACCCAGGGCAGCGTCGGCGTCGGCCACGGGACGTGCGCGTAGGTCGGGCCGGAGGGAGGAGGCTCTCGGGGGATCTCCACCCGCTGCGCGCCGCGCTTCCAGCCGCCGAACCAGCGCTCGACGAGGGGCAGCACCTTCGCGGGGACGAGGTCGCCGGCGATGACGACGGTGGTGAGCTCGGGACGGTACCAGCGCGCGTAGAACAGGCGCGCGTACTCGTACTGGTTCGGGAGATCCTCGATGTCGGCGAGGACGCCCATCGGGGTGTGCTTGTACGGGTGGACCTGGAACGCGGCGTCGCGCTGCGCCTCCTCGAGCTTCACGAGCGGGTTGGAGGCGTCCTTGTCGTACTCGCCGAGCACCGCCCGGGACTCGGTCTTGAACAGGTCGAGCCCGGGCTCCAGGTTCATGAAGCGATCCGCCTCGATCTCGATCACCTTCTCGAGGTCCTCCTTCGCGAACGTGATCTCGAAGCTCGTCAGGTCGTCGGACGTGTAGGCGTTCTGCTCTGCGCCGAGCCGGGTCACGATCTCCTGGTACCGCGCGGGTGGGTACGCCCTCGTGCCGCGGAACATCATGTGCTCGAAGAAGTGCGCGAAGCCCGACTTCCCGGGCTCGACCTCGCTGCGCGATCCCGTCTGGACGGAGAGGTGGAGCGACGCGAGCCCCGGAAACCCGGTGGGGATCACGATCACCCGCAGCCCGTTCGCGAGGGTCCGCTCGACGGCGCGGAACGGCAGGACGTCTGGCGAGCGCCCCTGTGAGCGGGGTGCGGTCACCGCGGGCGCGAGGAGGACGAGCGAGAGGGCAGCCGTTGCGAGGACGGGCATCTCGCGCGACGTAACCACGCGAACGTGGGGCTCGCAACGGGCGGAACGGGGGAGCCGGCCTCCGCGACCACGTGCTCGTCGCGCCACGGCCCGCACGGTACGGCGCGCAGTCGATCAGGGTCGCGTGCGCGGCCTGCTACGACGACCCGAAGGAGCGCTCGCTCGCGCTCGGGCCCATCTTCCGCACGGTGTGGTGGCACTCGCTCGCGGGAGCGGCGGTGATCGGGATCATCGCGATGCTCCAGGCGTACGTCTTCCCCGGAGTGATCCCGGTGCCGCCGTTGAAGTGACGGGGCCCTCGGCCACGTCGACGTGGTCGTGGACCTGGTCCTCGACCTAAACCTCGACCTTGTCTTGGTCGAGGTCGAAGTCCACGTCGAAGTCCACGACCACGACCAAGTCCACGTCCACGTCCACGTTGCCGCTGACGATCATGCGAGGTTGTGGAACACCCGCTGGACGTCCTCGTCCTGCTCGAGCGCGTCGACCAGCTCGAGGACCTCCTTGGCCTGGTCCTCGGGCAGCTCGACGGGGGTCTGCGCGACGTACTCGGACTCGGCGGAGAGCGGCGTGGAGCTTCCGCTCCTCGATCGCCGCCTGCAGCTGGCCGAAGCTCTCGAACGCGCAGCGGATGACGAGCTGCTTCTCGCCCTTCTCGCCGGTCCCCTCGCCCATCTCCTCGAGTCCGTGGTCGATGAGGTCGAGCTCGAGCGCGTCCTGGTCGAGCCCCTCGGGCGCGAGGCGGAAGACCCCCATCTTCTTGAACTGGAAGGCGACGCTGCCGGTCGTCCCCAGGTTGCCGCCGTGGTTCTTGAAGTGCATGCGGACGTTGGCGACGGTCCGGACCACGTTGTCGGTCGCCGTCTCCACGATCACGGCGACCCCGTGCGGCCCGTAGCCCTCGTAGAGCACGACCTCGTAGGCCTTCTGGTCCTGGCCGCTGGCGCGCTTGATGGCCGCCTCGACCTTGTCCTTCGGCATGTTGGCGCCGCGCGCGTTCTGGAGCGCGCGGCGCAGCGCCGCGTTGTTGTCGGGGTCCGGGCCGCCCGCCTTCACCGCGATGGCGATGTCCTTGCCGATGCGGGTGAAGACCTTCGCCATCCTGTTCCACCGGGCGAACATCGTGGCCTTGCGGGTCTCGAAGATGCGTCCCATGGGCGGCGGGTTATCCCACCGATCGAGGTCGTTCGGCCAGCCCTTCGCGGGCGCCGGGCGCGGGATGACCTTCGCGGGCGCGTCCCGCCGTCGAGACGCTCCCCGGGATCAGAGCTCTCCGCGCGCCTTCACGTCGGCGTACCGGCCGACGAGCACGGCGGCCAGCTCGCGCGCGGCAACGCTCTCGACGCGGACGCCCGCGGCCGCGAGCCGCCCCGCCGCGGCCTCGCGCTCGTCCATGATCCGCTCCGCGGCGACGCGCACGATACGCCTCGTCGACGTCGCGGGGACGCGTGGCGGCAGCGTCCGCGATCTCGGAGTCCGCGACGGCGGCGACGAGGACGAGGTGCCGGCGCCGGAGCTGGGCCGCTCGCGCGAGGAGGAGCGCGCTCGTGTCGGGGTCGGCGAGGTCGGTGAAGACGACCACCAGCGCGCGCCGCCGCTGCCGGGCCTCGAGCGCGTCGAACGCCGCCGCGTAGTCCGACTCCTCCACGCGCGCCTCGGCGACGTGGAGCGCCTCGGCGATCGGTGCGAGCTGGCGCCGGCCCGCCGCGGGCGGAACCACCCGCTGCACCTCGGCGCCGAAGAGGACCGCGCCGACCCGGTCGCCGCGGAGCGGCGGCCGCCCGGGCGACCGCCAGCGCGGCGTCCACGGCGTGATCGAGCTTGACGCGCCCGTCGGGGAGCCGGGCCGACAGGTGGCGGCCGCAGTCGAGGACGAGCCAGACCGTCTGGTTCCGCTCCGGCTGCCACTCGCGCACGACCGGGGTCCCCCGCCGAGCCGATGCCTTCCAGTCGATCGAGCGCACGTCGTCGCCCGGGAAGTAGGCGCGCAGCGCCGCGAACTCCCGTCCCTCGCGGTGGCCGCGCGCCCGGGCGCGGCCTGCCTCCGGCCGCGCGCCGGCCCCGCAGCATCGCGAGCGCGCGCAGGTCCGGGTAGACGCGCACCTCGCGCGCGAGCGGGACGCGCCACTGCCGCGCGGCGAGGCCGAGGGGCCCGGCCGCGCGGACGTGGAGGTCGCCGAACGTGAAGCGGCCGCGCGCGCGGGGCGTCACCTCGTAGGCGAGCGCGGCCTCGCCGGCCGCGGGCAGCGCGATCCGGCGGCGGTGTCCGGCGGCGTCGACCTCCGCCGGAGGAGCGTCGGCGACCTCGAGCCGGAGCGTCGGCGGACGAGCATTCTCCACGCGGACCGCGACCCTGTTCGGCGCGAACGCGGAGAGCGGCTCGCGGATGGCGCGGGTCGCGCGCACCGCGCCGGGACCGGGCGCGAGGGCGGCGTCGAGGAGCACGAGCGCGAGCACCACGGCGTCGATCGCCAGGACCGCGGCGAGGACCGCGCCGGCGCCCGACCCCGAGCCGGCGAGCGCGACCAGCGCGGCGGCGGCGAGGAGGAGCGCGGCGCGCGGGGTCGGGAGGGGCACGCGGTTACCTCGGCACCTCGACGCCGTCGAGGAGCTCCCGGACGAGATCGTCCGGCGTCGCGCCCTCGAGCTCCGCCTCGGGCCGGAGGATCAGCCGGTGGCGGAGCGCCGGCCGGGGCCATCGCCTTCACGTCGTCGGGCGAGAGCCACTCGGCGCCGCGGAGCGCCGCGCGCGCGCGGGACGCGGCGAGGAGCGCGACGCCGGCGCGCGGGCTCGCCCCGAGCCGGACCCGAGGGAGCTCGCGGCTCGCGCGCACGAGCCGCGCGACGTACTCGAGGACCGGCGGGCGAGACGGGCAGGGCGCGCGCGCGCCCGCGCAGCGCCGCCAGCTCGTCGCGGGAGAGGACCGGGCGCGACGCCGGCGGCGTCGAGGTCGTGCCCGTCGAAGCCCGCCGCGGCGCGGCGCAGGATCTCCGGCTCGTCCGCGGCGTCGGGGTAGCCGATCCGCACCTTCAGCAGGAAGCGATCGGTCTGCGCCTCCGGCAGCGGGTAGGTGCCCTCGTACTCGACCGGGTTCTGCGTCGCGACGACGAAGAACCCGGCCGGAAGCGGCTCGCGCGCGCCGTCGATGGTGACCTGCCGCTCCTCCATCGCCTCGAGGAGCGCGGCCTGCGTCTTCGGCGGCGTGCGGTTCACCTCGTCGGCGAGCAGGACGTCCGTGAAGATCGGGCCGCGCCGCAGCTCGAACGTCCCGGTCTGCGCGCGGAAGACGCGCGTGCCGAGGATGTCGGCGGGCATCAGGTCGGGCGTGAACTGGACCCGGCCGAAGCGGAGGTCGAGGGCGCGCGCGAGCGTCTTCGCGAGGAGCGTCTTCGCGACGCCCGGGACGCCCTCGCAGGAGGACGTGGCCGCCCGCGACGAGCGGCGGCGAGCAGCTCGGCGACCGCGTCGTGCTGGCCGACGACGGCCTTCGCGATCTCGGTCTCGAGGCGTGCGGCGGCGGCGGCAGGGGACGACACGGGAGCACCGTAGCACGGCGTCTCCGGGCCGGCGCCGAGCTGGATCCCGGCCGCGCGAACGCCTGGACCCGGCGCGGCGGCGGCCCGCCGGAGGCGTGATCCTCAGCCCGGCTCGACCGTGAGCACGTCCGCGGCGGGGCGGCGGAGCGCGCGCGCGGTCGGCGGCGGTGCCCGCGAGAGCCGGAACAGCATCGGCTCGCCCTGGCCGGCGGCGTCCGGGAACACCGCGCCGAAGCGGCCCCGGAGCTCGCGGAGCGTGCTGGCCTCGCTCGGCGAGAGCCCGTCGCCCGAGCCCAGCTCCGCCCGCGCGAAGAGGTACGTGAGCGGCGCCATGGGCCGGATCGCGAGCCCGAGCGCCGTCGCCTGGAGCCACACGCGCTGCATGGCGCGGCCGCCCGCGAAGTACGCCTCGCGGCTCCGGCCGTGCACGGAGACGAGCCCGATGGCGCTCGCCGCGGCCATCGCCTTCCGCGCCGGCTTCTCGAGCGCGCGCCCGCCGCCGACGCGCCCGACGAGGTCCATCGCCGCCCAGGACGACATGATCCGCAGCCCCGCCAGATCCGTCGTGGTCAGCTCGAGGGTCGTGACGTCCAGCCCGTCGCGGGTCCGGCGCACCTCGTCCGCCGTCCACCGGATCTCCGACATCATCTCGCGGTGCATGGTGCGGGACAGGAACCGGAGCCGGTCCCCGCGCCCGAGCACCTCGCCGATCTCGGCGAGCCGCTCCGGATCCTCGACGAGGTGGAGCGCCGTGCCGGGGACCTCGGCCGTGGAGCGCAGGAGCGCGTCGCGCACCTCCCGTCCGAGCGGCGCGCGCGGCGAGAGTTTCCGGTTCGTGACACGCTCCGGGATTGCCGCCGCGAGCGCCGCGCCCGCCGGGGAGGCGCCGGAGCGCCGCGACGCGAAGCGCAGATCGCATACGGCCGCGGGATCGCGCGGGTCGGGGGAGAGGTCCACCGCGACCTCGAGCCCCATCCGCTCCGCAACCAGGGCGACGTTCTCCGTGGCGGCGCCGAAGGCGAGCCAGCTCGCGAGATCGCGGTAGTCGAGGAACGACCGCGACCGGACCGCGTCGTGCAGGATGCGGAGGCGCCTGCCATCCCATGAGAAGCGCCACGGCTGGCAGTTCCCCCCCGAGGGCGCGAGGATCGCGAAGGCGACGAGGGTGCTTACCTGGCGGTCGTCGAGCGCCGCACGTGCCCGCGCGATCGTGGGCACGATGGTCGGGGTCGGTGGGGCGGCGCGCGCCTCCTCGATGGGGGCGGGCATGGCGTCCGGCGTGGCGGGCTGCACCGCCCCGGCCCCATCGCGCACGATCTCCTCGAGGTCCACGTAGAAGCGTCCCGACGACGTGAGCTGTCCGAGCGCGATCCGGCGCGCCGCGTCGGTCACCGCCGCCGCGCCGAGACACACGGCCGAGGCGAGCTGCGGCCAGGTCTTGAGCGTCGACCTGATCTCGACGAGCGACGCCGCGAGTCGAGGCGAGACGGTGCGCTCGCCGACGATGCGGAGCACGATCGGCATCTTCTCTGCCGCGTCGAGCCCGCGGACCTGCTCCGCTTGGAGCGGACCGATCAGGCCGTGAAAGACGGGCCGTTCGGGCTCGAGGTCGAAGCGCTCGATGTCGAGGAGCCCCCGGTCGCTCGTCTCCATGAGCACCGGGATGCGGAGGGCGCGCGCGCTCTCCCGGGCCCGAATCTTCACGTACAGGTCGTCGCACTCCTCGACCAGCAGGTCGAGCGGGCGCCCGCCGGGGCGGAGGAACGCGTCCAGGTTCGCTTCCGTGATCCCGTTCACGAACGGTCGCACGCGCACGTACGGATCGAGCTCGGAGATCGCGCGCGCGGTGAGGATCGCCTTCGGCAACCCGATCTCGTGGATGCCGGCCCGGAGCCGGTTCATGTTCGAGAGGCTCAGGCGGTCGAAGTCCGCGAGGAACAGCTCCCCGCCGACCTGCTCCATCGCGAGCGCCACGGCGCTGGCGCTCCCGACCGACAGCCCGATCACGCCGATCCGCATGGCGCGGAGGCGTTCCTGTTCCTCGGCCGAGATCTTGTTGCGGTTCCGGCTCGCCCGCAGCTCTCGAAACTCGCGCTCCGGCAGCACGTGCACCACCCGCCGGGACCAGGAGAAGAGGAACCACGTCCCGTGCTGCGCGAGCGGCGCGCCGCGGAGGTGGGCGGCGATCCGCGCGCGCAGCGCGACGGGCGTCAGGGGCATCGCGGGCTCGCGGGTCTCGATCAGCTCGGCAAGCTGCTCTCCGAGGGTGTCGTGGACGGTGAAGCCGCCCTCCTCGACCCGCGCTGCGAGCCGCGCGCGCGCCGCCGGGTCGCCGGCCGGGAATGCCTCGGGCCGCCACGCGTTCCCCTCTGTCGTGGGGCGCAGGATCTCGTCCGGATCCAGGACGGGCTTGAGCGGGCGGGGCGCTCCCATCCGGGCCACTGCGGCGACGGGCCTGCGCTCGAGCGATCGCGGTTGCGGGCTGTTCATGTGGGCGTTCCTCCAAGGGTGCTGCCGACGGCCAGTGTACGTTGTGGGTCCGTCAGGACGTACATGGGCCACTTCGGAGTCACGGGTGAACCGCGTCGCAATGCGTGGTAAACAGGCGTTATGCGCGGGATCCGCTGGGATCATCCGGACGCGTGCGACCACGTGCTGCTGATCGGCGCCGCGGACGACGTGCAACGCCGCGTCCTGAGGGAGCGGTTCTCGCACGTCCAGGGACGCCAGCGCGCCGCCCAGCTCGGCGGCTATCCCCGGTTCAGGATCCTCACGGCCTCGAGCGGTCCCGAGGCGCTGCGGCGCGCCTCGGGGGCGACGATCGCGGCGGTGGACCTCGCGATCCCGAAGGGACCGGGGCTCGAGACCATCCGCGAGATGCGGGAGGCGCACCCCGGCCTGGCGATCCTGGCGTACGCGAGGGGGGCGGGCGAGCCCGACGCCCTCGCGGCCGTCATGGCCGGTGCGGATTTCTTTCACGACTGCGGCGACGACCCCGCCGCGGTGCTGGACCACGTCGTCGAGCTCGCGATCGACCGCCGGCGCCTCACCCATATCGTCGAGAAGAACGAGGCGCACGTGGAGGCCGCCCGAGCCAGGCTGGCGGAGCTGTCGGCGGACCCGGCCGGCAGCGCGCCTGGGCTCCATCCGCTCCACGCGCGCGAGGACGTCCTCCCGTTCGACGAGGCCGCACGCCGCTACCTGCTCAGCGCCACAGAGCTCTTCGCCCGCGACCCCCGCGGGCTCGCGAACGCGCTCGGCGTGTCCTACTTCTCGCTCCGCCGCCTTCTCGCGCGGTACGACGTCGCGTTCCCCGCCGCGCGGTCGCGCAAGAAGCGCACCGCGCCGGCGCCATGAGCCTCAGGGCGTCGTCCGCCTCAGCGGTCGATGCGCATCACGAGATCTGGAAAGAGGCCCGTGAGCGAGGCGGCGAGCTTCTTCTGCCAGGGCACGGCGGCGCTCCCGAAGAGCTTCACCTGACAGCGCTTCTCGCGCGCGGCCAGGAGCACGTCGGCGAGCGCGCGGATCCCGGAGCTGTTCAGGAAGACGACCTGGGAAAGGTCGATCGAGATCTCCTGGGCCGTGCCGAGCGACGCCACGATGGGCCCGAACGCCTGCGCGTACGCTTCCGGCGAGTCGAGGCGCATGACGCCTCGCAGGAACCACGTTCCGGGGGACTGCCCGGGATCGACCGCATAGTCCGGACGCTCTGCTTTCATCTCTGCTCGACCTCCGCCGCGCTGAGGGCCACGCGCAAGCACACCGCGATTATTCCCCCCGCACCTGCCGGTCCGACGGTGGCGCCCACCGTCGCCCCGTAATCCTTGGCGAGCAGCGCGAGCCCCAGCCCGCGTCGGTCCTCCATGCGATGCCGGAACACGGCGGTCGCCTCCTCGCGCGCGAGCCGCTCGAGCAGCTCGCGCAGGCTCTGGACGTGCTTCTCGCTGGCGTCGTTCCGGATCTCTGCGTGCACGACCTCGCCGTGGTGGCGGATCGCAATGTGGGCCGCGCTCCGCGTGTCGGTGCTGAACTTCACGGCGTTCTCGACCAGCTCGTTCACGACGGTCGACAGGACGCTTCGCGCCGTGTCGCGCCGCTCGAACCCGTACACCATGTAATCCGCCATGAAGTCCGCGATCATCCCGCAGCGGCGCCACTGGGTCACGAGGTCGATGGGGACCACCTCCAGCTCGATCGCGCTGAGCGGCGGAGAGGAAGCCTCGGGGAACGCTCCAAGCACGACGATCGTCCCAGTCATGCGCCGCCCCCCAAGAACCCGTCGAGATCGTACTCGCCAGGGATGACCAGATCCCGGAAAAGCGCCGGCACGTCCAGATCCGGGATGACGACGTAGGAATCCATCGGATTCGACTCCGACCGATACTTCTCGTGCACCTTGTACAGTGGGAATGGCTTGAGGTGACGCAAACGGATCCCGTGGCGCTCGATCAGGCGCCGCATCGTGCGCACCACGCAGCAAGTCACCAATGGTGGATGATCGGCTTCCATGTCTGCGAACTCCCGTGCGAGCGAGCACCCCATGAGAACGGGCGTGATCCGCAGGTTTCGAAACGGGCGCGCCACGACCAGCTTCGTGACCTCTCGCCGGTTCGAGGGGTCGTACCGTCCGTCCACGCCAGCCTCGCGGAGCACGGCGGCGATTTCCTCGTCCGTGACGAGCCCGTACCGCTCGACGTAGGTGTTTCGCATGTACAGACCGCACGCGGCGACGAGGTCGCCTTCGACGAGGATCATGAAATATCTGTGCGGCCAAGGCTCGATCTTCGCTTCGAGGTCGTAGACGTCCTCGGAGAACACGACCCCGTATTGCTTGTTGTAGACGCCCGCGATGAGGTGCTGGCATCGGAGGATGTCCCCTGGAGCGCGGGCGATCTGGAGCCGCAGCTTCACGACGCCTCCCCGTCGCGCGCGCGCAACATGAGAAACGCGACGTCGTCGCCGTAGCGGCCGCCCGTGAACGCCTCCAGGCGATCGACGAGCCGCTGCCTCACCTCGGACAGCGGCAAGCCTCGGGAATTCGCGAGGGCTTGCTGTACGGGCTCGACCCCGAAGAGGCCGACCCGATGGTCACCTCCCCGCGCCGCCTCGAATACACCGTCGGTGCCGACGAACAGGAGATCTCCGGGACGAAGCTCGAGCGTGGTGTCGCCGATGGATTCTCGCTCGAGGCCGGGCGCGAACCCAAGCCCAAACGGGAAGTGCGACATCGGGATGGATTCCACGAGGCCCGACGCTGCCCGGTACACGAGGAGATCCTCGTGGCTGCCGCTCACGGAGAGTAGCCCCGTCTTGACGTCGCGCCGCACGGAGACGATCGTCATGGACCTGCGCTCCTGGAGGCGAGCCAGGCTCGCGCACAACACCCGGTTCGCGAGGTGGTTCAGATCGCGCGGGGAGACCTCCGGGCGCGCCTCGATGATCGACGCGAAGGCGCTGTGTGCCATCAGCGTGAAGAGGCCCGCGCCGAAGCCATGCCCGGTCACGTCTCCGACGAAGAACCATTCGAAGTCGCCCACGCGGAAGCGGTGCAGGTAATCGCCCCCGACCGACTCCGCCTGGCGCATGTAGGCGACGAAATCGAGCCCTTCGAGCCGTGAGTCCGGTGGCACGAGGCGGGCCTGGAGCGTCCGCGCGATCTCGAGCTGCCCCGCGAGCCGCGCCTGCCGCTGCGTCACGAGCTCCAGCACGGCGGCGGGCGCGCTGATCGAGATGGCGAAGACCACGAGGGTCGCCACCGTGAAGCCCAGGACCGAGAACGAAGGACGTGCGCGCAGGAACGGGAAGTCGAGGTTGTGCGCCGAGAACAGCAGACAGCTGACCGCCATCGCGCGGCCCTGAACGTGCAGCGCGCGCCACCGATGTCGGAAGACCTGAACACTCACCGATACGACGGGGGCCGCCACCCCGATCGTGGTCGGAAGCGCCACGATTTCGAAGGGCGCACCGGCCGCGTACGCAACGCAGGAGGCCGCGACCCCGATGATGAACGTTGCGACGAGCGGGCGCCACGGCAGCGTCACTCGCGCGGTGGCTGCGAGCAGGTGCGCGAACGCGATGTTGGCGAAGAAGACGAACGAGAAGCCCAGTGTCACCGTCAAGTCGCCGCGAGCGAGGATGCTCTGCGTGAAGCCGGACGCGACGGACGCCGTCCAGGCGACGAACATGGACTTGAACAGCGGGTCCCGCGTGGCGCGCCAGAGCGCCGCCGCGAACACGACGTTGATGAGGGTCACCCCAACCAGGAGTATGAGAAGGTTCTCCACCACGTCGGAGCGCATGCGGCGGTCACGGTAGTATGCCAGCCGCGAGAGATGAAGCTATGAGAAGACCGGACCCGGGGTTCGGTACGCCCGCTCGAGGTCGTCCGCCGCGCGGCACACCCCGAGCAGCGCGCCTGCGCCCGCGTGCAGGGCCGCCTCGCCGCGTCCCAGCGCCTCCGCCGCCACCCGCGAACGCCGTGCGAGCAGCGCCTGCGCTTCCGCAGCGGGCAGCCGCGCGGGGACGCCGGCGCGGCGCTCCAGCACGCGCCGGGCGCGCCTCCACGTCGCCGCCGCGATCTCCGCCTCCGCGCCGGCGCGGCGGTACAGCACCGCGAGCGACTCCACGTAGTTGCGGGCGGTTCGGCCCCGCGCCATCTCCGGCGGCGGCCGGACGGCGCCGAGCCGCCGCGCGCGGGCGAGGAGCAGGACGCCGCCCGCCAGGAGCGCCTGGGTGACGAGCACGGCGAGCCCTCGCCGCGACGGGGGGGCCGGTGCTCCGCGCGGCACGAGCCAGCGCTCGTCGAAGGCGATCGGCCCGCGTGCGGCGAGCCGCACGAGCAGGGAGGCCGAGTCGGCCTCGCCGATCCGGCCGTTCGCGAGCGGCTCGGGGCCCGAGAGGACGAGCACCTCGCCCGAGCCGAGCGGAACGGACACGGCGGAGGTGAGCGGCCCCGTGCCGAGCACGGCGAGGGCGCCCTCCGGGTCGCCCTCGACCGACCCGGCCCCGACCGGAAGCGTCAGGTCCGTGAAGAGCGGGTGCGGCGCCAGCGGCTCGGCGCGGAGCTTCCCGGGGCTCGCCGCGGCGCGGAGCGCCAGGCGCCGCTCGAGCGCGGGCTGCCGGACCGGGTCCGCCATCCAGACGAGCGTTCCACCCGCAGCGGCGTGCGCGAGGAGAGACGATGCCTCGCGCTCGTCGAGCGCGGCGCCCGGCGCTGCGAGGAGGACGACCGCCCCGGCGGGCGGGAGGTCCGACGCCGTCGAGAGCCGGAGCGCGGGGCGCCCGGTCGCCGCGAGGAACGCGCGTGCGGCGGCGAGGCCGCGCGGGCCGGTGCTCGCCACGGACGGGAGCGGCGACTCCTCGAGGTCGCGGGCACGCCGCTGGCCGACGGCCGCCGCGGCGCCGACGAGCGCCAGCGCTGCCACGAGTCCGACCCAGCGGGCCGCGGGACCCGTGCTCATGCGCGCCACCCGGCGGCGATGCGGCGCGCCCGCTCGAGCGCCGCGTGCGCGTCCTCCCTGCCGGCGGGGACCCCCCCGTACACCGTGCGATCGAACGCGGCGGCCAGGGCGGCGAGGTCGTCCCGGAGGGTCGGGGTCCCCTTCGGCTCCGCGCCGCCTACGGCGGCGCTACGCTCAGGGTGAGCGGGCGTCGGGGTCGACATCGCAGTCGGGGTCGCGCGGAATGCAGCCACGATCCCGCCGTTCGTGAGGGTCCTCCCGCGCGGTAGCCCGCCGTCGCGCTCGAGCGCACCGAGCGCGGAGAGGAACGCCTGCCGCACCGCCTCGCGCGCGTCCCCGCGCCGGAGCGCCTCCTCCGCGCGCGCCGCGCTCGCATCGAGCGCGGCCGCCGCGGCGTCCATTCCGGCTGCGATGCGCGCGCTCGCGGGGGCTCCCCTCCGCGCGCGACGACGCAGCGCCCCCAGCACGAGCAGGCCCGCGCCCACCGCGACGGCGAGGAACAGGGCGCGTCCGAGGCTCGCGTACCGCTCTGCCTCGGCGGTGCCGAGGAGATTGAGGATCGAGTCCCGGATGGCCAGGAGCGCGCGCCGGAGCGCGTACGGATCGCCCCGGGGCCGCGAGAGCTCGGGGCGGGCGAGGATCTCGGCCAGCTCCGCCCGTTCCCGGGCGGTCGCACCCGCCACGGGCGGGGCCGCGGCGAGGGCGCAGTGGCGGGCCAGCGCCGCACGGAAGATCCGGGCCTGCGCGTCGAGGGTGCCCGCAGGCGGGTGCGCCAGCGCCCCGGCGGCGCGCTCGAGCGCAGTGGCCGGCCCGCCGGCGCCGTCGCCCGCGAGCCGCTCCACGAGGGCGGGCGCGCGCTCCGCGAGCGCTTCCGGCGACAGCCGCGCGGCGTCCGAGAGCGCCGCGCCGCAGCCCGGGGCGGTCGCGAGCGCGAGCGCGAGCAGGGGAATCACCGCTCCGCCTCGATCCGCGTCGCCCAGATCTCCACGTCGAGCGCCTCTGCGCGGGCTCGGCGCTCGAAGTACAGGACGGCGACCGCCACCAGGCTGAAGGGCTGGAGCGCAGCGGCCGCCGCCACCTCGAAGACCGAGACCGCCACCTCGAGCGGAAGCGGCAGCGTCGCGGCCACGAGCCCGAGCGGGCTCTCGACGCCCGCCGCGCGGGCGGCGAGCGCGCGCGGCAGCCCGGCGAGGCCGTTCACCGCGACCGCGATGAGGAAGGTCGCGAGGAGGACGAGGGAGGCCCGGAGCCCGGGCCGGTCACGAAACCGACCCCCGCGGTCGGGCGCCATCAGCCGCGAGGAGCGGAGCGCGGCGCTCACCCCGCCTCGCCCCTCGACCGCCGCGACTGCGGGGGCGAGGACGAGCCGGAGCAGGACCACGACGAACGCGCCTGCGGCTCCGACTCCGGCGCCGGCGAGGCCGATCGCTTGCGTGGCGGCGCTGCCGGCGCGCGCGGCGAGGAGGAGCCCCGGTACCGCTCCGAGCACGGGCGCGCCCAGCACGGCCGCCAGCTGAACGAGCGTCGCCGTGGCGATCGCCACGGCGCGGCGTGCCCCCGTCGCGCGCTGGCCTGGGCGCGGGTCGAGAGAGGGGGCGACGATCGCGGCGACCGCCGAGGTCGCCGCGAGCTGGATCGCGAGCAGCACCGCGACCAGCGCGGCGAACGCGCCGGCCAGGGACGGGAGGGCGGCGCCGAGGCGTCCCGGATCGCCGAGCATCGCCAGCAGCTCGCTCGTCCGCGCCTGCTGCAGCCGCCCGAGGGCGAGCACGGGGGCCTCGAGGGCGAGCATGGCGGCGAACAGCACCCCGAAGTGGCGGCGCGTGAGCGCGATCGACCGGTCGATGATCTCGCCGAGGCCGAGCGGACGGACGGCGAGGTCCCGGGCCGGTGCCATGGCCGGAGCTTAGCGCGGCGGCAGGCGTCGTGCGGTTTGACGGGCGCAGCCGGCGGTTGCTATGTCACGCCCGCATGCAGGTGAGGCTCAACGGCGAGCTCCGCGACGTCCCCGACGACTCCACCGTCGCCGGGCTGCTCCTCCACCTCGGCGTGAAGGCGCAGCGCGTCGCGGTCGAGGTGAACGAGTCGGTGGTGACCAAGGACCGGTACGAGGCGCACCGGATCGGTCCTGGGGACTCGATCGAGATCGTCGCCTTCGTGGGAGGAGGCTAGGTCATGGCGGACGGCTGGAGCATCGGCGAGCACCGGTTCACGAGCCGGCTCCTCGTCGGCACCGGGAAGTATCCCGACTTCCCGACCATGCAGCGGGCGCTCGTCGCGTCGGGCGCCGAGGTGGTGACGGTCGCCGTCCGCCGCCTCGACCTCTCGAAGACGGGGCCCGCGTCGCTGCTCGAGTGGATCCCGAAGGGGATGAAGCTGCTCCCCAACACCGCCGCCTGCTTCACCGCCGACGAGGCCATCCGGACCGCACGGCTCGGGCGCGAGCTGGAGATGGGCGACCTCGTGAAGCTCGAGGTGATCGGCGATCGCCGCACCCTCTTCCCCGACGTGGAGGGGCTGGTCGAGGCGTCGAAGGTGCTCGTGAAGGAGGGCTTCACCGTCCTCCCCTACACGAACGACGACCCGGTCACCGCGAAGAAGCTGGAGGACGCGGGCTGCGCGGCGGTGATGCCGCTCGGCGCGCCGATCGGCTCGGGCCTCGGCATCCGGAACCCGTACAACCTCCGCATCATCATGGAGACGGTGAAGATCCCGGTGCTCGTGGACGCGGGCGTCGGGACCGCCAGCGACGCGGCGATCGCGATGGAGCTCGGCGCGGTGGCCGTCCTCATGAACACCGCCATCGCCGAGGCGAAGGACCCGGTGCTGATGGCCGAGGCGATGAAGGCGGCGATCGAGGCCGGGCGGAAGGCCTTCCTCGCCGGCCGGATCCCGATGAAGCTCCACGCCGCGGCGTCGTCGCCGATGATCGGGGCTCATCGGGTCCTGATTCGTCGCTACCCGGTGGGCGAGATGGGGTCGAACGACTCCGCCACGAAGCGGAACACACGCGACGGCTTCCCCCAGCTCCCGGCCTGGAACCCCTGGCAGATCCGCTCGTAGGCCTCGGGGTGCTGGTGAGGCGCGAACTCCTCGACCGTCCCGCGGAGCGCGAACCCGGAGTAGTCGTCGAGATCGAGCACGAGCCGGGTCTCGTTCCGATTCTGGCGCACGTTCATGTACGTCTTGAGCGCGAGCCCGTCGCCGTGGAAGAGGAGGACCTTCCCGTCCTTCACCTCGTGGTGGAAGACGAACCGCGGAGAGAGGTTGGCCGTCTCGCCGACCGCGACGAGCGCGTGGCGCAGACCTGCGAGCGTCTCCTCCACCTCGTCGTACGGGACGCTCTCGAAGAACTTGAGGGTGTAGGGGCTGTGGTGGACCGTGTAGATCTGCGCCCCCTTCACGATCAGCCCGCCCGGCCCGGGCTCGATCAGCTCCGCCTCGCTCACCGCCGGGCCGAGGGCGCGGGTCTTCACCTGGTATCCCTGGTACCGCTCGACGCGCGTCATGTGGACCGTGACGCACTCGCCGCGCGTGGGGAGGCTGGGCATCGCTCCGCCGAGCGTGATCCGGAGCTCGCCCTGGGTCGGCCCCCGCTCCAGCCGGCGAAGCGTGTGGACCGAGCACCTCGCGAACGTACCTGCGCGGCTCGTCGTCCCCATGAACCCGAGCGCCATCTCCACCTGCAGCGTCGGGAAATGGGTCGCGTGGCGGGCCTTCTGCTTCTCCAGGAACGCGAGGAATGTGCGGGCGTCGCTCGACACGTCGGCTCCCCTCGACGCAGGATGAGTGCGAACCGAGCTTACGGATGACACTCCCGGTTGTCCACCTGCTCTCTGACCGCACCCTCGTGCCGGAGCTCGCGGCGCACGCCGCTCTCGCGCTCGCGGGCCTCCCGCCCGGGACCGCCGCGATCCACCTGCGCGAGAAGGACCTCGGCGGGCGGGAGCTGCTCCGCGCGGCGCGCGCTCTCGCGGCCGTCTGCCGCGCCCGCGGCCAGCTCCTCATCGTGAACGATCGGGTGGACGTGGCGCTCGCCACGGGGGCGGATGGCGTGCACCTGCCGTCGGACGGCATCCCGCCGGCGGACGCGCGCCGGATCCTCCCCAGCGGCGCGCTCGTCGGGGTGTCGTGCCACTCGGTGGAGGACGTGGTCCGCGCACGGGATGGCGGCGCGAGCTACGCGTTCCTCTCGCCGATCTTCGACACCCCGTCCAAGCGAGCCTACGGAGCGCCGATCGGGACCGAGGCGCTCCGGGCCGCTGCGCACCTCGGGCTGCCGCTCGTCGCGCTCGGCGGGGTCACGGCCGAGCGCGCACCGGAGCTCTTCGCGGCGGGCGCTCGCGGCGTCGCCGCGATCCGCGCGTGGCTCTCCGCGCCCGATCCCGCCGCCGCGGTCCGAGCCCTGCTGGCCGGGGCGCCTTGATATCCCGGGTGCGGCGATCTACGGTCCGTCCGCATGGATCAGCGGACCGGCGGCGTGCGCGGGCCCAACCTTCTCCGGAGCGTCTCGATCTTCGCCGATCTCGACCCGGCGGAGGTGGCCGCGCTCGAGCGGCTCGCCGAGTTCCGGGACTACGCGGACGGCGCCGTCGTCGTGTCCCAGGAGGAGGCGGGGGACGCGCTCTACGTCCTCGTGAGCGGCAAGGTGAAGGTGGTCCTCTACGGCGAATCGGGCCGGGAGATCATCCTCTCGATCTTCAAGTCCCCGGGCGACTTCTTCGGCGAGATGAGCCTGCTCGACAACGAGCCGCGCTCCGCGACCGTGATCGCGGACGAGCGGTCGCGACTCCTCGTGCTCTCGCGCAGGGACTTCCAGGCGCACCTCGAGAGCCATCCGCGGACGGCGCTGCGCGTCCTCACCGAGCTGTCGCGGCGGCTGCGCCGCGCCGACGCGGTGATCGGGAACCTCGCCCTGCTCGACGTGTACGGCCGGCTCGCCGGCAAGCTGCGCGAGCTCGCCGCAGCAGAGGGCGAGGAGACCGACGACGGGGTCGTGCTCCGGCAGCGCCCGACGCAGGCCGAGATCGCCGCGATGATCGGGACGAGCCGCGAGACGGTGTCGCGCGCCCTCTCCGACCTGGCGCGGCGCGGCGACGTCGTGATGAGCGGCAAGCGCCTCGTCCTCCGGCGCGCGTTCCTCTCCGGGCTCGACGGCTGATATGCAACGCGGCCGCCCGGTCGCTATATTGCGCTCCCTCATGGCCGTCCCCGTCTTCGAGATCGCGAAGGACTTCGTCTTCAGCGCCGCCCACCAGATCCGCTTCCACGGCGGAAAGTGCGAGCGGCTGCACGGCCACAACTGGCGCGTCCGCGTCCATGCGCGCGCGTCCGAGCTGAACCGGATCGGGATGGTGATCGACTTCGCCGATCTGCAGAAGCTCGTCGCGGAGATCGGGGCGCGCTTCGATCACCGCAACGTCAACGAGATCCCGCCGTTCGACGAGGTGAACACCACGGCCGAGCTCATCGCTCGCTTCTTCTACGTGGAGGCGAACCGTGCGCTCGCGGGGCAGGAGGGCGGCCGCGTCCGGGTCTCGAAGGTCGAGGTCTGGGAGAACGAGGGGTCGCTCGCGGTCTACCGCGAGGAGTGAGACCACGGATCCATCGCGCGCCTCCGCGGCGGCTGGATGATACGAACGGCTTGCCCGGCGGGCGCCGGCGCCGGGAGCGGGTCGATGGAACAGCGGATCCAGTTCTGCACGACGGGCGACGGCGTTCGCATCGCGTACGGCACCGTCGGCCAGGGCGCGCCGCTCGTGAAGGCGGCGAACTGGCTCTCGCACCTGGAGTACGATCTGCAGAGCCCGGTGTGGCGACACTGGATCGCCGAGCTGTCGCGCGGCCACGCGTTCGTGCGCTACGACGCGCGCGGCTGCGGGCTCTCCGACTGGGACGTCCCCGAGCTGTCGTTCGAGGCCTGGGTGCGGGATCTCGAGACGGTGGTCGACGCGGCGCGCGTGGAGCGCTTCGCGCTGCTCGGCCTGTCCCAGGGTGGCGCCATCGCGATCGCCTACGCGGTGCGCCATCCCGACCGGGTGACGCATCTCATGCTGCACGGCGCGTTTGCGCCGCGGCGCGCTCCGGCGCAACCCGACGCCGCGCCAGCGCAAGGAAGCCGAGACGATGGTCGAGCTCGCGGAGCTGGGCTGGGGCAAGGAGAACCCCGCCTTCCGCCAGTTCTTCACGAGCCTGTTCATCCCCGACGGCACGCCCGAGCAGCATCGCTGGTGGAACCGGCTCGAGCAGGTGACCACCTCGCCCGCGAACGCGGCGCGCTTCATGCGCGTGCTGGGCGAGATCGACGTCACCGCGCTCGCGCCCCGCGTCGCCTGTCCCGACGCTCGTCCTGCACGCCGTTCGCGACGCGCGGGTCCCGTTCGAGGAGGGACGCTTGCTCGCGAGCCTCGTCCCGGGCGCGCGCTTCGTCCCGATCGACAGCGGAAACCACGTCCTGCTCGAGCACGAGCCCGCCTGGCGGCGCTGGCTCGAGGAGGTGCGCGCGTTCCTGCCGGTCGCGCGCGGAGGCGGCGGTGCGTTCGCGCGGCTGACGCCGCGCGAGCGCGAGCTGGTGGAGCTGATCGCGCAGGGGCGTCGACAACGCGCAGATCGCGGCACGTCTCGGGGTGAGCGAGAAGACGGTCCGCAACCACATCACCGCCATCTTCGCCAAGCTCGAGGTCGCGAACCGCTCGCACGCGATCGTCCTCGCGCGCGACGCGGGCTTCGGGAAGAAGACCTCGTGAACGCTCCTGGGGCGGCAGCCCCACGCCGAGCCCCTCCGGACGGCGCTTTCTCGCCTCGGGCGGGACAGCCGCCTCATGACGCCGCGCGCGCCGCTCGCGACCATGTGATGCGTGCGGCGCCGGCGTGCGGCGCTCGCTCGCGAGACGGGAGGCACCGCCATGAAGACGAACCGAACCGCGATCTACCTCCACGACGGCAGGGCGTGGGTCGCGGAGCTGAAGGATGGCCAAGCCCGGGTGTCGTCGCTGAGTGCCTGGCTCAGCGCCCATCCCGGGCGTGGCGCTCTGCGCTCGCTGGCGCTCGAGCCGCTGTCCCCGCCCGCGCCGCGGGTGCGCGGCTCGAGGTCGGGCCGGGCCCGCGGCGGGCTGGCGTCGCTGCTCGGACGCCTGCTCGGCAGGCGGGCGTCGCCGGATCCGCACCGCGACGCAGCCGCCGGCTGAGCCGCCCTCCCGAGCGGGCCGTCCGATCGCCGCGTCAGGCCGCAAGATCACGGTCACCCAGGGCGCGACCTTCGCGGACGACCGAGCGGGCCGTCCGATCGCCGCGTCAGGCCGCAAGGGTATCCTCGCGAGGTGCCCGCCCTCTGCGTCGTCTCGACGCCGCTCGCTGCGGCGAGGGCCTCGCGCCGCCTGTGCGACGCGCAGGGCGGCATCCTGTTCGGCCCGTCCGTGGCGACGCTCGATCGGCTCGTGCCCGGGATCCTCGCCGCCGCCGGCGACCGCCGCCCGGTGCTGCCGCCGGTCGCGGAGCGCGTCCTCGCCGCTCGGGCGGGGCGCGCCGTCGGCGGTCCGTTCGCGGAGCTCTCGCCGGACAGCGGCCTGACCGCGTCGCTCGCGGCGGCGCTCGGCGAGCTGCGGCGCGGCGAGGTGGACGCGGTCATTGCGCGTACCGCGGCGGCGCGGCTCTCCGGCGGCGCGGCGGCGCGGCTCACGGCGCTCGCCGCTGCCCTCGACGCGTACGAGGGTGCGCTCCGGGAGCTGTCGGCCCTCGACCGCTCCGGCGCCATGCGCGCCGCCGCGGCCGCCGCGCGCCGCGGGACGCTCCCGGCGGACCTCCACGACATCGACCTGCTCGTGGTGGACGGTATCGTCGACGCGTCGCCTGCGGAGTGGGACCTCCTCGCGGCGCTCGCGGCGCGTTCCCGGCGAACGCGCATCCACCTGCCATATTTCCCCGAACGGCCCGAGCTGTGCCGTCCTGCGGAGGCGCTCCTCCGGCGCGTCGAGGCGCTGCACGAGATCGCCGCGCGGAGGGAGATCGAGCTCGTCATGCCGCGGATCGAGGGCGACGGGCGGACCGGGCGCGTCACGGCGCTCCTCCAGGCATTCGCCGCGGGGCGCGCTCCCTCCGCAGCATCCGGCGGTCTCGTCCTCGCGCAAGGCGCCGCCGGCGAAGCCGGAGAGGCGCGCGCCGCAGCAGGGGTGCTCGCGCGCCTCCTCGAGGAAGGGATCGCCGCCGCCGACCTGGTGGTGGTCTCGCCGGCGCCGCGCCGGGCGGCGCCCGCCCTCGCGGCCGCGTGCGCTGCGGCGGGGATCCCGCTGGCAACCGGGCGCGGCGGGCGCCTCGCGGACGCGCCCCCCGTGCGCGCCGTGCTCGATGCGCTCGCGGCCGCGCCGGGACTCGATCGCACCGGAGCGGAGCGGCTCGCCTCGTCCACCTACCTGGCGCCGTCCGTCCCGGCCGCGCTCGGCGCGCTCCTCGATCGCGCGGGTGCGCTCGACGGGCGTGGCTCGCCCGCAGACGCCCTGCGCCGCCGCGCCGCCGCGCTCACCGCGCCCGCCGCCGCGCCGGAGCGGTCCGCGCTCGACCGCGCCGCGAGCGGGCTCGACGCGCTGGCCGCGCTCGTCCGCCCGCTCGGAGGCTCCGGCACGCCGCACGAGCACGCCGCGCGGATCGCGGCATTCGTCGAGCTGGCCGGGGTGCGGCGCCGCGCGGCGCGCGCCCCCCGCGAGATCGTCGGGCGCGACCTCGCGGCGCTCGCTGCGCTCGACGACGCGCTCGAGGGGCTCGCCCGCGCGCTCGCGCTCGTCGGCCGCGGGTCGGAGCGGATCGCGGCCGCCGAGCTCCGCGCGCTCGCCGCGCTCGCGGTCGACGAGGCCGCGCTTCCGCCGCCGCCCGAGCCGGCAGCGGGGGCGGTGGAGCTGTGGGGCCTCGATGATGCCCCGGGGCTGTCCGCGCGCGGCGTGGTCCTCACCGGGTGCGTGCGCGGGGCGTGGCCCGCACCGTCGCCGCCCGAGCCGCTCCTGCGCGAGCCCGAGCGGCAGGCGGTGAACGCGGCGCTGCGGCGGCCGGCGCTGCCGGTGGCGGCGGCGCGCCGGGCCGAGTCGGAGTACCGGGCCTTCAGCGCGGCGGCCGTCGGGCGCGAGGCGGTCGCGTTCCTCTGGCCGGCGCCGGGACCGGCGGGGGACGGCGGTCCGCTCGCGCCGATGATCGCGGACGCGCTCGCGGGGCTCGGCGATGCGCCGGGCACGGCGATGGACGAGCCCTCCCTCGCTGCGGCGCGCACGGTTCGCGCGGCGCTGCGCGCAGCGGCGCGCGCCGGTGCCGCCGCGCTCCCCGCGCTCGGGGACACGCCGCTCGCCGCGCGTGCCCGCGACGTCCTGGAGCGGGGACGCATCGAGGCGGAGCGGCGCGACGCGGTCCGGGACCGACGCGCGTCCCCCCACGCGGGGGCGGTGGGCGGCCCCGCGCTCGAGGCGCTGAGGGCCGCGCTCCCCGACGAATGGTCGCCGACCCAGCTCGAGGAGTGGGCCCGCTGCCCGTTCCGGCTGCTCCTCAAGATCGGCGTGGGCCTCGACGAGCCTTCGGAGGAGGGGCTCGACATCGAGGTGCGCGATGAGGGGAGCCTGCTGCATGCGGTGCTCGAGCGGTTCGTAAGAACCCGCGCCGCGCGCGGCGCGTGGCCGCCCACCGGTGACGAGGGGGATCTGCGCGAAGCGCACGCCGTCGCGGAAGAGGTGCTCGCCGAGTTCGAGCGTGCCGGGCGCACCGGCGATCCCGCCGTCTGGGCGGGCCGGCGCGAGGCGGTGCTCGCGCGCGTGGACCGCGTCGTCCGGGCCGAGGCAGAGGGGCCACGCGACGTCACGCCCGCCCTCGTCGAGCACGCCTTCGGCGGTCGCTCCGGAAGGCCGCCGCTCGAGCTGTCCGCGGGTGGTCAGGTGGTGCGCCTGCGCGGCCGCATCGACCGGGTCGACGCCGGCCCCGGCCGCCTCCTCGTCATCGACTACAAGAACTCGCGCGGCACCGCGCTCGCGGAGAAGCTCGACCCGGAGGCGTTCGGGGAGACGAGCTTCCAGATCCCCACGTACCTGCTCGCCGCCGCGCGCGACCTGCCGGGGCGCCCCCGGCTCGACGCGACCTACGCGGTGCTGCGCAGCGCCGAGCGGCTGAAGGCGGCCGAGCTGGATCCCGCCGATCCTGCCCTCGCGCAGGCCGCGCCGGTGGGCGAGGGCCGCTCGTTCGCGGCCTCGGTGGCGGGCGCGGTCGCGACGATCCGGCGCGGCGAGCTCCCGATCGCGTCCCGCACGTGCGCGCACTGTCCCTTCGGCGCCGTGTGCCGCTTCGAGGGCGCTGCGGCGCGCGACGAGGAGGACCGCGGATGAGCGCGCGCCCCGTCGTGTTCGGCGAGGCGGCGCAGGCGCTGTTCCGGCTCGGCGCGCCCACCGCCGTCTCGGCCGGCGCGGGCTCGGGAAAGACCACCGCGCTCGTCGAGCTGTGCGTGCGTCTCCTGGCGGGTGAGGCGACGGGGGAGCCCTGCGACCCCGGGGCGCTCGTCGCCATCACCTTCACGGAGAAGGCGGCGGAGGAGCTCGTCTTGCGGCTCCGCGAGGCGGTCGGGTCGCGCGCCCGCGACGCGGCCCGCGCGGCGCCAGGGACGGAGGCCGCGCAGGCATGGCTCGACCGGCTCCACGCGCTCGAGCGGATGCCGGCGGGGACCATCCACGCCTTCTGCGGTCGACTTCTGCGGGAGCACGCGCCCGAGGCCGGGCTCGACCCCGAGTTCGGGGTCGTGGACGAGGAGCGCGCGGGGGCGTGGCTCGCGGCGTCCGCGCGGGCCGCGGTGGTCGCGGCGCTCGACGCGGGCCGGCCATCGGCGCGGCTGCTGACGGCCGGCCTCGGCGCGACGGCGCGGGGCGGGCTCGCGGCGCTCGTCGCGGAGCTCGTCCGGGCGCGGGCGACGCGCGGGGATCGCGGCGCGGTGCCGATCTCGGCCGCCGACGACGGGCTGGCGCGCGCGGCGTGGGAGCGGCTCGGCGCCGCTGCGGGCGACGTCCTGAACCTCGGCCGCGCGAGCGGCGGGAGCGGCGCGCGGAAGCTCCTCGAACGGGTGGCGCGGGCATGGGTGGCGGTGGAGGCGGCCGTACGCGCCGCGGGCGCCGACGTGCCCGCAGCGCTGCGCGAGCTCGCGCACGCGACGCGCGGGCCACGGCTCGGCAGCGGGGACGACGCCCTGCGCGAGGCGCGCGACGCGCTCCGCGCGCTCGCGGAGGAGGTCGCGCGCCTCGAGGCGGAGAGGCTCGCCGCGCCGCAGAAGGAGGAGCTCGCCAGGCTCGTCGAGGACGCCGAGGCACGGTTCGCGGCGCGCAAGCGTGAGGCGCGCGCGCTGGACTTCGACGACCTGCTCGTCCTCGCACGGGACCTGCTCGCGCGCGACGGCGCGCTCCGGGCCGAGCTCCGGGGGCGGCTGCGCGCGCTCCTCGTGGACGAGTACCAGGACGTGAACGCGGTGCAGCAGGAGATCTTCGGGCTCCTCACCGGCGCGACGCCGGAGGGCGACGCCGCGGGCGCCGGGCCCGTCCTCGTCGTGGTGGGCGATCTCAAGCAGTCCATCTACCGGTTCCGCGGCGCCGACGTGTCGGTGTTCGCGCGGCTCGTGCGCCGCTTCGGTGCGGGGGCGGGGCGCGTCCTGCGCCTCTCCGAGAATCACCGCTCCACGCCGGCCGTGCTGGACCTGGTGAACGAGGTCTTCTCCCGGTGCATGGCGCCCCCGGCCGGAGTCGAGCCGCGCGACGACGAGATCCGCTTCGAGGAGGGGGACCGGCTGCTCGCGCGCCGCACGGAGGGGGCGCGGCCGGCGTGCGAGATCCTGGTGGACGACGGCGACGGGAACGCGGCGGAGCGGCGGCTGCGCGAGGCCGGCGCGATCGTCGCGCGCATCCGCGCGATCGTCTCCGGGTCGGCCGGCGTGGCCGTCCGCGACCGTGGGGACGACGGTGCCGAGCGCCCGCGCCGGCCCCGCTTCGGAGACATCGCGATCCTCTTCCGGCGCCTCACGCAGATCGGGCCCTACGAGCGGGCGCTCCGCGCCGCGGGCATCCCGTACCGGCTCGCGCGCGGGGGCGGGTTCTACCAGGCGCCGGAGGTCCGCGATCTCGGCGAGCTGCTCGCGACGCTCTTCGATCCGTCCGACACGACGGCCTGGGCGGCCCTCCTCCGTTCGCCCATGTGCGCGCTCTCGGATGGCGCCCTCGTCCTGCTCGCTCGTGGAGGCCTCGAGCGGCTCGCCCGCATCACGCCGCAGGAGCTGTGCGCAGACATCGAGGCGACCGCGACCTCGACCGCGGGCGCCGGGGCGGCCGTTCACCCTGAGCGTAGCGCCGACGCGAGGCGTCGGCGCGGAGTCGAAGGGCGACCTCGACCCCGACCGCGACCCCGCCGCGCGGGATCTCCCCCGACGAGTGGTCCCGACTCGTCCGCTTCCTGTCGGTCTGGAAGGACCTCCGCGCGGTCCGCGATCGGCTGGCCCTCCCGGATCTGCTGGCCCGCGCCGTCGACGCATTCGACCTCGACGCGGCCCTGCTCGCCGGCCCCGACGGCGAGCGGCGCGCGGTGAACGTCGAGAAGGCGATCGCGCTCGCCGCGCGGTTCGAGGCCGACGGTGGACGCGCCCCCGAGCTCGCCCGTCACCTCCGCGCGCTCGCCCGCCGCCCGCCGCGCGAGCCGGAGGCCGAGGTCGAGGCGGAGGACGCCGTGGCCGTCCTGTCGGTGCATCAGGCCAAGGGGCTCGAGTGGCCGGTCGTGTTCGTGCCGGACATGGGCGCGCTCGGCCGGAACGACGCCCGCCGCGCGCTCCTCGACGCGCAGGGGCGGCTCTGCGCCGCGTACTACGACGCGGCGCGCGAGGAGCACCTCGAGACGGCCGCCCTGCGGCGCGCCCGCGACGGCGAGCGGCGCGCCGCCGCGGCGGAGTCGACGCGGCTCCTGTACGTCGCGCTGACACGTGCGCGCGATCGGCTGGTGCTCTCCGGTGAGGCTGCGCGGGGAGGCGAGACCTGGCGCGCGCTCGTCGAGAATGCCGCGGTCGCACGCCCGGAGCTCGTCCTGCGCGTTCCGCTCGCGGACGCGGCGGGCTCGACTGCAGGGTCGCCGCTCCCGCCCGGGGCCGCCGCGTCGCCTCCCTCGCCCGCGCGGCTCGCCGCGCCGTGCCTCGCGGCCGCGCCGCCGGTCGCCGCGGTGCGCGCCGCCGTCACCGACCTGGCCGAGTACGCGCGCTGCCCGCGCAGGCACCACCTCGCGCGGATCCTCCGCGTGCCGGAGCCCCGCGGCGCGCGCGAAGGCGCCCACGACGACCCGGGCCGGGCCACCGCGCGCGGGACGCTCGCGCACGCCATGCTCGCGGAGACCGATCTGGCGGCCCCGCCGCTCGAGCGGCGGGCACAGATGGCGGCCGCCGCCGCGCGGCGTGGGTACGATCCGGCGAGCGCGGGGGTGCGGCGGATCCTCGCCGAGGTCGGCCGGTTCGCGGAATCGCAGGGCGGGCGTGCGCTCGCCCAGGCGGCGCGCGAGGGGCGGCTCTCGAGGGAGGTGCCGTTCCTGCTGCGGATCGACGGGCGATGGCGTCCCCGACGCGTACCTCGTCGGCGCGATCGACGCGCTCGTGACGGGTCGGCGCGGGGAGGGTGTCCTCGTCATCGACTACAAGTACGCGGCGCCGCGGGCGGAGGCGGCGGAGCGGTACCGCCTGCAGCTCCTCGCGTACGCGCTCGCGGCGCGCCGCGCCCACGCCGGCGTCCGCGTCCGCGCGCGCCTCCAGTTCCTGCGCGGCGACTTCCGCGCGGTCGACGTGACGCCGACGGAGCGCGAGCTCGACGCGTTCGCGCGCGAGGCACCGCGGCTGGCGTGGGGCGCGTACAGCGGCGCCCGCGCCGAGGCCACGCCCGCCGACGTCGGGCGGGACGAGACGCGCTGCGGGGCCGAGGGGTGCGGCTACGTGGGGCGGTGCTTCCCTCGCCCGCGCTCCCCGGCGCGGTCCGGCGGCTGACGCGCGGTGGCACCCGGGCGGGCGGGCGCCTTCGCGATTTCCGCTTGCGCGCGGCATCCGCCACTCCGTAGATTGCGGCCGCTCTCGGCGCCCCTGCGCCGGACGCAAACCTTGAAGGCGAAAGGGAGAACGAAGATGGCCGAGCGAACCACCGCGCGCGTGAAGGAGATCCTGTCCTGGTACGCGTCCGACAGCCCGGGGACCCTCGCCAACCTCCACCGGATGCTGATGACCGGCAAGCTCGGCGGCACCGGCAAGCTCGTCATCCTCCCGGTCGACCAGGGCTTCGAGCACGGCCCGGCCCGCTCGTTCGCGCCGAACCCGGCCGGCTACGACCCCGAGTACCACTTCCAGCTCGCCATCGACGCCGGCTGCAACGCGTACGCGGCGCCGCTCGGCTTCATCGAGGCCGGGCGCGCGCAAGTACGCCGGCCAGATCCCGCTCATCCTCAAGCTCAACAACTCCGACTCGCTCTCCAAGATCGGCGGCGCGCCCATCTCGGCGGTCACCGGCTCGGTGAAGGAGGCGGTGCGGCTCGGCTGCGCCGCCATCGGCTACACCATCTACCCGGCGTCCGACGCCCGGAACGCGCAGTACGAGGAGCTCCGCGCGCTCACCGAGGAGGCCAAGGCGCACGGCCTCGTCGTGGTGGTCTGGAGCTACCCGCGCGGCGCCGGCGTCTCGAAGGACGGCGAGACCGCGGTCGACATCGCCGCCTACGCCGCCCAGATCGCCGGCCAGCTCGGCGCGCACATCGTCAAGGTGAAGCCGCCGAAGGACCTCGTCGAGCAGCGCCGAGGCGAAGAAGGTCTACGAGAAGTAGCAGATCCCCACGAAGACGCTCGCCGATCGCGTGCGCCACGTGGTGCAGAGCGCCTTCAACGGCAAGCGCATCGTCATCTTCTCCGGCGGCGAGGCGAAGGGGACCGACGAGGTGCTGGCCGAGATCCGCGGCCTCGAAGGAGGGCGGCGCCTTCGGCTCCATCATGGGGCGCAACGCCTTCCAGCGTCCCGAAGGCCGAGGCGCTCAAGCTGCTCGCCGAGGTCATGAAGATCTACGCGCCCTGATTCCCGGGTCGATCCGGCTCCGGAGGCGGGCCGCCGAGCGGCTCCCCCTCGTCCCCCGGACTGCTGCGTCCCGAGCCCCGTAGGGTCCGGCCCACGGGGGCCGGTGCGGCGCGCGTCGGACGCATGGAACATGCCGACAGAGGACGTTTTTCCTTGCCCGCCCGGAGCGGCGGGGTTTATACGGCATGTCCTTTTTCACTCGCGGTCTTCGCCGGCTCACCATCGGCCCGGCGCGGGCCGCCGCGTCGAGCGAGGAAGAACACATGCGGCTTTATCCGAAGGTCATCCCGACCATCGCCCGCGAGGTCGTCCAGACCCTCATGCAGGACGGCGACGTCGAGGTGGAGACCCTGCGGATCGCCGACGCCGAGATGGACATGGCGGCGATCATGAAGGAGTACCTGGCCGCCGAGGAGCGCGTGAACGCGGCCACCCGCGAGGCGCTGGAGCGGCGCGGCTACGATCACTCCCGGTTCAACCAGGTGAAGCGCGAGATGGCCGACGTCCGCGGCTTCAAGATGGGCGACGAGGGGATCGAGTACGTCATCGGCCAGATGATCGAGTTCCTGCTCATCTCCCGGAACGTCGAGGAGGTCTTCTCCGAGGACCACGTCCTCCGGAAGAAGATCTTCGGCATCTTCAAGAAGCACCTCGACGTCGACGACGAGATCGACCGCGAGGCCCGCGCCCGCCTGAAGCACCTGCAGGAAGGGCACGACCGCCTGGGACGATCGAGTACGAGAAGACGGTCGAGCTGCTGCGCCGCTCCCGCGGCCTGATCTGATCACCACGGGGCGTGCCGCCCCGCCCCACGAGCGAAGCTCGCGGGGCCCCGCCCCTGCTGCGCGGGTCCCTTGGCGCTGCGCTCGGGCTTCGCCCTTGCGCGCAGCGCCTCCCGCGCGGAGGGGCTTCGCCCCTCCCCGGCTTCGCCGGGACCCCTCCCGCCGCGCCGGCTGAAAAGTTGACCCCCGATATCGCCCGATTACGCTCTGCCTCGGATTCGTGGGCGGAGGTGGCGTGTGGCGAAGGGTCGCGTACTACCGGGGAGTCCGCGGCAGCGCGGCGCTCGCGACGCGCCCGCTCGCGCGCCGGCGCCCGCCCGCCGAGGCGCTCGAGCCCGGCGAGATGCGCCGCCTCCCGTTCGCCGGCGAGCTGCTCGGGGCGGTCCGCGTCCGCGCCGGGTTCGCCGCGATCCCGCTCGACGCCTTCGACCGCGCCGGCGACGTGCTCGAGGCCGAGGAGCAGGCCGCCTACCTCCACCTCCTCCGGCTCTCCTTCGGCGAGGGGCGCAACTGGTGCCGCCTCGCGAAGCGGGACCTGATGGCCCGGCTCCGGCTCTCCGAGCGGCGGCTCCTGCGCGTGCTCGACGCGCTGGTCGAGAAGGGCTTCGCGCGCCCGCTCCACCGCGACAACCGCGGCACGCTCTGGCGGGTCTACCTGCCGCGCGAGGCCGCGGGCGAGCCGCTCGGGGACGACGTGCTCGTGGGCCGCGCCGGGACCCGCTGCGCGTCGTGCGCGGGCCGACCGCGACCGCGAGTGGAACCGCGCCTGCGCCCGTCGAGCGACCGCGCGTGGTCCTCTCGGAGTCATCGCTCGCTCGAGCCCTCGCCGAGGCCCGCGGCCAGCCGGACCCCGAGGGCATCGCCGCCGCGCTCCGCGAGGTGAAGGACCTCCTCGCCGAGGGGCAGCGTGCCGATCGCATCGCAGCCTGCATCGAGACCGTACGCCGGCGCGCCGCGCGCGCCGCCCACGCCCGGGAGGCACCATGAAGAGCAGGTCCGCCGTCGCAGTCGTCGCCGCCTTCGCGCCTTCCGCACGGCCCAGCTCCGAGGACGGGCGCGGTCGACACGCTCCGGCGACACCTTGCGAGCGGGACCGCTCGCGAGCACGTCGTGCTCGACTTCCTGGACGACGACCTCGCGCGAGGCGCGCGTCGCCCTGAGCGGAGTCGCCGCGTGGCTCGCGAACGTCGAGCGCGCCCTCGCCGAGGACGCACCGTCGCAGCAGCAGCTCCTCGCGCTGGCGCTGGGCGGTTCCGCCGCCGAGCGAATCGACGAGCTGTCGTCCGCGATCGTGTCCGTCCGGCGCAGGCTCGCGCAGGTCGCCGCGCGCATGTAGCGAGCTGGTCGTTACCACAGTTCGTCAGCGGGCGCCGCGGATCGCGGACAGCGTGGCCCGCACGGGCCCGAGGTCCACCTCCGACACGAGCGCGATCGGGAGCCGGCGCGCGTCGGTGCCGAACCACATGTGCAGTGGCCGCGGCCGGTCCTCCGGTCGATCCGCGCGCCGTGTCGTCGCGTCGACACGCACCGTCTCGAAGCGGCCCGCAGGCGTCTCCACCTTCTCCCGCCTCGCCGCGACGGTCCCTTCGAGCCGCCAGAAGCGCCGGTTCGCGACGAGATCGAAGCAGAACCGGTCGCCCGGCGCGAGCCGGGCCGCGCGCAGGTAGTACAGCGTCGAGAGCGCATCGAGGACGTCGCGCTCGCGCGCGTACGACGCCTTCCCCTTGGTGTCGCCGTACCGGTACTCGATGACGAGCTGCGGTCCGGGCGGCATGATCCGCGCGTCCGACATCTTGCGGACGCCGCCCTCGTCCGCCTCGTCGCGGTAGCGCTCGGGCAGCAGCGTCCCGGCGTCGATCCAGGACAGGGCCACGCCCGCGAAGGGCCGGAGGTTGGCGATGGCGGCCGAGGTCTTCGCGCGGGCACGCAGCGGGATCACCTTCCCGCCGGACATCGGCCGCTCGACCGCGAGCTGCAACGTGCCCGCCTTCACCATCCCGAGCACGTCCAGATCGTACGTGAGCGACTCGCCGGGTCGCCACGGGCGATCGCCGGTCGCGAGCGGGGGGAGCGCGCACGCCGGCGCGGCTCCGAGTCGAAAGCGCGAGGAGGGCGGCCGCGATCACGCGCCCCCCGCGCTCACCGCGTCGCCCGCGGAGCATGCCGCGCGATCGCGTCCCCGAGGATGCGGTCGCGCCGCGAGCCAGGGCTCCGGGCGTCGTTCCCAGCCGCGGGGAGTGGGGACGAGCCGCGCGACCAGCCGGTCCGCGAGCCGCCCCTCCCCGACCGAGCGCGCCAGCGTCACGAGCTCCGCGTCCTCGAGCGCATCCCGGATGATCTTCAGGCGGATGGACTCCACCGGGAAGGGGCGCGCTCCGCCGAGCGCCTCGGGGCGTCCCGGGTAGAGCAGCGTCCCGTCGCCGTTCCCCGCGAACGCCCGCACCTCCGACCACGGATCCCCGAGCCACGTCTGGAGCATATCGTAGTAGAGCTCGCCCTTGAGGCCGCGGCGGACCCCGAGCATGGGAACCGCCCGCGCCGAGGTCCCCGGCCGGTCGATCTCGTACCCGGGCCAGCCCGCGAACTCGCGGAGCATCGAGGTGCGCTGGGGTCCGCTTGCGGGGATCTCGCTGCAGCCGTGCGACAGGCACGACGCGTAGGACCAGGTCACGGCGTCCGGGCGCTGCGCAGCGTCGGTCCCGAGCAGGACGAGGTTGGGCGCGAAGTCGTCCACGGCACCGGCCAGCACCGCCGATGGCACGACGGTCGCGAAGACGCGGATGCCGGCAGCGCGGGCGAGGCGCGCGCGGCGGCGGAGCTCGGGGACCTGGGCCGGCCCGGGCTCGTCGAGCGTGTACAGCCACAGCCGGTCGGCCCAGCCGCGTTCCTCGAAGTGGCGGCGCCACGCGCGGAGCGTGGCCGCCGCGTCGCGCTCCGATCCGGCCCAGACGCGCTCGGGGATGCGCACCTCCGCGAACGAGCCTCGAGCGCCGGGCACGAGCGTCCCGTCGAGCACCGGGGCGACCTCCGCGTCGTACGCCGACCAGTCGAGGGCGCAGCGCCGCGCCGTGCACGTGCCGAGCGGCGGATCGGCCGACAGGATGTACGGCGTGACGCGGTGGCGGAGCGCGGCCGCCGCGAGCGCGTGCGCGAGCTCGGGGTCGTCGGGATTCCCGAGCGCGCGCGTGCCCACGCGCGTGGGCAACCCGAACGCGGCGGCGAACGTGCCGGTCCGGGGCAAGGTGAACGGCCAGATCCGCAGCCGGAACGGCACCTCGCCCAGCGGGCGTTCCCCGTCACGCAGCCGCACGGCCCCGGTGTGGACGCCCGACGGCGCGCCCGTTCCCACGCACACCTCCACCCAGATCGCCTGGAGCCGGCCGGGGACCACCTGCACCGGAAACGCGCGCCGCGGCTCACCGAAATACGGGTCGCGCTCGGGCACGAGCGGGTCCGGCCACTCGCCCGCCTCGCCGTCGGGGCCGGACGCGCGGGCGAGCGGGAGCGTGGCGACGCGGTAGAGGGAGACCGCGACGCCGGCGCCCCCTCCGACCGGACCCGCCTCGGCTCCGAGAGCCGCGAGCCCCGCCGGTGCGCGCACGCCGATCTGGGCGGATTCGCACTCTCCGCGTGCCGCCACGAGCTCGATGGCGCGCCCGCGCGGCACGCCGTCGCCCGGCCGGAGCTTCTCGAGGGAGCTGGCGACGCCGATCTCGACGGGCGGATCCGCCGCGGGCGCCCGTGAGGGGGCCGCCGCGGCGCAGGCGAGGAGGAGGACGAGGAGCGTGCCGCGCACGCTCCCAAGCTAGTGCTCCGACCCAGACCCTACCGAACCGCGACCCGCGTTCCCGGCCGATAGCTCTTGAGCGTCGCGACGATGCTCCCGACCGCGAAGTCGGCGGACATGCGGACGAGCACGTGCCGCGGGTCGTCGGAGAGCCACACGAACGAGTCACGCTTCGTCGAGAACTTTCCCTCGAGCGCCGTCCGGACCTGGACCTTGACGCTCGGGAAGCTCCCGGCGGGCGTGTCGATGGTCTCCCGCCCCAGCACGTCCGCGACGAGCATGAACTGCCGCGACCCGGAGCACACCGGCACCTCGTACCGCTGCCCCGGCTGGAGCGGCTGCAGGCGAAGCCACATGAGCGCGCTCGTGAGATCGTGGACGTTCGCCGGGACCTCGAACGTCTTGACCGACCGGTCCCCCTTGCGCTGCTTCTCGTACGTGGCCTTCCCGTTCACGCGGTCGAACCGCGTGCTCTCGAAGTGGAGGTCGCCGACCTCGTACGCGCGCAGGTCGAACCCGCGCGTCAGCTGGGCGGACGCGTCCCAGTACGAGACGAGGTGCTCGCGGATGTCGATGAACCCGGCGACGCCCTGGGTCTTCGCCTGGAAGATGACGGGCCACACGTCGCCCGAAGGCTGGCCCACGCTGATCCGCCCCTCGCCGGTCGGGACGTTCAGGTAGCGGACCTGCATCACCGTCTCCTCCCCGGGGGCGAACGCTCCGGCCGCCGCGAGGCGGCCGGCGGCGAGGGCGGCTGCGGCTACGAGGAGTCGGAGGGGGGTCATGTGGGCTCGTGTCCGGGTGAAGGTCGGCCGTCACCCCCTCTGGGAGCAAGGCAGGTGCCACGCTGCGGCCACCGGTGATTGTTCAGGTCCGGGACAGCGGGCGCAACGCCCCCGGCCAGTTCCGCGACACCGGTGTCACCGCCGTTCACGGGGCCCCGGAGAAATCACCGGGCGCCAGGAGCCATTCCCGCCCGGCTGGCGTACGCTCGGGCAGGCGCCCGGAGGGCGACCCGCTTTCGAGGAGCACGCCATGCCGATCGACGCGTACGACGAGGACGACAAGCCCCAGGCCGAGGATCTCGGCGCCGCGCGGCGCTTCGACGACTTCGACTGCCCGGACTGCAACGCCAACAACCCATGGGACGACGGGTTCGGCGACGGCGACGAAGTCCGCTGCTTCTACTGCGGCCAGGAATTCAAGGCCCAGGTGAACGACTCGGGTCGGCTCCGGCTGCGCGAGGCGTAGGGCGGGAGCCGAAGATGGCGGTGCCGATGCGGACGCAGGTCGAGCCCTCCTCGATCGCGATCCGCCAGTCGGCGCTCATCCCCATCGACAGCTCCGCGAGGCCGAGCCCGTCGCGCAGCGCGCGGAGCGCGCGGAAGTGGGGGCGTGGGTCCTCGTCCGGGGGCGGGATGCACATGAGCCCGGCGACGGCGATGGCAGGCAGCGCGCGCACCGCCTCCGCGAGCGCCGCGGCGTCGCCGGGTGCGCAGCCGGACTTCGTCTCCTCACCTCCCGTGTTCACCTCGATGAAGACGCGCGCGGTCGCGCCCCTCGCGGCGAACCGCTTCGAGATCTCGCGCGCGAGCTCGACCCGGTCGACCGTGTAGATCGCGGCGACGCGCCCGGCGAGGATCTTCACCTTGTTCGTCTGCAGGCCCCCGATGAAGTGCCAGCGCAGGCCGGCCAGATCGGCGAGCGCGTCCGCCTTCTCGCGCCACTCCTGCGCGTAGTTCTCGCCGAAGTCGCGCTGCCCGGCCGCGTACGCCTCGCGGATCGCCTCGGGCCCATGCGTCTTCGACACCGCGACGAGCGTGACGCTCGCCGGGATCGAGGCCCGCAGGGCGGCGAGGCGGTCGGCGATGCTCACCGCGCGCTCCAGGGGAGCCGGACGCCGCAGCGCCGCAGGAGCTCGGCGGTCTCGGCGAGCGGGAGCCCCACGACGTTCGAGACGCTCCCGTCGACCGAGAGCACGAACGCTCCGCCCGAGCCCTGGATCGCGTACGCGCCGGCCTTGTCGAGCGGCTCGCCCGTCCCCACGTACCAGTCGATCTCCGCCGGGGAGAGCGGCGCGAACCGGACCTTCGTCGCGACCACCGCGTCGAGCTCCAGCGCGGGCGCCGGCAGCGAGCGCCGGATGCACACGGCGGTCAGGACGTCGTGGACGGTGCCGGACAGCGCGCGCAGCATCCGGCGCGCGTCCTCGGCGCCGGAGGGCTTCCCCAGCACCTCCGCTCCCAGCACGACCGCGGTGTCGGCCGCGAGGACCACGTCGCCCGGGACGGTGCGCGCCTTCTCTCGCGCGACCCGGAGGACGTAGTCGCGCGGCGCCTCGCCGGCGATCACCCTCTCGTCGGCGTGCGCGGGCCGCACGTCGAGCGCGATCCCGAGCTGCTCGAGCAGCTCGCGCCGCCGCGGGCTCTGCGAGGCGAGGACGAGGCGGGGCGTCATGGGACCCCGGCCGACACGCGTCACTCGCGCTGGCGGCGCTCGTCCGACGCCGTGGCGACGAGCGTCTCGTTCGTCTCGATGCGCGCGCCGTCGCGCAGCGAGCGGACCCACGCGCCCTCGACCTGCGACTCCTTGCGGCGGCGCAGGCGCGTCTCGATCGCTTCGCGCTGTGCCTCGAACGCCTTCGGGTCGGGCGTCTCGCGCTGCTTCACCACGGCGACGACCGGACCGGCGGGCGTGTCGTACACCTTGGGGAGCGGCTGCCCGGCCTGCCCGGCGAACGCGTCCTGCAGCACGCCGGCCGCCTCGCCGATCTTCGGGACGAAGGGGGTGCCCCGGCCGAAGACGCCGGTCTCTTCCGGCGCGATCGTCTCGGACCCGAGCCGTACCGGCGCGAGCGGCTTCCCCGCCTTGGCCGCGGCGAGCGCGGTCTCCGCGCGCTGCTTCGCGAGCGCGAGGGCGCGGTCGTTCACGAGCAGCTCGCGCGCGATCGTCTCACGCGCGTCGTCGAGCGAGACCCGCTTCGCGGGGATCGACCTCCTCGGCCTGCACGAGGTGCCACCCCGAGGGCGTGCGCACCGGGGCGGAGACCTGTCCCGGCTCGAGCGCGAGGGCGGCCGCGGCGAACGCGTCGTCGAAGAGCCCCTCCGACACGAACCCGAGCTCGCCGCCGTGTGCCTTGGTCGCGTCGTCGTCGGAGAGCTCCTGCGCCACCTTGGCGAAGTCCTCGCCCTTCTTCACGCGGGCCGCCGCCTCGTCGATCTTCTTCTTCGCGCCGGCGTCGTCGCTCCCGGCCGCGGCGCGCGCGAGCACGTGGCGGACGCGCACCTTCTTCTTCTGGTCGAAGCGCGCGCCGTTCTCGCGATGGAACTTCTCGATGCGACCCGCCTCCTTCGACGCGAACGCCTTCACCTCCTCGGGCGTCACCTTCACGAGGGGCGTCACGGCGGTGAGGGGGATGCGCAGGAACTGGAGCGCGGTCCGGTCGGCCTCGCCTTCCCAGGCGGTGCGGACCTCGGCCTCGGAGAGCTTCACCGTCTCGCGGACGGCGGCCATCATCTTCTGGAAGAGGAGGTTGTCCTTCAGCGTCGCCTCGAACGCCTTGGGCGACCCGTACATGGCGCGCGTGCTCTCCTGGTACACCGGGAAGCTGAACGCGCCGTTCTCCTGGAAGGACGGGATCGCGTGCACCACGCGGGTGAGCTCCTGCGGCGAGACGACGAGGCCGCGCCGCTTCGCCTCCTGCACCACCAGCTCGCGGTCCACGACCTGCTCCATGGCCTGCGCGGGGAGCCCGAGCTGGTCTGCGAGCTCGCGCGTGAACGCCTCGCCCGCCTGTTGCCGGTAGAGCTGGTACAGCTGCCGGTACTGCTGCTCCCATTCGGAGGCCGAGATCGTCTTTCCGTTCACCTTTGCGGCGTACGGCATCGCGGCTGCGCCGCACCCCCCTTTGGAGAGGGAGCCCGGCCCGAAGTTGACGGCGAAGACGACCACGATCCCGACGACGATGAGCCAGGTGAAGGCGCTCTTCGTGTTCGCCCGGAGGATGTCGAGCATGAAGCGTTGCTCCGAGTTGTTGAAGGTCGGCCCCCGAGTGGTCCCGGGCGCCGCGAAGTTGAACACCCTATTCAACAAGGGCTAAAATGCAAGGGAATTTCCCCCTGCCGGAGCTTCCGTGCTCGCCTTGCTCAAGCGGTACCGCGAGTTGATCCTCGTCGCGGTCCTGCTCCTCGTCCCTCTCGCAGTCTTCTTCGCGCACGCGAAGCGGCCGACCGATCGGTCCCGCCTCGATCGCGCCGTGGTGTGGCTCGCGACCCCCGTCGAGAAGGCGGTCGGGTGGAGCGTGAGGGGCACCCTCGACATGTGGAACGGGTACGTCGCGCTGCGCGGAGCGCACGAGCGCGCGGAGGAGCTGTCGAAGCAGGTGCGCGCGCTCGAGCTGGAGAAGCAGCAGCTCGTCTCCGGACGCGGAGAGGTGGAGCGCCTTCGCCGGCTGCTCGGATTCGCCGACGCCGGTCCGGAGCGGCGCTACGTCGGCGGCCGGGTGATCGGGATCCGCCTCGGCACCGTCGGGCGCCAGCTCCTCACCATCGACCGCGGCAGCGACGACGGCGTCGCGCCGATGATGCCGGTGGTCGTCGCGGAGGGCGTGGTCGGGCGGGTCCACGCCGTCGGAGCGCGGAGCGCCGACGTCCTCGTCCTCACCGACCTGAACAGCTCGATCGCGGTCCGCGTCGAGCGCACCCGCGCCCGCGCCAACGTCCGCGGGCTCGGGAAGCCCGACCTCTGCCGGCTCGACTACGCCCTCCGCACCGAGGACGTGATCGAGGGCGACCCGCTCGTCACCTCCGGCACCGACGGCATCTTCCCGCGCGGCCTGCCGGTCGGCAAGGTCACCCAGCTCGAGCGCCGCGCGCACGGCCTGTTCCAGGACGCGCGCGTCGTCCCCGCCGTGGACGTCACCCGGCTCGAGGAGGTGCTCGTCGTGGTCACCTGGGAGCGGCCGGACGACACGATGCCGGCGGCGCTCGCGCCCGCGAAGGTTCCGTGAGAGCGACGCCATGAAGCCGCTCGCCCACGTCGCGTTCGCGCTGCTCGTCGCGGCGCTGCAGGCCGCGGTCCTTCGCTGGCTTGGTGGTGGGGCATTGCCGCTGGCGCTCCTCGCCACCTGCGTCGTCTACGTGGGGCTCCACGGCGGGAACGTGGACGGGTCGATCTCGGCCGCCGGGATCGGGTACGTGATGGACCTGATGGCGGGGACGCCGAAGGGGCTCATGACCTTCCTGGCGGTGGGGCTGTTCCTGGCGATCCGCGCGATCTCCGCGGCGGTCGACGTCCGGAGCCGCGCCGCATTCGCGCTGCTCTCGGGCGCCGGCGCGCTGTTCCTGTCCGTCGGCGCCACCATCCTGCTCCGCAACGTGACCGCCGCGGAGGCCGCGCCCGGCGGCGGCCTCGTTCCGCGCATGCTCCTCGAGGCGCTGCTCACCGCGGCCTTCGCGCCCGCGCTGCTCGTCGGACTGCGGCGGCTCGACGCGCTGTTCCACCGGGAGGAGCCGGGCCTGCTCAGGTAGACCGATGTCGCTCATCCCCCCCAGCGCGCCCGGCGCGGCGCAGAAGGACTTCAAGCCCCGCCTCGTCTGGGCGACGGGGGTGGTCATCTTCGCGTTCCTGGTGCTGCTCGCGCGGCTCTACCAGCTCCAGATCCTCCGCGGCGACGAGTACAAGGAGAAGGCCGACGACAACTTCGTGAAGGAGCTCCGCCTGCCGGCCGACCGCGGCCAGATCCTCGATCGGAACCGCCGCGTGCTGGTCGACTCGCGCCCGTGCTACGACGTCACGCTCACCCCGTACTTCTGCGGCAAGCAGTGCGACGACGTCCTCGCCCGGCTCGCCACCATGCTCTCGCTCTCGCAGGACGAGATCGAGCGCGCGCGGAACCAGCTCAGGAGCGCGAAGAAGCTCGATCGGTTCCAGCCGTTCACGGTCAAGATCGACGTCGGCCGCGACGTGCTCGACGTCTACCTCGCGTATCAGATGGAGCTGCTCGGCGTGGACGTCGTCGCGACGCCGCACCGCAACTACCGATACGCCGCGCTCGGCGGACACCTCATCGGCTACATGAACGAGGTCGGCCCCGAGGAGCTGAAGAAGCTCAACGAGGAGGTGCAGCGCTCCGGCACGGGGCAGGGTCCGTACCTGCTCGGCGACTACGTGGGCCGCCGCGGCCTGGAGCGGAAGTTCGAGCGCGAGCTGCGCGGCGTCGACGGCAAGCAGCGCGTGCCGGTGGACGCGAAGGGGCGCCGCAAGGACGACGCGGACGAGCTCATCCCCGCGGCGCTGCGGCTCGTGCGGTCGCAGCCGGGCAAGAACCTGGTCCTCTCGCTCGACTGGCGGCTCCAGGAGTTCGCCGAGAAGACCTTCCCGGCCACCGCCGGCGTCGTGCTCGCCATGGACGCGAAGACCGGGTTCCTCCTCGCGCTGGTGGACCGGCCCGCGCCCGACCCGAACAAGATGTCGGGCCGCATCACGCCGGCGGAGCTCGCGGCGATCCACTCCGACCCGCTCCAGCCCGAGCTCTTCCGCGCCATCCAGCAGCACTACCACCCCGGCTCCACCTTCAAGGCGGTCACCGCGATCGCGGCGCTGGAGGAGGGCGTGTTCCGGCCGGGGACGACCGTCTTCTGTCCGGGCCGCTTCCGGATGGGCTCGCACGTGTGGCGCTGCGACAAGGAGTCCGGCCACGGCAGCGTCGACTTCACGCACGCGCTCGGCGCCAGCTGCGACGTCTTCTTCTACGAGGCGGGAGCGCGGCTCGGCGCCGACGCGATCGCCAAGTGGGCGAACGTGCTCGGGCTCGGCGTGCCCACCGGCTTCGACGTCGCAGGCGAGGTCCCGGGCGTGATCCCCGACGTGGCCTGGCACGACCGGCACGTCGCCGGCGGCTACCAGAAGGGCATGGCGGTCAACCTCGCCATCGGCCAGGGCGACGTGAACGTCACGCCGATGCAGCAGCTCGTCCTCTACGGCGCGCTCGCCACCGGAATCCTCTGGAAGCCGCAGGTGGTGCTGCGCGTCGAGGACGCCGACGGGCGCGTGCTGCAGGAGTTCGCGCCGGACGAGCGCGGGCGCCCGCCGATCCAGCCGTCCACGCGCGAGACGGTGCTGAAGGGGCTGCTCGCCGCCGTGAACGAGCCGTTCGGCACCGCCTACTGGTCGCGCCTGAAGGACGTCGAGATGGCCGGCAAGACCGGCACGGCCCAGGTGGTGAAGCTGGGGGCGCAGCGGCTCAAGGCGAGCCAGGTCGCCTACTTCGAGCGCGACCACGCCTGGTTCGCGGCCTTCGCGCCCGCCGAGGATCCCGAGATCGTGGTGGTGGTGCTGAACGAGCACTCCGGCTTCGGCGCCTCGAACGCGGCGCCGACCGCGAGCGCGCTGGTGAAGAGCTGGCTCGAGCTCAAGGCGGAGGACGCGGCGGAGCGCGCCGGCCCGGTCGCGCCGCCCGCGCCCGGGCCGGCGCCCGCACCGACGCCCCGCCCTCGCACCCGGGCGCAGCGCCCGCCGTGCCGGAGAAGCCGAAGCTCGGCGAGGGCGGCGCGCGACGCCGTGGGAGCGGCCCGTGGCTGACGTCTCCCTCGCGGCGGCGCCGCAGCGGCGCCCATTCGCCCAGTTCCCCTGGCACGTCGCCATGCTCGTCCTCGCGATCTCCGCGATCGGGATCTGGAACCTCGCCTCCGCCTCGCGCAGCGCGCACGCGCCGGTCTGGATCCAGCAGAGCGCCTGGATGGGGGTCGGGGCGGTGCTCGCGCTCGCCGTCACGCTCTTCGATCCGCGGGCCTTCCAGCGGCTCGCGTGGGTCCTCTACGCGGTCGTGATCGTGCTGCTCGTCCTGGTCCTCGTGAAGGGGCGGTACGTGATGGGCGCGCGGCGCTGGATCGGCTTCGGGCCGCTCAACTTCCAGCCCTCCGAGCTGGCGAAGATCGCCGTCACGCTCGCGCTCGCGTCGCTGGTTCCACGGCGACGCGGAGAGGCGCAAGGGCGGTTACGGGCTGCTCGGGCTCGTCATCCCGCTCGGCATCACCCTCGTGCCGGCGGTCCTCATGCTGAAGCAGCCCGACCTCGGCACCGCCCTCATCATCTGCGCGGTCGGGTTCACGCAGATCCTCTTCGCGGGCGTGCGCTGGAAGACGCTCGCGATCCTGCTGGTCGTGGCGGTGGGGGGCGCGACCTTCGCCTACCCGCACCTCAAGCCGTACCAGAAGAAGCGGGTCGAGACGTTCCTCAACCCGGAGGGCGACGCGCTCGGCGCCGGCTACCACGCCACGCAGTCGATGATCGCGGTCGGCTCGGGGCAGGGGCTCGGCAAGGGCTGGGGGCAGGGGACGCAGACCTACCTCTCGTTCCTCCCCGAGCAGCACACCGACTTCATCTTCTCGGTGTGGGCCGAGGAGCACGGCTTCGTCGGCTGCCTGCTGCTGCTCGCGCTCTACTTCGCGCTCGTGACGAGCGCGATCGACATCGCCGGCAACGCGCGCGACCGCTTCGGCAGCTTCCTGGCGGTCGGGGTCACCGGCATGCTCTTCTGGCACGCCGTCATCAACATCGGGATGGTGATCGGGCTGCTGCCGGTGGTCGGCGTGACCCTGCCGCTCATGAGCTACGGCGGCTCGTCGGTGCTCACGGTCTTCGTCGCGATCGGGCTGCTCGCGAACGTCGGCATGCGACGGTTCGTCAACTAGGACAGCACCTTCTTCAGGCTGTCCTCGAGCTTCGACTTGGGGACGGCGCCGATGATGGTGTCGACCACCTGCCCGCCCTTGAAGACGAGCAGGGTGGGGATGGAGCGGATGCCGTACTGCTGCGGCACCTGCTGGTGCTCGTCGACGTCCATCTTGGCGACCTTCACCTTGCCCTTGTACTGCGTGGCGAGCTCCTCGACCGCGGGGGCGATGGCCTTGCAGGGGCCGCACCAGACGGCCCAGAAGTCGACCAGGACCGGGATGTCGCTCTTCAGGACCTCGGTGTCGAAGGTGGCGTCCTGCAGGGTGACGACGTCGTTCGAGGCCATGTCGGCTCCTTGAAATCCCCGCTGGCGGGAACTCTTATCCGTGTGGTCGGACCCTGGCAAGGGGCTCGGCGGGCGTGGTACTAGGAGGGCAATGTCCGGGCTGCTCTTCGTCTCCCAGGCGATGCTCGACTCCTGGGCCGAGCAGGGGAAAATCGACTTCGTCGGCAACGTCATGACCCTCCTCGCGGGGGAGGGGAAGGGGCGGAGCTACGCCCTCGAGCCGGCGGTCCGGTTCCTGAAGATGCTCGGGGACGAGAAGGACCCGCACGGGCTGCTCCACAAGGTGAAGAGCGTGGCCCAGCTGAAGGAGATCGGCGCGGACCCGGCCGGTGACTCCTGCATCCTCGGAGACGTGGCCTACGAGGTGGAGCCGGGATTCCTCGCCGAGGCCGCGGCCGCTCCAGGCGGCCGCCACCGCGCAGCCGGCGAGCCCGCCGGCGCCCCGCGCGAAGCCCGCCGAGCGGACGGCGGCGCCTCAGCCCGGGCAGCAGGCGCCCGCGCGCTCGCGCCCGTTCGGGGCGGCGCCGCTCCCGAAGGACCTCGAGGAGAAGCGCAAGGAGGCGGAGGCTCTCGCCCGTTTCCTGCTCGGACGAACCTCGTTCCTGAGGCATCGATGAGCCTCGTCATCCTCCGCATCGCCGCCGCGCTCTACGCGGGCGCCACCGCGGCCTACGTCCTCTACTTCGCGCGCCCGCGGCACGCGCGCCTCGCCACCGTCGGCGCCGGCCTCCTCTCCGGCGCGTTCGTGGTCCACGCGGTCGCCATCGGCCTGGGCTGCAAGGAGTTCGGCGGCGCCGAGTTCTTCAGCCTGCGCGGCGGCCTCGTGCTGATGGTCTGGCTCGCCGCCGGCGCCTACCTGCTGCTGCAGCGCTTCTACCACCTGCCGACCGTCGGCGCGTTCATCACGCCGCTCATCCTCGTGGTCCTCCTCCCCACGCTCTTCGGCACGCCCGGGCACCCCGAGCTGCCGCCCGAGGCGGTGCGTCACCCGACGCTCACGCTCCACATCGTGACGGCCGTGCTCGGCGTCGCGCTCTTCGGCATCGCCTTCGGGGTGGCGATCATGTACCTGCTGCAGGAGCGCGAGGTGAAGGGCAAGCGGTTCGGCGCGCTCTTCTCGCGACTTCCGTCGCTCGACGCGCTCGACCGGATGGTCCAGCGGCTCGTCCGCGCCGGCTTCGTCGTCTACACGGTGGCGCTCCTCGCCGGCACCGTCATCGCCACGGCGGTCTGGAAGAGCGCCTGGTCGTGGGACCCGCAGCAGATCGTCTCCCTGGTCATCTGGATCCTCTACGGCGCGCTGGTCCAGCTGCGCCACACCGGCTGGCACGGCCGCCGCTACGCGCTGCTCACCCTCGTCGGCTTCGTCCTGGTGCTCGGGTCGATGGTGACCCTCAACGTCGTCCCGGGGGTCACGCGCCACGCCGGCGACTACGGCACGGGAGCACCCGCGGGAGGCGCGCAGTGATGAGCGGGCGCGAGCTCTTCCTCGTCGGGCTCTCCCACAAGAGCGCCCCCATCGACGTGCGCGAGCGGGTCGCGCTCTCCGGCGACGACCTGAAGGACGCGCTCGGCGAGCTCAAGGCCATGGACGGCGTCGGCGAGGCCCTCGTCGTCTCCACCTGCAACCGGGTCGAGGTGCTACGTCTCGGCGGACGGCGACGCGCCCGCCCGCCGGTTCTTCACCGCACGCGCGCCGGACGCGGGCGAGCACCTCTACGTGAAGGCGGGCGTGGAGGCGGTCCGCCACCTCTTCCGCGTGGCCGCGAGCCTCGACTCCATGGTGGTGGGCGAGCAGCAGATCCTCGGGCAGGTGAAGGAGGCCTACGGCCTCGCCAGCGCCGCGCAGGCGGCCGGCACCTTCGTCTCGCGCCTCTGCAACCGCGCCTTCGCCACCGCGAAGCGGGTCCGCACGCGAGACCGACATCGGCCGGGGCGCGACGTCGATGTCGCAGGTGGCGGTCGAGCTCGTCGAGAAGATCTTCGGCGACCTGAAGGGCCGGGCGATCCTGCTCGTCGGCGCCGGCAAGATGGGCGCGCTCTCCGCGAAGGCGCTCGCGTCGCTCGGCGCCGACCGGATCCTCGTGACGAACCGCTCCCCGGAGCGCGGCCTGGCCCTGGCCGACCAGGTGAACGGGAACTTCCGCACCTGGGAGGAGCTGCCGCACCTGCTCGCGGTGGCCGACGTCGTCATCGTCTCCACCGGCGCGCCGACCTACGTCCTCACCCGCGAGATGCTGGTGCAGGTCATGAAGGCCCGGCGCCACCGCTCCATCTGCCTCATCGACCTGGCCGTCCCGCGCAACGTCGACCCCGCCTGCGCCGAGCTCGACGACGTCTACGCCTACGACGTCGACGACCTGCAGAAGGTGGTCGATCTCGACCCACGAGGCGCGCCGCGAGGAGGCCACCCGCGCCGAGGCCATCGTCGAGGCCGAGGTGATCGCCTTCGCGCAGGAGCGCGAGACCCGCGCCGCGCTCCCGGTGCTCGTCGAGCTGCGCCGCCGCGCCGAGCGATCGCCCGCGCCGAGGCCGAGCGGACGCTCGCCCAGGTGGGCGGGAAGCTCGACGAGAACGGGCGCCGGACCGTCGAGGCGATGGCCCAGGCCATCGTGAACAAGCTCCTCCACGGGCCCGACCGCCCGGCTGAAGGAGGCCGCGGCCTCCGGCGACAGCACCCTCGCCGGCGCCGCCGCCGAGCTCTTCGGCATCGAGGCCGAGAACCCGCGCGCGGCGCAGCCGGAGCAGCGGGGAGACGCGCCCGCCGACGCGCCACGCGCGGCCGCTTCCGCCACCGAGCGCACCTAGAGCTGCCCCGACTTCGAAAGGTCCCCCACGCACATGATCCGCATCGCGACCCGCCGCAGCCCGCTCGCCAAGTGGCAGGCGAACCACGTCGCCTCCCTCCTCCGGACGGCGAGCCGGGGCTCGAGGTCCGCCTGCACGAGCTGATGACCCGGGGCGACAAGATCCTCGACGTCCCGCTCGCCGACGTCGGCGGCAAGGGGCTCTTCGTGAAGGAGATCGAGGACGCGCTGCTCGCGGGCGACGCCGAGATCGCCGTCCACTCGATGAAGGACCTGCCCGCGGCGCTCGCCCCGGGGCTGGTCATCGCCGCCGTCCCGGAGCGCGAGGATCCGCGCGACGCGCTCTGCTCGCCGCGCTGGAAGACGCTCGACGAGCTGCCGAAGGGCGCGAAGGTCGGCACCTCCTCGCTCCGCCGCAGCGCGCAGCTCAAGGCGGTCCGCCCCGACCTCGAGATCCAGATGGTGCGCGGCAACGTCGAGACGCGGCTCCGCAAGGCGTCCGAGGCGCTCGACGCGGTGGTGCTCGCCTACGCCGGGCTGCGCCGGCTCGGGCTCGCCGAGCACGCGACGCAGGTCTTCTCGACCGAGGAGATGCTCCCCGCCGTCGCGCAGGGGGCGCTCGCGCTCGAGGCCCGCGCCGAGGACGCCGCGACGCTGAAGCGCCTCGCCGCCCTCGAGGACGCGGAGACGCGCGTGCGCACCGAGGCGGAGCGCGGCTTCCTCGCCCGCATCGAGGGCGGCTGCCAGGTGCCGATCGCCGGCCACGCCCGCGTCGAAGGCGCGAACGTGACGTTGCGCGCGCTCGTCGCATCGCTCGACGGCCGCGGGTCATCCGGGGCGAGCGGACGGGCCCGCTCGCCGATGCGAGGAGGATCGGCGAGGCGCTCGCCGACGAGCTGCTCGCCCGCGGCGCCGGCGACATCCTGCGCGAGTGCGAAGGGAAGGGGCCCGCCCTCGCCGCGCCGAAGCGCGTGTAGCCGGGAGAGCGCGTGACGCGCCTGGCCCGCCGGACGGTCGTCGTCACCCGGAGCAAGGGCGGCGATGACGCGCTCTCGGCGCGGCTGCGCGAGCTCGGCGCGTCGGTCAGGGAGATCGCCTCGCTCACCTTCGCGCCACCGGCCGATCCGGCGCCGCTCGACGCAGCGCTGCGTCACCTCGCGCGGTTCGACTGGGTCGCCTTCGCGAGCGCGACCGCCGTCGAGCGCACGGTGGAGCGCCTTCGCGCGCTCGGGCTCGCGCCCGAGGCGCTCGCTGCGCTCCGGCTCGCCGCGGTCGGACCGGCGACCGCGGAGCGGCTCGCCCGCGACGTGCGCCAGCCGGACCTCGTTCCTGCGGAGTCGACCGGCGAGGCGCTCGCCGCGGCGCTCGCGCCCCACGTCCGCGGCAAGCGGATCTTCCTGCCGCGGCCCGCGGAGGGACGGCCCGAGCTGCTCGACGGGCTCGTGGCAGCGGGCGCCGACGTCGTCGCCGTCGAGGCGTACCGGACCGTGCCTGCGGCCCGGACGCGGTCCGTCCCCTCGCCGAGTGGATCCAGGCGGGCGAGGTCGACGCCATCACCTTCGCGTCCCCCTCCGCGGTGAAGGCGGTCGTCGGCGGGCTCGGCGAGCGGGCGACCCTCCTGCGCCGCGTCCTGCTCGCCGCCATCGGCCCGACCACCGCGGCGGCCCTCCGCGAGGCGGGCCTGGAAGCCGGAGTCCAGCCGGCGCGGTACACCGGCCTCGACCTGGCGGATGCAATCGCCGCCAAGCTCGCGAGAGGGTAGCCCGAGGCGATCCGTCGCACCATTCGGGACGGGGAACGCACCCAGCCGGGCGGCGGCGGCTCGGACCGGTCGCGGTCGGCGCCGCCGCCGGGTACATTCACCGGGAGGGACGTGGCGATGGCGACCGAGCAGCAGACGACCGAAGGGCTGGTCCGCATCCGCGTGCCGCTCGACGCCGCCACGGGCGGCGCGGGTCCTTCGGACGACTGGCTCTGGGCCGAGCCCCTCGGCAGCGCGCGGTACCGCATCGAGAGCTGCCCGTTCTTCGCGTACGGGGTCTCACGCGACGACGTCGTGCGTGCCACCGAGCCGGGAGGACACGACGAGGCGCCGCGGTTCGAGGACGTGATCGAGAAGGGCGGGCACCGCACCCTTCGCGTCGCGCTCGACCCCGCGGTGGCCGTCACCGACGCCGCCGTCCAGGGACTCCTCGAGCGGCTGCTCGAGCTCGGCTGCACGCACGAGACGCTTCGGCCGAAGCTGGTCGCGCTCGACGTCCCGGGCGAGGTCGACGTGACCATCGTGGCCGAGCTGCTCCAGGCGCTCGCCAACGACCGCGCGATCGTGTGGGAATGGGCCGACCCGCGTCCGAGCTGAGCCCTCCGGGCTGAGGCTACCCCGCCCGCTTCACCTCCTCTTCTCGCACGCGGCCCGCGGCGGTGATGATCCCGAGCTTCACGCCGGCCCGTGCGAGCGCGTCGAGCACGAAGTCGATCTGCGCCTCCGTCAACGCCGCCGTGAGCGCAATCCGCAGGATGCAGCTGCTCGCCGGGACCGCCGGCGGCAGGACGATGTTCACGAAGATCCCCTCGTCCGTCAGCATCCGCCAGATCGCGAACGCGCGCTCCATCGAGCCGACCCGGACCGGGACGATCGGCGTCTGGGTGTTCCCGACATCGAAGCCCATGGCGCGAACCGCGCGCACGAACCGCCGCGTGTTCGCCCACAGCCGCTCGCGGAGCTGGGGGCGCTCCTGGATGAACCAGGCTTCCACGCAGTTCACGCAGGGTGCCGAGCGATGCAGCGTGTTACGGTTCCTGCACTGGAAGTACAGGTCAGCCGACGACCCCGGTGGGGCATCGGTGTAGGCGCACGTAGGGAAGTCACCGCGGCTTCCGTGCGGCCTCCCGGCGCGTCTTGCGAGCCGCCTTCTCGGCCCGGCGGCGCGCGAGGAACCCTCTGGGCTCCTCGGGCGCTGCCGGCTGCGGCGCGGCGGGGACCGTCGGAACCGCGGTCGGACCGGCAGGCGCGACCGGCGCGGCTGCGACCGGCGCGCCGCTGCGGCGGCGGTCGGGCCGCGGCTCGCGGTGGGGCTCGAGCGTCCAGTGGAAGAGCCGCTTCACGACCAGCGTCGCGTAGGCGCCCGGCGGGAGCGTGAAGGCCACGTTCACGCGGAGGCGACCCTGGTTCAGCTCGTCGCGCTTGGCGCCTCGCCCACCGTGAGCTGTCCCGGGTGGACGAGGAGCGGCCGCTCCTCGGGGTCGAAGTGGATCTCGGGCGTCCTTGGCACGCGCCAGGTCGGCGAGCGTCATGTCCTCGCGCTCCGAGCACCGACAGCGCCGCCCGCTCCACGCGCGGGATCGGCGAAGCGTCGAGCCTGGGGCGAGCAGCGGGAAGGTCGCGGTCGCGCAGCAGCGCGCGCCTGCGTCCGTCGAGCTCGCGCGGGAAGAGCAGCGTCCCGGCCTGGTAGCGGATCGAGACCGAGCCGCTGCGACGCCCACCACGTCGCGCAGGTACTGCTTCACCCCCTCGTTCCAGAGCCAGCTCTGGTAGGCGAAGACCTGGAGCGCCGCGCCAGCGCGGCTCGGTGCGGAGCAAGGCGCCGCGGAAGTCGTCCGGGTGCTCTGCGCAGCCACCTCACCACCGCCTCGTACCGCTCGGCGCCGGGGTAGCGGGTTGCGCCGGTCCCACTGCGCCCCAGTGCTCCTTCCAGAACTGCTTCACCGGGCGTCGTCCGTCCGGTCGAGCTCGCTGGGGCGGGCGAGGACGTTCTTCAGCGCGATCTCGAAGTCGCCGCGCATCAGGTCCTTCACGATGAAGCCCTGGCCGTGCTTGAGCGAGCCGAAGCGCTGCGAGTCGAAGTAGTTCGACCACCCCGAGCCGGCGCACCTCGGCCACCGAGGCGGGCAGCCGCGCCGACGTCGTCCTCGGAGAGGTCGCGGACCGTGACCGCGAAGCGGTTCGAGGTGGTGTTGCGCGGCCGAGAGCGGCGTCGCGCGGTGCGCCCGAGCAGCTTGAGCCGGAGGTCGGGCTCCTGCAGCTCGACCGGGCCGCCCCTGCACGCGCGACGAGCTGGGTGGTCCGCCCCTGCTTGTCCTTCAGCCCGCAGTAGCTGACGTCGGCGCGCGGGATCTTGAAGCGCGGCGCAGATGCCGCTCCACCGCCTCGAAGGTGGAGAGCTTCTGCTTGTCCATCAGGTAGACGTACCTGGCCGCCCCGCGGGTCGTCGTCGAACCGCCACGACTCGGTGACCGCGAAGTCCTCGGGGCGCTGCTTGAGCCTCATGAGAGGTCACCTACCACGCACTGGGGCGGGGGGACACTCGCCGCCGTGCGCCCGAGGGGTGGCACGCGCGCCCGTTCGGTTGTATGAGGCGCGAGATCCACCTGGAGGCGCCATGGGGTTCGGAGAGCTGCTGTTCATCCTGATCATCGTGCTGCTCTTCTTCGGCGCAGGACGGCTCCCCGCCATCGGCGAGGGGCTCGGGAAGGCGATCCGCGGCTTCAAGGACTCGATGCGCTCCGAGCCGCCGGCCGCTCCGCCGGCGAAGAAGGACCTGCCGCCGGGAGGCGGCGTCGAGAAGTGACGACGGGGCGCGCTCAGGCGCGCTGGCGATAGAACAGCACGATCGTGAGGCAGTGGAACTCGTCGTCGGAGGACTGCGTCACGACGCGGTCCACGACCTCGAGATCGGTGTTCGAGCGGAGCCAGCGCGTCACCGTCTCGCCGAGCTCGTCGCGGTCCTTCGCCTTCGTGGCGGAGAAGACCTTCACGCCGGTGAACAACATCGCGCTCTCCCGTCCGTCGCTCACTCGCCAACCCCCTGTCGCGCGACCCCGAAAAAGGTTGCCAGACGGGGGGTGGAGTGTCAAACCCGCGACCGCGGCAACCCCGCATCGCCGCTCGCGGTTTTGGCCGGCCCCCTCCGGCCCCGCTTTGCCCGCCCGCGGCGCCTCCCTTACCTTCCTCCGCCTCCCTTACCTTCCTCCAGGCGCCGGCGGTTGGAGGGATGGATGCGGGAACCGAAGAAGGGCTTCGCGGTCGCGTTCATCAACCGGATCCGCACGATGGATCCGTCCGAGCTGAACGCCATGATCGTGCGGGAGGCCGGGGAGGAGCTCGCGCAGTTCTTCCTGACCTACTCGGCGAACCTCATCTCGAAGGACCCGGAGCGCGTCATCGAGAACACCTCGAGCCTCATGCTCATGGGTTATCTCATCCGCGCCGCGGAGGACCGGACGGAGCGGCGCGTCACCCTCCAGGCGTAGTCTCCAAACCGATTTTTCCCCCAGCCTGCCGCTTTCGCGGTGACGCCGAGGCGTGCTAAGCACGGGGCCGATTCCGAGGGGTCCCGATGCTCATCGACCTGCACGTTCACAGCCACCACACGCGCGGCGGCACGCTCTCGCCGCGTGACGTCGTGCGCCGTGCAAAGGAGGTGGGGCTCGACGGCGTCGCCTTCACCGACCTCAACACGCTCGACGGGCTCGACGAGATCCGGGCCGCGGGGCGGGACGAGGGGTTCCTCGCCCTGTGCGGGGTCGAGATCGCGACCGACCGCGGCCACTACCTCTGCTTCTTCCCGGATCCCGCCAAGGTGCCGGCTCCGCCCCAGGTGTTCGGCTCTGCGACGCCGTGGCCGGTGCGCGACGTGCTCGCGAAGGTGAAGGAGCTGGGGGGCGTCGCGGTGGCTGCGCACCCCTACGACAAGAGCGTCGAGCGGCCGAGCGGCGACTTCATCTTCACGCTCGACGGCCTCGCCGCGATCGAGGGGCTCAACGTGCACCGGAAGGGGCCCGCGAACGACCTCGCCGTCGAGGCCGCCGACCACATGAACCTCCCGTGCACCGGCGCGTCCGGCGCGGCCGGGTCCCTCGACGAGATCGGGAAGGCCGCCACCCTGTTCCGCGATCCGGTCGCATCCGAGAAGGACGTCGTGCAGCAGCTCCGGGCCGGGACCGTGTTCTGCGTCGCCGTCGGGGTCTCGCCCGGCGCGGCCGAGCAGGGGCGCGGCGGCGAGCGGCGAGCGCCCGAACGGCGAGATCGCGGAGATCACCGCGGAGAGCGTCGGGGCGATGGGGGCGGCCGTGCGCGCGGTGGGCGCGGCCGCGGAGGACGTGGCGGTAGATGACCCAGCGGACCATCGGAGTCGATGTCGGCGCGGAGACGGTGAAGGTGGTCGAGCTCGCCGGGGAGCCCGGCCGGCTCGCCTGGACCCGCCGGGCTCGCCTCGAGCACCAGAAGGATCCCTCGGGCGCGCTCCTCGGCGTGCTCCGCGAATGGGGCTGGGACTCCACGGCGGCGGCCTGCGCGACGGGGCGCCTCGGGCGCACGCTCGCCCTGGAGCGCATCCCGGGCAAGCAGGCGCGCATCGCCGGGCACCGCTTCCTCCACGGGAACGGCAAGGCCGCCGCGGTGATCGACATCGGCGCCCACGGCTTCAGCGTGCTCGCCCTGGAGCCGGACGGCCGCGACACCTACCGCGAGAACCCGCGCTGCTCGCAGGGGACCGGCAACTTCCTCCGGCAGCTCGTGGAGCGGTTCGGGCTCACGCCCGAGCAGGCCGACGAGGTCGCGACCGGGGCCGAGGCGGCGCCCCTCTCCGGCCGCTGCCCGGTCATCCTCAAGACCGACATGACCCACCTCGCCAACAAGGGCGAGGACCGGGCCCGCATCCTGGCGGGTCTGTTCGACGCCATCTGCGAGAACGTGCAGGTGCTGGTGAAGGCGTCGGGAACGCGCGAGGTCATGCTCGCGGGCGGCGTCGGCCAGTCGCGGCGCGTGCGCGACAACTTCCGCGCCTGGCTCGCGCAGCGCGGCATGTCGCTGCGTGACGCGGGGGAGGACGCCCTGTTCCTCGACGCGCTCGGCTGCGCGGTGATCGCCGCCGAGCGACCGCCCGCGGCGCTGCCGCTCGAGCGGCTCTTCCGGCAGATGGAGCACGCCGCGCTCGACCGCCTCCCGCCCCTCTCCGGCGCGCTCGGGAAGGTGAAGCGGCTCTCGCGGGTGCCGCTGGCCGCCGCGTCGGGCGACGTCCTCCTCGGCCTCGACATCGGCTCGACCGGCTCGAAGGCGGTCGCGCTCGACGTCGCGAGCGGCCAGCCCGCGTGGGAGGCCTACGTCCGCACCGCCGGCGATCCGGTCGCCGCGGCGCAGACGCTCGTCCGCGACTTCACCCAGGCCGCGTGCGGCGCGCGGCCGCTCGCCGCGATCGGCGTGACCGGCTCGGGGCGCGAGATCGTCGGCTCGCTGATGGCGACCTGCTACGGCACCGATCGCGTCTTCGTGCTGAACGAGATCGCGGCCCACGCCGAGGGCGCGCGCGCCTACGACCCGCGGGTCGACACGATCTTCGAGATCGGCGGCCAGGACGCGAAGTACATCCGCCTCGAGGGCGGCCGCGTCGTCGACGCCGCGATGAACGAGGCGTGCAGCGCCGGCACCGGCTCCTTCATCGAGGAGCAGGGGCGGCGGCTGGGCGGCCTCGGCGCCGCCGAGCTGGGGCGCGAGGCGATGGAGGCCGACGGCTGCGTCGCGCTCGGCCAGCACTGCGCCGTGTTCATGGCGGAGATCATCGACGAGGCCGTCGCGGCCGGTGCCGATCGGCGCCATGTCATCGCCGGCCTCTACGACTCGGTCATCCAGAACTACCTGAACCGCGTGAAGGGCCAGCGCTCGGTCGGCCAGGTCATCTTCTGCCAGGGGATGCCCTTCAGCGCGGACGCGCTCGCGGCGGCGGTCGCGCGGCAGACCGGCGCGGAGGTGGTGGTGCCCCCATCCCGGGCACCGTCGGTGCGTTCGGCATCGCGCTGCTCGCGCGCGAGGCGCTCGCCCGGGGCGCCGCGCCGCTCGACCCGGCGCGGTTCCTCGCCGCGCGCGTCGACCGCAAGGAGATCTTCGTCTGCAAGTCGACGCAGGGGTGCGGCGGCACCGGGAACCCCTGCCGCATCGACCGACTCCGAACCATCGTGGACGGGAAGCACCAGGCGTTCACCTGGGGAGGAGCGTGCTCGCTCTACGACAAGGGGACGCGCACGAAGAAGCTCCCCGACGGGACGCCCGATCCGTTCCGTGAACGCGCGGACGCGATCGACGCGCTCGTCGCGCGACTCGGGGAGGCGAGGACGGGTGCCCCGCGGGTCGCGCTGGCGGAGGCGTTCCAGCTCAAGACGCTGTTCCCGTACTTCGCGACGCTCTTCCGCGAGCTCGGGCTCGACATCGAGGTCGTGCGCCCGGGAGAGCGCGACGCGCTGCGGCGCGGCATCGAGGCCGCGAACGTCCCGTTCTGCGCGCCGATGCAGCAGTACCACGGCATCGTCCAGGCGATGGCCGACACGGGCGCGGACTTCGTGTTCCTGCCGATGCTGCGCGATCTCCCGGCGGTGAAGGACGAGCAGCACACCTGGCTCTGCCCGATCGTGCAGAGCGCGCCGGACGTCGTCCGCCACGATCTCCCGCGACCCTGCGCGGGCGCGTCCTGTCGCCGGTGATCCGCGCAGGCGGGGAGGGGTTCCTCGAGGCCGAGCGGTTCCTGGGCGCGGTCCGCGCGCTCGCCGCGGAGGTCGGGGTGCGAGACGCGGCGCGCATCGCGGCGGCCCACGCCACGGCGCGCGAGGAGCAGCTCCGGTTCGACCAGCTCCTGCTCGACATCGGCCGGGACGCGCTCGAGCGTTGCCGCCGCGAGGGGCTCCTCCCGGTGGTGGTGCTCGGCCGCGCGTACACCATCCACGACGACGTCCTCAACTCGAACGTCCCCGCCCTCCTGCGCGAGCAGGGGGCGCTCGCGATCCCGGTCGACTGCTTCCCGGTCGCGGACGACACGCCCGTCGTCCCCGGGGCGTTCTGGGGCTTCACGCAGCGGATCCTCCGCGCCGCCCACGAGATCCGGCGCAGCCCCGGGCTCTACTCCATCTTCACGTCGAACTACGCCTGCGGCCCGGACAGCTTCACGCTCCACCACTACACGCGCCTCATGGAGGGGAAGCCCTTCGCCGTGATCGAGACCGACGGCCACGCGGGCGACGCCGGGACGAAGACCCGCGTCGAGGCGTTCCTCCACTGCGTCCGCGAGGACCTGCGCTCCAGCGCGAGCGCCGTCGCGCCTGCCGCCCCGTTGCTCGGCGTGAACGCGCGCACGCTCCCGGACATCGCGGCGCTCGGCAGCCGGGTCCTCGTCCCGCCGATGGGGCCCGAGGCCGAGGTGATCGCGGCGGCGATCCGCGGGTACGGCGTGGACGTCGAGGTGCTCCCCCTCGCGACGGTCGACACGATCCGCCTCGGCCGTCGCCACACGAGCGGCAAGGAGTGCCTGCCGATGACCATCACGGTCGGCGCGCTCCTCGAGCGGATCCAGAAGGAGCCCCACCGGGCGTTCACCTTCTTCATGCCCGGCTCGAACGGTCCTTGCCGGTTCGGCATGTACCGTCAGCTGCACCAGATGGTGCTCGACCGCATCGGCGAGGGAGGGCGGGTCGGCATCTGGTCGCCGCCCGACTCCGACTACTTCGAGGGGGTGCCCCCCGGCATGGGCGCCATCGTGCTCGGCGGCGTCACGGCCATCGGGATGATGACGGACGCGCTGCGCGACACGCGTCCGGTGGAGCGGACCCCCGGCGCGGCCGCGGCGATCCACGCGCGCTGGACGCCGCGTCTCATCGAGACGATCGAGCGCGCGATGACGGGAGACCTCTCCGCGAAGCGGGTGATGCTCGAGGCCGCCACCGGCCGCGTCTACGGGATGCGCGACCTCGTCACCGGGTTCGCCCGCGAGATGCGGGCGGTGAAGGACCCGCGGCCCCACCCGACCGTCCTCCTCGTCGGCGAGATCTACGTGCGCTCCGATCCCGCCTCGAACGGCTGGGCCGCGGACGAGCTCGAGCGGCGCGGCATCCGGGTGCGCATCGAGCCGGTGGTCGAGTACCTCCAGTTCTCGGATCTCGTGCAGCTCCGGCGCGGCGTGAAGAAGGGGCTCAAGGCGGCGCTCAAGACCCGCATCCGCCGGCGCATCGTCGACGCGGTCCAGCGCGTCGCCGCGGACGGCATGGGATGGCCGCACCACGCCTCCATCCCGGACGTCGCGCTTACCGGCTCCGAGTACCTGCGCCAGGATCTCGAGCACGAGGCGGTGCTCGCGCTCGGGCTCAGCGCGCACGGCTGGCGCGCGGGCCAGCTCGACGGCGTCATCGCCGTCGGCCCGCTCGAGTGCATGCCGAACAAGCTCGTCGAGGCGCAGCTCGTGCACGTGGGCCGGCGGGAGGGGCTCATCTCGCTCACGCTCTCGCTCAACGGGGATCCGATCGACCCCGAGGTGCTGGACGAGTTCGCCTACGAGGTGAAGGAGCGGTTCCGCCGCCGCCGCGACCGCGCGTGAGCGCCGGTCAGCCGGTCCGCGGACGCGTCCGCCCCACCCGCCCTGCGCCGTGGTCCGTGACGAGCCGCTCGTACTCGCCGTGGATGAGCGGCGAAGCCACGATGAAGTCCGCGGTGGCGCGGTTGCACGCGATCGGGATGTTGTAGAGCACCGCGATGCGGAGCAGCGCGCGGACGTCGGGCTCGTGCGGGTGGGGCTCGAGCGGGTCCCAGAAGAACACGAGCACGTCGAGCTCACCGTCGGCGATGCGCGCGCCCATCTGCTGGTCGCCGCCGAGCGGTCCGCTCTTCAGCCGCATCACCGGAAGGTCCCAGCGCGCCTGGACGAGCCCGCCGGTGGTCCCCGTCGCGAACAGCGCGTGCTCGCGCAGGACGTCGCGGTTGTAACCGACCCACTCGAGCAGGTCGTCCTTCCGGCTGTCGTGTGCGATGAGCGCGATGCGCTTCCTCGCGGACATCGTCACGCGTTCGACGCGTCGATCCATGGAGTCCTCCCGGGAGGCCCGAAGGTTAACGACGCGATGCGTCGGCGGCGACCCTCGCGCGTGAACATTTCGCGTCGAGTGCCGCTGCCCGGAATACGAGCGGTGTGTGCGCGTGCGGCGGGCAGCGCCGCCGCGGCTACTTCTCCCAGCGCACGAGCCGCTCGTCCTGGAACGAGGCCTTGCGCTTCCCGCCCGGCCACGCCCACTCCTCACGGTTCGTGGGCCGATCGATCCGCTTCCGCTCCGGAAGTCCCCACGCCATCTCCACGGCGCGCAGCGACATCCCGTCCACCAGCTCCTTCTTCATGATCGCGTCGCGGTGCTCCTTCGGGAGCGCGGCGAACGCCGACGTCGGATTGTCGGAGGAGAGGATCCGGTCCAGCTCGGCGCGCACGTCCTCGTAGGACGCCGCCAGCTGCGACAGCACCACGACGTGCGCGCGCGCGTCCCCCGGAACCTCGAGGAAGACCCACGGGTGGTAGCGGGGCGTCATGACGACGCGCCTCGCGATCACCCAGCCGGTCGGGAACTCGATCTCGCGGATCCGCACCGCGGTCCCGGGGGCGAGCACGCGCTCCGGAGGAGGGGGAGCCACCGGGGTCCCTCCGGCCGACTCCACGAGGTCGAGCTCGCCGGGCGGCGCGTCGGTGACGAAGACCCTCGAGCGGTCGCCCCAGAGCGGTCCGGCGTACGTGGCCACCCGCAGCCACCGCTGCTGGCCGGCAAGATCCGTGGACACGCGATCCCGTTCCGCGTCCGGGATCACGGCGCGGGGGGTGCAGCTGGCGAGCGAGGCGAGAACGAACAGGGAGAGGAGGACGCGGCGCATGCCCCTAGAGTTCCAGAGGCCCGCCGGGCGCACAAGCGGCCCGGCGGATACCTACTTCCGCTCCGAGTTCTTCCCTTCCTCGATCAGCTCGCGGACCCTCTGCCCGCCCTTGTGGCCGAGCTCCGAGTAGCCCTTCGAGCCGAGTTGCTCCTTGCGGGCCTCGCCGCCCCGCCGACCGGCCTCGCGGACGGTCATCGAGCCCGAGGCCTTCGGCCCCTTGTCCCTGTCAGGCACGGACGAACTCCTCCTTAGTGTGTGTGGCGAATCTGGGAGCCCCCCCGATGAGTGGCAAGGGGAGGCGGCGAGGGGGCGTTCCGGGTAAGTTTCGAGCGATGGCGACGATCACCGAGAACGCGCTCCACGTCCTCGAGCGCCGCTACCTCCTCCGCGACGAGACGGGTCGCGTCGTCGAGTCGGCGCCGGAGCTGTTCCGCCGTGTCGCGCGTGCGGTCGCGGAGGCGGAGCCGCCGACCGAGCGCGAGCGGGCAGCCGAGCGGTTCGAGGCGCGGATGAGCGCGCTCGAGTTCCTGCCGAACTCGCCCACCCTCATGAACGCGGGCCGTCCGCACGGTCAGCTGGCCGCCTGCTTCGTGCTCCCGGTCGAGGACGACCTCGCGGGCATCTTCGACGCGCTGAAGTGGGCGGCGCTCATCCACCAGTCCGGCGGCGGCACCGGATTCGCCTTCTCGCGGCTGCGGCCACGCGGCGACGTGGTGAAGACGACGCACGGCGTCGCGAGCGGCCCGGTGTCGTTCATGCGCGTGTACGACGCCGCCACCGAGATCATCAAGCAGGGCGGGGTGCGGCGCGGGGCGAACATGGCGGTGCTGGCGGCGTGGCACCCGGACGTCGAGGAGTTCGTGGACGCGAAGCGGGGTCCCGGGCTCGAGAACTTCAACCTGTCCGTCGCGGCGCCGGACGCGCTCTTCCGGGCGGCCGCGGCGCGCGAGCCGTGGCCGCTGCGGCATCCGCGCACCGGCGCGGTGGTGCGGACCGTGGACGCGCGCGTCCTCCTCGACCGCATCGCCGACGCCGCGTGGGCATCGGGAGAGCCGGGGCTCGTGTTCATCGACCGCGTGGAAGCGGAGAACCCGACGCCCGACGCGGGACGGTTCGAGGCGGTGAACCCGTGCGGCGAGCAGCCCCTCCTGCCTTACGAGGCGTGCACGCTCGGGTCGGTGAACCTGGGGCGCTTCGAGCGCGGCGGGCGCGTGGACTTCGACGCGCTCGCGGCCTGCGTCCGCGACGGGGTCCGCTTCCTCGACGACGTGCTCGACGTGAACGTCTGGCCGCTGCCGCAGATCGCGGAGATCTCGCACCGGAACCGGAAGATCGGCCTCGGCGTCATGGGCTGGGCGGACCTGCTCGTCCGGCTCGGGGTCCCGTACGACGCGCCGGAGGCGCTCGCCGTCGCGGACGAGGTGATGGGGTTCGTGCAGCGCGAGGCCCGCGCGGCGAGCGAGGCGCTCGCGAAGGAGCGCGGCGCGTTCCCGGGGTTCCCCACCAGCGCGCTCGCGCGCCGGGGCGCCGCCGCCCGCCGGAACGCGACCGTGACCACCATCGCGCCCACCGGCACGCTCGCGATCATCGCGGGGTGCTCGTCGGGGATCGAGCCGCTCTTCGCGCTCTCCTACGTCCGCCGCGCCCTCGACGCGTCCGAGCTCCGCGACGAGCACCCGCTCCTCGCCGGTGCGCTCCGCGGCCGCCGGCGCGGAGGCGGCGCTCGCGACGATCCGGGCCATGGGACGAGCGCGCGGGATCCAGGGGGTGCCCGAGGCGGTGGGCCGCCTGTTCGCCACCGCCCACGACGTCTCGCCGGAGGCGCACGTGCGGATGCAGGCGGCCTTCCAGCGGCACGTGGACAACGGCGTCTCGAAGACCATCAACCTCCCGCGCCACGCGACGACCGATGACGTCGCCGGCGCCTACCGGCTGGCGTTCGAGCTCGGCTGCAAGGGCATCACCGTGTACCGCGACGGCTCGCGCGAGAAGCAGGTGCTGACGAGCGGCGCCACCCGCAACGGCGAGGAGTGCCCGCAGTGCGAGGCGCCGCTGGTCCTGTCGGGCGGCTGCCGCACCTGCGCGCGTTGCGGGTGGGCGAGCTGCGAGACGACGGAGTAGGGGCACGAACCCGGGTATCCTGCGCCTGTCCTAGCGGAGGGTACGCCCGGGTTCGCGCCCCGGGGGCTCCCGGCCGCGAGGGCCCCTCGGACGTGCTCGGCTTCGGACGAATGCGCGACCGGCGCTGGACTGTCGGAGGGGGTCCGCCCGCCTCCGGGCGCTGGGACGGCGAGACCCCTCCGTTGCGAAGGTTTGCGCCCCGGGGGCTGGGCGGGAAGCGCCCCTCCCCCGTGCTCGGCCTCGTAGAACCGCAACCGGCGGCGAACTGTCGGAAGGGCCCGGAAACGCAGGTGCCGGGCACTTGCGTGCGTGCCGACGTCGCGCGAGGAAGTTGCCTTGCCCCGCGACGGAGCTGACGCGCGCGCCGTCGTCACGCAAAGTGCAAGCCGGCTGAAGTACTTTGTAGCGTATCCGTCCGCAGCGGAGCCGTTCGGAGCGCCGGACGCCCGGCCTCCGCGCGGTGGAGGGGCCCTTCCGCCTCGCGCCCCCGGCGGACGGGTTCGCGGCGCGGTTGCGTGGACGTTGCGTGGGGAGGGCTCTTCCGCGCCCCCGGTGGACGGTTCCGCGGCGAGGGGGGTGGACGCTGGCGGGGCATGACACGCCGCACCCAGCACGGCGACATCAGAGCACGCAGTCACCTCCGCCGGGCGCGTGACGCCGGGGAGGCTCCTCGCCTCGCGCGCAGCCGCATCGCTGCGGACGGACACGCCTCACAGTGCGCCAGCCGGCGTGCACGCGATGTGACAGCCGCGCGCGCCGTCCCGCCGCACGAGCTCGGCGTCCTTCCCGCGTGCGGCTGGCACATCCGGGCGTGCGCCGGCACCTGCGCTTCTCCGCCCGCCCGACCCACGCCGCCCGGTCGCGTTTGCGGCGAGCACGGACGAGGAGACCTCCCCGGCCCAGCGCCCGGGGCAGGCACGTCAGCAGAGGTTCAGGACGCGGGGACCACCCGGCCCAGCTCCCGGGGCAGTACCCGAGGCCAGCTGCGAGACGACGGAGCAGGGGCGGGGTCAGCTCATGGCCGCAGGTGCAGCTGCGACTCGGGCAGCTCGCCATGCGGCCCGTCGTCAGAGCGGAACGCCGGCAGCGGCGTCTCGGCGTGTCGCGACTCCTCGCTCAAGCACTCCGCGAGGATGTCCATCCCGACGTCCGCGTCGTACTCGTCGAGCACGAGCGGCGGGGAGAGGCGAAAGGTGCTTCTGCCGCAGCCCAGGAGCAGGAGGCCCTTGCGGAAAGCGCGGTCGGAGATGCGCCCGATGAGCTCGTCGTGAGGTTCCTTGGTGCGGCGGTCCTTCACGAGCTCGATGCCGATCATGAGCCCGCGGCCGCGCACGTCGCCGACGAGCGGGCACCACTCCATGATCTGCCGGGCCCGGGCGAGCATGCGGTCGCCGATCGCCCGGACGTGGGGCAGCGCCGCCTCCACCACGTCGAGGGTGGCGAGCGCCGCGGCGCAGGCGACGGGGTTCCCTCCGAACGTCGAGCCGTGCGAGCCCGCCTTCCAGCTCATCACCGCGTCGCGTGCGACGAGGGCTCCGATCGGCATCCCGGAGCCCAGGCCCTTGGCGGCGACGAGGATGTCCGGCTCGACGCCCTCCCACTCGCAAGCCCACATCTTCCCGGTCCGGCCGGTCCCGCACTGCACCTCGTCCGCGACGAGCAGGATGCCGTGCCGGTCGCAGAGCTCCCGGAGCGCGCGCAGGAAGCCGTCGGGCGGGATCACGTAGCCGCTCTCGCCCTGGATCGGCTCGACGAAGATCGCCGCGACGTCCTCGGGCGCGACATGGCGCTTGAAGAGGTCCTCCTCGAGGGTGCGGAGGGTCCGGCGCACGCAGGCGGGCCCGTCGCCACCGTCCGGGTCACGGTAGGGGTTGCAGAAGGGCACGTGGTGCACGTCGGGCAGGAACGGCCCGAAGTGCTGGTGCTGCTTCACCTTGCTGGACGTGAGGCTCATCGCGCCGTAGCTGCGGCCGTGGAACGCGCCGTGGAACGCGATGAGCGCCGACCGGCGCGTGTGGAAGCGCGCCAGCTTGATCGCGCCCTCGATGGCCTCCGTCCCGGAGTTGGTGAGGAGGACCCGCTTGCGGCTCGGGCCTGGCGCGAGCGTGGCCAGCCGCTCGGCGAGGCGCGCGAAGACCTCGTAGTAGAAGTCGGTCCCGCAGATGTGGAAGAAGCGCTCCGCCTGCTCGCGGACGGCCGCGACGACCTTCGGGTGGTTGTAGCCGGTGGCCGATACGGCGATGCCCGCCATGAAGTCGATGAAGCGGTTGCCGTCGACGTCCTCGACCATCGCCCCCGAGCCGCCGGCCATCACGAACGGGTACTCCTTGATGTACGACGTCGAGGTGTAGGCCGCGTCGCGCTCGATGATCTCCCTGGCCTTCGGGCCGGGCAGCGGCGTCGTCACGCGGGGGTAGCTCCGGGTGATCATGGGGCCTCCAGCGGTGCGGGCTCCGCGTGAGCGGGCTCCTTCGCCGCGGCCTGCCCTCGCCACCACGCCTGGCCCGACTCGGGCAGCGTGTAGATCGGGTCGAAGTAGGGATATCGCCGCTGGAGGGCGCCCGGATCTCCCGACTCGATGCGGGTCAGATAGTTCTTGGTCCAGTGGCTGATGCCCTTCTCGCGATCGTACTCGGCCACCTGGTGCACCCAGCGCTTCCCGACGAACGGGACGTCGCAGACGATGCGCGGGGTCGCGAAGCCGGGCAGGTAGCCCATGATGTCGTGCTGGAGCTGCTGCGCCTCCCACAGCGCCACGCGCCAGTGCTCGCTGTTCGGCAGCATGTCGCACATGTAGAAGTAGTAGGGGAGGATCTTGGCGTGATCGATCAGCGCGAGGCAGAGGTCGAGCAGGCCCTTTGACGTCGAGTTGACCCCTCGCAGCAGCACGCCCTGGTTACGCACGTCGCGGAAGCCGATCTCGAGGAGCGTGCGGGCGGCCTTCCCGAGGAGCGGCGTCACCTGCTGCGCGGCGTTGACGTGGGTATGGATGGCGAGGTCCACGCCCCGCTCGAACGCCTTCCTGGCGAGCCGCTCCAGCCCGGCGAGCACCTCGCCCTGAAGGAAGTGCTGCGGCAGGCCCGCCAGCCCCTTCGAGGCGAGGCGGATGTCGCGGATGCTCGGGACGTCGAGCAACGCGCCGACGAAAGGCTCGAGCTGCGTGATGGGCAGGTTGGCGATGTCTCCGCCGGAGACCACCACGTCCCTCACGGTGGGGGTCCGCCGGAGGTAGTCGAGCATGGCCTCGTACCGCCGTTGCTGGGGGAGCTCGAAGCGGAGCTTCTTCACCTGGGGGACGTCGTTGCCCACGAGGTCCATGCGGGTGCAGTGCCCGCAGTACTGCGGGCAGGTCGCGAGCAGCTCGGCGAGGACCTTGGTCGGATAGCGGTGGGTGAGGCCCTCCGCGACCCACATGTCGTGCTCGTGCAGGCTGTCGCGCGAGGCCCGGGGGTGGTTCGGCCAGTCGGCGCGCCGATCCGCCAGCGCGGGCAGCATGTACCGGCGCACCGGGTCCTCCCAGAGGTTCGCCAGGTTCATGGTGTTGAGCATGTGGGGCGGGACCAGGATCGACATCGTCGCCCGCGTCGCCTGATCGAGGGCGATGCCCTCCGCCAGGTCGTCCGGGAGGTGCTCCCCGAGGACGGCCTTCAGCTCGCGCAGGTTCTTCACGGTGTGCCTGCGCTGCCACGTGGCATCCTCCCACTCCGACCGGCTCGCGCCGCGGAAGCCCGGGATGCGGGTCCAGTCGGGCTCGGTGAGCTCGCGCCGCGGCGCGTAGGGGATGGGCTGGCCGGCCTGGGCAGGCAGCGCGGCCGGGCTCGTCATGCGGCTCATGCAGGACCTCGACAGGTGCGGGGTGAAGAGCCGGCCTGCCTCGCAGGGCGCTGGCCGTGTTTGACGATCCGTACATAATATACTATATATTCTTTGGCAACCCCCGATCCGTGCCGAGGTCCCGCGATGACCAGTGCCACGCAGCAGCCGCAGCAGAAGGTCACGTACACGTCCGCGAACGTCGATCTGGAGGCCTTTCACGGAGCCTTCGACGCGGCGCTCGCCGACGCGCGCGACCGGATGGACCGGACCCATCCGCTCTATGTCGGCGGGAAGGCCGTCATCCCGGACCGCCCGCTCCTCGTCGACGTCTCGCCCATCGACACGAGCCTCGTGCTCGGGCGGTTCGCGGCCGCAGGGCCGGGCGAGGTCGATCTGGCGGTGCGGTCGGCGAAGGCAGCGCAGAAGGGTTGGGGCGCGAGACCTTGGCAAGAGCGGGTGCGCATCCTGCGGCGGGCGGCGGAGCTCATCCGCGCGCGCAAGTTCCTGCTCGCCGCGATCATGAGCCACGAAGTCGGGAAGAACCGCCTCGAGGCCATGGGCGACGCCGAGGAGGCCGCCGACCTCGTCGACTATTACTGCCAGCAGGTGGAGGATCAGCGGGGCTTCGTCCGCGAGATGGCCCGGATGACGCCCGTCGAGCGCAACACGGAGACGCTCCGTCCCTACGGCGTCTTCGCCTGCATCGCCCCCTTCAACTTCCCCCTCGCGCTCTCCACCGGGATGTCGTCGGCGGCGCTGATGACCGGCAACACCGTCGTCTACAAGCCGGCAGAGGACGCGCCCTGGACCGGGATCGAGCTGCACCGGGTCTACCGCGACGCGGGCGTGCCGCCCGAAGTGTTCCAGTACGTGAGCGGCCGGGGCCGCGAGATGGGCGATGCGCTCTGGGGGCACCCGCTCGTCGACGGCGTGGTCTTCACCGGATCGAAGGAGGTCGGGATGCGCATCTTCCACGGCCTCTCGCAGCGGTGGGTGAAACCCTGCCTGCTGGAGCTCGGCGGCAAGAACGCGGTCATCGTCTCCGACAGCGCGGACCTCGACGCGGCCGCGGAGGGCGTGATGCGCTCCGCGTTCGGTCTCCAGAACCAGAAGTGCAGCGCGACGAGCCGCGTCTACGTGCACCGGGACGCGGCGGCCCCGTTCCTCGAGAAGCTGCTGGAGAGAACGCGCGCGATCCGCGCGGGCGACGTCACCCAGCGCGACGTCTGGTTCGGACCGGTGATCAACGCGCGCGCCGTCCAGCGGTGGGAGCGCGCGGTCGAGCAGGGAGCGGGGGAAGGGAAGATCCTCGCCGGTGGCGAGCGGCTCCGGGGCGGGGTGTTCGAGAAGGGCCACTTCGTCGCCCCCACGATCGCGGCGCTGCCGCTCGAGAGCGCGCTCTTCCAGGAGGAGCTGTTCGCGCCGTTCCTCGCCGTCGGCGTGGTGGACGGCTTCGACCAGGCCCTGGCCGAGAGCAACAGGGTGGAGTACGGGCTCACCGCGGGGCTCTTCTCCGGGAGACCGGAGGAGATCCATCGCTTCTTCGACGAGGTGGAGGCGGGGGTCTGCTACGTCAACAAGCGCTCCGGAGCCACCACGGGCGCCTGGCCCGGGGCGCAGCCCTTTTGCGGATGGAAAGGGAGCGGAGCGAGCGGGAAGGGCGGCTGCGGCCCGTGGTACGTACAGCAGTTCACGCGCGAGCAGAGCCGGACGGTCGTGGAATGATGCGCGGCGTCTGGCGCACGCCTCCGCGAGCGACGAGGCCGCCGCTTGGACAGAGGGCACGGGCTGCTCTATGACAGGCACCGTGGAACTGGACCGCATCTTCCGGCGCCTTGCGGGCTCGCGAAGGCTCTCGAGCCACGAGCTCGTCGCCGAGGTGCTTCGCGAGGCGATCACGAGCGGCCACCTGAAGGCCAACGACCCGCTGCCGCAGCAGGAGATCGCCGCGCAGCTCGAGGTCAGCCACATCCCCGTGCGGGAGGCGCTGCGGCAGCTCCAGTCGGAGGGCCTCGTCACCTACCAGCCCAACCATGGCGCGACCGTGACGGCGCACACGCCCCAGGAGATCCGCGAGATCTACGACATCCGCGTGGTCCTCGAGACCGCCGCCATCCGCCGTGCCGCGACCCGGCTCCCCGCCGCCGCGCTCGCAAAGGCCGAGGAGATCCTGAAGCTGGCGGAGCGGGCCGAGGACGGCACGACCTGGGGCTCGCACGACCTCGATTTCCATCGGCTCGTCTACGACATGGACGGCCGCCCGCAGATGCGGGAGCTCATCGACGGGCTCCTGCGGCGCGTCGATCGCTACTGGCTCGTCCACGGCCTCATGCTGAAGCACCGGCGCAAGTTCGAGACGGAGCACAGGCGCCTGCTGGCGGCGATGAGGGCGCGAGACGGCGAGCGGGCGGCGAAGCTGCTCGAGCGGCACCTCACGGACGCCGCCGAGCTCCTGGCGGCGGCGCTGGGCGGGTAGCCCCATGCACTCCAAGGTCGTCACGATGCAGGACGCCATCGCCGCCCACGTCCGCGACGGCGACACGGTCGTCATCGAGGGCTTCACCCACCTCATCTGCTTCGCCGCGGGGCACGAGATCATCCGGCAACGGCGCCGCGACCTGATCCTCGCGCGGCTCACGCCGGACCTCGTCTACGACCAGATGATCGCGGCGAACTGCGCCCGGAAGCTCGTCTTCTCCTGGGCCGGGAACCCCGGCGCGGGATCGCTGCACGCGTTCCGCCGCGCCGTCGAGGGCAAGGGCCCCCGCCTCGAGATCGAGGAGTACAGCCACTTCGGCATGGTGTCGCGGCTGTCCGCAGGCGCCGCGCGACTGCCTTTCGGCGTCATGCGCAACTACCTGGGCACCGACCTGCCCGTCGCGAACCCGCTCATCCGGCGGGTCCGGTGCCCGTACACGGGCGAGGAGCTCGCGACCGTCCCGGCGCTGAACCCCGACGTCACCATCGTCCACGCCCAGCGCGCCGATCGCCAGGGCAACGCGCAGGTGTGGGGGCTCATGGGCGTGCAGAAGGAGGCGGCCTTCGCCTCGAAGCGGGTGGTGCTGGTCGTGGAGGAGCTCGTCGACGAGAGCGTGATCCGCGCCGATCCGAACCGCACGCTCATCCCCGGCATGATCGTCGACGCCGTGGTGGTGGAGCCGTGGGGTTGCCACCCGTCGTACGCGCAGGGCCACTACGACCGCGACAACGACTTCTACGTGGCCTGGGAGGAGATCTCGCGCGACCCGGCGCGGCTCCAGGGCTACCTCGAGGCGCACGTCCACGGCGTGAAGGACCGGGCCGAGTACCTGCGCCTGCAGCCTGGCCTGAAGGAGCGGCTCGCGGCGAAGGAGCGGCGCTGCGCGGGGGTGAGCTATGGCTTCTGACTACACGCCCTCCGAGATGATGGCCGCGGTCGCCGCCCGCGAGCTCGAGAACGGCGAGGTGACCTTCGTCGGCATCGGGCTCCCCAACCTCGCGTGCAACCTCGCCCGAGCGCTGCACGCGCCCGACCTGGTCCTCGTGTACGAGTCGGGCGCCGTGGGCGCGGTGCCGGACCGCCTCCCCGTCTCCATCGGCGACCCGTCCCTCGTCACCGGCAGCCTCATGGTCTGCTCGATGGCCGACGTCTTCGAGCTCTTCCTGCAGAACGGGCGGATCGGCGTGGGCTTCCTCGGCGGGGCGCAGGTCGACCGCTGGGGGAACATCAACTCCACCGTGATCGGCGAGTACGCGCACCCCCGGGTGCGCCTCCCCGGCTCGGGCGGCGCCGCGGAGATCGCCATCCACGCCCGCCGCGTGCTGGTCGTCAGCCGCCTCGACCTGCGGTCGTTCCCCGCCGAGGTGGATTTCATCACCAGCCCAGGCCAGCGGTGCCGTGGGAGGTCCCGCCGGGAGCTCGGGATGCCCGGCGCCGGCCCGGTCAAGGTGGTCACCGACAAGGCGATCCTGGAGGCCGATCCGGAGGGCGGCGAGATGATCCTGACCGGCCTTTACCCAGGCGTCACCGTCGAGGAGGTGAGCAAGGGCGTGGGCTGGCCGCTGCGCGTCCGGCCGGACCTCGATCTCGTGCCCGGGCCCACCCGCGAGGAGCTGCGCCTGCTCCGCGACGTCCTCGATCCGCAGAGGCTCTACCTGTCGTGAGCGCCCATCGTTACCCCGAGTCCCACGTCTTCTACCGCAAGCTCGGGCGGAGCTACCCGCTCGTCGTGTCCGGCGACGGGGCGTGGCTCGTCGACAGCGAAGGGCGCCGCTACCTCGACGCGTCGAGCGGCGCGTTCGTGGCGAACCTCGGGCATGGGGTCCGGGAGATCGGCGAGGCGATGGCCGAGCAGGCCGCGCGGATCGCCTACGTGAACGGCACCGCCTTCACCACCGAGCCGGTCGAGGCGCTGGCCGCCGAGCTGGGGAGGCTCCTGCCGCGACCGCTCGACCAGCTCTACTTCCTCTGCAGCGGCTCCGAGGCGGTCGAGGCCGCCCTCAAGCTGGCACGCCAGCACTGGGTCGAGATCGGTCTTCCCACGAAGCACAAGATCGTCGCGCTCACCCCCGCGTATCACGGCAACACGCTGCTGGCCCTCTCGGCCTCGGCGCGCGACCACTACAAGACCTGTTTCCGCGAGTGGCTGGTGGACGTGCACCGCATCCCGGCGCCCTACCCGTACCGCTGCGCGTGCGGCGGCGCTCCGGGTGCCCCTTGCCCCGCCTGCGACGGGTCGGTGCTCGAGGCCGCGCTCGACGAGCTGGGCGCGGACCAGGTGGCGGCCTTCATCGCCGAGCCCGTCGGGGGAAGCTCGACCGGCCACTCCGTTCCCCGCGCCGACTACTTCCGCAGGGTTCGGGAGATCTGCGACCGCCACGACGTCCTCTTCATCGCGGACGAGGTCCTGGTGGGCGCGGGTCGCACCGGCACCTGGTGGGCCATCGAGCAGTTCGGCGTGGCGCCGGATATCATGGTCCTCGGCAAGGGGATCACGGGCGGGTACGCGCCGCTGTCTGCGGTGGCGGCCTCGCGGAAGGTGATCGATCCCATCGCCAAGGGCTCCGGAGCGCTGCTCCATGCGCAGACCTTCAGCCATCACCCGGTGTTGGCCGCTGCGGGGCTCGCGGCGGTCCGCCACGTCGAGAGGCACGGCCTCGTCGAGCGCTGCCGCACGATGGGCGCGCTCCTCCACTCCCGGCTCCAGGCGCTCCGCAACCTGCCCCATGTGGGAGACGTTCGCGGCCGGGGCCTGCTCGCCGGCATCGAGTTCGTCGAGGACGAGGCCAGCCGCGCTCCGTTCCCGCGGAAGCTCCGCTTCGCCGAGACGTTCGCCGAGGCCGCCCTCGATGCCGGCCTCATGACGTGGACGAACGTGGGCCAGGCGAACGGGACCGACGGGGACCTCTGCTGCCTCGCTCCGCCGTTCGTGATCGCCGAAGCGGACATCGACGAGATCCTGACGCGGTTCGCGGCGGCGCTCGATGAGACCGTCTGGAGGGTGCGCCATGGCTGAGGGCACGAAGGCGCGGAAGCTCGACCTGATCGACGCGAAGATCCTCACCATCCTGCAGCGGGACGGGCGCATCACCAATCAGAAGCTCTCGGAGCTGGTGGGCCTCTCGCCCCGGCCCTGCCTGGAGCGGGTGAATCGGCTCGAGCGCGAGGGCTTCATCCTGCACTACATGGCGATCGTGGACCCGAAGCGGGTCTCGGGGCACACCACCTTCTTTGCCGAGATCACGCTGCGCGATCAGACGCAGACCGCCCAGGCGGCGTTCGACAAGGTGCTCCGCGCCTGCCCCGAGGTGATCGAGTGCTACCTCGTGAGCGGTCAGATCGACTACGTCGCGCGCATCGTCTGCCCCACCCTCGATCGCTACCGTGAGCTGACCGCGTCGTGGATCGACGACCCGAAGCTCCCGGTCGCCCGCATCTCGACGGCCATCGTGCTGATGGGGATCCGCGAGTTCGCGGGCTACCCCGTCACCGAGGCGGACCGCGAGGGCTGACGGCGCGTGGCGGCGGCCCCGGTGGGCGCTGCCGTCACTGGAACATCCGGGACACGTACTCCTCCAGCGCTCGGGCGAAGTCCGGCTCGAGGCCGCGCTGGTAGACCATGGCGGCGCCGATCTCGGCCGCCAGGATCGCCGAGCGGTACTTCGGCGGCAGCCTCTCGATGCGCTGATGCCAGGCGGGCGCCTCGCGAACGAGCCGCGGCAGGTGGGAGAGGAGCGCCCGCCGGTAGACGTGGCCCCTCGCGAGGTCCGGCCGCGACTCGAAGAACGCGAAGAGGCGCGCCTTGTTCGCGTTGATCTCGACGCTGATCGCGTCGGAGATCTCGGTGAACGTGCGCTTCCCCGCCTCGTCGCGGTGACGGCGGAAGATGAGACGCGCCTCGTCGGCGGCCCTCCGCTCGAGGATCTCGAGCACGTCCCGGACGTACTCCTCCTTGTGCCGCAGGAACTCCTCGGCGGGGAAGAGGAGATTGCCGATGATCTCGTAGGACGACGAGATGACCCCGCATTTGTTCGCGGAGGCGTCGCGCAGCACCACCACGCCCGCCTCCTGGAGCCGCAGCCGCGCCTCGGGAGTCACGAACGAGTTCGCCCCCTCGACGATGACGCGCGCCGAAGGCTTCCCGTCGGGGCCGAGAAAACGGCGCCAGTTCGCGCCGTCGATGGTCTCTGGCCGGCCGCCCGCCGGGATGAAGAGATCGGCCGTGACATCGAAGAGGAGCCCGTCGAACTCCTCGTGGAACTCGTCCACGGTCACCCATTCCTCGCGCGGGCCGTCCGCGGTCCGCTCGATCCGGCGGTACAGCTCGCGGAGCCCCTCCGTACGCCGGGCGTTCCGGTACAGGACGAAGCCGCCCGGGGAGAGGTGGGCGGGATCGAACGCCTCGGCGTCGGCGCGCAGCACGATTCGAGAGAGGGCCTCTCGATCGATGCCCGCAGGATCGAACACCGCCGCCGTTCCGTCGATGACGAGCTTGACGCGCACGCGCGGGCAGCGGGCGAGGAGCAGGCGAAGGCCGTTGCCGGCGACGTCGCCGTTCGGTCCTCCGGTGATCTTCACGGTGAACGGATCCTTGCGGATGTCGATGCCCTGCTCGCGCATGGCGATCTCCGCGAAGGTGATCACACCCAGCGACGTCACGCCGTAGTGCTTGTGATTGATGCCCACCTTCTTGCTCGACATGATGCCGCTGCCGAGCACGTAGCCGCGGCGGGTCGAGAGCTCGGCGATGGCCTCGATCATCTCGTCGTGCATGTTCTCGTCGGGCCCGAGCTCGATGGGCTCGTCCTCACCGAAGTAGTCCACCACCCGCGGGTCTTTGGGCCTTCCGCCCTCGGTGGTGAAGACGTCGAGGAACGCGTTCGCGAGCTCCCACTGCAGCTTGTGCAGCCGCTGGGTCAGCTGCTCTCGCGTGTCGACGTCCGGCGCGTGGAGGACGCACACCATCTTCGACCCGCCCTCGTAGATGTCCTTGTTCTTGAGGTGCTGCGTGTGGGCGAGGACGTAGTTCTCGCGGAAGATGGTGTTCGCCACGGTGACGTAGTCGTCGCGCGTCTTCGCGAAGATGGTCCGCCAGCCTCCGCGCGCGATGTCGGCGAAGCCGATGTGGTACCCGAGCCCACTCCGCCCGAAGAAGAACGTGACGCGGAACGGCCGCTCCGGCGGCAGGTCGCCGGTGAAGGTCGGCCCGAGATCGTCGAGGTAGGCCGGGTCGAGGCGGAAGGCGAGGGCGTGCTTCTCCGCCACGAAGAAGTTGGTCTTGAGGGTCCGCTGCACGAAGACGAGCGCGGTCCGGAAGATCGAGCGGCGGAAGTCGTCGAGCTGCCGGTGGCCGGTGTTGTACGACGCGACCTCCTGCTCCACGCTCTGCAGCTCGGCCGCGTAGCGCGCCTCCCGATCCGCGACGTCGGGATCGAAGCGTGCCTCGAAGAGGCGGACGAGCCGCAGGCCCATGTCCGGGTGCGAGTGGAAGGCCCGGACCACGTCCTCCAGCGTGAAGCGGTGCGGCTGGTGGTGGGCGCAGTTCGTGTGGCAGAAGCCGATGAAGGCGTTGACGAGCGAGGCCTCCTCCCCGCTCATCACCCGCGTGAGCACGAAGTCCCAGTAGGCCGGCGACTCGGTGGCGAGGATCTGCGTGTTGTAGAGGAGCCGGCGCAGCTTCCGGAAGAGCTCGGTGTCCTGCCCCAGCTTCGCGCCGCGCCGGTGGGCCACGTGGAAGCTGCCGAGGAAGAAGGGGTGGGCGCCGGTGCCGACGGTCATCGTCAGCGAGCGGCGCACGCCCAGATCGAGGCTGTGGAACACCTCGATGAGCTGCGTGAGGTGATCCTTCGGCGGCGGGCTCTCCACCGCGAAGAGGACGTTCACCTCGTTGGGCTCCGCGTCCTGCTCCTCCGGCGGCTCGACGCCGAGGAAGAAGCCCCCGCTCGATCGGACATGGTGGAGGAGGCGCAGCATCCGCGCCGCCTCGGACGAGGGCGCCGCCTCCACGTACCGCGGATCGTTGAGCCACAGGATCCGGAGGACCTCCTCGCGCGCCCGTGCGTCGATGGACGGATCCTGGGCCGCCAGCGCCGCCAGGACGTCTCGGCGGATCCGCTCCGGGATGGGGCGCGCAGCGGCCTCCGGGACCAGCGCGTCGGGCTTGCGGTCGAAGACGTAGCGCTGGAGCTCGAGCGGGCGCTCGCAGCCGGGCACCGCGCCGCGGGAGTGGGAGATCTCGGCCCGCGAGATGTCCCGGTCCTCCAGCCGGCGCAGCGTCTCGAAGATGGAGCCGGGGACGTCGAGCCTCGCCAGGATGAGCTCGTCCACGCGGTCGGCCACCACGAGCTGCCGGTCGGTGCGGAGTCGTCCGAGCCCGGCTGCCAGCGCCGCGATGGCGTCGTCGTCACCTCTCAAGGTTCCGGTGAACAGGGACGGGAGCTTCTCCTCGAGCCAGCGGAGGTGTTCGGCGCTCTGGTCGATGGGTCTCGTGGCGAGCGGGGTCACGGGTCAGTCTCTCCCTGCCATGTGCGGGTATTCGTGGCGCGCCGGCGGGACGAAGTTCTCCTTGATGGAGCGCGGAGAGACCCAGCGGATGAGGTTCCACATCGAGCCGGCCTTGTCGTTGGTGCCGGAGGCCCGCGCGCCGCCGAAGGGCTGCTGCCCGACGACCGCGCCGGTCGGCTTGTCGTTCACGTAGAAGTTCCCCGCGGCATCCACCAGCGCGCGGCTCGCCTTCTCCACGAACGCGCGGTCGCGCGCGAAGACGGCGCCGGTGAGGGCGTAGGGCGAGGTCTGGTCGCAGAGCGCGAGCGCCTCGTCCACCTTCGCGTCGGCGTAGACGAAGAGGGTGAGGACCGGGCCGAAGATCTCCTCCTCCATCAGCCGGTGCCGGGGGTCCGTCACCTGCACCACCGTCGGCTGGATGAACCAGCCCACCGACGCGTCGCACTCGCCGCCGGCGAGGATCCGCGCGTCGGGTGAGGTCCTCGCCAGCTCGACGTAGCGCCGGATCGTGTCGAAGGCGCCCTGGTCGATGACCGCGCCCATGAACACGCCGAAGTCCTCCGTCGGATCGCCCATCCGGAGCGACGCCACCTGGGCGAGGAGTCGCTCCTTCAGCGCGGGCCACAGGCTCTCCGGGACGTAGGCGCGGGACGCGGCGGAGCACTTCTGGCCCTGGTTCTCGAAGGCCCCGCGGGTGAGCGCGGTGGCGAGGGCGTCCACGTCGGCCGAGGCGTGGGCGAAGACGAAGTCCTTCCCGCCGGTCTCACCGACGATGCGCGGATAGCTCCGGTAGCGCGGCAGGTTCTCGGCGATCGTCCGCCACATGCCGTGGAAGGTCGACGTGCCGCCCGTGAAGTGGAGGCCTGCGAAGGCGGGGCTCGCCAGCGCCGGATCGCCGACCGCGCGGCCAGGTCCCGGGACGAAGTTGATGACGCCCGGCGGCAAGCCGGCGGCCTCGAGGAGCTGCAGGACCCACCACGCCGCGTAGACCGCGCTCGAGGCCGGTTTCCAGAGCACCGTGTTCCCCATGAGCGCCGGGGCGGTGGGCAGGTTCGCGGCGATCGACGTGAAGTTGAAGGGAGTCACCGCGAGGACGAAGCCCTCGAGCGGCCGGTACTCGGTCCGGTTGAAGGTTCCGGGCGGCGAGAGCGGCTGCTCCTCGAGGATCCGCTCACCCCAGCGGGCGTTGAAGCGCCAGAAGTCGACGATCTCGCAGGCCGAGTCGATCTCGGCCTGCTGGGCGGTCTTCGACTGGCCGAGCATCGTGGCGCCGTTCAGCGTGGGCCGCCATCCGCCGGCGAGCATGTCCGCGGCCTTGAGGAAGATGGCCGCCCGGTGGTGGTAGGGGAGGGCGGCCCAGTCCCGCCGCGCGGCGCGGGCGGCGTCGATGGCCGCCTGCACCTCGGCGGCACCTGCCTGGTGCCAGCGCGCGAGCCGCTGGGCGTGCCGGTGCGGAGCGCGCGCCTCGGCGAGCCTCCCGGTTCGGACGTGCTGGCCGCCGATCACGAGGGGGATCTCGATCTCCCCGGCGCCGAGCTCGGCGATGCGGGCCCGGAGCGCGGCGCGCTCGGGGGTGCCGGGCGCATGGCTCAGCACCGGCTCGTTGTGGGGCTCGGGGATGCGGAAGATGCCTTGGGACATGGTTTCCTCCAGGGAGGTGGTCACCCGTTCGCGGCGATCGGCGCCTTCCGCTGCGCGACGTCCTCGAGCACCGACGCGAGGCGGTCGATCGCCCAGTCGAGGTCGGGCTTGCCGATCACCAGCGGCGGCGCGAGCCGGATGACCGTGTCGTGCGTCTCCTTCGTCAGGACCCCCGCCCTGGCGAGCCGCTCGCAGACGTCACGGGCGTCGGCGCGCGCCGGATGAAGCTCCACGCCGATCCACAGCCCGCGGCCGCGCACCTCCTTCACGACCGGTGACCGGAGCTCGCGCAGCCGCTCGAGCACGTGCGCGCCCAGGTGCGCGCTCCGCTCCACCAGGCCCTCCTCGTCCATCACCTTGAGCGCTTCGAGCGCGACCGCAGCCGCGAGCGCGTTTCCACCGAACGTCGAGCCATGGCTCCCCGGCCCAAAGACGTTCATCACCCTGCGATCGGCGCAGAACGCCGAGACCGGCAGGAGCCCGCCGCCGAGCGCCTTCCCGAGGATGAGGGCGTCCGGCCGGATCCGCTCGTGCTCGAACGCGAACCAGCGTCCGGTGCGCCCGAGCCCCGACTGGATCTCGTCGAGGATGAGCAAGACGTTCCGCTCGTCACACACGCGGCGAACCTCGCGGAGCCATCCCGCCGGCGGCACGACGATCCCCGACTCACCCTGGATCGGCTCGACCAGCACGGCGGCGGTGCGCTCGTTCACGGCGGCCGCCAGGGCGGAGGCATCGCCGAACGGGACCGAGCGGAACCCGGGGGCGAAGGGGCCGAAGCCGCGGCGGTACTCCGGTTCGGAGGAGAAGCCCACGATGGTGGTGGTGCGCCCGTGGAAGTTGCCGTCCGCGACGACGATCTCCGCCTGCCCGTCCTGAATCCCCTTGACCTGGTACCCCCAGCGCCGCGCGGCCTTGATGGCGGTCTCCACCGCCTCGGCGCCGGTGTTCATCGGCAGCGCCTGCTCGAACCCGGTCCGGGCGCACAGCGTCGCGAGGAAGGGGCCGAGCGTATCGGAGTGGAACGCGCGCGAGACGATGGCGAGCTTCGCGGCCTGCTCGGTGAGGACCTTCACCAGGCGCGGATGCGAGTGCCCGTGGCTCACCGCGGAGTAGGCGCTCATCATGTCGAGGTAGCGGCGGCCGGCATCGTCCCAGACGTGCGCGCCCTCCCCGCGCACCAGATTGACCGGGAGCGGATGGTAGTTGTGTGCGCAGTACCTGTTCTCGAGATCGATGGATTTCATCCACGTCCTCCTCGTGCGACGGTCAGGAAAAAAGGTAGCGGAAACGCACCGGCATCCGCTGTCGAAGATTGCGCTCCGTGCAGCCAATTCCTCTCCCCGCAGGGGCAATCCGAGCCGAATCTGTCGCTCCTTCGTGGCGCGCCCCGGGGTGCCTCGTTGGGCCCCCTCATGTGAGGATCCGCTTTCCGAACAGGCTCTGAACGAGCTCGACCGCGAGGCGCGCGGAGCGATTCTTCTCGTCGGCCGCCGGGTTGAGCTCGACCACGTCGAGCGATCCGAGGACGCCGGAGTCGTGAAGCATCTCCATGCACAGCTGCGCCTCGCGGTAGTTCGGGCCGCCTGGCACGACCGTGGCGACCCCGGGCGCGATGCCGGGATCGAGGAAGTCCACGTCGAGGCTCACGTGCAGGTGGGTGTCCTCGCGGACGACGCGCTCGAGCGCGCGCTCCACGATCCGCCGCATCCCGAGCTCGTCCACCTGGCGCATGTCGAAGGTGACGGAGCCGTTCCGGATGACGAGCGCCTTCTCCGTCGGATCCACGGAGCGGACGCCGATCTGCACGATCGAGGAGGGCGCCACGATGGGCGTCTGGTCGCCGATCGCGAGCAGCTTCGGGTGCCCGTGACCGGAGATCACCGCGGCCGGCATGCCGTGGATGTTCCCGGACGGTGAGGTGGCGGGGACGTTGTAGTCGGCGTGCGCGTCGAGCCAGACGACGAGGAGCTTCTTGCCCCGCTGCCGGCAGTGGCGCGCCACGGCCGCGATCGAGCCGATGGCCAGCGAGTGGTCACCGCCCAGGAGGACCGGCAGCTCGCCGGCGGCGAGGGCGGCGCCCACGGCGTCCCGCACCGATCCGCACCAGGCGACGACCTCGTCGAGGTGGCGGTAGCCCTCCCTGGGCGGCTGCATGGGATTCGCCGGGCCCACGACGTCGCCGCGGTCGGTCACGGGCAGGTCGAGAGACTCCAGCGCCGGCTGCAGGCCCGCAACGCGGAGAGCCTCCGGCCCCATGGAGCCGCCGCGGGCGCCCGCGCCGATGTCGGTCGGGGCGCCGACGAGGGCGATCCGGGAGAACTCCCCGAGCGAGGCGCGGGGAGACGGACGGTCGGCGTCGGGGGACTCGATTGCGGTGGCTCTCATGGCGGCTCCAGGCTCCGGCCGAGGCCTGCGCCTCGCGCGCCGGTCGGTCGATTGCGCACGATGAATAGCGCTGGCGCGGCGACACGTGCGGTTGAAGATTGACCGGCTTGCAGCGCAACATTGGAGCTGGAGGGCGCACGGGAGCCGAATCTGCCGCGCCGGGCCGGCGGGGCCGTGCGCGGCGACGCGATCCCACCCTGCAAACGAGAAGTGGGGGCGAGGCGGCCACCGGCCGCCTCGCCCCCACGTTCGCCCCGCGCAAGCAGGCCGATCAGTTGATGTAGTAGCGCGCCATGAAGTTGTAGCGCAGCATGTCGCCCTTCTCGCCCGCGAGCGTCTCCCGCTGGCCCCAGATGCCCTCGATGCCGAGGTCCACTCCGGGGATGGGCGTGAAGATGGCGCCCACGTGCGCCTGCTGGACCTGGCGGTTGATCGCGAACTGGGCGTCGTACGCGGAGCTGTCGAAGCCCACGGCGCGGACGTAGTCCACGTACTCGTTGTCGAAGGTCCGGACGAGCCCGTAGACGAGGTTGAAGCGCACCCAGCCCGCAGGCTTGTACTGGTAGCCCGCGACGACGCCGGCCGCGCGCTCGAGGCGGATCTCGTTCGCGGTCGAGTCGTAGATGGCGCCCTCGATGTAATACATGTAGCGTCCGATCCCCTGTCCACCCGTCACGGCGAGCGAGAGGAAGTCCGCTCCGCCGCGGAGCTTCACGAGCGTCGTCGCCGCGGCGCCCCATCCGAGCTTGGCGGCGTCGACCCCGGCGCCGTCCTTCACGCGCAGCTCGTGGCCGAGTGCGCGCACGGAGACGGCGCCCCAGCCGTAGCTGCCGTCCCAGCGGAGGATGGCGTCGGGAAGGCGTGAGAGGCTGGACGACATCGGGAAGCCCGACTCGTCGCCCTGGGCTGGGTCGCCGAGCACGTACGAGGAGGAGTTCTCGAGCGCCACCGTGAACTTGCCGAGGCTCGGGGTCGCGTAGCTGTAGCGGATCATGGGCTGGCGGATGATTGTCGAGCCGGGGGGGCCGTTGAAGTCCACCGTCTCCGGCGAGTTGTCGACGTCCATGAACGTGCCCCAGGTCTGGCCGATGAGCAGGCCGCCGACCGATCCAAACGCGTGCCGGACGCGGAAGCCGTAGCTCGAGGTCTCCTGCTGGGTGAAGAGGTTGTCGCTCGAGCCGTACTGCCCGGTGCCGCCGGTCCTGGGCTCGTTGATGAAGTCGCCCTCGAGCTTGAGGCCGAGCGCGCCGTAGCGGGTCGGCGTGGCCGCCTCGACGCCGATGCGCGAGGTGCGGGCGGTGAGGAGGTCCCGGTTGTCGCGCTTGGCGGCGTCGCTGCCCCTCACCGGCGCGTACGCCGCGAACGCGGGGATGTCGCTGTTGCTGTTGTCGCCCTTGAACTCGTGGATGTAGTTCATCTCCGCCCAGCCATAGAGCCGGAGCGAGACCTCCGTGCCGGGGACGCGAAACGAGCCCGGGACGTCGCCCGCCGTGACCGCGTCCTTCGCCTTGATCTCGACGGTGTCGATCCGCTCCGTGACCTCGGCGAGCACCGCGGAAGCAGCCGGGGCCACGGACGCCGCCGCGGGCACGACCACCGGCTTGTCGCTCTTCGCCTTCATCGCGTCGAGCTCCGCGGCGAGCCGCTTCACCTCGGCGCGCAGCCCCTGGATGTCCTGCGTCGCCATCGTCTCCTTCGTCTCCGCTGCGCCAGCGCGCCCGGCGAACAGCAGCACCGCGGCGGTGATGACGGTCATGATCCGATTCATGTGGCTCCTCTCCCTTCATCCGCGCCCGAGGCGCGTCGTCAGTGCGCGATCTGGCCGAGGAAGGCCCGGATCCGCTCGTTTTCCTGGTCGTCGAAGAACTGATCGGGCGGCGCCTCCTGCAGGATCCGCCCATGGTCGAAGAACACGATCCGGTCGCCCACCTCACGCGCGAAGCTCATCTCGTGGGTGACCACGATCATCGTCATGCCGGAGCTGGCGAGGTCCTTCATGACGTCGAGGACCTCCTTGATCATCTCGGGATCGAGGGCGCTCGTGGGCTCGTCGAACAGCAGCACCTTCGGGTTCATCGCCAGCGAGCGGGCGATGGCGACGCGCTGCTGCTGCCCGCCCGACAGGGCGAACGGGTGCTTGTGGGCGTGGTCCTGCAGGCCGACCCGCGTCAGGATCTCCATGGCGGCCCGGTTCGCCTCGTCCCGCTTCGTGCGACGCACGCGGCGAGGCGCGAGCGTCACGTTGTCGAGCACGGTCAGGTGCGGGAAGAGGTTGAACTGCTGGAACACCATGCCGACCTCGCGCCGGATGGCGTCGAGGTTCTTCACGTTGTCGTCGAGCTCGATCCCGTCGACCACGATGCGCCCGGAGTCGTGCTTCTCGAGCCGGTTGAGGGTTCGGAGGAAGGTGGACTTCCCCGAGCCGGACGCGCCCACGATGACGGCCACCTCGGTCTGGAAGAAGCGCGTGGTGACGTCGCAGAGGACGTGCGCCTTCCCGAAGTGCTTGTTCACCCCTTCCGCGGAGATGAGCGGCTCGCGCTGGGCGACGGTGAGCGGCGGGCGACCGGCGGACACGGCTTGTGGCTGGACGTTCGACATCGTTCGCTCCCGGTCAGTGCCGCTGCTCGACGTCGAGCCGCGCCTCGATGGCGCCCGAGATCTGCGTGAGGACGGAGGTGAGCATGAGGTAGATGCTCGCCGTCGCGACGAACACCGGCACCGGCTGGAACGTGGCCGCCTGCACGCGGTTCCCGATGTTCGAGAGCTCGACGACGCCGATGACGTAGGCGAGCGACGAGTCCTTCAGGAGCGCGACGATGTTGTTCACGAGCGGCGGCAGCGCGATCTTGAAGCTCTGCGGGAAGACGACGTCCCGGAACGTCTGGAGCGGCGAGAGCCCGAGCGAGCGGGAGGCCTCGGTCTGTCCCTTGGGGATCGCCTGGATGCCGGCCCGGATCGCCTCGGCGTTGTAGGCGCCCACGTTGAAGGCGAGCGCCAGCGCCGCCGAGTTGAAGTCCGAGAGCTGCAGGCTCGGGACCATCATCGGCAGCGCCAGGAACACGAACAGCACCTGGACGAGGAGCGGCGTGCCCCGGATCGCCCAGATGTAGAAGCTCGCCGCCCAGCGGAAGGGCCCGAAGCTGGACAGCTTGCCGAGGGCCGCGAGCACGCCGAACGCGACGCCGACCAGGCCCGACACCAGGGTGAGCTGGACGGTGACGCGCGTGCCCTCGGCGAACTGCTGGGCGGCGGGGCCGATCGGCTCCGGCACCCAGGCGAGCGGAACGGCGACGAGCCACATGAACAGGACGAGGACCACCGCGGCCGCCACCATCGTGGCGGTGCAGCGCCGCTCGCGTGTCCAGGTGTCCGGCCAGGCAGACAAGACGAGGGAAGTCATGGGGAGGTCCCGGCGGGAGGAGGAGCCCGGCTCACCGGCAGCGGACGTCTTCCTTCATCCACTTCTTCGAGATCGCCTCGTAGGTGCCGTCCGCCATCAGCTCGGCGAGCGCCTTGTTCACCTCCTGCGCCAGCGAGGAGTTGCCCTTCTTCACCGCGCAGGCGATCCGCTCCACGAAGACGAAGTCGCCTGCCTTGAGGCCCGCGGACGGGTTCGCCTCGAGCGCCGCCTTGGCCACGAACTTGTCCGTCACCCACGCGTCCACGCGGCCGTTCACGAGGGCGGAGCGCGCGTCCGTGTCCTGGGGGAAGTTCTTCACCTCCTTCAGCCCGGTGAGCTTCTTCACGTTCTCGAGGTAGGTGCTGCCGGTCTGGACCGCGACGATCTTCCCGGTGAGATCGCCCGCCGTGCGGATCGCCGCGTCCTTCGCCACGACGATGCCGCCCGAGCAGTAATGCGGGTCCGTGAAGGTGACGGCCTTCGAGCGCTCCGGGGTGATCCCGAACGAGGCGATCACGAGGTCCCAGCGATCCTGGCGAAGACCAGCCAGGAGGGCGTCGAAGGACAGGGCGCGCCACTCGATGTTGACGGCCATCTTCTTCGCCAGCGCCTCCCCGAGCTCCACCTCGAAGCCGGTGAGGGCCGGACCGCGGAAGAAGTTGAAGGGCGGGAAGGCGCCCTCGGTCGCGATGACGATCTTTCCGTCCTTCTTGATCTCTTCGAACGTTCGGGCCTGAACGGACGAAGCGAAGAGAATCACCATCGAAGCGAGCAGCAGGCGAGACGGTTTCATGTCAATCCCCATTGCAGGAGGCGATAACGACTGGGCCGGGCGCGCGACGCCCGCTTCGTGTTCCGTGTCGCAGTGTCGTAGCAAAGTGGCGCAAACTTTAGTCAGGCACGCGCGACATTTGCGGTTGAAGTTTGCGCGATGGTCAGCCGGGCGAAGGGACGCGCACGCTGGCCCGCAGCCGAGTCTGTCGTCGTGGCGATCTGGATCAAGCGTCGGCGCTCCGGGATGGCGCGACGCGTCGGGCGCGGCGTGATCGGCGTGATCGCTGTCTCGTCCGGCGCGCACGGCTCGCTTCGACGCGAGCCGATCTCGCTTCAGCGCGGCGGGGCTTGACCTCGGCGCGGCGGCGAGACGATCGTCGGGCCCCGCCCGCGAGAGCGCGAGGAGGACCCGAATGAAGGAAGCCTGGATCATCGACGCCGTACGCACCCCCATCGGCAAGTACGGAGGGATGCTCGCCTCGGTCCGCCCCGACGACCTCGGCGCGATCGTGCTGAAGGCGCTCCTCGACCGGACCGGAGTGCCCGCCGCGGACGTCGAGGACGTTTACTTCGGGTGCGCGAACCAGGCGGGCGAGGACAACCGCAACGTCGCGAGGATGAGCGCGCTGCTCGCCGGGTTCCCCGTCGAGGTGGCCGGCTGCACGGTCAACAGGCTCTGCGGGTCGGGCCTCGAGGCGATCGCCTCGGCGACGAGAGCCGTGCTCGCCGGCGAGGCGCACGTCTACGTCGGCGGAGGCGTCGAGTCGATGTCACGGGCGCCCTGGGCGATGCCGAAGCCGGAGACCGGGCAGCCGCGCGGAAACGTCACGGTGTACGACACCGCGCTCGGCTGGCGGTTCGTGAATCCGCGCATGGAGGCGCTCGGGCACACCGACGCGCTGGGACGGACGGCCGAGAACCTGGCCCGCGAGCTCGCCATCGGGCGCGAGGCCCAGGACGCCTTCGCGCTGGCGAGCCATCGGAAGGCGGTGGCCGCGATCGACGCCGGCCACCTCCAGGGGGAGATCGTGCCGGTTCCTCTCGCGAAGGGCGCGGCCGCCGCGGACGAGTGCCCGCGCCGCGACACGTCGCTCGCGCAGCTCTCCCGACTCCGCCCTGCCTTTTCCGAGGGCGGGACCGTCACGGCGGGGAACTCGAGCCCGCTCAACGACGGCGCGGCCGCGCTCCTCGTCGTATCCAAGGAGTACGCGACGGCGCATGGGCTCGAGCCCCTCGCGCGCGTGCGATCCGTCGCGGTCGCCGGCGTCCCGCCGCGGACCATGGGCATCGGCCCGGTGCCGGCCGCGCAGAAGGCGCTCGAGCGCGCTCGCGCGTCGATGCTCGACGTGGGGCTCATCGAGCTCAACGAAGCGTTCGCGGCGCAGTCCCTGGCGGTGCTCGCCGGCTGGGGCCTCGACGCGGAGGACGCCCGCGTCAACCCGAGCGGCGGCGCCATCGCACTGGGTCACCCGCTCGGGGCGTCGGGGGCCCGGATCGTCACGACGCTCGTGCATGGCCTGCGACGCACCGGGAAGGGACTCGGCCTCGCCGCGATGTGCATCGGCGTGGGGCAGGGCATCGCGCTGGTGGTCGAGCGCTGAACTAGTGCTCCGACCCAGGCATGGTGACGTGACGAGAGCGCCGAGACCGACGCGAGGCGGGCGCCCGAGGAGGGAGCAGCGCAGGCGTAGCAGCCCTACGTCGAGCAGCGCACTGACGAGGCCGCCCGCCGCAGCGAGAGTATCGGCGCTCGCAGTAGGCACTATGCCTGGGTCGGAGCACTAGCCCTTCGTCGCGGCCTGCTCGCCGAGCTCGCGCGACCGCTTCGCCGCGGCCTCGACGGCTGCGATGAGCGCGGCGCGGAAGCCGGCCGCCTCGAGCGCGTGCACGCCGGCGATCGCCGTTCCGCCGGGGCTCGTCACCTGGTCCTTCAGCTTCCCCGGGTGATCGCCGGTCTCCAGGACGAGCCGCCCGGCGCCGACCACCGTCTGCGCGGCGAGCGCCATCGCGACGCTCCGCGACAGCCCCACCTTCACGCCGCCGTCGGCGAGCGCCTCGATGGCGAGGAACACGAACGCCGGTCCGGACCCCGACAGCCCGGTCACCGCGTCGAGGTGGTGCTCCTCCACGACCACCGCCGTCCCCACCGCCTCGAACAGGGAGACCGCCTGCGCGAGGTCCGCGTCGGTCGCGTGCGAGCCGCGCGCGAGCGCGGTCGCGCCGACGCCGACGAGGGCGGGGGTGTTCGGCATCGTCCGGACGAGGCGGGTGCCGGCGCCGAGCTTCCGCGCGATGGCGGCGATCGGCACTCCCGCCGCGATCGAGATCACGAGCTTCGACGCGTCCACCGCGGGGGCGACCTCCTCGAGGAGGGCGTCCATCACCTGCGGCTTCACCGACAGCACGACGATGTCCGCCTGCTTCACGGCGGCGACATTGCTCGTCGTGACCGCGACCCCGTGCCGCTGCCGGAGCTCCTCGCGCCGCTCGGCGCGCGGCTCGGCGCAGACGATCTCGTCCTTCGTCGCGGTGCCCGAGGCGAGGAGCCCCTTCACGAGGGCCTCGGCCATGTTCCCCGATCCGAGGAATGCGATCTTCTTCCCGAGCGACGCGGAGGACTTCTTCCCGGCTGACATGGAGCAATTCTAACGTCACCCGATGATGAAATCCTCTTTCGGCCCGGCGCCCCGCGCGAACCGCGCGATATCGAATCGATCGAAGATCTCGTCCTTCGCGCGGCCGGCGATCCAGTCCGCGTACAGCTCCGCGACCGCGGGCGCCATCATGAAGCCGTGCCCCACGAACCCGGAGAGCTGGAGGAAGTTCTCGGGCCCCGCGGGGCCGAGGATCGGGTTGTTGTCGGGCGTGACGTCGTAGAGCCCGGCCCACTGCCGGACCACCTGGACGCCGCCGAGCACGGGGCAGAGGGCGGTCGCGGCGCGCGCGAACCGGGCGAGGAAGCGGAGGGTCGAGCCTTGCGAGAGCCCCTCCCGTTCGTCGGGATCCCCCATCCCACCCACGACCTCTCCTCGCTGCGTCTGCGAGAAGTAGAGACCGGTCCCGAGGAGCGAGACCAGCGGGCCGAGCCAGGGCTTGAGCGGCTCGGTGGCGAGGATCTCGTGCCGCACCGGCCGGTTCGGGAGCGACACGCCTGCGAGCGCCGCCACCTGCTTCGACCACGCGCCCGCCGCGACCACGACCGTCTCGCATGCCACCCGGCCGCGATCCGTCCGGACCGCGGTGACGCGGCGCCCCGACAGCTCGAACCCCGTGACGCGGGTGAACGTCCGGACCCGCGCGCCGAGCGCCTGCGCGCGCGCGGCGTAGCCCCACAGGAACGGCCACGGGAACACGACGCCGTCGTCCGGGTTCCACGACCCCGCGAGGAACCGGCTCCCGTCGAGCTGCGGCACGAGCGCGAGCGCCTCGTCCCGGTCCACGATCCGGGTCCGGAGCCCCTCGCGCCGGTGGAGCGCGATGTTCCGCTCCATCCGCTCGAGCTGGGCCCGCGTCGGCGCGAGGAACAGGTACCCGCCGCGGCGGAACCAGACGTTCACGCCCATCTCGACCGCGAAGCGCGCGCAGATCTCCATCGAGCGGCGGGCGAGCCGGATGAGCGTCGGGGTGGACCACTGCGCGCGGACTCCGCCGCCGTTCCGGCCGGACGCGCCCGCGTTCAGGTACCCGCGCTCGAGGACGAGCACGTCGGTCACCCCGCGCCGGGTCAGCTCGGCGGCGAGCGCGAGGCCCATGATCCCACCGCCGACGATCACGACGTCCGCGCGCGAGGGCAGGGAAGGGAGGAGGTCGCGCGGAGGGGTCGCGGTCCCCTTCGACTCCGCGCCGCCTGCGGCGGCGCTACGCTCAGGGTGAGCGGGCGTCGGGATCGGGATCGGCGGTGCGGGGCCGCGTGCCTGTCGGGGCACGCCGGGATCGAGCGGGAGCGCCTCGGGGTCGAGTGCGGCGAGCCGGCCGAGCGGCATCGGCTGCGCCGGCGGACGCGCCGTGAACGGCGCCAGCTCGCCCGGGGTCGCTCCGAGCGCGAGCAGCTCGCGCAGCACGAGCGCGAGGCAGCTCTTCCCCTGGCACGGTCCGGTGCCGAACCCGGTCACCCGCTTCACCGACTCGACGTCGCGGTTCCCGGCCGCGAACGCACGGCGGACGTCCTCCCGCGTCACGTCCTCGCAGGCGCAGACGATCGTCTTCGCGGACCGCCGCCGGTCAGCCACGCGCCGCCTCTCCCGCGCGGCGGCCCGTCTCGGCCGCGCGCGCCGCGTCGGTCGCGCCCGTCACCTCTCCCGCCGCAAAGACGCCGGCCACGCCGGTCGCTCCGTCGCGCGCCACGGCGATCGCGAACGCGCCCAGCCCGGCGTCGAACGAGACCGCGGCGCCGAGCGCGGTGCCGAGGTCGGTGGCCGGCGCGGGCGGCGTCGCCACGGCGATGGTGTCGCAGGCGACCCTTCCCCCGGGCCGCAGCAGCGCGCGGACCCGTCCGCGACCGGCGACCCGGGCACCGTCGAGGGAGGCGACGAGCTCGATGCCCATCCCGGCCGCGGCGAGCCGCTCGGCGACGCGCTCCGGCTCGGCGCCCGCGCCGATCACCGCCGCGCGCGCGCCGGGGACGACGCCGTGCTCCGCGACGAGCGTCCCGAGTCCGCGAGCCGCCAGGACGCCCGGGCGATCGCCGCCGCCGATCGCGGGCGGCTGCGGGTGCCCTCCGGTGCAGAGCACGATCCGGGGAGCGCGGATCAGCCGCACGGCGGGGGCGAGATCGTCGGGCAGGAGGAGCGCGACGGGCGAGCCGCCGTCGTGCCAGAGCCCGACGACCGCGGTCCCGAGCGCGGCTTCCCCGCCGGCGCCCCGCACACGCTCGATCGCGGCCCGCGCCCATGCGAGGTCGGGCTCGCCCGCCCGCCCGAGGCCCGCCCGCAGCCGGCCCCCGGCGCTTCGGTCCTGCTCGGCGATGAGCACGCGGCGGCCCGCCTCCGCGAGCACCTCCGCGGCAGCGAGCCCGGCCGGGCCGCCGCCGACCACCAGCGCGTCGAACCGCTCCTCGCGCGGGGGGGCCGCAACGGGAGCCCTCGCGTCGCGCCAGGCGCCGTCGGGAAGCCGCCCCAGGCCGGCGACGTGCCGCGAGAGCGCCACGGCCGCGCGGTTCGCGACCGCGCTCCACGTCGCGAGGCGATGGTGGTCGAGGCCGCGCGGCGTCGCCAGGTCGATCACGCCGAGGAGGTCGTGGCGCACCCCCGGGAAGGCGTTCTGCGACTCCACCACGAGCCCACCCCTGCAAGGGATCCGGCAGGCGCGACGGCTCGGCAGCCCGTCAGCGCGGACGAGGCAGCCGCCGCACGACCCGGCGAGGCAGAACGGGCCGCGCGGACGATGGTACTTCGCGGACCGGGAGAGGAGCAGGCGCCCTGCGGCGAGGAGCGCCGAGGCCACCGGCTCGCCGCTCCGGGCCGGCACGTCCTCGCCGTCGAAGCGGATGGTCACGTCGGCCGGGAACCCGTGGAGGCGGGGCATGCGGAGAGCGTAGCAGGGGGGTCCACCGCCCGCCCCGTGCGCGTCGGGGGCTTCGACGGGGGATCGTTCCACGACGGCCGCTTCCGCCGCTATGATCCCCGGGTGGCGACCCTGTTCGTGTTCGTGGATGGCGTCGGAGCCGGCGCGAACGACCCGGAGCGGAACCCGCTCGCCCGGGGGGAGTTCCTCCTGTCGCGCTTCGCGGACGGGACGGGCTCGACGCTCCCCGCGGGCGGGCGCGCCGTCCTCGCCGACGCGACGCTGGGCGTCCCGGGGCGTCCCCAGTCCGCCACCGGGCAGACGGCGATCCTCACGGGCGAGAACGCGCCACGTCTCCTCGGACGCCACGTGCTCGGGTTCCCGAACGCCGCGTTGCGCGACCTCCTGCGCAGCCATTCGCTGTTCCGTGCCCTGACCGACGCGGGCCGGAGCGCCGCCTTCGCGAACGCGTACCCGGTGGCCTTCCTGCGCGCGCTCGGCATCGAGGCGGACGGGGAGCCGGAGTTCGAGATCCGCGGCCGCCGCGCCCGGGCGGCCGCGACCACCGTGGCGTATGCCGCCGGGGGAGGCCGGTTCCGGACGTGGGGCGATGCGCGCGCCGGGCGCGGGCTCACGCACGACATCACCGGGCGTCGAATGCGCGCGCGCGGAGCCGACGTGCCGGTGCGCGCGCCGGAGGAGGCGGCCGAGATCCTGCGCGACCTCGCCCGGGCTCACGACCTGACCGTGTTCGAGTTCTTCGAGACGGACGAGGCGGGTCACGCGCGGTCGATGGACCGCGCGCTGGAGGCGCTCGGTCCGCTCGACGCGCTGCTGCGCGCGCTCGTCGCCGGGCTCGGCTCCGAGGACGCGCTCGTCGTCGCGAGCGACCACGGCAACCTCGAGGACCTCTCGACCCGAAACCACACCCGCGCGCCCGTCCCGGTCCTCGGGTTCGGGCGCGCGGTCGTCGAGGTCGAATCGGTGACGGACCTCACCCACCTCGCCCCACTGCTCTCGAAGCTCGCCGGCGGCGCGTGCTTGCGTCGCCCCGGCGCACCCGGATAGACGGTGTCCGTGCTGCGCCGAGCGCCCACCGCCCTGCTGGCGGCCGCCCTGCTCGCGGGGTGCCTGCCGCGCCCTGCGCCGGGCGCGGGACGCACGCAGGAGCTCACGGTCGGCGTCGCCCGCTTCCGGATCGCGTACTGGCCGGAGGATGCTGCCGCGGCGCGCCAGGTCCGCCACGCGCTGGAGAAGGCCGCCCCACGCGTCGCGCGCTGGGGCGCGCTCCGGCACCCGGTGACCGTCACGATCTACCCGAGCCACGAGGCGCTCGAGGTCGCAGTGCAGCGGCCGGGATACCCGTGGCTCAAGGCGTGGGCGCGCTTCGACACGATCGAGCTGCAGTCACCGAGGACGTGGGGGTTCCTCGGCGCGAGCGACCGGGAGATCGAGGGGCTCATCACGCACGAGCTGACCCACTGCGCCATGTTCCAGGTCGCCGGCAACGACCTGGACTGGATGTACAAGGACATCCCGGTCTGGTTCAGCGAGGGGATCGCGAACGTCGCCGCGCGCTGGGGGTACCGCTACGGCGGCATCGAGGACCTGTACGCGTTCTACCGGGAGAAGCTCCCGGGCTCGGGCGCCGGCATCCCTGCGCGGATGCAGGCCGCGCGCAACCCGGTGGCGCTCCCGGGCGATCCGATCGTGGACCCGGGGCCCATCTACCAGGACCACTCGGAGATCGTGTACGGCGCCGCGTACTTCGCAGCGCAGTTCCTGATCGAGCGGTACGGCGACGCCCGGATCACCCGGGTCCTCGCGCTGATGGGCACTGGAAAGCGGTTCCCGGCCGCGTTCCACGAGGCGATCGGGATCACCGAGGCCGAGTTCGCCGCGGACTTCCGACGCTACGTCGTATGGCAGGGCTGGCGCCGGTGAGGGTTCCCCGGTCGAGACCGCCGCGACGCGGCTACTCCCCGCGCTGCACGAGCGTCGCGATCAGCCACAGCCGGTCGCCGTAGGCCCGCTCCGCCGCCATCCAGAGCCGCACCGGCTCGCCGTCCACCGTCGCCTTCGAGCCGGACTCCGGGCCCCACACCCACTCGCGCGCCTCCGCGCCGCCGCCGACCCGGGGCGGCCCGATCTCGCCGAGGAGCGCGAGCGCGATCCGGACGGGATCGTCCGGCACGGCCCCGACCACCTCGACGTGCGTCACGATCCCCTCGCGGTCCGTCTCGACGTGGGCCACCGCGACGAGCTCTCCGTCTTGCTCGAACGCGACCTCGGGCTCGGACAGGTCGATGTTGAGGAGCCGGCGGCGCTCCGCGTCGAGCGAGATCGGGTGCGCGTACGGGCGCCAGCCCGCGCCCAGGAACGCGTCGAGCGCGGCCCGGCGCGGCTTCGCGAGCACCGCGTCGAGCGGCGGCAACACCAGTGGCGGGATCACGTGCCTCCCGCCCCGCTTACCTTCGGGTGGAACATCCACCGTTCCTATCACGCCCTCCCGGTCGCCGCCGCGTCCTCTACACGAGGATGAAGAGCGTCCCGAACGCGGCCGGACAGCGGACCTCGCCCGCGACGAGCGCAACGGACGCGGGGGCGAGCTGGCCGTAGCCGGGGGACTGGACCGCGGTCCCGATCTCCGGGGCGAGCCCGGGTGGGAACGCGAACGCGACGAGCAGGCGCCCCCCGCCGACCGGGACCTCGACGACGTGTGCGGCATCGACGGAGGCGCGCACGCGCGTCGCGCGCACGAGGCGATCGAGCGCAGCCACCTCGGCGGGCGCGAGGGAACGGAGCTTCGCGCCGGCTGTCGGAAACGGCCAGCGCAGCTCCACGCGGTGCGTGCCGGACCCCGCGAGCCGATCGACGACCGCGACGCCCGCGTCCGCGACGAGGAGCTCGCGCCGGTGCACGACGCCTGCGCGGGCGAAGCCGCGGTGCTCGCCGACGAGCCGCTCCGCCGGCCCGCCGGGCTCGAACGCGAGGAGCCGGGCGGCGGCGACGTCCGGGAGCGCGAAGGGGCGGCCCGGGAGGAGCGGCGCCTGCTCGAGCCCGTCCACGACGATGGTCGCGTGTGCGCGCGTCGAGCGGAACGCGTCCCGGAGCTCCGGGTCGCCGGACGTGGACGGGGTTCCGCCGTCGCTCACCGCGAGCATCCCGTCCACGTACAGCTCGAGGGCGAGCTTGTCGTTGTGCGAGTGGCCGCCGACGCCGCGCTGCCCGTTTGCGCCGCACGACAGGAACGCCTCGAACCGTCCGCGACGGAGCACGTGGAACCCGCCGTCGGGGAAGCTCGCGCTGCGCCTGCGCCGGCGCGGGCGCGCCGCGGCGAGGCTCGCGAGGGCGCGCGGACCGAGGAGCCAGGCGACCTCCGCGGCGTCGCCGGGCCCGGGTCCGGTGAGCAAGCCGGGGTCGCGGAGCAGCGCCGCTCCGAGAGGGAGCAGCCAGCCGCCGTCCGCCGGATCCCGGTCGCGGAGCGCCAGCACCTGCCCGGCGTCGGTGTCCCCGAGCTGCGGGATCCGTCCGGAGCGAGCGAGGAGCGCGCGCGTGGCGGCAAACAGCGTGGCGAGCTTGCGCGCGAACTCCCGGCCCACGCCGCGCCGCGCCGCGTGGCAGAGGATCGCTGCCGCGGAGAAGATCTCGACCGCCAGCCGCTGGTACGGAAGCGCGCCCTCGAAGGTCGTGCCGTCCTCGTTCACCTGCTCCCGGAGCGCGGCGGAGAGGCCGTCGCGCGCGAGCGCCCGCCAGCGCGGCGACTCGGGCCACTCGGGGAGCCCCTCCGCGCAGGCGAGCAGCCCGAGCCAATCGGTCGCGAGGTGCGCGTCCGGCACCGCCGTGTCGTCCTCGAGGTGCGCCAGCACGAACCGAGCGGTCGCGACGAGGAGCCGCGCCACGTCGATCGCAAGCTCCGGCGTCGGCGCCACGTTCGCGGCGCCGAGGAGCCACAGCGAGAGCACGAGGTTCCAGGCACGGAGGGCCGCCTCGCCGGCGCTCATCCAGTGGACGCCGTGCCCCACCGGGTTCTCGGCGACGAAGTCGTGCACGGAGTCGGCCATCGCCGCCGCGAGGGCCCCGCGGCGCCGGGGGTCGAGCACCGCTCCCTGCGCGATCGCCACCCACAGCTCGCCGCGGCCGATCGCCCATGACAGGCGAGGGTCGAGCCCGGGGGCGGGAGGAAGCGCCCGCGACGGCGCCCACCCCGCGAACCGCCCCCCGTGGAGCGGATCGAGCTGCCAGTCGGTTCCGCCGCCTGGGCGTGAGACATCGAGCGTGCGCCCGAAGGCGAACAGGCGCCCGTGCGCGGCGTGCTCGGCGCGCGCGAGCGCGCGTTCCGCCTCCCCGGGCAGGTAGGCCGCGAGCGCGGCGCGGAGCGCCGGCGGCGACCACGGCGCACGGCACGGCCGGGGACGGGTGAGCAGCCGCGCCAGCGTCGCCGCGCCGTCGCATCCGAGGACCGCCAGCAGGCGATCGCGCGGCGGCGAGATCGGCGGCGCGACGCGGTTCCACGCGAGACGCGCTGCCCGCCGGGCCGCGGCCCCGATGAGCCGCTGCGGCGCGATCCGCGTCGCCAGGAAGCCGTAGTACCCGATCGTCCCCACAGGGCGCTCCTGCCGCCGGCCTCTCCGGACGGCCCTCCCCGCGATAGCAAGCGGCCCGCCACCGCGCGCGCGAGAGAAGGGGCGCGTCGGCGCGCCTGCACAGGGATGCGCGCGGGCCGAGATCGCACCTCGCGTTCGCCACATGTGAAATGGCCTTCCCATCGAGGTGCCGATCCCCCAGCACGCGTGCGTGGCAGGGCCTTTGCTACATCGAGCCGCCACGGGTCCGGCTGGTTCCGGGCCCCAGGCAGTCGAGGGGAGGCGGGCGTGAGAGCGGTCGGGGTGGGGCTCCTCGTCGAGGAGCAGCGTGGCGACGTGGCGGCAGCGTGGAAGCGCGCGGTCGAGGAGGAGCTCGGCGGCGAGCCGGCACTCGCCTTCGCGGTCGGTCCGCTCCTGCGCGAGATGGGGCTCGCGCTCCGTGACGATGGACCGCGGCTCGCGCCCGGCCCGGCGGGTACGAACGAGGGGGTCCTTCGCTCTGCGGTGCTCGTCCGCTCGGGTGCCTCCCCGGCCAGGGTGGCGCGGGAGTTCAAGCTTCTGCACCGCGCGCTCTGGGACACGCTCCGTGCGGCCGGTCGCATCGTGGGGGCCGGCGAGCGGCGCGCCGCAGATGAGTGGCTCGACGAGGCGCTCGCGGCCGCGCTCGACCGTCTCGAGAGGGTCCGGATGCGGATCGACCTGCTGGAGCGCGCACCTGCCGTCCTGCCGCTCGCGTCCAGCGCGCCGCGCGCGGCGCTCGCGGCCCCGGCGCAGCGCCCACCGCCCTTGCCGTCAGCGCGCGCGCGTGCGCTGCCGCCGCCGCTCCCGGCGGCCGCGGGACACGTGGAATAGCGGCGGGCGCTCGCCCACCGAACCCGAGAGCTGGACCCATTTTCGCCGCAGGCGGAGCACCGCCTGCGGTGAAGCCGTCGCGCCAGGCGCGCGCCCGTCCGGACGCCGAGCCGGCGGGCGTGCGCCGATCTTCCAGGTCCGCGTGAGAAACAACGGACGAGCGAGCTCGATGTAGGCGCTCGCTCACCGTGGAGCCGTACGTGAGTGAGCATGAGCGCGTGGGCGCTCATCACCCCCTCCCTCGTACCCTCGTAGGAAATGCGGTCGGTAGGCCTCTCGTTCAGGGGGCGGAACCCCGAACGAAGGAGCCGACCCGTGACCACTCGCCGAGCCCTGCTCACCGCCGTGCTTTCGCTTGTTCCGTTCCTCGCCGCGTGTGGCGGCGCTCCCGGTGCTCCTGACGCCGCCGCCGGTGGCAGCGCCGAAGGAGGCGCCGACGGAGGCGGCGACGTCCAGGGCGGCGATCCGCGGATGCCGTCGTGGGGCGGCTGGGCCTGGGGCAACGTGCCGGCGGAAGCGGTCGCGCGCGCCGGCTTCGATTGGTTCGAGACCGGCTACCCGGGCGACACGCGCACGAACGAGATCCTCGCGGGCGGAGGGGTGCGGCCCTTCGCGTACATCAACCTCGGCGAGCTTCACGACGACCTGCGAGACGCCTCGGGGTACAGCGGTCCGATCCTGCGCACCAATCAGGATTGGGGGACGTACCTGGTCGACGTGACGCACCCCTCGTGGCAGGACTGGCTCGTCCGCCGTGCCGACGAGGCGTACCGGACCGGATCACGGGGCATCAAGTGGGACGTCGCCACCCCCGACGTGCCGCCCGGGAAGACCCGGGCCGACGTGAACGCCGCGATCGCGTCGGTGATGCAGCGCATCCTCGATCAGCACTCCGACCTCAAGTTCGTCTTCAACCAGGGGTTCGACTTCGCGCAGGCGTATCCGCAGTACGTTCACGGAGTGCAAACAGAGGGGCTCTTCTCGGCATCGAGCTACCCCTCTGCATATCTGAAGCCCTGGGAGGATCAGTGGTACTGGGGGCCGCAGTTCCAGCAAGCGAAGGATCTTCAGGGGCGCGGCATCCCGATCTTCGTCGCGGAGTACGCGGACCCGTACAGCCAGCAGGCGCGCGAGCTGTATGACGCCATCACGGGCCAGGGGTTCGTGCCGTACATCACGAGCGCGTCGTGGAACATCCGGGGCTGGGGCTACAACGTCAACCCGGGGTGGTGATCAATGGCGAGTCACGATTGGAACGCCATTGACGCGGCCGCGGCAGCCGGCATCGGCTCGAGCGGCGCGACATCGACCGCCATCCTCGTGAAGCCCGGCGAGGCCTGGCACGGCGGCGGTTGCGGCTCCATGGGCGGGTTCGGCGGGGGTGCGCTCCTGGCCCTCCCGGTCCTGCTCGCGGCGGCGCTCATGCGCCGCGTCGCGAAGCGGCCATAGCGGGCGCGCAGCAGCGCGCTCCACTCCGAGAGAAGGGGGCAGCCGGGAACGGCTGGCCCTCTTCCTTTCGACGGCCCGCCGGACGACCTACAATCGCGGGCGCGTGCGGACGTTCGGTAAATACCGGCTCCTCGAGCCGATCGCCTCCGGCGGGATGGCCGACGTCTGGCGCGCCGAGGTGACCGGCGCCGAGGGCGTCGTGAAGGAGGTCGCGCTCAAGCTCGTGCGCGGCGAGCACGCCTCTCGAGGCGACTTCGTGCGGATGTTCGTGCAGGAAGCGCGGCTCGCCGCACGACTCGGCCACGGAAACGTCGTGCAGGTGTTCGAGTTCGACCAGATCGACGGCCGGTACTACATCGCGATGGAGCTCGTGCGCGGGCGTCACCTCGGGTGCGTCGCCGACCGGGCGCGGGAGCTGGGCGTCCGGTTCGGGATCGGGCGCGCGCTCCAGGTCGGGGTCGACGTGGCGCGCGCGCTCGCGTACGCGCACCGGCTCTCCGAGAACGGCCGCCCGCTCGGCCTCGTGCATCGCGACGTCTCGCCGCACAACGTGCTCGTCTCGTTCGAGGGGGAGGTGAAGCTCGCCGACTTCGGCATCGCGCGAGCCATGGATCGGGCCGGCTTCACCGACCCCGGAACGATGAAGGGGAAGGTGGCGTACATGGCCCCGGAGCAGGCGCGGGGCGCCCCGGTGGACGCGCGCGCCGACGTCTTCTCGCTCGGGGTGGTCCTGTGGGAGCTCTGCGCCGGACGGCGCCTGTTCGCGCGCGACTCCGAGCCGGCCACGCTCCAGGCGCTGCTCTCGGACGAGGCGATCTCCCCGCCCTCGTCCTGGAACGAGGAGGTCCCCGAGGAGCTCGACCGCGCGATCCTCGGAGCGCTCGAGCGCGATGCCGAGCGGCGGATCCGGTCGGCGCAGGACCTCTCGACGGTGCTCGGGGGCGTGCTGCTGCGGGTGGCGCGCTCGCCGGAGGACCTGGACCTGCGGGCGTTCATGCACCGGCTGTTCGCGCCCGAGGTGGCAGCGCTCCAGGGGCCGCCGGCCGAGGCGACCCGCGTGCGACCCGTCGCGATGGCGGCGGAGCCCGTCGCAGAGCGCTCTGCGTCGCGCGGCGCGCCGGACGACGCGGAAGCCGAGACCCGGACGGCCGCCGCTCCTCGCCGGCGCGGGTGGATCTGGGCGGGAGCGGCGGTCGCCGGAGCCGTCTTCGCGGCCATTGTCGCAGCGCGCTCGATCTCGCGGACGATCGCGACCCCGACGCCCGCTCACCCTGAGCGTAGCGCCGCCGTAGGCGGCGCGGAGTCGAAGGGGACCCCGACCGCAACCGATGCTCCAGCTCCACACCCCGAGCCGATGGCGGCCCCGCTCGAGCCCGAACCCGATGCCCTCGTGCCCGGCGGCGCGGCGCCGCTCGAGACCGCGCGCGAGCTGAATGCGCTGCGCGTCCCGCCCCGGGCGAGCGGGCAGGGGATCCTGAGCGTCAACGCGATCCCGTGGGGGTTCGTGCGGGTGAACGGGCACGCAGTCGGCGACACGCCGCAGGAGCTTCGCCTTCCAGCCGGGCGGCATCGCGTCCGGATCGAGCGCAAGGGCCATCGTGCGATCGATGAGCTCGTGACCGTGAAGCCTGGCGCGCGGACGAAGCTCCTCCGCTAGCGCTCCTCCCCTCCCCGAGACGCTTCCCTCCCGCGCCCCGCCCGTGGCGCGCGGTGCGCCGTTCCATCGCCGGGATGCTGGCGACGTGCTGGCGATTCGCACGGTTGACGTAAGCCACTCAATGGACTAGCTTTGAAATCAAGTTTTCGATGTAGAACCTGGAAACGATTCTTTTGAATGGACTATTTCTTCAACGTTCCCGAGATCGAGCGCGTCGAGCGCGAGCGCGCCGCAGGCATCACGAGCCGCGAAGTGGTGCGTCTGTTCGAGGGGAAGGGGGCGCGCCTCTCGGCCGCCACGTTCCGGAAGTACGTTCAGCTCGGGCTGCTGCCCCGCAGCCGGCGCGTCGGCCGGAAGGGCAAGCACACCGGCTCGACCGGTCTCTACCCGGTGTCCGTGGTCCGGCGCATCGCCGTCATCAAGCGGATGATGGCCGAGGGCTACACCGTCGACGACATCCAGGGCAGCTTCGTGACCGTGGCGAACCGGCTGGAGGACGTCGAGAAGGGGCTCGCGGACCTGGTGGCGGACCTGGGCAGGAAGGCGCGGGTGCACCCGCGCCGCAGGCAGTTCGAGGTGGAGCTCGGGCGGGCGGAGCGCGAGGCGCGCCGTGCGCTCGAGCGGCTGGAGAAGGTGGGGGGAGCGGTCGCGACCGTTGCGCCGGAGATCGCCGGCGTCGCGTAGCGACCGGGGCGCCGGCCCGGCGCCTGCTGGACGGTGAGGGCGCACGGGGCGCCCGCGGTGGGACTGGAGGGCAGGGGATGAGCGAGGCGAAGCGGAGCGCGGAGCCCGTCGTGCAGCCGGACACGGCGGACGAGATCGATGCCGACGGGAAGCGCGGCCGGCGGCGTTCGAAGACCATGTCGCGCAAGGAGATCGCGCGGGAGCTGCGGCGCCAGCGCGCGTTCGGGCTCATCGATCCCGAGCTGGACGCGGTGATCAGGGAGATCGAGGCCGCTCGGCCCCGGTCGCGGGCGGACTGCGCGGGAGCGGCGCGCCCGTGCATGTTCATCTCGTGCAAGCACCACCTGTACCTGGACGTGAACCCGTCCACCGGGTCGATCAAGCTGAACTTCCCGGACAAGGAGGTCTGGGAGATGGCGGACACCTGCGCCCTCGACGTCGCGGACCGCGGCGGGATCACGCTCGAGGAGGTGGGGTCGATCATGAACCTCACGCGCGAGCGGATCCGCCAGGTGGAGACGCGGGGGCTGCTGAAGCTCCGCGCGATCGCCGAGGACGAGCCGCGCGTGCCGGGACAGCCCTCCGTCCCCGGTCTGGGCGCCGACGACGAATAGGTCGACCGGTAGGTCGACCGTCGCCGTGCGAGCTTGAAACCTCGCGCGGAGAGGGCTAGAAGGGCAGCCTTTTCGGAGGTGCCCATGGTCCGCCGCGCCCTCGTCTCGGTCTCGGAGAAGACCGGCCTCGTCCCGTTCGCCCGGCGCCTCTCGGCGCTCGGCGTCGAGATCCTCTCCACCGGCGGCACGCAGAAGGCGCTCGCGGATGCAGGCGTCCCGGTGGTCTCGGTGGGCGACTTCACGAGCGCGCCGGAGATCCTCGGCGGGCGCGTGAAGACGCTCCACCCGCGCGTGCACGGCGGGATCCTGTATCGGCGCGGGCTCCCGTCCGACGAGGCGGACGTGAAGGCGCGCGACATCCCACCGATCGACCTCGTCGTCGTGAACCTGTACCCGTTCCGGCAGGCGGTCGCGGCCGGCAAGCCCTTCGAGGAGTGCGTCGAGGAGATCGACATCGGCGGTCCGACGATGGTGCGGAGCGCCGCCAAGAACTCGGCGCACGTCGGGATCGTGGTCGATCCGGCCGACTACGACGCGGTCGCGGCCGAGCTCGAGGCGACGCGCGCCCTCTCGGATGCGACGCGGTTCCAGCTCATGAAGAAGGCGTTCGCGCACACGGCGGCGTACGACGCCGCGATCTCCGAGTACCTCACGGCGCGCGAGGGCCCCGCCTCGCCCCCGGCCAGGTTCCCGGGCACGCTCGCCGCCGTCTACACGAAGGTCCAGGATCTCCGGTACGGCGAGAACCCCCACCAGGCCGGCGCGGTCTACCGCGCCGGGCGCGAGCCGGACGAGCCGACCGTCGCGTTCGCGCGCGTGTTCCAGGGGAAGGAGCTCAGCTACAACAACCTCGTCGACCTCGAGGCCGCCCTCGCGGCCGTGAAGGAGCACGACGACCCGGCCTGCGTCATCATCAAGCACAACACCCCGTGCGGCGTCGCCCTCGGACGGACCGTCGCCGACGCGTTCGCCCGCGCGCGCGCGTGCGACCCGGTGTCCGCATTCGGCGGCATCGTCGCGCTCAACCGCGGCGTCGATGCGGCGGCCGCGAAGGAGCTCACGGACCTGTTCCTCGAGTGCGTCATCGCGCCGTCGTACGACGACGCTGCCCGGACGGCCCTCGCCGCGAAGAAGAACCTGCGGCTGCTGGAGGCGCCGCGCCTCGGCCAGCCGCGGGCGGCGTGGAAGCGCGCGCCCGAGGATCTGCGCGAGATCCGCTCCATTCCCGGGGGGCTGCTCGCGATGGACCGGGACCTCGGCATGGTGCGGCGGGAGGACTGCAAGGTGATGACGCGGCGGGCGCCCACCGAGCAGGAGTGGAAGGACCTCCTCTTCGCCTGGAAGGTCGTCAAGCACGTGAAGTCGAACGCGATCGTGTTCGCGAAGGGCGACCAGACCGTGGCCATCGGCGGCGGCCAGACCAGCCGGGTCGAGTCGGTGAAGACCGCCGTGATGAAGGCGCAGCTCGACGTCCGCGGTTCCTCGGTCGGATCGGACGCGTTCTTCCCCTTCAAGGACGGGGTCGAGGAGATCATCAAGGCGGGGGCGACGGCGATCGTGCAGCCGGGCGGGTCGGTGCGCGACGCGGAGGTGGTCGAGGCGGCGGACGCCGCCGGGATCGCGATGGTCGCCACCGGGATGCGCCACTTCCGGCACTGATGCGCGGGGCCGTCCCGTCCGTGCCGGCGTTGAGGTAGCCTCTTCCAGCGGATGGCCCAGGTCACGTGCAGCCGGTGCTTCGCCCTGTTCGACGCCGAAGACGCGCGGCCGGGGTTCGCGCCGCTCTGTCCTGCCTGCGCCGCGCGGGTGCCCTCCGGCGCGCCGTCCGCGGCGCCGGGACCCGGGAAGGCGCGTCCCGGCGCGCGGCGCCGCTCCGGGAGGACCGTCGCGATCGCGATCGCCGCGGCGGCGATCGCCGCGGCGGGCATCGCGATGCTCCTCTTGCGGCTGCGCACGGCTCCTGCGCCTCCGCCGCCCCCGACCGCGGTCGAGGCGCGGGTCGAGGCGTGGCGGGAGGCGGGGATCCTCCCGGCGGCGCTCCCGCGGAATCCCGTCCTCGCCGCCGCGCGGGTCGATGCGGGGATGGCCGCACTCGCGGCAGACCTGCCGTCGCGGACGGCCGAGGCGCTGCGCGCATTCCGCGAGGCGCTCGCGCTGTCGCCGGTGGGAGCGGACGCCGCCATCGCCGGGTACGCGACCGCGTACGCGGAGGCCGTCGGGGAGCAGCCCGACGGTCCCGAGCTGCGCGCCACGCACGAGCTGGTCCGCGCCGCGCTCGAGGCCTCGCCGCGCGCCGACCTGCAGGCCGCGTACGCGCGCCTCCTGCTCGCCGTCCCGGGGGAGACCAACGCCGCCGAGGCGCTCACGGTCGCCACCCGCGCGGCTGCGGCTGCGCCGAAAGACCCGTCGGTGCGGCTCGCCCTCGGGCTGGCCCAGCTCCGGCGCGATCCTGCGGCCTCGGCCCACCTGCTCGAGGAAGCGGCCGCGGCCGCGCCCGCCGATCGCCGGCTGCTCACCGCAGCGGCGCGCGCCCGATGGGCCGCCGGGGATGCGGCGGCGGCGCTCGATCTCGCGGACCGGCGCCTCGCCTCCGACCCCGGTCATCCCGGCGCGCTCGCGCTCAAGGCCGACGTGCTCGCCGCCTGCGACCGGATCAGCGAAGCCCGCGCGAGTCTCGAGCGGTGGGCCGCCGCAGATCCCGACTCCCCGCTGCCCCCGCTGCTGCTCGCCCGCCTCGCGTACCAGCGTGACGACGATCTCCAGGGGGCGCGTCGGCTCCTCGATGCAGCGATCGCCGCCCGGCCCGACGACTTCGTGGCGGCGCGGGCGCTCGCCCACCGTGCCGCGGTCGAGCTCGCCGCCGGCGACGTGAACGCCGCCGAGGCGGCAATCGCGCAGGCGCTGGCGAGGGCCCCGGGCAACGGGCCCGCCCGCTGGCAGGCGGCCCTGCTGGCGTATCGAAGGGGCGACGCAAAGTCCCTGCGCGAGTCGGCAGGGATCGTCGGAAACCGGGCCGGGCCGGTCGCCCAGCGCCTGCTCGCCGCACGATCCGCGGAGCTCTCGGGGACCGACGAGGAAGCGCAGGAAGCCTACCAGGCGGTCGTCGCTGCGGCCGCGCGCGATCCGGCGATGCTGCTCTCGGTGGCAGGCGCGCTCGCGCGCCTGCGCGCCGGCGGCCCCGCGCTGGAGGCCGCGCGCCGGGCCCTGGCCCGCGATCCCGTGGAGGCACGGCTCCGTCGCATCCCGTCAGAGTTCTGGGAGGGTTCGGCCGCCCTCGTCGAGGCCTCGCGAAGGCTCGAGGCGATCGCCCGGACCGAGTCGCGGGGTGGGGCCGTCGCGTACAGCGCGGCGGCGGTCTGCGAGCTGCTCCTCGGCCGGACGGTCGCGGCGGAGAGGCTCGCCCGTCTCGCGGTGGACGCGGCCCCCCAGGCGAGCCTCCCCCTGGTGATCCTCGCCCAGCTGGCGATGGACCGCGGTCAGCTGCGCCAGGCGCTCTCGCTCGCCGGCGCGGCGGCAGACGCGACCCCCCAGGATGCGGTCGTCCTCGAGGTCCGCGCCCGGGTCCTCGAGGCGATGGGCCGGAACCTCGACGCCGAGCGGGCGCACCGCGATGCGGCCGAGGCCGGGCCTGACCTCGTGACGCCTCGCCTCGCCCTCGCGCGCCTCGCCGGCCGGCGAGGCGCCGTGGACGAGGCGCGCGCCCTGCTCGAGACCCTCATCCGCGAGGATCCCGGTCTCGCCGAGGCCCGCGGCGCTCTCGTCGCGCTGCCGGCGTCCGCCGCGCCGCCGCCGCGCGCGCCGTGATATAAGCCCTCTCTCTCATGCGAATCCTCGTCGTCGGCTCGGGCGGCCGCGAGCACGCTCTCGCCTGGAAGATCTCGCGGAGCCCCCTCGTCCGGGAGCTCTTCGCGGCACCCGGCAACCCCGGCATCGCTCGGGTGGCGAAGCCCGTCGCGCTCGACGCCCGCGACGTCGACGCGACCGCCCGCTTCGCGCGCGAGAACCAGATCGACCTCGTCGTCGTCGGTCCCGAGGGGCCGCTCGTCGCGGGACTTGCCGACGTCGTGGCGAAGCAAGGCATCGCGGTGTTCGGGCCTTCCGCCGCCGCCGCGGAGATCGAGGGGTCGAAGGCGTTCGCGAAGGACGTGATGCAGGCCGCCGGGATCCCCACGGCCGAGTACGCCGCCTTCACGGACCTCGCCTCCGCGGCCGCGTACGCGCGCGCACGGGGCGGGAAGGTCGTCGTGAAGGCGGACGGGCTCGCCGCCGGGAAGGGCGTCGTCGTCTGCGGCGACCCCGCCGAGGCGGAGGCCGCGCTCCGCGCGATGCTGGTCGAGGGAGCGCACGGGGCCGCCGGCGCGAAGGTGGTCGTCGAGGAGCGGCTCGAAGGACCCGAGGCGAGCTGCATCGCCTTCACCGACGGCGAGCGGGTCCGGATGCTCGCCGCCGCGCAGGACCACAAGCGCATCTTCGACGGCGACCGTGGGCCGAACACCGGCGGGATGGGCGCATTCTCGCCCACGCCGAACGTCGGTCCGGACCTGCTCGCCGATGTCGAGCGGGCGGTGCTCCTTCCGGCGGTGCGCGAGATGGCGCGACGCGGCCGGCCGTTCCGAGGGGCCCTCTACGCCGGCCTCATGCTCACGCCGAAGGGGCCGCGGGTCCTGGAGTTCAACGCGCGCCTCGGCGATCCCGAGACCCAGCCCATCCTGATGCGGATGCGCAACGACATCGTCCCGGCGCTGCTCGCCACGGCGCGGGGGGATCTCTCCGGCGTCGCCCTCGAGTTCGACGCCCGTGCGGCCGTCGGGGTGGTGCTCGCCGCGGAAGGGTACCCGGGAAAGGTCGCGAGCGGTGACGCGATAGAAGGCGCCGACGGCGCGTTCCCGGACGACGTGCAGGTGTTCCACGCAGGGACGACGCAGAGCCAGGACGGCCGCGTGGTCACGAGCGGCGGCCGTGTCCTCACCGTGTGCGCGCTCGGGGACGGGCTCGACGACGCCGCCCGACGCGCGTACGAGGCGATCGGGCGGATCCGTTTCCGCGGCATGCAGTACAGAAAGGACATCGGGAAACGGCCATGACCCCCACCCCCGCTGCCCCCCGCGTGCTCATCCTGATGGGATCGGACTCCGACTGGGAGGTGATGGCGGACGCGCGCAAGGCCCTCGAAGAGATGGGCATCGTCTCGGAGGTGCACGTCTCCTCGGCGCACCGGACCCCGGAGCGGACCGCGCGGCTCGCGCGCGAGGCGGCGGGGCGCGGGATCCAGGTGATCGTGTGCGGCGCGGGCGCAGCGGCCCACCTCGCCGGGGTCTGCGCCGCGGAGTCCGAGCTGCCGGTGCTCGGGGTGCCGCTCGCGTCGAGCGACCTGCAGGGGCTCGACGCGCTCCTCGCGACGGCGCAGATGCCCGCCGGGGTGCCCGTCGGCACGCTCGCCATCGGGAAGGCCGGCGCGCGAAACGCGGGCCTCCTCGCCGCGCGGATCGTCGCGCGCTCCGACGCCAAGGTGGCGGACCGCGTGCGCGCACAGCGCCGGAAGATGGCCGACGAGGTCGAGGCGAAGGACGCCGCGCTGCAGGGGAAGATCGCCGCGAAGGGGTAGTTCGAGGGCAACGTGCCGATCGTCGACCGGTACCTCGCGAAGGAGATCCTGCTCCCGTTCCTCGCGGGGCTCCTCTTCCTCACGCAGCTCCTCCTCGCGACCCAGATCCTTTCCAAGGCAGACGTCCTGTTCGGCTCGGGCGTGTCGCTCTTCGACGTCGTGGCCATCATCCTCGCGCTCCTCCCGAACGTCCTCGGGTACGTGCTGCCGATCGCCTTCCTCCTCGGCGCCGTCATCGGCGTGGGGCGGCTCTCGGAGGACCGCGAGGTGATCGCGCTCGGGGCCGCGGGCATCTCGCCGGCCCGTCTGGTGCGCGTGCCGCTCGGCATCGGCGTCGTCACCGTGGCCGTGGGGCTCTGGTTCTCGACGATGCTCGAGCCGGCGGGGTTCGAGGCGGCGCGCGCGCGGCTCAACGAGGTCGTGAAGAGGAACGTGACGAACGACGTCCGCGCGGGCACCTTCTACGATCAGATCCCCGAGTACACGCTGTACGCGGAGCGGGCGCGAGGCGGCGCCTGGGAGAACGTCCTCATCAGCGACCGCTCGAACCCCGCCGCGCCGGTGCTGGCGCTCGCGGGCAAGGGCCGGCTCGAGCCGGTCGGCGCCGGTCAGGAGATGCGGCTCGTGCTCGACGCCGGCGAGCTCCACCGCGAGCAGGCGGACTCGGACCAGTACGTCTCGGCCGAGTTCCGGCACGGAGAGGTGGTGATCGGGCTCGGGACCGCCCTCACCGACCGGAACTCCCTCGCGCGCTCGGCGAAGGAGATGACGACCGCGACGTTCGAGGCGCGCGCCGCCGAGGCGCGCGCGAAGGGCGACCTTCCCGAGGCGTGGCGCTTCGAAGGATACAAGCACCGGCGCCTCGCACAGCCGCTCGCCATCCTGCCGTTCGCGCTCCTCGCCGTGCCGCTCGGCGCCTCGCGGCGCGTGGGGCGTGCCTTCGCGATGGCCGCGACCATCGGCACGGTGATCGCGCAGTACGTGCTCATGCGGACCGGGGAGGTGCTGGCACAGAAGGGCGCCCTCCCGGCGTGGCTCTCGCTGCAGCTCCCGACCATCGTCCTCTCGCTGATCGCCGGCGCCCTGATTCTGATGCAGGCGCGGCGCGGGGCGGGTGCGGTCCGGTGATCCTGTTCGCCTACGCCGCGCGCAGGATCCTCGTCGCGATCCTCGGGGCGCTCGCGGGGGTGGTCGCCCTGTATCTGGCGGTCGACTTCGTCGACAACTCTGCGGGCTTCACGGGCCCGGGGTGGGTCCCGGCGGTCCTCGAGCTGTACGCCAACAAGGCGGCGGTCGTCGCCCGCGAGGTGGCGCCCGCCGCCATGCTCCTCGGCGCGTCGGTGGCGGTGTCCGGGTTCCGCAAGACGCGGGAGTGGACCGCGATGCGCGCGGTCGGGCTCGGGCCGTGGCGCCTCGCGGTGCCGTTGCTCGTGGTGACCTTCGGCGCGGGGCTCGCCCTCGTCCTCCTGCACGACGTCGTCGGCGTCCGGGCGGCGGGACGCGCCCAGGAGATCAGCGCGCTCCGCTTCGGACGCGGCGGCGACAAGCGGCGGTTCCTGGCGGCGCGCGAGCCGAAGCGCTGGTTCCGCGGGGCGGACGGCCGGCGCATCTATCACCTCCGCGGACAGCTGCCCGGCGGCGGGTTCGAGAACGTGACCGTGCTCGAGGTGGACGAGCGCTTCCGGATGGTGCGCCGCATCGACGCGGAGCGGATGCGTCCCGCCGGCGACGAGTGGATGCTCGAGGACGTGGAGGACCGCGCGTTCGCGCCGGACGGGGCGATGACGCTCGAGCGAGCGGGCGCGCGCCGGTACCGGTTCGACGAGCCGCCCGAGGCCTTCTCGGTCGTGGCGGGGAGTCCGCCGCAGATGCGCTGGCGCACGCTCGTGGACCAGATCGCGCTCCGGCGCCGGCTCGGGCTCCCAACGGTGGAGTACGAGCTCGAGCGCGACAACCGGATCGCATACCCGTTCGCGGCGGTCCCGGGCGCGCTCCTGGCGCTCGCCATCGCGCTCCGGCGCAACCGAAAGGGCCACGTCTCGGCCGCGCTCGGGGAGGCGGTGGGCGTCTCGCTGCTGTTCTGGTCGGCGAACGGCGTCTCCTGGGCGCTGGCGCTCTCGGGGCGCGTCCCGACCGAGGTCGCGGCGTGGGCACCGAACGTCCTGTTCCTGATCGTCGGGGTCGCCGCCGTGCAGCGAACTCCCTGACATCGACTGGGCAGACCCGGTCGTGGTCGATGGACATGAAAATCCACGTCCACGTCCAGGTTCGCTCATCGACCGTCAACTCCGCCCGGCCGCACGGAGGACGCGCCGGTACACCGCGAGCGTGGCGCGGGCCGTGTCCTCCCAGCGGAACCGACGCGCCCGGCCGCGTGCGGCGGCGGCGCGGAGCTGGGACCCCTCCCGATCATCGAGCGCCGCGCGGATGGCGGCGGCGAAGCCTTCGGGATCCCGCGGGTCGGCGTAGCGCACCGTCTCGCCGCCCACCTCGCGCAGGGCGGGGATGTCGCTCGCGACCGCCGGCACGCCCGATGCCATCGCCTCGGCGAGCGGCAGACCGAACCCCTCGTGCAGCGAGGGCATCACGAAGCAGGACGCGGCCGCATACAGCGCGTGCAGCTCCTCGTCGGAGACCGCGCCGGTGAGGCGGACGTGCGGCGCGAGATCCCCGAGCGGCAGGAGCTGGGTCCACGCCTGCCGCCCGACGACCACGAGCTGGAGGTCGCGACCCTCGCGCCGGAGCAGCCGGAACGTCTCGAGCAGCGACGGCAGGTTCTTTCGCGGCTCGAAGGTCCCGACCACGAGGAGGTACGGCGCGCGCGGCCCTTGCGACGGCCGCAGCTCGAACAGCTGCGGGTCAACGCCGTTCGGGGTGACGAAGACCCGCTCGCGCGGAGCCCCCGCGGCGCGGACGAGGTCCTCGCGAGCAGCCTCGGAGACGGTGAAGATGGCGGCGGCCCGCGAGAGCGCCTGCGGGTAGAGCGGGCGCGCGTACCAGCGGGTCTCGGGCGCGTCCGGGTGGAGCCACGGGGTCGCGTCGTGGACGGTCATGGCGGCCAGGCCGCGCCAGAGCACCGGGGTCGGGGAGGCGAGCGTGTGCAGCAGGTCGACGCGCGCCCGCGCCGCGGCCCACGGGAGCCACGCCTGCTCGATCGCGACGCGCCCCACCCCCGGCGCGTCGTGGCGCTCCACCTCGAGCCCTGCCAGCGGCTCGGGGAGATCGGGGCGCCCGAACAGCACGACCTCGCCCTCCGCGAGCCGCGCGAGCGCGGGGACGAGCTCGCGCGCGTACCGCTCCGCTCCCGAGAGCCGGTCCGGCCGCAGCCATGTCACGTCCACGCCAAGGCGCGCCACCGCGGCATCCTCCCAGGCCGCGGCGCGACCCTCCACCGATTTCTTCGCGGCGGCGCGCGGCGGCGCGTACATTCGGCGCGTGGATCTCGAGCTGCAGACGCGCATCCGCGCGGCGGCCGCGGTGCTGCGGCGCGGTGGGCTTGTCGCCTACCCGACCGAGACGTTCTACGCGCTCGGCGCGCTGGCGCGCGACGCCGGGGCCGTGGAGCGGGTCGCGCGTGCGAAGGGACGGCCCGAGACGAAGCCGCTGCCCCTCATCGCTGCGGACCGCGCGGGCGTGGAGGAGGTCGCGGTCGTGCTCGGCGCTGCGGCCCGCCTCGCGGAGCTCTTCTGGCCCGGGCCGCTCACGCTCGTGCTCCCCGCGCGCGAGGGGGTGCCTCCCGCGATCACCGCCGGCACGGGCACCGTCGGGATCCGGATCCCGGGGAGCGACCTCGCGCGCGCCCTCGCGCGCGAGGCCGGGTCGGCCCTCGTTGCCACCTCGGCGAACCTCGACGGCGCGCCACCACCCGCGCAGGCCGACGCGCTCGCGCCGGAGCTGCGCTCCCGGATCGATCACGTGCTCGATGGTGGGGCGACGCCCGGGGGTCTCCCGAGCACGGTCGTCGCGTTCGAGGGCGGAGCGCTCCGGCTCGTCCGCCCCGGCGCCGTCCCGACCGAGGCGCTGGAGCGCGCCTTGCGCCCGGCAGAGCGCTGATCTAGCGTCCCCCTCGCCCATGGCCGAGATCGTCCCTTTCCGCGCCGTCCGCTACGCTGCCACCCGGGGGCAGGCGCTCGCGGAGCTGCTCGCGCCGCCGTACGACCTCGTCTCGCTGGAGCAGCGCGACGAGCTCCTGCACCGCAGCCCCCACAACATCATCCACGTGACGCTCGGGGAGGACCGGGCCGCCGAGGGCGGCGCGACGAACAAGTACGTCCGCGCCGGCGAGACCTGGCGCGCCTGGCTCGAGCAGGGAATCCTGCGGCGCGACCCCGTCCCCTCGCTCTACCCGCTGGAGCAGAGCTACTGGGCACCGGACGGCCGAAATCTGAAGAGGCGCGGGTTCATGGCGGCGGTGCGCCTGCACGAGTTCTCGGAGGGCGTGATCGTCCCGCACGAGAAGACCCTCGTCGCCCCGAAGGCAGACCGGCTCGAGGTGATCAAGGCGGTGAAGGCGAACCTCTCGCCGATCTTCGGGCTGTACCGGGACGACGCGGGGGTCACCGCCCGCGCCCTCGATCAGGCCTCGCTCGGGGAGCCCGCTGCGGAGACCGACTCCGACGACGGCGTCCACCAGCGGCTCTGGCGGGCGGAGGATCCCGCGGTGGTGCGACCGCTGCAGGAGCTGCTCGCGCAGCAGCGGATCTTCATCGCGGACGGCCACCACCGGTACGAGACCGCCCTCGTGTACGGGCGGACGCTCGACGCCCAGGCGCCCGGCCTGCCGTCGTTCGGCGGTCATCACTACATCCTCATGTTCCTCTGCCCGATGAACGACCCCGGGCTCTTCCTCTTCGCCACGCACCGGCTCGTGTTCGGGCTGAAGAACTTCTCGCTCCCCCCGTTCCTCGAGAAGCTCTCACGCTGGTTCCGCATCGAGACGCTCGCGGAGGACGCGCGCCGGCCCGTCGGGCGCGCATGGGCGGTGTCGAAGCTCGGGGAGCACGCCGGCAAGTCCACCACGTTCCTGATGGTCAGCGCCGAGGACGGGCTCGCCCGGATCGCGACGCTCCGCGACGACGTGGACCTGTCCGCCGCGGGGCTGCCGTCCAACGAGACGCTCGCCGCCCTGGACGTGACCGTCCTTCACTCCGTGGTGCTGCAGCACATGCTCGGCCTGTCGCTCGAGTCGCAGGAGAAGCAGGAGAACGTCACGTACGTCCGCGACGCTGGCGAGGCGGTGAGCCGGGTGTTGTCGGGCGAGCACCAGCTGGGATTCCTGCTCAACCCCACGCCCATGTGGCAGGTAGAGGCGGTGGGCGAGGCGGGCGAGACGATGCCGCAGAAGAGCACGCTGTTCTATCCACGGCTGCAGAGCGGCCTCGTGATGCGCGAGGTGAATCCCCGTGAGCGGCCGTAGCCGGGCGGAGCCGTAGCCAGCCCGCCTCGGTCTGCGCTAGAAGACGACCCATGGCCTTCCCCCAGGACCGCCCCCGCCGCATGCGCCGCACCGAGGCGTTGCGCCGCCTGGTGCGCGAGACGACCCTCGCCCCCGACGACCTCATCTGGCCGCTCTTCGCGGTCCCGGGGAAGAAGGTCCGCAACCCGGTGAAGAGCATGCCGGGGGTGTTCCAGCTGTCCGTCGACGAGCTCGTCGCCGAGGCGCAGGCCGGCTACGACGTCGGCGTCCGCTCGGTGATCCTGTTCGGCGTCCCCGAGAAGAAGGACCCGACCGGCACGGGCGCGTACGACGAGGACGGGATCATCCCGCGCGCCGTCCGGGCGCTGAAGGAGCAGGTGCCCGGGCTGGTCGTCATGACCGACGTGTGCATGTGCGAGTACACGGACCACGGCCACTGCGGGGTGCTGAAGCCGTCCAGGGCGGGCGGGCCAGGGCAGGAGTTGGTGGTCGACAACGATGCGACCCTTCCGCTCCTCGCGAAGGAGGCGGTCGCCCACGCCCGGGCCGGGGCCGACGTCGTCGCCCCGTCCGACATGATGGACGGTCGGGTCGCCGCGATCCGCACCGCGCTCGACGCGGACGGCTTCACCGACGTCCCCGTCCTGTCGTACGCCGCGAAGTTCGCCGGCGCGTTCTACGGCCCGTTCCGGGACGCCGCGGAGAGCGCGCCGCGCGAGGGCGCGGGGATCCCCAAGGACCGCAAGGGCTACCAGATGGACCCGGGCAACTGGCGGGAGGCCCTGCGGGAGGTGGCGCTCGACGTCGCGGAGGGCGCCGATCTGCTCATGGTGAAGCCCGCCGTGCCGTACCTCGACATCGTCCGGCTCATCCGCGACCGGTTCGACCTTCCGCTCGCCGCGTACCACGTGTCGGGCGAGTACGCGATGATCAAGGCCGCCGCGGAGCGGGGCTGGGTGGACGAGGAGCGGGTCGTGCTCGAGACGCTCCTCTGCATTCGCCGCGCGGGCGCGGATCTCGTGCTCACCTACTACGCGAAGGACGCGGCGGCGCTCCTCTCCGGGAAGCGGCGGTGAGCGGGGGCGGGGCCACCTACAAGGTGGTCGAGGTCTCGCCCGTCGGCGAGGAGACGCTGGAGCGTGCCTTGAACGAGTGGAGCAAGGACGGCTGGAGCTTCGAGTCGGTCCACTTCGTCACGCGCGAAGGCTCCCACCGGCCCGCGCTCGCCTACCTGTTCTTCGTGCGAGGGGGATCGCCCGTCCGGGCGCTCACGTAGCTTGCGCGACGCGCGGCCAGAGGGGAGCCCGTACCCGAAGGCGGACCTCACGCTTCGCGGCCTCGCGCGCCTCGCCGATTTCACGCTCGCCTGGGTCGCGGCCCAGAGCGTCCCGCAGCTCGGGCCGCTCCTCGCGGCGTTCTACCTGCTCGTCGCGGACGGCCTGATGAGCGGGCAGTCGGTCGGGAAGAAGATCTTCGGCGTTCGCACGGTGGTCGTGCCGCGGCGCGCGCCGGCGGGGTGGCACGAGTCGGTGCTGCGGAACGCACCCTTTGCGCTCGTCGCGGTGTTCTACGCGGTGCCCCTGCTCTGGCCCGTGCTGTTCGTGGTCGGCCTCCCCATCGTCGCGTTCGAGACCTACATGATCTTCACCGACCGGCTGGGCATCCGGATCGGCGACATCTTCGCGGACACGCAGGTGGTGGACGCGAAGGTGCTGTCCAAGGCGGGAGAGATCGCCCACGGGATCCGACCCGTCGCGCCCGCTCCCCCGAGCTCCTCGCCGACGGCGACGCGCGGGTGCGCATCGCGCGCGGCCGCATGACATGCGCATCGCGCTCACGCACAACCTGAGGCTCTCCGACTCCGAGGAGGAGGCGGAGTTCGACACCCGCGAGACGGTCGACGCGCTCGCCGGCGCCATCGACCGGCTCGGGCACCGGGTCGAGCGGATCGAGGTCTCCGGGCCGGCCTCCCGCACGGTGGCGCGGCTCGAGGCGTACGGACCCGACCTCATCTTCAACACCGCCGAGGGCCGGCGCGGCCGGTTCCGCGAGGCGTTCTTCCCGGCGCTGTTCGACGAGCTCGGGATGCCGTACACCGGCTCGGACGCGTATGCGCTGTCGCTCACGCTCGACAAGCAGCTCACGAAGCTCGTGCTCGCGCAGCACGGCGTGCCGACCCCGCGCTGGCAGTACGTCCAGGACCCACGGCAGCTCCAGCTCAACGCGCTCCGGTACCCGGTGATCGTGAAGCCGAACTTCGAGGGAAGCTCGAAGGGCATCACCCAGGACTCGGTCGTCGAGGACGCGTTGCGGGTGCACGAGGTGGTCGCCGCTGCCCTCGCGCGCTATCCCGCCGGCGTCCTCGTCGAGGAGTTCATCGCGGGCCGCGACGTCACCGTGCCGTACCTCGAGGCGGCGGCCCCGGAGCGGCGCGGCGTCCTGCAGCCGGTCGAGTACCTGATCGCCGAGCAGGCCTCGGCCGGACGGCGCCACGCGATCTACGACTACGAGCTCAAGACCCGCCTCGACGCCCTCGTCTCCGTTCGCGCCCCCGCCGAGCTGAAGCGGGCGCACGCGGAGCGGGTCCTGGAGCTCTCCGAGGTGGTCTACCGGGTGCTGGAGATCCGCGACCTCGGCCGGATCGACTTCCGCATCAGCGACGACGGACAGGTCTACTTCCTCGAGATCAACGCGCTCCCCTCGCTGGAGAAGGGAGCGGGCATCTACGCCGCCGCCGCGCTCGAGGGGCTCCACGCCGACGCCGTCGTGAACGCGGTCCTCCGGAGCGCGATCGCGCGCTGGGGGATCTCCGATCAGCGGACGCGGCGGGGCCGGCCGCGGCGGACCGAGCGCCTCAAGGTCGGCTTCACCTTCAACGTGAAGCGGGTCAGGCGCCGGATCTCGCGGGCGAGCAGGACGAGGAGGCGGAGTACGACTCGCCCAAGACCCTGCAGGCGATCCGCGAGGCGATCGCCAGCTACGGGCACGAGGTGGTGGACCTCGAGGCGACCCAGGACCTCCCGCTCCAGCTCGCCTCGACGCCGGTGGACGTGGTCTTCAACATCGCCGAAGGCTTCAAGGGGAGGAGCCGCGAGTCCCAGGTGCCCTCGCTCCTCGAGCTGCTCGACATCCCCTACACCGGCTCCGACCCCGCCGCGCTCTCCGTCTCGCTCGACAAGGCGGTCGCCAAGCGGATGGTCCGGACGCACGGCATCCTCACGCCCGACTACCTGGTCCTGAACACCGGGAAGGAGCGGCTGCCCCGCGAGCTCGGGTTTCCGCTGCTGGTGAAGCCGGTGGCGGAGGGGACCTCGAAGGGCGTGACGAAGAAGTCGATCGTGCGCGACGAGGCGGAGCTGCGGGACGTGGCCCGCGAGCTCATCGCGAAGTACCGCCAGCCGGCGCTCGCCGAGCAGTACATCCGCGGGCGCGAGTTCACCGTCGGGATGCTCGGCGAGCGGCGGCCGAAGGTGCTGCCGCCGATGGAGATCGTCTTCCTCGACGCGAGCGATCCCACGCCGATCTACTCCTTCGAGATGAAGCAGGACTGGAGCGACCGGATCCGCTACGAGGTCCCGGCCAAGCTCTCCGAGCGCGAGGTGGACCGGCTGGAGCGGGCCGGGCGCGAGGTGTTCGCCGCGCTCGGGTGCCGCGACGTCGCCCGGATCGACTTCCGCATCGACGCGGAGGGCCGGATCTTCTTCATCGAGTGCAACCCGCTGCCGGGGCTCACGCCGGGCTGGTCGGACCTGGTCCTCATCGCGCAGGCCGCCGGGATCGAGTACCGGGCGCTCATCGGCGAGATCCTCTCGTTCGCGATCCGCCGGTACCAGGAACGGGAGCGCGAGCGCGAGCGCGCCCGGCGCGCGCAGGCCGCCGCGGAGCGGGAGCAGCTCCAGGGCCAGCCGGGCGAGGCTTCACGCAACGGCAACGGATCCCCGGCGGGGAACGGCGCGCCCGTCTGAACGGCGCGCCCGCGCGGCGCAGCCGCGCTATGATCCGCCGGCATGATCGACACCGGACCACCGGCCGCGCCCCGCAGCCGCGCGCGCGACCTCGGGATAAGCCTCGGCCGCTACAAGCCCGGCAAGTGGAACGCCATCACCGACGTGGCAGGGGTGAAGGTCGGGCACTCCACCATCATCCGCGGCCCGTCGGGCCCGCTCGTCCCGGGAAAGGGGCCGGTGCGCACCGGCGTCACCGCGATCCTCCCGAACCCCGCGAACGTGTTCGAGGAGCGGGTGGTGGGGGGCGGCTTCATCCTGAACGGCGCAGGCGAGGTGTCCGGCCTGACCCAGCTCCTCGAGTGGGGGCTCATCGAGACGCCCATCTTCCTCACCAACACGCTCTCGGTCGGCGCGGTCTCCGACGCGGCGGTGAAGTGGATGGTCGAGCGTTTCCCCGGGATCGGCGGCGAGCACGACGTCATCATCCCGCTCGTCGGCGAGTGCGACGACTCGTGGCTGAACGACGTCGCCGGCCGACACGTGAAGGAGGAGCACGTCGCGGAGGCGCTCCACACCGCGAGCGACGGCCCGGTGCCGGAGGGAAGCGTCGGCGGCGGCACGGGGATGATCACCTGCGACTTCAAGGCGGGGATCGGGACCTCGAGCCGCAAGCTGCCCGAGGCGCTGGGCGGGTACACCGTCGGCGTGCTCGTCATGTCGAACTTCGGGGTCATGCGGCAGCTCCGGGTGGGCGGCCTCCCCGTCGGCGAGGTGCTCGAGGCCAAGTACCGCGAGATTCCGCGGCGGGGCCGGAGCTACGGCTCGATCATCGCGGTGGTCGCCACGGACGCGCCGCTCATCTCGCACCAGCTCAACCGGCTCGCGAAGCGCGCCGCGCTCGGCGTCGGGCGGGTGGGGTCGACCGCCATGCACGGGTCGGGAGAGATCGTCCTCGCCTTCTCGACGGCGAACCAGGTGCCGCGCGAGACGCGGAAGATGGTGTACCGGATGAAGATCCTGCTCGACCCGCGCCTCGATCCCCTCTACGAGGCGTGCATCGACGCGACCGAGGAAGCGATCCTCAACTCGCTCTGCATGGCGCGGGACATGGATGGCGCCAACGGCAACGTCTGCAAGGCGCTGCCGCTCGGGGACGTGAAGGACCTCGCGCGGGCGTGGCAGGACATCGCCACGCGCCACCTGGCCGCCGGGCGCAAGGGGCGCGAGCAGAAGAAGCCGCCCGAGATGAAGCCCGGCGAGCCCAACCGCCCCCCGGAGCGGCCGGAGGAGCCGAAGAAGGCGTGAGCGGCTCGCGCCGGGCCGAGGCCGTGCTATAGAGGGGCCGTCTCCAGCTGGGGGGAGCCGAGGTTCCCCCGTCGAGAAGGAACACCGATGGCCAAGTCGAAGAGCAAGCACATCCGCGTGAAGAGCACCCGGCGCCAGAAGTGGAAGGCTCGCAAGAAGCGGCAGAAGGCGGCCGCGAAGGCCTCCAAGAAGTAGGCGGGCCTCGCCGCGCAGCGAGCGCAGGGGCAGCCGGATGAGGCTGCCCCGGAGCGAGCGGGGGCCCGGGGGGCGCGAGCGCGAAGCGCGAGTGTCCTCCGCGTAGAAGGCGAGAGCCTTGACGGGCGGCGCGCCGCTGCGCTAATGACTCGACTCCCTCGCGGCGCTTCCGGCCGCGCGGGTTGCTCGGAACGGCGGCGGTGAAGCTCCTCGAACTCATCCGGGATCGGCTCGTCCAACGATCCCTCATCGGGAAGCGGAAGCTCGATCGCACGGCGACGCGGCGGGAGCTGGATGCGGTGCTGAGGGACGTCGGCGAGCGCTGGCGCGCGCTGGTCCGGGCCGGACGGATGGAGGTGCCCGCGGAGCTGGCGCCGCTGGTTCAGCGGGCGAAGGAGCTGGAGGCGCGGCTCGAGGCGCAGGAGAGGGACCTCGAGGCGCTGCAGAACGAGGAGCCGAGCACGACGTAGGACGAAGAAGAGTCTGGGCCCGTGGCGCAGCTGGGAGCGCGCCTGAATGGCATTCAGGAGGTCACCGGTTCGATCCCGGTCGGGTCCACCAGTAACGAAGCACAGCAGACTCAAGGCGGTTGGGAGCGATCCCAGCCGTCTTTTTCTTTCGTCGGACGTCGACGGCGAAGACCTTCTTCAGGAGATCGGCCCCAGGGGACGCGGCAGCTTCGGGCGGGCGGGGGCCCTCGGCGCTACCGCGTGTCGGCCTCTTGCTGTTGCGATGCGGACACCGGCGCGGCTGCGCAGGCGGGTGGCTCGGCCACGGGCGGGCGGCGGGCGGTGGTACGATTCGCCTCGACCTTCCGGCGGGACCAGCGTCGCGAGCCGGGCGACGAGGTCGTCAGGGATGAGCGATCAAAGGTTTCGTCACCTGACGACATCCTCGTCCTCGCGGAAGCTCGAGGCATCGGAGATCAGAATGAAGCGGCATGTCATCGTCACGGGAGACGGCGAAGGCTTGGGAAACGCCGTGCTCCACCATCTTCTTCGCCGTGCGAACGTGGACAGAGTCATCGGAGTTTCGCGGCGGCCCACGGAACGGGTCACGGGTTGGTCGACCTTCACGAGCGAGCAACAGTCTCGGTTCACTCATCTCCGCGCGGATCTCGGCGATACGGCACAGGTGGACGAGCTCATCGACGGGATCGAGGAGGTGCTCGCAAAGGAGGGTGGACGGATCGCCTCCCTCATCCTCGTCAACGGCACCGGGTTCCTGGATCCGGACGTCGAGAGCGATCCGAAGGTCTGCGACCTGATGGAAGCCTTGAACATCCGTTCGCCGAAGAGGTGCGTCGAAGGGCTGATGGCGCACCTCGAGCCGACCGCGCCAGTCTTCTACTTCAGCGGCATCGTGACACATGAGAGCGTACGAGATCCGCTCCTTCGCACGCACGCGGAGATGAAAAGACGTGCCGTGCGAGAGCTGGGCGGGATGCTCGGTGAGCGACTGAAAGTGGTGATGCCGGGCGCATACCTCACGCACATGCTCGAGAAGAACGTGAAGCGGATCGATGCGCTCCTCGAGTGGTACGCACTACCGATCGCCGATCCTTATGCTGTAGGTGGGCTGACCGATCTGGTTGCGCGGTTGGCCGCATTGCCGGCCGAGCGAAGCACCCCCACCATCGTTCGCCCGAGGATCAGCCGCTGGCTGGTGAGCACACATTCTGCCGAGCAACTGGAGCGTCTCTTGCCTGGGGCAATTCGCAGGGCCGCGCGGGCAGTCCTGTCGCAAACAGGCCAAAGAGACGCGGACCACGACGCTCGGGTGGCCCACTTCAAGCGCACGCGGCTGTACGGCGATCATTTTCCGTACGACAGCATCACCTCGCAACGACTCTGGCCGGCGTGGCTCAGCGGCTTCTACGCCCGAACGCTCCGCTTCCTGAGCCTTCTTCATTGAACGGTGCTTTGTCCGGAATGGTTGCGGTCGATACTTCTTCGCAGATGACTCCTTCGGTCCAGCCCCAGGCGTACGCTCCCGAGACCTTCGACGGCTCCGGCGTGTTGCGCACGGAAGATCTTCGAGAGCTGCTGGAGCTCGGAGCCATGGCGCCGTCCGGAGGAAACGTCCAACCGTGGCGTGCGCGCGCCACCTCGAGCTCGGTGGAGCTGTTCCTCGATCCCTCGCGCGCGAACAGTCTCATCGACGTCAACCGCTATGCTTCCCTCGTGGCGCTCGGTTCGTTCACGGAGAACGTCACGATCGCCGCGAATCGTCTCGGACTGGTCCACGACGTCGCCATCCAGGACGAAGAGGATCCCGCGCAACTGATCGTGCGGTTCTCGTTTCGGGGACGGACTTCGCCTTCGAAAGCCGATCCACTCCATCCGTGTATTCGGACGCGTTGCACCAACCGCCACTCACACCGGGGCGATCCGATTCCGCCGCATCAGATCGACGAGCTCGGCGCCGCCGTCTCCTCCTTGGACGGCGGCCATCGCGCGTCTTTCGTGAGCACGGAGGCCGATCGTCGGGCGGCGGCTCGGCTCCTCGGACGGGCGGATCGGTTGCGCATGCTCAACCGTGAGCTTCACGATCAGATGTTCTCCGAGCTGCGATGGACTGCAGAAGCCGCGGATGCGTCGCGCGACGGCATCGACGCCAAGAGTCTCGAGCTCCCGACACCGATCCTCCTCGTCCTCAAGCTGATGCGCTCGTACTTCTTCGTCAGTCGATTCGTCCCGAAGCTCCTCCTCGAGCTCCTCTCGAGGAAGTTGATCCTGCAAAGCTCGCACATCTGCGTGCTTGCGTTGCCGGGGCCGCTCGAGAACCCCTGTAATTCGTCGTTCATCACCGCTGGCCGGGTCCTTCAGCGCCTGTGGCTCACCGCCGAGCATCTCCGTCTCGGAGTACAGCCGTGGGCGGTGCTCCCCTTCTTCTTGCTTCGTGCGGTCTACGCGAACGGAGTCGGATTCAGCGCGAGCGAAAGAGAAGAGGTCCTGTCGCTCGGAGAGGAGCTGCGCGCGCTCTTTGGAGTTCCGGCCCATCTGGTGCCCTATTTCATCCTCCGTCTCTCGAATGCCCCGGCGCCAAGCGTGCGCGCTCGTCGTCTGGATTGGAGATCGTTCACGGAGCTCGTCGGTGACCGGACCGACTGAGGCGATCGTTGGATCAGGGCGTCGTCACGCGTCGAGCTTCAGCATCTTCATCGCCTTCTTCATCGACGTGCCGAGCCGAGCGAGCGCCCGCGCCAGCTCGCCGATCTCGTCGCGGCGCTTGAGGCCCGGGACCTCGAGGTCGAGCTCGCCCTGGCTGTAGCTGTCCGCGACCACCGTCAACTGCCGCAGCGGCCGGATGATCGACGCGACGAGGAACACGACGAGCGGGATCACGATCACGAGGAACGCGTTTCCCATGACGAGGTAGAGCCTCCAGAGGAACGCGGAAGTCGCGTCGCGAATGTCCCCGAGAACGCGCGCCTTCCGCCGGTCGACGTCGTCGACGTACACCCCGGTGCCGACCCAGAAGCTCGTGCCGGGGATCATGCGGGCGTAGGAGATCTTCGGGAGCACGCCTTGACCGGGCTTGTCGAACCGGTACTCGACGTACCCGCCGCCGGCCTGCGCCACCTGGTCGAGCTTGCGGATGAACGGGGTGCCTTCCGAGTCCACCTTCGTGATGATGTTCTGTCCCTCGAGGTCCGGCAAGGTCGGCAGCACGAACACGGTGCCGCCCGCCTTGTAGATGAAGTAGTAGCCGGAGTGGTCGGGGAAGAAGCGCGCGTTCTTCACGAGCGCCGTGAAGATCCGGTGCCTGTCGCGCTCGTCCGGCACGCCCTCGATCGCGGCCGCCAGGGTCGGAGCCATCGCGTCCACGAGGTCCTTCAGCTCGTTCCGGTAGTCCTGCAGCAGCATCTCGGACGTCTGCTGCGTGGCCATGTCGCGGACCCGCCCGACGAGCAGGTGGTATCCGGTGGCGGTGAGCGCCGCGAAGACCACGAGCACGGCCACCAGCGCCACGATCTTCCTGCCGATCGACATGAGATCTCCGTAACCGCAAGCTCGGGACGGAAGCGTGAGCTCGTCCCGCAAACGTCGCACGGAGGGGGCGCGCGCCGCGGCCGTTCCGGTCGACCGGTCGCGGGAACGCCGGGACCGGCAGCGCGCACAGCCTGATCGGAGGACGGCGGCGCGACGCGCCGGAGCGCGCTGAAGCACGCGAACGCTCCTCCCCGCTCCGGTGGGACGCCGTCTCATGGCCCTCCGCGCCGCACGAGCGGAAGCGCGGATGCTCGCGCGGCGGGGTCGTCGGCACCCGGGCGCGTCACATCCCCCGCACGGCTCGTCTCTCCATCCTGAGCCGGACCATCAGGGAGGAAACGCGTGACTCGACCGTCGTCCGCCCCGCCCTGGTCGTTTTATCGGCGCTCCCGCTCGCCCTCCGCTCGCCGGATGAGTCCGCTCAACCGCCGGACGCAAGGGCGTCGGCCCGCTCGGTGAGGCGTCTCAGGAATCCAGGGAATTCGACTACTGGAAATACTTCCCCAGCCCGGCGATCCGGTGCAGCCCGAGCCCGATCCCCCACACCGGCGCTGCGTCGCCGGTCGTCCCGAGCGATGCCTGGAGGATGTCGCCGAACACGTGGAACGTGCCGAGCCACGCGATCTCCGTGGCGCCGTCGGACGATCTGGGGATCGCGACCGCGCTCACGCCGAGACCCGGTGCGAATTGGCTCCAGAAGTTGGAGTTCGCCTGGCCCGGCGAGCGCCAGCCCTTGAACCGGAAGACGGCGTAGGCCCCGGCCGCGGGAACGAACGGTCCCGGGTCGTGGCGGATCGGCCGCGTGAAGAGCACCACCGCCCCCGTGTCCGCCACGATGCCGCGCGAGCGCACCCGCAGGTGTGTCGTCGCCTCGCCCCCCGCGATGGCGCGAGCGTCCTCGCCGTCGCCGTCCAGCACCCGCGCGGAGATCGTGAGGACGTCTCCGTCGCGGCGCTCCGTCGTCAGAAGCGAGATCTCCGTGTCGCGCGCCTCGGCAATCGTGACCTTCAGTGTCGCGAGCTGCGGGGTAGCGGCGATCTTCGAGCCCAGCGCGCGCGACGCGAGCTGCGCGACGCCGTTCGCGAGCTTCTCGGCGTCCTTCGCGAAGGACGCCTTCGCGGCATCGAGCCTCTGGAACGCGGAGACCAGCAGGTCCGCCGCCGCCTTCGCGTCGGGTGCGATCCCCTGGAGCGCACCGACGGCGTTCGCGAGGAGCTCGGCCGGGTCCGCGCCCGATGGGGGCTGGGCGGCGGCCTTCAGGGCCGGACCGGCGACGTCGAAGGCCTTCTGAAGCTTGTCGGCCGCTTTCTTCAGGTCCGCCACCGCCGCCCTGATCGCCGCTGCGGAATCGCTCTCGGACTGCGTGACGAGGGTCTTCGCGTCCGCTGCGAACGATCTCAGCTGATCGTGGAGCTCGTTCAGCTTCCGTCGAACCGCGTCGAGCGCGGCGGCGCGGAGCTGGTTCCAGTCAGCAGCATGGCGCGCGAGCGCCTTCGCGGCGGAGTATTCCTCCTGGAAGCTCTCGTCGAACGTGAAGCGCGTCTTCTGGACGAGGCGCGGGGCACCCGGCGACAGGTCGTCGTACCCGGGGACGTGGACCTGGCGCGGGGGATCGCCGACGAGCGCGGTGAGCGTCAGGACGCGCGTCCGCGCGCCCTCGAGGTCCTCCCGGATCTGCTCCTGGAGCTCCTGGTGCTCCTGCGCGAGGAACCGCGCGGAGGCGAGCACGGGGTCCGCCGAAGCGGCGACGAGGGCGGCGTACTGCGGCTTGCCCATGTACGCCTGCACACCGCGATACGCGTCCGCGAGCGCCGCATACGCCTCCTGGTACGCCTTGAGGGACTCTCCCGCGAGCGAGATCCCCTTCTCGTCGGCGGCCGCCCGCACCCGCGCCTGCTCGACGACGCCGCGGGCCGCGGCATTGACCTTCTCCTGCAGCGCGGTGAGGGCCGAGAGGCGACGCACGAGGTCCGAACGGTCGCCGCTCGCACCAGGGTGGCCGCGCGAGAGCGCGCCGAGCGCTTCCTGCGAGAGGTGGACGACGACCGAGCTGTTGACGTCGAGATCGACGACGGACGACTCCGGGTAGGGGACGAGCTTCCCGTCCTCCGTGCGCTCGGAGATCGTGACGAGGCGCGGCCTGTCCTCCGCGGCCTGCGGCGCTATCGGGACCGCGACGCCGAGGAGCGCGGCGAGGCACCCCGCCGCACTCCCGATCATCGCGTCCTCCCCGCGATTGCGTCCGTCATCGCGATCAGGAAATCGCCCGCATCGGCAGCTTCGGTCGCGCTCAGCCTGGAGGAGATCCTCCGGTCGAAGGTGAGGAGGGTCACGAGCTTGTCGCCCGCCCGCCTCCAGCCCGCTTCTGCGGGGGAGAGGACCCGCTCGTCCCGGACGCGCACGACCTGTACGGGCTCGCAACCCGCCTTGCTCGCGAGGCTCTCAGCCTGGATGCTCGCGGCGTCCGCTTCCCCGCCCTCGCCGGCCACGATGCACAGCACCGTGTTGCTGGTCGCGACGACGTCGTCCAGCATCCGGCGCGGTTGGCGGGTGCCCGGCTGGAGTGTGGTCCCGATGCCCGGGACGTCGATGATGCCTTTCATCTCGTTCTCCGTGGTCAAACGCGGCTGCGGCAAACATTCCGGAGCCCGCGTCTGCGAGTTGTCGAGAGCCCCCCGGCGATCGAGGCCGTGCTCTCGGTACGGCCTCCCATAGTTTCACTGATCGGCACAATGCGTTCAATGCACTTCAAGGGGTTCGTCGCGTTTCGCGCGCCTGACTCGTTCGCGGGGGTCGCTCGTGTGCACAGGCCGTTGCTGACTTCGAGATGGAGACACGGGGCTCGTTCGAGCGAACACTGTGCGTGTGCCCACCCTCGGTAACCCCGCGAGGTCAGCGCGGGCCGTCCGCTCCGTGCCGAGGATCGTTCTTCCAGCGCGCCGCCGCGTGGCACCCGGCGCACGTGCTCGTCACCGCGCCGAGCGCCTGCGTGACCTCGGTCCAGCGCGCCGCCGCCGCCGCCTGCTCCAGCGCCTCGACGCGCCGGCGCAGGATTCCAGCCAGCTGCTCCATGATGGCCGCGAGCTCGGGCCCGCCCTTCCGGGCGGCCTCCTTCGGTCCGGCGGTCTCGAGCCACTCCGCGAGCGGCCTGAGGTCGCGCGCCGCGCTCGCCACGCGGGCGTAGCCTTCCGCGGTCGGGTGATGCACCAGCATCCGGTCGTACGCGGTGGTCGCCTCCGCCCACGCCCCGCGGATCCGGCCCATCGCTTCCACGAGGTCGCGCGGCGGCGTCCGGGCGCGGGAGACGGTCGGCGCGAGGGCGCCGTGCCCGGCGGCGGCGACCGCGATCCCCGAGTGGAACACGAGCACCTCGCCCCCTATCCACCCGGTGAAGCCGAGCATGGCCGAGAGCGCGACGGCGGCGGCGAGCGTGCCGCGGCCGGCGGGCGCGCCCCGGCGGAACGCCTTCAGCCGGGCGACGGCGATCCCGAGGAAGACGACCGCGCTCGCCACCCCCGCGGCGAGGTGCATCCAGCGCCACGTCGCGGTGCCGCCCGGCCAGGGGACGAGCGCGTTCGCGACGAGGCCGGAGGCCACCGTCGCGAGCGTCGAGGCCGCGCCGACCCAGAGCGCGACGTCGCCGGCGAATCGCCACCGCTCCGATCCGCGGGCGACCGCGATCCCGTAGGCGAGCAGGATCACCGGGACGACGCCCAGCGTGAAGTGCACGAGCGCGGGATGCAGCGTGGTGGCGCGGATGGGAGCGAACGGGTCCATCACTTCGAGTAGACCATGTCCCGGTCCGCTTCCAGGTGGCAGCCGGCGCAGCGTCCGACGTCTCCGGCGAGCGGCTTCCCGTCCGCGGTGAAGACCTTCCAGTCGGGAGTCGCGCTGATCCAGAACCAGCTTCCTGCTCGCTTCGCCATGACGGACAGCGAGGCGGGCGGGCCGTCGGGGGTGAGCCGGTTCTCCTTCACGATGATGCTGCCGTCCGGGAACTGCTGCGTGCCCGCCTTCGCCGCCGCTGCCGCGGCGTCGTTGTACCAGGCGACCACGTAGTTGCCGGTGTGCGCCTTGGATCGCTTCGCAGCCGTCGCGTACTCCGCGAACTTCCGCCAGGCGCGGTACTCCCTCGAGCGCTGCAGGATCTCCTCGGCCGCGCCGCCCGCCGCGGCGGGTGGACCGGATCCGCTCCCGTGCGCGACCTGCGGGACCTGCGCCGACGCGTGCGCAGCGCTCGCCAATACGGCGGCCGCCCCGAGCCCGAATGCCGCCCCGAACGTCGCGACCGCGACCCGGAACCTCGTGTCCACGTGCATGCTGGCTCCTTCTCGCGCGCCCCGCCGAGCGCGGTCGCCGCGACCTGTAATCCCGGCCAGAGGACCGGGCCCGTGCATGTGCGCGGCCGGCCGAACGGGGGGCCGAGGGACGGTGGCTCGGCCCGCCGGCCCATGTGCTCCTCGGCGCACCCACCGCCCTCGACCTCGGACGGGGAGAACGGGCGGCGGCCGGCGAGAGCTGGCCGCCCACTGCATTTCGTCACTCCCGGCCCAGCGCCTTCAAGAGCTGCGACCGCGCCGTGGCGAGCTGAAACTCCGACTGCACGCGCTGGCCGAGCGCGGTGGTGAGGGCGAGCTGGGCGTCGGCGAGCTCGAGGAGGCTTCCGACCCCGGTCTGGTAGCGCCCCTCGGCGAGCGTGAGCCGCTCGCCCGCCGCCTGCGCCGCCTCCTGCGCGGCGCCGAGCGTCGCCTGCGCGGCGCGCACGCCGAGCCGCGCCTGCTCCAGCTCGAGCCGCACCGACTGGCGGAGCTGCTCGACCTGCGCATCGATCGCCGTCGCGTTCGCGCGCGCCTCGCGCACCTGCGCGCGCGTCGCGCCTCCCTGGAACAGCGGCCAGGTGAGCGTGAGGGCGGTGTTCCAGCCGTAGGAGAGGTCGGAGGGCGCGTCCCCGGCCCAGGTCGGGCCGGCGGACACGCCCACGCTCGGGCCATATCCGCCCTGGAGCGCGCGGACGGTCAGCTCCTGACCGCGGAGCTGCTCGGAGACCGCCGCGAGCTCGGGGCGCGCCGCGAGCGCCTCGGCGAGGAGCGCCTCCGGAGCAGCCTCCTCGCCCGGGACGGGCGGCAGCGACTCGTCCGCGATCTCCCATGGTCCGAGATCGCTCGCGCCGATCGCCTGCTCCACCTGCACCCGCGCCGTGGCGTACGTGTTCTCCGCCTGGATGAGCCGCACCCGCGCGTTCGCCACGTTCGTCCGCTCCTGCGCGAGATCGACCGGAGGGCGCGTGCCCACCTCCACGAACGCCCGCACTTGCTCGAGGTGGCGCTGCGTGTTGTCGAGCGTGTCGCGCGCCACCGCGGCGAGCGCCTTCGCCGCGACCGCGTCGAAGTAGGTGGTCCGGATCCCCAGGGCCACGCCGGCGCGTGTGGCGCGCTCCGATTGCGACTGCCCGGCGGCGAGCGCCTGCGCCGCCCGCCAGCGGCCGGAGGTCTGGCCGAAGTCCCACACCAGCAGCTTCCCCGTCGCGCCGACGCTGTACAGATCGCGCGCTCCGGAGCTCGACCCCACCCCGATCCCGGCGAGAGAGGCGCGCTCCTCGGAAGTGCTGCGCTGCCAGCTCGCCGTTCCGGAGACCTGCGGCAGCAGCGGCGCGAGGGCCTGGTCGACGCGGGCGCGGCTCGCCTCGGTGCTCGCCTGCGCCTGCCGGAGCTGGGGCTGGCGCGAGAGGCCGATCTGGAGCGCCTCGTCCAGGCCGAGGACGCGCGGGGTCGCAGGGGCGGGGGCAGGGACGGGCGCTTCGGCGAGGGCGGACGGCGCTGCGACGAGGAGGGCGACGGCGAGGAAGGTGCGCATCACTCGTACCTCAGCGCCTCGATGGGATCGAGCTGCGAGGCCTTGCGGGCGGGGTAGAGGCCGAAGACGACGCCGACGACCGCGCTGAAGACGACCGGAGACGACGATGATGTCGGGGCGGATCAGCATCGGCCAGCCGAACTGGGCGGCGAGCCGCTGCGCGGCGACGACGCCGAGCGCGACGCCGATGCGCCCGCCCGCGACGGCGAGCGTCAGCGCCTCGACGAGGAACTGCGCGAGGATGTCGCGCGGCCGCGCCCCGACCGCCATGCGGATCCCGATCTCGCGCGTCCGCTCGGTGACGCTGACGAGCATGATGTTCATGATCCCGATGCCGCCGACGAGCAGCGACACCGCGGCGATCGCGGCGAGCAGCGTGGTCATCGTGCTCGCGCCCTGCTGCTGGGCGCTCGGCCATCTCGGTGAGGTTGCGGATCGAGAAGTCGTCGTCGCCGCCCGCCGGGATGCGGTGGCGGTCGCGCAGCAGCGCGCCGATCTGCCGCTCGCGCGCGGACGGTCTGGCCCGGCTGCGCGCCGACGATGATCGCCCCCGACGATGAACTTCTGGAGCCCGCCCTGGATCTTCGCCTGGAACGTGGACTGCGGGACGAACACGGCGTCGTCGTAGTCCTGCCCCATCGGCGACTGGCCCTTCGGCGCGAGCACGCCGACGACCTGGAACGGGATGTTCTTGATGCGGATGCTGTGGCCGACCGGGTCGGCGCCCGGGCCGAAGAGCTTGTCGGACGACGGTCTGGCCGAGCACGGCGACCTTGGTGCCGCCGTCGACGTCCGAGGCCGTGAAGGCCGCGCCGGACGCGAGCGGCCAGTTCCGGATGTCGAAGTACTCGGGGGTCGTGCCGGTGACGGTCGTGGTCCAGTTCTGGTCCTCGGTGAGGACCTGCGCCGTCGTCGCGGAGCTGCGGCGCCGCGGCGCGGACCGACGGCACCTCGGTCCGGATCGCCCGCAGGTCGTCCCAGGTGAGCGTCGGCATCGAGCCGAAGCCGCCGAACGCGCCGCCGCCGCGTGGTGGTGCCGGGGAGGACGATGAGCAGGTTCGTGCCCATCGACGCGAAGGCGTCCTCGACCCGCGCCTTCGCGCCCTCGCCGATGGCCACCATCGCGATGACGGCGGAGACGCCGATGACGATGCCGAGCGTCGTGAGGAACGAGCGCATCTTGTTGCGGAGAGCGCGCGCGGCGGCGACGCGAAGCGTCTCGAGCACGTTCATGGCACCGCCTCCTCGACGGCGGGGGCTGGACGCGCGCTCCGCGGCACCCGGCGCTCGTCGCTCTGGACGAGCCCGTCGCGCAGCACGATGACCCGCGCGGCGTACGCGGCGATGTCCGGCTCGTGCGTGACGAGCACGACCGTGATGCCGCCCCGCCCGAGCTCCTGGAACAGCGCCATGACCTCGACGCTGCGTGCGCGAGTCGAGGTTGCCGGTCGGCTCGTCGGCGAGGATGCAGCCGCGGCTCGCGTTACGAGCGCGCGCGCGATGGCGACGCGCTGCTGCTGGCCGCCGGAGAGCTGGTTCGGGTGGTGGTCGACGCGGTCGCCGAGGCCGACGCGCGCGAGCGCCTCGCGCGCGCGCGCGTGGCGCTCGCGGGCGGGAACGCCGGCGTAGACGAGCGGCAGCTCGACGTTCTCGAGCGCGCTCGTGCGCGAGAGCAGGTTGAAGCTCTGGAAGACGAAGCCGAGCGTCCGGTTGCGCATCGCGGCGAGCGCGTCGCGGTCGAGCCGCGAGACGTCCTCGCCCGCGAGCAGGTACGAGCCGGCGGTCGGCCGGTCGAGGCAGCCGATGATGTTCATCAGCGTCGACTTGCCCGAGCCCGACGCGCCCATGATGGCGACGAACTCGCCCTCGTCGATGGTGAGCGTCACGCCGCGGAGCGCGTGCACCTCGACGTCGCCCATGCGGTAGATCTTCGCGACGTCGTCGAGCTCGATGAGATGGCGCGCCATGTCCGACCTAGAGGATCCGTCGCATGGCGCCGCCCGGAGGGCCGCCCCCGGCCGGTTTGGCGCCAGCGCCGCCCGAGGCGTCGGTGATGGCGAGGTCGCCCTCGCGCAGGTCGCCCTCGAGCACCTCGGTCGTGGCTGCCGTCGGAGATGCCCGTCCGGATGCGGACAGGCGTGGGCGCGCCGTCGCGGAGGACCCAGACCGTCCGGCGATCCGGCTCGCGCGGAGTGCCGCCGCCGGCCGGACGCCCACTGCCGCCGGACGCCGCATCGCCGCGCCGCCCGCCGTTAGGCGTGCCCGCCGCGTCGGGGCGCGGGCCGGAGGCGTTGCCGGCGGTCGCGCCGGTCGCGCCAGTTCCGCCGCGTCGGTCGGCCGCGAGCAGGTCGGCCGGCGGCCGGAAGCGCAGCGCGGCGTTGGGGACGCGCAGGACGTCCGGGCGCTCGGCGTAGACGAAGGTCACGTTCGCGGTCATGCCGGGCCGCAGCTTGAGCTCGGGGTTCTCGACGTCGATGACCGCGTCGTAGGTGACGACGTTCTGCACCGTCTGCGGCGCGTTGCGGATCTGGCGCACCGTCCCCTGGAAGCGCTCCGCCGGGTAGGCGTCGACCGTGAAGGTCGCCTCCATGCCGGCCGCGAGCTTGCCGATGTCGGCCTCGGCCACGCTGGTGTCGACCTGCATCTTGGCGCAGGTCCTCGGCGATGACGAAGAGCGGTGGGCGCCTGGAGCGAGGCGGCGACGGTCTGGCCGACGTCGACGTTGCGCGAGATGACCGTCGCCGTCGATGGGCGAGACGATGGTCGTGTAGGCGAGGTTCACCTCGGCCTGGTGGAGCGCGGCGCGCGCCTGGGCGACCGTGCCCTCGGCGGCCGCATTCGACCGCCGCCTGGGCGGCGTCGGCGTTGGCCTGCGCGGTGTCGAGGTCGGCCTGCGCGATGAGCTTCCGCTCGGCGAGCGCTGCGGGTCCGCGCGAGCTGCCGCTGCGCGTCGGCGGCCTGGACCTTGGCCTTGGTGAGGTCTGCCTTGGCGGCGACGTAGGTTGGCGCGCGCCTGCTCGAGCGCGGCCTGGAAGAGCTGCGGGTCGATCTTGGCGATGAGCTGCCCCTTCTTCACCGGGGCAGTTGAAGTCGGCGTAGAGCCGCTGGATCCGCCCGGAGACCTGGCTGCCGACCTGCACGGTGACGAGCGCCGAGAGCGTGCCGGTGGCGGTCACCTTGGCGACGATCCGGCCCCGGTCGACCTTGGCGGTCTCGTACTTCGGCGCGGCCGGCTTTCGCGCCGCGCGGATGCCGATCGCCGCGAGGGCGAGGGCCACCACCACGCCCGCGACGATGGCGATCGTGCGGGTCCGCCGCCTGCGGATCGGGGTCGGTCGGGGCTCGTCGGTGATGCGCTCGGCGGGCTTCATGAACGCTCCTCCCGTCCTGCCGCGACGCGGGCTGGACGCCGCGCCCGGCGGGCGTCGAACTCGTCGAGGTTGGCGAGGATCCGCCGGAGCGACGCGCGCAGCCCGGCCAGCTCCGCGGGGCTGAAGCCGGCGACCAGCGCGTCCCGCACCTCGCGCGCGAGCGGCCGCAGCCGTGCGGCGAGGTCCGCCCCCTCCGCCGTCGCCTCGATGAGGAGCCGGCGGCGGTCGGCCGGGTCCTCGGCCATCCGGACGAGCCGCCGCCGCGTCAGCGAGGCGACGACGCGCGAGGCGGTGGGCGGGTCCATCCGGATCCGCTCGGCCAGCCCGCCCAGCGAGATCGGGCCCGCCTCGTGGATCCCGAGCAGCATCCAGAACTGCTGCGGCGCCAGTCGGTGGCCGCGCGCGGTGGCGTGGACCACCTGGCGCATCCGGCGGCGGACCGCGGCCACCAGCATGCCCACGTGTTCTTCTTGTTCACGCAACATTTGCTGTGGCATCTATTCCACCGCGGCAGCCGAGTCAACCGGATCCAGGTCCCCCTTGAGACCCCCGAGCCCCGGCGAAGTTAACCGTGGCCCTGCGCGGCGGCCCGGCTTGCGTCCGCCCCGGCGCCTGCGCATAACAGCTCGGCCCATGGACGATCCTCGCGGCGAGCTGCTCCTCCTCGTGCCGACGGCGAGCTACCGGCTCGACGACTTCCGGGCCGCGACGCGGCGGCTCGAGGTCCCCCTCGTCGTGGGGAGCGACCGCTGTCACAAGATCGAGGATTTCTACGGAGAGGAGCCGGACCTCCTCTCGCTCGACTACCGGCGACCGTCTCGCGCGGCCGAGCAGATCGCGGAGGCGGCGCGCTCGCGCCCGATCCGCGGGATCGTGCCGACGAGCGACCCGACCGCGGTGATCGCCGCGCTGGCGGCCGAGCGGCTGGGGCTGCCGCACAACCCGCCCGACGCCGCTCGCCGCGCCGCGAACAAGCACGCGATGCGCGTCGCCCTGCGCAGTGCGGGCGTGCCGGTCCCCGACTTCCACCTCTTCTCGCTGGACGACGACCTCGAGGCGGCGGCGCCGCGACACTGCGTACCCGTGCGTGCTGAAGCCGCTCATCTTCTCGGCGAGCCGCGGCGTCATCCGCGCAGACGATCCGGCCGGCTTCGCCGCCGCCTGGCGGCGCATCGCGCGGCTCCTCCACGACACCGCCGCCGAGCGGCGAGCACGCGAGGAGGACGCCGCGGGCGCGGTCCTGGTCGAGGCCTTCGTCCCCGGCGCGGAGGTGGCGCGTCGAGGGGCTCCTGCGCGGCGGGCGGCTCGAGGTGCTCGCGCTGTTCGACAAGCCGGATCCCGCTCGACGGCCCGTTCTTCGAGGAGACGATCTACGTCACGCCGTCGCGCCACCCGCCCGACGTGCTCGGAGCGATCGAGGCGGCGGCCGCCGCGGGCGCCCGCGCCCTCGGCCTCGTCGAGGGGCCGGTGCACGCCGAGCTGCGTCTGCCGCCGAGCGGGCCGGTGGTCCTCGAGGTCGCCGCGCGATCCATCGGCGGCCTCTGCTCGCGGACCCTGCGCTTCGGCGCCGGGCTCACGCTCGAGGAGGTGCTCGTCGCGCACGCGATGGGGCTCCCGCTGGAAGGGATCCGTCGCGAGGCGCGCGCCTCCGGCGTCATGATGCTGCCCATCCCGCGCCGCGGAGTGCTGCACGGCGTCCGCGGCGTGGAGGCGGCCCGGGACGTTCCGGGGGTCGAGGACGTGGTCATCACGGTGCCGGAGGGGCGCGAGGTCGTGCCGCTGCCGGAGGGCGACTCGTACCTCGGGTTCCTGTTCGCGAAGGGGGAGTCACCCGCCGCGGTCGAGGCGTCACTCCGCGAGGCGCACCGGCGGCTTGCGTTCGAGATCAGACCGGCGCTCCCGACGGTGTGACGACCCCGATCTCGACCTCGACCCCGGTCACGACTCTAGGGAACCGAACTGGCCCCCGGTGGGCTCCGCTCAACAGAACCATGATTCGGTCAGCCGCGGGACCCGGCGCTGGTCGGGAGCGAGCGTTCGCACGTGGCCGTGGGGGAGCCCGGCCTCCGCGAGCGCGAGCACCTTCACGCGCGCGAGGGTCGCGAGCGGGTCCTCCCCGCGCGCCGCGGCGGCCTCCACCTCGGCGGCGATCCGCGTCTGCAGTCCGTCCATGCGGGGATCGGGATGGCGCCAGCGCCACGTCAGCGCGGCGGGATCGAGCCCCTCGAACGGGATCTCGGGGTCGCCCTCGAGGAGCGAGCCGGGCGGGACGAGCAGCCGGATCGAGAGCTGAACCGGATCGAGCGCGGGGAGGAGCCCGCGCGCCTCGAACACCTCGAGCAGCTCCACGTACTCCTCGAGCGTGGACCAGGGCGTGAAGGGGACGAGGGACGGGCGCAGCGGGAGCCCCGCGTCGGCACAGAGCTCGAACGCGCGGAGCGCCTCCTCGCGGCTGTGGCCCTTCGCGAGCTTCGCGAGGACCCGGTCGGAGAGCGACTCGACCGCGGTCGTCGCGAACGCTGCGCCGAGGGCCGCCAGCTCCGACGCGGCCGCCGGGTTTCGGACGAGGTGCTCCACCTTCGCCGTGAAGTCGAACGTGAGGGCGGGGAACCGCGCGTGGAGAGCCCGGGCGATCCGCAGCGCGTGGGCCGGGCCGTTCAGGAAGTCTGGGTCGCCGAAGGTGACGTGCTGGGCCCCGGCCGCGACCTGCGCCGCGACGTCGGCGAGCACGATCTCCTCCGGAACGGCGAAGAACCGTCCGCGGTAGACCGGGACCACCGGGCAGTGCCGGCACAGGTGCTTGCAGCCGCGGGTCGCCTCGACGTACCCGGCGACGCGGCGCGAGCCGTCGCCCGGGTCGAGCCCGGCGTACCGGTCGAGCGGAGGCAGGCCGGCGCGGCTCGGGACCACGTGAGAGACGCCCCGGCGCGGCGGCGCGCCGGGAGCACGGTGGACGAACCGCGAGAGATCCTCCCCTCGCTCGACGGCGCCCGCGAGCGCGACGAGCTCCTCCTCGCACTCCGGGCCGAGCACCGCCGACGGCGCCGCTGCGGACGAGGAGCTCGGCGTTGAGCGGAGCGTACAGGCCATGGAAGCAGAGGAGCGCGGCCGGGTTCACGGCGCGGATGCGCTCCGCCGCGGCGATCCCCAGGCGAAGCGCGGTGTGCATCGGGACGGAGATCGCGACGAGCGACGCGCGCCGGACGCGCTCCGGATCGAGCCGCTCGACGGCGAGGTCGAGGGCGGCCGGGCGGTAGCCGGCCCGCTCGAGGAACGCCGCCGGGAGCGCCACGCCGTGAGGCGCGTGGCCGAGCTCGTACGTGGAGACGAGGAGGATGTCGCCGGTCCCGCGCATGCCAGGACGGCGCGCCAGCCCTGCGCTACCCCTTCGCGGGAGGCGGCCGGAAGTCGGGCGGGCAGCTGGGCGCCCTCGCCGAAGAAGAACTGCTCCGCCTGCTGGTACAGGATCTGGTTCGTGCGGGGATCGGCCGGCGCGAGGCGGAACTCGTTCAGCACCATCTTGAAATGCTCGAGCCACATCTTCCAGGCTTCCTGGGAGATGGAGTCGTAGATCCGTTGCCCGAGCTCGTTCGCGAACGGCTTCGAGGTGAGGCCCGGCAGCTCCTTGCCGAGCTTCTTGCACATCACCATGCGCGCCATTCCGTTGTCCTTTCCGGGTCCGGGTCCGAGAACGCGGGGAACATAAGCGATCTCGGACCCGGATGCACGCCGCCGGGGCCGTGGCGCCGCGCGGCGACCGGGTCAGGACAGGAGCGACGTCGGCGAGACGGCGAGCGCCTTCGCGAGCGACTCGAGGGTGTCGAGCGGCGGGGTGCGCTGTCCGCGCTCGAGCATCGAGATGTAGGAGACGGAGAGCCCAGCCTTGGCGGCGAGGGCCTCCTGGGAGAACTTCCGGCGAAGACGCTCGCTCTTGAGGTTCACGGCGAACTTGTCGGCGAGACCGGGCATGGGGTTCCTCGTGGATGGACTGTCGGTGCAATTGCGGATTCCGCCAAGTCTGGTTGCGGCATCCGCACGAAGACAAATATCACTTCTCGTCCGGGTCCACCAGCGAGACGTTGTCCCGTGAGCGAACGACCGTCAGCTCATGGAGAGACGGCGTCGATGTCGGGTGACGTCACCCGCGGGTCAGCGTCGCGGTCTCACTGCGGGGAAGGGTACGTCGTAGCGCGCGAGCAGCCGCCGCAGCGCGAAGTACGAGACCCCGAGCGCCCGCGCGAGGCCGCGCGGGTCCCCCAAAAAGAGCTTCGCCGCCGCGAGGAGGTAGCGGCGGGCCGCCTCCCGGAACGGGAGGATGTCTTCCCGCGTGGTGAGCGGCCGGAATCCAGGCACCGCCTGGACCAGATCGCCCGACAGCTGCGCCAGTCTGCCGCGGGCCTCGGCCATCTCGGCCTCGGTGCGCTCGATCTCGTGCGTCAGACGCCGCCGATCGAGCGCCAGCTCGAGCGCGCGGGCGAACCCGGTCGCCACTTCCGCCCCGCACTCGTGGAAGAAGTCGGCGCCCGACATCACCGACGCGATCGCGTCGGAGGTGTGGGTCGCGGTCCCGAAGGCGAGGATCGCGAGCGCCGGCCGGGAGGCGCGGAGCTCGCGGATGGTCTCGAGCCCGGGCCCCCCCGGGATGGCGAGGTCGACCGCTGCGATGGTGACGGACGGGCCTGCGCGGCGCCGAGCGTCGGCGCCGCTCCCGGCGAGGACGACCCGGTAGCGCGGGTAGCGACCGAGCGTGCGCACGCGCTCGCGGCCGACGACGCCATCGATCCCCTCCCGCAGCGCGCGGCGGCCCGGGCCGTCTGCAGCGGCGAGCAGAAGAACCTGGTCGAACGCGTCGGGGTGGTCCCAGCGGATCCGGCCCATGGACGTTCGTTCGTACCACGACTGACGGTGGCCTTCACGCTTCGTGGGGCGGGCGCAGCACGATCACCTCCACGGGCGCGCCGCGGGCCAGGCGGGACCTCCCCGCGGGCAGCACCGCCAGCGCATCGACGCCCGCGGCAGACGACAGATCGCCGCTCGACTGGGACGCAATGGGTACGACGACGAGCCCGGCGCGCGCCCTCCGCAGCCGCGCCCGGACGTAGACCTCAAGGCCGCGCGGCTTCACCTGCGCCGTCCCGAGACGCGCGGGGACGCGAAGCCGTCCAGTTCCAGGCAGGCCTGCGAGTGCCCGGAGCGCCGGCCGCACGAAGAGCTCGAAGGTCACGAGGGCGCTGGCGGGGTTGCCGGGAAGGCCGAACACCGCGGTCCGGCCCCACAGGCCAAAAGCAAATGGCTTGCCGGGCCGGATGGCGACACGCCAGAAGTCGAGCTTGGCCCCTGCGGCGACGAGCGCCGCGCGAACGAGGTCACGTGCGCCGACCGACACCCCGCCGATCGTCACGAGCACGTCCGCGCCGCGCACCGCGCCGAGGGCGGTCCTGAGCGCCACCGCATCATCTCGCGCCGCCGGGAGCATGATCGGCTCCCCGCCTGCATCCCTAGCGGCCGCAGCGAGCGCGTGGCCATTCGTCTCGACGATCTGCCCAGGTCGCGGCGTGCGGCCGATCGGGACGAGCTCGTCGCCGGTGGGCAGCAGCATCACCCTGGGTCGCCGGTACACCAGGAGCTCCGAGCGGCCAAGCCCGGCGGCGAGTGCGATGGTGCCGGGGTCGACGGGTGCGCCGGCCCGGACCGGCGCCCGCCCCGCCGCCACGTCGGAGCCGCGCCGGCGCACGAACCGGCCGCGCTCGGCGGCCCTGCCGAAGATGGCGGCCCGGCCGGCACGGCGGACCTGCTCCTGCTGCTCGACCGCGTCGGCGCCGTCCGGCAGGGGCGCCCCGGTGAAGATCCGGCAGCAGGCTCCCCTCGGAAGCGGCCCGGGCCCGGGGTGGCCTGCGAAGACCTCGAACGCGACCGGAAGGCGCGCGCCGGCGCGGGCGGCGTCCGACGCCCGCAGCGCGTAGCCATCCATGGTGGACACGTCGAACGCCGGCAGGTCCGTCTCGGCGACGAGGTCCTCCCCGAGGGCGCGGCCGAGCGCGTCGCCGAGCGGGACGCGCTCGGCGGAGAGCGGTGCCACATCGGCGAGCGCCACGAGGATGCGAGAGCGAGCCGCGGCGGGGGCGAGCACGCTCCGGTTATAGCGCGGAACGGGCGCCTGGACGGATTCCGGGTACACTCCGGCCGTTCGGTGCGATGGGGGGTACGGGTGGCAGACCGCAGACAGGACCAGCGCCGCGAGGCGCTCCTCGAGCAGCTCCGCGGCGCGGCCGGAAAGGCCATGTCGGTCCGCGAGATCATGGAGCGGGCGCGGCTGCACCCCGGCGAGCGGACGGACGTGAAGCGGGTGCTCCGCGACCTCGCCCGCGAAGGCGTTCTGCTGCGCGACGGAAAGCGGTTCTCCATGGTGGTGGAACGCCCCGCCGCGGCGAACCGGGCCGCGCTGATGCCGGTGCGGCGCGCGCCGGGCCGCGCCGCGAAGGGCGCCGGCCTCCTCGGCACCCTCAAGAAGCACCGGGACGGCTTCGGCTTCGTCGCACGGCTCGACCGCAAGGGCGACGACATCTTCGTCCCGCCCGACGAGGCGGCGAAGGCGCTCGACGGTGATCTCGTCCGCGTCGAAGTCGTCCCGGCGCGCGGGGGGCGCACCGCGGGGAGGATCCTCGAGGTCGTGGAGCGGCGCCGGCGCCTGCTCGTCGGGACCTACCACGCGCGCGGCCGCCAGAGCTTCGTCGTTCCCTCCGATCCCGAGCTCGACGCCTACGTCCCGGTTCCCGAGTCCTCCGCGGCGGAGGACGGCGAGGTGGTCAAGGTCGCGCTCGACCCCGGAACGGGCCGGCTCAGCGGCACCGTGGTCGAGGCGATCGGCCGGCCCGGCGAGCCGCGCGTCGAGGTCCTGAAGGTGGCCTACGCGAAGGGGTTCGCCGACGTGTTCCCCGAGGCGGTCACGGCGGAGGCGCGCGGGGTCCCGGACCACGTGCGCGGCGAGGACAGGCGCGGCCGCCGCGACCTCACGCATCTGCCGCTCGTCACCATCGACGGCGAGGACGCGCGCGACTTCGACGACGCCGTCCATGTCGAGCGGCTGGAGGGCCGCGGCAAGGGGAAGGGGCTCTACCGGCTCGTGGTGGCCATCGCGGACGTCGCGCACTACGTCCGGCCGGGCACCGCGCTCGACGACGAGGCCAGCCGGCGCGCGACGAGCGTCTACTTCCCGATGCAGGTGCTGCCGATGCTGCCCGAGCGGCTCTCGAACGGCATCTGCTCGCTCAATCCGGACGTGGACCGGCTCTGCATGGTCGCCGACCTCGTCGTGGACGGGAAGGGCGAGACGAAGGCCGCCGAGGTGTACGAGGGCGTGATGCGGAGCGCCGCGCGCTGCACCTACACCGAGGTGGCGCGCGTCCTCGCGGGCGAGAAGCTCCCCCAGCGCGAGCGGTTCCGCCCCGCGTTCGAGCTCATGGCGGAGCTGCAGACGAAGCTCACGGCGATGCGCCGCCGGCGCGGCGCGATCGACTTCGATCTGCCCGAGGCCAAGATCGTGCTCGGACGCGAGGGCGAGGTCGCCTCGATCGAGAAGCGCCCGCGCAACCGCGCCCATCGCGTCGTCGAGGAGTTCATGCTCGCCGCCAACGAGGCGGTGGCGCGCTGGTTCGGCGCGCGGGAGCTCCCGACCATCTACCGCGTGCACGGGGTGCCGGACGAGGAGAAGCTCGCGGGGTTCCTGGAGCTCGCGCGGACGCATGGGTTCGACGTTCCGGATCTTCCGGCCGACCCGCGCGCCCTGAACGAGCTGCTCGAGCGGTTCAAGGGGCACGCCCAGCAGCGCGCGCTCAACCAGCTCCTGCTGCGCGCGATGATGCAGGCGATGTACGCGACCGAGAACATCGGCCACTACGGGCTCGCGGCCGAGCACTACCTGCACTTCACCTCGCCGATCCGCCGCTACCCGGACCTGGTGACGCACCGGCTCCTCAAGGAGGAATGGGAGCGGCGCCAGGGGGACGTGGGCCGCCGCACGGCGCAGCCGCGGCTCGACGAGATGGCGATCCTCTCGTCCGAGCGCGAGCGGGCCGCGATGGAGGCCGAGCGGGAGATCGCCGCGTTCTACGCGGCCCTGTTCATGAAGGACAAGGTGGGGGAGCGCTACGACGGGGTCGTCTCGGCGGTGGTCGAGTTCGGCCTGTTCGTCGAGCTGGAGCGCTGGTTCGTCGAGGGGCTCGTCCGGACCGAGGACCTGGGCGGGATGTTCGAGCTCGATCCCGTGCTCCACGCCCTGGTCGATCCCGCCAGCGGTCGCGCCTTCCGGGTCGGCGACAAGGTCCGGGTCGAGGTCGTGTCGGCGAGCCCCGCGCGGCGGCGCATCGAGCTCGCGCTCGTCGAGGACGGCCGCGTACGCGTGGCGCGGCGCGACGAGCCGGAGGCGTTCAAGAAGCGGGGAGCCGGCGAGAATCCGTCCTCGCGGCGAAGCCGCGCTCAACCTCGGGGGCCCCCTGGGGGGCCACGCAGCGCCGCCACGAAGCGGCGGACCTCCGCGACGGCGCCCCGGATCCGGTCGGCCGGCGAAGGGCGGGGGGCGCCAGCCCCGGCGCGGGCGACGAGGCTGACCGGGCCCGCGTCCTCTCCCTCGAAGGCGACCGCCAGCCCCCGCGCCTCGAGCGCGGCGAAGAACTCGGCCCAGCCGCAGCGCCCCGTGCCGTCGGTCATCGCGACCAGCGCCGGCGCGCCGTCGCGCAGGGCCGGAGAGAGCCGCCGCCGGCCCGCCTCGTGGATGATCTCGCCCCGATCGCACGACACGTTCATGGATTTCGGCATTGTAGTGCGCTACTCACGGCACGTGACCATCGCAGATGGGGTGATCCTCGCCGCCTCCGCTGCCGGCGCCGGCGTCGTGAACGCCGTGGCGGGCGGTGGCACGCTGCTCACGTTCCCGGCGCTCATGGCGACCGGCGTGCCGCCCGTCCAGGCCAACGCCACCAACTGTCTCTGCGTGAGCCCCGGCCAGCTCGCCTCCGCGTTCGCCTACAAGACGCACATCGTGGAGGAGCGGCGCCGCGCCCTCGTGCTCTCGGTGCCCTCGCTGCTCGGAGGGATCCTCGGTGCCTGGCTCCTCCTCGCGCTCCCCGCGAAGACGTTCGCGGTCGCCGTACCGTGGCTCATCGTGTTCGCCTGCGTCGTGCTCGCGTTCCAGGGGCAGCTGAAGAGGATCGTGGCGCGCGCGCCGAAGGCCAACCACCCGGCCGCGCTCTGGGTGGCGCAGCTCTTCATCTCGATCTACGGCGGCTACTTCGGCGCGGGCATCGGGATCCTGATGCTCGCGGCGATGGGGATCCTCCTGCCGTCTTCGCTCCAGCACGCCAATGCGCTCAAGGTGCTGTTCTCGACGATGATCAACGCGATCGCGGCGGTGATCTTCGTGGTGATGGGCGCGGTCTACTGGCCGCAGGCGGTGCTCATGGCGGCTTTCAACATCGCGGGAGGGTTCCTCGGCGCGCGACTCGCGCAGCGGCTGCCACCCGCGGGGATGCGCGGCTTCGCGATCGCGGTCGGGCTCTTCGCGGCCGGGAAGATGTTCCTCTCGCGCTGACGCGCGCTGATGACGCGATCCAGAGCCTTCACCACGGCCTTCAGGCGAGCGCCGGCGCGTCGGAGGAGCTCGCGACGACCGCAGAGGAGCTGGCGCGGCGCGCGGAGGAGCTCCGCCGCTCGGTCGCGTTCTTCCAGACGCAGCCGGGAACCGCGGGGGATGGGCCGACCCCGGCGCTGACCTCCGGCGCCGAGTCGTTCGATGCGGAGCGCCGCCCGCCTACCTCGACGCGAGCTGCGTGAACCAGATCAGCGCCTCGAGCGCGTTCGTGGTCGTGAGCAGGCCGAGCAGCTCGCCCCTGCCGCCCACGACGATGATGCCGTTGAGCTTGCGGTCGTGGATGAGCTTGGCCGCCTCGGAGATGGGCGTCTCCGGCGTGACGGTGTGGGGCTTCGGGTTCATCGCCGCCTTCACGGGCGTCCGCGAGAGCAGGTAGTGCAGCTCCCACTGGTCGAGGCTCGTCGCCTTGGCCGGCATGTACCCGTACAGCATCTTCTCGGTGACCAGGCCGACGAGCTTCCCCTTCTTCATGACGGGAAGCCGGCGGATGTTCTTCTCCTTGAGGAGGTGGATCGCCTCGATCACCGAGGCGTCCTCCTCGATGGTGATCGGCTTCTTCGTCATCCAGTCCGCGACGGTGAGCTTCTGCGCCATGGCTAGATCCCCAGGAAGGCCTTCCTCACGTGGTCGTTGTCGAGGAGCTCCGCTCCCGTCCCGGACATTACCACCCGGCCCGTCTCGAGCACGTAGGCCCGATGGGAGATGTGCAATGATTGATACACGTTCTGCTCGACGAGCAGGATGGTCGTGCCCTGCCGGTTGATCTCCTTGATGATCTCGAAGATGTTCTTCACGAGCAGTGGAGAGAGCCCGAGCGATGGCTCGTCGAGGAGCAGCAGCTTCGGGTTCCCCATGAGGCCGCGCGCGATGGCGAGCATCTGCTGCTCGCCCCCCGACATCGTGCCCCCGAGCTGGGTCTTGCGCTCGGCGAGGCGCGGGAACAGCCCGAACACCCGCTCCATGTTCCGCTCGCGGTCGTTGCGCGTGGCCTTCACGAACGACCCCATGCGCAGGTTCTCGACGACCGTCATCTCGGGGAAGATCCGGCGCCCCTCGGGCACCTGGATGATCCCGTGCTCGACCACCTCGTGGGACTGGAGGCGATCGAGGGCGACGTCGTTGAGCGCGAGGTGGCCGGAGGTCGGGCGGACGAGGCGCGAGACGTTCTTCAGGATCGTCGACTTGCCGGCGCCGTTCGCGCCGACGACGGTGACGATCTCGCCTTGCTTCACCTCGAGGTCCACGTCCCAGAGGACCTGGAGGTCGCCGTACGAGAAGTTGAGCTTGCGGATCTGGAGCATGGCGTTCCCTACTCGACCCGCTCGCCGAGATAGGCGGCGATGACGTCGGGGTGGTTGGCGACCTCCTGCGGGCTCCCCTCGGTGAGCTTCTCGCCGGAGTTGAGGACGACGATGCGGTCGGAGATCCGCATGATGGCCTTCATGTCGTGCTCGATGACCATCTGCGTGAGGCCGCGCCGCTTGAGCTCGAGGATGAGCAGGATGATCTCCTCGGACTCGGTCGGGTTGAGGCCGCCCATCACCTCGTCGAGGAGGAGCAGCTGGGGCTTGGTGGCGAGGACGCGGGCGACCTCGAGCTTCTTTCGCTCGCCGATGGGCAGGCCGCCGGCGAGGTGATCGTCCTTGTGGTCGAGGCGGACGACGTGCAGCTGCTCGTGCGCCATCTCTCGCGCCACGGTCAGGGAGCTGGTGCGGGCGAGCGCCCCCACCATCACGTTGTCGAGCACCGTCATCTTCGCGAGCGGGCGCACCTTCTGCCAGGTGCGGACCATCCCGAGACGGCAGACCTGGTCCGGCTGAAGGCCGTTGAGGCGCGTCCCCTTGAACACCACCTCGCCCTTCGTCGGCGGGTAGTAGCCGGTGATGCAGTTGAAGAGCGTCGTCTTGCCGGCGCCGTTCGGGCCGATGAGGCCCATGATCATCCCCTCCTCCATCGAGAAGGAGACGTCGGAGTTGGCCGCGAGGCCGCCGAAGTGCTTGGAGACGTGCTGGATGTCGAGCATCGCCATGTTCGCGCTCCGTCGTGCTACGCCGGGCTCGTCGCGGTGCTGGCGACCGTCCTGCGGCGGCGCGAGCGCGCGAGCGTCTTTCGGATCACGCCGACCACCCCCTCCGGCGCGAACAGGACCGCGACCACGACGAGGATGCCGTAGACGAGGAGGTGGGCGTTCGAGAGGTAGGTCTCGATGAAGCGGACCACCGAGGAGTCCGCCGAGACGACGCCGACCTGCACCAGGCCGCGGGGGTTCCGGAGGATCTCGGAGAGCGGGACGAGCACCATCGCGCCGACGACCGGGCCGAGGATCGTCCCGATGCCGCCGATGATGCAGATGAGGACGATCCCCACCGAGACGTCGAGGCCGAAGGCGATGTTCGGGTCGATGAACTTCACGAACATCGCGAAGAACGCGCCGGACGCCGCGGTGAACGCCGCCGAGATCGCGAGCGCCACGCTCTTGTAGAACGTGAGGTTGATCCCGAGCGAGTGGGCCGCGTCCTGGTCCTCGCGGATGGCCTGGAAGTAGTAGCCGAGCTTGGAGTGCTCGACCCCGTAGTTCACGAGGATGGTCACGACCGCGAGCAGGAGGCCCACGTAATAGAAGGATCTCTTCGTGAAGAACTCGATCTCCGCCCCGAAGAGGTGGAGCGGCGGGATCGACGAGAGCAGGAAGCCCTCGGCGCCGCGGGTGAATCCCCTGAAGTGGAGCGCCGCCAGCCGGATGATCTCCGCCACCGAGATCGACGCGAGCACGAAGTACGGACCCCGCAGCCGGAAGGTGATGCTGCCGATGATCACGGAGAGGAGAACCGCCGCCGCCATCGCGGCCCAGATCCCCCACCAGGGCGGGATCTTGTTGATCTCGAGCAGCATCATCGTCGCGTAGGCGCCCACGCCGAAGTAGGCGGCGTGGCCGACGGAGTACTGGCCGGTGTAGCCGCCGATCACGTTCCACGCCTGCCCCTGGATGATGGCGAGGAACAGCATGACCCCCATGTGCAGGATGTAGGGCTTCTTCACGAAGGAAGGGAACACGGCGAGCGCGATGACCGCGGCCGCGAAGAGGACGGCGGCCGTCACGGGGAAGCCGTGCGCCGGGCGGGGAAGACGGGGCAGCGAGATGGTCATGGGGTTCGTCCTCTCGGGCGCTACGCCCGCGACTTGCCGAGGAGGCCGGAGGGCCTGAACAGGAGGAGGGCGAGGAAGAGCACGAAGACGACCAGCTCCTTCAACCCCGACGCGACGTAGATGGCCGCGAGCGACTCGGTCATCCCGATGATGAGGCCGCCGAGCGTGGCGCCCACGATGGACCCCATCCCGCCGAGCACCACGATGACGAACGCCTTGAGCGTGAACGCGCTGCCGACCTGCGGGTAGATGTAGTAGGTCGGGGCAATGAGCGCGCCGGCGGCGCCCGCGAGGGCGCTGCCGATCCCGAAGGCGAGGATGCCCATCCACTGGACGTTGATGCCCATGAGCTGGGCAGCCTCGCGGTCCTGCGCCGTCGCGCGGATCGCCTGGCCGATGTCGGTGCGCGAGAGGAACCAGAAGAGGGCCGCGGTGATCGCGGAGGTGATGAGGAACGAGTAGAGGAGCGGCTGGGACACCGAGAGCCCCAGGACGTCGAAGCTCGACGAGGAGTAGCTCGTCGTCAGGATCCGGTAGTCGGAGGTGAAGACGAGCATCATCGAGTTCGACATGATGAGGCCGAGCCCGATGGTGAGGAGGATCTGGTTCTGGGGGAGCGCGTTGAGCACCCGGTTGATGAAGACCTTCTGGACGAGGGCGCCCCAGAGGAACAGCAGCGGGGCGGTGGCGAGGAGCGCGACGTACGGGTCGACGCCGGTCTTCGTGAAGATGAACCAGGTGGCGTACATGCCGAGCATGAGCAGGTCGCCGTGGGCGAAGTTGATGACCCGCATGACGCCGAAGATGATGGTGAGCCCGATTCCGATGAGCGCGTAGACGCCGCCCACCAGGAGCCCGCTCAGCACCGACTGCAGGAAGACCGTCATCGAGTGTTCCTCCGCGGCCCGCGCGGCCGTCTGGCGAGGGGCCGCCCGGCACGTCGCCCGTCCACGCGCACCGTACTCGACCACATCCTGTGGTTCCATTGTGGAGAACCGCAACTTTCGTGGCGAGCCGCGGGCTCGGAGCGCGAGGCCGGCGACCGCTGGCGGGAGCGCGACCCCCGAGCGCGACCGTGCCCGTGACCGCGACCGGCGGTTCCGGTCACGGCACGGGCACGGTCATCCGTCACGGGAACGGATGCGGCTCGATCACTTCCATCCCGGGAACGGGTAGACCGGCTTCACCTTCGCGAACTTCGCGGGGAACACCGTCTCCGCCTTCCCGTGCTGGTACTGGGTGACCGCCATCTGGTGGCGGTTCTGGTTCGTGAAGCCCTCGAACGTCTCGAACTTCACGTCGCCCATGATGCCGCTCCACGAGCCGGTCTGGAACGCCTGCTTGATCTTCTTCCGGTCGCCGCCCGCCTTCTGCACGACGTCGCCGACGATCATCATCGCCGCGTAGGCGGTCGCGGCGTGATAGGTGGGGCGCTTCCCGTACTTCGCCTGGTAGCGCTTCTCGAACTCCACGGCGCCCGGCCAGCCGGTGTCTGCCGTCCACTGGGTCACCGAGAAGACGTTCGTCGAGATGTCCTTCTCCCCCTGGAACTGGGACGTGTCGAACCCTGCGCCGCCGCCGAGGAACGCCTGCGGCTTCAGCCCCACCTCGCGCGACTGCCGCATGAGGAGGATCGCGTCGGCGACGTAGGAGACCATCAGGACGAGGTCCGGGTTCTGCGCCTTGATCTTGGTGAGCGTCGACCGGTAGTCCGCCGCGCCCTTCTGGTAGGCCTCGTCGGCGACGATCTTCAGCCCCTTCTTCGCCGCGTACTCCTTGCCCAGGACGGACACCGACGACCCGAAGTCGGTGGACTCGTAGATGAACGCGATGCTCTTGGGCTTGCCGAGCGTCAGCGCCGCGTCGATGAGCTGCTGCGAGTAGTCGTGCGCCACCGCGTTCAGGCGGAACACCCAGTCGTAGCCCTGCTTCGTGATCTCCTCCTTCGACGCCACCGGGATGAGGAGCGGCACGTTGTACTGCTGCGCGAGCTTGGCGACGGCGTTTGCGCAGGCGGAGGAGTACGGACCGACGACCGCGGCGACCTCGTCCCCGGTGGCGAGCTGCTCGAGCGCGCTCATCGAGACCTGCGGCTTCCCGGTGTCGTCCTGCCGGATCACCTGCAGGTTGACACCTTTCTTCTTCAGGTCCTCGAGCGCGAGGTCGAGGCCGTTGGTGAGGCTCTCGCCGATCGGCGCCTCGGGACCGGTGATCGAGTTGATGAAGCCGATCTTGACCTGCGCGCGGCCGGCGCCCGGAAGGGCGAGCGCGAGCGCGGCGAGGATCGGCGTGAGCTTCTTCGTCATGTTGGCGCTCCTGCTTGGGAGGGGAACGATGCTTCGGTTCGGGCGTGAGGGTATCGGACGCCGATCGCGGGTCGCCATTGTGGATAACCGCAACATGGGGCAGACCATGGGCGCGCCCCTTGGCGCGCCCCCGGCCCGTGCGCGACAATCGGGCCACCGCCCCGACCTGTGGCGGTCGTTGCCGCGATGCGCAACCTCATGACCCTCGCGACGGCCCTCGGGCACGTCACCCGGCTCCTCGCCGCCGCCGCGCTCGCGGTCGCGCTCTCGGGCGCCGCTCGCGCCGACGCGCCGATCGTCCTGAAGTTCAGCCACGTCGTAGCGGTGGACACCCCGAAGGGGCAGGCGGCCGAGTTCTTCAAGCGCCGCGCCGAGGAGCTGACCGGCGGGAGGGTGCGCGTCGAGGTCTACGCGAACAGCTCGCTCTACAAGGACCGGGAGGAGATCGAGGCGCTGCAGCTCGGCGCCGTCCAGATGCTCGCGCCGTCGCTGTCGAAGTTCGGACCGCTCGGCGTGAAGGAATTCGAGGTGTTCGACCTGCCGTTCCTGTTCGCGGATCACGCCGCGCTCCGCAAGGTGACGCAGGGCCCGGTCGGCAAGGAGCTCTTGAAGCGGCTCGAGGCGAAGGGGATCGTCGGGCTCGCCTACTGGGACAACGGGTTCAAGTGCTTCTCGGCGCAGCGGCCGCTGCGGACGCCCGCCGACTACCGCGGCATCAAGATGCGGATCCAGTCATCCACCGTGATCGACGCGCAGATGCGCGCGCTCGGCGCGCTCCCCCAGGCGATGGCGTTCTCCGACGTCACCCCGGCGCTCCGCGCGGGCGTCGTGGAGGGGACCGAGAACCCCATCTCCAACCTGTACACCCAGCGGATGCACGAGGTGCAGCGCCACCTGACGCTGACGAACCACGGGTATCTCGGCTACGCCACCATCGTGAACAAGCGGTTCTGGGACGGGCTCCCCGCGGACATCCGGGCACAGCTCCGGCGGGCGATGGACGAGGCCACCGAGTACGCGAACCGGATCGCGCAGGAGAAGAACGACGAGGACCTCGCGAAGGTGAGGGCGGCGGGAACGACCCGGGTCTACGTCCCGACGGCCGCCGAGCGCCTCGCGCTCAAGAAGATCCTCGTCCCGGTCCACGCGAAGATGCAGGCGCGGATCGGGAAGGAGCTGATCGACGCCATCTACCGCGCCACGAGCTTCGATCCGGACCGCCTGTGAACCGCGCACCCCCCGAGCCCCCGCGCCCGGCGGGAACCTCCGCCGCCCACGGCTGGCAGTGGTACGCGCCGCGCGCCGCGATCGCGCTGTTCGTCGCCGCCCTCCTCGGCCTCCTCTGGGTGCTCCACCGCCAGGAGCTGGAAGACAAGCACAGCGCGGTGATCCGCGACATCCTCTGGGTGGAGCAGAACGTCCGGTTCAGCCTCTCGCGCGACCTCGAGCAGCTCGGGCAGCTCGGGGAGGACTCGAGCGCGCTCGAGCGGGAGCAGTTCGAACTCCGGGTGGCGTACCTCCTCCAGAACAGCCCCGGGCTCATCCGCATCCTGCTCCTCGACGAAACGGGGAAGGTGCGCGCGAGCGCGCCCGCGCCCGCCGAGAAGGGTCGTTCCTGGGCGACGGCGTCCCGGCAGGCGGCGCACGACCTCGCCCGCGGCACCGGCAACCCGGCCTACACGCCTCCGTACCAGTCAGGGCAGGGATACCTGTTCGACGTCTTCGTGCCCTACTACAAGGGTAGCCGTCCCGCAGGCACCGTGGTGGGCGTGTACGGGCTGAACGCGATGCTCGCCGCGCTCGTGCCGTGGTGGCTCGCCGAGAAGCACCTCGTCACCATCCGCGACGCGAGCGGGGCCGTGCTCGCGGCCAAGTCCAACGTCGAGGCGCGGCGGCCGGAGCTGAGCCACCAGGTCACGCTCGATCCTCCCGGCCACGGGCTGCTGCTCCACCTCGAATCCTACGGGGCCGAGACGCAGCTCCTCCGCAACGTGCTCACCACCGTCATCGTCGTGCTCGCGGCCGCGGTGCTCTGGAACGTGTGGGCGCTCCGGCGCCACGTGCACCGGCGGCTCGCGACGGAGGAGGCGCTCCGGGCGGAGCACGCCTTCCGCAAGGCGATGGAGGACTCGCTCCACACCGGCATGCGCGCGGTCGACCTCGAGGGTCGCATCGTCTACGTCAACCCCGCCTACTGCAGAGATGGTGGGGTACTCCGAGGCCGAGCTGATCGGCTCCCTGCCCCCGCAGCCGTACTGGCCCCCGGAGGAGCGCGGCCACATCGAGGAGTCGCTGCGGGCGGCGCGTGAGCCGGGCGTGCCGGCGCCGCGCGCCGGGATCGAGCTGAAGCTCATGCGCCGCAACGGGGAGCGGTTCGATGCGCTGCTGTACGAGGCGCCGCTCATCGACGCCGAGGGGCGGCAGACCGGCTGGATGGGCTCGGTGCGTCGACATCACCGAGCGCAAGCGCGCGCGCGAGCTGGCGCGGCAGCAGGAGGACAAGCTCGCCGCGAGCGCGCGCCTCGTCACGATCGGCGAGATGGCGTCGACCATCGCGCACGAGCTGAACCAGCCGCTCTCGGCCATCGCGAGCTACACCACCGGGTGCCTGAACCTGCTCGCCGAGGGCGAGCTGGCGCGGAGCGAGCTCCAGGAGGCGCTCCGGAAGACCGCGCAGCAGACGCAGCGGGCGGGTCGCATCATCCGGCGCGTGCACGACTTCGTGCGCAAGAGCGAGCCCACGCGGTCGCCGGTGCGCATGAACGCGGTCGTCGAGGAGGCCGTCGGCTTCGCCGACGCCGAGGCGCGCAAGCGAAAGGTGCGGATCCACGCCCGTCTCGCCGACGACGACCCCGAGATCCAGGCCGACCCGCTCCTCCTGCAGCAGGTGGTCCTGAACCTGCTCCGGAACGCGATGGACGCGATGGCCGCGACGCCCTCGACCGAGCGGGAGATCCGGGTCTCCACGGAGGCGGGGCCGGCCAACGTGACGGTGGCGATCTCCGATCGTGGCTGTGGCATCGCGCCCGACGTTCGTGACCAGCTCTTCCAGCCGTTCTTCACCACGAAGGCCGAAGGAATGGGCATGGGCCTCAACATCTGCCGGTCGATCATGGAGTTCCACCGCGGCCGCGTCTGGGCCGAGCCGAACCCGGGGGGCGGCACCGTGTTCTCCTTCTCGCTGCCGGTGGAACCGCCGTGAGCGACGCGACCGTCTACGTCGTCGACGACGACGACGCCATCCGCGACGCGCTCTCGTGGCTCCTCCGCTCGCGCGGCGTGGCGTCGCGGTCGTGGACCTCCGCGGAGGGATTCCTCGCCGACTACTCCGACGCGATGCGCGGCTGCCTCGTCCTCGACGTCCGCATGGACGGGATGACCGGTGTCGAGCTGTTCGACCACCTCCTCGCGCAGCAGAGCCGCCTTCCGGTCATCTTCCTGACCGGCCACGGCGACGTCCCCCTCGCGGTGGCCGCGCTCAAGAAGGGCGCGTTCGACTTCGTCGAGAAGCCGTTCAACGACAACGACCTGGTGGATCGCATCGTCGCCGCCGTCCAGCACGACGAGGCCGTCCGCCAGAAGCTCGAGACCGAGGCGACGGTGGCGGCGCGGCTCGCGGAGCTGACGCCGCGCGAGCGGCAGGTGATGGAGCGGGTCCTCGCCGGGGACTACAACAAGAACATCGCGGACGTCCTCGGCATCGCGGTGCGCACCGTGGAGGTCCACCGCTCGCGGATCTTCGAGAAGATGGGCGTCCGGTCCGCGGTCGAGCTCGCGCAGCTCCTCGCGCCGAAACGTTAGAGCGCATCCCATAACCCCGTCGCCTGCTGCGGCACACGCTTCCTGCCTGCGCCGGGCGGGCTCGTCGCTGCGCTGCTCGATGTACCTTTGGGTACGCCTCCGCTGCTCGCTCCTCGCGCGCCCGGCTCGGCCACGGAATCGTGCGCCTCGCTACGGCGAGGGGTTACGGGATGCACTCTGCCGGGGCGGCGAGCCGCTCAGTTCCACCCGGGGAACGGGTAGACCGGCTTCTTCTTCGCCGCCCTCGGCGGGTAGACCGTCTCCGGCTTGCCGTGCTGGTACTGGATCACGGGCATCACGAGCTCGTTCTGGTTCGTGAAGCCTGCGTGATCGTCGAACTTCACGTCGCCCATGATGCCGCTCCACGATCCCGCGACGAGCGCGGCGCGGATCTTCTCGCGGTCTCCGCCGGCCTTCGAGGCGACGTCCCCTGTGATCATCATCGCCGAGTAGGCGCAGGCGGCGTGGTACGTCGGCTTCTTCCCGTACTTCGCCCGGTACCGCTCGGCGAACTCGGTGGCCCCCGGCGAGCTCTCGGGCGTCCACTGCGTGACCGAGAAGACGTTCCCCGAGATCTCCTGCTCGTCCTGGAACTGGGCCGTGTCGAACCCGGCGCCGCCGCCCAGGAATGCCTGGGGCTTGAGGCCGACCTGGCGCGACTGGCGCATGAGCTGGATGGCGTCCGCGACGTAGGACACCATGAGGACGAGGTCGGGCTTCGAGGCGGCCATTCGCGCGCGGCGATCCTCCCAGCGGTAGTCCACCGCCCCCTTCTCGTAGGACTCGTCCGCCACGATCCGGAGGCCCTTCCGCTTCGCGTACTCCTTGCCGGCCGCGGCGACCGAGCTCCCGAAGTCGGTGGACTCGTAGATGAACGCGATCGTCTTCGGCTTGCCGAAGGAGAGCGCCGCGTCGAGGAGCGACTGCGCGTACTGGTGGGCCGGCGCGTTCAGGCGGAACACGTACTTGTACCCCTGGCGGGTGATGTCCTCCTTCGCCGCCGCGGGGATGATCTGCGGGACCTTGTACTGCTCGGCGAGCTTCGCGACCGCGCCGGCGCTGCCCGAGGTGTACGGGCCGACGATCGCGGCGACCTCATCCGCGGTGGCGAGCTGCACCATCGCGCGCATGGCTCGCTCGGGCTTCCCGGCGTCGTCCTGCTTCAGGAGCGTGATCTTGATCCCGGCCTTGGCGAGGTCCTCGACCGCCATGTCCACGCCGTTCGTGAGGTTCTCGCCGATGGGCGCCTCGGCGCCGGACATGGTGTTGATGAAGCCGATCTTCACCTGCGCTCCGGCGGCGGCCGGGAGGACGAGCGCGAGCGCGGCGAGCAGGGGCGTGAGCGTGTGGGTCATGGACCGGCCTCCGGTGCGGGGGGACATGGTTCGGAGGACGCAAGCGTACCGGGCGCCGGATCGGCGCCGCCAGTTGTGGGGAACCGCAATGCGACCGCGGTGACGCCCTGTCTAATCCTTGCAGGGGAATGAACGGCGTGGCAGCGTCTGGCGAATACGCGTCATCCACCGTCCGTCATCGCATCCAGCGACACCGGAGGATCCATGGCCATGCGCACCCGCCTCGTCACCGCGGCCCTCGCTTGCTCGTTCGCCGGCACCCCCGCCATCGCCCAGCAGGGCGGTACGCTCCAGAAGATCAAGGACAGCGGGACCATCTCGCTCGGCCACCGCGAGTCGTCCATCCCGTTCTCCTACTACGACGACAAGCAGCAGGTGGTCGGCTACTCGCACGAGCTGATGCTGAAGGCCGTCGACGCGGTGAAGAAGCAGCTCAAGGTCGCGAACCTCCAGATCAAGCTCACCCCCGTCACCTCGCAGAACCGGATCCCGCTCGTCCAGAACGGCTCCATCGACATCGAGTGCGGCTCGACGACGAACAACCTCGAGCGCCAGAAGCAGGTCGCCTTCTCGAACACCATCTTCGTCGTCGGCACGCGCCTCCTGACGAAGAAGACCTCGGGCATCAAGGACTTCCCCGATCTCAAGGGGAAGAACGTCGTCACGACGGCCGGCACCACCTCGGAGCGGCTGCTGCGCGGGCTGAACGACGAGAAGAAGATGGGGATGAACATCATCAGCGCGCAAGCGACCACGGCGAGTCGTTCCTCACGCTCGAGAGCGGCCGCGCGGTCGCGTTCATGATGGACGACGCGCTCCTCGCCGGCGAGATGGCGAAGGCGCGGAAGCAGGCCGACTGGCACATCGTCGGGACGGCCGCAGTCGCAGGAGGCCTACGGCTGCATGATGCGGAAGGACGATCCCGAGCTCAAGAAGGTGGTGGACGACGCCATCGCCCAGGCCATGAAATCGGGCGAGGCCGAGAAGCTCTTCAAGAAGTGGTTCCAGTCGCCCATCCCGCCCAAGGGCCTGAACCTGAACCTGCCGCTCAGCGACGACATGAAGAAGCTCTTCAAGAACCCGAACGACAAGGCGTTCCAGTAAAGTAGGCCAGCCCGCCGCGACAGCGGCAGCGACACCGGCGGGGCGGCTGAGGCCGCCCCGCCGCGTTTTCGGGGCGGAGGAGCGCATCGCATGATCGCAGCGTACAGTTGGAGATGGGAGGTGTTCCTCCAGCCGGCCGGGGCGGGGGTGACCTATCTCGACTGGATCCTCACCGGCCTCAGGATGACCGCGGTGCTGTCGCTCTCCGCGTGGTTCGTCGCGCTCGCGGTGGGCTCGCTCATGGGCGTGCTGCGCACCGTGCCGAGCCGGCTCCTGTACGGCATCTCGACGGTCTACGTGGAGGTCTTCCGCAACATCCCGCTCCTGGTCCAGCTCTTCATCTGGTACTTCGTGATTCCCGAGCTGGTCCCGCACGAGCCTCGGCGACCTGGTTCAAGGAGCTGAACCCGCTCCTGCAGCAGTACCTCGCGGCGATGCTGTGCCTTTCCTTCTTCACCGGCGCGCGCATCTGCGAGCAGGTGCGCGCGGGCATCGAGTCGCTCTCCGCGCGGGCAGAAGGCAGCCGGGCTCGCCGCTCGGCTTCACGCTTCCGCAGACCTACCGCTTCGTCCTCGTGCCGATGGCGTTCCGCATCATCGTCCCGCCGCTCACCTCGGAGATGGTGAACCTCATCAAGAACTCGGCGGTGGCGTCCACCATCGGCCTGCTCGAGCTCGCCGCGATGGGGCGTCAGCTCCTCGACTACACGGCGCAGGCATACGAGTCGTTCATCGCGGTGACGGTCCTGTACGTCGCGCTGAACGTGCTCGTGCTCGTGCTCATGCGCTGGGTCGAGGCTCGCGCGCGGGTGCCCGGGTTCATCGGCGGGGGTCGGTGATGGGTTACGACTTCGACTGGAGCTCCATCCCCGGCGCGCTCCCGTTCCTGTGGTCCGGGATGAAGGTGACGCTGCGCATCACCTTCACCGCCATGATCGTCGGCATCGCCCTCGGGACGGTGCTCGCGGTGATGCGGCTCTCGAAGAGCCGCGTCCTCTCGTGGATCTCCGCGGTCTACGTGAACACGTTCCGCTCGATCCCGCTCATCATGGTGCTGCTCTGGTTCTTCCTCATCGTCCCGGCGCTGCTCGAGCAGATCTTCACCATCCCTCGGTACGCGGACACGCGCCTCACCTCGGCGATGGTGGCGTTCTCGCTGTTCCAGGCCGCCTACTACGCCGAGATCATCCGCGCCGGCATCCAGAGCGTCCCGAGCGGACAGATCGGCGCCGCGCTGGCGCTCGGCATGACCAACGGCTGAAGTCGATGCGGCTCGTGATCCTGCCGCAGGCCTTCCGGAACATGACCCCGCTCCTGCTCACCCAGACCGTCATCCTCTTCCAGGACACCTCGCTCGTGTAGTGAGCGCGATGCGCGGACTTCTTCGGCGCGGCGCAGAAGGTGGGCGACCGCGACGGTCGGCTCGTCGAGATGCTGCTCTTCGCGGGCGCCGTCTACTTCGTCATCAGCTACGTCGCGTCGTCGCTCGTCAAGCGCTACCAGACCAGGGTCAGGCTCCCGACATGATCTCGATCCGAAACGTCAGCAAGGTCTATCCGCAACGGCTTCCAGGCCCTGAAGGACTGCACCACCAGCGTCGAGAAGGGCGAGGTGATCGTCGTCTGCGGCCCGTCGGGCTCGGGGAAGTCGACGCTCATCAAGTGCGTGAACGGCCTGGAGATGTTCCAGGGGGGCGATATCGTCGTCAACGGCATCTCCGTGGGCGACCGGAAGACGAACCTCCCCGAGCTCCGGTCGCACGTGGGGATGGTGTTCCAGCACTTCGAGCTGTTCCCGCACATGTCGGTCCTCGAGAACCTGACGATCGCCCAGGTGAAGGTGCTGGGACGCCCCAAGGAGGAGGCGACCGAGCGCGGGCTGAAGCTCCTCGATCGCGTCGGCCTGCGCTCGCACGCGCCCAAGTTCCCCGGGCAGCTCTCCGGCGGCCAGCAGCAGCGCGTCGCCATCGCCCGCGCGCTCGCCATGGACCCCATCTGCATGCTCTTCGACGAGCCGACGTCCGCCCTCGACCCCGAGATGATCAACGAGGTGCTCGACGTCATGGTCCAGCTCGCCAAGGACGGGATGACGATGATGGTCGTCACCCACGAGATGGGCTTCGCCCGCAAGGTCGCCCACCGGGTGGTCTTCATGGACCAGGGCCAGATCGTGGAGGACGCGAAGAAGGAGGACTTCTTCGGCAGCCCGCGGTCGGAACGGGCGCAGCTGTTCCTGTCGAAGATCCTCTCGCACTGAGACGCGGGGCGTCGCGCGGGGTGTTCCCGCCGGCAGCCGGATCGCGTCGCCCAAAAAGGAGCGCGGGCGCCCCGAGGGGCGCCCGCGACTGCTTCATGCCGGCCCTGCAGAGGGTCGGCTAGGCTGGACTAGAACGCGTACCGCATGCCGAGGCCGGCCGACCACGGGTCGGCGCCCGCACCCACGTTGTCGACCACGGCGGCGGCGCCGGCGACGCCGAACGTGTACGACGCGTTCTTGTCGTTCATGATCTGCGTCCAGAACGCGTACACCTGCGCCGCGTTCGAGAGGTGGTGCGTGTACCCGAGGGTGATGCTCTGCGCGCCGAAGTCGTTCGTATTGCACGACCCGCCACCGACGATCGTGCAGTCACCCTCGTCGGCGAGGTTGTACCGGGCGCGGAGCTCGTGGTTGCCGAGGCGGTGCTTCAAGCTCACCTGGTAGGCGAGGCGGTCGTAGTCCTTGAGCTGCCCCGTCGTCGCGTTCTCCTGCTCGTACATGAGCTGCTCGACCGCCGCGCCGATGGTGGTCGTGCCGAACGGAGTGGCAAGCTCGTAGCCGGCGGCGACGCGCCAGGCCTGGTCCACCGAGTTATGGCCGCCCGTCGCGGTCGGAGCGAGGTTCCTCGCGCTCGCTCCGAACGTCGTCGTGGTGGCGTTGATGACGTCGAGGCCGGCGAAGTCGTCGTGGCGCTCGTACGTGGCGCCCACAAAGAACGGCCCGACGTCGTAGTAGACGCCCGCACCCCACAGCCTCGGAGAGACGGTGTCCGTCGCGTTCGCGGTCTCGTTCACCTGGTGCTGGAGCTTCACCGATACACCCATGAACTTCGGCGAGTGGTACGCGATGCTGTCGGTCGCCCGCTGGTCCCAGCCCTGGGGGTTTCCGCTCCTCGTCCTGAAGCCCGGGCTACCCATGATGGCCGAGGCGGCGGCGGTGTCGGTGTTCCCGAACGGGTCGTCGGCTTTGGTGCCGTACCACGTGCTCTTGAACGGCGTGTCCCAGCGACCGAGGAACAGCGTGCCGAACGGGGAGGTGAGGCCGATGCGGCTGTTGCGGTTGCAGATGTTGCCGAGGCCCGCGTCGACGGTCGCGGCGCTCTCGCACTGGGCGACGAAGCCGAGGCCGTAGGCCACGTCCGCCGCGGCGCGGACGCCGAAGTTCGTGGAGTCGATCGAGACGGCGAGGCGGTCGTCCACGTTCTGCGCCGTGTTCGTGGAACCCGGCGACTCGATCGCCTGGAGGTTCACGTTGAACGTGCCGTAGACGGTGACCGCCGGCTTGGGCGGAGCTGCCGGGGCCGCAGGCGCCGTCTGGGCGGCCGCGGCGAGCGGCAGGGAGAATGCCAGCATCGCGGTGAGCTTCTTCAGAGACGTCATGCAGGGTCCTCCGGCGAGTTGCGATTGCGTGGGGCGGAGTCCGGATGCGACCTGGGGAAGCCCGGACGGGTAGGCCGCCTCTATTACCACGGCAAACAAGCGCTTGCTCGGGCACGGGAAGGAATCGCCATCGCGCGCGCCATGGACTGAGCGCTGCGCTCGTGCGGCCTGCGCAGAAAAGAAAACGGGCGCCCTCGCGGGCGCCCGTTTCCTTCGACTCTACGCGAGGTCTGCTAGAACGCGTACCGGATGCCGACGCCGCCCGCCACCGGGTCGGAGCCCGCCGGCGTCCCCGCCACGGTGGAAGAGCCGCTCACGCCAAAGGGGTAGCGCGCGCGGTCCTCGTTCATGATCTGCGTGAAGAACGCGTACACCTGCGTGCTCGGCGCAAGGATGTATGCGTAGCCGAGCGCGACCTGCTGCGCGGCGAGGTCATCCTCGGCGTTCGCGGCGAGCGTCGTGCCGGAGGCAGCCGTGATGTCCGGGGCGAGCGCCTGGCTGTAGCGGGCGCGGAACTCGTGCTTGCCCGTCCGGAACTTCGCCCCGACGAGCCACGCCAAGCGGCTGTAGTCCTTGAACCCGGCGCCCGCGTTCTCCTGCTCGTACGTGAGCTGCTCGACCATGCCGTTCACGGTCAGCGTACCCGCGGCCAGCGGGAGCTCGTAGCCGGCGGCGAGCTTCAGGCCGAGGTCCTTCGCGGCGTTCGCACCGTCGTTCGCGGCGTTGATGGCGCGGAGGCCGAGCAGGTCCTCGTGGTACTCGGCTGCCACGCCGACCGAGAGCCCGCCCGCGTCGAAGTTCACGGCCGCAGCGAGAAGCTGCGGATCGGAACGCCCGTCGGCGCTCCGGAACTCGTTCACGGAGTACTGGACCCGGCCGCTCAGGCCGGAGATCTTCGGCGTCCAGTACGCCACGCTATTGGCGGCGCGCTGGTCGAAACCCGCGCGGGCGGCGATGGCGCCGGCGGTGGCGGAGGAGGGCGCAGCGCCGTTGAAAGCCGTGCTGCGGACGCCGTAGCCAGGGGTTCCGAAGATGCCCTGGAACCCGAAGACATCCGTGTTCCCCATCGGGTCATCCGCCTTCGTGCCGTAGGCCAGCGCCTTGTACGGCGTGTCCCAGTTTCCGTAGAACAGCGTGCCCCAGCCACCGGAGAGGCCGACGCGGCTGTTGCGGTTGCAGAGGAGCCTGTTGTCCTCTCCGTCGATGCTCGCCTGGGTCTCGCACTGGTAGACGACCTTGAGCCCCTCGGCCACGCCGAGGGTGCCGCGGACGCCGATGTTCGTCGAGTCGATCGAGATTGCCGCGCGGGGCGAGATGTTCGCTCCCGCGGCGGTGGCGTCGCTCGCCTCCGTGTACTGGAGGTTCACGTTGAGCGTGCCGTAGATCTGGGCGAGGGGCGGCGCCGCCGGGGCGGCTGGCGGCGTCTGAGCAGCCGCCATGAAAGGCAGGGAAACTGCCAGGACAGCGGTGAGCTTCTTCAGAGACGTCATGCAGGTCCTCCGCAGAGCTGTTGCGCTTGCGCGGGTGTATCCGGGATGCACAAGGGAGCGCCCGGACGGGTAGGGCCCTGTACTATCACAGCAGGCAAGCGCTTGCGAAAAAAGTTCGCGGCGGCGAGGCAATTCTTGCACCCGCCAGGGTGTGACTCGCATGACGCAAATCGAATGATTCAGGCCGTTTGAGCGCGCCACCGCCAGGGGCTCCCCGGCGTTCCTAGCGGCGGAGCGTGACGACGGTGACCGCATCTCCCCCTTCGTGGCTATCTCCCGGACGGAAAGAACCCACGTACGAAGAGCACGAGAGGTGATCCCGCAGCGCCTGCTTCAGCACACCCGTTCCGTGCCCATGAAGGATGGTGCACTCGGCTCCTCCCTCGGCATACAGAGCGTCGAGGAAGCGCTCGACCGCCCGCAGGAGCTCTTCCACTCGAAGGCCTCGCACATCGAGCTTTCGCGCCGTCGAGCGGGGAACGTCCGGACGGCTCTCCGCCGCGGCTCCCATCTGCTCCGCCCGCGTCCTGCCGAGGCCCGCGTTCCGCGCCTTTCCCCGGAGCGGCAGCAGATCGGACAGCGGCCGGCGAGCCTTGAGCGCACCAGCGCGCACGAGCGCGCTGTCGCCATCGACCTCCACCACCTCGCCGTCCTGGCCGAGCGAGACGATCCGGACGCGCACGCCGGGCTTCAGCTCGCCCCCGGGGAGGATCTCCGGCCCTGCCTCCGCCTTCGCCTGCGCGCTCCGCGCAGCGCCCGCCACCGTCGCCCGCCACGCCTCGAGCTGCTTCTGCGCCTCCGTCGCGCTCCGGACGGACGGCTGCGCCTGGATCCCGGCGAGGAGCTCGGCGACCTCGGCCCGCGCGGCGTCGAGGTCCTCCGCGAGCGCCTCGCCCATGCGCGCCGCGGCCTCGCGCTCCGCGCGGCGCGCCTCCTCCTCCGCGGCTCGGGCCCGCGCCTCGGCACGACCGGCCCGCTCGCGCGCCTCCTCGGCGGCACGCCGCTCCGACTCGAGCCTCGCCCGCTCGTCGTCGAGCGCCCGGAGCGCCTGGCCGAGCGCGCCGCCCCGGCCACCGAGCGACGCGCGGGCCCGCTCGACGACCGCGGACGGGAGCCCGACGCGCCCGGCGACCTCGATCGCTGAGGAGCTGCCCGGGGTGCCGAGGTGGAGCTGGTAGGTGGGCTGGAGCTTCTGGGCGTCGAAGCCGACCCGGGCGTTCGCGAACCTCGGGTCGGTGAGGGCGATGGCCTTCAGCTCGTCGAGGTGCGTCGTGACCAGGACCGCTGCCCCTCTCTCGACGAGCGCCTCGAGGATAGCAGCCGCGAGCGCCGCTCCCTCGCGGGGATCGGTGTCCGCGGCGATCTCGTCCACGAGCACGAGCGACCCAGGGATGGCGCCCGCGAGCATCTCGCGCACGGCCGCCAGGTGGGCGGTGAACGTGGAGAGGTCCTTCGCGAGGTCTCCGCGCTCGTCCACCGCCGCCTGGACCTCGAGGAAGAAGGGAAGCCGCGAGCCCTCCGCCGCGGGGACCGGCAGGCCGGCGCGGAGCATGAGGGCGGACAGGCCGACCGCGGTGATGGCCACGGTCTTCCCGCCGCCGTTCGGGCCGGAGACGATGAGGGCCCGCTGCGGGGGCGAGAGCCGGACGTGGCTCGCCACGACGGCCTTGCCCTGGAGCACGAGCAGCGGATGGCGCAGCGAGAGGAGCTCGAACCCGTTCGCTTCCGGGACCACCTCGGGGGCATGCGCGTCCAGGTCGGAGGCGAGGCGGGCGGAGGCTTCCGCGACGTCGAGCGCGCCCAGCAGCGCGAGGTCGCCTGCGAGCGCGCCCGCAGCGGCGCCGAGCGCCTCCGACAGCTCGCGCAGGATCCGCTGCTCCTCCTCCAGCGCGACCGCGTTGGCGATCGAGAGCTCGTTCCCGAGCTCCACCATCGAGTCGGGCTCGACGAACAGGGTCTGGCCGGACTGCGAGGCGTTGTGGACGATCCCCGGGACCGCGGAGCGGGCGCTCGCGAGGACGGGGAGGACGTACCGCTCGTTGCGGATCGTGAAGTAGCGGTCGCGGAGGTGCCGCTGCATCTCCGCGTCGTCGAGGAGCGTCTCGACCTGCGCCTTGAGCGCACGGTGGAGCCCCCGCGCCCGCTCCCGTGCTTGCGCCAGCTCCGGGCTGGCCCGGTCCGAGATGGCTCCCGACGGCTCGATGGTGCGCTCGATCCGGTCGGCGAGGGTCGCGTTCTCGGTGAGCGCCTCCGCCGCCGCCCAGAGCCGCGGCGCCTCGGCGGCGCGGGTCCGGAGCGTCTCCCGCGTGCGCGCCGCGGCGCGGACGAGCCCGGCGCAGTCGCGCAGCGCGAGCGGATCGAGCACGCCCCCCTTCGCGGCGCGCTCGAGGTGAAGCTCGACCTCGCCGAGGCCCCCGAGCGGAAGGGCGGTGCCCGTCTCGGAGAGCGCCCGCGCCTCGCCGACGCGGAGGAGCGCCTCGCGCGCGTCCGCCGCGGTCGGGAGGAAGGGCAGGGCGAGCGCCCGGCGGCGCCCCGCCGGCGTCCGGCAGCGGGAGGACAGGGACGAGAGGATCTGCGGCCAGCCGAGCTCGAGTTCGGTTCTGTTGGCCATGAGCGACGGGGGTTTATCGCAGAACGTGCTCGTGGTCACGGCGCTCGGGATCACGAGCCGGGCACGGGTCCGGGTGACGGCACGCGGAGCGACGCGAACGGGAAGAGCGGTGGAACGGGAAGGATTTCCGGCGCACACCGTTAAGATGAACGAGTGAGACGCTTCACGGCCGCGCTCGGCGTCCTCGCCGCCTGCAGCACGCCCGCACCGGCGCCGCGTCCGATCGTGGAGACCTCTCGCGCCCAGGTCGCGCCGCCCCCTGGCCCGCCCCGCCGCGACCCTCAGGTCCTCCTCGCCCGCGCCCGGGCGCTGCGCGCGGAGGGGGACGCGAAGGCGGCGCGCGCCCTCCTCGAGGAGGCGCTCGAGGGGTCGGGCCTGGACGAGGTCCGGATCGAGCTCGCGGATCTGCTCGTCGTCGACGGAGCGGATCTCGGGACGAGCCGGGGCGCTCCTCGCGGGCGTCGCGGATCGCGGCGCGACGCGGCTGCACCTCGTCCTCGCCCGGCTCGCCGAGGCGCAGGGGCGCGACGCGGTCGCCGAGGCGGAGTACGCGATCGTGCTCGCGACGATGGACGATCCCGATCTGCGGCTCCGTCGCGCGCTCGCGCTGGAGCGGCTCGGGCGCCCCGGCGACGCGATCGCCGAATTCGAGCAGGTCCGCGCCGCACGCCCGGACGACGCCGTGGCGCGCTCACATCTGGCCGATCGGTACGAGGCGGCGGGCCGGCTCCTGGAGGCGGAGGCCGAGTACCGCTGGCTCGCGGATGCGCAGCCGGAGCGTGCAGCCGAGTGGGAGCGGCTCGCCCGCTTCTACGATCGGGCGGGGCGCCAGCACGACGCGCGCGCCGCGACGGAGCGCGCACGCGCGGCGGCCGGACATCAGGAGCGAGCGCTCCGGCCCCTCCTCCCGTCGAAGCGGTGAGCTGGCCCGGGAGCTAGCCCGGGACCTCGCGCGGCAGGACTCGGTCGAGCAGCCACGCCACCGCGAAGGCGCGCGGCACCCCTGCAGCGAGGCTCCCGAGCACGACCCCGGCGGGCGGGGACAGGTACACGAGGGTCATGAGTCCGCCCGAGAACACCCAGAGGGCCGAGAGCGACAGACCCAGCTTGAGGGTTCGCCTCTTGGCCGAGGCGAGCGCCGCCCCGAACAGGCCGGCGATGGCGCCGTTGACCCCGGCCGAGATCACCGCGACCACGATCAGGATCGTGGTCCGGTCGAGCAGGAGGAGGTCCCGGAAGGTCTCGCTCGCATGGTCGAGGAGGAGGTAAGGGGGCGTTGTCCAAGGAATCCGGCTCGTCACGCCGTCGAGGACGAGGTGCGCCGCAGCCGCGAGGGCCGTGGCGAGAAAGACCCGGCTCGTGCTGCCGTCGGCCTCCACGTGGCCACGTGTAGCAGGACTCGGGGCAACACCGCCACAGGCACCGGCCTCTCTTGGTGGCGTGCAGGGCGCGGGGGGCGGTGTCTAGATTCCGACCCGGAGGTCGGAACCCCGTGTCGTATTCTGGTCCACCCGCTGCGCGCGGTCATCTGCGTCTGGCCGGCCCGCCCGTCGAGCGGCGCCGCGTCTCCGAGAGCCGGGCGCTCCTCATGCTCCGCGCCGCCGTAGCCGTGGTGGCGCTCGTCTTCCTCACGCTCCTCGCCTGGATCTCCAGCGCGATGGCCCTCATCCCGGTCGCGTGGAGGCGAGCGCCGGTCGGCGTCCGCCTGCGGCCGCTCCGGGTTCGCGAGGCGCGCATCATCCCGTTCCAGCGGCCGCGGGAGAAGGCGCTCCCGCGCTGACGGCGGGAGTCGGCCGTCATGCGCATCGGTGTCGTCACGGAGGACTACTTCCCGGGCTACGGCACCGTCGCGGAGCACGTCCGCGGCTTTGCGCGCGAGGCCCGCCGCCTCGGGCACGTCGTCAAGATCATCACCGGGGAGGTCCCCGGTCCGCGGCGCCGGGACGAGGACCGGGCCGACGACGTCATCCGGATCGGGTCCTCGCGGGCGGTCCTGCGGCAGGGGGGCATCGGCCGCGTGACCGGTGGCGCCCGCGCCGGCGCGGCGCTGCGCGACGTGCTCGCCCGGGAACGGTTCGACGTCCTCCATGTCCACGCTCCGCTCACGCCGGTGCTGCCGCTGCTCGCGTTGCATCACGCGACGATCCCGGTGGTCGGCAGCTTCCACGCTCACGCACGGCCCGGGCTCCTCCTGCGCATCGCGCGCGGCATCCAGGAGCGCTACCTCGACCGGCTCGACGCCGCCGTCGCCGTCTCGAACGCGTGCCTCGCGCCGCTGGGGGGTCGCGTCCCGGCCGACGTCCGCATCATCCCCGGCGGGGTGGACGTCGAGCGCTTCTCGCGCGGGCGCCGGCTCCGCCGGTTCGAGGACGGGAAGCTCAACGTGCTCTGGGCAGGACGGGTCGAGAAGCGCAACGGGCTCGACCTCCTCGTCGGCGCCTTCCACCGCGCCTGGAAGCAGATCGACGCGCGCCTCATCGTGCTGGGCGACGGGCCCAGGCTGGCGCGGTGCCGCGCGAGGGTCCCCTCCGAGATGGCCGAGGACGTCGTCTTCGCAGGGCGCGCCGACGACGACCGGCCGGACTGGTTCGCGTCCGCCGATGTCTTCTGCGCCCCCGCCCAGGGGCCGAGCGGCGGCCTCACGCTCCTCGAGGCGATGGCGGCCGGGAAGCCCATCCTCGCGTCGGACGTCGACGGCTACCGCGACGTGCTGACCCACGGCCGCGAGGGCGAGCTGCTCTCCGCCGCCGATCCGGGCGCCTGGGCCCGCGCGCTCGTGCGGCTCTCGCGTGAGCCGGTGCGCGGCGCGGCGTACGGCGAGCGTGCGCGGGTGACGGCCCAGCGGCACGCGTGGCCCTCGATCGCGCGCGAGGTGCTCGGGCTGTACCGCTCCATCGGCGTGCGCGGGTGAGCCGCGACCTTGGTCCGCGGGAACCTCGGGGCGGCGGTGGTCTCTGCAGCGACGCGGCCTCTCCGGCGGGTCCGACCTGCTGCTACGATCTGACAGCGCCCGACCGAGAGTAACTCGATTCTTCAGCGGCGCGTGTACACTGGCCGTGTCCGCAGTTCGGCCCACCGGACGAAATGGAGTTCTCTGGGTCGGGGCGACCGGAGGGCCACGGGAATGGTCGAGAACCTCGGGCAGGCGGGCCACGCGATCGAGGACTTCTTCTCGCACTCGAACTACGTCGATCACTGCATCGCCTACACGCGAGCGAGCAGGCGCGATCCGGAAAAGCGGACGATGCCGGATTCAGCGAGGTCTTCGACCCGACGCACCGGTTGTACGGCCAAAACGAAGCGTTCCGGCAGTACCTCCGGAAGGCGGGGGCGAAGATCGAGAGCGGTTAACCTCAGCCTCGCCGACCCGTGGAGCTCGGATCCCAACCACTACATGAGGAACCACGACGCACCGGACCCGAACAATCCCGAGCCCGCTTTGGCGTACCGGAAGGCCCGCGAGGGCGCCGTCCGGGAGAGGACCGACGCGGCGCTCTTCGACAAGGCATTCCAGGGACGCGAGAACGCTCCCCTTGCGACCCAACCGCTTCCGGCGACGCCCGTGGAGCTGCCGATCATCATGGCGCCATGAGCTCCCAGAATACCGGCAGCGCGGCCCTCGTCTTCGTCCTCGCCTGGATCGGCGCCGCGGTCGTGCCTGGCTACGTGCTCGTGGCAACGACCATGAAGGAATGCGGCTACCCGCGCATGGCGGTCGTTCCGGTGCAGGTCATGGGGATCTTGACCCTGGCCCTCGGAGTGTACCTCCTGCTCGGCAAGACGCGCCCGAGGGTGATCGTCGTATCCGCCTTCTTCCTGCCGCTCCTGGTTCCGATCCTCGCATACGTTCTCGGCAACTTCTGCAGATCCAGCTGGGGCTGGTGACGTATGAACGCGCTCGGGGTAGCTCGGGTCGGTAATGCCCCGCGCGCGCCAACATGCGAGTGAGTGGGGCAATCCGGCGCAGGAGGGGATGCCAGGATCGTGAGAGGTCCTCGACCCCCACATAGGCGAGAAGTCCAGCGTGGGGACGTCGAGCGCGACCACGACGTGGACTTCGATCGAGAGCCCGGACCGAGAGTGATTCGATTAAGGAAAAGCCCGGAACCCCGGACGCCACAAGCGCGCGCGCCCGTCGAAATGCGCGTCCGAACCGGAACGAGGTTCGCTCCGTGTACGACTACTACGCTGGATGGAGTTCCACTCGATACTACGGGCGCTGTCGGGCCTCGCGGCTTCAGAGGCCGAGATCGGCGGCTGCCATCGTCGCGACCCTTCCGCCTACCTCGCGTCCTGGACGCGAGAGTGGACCTCTTCGACCTTGGTGCGAGCGTCTGGCCCGAAGCGTGGGAAACGCCGCCGCTGCCGGATGCAGTGAACTGCGACGCGGGGCCTTATGTCCCGCCATTTCACCGACTGCAGCTCGTCACGGGCAGGAGCCGTGGTTGAGCGCCGTCTCTCGCCGCGACCTTGCGCCAACGCCGAGGCGCGGTACAACGGAACCCTCTGCCTCGTCCACGAAAGAAGAGCCGGGCGGCCACTCCACCATCGCGTCCCCGCTCCGGCGCCGACCGCGCCATCGTCCCCGGCCTCGAGGTCCTCGCCGAGCGCCGGTACCGGCCGCTCGCCGGCCGCCGCGTCGGGCTCGTGTGCAATCCGACCGCCGTGACGCGGAAGCTCGTCCACGCCGCCGACGTCCTCCACGGCGCCCCCGGCGTCCGGCTGGCGGCGCTGTTCGGCCCCGAGCACGGCGTCCGCGGCGACGCACAGTACATGGCCGCGGTCGGCGGCGAGCGGGACCCGCGCACCGCGCTCCCGGCGCACTCGCTCTACGGCGCGATCGCGGAGTCCTTGCGGCCGACCCCCGACCAGCTCGCCGGGCTGGACGTGCTCGCCTTCGACGTCCAGGACGTGGGGGCCCGGTACTACACGTACCAGGCGACGATGATGCTCTGCATGGAGGCGGCCGCCCGCGCGAAGCTCGGCTTCGTCGTGCTCGACCGGCCGAACCCGATCGGCGGCGTGCTCGTGGAGGGCCCCGCGCTCCGCCCCGGGTTCGAGAGCTTCTGCGGGCTCCACGACCTCGCCGTCCGGCACGGCATGACCATCGGCGAGCTGGCCCTCCTCTTCCGGGCCGAGCGCAACCTCGATCTGGAGCTGGAGGTCGTCCCGTGCCGCGGCTGGCGGCGGGCGATGTCCTTCCGCGAGACCGGGCTGCCGTGGGTGTTCCCCTCGCCCAACATGCCGACTCCCGAGACGGCGCTCGTCTACCCCGGCATGTGCCTGCTCGAGGGGACGAACCTGTCCGAAGGGCGCGGCACGACCCGCCCATTCGAGCTGTTCGGCGCGCCGTGGCTCGACGCGCAGCGGCTCGCTGCGGATCTCGCGGCAGAGCGGCTCGCCGGAGTCCTCTTCCGGCCGGCGAGCTTCGTCCCGACCTGGGACAAGCACGCGGGCGTGCGTTGCCACGGTGTCGAGCTGCACGTGACCGACCCGGCGCGGTTCCGGCCGTTCCGGACCGGGCTCGCGGCGGTCGTGCACGCGCGGCGGCAGGACCCCACGCGGTTCGCGTGGAGGACGGAGCCCTACGAGTTCGTCTCGGGGGTGCTCGCCTTCGATCTCCTCTGCGGCTCGTCGCGCGAGCGGGAGGCGATCGAGGCGGGGGCCACGCTCGCGGAGATCGCCCGGCCCATCGGCGCGGAGGAGCGGGCGTTCGCACGTCGTCGCACACCTTACCTCCGCCACGAGGAGTGAGGTACGCTCGTCGGCGTCGGGCGGACACGTGCGCATCGGCCTCGCGAGCGACAGCTTCGGAAACCTCGACCTGCTCGAGCGCGCGCTCGGGCTGTTCCAGCGCGCACAGGTGGAGCGGATCTTCTTCCTGGGCGGGCGCGTCGGCGACGTGGACGCGGTGCTCGCGCGGCGCAGCGGCGGGTCGCGCAACGCCCCCGTCCCGCGCACCGACCAGGAGTTCCTCTCCGCCGTCCGCGGCGCGCTGGATCGCCAGGCGTCGGCCGCCCGCGTGGACCCGCTCGACGGCCGGATCGTCCGCGTGGCGAGCAAGGCCTGCCCCGAGTACGAGAGCGGCAAGGTGCCGCGCATGCAGATGGACCTCGCGGAGGGGCGGATCTGCTGCCTCGTCCACGACAAGAGCGAGCTGACGCGGGACGACATCGCGAACGCGTCGATCCTCTTCCACGGCAACAGCGCCGCCGCCGGGCTCGTCCAGATCGGGCCGCGCTGCTTCGTGACCCCAGGCCACCTGCGGGCGGTCGCGCCGAAGGGGTACCCGCCCACCTTCGCCATCGTGGACGTCGGCGCGCACGAGATCGCGCTCACCGTCTTCTCCGACGAGTGTGCCGAGCTGCGCCAGGACCGGGCGACCCTCGCCACGGCGGGGAAGATGTCGGTGCGCTGATGGCCGGGCACCGTCGGCGCGGCGCCGAGGGGACGCGAAGGTCGGTGGCGCTCCTCGGCGGCTCGTTCAACCCGCCGCACGTGGCGCACCTCATGGCCGCGTACTGGATCCTCGCGACCCAGCAGGTGGGCGAGGTGTGGCTCCTGCCCTCCTACCGCCATCCGTTCGGGAAGGACCTTGTCCCGTTCGACGACCGGGTCCGCATGTGCGAGCTGGCGGCCCGGGAGCTCCGCGGCGTCGCCGTGTGCACGGCGGAGCGGGAGCTCGCCGACGATCCGCTCGTCGGCAAGACGGCGCGCACGCTCGAGCACCTCGCGGCGAAGCACCCGGACCACGACTTCGCGCTCGTGGTCGGGGCGGACATCCTCCCCGAGGCCGTGAAGTGGTACCGCTGGGATCGTATCCAGGAGCTCGCGCGCGTGATCGTGGTCGGCCGCGAGGGGTTCCCGTCCGTCCCGGGCGCGCCGTCCCTGCCGGCGATCTCGTCCACCGAGGTCCGCGCCCGGATCGCGCGCGGCGAGGACGTCACCGGGCTCGTGCCGCGGCGGGTACGGGAGTACGTAGAGAAGAAGGGGCTCTACCGGTAGCGCGTTGGCGTCAGCGTGGACGTGGTCCTGGACGTGGACCTCGACCTCGACCTCGACCTGAACGTCGACCTGGACCTCGACTGACGTCCCCGTACGGGTGCGTTGATTTCCGAATCAACCGCCGTTGACTTTGGAGTCAATCACCGGCATCGTTCGCCCCGCCCGTCGAGGCCCCCTGCCAGCGGGGAGAGGAGTGGGGACATGATCCTCCTGAATCCGAAGAGCCAGGTCCGTCGCTGCGCCGACGAGCGCTCGCGCGAGATCGTTCGGAAGACGATCGAGTTCTTCGAGGCGAAGGGGAAGGCGAAGCTCCGCAAGGACGACCTGGAGCGGACCTGGTACGCCGACTTCCTCGAGTTCGTCGAAGCGGGAGCGGGTCTTCGCCACCTTCCTGACGCCCTCCGCGCTCGGCGGGCGAAGGAGCGCGCTGGGACACCTCGCGGAACTGCGCGCTCAACGAGGTGCTCGGGTTCTACGGGCTGCCGCTACTGGTACACCTGGCAGGTCTCGATCCTCGGCCTCGGCCCGATCTGGATGAGCGGGAACGAGGCGGTCGAAGCGGCGGACCGCCGGCTGCTCGCGGAGGGCGGCATCTTCGGCTTCGGCCTCTCCGAGAAGGAGCACGGCGCCGACATCTACTCGACCGACATGGAGCTCGTGCCGGCCGGGGACGGCACGTACCTGGCCCGCGGCGACAAGTACTACATCGGCAACGGCAACGAGGCGGCGATCCTCTCGGTCTTCGGCAAGATCGCCGGGACCGGCGAGTACGTCTTCTTCGCCGTCGACCCGAAGCGGCCCGGCTACGAGCTGGTGAAGAACGTGGTGGCCAGCCAGTCCTACGTGGCCGAGTTCGTGCTCCACGACTACCCGGTCGGCCGAGGACGACATCCTCCTCCGCGGCCAGGCCGCCTGGGACGCGGCGCTCAACACCGTCAACGTCGGCAAGTACAACCTGGGCTGGGCCTCGATCGGCATCTGCACGCACGCCTTCTACGAGGCGGTCCACCACGCCGCCAACCGGCGCCTCTACGGGATGGCGGTCACCGACTTCCCGCACGTGCGGCGGATGTTCACCGACGCCTACGCGCGCCTCGTCGCGATGAAGCTCTTCGCGCTGCGCGCCGTCCGACTACTTCCGCTCGGCCTCGCGCGAGGACCGCCGCTACCTCCTCTTCAACCCGGTCGTGAAGATGAAGGTGACGACCGAGGGCGAGAAGGTCATCGACCTCCTCTGGGACGTCATCGCCGCCAAGGGCTTCGAGAAGGACACCTACTTCGAGATGGCGGCGCGCGACATCCGGGCGCTGCCGAAGCTCGAGGGGACGGTCCACGTCAACATCGCGCTCATCGTGAAGTTCATGAAGAACTACCTCTTCGCGCCGGCGCCGTTCCCGGAGGTCCCGCGGCGCGACGACCCGGCCGACGACGCCTTCCTCTTGGACCAGGGGCCGGCGCAGCGGCCTCGGGAAGATCCGCTTCCACGATCCGGCGCCGGTCTTCGCGGCGTGGACGCAGCCCAACGTCGCCCTCTTCCGGGAGCAGATCGCGCGTCTTGCGCGAGTTCCTGGTCCGGGCCACGCCCGACCGAGGAGCAGGCGAAGGACGTCGACTTCCTGCTCGCGGTCGGCGAGCTCTTCACGCTCGTCGTCTACGCCCAGCTCGATCCTCGAGAACGCGGCGCTCTCACGCGGCCGACGGGGATCGACGGCGACACCGTCGACCAGATCTTCGACGTCCTGGTGCGCGACTTCTCGCGCCACGCGCTCGACCTCCACGCGAAGCCGTCCGCCACCCCCGCGCAGAGCGGAGCTGCGCGCCTGAAGATGATCCGCCGCCCGGCCTTCGACGCCGGCCGCGCCGAGCGCGTCTGGAAGACCGTGCACGCGCTCAAGGACGCCTACGAGATGAACCCGTAGGCCGTCCGCCACTGCCGCCGCACCGTGTGCGGGCGCCGGCGGCGCCGGCCGGCGCTCTCAGACGCCCGACGTAGCCACGCGCCGGAACGCGAGCGCGCCGTCCCCGAGCTCGACGAGCACCTCGAGCGCTTCGAGGCGATCCGCAGCCGAAAGCCGACTGGCGTGGCCCAGGAGATCTGGGGCGTCGCTCTCGCCCACAACCTCCGGCGACTCGAGATGACGAGGGTCGGTGAGGAGGCCGGTGTGCCGCCCACGCAGATCAGCTTCACGATGACGGCGAGCGTCATACGCGGCCTCAGCCTCCGACGTGGTCGGAGATCGCTGATTTTCTTCAATGCCGAGCTGACGATCGCTGGATATCGGACGTTCACGCAACCACTCCTGTACACATGTCGTGATGATGCGGTAGGTTGCTTTCACGCTCAGAAAAAGGAATGGGGAGCGCTCGGATTCATGCGGGCGAGTTGATATCGGCAAGTGAGCGGCCGCTCAGGGGCGGTCTCGGGGGGGAGTAATGAACCACGACACGACTGGGTCGCGGTGTGGGGCAGCGGTTCTCCTCGCTGTGTTGGCCTCGAGCTGCTCACCGACGTGGCCACGGTCCGAACACGCCACGGTCGACGAATTGACCGTTAGTGATGGGCTGACCGTTCTCGCGGGGGTTCCGTCTGGCAAAGGCCGTGCCGATGGTCTCGGCTCCGCGGCGCGGTTCTTTTTCGGCAACACAGGCGGCGTGGCGGTAGACGGGTCGGGCAACATATACGTGGCGGATAGTGGCAACCACACGATCCGGAAGGTGAGCCCCGCCGGCGTCGTGACCACGCTCGCCGGGACAGCAGGGCAATCCGGGAACGTCGATGCCACGGGCTCCGCTGCGCGGTTCTACTCGCCTTGCGGCGTGGCGGTGGACGGGTCGGGCAACGTCTATGTGGCGGATAATAGCACCATCCGGAAGGTGACCCCCGCCGGCGTCGTGACCACGCTCGCCGGGGCAGCAGGGCAAACGGGCAGCATCGATGGCACGGGTTCCGCTGCGCGATTCAACTATCCCTGGAGCGTGGCGGTGGACGGGTCGGGCAATGTCTACGTGGCGGATACCAACAACCACACGATTCGCAAGGTGACCTCCGCCGGCGACGTGACCACGCTCGCCGGCGCAGCAGGGCTATTCGGCAGCGTCGACGGCACGGGCTCCGCCGCGCGGTTCAAATATCCCGAGGGCGTGGCGGTGGACGCGGCGGGCAACGTCTACGTGGCGGATAGCTCCAATCACACGATTCGCACAGTGACTCCTGCCGGCCAGGTGACCACGCTCGCCGGGGCCGCCGGGCAAGTCGGCAGCGTCGACGGCACGGGCTCCGCTGCGCGGTTCTGGATTCCCGCGAATGTGGCGGTGGACGGGTCGGGCAACATCTATGTGGCGGATAATGGCAACAACACGATTCGGGAGGTGACCCCCACCGGCATCGTTGCCACTCTCGCCGGGGCCGCCGGGCAAGTCGGCAGCGCCGATGGGACGGGCTCCGCTGCGCGGTTCAACCGCCCTTTCGGCGTGGCGGTGTACGGGTCGGGCAACGTCTATGTGACGGATAGCCACAACAACACGATCCGGAACGTGACCCCCGCCGGCGTCGCGACCACGCTCGCCGGGGCAGCAGGGCAAACCGGCAGCGTCGATGGCGCAGGCGGCGCCGCGCTCTTCTCGGGGCCCCGGAGCGTGGCGGTGGACGGGTCGGGCAACGTCTACGTGGCGGATTTCAACAACAACACCATTCGTAAGGTAACCAGCGCCGGCATCGTGACCACGCTTGCCGGGGCAGCAGGGCAATTTGGAAGTGTCAACGGCACGGGCTCCGCCGCGCGGTTCAACCGCCCTTACAGCGTGGCGGTGGACGGAGCGGCCAACGTCTACGTGGCGGATATAGGCAACCACACGATCCGGAAAGTGAGCCTCGACGGCATCGTGACCACGCTGGCCGGGGCCGCCGGCCAAATCGGCAGCGTCGACGGGACGGGCTCCGCTGCTCGGTTCAACTCGCCTTCCGGCGTGACGGTGGACGGGGCGGGCACCGTCTACGTGGCGGATTCTGGCAACAGCACGATCCGGAAGGTGAGCCCCGCCGGCGTCGTGACCACGCTCGCCGGGGCCGCCGGGCAAATGGGCAGTGTCGACGCCACGGGCTCCGCTGCGCGGTTCAAAGCTCCCATGGGCGTGGCGGTGGACGCGGCGGGCAATGTCTACGTGGCGGACTATCAGAACCACACGATCCGCAGAGTGACCCCCGACGGCGTCGTGACCACGCTCGCCGGGACCGCCGGGCAAATCGGAAGCGTCGAGGGCACGGGCTCCGCTGCGCGGTTCTTTCTTCCCAGGAACGTGGCGGTGGACGGGTCGGGCAACGTGTACGTGGCGGACAGCGAGAACAACGCGATCCGCAAGATCACGCCCGCCGGCGTCGTGACCACCATCATCGGCGTTCTCTCACCGAGTATTGCTGCAACCATTCCCGGGCCGCTTCCAGCATCACTCGCCTTCCCCTACGCCGTCGCCGTCGGTCAGACAGGGACCATCTACGTCGCGGTCGAAGACGCCGTTCTCGTAGCGGTCACGAACCCGCTGACGCTCACGACCGGTGGCGGAACGCTCGACGTGACGGCTGGCGACCGCGTGGCGCTCGGCGTCTCTGGCGGATACGGGGGCTATGTCTGGACGATCACCGTAAACAATTCAGGCGGGTCCATTACCCCTGACGGCGTCTATACGGCGGGCTTCAATGTCAACGGCGGGACCGATACGGTGACGGTCACCGACTCCAACGGAGAGAGCATAACGATCACGATTCGATCCCGCAGCCCGGCTGGTAGACTGGCCCTCGTTGCGGGGGTTCCCTCCGGCAAAGGCCGTGCCGATGGTCTCGGCTCCGCGGCGCGGTTCTTTTCGCCAGAGGGCGTTGCAGTGGACGGGGCGGGCAATCTCTACGTGGCGGATTATCAAAACCACACGATCCGCAGAGTGACCCCCGCCGGCGTCGTGACCACGCTCGCCGGGGCAGCAGGGCAATTCGGCAGCGTCGATGGCACGAGCTCCGCGGCGCGGTTCTGGGTCCCCACGGATGTGGCGGTGGACCGGTGGGGCAACGTCTACGTGGCGGATTATGGCAACCACACGATCCGGAAGGTGAGCCCGGCTGGCGTCGTGACCACGCTCGCCGGGGCGGCAGGACAAGTCGGCAGCGCAGACGGCACGGGCTCGGGTGCGCGATTCAACAGGCCTTCGGGCGTCGCTGTCGATGTATTCGGCAGCGTGTACGTGGCGGATCAATTGAACCACACGATTCGCAAGGTGACCTCGGCGGGCGTCGTGACCACGCTCGCCGGGATGGCAGGACAACGGGAGCGCAGACGGGACGGGTTCCGCCGCGCAGTTCTCGGGACCCCGGAGCGTGGCGGTGGACGGGTCGGGCAACGTCTACGTGGCGGATACTTACAACAACACGATTCGCAAGGTGACCCCGGGGGGCGTCGTGACGACGCTCGCCGGGACGGCAGGACGAGCGGCAGCGCCGACGGCACGGGCAGCGCCGCGCGGTTCTACTCCCCAACCGGCGTGGCGGTGGACGGGTGCAGGCAACGTCTACGTGGCGGACTGCAACCAACCACACGATCCGGAAGGTGACTCCGGCCGGGGTGGTGACGACGCTGGCGGGGCCGCCGGGCAATATCGGCAGCACCGACGGCACGGGCAGCGCTGCGCGGTTCAACTATCCCGAAGGCGTGGCGGTGGACGCGGCGGGCAACGTCTATGTGGCGGACTGGCCGAACCACACGATTCGGAAGGTGACGTCCGCGGGTCGTGACGACGCTGGCCGGGGCGCAGGGGGAACGGGCAGCGTCGACGGCACGGGCAAGCCGCGCGCTTCTCCGGTCCCTGGAGCGTGGCGGTGGACGGGGCGGGCAACGTCTACGTGGCGGATAGCGGCAACAACACGATTCGGAAGGTGACGCCGGCCGGCGTGGTGACGACGCTGGCGGGCCTGGCGCGGCATACGGGCAGCGCCGACGGCACGGGCAGCGCCGCGCGGTTCCTCGGTCCTTCCGGCGTGGCGGTGGACGGCGCGGGCAACGTCTACGTGGCGGACACTGTACAACCACACGATCCGGAAGGTGACGCCCGCCGGCGTGGTGACGACGCTGGCGGGGCTGGCGGGCAGTCCGGCAGCGCCGACGGCACGGGCAGCGCCGCGCGGTTCAACTACCCCCACGGCGTGGCGGTGGACGGCGCGGGCAACGTCTACGTGGCGGACACGGACAACCACACGATCCGGAAGGTGACGCCCGCCGGCGTGGTGACGACGCTGGCGGGGCGGCGGGCAAATCGGCAGTGCCGACGGCACGGGCAGCGCCGCGCGGTTCTACTACCCCGCAGGCGTGGCGGTGGACGCGCGGGCAACGTCTACGTGGCGGACACTTCCAACCACACGATCCGGAAGGTGACGCCCGCCGGCGTCGTGACGACGCTGGCAGGGGCCGCCGGACAATCGGCAGCGCCGACGGCACGGGCAGCGCCGCGCGGTTCGACTTTCCTGTCGGCGTGGCGGTGGACAGGTCGGGCAACGTGTACGTGGCGGACAGCGAGAACAACACGATTCGCAAGGTGACGTCCGCCGGCGTCGTGACCACCATCATTGGCGTTCTCTCGCCGAGTACTGCTGCAAACATCCCCGGGCCACTTCCAGCATCACTCGCCTTTCCCTCCGGTGTCGCCATCGGTCAGACAGGGGCCGTCTACGTCGCGGTCGAAGACGCCGTCCTCGTCGCGGTCATGAACCCATTGACACTGACGACCGGCGGCGGAACGTCCGACGTGACGGCTGGCGAACGCGTGGCGCTCGGGGCGTCGGGCGGATACGGGGCCTATGTCTGGACGATCACCGTAAACAATTCAGGCGGGTCAATCACCCCTGATGGTGTCTATACCGCGGGGCCCAAGGGCGGGATCGATACGGTGACGGTCACCGACTCCAGCGGAGCGAGCATAACGATCACGATTCGATCCCTCACGCTTGACAGACTGTTCGTCTTCGCGGGAGTGCCGTCGGGCGTTGGTAGTGCAGACGGCATCGGCTCCGCCGCGCGGTTCAACCGGCCCTACAGCGTGGCGGTGGACAGCGCGGGCAACGTGTACGTCGCGGATCTTGCCAACCACACGATTCGAAAGGTGACGCCTGGCGGCGTGGTGACGACCCTGGCAGGGGTGGCGGGCAATCCGGCAGCGTCGACGGCACGGGCAGCGCCGCGCGCTTCTACTCCCCCCAGGCGTGGCGGTGGACAGCGCGGGCAACGTGTACGTGGCGGACAGCTACAACCACACGATTCGCAAGGTGACGCCCGCCGGCGTGGTGACCACGATGGCCGGCTCGGCGGGCAATCCGGCAGCGTCGACGGCACGGGCAGCGCCGCGCGGTTCTACAACCCATCCGGCGTGGCGGTGGACAGCGCGGGCAACGTCTACGTCGCGGACTTTGCCAACCATACGATTCGGAAGGTGACCCCGGCGGCGTGGTGACGACGCTGGCCGGGGCGGCGGGCAACCCGGCAGCGCCGACGGCACGGGCGCGCCGCGCGGTTCTCATACCCTGCGGCGTGGCGGTGGACAGGGCGGGCAATGTCTACGTGGCGGACTACTGGAACAGCACGATTCGGAAGGTGACGCCCGCCGGCGTGGTGACGACGCTGGCCGGGTTCGCGCGGAAGAGGCAGCGCCGACGGCACGGGGAGCGGTGCGCGGTTCTATGCCCCAACAGGCGTGGCGGTGGACAGCGCGGGCAACGTCTACGTGGCGGACTCCGGCAATCATACGATTCGGAAGGTGACGCCTGCCGGCGTGGTGACGACGCTGGCAGGGGTGGCGGGCAGATCGGCGCCGTGGACGGCACGGGCAGCGCCGCGCGGTTCTACAACGCCACCGGCGTGGCGGTGGACAGCGCGGGCAACGTGTACGTGGCGGATACCTCGAACCACACGATCCGCAAGATGACGCCTGCGGCGGTCGTGACGACGCTGGCAGGGGTGGCCGGGGAAAGAGGCAGCGTCGACGGCACGGGCAGCGCCGCGCGGTTCTCGTCGCCCGAGGGCGTGGCGGTGGACAGCGCGGGCAACGTGTACGTGGCGGACTACTCGAACCACACGATTCGGAAGGTGACGCCCTCCGGCGTTGTGACGACGCTGGCCGGGGCCCGGGCAATGCGGCGGCGCCGACGGCACGGGCAGCGCCGCGCGGTTCTACGAGCCCACGGGTGTGGCGGTGGACAGCGCGGGCAACGTCTACGTGGCGGACAACTACAATCACACGATTCGGAAGGTGACGCCCGATGGCGTGGTGACGACGCTGGCCGGGGCGCTGGGGCAAGCGGGCACGGTTGACGGCACGGGCTGCGGCGCGCGGTTCTCCTACCCCCGGGGCGTGGCGGTGGACAGGGCGGGCAACGTCTACGTGGCGGATAGCTACAACCACACGATTCGCAAGGTGACCCCGGCCGCCGTCGTGACCACGCTCGCCGGGGCGGCACGGCAACCCGGCGCCGTCGACGGCGCCGGCGCCGCTGCACGGTTCAACAACCCGATCAACCTGGCGGTGGACGGGGTCGGAAACGTGTACGTTGCCGACAATTGGAACCATACGATCCGCAAGGTGACGCCCGCCGGCGTGGTGACCACGCTCGCCGGGGCTGCAGGGCAGCCCGGCGCCGCCGACGGCACCGGCGCGGCCGCGCGGTTCCGAAGCCCCAACGGCGTCGGGGTGGACGGATCCGGAAACGTCTACGTCGCGGATCGCGGGAACAGCGCCATCCGCAAGATCACGCTCGCCGGTGATGTCACCACGGTCATCGGTACCCTATCGAACGCTTCTGCCGGAATCTTCCCCGGACCTCTCCCAGGAAGTCTCGTCTGGCCTCGGGGGCTGGCCTTCGACGCGGCGAGGGGTGCCGTTTACATCGCCGTCGAGGACGCCATCCTCGCTGCGCACTTCCCCGTGAGCATCGCGGGCGGAAGCGGTGGAGTCCTCATCGCGGAGGCTGGTGTCGGCGTCAGTCTGTCGGCCTCGGGGGGCCAAGGGCCGTACGTCTGGACGATCGTCGTGAACGAGTCCGGCGGCTCGATCACCGCGGACGGGGTCTACACCGCCGGCGTCAACGGCGGGACCGACACGCTGATGGTCACGGACGCCACCGGCGCCACCGCCACCATCGTCGTTCGCTCGCTCGCGACGACCTACGTCGGCCAGCGCGCTGTCGACTGGCTGTCCTCCCAGATGAACGCCGATGGGAGCTGGGGGGCGTCACGAGACCTCGAGTATCTCGAGACCACGGAGGCGGCGCTGGCGCTCGCGTCGTGGCAGCGGCGCGGGCCGGCTTATCAGGCGGCGCTCTCCTGGCTGGAAAACCACCGGCCCGCCAACATCGACTACCGCTCGCGGCGAATCATGGCGCTGCACCCCACCGGCGGCAGCATCGTGGCGGACGTGTCCTATCTACGGACCGCGCAATCGGTCAACGCGAGCTTCCCCGGGAACGGTGGAGTGGGCCTCACCGAGGCGTACCAGGGCGCTCCTCTCGACACCGCCCTGGTGCTGCAGGCGTACCAGAGGGCGGGCGTCGCCGCTGACGTCGCTGTTCCGATGGCCTTCCTCAAGGCCGCGCAGCTCGGCAATGGCGCCGGGGGGTGGGCAGCCGGGCAGGAGAGCACGTCGGATCCGGTGACCACCGCGCACGTGGTGATGGCCCTGATCCCGTATCGAGACGCGGACGCGTCGTTGAATGAGAGGATCGCGAATGGCCTGGCCGCTCTCGGCGTGACTGCCGCATCGTCGTCCGTCGAGATCGCGTTGGTCACATTGGCGAATCTGCGACACGACCCGGTTTCTCCGCGTACCGCGAGCCTGCGCCGGTCCCTCATCGCCGCGCAGGCGAGCGACGGCAGCTGGGGCGGCAACGTGTACGCGACGGCGCTCGCCCTGCGCACGCTCGCGGAGATCACCGCTCGGACGGCCTCGTCGGCGCTGGAGCTTGTATCGATTCCGGATCCGATACTTCGCGACGCCATCAACAGAGCGCTGGGGCGCAATTCCCTCGACGCCCTCACCCGAGGGGAGATGGCGCAGCTCACCACGCTCGACATCGCCGGTCTCGGCGTGACGGATCTGACCGGGCTCGAATTCGCGTTGAACCTGCTGTTCCTCGACGCCCGGTACAACAACATCATCTCCTTCGCTCCGATCGAGGGATTGACCCAGGCGACCGTGCTCCGGTGAAGCGCGTGCATCCGGTCGCGAGGCGGACGGAAAGGGAGAGGTGCGCCGTGACGAGAACGAATTGGTGGTGCGCGCTCGTGGTGTCCGTGGTTGCGATGGCATGCGGATCCCCCGAATCGCAGCCGACGGCCAGGACGCCGAACGACCAGCGAGGCGCGCCTAACGGTCCCCTCGCTGCGGAGCAGCGAGAGAGCATCCGCGGCGTGGGCCGCGCGGTCCTGCTGGCGCGACGCGATTCGGTCGAGGATCCGGAGATCGTCGCGCTCGCTCGTGAGGTCGATGCGCTTCGCGGGGACATCGAGAGCGTCCTCCGACTGGCGCCGACGCCTCTCACGATGGCAGGTGACGGCCCGTCCGCCGATGCCGCGTCGGATCGGGCCTACCTCGGGCGCGCGGACGAGTTCGGCGCCGTCCGGGCACGCGTCGAGGAAGTGCGCCTGCAGCGCGTGCTGCTTGCGGCGAAAGCCGGCCACAGCGCGGATCCGGTGACGAGCGCGCGAGCGGCTGCGCTCGTCAGCGCAGCCGACCGCATCGAGGCCGAAGCACGAGAGGCGCTGGATGCGCCCGATGGCGAGCGACGCGCGCGCCTGGCGAAGCTCCATCGGCGCCTGCGGCGACAGGGAGTCGCGGAGCGTCGCATGGCTACGAACGACGGGAAGCATCGAGCGGCTTTCGTCACCCCGGCGAGCTCCACCTTCACGAAGCACCGCTGACGGGCAGTCGGCCCTCGCGGCATCGATCGGATCGACGCGGGTGCGAAAGGACCATTCCATGAAGACATCACTGCGTAATGCGATCCGCTCTGCCGCGCTGGGTGTGCCGCGCGGATTGCACCGCGCTTCGCACCAGCGGAGCCTCGCCGGCATGTTCTTGGCGGTAGTGACCTTCATCGCTTACGGTCCTCCCGCGAGAGCCGAGACGACGGTCACTGTGGGCAACCCCCTCGTCGCGCGCTACCTTCCCAGCGACGATCCGTCGACCGTCCTCGCGGTCGGCGCTGCTGCCGTGCTGCCGGAAGGGACTCTCAATGGGGTCAAGACCTTCAACCAGCCCGGGTCAGCTGGGAGAACCTTCAATGCCTACGTGCTGCGCCCTACCGGCGTGGCGGGCCAGTACCGCGTCGTGTTCGACAGCGGCCCGCGCGTCGTTCCGACGCTGCCTGCGGGAAGCACCGGCCAGGTCGAGACGTTCGCAGTGGGTCCTTTCGCCGTGCTCGCCGGGGACGTGTTCGCCCACTACGGGCGGGGCGTCCCCTTGGACTTGAACGTGACGACTTCCGACGCAGTCTACTATCCCTCCCCGGCAGCACCGGCGTTGGGCAGCACCATCGCGCTTCCCGGTGCCGGCTTCCCGGCGTTCCAGTCGCCGCGGAACTATTCCATCGCCGCGACCGTCATCCTCCCGGCACACGTGTTCGACAGCGACACCGGCGAGACCATGGAGATCCAGTTCGCGAGCACCGTCGCGGCGGCGCTGGCGGCGAAGGCCGCCGAGCTTGGATCGCCAGTGGCGATCTACGAGTACGTCAGCAACAGCTCCGAATTCACGCTCTATCATGGCGCCCGCAGCGGCTCGGTGAACAGCTTCATGGGCGCGCGCGGAAATGACGTCGATCTCGCCGCCACGCTCATCGCAATGCTGCGGTCGCGCGGCATTCCCGCCCGGTACGCGGTGGGCACCGCCCGGATGGCGAGCACCGCAGTCGCGAGTTGGCTCGGGGTGAAGAATGTCGAGCTCGCCTACCACCTCCTGCGGGACCAGGGCATCCAGCGCGTCGCGCTCGCCGCGGACAAGACCACGATCGACCTCGAGCACGTGTGGGTCGAGGCGCTGATCCCGTACGCGTACTATCGCGGCGCGGGCGGCAACGTGGGGAATTGCGCTGCCACGCAAATTGCGTGCAACTGGGTTTCGCTCGATCCCTCGTTCCAGCAGCGGCTCACCCGCGCCTCCGGGCTCGATCCCGCGTCGAGCGTCAGCTTCGACTACGCGGCGTACTACGACGCCATCAAGAACAACGACCCGAAACGCAGAGACAAGAATCCGCTCGAGATCTACGAGGATCAGCTCCTCGAATGGCTTCAGGCCAACGCGCCGGGGAAGACCCTGGAAGACGTCCCCGATGTCCTGGGGATCGTCCGGAGGGAAGCCGGGCTCTTGCCCGCGTCGCTGCCGTTCACCGTGATAGGGCCGGTGCGGCGCTACAACTCGATTGCGGACCATGACGCCGCGGTGCCCGCCCAGGAGCCCGAGAAGTGGACACAGTACGTGTGGGTCACGGCGACGCCGGACGTGCCCAGAGATGCGCCCTTCGTCGTGTCAGCATACGTTCCGCTCGTCCGGCTCGCCACGGAGCGGCTGACGGTGACGACGGAGATCACCGCAGGCGTTCCCGCGGTGGTGGTGCGGCTCGGCGGAGCCGAGATTGCGCGGCCGATTCGCCCTGGAGCAATCTCGGGGTACACGCCGGCGATGAACGACCCCTTCACGCTCACGGTGGCCATGGACCACTCTCCGGCACCTGGTCCCGGCGGCGCCGACTTTGTCATCGAGCACACGCATGACGCCATGATCGGCGGCTATTATCTGGTCGCGGCCGGGGGCGAAACGTCCAACTGGAGTCAGGTCCACAGCGCCGCGCGGCGGCTGCTCGACGCCAACACCCTCTACCCCGTCGTGTTCAAGCCAGGCGAGCCAGGCTGTCTCCCAGACGGCACGAAGTGCACGCCCTACGTCGACCTGACGGGCAACGGATGGGACACGGGCGATCCGCGGCTTTCCGAACACCCGGCGGCGCTCGATGCCCTGACGGGCGGACTGCTTGAGGTGGCCCAGACGCAGTACTGCGCCAAGATGCGCGACGGGGTCGCGCGGGCGGACGCGCTCAACAAGCTCAAGACGCCCATCGCGGGGTTCGTGGGCGTGCTGAGCACGACGCAGAGCGTCGAGTACATCGACGAGACCGCCTTCTCCGTGCAGCCAGGAGGCCTTCTCATCGACATCAAGTTCAACGTCGATGGGAGCTGGCGCATCGACCAACCCGAGAGCCATTCGGATCCCCACTTCAAGCTGCTCTCGCACATCGGCTCCTCGCTGGAGCACGAGATCTGGCAGGAGCTCACGGGCTACGACGCAATCTCGACGGTCCGTGGTATCCAGATCGCGGTCGCCAACGGCGTCGCGCTCCAAACGCTGACGAGGAGAACGTCGACCGACGTCGGGATCGTCTTCGCGGACTACGGATTCGGCCCCGCATGGCCCTCGCCGTTCGCGCTCTCCGAGCGCGTGTTCGCCGGCACGAAGCCGGCGACGTGGTCCCACCCGACCCACGACTACAACCAGGCGTTCGAGATGCTGAAGCCCACGCTGAGCGGCGTCGACCCTCGACGCTCCTCCCTCGGGTACTTCAACGGATATCACCACGACAACGTCGGGTGCTTCATCGAGATGGACAGCGTGCTCCGGAGTTATCCGTCCACTGCGACGGTTTCGTCGGCTGGATCGCTCTGCCTGAGCGACTATGCTGCCGGCACTACGTTCTCAGCCCTCATCAATTTGAACCTGAGCGATTACCGGACATTCCAGAGTGACGTCGTCGGGCAAGCCCGATTCGACTATCTGGATGAGTACAAGGGCTTTCAGCCGTCCGCGATGGTGTACCGGCTCGACGACCCGACGTCGAACGAACACCCCGCAGCCGTGATCGCCGCGATGCGTGAAGCAATGTGGTTCCAGGACCTGGCCGACGGGACGACGGTCGTCAGGGACCTCAGCCGGTCGTGGGTCGAGCACGTCCTCCCGAGGAAGCTGTCCGTGGGGCGCGGGTTCCGGTTCTCGGTGGGAATCACGACGACGCGCGACACCGCGTCCGGCGAGATGACGAAATCCTCCTACTGGATCTTCAACGAGAGCATTGCGGCGAACGGCGGCTACGTGACCGCGGACGAGACGCTCTCGGTATTCGACCCGGACCCCATCACAGGGGGTTTCGACAACGCGACGTTCACGGACCTGAACACGATCGGGGAGACGAACAACGATCGCACCAGGACCCCTTCGACGGACGACCCGGTCTCGACGGTCACTGGCAACAATTTCCATGACGAGACGGATCTCGTGATCAAGGGGCGTGGGGTCAACTACGTGTTCACGCGGACCTACAACTCCGCCTCGTCATCGACGAAGAAGGACGGCCCGCTCGGCCACGGCTGGACGCACTCGTACGCGATGAAGCTCGCGTCGAACGACTACGGAAACTGCCCGAACTGCAGCGGACTGTCCAACCCCGTCACGGTCGGCAACCGGCTCGTCAAGCGCTCTTCCTACGCCAGCGACGGCGTGTCGAACATTCTCGTGGTCGGCGCCGCCGCCGCGCTGCCGGAAGGGACTCTGAGCGCGTTCAAGACCTTCAACCAGCCCGGGTCCGCCGGATTGAGCTTCCATGCGTACGTGCTGCGACCCACCGGCGTGGCGGGCCAGTACCGCGTCGTGTTCGACAGCGGGCCGCTCGTCGTTCCCGCGCTGCCCCCGGGAAGCACCGGCCAGATCGAGACGTTTGCGGTCGGCCCTTTCGCCGTGCTCGCGGGGGACGTGTTCGCGCACTACGGGCGCGGCGTGCCCTTCGACCTCGACGCGGCGGCGACGATTCCGTCCGACACGATCTACTATCCGTCACCCGCAGCACCGTTGCTGGGCAACACCATCGCCCTCCCCGGCACCGCCTTCCCGCGCTACCCGACGACGCGGAACTATTCCATCGCCGCGACCGTCGTATCCGCGGCGTCGTTCACCGTCGGCAACCGGCTCGTCAAGCGCTCTTCCTACGCCAGCGACGGCGTGTCGAACATTCTCGTGGTCGGTGCCGCCGCCGCGCTGCCGGAAGGGACTCTCAGCGCGTTCAAGACCTTCAACCAGCCCGGGTCCGCCGGATTGAGCTTCCATGCGTACGTGCTGCGACCCACTGGCGCGGCGGGCCAGTACCGCGTCATCTTCGACAGCGGACCGCTCGTCATTCCCGCACTGCCTTCGGGAAGCACCGGCCAGATCGAGACGTTTGCGGTTGGGCCTTTCACCGTGCTCGCGGGGGATGTGTTTGCGCACTACGGGCGCGGCGTGCCCTTCGACCTCGACGCGGCGGCGACGATTCCGTCCGACACGGTCTGCTATCCCTCAGTCGCAGCGCCGCTGCTGGGCAACACCATCGCCATCCCCGGCACCGCCTTCCCGCGCTACCCGACGACGCGGAACTATTCCATCGCCGCGACCGTCACCGGCCCCGCGCAGCAGCGGGCCGAGAACGGTAACGGCAAGACCTCCTCGATCACCTACACCGACGAACGCGGCGGCGAGCACAACTACCTCGTGGACGAGACGACTCAGGCGGTGACCCCGCCGCAGGGTGAGTTCGACGTGCTCACGTTCGACACTCCCGCCGCGGGTCAGCATACGATCACCTTTCGCAATGGAGTGAAGTACGTGTTCGAGGGTTCGTCGGCGATCAAGGCCACGCCCGGCGTGACAGCGCGCCTCAAGCAGATCGCCGATCCCTGGGGCAATCAGCTCAACTTCGCGTATGACGGCAGCGGCAGACTGAGCACCGTCAGCGACAACCTCGGCATCTCGGGCCGCTCGGGGCTGACGCTCACCTATGACGGGTCGGGATACCTAGCGACGGTCAGCGATTGGACGAACCGCAACCGCGGCTACGGCGTAAGTAACGGAGACCTCGTCTCCTACACGAACCCGCTTTCGCAGGTGACGCGCTACACCTATGCGCCTGGGACCCACAACCTGTTCGAGATCGTGAAGCCACTCCGGAGGAACGGGCAGGACGTGAAGACGGCGTTCAAGTACTACCAGAACGGCCGCGCGTTCAATTACGCCAACGCGCTCGGTGATACTGAGACGCTCGATTACGACCTGTTCCGGCGGACGACGCGCGTCACCGATCCTCGCGGCGGCATTCGCGAGTACCAGTACGATGGGTCTGGCCGGCTAACGAAGCTGGTGGAACCGGACGGGGGGGTGCTCCGCTTCGACAACACGACCGTGGACGGGCTGCGCTTCAAGAAGTCGGACGGGCTCGGATACCGGACGCAGTACTCGTATCGAAACGACAGAACCTTCGGCGGCGCGAGCGACACGGGTGGGAACGTGACGCGCGAGCAGGACCCCCTTTCGCAGACCGTCGACATGACGTACGGTCCGTACGACCAGGTCGCGACGGTGAAGGACAAGCGCGGCACCGTCCGGACGACGACTTTCCACTCCACCACCGACGCGAGCTGCGCGGTGAGCGGCAAGCCCGACACCGTCAGCGTCTCCGCGCTGTCCGGAGTATCGAACGTTCCGCTGGCGTCGTTCTGCTGGAACTCCAACGGGACGCTCGAGAGCGAGACCGAGTACATCGAGCCGGTCAGCACGACCCACTACCGCCGCAAGAGCCTCATCTACGATGCGGCCGGTCTGACCGTGCTCGACGCCGTGCTCATGGGTGAAGACGGGACGAGCGTCACTCGAAAGTTCACGTACGACAGCCTGGGACGAATGAAGACCAACACGCTCAGCCGGCGTGCGTCGCCGACGGATCCCACGTTGATGAGCCTCACCACGACCTACCACTACGACGCCCTCGATCGCGTGAGACTCGTGGAGGACGCCGTGGGGAACCAGCTGGAGACGGTGTATGACGCGAACGGGCAGGTGGAGCACGTCCTCGGCCACTACAAGCAGCCCGACGGCAGCTTCGTGATCCGCACCCTCGCGACGCGCATCTACGACGCCGCGGATCGGATGATCGAGGCGCAGGACGTCTACGGGAAGTCGACGCGGTACGCGTACGACGCGAGCGGCAACGTGATCGCGGTGACGGATCCCAACAACCACGTCACCCGCTACGAGTACGACGCGATGAACCGGCGCACCGCCGTCATCGACGCGAACGGGAATCGAACGGAGATCACCTACGATCTCGCCGGACGCGCGGTGGCGATTGCGAACGCGAATGGCGGAGTGGTGAAGAGCGAGCACGACGCGCTCGGCCGGCTCACCAAGGTGACGGACGCGAAGGGATTCATCACCCAGTACGTATACGATCCCAACGGCAATCTCACCTGCACCATCGACGCAAACGCGCAAGCGGGGCTTCAGCCGAAGAACGCTCACGGCTGCACCGAGTACCGCGTCTACGACGAGCTCAACCGTCCGGTGCTCGTCGAGGATGCCCGGAACGGCCAGACGGTCATGGCCTACGACCTGCTGGGTAAGGTGACGAGCGTCCGGGATGCGGAGAACAAGACCACGACGTTCAACTACGATGGGCTGGGCCGCCTCGCCTGGACGAAGGATCCGCTCGGCTACTACACCTTCTTTTACCCAGACGAGGCCGGGAACGCTTACGAGGTGAGAAACCGGCTGAACCAGGTGACGCGCATCACCTACGATCTCCTCAATCGGCCGACGCGGTACGATTATCTGACGGACGGCACGGCGGAGACGATCACCTATGATCCGTACGGCAATCGGCAGACGGTCTCGAACGGAACTGTGACGTACACGTTCGAGTACGACCTCAAGAAACGTCTGAAGCGCAAGATCGACTCGCGCAGCAACAGGGCGATCGCGTTCGGCTACGACGACGCCGGCAACCTGACGGCCAAGACGGACTACCAGGGCGACTTCACGACGTTCCAGTACGACTCGACGAACCGGCTCGTCGCGATGAGCAACAAAGCCTATCTCTCCGCCCGGTATCAGTACGACCCGGCGGGGCGCCTCCTCACGCGGAACTTGTCGAACGGCGCGCGCAGTGAATACGGCTGGGACGCGAACGGTTGGCTCTCCAGCCTGAGAATGCTCACCGCGAACGGGACCGTACTCTCGACCGCGACGTACACGCGCGACCGCGCCGGCAACATCGCCACCGTGACCGACGGGGCGGGAACGACGGTCTACACGTACGACGCGCTCTATCGTCTCGAAAATGCGGACTACCCGAGCCCGGAGCAGGACGAGTCCTTCACCTACGACAAGGTGGGCAACCGGCTCATGCACAATGACGGTGTCGCTCACCACTACGAATACTTCCCGAACAGCAACCGGCTCTGGAGGGTCCACACGGGCAGCATCACCGGGCCGGTGGAGAAGAGCTTCTCTCACGACGACGAGGGTCGGCTCACCGCGCAGGCGGGCGGGTCGGGAGCATATCCCGCGGTGATCACGTGGGACCAGAAGAGCCGCGCCACGTCGATGACGAGCAGCATCGGGCCGACGACGACGTGCCAGTACGACCCGCTCGACTACCGCATCGGGCGGAGCGGGGGGAGCCTCGGGGCGAGGGCGTACTACCTGGAAGCGGAGCACCTCGAGGCGGAGTACGCCGGCACCACGCTGCAGTCGAAGTTCTTCCGCGGCATCAGCACGGACGAGCTCGTAGCGGGCAAGACGCTCGCGGGCGGGATGCTCGTTCCGGCGATCTACCATCACGATCAGCTCATGAGCGTGACCGGGCTGAGCACGCACGACGGCCAGGCGCAGCAGACGCTCAGGTACGGCGCATTCGGAAATCTCAAGTCGAGCACCGGCTCGAGCGCGAACCGGCTCAGGTACACCGGGCGCGAGCTCGACGCGGACACCCAGCTCTACTACTACCGGGCGCGGTACTACGACCCCAGCATCGGAAGGTTCATCTCAGAGGATCCGCTGGGGTTCGAGGCGGGAGTGAACTTCTACGCGTACGTGAACAACAATCCCATTGGCTCCAACGATCCGAGCGGTAAAGACGCGCGTGTGACGGTCAACGGCACCAAGGTCGACATCCAGATCCGTATAGCGTACTCGGGCGAAGCCGCGAATGACGCTACGATCGATGCACTAAATGCCAGAATTGCATCACAATGGTCTGGTGCGTTCGGGAAGTACCAAGTGACGACCACGGTCGCGCCAGGTCATTGGACCGATGTGACGACGAACCGCGTGCAGCTTGTCAACGGGGAGGACAGGTCGTATGTCTTCGCGGGACGAGATGCAGGAACTTGGTTCCAACCTGGACAAGGAAATCCGGCGTGGGAAGCGGGCCACGAGGCGGGCCATTTGCTGGGCTTGGATGATCAGTACTCGAACTATATTGTGAACGGGAAAACGGTAACGTACGCGAATCCCGGGTTTGAGACTAACGTGATGGGGACGTATGCGCAGACGGGTGTCCGAGAGGAAGACATCTCGGCCGTCATCGATGCCAACACGCCGTGGTACACCCATGCGTGGAACGCAATTACCTCAGGCGAGGGCGACTTCCCGTCAGGTATAGCGGAGTTGCCCTACTACCCTAGTGCGCTAAACAACGAGGGCCTCGCGAATGCATACAAGAAATAGGCTCATCGTCCGCATTGCTTGTCTGAGCGTGGCATATGGAGTAGCCCTCGCGGATTCGCCGACACGGCCGCCGTATGATCATGCGCTGTGCTCGAACGACGGTAGCTATTGCGCGTTCGTATCCGCGATAGAGGGAGTGAAGGTCTTCAGGGCCGGTGCGGGCAATCGAAGTATCGAACCATCGTACGGGATCGCGGGGTATGTTCGGCAAGGCTACATCTCTGACGATGGGCGGACGTTCATTGCCGTCGAGTCGATAATCGCACCGGAGCACGTCAGCGACCAGCCCGTCGTGCGAGTGTGGACTGGCGGGCGCCTCACTCAGAGCCTATTTCTGAGTGATATTCTAGGACGGCGAAAGCCAGCGCGATCCACCAGTGGGTTCGTGTGGGGGCACGCGGTAGGGTTCAAAGACAATCATTGCTTTGTTCTTCGGCTCGATAGCGGCCAGGAGTTCTATGTAGCGTTCTAAATATGCCTTCGAATGGATGGCGCTGCGGAGCGTGTTGCCATGCAAACGCAGACCAATCACATGGTAGCGGTTGCCGTTCTGTGTTGGACTGTCTCCTGTGCAGTGTCAGACCAGTCGCAACTGCACGGCACTTACGTTGCTGACTACGATGTCGCCACGGAGAAGCTTGCGCTGAATAGAGATGGTACATTTGCTCAGAGCGTGACGCTCAGGGCGACATCTGAGATTCTCCTTGCCAAAGGCTCGTGGAAGTACGACGCCCAGTCCGGCTATGTAACGTTCGGCGAGGGCTTCCTGCATGTTGTGGACATGTTCGGACGATTCGACCCGAACTACGAGCGTCGCGCCCCAGAGTTCGCGCGTGACCATATCCCGGCCGGGCAGACCGATCGAACATCGCGGGGTTGAGCGACGTATCGTCAGTCACCCTGCGTGAGTGGAGATTCGCGGTGCCGGAGCGGTCTCACGATCCAAGAGGGGATGGGACACGCGGCGATCTATGGGGCGGAGATCGGCCGTGCCACGATGGCTGCCGATGATCGCGACGGCGAGCAGTGCGATGCTGGCGGGCGTGGCGGAGGCGGAGCCGAGTCGGATCTGGTTCGGGAAGGGCGGGTGCGTCGAGCAGCACGACGACGGCACGTGCGCCGTGTTCGTGCGCGGCGAGCTCCTCGGCGTCTACGCTCGCGACGACGTCGCTTCACGCGACGTGTACATTGCGGTGGTGATGGAACAGGCTTCGCGCGAGGACGTGGCGCGGGCGTTCCGGGTGTCGGTCGCGACCGTGGGCCGGGTGGCGACGCGGAGGAAGCACGGCGGCGCTCGCGCGGTCGCGGACTACGGCCGGCGCGGCGGCTGGACGGTGCGGACGCCGAAGCTGCTCCAGCGGCTGACGGAGCTGTTCGAGAAGGGGCTCGGTCCTCGCGCGGCGCATGGCGCGGTCGCGAAGCAGGCGAGCTACGGCACGGTCCACAAGGTGTATCGCCAGTGGAGCGCCGGGCGCACCGCGTCCGCCACGCCCTCTGACGCGGCCGCACCTGCGCAGCCCTCGCTCGCGCTCGTCGTGGCGAACGACACGGCCGACGCCGTGGAGGAGGCCCCGCCAACCACGGCTCCCGTCGCCGCCCCCACCGAGGCGACTCCTGGTGAGCCGACGCTCGAGGCGGTCGCGCCGCCGACCGGAACCGTGGTGCAGCACGTCGGCTCGTGGCTCCTCCTCGGTGGGCTGCGTGAGCTCGGGTTCTACGACCTCGCCGCGCAGCACAAAGGCGAGGTGACGGGAGCGTCGCTCCGCGCGGCCATCGACGCGACGGCGATCTCGCTCGCGCTCGGCGAGGGCTCGGTCGAGGGGGTTCGGCGGCTCGAGACCGCGAGCGTGGACACGCTCCTGCGGCGCCGCGGCGGAATCTCTGCGAGCTGGACGCGGCGGGTGCTCCACGACTTCGCCGACGTCGCCGCGAAGACGTTCCCGGAGGCGATGGCCTCTCGCCTGCTCGCCCGCGCCGGCGAGGGCGACGACCGAGTCTTCCTCTACGTCGACAATCACCTGCGGCCGTACACCGGCCAGCACGTGATCCGCAAGGGCTGGCGCATGCAGGACAAGCGCGCGGTGCCGGGAACCACCGACTACTACGTGCACGACGAGGAGGGCTGCCCGCTCTGGCGGATGAGCACGACCTCGCACGACTCGCTGTGCCAGTGGCTCATGCCGGTAGTGGAATTCGCGAAGCTGTCGCTCGGAGACGAGGTGACCCCGGTGCTCGTCTTCGACCGCGGCGGCGCGTTCCCCGAGACGATGGCCGAGCTGCGCGACGCCGGCGCGGAGTTCGTCACCTACGAGCGGAAGCCGTACCCGGAGATCGGCGCGACCGAGTTCAAGGAGTCGCTCACTCTCACGCTCGCGAGCGAGCCGCGCCGGCCAATCCGGATCGCGTACACCGAGGCGCCGCAGAAGAACCTGCGCGGCGAGCGCGGCCGGGTCCGGCGCATCGCGCTCCTCACCGAGGAGGGACAGCAGGTGAACCTGCTCGCCGTGTCCGAGCTGCCGGCCGAGGCGCTCATCCGCGGCCACCTGGCGCGGTGGGGCCTGCAGGAGAACCAGCTCAAGCACGGCGTCGAGCGCTGGGGCATCAATCACCTCGACGGACGGCGCGTCGAAGAGTACCCGCCCGACGCCCTCGTGCCGAACCCGGCGCGCCGCCGGCTCGACCGCATGCTCAAGCTCTCGCACACCGCGGAGGGCGAGGCGTGGCGCAACTTTGTGCGCGCCGACCCGGACGACCCCGCGCGCGTGCAGTACGAGCGCGACGCCCGTGCCGCGATGGAGCGGCAGCGCGAGCTCATGGCGCTGCGCGCGACCGTCCCCGCCGTCGCACCGGTGAGCGCCACCCCGCTCGCCGGCAAGCTCCGCCGCCACGAGCTCGGCTACAAGAACGTGCTCGACACGCTGCGCACCGCGCTCGCGAATCTAGAGTCCGACTTCGCGGTCCTCCTCGCGAAGCGCATGGACCGACCCCGCGAGGCGAAGAAGCTGCTCGCCACCTTGTTCGCGGCGCCCGGCACCGTCCACGTCGGCTCACGCGCCGTGACGATCCGGCTCATGCCGGCCGCGAGCGAGGGCGAGCGCGTCGCCCTCCGCGCCTTCCTCGCCGACATCGCGCGCCGCCGCTTCTCGCTACCTGGCGATCCCGACCGCCGGCGGCTCGCCTGGGCGCTCAAGTGAGTGATCGGCTACGTCCGAACTCTGGCGCACCCAGTCTGACATCCTATCCTGCTCAAATGTTTTGCGGCAAGGTATCGATAGGAAGCGGAGAAGGGGTGCTTTACAGAAGGAAACAATAACAGTGTCCGGACGATGCGGGGTCGAAGTACGCGTTTGCGTAGTTCGCCGGTGTGCGTTACGGGAACTATGGACCTCGGCTTGTGGCAGACCCCCGCGCCATGTGCGCGCGCCGGCGGCGCCGGCCGGCGCTCTCAGACGCCCGACGTAGCCACGCGCCGGAACGCGAGCGCGCCGTCCCCGAGCTCGACGAGCACCTCGTCGCCCGCGCCGAGCTCGCCCGCCAAGATCCGCTCCGCGAGCGGTGCCTCGACGAGCCGCTGGACCGCGCCTCGCATCGGGCGCGCTCCCAGGGCGGGGTCCCAGCCGCCGTGGTCCAGGAGGTGGAGCACGGCGTCGTCCGTCGCGGTGAACCGGATCTTCCGCTCCGCCTCGAGCCGGCGGGACGAGTCGGCGAGCAGGAGGCGCGCCACGCGGGCGACGTCGTCGCGCGAGAGCGTCGCGAAGACGATCCGCTCGTCGAGCCGGTTCCAGAGCTCCGGCGGGACCGCCCCCCGCGCCGCCTCGAGCACGCGGTCGTCGCGCGGCGCCGCCCGCTCTGCTGCGCCGAAGCCCATCGTCCCCGACGAGGATCGGGTCGCCTCCGCCGCGCCCAGGTTGGTCGTGAGGATCACGACCGCGTTCGAGAACTGGACCTGCCGCCCCCGTCCGTCGGTGAGCCGCCCCTCCTCGAGGACCTGGAGCAGCAGCATCTGGACGTCGCGGTGGGCCTTCTCGACCTCGTCGAGCACCACGACGCAGGCGGGGCGGCGGCGGACCGCGTCCGTGAGCTGCCCGCCCTCGCCATAGCCGACGTACCCGGGCGCGGCGCCGACGAGGCGCGCGACGCCGGTCTGCTCGGCGCACTCGCTCATGTCGAGCTGCACGAGCGCGTCGCGCGACCCGTACAGCGCGTCGGCGAGCGCGCGCGCGAGCTCGGTCTTGCCGACGCCCGTCGGGCCCAGGAACAGGAACGAGCCCATCGGCCGGCGTGAGGCGAACCCGGCGAAGTTGCGCTTCAGCACCCGCGCGATCCGGGCGATGCCGTCCTGGTGGCCGACCACCCGGGCGGCGAGCGCCGCGTCGAGCGAGAGGATCCGCTCGCGATCGGAGGCGAGGAGGCGCGACTCCGGGATGCCGGCCATCTTCGCGACGACCCGCGCGACGTCCGCCGCCGCGACCTCCCCGGCGCCGGCCCGGTGCGCGCGCGAGCCCGCGAGGTCCAGCACCGCGACCGCCTTGTCGGGGAGGAAGCGGTCCGTGACGTAGCGGGCCGAGAGCGAGGCCGCGGCCTCGAGCGCCTCGGGCTGGTAGCGGACCTGGTGGTGCTTTCCGTACCGCGGCGCGAGGCCCTGGAGGATCGTCACCGTCTCGGCCACGGAAGGCTCGCGCACGAGGACCGGTGCGAAGCGCCGCTCGAGGGCGGGGTCCTTCTCGATGTGGCGGCGGTACTCGTCGTGGGTGGTGGCGCCGATGCAGGGGAACTCGCCGCGCGCAAGCGCGCTCTTCAGCTCGTTCGCCGCGTCCTGCGGCCCGTCGCCGGTCGCGCCCGCCCCCATGATCGTGTGGATTTCGTCGATGAAGACGACGACCCGGCCCGCCGCTCGCCGCACCTCGTCCTTGATGCCGAGGAGCTTCTCCGAGAACGAGCCGCGGAGCTGGGTCCCGGCGAGCACGCTCGCCATGTCGATCTCGACCAAGACCCGATCGTGCGCCGCGGCGAGGAGCTTCTGCGCGATGCCCTCCACGATCGCGGTCTTGCCGACCCCGGGCTCGCCGACGAGGAGCGGATTGTTCGTGCGGCGCTTGCCGAGCACGTCGATCGTCTCCTCGACCTCGCGCTCGCGGCCGACGAGCGGGTCGAGCCTCCCGGCGGCGGCGAGCTCGGTGAGGTTCCGGCCGAGCTGCGAGAGCCAGGGGAACTCCTTCGGATCGAGCGCGTGCGGCGAGCGGCGGGCGCGCGCGGTGGCCGGGATCGCGTTCGCGCCTGGCGGCTGCGTCGCGGGCGGCCTCGCGGTCGGGTTCACGCCCAGGGTCGCGCTCGGGTCACGCGCGTCCACCCCGGCGGCGGTCTCGAGGTCCTCCATCGCCTGCTCGAGCTGCGCGTCGAGCTCGCGGAGCGCCTCGGTCGCGGCGGCGGCCTCGTCCGCGCTCGCGGGCGGCCTCCGGCGCGGTGCGGGGGGCCGCGGCCGCTGCGGCTGGGTCTGGCCCTGCTGCGCCTGCTGGGAGGCGGCGGGGCCGACCTTCACCGGCTGGAGCTCCTTCAGCCGGCGCGGCATGCGCGCGGTGAAGTAGGAGAGGGCGACGTTGCGGAGCGTCGGGAGCTGCAGGCCGCAGGCGGCGAGGAGCTGGTGTGCGAGGCTCGCACGCACGCGGCTCATCGCGATGAGGAGGTGCAGGCAGTCCACCTCCTCGGAGCCGGAAGACTCGGCGATGGCGCGGGCCCGCTCGCGGAGGTCGCGCTCGATGCCGTCCGGCTCCTTCGGCTTGCCGGTCATCGTCGCGAGGATCCGATCCTCGTCCACGCCTCGCTCCTTGAGCAGGATCTCGGCGCGGTTCGGGACGGTGAAGAAGGCGAGGAGCTGGTGGGCGCTCGTGAGCTTCTGGTTCACGCTCACGGCGATGTCGGCCGCCTCGGCGAGGACGTGGGCGAGCTCCATCGACTCGATGACGTGGGGCATGTTCCCGGGACGATCCGATATCGTTCCCAACCGGTCAATTTTTCGACTGATTCCTCGGCTAGAGTTGGGCGATGCGCCGCACCGCCCTGCTCGTCCTGACCGTCCTCGCCGCTTGCCGGACCGCCGCGCCCGCGCTGCCTCCCCCCGCGCCGTCGCCGGCGCCGCTGGCCGACGTGCCCGAGCCGAAGGTCGCGCTCGTCCTCGGCGGAGGCGCGGCGCGCGGGTTCGCGCACATCGGGGTCATCCGGGTGCTCGAGCAGGAGCGGATCCCGGTGGACCTCGTCGTCGGCACGAGCGTCGGGAGCCTCATCGGCGCGCTGTACGCGGCCGAGCGGAACAGCTTCGAGCTGGAGTGGACCGCGTTCCAGCTCAAGCAGGAGGACATCTTCGACTTCAAGGTCCTGAGCGCGGTGCTCGGGATGGGGCTCGCGCGCGGCGACCTGCTCGAGGCGTTCGTGAAGGGCCACGTGAAGCAGCAGCGGATCGAGGACCTCAAGATCCCGTTCGCCGCGATCGCCACCGACCTGAACTGGGGCGAGCGGATCGTGCTCGACAAGGGCTCGATCGCGACGGCGGTCCACGCCTCGTCGGCGATCCCGGGCGTGTTCGAGCCGGTGATGCGCGATGGGAAGCTGCTCGTGGACGGCGGGGTGGTGGACAACATCCCGATCGAGGTGGCGCGCGCGAAGGGGGCGGACCTCGTCGTCGCGGTGGACATCAGCGAGGACGTCGGGAACGTGAAGATCACGAACATGCTCGACGTGATGCTCCAGTCCACGAACATCATGTTCGCGGTGAACGTGGCGCACCGGAAGGCGGGCGCCGACGTGGTCGTGCAGCCGAAGGTGGGCGGCGTCGGGATGCTCGACTTCGGCCAGAAGAAGGTGTGCATGGACGCCGGCATCGTGGCGGCGCGCGAGGCGGTGCCCAGGATCCGCGCGGCGATCACGGCGTGGAAGGAGCGGAAGGCGAGGGACCGGCCGAGGAGCTGAGGGGCCCCCGGACCCGCCCGCCCCCCGGACCGCCCGGACCGGACCCAGAGTACTGCGTTACGGCCTGATGTCTGCGGACCTGACGGCGCTGTGATCGCGGGCTGGGGCGAAGCCCGCGAATCTCTGCGACCCCCGTTCCGCACGACAGCTGCGACGGCGTCGGGACCATGACCGTTCCGCGCCAGGTTTTCCAGGCACGACGTACCTCGTCACGCGATGCTGCTCGCCGCGGCCCAGTTTCTGCTCAGGCCCTCGGCGGTCACGAACAGCATTCGGCGGGGGTTTCGGATCTCGCGGAACCCTCGGTCGGGACTTCCGGGCATTACTATCCGTTCGGGGGTTTCCGGGTTTCGCTTTCGGGATTTTCGGGGGTCTTCTACAGCGGGCTTTCCCGTCGGGGCTTTCGAGCCCCCCAAGGGGAAGCAGCCATTCCAACTCCGACGAGCGCAAGCCCGGCCAGGACAAGGAGCCAGCGAACCGTTTGAAAACTGGCGGCCAATGTACACACGTCTGCACCCGCAGTGATTCCTACGATCGATGCGACCCTACGACGTAGCGATAATCTGGAATAGTCATGATGTAGCCATCCGCGATACGCGCCGAGGACGGCCAAAGTGACTGAAGGTATAAGTACCGTAACCGTCCACACGTAAACAGTCGTCTTGAATGACACACTGAAAACTCTGCTCCACGCCCAGAAAGCGCTCATCAGTGCGATGGTCACGTACTGCACGGACATCCGCGCAACAGCGGTTCGAAAGCGGTGCGCGATCACGATGTTCCCCGTGCGTCTCGAGAGCTCGAACGGGCGCGGTGTTTCGCGCTCGCTCCCGAGCACCGCCAGGCTGGGCGAATCCACCTCATCGGCCGCGGCTGGATGCTGCCGGGCGACCGCCGATCTAGTCTCAAGGTACGTATCGTCATCCACGGTACTCCGGCCGACTCGCGTCGTTGAGTGGCACCACCCAATGCTGAAGCATACTAACGCGAAGAATAGCCGACCTCATCGTTGCTCGAAACCGTGGGTGCATTCGCCTTCACCTCGCTCGCGGCGTAGGCTGTCGCCAAGGTTTGAACCCAAACACCAGCCACTATTGTTGTCACACCGATCGTTCCAACCGCCCACGCCGGAATAACCGCTTCCGGCCCGCCTCCCGACAGCACGAGCCCGGCGCCCGCAATCACACTCCCGGTGGACTGGAGCCCGTTGCCGATCTTGGTCCATTCCGCCGCCTTTTGCGCCACTTGAGTGTCGTAGTCGACGCTTGGGAAGTCTTGCGCCGTCCCTGGCGAATCCCCATACGAACGCCTGAGTAGCGGAGGCGGCTCCCCTGGCGCGTCGCGCATGTTACCGGAGGCCACCCGCGGGCCCGAGAGGCGCGTCTCTCCGGACCCCGTCGCTGACGCCCCCGCTGTCGTTCGAGCATTCTCGGGTACTGGATCGTTCGTCATCTGATTGACGATCCCACCCATCCCCAAGAACACAAGGTCGAACCCAATCGAAGGAACGCCCGCGCGCGCGAGCGCCCGGTCCACGCCGAACTGTGCGCCGCTCTTCAGCAGGGCGGTCCAACCTCCAGCGGCCCCGCCCGCAACCGCCCCGATGAGGGCGAGCGTCATCGGATCTCGAACACCCGCCGCCATGGCCATTCCCTGCGCCACGATCGAGGCTCCTAGCGCAACCCATCCTGGCGGCCCCGCCGCTATCGCCATGAAGATGGCGAAGGCAGCCATCGGGTTCTCGCGTGCTGAGATGAGCATGGACTTCGCGATCCGCAGAGCGAAGAGCTGTCCCATGATCCAAAACTTCACCGCATCAATGTACACATTTACGACCCATTTCGCGGCATGCCACAGGCCTCGCATGGCTGAGCCGATCGCGTTTCCGATGGCGTTGAACACGCCGGAGATGACGCTCCAGAAACTGTGCCCGGTCGGGTCCGTGTAGATGATCGGGTTGTCGCGCGCATAGGTGTAGGGATTGAACGACTGTGAGTCCGTCGCGCTGGAGACGACCGTGTCTGCGCTCACGAACCTGCCGATGGCGGGATCGTAGTAGCGCGCGCCGTAGTTGTACAGCCCGGTCTCGGCGTCGTACTCCTGCCCGGTGAACTTGGAGGTGACCGTCTCGTTGCCGGAGGAGTGAGACTGCGAGATCTCGCCGAATGGCAAATACACCATTCGCGTCACCTCGGTGCCGCTGGCATCGGTGATGACGGAGCTCGAGTTGATGTGGTTGCGGTGGTAGTAGTAGGTCCCGACGGCAGGGCCGTTGGTCGTGTCGCCGACGATCAGCTGGCTGCCCCCCCGCTGGACCTCGTTTCCCGGACCCCCGAAACAGGCGGTGAAGGTGAACATCAACACGAAGGGCAGTGCGGCGAAGCGTAGGCGCGGCGCCAGGCGGTACGAGCCCGCCGAGGTGAAGCGCGACCTGACGAAGGCGAACACCAGCGCAACCGCGAGCAGCCCGAAGACGGCGAGCGCCCCCCATCTCACGACGATCGGATGCGAAGCGACCGCGGCGACGAAGTGGCCGGTCTTCATGACGGCCCCGATCGCGCTTCCCCCGTTGTACATCTGCATCTGGGCCCACTGGTTTCGCCACTGCGTCGGGTTGTTGAACGCGGTGGCGATGTTCCCAGACCTCGTCACCGACGCCACGAGCTGGCCGTTCGCGTAGACGTGGATCGTGTGGCGCTCCGTCGATGAATCGCCGTACGCCCGCTTCTCGTACATGTTCCCGATGTACGTCGTCGTCACGGTGGGGCCGGTCGCCGGGGAGAAGACCTTCTTCACACGCTGTCCGTCGGAGCCATAGAACATCTGGGACGACGGGGCGCCGTTCTTGCGGGCGGTCGCCAGCCGGTTATCGACGGTCCAGGTGTAATCCCAGGTCGTGCCGTCCAAGACCTTGTGGACCATGTTGCCGAAAGCATCGTACGAGGCCGCGAAGCCGGTCCCCGACACCGCCTTCATGCCTTGGTAGCTGATCGTGCGGTCGACGATGCCCCCGAACGTCGTCGGGGACCCCATGGGGTCATAAGCGTACGTCTTCGTGCCCCAGACGCCCGTGGCCTGCGTCAGGCGATACTGCGCATCGTACGTGAAGGACTGGGTCTCGCTGGTGTTGGATCCGTCGGGAGCGATCGTGTTCCAGCGATGATCAGAGATGGATCCAATGTTCAGGCCCCCGGTATTGGGAGCGGAGTACCAGTCGTACGTGAGGTTCTGGAGCTGCGTGGAGTGGAGCTCTGGAGTGCCCGTTCCGGCGGTGAGCGACGTCAGGTGGTTCATGACGTCGTACCCATAGGACGTCGCGATGCCGTTGTTGAACGAGACGGCTCCAGGCTTGCCTGCGGCGTTGAAGCCCGTCCAGGTCGCACCTGCAGCGATCGATCCGGAGACACTCAGGGTGACGCTGGCGTGCTCTCCACCATTCGTGTACGTGTAACTGGCGGAGGATCCGTCTGGATACGTCAGCGTCGTCACACGCCCCAAGAGGTCGTACGCGAATCCCTGGGTGAAGCCGCTCCCATCGAGCGTCTGCGTCGCGCTCTGAACCTGACCCGTGGTCGTGTAGCCGAACTTGGTAGTGCCGCCCGCGTCGGTCCGCGTCGTCAGGTGGCCCTTGCCGTTCGCCGACCAGCTCTCGTCGTACGTATAAGTCGCCGCCGTCTCACCGGACGGTTGCCGACGGATGACGCGGTTCAATGCGTCGTACGCGTAGCTCACGGCCTTGCCCGCCGGCGAAGCAGTATCACTGACAGTGGTCGTCGTCATCACGCTGGTCTTGCGACCCAGCGAATCCCACGTCTGGGCGATCACATCGCCATTTGGCAGGGTTATGTGCGTGAGCCGCCCCAGTGCATCGTATTGGTAGCTCGTGGTCTGGTGTGCCGGGTCGACGACGGATGTGACCTTGCCCCGGGCATTGAAGTGGCGGGTGGTCTGCTGGCCATTTGGGTCGGTCACGGACTGAAATGGCCCGTTCGCATCCACGCCGTACATGTAGCTAGTGGTCTTGTTATCCGGAGTCGTCACCGTCGCAACGCGACTCATCTCGTCGTAGGTCGTGGTCGTCCATGCCGGGGTAGCGCCGCTACAGTGGGGAAGAGACGTCTTCCAGGGTCTCCCGGCCGCATCACGCTGAACCTCCGTGAACACCCCTCCCGCGCAGGCGCCGCTCTTCACCGTCTGGAACTTGAAGCCGCTTCCATCGAAGAACTCGTTGTGGAATGCAGTCCGGCCGGACGCAACCGTGGTGACCGTCCCCATGTACTGTCCGTTGGGGTATCCGCCGGGATTCCCGTAGTTCACGTAACTGTAGGTCGTCGTGCCCCCATCGGGTCTCGTCTCCTGGAGCTTTCGCCAGAACACGTCGTACGTGGTGTTCGTGGTGTTTCCGTTGAGGTCGGTGAAGGACGTGATCGCGCCGTCATCGTTGTAGGACGACACCGTGAACTGGCCGAGAGCGTTTGTGACCTTGATCGGGTAGGCGTGGAAGGTTGCGTCGAACAGGGTCGCGGTGGTTCGCACGATGCCATCGGAAGCCTGCGGGGAAGTGACGGTCGCAAGGTTGCCGTTCGCGTCGTAGGTCATCGACGTGGTCAACCACTGACCAGTCGAGTCGAGCCATTCGCTCTTCGCCGTGATCGTGTTGTTCGTCCAGGTGTTGCTGACCTTCCCGAGCGTCGTCGATCCGGTCATCGTTTGGATGTCCTTGACGCGACCGAGGATCCAGTTCGTCGTGTCGTTCGAGAACTGGGTCGAGACCAGAACGGTGGGGTCGTAGTCCGCCGACTGCATTTTCTGGATTGGATTGGCAAATGCGTCGTAGCTGGTGGTCGTGGTCTGGGTCGTGATCGGACCGCTTCCGGATGTCTTCCCGTCGTATGTCGCCGCAGTTTGGCCCGTCTCGAGGCAGAGCTCGGTGCCGCCGCTGGGGGCAGTGAGCTCGTACGAGTAGTGCTTCGATGTCTGGAGAACGCCGTTCGAGCCGTATGACCACGTGTCCGACAAGTGCCCTTCGCATCCCGGGGTCTGCACGTACCCGTTCTTGACGTACTGGTGGGTCTGGTTGTCCGTAATGGTCACAGATCCGAAGCCGAGGTAGCGCTGTTGCTGCGCAGGGCCCGGTACCACGCGCGCGTCATGATAGCCGTAGGTCGTGACGTACTGACCGCCGCGCCCGTCGTTCGTCGTTACGCTCGTCACGAGTTGACGAGGCGCTGGGTCGGGAATGCCAGGAGACGAAGACACGGTGTCTATTGCTCCAGGCACCTGTGCCGCAGCCTTGTACGCGACGGCAATCGTTCCGCCTGTTCCGTTAGAGATGTTCGCCAGGAAATCCGGCGCCACTACGCCGCCAAACAAGACGTAAGGCGTGTCCCAATTATATACAAAAAAGTCGGGGCTGCCGTCTCCATTGAAATCACCTAACTGCCCGGCGCCGGCGAACCCTAGGCCTACGAGTGACAACCCATAAACATAGCGCGCGTCGTCCACGAATGTGGCGTCACCATTGCTCAAGAAGACAGACGCCGTGCAATTGTCCGGTTGGCTGTACGCGCAGTACGCATTGAGAATGTCCGCCTTCCCGTCCCCGTTGACGTCCGCCATCAGGAAGTCTCGAGAATCGGGATTTTCGGAGTTGCCGCTGTCAACATAGAGGGCAGGGCCGGTCGCGAACGTGCCGTCCCCCCTGCTCAACATCGGGTAGGCGCCGTACAGCAGATCCGTCCTCCCGTCGCCGTTGAAATCCGCAATACCGAGGGCGTAACCATTTGTTGGAGCTATGAAGGTGGGACCCGTCCTGAACGTGCCGTCACCGTTGCTGAATGCCACGTATGGGAAGGGCCACGATTGGGGCCAATTGATGAAATCTGTGCGTCCATCTCCATCGAAGTCGCCGGGGGAGATGACACCGAGCCCGTAGTAGGAATCGTAGTACCGTCCACGGGTGGTGAATGTTCCATCACCGTTGCTGAGCAGTACGTCTACGTACGTTCCGTAATACAGAAGCAGGTCGGTCATCCCGTCGCCGTTGAAGTCACCCGGGACAGAGTACCGATTTGTTGATACTGCCGTGCTCTGTGGCGACTTGCGGAAGGAGCCATCCCCGTTACTAAACGCTACGTGATACTGGTCGCCCGCGTCCGGATACATGAGGTCGGTCTTGCCGTCGCCGTCGAAGTCGGCGAGCATGGGCGCCGCGGCGATGGGGGTTCCAGCAGAACTCGTGAAGCTGCCGTTTCCATTGCTGAATAGGACATACACTGATCCGTTGCTGTATGTCAGGATGTCGGTCTTTCCGTCTCCGTTGAAATCGCCCGGTTGGGCGTTCCGATAGCCCCCGAAAGGCAGAAAAGGGCCCATTGCAGCGAATCCGCTGAAGCCGCCGTCCTGGTATGTGAACGTCTGCGAAGGCAGCGCGGAGACTCCATCGCTCCCGGTCTCCGTGACTGCCTTCAGCCTGCTGCGGCCGGTCTTGCTGCTCGAGCACGGGGTGGCAGCGCTACTGCACTCGTAATCAAGACGATATTTCCGGACGAGGCGCCCTGCAGACTTCACGGAGATCCAGCGGAGGCGCTGGAGCGTCTGCTCGAAAGCGTTCTGGTGGTAGTTCGGCTCCGTGTCGGTGCGCCCCTCGTAGGCGAACTCGACCGTCCGGTAGGTGCTGATGTTCGGCGCCTTCGTGTACGTCACCACATTCGGGTAGAACTGACCATTCGGTGCATCGACGGTGTACGCGACCTCGTACGAGTTGTTGAACAGGTCCGAGACCTTCGCGACGCCCCAGGTCCGAATGCTCGCCTTCCCCTGGACCAGAACGCGGGAGTCCGACGTCGTCCCGTAATACGCCGTCCCTCCCGAAGGATAATGCGCCGTCCATGAGCACGGGCCATCCCCGCAGGTGCCAGAAGGCACGAACATGACGAAGCTCTCGGACTTCGAGCGGTAGCTTCCGTCCGCTTGCGGGATGAGGACGCCGACCTGAGAATGGGCGTAGCTGTCGTCGCCCGCGTAGCCGATGCCGCTTCCGTAGCTGACGCGGGTGATCGTCGCGAGGCCGGTGAGCTGCCAACCCATCCCGACGATGCCGTTCCCGCCGTCGGGGCTGTAGACGAGCGCGAGGTCCGGCTGCATGCCGTTCGCGCCCCTGGGCAGCTTGATCGGGATCTGCTGGTTGAACATGCTTTGAGCGAGCGCGCCTGGAGCGCCGACGAGTAGCAGCGCGAAGACCAAGGCGACCCGGACGACCGACCAGACTCGGGACGGCATGCGACCCCCTGGAGAGAGCATCGCCGAGGCAGCAAGCAGCACGGAGCGAATCCTCCGGCGCATTGCGCGGCAATTATTGCGACGAAACGACAACACGCACCCCTTCTCCCGCGTCGCTCGAGGGCGACGCGATGCGTTGTCGGCTGAGGTGCTGCGAGTACTGCCGTTGGATGCGACGATCAGTCAAGCACACTCGAAGTGATGCGGCAAGAACGAAATGAACGACACAATGTGTCGAAGACGCGGCACTTCGCAAACTGATGCACCGAGACAGCATCTCAGGTTCGCCCAGATCGAAGTCGTTGTTGCCATCGCCGATCTGGCCTGGTAAGCGTAGCGACCTGCACGGAGAGCGTAGCTCGCATGGCGGAATCTGCCGTGAGAGTTCACTCTGAGGTATTCAATAGCTCGGGGGTTGCATGCTTCTGAGACACAAGAGGCCACTCGCCGTCGCGGCTGCGCTCGGGCTCGGGGCTATCGGAATTGCCAAAGCGAGCTCGGTCACCATATACAAGTACGACGAAGTCGGGAACGTCGTTCGGACGTCGCATTGCGGTGGCAGCGTCATGCCGTCGAACTTCGGACTGGCGTGCGGCGGCTGCGGCGGTACGGTCCAGTGCGACGGTGCCTGTAGCGGTACACCGGCGAACTACGGCCAGTCCTGCGGCAGCTGCGGCGGCACGGTCCAGTGTGACGGTACTTGCAGCGCGACACCAGCGAATTACGGTCAAGCGTGCGGGAGCTGCGGCGGATCCACTCAGTGCAACGGTACGTGCAGCGTGGCAACCCCATCGAACTATGGTCTGGCGTGCGGTAGCTGCGGCGGGACGATTCAGTGCAATGGTACTTGCAGCGTGGCGACCCCTGCGAATCTCGGGCAATCGTGCGGTAGTTGCGGCGGGACCATTCAGTGCAATGGCACGTGCAGCGTCGCAACTCCATCGAACTATGGCCAGGCGTGCGGTAGCTGCGGCGGGACCATTCAGTGCAACGGTACGTGTAGCAAGGTGACGCCGACCAATCTTGGGCAGTCGTGCGGGAGTTGCGGCGGGACTGTGCGCTGTGACGGGAGCTGCAGCGTCGCTACTCCGCCGAATTACGGTAGCGCCTGCTACGGTGCAGGTTGCTGGTGCTCTCCGGATAATTATATTGGCTCTGACGCCCCCGGGGCCGTGAACTGCCAATCACAGTGCGTATTGCCTTCGGACTATTGCTACAATCAATGTTTTGGTGGTGGATCGGGGGGTTAGAAATACCAAATAGCCGACCCGCTCCGGCCGTACGCCTCGGGATCGAGCTCCGCGACCGAGCCAAACGCGATGCGCCCGGTCTTGCCCGCTGGGCAGGTGGGAGTCCTCACCAGCCGCCACGTGCCTCGTGACGCGCCACTGCTCCCGGCGCCGTTCCTGGTTGGGCCCCCGTGATTACCGCGGCTTCCTACAGCTGATCGCGTGGTACGTAGCGACCTCACGCTGGCCTGGCCGCTCGCGCCGACGAGATGGAGTGTCGGCGCACCAATGCGCAGTTCGTTGGCGGCTCTGCGTCGCCTCGCAGGGGGTTAGGTGGACGGCAAGCCGGATGAGACGCTGGCGGGCGCGCGTTCAGAAGCGCGAAGGAGTGACAGCGCTGCTCGCGTACGACCCTTCATCGAGCAGCCAGTCGTCAATCCAACCCCCGCGCGTACAGCTCCTCCTCGTCGAGCCCGAGGAAGTGCCCCACCTCGTGGATGAGCGTGATGCCGATCTGCTCGATGAGGTCGGCCCGGCTGCGCGCGAACCGCTCCAGGTTCCGCTGGAAGAGCACGATGCTCGAGGGCAGGTGGGTCCACGGGTCGACCGCGTCGTTCCGGCCGTACGCCGGACCGCGGAAGAGCCCAGGATCGAGGGCGAGAGCGGCGGCTCCGCCGCGAGGAGGTCGTCGTCGGATGGCAGGTCCTCGACCGTGATCGCGACGTTCGAGAGATAGCGGCGGACCTGCTCGGGCAGCCTGGCGAGGGCGTCCTCGACCGCCCGGTCGAACGCATCCGGCGCGAGGCAGCACGGCTTCGGGAACTCGTCCGGCGCGAGCTTCCGCGCGTGCGCGAACCGGCGCCGCGCCTCCTCCTCGTCCCCGCGCCGCTCGGCGACCAGGCCGAGGTGGTGGTGCGTCCACGGCTCGTCGGGATCGACCCGCTCCGCGCGGAGCAGGACCTCGCGCGCGTCGTCGAGGCGGCAGAGCTCGTACAGCGCGATCCCCTGCTCGAGGAGATCTCCCCGTGCTCGTTGGGCGACGTGCACGTCCACCGACTCCGGCAGCACCTCGGCCGCCTCGGCCAGCCGCGGCAGCGCCTCGTCCGCACGCCCGAGCTGGTTCAGCGCCGCCCCCTCGATCCAGGCGAGCCGCCGCACTCTGGGCAGGCGAGGACGTCGACGGCGAAGACCTTCTTCAGGAGATCGGCCCAGGGGACGCGGTAGATGCGGGCGGGTTCGAGATCGGGGTCCCGTCTCGGCGTCGCCTCCTACGCGAAGCCGGCCGCCGCGCCCCCCCGACCGAGCTCGCGGTTCCGGGTCCACCACCGGCTGGCGGACCGCTACCGCGCCGGGCGGGTCTTGCTCGCCGGAGACGCGGCCCACGTCCACAGCCCAGCCGGCGGGCAGGGCTTGAACACCGGCATCCAGGACGCGGTCGCGCTCGGTCACTCCCCGGCGGCGGTGCTCGGCGGACGGGCTGACGAGACCGAGCTCGACCGCTACGAGCGAACCCGCCGACCGGTCGCGCACTGCGCAACCGCTGAAGCCTCGAGACCGTGTCATGCGCAGCGCACGAACCGCAGAAGGAGGACGTGGGAAGCAGTTCACCTTCGGGGCGGAGCTGCGGAGCAACAGGCCCAAACCGAATGCGCATGCGGGAGCCTACATGGTCGCGTCCCATAGCCGGACGCAACTCCTCCCCGCAGCCTTCGCTGCGTAGAGGGCCTTGTCGGCGCGATCGATGGAGCCGCCCACCGGCAACGCTGGATCGAGGACAGTCAAGCCAAAGGACGCGGAGACATGGAGCGGTGCCTCCTCGCCGATGTCTATCTCGAGCGCGGCGATGCCATCGCAGAGGGACTGGATCCTCTCATGGCCCAGCATCAACTGGGTGTACGGCATGCACAGCAGGAATTCCTCCCCACCGTAGCGGAACACCTTGTCATAGGGGCGGAGGTGCTTGACCAGGTAGCGCACCGCTGCCTGGAGCACCAGGTCGCCTGCGGCATGCCCGTGGAGATCGTTGATGGCCTTGAAGTTGTCCAGGTCCATCATTGCGATGTGGCAGGTTTGGGCATGGCGCTTCACCAACTCCTGCTGCTCGCGCAAGGTGGGCAAGATGTCGAAGCGGGTGATGGCGCCGGTCAGCGAGTCGCGATTGTAGAGCGAGTTCTCCAGCTCCCGCTCCAGTGAAGCCATCTCGAGCCGCAGCCGATCGAGCGCATTGGAGAAGCTGTCGAAGTCGAGCGGGGTGACGCGCTTGCCGGCGTCTGCGGGGGCCAGCAACAGCCTGGCCAAGTGATGCATGCGCTGGTGTTCCTCGCCGATGGCGATGAACCCCGGGTGGTTGCGCAGCTTGGCTGGTGCGTCGCTGTAGTACCACTGTCCGAAGCGGCACTCCTTGTGGGCGGTATCGCTGGTGTCATGCCTGTCCCCTGGCAGCCCGCAAGCCAGCGTGCGGACCAGCGCCCCATGCCACGCCTGGTGGCTGCGGAAGGCTTCCTTCAGCTGGCTGAGGTTTGCCAGCATTTCGTCGCGGGTCGTCTCGTCGAACGTCATGGTCCATCCTCTTGACCATCAGAGTGGGATGCTCCCGCAGTGTACACCGACAGGCTACTGGGCCACGGGGTCCAGGTCGGGCCCTGAGCGATTCCCTCGTCTAGGGGCGCGAGACCTGGCCGGTGCGACGGCGGCGGCCCCGGCCAGCGACGCGACGCGCTCGGCGGCGCGCCAGTCCTTCGAACGGGCACTGCGCCTGGATCGGAGCTTCGCGGAGAGCCACGGTGCGATGGCTGTGGCGCTTGCCGCGAGGAGCGCGCCAGCTCACGCACGGACGACGGGAAACCCCTCACGCCCCGCGGCGTCGTTGAGCCGCTCGTCCAGGCACACGAACTCCAAGGACTCCGGCTCGTGCTCCGAAGCGAGGATCGCCGCCGCGAGCTGCAAGGCGTCGGCGGCGCGCAAGGGGTGGACTCGCAGCAGGCGCTGCGCCGTGGAGCGGACGCCGTCGGATGGCAGGACCTCCTGCCATCCGGCCGCGATGCGGCGCAGGCGCTCGATCGCGCGCGTGGCGTCGGCATCCGCCAGCGCTCCTTCGCGCGCGCGCCGCGCGAGGGCCGAGACGCATTCCACAGGCGTGCCCCACCAGGCGAGCATGTCCGGGTCGCCTTCGACGAGGGCGAGCAGCGGGGCGCTCGGGGGCTCGTCGACGAGGAGGGGGACGATCGCGGAGGCGTCCCAGAACTTCACCGCCCCTCCCGACGCTCGTCGAGGAGCGCTTCGAGGACGCTGCGCTGCGCCTTCGGTCCGACGGCGCGAAGCTTCCCGGGGTCGAGCGGAACGGTGGCTCGCCGCAGGAGGCCCTCCTTTTCGAGGCGGCCGATGCGGTCGTCCGCTGCTCCGCCGCCTGCGATGCGCTCGAGCCGCGCGATGGGTTGATCGCGATCGACGATGAGGATCGCGCGGCCGGCGCGGACCTTCTTGAGGTAGGCGCTGAGGTGGTTCTTCAACTGGGATATGGTAGCCTTCTCCACGAGGCTATATTAGCTTCATGGCCTGGGCGGATCAACCCCGCCCGCGCCGCTCAATCCAGCCCGCGCTGGTACAACTCGTCCTCGTCGAGGCCGAGGAAGTGCCCCACCTCGTGGATGAGCGTGATGCCGATCTGCTCGATGAGGTCGGCCCGGCTGCTCGCAAACCGCTCCAGGTTCCGCTGGAACAGGACGATGCTCGAGGGCAGGTGGGTCCACGGGTCGACCGCGTCGTTCCGGCCGTACGCCGGACCGCGGAAGAGCCCCAGGATCGAGGGCGAGAGCGGCGGCTCCGCCGCGAGGAGGTCGTCGTCGGATGGCAGGTCCTCGACCGTGATCGCGACGTTCGAGAGATAGCGGCGGACCTGCTCGGGCAGCCTGGCGAGGGCGTCCTCGACCGCCCGGTCGAACGCATCCGGCGCGAGGCCGCACGGCTTCGGGAACTCGTCGGGCGCGAGCTTCCGGGCGCGCGCGAACCGGCGCCGCGCCTCCTCCTCGTCCCCGCGCCGCTCGGCGACCAGGCCGAGGTGGTGGTGCGTCCACGGCTCGTCCGCGTCGAGCCGCTCCGCGCGGAGCAGGACCTCGCGCGCGTCGTCGAGGCGGCAGAGCTCGTACAGCGCGATCCCCTGCTCGAGGAGCACGTCCACCGACTCGGGCAGCACCTCGGCCGCCTCGGCCAGCCGCGGCAGCGCCTCGTCCGCACGCCCGAGCTGGTTCAGCGCCGCCCCCTCGATCCACGCGAGCTCGGCAGCGAGCTGCGCATCGCCCGCGCGCCGCGCGAGCCGCGCTCCTCGCCGCGCCAGCTCGAGCCCCCGCTCGAGGACGTCGCGATCGGGCTCGTCCTCCTCGAGCCGGTTCACGCACAGGTCGGCCGCGCCGAGCAGCAGCTCGACGTCGTCCTTCCCCTCGGCGAGCGCCAGATCGTACGCGGCGCGCGCCTCGTCGAGGCGACCGATCTCCGCGAGCGCGGCCGCGCGGTAGTGGAGCGCGGGGACGGAGCGCGGCGCGATCGCCGCCGCCTCCTCGGCCCGCGCGAGCGCCTCCTCGAACTGCCCGGCGTCGAACGCGTCGGCCGCGGCGTCGACGAGCCGCAACACCTCGGGGCTGTCTCCTGGGCGCCGCATCCCCGCGAGGTAACGTGCGGGGCCACCCCGCGTCAATGCGTGCTTGACGGGGGGAGCCCCCGGCTTATGTTAGCGGCCGCGCGGGCCGACTGCCGGCGCGGTCGGCCGTATACCTACCCGAGATTCCAGGATTTTTCGAAAGGAGGCGTTCCATGCCCGCCAAGGAGATCACCTTCCACCAGCCCGCCCGCGAGGCGATCCTGCGCGGCGTCCAGATGCTCGCCGAGGCCGTCTCGGTGACGCTCGGGCCGAAGGGCCGGAACGTCGTCATCGAGAAGTCCTACGGCTCGCCGACCATCACGAAGGACGGCGTCACCGTCGCGAAGGAGATCGAGGTCGAGAACAAGTTCGAGAACATGGGCGCGCAGATGGTGAAGGAGGTCGCGTCGCAGACCTCCGACAAGGCGGGCGACGGGACGACCACCGCGACCGTGCTCGCGCGCTCCATCTACGAGGAGGGGCTGAAGCTCGTGGCGGCCGGCCACAACCCGATGGATCTGAAGCGCGGCATCGATCGCGCCGTCGAGGTCGTCGTCGCGGAGCTGAAGAAGCTCTCGAAGCCGACGCAGGGCAAGAAGGACATCGCCCAGGTCGGCACCATCTCGGCGAACGGCGACGAGACGATCGGCAACATCATCGCCGAGGCGATGGAGAAGGTCGGCAAGGAGGGCGTGATCACGGTCGAGGAGGCGAAGGGGCTCGAGACCACGCTCGACGTCGTGGAGGGCATGCAGTTCGACCGCGGCTACATCTCGCCCTACTTCGTCACGAACCCGGACCGGATGGAGGCGGTGCTCGACGATCCGTACTTCCTCGTCACGGAGCGGAAGATCTCCGCGATGGCCGATCTCATCCCGGTCCTCGAGCAGGTGGCCCGCTCCGGCAAGCCGCTCGTGATCATCGCCGAGGACGTCGAGGGCGAGGCGCTCGCGACGCTCGTCGTGAACAAGCTCCGCGGCACGCTCCACGTGTGCGCGGTGAAGGCGCCCGGCTTCGGCGACCGCCGCAAGGAGATGCTGCAGGACATCGCGGTCCTGACGGGAGGGCGGGTCGTCGCGGAGGAGCTCGGGATCAAGCTCGAGCAGGTCACCCTGAAGGACCTCGGCCGGGCGAAGCGCCTCACGGTGGACAAGGACAACACGACGATCGTGGACGGCGCGGGGAAGAAGGCCGACATCGAGGCCCGCATCAAGCAGATCCGCGCGCAGATCGAGGAGACCACCTCCGACTACGACCGCGAGAAGCTGCAGGAGCGGCTCGCCAAGCTCGTCGGAGGCGTCGCCGTCATCAACGTCGGCGCGGCGACCGAGACCGAGATGAAGGAGAAGAAGGCCCGCGTCGAGGACGCGCTTCACGCGACCCGCGCGGCGGTCGAGGAGGGCATCGTCATGGGCGGCGGCGTGGCGTACCTGCGCTCCCTGCCCGCGCTCAAGAAGCTGCGCCTCGACGACGGGGATCGGTCCTTCGGGGTCCAGGTCGTGCAGAAGGCGCTCGAGTGGCCGGCGCGCCGCATCGCCGAGAACGCCGGGTGGGACGGGGCGGTCGTGCTCGCGAAGATCGTGGACGGGAAGGGGGCGTTCGGGTTCAACGCCCAGAGCGAGAAGTTCGAAGATCTCGAGAAGGCCGGCGTCATCGACCCGACCAAGGTCTCCCGCACCGCCCTCCAGAACGCGGCGTCGGTCGCGAGCCTGCTCCTGACGACCGAGGCGATGGTCGCGGAGATGCCCAAGAAGAAGGCAGCCGGGCCCGCCATGGGAGCCGGAGGCATGGGCGGCGGCATGGAGGACATGGACTACTGATCGCTCCGGTGCAGCCTCATCCGGCTGTGCCGGCGCTCGCCTCCCTCCCCAGGGTGCGCTCCCTCGCCCGGGAAGCGTGCGTGATCCCTGGGTAACGCATTGCGGCATTGACCGGTGAAGGTCCGCCGACTAGGATCTCACGTACGGAAAACGGTCGGAATCTCGGCCGTTTCCGATGACGAGGGCAGCCGCAACTACGTGCCAGCGTCGGGCGGAACCCGGCAGTCGTCGTCAGCGGGGCCACGGATCGAGGAGGTCCGTGGCCCCGCCTTTTATCGGGGGGACACTCGCTCGCGTCGACTGCGCGACGCAAGCTCGCGCCCCCCGAACCCCCCGTGCTCGCTCCGGCGCAGCCTTGTCCGGCTGCGCCTGCGCTCGGGCGGCAACAATGGGCGGCGAGATCAAGGCCGCGGCCTACCCACGCTCTCCGGCGGGCACCGGCGGAAGATCCTTCGACGCCATGTAGACGACGTTGCGCGTCGATCGCTTGCCCCGGTACATGGCCCGGTCCGCGAAATCGAGGATCTCCGACCTCGTCTGCGCGTGCTCCGGGAACGACGCGAGCCCGATCGAGGCGGTCACGCGGACACGCGACCCCTCGCGCGACAGGAACCGGTGGTCCTCGATCGCGCGCCGGATCCGCTCCGCTACCTTGAGCCCGCCGCCCGAGTCGATGCCGACGAGCAGGACGACGTACTCGTCGCCCCCGTAGCGGACCACCACGTCCTCGTCGCGGACGCAGGCGCGCAGGACGCGGGCGACCTCCACGAGGAGGCGCGAGCCCGAGAGGTGGCCGTGCTGGTCGTTCACCGCCTTGAAGCGGTCGAGATCCATGAACAGCACGCGTGAAGGGCCGGCCCCCGGTGAGCTCCCGCTCGAGCGCCACGTCGAGGTAGCGCGTGTTGTACAGGTGCGTGAGGTCGTCGAGGTACGCGAGGTGCTCGACCTGCTTCAGCCGGCCGAGGTTGTGGAGCGCGATCCCGAGGTTCCGGCAGAGGAAGGCGGCGCCCTCGGCGGCCACCGGCGGCAGCTCCGCGTCCCCGAGGACCACCACGGCTCCGACGAGCGCGCCCTCGTCGACGACCGTGAGGCATGCCGCCTTGCGGGCGCCGCGTGGCCCGATGGGCCCGGTCGAGCGCGATCGGCTTCACCGCCGGGCCGTAGGCGTCGAGCGTCTCGAGCACGGGCCGCGCACATCCCGAGCAGGTCCGCCGCCTGCGCGTACTCCATCCCGTGCGCGCCGGACGGCACGAACACGCCGTCGGCGGTCCGCTCGAGCAGCGCCGCCGCCGGGCTCCCGCACTCCGACGCGATCGCCGAGAGCGCCATCGGGACGAAGCGATCACGGTCGAGCGTCGAGGCGAGTCGCTGTCCGGTCTCGAAGAGCTTGAGGTGGGCGCGGAGCGCCTGGTTCTCGGCGAGGAGAGCGCGCGTGGCGAGGCAGCGCTGGACGGCGACCTGCAGCGTGTCGGGCGTCACCGGCTTCACGAGGTAGTCCGAGGCCCCCGCTTTCATGGCGCGCACCGCCGGGTCGACGCGGTCGAGGGCGGTGATCACGATGACGCCGATGTTCGGGTCGAGCTGCTTGGCGAAGTCGAGCAGCTCGAGGCCGTCCTTCGAGCCCGGGAGGATCACGTCCGTGAGCAGGACGTCGAACCGGCGCTGCGGCAGGATGGCGAGCGCCGCCTCCGAGCCGTCCGCGACCTCGACGTCGTACCCTGCCGCCCGCAGGTAGTCGGAGTAGACGGTGCGGGCGAACCGCTCGTCGTCCACGAGGAGCACCGCGTGGGCCATCGCGAGAACCTGTATATCATGCGCGGGTGAGTTCCCTCCCGGCGCGCAAGGCGCTGCTCTTCTCCGCTGGAGGCGCGCGCCTGGCGATGCGCGTGTCGCACCTGCGCGAAGTTGTCGCTGTGTCGCCGGACGAGGGGGAGGTCCGCGCGCACGGAGAGGCGATCGCGACCGCCTTCGTCTCGACCGTGCTCGGCCTCTCCGCCGGGCCGTCGCCGTACGCGATCCTCACCGAGGGCAGCCCCGCCGCGGCTCTCCGCGTGGACGCGCTCCACGGCATCGTCGACCTCGCGGACGCGGAGTTCTTCCAGCTCCCCGCCCGGACGGTGCTCCCGCAGCCGGCGCCGTTCTCGGGGGCGGTGGTCGTCCGTGGCGAGATCGCGCTGGAGCTCGCGGTCGCGTCGCTCGGCTTCGCGCCGATCGAGCCGGCGGTCGAGCACGTCGACCCGTCGGCCGACGTCGATGCGCCGTCGGAGCGGGAGCTCCGGTTCGCGCGCGGCGACAGGACCTTCGGCGTCCCGCTCTCGATCCTGGTGCAGGTGCTCGAGAACCCGAGGATCGCGCCGGTGCCGCTCACGCCGGCGTCGCACCGCGGGCTGCTCTACCACGGACGCGCGCTGCACCCGATCCTCGACGTCGCGGTGCTCTACGGCGACCCGCCCGGGGGGCCTGTCCGGACCGTGCTGCTCCTCGACGCAGGAGGCGCCGGCGTCGGCGTCGATCGCGGACCGCGTGCTCGGGGTCGGCGAGCCGCGAGATGCCGGGCTCGTCCGCCCGTCGTGGGATGCCGTGTTCGCCCCGTGACCGCGGCCGGCGCCGGGACAGCGCTCGCGGAAGGTGCCGGCGGAAGGTGCCGGACAGTGCCGAAAGCCGCGTAAATCTTGACATTCGGGCGAACGCAGCGTTACTCAGATACGGTCTTTTCCTCCCTCCGCAGCGCCGGGAATGCCATGGCCAAGAACCTTCTCCTCGCGGACGACTCGATAACGATCCAGAAGGTCGTCGGGATCACTTTCGCGAACGAGGACTTCAAGGTCACGACGGTCGACAACGGAGAGGACGCCGTCGCGCGCGCGCGGGAGCTGAAGCCGGACATCATCCTGGCCGACGTCGTCATGCCTCGGAAGAACGGGTACGAGGTTTGCGAGGCGGTGAAGGGGGATCCCGGGCTGCGCCACATTCCGGTCCTGCTGCTCGCCGGCACCTTCGAGGCGTTCGACGAGGCGCGCGCCCGCAACGCACGGGCCGACGGCCACATCGCGAAGCCGTTCGAGAGCCAGGCGCTGATCAACAAGGTGAGGGAGCTCACCGGCGGAACGGTGGCGATCCCTGCCGGCGCGCCCGCTGCGGCCCGACCGGCGGCACCCGCCGCAGCCCCTGCCGGCGCCCGTCCGCCCGGTCCGGGCACGCCGCCCTTCGGCGCACCGCGTCCCGGAGCGCCGATGGCGCCCCCTGCCGGCGCCCGCCCGCCGGGTCCGGGCATGCCGCCTCCAGGCGCGCCGCGTCCGGGAGGACCGTTCCCCCCGGGCGCGCGTCCGGCGGGTCCGGGCATGCCGCCCCCGGGCATGGCCCAGCGCCCACCCGGTCCGGGGATGCCTCCCGGTGGCGCCCGTCCCGGCGCGCCGATGGCGCCGGGTGCGCGTCCGCCCGGCCCGGGGATGCCTCAACCCGGGATGCAGCGGCCGCCCGGCCCGGGGATGCCTCAGCCCGGGATGCAGCGTCCGCCCGGCCCAGGGATGCCGCCCCCCGGAGCGCGTCCGCGGGGTCCGGGCATGCCGCCGCAGGGCATGCGCCCCGGCGCGCCTCCGCCTGGCGCGGCGCCTCAGCGCCCGGCTTCCAGGCCCGCGTCGCCGCCTGCCGCCGGTGCGCCGGCGCCCACGCGACGGGATCCGTTCGGCTTCGGCGTCGGCGGGCCCGCAAAGCCGCCCGCGCCTGCGCCCGAGGAGGACTTCGGCGACATCGACGTCAATCCGTCGGCTGCAGCCGCAGCGCCGCCGCCTGCGACGCCTGCGTTCGACGAGCTGGCCGTGGACGTCGAGCCCGGTCCCTCTGCGCCACGCGCGCCCATCGAGCTCCCCGACGACGCTGATTCTCCAGAGGCCGAGTTCGCCCCGATGCACGCCTTCGTTCCCCCACCCGAAGCGGTGGGGCACAGGCCCGAGGCGGTGCCCGCCGCGGCCCGCGACGGCGGCGAGGCGGCGCTCCGGGACGCGCTCTCGAACGCCTCCCGCGAGGTCATCGAGCGGATCGTACTGGGAGGTCGTCCCGCAGCTCGCGGAGACGATCATCCGCGAGAACCTCGACCGGCTCGTAAAGCTGCGCTAGGCCGCTCCGATCTCCGCGCCAGGCACTTTTCGCGAAGCGAAATGTGCCGGCGCGCTCCTCGCGGCCTACCTCCCGGGTCGCGCGGCGCACGTCTCAATCTTGTCACCGGAGAAGATCGTGCAGAACCCAGCCATGACGGACGAGAACCGCAGCGAGCTCGCGAAGGGATACGAGCACCGCGAGGTCGAGGCCCGCTGGTACCCGTTCTGGGTCGAGCGCGGCTACTTCCACGGCGACGAGAAGGACCGGGACAGGCCGCCCTTCTCGATCGTCCTGCCGCCGCCCAACGTGACCGGCTCGCTCCACCTCGGCCACGCCCTCACGGCGACGCTCGCAGGACGTGCTCATCCGCTGGAAGAAGATGAGCGGCTTCAACACGCTCTGGCTGCCCGGCACCGATCACGCCGGCATCGCCACGCAGATGATCGTCGAGAAGGAGCTCAAGAAGACCGAGAAGAAGAGCCGCCACGATCTCGGTCGCGAGGAGTTCCTCGAGCGCGTCTGGGCGTGGAAGGAGAAGTACGGCGGCGCGCATCGGCGAGCAGCACGAGGCGCTCGGCGCCTCCCTCGACTGGGATCGCGAGCGGTTCACGATGGACGAGGGGCTCTCCCGCGCGGTGCGCGAGGTGTTCGTGCGCCTGTACGAGGAGGGGCTGATCTACCGGGAGAAGAAGCTCATCAACTGGTGCCCCGACTGCCACACCGCGCTCTCCGACCTCGAGGTCGAGCAGAAGGACGCCGAGACCGGCGAGCTCTGGTCGTTCGCGTATCCGCTGGTCGAGCGGGGCAGCGATCGCCGAGATCGTCGTCGCCACGACGCGGCCGGAGACGATGCTCGGCGACACCGCCGTCGCGGTCCACCCGGACGACGAGCGCTACCGCGCGATCGTCGGCAAGAAGGTGCGCCACCCGCTCACCGAGCGAAAGTTCCCCATCATCGCCGACGCGATCCTCGTCGATCCGAAGTTCGGGACGGGCGCGGTGAAGGTGACGCCCGCCCACGACTTCAACGACTTCGAGACGGGCAAGCGCCACGGGCTCGAGCAGATCACCGTCATCGGCCCCGACGGCAGGATGAACGCGAGGCGCGGGCCCGGTCGCCGGTCTCGACCGCTTCGAGGCGCGCAAGCGCGTGAAGGAGCTCCTCGCGGAGCAGGGGCTCGACCGCGGGACGAAGCCGCACGTCCTCGCGCTCGGCCGCTGCCAGCGCTCGGCGACCGTCGCTCGAGCCGCTCCTCTCGGACCAGTGGTTCGTCCAGATCGAGCCGCTGGCCGCGCCCGGCGATCGAGGCGGTGGAGCAGGGGAGGACCCGCTTCATCCCCGAGCAGTGGACCAACACGTACATGGCGTGGATGCGGAACATCCACGACTGGTGCATCAGCCGCCAGCTCTGGTGGGGGCATCGGATCCCGGCCTGGTACTGCCCGGACGGCCACGTGACGGTCGCGCGCGAGACGCCCGACGCGTGCACGACGTGCGGGAAGCCCGAGCTGCGCCAGGACGAGGACGTGCTCGACACCTGGTTCTCGTCCGCGCTCTGGCCCTTCTCGACCATGGGCTGGCCCGAGCAGACCGCGACGCTCGGGACCTTCTACCCGACGTCCGTCATGGAGACCGGGCACGACATCATCTTCTTCTGGGTCGCGCGGATGATGATGATGGGTCTCCACTTCATGAACGACGTGCCCTTCCGCACCGTCTACCTGCACCCGATGGTGCGCGACGAGAAGGGCCAGAAGATGTCCAAGACGAAGGGGAACGTGATCGATCCCCTCGTCATCACCGAGCAGTACGGCGCGGACGCGCTCCGCTTCACCCTCGCAGCGCTGACCGCCCAGGGACGCGACATCAAGCTCGCCAAGGAGCGGATCGACGGGTACCGCGCCTTCGCGAACAAGCTCTGGAACGCGACCCGCTTCGCGCTCATGAACCTCGAAGGTTACGAGGCGTCGGGCGAGGGCTGGCGGCTCGGGCCTCGCACCCCCGCCGAGCGCTGGATCCTGGCGCGGCTGCAGCGCGCGGTGAACGAGACGGTCGCGGCGCTCGAGGCGTTCCGGTTCAACGACGCGGCGAGCACCGTGTACCAGTTCGTGTGGCACGAGCTCTGCGACTGGTACATCGAGCTCGCGAAGGAGAGCCTCTACGGCGAGGACCCGGTCCGGAAGCGCGCCACCCAGGCGGTGCTCGTCGAGTGCCTCGCGACCTCCTATCGTCTGCTGCACCCGTTCATGCCGTTCATCACGGAAGAGCTGTGGCACGTCCTCCGCGCGAAGGTGAAGGCCGAGTCGTGGAGCGACTCGATCCTCGTCGCTCCCTACCCGAGGACCGGGCCGATCGACGAGGCCGCGGAGCGGGCGTTCGGTCCGGTCATCGGGATCGTCGAGGCGATCCGGAACATCCGCGGCGAGATGAACGTGCCGTTCAAGGTCGTGCTCGACGACGTCGAGGTGGGCTCGCTCGACCGCGATGCGGAGGCGACCGTCCGCGAGGAGCTGGGACGCATCCACCGGCTGTCGAACCTGAAGGACGCGCTCGTGCGCCCGGCCGGCGTCGCCCCCGTGCGGAAGAGCGCGAGCGCCGTCGCGGTGGGCGCAGGGTTCGAGGTGCGCGTCGGGCTCGCCGGCGCGATCGACATCCAGGCCGAGCTCGCCAGAATCGACAAGGAAGTCGCGAAGTTGGAGCAGGATCTCGGCGGAGTCCTGAAGAAGCTCGAGAACCCGAGCTTCGTCCAGAAGGCGCCGCCGGAGGTCGTCGAGAAGGATCGCGCGCGCGCGGAGGAGCTCCGCGAAAAAAGAGGCAAGCTCGGCGCGCATCGTGCCATGCTGTCCGGCACCGAGGCTTCGCCCGGAGCGAATGCCGTCAGGAGGGAAGCGATGGAGAACCAGAATCCGCAGGACCCGAACCAGCCCACGCCCGCTCAGCCGGGCGCGACGCCGATGGAGCAGGTGGAGAAGGCCGTCACCACCGCCGTCGAGGTCGGGAAGGCCGCCGTCAGCGCAGTGATGGCTGGCGCCGAGGCCGCGATGGAGAGGGTGATGCCCGCGCGCAAGCCGGCCAAGAAGGCGGTGCGCAAGCCGGCGAAGAAGGCAGCGCGGAAGGCAGCTCCCCGCAAGGCCGCGAAGAAGACGGCCCGCAAGGCCAAGCCCGCGCGCAAGGCGGCGCGCAAGCCGGCCCGGACGGCGAAGCGCGGCGCGAGGCGGGGAAAGAAGCGGTAGGGATGCCGCGGCTCGCGGCGCACGCCGAGCGACTCGTCGAGCTTGCGCTCGAGGAGGACCTCCTCCTCGGCGACGCGACGAGCGACGCGACGATCGACGCGGCCGCGCGCGGCGACGGCGGGTTCCTCGCGAAAGAGGAGCTCGTCCTCGCCGGCATCGCCGTCGCGGTCCGCGTGTTCGAGCGCCTCGGGGCCGAGTGTCGGTTCGAGGTCGACGACGGCGTGCGCATCGCGAAGGGGCGAGTCTTCGGGCGCGCCTCCGGTCCGGTGCGCGCGCTGCTCGCCGCGGAGCGCACGTCGCTCAACTTCCTGCAACGGCTCTCCGGCGTCGCGACCGCGACCCGCCGCTGCGTCGACGCCCTGGTCGCCGGCGGTGGGCGGACGCGGCTGCTCGACACCCGCAAGACCACCCCGGGGTGGCGGATGCTGGAGAAGGCGGCGGTCCGCGCCGGAGGCGGGACGAACCACCGCTTCTCGCTCGGGGACGGGATCCTCGTGAAGGACAACCACGTCGCCGCCTGCGGCGGTGTGGCGGAGGCGGTGCGCCGGGCGCGAGCGCGGGCCGGAGCGATGCTCAAGATCGAGGTCGAGGTCGTGGACCTCGCGGGCCTCGACGCAGCCATCTCGGCGGGCGCCGACATCGTCCTGCTCGACAACATGGACGACGCGGCGATGGCCGCGGCGGTCCAGCGCGCGGCCGGGCGGGTGCTCCTGGAGGCGAGCGGCAGCATGACGCTCGAGCGGCTTCCGCGGGTCGCCGCGACGGGCGTGGACTTCGTCTCGATGGGCGCGATCACGCACTCGGCGCGGGCGGTGGACATCTCGTTCGAGTTGGGTTGAAGATTCGCTGCCCATGCCGCCGGACTCCCAGAACTCGGAGGAGCTCGTCCTCGCGTTCCTCGCCGAGGCCGGCGACGAGTTCGTGTCGGGCGAGGCCATCTCCGACAAGCTCGGCCTCACCCGAGCCGCGGTGTGGAAGCACGTCGAGGCGCTCCGCGCCCAGGGATACCGGATCGACGCGATCCCGGCGCGCGGCTACCGCCTCGCCGAGGTGCCGGACCGGCTGACGCCGCTCGAGCTGAAGCCGCTCCTCAACACCCATGATCTCGGCCAGGTGCTCCACTGGTACGAGGAGCTCGGCTCGACGAGCGACCGCGCGAAGGAGCTCGCGGACGAGGGGGCGGAGCACGGCGCGGTCGTCATCGCCGAGGCCCAGACGGCAGGTCGCGGTCGGCGCGGCCGGAGCTGGGCCTCCCCCGCGCGGCGCAACCTGTACTTCTCGGTGATCCTCCGCCCGGAGCTGCCTCCGGCGCGCGCCCCCGAGCTGACCCTCGTCGCCTCCATCGCGCTGTGCGACGCGCTCCGTCGGGCGGGCGTGAACGCGGGCATCAAGTGGCCGAACGACCTGCTCGCCTCGGGGAAGAAGATCGCGGGAATCCTGACGGAGCTCACTGCCGAGCCGGACCGGGTCCACTGGGTGGTGCTCGGCGCCGGCATCAACGTGAACGCGCGCGCGGAAGATTTCCCGGAGGAGCTTCGGGGCGAGGCGACGAGCGTGCTCCTCGAGCGCGGTCAGCCCGCGCCGCGCGCCCTGTTCGCCGCCGCGTGCTTCACCGCGCTCGAGGAGTGGATCGATCGGCACGCGGAGGAAGGCTTCGCCCCGGTCCGCGAGGCGTGGCGGGAGCGATCCGTGACGCTCGGTCGCGAGGTGATCGTCAAGGCGGACGGCCGGGAGATCGCCGGCACGGCCGACGACATCGACGAGAGCGGGGCGCTCCTCGTCCGGACGCGGGCAGGGGTCGAGCGGGTCCTGGCGGGCGACGTGACCCTCGTCCGCCCCCGCTGAGCCCGGCCCATCCGCGGACGTGGACGTGGACTTCGACCTGGTCTTCGACCTCGACCGGGTCCAGGTCGAGGTCGAGGTCGAGGTCCAGGACCACGACCAGGTCCACGACCACGTACAACTTTGGCCGTTTTCAACCCCTGGATGCGTTGACCACCCCTCGGGGCGCGGCTACCCTCGCCCCGTGCTCCTCGCCATCGATGTCGGGAACACCAATACGGTGATCGGCGCGTTCGACGGAACCGCGCTCAAGAATCACTGGCGCCTTCAGACGAACCAGAACCGCACTGCCGACGAGTACGGCATCCTGTTGCGGCAGCTGTTCGAGCTGTCGGGGCTCGACCCCGCCAAGGTCGCGGCGGTCGCGATCTCGAACGTCGTCCCGACGCTCGCCTTCACGCTCGAGCAGATGACGGTGCGGTACTTCAAGGTGAAGCCGCTCTTCGTAGGTCCGGGCGTGAAGACCGGGATGCCGATCCTCTACGAGAACCCGCGCGAGGTCGGCGCCGATCGCGTGGTGAACGCGGTCGCGGCGTACGAGCGCTGGCGCTGCGGGCTCATCGTGGTGGACTTCGGCACGGCGACCACGTTCGACGCCGTGTCGCAGAAGGGCGAGTACCTCGGCGGCGCGATCTGCCCAGGCATCGCCATCTCGATGGACGCCCTCTCCCGCTCCGCCTCGAAGCTGCCGCGGGTCGAGTTCGCCCGGCCGCCGCACGTGATAGGCCGCAACACCGTCGCATCGATGCAGGCGGGGCTCGTCTACGGATACGTCGGGCTGGTGGACGGGATCTGCGCGCGGATGTCCGACGAGCTGGGCTTCACGCCCAAGATCGTCGCGACCGGCGGCCTCGCCCCGCTCATCGCCGGCGTCTCGAAGGCGATCCAGGAGGTGGACGAGCACCTCACGCTCGACGGCCTCAGGATCCTCTACGAGCGAAACCGGTGAGCCCGGAGATGGCGAACGAGGGCGGGGGTGACGCGGTCGCGCGAGCCGCGTACGACGAGGGGAGGGCGGCGTTCGCGGCGCGCGATCTCCCCGGAGCGCACGCGGCGTTCGAGCGCGCCCACCGGCGCGATACGCGCCACCCGGTGTTCATGTCGTGGTACGGGCTGACGCTGCAGCTCGTCGAGAAGAACTCGAACCTCGGCGTCCAGCTCGTCGACCAGGCGCTGCGCGCCGCGGGGCCGGATCCGGAGCTGATCCTGAACTCGGCGCGGATCCACCTCGCGCTGAACCAGCGCGACCGGGTCACGCGGGTGATCGCGCGCGGGCTCGAGCTCTGGCCGGACGACCCCCGCCTCCTCGCCGCGCGCGATGCGCTGGGGACGCGGAGCACCCCGGTGATCACGTTCCTGCCGCGCTCCAACCCGCTGAACCGCTTCTTGGGACGGCTTCGCCACCAGTGGGGGCAGCGGAACGGTCCGCAGTACGAGGTTTCGCCGGTCGCGCTCGGGGTGCCGCTGCCCCCGCCGGCCGAGCGCGAGGACGCGTGATGGATTGCCCCCTGCCCCTCGACATCCTGCCGAAGCCGCTCCAGAAGCACGCGGACCCGAAGGCGCCGCCGCCGCTCCGGATGATGGGCGCGAAGGGGCTCGTGCCCGCCGTCGCGGCGGGCGATCTCTCGACGCTGCTCTTCATGCTCTCGTTCGATCCCGACGCCGGCGTGCGCGAGACCGCCGTGAAGACCGCCGAGGGGCTCCCCGACAAGATGTGGGGAGTCGCCCTGCGCGCCGAGGGGATCGACGGACGGGTGCTGGACTGGCTGGCGGATCGCTTCGCCGCGAAGGAGGCCGCGATCGAGCTGCTCCTGCTCAACGCGGCCAGTCTCGACGAGACGTTCGCCCGGCTCGCGCCGATCGTCTCCCAGCGGCTCGCCGAGATCGTGCGCCAGAACGAGCTGCGGCTCCTCCGGCACGACGGCATCTTGCGCGGGCTCTGCCAGAACCCGAACGTCCTCGCCTCCACCGTGGACGGCGCCTGCGACTTCTGCGTCCGCAACGGGCTCACGCTGCTCGACGTGCCCCAGTCGGTCGAGGCCCACAAGCGGATCCACGGCGTCGATCCCACCGCAAAGCCGGCGCCCGTCGAGACCGCCGCCGCGCTCATGCAGGAGTTCGGTCAGGAGCTCGCGCACGAGCCGGGTGAGGCCGCGGCGCCGCACGCGGAGAGCGCCGAGGAGCTCCAGAAGAAGCTCAACATCACCCAGCGGATCATCAAGATGTCCGTCTCGGAGAAGATCAAGCTCGCGACGCTGGGGAACAAGGAGGCTCGCAACCTCCTCCTGCGCGACTCGAACAAGCTCGTCTGCATGGCCGCCGCCACGAGCCCGCGCATCACGGACGGCGAGATCCTGGGGATCGCCAACTCGCGCACCGTGAACGCCGACGTGCTCCGGTTCATCTACTCGAACCGCGAGTATCTGAAGACGTACGCGATCAAGATCTCGCTCGTGAAGAACCCGAAGGTCCCGCTCCCGACGGCGCTGAAGATGATGTACACGCTGCAGGAGAGAGACCTGAAGGAGCTGGCGCGCGACCGCAACGTGCCGCAGACGATCCAGGCGCAGGCCAAGTCCTTCCTCATGAAGAAGGAGCAGGCCGCGAAGGGCCCCGTGGGCGGGAAACACTAGTCGTATGAGCGAGCTCCCGCCGTCCGTGAAGGTCGGCCGTGCGGTCTGGCTCTCCGCCGCCACGATGGTGTCGCGTGTCCTGGGGCTCGTGCGTGACCAGCTCTTCGCGATCCTGGTGGGGGCGAACCGCTTCTCGGACGCGTTCGTGGTCGCCTTCCGCATCCCGAACCTGCTCCGCGACCTGTTCGCCGAGGGCGCGCTCTCCTCCGCCTTCGTACCCACCTTCGCAGACGCGCAGCGGAACCGCGGGCCGGACGCCGCCTGGCGCCTCGCGAACGCGGTGATCGGGATCGTGATCGCGCTCGTGGGGACGATCGTCCTGCTGGGCGCCACGTTCGCGGACTCCGTCGTCGCCGGGATCGCGCCGGGGATCGCCGAGCCGGCGCTCGCCACGCTGCTCACCCGCGTGATGATGCCGTTCCTGCTCCTCGTCTCGCTCTCTGCGGTCGCGATGGGGATGCTGAACGCGCAGGGCAGGTTCACTGCGCCGGCGCTCGCCCCGGCCCTCTTCAACGTCGGCTCGATCGCGGTCGGAGCCGGTCTCTGGATCGCGGGGTGGCCGCCGCAGCGGGCGGTGGTCGGCTGGTCGGTGGGAACGCTGCTGGGCGGCCTGCTGCAGCTCGTCGTGCAGCTCCCGCACCTCCACGCCCTGGGCTACCGCATCCGGCCGCGGCTCTCCCGGGCCGATGTCTCCGACCCCGGCGTGCGGCGGATCGCGCGCCTCATGGCGCCCGCCGTCATCGGCCTCTCGGCGACGCAGGTCAACATCGTCGTGAACACCTGGTTCGCGTCGCACGAGGTCGGGGCGAACAGCTGGCTCCAGTACGCGTTCCGCCTGATGCACCTCCCGCTGGGAGTCTTCGGCGTCGCGATCGCGACCGTCGCGGGCGCGGGCGTCGCGCAGCGCGCCGCCGCAAGGGACATGGACGCGGTGCGCACGACGGTGGGGTCCGCGCTCCGGCACGTCGCGTTCCTGAACGTGCCGTCGGCGGTCGGGCTCGTGGTCCTCGCGCACCCCATCATCTCGCTCATCTACGAGCACGGGCGGTTCCAGCCCGGCGACACCGTCGCGACGGGCGAGGCGCTCCTGTTCTATGCGCTCGGGCTGTACGCGTACTCGGCGGTGAAGGTCCTCGCCCCCGCGTTCTACGCGCTCGACGACACGCGCGTGCCGCTGCTCGGGAGCGTCCTCGGCATGGCGACCAACGTGGGGCTGAACGCTGCGCTGTATCCGGTCCTCGGCTACCGCGGCGTCGCGCTCGGCACGTCCCTCGCGGCAGCCGCCAACTTCGCCGTGCTCGTTCTCGCCTGGCGGCGCCACGGTGGGCTTCGGGACGCTCGCCTCTGGCAGCACCTCGGCCGGGTGCTGACCGCGTGCGTGCCGCTCGCGCTCGTGGGCTGGGCGACCTGGCGTGGCCTCGATCGGCTCCTCCCCGCGGGCGGGCTCGCGCGCCAGCTCGCGGTCGGGCTGCTCCCCGTCGCTGCCGGCGCGGCTGCCTACCTGGCGGCTGCCCGCGCCCTCGGCATCCGCGAGCTCGACGAGCTGCGGTCCGCGCTCCGCAGGCGACGCACGCGCTGATGCATGAGACCCCGGCGCGGCACGGCGGCGCGTGTGGACCGCGCTCTCGCGGGGGTTTGGCGGTCGTGCCACGCGGCCTACCTTGCTCCGAGAGGACTTCGCAGGGGGAGCCATGGCTGAGAACGGCGGCAGCGGAAGCGGGGCGGAGGCGCGCGACAAGGCGCGCGACGTCGCCGAGGACTGGCAGGAACGCTTCGAGGGGATGCGCGGGTACGCCGAGGACGCGGGCGACTGGGTCCGGGCGCTCGCGCGCGAGCGGCCGATGACCGCGCTCGCGCTCGCGGTAGGGTTCGGGTTCGTGTTCGGTCGGCTCCTGTCGCGCTCGTAGCGCGGCGGGGCTTCGCGTCTCAGGGGAGGGGGCATGGCCGGGATGAGCGAGATGGGCGACGTGAACGAGACCCTGCGGTCCGTCGCGGAGCAGGCGCGGGAGGCCTGGGGCCGATTCGCCGAGGAGGTGGAGCTCGATCGCCGGCTGCGCGAGAACCCGATGGCGGTCCTCGGGGTGGCGGCGGCGGCGGGCTTCGTGCTCGGGGGCGGGCTCTGGCCGGTCATCCGGCCCTTCGTGCGCGCAGCGACGCGGGCCGCGATGTCGCCCGCGAACCTGCTCGCGATCGGCGCGGCGGTGGGCGCGCTCCGTGCGGTCGGCCAGCGCGAGAACGAGGAGGTCGCCCCCGTTCCTGGAGGCGGAACCGAGACCCACTAAGAGCGCATCCCATGACCCCATCGCCTGCTGCGGCGCACGCTTCCTGCCTGCGCCGGGCGGGCTCGCCCCCCAGGGGGCCCCGAACGACGAGGCGGCTTCGCCGCGTTGATCGGATCTCGTCGCTGCGCTGCTCGACGTACCAACGGGTACGCCTCCGCTGCTCGCTCCTCGCGCGCCCGGCTCGGCGACGGAATCGTGCGCCTCGCGACGGCGAGGGGTTACGGGATGCGCTCTGCCCCGCGCGAGGTGCGACATCTTCGTTGGGTCGCAACCTTGACCCGGCGCGTGGGCGAGTGCACTGTCGCGCCGAACTCCTTCACGGGCAGGACTCCGAACAGATGATGGACGTGACGCGTGGAGCGCGCGGAGAGGTGGTCGTGCGCGTGGACGGCACCTTCGACGCGAAGTCGGCGGGCCGGCTCGCCGGGTGGCTCGCCGAGGTGCCGGCCGACGGAATGCTCGTGCTCGACTTCGGCAGCGTGCGCGAGTGCCAGGACGTCGGCCTCGCCGCGGTGGCGAGCCATCTCGCCGCGCACGAGCGGCTGATCGTGCGTGGCCTGACGCGGCACCAGGAGCGCATGCTGCGGTACTTCGGCGTGGAGCCGAACGGGGCGGCGGAGGAGCTGCGCCGCCGCGACCTGGCGGCGGGCTAGTACGCTCCTCGCGCTACTCGCGGCCGAGCACGGACGCCGCGCGCCGCTCCTTTTCCGCGGGCGACTCGGCGGGGAGACCTTCTTCGAGCAGCTGGGCGGCGATCGCCAGGGCCTTGCGCACCTTGTCGCGGACCTTCTCGTCCGCCTTGATCTTCTGATACGCCTTGACGACCCGCTCCTCGTTCTTCGCGTTCGCGGCGTCGAGGTCGGCGACGCGCTTCCTCAGATCGCCGGTGCGCCGATCGACCTCGCCGCGCGCTCCGTCCGCCTCGCCGCGGGCCACGAGCAGCTCGGTCCGCAGCTCGCTCGCCTCCTGCTCCAGTGCCTCGGTGCGGGCGATCGCGTCGGCCCCGGCCGCGGCCTCCTCGACCTTGCGCCGGGCCTCCTGCTCCACGGCGGCGGCCTTCTTCTCGGCGTTCACGGCGCGCCGCTCGGCGTCGCTCGCCTTGCGCCGCAGCTCGGTCACCTCGGCCTCCGCCGAGCGGGCCTGCTCCGCCGCGCGACGCGCCTCGTCGCGACCCGCCCTGCCGTCAACCTCGGCCTTGCGCGCCTTCTCCTGCGCGGCCTCGGCCCGGCTCTTCGCCTGGGCGAGCTCGGCTTCCGCATCCTCGGCGCGCTGCGCCAGCCCCTCGAGCTTGCGGCGGACATCCCGCAGCTCCGCGTCGCGTGCGCCGAGCTCCTGACGCATCCGCGCGACAGCATCGCGCAGCTCGGCGTCCTGCGCTCCGCCGCCCGCGGGCGCGCCTCGGGCGCCGCGGAGGCTCGCTTCGGGAGCGTCCGGCACGATCGCCGGCCCGGGCTCGTCGTCCAGGAGCTTGATGCCCGCAGCGTGCAGGAGATCCGCGCTCGCCCCGCGCACCGGGCGCGCGTCGGCAGGAGCGGGAGCGGGCGGCGCGAGGGTCAGCCCGGGGGAGAGCGTCTCGTCCGCGCCGGCGAGAGCCCCGAACGCCGCCTCCGCCTCGTCGTCGAGGCCTCCGAGGTCGGGACGGGCGCCCCGCTCGTCATCGTCCGGAAGCGTGGCCGCCGCGGCGTCGACCTCCTCGCCGGCCATCGGCTTCTCGCCGGTGAGCTCGTCGAGCGCAGCCGCCGCGTCCTGCGTCGGCGGCGGCGCCGAGAGCCCGTCGAATGCGTCGTCGAGGAGCCTCAGGTCCTCGTCCATGCCGGAGGAGGCGGCGCCCGCGCCGGCGGCCTGCTCCTCCGGGAGCGACTCGAGCATGAGCCCCGAGAGCTCGGCGTCGGGCTCTCCTTCAGCGGCCTCGAGCCCCATCTCCAGGCTGACGAGCTCCTCCTCCGCCTCGCCGGTCCCGCCCGCAGTGTCGGCGGCCGGCTCGGGAAGGCCGACCAGGCTCTCGAGCTTGGCGAGCAACGCGCCGGGCTCGTAGGGCTTCAATAGATAGTCGTCCGCGCGCGCCTTGAGGGTCCTGTGCTTCTCGAACGTCTCCTCGGTCGCCTCGGCGCTCGTGAGGACGAGCGGGATCGCCTTGAGCGCGTCGTCCTTCTTGAGCTTCTGGCAGACGAGATAGCCGCTCATCGACGGGAGCTCGACGCACAGGACGACCGCCTCCGGCGTCCAGTCGCGCGCGAGGTCGAGCCCTTCCTTGCCGTCGCCCGTCGCCCGGACGTGGAACCCCGACTCCTCCAGGGAATCCGGAGATCCGCGCGGCGAACGCCTGGTCGTTCTCGATGAGGAGGATCTTCTTCGGCATCTCGATTCCGGCGCGAGCGTGGAGGGCGCGGCGCGTGCACCGCGCGGAAAACTCGGGGGAAATGTTACTCGCGGCCCGCGAGGACTGTCAAAACGGCTGCGGAACCGGTATCGGCCTCGGGGCGGGGGGATGGCCCGGCGTCAGCGGGTCGCCTGGGCCGTCCGGACGAGCTCGAACAGCGCCGCCTCGTCGAGATCGGAGACGAGCGAATACACGATCTCGTTCTCACGCCAGACCGCGACGTTGTAGCCGCGCGCGTTCACGAGCCGGACGAGGTGGGGGCCGAAGCGCATCGCGCGCCCGGCCTCGCCGAAGCGGCCCCCCGGGTCGTCGACGATGAACAGGCCGGCCTGACCGCGGGGCAGCGCGTATCGGATGTAGGCGGCGGGCAGCTCGCGCAGGTGCGAGAGGCGCGCGCCGACCACGTGCACCCCGTCCGCGCGGAACCGCGGGGGCGCAGGGTTGAAGTCGAGCTTCCCGGCGAACCAGGCCGGGATCGACCCCTCGCCCACGGACGCGGCCATCACCTCGAGCGGCAGCTCGCGGTGATGGCTCCGGACCGCCTCCTCCACGAGCGCGTCGTTTCCGCCGCGGGTGGCGAGGACCAGGAGGGCACCGGCGGCGCACGCGGCGACGGCGCCGAGCGGGAGGGGCGAGAGGGCGCGCCGCCAGAGCGGGCGGTGGCTGCTCGCGAGCGCTTGCTCGATCCGCGCGCGCAGCGCGGGCGGGGCGCGGCCCGCGGCCGCGGGGGGACTCATCGCCTCGCGCAGGCGGGTGCGCACCGCGGTGCGGATCCGGCCCTGCGTCTCCGCGAGCGCGCGGCAGCGCTCGCACGTCGCGAGGTGCGCGTCGGTCTCGGCGCGCTCGCGCGCGTCGAACTCCCCGTCGAGGTAGGCGTCGATGGCGCGCTCGAGCTCGCCGCAGTCCATGACCGCTGAGAGCGTGGGTTCGATGGCCATTGCCTCTTCCCGTCGATCCAGGTCAGGCCGACTTGTCGCCGCGGCGCTTCCGGTACGCCTCGAGGTCGATGCTCCCATCCTCCCCGACGTCCTGCAACACGCCGGACAGGACCGCGTAGCTCGCGAGCGCCTTCTGGAGCAGGCGCCGGCCGCGGTAGAGCCGGCTCATCACGGTGCCGACCGGGACGTCGAGGATCTCGGCGATCTCCTTGTACGAGAACTCCTGGAGGTCGGCGAGGATCACGACGAGGCGGAAGTCGATCGGGAGCGAGTCGACGGCCTTCAGGACGTCGTCCGAGAGGAGCCGGTCGAAGAAGTACTGCTCGGGATTCGCGGCGTAGTCGGCCGCTTCGCGGGAGACGAACCGCTCGTGGACCGCGTCGCGCTCCGAGCCCTCGACGATGTTTCGCTCCTTCACCGACCGGCGATACCGGTTGATGAAGGTGTTCGTCAGGATCTTGAAGAGCCACGCCTTCATGTTGGTGCCGCGCTCGAACTTGTCGAAGAAGCGGTAGGCCCGCAGGAACGTGTCCTGCACCAGGTCCTCGGCGTCGCGGTCGTTCTTCGTGAGCCGGAGCGCGGCGGCGTAGAGGGGATCGAGGTGCTTCAGGGCGAGCTCTTCGAACTCGCCGCGCGTCAGGTCGGTCTGTCGCAGATCGAACATCAGGGTCCCTGGTCTCCCACGGCCGGTATAGGCCGACGATGTACCCGCTGCCGCTGGAATTCCCGCACCTGGCAGGGAAACGACGGAGCGGCCGTTCCGATTCCCGGAAGCCTGCCCCGCGGCGGGACGCGCGCTCAGGATGCGGCCGGACGCCGGGAATCGGGGCGGAATATACCGGGATGCGGGTGGGGCGCGCGCGACCCGGGTGGCGGAGGCAGCTCGGGGGAGAAGGCGAGCGGGCGGGGCTCCGTGGACTTGGACCTGGACGTGGGACTTGGACCTCGACTTCGACTTCGACTTCGACTTGGAGCTCGTGGTCCGGGTGGTCGAGGACCAGGACTAGGTCGAGGTCTAAGTCCACGTCCACGTCCACGTCCACGTCCACGTCCACGGGGATCACACGGCGATCCCGCCGCGCGCGTGGTATGAGCGCTCGGCTCCCATGCCAAGGCTCCTCTTCGCCGACGATCGCGGGCGGGTCTACGACCATCCCGACCTCCTCGCCGCGGTGCGCACGGGAGACGACATCGTCTCTCCCGCGGAGCGGCCGGTGCCACTCCCCGACGGCGCGGCGCTCACGATGCTCCCCGGCCGGCGGCCCGTCGGGCTCGATCCCGCGACCGGCGCGACGGTCGTGCTGCGCGAGGTGAAGGTTGGACGCCGGACGATCGCGCCGCACGCGGTCGGCGCCACGCTGCCGCCGGGGTTCACCCGCACGTTCCTGCCCGCTGCCGCGCGGCCGCCGCTCGCGACCGTCGCGGACGTTCCCACGCTGCCGCAGTGGGCCTACACCGCAGCGGCCTTCGACGGCGGCCCGGTCGCGTGGGCGCTCCACACCGACCGGCGGCGACACTGGAGCCCGCGCGCCCACTCGACGCCGGATCTCGCGCGCCTCGTCCGCCGAACGCTCGAGGAGAGCCCGAACCCCATCTACCGGCAGCTCGCGCGCTGCGCGCTCGAGTGGCGCTGCTTCACCGCCCAGAACACGTTCTACCTGCGCGACGAGGGAGCCATCCCGTCCTCCGCCGCCTGCAATGCCGCGTGCATCGGCTGCCTCTCCGACCAGGAGGAGGGCATGCCGCCGGCGAGCCACGAGCGCATCGCGGTCGCGCCGACCGCGGAGCAGATGGCGGAGGTGGCGCTGCGACATCTCACGACGGCGCGCGGCCGGGTGATGGTGAGCTTCGGGCAGGGGTGCGAGGGCGAGCCGCTCGTGCGCTGGAAGGAGATCGAGCGGGCCATCCGCCTCGTCCGCGCGCGGACGAGGCGCGGCTCGATGCACGCCAACAGCAACGGCTCGCTCCCCACCGCGCTCGGACGGCTCGTCCGAGCCGGTCTCGACTCGGTGCGCATCTCCCTGAACTCGGCGTCTCCGGAGCTGTACGCCGCGTACTACCGGCCGAGCGGCTATGCCTTCTCCGACGTGGTGCGCGCGATCCGCGTCGCGAAGGACGCGGGCGCGTACGTCGCGCTGAACCTCCTCACCTTCCCCGGAGTGACCGACCGTGAGGGAGAGGCGGAGCGGCTCTGCCGGCTCGTCGCGCGCACCGGCGTCGACCAGGTCCAGACGCGCCCCCTCGCGATCGACCCGGACGTGTACATGGAGGTGGCGCGCGGGCGCGGCGCGGGCGGGGTGCCGATCGGGATCCGCGCGCTCGTCGACGCGCTGCGCGCGGCGCGGCCGGGCCTGGTCGTCGGGAACTTCTCGCGCGCGAAGCCGGAGCGCGGGCGCCGTCAGAGCGGGGGGACGCTCGCTCCGCCTCCGCGGAGCTCGCGACCCCCCGAACCCCCCGCTCGCTCCGGCGGAGCCTCATCCGGCTCCGCCTGCGCTCGCCTTCCTGGGGGAACGCTCGATCCGCATTCGCGGCGCTCGCGCCCCCCCGTTCCTGCGAGGCCGCGATGAAGGCCGAGGCGGAGCTGCGGCTCCTGAAGGACCTCGCGCGCCACCTGCGCGCGGGCCACCCCTGGGTGTTCCGCAAGGCGATCGAGAAGGCGCCGAAGGGGCTCGCCCCCGGCGCGATCGTGGACGTGACGGAGGACGGGCGCTTCGTCGCGCGCGGCTACTACGACCCGCACTCGGCCATCTCGGTCCGCATCCTCACCCGCGAGCCGGCCGAGGCGGTCGACGCGGCGTTCTGGCGCCGCCGGGTGGCCCGCGCCGTGGCGCTCCGGCGCGAGCTCGTCCAGGGGACGACGGGGTACCGGATCGTGCACGGCGAGTCGGACGGCCTCCCCGGCGTCGTCGCCGACCGGTACGACCGGTTCGCGGTCGTGAAGCTCTACTCGGCGGGGCTCGGCCCGCACCGCGGCGCCATCGTCGAGGCGCTCCGCGCCGAGGCGGACGGCCTCGGCGGCGTCTACGGGCGGGACGAGATCCCGCGAGACGACGACGAGCAGGAGGGCGGGGCGCCGGCGGGGCGGGTCCTGTGGGGCGCCGAGCCGCCCGAGCGGATCGAGATCGACGAGCACGGGATGACGGTGCTCGTCGACGTGCGCCGCGGGCAGAAGACCGGGCACTTTCTCGACCAGCGGGAGAACCGGCGGATGGTGCGCGAGCTCGCCCGGGGCCGCCCCGAGGCGCTCAACCTCTTCTCGTACACGGGGGGATTCTCGGTGGCCGCGGCGCTCGGCGGCGCGCGCCATGTCGTGTCGGTGGACGTCGACAAGGACGCGATCGCGCTCGCGCGCGAGAACTTCCGGGCGAACGGGCTCGATCCTGCCGACCACGCCTTCGCGAGCGAGGACGCGTTCGAGCTGCTCGCGGCGTACAAGCGCCAGGGGCGGCGGTTCGATCTCGTCGTGTGCGATCCGCCGGCGTTCGCGAAGTCCCAGCGCGCCGTGGACGCCGCCGTCGCCGGCTACGCGTCCCTCAACCGCGCCGCGCTCGCGGTGCTCGCGCCGGGCGGGCTGCTCGTCACGGCGAGCTGCTCCGCGCGGATCAGCGCGGAGCAGTTCGCCGACGCCGTGAAGGAAGCCGCGTTCAAGGCCAGGGTCGAGCTGCAGCTGGTGGGCGAGACGAGGCAGCCTCCGGACCACCCGATCTCGCTGCAGTTCCGGGAGGGCCGCTACCTCAAGTGCCTGGTGCTGAGACGGATCGCGTGACCTCACAGATGGCGTGAGCTCTAGATGGCGTCGCTCGGCGGGACCGCTCCCCCGTCCTCCTCGCCGCCTTCCTTCGCGCACCCGGCCATCTCCTTCTCGACGAGCTTCCGGAGCTTGCCCGTGCGCTTCGCCGCGACCAGCCGGTCGAGCTCCTTCCAGCGGGCGTCCGAGTCGGCGCGCAGGATCGACTGGTACGCCTTGAGCGTGCTCTCGATCCCCGCGGTCTGGACGGCCGCCCAGTCCTCGGCCTGCTTGGGATGCTCGAACATGAACGCGGCCATGCCGAAGATCGACTGCACGTATAGGAGCCGCGCGTAGGGCGCGTCCTCGTTCTTCGCGAGCGCGTCGAGCGGGCCCGAGCACCCCTTCACGTTGAAGTCGGGGGCCTCGACGATGAACTGGAGCAGCCACTCGCGCGCCTCGACGCCGCTGCGCGCGAGCGGCTCCTTCTCGAGCTTGCGCGTGATCTCGATCGCCCGCTTCCGCTCCGCCGCCGTGGACGGACCACGCGCGGACGCGACCTCGGGGGAGCAGAGAAGGAGCAGGGCCGCGGCGACGACGGTGCGATGCACGTGGGACCTCCGGGCGCGTGGGGCGCGCGCCGGGATCCCACCACGAAGCCGCGCTGCGGTCGAGCCGCCCGGCGGGGCGCGGGATGGACGCGGAACCGACGGCGCCTCCGGTCACGGCGCGCGGGTGAGCCCACGCGTGAGACCGAGCAGCGCGAGCGCGACGAGCGCCGCCGCGCCGGCGAGCGCGGCGGCCGCGAGGGGGCGCGGCACGCGGCGCGGGTCGAACCGGATCGACGGGGAGCCGGGGTCGCGCAGCGCGAGCGCCTCGGCCGCGTCGGTCGGGGCGGGCGGCGCCGCGGCGCGGAACCAGAGGAGCAGGAGCCCGAGCGCTCCACCACCGACCGCGAATGCGGAGACGATCGCCGACGGAGACGGCGCGACCGCTTCGGGCGGGCCGAGCGCGAGGAGGAGCGTCGCCGCGATGCCGTTGTTTGCGGCGTGCGCGGCGACGGCCGGCCAGATCGACCCCGAGCGCCAGGTGATCCACCCGAACACGGTTCCCAGGACGAGCAGGGCGGGAAAACGGACCGGGTCGAGGTGGAGCACGGCGAACAGGAGCGCGCCGCCGGCGATGGCCACGATGGGCCCGCGGCGGAGGGCGAGCGTCGTCTGGAGGTAGCCCCGGAAGCTGATCTCCTCGCATGCCGGCGCGAGGACGGCCGCGATGATGGCGAGCGCCGCCTGCTCCCACCGCGGCCCCTCGAACAGGCGCGAGAGGTCGTACGCCTCCACCCAGCTCCGGGGCACGACCCGCTGGGTCAGCGTCATGACCGCCCCCGCGATGAGGTACGCGGCGCCGCCCACGAACGTCCCCAGGACGACGAGCGCAGGCCGGGGCGGACGGAGCCGCAGGTAGTGCGCGAGCCGGAGGTTGGATCCGGCCGTCGCAACGAGCGCGGGCAGGAGGAACGCGCACAGCTGGGTCGCTGCGAGGCCGGCGACGGGGTGCGCGTACTGCGCGAGGAGCGCAGGCGGGAACAGCGCGAGGAGCACGCTGAAGAAGGCGAGCGCGCTCTTGGTCCCGGTGGGCGTGACCGGGGGGCTGGCCTCGGCGGTCGGCTCCACGCGGCGGAGGATGCACCGGATCGGTGGACGCGGGAAGCCCGTCGCGGGCGTCGCCGCCCGGGTTAACATGCACTGCATGAACTTCCAGAACCGAACCGTCGTGCTCGGGGTCGGCGGGGGGATCGCCGCCTACAAGGCGTGCGAGCTCGCGCGGCTCGTGGTCAAGGGGCGCGGCACCGTGCGGGTCGCGATGACGCCGGCGGCCACCCGGTTCGTCCAGCCGCTCACCTTCCAGGCGATCTCAGGCGCGCCGGTGCTGGTGGACCTGCTCGATGCGGCGGCCGAGGCGACCTACGGGCACCTTGCGCTCGCGCGCGCGGCCGATCTCGTCGTCGTCGCGCCTGCCACGGCGGACCTCCTCGCGCGACTGCGCGCCGGCATGGCCGACGACGCGGTCACGACGACGGTGCTCGCGGCGACCTGCCCGGTCCTCGTCGCGCCCGCGATGAACACGCGCATGTGGCGAAACGTGGCCACGCAGGAGAACCTGGCGGCGCTGCGCGCACGGGGGGTCCACGTGGTCGGCCCCGCGTCGGGGGAGCTCGCCGACGGTGACGTCGGCGAGGGGCGGCTCGCGGAGCCGCAGGAGATCGCGCTCGCGGCGTCACGCCTCCTCGGGAACCTGGACCTCGCCGGGCGGCGCGTCCTCGTCACCGCGGGGCCTACCCGCGAGCCGATCGACCCCGTCCGCTTCATCTCGAACCCCTCCTCCGGGAAGATGGGCTACGCCGTCGCGAGCGTCGCGTCGCGTCGCGGCGCGGAGGTGACGCTCGTGTCGGGGCCCACGGCGCTCGCCGATCCCTCGGGGGTGAAGGTGATCCGGGTCGAGACCGCCGAGCAGATGGCGCGCGCGGTGGAGGGCGAGTCCGCGGCCATCGACCTCTTCATCGGCGCGGCGGCGGTCTCGGACTACCGCCCGCAGCAGACGTCCGCGAGCAAGATCAAGAAGGGTGCGACGGACGAGACCCTCGTCCTCTCCCGGACCCCCGACATCCTCGCCGGGGTCGGCGCCCGATTCGCGGGCAAGAAGGACGGACCGGTGCTCGTCGGGTTCGCGGCGGAGACGGAGGACGTCATCGCCCGCGCACGCGAGAAGCTGAAGGCGAAGCGCTGCGACCTCGTCGTCGCGAACAAGGTGGGGAGCGCGGGGGCCGGCTTCGGGGGCGACTCGAACCGCGTCGCGCTGGTGTCCGCCACGGAGCTCGCCGAGATCGAGGGTCCGAAGGAGAAGGTCGCGGAGGCGATCCTCGACTGGATCGTTCCGGTGCTGGAAGCCCGGCGCCCGCGCGAGAAGTGAGGCGAGCGCCCCCCGTCAGGATCGCAGCCGCGCGAGGGACGGCGGCAGGACGAGCTTGCCCTGGATCGCGCGGCGGAAGCTCTCGCGCGTCTCGTCCGCGATCTCGTGGGCGTCGCGGGGATGGATCCGCTTGCGCTGGGTCCGCTCCTTGAGCTGCTTCCGGAGGTCCTGGGCGATCCGGATGTTGCGCGCGCCCGTCGCGTCGGCGCGCGCCGCCATGCTCCGCTCGCCCTCCGACAGCATCCCCACGATCGCCTCGACCGCGAGCTGGTTGGTGTCGACGACGAGGTCGGGCTCGAGCACCAGGTTCCGCTCGCGCGCGAGCGCCAGGCGCGACACCTGGTTGAACCGGCCGACGCGGGCCGCCATGAGGAGCGACCGGAACAGCTGCTTCGAGACGCCGAAGGGGATCACCGACGAGCCGTACAGCATGCGCTCGAGGTAGTCGTCGTGGTTCCGGTACACGCGGGTGGTCACCTCCCGCGCGACGCGCGAGAGGCTCCGGTCCATCCGCTGGTCGTAGCGGAGCTCCCAGTACGCGTGCTGCGTGTTCCGCTTATGGTACGACGCGACCGTCTTGAACGGCACGAAGTAGTTGTGGGCGATGGTGTCCGCTGCGAGGTGCGCGAGGAACCCGAGCGCGACGGCCTGCTCGCCGCCGGGCCGCGCGTGCTTGAACACGTTGAAGCCCACGCGCCAGTTGTGACAGTGGTACAGGTACCTCGCCATGTTCTTGCCGACGACGATGTCCGCCGCGAGCGAGCCGTACAGGAACTCGTTGCCGCAGTCCTGCAGCAGCTGCCGGAACGACGGCTGGACGGCTCCGATCGCCTCGAGCGCCTGCGCCGAGAAGTTGAGGTGGGCGAGCGGCCCCCAGGCCTGCGCATCGGACGGGAAGAACAGGAGCGCGAGCGCGAGGGCTGCGAGCGGCAAGGTTACGAGCAGGCGCTCCAGTCTCATCAGACTGCAATTGTAGTTTCCGGCATGGGGCGCTCGCAACGCGACGTGCGGGGCGGAGACATCCACGTGAGCGACGGCGAAGGCACGGAAGATCGGATGGCGGAGGTTGCGGCGGAGCTGCGCCGCCACCTCGCCTGGCTTGCGGACGCAGGCATTCGCGAGGTCGAGGCGGCTCCGCCGCCCGCGCGCACGGCCGCTCCGGAGGGGGATCCTCCGCCCGCGATGTCCCTTGACCGTGGTGCAGCCGGCACCGCCGAGAAGGGGTGCGGCAGCCCGGGCCTCCTCGCCGCCCGCGAGCAGCTCGGCGAGTGCACCCGCTGCAAGCTCGGCGCGGGGCGGACGAACCTCGTCTTCGGCGTGGGGAACCCCGCCGCGGAGCTCATGTTCGTAGGGGAGGGCCCGGGGGAGGACGAGGACCGCCAAGGCGAGCCCTTCGTCGGGCGTGCCGGCCAGCTGCTCACGAAGATGATCGAGGCGATGGGATTCCGCCGCGAGGATGTCTACATCGCGAACGTGGTGAAGTGCCGGCCGCCCGGGAACCGGAACCCGGAGCCCGACGAGATCGAGGCGTGCGAGCCGTTCCTCCGCGCGCAGATCGCCGCGATCCGGCCCAAGGTCGTGGTGGCGCTCGGCAAGTTCGCGGCCCAGACGCTGCTCCGCGACACGTCGCCGATCAGCCGGCTCCGCGGCCGCTGGTTCGAGTACGAAGGCGTCCGGCTCATGCCGACGTTCCACCCCGCCTACCTCCTCCGCAGCCCGAACGAGAAGGGGAAGGCGTGGGAGGACCTGCAGCACGTCATGAAAGAGCTCGGGAAGGGGAAGGACAGGTGACCATGCGTGCGCTCCTCGTCCCGGTTCGCCGGGGGCTCGCCGCCGCGGCGCTCGTCGCCGCAACGGCCGGCGCGCTGGCCGCCTCGCAAGCATCCGAGGAAACGGCCGGTGGGGCGCCGCCGCGCGTCCTCACGGTCGAGGTGAAGAGCGCCATCTCGGGCGGCACCGTGGAGTACCTCGTCGCGGCCCTCAGGAAGGCGCGCGACGAGCAGTATGCCGCCCTCGCGCTCACGCTCGACACGCCAGGCGGCGCGCTCGACGCGACGCGCGACATCGTCCAGGCGATGCTCGGGAGCGACGTGCCGACCGTGGTCTGGGTCGGGCCCGCGGGGGCCCACGCGGCTTCGGCCGGCGTGTTCGTCACGATGGCCGCCAACGTCGCCGCCATGCATCCCGCCTCGAACATCGGGGCGGCCCACCCGGTCACCATCGGCGGCAAGGACGTCGACGACGAGGCCGGGAAGGACATGGCGAAGAAGGTCGAGAACGACACCGCCGCGTTCGTCCGCTCGATCGCAGCGGAGCGCGGGAGGAACGCCGAGTGGGCCGAGAAGGCGGTCCGGGAGAGCGTCTCCGTCACGGGCGAGGAGGCGGTGAAGCTCCGGGTCGTGGACTTCGTCGCGCCCGACCTGCGCGCGGCGCTCGACGCGGCCGACGGGCGGCGCGTCAAGGCGGGTGGCGCCTCGAAGGTGCTCCACACCCGCGGCGCGGCGCTCGTCGCGTACGAGCCGACCGTCCGGCAGCGGCTCCTCTCGTTCCTGGCCGATCCGAACGTCGTCGCGCTCCTCATGCTCCTGGGGACGCTCGGGATCGCGATCGAGTTCTACCACCCGGGCATGATCGTCCCCGGCGCGGTGGGCGCGCTGTGCCTGCTCCTCGCCTTCCTCGCGATGCGCGTCATCCCCGTGAACGTCGGCGCCGTCCTGCTCATCCTCGCCGGGGTCGGGCTCCTCGTGGCGGAGGGCTACGTCACGACGCACGGGATCGCCGGCGTGGGCGGCGCGATCTGCGTCGTGCTCGGGACCCTGTTCTTCGTCGACCGATCTTCCCCCGACTACCACTTCGACCCCGCCACGTTCACGGTCTCGCCCTGGATCGTGTGGCCGACGCCGGTCGCGCTGGCGGCGATCCTCGGCTTCATGGCCTGGAAGGTGGCGCGGAGCGCGCCGGGCGCCGCTCCAGCTCGGAGCCGCGGCGCTCGTCGGCGCGGATGGGGTCGCGCTCGGCGATATCGGCCCCGCGGCGGGCGAGGCATTCGTTCACGGTGAGTACTGGCAGGCCCGGAGCGCCGGCGCGATCCCGAAGGGGGCGCACGTCCGGGTGGTGGCGGTGGATGGCCTCACCGTCACCGTGGTCGCCGTCCCCGAGAAGGGCTAGAAAGAATCTTCACCCAGGGAGGGAACCCCCACATGCCCATCGCCTCGCTCGGCCTCGTCATCCCGATCGCCCTCGATCGTCCTCTGGTTCCTCGCCGGGATCCGGATCGTCAACGAGTACGAGCAGGGCGTGGTGCTCCGGCTCGGGCGCTTCGCGGGCGTCCGCACCGCCGGCCTCAAGTGGATCATCCCGTTCATCGACCGGATGATCATCATCGACATGCGCATCACCGCCGAGCAGGTGCCGCCGCAGGACGTGATCACGCGCGACAACGTCTCGCGTGAAGGTGAACGCGGTCATCTACTTCCGCGTGCTCCAGGCCGACCAGGCCTTCCTCCAGGTCACGGACTTCCTGTTCGCGACGAGCCAGTTCGCGCAGACGACGCTCCGCTCGGTGCTCGGCCAGGTGGAGCTCGACGACCTCCTCAGCCAGCGCGACAAGATCAACCGGCAGCTCCAGGAGATCATCGACCGGCACACCGAGCCCTGGGGCGTGAAGGTGACGGCGGTCGAGGTGAAGCAGGTGGACCTGCCCGAGGAGATGCGGCGCGCGATGGCCAAGCAGGCCGAGGCCGAGCGCGAGCGGCGCGCGAAGATCATCGCCGCCGAGGGCGAGCTCCAGGCGGCCGAGAAGCTCGGGCAGGCGGCCGACGTGATCGCCCGCTCGCCGGGCGCGCTCCAGCTCCGCTATCTACAGACCCTGGTCGAGATCTCGGCCGAGAAGAACTCGACGATCATCTTCCCGCTCCCCCTCGAGCTCGTGAAGGTGTTCCTCGACGCGGGGAAGCTGCCGCCGCGGTGAGGGCCAGCCCGGCGCTCGGCGCCTCGCACCTTCCTGGGGCTCGCGCCGGAGCCCGCGCCTCCCGATGTTGCTCTCGATCCGCGCCCGTGCGCGGGCGGGAGGAGCAATGGGTCGCGTCGCGTCGATGGGGTTCGCGGCCGCCGCCGTCGCATGGGTGCTCGCCGGATGCGGCGACAGCCGGGAGCTCGCAGCGCCGTCCGCCGGTGCCTCCGGGTGCGCGAGCTGTCACACCGCGCCCGGCGAGGGGCCCCCGTTCCGGGACCAGACCGGATCCGTCGACCCGGTGCGCCTCACCGTCGGGGCGCACGACGCGCACCTCCACGGAGACCTCGTGTCCTCGATCTCCTGCGGCGAGTGCCACACCGTGCCGCGGACGGTGACCGACCCCGGTCACCTCGACGATTCGCCCGGCGACATCCGGTTCGGCCCGCTGGCGCGGACGGGCGGGGCGTCGCCGATGTACGTCGCGACGGGCTGCGCGGCGACGTACTGCCATGGGAACTTCCCCGGAGGAAACGCCGCGAACGCTCCGAAGTGGCTCGGGGGTCCAGCGGCGGGCACGTGCGGCACGTGCCACGGCATCGCGCCGGCGACGGGGCGCCATTCCGATCACGTCGGGTTGACCGACGTCACGTGCACGACGTGCCACGGGACGTTCTTGCAGGCGACGCACGTCAACGGCGTCAAGGACGTCCCGCTTCCCGCCTGGAGCGCCGGGACGAGATCCTGCGGCCAGGCCTGCCACGAGCCGCGGAACTGGGACGGGGGCCCGTAGCGGGCGCCGCGCTCACGCCGCCACGACGATCGTTCCGTCCGCGCCCGTCCAGGCCCGGGTCATCGCCGCCGTGTTGTGCGCGAACCCGACCTCTCCCTGCGGGGCGACCACGATGAGCCCGCCGTCGCCGCGGACGCGGCGGCTCAGGAGCGCGACGGCCTCCTTCGCGGCGTCCCCGGCGGAGAGGCCGCGCCCCACCAGGTCGGCGGCGTGGCGCGCCAGCGTGAGCTGCACGATCCGCTCGCCGTGCCCGGTGCAGGACACCGCCGCGAGCGCGTCGTCGGCGTAGGTGCCGCACCCGACGAGCGGGGTGTCGCCCACACGACCGGGCAGCTTCATCGACATCCCGCCGGTCGAGGTCGCCGCGGCGAGGTGGCCGCGCACGTCGCGGGCGGCCGCGCCGACGGTTCCGGTCTTGCTCGCCGGGCCCTGCCGCGCCGCCTCCCAGCGGGCGCGCTGGCGCGGCGTCACGAGCAGCGCGTTGTCGTGGGCGGGGAAGCCCGCCTCGCGGGCGAAGGCCGAGGCGCCCGGTCCGGCGAGAAGCACGTGCTCGGTCCGCTCCATGACCGCGCGGGCGAGCGACACGGGGTTCTTCACGTCCCGCACCACGGCGACCGCGCCGCAGCGGAGCGTCTCCCCGTCCATGACCGAGGCGTCGAGCTCGACGTCGCCCGCAGCGGTGAGGGTCGCGCCTGTTCCGGCATTGAAGAGGGGATCGTCCTCGAGCAGGCGCACCGCGGCCTCGACGGCGTCGAGGGCGCTGCCGCCGACCCGGAGGATCTCCCAGCCGGCTGCGCAGGCGCGACGGACGCCTTCGAGGCGCCCTGCCTCCAGGACCTCGGTCGAGGGGTCGGGCGGGGCCAGGTCCCCGGCACCCCCGTGAACGACGATGGCAGGCGGCGCGTGGCGGTGCATGATGGGGAGCGATTATCTCCCACATACCCTTTTTCGAGAGGTGGCGCACATGGCTGGTCGCGAGGTGGTGATCGTCGGGGCGGCGCGGACGCCGATCGGCGCGTTCCTGGGCTCGCTCGCTCCGGTCCCGGCTCCGAGGCTCGGGGCGGCGGCGATCCGCTCGGCGCTCGAGCGCGCGGGGGTCGATCCGGCGTCGGTGGACGAGGTGGTGATGGGGAACGTTCTCCAGGCGGGGGTAGGGCAGGCCCCTGCGCGGCAGGCGGCGCTGTTCGCGGGCCTTCCCGAGAAGACCCCCTGCTGGACGCTCAACAAGGTCTGCGGGTCGGGGCTCAAGGCGGTCATCTCCGGCGCTCAGGCGATCGCGCTCGGCGACGCGGAGATCGTGGTGGCGGGCGGGATGGAGTCCATGTCGAACGTCCCCTACTACGACCGCGCGGCCCGCGCCGGGGTCCGGATGGGCAACGTCGAGCTCGTCGACGGCATGGTCCATGACGGGCTGTGGGACGTGTACGGCCAGCATCACATGGGAATCTGCGCCGAGCACTGCGCCAGCACCCAGGACATCTCCCGCGCCGCGCAGGACGAGTACGCCGTCGAGTCGACCCGGCGCGCGGTCGAGGCCTGGAAGTCCGGCGCCTTCAAGGCGGAGATCGTTCCCGTCGAGATCGAGGGGAAGAAGGGGGAGAAGACCGTCGTCGCGGAGGACGACGGTCCGAAGTCCGCGAAGCCCGAGAAGATCCCGTCGCTGAGGCCGGTGTTCAAGAAGGACGGGACCGTCACCGCCGCCAACTCGTCGTCGATCAACGACGGCGGCGCGGCGGTGGTGCTCATGAGCGCGGAGCGCGCGCGCCGCGACGGCCGGACGGTGCTGGCCCGCGTGTCGGCCTGGGGCGGCGCGGCGCGGGCGCCGATCGAGTTCACGATCGCGCCTGCGGACGCGATCCGGGCGACGCTCGCGAAGGGAGGGCTCGCCGCGAAGGACGTGGACCTCTGGGAGATCAACGAGGCGTTCGCGGTCGTGTCGGTCGCGAACAACCGGCTCCTCGGGCTCGACCCGAAGAGCGTCAACGTGCGCGGTGGCGCGGTGGTTCTCGGGCACCCCATCGGCGCCTCGGGCGCGCGGATCCTCGTCACCCTCCTGTACGCGATGAAGGACCTCGGCAAGCGGCGCGGGCTCGCCTCGCTCTGCATCGGGGGCGGCGAGGCAGTAGCGGTCGTCGTCGAGCGCTGAGTCGAAGGGAGGGAGCCGTGAACAAGGTCGTCGGGTCGGCGGACGAGGCGGTCGCGGACATTCCGGACGGCGCCACCGTGATGGTGTCCGGCTTCGGGCTGTGCGGGAACCCCGAGAACCTCATCGCCGCTCTCCACCGGAAGGGCGTCAAGGACCTCACCGTCATCTCGAACAACTGCGGAACGACCGACCTCGGGCTCGGGGTCCTCCTGCAGGCGCGGCAGATCCGAAAGATCGTCGCGTCGTACGTGGGCGAGAACAAGGAGTTCGAGCGGCAGTACCTGTCGGGCGAGCTGGAGGTGGAGCTCGTGCCCCAGGGGACGCTCGCGGAGCGCATCCGTGCCGGCGGCGCCGGGCTCGGTGGTTTCTACACGCCGACGGGCGTCGGCACGAAGATCGCCGAGGGGAAGGAGACGAGGGTCATCGCAGGGCGCTCCTTCCTCCTCGAGCTGCCGCTCGAGGCGGACTTCTCGCTCGTCTACGCCTGGAAGGCGGACGGGTGGGGAAACCTCGTGTTCCGAGAGACGACGCAGAACTTCGGCCCGATGATGTGCGCGGCGGCGAAGGTGACCATCGTCGAGGCGCCTAACGTGGTGGCGGTGGGCGAGATCGACCCGGACCAGGTGCACACGCCCGGCATCTACGTGCAGCGGGTGGTGCGGGGCGAGAAGTACGCGAAGTGGATCGAGCGCCGGACCGTCCGGCCGCGCGCGAGCTCAGGGCAATGACCGCTCGGATTGAGCACCTGCGACGCACGATGCCTGCCTGCGACGGGCAGGCTCGTCGGTGCGCTGCTCACCGTACCTTCCAGGTACGGCTCCGCTGCTCCCTCCTCGCGTGCCCGTCTGGGCGACGGCCTCGTGCTTCTCGTAACGCTCAACCCAAGCGGTCACTGCCCTAGGAGCCGAGCCGACATGCCCCTCACGCGAGAGCAGATCGCCCGCCGCGTCGCGCGGGAGCTGCGCGACGGCTTCTACGTGAACCTCGGGATCGGGATGCCGACCCTCGTCTCGAACTACGTGCCGTCCGGCATCGAGGTGGTCCTGCAGTCGGAGAACGGGATCCTGGGCGTCGGACCGTACCCCGTCGAGGGCGAGGAGGACGCAGACCTCATCAACGCGGGGAAGGAGACCGTCACGGTCCTGCCGGGCGCCGCCTTCTTCTCCTCGGCCGAGTCGTTCGCGATGATCCGCGGCGGCCACGTGGATCTCGCCATCCTGGGCGCGCTCGAGGTGTCGGAGAAGGGCGATCTCGCGAACTGGCTCGTCCCCGGGAAGATGGTGAAGGGGATGGGCGGGGGGATGGACCTCGTCGTCGGCGCACGGCGCGTGGTCGTGATGATGGAGCACGCGACCAAGGACGGCAGCCCCAAGATCCTCAAGCAGTGCTCGCTCCCGCTCACCGGGACGCGCTGCGTGTCGGCCGTCTGCACCGACCGCGCCTGGATCGACGTGACGAACGAGGGGCTGCGCCTGCGGGAGATCGCGCCGGGCGAGACCTTCCACGGCGTGCAGGACCTGACGGAGCCCCGCCTCCTGGTCGGGCCGGACGTCCGGCCCATGCAGATTCTGATCCGCGGCCGCGCGCGTGTCCGCCCCGCTGTTCACGCTCACGACGGACTTCGGAGCGGCCTCCGGCTACCCCGCACAGATGAAGGGCGTGCTCCTCGCGGCACGGCCCGACGCCCGCATCGTGGACGTGTCGCACGACGTCCCGCGCCACGATCTGCTCGCAGGAGCGCTCATCCTGGAGGCATGCGTCCCGTGGTTCCCGCGGAGCGCGATCCACCTCGCCGTCGTGGACCCCGGGGTCGGGACGGCGCGGCGCGCCCTGTGCGCCGTGGACCCGGAGGGACGCCGCTTCCTCGCCCCGGACAACGGGCTCCTGACCCCGCTCCTCGGCCCGGGCACGCGCGCGTTCGCGATCGCGCCCGGGGGTGCGCTGCCTCCGCCGCGGAGCGCCACCTTCCACGGGCGGGATCTCTTCGCGCCGGCGGCCGTCCTGCTCGCCGCCGGCGCGGATCCCGCGTCTCTCGGCCCCGCCGTCGAGGATCCGGTCCTGCTCCCCTGGCCGCGCGCCGAGGCCCGCGCAGGGGAGGTGCGGGGCGAGTCGCTCGGGGCCGATCCGTTCGGGAACCTCGTCACCTCGATCCGGGACGCAGACCTCGCCGGGGGCCAGGTCGAGCACGCGGAAGTGGACGGGCGCCCGGCGCGCTGGGTCCGCACCTTCGCCGATGGGCATCCGGGCGAGCTGCTGGCCATGATCGGCAGCGGCGGCCGGGTCGAGATCGCGGTGCGCGAGGCGAGCGCCGCCGCGCTGCTCGGCCGCACCCGCGGGAGCGCGATCCGGCTGGTGCTGGTTCGGGCGGAGGGCGCCTGCTAGAGTTCCGCCGGATGCCGGCCGCCGACAACAAGCGCAGAGCGACGCGCCTCCATCACGAGATCCCGGTCGCATACCGGAGCGTCGGCAGCTTCCTCACCGACTGGTCGACCAACATCAGCCAGGGCGGCCTGTTCATCAACACGCGGAAGACGCTCCCGGTCGGAACGGCGGTGCGGATCCTGGTCCAGCTCCCCGGAGCATCGTTCCCGTTCCAGCTCGAGGGACGCGTCACGCGCGTCACGGAGTTCGGCAACCGCGCGAACATGGTGCCGGGGATGGGCATCGAGTTCACCGACGTGGACGAAGCCAAGCGTCGCGAGCTCGAGCAGTTCGTCGCGCGGTTGCGCCACGACCTCGACGAGGAATGAGCGGCGTCGTCGCCGCGACCCGTTAGCATCCCGCGGTGCGCACCGAGATCGACATCGACGACCTCGCTCCCGGCGGCGAGGGGGTGGGGCGCTCCGGCTCTCGGCCGGTCTTCGTGCCGTTCACCGCGCCCGGCGATCGCGTGCTCGCCGACGTGCCGGCGGGGGAGGGCGCCGCGCACGCGACGCTCCTCGCGGTCATCTCGCCGGGACAGGCGCGCGTCTCGGCCCCCTGTCGGCATTTTGACGGGGGGGCCGACGCGCAGTGCGGAGGGTGCGAGTGGCTCCACGTCCGGTACGAGGTGCAGCTCGCGGCGAAGGCGCGCGGCGTACGCGAGACGCTCCGGCGCATCGCGCGCCTCGATCCGGATGCGTGCGGCCTGCGGCCGATCCTCGCCTCGCCGTCGCCGGTCCGCTACCGGGCGCGCGCGAAGTTCCACCTCGACCGCGCGACCGGCCGGCTGGTGTTCTTCCGGCGCCGCTCGCACGCGCCGGTGGCGCTCGAGGAATGCCACCTGCTCCTTCCCGGCCTGGACGCGCTCCGCGCCGCGGTCGGTCCCGCGCTCGCGCGCGCGCGGCTCTCTCCCCGCGAGGTCGCGCTCGAGTGGTCCGACCACGAGGCGCGCGGTGCGATCCTCCTCGCCATCGACGTCACCCCTGCGGCGCGCGCGCGGGCCGAAACGCTGCTCGCCGACGTCCCCGCGCTCGCGGGGGCGATCCTCCGTGGCGAGGACGGGGCCTGGGCCGCCGTGGGCGCGCCGGTGCTCCGCCTGGCGCGCATCCCGGGGCGGCCCGCCGCGGGTCTGCAGCGGTCCCGGCCGGACGTGTTCCAGCAGGCGAACCGGGGCGCGAACGCGCTCCTCGTCGACGCCGCGCTCGGGCTTCTCCGCCCCGGCGGAGAGGACGTCCTCGAGCTTCTCTGCGGCGCCGGGAACTTCACCGCCCCGCTCGCGGCGCGCGCGCGCTTGGTCGCCGCCGTCGAGGGGCAGGGCCCTGCCCTCGACCTCGCGCGCGAGGACCTCGCCGAGGCCGGCAACGTCCGCTTCTTCGCGGGCGACGCGCTGAAGCTCGCGCACGCGTTCGCGCGGGAGCGCGGCCCCGGCGCGCGGCGGTTCGGTGCGGTCCTCCTCGATCCGCCGCGCGAAGGCGCGAAGGGGATCGGGCCCGCGCTCCGCGAGCTGGCGGCGCCGCGGGTGGTCTACGTCTCCTGCGACCCGGCCACCCTCGCCCGCGACGTGCGCGGCTGCGTCGAGGCGGGGTACCGCGTCACCGCGGTGCAGCCCGTGGACATGTTCCCGCAGACGCACCACGTCGAGGCGGCGGTGCTGCTCGAGCGCGCGTAGCCGCGACCTCTGATGATTCGTCACGACATCTTGCGCGCCGCGCTCTGCGCCAGCTCGCGGTCCCGCACCGGGGGCTGGGCCGGGAGGGAGCCCTCCCCGTGCTCAGCGACGGACGAATGCGCGACCGGGCGCCGTACTGCCGCAAGGACGCAGAAACGCAGATGCCGCGCACTTCCGTGCGTGCCGACGTCGCGCGAGGAAGTCGATCGTGCGCGGCGGCGGGATTGCTGCGCGGCGTCGTCACGCAAAGTGCGAGGCGGCCAAGGTACTTTGTTGCGTATCCGTCCGCAGCGCGCCGATGATCGAGACGTCTCCGACGCCTGCGCGCGGTGAGGGCCCTTCCGTCCGCGCGCCCCCGGCGGGCGGAGCGGCGTGGTCGGGCGCCGGCCCGGCGTGACCAATGCCGGTGCTTTCAGCGCGGCGGAAGCAGGTGCGCCGGAACACGTACGTCCGTCCGGGCGCGCGAGCAGGGGAGGTCCCTCGGCTGCGCGTAGGCGTCGGCACCGCCGCGACGATGGGTGCGCTGCGGACGGACACGGTCGTCAGTACTTTAGCCGGGCCTGCACTTTGCGTGACAACGGCGCCGCCAGATCCATCACCCCAGCACGGAATCCTTCCCGCGCGCGACGTTGGCACGCACGGAAGTGCCCGGCCCCTGCGCTTCACAGGCCCCTTCGACCCAGCGCCGCCGGTCGCGCATTCGTCCGTCGCCGAGCACGGCCGAGGGGCCTCCCCGGCCAGCGCCCGGAGGGGAATGCTCCCTTGAGAGCGTTCCCGCGGGGTCCGTACCCTGAGAAGTGACGAATCATCGTGCGCCGCGAAGCGGCGCGTTCTCAGCGGGATGAAAGGAGCCCGCCTCGAATGAATCGAGCATCCGAGTAGCGAGGTCCCCTGCGTGCCGCCGCGAGGCGTCCAGCAGAAGCGGGGCCAGGATGCCGGTGGGCAGCAACCCACCGGCTGCGAAGCGACGGGCCGTAGCGCGCAGCAAACCCAGACGTAGCCTCGTAAACGCAACGGAGAGGCCGAGCCTCTGATGATTGGGCGAAGGCAACACCCACCGGGCAGTCTCGATGACGCCGGTGGCGCTCTCCCGGGGTATCAGGGACGGCACGCCGCGAAGGGAACGCGCTGAACGCGGGAGGCCTCGACCGGCGCGGTGAAGCGACCGCGACCGCACGCACAAGGCCGCGAGCCGAGGCGGGTGGGCCGGACGAGGAGTCGGACGAGTCCGTAGTACCGACGAAGGCGGCGAAAGCCGCTGGAGGGAAGGGGCTCTACTCGAAGATGCGACCCCTGCAAGGAAGGAGCTGGGGATTGTGGCGACACTAAAAACCCCAGAGAAGCTCCGGGAGCTGCAACGGGCGCTCTACCTACGTGCCAAGAGGGAGCCGAGCTTCCGTGCGTACGCACTGTACGACAAGGTCTTTCGGACGGACGTGCTGGCCCACGCCTACGCGCTCTGCAAGGCGAACGGCGGAGCCCCAGGTCCCGATGGCGAGACCTTCGAGGACATCGAGACGCGCGGCAGCGAGGCGCTGCTGAAGGAGCTGCACGATGAGCTGAAGGCGAAGCGGTACCGGCCTGGTCCGGTGAGGCGGGTGTACATCCCGAAGCTCGGCGGCGGCGAGCGGCCGTTGGGAATTCCCAACATCCGCGACCGCGCCGTGCAGATGGCGGCGAAGCTGGTGCTCGAACCTCTCTTCGAGGCGGACTTCGATAGGGACTCCTACGGATTCCGGCCGAAGCGGAACGCGCACCAGGCACTCGACGCCATCCGCGAAGCACTCGGGCAAGGGATGTGCTGGGTCATCGACGCCGACGTCACGGCCTACTTCGACACGATTCCACACGACCGTCTGATGAAGGCGGTGGCGGAACGAGTCGTGGATGGCGCGATGCTGGCGCTGGTGAAGGCGTTCCTGGAGGCGCCCATCGTCGACGAGCACGATGGTGGACGGCCGAAGCGGAACGCGCAGGGCACGCCGCAGGGCGGGGTCATCTCGCCTCTCCTCGCGAACGTGTACCTGAACCTCCTCGATCGGAACTACCGCAGGCGCGTGGAAGCGGGCAGCCTCGACGGTCGTCTGATCCGTTATGCGGACGATCTCGTCGTGCTGACCCGCCGGCGACCGGACCGAGAAATGGCATGGGTGAAGTACCTCATGTCGCGGCTTGGGCTGACGCTTCACGCGGAGAAGACGCGGATCGTGAACGCCAGGAAGGAGCACTTCACCTTCCTGGGGCACACGCATTTCTGGCGCCGAGGGGAGCTCTACCTCGACATCGGAAAGAAGGCGCGCAGGCGCATCCGCGATGAGCTGCGGCGGAGAACCCGAAGGACGGGGCTCGACCTGGATCAGCTTGTCCAGGAAATGAACCTCTATATCCGAGGAGCCCGGCACTACTACCGCCGGGTGCTGCGCAAGCGGCTCTCCAGCCTGGATCACGACGTCGGCGGCCTCATCGCGCGGTGGTGGAGACGGAAACACACGCTCCGCCGGCCAGCATGGTCGCTCGTGCAGGGAGGCGCGCTCTACAGGCAACACGGGCTCGAACTGTGGAACCTGTCCCCGGCCCTTCGCCCAGCAGACTCAAGGCGCGGGAGGTGAAGATCGAGGGAAGCCGTATGCGGGAAATCCGCAAGTACGGTTTGAGGGGGGGCCGCTGGCGCGCACGTCACAGACGGCGATGCCGGGGTCTATCCCGACAAGAGCGCCGCGCCTACGGCGGGATCGAGTCGATGGCCGCGAGCCGCTCGACCAGCGTCGGATGGCTGTAGTGCCAGGCGCTGTACCAGGGATGCGGGTGCAGGTTCGACAGGTTCTCGCGGTTCAGCCGGACGAGCGCGCGCTTCAGCGCCTCCGGGGCCCGCGCGATCCGGACCGAGTAGCGGTCCGCCTCGTACTCGTGCCGGCGCGAGAGGTGGGATGCGATCGGCTGGACCCAGAACACGAACGCGGCACCGCCGAGCGACACGAGGGCGAGCGCGCCGTGCAGAGTGGGCGCGGCGAACCCGAACGCAGCGTGCAGCGGCGGCCACGGGACGAGCCAGGAGAGGACGAGGAGCATCGCGAGCAGCGTGAGCGCCGAGAGGGCGAGGCGCCGGTGGACGTGGTGCGCGCGGTAATGGCCGATCTCGTGCGCGAGCACGCTCGCAGCCTCGTCGACGCTCATCCGGTCGACGAGCGTGTCGAAGAGGACGACGCGCGGACGGAAGATGCCGGTGAAGTAGGCGTTGGAGTGGCCGGAGCGCCGGGACGCGTCCATCACGTAGAGCCCCCGGTGGGCGAACCCGGCGGCGTTCGCGAGGCCGACGAGCCGCTCGCGCAGTGGGCCGTCGGGGAGGGGCGCGAACCGGTTGAACAGCGGCGCGATCACCGCCGGATACAGCCACAGCATGATGAGCTGGACCGCCGTCAGGAAAGCGAACAGCCACACCCACCAGCGCGGGCCGGAGAAGCGCATGAACGCGTAGATCGCGTACAGGAGCGGGATCCCGAGCGCGGCCTCGATCGCGAACCCCTTCACCCGGTCGAGCGCCCAGAGCCGCGGCGTCGTCCGGTTGAACCCGAACCTCCCTTCCAGGACGAAGGTCCGCCACGCGGCGAAGGGGAGCGACAGCAACGTACCTCCTGCGCCGAGCACGGCGAGGAACGCGACGAACCGATGCCCGCCGGCGAGCCCATGCGTGGCGAGGGCGGCGTCGATGCGGGGCAGCACCCCGGAGAGGAGGACGGCGAGCGTGAGGGCCGCACCGAGCGCACCCTGGACCAGGGCGAAGCGCCCGTTCGCGAGGGTGTAGGCGCGGCTCCGCTCGGCCGTCTCGTCGTCCACGCTGCCGGCGAGCGGCGAGGGGACGCCGCGCGAGCGGCGCACGTGGCGCAGGTTCACTACGAGGAGCCCGGTCTCGATGGCGTACTGCAGGCAGAAGCAGACGACGAAGGCGGCGCGGATCCAGCGCTCCATGCCCGCTCGTCATACCGTGTCGCGGCGGGCGGCGCAGCGGGTGTTCCTCCTCACTGGAGCTCCTGCACCACGACGCTGCCGGCGTCGTTCGCGTACACGTACCGGCCCGCCGCCCCGATCGCGTACACGGTGCCGCTGGGCAGCGGCGTCGAGTAGGACCGGAACACGCCCGGGGTAGCGGTCACGTCGAAGAGGCCGAGGCCGGCCGTCGAGGCATGCCCGTGCACGAGCGTGTCGTGCGCGACGAGGACCGCGCTCGCGGGCCCGAGCACGCCCAGCGTCCCCTGGTCCGTGACGGTCCCCGCTCCCTCGACCCACGTGAGCTCGCGGACTCCCGCGGAGGTCGCCAGGTAGACGTGATAGCAGGGGGTCCCGCCGCAGCGACCGAGGCGGGTCGAGACCGCCGTGACGCCGCTGAGGCCGCCCAGGCGGACCCAGCGCGTCGGCAGGAGCGGATTGGACACGTCGAGGATCTCGAGGCCGTCCACCTCGGCGACGAACGCCGTGCTGCGGTGGACCTGCACGTCGCGGGGCTCGGCGAGCAGCGTGAACGTCGCGGTCGGAGGCGGCCCTGCCGGGAACGGGCTTCCATACGCGCACGCGGACAGCGAGGCGAACGCGGCGAGGTCGTAGACGTCGAGCTCCTTCGCCCCGGATGTTCCGCCCTTCGCGGCGAAGAGATGGCCGCCGTGCGAAGAGAGGCCGTAGTACCGGGTCGCGGGGTCGCAGCCCGCCGCGACGACGGGCGTGCGAGCGACCGCGCAGGGGACGCAGCTCGGGCCCGGAGTGCAGGTCGGGCTGTAGAAACCGAGCGCGTAGGCCATGAGCCCGCTGCCGGAGTTGCACTGCGTGGCGTACGCGTTGAAGAGCAGATCGCCGGACAGGGCGAGCCCGCCCGCGAAGCCGTACCCCAGCGTGTAGTCGCTGCCGGACGCGAAGATCCCGGCGTTGCTCGCCACCATCCTCGGCGCCTGGGCATCGCCGACGTCGTACAGGGCGATGCCGTTCCCGGGGACGAAGGCGATCCGTCCGCGCTGCTCGATCCGCCCGCCCCCCGTCAGGTTGCCGAGCGACTGGGCCTGGCCTCGCGCCTGCGGGTACTGGAGGTGCGCCGCCTGGAGAACGGCGACGCCGCCAGAGCCCGCCACGACGACGTTCGTGCCCGACACCGCGATCGCGCTTCCGCTTCCGACCTGCGGGGGGAGCGTGATCGTCCCCGCTGCCTGCGGCGCGGTCGGATCCGCCAGATCGAGCACCTCCAGCGTGGTCCCCGCGACGAGGAAGACGTCGCCGCCGGCGACGGCGAACTTTCCGTTGGGGACCCCGGGCGCGACCCCGATGACGCTCGGCGCACCCGAGGTCGTGTAGTCGATCACCCGGATCGTGCCGGGCGACACGTTCTCCATCGCGTACACGAGCCGCCGTGGCCCGGGCTCCGCGACGAGCTGGCTCGCCGTGTAGGCGAAGTTGACGCTGCCTCCGGAGATCCAGGCGGGCGGGACGCCGCCCGTCACGCCCGCCACGTCGGCGGCGTTCACGTTGGAGTTGCCGGCCGTGCCGAAGTAGACGGTCGTCCCGACGATCGCGATCGAGCCCTGGTACGGGGACCCAGGGGTGTAATCGCCGTACGAGGGGCTCTGGACCCAGTTGACGCGGGCGGGCGCAGCCGGGTTCGTGACGTCGACCACGTCGAGGATCGCGCCGACGTCGAAGTACCTCCCCGCCACGTGGAGGTAGGCGCGAGGCCAGCGCAGCGCCGCCGCGACGACCGGGCGCACGGGCGATCCGGTGATGGCGGGGTTCGTGGACGGATACAGCGCCACCTGCGTCGGAGTCGCCTCGTTGCTCACGTCGAAGATGTACAGGCCGTCCGACCCCGCGACGTAGGCGTACGGCCAGCGCACCACGACGCTCGAGGAGCTGCCCGCCGGGATCGCCGTCGTGAAGTCCGCCCTGCCGAGGAGCGCCGGCGCGGCGGGGTTCGAGAGATCCACGATCTGGAGCCCGCCGGTCTGGACCACGTACGCGCGGTCGTCCGCGACCGCGAGCGCCAGGTTCGGCTGCCCGGTCGGGACCGCTCCCACGGCGGCGAGGCTGGCGGGCTGCGGCGTCACGGGCCCTCCGCTCGCCACCAGGCCGAGCTGCAGCTGCGAAACCGGGGTCACTGCGAGGTACTCCGGCTGGAAGTTCGAGAGGCCGGTCAGGACCCATCGGCAGGCGCCGGCCGTGTCGCACGGGTTGCCGACCGAGATGGGCGAGGGGCCCTGGTCCGCGCCCGCCCCGCCGTACGCGGCGGTCGGTCCGTACGCGATCTGGTAACCGGCGGTGTAGGTGCTGACGCTCGCGTTCCACGAGACCTGGATGGAGCCGGGTCGGGTGAAGAAGGACAGACCGGTCGGCGCGGCGGGGCCGCTCGGCTGCTCCTGGACGACCGTCACCGTCGCCGGGGGGCTGACGTTGCCCGCCTTGTCGACGACGCGCACGTTCAGGAAGTTCGTCGCGTCGCCGACGCTCCCCCCCGCGGCGAGGGTGAAGGCGATGCTCAGGTTGTCGGGCGCGATCGTCACCGGGAGATAGGCGCTGCTGTTCGCGTCCAGGCGGGCGAAGAGGCCTCCGAGCGCGCCCGCGCCGACCTGCACCGTGAAGTGGAGAGAGCTGGTGAGCGCGGTGGTGGCGCTCGTGACGAGCGTCCTCGAGCCGCCGTCGGTGCCCGATCCCGCGGAGATGGTCAGCGTGGGAGGAGGCGGGAGGGTCTGCTGGAGGCGGATCGCGGCGGTTGCGGTCGGCGAGACGTTCCCGGCCTCGTCCATGAAGCTCGCGGTGATCTGCTTGAGGTCGTCCCCGGCCACGAGGACGCAGGTCTGGCTGCTGTTGTAGGCGAGCCAGGGCTGGTTCGTGAGCAGCTCGCTCGCGTCGCAGGACACGCGCATCCGATCGGCGCCGGTCGCAGCGAGCGACAGCGGCAGGGCGAGCGCGTTCGTGTAGAAGCTTCCGGCGGTGTCCGGGTCGAGGCTCGGGAACGCGATCGCGGTCCCGGTGGGCGGCGACGACTTGCGCTGGATCTGGGCCGCGAAGGTCGAGCTGACGTTGCCCGCGGCGCTGCGGAAGCGCACGTAGACGGAGACGAGGGCGTCCGCGCCGTTCGGGACGTCGAACGGGATGCTCCACGGCTGCGGTCCCGCCGGCACCGGCGTCCAGCTCGCCCCGGCGAACGCGGAGTCCGCGGAGATCTGGAGCTCGGTCGGGCTGGCGTCAGCGGTGATCGTCAGGTTCACGCGGCACGGGCTCGGCACGCCGCCGGAGCAGCTCACGAAGCCGGGCAGTGCCGCGGGGTCGACGGACGCGATCGCCACCGAGACCGCCACCGGAGCGCGTGCGTCGGGGTTCTGCGGGTCGAACGGGTTCGTCGGAGCGACCGACGTCGAGCACGCCGCGAGCAACACCGCGGCGAGGGCCGCCTTCTGCATGGTCTGCACCTCTTCCGCGCGTGAAACGCGCCCGCGACCATCTTCACATGTCCGAGATCGCGGAGTCCAACCGCGGTCCGTCTCGCCGCGCTCGCTTGAACCGGCTCGGTGGAACGAGCACAATCGTGGCGCGTGCGTACACCGGTCCGCCTCTCTCTCCCGCTGCTCGCCGTGTTGCTCGCCGGTCCCGCCCGGCCCGACGATCTCCAGGACGCGGCCCGCCGCGTCGCCGAGTCGTTCGCGCGCCAGCTCGCGGCGAAGCTCCCCAGGGCCCCTCCGCCAGCCGTCGCGGTCGTGCCGCTTCGCGAGCACGGCCGCGGCGCCGAGGGGAGCGGCAAGGCGTTCGCGGAGGCGCTCGCTGCCGCACTCGCCGAGCGGAAGGTGGCGGTTCGCGACTGGGCCACGCTCGATCAGGTGCTGAAGGAGCAGCTGCTCTCGGCGTCGCTCAGCGAGGGACAGGCGGCGCAGCCCCGTCTCGGCGCGGTGCAGGCGATCGTGTCCGGGGAGGCCGTTGCCGGCACGGAGCCGGCCGCGCCGGTGCGGGTCACCGTCCGGCTCGTCGCGCTGGCGAGCGGCGCGGTCCTCGTCGCCGAGGCGGGCTCTTTCGCGCCCCGCAAGGGAGAGGCGCAGCGTCCCGGCGGCTCGGCCGCCGCGACCGCGAGCGGGGCCGCGAAGCCGGTGAGCGTCGACGTGGCGATGCGCAAGGTCGCCGACGCGCTCGCCACCGGCTTCGAGAAGCTGCCCGGCGGCGCGCGATACCAGCGGCTCGCGGTGATGGAGTTCAGCGAGACCGGCGCCGAGGCGAAGAAGCGCGAGCTGGGCACCATCGTGTCCGCCGAGCTCGCCACGAACCTGCGCCGCGACCACGGGTACCTGCTCGTCGAGCGCTCGAAGCTGAAGGAGATCCTGGGCGAGCTCCGCCTCGGCGCGATCGGCCTCACCGATCCCGCCGTTGCCCCGAAGCTCGGGAAGCTCGCGAACGCGCAGGCGCTGGTGATGGGGAGCGTGGCCGAGGCCGGAGATCGCTTCCTCATCAACGCGCGGATCGTCTCGACGGAGACGGCCGAGACCCTCGCCGCCGCGTCGGAGCCGGTCTCCGCCGGAACCCTCGTCGCGCTCTCGGCGGACTCCGTCGTGCTCCGCTCCCGCAAGGACGGCGCGTTCCGGTCCCTGCTCGTCCCGGGGTGGGGCCAGTTCTACAACCGCGAGCCGGTCAAGGGCGGCATCGTGCTCGGGACCGAGGTGACGCTCCTCGGGGCGGCGGCGCTGTTCCACGCGCTGGGCTCGAAGGCGGAGCGCGACTACCGGCAGGACGCCTCCGCCGCGTCGGCGTCGATCCGGAGCGACGCCGAGCGCGACTACCGGTGGCGCAACGGTCTGCTCGCGGGCGCAGGAGTCCTCTGGATCCTCAACGTGGCGGACGCCTACTTCTCCGGCGTGGACGGGGACCGCGTCGTGGCCGGGTTCGCCCTCGCCCCGGGCGACGCGCAGGTCTTGCTCGCCGGCCGGTTCTAGCTCGCCGGAGGCGTGGCACGGTTGACTCCGGGCGGTCGGTTTCCTTACGTTCCCGCCCGCCCGTGTCCGACCTCGTCGACATCGGATCTCGATCGCCCGGCCCCTCGCCCGCTGGCACGCCGCGCAAGGTGTTCGTTCACACCTTCGGGTGCCAGATGAACGAGAGCGACTCGGAGCGGATGCTCGAGCTGCTCGGGCGCCATGCGTTCACGCCGGTGGCCAGCGCCGAGGACGCCGATCTCATCCTCCTCAACACGTGCGCCGTGCGCGACAAGGCGGAGCAGAAGCTCCTGTCCGCGCTCGGCCGCTATCGCGAGGTGAAGGCCCGGCGCGGCACGCTCATCGCGGTCTCAGGCTGCGTCGCGCAGCAGCAGAAGGACCGGCTGCTGAAGCGGGTCCCGTACGTGGACTTCGTCTTCGGACCCGACAACATCGCGCGCCTGCCGGAGATGCTCGCGCGCGCCGCGGCGCGCGAGCGGTTCTCGGAGACCGGCTGGATGGCGGTCGGAGGAGTACGTGTTCCCGCGGGCCGACCCGGAGGCGGCCCGGGGCCGGGTCACCGCGTTCGTCACGGCGATGAAGGGCTGTGACAACGTCTGCGCCTTCTGCATCGTGCCTCACACGCGCGGTCGCGAGGTTTCGCGGCCCTTCCCTGACGTCGTGGCGGAGTGCGCCGCGCTCGCCGAGGTGGGGGTGCGCGAGGTGACCCTCATCGGACAGAACGTGAACTCGTATGCCGGGGGCTGCGGCTTCGCCGACCTGCTCAGGCGCGTGGCCGCCGTCGACGGAATCCTTCGCGTCCGGTTCACGACGAGCCATCCCCACGATCTGTCGCGGGAGCTGGTGGACGTGTTCCGGGACGAGCCGAAGGTGATGCCGCACTTCCATCTCCCGGTGCAGTCGGGCTCCGACGCGGTGCTCGCGCGGATGCGGCGGGACTACGGAGTCGCCGAGTACCTCGACCGGTTCGAGCGCCTGCGAGAGGCGCGTCCCGGCATCGCCGTCACGACCGACTTCATCGTCGGGTTCCCCGGCGAGACCGCCGCGGACTTCGAGGCGTCGCTCGCGCTCCTCGAGCGGGCGCGCTTCGAGCAGAGCTTCAGCTTCCTGTTCAGCCCACGACCGCACACGGTCGCGGCGCTGCGGGTGGGCAGCGCGCCCGAGTGGGCGCCGGTGCCGCGCGAGGTGGCGGTCGAGCGGCTCGAGCGGCTGCAGGCGCGCCAGCGCCGCATCGCGGCCGACGTGTTCGCGGCACAGCTCGGCCGGACGGTCGAGGTGCTGGTGGAGGGCCCCTCGGACGAGCCGGGGGAGCGCCGCGGGCGAACGCCCGAGAATCGCGTCGTCCATCTCGCCGCGGACGAGGGCGAGGCGGCTGCCGGCGCCGTGGTGCGGGCGCGGATCACCCGTGCCGGGCAGAGCTCGCTGTCCGGCGAGCTCGCCTGATACGTGGCCGTGGCCGTGGCCGTGGACCTGGACGTGGACTTCGACTTCGACCAGGTCCAGGTCCAGGTGGTGTTCGAGACAAGGTTGCGACCCCCCGGGGCGCGGGCTAGCATCGGCGCCGATGTCGGTGATCCTCGCATACGACGGCAAGGCCCCGCGGATCGCGGCGAGCGCCTACCTCGCGCAGGGGAGCATCGTCACCGGCGACGTCGAGATCGGCGAGGAGTCCTCGGTCTGGTTCCACACGGTGATCCGCGGGGACGTGAACTTCGTCCGGATCGGCGCGCGGACGAACGTGCAGGACCACTCGGTGCTGCACGTGACCTCGCACACGAACCCGACCATCGTCGGCGACGACGTCACGATCGGTCACCGGGTCGTCCTCCACGGCTGCACCGTAAGGGACCGCTGCCTCGTCGGGATCGGCGCCATCGTGCTCGACGGGGCGGTGGTGGGCCCCGATGCCATGATCGGCGCCGGGGCGCTCGTGCCGCCCGGGATGATCGTGCCCTCCGGCAAGCTCGTCCTCGGAGCGCCGGCGAAGGTGAAGCGCGATCTGACCGCGAAGGAGATCGCGTTCTTCCGGACCTCGGCCGCCAGCTACGCGGGGTACGCCGCCAGCTACCGGCAGGGGGCGCCACGATGACTTCGCTCGAGGCCCTCCAGAAGGCGCCGCTCTTCCGCGAGTTCACCGAGACCGGGCTCAAGATCTTCGCCGCGATCGCGCTCGAGAAGGCGGTCCCGGCCGGCACGCCGCTCTTCGTCGAGAACATGGTCGGCGAGTCGCTCTTCATCGTGAAGAGCGGGACCGTGAGGATCACCCAGAAGACCGCGGAGGGCGACAAGGAGCTCGCCGTCGTCGGCGCCGGCGAGCACCTGGGCGAGCTGTCGCTGCTCGCGAAGAGCGTGCGGCTCGTGTCCGCGGTCGCGGCCACGCAGTGCGAGGTCATCGAGATCACGCAGCGCGACTTCGTGCGCCTCCAGCCGCAGAAGCCGCAGGCATGCCTCAAGCTCGCGCTCGCCATCGCCCAGGAGTTCGTCCAGCGGGCGGGCGAGAGCCGGGACGCCCTCCGGGAGATCGCGGCGAGGAAGCCGACGGGCGCCTGATGGGTGGGGGCGGGTTCCGGACGGCGGGGAGGGTCCGCGCGCCGTCCCCTGGCGTCGGCGGCCCGTCGTGCGGCCGCGTGGCTCGCCCGCGCGACGTGACGCGGGCGCGGGTCTTCTGGTATCGAGGGGGCTCGCATGCTCGCACGCCTCGTCGATCTGCTCGCGGGGAACTCCCTCGACATCGGCTACGCGTTCGTCTTCGTGGTCCTGCTGCTGTGCGGGTTCGGCCTGCCGATGCCGGAGGACGTGCTCCTCGTCACGGGCGGCGTGCTCGCCTGGCTCTCGTCGGATCTCGAGACGGCGACGATCGCGGGCATGATCCAGGACCGCGGCCTCATCGCGATGATCCTGGTCGGCCTCTCCGGCATCCTGGCCGGCGACACCGTCATCTTCATCGCGGGCCGTCGGTTCGGGCATCGCGTCGCCGACTTCCGCCCGCTCCGGCGGATCATCACCCCGGCGAAGCTCGAGCTCGTCGAGAAGAAGATCCGCACGCGCGGGAACGTCGTCGTGTGCTTCGCGCGGTTCCTCCCCGGGCTGCGCGCGCCGACGTTCTTCACCGTCGGCCATGCCCGCATGCCGCTGTGGGAGTTCCTGCTGTTCGACGGCGCCGCAGCGCTCGTCTCGGCGCCGCTGTGGGTGTGCGTCGGGTTCTGGTTCGGCTCGGACCTCGAGGAGGCCGCCCACGTCGCCGCCCAGTTCAGCCACTACATCCTGCTCGCCGTCGCGGTGGTGCTGGTCGGCCTCGTCGCGCGCTGGCTGCAGGCGCGCCGCGCCGCGCCGCAGTCCGCCGCCGGCGAGCGGGAGTGACGCCGGGCGCTACCGCGCCTCGTCGCTCTTTCCGAACAGCCGCCGCAGGAACCCGCCGAGGCCGCCCGGTCGCGGGGGCGCGTCGACCTCCCGCGGCGGGGCGGGCACGGCCGCCGGCGTCCGCTCCGGCACGGCGAACGAGCCGGTCTGTACCCTGTCGACTCCAGCCTGCTCGAGCTTCCGGCGGGCGGCGTTCGGCCCCTCCTTCGTGGACATGACCGTCTGGACCTGGCGGCCGGTGTTGAGCTCGCGCGCCTTCACGGTGAGGAGACACTCCGCCCCGAGCTCGAACGTGACCGCGATCTTCACCATGCCGCGCGGGCCCGGCGGCAGCCCCTCGAGGCGGAGCGTCCCGAGATACTCGCACTCCCCCGCGGTCTGGCTCTCACCCTGGAACACGACGAGCTCGAACTCGGTCTGACCGTCCTTCGTGGTCGCGAGCCCGTACTGCTTGCGGGCGGGCAGCGAGGTGTTCCGCTCGATGATCGTCTTCACGCGACCGCCGGGCAGCCCGATGCCGATCGACATCGGGAGCACGTCGATGAGCACGACGCCCTCGCGCGCTCCCGAGGGAGTAGGCGAGGAGCGCGGCGCCGATCGCCACCGCCTCGTCCGGGTGAACCGCGCGCGAGGGCTGCTTTCCGAAGAACGCAGCCACCTTCTCGTGAACGAGCGGCATGCGCGACTGGCCGCCGACGAGGAGCACCTCGTCGATGTCCTTCGGCGTGGAGCCCCTTCGCGAGCAGCACCTCGCGGCAGACGTCGAGGGTCCGCTCCACGAGCGGCTCCACCAGCGCGACGATCTCCGCGCGGGAGAGGTGCGTCTCGAGCGAGACCGGCTGCCCGTCGTGGAGGGCGAGGAAGGGGAGCTGGACGGAGAAGTCGGCCCGCTCCGAGAGCGCGCACTTGGCGCGCTCGGCCGCGTCCACGAGGCGCGAGAGCGCGACGCGGTCGCCCGAGAACGCGCTCCCGGTCCGCTCCTTCCATGTCGCGAGGAGCCGCTCCACGATGCGGCTGTCGAAGTCGACGCCGCCGAGGAAGGTGTCGCCGCCGGTGGAGACGACCTCGTAGACGTTGTCGTTCAGCTCGAGCACCGAGGCGTCGAAGGTGCCGCCGCCGAGGTCGTAGACGAGGACGCGCTGGTTGAGGTTCCGGCCGAACGCGTACGCGAGCGCCGCCGCCGTCGGCTCGTTCAGGATCCGCTCGACGTGGAGCCCGGCGAGCGCGCCGGCGAGGCGCACCGCCGCGCGCTGCCGCTCGTTGTAGTAGGCGGGGACGGTGATGACCGCCCGGTTCACCTCCTCCTGAGGTGGTTCTGCGCGACCTCCTTCACCTCGCGCAGGATGAGGGCCGAGATCTGCTCGAGAGAGAGCGTCTCGGGCCCGAGGCGGACCGCGGCGAGGCCGTTCGCGTCGGGGACGATCTCGTAGGCGAACTTGGAGCGGATCTCCTGCACCACCTCCGACTCGAACGGACGGCCGACGAGCCGCTTCGCGCCGTACACGGTCGCGCGCGGATTCGTGAGGAGCTGGGCCCTGGCGAGGTGGCCGACGACGATCCTGTTGCGCGCGTTGAGCGCCACGACGGACGGGACGGTGTTGTGCCCCTCGCGCGAGGGGATGACGTACGGACGCCCGTCCTTCACCACCGCCGCGCAGGAGTTGGTCGTCCCGAGGTCGATGCCGACGATGGTGCGCGACGGCTTCGCGATGCGCTGCGGCTCCGCGGGGATCCCGAGGTCGTTCCGCACGGGCCCGGCGGAGACCTGCTCGATCCGGTGCGGCTGCGAGAGATCCGCCTGCGCGGGCATCGCCGGCGCCGGGGCGCGCGTCGGGGCGGGGGTCTGCTCCGGCCGCGGCGCCATGGGCGCCGGGGTGGCGACACCGGGCGCGACGCCCCGCTCCTCCTTGAGCGTGACGATCCGCTCGACGACCTCGCGCGAGCGCTCGTCGAGCTCGACGAACTGGATGCCCATCCCCGGTGCGGCGGGCGGGCGGGCGGAGGCGTCCTCCCGCTGGATCCAGCGGACGACGCCCTTGCCCTTCACGACGGCCTCGCCGCCCTGCAGCCGGAGCTCGAACGCGAGGAGGGTCCCGACCGGCCTGGGCTCGCGGGTGCGGATGAACACCCCGCCGCGCGAGATGTTGGAGGCGAACTTCTCGACGAACTCGTCGACGCTGCCGTAGGAGAGCTTCAGCAGCAACCCTACGGGCGTGCGCTGGCCGCTTCGCTTGTCGTGCGGTCCCGCCACCGGACCCAATCATCCCAGACCGAAGGTCCGCCGGGCAAGCGCGCCTTGACGGTCCTGCGCGCGCTCGAATATACGTCCGCATGCTCAACCACGACGAGCTGCGACTGGCGCTGACGTTTGACGACGTCCTGCTCCTTCCGGCCGAGTCGGATGTGCTCCCGAAGGCCGTCGAAACCTCGACGCGCCTGACCCGCAACATCACGATCAACATCCCGATCGTGTCCGCCGCGATGGACACGGTGACCGAGGCCCGCATGGCGATCGCCATGGCGGCGGCCGGGGGGCTCGGGTTCGTCCACAAGAACCTGACGATCGAGGAGCAGGCGGCCGAGGTCGTGAAGGTGAAGAAGTACGAGTCCGCGGTGGTCGCCGACCCGGTCACGATCGCGCCGGACGCCCCCATCCACCGGGCGGTCGCGCTCATGCGCGAGCACGGCATCAGCGGCATCCCCGTCGTCCAGCGCGGGAAGCTGGTCGGCATCCTCACGAACCGCGACCTCCGGTTCGAGAAGAACCTCGAGCAGCGCGTCGAGCAGGTGATGACGAGGGATCTCATCACGGCCCCCGTCGGCGTCACCATCGAGGAGGCGAAGGAGCTGCTGCACCGCCACCGCATCGAGAAGCTCCTCGTCGTGAACGACTCCTTCGAGTTGAAGGGGCTCGTCACCATCAAGGACATCGAGAAGATCCAGCAGCACCCCAACGCGGCGAAGGACTCGCTCGGGCGCCTCCTGTGCGGCGCCGCCGTCGGCGTCGGGCCGGACCGCGAGGCGCGGATCCAGGCGCTGCTCAAGGCGGGCGTCGACGTCATCGCCGTCGACACCGCTCACGGCCACAGCCGCGGCGTCATCGACGCGGTCCGCTCCACGAAGGCGAACTTCAAGAACGCCGAGGTGGTCGCCGGGAACGTGGCGACCTTCGAGGCGGCCGAGGCGCTCTGCAAGGCCGGGGTCGACGCGGTGAAGTGCGGGGTGGGCCCGGGGTCCATCTGCACCACCCGGGTCGTCGCCGGCGTGGGGGTGCCGCAGATCACCGCCGTGGACGAGTGCGCGCGCGCCGCCGAGAAGCACGGCGTCCCGGTCATCTCCGACGGCGGCGTGAAGTACTCGGGCGACGTGGTGAAGGCGCTCGCCGCCGGCGCCTCCACCGTCATGATCGGCTCGCTCCTCGCCGGGACCGAGGAGGCGCCGGGCGACGTCATCCTCTACCAGGGGCGCAGCTACAAGTCGTACCGGGGCATGGGCTCGCTCGGCGCCATGAAGAAGGGCTCGAAGGACCGCTACTTCCAGGCCGACGTCTCCGACGCGGACAAGCTCGTCCCCGAGGGGATCGAGGGGCGCGTCCCGTACAAGGGCACGGTGGAGATGACGCTCTTCCAGCTCGTCGGCGGGCTGCGCAGCGGCATGGGCTACCTCGGCTGCAAGACCATCCAGGAGCTCCGGCAGAAGCCGCGCTTCATCCGGATCTCCTCGGCGGGGCTGCGCGAGAGCCACGTGCACGACGTGATCATCGACGAAGGAAGCGCCGAACTACCGGGCGGACTGATCCGACATGGACATCCACTCCGAGAAGATCCTCATCCTCGACTTCGGGTCGCAGTACACGCAGCTCATCGCGCGCCGGCTGCGCGAGCTGGGCGTCTACTGCGAGATCCACCCCTGCACCATGAAGCCGGAGGCGATGCGCGCCTTCGCGCCGAAGGGGATCGTGCTCTCCGGCGGCCCGGCCTCCGTGCTCGCGGAGGGGAGCCCGCGCGTCGGATCGGCTCGCCTTCGAGCTGGGCGTGCCGGTGCTCGGCATCTGCTACGGCCTCCAGCTCGTCGCGCACGAGCTGGGCGGACGCGTGAGCAAGGCGGCGCACCGCGAGTACGGGCCCGCCACCATCGAGACGCGGCCGGAGGCGGAGCTGTTCGAGGGGCTCCCGTCGAAGCTCGACGTCTGGATGAGCCACGGCGACCGGGTCGAGGCGCTGCCGCCCGGGTTCGAGCCGATCGCCTCCACCCCGTCGGCCCCGTTCGCGGCGGTCGAGGACCGGCGCCGCCGGATCTTCGGCGTGCAGTTCCACCCCGAGGTGGTCCACACGCCGCGCGGCAAGGAGATCCTCCGGAACTTCGCGTACCGCGTCTGCGGCTGCTCCGGCAGCTGGTCGATGCGCGCGTACGCGGAGATCGCCGTCGAGCAGATCCGCGCCCAGGTGAAGGGCGGGCACGTCATCTGCGCGCTTTCCGGCGGGGTCGACTCGGCGGTGGCGGCGCTGCTCGTGCACCGCGCCATCGGCGAACGGCTGCGCTGCATCTTCGTCGACAACGGGGTGCTGCGCGCGGACGAGCGGGATCAGGTTCAGGACGTCTTCGGGCGGATGTTCCACCTGCCGCTCGTCACGGTGGACGCGGCGTACCGGTTCCTCGCGAAGCTCGCCGGCGTGACGGACCCCGAGCAGAAGCGGAAGATCATCGGTCGCGAGTTCATCGTGGTGTTCGAGGAGGAGGTCGAGCGGCTCGCGGCCGACGGCGAGCGGGCCCAGTTCCTCGTCCAGGGGACGCTCTACCCCGACGTGATCGAGTCGGTCTCGTTCAAGGGCCCGTCCGCGACGATCAAGAGCCACCACAACGTGGGCGGCCTGCCGGAGGTGATGAAGCTCGCGCTCGTCGAGCCGCTCCGCGAGCTGTTCAAGGACGAGGTGCGCCGGCTCGGGCTCGAGCTGGGGCTCCCGGCCGAGATCGTCCAGCGGCAGCCGTTCCCGGGCCCGGGGCTCGCCATCCGCATCCTCGGCGAGGTCACGGAGGAGCGGCTCGCGGTGCTCCGCAAGGCCGACGTGATCGTGCAGGAGGAGATCCGGAAGGCGGGCCTGTACGAGCAGCTCTGGCAGGCCTTCGCGGTCCTGCTCCCCGTCCGGAGCGTCGGCGTGATGGGGGACGAGCGGACCTACGAATCCACCTGCGCGATCCGGGCCATCGAGTCCACCGACGGGATGACGGGCGACTGGGCGCGCTTGCCGTACGACCTGCTCGCGCGGATGTCGTCGCGGATCATCAACGAGGTCCGTGGGATCAACCGCGTCGTGTACGACATCTCGTCGAAGCCGCCCGCCACCATCGAGTGGGAATAGCCTTTCCTCACCGCCCGTGAGGGGCTGCGGCGCCCTCGTGCGCGCGAATGGCGTGCGATGTGGGCGGTTTCCGTAGTTTGCCGGCGGGCGTTACGGGGCTATCATTCGACGGATCGGAGGTCCATCGATGTTGCGAACCTTCCGGGCCCGTGCGCTCGTCGTCGTGCTGACGCTCGTCGCGGCGGCCTGCCAGGACTACAACTTCAACCCCGTCGGCCACTGCCTCGTGCAGCCGGGCTCGGAGCGCATCACGCTCTCGAACGTCTCCACCGCGGACGTGCTGTTCGTGGTGGATGACTCCGGGTCGATGGCCGAGGAGCAGTCGGCGCTCGCGGCCAACTTCGACAGCTTCGTGAATAACCTGAAGACCACGAACGAAAACCGCGCGGCAGGCGGGCTCCAGCCGATCGACTTCCACATCGCGGTCACGACGACCTCGGTCTACTGGAACTTCCAGACCACGCAGACGTGCCGCTCCGACTGCACCGGTGCGGGCGGGCAGCGCGTCTGCTGCGTCGGGCAGACGCAGCCGGTTCGACAGCCGAAACAATGCCTCGGCGCGACCGACACGTCGTGCCCCGCGACGACCTCCTGCCGCCTCAACTGCAACCGTCTCCAGGGCGATTTCCATTGCTGCGCGGCGGACGGATTGATCCCCCCCGCGGCCCTCACCGAGCTCGTCCCCTGCCAGCGCGAGGGGCTCATGTGCGGGACCCTCGAGACGCACTACGACTTCCAGGGGTGCACGAACTCCATCGCGACGAACCAGTCGCCGTATCCGCAGGGGGACTTCGTCAGCTACTCGCCGACGCCGGGAACCGCCGCGCCGAACCCGCGCGTCCTCCACTTCGACAAGGAGATGTTCACGAACCCGCCGAACCCCGCGGCGCCGAACAAGCAGGGGTTCACGAGCGCGGAGCTCGTGAACTGGTTCAAGCAGAACATCAACGTGGGGACCTGCGGTTCCGGACAGGAGCAGGCGCTCCAGGCGGGCCGGCTCGCCGTCCAGAAGGCGCTCGCCGGCGGGCAAAAGGACACGCGCGACGGCGCGGGCGCGAACGTGTGGACCGCCCCGACCGCCACGCAGCTCAGCGGATCCGCGCCCGCGCGCTGGCCCAATCCCAACTCGAAGCTCGTGGTCGTCTTCGTCGGAGACGAGGACGACTGCTCCTCGCCGCCGGATCCGAGCGGCGGCGTCGTGATGCTGTCCGATCCGCCCGGCTTCGATGCTTGCACGCGCGACGCGACGGATCCGCCGCCGCTCGGGGGCAAGGAGTTCCCCATCTCGGAGCTCGTCAGCTACTTCACGAACCTCGGGCGCCCCGTGGGCGCGGGGTTCATCCTCCCGGCGGCGCAGACCACCTGCACCCTCGCGACGTGCACGACCTCGGGGCTGTGCGGCACCGCCCAGGCGAGCGGCAGGCGGTTGCTCGGCGCGGCGCAGGCGCTGTCGCAGGCAGGGGTCGATGTGGTGGCCGGATCGATCTGCGACCCGAGCTTCGGCACCATCCTCGACGACATCGCCGAGATCGTGAAGCCGCCCCAGACCCTGTCGCTCCCGTCCGTCCCCGCCGAGAGCCGCATCGCGCTGCTCCGGATCGTGAGCCCGAACGGCGACACCCGGAAGCTCTGCGGGCCGCCGCTGCCTCCCCCATACGTCGACATTGCGGCCGCCGAAGCCACGGGCGCCGACTGGTGGTTCACGGGAACAGCCGAGCCCGGTCCGCCCTACGATCCGACCGGCCTCTCCTCGGTGTCGGTCCCTTCGACCTTCGTCTTCATCAACCCGGCGGGAAACTGCAAAGCGAACCCCGGTGAGACGTACTCGGCGGACTACCTCGGCGTGGTCCCGGCGGGCGGGTGCTCACCCGCGGATCTCCCAGCCGGCGCCGCGGACTGCGCCGCGAAGCTCGGAGGTCAGGCGAGCGCGTGGAACTGCATCGCGGTGCCGGGGCGGTCGTTCGGCACCTGCACCTGCAACGCGACGCCCTGAGCCCACCATGCGCGTCCGGACCGCCATCCTCTCGACGGTGCTCGCCGCGCTCTCGGCGTGCGCGTGCGACACCGTCCCGGACTCGGCCGTCACGGACTGCAACGAGGAGATCGTCCCCGGCGCCGCGGCGACCGACATCCTGTTCGTGGTGGACGACTCGGGGTCGATGGCGGAGGAGCAGAGCGCGCTCTCGCGCAACCTGTCCGCTTTCATCGACGCGCTCCTCGGGGCGCCGATCCAGCTCGATCTCCGCGTCGCGGTCACCAACACGTCGGTCCACGGCTACCCCACGGGGAACCGGACGGATTACGGATCTGGACCGTCCCAAGGGGTTCCGTATCCGGCGGGCGCCGTCGTCGCCATCCTTCAGGACCCGCTGGGGATCGGGACCGCCGGCAAGTTCGTCTACGGCTTCGACCCTGTCTCGGGGACGACCACCTGGGGCGGCGCGCGGATCCTGGCGAACGGGCCGGACCTCGCCGGCGACTTCAAGGCCAACGTGCTGCAGGGCACGTGGGGCAGCGGAAAGGAGCAGCCGCTCGCGGCGATGAAGCTCGCGCTCGAGAAGAGCGCCGCGGGCCCGAGCGGGGTCAACTTCGGGTTCCAGCGTGCCGGCGCGCGGCTCGCGGTGGTGATCCTCACCGACGAGGACGACTGCTCCTCTCCGGTCGGCTCCATCGCGAACGACACCGCCTGCCGCGCCGCCTCGCCCGACCTGAATCCGCTGTATCCGCTCTCCGACTACGTGACGTACCTCGACTCCACCGCCTCGATCTCCCAGGGAGGTCCGCCCATCGTGGCGCTCATCGCGGGGTTCGACGCCAGCGGAGTGCCCAGCCTGTGCCGCGGGACCGATCCGAGCTTCGTTCCGACCACCGCGAGCGTCGCGGCGGCGCTGCCGACCCGGCTGGACGCGTTCCTGGGGGCGCTCGATACCGCAGCCCCGGGCCGGACGTTCAAGGACAGCATCTGCCGGAACTTCGGCACCTCGCTCCTCGCCATCGCGAACGCGCTCGTCCCGCAGACGCTGCCGCTCGAGCGGGCGCCGGCGGACTGGCAGATGATCGCGGTGGCGCTGAACCGGAACGGCTCGTCGATTCCGTGCCCCCTCGCCCTCGCCGGAAGCCCCGGGGCGGCGACGTCGGGCGCCGTGTACACGCCGCCCCAGGCGGGGGGCACCGCGACATTGACGTTCCAGAACGCCTGTCATCTCGGGATCGACGACCGGATCGACCTCCGGATCGTCTGCGCCCGCTGAGCCGTCCCGAGCACGTTGGGTGAACGGGTAGGCCTCCACCTGGTTGCAGCGCGGCCCATTCGTGGTCAGGATGCTGGGATCCATGACCCGGGTCCTGCTCATCGCGCTCGCGTTCGCGGTCGCGCCTGCTCTCGCCGCCCAGTCCACCACTCCTCCTGATGCCTCCCGCCAGCCGGGAGAGCCAGCACGCGGGGGAGCAGCGTCGCGCGCGGAGCTCGCGCCCCTGCTCGCCGAGATCGACGCGGCCTACAAGCGCCGCGACGACCCCGCGCAGATCGAGGCGCAACGCGCTCGGCTCGCGGAGGCGGAGAAGCTCGCTCCGAACGACTACGAGGTGCTCTGGCGGCAGGCGCGCCTGTACTTCTGGCTCGCGGACGATCCCACGATCGCGCCGAAGGAGAAGAGCCGTCTGGGCAAGACCGGCTGGGAGTACGGCGACCGCGCGACGGCGGCAAACCCCGCGCGCGTCGAGGGATGGCACTTCGCGGCGGCAGGCGTCGGCAACTACGCGCTCGGGATCGGTATCTTCACGGCGCTGCGGAAGGGGATCGAGGGCAAGTTCAAGGACCGGCTGTCCCACGCCGAGCAGATCGACCCGGGTTTCCAGAACGGCGCGATCCAGACGGCGTGGGGCCGCTTCTGGTACGAGCTGCCCTGGCCGAAGTACAGCGCGCGGAGGTCTCGGGAGTCGCTCGAGGCGGCGCTCAAGAGGAACCCCGACAACGTGCGGGCGCACGTCTACCTGGCCGAGCTGTACCTGAAAGAGGGTCGCCCCGACGCGTGGCAGGTCGAGCTGCAGAACGCGACGGCGGGGCCCCCGGGCCGGTACGATGCTCCCGAGGAGCGGCGATGGCAGGCCCAGGCGCGCCGGCTGCTCGCGGCGGGCCCGAAGGAGGAGGAACGACATGATCTCGGGGGCTGAGCTGGCGAAGACGGAACGGGTCGCGAAGAACCTGGTCTCGCTCGTCGAGCGGCAGGCGCAGGAGCGCGGGGCGCGCGCGGCCGTGAAGCACAAGAGTGACGGTCGGTGGCAGGACGTCTCCTGGTCCGAGGTGGCGCGCCGGTCGCGGGACGTGTCCGATGGCCTCGCCGCGATAGGCGTCCACGCCGGCGACCGCGTGGCGGTGATCGGCGACACGAACCTCGAGTGGATGCTCGCGGACCTCGGCATCCTCGGCGCGGGCGCCGTCACGGCCACGATCTACCAGTCGAACCAGGCCGAGGAGTGCCGGTACATCCTCGACGACGCCGGCGCCCGCTTCGTGTTCTGCGACAGCGCTGCGCAGGTGGCCAAGGTCCGGCAGGTGAAGGAACGGCTGCCGCGACTCGAGGGGATCATCCGGGCGCAGGGGCCCGCGGCCGACGGCTTCGAGCGGACGCTCGCGGACGTCGAGCGGATGGGGCAGGAGTGGCGGAAGGCGAACCCGCGCGCCCACGAGGAGCGCGTCGCCCGGATCGGACCCGACGACGTCGCGACCCTCATCTACACGTCAGGGACGACCGGGAACCCGAAGGGCGTGATGCTCACGCACGGCAACTGGGCGTACGAGGGCTCCGCCATCGAGCAGATCCGCGTGATCGCCGCGAGCGACGTGATCCTGCTGTTCCTGCCGATGGCGCACTCGTTCGCGAAGGTGATCCAGGCCACCTGGCTCGCGACCGGGTGCTCCTGCGCCTTCGTCGAGTCGATGGACCGGATCATGGACAACGCGTCCGAGGTGAAGCCGACCGTCATGCCGGCGGTGCCCCGGATCTTCGAGAAGGCCTACAACACGGTGATCGCGAAGGGGTTCGCGTCGCCGGGCCTGAAGGGGAAGCTCTTCCGGCTCGCGATGGAGAGCTTCGACGCGTACGCCGACGCGAAGGCCAAGGGGAAGACCTATTCCTCGTTCGGGCTCCTCGTCGGGAAGAAGCTCGTGTTCCCGAAGCTGACCCACGCGCTCAACGAGCGGTTCGGCGGTCGGATGCGGTTCTTCGTGTCCGGCGGCGCGCCCCTCTCCCCGAAGATCGCCTGGTTCTTCGACACGCTCGGCTTCACCATCCTCGAGGGGTACGGCCTCAGCGAGACTTCCGCGGGGACCTTCGTGAACCGGCCCGGCCAGAACCGGATCGGGACGGTGGGCCCGCCGGTGCCGGGGACCGAGGTGCGGATCGCCGACGATGGGGAGATCCTGGTGAAGGGCCCGGGCGTCATGAAGGGCTACTTCAACAATCCGGCGGCCACCGCCGAGGTGCTGAAGGACGGCTGGCTCCTGACCGGCGACATCGGCCACCTCGACGCCGCGGGTCACCTCGTCATCACGGACCGCAAGAAGGACATCATCGTGACGGCGGGCGGGAAGAACGTCGCCCCGCAGAACCTCGAGAACGATCTCAAGACCGATCCGCTCATCTCGCAGGTGATGGTTCACGGGGACAAGCGGAAGTTCCTCTCCGCGCTCGTCACCCTGAACGAGGAGAGCGCCCGGAAGTGGGCAGCGGACAACGGTGTTCCCGCCGACGCGAAGCTCCACCAGCACCCGGCGATGATCGCGCGGATCCAGCAGGCCATCGAGGCGCTCAACGCCAAGCAGGCCGGCTACGCGACGATCAAGCGCTTCGCCATCGTGCCGAACGACTTCACGCAGGAAACGGGCGAGCTCACCCCGACCCTGAAGGTGAAGCGCAAGGTCGTCACCAAGAAGTACCAGGCGGTGCTCGACGCTTTCTACGACGAGTAGCGCAGGCGGGCATGGACGACCCCATGAGGCGCTCGCGACGCGCTGCGCCGCGTGCTTAAGTGACTGCGTGCTCTCGAGCCGCCCGCGTGTGGGCCGGGTGCGGGAGGAGCGATGGATCTGCGGGTCCTCCTGGTCGAGGACGACGACGACAACCGGGAGCTGATGGCCGAGGTGCTCGCGGCCTCCGGCTGCCAGGTGCTCTCGGCCGCGACCGGTCAGGATGGGCTCAAGACGCTCGCCGAGCACGCGATCGACGTCGTCGTCACCGACGTGGGAATGCCGGGGATGGGCGGCCTCGAGATGGCGCGGGCCGCAAAGGCGATCGCGCCGGAGGTGCCGGTCGTGATCGTGACCGGCTGGGTCGAGCGCGAGGACATCGCGCGCGCCCGCGGCGGGGACGTGGACGCGGTCCTGATCAAGCCTGTCGACCCGGATGCGCTCGCCCAGGTCGTGAGCGATGTCGCGCAACGTCGGAGTCGCCCTTAAGATGAGGGCGGAAACCGATTCGCGAATCGACCGCGCCTGAAGGAGCGCCCCCATGGCCGAGCCCGTCACCAACGTGAAGGACGTCTTCGAGAAGCACATCCCGGCGAAGCTGAAGGCGAAGCCGGATGTGATCGGGAAGATCGCCGCCGTCTATCAGTTCAACATCGGGGGCCCCGGCGGAGGAACGTGGTCCGTGGACTGCACCCAGCCCGGCGGCAGGGTCGAGGCGGGGCCGGCGGCGAACGCCAAGTGCACCGTCTCCGCGACCGACCAGAACTTCCTCGACATCGTGAACGGCAAGCTCAATGCGCAGATGGCGTTCATGTCCGGCAAGCTCAAGATCCAGGGAGACATGGGCCTCGCGATGAAGCTGCAGCAGATTCTGGTCTAGACGGCCGGGAATGCTCCCGCTCTCCGGCGTCCGCGTCCTCGATCTCACGCGCCTGCTCCCGGGGCCGTTCGCGACGATGGTCCTCGCGGACCTCGGCGCCGATGTCGTGAAGGTGGAGGAGGGCGGCGGCGGCGACTGGCTGCGCCACCTCCCGCCGCTCGTCGGCGAGGCGTCGGGCGCGTTCCACGCGCTCAACCGGAACAAGCGCTCGCTCACGCTCGACCTGCGGCGCGCCGACGGCGTCGTGACGTTCCTCCGGCTCGTCCGGACGGCGGACGTGGTCGTCGAGTCGTTCCGGCCGGGTACTCTCGACCGGCTCGGCGTCGGTTGGGAGGCGCTGCGACGCGAGAACGCGCGGCTCGTCCTCTGCTCGATCAGCGGGTACGGCCAGGATGGGCCCTACGCGGAGCGCGCTGGCCACGATCTCGGCTACTGCGCACTCGCCGGGGTCCTCGCCGCGAACGGGACGCCGGAGGCACCGCTGCCGCTCGGGATCCAAGCGGCGGACGTGGCCGGCGGCTCCTGGCCTGCGGTGGCCGGAATCCTGGCGGCGCTGCTGCGGCGGGAGACGACGGGCGAGGGCGGTCACGTCGACGTCTCGATGACCGAGGGGGCGCTCGCGCTGCTCGCCATGCCCCTCGGAATCGCGTGGGCACGCGGGACGCCGCTCGCGCGCGGCCGGGAGATCCTCACCGGGGGCGCCGCCTGCTACGCCATCTACGGGACGAAGGACGGCCGCTTCGTCGCGCTCGCTGCGCTCGAGCCCAAGTTCTTCGCCGCGTTCTGCGCCGGGATCGGCCGCCCTGACCTCGCGGCACGCCAGTTCGCCACGGATCTCGAGGAACCGCAGGACGCGCTCCGGGCCGAGCTCGCGACGATCTTCGCGTCGCGGACGCGAGAGGAGTGGGGTTCCTTCGCAGCGGAGCACGACGCCTGTCTCGCCCCGGTGCTCGAGGGGGACGAGCCGAGGTCGGATCCGCAGCTCCGCGCGCGCGGCGCGTTCGTGGAGGTCCCCACCCCCTCGGAGGGGCGGACGATTCCGGGCGTGGCCTCCCCTGTTCGCATCCGGGGCGCGGGTGCTGCCCCGCTCCGGCCGGCGCCACGCGCGGGCGAGCACAGCGAGGAGGTCCTCGGCGAGTCGGGGTTCAGCGCGGCCGAGATCGCCGCCCTCCGCGAAGCGGGCGTTGTCGATGCGTGAAGTCACGGCCCCCGCGAGCGGGGCGTTCGGGGGCGCGGCTTGACAGCCCGGAGACGGGCCGGCATTACTCGCGGCGGGATGCGCGCGTTCGTCGCCGCCGGTCTGGCTCTGTTCCTGGTCCTCACGGCCGCGGCCCCGCACGTCCACAATGGGCCCCACGGCGTCCACGACTGCGCCGTGTGTGTCGTCCGCCAGGGCGACGTGGCGCACAGCGAGACGCCCGACGTCGCGCCGGTGCCGCTCGTCTCGGCAGCGCCGCAACTCGATCCCGGGCTGCCGCCCGTCTCGGGCGCGCCCCTCGGGGCCATCCCCGGTCAGTCACCTCCCGCGGGCGCGTAGCGCTCCGGAACAGCCCCGTCGTCGTCTCCTCACGTGCTGTGGCGCGCCTCTGCGCGCCGAGGTGTGACCCATGAACTTGCCGTTCGTGGCGAGCGTGCTCGCCGCCGTACTCTCATCACCGTTCTCCTCCGTCGCCGCGGAGCAGCAGCAGTCCGTCCCGCAGCAATCGACCGCGCAGCAGGCGCCATCGCAGCGCACCACGACGCCCCTCAGTCCCGAGCAGCGCGACGCAGAGGCCCGAAAAAAGCTCGAGGCCGAGATCGCGAAGGAGCTCGGCCAGGCGGCGCAGACGCCCGCGGCCGCGCCGCCCCAGGGCCAGCCCGCGCCCGCCGCGCAGGCGGGCACGGGCGGAAACCCGATGGCCCGGCTGCTGCTCCTGCCGGACATCAGCGCGATCGGGAGCTTCGCGGGCGCGTTCGACACCTACGACGTCGAGAACCAGTCGCCGCGCGAGGGGCCATTCGGACCGAAGAACAAGCCGACGGCGCGCTTCGAGGAGGTCGAGGTGGGTCTCCAGTCCGTCATCGATCCGTACGCGCGCGCAGACATCTTCGTTTCGTTCACGGCCGACGGTGTGGACGTGGAGGAGGCGTACCTGACCTCGATCGGCTTGCCGGGTGGCATCCAGGTGAAGGCGGGGAAGCTCTTCAGCCCGTTCGGCCGCCAGAACCAGCAACACCCGCACGTCTGGGACTTCGTCGACGCGCCGCTCGCGCGCGGGCGGATCCTTGCGGAAGAGACGCTCTCCGGACCGGGGGTGGACGTCGCGTGGCTCGCGCCGCTTCCGTGGTTCACGGAGCTGCACCTCGCCGGACAGGGGACCGCGCCGCTCCCCAGCGACGAGGATCCGGGCGAACGGCCCACCGCCATCGCGCGGCTCCTGCAGTACTTCCCGCTCGGCGAGGCGACCACGCTCGGGATCGGGGTCTCGGCGGCGCGCCGCAGCGAGGCGACGAGCGCGTTCCGGGACCTCGGTGGCGCGGACCTGTACCTCCGCTGGCGGCCGATCCACGGTCGGTCCTACGTGACGCTCCAGGGTGAGATCTACACCCGGAAGTTCCGCGGCCGCGGGCTGTCGGACGAGCTCAGGGCGGACATGCCGACGCTGGCGAGCAACGTCGACCGCGGGTCCGACACCGGCGGCTACGCCCACCTCTTCTGGCGCCGGGACGCCTACTTCGGCTACGGCGTTCGATATGACAGCGCGCCCGCCGGCCCGCGGTTCGGCGTCGAACCCGACGCAGCGTCCGGCACCGAGCACCGCTACGGAGCGCTCGTCACCTGGTACCCGAGCGAGTTCCAGCGGATTCGCCTTCAGATTTCGTACGACCAGCGGCCACAGGCGCGGAACGGGATCGAGGCGCTCCTCGCGCTCGAATTCGGCATCGGCTCCCACGGCGCGCATCCGTTCTAGGGGACTCCCATGACCTCGTTCGACATGAAGAGAATCGCGCTGGCCGCGCTCGTTGCACTCGTCTCTCCCGTGCCCGCGATGGCCGCAGTCAAGGTCGTCACCACCACCGAGGGTCTCGCCGCGCTCACCCGCGAGGTGGGAGGCGACCGCGTGCAGGTGGAGAGCCTGTCTCGTGGCGTCCAGGATCCGCACTTCGTGGATGCGAACCCGATGCTGGCGGTGAAGCTCCGGAACGCCGACCTCCTCGTGGACGTCGGCCTCGACCTCGAGATCGGGTGGCTGCCGCCGCTCGTGACGCAGTCGCGGAACGGGGACATCCAGCCGGGCGGGAAGCGCCGGCTCACCGCCGCGAGCGTCCTCCAGGTCCTCGACGTGCCCACCGGACCGGTGAGCCGCGCCCAGGGCGACCTCCACCCGGGAGGCAATCCCCATTTCCTCGCCGATCCGCGCCGGGCCGGGAGGGTCGCGGCTGCCATCGCGGAGAAGCTCGCGGCGCTCGACGGCCAGAACGCGGGCACCTACGCGCAGCGGAACCAGGAGTTCCAGAAGCGCCTCACCACCGCCGAAGCGCGATGGCAGGCGGCGCTCGCCCCGGTGAAGGGGCGAAAGCTCTTCACGCGCCACCGGACGATGACGTACTTCCTCGACTGGAGCGGGCTCGTCTCCGCCGGCGAGCTCGAGCCCCGGCCCGGTGTCCCCCCGCCGCCGAGCCACCTCGCCGAGATCGTCGTCGTCGCCCAGCGGGAGGGCGTGAAGGCCATCTCGGTGGAGGACTACTACGACACGAAGTCGGCGGAGGTGGTGGCGCGCCACTCCGGCGCGAAGATCGTCCAGATTCCCGGCGACGTCGGCGGGGAGCCCAAGCTCGACACCTACGAGAAGTACCTGGACGTCGTCGTGAAGCGACTCGTCGAGGCCCTGCGATGACGCCCGTCGTCGCACTGGAGGGCGCCGCGGTGGGCTATGGCGGGCGGCCCATCCTCGACCACGTGAACCTGTCCGTCGCTCCGCGCGACTTCCTCGCCGTGGTCGGCCCGAACGGCGGGGGCAAGACGACGGTTCTCCTGACGCTCCTCGGCGCGCTCCCGCTCATCGGAGGCCGGCTGGTGCGCCCGCGCCCGCTGCGGGTCGGCTACGTCCCGCAGCGCGAGCACGTCGACACGATCTGGCCGCTCACGGCGGCGGAGGTCGTGCTCATGGGGCGCATCCCGTCGCTCGGGCCGTGGCGCAGGCCGGGCCCCGCGGACGGCGAGGAGGTCCGCAAGGCGATGGCGCGCGTCGGCATCGAGCACCTCGCCCCGCAGCAGTATGGCGAGCTGTCGGGAGGGCAGCGGCAGCGGACGCTCATCGCCCGCGCGCTGGCGGCGAACCCGGAGCTGCTCGCGCTCGACGAGCCGACGAACGGGATGGACCCGTCGGCCGAGCTCTCGACGATGGACCTCTTGCGCGAGCTGCACGGGGGAGGGCAGCTCGCGATCGTGATGGTGTCGCACCGGCTCGAGAACGTCGCGAACTACGCGCGCTCGCTCGCGTTCGTGGACAAGGGCCAGGCGCTGTTCCGCGTCGGCTCGCTCGACGAGATGCTCCGGCCGGAGGCGCTGGGCGCGCTCTACGGCCGCACCGTGGCGGTCCGGGAGGTGGATGGCCGGAAGCTCGTGTACCCGACGAGCTCCGACGCGGGCGACAGGGAGGGACGCGCGTGACCTCGGTCCAGCAGTTCCTCGCCGCCCGCGAGATCTGGGAGGTGCCGCTCGCGGCATCGGTCGTCGCCGGAGCGCTGCTCGGGTTCCTCGGCGTCTACGTCGTGCTCCGGCGGACCGTGTTCGTCTCCGCGGCCCTCACGCAGCTCTCGACGCTCGGGCTCGTGGCGACGCTCCTCGTCGAGGAACGGGTCCACATCGAGAGCGAGCACGCGATCGAGCAGCTCGTCGTCGCGATGGCGTTCTCGATCGCGGGCGCGCTCCTGCTCGGCGCTTTCCGAGCGCGGCGCCTCCCCGCCGAGGCGAGCGTCGGCGGCGCATGGGTGACGGCCTCCGCGCTCGTCGTGCTCGGGTCGAGCCGGCTCGTGCACGCGGCCCACGACCTCGGGGGGATGGTGTTCGGGAACGCCGTCGCGGTGACCGCGGGCGAGCTCGCGATGGTCGCCATCGTGGCCGCGCTCTGCACGGCGGTGCATTCAGCGTTCGCGAAGGAGATCGCCTTCACGTCGTTCGATCCGGAGACGGCACGGGCGCTCGGGATGCCGGTGAGGCTCTGGGACGCGGTGCTGTTCCTCACGATCGGTGCGGCCATTCCGCCGAGCGCGCGTGCGCTCGGCGCGCTGCCGGTGTTCGCGTTCCTGACGCTGCCGGCGGCGGCCGCGCTCCTGCTGCGCGTCGGGTTCCGGCCGGCGTTCGCGCTCGCCGCCGCGTTCGGCGTCCTCGCCGCCTCCGCCGGGTACGTGCTCTCGTGGATCTGGGAGATCCCGACGGGCGCGACGATGGTGGCGCTCGCCGCGGCGCTGGCGATCCCCGGTGCGCTGTGGCGCCTCGCGCGCGGCTGAGGACGCTGCGACGAAACCCCTTGACCCGAACTGCGGCGAAGCGTACAAACCCGCCTCGCTTCACGCCTTTTCAACCTGACGCGGGGTGGAGCAGCCAGGTAGCTCGTCGGGCTCATAACCCGAAGGTCGCAGGTTCAAATCCTGCCCCCGCAACCATCATTAGCAGACCCGGCCCGGCCGTCCGAAAGGACGGCCGGGTACGTGTTTAGGGCTCCACGAGCCTCGTAGCGCCGCGTTCCGTCGGGACCCTTCACGGGAACGAGGGTGATCGGCACGAAGATGCGGGAGAGCGACGCGCTCGCCCGCTTCGGGGCGGTCTCCGCGATCTCGAGGACCTTCTCGAGGAACCGCGCGACGGCTTCGGGATCGGGGACCGCGGCCGGCCGTTCGCGGTCGGGGACCTTCGCGGCGAGGCGCTGACGCAGCGACCGCAGCGTCTCCTCCTCCAGGCCGAGCTGTTCCGCGAGCGCCTCCGAGAACCCGGACCTGGCGATCGCGGCGGTCACGTTCCGCACGCGGGACTCCTGGGCCTTCATCTCCGCCTCGAGCGCCGCCCGCTCGCGGTCATCGGCGGGGTTCTTGTGCCGGAGGCGGTTCGTAAACCCGTCGACGAAGCGGGCCTGGATCTCCTTCGAGGCGAGAAGCTTCCGCAGCTCGTCGACGACGGCACGGTTCAGCTTCCGCTCGGAGATGACGAGGCCGTTCCCGCAGATTGCCGCGCCCTTCCCGTGGTGGGCCGAACAGCCGAAGTTCGCGTAGGCGCGTCCGGCCTTCCGCTTCAGGCTCACGACGCGCATCGTGCTGCCGCACTCGCCGCAGCGCAGGAGACCGGTCAGCAGGTGGCCCGTGGCGCCGGTTCCGCGAGCGCGGCCTTTCGCGCCCTTGCGCTCCGCGAAGCGGGCGTGGACTCGGTCCCAGAGGTCCTGCGAGACGATGGCGAGCTGCGGCTGCTCGGTCGTGACCCACTCGTCCTCGCCGCGCATCCGGTACGTTCGCGCGCCGGTAGCCGGGTCCGTCACCCACGAGCGCTTCTTCCAGACGAAGCGGCCGACGTAGCGCTCGTTCTTGAGAATGAACCGGATCGTGCTGGGGCCCCAGCCGCGGCCGCCCTGCTTCCGGTACGCGTCGTCGTACGGCGCGGGGGCGCCCTCCTCGTTCAGGAGGGACGCGATCTGCTTCAGGCCGTGCGTCTCGGCGTAGAGCTGGAAGATCCGCCGGACGACGGCGGCCTGGATCTCGTCGATGAGCGGGATGGCGCGAGGGTGCTCGGGGTCGGGCGGGTTCTCCTCGCGGACGGTCCGGTACCCGTAGACGCGCCCGCCGGCCCAGAACCCGGCGAGCGCGCGGCCCTCTAGCCCCCGCAGGGTCTCGCTCCGCACGATCTGGAGCATCGTGTCGTTCACGAGCGCGAGCGCGCCGAACTGGATGCGGGCGCCGGCGGAGTCGGACGCCATCCCGGTGCTCACGTCGATGACGCGAACGTGCGCGGTCGCGAGGTCACGGAACACGATCTGCCACGTGTTGCCGAGGTCGCGAGAGAGGCGCGAGAGGTCGTCGACGAGGACCGTCTGGAAGCTGCATCGAGCGGAGCGCGCTTCCGTGAGGAGCCGCTGCAGGTCCGCGCGCTCGAGGTGTGCGCCGCTCTCGGCCGCGTCCTTGAACACACCGGCGACGTCGAGGCAGCGAGCGTCCGCGAACGCGCGGCAGCGGCGCACCTGGTCGTCGATGGACCGCGCGTCCTGCCGGTCCGTCGAGTAGCGGGCGTAGATGGCGACCGCAGCAGCGTCGTGGCGGGTGGCGTGGGTCATCGCGTGCGCCCCTTCGTTCTCGGCGCGGGACGGGCCTCGACAGCGAGCTTACCTTCGGTGACGAGCTCGGCGGCGAGCTCGCCGAGATCCATGGCCAACCTCGCCGCCAGATCGAGGCGACGGACGGCGCTGGCCGGGGACCTCGGCGGCGGGATGTGGACTGCGAGCTTCGGAGGACCGTTCGGGGGCTCCGCGTCGCGCACGAGGAACGACAGTTGCCGCCCGTTTCGTTTCGCTTCCGGCGGTGAGCGGTGTGCGGGGTTCCTTCGGTTCGCCACGCGATTGCCTCCGGGCCGGCCGGACTTGCTCCCGAGGAGGAGTGTAGGTGCGTATCTGACATAGCTCCCCGTGGCGATCGCGCCTGCGGTGCCGCGAACCTACGCGCGGCCCCCCCCGCAGCTGGTGGAGGTCCTTCTTGCGGTCGTCGATGTACTCAAGCGTGAATCGATCGGTCGCTTGAGGCCAGGGCTCATCGAACGTGTATCCCTCCAGTATGTCGAGAACACCGTCCTGGACCCAGAGAACGAAACCGGCTCCATGGCGGAGCCCTTCGACGGTCGCGAGCACGTCTCCAAACTGGAACGTGCCCTGGGTACGCGGCGCACCGGCAGGCAGCCCGAACTTCGTGAAGAACCCGACGCCCGTCATGCGGCGCTCGATGACCTGGCCCGTTTGGATCTGGCACCGGAGGATGTCCAGAACGGGGAACTCGCCCGCGAGAAGCTTGTCGAGGACGGCTCGCTCGAGCGCAGTCAGGCTGTCCATGGCGTTCCCGTTTCGGTTTGGAGCTACACGCGGTGCTAACTGACCACGATACCCCGGCGCCTTCGATTCCTTCGAGGCGAAGCCGTGAACCGGCCCTTCCGCCACCGCCGATAGCACGCGGTCGCTCAGATGGGCGCCGCTGCGTGAAGCCCCTATAATCCAGGTGATGCGGCGTGAAGAAGCGATCGCGGCCCTGCGCGGCTACTTGCCGGCGATCCGGCGCGACTTCGGTGTACGCCGGATCGCCCTGTTCGGGTCCACTGCCCGTGGCGAGGCTCAAGAGGACAGCGACCTCGACATCCTCGTGGACTTCGAGAGGGACCCAACGTTCCTCTCGTTCATGGGACTCAAGGCGTTTCTGGAGGACCACCTCGGCCAAAAGGTCGACCTCGTCACGCCTGACGCCCTGAAGCCGCGGATGCGCCCCATCGTCGAGCGCGAGGCGGTCGATGTCGCCCAAGGCTGAGCGCGACTGGCGTCTCTACGCCGACGACATCATCGAGGCGTGCGGGAAGGTTCGCCGCTTCGTGGCCGGGATGACCTACGACACGTTCGCGGGGGACGAGCGCACGCGCGACGCGGTGATCCGGAACATCGAGATCATCGGCGAGGCCGCGGGGAAGCTGCCAGACGAGGTCACGGCGAGGGCGCCACAGATCCCGTGGCGTCTGATCTGCGACATGCGGAACGTGCTCGCCCACGCTTACTTCGGCGTCTCGCTGAAGGTCGTCTGGGACACGGCGACGACGCAGATCGACGAGCTCGAGAAGGCGGTCCGAGCGCTGCTCAAGTGACGTGTCGGCTTATCTTTCAGTGAAATGTCACCGGTGACGTCGCTGGTCGACAGCGGAGGGGACGGCGACGGTGCATGTCGCGTCTGTGCGGCCGTGCGCGGGGGCGATGGCTTTCGGCACCTGGTAGGCACCCCGGCCCAGGGTGCCTACTGGAGTGCCATGTCGGTTCGGTACCCGCGAAGGCACCTCAGTAGGCATCCGAGTCGGCACTCTGAGTGATTCAACTCGCGAGGATGCTTGGCCTTGCCCCACCCGCAGACGAGTCGTGATCGAGGCTCTCGAGGCGGTCCCAGTTTCCCGACCCCTCTCCCCCGACGACTGGGTAGAGGGGTCTGGAAACTGGGACCAGTAATGGGAAGGAGTAGAAGGGTGTGGGGCAAGGACAGGGAGACGGAGTTAACGGAAAGAGGAATGCGGCAACGAGAGAGAGAGGGAGAAAGAAGGGGGTGGGTGGTGTGAGGGGTTGGTTGAAGAAGGGGAGGTGGTCGATGAGGTGAGTTGGGGGTGTAGTTGGGGCGGGGGGTACGGACGGGAGAAGTTGTTGGCCGACTGAATCCGCGTGCGATACTCGCGCCGACGAATCAGGAGCGTTCATGGAAGACCAGGGCACCCTGAAGATCGACGCTGGCCCAACACTCGACGTCGAGAACTTCGCGCAGATCGCGAAGGCCCACATCGACTTCGGCGATCTCACGGTTCTCGTGGGCCCACAGGCAACGGGCAAGAGTCTCCTGCTTCAGTGGTTGAAAGTGGCGCTGGATGCCGCCGAAGTGGTGCCCGCGCTGAAGGAAGCGGGTCACGACGTGGGCACGGTCCCGAACCTCATTGATCTTGTCTTCGGTGAGGGGATGCGGACGTCATGGCGGGACGACACGAGCGTCCGCTTCAACGGCAAGAGCGTACTCCCGAGTACGTGGACGAAGGGCTTGAAGAAGAAGACGACGGGGAAGGTCTTCTTCATCCCGGCGCATCGCGCACTCTTGCTCGCGGAAGGGTGGCCGGCCCCCTTCCTCAAGCTGAACGCAGATACGCCGGTCGTCGCCCGACTGTTCAGTCAGAATCTCTACCACCGATTCAGTGGGCGACAGGCAGAACCTCTGTTCCCGGTAGATCGCATCTTGAAGGAGCAGTACCGCAACGTCATTGATGACGCCGTGTTCCACCATGGCCGAGTGGAACTCGAAAAAGAAGGTCTGCGGTACAGACTTCGCCTGGCCTTCGACAACGGCGCGAAGCTCCCGTACATGACCTGGACCGCGGGTCAGCGTGAGTTCACGCCACTCCTTCTCGGCCTCTACCACGTGCTGCTTCCGCGAAAGGCGCAGAAGAGGGCAGAGATCGACTGGGTGGTGATCGAGGAACCGGAGATGGGTCTGCACCCGCAGGCCGTCGCGGTAGTCATGCTTCTGGTTCTGGATCTTCTGTGGAGAGGGTACAGGGTCGTCATCTCCACGCACTCGCCTCTGGTGCTGGACGTAGTGTGGGCGATCCGAAGACTGGCGGAGTACAAGGCGAAATGGTCTTCGTTGTCTGACGCGTTCAACGTCGGACGTTCGCGCAAGATCCGCGAAGTGATGGAGGCCGCTCTGCAGCGGATCTACCGCGTCTACTTCATGGAAATCGACAAAGCGACGGGGATGGTCAGCACGCGAGACATCTCGAACCTCGACCCAGCCTCCGAGAACGAAGCAGAGGCAAACTGGGGCGGGTTGACGGGTTTCAGCTCGCGATTCGGAGAGGCAGTCCGCAGCGCCGTGAACGAGGCGGGCGAGTAGATGAAGAAGCAGAACCTTCTGCTCGACACTGCTCTGAAGAAGGTCAGCCCACTTCGACTGAAGGTCGTTTCGGGCCTGGGCGCCCTGCCCGCGGGGGACCGTGCCCTTCTGCACGCCAACGCCCGCCCGACTGTAGGCGACAGCCTGGATCTCGACGAGGCTGCGCGCCAGGAACACCCTCAAGACAACCGTTGGGACTACGTTGTTTCCGTCCCGGATCAGAACAGGCTCGTTGGAATCGAGCCGCATCAGGCCAAGGACTCAGAGGTGAGCGTCGTCATTGCGAAGAAGGACTGGGCCAGGACGTACCTTCACATCCATCTCAATGACGGGCGACAGGTCGCGCGATGGATCTGGGTCTCACACGGGCGAGTAGGGTTCAGCAACACGGAACGAAACCGCAGGCGCTTAGACCAGGCGGGGATTGCGTTTCACGGGCGAGAGGTGCGTGAGTTGTAGCGGAGGAGTCTTGCAAGCGCGCCCGTTCGTCTGGCGCGCGAACGCATGGATCGTCATCGATATCCGCGCCTTCGCCGCTACGGACGCGTCCTTTGCCGAGCGCCAGAAAGGGTTCCGCACGAGAGCGTGGGCGCGAACGTAAGCAGGTCTGCTTTCGACCAACGCGTGCCCCCGCAGCCATCTCAGGAGCCCCGGCCGCCGCAGGTGACCGGGGCTCCGCTGTTTCGGGCGCTCGAAACGGCAGGCGTCCGGCGACTTGATTCGGCTGATGCTCAGTCGATGACGCCCGAGACTGGTGGGCGGAACAGCCGAAGTTCGCGTAGGCGCGCCCGGCCTTCCGCTTCCCTTCGAGACGATGGCGAGGTGCGGCTGCTCGGTCGTGACCCACTCGTCCTCGCCGCGCATCCGGTACGTCCGCGCGCCGGTCGCTGGATCCGTCACCCACATGCGCTTCTTCCAGACGGACCGGCCGATGTACCGCTCGTTCTTGAGCATGAAGCGGATCGTGCCGGGCCCCCACCCTCGGGTGGCTCGTTCGATGGCTCGGCGTCGCGCACGACGAATGACAGCTGCCGCCCGTCTTCCGTCGCTTCGCGCCGTGAGCGTTCTGCGGTGTTCCTTCGGTTCGCCACGTGTTCGCCTCCCGGCAGGCCAGTGGTGCTCCCGAGCAGGAGCGTAGGTGCGTATCCGACATCAGCCGGAGACCATCGGGGGAAGATGCAACGAGTAACAGCCCTTCTGTGGCACACAGGCGGTCCGTCCCCGCCTTGCGTCCCGATATGGCCACGCGTAACACGGCCTCCATGGCGGCGAAGACGGTCGAGACGTTCAGGACGACCAAGTGGTTTCGGACGCTCGTTCGCCGGGCGGCGAAGCTCGAGGAGAAGCGACCGTCGGAGTTCCTGCGGCAGGCGGGTGCTCGTGCCTAGGACTTGAACCGCCCGACGCAAGCTCGACCTCATCGGGGCGGCCGCAGACATTCGGGACCTGGCGGTCCCGCCAGGGAACTCCAGGCGGGCCAGGCGTCGCACGTCCAGATCGTCGATTACCACTGAGGAGGAAGCCATGCTGACCACCGCGACGATGAAGCGCCGGCCGACGACTCCTGGCGAGATGCTGCTCGAGGAGTACCTCAAGCCGGCAGGGATCACGCAGGTCGCGCTCGCGGCGAAGATGCGCGTCCCGATCCAGCGCGTGAACGGGATCATCTCGGGGCGCCGGGCGGTGACGGCCGAGACGGCGATCCTGCTCTCTCGCGCGCTCGGCACCACGCCCGAGCTGTGGCTCAACCTACAGGTCGCCGTCGATCTCTGGGACGCTCAGCAGCGCATGCCTCGCCGCGGAGCCGGGCGACTCGTGGCACGCGCACACGCTCCGGCGCGCTCCGTCCGCGGTCGAAACCGGTGACGGGAACATGCCTCGAGCCACGGCGAACCACGTCTACCGGCTGAAGGTGACGCTCGCCGAGATCCAGCCTCCGGTCTGGCGCCGGCTGCTCGTTCCCGCCGAGATGTCCCTTGCCAAGCTCCATCGCGTGCTGCAGGACGCGATGGGCTGGACGAACTCGCACCTGCACTGCTTCGAGCTCGAGGGTCGCCGCATCGCCCTGTTCGGGTCCACCACGCGCGGCGACGCTCGCGAGGACGTGACCTCGACATTCTCGTGGAGTTCGAGAAGGACCCGACGCCCTGAAGCCGCGGATGCGTCCCATCGTCGAGCGTGAGGCGGTCGACGTCGCCGATGACTGAGCGCGATTGGCGTCTCGACGCGCGCTGCGGGCGACGAGCTCGTGGCGCGCTTCGGCGCCATCGCTCGCGAACGGCAGATGAACATGGGCGCGCACGGCCTCGAGCGAGGGAGCACGTCTGCCGCCGTCGGCCGGGCTTCGATCGCCGCGACGCGGGCGGCGAGTCGGTCCCGATCGGCCGATCGAGGAGTACGCGGCTCAGTCCTGCGGCAAGCCCGCGATCGCCAGGCCGTCCGCGAGGCGGTCCATCACCCGCGGTGGGAACGGCCAGGCCCGCCGCGCGACGCTCACCGTCAGGCTCGGATCCTTGCGCAACAACCGGCCGACGATCTTGCGGCCGTCCGCCCGCGCCCCGGCATGAGTCGCGGAGGCGGCAACGACACGCGCCGCCCAGTACGAGTCCGGATAGGCTTCGACTCCCGCTTGCGCCCAGCGCGCCGCGCGCCCGTAGCGGCCCGCGACGAAGTGCGCGCAGCCGATCCCGATGAACGCAAGGTGCCGGATGGGCTCGAACGGCATGAGGTGCAGCGTCGTCGTGAACCGCCGCAGCGCCGTGACCGCGTCGCCCGAGTAGGCCGAGGCCCAGCCGCGGCGTAGCCAGACCCAGGCCGATCCGGGATCGAGCGCGAGCGCCCGGACGAGGAGCCGATCGGCCTCGTCGAGGCGATGCGCCAGCGTCAGGGCGCCGCTGGCCAGTGTCAGGACCAGGGAGTCCGCCGGCGCGAGCCGGCACGCCTCGGCGGCGAGCCGGGTCGCGCGCGCGGTGTCCTCCTGCGGGGTCGAGCCGAAATGCTGCGCCGCGCGCTGGCTCCAGCACCAGGCGGCGAGCGCCTTGGGCAGGCCGTAGCTCGGGGCCAACTCCTGGGCCCGCTCCATGTCGTCGAGTGCCTGCCTGCATGGCCCTGGAGCGACCGCGAACGCGGCCGGCAGGGCGCGCCAGGCCAGCCGTGTGGCCTCGTCGTCGACATCCTCGAATGCATCGGGCCGCGAGCGACGGAGGCGCCGCAGCGTCTCCGAAGGGAGCTCCCCGAAGCGGCCGCAATACTGCGCCGCGAACCGGCCCAGCTGGTTGACGAAGCCGCAGTCCAGCGCCACGTCCGTGACGGTCCCCCGGCCCTCGGACGCGAGCAGCGCGCGTCGGGCCTGAGTCAGGCGGGCCTGGCGTACCCAGCCGAGCGGCGTCGTGCCGAGGAACCGCATGAAGTGCGTCTCGAGCGTGCGCGGCGGCACGTCCGCAATCCGGGCGAGCGCGTCCAGCCGGATCGGCTCGTGCAGGTGACTGCGCGACCAGTCGAGGACGCGCACCACGTCGCGCGGCAGCACCGCGGTGGCTTCGGGTGATGTCGCGTCGCGGGCCGGTCGGTCAGCCATCACGCCACCCATTTGAGCCGCCCGGCCGGACCCCGCAGGCGGGCGGCGGACGGAGGTCCTAACGCTTTCCAGCGCGATCTGCACATCGCGGCGGGACCTGCATGGCCGCGCCGACGCTCGCGGCGACACTCTTCCCGCGAGCCGCACCCCTTTACTCTGAGATCAAGGAGGCAGTTCATGAGCTGGCAAGTTCAAGGAACGTACATGGAGAGCTGCAGCTGCGAGGCGATCTGCCCGTGCATCGTCCTGGGGCCGCCGACGCAGGGCGACTGCCGCGCGCTCGTTGCCTGGCAAATCGACAAGGGCCACGACGGCGGCGTGAAGCTCGACGGCCTCAACATGGCCCTCCTGGTCCACTCGCCGGGCAAGATGCACGAGACGAAGTGGAAGGCCGCGGTCTACGTCGACAGCCGCGCCAGCCCGCAGCAGCGGGAGTCGCTGCTCAAGATCTTCGGCGGCCAGGCCGGGGGCCACCCGGCGGCGCTCGCCGCTCAGATCGGCGAGATCGTCGGCGTCAAGGACGCGCCGATCACCTTCCGGAAGCAGGACAAGAAGTACGTGGTGCAGATCCCCGCCGCGGTCGACACCGAGCTCGAGCCCTTGGTCGGGCCCGACGGCGGCGACGTCGTGGTGTCCAACCACCTGCTCGCCGTGGCGCCGGGCTTCCCCGCGGTCGTGGCGCGCTCCACGAGGTCGCGCATCACCGATCACGGCTGGGACTGGAACCTGGACGGGAAACAGTGCATGCACTCTCCGTTCACGTACGAGGGCTAGCGCGTGGACAGCTCGGGAACCACGGCTCCTGCGCCGTTGCTCCTCACGCCTCTCCTCCTGCGCCAGCGCGTCCTGCTCCTCGGCGTGCTGGCGCTCGTGGTCGGCCTGTCGTGGGCGTACCTGCTCTGGATGGCGACCGACATGGCCGTCGCCAGCGGCGCGACGCTCGCCCACTGCGCGGCCATGCCGGGGATGACGTCGTCGAGCGCGGCGTACCAGTTCTGGCTGTTCGTGATGTGGGCGGTCATGGCGGTGGCCATGATGCTGCCCACCGCGCTACCACTGGTCTTGTTGTTCGGCCGGTTCTGGCGCGGCCAGTACCCGACCCTCGGTGTCGGTGGCCCGACGGCCCAGCTCGTGCTCGGCTACCTGGCCGCCTGGTTCGCGTTCGGGGCGGTAGCGGCCGTCCTGCAATTCGGCCTCGAACAAGCAGACCTGGTCACCCCGGTCATGGGCAAGCTCCGCAGCGCGGCGGTCGGCGGCGCGACGCTCATCGGCGTCGGCCTGTTCCAGCTCACGCCGCTCAAGACCGCTTGCCTGACCAAGTGCCGCTCCCCGCTCATGTTCCTCATGACCCGATGGCGCAGCGGTCGGCACGGCTCCTTCCTCATGGGACTCGACCACGGGATCTACTGCCTGGGCTGCTGCTGGGCGCTCATGCTGGTCATGTTCGTCGCCGGCGTGATGAACCTCCTGTGGATGGCGGCGCTGACCGTCCTCATGGCGCTCGAGAAGGTCGTGCGGCGCGGCGATCTGCTCGCGCGCGGAGCGGGCGTGGCGCTCGTCGGCACCGGCCTGTGGCTCCTGCTCGGCTAGGATGAAACGACCTGTCAATCATCAGCCTCCAGGCCGAGCGCGGTTCTGCCCACTCGCCGCGACGTAGCCTGAGAGGGTGGGTGCGAACGTGAGCAGGTCCGCTTTGACCAGATCGCGCCCCCGCGACCATCCGGAGCCCCGGTCGCCGCAAGGTGACCGGGGCTCGGAAGTTTCGGGCGTTGCGAAGCGCGCGCGTGTGGCCGAGCTGCCCTTCGCTGCCCGGGGCCTTCGCGTTTCCGGCTCCTCCGGAGCCGATCGCGGCCCGAGATAACGCCTTTGGCGACAGAATGGGAGCGCTTCGCGGCCTCGCGCCGGGTTGCGTGACACCACCGGATATGCGAGGTTGCGCGCGCGCGACGCCGTGGATGTGGGTGAGCGGCGCGCGTTTCCGCACACGTCGCCCGCTCGCGAGAGTGCAAGGCGACGCGCGGCGGGTTCGACACGAGCGGCTTCCATGCTGACCCGTCGGATGGCCCGGCGAGCGGCGCCGCGCACCGGTTCGCCCATGTTGATCGGCCCGCCCCGCAGGTGGAGGTACGACGTGTACACGGATTTCTCGAAGCTTCGGAACATCGGCATCTCGGCCCACATCGACAGCGGGAAGACCACGCTGACGGAGCGGATCCTCTTCTACACGAACCGGATCCACGCCATCCACGAAGTGAAGGGCAAGGACGGCGTCGGCGCCAAGATGGACTCGATGGAGCTCGAGCGCGAGCGCGGCATCACCATCGCTTCCGCCGCGACGCACTGCGAGTGGAAGGGGCTCCACTTCAACATCATCGACACCCCCGGGCACGTCGACTTCACGATCGAGGTCGAGCGGTCGCTGCGCGTCCTGGACGGCGCGATCCTGGTGCTCTGCGCCGTCGCCGGCGTTCAGAGCCAGTCGCTCACGGTCGACCGCCAGATGCGGCGCTACAAGGTGCCGCGCCTCGCGTTCGTCAACAAGTGCGACCGGTCCGGCGCGAACCCGCTCCGGGTCAAGGATCAGCTCCGCGAGAAGCTCCAGCACAATCCGGTGCTGATGCAGCTCCCGATCGGCCTCGAGGACAAGTTCGAGGGGGTCGTCGACCTCGTGACGATGAAGGCGGTCCGCTTCAGCGGCGACGACGGCGAGGTCATCACCGAGTCGGAGATCCCCGCCGAGCTGCAGGCGGAGGCGGCGAAGGCGCGCGAGGAGATGCTCGACGCGGCGTCGATGTTCTCCGACGAGCTGACCGAGGCGATCCTCGAGGATCGGGTGACCGAGGAGCTCATCCGCGCGGCGCTCCGCAAGGGGACGCTCGAGCTGAAGCTCACGCCCGTGTTCATGGGCTCGGCGTACAAGAACAAGGCCGTCCAGAAGCTGCTCGACGGGGTCGTCGACTACCTCCCCGACCCCAGTGAGGTCGTCAACGAGGCCCACGATCTCGCCGCGGACGAGCGGAAGGTCGTGCTCACGATCGACAACGACAAGCCGACCGTGGCGCTCGCGTTCAAGCTCGAGGACGGCCGGTACGGTCAGCTCACGTACCTCCGCGTCTACCAGGGCAAGCTCTCGCGCGACATGTTCATCACCAACATGCGCACGAAGAAGGATCACCGGATCGGACGGCTCGTGCGCATGCACTCCGACGAGATGGAGGACATCGACGCCGCCGGATCGGGCGACATCGTCGCGATGTTCGGGATCGAGTGCAACTCGGGCGACACGTTCACCGACGGCAAGGTCAAGCTCAACATGACCTCGATGCACGTGCCGGATCCGGTGATCGCGCTCTCCATCAAGCCGGTCGACGCGAAGAGCGAGACCAACATGGGGAAGGCGCTCCGGCGCTTCACCCGCGAGGACCCGACCTTCCGCGCCGGCATCGACGAGGACAGCAGCGAGACCATCATCCGCGGGATGGGCGAGCTGCACCTCGAGGTCTACGTCGAGCGCATGAAGCGCGAGTACAACGCGATCGTCGAGGTGTCCCCGCCGCAGGTCGCCTACCGCGAGACCGTCAGCCAGCGCGCCGAGTTCGCCTACACGCACAAGAAGCAGACCGGTGGGTCGGGGCAGTTCGGTCGGGTGTGCGGGTACATCGAGCCCTGCGAGCAGACGTACGAGTTCGTCGACGACGTGGTGGGCGGCGCGATCCCCCGCGAGTTCATCTCCGCGGTCGAGAAGGGCTTCCGCTCGATGCTCGGCAAGGGAAGGCTGCTCGGCTACCCGGTGGTGAACGTGCGTGTCGTCATCAACGACGGCGCGAGCCACGCGGTCGACTCGTCCGACATCGCGTTCCAGGAGGCCGCGCGCGGCGCTTGGCGTGAGGGCTTCGACCGCGCGAAGCCGCGGCTGCTCGAGCCGATCATGAAGGTCGTCGTCGAGGGGCCGGCCGAGTTCTCGGGCGGCATTCTCGGCACGCTCATGCAGCGGCGCGCGATGATCGTCGGCTCGCAGGACGATGGCGGGCTCGCCCGGATCGAGGCCGAGGTGCCGCTCGCCGAGATGTTCGGCTACTCCACGACGCTCCGGTCCTCGACGCAGGGCAAGGCGGAGTTCACCATGGAGTTCTCCCGGTACCTGCCGGTCCCCGCGGCCATGGCCGAGGAGCTCATGGCGAAGGCTGGCAAGAAGGCCGCCGAGGGCGGCAAGAAGTAGACTTCGTCCGGCCATGATCCGGCAGGAAGCGATCCTCCAGAGCCCGCTGCGGTTCCTCGACCGCTCGATCCGCGGCGGCCTCGGCAAGGGTCACCTGGGCGTCATCATGGCGCCGGCGGGCGTCGGCAAGTCTGCTTGCCTGGTGCAGATCGGTCTGGACGCCCTGCTGCGCGGCAAGCCCGTCCTTCACGTCGCGGTCGGGCAATCCGTGGAGCACGTCTCCGCGCGCTACGACGCGCTCTTCGACGATCTCGTCGAGCGCGTCGACCTGGCCGACCGCCGGGGCGTGCGCGAGTCGATCGCCCGCCGGCGGCTCATCTGGTCGTCGATGGACGGCACCTTCAGCCCGCGAGGGCTCGACGAGGCGCTGGCAGTGTTCCAGGCGCACCTCGGGCTCGGGCCCTCCACCATCCTCGTCGACGGGTTCGACTGGGAAGAGCCCGGGGTCACCGCGACGGTCGGCGCCGTCAAGGCGAGCGCGGCTCGCATCGGCGCCGAGATCTGGATGACCGCGCGCGACGCGCGAGCCCCCGAGCTCGGTGCCCGGCGCATCGCCCCGCTGTCGGACGACTGCGCCGCGCTCGTCGACGTCGGCGTCTTCCTCGAGCCCCATGGACGGCACGCCCGGCTGACGCTGGTGAAGGACTTCGAGCGGTCCCCCGCGACCGACGTCCCGCTCGTGCTCGAGGGCGGCGCGCTGCGGCTGCCGGGAGACGACGAGCCGCCGCCGCCGGTCGAGCTCTCCCCGGGGTCGTTCACGCTGCTCGCGAGCGGGTCCGCCGGCGCCGAGGAGGAGTTCGGCGCCTCCGCCGAGCGATGGGGCGTCGGGGAAGTGAACTTCACGTTCGGCGGCCGTCACGGGATCGCCCGGACGCGCGGGCTCGTCGAGCTGAGCGAGGACGAGCTCAGGGTCGGCGAGGTCAGCGCCGCGTACGTGAAGGCGCACATGCACCGCGCGTTCCCGGAGTCGGCGGAGCTGCGGCGCGTGCTCCAGACCATCTGGCACCAGGTGAGCACGGCGGGCGAGGTGTTCGCCGTCGGTGCCGTGAACCCCGACAAGACGGCCCACGGTGGGACGGGCTGGGCGGTCGAGCTGGCGCGACACTGGGGTAAGCCGGTCCACCTGTTCGACCAGGAGCGGAAGCGCTGGTTCCGGTGGGACGAGCGGGACTGGGTCGCCGAGGCGCCGCCCGCCATCACGCGCGAGCGGTTCGCGGGCGCCGGCACGCGATCACCATCCGACGACGGCCGCGCGGCGATCCGCGGGCTGTTCGAGCGGAGCTTCGGGGCTCCGCGGTCTTAGGCGGGTGAAACATCGGGAACGTCGTCCCGTCGCCGGCATCGCGCGACGCGGATTACGGAGGGGGAGGGCGGTCGTGAGTGATCGGAGGCGCCAGGCCGAAGAGGCCCGGGGTTCCTTTTCAGCTTCTCGGTGTCGGGGTGGCCGCCACAAGCGTCCCGACGCTCCGCTTCAGCTCTTCCTTGAGCGCCACGACCGCGGCGCTCTCCTCCCGCCGCCGCCAGATGAGGGGCGTCACGAGGGCAGACAGGGTGCGCGGAATCGCGTGCCGCCTCACTTGCGCCCCGTGGACGGTGTCCAGCACCGACTCGGGGACGAGCGCGATCCCGGCGCCCGAGGCGACGCACGCGACGATGGCGTGATACGAGCCCAGGTTGAGCACGCGCGTCGCGGCGCTCGCGGCCCCGAGCCAGCGCTGCAGCCGCCGGCGATACGCGCAGCCGTCGGGGAACGCGACGACCGAGTCCCCTTCGACGTCGGCCGGGCTCCTGATCCTGCGGTGCGCGAGCGAGGAGATCAGCGTGAGGCGCTCGGCGAAGAGCGGCAGGTGCGCGAGCTCGCTGCTGGACGGGACCTCGGCCACGAACGCGGCGTCCACGCGCCGGTCGAGCACCGCCGCGGTGAGCGCGTCGTTCGTCCCCGTCGTGAGCTCGACGCGGACCTCGGGATACGCCTGGTGATACCGGGCCAGCACGGGCGGGAGGCGGCTCGCGGTCGTGCTCTCGAGGGCGCCCAGGCGAAGGACACCCCGCGGCGTCGACCCGCCCACCGCGGTCCTCGCCTCCTCGGCGAGCCGCAGGAGCTTGTCCGCGTACGCGAGCAGCAGCTCCCCGGCGGGCGAGAGGAAGAGGCGCTTCCGGTCGCGGATGAACAGCTCGGCTCCGAGGGTCTCCTCGAGCTGCTTCACCCGCGTCGTGACGTTCGAAGGGACGCGGTGCAGCTTGCGCGCGGCCTTGTGGACGCCGCCCTCCTCCACGACGGCCTTGAAGATCTGGAGCTGGGCGAGATCCATGCGCGGGCCTGTTCCTTTTCGGAGAACATCGTATTCATAATTATTCAGTATCGCGGCGTCGATGGAGACTCTAGCATCCGGGCTGATGCTCGACGCCGCTCGCCCCGTGTCGCCCGCTCCTGCTGCCCTGATCGGGCTCGTCGGCCTGGCGTCGGCGATGGGCGTCGGCCGCTTCGCGTTCACGCCCCTCCTGCCGCTGATGCAGCAGGCCGGCACGCTCTCGCTCGCGCAGGGGGGCTCCCTCGCGCGCGCGAACTACCTCGGCTACCTCGTCGGCGCCGTTCTCTGCATGGCCCTGAGCCCGTCCCCCGGTCGCGCCGCGCGGGTCGGGCTGGCCGCTGTCGCGGCGCTCACCGCCGGTATGGGGCTCACGGAGTCGCTCCCGCTCTGGGTCGCGCTGCGGTTCCTCGCCGGCGTGGCGAGCGCCTTCGTCCTCGTCGGCGTGTCGTCGTGGGTGCTGCCGCTCCTCGCCGCGCGGGGCCGCGCCGCGTGGGCCGGCTGGGTGTACTCCGGCGTCGGCACCGGGATCTTCTTCTGCGGGCTCGTCGGGCTCGCGGCAGGCGTCCTGGAAGTTTCGCCGGACGCGGCGTGGCTCCTCCTCGCCGCGTGCTCGGCAGGGGTCGCGATCCTCGGCTGGGGCACGCTGGGCGCGGAATCCTCCGTCGCGGCGCCGCCGCGCGGTGCGCCGCGGGCGGCGCTGCCCGCGAGCACCTGGCGGCTCGTGCTGGCCTACGCGGCGTTCGGGTTTGGCTACATCGTCCCGGCGACGTTCCTGCCCGCGGCGGCGCGCCAGGTCGTCCCCGATCCCGCCGTGTTCGCGTGGACGTGGCCCGTCTTCGGGCTCGCGGCGGCCGCGTCGACGATGGCGACGCCGCGATGGTCGCGCCACGTGCCGCCGCGAAGGCTCTGGGCGCGGGCGCAGGTCGTCATGGCAGCGGGCGTGCTCGCCCCCGCGCTCCGGATGAGCGTCCCGACCCTGCTCTGGTGCGCGGTCTGCGTCGGAGGGACGTTCATGGTCGTGACGATGACCGGGATCCAGGAGGCCCGAAGGGTCGCCGGCGCGTCGGCGCCCCGGCTGATCGCGGCGATGACGGCCGCGTTCGCGGTCGGTCAGCTCGTCGGGCCGTTCACGGTGACGTCCCTCGGCTCGTCCTCTTCGCCGGGCGTCGCGCTTCCACATGGCATCGCGGCGGCCGTCCTGCTGCTGGGCGTGGCGGCGCTGGCCCTCGGGCCTGCGCCCGCTCCCGCCGTCACGCGCCCCCTCGAACCAGGAGAACGAACATGACCGACTCGAACGAACGCATGCCCGCCATTCCTCGCGACCAGATGGACGACGCCCAGCGCGCCGCCGCGGACGAGCTGATCGCCGGCCCGCGCAAGGGAGTGAAGGGCCCGTTCATCCCGCTGCTGCGCAGCCCGCAGCTGATGGCGCGCCTGCAGAAGGTCGGCGAGTACCTGCGCTTCGAGAGCGTCCTCTCCCGTCGCGTGAACGAATTCGTCACCCTCGTCGTATCGCGCGCGTGGACGCAGCAGTTCGAGTGGGCCACACACGTCCCGCTCGCGATTGGGGCGGGCACTGCGGCGCAGACGATCGAGGCGCTGCGCGAGGGCCGGCGCCCGGTCGGAATGAGCCCGGAGGAGGAGCTCGCCTATGACTTCACCACCGAGCTGCAGCGGAACTGCGGCGTGAGCGACGCCACCTATCGCGCCTGCGTCGAAGCGTTCGGCGAGCGGGGCGTCATCGATCTCGTCGCGCTGGTCGGTTACTTCACGACCGTCTCCATGGTCCTGAACGTGGCGTACACGCCGCCCGAGCCGGGCGCGGGCGTGGATCCGCCGCCGTTCCTGCCGCGGTAGCTGTGCGGGCGCATGAAAGTCGCGTCGAAGACCGCCGGCGTTCGCCGGGACGAGTTCGACCGGGACGAGAACCTTCGCCTCGCGCTTGCGCACCTGCTGCATACCACAAGGTTGTCCACGACTACATGGACGTGGACGAGGACGTCGTCTGGAAGACTTCCGTCGAGGAGATCCCGTGGGTCGTCGCGGCGAAGATGATGACGATCGGCGCGCCCGTGTACGCCGTCCAGATGGTCAAGGGTGGGGTGGACGCGATTCGGGCCTCGCAGGCGGTCCGGGAGATCCTGTCTCCGAGCCGTCGAACCCTGGCGTCTCACCTCGAGCGGAGCGGACGTCATGCTGAAGCCGCCCCGCGAGGCGGTCCGCTTGCGAACGGCACGGCTAGATCTCCACGCCCCCCGAGACGAGGGCGCGCGCTCAGAGCCAGCCGGCTCGGCGCAACCGCCTGAAGAGCCAGGCGTCCAAGGCGATCATCGCGGCGACCGTGATGGGGAATCCGAACACCCACCGCAGCCCGGGTATCTCCTCGAAGTTCATCCCATAGAGCCCGGCGATGAGCGTCGGCACGGCGACGAGCGCGGCGTAGGCGGCGAGCCGCTTCGTGGTCTCGTTCTCCTGGAGCGAGATGAGCGAGAGGTTCACGCTCATCGCGGTCGTGACCATGTCGCGCAGGCTCTCGATGTCGCCGTGGATCCGCTGGAGGTGGTCGGAGACGTCCCGGAAGTAGTCCTGCGTACCGGCGGCAACGGCGGGTACCCGGCCGCCGCAGAGCTTTCCGACCGCCTCCGCGAGGGGTCGGACGGCGTGCTGTACGACCATGAGCTTCTGCTTGAGCGCGTAGAGCGCCTCGACGCTCTGGCGCGCCGGGGCGCCGGCGAAGATCCGCTCCTCCGTCCGCTCCAGCTCTGCCTCGAGGGCCTCGACCACCGGGAAGTATCGGTCGACCACCGCGTCCATGAGCGCGTACAGCACGAACCCCAATCCGCGCCTCAAGAGCTCCGGCTCCTGCTCGCAGCGGGCGCGGACCGCCGCGAAGCCCTGCTCCGAGTGGCTCCGCACCGTGAGCACGTAGTTCCTCCCGACGAACACGTCCACCTCGCCGGTTCGGAGCTGGTCCGGTTCGAGCTCGATCGTGTGGAGCACCACGAAGAGCGAGTCGCCGTACTCCTCGAGCTTCGGGCGCTGGTGACCGTGCCGCGCGTCCTCGACCGCGAGCGGGTGCAGGGCGAACTGGTGCTTCAGGGCCTCGAGCTCCGCCGCGTCCGGCTCCTTGAGCGCCACCCAGACGAAGCACTCTGGCCGCTCGACGTACGCGCTCACCTCGTCGCGGGCGATGTCGCCGAGCTTCCTTCCATCCTGGTATGCGACGCAGTTGACCAGCATGGCGCACTCCCGGGGAACGGCCGCAGAATAGCAGGCGCGCCTCACGCCGCCATCGCGCCCCCGCAACCACTCGGAGCCCCGGTCGCCGCAAGGTGACCGGGGTGTCCCTTTGGTGCGTAGAGCCCGAGCGTTCGCCGGCCATCTCCTCCCACGCAGACCGCTCGAGGTCACCGACGCGGATCATCGTGTGGAGGATGCGCATGCTCCCCCGATACGAGGTGGCCGGCGCGCGTGCAAGCTCGTCGGCCACGTGAAGTTAGAGTGAGCTTGTGACATGCCGTCGTTCTCCCAGCGCGGAAGCACGTGCAGGTGAATCGGCTCGGGTCGGTACAGCGTCCGTCGCGGACGTGGTAAGAACCACGCCCCCAGCAGCCCCGTACCGAGGAGCCTCCGTGAATGTCGTGGTGCCGATCGTGGTCATCGCAGTAGCTGCCGTGGCGATCGCGTCGAAGGTTGTTCACGCGCGGCGCCGGGCGGCGAAGCTGAACGTCTCCGGCGGCCGCAAGTCGCTCGTGATGAACCTGTTCGGTCGTTCGTGAAATGGGACCTCATCGGTTCTGGGGTGTGCCGGGGTAGGGTCGGGGGTATGAGGAGGCGATGACCCCGAAGCAGCGGCTCGCCCACCGGAGGACCCTCGAGCGGCTCCGCGCCGAGATCCTCCAGGCGGGCCCGGCGCGCATCGAGCCGAACCGGCGCGACCCCGCGACGACCGGCGTCGCGGACGAGGACGCCCAGGCGCTCTCGGAGATGATGCAGGTGCTCGCGTCGAAGCGGAACGAGGGGCAGGCGGCGCTGCTCCGCCAGATCGACCGGGCGCTCGCGAAGCTCGTCGATGCGCCGGAGGATTTCGGGCTCTGCGAGGGGTGCGAGGAGGAGATCGCCCCGAAGCGGCTCGCCCTCGTGCCCTACGCGACGCTGTGCGTGACGTGCCAGGGGAAGCGCGACCCGAAGCTCGGGGCGTCCAGGAAGAAGGTCACCGACTTTCGCTGACGAGCGGACGCGAGCCGCCCCGCTCCCCACTACCGCGGTGCATGGACCGCCCGCGCCGCCTAATGAGCGGGAAGTGGCCTATCCCACCGCCCCACCGGTCGAGCCGATGCTCGCCAAGGCGTCCGACGCGCTCCCTCTGGGCGACGGGTGGCTGTTCGAGCCGAAGTGGGACGGGTTCCGCACCATCGTGTTCCGCGACGGCCCGAGGCTTTACCTGCAATCGCGCGAGCTGAAGCCGCTGAACCGCTACTTCCCGGAGCTCGAGGCCCCGCTGCTCGCGCGGCTCCCCGGGCGTTGCGTCGCCGATGGTGAGATCGTCATCGCGGGCAAGGACGGGCTCGACTTCGAGGCGCTCCTCCTGCGCATCCACCCCGCGGCCTCGCGGGTGAAGCTGCTCGCCAGCGAGAGCCCGGCGAGCATCGTGCTGTTCGACCTCCTCGCCCTCGGAGACCGGGACCTGCGCGGCGCGCCATTCGCCGAGCGGCGCGCCCTCCTCGAGAGCGCCGTCGCCGGCCGGGATGCGGGAGCGCGCGTGGTCGTCACCCCCGCGACGCGCGATCGCACGGCCGCCGCGGACTGGTTCTCACGGTTCGAAGGCGCCGGTCTCGATGGCGTCGTGGCGAAGCGGCTCGACGGCATCTACCAGGCCGGCGTGCGCGCGATGGTGAAGGTGAAGCACGCGCGCACCGCCGACTGCGCCGTGGCTGGATTCCGCTGGCACAAGAACGGCCCGGGGACGATGGTCGGCTCGCTCCTGCTCGGGCTGTACGACGACGCCGGGAAGCTCCACCACGTCGGCATCTGCGCGAGCTTCACGTCGGAGCGCCGGAGAGAGCTCGTGAAGGAGCTCGAGCCGCTGCGGGTGAACGCGATGGAGGGTCATCCGTGGCGAGACTGGGCGGAGTGGGCGGACGCCGGGACGCCGGACCAGCGCATGCCCGGCGCGAAGAGCCGCTGGAACCGGGGGAAGGATCTCTCCTGGGAGCCGCTGCGCGTCGAGCGGGTGTGCGAGGTCTCCTACGATCACCTGCAGGGCGATCGCTTCCGACACGCCACCCACTTCCTGCGCTGGCGGCCGGATCGCTCGCCGCGGCAGTGCACCTACGCGCAGCTCGAGGAGACGCCCGCCTACGAGCTGTCGCGCATCTTCCGGGCCGACGCGCCCGCCCACGGATCGTAGTCCCGCTACCGCTGCGGCGGAAATGGATCAGGGGCACGGGCACGCGGCCTGGAGGCCTGCTATACCCCGGGAGGCACTCGGCTCCCCTTCCAGAATCACCCACCACGCGCGACGAGCGTGGGCGCTCCCGCGCCCGGCTAGACCCGTCTGCGCCGAAAGAACGACTCGTATGGCAAACCGATTCAACGTGAAGCCTCCCGCAGGCCGGAATCCGGAAGAGACCGAGGTCGCGGCAGTGCATGTGAAGGAGCTCGGCGAGAAGGACTACGAGACGGAGGTGATGGGCGCGCCCCTGCCCGTCGTCCTCGACTTCTACGCGACGGGCTCCAAGCCGTGCGACGCGCTCGCTCCCAGGTACGCGGCGGTCGCGCAGAAGTTCGCCGGGAAGGTCCGCTTCCTGAAGGTCCTGCGCGAGCGCAACCCGGAGCTCGCCGCGAAGCTGAGCGTCACGGGTGACCCCACGCTCGTCTTCTTCAAGAACGGCAAGGAGCTCGGCGAGCGCCTGAGCGGCGAGGACATCCAGCGGACCGCGCTCAAGGCGCGGGTCGAGGCGCTGCTGGCTTAGTGCCGGCCGACCACACTGGAGGGGGCGTCAGCCTTCTTCAGCGTGGGCCTGCCAGCACGGCCCACGGAGGGGTATGTTCTCACGATGCGCGACGAGATCCTCATCGACCTGCGGCGTACACGGCTCCTTGCCGTGGATACCAGTCTCGGCGACGCTCGCCGGGCCCTCTTCCGCGCCGCGCGCATCCCGTCGGCATTCGCGGTCGAGCTCCGCGCGCTGCTCGCGGTCGTCGCGGATCTCGAGCGCCGCGTGATGGCGGACGCGGAGGGGTAGGTCCGGCGTCGCGCCCGCCTACGAGCCGTCGTGCATGTCGCGCAGCGGCGCGCGGGCCCACGGATCGTAGTCGGGATCCGGCGGCTCCTCCGCCGGACGTTCCGCCTCCGGGACGTTGCGGAGGTTCACGCGCACGCGGGTCCAGGTGGTGAAGCGGCCCCGCATCGCGTCGACGAGGACGTCGTCGGCCTCGAGGCGCCGGGCCGCCTCCGGATGGCGCGCCCTCCACTGCGCGAGCCCGGCGAGCGCGTCCTCCTGGCGCGCCGCCTTCGCGACCACGACGAGCGGTGGCCGCTGGCGGTGCGCGTACGCGCCCCTTCGTCTCGAAGGCTCGACGCGCGGCGGCTCGTCCGTACCCTTCGCGTAGTGCGGCGGCCAGGGCGCGTCCGCCATGCCCGTCGGTTCGCTGCCGCGCCCCGAGCTCGAGCAGCGCGGCGAGCGACCCCGGCGTCGCATCGATCCCGGCGCCGACGTCGCCCAGCCGCGCGAACCGGGCCGGCATCGTGCGCAAGGTGAAGTCGGCCGGGTCGCAGGCGGCGAGCTCTTCCCAGGTGACCGGCGCGGAGACGCGCGCGTCCGGTGTGGGCCGGACCGAGTACGCGGACGCGACGGTGCGGTCCTTCGCGTTCTGGTTGTAGTCGATGAAGACCCCGTGCCGCTCCTCTTTCCACCACTTGCTCGTGGCCAGCGCGGGCGCGCGACGCTCGACCTCGCGCGCCAGGGCGAGCGCCGCGTGGCGAACGTCCGTGAACGTCCAGCGCGGCTCGACGCGCACGTACACGTGGATCCCGCGCGAGCCGCTCGTCTTCGGCCAGCCGACGAGCCCGTGCTCCCGCAGGACCTCATCCGTCACCGCCGCGACGCGCCGGATCTGGTCCCACCCGACGCCGGGGACGGGATCGAGGTCCACGCGGAGCTCGTCGGGGTGATCCAGGTCGGCGTCCCGCACCGGGTGCGGATTCAGGTCGATGCAGCCGAGGTTCACCACCCACGCGAGCTGCGCGGCGTCGCGGACGACGATCTCGTGCGCGCTCCGACCCGAGGGGAACTCGAGCTCCACCACGTCGACCCAGGGCGGCCGCGACGCCGGCGCGCGCTTCTGGAAGAAGAACTCGCCCCCCGCGCCGTCGACGTAGCGCTTCAACGCCATGGGCCGATCGCGCACCCCGCGCAGCGCGCCGTCGGCCACCGCGAGGTAGTACCGGACGAGCTCGAGCTTCGTGATGCCGGTCTTCGGGAAGTACGGCTTGTCCGGGTTCGACACCGTCACCTGGCGGCCGTCGATCACCAGGGTCTCTTTCTTCCGGGCGGCCATGCGGGACCCAGGCATAGGCGGCGCTGGGCAGCCCGCGCAATCGCTTCTGAGGTGCCTCCACCCGAGCGCCGTGGTCCGCGAGCAGCTCGCGCGCCTTGACTTAAATGCGCCATGCATATATACAATATGCAGATAACGCCAGTGGGAGGATGGCATGGCGAACCGCGGCGCACGGCAGAGGGGCCCGAAGAACCGGAAGGGACCCTCCGGCTCGCCCGATCCCGGCGCGGCCGAGCGCAGGTTCCTCGCCGCGTACGACGCGACGAGCTACCACCGCATCTCGATCGCGGTCGACGTGGCCCTCGTCTCGGCGTTCGGCGACGCGCTCTACACGCTGGCGGTCGAACGGGCGGAGCATCCGTTCAAGGGGGTGCCGGCGCTGCCCGGCGTCTTCGTCAGGACGGACGAGTCGCTCGCCGCCGCCGCGGCGCGCGCGCTCGAGGCCAAGGCGGGGCTCGCGGGCGTGTTCCTGGAGCAGCTCTACACGTTCGGCGATCCGGGGCGCGATCCGCGCACCCGCATCGTCAGCGTCGCCTACTACGCGCTCGTCCCGCGCGCCCGGTTCGATGCTGCCCGCGCGGCGCCCGGCGCGTCGATGCTCCGCATCGCGGTCCCCTGGGACGGCGAGACGGGCGGGGCGGTCGAGGTGCAGGGGGAGGACGGGCGGCCTCGGGCGCTCGCCTTCGATCACGCCGACATCCTCGGGATGGCCGTGAAGCGGCTGCGCGGCAAGCTCGACTACACGCCCATCGGCTTCCAGCTCCTCCCGGACCAGTTCACGCTGCTCGAGCTCCAGCGCGTCCACGAGACGGTGCTCGGCCGGCCCGTGAACAAGGACTCGTTTCGCCGTCGCATGCTCGCTTCGGGCATGCTCGAGGCGACCGGCGACAGCGAGAAGGACGTCGACCACCGGCCCGCGGAGCTGTACCGGTTCGCGCGGCGCTCGGCGGTGTAGGAGCGCTGCGGCGCTCCATGTGAGAGGAGACGTGTCATGGCGGAGATCCTGTTGCTCGGTCCGGTGCGGCACCTGCGCAGCGACCCAACGTCGCACGTCATCTACTTCCGGGACGCGCGCAGAAAGCGTTCGGGGCGCGGCCTCTCGTTCTGGTTCCTGCCGCTGACGGCCTCCATCGCCGAGGTCCCGCTCGACGACCGCGAGCTGCCCATCGTGTTCCACGGCCGGTCGGGCGACTTCCAGGACGTCACGGCGCAGGGCGTGCTCACCTTCCGCGTCACTGCGCCGGAGGTCGTGGCCGAGCGCATCGACTTCACGCTCGACAAGCGGACGGGCGCGCACCTGCGGCAGCCGCTCGAGAAGCTGGCGCTCCTCATGTCGCAGCTCGCCCAGCAGTACGCGTGGACGTGGATCGCCCGCGCGCCCATCCGCTCCGTGCTCGCCGACGGGCAGCGCCGCATCCGCGAGCAGATCGAGGCCGGATTCCGCACGGACCCGACCGTCGCGGACATGGGGATGGTGGTCGTCTCCGTGCGGATCCCCTCGGTTCGCCCCACCGCCGACCTGGAGAAGGCGCTCGAGGCGCCCGCGCGCGAGCGCATCCAGCAGGAGGCCGACGAGGCCGCGTTCGCGCGCCGCGCGCTCGCCGTGGAGAAGGAGCGCGCGATCCAGGAGAACGAGCTGAAGACGCAGATCGAGCTGGCGCGGCGGCAGGAGGAGCTCATCGCGCAGAAGGGCCAGAACGCGCGGCGCCAGGCAGGGGAGGAGGCGCAGGCAGCCGAGATCGCCGCGGACTCGAAGGCGCGGCGCGCCCGGGTCGAGGCCTCGGCCGAGGCAGACCGGGTGAAGCTCCAGGGCGAAGCGCACGCCGAGGCGCTCGGGGCGGAGGAGAAGGTTCGCGTCGCAGCGGAGCGGGAGCGCATGGACATCTACCGCACCGTTGCGCCCTCGGTGCTGCTCGGCCTCGCTGCGCAGGCGCTCGCGACGAAGCTCGAGCGCATCGATCACCTGAACCTCGCGCCCGATGGGCTCGGGCCGATCCTGCGCGACCTCGTCGAGGCGGGCACGAAGCGGCTCGGGAAGGAGTGAGCGATGGCGTCGACCCCCGTTCCGCGCGTGGTGGTGGTCACGCGGCGCAGCGACTGGGAGGGGCTCGTCGCCCGGCACGGCACGCGCGAGCAGGCGCGGTTCTTCCTCGAGGGACGCGGCCAGGCCATCGAGGAGCTGGAGCGCCGGCACGCGAAGCTCGAGTCGGCGCTCCGTGGCGTGTCGCAGGCGATCCCGCCGAAGTGGCGCCGCGTCCGCATCCTGCGCGAGGACCTGTCGCGGTTCGTCTTCGAGCCGGAGGACGTGATCGTCGCGGTGGGGCAGGACGGGCTCGTGGCGAACGTCGCCAAGTACCTCTCCGGCCAGCCCGTGCTGGGGGTGAACCCCGACCCCGAGAGCTACGACGGGATCCTCGTCCCGCACCGCGCCGAGGCGGCGAGGCGCCTCCTGCCCGCCGTCGCCCTGCAGAAGTGCGGGCTCGAGGAGCGGACCATGGTGGACGCGACGAGCGACGACGGCCAGCGGCTGCGGGCGCTGAACGAGATCTTCGTCGGCCACCGCACCCACCAGTCGGCCCGCTACCGGCTTCGGTTCGGCGGTGGCGAGGAGCGCCAGTCGTCCTCGGGCCTCATCGTCGCGACCGGCACGGGCGCCACCGGCTGGGCCCGCTCCATCGACATGCAGCGTGCCCGGCGCGTGCCGCTTCCGAAGCCCGGCGACCCCGCCCTCGTCCTCTTCGTGCGCGAGCCCTTCCCCAGCGTGTCCACCGGCACGCGCCTGGCGGAGGGCCTGGTCGCGCGCGGCGAGGCCGTCGAGGTCGTCTCCGAGATGAACGAGGGCGGGGTCGTCTTCGGCGACGGGATCGAGGACGACCGGCTCGAGCTCGGCTGGGGCCTGCGCGTGCGCGTCGAAGCCGCGGAGGAGAGGCTCAGGCTCGTGCGGTGACGCGCACGAAGGCCCCGGCGCGCGGTGTGCGCACCGGGGCCCGAGGTCCTGCGGACGCGCTAAATCAGGCCGTGCGCGACCATCGCCTTCGCCACCTTGATGAACCCCGCGATGTTGGCGCCGATGACGTAGTTGCCCTTGGCGCCGAACTCCTCCGCGGTCTCCCAGCAGTTCTGGTGGATGTTCTTCATGATGTTGGCGAGCCGCTTCTCCGTGTACTCGAACGTCCACGAGTCGCGGCACGCGTTCTGCTGCATCTCGAGGGCGCTCGTCGCGACGCCGCCGGCGTTCGCCGCCTTCCCCGGCCCGTAGGCGATCTTCGCGTCGAGGAACACCTTGATGCCTTCGGGCGTCGTGGGCATGTTCGCGCCCTCTCCGACGGCGATGCAGCCTTGGTGCGACGCCGCTCGATCTCCTTCAGCTGCTTCACGAGCGCCAGGTCGATCCCCTTCTCGTCGACGATGGTGCCGTTCGAGTCGGAGCAGGCGACCACGACGCCGCCGAGCTGGTTGATCTTCTCTGCCCGTTCGACAGGCAGGCGGAGCGATGACAACATGACGGCCGTCCGATGACCCAGAGCCCCCCGCCGAGCACCGGCCTTCCCGCGCTCGACGACGTCCTCGAGGGCCTGCGCCCGGGCGACAACGTCGTCTGGCAGGTCGAGACTCGGTCGACGACTACGCCCCGCTCGTCCAGCCCTTCGTCGCCCGGGCGCGTCGCCGAGGGGCGCCGCGTCGTCTACTTCCGCTTCGCGCGCCACGCGCCGCTCGTCGACGGACGGCGCGCGGCGCCGAGATCCACCGGCTCTCGCCGGCGGTCGGGTTCGAGAGCTTCACCGCCGCGATCCACCGGGTCATCGAGGCGGCCGGGCCGGGCGCGTTCTACGTCTTCGACTGCCTCTCCGACCTCGCGGCCGACTGGTACAGCGACCTCATGCTCGGCAACTTCTTCATGGTCACCTGCCCGTACCTCTACGAGCTCGACACGGTGACCTACTTCGCGCTGCTGCCGGACCAGCCACTCCGCCGAGGCGGTCGACGCGATCCGCAGCACCACCCAGCTCCTGGTCGACGTCTTCCGCCGCCGGCGCACGCGTCTACGTCCACCCGCTCAAGGTGGACGGCGCGCCACTCGCCGACCATGTACCTGCCGCACGTCCTGCGAGGGGGACGCGCTTGCGGCCGCTCACCGAGAGCGCGGAGCTCTCCGAGGTGCTCGCCGACGTCGCCGACCGGCGGCTCGACGCGGTGGCGCGGCTCGACGTGTGGGACCGGCGCGTTCCAGCAGGCGCGCGAGGTCCGCGACGCGGTCCGGGCCGGGACGGCGGCGCCCGGCACGAGGAGCGCGACGTCTTCGAGTCCGCTCCTGCGCATGATGCTCACGCGCGACGAGCGGTTCGCCGAGCTGGCCGCGCGCCACCTCGACCTCGCCGACCTGCTCGCCATCCGCCGCCGCATGATCGGCACCGGGCTCGTCGGCGGCAAGGCGGCCGGGCATGCTGCTGGCCCGCGCCATCCTCGCGAACGGCGAGCCCGCGCTGGCGGCGGCGGCTCGAGCCGCACGACTCCTGGTTCGTCGGCTCCGACGTCTTCTACACCTACCTGGTCCGGAACGGCTGCTGGCGGGCGCGGCGCGAGCAGCGCAGCCGCGGCCGCGTGCCTCGAGGGCGCGGCGGAGGCCCGCGCGCGGATCCTGGGCGGCGACCTTCCCCGACTTCATCGCTGCGCAGTTCGTCGCGATGCTCGAGTACTACGGCCAGTCGCCGATCATCGTCCGCTCCTCGAGCCTGCTCGAGGACGGGTTCGGCAACGCCTTCACCGGCAAGTACGAGAGCGTCTTCTGCGCGAACCAGGGCTCGCCCGCGGAGCGGCTCGAGGCGTTCCTGGCCGCGCGTGCGCGACGGTCTACGCGAGCACCATGAGCGAGGAGGCGCTCCGCTACCGCGAGCGGCGCGGGCTCCTCGACCGCGACGAGCAGATGGCGGTGCTCGTGCAGCGGGTCTCCGGCGCGGTGCACGGCGCACCTCTTCTTCCCGCAGGTCGCCGGGCGTCGCGCTCTCCTACAACCCGTACGTCTGGAACGCGCGGGATCGACCCGCAGGCGGGCGTCGTGCGCCTCGTCTTCGGGCTGGGCACGCGCGCGGTGGACCGCTCCGACGACGACTACACGCGGATCGTCGCGCTCAACGCCCCGTCGCTGCCGCCCGGAGTCGAGCCTCGACGAGGTGACCGAGTACGCGCAGCACCGGGTCGACGTGCTCGACCTCGCAGGCGCACCGCGCTCGACCTCGGTCCCGTTCGACGAGGTGGCGCGCGCGCGCGCCGGGGCTGCCGCTGCGACCTCTTCGGCACGCGCGCGGCCCGGGCGGCGGCTGGGTGCTCACCTTCGACGAGCTGCTCTGGGGCACGCCGTTCGTCGAGCGGCATGCGCGAGCTCCTCGCGCACGCTCGCGCGACGCCTACCGCTACCCGGTGGACGTCGAGTTCACCGGCGAACTTCCTGCGCCGGCGGCGAGCTCCGGCTCAACCTGGTGCAGTGCCGGCCGCTGCAGGTGCGCGAGGGCGGCGCGATCGTGGCGCCGCCCGTCGGCCTGCCCGAGGACGCGGTCGCTCCTCGCGAGCCGCGGCCCGATCGTCGGGCAGAGCGCGCACACGCCCGATCGACCGGGTCGTCTACGTCGACCCCGACGCCTACGCGCGCGCTCGGCACCCAGGACCGCCACGAGGTGGCGCGCGTCGTCGGGCGGCGCGACGCGCCTCGAGCCCGCCGGGCACGCGGAGCATCCTGCTCCTCGGGCCCGGGCGCTGGGGCACGACCACCGTCGCGCTCGGCGTGCCCGGTCTCCTTCGCCGAGATCCAGCGGGTCTCGGTGCTCTGCGAGATCATGAAGCTCGGCGAACGTCGTCCCCGACGTGTCGCTCGGCTCGCACTTCTTCAACGACCTCGTCGAGGAGAACATGCTGTACGTCGCGCTCTACCCGGCGCATCCCGGGTACGCGCCTCGACGAGGCCCGCCTGCGGGCCGCGCCGAACCGGCTCCCGGCGCTCCTCCCCGACGACGCGCGGCATGGCCGAGGTGGTGCGGGTGATCGACTTCCCGCTCGCGGGCGACGGCCGGCACGCTCTGGCTCAACGCGAACTGCGTCGAAGCAGGAGGTGCTCTGCTACCTCGCGCCGCGGTGAGGGCCGGCAGCGTCGGACGCGGCGCTCAACGCTTCGCGATCAGCGCCTTCAGCGCCGCCCGGTCCGCGGCGAGCAGCTCCCGGACCCGGTCCTTGTTCACGTCGGCGACGATGATCTCGCCGACCTCCTGCACGACCGAGCCGAAGAGGCCCTGCGCCTTCATCCCATCCGCCTGGCGCTGGTTGTCATCGGTGGGCGTCACGAAGTGCACCGAGTCCACCTTGTAGCGGTGGAACAGGAACAGCTGCACGAGCGTCATCAGCCGCTTCTTGCGCAGGCCGACGTCGAAGTTGTTCTGGTCGCGCACCGACAGGATGCTGCGCCCGCGCCGGTCGTGGATGCTCGCGAAGATCACGTTGACCATCTTCTTCCCGTCGGTCGAGACCAGCGCCAGCTCGAGGAGGTCGGACTCCGCGGTGTGCGGCTTCAGGGTCACCCGCAGCTTGCCCTGGATGCCGTGGTGCTGGCGCCAGGCGTCGACCCACTCCTCGAGCAGCTTGGGCGGCACCTCCGTCTGCACCAGGTGCTGGTGCTGCGTCGAGCCCTGGCCCATGGCCTTGGTCGTCGACGTGCGGCCGGAGATCGACATCAGCGCCGCGTCGGCGCGTGGCCCGCCCACCAGCGTCTGCGGCGTGCGGTAGCCCGACTCGAGCAGTCGGAACTTCCGCTGCAGCCGCGCCAGCGCCAGCATGCCGTCCTGGCGGAGCGCCGTGGCGAACTCCTCCGAAGCGAGGCCGTCGATCTGGTGGCCGCCGTAGGTGATGAAGTCGAAGACGTAGCCCAGCTTCCCGAGCTCCTCGGGGAAGCGGCGCATCTGCTCGTCGTCCATCCCGGTGGTGTCCCAGTTGAAGGAGGGCGAGAGGTTGTAGGCCAGCATCTTGTCCGGGAAGACCGCGTGGATCGCGTCGGCGAACTTCTTCGCGTCGTGCAGGTCGGCGGTCTTGGTCTCCATCCAGAGCAGGTCCGCGAAGGGCGCTGCCGCGAGCGACTTCGCGATCGCATAGTCGATGCCGCCGCGCACCTGGTAGTAGCCATCCGGCGTCTTGGCGTGCTCGCAGTCCCAGGTGGCGTTCACGCCGATCGACCGCGCCTTCTCGCGCGCCTTGTAGAACGGAGCGCGCTCGGCGAAGGCCAGCCACTGCGCCTTGCTCATCGCCGGCGGATCGCCCTCGTTCTGGCGGAACGCGATCACCTCGCCCACCGCCTCGGCGTAGGTCGAGATGCCCGCCTCGTGCTGCCAGACGTCCACGAACGCGTCGAAGACCTTGTCCAGCGCGGCGTCCACGCTGCCGATCACTCCCTTGCGGTAGTCGGCGGCGGCGGCGGCGATCGCCTTCGCGAAGCCGGCCGTCGCCAGCCAGGCGTCGGCCGCCGCGAGCTGCTCGTCGCAGAGCGCATAGAGCTCGTGTCCGCTCAGCTCCTCCACGCCGGCTCGCTGGAACTGCCGCAGGATCGCGAGGAATGCCGCCTTGAAGGTGGGCAGCGAGAGATTGGTGGCGCCGAGGATGAACGGCTGGTCGCGGTCGTCGCCGCGCCCGTCGAGGAGCGTCGCCGACTCCGCGTCGGTGCGCGCGACGAGGATCCCTGGCACGCCCATGACGTCGAGCTGGAAGCGCGCCGCGGAGAGGCGCTTGAGCTGCTCGTCCTCGGAGACGAGCACCTTCCCGCCCTGGTGGCCGCACTTCTTGACGCCGGGCTTCTGGTCCTCGATGTGGTAGCCCGGCACGCCCACCTCGACGAAGCGCCGGATCAGGTTGCGCACGTGCGCGTCGCCGCCGTGGCCGGTGTCGGCGTCGGCGATGATGAACGGACGGAAGTCCACGGCGGGGGTGGCCCTGCGCTGCTCCTCGGTCATCCGCGCGCGGGTGTGGAACTGGTTCCTGTCGGCGGTGAGCAGGGCGCGGACGATCGGCGCCGCCTCGTCGGGCACCTGGCTGAGCGGGTAGCTGGCGAGATCGGGGCCCGGGTCCTCGTGCGACGAACCCTTCGCGGAGGTGGCCCAGCCGCCGAGGTAGATGCCCTCGATCCCCATCCTCTTCATCGCGACCGCCTGCCCGGGCGAGTAGGGGCCGAACGTGGTGATGCACTTCTTCTGCTCGAACAGCTGGCGCAGCCGCTCGTAGAACCCCTCGGCGGCGCTGCGCGCGACTGCGTACTCCGGGCGGATGGTGCCGCGCTGCTCGACGACCTCGCGCGCCGAATGGACCCGCTTGATGCCCGCGAACCGGGGGCTTGCGAACCAGCGGCGCAGCTCCGCGATCTCCTTCTCGAAGTCCATGTCCCTCCTCCTGGGCCGGCGACCTGCCGCCGCGCCATCGTACGGAGGGTTCTTAGTCGGGCGCGGCCACGCGAGCGACGTCCCCCAGAGGGGCGACGCGAGGGTCATCCGGCGAGCTTCCGGGCGGCGGCGACGACGGACTACCAGCTGCGCTGCGTCGGGTTCCCGGACCGGTGGGTGCGCCGTGCGGAGGTGTGGTGTCGCCCCGACCCGGCGAGCTCGGTCGCGCAGGCTTCGTCCGTCTCCGCCGCAAGGGTCGTGGGCTCGGTCGGCGCGCTCGTCGTCCTCGGCGCGGTGGTGCGCGCCAGTGCGGGGGCGGCGGCGACGGGCGCGACCGCTCCCGGGATGACCGGAGTCGCATTCGGCTCGTGACGCTCTCGCAGCTCGCGCGCCCTGGGCCGCGGCGCGAAGCGGAGGGCGCGCCGGGCCGGGCAGGTGACGGCTGCATGGACGCGGATTCGCGGCCGTGCTCGACTCCTGCCATGCGCGTCGCATGGATCGCGATCGGGTCGATCGCCCTGCTCCTGGCAGTCCACTTCGCGGCAGAGGTGCGCGGCGCCCGTGCGGCGCGCGCCGTCGGGAAGCTCGGCGCCTCCACGGCCTTCGTGGCGCTGGCGCTCGCCCTCGGCGTGGAAGGCGCCTTCGAGTACGGCATCCTCGCCGGACTGCTCCTGTCGGTGCTGGGGGATGCGCTCCTCCTGTCCTCGCGACGCCCTGCCTTCCTGGGGGGACTCGCTGCGTTCCTGCTCGCGCACGTGGCCTACGCCGGCGCTTTCGGGGCGGTCGCCGGCCCATCGCCGTGGGTGGGGCTGGTCGTGCTCGCGGTGACGGGAGCGGTGCTCCGCTCGCTCTGGCCCAGGCTCGGCGCGATGCAGGCGCCCGTCGTCGCGTACTGCGCTGCGATCGGCGCGATGCTGTGGCTCGCTCTCGGCGTCGATCGGCCCGAGGTCCGCGTGGGCGCGCTGCTCTTCTACCTCTCGGACCTCCTCGTCGCGCGCGACCGGTTCGTGCACCCGGGCATCGCGAACCGACTCGTGGGGCTGCCCCTCTATTACGCCGGACAGGTGCTCCTCGCGCTCGCGGTCCGGTGACGCCCACCCTCTCGGGCGAGGCACGGGCGCTCCCGGAGGGTGGCGGGAGGTCCGCGGTCGCTGCGACCGAAATGCCCAACCCAGCAGGGCCAGACGCGACTGCGAGCCGCTCGCTATCCTCGCTTGGATGGACCCTGTCCGGATCGCGTCCCAGCTGTTCGCATCCCCGTCCCGGGCGTTCGCCGTGCGGCTCTGGAACGGCGACGTGCTTGCGCCCGGACGCGAGGAAGGCGTCCGGGGAATGGTGGTGCTGCGAGATCCGCGCGCGCTCGAGGCCTTCGTTCCGCCCGCGGCGGAGGTCCGGCTTGCGGAGGCGGTCCTCGACGGTCGGATCGAGCTCGAGGGGGACGCGATCGGCCTCATCGAGGCGGCGGCCCGGTGGCACGGGCCGCGCCCTCGACTCGCGCTCATCGGAACGGCGCTCTCCCTCCTGCTCCGGCGGATGTTTCCGCGGGGTCCGGCGCCGCTCGAGGCGCGTCTACGCGGCGGCCGGCACAGCGTCGCGCGTGACCGGGACGCGGTCCGTCACCACTACGACGTCTCGGACGACTTCTACCGCCTGTTCCTCGACGAGGGGATGGTCTACTCGTGCGCTTACTTCGCGCAGGGCGGCGGGCGCCTCGAGGATGCGCAGCGCGCGAAGCTCGACCTCGTCTGCCGGAAGCTCGGCCTGTCCGCGGGGGAGCGGTTCCTCGACGTGGGCTGCGGCTGGGGCGCGCTCGTCGAGCACGCGGTCGCGCGGTACGGCGCTCGGGCGCTGGGGATCACGGTGAGCGCGAACCAGCTCGCGACGGCGCGGAAGCGGCTCGCGCGGCTGGGGAACGGCGCGGAGGCGGAGGTGCGCGCGGAGGACTACCGGACGCTCCGCGCCGACGCGCCGTTCGACAAGGTCGCGAGCGTCGGGATGATGGAGCACGTCGGGCGCGCGCACCTCGACGATTACTTCGCGGCGGTCCACCGCCTCCTGCGGCCGGGCGGGCTGTTCCTCAACCACGCGATCGCGTTCGCCGGCGGCCGCGACGCCACGCTGCCGTGGGCGGACCAGCGCGGCGGCGGGTTCATCTGGCGGTACATCTTCCCGGACGGAGAGCTGATCCCGATCGTGGAGGTCGTCGCCGCCGCGGAGCGCGCCGGGTTCGAGGTGCGCGACGTCGAGTGCCTGCGCGAGCACTACGCCGAGACGCTCGCCGCCTGGCTTTCGCGGCTGGAGGCGCGCTTCGACGAGGCTGTCGCGATCGCGGGCGAGGAGCGCGCGCGGCTGTACCGCCTCTATCTCGCGGCGTCCGCGGTGGGATTCCGGATCGGGCGGACGACCGTGTACCAGCTCCTCGCCGCGAAGCGGACCCCGAGCGGTCGCGCCGAGGGGCTCCCGCCGACCCGCGCGGAGTGGTACGCGGGCCTGGCGGTGCCGAGCGCAACCAAGGCGCCCACGCCCAGGTGGACGCGCGGCATCGCGGGCCGCGAGCCGCCCGCACCCGGGTAGCGACAATCGACCGCGGCGGGGGACCCTAAACAGGGGGCATCTCGCGAAGCCGGTCACGATCGAGCACCTCGAGGACGTCCTCGCGGCGGTCCGTCCGGAGTGAGGGCGCCGGTGCGGCGCCCCACCGCCGCGCGGCTCAGAACTCGTAGCCGAGCGACCCGATCACCGCCCAGCTCTGAAAGTCCCCCTTCGTCCCAGTCGTCGACAGCGCCAGGTCTTCCTTGAAGGTCGCGTTGTAGCTGAACCGGGCGTCGAGCAGCAGGCGTCCGTAGCCCAGCGTCACGCCCGCGCCGAACGGGACGACACCGATGTCGTCCGTGTCCTCCACGCCTGGCGGGGCGTTGTCGACGGAGAGACGGGTCCAGCCGATGCCTCCGAAGGCGAAGGGCTCGACGAGCCACGCCCCCATGACGTACGGGTACTGAAGGCGGAGGACGCCCTCCGCTCCATGCGTCGTCACGTCGTTGTTGGACGCCTTCGCGCTCCGCATCGAGCCGACGTACGCGACCTCGGCCCCGACGAAGGACCGGCTGCCGATTCCGAGCCTGAGGTTCCAGGTTCCGCCCAGGTCGAAGTTGTCCTTCACCTCGCTCTTGACGAAGTCGTTCACGCCACCGCCGGCGAGGACGTACTCGCCGAGTGGCGTGATCAGATGGTGCGGCGACTCTGCGGTCGACCAGCCGGCGGCGCTGCCGATCGCCGGGATCCACGCCAGCAGGGTTGCGGTAACGAGCGCAAGCTTCGAGGTTGCCGCGTGCATCTTCTTCCTCCCTCTCCGGCCCAGGGCCGGCGCTGTCGTTCGCTGGGGCGGCAGGCGACGCGGGCTCCGCTTCAGCCGATGCCGCGACGCGCCGTTCCGCGAACGGTACGCAACATGGTGGTCACTCCCGCGCGATTGCGGCACGGGATCCGCCGGGCAGACGCGTCTGGGCGCGACGCCTCGGCGCTGGACGGCTCGCGAGTGCGCGTTGCCGCCGCAGGCCAGCGCCACCGTCGGCGGGATGGCGCTCGGACCGCAGCGACCCAGCCGATCGGTGAACGAAGCGGCAGCGCGCCGGTCCTTGGGCGGGCGAGCCGCGCTCGACGCCGGGGGCTGTCGAGCCGGCGCTGCGGACTTCAGCGACGTCTGGTCCTGGGTGGCCGTCCGGCCAGGCGCTGGCGGCGGTTCGCGCTCGCGCGTGACAGGCGGCGATCGCCGCCTTGCAGCGCGTAGGGTCCCAGCGCGCCTCCGAGCCCCTCGGCGCGCTCGAGCGCCGCGAGACCATGGACCTCCGGCTCATCGGGGACGAGCTGCTCACCCGAGAACGTCTCGAAGCCCGGGATACCGCTCGAACACCGATTTCGCGTAGGCGCAGACGGGCACGAACTTCGTTCCCGTGCGGCGACCCCACTCGACGGCGGCCTCGACGAGGAGTCGGCCGACTCCCTGCCCGCGGAGCGCGTCCGAGACGTCGGTGTGCTCGATCACGATCGTCTGCGGCGATGTCCGGGAGTACGCCAGCTCCGCGAGGCGACCTGCTTCGGTCTCCACGAAGAACGCACCGCGGTCGCCCTGTTCCTCGTGGCGGATCTCGATCCTGGAAGAGCCCGCGTCGTCCATGCCGACCACCTCCCGTGGCCCCGCTCCCCGCTCCAGACCCCGACTCATGGGAAAGCTCAATGGGGCCGCGCAATCACCTTCCGGGTGCGCCCGAACTGCTCTCTTTGGGCGGGGCCGCTCACGGGGACCGCGGTGCGACGGCCAGCGCCGCGCCGAGCGCGCCGACGAGCTGCGGCTCCGGCACGACGCACACCGGTCGCCCGAGCGCCTCGCCGGAGCGCCGCGACCATCGCCGGGTTCAGCGCGACGCCGCCGCTCATGAAGACCTCGCCGTCGCCGGACGCGGTGCCGCGCGCGAGCGCCGCGACGCGACGCGCGAGCGCCTGGTGCAGCCCGCTGCACGATGCCCTCGAGCGGCTCGCCCGCCGCCACGAGCGAGATCACCTCGCTCTCGGCGAAGACGGTGCAGGTGCTGACGAGACCGGCACCGGCGCGGGCGGCGCGCGCGACCAGCCGCTGCCACCTCCGTCGAGCGGGACGCTGCAGCCGGCCGAGGATCACCTCGAGGAAGCGGCCGGTGCCGGCGGCGCACTTGTCGTTCATGGCGAAGTCGAGCACCTCGCCGCGCGGCGCCGATGCGGATCACCTTGGTGTCCTGCCCGCCCATGTCGACGAGCACGCCGGCCGCGCCGGCGCAGCGCGAAGGCGCCGCGGGCGTGGCAGGTGATCTCGGTGAGCGGCGCGCGCGCCCGGCACGCGCTTGCGGCCGTAGCCGGTGGCGCCGACCGGCACGCTCGCGCGCCCGCGCTCGCCGCGCAGCGCCGCGACGAGCCGCTCCGCCTGCGCCTCGATGCGCGGGTCGGTCGGCTCGACGCGCCGGGCGAGGATCGCGCCCGTCGCGTCGATGGCCACCGCCTTGCAGGTGGTGCGATCCCGACGTCGACGCCGATGGCGACGCGCCGCGCTCACGCGAAGCTCTCCATGAAGGCGGCGAGCCGGTTCTCGCCCGGCTCCGCCGCGCAGGCGCGCGGGTCGTTGTGGTCGGCCTCGAGCAGCAGCACGCGGATCCCGAGCTCGCGCGGCGAGCCGGTCCTTCAGGTCGATCTGGCCGATCGAGTAGGGCTTGCAGGAGCGGTCGCTGTGGAGGACGGCCCCGTCGACGCCGTAGTCGCGCGCGAGCCGCCGCAGGACGCCGAGCCGGTTCGGGCAGGTCCTGGTTGAGGATGACGTGGGTGTAGGCCGTGCGCCGCCGAGCCGAGCGGATCGGCGGGGTCGATGCCGCTCCCGGCCTCGGCCCAGGCGTTCGTGTAGCTCGTGCAGACGAAGTTGAAGCCGCGCTCGGCGAGCAGCGTCGAGAGCTCGCGGATCGCGAACCAGATCGGCAGGTTGTCCCAGAGCAGCCGGTGCCGCTCGTCGCGCATGCCCGCCGATGCCCGCGCGCGACGCGGTCGCGCGAGCTCGTCGCGCAGCAGCCGGTAGTAGGCGTTGCACGCCTCGGTGCCGCGCAGCGCCACGATGGGCGCCATGTGGAAGAAGCCGTCGAAGCCGGTCCACGGCGCGGGGCGGTGCCTGGCCGTGCGCGAGGCACTCGCCCCAGAGCCGGCTGCCCTCGCTGCGCCGCGCGTCACCTCGACGAGCGCCTCCGGGTCGAGCGCGCCGGCCGCGCGACGCGCTCGGCGACGCGCGACGAGCTCCTCGAGCTGCGTCGCGTCACGTACGCGAGGTGGTGCGGCTGTCGCCGTCGCCGTAGACGAAGGGCGTGTCGACGAGCACCAGCGGCACCTGGAAGTGCTCGGCCAGCGCCCGGTACCAGTAGAGGACCGTCTGGCAGATGTTGGTGCAGCAGGCGAGCAGGTCGGGCCGGGGCAGCCGGCCGACCGGCGTCTTGCCCGGTGAGCGACGCTGCCGAGGTCGGTGCGCGCGTAGCTGCAGAGGTCGCGCGAGTAGCCCTCGCGCCTCGGCCGCCTCGGAGAGCTCCGGCACGAGCCGCTGCACGCCGCAGAGGGCGGCGTGGTTCTCGGGGTAGACGGCGTGGAAGCCCGAGCGGCCGCAGGATCTCGACCGGGAAGCCGCTCGTCACCCAGGCCACCGGGACCGCGCCGTCGGCGTAGCGCCCCTGCAGGTAGTGCGACGGTCATCAGCTCCTTGAGCTTGCGCACCGACTCGAGCGGCGGGCCGAACGGGGCTCTCGCGCGGCGCGCGCTCCGCGGCGCGCGTGCCTGCTGCCAGCGCCTCGAGCGCGGCGAGCGACGGGCCGACCGACGCGGCCCGCCAGCTCGTACTGGGCGCGCCGGAGGATCACGCGGCCCTCCCGGCCGAGAGCATCTCGACGAACGCCTCGATGCGCGTCACCGCCTGCGCCGGAGAGCTCCCGCCTCGAGCTCGCCCTCGAGGTACGAGCACCGGCACGCCGCGCGCGGCGAAGCGTCTTCCGGATCGCCGGCACGTCGAACAGCTCGGGCTCGCAGAACTTGACGACGTGGACGAGCACGCCCGCGCGCGCCGCTGCGCTCGGCAGCGCCTCGAGGTGGCGCATGCCGCGCGCCCTGGTCGGCGGCGCGGGTCGGGCACGGCGGCGCGGCCAAGTACGCGGTCCAGAGCGCGGCCCAGGGATCGCCGCCGGGCCTGCCGACGGCGCGGCCGCGGCACCCGCCGCCCGACCGCCGCGTAGTCGTCGGCGGCGACGAAGGCGCCGGCGCCGTTCGAGCGTCTCGAGCAGCGCCAGCGGCTCGGGCACGTAGCCGGTGACCAGCACCGGGACGCCCGTGCTGCACCGGCTGCCGGCTGCGAGCGTGCCGCGCGCGGCCCGCAGCTCGGCGAGGTGCTCCTCCGGCCAGAGCCACTCGCCGCGGCGCAGCAGCGCGTAGAGCTCCGCGGTCGGTCATCGGCGAGCGCGCGCGCCGCGCGTCGAGCAGCGCCGCGCGCGCCGCGTCGATCTCGCCGGTGCAGCCGGATCGCCGCCGCGAGCCGGTCCGGCGTCGAGCGGCGCGCCCGGCCAGCGCCTCGAGCGTCGCCGGCCAGCGCGCGCAGCTCGGCCTCGACGAAGGCGCGCGCGCTCGGCGCGGCGGTCGCCCTTCGGGTGGAGGAAGGTGAAGCGCCGGCTTCGCTCCAGCCGCCGAAGTCCGGCGCGAGCGTGGCGAGCCCCTGGATCGAGTCGCAGGTGTGCGGGAAGAGCACGCGCGTCGACCGCGTCGGCGCCGCCCGCGGCCAGGAAGGCGAGCGCGTTGCGCGCGACGCGCGCAGACGTAGGTCTGGATCCGGCCGGCGGCGTCGCCGCGCGGCGCGCCCGGGCGGGCCCCAGAGCTCGACCGCGAGCACGTCGAGCGCGGTGAGGAGCTCCTTCGGGTAGTGGACCGGCAGCACCGCGACGCGCCTTGCGGCCGTGCTCGGTCCGCTGGCGGGCGACGTACTCGTTCCGCGTCATGGACGGCAGCATCGGAGGTCGAGGAGACCACAGGCGCGTGCCGGCGTCGACGGCGGTGTCCTCGTCTCGAGCGTGGCAGCAGCGGCCCTGACGCGTCGCGCGAGAGCCGGGACGCAAAGGCGTTGAGCGGCCGTGAGGCGACGGTGTAATCTGCGCGCTTTCCATTGACGTGCGCGAGGGGGGCCTGTGCGAACGTTGCTCAAGGTGGTCGCTGCCGTGGTGGTGCTCTGTGCCCAGCGCGCGTACGGGCAGGAGGACGAGTCGGACGGTCGCGCTCGCCGTCTCCAGGAGCTCGACACGGTCCAGCGGATGCGGGGAGCTGCCAGGGGCAAGAGCCGAGCTCCCGACGGGCTGCCGGGCTGGGACGTTCACCGGCACCTCGGGTTCTACTTCAGGCCCGACCTCGGGCTCGGGTACATGAAGGTTCGCACGAACGGGGGCGAGGCCTGGGCCGGGGCGGCCGGCTTCTTCGGGCTCCACGTCGGGGGCGCCATCCACGAGAACGTGATCCTGGGCGTGCACCTCTACGACGGCGTGATCACGAAGGCCGAGTATTCGGACGAGGGGTTTTCGTACGGGACCACCATCCCGACCACCGTCACGCTGGTCGGGTTCGGTCCGGAGCTCACCTACTACTTCATGCCGACGAACACGTACCTCTCGGCGACGGTGTCGCGCTCGCGCGTCACGATCACGATGGACGGTCTCTCGGGCGCCACGCGGTTCGGTCTGGGCGGGCAGCTCGCGCTCGGGCAGGAGTGGTGGGTTTCCAAGCACTGGGGCCTGGGGCTCGTCACGCACGTGTCCTACGCGTCGAACAAGGATCAGGGTTCGGACCCGGCCACCTTCACCACCTGGGGATTCGGCCTGGCGATGTCCGCCACGTACAACTGAGGTCCAGCGCGCATGGCGTCCTTCCAGCCGGCGGACCCCGCGTTCGAGGCTCGCGTCCGGGCGAGCTTCGCGCGCCAGCAGATGATGGCGACGCTCGGCGCGATCCTGGAGCGGGTGGCGCCCGGCGAGGTGGAGATCCGGCTGCCGTTCCGCGCCGCCCTGTCCCAGCAGCACGGATTCTTGCACGCGGGGGCGATGACCGCGGTCGTGGACAGCGCCTGCGGCTATGCGGCGCTGACGCTGATGCCCCCCGGCGCCGCGGTGCTCTCGGTCGAGTTCAAGGTGAACCTGCTCGCTCCGGGAAAGGGCGACGTGCTGGCGCGGGGTCGTGTGCTCAAGGGCGGGCGCACGCTCACGGTGTGCACGGGCGAGGTGTTCTCGAACGAGGGTGGGGCCGAAAAGCTCGTCGTGACGATGACGGCCACCATGATGACGGTTCGCGACCGTCCGGGTTTCGCCGACTAGAGCCTGTCGGCCCGCTGTCTTCTTCCCGCCACAGCGAGCGCCGGATCCACACCGCGCGGCGTGGCCCCGCCAAGGAGACGAGTGAGTTCGCCAGGATGCCGTGGCCCGTGTGATGCAGCGCACGCGGAGCGGGAGGCCCCGGCATGACGACCCAGACCTCCGCCCTGCGCGGGCGGACCCCCCGAGGACTTCAGGCCGCCGCACTGCTGACGCTGCTCTGCTTCGGGTGCACCACCGTGCGGGCCCCGGCAAGCGCCATGGCGCCGACCGTTCCCGTCCGCGAGGGCGTGGCCGAGCCGCAGCTCGAGCTGTGGCTCGAGAGCGGGAGGCAGGTGAGCCCGGCGGAGTCGGAACGGGCCGCCGCGGAGGCGCGCGCCGCGCTCCAGCAGGCGCTCGCGGATCGACAGGCGATCGAAGGCGACGCGATCCTGGTGGTGCGCGCGCAGGGCGTGAGCAGAACCGGTTCGCGCCGCAGCGACCAGCGCGCCGCGGTGGCAGGCATCGCGGTCGGCGCGGTCGCGCTCGTCGCGATCGTCGTCGTCGCGATGGTCGCGGGGAAGGGGTCGGGCGGGGGCCCGAAGCTCTCCGGTATGCCGCGCGCCATGGGCGGCGCGCGCCCCGTCGCTCGCGGCGTGCCCGCGGTCCGACCTTCAGTCCCGGCGCGCATCCCGGCGATCGCGCCCGGGCCGCACGCGCGCGTCGTTCCGCTCGCCGCGTCGCGCACGCATGCGTCCTCGCCGGGCGTGGGGGTGAGCGTCCAGGCCGATGTGCAGCTGCCGCCCGGACCGGCGGATGCGCCGCCGCCGGGGTGGGAGGAACCCTACGCTCCGGCGGGTGCGACGTGGGACGCACCGCCGGAAGGACCGCCGGCCGAGGCCGGGCCGCTGCAGGCCGAGGAGATCGCGGCCGTGACGCTGTGGCCGCCCCGCCCGTTCGATCTCGAGAAGCGCGGGTTCTTCGCCGGCGACCAGCTCCGGCTCGAGCTGGTCCTCGTCGACCCGCACAGCGGCGCCGTGCTGTGGGCGAAGATGGTGGAGGACGAGGTGGATGCGCGGGATGCCGCTGCGGTCCGGAGGGTACTCGGCCGCGCGCTCGCGGATCCGTCCGGCTGGATCGCTCCCCCGTGGGAACCGGCCATCCATCGCTGAGGCGTCACCGGCGCCGCTGCGACTCGTCGATCCAGTGGAACCGGTGGAGCAGCCGGTGCAGCAGCGGCGCGAACACGAGCCCCGCCGCCACGAGGAAGATCAGCCCGCAGTAGAGCGCGTACGCGCCCGCGAACAGCTTGCCGCCGTCCGTCTTCGGGGAGTCGCGAGCGCGAGGGAGAAGGCGACGAGCGCCGCAGCCGCGCCGACGTGAGCCGCGAGCCGGCGCAGGAACCGTCGCGTCGGGATGGGTGGGGACCCGCGACGCTCGTACATGCTCGGCGCAGCTTCGCATGCTCGGGACCCGCGCAGGTCGACGACATGTCCGCTCTTGCGTCGCTCGGAATCCTCGGCGCGACCGTGCTCCTCGCCGCGGCTCGGCTTCCTGCGGCCGTAGCTACCCCTCGCGCCACCACACCTTGGCCGCCCAGGCGCGATCGAACGGCTGGCCGGCGCTGCGGAACGCCTCCCGGCCCTCGCCCGACCGAACGGGCGCGTTCGGTTCTCTTCTTCTAATCGGTGCGAGGGCGTCGCCGCCGCCTCACGCGGCGGCCGCCGGTGGGGCGGACCAGCGCTCATCCGCCCGGTCCGAGCCCCTCGGCGTGGTGATGAGATCGGCAGCGTTCCCCGTGCGGCCGGCATGGCAACCGTCGGTTCGCGTCGGATCGCCGACCGATCGGCGGACGGTGGCGCGGGCCTGATTCGGCCTCCCGCGGGAGAGCAAACAGGTCGGAGCCCCATCTGACCAGTCACGCCGCGCGCCTGCGACTTGCCGTATCACCCGTCGAGGCGCACCCGTTCCGACAGGACCACGGTCTGCACATGTATTCCCGTGAGTGAGGTCCCCTGATGACACGTCCCCCCAGCTCGAGCCTCCTCGTCACCGTCCTCCTCGCAGCCGTCGCGGCGCCGCTCCCGGCCTCCGGCTACGAGGTCGTCGCTGTCACCGATGGCGGGACGATCAAGGGAAAGGTCGTCTACCAGGGGGTGGTGCCCACGAAGAAGATCATCCCGAGCAAGGACCAGGAGACCTGCGGGCAGATGCGCGAAGAGCCCGAGATCGTCGTCGGGCCCGACAAGGGGGTCCAGGACGCGGTCGTCTACCTGAAGGGCGTCTCGAAGGGGAAGGCCCTCTCGAAGCCGGCGAAGAAGCCCGAGATCGTGAACCACAAGTGCGCCTTCGTCCCTCACGTCCAGGCCTTCCCCGTCGGCACGGTGGTCATCGTGAACTCCGATCCGGTGATGCACAACACCCACGCGTTCCAGGGGAAGGCGACCGTGTTCAACGTCGCCCTTCCCGTGAAGGGGCAGCGCGTCGAGAAGCCGCTCACGAAGCCCGGGATGACGCGGGTCGAGTGCGACACGCATGGCTGGATGCTCGCGTGGATCTACGCGGCGGACAACCCGTACTACGCGGTCACCGCCAAGGACGGCACGTTCACCATCGTGGACGTTCCCCCCGGCTCGTACACGCTCGTCGCGTGGCAGGAGTCCACCGGCGAGATGGAGGTGCCGGTCACGGTGAAGGCGAAGGAGGCGGTGCAGCTGCCGATCGAGCTGAAGAAGAAGTAGTCGCCGCGGTCCGGCGAAATTGACCCACAGGAAGGAAGCGGCGCATGGCGGACAATGACGAGGAGAAGCGCGAGATGCGCGAGGTGCTGGAAGGCTCGGGCGAGCGGCCGTCGCGCGGGCTGGGGATCACCCGCCGGACGTTCCTCCACAGATCGCTGCTCGGGGGCGCGGGGGCGGGCGCGGCCGCGTTCGGCTGGTTCCCGCTCATCAACACGCTCGACATCACGCTCGGCCAGGCGGGCGGGAGCTTCAAGTTCGCCTGGATCTCGGACACGCACCTGTATCCGAAGGAGGTCAACACCCGCTTCGTGGACAAGGCCACCCGCGCGGTGAAGGAGGTCATGGCGATGAAGCCGGCCGCCGACTTCCTGATGTTCGGCGGCGATCTCGCGCAGCTCGGCGATCCGACCGAGCTCGACCTCGGAAACCAGATCCTGAACGAGGCGAAGCTCAAGAAGTACTTCATCCCGGGCGAGCACGACTGGTACCTCGACATGGGCCAGAAGTGGACGAAGCTGTTCGGCAACCCGAGCTGGTTCTTCGACCACAAGGGCGTCCGCTTCGTCGGCCTCGACACCGTGTCGCGCGGCCCGGACTACTGGACGGCGAAGAAGATGACCCCGAAGGAGCGGATGGGGCACATGGCCACGCTCGACGGGAGCGTGGCGGGCGCGTGGGCCGGCGTCGGCCGCGACCAGCTCGAGTGGCTGAGCAGCAAGGCCCTGTCCGGCTGGGGCAAGGACAAGCCGCTCGTCGTCTTCAGCCACAACCCGCTCTACGAGTACTACCCGCCCTGGAACTTCTGGGTGCGGGACTGGCGCGAGGTGAACGAGGTCCTTCGGCCGTATACGAACGTGACGAACGTCCACGGCCACACGCACCAGGTGCTCTACAACGAGATCGGGAAGATGCGCTCCATCGGCATGCTCGCGACCTCCTGGCCGTGGCCGTACGCGCCGGAGGGCGTGCCCGCCCTCACGAAATGCCAGGTGCGGGCGGATCCCGGCGATCCGTTCGACGGCGTCGGCTACTCGCGGCTCACGCTGAGCGCGGCCGGCAAGGTCGAGAACGAGTACGTGATGTGGCGGAAGGACATCCTCGCCGACGCGCAGGTGGACTCCGGGTGCGCGGACAACATCAACCAGATCGTCCGTCCCCGCATCGCCGACCTGGAGTGGCCGTACTACGGCGGCTACAAGTAGCCGGAAGGAATCGCCATGAAGAAAACCCGATACGCACTGATCGCGCTCGGCTCGGCCCTGGTCTTCACGATGTTCTCCCAGGCGCTGGCCCACAAGCAGAAGCACACCGCGCAGCAGCTCAAGGCCTTCGAGGACGTGTTCATGGAGCAGGTGCGGGTGGGTGACCTGCTCTTCCACGGCGACGAGGCCACCCAGAAGAAGCTGAACGTCACGCTCACGAAGACCGGGATGGCCTGCGCGATGTGCCACCCCTTCGCCACCGACGTCCACCCGCACGAGTTCCCGAAGTTCCAGGAGCAGATCGGCCAGTTCGCGACGCTGCGGGACATGATCAACTGGTGCATCGAGAAGCCGAACGAGGGCGTCAAGATCGAGGCCGACTCCCCGGCCATGAAGGCGCTCGAGGCGTACGTCATCTGGTCGAACCGGGGCTCGAAGCTCGATCCGGGGAGGCACTGAGACGCGCAGACGCAGGCGCGGGATGGAGCAGGGAGCCTCACGGCGCGCCGGCCTCACCCGGCGACGCTTCCTCGGGCTGGCCTCGGCCGCCGTTGGGCTCTGGGTGCGGCCGGCGTGGGCGGTCGAGGCGGACGAGCGCCGCGCCGCCCGCGGCCCGGAGTCGCTCGAGCGCGAGCACCTCCCGGTGCTCCGCGTGCCGCGTCTCACGACGAACGGCGCGAAGGTCCCCATCGTGATCGAGCTGGCGCACCCGATGACGCCCGACCACTACATCACGAGCGTGCACGTCGCGAACGAGAACGACCCCATCTCGTCGAAGGGGACGTTCCACTTCTCTCCGGCGAGCGGCGCCGTCTACCTCGCGTTCCAGGCGCGGATGCACGAGGGCGTCTCGGAGGTCACCGCGACCGCCGAGTGCAACCTTCATGGCCGCTTCACCGCCCGCAGCACGATCGAGATCCCGGCCGGCGCCGGGGGCTGCGGCGGGAGCGCTCCCGGGGCGGGGCGGGCGCGCGGCGACGACATCGCGGGGCCGACCCTCCGCATCCCCGAGCTGGTCGGGCGCGGCGCCCTCCGCCCCGGCGACGTCATCCACCCGCAGGTGAAGATGAGGCATCCCAACCGGACCGGCCTGGTGTTCCGGGACGGCCGGTTCGAGCAGGAGTCCGAGCCCATCCACCTCGACGAGATGGAGGTCTTCTACGGCGGCGAGCGGGTGAGCCGGTTCGAGATGACCTCGGCGCTCAGCGACGACCCATTCATCACCTTCGCCCTGCGGCTCCGCCGCGAGGGGACCCTGAGGGTGGTGCTCACGAACAGCCTCGGACGGGTGTTCGAGGCGACGCACGATCTCCGCCTGTCCTGAGGAGGGCGGGCAAGGTCGCGCGAGGAGGACGGACATGCGCAAGCTCGAGCTCGCTGCGGCCGCGGCCGCGCTCACCCTCGCCTCCGGCGCGCTCGCCGGCGAGGCGGGCGCCCCCGCCGCCCCGCAGGCGGCCGGCGACGCCGCCGCGCGGGGCGACCGGCTCGCCGACTTCTTCCAGCGCACGAAGGGGATCACGCGGCTCGTCCCGGCGGCGGAGGTCTGGGAGAGCATTCACGCGGGGTCGAAGAAGTACTTCGTCGTGGACGTCCGCCCCGCGGAGGACTACGCGAAGGGCCACGTCCCGGGCGCGATCAGCCTGCCCATCGACGTGCTCTTCCGGCCGGCGAGCCTCGCGAAGCTGCCCGCGCGCGGGCAGGCGATCCTCCTCGTGTGCCAGAGCGGCCACACCGAGTCGATGGCGCTCGGCGGCCTCGCCGCGCTCGGCTACGAGCCCTGGGCGATGCGCTTCGGGATGATCGGCTGGAACGCCGAGACGAGCGTGAAGGCCGGCTCGCCCGTGCAGGACGGCGACGCCGTCCACGGCGTGGGCGGGCCGATCGAGAAGTAGGCCCGGCCGGCGGCGTCACTTCGCCGGCGCGGCCTTCGCGGCGGGCGGCGGCTTCCACCGCCGGTCCGCCGCGAGGTTCTCCTCGAGGAGCCGCCGCAGGGCGTCGGTGCCCCTGATCGCGACGAGCGAGTCCACGTAGTGGGCGAGCGCCCAGAGGTCCTCGTCGGGCAGCGAGCCCTGCCAGGTGGGCATCGCCGTCCCACCGACGCCCGCGGCGATCACGCGGTAGAGGTCCTCCTTGCGGTGATCGTCCCGGATCGAGCGCAGGTTCGACCGCGTGAAGTCCGGCGGCAGCAGCTTCACCCCGAAGTCGCTCTCCTTCACCTCGGAGCCGTACATGTCCTCGCGGAAGTCGGCGCTTCCGGCCCCGGTGAGCTCCTTCGTCGCCGCGAAGATGAACTCCTTCGGCGCGAAGGCCGGGTGGCAGCCCTGGCAGCGCGCGAGCCCGTGGTAGAGCTTCCGGCCGCGCGCGACGGCCTCACCCTCGCGGCCCTTCCAGGTGTCCTCCGGAGGCTTGATCGCCTCGCCCGGTTCCTCCTCCTTCCAGCGCGGGGAGAACGTCTTCACGTACTGGATGATCTCCCACACCTGGTGCTCGGGGATGCCGTCCCACGCCAGCATGGCCGTCCCGTGCAGGCCGCCGCGGATGATGCGCTCGAGGTCCTCGTCGTGCGGCAGCGTGCCGGCGGGGACCGCAGCGAACTTGAAGACACCGAGCGTGAAGTCGCGCGGCGGCGGGCGGAGCCCCCGCGCCGCCGTCCCCTTCCCGTCGCCCTTGTCCCCGTGGCACGAGCGGCAGTACTGCGCGTAGGCGCGGGCGCCGTGGGTGAGCACCTCGGCGGACACGGTCTGGCCGCCGAGCTTCTGCGGCTCGTCGAAGCGGGGCGGCCGGTAGCCCTTGCAGGCGGCGAGGCCGCAGGCGAGGAGCAGGAGCGCGGTTCGGGTCATGGCGGGCCTCGGAGTCAGACGAGGTAGACGGTCACGTAGAGCGCCGCCCACACCGCCCCGACGAAGTGCCAGTACCAGCCCCAGAGCCGCACGTCCGTCGTGGACGGAGCGGCGGACCACCCGCGCGCGCGCCCGGCGAGCCACGCGAGCGCCACGAGGCCCACGAGCACATGGAGCGCGTGGAAGGCGGTGAACATGTAGAACACCGAGGGGTACGGGCCGCCGCTCGGGACGAGCCCCTCGCGCCAGAGCGCCGTCCAGACGAGCCCCTGCAAGCCGAGGAAGATCGCGCCGAGCAGGGCGGCGAGCGCGAGGCTCGCGCCGGCGCTGCGCGTCCGCCCGAGCTCCTGCGCCGACACCGCGCGCGCGACCGCCCAGCTCGACGCGGCGATGACGAGGGTGTTCAGGCCCGGCAACAGGCGCGGCAGCGGCGGGGCGTCGAGCGGCGGCCAGACGCTCGCGCGCGCGCGGACGAACCCGTAGGCGAAGAACAGCCCGACGAAGAGCATGGCCCACGAGCCGAGGAACACCGCCATCCCGATCCGGGCGGTCCGGTCCGCGCCGCGCGCGCGGCGACGGTACTTCGCGAGGCCGTAGATCGGCGCAGGCCGCTCTCCGCCGAGCTGGTCTTCGTGCGCCACGGCCCGGGCCACTCGCGTCAGCCCTTCCCGCCCGCGACCGCCGGGCGTTCGTGGCCGGGCAGGACCTCCGCCTGCCCGGCGAAGTCGCGCCCGGTGAGCCGGAGCACGTCCGGGTTCGAGAACTCGTGCGGCCCGCGCACCACCTCGGGGATCCGGTCGAAGTTGTGGTGCGGGGGCGGCGAGGAGGTGGAGGTCCATTCGAGCGTCGTCACCTGCCACGGGTTCGCCTCGGCGGGCCGGACGCGCCTCGAGAACACCGTCCGGAAGAAGTTCACGACGAAGAGGAACTGGCCGGCGAAGAGCGCGAAGGCGAAATAGCTCGTCCAGCGGTTCAGGCCGCGCAGCCCGCGGATGAACTCGTACTGGAACGGGTCGAACAGCCGCCGCTGCTGCCCGGCGTAGCCGGCGAGGAGCTGACCCCCGAAGACGAGGGTGAGCCCGAGCAGCGAGAACCAGAAGTGCGCCTTGCCGAGCCGCTCGTCGAGGCGCCGCCCGAACATCTTCGGGAACCAGAAGTAGACGCCGGTCATCGCGCCCATGAACGAGGCGGCGGCCATCGTGAAGTGGAAGTGGCCGACCACGAACAGCGTGTCGTGGAGGTACAGGTCCATCGAGATGTCGCCGAGGAACAGCCCGGTGAGCCCGCCCACCCCGAACACGAACGCGGTGCCGAGCGCGAACAGCATGGGCGTGTCGAGGTGCAGCGAGCCCCTCCACACCGTCAGCACCCAGTTCAGCACGATCAGCATCGACGGGGCGCTGATGAGGAGCGTGAACAGCATGAAGCCCTCGCCGAGCAGCGGGCTCATGCCGGTGAGGAACATGTGATGGCCGTAGACCATCGCGGAGAGGACGGTCACGACGATCATCGCCCACACGGTGCCGCGGTACCAGTGGTGCGGCTTGCGCGAGAAGAAGGAGATGACGTCGCCGAGGATCCCCCAGGCCGGGAGGATCATGATGTAGACCTCGGGGTGGCCGAAGATCCAGAACAGGTGCTGCCACAGGATCGGATCGCCGCCGCCGCGCACCGCGGCCGCCGCAGGCAGGAAGAACTGGGTCCCGAGCTCCCGGTCGAGGAGCAGGAGGAGCGCGGCCGAGCCGAGCACCGGCACGAAGAGCGCGTTCAGGATCGCGGTGAGCCAGAGCCCCCAGATCGTGAGCGGCAGCCGCATCCAGGTCATCCCCGGCGCGCGCAGGCGGATCACCGTCGTGACGTAGTTCACCGCGCCCATCGTGGACGAGACGCCCGTGACGAAGATCGCGGCGACCACGAGCGTCTGCCCGAGCCCCGGCGTCCCCACGTTCGTCGAGAGCGGCGTGTAGGTCGTCCAGCCCGCGCCGGCGGAGCCGAGCTCGGTGAGGAACGAGGCGAGGACCAGGAGCTGCGAGAGCAGGAAGGTCCAGAACGAGAACATGTTGAGCTTCGGGAACGCCATGTCCCGCGCGCCGATCATGAGCGGGATGAGGAGGTTCCCGAAGCAGCCGATCAGCACGGGCGTGACGGCGAAGAAGATCATCACGAGCCCGTGGGTCGTGAAGATCTGCTGGTAGCTCGCCGGGGCGATCGCGCCACCGCTCTGGGGGAAGAGGAGCCCCCCGACCACGGGCACCGGCCGGTATGGGAAGGCCCACTGCCAGCGGATGAGCATGGCGAGCACGCCGCCGACGAGCAGGAAGAGCAGCCCCGCCCAGAGGAATTGCTTCGCGATCACCTTGTGGTCGATGGAGAAGACGTACTTCCGCCAGAAGGAGGTGGGCGGCGGGTGGATCGGCTGCGCCGCCTCCATCAGGGCCTGCGCGGGCGTCATCTGGTCGGCGGGCGTCACCTCGTCCTCCAGTCCCAGCCCCAGTGGGCCTCGGCGTCCTCGGGGTCGTAGGAGCGGCGCGCGTCCGCCTCGACCGTGCGCAGCCAGGCCTGGTAGTGCTCGGCGGGGAGCACCGTGAGGACGCCGCGCATCTTGTAGTGGTTCGGCCCGCAGTGCTGCGCGCAGGCGATCTCGTACTCCCCCGGCGTGCGCGCCTCGAAGGTGAGGCGGGTGATGTCCCCGGGCACCGCGTCCTGCTTCACCCGGAAGTTCGGCAGGTTCATGCTGTGGATGACGTCCACCGAGGAGAGCTGCACCACGACCGGCACGCCGACCGGCACCCGCAGGTCGTTCAGCGTCACGACGTCGTCCGGCGTGTTGAACTTCCCGTCGGGCCCGGCGTAGCGGCCCGACCAGGCCCACTGGTGCGCCTGCACCTCGATCCGGACGGCGTCGGGGCGGGTCTCCGCCGCGGCGAAGTTCCAGAAGACGCGCCGCATGTCCACGATCGTGTGCAAGAAGAGCGTCCCGTCGACGGCGAGCAGCACGAGCACGACGAAGCCGAGCGCGAAGCCGATCGACGTCTTGCTCCCGGGCGCGTACCTCGCCGAGTGCGCGCGGCGGTGGCGCACGAGCGAGAAGAGGAGCATCCCGGCGACGATGACGAAGATCGCCGTGATCGCGAGGAGCGTGAAGTGGATGAGCTCGTCCACCCGGAAGCCGTCGGCCGAGGCGTCGAAGGGCAGCCCGTAGCCCTCCTTGCGAGGCGGGGCCGCGCCCGCGGCGCGGGCGAGCGCGAGGGGGAGCGCGGCGGCGAGGCGGAGCGGCTTCACGGCTCGCCTTCCCCGGAGCGGATCGCGCGGACCACCACGACGGCGACGAGGTACGGCGCGGCGATGAGCGCCCCGATGAGGAGCGGCGCGTACGGCGTCTGGTCGCGCGCGCAGGCGGAGCAGGCGTCCGCGAGGGCGGGCGCGAACGCGGCGGCGGCGGCGAGCGCGGCCCTCATCGCGCGGCCCTCGCGGCGGACTCGGCGATGAGCACGAGGCCGTAGATCGCCGGCGCGACGAGCGGCGCGAGGACGGTGAGCCGCAGGATCCGCGTCTCGAACCTGAGGTGCATGTAGAAGAGCGCGATGAGCGCCGCCTTCGAGACGGCGAGCGCCACGAGCGCGGTCACGACCGCCGGCTTCGCGATGCCGGACGTGCGGGCGACGCCGAGCTCGACGAGCGTCAGCACGCCCAGCACCACGAAGACGATCACGTGCTGCGTCCGGCGAGCGGCCCGGCGTGGCCCCTGCTCTGTCGTCGCGGCGAGATCGGACATTGGCGACCTCAGGGCATCAGGTAGACGAACGAGAAGACGAAGATCCACACGAAATCCACGAAGCACCAGTAGAGGCCGAGCAGCTCGACGTGGTGCGCGGTGGCGCGGCCGCGGACGTACTGGCCGAGGACCGTGAGGATGTAGGCGACGCCCACGAGTACGTGGAGCCCGTGGAAGCCGGTGGTGACGAAGAAGGTGCTCGCGCGCGGCGACCGGCCGAAGACGAGCCCCTCGCGCAGGAGCGTCGTCCACTCGACGTACTGGCCGACGAGGAAGAGGAGCCCGCCGAGCGCCGTCACCGCGAGCAGCACCGCGGCCGCGCGGCGGCGCCCCTCGGCGGCGGCCGCCCAGGCCATCACGTTCGTGAAGCTCGTGCTGATGAGGAGGAAGGTCAGCGCGGCGGTGAACGGGATGCCCAGCGCGGGCTCTCCCGGCTGGACCCACTCCGGGCTCCTGCTTCGGAGGATGCCCTGCGCGATGAGCAGGCCGCCGAAGGAGAACGCGTCCGATACGAGGAAGATCCACATCCCGATCTTCCCGGGCGTCGCCGCCCCGTACTGGGCGTCCGGAGGCCACGAGGCCGGCGCGTGTGCGTGCGTGACGTTCATCGCGTCGAAAAACCTAAAGATGCGCGGGGCGGGCGCGAAGTCCTGTTGGGGCAATGCCTTGACTGTGAGGCGAGCGCCGCGCACCAAGCGAGGGTGATCTCCGCTCAGCTCGCCTCCCGCGGCGCGGCTCGCCTCGACGCGACCGCGCGCTCGCTCGCCGGCCGGCCGCTCGTCTGGGTCGCCGTCCTCGCTGCGCTCGCCGCGTGGCCCGTGGTCTGGGCGCTCCGCACCCCCGTGCCCCTGCCCCCGCCCGTGCTGGGGGCCCTGCCCGCATTCGCGCTCCAGGATCAGGACGGTCGTCCGTTCGGCACGGCGGATCTCGAGGGCCGCGTCTGGATCGCGAGCTTCATCTTCACGCGCTGCGAGACCGTGTGCCCACGCATCACCGCCCAGCTCGCGCGCGTGCAGGCGCGGACGCGGAACCTCGGGCCGGCGCTGCACCTCGTGTCGTTCAGCGTCGACCCCGAGTACGACACGCCCGCCCGCCTCGCCGCGTACGCCCGGGCCCATCGGGCCAGCCCTCGCATGTGGACGTTCGTCACCGGTCCCGCCGGCGCGGTGCAGGAGACCGTCGAGCGCGGGCTGCGGGTGAGCATGGGCCGGGCGCCGGGCGATCCATCCCCCGCCGCGATCTCGCACGGGACCCACCTGGTGCTCGTGGACGGGGACGCGCGCATCCGCGGCTACTACGACCCGGAGGCTCCCGACGCGGTGGACCGGCTCGTCCGCGACGCCGCGCTCCTCGTCAACCGCCGCTGACCCTATCCTCGCGAGCTTCGCCCCGCCCGGTCGCACGAGCCGTGCACGACGCCGTCGCCCAGGTGACGGAAGCGACGCGGCGGGGGACCGGCGAGGGCGCGCGCTTACGCCCCGACGTCTTCGAGCGTGTACCGGAAGTGCTGGTACTTGTTCCGGCCCTGACGCTTCGCGCGGTACATCGCCTCGTCCGCCGCCTTGAGGAGCGTCTCGCCGTCCTGGGCGTCATCCGGGAAGAGGGCGATGCCGATGCTCGCGCGGATGCTCAGGTCGACCCCGCCGAGCACCAGGGGTGCGGCCTGAGCCGCCAGGATCCGCTCCGCGGTCGCTCCCGCCTCGCGGCGGCTCTCGACCGGCTGCAAGATCACGACGAACTCGTCCCCGCCGAGACGGGAGACGGTGTCGTTCCTGCGGACGCAGCTCGCGATGCGCCGCACGACCTCGCGCAGCACGTCGTCGCCCACGTCGTGTCCATGGACGTCATTGATCTCCTTGAACCGATCGAGATCGATGAACATCACCGCAGCCTTCTCCTCGGATCGCGCGGCCGAGGCGATCGCCTGCTGGAGCCGATCCTGGAGCAGGAACCGGTTCGGGAGCCCGGTGAGGTGGTCGTAGAATGCCATCTCCCGGATCCGCTCCTCCGACTCGACGCGCTCCGTGATGTCGCTCATCACGAGGACCGCTCCCTCGGGGCCGGTCTCGTGCCGGATGGGCGTGACGGTGATCTCGAGGATGCGCCGCGAACCCTCGATGTCCGCGGACCACCGGACGGTGCGCTGCTCCCGCAGCGTGGCGAACTGTGGCCACTCGGCGGGGACCGCGTCGGCCCCCGTGAGCGCGACGTGCACGGGCAGCCCCCCTGCCAAGCTGGCGGAGGTCCTGAACCAGCTCTGCGCGGTCCGGTTCATCCTCCGGATGCGTCCGTCCGGATCCACGGTCACCACCGCTTCCTTCACCGAGTCGAACGTGCGCTCCCAGGCGTCCGCGGATTCCTGCACGGAGCGGAGGGTCGACCTGAGCTTCTCCGCGAGGCGCAGGAAGGAGGACGCGAGCGCGCCGATCTCGTCGCCCGACCGGATGAGCCGGAGGCTCTGGAGCGCGTGGTCGGCGGCCTGGTGCGGCTCCCGCGTCGCGCCGTCCAGCTCCACGCTGATCTCGGACGCGGCTCGCTCGAGCTGAGCGAGCGGTCTCGAGATGCCACGGATGGCAAGGCCACCGACGAGCACGATGAGCAGCAGCACCGCGAGGGCGCTCCCGGCGATGCGCCCGCGCGCGCTCACGATGGGGGCGTACCCCTCCTGGCGGCTCACCTGCACCGCCACGAACCAGGGAGCGTTCCGGATTCGCCGCACGGCGACCAGCATCGGGACGCCGCTCGCGCTCACCGTCTCGCCCGCTCCTTCCGACCCGCGCAGCGCCGCATCGAGGATCGAGCCCTTTCCCTCCTGCACCTGCGTCAGCAGCCTGTCGTCGGCGGGATGGAGGACCCACCGGCGCGAGCCGTCGAAGACGGAGAGGGAGCCGGTCTCGCCGAGCTTCTGGCGGCGGTAGCCGCTGAGGGTCTCGTGCGAGAGGAGGTCGGCCGCGCACGCCACGACGGCGACGATCTCGCCAGCGGAGTCGCGCACGGGCGCGGTGAACGTCACGACCGAACGGCCCGTTCGCCTCGATCGGTGGGGCTCGCCGAGGATCCCCCGTTGCCCGCGCAGGGTGCGCTGGAAGTACTCGGCGGTCGCGAACGATTCACCGCGGAGCTCCGCGTGCCGTGGCGCGTCGGTCACGAACCGGCCCTGCGCATCGATGACCCAGATGCCGTCCTGGAAGCCCGGGAACATCGAGCGCATGCGGTCGAGGTGCGCCTCGATCTCCGGGAGCCTCCCGGCCGCGAGCGCCTCCGCAGGGAAGGTGAGGGCGACCGCGCGAGCGTCGCTCAGCCCCTCGTCGACGAACGCCCCGATGCCATGGGCCGCGATCCGCGCCTGGCCATCGAGGCCCTCGACGACGGTGCGCTCGAGCGCGTGCTCCTGCGAGCGAAGCCACACGACACCTGCGGTTGCGAGCGCCGCGCCGACGATGGCCGCGAGCAGGGCGGCGGTCTTGGTCCGGAGGGTCACTGCGTCACGTCGTACGCATGCAGGGATCCCAGGATACCCCGGAGCGCATCGGGGGCCGATGTGTGCCTGATCACGCTCCCCGCACACCGCGTCAGCGCGCCGCGCTGTCGACCTCGAGCCGCATCCGCGCGGCCTCCACCTTCGCGCGCAGCGACGGATCCGACAGCCCGGGAAGCGCCACCAGCTTCCGGAACGCGTCGCGGGCCTCCGCGGCGAGCCCGAGCCCCTCGTAGAGCGAGCCCGCGCGCGCGAGCGCAGTGCCGGCCGCGTTCGGGCCGGTCGCCTGGCATGCCTCGTCCGAGCCGACGCGGAGGAATCGCTCCGCCGCCGTCTGGCGCTTGCCAGCCGCCTCCCACTCCGCGCCCGCCTTGAAGAGCGCGATGCAGCGCTCCGCGCCCTTCGGGAACAGGGCAGGGTAGCGGTCATACTCCTCCGCCGCCGCCGCGTGGCGGGAGTCGCGGGCCAGCCCTCCGGCGCGCTCGAGGAGCGCCGCCGCGGTCACGGGGGCATCGCGAGCGCCCGGCGGAGGCGCTCCGCCGACGAGATCTCCGCATCACCGCCGGGACCACCGCCGCGAGCGCGTCCTCCGTCGCAGCGGTGAAGCGGGCCGCGCGGGCGACGGCCACGCCCTTCCTCGCGTCGACGAGGAGGAGCGACAGCCGGTACTGCGAGCCGAGCTGGCCGGCCTGTCCGGAGAGGACCAGGTCGGCGCCCACCGCGCCGCCGATCTCCGCGAGGCACGAGGATTCGGCGCACCCGAGCACCTGGCGCTGCCGCTCGTAGCCCAGCACCGCCGCGAGGTCGGCCCGCCCGATCACCTGGAACCGGCCCGTCCGCGCCAGCTCGGTCGCGATGACGTCCTCCAGGATCTGCGCCGCTCCGGGCGAGAGTCCTTGCGCCGCCTGGATCGCCCACACCGCGACCTTCTGGGTGGGCGCGGGCGGCGGCGTGCCGCGCGGATCGGCGGCGAGCAACGCGAGCGCGAGGAGCGCGACCATGGCCGGTGAGTGCGCGGCTACTTCGCCGCGCGCTCCTGCTGCCACTCGTTGACGACGCTCTCGGCGCGCGCGTCGATCTCCTTCTTCACCTGGTCGGAGAGCGCACCTGCCTGCTTGAGCCCCTTCAGCGCCTCGACGAACGCCTTGCTGTCGAGCGTGGCGAGCGCGAAGTGGACCTTCATCTGCTCGTTGTAGTGCACCTTCGGGACGGAGACGGCGTGCAACGTCTCGTCGACGGTGCCCTGCGCGAGGCTCCCGATCTTCTGCACCGACTCCTCGCCGGCACCGGACTTCGAGACGCTGTCCTGGACCGCGCGGGTGAAGCCGTCCACCTTGGACTTGAGCACCGCGCCCATCTCGACACGGGCGCGGGTCGCCGCCGTCTCGCGACCGAGCGTGAACGAGGAGATCCCTTCCGACGTGCCGACGGAGCACAAGAGCCCCTTCAGCTCGGGCTCGGTGCACGGTCCGGATCGGCTGCAGGTCCAGTCCGGGCCCGTCGGGCAGGTCGCCTGCGCCTTCGCGGCGGGTGCGGGCGGCGGCGCGTGCTTGCAGCCGGTCGCGAGGACGGTGGCGGTGAGGCATGAGAGCAGGGTGGTCTTCTTCACGAGGATCCTCCGGATCGACTTGATCGACATGGAACGCATCGCATCCTGTTCGGCGTGCGGCGGATAGTCACGCATTCACGGGATGGCGCCTACACGGAAAGATTCGGTCAAGTGGTAACTGCGCTCAGCGTGAAAGGGACCTGCCGCCCATGCATTCAACAGCTCGCCTCATGTTCGCATTCGCGCTCTGCATCGCGGCCGCACGCACGTCTGCGGCTTCCCGCTCAGCCGCGCGGGCCGCTTCCGCCAAGCCCGCGCCGGCCCAGGCCGCGCTCGCCCAGGCTGCGCTCGCCCAGGCTGCGCTCGCCCAGGCTGCGCTCGCCGCGCCGGCGGAGCCTCCCACATCTGCGCCTTCCGCCCCCGGTACGGAGTGGACGTCGACGTCCCGCGCGCGCGTCGCCGTCCCCCTGCCGCCGGACGCGCCGATGGCGACCGATCTCACCTCGCGCGCTGCGCCGCCGAAGTGGACCGACGTCCCACTTCCGCCTCCTCCCGCGCTGGGCGCCAGCAAGGCGCCGGCGGCTGCGGGAGCCACGAGCGCGAGCTCTGCGAAGACGGCCGCCGCGCTCTCGACGCCACAGACCGGCGCCGCGGTCGCCGCGCCGCAGGCTGCCGCCTCGAGCCCCGCCGGCGCGTTCACCCCTTCGGTGTTCCAGCCGCTCGGGCCCGCATCAGCGCAGGCCGAGGGCGGAGCGCAGCCGGACGCGCCCGCAGACCCGAAGGTGAAGCTCGCCGCGGACCAGACCGGCGTGATGCTGAGCGTCACCCAGGACCTCGAGTCGGACAAGATCCGTCAGTCATGGGCAGAGAGCGGTGGCGAGATCGGCTCGTACGAGGCGAACGCCGGCATGACGATCATGTACAAGGACCTGTCGCAGCAGTTGGGAGCCGGCGCGTACATGTCGGGTGTCGGCGTGAACGGCGGGTTCCGGGTCTCGCTCCTGAGCCTCACCCCGCCGAAGTACGAGACGCGCGACCGGAACTGGACCGCCTTCAAGCTGGGCGCGGGGATGGACCTGGGCGTCCTCGGCGTCACGATCAACATCCCGGTGACGTGCGCCCCGTACGTTGGCTGCATCGGCGGCCCGCAGTCCGCGTCGATGACCACGATGACGCTCGTCGGGACGCTCGGGTTCATGCGGGCGTTCGGCTCGTTCGACTCGCCGAACGACTGGTCCGGGTTCGCCATCGGCGCGGAGTGGGCCCCGAGCTACCAGTCGAACACCTTGACCGACGAGAGCGGGACCGCGACGACGACCACGAGCTTCAACGCCACCGGCTTCGCCTTGAACTTCGAGAGCGGGTCGCTCAAGGCGATGGCGTCGAAGATGGGCAAGAAGGCGCGCCTCAAGGTGCGCCTCTTCATCCTGCCCCCCGTCGGCGAGCTTCCCCTCCTCATGACCGCGTCCGTCGGCGCCGTCTGGTACTGAGACCCGGAGCGACCTCCATGCGACTCCCCGTCGTCTTCTCGCTCACCGCCCTCACCGTGCTCGCCTGCGCTCCCGTGCAGGTCAACCGCATGGACGTGAAGGAGCAGAAGGACCTCTCCGGCCGCTGGAACGACACTGACGCTCGGCTCGTCGCCGAGGAGATGATCGGCGACAGCCTGGCACGGCCGTGGCTCCCCACCGCGCAGCAGCGGCTGAAGCGCACCCCCACCGTGATCGTCGGGACGGTGCGCAACCAGAGCCTGGAGCACATCAACACCGACACGTTCGTCGAGGAGCTCCAGCGCGCGCTCATCAACTCCGGGCAGGTGTCGTTCGTGGCCAGCAAGGACGAGCGGACGCAGGTCCGCGAGGAGCGGCGCGATCAGGACGCGAACGCCTCCGATGCCACGCGCAAGGCCCATGGCGAGGAGCAGGGCGCCGACTACGTGCTCTCCGGGGGCATCAACGCCATCCAGGACGAGGTCTCGGGCGAGAAGCTGGTCTTCTACCAGGTCAATCTCAAGCTGCTCGACATGAAGACCAACCAGATCGTCTGGAACGGCCAGAAGCAGATCAAGAAGAACGTCATCCGCGCCGGGGTCACCTGGTGAAGAGGAGGCCGCCCTTGTCCCGTCTGCCCCGCATCTCGCTGGCCGCTGCCGCGGCCCTCGCCGCCTGCGCGCCGCCTTCGGTCGCGTACCGGCAGCATCTGTCCAACCTCGTCGAGGAGCGACAGTACGCCGCCGCCGTCCAGGCCATCGACGAGGCCCGCGAGCCCAAGTACGGCGAGCGCGACCGCGTCCTGTACTGGCTGGACAAGGCCGCCGTGCTCCACGCGTCCCGCGACTACAAGGAGAGCGACAAGCTCCTCGACCAGGCGGAGCTGCGCATCGAGGAGCTCTACACGAAGAGCCTCTCGCAGGCCGCCGGCACCGTGCTGGTGAACGACGCGACCCAGGACTACGCGGGCGAGCCGAACGAGCGTGCCCTCCTGTACGTGCTGCGCGCCCTCAACTTCGCGTACCAGCACCGGATCGACGACGCGGTGGTCGAGGCAAGGAAGGTCACGGCCTTCCTCGAAGGCCAGGGCGAGCGGGTCTCGATGAAGGCGTACCGGGACGATGGGTTCGCCCACCTCCTGTCGGCGATGCTCTTCGAGGATGCCGGTCGATACGACGACGCCCGCATCTCGCGCGACGCGGCGGAGCGGGCCTACGCCCGGTACGCCCGCGAGTACGACGTCCCCGCGCCGCGCTTCGGCCTCGCCGCGCGTGCGCCGGGCGAAGGCGAGCTCGTGTTCCTCCACTACAACGGCAAGATCCCGGTGCGCGGGACGAAGCACACCTCGGTGCCGGTCGGCCGGAAGAGGACGGTCCGCGAGATGGCGAAGTCCGACTCGGACGAGGAGTTCGCCCAGCTGCCGGTGGCGATCCCGACCATCGTCGAGCAGCCGTACCGGATCCAGGCGTCGGTCCTGGAGATCGGCGGCCGCTCGGCGGCGACCGTCGCCGCGGAGCCGATCGGCGCGATCACCATGAAGACGCTCGACGACGAGATGCCCGCCATCAAGGCGCGGGCCGGGGCGCGGGCTGCGGCGAAGGGCGGCGCGTACACCGCCGCGGAGGCGGCCGGAACCAACCAGGCGCTCTCCAAGGCCGGGCTCTCCGCCGCCGGCGCCTTCGAGGAGGCCGACACCCGCGGCTGGAGCACGCTCCCGGCGGAGATCCGGATGGCGCGCGTGAACCTGCCGGAGGGCCTCCACGACGTGCACGTCCGGTACCTGGATGCCGCCGGGGCGAGCTACGCGGAGGAGACGCTGCACGGGGTCGAGATCGTCCGCGGCTTCCGCACGTACGTCCACGTCCGAACCGCCCGGTGATGAGCTCCGCCGCGGCCCTGCTGGTGCTCGTCGCAGTCGCCCGGCCCGACTGGGTGGACGGCATGCCCGCCGCGTTTCCGCGGGACCGCTTCGTCGTGGCCGTCGGCGCGGCGGACGAGCGCGCAGCCGCGGAGCTGCGCGCCCGCGCCGGGATCGCCGCGTTCTTCGAGAGCCGGGTCGTCGCCGCCGCGCACGTCGAGGAGACGGAGGCGCGCGCGCGCCGGGGCGGCGTCGAGCTGCGCGTCGCGTCGGTGGCGGCACGCCAGGAGGTCACGGCGGCGAGCGCGAAGCTGCTCGAGGGCGTCGAGATCGCCGAGGTCTGGCTGGATCCCGAAGGGCGCTCGCACGCGCTCGCCGTGCTCGACCGCGGCCGCGCTGCGGACGTGCTCCGGCGCCGTCTCGCCGACGTGGACGGCGCGATCGTCGGGCTGGCGGCGAGGCTGCGCGACGAGAAGGCGCGCTTCGAGCGCGCCCGGATCGCGCACCGCATCGTGACCGCCGCCGCCCGGCGGCCGGCGATCGTGGAGGACCTGCGGGTGATCGATCCCGGCGCCGAGCCGCCCGTTCCGGCGGGTGCCGAGGATGCGCGCGGCGCGGCGGAGCAGGCGCTCGCCGCGGTCGCCGTCGCGATCCGGACCACCGGAGAGGCCGCCTCGCCGGTCGCGGCCGCGGCCACGCGCGCGGTGCTCGCCACCGGCATGCGTGCCGTCGCCGCGGGTGCGCCCCACGACCTGTCCGCCGCCATCGACGTGGAGGCTTCGCCCCCTGCGACCGCCGAGGGCTGGATGGTCGTCCGGCTCTCCGCCAGGGTGCGCGTCGTGAGCATCGGCCTGCTCGACGCGGTGGTGACGTTCGTCGAGACGGCGAAGGGGACGTCGGGTCGCGCCGACGAGGCCGCTCGCCGCGCAGGCGAGGCGCTCGCCGCGCGCGTCGAGGAGCGGCTGCACGACGATTCTCCGCTCGCGGCTCGAGGCCCGCTGACTCGCACGCCGCCGAGACGACAGGCGCCGCCGAGCGCGCCCGAACGTGCGGGGCGCGCGATGGCACCGGCGGCGGGGCGGTGGTGAGCGTTCCTTTCCCTTCAGGGTGCGACGGGTTGTCCACCCGAACCCTGGTGCGGCGATGACCCCGGGCGATCTGCGTGAAGACGCTGGGAAAGTGGCGGGCCGGGTCTTGCTACTGACCCAGGACTGCCCCCGGAGCCCTGAAAGGACCCACCCGATGACCAGGACGATCCACGCCGCGGCCGCAGCCCTGCTGATCTGCGCCACGACCTCCGCCGCGGCGCAGAGCGTCGCCGGGAAGAAGGTGCTGTTCATCAACTCATATCACCCGGAGTACGAGTGGTCCGCGGCGGTGGAGGCCGGAGCGAAGGGCGTGTTCGCAGGCACCGGGGTCAAGCTCCAGTTCCACGAGATGGACACGAAGCGCCACGGCGACGAGGCGTTCAAGGTCAAGGCGGGCGCCGAGGCGAAGAAGCTCATCGAGACGGCGAAGCCCGACGTCGTCATCGTCGCGGACGACAACGCCGTGTCGTACGTCTACGCGAAGTACTTCAAGGACTCGGCGATCCCGTTCGTCTTCCTGGGCGTGAACTGGGACAGCTCGAAGTACGCCCCGTTCGAGAACGCGACCGGGATGGTGGAGGTCGCCCTCGCGAGGGAGCTGCTCGAGAACCTGAAGGGGTACGCGAAGGGGACCCGCATCGGCTATCTCAGCGCCGACAACGAGACCGAGCGGATCGACCTCCCGTTCCTCAAGAAGCAGGCCGGGCGGCCGTTCACGGTGGAGAAGTACGTGAAGACGCTCGCCCAGTGGAACGAGGCGTTCGGCAGGATGCAGGGGGAGGTGGACCTCATCTTCATCGGCAACAACGCAGGCATCATGGACTGGAACGCGGACGAGGCCGTGGCGTTCGCGGCCGCCAACGCGCGGGTCCCGACCGGCAGCGTCTACGACTGGATGATGCCGTACGCGATGCTCGGGATCGTGAAGGTCGCCGAGGAGCAGGGGGTCTTCGCCGCGAAGGCGGCGCTCGAGATCCTGCGCGGGAAGAAGCCGACCGACATCCCGATCGCCCAGAACAAGCTCGGCAAGACGATCCTGAACGTGAAGCTGGCCAGCCAGGCGGGCATCACCTTCAAGCCCGCGCTCCTCAAGAACGCACAGGTCCTCAGGTAGCGACGAGGGGGGCGCATGAAGATCCGGACGAGAGGCAGCATCTCGCAGTCGCTCCAGGCGGCGACGTTCTTCGTCGTCGTCCTCGCGATCCTGTACGCGTCCGTCTCGCAGATCGTGAACGAGAAGGACGACGCCCTGTACCAGGAGAAGCTCGCGACCGTGCTCAGGCGCATCGAGGGTGCGCAAGCGAACCTCGTGGCCTCGGCGCTCGCGGACGTGGAGTCGTACGTCCACGGCGCGCAGAAGGAGGTCCTCGGCGAGCTGGCCGAGCAGGTCGGGACGGACGAGGTGCAGCTCGTCATCGTGGACGGCGAGGGTAAGGCCCTCCTCCGGCCGAAGCTCGCCGGAGGCACCACCGACCTGGGCGGCCGGGCATGGGTCAAGGACGTCGTCGCCAAGCGCGGCGCCGGGATCGCACGCTTCGCGGAGGGCGGGCGGGACTACTGGATGCCGTACGGCCACTTCGCGCCGTGGGGGTGGTACGTCGGCTATGCGGTCGACGAGACGCACAAGTACGCGGCCGTGAACCGGCTCCTGCGGGTGCTCGTGGGCGTCAGCGTCGCGGCCGTCGCCGTGCTGTTCGCCCTGTCGTGGATCGGCATCGGCCGGATGCTTCGCCCCATCCGGCGGATCGTGCGCGCCGCGGAGGCGATCGGGGCGGGCGATCTGACCGTGGACGTCGGCGCGACGGGCGCGGACGAGGTGAACCAGGCGCTCGAGGCGATCCGCCGGATGGCCGAGCGGCTGCGCGACGTGATCCGGCAGGTGAAGTCGGGTGCGGACGCGATCGGGTCGGCGTCGGGTCAGGTGTCCTCCGCCTCGGAGACGCTCACCCAGGGAACCGGCGAGCAGGCGGCCAGCGTCGAGGAGACCACGAGCGCGCTCGAGGAGATCGCCGCGTCGATCTCGCAGAACGCCACCAACAGCAGCGCGATGGAGGAGATGTCGCGGAGGGGGGCGGCCGAGGCGGCGGAGAGTGGCCGCGCGGTCAACGAGAGCGTCGTCGCGATGAAGCGCATCGCCGAGAAGATCGGCATCGTCGAGGAGATCGCGTACCAGACGAACCTGCTCGCCCTGAACGCGGCGATCGAGGCCGCGCGCGCCGGCGAGCAGGGGCGCGGGTTCGCGGTGGTCGCGTCGGAGGTCCGAAAGCTCGCGGAGCGGAGCCAGAAGGCGGCGAAGGAGATCGCGGCCGAGGCGAGCACGAGCGTCGGCGTGGCGGATCGGTCCGGGAAGCTCCTCGATGCGCTCGTTCCCTCGATACAGAAAGCCGTGGGCCTCGTCCAGGAGGTCGCAGCCGCGTCGCAGGAGCAGTCCACGACCGTCACCCAGATCACCCGCGCCATGGGGTCGGTGGACAGGGTCACCCAGCAGAATGCCGCCGCCGCCGAGCAGCTCTCCTCCACCGCACAGGTGATGGCGAGTCAGGCGCAGTCGCTGCGGGAACTGGTCGAGTTCTTCCGCCTCGGCGAAGCGACGCCGCGCGGGACGGCACCCCCGCCGCTGCGGCGTCCGGCAGACACGCGGCTCGACGTGCCGGCGCTCCCCGAGTCCGCGAAGCGCGGGCCGGCGGGCGTACTCCACGGCCCGGCGGGGGGGAACGGCTTCCGTCGGTTCTGACGGCGCGATCGGCAGCGCGTCAGCGCTCGGTCCCTCGCGTTCGCACGACGGCCGCCGGCCCAGCCGATTCGGCGGCGCGGTCCGGCGCTGGCGCTACAATGCCCCACCGAGGGCGCGCGGCGCAGCGTCCGCTCGGGCTTCCCTGATGCACGACGACGTGACGCGATACCTCCACGAGCAGATCCCCATCACGCGCGAGCTCGGCGCGGTGGTGCAAGGCTACGACGGAGCGACGGTCCGGCTGGCGGCGCCCCTCGCCCCGAACCTGAATCACCGGAGCACCGCGTTCGGCGGCAGCCTGTCCGCGGTCGCGATCCTCGCCGGCTGGACCCTGCTGTACCTGAAGCTTCGCGAGCGGGGGGCCGACGCGACGCTCGTCATCCAGCGCAGCGAGATCGACTTCGACGAGCCGGTGGACGGCGACTTCGCCGCGACCGCCACGCTCCCACCGGCGGCGGAATGGGACCGCTTCCTCGCGACGCTCGGACGCCATGGCCGCGCGCGCATCCACGTGCGGGGGACGATCGAGGCGGGCTCCGGGAAGGCCGGGACGTACGAAGGGGTCTACGTCGCGCTGCGGCCCGCTCGATCCAGCACGGTCTAGCCGGCCGGCGGCGGCGGGTGACCGCTCCGGACCTCGGGCGGCAGCGCGAAGCGCATCGTGGCGATCGCCGCGAAGATCTCGCGCAGGAAGCAGACCAGCGCGCCCACGTAGGCCGCCATGGCAGCGACGAAGAGGACCGCCATCACGGTGGCGGCGCGCGCCGCGAACAGGTACCCCACGAACGCGACCGCGATGAGCAGGCACACGAGCAGCGCCGCGCTCGTTCCGAGCGTGAGCGCCCAGTGGATGAGCCGGGCCCGGGCCTCGAGCATGCGCAGCTCCCGGACCGTCGCGTCGCGCGCGGCGCCCTCCTCGCCGGGGAGCCGCGCCTCGACCCGACGGGCGCGGTCGACGATCCGGGCGAGCCGGGTCGTGAAGACCGACAGCGTCGTCCCGAGCGCGGTGAGCAGGAACACCGGCGCGACCGCGAGCTGGATCGTGTGGGTGATGTCCTGGAGGAAGGAGTCGGTCATGGGTGCGGGAGCGCGTGGGCTGCCCGAGGGTCGCATCGTACCGGAACCTGCCGCCCGAGGGACCAGCGCTCGTCCGGCTCGGCGGTGGCGCCCGGCGTGTATGATGCGCGGCGCGCCCCGGACGGCGCGATCCCGATGAAGCTCACGCTCGGCATCTCACCCTGCCCGAACGACACGTTCATCTTCGACGCCCTCGTGAACGGTGCGCTCGACACGGGCGACCTCCGCTTCGAGGTGGCCCACGAGGACGTGGAGACGCTGAACGCGTGGGCGCTGGAGGGCCGGCTCGACGTCAGCAAGATCAGCTACGGGGTGCTCCCCGCCGTGGCACGGCGCTATGTCGTGCTCGGAGCGGGCGGAGCGCTCGGGCACGGCGTCGGCCCGCTGCTCGTGGCGAGGCCCGGACTCGGCGCGTTCCGTCCCGAATCCGCGAGCGTCGCCATCCCCGGCCGCCACACCACCGCTCATCTCCTCTTCTCGCTCGCGTATCCAGGGGCGGCCCGCAAGGAGTTCATGGTCTTCTCCGCGATCGAGGACGCGATCCTCGCCGGAGCGGTAGACGCGGGCGTCATCATCCACGAGAGCCGGTTCACCTACGCGGCGAAGGGGCTCGTGAAGGTGCTCGACCTGGGCGAGCACTGGGAGCGCGCCACGCGCGCGCCCGTGCCGCTCGGAGCCATCGTGGCGCGGAGGACGCTCGACGGCTCGGTGCGCAGCGCGCTGAACCGGCTCGTCCGGAGCAGCGCGGAGCACGCGCTCGCGCGGCGCCCGGCGATCAGCGCCTACGTCCGGAGGCACGCGCAGGAGATGGACGACGCGGTCATGCGGCAGCACATCGAGCTGTACGTGAACGAGCACTCGCTCGATCTCGGCGAGTCCGGCCGGCGCGCGGTCGAGACGCTGCTCGACGTCCACGCCCGGACGAATCCCGGGTCGCCGGCGCTCCCCGCGAGCGTGTTCGACTGATCCGGCCGCGCGTCAGGACGAGGCGGGGAAGGTTCCCCAGAGCGAGGCCGCGCCGAACGCGAAGAACACGGTGGCAGCCACGTACCGCATCCACCGCATCGACACGCGTCCGGCGAGCTTCTCCCCCAGGAACACGGCGAGGCCGTCGGAGGCGAGCATGCCGACGGTGGTGCCCACCGTCACGAGGAGGACGGACCGGTAGCGCGCCGCGAGCGCGACCGTGGCGAGCTGGGTCTTGTCCCCATCTCCGCCAGGAAGAAGAGGAAGGCCGTCGTCACGAACGGACCGAAGCGGGCGGCGCCGCGCTCGTCCTCGAGCGTGTCCGGCTTGAGGGTCCAGAGGCCGAACGCGATGAACGTGGCAGCCAGGATCCCGGCCATCACCCTCGCCGGCACGTGCTCCGAGATCCAGGTCCCCGCGGTGGAGGCGAGGGCGTGGTTGAGAACGGTGGCGGCGAGGATGCCCGCCATGACGACCCACGGCCGCCGGTATCTCGTCGCGAGCGAGAACGCGAGGAGCTGGGTCTTGTCCCCATCTCGCTGAGCGCGACCAGCACGAACGAGCTGACGATGGGCTCCACCGAACCTCCGAAGGGGGCGGGAAGCTACAGCGGGGTCGACCCGATCGCAACAGCCGGCGCGCTCCAGGTGGGGGTGGCCCCTCCTTGAGGTCGGGGCGGTCTCCTGTCAGTGTGCGGCAAAGAACCGCAAGCTCTACGAGACGGTCCGCGCGGCGCGTCCGCGCGGCGGAGGCCGAGAGACGAGATGCTGAGAAGATGGATGGCGGCGGCAGGCCGGACGCTCTTCCCCGGCCGGCTGCGCGCACTCGGGGCGGTGCTGCTCGTCTTCGTCTCGTTCAACGGTCTCGTCCGGATCGCCCTCGCGATCTTCGAGGGAGATCTCTCCGTCTTCGTGCCATGGCGGATCGTCCCGGCGCTCGTCATCGGGTTCCTGTTCGACGTCGGCGTGGCGACCTACCTCTGCGCGCCGATCGCGCTGCTGCTCTGGGCGTGGCCGGCGCGGCTCGAGCGCGGGCTGCGCCACGTGCTCTCGGCGCTGCTCCTGCCGTTCGCCGCGCTGATGGGCTTCGTCGCGGCTGCGGAGCTGGTCTTCTGGAACGAGTTCGACGCCCGCTTCAACTTCATCGCGGTGGACTACCTCGTCTACACGAACGAGGTGATCGGGAACATCCGCGAGTCGTACGCCATCGGCCCGATCTTCGCGGGGATGGCGGTGACCGCGCTCGTGCTCTGGGCGACGCTCGTGACGGGGGGCCGGCGGGCGCTGGTGCCCGGCGTCGGCCGCCCCCCGCGCGCCGTCGCGCTCGCGTGGCTGCTCGCACCGGCGCTCTCGTACGCGGTCCTCGACGCGCGATTCCAGGACTTCTCCGGGAACGGGCACGCGAACGAGCTGGCCGGCAACGGGTACTTCGATTTCGCTCACGCCTTCTGGCAGAACGAGATCGAGTACGATCGCTTCTACCGGACGATGTCGCCGGATCGTGCCCGGGCCGAGCTCGGCGAGGACCTCGCGCCGCGGCCGGAGCCGTCGTCCCGGCGCCCGTTCGAGCGAGAGGTGCGGAGCGCGGCGCCGGAGCAGCGGCTGAACGTGGTCCTCGTGTCGGTCGAGAGCCTCTCGGCCGAGTTCCTGGGCTCGTTCGGCGACCCGCACCGGCTCACGCCGAACCTCGATCGGCTCTCCGCGGAAGGGCTGCTCTTCACGCACCTGTACGCCACCGGGACCCGGACCGTCCGCGGGCTCGAGGCGCTCGCGCTCTCGATCCCGCCCACCCCGGGCCACTCGATCGTGAAGCGGCCCGGCAACGCGAACCTGTTCACCGCGGGAGAGGTATTCCGCGAGAAGGGGTACGAGTCGCTGTTCCTGTACGGAGGGTACGGGTACTTCGACAACATGAACGCGTTCTTCGGTGGGAACGGCTACACCGTCGTGGATCGCACCGCGCTCGACGCGAGCCAGATCCACTACCAGAACATCTGGGGGGTGGCCGACGAGGACCTGTTCGATCTCGCGATCCGCGAGATCGACCGCCGCCACGCGGCCGGCAAGCACTTCTTCGCGCACGTGATGACCACCTCGAACCACCGTCCGTTCACGTATCCGGAGGGACGGATCGACATCCCGTCCAAGACGGGCCGCGACGGCGGCGTGAAGTACACCGACTGGGCGATCGGCCACTTCATCGACGAGGCGCGCAAGCGGCCCTGGTTCGACGACACGGTCTTCGTCATCGTCGCGGACCACACGCACCGGGGCCGCGGCCGGACCGACCTGCCGATCGAGAACTACCACATCCCCCTCGTGGTCTACGCGCCGGGCCACGTCCAGCCCGGGCGCGTCGACACGATCGCGTCGCAGATCGACGTCGCCCCCACCATCTTCGGCCTGCTCGGGTTCAGCTACCGCTCGAAGTTCTTCGGTCACGACATCCTGCGGGACGGCGCGGCCCACCCGCGCGCGCTGATGGCCAACTACCAGACCGTCGGTCTGTACGAGGACGGGATCGTGGTGGAGCTGAAGCCCAACCAGCGCTGGCGCCTGGTGGATGCCGTCACCGGGGAGGTGCGGCCGCTCGACGCGCGCGGGCAGCACCTGCTCGACGAGGCCGTGAGCTACTACCAGGTCGCGAGCGACGCCTACGCGCACGGCGAGCTGCGGGCGCTCGCCGCGCCTGACCGTCCTACGCACGCCGGTCGGTGACGCGAAGCTACGGCGTCGCCGGACCGGGGATCATCCGGGCGAGGAAGCTCCCCTTCTTCACGACCGGCAACGCGTCGAGCTCGGCGAGCGCGGCGCTCATCTCGGCGTACGTCGCGTCGTGCGTCACGATCAGGATCGGGACCGCCTCCTCCTGAGCACCGGCGCGGCCGCGCTGGATCACCGACTCGATCGAGACGCCGTGCCGGCCGATGACCCCGGTGACCGCCGAGAGCACGCCCGGCCGGTCGAGGGCGGTGACCCGCAGGTAGAACTCGCTGCGGGCCTCGCCGGCGGGGCGCAGCCGCCCGCGCTCGCCGGTGCGGATCCGCGCGCCGCTCGCGGGCATCCGCGAGACGGCGCCGGAGAGGATGTCGCGCGCGGCGGAGACGACGTCCGCGAGGACGGCGCTGCCGGTCGGGAGGGCCCCGGCCCCGCGCCCGAAGTACAGCGACGGTCCGAGGTTGTCGTCCTCGAGGTACACCGCGTTGAAGACGCCGTCGACCGCCGCGAGCGGGTGCGAGAGGGGGACGAGGGCGGGGTGCACCCAGGCCTCGACCAGGCCCTCCTCGCTCGAGGCGGAGCAGAGGAGCTTCATCCGGAACCCGAGCTCCTCCGCGGTGGCGAGGTCGAGCGGCGTGACCGCCGTGATGCCGGTGCGCGCGATCGCGTCCGGCCCGACGGTCAGGTCGAAGCAGAGGTCGACGAGGATCGCGAGCTTCTGGGCAGCGTCGATCCCGTCCACGTCGAGCGCCGGATTCGCCTCGGCGAACCCGTGCGCCTGCGCGTCGGCGAGGATCTCCGCGAACGGCTTCCGCTCACGCGCCATGCGCGTGAGGATGTAGTTGCAGGTCCCGTTGATGATCCCGGTGACGCGCCGGATCCGGTTGGCGACGAGGCCGCGCCGGATCGAGTGGATGAGCGGGATGCCGCCGGCGACGCTCCCCTCGAAGCCGAGGCGAGACCCGCTTCTGCTCCGCCTTCGTGACGAGCTCCTCCCAGTGCGTCGAGAGGAGCGCCTTGTTGGCGGTGACGACGTGCTTCCCGTTCTCCATCGCGGCGAGGATGAGCGAACGGGCGGGCTCGATGCCGCCGATCAGCTCGACCACCACCTGTACCTCGGGGTCGCTGCACGACCGTCTTCGGCGTCCGTCGTGAAGACGCCGGGCGCGAAGCCCGAGCTTCTGCGCGCGCGACGGATCGCGATCGGCGGCCCGCGCCAGCTCGAACGGCACGCCCGAGGCGCCGCTCGATGAGCGCGCCGTTCCTGCGGAGGATCTCCACCGTCCCGCGCCGATGTTCCCGAGCCCGAGGATGCCGATCTTGATCGCCTTCGTTTCGACGCCCATGGGAGTCCTCCGAAACGCCGAGTTCTACCACGAGCGTTGCCGCGGCGCGCCGGTGGCCGCGCCGCCCGGGAACCGACCCCTGGAGCGGGTGGCTGGCGCACACGGCCGCGTCAGGCGGGCGCCGGCGGGCTCGCCGCGAGCCGCTCGTCCAGGAACGGGAGAAGCGCGGCGAGGAACGCCCCGGGGTTCTCGACCTGGGGGAGGTGACCCGCGTCGGGGACGAACGCGAGGCGGGCCCCGGGAAGCGTGGCGAGGAGCCGCCGCGCGGCCCGGGCATCGCTCGCGGGCAAGCGATCGCGATCGCCCCACACCAGGAGCGGCGTCGCCGCAGGACGTGCCTCGTCGCCCCCGTGCACGAGCACGTCCAGGATCGCGTCGAGCTGCGGAGGGGAAGGGTCGTCGAAGATCCGGGAGAGCCCAGGAGGGAGCCGCTCCGGGAACGCGAACGCCCGCGCGCGCGCGCGCGGGCTGAAGGTGCTCCACAGGAAGGCGCGTCGCATCACGGCGCGGCTGAACCGGATGCGCCCGAGCGTCCGCACGATCCGCCCCGAGCGCGGCATGGGCATGCCGTCGACGAGCACCAGCGCGCGGCAGCGGGCGCGGGCGCGGGCCGCGAGCGTCCACACCGCCGCGGCGCCGAGAGAGCTTCCGACGAGCGCGGCGGAGCGGATCCCCGCCGCGTCGAGGAGCCCCTCGAGCCAGCGCGCGTACGCTGCGATCGAGCCGAGCCCGGGCTGCGACAGGTCGCCGATCCCGGGCAGCTCGGGCGCGATCACGCGGAACCCGTCCGCAATCGACGCCCACACGCGCTCCCAGTGGCTCGCTGCGCCGCCCCACCCACCGTGAACGAGGACCACCGGCTCGCCCGTACCCCCGGCATGAACCGTCGCCGGACGGCCGAGCACGCTGATCTTCTCGCGGCGGATGGACGCCATTCCCAGGTCTGTACCACGCCGCGCGCGCAGGTGACCCACCGAGAGCCCACGGCGGAGGTCAGTTCTTCGGGCTCCCCAAGGTTACGCCGCGGTGAAGCTCGGGGTGGCGGGGACCTTCCCGCCGGCCACGAGCCGCGGTAAGACGCAAAGGTCGGAGCCCTCCGGAGATAAACCGTGTCCACGTCCTACCCGCACCTCCTCTCTCCGCTCGACCTCGGATTCACGACGCTGCGGAACCGCGTCCTCATGGGCTCGATGCACACGGGGCTCGAGGACCGGAGGAGAGACTTCCCGCGACTCGCCGCGTACTTCGCGGAGCGCGCGCGTGGCGGCGTCGGGCTCATGGTGACGGGCGGCTTCGCCCCGAACGTGGAGGGCTGGCTCTCGCCGTTCGGCTCGCGGCTCGCGAGCCGCCGGGCCGCGCTCGCCCACCGTCCGATCACCAACGCCGTGCACGGCGAGGGCGGGAAGATCGCCCTGCAGATCCTGCACGCCGGTCGCTATGGCATGACGCCGCTCTCGGTGGCCCCGTCGCGGATCAAGTCGCCGATCACCCCCTTCACGCCCCGGGCGCTCTCCGCTGCGGGCGTCGAGCGACAGATCCGGGCGTACGTCCGCTGCGCCTCGCTGGCGCGGGAGGCCGGGTACGACGGAGTGGAGGTGATGGGCTCGGAGGGGTACTTCATCAACCAGTTCGTCGCCGCCCACACCAACCGCCGCACCGACCGGTGGGGCGGGAGCTACGAGAATCGGATGCGCCTGCCCGTCGAGATCGTCTCGCGCATTCGCGACGCCGTCGGGCCCGACTTCATCCTGATCTACCGTCTCTCGATGCTGGACCTCCTCCCCGCCGGCTCGAGCTGGGAGGAGGTGGTGCTGCTCGCGAAGGCCGTCGAGAAGGCGGGCGCCACGATCCTCAACACCGGCATCGGCTGGCACGAGGCGCGGATCCCGACGATCGCCACGAGCGTGCCACGCGCGGCGTTCGCCTGGGTCACGCGGAAGCTCCGGGGCGAGGTCGCCATCCCGCTCTGCACCACGAACCGCATCAACACCCCCGAGGTGGCGGAGCGGATCCTCTCGGCGGGGTCGGCCGACCTCGTGTCGATGGCGCGGCCGCTGCTCGCCGATGCCGACCTCGTGCGGAAGGCCGCCGCGGGGCGCGCCGACGAGATCAACACCTGCATCGCGTGCAACCAGGCGTGCCTGGACCACATCTTCCAGCGCAGGACCTGCTCGTGCCTCGTGAACCCGCGCGCCTGCCGCGAGACGGAGCTGCGGTTCGTGCCGGCCGCTCGGCGGAAGCGGATCGCGGTCGTGGGGGCCGGACCCGCCGGCCTCTCCTGCGCCACCGTGCTCGCCGAGCGCGGGCACGAGGTCGAGCTGTTCGAGGCCGGCCCGGAGCTGGGCGGCCAGTTCCTCATGGCGGTCGCGATCCCGGGGAAGGAGGAGTTCCGGGAGACGCTGCGCTACTTCCGGCGCAGGATCGAGGTCACCGGCGTCCGGCTCCATCTCGGGACGCGGGCCGGCGCCGAGGCGCTCGTGGCGGGCGGCTTCGACGAGGTCGTCCTCGCGACGGGCGTGGTCCCGCGCGATCCGGGCATCCCGGGCCAGGACCACCCCAAGGTCCTCACGTACCAGGACGTGCTCCTGCGCCGCAGGCCGGTGGGGAAGCGGGTCGCGATCATCGGCGCGGGTGGCATCGGCTTCGATGTCGCGACTTTCCTCGTTCACGAGCCGAGCGCGCCGGGCGAGGAGCTCGCGGCGTGGATGAGGGAGTGGGGCGTCGACGATCCGGCCGTGTCGCGGGGCGGCGTGGTGGCGCCGCGACCGTCGCCGCCCGCACGGGAGGTCCACCTCCTGCAGCGGAAGGCGAAGAAGCCTGGGTCGGCGCTCGGGAAGACGACCGGGTGGATCCACCGGACCGCCCTGAAGAGGAAGGGCGTCGAGATGCTCGGCGGCGTGAACTACGAGCGGATCGACGACCGCGGCCTCGCCATCAGCTTCGGCGAGAAGCGGCAGCGGCCGCGCGTGCTCGAGGTGGACACGGTGGTCCTCTGCGCTGGCCAGGAGCCGCTGCGCGAGCTCGAGGCGCCGCTCCGGGCGGCGGGCGTCCGCGTCCACCTCATCGGCGGCGCGGACGTCGCCGCCGAGCTGGACGCGAAGCGCGCCATCGAGCAGGGGAGTCGGCTCGCGGCGGCGATGTGAAGGCCAAGGCCCCGGGGCCGGGCGCTCGCGCCGCCGCGATGCGGCGCCGGCGAGGCTACTTGTCGCGATAGGTGATGCGGCCGCGACTCAGGTCGTACGGCGACAGCTCCACCTTCACCCGGTCGCCCGTGATGATGCGGATGTGAAATCGCTTCATCTTTCCGGATGGATACGCCAGGACCGTGGGGCCCTGATCGATCTTCACGCGGTACATGCCGCCGCTCGACTCTTCCACTCTGCCCTGCACCTCGATGCCGGCTTCCTTCTCGCTCATCTCTCTCCTTGTGATCGGTCCTTCGAGAAAACGAAGCGGCCTCTCAGGACGAGGCCGCCGGGGAACTACGCGAGGGCGTGACTCTACACCGGGCCGCTCCCAGTACGCGCGGCCGCGCGGCGCAGGTCCGAACTTCCCTGTTCGCGGGCGATCGCAGCGGCGCGTCATGACGCGCTGCGGACGGCTCGCGCTCACATCGATCGATCGTCGGACAGCCGCATGCGCGCGCGGTCGAAGGCGCGACCGCGTTCAGAGCGATCGAAGGCGCTGCTGGACGACCCGATTCCAGGGCGTGCCGTCGGTATGGGCACGAAGCTTCTTCAGCACGTCCTTCTCGGAAGGAGACCTGATGGGCACGAGACGGAATGAATCGGCGCCTTTCGGTTCGAAGCGATAGGCGCCCATGAAGACTGCCCCCGACCGAGAGATCCGGGTCGTCGTGGGATTCGTCTCGGCGGTCTTCCCGAGGTCGTAGTGGTAGTCACCTCTGAGGGCCACCACGGCGACTGCTGCGGGCAGCCAGCAGGTCCCCATCGGAACGTTCTCGACGTAGAGGAGCGAGCCATCGATCCTCATGGCGCGCCACCAGTCCTCCTTCCCGTTCTTGTCTCTGCACTGGATCGTTGCCTGCTGCCAGCTCGATGGGGACTTGCCGAGGTCAACGTAGGCGTAGACGAGGGCCGTGTTGGATTCGACAGGCGAGTTCACCGCTCTTGCCGGGGCACACGCGGTGACAAGCGGAATCAGCCCGGCTGCAACGAGGAGACGCGCGACGGTCTGCATGTCGTTGATCCTACGACTCTGCCGACCACGAGATCGACATCAAAGCGATGCGAGGTCACCGCGCTGACGCGCGCGTCCTGCGATCGCGTGGTCGATCGCGTCACCTCACGTCGACGATGACGTTCCCGACCACGCGACCCGACTCGACCAGCTCGTGCGCCTCCGCGATCCGCTCGAGCGGGTGGCGGGGACGAAGGTCGTGCGCCGCGGGACGCGCCCCGCTCGCGGCGGCGCCCCCCGAGGGACCGCCGAAACGACAAACCCGTCTCGCGGCGCGAGCTTCCGGTGCTACCGTTCGCCGCTTGCGATACGAGGGAACCATCTTCCGCCCGCCCAGCGAGGCCGAGTCGCTCATCCTCCAGGCGACCGTCGGCTGCTCCTGGAACCACTGCACGTACTGCGCGATGTACCGGGAGAAGTCGTACCGGGTCCGGCCGGCCGACGAGCTGATCGAGGAGGTCCGGCTTGCCGGGCGCGAGCTCGGAGCGGAGGTCACGCGCGTCTTCGTCTCCGACGGCGACGCGCTCGCGATGGAGCTCGGCCACTGGGAGCCGCTCCTCCTCGCGTGCCGCGAGGCGTTCCCGCGGCTGCGCCGCGTCAGCGCCTACGCCACGGCCCTGAACGTCGCCGCGAAGAGCGACGCCGAGCTGCGCCGGCTGCGCGAGCTGGGGCTCTCGCTCCTGTATGTCGGACCGGAGACGGGGGACGACGTCACCTTCCAGCGGATCGCCAAGGGGGCTGGGTTCGCCGAGCACGCCGTGGCGGCGAAGCGGGCGCACGCGGCGGGGATGAAGGTCTCCGCCATCTTCCTGCTCGGGGTCGGCGGGATCGATCGCTCGCGCGAGCACGCCGAGGGCTCGGCGCGGCTCGTCACCGAGATGGACCCCGAGTTCCTCTCGGTGCTGACGCTGGCGGTCGTCCCCGGCACGCCCACCGCGACGCTCGCCGCGCGCGGGCAGTTCGAGCTGCCCTCGATAGGGCAGATGCTGCAGGAGCTGCGAACCGTCGTCGCCGCCTCCCATCCGACGGCCGCCATCTTCCGGACCAACCACGCGTCCAACTACCTGCCGCTGGAGGGACGCCTGCCGCGCGACCGCGACCGGATCGTCGCGACCGTGGACCGAGCCCTCGCCGGCGCGATCTCGCTGCGGCCGGAGTGGGCGAGGAGACTCTGACCGTTCCCAACGCGAACATGCGAATGATGGGGGGATGCGCGTACGCGTTGCCTCGGTTCGGGATAAGAGAGGACGCATCATCGCGTCCGCAGGCCCGGCCCGGACAGGGCGGGGGCGAACATCGGGGGCGAGTCATGAGCAAGACGGCATGGGGTGCTCTCGCTGCGCTCGCGTCGGTGACGGTTGCCGCCGCGTGTGGTAGCGGAACCGCCGGCGGCGGCGCGACCGCGCCCGTCCTCGACGCGGGCTTCCCGAAATGCGCGTGGATCAACAACACGACCACGGCGAGCATGACGATCGGCCCGTTCACGACCTCCGGCCCTCGGGCGTACGTCGCCACGGTCTCGTTCTACACACCCGCGAACGACCCCTATCCTCTGAGCGTGACCTGGGTGGGCGGGGCGCCGAGCGGCGCGACGACGTGGACGCGGCGAACGTGGCCCAACGACGCGTCGATCCACTGGACGGCGGAGATCTGGACCGCGACCGCGGCGGGCGGGCTGACGAGCGTGCAGGTCAACGCGGCCCGGTCGAACGTCGGTGACGCGAGCACGTCGATCCTCTGCGTGTATTCCTACTCGGGCGTGAGCGGCATCGGTGCGGTCGCGGACCATCACTCGCCGATGAGCGACGTCGGTGCCAACATCTCGGGAACCTACACCGTCACGATCAACGCGCAGGCCGCGAGCTCGCAGATCGTCGGCATCTCGCAGGGCGGCGACACGTACCATGACTTCACCGCGAACGCCCTCACCACGATCGACTATCAGCAAAACGACGGCGGGGCGGACGGCGGAGCCGCCTCCTGGCACAAGACGACGCCGACGAGCGGTCCCGGAAACGTGACGCTCGGCTGCACCGATTCCGACCTCGCGTTCGCGGTCGAGGCGATCGAGCTGCTGGCGGCACCGTGACCGCGAATCGCCTGGCCGTTCGGGGCCAAGGGGTCGCAGGTTCGCTTGACGTCGTGTCTACAGAAATGTAGATTTCCATTCGGGAATCGATCATGAAGGAAACGCAAATCTCGGCCCAGATCTCCGAAACGACCCGCCAGGCCATGGAGCGCTACGTCCGGCGGGCTGGAGTGAAGAAGGGGCACCTGATCGAGCAGGCGCTCCTCCATCACCTGCAGGCACTCGAGGAGCTACCGGCCGAGTACATCGTGCGTCCGCGGTTGGTCGTGTCTCGCAAGACCGGAACGGAGCTCCTGCGCGCTGCGGAGTCGGCCGAGCCCACGCCGGCGCTTCGCGACCTGATGCGCGATGGAGATTAGGGCTCTCCTCGCGACGGACGACCGCGCCGCATTTCACTCCGGCGACGAAGCGCTCGACCTGTTCTTCCACCGCTACGCGGGACAGAACCAGTTCCGTCATCACCTCGGAGTGACATACGTGGCGGTCGACGCGGGGCGCGTCCTCGGGTTCGCGACGGTCGCACCGCGGCACATCGACATAGAGGACCTGCCCGAACGTGACCGCAAGAGGCTGCCGCGCTACCCGGTGCCGGTGCTCGGGCTCGCTCGCCTGGCGGTCGACGAGACGGCGCGCGGAGCCGGCGTCGGGGCGCAGCTCCGCCGATTCGTTCTCGGACTCTCAGTCAAGATGGCGGACGAGGTCGGCTGCTCCGGCGTCGTAGTGGACGCCAAGGCCGGCGCCATCGAGTTCTACGCGAAGTACGGGTTCACGCCCTTCGTTGCGATCGAGGGGGAATCGGAAGCGCGGCCGCGGCCCACCACGATGTGGCTGCCGATGCGGGCGATCAAAGCGGCTCGCGACCCGGCGCATTGAGCTTCGGTGTCGCCCGTCCCGGGCTGGCGAAAAACGGACGAAAACGGCTGCATCGGGTGCGGTCGCCGCGTGTACCAAGTGTACCAAGCCCGGCGCGCGTACTTTCGCGAGCTTGCGTGAACGCCCCGGGTCAGTTTCCCGGCGCCCTTGGTACACCACAAAGAAAAACCCCGCGTCGCCGCGGGGTTGTGAGTGGAGGCGCCGGGAATCGAACCCTCGGCCAGGCAGGTCGAAAACGGACGCAAACGGACCCAAACAGATGGAAACGGACTAAGAACCGCAGGGTTGAGCCGGAGGATGCGCCCGTTTACGACCGCGATACGACCCGATGCGACCGCTTCGGTGTACCAAGTGTACCAAGCCATCACCAGCGCGAGCGGGGTGACCTCGCGGCGAAGTGCGATCGGCATGGTTCGGGACCAAGGGGTCGCAGGTTCGAATCCTGTCTCCCCGACTCAAGGCCGCGATTCCTCATGGAAATTGAGGGGTCGCGGCCTTCGTCTTTTCAGGTTGGGGTGCGCTTCGCACCACTGGCGCACCAAATTACCCGTAACGGTCGGTGCGGAGAGTACGGGCAGCCGCTCGTTAAGGACGACGAGTTGATCGAGGCACTCGCGGCGGATGCTGCCGATGAACCGCTCGGCGAAAGTGTTCCGCCAGGGGCACCGAGTGTGTCGGACCGAGTGAAATCGATCCGAACCTGCTGACCGCGGGCTGTGCTGAACAGGTGGAGAGCGTCACAGGCCGGCCTTCTGCAGCCGCTCGATCAGCGTGGGCTTCCGGGCGTGCTCGACACGCAGCGCCTCGAGCCGGCAGCGGAAGGCATCCCCATCCTTGCGCACCGCGAGGTCGCGAAGATCCGTGAGGAGTACAACCGCCTCGTCGTAACGCTTCGGTTGCTTGGTGGCGACCAGCTCGACCACACGCTTCCAGAGCGCTGGCTCCGTTCCTGCGAGCTTGTCGAGATGCTTGAGCCTCGCGGCCGCTGCCTCGCGCTCGCGTCGGGCCTTCTCTTTGGCCGCCTTCTCCGCTTCCGCGCGGCGCCGCTCGCCCGCGGTGTCCTCGGTTTCCCGGAGAAGCTCCGCGACGGTTCGCCGCCTGGGCGACGCCTTGTCGGCGGCGGCGCCACTCCGCATGCGCTGGATGATCTCGCTCGCGACCGCCGCGTCGCCCGCGACTACCCGCGCGAGCATCTCGTCCTTCTCGTCGGAGGGCAGCTTCCCGAGCCAGGCGCGGACGTCCGCGAGCTTTGGCTCGGCGACGGCCAGCGGCGGGCTCGCCGTGGCCGCGGTGCCCACGAGATCTGGGTCGATCCGGAGGAACTCGGCGAGGCTCTCTAGTGAGGCGCTGAGCTGTGCGAGGCCGGGAGGCACGGGCGGCTCGAGGTCGTCGTCGTCGAGGTCACCGTTCTGCGCGCACAGGAGCCAGCCGAGGTAGAGGGCGCGGAGATCGCCGCGGCCAAGCTCGGCCCGCACCGAGATCAGCGACGAGAGGTGGCCGCCGCCTTCGACCCAATCGCCTCCTTCCTCGTCTTCGGAGGCGAACGTGAGGATTACCTTCCCGTTTCTCTCGCGAACCGACGCTCGCTCGCCAGCGCAGTACGAGCGGGCGGTCTTCGCATCGAGGAGACACGCCGGCAGGCGCAGCTTCAGGACGTGCGTCCCCCAGTTCGCGAGGTAGAGGAACGCGTCGAAGTACCTCTCCATCCAGGCGTCCTCGTCGCCCTTGAAGCTGCCCCAGGAGTAGTCGTTGACGAAGCTCAGCGGCGTGATGCGCGCCCGCGTCGAGTACGAGCGCAGCTCCGCCATCTCCTTGTCGGTCAGCGGCCGGTCGATCGCCTGGAACTCGTAGTACTGGTACTCGCTCACTGCAGTCCTCCCGGAGGTCGATCGCCTCCCTCCTTACGGGCGCGGCGCCGTGCTTCATTCCGCGCCGCCTTCTTCGCGTGCTGCGCGCGCGCCCGTTCCTCGATCGACATCACGACCTCGGGCCGCTCCCTGCCGAACCTCGTGAAGTAGAGGTCCTCGATGAACTGCGGCAGCGGCGCCTTCCACGGCTCCTGGTCGTGGTTGTCGAGCTTGCCGAGCTTCCTCGGGTTCACCCCGAGCTCGCGCGCCATCTGCACGTGCGCGTGCGATAGGTGATGGCGCTTTCGCGCCTCGACCCAGTCCTGGAGGTTCTGCGAGAGCTTCTTCTTGCGCATGTCGTTCATCCTTCTCCACGCCAATGACGGTACGCTTCGATCCACTCCGCGCCGTCCGGCGGCGGCGTCGGCAGCGGGAGATCAAGGATGGGAAGCGCCTGCCGATCGCGACCACGCCTGCAGATGGCGAGGATCTGCTCGCTCGCGTTCAGGTCGACACGTTCGACGGTGACCGGCACCTCGAGCACCGTCGTCTCGAACGGCACGGCCAGGTTCTCGTCGATCATCGTAAACCAGCCCGTCGTCTGCTCCGACTCGCCGTAGGCGTCCACGGTCGCCTGCTCGATCATCTCCTCGAGCCGCGCCTTGCTGATGCGGGGAAGGCACGGATTGCTTCGCTTCGTGGCTCTCATGTGAAGTCTCCATCTCCTTCAGCGATCGCAGGACATCCTGGTCGTACTCGACGATGACAGCGTCTCCAGGCTCCGCGTAGCCGAGCGGCGCCTCGCCCCGCGCGTAGCCGATCGCGCGGTATCCACGCAGCCGCTTCTCGAACATCCGGAGCAGCATCGGAACCTCGCGGTCGACGTAGTCGAAGATGCGGACCTCGGTCTTGCCTGGATGAAGACGGTGAAGACGGCCGGTGTACTGGATGAGTGTCCCCTTCCACGACACGGGCAGTGCCAGAAAGAGCGTGTCGAGTCGCGCGTCGTCGAACCCCTCGCCGATGTATCGGCCGGTCGCGAGGATGAGCCTCTCCTCGCGATCGGGAATGGCAGCGAGCCGCTCCTTGACCCCGCGCCGCACTTTGGCGCTCATGCCGCCTTGGAGCACGACGAGGTGCCGCGCGAACCTCTCCAGCTTGGCGGCGAAGAACTCGAGATGGTCCTTCCGCTCGGTCAGCAGGATCGGCGAGCGACCCTCCTCGAGGGCATGGATGACGTCGTCGAGGATGAGCCGGTTGCGCTTCTCGTCGGCCGCAAGCGCCGCGTACAGCTCCTGGATGCTGGGCGTGCCCTCGCTCGACATCTTGAAGCCGGTCTCGCGCGCGACGAGCTTGTGTGCGAAGGGGCGCTGCGCTGCCTGGCTCTTCGGATCGACCGCGAAGCGGACGGGCCCGAGCTGCATCTCGGTGATCGGATGTTGCCCGTCGCGCCGCTGCGGGGTTGCCGTGAGACCGACGACGTAGCGGGCCTTCACCTCGGCTAGCACGCGCTCGAACGAGACGGCGGGCACGTGGTGGCACTCGTCCACGATCACCTGCCCGTAGCCGGCGACCACATCCTCGACCTTCTCCTTACGAACGAGGCTCTGGATCATGGCTACGTCGAGCCGGCCGTTCCCGGTCTTCTTGCCGGCCCCGATCTGCCCGATCTCCTTCGGTTCGATCCCGAGGAACAGCGCGAGCTGCGCCAGCCACTGATCGAGGAGCGGACGCCGGTGGACCAGGACCAGCGTGCTGCAGCCGCGCTCGGCCACGAGGTAGGTGCCGACGACGGTCTTGCCGACACCCGGCGGCGCGACGAAGACGCCGATGTCGTGCGCGAGAAGCGTGCTCGCTGCCTTCTCCTGGACCGGCGTCAGCTTGCCCCGGAATCGGAACCCGAGCGATCCGTCGGCCACGCGCTCGTCGGCGATGTCGAGGGCGACACCGTGCTCGCGCAGCAGCGCCTCGAGCTCGGTCCGGCATCCCCGGGGCAGGCCCACGTGCTGCGGCAGATCCTCGGCGCACGCGATCACGCGCGGCGTCGTCGCCGTCGAGAGGCGCATGCTCTGTTTCTTGTAGAACTCCGGATTCTGAAACGCCGCGAGCCGCTTGATCTGGTTGATCAGCGGCGACGGCAGGCCCGCCTTCTCGACGAACAGCTTCTGCGCGAGGACGGCGCGTACCTTGGGCGGGAGCGGCTCCGTGATGGGCGACCAGCTTTGGCTTCCGAGAAGGCGAGTCGCGCCCATGGCGTCGCGTCCTCGTCATCCACCGTCTCGGCGAGCCGCACGCCGATGACCGCTCCCTGGCGCGTCGCTTCGCCGAGCGATCACCTCCGCCGTTTCCGGATCGATGCGAGGAACAGAGGCGAGATACGCCCATTGCTGGTCATCCGGGTACGGCCTCAGGTGGTCGTCGAGGAAGACGGAGTTGCCGTTCCGCCTCGGCTCCGTGCTGGAGCGGCAGCGCGATCAGGTTCCCGAAGCCGCCGCGCGGCATCGTGTCCTGGCTCGGGAAAGAGCCGGTCGTACGAGTCCATGCTGAGCTCGTGGCGCTGCGACATGGTCTCGGTGATGAGGTAGCAGCCCATCTTGCGCGCGACGCTCGCCGGCACCGGCGCGGAGAAGAAGAACCAGACGTGCGCCCCGTTGCCCGAACGCGATCGTTCGACCGCGACCGGAACGCCGACGCGACGGCAGGTCTCGACGAACGCGCTCACGTCCTCCGTCCACGTGCTCTTGTCGAAGTCGACCGCCAGGAACCAGCAGGTTTCGTCCTCGAGCAGCGGGTAGACGCCCATGACGTGGCGGCCGGTGAGGTGCCCGACGACTGCCGCGTCGTCGAACGGGACGAACGCCTGGTTCGGGCACTCCCCGCACTTCACTTTGGGTAGCTCGCACACGCTCTTCACGAACTTGTTCCGGCACGCCGGCGCGTAGCCGGGCTTCCCGGTCTTCTTCGCCACGAACCGCGTCGGGAAGACGTCCTCCCGTCCGCGAAACAGGGAACGGAAGAGCCTCACCTTCTCTGCGGACGTCCGCGGGACCGGCTCCCCCGTCACGATGGGCAGCCGGACGCGAATCTCCGGCTCAGTACCCAGCGATGAGAGCTCCGCGTGGAGCGCGGCAAGACGCGCTCGTGCGTCGGCCTGCTCGCGGTCCAGCCGTGCGAGCAACGCGCCTTCCTTGGAGATGGCTTCGAGAAGCGCCTCGCGGCCCGATGGTTGCCGAGCTAGCGGCCGCCCCTTCTCTTGGGCTTGCTGGATCGCGTCCTTCATTGGGCGCTTAGTCTAGCCTTGCGCCGTCCCTCGATCTGCCGGCGCGTATTCTCGATCTCTTCGACGAGGCCCCGCTACGTGGGAAGCGCGGTCCGGTACTCAGCGGTGAGCACGTTGTTGGGCAGCCCCTCGAGCGCCCCCGCTTCCTAGCTGTCGTCCGTCGACGGCGCGTCCTGCGCCAACTCGCGGAGGAGGCCAGCGAAGCCGTCCTTGTCCACCCGCCGCTCCGCGATGGCGATCATGGCGTCGTACAGCCGTCCCTCGCGGTCGGGTACGACGACGCCGTTCAGGTCGAGGAAGACGAGCGCGGCGAGGAGGCCGGTGCGCTTGTTCCCGTCCACGAAGGGCTGGTTCTGCGCGAGGTGGAACGCATAGGCTGCGGCCATCGCGAAGAGGTCCTCGTGGACGAAGTCCCCGCCGAAGGTCGCCCTGGGCGTGCCGAGCGCTGAGTCGAGGAGCCCGGCGTCACGGATGCCGGCACCGCCGCCGTACCGCGCGAGCTGCTCCTCGTGGATGAGGAGCACGTCGTCGAGGTCCAGGAAGACCGGGTCAGCCGGCGCGATCACTTCGCGAGCTTCCGGAGCGTGGCGTCGTGGGCGGCCATGGCGCGCTCGACGGCGGCCTTGACCTTCCCCTTCTTCGCCCGGCGGATGGGCACGATGATGAGCCGCTGCCCGTCCGTCTTCATGTCGAGCTCGGTCTCGCGGTCGATGTCGAGGAGCTCCAGGATGGGCTTCTCGATGACGATCCCGAGGCTGTTGCCGATGGCCGAGAGCCGCTTCCGCATGGCGAGCCTCCGTTCTGACCAACGTATAACCATCCCCGTGTGCCCCTGCAAGGCCTCCCCCAGAACGATGACGTGGTCGAGCAGTTCGCGGCAGATGGTGCCGATGAACCGCTCGGCCAGCTCACCGTGATTCGCGGTGAGCCCCATCGCGTCTCGGTGGCCATCGTCCGGACGAGCGCTCTCGTTCGTTAGCGGAACGCAAACGAAGATCGCATCATGCAACCGGCGCCACGCCGGACGTGGTCCCGCTTCCGGGGTGCGTTCGGGGTGCGGGGTGCGCTTGGGGTGCGGTCGCTGAGTACGATGCGCGACGCCGTGAGACGATACGAGACGTGGCGAGAAACGACGTCGTGACGGTGACTTGGATGGATTCGCGAGCGTTCTGGCGGCCTTAGGGTGGGAGCGTGTGGCTTGTTCGGGACCAAGGAGTCGCAGGTTCGAATCCTGTCTCCCCGACATCCGAAGGCCGCTGATCTTCGAGGGGATTCCCTCCGGGTCAGCGGCCTTTTTCTTGGTCGCTGAGGGCGGCCGCCCAACCGGCGCCCAACGCGAAGAGGCCGTCGAGTCTGTAGGGCGGGGGCTTGTCCCCCGCCGCACGGCACCCGGGACCAGCGCGTCGAGCGAGCCGAGCGGGAAGCGCGCGAGCCCCTCGCGCATGTCCTCGATGCTCAGGTGACCGTAGGTCGAGGCGGTGAGGCGCACGTCCTTGTGGCGGAGGATGCGCTGCACCGTGACGAGCGGGACGCCCATCTTCAGGAGCAGGGTGGCCGTGGTGTGGCGAACGTCGTGGAAGCGGACGTGGCGCGGGAGCGGCTTCCCCCAGAGGCGCATGTTGCACCTTGGGCAACGGCCGGGGTCGTTGCCAGGCTCTTCCTTCGAGTAGCCGCAGCCCTTCCGGCGACACCGGTGGTCGTGGTCGGTGACCACGCCGGCGCGGCCGAGCGCACGGCGTAGGACGCGGTCGAGCTTCACGTCCTCGGGGTGCATGCTCCCGTCCGAGCGCGGGAACACGAGCGCCGAGGGTGACTCGACGTATCGCTCGGTTGTCCCGAGCCGCTGCGCGGCCGCCACGAACAGGCCGCGCCGATCTTCGGTTGACGCCGCGAGGACACGCCGGAAGGCTGGATTCATGATGTCACTCTAGGCGATGCCTGCGACAGCGCCCCGGCGTTCGGCGGCCGCCGGAGAGGATGATCATCATCATGAGGATGATCCGGACGAGCTGGATCACGACGACGACGGGTCGTGTTGCGCTCCGGCTTTCTTCGTTGACGACGAGGGCGGTCCTCCCGCCGCGTTGCTGCGGCCGTCCTTGAGCAGCTCGCGGACGATTGACTGCATCCAGATCGGCAGTGTCGGAAGGCCTGCCCGGAGGTCGTCCCGAATCGCCAGGCCGTGGTCAGGGTCCGCGAGCAGTGCACGCAGGCGGTCGAGAATGTGGGGCCCGTCCGAGGGAACGACGTCGTGCAACCAGTGGAGTGCCTGGACGACGCGCATCGCGGGGCGACGCGCCCAGTAGAGGCGACTCGCCGCAGCGTGCTTGAACGTGATCTCCTGCTTCCCGAGGTGAATCGTCCGGAGGCGCGCGTCCGCGAGGACCGTGACGCGGGCAGGGACCGCCGTCGTCAGGCCGAGGTCGTTCGCTGCCGTGAGCCCATCGACGACGCACCGGATCTGATCGCGCCGGGCGATCGCATCGATGACGGCGCTTGAGTCGGGCGCGTTTGGCTTTCCCGTGAGGCCGCTCACCCTCGGCTTGTCGTAGAGGCCGCGGTCCACTCGGCGGAGGTCGCCGTGGGCAGCCAACCGCTGGAGAGCCTTATCGACCGCGGCGCGTGGACCCAGATCGAGGAAGTCGACGGGAGTCCACACAGGACCGGCGCCAGGTGCGTTCACCCGGTCCAGGATCTGCCGCTTCAGGTCTAGAGTCCGTCCTCGCATCTGCGCACCGTTGTCCGAAACTTACCGAGTCGTTCGGACAGATGCAAGTGGTGTGCGAGCGTTGTCCTAAAAATACAGATTACTTCGGACAACTACCCGGCGATCGATGGGGCGGCCATCCGGCCCCCAGTGGGCACAACGGCCTGGATTCCACTCGCCCGGTCGGGGGCTGGGCGCGCTGGCGTCGTTCGCTCGCTACCTCGCGACAGCGCCGGAGGCGTCGGCCGTGCCCGTCGAGGCAGCGAGGACCCGTAGCCGATCGTCAGTACTCGAGCCCGAGTCGCTGCGACTCGCTGCGAGCTCGTCCAGCACCTTCCGCCGATCGATCTCGGCCTGCTGCTTGTACCGGACAAGATCCTCGAAACGGACGCGGCGCTGACCCCCAACCGTCCGGCACGGGATCTTCCCGTCGTTCAGCAGCTTCACCACGAACGGTCGAGACACGTTCAGGAGGTCCGCGGCCTGTTGCGCGGTCAGCTCGGCGTGGGCGGCCACGGTGGCCCCGGCTCTTGGCTTCGCCTTCCGCGGCTTCTTCATCGAGCACCGCCCTTCGCCAAGCTCATACGCTTCACGGACGTCTCGGACAACGGTTGAACCGAGGCCCTCGCCCCTGTCGGTCCAACCTGATATCCGCAGCGGATGGTCCACGTCTTCCGCCTGGGGCCGCTCGAGATCGGCGGCCGGAAGGCCTACGCCTACTGCGGCCTCGATCCCGCCGGCGCACTGATCCCGCCGGAGATCACGCACACGGACGCGAAAGGGGTCGGCGCGCTCGCGAAGCGTTACGCCGGCCAGCCCATCCGGTGCGAGCCCGCGCTCGCCGAGGCGGCACGGCCGTTCGGCTTCGAGCCGGCGCCGCTCCCCGAGGCGGCGCTCCTCCCGCGCGCGACGCTCGCGTACGGCCTCGCGCTCGGGCCGATGGCCGGGCGCCCGCAGCTGGACGTCCTCATCCGGTTCCTGGAGGCGTGCGCCGCGTTCTGGAGCGCGCGGCCGTGGGAGCTTCTTGGGTCGGACGATCCGGTTCCGGTGGCGCTCACCGAGCGGGGCCGGACGCGCAAGGCCGAGGCCTCGGTGATGGGCGCGGCCGGGCAGGAGTTCGGCGTCGCGCTCTACGACGAGCCGGGATCGATCCGCCGCGTCGCCGCGCTCGTGAACGCGGGCCGGATGAAGGAGACGCGGAACGTCTCCGCGCTGGCGGTCACGTTTGACGAGGAGCCGGCGTGGGCAGCGAGGGCTCTCGACGCCGCGTTCGGGCTTCCCCGGCTGCCGGTGCCGATCCGGGTGCGGAAGGGCAAGGGCGGCCCGGCGACGACGGATGAGCTGCTCGACGCCGCGGCCCTCCTCGAAGCAGTGGCCGAGCTTGCCGGCCCCGACGACGCCGAGCACGCCGAGGTCATAGTCGAGGCGGGCGGCCGAGCGATCACCGCCCGTGTGGCCCTCCCGGAGGAAGATGAGCCGATCGAGGATCTCGCCGAGCCGATGCTCGTGCCGGAGCCGGTCCCTGCGACCGGCCGGTCGAAGACCCCGCGCAACGCGCCATGCCCGTGCGGCTCGGGCAGGAAGTACAAGAAGTGTCACCTCGCGGAGGAGGAGGCACGCGAAGCCGCCGCGCGGGGCACAGGGGAGGATGCCGATGAGGCCCGCGCCCACGCGCGGCGGCTCGCCGAGCGCGACCCCATCCACGCGCTCGACGAGCGAATCACCGCCGACGCGCTCGCTCTCGCTCGGCGGCGGTGGGGTCGCGCGTTCGATCCCGACGGAGCGCTGGCGGGGCTCGGCCTCGACTACCAGTCCACCCAGGCTCTCCTCGGCTGGTCCTCCGGGCACTACCGGGGCCCGGATGGTCGAACCGCGCTCGACCTCTACCTCGAGGAGCGCGGCGGCGGCCTCGATGCCGAGGGCCGCGCGCTCGTCGAAGCAGAGCGGGCGGCGTGCTTCAGCTACCATGAGGTCGTCTCCGCCGAGCCAGGAAGGTCGATCGCGCTGCGCGATCTCCTCGCGGGCGAAGAGCGAACGGTTGAGGAGAAGAGCGCGTCGAGGACTGTGCGACCGCGCGACGTGCTCGTCGCGCGCATCGTCGATTCTCGGAGGCCACGCCGTCCTCGCCGGGTGTCACCTGCGATCGCTGCCGCCGCGCGAAGGGGACGAGGCGCGGCGCCGCCTGCGCTCGGCGCTCCGGGTCCGCGCCGCGAAGATGCCGGCGGAGAAGCTCCGCGCGGCTACAGCCGACGGGACGCTCTTCCGGATTTGGCAGGAGATCGTGGACGCGGGCGACGCCCGCCCGCCGCCCAGGCTGCAGAACACTGACGGCGAGGACTTCATCCTCACGGTCGACCGGCTCGATGTCGCCGCGGGGAAGGCGGACGAGGTCCTCGCCGGGCTCCTGGACCTGCCCGATGCGCAGCGAGACGAGGGAGAGGACGACGGGGTCGTCACTGTCTCCTTCGTCAAGGAGGGGAACGCCAAGGGCGTACTGCCGACGACGCTCACCGGTCGCGCCATCGTCAAAGGCGGTCTCCTCCGACTCGAGACCAACTCGTGCGAGCGGGCCGATCGGCTGCGCGGGCTCGTCAGCGAGCGGCTCGGAGCGCTCGTGTCCTTCCGAATCCGGGAGCACAACGATCCCGTGGCGCACCTGGGCGAAGGGTCGGCGCGGGGCGCGCGGCCCGCGCCGCCCGAGCCCATGCCGCCAGAGGTGATCGAGGTCGTGAAGCGGATGCAGGCCGAGCACTACCGGAGCTGGCTCGACGAGGAGATCCCGGCGCTCGGGGGGCTGACGCCGCGTGAGGCGGCGAAGCGGAAGGGCGCGCCGATGAAGAGCCTCGAGTTGCTCCTCGCGGAGATCGAGCACGCCGAGGCGGGGCAGCCCGAGCAGCAGCGGTTCGACGTTTCCTTTCTGCGGCGCGAGCTCGGGGTCCGCCGGTAGTCGGGCGCCATCACCGACGGTATAACGTCACCGGTGACGTCGGCCGGCCTCCCAGGCCCACGGCACCTGTTGCCGTTTTCACCGAAGGTATGACGTCAGCGGTGACGTCAAGCTTGACCGCCGACAAGCGGTGCGGCGAGGAAGTCAGTAGGCACCTGTTAGGCACCCTGACTTTGGGTGCCGAACAGGTGCCATATCGCTTCGGCACCTTCGTTGGCACCCGGTTCGGCACCCGAGTTGGCACCCTGAGCTGGTCCAAGTCGCGGAAACAACTGTCCTTGCCCCACGCGGCAGGCGAGTCGTGATCGAGGTTCTGGAGCGGGTCCCAGTTTCCCGACCCCTCTCCCGCAACCACTGGTAGAGGGGTCGGGAAACTGGGACCAGTAGTGGGAAAAAGAAGTAGGGGGTGGGGCAAGGACAGGAAGAGAGATATTTACGAATAGAGGAAATGGTCCCGGCTCCAGTCCAGCGTCGAATACGACGCAGCGGGACGGAGTAGCGTCCCGCTGCGACCCCGGCCTCCTCGTCGTAGCGGAGATCGCACGAGACGGCACGAGACCGCGGAGCGCTGGGCCGTGATCCGCTCCCCGAGCTTCGCGTCGAAGACGCGTCGAACTTGCTTTCGGGACCGACCCGGAAGTCCTCCTCGGCGGATGCGGGCGGGGCGAGCGCGAGCGCGAGCGCTTCGAGCGGGACGGCGTGGTGCAAGGGGGCGTTCTGCAGGACGGTCCAGCGCGCCGGTCGATGATCACCCACGAGTAGCAGGGCACCGTGAAGTAGGTGGCCCGTCGCGCGGCAAGATCCCGTGACCAATCTGCCGCGGATGCGGTACATTTCGCGGCGAGAACAACAGGGTGCGGTGAGCCGTCACCGCAGGATTCGGGCTTGGTCGGGCCGCCAGCCATCGCTACCACTCACCTGGTGCGTGGGCTTGCATGGCCGATCCGACCGACGACGACAAGAAGAGATCCGCACCTCCGCACGGAGATCCACCAGGTAGTTGGTGGTCTGTTCGGCGGCTTGCCCGACGCGCGCTTGCTCCTGTGGAAAGGTTCCTCGCCATCGAAGCGGCGAGCGGAATCCTTCTCCTCGCGGCCGCCGCGATCGCACTCATCTGGGCGAACTCGCCGTGGTGGAGGAGCTACAGCGCGCTCTGGCACGTTCCGTTTGGGGTAAGGCTTGGTCCCTTCTCCTTCGAGCGCGACCTGCACTTCTGGATCAACGACGGGGTGATGACGATCTTCTTCTTCGTCGTCGGGCTCGAGATCCGTCGCGAGATCCACCGTGGCGAGCTGAGCGAGCTGCGCCGGGCTGCACTGCCGCTCGCGGCGGCCATTGGGGGGATGCTGATTCCCGCATGCATCTTCGCGGCACTCAACATGGGCCGTGAATCCGTAAAGGGTTGGGGCATTCCAATGGCGACGGACATCGCGTTCGCGGTGGGCGTGCTGACTCTGCTGGGGAGCCGTGTGCCTCCGGCGCTGCGGATCCTCCTGCTCGCGCTGGCCGTCATCGACGACGTCGGCGCGATCCTGGTCATCGCCATCTTCTACTCGTCCGGCCTCGTGCCCGTCGGCTTCCTCGTCCTCGGCGTGGGTCTCGTGGCGATCCTCGCGATGCAGGTGCTCGGTGTCCGAAGCCCATGGGCGTACGTGCCTCCGGCCGCGGTCGTGTGGGCCGGCGCGTACGCCGCGGGGATCCACCCGACCTTGGCGGGTGTGGCCGTCGGGTTGATGACCCCGGTTCGGGCATGGTTCGGCCGAAAGAAGTTCATCGAGCACGCCGACGCGAGCGTCGCTGCTCTTCGAGAGCACGGGGACGAAGATGAGCGCGCGCTGCTCCCGCATCTCGAGCACCTGAACAAGGCGCGACGCGAAGCGGTCTCTCCCGTCGAGCGCATCCAGCACGCCCTGCATGGGTGGGTGGCATTCGGAGCGATGCCCTTGTTCGCTCTGGCGAACTCGGGCGTGTCTCTCGGCGAGGCGTCGTTCTCGGGCGAGTCCCTGCTCGTGTTCTTGGGCGTTGGTGGCGGGCTCGTGCTTGGCAAGCCGCTCGGGATCCTCGCCTTCTCCTGGCTCGCGACCCGCCTCGGCATGGCGGCGTTGCCGCGCGGCATTGCGTGGCCTCAGGTGAGCGTCGTCGGCGTAGTCGCCGGGATTGGCTTCACGATGTCGATCTTCATCGCGGCGCTCGCCTTCCCGGCGGGAACGAACCTCGAGACATCCAAGGCCGGCATCCTCATCGGCTCTGGGGTTGCCGCTGTTCTGGCATACGGGCTCGGTCGGATGGTCTTGCCCTCGAGTTCGCCCGCCGGGGCCGCCACCGCCACCGCCGGGGAGGCGGAGGTGGAGGCGGAGGCGTAAACGACATCATGAAGGAGGCGAATCAAGCATGAACGCGCCCGTCGAGTCACCGACCAGCAATCATCGTCCCGCGCCCTTCGAGCACGTGTTCGTTGCGACCGACTTCTCCGCAGGGGCGGCGCAAGCGATTGCACGTGCAGGGCGGTTGCCACTGGCCGAGCGCGGCAAGGTCACCGTCGTCCACGTCCTTTCGGATCGAATTCCGAAGAAGACGCGTGCCGATGCAGAGAAGCTCGCGCGGCGACACCTCGAGCAGGCGACGAAGAGCCTCAGCAAGATCGCCGGCACCCTGGGCCGTCGCGACATCAAGGTCTCTTCCGAGCTCTGCCAAGGGCAGGCCTACGTCGAGATAATCCGGCACGCGCGATCTGCAGCGGCTGACCTCGTCGTTCTCGGCCGCCACGGCCGCCGCCCCGTGAGGGACATGTTCATCGGCTCCACGGCCGAGCGCGTGATTCGTTCAGGGGACCTGCCCGTGTTGGTGGTGAGTCGGAAGGCCACCCGCAGTTACCGCCGGCTGCTCCTCGCCGTGGATCTCGAGGACACATGTCGATCGGTGGTCGGCGTTGCTTTACGCGCTGTCGGACCCGAAGTGGCGAGCGCGACCATGGTCCACGCGTACCAGGTGCCGTTCGAGGGCTTCATGACGCCTGGGGCGCGGACCGGAGAGATGACTGACCTGCGCAAGGAGTACAGGCAAACGGCCGCGTCCGGCCTCGCGAGGCTTCAGGCGTCCCTCGACGATCTTGGCGTCCGATGGCAAACGGTGATCGCGCGCGGCGACCCCAGCACGGCGATCCTCGCGGAGGCCGTTCGGCGTCGGGCGGACCTCCTCACCGTCGGGACGCATGGGCGGTCGGGGATCGCGCACGCGCTGCTCGGCAGCGTGGCCGAGTGGGTCATTCGAGCTGCGGCGTGCGATGTCCTGGTGGCGAGGCCTGCTCGTGTGTCGTTCCAGCTTCCGTGAGGGACGGCTCCGGCACGAGCCTTCGCGCGGCGAGGAGGTCGAGCCGTGGTGGAGGTGAGCGTTGACGAGGCCAAGCGCCGCCTCGTCTCCGAGGGGCCGCAGGCCCTCTCGAGCGACGACGTCTGCGAGGCGCTGGACACGAGCGCGACGGGCCTCACGTCTACCGAGGCAGGCGCTCGACTCGCTCGCTTTGGGCGAAACGAGCTGCCCCACGCCGAGCCGCCGGGCGTGGCGCGCATCTTCTTTCGTCAGTTCCTGAACCCGCTCATCTACATCTTGCTGGTCGCCGCCGCGATCTCGGCGGTGATGCGCGACTGGTCGGACTCGGGCTTCATCCTGGCCGTCCTGGTGCTCAACGCGGTCATCGGCTGCGTCCAGGAGTACAGCGCGGAGAAGAGCGCCCAGGCCTTGCGCGCGCTCTCGGTGTCGAAGGCGTACGTGCTTCGCGATGGTGAGGACCACGAGATCGACGCGACCGAGCTCGTGCCCGGCGATATCGTGCTCCTCGAAGCGGGGAGGAAGGTTCCAGCGGACGTGCGGCTGATCTCGAACGGTGGCATCGAGGTCGACGAGTCGCTCCTGACGGGTGAGTCCCTGACGGTGACGAAGACGCCGATGACCGTCCTCGCCGCTGATACCGCCTTGGGCGATCGCATCAACATGGGGTTCGCCGCAACGCTCGTCACGCGAGGACGTGCGCACGGCATCGTGGTCGCGACGGGTCTTGGAACGCAGATCGGTCGGATCGCAAGCTCGCTCACCACGTCGGACACCGCCAAGCCGCCGCTGCTCGTTCGGATGGAGCGGTTCACGAGGCGGATCGCGGTCGGCGTAGCTGTCGCGGTCGTGGCGCTCGGCGGCGTCTCGGCGGCCCAGGGGAGCTCGGTCGGGGACGTCTTCATGCTCGCGGTGGCGCTCGCGGTCTCCGCGATTCCGGAAGGACTGCCGGTCGCGCTGACGGTCGCGCTCTCGATCGGCGCGCGGCGGATGGCCCGCAGGAAGGTCATCGCGCGGCGGCTGGTCGCCGTCGAGGCCCTCGGGTCGTGCACGTTCATCGCGTCGGACAAGACCGGCACGCTCACGATGAACGAGCTGACCGCGCGCAAGGTGCTGCTCCCGAGCGGGGTGACCTGCGACGTCACCGGGCAAGGCGTGAAGCCCGAGGGCGAGGTCCTTGCTACCGAAGAGGCTCGCCCATTGCTCGCACGCGTCAGCGCAGCATCCGTGCTCTGCAACGATGGGTTCCTGGGACTGCGTGACGACGCCTGGGTTCACCACGGTGATGCTGTCGATGTCGCCCTCCTCGCGATGGCCGCCAAGGCCGGCGTACATCGCGCGGCGGTCGAGGCCGAGAGCCCCCGCGTCGCGGAGATCCCCTTCGAGCCCGAGCACCGGTTCGCGGCGACGCTTCATCGCACCGGCGGCGTGCTCCACGTAGCCGTCAAGGGAGCCGGAGAACGCATCCTCCCCATGTGCTCCCGCATGGCCACGGCCGCGGGCGACGTGCCCGTGGACGCGTCGATGCTCGAGGAGCAGGCGAACACGCTCGCGGCGGGCGGATTCCGCGTGCTGGCCATCGCGGCCGGTCCTGTCGATCTCGGCGGAAAGGAGCTCACCGAGTTCGGGCCGGACGCTCTGACCGGGCTCGTCTTGCTGGGCTTCGTCGGGATGATCGACCCACTGCGTCCCGAGGCGGAGGCTTCGGTCCACGCGTGCCAGGCGGCGGGCATCCAAGTGGCGATGGTCACCGGAGATCATCCGGTCACCGCGCTCGCCATCGCGCGTGAGCTCGGCTTCGCCGACAGGCCCGAGCAGGTCGTGGCCGGTCCGGTGCTCGAGAAGGTGGTGGCGCAGGGGTGCCAGGCCGTCGACGCTCTCATTCGAGACGCGCGCGTGTTCGCCCGCGTCGAGCCGAGCCAGAAGCTGCAGATCGTCCAATCGCTGATTCGCCTCGGGCACTTTGTCGCCGTGACAGGCGACGGCGCCAACGATGCACCGGCGCTTCGCGCCGCTCACATCGGCGTCGCGATGGGCGAGCGCGGCACCGACGTGGCACGCGAGAGCTCCGAGCTCATCCTGACCGATGACAACTTCGCCTCCATCGTGGCCGGCGTCGAAGAGGGCCGCATCGCCTACGGGAACGTACGCAAGGTCATCTTCCTGTTGGTGTCGAGCGGGGCGGCCGAGGTGCTGCTCTTCGTGCTCACCACCGCCGCGGGGCTCCCGGTCCCGCTGTGGCCCGTGCAGCTCCTCTGGCTCAACCTCGTCACGAACGGCATTCAGGACGTGGCGCTGGCGTTCGAGCCAGGAGAGGGCGGCGAGCTCAAGCGCCCGCCCCGCGCCCCCCGCGAGCCGATCTTCAATCGCCTGATGCTCGAGCGCACGTTGGTGTCCGCGCTCATCATCGCCGGCGTCAGCTTCTTCGCCTACCGGTGGATGCTCGACCACGGCTGGCAGGTGCACCAAGCGCAAAACGGGGTGCTCCTGCTCCTCGTCCTGTTCGAGAACGTTCAAGCCGGGAACAGCCGCTCGGAGACCGCGTCGCTCTTCACCTTGAGCCCGCTCAGGAACCGCCTTCTGTTCGTCGGAACGATCGTCGCGCAGCTCATTCACATCGCGGCCATGTACACCCCGGGCCTGCGGGAAGTGTTGCACCTCGATCACGTTTCGCTGCAGCAGTGGCTGGTTTCGCTCGGTCTTGCCCTCACTCTGTTCCTCGTTTCGGAGGTCCACAAGGTTCTGATCCGGCGGCGCACGCCGCAGGCGGCTGCCGCATGAGGCTCTCCGGATGGGCAAGAGGACTCCGCACCCACGGCCGAAGCCCACACGGCAGGGCGACGGGGCGACTGCGCGCGACGAGGTGGGGTGGCGTCCCGAAAGTGTCCGGCGGTCCGAGTCTGGGCAACTTCGGGAGGAGGGACCGGGACGCCATCCCGAGAGGCCCGCTCGAGATCCTGCAGCGCGGCGAGATCGATCGCGCCGAGTTCGAGGAATAGCGGCGGGATCATTCCTGACCGGTGCCTGCCATGTCGCGCCGCAGGGTTCATCTCTGTTGACGGAGCTCTTTCGATAGGTCGCGCTCGTCGACGAATGGCCCAGCGGTGGGCTAGATCCGGCCTCGTGGACACCAGCGAAGTGGGGTTTACGGAGAGTGACGTCGCCCCACGCGGACGTTGCCGCTCCTGCCCGGGCGGTTCGAGAGGAGGTCGTCATGCAAAGGCTCGATGGAAAGGTGGCGGTCATCACCGGAGGCGGGCGAGGCATCGGCCGGGCAACTGCGGTCCTGTTCGCACAGGAGGGGGCGAAGCGATCGCACGCAAGGTCTGCAACCCGCGCGAGGGTCTTCGCTGCTGCACCCGCGTCGAAGATTCCCTCCATTCGAACGGTCATCGTTCGATAGGCCGCTTCTACACGGACGTTCCTCATCGCGACTTCCGCCGCCGGGCTCCGCCACGTGGGAGCACGCCGCGGTTTCCGCGGTTCGGGTTCTATCGCGGCACGGCACCGCACGCTGTCGAGGCGCTCCCGCCGGACATGACACCTCCGCTACGCGGCGGGGTCGAACAAGATGGCAATGTTGGGCACTCGCTTCCGCCGTCACGCGGCAGCACGGAGGCATAAATTGGCATCGCAAGCGCGCACGCTCCTCATGCCCCTCCTCGTCCTGCTGGCGTTTCCATTGAGCGCAGCGGGTCAGCAGCCGCCGCCGGGCGCCCGGCAAGGACGGGTGTTCGATCCTGCCACCGTTCGTACGCTAGACGGCGAGGTCGCCGAGGTCCGAGGGATTCCGCATGGAGGGAAGTACGCGTCCGGGGAGGTCGCAAGTTCGCTTGACGTCGTTTCTACAGAAACGTAGATTTCAATTCGGGAGTCGATCATGAAGGAAACGCAAATCTCGGCCCAGATCTCCGAAACGACCCGCCAGGCCATGGAGCGGTACGTCCGGCGGGCTGGAGTGAAGAAGGGGCACCTGATCGAGCAGGCGCTCCTCCATCACCTGCAGGCACTCGAGGAGCTACCGGCCGAGTACATCGTGCGTCCGCGGCTTGTCGTTTCTCGCAGGACCGGTACGGAGCTGCTGCGCGCTGCGAAGTCGGCCGAGCCCACGCCAGCCCTTCGCGACCTGATGCGCGATGGAGATTAGGACTCTCCTCCCGACGGACGACCGCGCCGCATTTCACTCCGGCGACGAAGCGCTCGATTCGTTCTTCCACCGCTACGCCGGACAGAACCAGTTCCGCCACCACCTCGGGGTGACGTACGTGGCGGTCGACGCGGGGCGCGTCCTCGGGTTCGCGACGGTCGCACCGCGGCACATCGACATAGAGGACCTGCCCGAACGTGACCGCAAGAGGCTGCCGCGTTACCCGGTGCCGGTGCTCGGGCTCGCTCGCCTGGCGGTCGACGAGACGGCGCGCGGAGCCGGCGTCGGGGCGCAGCTCCTCCGATTCGTTCTCGGACTCTCAGTCAAGATGGCGGACGAGGTCGGTTGCTCCGGCGTCGTAGTGGACGCCAACGCCGGCGCCATCGAGTTCTACGCGAAGTACGGGTTCACGCCCTTCGTTGCGATCGAGGGGGAATCGGAAGCGCGGCCGCGGCCCACCACGATGTGGCTGCCGATGCGGGCGATCAAAGCGGCTCGCGACCCGGCGCATTGAGCTTCGGTGTCGCCCGTCCCGGGCTGGCGAAAACGGACGAAAACGGCTGCATCGGGTGCGGTCGCCGCGTGTACCAAGTGTACCAAGCAACTACCGAGTTGCCGGGGCTGCGACTCGGCCAACGACGCCCGCCGTACCCCTCGCGCGCTCGAGTAGGCCGGGCTCGACGGTCATCACGTGGTACATGCCGTTCACGTTGGCGATCATGTCGCGGAAGAACTCGCGCATCCCCTCGGCAGAGTAGTTGGCGTCGCGGAGATCCTGCATCTCCCGCTTGAGAGCGAGATCGAGCGCCTCGTGCGGCGACTTGTAGAGGCAGATGCCCCCGAAGACGTTCCAGTGGCGACTCTTGTCGGCGCCGTCCTCCTTGTTGCCGGGCAGGAGGAAGTTGTCGAGCGCCAGCGAGCCGGGGAGCGCCTCGCGGGGGATCGAACTTGATCCAGGCGTACGGAATTCGGATGGCGTCGTCGAGCAAGCCGACCGCCTTCTTCTTGTCGCCACCCTCGATCCGTAGCGCCTCGCGGAAGAGGAGGACCATGGGCAGATTGTGATTCTCGACGCTGGGGTCCTGATGCGTCCGCGTCGTGCGCGAGACGGCGCGGAGATAGCGCAGATCGTGCTGGGCGTAGGCGACGAGCGCGACGAAGTCCCGTTCGCGCGCGGAGCTCTTGTAGTACTGCCACTCGGCACGTTGGAGGTAGTTCTCGAGGTGACCGAGATTCCGCGGGCGGCCGAGCGTCTCGAAATCGTAGTCGAGGTTCAGATCGGTCTTGAGGTGACGCGACACGACGCGGAGGACGGCGCGCCAGTCCTGACGCCCGGCAGCGAACTCCGCGTAGGCGGGCGATGCGAGCACGCCGCGCATGTGGTCCCGGAACGTGAGCAGCTCGAGCACGATGTCGGGCTGGCGCGGGGCCGCGAGCGTCTCCGCGTCCTCCACGAGATCGATAAGCGCGAGGAGCAGCTCGTAATGTCGGCCTTCGCGGAAGAGCGTCTCCACGCGCGCGAGCTTTCGCGCTGCGTAGTCGCGCTCGATTGGGAGCAGCCCCGGCTCGCGACGACGGTATGCCTGGTCGAAACGGACGGCCTCAGCGTGGATCGCCAGGTCCAGTGCCCGGGCGTACGGACTGGCGCCGGTCGAGGGCTGGAACCCTGCGAGCCACGGCAGGACCGAATCCTGAGCCCGCGGATACGGCAGCGCCCAGAGCGGCCGGGGGCGATACTCCGCGGTCGAGGCGTAGCGGTAGAGCTCCCGCGGGCGGGGGAACGGACTGCCTCGCGCACGGGCGGCCTCCGCGACGTACGGGTCGCCCTTCGCTGCGACGAGCGCCCGGAGGATGCCGAGGTCCTCCTCGTCGATGAGGCCGTTCTGGTTGAGGTCGAGGCGCCAGACGACCGCGTCCGACACGGCGAAAGGGTCATCGACGTACGCGCCGAGGTCCTCCAGGTCGCGGGCGGTCCAGTGCCGGTCACCATCGAGGTCGCCGAGCATGACGAGCTCGGACGTGATCGCGACCCGGTGCTCGGGGACGGCGAGCCGCCAATACGCATACCCACCCGCTGCGAGCGCGGTGGCCGCGACGAGCAGCTTCTGCCAGCGTGTCATCCTGGCCCCCCGAGCAACCATAGCAGTTGTGGGCGTCGGTCGGGCCGGCTCATCAGAGCGCGTACCGCAAGATCAGCCACGGCAGCCAAAGCTCGCTTTCGTCCCGTGCCTCCGACGCCGCGGGCTCGAGCAGTCGGCAGCACGCGAGCGCCTCGTCGAGCGAGTCGATGAGGCCATGAGAATTCGGAACCACGCCGCCGTCGCGGAGGAGTTGTCGCCCAGAGGTGGACCACTACCGGCTGTTCTGTGTGCTGGAACGGGACGGGGTGCGCCTCGGGCTGGACGGCCCGAGCATCGTCGCGGCCTTCAAGAGTCTCGTCGAGACGTATGGGCCGCTGTTCGACGTCGTCACCTACGACGCCGGCGGGTTCTCCCGGGCCAATGCCGACGCGGTGATCGCGGCGGGCAAGGACTACCTCTTCGCGCTCAAGGACGAGCACCGGACGATGTGCCGACTCGCCGAAGAGCTGCTCGCCGTGGAGAGCGTCATCGCCCGCACCGAGGACGTGCTCGACAACGGCACCACGGTGGTCCGCTCGCTCCGGCTGCTCCGCGCCGACCCGAGTTGGTCCTACGGCGACGGCAAGTCTCCCGAGGAATCGGTCTGGCCTCACGCCAAGGCCTTCCTCTCCGTCGAGTACGTGAAGGTGCAGCACGGCGCCGTCGTCGAGCGAGACGAGCGGATGTTCGTGTCGAGCTACGACCCGAAGCGGCTCACGCCGCCGCAGTGGCTCCTCCTCGTCCGCAGCCACTGGGGCGTGGAGAACCAGAACCACCACACGCTCGACACCGCCTTCGCCGAGGACGACCGGCCGTGGATCAAGGCCGACGAGAACGGCATGCTCGCGGTGCTGCTCCTCCGGCGCATCGCGTATACGCTGCTCGCGCTCTTCCGGGCCAAGACGCTCCGCTCGGACGAGAACCGAGCCACGCGCTGGCGGGTCGTGCTCCGCTGGGTGCGCGACGCGCTCGTCGCCCTCGCCGCCGAGCACATCGAGAACCTGCGTCCTCGCGAGCTCGCCGCCGCCACACGCTGAAATCGCCGGGCTCCCACCCGCGGCGGCGACATCGCAGGGACCTGGGGTGAGCGGCCGCGCGGTCGGCGCCGGCCGGCCGTGGCTGCCGCTCGCCTCGACGTCGAGCCGACCAGCCGGTCCGGCGCCCCCGACGGAGGGGCGTAAGCTCCAGATCGGCCTGGCCGATCGAGCCTGGAGCGCGTCACCAGCAACCGTCAGTCTGTCAGACCCGCCGTGTAGGGTCCTCGTCTCGCCGGCCGTGAGCCGGATGGAGGCGACGATGGGCTACACGAAGGTTCAGCTCCAGCGGATCTGGAAGTCCACGGATGGACGATGTCACCTGACCAGTCGGCGCCTCCGGCTCAAGGACTATGGGATCACGTGGGAAGTCGATCACTCGAAACCACGTGCGAAGGGCGGCTCCGATCACGGCAATAACCTGAAGCCGGCACTCGTGACGGCGAACCGCTCGAAGCAGGCCATGACCTCGCGAGCGGTTCGCCAAGGGAATGGGCTCCGAAGGTCGCCGATGTCGGTGGCGGAGCAGCAGAGAAACCGCGTGAACAATGCAGCCGCAGGGGCGGCAGTAGGGGTTGCAGTAGGCGCTGCCGTGGCTGGCCCGGTCGGCGCCGTGGTCGGCGGCGTCGTCGGCGGACTGTTCGGCCATGGCCGCAAGGTCGAGTAGGGGTTCGAAGACATGGCGAACGTAACGTTCATCGAACAAGACGCCCATCGATGAGTACGGCCGCGCGTTGTACGCGGTGGCGCGGTCGATCGTGCGGGCCCTACTGGATTCGTTGGCCGAGGAGGATCTCACCGACCTGAATAGCCCAATCGGCGACGTCACAATGCGCCAGCTGGCGAAGGTGGTGCGGCTCGATCGCGACAAGGGCATGCGCGGTGACGGCTTCGAGTGGGCAGTTCACGAGGCCATCATCGGCGGTGAGCCGTTCGTCAACGAGCCGATCGCCGACGCGCTCAAGCATGCGTCCAAGTTCGTTTCTGGGGCGCCGCCGACCTCGCTTCTCTTTGGTCACGAGCGCGCCCGGTATCTCGGATTCGTCGATGCGGTTGTGAACCACGCTGGAAACGACGCCTACTTGCTGCCGGAGGGCTCCGGGCGGCCCTACAAGTTCGGGCCGTGGGTCGCAAAGGCAGCCAAGGGACAGGCGGCAGAGCCAGAGTTGACGGAGCGCATCCGGAAGATCTGGAAGACGGACCTTTTCCTGTCGTGCGCTGGCGACGAGCGTTACTTCGCCGCCACCGTGAAATCGCAGTACTCGCAGTTGGAAGGCGGCCGAGGGCTTCGCATCGGCATCGTCCCGGAGTCCACCCAGAAAGGTCATCAGCCGGGTGTCAGGTACAGCGAGAAGCACGGCCTGTGGGTCGTAACTCTTCCCGATCCGAACGGCTTCACGGGGCTCTTCAACGATGCTTACAAGGCCGTTGCCCGCGCGGTCTGTACGCTGGGCAAGCAGCCACAACCGCCGTACTACACGAAGCCAAGCGCGAAGGCGGAGCGTCTACAGGAGCAGTTGGAGAAGTACCCTGGCGCGAAGGTCGTTGAGATCGAAGCCGCGTTGAACGAGGCGGCCCAGCAGAACCTCGTCACCTCAGAGACGAAGCTCGTCAACGTGAACGCTCCGGAGTGGCTCCACCTCAAGCAGATGGCGCCGAAGCTGATCGCGCCCAAGCCGAAGTTCCAGAAGCTCGACTAGATAGTCCGCGAGCGGCGCGCCTGCGAGTGGCGGCGAGCATGACCGGAGATCAGGGACCTCGTCAGGGACCTGCTCGCACCAGGAAAGAAAAAGCCCGCAGTGACGCGGGCTTGTGAAGTGGAGGCGCCGGGAATCGAACCCTCAGCAACAGGGGTCGGAAACGGACGCAAACGGACCTAAACGGACGGAAACGGACGAGTATCCGCGGGCTTGAACGGGAAGATGCGTCCGCTTCAAACCGTGATGCGACCCGATGCGACCGCTTCGGTGTACCAAGTGTACCAAAGGCATTCTCGCAACGCCCGGCTCGCGGAGTTTGGCCAGGAACTCGGGAGAGCGGGACGCGCGCTCCGCCGCGGAAGGCGCGGTGGTGCTCGGCGGGATCGCCGCCGTGAACATCGTGCCGCAGGACGCTCCGACCAAGGGCGACGCAATCCGCGAACTCGGCGCGCGGCTGAGGCGCGCTCTGCCGTGTACGTCGGCGACGACCGCACCGACGACGAGGCCTTCCGGTCGGAGGCGGTGGTGGTCTCGATCCGCATCGGCGCCGGGCGGACACGGCGGCGGCGTACTCGATCCCCGACCAGCGGGACGTCGACGACCTGCGCCCGCCTGATGGCGTCGTGATCCGGTCCTCCCGCGCACCGCCCGAATGGCAGTGGCGGGGCGACGACGGCGCCCATAGGTGGTCGTAGCGCGGGCCCGGCGCGGGGCGTCCGGCCGCTGGGCCGATCCCGCGCCGGGAGCGGAGCCGACCATGCAAAGCACCGAGCAGTTGGAGGGGCATTACGGGCGCGGAGGGATCCTGCCGTCGATCCTCCGGGCGCTCCAGGCGATGGGGAAGGATCTCTCGCGGATCGCCCCGGCCGATCTCGCGCCGGTCGACGAGTTCCACATCCGGGGGCGCGAGGCGACCGTGGATCTGGCGCAGCGCGCGCGCGCGGCCCCCGGCCTGCGCGTCCTCGACGTCGGCTCAGGGCTGGGCGGCTCCGCGCGCTACCTCGCGGCGACGCATGGCTGCCGGGTCACGGGGGTCGACGTGACGGCGGAGTACGTCGAGGCCGCGCGGGAGCTAGCGGAGCGCGCCGGGCTCGGCGGCGCGGTGTCGTTTCGCCAAGCGAGCGCGCTCAACCTCCCCTTCGAGGACAGGTCGTTCGATCTGGCCTGGACCGAGCACGTCCAGATGAACGTCGCCGACAAGCGCCGGTTCTACGAGGAGATCGCCCGCGTGCTGAACGCGGGCGGCCGGCTCGCGTTCCACGACGTCTTCCAGGGAGCCGCCGGCCCCGTGCACTTCCCGGTGCCGTGGGCTGACCACCCCGCGCTGAGCTTCCTCGTGTCGCCGGGCGAGGCGCGGAGCATCCTCGAGTCGATCGGGTTCAGGGTGGTGGAGTGGGAGGACGAGACGGAGGCTTCCGCAGCGTGGTTCGGCGCCGTGGCCGAGCGAATTCGGGGGTCCGGGCTGCCGCCGCTCGGCATCCACCTCCTCATGGGAGACACCGCCGCGACCAAGATTGAGAACCAGGCCCGAAACCTCGCCGAGGGGCGCGTCCGCACCGTGCAGGCGGTCCTGCAGCGGCCAAACGACACCTAGCGGCCACGGGCGCGGCGACGGCAGCTCGGCAGCGCCCTGCGCGCGGGCAGCTCGCCCGGCGGCGGCAACGTCCCCTGCGCCCCGGGCGCCGCGGCCATCGGCGGCACGAGCACGCGCCAGGTGTCCTTCGCGGTGTTCGCCGGCTCGTCACGGTCGAAGCAGAGCAGGCGGTACTTGCCATAGTGCGGAAGCTTGCGGCCGAGCCCCGGCAGCGCGCCGGCGCGATCGGCGCCGAGGAAGGCGACACCCGGGAGGCGTCGGCCGGGCTGCGCACCACGACGACGGCGGCGTGCGACGCGCGCGGGAGGGCCCCTCCGGCGCGCAGCTCGCGATCCGAGAGCGCCGCCCCGTACGCCGCGACGCCGAGCTCGGGCGGCAAGGCGGTGTGGGTGCCCCACTTCGAGACCACGAGGGCGTTCCAGACGACGATGGCGACCCGGAAACGACGCCGGCCTTCCGGCCGGAGTCGTCGCGGCCTCAGCCGATCGCGGTCGCCGCGATCGTTTCGCCGCGGTTCCGCGTGATCGTTTCCAACCTCGGTTCGGTCCAGTTTCGGGAGGACGTCACGTGCTGTGCGCTCACTTGGCCGCGTTAAAATTCGATGAGCGGGAGCACGGTGTAACGTTCAGCGTCCAGGGGAGGAGATCACGTGGACTTCACGGACCCACGCGTCGCGAGAGGAGTCGTTCTGGAGCTCCGCGATGCTTTTCACATGACGGACGACCGCTTCGGTCGCCTGCACCATTTCTTCCCTTCCGCCATGTCGGACACCGTAACCGCCTTTCACTCGGTGTCCACGAAACCGGATCAAGCCCACCCCCCAGCCGTGACACGGCCCGCGAGGCTTCTTACAGCCTTCTTACAGTCGAAGAAAAACCCCGCGTCGCCGCGGGGTTAGTGAGTGGAGGCGCCGGGAATCGAACCCGGGTCCGAAAGACTTTCAGTGACTGGTCCTACGCGCGTATCCCGGAGTGAATACGTGGGCGGCAACCTCCGGGCCTGCAACCGCTCACGTTCTCGCCCTTACATCTCGACCCGGTCTAGGCGGCTCGCTTCCCGCCCGGGTCCAGCCGGAGCTGACGTCCTGACCCGTTACCCGGCGCTCACGGGGGGACGCGCGGCACTTTAGGCCGCGAGAGCCATCGGCTCGTTCGCGTTTCTGCTTGGTCGGCTTTTTACGTGGCCTGCTGACCAACCACGGCGCGCACCAGACGCCTTCCGTCCTCCGTCGAAGCCAGTTCGCCCCCAAGTCTGCGAACCAACGATCCTTTCTTAAGACCGCCGCCGCTCGAGTCAAGCGGCGATCGGCATCCTAGCACGCGGCCGAGGAGGCGAGCGCTGGCGCGAGGTCTGCGCAGCCGGGCGGGTGCCGCGCGGGGCGTCCGTCACGCCTCCACGCGCCGCCGCATCACGTCGTCGATCTGCTCGCTCAGCTCCGACACCCGGAACGGCTTCAGGACCACCGCCGCGAAGCCGTAGTCCTGATAGGACGCGAGCACCGGGTCGTTCGAGTAGCCGCTCGAGACGATGACCTTCACTCCGGGGTAGAGGCGCTTGAGGTGCTGCATCGCCTCCTTGCCACCCATCCCTCCCGGGATCGTGAGGTCCATGAGCAGCAGGTCGAACGGCTTCCCCTTGCCCATGGCCTCGGCGTAGCGCCGGACCGCCGCAGATCCATCGTGGACGCACTCGACCGTGTACCCGAGCGTGGGGAGGATGCGGGCCAGCGTGCCGCGCACCGCCGCGTCGTCGTCCATCACCAGGATCGACCCGGTTCCCTTCCGCACGGGGCCGATCCCCGTCGCCTGTTCCGCCTGCTCCTTCTCCGAGGCGGGGAGATAGATCTCGAACGTCGTCCCCGCGCCCGCGGCCGAGTGCACGGCGATGTTGCCGTGGTGCTTGCGTACGACGGAGTAGGCCGTGGCGAGCCCGAGACCGGTCCCCTCGGTCTTGGTGGTGAAGTACGGGTCGAAGATCTTCGGCAGGTTCTCGGGAGCGATCCCGATCCCGGTGTCGCGGAGCGAGATCTTGACGTACCTGCCGCGTGGGAGCTCCAGCTCGCTCTCCTTGAGCGTGCAGTTCTCCGCCCGGACCTCGAGGATCCCGCCGTCCGGCATCGCCTGCTTCGCGTTGATGGCGAGGTTGTTCAGGACCTGGTGGATCTGCCCGCGGTCCACGTCGACCAGCCACAGCCCGCGCTCACACGAGAGGTCGGCGCGCACGTTCGACCCGCGCAGCGCGAGGGACACCGACTGCTCCACCAGCTCCGCGACGGAGCTCGTCCGCTTCACCGGGGAGCCGCCCTTCGAGAACGTCAGCAGCTGCTGGCCGAGGTCCCGGGCCTGGAGCGCGGCCTGCTCGATCGACTCGTGCAGGGCCGGCACCTCCGGGCTGCCCTGCGGCGCGAGCTGCGCGAGCGAGACGTTCGCGAGGATCACGGTGAGGATGTTGTTGTAGTCGTGGGCAATGCCGCCGGCGAGGAGTCCCACCGACTCGAGCTTGTCGGCGCGGGTCCGCTGCTCCTCGACGACGCGCCGCTCGGTGATGTCCTGGAACACGAAGACCGCGCCGATGGTCCGGCTGCTCGAGTCCTTCACCGGGGCGCAGCTGTCCGCGATGAACCGCCGCGCGCCGTCGCGCGCGACGAGGACGGAGTCCGAGGGGAGGGTGACCACCGACGCGTTCGCGATGGCGGCCGTGACCGGATCGGCGATGCGCAGGTGCGTCTTCTCGTCGTGGATCACGAGGATGTCGTGGAGGGCCGCGCCGATCGCCTCGTCCTGGGCCCAGCCGGTGAGGCGCTCGGCGGCGCGGTTGATCAGCACGACCCGCCCCTCCAGGTCCGTGACGATGACGCCGTCCGCGATCGAGCGCAGCGTCACCGCCAGGCGCTCGCGCTGCGCCTCGATCTCGTCGCGCTGGTGGTCGAGGCTGGTCACCATGGCGTCGAACGCCTGCGTGAGGCGCCCGATCTCGTCGTGCGATCGGACCTGGTACAGCCGCGCCGCGCCCGTCTTCTCGGGCATCGACTGCACGTGCCGGGTGAACGCGAGCAGCGGCCGGGTGATCGAGTTCATGAGCGACCAGACGATGAGCGGCAGCACGAGCGCGGTCACGATCATCATCACGAGCAGCGTCCGCCGCGCCTCGAGGATCGGCGCATACGCCTCGGCCTTGGGGAAGTTCGCCGCGACGAACCAGTCCTTCGTCCGGAGCTTCTTGAACGAGGTGATGGCCGCCAGGCCGCGCGAGTTGACGGTCTCGTCCGTTCCCTCGAACCCCTCGGTCGCGACGCGGTCGAGGAGCTTGTTCGCGCCGGCCGGCACCTGCTCGAAGATCCGGTCCGGCTCCGGGTGGACCACGAGCGTCCGGTCCCGGGTCACGACGTAGAAGTAGCCGGTCTTGCTGCTGTGCATCCTCGTGAACCGCCCGAGCACGTTGTCGTTCAGGAGGTCGATGCTCCCGGTGAGCACGCCGATGATGTTCCCCGGCGCGTCGAAGATGGGGGCGGTGAGCATCAGGGCCGGGTGCCGGTGGGCCCGCGACGACCGGTACACGCCGAGGTACGGCTTCTTGCTCTCGAAGGTCGCGGCCATGTACTCGCGGAACTTGAAGCTCTGCCCGCGGTACTGGGACTGCGGCGCCGCGCCGAGCATGATCGCGTCGCGATTGAACAGGATGATGCCGTTCCCGAACACCGCGTAGGGCCGGACGTACGCGTCCAGGAACGCCTGCGCCTTTTCCGGATCGCGCAGGTGCTCGGGACGGACCAGCGTCGAGAGCGTGATGAGCTGCTCGTGCGCGCTCGCGAGCCGCTCGTCGATCTCGGCGGCCAGCAGCGACACCATCGCGAACTGGGCGTTCGCGATGAGCTCCTTCGACTTTCGCTCGTAGTAGGCGAACGTCGACAGCGAGAGCACGACGACGAGGGCGATCATCAGCCCCGAAACCGCCACGATCAGCCTCGTCTTGATGCTGTTGGCGCGCATGGCGCCCTCCAGCTCCTCGAAGCGGTTCCGGCTCCCCTACCAGGGGAGTATACGCCCTGTGCCTATGCCGAAAGGTCGACGAGACTGTGTATCGGTCGCGTGGGCCGGGAGTTCGCAGCGACTCCCCCGGGCCCACACCCTTGCGTGATGTTGCGGCAGCGTGTGGGGCCCGCTCCTAATCCCGTCTCCACGAGGAGGAGTTCGAGATGCCGCGAGCGAAAGAGCTGAAGGTGCGCGTCGCCGATCGCCCCGGAGCGCTGGGCGAGGTCGCGTCGGCGCTGGCCGAGAAGAAGGTGAACCTGCGCGCCGTGAATGCCTGGGTCGAGGGGACCGAGGGGATCGTGCGGATGGTGGTCGACAAGGTACCGGTAGCGAAGAAGGCGCTCGCCGCACGCGGGTGGCAAGTGGAGGAGCAGGACGTGGTCGAGCTCGAGCTGGCCGACAAGCCCGGGACGCTCGCCGAGAAGGCCGTCGCGCTCGGGCGCGCCGGCGTCAACATCACGCACGTCTTCGTCGGGCCCGGAAAGGCGCGCAAGGCGATCGTGTTCCTGGGAGTGTCCGACGTCGCGACGGCGCTGAAGGCGCTCCGTTAGAGCGCATCCCATAACCCCGTCGCCTGCTGCGGCACACGCTTCCTGCCTGCGCCGGGCGGGCTCGCCCCCCAGGGGGCCCCGAACGACGAGGCGGCTTCGCCGCGTTGATCGGATCTCGTCGCTGCGCTGCTCGACGCACCTTCAATGTGTGCGCAACGTTGCGCACCCTGGAGAGGGTGCGCCTCCGCTGCTCGCTCCTCGCGCGCCCGGCTCGGCGACGGAATCGTGCGCCTCGCGACGGCGAGGGGTTACGGGATGCACTCTAGCGGGCCTGGCACCCACCCCTCACGGGACGCCGTGCGCGGCGAGGTGCGCCTCCTGGGCACCGCCGTTAGGGGAGTGCCGTGCTCAACTGCCAGCATCACATCCAGTGGGTGCGGCAGGTGCCCGGCGGGCTCCACCAGTGCATCCTCTGCACGCAGGTGGTGACGAAGAAGGACGTCCAGCCGAAGCTCGAGGACCTGCCGGAGGAGTTCAGCCGCCGGTGGGATGCGCACGAGGCGACGCGTCCGCCGGCCGCGGAAGCACCCGCGCCCCCGAAGCCGCCCGCCGCGAAGCCGCCTGCGGCCGAGGCGCCGCTCGCCGCGGCGGCGCAGGGCGCGACCCCGGCTGCGACCCCGACGCTGACGCCGACCACGCCGCTGGCGCCGATCCCGAGGGCGCCGCCCCCGCCGCGCGTCAGCCCCTCGGCGTCGGCGATCCCGTACGATCCGGCGTCGCATCGCTGAACGGTGGTGCTCGTGCTCCGACCCAGGCGTAGTGCCTACTGCGAGCGCCGATACTCTCGCTGCGGCGGGCGGCCTCGTCGGTGCGCTGCTCGCCGTAGCGCTGCTACGCCTGCGCTGCTCCCTCCTCGGCCGCCCGCCTCGCGTCGGTCTCGGCGCTCTCGTCACGTCACCACGCCTGGGTCGGAGCACTAGGACGCGGGGATGCCGCTCATCGACATCCCAAAGATCTCCGGTCGCACCGGAGCGGTCGCCCGCGCGGATTCACGTGCGCGAGGCGGGCGCCGGGCCTGCCGTCGTCATCCTGCACGGCGGGTGGGGGTACGAGGCGTACCCGTTCGACGCGGCGATCGCGGTCCTCGCGCCGCGGCAGCGCATGCTCGCGCCCGACCGGACCGGCTACGGGCGTTCGGGGCGAATCGCTGCGCTGCCGCGCGGTTTCCATCAGGCCATGGCGGAGGAGACGCTCGCGGTGATGGACGCGCTCGGCGTCGGGGACGCGGTGCTCTGGGGCCACTCGGACGGCGCGGTCGTCGCGGCGCGCATCGCGCTCACCGCCCCGGAGCGCGTCCGCGCGCTCGTCCTCGAGGCGCTCCACTTCTTCGCGTGGAAGCCGGCGTCCATCCCGTTCTTCGAGGCGGCGGTCGCGGACCCGGAGTCGTTCGGCCCCGCGGTCGCCGAGGCGTGCCGCCGCGATCACGGCGAGGCCTGGCGCGACGTGCTCGCCGCCGGCGGCCGGGCCTGGCTCGCGATCATCGAGGAGGGGCGCCGAGGGCGGCCCGACCTCTACGACGGCCGGCTCGGCGAGGTCCGGGCGCCGGTCCTCCTCCTCCACGGCCGGCGAGATCCGCGCACCGAGCCCGGCGAGATCGAGGCGGCGGCGGCGGCGCTCCCTCGCGCCCGCCTCGAGCTCCTCGACGCGGGCCACGCTCCGCACGTCGGCCGCATCGCCGCGGAGCGCTGCCTCGCGCTCGCCTCGGCGTTCCTGGCCGGCGAGGGTTGGCCGACCGCGGGGTGAGCGGTTATCGTATCGGCCATGGCCTACCTCGTCCGCTTCGCCTCGACGCCCGCGGATCTCGAAGCAGGGTACAAGCTTCGGCGCGACGTCTTCGAGGTCGAGCAGAACATCCCGCGACCGCTGGATCGCGATCCGTACGACTACAGCGCCGACCACGTCGTCGCCTTCGACGAGCAGGGGCGCTGCGTCGGCACGGGCCGCGTCGTCCGATCCGACGCGCGCACCGCCCAGATCGGCCGGATGGCGGTCGCCGCCGACCAGCGGGAGCACGGCATCGGCGGCCTCGTGCTCGAGGCGCTCGAGCGGATGGCGCGCATGCGCGGCATCTCGGAGCTGACGGTGAATTCGCAGCTCCCGGCGGAGGCGTTCTACAAGAACCGCGGGTTCGTGCGCGTGGGCAACCCGTTCCTCGACCAGGGCGTGCCCCACGTCGTCATGCGGAAGGCCCTTCCGCCCCCGTGATCACGGCGTGAGCACGGCGCGGCCGACGAGGGCGCCGCGCTGGAGCGCGTCGAGGCCGTCCTGGAATCCCTCGAGCGGCAGCGTCCGGTCGACGACCGTCCGGACGCGCCCGTCCGCGACCAGCTCGACCGACCGCCGCAGCTCAGCGAGCGTGCACCCGACGGAGGCGGTCACCACCTGCTCGCCCACGACGAGCTGGATCGGGTGGACCTGGAGGCGATCCTCGGAGTAGCCGACGAACACGAGCCGGCCGCGCTTCGCGAGCGCGCCCAGGCTCGCCTCCATCGTCTCCTTCGTCGCGACCAGCTCGAACACCACGTTCGCCCCGCGCCCGCCGGTGATCTCGCGCACGCGCTTCGCGACGTCCTCCGCGCCGGCGCGGACGGTGTGCTCCGCCCCGAGCTCACGCGCCTTCTCGAGCTTCGCAGGCGTTCGCCCCACCGCGATGACGCGCGCGCCGCGCAGGCGCGCCACCTGCACGAGCCCGAACCCGACCGCCCCCGCCCCGAACACGACGGCCCAGTCGCCGAGCCCCACGCTCGCGAGCGCAGCGGCGTGCACCGCGGTGGTGACGGCACAGCCGATGGGCGCCGCCTCCGCGTCGGAGACGTGCGCGGGGAGGGGAAGCGCGTTCCGCGCCGGCACGCGGACCCACTCGGCGAACCCTCCGTCCGAGACGAAGCCGTACTCGGCGCGGAGCGCGTCGCAGAGGTTCTCGTCGCCGACGAGGCAGCGTTCGCACGCGCCGCACCCGGCGTAGTAGTAGACGATCACCCGCTCTCCGGCCCGCGAGGCGGCGACGCCCTCGCCGGTCCGCTCGATGCGGCCCACGACCTCGTGACCGAGCGTGAGCGGCGCGACGCCGAGGTCGAGGAGCCCGGAGAGGAAGTGCAGGTCGGTGTGGCAGATGCCGGCCGCCGTGACGCGGACGAGCACCTCCCCCGGCCCGGGCGCCGGCGTGGCGACCGACTCGAGCGTGAGCGGGCGCCGCGGCCCGTGGTAGCGCACGGCACGCATCAGGCCCCGTCCAGATCGAAGCAGTGGACGAACAGCACCTCGTCCGCGCGCGCGCGGATCGCGGCCACCAGCGCGTCGGGCGGTCGCTCGTCGAGGTCGATCGCGCAGGAGGCGGCCTGCGCGTCCTCGAACACCGTGTTCCGCACCTCCTCCACGTTGATCCCCGCCTCCCGGATGGCCCCCAGCACGTTCGCGAGCACGCCGACCTTGTCGTAGTGGCGCACCACGAGCCGCGCCCGCGCCGGCGTCCTGTTCGCCACGTTGACGCAGTTCGGGACGAGGCCGGTCCGGACGAAGGTCTCGACGATGCGGACCGTCTCGCGGGCGATGGCGTCCTGCGCCTGCTCGGTCGACGCGCCGATGTGGTGCGTGCCGTAGACGCCGGGGAGCTTGGCGAGCGGGCTGTCGAACTCCGCCTGTCCCTTCTCCGGCTCGCCGGCGAACACGTCGGTGCCGACGCGGATCGCCCCGCTGCGCGCCGCCTCCAGCAGGGCGTCCTGGTCCACGAGCTCGGCGCGCGCGGTGTTCACGAGGGCGGCGCCGGGACGGAGCGCGGCGAGCACCTCGCGGGAGACGATCCCGCGCGTCTCCTTCGTGAGGGCGAGGTGGAGCGACAGGAAGTCGGCCGCCCGCGCGAGCGCGAGGAGGTCCGGTGCGCGGTCGACGCCCAGCTCGCGGGCGGTCCGGTCGTCGAGCGAGCGCGACCACCCGATGACCCGCATCCCGAGCGCCCGGCCCCGCCGCGCCACCTCCCGCCCGATCGCGCCGAGCCCGGCGAGCGCGAGCGTCCGGCCGAAGAGCCCCCGCGCCTCGGAGAACCCCTTCTTGTCCCAGCGACCCTCCCGGAGCTTCGCGACGTTGTCCGGGATGCGCCGGTCGAGCGCGAGGACGAGGCCGATGGCGAGCTCCGCGACCGCGATGGAGTTCTGTCCCGGACAGTTCGCGACGAACACGCCGCGGCGCGACGCGGCGGCGACGTCGATGGTGTTCACGCCCGCGCCCGCCCGGACCACCAGGGACAGCGCAGGTGCGGTCTCGAACACCGCGGCGGCGACCTGCTTCGATCGGACTACCAGGATCGCCGCGTCGCGCGCCGCGCCGGGGAGATCCTTCGCCGGCAGATCCGGTCGGTGATCGACCGTGAGGCCGACCGCGGAGAACGGCGCGAGCTGCTCCTTCGGGAACGCGTCCGCGACGAGGATCTTCATGGGCGCGCGTTAACCCGGGACCGGCTCTGACGCAGCGGCTTGCCGGGGGGCGCACCAACGCTTGCCCGGCGTCACGTGCGCATGCTAAGCGGCTCGGCGCGCACACCTTCGAGGGATCCCGGCGCCGGCCGCACCCGGCGAGGAGCCACCATGAACCGTACCTGCCTCCCGCTCGCGCTCGTCGCGGTCGTCGCCGCGGCGTGCTCGGCCCGCGCCGAGAAGGCGGCGCTCCCCCCGCCCACCTCGGCGGGGCGCGCCGTTCGCGTGATCCACCCTGCCGCGCGGATCGAGACCGGCCTCGCCCGTGCCACCGGCGCGATCCGCGCCCGGGAGGACGCGGTCCTGTCGGCGAAGGCGACCGGCCAGATCAAGCGCATCCGCGTGCAGGTCGGCGACCGGGTGAAGGCGGGCGCCGTGCTCGTCGAGATGGACGCGACGAACGCGCACATCGCGCTCGAGAACGCGCGGGCCGCTGGAGCGGCTCGCGGCGGCGCGTCTCGCCGACGCGGAGCGCGAGGCTCGCGCGCGGGAAGGTGCTGTTCGACGGGCAGGGAATGGCGCAGTCGGCCTTCGAGCAGGTGCAGACCGGCGCGCGAGATCGCGGCCGCGCAGCTCGACCAGGCGCGGGCGGCGGTGCACGCGGCGGAGCAGCAGGTCGCCGACGCGCTCATCACCGCCCCCTTCGCCGGCGTCGTCACCGGCCAAGTTCCGGAACGCCGGCGACACGGTGACGCTCATGCCGATCTCGCCCATCGTCGCCCTCACCGACGTGGACCACCTCGAGGTCCGGCTCGCGGTGCCGGAGGCGCTCGAGCCGGCCATCGCGGTCAGGCCAGATCGTGGAGGGCGTGACCACGCCCGGCGGCCGCCGCTTCCAGGCGAAGGTCCGGGTGAAGAGCGCCGTGGTCGATCCGGCCACCCGCACCATCGAGGTGCTGGCGGACGTCGTCGCCGCGGAGGGGCTCGCGCGCCCGGCACGCTCGTCAACGGCGACTTCGGCGGCTTCGGCGAGGGCGGCGGGCTGTTCGTCCCCGCCGACGGCGGTGAAGACCGACGGGAAGGCGAGCTGGGTCTTCGTCGTCGCGAGCGGCAAGGCCGAGAAGCGCGAGATCGTCGCGCAGCCGGTCCATCCCGGCACCGTGATCGTGACGGCAGGGGCTCGCACCCGACGCCGACGTGATCGTCGACCCGGGCGCGCTCGCTCCCGGCGACGCCGTCGTCGCCCTCGCCGACTGATCGGCCGCGGAGAGCGCCGTGAACCCCATCCGCACCTTCATCTCGCGCCCGGTCTTCACCGGGATGCTGACCCTCGTCGTCGTCGTCTTCGGCCTCGTGGCCTACCCGCGCATCGGCGTCGACCAGTTCCCCGAGGTCGAGTTCCCCATCGTCACCGTCACCACGATCCTCCCGGGCGCCGACCCCGAGACCATCGAGCGGACCGTCACCAAGCCGCTCGAGGAGGCGCTCAACACGCTGCCCGGCCTCGACACGCTCCGCTCCGTCAACGTCGAGAACGTCTCGCAGATCGTCATCCGCTTCGACCTGGAGCGGAAGGTGGACGTGGCCGCCCAGGACGTCCGCGACAAGGTCCAGGCGACGCTCTCCAAGCTGCCGCGCGAGATCCAGACGCCCGATCGTCGCAGAAGTTCGACATCGGCGCCGCCCGGTGGCGACCCTGGCCTTCTCGCGCGCCGGTGCCCATCGAGCGGCTCACCAAGCTCGCCGAGGACGTCGTCAAGCCGGCCCTCCAGCAGATCCCCGGGCGTCGGCTCGGTCGAGCTGGTCGGCGGCCGCAAGCGCGAGATCACCGTCGTCGTCGACCCGCAGCTCGCTGAAGGGCTACGGCCTCGACCCCGGCCGACGTGGTCCAGGCGCTCCGCGGCGCAGAGCCTCGACGTCCCCGGCGGCCGCACCCTCGAGCCGGGCGTGGAGCGCTCGGTGAAGCTCGCCGCCGAGGCCCGCTCGGTCGAGGCGCTGCGCGCGCTCGTCGTGGCGAGCCCCGGGGGCACGCCGGTCCGGCTCGGCGACGTGGCCCAGGTGCTCGACGGCCCGGCCGAGGCCCGCAGCTCGGCGCGCGCTCGGCGGCCGCGAGCGCCATCGGCCTCGATCGTCCGCAAGCAGTCCGGCGCCAACACCGTGCAGGTGGCCGAGCGGGTCAAGGAGGCGCTCGCCGGGGTCGCAGGCGCAGCTGCCCGCAGGGGAGCCGCGTCGGCCTGGTGGTGGACGGCGCCAAGTTCATCCGCTCCTCCATCTGCGTCCGTGCAGGAGGACATGATCATCGGCGGCATCCTGGCCGTCCTGGTCGTGCTCCTCTTCCTGCGCAACTTGCGCTCGACCCTGGTCTCGGCGGTGGCGCTCCCCACCGCCATCATCGGCACCTTCGCGGTGATGCAGGCGCTCGGGCTTCACCTTCAACGTCGTCACCATGCTGGCGCTGACGCTCTCGCATCGGCCTCCTCATCGACGACGCCATCGTGGTCATCGAGAACATCGTGCGCCACCTCGAGCACGGGCGAGACGCCGCGGGAGGCGGCGCGAGAAGGGCACCGGCGAGATCGCGCTGGCGGTGCTCGCGGTGACGCTCGCGGTGGTGGCGGTCTTCGTCCCGGTGGCCTTCATGGAGGGGCTGATGGGGCGCTTCTTCTACCAGTTCGGCGTCACCGTCGCGGTGGCGGTGCTCATCTCCTACTTCGTCTCGATGACGCTCACGCCCATGCTCTCGGCGCGCGTCCTCAACGGAGCACGTCGGCCACGGGCGCGTGTTCCGCAGGCCATCGAGCGGGTGCTGCGGCGCCGTCGAGCGCGGTCTACCGGCGGGCGCTCGCCTGGGTGCTCGGCCACCGCGCGCTCACCGATGGTCGGCGCCGTCGCTGGTGCTGGTCCTCACGGTCGTGCCTCGCCACGCGCCTCAAGTTCACCTTCATCCCGCAGCAGGACATGAGCGTGGTGAAGGTCACGCTCGAGCTCCCCGCGGGCACCACGCTCGACGAGACCCAGCGCGCAGCTCGACGACCTCTCGCGGCAGATCCGGGTCGTGCCCGGCGTGACCGAGGCCTTCGCCGTCGCCGGCGGCGGCGCGGCGCGAGGAGGTCAACAAGGGCGAGATCACCGTCAACGTCGTCCCCATCGCGGCGCGCGCGCTACGGGCAGCAGGAGCTTCAAGGAGTACCTGCGCGAGACGCCTGCGGGTCGAGCCCGGCCGCGATCGCTCGCGCGTGCAGGACTTCAACGCCGTGGCGGGCGGCGGCAACCGCGCCCAGATGGTCCAGTTCAACCTGCGCTGCACCGACTTCGACGAGCTCCTCGCCGCGGTCGAGAAGACCCGCGCCGCGATGCTGAAGCCAACCCCGGCTTCGTCGACGTCGACACCACCTGGCGCAGCGGCAAGCCGCAGCTCGAGGTGGAGGTGGACCGCGAGCGGGCCGCCGCGCTCGGGATCCCGCGCCGCGGTGCTCGGCCAGAACGTCCGCGCGCTCATGGGCGGCGACAAGGTCGACCGACTTCCACGAGGGCGGCGACACCTACGACATCAAGGTGCGGCTCCCGCCGGCGGTCCTCGCCGACCCGGCCGCGCTCGGCGCGATCCCGGTGCGCGCTCGCCGCGGGCCAGCTCGTCGAGCTGCGGAGCGTCGCCGACGTGCGTCGCGGCGCTCGGGCCCGTCGCAGATCGAGCACCAGGCCCAGATGCGCCAGGTGACGCTGCTCGCCGACCTCGCGCAACTACGCCTCGGCGAGGCCATGGCCTACCTCGACCGGCTTCGCGAAGAAGGAGCTGCCGCCGGCCGTGACCTCCGACTTCGAGGGGCAGGGGCGCGAGCTCGGCAAGACGCCGGCCGCGCCTTCCTGCTGGCGCTCGCTCCTCGGCGTCGTGCTCGTCTACATCATCCTCGCCGCGCAGTTCGAGAGCCTCGTCCACCCGTTCACCATCATGATGTCGCTCCCCTTCGCGGTCATCGGCGGCATCGCCGGCCTGCTCATCGCCGAGCCAGTACATGTCGATGATGGCGATGATCGGCTTCATCATGCTGATGGGGCTCGTCACCAAGAACGGCATCCTCCTCGTCGAGTTCACCAACCAGCTCCGCGCGCCGGGGAGTCCACCCACGAGGCGCTGCTCGAGGCCGGCCCGGTCCGGCTCCGCCCCATCCTCATGACCACGGTCGCCATGATCGCCGGCATGATCCCGGTGGCGCTGGCCCGCGGCGACGGCGCCGAGACCCGCGTCCCGATGGCCGTCGCCATCATCGGCGGCCTCGTCACCTCGACCGTGCTGACGCTCGGGATCGTGCCGGTGGTCTACTCGCTGCTCGACGGGCTCAGGAACCGGCTGTGGCGACAGGCGCCCCAGGAGGTATCCCCGCCGGAAGAGGCCACGCCCCGGGCACGGGCCGCGGCGGAGTGACGACCGAGACCGCCTCCGGCGGCGCCGTTCCGAGCAGTCGGTCGAGGCGTGGCAGCACCTCCTCGCGCGTGTAGCGGATGAGGTGCTCGCCGAGGATCGCGAGCGTCACGGCCTTCGGCACCGCGGCCGCGCCGCCCCGGCGCACGCCGAGCCCGAGCAGCTGCCAGAACCACTTGCGCCGCGGCCCGACGACGCCCAGCCGCCATACCGCGCGCAAGAGCGTGCCGATGGAGCCCGAGCGGAGCGGCGTCCGGCGGAACGGGGCCGAGTCGAGGTGGAGGGCGCAGCGGCGGAAGTAGCCCTCCTCGGAGTACAGCTCCGCGAGCAGCCGCCGGTAGCCGGCGACGAGGGCGCCCTCGCCCATCGCCGGGACGAAGTTGGGCCGGTCGAACTGATCGCCGCTCGCCTCCGCCCGGAGCCGCCCCTCGCGCTCGAGCCGACGCCAGAGCGCCGTGCCGGGGAGCGCCGAGAGCATGCCCACCATCGCGCGCGGGATGGCGAGGGCGCCGATGAACTCCGCCTGCCGCTCGAAGATGCTCTCGTCGTCGCCGTCGAAGCCCACGATGAACCCGGCGAAGACCTCGAGGCCCGCGGCGGTGAGGACGCGGACCGCCTCCGAAGGGTCCATCCGGAGGTTCTGCTTCTTGCCGGCGCTTCGCAGGGATTCCGCGCTCGGCGTCTCGATCCCGACGAAGACGGCCGTGAAGCCCGCGTCCACCATGGCCCGCAGGAGCGCCGGCTCGCCGGCGAGGTCGACGCTCGCCTCCGTGTAGAGGTCGAACGGGCGGTTCCGCTCCCGCTGCCAGGCGCCGATCGCCTGGAGCACCTCCGCCGCCGCGCGCCGGTTTCCGATGAAGTTGTCGTCGACGAGGAAGAGCGGGCCGCGCGCGCCGAGCCGCAGCAGCGTCTCCAGCTCTGCCACCACCTGCGCCGGCGACTTGAAGCGCGGGACCCGGCCGAACACCTCGATGATGTCGCAGAATTCACAGCTGAACGGGCACCCGCGCGAGACCTGGATCGCGAAGCTCGCGTAGGCGCCGAGCTCGAGGAGGTCGAACCGCGGGACGCGCGCCTGCGCGAGGTCGGGCCGCTCCAGGCCCGGCGGCGACAGCACCCGGTCCGTGACGCTCCCCGGCTGCTCGAGGGCGAGCACGAGGCGCTCGAGTCGGCCCTCCGCCTCGCCCTGGAAGACGTGCGTCGCCTCGGGGAATGCGTCCGGGCTCGTCGTCGGCGCGGGGCCGCCGACCACCGTCGGCTTGCCGAAGGCCCGGGCGCGCGCGAGCACCGCTCGCATCGAGGCGGCCTGGACGAGCATGCCGGAGACGAGCACCGCGTCGGCCCAGCGGAGGTCGTCGTCCGAGAGCAGCCCGACGTGGAGGTCGCGCAGCCGGAGCTGCCACGACTCGGGGAGGTGCGCGGCGAGCGTCGCGATCCCGAGCGGTGGGAGCGCGGCCTTCTTCCGGACGAACGGAAGGCTGTGCTGGTAACCCCAGTACGTCGGGGGCGTCGCCGACTGCACCAGGAGGGCGCGCATGCCGCGGGTTTACGCGCGGTACGTCACCGGAATATCACCGCCCAACGGCCCCGGCGGGCTCGCCCGGCCGGGCGAGCCCCAGTCGGGACGCCCGCCCGGTGCTGGACAGCGGAAGGGGGGGAGGTAGGATACCGCCGTCACTCCGGAAACCGGTATGCTCAGCAGACATGCGGCGGGCTGCTCGCGCGCCGAGAGAGCGAACCTTCAGGAGGACGGCATGCAGAAGCTTCTCGTCACGGTGGTCGCAGCGCTCGCGTTCCTCGCCCCGACCCAGGCCCGCGCGGTCATCTTCCTGGGGGCGCGCGTCGGGTACGCGATGCCCTCGGGCGACGTTCAGCAGAGCGCCCCGATGAAGAACAACATCTCCGCGAACATCCCCATCCAGGTGGACGCGGGGATGAGCGTCCTCAGCATCCTGTCGCTCGGCGTGTATGGGAGCTACGGCCCGACCTCCATCGCGAAGGACCTGAAGAACTCGTGCTCGGCGCTCGGCGTCTCGTGCTCGGGGCAGAACCTGCGGTTTGGCGTGCAGGCGAACCTGCGCCCGCCGCTCATTCTCAACAGCCTCTGGGGCGGCGTGTTCGCCGGCCTCGAGCGGCAGAAGCTCAGCATCGGGTCGAGCGACGCGACGTACAGCGGCTGGGAAACGGGGCTGCAGGCGGGATACGACTTCTCGGTCCTCCCCTTCATCAGAATCGGACCGTTCGCGAGCTACTCGTTCGCTCAGTTCACGAGCGCGTCGGGCGCCACGATCGGCACGAAGGCGCAGCACACGGCGCTCACCTTCGGCCTGCGCGGGCTGTTCGACTTTTAGTGCTCCGACCCAGGCAGGGTGCCTGCTGCGAGCGCCGATCCTCTCGCTGCGGCGGGCGGCCTCGTCGGTGCGCTGCTCGACGTAGCGCTGCTACGCCTGCGCTGCTCCCTCCTCGGGCGCCCGCCTCGCGTCGGTCTCGGCGCTCTCGCCACGTCACCCTGCCTGGGTCGGAGCACTAGCGCGAGAGCATGGAAACGCCGAGCGCGCGCGCCCGCCGCCGCAGGCGGGCGCGCAAGCGGCGCACCCGCCGGCCGGCGACGTCGCCGGAGCGCCAGATCACCCAGAACACGACGACGGCCACGAGCGGCGCCACCGCGAGCACGACCGACGCCGCGATCGCGACCGCGACCGTGCCGCCCGCGACGACGATCGCCGTCAGGAGCAGCTGACCCAGAGCGGCGGCCGCCCGCTGCGCGACGGAGCGGTCGTGTGCAGGCCTGCGGTGAAGCGGGATCGCGTTCCCGGTCGACATCGGCGCTCCGGTCGCATTTCCGTCGAGCTCGCTCGAGCCGACATCCAGGAGAGCACGTCTCGCGCATTCTGTCCCCACCCCGGTCGGTGGTTGGAGCTCGCACGCGGAAGGGGACGCGGCCGTCAGCGCCACGACCCGGCGCGCGCGTACACCAGGGCGAGCGGTACCTCATCGACGTAGGCGCCGGCTGCCGGCCGCGCGGTGCGGAACGCGCTCCAGGCGCGGTACTCCGCGTCTCGGCTCGCGCCTGCGCCCTCGAGCGTCACGACCGCGATGTCGGCGTCCTCCGGCCCGTCGACCGCCACCAGGTCCGGCCGGAGCCGTCCGTCCCGCGAGAGCGCGCGGACCGCCGCAGGCGCAGCAGTCGGCCAGAACACGCGGGCACCGGCGCTCGCCCGCGCGTTCAGGATGGGCAGGAGGGCCGCAGCCGCTTCCCCCCCGTCCTGACGCGGGAGCCCGAGTGTCGCGGCTCCCGGCGCACCGCCCGCGAGCTCGTTCCACGAGGATGCGCCGGCGGGGTGGAAGTGCACGGTCGCGCGCAGGCCCGGCCACAGGACGCACAGCACGAGCGATGCCGCGAGCGGAGCGGCACGGGCCGGCGATGCGACGCGGGCGGCGGCGAGGAGCGCCCGCGCGCCGAGGACCGCCAGGAACGGCATCGCGTGGAGCCACGGCCGCACGCCGGCGAGGGGAGGCGCGATCCCCATCGCCGCGGCTGCGAACGGAGTCGCCGCGCAGAGGAGGAGCAACGCCTCGTCCGACGCGACCGCGGCGAGCGCCCGGCCGCGCAGGACGCGGCCGATCCGCAGGAGCGCATGCCCGACGCCCGCCAGGTCGGCGAGGAGGATCGTGACCGGCACCGTCAGCGCGGTCACGAGGACCGGCCGCACGGTGGGGGCTGCTCCGGACGGCGCGAACGCCGCTGCGAGGCGGAGGAAGGGCGACGGCCAGAGCGACGGCCATGTGGCGAGGAGCACGACCGGTCCGAGCGCGATCATCGCGACGAGCGCCATCGGAACGCCGTGCAGCCGCTTCTCGAGGTCGTCGCGGAGCGCGATCGCGTTCAGGGCGCGCGCCACGGCCGCGTGTACCGCGAGCGCGGGGAGCAGGACCCAGGCGTCCGCCCGGGCGGCGACCGCGGCCCCGAAGAGCACGCCGGCGAGCGCCGCGGCACGGAGCCGGGCGCGGCGGTCCGGAGCGACCGACGCGCGCCGGTAGGCCAGGACCGCAGCGGTCACCAGGGCGGCGAGCGCGAGGTCGGGCGTGGCGACGAGACCCGCGTGCAGGTGGCGTGGCGCCGCCCAGAACAGCGCGGGTGCGAGGAGCGCGGCCGTCCCGCCCGCCAGGTCCCATGCGAGGAGCGCGATCGCGGCGGACAGGACGGCGCCGAAGAGCGCGGTCGCGAGCCGGGCGGCGTGCACGTGGGGCAGGCCGAGGCGCGAGAAGACGGCGTGGGTCGCCGCCGCAGCCTCGCCTCCGAGCGGCGGAGCGGGGCGCCCTGCGGGCTCGGGAGACGCCGCGACGCGCGGAGCGGCCATGGCGCGCTCGAGCACCGCCGCCTCGTCGCGCGAGATGCCGGGCGCGCCCGCGAGCACGGCGAGCGCCAGCAACGTCGCGCTCGCCCAGGCGACGGCGGGCCGGCGCCGGGGTGCGACGAGCCACGGCCCGACCCGGTGTGCGCGCGCGGCGAGCTCGGCGATGCTCATGGGAGCACCACCGCATCGAGGCACAGCGCGAGCGGACCCGGGCTCGTGAGCACGAGGGCGAGCGGCCGCGTCTGCCCGGCGACGCGGGTCATGTCGATGCGGAACGAACCCCATGCGGTCGGGGAGATCTCGGCGGCCCCCACCTCCTCGCCGTCGAGCTGGACCGCGATCCGGACGAGGGCGCCCCCGAGGCCCTGGCCAGCCGGTCCTGCGTGGCCGTACAGCGTGCGGCCGATCCGCGTCGGGGAAAACTCGACGATCAGCGGCGCGCCCACTCCGGCCGGCGCGGTCGCGGCGAGGCACGGGCGAGGCACCCCGCCGACCTCCCGGACGGAGCGCTCCACCTGCGCAGCCCCTGCGCCGCACCGGAACCGTCCGTCTCCCTCGGGCAGGCACGGGGCCGTGCCGAGCGACACGGACGCGCGCCCGAGCCGATCCGGGAGGAACGCGAGGGGGAGGGTGGGGAACGCGAGCTCGTAGCGCGTCACCGCGATCGCGCCGAGCCGTGCCGGTGGTTCGGAGCGCGCCGCCCGCTCGAGCAGGTCGAGCTCCACGTCCCACGTGAAGCGAGGCGCGTCGGGGAGCGACAGGAGCCAGACGCGCCGGACGCCGATGAGGTCCTCCCCCGCGTATCTCGACTGCGCCAGGACCGCCACGGACGCGGGCAGGACCTCCCGGGCCCGTTCCGCCCACGGGGGGGCGAGCACGACGGCGTCGCCCGGACGCGCATCGCGCTCGAGGAGCGCGCGCGCCGCGGCCCAGTCGATCGCCGAGGGGAGCCGGGAGGGCAAGCGCGCCTGAGCGAGGACCGCCCACGCGCAGGCCGCCGCCGTGGCGGCCACGAAGGCCATCGCGGCGGCGCGGCGGGGAGCGGGGCGGCGGGTCCATGCCCAGGCGACCCCGGCACGAACGGAGCGGGCGGCATCGCGAGCCGCGTCGACGATCCGCTCCCGGGCCGCGGCGACGGCGCGTGCGCGGAACGACCCCGCCTTGGTCATGTCTTGGCGAGCCGGATCTTCCGCTCGCTCTTCTCGCGGCAGAACGAGCAGAGCTCCTTGTCCGGATTCGCCGGGAGCCCCTGCGACCAGGAGGGGTGCATCGCGCAGCGCGCGTCGTAGCAGTGATGGAGGTCCCAGGTGTGCCCGACCGCGTGGATCGCCTCGCGCGCGAGGCGCTGGCGCCAGGCCTCGATCGAGGCCTCGCTCACCCCGCGCTGCGGGAGCTTCGAGGTGGTGATGACGGCGCGCTCGCCGCCGAAGTCGGCGAAGCCCCAGCACGGCGGCTCACCGAGCGGCCCCGATGCGAGCGCCAGAGGGGCAGCGGTGATGTAGAGCACCTTGTCGTCGGGGAGGGATCGGACCGGCGCGACCTCCCGGAGGAGCTTCACCGCGTCGAGCCGCCCGTCCCTTGTCTCGGCCTCCGACGGAACCGGCTTCTCGCCCGCATGCTCCGTCCCCACGCCGAACGCGCGGTACAGCGTGCCCGTGAGGAACGCCAGGTCGGACGGATCCATCCTGTCGAGCGTGACGATCCGGATCACTTCTTCTTCCCTCCGCGCTTCGTCGCGGCCTTGGTCGGGTGTGGCTTCTTCGCGGGACCCTTCGCGGCTGGCTTCTTCGGAGCGGGCTTCTTCGGCGTCGGCTTCTTCGCGGCAGCCTTCTCCTTCGCCGCGCGCGTCTTCTTCTGGCGCGCCTGGGGCTGCGCCGCGACCTTCGCGGCAGGCTCCGCCGTGGGCTTCACGATCTCCTGCACGCCCTCCTCTTCGCCGCCTTCCGCCGCGGCCTCCTCGCCGCTCGGCGCCGCCTCGCCTTCTCCCGCCTCGGGCACGGCCGCCTCGAGCGCGCCCGAGAGGTCGATGTCGATCCCGAGGTCGGACAGGCCGAGATTGTCGTCCTCGACGACCGGGCGCTTCTTCTTCGGGCGCGACGGGAGCAGCACCGGGGTGGGAGGGGGCTTGAGCGTGAACTTCACGCCTGCCGGCGGCATCAGCGCGTAGTCCACGTAGTCCTCGGCGAGCACCGCGGGGACGCCGAGCGACACCGCGATCTCGTGCACGAGCAGGTGGCGCGCGTTGTCGTACTGCTCGCGCTCCTTGGTCGGGAGCGGGCGGATGCGGGACAGCGAGTGGAGCCCCTTCACGACCTCCGCGACCCCGAGCACGCCCCCGGCGATGAGCCGGTCGGCGTTGTCTCGGTGGCGAACCTTCCAGTCGAGCTCCGGATCGTCGAACTGCGCGGCGAGGTAGTGGAACACTCCCTCCATCTGCTCGCCGGTCGCGACCCGGCGCAGGCCGATGGAGGGCACCTTGTTCTTCGGGACGAGGACCGCGGCGCCGTCCTCCTCGCGCCGCATCCGGACGAGCTGGAGCTTCTGCCCGGAGATGTCCTTCTCCTCGACGCCGACGACCGCGCATACGCCCTGGTTCGGGTAGACGACGCGGTCGCCCGGCTTCATCTCCGAGGCATCTGCGATCGTCCCCTCGACCGCAGGGAGCTGCTCGCGCTGATCATCGGGGTGGCGAACGGGCGGGCCTCTCACGGGTCAAGCTCCTACCATGCGACCCCGGGAGCGGCAATCGCGCCGGAGCAGGCACGGGCGTCGTCGGATCGCGGGCGGATTTCGCCCCCAACAATCTTCACGGCGGGGCCCCGGCGCAGCCTCGCTGCCTCCTCAGGCGGTCTCGGTGGCAGGGAGCGCCTCGGCACTGCGCAGGCGGCGCGCGCCGAGGTCGAGGTAGCCGGCGTCGCGCTCGATGCCCAGGAACCGGCAACCGGCGCGCAGCGCCGCCACGCCCGTCGTCGCGGAGCCGGAGAACGGGTCGAGGACGAGGTCGCCGGGGGCGGCGCTCGCCTGGAGCACGCGCTCGAGCAGCGCGAGCGGCTTCTGGGTCGGGTGGCGGCCGTAGAGCTTCTCGCGGGGCGCGGGCGTCGGCACCGACCAGATGACCTGCTCGTCCCCCGGGGCGGGCGCCTCCCAGATGTCCCACAGGTCGCGCATCTGCTTCCCGCCGTTCGTGGCCTTCATCGCGGGGTAGTTGAACCGGTGCGGAAGCGGGCGTGTCCTCACCGGGCTCGCCCACAGCAGGATCTCGGTCGAGTGGGTGAAGAACCGGCAGGCGAGGTTGGGCGAGGCGTTCGGCTTGTACCAGGTGACGGTGTTGAGCAGGTGGAAGCCCAGCTCCTGCATCGCGAACCCGATCGAGAAGATGACGTGCTGGGTGCCGGAGACCCACAGCGTCCCGGAGGGCTTGAGCACGCGACGGACCGCGCCGAGCCAGCGCGCGTGGAACGCGTGATCGTCGGCGACGCCCCGCGACTCGTCCCAGCCGCCCTTGTTCACGCTCACCCGCTTTCCGCTCTGGCAGGTGGTCCCGCCGTTCGAGAGCAGGTACGGCGGATCCGCGAACGCCACGTCCACGGAGTGCGGCGGGAGCTTCTCGAGCGCCTGCATGCAGTCGCCCTGCACGAGCGCCCACGCCCGACCGCGCTCGGCCATTTCGGGCAGCCTGTCCCACGGGTGAAGCTCCAGCCGTCGCGCCATAGTCCGGAGATCGTAGGGGCGATATCGATCTCGTCCAATTTTTGGCGGGGCGTTCGCCCCGGCGGCGCGACGGGCGGGGTGCAGCCGAGGTGTTAAGACTGTCCTCGTGCCGCTCGACGCCGCGCTCGTGAAGGCCGCCGCCCGCCGCGCCGGCTTCGACGCCTGCGGCATCGCGCGGGCCGCGCCGCTCGATCCCGGGCCGCTCGATCGCATGCTCGCCCGGGGCTACGAGGCGGACATGGTGTGGCTGCGCACGCAGCGCGAAGCGCGGCTCGATCCGGCGCGGCTCCTGCCCGGGGTCCGGAGCGTCGTCGCGGTGGCGCTGGCGTACCACGCCGGCGACGCGCCGGGCGCGCCGGAGGGCGCGGGCGAGATCGCGCGGTACGCGCGCGGTCGTGACTACCACGGCGTGATGAAGGGGCGCCTCCGGGCGATGGCCGCGGAGCTCGCGGCCGCCGATCCCGCCGCACGCACGCTCCCCACCTGTGACGTCGCGCCCGTGATGGAGAAGGCGTGGGCGCAGCGCGCCGGCATCGGGTGGATCGGCAAGAACGGCTGCCTCCTCACCCCCGAGCATGGCAGCTGGGTCGTGCTCGGCACGGTGCTCGTGGACCGCGAGCTCGAGCCCGACGCGCCGCACCCCGACCGCTGCGGCTCGTGCGACGCGTGTCTTCCGGCGTGCCCGACCGGCGCGATCCCCGAGCCGGGTGTGGTGGACGCGCGGCGCTGCATCTCCTTCTGGACGATCGAGCGGCGCGGCCCCATCCCCGGGGAGATCGCGGGTCGGCTGGGCCGCTGGGTCTTCGGCTGCGACGCGTGCCAGACGGTCTGTCCGTGGAACGACGCCGCCCGGCGCGGCAGCAATCCCGAGCTCCTCCCCCGCCCCGGGCGCGAGGCGCTCGCGCTCGACGATCTCCTCGCCCTCTCCGAGGACGAGTACCGCGCGCGCTTCTACGGGACGTCGCTCGCGCGCGCGCGGTTCGACGGCCTGCTCCGGAACGCCATCCTCATCGCCGGCGGGACCGGCGACCGGCGGTGGTCGGAGGCGATCCGGCGGCACCTCGCGAGCCCGCACGAGGCGGTCCGCGCGGCGGCCGAGTGGGCTGTCGCGGCGCTCGACCGCTCCCGCGCGCGCGACGAGAGCGACGCGTGAGGCGCTCACCCGGCCGTCTCGCCGGGAGGCGCCACCGTGGGAGCGGGTGTGGCGAAGGGGGGAGGATGAGCCGGGTGCGCAGCGCTCGGTCACCCGGTCCCGGGACATTCCGGGCGCGACGAAGCCTGGTACGCTCCCCGCGGAGCGCGGGGCTGGATGTCCTCGCGATCGGAGGTCATCTGGCGGGGTCGCTGATCACGTTGCGGTACGCGTCGGCGGCGCACGCGCGGCGCGATCGCCTGCCGGACGTCTCCCGCGGCATCATCGCCCGGACGCGGTTCGCGATCCGAGAGGGCGAGGTGTGCCGCGCGCGCATCGAGCTCGAGCGCGAGAACGTCGCCGTCGAGGTGCGCGCCCGGGTCCGGTGGGCGACCCCGCTCGCGAGCGGGACCCTCGTCGGGATCGAGCTGGAGGGGGCGTCCCGCCGCGAGGACGTCCAGCTCGACCTCCTCCTCGGAATCCGCACCGCGTCGCGCGCAGCGGAGCCTGCATCGGGACTGTCGTCCCGCGTCGCGCCGGCGCCGCTGCCGCAGCTCTCCGTCGCGATGCTCGAGCCCTCCCGCGTGCTGCGCGAGGTGCTGGCGAGCGCCCTCGTCCGCTTCGCTCGCGAGGGAAACGGGTGGGACCTGCAGCTCGACGCGGTGCCGACGGTCGACGCGTTCCTCGCCGCGATGGCCGACCGCCGCCGGAACCTCGCGATCGCGGACTGCGACGGGATCGCGTCCGCGGCGGATCCGCTCGTGGACGCCATCCGCTCGCACTCGGAGTGGGCACGCCTCCCGGTCGTCCTGCTGTCGCGCAGCCGCTCCGCGCGCCTCGAGGACCGGTACACCGTCACGATGCAGAAGCCGGTCGCGATGAAGGCCCTGCTCCACACGACCGGTCTCCTGCTGCGGGGGTGAGATGAAGCGCCGGGTCCTCCTCATCGACGACAGCGCGACGTCCCGCCTCGCCCTGTCGCAGGCGCTCCGGCGGCTCGCCTTCGAGGTCACCGCGGTGGGAGACCTCGACGAGCTCGACGCCGCGCTCGAGGGACGGAAGCCCGACCTCCTCCTCGTCGACGTCCACATGCCGGAGGTCTTCGGGAACGACCTCGTCCCGTGGCTGCGAGAGAACCGGCGCATCGACCGGCCCATCCTGCTGTACTCGAACCGGACCTCGGAGGAGCTGCACGTGCTCGCGGACGAGTGCGGCGCCGACGGGTTCATCCGGAAGACGGGGCGCCCGGAGGAGGTCGCGGCCCACGTCGAGCGGTTCTTGACCGGCGGCCACACCTGACGCCTGTTCGCCGGACCTTGAGTGGCCGTGCCGAGGCCGCTATGCCTACGGCATGAGCCTCTCGCCCGCCCTGCTGCGCGCCGCCCAGGAGAGCTGGGCGGTCGGCCCCGTGGAGGCGCCGGCGGTCCTGCGCGCCACCGGGAAGGACGCGAAGGACTACCTGCACCGGATGATGACGCAGGACGTGAACGCGCTCCCGCCCGGTGGATCGGCGTACGCGGCGGTGCTGTCCGCGAAGGGACGCCTCCTCGCGGACGCGCACGTCCTCGTCGAGCCCGACGGGGTCCTCCTCCTCATGGACCCGCGCGGCGCCGCCGAGGCGCGGCCGCACCTCGAGAGGTTCGTCATCATGGACGACGTCACGTTCGAGGACGCGTCCGCCTCCGTCCGCGTGGTCCCGGTCGTCGGCGTGGAGTCGGCGACGCGGCTCGGCGAGCGGGCCGCGTCCCTGCGGCGCATCTCGAACCGGCGGCGCGGCGTACCCGCGCTCGATCTCCTCGTGCCCCCTCCTGACGCTGAGCTGCTCCGAGCCGAGCTGGTTCGAGAGGGCGCCGCCGAGCTCGACGCGACGGACCTCGAGGCGCTCCGGATCCTCGGCGGACAGGCCCGGTTCGGCGTCGACATGGACGCCTCGCGGCTCCCGATGGAGGCCGGCCTGACCCGGCTCGCCATCTCGTTCACGAAGGGCTGCTACACGGGACAGGAGGTGGTGCTCCGCGCCACCGCGCGCGGCCACCTGCAGCGCGGGCTCGTGCAGCTCGCGCTTCCGCCCGGCACGGGACCGGGGACGACGCTCTCCGCCGGCGGGGAGGAGGTCGGCACCGTGACGAGCGCCGCGGAGACGCCGGAGGGGCGGCTCGGCCTCGGCTACCTGCGCCGCGCGCACTGGAGAGAGGGCGAGCGGGTGTCGACGCCCGCCGGCGACGCGGTCGTCCGGAAGGTGCTCGTCGAGGACGGGATCGCGCAGCCTTGCTGAGGACGCGCCGGCTCAGCTCTTCTTCGGAACGGGACACGCCGCGATCGCGCTCGACGGGTTGATCGCGTCGCCGCCCGCCACGATCTCCTTCACGGTGCCGTCCCGGTCCACGACGAAGGTGGTGCGGTTCGCGAGGCCGATGATCGCGACCGTGCCGCCGTACTGCTTCGCCACCTTCCCCTTCGCGTCGGCGAGGAGCGGGAACGGGAGCTGGTACTGCTCCTTGAACCGCTTCTGGGTGGCGACGTCGTCGACGGAGATACCGACGACCTGCGCGCCCTTGCCGATGATCGTGGCGTACTGATCCCGGTACGCCTGGACTTCGCGGGTTCAACCAGGGGTGAAGGCCTTCGGGTAGAACGCGAGGATGACGGGGCCTGTCTCGAGCAGCTTCGAGAGCGTGACGGGCCGGCCCTCGGTGTCGGGGAGGGTGAAGTCCGGGGCCCTGTCGCCCACCTTCAGCGCGGCGCTTCCGAGCAGCATGGCGATGAACCCCATCTTCACGGGAACCGTGATCCTCCGCGCATGCATAGCGAGCTCGCCGCACGGCAGCAACGCGCAGTCGGCCGGCGCCCCGTTTCAGCCGCGCAGCCGCTCGTAGCGGGAGACGAGCACCGCCACGTCGTCGCGGTGCCAGAAGCCGACCTGGTCCGGAAGCTCCCCGAGCGTGCGCGCCGCGAAACCGGAGACGGGGTGCCGAGGCTCGGGCTCGCCCCCGACCGCGCCGGCGATCACGACGGCGAGGTGCCACGCGTCGCCGACCTTCGCCTGACGCGCGCCCACCACGACGACGTCCTCGAGCTCGAGCCCGAGCTGCTCCTTCACGATCCGGACCGCCGCCTCGCCCGGCTGCTCACCCTCGTGCAGCGGTCCGGACGGCAACCACCAGCGCCCGAGCTGCGCCTGCCCGTGATAGCCGCCGATCACCTCGGCGACGAGGATGCGCCGCAGCTCGAGGACGACCGGGACGACGTCGATGCGGACGATCACGGCTCGCCCTCCGGAGCCTGCGAGGGCGCGGTACGCGCGGCGCCGTTCACCCGCGCCGCGAAGGCCCGGGTGCGCTCGAGCACGTGCGCGCTCGTCGTGGCCGCGGCTGCCACCTCGAGCCGCGGGACCGGCCCGCCGGAGTCGACGAGTCGGAGGGCGAGAACGCACCCGGGCTGCCCTACGCGCGCGGCGAGGTCCGCCGGCGACGTCGCCCCCGCGGCTGCGATCGCCGTCGTCGCGCGGAGCGCCCCCGCGAGCCGGTCGAGGACTCCCGTCGCCGGGACCTCGCTCGCGTCCACGACCAGGTCCGCGCCGGTGAGCGCCTGGTCCAGATCGGTCGTGAAGAGGACGCCGTCCAGGATCCGCTGTTGCTCGGTCCGGGTGATGGCGCCCTGGGCGAAGGCGAGGTCGACGGTCCGGCGCACCGCCTCGCACGCCGCCGCGAGCGCGCGGTCGGAGCCGTCGTGGAACCGGACCGCGCAGCCGGCCAGGGCTGACAGGACCGCGCACGCGGTCCCTCCGTCGCTCGCCCCCAGCACCGCCACCGTCTCGATCGTGAACACGCGACCCCCGTTCGGAGGTCTATCCGCCTCGCCGTGGCCCTGGCAAGGGTGGGTACCGTCGGCTAACGTTGCGGCCCCCCACCTTACGCTGGAGGAAACGAATGAAGGCGGTCGCGATTCGTGCGCACGGAGGCCCCGAGGTCGTGAGCCTGGAGGAGCTTCCCGACCCGCAGCCGGGGCCGGGCCAGGTCGTCGTGGCGGTGAAGGCGGCGGCGCTCAACCACCTCGACATCTGGGTCCGCAAGGGGTGGCCGGGCCTGAGCCTCGCGTGGCCGCATGTGCTCGGGTCGGACATCGCGGGCGTCGTCGAGGCGCTCGGTCCCGGCGTGGACGGTGTGAAGGCCGGCGACGCCGTGGTGGTGAACCCGAGCATCGGCTGTGGACGGTGCGAGCGGTGCCTCTCCGGCGCGGAGAACCTGTGCCGGAGGTTCGTGATCCTCGGCGAGCACGTGTCCGGCGGGCAGGCGGAGAAGATCGCGATCTTCGCGCGAAACGTGCTGCCGAAGCCGCCGAGCCTCTCGTTCGAGCAGGCCGCCGCGGTCCCGCTCACGTTCATGACCGCGTGGCACGCGCTCGTCGTCCGGGCCGGGCTCCGGCTGGGCGAGACGGTGCTCGTCCACGCAGCGGGGTCCGGGGTCGGCGTCGCCGCGGTGCAGATCGCGAAGCTGCTCGGCGCCCGCGTGATCGCGACGGCCGGCTCGGACGCGAAGCTCGAGAAGGCGAAGGCGCTCGGCGCCGATCACGTGGTGAATTACGAGACGCAGGACTTCGTCCAGGAGGTGAAGAAGCTCACCGAGAGGAGGGGCGTGGAGGTCGTGTTCGAGCACGTGGGGAAGACGACCTGGGAGAAGTCGCTCCTCGCCGCGGGGATCGGCGGACGGATCGTCACGGTCGGGGCGACCACCGGGTACGACCCGCCCACGGACCTCCGCCACGTGTTCTTCCGCCAGCTCTCGATCCTCGGGTCCACGATGGGGACCGCGGGCGATCTCCTCCAGGTGCTCCGGTTCGTCGGCGAGGGGAAGCTCCGGCCGGTGGTCGATCGGGTGCTCCCGCTCGGGGAGGCGCGCGCCGCGCAAGGGCTCCTTGCCGAACGGGCGCAGTTCGGGAAGATCGTGCTGAAGCCGTGACTCGGGGACGGAGGTACGTCATGAGGATCCGCACCGCCACGCTCGCCGCCGCGCTCGGGCTCGTTGCTGCCGGGTGCGGGGACAACCCGACGTGCAACGACCAGACGCCGCCGATCAGCGGAGTCCCGAGCTGCGAGGCGGTGGCGGGGACCTCGGTGACGGTGCCGCTCCACGTGTGCCCGCGATGCGATCAGTCCTCGCCGCGGTGCGTGGTGCACCTGGAGAACGTGGGCGGCGGGGCGATCCAGCTCGAGCCGCTGTCGGAGGTCTGCGAGGCGAACTCGAGCTGCCCGCTCGTGGATCCCCTGTCGTGCCCGTTTGCGCCCGTGAACTGCACGTTCACTGCGCCGAGCGTTGGCACGTACACGCTCGTCGTGATCGACCCCGCAGGGCAGCAGATCCCGAACAAGCAGCTGACGGTGATCGCGGGGGGCTCACCCGCCGCCTGCACCGGCTACAGCCTGTAACCTTCCGGCCTACGCAAACCGCACGCCGCGCGTCATCTCGCGGAGGCGGCGCACGCGCTCCTCGACGGGCGGGTGCGTAGAGAACAGGCTCATGATGCGGCCCGCGGTGCCCGTGAGCGGCTGGACGATGAAGAGGTGCGCGGTGGCCGGACCGCCGAACGGGTAGGGCGCGACCTCGTTCCCGTGCTCGAGCGCGAGCAGCGCCTCCGCGAGCGGCTCCGGATCGCCGACCAGGGCTGCCCCGCTCGCGTCCGCGCCGTACTCGCGCGAGCGCGACACCGCGAGCTGGATGACGAGCGCGAGGATGGGGGCCAGGATCGCCCAGGCGAGCAGCTCGACGGCGGAGCCGCCGCGGTCGTCGTCCCGGCGCGTGCCGCCGAGCAGCGCGCCCCAGCGGACCATGTAGCCGATGGTGGAGATGAGGCCGGCGACGGCGGCCGCGATGGTGGAGATGAGGATGTCGCGGTTCTTCACGTGCGAGAGCTCGTGCGCGAGGACGCCCTCGAGCTGGCGGCGGTCGAGGATCTTCAGGATGCCCTCGGTGACCGCGACGGCGGCGTGCTCCGGGTTTCGACCCGTCGCGAACGCGTTCGGGGTCATCGCAGGGATGACGTAGAGGCGCGGCATCGGCATCCCCGACTTCCGGGTGAGCCGCTCCACGATGTCGTAGACCTCGGGGAGCTGGGCCCGCTCCACCGGTTGGGCGCGGTGAGCCATGAGCGCGATCCGGTCCGAGAACCAGTAGGCGAGGAAGTTGAAGACGAGGCCGATGCCGCCGAACAGCATCATCCCCTGGTATCCGCCGACGAGGTTGCCGCCGATGGCGAGCAGGGCGATGAGAAACGCCATCAGCATCGCGGTCTTCGCGTAGTTCCGACCCGTGGCGGACACCTTCGGCGCGGTCATTCCCCGGGACATCTCAGCCTCGTTCCAGCCCATGGCCCCTGTGTAACCACTCGCGGCCCCTTGGCAATGCAGGCGGGCGGGCTCCCGACTGGCTGCTGTCCGGCACCGGCCGTCTGGCTCGCACCGGCCGCCCCACCGGCCGTCCCACTGTCCGGCTCCCGGCGCCCTGGCGCCGGTGCGGCGCAACCCGCCGAGAACTGCCGGATTCTCGCGCGACGGCGATCCCCGTGCTAAAGCGAATCAGGCGATATCGCGAGCCCCGAGGCCTACTTGGGTCACGGGAGGCCGAGGGCGAGCCGATGGCGGGTCGGAAAGCGGAGGCAGCGAAGCGGAAGGCGAAGCCGGCGCTCAAGGCGCAGGCGAAGCCCGCCGGAAAGCACGCGAAGCAGCTCGAGCTCGTTCCGGTGGAGCCCACCTTTGCGAGGAAGGCACCACGGGCGCCCGCCGCGGCACCCGCGAAGGTGGCCAGGCGTCCTGCGGCTTCCGAGCCGTTGCCCTTGCCGGACGGGGTGGTCGTCCCGATCCCCGAGCCGAGGGAGAAGGCGCCGAAGCGGCGCGCCACCGCCGAGCAGATGGCGGCGAAGCAGCGCGAGATCTCGATCTCGGAGTTCTTCACCAAGAACCGTCACCTTCTCGGGTTCGACAATCCGTCGAAGGCGCTCCTCACGACCATCAAGGAAGCGGTGGACAACTCGCTGGACGCCTGCGAGGAGGCCGGCATCCTCCCCGAGATCACCGTCGAGGTCCGCGACCTGGGGCTTCAACGAGCGCAGGGGCAGGCGGATGAGCCTGCCCCGAGGCGAGCGGGGGGTTCGGGGGGTGCGGTCCCCCCCGATACGAAAGCTGAGCTCACCAAGGGCGAAGGCCGGTTCGTCGTCGTCATCGAGGACAACGGGCCAGGCATCGTGAAGGCGCAGGTCCCGAAGATCTTCGGGAAGCTGCTCTACGGCTCCAAGTTCCACCGCCTCAAGCAGTCGCGCGGCCAGCAGGGCATCGGAATCAGCGCGGCCGCCATGTACGGCCAGCTCACCACCGGCCAGCCCATCCGCGTCACCTCCCGCATCGGCAAGGGAAAGCCCGCCCACCACTTCGAGATCCAGATCGACACCCGGAAGAACAACCCGGTGGTCACGAAGGACGAGGCGCTCGACGACTGGCACCAGGACCACGGGACCCGCGTCGAGCTGGAGATCGTCGCGAACTGGCAGCAGGGGCAGCGGTTCGTGAACCGCTACGTGGAGCACACCGCGCTCTCCAACCCGCACTGCACGGTGCACTACGTCCGGCCGCGCGCGGAGAAGCTCAGCTTCCCGCGCGCGACCGAGGAGCTGCCGAAGGAGGCGGTGGAGATCAAGCCGCACCCGCACGGGGTCGAGCTCGGCGCGCTCATGCTCATGGCCTCGGACTCGAAGAGCCATGACGTGAAGGGCTTCCTGCAGTCCGCCTTCTCGCGGGTGTCCTCGACCGTCGCGGACGAGATCGTCGAGCGCGCCGGGCTCAAGGGGCGAGTCCGGCCGCGCGACCTCGCGGAAGACCGCGAGCTGGCCGAGAAGGTCCACCGCGCGATCGGCGAGACGAAGATCATGAACCCGCCGACGAACTGCCTGTCGCCGATCGGCGACGAGCTGATGAAGCGGGGGCTCGTCTCGTTCCTGAACGTCATCGAGTCGGAGGGGCCGGAGCAGGACGAGCAGCTCGATCTCGACTCGGCCTCGAAGAAGAGGGCGTCGAAGAAGGAGAAGCAGGCGAAGGCGGAGGCGCCCGAGGTGCCCGACGCGCCGCCCGAGGAGGGCGTCGAGAAGATCAAGGGGCACAACTACTTCATCGCGAGCGTCACGCGTCCGCCCAAGGTGTACCGCGGGAACCCGTTCCAGGTGGAGGTCGGGTTGGCGTATGGCGGCTCCTGGCCCGCCGACAAGTCGGTCGAGCTGTTCCGGTTCGCGAACCGCGTCCCGCTCCTCTTCCAGCGCGGCGCGTGCGGGATGACCGACGCGGTCGTGAAGACGGACTGGCGGAACTACCTCCTCTCGCAGCCGAAGGGCTCACTGCCCGTCGGCCCGATGGCGCTGCTCGTCCACATCGCGTCGGTCTGGGTGCCGTTCACGAGCGAGGCGAAGGAGGCGGTCGCCCACTACCCGGAGATCATGCGCGAGATCCAGCTCGCCGCGCAGGAGTGCGGCCGGAAGCTCGCGTCGCACATCCGGAAGAAGCAGCACGCAGATTACCAGGCGGAGCGCCGCTCCATCTTCGAGCTCTACATCGAGGAGGTCGCCCAGGCGATCCACAAGATCACCGGGCGCGCGAAGGAGCCCATCAAGCGGGACTTCATGAAGGTCGCGACGAAGGTCACCGAGGCCGACCTGGAGCAGCAAGACGGCGTCCTCGCGGAGCAGTCGAAGAAGGTCTCGAGGCGGCCGCGCGCGGCCGAGCGGGAGGACGAGTAAGCCATGGCGCGCCTCGACGGGACCTCGAAGAAGACCGCCCAGAAGATCGAGAAGCTCGCGGACGCGGTGCTGAAGACCGTGAAGTCCGGCAAGAACCCGTTCGTCGAGATCCCCATCCGCTCGCTCGCGAACGTGAAGTTCAACGAGAAGCGGCGGCTCATCGAGCTCGGGTCGCAGCGCCAGAAGCGCTACTTCTTCAACGTCTCGATGGCGAAGAAGTTCATGCAGACGTTCCTCGTGTCGGATGCCTGCAAGGAGCTCATCGACTCGGGCAAGACGACGAGCATCCGCGACCTCTACTACATCACCAAGCACACCATCGGCGACACGAAGCAGAACACCTTCGAGGAGCAGGAGGAGTCCGACCCAGTCATCGAGGACCTCGAGGTCGCGCTCGACGCGCTCCGCGAGGAGCTGCACCTCTTCGCCTCCCGCAAGGGATCGATGGTGGGTCCGATCACCATCCGGGACACCGGCGACACCATCGACCTCCGCCGCATGGGCTCGGGCGGCTGGGCGGTGCCGTCGATCGTCGAGTCGAACGTCATCGAGCTCGTGAAGCACGAGGCGAAGTACATCCTCCTCATCGAGAAGGACGCGGTCTGGACCCGCTTCAACGAGGACAAGTTCTGGAAGCGGGAGAAGTGCATCATCCTGCAGGGCGGAGGCCAGCCGCCGCGCGGAGTGCGGCGGCTCGTGCAGCGTCTGCACTCGGAGCTGCGCTTGCCGGTGTACGTCCTCGTCGACAACGATCCGTGGGGCTTCTACATCTACTCGGTCATGAAGCAGGGCTCGATCAACCTCGCCTACGAGTCCATGCGCATGGCGGTCCCCGACGCGAGATTCATCGGGCTGTCCTCTTTCGACAAGCTGACGTACAAGCTCCCGTCGAACGTCGCGATCAAGATGGACGAAGGCGACGTCTCGCGGGCGAAGCAGATGCTCGCGTATCCCTGGTTCCAGGCGAAGCAGTGGCAGAACGAGATCCAGGAGATGGTGAAGAGTGGGCAGAAGTTCGAGCTCGAAGCGCTCTCGCGCCGCGGGATCAGCTTCATCACCGAGGAGTACCTGCCCAAGAAGCTGAAGGACCGCGACTGGCTCGAGTGAGCCGAGCGGATCGCCCCCAAGGAGGAACGCATGCCCGCCAAGCGTGGGAACCGATCGAAGCGCAAGGTGTCGAACCGGTCGAAGACGAAGCGCGCCACCGCAGTGCGCAAGCGCAAGCTGAGCATGAAGCGGAAGCGCCGCGCCAAGCGCGCCCAGCGGTAGCGCAGCGGTTGCGGGTCGGCCCGCCGGACCAGGATCCACCGCGTGCCCGTCGCGACCGGCAGCTTGGCTCCGTCCGCGCAGGCGGTCGCGCTCGCAGGCGGCGCGGTGGATCTCGCCGCGCTCGCCGCCGGCGGGCCGGCGCTCCTCTTCTTCTACAAGGGCGAGTGCGACACGAGCGCCGCCGCCGCGCACGCGCTGCCGCGCCTCGCTGCGGTGCGCGGCGTGGCCGTCGCGGCGGTCTCGCAGGACGACGCGGCGCAGACGGGCGCGTTCGCTCAGGTGCACGCGTTCAGCCCGGCGGTGCATGTGCTCTTGGACCTGGAGCCGTGGCCTGCGTCGCACGCGTTCGACGTGCGAGTGACGCCGACGTGGGTCCTGCTTGCGCCGGGCGGGAGGGTGGAGGCGGTACTCGAGGGCTGGAGCCGCGACGAGGCGAACGCGCTCGCCGCGCGGGCCGCGGTGCTCGCGGGCGCTCCCGCTCCGCTCGTCTCGACCGCGGCGGACGGGCCCGCGTTCCGGCCCGGTTGAAGCGCGAAGAACGCGCCCTAGGTGAGGGCGCGAGCCGTGCGGCGGCCCCTGTACGGAACGGTGCCGTACGGGACGGCCCGGGTCAGGCGCTACCCGATGCGCGCGACGGGTTCACGGTGCGGCTCGCCACTTCCGAGGAAGGGGGCGCAGCGGTCCAGGAATGCATCGAGCAGCAAGCGCTGATCCGGCGGGAGCCTGCGCGCGAAGAGCACGGGCAGATCGTCGCGGGCGGACGCGACGCTCTCATCGTACCCGTCGGCCGTCAGCGAGCCCTCGACGCGCCTCCAGCGGAGATACACGAGCCAGGTCTGGACCACGTCGGTCATGCAGTACGCAGCAATCTGCTCGAGGGAACCTGCGCAGTAAAGCGACTGAACGTCCCCGCCCGCCACGTCTTCCTTGCCTGGGAGTCCAACGAGCTTCGCGTACAGATCGAGCGGGGCGGCCCCCGCCGAGCCGTTCGCGGACAGGAGCTCCTTCAGATCGAGGTGCTCCGAGATGCCCCCGCCGCGCCGGCCCGGTGACGAGTCCGGGATCGCGATCGCGTGCTTCAGGGACCGGAGCTCCATCACGGGGAGATCGAACCCCTTCCCGTGGAACGTCACGAGCGACGCACCTGCGAGCCGGTCCCATGCGCGTGCCAGGAACTCGGGTTCGTCTGCCGTTCGGTCCGTCCAGCTCGCGATGTCCACGACCCGGACGACCCCGCCGTCTTCCTCCGCCTCGAGCATGCACGCGGCCACCGGACGGTGGTACGGAAGGGGGAGGAAGTCGCTCCTCCCCCCTGTGCGCGCCCGCCGCTCGGCGAGAACGCGTCGCAGCTGCTCGGGGTAGGGCCGGGTCGGCTCGCCATCCACAGCCGAGACGAGCGCCTCGTCGGCCACCGTCTCCAGGTCGAGCGTCACGAATCGCCGCACGGACGGGAGTTTCGCAGCCCGGTCTGACAGTGGTCACCGCTCGTCGCGATCAGCTCCGAGCTCGGTCGAGGCGCCGCGGAGCCGGGTGCGTGTGCGCCTCCTGTCGCCCGCTGCGAGACCGGTTGCACCCGGTTCGGTTTCACCCCGAGAGGTCGTCCCGCGGCGCTTCGCCGTCAACGTACTGTCGCCCTCACAGGAGGAGGTACCGATGACGTTCCAGGATAGGTACGGCGCGTTCGAGGCGGAGGCGAGAGGCCGAATCCGGCGGGCGCTGAGCACGGGAAACGCGAAGCTCATGGAGCTGGACGAGGCGCTCGCGAAGGTCGCCAAGGACGACTGGACCGTTCCCGCGCTGAAGAAGCAGCTCGTGCAGCTCCGGACGCGCGCAGAGAGCATCCGGGCGAGCGCGCTGAAGCGCATGCAGGACATGCCGGGCGACGCCGTCAGCACGATCGCGACAGGCACGCGCGCGCCGCTGCAGAACCTCGCGCGCAGCCTCGCGGAGATCGCAAAGCGCTTCGACCCACCGCGGCCGAAATCCGTGACGTCCGTCGAGCCGCAGGCCGACGCGCAGGCCGACGCGAAGGCCGAGCCGAAGGCCGCGAACGCGAGCTAGCCGGGACCGCACGGCTCGCTCGCTGCCGACTCGGCGGCCGCATCACGCACCAGGTCGCTCGCCGCGCGCGAGCGGGATGCGCGCCAATCCTGCCGGCGCTCCACCGCCGAGCGCCGCCCGAATGGCGCGCCTCACCGGTTGCTCGACCGTGCGCGAGACCGCCAGCGCGATCGCGATGGTCGCGCCCGAGTACGCAACCACGAATGCTGGCGACGGGGCGCCCTGCGCCGCGCCGGCGAGGCGTCGCGCCCACAACCAGAGCGGCTCCTGGAGCGCGTACAGCGCAAAGCTCGCTTCACCGAGAGCGCGCAGCGGCGGTGACGCGAGCGCGCGAGCGAGCGGTCCCGTGCCGTCGGCCAGCGACACGATTCCCACCGCAAACAGTGGGACGAGGAGCCCGTTGTGAAGGAGCACATATGGCGCAGTGCCGGACGCCAGCACCGCGGCGGCCGCAACGAACGCGAGCGGTCCAGCGAGCGCCGCGCCGCGGGGGAAGCGCACGCCGCGCCGGACCAGCAGGCCGAGCGAGACGCCTGCGAGGAACTCCCCCGCCCGCGCGACAGGGTGGAACTTGAGAGCCATCAGCCACGTGGGTTCGCCCCAGGTCACGTCCGAGTGTGCGCCGCCCGGTCCCCACCACAGCCACGCGACGGGGAACGCGAGCGAGAGCGTCCACGCCGAGCCGAGCGCGACCCACAGCCCTCGCCGGGACGGGCGCGACAGCCGCCCCGCCACGAAGGGGAACGCCGCGTAGAAGGCGAGGACGACCGAGGTCGACCAGCCGGGTGCGTTCCACAGGCGGGCCACGGGCGGGATCCACGCCTGGACCAGAAGCAGCGCTGCCAGGGCGACCGCGGCGGCCTTTGCGCTCGCGAGCGGCCCTCCCGCCGACCAGCGGTCGAGGGCGAACGGGGCGGCAAGAACGAACGCGAGCAGGTACGCGGGATAGAGCCGCGCGACTCGCGCCGCCCAGAACGCACGGCGCTCCGCGGGCCCCAACGGGGCGGGGTGCGCGCGAGCGAGCACGAACCCGGACAGCACATAGAAAAGGCCAACCCAGACGTGACCGCCCGCGCGGATCCTCTCCGCCCACTGCACGCATGCGTCGGTGCCGGACAGCGGACCGTCAGCGACAGCGGTGCCGGACAACAGACCGGCGCCGGACAACACAGTGGTGGTGCCGGACAACAGCCTGGACATGAGGGCTGCGGTGCCGGACAGGAGGGGCGCCCCGTGGTGAAACAGGAGAATTCCCAGAGCCGCGGCGAACCGCAGCCCCGTCAGAGCCTCCAGGCGGTCGGTCCCGCGCGACTCCACGCATGACAAGGTGCGGGCGGGGCGCGGACCGGCAACCCGCCTTTCGCGCGCGCGCCGCACACCGGCCCGTCGGATCACCTGCCTCCTCGCCTCCTTCGCGAGCCCCTGCGTGAACGTGCGGATCGCGCCCTTGGTCGCGGCGGAGTGCCCGCGCGCCGCGCACCGCGAGCACGTATTCCGGGCGCGCGCGCGCCAGCGGGCGCCGAGCTTCCGGCTCCGCGGCGATTCGCCGGCGGTCGCCTTTGGAACGCCGCCTGCACGACACGAGATGTCCAGAAGGGAGGTACCGATTCCCGGGACGGCGGCGATAGGACCGGAAGGCGCCTCGTTTCTCGAGCATCTCGTTTACGCCCTGCGAGATGCCGACGAGGGGCTCGATCGGTCGACGAGCGATTTCGAGGTGCTGGGTCCCCTCGTTGCACATCCCGGCGTGACTCCCCTCGGGGCGGTCGATCCGGAGGTGTTCTGGCGCATCGAGGCGTTCTTCCGCGCGGTGGGCGCCGGCATCGAGGCGCGCACCGGCGTGAGATGCGTCCCCATGCTGCGCATGCGGCGCGAGGGACACGGGACCGTCATTGTCATCGCCGGGAGGCTCGTCGCGGTGAGTCGCTGGTTCCAGGAGGCGAGCGCGTTTCATTTCGATTCGCTGGACGCGCTCGCCGCGGCAGGCGAGCGCCTCGTTCGAGAAGGCGTCGAGATGGTCGAGCGATACCCGGAGGTAGCGCGTGCCGTGCCGTAAGCGGACCGGCGGTCCCATCCGCCCACGGGGCTCGCCCGGCCTCCCGCGACCCGTGGCTGGAGCACGCGTCTTTCTGCCGCGGCTGCCGGCAGCAACCGCCGAGTGCGGCCGTCCCGATCGGTCCCCCGGCGGCGGTCGGGGGATTCCTGCAATGCGGCAAGAGACACGAGTCCGCATCCCCGTGTACACTGCGGCAGGATTGCTGAGAGGAGTGGCCGCGTGACGCAAGCCGAACGTCTGAACCGCCGCGCGGAGCTGCGCGCGGACATCGCGAAGAGAGAAGTGGAGCTCGAGCAGCTCCGGTCGGAGGAGGCGCGCCTGCTCGACGGGTGCGAGCATGTCTACGCAGACGGGCGCGGGGCCTCGACGGGCGGCCGCGTGAAGATCTGCTCGAATCTGCGGCCGTCTGCTGCCGCAGCGCGATGAGAAGCTCTGGGGCTGAGCCCGTAGCCTGCACCGAGATGTGGTCTCGCACGGGCGCTGCGCGGCCGCGGGTTGTGCTCTAGACTCGCGGCCGCATGGCCTCGCTCTCGCCGTTTCGCGCCCTTCGCCCGCCGCCCGCGCTCGCCGCGCGGGTCGCCTCGCCTCCGTACGACGTCGTCTCGACACGGGAGGCGCGCGAGCTCGCTCGCGGCAACCCGGACAGCTTCCTCCGGGTATCCCGCCCCGAGATCGATCTGCCCGAGGGGACGGACGAGCACGCCGACGCGGTCTATGCGAAGGGGAAGGAGAACCTCGAGGAGCTCGTCCGCCGGGGCGTGCTCGCGCAGGATCCGGAGCCCCGCCTGTACGTCTACGCGCAGCGGATGGGTGCGCATCGCCAGACCGGCCTCGTGGCCTGCGCGGCGGTCGACGAGTACGACCGGGACATCATCCGCAAGCACGAGAAGACCCGCGCCGACAAGGAAGACGACCGGGTCCGCCACATCGATACGCTGTCCGCGCACGACGAGCCCGTCTTTCTGACGTACCGCGCCTCCGCGGAGATCGACCGCGCCGTCGAAGAGGTGAAGCGGGCGCAGCCCGAGTACGACCTCGTGACCGCCGACGGCGTCGGACACCAGCTCTGGGTGGTGCCGCCGAGCGCGGGGGTCCGGATCGCGGCGCTGTTCGGACAGGTCCCTGCGCTCTACGTCGCGGACGGCCATCACCGGTCGGCCGCGGCGTCGCGCGTTCACGCCCGGCGGCGCGGCCAGGCGGGCGATCACGGAGCGTTCCTCGCGGTGGTCTTCCCGCACGACCAGATGCAGATCCTGGCGTACAACCGCCTCGTTCGCGATCCGAAGGGGCGCGGGCCGGACGCGCTCGTCGCGGAGCTGCAGAAGGTGCTCGATCTCGAGCCCTCGACGGACCCGCGGCCTGACCGGCCCCTTTCCGTGGGCCTGTTCGTCGGTGGCCGCTGGTGGCGTGGCCGGGTCCGCCCCGGCACCTTCGACGGGAGCGATCCCGTCGCGTCGCTCGACTGCTCCATCGTCCAGGACCAGCTTCTCGCGCCACTGTTCGGCGTGGGCGATCCCCGCACCTCGAAGGACGTCGACTTCGTCGGCGGAATCCGCGGTCCCGAGGAGCTCGAACGGCGTGTGCGCGAGGAGGGCTGGTCCCTGGCGCTGCACCTCTACCCGACCCGCATCGAGCAGCTCATCGCCGTCTCGGACGCTGGGAAGCTCATGCCTCCGAAGAGCACGTGGTTCGAGCCCAAGCTGCGCTCCGGGCTGTTCGTGCACGCGTTCTAGGCGATCTCGTCGATGCGGCGTTGCGCCGCAGATGAGCGACGGGCGGTGGGCGTCCCCGGGGAACCGCTCGGCGGCGCCGGCGCCCTCGTCCGGCCCGGTTCCCGCGTCAGTCGCGCGGGGCGGCAGCCATCAACGAGGCGACTGGCGCGCGGCCTCGAGGATGCGGGGGCGCCGACGTCTTCTGGACGAACGCGAGGTGAGGGGGCGCTCCGTTCGGCGCTCCGTACCGCGGGCCGTTCTCCTGACCGCCGCCCGCGTTGAAGAAGGACATCAGCCCCTGAAGCGCCATCGCCTGGTTGCTCATCTCCTCGGCGGTCGACGCGAGCTCCTCGGCGCCGGAGGCGTTCCGCTCGGTGGCGACCTGCACGCTCCCGACCGCCTGGGTCACCTGGGCGACCCCGGACGCCTGCTCCCGGCACGCGGCGGCGACGCTCTGGACCAGCTCGGCGGTCTTGCGGATCCGGGGGACGACGTCCCGGAGGAGAAGACCGGAGCGCTCCGCCAGGCCGACGCTGGAGGCCGCGAGCTCGCTGATCTCGGTCGCGGATCGCTGTGCGCGCTCCGCGAGCTTGCGCACCTCGCTGGCCACCACGGCGAAGCCGCGCCCCTGTTCGCCCGCCCGCGCCGCTTCGATCGCGGCGTTCAGGGCGAGCAGGTTCGTCTGGTACGCGACCTCGGTCACGATCCCGATCTGCTCCGCGATGCGCTTCATCGCGCTCACCGTCTCGTCCACCGCGCTGCCCGCCTTCTCGAGGTCCTTCGCGCCCTGTACGGCCATCTCCTCCGTGGTCCGGCTGCTCTCGGCGTTGCGGGAGATCGACTCCGAGATCTGCTGCAGCGACGAGGTGGTCTCCTCGACGGACGCCGCCTGCTCCGAGGTCCCCTGGGAGAGCGACTGCGCGGTGGAAGACACCTGGGTGGACGCCGACCCGATCGCGCCGGCGGCGGTCCGGACGTCCCAGATGATGCGCTGCAGCTGCTCAACGAACGAGTTCAAGTGGAGCGCCATCTCGCCGACCTCGTGGTTCGCGGCCACGGACACCCGCCGCGTGAGATCGCCTTCGCCATCGGCCATCTGCTTCATCTGCTCGGTGAGCGCGCTCACCGGCACCGCGATGCTCCTCCCGACCAGGACGCTGATCACCGCTCCCACGAGCAGCGCTGCGGCGACGAGCCCGAGCAGGAGCCGGATCGACGTGAGCGATCGCTGGGTGGTGATGCTCTCCTTCTCCGCGCCGAGCCGCTTCTGGAGGTCCACGAGCTTCGCGAGCGACGCGACGGCCCGGGCCGCGGGGGGATTGGTCCTGCTGCGGCGATACTCCTTCGCCTCGTCGATCTTCCCTTCGTCCAGCAGGTCGAAGAACTTGGGCCTGGCCGCAACGTACTCCGAGTACGTCCGATCCCACTCGGCCAGCAATTCGCGCTCCGCTGAGGAGAGCGGCAGCTTCCTGTAGCTCTCGATGTTTGCCTCCACCTGCGCGAACCACTTCGAGGTCTGTGCCCTGAGCTGAGCGCGCCCGTCGAGGTCGTTCGTCATGTAATTGGGCAGCGCGAACCGCAGCTCCCACAGTCCGCGCTCCGCTTCCGAGAGATACGCAGTCGCGCGGACGTTCTCGGCGTAGAGCTCCGATACCGCGGCGGCGAGCTCCGAGGAGCTCCTCCACCCCACGAATCCGACCACGCAGGTGAGAACGAGCAGCGTGCCGAAGCCGGCGAACTGCCTTCCGCGGATTCCGAGCTTCATGGTGTCCCCCTCGCGAGCCCTCTGGTCCGGTCGCGTGCGGACGCCCCGTTTCAACCTGATCGGGGCGTGGTACGCGGCGCCCGAGCGGCGGCCGAGTGCACCCGACCCTCGCAGCAATGGACAGGCCAATGGGGGTACACTCAATGTAAAGACGGGCGGCCAGGGCAGGCGTAGTCCGCTTCGGGGCGAACCTCTCGTCGCATCCCCCGGTTCCACGTCACGGACCCTTCAGGCGCGCGAGCCGCTCACCGAGCCCGCTCGCCCGGCGGGGATATCGCGAACGGCACCCCGGGTTTGTTCTCACCTACCCAGGCTTGGCATTGGAGGGCCGTGTGCGCCGAGGCGGCCCGCACGGCCCACGTCAGTGGAATTCGCTCGGCGGGCGGGGTCTCACGCGGCCCAGGTGCTCACAGGTTGATCAGGAACTGGAAGGCCGTCTTCTCTTGCCAGCTCTTGATGGCGCGGAACGCGTCCTTGAGCCTGGTTCGCTCGATCGCGCCGAGCTCCGCGAGCGTCACCTGATTCACGACGGGGCGCCCGTCAGCAGCCATCCGGAGCTGCAGCCGCAAGCGCAGCCCGAGGAGGAACCGGTAGGTCTCGGCGATCGTCGCCGCGTCCTCCTGCTCGAGGAGCCCGGCCCGAGCCGCCGCCTCGAGCCGGGTGAACGTCGAGCGCGCGCCGGTCCCCACCTCGAGGGCGAAGCGGCGGGCGAGGGCCACGATGGGCGTGATGCCGTGGAGCTTCAGATCGACGACCGAGGACTCGCCACGGAGCCGCAGGAGCAGCGTCGCCGGCGGGTGGAACGCGAGCGCCTCCTTGGCGAGGAGGCGCAGGAAGACCGGCTTGTGCGCAGCCCGCGCGAGGAGGTGCTCGAGGTGCTCGAGGTCGAGGTGTCCGCCGACCTTCCGGAAGTCGAAGAAGATGGAGGCAACGAGGAGGGCCTTCGGCGTCGGCACCTCGATCCAGCCCTCGAACCGGCTCGACCAGTCCGTGAGCGTGCCGTGCCACGCGCGGGCCATGTAGCCGCCGGGGCAGCGCGGGAACCCCGCCGCCTCGAGATCGGTGTTCACGCGGTCGGCGAACGTCCGGAACCAGCCCGCGTGCGGCTCGCCCTCGTCCGCGTACACGAGGGCATTGTCCTGGTCGGTGAGGAGCGTCTGCTCCATCCGCCCCTCGGACCCGAACACGATCCAGGCGTACGGGGCGGGCGGCGGACCGAGGTCCGCCTCGGCCCAGCGCAGGATGCGGACGCAGCAGCGCGTCGTTCAGCCTCGCGACGAGCCGGGCGATGATCGAGGCCTCGAGCCCGCCGGCGAGGAGCGACGAAGCCATCACCTTGATTCGGTCGGCGTATCCCGGGAGGCTCGCGCGCGACGCGAGCCGCTCGACCCCCCGCATGATCGCGACGGGACCCTGCGCGGTGCTGCGCAGGACGTCGCCCGAGGTGAGCAGCCCGATGATCGCGCCGTCCCGCGTGACCGGCAGGTGGTGGAGGCCCGCCTCGAGCAGCACTGTCCACGCGTCGTAGAGCGGCGTCTCGGCCGCCACGGTGCGCAGGGGCCGGCTCGCGACCTGCGCGACGGTCACGTCGGGACCGAGCCCTGCCCCGAGGACCCGCTTTCGCAGGTCGCGGTCGGTGACGATGCCGGGAGGATCCGTCCGGACGAGGACCGACGAGACGCCCTCCTGCCCCATGACTCGGGCCGCCTCGCCGATCGTGGTGTCCGGCTCCACCCAGACCGGCGGCCTGCGGACGAGCTGATCCACCCGGATCGAGAGATCGGGCTGGAAGGTCGTGACCGGCGACTGCTCGAGGCTCGCCCGGAGCCGCTCCGAGAGCCCGACGGCGAAGTGGCTCGCGAACTGCGCGTCGGCGAGGAGCCGGTTGAAGACCTCGGCGGGCAGCCGATACGTGAGGAGGTCTTCCTCCGCGATGACGTCGAGGGTGGCCGCCTGGGTGATGAGGGAGGTGTATCCGAAGATCTCCCCCTCCTCGACGACCTGGAGCGTCTGGCCGCTCCGGTCGAGGCGCACCGTCCCCTTGCGGATGACGTACAGGTGCTCCAGCGGCTTCCCGCCGGCTTGCGTGAGCCGGGTTCCCGCCGGGTAGAAGGCGACCTCGAGCGCGCCCGCGACCTCGTCGAACAGGGCCGGAGGAAGCGCCTGGAACGGCGGCATCGATCGTACGAAGACGACCGGATCGATCGCTGCCATGCGCCGACGATAGCACGGACGCCGCGTGGCGCCGTTCGATCGCGTCAGGTGAAGAAGACCCAGGTCACGACGGCGAACAGCGGCAGGAGCACCATCCCCGACCAGAGCATGTAGCGGAAGAACCCGGGCATCGGCACGCCTGCCAGCTCGGCGATGGCCTTCACCATGAAGTTCGGGCCGTTGCCGATGTACGTGTTCGCGCCCATGAGGACGGCGCCGGCGGAGACGGCGGCGAGCACGCGCGGCCCCTGGTCGGTGGGCGAGGAGCTGCGCGAGGTCCGCGGCGTCGGTCCCGACGAGCGCCGCTCGCGACCGACGTCGAAGGTGAGGTAGGTCGGCGCGTTGTCGAGGAACGACGAGAGGAGCCCCGTGGCCCAGAAGAACTGCCAGGGCTCCGTGAGGCCGAGCGCCGCGCCGTGGACGTTCAGGATCGCGAGCGCCGGGATCATCGTCGCGAAGATGCCGGCGAACAGCACCGCGACCTCGACGATCGGCGCGAAGCCGAACCCGTTCTCCTCGCGCAGGGCGCGCGGTGTCGTCACCCAGGAGAGCGCGACCATGGCGAGCATCCCGCGCCTCCTGCGACTCCGGAAGGCAGGCGCAGCGATCCCGCCGCGAGGAGGACGGCCGACGACGCCGGCGAGCCACAGGAGGTTGAGCCCGCCCGACGACGTGGACCGGCACCTGGTGCGCGACGGCGATCTCGTCGAGGTCGCCGGGCGTGGCGACGTCCTCCCTGCGGAAGACGGTCGAGTCCACGACGTAGAAGATCGCGAGCAGCGCGCCGTTCACGAAGAGCCAGATCGGGAACAGCCGCGAGCGTCCAGAGGAACGGCACGCCGCGCAGGAAGCCCAGGAAGAGCGGCGGATCGCCGAGCGGGGTGAGCAGCCCGCCCGCGTTGCTCACGACGAAGATGAAGAAGACGACGACGTGCGTCTTGTCGCGCCGCACCGAGTTCGCGCGCAGGAGCGGTCGGATGAGCACCATGGACGCGCCGGTCGTCCCGATGAGCGAGGCGAGCACCGCGCCGAGCGCGAGGAGCCCGGTGTTCAGCCCCGGAGTCCCGGCGAGCGTGCCGCGGACCACGATCCCGCCCGAGATGATGAACAGCGCACCGAGCAGGATGATGAACGCGGCGTACTCGTGCGCGCTGTGGAGCACCGCCGTGTGCATCGAGGACGCCCACCCACAGCACCACCGGCGCGCCGAGCAGGAGACTCACGAGCGCCTTGTTGCGGTTTCGCTCCCAGAAGTGGGGCGCGGCGAGGGGCAGGATCGCGATGGCGAGGAGCATCAGGCCGAATGGGCCGACGCTCCAGAGCGGCATCCTGTGCCCTAGCGCCTGCGCCGCCGTACCCGTGGGGGCGACGGCGGGGAGGGCGACGCAGCCGGACGCGAGGACTGCGGTGATCGGGCTCAGGCTTCGGCCTCGTGAATGATCTTCACGAGCTCCTGCTCGAGCGTCGTCGAAGGCGTCACGGTGACCTTCTTCTTCCCGAGCTGGACCGTAAAGCGGGGCTCGCCGACAGACCGCACGTACGCGCGGCGGAGCTCGTCCGAGAGCTGCTGCACCCGCGCAGCCGTGAGCCCCTTCGCCTTCATCAGCGTCTTCAGGTTGTGCTCCTCGGTCCCCTCGAACCAGGCCATTCCGAACGCGTCCGGCGGGTTGCCGATGAACGCGTACAGCGCCCTCGTCGACGGGACGACCTCCAGCTTGTCATGGAGCCGTGCTGCGAACGCCGTGGCGACCTCCCGGTACGGCTCGAACCGCTGCCCCTCCGGCGTCGAGGGCTCGAGCGGCGGGTACTCCTTTCCGCCGAACAACTTTCCGAGCAATCCCATCGTCCGCTCCTTTCGCGCTCCAGGGCGGCGACACGTGTGGCCGACCTGAAGGAAGTCCTTCAGACAGCGGCCCGGCTGCCTGCTCACCTCCGGAGTCGCCGACGCGGCGCCTCCAGACCCGTTGCATGAGGGCCACACGCGCGCGTCGCCGTCAAGGCGTTGCTGCGGGTCGTTCACGCAGGGCGAATCGCCCTGGCGAGCACGACGACCACGGCCCAGAAGACCGCGACGACTCCCATGCTGAGGAAGAGGAGGCGCCGCTGGCCCGCGCCGGGCGCGAGGAAGCGCGCGACCGGGCGTGTCACGGGAGAGCACACGATACGGGCAAAGGCCTTGAGCTGGCTGTCCGGCTTCCGGCTGTAGCGCTCCACGAGCAACCCGAAGGCCAGGTACACGAAAACCATGAACGACAGGATCCGGAGCAGCGTCAGGATCTTGAGGACGAGCTCCGGGGTCATGGCGCCAGGATAACAGAGTCGAGCGGAGCGGATGTCGGCTAGACATCCGCTCCGCCCGTGCGAACTCAGCGACCAGCGGCGATCGGCGTGACGGAACCGATGTGCTCGGTCTCGGCGGACGCGCCGCCGGTCTTCGGGTAGCGGACGATCGACCACGAAGTCCTGCAGCTCGATGGGCGGCGCCTTCGTCAGCAGCGAGACGATCCAGATCGTGATGAAGCCGAGCGGGATGCCGAAGACGCCCGACGCGACGGTGGTCGTCCCGAACCAGGACACGCCGAAGAAGCGGCTGCCGACCATGTAGAAGAGCGTCAGTGCCGAGGCCGACGAGCATGCCGGCCACGGCGCCGGGCCGGTTGGCGCGCTTCCACCAGATGCCCATGACGAGCGCCGGGAAGAACGAGGCCGCGCCGAGGCTGAAGGCCCAGGCGACCATCTCGACGATGATCGCGAGCCGGGCCGTGGCCGTCCAGGCCGCGATGAGCGCGGTCGCTGATGAGCAGGACCTTGGTGATGGTGAGCCGCTTGATGAGCGACGCCTTCGGGTTGATGACGTTGTAGTAGAGGTCGTGCGAGATGGCGTTCGCGATGGTGAGCAGGAGGCCGTCGGCGGTGGAGAGGGCCGCCGCGAGGCCGCCGGCCATGACGAGGCCGGTGATGACGAACGGCAGGCCGGCGATCTCCGGCGTCGCGAGCACCACGAAGTCGGTGCTCTTCACGACGAAGTCGGCGAACTGGACGACGCCGTCCCCGAGCTTGTCCACGACCGATGAAGAGGCCGGCCGGCGCCCACAGCGTGATCCAGCGCGGCAGCTCCGAGACCTTCGAGCCCACGAGGTCGGTGAACACCGCGTCACGGGCGAACGACGCGTAGGCCGGGGCCGTGAAGTAGAGGAGGAAGATGAAGAAGAGCGACCAGCCCACCGACGTGCGGGCCTCGCGCACCGACGGCGTCGTGTAGTAGCGCGTCAGGATGTGGGGGAGCCCGGCCGTGCCGACCATGAGGCAGAAGGTCAGCGCGAGGAAGTTCCACATCCCCTTGCCCTCCGGCACCGGAGGTAGTTCTCGAGCTTCGCGCCCTCGGCCGCCGGCGCCGTGGCCTGCTTGTCGGCCGACGGCCTTCGCGGCCTTCAGCCTTGTCCTTCGTCGGCGTCGGAGACGGCCGGGTCCTTCAGCTTCTCGGCCGATCGCCTTCGACTCCTCCGCCCACTTGGCCCGGGTCGCCTTCTCGTGCGGGTCGGCGGCGATCTGCGATGGCGCGCGGCGTTGTTCGCTGCAGCAGCTGGCCGTAGGTGAGCTGCGGCACCGGGACGGCGAAGAGCTTGAACGACAGCACGACCACCGGGACCAGGTAGGAGGTGATGAGGATGATGTACTGGGCCACCTGCGTCCAGGTCACCGACTTCATGCCGCCGAGCACCGAGCAGAAGAGCACGCCGATGAGGCCGACGAAGCACGCCGACGTTGAAGTCGAGGCCGATGAAGCGGGAGACGATGAGGCCGACGCCGGTCACCTGCGCGATGAGGTAGGTGAACGACGCCAGGATGGCGGCGACGCACGCCGATGATGCGCGGCGTGTTGCCGCTCGTAGCGGGCGCCGAGGAAGTCGGGGATGGTGTACTGGCCGAACTGGCGGAGGTAGGGCCCGAGGAAGACGGCGAGCAGCAGGTAGCCGCCGGTCCAGCCCATGACGTAGGCGAGGCCGCAGAAGCCCTGCGCCGAGAGCGCGCCGGCCATCGAGATGAAGGACGCCGCCGACATCCAGTCGGAGCCGGTCGCCATCCCGTTGTAGATGGCGGGCACGCCGCGGCCGGCGACGTAGTACTGGTCGGCGTCGGAGGTGCGCGTGACGATGCCGATGAGCACGTAGATGCCCATCGAGAGCCCCATGAAGATCCAGCCGATCACCCGGTTGGCGCAGCCCGAAGACCGCCTCGGCGATGCCGATGAGGATGGTGACGACGAGGAAGCCGACGTGTAGAGCGCGAAGATCTTGTTGAGCTTCATGTCAGCGCCTCCTCTTGGATGCCGTACTCGAGGTCCTTCGCGTTCATGAGCTTCGCGTAGACGGCGATCTCGACGACGAAGACCGCGAGCGAGCCCTGCGCCGCGATGTAGTAGCCGAGCGGGAAGCCGAGGATGACGATCTGGTTCAGCGCGCGCGGCGAAGAGCCCGCCGAGGAGGTAGGTCACGACGAACCAGATGACGAGCAGGATGGTCGTCAGCGGATGTTGTACTTCCAGTAACTGTCGCGTTGTTCGGCGGTCAGACTTGACATGAATGCCTTCCTTGCGGTGCGGGGAAACGCAGGTCGGACTGATCTCTCCTTAGTTGCTCGCCGCCACGAGTGTGTGCGCGGGTGAGCCAGCAGCGATGATCCCTGATTGGGTAACACATCGCTGACAGGGTGCGCAAGACTCGCGCGCTCCCTCCTCGCGGGCGCAAACTTTTCTGCGCACTGCGTTAAGTCATTGAAGTTACAGGCTCAAGCTCGGTTCGCTGGACGTCGGTGAATTGACTCATCGCAACTCACGAAGCGTCCGCGCGCCCAGGGTCTTGCGCAGCACGAGGAACAGCTCCGCCGTCGCGATCGCGTCGGTGAGTGCGTCGTGTGCCTGATACTCGGGCAGCCCGTGGGCTCGGCGCGCGAGCGTGAGATTCAGTGGCTGCATGTCGGACGGCAGACCCGGGGGCGCGTGTGTCGCGATCTTTCGGAGCAGCTTCGCGGTGTCCACGACCACGGGTGACGGCCAGCGCAGCCCGCAGCGCCGGAAGTCGCGGCGCAGGAACGCGACGTCGATCGCCGCGAAGTGGACGAGCAGGACCCGTTCGTGGACGCGACGCTCGATCTCCGGAAGGACCTCCGCGAGCGGCGGCGCCTCCTGCACGTCGCCCCAGAGGAGCTGGTGCGCGCGCACCGACACCGGATCGATCCTCCCCCCCTCCGGCGGACGTACGAGGGTCCGGTACGCCTGCCCGATCCGCACGACGCCCTCGCGCACGGGCACCATCCCGATCGCCAGGATCGGATCGTTCCGCGCGTCGAGCCCTCCCGTCTCGAGGTCGAGGGCCCAGTACTCCACGCTGTCCCAGGGCGGCGACCGGAAGAGCTGCACGAACTAAGCTTACCGCGGCGCGCGCGCCGCCACGGACCGTCAGGCGGCGCTGTCGTCCGCGGTCCGGTGCACGACGCCGACCTTGCGGAGCGCGGCGAGGAGCTCGCGCACTCCGAACGGCTTCAGGAGGAAGGCGTCGGCGGGGACTCCCGCCCGCGCCCGGGCGCCCGAGTGGCCCGTCGTGACGACGACGCGCACGCCGGCGAGGCGCGCATTCTCGCGAATCCGGGCGAGCACCTGCCGCCCGTCCATCCCCGGCATCGCGAGGTCGAGCAGGACCGCGTCGAAGGACTCCCGGTCGAGCCGCTGCAAGGCGCTCGCGCCGTCGGCAGCGAGGGTGGGGGCGTAGCCCTCGAGGTGGAGCGCCTCTCCGAGGTTCTCGCGGAGCGCCTCGTTATCGTCCACCACCAGTATCCGGAGAAGGGGCAGCGTCATCGCTCGCTCGGGTACATAAGACGCGCCCCCCCACCGGGGCAACAAGAAGGCACCCGCCCTGGAGGGCCCCCTGCGAGGGCCTGCTCAGTCGGAACGCCTGGCGGTCGCTTCCGGTGCGCGGCGGAGGACCGCACGTTGGGGGCGGGAAGGACGAGCCGGCATGACCCCGACCGAGCGCACGATCGCCACTCTCCCGCCGCACCTCCGGCGGTTCGTCGTGACCCAGGGCTACGACCGGCGCACCGGACCGTCGTTGCGCGGCCGCGCGGGGTCGACGTCCCGAGCCCTGCGCCGCGCGAGGAACGCGCCGAAGGGGAGGTCGTTCACGCGGATGTGGAAGTGCAGCCACTCCGGCAACCTGTGCCGGAGCCAGTCCGCGACGATGGGCGTCGCGCCGTGCTGCGTGAGCTCGTCCCTCATCCGGAGGAAGTCCGCCGTGAACAGCTCGTGGGCGGAGCGGTGGCGGGTGCGCTCGGGGTAGAGCACCTCGTCCATGAGCCGCTCCTCCGCTGCGAGGTGCACGACGAGCGTCTCGCCGAGCGCCTCCACCGCCGCCTGCACGCGCGCGACGGGCCCATCGAGCACCTCGGCGGCTTCCCGCAGCTTCCGGAAGATCGCGACGTGCTGCGCGTCGAGCAGGTCGTGGTTGAGCGTCAGGTCCGGGGTCCAATCGGCCATTCGCACCCTCGGCTCGCACCATCCCGCATGGACCCCGCGGCGGCAAGACCGGACTCGGGGGACGCCTCGCGCTGGCCGGGCCGACGCGGGCCGACGCGAGCCGAACGCCTCGCCCGGTTCACGGCGAGGCTTCCCGAACACGCGCCGCATTCCGGCAGCTCTCCGCGTCTCCGGCGCGGCACGCCTCGTCCATGTAACCGAGGCCGCGCGACGGGTTCCGCTCCCCGGCGTCGCCGGCGTACAGCCGATACCCCAGGGCCTTCGCGACGCCCACCACGATCCGTGTCGCCTCGCCGCGGACCGCCACGTCCTCGGCGCTGGCGAGGGGGCGGGCGATGGCGATCGCACCCTCGAGATCTCCCTCCTGGACGTGCAGGAGCGCGCGGTACACCTCGAGCCGGGCCGAGCCGTGGCTGCGCGTCGCAGCGCCGTCGAGGATCCGCCGGGCGGAGGGAGCATCGCCGGCGCGCAGCGCCGCGTACACGGCGCGCTCGAGCTCGAGGGCCTCGTAACGCGTCATCGCCGAGCGCGGCCAGGCGGCCGCCGCGACGAGCACGGCGAGCGCGGCCGCGAAGGCCGCCCACGGCCAGCCGCGCCGGGCCGGCGGGCGGCTCATGAGCCAGCCGGCGATCGACCCGACCGCGAGCCCTCCCGCGTGCGCGAGGTGATCGATCGGGACGAGGAAGGGACCGGCGAACGAGGTGGAGAGGACTCCCGCAGCGAGCCCGTGCGTCGCGCGGCTCCGGAGGAACGGCCGCCAGCCGCCGAGCGCACGCAGGTGAAGCGCGAGGATCGCGCCCACCATCCCGAAGAGCGCCCCCGACGCCCCCGCCGACACGCCGTCCTGGCCCAGGAGCGACAGGGCCGATCCACCGGCGGCGCTCGTGAGGTACGCGACGAGGAGGGGAACCTTCCCGAGCGCGCGCTCCACGAGCCCGCACACCACGATCCCGAGCGCGACGTTGCACGCGAGGTGGAACCAGCCGACGTGCAGGAACGCCGCGCTGATCAGCCGCCACGGCTCGCCCGCCCAGACCCGGCTGCGTTCCAGCGCCCCGAGCCGGACGAGCGCAGCCTGATCGCCGGCGGCCCCCTGCGCCTCGACCCACGCGAACGCCGCGATGTTCGCGGTCATGAGCGCGAGCGAGACCGGCGCCGCGGCCGCCCAGCCGGCGAGGCGCGCGCCGATCCCGGGTCTCGCCGCCGCGTCCATCCGGGGGCGAGGATAGCGGCACGCTGCGTTCGTGTCGCCGCGCCGTTTCGGCTAGGATGGCTCGATGGCGGAGTTCATCGTGAACCCGCGTCGCGCCCCCCGCGCGCCGGCACGCTGCCGTGCCGCCGTCCTGTCCGCGCAGGGACGGTTCGAGGTGGACACCGAGGACATCGGGTCCATGGGTTGCCAGATCGTGCTGCCCCGACTCGTGCGCAAGGGCGAGCCGATCCGCCTCGCCGTCACGAATCCGAAGCTGGACGGATCCCTGGACGTCACCGGGCGGATCGCGTGGGCGAGCGCGCAGGCCCCGTGGCGCATCGGGATCGCGTTCGACGACGACTCCCTCGCGGACAGCGCTCGCTGGTTCGACCGGCTCATCTCCGTGTACCCGGGCCTGGGTGGCTACCGGCGCGTGCCGGAGCGCATCCGGACGGACACGATGGTCTACCTCGGACCGCCGCCCCGGTTCCTGCTCGACTTCACCGCGGAGGAGGCGTTGCTCCTGCGCGGCATCGCGAGCGGCGCGCGCGTGGACGAGCTCATGGCGCGCCTCCGCGACGGCTGGCCCGCGGCGCAGCGCGCGCTCTTCTCGCTCATCGCGCGGCAGGTCGTGACGCTCCAGCGCGGGCAAGCCGTCCACCCGGACAGCTGGAAGAAGATCCTCCACGACATCGAGGCGTCGCTCGCGGTCGAGTCGCTCGGGAAGACCGGCCCCGAGGTCTTGGCCCCCTCCGCCCCGCTCCCTCGAGCCCCCGAGGCCCTTGCCCCCGGGGCCCCCGCCGCGTCCGTCGCGGCCGTGTCCCACGCCGCCACCCAGGCCAGCGCGACCCCGCCGCCGCGGGCCCGTCCCGGCGCCACGCCTCTGCCGACGCGCTCCGGGCTGTCGCTCGCGAGCGGTTGGGCGGGCGGCGAGGCTCACGACCCGACGCGCGTCGTCCACCTCCAGCAGGACGACGCCACGCCCCTCGAGATCGCGACCTCGGCCGGCTCGGATGCACCGGCGTCCCGCAACGCGCCCGTCGCCTGGACGGTCGGTCCGGAGCATACGGGCGCCGGGGTGGGGTGGCGGAAGGCGACGCATCGAAGCGCCGATGCCCAGGCGGCGTACGAGCGTGCGCTCGTCGAGCTCCGTGAGAGCAACATCAGCGGAGCGCTCTCGTTCCTGCGCCTCGCGCTCTCGCTCGCGCCCGGCGATCCCGAGATCGCCCAGGAGCTCGGAAAGCTCGCCTTCAAGGACCGCGCTCCCGGCAGTCGATAGAGCGCCGGCGCGCCGCGGCTCGATGGCGCCGGCGTGCTCAGGCATCGCGCACGCGCCCGCTTCACGTTCTGTCACGTCGCGTCAATCGACGCACTATCCGTATTGTCGGGTACGTGACTGACAGTGCTTGACGCTCGGAGTGCAATACGGGATCGTCCCGGCACGGCACGACAAGAGCGACCTCGACCGCGAGGCGGGAGAGCAAAAGCCCGAGCCCACGTGGCCCTAGGGCATACCGAACGCCGGCGCGTGCGCAAGCACCCTCCGGACATGCTGGACGAGGAGGGGAATGCGCCGTTCGCTGGTCATCGCGACCCAGATCGCCGCTCTCGCCGCCGAGTTCACCGCCGTCGCCAGCGACGACGGCCTCCTCGATCGCGTCGAGCTGTATGTCGGCGGGACGCCCGTCCTCGTCGCCGGTGCGCCGCCCTACACGACCCTCATCGACACCTTCGGCCGCGGCCTGGCGGACGGCGAGTACACGCTCGGCGCGACCGCCTTCGACGCAGTCGGCAACTCCAGCACGGCGACCGCGAAGGTGTGGGTGGACAACACCCCGCCGACCGTCGAGCTCACCGCGCCCGCATCCGCTGCGAACGTCTCCGGCACGTACCGGCTGAAGGCGACCGCGACCGACAACCAGAAGGTGGACCACGTCGATTTCTACGTCGGGAGCGCCGTGCTCGCGACCGCCCCCGCGGAGCCGTTCGAGGTCGACTGGATCACCACGGCGTTCGACAACGGCACGTACGAGATCGGCGCCATCGCCTACGACGCCGCGGGAAACGCCGCGACGAGCGCCATCGTCCCGCTCACGGTCTCGAACGCGACCACGACCGAGTACGACCCCGCGCGCCACGTGCCCGCCTGCGCGATGGTCGGCCCGTTCTGCTTCTCCGGGACCCTGCTCGAGAGCCGGGGGTCGGCGCTGCAGCCCCGCGCCGAGGCGCACGCGCCCAACACCCTCGACGGCTGCGGCGACGGGGCGCTGGGCGAGTACCACGTGGACGAGTCCATCGACGGGATCACCGTCCGCACGCTCGACGGGACGAGCCTCGCTCCGGGCAAGGCCGCGGCGGTGGACGTGCGCTTCTTCGCCGTCTCGCCCGACTTCGACCGGGTGGACCTGTTCTACGCCGCGGACGCGAACGCGCCGGCCTGGGTCTGGTTCGCGACCGCCGCGCCGACCGCGACGGGCGCCCAGACGCTGTCCGGCACCTACGTGCTGCCGACCGGCGCGCTCCAGGCCGTCCGAGCCGCCGCGCGGTATGCCGAGAACGGCCCCGCGAGCTGCGCGCCCGGCAGCTACGACGATCACGACGACGTCGTCTTCGCCGTCGCGACGACCGGGGCCGATCGCACGCCGCCCACGGTCTCCATTGCGAACCCCGCGGACGGGGGCACCGTGCACGGCATCGTCGTCGTGCGCGCGACCGCGGCGGACGATCGAGGCGTGGCCCACGTCGACGTCGCGGTCGACGGCGCCGTCGTCGCGACGGACGCGGTCGCGCCGTACGACATGGAGTGGGACAGCTCGAGCGTGGCCGAGGGCAGCCGCCGGATCACCGCGACCGCCTACGACACGTCGGGCAACGCGACGACGAGCAACCCCGTCTTCGTGAACGTCGCGACCACCCCGAACGCGCAGCACGACGCGGCGCGGCTCGCCCCGGCGTGCGCCGCGAGCTCGAGCTTCTGCGACACCGGCACGCTCCTCGCCGGCCGTGATCTCCTCGGGCCGGAGATCCACGCGCCCAACACGCTGCAGGCGAGCTGTCCGGACGGTGACCAGGGCACGTATCTCCAGGAGGAGTCCATCGAGCGGATCGTCCTCCGCACCGACGACGGCCTCGGGCTGGCCCCCGGCAAGGAGGCGCGCGTCGAGGTGACCGTGTTCGCGTCATCCGCGTACGGTGCGGACGCGCTCGAGCTCTATCAGGCGACCTCCGCCGACGCGCCCGCGTGGCGGCACGTCGCGACCCTCTTCCCTTCGCAGGCGGGGCTTCAGGTGCTCTCCACGACCTATCGCCTCCCGCCCGGTACGCGCCAGGCGCTCCGGGCGCGATTCCGTTACGGCGGGAGCGAAGCGCCGTGCGGCACGACGCTCGTGAACGCGACGCCGGTCTCCGGGGTCTACGACGACCACGACGACGTGGCGTTCCAGGTTCAGTTCGTCGCGAACGCCTCGCGGGATGCGCCGCTGAAGGTGCCCCGCTGCACCGACGGGAGATTCTACTGCGACAGCGGCGCGCTCCTCGACGGGCGCGCCGGCCTCGGCCCGGAGGCGCACGCGCCGAACACTCTCCTGAGCTCGTGCGCGGACGGCCCCGCCGGCGCCTACCACGTCGATCCGTCCATCGACGCGCTGAGGGTCTACTCGGCGGACGCGGCGCCGCTCACCGCGGGCCAGTCCGTCGTCGCCGAGGTGGCGGTCTTCGCCTCGGACGCCTACGCGGACGAGGTCGTGGACCTCTACGTCACGAACGACGCGCTCTCCCCGTCGCCCGCTTGGAGCTACGTGGCGACGCTCTCGCCCGACCGGCCGGGCGTGCAGACGCTCGTGGCGGAGCTGAGCCTCGGGACCGGTGCGGTCCAGGCGATCCGGGCGAGCCACCGGGCCGCCTCGGCGCCTCCGAGCCCGTGCACGGCGGGCGCATTGGACGATCACGACGACCTCGCGTTCGACGTCCTGCCCTGATCCTGATGATGAGCCACCCCGTCCGGCCGCCCTGAAAGTGGACCGGACGCATCGGAAATTGTCGAAAAATTACGCGGCGATCCTTGACGGAGCGCCGTGCGGGCTGATACCACGCGGCCCTCCTCAAGTACCCCCCACCCCGACCACGAGGGAACGGACCCCGATGCCGTACTCCATCGTCCGCCGCGAAGCCTTCTCCGACACGACCTTCCTCTGGGAGGTCCAGGCCCCCGACGTCGCCGCCGCTGCGCAGCCCGGGCACTTCGTCATGCTCCGCCTTCGCGAGGGCGCCGAGCGCATCCCGCTCACCGTCGCCGACTTCGACCGCAAGAAGGGCACCATCACGATGGTCGTCCAGACGCTCGGGAAGACGACCCGCGAGATGATGACCGACTACGCGCAGGGGGACAGCTTCGCCGACTTCGTCGGTCCGCTCGGCCTGCCGCAGCACATCGAGAAGTTCGGTCACGTGGTCCTCGTCGGAGGCGGACTGGGGGTTGCCCCGGTCTACCCGCAGCTCCGCGCCTTCAAGGAGGCAGGGAACCGCGTCACGGGCATCATCGGGTTCAGGAACAAGGGCCTCGTCTTCTGGGAGGACAAGTTCCGGAAGTACTGCGACGACCTCGTCGTCTGCACCGACGACGGCTCCTACGGGAAGCCGGGCTTCGTCACCGCGGCGCTGAAGGAGATCTGCGAGAAGGACAAGCCCGCGCTCATCGTCGCCATCGGGCCGCTCCCGATGATGAACGCCTGCGTCGAGACGACCCGGCCGTTCGGCGTGAAGACGATGGTGTCCTTGAACGCCATCATGGTGGACGGCACCGGCATGTGCGGCTCCTGCCGCGTCACGGTGGACGGGAAGGTCGCGTTCGCCTGCGTGGACGGCCCGGACTTCGACGGCCACAAGGTGGACTTCAAGGAGCTCCTCTCCCGGCAGAAGCGCTTCAAGGCGCAGGAGACGCGCGCGAACGAGGACTACGCGCACGTCTGCAACCTCGAGAAGGAGCTGTTCGAGCTCGGGAAGAAGAATTATCGCAAGATCAAGGACCTCCCCCCAAAGCAGACGCACATGCCCGAGCGCAACGCGCTCGAGCGCTCCCGCAACTTCAAGGAGGTGAACCTCGGCTACACGCTCGAGGACGCCCTCCAGGAAGCGGAGCGCTGCATCCAGTGCGCGAAGCCGACGTGCATCGTCGGCTGCCCGGTGTCGATCGACATCCCGAACTTCATCCGGCACGTCGCGGTGCGCAACTTCGACGGCGCCCTCGAGGTCATCAAGCAGGCGAACGCGTTCCCCTCGATCTGCGGCCGCGTCTGCCCGCAGGAGTCGCAGTGCGAGGCCCAGTGCGTGATCGCGAAGAAGGTCGAGTCGGTCGGCATCGGCCGGCTCGAGCGCTTCGTGGGCGACAACGCGAAGCCGAAGCCGGCGGTGCCGCTGCGCTTCGAGAAGACGCTCGGCAAGGTCGCCATCTGCGGCTCCGGCCCGGCCGGCCTCGCCGCCGCCGCCGACCTCGTGAAGTACGGCTGCGACGTCACCGTCTACGAGGCGCTCCACGTCGTCGGAGGCGTGCTCCAGTACGGCATCCCGGCGTTCCGCCTGCCGCGCGACATCATCGATCGTGAGGTCAAGGCGATCACCGACATGGGCGTGAAGATCGAGACCAACAAGGTCATCGGCAAGACCTTCACCGTCCCGCAGCTCCTCGGCGAGAAGGGCTTCGACGCGGTGTTCCTCGGCGTCGGCGCGGGCGCGCCCGCGTTCATGGGGATCCCCGGCGAGTTCGCGAGCCAGGTCTACTCGGCGAACGAGTTCCTCACGCGCGTGAACCTGATGGGCGGGAACGTCTTCCCCTTCAAGGACACGCCGATCACCATCGGCAAGAGCGTCGCCGTCGTCGGCGCCGGCAACACGGCGATGGACTGCCTCCGCGTGTCGAAGCGGCTCGGCGTGCCGACGGTCCGCTGCGTCTACCGCCGCTCGGAAGCGGAGGCCCCGGCGCGCATCGAGGAGCTCCGCCACGCGAAGGAGGAGGGGATCGACTTCTTCTTCCTCCACACGCCGGTCGAGATCTACGTGGACCCGGACGGCAACGTCACGGGGATGAAGGTCGAGGAGATGGTGCTCGGCGATCCCGACGAGAAGGGCCGCCGCAAGCCGATGCCGACGGGCAGGTTCAAGGATCTGGACTGCGACACCGTCATCGTGGCGCTCGGCACGAAGGCGAACCCGGTGGTCACGAAGTCCACGCCGGGCCTCGGCCTCAACAAGTGGGGCAACATCGCGGCGGACGACGGGAAGCCCGAGTCCACCCAGACGACGAGCCTCAAGGGCGTGTTCGCGGGCGGCGACATCGTCACGGGCGGCGCCACCGTCATCCTCGCGATGGGCGCCGGCCGCCGCGCCGCGCGGTCGATCGCGACCTACCTCGCGAGCGGCAAGAAGTGGCCGATCACGGCCGAGGACGTCGCCAAGTTCGAGCCGCCGAGGCCGCTCGCGGTGGCCCAGCCCAAGCACGCCGGCGCGGTCGCGCTCGGCGCGGAGACCGCCGGCATGAAGTGCCCGAAGTGCCGCCGGCCCATCGACGGCGACGAGCAGTACGTCTGCTGCGGGACGGCCGCGATCGAGTGGCGCTGCGACGACTGCGGCAAGGTCAGCGAGGGCTTCGCCTTCCCGTACGGGATGTGCCCCGCGTGCGGCGGCAAGCTGAAGGTGCTCGATCCGCGCAAGGTCGAGGACGCCACCGCGAAGGAGGCGATCCGGATCGCCTTCGAGATCGAGCTCGGCGGGATGGCCTTCTACGGCCGCGCGGCCAAGGAGGTGCAGGACCCGACGCTGAAGGAGCTCTTCGGGAAGTTCGCCGACATGGAGAAGGAGCACATGGCGACGCTGTCGCGCCGCTACCACGCGATGCGCCGCCCCCCGCCGAGGACTTCAAGGTGGACCGCGCCGCCATCTACGCGGGGATCCCGAACAAGCCCGAGGACCCGGCGAACCTCTTCCGGATCGCGATCGCGTTCGAGGAGCGGGCGGTGAAGTTCTTCGAAAGCCGCGTCGAGCAGACGCCCGTGGGCTCCGTCGAGCGCCAGCTCTACAAGGAGCTCGCGGCCGAGGAGCGCGAGCACGTCGACCTCCTCACCACCGAGCTCGAGCGCTGGAAGGCCGGGAAGCCGGGCCTGATGTAGCCGTCTCCCGGGCGAGCGGGGGGCCAAGCGTCGCGTGCCGACGCGTCCTCGCTTGAATGGGCGCGAGGGCTGGCCCGAGTGTCCCCCCCGTCAAGATGAGCGCCCGCGCGCCTTTCGCCCTGGCGGAGGTGGCGGGCGCTCCGCATTTTTCGAGGGGACGCGCGCGCGGGGAGGCAGACATGGAGAGCAAGGCCAAGATGCTCGGGCACCCGGTGCACCCGATGCTCGTCGTGTTCCCGCTCGGCCTCTTCGCGACGTCGCTCGTGTTCGACCTCGTCCGGCTCGGCGGCGGAAGCGAGGGCCTCTCCGTCGCGGCGTTCTACATGATCGCGGCGGGCATCATCGGGGGGCTCGGCGCGGCGGTCTTCGGGCTCGTCGACTACCTCGCCATCCCGCGCGGGACGCGGGCCAAGACGATCGGCGCCGTCCATGGCCTCGCGAACCTCGTCATCGTCGGCCTGTACATCGCATCCTGGGGCATCCGCTACGCAGACCCGGCCCGCACGAACGGCGGCGCCGTGCTGCTGTCGGGGATCGCCGTGCTCCTGGCGCTCGTGTCGGGCTGGCTCGGCGGCGAGCTCGTCGGTCGGCTCGGAGTCGGGGTTGACGACGGGGCGCACCTCGACGCCCCAAGCTCACTCTCCGGCCGCCCGGCTGGCGAGAAGTGGACGCCTCCGCGCCCGCTCGAGCCGAAGCGCGCGTAGACTCGCCTCGTGCCGACCCGAGTCCCGCGGGAGCGCCGCTCCACGACGGTCGAGATCCGCGATGCGACCCGGGAGGACGTCCCGGCGCTCGCAAGGTTGGGCGCGAAGCTCGCGCGCGAGCACCACGCCATGGACGCGGCCCGCTTCTTCGTCCCCGAGGAGCCGATCGAGGACGGCTACGCCTGGTGGCTCGGGAAGGAGCGGGTGAACCCGCGCGCGGTCGTGCTCGCGGCCGCACGCCGCGGTCGCGTCGTCGGATACGCCTACGGCCGGATCGAGCCTCGCGACTGGAACACGCTGCGCGACCGCTGCGGCGTCGGCGTGGATATGTGGGTCGAGCCGCGCGCGCGCCGCTCGGGCATCGGCGCCGCGCTCGTCGAGGCGCTCGCCGCGCGGCTCGCGGAGCGCGGAGCGCCGCGCGTCGTGCTGAACGTCGCCTCGCGGAACGCGCGCGCCTCGCGCATGTTCGCCGCGATGGGATTCCGGGAGACGATGGTCGAGATGACGCGCGAGGGGACCCTCACCCGCTCGAAGCGCCCCCGCGCCCGCTCCGCGCGCGGACGCTGACGGCGCCCGATTCAGCTCCCCAGGGTGCCCAGCAGGAGCGCCGCGCTGGCGAGGAGCACGAGCACGACCATCGCGGCGACCGCGTAGTCGGGGACGCGCGACGGCGACGAGACCTTCTCGAGCATGCGAGGCTCCTTTCCCCTAGAGTGAAATGCAGAAGGGCACGAAGCGCGCGCGAAGTCCATCGGCCTGCGCACGGCGATTGTCGCGGGAATTGATCCAAGTCACTATCGAGGGCCCGGCCCCGTGCGGGTCTGAACCCCAGACCCCTGTCATCTCGGCAACATGCGGCTGAACGCCGCAGCGCGTAATGCCCGGTTCTCGGGCGGGAAAATCGTGCGGGGGGACACGCAGCGGAGATCGTGCGGAAAAAGGTGTGGTTGATCGCCGCACCCGTCTTGTGATTCCTTGTCGTGGTGAGACGGATTGCGCGCGTCGCGACCGAGATCCTTCGCCTGACGTTCGCGCGCGAATCGCTCCGCGAAGAGGCCGGCTCTGCGCCTCGGCAGCCGCGCGCGCCAGGCCGGTTCCTCCGCCTGCTCTTCGCGATCGAGCCGCTCCCGATGGATCCGCCCGCGCCGGCCAACCCGCGCGCCCGGCTCCTGAGCGGTGTCTTCGCGCCGGAGGCGCTGCCGCAGGACCCGGCGCCGCCGGAGCGGCGTCCCGGAGCGTCCGGTCTGTTTCGCGCGCTCTTCGCGCCCGAGCCGCTGCCGCAGGACCCGGTGCCGCCCGCGCCCCCGCGCGCGCACCGGATCGCGAAGCTGTTCTCCTTCGAGAAGCTCGACGACTCGCAGTAGAGGAGGTCTGGAATGGAGCATGCCCGCCACGTCTTTCGCGTCTTGCTCGTGCTCCTGGTCCTGGTGATCGTGGTGGTGGTCGGGCGCTCGTTCCTCATCCCGCACTCCTACGGGATGTACGGCAGCTACCGCTTCGACAACGTGCTCGAGCAGGCGAACGCGCGGCCCCCGCTCCACCGCGGCGCGCGGTCCTGCGCCGACTGCCACGACGACCGGTCCCAGGCGCTCGCCAAGGGAAGCCACGCGAGGGTGAGCTGCGAAGTCTGCCATGCGCCGCTCGGCAAGCACGTGAAGGACGGCGACGTCGTCGCGAAGATGCCGATCGATCCCTCGGTCCGGCTCTGCGGGTACTGCCACCGGAAGATCGACGGCCGTCCCGAGAAGTTCCCGCAAGTCGTGTTCGAGAAGCACGTGGAGGGGGGCCTCGGTCGACCGGGGCTGCCTCGACTGCCACGATCCTCACTCCCCGAAGCTCTGAGCCGGAGATCTCCATGGACGACACGCGGAAGGGAACCCCCTCCAGCGAGCCGCACGCCGCTCGCGGCCCCGGAGCCGTGCGGCCGGCGCGAGTTCCTCGCCGACGCCGTCCGGGTCGGCGGCGGCGTGTTCGCGCATCCTCGCCGGCGCCGACGCGCTCGGCGCCGAGGCCGAGAAGTACGACTGGGAAGCGCACCGCTGGGCGTACCTCATCGACACCGAGAAGTGCATCGGCTGCGGCTCGTGCGTCCGGGCGTGCAAGGCCGAGAACGGCGTGCCGGACGGCTACTTCCGGACCTGGGTGGAGCGCTATCATCGTGGCGCCGGAGGGCGTCGCACGTGGACTCGCCGAACGGCAGGCATGAACGGGTTCGCCGCCCGTGCAGACCGCGTTCGAGCCGACGAAGTCGTTCTTCGTCCCGAAGCTCTGCAACCACTGCAAGGAGACGCCCTGCGTCCAGGTCTGCCCGGTCGGCGCCTCGTACCGGACCAGCGACGGCGTCATCCTCGTCGACGGGGAGCGCTGCATCGGGTGCGGCTACTGCGTGCAGGCCTGCCCGTACGGCAGCCGCTTCCTCTCGCCGGTGACGCACACCGCCGAGAAGTGCACCTGGTGCTACCACCGCATCACGAAGGGGATGAAGCCGGCCTGCGTCGAGGTCTGCCCGACCGCGACGCGCCAGTTCGGCGACATGAAGCGCGAGGACGACCCGGTCCGGCTCGCGATCGCGCACCGGCCGCGTGAGCGTCCTGCAGCCGCACCTGCTCACCGAGCCGCAGGCGTACTACCTCGGCCTCGACAAGGAGGTGCGGTGATGCCCGAGATCACGGGGTACGCGTTCCCCAACGACATCCACGTCCACTGGAGCCTGATGATCGTGATGTACCCGTACATCACGGGCTTCGTCGCCGGCTCGTTCATCGTGACCGTCGCTGTACCACCTGTTCGGCAAGAACGAGTTCCGCCCGGTCGCGCGCCTCGCCCTCGTCGCGTCCTTCTGCTTCCTGCTCGTCGCCGCGCTGCCGCTGCAGCTCCACCTCGGCCATCCCGAGCGCGGCATCTTCGTGATGGTCACGCCGAACTTCTCCTCGGCGATGGCGGGCTTCGGGATCCTCTACTCCTTCTACCTCGTCATCGTGGCCCTCGAGGTCTGGTTCGTCTACCGGAAGGAGATCATCGAGACCGCGCGCCGGAGCCGCGGCCTCAAGCGCGCGTTCTACGCCGCGCTCGCCCTCGGGACCTACGACACCTCGCCGGAGGCGCTCGACATCGACCACCGGGCCATCAAGCTCCTCTCGGCCATCGGCCTCCCGTCGGCCTGCATGCTCCACGGCTACGTCGGGTTCATCTTCGGCGGCATCAAGGCGAACCCGTGGTGGTCCACGCCGCTCATGCCCGTCATCTTCCTGATCTCGGCGGCAGTCTCCGGCATCGCGCTCCTCGTCATCCTCTATCAGGTGACGGCCGAAGCTCGGCCGCCGGGCGGTCGAGCGCGAGACGGTGCAGTCCCTGGTGCGCTGGCTCTGGTTCTTCCTCATCATCACCGTCACGCTCGAGCTCCTCGAGATCATCATGCTCGCGTACGAGAACGCGGAGCCGTGGCACATCATCTCGCCGCTCCTCACGACCCGCCTCCAGTTCTCGTTCATCTCGATGCAGATGATCATCGGCGGCCTCATCCCGTTCATCCTGCTGTTCATCGTCGTCACGATGAACCGCTACCTGCACGACCGCGTCCGCAACACCCTCGCGTTCATCGCCGTCGCTGCTCCTCCTCGTCCAGGTCTTCTCGATGCGCTGGAACGTCGTCATCGGCGGCCAGCTCCTCTCGAAGTCGTTCCGCGGCCTGCGCTCCGGGTACGAGCCGCACCTCTTCGAGAAGGAAGGGCATCCTGACGGCGCTCGTGCTGTTCGTGGCGCCCTTCGTGCTGCTCTACCTGTTCGACCGGATCCTCCCCATCGAGGCGCCGCCCGGCGCGCACGCGCCGGAGGAGGCGACGTCGGAGCCGCGCGTCTCCCCCGGGACGGCGTAGGCCCGGTCCCCGCGCGCAGCCGCGCAGGCCCCGCGGCCACGGTTCCGTCCCCCGCAAGGGCGGCGCCGTGGTAGACGGGCCGCTCCCATGCCTTCCGGGAGGGGCGCCGTGCCCACGACCAACGAGAACCTCGCCACCGCCTTCGCCGGCGAGAGCCAGGCCAACCGCAAGTACCTCGCCTTCGCGCGCCAGGCCGAGAAGGAGGGCTTCCCGCAGATCGCCCGCCTCTTCCGCGCCGCCGCCGACGCGGAGACCATCCACGCGCTCGCGCACCTCGCCAACATGGGCGGCGTCGGGACGACGCTCGAGAACCTCGAGGCCGCCGTCGCCGGCGAGACCTACGAGTTCACCGAGATGTACCCGCCGATGGTCGAGCAGGCGAAGGCCGAGGGGCACAAGGCGAAGACGATGCTCGGCTTCGCGAACGAGGCCGAGAAGGTCCACGCCGGGCTCTTCCGCCAGGCGCTCGACGCGCTCAAGGCCGGGCAAGGACCTCTCGCAGATGGACGTCTACCTCTGCCCGGTCTGCGGCGACGTCGAGTTCGGCGAGCCGCCGGAGAAGTGCCCGATCTGCGGCGCGCCGGCGGCGAAGTTCCAGAAGATCGCCTAGGAGCCGGGCCGGGACGCTGGCTGCGCCGCCGTTCGCCCATGCAGCCGGAGCTTCTCGGCGCGCGAGAGCCGCTTCAGCGCGGCCTCGCGCCGGAGCGCGGCGCTGCGATCCCGCACGCGCTCCTCGAAGACGAGCTCCACCGGCAGGCGCGAGCGCGTGTAGCGCGCGCCGTCGCCGCGGCCGTGCGCCGCGAGGCGCCGGACGAGGTCGTTCGTCGCGCCCGCATACAGCGAGCCGTCACGGCAGCGGAGGAGGTAGACGTGCCATCCGGAGCGGGGGGGCCGTCGCTCCGCGTTCGCGGAGCTCCTTCCTCCCCGACCGCCCTCGCTCGGAATCAGCGACCGCGGCGAAGCCGCGCTCATCGTTGGGGGCCCCCTGGGGGGCCGGGGCAGGCTCATCCGCCTGCCCCGGCGCTCGCAACGCGCTGCTTCACCGGCCGCGCAGCGCGCCGCGGCGGCCCTGCTGCTGCTGCACGAAGGGGTTCGTCGGCCGGCCTGCGCCGTGCCCGGCAGGGTGCTCGGGCTTCGCTTCGGCGGGGCCGGCGGCGTGCTCGGACGGCGTCGCCGCCTCGGGCTCCTTGCGGTGCACCGGCTTGCCGTGCTTCTTGCGCTTCTTGCTCACGGGCATCGATTCGCTCCGGAAGGTTGCGGTTCGGCCGATCCGTACCCGACCGCGGCCGGACGCGCAATCGCCGTGCGCGGGCCCTTCGCCGAAAGCGCCTTAGGCGGCGGGTGCGAGGCGGGGGACGGGCGCGAGCGCGGCGCGCGCGAGGAAGAGGGCACGACAGCCCGCCCGGGCGGCGGCGGCGAGCCGGCGCGCCGGGCGCAGGGTCCGACGGCTCGCGACGGCCGTGATCGCCTTCGCCGCGACGGCGTGGCCGGCTCGGCGGTCCACCACCGCGTCCGCGCCGAGCGCGAGCAGCTGCTCGCGCTCGCTCCGGTCCACGTCGGCCGCGAGCACCACCACGCCGAGGTCCTTCTCGCCGCCCGCGCACCGCACCAGCCGGAGGAGCTCCCAGCCGTCGCGGCCCGGCAGGTCGAGGTCCAGCACGAGCACATCGAGGCCGAGCAGCTCGTCGAGGAGGAGCGCGAGCCCGGCGTCGCCTTCGGTCGCCGCCCGCACGTCGAAGCCGCGTGCCTCGAGGTCGGTTCCGAGGAGCCTCAGCACGGTCGTGTCGTCGTCGAGGAGGAGCGCCTTCGGGTGCCGGCTCGTCGTCGTCTTGGTCGTCGCGGTCATGCCCAGGCGACGGGGCACGGAACGGCGCCATTCAACGCCCGAGCGCCTTTCACGCCGGGCCCGGATACGTCTCTCGTGGCGCGGGGATGGCCACCGTGAACGGCAGGCACGGCGTGGCGCGCGCGCAACGGTTCGTGAGCGCCGTCACGCCGGAGCGGCCTGTACGGCTCACTCGGAAACGCGAAGGGCCCGGCGCTCGGGCGGGAGACGCCGTGGCATCGGGCCCTTCGGATTGGCGCGCGGTACAGGATTCGAAGCCGTACGAACGCCCGCAGATCCGCGCAGTTCCGTCGTGCCGTTGGCACTGGTTCGCGCGGGTTCGCATGCCGGGGCACCCGACGCCGCCGCGGAGTCGCGCGGCGCGGCTGTGACCCGTGACCCCCTCCCGAGCGCCGTCCCGTCGTTCCTCGAGGCCTGCGCGAAGCTCGCCGGCGAGGCGGCCACGCGCGGCGACTTCGACCGGGCGCGCGAGCTGATCGAGAAGGCTGCCCGCGTGGCGGCGCTCGCGCTCCAGGCGCCGCTCGGGAGGCCCGCGTGAGCGCGCCCCGGATCGAGACGCGCGCCTGCTCGATCTGCGCCGCGCCGTTCGCGGCGCGCCGCGCGCCGAACGGCCGGTGGACGCGGACCTGCGGCCCACTCTGCCAGGCCGAGGCGCTCGACCGGCTGATCGCCGCGCTCACCCGCCGGCGTGACGAGCTGCTCGCCCTGGCGGAGGACGAACCGTGACGACGCCGGCAATCGCGAGAACTCCCTGGTCCGAGGTCATCCCAGGGCACATGCAGCAGCACGCGCAGTGGGTGGCGTGGGGGCCAGACCCCGAGAACGGCCGCCCGAAGTGCCCCCTCATCATCGGCGCCGACGGACGGCGCGCGAGCTCGACGAAGCCGGACACCTGGCGCTCGTTCGCGGATGCGGTCGCGTACCTCGACCACAACGGTGCCCCTCACACCGGAGTCGGCTACGTCTTCACGCCGGCGGACGGGCTCGTCTTCGTCGACTTCGACAAGTGCCTCGACGACGCGGGCGAGCCGAAGCCGTGGGCGGAACCGCTCGTCCGTCCCTTCATCGCCCGCACCTACGTCGAGGTCTCGCCGAGCGGCCGCGGACTCCACGTGTTCGCGCGCGGCGCGGTGGACGTCGGCGGCGGCAAGAGGGTCCCGATCGGCGACGGCGCGGTGGAGGTCTACACGCACGCCAGGTACTCGACGGTCACGGGGGAGATCTACCGCGGGTCCGACCTCCTCGACGAGGCGCAGGACGCGATCGACGCGCTCATGCGAGCGATCGCACCGCCGCCAGCGCCGAAGCACACGCCGGCGTTCCCGCCCGACCGCCCCGACGTGCTCACCGCGCTTCGCTCTCGCGGCCTGCACAAGCGCGAGCTCGGCGCCGGGAAGCACAGCATCAGCTGCCCGTGGGTCGACGAGCACACCGACGAGATCGACGGCGGCACGGTCTACTACGAGCCCTCGACGTCGAACGACGGCGCGGGCGGCTTCAAGTGCCAGCACGCGCACTGCGCGGAGCGCGGCGTCGGAGATCTCTTCCGCGAGCTCGGGCTCGGCGGCGAGCGTGCGAAGCCGAGAGGCCAGCCGGACAGCAAGACCACGACGGAGCCGACCAAGCTGCTCTCCGCCGGCGACATCTTCGCGCCGCTGCCCCCCGTCAATTGGCTCTGTCAGGCGCTCGACGTCGCGCCGGGCGCGCCTCTGCTCATCGCAGGGTACGGCTACTCGGGGAAGACCCTCGCGGCCCAGGATCTCGCTCTGGCCGTCGCGACCGGGACCGCCGTCTGGGGACGCTTCCCCGTGCGCGCTGGCCGCGTCTTGCACGTCGACTACGAGCAGGGGACGTACCTCACGCGCATGCGCTACCAGCGCCTCGCGCGCGCCCGCGGGATCGATCCGCGAGAGCTCGAGGGGCGCCTGACGCTGGCGCCCATGCCCGAGTGGTACCTCGACGGCGACACGCGCGACGAGCTCCCGCGGCTGTGCGACGGCATGGACCTCGTGATCGTGGACTCGCTGCGCGCGGCCAGCCCGCGGCTCGAGGAGAACAGCTCCGAGGCGCGCATCCCACTCGATCGGCTGACGCGGATCTCCGAGGCAACCGGCGTCATGCCCGTCGTCATCCACCACGCGCGAAAGCCAAGGGACGACGCCAAGGGCGGCGCCCGCATGGCCATCCGGGGCTCGGGCGCCTTCTACGACGCGTGCGGCTCCGTGCTCGTCTTCGCCGCGGAGAAGGGCGAGCCGGTCACTGTCGCGCATGAGAAGGCCCGCATCACCGGGCGCACGCACAGCGACCTGCTCCTCCACATCGAGGACGTGGACGTGGACGGCGACCCCGCGGCCGGGCTGCGCGTGACGGCGACGGACGCGCCAGCCAAGGCGACGCCCTCGGCAGCCGACCGGCTCGCTGAGGCGAAGGCCCGCGTCCTCGAGCTCGTGCAGGCGGAGGTCACAACCGGGGGCGTGAACGTCCTCCGCGCACGCCTCGGCATCCGCAAGGAGGACGTCTCCGCCGCCGTCGACGAGCTCGTGCGCGGGCGGGCCCTCTTCCGGGGCGGGACATGCCGCCACCCCACCTTGAGCGTCCAGGGAACCACACATGACTGAATGTGAAAAGTACCAGGCGAGAGGGTCTGACGCAGAGATGTGGTTCCCGGCTACACGCCGGGGAACCGGGAACCACATGCTGCGGGTCCAGACCCGAGCGGTTCCCGGGAACCACTGGGAACCGGTGGGAACCGCGGGAACCGCACCGCCGTCCGTCCAGCGCGGCGGGCGCTGGTACGCACCGGAGGCGCGTCCGTGAGCCCCGAGGTGCCCTGCCGCCTGGTCGAGCTGCCCCGCCGTCGCCGCTTGGACGAGCCGGCCGGCTACCTCGTCTTCACCTGCCCGTGGTGCGCGCGGCAGCACGTCCACGGCGCAGGCCCCGACCTGGCGCACCCGCTCTACGGGCACAGGACGTCGCACTGCCACGCGCCCGACGCGCCTGCGGCCTACGTGCTCGTGCCCCTGGTGGCGCCGTGAGCCAGAGGAGCCAAGCGCGAGGTCCGCGAAGCGTCATGCCAGGGGGCACCCCTTTGGGTCCTGTGTCGCACGGCGCCCCATGCCGGTGCGCGGAGTCGCGGGATCGCACCAGAGACCGTGATTTCAATGGGTTGCGGTGACAACCGCAAGTTGCTGTCCGCAATAACGGAAAGGGTAACCGCAACCATGAACATCCCCGAGTACGCGAGGCGCAGAGGCGTGAGCGCCCAGGCAGTCAGGAAGGCCATCGCGAGCGGGCGGCTCGTTCGCTCCGTGGCTCGCGACGCCAAGGGTCGCATCGGGGTCGACGCGGCCCTCGCCGACGTCGAGTGGGAGCGGCGGACGGACCCGCAGAAGATCCACACGCACCGCGAGCTGTTCGCGCCCCCGGCCACGTCGGCGCTCGACTTCCCCGGCGCGCTGCGGCGGCTGACGGCGCTCGTCGAGGCGGACCAGGCGGACCTGCTGCGGTACCTCCGCGAGCTCGTCCCGCACGTGATCGAGGGCTGCGCCGGAGCGCTCCGGGGCTCACTGCAGCGCAACCCGACGGAGGCCGAGGTCGCGCTGGCGCTGCGCCTCGACCCCGAGGACGAGGACGCGGGGCTCGACGTCCTGGTCGAGCTGCACGACATCGTCGAGGGCGTCGGGGCGGCGAGCGAAAGCGCGGCCGAGCTCGCGCGCCAGGCGGGGCGCGACGCGGTGCTCGGAACGAAGGAGGCCAGCGATGGGCACGAAGTCTGACGGCAGGGCGGTCGCAGTGACCGCACACCAGGCGATGGCGATCGGGCTCGCGCTCGCAGCGGCCGAGGCCGCCGGAGAGGCGGCCGCGCTCGGCGGCTACACGCTGTCTCCCGAGGAGCAGCGGACGATCACGAGGGCGCTCTCAGGCGCGGCGCTCGCCATGGTGGCGCTCGTCGAGGACTTCGCGGTCGTCACCGACGAGCAGCTCGAGGGCGCGGCGCGGGACTTGGGCGTCCGCATCGTGCGCGAGGTGCTCGGACCGCCGGCGGCGATGGCGATGAACTGACGTGGCGACCTTCGCGGACAACCTCGCGCGCCTGCGCGTCGCCGCGGTGACGGGGACCGTGCCGCCGGCCCTCGCCCGCTGGGCGGTCGACGCGCTCGCCGAGCTCGCGCCGGCGGCGGCGCGCGTCGAGGCCCGGAACGTCCTACTGCGCGCCGCCGCGGCGCGGGTGAGCGGCTCGCGATGGGCCCGCGCGCGTCGGCTCGAGCGGGAGGTCAAGGCGCTCGGGATGGCCCCTCGGCTGCGCGAGCGAGCGGCCGACGACGGCGTGCGCGAGCTCGTCGCCCACGCGATCGAGGTCGCGCCTGCCCCGGGCGAGATTCGGCAGCTCTTCCGCATCCTCGTCGAGGACTGACATGCACCCCCGTAGACGTGTCAGCGGGGCGCGGTGGCACCACGGAAACATGCTGGTTCGCACGATCCTCCTCGACGCCCTCGGCGACCGCGAGCGGCAGGCCGCCAAGAGTTCCAAGCGCTTTCCCGCGAGCATCTCCAGCGACACCCCGATCACGCGCCGGACGTACGACGGCGAGTGGACCGAAGTCTTGAGCCACGCGCCGGGCGCGGTCGATCTCTCGCGGGCGCCGCTGCCGCTGATCGAGGGGCACGACCGGAGCCGCGCGAACATCGGGATCGTGACCGACCTGAAACTCGACGGCGGCAAGCTGCGCGGCGTGGTCGTGCTGGGCTCGTCTGCGCGCGCCGAGGAGCTCGCGGCGGACATCGGGGACGGCATCGTCCGCAGCCTGTCTGTCGGCTACGAGATCCTCGAGCAGAAGCGCGACGAGCAGAAGAAGCGGATCACCGGGACCCGCTGGCGTCCGTACGAGACATCGATCGTTTCCACCCCCGCCGACGCGAGCGTCGGTTTCGGAAGGAGCACCACCATGGATCCGCAGGACATCACCACCGCGCCCCCCGCGCCCGACGGGGCCGCCCGCGCCGCCGCCGAGCTCGCGACCCGCGCCGAGCGCGAGCGCATCACCACGATCCAGGATCTGGCGACGCGCCACGACCTCGGCGCGGACTTCGCGCGCGACCTCATCTCGCGGAACGTGCCCCTCGAGCAGGCGCGCACGCTCATCCTCGAGCGGCTCGCCACCCGGGACGAGCAGTTCCCGATCGACAGCCACCTGCGCGTGGACGACGAGCCGCGCATCACCGCCGGCGAGGACTATCGCGAGGACTTCCAGCGCGCCGCGATCGACGCGCTCCTCATCCGCGCCGGCCTCCGCGTGGAGAAGCCGCACGCCGCGGCCCGCGACGTGGACCCGAGCGTCTACGGCATCGCGAGGATCTGCCTCTCCCGCGCCGGGAAGAGCGCCTCGCGCATGTTCGGCGGCGAGGCCCGCGGGCCCGAGCTCCTGAAGCGCGCCGCGACGACCTCGGACTTCACGGCGATCCTCGAGGGCGCGCTCCATGCGGCCATCCGCAAGGGCTGGGAGGACGAGCCGTGCTCGCACAAGGCGTGGGTGCGGGTCGTGCCGTTCGTCGACTTTCGCGAGGCCAAGCGCCCGATCCTCAGCTCCGCGCCGGACCTCGAGAGGGTGCTCGAGCACGGTGAGTACGTGCATGGCTACTTCACCGACGAGGGGACCGGGTACGCGATCTCCAAGTACGGGAAGATCATCGCCCTGAGCTGGGAGGTCCTCGTCAACGACAACCTCGGCGCGTTCCTTCGCGTGCAGCCCGCGCTCGGGCAGGCAGCGAGCAGGCTCGAGTGCGATCTCGTCTACGCGCAGTTCGCGCTCAACTCGGCCGCCGGGCCGACCATGCCGGACACCAAGGCACTGTTCCACGTGGATCACGGCAACCTGGTCGCGTCCGCCGCGTTCGACGCGGCGCAGCTCGGCCTCGGCCGCACGGCCCTCCGGAAGATGAAGAGCCTCGCCGCCGTGCGCAGTGGGGGCGGGTACCTCTCGCTCGTCCCGAGGTTCCTGATCGTCCCCGCCGAGAAGGAGCAGGCGGCCGAGATCCTCCTTGCGAACGCGTCCCGGCGCACGACCTCCGAAAAGGCCACGGCGGAGTGGGTCGCGAACCTGACGCTCGTCGTCGAGCCGAGGCTCGCCGCCACGGGCGTGTTCCTCGCGGCGGACAGCGCGCAGATCGACACCTTCGAGCTCGGCCTGCTCGAAGAGAACGTCGCCGGTCCGCACATCGAAACCGAGCAGGGCTTCGACACCGACGAGTCGAGGTGGAAGATCAGGCACACCGCCGGTGTGAAGGCCCTCGACCATCGCGGCATGGTCAAGATGGTCGTGACCTAGTCCGCTCTCCGCCCGTCCGGCGCGATGGCTCTCGCCGGACGGCCAGCGGGAATGCCGCGAGGCCCGGCATCGGACCCGCCCCGGTCCGTCTCTCCTTCGGACCTGTGCGGGAGGCCGCAGGCAGCTCGGGGGGCGCGCGTACTCGGGTTCGCGCTCGCCGGGCGGTCGCTTAACCCGGAGCGCGTCCCCGCAGCCGCTGCCACGTGCGGTCGCACCATGAGACCGCACCCCCTCGGCCGTCGCGCAGCCGCTGCCACCTGGAGAACCTCGCGCCTCATGTGAGGCGCGTCGTTGCTCCAGTCGCGCAGCTCGCGCGTCCCCGCAGCCTTCGCCACACAAGTCTGGTCGTGGCTCACGTGAGCCAGCACCAACCCACGCGGCGTGCGCGTCCCCGCAGCCTTCGCCACACCCAAAGCGTCGCCCGAGGCTACGCTTCCCCCCACCCACGCGGCGTGCGCGTCCCCGCAGCCTTCGCCACACTGCCCCGCGCGCTCGATGTCCACGGTCTGTTCCCCACGCGGCGTGCGCGTCCCCGCAGCCTTCGCCACGCGCAACCCTCGCTCACCAGACCTGCACCTGCACCCTCCGCCCACGCGGCGTGCGCGTCCCCGCAGCCTTCGCCACGGCCCCCCGAAAGAGCCCCGGGCAGACGCGGGGTTGAGGTGCCCGGCGCGAGCGGCGCCTCGGCCAGCTCACCGCCGAGAGGAAGAAGGCGACCGGAGCGGCAAGGCCCTCCCGCTGGCAGGACGGTCCTACTTCGGGCGCGGGTGGCGCTTCGCCAGCCACGTGTCGAGGACGTCGTCGAGGAGATCGCGCAGGACGGCGCTCGCGTCCGGCTTGCGGCTCCCCGTCTCAGCGGCGCGACGAAAAGCCTCCCCGCTGAGAGCAGCGACGTGCCGCGGCTCGAGTACCACCATCAGGTGAACGCGCCCGGTCTTCGTTCGTCTCCCCGTCAGGCCCGGCTCCCGCTTCGCCATGCGGCCGAGTCTACCGTGCCGCCTCTGGGCTCTCGACGTTTCCATGCTTGTCATGCTACTGAGACTAGCATGACAGCAGGACAGGAGACAACGACCATGACCGAATCGAAGAAGCTGGACGGCGCAGAACTGAAGGACGCGGCAGCTCGACTCGCGCGGTACGCGGTCGCGGGGCTGGGCGCGCAGGGCGGCCTCTGCCAGGCCGACGCGGCGAAGCTCCTGCTCGAGGCGCTGTGGCCGAGCGCGCTCGACTGGCAGGAGCCCCGCCACGCGGCGGACCACCTGGTCACGCTCACGGTGGCGGCCGTCGCGCGGACGTACGGCCTGCCGCCGGCGGACGCGGGGCGGGAGCTGCTCCGGGCGACGGCGCGCTGGTTCGGGATCGACTTCGAGCGCGAGGCCGAGCGCATCGGCGAGGAGGACGAGTCATGACGGTCCTCTCCTTGTTCGACTTCTGCGCCCGCTGCGGCCATGCACGGGCAAACCACGCCCGCGCCGAGGTCCTCGCCGCCGGGTCGCCCGGCACGTGCCTGTTCACGTCGTGCGATTGCCCGGGGTTCGTTGCGCCGATCGCGCTCGAGGACCTCCGCGAGCTCCGCCTCCGGGCCGCCGCCCTTGTGCTCGAGGCGCGCCGCCAGGCCCTCGGCCACGACGACGACGGGCACACCCGGCAGGCTGCCGAGTACCGCGGGTTCGGCGATGGCCTCGACCGCGCAATCGCACTCCTCGACGAACTCGTGTCGGGGGTGCAGCCATGACGCCCCGGCGCCTCCCGCACCTCGTGCCGCCCTTGGTCGCGGGCGTGCGCCTCACCATCCCCGCCCGCGATCGAGCGCGCGGGCAACCGCGTCACCGTCATCGACGCGCCCACCGGCCGGCGCTACGCGGTCGAGCTCGTGCGCCCGCCCGCGGGGCTCGTGGTCGTGGCGATCTCCGGCAGCTCGGAGCTGGGCGTCCGGCTCGAGGACGAGCCCGAGTACCCCGGCGAGTGCCCTGCCGCGTGGTGGAGCCTCGGGGCGTGGGTGGGGTGCCCGGCGTGCGGGTTCGCGCTCCTGTGGTGCGAGGCGGGGTTCGTGCCGGGCTGGCGCGTCTGCCTGGCGGGACACGCCGTGCAGCTCGCCGGCAACGGTCGGTCGGCGGTGTGGCATGCGGCGCAGGACGGGGCCACGCTCCGCGCGACGCGGCCGATCCGCTGAGTCGGGCGCTCAGCCGCCCGCGTTCACGGGGCCGCTCCGGCGACGGGGCGGCCCTCTTCGCGTTCTGAGCTTGACGCAAGCTCATATGAAGCGGTACCGTGCTCACGTCACCTACGGAGAGCACCCGATGACGAAGAAGAATGCAGCCCCCGCCGAGCCCCCGTTCCTCGCCGAAGCCAAGGAGCAGCTCGCGGCGTTCCTCCGCGGCCCCTGGTCGGGCCCCCAGGTCGCACACGTCGCGGGCGTCCCCCTGTCCCGGCTCCGCAACTGGGCGGATCGGACGCCGCGACGGATCTCGCCGCCGCCACTCTTGAAGCTCGAGGGCGCCGAGCGCGACGCGGGGCAGGGGTTCACGACCGCCGAGTTGTTCACGGCGTGCGCGCTCGCGGAAGTGGGCCGGTACGGCGTCGCCCCCGACACCGGGGAGTATCTCGTCATGCAGATCGCGGCCGACCTGTTCGAGCGTGGGCTCGGGCATCGGGCGCGAGCCGGTGAACCGCGCGAGCCCGCCGAGTTCGAGTGGTGGGCGCCGGGCTACATCGTCGCCGAGGTGCGCGAGCCCGATTTCTCGGGCTCCGTGATCCCCAAGGACGTGCGCAAGGCTGTCGATCGCCGGTCCCGTGAGCACGGGAACGACGGGACGCCGCCCCAGCATTCGATCCAGAAGATCGAGGATCTCGGCGCGTACTTCGCCGAGCCCGATCGGCAGGCGAGTGCGACGTGGATCGTGGTCGACACCGCGCGGCTCCTCCGGCGAATCCTCGCGAGGATGGCGGAAGCGAGGGCGTCGTGATTGCCACCGTCGTCGCGCTCGACCGCCGGGCCACGGGGGCGCACGGGTTCACGCCGCGGGACGTGACGCACGCGCCCGTGGGCACCGTGCTCGTCGCGGCGGACGGGACCGCGCTGCGGGTCACCGCCGGAGGCGCGCTCGACCCCTGGCCGCCGTTTGGCCGGCGCTCGATCGCGTCCGACCCGGCGGCGAGGCGGGCGGCATGAGCGCCGGCGTCGACGCGCTCGCCCGCTTGCTCGCGCAGGGCATCGCCGAGGCGGCCCGCGAGATCGCGCGCGAGGAGGGGCGGCGGGCGGCGCTCGAGGTCCTCGACAAGACTGGCGGGGCCCGGCTCGCGCAGGAGTGGGCGACGCAGGCGGAGGCGGCGAAGATCGCCGGCGTCACCCCGCAGACGGTCCGGGAGTGGCTCCGGGGCGGGCACCTGGGCGAGTCGGGGCAGCGCGGGCGCGTGCACCTCGAGCGGCTCCGCGCACACCTCGCGGGGAAGCCGGGCGCGGCTCCGGCGGCGGACGGGCGCGGGAGACAGATCGCGGCGGCGGTTCTCGCCGCGGGAGGCGGCAAGCGATGACGATCCGCGGGTACATCCGGCCGCGCGGCCGCAGCCTCGAGGTGGTGGTCGTTCTGGACGGAGGCCGGAAGCTCCGGCGCTCTACCGGGTGCGTCGTTGGCCAGGAGGACGCCGCGCGACGGGTGCTCGACGAGGCACTCGCCGAGATCCGCGCGTCGAACGTCGCAGCGGTCCGGCGGGGCGAGCTGACGTTCCGCGAGTGGGGCGAGCGCTGGATCGCGGAGCGGAAGCTGCTCGAGAAGAACGCTGCGCAGGACGAGGAGTCGCGGCTCAGGCACCACGCCTACCCGGAGCTCGGGGACGTCCCCGTCATGGCGCTCAAGAAGGACACCCTGCTGCGGTGGGCGCGGTCGCTGCGGGAGCGCCGCCGCGACGACGGGCGGCCGATCTCTCCGCGGTACGAGCACCACATCGCCGACACGGTCCGGCAGCTGCTCGCCGACGCGGTGGAGCGCGACATCATCCCGGCGAACCCGTGCGCCTGGAAGAAGAAGCGGGACCTTCGCCCGATCGCGGACGTGAACCTGCGGAAGCGGTCCGAGGGCGCGTTCGAGGCTGGCGAGGTGTGGGAGCTGACGCACGACCCGCGCATCCCCGAGCCGCGGCGCGTCCTGTACGCCCTCGAGTTCCTCACCGGGATGCGCCCGGGCGAGGCGGCGATCCGGCGCTGGCGCGACCTGGACAACGCGGTGGGCCCGCTCTGGCGGCTGCACGTCGGGACGGCCTGGAACACGCACCGGCACCGGGAGAAGACGACCAAGACGATCGTGGAGCGCGTCGCGCCGGTGCACCCGGTCCTGCGCGATCTCCTCGAGAGCTGGGCCGGGGGAGGGTGGGCGCGGTACGTGGGGCGCGCGCCGGCATCCGACGACCTGATCGTCCCCGCCGATCGCGGCGGGCCGCGGGGCAACTCGCACTCCAACGCGAAGTTCCAGGCGGACGTCGAACTGCTCGGGCTCCGCGGCGGCCGCACGCACTACGAGACGAAGGCGACCTTCCGGTCGCTCGCGCTCGCGGGCGGGGCGCAGCCGCAGTACCTGGACCTGATCACGCACCCGAACCCGCGGGAGGCGAAGGACCTCTACACGCGCCTGAACCTCATGTGGCCGGCGCTCTGCGCCGCGGTCGAGTGCATCCGGATCGCCCCGCCGACGGAGGGGGTCACAGGGGAGGTCACAGCGCGCGCGGCCGAAACGAAAAAGGCCCGACCTCTCGTGGAGATCGGGCCCTTCGGATTGGCGCGCGGTACAGGATTCGAACCTGTGGCCTTCGGCTCCGGAGGCCGACGCTCTATCCATCTGAGCTAACCGCGCAAGGCAGGTCGCCGTATCTAGTGCAGCGCCCCCGATAAGGCAAGGAGGTTCGCGGCCCTGCAGGCTCACGGACCTGCCGTCCGTCCTCTCAAACCGGAAGTCCAGGCCCGCGGCAGCTCGCCGCAGTCAGGGCTTGAATCGGTCGCACCCCACATGGTATTTCGCGCGGCCGTGTACGAGATCCACTCGATAGAGCAGCTCCTCAAGATGACGGCGCTCGTCGCGGCCGCCATCTCCATCCTCATCCTCGATCTGGTACCTCGTGCGCCGCCCGCCGCTGGGCCGGCTCACGAAGGTGATGCTGCTGTTCGGGCTCGGCGTGATGCCGCTCGGCGTGGCGCTCACCGGCAACATCGCCGGCTTCGAGTACACGCTGAAGCGGCCGTTCTGCGGCTCCTGCCACGTGATGCTGCCGTACACGGAGGACGCCGCCGATCCGAGCTCGAACAGCCTCGCCGCGATCCACAGCCGCAACCACACCTTCGGCGAGGAGAGCTGCTACAACTGCCACGCCGACTACCAGATGTTCGGCGCGATGACGACGAAGGTGAACGGCCTCAAGCACCTCTTCTATTACGTCACCGAGTACGCCAACACCGGGTCCGTACGGCGAGGGCGGCAAGCCCATCCACATGTACAAGTCGTTCCAGAACGGCATGTGCACGCGCTGCCACTCCACGACCGCGCCCAACTGGCTCAGGAACCGAGGACCACGCGGGCATGCTCGACGACATCCGCAAGGGCGACGCGAAGTGCATCGACTGCCACAGCGGCGAAAAGATCCACCCGCGCGCGTTCGCTCACGGCGGCAACGGCCGCGGCGCCGGTGGCCGAGGCCGGGCAAGAAGGAGGAGCACAAGTGATTCACGCACCTCACCATCCGCCGGCTCGTCCTCATCTCCACCATCACGACGCTCGTGTCGCTCGGCCTCATGGTGATGGGCATCGTCTTCCCGAGGCCGATCCTGCTCGTCCTGGCCATGAGCCTCGGGCAGCTCTTCGGCACGCTCTCGCTCGCGCTCTACCTCCTCGCGATCGTCCTCGACCTGCAGGGCGTCGGCGAGCACGACGACATCGGCCCGCACATCAGGCTCGAGGGCGAGCGCGGCGAAGAAGAGGAGACGAAGGGGTAGCGCGCGGAGGACGCCCGCGCCGGAGCCACCCGCAGGTGCGCTGGCGCGCCGGACGGACGTCCTTCCGCACCGGACCGCCGCCTTGACCCTCGCCGTCCGGGGCTGCTACTCATTGCGGCTGTCAAGCGACTGAGGCACATACTCCGAGGTGGGGCGGATGGCGATTCGGGCGATCGCGGTCGAGGACGACGAGGCGGTCGCGCGGCTGATCGCGCAGGTCCTCACGTCCCACGGCTTCGAGGTGTGCGGAACCGCCGCGACGCGGCGAGGACGGCGTGGCGCTCGCCCGTCGGGAGCGGCCCGACGTGGCGCTCGTCGACCTCGGCCTCCCCAAGATGAGCGGCGAGGACGTCATCGCGACGATCCGCCACGAGCTGCCCAAGACCGCCTGCATCGCGCTCACCGCCGTGGACATCCCGGCGCGCGTGCTCGGCGCGATGCGCGCCGGCGCCGCCGGCTACATCCTGAAGCCCTTCCACGCCGCCGAGCTTGCGCGCGTCCATCGAGGAGGTGCTCTCGGGCGAGGCCGCGCCGATCAGCCCGCGCGCCGCCAAGGTGCTGCTCCAGGAGCTGCGCGGCGATCCGCCGGACCAGCGCGCGAAGGACGGCCCGGCGCTCTCGAAGCGCGAGCTCGAGGTGCTGCAGCTGCTCGTCCACGGCCACACCTACGCCGACGTGGCCCAGGCGCTCGGGATCGCCGAGGGGACGGTCCAGACGTACGTGAAGCGCATCTACGAGAAGATGGACGTCTCGACCAAGGCCGAGGCGGCGCTCCTCGCGGTGGCGCGGGGGCTCGTGAAGCCCTGATGCCCTGAAATCAGGTGGTTCGCGTTCGCGCGCGGACCGGACCGTTCTGTCGACGTGGGCGCTCGGGCAGGTTAAAACGCCGATCCCTTGTCCGTCGCGGGGTTGCAGGGCCTGCCCGCTGGCCTGGCGCGCCTTGACATCGCGTGATCGACCCCTATAATGAGGCCCTTTTCGCGCCTCCGAATTCATCGCTAAATGCGCGTCAATATTGACGAAATCAAGGAGGCCGGACTCCGCCGGAGCTGGGACGTGGCCCGCGAGCAACTGGACGACATGGTAGCTGGCGACCGGGCAGGCTACCGGGCGCGCGGCTGGCGCGCACGTGGATGCGCGGCTCGAGAAGCTCGGGCGCCGCGTGCGCATCGCGGCTCGCGCGAAGGCCGAGCTGACGGCGGCCTGCGGCCGCTGCCTCGCGCCGATGTCCACGGACGTGCCGGTCGAGTTCGAGCTGACGCTCGTTCCCGCGGACGAGCAGGGCGATGCAGAGAACGTGAAGGACCCGGACAACGGACCGAAGGGCGGGAGCTTCGCGCCCGAGCAGGCGGAGGAGGAGACGTACAGGGGCAAGGTGATCGACCTCGACCCGATCGTGCGCGAGCAGATCCTCCTCGCGCTGCCCGGATATCCGGTCTGCCAGGAGGGCTGCAAGGGGCTCTGCACCGTGTGCGGCGGCGAACCTGAACGAACGGGAGTGCGGCTGCGATCGCCACGTCCCGGACCCGCGCTGGGCGGGGCTGAAGAACGTGAAGCTGTAGCAGCGCACGAGACAGCCGAGAAAGGAGCACGTCGTGGGTCTTCCGAAGAAGCGGACGAGCAGCATGCGGCGCGACCGTCGCCGCGCGGCGAACTTCAAGCTGAAGCCGGTGAACGTGACGAAGTGCCCGAAGTGCAAGGAGCCCGTCATCGCCCACCGGGCGTGCCCGTCCTGCGGAACGTACAAGGGCGAGCAGATCACCGAGGCGAAGTAAGCCCGATGGTCGACAAGATCGCGCCCGTCGCCGTCGATGCGATGGGGGGAGATGACGCCCCCGGCGCGATCGTGCAGGGCGCCATTAACGCAGCGCGCAAGGGGCGGCCGGTCATCCTGGTCGGTCCCGAGGAGCGCGTGCGCGCCGAGCTGCGCCGGCACCAGGCGGGCCGCGACCTCCCCGTCGAGATCCGGAACGCCACCGAGGTGGTCGAGATGCACGACCACCCCGGACAGGCGATGCGCCGGAAGAAGGACAACTCGATCCGCGTCTGCTTCGAGCTGGTCGCGTCCGGGCAGGCGTGTGCGATGGTCTCTGCCGGCAACTCCGGCGCAGTGATGGCAGGCGCCATCTTCGTGCTGGGGCGCCCGGAGGGCGTCGAGCGGCCGGCGATCATCACCCCGCTCCCCGCGCTCAAGGGATCGCCGATCATGCTCGACATGGGCGCGGTGGTGGACGCGAAGCCCATCCACCTCGTGCAGTTCGCGCTCATGGGCGAGACCTACGCGCGGCGCGTGTTCGGCATCGCGCGGCCGCGCGTCGCCATCCTCGCGAACGGCGAGGAGGACTCGAAGGGGACCGAGCTCACCCGCACCGCCGCGGCGGCGCTGCGCCGCTCGAGCATCGAGTTCGTCGGCTACTGCGAGGGGCGCGATCTCCTCACCGGTGAGTTCGACGTCATCACCACCGACGGCTTCACCGGCAACGTCGCGCTGAAGACGATGGAGGGTACGGCCAAGGTGGTCGGCGAGTACCTGAAGCGCGCGTTCCACTCCTCGCTGCGCGCCAAGATCGGGGGCCTCCTCTCGAGGTCCGCGCTGCAGGGGATGAAGCAGCGGATGGACTGGCGCGAGGTGGGCGGCGCGCCGCTCGTCGGGGTGAACGGCGTCGGCGTCATCAGCCACGGCCGCTCCGACGCCCTCGCCATCGAGAATGCGATCCGGCGCGCGGGCGACGCCGCGCGCACGCACTTCACGGACGAGATCGCCCAGGCCGTCGCGCCGTCGGAGACGCTCCTCGCGCAGGCGACCGCCGCGCCGCCCTCCGAAGGCGATCCCACCCCCGCCCGCGTTCCCACGCCGGGCGCCTGAACGGAGAAGACATGCGCTCCCTCATCGTCGGCACCGGCTCCTACGCGCCCGAGAAGGTGCTCACCAACGCGGATCTCGAGAAGCTCGTCGAGACCAACGACCAGTGGATCATCGAGCGCACCGGCATCCGCGAGCGGCACGTCATCGCGGACGGAGAGGCCATCGTCCGACCTGGCGTTCCGCGCCGCGGAGAAGGCGCTGGCCGACGCGAAGCTCGATCCGAAGGACGTCGAGGCGATCATCGTCGGGACCATCACGCCGGACTACCCGTTCCCCTCGACCGCGGCGGTCCTGCAGGGGCGGCTCGGCAACAAGAAGGCGTTCGCGTTCGACATCTCCGCCGCCTGCGCCGGGTCGCTCTACGCGCTCTCGGTCGCCGATCGGTACGTCGCGTCCGGCGCAGTGAAGAACGCGCTCGTCGTCGGGGTGGACGCGCTCACCCGCATCACCGACTGGACCGACCGGAACACCTGCATCCTGTTCGGCGACGGCGCCGGCGCGATGGTGCTGGTCCCGACGAACGATGCGAAGCGCGGCATCCTCACGACGCGGATCCACGCGGACGGCTCGCTCGTCCCGATCCTGTTCCAGCCGGGCGGCGGCTCGAAGGACCCGATCTCCGACAAGGTCGTGAGGGAGCGGTCGCACTTCGTGAAGATGAATGGCCGCGAGGTCTACAAGATCGCCGTCCGCGCCCTCGTGGACGCCTGCCGCGAGGTGCTCGAGGCCGAGCAGCTCGCGCCGGCCGACGTGAAGTACGTGATCGCGCACCAGGCCAACAAGCGGATCCTGGACGCCACCCTCGAGCGGCTCGAGATCCCGGCCTCGAAGTGCTGGATGAACCTCGAGAAGTACGGCAACACCTCCGCCGCGAGCGTCCCGATGACCCTCGACGAGGCGAACCGCGCCGGCTGGTTCAAGCCAGGAGACGTGATCCTGATGATGGCCATCGGCGGCGGCATGGTGTGGGGCGCGAGCATCGTGCGCTGGTGACGGAGGCGATGACGACGATGGCGAAGCTCGCGTTCATCTTCCCGGGCCAGGGCTCCCAGGCCGTCGGCATGGGGAAGGACCTGCACGACGCCTTCCCCGAGGCGCGCGCCGTGTTCGAGCAGGTCGACGCCGCGCTCGGCGAGAAGCTGTCCCGGATGTGCTTCGAGGGGCCGGCGGAGGCCCTCAAGCTCACCGCCAACACGCAGCCGACCATTCTCACGGTGTCCGCAGCGGCGGCGGCAGTGCTCGCGAAGCACGGGATCGCCCCCGACCTCGTCGCCGGCCACTCGCTCGGCGAGTACTCGGCGCTCGTCGCGGTCGGCGCGTGCGGTGCCGCGGAGGCGGCGAGGGCGGTCCGGGCGCGCGGCACGTTCATGCAGGAGGCCGTCCCGCAAGGGCAGGGCGCCATGAGCGCAGTGCTCGGGCTCGCGCCGGAGAAGGTGAACGAGATCTGCGCCGCGGTCGCTGCCGAGACCGGCGAGGTGGTGTCGCCCGCGAACTACAACGACCCGGCCCAGACCGTGATCGCCGGGTCGGCGGGCGCGGTCGAGCGGGCGGGCGCGAGGCTCAAGGAGGCGGGCGCGAAGCGGGTCCTGCCGCTCCCGGTGTCCGCCCCGTTTCACTGCGCGCTCATGACGCCCGTGAAGGCCCGGCTCGAGCCGGTGCTCCGCGGGATCGACTGGAAGGCGCCGTCCCGCCCGGTCGTGACGAACGTCGAGGCGAAGCCCAACGCGGACGTCGCGCGCGTCGTGCCGCTCCTGGTCGAGCAGGTGACCGCGCCGGTGCGCTGGATCGAGTGCGTCCAGGAGCTCGTGCGCCAGGGCGTGACACGCATGGTCGAGGTCGGTCCCGGGAAGGTCCTCTCCGGGCTCGCGAAGCGCATCGACAAGTCGGTCGAGGTGTGGAACGTGGAAGACCGCGCCTCGCTCGAGAAGACACTCGCCGCGCTCAAGGGGTAGGAGACCATGGCCCACGACTTCAAGGGGAAGACCGTCCTCGTCACCGGCGCGTCGCGCGGCATCGGGCGCGCCATCGCGGTCGTCTTCGCACGCGGGGGCGCAAACGTCGCCCTGAACTACGCCGGGAACGAGGCGGCGGCCAACGAGGCGCTCGCCCTCGTGCAGCAGGCGGGGGCGCCCAAGGCGAAGCTCTACCGGTTCGACGTGGCGGATGCTGCCGCCTGCGCCGCCGCGGTCGAGAGCGTGGTCACCGATTTCGGCGGGCTTCACGTGCTCGTCAACAACGCGGGGATCGCCGTCGATCAGCTCGTCATGCGGATGAAGGACGAGGACTGGAACCGCAGCCTGCAGGTGAACCTCACCGGCAACTTCAACCTCATCAAGGCCGTCTGCCGTCCCATGATCCGGGCGAAGGCGGGGGCGATCGTGAACGTGACCTCGGTGGTCGGCGAGATGGGGAACGCCGGCCAGGCCGCCTACGCGGCAGCCAAGGCGGGCCAGATCGGCCTCACCAAGTCGGTCGCCCGCGAGCTCGCGTCGCGCAACATCCGCGTGAACGCGGTGGCGCCGGGCTACATCGACACGGACATGACGGCGGGGCTGCCGGAGGCCGGCAAGGCCAAGATGTTGGAGATGATCCCGCTCGCGCGACTCGGAGCGGCGGAGGACGTCGCGAACGCGGTGGCTTTTCTCGCGAGCGATCAGGCATCGTACGTGACCGGCGAGGTCCTGCGGGTCAACGGCGGGATGTACATGTAGCCGCGGCGGTTCGCGCGGCGAGGCTTCGAGGCAACCAACCACGGAGGCGGAGCATGTCGGCAACGATCGAGCAGAAGGTGAAGAACATCATCGCGGACCAGCTGGGCGTCGGTGAGGAGGAGATCAAGGCGACCTCTTCCTTCATCGAGGACCTCGGCGCCGACTCCCTCGACATCGTCGAGCTCGTGATGGCGATGGAGGAGGAGTTCGAGGTCGAGATCCCGGACGAGGAGGCGGAGAACATCAAGACCGTCCAGGACGCGGTGAATTACGTGACGACTCACAAGAAGTAGCGGGCCGACCCCGGGCCGCACTCCGGGGTCTCCTGCCGGCAGGTCGGGAGCGAGGCTGGGGGCCTCGCGTCCCACGTCTTCCGTTTCGTGCAGAGCAGAGGTGTGTATGAGCAGGCGCCGTGTCGTCGTCACCGGGCTCGGGCTGATCTCACCCGTCGGCATCGGGGTGGACGAGTCCTGGAACGCGCTCGTCGCAGGGAAGAGCGGCATCGGGCCGATCACCCTGTTCGACGCGTCGACGTTCCCGACCCGGATCGCCGGTGAGGTGAAGGGGTTCGATCCGGCGAAGTACATGGATCGCAAGGAGGTCCGGCGAAACGACCGGTTCATCCACTTCGCGCTCGCGGCCGCCGAGATGGCGGTGAAGGACGCGGGGCTCGACATGTCGAAGGAGGATGCCGAGCGCGTCGGCTGCATCGTCGGCGCCGGCATCGGCGGGCTCGGAACGATCGAGAACGAGCACCGCACGTTCATCGAGAAGGGGGTGAGGAAGATCGGTCCGTTCTTCATCCCGAGCCTCATCATCAACCTCGCTCCCGGCCAGATCAGCCTCCGCTACGGCATGAAGGGGCCGAACTTCTCGCCCGTCTCCGCCTGCGCGACCGGGAACCACTCGATCGGCGATGCGATGCTGTACATCGAGCGCGGCCTCGCCGATGTGATGGTGACGGGCGGCTGCGAGGCGACCATCACCTCGCTCGGCATCGGCGGGTTCTGCGCCGCCCGCGCGCTCTCCGAGCGGAACGACGCGCCGGAGAAGGCCTCACGCCCGTTCGACACGCACCGCGACGGCTTCGTCGCAGGCGAGGGGGCGGGGATCCTCATCGTCGAGGAGTACGAGCACGCCCGGAAGCGCGGCGCGCGCATCTACGCCGAGCTCGCCGGCTATGGCGCCAGCGCCGACGCGTACCACATCACGACGCCGGCTCCCGAGGGGGAGGGCGGCCAGCGCGCGATGCGGATGGCGCTCCAGGTCGCCGGCGTCTCCCCCGAGCAGGTCGGGTACGTGAACACGCACGGCACCTCGACCCCGCAGGGCGACATCGCCGAGTGCCAGGCCATCAACCGGGTCTTCGGCGAGCACGCGCGGAAGGGGCTCATGGTCTCGTCGACCAAGTCGATGACGGGCCACCTCCTCGGCGCGGCGGGCGGGCTCGAAGCGGTGGTCACCGTGCTGACGATCGTGAAGGGCGTCCTGCCACCGACGATCAACGTCGAGGAGCAGGACCCCGCGTGCGCGCTCGACGTGGTGCCGAACCAGGCGCGGGAGCAGCGCATCGACGTCGCGATGTCGAACTCGTTCGGGTTCGGCGGCACGAACGCGGTCGTCCTCTTCAAGCGCATTTAGCGCCGGGCTGCCGCGAACGGCGCTTCGTCGCCGGAGCGACCGCCCGCCGCAGGCCCGAGCGGGGCACGCTTGGTCGCCTGCGCGCGCACCCCTTCGTGTATACATTTTGTCCCGAGAGGTCACTCCTTGTCGCGTTGGGTTTCCCCTGCGCGCGGAGCGCTCGCGCAGGCGCGGGGCTCGGCGCATCGAGGTGCGAGACGGGCTGCGCTGATCGCGCGCTCCCTCGCGGCGGCATTCGTGCTCGCGGTCTCGACGCTCATCGGCGTCGTCGGTGCGATCCTCGCCCTGCTTCCGCCGGCGCTCCGCGGCGGGCCGGAGGGACGCCGCGTGCCCACGATCGGGCGGCCCCGGCCGGTCATGGAGCCACCGGGCTCGGAGCCTGCCGAGCAGGCACTGCCGCGCTGAATACGACTCGGAGGCCGGGTGCGGATCGGGATCGTCACCGAGTACTACGAGCCCAGCGTCGGAGGGATCCAGGAGCACGTCCGCCACTTCGCGCGCGAGGCTCACCGGCTCGGCCACCGCGTGACCGTCGTGACGAGCTCGATGCCCGACGTCGCCTCCGGCGCGCGTCCGGCGTTCGACTCCGACGGGCCGGAGGTGATCCGGGTCGGGCGGAGCTTCCCGCTCTACAACAATGGCGGGGTGGGGCGGGTGACGGGAGGGCCGAGGCTGTCGAGCAGCGTCCGGGATCTGCTGCGCGCCGCCAGGTTCGACGTGGTCCATGTCCACGCGCCGCTCACGCCGGTGCTGCCCCTCCTCGCGATTCACCACGCGACGGCGCCGGTGGTCGGGACGTTCCACACCCACTTCCGACCCGGCTTCGCCTTCCGGCTCGCGGGAGGCCTCCTGCAGCGGTACCTCGACCGCCTCGACGCCGCGATCGCGGTCTCTCGCGCGTGCCTCGCCCCGCTCGCGGGACGCCTGCGGGCGGACTTCCGGATCGTTCCGAACGGCGTGGACGTCGAGCGGTTCGGCCGCGGGCGGCCGCTCCGGCACCTCGACGATGGGCGCCTGAATGTCCTCTGGGTCGGCCGGATCGAGCCACGAAACGGGCTGGACCGGATGCTCGAGGCGTTCGTGCTCGCTCGCCGCAGGATCGATGCGCGGCTCATCGTGCTCGGCGACGGGCCGCTGCTCCATCGATACCGCGCGACCGTCCCGGAGGAGATCGCGCGTGACGTGCTGTTCGCCGGGCGAGTGGTGGACGAGCGGCCGGACTGGTACGCGAGCGCTCACGTCTACTGCGCCCCGACGCGGATCGCGAGCTTCGGGGTGACCCTCCTCGAGGCGATGGCGGCCGGTGTCCCGGTGCTCGCGTCGGACATCGATGGGTTCCGCGAGGTCCTCCACCACGGCGTCGAGGGGGAGTTGCTGCCGCAGGAAGACGCCGAGGCCTGGGCGAGCGCCCTCGTCCGGCTGGCGCGAGATCCCGCGCAGGCCGCGGCATACGGCGCCGCGGGCCGCCGCACCGCGCAGCGTTACGCCTGGCCCGCGGTCGCGCGCGAGGTCCTGGCGGTCTACCGCGCGGTCGGCGTGACGGGGTAAGCGGTGCCCCTGCGGAAGCGGCTCGTCGTCGTCGTCGCCGTCGTCGCCGCATCGGCCCTGCTCGCGGCGGGAGCCGTCTGGGCGCGCGCCGGCCACGTCGCGTCGGGATCGGCGCTGGTCGCCTCCACGGTGCTGCTCGGGCTCGCCGCGCTGCACCTGCTCTGGCCACGGTTCGATCTCGCGGGCGGGTCGCTTCGGCGCGGCGCACGGGGGGAGCGCCGGGTCGCGCTCACCTTCGACGACGGGCCGTCGGACGACACCCCCGCCGTGCTGGACGCGCTCGATCGGGCCGAGGCGCGCGCCACCTTCTTCGTGCTGGGCGAGGCGGCCGACCGCCGGCCGGACCTCGTGCGCGAGATCGCCCGGCGCGGTCACGAGGTGGCGCTTCACGGCCACACCCACAGACGGCTCGCGTTCGCCGCGCCGCGCACGATCGCGTACGAGATCGATCGCGGACGCGACGCGATCCGGCGGGCCGGGGTGGAGCCGGCGCGCTTCTTCCGGGCGCCGCACGGCTGGAAGGGACCATTCCTCGGGGTAGCGCTCCGCGCGCGCGAGCTGAGGCTCGTCGCGTGGACGCGGGGCGCATGGGACACCGAGCGCCCCGGGGCGGACCGCATCGCGGACCGCGCGTCACGCAGGCCCCGGCCGGGCGAGATCGTGCTGCTCCACGATGGGTGCGGCAGCCCCGGGATCGACCCGCGCCGCGATCAGACCGCCGCGGCGGTGCCGGAGATCGTGCGCCGCTGGCGGGCTGCGGGCTTCGCGGTCGTCCCGGTGGGCGCGCTCGCCGAGTCCGCGCCTCCCGCACGCGCGCCGGCGTGGCCGCGCGTCGCGGGTCTGGCCGTGCTCGCGGCCGTCGGCGCCGCGGCCCTCGCCCGCGTCGACGTGCGGGGGGTCGGCGCGAGCCTCGCGCGCGCCAACCTGGGTCTGCTCGCGCTCGCCGTCGGCGCGAACCTCGTCTCGCTCGCGGCGCACGCGGCGCGCTGGCGCGCGGTGGTCCTTGCTCCGCAGGGGCGGGTCCGCTACCGGCACGCGCTCGTCGCGATCGTGGCGGGCTTCGCGGCCGGCCTCGTCCTTCCCGGCCGCAGCGGCGATCTCCTGCGCGCGCACCTCCTCGCGCGGCGCGCGGGCGTCTCGACCGCTTCGGTGATCGCGGCGTCGGCGCTCGACTACCTCGTCGGCACGGTGGCGTTCGTGATCGCGCTCGGAGCGCTGGCCGCCGCGGCGCCGCTGCCGAGCTGGGGCCTCCGGGCCCTCGGGATCACCGCGGCGCTCGCCGCCGCCGCCGCCGCCGCCGCGTGGCTCCTCAGGCCCGGGCAGCCTGCGGCGCAATCGGGCTCGGGGGAGCACGAGCTCCTCGGAGGCGGAGCGACCGTCCCCCCGGCAAGAATGACGGGGACCGGCCTCGTGGCGCGGCTGCGCGGCGGACTCGCCGCGCTGCATGACGCGGGCGCGCTCGCGACGTCGCTCGCGTGGGCACTCGTCGGCTGGGCGGCGGAGTGGGCGATCGCGCTCGGGACGCTCGCGGCGCTCGGGCTCCCCGCGAGCCCCGTCGTGGCGGCGCTCGCGGTGCTCGCCGCGTCGGCGGCGGCTGCCGTCGCGGTGGCGCCCGGAAACGCGGGCAGCTTCGAGGTGGCGACCGCCATCGCGGTGGCGGGCGCAGGAGCCCCCGGAGACGCGGCCCTCGCCTTCGCGCTCGCGTTTCACGCCGTGCACGTCCTCCCGGTCGCGCTCATCGGCGGGGCGGTGCTGCTGCGCGAGGGCGTCGCGCGCGAGGGGCTCGCGCGCGGGCGTCCGTGAGATCGAGCTCGACCCTCGACCTAGACCTAGACCTCGACGTGGACGTGGACCTCGACGTCGGAGATTGAGCGTTCCTGCAGTCGAGGTCGAAGTCGAAGTCGAGGTCCACGACCACGACCACGACCACGTCCACGACCACGTCCACGACCACGTCCACGTCCACGTTGAACGTGCCTCCACTCCGCCCGTCCGATATGGAAGAATCCCGACCCTTTCGAGGAGGTCGCGATGGCGGAGCGGGTGATCTTCGGCTCGGACCACGCGGGGCTCGCGCTCCGCGGCGAGGCCGTGAAGGTGGCGCAGGACGCAGGGTTCGAGGCGGAGGACCTCGGCCCGTTCTCCGGCGCGAGCGTGGACTACCCGGACTACGCCCGTCAGGTCGGGGAGGCGGTCGCGTCGGGGCGCGCGCGGATGGGGGTGCTCGTCTGCGGGACCGGGATCGGGATGTCGATCGCCGCGAACAAGGTGAAGGGCGTCCGCGCCGCCCACTGCACGACGGAGTACGAGGCCCGCATGGCGCGCGCCCACAACGACGCGAACGTTCTCTGCATCGGCGAGCGCGTCGTCGGGCTCGGCCTCGGCGGCGCGATCGTGAAGGCCTTCCTGGAGACGGCGTTCGAAGGGGGTCGCCACGGCCGCCGCGTCGACAAGATGCGCGACATGGAACGATAGCGGGCGCACGGAGCGGCTGCCGCCGCCGTTGCCGGCGCCGGTGCGGCGCGGTATGAACGGCCCCTCCCACGCGTTCCGGAGAGAGATCCGATGATGTCGAACGAGAGCCTCGCGGTGGCGGACCCCCAGATCGAGCGGCTCATCCGCGAGGAGACGCGCCGCCAGGCCGAGGGGCTCGAGCTCATCGCCAGCGAGAACTTCGTCTCGCCCGCCGTCCTCGAGGCGCTCGGCTCCACGCTGACGAACAAGTACGCCGAGGGGTACCCGGGGAAGCGGTACTACGGTGGGTGCGAGGTGGTGGACCAGGTCGAGCAGCTCGCCATCGACCGGGCCAAGGCGCTCTTCGGCGCAGAGCATGCGAACGTTCAGCCGCACTCCGGGTCGCAGGCCAACATGGCGGCCTACTTCGCGCTCGCGCAGCCCGGCGACACGCTCCTCGCCATGAGCCTCAACTTCGGCGGGCACCTCACCCACGGCTCCCCCGTCAACTTCTCCGGGAAGCTGTTCAAGATCGTCCCGTACGGCCTCACGAGGGACACCGAGACCGTCGACATGGACGAGGTCCGCCGCCTCGCGCGCGAGCACCGCCCGAAGATCCTGGTGGTGGGCGCGAGCGCGTACCCGCGGACGCTCGCCTTCGATCGGTTCGCGGAGATCGCGAAGGAGGTCGGGGCGGCGATGGTGGTCGACATGGCCCACATCGCCGGGCTCGTCGCGGCCGGGCTCCACCCGAGCCCCGTGCCGCACTCCGAGATCGTGACCACCACGACGCACAAGACGCTTCGGGGGCCGCGCGGCGGGATGATCCTCTGCCGCGAGGCGCACGCGAAGACGCTCAACTCGCAGATCTTCCCCGGCATCCAGGGCGGGCCGCTCGAGCACGTGATCGCCGCGAAGGCGGTGGCCTTCCAGGAGGCGCTCCGGCCGTCATTCAAGGAGTACCAGCGCCGCATCGTCGAGAACGCGGTCGTTCTCGCCGAGGGGCTCAAGACGGCGGGCCTGCGGCTCGTGTCCGGCGGCACCGACAACCACCTCATGCTCGTCGACCTCCGGCCCAAGAAGCTCACCGGGAAGGTGGCGGAGGAGGCGCTCGGGAAGGCCGGGATCACCGTGAACAAGAACATGATCCCGTGGGACCCGGAGAAGCCCATGACCACGTCCGGCATCCGGGTCGGCACCCCTGCGCTCACCACGCGCGGCATGGGGGCGCGCGAGATGACGCTCGTCGCCGCGCTCATCGGGCGCGCCCTCGACGCGCCGGCGGACGACCGGGCGCTCGCGAGGGTGCGGGGCGAGGTACGGGACCTCTGCGCGCAGTTCCCGATGTACGAGAACAGACAGTAGACCCGACATGCGCTGTCCCTACTGCGGACACCTCGAAGACCGGGTCGTCGACTCGCGCGAGGCGCAGGATGGGCAGGCCACGCGCCGCCGCCGCGAGTGTGCCGGGTGCGCGCGTCGCTTCACGACGTACGAGCGCATCGAGGAGATGCTCCCGCAGGTCGTGAAGAAGGACGGCCGGCGCGAGCCCTTCGAACGCGCCAAGATCGTCGAGGGCGTGGCCATCGCCTGCCAGAAGCGGCCCGTCTCGGCCGAGCAGATCGAGGCGCTCGTGACCTCCGTCGAGCGGCATCTGCAGGAGCTCGGCGAGAAGGAGATCCGCACCACCGTCATCGGGGAGGCGGTGATGCGCCGCCTCCGCGAGCTGGACGAGGTCGCGTACGTGCGGTTCGCCTCCGTGTACCGCGCCTTCCGCGACGTGGGCGAGTTCATGACGGAGCTGGCCGGGCTCGCGAAGAAGGCGGACGGAGGGCCCGAGGGGCGATGATCCGGATCCTCGCGCGCGGCCGCCGCAGCCGCGCCCGGCCGCCGCGCCGGGCCGCCCGGGCCGCGCTGTTCGATCGCGCGGTGGCGGAGCTCTTCATGCGCCTCGCGCTGCGCGAGGCGGCGAAGGGGCTCGGCCGCACCAGCCCGAACCCGGCGGTCGGCGCCGTCCTCGTGCGCGGCGGACGCGTCATCGCGCGCGGGCACCACGCGCGCGCCGGCGGCCCGCACGCGGAGGTGGTCGCGCTCCGGGCCGCGGGCGGGAGGGCGCGGGGCGCGGACCTCTACACGACGCTCGAGCCGTGCGACCACTACGGGAAGACCCCGCCCTGCTCGATCGCCCTGCTCGACGCCGGCGTGCGCGGCGTGTTCGTCGGCTCCGCCGATCCCAACCCGCTCGTGAACGGCAAGGGGATCGCCCGGCTCCGCGCCGCGGGCGTGGAGGTGGTCGAGGGCGTGCTGCGGCCGGAGTGCGACGCCCTGAACGCCCACTGGTTCAAGCTACATCCGCGAGCGGCGTCCGTACGTGACCCTCAAGGCGGCGGTGACCCTCGACGGCCGCATCGCGACGCGGACGGGCGACGCGCGCTGGGTGACGGGCGGAGGCGGCGCGCCGCTGGGTGCACCGGCTCCGCGACCGGGTCGACGCGGTGCTCGTGGGCGCCGGGACCGCCCGCGCGGACGACCCGCTCCTCACCACGCGCCTCCCCGGCGGCCGCGGCCACGATCCGGTCCGCGTCGTGCTCGACACCGACCTCACGCTGCCCCGGCGGCTCGCGCTCCTGAACCCGCGCTCGCCCGCGCCCACCCTGGTCGCGCACGCCTCGTCGCGCACGCGGCGCGTGGCGCCCGGGGTCGAGCTGCTGCGCTGCAAGCGCGGGAAGGGCGGGCGTGGACCTCCGCGACCTCCTCGAGAAGCTCGCGGCGCGCGGGGATCACGCACCTCCTCGTCGAAGGCGGCGCGCGCGTCCACGCCCGCTTCCTCGAGGAGGGGCTCGTCGACCGCGTCGCGGTGTTCGTCGCGCCGAAGCTGCTCGGGGCCGATGGGGTCCCGCTCCTCGCCTCGCGCGGCCCGGCACGCATGGAAGGCGCCCTCCGGCTCGACGAGGTGCAGGTCGAGAAGGTGGGCGACGACGTGCTCGTCCTGGGCCGGCCGGTGCGCCCCGCGTTGGCGAAAAACCGAGGACGCGGCTAGGATTGCGCCGGAAATGTTCACTGGTCTCGTGTCCGACATGGGCGTGGTGGAGCACCTGCTGCCACGGCAGGGGGGCGCCCGCCTGACGCTCCGCCCTGCGGCGATGCCGGTGGACGCTCTCGCGCTCGGGCGAGAGCATCGCGTGCTCGGGGGCGTGCCTCACGGTCGTGGAGCGCGGCGCCGGCGCTCGTGTCGTTCGACGCGGTCCCGGAGACGCTCGCCCGCACGACGATCGGCGGCTGGCGCCCGGGGTCCCGCGTCAACCTCGAGCGCGCGCTCGCCCTCGGCGACCGGCTCGGCGGTCACCTCGTGCAGGGGCACGTCGACGCCGTCGGCGAGGTGATCTCGCGCGCCGCTGAGGGGCAGGGGGCGCGCCTCGCGGTCTCGCTCCCGGCGGCGATCGCCGCCGCTCGTCGCGGAGAAGGGCTCCATCGCGGTGGACGGGGTGTCGCTGACCGTCGCCGCCGCGGGACGGGACCGGTTCGAGGTCGCGCTCATCCCGGAGACGCTCGCCCGGACCACGCTCGGCGAGGCGCGGCCCGGCACGAAGGTGAACCTCGAGGCCGACGTGGTGGCGCGCCACGTCGCGCGCCTGCACGAGCTCGCATCGGGCTCGGTCCTTTCCAGCACGGACCTCGCACGCTGGGGTTACGGAGGCCAGCGGTGAGGGATCACGCGAAGCACGCGGTGCAGCGCGTCGAGAAGGCGCTCGACGCGATGCGCGAGGGCAGGATGGTGATCCTGACCGACGACGAGGACCGCGAGAACGAGGGCGATCTGTGCATGGCCGCCGAGAAGGTGACGCCGGCGGCGATCAACTTCATGGCGAAGCACGGGCGCGGTCTGATCTGCCTGTCGCTCACGGAGGAGAAGGTCCGCCAGCTCCGGCTGCCGCTGATGGTGGACGAGGGCGCGAACACGTCCTCGTTCGGCACCGCCTTCACCGTCTCGATCGAGGCGAAGGAGGGCGTCACCACCGGGATCAGCGCGCGGGACCGCGCGCACACGATCCTCACCGCCGTCCGCGACGGCGCGCGCCCCGAGGACCTGGCGCGGCCCGGCCACGTCTTTCCGCTGCGCGCCCGCAAGGGCGGCGTGCTCGTCCGCGCCGGCCAGACCGAGGGCTCGGTGGACCTCGCCCGGCTCGCCGGGCTGAAGCCCGCCGGCGTCATCTGCGAGGTGATGAACGACGACGGCACGATGTCGCGGATGCCCGAGCTGGAGAAGCTCTCGCGCGCGCACGACCTGCCCATCGTCTCGGTCGCCGACCTCATCGCCTACCGGATGATGAAGGACACGCTCGTCCGGCGCGCGGCGGAGGCGCCGCTCCCCACCGAGTACGGCGAGTTTCGCGCGGTCGCGTACGAGAACGACGTCGACGCGCACCAGCACGTCGCGCTCGTGAAGGGACGCTGGCGCGAGGACGAGGCGGTGCTCGTCCGCGTCCACTCGAAGTGCCTCACCGGCGACGTCTTCGGCTCGCAGCGCTGCGACTGCGGCCCGCAGCTCCACGCGGCGCTGCGAGCAGATCGAGCGGGCCGGCAAGGGCGTCCTGCTCTACCTCGACCAGGAGGGGCGCGGCATCGGCCTCGTCAACAAGCTCAAGGCCTACAACCTGCAGGACCAGGGGCTACGACACCGCCGAGGCCAACGTGCAGCTCGGCTTCAAGCCCGACCTGCGCGACTACGGCATCGGCGCCCAGATCCTGCGCGACCTCGGCGTGCGCAAGATGCGGCTCCTCACCAACAACCCGAAGAAGATCGTCGGCCTCGAGGGGTACGGGCTCGAGGTGGTGGAGCGCGTCCCCATCGAGATGCCGCCCACCCGGCGCAACCGCGCCTACCTCGTGACCAAGCGCGACAAGATCGGGCACCTGCTCACGCTGAAGGCCAGCGCCCGCGCCGCGCGCCGCGAAGGGCCGGGCCGTGCGGCGCGGCCCGGACGAAAGGAAGGAACGGACGATGAACGTCTACGAGGGATCGCTCGTCGCGACCGGCCTCAAGGTCGCGATCGTCGTCTCGCGCTTCAACTCGCTCGTCACCGAGCAGCTGCTGTCGGGCGCGCTGGACGCGCTCCGCCGCCACGGGGTCGAAGGAGGGCGACGTCGACGTCTTCCGCTGCCCGGGCACCTTCGAGCTGCCGGCGCTCCTCAGGCGGGTGGCGCGCGCGGGCCGCCACGACGCGGTCGTCGCGCTGGGCGCCGTCATCCGCGGCGGCACGCCGCACTTCGAGTACGTCGCGGCGGAGGCGACGAAGGGCGTCGGCGCAGGTCGCGATGGAGGCGGACTGCGCCGTCGCGATGGGCGTCCTCACCTGCGACACCATGGAGCAGGCGCTGGAGCGGGCCGGCGTGAAGGCCGGGAACAAGGGGGCCGAGGCGGCCGTGGCCGCCATCGAGCAGGCGAACGTGCTCCGCGAGGCCGCGAAGCTCGGCGCAGCGCGCCGGCGGGAGTGACCGTGCCGGCGAAGCGGACCAAGGCCCGCGAGCGCGCGCTGCAGGCGCTCTACCAGATCGACGTCGCCGCGGAGGGCATCGACGAGGCGCTCGCCCGCTTCTGGCGGAGCTTCGAGCCGGTCGAGCGCGAGGTGCAGGCGCTCGCCGAGGAGCTCGTGCGCGGCGTCGCCGGCGCACCGGCGCGAGATCGACGAGGCGATCGAGCGCGTCTCCACCAACTGGCGGCTCGACCGCATGGCCAAGGTGGACCGGAACGTGCTGCGGCTCGCCGTCTACGAGCTGCTTGCGACCGACGTGCCGGTGAAGGTCGTCATCAACGAGGCCATCGAGCTCGGCAAGAAGTACGGCTCCGAGAGCACGCGGCGCGTTCGTCAACGGCGTGCTCGACAAGATCGCGTCCGGGCTTCCGGCGAGCCGCCGGGCCGGCGTGCCGACCTAGTCGGCGATCGAGGGAAACGTGCCGCTCAAGATCGAGGTGGCGGAGCTGGGGCTGCGGCGATCGACGCGCTCGACGTCGACGCGCTCGCGGTGTTCGTCGGCCCGGAGCGGCCGCTCCAGGGGCTCGCCGGGTTCGTCGACTGGCGGCTGTGCGGCGCGATCTCCCGGGCGATCCGAAACGGCCTCTTCGACGGGCACGCGGGCGAGGCGCTGCTGCTGCCGTCCGGCGGCCGGATCGCGCCCGGTGCGGGTCTTCTGCTTCGGGCTCGCGCAGGTCCCCCTGGCGCCCGACGCGTTCCTCCACGCGGCGCGCACCGGCTGCGAGGCGGTCGCGCGCGCGGGGAGCGAGGCGTTCGCGACGCGCGATGCCGCCCCTCGCGGGCGGCGACGCCGCGCTCGCGGCGAGGCTCTGGCTCGAGGCGAGCCTGGTTCGCCCGGCGCGGCGGCAGATCCTGCTCGGCGAGGCGCGCGCCCTGCAGCGCGAGCTGGCGGCCGCGCGCAACGTGATCGGGGGTGGAGGTCGACGTGCTCGCGCCCCCGTCGCGGGTCGAGATGCCGCCCCGAGCGCCGCGCCTTGCCGCACGTGTCCGGCTCCATGGTGCGGCGAGCAACGATCAAGAGCCAGAAGGCGCTCGCCGACTTCGTCTCCGAGGCGCAGGAGATCGATCGACCGCTCGGCAGCGAGCTGATGCAGCTCGACGCAGGCGACGGCGACGAGCCCGACGCCCGACCTCCTCAACGCGGTCTTCCGGGCGGCCCACTCGCTGAAGGGGCTCTCCTCGATGTTCGGCGTCGAGCGGATGGCGCGGCTCGCCCACGCGCTCGAGGACCTGCTCGACGACGTCCGCATGGGGCGGCGGCGCGCTCGACCGCGGGGCGCATCGACCTCCTGCTCGAGGCGCCGGAGCTCTTCTCGCGGATCATCGCGGAGGAGGCGGCGGGCGAGCCGCCCCGCACGACGGACGCCGCGGCGACGGCTGGCCGACCGGCTGCGCGCCGGCCGACGCGGCGAGCCGCGCCCGCTGCGACGATCCGCTCGACGCGATCGCGCTCGGTCCCGAGGTGCGCGCGGTCCTCACCGAGTACGAGGAGCACCGGCTGCGCGCCAACGTGCAGAAGGGGCTCGGCGCTCTACCGGGTGCGGGTGACCTTCGAGCTGGCGACCTTCGACCAGGAGCTGTCGGCGCTCTCGGGGCGGCTCAAGCGGAGCTGGGCGAGGTGGTCTCGACGCTGCCGTCCTCCGACGTCCGCGATCCGGCGGCCATCGCCTTCGAGCTGCTCTTCGCCTCGCGCGAGGGACGCGAGGTGGTCCTGCGCGAGGCCGGGACCCGCGCGCGGTCGTCGAGCCGGTGCGGGCCCGGCTCCGGCCGGTCGCCCGCGCCCGGCCGGCGCGCCCGCCCGCGGCTCGGGCGCCCCTGCCGACGGCGAGCGCCGCTCAGGTGGCGACCCTCTCGCCCGCGCCCGAGCGCGCACCCGGATCGAAGCGATCGCTCCGCTCCGTCTCGCAGACGGTCCGCGTCGACATCCGCAAGCTCGACCGGCTCATGAACGTCGTCGGCGAGCTGGTGCTCGTGAAGTCGCTCGCTCCAGCGCGTCGCCGAGCGGCTCAAGAGCGCAGAGCGGCGACGCGGTCCTCGCCGTCGAGCTGCACCGACGCCAACCGCAGCCTCGAGCGGCACCTCGCCGAGCTGCAGGCGGGCATCCTCGAGGTGCGGATGGTCCCGCTCGAGCAGGTCTTCGACAAGCTCGCCCGCATGGTCCGCAAGATCGCGCCGCGAGGTCGGGAAGGAGATCGAGCTCGAGGTCACCGGCGGCGACGTCGAGCTCGACAAGCTCATCGTCGAGGACCTCGTCCGATCCGCTCATGCACCTCATCCGCAACGCCATCGACCACGCCATCGAGCCGCCCGAGGTGCGCGCGCGCGCACGGGAAGCCGCGCGCCGGGCCGCGTCGCGCCTCGCGGCGTCGCAGAAGGGCAACCACGTCCAGATCGTGGTCGAGGACGACGGCGGCGGGCATCGACGAGGACCGGGTCCGCGAGGTGGCGGTCGCAGCGCGGGCTCGCCACCGCCGAGGCGGTGCGCGAGCTCGTCGCGGCGCGAGGTGATGAACCTCATCTTCGTCCCCGGCTTCTCCACGGCGCGGCAGGTGACCGCGCTCTCCGGGCGCGGCGTCGGCATGGACGTCGTGAAGAACAACATCGCCAGCGCTCTCCGGCATCATCGACCTGCACACCGAGCGCGGCCGCGGCACCCGCTTCGAGATCACGCTGCCGGTCACCCTCGCCATCATCCGGGCGCTGGTGGTCGCGGTCGTCGGGCCGGACCTACGCGATCCCGCTCAACAGCGTGCTCGAGATCCTGGAGGTGCGCGGCCGCCGACGTCCGCACGCTCTCGACGCGCGAGGTGATCACGCTGCGCGGCGCGACGCTGCCGCTCGTCCGGCTCGCGCCGCTTCTTCGCGTGCGCGGGCGCGCGCCGCCGGACCCGTTCTTCGTCGTGGTGGTCGGGCTCGCGCAGGAGCGGCTCGGCATCGCGGTCGACGAGCTGCTCGGCCAGCAGGACATCGTCGTGAAGCCGCTCGGCGCCCAGCTCCAGGGGGTCCGCGGCATCGCCGGTGCGACCGACCTCGGGACAGCGGCGCACCGTCCTCGTGCTCGACGTCGGCGCCATCATCGAGGACGTGGTCTCCGGCGACGTGCGCCGCGACGCGGCCGGTGCGGGGTAAGAGCAGCGCTCGGGCTTCGAGACCTGCTCTAGAGGACGGCGCGATGTACCTCGAGTTCTACGGCCTGCACGCGGAAGCCCTTCTCGAAGACGCCCGACCCGGCGTTCCTCTTCCCGTCGCGCCAGCACGCCGAGGCGCTCGCGCGCCTCTCGCACGCGGTCGAGGAGCGCGAGATCGCGGTGCTCACCGGGCGAGGTCGGCGCCGGGAAGACCACGCTCTCGCGCGCCCTCGTGGACGCGTTCGCGGAGCGCTGCCGCTTCAGCTTCGTCATCAACCCGGCGCTGCCCGCCCGCGCAGCTGCTCGCGCGCCATCGCGGAGGGGTTCGGCCTCGCCGCCCGCCCGCCGCAAGGCGGAGGCCTTCGGCGCGCTCGCGGAGCACGTCGGCCCGGCTCGACGAGGACGGGCAGTTCGCCGGTGGTGGTGATCGACGAGGCGCAGCTGCTGCCCGGGCGCGCCGCCTTCGACGAGCTGCGGCTCCTCACGAACCTGGCCGCCGACGACCGCGCCGCTCGTCGGGCTCGTGCTGATCGGCCAGCCCGAGCTGCGCGAGCGGCTCCGCGAGCGGGGCGGCGAGGCGTTCGCGCAGCGGATCGGGGTCGGCCTACCACGTGGGCGCCGCTCGACGCGGACGAGACCGGCCGCTACCTGGCGCACCGGCTCGGCGGTGGCCGGTCGGACGGCGCCGCTCTTCGACGCCCGGACGCGGTCGTCGCCGTCCACCGGCTCTCCGGCGGCGCTGCCGCGGCGGGTGAACCAGCTGGCCGCGAGCGCGCTCCTCGAGGGGTTCGCCCGCGAGGCCGCGCGCGATATCGACGCGAGGTCGTCGAGGCCGCCGCCTCCGACCTCGGCGCCTACATGGGAACCGCTCCCGGAGCGCGGTAGACTCGGGCGCCGGAGCGCCGCATGGACTTCCTGGATATCCGGAAGAAGGCCAAGGAGCGGGCGGCCAGGCGCGTCCGCCGACGAGGCCGCGGCGGAAGGTTCGCCGGCGGCCCGAAGGGTCCGGACCGTGAGCCGCGCGCCCGGGCCCGGCCCGGGCGCGCGCGTCGCCGGCGGCGCTCCGATCCGGCCCCGCCTCCGTCTCCGCGGACCGATCGTCACCGACCAGGACCTCCTCGACGGCGCGCTCGCGGCGCGGCTGCAGGGGATCCCCGCGCCGGCCGCGGGCCCGCGCCGCGCCAGGACGCGCGCTTCACGACGTGGCGGCCCGGCGGCGGCGCGCCCCGCCGCGCCGTCCGACCTCGAGGCCGAGCGCGGCTCCGGGTCCGCGCGCCCGCGACCGCGGACTTCAGGGTCGTGATCGGCGCCGGCGGCGGCGCGCTGCCCGTTCCGCCGCCGCCGGTCCTGCCCGCGCCCCGTACGCCGGGGCGTCGCACGACCCGGCCGCTGCCCAGCCGACCCGCTCGACGAGTTCTTCTACCGTCCGGACGAGGCGGCGCCGGCGCTGCCGCAGCTCGCCCCCGCTCCCGGATGCCGGCAGGTGGAACCCGAGCCGGTGGCGCGCGAGGAGTACCTCACGTTCTTGCTCGGCGGCCGAGGAGTACGCGATCGCGATCGAGCGCGTCCGCGAGGTCATCAAGGCGCCCCCCGTGACCGAGGTGCCCCGCGCGCCCGCCGACGTCCTGGGCGTCGTCACGGTGCGCGGCGAGGTGGTCGCGGTGCTGGACCCGCGCCGGCGCCTGGGCCTGCCGGCCGCTCGTCCGCCGCGGAGCCCCAGGGCAAGGTCGTCATCGTGGACGCCGGCGAGGGGCCGTGCGGGCTGCTCGTGGATCGCGTGGCGAGCGTCGTCCGGCTTCCGCGCGGGGTCGATCGAGCCATGCCCGCAGGGGATCGCGGGCAGCCGGTCCGAGTTCCTCGCGGGCATCGGGCGGGACGCGGGAGCGGCTCTTCACGGTGCTCGACCTCGGAGCGCTGCTCCGGCGGACGCCGCCGCGGGCCGACGCCGCGGCGCGCGCGAGGAGGGCCGATGCGGGGCGGTGAGGTGCGTGCCGTCGCGTCGATCCCGGCGCCGCCGGGCCGGAAGCCTTGGCGCAGCTCTGCACGTTCCGGGTCGGCGGCGAGGACTACGCGCATCGACATCATGCGGGTCCGGGAGATCATTCCACCCGCTCCCGATCACGCCGGTCCCGCGCGCTCCGGCGTTCATCGAGGGAGTGGTCCGCCTGCGCGGCGAGGTGATCCCGGTGCTCGACGTGCGCAAGCGCCTCGGCGTCGAGGTCCGTCCGCAGACCAGGAAGAGCCGGTTCCTCATCGTGAACGTGGCGGGGCGGCGCATCGGGCTGGTCGTCGACGAGGTGTGCGAGGTGCTGCGTCTTCCGCGCTCCGATATCCGTCCGGCGCCCGGGCTCGGCGAGCCCGGCGCGCCGCGCTTCTTCCTCGGCGTGTGCGGGGGCGATGCGGCGGCGGGTCGGGGCGGTCCGCGGTTGCGGCTCCTCCTGAACGTGAAGGCCCTGCTCGAACGGTCCGTCCCGGGCGAGTTGGACGCCGCGCGGGCCCAGGCGGAGGCGTCGCGCCAGGTATGACCGGTCCCGGCTCCGACGCAGCGGCCCGGCGCGCCCGGGCCGCTCACCAGGACGAGGAGACGCGCTACCGCGCGGTCGGCGAGCTCGACGCGGCCGATGCCGGCGATCGGGCGGTGATTCTCGACCGGCTCGCCGACCCGAGCTGGCGCGTCCGCTCCGCGGCGGTCGAGCGGATCGCGGCCGTGCCGGGATCGGCCGCGGTGCCGGAGCTCATGCAGGTCCTCGCCTCGGGGCCCGGCGTCGGGGCACGCGAGGCGGCGGCGGCGGCGCTCGCCCGGGTCGGTCCGCCCGCCGTTCCCGCGCTCGCGGAGCGGCTCGCGAGCGACGATCCCGATCTCCAGCAGGCCGCGGCCGGCGTGCTCGGCGCCATCTCCGACGGGCGCGCCGTCCCGCCGCTGACCGCGCGGCTCGCAGATCCCGATCCCAACGTGCGGGCCGCCGCGGCGGACGCGCTCGGGAAGATCGGGAGCCCGCAGGCGGTCGCGTCGCTGCGCGCGGCGGTCGACTCCGACGATCCGACGCTGCGCCTCTCCGCCGTGGAGGCGCTCGGGGCGCTTCACGTCTGTCTCCCGGCCGATCGGATCGAGCAGCTCCTCTCCGATCGCCCGCTCCGGAGGGCGCTCTACCGGATGCTCGGCTTCTCCGACGAGCCGCACGCGCGCTTGATCGTGGCGCGCGGTGTCGCGGACCCGTCGCGGCCGGCGCGCGAGGCGGCGCTCGGGGCGCTCGGGCACCAGCGCGCCAGGTGCGACGCGGACGATCTCGCGCCGGCGCTCGCCAAGCTGCGCGCCGCCGCGGAGCACGATCCCGGGCTCGCCGAGGCGTGGGCCGCGGCGCTCGGATCCGAGGAGCCGTTCATCGTGGCCGGGGCGATCACCGCGCTCGCGGTTGCGGGGGCGGCACGGCATGCCGGACGCATCGTCAAGCTGGCCGAGGACGAGCGGTACCGCACCCTCGTCGAGGAGACCCTCGAGCGCTTTCCGGACGGCGGCGGCGAGCTGCGCGAAGCGCTCGCCGAGGCGATGCCGACGCTGGGCCAGCTCGCCCGGATCACCGCGCTGGCCGCGCTCGCGCAGCGCGGAAGCCCGGCGGCGTTCGAGAGCGTCGTGCGGGAGGCGAGCGACCGCGAGTCGTACGCCCAGGCCGAGGCCATCGCCGCGCTGGGGAGGCTGCGCGACACGCGCGGCGTCCCGCCGCTGGCAGGGCTGCTCGCGGACGACGACGCGGGCACGGCGGCGCTCGCGTCGACGGCCCTCGTGCGCATCGGACAGTCCGGGTCGGCGGAGCGCGAGGCGGTCCTCGCGGCGGCGCGGGATCGGGGTGACGCGATCCGGTCCCAGGCCGTGTACCGGACGCTGGGTGCGCTCGGCGGTTCCGAGGACGTCGCCTTCGTGCTCGGCGGGCTCGCCGCGCCCGGCGTGGCCGAGCGCGGCGCCGCGGCGGCCGCGATGCGTGCGCTCGCGCAGCGAGGACTCCTCTCGACCCGGGGCGCGTCCGCTCTCGTCACGGCGCTCTCGGATCAGGCGTGGGCGGTGCGCGTCGCCGCCGCGAGAGCGATCGCGGACCTGGCGCGGGCGCGCGGGGGGATGGCCGCGGCGGACCTCGCGCGCGAGGTGTCGGGCGCGCTCGTCCGGGCCCTCCGCGACAGCGAGCAGGCGGTCCGCGCCGCGGCGGCGGAGGCCCTCGGCGCCTGCGGACGCGCCGAGGACGCTTCGGCCGTCGGCGCGCTCGTCGCCGACCCCGACGCGCCGGCGGTCGTCGTGGTGGCGGCGCTGCACGCCCTCGTGGCGCTCGGGCAGCTGCCGGGAGCGGCGCTCGAGCGCGCGCTCGCGCACGGAGACCCGGAGGTCGTGAAGGAAGCCGTGCTCGGGGCGGCCCGGGTCCCCGGCGCGGAGGGCCAGCGGATCCTGCGCGAGGCGGCGGCGAGCCCGCGCTGGGACGTCCGCCGCGCGGCCGCGCGCGCCTTCCAGGACCGCAAGGACCCCGCGCTCCGAGCCGATGCCGAGCGGTTGGCGGCCATGGACCCCGACCCCCTCGTCGCACGCGCGTTCGCCGAGGCCGCGCGGGCGCTCGGGCCCCGGTAGCCGAGCATGTGGCGCGCGGACGGCGAGGCCCCGCGGCTCGGCGAGGAGGAGTTCCGGCTCCTCCGCGAGCTGGTCCACGCGCACTGCGGCATCTTCTTCCGCGACGAGACGTGTTACCTGGTCGAGCGACGGCTCGCCGCCCGGATCGAGGCGCTCGGGCTCCGCACGTTCGCCGAGTACCACCGCTTCCTGCGCTTCGATCCAGGACGCGGGGGCGAGCTCGACGAGGCGCTCGACGTCCTCACCACCAACGAGACCTACTTCTACCGCGAGCCTCTGCAGCTCACCGCGTTCACGCGCGAGATCCTGCCGGAGCTCGCGCGCACGCGGGCGGACGAGCGGCGGCTGCGGATCCTGTCCGCCGGCTGCTCCACCGGCGAGGAGGCCTACACCCTCGCCGTGATCGTGAAGGACTCGCGCCTGTTCGAGGGCTGGGACGTCGAGATCGTCGGGTGCGACATCTCGCGGCGCTGCATCGCGCAGGCGCGCGCGGGCGTGTACGGCGAGCATGCGTTCCGCTCCCCCGAGGCGGAGCCGATGCGGCGCTGGTTCCACCTGCGGGGAGGCAAGTGGTCGGTGGACGACGCCATCCGCCGGATGGTGCGGTTCGGGCGCGAGAACCTGCTCGACGCGCGGCCGCTCCAGACGGTCTCCCGCCTCGACGTGCTCTTCTGCCGGAACGTGATGATCTACTTCGACGTCTCGGCGCGGAAGCAGCTGCTGCACACGTTCCACCAGAGGCTGCGCGACGGCGGCTGGCTCCTCCTCGGGCACTCCGAGTCGCTGCTCAACCTCACCGCGGACTTCGAGATCGTCCACCTCAAGGCGGACCTCGTGTACCGGAAGCCGCTCCGCGCGGCGGCGCTGGAGGCGTCGCGGTGAGGCCGATCGGCGGTGACGGGGCGAAGCCCACCCGCGTCTTCCTCGTGGACGACTCGGACGCGAGTCGCGCCGCGATCGGCCGCATCCTCGAGGCCGCCGGCGGCGTCGTCGTCGCCGGTGCGGCGCGCGACGGCGAGGAGGCGCTCCGCGACGTGCTGCGCCTCGACCCGGACATCGTGTTCCTCGACCTCCAGATGCCGCGGATGGACGGCTTCACCTTCCTGCGGCTGCTGATGGCGCGGCGGCCGACGCCGGTCATGGTCGTGTCGTCTCAATCCCGCCGCAACGACGTGTTCAAGGCGCTCGAGCTGGGCGCGCTCGACTTCGTGGCGAAGCCCGAGCGAGGAGCGTCCTACGAGACCATCGCTGCGGCGCTCCTCGAGAAGTGTGAGCTCTTGCGCGGCCTCCGGCGGGAGAACCTCGCGCCCGGCGGCGGGGTCGCGCGTCCCTCCCTCGCCGAATCTCGCGGAGCCGCAGCGGCTGGTGGCCATCGGGGCGTCCACCGGCGGACCGCAGGCGCTCGAGCACCTCCTCTCCGCGCTCCCCGGCGACCTCCCCGTCGGGTTCCTCGTCGCGCAGCACATGCCCGAGCGCTTCACGTCCGCGTTCGCCGAGCGCATCGCCCGGACCAGCCGCTTCAGCGCGCAGGAGGCCGCCGACGGCGACGTGATCGCCGCGGGGCGCGTCCTCGTCGGCGCGGGAGGGCAGCACCTCGAGGTGCTGCGCGACGCGGACGGAACGTTGCGCGCGGCGGTGCTGCCGCCGATCCCGAGCGAGCTCGACAAGCCGTGCCCGTCGGTGGACCGGCTCTTCGCGTCGGTCGCCCGCGCGCTCGGGCCGCGAGCGTGCGGGGTGATTCTCACGGGGATGGGCCAGGACGGGCGCGAGGGAGTCTCGTCCATCAAGGCGGCCGGGGGGCTGACGCTCGGCGAGTCGAAGGAGACCGCGGTCGTGTACGGGATGCCGCAGGCGGCCGCCGAGAGCGGCGCGCTCGACGAGCAGCTCCCGCTGGACGGCCTCGCCGAGCGGATCGTCCGGTTCGGTCGGGGAAAGTGACGAGCCGTGGCGCATCTCCACGCACTCGTCGTCGACGACAGCGCCGCGATGCGCAGGCAGCTCGCGTACGCGCTGCAGCGCATCGAGGGGATGGGCACGGTGGAGGCCGGCGACGGCGCCGACGCCTGGCGCAAGCTCGCGAGCGCCGCGTTCGACGTCGTGATCACGGACATCAACATGCCGCTGCTGGACGGCCTGAAGCTCGTCGCGCTGGTGCGGGCCGGCGGGCCGCACCAGGCCGTGCCCATCGTCATCGTCACGACCGAGGGGGCGGAGGCCGATCGCAGGCGTGCCCTCAGCCTCGGCGCCAGCGCGTACCTCGTGAAGCCCGTGCAGGCGAACGAGGTGGTGGAGACGGTTCGGGCGTTGCTCGGGATCGCGCTCTCTACGGCGTGATCCGCTCCATCATCCGCGCGAACGGGATGGTCTCCCGGACGTGGTGGATGCCGCAGATCCAGGCGACGCAGCGCTCGACTCCCATCCCGAAGCCGGCGTGCGGGACCGTCCCGTAGCGCCGAAGATCGAGGTACCACTCGAACGCTTCCTTCGGCAGCCGGTGCTGCTCCAGCGCCGCCTCCAGGACCGCGAGGTCGGCCTCGCGCTGGCCGCCACCGATGATCTCGCCATACCCCTCGGGTGCGAGCACGTCGCAGCCGAGCGCGACGCGGGCATCCTGAGGATCCTTCTTGAAGTAGAACGCCTTCATCTCGGCGGGGTACCGGTGGACCATCACCGGTCGGTCGAACTGGCTGGCGACGATCGTCTCCTCGTCGCCACCGATGTCTTCGCCCCATTGCATCGGGGGGACACTCGCCTGCGGCTCGCGCCCCCCCGGGCCCCCCGCTCGCTCTGGGGCAGCCTCATCCGGCTGCCCCTGCGCTCGCATCGCGCCGCGCGCCCGGTTGATCACCTCGACCGCGTCGGAGTAGGTGATGCGCGGGAACGGCGGCTTCACGTTCCGGAGCTTCTCCACGTCGCGCTCGAGCACCGCCTTCAGCTCCTTCTCGTGCTTTCCGAGCGCGGTCTGGACCACGTACGAGACGAGCTCCTCCATGAGCGCCATGTCGCCGTCGAGATCCATGAACGCGACCTCCGGCTCGACCATCCAGAACTCCGTGAGGTGGCGGCGCGTCTTCGACTTCTCGGCCCGGAAGGTGGGGCCGAAGCAGTAGACCTTCCCGAGCGCCATCGCGGCCGCCTCCATGTAGAGCTGGCCGGACTGCGTGAGGTACGCCTTCCCGAGGTCGAAGTACGGCACCTCGAACAGCGTGGAGGTCCCCTCGCACGCCGACGGCGTGAAGATGGGCGCGTCGACGAGCGTGAAGCCGCGCTCGTCGAAGAAGTCCCGGATCGCCTTCTCCACGGTGTGGCGGACCCGCAGGATCACCTGCTGGCGCTGGGAGCGGAGCCAGAGGTGGCGCTGCTCCATCAGGAACGCGACCCCGTGCTCCTTGTGGCCGATGGGGAACTCGCGGGACGGGCGCGCGAACACCCGGAGCCCGCGCACGTCCAGCTCGAAGCCGAGGGGCGACCGCTCGTCCTTCTTCACGAGGCCCGTGACGGCGAGGCTCGTCTCCTGGGGCAGGTGGTCCGCGTCCTGGAACGTCTCCGCCGGAACGTTCCCCTTGAAGACGACGCATTGGATCGTGCCGGTGCCGTCGCGGACATGGAGGAAGTGGAGCTTCCCCGAGGATCGGCGGCCGTGCAGCCAGCCGTGGAGCGTCACCTCCTTCCCCTCGTGGCGGGCGATGTCGGCGACGTGGACGGGCGGGAACATGGGGTCTCCTTGGGCCTCACGACGTGGACGTGGACGTGGACCTGGTCTTGGACCTGGACCTCGACCTGGTCGAAGTCGAAGTCGAAGTAGAGGTCCACGTCCACGTCCACGTCTACGTCCAGGTCCACGTCCACGTCCAGGCTACAGAGCGAGGCCATTGCTGGACGAGACGCACGCCCTTCCCTCCGGTAATATCCCCGCCCTCCTTATGTCGATGAACGAGCGCTACGAGCCACATGCCATCGAGCCGCGCTGGCAGCGGCGCTGGGAAGAGGCGGGCGCCTTCCGCGCCGGCCGGCGACCCGCAGAGCCCCGCTACGTCCTCGAGATGTTCCCGTACCCGTCCGGTGCGATGCACATGGGGCACGGACGCGTCTACACGATCGGGGACGCCATCGCCCGCCATCTCCGGATGCGCGGGTACGACGTCATGCACCCGATCGGCTTCGACGCGCTCGGCCTTCCCGCCGAGAACGCCGCCATCAAGGATGGCCGGCACCCGGCGGAGCGGACGCGAGAGAACATCGTCGCGTTCCGCGCCGAGATGAAGAAGCTCGGCTACTCGTTCGACTGGGACCGGGAGATCGTCACCGCGGACCCCGAGTACTACCGCTGGAACCAGTGGTTCTTCCTGCGCATGCTCGAGCAGGACATCGTGTACCGGCGCGAGGGCAAGGCCAACTGGTGCACCGGCTGCAACACGGTGATCGCGAACGAGCAGGTGGTGGACGACAACCGCTGCGAACGGTGCGAGTCGCCGGTCGTGGAGAAGGTGATCCCGGAGTGGGCGTTCCGGATCACCGCGTTCGCGCAGGAGCTGCTCGACGGGCTCGATCGGCTCCAGGAGTGGCCCGAGCGCGTCACCACCATGCAGCGCAACTGGATCGGAAAGAGCGTCGGCGCGGAGGTCGCGTTCGCGGTCCCGGGGCAAGAGCCGATCGACGTGTTCACGACCCGCGTCGACACGATCTTCGGCTGCACCTACGTCGTGCTCGCGCCGGAGCACCCGCTCGTCGAGCGCGTCACGGCCCCGGAGCGGCGCGCCGAGGTCCGGTCCTTCGTCGAGCGGATGCGGAAGGTCGATGCCGCCGAGCGAACCGGCGAGGACGCGGCCAAGGAGGGCGTGTTCACCGGCGCCCACGCCGTGAACCCGTTCACCGGCGAGAAGGTTCCGGTCTGGATCGCGAACTTCGTGCTCGCCGGGTACGGCACCGGCGCGGTGATGAGCGTCCCGGCGCACGACCAGCGCGACTTCGAGTTCGCGAAGAAGTACGGCCTGCCGATCCGGGTGGTCATCCAGCCGGCGAAGGGCGAGCGGCTCCCCGGTCCGGACGCGCTCGCGAAGGCGTCCACCGAGGACGGGGTCCTCGAGGCCTCCGGCCGCTTCTCGGAGCTCCCGAGCGAGAAGGCGCGGGAGGTCATGGCGGAGGAGGCCCGCGCGAAGGGCTTCGGGCGTCCGACCGTGCGGTGGCATCTCCGCGACTGGGGCTTCTCGCGTCAGCGCTACTGGGGCACACCCATTCCGGTCGTGTACTGCGAAGGGGATGGGATCGTCCCCGTGCCCGACGATCAGCTCCCGGTCGTGCTGCCGGAGCAGGCCATCATCACCGGGAAGGGCGAGCCGCCCCTCGCGAAGGTCCCCGAGTTCGTGAACACGACCTGCCCGCGCTGCGGCGAGCCCGCGCGCCGGGAGGTCGAGACGATGGACACGTTCGTCGACTCGTCCTGGTACTACGCCCGCTACCTGTCGCCGCGCGACGAGAAGCGGCCGTTCGACCCGGAGGCGGCGCGGCGCTGGCTGCCGGTCGACGTCTACGTCGGCGGGCCCGAGCACGCGGTGATGCACCTCCTGTACTTCCGGTTCTGGCATCGCGTCATGAAGCGGCTCGGGCTCGTGCACGAGGACGAGCCGTGCACGCGCCTCGTGACACAGGGGATCGTGAACGGGCAGGACGGCCGCAAGATGTCGAAGCGGTGGGGCAACGTCGTCGCCCCCGGGCCGATGGTGGACAAGTACGGCGCGGACACGCTCCGCCTGTTCATCCTTTTCGCCGCGCCTCCCGAGAAGGACATCGACTGGTCGGACGAGCAGGTGGACGGGCTGTTCCGGTTCCTCGCGCGCGTGTGGCGCATCTTCCACGCCCGGCAGGACTGCTTCGCCGCTCCGCACCTCGCGGCCGGCGGTGCGGTCCCGCCGGGGTTGGATGCTGCCTTTCTCGAGCTCCGCCGAAAGACGCACCGGACCATCCAGCGCGTGACGGACGGGTTCGACAAGGAGCTCAAGTTCAACACCGGCATTGCGGCGTTGATGGAGCTCGTGAACGCGCTGTACCAGCTCGAGCCGGGCACGGACGCCGATCGGGCCGCGGTCCGGGAGGCGCTCGTCGCGGTCGCGACCCTGCTCGCGCCGTTCGCGCCGCATGCGGCGGAAGAGCTGTGGCACGAGGTGCTCGGTCCGGCGGCGCGTGACCGCCTGCTCGCCGACGAGCCCTGGCCCGCGTTCGACCCGGCCCTCGTCGCTGCCGACGTCGTGACCATCGCAGTCCAGGTGAACGGGAAGCTCCGCGGCGAGGTCCAGGCGCCCGCGGCGGCGGGCGAGGCCGAGGTGCGCGTCCTCGCCGAGGCGGAGGAGCGGGTGAAGGCGCACCTCGCCGGCAAGGCCATCCGCAAGGTCGTCTTCGTCCCGAAGCGACTCATCAACTTCGTGGTGGGGGGATAGCAGGTGAAGCCGCGCGCCGCTGCGCCCGCGCTGGCCGTCGCGCTCGCGCTGGCGGCGACCGTGATCGCGGCGTGCGGCTACGGGTTCAGCCAGCGCTACGTGGCCGCGGGGAGCGTGGACCGCATCCACGTCCGGCCGTTCGAGAACCGCTCCACGGAGCCCGACCTGGGCGCGCTCGTGACGGCGGCGCTCCGGAGCGAGCTGGCGCGGCGCGGCTCCGACGCGGGACAGGGCGCCGCCGCGGTCCTCGACGGCGAGGTCCGTGCGACGGAGCCGGCGCTCACCTCCACCGCGGGCACGTCGTGGCGGATCGCGCTCGAGTTGCGGGCGCGCCTCACGGCAGGGGAGGGTCGGTCGGTCGAGCGCGTCGTCCGGCGCGAGACCGACTTCCTCGCCGGCGCGGATCCGCTCGAGACGGAGGGTCGGCGGGCACTCGCGCTGCGGCGCGTCGCGGACGAGGCCGCTCGCGAGCTTTTGCGCGCGCTCGAGCGCTAGCTGCGCTGCGGCGAAGCATTCCTGCCTGCGGGCGGCGGCCTCGCCCCCCAGGGGGCCCCGAGCAGCGAGGCGGCTTCGCCGCAGTGATCGGATCTCGTCGCTGCGCTGCTCGACGCACGACCACAGTGCGCCTGCGCTGCTCGCTCCTCGGGCGCCGCCCTCGGCGACGGACTGCTTCGCCTCGCAACCGCCGGCGTGCCTACTTCGCGGCGGAGGCGGCCGACTTCGCGACCGCGTGTGCCAGGCGCGAGATTCGCCGTGAGGCGGCGTTCTTGTGCAGGACGCCCTTTGACGCGGCGCGGTCGAGCGCCTTCTCGGCGGCGTGGAGCGCCGCCTTCGCGCCGGCGCCGTCTCCGCTCGCGAGCGCCTCGCGGACCTTCTTCACGGCGCCCTTGACGCCGGTCCGGACGCCCACGTTGCGGGTGCGGCGCTTCTGCGCCTGCCGGTTGCGCTTCTCCGCCGATGCGGTATTCGCCAAGCTGACCTCTGTGCGTGCAGTTGAGAGGGCGCGCTAATTACCGCCCATCGCGAGCGGCGTCAAGGGGTTATGACGTTGACGCCCCCCTTGCAGACCAGGGCTTCGCGACCTCCCGAACGAGGCATGAAGGTACGGTCCTACTGCCACGCGGGATTGCTCGTCACTCGCTGCGCGCGGCCTACTGCCACAAGGCCAGGCGCAGCACATCGCCTCCAGACCCTTGGCGCGCAAGCCCCCGCCGAGGACCTGCCCGGCGAAACCGCATGCCACGCGGACGCGAAACGCGAGTGCCAATCGCGAGTTGTCCACCTCCAGCAGAATGGGTCGCGTCTCCCCGGAGCCGGTGTCGTCCGCCGCTGCCTCCGCCCGAGCGATTTCGCGGACAAGCGCCCAGAATCATTCAGCGAAATCGTTCGTGGCGGCCCCCCGGTCAGGTGGCGCGGCTCTAAAAACCGGAAGGCTGCGGACCGTCCCCACAAAGTTATCCACGGTCTTTCCCCAACTCTGGTGGAGAGCCGTGCGGGCGCGGCGAGGGCTGATTTTTCGCTTGGCGCTCAAGAGCTTTTGCCTCGTCCCAGAGCGCGTCCATCTCCGCGAGCGTTGCCTCTCCGTGCGGGACGCCGCGGCGGGCGAGCTCCCGCTCGACATGGGAGAACCGGGAGACGAAGCGTGTGACGGCCCCGCGCAGCGCCTCCTCGGGGGGCACCGCGAGCTTGCGGGAGAGGTTCGCGAGGGCGAACAGGACGTCGCCGAGCTCCTGCTCCACGGCGTCGCGGTCTCCCCGCGCGATCGCCTCGTCCAGCTCCGCGATCTCCTCTGACACCTTGGCGCGGGCTCCGGCAGCGTCGGGCCAGTCGAAGCCGATCCGGCTGGCCTTCTCGGTCAGCCGGTCCGCGCGGGCGAGCGCCGGCATCTCGCGCGGCACGCCCTCCAGGACGCTCACGCCTCCGCCCTTGGCCTTGTTCTCCTCCCGCTTCAGCGCCGCCCACTGCCGGAGGACCGCCTCCGCGTCCTTCGCGTCCGCGTTCCCGAAGACGTGCGGGTGGCGCGAGACGAGCTTGTTCGAGATCGCCTCGGCGACGTCGGCGAACTCGAACCGTCCCTCCTCCTTCATGAGCTGCGCCTGGAAGACGATCTGGAGGAGCAGGTCGCCGAGCTCCTCGCAGTGCTCGGTCGGATCCCCTGCGTCGATCGCCTCGAGCACCTCGTACGTCTCCTCGAGCACGTACGGCCGCAGCGTCCTGAGCGTCTGCTCGCGGTCCCACGGGCAGCCGCCCGGGCCGCGCAGCCGTTCCATGATCGAGAGGAGCCGCTCGATCGCGGCCTGTGCGCGCGACATGGCGACTGTTTAGCCCAAACCCCCCGTGCTAGCATCGGGTTCTCGCGTGCCCGTCCGCGAAAAGACCATCCTCCTCGTCCTGCTCCTCGCGGTCGCGTGGCCGGCGCGCGCCCAGATCTCGGCCCCGCGCCTGGTGGAGGACGCGGACGAGGCGCCGGAGGACACGGTCCGGCCGCGCAAGGAGCCCGAGCCGCTTCCGCCGCCGACTCCGGCGCGGCCGCCCGCGCAGGCCCCCGCGCCCGCGCCGACGGTCTCGTCCCCGGCGCCGAGCCCCACGGCGGTGACGACCACGGGGGCGGGAGCGCTTCCGCCGGCCGCGCCTGCTTCCGCGACGACCGCCGCGGATCTCGCGCGCAGGATCGTCCCGGTCCAGGCGACGTTCGCGAGGCTCATGGAGCTCTGGACGGAGCGGCGCACCGCGCTGCGAGAGGCCGATCCCATCCGAGCGGAGACGGCCGAGAAGGCCTTCCTCGCGATTCGACGCGAGCTCGCCATCGCGAACCTCTTCACCCTCGCCGCCGTGGAGATCCGCGAGACGCGCCGCGCGCTCGGGGCGAACCTCGCCGGGGAGGCGGTCGCCCACGCCCGCACCGCGGTCGAGCTCGCTCCGGACCTGCCGGACGCGCACCTCGCCCTCGCCCGCGCGCGGTTCGCGGAGGCCCCCGGAAAGCCGGGCGCCGCTCTGTCGGCGCTCGCGGACGTCTTCGCCGCCATCGCGCGCGAGCCGCACACCGTGCGCGCGTTCTACGGCGACCTCGCCTCGGCCGGGTTCGCAGCCGTCTTGGTGACGGCGCTCGCCACCGCGCTGCTGCTGGTCGCCCGCAGGCTCCGGCTCTTCCTGCACGACTTCCACCACCTGCCGCTCCTGCGCGGCACCGCCTACGTCCAGGCGAGCTTCCTCGCGGTGGTCCTCCTCTGCATCCCCTTCGCGCTCGGCCTCGGGCCGGCAGGCGCCGTCGCGGTGGCGCTCGCCGCCGTCTGGCTCTACCTCGACTTCTCCGAGCGGGTCGTGGCGACCGCCGCCGTCCTCGCGCTCGTGGCGCTGCCATGGGCGGCCGGAGCCATCGCGCGGGCGACGGTGTGGACCGGCAGCGCTGGCCGAGACCGGTGCACGAGCTCGAGTACGGCGCGGTGTCCGACGAGGACGCCGCGCAGCTCGCGGCGCGCTTCGCCGAGGCGCCCGCCCCGGCGGCGCTCTACGCGGCGCTCGGCCGTCACCAGAAGCGGCGAGGCAACCTGCCCGCTGCGCTCCGGAGCTACGAGCTCGCCGCCGCCGCCGACCCGCGCTCGCCGGAGGTGCAGGTGAACGTCGGGAACGTCCTGTTCCTGCAGGGAGACCTGGACGGGGCCAAGGCCGCGTACCTCGCCGCGACCGACCGAGCGGCGGGCGACGTCGTCGTCCTGGCGGCGGCGCACTACGACCTGTCCAAGCTGTACCTGCGCACGTCGCGACATGCGCCCAGAGCGCGGCGGCGCGCGAGAAGGCGGAGCACGAGGCGGGCGAGTTCCTGCGCCGCAACGGCTCCGACGACGACTTCTCCGCCAACCGCTATCTCGTCGACGTCCCGGTGCCGGACGACAAGATCCGCGCGCTCACCGCGGCGGACGGGACGCGCGCAGGCCGTTCAGGCGTGGGTCCAGGGACGGCTCGCAGGCGCCCTGCCGCGCGCGCTCTGGCCGTGGGGTCCCATCGGCTGGCTCGCGGTCCTGTGGGCGCTCACCCTCGCGGCCCCGCGCCTCCGCACCGCCCGTGCGTGCGAGCGCTGCGGCGGCGCCGCCTGCCGGCGCTGCGACGGGGCCGCGGGCGAGCTGTGCGGGCAGTGCGTGAACGTGTTCCTGCACAAGGGGCTGGTGGAAGCGCGGGACCGGCTCCGCAAGGAGGCGCAGGTCCGGCGCCACCGGCAGTTCGTGAGCGTCGCCACGCGCATCCTGTCGATCGTGGCCGGCGGCGCGGGCCAGGTGTTCCACGGCGCGCCGGCGCGCGGCGCGCTCCTGCTGCTGGCGACCCTGTTCGCCGCCTTCATGGTCTGGTTCTGGCGCGGGATCATGCCGCCGCCGCAGCCGTCTCCGTACGTGTTCCTGGGCAAGCTCCTCCTGACCGCACCGCTCGGGCTGGCCCTTTGGGCGTTCGCGATGCGCGATGCCTTCCGGCGGACGCAGTAGCGTGGAGGATCTCCGGTGGCGCTGAAGGGGACGCTCAAGGACTTCGGGATCGCCGAGATCCTCCAGCTCATCGGCCAGCAGGCGAAGAGCGGCGTGCTCCACCTCGAGTCGCGCGACGACGGATCCACATCGCGATCGCCGACGGCAACGTCGTCCGCGCCGAGTCGTCCGGCCGCCAGGCCCGCGAGCGGCTGGGGAACCTGCTCGTGCGCGCCGAGATCATCACGCCGAGGAGCTCGACTACGCGCTCGAGGCGCAGAAGCGGACCCTGCGGCGGCTCGGTGACATCCTGGTCGAGCTGAACCTCGTCTCGAAGCAAGAGCTGCGGGAGATGACGGCGCTGCAGACCACCGAGACGATCTACCGGCTCTTCCACTGGAAGAGCGGCACCTACGAGTTCGAGCCGGGCGACGTCGAGTGGGACCGCGAGACGGTCACGCCGCTGCGCGCCGAGTCGGTGCTGATGGAGGGGTTCCGGCAGGTCGACGAGTGGCCGCTCGTGCGGCGCAAGATCACCTCGACCGCCATGACCTTCGAGCGGCTGCGCACGCTCGACCTCCCCGGGCGCGGGTGGGCACGCCGCAGAGAAGCAGGGCGGCGGAGGCGACGATGCTTCGTTCGAGGGGCTCGGCGGCGAGCCGGAGGCGAGGCGGGCGGACTTCGCGCAGCTCGGGCCGAACGAGCGGCGCTTCCACGAGCTCGCCGAGCCGGGCCGCACCGTCGAGAAGATCGTCGACCTCTCGCGGCTGGGCGAGTTCGAGACCTGCAAGGCGCTCCTCAACCTCGTCAACCTGCGGCTACCTGAAGCCTGTCCCGCCCGCGAGCAGAGCGGCCGCCGCCGTCGGCGCGTACGCGCACGACTGGCAGGCGCGGGTCCGGCGCGCCGCCGCGCGCGTCGTCGCCACGGTCGCCATCGCCGCCGCGCTCGCCGGGATCGCGTACTGGGTGGATCGGCGCGGCCTCGCGTTCGGCGCCACGGAGGCGCCGCGCTCCGCGACAACGCCACGCAGCGCTTCCTCGCCCGCTACCAGATGGAGCGGCTGCGCGGCGCGCTCGAGGTCTACCGGCTGGAGCGCGGCGAGTACCCCGACGTCCTCGGCCGGCTCGTCGAGGCGGGTCTCGCGAGCGGCCGGGACCTCCGCTACCCGTGGTCGCAGGAGTACTACTACCGGCGCCGGCCGGAGGGGCGGCTTCGTGCTGCTCCCGCCCGTCGAGTGAGCGACGCCGTGCCTCCGCTCCCGGCGGCGGTTATGGTCCAGTGCGGGTGAGCGCAGGCTGCCCCATTCAGAAAGGACGCTTCTTGGGTCAGAGCGCGGCGGAACCCCTCCAGACGACGCGGCTCGAGTTCCCGGACAACGACAAGGTGCGCGCGCTCTGCGGCGCCCACAGCGAGCACCTGAAGCTCATCGAGAAGCGGCTCGGGGTCCAGCTCGGGCTGCGCGGCGGCCAGATCGTGGTCGCCGCCGCCGACGAGGCGCGCCTCCGCCTCGCCGAGGGGCTCGTGCGCGAGCTCTACGATCTGGTCGACGAGGGCTACCCGCTCTACCTCGAGGACGTCGACCAGGCGACCAAGCTCGCCGGGCAGGGCGTGCCGCTCCGCGAGATCTTCGGCGACACCGTCTTCGTCTCCTCGCGCCACCGCGTCATCACGCCCAAGGGCCTCGCGCAGAAGCGCTACATCCAGGCGATCCGCGACGACGACATCGTCTTCGGCATCGGTCCGGCCGGCACCGGCAAGACCTACCTGGCGATGGCGATGGCGGTCTCGTTCCTCGTCGAGCGCCAGGTGAAGCGGATCGTCCTCACCCGCCCGGCGGTGGAGGCGGGCGAGAAGCTCGGCTTCCTCCCCGGCGACATCGCCGAGAAGGTGAACCCCTACCTGCGGCCGCTCTACGACGCGCTCTTCGACATGGTGGACTACGAGAAGGCGACCGCGTTCATCGAGCGCGGGACCGTCGAGGTGGCGCCGCTCGCCTTCATGCGCGGCCGCACGCTCAACGACTCCTTCATCATCCTCGACGAGGCGCAGAACACGACCGAGGAGCAGATGAAGATGTTCCTCACCCGGCTCGGCTACGGCTCGAAGGCGGTGGTCACCGGCGACGTGACGCAGGTCGACCTGCCGACCGGGCGCGGCTCCGGACTCATCGAGGTGCAGAAGGTGCTCCGCGGCGTCGAGGGGGTCTCGTTCTGCCACTTCAGCGAGGTCGACGTGGTGCGCCACCCGCTCGTGCAGGAGGTGGTGCGCGCGTACGACCAGTTCGAGGCGGAGCGGCGCCAGGCGGCGAAGGGCGACCGCGGGGGACCCGATCGGGGCGGCAGCGCCGAGCGCTAACCGGCGCAACAGCGCGGCCTCGTTTCGGGGCGACGGCGAAACGGCCTGACTCTTCCGGCGGTTCCGGGGAATGCCCGGGATGCACGTTGCGTTCGCGCAGCCCCGGTGCAAGGCTGCCGCGCCGTGGACGAGCCCGCAGGTTCACATTCTCCTACATCGGTGAGCGTCGCCGCGCGGCTCTCCGCACGTGACTGGGGCGGGCGAGCGCTGCGGTTGCTGCTGGTCGCAGCGATCTCGTCGGGGGCCGCGTGGCTGCTGGCCCCGGCCACGCATCGTCTGCCGGGAGCTGATGCGCTCGGGACGTCGGCCGCCTCGACGATCAAGGCGGACCGCGACTACGCGATCATCGACGAGGAGGCGACGGCGCGGCGGCGGGTCGAGGCCGCGCAGGCCGAGCGTCCGGTCTACGTCCACGACGAGGGGGCCGCGGAGGAGGCGAGCGCCCGCGTCCATGCCGCCTTCCAGCTGATGCGCGAGGAGGAGGCGGCGCTCCCGCCTCGTCGCGGCGGCCGCGAGGGAGTCGAGCTGCAGCGGCGGTACGTCGCCCAGCGGGACGCGTTCGTGTCGCGGCTCCAGGTGATCGTCGCGGGGGACGACCTCGCCGCGCTGGCCCAGGCGCGGTTCTCGCCGGCGGTCGAGCAGGAGCTCGCGGGTCTCGCCCGGCGGGGCCTCGCGGGGATGGTCGTGGCGGACGTCGCGCTCCTCGCCGCGGAGCGAGAGCGCGGCTTCGTCGTTCGGAGCTTCCGCGACGGAGCGCTCCAGCATGAGCGCGTCGTGTCCGACCTGGCCCTGGTTCGCGACATGCGCACCGCCGCCGACGAGGTCGTCCGCGCCGCGGAGGCGCGGCTCGAGCGGGAGCCCACGGCGCTGCGCGTCGCCGTCCCGCGGATCGCCACCGCGATGGTCCGGCCGACCCTCGCGCACGACCAGGTCGAGACCGTGCGGCGCCGCGAGGAGGCCGCCGCGCGCGTGAAGCCGGTCGTCATCCCGGTGCGGCGCGGCGAGAAGATCATCGGCGACGGGGAGCGCATCGAGAAGCGCCACCTCGCTCATCTTCGATGGGATGCGCGCGCAGCGCCGGGGCGAGGTGCTCGCGACCGTGCGGCTCGGAGCCGGCGCGGTGGTCGCGCTCCTCGTCATGCTCCTCTGGATCTTCGCACGCCGGAACGTCCCGCGCTTCCGGCCCGCCCGGCGGGATGCCCTGCTCCTGGCGATCCTGCTCGTCGGCACCTTCGCGCTCGGGTTCCTGGGGTTTGCGGTCGCCGACGCCCTCCAGGAGCGCTTCTCCGTCTTCGCCCCCGCGTCGCTCCAGTACCTGGTGCCGTTCGCGGCGGGGGCGATGATCGTCCGGCAGGTGCTCGCGGCCGAGGCTGCGCTCCTGTTCGCGGTGGCCGCCGGGCTCGCGGCCGGGCTCCTCGCGGGCCAGTCGATGGCTTACGCGCTCTACGCGACCTGCACGTCCGTCGCGGCGGCCGGGCTCGTCACGGGCAACCGCGATCGGGCCGGCCTGTTCCGCGCCGGCCTCGGCGTCGGCCTGGTGGGGGTCGCGCTCGCGGTCGCGATCGGCCTGTACGGCGGGAAGGGCATCGCGGGAGGTCGTGGTCTCGGCCCTGGCGGCGCTCGCGGGCGGGTCGCTCCTCCTCCCGGTGGTCGTGGTGGGGATCCTCCCGATCGTCGAGGGGGTCTTCGGCTACGTCACCGACGTGAAGCTCCTCGAGCTCGCCAACCTGAACCACCCGGCGCTCAAGGAGCTGATCGTCCAGGCGCCCGGGACGTACCACCACTCGATCCTGATGGGCATCGCTGGTCGAGGCGGCGGCCGCGGCGATCGGCGCGAACCCGCTGCTGGCGCGGGTGTGCGCCTACTACCACGACCTCGGGAAGATCCGGAACCCGCTCTACTTCGCGGAGAACCAGCGCGGCGAGAACCGGCACGATCGACCTCGCGCCGTCGATGAGCGCGCTCATCGTGAAGCGGCACGTGACCGACGGCCTCGAGCTGGCGCGGCAGTGGCGCCTGCCCGCGCGTCGTCGCCGACGCGATCGCGCAGCACCACGGGACGCGGCTCGTCGGCTACTTCTGGGCGAAGGCGCAGCAGGCCGCGAGCGAAGGGGAGCGCGAGCGCCTGGCGCCGCCCGACGAGAACCTCTTCCGGTACCCCGGGCCCAAGCCGCAGACGCGCGAGGCGGCGCTGGTGATGATCGCCGACGCCTGCGAGGCATCGGCACGCGCGCTCGAGGAGCCGACCGCCGCGGCGCTGCGCACGCTCGTGGCGAAGCGGATCAACGAGATCGTTCAGCGAGGGGCAGCTCGACGAGTGCGAGCTGACGCTCCGCGACCTGAACGCGATCGCGGGGGCGATGGTGCGGGCGCTGGAGGCGATCTACCACACCCGCCCCGAGTACCCGGTCAGGGACCAGGACGCCGGCCCGCCCAGCCCCCTGCCCATCCACCTCGTCGCGAAGCCGTGATCGTCCGGATCGCCTGCGAGCACCGAGGAGGGGCCCCCGCCGCGCGGCGCCTGCGTTCCCGGGCGCAGGCGTACCTCCGGGCGCTCGGCCGGTCGGACGCCGAGCTGTCGCTCGTCCTGGTCGGCGACCGCGGCGCATCCGCGCGCTCAACCGACGGTGGCGCGGCCGCGACGTGGCGACGGACGTCCTCTCCTTCCCGCTATCGGATCCGCCTGGGATTGGGCCGGTTTCTGGGCGACGTGGTAATCTCGCTCGAGACGGCTGCCCGGCGTGCGCGCGGCGAGGGGCGCTCCACAGCCCAGGAGCTGGAGCGTTATCTCGCCCACGGGATCCTCCACCTGCTCGGCTTCGATCACGAGCGGCCACGGGACGCGCGGCGGATGGCGAAGCAGGAAGCGGCGCTCGCGCGCGACGAAGGGCTCGTCGGCTCGGCGCTTCGGGAAGGCGCAGGAAGCGAAGAGATGGACCCGTTCGCGGACATCGACCTCGACTCGGAGTCGGTCTGGCTCGACGGCGCGTGGTACACGCGCCAGGATCTCGCGCGCCGTATCCGGGAGATGATCGAGACGGGCGACTTCCGCGTGACGCGGCCGAGCCAGGCGCTCGAGAGACTCGAGGCCGCGCTGGCGCAGGCGCAGGTCGTCACCGTCCGGATGCCGGCGGATCTCGCGGAGACCGTGGGCGCGACGGCGTCCCGGCTCGGGCGCCCGGTCGGCCATCTCGTCCGCGAGGCGGTCGCCTACTATCTCGCCGCGGCCGCGGCGTACGGCGCGGCCCAGGCCGGAACGCCGCACCCCGCGCCCGGAGGCGACGACGTCGACCTCTCGCTCGAGCCCGGCGTCGCCAAGAAGGCCCGCTGACGGCGAAGCCGATTAGAACCAACCCGGACAATGTCGCAGCTTCGCCGCAGCGATTCTGATCTCGCCCCCCAGGGGGCCCCGATGACGGGGCGGCTTCGCCGCAGCGATCTGATCTCGCCCCCAGGGGGCCCCGATGACGGGGCGGCTTCGCCGCAGCGATCTCGATCTCGTATGCCGCTGCGGTCGCGTCGGGCGTCCTCGTGGCGCTCGCGTTCCCGCTCGTCGTGCCGTTCGCGTCCATCCGCGAGCTCGATCCTGCCGGACGGCTCGAGCTGGTGGCCTGGTTCGCGCTCGTGCCGGCGCTCCTCGCCGTCCACGCCGCGCGGTCGTGGAGGTCCGCGTTCTGGCGCGGGCTCGTGGCGGGGCTCGCCTGCTTCTACGCCGCGATCCACTGGGTCTCGCACGCGATGACGGCGTTCGGCGGGCTCCCGTTCGGCGTGTCGCTGATCGCGCTCACGCTGCTCGTCCTCTTCATGGCGGCCCACTGGGGCGCAGCGCTCGCGATCTCCTGGACCGTGCGCGACCGGCTCGGCTGGCCCATGCACGTCCATCTCCCCGTCGTGTGGGTCGCGCTCGAGCTCTCGCGGAACCACCTCTTCAGCGGCTTCCCCTGGGCGAACCTCGGCTACTCGCAGGTGCGCACGCCGGCGATCGCCCAGCTCGCGGCGGTTGCGGGGCCGTATCGGGATCGCCGCCCTGGTCGTTCTCGTGAACGCCGTCGTCGCGGAGGCGGTCGCCGCCGCCCGCGAGCACGGCCACTGGCCGCGGCGCGGGATCGGGGTGGCCGCGGCGCTCCTCGCGCTCGCCCTCGTCCACGGGGGCCTCCGCCTCCGCGCCGTCCGCGTTCGCGCCGCTGCGGCGCCGACCATCGCGGTCGCGATCGTCCAGCCGAACATCGATCAGTCCGTGAAGAACCGGGCACGCGAGCGCGCGGACTACATCCTGTCTCGGCTGGTGCCGCTCACGCAGGAGGCCGACCGTCGCGGCGTGGACCTCGTCGCCTGGCCGGAGGCGACGTATCCCATGTACGTCCGGCCGGGGATCCGGTCGTTCGCGTCGCCCGACTCCGGGGTGCCTCCCCTCGCGCGGGCGCACCTCCTCATGGGCGCGGCGACGGTCGATTGGGTGCGGGGGCCGTCCGGCGAACGCATCCCGCAGATCGGGAACGTCGATTTCCTCCTCTCCCCGTCGCTCGACGTGCTCGGCGTGTACCAGAAGCACCACCTCGTGCCGTTCGGAGAGTACGTGCCGCTCGGCAAGTACCTCACGTTCCTTCGCCACGTCGTACCGAGCTTCGCTCCCGCGGTGCCCGGGACCGACCTGCGAGTCCTCGAGTTCCCCGCTCCGACGGCGACCCTGACCGCGACGCCGACCGCGACGCCGACCGCGATCACGACCGCGACCGCGAATTCGACCGCGGACGCGACCCCGACCACGCCCACGGCAGCGGACCGGGTCCGCCTCGCACCCATGATCTGCTTCGACGCCATCTTCCCGGAGATCGACGTGGCCTTCGCGCGCAGCGAGCCGGAGCCCGACATCCTGGTGAACCCGACGAACGACGCCTGGTACGGCTACTCCTCGGGGCCGTACCAGTTCCTCGCCATCGTCCGGATGCGCGCCATCGAGGCGGGGAAGGCCGGTGGTCCGGCCCGCCTACGCAGGCGTCTCGGCGGTCATCCTGCCCACCGGCGAGCTCGCGCCGGGCGCGCTCGAGGTCGGCCCGGTCGACCCGGACCGGCGCCCGATCCCCGACGAGCCGCCGCGACTCCTCCTCGCCGACGTCCCGCGCTTGCGAGGGCTCACCCTCTACACTAGATTCGGCGACCTCTTCGCCTGGGCGTGCGCCGCCGCGACCACCGCCGCGCTGGTCGCGGCGTGGCGGGCCGGCCGCCGCCGCGGGCGGGCGAAGCCGCAGGAGAGCTGAGCGCATGGCTGGACCGACGCAGGAAGCTGACCGCAGACCTGGCGCGCCGCCTCGAGGCGCTCCGGGGGTCGCTTTGACGTCGAGCGGAAGCGGAGCCGCGTCGCGGAGATCTCGCGGCTCTCCGAGGATCCGGCGTTCTGGGCGGACAACGCCAGGGCCCAGGTGCTGCTCAAGGAGAAGGCCCAGCTCGAGCAGGTGACCGGAGCGTACGACCGCGTCCGGCGCGCCCTCGACGACGCGTACGCCCTCTCGACGAGCTCGCCGAGGAGGCGGGCGACGAGGCGACCCGCGCCGAGGCCGCGGAGCACGCCGCAGGCCGTTGCGCGCGACGTCGCCGGGCTCGAGTTCCAGCGGATGCTCTCCGGGCCGCACGACCGGGCCGGCGCCATCGTCGAGGTGAAGAGCGGCGCCGGCGGCGTCGAGGCGATGGACTGGGCCGCCATGCTCTACCGGATGTACATGCGGTACTGCGAGCGGAAGGGCTGGGCGGTCGAGCCGGCCGACCTGATGGCCGGCGAGGAGGCCGGGATCAGCTCGGCGTCCTTCATCGCGCGCGGCGAGTTCGCCTACGGCTTCCTCAAGGCGGAGAGGGGCGTCCACCGCCTCGTGCGCATCAGCCCGTTCGACCCGACCGCCCGGCGCCAGACCAGCTTCGCCGCCGTGGACGTCACGCCCGAGATCGACGACGACATCGTCATCGACATCAAGGAGGCGGACGTCCGCATCGACACCTACCGGTCCTCGGGCGCCGGCGGCCAGAAGGTGAACAAGACCGACTCGGCGGTCCGCCTCACCCACCTCCCCACCGGCATCGTGGTGGCGGTGCAGAACGAGCGCAGCCAGCAGAAGAACCGCGACGTGGCCTGGAAGATCCTGCGCGCCCGGCTCTACGAGCGCGAGGAGAAGAAGCGCGCAGGCGGCGCGCGACGCCGTCGAGGCGCCAGAAGAAGGACATCGACTTCGGCTCGCAGATCCGCAGCTACGTCCTGCAGCCCTACCGGATGGTGAAGGACCTCCGCACCGGAGTGGAGACGGGCAAGGTCGACGACGTCCTCGACGGCGACCTCGAGGCGTTCATCCAGCCGTACCTGCTCGGCGTCCGCCGGACCGACCGCGTCGTCGACGACTAGCGATCCGCGGCGTCGGTCAGCACGATGCGGACGATGGGCCGGCGCGCCTGGATGAACCGCTCGATCGCGTCGATCGCCCAGCCCGGGCAGGTTCATGAGCTTCACGCCGCAGCCGGTGGGCTGGCGGCCGATGGTGGCGCTCTTCTCGCGGACGAAGGCCACCTCGCCCTCCAGCGTCGATCTTGCGGCCGTCGGCGAGGCCGAGCCTGACCTGAAGCCGGGTGCCGACCGGCGGCGGCATCGCGGTGGCGATGAAGACGCCGCCCGAGTCGATGCGGCGGGTCGCGCCCACGTAGAAGTTGTGCTCCGACACCAGGCTCACGTTCACCTCGACGCGGGTCGGGCAGCGGGCCGCGCCCTGGGCTCGTCGACGAGCTCCTCGTCGATGAGCGCCATCAGGTCCACCGCGTTTCGCGCCCTACCGGCGGGGCGAGGGCTCGGCGGAGATGCAGGGCGGTGCTGCGGAATCCGGGCGGGCTCGCGGACGGCGCCGGCGGTGGGGCGGCAGCGGTCGGGGCCGCCGACGGACGGGCGGGCGGAGCAGCGGGCTGCGCGACGCCGCCGACGAAGCCGGAGCCGACCGTTCGCTCCACGACGACGAGCGGCCTCGAGAGGACGTCCGCGCGCGCCAGAGCCCGCTCCGCGCCGGCCACCGCGGCGAGCGGCTCGACGATGTCGCGCGACGGGGCGACCATCACGACACGCACGCCCACCTTCGCGCGCGTTCTGCGCGGTGGTCAGCGCGCTCCCCCAGGTCCCGTCGGGCGACGCCGGAAGCAGGAGGACGATGACGTGCGGCGCCACCACCCGCACGATCGGCTCGACGTCCTGCGGGCCCGGGAGGCAATAGACGGCGTAGCCCGCCCGCTCGAGGTGCAGGTGAAGGGCGATCGAGACGTCGGCGTCCGAGCCCACCACGAGGACGCGCGACGCCACTGGGGCGCCGGCGGCTCACGCGGAGCGGCCTCCCGTCTCCATCATGATCCGCCGCTCGAGGTCGGCGCGGTTCGTCGCGTTGCGCGAGCGCGGTGTCGAGGGAGATGCGCTTCGTCTCGTGCAGCCGGTAGAGGTACTGGTCGAAGCTGTGCATGCCGAGGTCGGCGCCGGCCGTCTCCATGTAGACCTTGAGCTCGTCGACGCGCGAGCCGTCGCGGATCAGCTCGCGGACGGTGGAGGTGGCGAGCAGCGCCTCGACCGCCGGGATGAGGCCGGTCGCGTCGGCGCGCATGAGGAGCCGCAGCGCGACCACCGCCTGGAGGTTGTCGGCGAGCCGGGCCCGCACCGTCGTCCTGCTCGTCGGCCGGGAAGAGGCCCGACGAGCCGGCCGATGGCGCGCGGGCACGTCCGGCGTGTGGAGCGAGGTGATGACGAGGTGGCCGGTCTCGGCGGCCTTCAGGCAGATGTCGGCCGCCTCGCGGTCGCGCAGCTCGCCGACCATGATGATGTCCGGATCCTGGCGGAGCGCGGCGCGCAGCGCGTCGGAGTAGCTCGCGGTGTCGGAGCCGACCTCGCGCTGGATCACGAGCCCCTTGCCGCCCGCGAAGATGAACTCGATGGGATCCTCGACCGTGATGACGTGGAGCCGCTCCTGCTGGATGATGTGGTTGATGAGCGACGCGATGGTCGTCGACTTGCCGTTGCCGGTCGCGCCGGTCACGCACACGAGCCCGCGCCGCGCCTCGGCGATCGTCCGCACCACCGGCGGGAGGTTGAGCGTGTCGAAGTCCGGGATCTGGAAGGGGATGGTGCGCATCACCGCCCCCCAGCTCCCACGCTGCTTGAAGATGGAGGCGCGGAAGCGCGAGACGCCCGGGAGCGAATAGCTCCGGTCCACCTCGCGGAAGTCGAGCGGCGAGAACCCGGACCCGGGCGCCTGGAGCACGAAGTTGGCGATCGCCTCGGTGTCGGAGTGGGTGAGCGGCGGGTACTTCGCCGCGAGCAGCTCCCCGAAGACCCGGTAGGTCGGCGGATAGCCCACCTCGAAGTGGACGTCGCTCGCCTGCCGCTTGACCGCGAGCTGCAGGAACGAATGGAACATCTCCTCGCTGAGAGGACCCTGGCCTTCCATGGGGCGCGAGTGTACCGCGTCGCGGCGGGACGCCCAAACGCACGGACGCCGGGCGGCCCGGGACGCGGCCGAGCGCCGGGACTTCCCGGGGGCGGTCGGGTGCGCAGCGCCCGGCCGCGAGCGTGCCCGCGCGGACGCCGTCACTACTCTTACGTATCGTGCGAATCGCGCTCGTCTCGACTCCCTTCGTGAGGGTGCCGCCGGCCGCTTACGGAGGAACGGAGCTGGTCGTGCACGTCCTCGCGCGCGCCCTGGGGCGCCTCGGGCATCAGGTGACCCTCTTCGCGACCGGCGATTCGCGCGCGCCGCGACTGCGGTCCTTCTTCGATCGGCCGGTGTGGCCGCCGGATCCCTACGCGGAGCTGCTCCACTGCCGCGCCGCGGCGCGCGAGATCGCGGCCGGCACGTTCGACGTCATCCACGCGCATGTGCCCGCCATGCTCGCCTTTGCCGACGAGCTCGAGCTGCCGTTCGTGTACACGCTCCACCACGAGGAGGTTCCATCGCTCGCCCGGTACTACGCGGCGGTCCCGGCGCCGGTGTGGCGCGTCGCGATCTCCGCGCGCCAGGCGGCGCTCGCCTCGCCCCCGCCGCAGGCGGTGGTGCACCACGGCCTCGATCCCGCCATGTATCCGAGCTGCGGCGACGGCGGAGAGGCCGCCTTCTTCCTCGGCCGGCTCTCGTGGGTGAAGGGGCCGGAGCTCGCCATCGAAGCGGCCCGGCGGGCGGCGCTCCAGATCGTCGTCGCCGGCGAGAAGCATCCCGACGACGCGCCGCCGGGATGGTCGGAGGAGGTCCTCGAGCCGGCGCTGCGCGCACGGGGCGTGACGGTCGTCGGGCGCGCCGATCTCGCGGCGAAGCGCCGGCTCTTCGCGCGCTCCCGGGCGCTCCTCGCGCCGATGCGGTGGGAGGAGCCGTTCGGCCTGGTGATGATCGAGGCGCTCCTCGCCGGCTGCCCGGTGATCGCCTACTCGCGCGGCGCCGCCCCCGAGATCGTGGAGGAGGGCGACGGGTTCCTGGTGCGCGACGTGGCCGAGATGGCGGAGGCGCTCGGCCGCGCCGCAGCGCTCGACCGGGCCGCGATCCAGGCCCGCGCTCGTGAACGATTCTCGGCGGACCGCATGGCCGCCGAGTACGTGGCCGTCTACCGCGCCGCGGGCGCTCGCGGACGCGATCCAGCGGCGGCGGGGGGGGACGGTTGGACGACGCTCGCCACCTGACGATCCCGCCTGCAACGCGGCCCCGGCCGGAGGACCTGCTCGGGTACGCGGACCCGTCCGCCCAGCCCGAGGCGACCGGCGTCGACAAGCTGGTCCTGAAGCGGGGCAACCTGTTCCTGGTCGCGAACGGCCTCGGGGACGTCGCGCCCGCGGGCGCGCGCGACCTCGGGCTGTTCCAGGGCGACACGCGCCACCTCTCCGCCTGGCGCCTTTCCGTGAAGGGCGGGCCGCCCCTCTGTCTCTCGTCCCAGCTCTCCCACGACTACGTCGCCCAGATCGACTTCACCGTCACGAGCCTTCACGTCGGCGACCTCCTCGGGCGCGAGCCCGTCAACTTCCTGCACCTCCGGCGCGACATGCTCATCGACGACCTGCTCGTCGATCGCCTCGTCCTCACGAACTTCCTCGGGCGGCGGGTCGACTTCTGGGTGGAGATGACCTGGGCGGTGGACTTCGCCGACGTCTTCGAGGCGCGGGGTGCGCGGCGGGAGACGCGCGGGACGTACTTCCTGCCGGTCGTGGAGGACGACCGGGCGGTGCTCCGCTACGACGGGCGGGATGGGCGCCGGTACGCGACCGAGATCCGCGTCGAAGGTTGCTCGACCGACGGCTCGGGGCCGGTGCGCCTCGCGCGGCTGGGCGGCCGCGGCGCTCGGGTCGAGCTGCACCTGGCGCCCGCCGAGCGCGTCGAGGTCTCGTTCCTGGTCGCGGCCGGGATCGAGCGCGGCGCACAGGGCACCCCCCGAGGGCGCGACGAGGAGCGGCCGCTTCCGCCGCGCTCGCCCCGCGGGTTCGAGGACCGAGCGCGGGCGACGCACGACGCGTACGGGGCGTGGGCCCGCCAGGCGACGCGCTTCCGGACGTCGCACGAGATCTTCGACGTGGCGCTCGCGCACTCGGTCGCAGACCTGAAGGCGCTCACGGTCCACCACTTCGGCGCGCCCGTCGTCTCGGCGGGGATCCCCTGGTACACGTGCCCGTTCGGACGCGACGCGCTCATCACCGGGTTCGAGGCGCTCCTCGCGACCCCGGACCTCGCGCGCGACGCGCTCCGGTTCCTCGCCAGCCTGCAGGCGCGCGTGGAAGACCCGAAGTGCGACGCCGAGCCGGGCAAGATCCTCCACGAGATCCGCTTCGGCGAGATGGCCGCCGCCGGCGAGGTGCCGCACACGCCGTACTACGGCTCTGTGGACGCCACGCCGCTGTTCCTCGTGCTGCTCTCCGAGTACGAGCTGTGGACCGGCGACGCCGAGACCGTGGACGCGCTGTGGCCCGCCGCGGAGGCGGCCATCGCGTGGCTCGACCGGTACGCGGATCTCGACGGCGACGGCCTCGTCGAATACGAGCGGCGCACGCCGAAGGGGCTCCGCAACCAGGGTTGGAAGGACAGCCACGACGGCGTCCCGTTCGCGGACGGCCGCCCCGCCGAGCCGCCGATCGCGCTCGTCGAGGTGCAGGGGTATGCCATCGACGCGCGGCGCCGCGCCGCCCAGATGCTCGACCGGCGCGGGCGCAGGGAGGAGGCGGCGCGCCTGCGGGCGAAGGCGCGCGCCCACGCCGACCTGCTCGAGTCGCGCTTCTGGATGTCCGAGAAGGGGACGTACGCGCTCGCCCTCGACAGCGCGAAGCGCCAGGTCGACGCCGTCACCTCGAACTCCGGCCACCTCCTCTTCTCGCGGGCGGTGAGCGAGGACCGCGCGCGCGCGGTGGCCGCGTCGCTCCTCGGGCCCGCGATGTGGAGCGGGTGGGGGATCCGGACCCTCGCCGCGGGCCAGCCCGCGTACAACCCGCTCAGCTACCACGACGGGACGGTGTGGCCGCACGACAACGCGCTCTGCGCGATGGGGATGGCCTCGTACGGCATGACCCGTCAGGCGGGCGAGGTGCTCTCCGGACTGTGGCAGGCGGCGCAGAACTTCCGGTACCTCCGCCTGCCGGAGCTCTTCTGCGGGCTGCCGCGCGACGATGGGGGGTTTCCCGTCCACTACCCCGTCGCGTGCTCGCCGCAGGCGTGGTCGAGCGCCGCGTGGTTCCTGCTCCTGCGCGCCGCGCTCGGGATCTTCCCCGACGCACCGCGCGGCGTGCTGCGGATCTCCGCCCCGCACCTTCCGTCGTGGCTCGACGAGATCGTGCTGGAGGGCGTGCGGGTCGGAGCGAGCCGCGTCACGCTGCGGTTCGTTCGAGGCCCGAAGGGCGCGTTCGCGGAGGTGGTCGACGTCCAGGGCGCGCCGCTGAAGGTCCGCATCGAGCTGTGAGCGTCGTCGCTCGAAAGCGAGAGGCCGCTGGAAACGTCCCAGCGGCCCCTCAGCCTCAGCAGCGGCGCGCTCGCGCCGGACTAGGACACTTCGCCGTACGCCTCACGTGAGTCGAACGGCGGGGGGAGGAGTCGAGCTTCCGGTCTCGCTTCGACTTGGACGTGTGATGGGAGGTGGGCCCTGCAAGCCGAGCTTCGAGAGGATGCGTTCATGGCAGGGTCCTTGACCGGCCTCCGGCGGGACTCGGCAGGAGGTGGCTTCAAGACGCGTGCCGGAGCCCCGAAAAGGCGACCCCCAGCGAAATCGCCGCCTTGCGGAGCCCCGGACCGGGACGTGGCGGTAAGAGCGCGGGTCCGACGCAACGTCGGGGTGTGCTCGAACCCCCGGCGCCTTACCTTCGCGGCGAATGTTCGCGTCCGTCGAAGACGTCTTCGACCGGCTCGCGCGCACCGGGTACCTCCTCTCGCGCGAGATCGCGACGGCGGTGTTCCTCGCGGACGGGCTCGAGAAGCCGATCCTGGTGGAGGGGCCTGCCGGCGTCGGGAAGACGGACCTTGCCCGCGCCGCGAGCGGCGCGGCGAGGTCCTCGCCGCGGCGCGGGTCGGCTAGCCTTCCCCGCGTCACTGCGAGGGTGGCGGCACGTCGAAGAAGCCCTCGTACGCCTCCGCGACGACATCGTCCTCGAACGCGCCGCCGGGACGGCGGTCGATCACCTTCCACTCGCCGTTGACGCGGGCCACGAGGTACTCGGACACGGCCCGTTCGAGCGCCGCGTCCGGGTCCGCCAGCCAGTACCGCTCCTTCACGATGACGATCGCGGCGCCGCGCGGCGCGCGGCGGGCGGCGAGAAGCTGGAACGAATCGAGCACCCGCGCGCGGGCCGCATCGCGCCACGGTGCGAGAGGGTGGTCCGCGCCACGCGCCGCCCACCGCCCGATCTCCTCCAGGGTGCGCGGCGCGGTGAGCCGCTTCGCGAGCGCGTAGTCCCGCTCGTTCGGTATGGGCGGACGAGCGGGCCGGGCGCCTCCCGTGCGCGGCCCGGCGAGCCGCACCGCATCCAGGTACCTGAGCACGCACCGCGCAGGCCCGGCGAGGAGGTTCTCCGGTGGGCGCGTCGCGCCCTCCTTCGGGGCCGGGGTGGCGCCGGTGACCGCGGCGAGCAGCAGGAGCGGGAGTAGGTGCATGTGATCCCGGCCGGAGCGTCTGGTGCGCCACGGCACGTTCGGTACCGCAGCGCGGCGCGGCAACGGAGGGACCCGCGTGGCTCCACCCGGCCGGCGCCCGCGTTCGCGATGGCTAGATTGCCGCGGAGGGCGGGGATACACTTCGAGACCCGGCCGGGCCCCTCGCCCACGTCCCGCGATGGAACAGAAGCGCGTCCTCATCGTCGAGCCGGACAGCGCGTTCGCGCTGTCTCTCGCGTCGCTCTACCGCGACGAGGGCTGCGCGACCGCCGTCGCCGGCAGCGCCGCCGAATCCGAGATCGAGATCGCGAGCCGGCGCCCCGACCTCGTCGTCGTCCGCGCCGAGCTGCCTGACCTGTCCGGGTTCTCGCTCTGCGCACGGTTCCGCCACGACCCGGTCACCGCCGGGCTCCCGATCGTCCTGTACTCGTCCGAGACATCGCCGGAGTCACTCGCCGAGCACGCTCGCACGCCCTGGGCGGCGAACGGGTACCTCGCGATGCCGCTCGACACCGCGGCCCTCCGGGTCCTCTCGGCGCGGATCCTCGCCGCGGCCGAGCCGGTGGAGAGCGCCGACGATGCGGTCCTCGAGGACGGCGACCTCGTGGAGGAGGGCGCGCTGGCCGAGGCGCCGCCGCCCCCGGCCGACCCTTCGTCGTCCGAGTCCGCGTCCGCGCCTCCGCCGGTCCCGCTCCGGCCCCAGCGGTCGGTCCTCACCGACGAGGACCGGCTCTTCGCCGACCGCGTGTTCCAGTCCGTCTCCGATCACCACGACGAGCTCGTCGCCGAGTCGCACCGGCACCGGCCCCCGGCGCGGCGCGAGCTCCTGCAGTCGCCCGAGGGACGCCTGCAGCTCCTCCGTGACGATCTGAGGTGGCGCGAGGCGCAGATCGCCCGGCTCGCCGAGGTCTGGCAGGTCCGCGAGCGCGAGCTCGCCTCGTTCGACGAGCGGATGCACGACCGCGACGTCGAGGTACAGGGGCTGAAGCTCCAGGTCGAGGACCTGCTGCGGCGCCTCGGGGACGCACGGGACCTGTTCGTGGAGAAGGAGCGCGAGTACGGCGCGTCCATCGATGGGCTGCTCGTGGAGAAGTTCGGGCAGGAGAAGGAGCTCATCGAGGTGGTGGCCGCGAACGAGCGGCGCATCCACGAGCTCGAGCGCGAGCTCCGGAAGCGTGACGACGATCTCGCGAACCGGAAGCTCACCCTCGATCGCGCCCAGGAGGAGATCGCCCGGCTCGAGCGGCAGGCACGGGCGGAGCTGGCGCGCTTCGACGGACGCGAGCAGGAGCTGCAGGCGGAGCTGGCCCGCCGCACCGAGGAGGCGGCCGCGACCGAGGAGGCGCTCGCAAAGACGCGGCGCGAGGCGGAGGAGGCGTCGCGCGCGGCCGCGGCGCGCCTGGAGGCTGCGGACCGGGAGCGGCTCGCGCTCGACGCGACGCTCCGTGCGCTCCGCGCCGAGCGGGAAGCAGACGCGCGTGCGCGCGAGGAGGCGCGGGCTGCGGTGGAGCAGCGTGAGCGCGCCCTCGTCGCGGAGCGAGACCAGGCGCGCGCCGACGGCGAGCGCAGCCGGGCCGCCCTGGAGGAGCGCGCCGCGGGCCTCGACGCCGCACTCTCGGAGGCGGAGGCGGCGTTGGAGAAGGCGACGGGCCAGGCGCGCGACGCCGCCGCGGCGCTGCAGGCCCGCATCGACGAGCGCGAGGCCGCGATCCGCGAGCGCGAGCAGAAGCTCCGCCTGCTCGACGAGGAGTACCGGGAGTTCCGCGACGGCGCCCGCGCGCGCGAGGACGATCTGTCCCGCGAGATCCAGGATCACCTGCAGCAGATCGGCGCGCTCGAGGGAGAGATCGAGGGGCTCGCCAGAGAGATGACGGAGCGGGAGGAGGAGCTCCGCGCCGAGATGGATGCGGCCCGCCAGGTCGAGGTCGCCGAGCACGTCGGCGCCGAGCACGACGCGCTCGACGCCGCGCGCGAGGCGGCCCGGCGCGCGGACGAGGCCGAGCGAGCCCTGGCGGCCGCGGGCGAGGCGCTCGCGGAGGCGCGCGCGACGGCCGGTGCGCTCGAGAAGGCGCTCGCGGAGGCGCGCACGAGCGGGGCAGCCGCGGACGCCGATCGCACCGCGGAGCGCGACGCCCTCCGCGCCGAGAGCACGGAGGCGCGCGCCGAGGCGGAGCGGCAGCGGGTGCAGGCGGAGGGCACCGGCCGCGAGCGCGACGCGCTCCGGGTGGCGGCGTCCGAGCGCGAGGCGGAGCTCGAGTCGGCGCGCGCTGCGCTCGGAGAGGCCCTGCAGGCGTCCGCGCGGATCGCGGGCGAGCACGAGGCGCTGGAGGCGCGCGCAGCCGCGGCGGAAGAGCGGAGCCGGAGCCTGGCCGAGACGGTCGAGGACGCCCGTGCGGAGGTAGGCCGGCTGGTGGCGCGGGTCGGCGAGGTCGAGGCGGCCGCGGAGGCACGCACGCGAGAGCTCGAGGGGAGCGTCGCCGCGGAGCGGGCACGGGCGTCTGCGCTCGAGGGCGCGCTCTTCGAGGCGCGCGCCGAGGGGGAGACCCTGCGGGCCGGGTCGGCCAGGGAGATCGAGGCGCTCCGCGCCGAGCTGGCGCACGCGGTGGAGGCACTCGCAGAGGCGCGACGCGTTGCGCAGCGCCGCGAGGGCGAGCTCGGGGCCGAGCTGGCCGGACACGCCGAGCAGGCGCGGCGCGCGGAGGCGGGCGCGGCGGAGGCCCGGGCCCAGGCCGACGCTCACGCACGGCGGATCGGGGACCAGGACGCCGAGATCCGTGCCGGGCGCGAGGCACTCGACGCCCTCTCCCGCGAGACCGAGCGGACCGTCGGAGCCCTCCAGGCGCGGGTCGCCGAGCAGGACGGCCTGCTCGAGGCCGCACGCGGCGAGGCCGAGCGGCTCGGGGGCGAGCTGGCCGAGCGCGTCGCCGAGCTGACGCAGGTCCGGGCGCGCTCCGAGGAGCTGGACGCGTTGCTCGCGCAGGTCACCGCGGAGCGCGAGGAGGCCCGGGCCGTGCGCGACGGGCTCGCCTCCGAGCTGGAGGCGCGCGAGGCGGAGCGCGCGGCGCTCCGCGAGCAGTCCCAGGCCGACGCCGCGGCGCGGGCGCGTGAGGAGGCGGAGCGGACGCGCGTCGAGGCGGAGCTGAAGCGCGAGATCGAGGCGCGCGCCGAGGCGGACGCGAGGGCGCGCGCGCACCTGGCCGCCATCGAGACGGAGCACGCGCTGCGGGAGGAGGAGCTCCTCGCCGAGCTGTCGAAGAAGACCGAGGCGGCCGAGGCCCTGCACGCGCGTTTCGAGACGCTCGGGCGCGAGCGTGCGGAGCGCGAGGAGTCGCTGCAGAAGGAGCTCGCGGCCAGGGGCGAGGCCCTGCGCGCGGCGGAGCGGCGCGAGCGGGCCGCGACGGAGGCGGCCGCCGCACGGGTGGAGGATGCGCGCCGGCGGATCACCGAGGCGGAGGAGCGGATCGCGTCGCTCGCCGGCGCGCGCGAGGCGGGCGAGCACGCCGCGGCCGAGCTGCGGCGACGTGCCGAGGAGGCCCAGGCGATGCTCCAGGCCGGGGGCGGGCGGGCCGAGCGCGCCGAGGCGCGGGCGCGTGACGCGGATCAGGCGCTCCAGACGGCGCAGCGCGAGCGGCAGCGCGTCGAAGCGGAGCTCCAGGCCCGTGCTGTGCGCGCGGAGTCGCGTGCCGCCGAGATGGCCGCGCGGACCGAGCAGGCCGTCCGCGAGGCGAGCCTTGCGCAGGAGGCCCACGCGCGGGTGCAGGAGCTCGAGGCGCAGCTCGTCCAGGCGGGGCAGGGGCGGGCGCGACTCGAGCGGGAGCTCTCGGCGCGCGCGGCCGCCGCGGATGCGCGCGCGGCGGAGGCGGCGCGGCGGGTGGACCAGCTCGCCGCCGAGCGTCGCGAGGCCGAGGGCCGCGCGGTGAAGGCGGTGGAGGAGGCGCAGGCGCGGTTCCGCGACGAGCTGCAGCGGCGCGACCAGCTCCGCGCGCAGGAGATGCAGCGGCTCCAGTCGGCGGTCCAGGAGCGCGCGAAGCGCGAGAAGATCCTCGAGCTCGAGCTGCAGCGCGCGCGCGGCGGACGGAACGTGGTCCAGCCGCCGCCCGCGAGCGAGGAGAAGCAGGCGATCGCGGCGGTGCCGTCGCCCGACGACGTCGAGTGAAGCGCCGGTCAGGCGTCGGCGTCGGCGGTGAGCTTCTGGTCGCGCCGGCGACCGGGGTGGCTGCGCATCCCGGCCTCGTGGGCCCGCACCACGTTCCGCCCCGCGCGCTTCGCGGCGTACAGCGCCGAATCCGCCGCATCGACGAGGGCGCCCAGATCGCCGCCGTCCTCCGGGAACACCGCGACCCCGACCGACGTGGTGATCCGCCCTGCCTCGGACGCCGGGTGGGGGAGGGCGGCGGCCTCGATCGCGGTGCGCACCTTCTCCGCGGCCGCGAGCGCCGCGGTTCGGTCCGCCCCGGCGAGCACCACCGCGAACTCCTCGCCCCCGTAGCGCGCGACGACGTCCACCTTCCGGACGGCTCCGGCGAGCAGCCCCGCGACCACCTTCAGGATCGCATCGCCTGCGGCGTGCCCGAGCGCGTCGTTGTACTGGCGGAACCGATCCACGTCGACGAGCGCCACCGCCATCGGGTGCTCGAACCGGCGGCTGCGCTCGAGCTCCTGCTCGAGCCGCGCGAAGAGGCTCCGCCGGTTCTGAGCGCCGGTCAGCGTGTCGGACTGCGACAGGCGCACCATCTTGTGGTGCAGCCGCGCGTTCGCGATCGCCATCGCGGCGAGGCTGGCGACCGAATCGACGAGCCGCGCCTCGTCGGCGGCGATGGGAGCTCCCGCCGGCTTGCGGAGGGCGAGCACCCCGAGCAGCTCGTCGCCCTGGAGCATGCGCGTCACGTCGAAACCCGGGAGCGCCGCTCCGGGAGGGACCCGCTCGCCCAGACGCGCCTCGTCGAGGCCGCGGACGGCGCGGACGACGAGCTCGCCGGTGGCGTCGTCGGCGAGCAGGATCTGCAGGGCCTCGAGCCCGAGGCCGCGCTCGGCACGCTCCGCCAGCGCGCGGAGGAGCGGATCGAGCTCGAGCGTCGACGCGAGGGTGCGGCCGAGGTCCACCAGGAACGACAGATCCCTCGCGCGCCGCTCCGCCTCCGCTTTCACCCTCAGCTCGCGCTGGAGCGCGTCCATGGCGAGCGCGTCCTCGATCCGGCGCGCGTTCAGATCGGTGAGGGCGGCGAGGGTCTCGTTGTAGGTCAGGGCGAGCCGCCCGATCTCGTCGTCGCTCTCCACGGGCACGCGATGGAGGAAGTCGCCCGCCTGGGCTCGCTTCATCGCGGCGACGAGCCTCCGGAGCGGGTTCCGCACGAACAGCCGGATCACGAGGACATGCGTGAGCCCCATCGCCGCCGCGAGCAGCGCGAGCGCGGCGAGCGCGCCGCTGCGCCCCAGCCAGAGGACCCCCGCGACCGAGAACGCGAGCGACGGCACCCCGACCGCGAGCATGAGCTTGCGACCGATGGAGCGGCGGACGTAGAGCATGGGGAAGTACGTTTATAGACGAGCCATGCGGATCATCCAAAGCGCGCTCCTCGCCGGATTCCCCCACGGCTTCACGACGCGGGGCGGGGGCGTCTCCGATCCGCCCTACGATTCGCTCAACCTCGGCGGCCTGGTCGGGGACGACCCGGCGCGGGTCGCCGAGAACTGGCGACGGCTCGAGCGAGCGAGCGGGCTGGCCTTCGCGCGCGTCCAGCAGGTCCACGGGGCGCGCGTCGTGCGCGCCATCGCGCCGGGCGCTCCGCGCGAGGAGGCCGATGCGGTGATCTCGGCGACGGAGGGGGTCGCGGCGTGCGTCTCGGTCGCGGACTGCGTGCCGGTCCTCCTCGCGGACCCCGGCACGGGGGCGGTCGCGGCGGTCCACGCGGGCTGGCGCGGCACCCTCGCCCGCGTCGCGGGCGCGGCGGTCGCCGCCCTCGCGCACGACAGCGGGGCCGCGGCGGCAGACCTCCTCGCGGCCGTCGGGCCGTCCATCGGGCCCTGCTGCTACGTGGTCTCGGAGGATCTCCTGGCGCGGTTCGAGCGCGAGCTCGGCTCCGCTGCCGTCGCGGCCCGCGAGGGGCCGAAGCTCGATCTCTGGCGGGCGAACGCGCGGGTCCTCGTCGAGGCGGGGCTCCGCGAGGACCGCATCGAGATCGTCGGCCGGTGCACGAGCTGTGAGCGCGCGCTGTTCTTCTCGCACCGCCGGGACGCCGGCAAGACAGGCCGCCAGATGGCCTTCATCGCCCCACGGGCACCCACGCGCCGGGGGGCCCCTTCCTTGACGAAATCCCAGACTCACCTAGACTTTTCCGAGTCTTGAGGAATCGCGCGCGAGAGGCCTCCGCGGCGCTCCTGCTCCTCGTCGGCTGCGCGGGGGGTGGTGACGCCGCGCGCCGGGACATGGACACGTTGCGGGCCGAGGTGCGCTCGCTCCGGAAGGACAATGAGGATCTCGTCCCGCAAGGTGGAAGCGCTCGGCGCACGCGTCGAGGTCCTCTCGACGCGCCTGGCCCGCTCCGCTGCGCCTGCGAAGGACGAGCCGGAGAAGACGCCCGTGATCCCGCCGGACCTCGCCGTCGTACGGGTCGAGCCCACCGCGCGGTCCGCACGCACGCCGCCGCCGGTGTCCACCTCCGTTCCCATCGCGGAGCCGGACCCCGAGCGCCTCGAGGCGCTCTCGCGTCGCAACCACCGGGATCTGGCCGCCGACGCGGACAGCGAGCTCAAGCGGGCTCGACAGCGCGCGGGCGGCGACCGCGCTCGTGCCCTCGAGGAGTTCGCGCTGCGCTACCCGCGCCACCCCTCCGCGGACAACGCGCTCGTCGAGGCGTCCGTGGCCTGGGTCGAGGCCGGGCGCGCCGAGGCCGCGTGCGGGGCTGCGCGTCGTGCAGCCGACGAGTACCCGGCCGGCGACGCCATGAGCGACGCCCTCGAGCGGCTCGCCTGGTGCGAGTCGCGGCGCGGGGCGCGCGATGCCGAGCGCCGCCTGCTGGAGCGGCTCGTGTCCGAGTTCCCGAGGACTTCCGCCGCCGAGCGCGCCGGGACCCGCCTCGCCACCCTCTCCGGACGCACCGGCGAATCGCCGGAAGGTCCGGCAAGGAGCAGTCCATGATCCGCACGAACGTGGTCGCTCTCCTGGCGCTCGTCCCCGCGCTGGCCCTGGCGCAGGGCCGCCCGATGAACGGCGGTCCGCCGCCGTCGGCGGCCGGCGGGGTGGCCCCGGCCCCGGGCAGTGCCGCCCTGGGCCCGACCGCCCCCGACGTGCAGGCCGCGCCCGCCGAGCGGTCGCCGCCGGACGACGCGGCGCTCGGGATCGAGCCGCTCGAGCCGACCGCGAAGGCAGGCCAGGCGGGCAGCGGCGCGGTGCCGCCGCCGGACACGTACACGGTCCGGTCCGGCGACACGCTCTGGGATCTCTCGGGCCGCTTCCTCAACAACCCCTGGTACTGGCCCAAGATCTGGTCGTACAACCCAGACATCTCGAACCCGCACTGGATCTACCCGGGCAACGTCCTCAAGTTCTATCCCGCCGCCGAGGAGGCGCCCACGCGCGTCGAGCCGGTGCCCGGCGGGCCGGATCTGCCGGTTGCACAGGCCGAGGCCGAGGACGACGCCGAGCCCGTGAAGGAGCTCGAGGACCTGACGCGCGCCGACATGAAGGCGCCCGCGCCGGTCGAGGACTCGGACACCGTCGCGGTGGCCGGGCCGTACAAGATCGGGCAGGTCACGTCGCGCGGGAAGTTCGCGCGCCGCGACACCTTCGTCACGCCGCGGGAGCTCGCCGAGTCCGGCTCGATCAGCGCCGCGTTCGAGGAGAAGCTGATGCTGAGCTCGCTCGACCGCGCCTACGCGACGTTCGACAAGCCGGCCGACGTGAAGGTCGGGGAGACGTACGTCATCTACCGGACGGAGCGGCCGATCTACCACCCGATCACGAAGGAGCTCTTCGGCTACCAGTCGGCGGTGCTCGGCGCCGCCAAGGTCGTCGCGACGGAGGACCGCGCCGCCACGCTGGTGATCGCGCAGTCCCTCGAGCCCATCGAGCGCGGCGCCATGCTCGGCCCGTGGACGCAGAAGTTCTTCCGCCCGATCGACCGGAAGCCCAACCGGCAGGAGCTCGTGGGCCGGATCATCGCCGCGCAGGTGGACGTGGTCACGATGCTCGGCGAGAACCACATCGTCTTCCTGGACAAGGGAGAGAAGGACGGCGTCGAGGAGGGGAACGTCTTCACGGTGTTCCGCTCGGGGGACCAGTACGGGACGGATCCCCGCGCGCCGACCTGGGACTCGGACCTGCCCGCGGAGCCCGTCGGGAACCTCCTCGTGGTGGACGTGAAGGAGCGGGCGTCCGCCGCCCTCGTGATGCGCAGCCTGAAGGAGCTGCTGATCGGCGATCGCGTGGAGATGCGCCCGGACGCCGGGGCCGGCGGAAACTAGGGTGCCTCGCCCGTCCGGCCGCCCGGACCGCGCACGCTCGATGCTCGGCGCTGCCTTGACCGGCTGTCACCCCGCCGGTATATGCCCCCGCTTCATGAAGTCGGCGCGCACCATCCGGCCGGGCGACGGCCAGTACCCCGACGCGCTCTCGGCGATTCCCGAGCGGCCGGAGGCGCTGCGGCTCCGGGGATCGCTCGGGGACGCGCGGCGCGTCGCGGTCGTCGGGTCGCGGTTCCCGGACGAGTACGGCATCGACCTGGCGCGCTCGATCGTCGCAGGGCTGGCGCGGGCAGGCCTGTCCATCGTGTCGGGCGGAGCTCTCGGGATCGACGCCGCGGCGCACGAAGCGGCGCTCGACGCGGGGGGCCACACCGTCGCGGTGCTCGGCACGGGAGTGGACGTCGCGTCCCCCGCCCGGAACCGCGGCCTGTTCGAGCAGGATCCTGGAGACGGGCGGTGCGCTCCTCTCCGAGCAGGAGGACGGTGCGCCGGGGCTGAAGCAGCACTTCCCCCGCCGGAACCGGATCGTGTCCGGGCTCTCCGAGGCGGTCGTGGTGGTGCGTGCCGGCGCGGGGAGCGGCGCGCTCATCACCGCGGCGTGGGCGAAGTCGCAGGGCGTCCCCGTCCTCGCGGTGCCGGGCGACGTGCGGGATCCGCTCTCGGCCGGGACCACCGCGCTCTTGCGGGGCGGCGCTCGGATCGCAGCGTCGGCGGAAGACGTGCTCGCGACGCTCGGGCTCGACGCCCCACCGGAGCGCCAGCTGGCGCTGCCCGCGCTGGGGCCGGACGAGTCCGCGCTGCTCGCCGCGCTCGTCCGGCGCCCTCGGCACGCCGACGAGGTGGCCCGCGCCGCGCGGCTCGCGCCGGGCGCCGCGCTCGCCGGACTGCTCGCGCTCGAGGTCCAGGGCTTGTGCGAGCAGCGGCCGGGCCAGTACTTTCTCCGCCGGAACTGACAGGAGATCGAATGGCGAAGGCGACGACGGACACTGCGGCGAACGCGAAGAAGCCGAAGGCCGCACGGGCGGGGAAGGCCCCCGCCGCTCCGAAGCGCGCCCGCAAGGGCGACGGCGGAACGAGCCTCGTCATCGTCGAGTCCCCGGCCAAGGCGAAGACCATCAAGAAGTACCTCGGCCGTTCATTCGACGTCCGCGCCTCGGTCGGTCACGTGAAGGACCTGCCGAAGTCCAAGATGGGCGTCGACATCGAGAAGGGGTTCACGCCCGAGTACGACGTCATCAAGGGCAAGGCCAAGGTCCTCTCGGAGATCAAGCGGGCGGCGAAGGGCGCGGCGCGCGTCTTCCTCGCGACCGACCCCGACCGCGAGGGCGAGGCGATCGCCTGGCACATCTCCGAGGAGCTCGGTGCGGAGGGTGGCGACGCACGCGTGCGCCGCGTCCTCTTCAACGAGATCACGAAGAACGCGATCCAGAAGGCGATCGAGCACCCGATCGACCTCGACCGCAAGAAGTTCGACTCGCAGCAGGCGCGCCGGATCCTCGACCGGCTCGTCGGGTACCAGATCAGCCCCATCCTCTGGAAGAAGGTCCGCCGCGGCCTCTCCGCCGGCCGCGTACAGTCGGTCGCGGTCCGGCTCGTCGTCGAGCGCGAGCGCGAGATCGAGGCGTTCAAGCCGGAGGAGTACTGGACGCTCGACGCCGACCTCGCCGCCCGGCTGCCACCCGAGTTCCGCGCGAAGCTCTCCAAGATCGACGGGCAGAAGGCGGACCTGAAGGACGAGGCGACCACGAAGGCGGCTCCAGGCCGACGTGGAGCGGTCCCGCTTCGTCGTCCAGACGGTCGATCGCAAGGAGCGGCGCCGGAACCCCCCGCCGCCCGTTCACCACCGCGAAGCTGCAGCAGGAGGCGGCCAACCGCCTCGGCTTCACCGCGAAGAAGACGATGACCCTCGCGCAGCGGCTCTACGAGGGCGTCGAGCTGGGCGACGAGGACCGGTCGGCCTCATCACCTACATGCGCACCGACTCGGTGCGGCTCTCGACGGAGGCGGTGGACGCCGCCCGCGTCCACATCGCCGCGCGCTACGGCAAGGACCACCTGCCCGAGACGCCGAACGTCTACAAGACGAAGGCGAAGTCGGCCCAGGAGGCGCACGAGGCGGTCCGCCCGACGGACCTCCAGTGGACGCCGGAGCGCGTCGCCCCCTTCTTCGAACAGATGGGCGAGCGGGACATGTACCGGCTCTACGAGCTCGTCTGGAACCGCTTCGTCGCCTGCCAGATGGTCCCGGCCGTGTACGACCAGACCGCTGCCGACATCGCCGCGGAGTGCGACGGCTCCGCCGGCGCGCGGGCCGGAGCCGGAGGTGGAGGCACCTCGACGCCGCGCGCGACGTTCCGGGCGACCGGGTCGATCCTCAAGTTCCCCGGCTACCTCGCCGTGTACGGCGCGAAGCCGCCGGAGGAGGAGGCGGGCGCCGAGGAAGACAAGAAGGACGACGCGGAGCGGAACGGCGACAAGAAGAACGAGGAGCGGCAGCTCCCGCCGCTCGAGAGCGGCGAGGAGCTCCGCCTCGTCCAGCTCCACCCCGAGCAGCACTTCACGCAGCCGCCCCCGCGCTACAACGAGTCCTCGCTCGTGAAGGAGATGGAGCAGCGCGGGATCGGCCGGCCCTCCACGTACGCCGCGATCCTCGAGACGATCCAGGAGAAGACGTACGTCGAGAAGGCGGAGAAGAACTTCAAGCCGACCCACCTCGGCCTGCTCGTGACCGACGAGCTCGTCCGCGCCTTCCCGCGCGAGATGGACGTCGCGTTCACCGCGGGCATGGAGGAGAAGCTCGACGACATCGAGGAGGGGAACGCGCGCTGGCAGACGGTCCTCTCGGAGTTCTACGAGAGCTTCAAGGAGGACCTCGCCAAGGCCGACGAGCAGATGCGGAACGTCAAGGCCCAGGCGATCGAGACCGACCTGATCTGCGAGAAGTGCGGCGCGCACAAGATGGTCATCAAGTGGGGCCGCAACGGCGAGTTCCTCGCCTGCCCGGGATACCCGGAGTGCCGGAACACCATGAACTTCCGGCGCGAGGACGAGAAGATCGTCCCGGTGAAGGAGGAGGAGATCCCGGTGGAGGACAAGTGCCCGGACTGCGGCGCCGCGATGGTGATGAAGCGCGGCCGCTTCGGGCGGTTCCTCGCCTGCACGCGCTACCCGGACTGCAAGGGGACGAAGCCGCTCTCCATCGGCGTCACCTGCCCGAAGAGCTGCGGCGGATACATCAGCGAGAAGCGCTCGCGCCGCGGTCGCACGTTCTACGGCTGCTCCTCGTACCCGAAGTGCGACTTCGTCGCGTGGGACCGGCCGCGGAACGAGCCCTGCCCGACGTGCGGCAGCGCCTACCTGCTCGACAAGTACTCGAAGCGGACCGGCCCGTTCGTCGCCTGCCCGAACAAGGAGTGCGACTACCGGCGCGAGGCGCCGCAGCAGCAGAGCGCGTGAGCCGGGGCCCCCCGCCTTGACCTGCCGCCGGCCCCTTGGTACCCAATTCGCCCGAGGTACGAGATGATCCAGACGCTGGCCGAATTCTTCAAGGAGGGCGGCCCGTTCATGTTCGTGAACGTCGCGACGAGCGCCGTCGCGATCGCGATCATCGTCGAGCGGGTCATCGTGCTCGCGTTCAAGCTCAACCTGAACGCGCCGCCGTTCATGGAGCCAGGTCCAGAAGCTCATCCTGTCGGGCAACGTCGACCGCGCCGTGAAGCTCTGCGACGCGGCGCCGAACGCGGCGCTGTCGCAGGTCGTCGCGCGCCGGCCTGACCGCGGGCCAACCGCGGCGAGCAGGAGGTGGCGCGGGCGCTCGAGGAGGCGGTGCTCGAGGTGACGCCCGCCAGTCTCGAAGCGGATCGCGTCGCTCTGGTCGCTCGCCAACATCGCCACCCTGGTCGGCCTCATCGGCACCATCACCGGCCTGATCGGCACCTTCAAGTCGCTCGGCGCCGCCAGCCCCGAGATGAAGCAGCTCATGCTCTCGAAGGGCATCTCCGAGGCCATGAACAACACCGCGTTCGGCCTCACCATCGCGGTGGTCTGCATCGTCGCGCACCTGCTGCTCACCTCGAAGGCGAAGGCGATGATCGACGAGATCGAGTACAACGCGCTCCGCGCTCGAGAACATGCTGGCGCGGCGCGGCGCGGGCGAGACCAACCCGCTCGAGTCGCGCGCGGCTAGTCGCTCCGACGCGGCGCGAGGCAGGAACCTGCATGCGGCGCCGGGTCCGCGATGACGAGCACGTGGGCGAGCTCAACATCGTCCCGTACCTCGACGTCGTCGTGAACCTCGTCATGTTCATGCTCCTCAGCATGACGGGGCTCATCACGCCTCGGCGTGCTGAACGTCTCCGCCCCCAGGATCGGGGGCGAGGCGCGCGGCCGCAGCCGAGGAGACCAGCCCAGGCTGCTCCTCACCGTCGCGATCGGGCGTCAGGGCTTCTACGTCGCCGGCGCCGGCGGCGTGCTCGGCGCGGACGCTCCACGTGCCCGACGCCGACGCGGCCGCCCACCATCCCGCTCCGCGACGGCAAGTACGACTACGCCGCGCTCTCGGAGCAGATGAGGAGGATCAAGGAGCAGTTTCCGAACGAGACCGCGGTGATCCTCGTCGGCCGATCCGGACGGTCGTCTACGACGTCCTGATCCAGACGATGGACGCCTGCCGCGAGGTGAGCGTCCGAAGCGCGCAGACGGCAAGAGCGAGCGCAAGCCGCTCTTCTTCGACGTCTCGCTGTCGCTCGATCGGGTGAGCCGATGCCGACCGCCCCGACCACCAGCCGACACCGCGAGCAGCTCCGGCGAGAGAAGGACGCGCGCGACTACCGCCGCGCGCGGCGCAAGGCGCGCGAGGCGCAGGGCGAGATCCAGCGAGCTCAACATCGTCGCGATGATGGACATGATGACCATCATCCTGGTGTTCCTCCTCAAGTCGTACCAGGCGTCCACGATCAACGTGAACATGAGCGCGGACCTCGACGATCCCGCAGTCCACGACCCAGCTCCACCCGCAGGAGAACATCACCGTCACCGTCTCGATGAAGGAGGTCGCGGTGAACGACCGCAAGGTCGCGGACGTGCAGGGCGGGCTCATCCCGGCGGCGGCGAAGGACGGCGGGCGGGCGGACGCCTTCTACGTCGGCGCGGTCTACGACGCGCTCAAGAAGGAGGTCGACAAGCAGAAGTACATCGCCCAGTACAACAAGACCGCGCCGTTCACCGGTCGCATCAACGTCGTCGCCGACAAGAAGATCCCCTACCGGACGCTCATGGAGGTCCTGTACACCGCCGGCCAGGCGGAGCTCGGCGAGTACAAGTTCATGGTGATGAAGAACGACTGATGACACCGCGGCCTTCAGGCCGCGGAACACGCCGCGGCGCAGCCGCGGCACCACCACTCAGGTGCGCCTCCGCTTCTCGTTCGTCGCGCGCCCGCGTCGCTTCCGTCCTACAGCGTCGGCGGCTCCTGCGCGACCGTACCCGGGGTGCGCTCGCGGCGCGACGCGCACTCGGTGCAGAGCAGCGCGTAGGGCAGCGCGGCGAGCCGGCGCGGATCGATCTCCTGGTCGCAGTCACGGCAGATGCCGTACTCGCCGGCGTCCAGCCGCGCGATGGCGGCGTCGATCTGGCAGGATCTCGCGGCGCTGGGTCTCCGACAGCCGCGCGAGCGTGAACTGCTCGTGCTCGGACTGCGCCCCCTCCTCGAACTCGGGATCGCGTTCCGCGGCGCGCAGGGCGTCGATCTCCGCGTCGGCACGGCGGCTCGTCTCCAGGATGACGCGGCGCCGCCGCTGCAGCTCGGCCTTCAGCGTCTCCGGGTTCTTGTCGCTCACGTTGCGATCCTTTCCCCACAGCGATACATGGAGCGCGCCCGTCCCCGGCGCCCCCCAACCAGCGCCGCCATGCCGGGCGGCTGGGCGCGCCCGCGGCAGAATGTGCGCACCCACCCCTGTGGCGGCCACGCAATGTGACTCGGGTACGGTAAGCGCGGGCTCGGCCGGCCGCCAGGGCGACGGCAGAGGGCGTGACGTGACGATTCGGCACCAGGTGACGGTCATCGGCGGCGGGCTGGCCGGCAGCGAGGCGGCCTGGCAGCTCGCCCGCGCGGGCGTCGAGGTCGTGACCTGCTGCGAGATGAAGCCGCGTCGCCGCTCGCCGGCGCACGTGCTCGACGGCCTCGCCGAGCTGGTCTGCTCCAACTCGCTCCGCTCCGACAACCCCGCGAACGCCGTCGGCCTGCTGCACGAGGAGCTGCGCCGGCTCGGGAGCCTCGTCCTCGCCGCCGCCGACGCGACGCGGGTCCCGGCCGGGCGACGCGCTGGCGGTCGACCGCGAGCGCGTTCAGCGCGCTGGTGACGCGACGCGCCTCGAGGGCGCCCCTGGCGTGACGCTGCGGCGGCGAGGAGGTGACGGCGCTGCCGCCGCCGCCCGGGCCTGGCGCTGGTCGCGACCGGGCCGCTCACCAGCGACGCCGCTCGCCGCCGAGCTCGCGGCCGCTCGCCGGTGCGCGGCCTCCACTTCTACGACGCCATCGCGCCGATCGTCTCCGCCGACTCGATCGACATGGACGATCGCCTACGCGCGCGTCGCGCTAGGGCAAGGGCGAGCGGCGACGACTACCTGAACCTCCCCCTCGACGAGCCGCAGTACCGCGCCTTCGTCGAGGCGCTGCGTCGCGGGCGAGAAGGTGGCGCCGCACGCCTTCGAGGAGCCGCGCTACTTCGAGGGCTGCCTGCCCGATCGAGGTGATGGCGGAGCGCGGCGCGGAGGTGCTCGCGCACGGCCCGATGAAGCCGGTCGGGCTCGAGGACCCGCGCACCGGGCGGCGGCCGTACGCGGTGGTGCAGCTCCGCCGCGAGGACGTCGCCGGGACCGCCTGGAACCTGGTCGGGCTTCCAGACGCGGCTCACCTGGCCCGAGCAGCGCCGCATCTTCCGCACGCTTCTGCCGGGCCTCGCCAGGGCCGAGTTCCTGCGGCTCGGCCAGATCCACCGGAACACCTTCGTCGACGCGCCGCGCGTGCTCGCGCCCGACCTCTCGGTGCGCGAGCGCCCGCACCTGTTCCTCGCCGGCCAGATCACCGGCGTCGAGGGGTACGTCGAGTCGGCCGCCTGCGGCCTCCTCGCGGCGCGCGCCATCCTCGACCGGCTCGCCGGGCGGCCCGTTCCGGCCGCCCCCGCCCGCCACCGCGATCGGGGGCGCTGCACCGCCACCTCACCGGCGAGGCCCATCCCGCCGGGGTACGATTACCAGCCGACCAACGTGGTCTTCGCGCTCTTCCCGCCGCTTGACCGGCGCGCCACCGCGGCAAGGCCGCGCGCAAGGAGGCGCACGCGGAGCGGGCGCGCAAGGAGATCGAGCCGTGGCTCGCATTCGAACCACCGGAAGCGTCGCGCTCCTCCCCCTCGCCCTGACCCTCGCGTGCGCGCCCGGGAAGCCGAGCGATGCGCCCGCGGGGCGCGGTCGGCTCGTTCACGCCGGGGCGGCCCGAGCGCTCCAGGCGTCGCCGGACGGCGCGCTCCTCGCATTTCTGGACGGCTGTCAGGAGGTGAAGGCGCAGTTCCTCCCACCCCAGACGGCGCGCTGCGATCTGCGCGTCGCCGCCGCGGCCGGCGGAGAGGCGACGAAGATCGCCGCTGGCGTCACGACCCTGCCGCATGGCATCGCCTGGAGCCCGGGCGGGAAGGCGCTCCTCGCCCTCGCGGACTACGACCACGCGAACGCCGCCGGCACGCTCGTGCTCTGGCGCGACGGGGCGGCGCGTCCGCTCGCCCAGGGGGTGACCTTCCACGGGTTCGGCGCGCACGGGGAGCTCGGGCTGGTCGCGGGGGGAAGACTGTCGGTGATGCTCCCCGCGGATGCGGCGCCGCGCGCGGTGGCGGGCGCCGACCAGGTGGCGAGCTTCGATCTCGCTCCGGCGGAGTTCCCGAGCTGCGGAGGAGCGGGCGGCGCGGTCGTGCGACTCGTGGCGCGCCGCGCGTACGGTGCGGGCGGGCAGCTCCTCGTGGCGGGCTGCGAGCTGAAGGAGGCGCGCCCGTTCGAGCACGGCCAGGTCGGCGACTACGGCTTCGGGCCGGGGAGCGCGTACTTCGCCTACACGGTCCAGGAGAAGGACGGCTCCGCCCTGAAGCTCGTCCCCACCGGCGACAGGATCGCGGCGGTCGATCTCGGGCGCGGCGCACGAACCTTCGCGTTCGGCCCCGACGGGAAGACCGTGGCGTTCGTCGCCGACGTCGTGCCGGGGAAGCAGGGGAACCTGCACCTGGGCGCGCCGGGGCAGAAGGACAGGATCCTCGCCCGTGAGGTGGGCGAGTTCCGCTGGGCGAAGGGCGCGCCGCGGCTCGCGTGGCTCGAGAAGTACGACCCGCGGGTCCGCTCCGGGGTGCTCGGGGTGGGGGGGCAGGGCGTCGCGCCACGCTCCTTCGCCCAGAACGTCTCCGAGCTCGAGATCTCTCCCGACGGAAAGCACGTGGCCTTCCTGCAGCACACGACGCGCGGCGGATACTCGGTGGACCTCGCCGTGATCGCGGTGGACGGTCCGGCCGGCGCGAAGCCGAGCCCCGTCGCGCAGGGCGCGTTCGGGTTCGCGTTCTCGCCGGATGGCCGGTGGCTCTACTACCGGACGCGCTGCGTGCGGAACGCGGAGGCCTGCGATCTCGAGCGCGTCGCCGCGGCGGGGCTCGCGCCTGGCGCGAAGCCCGAGGTGATCGCGCAGGGGGTGAAGAGCTTCGAGTTCGACCCGCGCGACCCGGGCCGGCTCCTCGTCGGCTGGCAGCGGATGGACATGGTCGCGCTCGACATCGGGGTGTGGGAGCAGGGAAAGATGACGTCGATCGACACCGCCGTCCTGCCCGGCTCGGCCCGATTCCTTGGGCCGGACTCCCGACGGGTCGCGTACATCGTCGCCCATGCGAAGCGGGCGGGCGTGTACGTGGCGGAATTGCCGAGGTAGCCGCGCAACGTGGACGTGGACGTGGACCTCGACCTCGACTTCGACTTCGACCAGGACGAGGTCTAGGACCAAGTCTAGGTCCAGGTCTAGGACTAGGTCCACGACCACGACCACGACCAGGTCCAAGTCCAGGTCCACGTCCAGGAACTCGCGGCGGGGCCCCTCCGGTGGCACGCTCCCCGTCGATGCCGCTCGACGTGACCGCGCTCCCTCCCGAGGTCCAGCGCTTCACAGCGCACCTCGAGACCGAGCGGCGCGCCTCCGCCCACACCGTCCGCGCCTACCTCGCCGACCTGTCGCAGTACGCCGCATTCCTGGCAGGGCAGGGAGCGCCCATCGTCCCGTCCTCGCCCGCGCTGGTCCGCGGGTTCATCGCGGGGGCGGCGGCGACGGCCGGCGCGGCGAGCCTCGGCCGAAAGCTCTCGACGCTCCGCTCCTTCTACCGATTCCTCGTGCGCGAGCGGCTTGCTCCCGGAAACCCGGCGCGCGCGGTCGCGAGCCCGCGCAAGCCGAAGCGCCTGCCGCAGGTCCTCCCCGAGGAGGAGGCGGCCGCTCTCGTCGAGGCGCCGCCGCAGGCGGGCGGTCCGCTCGCGCTCCGCGACCGAGCCTTTCTCGAGCTGCTCTACGGGAGCGGCCTGCGCGTATCCGAGCTCACCGGCCTCGACGTCGCGCACGTGGACCTCGCCGAGCGGCTCGTGCGCGTGCTCGGGAAGCGCCGGAAGGAGCGGATCGTCCCGTTCGGGAGCTCCGCGGCCGAGGCGCTGCGGCGATACCTGGACGGCGGCCGCCCCGCCCTGGCCGCGCCCTCGCGCGCCGGCCGTGGTGCGCTGTTCCTGAACTCGCGCGGCGGTCGCCTCTCCACGCGCTCGGTCGCCCGCAGGATCGCGCACTGGGTGCTCGCCGCCGGGCTGCCTCGCCACGTGCACCCGCACGTGCTGCGGCACTCCTTCGCGACCCACCTCCTCGGGAACGGCGCCGACCTGCGCGGGATCCAGGAGCTGCTCGGGCACGCCTCGCTCTCGACCACGCAGCGGTACACCCACCTCGACTGGAAGCGCCTCGCCGAGGTGTACGACCGGGCGCACCCGAGGGCGCGGTGAGCGCGAACGCCGTTGCCTGACGCGTCGCGCCGCGCTACCCATCCATCCATGAAAAGCGCCCACGGTACGACCGTCCTCTGCGTGCGCCGCGATGGGAAGGTCGTGATCGCGAGCGACGGCCAGGTGACGATCGACAAGACGGTGATGAAGGCGACCGCCCGCAAGGTGCGCCGGCTCGCCGAGGGCTCGGTGCTCGCGGGGTTCGCGGGCGCGACCGCGGACGCCTTCCAGCTGTTCGAGCTGTTCGAGAAGAAGCTGAAGGAGCACGCGCGCTCGCTGCCGCGCGCCGCCGTCGAGCTCGCGAAGCAGTGGCGGACCGATCGGATGCTGCGGCGGCTGGAGGCGCTCCTCGTCGTCGCCGACCGCGAGCACGTCCTCGTCCTCTCCGGCGCGGGCGACGTCATCGAGCCCGACGTCATCGCCGGCGGCGGGGCGGTGGCCATCGGGTCGGGCGGACCCTACGCGCTGGCCGCGGCGCGGGCGCTCCTCGCCCACTCGCCTCTCGGCGCCCGGCAGATCGCCGAGGAGGCGCTCCGGATCGCCGCGGACATCTGCATCTATACGAACGCGAACCTCACGGTCGAGGAGCTCTAGCAGCCATGGCGAAGCCCCAGGAGCTCTCTCCGAAGGAGATCGTCGCAGAGCTGGATCGGTACGTGGTGGGCCAGGGGCGGGCGAAGCGGGCGGTGGCGATCGCGCTCCGCAACCGCTGGCGCCGGCAGAAGGTCGCCGCCGATCTCCGCGACGACATCCTTCCCAAGAACATCGTGATGATCGGCCCGACGGGCGTCGGAAAGACCGAGATCGCGCGGCGGCTGGCGCGCCTCGCCGGCGCGCCGTTCGTGAAGGTCGAGGCGTCCAAGTTCACCGAGGTCGGCTACGTGGGGCGCGACGTGGACTCGATGATCCGCGACCTCGTGGAGGCGGCCGTCAAGCTCGTGAAGGAGGAGGAGACGGAGAAGCTCCGCGAGCGGGCGCGCGAGGCCGCCGAGGAGAAGGTGCTCGACGCGCTCGGGTACGCGTCCGGCTTCGGGCTCGGGTTCCGCAGCGCCGTCGCCCGGGTGCGCGGCGAGGGCGAGGCGGAGGGCGCGGCGAGCGGCGCGCCCGGCAACCGGGACAAGGCGCGCGCGCAGCTCCGCGCGGGCACCCTCGACGACGACATGGTCGAGGTGGAGGTCGCCGAGAAGACGATGCCGGTGATGCCGTTCATGGGGCCTGGGACGGAGGACATGGCCCAGGGGCTCCAGGACATGATGCAGTCGATCGGGAACAACCCGATCCTGTCGATGCTCGGCGGCGGCGCGAAGAAGCGGAAGCGGCGGCTCAAGGTGAAGGAAGCGCTCGAGCTGCTGACCCAGGACGAGGCTTCCCGCATGGTCGACATGGAGCGCGTCGTGCGCGAGGCGCTCGATCGCGCCCAGAACGCCGGGATCGTCTTCATCGACGAGATCGACAAGATCGCCGGCCGCGACGCCGCCCACGGGCCCGACGTGTCGCGGGGCGGCGTCCAGCGCGACCTGCTGCCCATCGTGGAGGGCTCGAACGTCACGACCAAGTACGGCGTCGTGAAGACCGACCACGTCCTCTTCATCGCGGCCGGGGCGTTCCACGTCGCCAAGGTCTCCGACCTCATCCCCGAGCTGCAGGGGCGCTTCCCGATCCGGGTCGAGCTCGAGCCGCTGACGCGCGCCGACCTGGTCCGGATCCTGAAAGAGCCGCGCAGCTCGCTGGTGCGGCAGTACACGGCGCTGCTCGCGACGGAGGGGGTCGACGTGCAGTTCCGCGACGAGGCGATCGAGGAGGTCGCGCGCATCGCCGCCGAGGTGAACGAGCGGATGGAGAACATCGGAGCGCGCCGGCTCCACACGGTGATGGAGCGGCTCCTCGACGAGCTGTCGTTCGACGCCGCCGACCTGCGGGGGCAGCGCATCGTGGTGGACGCGGCGTACGTGCGGAGCCGCCTCGAGGGGATCGCGACGGACGAGGACCTCTCGCGGTACATCCTTTGATCCCGTGCTATAAGCGCGCCATGAACGGCAACGCCGCGTGGGCCGAGCGCGCGCAGCGGGCGCTCACCCCCAACTACCGGCAGCAGCCCATCGCGCTCGTGCGCGGCGAGGGCGTGCGCGTGTGGGACGCCGACGGGAAGGAGTACCTCGACTTCCTCGGCGGGGTCGCCGTGAACGCGCTCGGCCACTGCCACCCCGCCGCTCGTGCGCGCGCTCGAGGAGCAGGCGCGCGACGCTCTGGCACGTCTCGAACCACTACTTCATCCCGCGGCAGATCGAGCTCGCCGAGGCGCTCCTCGCCGTCACCCCGTTCGCCCGCCGCGTCTTCTTCTGCAACAGCGGCGCCGAGGCGAACGAGGCCATGCTCAAGCTCGCGCGCAAGTACCACGCCGACCTCGGCCACCCGGAGCGGAACGAGATCGTCGCGTGCAAGGACTCCTTCCACGGGCGCACCCTCTTCACGCTGACCGCCGGCGGACAGGAGAAGTACCAGCACGGCTTCGAGCCGCTCGTGCCCGGCGTGCGCCACGTCCCCTTCGGCGACGTCGCCGCGCTCGAGGCGGCCCTCGACGCGACGGACCGCCGCCTTCATCGTCGAGCCCATCCTGGGCGAGTCGGGCGTGATCCCCGCCCCGGATGGCTACCTGGAGGCGGCCCGGGAGCTCACGCGCCGGAAGGGCGTGCTGCTCTGCCTCGACGAGGTCCAGACCGGCATGGGGCGCACCGGCAAGATGTGGGCCCACGAGTGGACCTCGGTGACGCCCGACCTCATGTCGGTCGCGAAGGCGCTCGGCGACGGCTTCCCCATCGGCGCGCTGCTCGCGAGCGAGGAGGTGGGGACCCACCTCACGCCCGGGCAGCCACGGCTCCACCTTCGGCGGCAACCCGCTGGGCTCTGCGGTGGCGCTCGCCGTGCTGCGGGAGCTGCGCGGCGGGCTCCTCGAGCGGTCGCGGGACGTCGGCGCGCGGCTCCGGGCCAGCCTCGAGCGGCTCCGTCGTCCGGCCGGGTGGAGCGGGTCCGCGGCCGCGGGATGCTGCTCGGCGTGATCCTGCGGGGCGTCGCAGCCGGCGACGTGATGAAGGGCGCGCGCGATCGCGGCCTGCTCGTGAACGCCATCGGCGACGACGTGCTCCGGCTCGCGCCGCCGCTCACCCTCACCGCCGCCGAGGCCGACCTCGCGGTCGAGCGGCTCGCGGCGGCTCTCGCCGCGGCGCCGGCGAAGCAGCTGAGAGCTGACATGGCACGGACGACACGCACGAAGCGCGACTTCCTCCGCCTCACCGACCTCGACCGGGCCGAGCTGCTCGAGCTCCTCGAGCGCGCCGCCGAGTGGAAGCTCCTCGGCAAGGGCGGGCCGCGCCCGCTCGAGCGGCATGACGATCGGCCTGGTCTTCGAGAAGGCCTCCACCCGCACCCGGGTCTCCTTCGAGGTGGCCGCCTACCAGCTCGGCGGCAACGCGATGATGCTCTCGCCGCGCGACACGCAGCTCGGGCGCGGCGAGCCCATCCGCGACACCGCCCGCGTGCTCTCCCGCTACCTCGACGCGCTCGTGGTCCGGACCTTCGAGCACGACAAGCTCGAGGAGATGGCCCGCTTCGCCGACGTCCCGGTGGTGAACGCGCTCACCGACGCCTCCCACCCCTGCCAGGTGCTGGCCGACCTGCTCACCGTCGCCGAGCGGTTCGGCGCGGATGCGCTCTCGCGCGGCGGCCTCGCGGTGGCCTGGGTGGGCGACGGCAACAACATGGCCAACAGCTGGCTCGAGGCCTGCGCGCTGCTCGGGTTCGAGCTGCGGATCGCCTGCCCGGCCGGCTACGACCCCGACCCGGAGCTCCTCGCCCGCGCCGGGGCGAGGGCGCGGATCGTCCGCACGCCCGCCGAGGCGGTCGAGGGCGCGCACGTCGTGAACACCGACGTCTGGGCCAGCATGGGCCAGGAGGCCGAGGCCGAGGAGCGCCGGCGGCGGTTCGCGGGCTTCATCGTCGACGAGGCGCTCATGGCGCGCGCCGACCCGAACGCCATCGTCCTCCACTGCCTGCCCGCGCACCGGGGCGAGGAGATCGCGGAGGCGGTCCTCGAGGGGCCGCAGTCGGCCGTCTTCGACGAGGCCGAGAACCGGCTCCACGCCCAGAAGGCGCTCCTCGAGTTCCTCCTCGCGGGCCGCTAGGGCACGCCCCGTGGCGATGTCCTCGGCTCATGGTAAGTAGGGCTCGACGCGGGCCGCGTTGACCCTGCGCGGCCCCCGTCGCTAATCTGGCCTGGAAAGAGCGCGGGTGCCGCGGGCGTGAGCGTCGATCGCTACAAGGGTTTCGTCTTCAATCCCGCGGATCTGTCCGAGGACGTCGACCTCGAGATCGAGCGCCGCAAGCAGATCCTCTTCGCGGACGCTCACCTCGCGCGCTGGACGCACTGGGAGGTGCTCGGCATCCCGTGGAATGCGGCCTGCGCGGCCGCCAGGGCCGCCTACCTCGACCAGGTGAAGGTCTTCCACCCCGACCGCTATCCCGGCAAGCGGCTCGGGCTCCTACCGGGCGCGGCTGGAGCGGGTCTTCCGCCGGCTCACCGAGGCGCGGGACGTGCTCGCGGACGAGGCGGAAGCGCGCCGCCTACGCGAGGGCCACGGCGCCGCCCGAGGAGTTCGCGCGCACGGAGGCGCGCAAGCTCGAGGACGAGCGGCGCGCGGAGGAGCGGCGCGCCCGGCTGGCGCGGCAGAACCCGCTGCTCTCGCGGGCGGCGCGGGTGAGCGAGCTCCTGCAGCGCGGCAAGGCGGCGCTGGCGGACGACCGCTTCGCCCAGGCCGCCAACGATCTGCAGCTCGCCCAGGGGATGGATCCGCAGAACCGGGAGCTCGCCGCGCTCGCCGCCGAGGCGAGGAAGAAGGCCTCCCTCGCCAAGGCCACCGAGCACTTCCAGAAGGGCCTCGAGGCCGAGGCGCTCGGGAACGCCGCGGGTGCGCTCGCCGCGTTCCGCGAGGCCCTCGAGGCCGATCCGACGCACACGCGGTCGGCGGCGCAGGCGGCGAGGCCGCGGTGCAGCTCGGCGAGGTCGCCGTGGCGAGGTCGTTCGCCGACGCCGCCCTGCAGGCCGGGCCGCGCAGCGGCATCGCCCACGAGGCGCTCGGGCTCGTGCTCGAGCTCGAGGGCGATCGCAAGGACGCGAAGAAGGCGCTCGAGCGCGCGCTCGAGCTCGACCCGACGGCTCGAGCGGCGCGAAGGAGCGGCTGAAGAAGCTGCGCTGGAGCTTCCTCGGATGAGCGACCTCGAGCCCGGTCATCGGCATCGACCTCGGGCACCACCAACTCGGTGGTCGCCACCGTGCGCGACGGCGTCCCGCGCGTCATCCCCAACCGGAGCGGCCAGCTCGCTCACGCCGTCGATCGTGGCGGTGGCCAAGAACGGCAAGCGGCTGGTGGGGCCGCTGGCCAAGCGGCAGGCCATCACCAACGCCGAGAACACCGTCTACGCCGCCAAGCGGCTCATCGGGCGGCGCTGGGGCTCGAAGGAGGTCGAGGACGCCCGCAAGGTCCTGCCCTACGAGCTCGTCGCCGGGCCGGAGGGGAACGACGTCCGGGTCGATGCTGGGCGGCCGTGCCGTCGTCGATCCCGGAGATCTCGGCGCTGGTGCTCGCCGAGCTGAAGGCCGACGCCGAGGCCTGGTTCGGGCGCCCGGTCACGAAGGCGGTCATCACCGTCCCGGCCTACTTCAACGACGGCCAGCGGCAGGCCACCAAGGACGCCGGGCGCATCGCCGGGCTCGAGGTGCTGCGCATCATCAACGAGCCGACCAGCGCCGCGCTCGCCTACGGCTTCGGCAAGCAGATGGAGAAGAAGGTCGTGGTCTTCGACCTCGGCGGCGGCACCTTCGACGTCTCCATCCTCGACATCGGCAAGAGCGTCTACGACGTCGTCGCGGTCGGCGGCGACACCTACCTGGGCGGCGAGGACTTCGACCGCCGGGTCATGGACTGGCTCACCTTCGCCTTCGCGAAGGAGAACGCGGGCGATCGACCTGCGCCAGGACAAGATGGCGCTGCAGCGGCTCCAGGACGCCGCCGAGAAGGCCAAGTGCGAGCTCTCCGGCGCCGCCGAGCGCGCCGATCCACCTGCCGTTCCTGGTCGCGGGCGCGGACGGGAAGGCGGCGCTCCACCTCGACAAGCAGCTCACCCGCGAGAAGCTCGAGGAGCTCACCAAGGACCTGGTGGAGCGCTGCATCGCGGTGACCGAGAGGACCCTGAAGGACGCGGGCGTGCGCCCGTCGCAGGTGGGCGAGGTGCTCCTGGTGGGCGGCATGACCCGCATGCCGCGCGTGCAGAAGGCGGTGAAGGACTTCTTCGGGCGCGAGCCCTGCGCGCGGCGTCCACCCCGACGAGGTGGTGGCGCTCGGCGCGGCCATCCAGGCCCACGCGCTCGCCGCGCCGCAGCACGAAGGGCAGGAGGTCCTGCTCCTCGACGTCACCCCGCAGAACCTCGGCATCATGGTGGTGGGCGGCTACTTCCAGACCATCATCCCGCGGAACACCACCGTCCCGACCAGCCAGACCCACCTCTTCACCACCGTGCAGGACAACCAGACCTCGGTGCGCATCGCCGTGCTGCAGGGCGAGAGCGAGCAAGGCCATCGAGAACGAGCTGCTCGGGCGAGTTCGTCCTCGACGGCATCCGTCCGGCCCGGCGCGGCGAGGTGGAGATCGAGGTCACCTTCGACATCAGCGCCGACGGCATCGTCGGCGTGTCGGCGCGCGACGTCGACACCGGCCAGCAGCAGTCCATCACCGTCACCGCCACCTCGGGCCTCACCGAGGAGGAGCTGCGGCGGATCCTCGACGAGCACCTCGACGAGCTGCTCGAGCGGAAGCCGACGGCGGGCGAGTTCGAGCGGCTGCGCGATCGCGCGCAGGCCGTCATCGGCGAGATCGAGGCGCTCGTGCCCGCGGTGCAGGAGGCGCTCGAGCGGACGCCGGTTCGGCAAGGACGCGGTGCAGAAGGCGGCCGGGCGTGCTGGCGCGGGTCGCGCCGCCATCGACGCGCGGGACGTCGCGGAGCTGAGCGCGGTCGACGAGGCGCTCGAGCGGACCCTCCAGCTCTTCAAGGGGCTGGCCGCGCGGCGCGCCTGCCGGCGAGGGGAAGTGAGCGGTGGCCGTCGTCGCGAGCTGCTCGACCGGCGGGATCGAAGGCCTACGCTCGCGGGCGCGCGGGCGAGGCCGCGCGCGCCGCGTTCCTCGAGGCGCTGCGAGCTCGACCCGCCGAACGCGCGGGCGCGCTCCTACCTGCGCTGCTCGGGCCAGGCGAAGCGCAGGCGCCGGAGCCCGCCGGCCCCGCCCCGGCGACCCGTGGCGCCGCGCCGCCGGCAGGGCCCGCGGTCGACCAGCGGCTCGCCGCGTCCGCCGCGCCGCCTCCCGTCCCTGGAGGACGAGGCCGCGCCCTCCCCCTGGGACGACGGGCCGTCCACGGCGGCGACCATCGTGCTCGAGGCCGACGGGCGGGCTCGACCTCGACGCGGTGGCCGAGAAGTCCGACCTCCGGCCGCTCGTGCCGCCGAGGGCGCCCGGCCCGCCCGCCAGCCGCCAGACGGACGTGGACGTCTGGATGGCAGGCGGCGAAGGAGCTGTTCGCGCTCGGGCGACTTCTCGGGCTCGCTGGAGATGATCGAGAAGATCCTCCAGGTCGACCCCGACCACGCCGAGGCCCGGGACTACCTGCGCCAGAACGAGGCCACCCTGGTCGCGATGTACGAGTCGAAGCTCGGGCCGCTCTCGCGGCGTGCCCCGCCTCGCCATCAAGCCGGAGGAGGTCATGTGGCTCAACCTCGACCACCGGGCCGGGTTCCTGCTCGCGCAGATCGACGGGACGGTCGACTACGAGTCGCTCTTCGCGCTCTCCGGCCTGCCGCGGCTCGACACCGCGCGCATCCTCGCGAACCTGATCGCGGACGGCGTCATCACGAGGTAAGCGCGGGCCGTGCGGACGGGCGTCCGTGCGTCACCGGACCGCTGGAACCTTGCGGGATTTTCTGGTACCTCGCGGGCATGAGCCGCATCTACAGGTCGCTTCCGCCCAAGGGAACCGCGCTCGGCATCGCCTTCAGCGGCGGTCTCGACACTCGCTGCGCCGTGGCCTGGCTGTCCGAGCAGGGCATGGCCGTCCACGCCTACACCGCGGACCTCGCCCAGCCGGACGAGGCAAACCCGGCCGACATCCCGCCGATCGCGCTCCAGCACGGCGCCGTCCGGGCGCGCCTCATCGACTGTCGCGAGTCGATGGTCCGCGAGGGGCTCGCCGCGATCCAGTGCGGCGCGTTCCACCTCAGCTCGGGCGGAAAGAAGTACTTCAACACGACCCCGCTCGGCCGGGCCGTGACGACGACCGCCATCGTGCACGCCATGCGCAGCGAGGGCGTCCACGTCTTCGGCGACGGCTCGACGCACAAAGGGAACGACATCCAGCGCTTCTACCGGTACGGCCTGCTCGTCGACCCGGACCTGCGCATCTACAAACCCTGGCTCGACCAGGCCTTCGTGTCCGCCTTCGGCGGCCGGAAGGAGATGAGCGAGTACCTCGAGCGCCGGAAGCTCCCGTACAAGATGGGGACGGAGAAGGCCTACTCGACGGACGCGAACGTGCTCGGCGCGACGCACGAGGCGAAGGATCTCGAGCGGCTCGACACCAGCATGCGGATCGTCAACCCGATCATGGGCGTGGCGCACTGGAAGCCCGACGTGACGGTCCCGACCGAGGAGGTCACGGTCGTCTACGAGCAAGGCATGCCCGTCGAGCTGAGCGGGAAGCGCTTCGGGTCTCCGTACGAGCTCTTCCTCGAGGCCAACCGCATCGGCGGGCGCCACGGCCTCGGGATGAGCGATCAGATCGAGAACCGGGTGATCGACGCGAAGAGCCGCGGCGTGTACGAGGCGCCGGGGATGGCGCTGCTCCACCTCGTGTACGAGCGGCTCCTGTCCGCGATCCACAACGAGAACACCCTCGACCTCTACTTCAGCCAGGGCCGTCGCCTCGGCCGCCTGCTCTACGAGGGGAAGTGGTACGACCCCGAGGCGATGATGCTGCGGGATGGGCTGACCCGCTGGATCGCGCCGTCGGTCACCGGCTCGGTCACGGTCGAGCTGAGGCGCGGCGACGACTGGACGATCGTCGGCACGAAGGCGCAGTACATGAGCTACGCGCCCGAGAAGCTCTCGATGGAGCGCGTGGCCGAGCCCGCCTTCACGCCGGAGGACCGGATCGGCGCGCTCGAGCTGCAGAACCTGATCGTCGCCGACAACCGTGCGCTGCTGCTGCATCACCTCGACGCGGTCCGGCGGCTGGGAGCGGGGCGGGGCGGCCCGAGCCTGGCCGCGCTGCTCGGAGCCGGGGAGGACTGACGCCCGGTCAGGTCCGGATCACCGCCGTCCACACGCCGCGCACGACCGTGCGCCCGTGCTGGTTCGCGGTGGTCGTGGTCACGTCCAGGAGGTCGAGCGACCCTCGCGCGTCGATCCGCGTGATCTCGCCGGTCGTCACGAGGACGTCTCCGGGGCGGACCGGCTCGAGGAACTCGAGGTCCTGCTCTCCGTGGAGGAGGCGGACGTGGTCGAGCGCCAGCGCCGGGTCCGAGATCGCGCGCGCGAACGGCTCGATGGCGTAGGCCGCGGCGAACCCGGGCGGCGCCACCAGGCCACCGTGAGGCCCCTCCCCGGCCGCTTCCTCGTCCCAGGCGAGGGGGTGGGCGCGATCGGGCGGCGCCGAGAACACGTGGCCAGGTACGCCGCCGCCCAGCACCGCCGCGAAGTCCCGCAAGCCCTCGCGCCCGACGACGAAGGTGAAGGGGCCGTAGCGGCGGCCGAGATGGGTCCGGTCGATAGGCACGTCAGCGCTCTCCCTCGATGCGACCCTCCGCGACCGCACCCTTCAGCACCTCGTCGCCCGCCTGATTCCGCGCGGCGATCTCGATCCGGACGGTCCCGTCCCGGATCGCGGTGCAGCGTCCCTCGAACGTCACGACGTCCCCGACCTGCAGCGGCCGCGAGAAGCGGACGCGCAGCCGCCGCAGCCGCGCCGGGCCCCCGAGGTACTCGACGCACGCCTCGGCCGCCCACGCGTAGGTGCACATCCCCTGCAGGATCGCGCCCTGGAATCCCGCCGCGCGGCCGACCCGCGGATCGATGTGGATCGGGTTGAAGTCGCCCGACGCGGCCGCGTAGTAGATCGGGCGGTAGACGTCGACCTCCCGTACGGCGCGGAAGGAGTCGCCCACCGCGAAGTCGGCCAGCCCCTTCATGCGTCTCCTCCCGCGGCGGACGGCTTCGGATCGAGCGGATCGTCGGCTTCGTCCTGCAGCTCCTGCTCGCGCCGCCGCGCGAACGTGGCCTGAACGAACTCGATGAGCCGGTCCAGGTAGCTCGTGATCGGCGGGCACTGGATCCCCGTGCCATCGAGCAGCTCGAGCAGGCTCCGGCAGTTGTAGATCGCGAGGTGATTCAGGTACTCGATCGCAGGGCGGTGCACGCGCGAGAGCCGCTCGAGGAGCGGCAGCTGGAGCAGCGCCTGGAACACCCGGGCCGGGACCGAGACCGGCGGCAGCTTCTTGCCGGCGCGCGCCGCGATCATCTCGTACACGCGTCGGGCCGAGAGCGGTGAGGGATCGACGAGGTGAACCGTGCGCCCTGCGCCGGCCGGGTTCTCCGCGATGGAGAGGGCGGCGTCCACGATGAAGTCCACCGGGACGACGTTCAGCGGCGCGACGGCGTCGCCGGGCAGCGGCAGCGGCACGGCGAGCGGCGAGGCCACGAGCAGGATCGCCAGGGCGTAGGGCCCCTCGAACCGATCGATCTCCCCGGTGCGCGAGTCGCCGACCACGACGGACGGGCGGTAGATGGTCGCCGGGAGGTCCGCCTGCGCCCGGCGCACGAGCAGCTCCGCCTGGAACTTCGTCTCCTCGTACGCGTTGTGGAAGCGCTGGCCCATCGCGAGCTCGTCTTCGAGGATGACGCCGATGCGGTCGCCCGAGACGTACGCGGTCGAGAAGTGGTTCAGGCGCCGCAGCCCTCGCGCTGCCTCGGCGAGGTCGAGCACGTTGCGGGTCCCCTCGACGTTCACCCGGCGCAGATCGGCGCGCTCGGCTCCGAAGGTCCGCGCTGCGAGGTGCCAGATGTCCGTCACGTCGCGCGCGACGGCCTTGAACTCGCCGCCGGAGAGCCCGAGGTGCATCTGCTCGACGTCCCCCTCCACGACCTCCGCCTGCGCGCCCGCGGCGGCGAGCGCGCGCTCCGCGGCGAGGACGTTCTTCGGCTGGACGAGGAGGACGAGGCGCTCGTCCTTCCCCCCGTACGCTCGGCGAGGCGGTGGACGAGGCGCTTGCCGATGAACCCAGGGTAGCCGGTGACGAAGTGGAGGCGCGCGGCCACCCGGGGTCAATAGCGCACGGGCGAGGCGTTGGGAAGCTTCCGCCCGAGCCCCCGTCGGAGGTCGGCGAGGAGCCTGTCCGCCTTGGGGCCCAGCTCCGCACCGGGGCCGACGTTCTCCACGACGAAGTCCGCTCGCGCGGCCTTCTCGTCGATGGGGAGCTGCGCTGCCAGCCGCGCATCCGCCTCGGACGCGGCGAGCCCGTCCCGGGCGAGCAGCCTGGCTCGCTGCACGTCCGGCGGCGCCCAGACCACCACGACGCACTCGAGGGTCCGATCGAGGCCGACCTCGAACAGGAGCGGCGTGTCGTAGAAGACGAGGTCGTGGCCCAGGGCGGCGAGGCGCGCGGTCTCCTGCGCCAGCCCACGCCGCACCGCGGGGTGCGTGATCGCCTCCAGGCGTGCCCGTGCCTCCGGGTCCCCGAACACGAGCGCCGCCATGCGCCGGCGGTCGAGCGTGCCGTCCGGGGCGATCAGGTCCGGCCCGAAGGTGCGCACGATGTCGGCGAGAACGGCGGACCCGGGCGCGACGGCCGCCCGGGCGAGGGCGTCCGCGTCCACGACCGGCGCCCCGCGCGCGCGCAGCGCCTCCGCGAACGTGCTCTTGCCGCTCGCGATGCCACCCGTGAGGCCGACGACCCGCACCCGAGCGCTCAGCGCGGCCCGGCCGGGTGCGCGCGGGACGCAGCTTCCTTCTCCCCCGCGGCGGCCTTCGCAGTCCCCTTCGTCCCCGGCCCGAACGACAGCGCTTCGACGTTCCCCTCCTTGTTGAAGTACACCGTCACCCCCGCCGCCGGGTACACCCAGACCTTCTGGAAGGTGTCCTCCACGAACGTGCGCTGCGGCGGCTTTCCGTAGGTTCCCTCGACGGACTCCGCGTCCAGGTGCGCAGTCAGGAAGATCGTGATCTCCACGACCACGCCCTGCGGGTCGACGTGGAACTGCGCCTGGCGGGTTCCGTCCAGCGCCTGCTCGCCGTAATACGCGAGGACCGTCCGGCCGGAGCGCTTCGTCTTCGTGGTCGGCTCGCCGAACTTCTCGATGACGTCCGCCTGCGTGGTGGCGCCTGGATTGATGCCCTTCCAGGCGCGGGCGGACGCGAGCGCCGGAAAGACTGCGAGGGCGAGCAGAACTGCAAGGCAAAGCGAGCGCATGGCGCATTATACTCCGGGGTCCGTGCCCCGCCTCGCCGCCCTCGTCCTCGCCGTCACCCTGCCGGCCGCACCGCTCGCCTCGGACCGCGTCGGTGCGGAGACGTGCAAGGCGTGCCACCCCGCTGCGTACGAGGCTTGGCGCGCCTCGCCCCACGCGCGGGCGCGTGAGAGCCTCCCGGAGCGCAGCCGGAGCGACAAGCGCTGCCTGTCCTGCCACGCGCCGGACCTGGAGGAAGGCGTCGCGGGGGTCTCTTGCGAGGCATGCCACGGGCCGGGCCGGACGTATTCGGCCCGCCATGTCATGCGCGACCCGGAGCTGGCGCGCGCGGTCGGGCTCGCCGATCCGGGCGAGCGGACGTGTGCGGGGTGCCACACCGAGTCCACGCCGAGCTTGGTGCGGTTCGAGTACGTGAGGAAGCTCCCTCTCATCCGGCACTGGGAAGACGCCCCGGCGCGCCGCCGGTGAGGCGGAAGGAGGGCACGTGCCGGTCCAGGTCGTCTCGGCCGAGTTTTCCACGACCGCCACCCGGCCGGAGGAGTGGCCGCGCGGTCCGTTTCCGGAGGTCGCGTTCGTCGGGCGCTCGAACGTGGGGAAGTCGTCGATGCTGAACGCCCTCGCGAGGCGGAGAGGGCTCGCGCGCGTGTCGGCGACCCCGGGGCGCACCCGCGCGCTCCAGTTCTTCGACCTGGCGTTCCGGCCGACGCCTGCGGCGCGCCCGCGCCAGGTCCGGTTCTGCGACCTGCCCGGCTACGGCTGGGCCCAGGTGTCGAAGGCGGAGCGGGATCGCTGGGCCGCGATGATCGAGGACTACCTGCGCGGGCGCGACGTCCTCCGCGCGGTCGTGATGATCGTCGACGCCCGGCATCCGCCCGCCGAGAGCGACCACGACGCGCTCGCGTTCCTGCGCCACGGTGGGCGGCAGGTGGTCGTCGCGGCGACCAAGACGGACAAGCTCGCGCGCACCCGGGTCGGCGCCGCGCTCCGCGCGATCGAGCAGGAGCTCGGGCTCGCGCGCGGCGACGCGGTGCCGTTCTCTGCCGTGGAGGGCACGGGGACCGACGCGCTCTGGGCGCGGATCGCCGCGCTCTCCGCCGCTGAAGCGGCGCCGACCTGATCCGTCAGTGCCCGGCCGTCGGCGCCGGCGGCATGGCGCTCTCCGCGCCGAGGTCGCGCTGGAAGTCCTGGGCGCGGCGCGCGCGGCTCCGCCACGCCTCGTTGAGCGCGGAGCGCATCTCCTCGCCGCGCTTCGGCGCGAACATGAGCCCGAGCCCGGCGCCCACCAGCACGCCGATCGAGAACAGTCCGAGCCCCGTGAAGAAGTCGCCCGTCGGCGTCCGCCGCTCGAGCCCGAGTCGCTCGAGCATGACGTCGCGGTCGAGCGCCTTGCGCAACCCGTTCCAGGTCATCGCCATCGCCAGTTCCCTCCCGCCCGATCCGGGCCCACTCACAGGCTGCGCATCCGCACGGGCCGCCACGATCACCCGACAGGGCGGCGAGCGGGGGGCATGACGGTCGAGACGCCCGCCGCCTCGACCGGGCGGGCAGCGGGCGGGCGCCGCGCCGCGGGAAGGATCTCGAGCTCCACGATGAGCGGCAGGTGGTCGGACGCACGCCGGGCGAGCGCGGATCGGTACACCTCGACGGACGCGACGCGGAACGCCGCGTCCACGTAGCAGTGATCGAGCCGGAAGAGCGGGAACGCAGCCGGAAACGTGGGCGCCTCGTTCCGCGCCGTCACCGCGCAGTCGACGAGCTGGCGCCGGAGCCAGCGCGGGACGGCCGAGCGGTTGGAGAGCGAGTTGAAGTCTCCGACGAGCACGAGGGGGTAGGCGAGGGCCGTGTCGCGGAGGATGTCCGCGGAGAGGAGCTGCGCGGCCTGGCGGCGCCGCTCGCGCCAGTGGAGCCCGAGGTGGGCGGCGAAGAAGTGCACGACGGAGTGCTCGAGCTCGACATCGGCGCGGACGCAGCCGCGCGGCTCGCGTCCCGAGACGGAGAGGTCGTAGTTCCGGATGGCCTGGATGGGCTGGCGCGAGAGAACGGCGTTCCCGTACGCGAACCCCAGGCGGTGGTGCATCGTCGGGCCGAAGGCGCTCCGCATCCCGGTGAGCGTCCCGAGGAGCGCGGCCGGGTCCGGCACGTCCGGCGGCAGCTCGGGCGTCCCGACCTCCTGCAGGCCGGCGACGTCGGGCCTCAGCTCCTCCACCATGCGCGCGATCCGCTCGGGGTCGCGCCGCCCGTCGGCGCCAGCCATTGCGTGGACGTTCCAGGAGACGACTCGCACAGGGCTACCTCACGGTGCGGGCGACTGATCTACACGGGGGGACGCCGGCTGCACCTGCGCTCGCTCCACGGAGCCCCCACGCAGCCGCTCGAACCAGGCGTGGAGCTCACGCGGGCGGAGCGCGCCACGGAAGGGCAGGGCGCAATCCGCCGGATGGGCCACGAAGCACTCGAGCTCCTCGGGTGCGACGCCGCCGTGCGACCCGAACTCCCATGCGTACGCCACGGTCTCGCGCCCGTCCCCCCGCCATCCCTGGACGACGATGTCGCCGGAGTCGGGCAGCGCGAGCAGGTCGCGCAGGTACGCGGCCACGAGGGTCGGCTCGGGGTGCGGCAGCCGGGCCACGTCGTCGGGGTCCGCGAGATCGAGCACGTCTCCGTGGACGAGCGCGAATCCGGCCGCGCCGCCCCGGACGGCGAGGAACCCGACCGCTCGGCTCGCCGAGAGCGCGGCGAGGACGCGCCAGTGGCGCGCGCGGACCGCGTCGAGCGGAAGCGGCCCGCCGTCCTCGAGGAAGTAGACGTGGGCGAGGTCCCCCGCCTCGGCGACGGCCAGGCCGTCGGTACGCCGGGCCCGGGCGGCGTGTCCACCGAGGAAGGCGCCGCTGGGGCGCGCCGTCGCGCCGCGCGGCAGCGGGTCGCCCCGGTCCGCGAGCGCGACGAACTCGGGGAGCGGCAGGCCCGCGAGCGCCTCGAACGGCAAGGTGGCGACATGTCCGTGGTCGGACAGCACGTGGACCTCGTACCCGAGCTCCGGGACCGCGTCCGCCGCGGCGAAGATCACGGCGAGGGCGGCGTCCGTCGCAGCGAGGCAGCGAAGGGCGGCGTCCGAGTCGGGCCCCCGCCGGTGGGCGGTCTCGTCATACGAGAGGAAGTCCACGAACACCGCGGGGATGCCGCGCGACAGGTCCACCAGGATTCCCTGCACCGCCAGCTCGCGGAGCACGGCCCCGATGAGCACGCGGTGAACGAGGAAGCGCGGCTCGTGCTTGAGCCGGCCGAGGGCCACCGACCAGCGGACCCCGTCCACGAGCCCCAGCGCGACCTCCTGCGCGACGCGCAGCGCGCTCCGGGTCGCGGTCACGGAATGGGCGAGGGCCGACGCGAGCGCGTCGTAAGCGCCGAGGTGTTCGGCATACCAGTCGAGCTCGAGCGTGCCGGCGAGGCCGGACAGGCAGAAGTGCGGGAGGGCCGCACCGCCCGAGAAGATGGAGAAGTACGAAGTACCGCCGCGGAGCAGGCCCGGGCAGCTGCGGGCGAGGCGGCGCTCCACCCGCGCCGCGTCCTCGGCGCGATCCATTCGCACCTCGCGCCGGGTCTCCCGGTCGAACCAGACGAACCCCGGGACGCTCGGGGACTGCCCGTAGAAGAGGCCCGCCTGGAAGGCTGGCGTCGAGGCGGGCGCACCGCTGCAGCTCGCCGCGAGGACGTGGCGCCCGGACGCGAGGCGGCCGGACAGGGCAGGCATCCAGCCGTCCGCCATCGCCGATTCGAGCCGGCGGCGGGAGACGCCGTCCACCTGCACGATGACGAGCCGGCGGGCGCGTCCCGTGGCAGAGAAGCGCCCGAGCCCCGCGAGCGGCCGGAGGAGCCCGCGCATCACGAGGCGCGCCGCGTCTGCCAGCCGGCCCGCGCGTCGCAACCGGCGCAGGGCGCTCTCCCGCGCCTCCGGGTCGGCGATTCGCGACTTCACCCCTGGAAGGTAGGAGGTGCGTCGCCGGCGAGCGGATCACGCGCGCCTTCGCGCCTCCAGCTCGCCCAGGACACGCTCGAGCCGGCGCTCTTCGGAGGAGACGTCGAATCCGGCGGCGCGTGCGCCGTCGACGACCGCGAGGCAGAACAGGAACAGCGCCACGTGCGCGTGCTCCGGACGCTCGCCCGGGTGGTCGGCGAGGAAGTGCTCGAGCTGCGCCTCGGCGCTCGCCGAGATCGCGGAAGCACACCGCCTGCGGGAGCCCCTCGAGCGGACCCGTCCCGGCCGTCACGGGCGGGAACGCGATGCCCGCGTCGGCGAGCGCGATCTCGAGCCCGGAATCGAGCCGGAGGGCGACGTAGGGGCGCCCTCCGGCGGCGTCGGCGCGCTCCTCGACGCGTTCCACGCGCGCCCAGTCGAGGTGCAGGGGCTTGCCCGAGAACACGTCGAGCAGCGTCGAGGTCGGCGCATCCCAAACGACGCTCCCCGGACGCGAGCGGACGCTCCGCTCCAGGAGCGCGCGCTGCACGGCACGATCGCCCGACGTTCGCTGCGTCATGCGTCCTCCGGCCGCGACCAGCGGATCTGCACGATCATGACCTCCACGCGCCCGGCCGGGCGCTGGACCGCGACGCTGTCCCCCTCGCGCCGCCCGAGGAGCGCGCGGCCGAGGGGCCCCTCGACGCTGATGAGCCCCCGCGCGACGTCGAACTCGTCCGGTCCGACGAGCCGGTAGGTCCGCTCCTCGCCCTCCTGGTTCTCGACCGTCACCCACGCGCCGAAGAACGCTCGGCCGCCTGCGTGCGGCTTCGGCGCGACGACCGTGAGCGCATCCATCCGCTCGGACAGGAAGCGCAGGCGACGGTCGAGCTCGCGCAGCTTGCGCTTGCCGTAGATGTACTCGGCGTTCTCGCTCCGATCGCCCAGGGCCGCGGCGGCCTCCACCTCCGCGACGACTCGCGGGCGCTCGAACGTCCAGATCCGTCCGTGCTCCTCGGCAAGCCGGCGAAACCCTTCGGGAGTGATGTAGCGGGGCGGCGGCGGCATCGGTCCGTCGTGAATGACCCCCCTGCGTCCGGGTGTCAATGATCTCGCCGGCGGGCCCCTTTACGCTCGCCGGCACCTGACAGGAGCTTGCGCAGAAGCTCCGCGCAGGCTGTACTCGATCTGCGGCGCGGCGCGCCGGCGCATGGCCGACAGATACATCTATCAGGTCGCAGTCGAGTCGTTCTTCCTCCGGGCGATGCGCGGTCGGCTCGACGGGGCCGCGAAGGCGCGGCTCAGGCAGGCCGGCATCGCCCTGGACGAGCCGCTCCTGTCCGTCTATCCGGCCGACGTCTTCCACCGCGGCGTGGCGATCGCGGCCGAGGCCGCCTACCCGTCGTTCGATCCCGACGAGGCGCAGTACCGGGTCGGTCGCGACCACATCGATGCGTTCATCCAGTCGTACCCGGGGAAGATGATGGTCGCGCTCGCCCGCCAGATCGAGCCGCGGATGATCCTCGAGTACACCGCGACGTTCATTCGCCTCGGCAACAACTTCACCGAGAGCCGCGCGCGGATGCTCGACCCGAGCAGCGAAGAGGTGTGGATCAACGACGTCGGCGAGGTGCCGGCCTGGTACCAGGGAATCCTCCACCGGGGCATGGAGGTCTCGAACGTCCAGGGAGTCGACGTTCGCGTCGTGCCCGGCACGCCCGTGCCCGGGGCGACCTATGTCGTGTCCTGGACCGGTCGATGAGGTCGCCGCGCGCGCCGGCGCGAACTGGCGCGGCGGGAGGGGGCCGGGCTAATCTCCCGGAGCCGTGAAGATCCGCGATCTGCTCCGTTTCGCCCGCGAGCGCGGCGAGCCCGTCTTCTCGTTCGAGTTCTTTCCCCCGAAGAGCGCCGAGGGGGAGCGCGCGCTGTTCGACACCGTCGAGGCGCTGCGTCCGCTCGGCCCTGCGTACGTCTCCGTCACGTACGGCGCGGGCGGCTCGACGCGGTCGAAGACGGTCGAGCTCGTCAAGCGGCTCAAGCGCGAGAGCGAGGTGGAGGCGATGGCGCACGTCACGTGCGTCGGCGCGTCGCGCGACGAGATCGCGGCGGTGCTGGACGAGGTGGCGGAGGCGGGGATCCAGAACGTCCTCGCGCTGCGCGGCGACCCACCGCGCGGGCAGACGGCGTTCACCGCGCATCCCGAGGGCTTCCGGTACGCGAGCGAGCTCGTCGCCTTCATCCGCGCCAGCCCGGATCGATGGAGCTTCTGCGTCGGCGCGGCCGCATACCCCGAGGGGCACGTAGAGACCCGCGACCTCGCCCGCGACCTCGCCCACCTCAAGACGAAGGTGAACGCGGGGGCGGACTTCCTCGTCACGCAGCTCTTCTTCGACAACTCGCGCTACTTCGGGTTCGTGGATCGCGCGCGCGCGGCAGGGATCGCCGTGCCGATCATCCCCGGCATCATGCCGTTCACGAACGTCGAGCAGATCGAGCGCTTCACCGCCATGTGCGGCGCCTCGATCCCTCCGCCGCTGCGCGCGGCGATGGAGGTGCGCCGCGAGGACGCCGACGGCGCGCGCGAGCTGGGCGTCGCCTACGCCAGCCTGCAGTGCGCCGACCTGCTCCGTCGCGGCGCCCCGGGGATCCACTTCTACACGCTCAATCGTTCGCCCTCGACCCGGGCCATCGTCGCCGCGCTCCGGGCAAGCGAGCCATGGCGTGCGGGCGGATGAGCGCACCGCCCCGTGAGCAGGCGGCGGCTGCCCGCATCCCTGCCAGTCGTCCGGTGGACCGGCGTGCCGTCCACCCACCCCAACGGGGCGCGGCAAAGGCGACCGACCGCTCGCTAGGCTGGCAGGTGGTCCGATGTACACAAACAGTGCACATGCGGGCCGCGTCCGGGAGGATCATCCATGCGCACTGCAGTCAGGTCGATTCTCGTGGCGGCGTCGTTCTTCGTGCTCGGGAGCGGCACCGCGTTCGCCTGTCACGTCGAAGGAAGGGTGTTCTGCTCCCCCGGCGGGCTTCCGCTCGGGGGCGTCCAGGTGCAGCTGTTCCAGGGGGATCCCGCCAACGGCGGCACACCGCTCGGCGACCCGGCCGGCACCGACGACAACGGCTACTACTACATCGCGCTCGAGGGTCCGCCCATCGCACCGGACCTCTGGGTCATGCCGATCCTCGGCGCTGGCGCGACGCTCGTCGCTCCCGCCTCGGCGATCCACCTGACGGAGGACGGCACGGTGCAGGACTGGGCCGTGAGCGATCCCGAGCGCTGCGCACTGCTCGGCTGCTGGCTCACGGGCGGTGGCGCGAAGATCAGTCGCGTCACGAACACCACCGTTGCCGAGAAGGGCCCGAAGATCAACTTCGGTGGAAACGTGAACCCCGGCTGCAGCCCGACGGCCGGTGACGGGGGCAACTGGAACCACCTCGACAAGTACCTCGACACGCACTTCCAGATGACCGCGATCCAGGTCATCGAGTGCGGCAACGTCGATGGCATCCCGCCCGGCTCGACCTCCCCCGTGACGCCCTTCAACTACATCCTGTGGAAGGGCCAGGGGCGCGCGGTGAAGCCGATCGGGACCGACATCGCGAAGGGCGGGGCGGTGTGCTTCCGGGCGAAGGCCGAGGATCGGAACGAGCCCGGCAGCAGCGGTGCGCGCGACGGCAACCTCGTCGACCGCTACTACATCGAGGTGTTCAACTGCGACACGAACGCCTCGCTCTACCGGCTCGGAACCGAGGCCTCCCCCATCACGATCAGCGACGGGAACCTCCAGATCCACGTGAGCAGCTGCACGACGCCGTAGCTGCGCGAGCGGCGCGGAGGGGAACGGCGAGGGCCGTTCCCCTCCCTCGATCGGTCGCGAAGCCATCGTCACGCGCCGTGAGGCGCGCGACAGAGGCCGGGCGATGGAAAGTGACCCCACCGGGATTCGAACCCGGGTTACAGCCTTGAAAGGGCCGTGTCCTAGGCCTCTAGACGATGGGGCCGAAAAGTCGCTGAAACGTACTGGCCGCCCGAGGGCCTGTCAAAGCAGGGCGGCCTTCGAACCCCGGTTTCCGCCCTGAGAAGGCAGCGTCCTGGGCCTCTCCGACGTTGGCGAAGCCATCGTCACGCGCGTCGTGAGACGCGCGACAGAGGCCCAGCGATGACGAACACCGCTGGCGATGCATATGACCCCACAGGGATTCGAACCCCGGTTTCCGCCCTGAGAAGGCAGCGTCCTGGGCCTCTCCGACGTTGGCGAAGCCATCGTCACGCGCGTCGTGAGACGCGCGACAGAGGCCCAGCGATGACGAACACCGCTGGCGATGCATATGACCCCACAGGGATTCGAACCCCGGTTTCCGCCCTGAGAAGGCAGCGTCCTGGGCCTCTAGACGATGGGGTCGGCGGTCTAGTACCCCGACCCCGGCGGGCCTGTCAAAGGTTGCGAACGGTTCCCGGTCCGCTTGCTTCACGTCAGGCGCGACGCGGCAGCGCCGGCGCGGGCGCCTCTCCCGGCGCGTGCCAGACCGTTCCCCGCACGTGGTCCCAGAGCGGGAGCGTCACGTTGAAGTTCCAGCGCTGCATGAGCTGGGGGGCGTGATGCCGCTGGTGGTGGCCCCGCAGCCAGCGCGTCACCCGGAGCCGTCCGATCCTGCCGTCCGCCGGCAGGTGATACGCGAGGTGCAGCCACTCGTACGACAGCACGTACGCGATCGTGCTCGCGATCCAGAGCGCCGCCACGTTGGGCTGGCCGATCAGCGCGAACGCCAGGGCGAGGGGAGACGAGACCGCGACGATGGCGAGGACTCCCCATGCCGGCAGCAGGATGAGCTTCAGCTCCCGCCACTCGCGGATGAACATGTCCTCCGCGACGTAGACCCCGTGGTGCTGCGGCGTGTGCCGGACGTAGAGCGCCTCGAGGGGGCGCGTGCGCCGGTGGAGCAGCCCCCGGTGCGCGTGCCACTCGATGATGTTCCCGACGACGAAGAACACGGGCACGAACGCGAGCTGCCAGGGGCGGAGGTCCTCGATCCGCGCAAGCGCAAACGCGGCGACGGCGATCCCCGCGACCGCCGGACCGGCCAGATGGAGCCACGGCGAGTACCAGCGAGGGATCCGGGAGAGCAGGTCAGCTCGGAGCTCGGCGCGTGACGCCTGGGTCATCTCGTCCTCCTTCCTCCCACCCGAAAGTTAGTGCCGCTCGGCGACGGCGCGCCCGAAAGTCCACGCCCTGGCGGGCCGACTCCGTCGATAACCACCGACCCCGCGCGAGGCCAGCGCCCAGGCGAGCAGGCGTGCGGCTTGCTTCGGGGATACCCCCATGCGTCCCATCGTCCTCGCCGCTGCCGCGTTCGCGACGCTCCTCGCCTGCAACACTGGCTTCGACCTGCCGGACCAGGGCGGCGAGGCCGGCCGCCCGGCGGCCATGGTCCGCGTCGCGACCTGGAACGTGCATGACCTATTCGACGAGATCGATCGGCTGATCCCCCCGGGCGAGCTCGACACCGTCCTCTCCGCGGCCGAGGTGGACGCCAAGCTGACGGCGCTCGCTACGGTGCTCCTCCGGGTCGACGCCGACGTCGTGCTGCTGCAGGAGGTCGAGAACCGGGCCATCCTGGGGAGGCTGGCGGCTCGGGCCGGGTACCCGGACGCCTGGCTCGTGGAGGGCTCCGATCCTCGCGGCATCGACGTCGCAGCGCTCTCGCGGTTGCCGATGGACGCGTACGTGAGCCACCTCGGTGAGACCGATGCCGCCGGCCGCCCGCTCTGGCCCCGCGACTGCGTCGAGGTCCACGTCCGCGCCGGAGGGAGGGCCCTCGTCCTCGTCGGGAGCCACTTCAGCTCGGCGCTCTCCGACGACGGCACGCGGCGGACCGCGCAGGCCGCGCGCCTGCGGGAGATCGCGGACGGCCTCCGCGCGGGGCTCCCCGGGACGCTCGTCGTCGCGGGGGGCGATCTCAACGATCGTCCCGAGAGCGCGCCGCTCGAGCCGCTGCTCGGGGACGGTGCGTGGCTCGACGCGTCGCCGGCAGGCTTGCCCACCTGGATCGGCGCGTCCGGGAGCGCGCGGTTCGACTACCTGCTCGTGCCGCGAGAGGATCGGGCCGCGCTCGCCGGGATGCAGATCGTCGGCGGGGCCGACGTCGCCGCCGCATCGGACCACCGGCCGGTCGTCGTGGACGTTCGGGTGAGGTGAGCCCCGCTACGCGGGGATCGCTCCGGCGTCCGGCTCCTCGCCGACGACGGCTTCGAGGGCGGCGCGCAGCTCCGGGTCCCCGAACGGCTTTCTCAGGAATGCGTCGGCGCCCGCCCCGAGCAGCTCCCTCTCGCTTCCGGGGCGGCCGGAGAGCCCGATGATCCGCATCGCGCGCATCCCGGGGTGTGGCACCTCACGCAACAGCCGGATGAGCTCGGCGCCGGTCATGCCGGGCATCCACTGATCGACGAACGCCAGCGCCGGGAGCAGCTCGATCGCGAGCCGCAGCGCCGCCGCTCCACCGTCCGCCTCGTGCACGACGAAGCCGTGCTGGCGGAGCGCCTTCGCGAGGAGCTCGCGGACGGGCGCGCTGTCGTCCACCACGAGCACGCGAAGCGGACGGGTCATCGGTCGCGATGGTAGCACCGCCGCGCTGCGGCGCGGTCCGCGTTCCCGAGGTGGGCGTCGCAACCACAGGCGCCGCCATCGTCCCCGCGACGCAGCGTGTCTGTCGCCCCGGTCACGTTGCGTGCAACAACCGTCAGCTGCTCATGCTGAAAGCACGCGTCGCGCACGCGACGGCCCGGCGGACGAGGCGAAGCCGACCATCGCAGGAGCGCCCGCGCGGCGGCGCGGCGTGTGCGGGGCTCATCGCGCTCCTCGTCGCGGGTGCGTGCGCTCCGCCGCGCGACGACGATCTCTTCGGCCTCGATCTCGAGGTCCGCTCGGAGCAACCGTGGGCGCGAGATCCCGAGCTGCGCCACCGGCTCCACGACCTGCTGGAACGGTCGTGCGCGCACATGGGCCTCGACCCGAGCTTGCTCTACGGCATGACCCTCCGGATCGAGGACGACGCGATCGCGTGCGGCGCGGTGGCAGGCGCGCGCGGCTGCACCTGGCGCAGTGACGGCGTCGTGACCGTCTCGACGCTCGCGTGGCTCATGACCGAGCCGCGCGTGCCGTGCGTCGAGGACACGCCCATCCCGCACGAGCTGCTCCACGTGAAGATCGGGGACGAGCAACACCTCGACCCGCGCTGGAGGGATTCGCGCTACTGGGGGCCGCTGTGGGAGAGGGTCACCCACACGGACTGCAGCGGCGACCCGCCGTACCTCATCTGGTGAGGGGCGGGGCCGGGAGCGACGAAGTGAGGCGCCTGGGACTCGAACCCAGAACCACCGGCTTAAAAGGCCGATGCTCTACCAATTGAGCTAGCGCCTCCCGGCGTGCCGTCGCACACATATCTATCACGCGCCGGGATGGGGCTCGCGCGACCCCGGACGCTGGATACCCCCCCCATGCCCCTGGCGCCACCTGCGGTTGCGGGGGCGCGGCAGTTGCATTATCCGCTCCGTGAAACCTGGAGGTCGGTGATGCTCGCTGCGCTCTACGCCCTGACGCTCGCGGTGGTCGCGCCCGCCACCTCGGCGCGGTACGTCCCGCTGCCCCCGGGCGAGCTGCGCGGCCAGGTCACGCGAGCCGCCGGAAAGCCGGTGACCTCCTTCACCGTGAACAACGTCCGCTTCCAGGATCCCGAGGGCCGCTTCAAGATCCTGACTCCGCCGGAGGGCGAGTTCCGCGTCGTGATCCGCGCGGATGGGTTCGCGCCCAACGTGTTCCACGTCCAGGGCGCTTCCGGAAAGAAGCTCCAGGTCCCCGACATCACGCTCGGCCAGGGCGAGCACGTGCTCGGCGAGGTGCTCGACGCGGAGACGGGGATGCCGGTGAGCGACGCGCGCGTCTCGCTGGCGGATCCCGCGAAGCTCGAACGGCTCCGCTTCATCCGGCCGGAGCGGGTCGCTCCGCTCGGCGTGAGCGGAGCCGGGGGATGGTACGAGCTGCGCCACGTTCCGCGCGGGCTGCTGGTCCTCGTCGTCTCCCACCCCGACTACCTCACCGAGTTCGTGCCGGTGAACACGCGCGAGGGGCTGCCGACGGTCTCGCTCCACCGGGGCGGCTCGGTGTCGGGCGTCGTCCGGAACAGGCGCGGGGTCCCGGTCCCGGGCGCCCGCGTGGTCGTGCTCTCCGACGGCGCGAAGGACGGCGCCGAGACGAGCGCCGACGCGTCCGGCCGGTTCGAGATCCGCAAGCTGCGCGCCGGCCGCTATCACGTGGTGGCGGTCCACTCCGGGCGCACCACGGACGCCGGCGAGGTCACGGTCGCGGATGGCGACGTGGCCGACCTGTCGCTCGCGGTCGGCTTCATGACGATGGAGCTCCCGATGGCGCACCACGGCACGCCTGCCGCCGCCGTCGCGCTGCGCTGAGCGGTCTCCGGCGGCGTGCGCGCGGCGCCCTCGCGCGGCACAATGCTCCCGTGCAGGACGGTCCCGAGCTGCGCTTCGAGACGCCCGAGCGCGTGGCCCTCACGCTCGAGCTGGCCGGGCTCGGCGCGCGCGCGTTCGCGTTCCTGGTGGACGCCGTGTGCGTCTTCCTGCTCTGGGTGGTCGGGCTCGTTCTCTATTCGATCTCGGGCGACCTCCTGCGCGAGCTGCAGGGGCTCTCGTGGGCTGGCCAGCTCCTCGTCGTCGCCGCGGTCGTGAGCTCCGGGTGGGGGTGGGACGTCCTCTGGGAGGTCGCGGGCGGCGGGCGCACCCCCGGAAAGCGCGCTCTCGGCATCCGGGTGGTCCGCCTCGACGGTGCACCGGTCGGCCTGGGCGAGGCCCTCGCGCGAAACCTCCTCCGCGCCGTCGAGCTCCCGCTCGTCTACGCGCCGGGGGTCCTCGCCGTGGCGCTCGGGTCGCGGCGACAGCGCCTCGGCGATCTCGTCGCGGGGACGCTCGTCGTGCGGGAGCGGCGGTACGACCTCTCGCGGTACGCGGTCGCGCGCACTGCCCCCGACCCGCGCTACGCCTGGCTGCGGGGTCGTGCCGAGGCGCTCCTCGCCGCCGACGAGTTCGAGCGCCTGGCGGACTTCCTCGCGCGCCGGCCCGGGCTCGTCCCCGAGGCGCGGGCCCGCGCGGCCGCGAGCCTCGCCGCGGCGCTCGCGCGGCGGGCGGGGATCGCCGCACCGGAGGAGCCGGAACGATTCCTCGAGGCGCTCGCCGCGCACCACGCCGGAGCTGGAGCGTGAGTGCTCGGGCCCGGAACGTCGGCGCGTTCGTCCGTGCGAGGCGCGCCGGATGGGACCGGCTCGAGGTGCTCGCGCGACGCGCCGAGTCGGGGCGGCTGCCGCTCGCGGAGGTCGAGGAGCTCGATCGCGCGTATCGGTGCGCGGCGGGAGACCTCGCGTTCGCGCGCGGCGCGTTCCCGGGCTCCGACGCCGAGGGTCACCTCGCAAACGTGGCCGCACGCGCGTACGCGGCGCTGTACCGGCCGCGGGGCGTCGGCGTCGTGCGGATGTTCCGGTTCCTCGTCGACGAGCCGCCTGCCGTGTTCCGGCGCCACCTCCGCGCCCTGGCTCTCGCCGGGGCGCTCCTCGCGGCGGGGGCAGGGGCGGGGGCGCTCGCCGTCGCGGCGGATCCGGGCGCGGCCGCGATCCTGGTCCCGGAGCAGGTGCGCGACGCGGTCCTCGCCCGGCAGATGTGGACGGAGCACCTGCTCCACGCCGTGCCGGGCATCTCCGGAGCCGCGATCGCGCACAACAACCTGACCGTCGCGTCGCTCGCCTTCGGGCTCGGTCTCACGGCCGGGCTGGGGACGGCGCTGCTCCTGTTCCTGAACGGGCTCCTCCTCGGTGCGGTGCTCGCCCACACCGCGCAGGCGGGGATGGGGGGCGCGCTGCTCTCCTTCGTCGCCGCACACGGTCCGGCCGAGCTGTCGGCCCTCCTGCTGTCGGCGCAGGCGGGCTTCGTCGTCGCGGCTGCGCTGGTCGATCCGGGGGAGTGGCCGAGGAGGACCGCCGTCGCCGCAGCCGGACGGGAGGCGGTCCGGCTCATGGCGGCCGTGGTGCCGGTGCTCGCCGTGGTCGCGCTCGTCGAGGCCACGGTGTCGCCGTCGGCGCACTTCTCGCCGGCCGCGAAAGGAACGCTCGGAGTCGCTCTCGCGGCGGCGCTGTGGCTCTTCCTTGCGCGCGCGGGACGCCGCGCGACCTGATCGCCTCAGCGCTTGCGGAGCGCGCGCGCCGGACCGATCTCCACGACGTCCCCCGGATCGGCGTCCGGGACGCCCTCGAGCTCCGGCGTGGCGCGGAGCGGCCGCGCCGTCGCCTTCGTCGCGAGCCGGCGCTCGTCATCGTCGATCCTGGCGAACCAGCGCGCTGCGGTGGCCTTGACGCGCGCCCAGCGCATGTCGTCCTGCGACGGCATCGGGATCTCGGAGGCGCGCGTCGCGCGCGCGGGCGCGTCGAGGAGGCGGACCCCGGCGCGGCGCCGGAACACCTCGCCGTAGAGCGAGCTGTGGGTCTTCGCGCAGAACGGGCACTGGTAATAGCGGATCGGGCTGCCCGGCGCGGACCAGGAGGTCATCACGACGCCGCAATGCGTGCACTCGACGGACGCTTCCATCGCTCCCGGAGATATCACCCGGGATCCGGGGGTCAAGAAATGTGCCGGGATCACTTGGAGATCTCGCGATCCAGAGGACCGCGCGGGGCGCGGCGGCTCCGCACGTCCGGGCGTCCGGCGTTATGGTGGCTCCATGCCGACCGTGGTGAACCTCGACGGCCTCCTCGTCCCGCCCGAGCAGGCGAAGGTGTCCGTGTTCGACCGCGGCTTCCTGTACGGCGACAGCGTGTACGAGGTGATCCGGACGTATGGCGGCCGGCCGTTCGAGGAGGAGGCGCACCTCGCGCGGCTGCGCCACTCGGCCGAGCGCATCGCGCTTTCGCCGAAGTGGGACGCGTCCCGCACCGCGGGCGAGATCGCGCGCACCCTCGAGGCTTCGCGCGGCGGCGACCGCGCCGACCCCGAGGCGGCGCCCTGGAACGTGGGCGAGCGGTACGTGCGGGTGGTGATGACGCGGGGGGCGGGCGAGATCGGGCTCGACCCCGCCCTTGCCGTGGATCCGGTGGCGCTCGTGGTCGTCCAGCCGCTGGTCGGGCCGCCCGCGCGCGCGTACCGCGACGGCGTGAAGGCGGCCATCGTCGGCGTCCGGCGCGCAGCGCGGGAGGCGATCGACCCGTCCGCGAAGACGGGCGCGCACCTGCCAAACGTGCTCGCGCTGAAGGAAGCCCGCGACGCGGGAGCATACGAGGCGCTCCTCCTCGACGCCCGTGGGTTCGTGACGGAGGGATCATCGTCGAACGTGTTCGCGGTGTTCGGGGGGAGCGTACGCACGCCGCCGCTCGCGGCGGGGATCCTGGAGGGCGTTACGCGCGGCGTGGTGCTGCGGCTCGCTCACGCGACCGGCATTCTCGCCGAGAAGGCGCCCCTTCGCCCCGAGGATCTCGAGGCGGCGGATGAGGTGTTCATCACGTCGACCGTGCGAGAGATCGTGTCCGTGACGCAGCTCGGCGAGCGGCAGGTTGGGACCGGTCGACCGGGGCGGGTGACGCGGCGCCTTCACGAAGAGTTCCGGGCACTCGCGAGCGGCCCCGGCGCGACGATTCCGCTGTGAGCCGATGTGGGAGCGGAGCGCCGACGAGCGTGCGCAACCAGAAGCGGCGAAGGAGCGCTAAGCTGCCAGTCTGATGGGCCGCTGCATCGTTGCCGTCCTCCTCCTCGTGTCGTCGCTCTCCGCCCGGGCCGAATCGCCCGTCGAGAGCGCGATCCGCGCACTGCGGAAGGACTCGTCGCTGAAGGTCCGTACGCAGGCGGCGATCATCCTCGGCCAGCGCGGCGCCGTCGAGGCGGTACCGTCCCTCCGCGATGCGGTCGCAAGCGACGACTCCGCGGCCGTGCGGCTCGCCGCCGTCGCAGCGCTCGCGAAGATCCGCCATCGCTCCGCGCGCTCCACGCTGCGGGCCGCGGCGGACGCAGATCCCGACCTCTCGGTCCGCAAGGCCGCCGCAAAGGCGGTCGACGAGCTAGGGCCCATGTCGTTCTCCATCGAGGAACCGAGCGGAACGGGCGGAGCGGCCGCGCGCGCGGCGCTCCGGGACGGCCTGCAGCGGAACCTGCGCGAGCGCGGCTTCGTGATCGTCGAGCAGGGAGGGATGCGGCTCAAGCCGTCCGTCCTGAAGGTCGACGTGGACGCGACGGGCGGGAAGACCACCATCGCGGTGAAGGCGTCTCTCGTGGCGGTGGACGACGACGGCCGGATGGCGGTCATGCTGGAGGGCAGCGCGCGCCTGTCCGCGAACGGCACCATCCCGGAGAAGAAGATCGGGGCCTACTCGGCCAAGGCGCTCGAGGCCGCGGCCAGCACTCTTTGCGAGGATCTCGCCGCAAAGCTCGGAGAGAGGTAAAAGGAAGGGGGTCCATGGAACCCGCCTCCGCCACCCGCCCGTCAGGCACCGCTCCCGACACCTCGGCCCCGCCGCCCACACCGGCGGAGCACCGCTTCGCGAAGCGCAGGTTGCGCAACTACCTGCTCGACACGGGGCTGCAGCTGAAGCTCGCGAGCTACCTGCTCGCCGCGGCGACGGCGCTGGCGCTCGGGCTCGGCTGGCTCTTGTGGTCGGCGTACCGCGAGACGAGCCGCGTCATCGCGCTCGGCGATCCCGAGGTCGGCGACTCCATCGCCGCCGCGCTCGCCGCCGAGGACCGCTGGCGCATCGTCCTCGTCGCCGTCGCCCTCACGCTCGTCCTCATGTGCCTCCTCGCGGCCGCGGTGGTGATCACCCACCGGGTCGCCGGGCCGGCCTTCGTCATCCGGCGCACGTGCCAGCAGGTCGCGGATGGGAACTTCGCCCGCCCGCGCCCGCTTCGCGACCACGACCTGCTCGTCGACCTGGCCGACACGGTCGCGGGGATGGTCGACGCGATCCGGGATCGCGAGGCGAGCGATCGTCAGGCGATGGTCTTCGCCGCGGCGACGCTGCGCGATCCGGGAGCGACGCCCGAAGCCTGCGCCGCCGCCGCCGCCGAGCTGGAACGGATCGCGGCCGAGAAGGAGGCGCGGCTCGCGTCGTGAGGAGGATCGCGCTCCTCGCGATCGTTCTCTCGGCGTGCGCGACGGGGCGCCCTGGCGCTCCGCCCTCGCCCGCCGTGTCCGCGCAGGCAGCAGCCGGTGGTGACGCGGCGGATCCGACCGCGTCCACGGCCTCGACCTCGACCGCGACGCCCGCTCACCCTGAGCGTAGCGCCGCCGCAGGCGGTGCGGAGTCGAAGGGGACCCCGACCCCGACCGCGACGCCCGCTCACCCTGAGCGTAGCGCCGCCGCAGGCGGTGCGGAGTCGAAGGGGACCGCGACCCCGCCCGGCCCCCCGACCCCCACCCCGGATCCCACCGCTCCCTCGACGTCGACCCCGGCGCCGTACATCCCCCCGCCGCTCCCCGTTCCCGAGCTGCCGCCGCTCGCCCCCCCGACCGGCTCCGACGTCGCGGATCCGCTCGACGTGCTCTGGGGGCACCGACTGGACTTCGCGGATCGAGGCGAGCCGCTCGTGACCATCCGGCTCATGGAGGGGCAGCGCGAGATCGCCTTCCGGCCCCGTGCAGCGGCCCGTGTCGTCCTGCGCAGCGGAGGGACGGTCGAGGTCCCCGCCGGAACGCGCCTGTCCGTCCGCGCGAGGAGGACGGTTCCCGCCGCGATCGTGTACCAGCCGCTCCTCGCGGAGGCCCCGGTCGCCGAGCGGGAGCGGCTCGAGCCGATCCGGCGCGGCTACGAGGAGAAGGGCGTGCGGGTCCACTCGCGCCTCGTGGGCGCCGTCTACGGCATCGGCGGGCGGGTGGTGGACAACCGGCGCGAGCTGTTGCTCGCCGCGTCCGACGGCAGCGAGGAGGGTGCGCGGCGCGCCGCGGATGAGCTCCGCGCGCGGCTGGGTGCGCGACCGTCGATCCACGCCGACGTGGTGGCGCGGCCGCGCGGCACCCTCGAGCTGCGCGCGGCGGGCGGGGCGCCGCTCGGCGACGCGGACGCGGCGCTGTGGGTCGAGGTGGAGCAGGACGCCGGCTTTGTCGTGGAGGGGGTCGAGCACGAGCGCTCCCCGACCGCACGCGCACGGGAGGACCGCGCCTACCGGGGCCGGCTCTACGTCACCGTGGACGCGCGCGGCGCGCTCGCCGCCGTGTACGGCGTTCCGCTCGAGGAGCTGCTGCGCGGCCTCGTGCCGAGCGAGATGCCGGCCTCGTCGCACCTCGAAGCGCTCAAGGCGCAGGCGGTGACGGCCCGGTCGAACGTGCTCGCGCAGATCGGGACGCGGCACCTGACCGATCCGTTCATGCTCTGCGCCGAGGTCCACTGCCAGGCCTACCATGGAGAGGGTGCGCGCACCGCGCGCACGGACGAGGCGGTCCGGGCGACCCGCGGGGAGGCGCTCTTCGGACGGGGGGACCGGACGCTCGTCGACGCAGTCTACTCGGCGATGTGCGGCGGGCACGGCGAGGACAACGACAAGGTGTGGGGCAACGCGCCGAGCCCGAGCCTGCGCGGGCGGCCCGACGTCCCCGCCGACGAGGCCGGGCGCTGGGCCCGCGGGCTCGCGGACGAGCCGCGTCTGCGTGCGTTCCTCGCGGCGCCTCCCGACGCGTACTGCCGTCGCCCCGCCGCGGCCCGGCGAGACCGCTACCGGTGGGAACGTCGCTTCGGGCCCGCGGAGCTGGACGCCGCGCTCGCCTCGCTCGCCGTCGGCAGCGTGCGCGGCATCGCGGTCCGGGCGCGCGGCGTGTCGGGACGTGCGCGTGTGCTCGAGGTCGAAGGGGCGGCGGGCCGGGCGGAGGTCTCGGGAGAGCTCCGGATCCGGCGGCTGCTCGGAAACCTTCCGTCGGCGATGTTCGTGGTCGATCGGGAGGGGGACGCGACGGTGCTCCGCGGCGGAGGCTGGGGGCACGGGGCCGGCATGTGCCAGTGGGGCGCGGTGGGGCGGGCCGAGGCTGGCCAGGGCTACCGCGAGATCCTCCGCGCCTACTACTCGGGCGCGGACGTCGCCCGGGTGTACTGACCCCTCCACTGAGTGGAATCCATCCGGGCGAACGCACCGTGCGGGGCGCGGGCAGCGGTTCGCCGGCCGCAGGACGGCCCGCGCCCGCGGCGCTGCCGGGCGTCGCCGGCGGCGCCCGAGCGGGGCCCCGCAGGCGTGGGGCGCCGCTTCGTTCGGGCCGGTGCCGGGGTCAGCGGGTCGTCCCATTTTCTCAGCAGCGGCAACGACATCGCAGCGAACGGAACCGGATGGACCACGACACCACGGTGCTCGTCATCGAGGACGATGACGCCGCACGCGACGCCCTCTGCGAGTACCTGGCGACCGCTGGCTGGCGCCCGCGGCCCGCGCGGGACGGCGCCGAGGCGCTCGCGGCCGCGGAGGCGGAGCGGCCCGACGCAGTGCTGCTCGATCTGGTCATCCCCGAGCCGGATGGGTTCGAGGTCCTGCGGCGGCTGCGGGCGCAGCATCCCGACCTGCCGGTGATCGTCATGTCGGCCATCTCGGAGGCGGAGGCGGTCGTCCGGGCAATGAAGCTCGGCGCGAGCGATTACCTCCCGAAGCCGTTCGAGGTGCACGAGCTCGATCTCGTCCTGCGGCGCGCGCTCGAGCGTCCCGGCCGGCGCGCGCCGGATCCGGTGGCGCCTCCATCCCCCGCGGCGCAGGCGACGGAGCCCGACGCCGATCCCGCGCCGGCCCTCTCGGGCGCGATGGAGCGGGTCTGGGCGCTGGCCGACCGGATCGCGGACACGGACGTGCCGGTGCTGCTGGTCGGGGAGAGCGGCGTCGGCAAGGACGTGGTTGCACGACGCATCCACGCGACCAGTCGGAGGGCGGCGCGGCCGTTCGTCAAGATCAACTGCGCCGCGCTCCCGGGCGAGCTCCTCGAGAGCGAGCTGTTCGGCCACGAGAAGGGGGCGTTCACCGGGGCGCACGCCGAGAAGCCGGGCAAGTTCGAGCTCGCGGACAAGGGGACGATCTTCCTCGACGAGATCGGCGAGATGGACTTCCGCCTCCAGGCGAAGCTCCTCCAGGTGCTCCAGGACGAGGACTTCTATCGCGTCGGTGGGAAGCGCCCGGTCCGGGTAGACGCGCGCGTGGTCGTCGCGACCAACCGGAACCTCGAGGCGGCGATCCGGCAGGGCACGTTCCGCGAGGATCTGTTCTACCGGCTCAACGTGGTCACGATCCGCGTCCCGCCGCTCCGAGAGCGGAAGGAGGAGATCGGGCCGCTCGTACGCCACTTCATCGTGAAGTACCGGAACCGTTATCAGGGCGGGCTCGAGCAGGTCCCGCCCGAGGTGATGGAGCGGTTCCACAGGTACGACTGGCCGGGGAACGTGCGCGAGCTCGAGAACCTCGTGCGCCGCCTCGTCGTGCTGCGCGACCCGGCGATGGTGCTCGGCGAGCTGACGTTGCCGCACCGGACCCCGGTGCCGGGCGTCGCGAACGGGGTCGCCAATGCGGTGCGGAACGGGATCCATGCCGTGCTGCCGGAGGACGCGCCCCTGAAGGACGTGGCCCGGCGCGCCGCCCGCATCGCGGAGCGGGAGGCGATCCTGCGCGCCCTGATGCGGACCGGCTGGAACAAGCGCAAGGCCGCCAAGCGGCTGCAGATCAGCTACAAGGCGCTGCTCTACAAGATCAAGGACTGCGAGATCGTGGATCCGCGCGACGCCGCCATGACGGAGTGAACGCGGTACGGGTCACGCGGTGCGCTCGACCTGGACGGCCGCGACCGGCGCCGCCACGGCGGCGGGCGATGGCGTGGGCTTCGGTGCGACGGACGTGACCGTCGCGACCGGGCGTGCCGCACCGGCAGCGCTGCGCGTCCCGCGGACGGTGCGCGCCGACACGAACAGCAGCGCGAGCCCGAGCCCGAACAGCACGAGCGGCTCCGTCCATGTGGACGGGAACGCGCGGCAGATCGCCGTTCCCGCCCCGAACAGGCCCACCGTCCATACCGTCGCCCTGAGCATCTCGCGCCCCCCGCGCCGCGCGCCCCGCTCCCCGGTGCCGCACGCCCCGCTCCACCAGGGAACGTCATGCGCGGGCGCCCCCGCGGCAACGCAGGCAGCGCCGTTCCGTAGGTGGGGAAAGCGGTTCGTCCAGCGAGGCGCCGCACAGCCACGGCGGGCCCGACGCTCGCCCGTCCGCTGCACGCGCGAGCGTTCGCCGGAACGTGCGTGGGGGCGCCGCCGACGGTGCGGCGGCGGCGCGAGGCGGACCGTGGCACGCGCCATGCTCGGTCCACGCGCGGTCGGGACGGGTGCGTCCCTGGAGGCTCAACGGATGGTGCGACCGAACAGGGCGGCAGTGGCAGGCATCCTCCTCGCGGCGGCGTGCGCGTCGACGAAGTCGGAGCGGGCGGCGGAGCGCCCCGATGTCGGCGAGTACCGCATCGGGCGCGAGGACGTGCTCGAGGTGGTGGTGTGGCACGAGCCGGAGCTGACCCGCGTCGTGCCGGTGCGGCCGGACGGCAAGATCTCCCTGCCTCTCGCGGGCGAGGTGGAGGCGGCGGGAAGGACCCCGGCCGAGCTCCAGGCGGGGCTGACCCAGGCCCTCAAGCCGTTCATCCAGGACACCACCGTCGCGGTGCTCGTCCGCGAGATCAACGGCTCGCGGGTCTTCGTCCTGGGTGAGGTGACACGCCCGGGCGGGTTCCCGCTGCGCGGGGCGATGACGGTGATGCAGGCGATCGCGCTCGCCGGGGGCCGGAGCGAGTTCGCGAAGGACGAGGTGGTCTGGCTGCGGCAGCAGGCGAGCGGGAAGACCGAACGCGTCTCGCTGTCGTTCGGCGAGCTGGTGAAGGGGGAGGCGGCGGGTGCGCTCTGGCTGAAGCCCGGCGACGTCCTGTACGTGCCGTAGGGACGGCGTCGGCGCCAGAGCGCGGGGCGGAGACGGGCGATGGGTGCGTGGCGGATCTCCAGGGTGGTGGCGGCGGTAGCCGCTCTCCTGTGCGCCACGCGGGCGTCGGGGGGGACGGTGGTGGAGCCCATCGCCCGTCTCTCCCTCGAGGGTGGGTACGACTCGAACCCGCTGTACGACGGCAGCGCGTCCTCGCGCAGCGCGCGCATCTCCCCCGACGTCGGGCTCCGGCTGCATGCACCGCTCTGGGATCTGCGAGGCACGTACGGTGGCGAGCTGGTCTATCTCGATCCGGCGGCGCCGGGCGGCATCTGGAACCAGCGGGGAGCGCTGTCGCTCGACGCGAGGTTCACGCGGAGGACGACCTTCACCGGGGCGGCGCAGCTCTCGCAGGCGTTCGACCCGGCCGGGCTCGCGCGGGTGGGCGTGTTTCGCACCGGGCGGCAGAAGGCGCTCTTGATCGCCGGAGGCGGCCGCCTCACCTGGCGGGCCGACCGGCGCGTCGACACCGGGATCACCTACGTCGAGCGGACGGTGCTCTTCGACGACGGCAGCGGAGGGGCGATGCACGCGCCGACCGCGGAGGCGCTCTGGCGATTCGGGCGGCGCCTCCTGCTCGGCGGCGCCTACGGCTTCGGCGTCTTCCAGAGCTTCGAGCCCGCGCCCGGGCGCGACGACACCGCGCTCTCGCACGCGGTCCGGGCGCGCATCCGGTGGCAGGCGACGCGCCACGTCTCGCTGAACGCCTGGGGAGGTCCGGCGCTGTGGCTGCCGGCCGAGGGCAGCTCCATCGTGCCGGAGGCGTTCGCCGAGGCGCTGCTCGCCACGCGCGGGCTCGACGTGCGCGTGACCGTCGGCCACGGGCTCGGGATCGGCGCCACGGCGCGCCCGGGGCTCGTGGACTCGCTCGAGCTCGGGGCGGAGCGCCGCTACGGGCGCCGCTGGTTCGTCCGCGGGGACGGAGGGCTGTGGCGATCGGGGACGGTGCCGAGCGGCAGTGATGCGGTGGTCGGGTACGCGCTGGGAGGCGAGGGCGGGATGCGCTTCGAGAACGGCGTGCGGCTGTCGCTCGCGGGCGCGCGGTACGGCCGTACCGACGATTCCTCGGGGGAGTTCGACCGGACCACGGTGGGCGTCCGGCTCGGGTGGGAGCTGCGGCTTCGCCGCTGAGGGCCGGGGGCGAAGGGGGGAGCATGGAACGGAGGTACACGCTGCACGACGTGGTCGCCGTGCTGAAGCGCCGCAGGATGCTGGCCATCGCCGTCGCGGGCGCCGCGCTCGTGATCGGCGTCGTCGCGGCGCTCGCGGTCCCATCGGAGTACTCGGCGGCGAGCGTCGTCCAGATCGAGCCGCGGCGGCTCCCGGCGGACTTCTTCCCGGCCCAGTACGGAGCGTCGTTCGAGGACCGGATGCGGACGGTGAAGCACGGCGTGCTCGCGCGGCCCGTGCTGGAGCGCGTCGTCCGCGAGACGGACTTCTACCCCGACCTGCGCGAGGACATGGACGAGGCGATCTCGCGGCTGCGGCGCGCGGTCGAGGTCCGGCTCGAGGGCGAGGTCGCAGGCGGCCCGCCCGCGCTCCTGTTCGTGGTCGAGGTGCGCGGGAGGGATCGCGAGCGGGTGGCGCGCGCGGCCGAGCTGCTCCCGAAGGCGTACGCGGAGCTGACGCGGCAGATCCTGGTGGCCCAGGCGCGCACGCTGCGCGAGACGCTCGACGTGCAGGCGGCGCAGCTCGGCAAGGCGATGGGCGAGCACGAGGGGCGGATCCTCGCGTTCAAGCTCCAGCACCTGAACGAGCTGCCCGAGATGGTCGAGACGAACGCGCGCGCCATGGCGCGCGTCCAGGCGCTCATGGACATGCGGCTCGGCGCGATCGGCGACGCGCGCCGGCGCAGGAGCGATCTCCTCGTGGCGATCCCGGAGGGGCCGAGCGTCAGCGGAATGGCGGAGGCCGGGCTCGATGCCGCGGTGCGCCGGCTCCAGTCGCTCGAGGCGGCCTATGGCTCGGACCATCCCGACCTGCGGCGCGCGCGCCGCGAGTGGGAGGAGGCGCAGGCGCGGCGCGACGAGGAGCTCGCGCGGTTCAGGAGCGAGCGGATCCAGCAGCAGCTCGCGCGCATCGACGCGGACGTCCGCGACGACCGCGCCGCGCTCGCGTCGCTCGAAGAGGAGCGGCAGGCGCTCCAGCGGCGCGTCGACGCGGCGCCGCGGTGGGGGCAGGAGCTCGCCGCGCTGTCCCGCGACTACGACGTGCTGCGCGGCCGCTACACCGCGGCGGTGTCGCGCCGCTCCGACGCCGCGGCTGCGGAGGCGCTCCTCGCCGCAGACGAGCAGGTGATGTTCCGGGTGGTGGAGGCGCCGGCGGTCCCGTCGCGCCCGGTGGCGCCGGATCGTCCGAGGCTGCTGTGGCTGACGGTGTTCGCCGCGGTGGGCCTCGGCCTCGGGGCCGCCGGCGCGGCCGAATGGCTCGACGCATCGGTGCGCGGGCCGGAGGACGCCGGGGCGCTGGGGGTGCCCGTGCTCGCGGCGATCCCGCGGATCGGGCCGAGCGGACGCGCGTGACGAGGGAGGGAACGACCATGATGCCAGCCGAGACCCTGCAGGCCAGTCCCGCGGCGATCGCTCCGGAGGCGCGGCTCGTGGCGCTCGCCGCGCCGGAGTCGCCCGCGGCCGAGCAGTACCGCGTCCTGTACCAGCGCATCCTGAAGCTCGCGGTGCGCCGCCCGATGCGCGTCGTCGCGGTCACGTCCGCCGGACGCCGCGAGGGGCGCACCACGACGGCCGCGAACCTCGCGCTCACCGCGGCGCAGGAGGGACGCGCGACCGTGCTCGTCGACGCCGACCTGCGCCGGCCGTCCATCGCGCGGCTCCTCGGCCTCGCGCCGCGCGCCGGCGTGGCCGACGTCCTCGCCGGCCGTGCCGAGCTCGCACAGGCGATGACCCGGCTCGGGCCGCTCGCCGTGCTCGGCGCGGGCGAGGACCGCGATGCGGTGGCGCTGCTCCGGAGCCCGGCGGCGGCGGCGCTCCTCGACCAGCTGCGCGCCGCCCATGAGCTCGTGGTCCTGGACGCGCCCCCGGCGCTGGCGTTCGCGGACGGCGACCGGCTCTCGGGCGACGCCGACGCGGCCATCCTGGTGGTGCGGGCGGGTGCCACTCCGAGGCAGGTCGTGCGCCTCGCGATCGACGCGCTCGGCGAGAGGGCGGCAGGGATCGTGCTGAACGACGTGGACCCGGACGCGGTCGCGCATGGCCGCTGGATGTACCCGGGAGAGGCGCCGCCGAGCGCGGGATGAGCGGGCGGACGCGGAGGAGCCTTGGTCCGGGTCTTCAATCACTGGTTCTCGCCGCGCAAGGCCGCCTACTTCCTGGCGGAGGAGGCGGTGCTCGTGGTGGCCCTGCTCGCGGGTGCGGCCTTCGGCCCGGTCGCGGCGCAAGGCGGCGCCGCGACGGTGCCGGTGGCGGCCGCCGTGTCGCGCGCCGCGCTCGCCTCGCTGTTCTTTGCCGGGGCGCTGTACCTCGGCGATCTCTACGACCTGCACGCCGCGGTCCGCGATCGCGCCGACGGACGCAGGCTGCTCCGCGCCCTCGGCGTCGCCGCCATCGCTCTCGCCCTCGCCGACGTCGTGCTCGCGCTGGTGCTGCCCGGCTGGATGCTCCACCGCTCGCTCGTCCTCGCGGCCGCGGGCGGCGCCTTCGGCGTGATCGCGGCGCGCGCGCTCATGCCGGCGGTCGTCGGCTCCCCGACCCGCGTCCTCATGATCGGCGCCGGCCCGCGCGCGCGCGATCTCGCGCGCGCCGTCGAGCGCGAGGCCGACGGGCTCTTCGAGGTGGTCGGGTTCGCGCTGCCGCCCGACGCGCGCGCCGAGCCCACGGCCGTACCCGAGCACCTCGTACGTACCGGACCCATCGACGAGGTCGCACGCCGCGTGCGCGCACAGGTGGTCGTCGTCGCGATGGAGGATCGTCGCGACGGGCTTCCGGTGGAGGCGCTCCTCGCCATTCGCACCCGCGGCGGGCGCGTCGTCGACGACGTGGGGTTCGCGGAGGCCGCGCTGCAGCGGATCCCGCTCGCGCTCATCCGGCCGAGCGTCCTCATCTTCGAGGAGGGGTTCCGCCTCTCGCGCGTCACGCGCGCAGCGAAGCGCCTCACGGACGTCACCGTCGCGGCGACGATGCTCGTCCTCCTCGCGCCGGTGATGGCGTTCGCGGCCCTCCTCGTCCTCGTCACCGACGGTCGCCCCATCCTGTACGTGCAGGAGCGGACGGGGCAGAGCGGGCGGTCGTACCGCATGCGCAAGTTCCGCACCATGCGGCGCGACGCGGAGGAGCTCGGAGCAGCGTGGGCGACGGATCGCGATCCGCGCGTCCTGCCGGTGGGCCGCTTCCTCCGGCGGTCGCGGCTCGACGAGCTGCCGCAGCTCTGGAACGTGCTGCGCGGTGACATGAGCCTCGTGGGCCCGCGGCCGGAGCGTGACGTTTTCCTGCGGGAGCTCAAGGCGCGCTGGCCGCTCTTCGCGCTGCGCGAGCTGGCGAAGCCGGGCCTCTCGGGTTGGGCGCAGCTGAAGTACGGGTACGGATCGACGGTCGAGGAGCAGGGGCGCAAGCTCGAGTACGACCTCTACTACATCAAGAACATCTCGCTCTTCCTCGACCTCGTCTGCCTGCTGGCGACGGCGAAGGTCGTCCTGCTCGGGAAGGGAGCGCGATGAGGTTGCTCGATGACGCTGCTCTCCCCGCGTTCGCACCCATCGCCGAGGCGCGGCCGCTCCGCATCGTCGCGGCCGGAGGCGGCACGGGGCTGCCGCGCGTGCTCGTGGGGCTGGCCGCCGGCGTCGAGCCGGAGGAGGACCGTCCCGTCGAGGTGACCGCGGTCGTGACCACCGCGGATGACGGAGGCAGCTCCGGCGCTCTCCGACGCGCGTACGGCGTCCCGGCGGCCGGGGACGTACGCAACTGCCTCGTCGCGCTTTCGGCGGGAGCGAACCCGCTCGCCGCGGTGTTCCAGCACCGGTTCGACGGCGGCGGTGGGCTCGCCGGCCACACCGTGGGCAACGTGGTGCTCACCGCGCTCGCGCAGCGGCTCGGCGACTTCAGCCGCGCGGTCGAGGCGGCGGGGATGCTCCTCGGGGTGCGCGGGCGGGTCCTGCCGGCCGCGGATCGCCCCGTGGAGCTCGTGGCGCGCCTCGACGACGGGCGGATCGTTCGCGGCGAGACGCGCATCGCCCGATCGGGCGGGCACATCGAGGAGCTCCGGCTGGCGCGCTCGGCCGAAGCGCCGCGCGAGGCCATCGAGGCGATCCTCGCTGCCGACGTGGTCGTGCTGGGCCCCGGGAGCCTCTACTCGAGCGTCCTCGCGAGCCTCCTGGCGCGCGGCATGCCCGGGGCGCTCCGCAGGACCGCCGCGACCCGCGTCCTCGTCGTGAACCTCCTCACCCAGCCCGGCGAGACGGAGGGCTGCTCTGCGGCGGATCACGTGCGCGCGGTGCAAGGGCACCTCGGCGACGTGGTGGACGTCGCGCTCGTGCACCGGCCGCCGCTGCCGCTCGCGCTGGCCGCTGCTCACGCAGCGGAGGGCGCCGCGCCGGTCGAGGTGGATCGGGAGGAGGTGGAGGCCCTCGGGGCGGTGCCGGTGGTGCTGGATCTCCTCGCTCCCGGGCGCGTCGCACGCCACGACCCCCAGAAGCTCGCACGCGCGCTCCTCGCGATCGCGCGCGCACGGTGAGGAGGCGCGTTGCTGCGCACGGCCGACGCAGGAGCCGGCAGCGTGGCCGCGACGCGCGGGTCGGTCGAGGAGATCCGCGGCCGCCCGGGCTTCGACGCGCTGCGCGCGGAGTGGGACGCGCTCGCCGCGCGAGGCCCGGTCGACCTGCCGTTCGTCGCGCACGGCTGGATGTCCGCCTGGCTCGACGCGTTCGCGCCGGACGCCTCCCTGCTCGTGCTCGTCGCCCGGGGCCCCTCGGGGGAGCCGCTCGGGATGGCGCCCTTCCTCGAGGAGCGGTCGCGCGGGATCGTGCGCCTCGCCTCGCCGGCGAACGATCACTCCTGCCGGTTCGAGTGGGTGCTCGGGCAAGATCCCGGCTCCGCCGTCGCGACGCTCTGGCGGCACCTGCGCGACGCGTTGCGATGGGACGTGCTCGTGCTGCGCGACGTGCCGCGCGACGGGCCGACGTCGGCGTTGCTCGAGCCGCTCGCGCGCGCCGATCGCCACCGGACGGGGCGCTGGGCGTCGGTGTCGAGCCCGCGCCTCCGGCTCGGCGGGATCCCTGCCGAGGAGCGGACGAGCGCCCGGTTCCGCGCGAACCTCCGGCGCCGCGCGAGGCGGCTGCACGAGATGGGGACCGTCGCGCTCCGGCGCGCGGGCTCGCCGGGCGAGGCGGGCGAAGCCCTCGGCGAGTTTCTCGCGCTGGAGGCCGCGGGCTGGAAGGGGGAGGGCGGCACCGCCATCGCGCTCGGCCCCGCCCTGGTCCGCTTCTACGGGGGCATCGTCCGGGACGCCGCCGCACGCGGCACGCTCGCGATCCGCACCCTCACGCTCGACGGCCGGCCGATCGCGGTCCACCTGGGGATCATCCACCGCGGGGTCTACCACCTCCCGAAGACGGCGTACGACGAGCGGCTCGGGAGCGTCTCGCCGGGCCAGCTGCTTCAGCGGGAGGTGCTGGCCGAGTGCGAGGCGCGCGGGCTCCAGGGCTTCGACTTCCTCGGCCCGGACATGCCGTGGAAGCGGGACTGGAGGCCCGAGCACGCCCCGCACGACTGGCTGTACGTGTACCGCCCCTCTCTCGCCGGCCGCGTCATGCACACGTTGAGGCACCGGGCGCGCCCGGCCGTGAAGGAGGTGCTCTCGTGGCTGCGATGAGTGGCGCGATCGCGGTGCGGAGGTGGTCGGCGGCGCGGGAGCCGCGACGCCGCTTCATCCCGGCGCTGCCCACGCTCTGGCCGGGGATGCTGTCACCGCTCGGGCCGGCGCGACCGCCCGCGTTCCCGATGGGTGCGCCGCGGACCACGCTGTACTACTTCGCGCGCAACGCCGTGTACCACGGCGCGCGGCTGCTCGGGCTCGCAGGCCGCGAGGTGCTGGTGCCCGCGTACCACCACGGCGTCGAGGTGGGGGCCCTCGCCGCAGCGGGCGCCGTCCCGCGCTTCGTGCGCGTGGACGCGCGGATGCGGCTCGACCTCGAGGATGCGGAGCGCCGCATCGGCCCGCGCACGCGCGCCCTCTACGTCATCCACTACGCGGGGTTCGCGCAGCCGATGGACGACGTGAACGCGCTCGCGCGCCGGCGCGGGCTCCTCGTCGTGGAGGACTGCGCGCTGTCGCTGCTCGCCGCCGAGGGTTCGCGCCCGCTCGGCTCGACCGGGCACCTCGGCATCTTCTGCTTCTACAAGGCGCTCCCGGTCCCGAACGGCGGCGCCCTCGTGGTGAACGACCCGGCGGTCTGCGGCGCGCCCGCCGTGCCGCGGTCCGCCCCGCTCACCTCGACCCTCTCCCACGCGGCGGGCTCGCTGCTCGCGAACCTCGCCTTCCGGTTCGGCGACGCGGGCGAGGCGCTTCGCGCCGGCGTCCGGCACGCCTACGCGCTCGCGCGCGGGGCTTCGGGGCTCGGGCCCGTCTCCACCGGCACGATGACGTTCGACCCTGCGCGCAAGGACCTCGGCATGAGCCCGCTCTCCGCGCTCGTCGCGCGGAGGCTCGACGCGCAGGAGATCGTCGCGGCCCGCAGGAGAAACTACTTCCTCCTGCTCGGCCGGCTCCGCGATCGCGTTCCGCCGGTGTTCGGCGAGGTACCCGCCGGCGCGTCTCCGCTGTTCTACCCGCTCCTCTGCCAGGACAAGGCCGCGATCGCGGCGAGGCTCCTCGCCCGCGGGATCGAGACCGTGGACTTCTGGCGCGAGGGACACCCGCTGTGCCGGTCCGACGAGTTCCCCGAGTGCGCGGCGCTGCGCCGGCGCGTGCTCGAGATCCCCGTCCACCAGGACCTCGCGCCCGAGGACATGGCCAGCATCGCGCGCGAGGTGGAGGAGGCGCTCGAGTGATGCCCGGCGCGAGCGATCTCTCGGTGCGCTCGTCGCGCGAGCCGCGCCGGCTGGACGCCCGCGCGCTCGAGGCAGCGGGAACGTGAACCAGGAGGACCCATGCGCGTTCCCACCGACCTGAGCCCGAAGTGGATCGCCCGTCGCGCCGCGAAGGTCGCGGCCGCGGGCGTCCTGCTCGCCGCAGGAGCGCATCGCGCCCTGCGGGCGATCCGCGAGCACCAGGCGGGTGGCGTGCGCGTGCTGCTGCTGTCCTACCACCGCGCGACGCTCGACTTCTCGGAGAGCGCCCGGGAGGGGATCCCCTCCATGCTCGTGTCGGCCAGGACGCTGCGGCGCCAGCTGGAGCAGCTCGGGCGGACGTGGGAGATCGTCTCGATGTCGGAGGCGGCGCGGGTCCTCGCCGAGGGGGCGCGCGGGCCCCCTCGCGCGTTCGCCGCCGTGACGTTCGACGACGGGTACGCCGATAATCACGCGGTGGCGCTGCCGGTCCTCGCCGCGCTGCACGTCCCGGCCACCGTGTACGTCGCGACGGCGTTCACCGGGACCGCCGAGCGCCTCCCTCACGACCGGCTGTTCGCCACGCTGCGGGAGCTCGCCCGACGCGGGGTCGCGCCCGAGCGTGCCGGGCTCGAGGCGCCCCTCCAGGCAGTCCTCGGCGCGTGCGCGGCGCGCACGCCCGCGACGACGCTCGACCGCCTCATCGCGCGCGTGTCGCACCCGGTCCTGCTCGCGATCGCGGCGGCGCTGGAGGCGCGCACCGGGATCTCGCCCGCGGACCTGCCGACCGGGTTGCGCCTGCTCGACTGGGACGAGGTCCGGGAGCTGTCCGCGGCGGGCATCGACATCGGGGGCCACAGCGTGAGCCACGCGGTCCTGCCGAACCTGCCGCTCGCGGAGGCGCGGAGGGAGATCGAGGGCTGCCGCGACGCGATCGCCGAGCGCCTCGGAAGGCCGCCGCGCCACTTCGCGTACCCCAACGGCCTCCACTCTCCGGCGATCCGCCGCGCCGTGGCCCAGTCCGGGTTCGAGACGGGCTCGACCACCGAGGATCGCGAGAACCTGCGCGGCTGCAATCTGTTCGCCCTGCGACGCAAGGTGCTCTGGGAGAGCTCGACGCTGGGGCCGCTCGGGTACAGCGCGGCTCTCGCGACGTGCACCTTCGAGGGGGTGTTCTCGTCCCTGCGCCTCTCGCGCGCGGTGCGGGGAGACCGTCCGGACGCGGCCGACGCGGGCGCCGCGGCGGAGGCGGCGGGGATCTCAGCCGAGGAGCGGGCCGCGTCGTGAGCGGGGGGGTCACCATCGGCGGTCCGGATCCCGCCGCGATCGAGGGCGCCCTCCTCGCGCGCGAGGCGTGGCTCGATCGCGCGGGCCGGCGCTGGAGCGCGCTCGCGCACGGCGCCGCGCTCGCGTTCCTCCTGATGCTCTACTCGAACCCGCAGTTCTGGTGGCCGTGGTTCGAGCAGTTCCGGCTCGCCTTCGTCAGCGCCGGCGTGTGCGCCGGCGCAGTCGTCGTGCACCGGCTCGTCTCGGGCGAGCGGATCCGGCTCGGGGGCTGGGGCGCCGCCCCGCTGTGGGCCTATCTGGCCTTCATCCCGGCGTCGCTCGCCTGGACGCTCTCGCCGAACGACACCTGGTTCGCCATCGGCGAGGGCTGGAAGATGGCCGTCATCTACGCGGCGGTGCAGAACGTGGTCGACACCCGCACGCGGCTGCGCCGGTTCCTGCTCGTCGGCGCGCTCGCGTCGCTCGGCCCGGCGCTCGGCGGCATCGAGGTGTGGCGGATCGGCGACGCGCTCGTCGACGGGTTCCGTACGCACTGGCGCGGTGCGTACGCCGATCCGAACCGTCTCGCGATGGCGATCATCGCCGTCCTCCCGTTCGCGCTGTACGGCGCGGTCACGGTACAGCAGCGCCGCAGGCGCGCGCTGTTCTACGGCATCGCCGTCGCCCAGCTGGGAGCCATCGTCCTCACCCACTCGCGGTCGGGGTCCATCGCGGCGGCCGTCGCCGTGCTGCTGTTCATGGGCCGCGGTCGCGGTGGGGCGGCCCGCGCCGTCCTCACGGTGATCGCGCTCTCCATCGGGCTCGCCGCGTTCGCCCCCGAGACGTTCTGGCAGCGCTCGTCCACGCTCGCGAACCTGGAGGAGGACGAGTCGGTGCAAGGGCGCGAGAACGCGTGGAAGGTGCTCGGCGTCATCGTGGACGAGCAGCCGCTCACGGGGGTGGGGGCGGGCGCGTTCGTCCAGGCGTGGGGACGGTTCGCGCCGCTCGAGGCGGGTGCGCGGCGCTACATCGCGCACAACGTGCTGCTGGAGATCGTGGGAGAGCTCGGCGTCGTCGCGTTCCTCCTCTTCTGCGCGTACTGCGCCGTGGTGCTGGTGCGGCTCTGGCGCGTGGGGCGGGACCCCCTCGTCGGCGTGGAGGCGCGGGCGGTGTTCGCCGCGCTCGCCGCGTACCTCGTCTGCGAGATGGCCAACGGCTACTCGCTGTCGTGGTTCCTCTATTTCCTGTTCGCGTGCGCGGCCGCGCTCCTGCACATGTCCGGTACGCGCGCGGCGCTCGCCCGGGAGGCCCCGTGACCCGCCCGATCAAGATCCTGGTGTTCCAGAACCGGTTCCTGCTCGGGGGGCAGGAGCGCCAGACGGTGATGAACGTCCGCACCATGGATCGGACCCGCTTCGAGCCGGTGGTCGCGTGCCTGCGGCTCGACGGCGAGCTGCTCGCCGATCTCGCCGAGGCGGGCGTTCGACCGGTGGTCTTCGACGTGGGCGCGTCGATGCTCCGGCCGGCGACCGCCGTCGTCGTCGTACGCATCGCCCGCTTCCTCCGCGCGAACGGCATCGCGCTGGTGCACGCGCAGGACCTGTACACCAACACCCTCGGCGCGCTCGCGGCGCGGCTCGCCGGCGTCCCTTCCATCGTGACCCGCGTGGATCTGAACCACAGCGTCCTCGGCTACAAGCGGCCCGTGCTCGGCTTCGTGTCGCGCCTCGCCGACCGGGTGCTCGTGAACGCGCTCTGCATTCGCGACATGGCGATCCGCGAAGGGGTCGAGCCGGACCGGATCGTCGTCGTCCGGAACGGCCTGGATCTCCGAGTCTTCGACGCGGCCGCGCGCCGCGACCCCGAGCCTCCCGTGCCGGAGCCGGGCGGCATCGTCTGCATCGCGAACATGCACCATCCCGTGAAGGGGCAGACCAATCTCCTGCTCGCGATGAAGGACGTCCTGCGCGAGCGCGCGGACGCGCATCTCGTGCTCGTCGGAGACGGGGTGCGCCGGCCGCACCTCGAGCGCTCCGCCCGGCAGCTCGGGATCGCCGAACGCTGCCACTTCCTGGGACACCGGCTCGACGGGCCGGCGATCCTGGCGCGCGCCGCCATCGCGGTCTCCGCCTCGTACGCCGAGGGCATCTCGAACGCGATCCTGGAGGGCATGGCGGCTCGACTCCCCGTGGTCGCGACCGCCGTCGGGGGGTCGCCGGAGCTGGTCCGCGACGGATTCAACGGCCGCCTCGTATCACCCGGAGCACCCGCCCTGCTCGCGCGCCGCCTCCTGGAGCTCCTCGCGAGCGAGACCCGGCGGCGGCGCATGGGCGAGAACGGCAGGCGGCTCGTCGAGCGCGAGTTCGGGATCGAGCAGATGCGGCGCAGCTACGACGCCCTGTACGAGGACCTCACCGGACTCAAGGTGCCGCGCGTCATGTACGGCGCGGCCTGAGAAGAGCGCAACGGGGCGTGCCGCCCCGCCCCGTCGAGCAAGGCTCGCCGGGGCCCCCACCCCTGCTCGCCGGGTCCCTTGGCGCCGCGCGGCGGCTTCCGCCGCCTCGCGAGGCGCTTCCCCGGCATGCTCGCTTCGCTCGCCGTTTGCAACTTCGCAGACGCGTTGCGCGGCAACGTCACCGGACGCACGCCATCGCTGCCGAGGCGGGCGCGACCGACGCCGCGCGCGCCTGTGCAGGGACGTCGGCGCCCTCCGGAACGGCCCGCCGGCGCGCGCCGGCGTCCGGCCGGTTCCCCAGGACCCAGACCATCACCGCGGCGAAGAGCAGTCTCGCGACCATGAACCGAGGCAATACAAGGCCCGCGCCAGCCTGGGACTGCCCACATTCCGCTGGGTTGCGGACGCGGTGTCCGGTCGGACACGGCCGTGTGCCCGTGCGAGCGGCTCACGGCATGGGCGCGGGAGGCACCCTCGCAGCCCGGCAAGGTACCCCCGGTGACAACGCGGATCGAAGGTGCTCTCCTCTCCCACACATGGACTGCGAGGCCGCGATCGTGTGCCGGCACGTCGCCGACGGCGCGCCCATCCTGTGCGCGCTCCGCGACGATCCCCGCGGGGTCGCCACGTGCGAGTGGCAGTTCGGCTGCGGCATCGAAGCGGACGGGGCTGCCGACCAGCGGATGGTGCCGCTCGAGGAGATCGTGCGCCGCGATCCGACCGCGGTCGAGATCGTGCTGCATCCGCGCGGCACGGCGCTCGAGCGCGTCTCGGCGGACGCACGCTGGCACATCGAGACCGGCCCCGTCCTGTTCCCGCACCGCCCGTCGCGGCGGTGGCCTCGCTTCGACCCGCACTACGCTCCGCGCCGCGGCGAGCCGCTCGATGCCGGCGACCTGCGCGTCATCGCGAACGTCGCGCAGGCGGGCCTGCACGTCGTCACCGGGGCGTCCACGGGCGGCGCTCCCGCGTTCGCCTTCTCGATCGGCCTGTTCCGGACGTTCGATCACCCCGAGGTCGCCGTGTTCGGGCTCGCGACCGACGCGCTGGAGGCCGCGGTGCGACGGGTCGGCGAGCGCGTCCGCGCGGGCGACCGGTTCGACGAGGGGGACATCGTGGACGGGATCGTCGAAGGCCGCGCCGTCGCGTTCCGGCGCATCGTCCAGCGCCACTACCCCCCGTACCTCGGGTACGCCGTCTGGTACCACGGCGGCGCGCGCTTCCCGGCGCTCCAGGCGACCTGGGCCGATCCCGCGGGCCACTTCCCGTGGGAGCGCTGGTTTCCGCGCGAGCTGCGCGACCTGCAGCCGGTCCTGTTCGAGCCCGAGCCCGCCTGACCGCTTGCGGGCGGGGACGGGGGACGCGAGCCGAGCGAAGCGCGGAGTGTCCCCTCGCCATCAAGGCCGGGTCTTCGCGGGCTCGCTCTCGTAGAAGCGCAGGGGCGACGACCGCGGCACGATCGCCACCGGCTGGGCCACCCCGCGGCGGCCGAGCGACGCCTTCAGCCAGTCCCGGTTCATCCGGGCGATCACCTCGAGCTGGATGCCCGCGGGGCAGACGGCGGCGCACTCGCCGATGGTGGTGCAGTGGCCGAACCCTTCTTCGCGCGCCTGAGCCGTCATCGCGAGCACCCGCCCCGCGCGCTCGGGCTGTCCCTGGGGCAGCAACCCGAGGTGGGTGATCTTCGCGCCGGTGAAGAGCGCGGCGGACGCGTTGGGGCACGCAGCGACGCAGGCCGCGCACCCGATGCATGCGGCCGCCTCCATCGCGCGATCGGCGGCATCCTTCGGGACGAGGGTCGTGTTGGCCTCGGGCGCGCTCCCGCTGCGCACCGAGACGAAGCCGCCCGCGGCGATGATCCGGTCGAGCGCGGTCCGGTCCACCACCAGATCGCGCAGCACGGGGAGCGCGGCCGCGCGCCACGGCTCGAGCCGGAGCACGTCGCCGTCGTGGAAGTGGCGCATGTGGGTCTGGCAGATGGTGGCGTTCCGGAGCGGGCCGTGCGCCTCGCCGTTGACGAGGAAGCCGCACATTCCGCAGATGCCCTCGCGGCAGTCGGAGTCGAACGCGACCGGAGCCTCGCCCCGCTCGACGAGCCGCTGGTTCAGCACGTCGAGCATCTCGAGGAACGACATGTGCTCGGTGATGTCGGGGACGACGTACCGGACGAAGCGACCCGGGTCGCGCCCGTCCCGCTGCCGCCAGATGTCGAGGAGGAGCTGCATCCCGGCTCCTACTTGTAGCTGCGCTGCTGCAGCGGGACGTGCTCGAACCGCAGCGGCTCCTTGTGCAGCGCCGGCGCCTCGCCCGGACCCTTCCACTCCCAGGCCGCGACGTAGGCGTACTCCGCGTCGTTCCGCGCCGCCTCGCCGTCGGGCGTCTGGTACTCCACGCGGAAGTGGCCGCCCGCCGACTCGTTCCGGTGGAGCGCGTCGAGGACCAAGAGCCTCGCGAGCTCGAAGAAGTCCGCGATGCGCCCTGCCTTCTCGAGCTCCTGGTTCAGCTCCTCACCGGTCCCGCCGACCCGCAGGTCCCGCCAGAACGCCTCCTCGATGCGCGGGATGCGCTCGAGCGCACGCGTGAGGCTCTCGCGGGACCGCGCCATGCCGCACTCCTCCCACAGGAGCGTGCCGAGCTCGCGATGGAAGTGGTCGACCGCCTGGGTCCCGCCGATCGACAGGAAGCGCGCCGTCCGCTCCGCCACCGCGCGCTCCGCGTCCCGGAACGCCGGGTGGTCCGTCCCTGCCTTCGGAAGGCCGCCGTGCGCGAGGTAGTCCCCGACGGTGTACGGCACGATGAAGTACCCGTCGGCGAGCCCCTGCATGAGCGCGGACGCGCCGAGCCGGTTCGCGCCGTGGTCGGAGAAGTTGGCCTCGCCGGCCACGAACAGGCCCGGAACGTTGCTCATCAGGTGGTAGTCCACCCAGAGGCCGCCCATCGTGTAGTGCACGGCGGGGTAGATCCGCATCGGCCTGACGTGCGGATCGTCCCCCGTGATCCGCTCGTACATCTCGAACAGGTTCCCGTACCGCTCGTCCATGGTCCTGCGTTCCAGGCGCCGGAACGCGTCTCGGAAGTCGAGGTGGACGCCGAGCCCTCCCGGCCCGACGCCGCGCCCCTCGTCGCACACGGTCTTGATCGCGCGCGAGGAAACGTCCCGCGGGGCGAGGTTCCCGTAGGTCGGGTACATCCGCTCCAGGAAGTAGTCGCGCTCCTCGTCGGAGATCTCCTCGGGGGGGCGCGTGTCGCCGCTCTTCTTCGGGACCCAGACGCGGCCGTCGTTCCGGAGCGATTCGCTCATGAGGGTCAGCTTCGACTGGACCTCGCCCGAGCGTGGGATGCAGGTCGGGTGGATCTGCGTGAAGCAGGGGTTCGCGAAGAGCGCGCCCTTGCGGTGCGCGCGCCAGATCGCGGTGGCGTTGGAGCCCTTGGCGTTGGTCGAGAGGAAGAAGACGTTTCCGTAGCCGCCCGTGGCGAGGACCACGGCGTCGGCGGCGAAGGACCCGATCCGTCCGCTCACCAGATCGCGCACCACGATCCCGCAGGCGCGCCCGTCGACGAGCACCAGCTCCAGCATCTCCGTGCGCGGGAACTGGGTGACGGTGCCCGCGGCGACCTGCCGCTCCAGCGCCTGGTACGCGCCGAGGAGCAGCTGCTGCCCGGTCTGCCCGCGCGCGTAGAACGTGCGGGACACGAGGGCGCCGCCGAACGATCGGTTCGCGAGCGTACCGCCGTACTCGCGCGCGAACGGGACGCCTTGCGCGGTGCACTGGTCGATGATGTTGAGCGAAAGCTCGGCGAGGCGATAGACGTTCGCCTCGCGCGAGCGGAAGTCGCCGCCCTTCACGGTGTCGTAGAAGAGCCGGAACACCGAGTCGCCGTCGTTCTGGTAGTTCTTCGCGGCGTTGATGCCTCCCTGCGCCGCGATCGAGTGGGCGCGGCGCGGAGAGTCCTGGAAGCAGAACGAGAGCACCTCGTAGCCCATCTCGCCGAGGGAGGCGGCCGCCGCGCCGCCGGCGAGCCCGGTGCCCACCACGATGATCCGGTGCTTCCGCTTGTTGGCGGGGTTCACGAGCCTCAGCTCGTCCTTCCGCCGCTGCCACTTCCGCTCGATGGGGCCGTCGGGGATGCGCGCGTCGAGCCGCGCCGCCACCTCGGGACCCCGCGCGTCGACGCGCATCGTCACCTCAGCAGACCGAAGAGCGCCGCGAGCGGGACCGCCGCGAACCCGATCGTGAGGAGGGTCGCGAACGCGGCGGCGAACCGCTGGATGCCCGGCGTGAAGGCGCGGTTCGACAGGCCGAGCGACTGGAACGCCGACCAGAGGCCGTGCCACAGGTGAAATCCGAGCCCCGCCACCGCGATGACGTAGAAGGTGGCGGCGGCGCCGCGCCCGAGCGAGACGACGAGGTTGTGGAACACCTCGCCCTCGCGGAAGTCCGGGTTGGCGACGCCGAAGGTGAGATCCAGCAGGTGGTAGACGACGAACCCGAGGATGAGGAACCCGCTCCAGATCATCGTCCGGGAGGCTGGGGTGGAGTGGACCGGCCGGTACTCCTCGTAAGGCGTGCCGCGCGCCCGCCGCCGCGCAGTCCAGAGCTGGATCCCGGCGACGGCGTGGACGATCGCCGAGACGAGCAGCAGCCCCCGGGCCGTCCAGAGGAGTGCCGGGAAGACCCGCAGCTGCTCGGCATAGCGATCGAGCCGCGCGGCGCCCGAGAACGCCTGGAGGTTCGCCATCATGTGGACGAGCACGAACACGAAGAGGACGAACCCCGTCGCCGCCATGAGCGCCTTCTTGCCGATCGAGCTCCGCCACGCCGCCGCGAGACGGGACGGCCGGGTGGCGGGGGCTTCGACGGTGTTCGTGGCTGCGGTCATGCGGCACGCGAAGGGTGCGTCCCGGTCCGGGACGCATCAAGCCCCGGCGGATCCACTTCGACGGGTGGGGGCTGTTCGCTTACGCTGGTTCGCGTCCTGGCAGGCGCCGGTCGTCGAGAGGTGGATCGACAGTGGCTCGACCTGAACGTGTCGCCGCAGCGGGGGCCGACCCACCGCGCGGCCCCTCGCACCGCGGCGCACCGTTGCAGCGCGGCGACAGTGGGCGCTGCGCGCTCCGGGATCGCTGCCTGGTCGGGCCTCCGCCTGCCCCACCGCCCCCGCGCAGGATGAGGAGATCACGCCGAAAAACCGCACGGGCGGCCAGGGACGGGCAGGGCGGCACGGTCCTCGCTATCGAGTTCCCCGGGACCCGGACGGAGGATGCCCATGCTCGCCATCATCGCTGCCGTGATGCTCGCGGCCGCTGCTCAGCAGGACACCGTGTTCACCGCCGACGGAGGCCGAGTGGTCGGCACCGTCGTCGAGGAGGGGCCGAACGGCGTCGCCGTTCGCGTCGCGGACGGGACCTTCCGCCACTTCACGCGACGGGACGTGGTCCGGATCGAGTACGCGGACGGCTCGGTCACGAAGCCCTCCGAGCAGGCGGCGCCGCCCCCGCAACCCGCCCCGCCGCCGCCCGCACAGCCCGCTCCGCCGCCGCGCGCGTACAGCCCGCCGCCGCAGGCGTACCCGCCTCCGCCGCCCCAGGGTTACCCGCCGCCTCCCCCCGCTTACATGCCGCCGCCTTACCGCCCCTCCCGGCCGCCGCCTCCGCCGTATGCGGAGCAGCACCCTGGCGGGCCGGCGGCGCCCTTCTACTTCGCGTTCGGTCTAGGCGGCGCGTTTCCGTTCGGCAACGCGGAGCGAGGGGTGGAGCTGAGGGACGTGTTCGGGAACCAGTGGAACCTCGCCTTCGAGGGCGCCGCTCGCCTCACGCCGCACCTCGCCCTCGGTCTGTACGGCGACGTCGGCTGGGGTGACGTGGGGCGAGACATCCGCAGCCAGTGCAACCAGCAGGGGATCGACTGCTGGGCGAATTCGGGCCGGTTCGGCATCCTGCTCAGGCATACCTTCCAGCCTGCCGGCCGCTCGACTCCCTGGATCTCCGTCGGCACGGGCTGGGAGACGGGTAAAGTGAAGAGCGACGACGGGTTCGGCGGCACCATCGAGCAGTTCAGCTACAGCGGATGGGAGATGCTCCGGCTCATGGGTGGCGTGGATCTCCGCTCCAGCCCGGTCTTCGGTGTCGGGCTCTACGCAGGCGTGCGGCTCGGGAAGTACACGCACTTCGACACCGGCGACACCGTCCCATTCGTGTCGGAGCGCATCGCCGACCAGCGGGTCCACACGACGCTCGAGGCCGGGCTCCGGTTCACGCTCTTCCCGTAACGCGACCGAGCCGGAGCCGGCCGTCAGCCGAGGCGCGCGCTCCGGAGGCGGAGCGCGTTGCCGATCACCGTGACCGAGCTGAGGCTCATCGCCGCGCTCGCGAGCATCGGCGAGAGGAGCACCCCCAGTGAACGGGTAGAGCACGCCGGCCGCGATCGGGACGCCCGCCGCGTTGTAGGCGAAGGCCCAGAAGAGGTTCTGGCGGATGTTGCGCATCGTCGCGCGCGAGAGCCGGCGAGCGCGGACGATGCCGCGGAGATCGCCCGTCACGAGCGTCACCCCGGCGGACTCGATCGCGACGTCGGTGCCGGTACCCATCGCGATACCCACGTCGGCGGCGGCGAGCGCGGGGGCGTCGTTGACGCCGTCTCCGGCGAACGCCACCACCCGCCCATCCTTCTTCCGGCGCGCCACGGTGGCCGCCTTGTCCCCGGGCAGCACCTCCGCCTCGACCTCGTCGATGCCGAGCCTCGCCGCCACCGCGCGCGCCGTGGTCCAGTCGTCCCCCGTCACCATCACGATCGCGAGCCCCTCCGCATGCAGGGCACGGATTGCCTCGGCGGCTCCTGGCTTCACCGGGTCGATGGCCGACACGAGCCCGGCCGCCCGCCCGTCCACCGCGACGAGCATCACCGTGGCGCCCTCGGCCGCGAGCGCCTCGGCGCGCGCGCGCAGCGGGGTCGAGTCGATGCGCAGCTCCTCGAGGAGCGCCGTGTTTCCGAGCGCGACGTCACGGCCGTCCACCGTCCGACGATCCCCTTTCCGGGCACGGACCGGAACGCCCGGGCCTCCGCGAGCGGGAGGCCCCGCCGCGTCGCCTCCGCCACGATGGCGGCCGCGAGCGGGTGCTCGGAGCCGCGCTCCAGGCTCGCGGCGAGCCGCAGGAGCTCGGCCTCGCCGACCTGCGCGACGGAGACGACCGCCTCGACCGCCGGCTTCCCTCGCGTGAGCGTGCCGGTCTTGTCGACGAGGAGCACGTCGACCTTCTCGAGCCGCTCGAGCGCCTCGGCGCTCTTCACGAGCACCCCCGCGGTGGCGCCGCGGCCGGTGCCGACCATGATGGCCATCGGCGTCGCGAGGCCGAGGGCGCACGGGCAGGCGATGATGAGGACCGCGACCGCCGCCACCAGCGCATGCGCCAGGCGCGGCTCGGGGCCGACCGTCGCCCAGGCCGCGAACGCGGCGAGCGCGCCGCAGGACCACCGCCGGGACGAACCAGCCAGCGACGACGTCGGCGAGCCGCTGGATCGGCGCGCGGGTGCGCTGCGCGTCCATGACCATGCGGACGATCTGCGCGAGCAGCGTGTCCTTCCCGACGCGCTCCGCCCGCATCACGAACGAGCCGGTGCCGTTGAGCGTCGCGCCGGTGACGCGATCGCCTTCCCGCTTCTCGACCGGGACGGGCTCGCCCGTCACCATCGACTCGTCGATCGAGGAGTGCCCGGAGAGGACCACGCCGTCGACCGGGATCTTCTCACCCGGGCGGACGCGGAGCCGATCGCCCACGCTCACCTGCGCCACGTCGACGTCCCGCTCCGCGCCGTCCGCGTCGAGGCGCCGCGCCGTCCGGGGCGCCAGCGCGAGCAGCGCGCGGATCGCGCCGGAGACCCGCCCGCGTGCCGTCAGCTCGAGCACCTGGCCGAGCAGCACCAGCTCGACGATCACCGCCGCAGACTCGAAGTAGATGGGCGGCGCGCCGTGCTCGAGGAAGGCGCGCGGGAACGCCCGCGCCGGCAGCAGCGTCGCCGCGGTGCTGAAGGCATGCGCCGCGGCGGTTCCGAGGCCGATGAGCGTGAACATGTTGAGGTGCCGGGTCGTGATCGACAGCCAGGCCCGCTCGAAGAAGGGCCACCCGCCCCACACGACGACGGGAGTCGCGAGCGCGAGCTGCGCGAGCGCGAGCGGCCGGAACCCGACGGCGTGGCGGAGCGGATCGCCGAGGAGCATGTCGCCCATCGACAGGGCGAGGACCGCGATCGTCGGCCCGAGGCCCCACCAGAACCGCCGCTTCATCCGCTCGAGCTCGGGGTTCGGCGGCTCCTCGGCAGACGGGACGCCCCCGATCGCGAGCGGCTCGAGCGCCATCCCGCAGATCGGGCAGGGCACCGGCTCCTTCTCTCGCACCTCCGGGTCCATGGGACAGACCCACACGATCTCCGCGCCGGCAGGGGCGGGGGGCGGCGATCCCTTCGGCATCCCGCCCGGACCCTGCGCGAGGAACGTTCCGGGATCCGCGGAGAACCGTGCGAGGCACTTCGCGCTGCAGAAGAAGAATCGGCGGCCGGCGTGCTCGAGCTGCCCGCCCTTCGGTGCCTTCGGGTTCACCTCCATTCCGCACACCGGGTCGACGGCGAACCATCGCTCGGGCTCGGACTCGAACCGCGCGCGGCAGGTGTCGGAGCAGAAGGCGTAGGCATACCGTCCGCGACGAACGACGCCGCCGGGCGGGTGCTCGCCATCCACGTCCATCCCGCAGACGGGATCGCGGGTCGGAGGGACGGTGGATTCCATTCGAGCCTACCCGGGAAACGGGTGGCCGAGCGGGCGTCCCGCGTGCCGCTCGGCTGCGGCGACGATGTCCTCGAGGTCGAACGGCTTCGCGAGCCACCCGTCCGCCTCGATCTCGTTCGCGCGCGCCCGGGCATCCTCGGCCGCGGTGACGACGACGATCGGCGCACCTCGCCCGTGGCGAGCGCGGAACTCGCGCGCGAAGTCCCACCCGTTCATCCCCGGCATCCGCATGTCGAGCAGGATCAGCGCCGGCATCTCCTCGGCGATCTGCTCGAGCGCGGCGCGGCCGTCCACCGCGGTGCGGACCCGGTACCCCGCGTCGAAGAGGATCATCTCCATGAGCGCCAGGAGATCGCGGTCGTCCTCCACGACGAGCACGAGGCCGCTCGCGGTCACGCGTCCTCCCGCTGCAGCGGCAGGCCGAAGTGGAACGTGGACCCCGCCCCCGGAATGCTCTCGAACCACATCCGGCCGCCCTGGCGTTCCACCACCTCCCGGCTCATCTCGAGCCCGAGCCCGAGACCTCCGTAGTCCTGCGGCGTCCCCGCGTGGGCGCGGTAGTACCGCTCGAAGATCTGCGCCTGTCGCTCGACGGGGATCCCGACGCCCTCGTCTGCGACCGACACCCGGGCCTCGCCGCCGCGGGTCGTGATGACCATCCGCACCGGTCCTCCGCCCGGCGAGAACCTGACCGCGTTGTCGACGAGGCACGTGATGACCCGCTCGATGCGCTCACGGTCGGCGACGACCGGGACCGGACCGTCGGCGCGGAGCTGGATCTCGTGCGTCGGCGCCGAAGGCTGCACGCGATCCACCACCTCGCGCGCGAGCGTCGCGAGATCGAAGCGCTCGCTGCGCGCGGATCCCGCACCGAGCCGCAGCCGGGAGCTGTCCAGGAGGTGCTGGACGAGGCGGCTCAGGCGATCCACCTGCCGCTGGATCACGGCGAGCGCGCGCTGCTCCGCCGGCTCGCGCCGGGCCATGAGCTGCGCATAGGCCTTGATCACCGCGAGCGGCGTCTTGAACTCGTGCGCCGCCGTGGCGAGGAACTCCTCCCGCATCTCGTCGAGGCGCCGGGCGGCCGAGATGTCCCGCAGCACCGCGACGGCGAGCGGAGGGCCGTCCGGCCGCACGACCTGCGACGCCGCGATGGAAAGGAAGATGTCGCGGCCGTCGGCGCGCCGGACGATCGCGAGGGCCTCCGCGACGGATTCCCCCGAGAGGACGCGCACCACGACGTACTTCTCGGGCGGCACCGTCGCACCGTCCGGCGAGCGGACGTGAAAGCGGCGCCCCCAGTCGTCCACGGGCCCGAGCACCTCGCCCTTGGAGGCGGCCCCGAGCAGCACGACCGCGGCGCGGTTCGCCTCGACGATGCGCGAGCGCTCGTCCACGAGGAGCACGCCGTCGGACATGGAGTCGACCGTCGCGCGGACCTCCGCCCCGAGCGCGCGGACGCGCCGCTCCGTGCGCCGGATCAGGACCCAGAGCACTGCCGACGTCATGAGGACGAACAGGAATCCCTTGATGGTCTGGATGCGGGCGTGCATCTCCGGGTCGGCAGACAGGCGGACGGCGAGACGGTCGGAGAACGCGATCCAGGCGAAGCCGAGCACGGCGAAGATCGTCGCGATCCGCATGGCGCCGTCGGGCTGGCGCTGCCACCAGCGCGAACGCGGGCCAGCCTGGCCGCGGACGGGCGGCTCGCAGCCCGGCTGCCCCATGTGCGCGCCCACGCGGACTCTGTACCCGCGCGGCGGGTCGCTGTCACCCGCCTTCGAGGGGGCCGGACGTGGCGTAAAGTCGAGCGGGCGCCGCGCGACGGCGTGACTCGCTACGGACTGGGCCGGAGCCAGCGCCAGAACGTCCCGAGCCCGGGCCAGGTGCGAAATGCGACCCAGCGGATCCGCCGCAGCGCTGGCCCGCGGGTGCGCGCCTCCAGTCCCTGCACGAGACGGCGCGCGTCGGGCTCGCGCCCCGACCTCGCGAAGATCGGCACGAGCGCGAGCCCCGCGTCGAGGTGCCAGGGCTCGACGTCGAGCGCGCGCGACAGGAGCGAGGCCGCCACGTCCGGGCGCCTCGCACGCGCGAGGGCTCTGGCTCCGTCGACGAGCGTCGCGACGGCGTCGAGCTTGCGCCCGCGCAGCACGTTGAGGCGCGCGAGCTCGATTCGGAACCCGGCGTCGAGCGGGAAGACGCCGGTGGCGGCCACGTTGACGGCGGCAGCGCGGTCCACGAATCCCTGATCGAGGTGCCGCTTCGCCGCGGTCCGGAAGCAGGCGGCCCCTCCCTCGCTCTCGCCGAGCTTCGCGAGCAGCGGCCCGAGCTTCACGTTGACCGAAGGATCGGCCGGGTCCGACTCGAGCGCCTTCCGATATCCGGCGACCGCCTTCTTGACGCGCCCGCGCGCGCGAGCCTTGTCCGCGGCGGCGAGGACCTCGGCGCGGGTCTTGGGCGTGCGGGAGAAGAGGGCCACGGCGTCGCTCCGAGGGTAGCACGCGCCCCGGCCCGCGGGCGCGCGCGTCGCCAGCGGGGCACGTGATAGAACCGTCCGCGTGCCGGACGAGATCCTGATCGTCGCCGGCGAGGCGAGCGCGGACCTGCACGCCTCGCGCGCGCTGGAGGAGCTGAAGCGGATCCGCCCAGGGATCCGGGCGTTCGGCGTCGGAGGCCCGCGGCTGCGCGCCGCCGGCCTCGACGCGCTCGCGCCAGCGGAGGACATCTCGGTCATGGGGCTCGCCGAGGTGCTGCCGCGGATCCCGCGCATCCTCCGGATCATGCGCGCCCTGGGTCGCGCCGCCGCCGAGCGCCGTCCGAAGGCGGCGCTGCTGGTCGACCTCCCGGACTTCAACCTCCGCCTCGCCGCCAAGCTCAAGAAGCTCGGGATCCCGGTCGTCTACTACGTCTCCCCCACGATCTGGGCGTGGCGGCAGGGCCGCGCGCGGAAGATCGCGAAGGTGGTGGACCGGATGCTCTGCATCCTGCCGTTCGAGGAGCGGTTCTACGAGGGGACGGGCGTCTCGGCCCGCTTCGTCGGGCATCCGCTCGCGGAGCCGTCCCCTCCCGAAGGAGGCCGCGCGCTACCGCGAGGACCTCGGGCTCGCGGCGTCCCGAACGACGGTCGCGCTCGTCCCGGGGAGTCGCCCGAGCGAGCTGCGCCGGATCTTCCCGGCGATGCTCGAGGCGGCGGAGCGCATCCGCGCGATCCGGCCGGACGCCCAGTTCGTCGTCCCGATCGCGCCGACGCTCGCGCGCGAGCAGCTCGCGCCGTATCTCGCCGCGCACCGGACCGTCGACGTGAGGCTCGTCGACGGACGGACGGAGGAGGTCGTCGGCGCGAGCGACGCCGCGCTCGTGAAGAGCGGGACCTCGACGCTCGAGACCGCGCTGATGCTCCGGCCGATGGTGGTCGTCTACAAGCTCTCCTGGCTGTCGTACCTCGTGGGGCGCCTCCTCGTGCGGATTGCCCACTTCGCGCTGGTGAACATCCTGGCGGGGAGGGGGCTCGTTCCAGAGCTGCTCCAGGGCGATGCGAGCCCCGAGCGCATGGCCGCCGAGATCGAGCGGCTGCTCGGGGACGGCGCCGCGCGCGAGGCGCAGCTCCAGGGCCTGCGCGACGTGCGGGCCTCTCTGGGAGAGCCGGGGGCGGCGCGACGGGTGGCGGAGGAAGTCGCGCGTGCGATGGGGTGAGACCATGGACGGAGCGCGCCGTGCGGTCATCTGCCTGCCGACGTACGACGAGCGCGAGAACCTCGCCCCCATCCTCGAAGGCATCCACGCTGCGGTGCCGGACGTGGACGTGCTCGTCATCGACGACAACTCGCCCGACAGGACCGGCCGGCTCGCGGACGAGATCGCAACGCGCGATCCGCGGGTGAAGGTCCTCCACCGGGCCGCCAAGCAGGGGCTCGGGCGGGCCTACCTCGCCGGCTTCGCGTGGGCGCTCGAGCGCGACTACGGCCTCGTGCTCGAGATGGACGCCGACCTCTCCCATGACCCGCGCCACCTTCCCGCGCTCCTCGCGGCGGCGCGCGACGCGGATCTCGTCCTGGGCTCTCGCTACGTGCCGGGCGGCGGCACCGTCAACTGGGGGCTCGGGCGGCGCATCATCTCGCGAGGCGGGAGCCTGTACGCGCGGACGATCCTCGGCGTCCCCGTTCGCGACCTCACCGGCGGGTTCAAGTGCTTCCGGCGCGAGGTGCTCGAGGCGCTGGACCTCCCGACGGTCGAGTGCACGGGGTACGCCTTCCAGATCGAGCTGACCTACCGGGCCGTCCGCCGCGGGTTCCGGGTCGTCGAGGTCCCCATCGTCTTCGCGGATCGACGGGTGGGGCGCTCGAAGATGTCCCGCCGCATCGTGGTCGAGGCGATGCGGAAGGTCTGGTCGATGCGGTTCTCGCGCTTCGCGCGGGAGTCGTCGACCTCCGGCGCTCGCCCCCCGCGCGCCGCCTGAACCGGCCGCGGCACCGGAGCGCCGTCGATGCCGCTGTGGCCGCCCGCAAGCGGCCGGGGTACGCTTCGCGCCGATGGCCGCCGAGATCATCAGCCTGTTCCTGGTGTCGCTCTCGGCGATCTTCTTCGTCGTGGATCCGCTCTCGGCGGTGCCGTTCTTCCTCGCCATGACGCGGGACGCGAGCCCGGCGCATCGGCGTGAGACGGCGCTTCGCGCCTCGCTCACCGCGGGGGTGGTCCTCGCGACCTTCGCGGTGGCAGGGCTCTGGATCTTCCGCGTGCTCGGGATCGGCATCGGCGCCTTCAAGATCGCGGGCGGGGTGGTGCTGCTCCTGCTCGCGCTCGACATGATCCGGACGCAGCCCTCGCGCACCCGCATCACGGAGAAGGAGGTCGAGGCCGGCGCCGGGAAGGAGGACGTGGCGATCGTGCCGCTCGCGATGCCGCTCCTCGCAGGGCCCGGCTCCATCGCGACGGCCATCGTCCTGATGGCGCGGGCGCGGGAGGGGCCGTGGTGGCACGCGCTCCCCGTCCTCGGCGCCATCGCGGTCACGGTGGCGGCGAGCTTCGTCATCCTCTCCGGCGCGGTGCGCACCGAGCGCGTCCTCGGGCGCACCGGCCTCGCCATCATTGAGCGCGTGGCGGGGCTCCTCCTCGTCGGCATCGCGATCCAGTTCATGGTCGATGGCCTGCGCGAGGCGCTCCCGCGGCTGGGCACTCCCTTCTAGCGGGTGGCTGCCGGGCATCTCCCGCGGAGCCGCCGAGGGGAGACGGAGCGGCGCGGCGAGCGCCACGCGGCCGGCTCGGGTGCCCTGGCAGGAGGACTTTCGCGTATCGGAACGTCGAGGAGGCGCGGGCGGTCGGGGCGCGCTGAAAGAAGGCGTGGCGCACCCGGCCGGTTCCGTTGCATCCTTCCCTCGTCCGCACCCAGGGAGACGACGAGCCATGGCCAGCCCCCGCGTGATCCGCACCTTCTCGATCGTCGGCGCCGACGGCGCCGGGAAGACGGCGCTGGTCGAGGCGCTCCTGCGCGTCGCCGACGCGAAGCGCGCGTCGCCCGAGGGATCCACCTCCCGGCTCGACGCCGAGCCGGAGGAGAAGAAGCGGAACTTCACGCTGTCGCTCCACCCCGAGAGCTTCGAGGAGAGCGGCCGTTCGTTTCACGTCCTCGACTGCCCTGGATTCGCGGCCTTCCTCACCGAGGTCGAGTGGGCGCTGCAGGTGACGGACGGCGCGTTCCTGGCGGTGTCCGCCGCGGAGGGCGCGCACAACCGCGCCGAGCGCACCTATGACGTGCTCGCCGACTCGGGTCGGCCCGGGGTGTGCGTCATCACGCGGCTGGATCACGAGCTCGGCGATTTCGGCAAGGCGCTCGCCGACGTGGAGGCCTCGCTCAAGGTGAAGCCGATCGCGCTGCAGCTCCCGGTGGGCGGTCCGGGGAAGTGCACCGGGCTCGTCGACCTCGTCACGATGAAGACGCACGTCTACGACGGCAAGGCGTTCGCGCGCTGGACCGAAGGGGAGGTCGCCGCGGAGCTGAAGGAAGAGGCCGAGCGGCTGCGCACCGCGCTCGTCGAGGCCGCCGCGGAGTCGGACGACGAGCTGCTCGGGAAGTACCTCGAGGGCGGCGCGCTCACGTCCGCGGAGATCGTGCGCGGGATCGCGGCGGGCGCCGCCGCTCAGAAGTTCCTCCCCGTCGCGGTCGCCTGCGCGAAGGGCGCGGGTGTCGGCGTGCGGGAGCTGCTGGAGCTCGCCCTCCAGGTGTTCCCCGCGCCGGAGAGGCGCGAGGTCAAGGGGAAGGACCTCGGCGGCAGGGAGACCCTCCGGAACGCGGCGCCCGACGCGCCGTTCAGCGGCCAGGTGTTCAAGACCACCATCGACCACTTCGCCGGCCGCATCGACTACGTCCGCGTCTTCTCGGGCACGCTCCGGCCGGAGATGACGATCATGAACGCGCGGACCCGGACGGAGGAGCGAATCACCCACTTCTTCCGTACCGACGGCGCCCAGACGGCGGAGGTGCAGGACGCCGGCCCGGGCGACTTCGTCGTGCTCCTGAAGCTCAAGGACGCGCACACCGGCGACACGCTCTCCGACCGCGACGCGCCGGTCGTGCTCCCCCCGTTCGCGCAGCACACGCGGCCGGTGTCGTACGCGGTTCACGCTGCGAAGACCGGCGACGACAAGGCGGCCGCCGCGCTGCACAAGCTCATCGAGGAGGATCCGTCGCTCGAGCTCGCCCGGTCCACCGAGACGGGCGAGATGCTGCTCCAGGGAATGGGGCAGGCCCACATCGAGGTCACGGTCGAGCGCGTCAAGCGCAAGCACGGCGTCGAGATCACCCTCGTGCCGCCCTCGCCGGCGTACCTCGAGACCATCACCACCTCCTCCAAGGCGCAGGGGAAGTTCAAGCGCCAGACCGGCGGGCACGGGCAGTACGGCGACGCGCACGTCGAGCTTCACCCGAAGCCCCGCGGGGAAGGATTCGAGTTCGAGGACGGCATCGTCGGCGGGGTGATCCCGCGCCAGTTCATCCCGTCCGTCGAGAAGGGCATCCGCGGCGCGATCGGCGCCGGGCCGCTCGCCGGCTATCCCGTCGTGGACTTCAAGGCGAAGCTGGTGTTCGGCAGCTACCACGACGTGGACAGCTCCGACATGGCGTTCCAGGTCGCGGGCTCGATGGCGTTCAAGAAGGCGGTGCTCGACGCGCGTCCGATCCTGCTCGAGCCGGTGATGAAGCTGGAGGTGCGGGTCCCCGAGGAGTACGTGGGCGCGGTCATGGGCGACCTCAACAGCCGGCGCGCCAAGGTTCAGGGAATGGAGCCGCTCGCGCGCGGCGTCCTCGTCCGCGCGCTCTGCCCCCACGCCGAGGCGATGACGTACGACGCCGACCTCCGCTCCCTCACGCAGGGCGTCGGCTACTTCACGATGGAGCCGTCCCACTACGACCCGGTGCCGCCCCACATCGCCCAGAAGATCATCGAGCGGCGGCGCGCAGAGGGGAAGGTCAAGGGCGTCGAGGAATAGGCCGCCGAGCGCCTTCTCGCCCGTCCGTCGCGCCGTGTCGGCGGGGTCGCCCGCTCGCCCGGCGGGGGTGCGTCCGCCTGCATCGCGAACCCGTTCTGGACTAGGATGGCCGCGCCTTGCGCACCTACCTGCGACTCCTCCGCTTTGCTGCCCCGTACAAGCTCCGCATCGTCGCGGCCGTCCTCTGCATGGGGGTGCTCGCGCTCTCGACGGCCGCGTACGCGAACCTGCTCGGGCCGGCGCTCGAGTTCCTGTTCACCGGCCAGGTGAAGGCGCTCGGGGTGCTGCGCAACTTCGTCCCCGCGAGCGTCGATTTCGACCGGGCGCTCGCCACGCTCGATCGCGGCGCCGTGCTGGCCGCGCTCCCCGTCGTCATCGTGGGCGTGTCCGTCGTGAAGGGGCTCGCCACCTACGGCCAGTTCTACCTGATGTCCATGGTCGGCCAGCGCGCCGTCGCGGATCTCCGGCGCGCGGTGTTCGACCGGATGCTCGCGCTCTCGCCGGCCTACTACAGCCGCCGCACCACCGGCGATCTCATGGCGCGGGTCTCGGGCGACGTCTGGGCGATCGACGCTTCCATCACGAACGCGATCCCGACGTACGTCCGCGACGGGCTCACGCTCGTCGTGATGCTCGTGAACTGCTTCGTCCTCGACTGGCGCATGTCGCTCGTCGCCTTCGCGGGCGTCCCGCTCACGCTCTGGCCGGTGCTCCGGCTGACGAAGCGGCTGAAGACCCTCACGAGCAGCGCCGCCGCGGACACCGGCTCGCTCAGCGCGATGATCCAGGAGGCGCTCGCCGGCATCCGCGTCGTGCAGGCGTTCGGGATGGAGCGGTGGGAGTCGCGGCGGTTCGCCGACGCGGTTCACAAGTACGTCCGGCTGATGCGGAGGAGCTTCCGGGTCCGGGCGATCTCGTCGCCGCTCATGGAGGTGATGGGCGCGGCGGGCATCGCGATCGCCATCTGGTGGGTCGGCGGAAGAATCCTGGCCGGGGAGATGGAGCCCGGGAAGTTCTTCACGTTCATCGCGGCGGTGATGCTCCTGTACCAGCCGGTGAAGCAGCTCGGCCGCGTCGGGCAGACCGCCGTCGCTGGCCTCGCCGCGTCCGAGCGCGTCTTCGAGGTGCTCGACGCCGAGAGCCCCGTGGAGGATCGGGGCACGGCGGTCCTGCCGCCGTTCCATCACGCGATCTGCTTCGAGCAGGTCGGGTTCTCGTACGACGCGAGCCGGTCCGCGGTGCTCCGGGACTTCGATCTCGAGATCCGTTCCGGGGAGGTGGTGGCGCTCGTGGGCGGCTCCGGCAGCGGGAAGACCACGGTCGCGAACCTCGTCCCGCGGTTCTGGGATCCGGGCGCGGGCCGGATCACCCTCGACGGCGTGGACCTTCGCGACGCCACCCTCGCGAGCCTCCGCGCGCAGATCGCCGTCGTGACGCAGGAGACGTTCCTGTTCAACGACACGGTACGCGCCAACATCGCCTACGGGCGCCCGGAGGTCCCGCACGCCGACGTCGAGCGAGCCGCGCGGCTGGCGGACGCGCACGACTTCATCCTCGCGATGCCGCATGGATACGACACCGTGGTGGGCGAGCGCGGCGTCAACCTGTCGGGCGGCCAGCGGCAGCGGCTCGCCATCGCGCGGGCGTTCCTCAAGGACGCTCCGATCCTGATCCTCGACGAGGCCACGAGCGCGCTGGACTCGGAGACGGAGCGCGAGGTGCAGCGCTCCCTCGACCGGCTCGTCGCCGTGGAGCGCGAGCGGCGCCGGACGACGCTCGTCATCGCCCACCGCCTCTCCACGATCCGCAACGCCGACCGCATCATCGTCCTGGCCGGCGGGCGCGTCGTCGAGGCGGGGACGCACGATCAGCTCATCGCCCGCGACGGCGAGTACGCGCGCCTGCACCGGGTCTACGAGGGAGAGGACGCGGCGGAGGCGCGGGCGACCGCGGCGCGCGCTTGATGGCGGCGCCTTCGAGCAGGCGATGATCCGCAAGCTCCTCATCGGCGCGGGCGTCACCGCACTCGTGGTCTGGCTCGTCTCCGGTGCGTTCCTGCTCGCCGGGCGCGCGCCGCGCGGCGCACCTCCGCGGGGAGAGGCGCGCGGCGCCTGGCACGTGCACACGACGCGCAGCGACGGCCGGGGCACGCTCGCCGAGATCGTGGCCGCCGCGCGCGCCGCCGGACTCCAGTTCGTGGTCGTGACCGACCACAACGTGCTGACGCTCGAGGAGCAGGGCTGGAGGGACGGGGTCCTGGTGGTCGAGGGAACCGAGGCGTCCACCGCGTTCGGCCACGTGGCGGCGCTCGGGGTGCCGCGCGCGCTCACCCCCGAGGAGCGGGACGGCGATCCGCTCGGCGCGATCGCGGCGCTCGGCGGCCAGGCGATCCTGGCGCATCCGCTCCACCCGCGTCGCCCGTTCACCGGGTGGGGGCGCGGCGCGTGGCGCGGGCTGGAGGTCGTCTCGAACGACACCGCCTGGGGCGAGGTCCTGCGGGGTCGCGCGTGGGGAAAGGTGGCGCTCGCGGCGGCCGTCTTCCCGTTCGATGGCGCCCGCGCGGTGCTCGCGCTCCAGGGCCGAGCGAACGAGGAGCTCCGCCGCTTCGATGCGGAGCTGCGCGCCGCGCGAGGGGTGGATCCCCGCCGCCCGGCCCGCGTGCTGCTCTGCTCCGCGGACGCCCATGGGTACCCGAGCTACGGCGCGGCGTTCGCGGCGTTCTCGATGCACCTGCCCGTCGTGCTGACCGGGAATGCCGCCGCGGACGTGCCGGCGGTCGTCGCGGCGCTCACGGACGGGAGCGCGGCCTGCGTCTTCGACGCGGTCGCGCCCGCAGCCGGCATCCGCCTCGTCGCGCAGCGGGCGGGGAGGGGAATCGACCTGCTGCTCGACGCTCCGGACCTCGCGCCCGCCCGCTTCACGCTCCTGCGCGACGGCACGCCGGTCGCGCAGCGGACGGCCTCGGCGCGCTCCGGCCCGGCGGTGGTCTCGTTCGACTGCGAGGGGGCGCGCTGCGCGCCCGGCGACTACCGCGTCGAGGGCACCTTCGGCGGACGGGCGTGGATCTTCACGAACCCCATCGGCATCGAGTAAGAACGGCGAGGACGTGCACCTCCTCTACGCCATCGCGAGCTACCTCCTCTTCATCCTGGTGCTGCCGCTGCTGCTCACGCACCCGAAGCTGCGGCACGGGATCCCGTTCCGGCTCGGGCTGTACAAACCGTCGTTCGAGCGCGGTCGCGGCTCCCCGCGCATCTGGCTGCACGGCGCGAGCGCCGGCGACCTCCTGTCGCTCCAGCCGATGATGAAGGAGCTGAAGTCCCGCCTGCCCGGGCTGTTGCATCATCGTGACCACCATCACGAACTCCGGGCTGGCGATGGCGCGCAAGAAGCTCGCCGAGGCCGACGTGATCGTCTACGCCCCCTACGATCTCTTCGGCGCGACGCGACGGGCGGTGTCCGCCCTGCGGCCCGACCTCCTCGTCCTCGAGTACACCGAGATCTGGCCGAACCTGATCCGGGCCGCGCGCAAGGCGGGGGTCCGGATCGCGCTCACCAACGGCCGGTTCAACCCCGCGAAGATGTCGCGCTACCGCGCCCTGTTCCGTGCGATCTCGAACCCGCTCCGCCGCATCGACTGCTTCCTGATGCGCTCGGACGAGGAGGCCGAGCGCGTCCTGGCGCTCGGCGCCGCGCCCGACCGCGTCTGGGTGACCGGCAACACCAAGTTCGACGCGCTCGTCCTCGACGGCGCAGCGGGCCGCGAAGAGGCGCTCCGCGCCGAGATGGCGCTCGATCCCGTGCGTCCCGGTGCTTCATGGCGGGGTCGACGCACGAGGGGGAGGAGGAGCTGCTCCTGTCGGTGCTATGCGAAGCTCCGCGAGCGTCACCCCGGGCTCCAGCTCGTCATCGCGCCGCGCTACGTGGAGCGGGCCGGCCGGATCATGGCGCTCGCGGCCGAGGTGGGCCTGCCGGTCCGGCTCCGCAGCGGGGGCGCCGCCGCGGGGCCGGCGGAGGTGACGGTGCTCGACACGATCGGCGAGCTCGCCGCCGCGTACCGCCTCGCCACGCTCGTGTTCGTGGGGGGCAGCTTCGTGACCCGCGGCGGCCAGAACCTCCTCGAGCCGGCCGCGCAGGGAAAGCCGGTGCTCTTCGGGCCGCACATGGAGAACTTCAAGGACTCGGTGCAGGTGCTCCAGGGCCGTGGCGGGCTCCAGGTGTCCACTCCCGAGCAGCTCTTCAAGGTCGCGGACGAGCTCCTCTCCCGGCCCGATCAGGTCGAGGAGCTCGGGGCCCTCGCGCGTCAGTCGGTGAGCGCCATCCGTGGCGCGAGCGCCCGCAACGTGGAGCACATGCTCTCGATCCTGCCGCGCGGGAAGGCTGCGGCGTGACCCCCGCTCCCGACAACATCCTCGTCGTCCGGTACAGCGCCCTGGGCGACGTGGTGCTCGCGACGAGCATCCTCGAGCCCCTGAAGGCGCGCTTCCCCCGGGCGCGGATCGAGTGGGTGACGGACGCGCTGTACGCGCCGCTGCTCGAGGGCCTCCCTGAGATCGCGCAGGTCCACCCGATCGCGCGCGAGGGCCCGAGCTCGGCGCTGCAGCTGGCGGCGCGCGTTCGGGGCCGATTCGACGTCGCAATCGATCTCCAGCACAAGGTCCGGAGCGGTCTCGTGGCGAGGTCGGCGGCGCCGCTGCGCGCGTCGTTCCGGCGCCGCACGGCTCTCCAGGCGGCGCTCTCGGTGTTCGGGTCCGACCCACCTCTCGTCCGGGCACACCAGACCCGCCTCTACGCCGAGGCGCTCGCGCCGCTCGGAAAGTTCGAGCCCGGGCCCGTGAAGGTGAGCCTCTCGCCGCAGGCGCGGGCGCTCGCGGAGGACGCGCTGCAAGGGATCGAGGGGCCGGCGGTCGCCATCGCGCCGGGCGCGCGCTGGGCCACGAAGCGCTGGCCGGCGGAGCGCTTCGCGGCGGTGGCCGACGCGCTCGCGGCGCAGGGGCTCGCGATCGTCCTCTGCGGCGGGCCCTCCGACCGCGATGCGTTCGCCGCGTTTCGCGCCGCCACGCGCGCCCACGTCGCCGCCGACCTGTCGTTCCTGCCCATCGACGCGCTCGCGGCCGCGATCGGACGCGTCCGGCTCCTGATCGCGTGCGACTCGGGCCCGGTCCATCTCGCCTCCGCGGTGGGGACCCCGGCGCTCGCGCTCTTCGGTCCCACCTCCACCGCGCGCTGGGGGCCGCCGCTGCCCAGCCGCGCCCTCGCGATGGGGCTCGCCTGCGCCCCCTGCTCGAACCATGGCGGCGATTACTGCCCCGAGGGGCACCATCGCTGCCTGGCCGACCTCGCCCCGGAGGCGGTGCTCGCGGCGGCGCGCGAGATCCTCGGGTGACGACCGACCTGCTCGGACGGATCTGGTGGTCGGGGGAGGCCGGGTGGGCCGGGGCAGCGCTCGCCCTGCCGCTCGCCGTCGCCGAGGCGCTCTTCCGCACCGGCGCGGCGCTCCGAGGCGCGCTCTACGGCTCCGGGCTCCTCCGCAGCGCGCGTGCCGCGGCGCCGGTGATCTCCATCGGGAACCTGGCGGTGGGCGGGGCGGGGAAGACGCCGGCCGCCGTCGCCGTGGCGCGCCGGTTGCTCGCGCGTGGACGAACCGTCGCCATCCTGTCGCGCGGCTACGGCGCGGAGCGCGCCGACGCGCGGATCGTCTCCGACGGCAGCCGGATCATTCTCGACGCGCTGGCCGGCGGCGATGAGCCGGTGCTCGTGGCGCGGCGGCTCCCCGGTGCGCGGGTGCTGTGCGGCCCACGACGCGCCGACCTGGCCCGCACGGCGGTGCGCGACCTCGGGGCCGACGCGCTCCTCCTCGACGACGGCTTCCAGCATCGCGCGCTCGCCCGCGATCTCGACGTCGTGGTCCTCGACGCCGCCAACCCGTTCGGGAATCGCCGGCTCCTGCCCGCCGGCCCGAACCGCGAGCCGCGCAGCGCCCTCCGGCGCGCGAGCCTCGTGTGGCTGTCCCGCGCCGATCAGGCCGACCCCGGCGTGCTCGCCGCGCTGCGGGCGCTCGCGCGCGAGAGCACGGGCCGGGACGCGGTCGAATCTCGTCACGCTCCGGTGGACGTGGTCGACGGCTGCCTCGATCGCGGCTTCGGACCGGACGCGCTCCGCGGCCGCCGCGTGCTGATGCTCGCCGGCATCGCGCGCCCGGATGGATTCCGCAGGACGCTCGCCGCGATGGGTGCCGACGTCGCCGCCGAGCGGATCTTCCCCGATCACCACCGCTTCGCGCGGGGCGATCTCGAGGCTGCGTTCCGGGACGTCGGCGCGGCGGGCTGCGATCTCGTCGTCACGACGGAGAAGGACGCCGTCCGCCTGCCCCCCGACGTGGCCGCCGACCCACTCCTTCGCGTCGTCCGGATCGAGGCCGAGATCGTGCGCGGCGCCGAGATTCTCGACGCCGCGCTCGACGCCGTCCTGCCTCCCATCACTCCCTCCGCGGCGAGCACCGCCGCCCGCCACGGCTGATCCCATGCGACTCGTCGGTTGGCTCCTGCTCCGCATCCCTCGTCGCTGGCTCGAGGCCGCTGGCGCGGTCCTGGGTTGGCTCATCTGGACGCTCCGAATCCGGCGCCGCGTCGTGCTCGAGAACCTCGCGCTCGCGTTTCCGGAGAAGACCGAGGCGGAGCGCCGCGACATCGCCCGCCGGACGTACCGAAACCTCGGCCAGCTCGTGCCGGACTTCGTCCGGGTGCCCTTCCTCCCGAAGGAGGAGCTCGAGCGGATCTTCGTGTACGACGGCTGGGACCGGTTCCAGCAGGCGATCGCGCGCGGCACGGGCGTCATCGCCTGCACCGGGCACTTCGGGAACTTCGAGGTGCTCGCCGCGGCGCACACGCTGCGGGGGACCCCGGTCACGATGATCTCCCGGCAGATGGGGAAATCCGGCGCGAACGACCTCTGGCGTGGGCTCCGCCGGCGCTCCGGTGTCGAGGACCTCGTCGTGAACAAGGGATCGACGCTCGCCGCCGCGGTCCGCTCCATCAAGGCCGGGCGGTTCCTCGGCTACGTGATCGATCAGAACCAGCCGCTCCGCCACGCGATCTTCCCGACGTTCTTCGGCATCCCGGCGGCGACCGCGCCCACGCCGGCGGTGCTCGCGATGCGGAGCGGAGCGGCGGTGATCTTCGTCCTCTCGTACCCGCTCGGTGATGGGCGGCACAAGGTGGTGTTCGAGGGCCCGCTGACTCCCCCCGACACCGGTGATCGGGAGCGCGACGTGCTCGCGTTCATGCAGGACCTGAACGACCGGCTCGAGCGCTGGGTCCGGGCGCACCCCGATCGCTGGTACTGGCTGCACCGGCGCTGGAAGACGCGCCCGGCCTCCGAGACGCAGCCGACCCCGGGCACCGGCGGATGAGGGTGCGCCGGTGCGAGCGACAGCCCGCAAGGCGGAGCGTCGAGGCGCGCTCGGCGAGCGCCTTCCCGCGCCGCGATTGACCGGGCCCGACGCCGCGCGGTAGGTAACTCGCCGTGCGCCGCCCCCGCGAACCGGAGCTGCCCGCGCTCGCGAGCCTGCTGGCCTCTTTCGCGCGGGCCGAGGTCGTCGTGGTCGGCGATTTCGTCGCGGACGAGTACGTCTACGGCGAGACCGACCGCGTGAGCCGGGAAGCGCCGGTCCTCATCGTCCGCTACGAGTCGTCGGAGCTGAAGCCCGGCGGCGCCGGCAACGTCGCGCAGAACCTGGCGGCGCTCGGGGTGAAGGTGCGGGCGGTGGGGGTCGTCGGCGACGACGCGCTCGGGACGGCGCTGCTCGACGAGCTCGAGGAGGCGGGGGTGGACGTTTCGGGGATGGAGCGGGTCGCCGGACGCCCGACCGAGGCCAAGACCCGGATCCTCGCCGGCGGGCGCTCCACGCGCCGTCAGCAGATGCTGCGGCTCGATCGCGCTCCGGCTGCCGCTCCCGCACGCGGTGGAGCGGCGGCTCGTCCGCACCCTCGCGCGGGCTCGGACGCCGTGCCCAGGCGGTCCTCGCGAGCGACTACGGGTCGGGCGCCGTGGGGCCGGACGCGATCGACGCGCTCCGCCGGCTGAAGCGGAGCGGGGTGCCGGTCTGCGTCGGACTCCCGCTACAACCTGCGGGCGTACACCGGGCTCACGATGGTGAAGCCGAACGAGGTGGAGCTCGAGGCGGCATCGGGGGTCTCGCTGTCGCGGCCGGGGGGGCTCGAGAGGGCCGCGCGCGCGCTGCTCCGCAAGGTGCAGTGCGAGGTCCTCCTCGTCACCCGCGGCCGCAACGGCATGTCCGTGTTCCGGTCCGGCGCGCCGCCGGTCCACGTCGCGGCGCACGGCAGCCAGGACGCGGTGGACGTGACCGGCGCGGGCGACACGGTGGCCGCCACGTTCTGCGCCGGGCTCGCCGCGAAGCGGCGACCCGGTCGCCGCGGCACGGCTCGCGAACGTCGCGGGAGCCCTCGTCGTCCAGAAGCCCGGGACGGCGACGGTCACCCGCGACGAGGTCGCGGCGGAGCTGCTGCGCCCGTGATCGGTCCGAAGCGCATCGTGCCCGAGGAGCTCCCGCGCCTCCGCGCCGCGTCGACCGCGGCGGGCCGCACCGTCGCGCTCGCGAACGGCGTGTTCGACCTCTTCCACGTCGGCCACCTGCGTTACCTGAAGGGCGCCAAGGCGGAGGCCGACCTGCTCGTCGTCGCCGTCAACAGCGACGTGTCGACCCGGCTCAACAAGGGCCCCGGTCGCCCGGTCGTGCCGGAGGGAGAGCGCGCCGAGATCCTGGAGGCGCTCTCCTGCGTGGACCACGTCGTCCTGTTCGATTCGAAGGACGTCGTCCCGGTGATCCGCGCGCTCCGCCCCGACGTCCACGTGAAGGGGACCGACTACACCCCCGAGACCATCCCCGAGGCGGCCGAGGTACGCGCCTACGGCGGGCGCGTCGCGGTCGCCGGCGACCCGAAGGATCATTCCACCTCCGAGCTCATCGAGAAGCTCGAGAAGGCGAGGACCCGACGATGACGTCCCAGGAAAAACCCCGGACCGCGCTCCCGCAGGAGCTCAAGGACATCCTCGCCTGCCCGAAGTGCAAGGGTGACCTGGAGTTCCGCGAAGCGGAAGCGGAGATCCGCTGCCACGCCTGCCGGCTCGCGTTCCGGATCGACGACGGCATCCCGGTGATGCTCCTCGACGAGGCCCGCCCGTTGCCTTGACGCTCCCCGACCCCGGGGCTACGGTCGCCGAGGCCATGGAACGCGCGGGGGAACGATGATCCGCAGCATGACGGGCTTCGGTGCCGGACGCGGGAGCGCGGGCGGCGAGGAGCTCGACGTCGAGATCCGCTCGGTCAACCACAAGTTCTGCGAGGTCAAGGTCCGCCTGCCGCGCGAGCTCGCGGCCCTCGAGGTCGACGCTGCGAAGGCCGTCCGGGAGCGGCTCGCGCGCGGCGGCGTCGACGTCTCGGTGCGCCGCGGAGGGACCGTCGCCGCGGTCGCTCCGCGGGTCGACGTGCCGCTCGCCGAGGCGTACGCCCGGGCGTTCGCGGAGCTCAAGGCGCGCCTCGCGCTGGCCGGGGCCGTCACCCTCTCGGACGTCATCGCCGCCGACGGCGTCATCCACCTCGACGAGCGCGCGCTCGACCTCGACGCGGCGCGGGAGGCGCTTCGGTCCGCGCTCGCTGGCGCGCTCGACGCGCTCGTCGCGATGCGGGCGCGCGAGGGCGAGGCGCTCGCCCGGGACCTCGCCTCGAGGCTCGACGCGGTGGAGGCGCTGGTGGCGCCGCGCCGCTGCGCTCGTCCCGAACGTGGTGGAGCACCACCGCGCGCGACTCGCCGAGCGCATCCAGGAGCTCACGCGCGGCATCCCGCTCGACCCGGCGCGGCTCGCCCAGGAGGTGGCGCTGTTCGCGGACCGCACCGACGTCACCGAGGAGGTGACTCGCCTCGGCAGCCACATCGCGCAGGCGCGCGCGCTCCTCGGCAGCGCCGAGCCGGCCGGGCGCAAGCTCGACTTCCTCGTCCAGGAGATGCACCGCGAGGTGAACACGATCGGCTCGAAGTCTCAGAGCGCCGAGATCGCCGCCATCGTCGTCGCGGCCAAGGCCGACGTCGAGCGCATGCGCGAGCAGGTCCAGAATGTCGAGTGAGGGGGCGGCGGCGGGGCTGCTCCTCGTCCTCTCGGCCCCGTCGGGCGCCGGCAAGACGACGCTGGCCCACCGCCTCCGCGCCTCCCACGCCGACGCGGTGTTCTCGGTGTCGGTCACGACGCGCGCGCCGCGAGGCCAGG
>CAVRIC010000003.1:0-127500 GCA_963721145.1 uncultured delta proteobacterium | reverse complement strand
TCCCGGCGGACGTGAAGGAGAAGCTCCGGCCCATCCTCGGCAAGTACCTGCCGTAGCCGCTGCTGCGCGGCCGAGTGCGCCCCGCCAGAGGGTGGACGGGGCCGCGGTCCAGGACGGGTATGCGCTCCATCTCCACGCGTTCTTCGTCGCCGCGGACGGGCGCTGGACGGTGGTGCAGCGGGATTGACACCGCGCGCCGCCGGGCTCGCCGATACCACTGGCTGTCCGAGGGGCTCGCGAGCTTTGTCGACGAGCCCACGCAGCGATCGAAGGGCGCCCCGGCGGCGCGATCGTGAACCTGACCGATCGGCGCGCGGCTCCGTCGCGAGACGCGCAGCTCGCCCTCGTGCGCGAAGGACCGGATCGGGTGCTCGCCGCTGTCCGCAAGCTCGCAGCGGGCGCGCCGCGCCTCGAGCTGCCAGCTCATCACGAGGTCCGGGCGGATGACGTGCTCCTGCGCCGCCTGCATGGTGCGCTCGCCGCGGCGGCGGCGCGCGGCCCCGTCGATTTCGCGGATCTCCTCCTCACGCCCGGGCTCGGCGCGCGGACCGTGCTCGCCCTGGCGCTCGCGGCGGAGGTGATTCACGGCGCGCCGTGCCGATTCACCGACCCGGCCCGGTCCTCGCTCGCGCACGGAGGCAAGGACGGACATCCGTACCCGGTTCCGACCCAGCTCTCGCTGCTGCCTCGCGACTGACGTCAGCCGGTGCTCGACTCCGGATCTCGCGCGTCGACCCCTGGCTCCTCGGGGGTGCTCGGCGCCGGTGCAGGACGGAGCGCGTCGCGGCCGAGGATCCGCGTTCGCCGGAACAGCCGCAGCGGATCGCGCCGGATCTTCTCCACCCACACGAACACCACCGGCACCACCCACAGCGTGAGCATCGTCGACGTGATCACCCCGCCGATGACCGCGATCGCCATGGGCGAGCGGAACTCGCTCCCCATGCCGCGCCCGATCGCGGTGGGGAGCATCCCGAGCACCATCGCGGCGCTGGTCATCAGGATGGGGCGGAGCCGTCGCGGGCCGGCCCTGCGGATCGCTTCCTCCGGCGCGTCGCCGTCGTCGCGCATGTGCTGGAGTGCGCCGTCCACGAGCAGGATGGCGTTCTTCGTGACGAGGCCCATCAGCAGGATGAGCCCGATGAGGGATCCGAGGCTGATCGTCCTTCCGGTCACGGCGAGGGCGAGGAATGCGCCCACGATCGCGAGCGGGAGCGACAGCATGATCGTGAACGGGTGGACCAGGGACTCGAACTGGCTCGCGAGCACGATGAAGATGAAGACGACCGCGATCCCGAGGGCGAGCCCCATGTTGGCCTGAGAGTCGGCCTGCTCCTTCTGCATGCCGTCCCAGATGTACGCGTAACCGGGTGCCAGCGCGTGGCTCTCGAGCTTCTCGCGCAGCGCGCGCGACGCGGTCCCGAGGTCGTGGCCCGGGGCGATCTGCGCCCACACCGAGATCTTCCGCTCGCGCTGCTGGTGCTCGATGACCGCCGGGCTGGTCGCGGTCGCGAGGGTCGCCACCTGCCGGAGCGATACCGGGCCGCGCGGGGTCCCGATCCAGATCGACTCGACGGCGCGCTCCGACCCACGGTCCTCGGGCGCGAGGCGGACCCGGATCTCGGACTCTCGTCGCCCCTCCCGCAGCCGGCCCGCGATCTCTCCCTCCGTCGCGAGCCTGACTTGAAGCGCGATCGCGCCCGCCGGGATCCCGAGCCGCGCCGCCTCCTCGCGATCGACCGCCACGTGAAGCTCGGGCTTCCCCGGCGAGTCCTTCAGCTCGATGTCGGTGAGCCCGGGGACGGACCTCATGGTGCGCACCATGAAGTCGGCCTCCTTCGCGAGCTGGCCGAAGTCCCGCCCGACCACGTGCATGAGGATCGGGGGCCAGTCACCAAGCCCCTCGATCATCGGCGGGTCGGACACGGAGCGCGTCCGGAGGCGGCCGTCCCCAGCGAGGATGGTGCGGATCCGGTCCTTGAAGTGGTCGATGCCCTCCGCGCGGGCGTTCTTGTCGACGAGGTTCACGCGCCACCGCACCAGCCGCGCGTCCTGCATGTAGCCGAGCGTCGCGTACACGGCGACGACGCCCGGGATCGCCCGGACCTGCTTCTCCAGCGCGGCGCTCCGCTCCGAGGTGGTCGGAAGGCTGGTCCCCGGGGGGTACTCGAGATTCACGATGAGCTGGTTGCGGTCCTCCTTCGGCGTGAACTCGCTCCCGAGATTCGCGCCGAGGACGAGGCTCCCGAGGAACAGGAGCGCCGCCGCGGCGAACGTCAGGCCGCGATGCCGGAGGACCCAGCCGAGGGTGCGCGCGTACATCCGATCGCCCGCCTCGAACCGTGCGCGGATCCCCGCGACGAGCGCGCTCTCCCGATGGACGGCGCCCGGATCTCGGGCACGTGCGAGCCGCGCCGACAGCATCGGGTCGAGGGTGAACGCGACGAACAGCGAGATGAGCACCGCGACGGTGATGGTGAGGCCGAACTGCCGGAAGAACTGCCCGGTGATCCCCTGCATGAACGCGACCGGGACGAACACCGCCACGAGCGTGAAGGTCGTCGCCATCACCGCGAGCGCGATCTCGTGCGTGCCCTCGCTGGCGGCGCGCGCGGGCGGGTCGCCGCGCTCGAGCCGCCGCGTGATCGACTCGCGGACCACGACGGCGTCGTCGATGAGGAGGCCGATCGCCAGCGACAGCCCGAGCAGGGTGAGCTGATTGATCGAGAAGCCCATCGCGTACATCGCGAACAGGGTTCCGATGACGGAGGTGGGGAGGGCGAGGGCGGAGATGAAGGTCCCGCGCACGTCCAGCAGGAAGAGCAGGATGATCAGGATCGCCATCGCCCCGCCGAAGTAGATGGCGATCCAGACCTCGTGCGCGTTGGCCTCGATGATCGTGGACTGATCGACCAGGATCTGCGCCTGGAACTTCTGGTCGCGCTCGAGCGCCGGGACGAGCCTCTTCACGGCGTTCGCGACCGCGGCGGAGTTGGCTCCGGCCTGCTTCACGACCTCGACCGCGATGGCCTCGACCCCGTTCGTGCGGACCAGCGTCTTCGGGTCCTTCGCGCCGCGGCGAACCAGGGCCACGTCGCCCAGCCGCACCAGCGAGCCGTCCTGCGCGGTGGCGACCGGCATCGCGCGGAGCGTGTCCACGTCGCGGAACTCGCCGCGGACGCGGATGCCCACCTCGCCCTGGCCGGCGGGGTAGTCGCCTCCCGGCAGGTCGAGGTGCTCGCCCCGGATCCGCTGGAACACCGCGTCGGGCGAGAGCCCGAGCGCGACGAGCCGATCCCGGAACAGCTCCACCGAGATCTCCGGCTCGCCGCCGCCGAGGATGCGGACGGCCGCGACCCCGTCGAGCTGCTCGAGCCGGGGCCGGACCTGGTCGTCGAGCTTCTCGCGCAGGGCGATCGGATCGTCCGCGGATGCCGCGGAGAAGACGAGCACCGGCTGGGCGGACACGTCGTACTGCGCGATGACGGGAGCCCGCGCGCCGAGCGGCAGCTGACCCTGCGCGACACCGACCTTGTCGCGCACGTTCTGGACGCCCGTCCCGAGCGCGACCGAGAGCTGGAACTCGATGAACACCATCGAGACGTCCTCGCGCGACCACGAGAACACGGTCTTGATGCCGGGGATCGAGGAGACGGCGTCCTCGATCGGGCGCGTGACGGACTCCTCGATGTCCTCCGGGCTCGCCCCGGGGTAGACGGTCGTGATGGTGACGAACGGGAACGAGACGTCGGGATAGAGGTCCGTCCCGAGCCGGCGGTACCCGAGCACCCCCAGCACGATGACGGTGAGGGACATCATCGCGGTGAAGACGGGTCGCCGGATGGCGACGTCGGACAGGGTCATCGCGACGCCTCCGCCACGAGCGTCCCCTCCACGATCCCGAGGGGTGGCGCCTCGACGACCCGCAGGCCGGCGGGCCAGGCGCCGCCCTCCGGGAGGACCACGGCCGCGTCGTGGTCCTCGGAGAGCAGCCGGACCGGCAGGGTGCGTGCCCTCGCGTCCGCTCCCGCCACCCAGACCGCGTAGCCGCCCTCGCGCTGCACGAGCGCCGCGGCCGGGAGCCTGAACGCACCGCGCTCGGCGCCGCGCGGCAGCTCGGCGCGCGCGAACGCGTTCGGCAGGAACCGGCCCTCGCCGTTCGGGACCGTGACCTCGATAGGCACCCGGTTCGTCGCGGCGTCGACGGCGGGAACGACCGCGGTCACCGTCGCGTCGGCGGTGCGCGCACCGGTCGCTGGGACCGTTACCTGGACCTTCGCGCCCGGGCGAAGCTCCGCCGCTTCCTCCTGCGTGAGCGAGGTCTCGAGGACCAGCTCGCGGGTCGAGACGAGCGTCACGATCCCGGCGCCGGGCGTGACCGCGATCCCGAGCCCATCGGGGACGCGGGTGACGACGCCGGGGAAGGGCGCCCGCAGGTGGTGATGCGCGAGGTTCACGCGCGCCTGATCGAGCTGCGCGAGCGCGCCGGCGAGCTGTGCCGAGGCGAGATCACGCTGCGCCCGTGCCTGGACGAGCTGCGCCTCGGACGTCCCCTCCTGCTCGCGGATGCGCGCCACGCGGGCGAACGCGTCCTCCGTCAGGGCGAGCTGGGCCCGGGCGGCCGCCACGCCGGCCTCGGCCTGCTTCACCGCAGCGGCGGCCGCTCCGTCATCGAGCGATGCGAGCAGCGCGCCCTGGCGCACCTCCTGGCCGCGCCGGATGGTCACGGCCACGAGCGTGCCAGGAACGCTCATCGCGAGGACGGCGGACTGGCGGGCCTTGAGCGTCCCGGTAGCGGTGGCCCGGGAGGCGTGGCGGACGCGCTCCGGCTCGACGAGACGGGCGGGGGCGGCGGTGTCCAGGGCGCCTGCGGGACGCTCCGCGGCGGGGGTCTGGGGTGCGGCGGCAGCGGGCCGGGACGGCGGGCCGCAGGCGATCAGCGCGAGACCCGTGCTGATCGCGGCGGCGAGGTTTCGGGCGGCGTGAAGCATCCGGCGTTCCTCCATTTATGACCGAAGGGTCATCGCGGAGCCCCGCGACGGGAGCCCAGGGCGGGACGCTCGAGGACGCCCTCGTACAGGACCACGAGGAGGGAGCGGGCCCAGGCATGCAGGTCCGGCTTCTCCTTCATGTCGGCCATCCGTCGCGCGAAGTCCTCGTACGTGCCGACGACGATGTCCCCGACCACCTCGGGGTCGACATCTGCGCGCAGCGCGCCCGAGCGCTGCCGGTCCACGATCCGGCGCGCCACGACGGCGTGCACGCGGCGGCGGAAGTCGGCGAGGAGCTCTCGGTAGGTCTTCCGGCTCGCTCCGTCGACCGCCGAGACGATCTGGCGGTTGCGCCAGAGCAGCTCCAGCAGCTCGACGTCTATCGCGCACTCCGCCTCGAGGGTGGCACGCAACCCGGGCGCCCCCTGCGATGCGGCCTCGCGCGCGAGTCGGTCCTCGAGCTCGTGGCGGCGGCGGGTGTGGTCCTCGAGCGCGCCCAGGAACCGCTGGACGATCTCGCGGAATGCGTCGTCCTTCGTCCGGAAGTGGAGGTAGAAGGCGCCCTTCGAGATGCCGGCGCGGCGGGCGATGTCCTCGACCCGCGCGCGGTCGAGCCCGTGCCGGGCGAACACGTCCCGGGCGGCGTCGAGCAGGGCGTCGTGAACGCCTTCGCGCGGGCGGCGGGCCATCCGCCGCCCATTTAGCTCCCCGGTGAACGAAAGGCAAGAATGAATGACCGCCGGGTCAGGAATTAGGGACTGACCCGGGCGGGGGACGCAGGTTCTCCAGCAGCGCCGCCATCCCCCGGACCGCCGTCTCCATCCGATCGAGGAGCGCCAGCGCCCGGTCCCGTTCCGGCCCGCCCTGGAGCGCCTTGAGACGCTGGACCGCGAGCAGCAGCGCGGAGAGCGAGCTGGTGAGCTCGTGCTCGAGGTCGGAACGCGGTGCGGGGCCGGTCGTCATCCGGAACGAGTGTACCGCGTCGCGAGCGCCGCACGGGGGCCGCTGTTCGGGGATTGTTTGGCCGAGGCGAGATCGGACCGGCGCAGAACGCGGGCGCCCATCAGGACGGGCGCCGCCAGAGCGGGAGCAGCTCGATCGGCAGCCGGGCGGCGACGTCCTCGGCCTCCGCCTCGCCAAGCTGCGCTCGGACCGCAGCGAGGACCGCCCGCACGGTGGGCTCGACCTCCTCGGGCGATCGGTCGAGATCCTCGGCGACGAGCGCGTACAGGTCCTCGGCGCTCCGGGGCGCATCCGCGGGGGGCGAGGCGGTGTGCCGCTCGCACGTCACGAGGCGGGTCCGGAACGGTGGAGGCAGGAGCTCCCGCACCTCGTCGAACTCCGGTCCCGCGATCCGCTGGGCCAGGGCGCAGACGACCGCCTCCACCGCGCGCGCCGCCTCGGCGCGCCGCGGGAGCCCTTCGCGCGCGAGCGCATCGACGAGCGCCCGGTAGTCCGCATCCTCATGGGGGTCGGGCAGCCTGGCCATGGGCCAAACCTGCCCATGCCGACTTTCGCGGGCGTCCCCCCGGCGAGGGACGCAGGTGAGCTCAAGATGAGCACCTCTGTTCGCACCTCCCCGCGAGCCCAGGCGGTCGAGGCAGTCCGCGCCAGGGGGGTTGACGGGAACCGTCCACCCAAGTTATTTGGTTGGATAACCAACCTGGGAAGAGCGTGCATGCCGAGGCCATCGAACACGGAAGAACGACAGGCGCAGATCACGGAAGCGCTGATGAAGGTCATGGCCAAGCGCGGCTACGACGGGGCATCCGTCGCGGACATCGCGAGGGCCGCGCACCTGACCCCGGGGCTGGTCCACTACCACTTCAAGAGCAAGCAGGACATCCTGCTTGCGGCGCTCCGCAGGCTCGTCGCACGCCACGACGCCAATCTCGAGATCCGACTCGGCAAGGCCGGGGGCGACCCGCTTGCGGAGGTCGCGGCATTCATCGACTTCCACGTCGGGCTCGGATCGGACGCCGACCCCGATGCGCTCGCGTGCTGGATCCTGCTGAGCGGTGAGGCGCTCAGGGCGTCGAAGGTCCGCATCGCGTTCGAGAAGGCGCTCGCGGCCACCGTTGCGCGGCTCGCCGAGGTGATCCGCGCCGGCGTCGAGCAGCGGGCTTTCGCCTGCGACTCCATCGACGCCGCGGCCAGCGCTCTCGTCGCAGCGATCCAGGGCTACTTCGTGCTCGCAGCGACCGCCCGGGCGTCCATTCCGAAGGGGTCTGCCGCAGCCTGCACCCGGCGGATGGCCGAGGGACTGCTCCGGCCCGCGGGGGCATTCCCGAGATCCGAGGCGCGATCATGAGGGCCGAGACGACCATCGAGCGCGCCTCGACGCCAGCGAAGATGGGTCTCCTGGGCTCGCTGTACTTCTCGCAGGGGCTCCCCTTCGGCTTCTTCACCCAGGCCCTGCCGGTGATGCTGCGCAAGCAGGGCTTCTCGCTGGGCGAGATCGGCCTCGCCTCGCTCCTCGCAGCACCATGGGCCTTGAAGTTCGTCTGGGCGCCGGTGGTCGATCGCTACTCGATCTCGCGCATCGGACGGCGCAAGTCGTGGATCGTGCCGCTGCAGATCGGCTCGGTGGTGACCCTGGCAGCGCTCGCCTCATCCCGGACGAGCTCGATGGCGGTGCTGATGCCCGCAGTCCTGCTGCTGAACCTGCTGGCCGCCACGCAGGACATCGCGACAGACGGGCTGGCCGTCGACATGCTCGCACCCTCGGAGCGTGGCTTCGCGAACGGCCTCCAGGTCGCTGGCTACCGCGTGGGAATGATCGGCGGTGGCGGGCTGCTGCTCATCCTCCACGACCGTCTCGGGTCGGCCGGAACGTTCCTGGCGATGGCGGCGCTGACCGCGATCGCCACGTTGCCCATCATCATGGCGCGGGAGTCGCCACGGACGGAACCGCAGGAACATCGGTCGAGCCCGAAGAACGTCCACTTCCTTCGGCGCCCCGGCGCAGCGCGGCTGCTCCTGCTCATTGTCGCTTACAAGGCGGGGGATGCGTTCGCCACGGGCATGCTCCGCCCGTTCCTGGCCGATGCGGGGCTCAGCCTGGAGCACATCGGGTGGCTCCTCGGAACGGTCGGATTCGTCGCAGGACTGGTGGGCGCGCTCTGCGGCGGCGCTCTCGTCAACCGCCTCGGGCGAAAGACGGCGCTCGTCGGCTTTGGGGTCCTCCAGGCCGCGGCCGTGGCCGGATACGCATACCTCGCGATGGGGAGGTTCAGCCAGACGGCGCTCTACGCGCTCTGCGCGGCGGAGCACTTCGCGGGTGGCATGGCGACCGCCGCGCTCTTCACCTGCATGATGGACTGGTGCTCGCGGGAGGCGAGCGCCACCGACTACACCGTTCAGGCGAGCGCGGTCGTCATCGCCACGGGCGTCGCATCGGCCGTCGCCGGCTTCAGCGCCCAGGCCCTTGGCTACCTCGGCCACTTCTGCCTCGCGACCGTTCTCGCGCTCGGTGCGCTCGCAGCCGTTCGCCGCTGCTTCCCGACACCGGAAGCGGCCCTGGCGCTCCGTGGCGCCACGAAGGAGGTGGCTTCATGCGCGTAGCGGTCTATGCGGGCACGTTCGATCCCATCACGCGCGGACACCTGTCGGTCATCGAGCGCGGATCGCGGCTGTTCGATCGGGTCCTGGTCGTCGTCGCAGTGAACCCCGGCAAGCAGCCGCTCTTCTCGGTCGAGGAACGAGCGCAGATGATCCGCGACGTCACCGGTCCGTGGCCGAACGTCGAGGGCGCCTGCACCGATGGATACGTCGTCGACTTCGCGCGTGCACACGAGGCGCGGTACCTGATTCGCGGTGTTCGGAGCTGCACCGACGTCGAAGCCGAGATCGCCCTCGCTCAGGCGAACCATGAGCTGGCCCCCGATCTGGAGACGGTCTTCGTTCCCGCGCACCGAGAGCTCTCGGAGGTGAGCTCGAGCAGTCTCAAGGAGCTCGCCATCCAGGGCATGGACATCTCGAGGTACTGCCCGCCAGAGCTCGCGGCGCGTCTGCGGGAGCGGGTGAACGTCGGCGCATCTCCGAGATCGGCGGCTGTCCATGTCTAGGTTCGAGGTGATCGTCGTCGGCGTGGGCGACGCATTCTCGGAGAAGCATCACTCGACCGCGCTGCTCCTCGTCTGCGACGGGTTCCATCTGGCGGTCGACTGTCCGGACATGTACCGGTCCGTCTTGCGTTCGACCGCCGAACGTTCGGGTCGAACGCTATCCCTCTCCGACGTCGACCACGTGCTCATCACCCACGTTCACGGCGATCACATGAACGGGCTCGAGGGGATCGCCTTCTACAAGCGCTTCGCCGAGGCCAAGCGAGTTCGCCTCGTGACGTCGCCCGAGGTGCGCGACGCGATCTGGGACGAGCGCCTGAAGGCGAGCATGGGCACCCTCTGGGACGGCGCGCACTTTCGGCAGCTCGGGTTCGAGGACTACTTCGAGGTCCTGCCGCTGAGCTGGTCGGACGAAGTGGTCGTCGGGCCTTTCCGGATCCGCGCGAGACGCACGCTGCACCACGTCCCGACGAGCGCGCTCCTCGTCGAGGCCGGTGGGCGCACCCTCGGGTACTCGAGCGACACGGCGTTCGACCCCACGTTGATCGCGTTCCTCGAGCCGGCAGACCTCATCATCCACGAGGCGAATCTCGGGCCCGCCCACACGCCGTACACCGCCCTCGCCGAGCTGCCTGCGGCGCTCCGAGCGCGGATGCGGCTGATCCACTGCCCGGACGGCTTCGATGCCGCGGCGAGCACCATCGCCGTCCTGCGCGAGGGAGAGGTCCTTCACCCGTAACGAAAGGGAGAACGACACATGCCTACTTGAAGTGGCGGTCCAGCTCCGACGCCCACGTCACGCCGAGCTCACCGGCGTGCTGGCTGAGCCACTCGGAGAACTTCGTGGACCCGGTCGCGGGGCCGCTCGACACGAGGAGGTTGGCGCAGAGCCCCTCCACCTCGTCGCCCGTGAGGACCACGTCTCCGACCACCGGCCTGAGCAGGCGGGAGGCCAGCAGGAGCAGCCAGCGCGGCACGGGGGTCACGCGGGCTCGGGCCCCCACCGCCCGGCGGACCATCAGCACCAGCTCGTCGAAGCCGAACGCTTCAGGGCCGACGGCGTCCATGGTGACGTTGGTCCTGCTGGACCCCTGCTCGACCGCCAGGCGAGCCATGTCGTCGATGTGGATGGGCTGGAGGCCGTAGCGGCCGGCGGGGATGCCGAAGACAGGCAGGCGGCGCAACAGCCACGCGATGTTGTTGATGAGGACGTCGCGGCCGCCGAAGAAGACGGCAGGGCGCAGGATGGCGTGCGAGATGCCAGAGTCGGCCAGCGCCTGCTCCACCTGGGCCTTGCCCTTGAAGTACGAGAGCGACGAGTCGATGGACGGGTTGGTGATCGAGACGTGGACCACGCGCTCCACGCCGGCCTCGGCTGCCGCCTGGAAGAGGCGCCGGCTGTGCTCCACGGCGCGGGCGTGGGTGGACGTTCCGTGGTCGAAGCGGACCCAGTACGTGTTGTAGAGGACCTTCACGTCGGCGAGCGCCTCGCGCATCCGCGCCGGGTCCTCGAACTGGAACCGGCGGACCTCGACCCGGCCGGCGAAGGGATCGGGGCGGTCCGGGTGGCCGGTCAGTGAACGCACCGGGACGCCCTGCTGCAGGAGCAGCTTCGCAATGTGGAGACCGCTGTAGCCGAACGCGCCCGTGACCGCATGGACCTCGCGCCGCATGGCATCCTCCTTTGTGTATCATTCAGAAACTTCTAAACGGTCAAGACGCACGCGTCCCTTCATCTGCCCGTCCCGGACCTACTTCTTCCGCCGCTTGGAGTCGAAGGGCATGCCGGCCACGAACGAGAGGGCGGCCCGGGACGACGCCGGGTCCTTGAGGAACCGGTTCACGACGCCCTCGACCGTGGCGAGCAGCTCCGACATCTGCTCGAGCCGGCCGAGCACGGCGCCCCTGGCGCTCGGCTGCTCCAGCAGCTGGTGGATGGCGTCCAGGGCCGGGTCGAACTCGCGCCGCTTCCGCTCCTTCAGGATGCGGAAGAACATCGTCCACACGTCCGGTTCGGTGACGTAGAAGTCGCGCCGGTCGCCCGGGACCTCGACCTGGCGCACCACCCCGAACGTACGGAGCTCGCGCAGAGACATCGAGGCGTTGCCCTTGGACATCTGGAGCCTCTCCGCGATCTCCTCCAGGCTGAGATGGCCTTCGGTGGCCATGAGCAGGGCGTGGACCCGCGCCACGGAGCGGTTGATGCCCCAGAGGGCCCCCATTGCGCCCCAGGCTTCGACGAACTGCTGGACGGTGTCGTTCGTGGGCTGCTCCATCGTGCGTTCAGAATAGTCTGAACGCACGGCGGGGTCAACCGGCACACGCCTCGACCGCATCGGCATCGTTCGGACGAGCCGCCGCTGCCGGAGGGCTTCCGGGTGGACGCCGAGGCCCACAAAGGCGAACGGCCCGGCGACTCGCCGTCAGGCGGTTCGCTGAGCCGTCCAGTGTGGCTCCCCATTCGGTCGGCTACACCAACCGAGTTCTCAGGTCGGGCGCCCAGATCCAACTCGTTCTCAGGCGGATTCCCCAGGGTGGACCTTGGGTTACGTAACGGCTCCGCGCGCGACCCGAGAACGCTACTCCAGCCATCACAAGTACCCGTTCGCCATTGGCCGGATTTCACCCGTCCACCGAGGGCAGTGTGAATTACACGCCAGCTGTCAGGTGCGCGCGGATCGCGGCCGCGACCTCGTCCGGCTGCTCCATCCCGAAGACGTGTGTGCCGCCGGGCACGACCGCTCGGCGAGTGTCTGGGATGTGCGCCGAGAGCAGGTCGGCCACGGCGAGCGGGCTCACCGGATTGGCATCGCTCCACAGAAGGAGCGTTGGCGCCCGGATGGACCCGAGTCGTGCGGTGAGGTCGGTTCGGTCCTCCACGAACCAGAGCGGCACGTCCGGCAATGACGCCCGATACCCGGGCCGCCAGTCGGACCCTCCCATCTGCGCCACATCGACGCCACCCGAGGTGGCAACCAGGACGAGCCGCGCCACACGCTCCGGGTGCTCGATCGCGAGCCTCGTTGCGAGGACGCCACCCATGGACTGGGCCACGAGGTGGCTGGCACCGTCCGGCAACCGATGAAGCAGCCAGCGGTAGAGATCGTCGAGCGAACGAATGCTTGGATCGGATGGGACGCCGCCGAACCCAGGCCAAGCGAGCCGATGGCCCGGTCCGAGATCAGCGAGCCGCTCCGCCACCGGTGCCCAGAACTCCGCGCGCCCAAACGCGCCGGGAAGGAACACGATGGGATTCACGCGCGGAGCGTACTGGCCCAAGTCCCGTCGTTCAAGAAATCCACCGGCCTGGCCGGTCGACTCAGGACTCTTCTGCGGCGCCTCCGTTTCGGAGGGCATCGTATTCGGGTCGCGAGATGGCGATCTCATGCTCAGGCTGTCCTGCAGGCGTCTGCCGACGGGTCTTAGCGTAATAGAGGGGCGTAATAGAGGGGGTTGTCTGCCCGATCGCGTGAGCGTCGAGCGCGACGATCCGCTCCGCCTCGAGGTCGATCCGCTACGCGGCGCGCACGGCGGGGTGGTACTCGTCGTCCTCGCCTGCCTTCGCGACGACGGCAAACACGAGCGGCGCCCGCTCGCCCTTCACCTCGCAGTACCCCAGGTCGGACCCAGGTGGCCCTCGGGGATGTCGACCGCCGCGACCACGGTGCCGGCGACCTCCGCGCCCGCGGCCGGGTCCAGGCGCTCGAGCGTGACTTTTAATTGCGTTTTCTGTGGCGCGCCAAGGCGACGACCCCTCCGGCGCCGCGTCCGCGTCGAGCACGGTCAGCGCGGCGAGCGTCGCCTCCGCGAGCGCCGCGCGCCTTTCGAGGTCGGCGACGCGCACGTCCCGCTCGGCCGGGGGAGGACGCCCGCGGAGGCGCTCCGCGCGGAGGCGGGCGAGCTTCGCCTCGAGCGCCTCGCCTCCAGCACGGACGTGACGCGCCAGGCGGTCACGAAGCACCTTGCAGGTGCTCGCCGGCGCGGGCCTCGTGCGAGACCTCCGCCGGGGCCGCGAGCGGCTCTGGGATCTTGAGCCGGGCCGGCTCGAGGAGGCCCGCCGTTGCCTGGATCTCATCTCCCGGCAGTGGGACGAGGCGCTCGGGAGGCTCAGGGCGGCGGTGGAGTGATCCGTCCGGCCGCGGACGGGCGCGGCCGGCGCCCGCCCGCGGGCCGGACGGATTACTCGCCCGGCGTGAACACGTGCACCTTGCTCATCGGGTCGAACCACGCGGTGGAGGCGCCGCCGGGAGCCATGATCTTGGCGACGCCGTTCTCGACGATGGTGACCCCGTAGGTCCCGTGCTTCGCGTCCGCTCCGGCGGCGTCGAGCGGCGTCGTCGCGACGGTGGTCGCGAGGCGGCTCCAGGTCCGGGTCCTCACGTCGAACACCTGCGAGGCGTGCAGGGTCCCCGTGATGTTCGAGGCGATGAACTCGCCGCCGAAGGAGTAGACGAGCTTCCCCACCGCGGCCAGGATGTTCGCGCTCGCGCCGACGGGCGCCTCCTGCTCCTTCCGCCAGCCCCCGTGATCGGGACGCATCGACTCGACGCCGCGCATGTGCGTGCTCGCCTCGCTCCGCCCCTGGAACACCCAGATGCGGCCGTCCACGACCACGGCGTTGAAGTGCTCGCGGCCCTCGTGCAGCGATGGCGCCTCAACCCAGCGGAGCGGGAACACGGTGGTGTCGAGGTAGATGACGGAGGACGTCGTCCGGATCGACTGGTTGACCGGGTCGGGGCTGTCCTCGAACGGAACGACGCCGCCCATGACGTAGATCCGGTTGCCGAAGCTCACCGCCGCGCCGGCCGACCGCGACGCGGGAAGGGCGAGGCACTCGTCGCCGGCTCCGCAGGGCTCCCCGTCGGAGACCCGGACCTCGCTCCACGTTCCGACAGGCGACGTCTCGCTCTCGGGCGTGAAGACCTCGACCCCGCCCGTCGGCGCGAACGGCCCGGCGTGGCCGCCGAGGGCCCAGATCTTCCCCTGGTGCGACACCGCCATGATGTGGTGCATCGCCGAGTGCGGGAACGACGAGCCGGCGGGCAGGCTCACCCACGCGCCGGGGACGGCGGGAGGATCCGCGGTCATGCCCTGCGGCGTGTAGACGAGGATCTCACCCGTCCCCTCGAAGGGGAAAGGCTCCGGGTCGTTGTCCGTCGGCGTGGGCGGCGGCTGGATCGGCACGAAGCCGCCGATGAGGTACACGAAGCCGTTCAGCACGGCGGCCGCGTGCTCCTGGCGCGCCTGGGGGCGGCCGAGCGCGTCCTTCAGGTTCGCTCCCCTCACCCAGGTTCCGCCCGTGACGACCGGGTACCTCGCCACCGGTGCGTTCGGGTTTCCCCGGATCGCGAGCTCCTCGAGCGCTCCGGGGGAGCCATCGCACGACGACACGAGCGAGACCGCTGCGAGGCCCGCAGCTCCTGCGAGCGCGAGCCTGCGGGCGAGCTTCCACGACACCTGACGTGTTGTGCTCATTGAGCTGTCTCCTTCCGACTCGGGGGAAGCTGTCCAATAACGCGCCGGGCGCCACGTCCGAGGACACGACGGGGCGACCCGGTGGAGCGAGCTCGTACGCCGGGACGCGGCGCGGTGAACCCGCCCGGACCACGGCCACCGGGTCAACCCGGGCGCGGCCCTCGAGCGCTCCCGGGCCGGTGATCGTTCACTCGGGGAGGCGAAGACGCGCTTGGGAAGACCCGCTCAGAACGTCAGGACCTTGTCCGCTTCGAGGACGAGCGTGGCGTGAGCACTGCGAGTGGATGTGCAAGTCGGCCACGGAAGCCCATGCTGCCTCCCGTCAGATTCGGCAGTGGATTGTCTTCATCGCGTGATCGCTGGGATTGTAGTTGGGATCATCGGGGACGAATACTCCGCCCGTCATTCGCGGCGCGACCATGTCGGACACCACCCAAAGCTTGCCGAACCCGAACCCGCCCGAGGTGCTCGAGCCTCGAAGCTGCACCGCGCGTAACACCTCGACGCCGCGAGTGGATACGCCATGGCAGTAAGGGGCGACCACCCGGTGGAGCCCGTGGTAGTCGAACTCCAGCAAGGAGCGCGTGCGGATCGCGTCGCAGAAGATGCTCATCCGAGTGACTTGGATCCTAAGGTCGCGGTTGGCAGGTGGGCGTCGACTGGCGCGACGCTCTGCCGGCCTACTTCGGCTGCCTCGCCGATGGAACGCCGGCCGAAGACTTCGCGCGCGAGGTCGATCGCGCCATCTCGGACTTCGCGGACTACGAGAGGCCTCGCCACCTCGCGGCCGCTCGACGCGTGGCCAACGCCGAGCAGAAGACCGCGCTGCGGCGGCTGCCGGTACGCGAGGGGCGGCGGTGATGCGCGAGGGCGATTCCGAGTGGCAGCGCAAGGGCGCGACGCTCAGCGACAAGACGGCTCGGAAGGAGTTCGGGATGACGCAGGAGGAGATCGTCCAGGCGATCCGCGCCGGCAAGCTCCAGTACCGCCACGGCGCGATGCATGGGAACCCCTTCCTTCGGCTTCTCCGCCGCGAGGTCGAGGCGCTGATCAGGAAGAAGCACGGTGACGACTACCTGAAGGATCGGCAGGCGAAGACAGAGCTGGCGCGCATCGACCGCGACATCAAGCGGCTGAAGGCTCAGGTCGTGGAGATGGAAGACCGCAAGGCGAAGCTGCTCGCCGAACTCGAGAAGTGAGACGCCGGCGCTGGCGGCTTCCGGTTCGTCAACGTGACCCGTCGCCTACGGCAGCATCACCAGCGGCGTCTCCACTTATCCCGGTAACTCGGAGGAGCGGGGATCGGCTCGGCCGGTGCGCTCGACCTCGCGGCGAGGAAAGTGCTCTCGTCGCCGTTCTTGATCTTGATGCGCCCGTGGAGCTTGCCGTCCTTGCCGAGCCTCACGCTCCCCGTTCCGCTCATCTGCTCGAACTCCCAGGCGCCTTCCCAGGTAAACGACGCGCCGGCCTTCGTGGGTCTCACGTTGACGTACGCGAGCAAGCAGTGCATCCGGAGCCGGTCCGCGTTACCTGTGATCGAGATCATCGCAGGGCCGAGATCATCGAGGCCGTCGTTCACCCACTGCGAGGTCTCCGTGATCCGCCACCAGCCGCGGATCTCGGCGTGCAGCTCGTCGGTCGCCATGATGGCGGACGGTACGCCGACCAGGTCCGCATGTCATCGCGCAGCCACCGCCGCCAGCCTCTCCATCTGTTTCAACGCGACCGCCGCGAGGAGGTTCGGATCGATTTCGTTCGGTCCGAACTGCATCTGCGCGCTCCGTTGAACAGCGACCGCGCGAGAAGAAGAGGAGCGCCGCGGAGTTCCGCACGCGCGATCGCGCCGCGAAGGTGTTCGCGTGTTCGTCCCGACTTTCTCCGTCTGTAAAACGCGAGCCGGTTTCTGTTAAACGGGCGCCGGGCGCTCTCTCCTCAGTCTCCGCCCGATCGGGCCCCGGAGAGAGCGATCGGGCGGGCCGCCGGGCGCGCGACCACTCTCCGCTGCGCGCACCGGAGATCGCGATCGAACTCGGCGACCACGCGCACGTCCGCGAGACGACGCGGGAAAAGCGAAGCCCCGACCACGTCGCCGCGATCGGGGCTCCGGTTCAACAGTTGGTCGCCCTTTTTGAAGAGCGACGATATGGCTCCCCAGCGTGGACTCGAACCACGGACAAGCGGATTAACAGTCCGCTGCTCTGCCAACTGAGCTACTGGGGAATGGCAGGGGCGGGAATCTAGATAAGGGCCACGGTCCCGTCAAGGGCCGCGCGTCCGCCGCCGCGATCAGGCCGCAAGCGCGCCGCCGACGAGCCGTGCCCTGAGCGCGAGCTGCGCGGCGACGAGCCCCGCGAGCTGCCCGTCCTCGAACTGGAACTGGCGCTGGATCATCTCGTCGAGCAGCCGGAGCGCCTTCATGGCGGTCTCGGGGTCGACCTCGGTGGTGGCCATGCGGACTGCGACTGTAGCTCCGGCGGCCGGTATACTCCACAGCCGTGATCCTCGAGGGGTTCGAGCACCGGCCGGGCGTCCACTGCGGATCCGCGGCGCTCGCCGATGCGCTCCGGGTCCGCGGCGTGGCGCTCTCCGAGCCGATGGCGTTCGGCCTTGGCGCAGGGCTCGGCTTCTACTATCTCGTGGCGCCCGAGCTGTCGCCCACCCACCTGTTCCAGGGCCGGTCGGCGCACCTCGAGCGCACGGCTTGCGAGGTGCTCGGCGCGCCGGTCCAGGAGCGGACGGAGGACGATCCGACCCGCGCCTGGGAGGGGGTCCGCGCAGCGCTGGATCGGGGGCTCGCCCCCATCCTCTCGACCGATCTCGCCGAGCTGCCGTACTTCGCGTCGCGCACGCGCTTCGGCGGCCACCGCGTCGTTCTCGCCGGCTACGACGCCGCCCGCGGCATCGCTTGGCTCGCGGACGGCGACCGCCCGGCGCTCGAGGAGGTCTCCCTCGACGTGCTCGAGCGCGCGCGCGCGTCGATCGCGCCTCCGTTCGGCGCTCCGGGGCGGCCGTGGCTCGAGGTGGACGCGCCGGCGCGCCCCCGGCCGGTCGAGGAGGCGATCCGCGAAGCGCTCCACCGTCAGGCGCGAGAGGCGCTCCTCGACGTGGACGGCGCGTCCGGCGTCTCGGCCCTGGAGCGGTTCGTCGCGGAGCTGCCGGAGTGGCCGGCGCGCGCGGCCGGCGAGGCCGATCGCGCCTGGTGCTTCCGGTATGCGTACCAGGTGATCGAGAAACGCGGGACCGGTGGGGGCCTCTTCCGGGCGCTGTACACCAGCTTCCTGGAAGAGGCGGAGGCTGCGGTCCCGGCGCTCGGGCAGCTCCGCCTCGTCCCGCAGATGCGCGCCCTCGCGGAGGCCTGGTCCAGGCTCGCCGGCGCCTTCCGGGCCATCTCGGAGATCCCGGGCGGCCTCGTCCCGCCACTGGTGCGCGAGCTCGCTCGCGCGATCGCTCGCGACGAGCGGCGCTACCATGAGGACGTCGCGGCGCGGGTCCGGTGAACCGTGCACCTCGAGAGCCACGCTCGCGCTCGCTTCGCCGCGCTCATCGCGCGGGACCCGGTCCCGCTCGACGAGGCTGCGCTCGCCATCGCGGAGGAGGAGTACCCGCGGCTCGAGGCGGAGGAAGTCCTGCTCCGCCTGGACGTGCTCGCAGAGCGGGTCCGGCGGCGTGCCCCCGCACCGGGCCGCTCCGCGACGGCGCTCCACGCGCTCCGGAAGGTCCTCTTCGAGGAGGAGGGGCTCAAGGGAAACGAGGTCGACTACGGGGACCCGCGTAACTCGTTCTTGAACGACGTCCTCGAGCGTCGCGTCGGGATCCCCATCAGCCTGTCGGTGGTCTACATGGAGGTCGCGCGACGCATCGGGCTGCAGCTGCTCGGCGTCGGCTTCCCTGGCCACTTCCTGGCCAAGTACACCTCGGCCGGCGGGACGGAGATCTTCGTGGACGCCTTCAACGGCGGCGAGATGCTGTCGGCCGACGAGTGCGTCGCCCGCTACCGGGCGCGCACGGGCGGGCGCGACCTCGACCGGCGCCACCTCGCCGCCGTCGCGCCGCGCCAGATCCTCGCGCGGATGCTCCACAACCTGAAGCGGATCTACGTCGAGCGGAACGACCACGTTCGCGCCTACTGGGTGCTCGACCGGATCCTCCTGCTCGCTCCAGGCCAGCTCGAGGCGCTGCGCGATCGCGGCCTCGTCTGCGCGCGCCTCGGGGTCGCGGCCGCGGCGGAGCGCGATCTCGAGGCCTACCTCGCGCGCGCGCCGGCGGCGGCGGACCAGGCGGAGGTCCGGCGCGTGCTCGCCGGCCTGCGCGGACGGCGCCCGCTCGTGAACTGATGACCGTGATCGTTTGAGCTGAACCCCACCTGGTCCAGCTCCAGGTCCACGTCCAGGTCCATCGGCATGTCCAGGCGCTGCTACTCGAGGGCGCGCATCCGGAGCCGCTCGACGGGGACCCCGTTCAGGAGGTGGCTCTCGACGATCTCCGGCACGTCCTCCACCCGCACCCCGCCGTACCAGACGCCTTCCGGGTAGACCACGATCGACGGCCCGTGCGCGCACGCGTCGAGGCAGCCCGCCGCGTTCGCGCGGACCTGCTTCTTCAGGCCGCGCCGCGCGATCTCGTCCTTCAGCGCCGCGCGGATGGCCTCGCTCCCCTTGGCCGCGCAGCAGCCGCGCGGATCGTCGTCCGGGCGCCGGTTCTCGCAGACGAACACGTGGTGGCGAAAGCGCATGGCCGGATCCTAACGCGGTCCGCGGTCCGATGCGGGGATCACCTCGGCGCGGTCCGCCGGCGTCCGCCCGGGCGCAGCCGCGGCGGTCGCCCCGTGCCTCCCACGAGCCCCGCGACCTGCGCGAAGCTCGAGATCGCGAGCGGCCAGCGCACCGCGCTCTCGTCCGCGACGTGGCGGCGCGTGACCGAGCTGGCGGAGATCACGGCGAGGCGCTCCCGGTACTCGCCCGGAACGTACGTGCCGTACTCCGCCCAGACCCCGACCGCGCCACAGGCCTCCGCCACCGGCATGTCCTTCTTCACGTTGTCGCCGACGTACAGGACCTCCGGGCCGGCGAGGCGGAAGTCCGAGAGGACCCGGCCGAGCCCGTCGGGGCTGGGCTTCTCCGCGGCGTGGGGCAGCTCGACCACCGGTGTCCGGGAGCGGTAGAGGCCGGCCTCCTCCTTGCGCCGGATCTCCGGGTCCACGTTCTCCGGGAGCGGGTACCCGGGCAGCGTGTACAGCGCGTCGAAGTGACCGTCGAGCTTCAGGTGCTTGAGCCGGAGCTCCGCCGCGTTCCGGGGTGCGTCGGTGAGCCCAACGACGCGCAGCCCGCGTGACCGCAGGGCATCGAGGGTCTCGCGCACGCCCGGGTACGGGCGCAGGTACTTCTCGCGCGCAGCGCGGAACGCGTCGCGCGCTGGCCGCAGCACGAGCGCGTTGAAGGAGTCGAAGTCGGCCTCGTAAGGCTCGAAGATGCCGGACTCCTGGATGGCGAAGGGGTACTCGTTCGACTCGTACTTCGCGTAGACCGCCTTGAGCGACTGGACGATCCGGACGCGAGGCAGCCCGGTCGTGGACGCGAGCGAGGCGACCATCGCCTCGAGGCTCGGGACGATGTAGTCGACCCAGGAGTAGAGGGTGTTGTCGAGGTCGGTGACGACGGCGCGGATGCGCGGCACGGGTCCATCCTAGATCGCGGCGCCCACACGCCGGCCCGGAAGCCCGGGGGGGGCCAGACACGATCGGCCTGGCCGATCCCGAGCTTACGCCCCTCCGTCGGGGGCGCCGGGCGGCTGGTTCTGCTGGACGTCGAGGCGAGCGGCAGCCACGGGCGGCCGGCGCCGACGGCGGCGACCGCTCCCTCACGTCCCTGCGATGTCGGCGCTGCGGTGGGAGTCCGGCGGTTTCAGAGCGTGACGGCGGTCTCGCGCAGGCGCAGGCCCGCGAGATGCTCTTCGGTGGCGGCGATGAGCACGTCGCGCACCGATTGGAGCAGCGCCTTCCAGCGGGTGGCGCGGCCTTCGTCCGACCGCAGCGTCACCGACCGGTAGAGCGCGAGCAGCGTGTACGCGATCCGGCGGAGCAGGAGCACGGCGAGCATGCCGTGCTCGTCGGCCTCGATCCACGGACGGTCGTCCTCGACGAAGGCGGTGTCGAAGGTGTGGTGATTCTGGTTCTCGACGCCCCAGTGGCTCCGGACGAGGAGCATCCACTCCGCCGTGGTGAGCCGCTTCGGGTCGTAGCTCGACACGAACATCCGGTCGTCTCGCTCGACCACGATGCCGTGCTGGACCTTCACGTACTCCACAGAGAGGAAGGCCTTGGCGTGCGACCAGACCGACTCGTCGGGCGTCTTGCCGTCGCCGTAGGACCAGCTCGGGTCGGCGCGGAGCAGCCGGAGCGAGCGGACGACGGTGGTCCCGTCGTCGAGCACGTCCTCTGTTCGGGCGATCACCGTCTCGGCGGCGAGCAGCTCGACGGCGAGTCGGCACATCGTCCGGTGCTCGTCCTTCAGCGCGAAGAGGTAGTCCTTGCCCGCGGCCACCACCGCGTCGGCGTTGGCGCGGGAGAAGCCGCCGGCGTCGTAGGTGATGACGTCGAAAAGCTCGCCGTAGGTCGCAACAAGGCTCTTGAACGCCGTCTGGAAGTGGCCCACCTCGTTCGTCGCGGCAGGGATCGGGATGGCGTCGATGCACGGCCGCCCCGCCGCGGAGACGAGCGCGCACGTCATCGTCCGGACGATGCCGTACGGCAGCCCCTGCTCCGGATGCTGCGTCTGCGCGAACTCGCCGTTGATGCACGGCAGCGACGTCGCCTTGCCGTCGAGCGCGACCACGCTCATCGGCAGCCCCACCGGCGCGAGCGCCTTGCGGCGCCACGCCGCGCGGACCGCGCGGTGCAGCACCGCCCGAAGCCCGGCGAGCGGCACGCGGCAGAGCGCGTCCCGCGCCGTCGTGTCCGCGAGCCGCCGCGGAAGTCTCAGCAGCCGCCGTGCCGCCGGAGACAACGCCTCCGTGAGCTGCTCGGTCTCCCACAGGCTCCGGCACCCGGCCATGAGCCCCACCAGCGTCGCCCGGAGGATCTGCGCCAGCGACCAGCGGCCCTCCCGGGCGCGCGGGTCGGGCACCCCCTCCAAGTCCAGCTCCGGCAGCCGCGCCGCCAGGAGCCCCGCCACCCTCCGCGTTGCTCTTTCCCTCATCGATCTCCTCCAGTACGATCTCGGGGTCGTTGGCTCACGCCGGACTCCCATCCAGCGACAAGCCGTTCGCGGCGGGCGATCTCATGGATCGCCCGCCGCACCCGTTTCGTACCCTGAGTGGAGATCGGCGTGCGAATTTGTGCACGCGGCCGGTCGGCACCGGGCGGCGGCTCAACCGTCCGGACTTCCAGCCGGCCGTCAGGGCGCGCGGCTACCGCCGCCAATCAGGTCTGCGGGGGGGGCCAGGCGGGCGCGTCAAAGGCCGGCCGGGGGCCGGCGGCACGCCGCGTCGGACCCGGTGTACCATCTGGACCGTGGCCGCGCCGGACCGATTCGCCGTTCTCGCCGTCCTCCCGTCGCACGGCGGCTTCCGCCGGGTGCTGGCGCTCGATTGCGCCGGCGCGGCGCGCGCGGTGGTGCTCGCGTTCGCGCCCGCCGCGCTGACGGAGGACCCGGCGGCCCTCGCCGCGGTGCTGCGGGATGCAGAGGCGGCGGCGCGCCTCCACCACCCCGGCGCGGCCGCCGTGCTCGGCACCGAGACGGTGGGCGGGGAGCTCGCGGTCGTCGAGCTGCATCGGCCGGGCGCGACCCTGAGGACGCTCCTCGACGCATCGGGGCGGCTCCCGCCGGACGTGGCGGTCCGCATCCTGCTCGATGCATGTGCCGCGGCGGGGAGGGCCCACTCCATCGACGCAGGTGACGGCCGCCGTCTCACGCACGGCGCGCTCGATCCGGCGCGCATCGTCATCGGCGAGGACGGCGCCGCGTTCGCGTGCGGCTTCGGGCTGGCGGGGGGCGTCGAGCCCGAAGCGGACGTTTGCGCCCTCGGCGCCGTGCTCTTCGAGTGTCTCGCGGGAGAGCCGCCGCGAGTCCCTCCCGGACCCCTCGACGTCCCCGGAGTCGCCGCTGCGCTCGCGACGGCGGTGGACCGCGCGACCGGGGCCCAGGGGGAGCCGTTCGCGTCCGCCGCGGCCCTCGCCGGTGCCGTCGTTGCGGCGATCCCGCCCGCGAGCCACGACGCGGTTGCGGCTTACGTCGATGCGATCCTGCCGGTCGGCGAGGGCGAGCGCGCCGAGCTCGACCGGACGCTTGCGACCGCGCTCGGCCGCACGGATGCGGGGGAGGTCCCGGACGTCCCGGAGGTCGTCGTCGAGCCGACCGCGCCCGGCTTGGCCGCGCCGCACGCACGGCCGGTGGGGCGCGGGGTGCCGCCGGCGACGCCGGATGCGGCGGGCACCTTTCCGAAGCCTTCGCCGCGGCATCGCGGTTCGCGCATCCCGGTCCTCGTCGCCGTGGTCTGCCTTGGCGCCGGGTTCGCGATTGGTCTCGAGCTCGCGCGGGCTCGCCGGACCCCGACCGCGACCCCCGCTCACCCTGAGCGTAGCGCCGCCGCAGGCGGCGCGCAGTCGAAGGGGACCCCGACCCCGACCCCGACCGCGAAACCGACCGCGAACCGGACCGCGACCTCCGAAGCCCCCGCGCCCGTGTCCGCGCCACCGTCGCGCAGGCCCGCTCGCGAACGACCCGCGCGCCCGGTTCCCGCGCGCGCGGCAGGGCACGGGAAGCTCGACGTCACCGCGCCCGACGACGCCGAGATCTTCCTCGATGGACGCAGGATCGGCACCGGAAGCGTGCAGCTCGAGGTGACCGACGGTCCGCACCGGATCGAGGTCCGGCGCGCGGGCGCGACCGCTGCAGAGCGGTTCACGCTGAAGCCCGGCGAGACCTGGACCTACACGGTGACGCCGACGCCCTGACCGGACCGATGGAGTTGCACCTCGAGCGCAGGCGCAGCCGAACGAGGCTGCGCCGGAGCGAGCGCCGGGGGTCTGGGGGTGCCGAGCACAAGCGCGGAAGCGCGCGCGAGGCCCCCCAGCTCTACTGATGCGCGCGCGAGGCCCCAGCTCAATCAATCATGCCCGTGCGAGCCGTGGGCGTGCCCGTGCGCGCGCTCCTCGTCCGACGCGGCGCGAACCTCTCGGACGGTGATGTCGAAGTGGAGCGTCTTCCCGGCGAGCGGGTGGTTCAGGTCGATGAGGATGGTCTGGGGCCTCACCTCGCGGATCACGAAGGGAACCGGCTCCCCCGAGGGGCCTTCGGCCGTCAGCTCCATTCCGGCCTGCGGATCGAAGTCCGGCGGAAACGCGCTGCGCGGCACTTCCTGGATCCCGCGGGGATCGTGGTCGCCATAGCCTTCGGCAGGACCCACGACGACCTGCTTCCGGTCGCCGACATCGAGCCCCTCGAGCGCCGACTCGAGCCCGGGCACGATCTGCCCTTCGCCGTGCAGGTACGTGAGCGGCTCTCCCCGTGCGGATGCGTCGACGATCTCGCCGTCCCCGAGATGCAGCGAGTAATCGATTCCGACGACGTTCCCGCTCGCGATCTTCATGGGGCCTCCGCGTACCACGAAAACGATAAGCGACGGAACGGGCTCGTGCCTCCCATCCGTCCCGGTCCGGCCGGCTACCAGTACCCCCAGCGCCGGCGGAGGACCCACTCGCCCGCGAGCGCGAGCGAGAGGGCGGCGAGAACCCAGGCGCGATCCCAGATCGGCACCGCCTTCCGGCGACCGATCTCGACGACCTCCGGGTCGGACAGCTTGAGGTCGGGGAAGCCGCCGCCCGGGATCGCCTCGAAGGCTCCCCCGCTCGCCTCCGCGATGGCCGAGAGGAGCTCCGGGCGCGGCGCCGCGTCCGCGTCCTCGGGGCCTGCGCCTCGCACCGCGACCGCCGCCGTCGCCGCGTCGGAGGTGCCCTCGCCCTTGGCGACGATCTTGTACGCGCCGGGACCGGGCGGGACGAGCTCGATGCGCGCCGTGCCGTCGTTCCCGGCGATCGCCTGGCCCTGCGACACGGGCCGGCCTGCCTCGTCGATGAGCTGGGCCGTGACGCGACGCCCCGCGCCCGGCCCCCAGTCTGGCCCGCGCATCGACAGGGACAGCCCGACCGGTGCGCCGGGCTCGACCGCGGGAGCGTCGGGCTCGACCTGCAGCGGCGCCAGCCCCGGATCGCGGACGAGCCAGCGGAGCGCCGAGCTCCAGAACCGGAGATACGCGCGGTTCCCCTGTCCCGTCTCGGACGAGAGGAAGCCCCAGCGCCAGGAGGCGTCGGTCGTGACCGCGAGCGTCCGGCCCGCGCCGATCTCGACGCACCGCCACGAGCGGCGCGGGCCTGCCGCCGACCGAGACCGACGGCGCCTCGAGCAGGACCGCTGCGCCCTGCGCGGCCGGCAGCGCGCGCGTGAGGTTCACCGCCGTCAGCGGCGGCAACACGCTCCAGGCTGCCTCGTTCTGCGCGTCGCCCGGGGCGAGGCTCGTCACGGGATGGCGCCGCCCCTCCTGCGTCAGCCGCGGCCGCGCTTCGCCCTCCGCCATGGAGGAGCCGTCGATCGGCGCGACCGGCAGGACCTCCGCCAGCGGGGTCTCGCCGTAACGGCCATCACCGAAGCTCTGCTCGCCGCCGACCATCGCCAGGGCGCCGCCGTTTTGGACGTACTCGCGGATGTTCGGCAGGAAGCGCTCGATCTCGAGGCTGCGGTACGGCGCGTACGCGAAGTTCACGAAGAGCACCGCGTCGAACGTGCGGAGCTGCTCGCCGAAGATCTCCTGGACGGGGAAGGGGATGAGGGACAGGTCCTGCTGCGGGCCGGGGTCGTCCACATTGGAGCGGAGGATGAAGAAGGACACGAGGTCCACGTTCGGGTCCTGCTTCAGGAGTCCCCGCAGGAACCGGACGTCCCAGCTCGGCCGGCCCGCGACGAGGAGCACGCGAACGCGGTCGCGGATGACGCGAAGGACGAAGGAGCGGGAGTTGTTCTCCGTCACCGTCTCCCCGGGGAGCACCGGGGCGGCGACGGTGAACACGAACGTGCCCGTCGCGTCCGGCGCGAACGAGAGCGGCACGGTGTACCGATCCTTCCCGCGCTCGAGCCGCACCGTGCTGGACGCGACGACCGCGCCCTCGCGGCGGAGCACCACCCGCACCGCCTCGTCCCCGAACCCGCGCGCCCGCAGCGTCGCCTCGATCGTCACCGTGTTCCGGACGAATGCGAACTCGTCCACGGCGAGCCGCTCGATGGCGAGGTCGCGCGGCGCGGTGCGTCCGACCGCCACCGCATTGATGGGGATGCCGAGGGCGCGGACCTCCGCGCGTGCGTCGGGCCCGAGCCCGTCGGCGAGGCGGGCGTTGTCCGCGCCGTCGGAGACGACGAGCGCGCCAGCGAGCTTCCGCGCCGAGCCTCCGGCGCCCGAAGCCGCCGCCTGCAGCGCTCCCAGGACATCGGTCCGGCCAGCGCGCGGCGCGACGCCGCGGGTCGCCTCGGCGGCGTCGGTGGGCGACACCTCGTCACCGAACGCGAACCACTCGACGTCGACCCGCTCGGCGAGCCGCTCGAGCTCGCGCCGGTGGTCCCCGAAGAATGCTGCGGCCGCGGCGCCGCGGCTCGGCCCGTCGGGCTCCGTCGGGAACGCCATCGAGCGGGACGCGTCCACGAGGATGGCGAACCGGTTGCGGACGCGGGCGGTCTGCAGCAGCTCGATCGCGGGCTCCGCGAGCAGGAAGACCGCGAGCAGCGCGGAGACGGCGCGCAGCGCCCAGGAGCGCCGCGCGGCGGCTCCGGCGCGGCTCGGCGCGGATCCCGCGCCAGGCGAGCGCCACCGCCGCTGCGGCCGCGAGCGCGAGCAGGGCGAGGCCCCAGGTCGGCAGCGGTGTGAGCGCCGTGAGCCGCCATGCGTTGTAGGTGCCGCCGTCCACGTGTCGCCTACGAGCGCCGCCGCAGGATGAAGGGGAGGTGGACCGCGTCGTCCTTGTAGTCGGTGCAGAGCGCGTACATCGCGATGTTCACGCCGATGCGGATGGCGGTCTCGCGCTGCGCCTCGCCACCCGGCGTACACGGGAACTCCCAGTCCCCGAGCTCGCTCCGTGCCCAGGCGCCCCCGAGATCGTTCTGCGAGTACACGACCGCGAGCCGGCCATCGAGCGTCTGCGCCTCGACCCAGGGCTTCACGAGCAGCCGCCCGCCCTGCCGGTCGAGCAGGTAGAAGCTCTTGTTGAGGACGTGGTCTCGCGCGACCGGCGCGAGCGGGGCGGCGGGGAGCACCCGCGCGAGCTCGCGGCGGACCGCCGCGTCGAAGCCCGTTCCGTCCGACCCGTCCGCCGAGTCGACGAGCAGGAACCCGCCGTACTGCAGGTGGCGCCGCAGCGCAGCGCGCTCCGGCTCCGACAGCGGTGGGAAGGCGCCGCTCCCGGCGAGGACCAGCATGGGGTGGCGGTGGAGCCCCGCCCGGTCGAGGCGCACCGGCACCGCATCGTTCGCGGTCTCGATCGAGGTTCGCCGCGTCAGCTCCCATCCGAGGCGGCGCAGGGCTGACGCCCGCGGGTTCCAGTCGCCCCCGTGCTGGACGAGGCCCAGGACCAGCTTCGACGCGTCGCCGAGGGCGCGCGTTCCACGCGGAAGCGCGATCGCCGCGGCGGACGCGGCGGCCGCGCGGAGGAACGTGCGGCGCGAGAGCGGGCGCGGCGGTCGCATGGAGGCTCATGTTAGGCCGGAAAGCTCCGATCCGCCCGCGAAACCCGGCGCCGCGGCGAACCCTCGCCTGGCGACCGGGCGAGTGCGCTGTTACAGTCCGCCCGCCATGGCTCGGAAGGACCGGAAGGCGCCGGAGGGGGATCGGCTTCGTGCGCTCCTCGATGCGGGAGCGCATCGGCGGGCGCGCGCCGAGGCGCGGGCGCGGCTCCAGGCCGCGCCGGACGACGCGGAGGCCCGGGCGGTCCTCGCGTCCCTCGCGCCGGATCCGGGCGCGGTGGTCGCGGGTGCGCTCGGCGTCGCGGCCGCGGTGGCCATCGCCGCATGGACGATCCTGGCGGGGTGAGCGGTGCCGTTCGCGTCCCGCCTCTCCGACCTGTTCGCCGGGCTGGGTGCGCTCGCGGCGGCGGTGCTGCCGCTCGGGGCGGCGGCGGGAGCCGCCCTCGCGCTGGCCGGTCTCCTGGCCCTCACCGTCGCCACGCGATGGCGGCTTCAGTTCGCGGTCGCGGGCGGCGCCGCAGTGGGCCTCCTCGCGGCGCTCGCGCTCCGCGGCTGGCTCGTGGCGCACCTCGCCGTCTCGCCGCTCGTCGCGACGCTGATGCTCGCTGCGGCGGGGGCCCTGGGATGCGCGGCGATGCCGGGCGCGTTCCCGTTCGCGGCCGCGGCGCTGCCAGGAGCGCTCCTCGGCGCGGAGGTTCCGCTCGCGGGCCGGGCCGTGCTCGGCGCGGCCGCGGGCGCGCTCATCGCCGGCGTCGCGGGGCTCGCGCTCGCGCGCATCGTCTCGGCCGCGTTCGCGTCGCTCGCGGGCGGCCTGCTCCTCGGGCTGGGCCTGGTCGCGGCCTTCGGAAGGACGCCGCTCGTCCGCGAGCTCGCGGGCCGTCCCGCCGCGATCGCCGGGTTCGCCCTCATCGTCGCGATCGCCGGCGCCGCGTTCCAGCTCTCTACGACTCGGGAGGGGTCAGGAGCTCGAAGTCCGGTATCTCCGCCTTGATCCAGTCGCGGAGCCGGGCGGTGAGCTTCGCCTCGATCTGGCGCGCGCGCTCGCGCGTCAGCCGGAAGCGGTCGCCCACCTCCTGCAAGGTGAGCGGCTCCTCGCCGTCCTGCGGCAGCAGCCGCTTCTCGAAGATGAACCGCTCCTTCTCGTCGGTGATGGTCTGCGCGAAGGCGTCGAGCTTCGCGCGGAACACGCGGCGCAGCTGCTCGTCGCCGATGCGATCGTCGGCGGGCGCGGCGTCCCCGGACGTCAGGCGATCGAGCCGGCTCTGACCGCGGGTCGTTGTCGCGGCCGGTCATCGGCGCGTCGAGCGAGAGGTCGTCGCTCGCCATCCGCGCCGCCATCTCCTCGACCTCCTTCTCCTCGACCTCGAGGTTCTTCGCGAGGAGGCGCGGGGTCGGGTCGATGCCGCGGGCGAGGAGCTTCTCGCGCTCCTTGCGCGAGGTTGAAGAACAGCTTCCGCTGCGCCTGCGTCGTCCCGAGCTTCACCATCCGCCAGTTCTCCATGACGAACCGGATGATGTAGGCGCGGATCCACCAGGCGGCGTACGACGAGAGCTTCACCCCCTTCCACGGGTCGTACTTCTTCACCGCCTGCATGAGGCCGATGTTCCCCTCCTGGACGAGGTCGAGGAGCTGGAACGCGGTGCGCCGGTACTCGTGCGCGATCTTGACGACGAGCCGGAGGTTGGAGGCGACGAGCTTGTAGGCGGCGTCGACGTCGCCCGGTCTCGTGGTAGCGGACCGCGAGCGCGTGCTCCTCCTCGCGCGAGAGCACGGGGTGGCGCGCGACCTCCGCCATGTACGCGCGGAGGGGGTCGTAGCGGGCGAGCCCGCCCTCACCGGCCCTGCCACCGTCCTCGCCGCGCACCGGCAGCGTGCGATCCGCGCGGGGGAGCGCCTGGTCGTCGGGCGGCTGGCGGGTGTGGTCGGCCATCAGGTGGGCGCCGCCGGGCGAGAATGGTGGCCGGCCGGGGCCGTCTGATATAGATGATTCGCGGATTCGCGCAAGTGCGCGGATCGACACACACCGGCGCATGGCGGGCCTCGCGGAACGGCGCGGGCTTCGGTCTCGGACCGAGGCCCACGCGGTCCAGCGACACCGCCATGCGCCACGGAGGCGCCCCTGAAGAGCGGGCGCCAGGAGTGACAGCATGGAGCAGCAGGTGCAGGGGGGCCCGCCCCTCGAAGTGGCGTCCGACTACGTTTCCGAGGGCTCGTTCGACGAGCTGGGCCTGTCCGAGCCGGTCCGGCGGGCGATCGCCGAGCACGGGTACACGCACCCGACGCCGGTGCAGTCCGCGTCGTATCGGCCGATTCGCGACGGCAAGGACGTGATCGTCCGGTCGAAGACCGGCACCGGCAAGACCGCGGCGTTCGGCGATCCCCATGCTCGAGCGGATCCCGGACGGGCGGCGGAAGGCGTCCGCCCTCGTGATGTGCCCGACGCGCGAGCTCGCGCTCCAGGTCGCCGAGGAGATGGCGGCGCTCGCGAAGCACAAGGACCTCCGCGTCGTGACGGTCTACGGCGGCGCGTCGATGGGCGACCAGAAGGACAAGCTCGAGGCGGGCGCCGAGATCGTGGTCGGCACGCCCGGCCGCATCTACGACTTCATCCGGCGCAAGTCGCTCCAGCTCGACGACGCCATGGTCTGCTGCCTCGACGAGGCGGACGAGATGCTCAACATGGGGTTCTTCGAGGAGGTGACGCGCATCCTCGACCACCTCCCCGACACCTGCCAGCAGCTCCTCTTCTCGGCGACCGTGCCCGCGGACATCGAGCAGATCATCCGCGAGTACCTGACGTCGCCCGAGACGATCCTGCTCTCCGGCGACGAGTACACGGTCGAGAACATCCACAACGTGATGTACCCGGCGGTGGACGCATACCCGAAGCCGCGGAACCTCCTCTACATGATCGAGATCGAGGAGCCCGAGGCCGCCATCGTGTTCTGCAACACGCGCACGGACACCTCGCTCGTCACCGCGGTCCTGAACCGGAACGGCTACGACGCCGAGCTGCTGAACGGCGACCTCCCGCAGAAGGAGCGCGAGCGGGTGATGGCGAAGGTGAAGCGCGGCGAGGTCCGCTTCATGGTGGCGACCGACATCGCCGCTCGCGGCATCGACATCTCCGACCTGTCGCACGTCATCAACTACTCGCTCCCCGAGGATCCGGCGGTGTTCCTCCACCGCGTCGGCCGCACCGGGCGCATCGGGAAGAAGGGGACGAGCCTCTCCATCATCTCGGGCGGCGACATCCACACGCTCTCGGCGCTCCAGAAGAAGTACGGGATCGCGTTCGAGGAGAAGAAGCTACCGACTCCCGAGGAGGCGCGGCGCGTCTGGACCGACCGTCACGTGGCGGAGCTGAAGGAGGCGATGAGCGCATCGATGTTCGAGGCGTTCATCCCGCTCGCGCAGGAGCTGAAGAACCGGCCGGACGGAGACTGGCTCGTCTCCTTCGCGCTCAAGTACTTCTTCACCCACCACCGCATCGAGAAGATGACGGACGTACAGAAGGCCGAGCACAAGCGCCTCGAGCACGAGCGCAAGGAGCGGGAGGCCGCCCGCAAGGAGGTCCCGGCGCGAGAGCGCGGCCGCGGCCGCGACGGCGCCCCGCGCGACGGCGCGCGCGAGGATCGCCGGGCGCGCGGCGAGCGCTCCGAGCGTGGAGGCCGCGAGCGTGAGCGGCGGCCGCGCGAGGGTGGGGGCGAGCGCGAGGAGCATCGGCCGCGCCGCGACCTCGAGCCGCGCGAGGTGAGCCTCGACGGGGCCTCACCGCGGGTCGAGACGGCGCCGCGCGTCGAGGCGACGGAGGCGCAGGACGCCGTCGGCGACGAGGGCCTGCGGCCGCCGCGCGCGCGGATCTTCCTCTCCCTCGGCGAGATGGACGGCGCCGACCAGGCGCAGGTGAGCGCGGCGATCGCAGCCCTGGCACCCGGCCTCGAGGTGCGCGCGATCGACCTGCGGCGGAGCCACAGCTTCCTCGAGGTCGCGCCGGAGGCGCTCGACGCCGCGGTCCAGGCGCTCCACGGGAAGGAGTGGAACGGGAAGCAGCTCACCGCCGAGCGCGCGCGCCGCCGGCGGCGCTGAGGCGCACGGGGGCTCCGGCGCGAGCTCCGTCCGCGCCGACACGGCGAGCGCAGGCGGAGCCGGAAAAGGCTCGGCCGGCCCGCCAGCGGGCCCCCGAGGATGAGCGCGGCTGGCGCCGCGTGTATGGATCTCGAGCGAGCGGGGGGCTCGGGGGGGCGCGAGCTCCCCGCCGCAAGGCGGGCGCGGAGGGAGTGTCCCCCCCGCTACAAGGAAGCGACCTCGCCCGCGAGCTTGGCGCGGAGCGGCGAGATCTTCGCGCGGAAGTCGTCCATCCATTCCGGCGGGATGGGGCGCTCGCGCGGAACCTTGAGCTGCAGCGGATTCATGAACGAGCCGCCGCGCTTCACGGCGTAGTGGAGGTGGGGGCCCGTCGCGAGGCCCGTCGCGCCCACGTACCCGATCACCTGCTTCTGCGACACCGGCTTCCCGGCGGCGACCGCGATCGCCGAGAGATGGCAGTAGACGGTCTCGTATCCGTTGCGGTGGCGCAGGGTCACCGCCTTGCCGCAGCCGCCGTTCCAGCCCGCCTGCTTCACCTGTCCGTCGCCGACCGCCCAGATCGGGGTCCCGATGGGCGCCCCGTAATCGACGCCCTCGTGCGCCCGGTTGTACCCGAGCACGGGATGGAGGCGGTTCCCGAAGCGCGACGTGATGTTCGCGTACTTGAGCGGCGACTTCAGGAAGCCGCGGCGCGCGCTCTGCCCCGCGTCGTCGAAGTAGCTCGTCAGGCCGGTCGGGTCCTGGTAGCGGAACAGCCGCTTGGGGCCGGTCGCGGCGCCATCGTACTCGGCCGCGAGGACCTCGCCATAGCGGAGGAACTTGCCGTCGGCGAAGATCTTCTCGACGACCATCTGCATCCGGTCGTCGGCGCGGACGTCCTGGTAGAAGTCGACGTCCCACGCGAGCACGTCCGCGGCGAGCACGGCGAGGCCGGGGTCCTCGCCGGCCTTTTGCAGGGACTCGTACAGCGACGACTGGATCCGGGCGGAGACGCGGGTCACCTCGGTCGTGAGCGCGACCGGACGCTTCGCAGCGCGCAGCCTGCCATCGGGGAGCCGCTCGACGATCCACTCGTCGGCCGCCCCCTGCCGGTAGCTGAGCCGGTGCACCGCCCGCCCGCCCTCGAGACGCTCCACCCGGAGCTGGTCGCCGGGGCGCGCGCGGTTGAACGGGAAGAGCCCCTTGAGCGCATCGACGACGGCCTTCACCTCGCCGGCGTCGAGCTCGAGCCTGAAGAGCGCCGCCGCAAGCGTCTGATCGCGCGCGAGGCGGGAGGTGACCGCGGTGAACCGCTCGACCGGCACCGGCTCGGGGGTCGGGAGCCGCGCGGCCGTCGCCGCGGCGGTGGCCTCCACCGGGGGCGCCGGGATCGCGCCGAAGCGTCCGGCGGCGCCTGCGCCCGCGACGGCGAGGATGGCTGCGAGGCCGAGCGCGGCGGCGACTGCGGGGGCGCGGCGGCGGGTGGGGGATCGGTCGGCGTCCTGCTCCTGCACGGACGCAATCTAGCAGCAGGATCCCCGAAACCGAAATTCCGCAGGCGGGGTGGTGCGCGGCGCGCCCACACGACCGGTTCGTCTATAGCTCCACGCGGCGGTCGGAGTGCTCCCTGCCATCGAAGCGGAACTGCGTCCAGCGCCCCTCCACTCGGGTCGCGAGGTTCACCGGACGTCTCCAGAGGGTCTGCACGTGCCGGAGGGTCTCGCGCGCGTAGTCGAGCTTCAGGTCGACACCGTCGTGCTTGTGGGCGAGGAGCAGCTCGCCGCGGTTCTCGAAGTTGCCGTCCTCGACGCCGATCGTCGGCTGGCCGAAGTTGGTGAGCATGTGGAGGAGCTTCTCCTTCACCTTCTTGAACTCGCGCTCGAGGATCTCCCAGCGCTGGTGCTTCTCGCTGTAGCCGTAGGTGAAGAGCTTCTGCTCCAGCACGAACTCGAGGGTGAGGAACTCGTCGATGAAGGTGACGTCGTTGTAGTGCTTGCGGACCTCGAAGATCTTCTGGCGTCCGAGGCCGAGCTTCTTGTCCCACTGCCGTCGCTCGACGAACGAGTCGCACTCGTCGTACTCCTTGCCGAAGCGCCCCTTGTTCCACCGGTCCTCGATGTCGCGCCACAGCTCGACGCCCAGCTTGTACGGGTTCAGCTGGCCGGGGTGCGTCGCGAGCGTGCCGGAGTGGTGATCCGCGTAGTCGATCACCTCGGACGCGTCGAGCGCCTTCTCCGTCATGATCTTGGAGTGCCAGTAGGTGGCCCAGCCCTCGTTCATGATCTTGGTCTGGCCCTGGGGCGCGAAGTAGTAGGCCTCCTCGCGGATGATGGACAGGACGTCGTGCTCCCAGCGCTCGAGCGGCGCGTTCTCGAGCAGGAACAGGAGCACGTCGCGCTCGGGCCGCTCGGGGAACTTCTTCTTGCGCGCCGCCTCGTCGTCGAGCTTCTTCTGCTCGGCCTGCATGAACTCGGGCGGGTTGATGTACTCGCGCATGTACTCGCGCTCGGTCTTGAAGCCGTGCGCGATCTTGCGCTGCGCGGCCTCCTCGTCGTTCGGTCGGTCCGGACGGCGCTTCACGTAAGGTGACTGGTAGTCGATGAGGTTCTCGAGCGAGAGGCACCGGTCGATGAAGTCCTCGACCATCTCGACGCCGAGCTTGTCCTGATAGCGGCGCACGCGGGTCGCGTGGTTCGCCATCTGGTCCATCATCTTCCGGTTCGTGTGCTGGAACATGAAGTTGTTCTTGAAGAAGTCCACGTGCCCGAAGACGTGGGCCATCACGAGCTTCTGGTCGACGTCCATGTTCGACTCGAGCAGGTAGGCGTAGGAGGGGTCGTTGTTGATGACCATCTCGTAGATCTTCGAGAGCCCGTACTCGTACCCCTTCGCGAGCCGCTCGTAGTCCATCCCGAACCGCCAGTGCGGATAGCGGTTGGGGAAGCCGCCGTAGGCGGCGACCATGTTGATCTCGTCGAAGCCGAGCACCTCGAAGACCGTCTCGTAGAAGTCGAGCCCGTACTCGCGGGCATACCCCTCGACCTTCTGGCGGATGTCGTGGAGCCGGGCGGGAAGGTGAGTGTGCTTGTGCATACGATCCGTTTCAACCTGAGCGTAGCGCGGCCGTCAGGCCGCGCGGAGTCGAAGGTCAGCGCCCCTGCCCGAGGAAGGCCTTGATGGAGCCGTAGATCCCTTCCTTGTCGGCGATCTCGGAGAGCGCCACGTTCTCGCGCTCGCCGAACGCCTCCCGGAGGTCCTTGATGAACTGGCCCGAGCCGTACGGGCTCTCCACCTGGCCGTACGCGAACAGGTTCACCGCCGGCAGGATGCGCTCCTGCAGGATCTCCACGCACACGCGGGTGTCGTCGGCCGACCAGTTGTCGCCGTCGGAGAAGTGGAACGGGTAGACGTTCCAGGACGAGGGTGCGTAGTCGCTCTCGATCAGCTCGAGCGCGAGCTTGTACGCGGAGGAGATCATCGTCCCGCCCGACTCGCGCGTGTGGAAGAAGGTGTCGCGGTCGACCTCGCGCGCGACGGCGTCGTGGATGATGTAGCGCGTCTCGAGGCCCTTGTAGTGCTTGCGCAGCCAGGTATCGATCCAGAAGGACTCGATCCGCACGATCTCCTTCTGCTCGTCCCCCATCGAGCCGGACACGTCCATCATGTAGATGACGACCGCGTTCGTCTCCGGCAGCGGCACCTGCTTCCAGGTGCGGTAGCGGCGATCCTCGCGCACCGGGACGATCACCGGCTTCCGCCAGTTGTACGAGCCGCTCGCGATCTGCCGCCGCAGCGCCTGCTTGTAGGTGCGCTTGAAGTGCCGGAGCGACTCGGGCCCGGAGGGCGAGATCCCGGTGTAACGGAGCTTCGTCGCGACGATGCGGTCCTTGCCCTTGGGCTCGATGCGGGGGAGCGCGAGCTCCTCGCCGAGGATGTCGGCGAGCTCCTCGAGCGAGACGTCCACCTCGAGGATGTGCTGCCCCTCGCCCTGGCCCGCCTGCCCGCTGCCGGGCTGGGGGTCCCCCTGCGAGAGCGGGTCACCGGGCTCGCCGTCACCCTGGCCCACGCCGCCCTGCGACTTCTCGCCGAACCGGAAGTGCGGGATGTCGATGGTCGGGACGGGGATGGTGATGAAGTCCTTCCCCTTCTTGCCGATCAGCTCGCCCTTCTGGATGTACTTCTTGAGATTCCGCTTGATCCGGCCGCGGACGATGTCACGGAAACGCGCGTGGTCCTGCTTGATCTTGAGCGCCATGCGACCACTTTCGTCCGTCCAGGTTGAGCCGCCGGACCATCCCGTGCGCGGCTAGTCCTTCGCGTCTCCCCGCGCGAAGATCGATGCGACGAAGTTGAGCACGTCGGTGGAGCAGATCTCGCAGTACGCGTAGTTCTTCACGAGCCGCTGCTTCACGACGTCGATCTTCTCCTGCGTCTCGCGATCGACCACCGACGACACCAGGTTCTTCAGCTTGATCGAGTCCTTCTGGTCCTCGAACAGCTTCAGCTCGAGCGCCTTGTGGAGCCGCTCGTTCGTCCGGTAGTTGAAGGTCTTGCCCTCGACCGCGAGCGCGCCGATGTAGTTCATGATCTCGCGGCGGAAGTCGTCCTTTCGGCTCTCCGCGATGTCGATCTTCTCCTCGATCGAGCGCATGAGCCGCTCGTCGGGCTCCTCGTACTGCCCGGTGTACTTGTTCCGGACCTTCTCGCGCTGCGTGTACGCCTTGATGTTGTCGATGTAGTTGGCGCAGAGCTTGGTGATCGCGTCCTCGTCGGCGCTGATCGCCCGCTGCACCTCGTTCTTCACGACGTCCTCGTACTCGCGCTTCACGTCGGTCAGCAGGTCGCGGAACCGCTTGCGCTGGTCCTCGGAGCTGATGAGCGAGTGCTGGCGGAGCCCGGCCTCGAGCTCGTTCAGCACCATGAACGGGTTCACGCAGCCCTCGCCCTTGTCCGAGACGAGCGCGTTCGAGATCTTGTCCTGGATGTACCGGGGGCTGATGCCCTCCATTCCCTCGCGCACCGCTTCCTTGCGCAGCTCCTTGATGTTGTCCTCGGTGAAGTTCGGGCAGCGTCTTCCCGTTGTAGAGCTTCAGCTTCTGGACGAGCGTGAGGTTGTGCTTCTTCGGCTCCTCGAGCCGGGTGAGCACGCCCCACATCGCCGCCATCTCGAGCGTGTGCGGCGCGATGTGCTTCCCGCGGATCTTGCTGGGAGTTGTAGTCGCGGATGTAGATCTTCACCTCCTCGTCGAGCCGCGAGATGTACGGGATGTCGATCTTCACCGTGCGGTCCCGCAGCGCCTCCATGAACTCGTTCGACTGGAGCTTCCGGTACTCGGGCTCGTTGGTGTGCCCGATGATGACCTCGTCGATGTCGGTCTGCGGGAACTTCTTCGGCTTGATCTTGTGCTCCTGCGTGGCGCCGAGCAGGTCGTAGAGGAACGCCACGTCGAGCTTCAGGATCTCGACGAACTCGATGATGCCGCGGTTGGCGATGTTGAACTCGCCGTCGAAGTTGAACGCGCGCGGGTCGGAGTCCGAGCCGTACTCGGCGATCTTCCGGTAGTTGATGTCGCCCGTGAGCTCGGTCGAGTCCTGGTTCTTCTCGTCCTTGGGCTGGAAGGTGCCGATGCCGATCCGGTCCTTCTCCGAGAGGATGAGCCGGCGCACGCGCACGTGCCCCATCACCTTCTCCCAGTCGCCCTTGTACTCGGTCATCAGGTCCTTGTAGACGAACCGGCAGGCGGGGCAGAGGTCGCCCGTGTCGGCGATCGTGTACCCGGAGTCGCCGGCGAGATCGGCGTAGATCTTGGCGCGCCACTCGTGCGGGATGAGGTGGAGCGGCTCCTCGTGCATCGGGCAGGGCATGATCTCCTTGCGCCGGACGCCCTCGAGGTTGGTCCGCTCGATATCCCACGCGAAGGTGTAGAGCGCGCCCTCCGCCTTCTTCGAGTACGCCTCGAGCCCCTTCTTGAGGAGGCGCGCGATCGTCGACTTCGAGGAGCCGACCGGACCGTGGAGCAGGATCACGCGCTTCTCGGTCCCGTAGCCCTGCGCCGCGCTCTTGAAGACGTTCACCAGCTTCATGAGCGGGATGTCGAGCCCGAAGATCGCGTCCTTCCCGTTGAAAGTCGGGATCCGTGAAGAAGTCGTAGCGGACGAGCTTCTTCTTGTTGTCGATGTACTCATTCTTCCCGTGCGACAGGATCATGTCGTAGACGCGCTGGAAGGCGGTCCGGGTGACCTTCGGGTTCTGCCGCACGATCGCGAGGTAGTCCTCGAACGTGCCGTCCCAGTGCTGCTCGGAGTAACCCTCGCGATCCTGCAGGGACGCGATCCGGGAGACCCACGTCGTCTGGTTCTGCGCCAAGTCTCGCATCTGCGGCACCTCTCTCGGCCGGCTCGCCGACGTGGATGGAGCATAAGGTCCGGGCCAGCGCGTTGCAGAGGGCCCGTTCTCGAGCGGCCTGGCCCCGGAAGGGGAGGTAACCCGGTCCGCGCCGTGCGCACGGGTCCCCGGCGCCGGGGGCGAGCGAGGGCGCTACCGCGCGCGGCGGAAATACTCGACCTGCCACCGCTGGACGGCCGCGTTGTGGCACCTGAGGTCGGGGCAGAACACGTGCGTGCCGTCGTTGCGCGAGACGAAATACAGGTCCGGGCATGCCGCGGGGGCCAACGTGGCCCGCAGCGCCGCTGCCCCGGGGTTCGCGATCGGTCCGGGAGGGAGACCGCCGCTCGTGTAGGTGTTGTAGGGGTGCGGTGCGAGCAGGTCGGCGCGGGAGATGTTCTTCGACCAGCGGCCGGTCCGCAGCATCGTCGCGTACATCACCGTGGGATCCGTCTGGAGGCGCATCCCGAGCCGGAGCCGGTTGTGGAACACGCACGCGATATGCGGGCGCTCCTCGGGCCGGCTGGTCTCCTTCTCGACGATGGATGCGAAGGTCGCCGCCTCGCCCATCGTGAAGACGACCCCGGACTTCCGGAGCTCGCTCGCCTTCGCGTACTCCTCCTTGAACCGCTCGACCATTCCCTCGGCGATCCCCCGGGCGCTCACCCCGCGCGGGAACGCGTAGGTGTCGGGGAACAGGAAGCCCTCCAGCCCGGGATACGGGAGGCCGAGCGCGCGGGCGACGGCCTCGTCCCGCGCCGCGGCGAGGAAGTCCGCCTCGCTCGCGAGGCCGCTGTGCGCCACGATGGCCGCGATCTCGTCGGCCCGGACCCCCTCCGGCACCGTGAAGCGGTGGAACTTCACGTCGCCGCGGACGACGCGGTCCAGCACCTCGTCGGGCCGCAGCGGCCCGTCGAACGAGTACTCGCCGGCGCGGAACGGCCGGGGATCGCGCTTCACCCACCGCACGTACCGCCACGCACGCCGCTCGTCGGCGAGCACGCCCGCCTGCGCGAGGATCCGCACCACGGCCCGCGCCGAGGCGCCGCTCGGGATGACGACCACCTTCTCCCGCAGCGCGCCGTACGGCGTGTCGCGGAAGAGCGCCAGCTCCTGCCAGAGGATCGCCGCGACCACCGCCCCACCGAGGAGCACCGCGGCGATCATCGCGAGCAGCACCCGCTTCACCCGTCGCTCCGGTCGAGCCAGCCCTGGAGGATCACCGCCGCCGCCTCCGCGTCCACGCGCGCGCGGCGATCCTTCGCAGAGAAGCCCCGGTCGCGCAAGCGTGTCTCCGCCTCGAACGTCGAGAGCCGCTCGTCGAACAGCTCGACCGGGACGGAGAGCGCGATCTCGAGCTTCGCGGCGAATCCGCGCGCGGTGCGCGCCGCCTCCCCCTCGCTCCCGTCCATGTTGAGCGGCAGACCCACCACGGCGCGGTCCACCTCGAACTCGCGCGCCGCCCGGCCGATCTCGGCGAGGGTGGCGGCGTCGGTCCGCCGCGCGATCGTGCGAAGCGGCCGGGCGGTCCGGAGGACGTCGTCCGCGAGGGCGAGCCCGATCCGCGCGCGGCCGAGATCCACGCCGAGGAAACGCACGCGCCGAATGTAGCGCGCGGCGGGGTCCGGCGAAACCGGCCGGGCCGCGGACGCGCGGTCCGGCAGCGGACGGGGCCGCGCCGCCAACCGCGCGGGATCCGGCCAGGTCACGTCGGCACGGGACGCGCTCCTCCCGCGGGCGGCCCGGGGCCACAGCGTCCCGCCACGAAAGGACCGACATGCTTCCATCCCTGATCCAGCCGCTCGTCTCGCTCGCATCCGGCGCGGCCGTCGCCGTCGAGCCGCTCGTCGCGGGCGCGGCGTCTGCCCCCGCGCCGGCGACCCGCGTTCCCGTTCCGCCCGGGTTCGCCGACACGATCGCCCCGGGCGCGACGCCGCCCGGCCGTTCGCGTGCCGCGACGACACGCGCCGCATCGAGGTCCGGCGCGGGATACGCGGCGAGCACGTCCGCGCCGAAGGCGGCGACGAAGACCGCCGCGGCGAAGTCGACCGCGGCGACGAAGAAGACGGGCCCGCTCGCGTTCCTCGACGACGCGAAGCTCTCGGTCGAGGAGAAGCTGATGCGGTTGCTCGCGTACCTGAACGACAAGTGGGAGAAGGACATGCAGAAGAAGATGAAGGAGATGGGGGGCACGGCGACGACCTCCAGCTCCTCGAGCAGCTCCACGAAGTCGAGCGGCTCCTCCAAGAAGAGCGGCGGACTCCTCGGCTCCCTCGGCGGGTCGCTGACCTCCGCACTGAAGTCCGCGACCGCGTTCTTCCCGCCCCTCGGCATCGGGCTGCAGGCGCTGCAGGATCCGACGGTGCGCGCGGCGGTCTCGAAGGTCGGCGGTCCCGTCCTCGCCGCCGCCGCCACCGCGCTCGGGTTCCCGGAGCTCGCTCCGCTGGCCCTCAAGTACGGTCCACAGGTCGTGGACCTCGCGGCCGGCGCGGCGGCGTCCCTCTCTGACGCCTCGGCGGGCGCGGCCGGCCCGGCGCGGGCGGCGGCCGCCGCAGGCACCACCGCTGCAGCGAGCACCGGGACCTCCGGGACGAGCGGGCTCTCGGACGGGCAGGAGCGGCTCAAGCTGATGGAGATCCAGCGGGTCGTCGATCAGCAGCGCGAGATGTTCTCGCTCGTCTCCGGAATCCTCCGCGCGCGGCACGACACGCGGATGGCGGTCATCCAGAACGTGCGGTGAGGGGAGCCGAACATGGAACGGGAAGACGTGAGCTTCTTCGATGCGGTGGACGATGCGGGGACGCTCGCGGAGGTCCAGGGGATCACGCAGCAGATGGGAGACGCCATCGCCGCGCTCGCGGAGGCCGAGCTGGAGGCCGGACGGGCCGACACCGCGCGCGCGATCCTGGAGGGGCTGGTCGTGACGAACCACCTCGACGCCCGCTCGTGGACGCTCCTCTCTCGCGCCCACCGCCGGCTCGGACAGCCGCTCGCCGCCCGCTTCTGCGCGGAGGTCGGCGCGAAGCTCGCGCCGGAGGATCCAGCGGTGCGGCTCGCGCGCGCCGAGAGCCTGCTCTCGACCGCGGCGGACCGCGATGCCGGACGCGCGGAGCTGTCGCGGCTCGCCTCGGACGCGGAGGTCGGCGCGCGAGCGAGGGCGCTCCTCGCCGCGCTCCCGCAGTGAAATCGACGGGAGCGCCGGGGGAGGGTGTTCGACCGAGGCGGTCCACAATCTGCGCGGAATCCGAGCATTCCGCGCCTTGACCGTTGCTTCCGGTTTGGGGATAGTTCGCGCCCGGGTCGGGGGTCCGTGCCCCTCGCCTCCCCGGGCCGGCGGTCGGCTCGTGCCGGTTCAACAAGGAAGCGTGAAGCGATGCCGAACGGTACTGTGAAGTGGTTCAACGACGCGAAGGGCTACGGGTTCATCTCTCAGGAGGGCGGCGAGGACGTGTTCGTCCACCACTCCGCCATCCAGATGGACGGGTTCCGCACCCTCAAGGAGGGGGAGCGGGTCGAATTCGAGATCACCCAGGGCCCCAAGGGTCTGCAGGCAGCCAACGTCCGGAAGGGCTAAGAAGGTTTCATCGAGCATCATGGGCGGCCTCGGGCGACCGGGGCCGCTCGCGCTTGAGGAGAACGAGTGAGCGAGAAGGAAGCGGGCATTGAGGTACAGGGGACCGTCGAGGAGGCGCTCGCCGGAGGGATGTACCGGGTCAAGGTCGACCAGGGCCCGACGGTCCTCGCGTACGCTTCAGGGAAAATGAAGAAGTTCCACATCCGGATCATCCCGGGCGACCGCGTGAAGCTCGAGCTGTCGCCGTACGACCTCACGCGCGGTCGCATCACGTACCGCGACAAGTGACGGGGTCGTCCCCCAGACGCAAGCTCTGGCTCGACTGGCAGCGTGGTCTCGCCGTGCTGTTCATGGTCGAGGTCCACGTCCTCGACGCCTGGCTCGCGCCCGCGGCCCGCAGCACCGCGTGGCCGCTGGGACTGCTCGCAGGCACGTGGGTCACTCCGCAAGTCGTCCTCGACATGATTGGCGGGTTCGCCGCGCCCGGGTTCCTGTACATGGCGGGGCTCTCGCAGGCGCTCGCAGATGCGGCGCAGGAGCGGAAGGGGGTTACGCCGCAGGCCCGGCGCGTCCAGGCGCTGCGCCGCGCGCTGTGGCTCCTCGGGGTGGCGTATGGCTTCCGGTTCGCCGAGTACCTGCTCGGCGGGGCATGGTCCCGCCCGGGCGGCTGGGCGGATGTCCTGAAGGTCGACGTGCTGAACGTCATCGCCGTCGGGCTCCTCGCGGCGGCGCTCCTCTCGGTCGGACGCCCCCGCGCGGTGGCCGCCGCGGCCGCCGGGATCGCCGCGCTCGCGGTGGTGCTCTCGACCCCCATCGTCGCCGACGTCCTCCGCCACTACGACCTGCCGCAGGCCGGCGCGGCCGCCGACGCGGCGGCGCGCATCGCGCCGAACCGGCTCGTCGACGTGCTCTACGCGTACCTGTTCGCGGGCTGGCCGCGCGCGAGCTTCCACCTGTTCAACTGGGCCGGGTTCCTGCTGGCCGGCTCCGCGCTGGCGCCGCTCGCGCTCGGGCGGAACCGGCCGTTCGTGTGGCTCTCGCTCGCGGCAGCGCTCTTCGGCATCGCGTGGTGGGCCGACGGGTGGGCGCCCGTGTACCGGTACCAGAGCTTCTGGCGCACCTCGCCGTCGTGGTTCGCGATGCGGCTCGCGATCTGCATCGCGTTCTCGGGGCTGCTCCAGCTCGTCCCCGACGCGGCGGAGCGTCCGCTCGCGTGGCTCACGCGGGTGGGGCGCCAGTCGCTCGTCGGCTACATCGCCTCGGTCGAGCTCACGTACGGCGCGACCCTCGAGTGGCTGTCGTGGAAGACCGTCGGTGGACCGCTCCGGAAATCGCTCTCGTTCGGTGCGACCCTCGCCGGCATCGTGGCGATGGTGGGCGTCACCTGGGTCATCTCGGTGGGCTGGGAACGCCTGCAGGCCTTCCGGCGGGCGCGCCCCGCCGCCCGCGGTGTGACCATCCCCTGCAGGGTGCGAGGCGGCAATGAGGAACGCGAATCATGATGGGCGGCTGTTAGCATGTAGAAGAGGGATGGCGTACCTCTAGGGGACGGATGGCGTACCTCGGCCCGAGCCTCAAGCGCGAGAAGCGGAAGGAGCGGCCGGCTCGCAGGGCCGGGGCCGCCCTCGTCGCGTCGCTCGCGCTGAACGCCGTTCTGCTGTGGGTGCTCGCGCTTGCCGGGGCGTTCCACCTGCCGGGCAAGGCGGAGTCGGCGCGCGTCGCCCTCGCACCCATGTCGGCGGTGCAGTGGGAGGCGAACCGCGCGGTCGCGCCGCCGCCGTCCGCGCCCACACCTCCGGCGGAGGAGCCGGCCCAGGGTCGGGTGGTCGAGCTCTCGCCCAAGCAGCAGGCGTCCGAGAAGCCGCCGGCGAACGCGAAGTTCCTCTCGGACCGCAACACGCGTGTCGAGAAGGAGACCGTCTCCCGGCACGCGGGCAACTACCCGCGCCCGGCGCCGCGGCCCGAGGCCGGGAGCGACCGCGCCGCAGCGGCGGGCTCGCCCAGGCGCGGCGATGGCGGCGAGAAGGACGCGGTGACCGGCCGCGAGGGTGCCCGCGGCGAGCGGGTCGCCACCGCCCGGCCGAAGGGCGACCTGCGGCTGCCAGAACTCGGCGAGGGCGGCGAGGGAGGGCGCCGCGGCCGCGGCGAGCAGGGCCCGGATTCTCTCGGTCTCGCCGGAGGCGCTCGCCCGGATCGCGGGCGGGCCGTCGATGGATGGAACGCACGAGGGGCTCGAGGAGGGCGAGGAGACCTGGCTCCAGGCGCGCGAGTTCAAGTACGCCACGTACATCAACCGCATGCGCCAGGGCATCGGACAGCAGTGGTACCCGCGCGTTCGCGATGCGGTGAGGCAGCGGGATCCCGACGGCTCGCTCTACCTCTACAAGGAGCGGACGGTGGTCCTCGGCCTGACCATCGACACGGACGGGAAGGTGAAGGACCTGTCGGTGATGCAGTCCTCGAGCATCGACTTCTTCGACCGGGTCGCCGTCGCATCGGTCCGGGCTGCGCAGCCGTTTCCGAACCCGCCCCGCGGCATGTTCCACGCCGAGGGCGAGGTCCGGATCCCGTTCTTCTTCACGATGTACCCGAACGACGGCCACGCGTCGCTGTTCTGGCGCGCGCCGGCCGACCAGTGATTCGCCGCGCCGGCCGCGACGGCGCGCTCCGATGCCCCCCACTCCTCCCGAGCTCGCCGCCGCCGCCCATCCCTGGCTCGAGCGCCTGCTCTGGGCCGCGGCCGGTGCGTACGCGCTCGCCCTGGTCGCCGTGCTGGTGCGCCCGAAGCTCGCGCGCCCCGCCCTCGCGCTCGGCGTCGCGATCCACCTCGCCGGCACCGTCGCGCGAGGCGTCGCGATTGAGTTCTTCCCGCTCACGAACAAGATGGAGTCGTTCAACGCGTTCACGCTCGCCGTCGCCGCAGTCGCCACGGTGGCGTTCCGTCCGGCCCGTGCCTACCTCCTCCCGCTCCTCGCGATCCTGTGGGCGGCGATGGCGACGGCGCTCTCGTTCCCCGGCGATCTGCGCTGGCCTCCGCCGCTGATGCGGACCATCTGGTATCCGCTGCACATCCCGCTCTCGTTCCTCGCGTACGGCTCCTGGGCCGCGGCGGCCGCTGCGGCGGTCGCCTGGTGGGCGCGGCGGGAGGGCGAGTGGCTCGCGCTCGTGGACCGGCTCGCGCTGTGGGGCTTCGTCCTCTGGTCGCTGTCGATGGTGACGGGGGGCATCTGGGGCGTGGTGGCGTGGGGGAGCTACTTCATCTGGGATCCGAAGGTGATCTGGTCGGTCATCCTCTGGTTCCACTACGCCGCCTTCATCCACGTGAAGCTGACGCCGTCGTTTCAGCCGCGCCCGTGGGCACGCCCCGCCCTCGCGGTGCTCGGGTTCTCGTTCGTGCTCGTCGCGTACGTGGGCACCTCCTTCTTCTTCGGGCGGTCGTCGCATGCGTTCTAGCACCGCCTGGCTCCGCTCCCAGGGGCTCGGTCTCTGCTGCGGCTTCGCGACGGTGGTGCTGCTCGCGGTCGGATCGGTCGTGATCGCCGCGACGCGCGACGGCGCGTCCGCCGCGATCCACATGGACGACCTGCGAGGCTTCTTCGCGCCGCCCCGCGCCGCCCACGCCTGGTTCTACCTCCTCATCCCGGTCGCTGCGCTCTACGCCGTGAACACCTTGCTCGCGACGTGGGACACGGTGGCTCGCAAGTGGCAGGGAGGGATCGCGGGCCCCGACCGCGTACGCCGGCTCCATCGTGCACGTCGGCTTCCTGCTCGCGATGGTGGCGCATGCGATCGGCGGCTTCCTCGCGAGCGAGGGCGGCGGGGTCCTCGTCGCCTCCGGCTGGCAGGAGGTGCCCGGGTTCGGGGAGGTCGCGGCTCGCGTCGCTCGACGTGGACGCGCTGCCGAACGGGATGCCGAAGGCGGCGCGCGCGCGCATCGAGCTGCGTGATGGCGGGAGCACGACCGAGCGGCTCGTCGAGTACAACGCGCCGCTCTCGTCGGGGGGCGGCGCGCACCTCGCGCTCCTCGCGGACTTCGGCCGGATTCGGGTTGCGCGGCTCTCGGGCGGCGGGGACGAGTGCCCGCTCGCGGAGGGACAGGGCTGCCGTGTGGCGGGGGAGGTGGTGCAGCTCCTCGGGTTCGCGCCCGGGGAGGGTGGTGCGCCGAGCGCGGTCGTGCGCGCGCGCGGTCCCTCGGGCATCGAGGAGGTGCGCGCGCTCGGATCGGGCGCGGAGCTCACGCTCGCAGGGGGCCGGCGGCTGCGGCTCGCCGAGATCGTCCCCGCGCCCGCCGTCGTGCTCCGCACGCGCGAGGCCCCCGGGAACCCGTGGGCGCTCGCAGCGTCGCTCGTGATGGCGGCCGGTGTCGCGCTCCTGTGGCGCAAGCTCGCCCGGTGAGGTCGGCGGCGAAGCGGCGCCTCATGCATCAGAGCCGGAGCGTGGCCTTCAGGCCGGCCGAGAGCCAGCGATGCGTGGCCCGGTCCTGGATGGTGCCGGTGAGCGTCGTGCCGCCGGAGGGCTTGATCGACTCCTTCGTGAAGCGCGCGATGGTGAGCGACGCCCACGGTCCGACGCTGATCCGGTCCGACATCGCCACGTCCACCCCGGCCTCGACGATCGGCAGCTCGTACCCGAACCAGCTCCATTCGCGCGGTGCCGCGGTCGCGGCGTCGTAGCCCTTCGCGTTCAGGACCTCGATGCCGATTCCGACGCCGAGCCAGGGATCGAGCCAGGATCGGGGAGCGAGCCGGAGGAGCACCGCGGCGCCGAGCCGGAAGTCGGAGGCCGAGCAGGACGCGCCCCCCGCGCACAGCGCCGATGCCGGGGAGCCGGGAGCCAGGTCGAAGAACAGGTCGCCCCAGACCCAGCGGTTGAACCGATAGCCGAGATCGATGCCGAGCGGCACCTTGCGCTCGACCACGGCGTCCACCGCCGGCCCCCCGCGGGCGACGTCGCCGCGCGGGACGCCGTACCCCGCGTGCACGCCGAAGAAAGGCCCCGCGGCGGGCGCAGGCTCTCCGGCGCGCGCGGTCCCTGCGGCGAGTGCCGCGAGCAGGGCGAGGACGGCGGGCGCACCACGCATGACGACCTCCCGACGGTCGCCCGGCAGCGGGGCGGCCCTGCTGAGATCATACGCTCCCGCGGCTCGTCAGGAGGTCCCATGCGTGCGACCCGCACGGGCCTGGCCGCTACTCGACCTTCATCCCCGGGCGCCAGCGCAGCACCGGCTTGCGCGCGGCGCGGGTCTCGTCGAGGCGGGCCCGGAACGGGCGTCGTCGGCGCGGCGTTGAGCGCGTCGGGGTCGGCCTTCGCCTCGGCGGCGATCGCCTTCATCGCGGCGACGAAGCGCGTCGATCGTCTCCTTCGACTCGGTCTCGGTCGGCTCGATCATGATCGCGCCGTGGACGACGAGCGGGAAGTAGATGGTCGGCGGGTGGAAGCCGTGGTCGATGAGCCGCTTCGCGACGTCCATCGTCGTGACGCCGTTCGCCTTCTGGAGCTTGTCGTCGAAGACCACCTCGTGGAGCGAGTCGGTCTCGTAGGGGAGGTTGTAGTCGCCCCTGCAGGCGCGCGCGGACGTAGTTGGCGTTGAGGACGGCGAGCTCGCGCGGTCGGCCTGAGCCCCTCCGGCCCGTACTCGCGGATGAGCGCCCAGGCGCGGACGATCATCCCGAAGTTGCCCCAGAACTCGCGGAGCTGGCCGACCGTCTGCGGGCCGCTCCTTCGGGTCGGTGACGAGCCGGTAGGTCTCGCCCTCCTTCACCACCGACGGGGAGCGGCAGGAACGGCGCGAGCGCCGCCTTCACCGCGACCGGGCCGGAGCCCGGGCCGCCGCCGCCGTGCGGCGTCGCGAAGGTCTTGTGCAGGTTGTACTGGATGACGTCGAAGCCCATGTCGCCCGGGCGCGCCACGCCGAGCAGCGCGTTCATGTTCGCGCCGTCGCCGTAGACGAGGCCGCCCTTCGCGTGGACGATCTCGGCGATCTCCGCGATGTGGCTCTCGAAGATCCCGAGGGTGTTCGGGTTGGTGATCATGATCGCGGCGACGTCCTCGTCCATCGCGGCGCGCACCGTCTCCGGGTGGAGCCGCCCGTCGGGCCCCGACGCGAGCTGCACGCACGTCGTAGCCGTTGAGCGCCGCCGACGCCGGGTTGGTCCCGTGGGCGGTGTCGGGGATGAGCACCTTGTGGCGCGGGTTTCCGTTGCGCCTCGTGGTAGGCGCGGATCACCATCAGCCCGCACAGCTCGCCGTGCGCACCGGCCGCCGGCGAGAGCGTGGTCGCGTCGAAGCCGGCGATCTCGGAGAGCGCCCGCTCGAGCCGCCACATCAGCTCGAGCGCGCCCTGGCACAGCTCGGGCGGCGCGAGCGGGTGCACGTTCGCGAAGCCGGGCAGGCGCGCGATCGCCTCCGACGACTTCGGGTTGTACTTCATCGTGCAGGAGCCGAGCGGGTAGAAGCCGGTGTCGATGCCGTGATTCCAGACCGACAGCCGCGTGAAGTGGCGGACGATCTCGAGCTCGGAGATCTCGGGGAGTCCGTCGACCCCGGCGCGGACGAGCTTCGCCGGGAGATCCTCGGTGCCGGCGTGGCGCGCGGGGATCGGCGGGAGCGACACGCCGTTCCGCCCGCTCGACCCGCGCTCGAACAGCAACCCCTCCTCGTGCACGAGCCCCCGGGTCGGCGCCGCCCAGGCCGGGCGAGTCGCCGCGCGCGAGGGGCTGCCTTCGCGTCCTTCTCGAGGGTCGGCTTCCAGCCCGCAGGGTTCGACATGTCAGCCCCTCACCGAGCGCGCGAAGAGCTGGATCAGCTCCTCGGAGTGGAGCTCGGTCGCGACACAGAGCAGCGCGCCCTTCGCCTTCGGCTGGTCCGGGAACCAGCGCGCGAGCGGCGCGCCCGCGACGATGCCCCGCTTCGCGAGCCGCGCGACCGTCGCCTCCGCGTCGCCGACGTCGAAGACCTGCTCGTTGAACACCGGCCCCGTGAACACCGGCCCGATGCCGGCCGCCTTCATCGCCTCCCGGAGCTGCAGCGCGCGCGCATGGTTCAGCCGCGCGAGGTGGGCGAGCCCGGACTTTCCGAGCAGCGACAGGTGGATGGTCGCGGCCAGGGCGGCGAGCCCGGAGTTGGTGCAGATGTTCGATGTCGCCTTCTCGCGGCGGATGTGCTGCTCGCGGGTGGAGAGGGTGAGGACGAAGCCGCGCCGCCCCTGCTTGTCGACGGTGGCGCCGCAGATGCGGCCGGGCATCTGGCGTACGTTCGCCTCGCGCGTCGCGAAGAAGCCCGGCGCCGGGCCGCCGAAGCTCATGGGGTTCCCGAAGCTCTGGAAGGATCCGACCGCCACGTCCGCGCCGAGCGCGCCGGGCGACTCGAGGAGCCCGAGCGCGACCGCCTCGGCGGTGACAGCGATGGTGAGCGCCCCGGCCTTGCGCGCCACCTGCGCGATCTCCGGCAGCGGCTCGACGACCCCGAGGAAGTTCGGCCAGCCCGGCGATCACGCAGGCGGTGTCGCCGTCGACCGCCTTCTCGAGCGCCGCCAGGTCGGTGCGGCCGTCCGGGCCGAACGGCACCGTCGTCACCTCGTCGCGGGTCGAGCGCAGGTAGGTCGCGAGGACCTTGCGGTACTCCGGGTGTACCGCGGCGGAGACCACGATCCGCTTCCGGCCGGTGAGCCGGGTCGCCATGAGCGCCGCCTCGGCGGTCGCGGTCGCGCCGTCGTACATGGAGGCGTTCGACACGTCCATGCCGGTGAGGAGGCACACGAACGTCTGCCACTCGAAGAGCGCCTGGAGCGTCCCCTGCGAGATCTCCGGCTGGTACGGCGTGTAGGCGGTGAAGAACTCGCCGCGGAGGAGCAGCTGGTCGACGGCCGGCGGCACGTGGTGCGGGTAGCACCCCGCGCCGGCGAAGGGCGGGTGCGAGACCTCGTTGCGCGCGGCGAGGCGGCGGAACTCCGCCAAGAGCGCGATCTCGTCGAGCGCCGGCGGGACCTCGAGCGGGCGCCGCAGGCGCAGCGGCTCGGGGATCGAGCGGAAGAGGTCGTCGACGCTCTTCGCCCCGACGGCGTCGAGCATCGCCCGGACGTCCTCGGGCGTGTGCGGGTGATAGCGCAAGGGGTGCTCCGCTAGTCCTGCTCTTCGACGAAGGCGCGGTAGCCCTTCGCGTCCAGGAGCGACGTCCAGCTCCTTCGGGTCCGAGGGCTCGATCGCGATCATCCAGCCCTCCTCGTACGGATCCTCGTTGATCGTCTCGGGCGCGTCGGACAGCGGGTCGTTCACCTCGACGACCTTCCCCGAGATCGGCGCGAACAGCTCCGACACCGCCTTCGTCGACTCGACGACCCCGAACGACTCGCCCTTCTTCACCGGGTCGCCGACGTCGGGCAGCTCGACGTAGACGACGTCGCCGAGCTGGTCCTGCGCGAAGTCGGTGATGCCGACGACGATCCGGTCGCCCTTCCTGCGGGCCCACTCGTGCTCGCGCGTGTACCTGAGGTCCTCGGGAAAATCCATGGCTCGTCTTCCTCCGTCACTTGCGGACGTAGAACGGCGTCTTCACGACCCGCGCGGCCGCGGCCCGGCCACGGATCTCGACCGCGAAGATTGATCCTTCTGCAGCGAGCGCCGTCGGCACGTAGGCGAGGCCGATCGGGATCTCGAGGCTCGGGCTTCGGGTGCCGCTCGTCACCTCGCCCACCTTGCGGCCGTCCTGGAGGACCGGGTACCCGTGGCGGGCGATCCCGGGATCGGTGAGCGTGAACCCGACGAGCTTCCGCGCGACGCCCTGCTCGCGCTGCCGCACGAGCGCCTCCCGGCCGACGAACTCGCCCTTGTCGAGCTTCACCACCCACGCGAGCCCCGCCTCGAGCGGCGTCGTCGAGTCGTCCATGTCCGAGCCGTAGAGGCGGTACGCCATCTCGAGCCGGAGCGAGTCGCGTGCGCCGAGGCCGCACGGCTGGATGCGCTCCGGGGTCCCCGTCTCGATGAGCGCGTCCCACAGCCGAGCGCCCTGAGCCGCCGGGCAGAACAGCTCGAAGCCGTCCTCGCCCGTGTAGCCGGTCCGCGCGACGAGGCAGGGGATCCCCGCGACCTCGCCGCTCCCGAACCGGTACGAGCGGAGCTGCGACAGGTTCACCTTCGTGATCCGCTGGAGGAGCTGCGCCGCGAGGGGGCCCTGGAGCGCGAGCTGCGCCCACTCGTCCGACTCGTTCCGAACCTCGGCCCCGCCGGCGTGGGCGGACAGCCACTCGAAGTCCTTGGCGCGGTTGCCTGCGTTCACGCAGACGAGCAGGTCCTCGGCCGAGCGGCGGTAGACCACCACGTCGTCGACGATCCCGCCGCTCTCGCGGCAGAGGCACCCGTACTGCGCCTGTCCGTCGACGACCTTCCCGAGGTCGTTCGTGAACGCGCGGTTCAAGGCCTGGAGCGCGCGAGGGCCCGCGGAAGACCACCTCGCCCATGTGCGAGACGTCGAACAGGCCGACGCGGGTGCGCACCGCCTCGTGCTCGGCAAGGAGTCCGGCGTACTGGACCGGCATCTCCCACCCGGCGAACTCGACCAGGCGGGCGCCGGCACGAACGTGGGCTTCGAAGAGGGGCGTTCGCTGGGCCATGGGTGGGCTCGGGGGAAAAGGCGGGCGGATTCTAGCACCGCGTTCCGGCGAGCGCCGCGCCGATTCGCAGCGAGGGCCCGGGGAACCGGGCGGGTCGGACGGCATGCCCGTGGGCCGCCGAAAAGGACGGGTTCACGAAGGCGACGCGGAGCGCCATCGTGGTGCGTGGGGCGGCGCTTCCCGATGTTGGGGCTGGCTCTCCTGGCCGCGTGCCTCGAGTACAGCCCGCACGCGGTGGTCCTCGATGCGTCCGAGCGCAACCTCCACGGCAAGGCACTCGCCCGGCTCGCCGCTGCGCCGCCGACGCCGCAGCTGCGGTTCGCGGTCATCGGTGACACCCAGCTCGCGTACGACGAGGCTCACGACGCGGTCGAGCACCTGAACGCGCGGGACGATCTCGCCTTCGTCGTCCAGATGGGCGACTTCACCCAGCTTGGCCTGCTGCCCGAGTTCCGCCTGATGAACGAGATCTTCGCGCGCCTGCGCGTGCCGTACTTCGTCGTGATCGGGATCCACGATCGGCTCGGGAACGGCGACCGCATTTACCATGCGATGTTCGGCCCGCACGATCTCGCGTTCACGTACGAGCGGACGCGGTTCGTGTTGTTCGACAGCAACTCCCGGGAGTTCGCGTTCGACGGGCGCGTGCCCGCTCTGACGTGGCTCGCCGCACAGCTGGCAACCGACGGCGAGCACGATCGCGCCGTCCTGTTCTCCCATGTGCCGCCGGGCCACTCGGACTTCGACCCTGCGCTCGTGGAAGGGTACGACACGCTGCTGCGGAACCACGCGCCGATCCTCTCCTTGCACGCCCACGAGCACCAGTTCAGGGCCGAGGAGCGGGCTGGGACGCCCGTCTACGTGGCGGACAGCGTCGACCACCGCACCTACCTCGTCGCGACGCTCCCCCCCGGCGGCGGGTTCGAGGTGGAGAGGGTCCCGTTCTGAGGCCCCGCACCGTCACGTTCGCGCTGTTCGCGGCCGGCGCCGTTGCCCTCGGTGATCCCGGTGTCGCGCGCGCCGAGGGCGATCGGTCGTGGTGGGTGCCGGACCAGGCGAAGCTCCAGCTCGCGGGCGACATCGGCTTCATCTCGCCGGGCGTCGGCTACGCGTGGGCTGGGCGGCGCCTCGAGGGGGACCTCTTCTTCGGGTGGGTCCCCCGCGCGGTCGCCGACGAGGACATCGTCTCGTTCACCGGAAAGCTCACCTGGCTCCCGTGGGGGCTCCCGGTGGGGCGGCGCTGGCTCGTCCGGCCGTTCAGCGTGGCCGTGCAGCTCACGTACACGCTCGGTCGCGAGTACTACCTCGTACTGCCCGAGCGCTATGGCCCGGACTACTACGATTTCGAGACCGCCGTCCGTGCCGGGCTCGCGTTCGGGGGTACGGTCGGGCGCCGCGGCGGCGGGGCGATCCGGGAAATCGGCGTGTACTGGGAGTTCGTGGCGCTCGACGCCATGCTCGTCAGCTGGTACCGGAACACCGCGACGCTCGGGCCCGCCGACGTGTTCACGCTCGCGTTGGGCGTCCGGGTCGGGCTCTGACGCCTGCGTCGACCGCTGCGCTTCGTCACGTGCAAGAGGCTGGCTCGCACCTCCCCGCGCCCACCGCGGCACAGCAGTGGAGCGCCTGGCCATCGACGTCCTCGAACCGATACCGCCATCCGGCCGACGACACCTCGAGGACGCCGTAGCCCCAGCGGAGCGAACCGAAGAGGAGCTGCGCGCCCGGGACCGAGGTCGGCTCCAGCTTCTCCCGCCAGCGACCGCGCGCGCCCGCGCCCGAGACGAGCACGTCGAGGCCGTCGGGCGCCCGGAGGTGCTGCAGGTCATGGTCGTGCCCGGCCAGATAGGCCCGGATCCGGCCGCGGCCGGCGCGGAGCAGGCGAGCCATCCGCGCGAGGTACTCGGGCGTCGCGTCGCTCCGATGCGAGCCCGCCGTCACCGGCGGGTGGTGGCCCACGAGGAAGCAGGTCCGCGCGTCGCACCCCTCGGTGTGAGCCGCGACGAAGGCCACCTCGTCGTCCAGGGTGAAGCCGCCGTAGTCGCCCACGACCAGGTTCGAGTCGATCACGATGAACCGGGCGGGTCCCGCGTCCACGGCGTAGTGGCGGGCCGGCATGTGCCACTGCGGCGCGCGGTGCGCGACGCTGAGGCACGCCTTCGCGCGCGCGGCAGAGGCCGGGTCGCGGCCCGGGCCGCACCTCCCGCCGAAGCCGACGTCGTGGTTCCCCAGGGCTGCGTGAACCGGCGTCGGGCCGAGGAACGCGAGCGGACCGTCGTGCACCGCGAACGCCGGATCCGTGGGCGGGACGAACCCGGGCGCGACGGTGTTCGCATCCGAGGCGAACGCGCACGCGGCAGCGCCGGGCCGGTTCGCGTCGGGGCCGCAGTCGTAGACGAGATCCCCCACGGCCAGCCCGAGGTCGAACGGCGTGCGGAGGTGCGCCGTCCGGAGCGCGGCGGCGACCGCCGCCTGCTGGCAGGTCGCGTCGCCGAAGTCGCCGAGGTGGAACGCGCGGACCGCGACCGTGGCGAGCGCCGGCGCCGCCAGCGGAGCCCGAGCCGCGCCGCTCCTCACCGTGAGGGTCGGGCTGGGAGCGCAGCGGCAGCACCCCGACGCGCTGGCGAGCGCGACGAGGAGTGCCGCAGCGCCGGCCCGGGTCAGAGCCCGTGATGGAATCCCCGGCCGTCGCGAGGCGCACGATGGCGTCGCCGAGCCAGGCGCGCGAGGAGTGAGCACCGGACGCATACCTGGAAGGTATGTGGAGGAGCGCAACGACGAGCCCGCCTGGCGCAGGCAGCCAGCGTGCGCCGCAGCAGGCCCGGGGGTTCCTTCACGGGCTCCCAAGCGCGGCGCGCCTCGCGAGCTCGATGGTGTTCACGAGGAGCATGGCGCGCGTCATCGGGCCGACGCCGCCCGGGACGGGCGTGATGGCGGACGCCCGCTTCGCGGCCTCGCCGTACTCGACGTCGCCGACGAGCTTGCCGTCCGGGAGGCGGTTCATCCCGACGTCGATGACGACCGCGCCCTCCTTCACCCAGGCGCCCTTCACGAGCTCGGCCTTCCCGATCGCGGCGACGAGGATGTCCGCCCGCCCGACCTCGCCGGCGAGGTCCTGCGTCCGCGAGTGGGCGATGGTCACCGTCGCGTGCCTCTCGAGGAGCATGAGCGCCATCGGCTTGCCGACGATGTTGGAGCGGCCGACGACGAGGGCGCGCTTGCCCTTCGCGTCCACCCGCGCCTCCTCCAGCATCCGCATCACGCCGGCGGGCGTGCACGGGCGCGGCACGCCGGAGATCCCGATCGAGAGGGCGCCGACGTTGAACGGGTGAAAGCCGTCCGCGTCCTTGCGCGGGTCGATCGCGTCGATCACCTGCCGCTCGTCGAGCTGCTTCGGGAGCGGGAGCTGCACGAGGATCCCGTGGACGCCGGGATCCGCGTTGAGCCGGGCGATGAGCGCCATGAGCTCGGCCTGCGACGCGGTCGCCGCGAGGTGGTGCTCGTCGGAGCGGATCCCGACCTCCTCGCAGTCCTTGCGCTTTCCGCGCACGTAGATCGCCGACGCGGGGTCCTCACCGACGCGCACGACGGTGAGGCCAGGATGGGTCCCCTTCGCCCGCAGATCCTTCACCGCCTGCGCCACCTCGCCGCGGACCTTCGCCGCGATCTGCTTACCGTCGATGATCATTGGGGCGCGGAGTTTACACCAAGGCGCAGAGGTGGTGTCCCCCCCGTCGTGGCCGCTTGTAGGGAGCCCGCTTCCTGTTCGCCCCCGTGCTGCTCGCCGTCGCGGTGCTGATCGGCGCGCGCGAGAGGGCGGGCGCGCCGTCGCCCGCTCCGCCCGCGGCGCAGGCGCGTCTCGCGGCGACCCCCGCCGCCCCGCTCGCCCCCGCGAGCAGGCGCGCCGGTCCGATGCACCCCACCGCGGTCCGTTGAGGTCCGGCAGCGCGCGGCTCTCCGCGCCGGGCTATCATCGGGGGGCGCGCCACGGGGCGCGCCGGAGGACGCCCATGCCCGGACTGTGCGAGACCTGCCGTGCGACGCCGCTCGACGACGCCGGACGCTGCGTGACCTGCGAAGCCGAGACCGAGGGGCTGAGGACGCTCACGCGGTCCGGGTACCCCGAGGTGCGCGAGATGATGAGCCTCCTCGAGCTCGCGGGGCTCGCGCCGGAGATGGAGAAGGTCCCGCCCGGGAAGCCGGAGGAGAAGCTGCGCCCGCTCTGGAATCTCTACGTCCCCGCCGAGGAGGCGCCGCGCGCGGTGGACGTCCTGAAGAAGGACTGGGCCGAGCTCCTCGAGGACCCGTCGGCCGCGGAGGCGGCCGCGCGCGGGCAGGAGGGCATCGATCTCGACGCGGGCGGGGAGGTGACCTGCCCCGCCTGCGGCCACCGGTTCGCGCTCTCCGCGAAGGACGCGGAGTGCCCCGAGTGCGGCCTCGGGCTCGGCGTGGCAGCGAACGCCGCGCCCGACGAGGCGCAGTCCTCGTGAATGATCGGCGAGCGAAGGGGCAGCCGGATGAGGCTGCCCCGGCCCGCCAGCGGGCCCCCGGAGTTGAGCGCGGCTCCGCCGCGGGTACGGATCTCGAGCGAGCGGGGATGGTCGACCTCCACATCCACGTGGGCGGGGCCGTCGCGCCGCACGTGCTCTGGTCCATCGCCCACGAGCAGGGCCTCAAGCTGCCCGTCTCCGACTACTGGGAGTTCAAGGAGCTGGTCTCCGCCCGGCCGGGCAAGATCCGCTCGCTCGACGAGTACCTGGCGGTCCTGCACCAGTGGACCGAGAAGATCCAGTCGTCGCCGCAGGCGATGGAGCGGAGCATCCACGAGGTCATCGGGAAGGAGTACCGCTCCTCGCGCGTCTCCCTCATCGAGCTCCGGTTCAACCCGATGAAGCGGAACGTGGGCGGCGAGCGGGACCTCGATCACATCATCCACGCCTGCCTGCGCGGCATGGACCGGGCGGTGCTCGAGTACGGCGTGCGCGCCGGGCTCATCTTCTGCCTCGCCCGCGAGTTCGACCCGGCGTTGAACGAGATCCTCGTGGAGAAGGCGATCAAGTACCGCCGCCGCGGTGTCGTCGGCATCGATCTGGCCGGCACCGAGCGGAACGCGATCGAGCTGCGGTCCGCCGAGGTGAAGCGCTACCGCGCCCTGTTCGCGCTCGCCCGTGGCGCCGGGCTCAAGACCACCGTCCACACCGGAGAGACCGCCGGGACGGGGGCAGAGGGGGTGCGCGCGGTCGTCGAGGAGCTGGAGCCGCACCGCATCGGCCACGGCATCCGCGCTGCGCAGGACGACGCCGTGATGGACCTCCTGCGTGAGCGCGGCATCGTCCTCGAGATCTGCCCGTCGTCGAACCTCGCCACGCGCGCGGTGACGTCGCTCGAGGAGCTGGGCGCGATCCTGCGGCGGTTCTGGGACCGCGGCGTGAAGTTCACCATCAACACCGACGGCCCGTACCTCCTCGACACCAACATGCGGACCGAGGTCCGGATGCTGCGCGAGGGCGGGGTCCTCTCGGAGGAGCAGCTCGAGCAGACGCTCCGCTGGGCGCGCGAGGCGACCTTCATCGAGCCCGAAGCGGCCGACCGCGCCCGTAGTGCCGGGCTCTGATGATTCGTCACGACATCTTGCGCGCCGCGCTCTGCGCCAGCTCGCGGTTCCGCACCGGGGGCTGGGCCGGGAGGGAGCTCTCCCCGTGCTCGGCGACGGACGAATGCGCGACCGGGCGCCGTACTGCCGCAAGGACGCAGAAACGCAGATGCCGCGCACTTCCGTGCGTGCCGACGTCGCGCGAGGAAGTCGATCGTGCGCGTCGGCGGGATTGCTGCGCGGCGTCGTCACGCAAAGTGCGAGGCGGCCAAGGTACTTTGTTGCGTATCCGTCCGCAACGCACCGATGATCGGGACGTCTCCGACGCCTGCGCGCGGTGAGGGCCCTCCCGTCCGCGCGCCCCCGGCGGGCGGAGCGGCGTGGTCGGGCGCCGGCCCGGCGTGACCAATTCCGGTGCTTTCAGCGCGGCCGAAGCAGGTGCGCCGGAACACGTACGTCCGTCCGGGCGCGCGAGCAGGGGAGGTCCCTCGGCTGCGCGTAGGCGTCGGCACCGCCGCGACGATGGGTGCGCTGCGGACGGACACGGTCGTCAGTACTTTAGCCGGGCCTGCACTTTGCGTGACAACGGCGCCGCCAGATCCATCACCCCAGCACGGAATCCTTCCCGCGCGCGACGTTGGCACGCACGGAAGTGCCCGGCCCCTGCGCTTCACAGGCCCCTTCGACCCAGCGCCGCCGGTCGCGCATTCGTCCGTCGCCGAGCACGGCCGAGGGGCCTCCCCGGCCAGCGCCCGGAGGGGAATGCTCCCTTGAGAGCGTTCCCGCGGGGTCCGTACCCTGAGAAGTGACGAATCATCGTGCGCCGCGAAGCGGCGCGTTCTCAGCGGGATGAAAGGAGCCCGCCTCGAATGAATCGAGCATCCGAGTAGCGAGGTCCCCTGCGTGCCGCCGCGAGGCGTCCAGCAGAAGCGGGGCCAGGATGCCGGTGGGCAGCAACCCACCGGCTGCGAAGCGACGGGCCGTAGCGCGCAGCAAACCCAGACGTAGCCTCGTAAACGCAACGGAGAGGCCGAGCCTCTGATGATTGGGCGAAGGCAACACCCACCGGGCAGTCTCGATGACGCCGGTGGCGCTCTCCCGGGGTATCAGGGACGGCACGCCGCGAAGGGAACGCGCTGAACGCGGGAGGCCTCGACCGGCGCGGTGAAGCGACCGCGACCGCACGCACAAGGCCGCGAGCCGAGGCGGGTGGGCCGGACGAGGAGTCGGACGAGTCCGTAGTACCGACGAAGGCGGCGAAAGCCGCTGGAGGGAAGGGGCTCTACTCGAAGATGCGACCCCTGCAAGGAAGGAGCTGGGGATTGTGGCGACACTAAAAACCCCAGAGAAGCTCCGGGAGCTGCAACGGGCGCTCTACCTACGTGCCAAGAGGGAGCCGAGCTTCCGTGCGTACGCACTGTACGACAAGGTCTTTCGGACGGACGTGCTGGCCCACGCCTACGCGCTCTGCAAGGCGAACGGCGGAGCCCCAGGTCCCGATGGCGAGACCTTCGAGGACATCGAGACGCGCGGCAGCGAGGCGCTGCTGAAGGAGCTGCACGATGAGCTGAAGGCGAAGCGGTACCGGCCTGGTCCGGTGAGGCGGGTGTACATCCCGAAGCTCGGCGGCGGCGAGCGGCCGTTGGGAATTCCCAACATCCGCGACCGCGCCGTGCAGATGGCGGCGAAGCTGGTGCTCGAACCTCTCTTCGAGGCGGACTTCGATAGGGACTCCTACGGATTCCGGCCGAAGCGGAACGCGCACCAGGCACTCGACGCCATCCGCGAAGCACTCGGGCAAGGGATGTGCTGGGTCATCGACGCCGACGTCACGGCCTACTTCGACACGATTCCACACGACCGTCTGATGAAGGCGGTGGCGGAACGAGTCGTGGATGGCGCGATGCTGGCGCTGGTGAAGGCGTTCCTGGAGGCGCCCATCGTCGACGAGCACGATGGTGGACGGCCGAAGCGGAACGCGCAGGGCACGCCGCAGGGCGGGGTCATCTCGCCTCTCCTCGCGAACGTGTACCTGAACCTCCTCGATCGGAACTACCGCAGGCGCGTGGAAGCGGGCAGCCTCGACGGTCGTCTGATCCGTTATGCGGACGATCTCGTCGTGCTGACCCGCCGGCGACCGGACCGAGAAATGGCATGGGTGAAGTACCTCATGTCGCGGCTTGGGCTGACGCTTCACGCGGAGAAGACGCGGATCGTGAACGCCAGGAAGGAGCACTTCACCTTCCTGGGGCACACGCATTTCTGGCGCCGAGGGGAGCTCTACCTCGACATCGGAAAGAAGGCGCGCAGGCGCATCCGCGATGAGCTGCGGCGGAGAACCCGAAGGACGGGGCTCGACCTGGATCAGCTTGTCCAGGAAATGAACCTCTATATCCGAGGAGCCCGGCACTACTACCGCCGGGTGCTGCGCAAGCGGCTCTCCAGCCTGGATCACGACGTCGGCGGCCTCATCGCGCGGTGGTGGAGACGGAAACACACGCTCCGCCGGCCAGCATGGTCGCTCGTGCAGGGAGGCGCGCTCTACAGGCAACACGGGCTCGAACTGTGGAACCTGTCCCCGGCCCTTCGCCCAGCAGACTCAAGGCGCGGGAGGTGAAGATCGAGGGAAGCCGTATGCGGGAAATCCGCAAGTACGGTTTGAGGGGGGGCCGCTGGCGCGCACGTCACAGACGGCGATGCCGGGGTCTATCCCGACAGAGTGCCGAACTATCCGCGCTTCGCGAGCTCCTGCAGCAGCTCGCAGAGGGCGTCGATCCAGGCGGGCTCGACCGCGTTGTACGCGGAGACGCGGATCCCGCCGACCGAGCGGTGCCCCTTGAGCCCCACCATCCCGCGCTTCTTCGCCTCCGCGACGAGCGCCTCCTCCTGCTGCTCCGAGGGGAGCCGGAACACGACGTTCATCACCGAGCGGCTCTGCTTCTCCACGGGGCATCGGTAGAACCCGGCGTTCGCGTCGATGACGCCGTAGAGCTTCGCCGCCTTGGCGCGGTTCCGCGCCTCCATCGCCGCGAGGCCGCCCTGGTCCTTGATCCAGGCGAGGACGTTCCGGACCATGTAGACGCCGAACGTGGGCGGCGTGTTGTAGAGCGATTGGTTCTCGGCGTGCGTGCGGAACTGGAAGATCCTGGGGATGTCCTTGCGGCCCTTCGCGACGAGCTCCTTCGAGATCACCGCGACCACGATCCCCGACGGGCCGATGTTCTTCTGCGCGCCGGCGTACACCAGGCCGAACCGCGAGACGTCGAACTTGCGCCACAGGAAGTCGCTCGACATGTCCGCGACGAGCGGGGCGCCGCCGGAGGGCGGGAACGGCCGGGCGGGGTCCACCTCGAACTGGACCCCGTGGATGGTCTCGTTCGAGGTGAAGTGCAGGTACGCGGCGCGAGGCGTGGGGTTCACCTCCGTCGGGAGCGGCGCGCGGACGTAGCTCTTGTCCTTCCCTTCGCCGGTCCCGGTCGAGCAGGCGACGTGGACCTCGGCGTCGAACAGGTGCGCGACCCCCTTCGCCTCCGACAGCGCCTTCTCGCCCCAGGCGCCGGTGACGACGTAGTCCGCCAGGGCACCCTCGGCGAGGAAGTTCATCGGGATCTGGGCGAACAGCTGAGACCCGCCCCCCTGGAGGAACAGCACCTCGTGCGTATCCGGGATCGCGAGGAGCTCGCGCAGGAGCGCCATCGCCTCGTCGTGGACCTTCTCGTACTCCTTGCCGCGGTGGCTGTGCTCCATCACCGACATCCCGCTGCCGGCGAAGTCGAGCAGCTCCGCCCGCGCGCGCTCGAGCGCAGGCAGCGGAAGGGCGGCGGGGCCGGCATTGAAGTTCATGATGCGGGGCATGGGGCACCTCCCACAGGGCAGAGCGCCACCTAACGACGCCGCGGCGGCGCCGTCAAGCGGACGCGTGGCCGATCCGCGCCTCGGCCCTATCGAGGGCCCGCGCGGTCCGGGCGAGGTCGTCGGGCGTCCGGAAGTGCCGGGCCTGGTGGGCCGCGGCCGCGGCGGTGCCCCACTCCTCGTCCGGCGCCTCGACTCCCGGGAAGTAGCGCGGCCGCCTCCCCGCGAGGGCCGCGAGCGCCTCGTCGATCGGCGCGCCGAACCGTACGCCGTCGCCAGCGCGGCGCCGGATCTCGCGCGCCCGCCAGGAGAGCTCGAGGACACGGCCGAATCCCTCCTGGAAGACCCGCTTCACGGGGGTCGATGCGAGCGCCTCCGCCGCACGCGCGTCGTCGCCCGGGGCGAGCCGGTCGAGGCCGAGGTCCAGGTATCCCCGCGCGGCCTCGAAGCTCGCGCGGACCGCCTCGACATCGCCCGGATCCACGGCATCGGCGACGAGGACCGCGTTGGCCGCCGCGACGATCTGCGCCTCGACCGCCTCGCGCTCCTCGGGCGCGAGGCGCGCCACCGCGCGATCCAGGAGCGAGGCCCCCGAGAGGGCGGCGAGGAAGAAGCCGGGGGCGCGTGACGGGGCCGCCGCCGCCTGCGCGGGAGCTCGCGACGGGCGGGCGAACCACGAGAGGGCGTCCTCCAGCGTCGGGTGGCCGAGATCCGCGAGCCGCCCCGCGCGCCAGCGCAGCGCGGTCTCCTCGAGCTCGCTCGGCATCTCCCACGCGAGCGACGCGAGGAGGCGCGTGGCCATGAACGGGTTCTGCGCGTACAGGTCGTCGAGGATGCCCCGCACGGCCAGGTACTCGGTCCCGTCGACCTGGAACTCGATCACGTACTTGCCCTCGGGCGTCCGCATGAACTGGTCGCTCAGGATCTCGGGGTCGGGATCCTGCTCGAGGTCGTGGAGGCGGAGCGTCGAGCGGAGGATGAGGAACAGCACCTCGGCGTCGAGCGCGGCGAGCTTGCGGGCCCAGCGGGTCGCGGCGCGCGGCTCGAGCTGCGCGCCCGCGCGCGCGGCCCGGATCCAGGGGAGCGCCTTCTTGGGATCGAACGCGTCCTGCGCCCAGGCCTCGAGATCGAGGAAGATCTTGAACTGGTCGGCCGAGGCGAGCTGGACGAGCGCCACCGCGTCCGCCAGGCCGACCTCGCGGATGGTGAGATAGAGCTCGTCCGCGGGGAGCGCGCGAACGAGCGCCTGCGGCCTGCGCGCGCCGAGGATGACCTCGAGGCGCTTTCGCCCGCGCGCCGCGGCGAGCGCCTCGCGCGTCTTGCGCAGCTCCGCGGCTGCGAGCGCCTCGTCCCGGTCTTCCTTCACGCCCGCTCCTCTCGCGCCGCCGCGATCGCCCGGCCGACGTCCCAGTTCGACTTGGAGAGCAACCGCCGCGCGGCCGAGGCGCTCACGCCGGCGAGCGCGGCGACGTTTCGCACCGCGCGCTGCCGGAGCTTCTCGCTCGCGGGACGGAGCGCGATCATCCGGCCGCCGCGGACCGTGCCGAGCCGGACGAACGCGGCGGTGGAGAGGAGCCCGAGCGCCATCTTCGTGGCGGTGCCCGCCTTCATGCGCGTGGACCCGGCGATCCGCTCCGGCCCGGTGGCGAGCAGGACGCGATGATCGACGGCCGTCCGCGCGGCGGGGTTGCAGGTGAGGAGCGCGGTCGCCGCGCCCCGGCGCCTGGCCTCCGCCAGCGCGCCGAGCACGTAGGGCGTGGTGCCCGACGCGGAGATCCCGACGACCAGGTCGCGCGCGCCCGCGCGCGCCGCCGCCACCGCGGTGGCGCCCGCGGCGCGGTCGTCCTCCGCCCCCTCCACGGCGCGCCGGAGCGCCCGCGTGCCGCCTGCCACGAGCGCGACGACGCTCGACGGCGAGGCACCGAACGTCGGCGGGCACTCGGCGGCGTCGAGCGCGCCGAGGCGACCCGACGTTCCGGCGCCGGCGTAGAGGAGGCGCCCGCCGCGGCCGAGCCGCTCCGCGGCCGCATCGGCGAGCCGTGCGATGGCGGCGAGGGCGCGCCCGACCGCGTGCGCCGCCTCGCGGTCGCCCGCGTGCAGCCGCGCCACGAGTCGGGCGGTCGAGAGCCGGTCGAGGTCGGCGCCGGCCGGGTGGAGGGACTCGGTGACCGGGATGCGCGCCGGCACGGCCCGGGTGCGGTCAGGCGTGCGCGGCCGGACGTGCGCCGCCGCGGCCCGCCTTCACGACCTTGCCGGCCTTGAGGCAGCGCGTGCAGACGCGGATGTGGCGGACCTCGCCCTCGAGATTCGCCCGGACCGAACGGAGGTTCGGGAGCGAACGGGTCTTCGTCTTGTTGTTCGCGTGGGAGACGTTGTTGCCCACGAGCGGGCCCTTCCCACAGATCTCGCAGCGGCGTGCCATGGCGTACCCCGAAAACCGAAAAGAGCGCGGGATATTACGCAACGAGGCCGAAAACGCAAGAGGCTTCGCCGAGATCCACGCCCGGCGCATTCACTTCAGGACATCCTTGCGGCCGAGGAGCGCCGCCACGTGTCCCGCGGCCTGGATCCCCGCGTAGAACTCGCCCTCGATGCCCAGCCCCGGGATCACCTCGCGGCCGGCGAAGACGAGGTTCTTCCACGGGCCCCGCACGGGCAGCGCCGCCACTCCGAGGGAGTCATCCTGGTCCGCTGCGTACAGCGGATGGGCCGCCGAGAGGTCCGCCCCATGATTCGCGACGAGGACCGGGGCCGACTCGGCGACGAGGTGGCGCTCGAAGAACGGGATCGCGTCGGCGACCGCGTCCCGGATCCGCGTCGCCGCGCCCTCGAGCGCCGCGCGCCCCTCGCCTGCCGGGACGAACCCGGACGCGCACACGACCCGCTCGTCCGTGACCGCGTCGGAGGAGGGCTGCGCGCCCTTGTCCGATCCCTTCTTGGTGTCGCGCCGCGCCGGGAGCACCTGGAGGAAGACCGCGTTGTCGAGGCCGTCCCCTGCGGTCGCGTCACGCAGCGCGAGGACGTTGTCTCCGAGCGCGGGCGGGAGGGCGGTCTCCTTCACGACGAGGTTCACCGAGAGGAGCTGGCGGATCGCGCGGACGCGGCGCAGCTCCTCCGTCGCGCGCGCGTCGCGCAGCTCCGGGGGGAGCAGCGCGAGCAGCCGGTCCGCGTCCGTCGCGACGACGAAGGCGCGCGCGACGTGGGCGCTCGGCGAGTCGGCGAGGCGCACCGCCGCGACGCGGCTCCCGTCGAGCTCGAGCGCCGAAGCGAGCGCCGGTTCGCCCGGACCGCCGCGCAGCTCCCCACGCGACTCCGCGATGCGCCGGCGCACCATCTCACGGAGCGTGCCCAGGCCGCCGGGAAGCCGGTTCGTGCCGCGCAACGCGCCGCCGAGGAGGCGGACCAGCGACAGGGGCGACGGGGGGCCGTCGAGATACGTGAGGAAGCAGTGGGCGGCGAGGAGGCTCCGGACCAGCTCGTGGTCCTCGAAGCCCTCGAACGGGCGCGCCTGGTCCGCCCGGCGCCCTGGCGCCCCCGGCGCCGAGGCGGCGACCTTCAGCGCCTTGCGCACGACGTGCCGCTCGACGAACCCGTCGGGCGGCAGCGGCGGCATGGCGCGCAGGAAGAATCCGGCGAAGTCGAACAGCGTTCCGAGCCCGGCGAAGGCAGCCTCGAGCGCCTCCGCCTCGCGGGGCCACTCCCGGCGGAGCTCCGTGCGCAGGATGGCAGGCTCCCGCGAGAGGTCGACGCGGTGCCGCGGGAGGAGGAGCTGCAGGTCCGGATCCGACGGGGCCAGCGTCCGCGAGACGTCGGTCGTGAGCCCGAGCTCGGCCAGGACCGCGTCCGCCGACGGGAGCTGGCGCGGGGAGGGGAGGACGGCGGGGCCGAACGGCAGGACGTAGCCGTGATCGACGTAGTGGAACCCGGGATCGTCGTGCGCGACGTGGAGCACGCGGAACCCGCGCCGCGCCAGGAGCGCGCCGGCGACGACGCCGCCGAGCTGCGAGCCGATGACGCAGACGTCGTACACGCGCTGGGTGGCGGGGGGCGGAACGTCTGGGCCACGCGTCACCCGATCTCGAGCTGCGGGTTGGTCGCAGGAGCGGGGACCGCCGGGCGCGCCCCGTCCACCGTGACTCGGCGGCCCCGGACCGAGAGCCGCCCCTCGGCGAACCAGTGGATCGCCTGCGGGTAGATGCGGTGCTCCTGCTCGAGGATGCGTGCGGCGAGCACCTGCTCCGTGTCGCCCGGCAGGACGGGGACGATGGCCTGGACGATCACGGGGCCGGTGTCGGTGCCCTCGTCGACGAAGTGGACGGTGCACCCGGCGAAGCGGGCGCCGTATTCGACGCACTGCCGCTGCGCGTGCAGCCCCGGGAAGCTGGGGAGGAGCCCGGGGTGGACGTTCATCACGCGCGGGCAGCCGCGGGAGGCCTCCGCCGGCGCGAACGCGCGCAGGAACGCCGGGGTGACGAGGCGCATGTAGCCCGCGAGGCATACCAGGTCGACCCGATGCGCGCGCAGCGCCTCGACGAGCCGCAGGTCATGGGCGTCGCGGTCGACGATGCCCCTCGACGGAAGCACCTCGGCCGCGACCCCCGCCCGGCGGGCTCGATCGAGCGCACCCGCGTCGGGCAGGTTCGAGACGACCACCGCCACCTCGGCGGAGATCCGCTTCGCGGCGCACGCGTCCAGGACCGCCTGGAGGTTGGTGCCGCCCCCCGACGCGAGGACGCCGAGGCGGATCACCGGACCACCTCGCAGCTGGCCTCGCCCTCGCCGCGCTCGATCTGGCCGACGGTCCAGGCGTCGACGCCGCGCGTCCTGAGCGCCGCGTGCGCGGCGGGCTCGTCGGAAGCCGCGACCACCGCCACGAGGCCGAGCCCCATGTTGAACGTGCGCACCATCTCGTCGTGGGGGACCTGCCCCTCGCGCTCCACGAGGTCGAAGATCGCCGGCCGCGGCCAGCGCCGCTCGTCGAGGACGGCGCGGGTGCCGTCGGGGAGGTTCCGCGGGACGTTCCCGGGGAGGCCGCCGCCGGTGACGTGGGCGAAGGACTTCACGGGGACGCTCTCGAGGAGGGCGAGCACGTCCTTCGCGTAGATCCGGGTCGGCTCGAGGAGCGCATCGGCCAGGGTCCTGCCGTCGAGCCCCTCGAGTCGCGCGTCGAGCGGGTGCCGCTCGAGGAGCGCCTTGCGTGCGAGGGAGTAGCCGTTGGAGTGGAGCCCGGACGAGGCGAGCCCGATGACGAGGTCGCCGGGCGCGACGCTGCGCCCGTCCACGATCCGCGAGCGCTCGACGACCCCGACCGCGAAGCCGGCGAGGTCGTACTCGCCCGGCGCGTAGAACCCGGGCAGCTCAGCGGTCTCGCCGCCGATCAGCGCGCAGCCCGCGATCCGGCACCCCTCCGCGATTCCCTTCACCACCTCCGCCCCCTGCTCGGCGGAGAGCTTTCCGGTGGCGAAGTAGTCCAGGAAGAAGAGCGGCTCCGCACCGACCACCGCGACGTCGTTGACGGACATCGCGACGAGGTCCTGGCCGATCGTCCCGTGCCGGTTCGCGGCGAACGCGACCTTGAGCTTGGTCCCGACGCCGTCCGTGCCCGAGACGAGCACGGGCTCGCGGTACTTCTTCACGTCGAGGGCGAAGAGCCCGCCGAAGCCGCCGATCCCCGCCAGCACCTCGGGCCGCAGCGTCGGGCGGGCGAACGGCTTGATGAGCTCGACGAGCCGATCGCCCTCGTCCATGTCCACGCCGGCGTCGCGGTAGGTGAGAGCCATGGCCCGGCGTCTACCGCGACCGCGCGGCCGCCGCAAGCGCTCACGGGAAGCGGCGTCACCGGCGGCCCGGGCTTCGCGCCGCCGGCTCGTACTTCGGCGACGGCGGCGGCGACGCGCTCCCGGCTCGGCGACGGCCTCCCCTCTCAGAGGAGGATCGCGAGCAGCAGGAAGGCGGCGAGGATCCAGACGGCGGCGCGAGGGCGGGGGGCCACGGCGGCGATGGTAGCGGGCGGACGGGCGGGCGCCAGTTCGTGGCATGCTAGTCTTCCTGCCCGATGTCCCGCCTTCGCCGGATCCTGCCGAGGGTCACCGCGTTTCGTCTCGCGCTCTCGGTCGGGCTCGTGTTCGCCGGGCTCCACTTCGCGAACGGGGTGTTCCTCGGCAGGGGGCTCGAGCTCCCCGTGGTCGCGCGCATCGAGCACGCCGCGCAGGACTACGCCCTGACGCGGCTCCGCGGTCCGCGTGCGCCGTCCGGCCGGGTGGTGATCGTCGCGATCGACGAGAAGTCGGTCCAGGCGGAGGGCCTCTGGCCGTGGAGCCGGGCCAAGATGGCTCGGCTCGTGGACCGGCTCGCGGCGGGCGGCGCCGCGGCGGTCGGCTTCGACGTCATCTGGAGCGAGCAGGACGAGCTTGGCCGGCGCATGGCCAAGGTGGCGTCCCTCGTCCGGTCCGCGCGCGAGGGCGCCGGCGATCCGGATGCGGCCCGGCGGCTCGACGAGGTGTGGCGCGCCGCCGGCGGCGCCGAGCCCGAGCTGGCCGTGGACGTCGATCCGACCGAGCAGCTCGCGGACGCCATCGAGCGGGCGCGCAACGTCACCCTCGGGTTCATGTTCCTCGGGGCCGGGGACGCCCCGGGCGGCTCCCAGCCGGAGCGGATCGCGAAGCTCCACTTCTTCGAGACGGCCGGGGTCCACGTCGTCACGGGCGGCAAGCTCGTTCCCGCCGGCGACCGCGTGCGGACGCCGGGACGGTTCCCCGGCGTCGTCCCGCCGGTGGACGAGGTCCTCGCCGTGGCCGACTCCGGCGGCTTCTTCACCGTGTTCCCCGATCCTGACGGCATCATCCGCCGCTACTGGACGGTCGCCGGCGCGGGCGACGCCAGCTTCCCTTCCCTCGGGGTCGCGCTTCTCGCGCGCGTCTCCGGGCAGCGACGGCGTGCCCGCGCCGGTCGTACCGGTGGGCGCCGAGGGCGCGGCGGAGACGCTGCAGCAGGTGCGCATCGGGGATGCGCTGGCTCTGGACGTGGACGACCTCGGGCGGGTGCCCCTCAACTACTACGGATCCTACCGGGACTTCCCGTCCTGGTCCGCGACGGACGTGCTCCACGGACGGATCCCGGCCCGAGCAGATGAAGGGGAAGATCGCCATCGTCGGCACCACCGCGGCGGGGACCTGGGACCAGCGGGTGACGCCGTTCGACGACATCGCCCCGGGCGTCATCACGCACGCGACGTTCGTCGAGAACGTGCTGCGCGGCGAGCTCCTCGAGAAGACCGCGGCGCTGTTCGTCCTCGAGCTCGCGCTGATGCTCGGGCTCGCCGTCGGTGCTCGCCTGGCTGTTCGCGCGCGTCTCGTCCACGGCGGCCCTCCCGGCGCTGCTCGCTTCGGCGGGCCTGTGGGGAACCGTCGCGGTGCTCGCGCTGCGGCGCGCGAACGTGGTCCTCGCGCTGGGGATGCCGCTCGCGCAGATGCTGACGATGTTCCTCGCTCGCGACCAGCTACCGGTTCTTCTCCGAGGAGCGAGACAAGCGCCGCGCGCGGGAGACGTTCAGCCGCTTCCTCGCGCCCGCGATCGTGGACCAGGTGCTCGCGCAAGGAAGGCTCGGTCAAGCTCGGCGGCGACAAGCGCGTGCTCACCGTGCTGTTCAGCGACATCCGCGGGTTCACGACGATCTCGGAGAAGCTCGACCCGCACGTCCTGCTCGAGCTCCTGAACGAGTACCTCACGCCGATGACGGACATCATCGTCTCCGAGCAACCAGGGGACGCTCGACAAGTACATCGGCGACGCGATCATGGCGTTCTGGGGCGCGCCGCAGGAGCAGCCCGACCACGCGCTGCGCGCCTGCCGGGCCGCGCTCGCGATGATCGAGCGGCTCGGCACGCTGCGGGACCGGTGGCGAGAAGCGCGGGCTGCCCGACATCGACATCGGCGTCGGCATCAACACCGGGCCGATGTCGGTCGGGTTCGTCGGCAGCCAGGACCGCTTCTACAACTACACGGTGCTCGGCGACGCGGTGAACCTCGCCTCGCGCCTCGAGGGCGCCAACCGGGCGTACGGGACGCGGATCATCCTCGGGCGCCTCCACGTACGGCGAGGTCCGCGATCACGTCGTCGTGCGTGAGCTCGACCTCGTGCGGGTGAAGGGCAAGCGCGAGCCGGTCCACATCTACGAGCTGCTCGCGCTCGCGCCCGGCACGCCCGAGCTGGCCCGCGTTCGTGGAGAGGTTCGGCTGGGGTCTGTCGGCCTACAAGGCGCAGCGCTGGGACGAGGCGATGGCGCGTTTCCGGGAGGCCGACCAGCTGCGCGGCGCCGATCCGACGAGCCGGACCTACCTCGAGCGCTGCGAGGCGATGCGCCGCGAGCCGCCCGGACCGGAGTGGGACGGCGTGTTCGAGATGAAGACCAAATAGCGGCGCTCTCGGACGTGGACTTGGACGTGGACTTGGACCTCGACCTCGACTTCGACCAGTAGCGTGACGGCGCTCACACCGCGGCGACGCGCCGCGTCGCCCACGCGCATGGGCCGGGCGGTTTCGTTGACAGCCCTCTCCGAGGCACGCTAACACCGTTTTGCGGCGCGACACGCGCAGCGCGAAATGGCCGACGACCAGCTCTTCCAGCGCTTCGGGAAGGAGTTCCCCCAGGGAACCGTCCTCTTCCGCGAGGGCGAGCCGGGGAAGGAGATGTACGTCGTCCAGCACGGGCGCGTGACCATCTCGAAGCAGGTCGGAGACGTCGAGAAGATCCTCGCCTCGCTCGGCCCGGGCGAGTTCCTCGGCGAGATGTCGATCCTCAACAACAAGCCGCGCTCCGCCACCGCGACCTGCGCCGAGCCGGCGAAGCTCCTCGTCATCGACGCGAAGACCTTCGAGGCGATGATCCGCTCGAACGCCGAGATCGCGATCCGGATGATCAAGAAGCTCTCGGATCGGCTCGCCGAGGCCAACGAGCAGATCGAGAACCTCCTGTTCGCGCGACGCGTCCTCGCGTGTCGTGCACTTCCTCGCGCTCGCGGCGGAGAAGGTCGCCAAGGGCCCGGCCGGCCACAAGATCGAGATCGCTCCCGAAGGAGCTGCCGGGCCGCGTCGGCGTCAAGCCGGAGCAGGCCGACGAGGTGCTCATGAAGCTGCTCAAGGCCAAGATCGTCGCGGTCCAGCCCGACGGCTTCGTCGTGCCCGACGTCGCCAAGCTGCACCACTTCCTCGAGTTCCTCCAGATGAAGGCGCAGTTCGGGGACGTCGCGTGAAGCTGCGCGTCCTCGGCTGCTCGGGCGGCGAGCTCCCGCGCCACCGGACCACCTGCTTCCTGGTCGACGGCAGGCTGGCCATCGACGCGGGGGCGCTCACCGCGAGCCTGCCGCTCGACGAGCTGCTCGCAGGTCGACGACATCGTCCTCACCCACTCGCACTTCGACCACGTGAAGGACGTGCCGCTCCTGCTCGGATCTCCTCGTCGGACGCCGCAAGACGCCGGTGCGGGTCCACGCGTCCACCGCGTGCGCGCGGACGCTGCGGCAGAGCGTCTTCAACGACGAGCTCTGGCCCGACTTCACCCGCATCCCCGACCGCGCGACGCCGGTGATCGAGATCGTGCCGTTCGATCCGGAGCGGCCGTTCAAGGCCGGCCGCTACACGGTCAGCCCGGTCCCGGTCTGCCACCCGGTCGAGTCGGTCGGGTTCGTGCTCACCGACGGGAAGTCCGCCATCGGCGTCTCGGGCGACACCGGGCCGACCGCGCGGTTCTGGAAGCGGGTGAACGCGGAGAAGCGCCTGCGGGCGCTGCTCGTCGAGCTCTCGTTCCCGAACGCTCTGCAGGGGCTGGCGGACGTCTCGGGCCACCTCACCCCGCGCACCCTCGAGGGCGAGCTCGCGAAGCTCGAGCGCAACGGGTTTCCGGTGCTGCTGTACCACCTCAAGCCCGCGCACGTGACGGAGCTCCGACGCGAGCTCGCCGCGCTCGGGCTGCCCAACGTGCGCGTGCTGCGCCGGGGCGACCAGTTCACGTTTTAGGGCCGAGCAGTCACTGCCCTGGGAAATCGACACCGCCATGGCCTGGTTCTCGAAGCAGAAGAAGATGAAGACGAAGGAGTCCACTCCGGCCGCCCCGCCGCCGCCGCCGGCGAAGGGCGAGGGCATCTGGTACAAGTGCGACGCCTGCGATGAGGTGGTCGCCCGGGCGGAGTGGGAGAAGAACTGGAACGTCTGCCCCTCGTGCGGGCAGCACGACGCGCTCCCGCTGCGCCGGCGCTTCGAGCTCCTGCTCGACAAGGGCAGCTTCCAGGAGCTCGACGGCGAGCTCACGCCGCAGGACCCGCTCGGCTTCTCCGACGCGAAGAAGTACCGCGATCGGCTCCGCGCGACGTACAAGACGACCGGGCTCCGCGATGCCTTCGTCTCCGGCGTCGGCGCGATCGAGGGTCGTCCGATCTCGCTCGGCTGCTTCGCGTTCGAGTTCATGGGCGGCTCGATGGGCTCGGTGGTCGGCGAGAAGGTCGCGCGCGTGTTCGACCGCGCCTACGAGCGGCGTCTCCCCGCGCTCGTCTTCAGCTCGACGGGCGGCGCCCGGATGCAGGAGGGGATCTTCTCCCTCATGCAGATGGCGAAGACCTCCGCGGCGCTGCACCGCTTCCGCGCAGTGCGCAAGCCGTACGTCTCGGTGCTGCTCCATCCGACCACGGGCGGCGTGGCCGCGAGCTTCGCCTGGCTCGGAGACGTGGTCATCGCGGAGCCGAAGGCGCTCATCGGGTTCGCGGGGCCGCGCGTCATCGAGCAGACCATCCGCGAGAAGCTGCCCCCCGGCTTTCAGCGCAGCGAGTTCCTGCTCGAGCATGGGATGATCGACGCGATCGTGAAGCGTCACGAGATGCGCAAGAAGCTCGCACAGCTCCTCGGCTTGCTCGCGTCGTAGGGCGGCTCGCGAGCCGGCCTGGTCGAGGTCCAAGTCCAAGACCAGGTCCAAGTCCAAGTCCAAGTTGGCGCGGGACCCTTTAAATACCTCCATGACGGACCCCCACACGTACTTCGACGGCCTCCAGCCGCTCGCGATGCGGTTCGGGCTCGAGCGCATGGAGCGCGCCCTCGACGCGCTCGGTCGGCCCGAGCGCCGGTTCCCGGTGCTGCACGTCGGGGGCACGAACGGCAAGGGCTCGACCTGCGCGATGGCGGCGGCGGCGCTCGCGGAGGCGGGGCTCTCGGTCGGGCTCTACACCTCGCCCCATCTCGTCCGCTTCAACGAGCGGATCGCGGTGGGCGGCGCCCCCATCGACGACGGCGCGCTCGCGGAGGCCATCGACACGATCCGTGAGGCCTGCCCCTGGCACGACCGGGGCGGGGAGGCGGACCGGCTCACCTACTTCGAGTTCGCGACGCTCGCGGGTCTCCTGCACTTCGCCCGCCAGGCGGTGGACGTCGCGGTCGTCGAGGTCGGGCTCGGCGGCCGCTTCGACGCGACGACCGCGGTCGCGCCGAAGGTGACGGCGGTGGCCCGCATCGGGCTCGACCATACCCAGCTGCTCGGCGACACGGTCGAGCAGATCGCCCTCGAGAAGGCCGGCATCTTCAAGCCGGGCGTCCCCGCCGTGGTGCACGCGCACCAGCCGCCCGGCGCGCTCGACACGCTCCGTTCCGCGGCGCTCCGGCGCGGTGCCCCGTTCCTGGTGGCCGGGACCGGCTGGGACGGGCCGGTGGCGCTGCGGGGCGATCATCAGCGCGGCAACGCGGCGCTCGCCGCGGCCGCGCTGCGCGAGCTCGCGCGCGCAGGCGTCCCGGTGTCGGAGGAAGCGATCGCGCGTGGGATCGCGACGGCCCGCTGGCCCGGGCGGCTCGAGGAGCTGGGAGGTGTGCTGCTCGACGGCGCGCACAATCCCGACGGCGCGGCCGCCCTCGCCGCCGCGCTCGCGGAGCTGCACCCGGGACGTCCGGTGGAGCTCGTCTTCGGCGTGCTCGCGGACAAGGACCACGCCGGCATGCTGCGCGCCCTCGCGCCGGCGGTGCGCCGCCTCCACCTCGTCGCCCCCGCGACGCCGCGCGCGCGCCCGTCCACCGACGTGTACGCGCACGCGCAGGTCCTCGGCGTCGTTGCCGACCGGCACGCCGGGCTCGCGGATGCCCTGCGCTGCGCCCGTGAGGCCGCGTCCGACGGAGCGCTCGTGTGCGTCGCGGGGTCGCTGTACCTCGTCGGCGAGGCGCGGGCGCTCCTGACCGAGCGCCGCCAGAGGTAGGGAGATATCGCCCTGCAAGGTCTCGGGTTTTTTTGGGGTCCGCACCTCGCGTGCTATCCTCGCCGCGAATCTCCCACCCGGAGCTTCCGATGCGTCCTCGCTACGTCCTCGCGTCCGTACTCCTCGCCTTCGCCGGCACCGCGCTCGGCCAAGATCTGAACCTCATCTCGTCGGTCGAGGTGAAGGACGAGGGCTCATCGGTCGTGGTCTCGGTGACCGGCTCTAAGCCGCCGAACTTCACCACCTTCTCGATGGCGGATCCGCCGCGCTTCGTGCTCGACCTGTCCGAGGCGAAATTCAAGGGCGTTCCCGAGGACCTGCCGATCAACGACAAGCTGATCCTCGTCGTGAAGAACCTGTCCTACGGGTCCGACGCGACCTCGATCGCCCGCATCATGATCGCGTTCGCCGTCGACGTGGATCCACCCGACGTGCAGGCCCAGGGCTCCTCGCTGGTGGTGCGAATCGTGAAGCCCACGGTCGTTGGGCGCACGGCGGTGGCCCAGGCCGACCCAGCCGCGGCCCAGCGCGCCCGCGAGCAGGAGGAGGCGCAGCGTCGGGCGGAAGCGGAGGCGCAGGCCGCCCAGGCCCAGGCCCAGGCGGCGCAGGCGCAGGCGCAGGCACAGGCACAGGCACAGGCACAGGCACAGGCACAGGCACAGGCACAGGCACAGGCACAGGCACAGGCACAGGCACAGGCACAGGCACAGGCACAGGCACAGGCACAGGCCGAGGCCGAGGCGCAGGCGCGCGCCGAGGCGGAGAAGCGCGCGCAGGACGAGGTGCAGGCGAAGGTCGCAAGGGACGCCGAGCTGAAGGCCGCCGAGGAGGCGCGCCTGGCCGACGCGCGCAGGGCGCAGGAGGAGGCGAAGGCGCTGAAGCAGGCCGAGCCGAAGGCCAGCGATGCGGACGCGACCGCGGCGCTCGACGCGGAGCTGAAGGCGGGCGACGAGGCGCGCGCGGCGGGGGCTCGCGAGGCGCAGGGGGAGTCCGAACGGCTCGAGGCGATCGCGGCTGCGAAGGCCGAGGCGGACCGCAAGAAGCAGGAGGAGCGCGACGCGAAGGCGGACGCGAAGAGGCAGCGCGCGGAGGCGATCGCCGCCGCGAAGGCCGAGGCGGACCGCAAGAAGCAGGAGGCCGCAGAGCTCAAGGCGCAGGCGAAGCGGGAGCGGGCAGAGGCGATCGCCGCCGCGAAGGCCGAGGCCGCTGGCAAGAAGCAGGAGGCCGCAGAGCTCAAGGCGGAGGCCAGGCGGCAGCGCGCGGAGGCGATCGCCGCCGCGAAGCTCGAGGCCGGGACGACCGCGTCCGCGCAGGTCCGCGAGATCGGGTTTCGTCAGATGCCGGGCGTCTCCCGCGTGTTCCTCCGCACGAGCGTGCCGCCGCGGTTCACGATCCAGGACGTGGGGGAGAACCTGATCCGGGTCGAGCTCGAGAACACGCGCGTCGCCCGGCGCAACGATGCCCGCTTCCTCGACACGTCGTTCTTCGCTTCGGCGGTCGCGCTGATCACGCCGTCCCGGCAGGGGTCGACCTACGTCGTCGAGATCAAGCTCAAGCAGAAGGTGCCGTACCAGCAGAAGATTGAGGGCGACATGCTCGCCATCGACTTCGAGCGCCCCGCCGCAGGGGCCGCCGCTGCGGCTGTGCCGGGCGACTTGCCGCCCGTCGCGGGCGAGCCGGCGCCCGCACCGGACAGGTAGCTCCTTCTCGGCGGCCGGCGGAAGTCGTCCGCCCCGGGCGCGGAAGCGAGGGTAGAATCCGCGCGCCGTGTCACCCTTGGCAGCCATCGCGGCCGCAGGGCTCCTCGCCCGCGCCGCCTCTCCGTCCCCGACCCTGGCGGTTGCGGGCGACGTCCAGGTGAGCGCCGACCGGCTCACGTACGAGGGCGCCACCGGTCGCGTCCTCCTCGAAGGGAACGCCGTCGTCCGGCGCGGCGCGGTGGTGATCCGCGCCCGCTCGGCGTCCTGGGACCCGACGACCGGCGAGGTGCGCGCCACCGGCGGCGTCCTCCTCACCGACCCGATCCGCGTGGTCTCCGCCGATGCCGTGCGCGCGGTGCTCGGAGAGACGGTCGAGGCGGAAGGCGTCCTCGCGCTCGTGAAGGGCGAGCCGGCCGACCTGTCCGGTCTCCGCAGCGCCGACGAGGCGCGGCGGGCGGGGCGGAACCGGGTCACGCTGTCGGGAGATCGGCTCCGGGGAACCGCCGACGGCCGGATGCGGCTCACCGGCGCGCGCCTCACGCTGTGCGACTGCCCCGGCGGCGCCGCGCCGTCCTGGGAGGTGAGCGCGCGGGAGGCGGACGTCATCCCGGGGAAGCGCGCCATCCTCCACTGGCCCATCGTCCGGATCACGCCGCGATTCCTGTTCATCGATCGGCCGGTACCGGTGCTCGTCGTGCCGTGGCTGTACCTTCCGCTCGGCGAGCGGCAGTCCGGGATCCTCATTCCGGTGGTGGGAAACACCACCGGTGCGAGCGGGTTCTCGATCGCGGAGCCGCTCTATCTGACGCTCGGGCGGAGCGCCGACGCGACGCTCACCCCCGAGTACGCGTTCGGGCGCCGCCGTTCGGACGTGGAAGGCGGGAAAGCGGCGGTGCGCGGGCCCGGCGCGCGGCTCGAGCTGCGCTGGGCTCCGGTGGAAGCGGCCGAAGGCCGGGTCGAGCTCGCGTGGGTCGACGATCTCGACGCCGAGCCGGGCGGCGACTCCGGCGATCGCTGGGCGGTGACGGCGCTGCACGGCCAACGGCTCGGAGCGGCGACCCGGCTCGAGGCGGCGGTACGGCTCGCGGGCGACGCGGTCTGGGTCCGCGACATGACGGCGGATGTCCTCGCCCGCAGCGTGCCTTACCGGCGCTCCGACGTGCTCGTCTCGCACCGGCGGGACGCGATCGTGACCGAGGTGTCGTCCAGCTACGATCAGCCGCTCCGGCCGTCCGGCAACGGTACCGTCGCTCCCGGCACCATCGTCCCCCTCGGCACCTTTCCTGGCGGAGGATACGGACCGCTCGGAGCCGACGTGGGCGTCGCGAGCCGATGGGGCTCCGCCGCGGCCACGCTCGTGCCCACCGCGATGGGACCGCTGCGGCTCTCGGCGCGGGGCGGCGCGGCGCGCTACGGCCCCGCCGGGCGAGGGCTCGACGTCACCGGTCGGCCTGCCGCGACCCGGGCGGACGGGCGCGCGGAGGTCGCGCTGCCCCTCCTCGTCGGCGGCGCGCTCACGGTGGCCCCCTTCGTGCGCGGCGCCGCGCTGGGCTACGCGTTCGACGAGGCGAAGGACCCGGCGGCCAGCGCGTGGGGCGTCGCGGGCGCCGTCGTCCAGACCGAGGTGTCCCGCCGGTTCGGCCCGGTGCGCCACGCGATCGCCCCGCGTCTGGAGTGGCGTGTCGGTACGGGCGCCACGGGGGAAGCGCTCCCGTTCCCCGCGTACGACGCCTTCGATCCCTCGACCTCCACGACGTCGCTCCTCTCGGCCAGGCCGGGGACATTCCAGCAGCTGCGGGCAGCGGTCGAGACCCGGATCGAGTCCGGGGGCCGGGATCTCCTGCGGGCGGAGCTCGGGCAGGACGTGGACCTCCGGGCCGGCCGTTTCGCCGAGACCTTCGCCGCGCTCGCCGTCGGGGCGGGTCCGTTCGGCGCCGACGCGCGCGCCAGCTTCTTCGGGGTGGAAAGCCGTCCGACGCCCGCCACTCCGCCAAGAATTCCGTCGCGGATCGACAACTTCACCGAGCTCCGCGCCAACCTCTCCCTGGCGGATAGCCGCGGCGACGGCGTCCGGCTGGGGTTCGTCAGCGTCGGGCCCGGCGGCTCCGGGACGCTCGTCGCCGGGATCGATCCGCTGTTCGACATCCGCCCGGGAGGCGTCGAGGCAGGGGGCTCCGCGACGGCGGCGGCCCGGGCCACCATCGGCCCGGCTCGCCTCGCGTACGAGGCCTTGATTCCCGGGCGCGCCGCGTTCGTGCTGAGCTGCAGCGGCGTCGGGGAACGGCGGGTGGGGGCGTTCCAGGTGCAGCAGCATTCGGGCACCCTCTCCTGGGAATCGTCCTGCCACTGTTTCCGGATCACGGCCGCGGCGCGGGTCAACGACTGCACGACGACGTGGACGGACGTGTCCTACTTCGTGTCACTCGACCTCACCGGGCTTGCCGGCGCAGTCATGCGGTAGACGCCATGTCGCCGGCTTTCCGCACCGTTGGATGCCCCGGGAGGGACGCCTTGTCGGAGTGCCGGGGTTGCCCTCGAGGGGGAGTCGATTGGAGAATCGCCGCGTGAGCAACGGGGTCCGAACGCCGCGTGACGAGGGCCGCCGCGCCGAGGGCGAGCCGGAGAAGCGCCGCGCGATCCTTCACGCCGCGGTGCGGGTGTTCGCCGAGAAGGGCTACCAGGGGTGCCGCATCGCCGACGTGGCGCGCGCTGCGCACGTCGCGTACGGGCTCGTCTATCACTACTTCCGGAACAAGGACGAGCTGCTCGAGAGCGTGTTCGCCGAGCAATGGGCGATCCTCATCAACGCGATCCGCGCGATCGACGCGGGCCCCGGGACCGCCGCCGAGAAGCTCGCGGGGATCTACGCGTTCGTGTTCGACGTCTACAAGACCGCCCCCGCGGCGGTGCGCGTGCTGATCCTCGAGGTCACCCGGACGACCCACGCGCTGCGCGCGGGCTCCACCCGCGAGACGTTCGAGAGCGCGGTGCAGCTCGTGGCGGAAGTGGTCCGCCAGGGGCAGGGGAGGGGCGAGCTGCGGGGGGACCTCGATCCGGTGGTCGCCGCGACCGCGATCCTGGGCGCGCTCGAGCTGGCGGTCTCCGGAATGGTGGTGGGCCTCGTCCCGGCGGCCACCGAGGAGCAGATCGACCGCGTGAAGCGCCAAGCGACCGAGCTCGTTCTCGGCGGGTTGCGCCCCTAGAGCACCCGTCTGATGATTCGACCCGACCCTCGGGGTACGGACCGCGGGAACGCTCTCGAGTCCCCTCCGGGCGCTGGCCGGGGAGGCCCCTCGGCCGTGCTCGGCGACGGACGAATGCGCCGACCGGCGGCGCTGGGTCGAAGGGGCCTTGAAGCGCAGGGGCCGGGCACTTCCGTGCGTGCCAACGTCGCGCGCGGGAAGGATTCCGTGCTGGGGTGACGGATCTGGCGCGCCGTTGTCACGCAAAGTGCAGGCCCGGCTGAAGTACTGACGACCGTGTCCGTCCGCAGCGCACCCATCGTCGCGGCGGTGCCGACGCCTACGCGCAGCCGAGGGACCTCCCCTGCTCGCGCGCCCGGACGGACGTACGTGTTCCGGCGCACCGGCATTGGTCACGCCGGGCTGGCGCCCGGTCGCGCATTCGTCCGTCGCCGAGCACGGGGAGGGCCCTCCCGTCCCAGCCCCCGGTGCGGGACCGCGATCTGGCGCACAGCGTGGCGCGCAAAATGTTGTGACGAATCATCGTGCGCCGCGAAGCGGCGCGTTCTCAGCGGGATGAAAGGAGCCCGCCTCGAATGAATCGAGCATCCGAGTAGCGAGGTCCCCTGCGTGCCGCCGCGAGGCGTCCAGCAGAAGCGGGGCCAGGATGCCGGTGGGCAGCAACCCACCGGCTGCGAAGCGACGGGCCGTAGCGCGCAGCAAACCCAGACGTAGCCTCGTAAACGCAACGGAGAGGCCGAGCCTCTGATGATTGGGCGAAGGCAACACCCACCGGGCAGTCTCGATGACGCCGGTGGCGCTCTCCCGGGGTATCAGGGACGGCACGCCGCGAAGGGAACGCGCTGAACGCGGGAGGCCTCGACCGGCGCGGTGAAGCGACCGCGACCGCACGCACAAGGCCGCGAGCCGAGGCGGGTGGGCCGGACGAGGAGTCGGACGAGTCCGTAGTACCGACGAAGGCGGCGAAAGCCGCTGGAGGGAAGGGGCTCTACTCGAAGATGCGACCCCTGCAAGGAAGGAGCTGGGGATTGTGGCGACACTAAAAACCCCAGAGAAGCTCCGGGAGCTGCAACGGGCGCTCTACCTACGTGCCAAGAGGGAGCCGAGCTTCCGTGCGTACGCACTGTACGACAAGGTCTTTCGGACGGACGTGCTGGCCCACGCCTACGCGCTCTGCAAGGCGAACGGCGGAGCCCCAGGTCCCGATGGCGAGACCTTCGAGGACATCGAGACGCGCGGCAGCGAGGCGCTGCTGAAGGAGCTGCACGATGAGCTGAAGGCGAAGCGGTACCGGCCTGGTCCGGTGAGGCGGGTGTACATCCCGAAGCTCGGCGGCGGCGAGCGGCCGTTGGGAATTCCCAACATCCGCGACCGCGCCGTGCAGATGGCGGCGAAGCTGGTGCTCGAACCTCTCTTCGAGGCGGACTTCGATAGGGACTCCTACGGATTCCGGCCGAAGCGGAACGCGCACCAGGCACTCGACGCCATCCGCGAAGCACTCGGGCAAGGGATGTGCTGGGTCATCGACGCCGACGTCACGGCCTACTTCGACACGATTCCACACGACCGTCTGATGAAGGCGGTGGCGGAACGAGTCGTGGATGGCGCGATGCTGGCGCTGGTGAAGGCGTTCCTGGAGGCGCCCATCGTCGACGAGCACGATGGTGGACGGCCGAAGCGGAACGCGCAGGGCACGCCGCAGGGCGGGGTCATCTCGCCTCTCCTCGCGAACGTGTACCTGAACCTCCTCGATCGGAACTACCGCAGGCGCGTGGAAGCGGGCAGCCTCGACGGTCGTCTGATCCGTTATGCGGACGATCTCGTCGTGCTGACCCGCCGGCGACCGGACCGAGAAATGGCATGGGTGAAGTACCTCATGTCGCGGCTTGGGCTGACGCTTCACGCGGAGAAGACGCGGATCGTGAACGCCAGGAAGGAGCACTTCACCTTCCTGGGGCACACGCATTTCTGGCGCCGAGGGGAGCTCTACCTCGACATCGGAAAGAAGGCGCGCAGGCGCATCCGCGATGAGCTGCGGCGGAGAACCCGAAGGACGGGGCTCGACCTGGATCAGCTTGTCCAGGAAATGAACCTCTATATCCGAGGAGCCCGGCACTACTACCGCCGGGTGCTGCGCAAGCGGCTCTCCAGCCTGGATCACGACGTCGGCGGCCTCATCGCGCGGTGGTGGAGACGGAAACACACGCTCCGCCGGCCAGCATGGTCGCTCGTGCAGGGAGGCGCGCTCTACAGGCAACACGGGCTCGAACTGTGGAACCTGTCCCCGGCCCTTCGCCCAGCAGACTCAAGGCGCGGGAGGTGAAGATCGAGGGAAGCCGTATGCGGGAAATCCGCAAGTACGGTTTGAGGGGGGGCCGCTGGCGCGCACGTCACAGACGGCGATGCCGGGGTCTATCCCGACAGGAGAGCACCCGTAACCCCCCGCCCGGCGCAGGCAGGAAGCGTGCGCCGCAGCAGGCCGGTGTTGTGGGATGCGCTCCGGGTTCCTTGACGGAGAGGGGAGCCGCGGCTAACTCCCCCGTCCGCTCACGCGCGCCCACGGGCCGTGCGGACGCGGGGAGGAGGATGGCATGTCGTCGCGCGTGCTGGTGTCGGACGAGCTCTCGCCGGAGGCGGTGCGGATCCTCGCGGATGCGGGGCTCGAGGTCGACGTGAAGGTGGGCCTCCCCCCCGCCGAGCTCGAGGGGATCATCGGCGGATACGACGCGCTCGCGGTGCGGAGCGCCACGAAGGTCACGGCGAAGCTCCTCGAGAAGGCGGGGCGCCTCAAGGTGATCGGGCGCGCCGGGGTCGGGGTGGACAACGTCGATCTCGACGCGGCCACGCGCCGGGGAATCGTGGTGATGAACACCCCCGGCGGATCGTCCATCACCGTCGCCGAGCTCGCCCTTGCGATGATCCTCTCCCTCTACCGGCACGTGCCGAGCGCGACGGCGAGCGTGAAGGCGGGCAAGTGGGAGAAGAAGCGCTTCCAGGGGCGCGAGATCGCCGGCAAGACGCTCGGCGTCGTCGGCATCGGCAACATCGGGTCGGTCCTCGTCGATCGCGCGATCGCCATGAAGATGAAGGTGATCGCGTACGATCCGTTCATCACGCCGGAGGCCGCCGCCAAGATGGGCGCCGTCCTCGTGGACCTCGAGACGCTGTGGCGCGAGGCCGATGTGGTGTCGCTGCACGTTCCGCTCACCGAGCAGACGCGCCACCTCGTCCGGGCCGACACGCTCGCCCGCATGAAGAAGGGGGCGATCCTCGTCAACTGCGCGCGCGGCGGGATCGTGGACGAGCGCGCCGTCGCGGACGCGCTGGCCTCCGGGCACCTGGGGGGCGCAGCGCTCGACGTGTACGAGAAGGAGCCGCCGGCGCCGGACCACCCGCTGTTCAAGGTCGACAACCTGGTGTGCACGCCCCACATCGGCGCCTCGACGGAGGAGGCGCAGTCCGCGGTCGCCGTCGCAGTGGCCGAGCAGCTGGTCGCCTACCTGCGCGACGGCGTCGTCCAGAACGCGGTGAACGTGCCGGGGCTGCCCAAGGAGGTCCTCGATCAGCTCGCGCCGTACTTGCCCCTCGCGGAGAAGCTCGGGTCGCTCGCCGCGCAGCTCGCGCCCCAGGGCCCGACCGACGTGGCGGTCGAGGTCGCGGGGGAGCTGTCGGCGGTCCCCATGAGGCCGCTCGCCGCGCGCGCCCTCGTCGGGCTGCTGCGCCGGTTCCTGGAGACGCCGGTGAACGAGGTGAACGCTCCGGGCATCGCGAAGGATCGCGGGATCCACGTGCGCGAGGTCCGGTCCGCCGAGCCGCACGACTGGGCCAGCCTCGTGACGGTCACGGTCCGCGGTCAGGGGGGCGAGACGCTCGTCGCCGGGACCGTCTACGGAAAGCGCGAGGCGCGTATCGTGCGGGTGAACGCGTTCCGGGTCGAGGCGGTCCCGGACGGCCACGTGATCGTCTGCGAGAACGACGACGCGCCCGGCGTGGTGGGGAACCTCGGGACCGCCCTGGCCTCCGCAGGCGTGAACATCGCGCGCATCTCGCTCTCGCGGCTCGACGACCGCTCCGGCGCGTTCTCGTTCCTGAACGTCGACTCCGCGCCGACGCCCGAGATGCTGGAGCGGCTGCGCGCCCTGCCGCACGTCCGGTCGGTGAAGGCCCTCGAGCTCTGACGTCTCCAGACATGGGACGTGCGGCAGCTCGCCCGCCGCCCGCGTGGCAGCCACTCCGGTTGTGGCGCGCGCGGGGCGTCCGCAGCTTGGAGCGGGTGGGGCACGTTCCCACGAGGAGGCGGACACCATGGCTGTCATGGGCGAGGCGACGGGCGGGCGAACGTTTCCGCGGCTGAGCTGGAGCGCGGTGATCGCAGGCGTGTTTCTCGCGGTGGCCGCTCACGTCGTGTTGGGGCTGGTCGGGGCAGCGCTCGGATTCGCCGCCGAGCCGGCGGACTCGGGGGCGCTGGGTGCTGCGGCGGCGATCTGGGCGCTCGTCACGCCGTTCGTCGCGACCTTGCTCGGCGCCTGGCTCGCCTGCCGGATGGCCGATGCGCACGACGACAAGCGCGCGGCAAACGTGCACGGCATCCTGGTGTGGTGCATCGGCCTCATCGCCGGCGCGCTCTTCCTGACGGGGACGCTCGCGACGGGCGCCATGACCGCGGGCACCGCCGCGAGCGGCACCCTGGGCCCGGCGCAGCGCATGATGCGAAGCGACGCGGGCGCGCGGCCCGGGAGCGAGGCTCGGAGCGAGGACGCGGCGAAGAAGGCGGCCGCGGCCGCGGGCGGAGCGGCGCTCGCGGCGATCGCGGGGCTCCTCGGCGCCGTCGTGGGCGCGGGGCTCTCCGGCCGGCGAGCCGCAGGCGGCAAGGGTCTCGGGTGGCGGATCGCGCTCCAGCGCACGGACGAGGCGCGCGCGGCGCGGCAGATGGGCGACGAGCGCGGCTACGCAGGGACGAGCACGCCCTACGGCGCGGCCCCGCCGCGGATGCCGGGCGCGACGGCAGGATCGCCCGAGGCCCCGCCGCCGGTCGATCCGTACCACCACTGACGGATCCGGCGCCGGCGGTGGGGGGCGCGGCCGCCGCGCCCGCAGCGCTCGTTTTCGGATAGAGTCCGCCGCGCAATGTCGTTCGATCTGTCGCTCCCCTCCGGCCTGCGCGACCTGCTTCCCGACCACTCGGCTCACCTCGCCGAGCTGTCCGCCCGTCTGCACGACGTGTTCTCCCGCTTCGGGTACCGTCGGGTGTTCCTGCCGACGTTGGAGCGGCTCGAGGTCGTCGAGCGCGGCCTCTCGCCCGCCGCGCTCGCGGAGGTCATGAAGTTCGTCGAGCCCGGATCGGGCGAGGTCGTGGCGATCCGCCCCGACATCACGCCGCAGATCGCGCGGCTCTACGCTGCGCGGCCCGACGCGCTCCCGTCGCCTGCCCGCCTCTGCTACGACGGCCCGGTGCTGCGCGTCCGCGAGGCGCGCGCCGGGCGGCCGCGCGAGGTCTACCAGGCGGGCGTCGAGATGCTGGGGGCGAGCGGGCCGGCGGCGGACGCGGAGGCGCTGGTGCTCCTGTCACGATCGCTGGACCGCGTCGGGCTGCGCGGCGCCGTGGTCGAGGTCGGGCACGCCCGGTTCGCGAGCGCGGTGATGGACGCCGCCCGGCTGCCGGAGCGACTTCGCGCCGAGGCCTGGGACGCCCTCGCGCGCAAGGACGAGGCCGCTCTGGCGACCCTCTCCACCCGCGCCCGTGGAGCGCCGCGGGCGCGCGCTGCGCTGCCGGAGCTCGCCACGCTGTACGGCGACGGCGCCCTGGAGCGCGGCCGCGCCATCGCGCGGGCGATCCCCGGCACCGCAGGAGCCCTGCGCGAGGTGGACGCCGCGATCGGCCTCGCGCGCCGCCGCCGCGCCGGCCCGTTCGCCGTCGATCTCGGCGAGGCCCGCGGGCTCGGCTACTACACGGGCATCACCTTCGCCGGCTACGCGCCCGGCGCGGGGAGCGCCGTCGCGGCGGGTGGACGGTACGACGGCCTGCTCGCCCGCTTCGGGCGGCCGGACCCTGCCATCGGGTTCGCGGTCGACCTCGAGTTCGCCACCCAGGCCCTCGAGCGCGCGAACGGGCGGGGGCGGCCCCCGCGCCGGCGCCGTGCCGCGCGTCTGCGGTAGCCGTTGCGCGCCCTCCCTGCTATGGTGCGCCCCTGCGCGCTGCGCACGCGCCCGTCCGCCGGGCCGCGGCTCTTTGACGCGGCCCCCGGACCGCCGGGCGATCCGCAGTCGAGGGTGAACGACCGAGGGAGTCTCGAGCATGCCGAACGTGGTCGTCGTCGGAGCCCAGTGGGGCGACGAGGGCAAGGGCAAGATCGTCGATCTGCTGACCCAGGACGCGGACGTGGTCGTCCGGTTCCAGGGCGGCAACAACGCCGGGCACACCCTCGTCGTGGGCGGCGAGAAGACGGTGCTCCACCTCATCCCCGCGGGCATCCTGCACCCGGGTAAGTCCTGCGTCATCGGCAACGGGGTGGTCGCAGATCCTTCCGTGCTCGTCATGGAGATCGAGCGACTCAAGGCGAAGGGCGCCTTCCAGGACGACGGGCAGCTCGTCGTGTCCCTCGACGCCCACGTGATCATGCCGTGGCACAAGGCGATCGACGTCGCGCGCGAGCAGGCTGCGGGCGAAGGAAAGATCGGGACGACCGGCCGCGGCATCGGCCCGACGTACGAGGACAAGGTCGCGCGCCGCGGCCTGCGCGTCCGCGACCTGCTCGACGAGGCACGCCTTGCGCGCAAGGTGAAGGAGCGCTGCCCGGCGGCGCGCGAGGAGCTGAAGCGGCTCGGGGCGTCGTCCGACCTCGACGAGGCCGCCATCGTGAAGCAATACGCCGAGTACGGGCGGCGCATCGCACGCTACGCAACGGACGTCTCGCTCTGGCTCCACCGCGCGCTCCGCGCCGGGAAGTCGCTCCTGTTCGAGGGCGCCCAGGGGACGATGCTCGACGTCGATCACGGCACGTACCCGTTCGTCACGTCATCGAACACGGTGGCCGGGAACGCGGTCGTCGGCTGCGGGCTCGGCCCGAAGGCGGTCGACTACGTCCTCGGCATCTCGAAGGCGTACTCGACGCGCGTCGGCGGCGGGCCGTACCCGACCGAGCTGAAGGACGAGGTCGGCGAGCGGCTGCGCAAGATCGGCAACGAGTTCGGCGCCACCACCGGCCGGCCGCGGCGCACCGGCTGGCTCGACGCGCTCGCGCTCCGCTACGCGGCGCGCGTGAACGGCCTCGATGCCGTCGCCCTCACGAAGCTCGACGTCCTCACCGGGTTCGAGAAGATCAGGATCGCCGTCGGGTACGACATCGACGGCAAGGTGCTCGACGAGATGCCGTCCGACCCCGAGCTGCTCGAGCGGGCGAAGGCAGTCTACGAGGATCTGCCGGGCTGGTCCGAGAACCTCGACCGCCTCCGGACCTGGGACGACCTGCCCGCGAAGGCCCGCGCGTACGTGAAGCGCGTCGAGGAGCTCGTGGGCGTCAAGGTGATCGGGGTCTCGGTGGGAGCGGACCGCGGCGAGACCATCTTGCGCGAGAACCCCTTCCGCCGGTGATCCGGGCGAGATGGTTGCGCTGCGGCCCTGGCGTATGATGGGACGCTGCATGCGCGCGCTCGCCCCGACGCTCCTCCTCTTCGCTCTCGCGACACCCGCGCTCGGGGAGGACCCCGCCGGCCTGCCCGCCCCGAGCACGCAGCAGCGCGACGGCTCGGGCTCCGCCGGCGCGTCGACCCCCGCGCCTGCCCACGTCGCCGCGTCTCCGGCGGCGCCCGTGGTGCCTTCGGCTGCGCTGATCGAGAAGCTCGGGCAAGGCGACCGGCTCTTCCTCGCGGGGGACCACCGGAACGCGCTCTTCGCGTACCAGGACGCGGTGTACCTGCAGCCGGCGTACGCACCTGCCCGCGTGAAGCTCGGTCGCGCCTATCTCGCGCTGCGGTACGCGCCGCAAGCCATCGCCCAGGCGGAGGCGGCGCTCGCCACGGATCCCGGAAGCGCCGAGGCCCAGAAGCTGCTCGAGGACGCGAAGACCGCGCCCGCGCGAGGAGCGGTCCCGCCGGCTCCGGATCCGCGCGCGCCGGCCGCGGCGGTGGCGGTCGCGCCGGCCGCCCCTGCTCCGCGCCTCTTCCGGTTCACCCCCGAGGTGGACGCACCCGCCGAAGCGCCGGCGCGTGCAGCCGTCGCGGCAGAACCCTCCGCGAGCGAGATCGCAGCTCAGCACTACCGGACCGCCATCGCGCAGCTCGAGAAGCGCGAGTGGGCGAAGGCGGCGGCCGAGCTGTCGAGCGCCATCTCCGCCGATCCGAAGCTGGCGGTCGCCCACGCGGCCCGCGGCAGCGCGCAGTTCGGGCTGGGAAAGTACCGGGATGCTGCCGCGGACTACGATGCCGCACTCGGGCTCGATTCCAATCTCGCGACGCCGCTGTACGGCCTCGCCGAGTGCTACCGCATGCTGGGGGACGCGAAGCGCGCCGGGGAGATGTACGAGCGCTACGCGGCGAGCAGCGGGAGCGACGTCCGGGAGGAGCTGCGGGCGATCGCGGCGAAGCGGGCCCAGCAGCTGCGGTAGCCAGCGGCGGCTGCGCCCGTCCGGTCGGCCGTGGAGCCGCCGCCCGGCCGCGCTGCACGCCCGTCGGGCCGCGCGCAACGTTCGAGGGTGGACGGGGTTCGCACCTACCGGACGCGCCTGTGGCTGCGGGTCGCCGTCGCGCTGGCGGCGGCGTTCTGGGCCGCGATGGCGGTCGCGCTGCTCCGGGCGCCCGGGACGCCGCGCACCGCGGCGCTGGGGGCCGCCCTGTTTGCCGGCTTCTTCGTCGCGTCCTCGATCCTGTACGCCCGCTCGTCCATCACGCTCACCCGCGACGGCATCGTCGCGGCGTCAGCGCTCCGGCGGCGGCCGGTTCCCTTCGAGGACATCCTCCACATCGTCGTCCGAGAGGGGGTCGGAGGTCGGGTGTACGCCGTGTTCACGCGGCGCGGCCTCATCCAGTTCACGAGCCTGTTTGCGCGCCACCGCGAGCTGTTCGAGACGCTGCTCGAGCGGGCCGCGCTCACGCCGCGCACGGCCTAGACGCGGTCGACGGGTCGGAAGGACCGGGTCAACGCGCGGCGAGCGCCAGCGCCGCCGCCGAGAGGGCGAGGAGCGCGGCGGCGAGGAGGTGGGACGCGGTGCGGACGCGTCGCGTGCCGTCGCGACGAGGCCCCGGAGCGTCCGGACCGGGGAGGTCCTGGAGCGCGACTGCGGTCTCGCCGATGACGATCTCGTCCGCCGCGTGGATCGCGCAGCGGCTCCGCTCGATCCGGATCCCGTTCACGCGGACGCCGTTCTTCGAGCCGAGGTCCTCGACCGTGGCCCCGCGGCCGTCGAGGCGAATGCGCGCGTGCACCCGGGACGCCTGCGCGTCCGGGATGGTGATCGTGGCGCCGCGGCCTCGGCCGATCGTCTGCTCGGCGCGGAGCAGGTGACGGGCACCGGCCGCGGGCCCCGAGAGCACCACGAGGTGCGGGCCTGCCATCGGCGCGGCGCCGCCTGCGGCGTCCCGGACCAGCGCTCCCGCCGCGACGCGCGTCGGGCCGCCGGCCGGGACCGGCTCCAGCGAGAGGGTCATCCCGAGCAGCTCGGCACGCTCTCCGGCGCGGAGCAGGCGGCGCCCCCGGGGTGGATCGGCCGGCCGGCGACGCGGATCCCGCAGGCGACCGCCTCGATGACGAGGCTGCTTCCGCACGGCGAGAGCCGAAGCGCCGAGGGCGGGCAGCCGGGCAGGTGGAGGCCGTCCGCATGCGAATCCCCCCGCGGCGACGGGCGCGACGAGCTCGCGTCGTTCGGGAGGGTGGCCGGGCCGGTGGACGGCGAGGACGGGCACGTCTCACTCCCGTCCAACTTTCGTGCCGGCGCAAGAGGCGAGCGGCGAGGCGGGCTTCGCGCCCGGCGCGGGTCCGCCGGGCGCTCGCCCGTCCGCGCCCGCTACGGAACGTGGGGATCGATGTCCCAGCGGCTCTCGGCGCGCGAGCGCACGGACGGGTCGCCGATGAACCGGATGTACCCGTTCATCTCGAGCGTGTCGACGAGCGTCTCGGCCTCGAGCGCGGAGCAGCTTGAGCTCGGCGACGAGGACGTCGCGGAAGTAGCTGCGGCCGCGCAGGTACCCGACCGGCGGCTCGCCCTCGAGGATGTGCCGCCGCAGGCGCTCGGTCGACCTCCATCAGATCGACGTCCTCGATGCGCACGCCGCAAGCGTGGGTCCGCTCCCGCCGAGATCGCCAGGGGGTCGAGGGCAGCGCCCGCAGGCACGCGGCGGACGCGGTCGCCCGTCGGACAGGAGGCGGACCGCTCCCTCGTCCGTCCGGAGGACCTGCGCGCCGACCTCGCGCCAGCGTGCGATCGCCTCGTCGTGCGGGAACCCGTACCGGTTCCGCGGCGCCGACGCTCGCCACGGCCAGGACGGGGCGGACCGCGGCGGCGAACGCCGCCGTCGACGAGCGGCGGCTGCCGTGGTGCGGGACCTTCACGACGTCCGCCCGCGAGGGCGCCGCGCGCCACGGCCGCCGCCTCACCGTCGGCCTCGATGTCGCCGGGGAACAGGAACGCCGTGTCCCCGTACGAGACCCGCAGCACGAGCGAGGCGTCGTTCGCGGCGAACCGCTCGCGGGGCCCGCCGAGCACGTCGAAGCGGACCCCGGCGCGCTGCCAGCCGTCGCCGGGGAGGAGCACGGTCGGGTGGAGCGCAGCGAGGACGTCGCGCGCGGTCCCGTCGCCGCGATCGCCGTTCGAGAACGCGAGATCGATCGGGAACGCCGTCGCTCACCGCGGCGAACCCGAGCACGTGGTCGGGGTGCGGGTGCGAGACGAACACCGCCGCGAGGCGAGCGACGCCGAGGTCGCGGAGGAGCGGCACGACGTCGCGGGCGCCCGGGTCCGCGCCGCCGTCGGGAGCTCCGCCCGCGTCGACGAGGACGGCGCTGCCGTCCGGGAGCCGCAGCAGCGCGCCGTCGCCCTGGCCCACCGAGACGAACCAGACCTCCAGGCCGCCGCGCGCGCGGGCCGCGGCCGCGCGGAGCGGGCCGGGGAGGAGCAGGAACGCGGCGGCGGCCCCGGCGGCGGCCATGCGCCTCGCGCCGCGCAGCCGCCCCGCCGCGAGCGCCGTGGCGACGAACCCCGCCGCTCCCGCGAGCCCGGGGGACGCGACGGCGAGGATCCGCCCAGCGCGGCGCGGCCGCCGTGTCGGACAGGAAGAGGAGCGCGGTCGCGAGGGGCCGCGCCGCGACGAGCAGAGGGGTCGCGAGGGTCGCCGATCCGGCCGCCGCCACCGCGGCCAGGGTCGCGATCGCGGTGAGCGCGGAGCCGACGGGGATCGCCAGGACGTTGGCGGCGATCCCGAGGACCGGCAGCTGGCGGAAGTGGAAGGCGAGGACCGGCGCGGTCGCGACGGAGGCGGCCAGGGTGGCGCACGCGCCGCCGAGGACGGGCTCGACGAGCCACGCGCGCCAGCTGCCGGGGCGCGCGACGCGATCGGGATCGCTCGCCGGAGCGGGCCCGACCAGAGCACGAGTCCCGAGACGGCGGCGAACGTGAGCTGGAGCGACGGGTCGAGCGCGGTCCCGGGGTCCACGGCGAGCAGGAGGAGGCCCGCGAGGGCGAGGACGTTCGCGGCGCTCGCCTCTCGCGACAGGAGCACTCCGCCCGCGGCGACGCCCACCGCGATCGCGGCACGCAGGACGGGGACGCTCGCGCCGGTGGCGACCGCGTACAGGGCGCTGATCGGCAGGATCGCGAGCGCCGCAGCGCGGCGCGCGTCCACCCGCGCGGCGATGGCGTCGACGCGGAGGAGGAGCGCGCGCAGGATCCGCTCGAGCCCGAACGCGACGACGACGAGGTGCAGCCCGGAGACCGCGAGGATGTGGGCGAGGCCGCTCCGCGCGAACGAGGTCGTCGTGCGGGCATCGAGCGCGGAACGGTCGCCCGTGGCGATCGCCCGCACGAGCGCGGCCTCGCGGGCGGCGAGCGTCCGGTCCGCCGCCTCCGCGAACCGCTCGCGGGCACGCTCGAGAACCGCGAGCGGCGACGGCGCGTCGACCCGGACGGCGGGACCCGCGCCGAATGCCTGGCGCACGACGCCGCTCGCGGCGAGCCGCCCGGCCGTGTCGCGCCCGCCCGGGTTCCGGGCCCGGGGCGGGGACCTCACCTGGGCGCGCATGCGCACCCGGTCCCCGAGGGCGAGCGGCCACGGCTCCGGAGGCGCGAAGACATCGAGGAGCGCGCCGTCCGGGGTGCGCAGCAGGAACCGGACGCGGTCCCCGAGTCGGTCCGGGACGGAGACGATCCGCCCCTCCAGGGCGACATCGCGGGGCGGCTCCGGCGGCGGTGCTACGGCGGGACGGGCGAGGAGCCACCCCGCGCACACGAATGCGGCGGGCGCGAGCGGGCGGGACAGCACCAGGGCAAGCCCAGCGAACCCCGCGGGGTGGAACCGCACGCCGTGCAGCCCGAGCGTGACGCCCGCCACGAGCCCGAGCGCGGGCCCCACGAGAGGGTGCGCAGACTTCACCGCTCGTGTTGCCTTGCCCCACATGGGGCGCGCAGAACAGCCAGCGTTTTCCGGGGGTTATTGATCGGGTCGGGTGACTGTGGTAGTCTCCCGCGACCAAGCTCCCGCCCCTCCGTCGACCGTGCCGGTCGGCGAACGGGCTTCAGGGAGCGGAGGAAGGAATGTCCGTTATCCAGGTTACTCAGGCGTCCCCGAGCTTCAAGGTCGGGGACAAGGCAGTCTACCCCGGCCAGGGCGTCGGCGAGGTCATGGGGATCGAGCACAAGGAGGTCGCCGGCCAGCGGCAGTCCTTCTACGTGCTCCGCATCCTCGAGAACGGGATGAAGATCATGATCCCGATGAACAAGGTCGGCTCGGTCGGCCTGCGCGAGATCATCGGCGAGAAGGACGTCCGGAAGGTCTACTCCATCCTCCGCGAGAAGGAGGTCTCGGTCGACTCGACGACCTGGAACCGCCGGTACCGCGAGTACATGGACAAGATCAAGACCGGCAGCGGTCTTCGAGATCGCCGAGGTGCTGCGCGACCTCTACCTGCTCCGCTCCGACAAGGACCTCTCCTTCGGCGAGCGGAAGATGCTCGACACGGCCCGGTCGCTCCTCATCAAGGAGCTGGCCATCGCCAAGGACTGCGACGAGCAGGACGTCGAGACGGACCTGAAGAAGATCTTCAACTGCTGACGGCCGCCCCGGCGCGCGCGCGCAGGGGCAGGTCGATGGCGACCGCCGCACGGACCCGGGTCCGCGCGGCGGTCGCGTCTCCGGGGCGCCAGGACCGTAGCGGTGCGGCGGGCATCGTTCCAGGCGTGCAGCACGGAAGATGCCAGGCCGGCGGAGGCGCGATGATCCGCGGCGAGCGGGTGGGGGCATCGTGGCGGCGGGCGGCTCGGGCGTGCGCGCCGGCGTCGCGAAGCAGTGGCTCGACGCTGGGCGGCGAGACGGTGCTGCGCCGCGCGGCGCGCGCCCTCGCCGAGTGCCCGCTGGTCGACGAGATCGTGGTGGTGGTCCCGCCCGGCGAGGAGTCCCGCGGCGCGGCCGAGCTCTGCCGGGCTCGGCCGTCCCGCGCGCGCCGTGGCCGGCGGCGCCGCGCGGGCCGACTCGGTCCGCAACGGGCTCGCCGCGCGGAGGGGAGCGCCGTGGTGCTGGTCCACGACGCGGCGCGCCCGTTCGCGACCCCGGAGCTCGCCGCGCGCGTCGCCGAGGCGGCGGCGCGGGACGGCGCGGCGCTCGCGGCGCTCCCGGTGACCGACACCGTGAAGCGGGCCGCCGGCGAGGACGACCCCCGCGTCGCCGAGACGCTCGACCGGCGCGACGCTCTGGCTGGCCCAGACGCCGCAGGGCTTCCGGCGCGACCTGCTGCTGCGCGCCTTCGAGACGGCCGGGCGCGGCCGCGGCGGCCGCGACCGACGAGTGCGCGCTCGTCGAGCGGCTCGGCGCCCCGGTGACGCTGGTGCCGGGCGAGCCGGGCAACTTCAAGATCACCGGGCCGGAGGACGTGGCCCGGGCCCGGGCCGCTCCTCGAGGCGCCGGTGGCCATGGGCGTCGGCTACGACAGCCACCGCTTCGCGCCGGGGCGCAGGCTCGTCCTCGGCGGCGTCGAGTTCGAGGGCGACGGGCTGCTCGGCCACTCCGACGCCGACGTCTGCGCCCACGCCATCGGCGACGCCATCCTGGGCGCGGCGGGGCTGGGCGACCTCGGCCGCCACTTCCCCGACACCGACCCGCGCTGGAAGGGCGTCTCCTCGCTGCGTCCTGCTCCGCGAGATCGCCGGCAAGGCGGCCGAGCGCGGCTGGCGCGTCGGCAACGCCGACGTGACGCTGGCGGCGAAGCGGCCCAAGATCGCGCCGCGCGCCGAGGAGATGCGCGCGCGGCTCGCGGAGGCGCTCGGCGTCTCGCCGGCGCAGGTCAACGTCAAGGCGACCACCGGCGAGGGGATGGGCTTCGTCGGGCGCGGGGAGGGGATCGCCGCGCACGCCGTGGCGCTCCTGGTGCGAGGAGCGCGGTGACCGACCGGCGCGGCGAGGACGCCTCCCCCGGCGCGCCCGCGCCTCCTGCGGCGCCGGAGCCGGAGCCGCCGCCGCGGCGGGCGACGTCGTCGCTCCTCGCGCGGAGCCCGGCCCTGGCCGTCATCGCGCTCGGCCTCTGCCGCCTGGCTCCTCTGGGACCTCTGGCCGGACGTCGCGTTCTTCTGCTCGTCGCGCGACCCGATCGACCTCGGCGGGCCCGGGACGTACCACCTCGAGCGGGCGCGGGAGAACCGGCTCGTGCAGGTCCGCGGCGAGCTCGTCGCAGGCGGTGCCGGTCACCGAGGCCCGGACCGGGCAGCCCGCGCACCGTCGGGCGGCTCGCCGGCACCAACCTGCTCGTCGATCGGCCAGGCCGCGGCGGGCCGCCGGTCTTCGAGGGGCGGCTGCTGCCTGCGCGCACCCGCGGCGACTACGCGGAGGTGGTCGCCGCGATGCGGCGCCGCGGCGCGTCGCTCGGCGAGCGCCTGGGCTGGTCCTGCGCGACGGCGAGCGCCCGCGGAAGAAGTGGCTCCCGGTCGCCGGCTCGGCGATCCTCGTCCTCCTCGCTCGCGGTGAACCTGCGCGCGCTCGTGAAGCGCCTCGTCGACTGACCGGACCGACGCGATGCCCATCGTCCTCCACGACACCCTCACGGCACAGAAGCGCGAGCTCGTCGCCGCTCGAGCCCGGGAAGATCGGCCTCTACGCCTGCGGCCCGACCGTCTACGACTGCGTCGCACGTCGGCCACGCCCGCTGCTACGTCGTCTGGGACGTGGTCGTCCGCCACCTGCGCGCGCGCGGCTACGCGCGTGAAGTACGTGCGCAACTTCACCGACGTGGACGACAAGATCATCAAGCGCGCCAACGAGCGGGGCGAGGACCCGGTCGCGCTCGCGGCCCGCTTCGCGCGACGCCTTCCACGAGGACATGGACGCCCTCGGCTGCCTGCGCCCCGACGTGGCGCCGAGGGTCTCCGAGCACGTCCCGCGAGATCGTCGCGCTCATCGAGGCTGCTGGTCGCGCAAGGGGTTCGCCTACGCCGCCGGCAACGGCGACGTCTACTACGCGGTCCGCAAGTTCCCCGACTACGGCACGCTCTCGCGAAGCGCAACCTCGACGACCTGCTCGCCGGCGCGCGCGTCGAGCCCGGCGAGGCCAAGCGCGACCCGCTCGACTTCGCGCTCTGGAAGGCGGCGAAGCCGGGCGAGCCGCGCTGGGACTCGCCCGTGGGGCGAGGGGCGGCCCGGGCTGGCACATCGAGTGCTCGGCGATGACGCTCGCAAGCACCTCGGCGACCGCCTCGACATCCACACCGGCGGCAAGGACCTGGTCTTCCCGCACCACACCAACGAGATCGCGCAGTCGGTCGCGGCAGTCGGCGACGGCCGGCAGCGCGGAGACCTTCGCCGCGCTACTGGATGCACAACGGCTTCGTCGAGATCGACAACGAGAAGATGTCGAAGTCGCTCGGCAACTTCTTCACCATGCGCGAGGTGCTCGCGAAGTTCGACGCCGAGGTGCTGCGGCTCTTCCTGCTCGGGACCCACTACCGGAACCCGATCAACTTCTCGGACGTGATCCTCGACGAGGCGGAGCGGCGGCTCGCGCTACCTCTACGAGACGCTGGAGAAGGCGGACCGGCTCGCGCACGGCACGTCGCCCGCCGGAGAGGGCGGTGCGCTGGTCGAGGACGCGCGCCGCGCGCTCGACGACGACTTCAACACTCCCCAGGTGCTCGCGATCCTCGCCGAGGCGCTTCACCGCCGCCAACGCGCTCGCCGACCGGAAGGGGAAGAAGATCCCCGCGGACCGGGCGACGCTGGCCGCCTTCGCGCGCGACGTCCGCGGACGGTGGGGACGACGCTCGGCCTCCTGCAGCGCCCGCCGGCCACCGCGCTCGCGGCGCTGCGCTCCCGGGCGGCGGCGCGGCGCGGCATCGACGGCGCGGAGGTGGAGGCGCGGATCGCGGAGCGGGCGGAGGCGCGGAAGGCCAAGGACTTCGCGCGCGGCGACGCCATCCGCGACGAGCTGCTCGGGCGGCGGGGTCGCGCTCCTGGACGGGCCGGACGGGACGACCTGGGAGGTGGCCGAGTGAGCTGCCCGCCCGGGCCGGCTACTCGAGCGGCGGCTGCGGGCCGGGGATGATGCCGGCGATGTCCGGATCCTCGCCGGGCGCGAGCCGGGCAGGTCGCCGCGATCGACCTTCTCCTGCTTGCGCTGCTCGCGGTTCTCGTCCTTCTCGCGCTGCTTGTCGCGGCGCGCTTCGCTTCCTTCTGTCGCTTCGGTGCCCGGGATTGAAGGCCATCGACTCGCTCCTGGTGGATCGGGTTCGGAAAGACGAAGGCCCGGCCGAGCGGCCGGGCCTCCGTCGTCACTGCGAAGGCGACCGGGCTAGACCGCCTGACGTTGGCGGCCTGGAGGCCCTTCGGACCCTTCTTCACCTCGAACTCGACCCGCTGCCCCTCCTGCAGGCTGCGGAAGCCGTCGCGACTGGATCGCGGTGTGGTGGACGAACACGTCTTCGCCACCGCCGTCCTGGGTGATGAAACCGAAGCCCTTCGCATCATTGAACCACTTCACGGCACCACTGGCCATCGCTGCACTCTTCCTTCGTGTTCGATACGGGACCGACTTCCCGTACGATCCCGTGCCGTACGGGCGGTGGGGACCGCCGTAAAGTAGTCGCCACCGCAAACAATGTCGAGCGCGAACGAGGGAGGACCCGCCGGGTCAGTTCCATGTCGGGCTGGCGACGCTCGGGCAGAAGCACCCGTTGCTGATGGTGTTCAGGTTCACGTGGCCGCCCAGGGGGTCGGTGCCGTAGCACCAGACGGCGCACGCGTTCGCGGTCTGCCATCCGAGGCAAGCGTCGGTCAGGCAGCCACCCATCTGGAACCCGGTGTACTGGTTGATCGAGGTCGCGCGCCATGCCTGGGCGGCGGCACTGGCGCTGTCGAGCGTGAGCGTGCCGACCGGGTTGCAGTGGAAGAAGGTCTGGCCGAGCCCGTTGGAATGCTCGGGCGGGCACGCGGAGCCACAGCAAGCGGTGCCGCCCGCGCAGCACGCGCCGCCGCAGCCGGCCTGCGGGCCCGCAGGGCACTGGCAGGTCCCCGTCGTGCACGTCGCGCTTGCAAGGCAGACGGTCCCGCACGTGCCGCAGTTCTGCTCGTCCGTCTCGCGGTCGACACACGCCGTGCCGCAGACGGACTGACCGGTCGGGCAATTGCAGATCCCCGCAGTACAGGTGGCGCCCGTCGCGCACTGGAGGCCGCACGCGCCGCAGTTCTGCTCATCGTTCGCCAAGCTCACGCAGGCCGTTCCGCAAGTGTCGGGGAGCGCGACCGGACAGGCGCAGCTTCCGCTCGTGCACACCTCGTTCGTCTTCGCGCAGACGTTCCCGCACGTGCCGCAGTTCTGCGGGTCGTTCGCGAGGCTCACGCACTTCGTCGGAGTGACCGCGGGGCACGTGTCGGGCAATGACGCCGGACACTGGCACGTGCCGCCGACGCACACGTCGTTCGTGAGCGGGCAGACGTTTCCGCACGCCGTCGCGTCCGTGCCGCAGTTCTGCGCATCCGTCGTCCAGTCGGTGCAGAGCGTCCCGCAATCGTCCGGGCGCGGGGCGTAGCACCCGCAGGCGCCTCCGGCGCAGCCGGCGCCGGGCTTGGTGCAGGCGAGCCCGCACGTGCCGCAGTGGGCGGGATCGTTCTGGGTGTCCCTGCAGCGAGGGTTCTGGCCCGGGCAGGAGGTCCAGCCCTCGCACTGGCACACGCCCCCGACGCACGTCCCGGTTCCGCAGACGAGTCCGCACGCTCCGCAGTTGCTCGGATCGGTCTGGAACGAGGCCGGATCGCGGCACCCGGCGCAGAACGTCTGGCCGGACGGACACGTGTCCTCGTGCTTCTCCGCGGGGCAGCCGGCGGTGCCGGCGACGAGCGCCGCGAGCAGCGCGGCGGCGGTCAAGGGACGCGTCATGGGCGTCATCCTACGCGCTCCCGGGCCGTCGAGGGCCCGCCGCGCCGCGACGGATCGGCATGCCGCGGCTGAACGGGCGCGCCTCCCGCGTTAGAGTCCGTCGGTGGCGTTCGACCTCCAGAGCGACTTCAAGCCGACCGGCGACCAGCCGCGCGCGATCGAGGAGCTCGTCTCGGGGCTCCGTCGCGGCGACCGCCACCAGGTCCTGCTCGGCGTCACCGGGTCGGGGAAGACGTTCACCGTCGCGAACGTCGTCGCGGACGTGCGTCGCCCGACGCTCGTGATCGCGCACAACAAGACGCTCGCCGCCCAGCTCTACGGCGAGTTCAAGGAGCTCTTCCCCGCCGCAGCGGTCCACTACTTCGTCAGCTACTACGACTACTACCAGCCGGAGGCGTACGTTCCGTCGTCGGACACGTACATCGAGAAGGACTCGTCCATCAACGACGAGATCGACCGGATGCGCCACGCCGCGACGCACGCGCTGCTCACGCGCAACGACGTGCTCATCGTGGCGTCGGTCTCCTGCATCTACGGCCTCGGCACCGCCGAGGCGTACTACGGGCTGCTCCAGCAGGTGGAGCGCGGACAGGAGTTCCTCCGCGATCGCTTCATCCGCTCGCTCATCGACATCCAGTACGAGCGGAACGACGTCGACTTCCACCGCGGCACCTTCCGGGTCCGCGGCGACACCATCGAGGTCTTCCCGCCTTACGAGGAGGACCGCGCCATCCGGATCGAGTTCTTCGGCGACGTGGTCGAGTCGATCCACGAGTTCGACCCGCTGCGCGGCGTCACGCTCGCCGAGCTCGACAAGGCCGCCATCTTCCCCAACAGCCACTACGTCTCGGCGCCGGAGACCCGGAAGCACGCCATCGACGGCATCCGCGACGAGCTGCGCGAGCGGCTGCAGGAGCTCAAGGCGCGAACAAGCTCGTCGAGGCGCAGCGGCTCGAGCAGCGGACGATGTTCGATCTCGAGATGCTCGAGCAGATGGGGTTCTGCCCCGGGATCGAGAACTACTCGCGCTGGCTCTCGGGGCGGAAGGCGGGCGATCCGCCGCCCTGCCTCATCGACTACTTTCCGAAGGACTTCCTCCTCGTCATCGACGAGTGCCACCAGACCATCCCGCAGATCGGCGGGATGTACCGCGGCGATCGCTCGCGGAAGGAGACCCTGGTCGAGTTCGGCTTCCGCCTCCCGTCCGCCCTCGACAACCGGCCGCTCGCGTTCCACGAGTTCGAGCGGCTGGTGAACCAGGCGATCTACGTCTCGGCGACGCCCGCCGAGTACGAGCTCGCGAAGGCCGAGGGGGTCGTCGTCGAGCAGATCATCCGCCCCACCGGGCTCGTCGACCCCGAGGTGGAGGTCCGTCCGGTGGGCACGCAGGTCGACGACCTGCTCGGCGAGGTGCGCCGCCGCGCGGAGGCGCACGAGCGGGTGCTCGTCACCACGCTCACGAAGCGGATGGCGGAGGACCTCACCGAGTACTTCACCGACGTGGGCGTGCGGTGCCGGTACCTGCACAGCGACATCGAGACGCTCGAGCGGAGCGCGCTCATCCGCGATCTCCGCCGGGGCGAGTTCGACGTCCTCATCGGGATCAACCTGCTCCGCGAGGGGCTCGACATCCCCGAGGTGTCGCTCGTCGCGGTGCTCGACGCCGACAAGGAGGGGTTCCTCCGCTCCGCGGTGTCGCTCATCCAGACCATCGGACGCGCCGCCCGCAACGTGAACGGGCGCGTCATCCTCTACGCGGACGCGTTCACGGAGTCGATGCGCCGCGCCATCGACGAGACCAACCGGCGGCGCGAGAAGCAGCGGGCGTGGAACGCCGAGCACGGCATCACGCCGCAGACGGTCCGGCGCAACATCACGGACCTGGGCATGGCCATCGTGGACGCGGACTGGGTCACGGTGCCGCTCGCCGCCGACGAGGGGGCGGAGTACCGGCCGGAGCAGGTCCCGGAGATCGTCGCCGCGCTCGAGCAGGAGATGCGCGAGGCGGCACAGGCGCTCGACTTCGAGAAGGCGGCCCAGCTCCGCGACCGGATCCTGGCGCTGAAGGACCTCCAGCTCGGGCTCCCCGCGAAGGCGGCAGGGATGAAGGGGCTCCTCGGCTCGGGCGCGGTCGCGAGCGCGGCTGCGCTCGGGAAGCTGCGCGGCACACGCCGGCCGCAGCAGCGCCGGCGGAGGCGGTAGCGGGGGCTGTCGCCCGTGGAGCGGGCGGTCGTCCGGTGCGTGCGCGCCGCCGACGGCTAGCTTTCCTTCGGCGGCCCGCCACCCGGCGGGTGCCGAAAGGGGACCCCAATGCTCCGTTCGCTCGCCGCGGCGACCGCCGCCGCCCTCGTCGTCGCCGGCTGTGGAAGCTCCGACGACAACACGCCCGCCGCGTCCACCCCTCCCAAGCTCTCCGGCACCATCTTCGGTCAGCCCTTCACGCCCGTCGACGCGAGCGCGCTCGTGCTGTCACAGGCGTCCTGCTCGTTCGAGGGTACGACCGCGAGCGCGACCGGCCTCGTCGTGGGGTTCGGCAGCTTCTCGGGGCTCTGCGACTTCGTCACGCAGAACAAGACGTGCGGGACGAAGGCGAACGCGACGCTCGTGAACCTGCTGCTCGTCCGCGCGAACGTGATCGGTGGGACCGCGTCCGCCGTGCAGCCCGGTACGTACACCATCAGCGCCACGACGCCGACGCCCGACGCGCAGGGGAACATCACCGTCGCCCAGGTCGTCCCGACGAAGACCGACGCCGCCTGCGCGACGCCCCCCAGCACGCCCACCGCCACGGGCGGGACGATCACGATCGGCACCGTCAGCGCGCGCGTCACGGGGAGCGCCGACGTGACGTTCTCGGACGGTGGGCGCGTCTCGGGCACCTTCGACGTGCCGGTGTGCGGGTTCCAGACCGACGTCTGCACCGCGCTCTCGGGGGGCGACTGCACGACCGAGACCTGCGTCCCGTAGCGTCGCCGGACCGGACGGCGGGGGGCCAGCGCTCCAGAGCCATCGCGGAGTGGGCGGGGGCGTCGATTCGCGCTATCCCAGGGGCGGGATGGATCCAGCCCTCCGCAAGACGCTCGCCGAGCTGCCCGCCGAACCGGGCTGCTACCTCATGAAGGACCGCCGGGGCGAGGTGGTCTACGTGGGGAAGGCGGCGAGCCTGCGCGCGCGCGTCCGCCAGTACTTCGACGCGGGGCGCGGTGACGATCGGATCTTCGTCCCGCTCCTCGATGATCTGCTCGGCGACATCGAGGTGATCGTCACCCGCTCCGAGAAGGAGGCGGTCCTCCTCGAGAACGAGCTCATCAAGAAGCACCGGCCGCGTTTCAACGTGCGCCTCCGCGATGACAAGGACTTCATCGTCCTCAGGCTCGACGAGCGCCACCCGTACCCGCGCCTCGAGGTCCGGCGCGCCCGGGAGAAGCGCGTCGCCGGCGCGCGGACCTTCGGGCCGTACTCCTCGGCCTCGTCGATCCGCGAGACGCTCCGGATCGTGAACCGCCACTTCCAGCTCCGCACCTGCACGGACCACGTCCTCGACCACCGCAAGCGGCCGTGCATCCTCTTCCAGATCCAGCGCTGCCCGGCGCCGTGTGTGTACGACGTGCCCGTCGAGGAGTACCGGCAGTCGGTCGAGGACGCGGTGGAGTTCCTGGAGGGACGGGAGACGGAGCTGGTCGAGCGGCTCCGCGCGCGCATGGACGAGGCGGCCGGCGCGATGCGGTACGAGGACGCCGCGCGCCTGCGCGATCAGCTCCAGGCGGTGGAGCGGAGCCTCGAGAAGCAGCGGGTCCTCATGGCGGACCGTGCCGACCGCGACGTGGTCGGCCTGTGGCGCGAGGGGCCGGACCTGGTCGTGCAGGTGCTGTCGATGCGGGGCGGCAAGCTCCAGGAGTCGCGCAGCTACCCGTTCCGCGAGCAGGAGTTCCCGGAAGACGAGATCCTCTCGTCGTTCCTGTCGCTCTACTACGAGCAGAACCCGGCGCCGGAGGAGGTGCTCGTGCCGGTCGAGCCCGCCGCGTCCGACGCCCTGGCGGACGTGCTCGCGGAGCGGCGCGGGAAGCGCGTCCGCATCCTCACGCCCCAGCGGGGCGCGAAGGCCGACCTCCTCGAGGTGGCGGCGCGGAACGCCGAGCAGGGGTTCCGGAGCTGGCACGAGAAGGACGAGCGGCGCGAGAAGGCGGTCGAGGCGCTCGTGCGCAGCCTCCACCTCGTGCGGCCGCCGCGCTGGATCGAGTGCTACGACATCTCGACCTTCCAGGGCGCGGTGGCGGTCGGGTCGGGCGTGTCGATGAAGGACGGCGAGCCGGACAAGGCCAACTACCGCCGGTACAAGGTGAAGGGGGTCGCGGGGCAGGACGACTTCGCGATGCTCCACGAGGTGATCACCCGGCGCCTCCGGCGCGCGATCGGGGAAGGCCAGTTCCCGGAGCTCGTCGTGATCGATGGAGGGAAGGGGCAGCTCAACGCCGCGCTCGCCGCGGCGAAGGATGCCGGCGTGTCCACCTCGCCGGTGACCGGGATCCCGGGCGCGCCGTTCGTCGAGATGATCGGTCTCGCGAAGAGCCGGCTCGTAGATCCGTCGCTGGGCGCGGCGCGCGTCGTCGGCGCGAGGTCGCGCCGGGGACGTGCGGCGGCGGTCGCCGATGCGGCGGAGACGCGCGATCGCGGGTTCGTCTCCGAGCTGGCTCGAAGCCCCGAGCGCGTGTTCCTGCCGGGCCGGAAGGACCCGGTGGTGCTCCGCCAGAACTCGGCGGAGCTGTTCCTCCTCGCGCGGCTCCGCGACGAGGCGCACCGCTTCGCGATCACCTTCCACCGAAAGCTCCGCCGCGAGCGGAACTTCCAGAGCGTGCTCGAGGAGATCTCGGGGATCGGCGAGGGGCGGAAGCGTGCGCTGCTGCGCCACTTCGGGAGCCTGCGCCGGGTGAGGGACGCGACCGTGGAGGAGATCGCCGCGGTCGAGGGGTTCGGGCCCAGGCAGGCCCAGGCGGTTCACGAGTTCTTCCACTCCGACGCGCCGCTCGCGCAGCGCGCCGCCGCCCCGGAGCCGGAGGAGGTCGCAGCGGACGCCCATCCGACCGCGCCGGCCGACGCCGGCGTGGTGACGGAGTCCGAGATCGACGCGGCCCTCGCCGAGGAGGCGCAAGACCCGGCCTAGTACGACCTGGTCAAACACGTCGTACGAGCGCCGCCGCCGGCGCGCGTGGCGACGCCGGCGCGGTCCGGTTAACAAAGCGGCTCGATCGTCGACCGGGCTCGGCCCGTGTTTGCTAACCTTCCGGCTCCGAGGTGAACCACATGCGCATCGCCGAAGACATCACGAAGACCGTCGGCAACACGCCGCTCGTGCGGCTCAACCGCGTCATGGACGGAGCGAAGGCGACGGTCGCCGCCAAGCTCGAGATGCGGAACCCGGCCGGGAGCGTGAAGGACCGCATCGGCGTCTCGATGATCGAGGCGGCCGAGAAGTCGGGCAAGATCGGGAAGGACACGATCCTGATCGAGCCCACCTCCGGCAACACCGGCATCGGCCTCGCGTTCGCGGCGGCCGCCAAGGGCTACAAGCTCATCCTCACCATGCCCGAGACGATGAGCATGGAGCGTCGCAAGCTCTTCGCGGTGCTCGGCGCGGAGCTCGTGCTGACGCCCGGCGCCGAGGGGATGAAGGGCGCCATCAAGAAGGCGGAGGAGCTCGCCGCCGAGGACAAGCGGTACCTCATCCTCCAGCAGTTCGAGAACCCCGCGAACCCGGAGATCCACCGCAGGACGACGGCCGAGGAGATCTGGAACGACACCGACGGCAAGGTGGACATCCTCGTCTCCGGCGTCGGCACCGGCGGGACCGTGACGGGTGTCGCGGAGGTCATCAAGAAGCGGAAGCCGTCCTTCAAGGCGATCGCGGTCGAGCCGAAGGACTCGCCCGTCCTCTCCGGTGGAAAGCCCGGCCCGCACAAGATCCAGGGGATCGGGGCCGGGTTCGTCCCGAAGGTGCTCGACACGAAGCTCCTCGACGAGGTCATCCAGGTGTCGAACGAGGACGCCGGGGAGATGGCGCGGCGCCTGTGCAAGGAGGAGGGGATCCTGTCCGGCATCTCGTGCGGCGCCGCGGCGTGGGCCGCGCGAGAGGTGGCGCGTCGCAAGGAGAACGAGGGGAAGCTCATCGTGGTGGTGCTCCCCGACACCGGCGAACGGTACCTCTCGACCTGGCTGTTCGAGGAGGCGAAGTGACCGACGCAAAGACTCCCGCCATCGACCTGGTCGCGCTCGCCCCGGTGGTGGACGAGCTGTGCAAGGACGCGAAGGAGCTGGGCCAGTTCCCCGGCGGGCGGATGGTCCTGCCCGCCCGCGACGCGGTGATCGGGATCGTCGAGGACCTGCGCTCGGTCCTCTTTCCCGGCTACTTCGGGACGAGCGATCTGAACGACGAGAGCCTTCACTACTTCGTGGGCGCGACGCTCGCGCGCGCCATGCGGCACCTCGAGGACCAGGTCCGGCGCGCCGTCGCCTTCGGCGCCCGCCACGACTACGAGACGTGCGATCACTGCTCGCAGACCGCCCAGCAGGTGACGAAGTCGTTCCTCGCCAAGGTCCCGACCATCCGCGCCCTCGCGCGCTCGGACGTCGAGGCCGCCTACGAGGGGGATCCCGCGCTGAAGAGCCGCGACGAGGCGATCTTCGCCTACCCGGGCATCTTCGCCGTCACGAACCAGCGGATCGCCCACGAGCTCCACGTGCTGGGCGTGTCGCTCATCCCGCGGATCATCACCGAGCACGCCCACGCCCTCACTGGCGTCGACATCCACCCCGGCGCGGCCATCGGCGAGAAGTTCTTCATCGACCACGGAACCGGGGTCGTGGTCGGCGAGACGGCGGTGATCGGGCGGAACGTCACGCTGTACCAGGGCGTGACGCTCGGCGCGAAGAGCTTCCCGCTCGACGCGCAGGGGAACCCGATCAAGGGGATCCCCCGCCACCCCATCGTGGAGGACGACGTCGTCATCTACGCGGGCGCGACGATCCTGGGCCGGATCACCATCGGGAAGGGGTCGTCGGTGGGCGGCAACGTCTGGCTCACGTCGAGCGTGCCGCCCGGGACGCGGGTCACGCAGGCCGAGGTGCGCGATCAGCGCCACTCGCACGGGTCCGGGATCTAGCTCAGGGAGGCGGCGTGGCGTACCACCCATGGCACGACGTGGAGCTGCCGCGGTTCATCGAGGACGCGATCCCTGCGATCATCGAGATCCCGACCGGCTCGAAGGTGAAGTACGAGCTGGACAAGCGGACCGGGCTCCTCCTCGTCGATCGCATCCTCTTCTCCGCCGTCCACTACCCGGCGAACTACGGCTTCATCCCGCGCACCTACTGCGACGACGGCGATCCCCTCGACGTGCTCGTCCTGTGCGAGGAGGCGATCCTGCCGCTCGCCATCATGCGGGCCAAGATCATCGGCGTGATGAACATGCGCGACGAGAAGGGGCAGGACGACAAGCTCATCGCGGTCCACGCCGACGACCCGACCTACGCCGACTACTCCGACGTGTCGGAGATCCCGGCCCACAGGCTGCGCGAGCTGAAGCGGTTCTTCGAGGACTACAAGGCGCTCGAGAACAAGAAGGTCCTCGTCTCGGAGCCGCAGGGGCGGTCGGCGGGGCTCCAGGTGCTGCGCGACGCGATCCGGCTCTACGACCGCGAGCGGGAGCGGCTGATGGGCGTTCCGGCGCCGGCGGTCCCGGTGCGGCGCAGGACCCCCGCCCGCGCCGTCCCGAAGGCGCGGCGGCGCTGAAGGCGCTCGAAGCGCCTGATATCGCACACCGAGCGGCCGGCCCGGAACTTCTGACCCCGGCGGCGCCGCGGTACACTTCCGCGCGGTGCCCAGGACCCTTCGCGCGACCGACTACACGCTGGAGTACGTCGCGGATCTCCTCGCGAAGGAGGGGATCCTCACGGACGATCAGCGCCGTACCGCCTTCGCCCGCGAGAACGTGCAGCGGGCGCGCCTCCTCCGCGATCACACCTCCCGGAGCGGCGGGCGGGCGCTGCGGCGGGCGGAGCTGTCGCCGGTCGAGGTGCTCGCCTCGTTCAAGTTCCCGGACGCGCGGCGGGACAGCGAGGTGGTCGACGAGGACGTGGCGACACAGGTCGTCGCGCAGGTCGTCGGGATCCCGTACCGCAAGATCGATCCGCTCAAGCTGGACGCGCAGCTCATCACCCGCACGCTGTCGCGGCCGTTCGCGCGCAAGCACGGGGTGCTCCCGCTCGAGAAGCGGAAGGGCGCGCTCGTGGTCGCGGCGGCGAACCCGTTCGATCGAGAGCTGTTCGAGAACCTGCGCGGGCTCACCGGCGCGGACATCGAGCCGGTCCTGTCGGCGCCCTCCGACATCCACCGCGCCATCGCCGAGGTCTACGGCTTCCGCCAGCAGATCTCCGACGCCTCGGACCAGCTCGAGGGCGGCCCGGCGGCGCCCGACGTCAGCGAACCTCGAGCAGTTCGTCAACCTCTCCGGGATCGACGCGCTCGAGGCGTCCTCCGAGCCGGTCGTCGCGGCGGTCGAGTACCTGCTCCACTACGCCTTCGAGCAGCGGGCGAGCGACATCCACATCGAGCCGCGGCGCGAGGAGTCGATCATCCGGATGCGGATCGACGGGGTGCTCCACCCCATCCACCGCATCCCGAAGGCGGTCCACGGGGCCATCGCGAACCGGTTCAAGATCATGAGCCGGCTCGACATCTCGCTGAAGAGGCCGCAGGACGGGCGCATCCGGACCGCGCGCGGCGACACCGAGATGGAGCTGCGCGTCTCCACCATCCCGACCACCTTCGGCGACAAGATCGTGATCCGGGTCCTCGATCCGAACGTGCTGGTTCGCGACCTCTCCGAGCTCGGGTTCCTCCCGGACGAGCGCGACACGTTCGAGCGCTGGCTGCTGAGGCCGCACGGGCTGGTGCTCGTCACCGGTCCGACCGGGAGCGGCAAGACCACCACGCTCTACTCCGCGCTTCAGGCGCTCGCCTCGCCGGAGGTGAACGTCGTCACCATCGAGGATCCGATCGAGATGGTGCACGAGGAGTTCAACCAGATCGCAGCGAATCCGAAGACGGGCACCGGCTTCGCCGAGGCGCTCCGCCACGTGCTGCGCCAGGACCCCGACGTCGTCATGGTGGGAGAGGTGCGCGACGCGGAGACCGCCTCGCAGGCGGTGCAGGCCGCGCTCACCGGCCACATGGTGCTCACCACGCTCCACACCAACGACACGATCGGGGCGATCGCGCGCCTGCGCGACCTGGGCGTGCCGAGCTTCCTCGTCGCCGCCACCCTCACCGGGCGTCGTCGCGCAGCGGCTCGTGCGGCAGGTGTGCCCCTCGTGCACCGCCGACGTTCCACTCACCGCGGACGAGGTCCACGCCCTCGGCGTGCCGCACCCCGAGGACCACGCCGGCAAGCTCCTGGCGCGGCGCGGCCAGGGCTGCACCAAGTGTCGCTACACCGGGTTCTACGGTCGGGCTGGCATCTTCGAGGTGCTCCCGGTGAACCCGCGCCTCCGCCACCTCATCGCGGAGGGCGCGACCCCCGAGGTGCTGAGCCGCACCGCGCGCCAGGACGGCCTGCGATCGCTCCGCGAGCACGCCATCCGCAAGGTGGCGGCGGGCGTGACCTCGTTCGAGGAGGCGATGCGGGCAACCGCAGACGTGGAAGGGACGCCGTGAGCGGACGGGTTCCGCGGCCGAAGGCCGCCCGCCGGGAGGCGCTCGCCGCAGGGCGAGAGCCCGTGGCGATCACCGAGGGGACGCCGTGAGCGCGATCGTCCAGGAGATCGCCGAGCTCTGGTCCGCGGGAACGCCGCTCGTCTATCTGGTCACGAGCGAGGAGGAGCGGGCCGTCTCGGTCTGCGACGCGGCGGCGCGCGCTTTCGATGGGCGCGCCGTGGTCTGGTCCGCGCACCGCGGCCTCGAGGGCATCGCCCCGGGCGCGCGCGAGCCGGGCGCCTTCATCGACGCGCTGGTGCGGGCGCCCTCGCCGATCCTCGTCGTCGCGCTCGACTTCCACGTCGCGCTCCGCGATCCGCTCGTCGCCCGCAAGCTCCGCGACGCGCTGCCCGCCCTCGCGGGCGAGGGGCGCTGCCTCGCGATGGTCGCACCTCGCCTCGAGCTGCCCGAGGGGCTGGCCTCGGACACGGCGGTGCTCCGGCTCCCGCTGCCGGACGACGGCGAGCTCGCGGCGCTCCTCGACGCGGTCCAGGCCGGCCTCGCCCATCCCAAGAAGCCCTCGGCGGTCCTGCCGGAGGTTCGCCACCGGGCCCTGGTCGCCGCGCGGGGCCTCTCCGAAGGACAGGCGCGGCGCGCCTTCACGCGCGCGCTGCGGCGCGATCCGTCGCTCGGCCACGCGGGCGCGGCGGTGATCGCCGCCGAGAAGAAGCGGCTCCTGGCGCGCGATCTCGGCCTGGAGCTGGTCGAGTCCGCCGAGCGCCCCGAGGACCTGGGCGGGCTGCCCGGCTTCAAGAGCTGGATGGCGGAGCGGGCGCTCGCGTTCGATCCCGACGCCTCTCGCTACGGGCTCCCTCCGCCGCGCGGCGTCCTGCTCGTCGGCGTCCAGGGGTGCGGGAAGTCGCTCGCCGCGAAGGCCGCCTCCGCGAGCCTCGGCGTCCCCATCCTCCGGCTCGACCTCCCGCGCGTGCTCGGCGCGACCGGGGCGGAGGAGAGCCTGCACCGCGCGCTCGAGGCGGCCGAGGCCCTCGCGCCCGTCGCCCTGTGGGTCGACGAGATCGAGAAGGGATTCGCAGGGTCGAGCCCGGCCGACGGCGCCGACCCGCGCGCCGCCCGACTCCTCGGTGCGTTCTCGACGTGGCTGCAGGAGCGGAAGGGGCCGGTGTTCGTGGTGGCCACCGCGAACGACGTCTCTCGCCTCCCTCCCGAGCTGCTCCGGCGCGGGCGATTCGACGAGCTGTTCTTCGTCGACCTGCCGGACGCGGAGGCGCGCCGCGAGATCCTCTCTCTCCACCTCCGCCGCCGCGGGCGCGACCCGGCGAACGTCGACGTCGCCGCGATCGCCGACCTGTGCGCCGACTACTCCGGGGCCGAGCTGGAGCAGATCGTCGTGGGCGCGCTGCACCGGGCCTACGCAGAGGGGCGCGAGATCGAGACGGGCGACCTCCGGCGCGTCGCGCAGGACGTGGTGTCGCTCTTCCGCACGTACGAGGAGCAGATCAAGGCGCTGCGGGAATGGGCGCGCGGTCGCGCGCGGGTCGCCGGTCGCGCCGGCGCGGTGGTCGATCTGTTCCGCCGGACCGGCGCCTGACCGCGCGGCCGCTCTCCGGGCCTGCCTGGACGCCGACCCGTCCGCATCCTTCCGGCGGGTGCGGCGATGACGAGACGGGACTTCCTGCGGCTCGCGCTCGCGGCCACGGTGGCTCCGGCCGTCGGCTGCGCCGGAGCCGGGACGGGCGGGATGGCGGCGAGCACCGGGGTCGCGCGGCGGAAGCTCGGGAGCACGGGCGAGGCGGTCTCCGTCGTCGGCGTCGGCGGCTGGCACATGGCGCGCGCCGGACTCTCCGAGGAGGACAGCGTCCGGATCGTGCGGACGGCCATCGACGCAGGGATCACGTTCCTGGACAACTGCTGGGACTACAACGACGGCGAGAGCGAGCGCCGGATGGGGAAGGCGCTCCGCGACGGCTACCGCGAGCGCGCGTTCCTCATGACGAAGATCGACGGTCGCACCCGGGATGCGGCGGCGCGGCAGATCGACGAGTCCCTCGCGCGCCTCGGCACGGACCGGATCGACCTCATGCAGCTCCACGAGGTGATCCACCCCGAGGACCCGGAGCGGAGCTTCCGCCCCGGCGGCGCGATCGAGGCCCTCGCGGCCGCGAAGCAGGCCGGCAAGGTCCGGCTCGTGGGGTTCACGGGCCACAAGTCCCCTGCGATGCACCTTGCCATGCTCGACGCCGCCGATGCGCACGGGTTCCGCTTCGACACCGTACAGATGCCGCTCAACGTGCTCGACGCACATTTCGACAGCTTCGAGCATCAGGTGCTGCCGCGGCTCGTGGACGCCGGGATCGGGCCGCTCGGGATGAAGCCCATGGCCGACGCTCGGATCGTGTACGAGGGGATCGCCTCGGCGGAGGAGTGCCTCCGGTACGCGATGAGCCTGCCGGTCGCGACCGTGATCACCGGCTGCGATTCCGTCGAGCGCGTGCAGCAGGCGGTGCGGCTCGCGACCGGGTTCCAGCCGATGGCGGAGCGCGACGTCTCGGATCTGCTCGCGCGCACCGCCGGAAGCGCCGGCGGCGGCGTCAGCGAGCGCTACAAGACGACGACCGACTACGACGGGACGACGCAGAATCCGGAATGGCTCGGGTGAGGCGTCGCCATCAACTCCCCGCCAGCGCCCGCAGCACGTGCGCGTGGACGAGCCCGTTCGATGCGACGCAGCTCCCGGAGGCGTGCGTCGGCCGGCCGTCGAGGTCGGTGAAGGTCCCGCCCGCTTCCTCCACGAGGATCTGCAGCGGGGCGAGATCCCAGATCTGGACGCCCGCCTCGACCCACGCCTCCGCCTTGCCCTGCACGACCAGCGCGCAGCCGGCGAGATCGCCGTAGCAGCGCGCCGCCTGCGCCGAGAGGGCGAGCGCCGCGAGCCGCTCGAGCATCGGGGGCCGGAAGAGGACGTGCGGCTCCCCGAACGAGAGGGTCGCGTCGGACCAGGACCCGATGCCGGAGACGTGGAGCCGGATCGGCGCGGCGTCTCCGGTCCGCATCCACGCGCCGAGCCCCTTCGCGGCCCAGTAGGTCTCGCCGAGCGCGGGGAGCGCCATCGCGCCCGCCGCGATCCGCCCCTCGTGCTCGAGCGCGACGAGCGACCCCCAGAAGCCTCGCCCGCGCGTGAAGCCCTTCGTGCCGTCGAGCGGGTCCACGATCCAGCGCGTGGAAGAGGAGCCCGCGTGCGCGCCGGTCTCCTCGCCGAGGAAGCCGTGATCGGGGAAGGCCTCGCGGACCACCGCCAGGATCGCCGCCTCGGAGTCCCGATCCGCCTGGGTCACCGGGGTGCGGTCGGGCTTCACCTCCACCCGCACGCCGCGCCGGAAGTGGGCGAGGCTCGCCGCGGACGCCGCCTCCACGGCGCGCCGCGCCGTCTCCATCGCCTTCGCGAGTTCGAGCTGGGACATGATGCGGGGGAGCTTAACCGCAGAGGGCGCGCGGGCGCGCAAAACACGACGGCGGCCGCGTCGCCGCGACCGCCGTCGGGTGAGCCAGGTGCGTGCCGGCTACTTCTTCGGGCGCATGTCCCCGGTCTTGAGGTACCGGGTGTGGAAGGCGAACGCCTCCTCGAACATGTGCGGCGAGTGCTTGCCGGCGCTGGGATTCGCGAGGGAGCGCTTGAAGTAGTCCCACAGGATGGGCCGGTACTCCGGGGCGGCCGCCTTCTCGATGATCTCCTTCGCCTTCTCCTTCGGGCTGCGGCCGCGCAGGTCGGCGAACCCGAACTCGGTCACGATGCCGTGCACGTCGTGCTCGGTGTGATCGATGTGCGACGCGAACGGCACGATCGCGGAGATCTTCCCGTCCTTCGCGGTCGCGGGGGACATGAAGATCGTGTACGCCGAGTTGCGGGCGAAGTCGGCGGAGCCGCCGATGCCGTTCTCGATGCCCTTGCCGGCGATGTGGGTCGAGTTCACGTGGCCGTAGATGTCGGCCTCGACGAACCCGTTCATCGCGATGCAGCCGAGCCGCCGGATGACCTCGCAGTTGTTCGAGATCTCCTGCGGGCGCAGGATGATCTGCTTGCGGTAGCGCTCGATGTTCTTGTTGAACCGGATCTGGCCCTCGGGGGAGACCGAGAACGCGGTCGCGGACGCCGCCTTGAGCTTGCCGGAGTCGAGGAGGTCCAGCATGCCGTCCTGGATCACCTCGGTGTAGCTCGTCATGTTCTCGAAGTGGCCCTCGTTCAGGCCGACGAGCACCGCGTTCGCGATGTTGCCGACGCCCGACTGGAGCGGGGTCAGGTTCTTCGGAAGCCGGCCCGCCTTCACCTCGCCGTCGAGGAAGCCGAGGATGTTCTGGGCGATCTTCTTGTGGACGTCCTCGGGGGCCTTGAAGGGCGCGTTGCGGTCCGGCGTGTTCGTCACGACGACCGCGACGACCTTGGAGATGTCGATCTGCTGGTAGGGCGACCCGATCCGGCCGTCTGCGGTGAGGAGCGGGATGGGCTTGCGCTCTCCGTGCTTCGAGCTCATCGAGAAGACGTCGTGCATCCCCTCGAGCCGCTCGTCCTGCCACTCGTTGACCTCGAGGATGATCTTGTCGGCGTGGTCGAGGTAGACGTTGTTGCCGCCGACGGACGACGCGTAGACGAGCGAGCCGTCCTCGCGGATCTTCGTGACCTCGATGACGGCGAAGTCGATGGCGGTCCCGGCCCGGCCCTTCCCGTAGTAGCCATACCGGACGAGCGTCCCGACATGGGACAGGTGCATGTCCTGGTACTCGATCGCGCCAGCGTTGATCTTCTCTCGCGTGACCGCGTCGCCCTGGTACGGGAAGCGGAAGCGCTGCGCCTCCGTCATCGACATCGCCGTGTCCTGCTCCGGGCCGGTGGAGGCGCCGGTGAGGACGTCGAGGCGGTAGGGCTTCCCGCGCAGCCGCTCTTCGACGGCGCGCTTGGCGAGGGCGACCGGGACGGCCTTCGGGTAGCCGGCGCCGGTGAAGCCGCTCATGCCCACGACGGCGCCGTTCGGGATCAGCGCGGCCGCCTCTTCGGCATTCATGACCTTGGCCTTGAGGGCCTTGTGGAGAATCCGGTCGGACATTGCGATCAGCCTCCTGGAGCTTCTCTGCACGGGAAAAACGGTGCGGGTAGAACTGCTTGGTTGCTGCGCGGGTGAACGCGCAGATTAGCGCGGGTGCGCGAAGAGGAGCAATTCCGTCCACGTTGACGGCGCGCCGCGGTCTCTCAGGCGGCAATGAGCGGGGCGATCCCGTCCACGACGCGGCGCAGCGCGTCACGGTCCGCGAGGGCCAACTTGCCCCCCTCCTCGGTGAGCAGATGCTGCGTGATGAGCCACTCGGCCGCGTTCTCGAGCGTGGCCTTCGAGACCGACTCGCGCAGCGCGATCGCCCCCGCGAGGAAGGCGGCACGCCCCTGCTCGAGGGCCTCGCGCACGAGAGCGCGGCGATCGGGGGGGCCGCCCGTCCGCCCCTCGGCAAAGAGCTCGAGCGCCGTCACCGCGGCGAGCCGGTAGGCCTCGAGATACGGCCGGATCATCTCGGCGAGGAATGCGAGCGTGGCCGCGTCGGCGCCGGGACGGAGCTGTTCGCCGTCGCGCACGAGCGCTCGGATGCGCCCGAGGAACGCGAGGTTTTCCTCGAAGATCTGGTCGAAGCTCGCGCCCACCCGGTACATGAACTCGAGCTTCAGGAGGCGGGAGAGCCAGAGCGCCTTCGTGCGAACGTCCGCAATCTGGGCGTCGGGCCCTGCTGCGCGCGCCGCGGCCGCCACGAGCGCGGGGGCGACGTAACGGTGGACGACCGCATTGCGGTGGTAGTCGAGCACCGGGCGCTTGTCGTCCGGCACCTGGTAGATCGTCTCGCCCGCGGCGACCGCGGCACGGACGAGGCCGCCCGCCTCGAGCCGCCGCACCGCGTCCGCAATGGGCCCCGGCTGGAGCGGGTCGGACGGTGCGCCGGCGAGACCGCGCGCGAACCGGGCGCCGCCCTCTGCGGCGATATACCGCAGGAGCTCCACCCGGCGCGTCACCTCCGCGGCGCCGAGGCCACGCCGCACGTGGGACAGGAGGGCGGCCGCGACCAGCCCGACGGGGGTGACGGTGACGGCGCGGCTGATGCCATACGCGATGCGATTCGCGAGACTCTGCACGAGCTGCTGCTTTGCCTCCGCGGCCGCGTCGCGCCGTCCGGCCTCGAGCGCCGGGGCGGCCGCCCGCGCCTCCTCCCCGCCCCAGGCGTCATCCACCGACAGGCTCGCCGCGCCGGCCCCGAGCCGCTCCTCCGCCACGCGGCGCAGCGAGATCGGCTCCTCGAACTGGACGTACAGCCGCTCGTAGCGCCGCAGGAGGACCCGCGCCGCCCCGAGCAGCCCGCGCAGGCTCTCCCGCTCCTTCTCGCCTCCCGCGAGCTCTCTCGCGTACGAGGACGCCTCGATGAGCTTCTCGTAGTCGATCGCGACCGGGACGAACACGACGTCGTCTGCGGCGCCGTCGAGCCAGGCGTCGACCTGCATCGAGACGAGGCCGGTCTTCGGGAACAGGAGCTTGCCGGTCCGGCTCCGCCCGCCCTCGACGTAGAACTCTTGCGGGAAGCGGTCGCGCAGGAGGTGCTTCACATACGCGCGCAGGACCGCGGTGTAGACCCGGTCGCCCCTCACCTTGCGCCGGATGAAGAAGGCCCCGCCGCGGCGGGCGATGCCGTCGAACGGCCAGAAGGCGAGGTTGATGCCGGCCGCGACGTGGGGCGACGTCATCCCGTGGTCGTACAGGACGAGCGGCAGGACGAGGAAGTCCACGTAGCTCTTGTGGCTCGGACACAGGACGATCGGCGCGCCTGCGGCGGCGCGCTTCACTCGCGCGAGCCCGTCCTCGTCCACCTCGATGCTCGTGTAGAGCCGCCGGAAGATCCAGGCGAGGAACGGACGCAGCAGCTGGACGAAGCGCGGGTCGTACCGACTCGCGATCTCGCGCAGGTCCTTCTCCGCCTCGGCGACGATCGGCGCGAGGTCGCGCCCGCGCTCGCGGGCGACCGCCTCGAGCGTCGCGCGCAGCCCCCGGTCGCGCAGCACCTTGTCGCGCACGCGCGACGGCGCCTTCAGCGGCGGACCGACCGCGGTCCTGAGCTCGCGCGCGAGGTGCTGGTGCAGGACGCCGCGGACCTTGCGCGCGAGGACCGCGTCGGGCTCCTGCGCGCGCTCGACGAGGACCGCCTTCAGGTCGACGGGGCGGCCTACGTCGAAGAAGGCCCGCCGGTAGTTGCGGAGGAAAGCGATCGCGTTCGCGAACGTGCTGGGCGCCTCGGGCGAGCCGTAGAGCACGTCCCAGATCGACGGCTTCAGCTTCTGGGCACGGCGGCTCCACACCAGGAGCACCGGGACGAGGAGGACGGGCTGGAAGAGATCGCGCTGCACGCGGACGAGCTCCGCGAAGGGGTCCTTGGCGTTCAGGCGGCCGAGGAACACCACCGCCGCGTCGCCCGCCGCGAGCGCCTCCTCGAAGGCGCGGCGCGAGCGCCGCACGCGCGCGAGCCATCCGAGGAAGCCGTGGAACCCCTGCGCCGCGCGGAGCGGCGGCAGGCCGGCACGCCGCAGGAACCAGCGCAGGTACAGGAAGGCGAGGAGCGACGGGGAACGCATCACGAAGACGAGGGTCCCGCGCGCCGCGATGGCGCGCAGCTCGGCCGGTGCGTCATGCGGCACCCGGACCGGCTCGAACCAGCGGGAGACCAGGCTGCGGGCGGGAGCGGGCGGCTGCGACGGCGGGAGCTCGGGAGGGGGCGCCCCCTCGCCCTGGATCGCCGCCGTGACGCGGTGCTCCGACGGCCCTGGCTCGCGCGGCTCGGTCACGAGGGGAGTCTAGCCCGGCGCGGCGCGCCGTTACCCTCGCTTCTTTACGCGCCCTTCCCGGTCGAGGAAAAAGGGGTCAACGAGGAGCGCCTCGACGCTCGGGCGGTGGCCCTTCACGTCCGCCCCGAGCTGCGAGAGGGCCTCGAGCACCTCGCCGCGGACCCTCGCGTTGTCGCGGTCGCGAAGCAGGAGCCGGATGAGCGCGTCGCGCGCAGGATCTCCCGGCGCGAGCGCCGCGAGCACCCGCGCCGCCGTGATCCGGACATCGTCCGAGAAGTCCTCGAGGAGCGGTAGGAGGGCCGCCTCGACCTCGGCGCCGCCCGCGCCGGCGTGGTGCTCGCGGAGCCAGGTGAGGAGCACGAGCTTCTTCTCGGGATCGCGGGTGTAGGTCCGGCCGAGGCGGGCCAGCTCGCGAACGACCACCTCGAGCACCTTCTCTGCGGGCGCCACCTCCGCGAGCACCCGTAGCCCCCACGCGATCCCGTCCTCGTGCCCGGCCACGAACCGCTCGATGGGGCCGATCGCGCGCTCGCGCGCGTCCACGAGGATGTGGCGGGTCGTCTCCTTCTCCTCGTCGTCCGTGATCCCGGTGTCGGCGCGCACCGTGAAGCGCAGGCAGAGCGTCTCGAGCGCCTCGGGGGTGCCGAGCTCCCCGAGCTGCTCGATCGCCTTCTGGCGGTTCTCCGGCGGGCCGTAGCGCTCGGTGAGCCTCTTCGAGAGCTTGCGGAGCGTGGACTTCTCCCGCTCCTCCTTCGACCCGAACAGTCCGAACAGTCCCATGCGCACCTTCTACAACGAGATGCCGGCCCGGGGATCGCCCTCGTAGAGCGGCTCGAGCGCGCGCGCCGCCTTCCGCAGCGCGTCGCTCTCGGCCGGCAGGACCACCTGGACGACGGCGTACAGGTCGCCGCGCGCGCCGCCGCGGAGGTCGGGGAGGCCCTTGCCCCGCAGCCGGAGCCGCATCCCCGTCTGGGCGCCTTTCGGCACGCGCAGGCTCACCGGCCCCTCGAACGTCGGCAGCCGGACCTCGGCACCGTTCACCGCCTCGGGGACGGTCACGGGCAGGTCGACGACGAGGTCCTTCCCGTCGCGCCGGACGTGCGGGTGCTCGCGAAGCTTCACCGTCAGGAACAGATCGCCCGCCGGACCGCCGCTCAGGCCCGGGCCACCCTGGCCGGCGAGCCGGATCTGGGCGCCGTCGCTCACGCCGGCGGGGATGCGGACCCGCAGCGTCCGCCCGCCCACCCGCACGTCGCGCTCCGCGCCTGCCACCGCGTCGCGGAGCGAGATCTCGATCTCCGCCTCGGCGTCCGCTCCGCGGGACCGGATCGGCCCGCGCGGCCCGCGCGCCCCACGCCCGCCGAACAGGTCGCCGAAGATCGAGCCGAAGTCGAAGGCGCCGTACCGCCCGACGTCGACCGTCGCGAAGTCGCCGAAGTCGAAGGGCATGCCGCCGGGCGGGGCGCCCTGGCGGCGCCACCGGCGGACCTCCTCCGCGCGCTTCTCGTCGAACCCGATCCGGAGCGCATCCGCGCCGAACTCGTCGTAGAGCTTGCGCCGCTTCTCGTCCGAGAGCACCTCGAACGCCGCGGTGACCTCCTTGAACCGCTCCTCGGCCCCCTTGTTGCCCGGGTTCACGTCCGGGTGGTGCTGCTTGGCGAGCCGGCGGAACGCCTTCTTGATCTCTTCCGGCTTCGCCGTGCGGGACACGCCGAGGATCTCGTAGAGGTCGCGGTGCGGCACGCGGGTGAACGTAACGCGTCCACCGGGGGCGTCAACGATCGCGTTGCGCCGGGCGGGCCCGCCTCGCCGAGCCGGGCTAAGATGGGGTGCATGGGCCTCGCCGTCGTCCTCGTGCTCGCCCTCGCCGTGCCCGCCGGCGGCGAGCAGATCGTCGAGGAGGTCGTGGCGGTGGTGCGGAGCCCGCCGTCGGCCCCGCCGCGGCTCGTGACCCGGACGAAGCTGGTCGAGGAGGCCCGGATCGCGCTCGTGTCGCGGGGCGCCACCGCCGCGGCCACCGGTCCGCTCGATCGGGCGGCGCTGCGCGCTGCGCTCGAGTGGCTGCTCGATCAGATGCTCGTCGCCGACGAGGCGGCGAAGCTTCGCCTCGACGAGGTGAACCGCGACGACCTCCTCGCGGAGCTGCGGCGGTTCCAGGACCGCTTCCCGTCGTTCCCGCAGTACGAGCGGTTCCTCGAGCGGGCGGAGCTCTCGGAGGACGAGCTCCTCGCGACGCTCGCGCGGATGGTTCGGGTGCAGCGCTACGTCCAGAGCCGCATCGGCGTGGCGCGGGTGCGCGAGGACGACGTCGACGGCTGGCTGCGCGCGCGCGGGGTCGACGGCGCGCCGAGCGCCGCGCGGGACGCGGCGCGCGCACAGCTCGCCGAGGAGCGGGCCACCGCGCACGTCCGGGAGTTGCTCGCCGAGCTCCGCGCCCGCGCCGACATCCGGGTCATCGGATCGCTGCGCGACGGGGAGGGCCCCTGATGCGCCGCCCCGCGGATCCGGCTGCTCCGCTCCCCGGTGCGCTCGCGTTCCGGCGCGCCCGCGCCGAGGACGTCGGACGGGTGATGGAGATCGAGAAGGAGGGCTTCCTCCATCCCTGGTCGCGCGACCTCATCGAGCGCGAGCTCGAGCACGCCTGGTCCCAGCTCTTGCTCGCGGAGGCGGGCGACGGTGGGCCGGTGGTCGGGTACATCGTGTTCTGGCTCGTCCACGACGAGGTGCACGTCCTGAACGTCGCCACGGCGCTCGCGGCGCGGCGCTGCGGCGTCGGGCGAGCGCTCATGGAGGCGGCCGAGTGGGAGGGGCGCCGCCGAGGGTGCCGCATCTCCACCCTCGAGGTGCGCCGCTCGAACGAGCCCGCGCTCGCGCTCTACCGAGCGATCGGCTACCGGCAGGTCGGGATCCGGCCGAACTACTACGCCGAGGAACAGGAGGACGCGATCGTGATGGTGAAGACGCTCTGAGTCTGGGAGTGCCGCGCGGCCTGACCGGGTCTTGGACCGGTCCAGGTCGAGGTCGAGGTCCAGGTCCACGTCCAGGTCCACGTCCAGGTCCACGTCCACGTCCACGTCCAGGTCAGGATGGACAGACATCCGCGCACAGATCGGGTAGAAAGCGCCCCCCATGCTGTGGCCCCCCCTCCGCTGGCTCCTGTTCCGGATGGATCCCGAGCGCGCCCACCGGCTCGCGCATCGGGTCCTGCACCGGGTCGGCCCGGCCGAGGCGCGTCGCCGGCGCCCCGTCCCTCCGCCCGCGCTCCGCGTACGTGCGTTCGGTCTCGAGTTCGACTCTCCGGTCGGCCTCGCGGCTGGCTTCGACAAGGGCGACGTCTCGGTCGCAGGGCTCTTCTCGCTCGGCTTCTCCCACGTGGAGATCGGGACCATCACGCCACGGCCCCAGCCCGGCAACGAGCGGCCTCGCATCTTCCGACTTCCCGAGCACCGCGCCCTCATCAACCGGATGGGGTTCAACAACGAGGGGGCGGAGGCCTGCGCACAGCGGCTCGCCGCGCTCCCCCGGGAGGCCCGGATCGGGCCGGTGGGCGTGAACGTCGGCAAGAACAAGACGACGCCGAACGAGGACGCCGCGGCGGACTATCTCGCCTGCATCGATCGGCTCCACCCCCACGCCGACTACCTCGTCGTGAACATCTCGTCGCCGAACACGCCCGGGCTGCGCCAGCTGCAGGAGGCGGACGCGCTCGACCGGCTCCTGCGGGCGTGCATCGCGCGCCTCGCCGAGCGGGCACCGGGCAAGCCGCTCCTGGTGAAGCTCGCGCCCGATCTCGCGCCGGAGGCGCTCGACCAGGCGGTGGACGTCGCGATCGCCGCGGGCGTGGCGGGCATCATCGCGACGAACACGACGCTCTCCCGGGCGGGGGTGGAGGGTCACCCGCGCGCCCGCGAGCAGGGCGGCCTCTCGGGGGCGCCGCTCGAGCGGCTCGCCACCTCGGTGGTGCGCCGGTGCGCAATACGCGCCGCGGGGCGCATCCCGATCGTCGGCGCGGGAGGCGTGATGAGCGCGCAGGACGCGTACGCGAAGATTCTCGCCGGTGCATCGCTCGTGCAGGTCTACACCGGGCTCGTCTACGGCGGGCCCGGGTTCGTGCGGAACGTGAACGAGGGGTTGGCGCGACTCCTCGCTCGCGACGGGTTCTCGCGCGTGGAGGAGGCGGTGGGTGCGGATCTGCGCCGCGAAGGGCAGGCGGGCGGGCGTCCCCCGGGTGTGGCGCGAACCCGCTAGGGGAGTCCCCGGCGGTCTCCCCCATCCTCAAGCATGGGGCGCTCCGGTGCTGACGCAATGCGCTAAGTCGTTTGACGCGTATAACGCGCTGCGTTATGGTGTCGACGCGGGGCACGGAAAACCCAACGCTCTCGAGAGGACGCCAATGGCCGAGACGCAGAAGATGAATGGTGGCAAGGCGATGAAGAAGGTCCCCGAGTTCCTGCGCGAGCCGCTCGAGGCGGCACAGGCGAGGCTCGAGCAGATGGAGGTCGAGGCGCAGCGCGTTCTCAGAGAGCTCGTCGACCGCGGCCGCGCCAGCCGGAAGGATCTCGAGCACATGGTCCAGAAGCTGTCGAAGCAGGACTGGACGTTTCCGGAGATGAAGCAGCGCATCGAGAAGCTCCGGGACCAGGGCGTCGAGCGCGCGTCCGAGTGGCGAGATCGCGCGGAGACCTTCCGCGCCGACGCGCTGGAGCGCGTGCTCGATCTGCAGGGCAGGGCCATTGCGTTCCTGGGCGTCGCGACGCGCGACCAGGTCGCGGAGATCTCGAAGGAGCTCGATCGGCTCGCGAAGCGCATCGAGAAGGCGGAGAAGACGCGCCGGATGAAGAAGGGGGAGGCGTAGGCGTGGCGGACCTGCAGGAGATGTTCAAGGACGCGTGGTCGAGCGCGCTCGCGGGCGTGAACGCGGCCGAGCTCGAGGCCGAGAAGGTCCTCGGCAAGCTCGCGGACGTCGCCGGGTTCTCTCCGGAGGACGTCCGGCGCCACGCCCGCGAGTTCGGCGAGCGGCTCACGACGCAGCGCCGCGAGATCGAGAAGTCCATCGACGACGCGGTCCGCCGCGCCACCAGCCGGTTCCGGATCCCCTCGCAGTCGGACATCGACGTGCTCCAGAAGCGCGTGGATGCCGTGGCCGCGCGGATCGAGGCGCTCTCGAAGGAGCGCGCCGCCGGATGAGGAGGGCCGCGCCGAGACGATTCGCGGGGGCGGTGCTGGGCGTCGTGACGCTGGGCGCGGTCATCGCGTTTCCCCGCGCCCTTGGGGAGGTGCGGCTGTCCGCCGGCGAGCAGGGGGCGGAGGCGTGCTCGACGCCGGGGTGCGAGCCCGGCGCGCCAGGGTGGGTGGAGCGCGTCGATGCCTGGCTCGGGGTGCGGATCCCGGAGCTCGAGGACGGCGACCGGCGCCGGCTCGCGCGGACGGTCGTCGCCGAGGCCGAGGGCGCCCGGATCGATCCGCTGCTCGTCCTCGCACTGATCGAGGTGGAGTCTTCGTACGATCCGGGCGCGCTCTCCGACCGCGGCGCCCACGGGCTCATGCAGCTCCGAGAGCCGACCTTGCGTCGCGAGCTGGAGCGCGCCGGCCTCGAGTGGGAAGACGCGCTCGATCCCGCGGTCAACGTGCAGGCCGGCATCCGCTACCTGCGCCGGCTCCTCGACGCGTTCGGGCGCGAGGAGGTGGCCCTCATGGCCTACAACGCCGGCCCGAACCGGATTCTCCGCTATCTCCGCGGCGGGGAGATTCCGGAGCGCTTCCAGACCTACCCGCGAAGGGTCAGGTCGGAGTTCCGCCGCCTGCGCCGGAGCTGGGGCGAGGAGCCCGCGACGGCGGTCGCGCTCGCGCGCGCTCCGCACGCGCCCGAGTAGCGACCCCTTCCCCCTCGTGCTCCCGCGCGCCGTCCGCGCTACAAGGGGCGGATGCGGGTGACCGAGATCTTCTTCTCCATCCAGGGCGAGGGCACCCGCGCCGGCCGCCCCTGCGTCTTCGTCCGCTTCACCGGCTGCGATCTCCGCTGCGGGTACTGCGACACCGCATACGCGTTCCAGGGCGGGACGGACATGACCCGCGACGAGATCGTCGCGGCGGTGGCACGCTACCCGTCGCGCTTCGTCCTGCTGACCGGCGGCGAGCCCATGCTGCAGAAGGAGCTGCCCGAGCTCGCGGAGGAGCTCGTGGGTCGCCGCTACGAGGTCGCCGTCGAGACCCACGGGAAGCGGCCGCTCGACGCGCTGCCGCCGTCCGTGATCCGGATCGTCGACGTGAAGACGCCGGGGTCGGGCGAGATGACGACGGAGTTCGGCTACCTCGAGCGCCTCATGCCGCACGACGAGGTGAAGTTCGTGGTGTGCTCGGAGGACGACTTCCGCTGGTCGGAGGCGGTGGTGCGCCGCCACCGGCTGGAGCAGCGGGCCCACGTGCTGTTCTCGCCTGCGTGGGGCCAGGTGGATGCGAAGGACCTCGCGCGCTGGCTCCTCGAGAGCGGCCTCGATGCGCGGCTTTCGCTCCAGATCCACAAGGTCCTCTGGGGTGCCGACGCCCGTGGGGTGTGAGGGTCAGCCGGCTCGTGGACGTGGACCTGGACGTGGACCTGGACTTGGACTTCGACCTCGACTTCGACCTCGACTTCGACTTCGACCAGTCGGTCTAGGACGAGGTCGAGGACCAGGTCCAAGTCCACGACCACGACCAGGTTCAGCCCGGAATACCGCATCCCCTCCGCGCGTCACCTGAGGGCCGGCGGCGCGCCCCTCCGGCCGCCTCCTTGACGCGCACGCCCACAGGGGGCTAGGAAGTCGAACGGATGCGCCCACTTGCACTCTCCCTCGCAGTCGCCGCGCTCGCGGTCGCCGGCAGGGCCGCTGCCGGGCCGGCGATCACGCTCAACGGCGTGAACGTCGACGGCGTGACGAGCCAGAAGTTCGAGAACTGCACCGTCATCATCGACGAGCACGGAGACGTGCACATCCAGGCGAAGGGGTACGCGGTGAAGTCGCCGGGCGACGGTCCGCGAGCGCCGGTTCCGCCGGCCCAGGCCGGGTCCGGCGGTGGTCTCCAGGCCCGCCCCGTCGGGAACGACGCCCGCCCTGCGCGCGTCACCCGCCGCTACTTCATCGCGACGGAGCAGACGCCGCCCGGCACGCAGTACGACCTCGGCATCTTCATCAACGCGCAGTGGATTCGCGAGGTGAAGGGAAGCGAGCGGCAGGCGGTCATGGAGATCACGAAGTACCTGCGTCCGGGAACGAACAAGATCACGCTCGCCGCCACGAAGCGGATCGTGGGCGAGCGGCTCGCGTTCACGCGCGACGTCGCCCTGCGCGTGGTCGTCGGCGAGGGGAACGTCGGGGGGGACCACGTCATGATCGACGTCCCGCTCGTCGAGATGTCGCGCACCGCGGCCGAGAGCGAAGACAAGACCGAGGAATTCGTGATCGAGGCGCGCTGAAGCCGGCGCCAGGAGGCCCGCGTGTTCAAGCCAGAGCCGAGCATCACGTGGGTCCCCACCACGCGCGAGCAGGTGGTGGCGATCGTCGAGAGCATCAACCAGCCGCAAGTCTCGATCCCCGGAAAGCCCTCGCAGCAGGTGTTCGGGCACCTCGTCGGCATGCGGAACGGGAACGGCTCCTTCTCGATCTACGTCGCCCTTCACCTCCCCAAGAGCGGCGAGAACGTCGTGTACGTGAACGATCGCCGCCAGCTCACCGTCGAGGAGTACCGCGACGTCGAGATCGAGGGGCTGCACTTCCTCGAGTCGATGGGGTTCATGCTCGACAACATGAACTTCCGGAACCTCTCCCCCGAGGTGCAGACCCAGACGCTGCAGCGCATCCCGCTCTTCTCGCAGGCGCGCCCGCCGGGCGAGGCCCCCGGGGTGGTCCCGGGTGCGAAGCCAGCCGGGTCGGACCCCGCGCGGCTCGCGCGTCTCCTCGCCTCGTTCTAGATCGCCCGCGCGATGATCTCCTCGAAGACTCTGCTCCGCCTCGCCGCGCTCGCCACGGCCGCCGCCCTCGCCTGCGCCCACGGCCCGTCGTCCAGGGAGCGGCGTTCCGCCGACATCCACCACGACCTCGGGGTGGAGGCCCTGCGTGCCGGCCGCTTCCCGGACGCGCTGCGCGAGTTCGACGCGGCCGTTGCGGTGGACGATGGATTCCCCGAGGCCCACCGCGGCCGCGCCCAGGTGCTCCAGTTCGGCTTCGGGAAGCTCGAGGACGCCGAGAAGGAGTACCGGCGTGCCGTCTCGCTGCGACCGGCGTTCTCCGAGGCGCACAACGAGCTCGGGCAGCTCCTCGCCGTCACCGGGCGGCTCGACGAGGCGATCCGCGAGTTCGACGCCGCGCTCGAGAACATGCTCTACAAGGAGCCGTTCATGGCGCGCTGCAACAAGGGGCTCGCCATCTACCAGCTCGGACGGCACGACGAGGGCCTCGCGCAGCTGCGCGCGTGCATCGCCGCGGCGCCGACGTACTGCAAGGGCCGGCGCGATCTCGGGCGGGTGCTGCTCGAGGAGAAGCGGACGCGCGAGGCGCTCGAGGAGCTGTCCGCGTATGCCCGGCTCTGCGAGCGCGTTCCGGACGCGCACCTGCAGCTCGGGCTCGCACGCATGAAGTCCGGCGACGTTGCGGGCGCGCGCGAGCAGTTCGAGCGCTGCCGCGAGCTGGGCGCCGCCAGCGCCGAAGGCGAGGAGTGCCGCCGGAGCCTCTCGCTCCTCGAGTAGGAACGTGCGCGATCCCGCGGAGAATGGAGAGCGGCTCGCCGCGTTCGGTCGCTGGCTCGCGCGCGAGCGAGAGCTGCGCGGGCTCGCGCGCGAGGAGGTCGGGCGCGTGATGAAGCTCGCCCCCGGCATCGTGGAGGCGCTCGAGTCGGGCGACCACGCCCGGACGCCGCCGCGCGCCTACGCGGTCGGATACCTGAGGGCGTACGCGGCCGCGGTGGGGCTCGATCCCGACGAGGTGGTGCTCCGGTTCGAGGAGGCGGCGGCCGGGCCCGCGTCCCGCCCCGCGCGTCCGAGCCAGCCGACCGCGACGGCGCGCGTGGTCGTTGCGGTCCTTTTCGTGGCGGCGGTCGCGGGCGCGGGTGTGTGGGCGCTGTTCCGGTCCTGAGCGCCTCCGATGACCCACTCCAAGCTCACCGCCGTCGATCCTCCGGACCGTGGACACGGGCGAGGCCGACCGCGTCGTCACGCTCTTCTCGCGCGAGCGGGGCAAGGTCGCCGCGTTCGCCCGCGGCGCTCGCGCGTCCCGCCGGCGCTTCGGCGGCGCGCTGGAGCCGTTCACGCTCGTCGCCGCGGAGGTGTGCGAGCGCCCCGGCGCGGAGCTGCTCGGCCTCGAGTCCGTGTCACCCCTCGACGCGTTCGGCGCGATCCGCGCCGATCTCGCGCGGATCGCCTGCGCTGCGTACGCGGTGGAGCTCTCGCGCGAGCTGGTGCGCGACCACGAGCCGCACGCCTGATCTGTTCGACCTGCTCACCGCGTACCTGCGCGCGCTCGACGGCGCGCCGGCGCTCCCGGCGGCGCCTCCGCGCGTTCGAGCTCGGTGCGCTGCGCGCCGCCGGGCTCCTCCCGCGGCTCGACGCCTGCGCCCGCTGCGGGGGTGCGCTCGACGCGGCGCGCGGACGCTCCGGCTTCGATCCCGGCGCACGGCGGCCTGCTCTGCGCGCAGTGCGCGCCGCTCGCCTCGTCGGGCGCGCCCACGCTCTCGGCCGCCGCCGCCGCCGCCCTCACGCGCCTCGCCGACGGCGGTCTGGCCGCGGCGCCCGCCGAGCGCCTCCCCGCGGCGGCGGGTCGCGAGGGGCGCGACGCGCTGCGGGCGTTCATCGAGCACCACGTCGGCCACGAGCTCGCGGCGCGCCGCTTCCTCGATGAGGTCGGGCCGATGCTCGGAGAGTGACGCGCGATCGCGCCGTCGTGTGCCGCGTCGCAGGTGAGCGAGGCGTCGCAGGGTTCCGCGCGGGGGCGAGATCTCCATTTGACATCGCGGTCTTAGGGCCCTACCGTGTGCCGCTTTCCGGACGGCGCTTCGTGCCGCCGCGCGCCGGCCGGAAGGCGCGCAACCCGAGGAGACGAGGCGTGTATTTCCAGGACCTCATCCTGAAGCTTCAGTCGTACTGGGCGAGCCGGAACTGCATCCTCGCCCAGGGCTACGATCAGGAGGTCGGCGCCGGGACCATGAACCCGGCGACGTTCCTGCGCGTGCTCGGCCCCGAGCCGTGGAACGTCGCGTACGTCGAGCCGTCGCGGCGGCCGGCGGACGGCCGCTACGGCGAGAACCCGAACCGCCTGTACCAGCACCACCAGTTCCAGGTGATCCTGAAGCCGAACCCGCCCGACGTGCAGGACGCTCTACCTCGGGCTCGCTGCGCGCGATCGGCATCGACCCGCTGCGAGCACGACATCCGCTTCGTCGAGGACGACTGGGAGAGCCCGACGCTCGGCGCCTGGGGCCTCGGCTGGGAGGTCTGGTGCGACGGGATGGAGATCACCCAGTACACCTACTTCCAGCAGGCGGGCGGCTTCGAGATCCGGCCGGTCGCGGCCGAGCTCACCTACGGGCTCGAGCGGATCGCGATGTACCTGCAGGACGTCGAGAACGTCTTCGACGTCGAGTGGGTGAAGGGCGTCAAGTACCGCGAGGTCTTCCACCGGAACGAGGTGGAGATGAGCGAGTACTCGCTCCGCGCCTCGGACCCGAAGATGCTCTTCGCGCTCTTCGACGTCTACGAGGCGGAGTGCAAGCGGCTCATCGAGGCGAAGCTGCCGCTGCCGGCGTACGACTACTGCCTGAAGTGCTCGCACACGTTCAACAACCTCGACGCGCGGGGCGCCATCAGCGTCACCGAGCGGGCGGCGTACATCGGCCGCGTGCGCGCGCTCGCCCACGAGTGCGCCCGGGGCTACCTCGAGTCGCGCGAGGCGCTGGGGTTCCCGCTGCTCCCGCCCGCCCAGCGCAAGAAGGCGCTGGAGGCCGCGCGCGAGCTGCGCGAGGCGCGGGAGAACAGGCAGAAGGTCGCCCATGGCGGACCTGCTCTTCGAGATCGGCGCCGAGGAGATCCCCGCCGGCTTCGTTCCGCCGGCGATCGAGCAGCTCGCGCGCGACCTCGCGAAGGCGCTCGACGACGCGCGGCTCGTCCACGGCGAGGTGAAGGCGGTCGGCTCGCCGCGGCGGCTCGCGGTCTGGGCGCGCGACGTCGCGCCCCGGCAGACGGACGCGCGCAACGAGGCGTTCGGGCCGCCGGTCGCCCAGGCATACGACGCGGACGGGAAGCCCGACCCCGGCGGCGCTCGGCTTCGCGCGGAGCCAGGGCGTGGACGTCTCAGCCCTCGTGCGGACGCAGACCCCGAAGGGCGAGCGCGTAGCGGTGACCAAGGTCGAGAAGGGGCGGAAGGCGGAGCAGGTGCTGCCCGCGCTCCTCGAGAAGCTCGTCGCTCGGGCATCCGGTTCAGGAAGTCGATGCGCTCGCGCTGGGACGACGTGACCTTCGCGCGCCCGGTGCGCTGGATGGTGGCGCTCCACGGCGGCCGGCCGCTTCGGGTCCGGTTCGGCGAGGTCGTCTCCGGGAAGGTGACCTTCGGCCACCGCTTCAAGGCGCCGAGGGCGATCGCGCTGAAGGGCACGCCCGAGGACTACGTCGCGAAGCTCCGCAAGGCGTTCGTGGTGGTCGACCCGGACGAGCGGCGCGCTGCTCGTGGAGAAGGAGATCGCGCGCGCCGCGAAGGCGGCAGGCGGTACCGTGCTCGACAACCCCGGGCTCGTCCAGGAGGTGACCTACCTCGTCGAGACGCCGACCGGCATCCCCGGCGAGTTCGAGAAGCAGAACCTGGAGCTCCCGCGCGAGGTGGTCATCTCCGAGATGCGCAACCACCAGCGCTACTTCGCGGTGGTGGACGGGGCGGGGAAGCTCAAGAACCGGTTCGTCGCCGTCGCCGGCACCCCGGTGAAGGACCCGAAGGTCGCGCGCCACGGCTACGAGCGCGTGCTGCGCGCCCGGCTCGCCGACGCGCGGTTCTTCTTCGAGGAGGACCGCAAGAAGAAGCTCGCGCGACCGCGTCGAGGAGCTCGGCCGCCGGACCTACCAGGCGAAGCTCGGGAGCGAGCTCGACCGGACGCGCCGGATCGGCGCCGTCGCCGGGCGCGCTGGCACGCGGCCCTCGGGAAGGAGGAGCTCGTCGCCGACGCTGCTCGAGGTCGGCGCGGCTCGCAAGACCGACCTCACCACCGGCATGGTCGGCGAGTTCCCCGAGCTGCAGGGGATCATGGGCGCGCACTACGCCCGGCGGCGAGGGGCTGCCGGCCCGAGATCGCCGACGCCATCGAGGACCACTACCGGCCCATCGGCGCCTCCGAGGAGATGCCGCGCGGCGACCTCGGCGCGCTCGTCGGCCTCGCCGACCGGCTGCACCAGCTCGTCGGCATCATCGGCGTCGGCGAGAAGGCCACCGGCGCGGCCGATCCGTTCGGCCTGCGGCGCGCGGCCATCGGCATCCTCCGCATCCTGCTCGACCGCGGCTACCACCTCTCGCTCTCCGCCGCGGTCGAGCGCGACGCTCGACGCGCTCGCCGGGCGTGAAGCTCGCGCAGGATCGCGCGGTCGGTCGCCGAGCAGGTCGCTCGACTTCGTCCGCGGCCGCCTGAAGGCGCTGTGGAGCGAGGAGTTCGCCGGCGACCTCGTCGACGCGGTCCTCGCGGCCGGCTTCGACGACGTGGTGGACGCGCGCCAGCGGCTCGAGGCGCTCGCCGAGGTGAAGGCGCGGCCGGACTTCGTGCCGCTCGCGGTCGCGTTCAAGCGGGTGGCGAACATCCAGGAGAAGGCGGGCGGGGCCGGGGCGGAGCGGGTCGATCCGGCGCTCCTCCGCGAGGACGCCGAGCGGCGGCTCGCTCGCCGAGCTGGAGCGGGTCGAGGCCGGCGCGTCGTCCTGCGCGAGCATCGCAACTACCCGGCGGTGCTCCGGAACGTGGCGACGCTGGAGCCCGCCGTCGCCCGGTTCTTCGACGACGTGCTCGTGATGGCCGACGAGCCGGCGCTGCGCGCGAACCGGCTCGGGCTCATGCGGCGGGTCGCGTCGCTCTTCGCCGGACGTCGCGGACTTCCGGAAGATCCAGGCCGAGCTGCCGCAGCAGCCCCAGGCATGATGCGACGCGCGCGAGCGGCGCCAGGAGGAGGAGCTTTGCGCAGGGTCGCTTGGTTCGCGGTCGCGTTCGCTGCCGCGTGCGGCAGCGCCGTGAATCCGGACGCCGGTCCCCTCGACCGGATCTATCTCCCGACCGGGATCGCAGTGCATCGGACCGCTGCCGGGGCCCGCTTGCTCGTCGCCTCGTCGAACGCGGACCTGCGTTACGACGTCGACACGGGGGGCGCGGTGATCGCGCTCGATCCCTCGGCGGATCCCGCGGTCCTGCACGGGGGCGTGAACCTCCGGAGCTTCGTGGGAGACCTGGTCGTCGCGCGCAACGAGGACTCCGCCGATCCCTCGTTCCCGGAGCCGGATGCCTGCGGGGCGAGCGCGCTCGCCGCGCCGCTCGCCCTGACCGTCACGCGCGGCTCGAACACGCTCGAACGCGATCCGCATCGGCCCCTCGGGGGAGCTCGACTGTGACGGCCGCTGCGATATCCCGCTCTCCGGCCCGTTCGCCGATCCGCTCGCCGTCGCGGTCGCCTGCGGAGGGGGCCGCGCGCGCGCGTTCGTCGGGTACCTGCGGTCCGCCAGCGGCGCGGGGTGGATCAGCCAGTACGACCTCTTGCCCCCCTACACCATCCGGAACACGTCCGTCGGATCGAGCGCCATCGTGCGTTCGCGTACGACGCCACGAAGGACCGGCTGTACGTGCTCGGCCTCGCGTCCTCCGTCCAGACGCCGCTCCGGTGGATCGAGCTCGGCGGGTGCACCTTCGGCGCCGCGCGCGAGTCCGGCG
>CAVRIC010000002.1:0-2623848 GCA_963721145.1 uncultured delta proteobacterium | reverse complement strand
GGGCCATTTTCGAACGCCTATGCCGGAACGGCGACCAGACGGTCGGCGCCCTGACGGCTCATGCCGGCGATTTCGCAACCGGCGGTGTCGAAGCACCTCGGTCTCCTGAAGCGGCCGGCCTGGTCAGCGACCGGCAGGACGGCCGGCCGACGCATTACAGCGCGCAGCCCCGGGCGCTTGGCCCGCTCGTCGGCTGGGCAAACGAGATGACGGCTTCTGGGAGAACCGTTTCGACGACCTCGAAGACCTGCTCAAAAGAATGGATCAATGATGAAACTCGAACCGAGATGCTCTCCGTCGTCGTCGAACGGAAGCTTCCGCACCTGCCGAGAAGATCTGGCGCGCGCTGACCCAGCCGCACCTGATCGAGGAATGGCTGATGAAGAACAACTTCCAGGCCAGACCGTCGGACATCGCTTCAATCTCAGCGCCGAATGGGGCTCGGTCGACTGCGAGGTGCTGGCGGTCGAAGCCAAGCAAGCCGCTGTCCTACACCTGGGACGACCACAGGACCTGAAGACGGTCGTCACCTGGACGCTGACACCACCGGCTCCGGCACTCACCTGCGCATGGAGCAAGCCGGCTTCCGGCCGGACCAGCAGCCCTACTATCACGGCGCGCAGGCCGGCTGGCCAAGGGTCCCTTTCCGCCCTCGAGCAAGCCTTGGAGCGGCTGGACTGACGATCTGTCCCGCACGGCGGGTTCGTGCCGGGCGGATCATCCGACCCGTTCCGGCAGGTATTTGAAGGACATGGCAATGAACTGGAACAATTGCATTCGACAGGTCCACCGCTGGACGTCTCTTGTCTTTGCGGTGGTGGTCTCCGCCATCTTCGCCACCCTGGGAATAGGCAGGCAACCGGCCGAGTGGGTCTATTTCCTGCCGCTGTTTCCGCTTGCGGTCCTGCTGGCCCCGGCCTCTACATGTTCGTGCTGCCCTATCTCGGCCGACGGCGCACGGTCGGCTAGGAGCGGGCGACATGGCCGGCAAGACAACCAGAAAGCTGACAAAGCCATCGGAGAAGCCGACCGCCACCAAACCGGACGGTGCGGCTCCGGTCGCGTCCGGCGAAGTCCCACTGCTGTCCGGCGGCACACCCAGATCGCCAAGGGCCATGGCGACGCCCCCGTCCAGGCTTACATCGCGGCGATGCCAGGCTGGAAGAGTGATGTCGGACGGCGCCTCAACACGCTGATCGAACGCGCCGTTCCCGGCGTCTGCAGGGCTGTGAAATGGAACTCTCCCCTTTATGGCCTTGAGGGCGAGGGCTTTTTCCTCGGCATCCATGTCTTCACCAAGTACATCAAGGTTGCGTTCTTCCGCGGCGTGTTGCTCCATCCGGTCCCGCCCGGACAGTCGAAGCAGAAGGACGTGCGCTATCTCGACATTCGCGAGAACGACGACATCAATGAAGAACAATTCGCCGACTGGGTAAGGCAAGCCAGCCAATTGCCCGGCGAGCGCATGTGACACTGGCTGGCGCAACCGGACGCCGATGCACGAGAGCGCCGGTCGTGTGCCAATGCCGCCGCGCGCGCCCGCATGCTAAGGCCAAGCCCGGCAGCGTCAACGCGCCATTAAGCATAGCGAGATTGCAGCCGTCCGACAGGCTTGGGAACACGCGGGGCTTCACCTAAGTACACGCTCCTCACCCGACGCCGGGTGATTCGCCCGATGCCGGGTGATTTGATGGAGTGACATGATGTCAATGGAAAATGAGGCCGCCGCGCAAGCGCTGGCGCTCGATCGATCGGTCAGCGATGCCGAAATCAACATCGCCATCTCCCATGCGCAAAACGCCATCGAGGCCGCGGGTGAAACCCAATCCCCGGGACTGCGTCGCGCGCAGCAGGTGAAAGATGCGCTCGAAGGCGCGCTGCGGCTCCGCGGCAGCGGCGTCGGCCGGTGAACAATTGAAGCCAGCAGGCTAATGGCCGCCGGTCCGTTCGAGATCACCGCGCAGGTTCCATAACTTTCGCACCGTCAAACAGGATCCACGATGCAACTGATGTCCATGCCGGCTGTTGCCGGCATATCCCTGGGCGTTGCGATCGCCAGCATCTTCTCTCGCAAGCATCGTGGAAAGCCCATCGGCGAGAGGACCCTCGCCGCCCTGGGAAGTTTCCTGGCTGCACGCTTCTCGGGCTGCTTGCTCTCAACTTCGGAATTCTTCTGCGTTCAGCAATCCTAGCTGGACGCATTCCAGGGCGTTGTCGATCACGGCTGGAGCAACCAGGCATGGAGCGCCGAACGCTGCGGTGGGCAGGCGTTCGCGCGCCGAAGCGGCAATCGCTGCCGCAGAACCGCCCGACGTGTCCGGGCTACGCAACCGCCCGCAACGCCGGATCGGAATAGGGACCGCCGCCATCAGTGCTCTGGTGTAGGGCTCCTTGGGGTGTTCGAACACGGCGCGCCGCGTGCCGGCCTCCACGATGCGCCCGCCCGCATCACCGCCACATGGTGCGACATGCGCTCGATCACGGCCATGTCGTGCGAGATGAAGAGGTAGGCAAGGCCCATCGTCTCCTGCAGCTCCAGCATCAGGTCCAGCACCTTGGCGCGCACCGACACGTCGAGCGCGGCGACGCTCTCGTCGGCGACAATCAGCCTTGGCCCCAGCGCCAGGGCACGCGCGATGCAAATGCGCTGGCGCTGGCCGCCGGAAAACTCGTGCGGATAGCGCGTGGCCGCGTCGGTTGGCAGGCCGACCCGGCGCAGCAATTCCGCAACCCGGTCCTTTCGTTCGCCCCTGTTCGCCAGACCATGGATCACCAGCGGCTCGGCGATGGCCGCGCCCACCGCCATGCGCGGATCGAGCGAGGCATAGGGATCCTGGAAAATCATCTGGGCGAAGCGGCGCACCGGTTGCATCTGGCGATGGCCGAGCCCGGCTATCTCCTGCCCGCCGATCTTCACCATGCCCTCGAACGGGATCAGTCCCAGCACCGCCTTGCCGGTGGTGGATTTGCCCGAGCCGCTTTCGCCGACCAGCCCCGAGCGTCTGGCGCCCGCCGCCGCAATCCTCCTGGCCGTCCCCGGCGTCACGGCGGCGATGGGGCTGGGGTCCTTCGGGAACCCAGCGCCGGTCCTGACCTCGCTCTCGGTGTCGCCCGACCCGGTGCCGGCCGACGCCGGGGCCACCATCGCCTGCGGCGCCACCGACGATGCCGGCATCGCGCAGCTCACGCTCGCGGTGAGCGGCGGCGGCCTCCCCGGCGGCGGCGTGACGTACTCCCTGAGCTACGCGCCGGCGCGCCCGTCGGTCTCCGAGCAGCTCACGTGGGCAACTCCCGGCCCGGGGACCTTCCAGGTGACCTGCTCCGTCACGGACACGGGCGGAGCTTTCAGCGGCGCGCTCACGCGGTCGTCGTCGGTCACGGTCCAGACGGTGACCCTCTCGAACCCGCCGGGCATCGACGCGCTCACCGCCAGCACGACGACCGTCGCGGCCGGCGACCATGTCCGGCTTTCGGCGACGGCGCACGGCGAGGCCCTCTCGTTCGCGTGGACCGCGACGGGCGGTACCTTCGCGAGCTCGGGCGCGGCGGCCACCTGGACCGCTCCGGAGTCGACGGGGAAGCACACGCTCACGGTCACGGCCACCGACGCGCTCGGGCGTCACGCGAGCGCGTCCGTGGACGTCCAGGTGTTCTGGGCGCGGCCGCTCGGCCCGTGGTCGGAGCCTTCGTTCTTCCCGTCGCGCATCGCCGTGGACGCGTTCGGGAACACGTATGTCTCCGACCCGCGCGCCGGCCGGGTCGTCGTCTTCGACGCGAGCGGCGCGGTGAGCCGGCGGGTCCGCGTCGGCGGCTTCCCGTCCGGCCTCGCCGTCTCGCAGCGCGGCGAGCTCTTCGTCGCGGATCTTCGAGGCGGGGCGCGTCGACGTGTACGACGAGCGCGGTCGCCGCCTGCGCGCGCTGGGGGCGGGGGCGCACGAGCTCGCGGCGCCGCTCGGCGTCTCGATCCACCCGACCTCCGGGCGCGTGTACGTGGCGGACGCCGGCGCGGCGGCGATCCGGATCTTCGAGCCGGGCGGCGCACCGGCGGGGCGGATCGACCTCGGCGAAGGGAGCCCGGTGGGGATCGCGTTCGACCCCCTCGGGCTCAGGACCTATGTCAGCGACGGGAAGCGCGCCCGCGTGCTCGTGCTCGATCACGCCGGCGCGCTCGTCGGGACCCTCGGGACCGCGACCACGCTGACGCGTCCCGCCGGCGTCGCGGTCGCGAGCGACGGCTCGATCTACGTCGTCGACTCGTTCCAGTCGAGAGCGGTCGTCTTCTCGCCCGGCGGAGCGGTCCTCGCGTACGTGGGCGGCGGATACGGCAGCGACCCCGGCCAGCTGAAGGTCCCGTTCGACGTCGCGCTCGACCGGCGCGCCCGGCTCCTCGTCACGAACACTCAGCTCGGGCGGGTCGAGGCGTTCGGGCTGCGCGGCAGCGGCGGCGGTTGCGCCGGCGACTCCGATTGCGACGGGATGCCCGATGGGTGGGAGCTCGCGAACGGCCTCGACCCGCTCTCCGCGGCCGACGGCCTGCTGGACGCCGACGGCGACGGGCTCTCCAACCTCGACGAGTACCGCCACGGGACCGACCCGCGGGGCGCAGACACGGACGGCGACGGGATCCCGGACGGCCTGGAGGTGCTGGCGGGGCTCGATCCGACCGCGAGCGACCGCCCCGAGATCGTCGCCGCTGCGGCGAAGGAGAGCGATCCCGGGCTCGTTCGGCTGAGCGCGTCGCTCCGCTCGCCCATCCCGTGCGAGGTCTCCTGGCGCCGCGTGAGCGGCCTCGACGTGGTGCTCCGGAACGCGAACGGCCTCTCGCCGTCGTTCGTCGGCCGCGCGGCCGGCAAGGTCCGGCTCGAGGCCGTCGCGACCTGCGGTCCGGTCCGGAGCCTCCCGGCCGCGGTCGAGGTCACCATCCGGAACGTCGCGCCACGCCCCGACGCCGGCCGCATCACCGTGATCGCCGCCGGGACCGGCGCGGTCCTCGACGGCGGGTTCACGCGCGACGGCAACGGCGATCCGGTCGCGCTCGCGTGGGCGCAGACGCTCGGCCCGCCGCTCACCTCGGACGTGCCGGGGCCGCTCTTGCCGGTGGAGGCGGGGCGCCCGGGGCTCTCTGCGTTCCAGCTCTCGGCGGATGACGCCCACGGCGGCAGCGCAGAGGGTGAGGTCGCGCTGCTCGTCGTGCCGGGCGAGTCCGCGATTCCGACCGCGGTGGCGGCGTCCCCCGTCCTCGGCCATGTCGGCGCGCCGGTCGCGCTGGACGCGTCCGCGAGCGTCGCGGTCGGCGCGCGCTTCGCCTGGCAGCAGGTGGACGGCCCGGCGGTCTCGGTCGCGGGCGCCTCCTCGCAGGTCGCCAGCTTCGTCCCGGGCACTCCGGGCCGCTACACGTTCGCGATCGAGCTCGTGGAGCCGTCGCGGCGGTCGCCGGCGGCGACGGTCGACGTGTTCGTGGCGGCGCCGGGATCCGACCACGCGCGCGCGGTGATCGCGCCCCCACCCGCCGCCGAGATTGGCAGCCCGCTCGCGCTCGACGGTGCGGCCAGCACCGGAGGTTCCGGCCTGCGCCACGCGTGGCGCCAGGTCTCCGGCCCGGCGGCAGGCCTCACGGACGCCGACCGGCCCGTCGCGACGGTCGTGCCGTTCGAGCCGGGCAGCTTCGTCTTCGAGCTGGAGGTGAGCGACGACGTCGGTCCCGGCGTCCCCGCCCGCGTCCGGCTCGACGCGCGCGAGGCGCAGCGCGACCTCCCGGTCGCGTCGGCAACGGCGCCCGCGTCGGCGCAGGTCCGCGACGTCGTCCGGCTGGACGGGGCCGCCAGCCGGGACCCGCAGGGCAGCCCGCTGCGGTACCGCTGGACGCAGGTCGCCGGCCCGTGGGTCGCGCTCGACGACCCGTCGTCGTCCACGCCGGCGTTCCGGCCGCCGCTCCCGGGTGCCTACGCGTTCGAGCTCGAGGTGGACGACGGGTGGAGCCGCAGCGCGCCGGCCGCGGTCTTCATCGCGGTCGAGCCGTCGCGGACGCGGGGAGAGGACCGATGAACCGCCGAAGCGGGATCGCCGTCGCGCGCTTCGCGCTGCTCGTCATCGCCGCGGGACCGGCGGCGCGCGCCGCGGATGCGCCGCACGACCCGGCAAGCCTCCCGCTCGCTTGCTCCGAGTGCCACCTCCCGCACAACGCGCCCGGGTCGCAGCTCACGGCCGACGCCGCGAACGCGAACCTCTGCCTGAGCTGCCACCAGACGAGGACGAACCCGACGGTGCTCAACTGGCAGAGCGCGGACCAGGCGAGCCCGGGCGTCAGCGGATTGTCGCACCGGTGGGATGCGCCCGCCAGCAGCCTGCAGCGGGGCGCCCAGCCCCCGACCGGCGCAGCCCTGTCGGCCGGCCTCGCGAACGGAACCACGCTCCAGTGCTCGACCTGCCACAACCAGCACTCGCAGGCGAACGCACCGTTCGACCCGGCGGCGCCGGCGGCGCCGGGGACCGCGGGACGGCACTTCCTCAGGACCGCGAACAACATCGGTCAGATGTGCGTCGACTGCCACGCTCCCTGGAACCAGGCCAGTGCCGCCACCGGGGCGTACATCACCGCGGGCACGGCGACCTTCACGAACGGGAGCGCCGCCGTATCGGGCTCCGGGACGACGTGGGCCGGCAACGTCCAGCCCGGCTGGCGCGTCAAGCCGCTCGCGGCTCCTGCGAGCGCCTGGGCAGTCGTGAGGACCGTCGCCAGCAACACCTCGCTCACCCTCGCGGCGCCGTACACCGGGACGACGGTGGCGGCCGCCCCGTATGTCGCCGCGAGGACGCTCAGCCACCCGGTGGCGATCGCGCTGGCGGCGGGGGACTTCACCGTCGCGACGCCGCGCGAGGTGGGCGGCGCGCCCCAGGTCGCCGGGTTCATGGGGACCGCCACCGGCGGCACCACCGCGACGCTCGTCGACACGACCAAGAACTTCACCGGTGCAGCGGGGCTCAGGGTCCGGTTCACGAGCGGGCCCAACCGCAACACGGTCGCGACAATCACCGGCGTGACCGGCACGACCACCCTCAACTTCGCGGCGATCGCGAGCGCGGTCACCGCGGGAACGCGCTACCAGGTGGACGTGGACGGAAACGTCTCGAACAACGTGCCCCTGGTCTCGGGCAGCGCGGTCGCGTTCACCAGCGGCGCCGTCGCGTGCCAGTCGTGCCACGGCGTGCACTTCGCCGACTCGAGCGCGACGACCTACGACGACCGCCCGCCCGCCCCGGCCGGCGGCGGCGACGGGCGGCTGCTCCGGAGGTCCGCTGCCGAGACGTGCGACGCGTGCCATCCCAGCACGCTCATGCACAGCAGCGCGAACGTCGGGACGAAGCACGGGACGTGGGGCACCACGTTCACGTGCCTGACGTGCCACCAGCCGCACCAGACCGCGAACGTGAACCTCGTCCGTCCGATCATCCCGACGCCGAACAACGGGAACCGCGACGTGGACCTCCGCGCGATCGACGGCGGGGTCGAGGCCTACGGCCTGGCGAACTCGGTCACGCCCGGCTCGGGCCCATGCGAGACCTGCCACACGAACACGCGCAACGGGAGCGAGCTCACGGGAGCCACGAGCGCGTTCACCGCGGGCAACACGTCCGCCACGCTCAGCTCGACGACCGGGATCGCGGCGAGCTGGGAGCTGAAGCGCACCGCGGACGGCCCGCTCGCCTGGACCCGGATCGCCACCGTCGTGAACGGGACGACCGTCACGCTGGCGGCGGGTGGCTACCGCGGGACGAGCGGGGGCGGCGCCTGGCAGGCGGCGAACCCGCGCTTCCGGAACACCGGCTCCGGGCGCGGCGCGGCCGGGACGGAGCACTACGTGACCTCGTGTCTCGGCTGCCATCCACACAAGGCCGCGTTCAAGGGCGCGGGCGAGCCGACCACGGGCGGATCTTCCTGCGACGGTTGCCACACCGATCTCACCGCGAGGATGTCGCTCGCCTCCGGCGGGACGACGCTCGGCGGCAGGCCGATCGTCTCCCGCCACCAGCTGACGAGCTTCCTCCCCGACGACTCCGGCGGTCCCACCTGGGCGAGCCCGCTCAACGCCGTCACGCCCGCCAACCGGTCCTGCGTCAACATGTGCCACGGCGATCACCCGCACGACCTCACGAGCCCCCTGACGCCGACGCACGAGAACAACGCGTATCTCGACGCGACGAGCGCGGCGAGCCGCGCGACGAGCACCGGCGGCATGGCGCAGACGCGGACGAGCGCGACGCGCGCCAGGACCGACTTCGACTCCGCCGCGGCGAACGGCGGGATGTGCCTCTCCTGCCACCGCTACCCGGTCGACAGCAGCGTCCCGGTGCAGCACCCGGCCATCGACAAGACCGCGTACACCGGCTCGGCGCACAACTACGCGTCGAACACGGTCGGTGCGACGACCTACCCCTGGACCTACACCCAGCACGACGCCTCGACCTTCGACCGGAACTGCACGAAGTGCCACGCCGAGCGCGCCGACGGGCGTCCCGACGACGGCACCATCCCGTTCGAGGCGGTCCACTACTCCAGCAACCCGTCGCTCCTCGCCGGCAACGTGCAGCCGGCGGCGGCGGGGAACGTCGTGGCGGAGCTCATCTGCTACAACTGCCACGGCAACGGCACGAACGGCCAGGACCTCTCGGGCAAGAACCTCTACGACGAGGTGACGAGCGCGTTCGGCCACCCCGTCAACTCGGACTCGAGGCACGACACGATCGCGGAGGGGAACAACCCCGCCGCGAACGACGGAAAGTTCTCGGGCGCGAACCGCCACGTGAGCTGCATGGACTGCCACGAGCCGCACCGGGCGCAGCCGGTGGGGAGCGGGGCGACCGCCGGGAGCATCACCGCGTACACGGCGGGAACCGACTACACGACCGGCACGGCGAGCGTCATCCGGAACGGCACGGCGGTGACGGGCACCGGCACGAGCTGGACGAGCGCGATGGTCGGCCAGGGGTTCCAGTTCAACCCCGACCCCGGCGTCTGGTACACGATCACGGCCGTCGCGAGCGCCACCTCGCTCACCATCAGCCCCCTGTCCGGCACCGCCCGCTCCGGCGTGGCGTACACGATCCGGGGTGCGAACCCCGACACGCTCACCGACTCCACGAAGGCGTGGACGAAGCACCAGTTCAAGGGGTGGACGCTGAAGCTGGTGTCCGGCACCCAGGCCGGGAGGTCGAGCGCGATCTACGGATCTCCGGGCGCCGCGACGACTCAGCTGTTCGTGAAGTTCCCGTCCGCCCCCGCGGTGGGCGACCGGTATGTCATCGTCCCGAGTGGTCTGCGGGTCGCCCCGGGCGGCATGCCGCCGGGTTCGCCGGCGATGGCGGGAGCCTGGGGCGCCCAGCCGACCTTTGGCGCGCCGCCGGCACCGCCGAACTGGAACGACTCGGGCGGCTGCGGCGCCGCCGGCACCGCCAACTCCTGTGAGGTGATCACGGCCACCTACGCCGGCGGGACCACCTTCGCGAAGACGACCGCGAGCCCGCCCGCCGAGGCGTACGTGTGCCTCAAGTGCCACTCGAGCTTCGCGTACGGCACGACCCTGGCGAACTTCCCGAACGCGCCGTCCGGCCAGCCGAACGTCCCCGACGGCACCGGGCAGGCGTGGTCCGACACCGCGGGCGTCGCCATGCGGCAGAGCGACCTCGCCGGCGACGCGAACCCCGGGAACGCGGGCCACCACGCGATCTTCGCGCGCGGCAGGAACCAGCCCATGGTCTCGAGCGCGGCGACGGCCTCGGTCCGTAACCCCAACTGGCCCACGTTCACGGCGGACCAGGTGAACGCGAGCGGGACGACCGTGACGCTCAACACCGGGACGTGGCCGATCACGCTCCTGCCCGGCTGGTTCATCTACGTGGGGAGCAGCGCGCCCGCGAACCCATCTGCGGGATGGTACGAGGTGACGGCGGTCACGAGCGACACGGTCCTCACAATCGATCGGGCCTGCGCCGCTCCCTCCACCTGCAGCGCGAACACGAGCTACCTGCTCACCGCCGGGCTCGGCAACAGCTTCGTCCCGCCCTGGGGTCCGTGGAGCGTGCTCGAGTGCAGCGACTGCCACCGCAGCTCGACGCTCTCCGATCCGCTCGGCCCGCACGGCTCGACGACGAAGTGGCTCCTCCGCGGGGCCGACGCGCAGACGTTCCTCGGCGGGTTCACGAGCACGATCAAGAGCTTCACGGTGACCACGACGCCGACCGACACGAACAACATCTGCGTGAACTGCCACCGCCGTGACGTCTACGGCGATTTCACGTTCTTCCCGACGCCCGGCACTCCGGTCGCCGGCGCCACCTACACGTTCTCGCGCCAGAACCACCCGCCCGACTCGGGCGCCGCCGACTCGCTGAACTATCGCTCCCGCTGGGGCATCGCCTGCATGAACTGCCACGGCGGCGCGCGCCAGGGCGGCATCCACGGCGAGAACCTCGGGGTCGGGAACAACGGGACCACCGCGCTGAGCCACTCCGGGAAGCGGCTCCTGGCCGGCTCGGCCTGGTACGCGGTCACGCGGTCGTCCGCGGCGACCGCCGGCCAGTGCTGGACGAAGGGGGCTACCGACGCGGTGGATAGCTGCGGTCACAGCCACAGCGGCGTGAGCTTCCAGAGCGGTACCGCGAACTACGACTACGAGAGCACGGCGGGATCGAGCCCCGTCGTCCGCTGAGGGGCGTGCGCGAGGCGATGGGGAGCAGGAAGAGGTCGGGATTCCTCGCCGCGGCGGTGCTGGCGCTGATCGCGCCGGCCGGCTGCGCGCGCGACCGGCTCAGCGCAGACGAGCACGCCGCCCGGACCGCGGTCGTCCGGTACAACGAGACGCTCGTCCAGGCGTATCGCACCGGGAACCGCGAGCTGATGCGGGACGTGGCGGCGCTCGAGGAGGTCGAGCGGATCGGCAGCGTCGTCGGGTCGCTCGCCGCTGCGGGCCGGACCATGGAGGCCCGCCAGACCGGCTTCCAGGTGCTGGGGGTGACGATCAACCCGCGCGAGGACGGCGTCACGCTGGTGGAGACGCTGGAGACCTGGATATACGAGCACCGCGACATGGCCGACCGCGACCGGCCGGCGCCCGCGAAGGAGGCGAAGTACCGGCTCGCCTACAACCTCGTGCGCGCCGGCGGCCGGTTCGTCGTCCACCGCATCGTCGAGCACGAGCTGCCGCCCGGCGAGCGCGAGCGCTGACCGCGCCCGTCGGCGGAGGCGGGAGCGACAGCCGCTCCCCACCCGTGGGAGAATCGGGCGGCGCCCGCGAATGGCGGACGATGCATGCGCACGCTCCAGCGTCTCCTCCTCTCACGCCGCAACGCCGTGGCGGCGATGGGGCTGCTCGCGTTCCTGCTCGCCCTCGCCGCGGCGGCGCCGGACGGCGAGGCGCTGGAAGCGCTCCGGGAGCGAAGGCCCCGCGTCGCGTGGGCGCTCGAGCGGCTGCGTCCGGCGGAGGTCGCGCGCTCGCCCGTGTTCCTCGCGATCACCGCGTACGTCGCTGCGGCCGTGCTCGCCTCCATGGTGAGCCGGATCCGGACGCGGCGCCGCACGGCGTCTGCGACGCAGCTCGAACGGTTCGTCGAGCGGCGCACGGTGCACCTGCCGCACGACCTCCTCGAGTCGGAGCGGCGCGTCGGCGCCGCGCTGCGCCGGGCGGGGCTCGGGCGCGGAGCGCTCGCGGGCGGCCGCAGGGACGGTTTCTGGGGATCGATGGTGTTCCACGCCGGGCTCATCGTGACGCTCGTCGGAATCGCCCTGAGCGCGTTCGGGCGGTTCGGAGGCGAGGTGGTGCTGGTGGAGGGCTTCCCCGTCGAGGTCTCGCCCCGGACCTTCCTTCGCGCATCTCCACCCGGCGGCCTCGCGCCGCTGCGGGGAGCCCGGCTCTCCGTCTCGGACGTGTCCGCGACGTACGACGGTGGGACGCGGCTCGTGGACGTCTCGGCGGTGGTCGCGGCGGAGCTCCCCGGCCGCTCGCCGGAGCGGCGGTTCGTGAGCGTGAACGTCCCGGTGGACCTCGGCGAGTTCCAGCTCACGCTGCACGCCTATGGCTTCGCGCCGGAGATCGCCGCGGTGGACCCCTCCGGACGGACACGCGTGGCCGGCGTCGCGGCGCTGCGGGTGCTTCCACCCGGGACGGAGGACGCGCTCGTCCTCGACGGCGGCGGCGTGCTGCGACTCCGCTTCTACCCCGATCGCTCCGCTGTTGGCGGCGCGTCGGCGGGCGCCAGCGCCGTGCCGCTCCGCCCGGTGCTGGCCTTCCGCTGGTACGAGCGCGGAGCGCTCGTCGCCGAGGGGCACGTCGAGAGCGGCGGCGAGGCCGTCGTCGGGGGGTACCGGGTAGCGTTCCCGCGGCTCGGGTACTGGGCCGATCTCATCGTGGGCCGCGATCCCGGGCTGCCCTGGTTCGTCCTCGGGTGCACCCTCGGCGTCTTCGGCCTGGCGGTGCGCTTCGGCCGCCACGAGCAGTCCTGGAGCGCGGAGCTGCAGAGCGTGGCGGACGGCACGGAGGTTCGGCTCACCCTGTCGGCCCGCTACTTCCCCGCGCTGCTGCGCGATCGGGCGGACCGCGTCGCGCGGCTCGCCATGGGGTGAACGATGGGACACGTGGAAGGAATCCTGCTGGCGACGGCGATCCTCGGCTACGCAGTCGCGATCGCGCTCGCGCTCCTGGAGTTGGTGCTCCGCAGGCCGCGGCTCCGGGACGTCGGCGCCGGGATCGCGGTGGCGGCCTGGGTGGCCCACGGCGCCTGCATCCTGGTCCGCTGGGCTGCGACCGGACACGCCCCGGTGCAGGGCGCCTACGAGAACTCGCTGGCAGGCGCGTGGTTCCTGCCGCTCCTGGGCGCGCTGGCGGCGCGCTGGCACGCGACGGCGGCGCGCGCGTTCCCGGTGGTGCTCGCCGCGGCGCTCGTGCTTCTCGGGAATGGCATCATGGCCCCGGCGGAGCGCGCGCCGCTCGAGCCGGCGTACCGTTCGACATGGCTCGCGGTGCACGTCGTCTTCGCCTGGATCGCCTTCGGGGCGTATCTCGTGTCGGCGGCGTTCAGCGCACACGAGCTGTGGGGGTCGCGGGGCGGCCGGACCCCCGAGCGCGTTGCCGCGCTCGGCGAGGTCACCGCTCGCCTGGTCGCGGTCGGGTTCCTCGCCCACACGGTCATGATCGCCTCCGGCGCCATCTGGGCGCACGGCCTGTGGGGCCGGTACTGGGCCTGGGACCCGATCGAGACCTGGTCGCTCGTCTCGTGGCTCGTGTACGGCGTGAACCTGCACCTGCGGTACACGCTCGGCTGGCGAGGTCGGCGCGCCGCATGGCTGGGGGTCCTCTCCGTCGTGACGATCGTGATCACGTTCTTCGGCATCGGCGTCGTCTCCGACGTGCACACCATGCTCCTGTGATTCGCGCCGAAGTCTCGCGCGCGTTAGAGGGGCTTCATGGCCTTCTTCCAGGACCCGCCCCGCCTCGGCAATACCTACGAGGGCGACGCCCTCCTCCGCGAGCACCTCGCCCGCACCTTCCCGGGAGACGACCTCGCCGGGATCGAGCCCGAGCTCTTCCATCTCGGAGCGCTCGCGGGCGGGCCGCTCTACGAGCAGCAGCTCGCGGAGCGCGACCTGGAGCCGACCCTCGTCCAGTGGGACGCGTGGGGGCAGCGGGTGGACCGGATCCGGCTCACGCCCCTGTGGCGCGAGGCGGCGACGCTCGCCGCGCGCCACGGGCTCGTCGCGACCGCCTACGAGCGCCGCCACGGCGCGCGCTCCCGCACCCACCAGCTCGCGCTCGCGTACGTCCTCGATCCGTCGACCGACGTCTACTCCTGCCCGCTCGCCATGACGGACGGCGCGGCGCGGACGCTGCTCGACTGCGGCGATCCCGCCCTGGTGCAGCGCGCCGTCCCGCGGCTCACCTCGCGCAACCCCGCCCGCGCGTGGACGAGCGGACAGTGGATGACCGAGCGGACCGGAGGGTCGGACGTGTCCGCGACGGAGACGGTGGCCCGGCGGGACGCGGCGGGGACCTGGCGGCTCTTCGGGACGAAGTGCTTCAGCTCGGCCACCACCGCCGAGATGGCGCTCGCCCTGGCGCGCCCGGAGGGGAACCCGGCCGGCTCACGCGGCCTGGCGCTGTTCTACGTCGAGACGCGCCTCGAGGACGGCACTCCGAACGGCATCCTCGTGAACCGGCTCAAGGACAAGCTCGGCACGCGCAAGCTCCCCACTGCGGAGCTGACGCTCGACGGGGCCGCCGCGGCGCCCGTCGCGGGGCTCACGCATGGCGTGCGCACCGTGACGCCCATGCTCGAGGTGACCCGGACCTGGAACGCCGTCGTCGCGACGGCCGGCATGCACCGGGCGCTGTCGCTCGCGCGCGACTACGCGCGGCGGCGGGTCGCGCTCGGAAGCTCGATCGCGGCGCGGCCGCTGCACGCCGAGCTGCTCGCGGGCCTCGAGGCCGAGCGGGAGGGCGCGTTCCTGCTCGCCTTCCGTGCGGCGGCGCTCCTCGGACGCGCCGAGACGGGCGACGCGACGGAGCCGGAGCGCGCGCTGCTCCGGGCGGTGACCCCGCTCGCGAAGCTCACCACCGGACGGCAGGCGGTCCAGATCGCCTCCGAGGCCCTCGAGTGCTTCGGGGGCGCCGGGTACGTCGAGGACACGGGGCTGCCGCGCCTCCTGCGCGACGCGCAGGTCCTGCCCATCTGGGAGGGGACCACGAACGTCCTCGCCCTCGACCTCCTCCGTGCGCTGGCCGTGGAGGGCGCCGCCGAGGCGCTCGCGGCCGAGCTGAGGCGGCTCGCGTCGGAGGCGCGCGACCCGGCGCTGCGCCCGCCCGTCGAGACCGCCCTGTCGGGCGCGGAGCGGGCGCGCGCACTCCTCGGGGAAGCCGGCAGCGCGGCGCGCGAGGCGGGAGCGCGAGGCGTGGCCCTCACGCTGGGCCGGGCTCTCGAGGTGCTCCTCCTCGCCTCGCACGCGCAGTGGTGCCTCGACCAGGGCCGCGGCCGCCGCGCCCTCGCCGCCGCGCGCCGGCTCGCGCGGAACGGGGTCGATCTCGTCGCGGCGCCGTCCGTGGAGGAGGCGGAGCTGCTCGCCCGGTGACGCGGCCTGCGGCCTCGCGACGCGGCGGGAATGCCGGCGATGCGTCGCGTGCTGCGCGTCCGGTGCGGCGCGCGCAACGCACCCGGCCGGCGAACGAGCGCCTGCACGGTCACCAAATGCGCGGAATTTCGTGCTGGCCGCTGCGAGGCCGCGGCGCATGGGCGCACCACAGGATGCTGCATTTGCAGCAAGTAGCAATTGTCGTACCGCCCGGTTCGGACCCTTGACACCGGGAGAGTTCCCTGGCTTTTTGCGCTCTCCCACTCACGCGAACCCAGGTGCTCAGCGGTCGCGAGGAGAGTTCATGGCTACCAATTTCAATCCTCCGCAGAACCCGCCGGGCAGCCCGGTTTCGAAGAAGAAGATCCGCCGCGAGGACGCGCTCGAGTACCACTCGACGGGCCGCCAGGGGAAGATCGAGGTCGTCCCGACCAAGCCCTGCGCCACCGCGCGCGACCTCTCGCTCGCCTACACGCCGGGCGTCGCCGAGCCCTGCCTCGAGATCGAGAAGGACCCGGAGCTCTCCTACGACTACACGGCGCGCGGCAACCTGGTCGCGGTCGTCTCGAACGGCACCGCGGTGCTCGGCCTCGGCGACATCGGCCCGCCGCCGGCAAGCCGGTCATGGAGGGCAAGGGCGTCCTCTTCAAGCGCTTCGCGGACATCGACGTCTTCGACATCGACATCGACGCGAAGGAGGTCGACAAGATCTGCACGGTCGTGAAGGCGCTCGAGCCGACCTTCGGCGGCATCAACCTCGAGGACATCAAGGCCCCCGAGTGCTTCGTCATCGAGGAGCGGCTCAAGAAGGAGATGAAGATCCCGGTCTTCCACGACGACCAGCACGGCACCGCGATCATCTCCGGCGCGGCGCTGCTCAACGCGCTGGAGCTCGCCGGCAAGAAGATCGACGAGGTGAAGGTGGTGGTCTCCGGCGCCGGCGCCGCGGCGATCGCCTGCACGAAGTTCTACCTGACGCTCGGCGTGAAGCGCGAGAACGTGATGATGGTCGACACGAAGGGCGTCGTCTACAAGGGGCGCACCGAGGGCATGAACCAGTACAAGGCAGGAGTTCGCCTCCGACACCAAGGCGCGCACGCTGGCCGAGGCGGTGAAGGGCGCCGACGTGTTCCTCGGCTGCTCGGTGAAGGGCATGTTCACCCAGGAGATGGTCCGCTCGATGGCGAAGAACCCCATCGTCTTCGCGCTCGCCAACCCCGATCCCGGAGATCAGCTACCCCGACGCGAAGGAGGCGCGCGACGACGTCATCATGGCCACCGGGCGCTCGCGACTACCCGAACCAGGTGAACAACGTCCTCGGCTTCCCCTACATCTTCCGCGGCGCGCTCGACGTGCGCGCCAAGGCGATCACCGAGGAGATGAAGATGGCGGCGGCCCGCGCGCTGGCCGCGCTGGCCGAGGAGGACGTGCCCGAGTCGGTCTCGCGCGCCTACGGCGGCGAGAAGTTCCGCTTCGGCCGCGACTACATCATCCCCAAGCCGCTCGACCCGCGCGTGCTGCTCTGGGTGGCGCCGGCCGTGGCGAAGGCCGCCATGGACGGCGGCGTCGCCCGCGTGCAGCTCGACCTGGACGAGTACCGCGAGCGGCTCCGCAAGATGCAGAGCCGCGTCGCACCAGGTGATGGGCGCGGTCTTCGCGAAGGCCCGGCAGAAGCTGGCGCGGATCGTCTTCCCCGAGGGCGCACCACCCGAAGATCCAGCAGGCCGCCGCAGATCCTCCGCGAGGAGGGGATCTGCGAGCCGATCCTGCTCGGGCCGGTGGACGCGATCCGCGAGTCGATCGAGGAGCAGCGCCTCGACGACGCTCGACGGGCGTCACCATCATCAACCCCGAGGAGAGCCCGGACTTCGAGAGGTACGTGAGCGCCGTTCTGGGAGCTGCGGCAGCGCCGCGGCGTCACCTTCGAGGAGGCGCGGCGCCGGATGCGGGCCCGCAACTACTTCGCGCTCGATGATGGTCGAGCACGGGCGAGCGCCGACGGCATGGTCACCGGCCTCACCACCGGCTACGCCGACGCGCATCCGCCCGCCGCTCGAGGTCATCCGGACCCGCGCCGGCAAGCGCGCGCCGCCGGCGTCTACATCGTGGTCACCAAGAACGACTTCAAGTTCTTCGCCGACTGCACCGTCAACATCGACCCGACGCGCCGAGGAGCTGGCCGAGATCGCCCTGGCCACCGCCGACCTGGCCCGCTACTTCGACGTGACGCCGCGCGTCGCCATGCTCTGCTACTCGAGCTTCGGCACCGCCAACGGGCGACAGCCCGCGCAAGGTGCGCGAGGCCACCGAGCTCGTCCGCGCAGCGCCGGCCCGACCTCGAGGTCGACGGCGAGATGCAGGTGGACATCGCCACCAGCGCCGAGATCGCGCGTCGCCGAGTTCCCGTTCTCGACGCTGAAGGACGACGCCAACGTCTTCGTCTTCCCCGAACCTCGACTCGGCCAACATCGCCTACCAGATGCTCGAGCGCGTGGGCGGCGCCGAGGTCATCGGGCCGGTGCTGCTCGGCATGCACAAGCCGGTCAACGTGCTGCAGATGGGCGCTAGCGTGCAGTCGATCGTCAACCTGGCCGCCATCACCGCGCTCCGGGCGCAGGGCGATCAGTTCCTGTTTTAGGTCTCTGCTTCCGACCTCGCGGGCGCGCCGTGTACACTGCGGCGCGCCCGTGCCTTTTTTGGAGCGCCGCGGGCGCGAGGGAGCCGCCGTGACCGAACGGAGCGAGCACCAGTCCCGCATCACCCGAGCCCAGCAGGCCCTCGCCGAGCGCGGCCTCGCGGGCGGCCTGTTCCTGAACGCGGTGGACCTGTTCTACCTCTCCGGCACGCGCCAGAACGCCGCGCTGTACGTGCCGGCGTCGGGGTCGCCGATCCTGCTCGTGCGCAAGAGCTTCGCGCGCGCGAAGGCCGAGAGCGCCGTCGCGGACCTCCGCCCCTTCCCGTCGTCGAAGGACCTGGCCCAGGCGCTCGACGCCTCGGGGCGGATCGGCGTGGCGTTCGAGGCCGTGCCGCAGGCGGTGCTCGACTGGTGGCGGAAGAACCTGCCCGCCGCCGAGCTCGTCGACGCGGGCGCGATCCTGCGCGATCACCGGACCGTGAAGTCCGTGTCCGAGCTGGCGACGATGCGCGAGGGCGCCGCGCGGCTCTGCGGCGTGTTCGGGCGAGGTCCCGCGCTTCCTCCGGGCCGGGCATGCGCGAGCTGGACCTCTCGGCCGAGATCGAGGTGCGGCTGCGGCGCGCCGGGAACGAAGGCGTCCCGCGGCTGCGCGGGTTCAACTCGGAGCTCTTCATCGGCCTCGCGGTCGCGGGCGACGGCGCGTCCGATCCCGGCTACTTCGACGGCCCGGTGGTCGGGCGCGGGCTCTCCGCGGCGTACCCGCAGGGCGCCTCGGGGCGGGTGGTGCGCGAGGGCGAGCCGGTGATCGTGGACTTCACGGCGGTGTTCGGCGGCTACGTCGTGGACATGACCCGGATCGCCGTGGTGGGCGCGCTCCCGGCCGAGCTCGTGCGGGCGTTCGAGGTCGCGCGCGCGATCCAGGACGAGGTGGCGCGGAATCTCCGCCCCGGGAACCCCTGCGTCGACCTGTGGGAGCACGCACGCGCCATGGCAGAGCAGGCAGGCCTCGGCGACAGGTTCATGGGGCCGCCCGGCGATCAGGCGCGCTTCGTCGGCCACGGCGTCGGGCTCGAGCTCGACGAGCTCCCGGTGCTCGCGCCCGGGTTCAAGGCTCCGCTGCAGGCCGGGCAGACCGTGGCGGTGGAGCCCAAGTTCGTCTTCCCGGGCGTCGGGGCGGTCGGGATCGAGAACACCTTCGTCGTGACGGCGCAGGGCGGCGAGAAGCTCACCGCCGCGCTGCCGGACGACCTCCTGCGCGCTTGACGCGATTCACCTGACCCAGACGGTCTTCACGTTCACGAAGGCCCGGATGCCCTCCAGCCCGAGCTCGCGGCCGTAGCCCGATGCCTTGACGCCGCCGAAGGGGAGTCGCGGCCCGCGGCCTCGCTTCCGGTGATGGTGACCGCCGCGATGCGGGGATCGACGATGAGCGGCCGGACTGCCCTCGACCCGACGAGCACCGTCCGGAAGAGGTCGCGCGGGAACCCGGCGTCGTGCATCACCTGCTCGATGGCGAGCGCGCACTGCGGCACGTTGGAGGCGTGCTTGAGGAGCCGCCGTTCCCGCCATGAGGTCGGCGCGATGAAGCGGAACACCTGCCAGAAGGGGAAGTTCCAGGGCATCACCGCCACCACGCCCAGCGGATCGAACGACGTAGCTCCGGCCGGCATCGCTCGGCTCCACGCGAGGCGTGAGATACCGCTCCGCGTGCTCGGCGTCGTGCTCGCAGACGCAGGCGCACTTGTTCACCTCGGCGACGCCGTCCTTGAGCGGCTTGCCCATCTCGAGGGCCATGAGCCGCGCGTACTCCGGCGCGCGCTCCCGGAGCAGCGCCGCGACCTTCCGCATCGGCGCCGCGCGCTCGGCGAACGGCGAGCGTGCCCAGGCCCGCTGCGCCGTCACCGCCGCCTGGAGGATGCGGTCCACCTCGTCCCGGCTCGTCTCGGGAAAGGTGGCGAGCTGCTCGTCGGTCGCTGGGTTCACCGATTCGATGGCCACGCTGTGCCTCCGTGGAGTACAGGATCACGTCTGCGGCAGGAGCACCTGGCGCACCGCCACGCCTGCGGCGAGCGCCTCGAAAGCCTCGTTGATCCGGTCGAGCGGCATCGCCGCGGTCTGGAGCCGGTCCACCGGCATCCGCCCCGCCTTCCAGAGCGCCACGTACCGAGGGATGTCGCGCTGCGGCGCCGCGGACCCCATGTACGAGCCGACCAGGCTGCGCCCCTCGCCGGCGAAGGCGAGCGCGGGGAGCGTGAGCGTCCGGGACGGGTGCGGAAGCCCCATCGCCACGGTGGTTCCGCCGCGGCGCGTCGCCCGGAACGCAGCCTCGAGGACGGCAGGGACGCCGGCCGCCTCGAAACCCACCTCGACGCCGCCGCGGGTGAGATCCTTGATCGCCTTCTCGGCCTCGTCCGGAGCGAACGCGGCCGTGGCGCCCAGCTCGAGCGCGAGCGCACGCTTCGCCTCGACCGGGTCGACGGCGATGATCGGCCATGGCGCTCGCGACGACGGCCCCCATCACCGCCGCGAGCCCGACCCCGCCGAGGCCGAACACCGCCACCGACTGGCCGGCCCGGACCGAGGCGGTGTTCAGGACCGCCCCTGCGCCGGTGAGCACGGCGCATCCGAACAGCGCCGCCGTCGGGAGCGGCACGTCGCGCGGGACGACCACCGCCGACTCCCGCGCGACGACCGCGTGCCGCGCGAAGCCCGAGACTCCGAGGTGGTGGTGGAGCGCGCTGCCGCCGCGGTCGCGCAGCAGGGACGGCCCGTGCAGCAGCGTCCCCGCCCCGTTCACCTGCGCGGCGGGAGTGCACAGCGCGGGCCTCCCCGAGGAGCACTCCGCACACAGCCCGCAGCTCGGGACGAAGGTGAGCACCACGTGATCTCCGGGCTGCACGTCCCGCACGCCCTCGCCGATCTCCTCGACGACGCCCGCCGCCTCGTGTCCGAGCGCCATCGGCAGCGGCCGCACCCGCGAGCCGTCCACCACGGAGAGGTCGGAGTGACAGACACCGGCCGCCTCCACGCGGATCGAGCAGCTCCCCGGCACGGGGGCCGCCGAGCTCCACCTCCTCGAGCGTCATGGGACGCGAGTCGGTGTACGGACGGCGATCGGTCACGGCGCGAAGCACCGCGGCGATGGTCTTCATGGGTTCGCTCCCTCCGGCCGATGCGGGCGCGACGGCTCGCCGGCGGCACGAGTCACCTCGCCCCGGTCGATCGTGAACACGACGTCGAGCAGCTTGCGCGAGTGGGAGAGATCGGACTCGGACAGCACCACCGAGAGGCCCTCGCTCCGGAGCAGCGCCACCACCTCGGCGAGCCGCCGGGCGAGCACCGGGGCCACTCCCTCGAACGGCTCGTCGAGCAGCAGCAGCTTCGTCCCGCTCATGAGCGCGCGCGCGAGCGCCACGAGCTTCTGCTGCCCGCCCGAGAGCTGCAGCCCCTTGCGTTCCTTCAGCGCCTCCACCTCTGGGATCATCCGGTAGATGCGCGCGAGCCGCTCGCGCCCGTCCTCCGCCCCGGTGGCCCAGGCCGGCAGCATCAGGTTCTCCTCGACGGTGAGCTGAGGGATGATTCGCCGGTCCTCGGGCATGTAGCCCGATCCCGAGGCGCGCGCGCGCGTTCGGCGGGACGCCGGCCAGGGGCCGGTCGTCGAAGCGCGATCGATCCCGACCGCGGCGTCAGGATGCCCATGACCGTTCGCATCAGCGTGGTCTTGCCCGCGCCGTTGCGCCCGATGAGCCCGGCGAGCTGCCCCCGCTCGACGCGCAGGGCGACGCCGCGCAGGATGCGCACCGACTTGATCGAGACGTCGAGCGACTCGATCCTCAGCACGCGTCCCCCCTCGCGGTCGAGGGCGAGACGGCCGCCACCGCCTCGCCCACGACGTAGCGGCGGACCTCGGGGTCGTCGAGGACCGCCTCGGGCCGTCCGTCGGCGATGATCTGCCCGTCGTAGAAGGCCAGGATGCGCTGGGTGTAGCGCCGCACGATGTCCATGTCGTGCTCGACGAAGAGCACCGTCGACCTTCTCGGCGCGGATGGCGCCGAGCACCAGGTCCATGAGCGCGAACTTCTCGTCGGCCGAGACGCCGCTGGTCGGCTCGTCGAGCAGCAGGAGGCGCGGCTTCACCGCCAGCGCCATGGCGATGTCGAGCAGCTTGCGCACGCCCTCGGGGAGCATCGCTGGCGGGCTCGTCGCGGTACGGCTCGAGCTGGAAGCGCGCCAGCATCTCCTCGGCGACCGTCCTCCGGGCTCCGGCCCCGAGGGCGCTCCCGCCCACGAACGCCTTCGTCCCAGCGACACGATGCCGAGCCCGACGAGCAGGTTCTCGTAGGTCGGTGAGGGTGTCGAACACCTGCGGGATCTGGAAGGAGCGGCAGATGCCGAGCCGGGTGATGCGCCGCGGCGACATGCCGGTGATGTCGCGGCCCCCGAACCGGACCGTGCCCGACGTGGGCTTCAGGTAGCCGGTGACCAGGTTGATGAAGGTGGTCTTCCCGGCGCCGTTCCCGCCGATGAGCCCGACCACCGTGTCCTCCCTCGACGGAGACGGAGATGTCCGCGGCCGCCGTGACCGCGCCGAAGGTCTTGGTGAGCCCGGTCGGTCTCGAGGATCGCGGCCATCAGGCGGCCCGCCGGCGGCGCTGGAAGACGGACCAGAGCCCCGCCGGCAGGAACAGGATGACGGCCAGCATCGCGCCGCCGACCACGACCTGCCAGGTGTTGGGGGCGTGCTCGTAGGCGAAGCTGCGCAGCAGCTCGAGGAGCGAGCGCCCCGGCGAACGGCGCGGCCACGCTGGCGGTCCCGGAGAGGATGGCGACGAAGACGAACTCGCCCGAGGTGGTCCAGTAGGCCATCTCCGGGTCGATGTGCCCGACGGCGAGCGCGGTGAGCGCGCCGCCCATCCCGGCGAGGGCCGCGGCGATGACCAGGTTCAGGTGCACGACGTTGCGGACGGAGGCGCCCATGTACTCGACGCGCAGCTCGTTGTCGCGGATGGCCGGCGCGAGCCGGCCGAGGTGGGAGCCGCAGGTACCGGTCGAGCGCGGCGCAGGCGACGAAGGCGCTCAGCGCGGTGAGCCCGTAACGCCGGACGCGGCCGCGCGCGCCGACGAGCGCGAGCCCGGACACCGTCTGCGGGACGACGTTGAAGCCGTCGGTCGACCCGAGCGTCGACGACTTCACCAGCAGTCCGTAGAGGATCATCGAGAACGCGAGGCTCAGCATGGCGAAGAAGATGGCCCGGTAGCGCGCGAGCAGCATCCCGACGACCGCCGCGACCGCCGCCGCCGCGACGGTCCCGAGCAGCACCATGGGGAGCGCGTCGCCGACGCCGAGCCGGTTCGCGGCGGTCCCCGCGGCGTAGGCGCCGACGGCGAAGTAGAGCCCCTGGCCGAAGGAGACGAGGCCGGTCCGCATGAGGAGGAGCAGCCCGAGCGCCACGAGCCCCTTCGACAGCGAGATGGTGACGAGGAAGAGCGCCCACTTCGGCAGGAGCGGCGAGAGCACGAGGAGCACGACGAGGCCGGCCGCGAGCAGCGCGAGCGTGCGTCGAGCGGCTTCATCATATCTTTCGCGCCTCCGGCGGCGACGAACAGGCCGCGCGGCCGGAAGGCCAGCACCAGCGCCATCACCAGGTAGATGCTGAAGAGCTCCACCTCGGGGAAGAAGTGCACCGCCGCCGAGCGGACCAGCGCCGACGATGAGCGCGCCGAGCGCCGCCCCCGGCATGCTGCCGAGGCCGCCGATCACCACCACCGCGAAGGCCAGCACGATCACCTCCACGCCCATGCCGGGCACCACCGACACGGTCGGCGCGGTGAGCGCGCCGCCGATGGCGGCCAGCGTCGTCCCGAGCGTGAAGGTCACGAGGTAGACGCGGTTCACGTTGATGCCGAGCGCCGCGCTCACCTCGCGGTCGTGGATGACCGCGACGAGGAGCTTGCCGTAGCGCGTGCCGTAGATGCCGCAGCGCAGCGCGAGCCCGACCACCACGGCGGCGACCACGACGGCCGCGCTGTAGACCGGGTAGGAGAGCGGCCCGATCTCGACGTTGCCGAGCAGCCCGTAGGGCTCCGAGACGAAGTAGGACTCGACGCCCCACACCAGCTTCACGGCGTCCTCGAGGATGAGGAACAGGGCGTAGGTGACGAGGACCAGCACCACCTCGTCCCGCCCGTAGCAGAAGCGCAGCAGCGCCGCGCTCGATGAGCGGCCCCACCACGAGGCCGACGAGCGAGCGCGGCCAGCACCAGCACGGCGTAGCTGCCCAGGGGCGGGTACCCGGCGCGCAGCCAGGCGCCGGCCGAGCGAGGCGGCCGCGTAGGCGCCCAGCGCGTAGAGGCTGCCATGCGCCATGTTGAGGATGCGCATGACGCCGTAGATGATGGTCAGCCCGGCGGCGATGATGAACAGCCACGACGCGTAGATCACGCCGTCGACGAGGACGGCGAGGAGCGTGCTCATGCGGCGCGGCCTCTCTCCGCTCGGCCGCGCGGCTACTTGCCCGGCTTGAAGCCGGCCTTGATCCAGTCGGCGCTCTTCACGCCCTCCGGCGGGTTCACCTGGTCGGCCGGGTAGCGCTTCACGTTCACGAAGGTGAGCTTGCCCCCACGGTCTTGGCGCTGCCGTAGACGGTCGCCTCGACCGCCTGGTGCCCCTTGCCGAGCGCCATCTTGATCGTGCCGCTCGGCGTCTCGAAGGTGAGCCCCTCGAAGGCGGCGATGACCTGGTCCTGGGTCGGCGCGGCGCGCGCCGGCGCCCTGGGCCTTCTCGTAGGCCGCCTTGAGCCCGAGGATGGCCTGGGCCATGTGGTAGGCGGGGTAGTTGGGGGAGAGCGACGAAGCGGTCCTGGTAGACGGTGCGGAACCAGCGGTTCAGCTCGTTGTCCGGGGCGTAGACGCCGTGCGGGCCGCGGGCGCCGATGATGGTGCCGTCGGGGATCTGCCCGCCCAGCTTGTGCGTGGCGGTCTCGCCGCAGGTCAGCACGGCGGTGCTCTTCTTGAGCGCGCCGCGGGGCACGGCCTGGAGCACGAAGGCGTCGAGGTCGCCACCCCAGAAGCTGGAGTGGATGACGTCGGGGCTGCCGGCCATGAGCGCCGAGATCTCGGCGCCGTACTGGCCGGCGAGCAGCTTGGGCATCTGCGAGGTGGTCACCTGCGACGTCGGGCTTGAGGACCTTCATGGAGGCCTCGAAGTCGTTCCAGGAGTCCTGGCCCCAGGCGTAGTTCTGGTTGATGCCGGCGATCTTCTTCGCCTTCGGCATCATCTCGGTCACGTAGAGGGCGGCCGCCACGTTGTCCATGGCGGCGGTGGCTGGAGGTGCGGAAGACGTACTTGTAGGAGGCGTCCTCGAAGATGCGCGGCGTGCCGCAGTCGAAGAAGATGGTGAGCGTCTTCAGCTCCTCGGCCACCGGCGCCACCGCCAGGCAGTCGCCGCTGGAGATGTAGCCGATGACGGCGTCCACGCTTCTGGCGCTGCACGAGGTCGCGGTACTCGCTCACCTGCTTGGTGGTGCCGCCGGCCTCGTCGATGAAGACCAGCTCGATGGGGCGGCCGCCGACGCCCGCTTCTGGCGTACGGCGCCGGGACCCTTGCCGGCGTTGAGGGCCTCGACCAGCACCTCGGCGCCGTTGCGGGCCGGGACGCCGAAGGGACCGGCCGCGGCGCCGGAGAGGAAGGTGACCACGCCGATCCGGAACGGCTTCACGTCGGGCGCGGGCTGCGCCTGCGCGAGCGCCTGGGTGACCGGAAGGAGCGCGAGGAGCGCGGCGAACGCCGGCAAGAGACGACACCGACCGATGAGTCGCATGGGATCTCCTGAGATCGCGTTGGGTGAATGTCTTCGAAGCTTCGGATCCCGGGGCAGGGTTGTCAACGCAACTCGGGCTCGCCGCGCACCGCGGGTGCGCCCCCGCCTGGGTCGCGACGCCGCGTGAAGGCGCGAGGTGCTGCCCTTCGACGAGGGCCGCGTACGTGAGTCGGATGCGCTTCGCCGCCGGGCTCGCCGCTCGCCCGGCGGCGCATCCCCGCGGTACTCTCGGCGCGTGGAGCTCGATCGCCAGGTCCGGAAGCTCGTCGAGGCCGGCGATGCCGCAGCGGCCGCGAGCGCCTCGATCGAGGCGCTCGGTCCCGCCATCCTGGGCTACCTGCGCGCCCTGCACGGCGACGGCGATGACGCCGAGGACGTCTTCCAGCACTGGGCCGAGGACCTCTGGCGAGGCATCGCGGCGTTCCGCGGCGAGTGCCCCCTGCGCGCGTGGGCCTACCGGCTCGCCTGGCATGCCTCGGCGCGCTTCCGCCGCGAGCAGTGGAACAGGAGGCGGGAGCGTCTTCGCACCAGCGTCGCGTCGCGGCTCGCCGCCTCCGTGCTGCGCTCCCGGCCCGTCGGTCGCCGCGACGAGCGGCTCGAGCTGCTCGGGAAGGACCTCGAGCCGGAGGACCGCTCCCTGCTGCTGCTCCGGCTCGACCTCGAGATGACGTGGGACGAGATCGCCGCGGTGCTGGCGCGGGACGGAAGCGACGTGGCCCCGGCCGCGCTCCGCAAGCGGTTCCAGCGGCTGAAGGAGCGCCTGGGCGAGCTCGCCCGCGAGAAGGGGCTGATCCCCTAGCAGTCGGAGCCGTGCGTCGCTCCGGGCCCGCACCGTCCGGCTTCGCCGTGCTCCCCGGCCGCCCGGTCCTCGTCCGCCCCGGACCGGGGCGGGTAAGGCACCGCTCAAGTCGAGACGCCGAGCCGCGGCAGCAGGAAGTACTGCAGCCAGATCACGGCCGCGAGGCTGAGGACGACGATGACGAACGTGAGGGCGTCGAGCACGGGCGCGTGACCCTACAGCGACGCGACCACGCGCGCGAGCCGGGCGCGCACTTCCTCGGCGAGCGGGCGGAACGCCGGCTCCGCCGCCGCGATCGTCTGCAGCGGGTCGACGGCGTTCACCGTCGTGCTCCCGCCCTCCTCCTCCCACACCGCGACGCTGCACGGCAGCAAGGCGCCGATCCCGGGCTCGTGCGTCAGCGCCTGGTGCGCGAGCTTCGGGTTGCACGCGCCGAGGATCTGGTACCGGCGGAAGTCGACCCCGATCTTCTGCTTGAGCGTCTCCTTCACGTCGATGCGCGTGAGGACGCCGAACCCTTCGGCCGCGAGCGCCTCGGGCACGCGCGCGAGCACCTCGTCGAACCGCTTCGGCAGCGTCCTCCGGATCCCGATCTCCGCCATCTCGTCCACCTCCCGGAGGGTGGGAGCCTGGCGGCCGGGAAACGGTTCGGCGAGACCCCGCGCCGGTCACAGGCTCACGCGGAGCGCCACGCCGGCCTCGAATACCGACGGCGTGCTCGAGAACCCGGAGGGGGGCAACCCGGGCGCGACGACCTGCGGCGCGACGTCGAAGCCGAGGCGGAACTCCCCCTCCCGCGCGCCGAAGTGCCCCGCCGCGAACGTTTCGACGCGCAGGTACGTGAGCGCGAGCACGGAATGATCCAGCCGGGCGACGAAGCTCTTGTCCGAGAGGTTGCCGAGGACCGAGAGCGTGAAGGTGGTGTCGTTCCAGCGACCGGGCTGCGGCAGCGACACGAACGCTCCCGCGTAGTGGCGGCCCAGATAGAAGGGCGTGAAGGGGTTGGGCTGCCCGGCGATGGGGTTCGCGATCGTGCCGAGGTTCACCGGCTCGAAGGCGGCCACGCCGAGGAGGATGGGGTAGATGCGGGGGCTCTCGTATCCGCTCCGGTCGTAGAAGTACTCGGCGCCGAACGTGACCGCGTCCTCGTCCGAGTACTTCGTCGCCCAGCTTCCACCCACCGTGACCTGCGGCGTGAAGCCGAGCGGATCGTGCCGCTCGTACCGCGACAGGATCGGCGCCGACGGATCCGCGCCGGGGATCGCCCGCCAGCGTGGCGTGTCGACCGAGGTCCGCAGCGCCGCCTCCGCGTAGAGATCGACGTCCCACACGCCCGCCGAGATGTCGACGCCGAAGCGCGGCCGGTGCCCGTCCTGCGCGAGCGCGTCGGCGCCCACCTCGACGGTGCCGAGGACCGCCTCGACGCGCCCCCCCACGCCGACGCGCCCGAGCCGGTTCGTCCCATCGCTCGTGCCGTCCGGACGCCTGGGCAGCTCGCCCGCGACGTCCTCGAGCACCGCCACGCCGTAGGCGTTCCAGCCGCGCGCCTCCCAGGGGACGTGCAGCTTCACGAGGGTCGTGCCGGTCCGGACGTCGTAGACGGCGAGCGGATCGCGGCGGACCGGGTGCAGGTAGTCGGTCGGATTCCAGAACCGGCCCACCCCCCACTTCGCGTGCTGCTTCCCGGCGGTGACGAACACCCGCCTCCCCAGATCGAAGTTGAGCCAGAGCTGATCGAGCGCGCCGCGCGGGTTCGCGAGCGCGCGGCCGCGGAACGCGGCGTCGAGCGACAGCGTCCCGCCCGCGGCCGAGACGCTCTCCTCCGGAAGCAGCGTCGGATCATGGCTCAGGCGACCGAGGACGAAGCCGCGGACCCGGTCGTTCGGCCGGGCGTCCAGATAGACGTCGAGCAGGTTCGGCGACGAGAGCGAGGCGTCGCCGGGCGACACGTCCTCCCGGAACGTCGTCTGCGCGCGCAGGTAGAGCTGCCCCCCGACCTTCAGCGCATCCTCCCGCTCGCGCGAGATGACGCCCTCCGGCGGCGGGCGCGCGGCCTGCGCGGCGGGCGGCTCGCGCCTCGCCGGTGGCTCCGGTGCGCCGGGCCGCTCGGGCGTGGGCGACGTCGGCGCGGGCGGGGGCACCGGCTCCTTCGCGGGCGCGCCGAACAGCTCCTCCTCGGACGGGCGCTCCTGCGCTCCGGCGCGGCCTGCGAGCAGGGCGAGGGCGACGAGGGCGACGGCGCTGCGGGGGGTCATCGCGCTCCTCACCGGCTCCGCGACTCGAGCCACGCCTTGGTGAAGAGGTTCGCCTGGAGCGGCCGCAGGTCGATGTCCTTGATGAGGATGATGGTCGAGTTCCCCTTCTCGATCTCGTCGAAGATCCGGATCTCCTCGGGGTACCAGACGTCCGCGCGCTTCGACTGCGAGTAGATCTTCCGCCAGCGCGGCTGGTACACCGTCCGCATCAGGCGGCCGGAGAGGGCCAGCTCCTGGCGCTTCAGGACGTTGAGCGTCGCCTGGTCCACCCAGAGCCGGACCACCGGAAACGCGACGTCCACGCCGGGCTTCACCGTGAGCAGGACGCGGTGAACGCCGTAGACCCCGAGCTTCTCGTCCGCCTCGAACTTCGCGTCGTACTCCTCGACGAGGCGGGACTCGTCGAGATCGCCACGCCGCGTGTTGGTACCGCCGATCCGCTCTCGCTCGGTCCGGCGCTCCCAGCGTCCGGTGGAGGGGTCATAGAGCCAGAGATTCTTCTCGATGCGGAGATACCCCTTCCCCGCCTCGGCCTTCGGCTTCGTGAACAGGAACATCTGCTTGTCGTCCTGGTCGCGCCGGTACACGAGGAGCTCGTAGACGACGTCCGTCTTGTCCTTCTCCTTCTGCTCCATGTAGCAGAGCGCCTTCCAGTCGCCCTGGTTCCGCTGGCGCTGGTCGATCTCCGCGGACCACCCGGGCGAGCTCGGGGTCGGAGAGGGCCGACGCGGCGGCAGGGAGGAGCAGCGCGGCGGCGGCGAGGACGGCTGCGAGGCGCATGGGCGTCATCCGACGTGGTGCATCGCCGTCACGGGGCGCAGGCGCGCCGCGCGGCGGGCGGGGAAGATCGAGGCAGCCACCGTGATGGCGGCGAGGAGGAGAACGTCTCCGAGGATCGCCCGTGGATCGAGGAGGAAGCCGAGCCGCTCCTGGGCGAGGAAGATCTGGGCCGACTCGGGCAGCGCGATCCCCGCCGCGTTCAGCGCGGCCGCGATGCCGACGGCGACGAGCGCGCCGGCGGCACACCCGACGAGGCCGAGGAGCGTGGTCTCGAGGAGGAAGAGCCAGAGGACCTTCCGCCGCTGCATCCCGATGGCGCGGAGCGTCCCGATCTCCCGCGTCCGCTCGCGGATGGCGATGGCGAGGGTGTTGAGGATCCCGATCACCACCACGATCATCAGGATCACGACGAGGAGCCCGGTGACGACGCGGAGGGCGAGGATGAACTGCTTGAACTGGCCCATCTCGTCGTCGGCGGTGGAGACGTCGAGCTTCTGTCCGGTCCAGTCCTCGCTCGGAACGCTCTGCATGAGCTTCATCCAGTAGGGCTGGGCCTCCGGGTCCATCACGCGGTAGCCGGCGGCGGAGAGCGCGCTGCGCAGCCGCGACGCGACCGCGGCCGCCTTCGCGGGGTCCTTCAGGTACAGGTGGATCGCGCCGGTCGTGTTCACGTTGAGACCGTACAGCTGCCGGAGGGTGTCGGCCTGGATGAACGCGGAGAACGCGGACAGGAGCCCGACGTTCTTCGCGACCACCGCCACGCGCACGTCGGCGGTGTTGTTCACGCCGCGCGCCGTGGGGGCGGAGAGGGTCAGGACGTCGTTCACCCTCACCTTCAGCCGGTCGGCCTGCCCCTCGAAGAGGAGCACGGTCCCGGGCGCGGCGAGGTCCTCGAGGCGTCCCTCCTTGATGCGGAGGACGCGCCGGAACGTCGGCTCGCTCGACACGTCCACGCCGGCGAGGACGAGGTCCATCGAGCTCGCCTCGGAGACGGCCTTCGCCCAGCCTCGGCCGCGGACGGTCAGGTAGTCGATCTCGGGGGCCTGCCGGCGGACCGCCTCGACCACTTGCGGGTAATTCGAGACGAGCGGCGCGGTGGCCGCGCTCGTGATCTTGAAGAAGCCGCCCACGTTCACGTGTCCGGTCATGAGCGTGGTGGCGGACTCCATCATGGCCGCTTCCATCCCGCTCGTGAGCGCGCCGAGCAGGACGAGGAGGCCCGTCACGGCGGCGAGGGCGGACCCCAGGAACAGGTTCCGGCGGGTGTGGCGCGTGAGGTTCCGCGCCGCGATCTGGAGATCGACCAGGAGCACGGTCAGTCCTCCGTCGCCATCGCCTCGACGGGCGTGACGCGCATCGCGAGGAGGGCGGGGTACAAGGCCGAGAGGATCGCGACCGCCCCGACGATCGCGAGCGAGGCGACGACGCTCGCGGTCCCGAGCCGCGGCAGGAGCGCCGGGCCCGAGAAGACGAAGTAGAGGAGGTCGGTCACCGCCGGGATCCCTCCGAACAGGCGGATCGCCGTGACCACCACGCCTCCGAGGGCCGCCCCGGCGAGCCCGAACACGACCCCCACCGTCGCGATCTCGACGAGGAGCATCGTGACCACGAACCGGCGCTGCGCGCCGATCGCGCGCATGGTCCCGATCTCCTTCACGCGCTGGAGCGTCGCCATCACCATGGCGTTGTTGATGACGACGAGGGCGATCGCGAAGAAGATCACGACCGCCACGAAGAGCACGCCGCGGAGCAGCGTGACGAACTGCCCGACCAACCCCGCCGCCTCCTGCCAGTCCACGACCTTCAGCCCCAGCCCCGCGGCGGTGGCCGCCGCGCGGACGTCGCGCATCGTGCGACGGAGTGCGCTGGGGTCCTCCAGGATGATCGCGGCGTTGAGCGCCACTCCGTGATCGATCTCCTCCTGCGGGTAGACGTGGGTGGAGAGGTCGCGCGCGCTCTCCGCCCGGCCGGCCGCGCCGAGGATCAGCGCGCGCTCGTCGATGGTCGCCTGCTTCGCCTCCCGCGCCCCGGCGGCCGGCGCCCCGAACAGCTCGGCCTCCGCCGTCTCCCGGCTCACCTCGCCCGCGGCCATCGTGGCCTTGAGCCGCCCGATCTCGTCGGCCTTCTCCTTGGTGAGGTAGCCGTACAGGTCCCGGAAGCTCATGAGGTCCATCACGCTCATCATCCCGGCGATGCCGGACTTCTCGATCCCCTTGAACTGCAGGAACCCGTAGACCTTCACGTTCACCGAGCTGAAGTAGCCGCTCTTCGAGGGGGCCTTCACGGTGATGACGTCGCCGACGTTGATCTTGTAGAGGCGGATCCGCGGCGCGACGACCTCGTAGAAGATCCGGTGCTTCGCGTCGAAGTCCTCGTCGCTCGTCGCGAAGAGCCTCACGAGGAGCCGGTCGAGATCCGTACTCGCGGCGGAGCCGCGCTCCGTCTTCGGGGCCCCCTGGGGGGCGAGATCCGTACTCGCGGCGGAGCCGCGCTCCGTGTTCGGGGCCCCCTGGGGGGCGAGATCCGTACGATCCTCCTCCGGTCCGCCGCCGAGGGCGGTCCGCAGCTCCTTCGCGACGGCCTCGGCCTGGACGGGATCGAGCTGCAGCAGGATCTCGCGGACGCCGCTCCGGTTGTCCTTCACCCAGCGCTGCAGCTCCTCCTCCTTCGCGATCCGCTTTCCCCGCCGGTCGCGCGCGTCCTTGATCTGGTCGAGGCGGCGCGCGTTCTTCAGCTTCAGCCACTCCTCCGCGTACTGCTTCCCGATGAGGACGCCGCGCCGGCCCGAGGGGATCCGCTCTCCCTCGATCACCTCCGCGAGCGGGAACGCGCGAAAGAACGCGTCCACGTCGGTGCCCACGTAGCGCAGGAAGGTGAAGGCGTTCTCCATGGCGACGGGGGCCACCCGGTTCTCCAGGAACTCGAGGGCGCCGTAGCGGTCCTGCTGGAAGTCGCGCCAGAACGCCTCGCCGCTGGCGCGCCGGAGTCCTTCGTACTCGTCCATCCGGCTCTTGAACTCCCGGCCGCCCTCGTCCGCGATGGCCCGCGCCTGCTGGAGGTCTTCCGCGAGCAGGTCGACCATCCGGCGCACGTGCGCCTCGTGGGCCTCGTACGCCCGGAGCCGCTCCGGCGAGCGATCGCCGGCCTCCATTCGACGGATGTCGTCGCGCAGCTTCTCGAGCGCGGCGTCGAAGGTGGTGCTGGTCGCGACCATGGCCTGGTCGACGCCCATCGGCACGACCTGCCTCACGTTCGGCACCTTCGCGAGCACCTCCTTCACGCGCGCGAAGTCCTCCATCGGCTCGAGGAGCGACTCGCCGCGAAGCCCGCCGTACAGCTGGAGGTCGTCCTCCGACCGCGCGTCGTACACCTGGAGGTGTCCTCCCAGGCTGCCCTGGATCGAGGTGCGCATGCCGCGGTCGATCGAGTCGAGGAGCGACGACCCGACCACCACGATGAGCGAGCCGACGAGCACGATCGCGCCGATGATCGCGGTGCGGATCGGCGCCGCGGTCAGGTTCCGGAACGCGATCCGGAGGAGGACGCGAACGGCGTCGCGGCGCGCCGACATCAGCGCACCCCCGCGGCCTGCACCGCCTCGCGCGCGGCGATGCGGCCGTCCACGATGCGGACGATGGCGTTCGCGTGCGACATCACCTTCGGGTCGTGCGTGGAGAAGATGAAGGTGGTCCCGTCCCGGCGGTTCATGTCGCGCATGACGTCGATGATGGTCTCGCCCGTCTGCGAGTCGAGGTTCGCGGTGGGCTCGTCGGCGAGGACGAGCTTCGGCCGGGTCACGAGCGCTCGCGCGATGGCGACGCGCTGCCGCTGGCCGCCGGAGAGCTCGCTCGGGCGGTGCCGCGTGTGCTCGGCGAGGCCCACCGCTTCGAGCAGCGCGAGCACGCGCCCCTGTCGCTCGCGCTTCGACAGCGTGCCCTGGAGGAGGAGCGGGAACTCCACGTTCTGGAACACGGAGAGCACCGGGACGAGGTTGAAGCTCTGGAAGATGAAGCCGATGGTCCGGAGGCGCAGGTCCGTGAGGGCGCGCTCCCGCAGCTTGCCCGTGTCGTGGCCGCTCACGATCACCGTCCCGGCGGTCGGCGTGTCGACGCAGCCGATGAGGTTGAGGAGCGTCGTCTTCCCCGACCCCGACGGTCCCGCGATGGAGAGGAACTCTCCCTCTCCGACCTCCATCGACACGTCGCGGACGGCCGGGACCTCGGTCTTCCCGAGCATGTAGACCTTCGAGACGTCCTTCAGGGAGACGATGGTGCTCATCGGGTCTTCCTCTTGCGGCTCCGGGCCCGGAGCACGGCCTGGGCGCGGTCGATCCAGGCGAGCGCCATCCGCACGAACTCGAGGCCGAAGTCGAGCGTCAGGCGCCCGTAGGGCGCATCGGGGTGATGGGGCTCGGCGTCGCCCAGCTGGGCGGCGATCTGCTCGAGCTGTGCCCGCTCGGCGCGCAGGACCGCGGCGACGCCCTCGAGGTTCCGCGCGGTGACCTCGGGCGGGACCGCGCCTGCGAAGAAGACCTTGAGCAGGAGCTCGTTCCGGGACGGCTCGAGCACCGGCGGCAGGGCGAGCCAGGCGGCGAGCGCGGCGCGACCGCGCGCGGTGACGTCGTACACGCTGCCGCCGCGGCCGGGCCCCCCGCGCGTCGCGCGCGCCTCGACGAGCCCCTCCGCGGCGAGCTGCCGCAGCGCCGGATAGAGCTGGCCGTAGCTCTCCTGCCAGAAGTGCCCGACGCTCCCGGCGATCGCCTGCCGGAGGCCGTAGCCCGTCAACGGGCGGGTGGTGAGCATGCCGAGCACGACGTAGCGCGTCCGGCTCTCGCGCGCCTTCCTGGCCGGGAGTGGGGCAGGCCTCATGCGGAGCGACAGATATATCTGTCCGATATATCTGTCAAGCATCCTCGTGGAGCGGCGCACGCCCCTGCCGCGCCCCTGCGGCGGTCAGGCGTCCTGCCGCTCCACCGCGACCGCGAACCCGCCTGGCTCCTCCTCGCGCGCGTGGATGACCCAGGGCCGGCAGCAGACGGGGCAGTCCTCGACGTAGGTCTGCTCGTCCCCGCCGCCGGGGTCGACGAAGGTCGTGACCCACTCTCCGCAGTACGGGCACTGGATCTCGATGTCCATCCTGGCCGCCGTTATAGTCGGGCGGTGGCGAGGAAGCCGAAGCCGTTCAACGACGCGTTCTCGAAGCTCCGGGATGCCGCCCCGCCGCGCCCCGCCCCGCCGTCCGCTCACCCTGAGCGTAGCGCCGCCGACGAGGCGGCGCGGAGTCGAAGGGCGCGCGAGGCAACCGAGGCCGAGATGTGGGAGAGCGCGACCACCGGCGTGCGCCGCATCGAGCCCGGACCCGGGACGGTCGCGCCACCGGCCCCCCGCGGGCCGCCCGAGTCGTTCTGGCACCCTGATCTCGACGCCGTCGACGAGCTGCGCGCGCTCGTCTCCGGCGACGCCCCGTTCGACCTCGCCGACTCGGACGAGTTCATCGAGGGCAAGGTGGCCGGCCTCGACCATCACCTCGTGCGCAAGCTCCGGCGCGGCGACTTCGCGGTCCAGGCGCACGTCGATCTGCACGGGCTGACGCGCGAGGAGGCGAAGCGCTCGGTGGAAGCCTTTCTCCGCGCCTCCCGCACCGCGGGGAAGCGCTGCGTGCTCGTCGTCCACGGGCGCGGGCTCCACTCGAAGGATCAGCTCCCGGTGCTGAAGGATGCGCTCCGGACGTGGCTCTCGACCGCCCGGTTCGCGCGCCACGTGCTCGCGTTCGCGACGGCACGCCCCGCGGACGGGGGCGCGGGCGCAATCTACGTGCTCCTCAGGCGCCAGGGGCGCTGACGGGCGCGAGCCGCCCCTGCAGCTTGGCGCGCGCGGGCACCGTCGGGAGGTTCCACGGGTCGATGCGCAAGCGGACCCTCACGAACACGTTCCCCCAGCCGCCGCGCGTCGCCCCGAGGCTCGCGTCCATGTTGGCCGGCGTCCAGTCGAGCCGGAGCCCGGTGACGACGAAGAACCAGGCGACGCTCGCGAACGGCTCGATCCGGGCGCGGTCCAGGAGCGCGACGACGAGCTCGGTCTTGTGCGCCTTTCCGTACGACGGCCCGAACCCCGGCACGTCGACCTTCGCCTGGCACACGTCCCCGAGGCAAGGCGGCGGCACCGTCGACTGCCGGCCGACCGGGGCGACCGCGAGCTTCTCCGACGGTCCCGCCTCGACCGGCCGGACCTCGAGGTGCGGGATCGCCTCCCCCGCCTCCCACCGCGCGACCGGGCGTCCTGACCCCGGCGCGCTGGCGGCGAGCCCCACGGCCGCTAGGGCCTCCAGGAGCGGGACGAGCTCGAGCACACCCAGGACGGTAGCGAGCGCCGCCCACCGCTGCAACGGCGAGCGCGACCCATCCCCGGACGAAGCCCTCCCGCGACGCGCGGGGTCTCCGTCGGGTTCCGCGCGCGCCGTCCGACGCACTGCAGCAGCAGGCGCTCGAGCAGGTGCCGCTCACAGCCCTGCGGCGATCTCGCGCGCCGCCTGCGCCGGGTCCGGGGCATCGCGGAGCGGCCGGCCGATGACGATGACGTCGGCGCCTGCCGCGACCGCGTCGCGGGGCGTCGCGACGCGCGCCTGATCGCCCTTCGCGGTGCCCGCCGGACGGACGCCGGGGACCACGAGGAGCGGCCCGGGTCCGACCGCACCCCGCACCGCCCGGACCTCGTGCGGCGAGCAGATGAGCCCTGCCGCGCCTGCACCCACGGCGAGCCGCGCGAGCCGGACCACCGCCGCCTCGGGCGGGCCCTCGAGCCCGATGGCGCGGAGCGCGTCCGCGTCGAGGCTGGTGAGGATCGTCACCGCGAGGACGCGGACCTTGCCGGCCGCGCCGCGCACCGCCGCCCGCACCATCTCGGCGCCGCCGGAGGCGTGCACGGTGAGGAGCGCGGCGCCGGAAGCCGCAGCGCTCCGGGCGGCGCCCTCGACGGTGTTCGGGATGTCGTGGAGCTTCAGATCGAGGAACACCGGCCGCCCGAGGGCGGCCGCGGCGAGGACGGCAGGCGGTCCCTCCGCCGCGAAGAGCTCGAGCCCGACCTTGAGCATGCCGACGGCGGGCGCGATCGCGCGCGCGAACGGCTCCGCCTGCTGCCACGAGGGGAAGTCGAGCGCGGCGCAGATCCGCTCGGACGCGTTCACGCCTTCCCCACCTGCATCTTCCCGACCTCTCGCAGCAGCCGCTCCGCGTCCGGCTTCGCCAGCCTGTTCTTCGCCTCGAACAGCGCGAACGCGAGGAACTCCTCGAGGGCCTCGAGCGAGCGTGCCCGCGCCGCCGCCCCCTGGTACGCACCGCTCGCGCTGGCATTCATCAGGACCGCGGCGACGTCGATCTCCCCGTCGTCTCCCATCGTCACCCCCTCGAAGATCGCGCGGCGCTTGGCGGGCAGCCGGTCGAACCAGGTGTTGAGCCGGGCTGCCGCCTGGGGCTCCGCCGAGGCGAGCGCGGCGTGGACGCGCTTGAAGATGCGGCGGTAGGTCTCGAACGGCCCGGCGGAGCGCGGCACGCGCTGTCGGGGTGTCGCGCCGGGTGCAGGGGGCGGCGTGAGCGCGGGCGCCTCTACCTCGATGACGACCTCGGGCGGCGGGCCCGCGGCGGCCTCGGCCTCCGCGCGCCGCAGCTCCGCCTGCTCCAGCGCCTTCATTCCCTGCAGGATGAGGTCGCGGGTGCGCTCGGGCAGCTTCACCTGGTTCTGATCGTCGATCGGGCCTTCGAAGAAGGCGAACTCGCCGGCCGTCTCGACGAAGCACGCGAGGAAGATCCGCTTCACCTGGACGGTGATCGCCTCGTACAGCTCGCCGGAGGTGAGCACGCCCTCGTCCACGAGCACCTGTCCGAGCGGCCGGCCACCCTTCACCAGCCGCGAGCAGCGCTCGAGCTCGGCCTGGGGCACGACGCCGGCGGCGTCGAGCACCTGCCCGAGCCGGTCCTCGGGGTCCGACGACGACGCGAACGACGACCTGGCCGTCCCTGAAGTAGATGCTCTTCCGGCGGAGCCGCTCGGGGACGTCGGGGCGCTTCGCGTCCCCCTCCCCGAACGAGAGGAGGAGGACCCCCGTCTTGAGCGACGAGAAGACGAACTGGACGACCTCCGGGACGGTGAGCGCGGCGAGCGACCCCGCGAACCACGCCGGGGGCTGGTCGGCGCGGGCCGGCACGATGAGCGCGCAGGCGCCGCGCGCGGTCATGAACTCGACCTCGCCGCCGCCGGAGAGCCCGAGCGACTCTGCCTGGCGCGGCGGCACCGCGATCTGTCCTTCCGGCCCGACGTTCAGCTTGGCGCGCACACGCCACCTCCCGAGCGACGATCCCGAGAGTAGCAGGCGGGAGGGGCCGGATGGGAGCGGCGGCCGGCCCGCCGGACGGCGCTCACCGGAGCGCCGCGCGGACCGCCTCGGCCGCCTTCGCCGCCAGCTCGCCGAGCGGGACCAGCTCGACCTGCTTCGACCCGCGGAGCTTCCACTCCCCCTTGCCCTCGGCGAGCCCCTTCTTCCCGACCGCGATCCGGATCGGGATGCCGACGAGGTCGGCGTCCTTGAACTTCACGCCCGCCCGCTCGTCCCGATCGTCATACAGCACCTCGACGCCGGCCGCGGCGAGCGCATCCGCGAGCTCGTCCGCCGCCTTCCGGAGCTCGGGCTCCGGGCCGAGGGTGAGCACGGTCGCGTGGAACGGCGCGATCGACATCGGCCAGACGATGCCGTTCTCGTCGTGGTGAAGCTCGATGGCGGCGGCCATGATCCGCTCCACGCCGATGCCGTAGCTCCCCATCACGATCGGGACCTGCTTCCCCTCCGCGTCGAGCACGGTCGCCTTCATCGACTCGGAGTACTTGGTGCCGAGCTTGAAGATGTGCCCCACCTCGAGCGCCTTGAACACGTCGAGCGTGCCGTCGCAGCGCGGGCACCCCTCCCCCGCCCGGACGATGCGGAGGTCGGCGGGCTGCGCCGCCGGACGGAGGTCGCGGTCCACGTCCACCGCCTCGAGGTGGAACCCGTCCTCGTTCGCGCCCGTCACCATCCCGCGCAGCCCCTCGAGCGAGCGGTCGAACAGGACCTGGGGGCCGTTCACGCCGACGGCCCCGAGCGACCCCGGCGTGCGCCCCGAGCCAGCCCACGATCTCGTCGGCCTGGGCGGGCCGCAGCACCTGCGCGCGCGTCGCCGTCTGGAGCTTCGCCTCGTTGAGATCGTCGTCGCCGCGCACGACGGCGAGGACCGGGCGATCGTCGGCCACGTACACGAGGGTCTTGAGCTGCTGCTCCGCGGGACGCGCGTGCGGGGGACGCGCGAGGTCCTCGATCGTCTTCACTCCGGGCGTGGGGAACTTGCTCGGCGCGCCCGCCGCGCCCTGGAGCGCGGCGCGCGCGGGACCGCGGCTCGTCGCCGTCTCGGTGTTCGCGGCGTACCGGCACTTCGGGCACGCGGCGACGAGGTCCTCCCCGGCGTCCGTCCGCACCATGAACTCGGACGACTCCGACCCTCCCATCGCGCCGGAGTGAGCCTGGACGGCGACGAACTCCAGGCCGCTGCGCCCGAAGATGCGCTCGTAGGCGCGCCGCTCGTCCTCGTAGCTCCGGTCGAGGCCGGCCCGGTCCACGTCGAAGGAGTAGGCGTCCTTCATGGTGAACTGCCGGACGCGGAGGAGGCCGGACTTGGGGCGGGGCTCGTCGCGGAACTTCGTCTGGATCTGGTACCAGACCTGCGGGAGCTGCCGGTAGCTGCGCAGCTCGTCGCGCGCGATTGCCGTGAAGATCTCCTCGTGCGTCATGCCGAGGCCGTAGTCGCCGCCCTTCCGGTCCTTCAGCCGGAACATGTTGTCGCCCATCACGTCCCAGCGGCCCGACTCCTTCCAGATCTCCGCCGGGTGGAGCGCAGGCAGGAAGAACTCCTGCCCGCCGATCGCGTCCATCTCCTCGCGAACGATCGCCTCGATCTTCGAGAGCGACCGCTTCGCGAGCGGGAGGTAGTCGTAGATGCCGGCGCCGAGCTGGCGGATGAAGCCCGCGCGCACGAGCAGCTTGTGGCTCGCCACCTGCGCGTCGGCGGGCGCCTCCTTGAGCGTCGGAACGAAGGCCTTCGAGAGTCGAACGGGGCGCATGGGGGAGGGGTTATACACCGCGTCGCCGGGGCGAGCCGAGCGACCTGGGCTTGGACCTGGGCCTGGACCTGGACTTGGACCTGGACCCTGGACCTGGTCCGGCGGAACGGCCACCGCTTACTTCGGCGCGCGCTTCGCCGCGATCTCGAGCGCCTCGCGGACGACCGCGTCCTCGAGCTCGTCCGCCGGCATCCGCTTCACGATCTTGCCGTCGCGGAAGAGGAGCCCGACGCCGCCATGGCCGTACGCGACGCCGACGTCGGCGGCCGACGCCTCGCCCGGTCCGTTCACCTCGCACCCCATCACCGCCACCGAGACCTCGCCCTTCGCGAGCTGGAGGCGCTGCTCCACGCGCTCGGCGATGGGGATCATCTCGACGGAGCAGCGGCCGCAGGTGGGGCAGGAGGTGAGGGTCGCGCCGCCGAACTTGAGCCCGAGCGCCTTGAGGAGCATGCGCGCGACGCGCACCTCCTCGACGGGATCCGCCGTGAGCGACACCCGGATCGTATCGCCGATCCCCTCGCCGAGCAGGATGCCGAGGCCGGCGGCGCTCTTCACCGTCCCGGCGAGGAGGGTCCCGGCCTCGGTCACCCCGAGGTGAAGCGGGTAGTCGAAGCGTGCCGCGAACAGCCGGTTCGCGCGGACGGTCATCGCGACGTCGTGCGCCTTGAGCGAGACCTTGATCTCCCGGTACCCCTCGTCCTCGAGGAAGCGGATGTGCCGCTCGGCGCTCTCGACCATCCCCTCCGCGGTGGGCCAGCCGTGCCGGGCGACGATCTCCTTCTCGAGGGATCCCGCGTTCACGCCGATCCGGATGGGGACGCTCCGCTCGCGCGCCACCTTGACCACCTCGCGCACGCGCTCCTTCGACCCGATGTTGCCCGGGTTGAGCCGGACGCCGTGGATGCCCGCGCCCAGCGCGGCGAGGGCGAGCCGGTAGTCGAAGTGGATGTCCGCCACGAGCGGGACCGGAGACGCCCGGACGATCTCCGGGAGCGCGCTCGCTGCGTCGCCGTCGGGCACGGCGAGCCGGACCACATCCGCGCCGGCCTCGGCGAGGGCCCGCACCTGCGCGAGCGTCGCCGCGACGTCGGCGGTCTGGGTGGTCGTCATCGACTGCACCGCGATGGGTGCACCGCCGCCGATGGAAGTGTTTCCAACTCGGATCTGGCGGGTCGGCCGCCGCGTCCCGAGGGTCGCGCCCTCGCCCTTGCCGTAACCGCCCATTCGAGCTCCGCCGGCCGGAAGCACGACGGCCGCGCCCATTTCTAGGACGCGGCCGCCGCCGGCGCAAACCTGCCCTGGCGATCTACTTCTTCGCCTTGAGCTCCTGGTCGACGATCGCCCGGAACGCTTCGAGGGGCTGGGCGCCCGAGAGCTGCCGGCCGTTGATGAAGAACGCCGGCGTTCCGGTCACGCCCACCTCCTCGCCCGCCTTCTTGTGCATGTCGACGAGCTTCCCCTTCTCGCCCGAGTCGAGGCACTGGTCGAACTTGCCGCCGTCGACGCCGACGTCGCGCGCATAGACCTTGAGGTCCTTCGGCTCGAGCTTGGTCGAGTTCGCGACGAGCTTGTCGTGCATCTCCCAGTACTTGCCCTGGTCGCCCGCGCAGTGGGCCGCCTCCGCCGCCTTGGGAGCGCGGGGGTGCATGGGGAGCGGGAAGTCGCGGTAGACGAGGCGGATCTTGTCGGGATAGGCGGCGAGGAGATCCTTCATCGTCGGCTCGGCCTTCACGCAGAACGGGCACTCGTAGTCGGAGAACTCGACGATGGTGATCGGCGCGGCGGCGGGCCCCTTCGACGGGCCGGTCGCGTCCACCGTGACCTTGGGCGGCTCGTACGGAGGGAGCAGCACCTCGATGTTCATCTCCTTCTTGAGGCCCTCGTAGTACTCCGCGAGCACGCCCTGGCCCTTCTGGCTCTTGATGAAGCGGATGATGTCCGGCTTCACCTGGTCGATCGGCGGGAGCTGCTGGCCGCTCGCCTTGGCCCGGTCGTACAGGGCGCGGATCTCCTCATCGGAGGGGTTCGGGATCTTCTGCGCGACGTCCTTGTCGATGAGCTCCTCGGTCGTGACGCCCTTCTGCTTGGCCTTCGCCTCGAAGGCGCGCTTGCGGAGCATCGACTCGAGGGCCTGCCGCCGGAGCTGATACCGCTGCTCCTGGTACTGCTGCTCGAGCTGTGCGAGGTCCTTCTTCACGAGCTCGTCGAGCTCGCCCGCGGTGACGGTCTGTCCGCCGAGGCGCGCGACGGGCGCGCTGGGATCCTGCTTCTGGGGTCCCTGTCCCGGCGGACGGGGGGCCTGGCAAGCGGTCGCGAGGGCCAGGGCGGCGAAGATGACGAGGGGACGGATGGACATGGGACTCCGTGGGATGATGTTGAAGAACCGGGGGAGATTCCGCCAAAACGGCGGGGAGGTCAACGCCTTTGCCCGAGCCACGCGACGTGTGGAACCCCGACCGTTACGGGAAATTCCGCTCCGAGCGGAGCGCCCCGTTCTTCGACCTCCTCGCCCTCGTCGAGCGGCGCGACGCGCCCAGGATTCTCGACCTGGGCTGCGGGACGGGCGAGCTCACGCGGCTCGCCCACGAGCGGCTCGGCGCGCGCGAGACCCTCGGCGTCGACTCGTCCCGGGCGATGCTCGAGCGGGCGGCCGAGCATGCGGGCGCCGGCGTCTCGTTCACCGCGGGCGACATCGGGACGTTCGCGGAGGGCGGCTTCGACGTGGTCCTCTCGAACGCCGCGATGCACTGGGTGCCCGACCACGCCGCGCTCTTGCCACGGCTCGCGTCGCTCCTCGCGCCCGGGGGCCAGCTCGCCATCCAGGTCCCGGCGAACGACGCGCAACCGTCCCACGCGGTCGCGCGCGACGTGGCCCGCGAGGCTGCCTTCGCTCGTCCGCTCGGCGGGTTCGTGCGGGAGAGCCCGGTCCTCGAGCCGGAGTCCTACGCGCGCCTGCTGCACCGGCTCGGCTTCGAAGCGCAGCGCGTCCGGTTCGAGATCTACGCGCACGTCCTCGGCTCGCGCGAGGACGTCGTGGAGTGGGTGCGCGGCACCACCCTCACCGACTACGAGAAGCGGCTCGACGCGCCGACCTGGGCCCGCTTCCTCGAGCGCTATCACGAGAAGCTGATGGCCGCGCTCCCCGACGAGCGCCCGTTCGTCTACACCTACCGGCGACTGTTCTTATGGGCTCGGGGGACGCGGTGACGCTGCGCCCCCCCAGGCCCCCCCGCTCGCCCGCGCCCTACTTGAAGCCGCCCGTCATCGCGAAGAACCCGGCGATCTTCTCGTTCGTCTCGCGGAGCCGCGCCGACAGCGTGCGCACCAGCGTCCAGAGGAGATCGTAGGCGAGGTCCTTGTCGACGAACATGAGCTGGTCGAGCGCGTCGCGCTGGATGACCGCGAGCGCGCAGGCGGTGTGCGCGACGGCATCCGCGGAGCGCGGCGAGTCGTCCACCATCGCCATCTCGCCGAAGTGGCTCCCCGCCTCGAGGATCCCGAGCGCCTCCTCTCCGACGCCGGGCACGCGCTTCGAGATCCGGACCTTGCCGGCCACGACGACGTACATCTCGTCGCCCTGCTCCCCCTCGCCGAAGATGATGGCGCCGGCGGGGAGGTCCCGATGCGTCGCGATGTCGGCGACGCGGCGGAGCCGATCGGCGGGGAGCGACTGGAAGAGCGCGCACGCGCGCAGCGCCTGCGGATCCATGCGCGGCGACCATACCACGGCCGGGCAACCGGAACGGCGTCGCGCCTCGCGCCCGGCTCCGAAGCTTCGGATCGACACCCGGGCCCGAAATGGATAAACCACCGCCGGAAGAGATCCGGGAGGAACGCCCTTCATGGCCCAGCACGAGAGGCTCGTCATCATCGGCAGCGGTCCGGCGGGCTATACCGCCGCGCTGTACGCCGCCCGCGCGAACCTGAGCCCGCTCCTCGTGGAGGGGCTCGAGCCCGGCGGGCAGCTCACCATCACGAGCGAGGTCGAGAACTATCCCGGGTTCCCGGAGGCGATCCTCGGCCCCGAGCTGATGGAGCGGATGAAGAAACAGGCGGAGCGGTTCGGGACGCGGTTCGAGGCGGGTGAGGTGACCCGGGTCGATCTGTCGAGGCGGCCCTTCCAGCTCTGGATGGAGGACCGGCTCCTCACCGCGAGCGCGGTGATCGTCGCGACCGGCGCGTCCGCCAAGTGGCTCGGGATCCCGTCGGAGAAGAAGTACCAGGGGCGGGGCGTGTCGGCCTGCGCGACCTGCGACGGCTTCTTCTTCCGCGGGGTGGACGTCGCCGTCGTGGGCGGAGGTGACACCGCGATGGAGGAGGCCACCTTCCTCACGAAGTTCGCGACGAAGGTCCACGTCGTCCACCGCCGGGGCGAGCTGCGCGCCTCGAAGATCATGGCCGAGCGCGCGAAGACGAATCCGAAGATCCAGCTGCAGCTCGACTCGGTCGTCGAGGAGATCCTCGGCGACGACAAGGCGGTCACCGGCGTACGGCTGAAGAGCACGAAGGACGCCTCGACGCGCGAGCTGCCGGTGAAGGGCGTGTTCATGGGGATCGGCCACGAGCCCAACACCGCCATCTTCCGCGGACAGCTCCAGATGAACGACGTCGGGTACATCATCGTGAAGCTCCCCACCACCGCCACCAGCGTGAAGGGGGTCTTCGCCGCGGGCGACGTCGCCGACCCGAGCTATCGCCAGGCGGTGACGGCGGCCGGCTCGGGGTGCCAGGCCGCCATCGACGCGGAGCGGTTCCTCGGAGAGCACGCGACCGAGATCTGGGACTGACGCGGCTGTGAACACGACGGGGTGGGCCGGGGCGAACGCATGAAGATGATCGACGTCGCGCGAAGCCCCGGACCGAGCGCATCGCGGTCGCGCGCGGGTTCGTGAGGTCGAGGTCGGGGAGGTCATCAGCGACGGCGCCGCGTCGCGAGCCCGACGGGATCGACCCCCAGGAACGCGACCGCGTTCCCGCCGCACACCCGCTTCACCACCGCTTCCGAGAGGCCCGCCTTCGCGAGCCGGTCGGCCGCGCGCGCGAGGGCGAGCAGGTCGCCGCCGGCGAGCCCCGCGTCCGAGCCGAGGACGAGCCCCTCCGGGCCCAGCGACGCCACGATCCGGACCGCCTCCTCGACCGCACCGGCGGAACCCGCGCCGCCGGAGAGCGACAGGCCGGCGAGGTAGCCACAGGCGCGGATCGGTCGGACGGTTCGTGCATCCGCACCCGCAACGAGGACCCGCTCCGGCTCGAGCTCGGCCTCGCGCAACACGGCGAGGACCCGGCGGGTGGTGCGCTCGCGGTCGCGCCAGGGCGTGGCGACGAGGACCGGAAGCCGCAGCTCGCGCGCGAGCTCGAGCTGTCGCACCAGCACCCGCTCCTCGAGCTCGCCCCCCGCGTCGAGCCCGACCGCGCCGAGGGCCGCCACCTCCGGCCGGCCGAGCGCCGCCGGGAGCTCGGCGAGCAGCGCCTCGAGGCCGCGCAGCGGGATGCGGCGGGGGTGGACCCCGAGCGCGCCCCAGGCGGCGAGCCCGGCACGCCGGAGCCGCCGCACCGCGACCACGACCTCGTTCCAGCCCGCGCCCACCGCCGCGCGCGTGGCGGCCGCGATCGCGTCGTCCGAGGGGACGAGCCCGCCCCCGACGCCGAAAAAGCACAGGTCGGCGAGATCGCGCCGGCGGAGCGGACGGGCGTGGAGGAGCGCGTCGAACACGAGGTCACCCCGCCCGTCGCGGTCGCCGGAGGAGCGTCGCGCCCGCCTCGTCCACCCACTCGAGCTCGACGCCCGCCGCGAGGGGGAGCTCGATCGGACCGAGCACCAGGAGCCCCCCGGGCCGGAGCGCACCGGCGAGGCGCCGCAGCACCGCGCCGGCGGCGCGCGGCTCGAAGTGGATCAGGACGTTCCGGCAGAGCACGACGTCGAATGGCCCGGGCGGCGCGGGGTCCGCGACGAGGTTGTGGCGGCGCAGCTCGACCAGGGATCGCAGCTCCGACCGGACGCACCGCTGCGCATCTCCCTCGAGCCAGCGCGCCGCGAGCGCGGGCGGGAGCTTCCGCAGCGCGCGGACGCCGTAGACGCCCTCCGCGGCCGCCGCGAGCGCGCGCGACGACACGTCGGTGGCGAGGATCCGATCCCCCTTGCCCTCTCGTCCCGCATCGAGGAGCGCGATGGCGACGCTCCAGGGCTCCTCGCCGGTCGCGCACCCGGCGGACCACACCCGGAGCGGCCCCGGCGCCTCCGCGACGAGCCGCGTCATGGCAGCGAGCTGCTCCGGATGGCGCCAGAACGCGGTCTCGCCGACGACCACCTGCTCGACGAGCGCGGCGATCGCGTCCGGATCGCGCGCGAGCACCCGCCGCGCGAACGCCCGCGGCGGCTCGCCCGACGCGCGCGCGGCCGCGTCGGCGCCATCGGCGAGCTTCCGATGGAGCCCGTCGGCGAGCGACACGCCCGCGACCTGCGCGAGCACGCGCGCGAGGTCCTGCAAGAGCAGCGCGGGGAGGCTCATCGTCCCACCGTGAGGATACTTGATATCGCGCCCGCGTCGGGCCTAGCCTGCCGCGTCATGGCACGCTCTCGCACGCCCCTCGCCGCCGTCGTTCTCGCCGCCGGGAAGGGCACCCGGATGAAGTCCCGCACCGCAAAGGTCCTTCACGAGATTGGCGGCAGGCCGCTCGCCTGGTACCCGGTGAAGCGCGCGCTCGACGCCGGCGCGAGCCCCGTCGTGGTGGTCGTGGGCCATCAGGCGGAGGCGGTCGAGGCCGCGCTCGTGGCGACGCTTCCGGGCGCGCCGCTGCGCTTCGCGGTCCAGGGAGAGCAGCTCGGCACCGCGCACGCGGTCCTCGCCGCGCGCAAGGCGCTGCGCGGGCACGACGGGCCGATCGCGATCCTCTCCGGAGACACGCCGCTCCTCGAGACCGCGACCCTCCTCGCGGTCGTGCGCGCACGCGCCCGGGCGCGCGCGCCCCTCGCCTTCGCGACGATGGAGCTCGAGCGGCCGCGCGGGTATGGGCGCGTGGTCCGCGACGCGAGCGGACGCCCCGAGCGGATCGTGGAGGAGAAGGACGCGACGGAGGTGGAGCGGGCCCTCGGCGAGGTGAACGCGGGGCTCTACTGCGCCGACGCCACCTTCCTGTGGAAGGCGCTCGCCAAGGTGGGATCGGCCAACGTCCAGGAGGAGTTCTATCTCACCGACCTCGTCTCGATGGCCGCCCGGCGCGACGGCGCCGTCGCGGTGAGCGTCCCCCCCGAGGAGGCGTCCGGCGTGAACGACCGCGAGGAGCTCGCGCGGGCCGGGAAGGTGCTGCTCCGCCGCCGCGCGCGGGCGCTGATGCGTGCCGGGGTGACCCTGGAGGACCCGGAGCGGTTCGATTGCGACGAGGGGGTGGAGATCGAGCCCGACGTGATCGTCGAGCCGGGCGCGCGGCTCCTCGGGCGCACCCGCGTCGGCGCAGGGTCCCGCATCGGCGCAGGCGCGATCCTGCGCGACGCCGTCCTCGGGCGGGAGGTCACCGTTCGCCCCTACACCATCGTCGACGAGGCGACCGTCGCACGCAGGGCGATCCTGGGCCCGTTCTCGCGGCTGCGGCCCGGCAGCGACATCGGCGAGGAGGCGCACGTCGGCAACTTCGTCGAGACCAAGAAGGCGACGCTCGGCCGGGGCGCGAAGGCGAATCACCTCGCCTACCTCGGCGACGCGGTGGTCGGCGCCGGGGCGAACGTCGGGGCGGGAACGATCACCTGCAACTACGACGGCGAGAAGAAGCACCCCACCCGGATCGGCGAGGGCGCGTTCATCGGCTCGGACTCGATCCTCGTCGCGCCCATCGAGATCGGCGACGGCGCCTACATCGCCGCCGGGTCGACGATCACCGAGTCGGTCCCGGCCGGCGCGCTCGCGCTGGGCCGCGCCCGCCAGGTCACGAAGGAGGGCTGGGCTGCCAAACGCCAGGCGGAGAAGCAGATGAAGAGGACCCGGCAGTCCGGGTAGAGCGCGGTCCCCGGCAGCCGTGGTAGAAGGCGACGAATCATGTGTGGGATCGTCGGTTACGTCGGGCCCAGGCAGTGCGTGGAGATCATCGTCGGTGGCCTGCGGAAGCTCGAGTACCGCGGCTACGACTCGGCCGGGATCGCGGTGGTGGGCCCGTCCGGCCTCGCCGTGAAGCGCGCCAAGGGGAAGCTGCAGAACCTGGTGGCGGTCCTGAAGGAGGCGCCGGTCCCGGGCTGCACCGGGATCGGCCACACCCGCTGGGCCACCCACGGCCGCCCCTCCGACGAGAACGCGCACCCGCACTCCTACGGAGGCGTGGCGGTCGTCCACAACGGGATCATCGAGAACCACCTCGAGCTCAAGGCGGCGCTCTCCGCGCGCGGCCACCGGTTCGCGTCGGAGACGGACACCGAGATCTTCGCCCACCTCATCGCGGACGCGCTCCAGGCGAACGCGCGCGATCTGCAGCACGCCGTCCGGGCCGCGCTCGCGCAGGTCTCCGGGACGTACGCCATCGCGGTGGTCGCCGACAAGCGGCCGGACGAGATCGTTGCCGCGAAGAACGCCTCCCCGCTCGTGGTCGGCTACGGCACGGGCGAGAGCTTCCTCGCGTCCGACGTTCCCGCCATCCTCGAGCACACGCGCGAGGTGAACTACCTCGAGGAAGGCGAGCTGGCCGTCCTCACCGCGCAGGGGATCTCGATCCAGGGCCGCGACGGCGAGCCGGTGCAGCGCAAGCCTCGCCGGATCGAGTGGAGCGCGGTGGCCGCCGAGAAGGACGGCCACAAGCACTTCATGCACAAGGAGATCTTCGAGCAGCCGCGAGCGGTCGCGGACACCATCCGCGGTCGGGCGTCGCTCGAGCAGGGCGACGTGGTCCTCGACGGCGTCGAGCTGCCGGAGGCGTATGCGCGCTCGCTCGAGCGCGTCGTCATCGTCGCCTGCGGCACCTCGTGGCACGCCGGCCTCTCCGGGCGGCTCATGATCGAGTCGCTCGCGCGCGTGCCGGTCGAGGTGGAGCTCGCGAGCGAGTTCCGGAACCGCGATCCGCTCGTGTCGCCGAACGTCCTCTGCCTGGCCGTGTCGCAGTCCGGCGAGACCGCCGACACGCTCGCGGCGGTGAAGGTCGCGAAGGCGCGCGGCGCGCGGGCGTTCGCCATCTGCAACGTCGTGGGGTCCGCCATCTCGCGCGAGTGCGACGGCGGGACCCTCCTCACCCGCGCCGGCCCCGAGATCGGCGTCGCCTCGACGAAGGCGTACACGACGCAGCTCGCCGCGCTGTACCTGCTCGCGGTGAAGCTCGGGCGCCTGCGGGGAACGCTCACCGCCGAGGCGGGCCGCGAGCACCTCGAGGCGCTCCGGCACATCCCTTCCGCGATGGAGCAGATGATCCGGCAGGAGGCCGCCCTCATGCCGATCGCGAAGCGCTGCGCGGCGCGCGCGCGACGTCCTGTTCCTCGGGCGCGGGGCGCAGTACCCGGTGGCGCTCGAGGGCGCGCTCAAGCTGAAGGAGATCTCGTACATCCACGCGGAGGGCTACGCCGCGGGCGAGATGAAGCACGGCCCGATCGCCCTCATCGACGAGCAGATGCCGGTCATCGTGCTCGCGACGAAGGAGCCGGCGTACGAGAAGACGCTCGGCAACATGGAGGAGGTCCGCGCCCGCGGCGGCCACGTGTACGCGGTGGTGTCGGAGGGCGACACCCACGCCGCGAGCCTCGCCGAGGTGGCGCTCCCGGTTCCCCCCTCGCCGCCGCTCCTCGGCCCGCTCCTCTCGATCATCCCGCTCCAGTTCCTCGCCTACCACGTCGCCGATCTGAAGGGGACGGACGTCGATCAGCCCAGGAACCTGGCGAAGAGCGTCACCGTCGAATAGCAGCGCGCCCTACGGCGATCGTCGAAGCTCTCGTGGAATCCGCTCCGGTCGCGACCGGCGGGTCGCCCCTGGGTGTTGGCGCTTACCACGTCGATCAGCACAACGAGTGCGCTCACGGCCGCTTCTTGCGCCGTCGCGTCGCGATCGCCTCCTTCGCGAGCTCGGCCTCGCGCTTGCGGTTCCCGAACCGTTCCGCCCCGGCACGCCGGCACTGTCCGGCACCGTTCGCCCGTTCCTACTACCCGGCGGGACGCGCCTCGTCCGCCGGAGCCGGGGTGGGCGGCCAGCCCAGGCGCCCGGTGATCTGCATGATGACGAACAGGGTGACGATCGCGCCGAGCGTGATGGCGAGCCCCGTGAACCCCTTCCAGAAGAAGGTGAACGAGAAGAGCACGAGGTACACGAGCTGCGAGAAGCCCATCTGGACGAGCGCTGCCCGCCACCCGACGAACAGGCGCGCGTACGACACGACGAGGAAGACCGACACGACCGACGCCGCCCCGAACGCCGGCCCGACCGGCACCTGGTCGATGAGGTACGCGAAGAGCAGGTGGAAGGCGAAGAACGCGCAGGCGAGCAGGAAATAGTTCATCGGGTGGATCGCGCGCCCGCGGGCGGCGAGCAGGACCCCCGTCACGAAGAAGAAGAACAGGAGCGAGACCGGGGCGAAGAAGGTGATCTTGGAGGCGAGGGCGCCGGGGTTCAGCTTCTCCGGCAGCACGATCCCGAGCGACTTCGTGCCCACGATCTGCGTGAACGCCCACGTCCCGTTCCATCCGGAGGCGTGCGGGCCGTGTGAGCTCGGCGATAGCGTTCCGGCGGGGAAGTCCACGCCGGAGAAGTCCGTGCTCACCTTCATCTCGAAGTTGCGCGCCCGGCCGGCCTCGGGACCGAGCCCCGCGCCGGGCGAGCCGTACGCCCAGCGTTCGGTGCCGCGCGCACGATACCGGACCTCGAACGCCAGCACCTCGCTCGCGGCGAGCCTGCGCCCGAAGCGCGCCTTCTCTCCATCGAAGACCACGTCCAGCGGCGTGCCCGCGCCGTCCGTGAGCGCGAACCCGTCGTAGACCACGTCCCGCTGCAGCGGGAACGTCACCTCGACCCGGCGCGCCTCGGGGCCGTCGTTGCGGAACGCGTAGCGGCTACGGAACGCGACCTCGTAGGTGGGGAACCAGACGAGCCCCTTCCGCCGGTGCTCTAGAGCGAGGGCCGCGGTCGCGCGGGTCTCCTCGAGCGGAAGGTCGCGCTTCGTCGTCACCTCGACGGTGCGCTCGACCTCGAAGTACCGCTTCTCCTTCTCGTCGAAGCGCTGCTCCTTCCGCCGCTCGCTGCGGGTCGCCGTGGCGGTGGCGGCCGGAGGCGCCTGCACGAGCGGCGGGCCCCAGAGGGCGTGTACCTCGGAGCGGAGCGCGCCCGAAGCCTCTCCGCTCCGGACGAGGAGCGTCGAGGCGAGGATTGCCCAGGCGACGGCGCAGCAGATCCAGATGAAGCCGATGGCGAGGAGTCGTCTCATGCACCGGCGGGGAGCAAGCGCCGTTCCGTCGGGGAAGGCCCCGGCCTCGCAGGGTTTCGCGGCCGCCGTGTCAATCCGCCCACGTACGGAACGTGGCCGGTGGGACCCGGAGCGCGGCTTCATCGCCCGTCCCGAACCTCGCGGACCTCGCCGCCCTGGAGTAGATCCCGGGCGTGTCGAACCGCCGCCTCTTCGTCGCCCTGGATCCGTCCGAGCCGGTCCGCCGCCGCATCGCGGCGCTCGCCGCCGAGCTGCGCCGCGACGCGGGGCGCGCCGCCGACGAGATCCGGTGGGTCGCGCCCGAGAACGTCCACCTCACGCTCCAGTTCCTCGGTGCCGTCCCGGAGGAGCGCGTCCCCGACGTCGAGGCCGCCGTCCGGGCCGCCGCCGCGGAGGGCCGCCCCCTCGCGCTCCAGCTCCAGGGCGCGGGGGGCTTCCCCAACGCGCGCCGCCCGCGCGTCGTGTGGGCCGGGCTCGCCGGGGATGTCCCCGCGCTCGCCGCGCTCGCCGCCGCGGTGGGCCGCCGCCTCGCGCCGCTCGGCTTCCCGCCGGAGGACCGGCCGTTCTCGCCGCACCTCACGCTCGGACGCGCCCGCGACGGCCGCGGCGCGCCCGGGCTGGCCGGCGCGCTCGCCCACGCCGCGCAGGCGGAGGGAGCCGCGTGGCGCGCGACCGAGCTCCTCCTGTTCGAGTCGCACCTCTCGCCGAAGGGCCCGCGCTACGAGGTCATCGCGCGCGCGCCGCTCGGCGGCGCGTGACCATTCCCGCGACAGCCGCCGCGTCCGCGCATCGCACCGCGCGCTGATCATGAGACGCACACCCGGTCAGGGTAACCCCACGGCCGGCCGCTCCCCGTCGTGGACGGGTGCTCGCGCTCGACGAGGGACCGTGCACCGGGCATCGGCGGCTCCGCTTGCGCGCGGCGCCCGTCCGCGAGAAGAAGAGCGCATGGTGTCGTCGCCCGCCCCTTCCGGTCCCGCGCCCGGCCTCGCGCCCGGGTTCCTCGTCGCCGCGCCCGCGCTCGCGGACCCGAACTTCGCCGGATCGCTGGTGCTGATGGCCGAGCACCATGGCGAGGGCGCGCTCGGGTTCGTCGTGAACCGGCCGGCGCCGATCTCCGTGGCCGACGTCCTCGGCGGCCTGGACGACGGGCTCCGCCGCGACGCTCAGGCCGCGGGCCGCGCCGACGGGATCGTGCTCGTGGGCGGCCCGGTCCAGCCGGAGCGGCTCTGGATCCTGTTCCGCTCCGGCGCAGGCACGGACCTCGAGGGCGCCGTCGCGGTGGGCGAGGAGCTCGCGCTCGGCGGCTCGCGCGAGCTCCTCGAAGGCCTCGTCCGGGCAACGCGCCCGCGGCCGTTCCTGCTGCTCCTCGGGTATGCGGGCTGGGCGCCGATGCAGGCCGAGAACGAGATCGCCGCAGGCGCCTGGGTTCCGATGCCGCTCACGAGCGACCTGGTTTTCGACGTGCCACTCGAGAAGCGCTGGGAGACGGCGGTCCGGCGGCTCGGGCTCGATCCGGGCGAGTTCCTCGTCGGTGGCGGGGGCGCGCAGGCGTAGCAGCACGCAGGCGCATTCGGCCGCTGGTGCCAGGGTTCGCGCGGCGGCCCGCGCCTGGATGGGCCTGAAGCCATTTCTTGACGTATGCTCATGCGTTCAGTATTCATGCGTTCAGCAGCCGCCCGGCGGCCCGCTGTCAGGGGGCGCTGCTAGAAACTCCGCCGCGGATGACACACGCCGGGGCCGCCCGATGCGTCCCCCACTCGAGGAGAGAAAGCGATGCCCGTTGGTCCGGAGAAGGAAAAGGCGATCGAGCTGGCCGTCTCGTCCATCGAGAAGGCATTCGGAAAGGGCTCGATCATGCGCCTCGGCAACGAGGAGGCGCTCGTGAAGGACGTGGAGGCGGTGTCCACGGGATCGGTGTCCCTCGACATCGCGCTCGGCGTCGGCGGCCTGCCACGCGGCCGCATCATCGAGATCTACGGCCCGGAGTCCTCCGGAAAGACCACGCTCGCGCTGCACGCCATCGCCGAGGCCCAGAAGCGGGGCGGCATCGCCGCCTTCGTCGACGCGGAGCACGCGCTCGACGTCGGCTACGCGCGGAAGCTGGGCGTCCGGACCGACGACCTCCTCATCTCGCAGCCGGACACCGGCGAGCAGGCGCTCGAGATCACCGAGACCCTCGTCCGCTCCGGAGCGGTCGACGTCCTCGTCATCGACTCGGTCGCCGCCCTCGTCCCGAAGGCCGAGCTCGAGGGCGAGATGGGCGACGCGCACATGGGCGTGCAGGCGCGGCTCATGAGCCAGGCGCTCCGCAAGCTCACCGGCACCATCTCCAAGTCCTCGACGATCGTCATCTTCATCAACCAGATCCGGATGAAGATCGGCGTGATGTTCGGGAACCCCGAGACGACGACCGGCGGCAACGCCCTCAAGTTCTACGCCACGCAGCGGCTCGACATCCGGCGCATCGGCGCGATCAAGGACGGCGAGCAGGTCATCGGGAACCGGACCCGCGTCAAGGTCGTGAAGAACAAGGTCGCCCCGCCGTTCAAGGAGGTCGAGTTCGACATCATGTACGGCCAGGGGATCAGCCGGGAGGGCGACGTCCTCGACCTCGCCTCGACCGAGGGGATCGTCGACAAGAGCGGAACCTGGTTCAGCTTCGGCGGCGAGCGGATCGGCCAGGGGCGCGAGCAGTCGAAGGCGTTCCTCCGCGAGCACCCCGAGATCCTGCAGCAGGTCGAGGGACGTCTGTTCGAGAAGTTCGGCGTCCGCCGCGGGCCGGTCGCGGTCCCGCCGCCCGAGGCCGAGGTCGAGGTCGAGGAGCGGAAGGGGCGCGTCAAGGTGGCCAAGTGACCAGGTTCCACGCGCCGCGCCGCGGTGCGTGAGAATGCGTGGGCCGGCTCCGAGAGGGGCCGGCCCTTTCGTTGCCCCCCTGCGTCAGGCTGGCGCTTCCTCGCCCGGCAGTGTGCGGCGCGCCGGCCCGGAACCGGGCTAGACTCCCGCTCGGCGGTTCGGAAGCCCTGTGGAAACGACCCCCCTCGAGAAGGGCTGGCTCGCTGCGCTCGTCGCGGCGGAGCTCGCCCGGCACGATCCGCAGGTCGCCCTGGCGCGCCTGCCGCCGGAGGTCCGCGCGGCGGGGGCGTCCGCCGACGACCTCGCCCCTGCAGCGCGGCTTCTGGTGGCGCGCTCGCTCCGCCGGCGCCGGCTCGAGGACGACGCGGGCCCGGTGGCGGGACTTCCTGGACGGCGTCCGGCTCCACGTGGGGCTCCTCCTCGACCTCGGCGCGCTCGGCGGCGAGCCGTTCGACGCGGACCACCGCCGGGCCGAGATCGCGGCCTTCCTCGCCGCGGCGGTCGGCGACGTGGACGCGGCGCTCGAGGCGCTGCCCCGCCGTGCGGCGGTGGGCGAGCGAGCGCGACGTCGCGTGGGCGCTCCGGGCCGCGGAGGCAGCGCTCGCCGCCCGCTTCGATCCTCCCGGCGATCCGGTCCGAGGCCTCCCGCTCTACCCCGGCCACATCGCGATCCTCCGGCGTCGGCTCGCGCGCGTCGCGATGGGGTTTCATCGCGGCCGGCAGCTCGACCCCGTCGCCCTCGCGCGCCACGCCGCGTACGCGCACGCCGAGACCGTCCTGCTCGTGGAGATGCTCGCGGGCGTCCTCGCGGCGGCGGGCTCCGGCGATGCCGGCGCCCCCACCGTGCGCCAGCGGCAGGTGGCGCGCCTGGTCCTGCCCCGCGCGGCGGCGCGCGACGCGCGCGCGGCGGTGCTCCGGCCGCGTCCTCCGGAGGAGATCGCCGCGGCCGCCCCCGAGCGCGTCCGACCCTTCCTCGTCGAGCAGCTCTTTCTCGCGCTGCTGCGAGCGCGGCTCGCAGGCGACGGGACCTCCCGATTCGTCGAGGTGTTCCTGGGCGCGTGCGGGCTCGATCCGGCGGTGGTCGCGGCGGCGCAGGTCGAGGCTGCGGCGCAGCACGGAGACCACCACGTCTGGTTCGAGGCGTTCGCCGGGACGGGCATCGACTGGCAGGCGCTCGCGGGCGACTGGGGGGCGGCCACCGACGCCGTCGTCGAGCGGGTCTCGTCCGCGGTGACCGACAACCTCGGCGCGGTGCTCACGGAGATCCGGCAAACCGGCGAGCTCGGGCAGCTCCTCGCCCGCGCCGCCGCGGGCGCCACGCTCACGCACGACGAGCGGAGGAAGGTCCGCGCCCAGCTCATCGACCTCGCGAAGGCGGTCCCCGCCCTCGCCATCTTCGCTGCGCCCGGGGGGATGCTGCTCCTGCCGCTCCTCGCGAAGCTGCTGCCTTTCAACCTGCTCCCGAGCGCGTGGGATCGGCCGGGCGACGCGAAGGCGCCGCCCCCGGGCGGAAAGCCGCCGACCCCGCCGGATCCTGCGAAGTAGGCGTCGCGCTCTACCGCGTGGCCGCCCGGCGCAGCCGGGTCGCCACGCGCAGGGCGTCCTCGTTGACGCCCGCGGTCAGCGCGCGGCCGCGATCCGCCGCGAGCATCGCGTCGATCTTGGCGGCGATCGCCTCGCCCGCGGCGCCGACGTTCTCGCGCCCTGCGATCCAGCCGAGCGCGAGCACCGCGTGGTAGCGCGCCGGGAGCTCCGCCTCGCCCGCGACCGGACGAACGATCGCGTCGCCGAGCGCCGTCGCGTGCGCCGCTCCGCCGGAACGGCCCAGCTCGAGCGCGGCGCGATCCCGCACCGCCGCGCTCGCGTCCGCCAGCTTCTTCGCCCAGCAGGCCGCGTCGGAGCAGGCTCCCGCCGCCTCGAGGCGCGCGGACATCGCCGCGAACGCCGCCTCGACCGGGGGGGCGCACGCCTTCGCGCACTCGCTCGCGCGCGCCGCGGCGATGAACGGCTGCTCGGCGGCGCCCGCGAGCCGCGACACGGCCGTGAGCGGACCCTCGCGCAGGTCCCAGGTCCCGGACCCCGCGGCCGCCTTCAGCGCCTGAAGCGCGGCCGGGTCGCCGATGCGGACCAGCGCGTCGCAGAAGCGGTCCCGCACGTTGGGGTCCCGCTCCTTCGGCAGGAGCTCGGCGAGCGCCCGCACCGCCTCCTTCGCGCGCATGCGGCCGAGCGACTCTGCGGCGAGGACGCGAACGTACATCTCGATGCCGGGATCGGCGTCCCGGTACGCGAGCTTCCCCACGAGCGCGGGCACCGCGTCCGGGCCACCCACGTCGCCGAGGAGCTGCGCGGACTTGGCGAGCAGCGCGCCCGACACGACGCCGTGCTCCTTCGCCCAGCTCGCGAGCGCGGCGTCCCGGCCCTCGAGGATCGCCAGGAGCGGCGACGCCATCGGCCGGCCAATCTGGCTCACGGCGAACGCCGCCTCGGGGAAGAACGAGACCCCCCCTCGCTCGTCGAAGAGCATCTTCAGGATCACCGGGCCGGCGCTCGGGTCGCCGATCCGGCCGAGCGCGAGGACCGCCTTCTTCGCCGTGAACGGCTCGACGTCCTTCCCGGTCGCGATCCCGACGAGCGTGTCGACCGCGGCGGGATCGCCGATTCGACCGAGGGCATCGACGGCCGCGACCTGCACGTACCCGTCGGGCGACCTGGCCAGCTCCTCGAGGGCGGGGACGGCCTCCTTCGCGCGGAGCGCGCCGAGAGCTTCGGCGATGTACCGGTTCGCATCGAGGACGTCCCGGTCGTTGCTCTTCGGATCGAGTGCGTCGACGAGCGGCTTCACGGCCGCCGGATCGCCGAACTCCCCGAGTGCCACCGCCGCGCTGGCGCGCGCGCGCGGCGCCTGCTTCAGCACCTCGACGAGGTGCGGCACCGCGGCGCGCCGATCACCCGGCGCCTTGCGCACCTCGCCGAGCGCCTGGAGCTTCTCGTCGAGCCGCTTGCGGCTCGAGGCCCGCTTCGCCCAGCCCTCCGGGTCGTTCGGGTTTCCGCAGGCGGCGAGCAGGCAGATGATGGCGAAGAGGACCGAGTGGCGCATACGTTTCTCCGGGGCTAAGCGCCCGTCCGCTGACCGGGGGCCGGGACCGCAATGGGCGTGAGCTCGAGGTCGTCCTGCGCGAGCGCCGCGCGACGCTCCTGCGCTGCGCGCGAGAGCGCCTCGATGGCGGGGGTGAGGTCGGGGGCGGCGCCCGCAGCCTCGCGCATGCGCCGCACCGCGTCCTCGAGCACGGCGGTGTGGCGCGCCTCGCGAACCTTCATCATGTCCACCGCCTCGATGAAGTTGCGGAAGAACTCCTTCAGCTCGTCGCTGCGCCTGAGCGTTCGCATGCGCGGGAAGCGCCCGTCCGCGAGGACCCGCAGGTAATGGCCCATCACGAAGACCGGACCCGCCACGCGGTGGGTGATGATCACCCCGAGCAGCCCGAGCGCCGCCGCGAGCAGGATCGCGATCGCCCCGAATGCGCCGAGGAGCACGCGGTCGCTGCGCTCGACGAGCGCCCGCGTCTCGGGGTCCGGGGCGAGGAGCGCGGTGGCCTGTGCGTGGGCCTGGTGCAGCCACAGCCCGAACACGGCGGCGACGACGAGCCCTGCCACGGCGAGCACCACCGCGTACTTGAGCTGGAAGCCGCGGTCGACGAGGTAGTGGCGGCGGACCAGCGGCTGCCCTTCCGCTGCGGCAGATGCGTCGGCCATGCGATGCTCCCCTTTCAGGGGGCGATTCTAGTACCACACGGTCATTTCTGCGCCGTGGTGAGAACGTGGAGGGTCGAACCGACCTGGGGCGCGAGACGGGCGAGCAGCGGAGGCGTACCTACATGGTGCGCCGAGCAGCAGGGCTCGCGATCCGATCGACGCGGCGAAGCCGCCTCTTTGTTCGGGGCCTGCAGTACGAAAGCGGGGGCGGTGATGAGAGACACGCGTCGCGGCATTGCGGCCGAATGCGAGGCCATCTGGCGGGGCGCGCTCGGACGCGTGCAGGCGGCCCGCCTCGTCGGAGCCGCGCTGGCCGCGGAGCCGATTCCAGGCGGCCCGGTGCGCGCGCTCGCGCTCGGAAAGGCGGCGGTGCCCATGATGCGGGCCGCCCTCGCGGCGCTGGGCGATCGGGTGGTGGACGCGGTCTGCGTCGCGCCGGCGGGACCGGAGGAGCCGATCGCGGGGGTTCAGGTCCTCCACGGCTCCCACCCGCGCCCGGACCACCGCTCGCTCGCGGCGGGCGCCGCCATCCTGCGATGGGCGGGCGAGGGAAGCGGGGCGCCGGTGCTCGCGCTCGTGTCGGGGGGCGGGAGCGCGCTCGCGGTGGCGCCCGCGGACGGCATCACGTTCGAGGAGAAGGTGGACGCGGTCGCCGCGCTCATGCGGGCGGGAGCGACCATCGGCGAGCTGAACGCGCTGCGCAAGCACCTGTCGCTCCTCAAGGGCGGACGGCTCGCCGCGCTCCTCGCGCCAGGCGAGGTCCGCGTGCTGGTGCTCTCCGACGTGCCCGGCGACGACCTCTCCACCATCGCCTCGGGCCCGTTCGCCCCCAATCCGACGACCTTCGAGGACGCGCTCCGGTTCGTGAAGGCGCGCGGCGCCGCGGTCTCACCGGCCGTCGCGGAGCGGCTCGCGGCGGGCGCGCGCGGAGACCTGCCCGAGACGCCGAAGCCAGGGGACCCGCGCCTCGCTCGCGTCTCGCACCGGATCCTCGCCGGTCCGGTCGCCCTCGCGCGAGCCGCAGCCGCCGAGGCGAGCGCGCGCGGGTTCGCGGCGGAGGCGGACCCGGCGCCGCTCGCAGGGGACGTCGCGGCCGTGGCGGAGCGGCTCGGCGCGTGGGCGCGCGCCCACGCCGGCCGGGGCAGGCGGCTCCTCGCCCTCGGCGGCGAGCCGACCATCGCCATTCCCCCGGGCGCGCGCGCCGCGGACGGCGGGCGGGCGCAGCACCTCGCCCTCCTCGCCGCGCGAGAGATCGCGGGCCTCCGCGCGGCGGTCCTCGCCGCGGGCTCGGACGGGCGCGACGGCCCGACCGAGCAGGCGGGCGCCGTCGTGGACGGCGCGACCACCGCGTCCGCGCGGGCCGCCGGCGTCGACCTCGACGCAGCGCTCGCCGACGCCCGCTCCGGACCGGCGTCGGTCGCGATCGGCGCGGCGATCCCGCGCGAGGACACCGGGACGCACCTGTGCGACCTGGTGGTCGTGGCGGTGGAGTGACGCAGCGAGCGCAGGGGCAGCCGGATGAGGCTGCCCCGGCCCCCCAGGGGGCCCCAACAACGAGCGCGGCTTCGCCGCGGGTTACGGATCTCGAGCGAGCGGGGGGCTCGGGGGGACGCGAACCGAGCGAAGGCGAGGCGAGCGTCCCTCCGATAGAATGCCCGCGCATGCGCGTCGTCTTCATGGGCACGCCCGCCTTCGCGGTCCCCTCGCTCGATGCGCTCTCGCGCGCGGGGCACGAGGTGCTCGCCGTCGTCGCGCAGCCCGATCGGCCCGCGGGCCGCGGCCAGGCGCTCCGCGCGCCCGCGACCAAGGCCTGGGCCGTCGCACGCGGGATCCCGGCGCTCCAGCCGGAGAAGGTGCGGGACGGGAGGCTCGCGGCGGAGCTCGCCGGGCTGCGCCCCGACGTGCTCTGCGTCGCCGCGTACGGCCGCATCCTCGGGAGGGACCTGCTCGAGCTCGCGCCCCACGGCGCGCTGAATGTTCACGGCTCGCTGCTCCCGAAGTACCGCGGGGCGGCGCCGATCCAGTGGGCCATCGCGAGCGGCGATCTCGAAACGGGCGTGTCGATCATGCAGATGGACGAGGGCCTCGACACAGGCGACGTCCTCCTGCAGCGCGCGCTCCCGATCGGCGCGGAGGACACCGCGGAGACGCTCGCGCCGAGGCTCGCCGCGCTCGGCGGCGACGCGCTCGTCGAGGTGCTGGCGCTCGCGACTGCGGGCACGCTCGTCGCCGTCCGGCAGGACGGCGGGCGCGCGACCCTCGCGCCGATCCTGAAGAAGGACGACGGGAAGGTGGACTGGACCCGGCGCGCCAAGGAGATCCACGACCGGCTGCGCGGATTCACGCCGTGGCCGGGTGCGTGGACCACGCTCCGCGGCAAGGTCCTCAAGATCCTCGAGGCGGCGCCCGAGGTGCTGCGCTGCTCGCCGGACCAGTGGACGCCGGGCACGGTCGCGCCACTCGGCGGCGAGCCGCTCTGCATCCGCTGCGCGTTTCCCACCGCGTTGCGGATCAGGCGCGTCCAGCTCGAGGGCAAGGCTGCGCAGCTCTCCGCCGATTTCGTGAATGGACTGCGCGGCGAGCCGCCCGTACTTGGCACATGAGCGCGACGCCTGGCCGCATCATCGCCTTCGAGGTCCTCCTGCGCGTCGAGGCGGGCGGCGCGTACGCGTCGCGGGCGCTCGACGCGGCGCTCGCGCAGGCGGGCGCGCTCGATCCGCGCGAGGCGGGCCTCGCGACCGAGCTCGTGTACGGGACGCTCCGCCGCGCGCTCTCGCTCGACGCGGCGCTCGCCCCCCACTCCCGCCGGCCGGTGGGAGATCTCGACCCTGCCGCCCGGGTCGCGCTCCGGCTCGGTGCGTACCAGCTCCTCCGGCTCGGGACGCCCGCGCACGCGGCGGTCGGAGAGGCGGTCGCGCTCGCGAAGCGGGCCGCTCACGGGCGCGCCGCCGGGTACGTGAACGCGGTGCTGCGCTCGCTGGCCCGGGCGCCGACGCCGGCCGCGCCGCCGCCGCTCGCGTCCGATCCTGCCGGCCACCTCGCCGTCGCCGAGGCCCTCCCGCGCTGGCTGGCCGAGGAGTGGGTGGCCTGGCTCGGTCCGGAGGAGGCGCTGGCGCTCGCACGCGCCATGAATGCCCCCGCGCCGCTCTGCGCCCGCTCGCCCGAGCGCGACGCGCTCCTCGCCCGCGCCCGCGACGCGGGGCTCGAGGCGATGCCGACGCCGCGCTCGCCGCACGGCGTGCTCCTCACCGCGGCGTCGGTCGCCGACCTCGCCCGGGCCGCCGGCTCCGTCCCGTTCCAGATCCAGGACGAGGCGGCGCAGCTCGCGACCCTGTTCGCCGCGGCCGAGCTCCGCGGCCGGCGCGCCCGGGTGCTCGACGCATGCGCGGCGCCCGGCGGCAAGGCGTTCCACCTCGCCGAGGTCCTCGCCCCCGGCTCGGAGGTGGTCGCGCTCGAGATCCACCCGCGCAAGGCGGACGAGCTGGCGCGCGAGGCGAAGCGGCGCGGGCTGGCCATCCGCGTCGTCTGCGCCGACGCGGGGCGTCCGGTACCCGGGCTCGAGGATGGGAGCTTCGACGCGGTGCTCGTCGATGCGCCGTGCGCCGGGCTCGGGACCCTCCGCCGCCACCCGGAGCTGAAGCTGCGGCGCGTGCCGGAGGATCTTCCGCGGATGGCCGCGCTCCAGCGCGAGATCCTGCGGAGCACGGCGCGGTACGCGCGTCCCGGAGCGCCGGTCACCTACTCGGTCTGCTCGCTGTCGCGCGCCGAGGGGCCCGAGATCTGCGCGGCGATGCTGGCGGACGGCCTCCGCCGCGCACCGCCGCCGCCCGGGTTCCCCGGCGACGTCCTCACGCCGGAGGGCGACCTCCTCACCCTCCCACACCGGCACGGCACGGATGGCTTCTATGCCTGCCGGCTCGTGCGGTGAGCGACCGCTGCCCGGCGCGGCCGCGCGTACGCGCTCCCGTTGCGGCACGCTCGGCGCGGTGACAGGATCCCGTCGATGATGGACCGCGACGCGTGCCTCTTCTGCCGGATCGTCTCCCGGAGCGTGCCGGCCGAGATCGTGTACGAGTCCCCGAGCGCCGTCGCGTTCCTCGACGTCCACCCTGCCGCCCGAGGGCACGTGCTCGTCGTTCCGCGCACGCACGCACCGACGTTGCTCGAGCTCGAGGACGACGCCGTCGGAGAGCTCTTTCGCGCGGTGAAGACCGTGCAGCGGATGGTGGACGCGGCGCTCCGGCCGCTCGCGTTCAACGTCGGCTGGAACCACGGGCGCGCTGCCGGGCAGCACGTCTTCCACCTCCACGTGCACATCCTGCCGCGCTACGCGGACGGTGGCCGCGGAGTCCAGCTCCTCGGGAGCGGCGGCGACCGCGGCGACGTCGGCGCGATCGGGACGGCGATCCGCGCGCAGGCGCCGGCGGGATCCCTCACGACCCGCGATACCTGAAGTTCGGCTGGACCGCGTGGATGCGCGGGTCCTTCGCGCGGAGCTCTTCCATCCGCTCGGGTCCGGGATCCTCGCCGACGGTGACGAGGAACACGCCACGGCCCAGGTCCTGGACGCGCTTCACGCCGAGGCCGCCGTACACGTCCTGGATCGCCTTCGCGTCCGCGCCGGGCGCGAGCGTGACGAGATACTCGCCCCGGACGCGCGGCGAGACCGCCGGCGCGTTGCCGCTCGCAGGTGAAGGCGCCGCCGCGACGTGGCTGCAGCACGCGATTCCGAGCGCCCCGAGCGCGACCGCCACCGCGAAGAGCCTGTGCATGCGCTTTCCCTAGTGGATGTAGGCGAGGCCGGTCGGCGGGTGGATGTACGCGAGCGATCGCATGGCGTCCACCGCCTTCCCTGAGCTCGTCGTCGTCGCCAGGCTCCCCACCGCGCGTCCGCCCTGCACGATCGCGCTCACGACGTCCTCAGGCGTGTACAAGGGGTTGTAGGCGCGGAGCATCGTCGCAACGCCGGCCACGACGGGCGTGGCCATCGACGTTCCGGCGATGGTGTTGTAGCTGGTGGTGCTCGGGTCGAGCCGCTTGATCGTCATGGGCGAGATCACCACGCCCACGTCGCCGGCGCTCGCCGGCGCGGACCTCAGCTGGAACCCGATCAGGGTGGTCGCGCTCGCGCACGGCGAGACGTCGAGCGACGCCGGCACGAACACCTGGCCCGTACGGACGCCCGTCGCGGAGTCCACGACCGTGCCGCCGGAGAACGGGTCCCCCACCGTGGCCTTGCAGGCAGCGTTCACCGAGTCTCCGTCGGCGAGGTCCACCGCGACCTGGAAGTCGACGATGACGGCGCGCGCGCCGGAGAAGTCGAACTGCTTCCAGACCCGGTCGTCGGTGTCGGCGTTGTAGGCGGAGGTCCCGTAGTCCCCCGGATCGATGAGGAAGTTGTCCCCGCCACTGCTGGCGATGTACCACCCGCCGCCCGATCCGAACGTGGTCGAAAAGCCCGACCACCCCGAGAGGATGAGCTCGCTGCTCAAGGAGTGGGTCCCCGCCCACGTGGAGAGGATGTTCGTGCCCGGCGCGCCCACGTCCACGCTCGTGGTCCCCCAGTTCGAGAAGCTCGCGAGCGCGAAGCTCTGGTCGAGCGCGGCCACGCAGATGAGGTTCGGCTGCGTGAAGTTGCACGGGTAGACCGGGGTCGCATCGTCGTTCACGCCGTCGTTGCCCGCCGCGACCACCACGAGCACCCCGGCGTTCTGCGCGTTCGTGATCGCCGCGCTGTAGGCCGGGTCGAGCGTCCCGCCCCCGCCGAGGCTCATGTTGATGACCTTCGCGCCGCCCGCGAGCGCGAAGTTGATGCCCTGGATGATGCTGGCGGTCGTTCCCTCGCCCTGTGCGTTCAGGACGCGCACCGCCATGATCCTCGCCTTCCAGCAGACGCCGGTGGTGCCGGTGACGTTGTTCCCGGAGGCGCCGATGATGCCGGCGACGTGGGTCCCGTGACCGTTCAGGTCCCGCGGGTCGGCGTCGTTGTCGACGTAGTCGTACCCATGGTTCGGGTACGAGGGGCTCCCGTTCCACATGTTCCCGGCGAGATCCTGCTGGTCGTAGGCCACGCCCGTGTCCACCACCGCGACGACCGCGCCCGTGCAGTCGGTGGTCACTCCCCAGGCCGGCTCGATGTCGATGTCGTCGCCGGACGTTCCGGGGTTGTTCCCGCCGTAGAGCCCCCCGGGGGGCTGGACGACCGAGGTCACCGTCTGCCCGGTGTTCTTGAACGCCCAGAGCTGTCCGTAGGACTCGTCGTTCGGGGCCACCGCGATCCAGTACACGAAGTTCGGCTGCGCGTACTCCACCGCCGGATCGGCGGCATAGGCGGCGATCGCCTCCTGCACGGTCTGCCGGGGCCGGACCCGGACGTGCGTCCACCCGTCGGGAAGATCGGCGACGGCGGCGTGGGCCTGCGCCGAGAACGCCGCGACCCGGCGCTGGATCGTCGCGTCCGCCCTGAACTTCACGAGGACCTCACCCGGCACGTACGGCGACGGGGCCGCCAGCGCACGCGGCGGCGCGGCCAGGGCGGCGGCGAGGAGGGACGCGATCGCGATCGTCTTCGTCGTCATGGCGCTCTCCCTCAAGGCACGGTGACGGACAGCGTCTGCGAGGGAAGGCTCACCTTCCGGGAGGTTCCCCCGGCGTCGTTGAGCGCGGCGTACGCACGGATAGTGATCGTGTAGTTGCCGGGCGGCAGCGTCGTCGTGATGGACGTCGGCGCCAGCGAACCCGACACGTAGGGAACCTCGAGCCCGGCGACCCTCCCGCTGATGTCCACGATGTAACCGCCGCCCGGCGAGTTCACGCCGTGTTCGCGGTTCGCCGTCCAGTACACGCCCGGGATCGGCGGTTCGCTCTTCGTCGTGCCGCCGCCCCCGCTGCACCCCGCGAGCGCGGCCAGGGCTCCCGCGAGCGACACGGCCTTCCAGAACGGTCCCATCACTTGCGCCCCCGGATCGAGTGGACTGCCGCCCGCACGGACGACGCATGATGCATGGCATGGGACGAGCCCTCATATCGAGGGGCGCCGCGTGGAAAGCGACGGCGCACGAAGACCCTCTTGACGGGCGACAACGCACCCGTGCCCAGCGTCGTCATTCCGTCTAGACTGCCGCCCATGCCGCTCCCGATCCGCATCGCGCCGTCCATCCTCTCCGCCGACTTCGGCCGGCTCGCGGAGGAGGTCCGCGCGGTCGAGGCGGCCGGCGCCGACGTGATCCACGTCGATGTCATGGACGGCCGCTTCGTCCCGAACATCACCATCGGCCCGCTCGTGGTCGAGGTGGTGAAGAAGGTGACGAAGCTCCCCGTCGACGTCCACCTGATGATCGTGGAGCCCGAGAAGTACGTCGAGGCGTTCGCGAAGGCAGGGGCGAGCCTCGTCTCCGTCCACGCCGAGGTGTCGCCACACCTGCACCGGACGCTCCAGGCGATCCGGTCGGCGGGCGCGCGGCCGGCGGTGGCGCTCAACCCGGCGACGCCGCTCTCGGCGGTCGAGTGGGTCGTCGCCGACTGCGAGATGGTGCTCGTCATGACCGTGAACCCCGGCTTCGGGGGGCAGCGGTACATCGACGCGTGCACCCGGAAGATCCGGGACCTGCGCGCGCTCGCCGATCTGCGGAACCCCTCGCTCGAGATCGAGGTGGACGGCGGCGTGAAGCCGGACACCGCCGCGACCGTCGCGTCGGCGGGGGCGAACGTGCTCGTGGCCGGGACGGCGGTGTTCGGGCAGAAGGACTACCGGCAGGCGATCTCGGCGATCCGCGCGAGCGCAGAGTCCGCGCAGCGCTGACGCGCCCGCCGCGTCACTCTGGGACCCGCTCGACCCGGACGCGCGTGACCCCCCGCTTGACCATCCCGAGCTTTCGCGCCGCCGCGAGCGAGAGGTCCACGATCCGGCCGCCCGTGAAGGGGCCGCGGTCCGTGACCGTGACCACCACCGCCCGGCCGCTCTCGAGATCGGTGACGCGGAGCCGCGTCCCGAACGGCGCGCTCGGGTGCGCGCAGGTGAGGGCATGCATGTCGTAGCGCACGCCGCTCGCGGTCGTCCGCCCGTGGAACTGCTTCCCGTAGAAGCTCGCGACGCCCACCTCGCCCGGGATGCGCCGCGCCGCGGGCGGGCCCTCCTCGTGTGGCGGCGCGTGGGCGCAGGCGGCGGCCGCCGCGAGCAGCGACGCTGCGACGGCGCGCTTCACGACGCCGGCCCGCGCCGCGGGCGCGATCAGCCGCGCCTCCCGAACGTCCGCTGCACCTCCGGGTGGGCCGCGACGTGCCGGAGCGCCTCCTCGAGCAGCGTTCGCCCCGGCTCCATCTTGAACCAGGTCGACGCCCCCGACGGATGCGGGAGCGGGATGACGTCCACGTCCACGCCATGGAACCTGGTGCGCATCACGCGCCCGACCACGGCCGCGATGGGCTCCCGGTGCCCGAGGACCTCCTGGATCGCGAGCCGCCCGACGGGGAGGACGAGCCGGGGCCGCAGGATCTCCACCTCGCGCGCGATGAACCCGCGCCAGGAGTCGCACTCCTCGGGGGTCGGGACCCGGTCGCCGCCGCCCGTCGTCTTCCCCGGAAAGCAGCGGACCACCGCGGCGATGTACACGCGCGCGCGGACGGTCGCCTCGGCCGCGCCCGTTGCGCGCTCGAGCCACCTGAACAGCGTGCGGCCCGCGGTCCACGCGAAGGGGCGCCCGAGCCGCGCCTCGTGCGGACCGGGCGCCTGCCCGAGCAGGAAGATCCGGCTCGGCACTGCCGCGCCGTGGACCGGCGGGCCGAAGCCGCGCGGGCGGAACGCGGCGATCTCGCGGTGGACTGCGCGGAGCCGCTCGACGACCGCCTCGTCCGTGCCGCGCCGGCCGGTGCGGCGCGCTACCGCCACGGCTCCTCGCGGATCGAGTGGATCCAGCCCTCCGAGCGGGGGACGTTCGACGGGACACCGCGGAAGTCGTCCGCCCACGCAGCGGCTGCGCCGGCCGCCGCGAGCACCGCGTCGAGGTGGCCGCCGTTCCCGTCCTCCACGATCTGCGCCGCCTGCTCCATCTCGAACTCGAGCTTCGCAGCGGAGCGCAACGTCCGGAGGATCGCGGCGCGCGTCGAGGAGCGGACGACGCCGTCGCGGTCGTCGTCGCGATAGCTGCAGACGCCGAGGAGTGCGCGCGACACGTGCCCGGGCCGGACCTCGATGATGCTGGGCTTGCCCGCCTGCGGCGGATCCCAGGGTGGAAACGTCGCGTGCGCGTGGGCGACCGCGCACAGGCCGAAGAACGTCGCGCGGTGCGCCCGGGCGCTGGTCGGCAAATGGACCTCGGCGCGGTAGCAGTCGGTCGCGCGCGGCCGGTCCTTCCCGATCTCCTCGCGGAACCGTGCGGCCGCCGCGGAGTAGTCGCCGTTTTGGCCGACGAGGCGATCGTGCAGGTTCCTGCCGAGCACGGCCGGACCGCGCAGCGCCTGGCGCAGGAGCCCGAGCTGTCGGAGGTGGGTCTCCGCCAGCGACAGCGCGAAGTCGACGCCCACCACGAGCCGACCTTCCGCCCAGCGGGCCTCCTCCGCGAGCCAGGCGCCGAACCGGGGGGCGATATCGCGCCTGCCTGGCGCGTCGGCGAACGGCCGCCACAGCCGGACGAGCCGCGCCCGCTCCGGGGCGCACTCGACCTTGGCGGCGATGATCTGGTTCCCCGCTCCCTCGATGCCGCTCCACCGGAACCCGATGACGACGCCCCGCTCCGGCAAGGCGACCCGCGGTGGCGGCGCCCGCCCGTGCACCGCGCTCGACGTGCTCCCCTCGCGCTCGATCATGCTGGGATCTCCGGGTGCGCCGCGGCTCGTCTGCGGCTGGCGCGCGGCCCGAAGCGCAGCGGCGCCGCCGGTGCCTTACTCCCCGCGTTGCGAAGGTGTCAACGCCCGCGGGCCGGGCGCCCCTGCGCAGCGCGGCGAGCACGCCCCGCTCGGGGTACAGGGGCGCTTTCGGGGTTCCCATCGAGGGCTCGCATCCCCACCGTACGGGCAGCCGTGGCCTTCCCTGCTCACATCCTGGTCATCGAAGACGACCCCGGGCTTCGCGCCGCACTGACGGAGGCGCTCGAGGAGAGCGGGTACGAGGTCGCGTGCGCCGGGGACGGCAAGGATGCCCTCGCGCAGCTCGAGGCGAGCCCTGCACCCAGCGTGATCCTGCTCGATCTCGCGATGCCTGTCATGGACGGCTGGACGTTCCGGGCTGCGCAGCGCAGGGACCCGCGGTTCGCGGCGATCCCGACGGTCGTGCTCTCGGGGAGCATCGCCGCGGACGCGTACGCGCTCGACGGCCTCGACCCCGCCGCGGCACTTGCGAAGCCGTTCGATCTCGAGCGGCTGATCGCCACCGTGCAGCGGCTCTGCGTGGCGGTCTAGTTTGGGGGATGGCCGCGCGGCTGCACCGGTTCGTGGACTGGCTCGCCATGTGGACCGAGGACCGCAAGTCCTGGGCTCCCATCCCGTTTCGCGGCACGGATGCCGCCCCGCTCGACTGCTTCGGACCGCTGCCGCCGCTCCCATCGCCGCCGGCCGGCGCGGGCGAGTGGCGCGCGCCCTCTCCTCGACCTGCGGAGGACGACGGATCGATGTCGGTCCACGTCCACCCTGCGGCCGGCTCGAGGCGCGGCACCGCGATCCTCGTCCCGCCCTGGAAGGTCCCGCGGCTCGCCATCGTGGCGGGCTACGAACGGCTCATCTCCGACGCTGGCTACGAGGTCTGGACCCTCGTCCCCCCGCGGCACCTGCACCGCGCCGCGCCGGGGTCGCGCAGCGGCGAGGGGTTCCTCTCGCCGGACCTCGTCGCGCTGCGGGCGGCGTTCGAGCAGCTCGTGATGGAGCTGCGGACCCTGGCCGCGCTGGCGCGCGGCCGCGGCGGCGAGACCGCGATGATCGGGCTCTCGATGGGCGCGCTCGGCGCGGCCATCGCGGCGACCGGCCCGGAGCGGATCGACCGCGTCGCGCTGGTCGCTCCGCCCGCCGACCTCGCGGCCAGCTTCGGCGAGACCCGGATCGGGCGCCGCTACGTCCGGCTCGCCGCGCGCGCCGGGACGCCGGTCGCAGCACCCGAGCAGCTCGCGGCCATGCTCGCGCCCTTCCGCGCCGAAGCGCGGTCCCCGACGGCGGCGCGGGTCTTCGTCGCGGTCGGGCGTGAGGATCGGATCGCCCTGTCGCGCGGGACCCTCGCGCTCGCGCGCGCCTGGGGGGTCGCACCACGGGTCTACCCCCGCGGGCACCTCACGCTCCTGTTCGCCTGCCGGGCCCTCCGGCGCGATCTGGCCGCATTCCTCGCCGGGGAAGCGCGGGGCGCCCGAGCGGCGGGAGCTCCCTGAGCGACGCTACTTCTTCGCCTTGCGGCACGCGTCGCGCGCCGCCTTCGCCTCGTCGAAGAACTCGGCCGGCACGACCCCGCCTCGCACCACGGTCCACGACCTCTCCATCGCGGTTCGCCACGGCACCGGGTCCACCTTCACCACCTTCAGTCCCTGCTTCTGCATGGCCTGCACCGCGTCCGCGTTGAGGCGGCGCACCTCCTCATCGACCTTCTTCCCGAGCTCGGCGGCGATCGCGAGGAGCTTCGGTCGGAGATCCGCGGGGATCTTCTCCCATGCCTCCTTCCGGACCAGGGTCGCGCCGATCGTGTAGCTCCACGGGACGTCCATCATGTGGTTCGCCTTGTCGAACAGGCGGGCGGTGAGGACGTACAGCGGGACGTTCGGGACGCAGTCGATCATGCCGGTCTGGAGCGACGGCATGATGTCGGTCGACGAGAGCACCACCGGGTGGAGCCCCGCGGCGCGGTACGCCTCCACGCTCTTCGGATCGCCCTCCCACGCCCAGACCTTGGCGTCGCTCGCCTCGGCGGGCGTGCGCCGCGCCCGGCTGCAGAACAGGTGGACCGCCCCGATGCGGCTCCACTGCAGCGCGACGAGGCCGCGTCGCTCGAGCGCCGCCTCCAGCCGCGGCCGGAGCTTCGCGAAGGCGCACTCCATCTGCGGACCGTCCTCGAACAGGAACGGGACGCTAACCACCTGCGGCTCGGGCACCACGTCGTGCATGCCGATGTTCGAGATGGAGGCGGCCTGGAGCTGACCGATCGCCATCTTCCGGACCATCTCCCCCTCGCTCCCCTGGGCGCCGCCGGCGTAGATGCGCAGCTTCACCTGGCCGCCGGACGCCTGCTCCCAGCGCTGGGCGAGGTCCTTCAGGATCTCGTGCCAGGTCGAGCCCTGCGGCGCGAGCGTGCCGAGCTTGATGGTCACCTGCGCCGACGCGGCGGGCGCGAGCGCCGCGAGCAGCGCGGCGAGGGCGAGCTTCTTCACGGGGATCTCCTTGGCGTCATCAGAGGAAGAGGTCGTCGGCGTGCGCGAGGAGGGCCCTGGCGCGCCGCTGGGCGATGATGTTCGCGAGCCGGAAGCGGGGCACCTCGCCCGGGTCGGCCCGCAGCACCTCCTCGAGGACGCGCGTGAACTCGGCGCGGTCCTGCCGCTGCACGAGGACGCCCTCGGCCCAGGAGACGCGCGGGCCCAGCTTCTTGTTCATCGAGAGCGCCAGCGCGCGGTCGAGGTGCGCCCGGGCGCGCTCGGGCCCGCCGCCCTCGGCGGCGCTGCGCGTCGCGTCGTACACCACGAAGAACTCGTGGATGGCGCCGTCGTTCCAGGCCTCGTCGAGCTGCAGGGCGCGCTCCATCATCGCGATCGGGACCGGCAGCTCCGCGACCAGCGACATGTCGCCCTTGCCCGCTGCGATGGCGAGCGCCCAGGACGACGCGGTCCAGTAGAGGAGCGGGACGTCCTCCTTCTTCGCCTTGCCGAGCGCGTCCCGCGCGTCCGCCACGCCGCCCCGGAGCCGTCCCGCCAGCCTGCGGTGGACGTCGAGGCCGCGCAGCCCGTACCCACGGGCGCGCAGGTACAGCTGCCGCGCCCGCTCGCGCCCGGCCCGCGCGGCGTCGAGCTTCCCGTCCAGGTCCGCGACGTCCGCCTCTGCCTGTACGAACGCGTAGCCGTACTGGGTGAAGCCCCCGGCGAGCGCGGTGAGCAGCAGCGCATGCCTCGGGTTCTCCTCGAGGAGCCCCTCCATCGTCTTCAGGCCGAACGGGACCGCGTCGCGGACCAGCTCCGGATCGTCGTCGGAGGAGTAGCTCGTCCCGCTGTGCGCGACCGCGTCGGCCGCGAAGGAGAGCGCCACGCTCCGGCATCCCGCGAGCGCGGGGACGGTGACGGTGAGTGCTGCGGAAAGGAGGACGCGCCTCAATCTCACGTGGACCCGCGCCCAGGAAAAGTTCGTGGTACTCATAGACGCCCCTCGAAGAGGGGTCAACCGGCTTTCTCGTGACCTCCCCCACCGCGGCCTCAGTCTCCGAGCCCGAGAAGCTGGGCACCCGCGGCGAGCGCGCCCTCGTCGCGTTCCTCCTGCTCGCGATGGTGCTGCTCCCGGCGGCGTCCACCGTCTCGCGCCGGCTCACCGGGCGCGAGCTCCCGGGCGCCTCGGTCCTCGCGCAGCACATCACGCTCTGGGTCGGGTTCCTCGGCGCGCTGCTCGCGACGATCTCGGGCCAGCACCTGGCGCTCTCGACCCTCGACCTCGTCCCCGCCGGCTGGCCGCGCCGGGTCGCGCGCTTCTTCGGCCAGGCGGTCTCCGCGGCGACGTGCGCGCTCCTGGCGTGGGCGTCGGCGCAGCTCGTCCGCGCGGAGTGGGGAGGCTTCGGCGTCGTCGCCTTCGGGATCCGCGTTGCCTGGAGCCAGCTCGTGATGCCCGCGGGCTTCTCCGTGATGGCGCTGCGGTTCGCCTGGCGCGCGGGCGACGTCGCAGCGGGCGCGCGCGGGCGCGGGAAGTGGGCGCTGCGCGCCGCGGCGCTCGCCGTCGCCGCGGCGGCCTTCCTCCTCGGCAGGGTGACCCCGGGCCCTGCGCTCGGCACCGTCCTCCTCCTCGTCGTCGCCGCCGCGTTCCTGCTCGGCGCGCCGGTGTTCGTCGGCATGGCCGGCGTCGCGATGGTGCTCTTCTTCCGCGAGGGCGGCGCTCAGGCGATCGCGGCGGTGCCCACGGCGACGTTCAACCTCGTCTCGTCGGCCACGCTCCCGGCCATCCCGCTCCTCACCGCGGCCGGGTACGTGCTCGCGGAGGGCGGCGCCGCGCGTCGACTGGTGCGCGCGTACAAGGGGCTGTTCGGCTGGATGCCCGGAGGCGTCGCCGTGATGGCGACGTTCGTGTGCGCGGTCTTCACCACGTTCACGGGCGCGTCCGGCGTGACGATCCTCGCGCTCGGCGGCCTCCTCCTCCCGTCCCTCGTCGAGGACCGCTACCCGGAGGACTTCTCGGTGGGGCTCGTCACCGCGGCGGGCTCGCTGGGCCTCCTCTTCCCCCCTTCGCTCCCGGTGATCCTGTATGGCGTCGTGGCCCAGGCCCCGATCGAGCACCTGTTCCTCGGCGGCCTCCTCCCCGGCCTCCTGATGATCGTCCTCGTCGCGGCGTACGGCGTGCGCGTCGGCGTGAAGGCCGGCGCGCCGCGGACGCCGATGCGGCCGCGCGAGGCGCTCTCGGCCTTGTGGGCCGCGAAGTGGGACCTCGGCCTCCCGACCCTCGTCATCGTGGCGGTCGTGAGCGGGTTCGCGACGGTCGTCGAGGCGGCAGCGCTCGCTGCGGCGTACGCGATCATGGTGGAGCTCGTCATCTTCCGCTCGATCCAGCCCCTGCGCGACCTCCCGCGCGTCCTGGTCCACGCGTCGTCGCTCGTCGGATCGGTGCTGATCCTGCTCGGGGCCGCCCTGGGCGTGACCTCGTGGTTCGTGGACGCCGAGATCCCGACGCGGCTGGTCGACTGGATGACCGCCCACGTGCACAGCCCGGCCCTGTTCCTGCTGATGCTGAACGCGGTGCTGCTCGTGCTCGGGAGCGTCCTCGAGATCTACTCCGCGATCGTCGTGCTGGCGCCGCTGGTCGCCCCGCTCGGCGCGGCGTACGGCGTCGAGCCGATCCACCTCGGGGTGGTCTTCCTCGCGAACCTCGAGCTCGGGTTCCTCTTTCCGCCCATGGGGCTGAACCTGTTCCTGTCCGCATCGCGGTTCCAGAAGCCGCTGCCGTGGGTGTACCGAAAGTCGCTTCCGTTCCTCCTCATCATGTCCGCGGGCGTCCTCGCGATCACCTACCTGCCGGCCATCACCACGGGCGTCGTCTCGCTGCTGACGCGCTGACGCGGCCGTCACGCCGCCGCGAGCACCGGGCGGATGGCGTCGACGAGCGCGCGGCTCACCCGCGCGTGGTTCGCCCGCCACTCCGCGTTCGCGTCGGGCCCGACCCGGTTCGCGACGCCGAGCGCCGCCGCCACCGGGATCCCGGCGGCATGGCACGCGGCGAACACGCCGGTCAGCTCGAGGTGCTCCACCGCGGCCACGGAGGCGAGGCGCCGCGCGCCGTCGACGGTCATGGTGATGGCGGGGGGCGCCGCGACCGCGTGCACCGGGAGCGCGAGGGGGAGCGGCCAGGTCGCCTCGAAGCGCGTCCGCTCGATCTCGGGCCGGTACGCCCTCCCCTCGAGCTCGTCGAGCGACGTCGCGATCGCCACCTCCGCGACCAGGAGGTCGCCGAGGACGAGCCGGCCGTCGTAGGCGCCGCAGGTACCGACGACGAGGACCCGCGCCGGCGGGTGCTCGGCGAGGAGGCGCGCGGTCGTCGCCGCCGCGACGACGGCGCCGACGCCCACCGTCCCGACGCGCCACCCCGCGGGCGGCGCGGCGTCGAGCCCCGCGAGCTCCGGAGAGAACGCGGCGAGGAGGAGGGGCGGCGGGCTCACGTCGGGATGCTATCTCCGCGCGCGACGTCGCGCCCGCGCCAACCCTCCCGGAGGGCGTAGATCGAGAACGCCACCGCGTACGCACCGACCACGTCGATCGCGTAGTGGAGGTGAGAGAAGAAGACCGAGAGCACCACGGCGGCGTGCGCGACGAGCGCCGGCGCGCGCAGGCGAGGGAAGCGCCACAGGTACATGACGAGCAGGAACGTCGTCGCGGTGTGCCCGGAGAAGAACAGGTCCTTCGTGAGATAGGCGGCCATCGCGTCGTGGCGGAACACCTGCCATGGCGAGAGGAGGTCGAGGAAGGCGTGCAGCAGGTCGCGCCCGGCGATGCCGGGCCCTGCCGTCGCGGGATCCGGGGCGCCGAGGCCGGTGAGGAGGAGGGTCGCCCCCCGCGCGAGCGACACGAGCCCGGCGGTCACCGTGTAACGCGCGAACGTGCGGGGCGCGCGCCAGAGGAGCGCGAGCGAGAGCGGCAGGTACGCGACGAGCCAGAGCAGGTAGTTCGTCCGCGCGATCGCCGGAACATACGGGACGTGCGCCAGGACGAGGTCGGGGACGGTCGGCGCGGGGCGCAGCTCGTTCCAGACCGCCGCGGCGATCATCGCCGCGTAGCAGCCCGCACGGAACAGGAGCGCCGCCGCGACGGCGCGCCACGCGCGCCGCAGGCCGGCGAGACCGGAGGCGCCCTCCGGCGCTGCAGCGGTGCGGAATCCGTCCACGGGCCGGCTTATCGCACGGCGGGCGTCATCGCGACACCCACTTGCATCGGGCTATGCCCAACGCAAGCGGGTGGCGCCATATGATGTCGCCGTGCAACGCGCCCGCTCGGATCCGCTCGTCGCCGCCCGGATGCGGCGGCTCCGCTGGGTCTCGTTCGTCCTCGTCTCGGCGGCATACGTGCTCTCCTTCTTCCACCGCATCGCGCCGAATGCCATCGCGGGCGAGCTGCGCGTCGCGTTCGGCGCGAGCAGCGCGCAGCTCGGGGCGCTCGCGGCGTCGTACTTCTGGCTCTACACGCTGATGCAGATCCCGACCGGCGTCCTCGTCGACGCGCTCGGGCCGCGCCGGATCGTCGCGCTCGGCGGCGTGGTGGCGGGGGTCGGCTCGATCCTGTTCGGGCGCGCGGGGACGCTCGCCGGCGCGACGGCAGGGCGCGCCCTCGTCGGCCTCGGGGTGTCGGTCGCCTTCGTGTCGCTCCTGAAGCTCGTCACCAGCTGGTTCCGCGAATCGGAGTTCGGAACCATCTCCGGCATCGTGATGGTGATCGGGAACGTCGGGGCGATGTTCTCGTCGGCCCCGCTCGCGTGGATGGCGAGCGTAACCTCGTGGCGCAACGTGTTCGTCGCGGTCGGTCTGTCGTCGCTGGGGGGCGCCGCCCTCACCTGGCTGCTCGTCCGGGACCGCCCCGCCGACGCGGGGCTGCCGTCGATGCGCGCGCTGGACGGGCACGCAGAGCACGCACCGCACGGCGGACGCTGGTGGGAGGGCCTCTGGGAGGTCGTCCGCAACCGCGCCACCTGGCCCGGCTTCTTCGTGAACCTCGGGCTCGCCGGGGCGTTCCTCTCCTTCGCCGGCCTCTGGGCGGGGCCTTACCTGCAAGCGGCGTACGGCATGACCAACACGCGCGCGGCCGCGCACACGTTCGTGATGCTCGGCGCGTTCGCGATCTCGTCGTTCTTGATCGGGTGGCTCTCCGACCGGCTCGGACGGCGACGCGCTCCCGCGCTGGTGGTCGGCCTCGTGCACGTCCTGTGCTGGGCCCCGATGCTGGCGGGCACCCCCCTCCCCCCGGTCGCGGGCTTCGCGCTCTTCGCGATGATCGGGGCCTCGGCAGCCGCCTTCACGCTCAGCTGGGCGAGCGTGAAGGAGGTGAACCCACCCGCGCTCGCGGGGACGGCGATGGCGGTCGTGAACACCGGCGTGTTCCTCGGCCCCACCGTGTACCAGCCGCTCGTCGGGTGGGTGGTCGACCGGGCCGGATTTCGCGCGGGCATCGCGGTGCTCGCCGCGTGCTCGCTCGGGGGCCTCGTCGCGGCGCTGCTCATCCGCGAGACGAGGTGCCGGAACGTGACCGTCCCGTGACGGGCGCGGTCACGCCTCTCCGGCCAGTCCGCGTACGATCCTGGGCCGCACGCCGGTAGCGGCGAGGAGCGCGTCGAGCTTCTCCTGCGCCTCGCGCGATCCGCCGCGGACCTTCGTCCCCAGGATGAGCTCGTTCTTGAGCGAGTGCTCCCAGCCGGTCAGCTCGGTGACCGTGACGCGGTAGCCGCTCGCCTCGAGCGCGAGCGCGCGCACCACGTTGGTGAGGTGCGAGCCGAACTCGCGCCGGTGCCAGGGCGTGCTCGAAGCAGCGGGGCGAGGATCGGCGCCGGCGCCTTGTCGGCCTCGAGCTGGCGCGCCACCTCCGCCTGGCAGCAGGGGACGACCGCGACGTGGTCGGCGTTGTGCCGGATCGCGAGGACGAGCGCGTCGTCGGTGGCGGTGTCGCAGGCGTGGAGCGCGGTCACGAGGTGGAGCGCGTGGCGGGACCTCGGCCGCCGCGATCGGCCCGGCCACGAAGCGCAGCCGGTCGAAGCCGAGCCGCCGCGGCCCGGTCGCCGCCGGCGCGGGCGAGGTCCTCGCGCGACTCGAGGGCGAGGAGGGTCCCCTTCCCCGCCGGCGCGAGGAACAGCTCGTACAGGACGAAGCCGAGCGTGCTCTTGCCCGCGCCGCAGTCGGCGATGACCGGCTCGCCGAACCGGGAGAGGACGTCGTCGAGCGCCGGCGAGAGCAGGCCGACGAGGTGGTTCACCTGCTTCAGCTTGCGGAGGCTGTCGGCGTTGAGGTCGCCCGCGCGCGTGAGCGAGGTGAAGCTCCTTGAGGAGCTCGGGGGAGGTGCCGGGGAGCAGCTCCCGCCGGACCGCGTCGCCCTTCACCTGCCTGCGCACGGCCTTGTTCTAACCCGCATCGGTCTCGTTCGTCTTCACGGCGCGAAAGCGTCGGGTCGAGCGTCCGCTGGACGCCGCCGCCGCGTCCCCGCCAGGGAAGTGGCGCTCGGCGCCCGGGCGCGGTACCGGGGTACGATGGCCGACCGGCCGAAGCCCTTCCTCGCTCTCCCCTCGCCCTGGCTCATCGCGCATCGGGGCGGGAGCGCGCTCGCGCCCGAGAACACCCTCGCCGCGTTCGACCGCGCCGAGCTGCTCGGGGCGGACGCGATCGAGACCGACGTGCGGCTCTCGCGCGACGGGATCGTGATGGTGTTCCACGACGAGGACACCGCGCGGCTCACCGGGAAGCCGGGGAGCATCGAGGCGCGCACCACCGCGGACATCGCCGAGCTCGACGCGGCGTTCTCCTTCACGCCCGACCACGGCGTGACCTTCCCCCTCCGCGGCGCGGGGGTGCGCATCCCCAGCTTCGCGGAGGCGCTCCGCCGCCATCCGCGGATGCGGTTCAACGTCGACGCGAAGGGCGCCGAGCCGGCGCTCGTCGACGCGCTCGCGCGCACCGTCCAGGAAGCGCGGGCCGAGGACCGCGTGTGCGTCGGATCGTTCCTGGATGCCCAGGCGGAGCGGCTCGGGGCCCTCCTCCCTGGCGTCTGCCGCTTCCTCCCCCAGGAGGCGGCGACCCGGCACGTGCTCGCCGCGAAGACGGGCGCCGAGCCCGTCGGCCTCCCGGCGGGCTATGACCTGGCCGACCTCCCCGCGCGCATGGGGGACATGGCCGTCGTCGATCCGCCGGTCGTGGAGCACTTCCACCGGCTCGGGATTCCGGTCCACGTCTGGACCGTGGACGACGAGGACGAGATGCGCGCGCTCCTCGCGATCGGCGTGGACGGGATCGTCACCGATCGACCCGACGTCCTCGGACGCGTGCTCGGCCGCTGAGCGTCGTCGCTCACCGCGCGCGTGGCGCTACTGGCAATTCGGATCCGACGCCCAAACGCCGAGAGAGCCCGTCGCCGACCAACTCGACACGCTCTCGCTCGCGTCCCTCGCCCGGACGCGGAAGTAGTACACGTTCGGCTCCACCGACCCGCAATCGTCCTGGGGCAGGTTCGTGAGCGTCACGTCGAACCCCAGCGCCGGCCGGGGCGGGTAGCTCCCGTCCTGCGTCGGCGCACCGGGAATCCACCCCGAGTTCCCGGTGGCCAGACTGACGTCGGCGCGGTCCAGCGTGGCCTGCGAGAGCGTCGTGAAGACCGGGTCCGACGCGAGCTGGACCTCGTACTGGACCGCCGTCCCCGACGGCGCCGTCACCGGGTACCACTTCAGCGTCGCGACGGCCGTGGTGTTCGGCACGTTCGTGCCGGCCCAGACCTGCGCCACGTCCGGCGCAGGCACGGCGTCCGCGGCGTACGTCGAGAACGTCTGGAGCGCGGTCTCGCTGAAGTTGCGGAACTGGTCGCTCGATCGGACGCGCCACACGTATGGCGTGCTCGGCTGCAGCCCCGTCAACGTCACCACGTGCTCCGTCGTGACGGCGGCGTCGCCCGCGACGTACCCGGCGGTCCCGACGCCGTACTCCACGTACGAGGTCGCCGCCTCGTTCGTCCGCCAGCGGATGGTCGCGGAGGTCGCGGTGATGCTCGACGCGATGGGTGCCGCCGAGAACGTGGGCGCGGCGGACTCCGCCTGCTGCGCCCAGGAGCTGTGGCAGTGCGTACACCCCACGTTCCCGCTCATCGTCGTGCCCGGCGCAGGCCAGAAGCGAATCCCCTCGTGGCCATGGCACCAGAAGCACGGGCTCCCGGGCGGCTGGGGATTCTGCGCGTGGCACTGCATGCACGAGGCGTGTCGCTGCCCCTCATGGCACGCGGTGCACAGCGCCTCGCCGCCCACGCCGGCCCGGTCGATGGCTCCCGCGGGGATCGCCGTGCCGTTCACTTCCGAGGCGAACAGGAACGCGTTCCCGCTCGAGTGCTGGTCGTGGCAGGCCGTGCACGGGAGCGGCGGCTGCCCGCGCACGTAGGGCGCCTTCAGCGTCCCCCCGGAGCCGCTCCCCGCCCGCGCGCCGTGGAAGTCGCCCTGCGCCGCGTCGGTCCAGCCGACGAGGAGCGGTGGCGTCTGGTCGCCGAGCGTCTGGCCCTGGCCGGCGTGGCACGATTTGCAGGAGACGTCCGGGAACGCGGGGTCCTCGCTCGGGAGCCGGTAGTGCCCGCCCACGAGCTGGGACGCGTCGTGGCAGGTCTGGCAGTTGCTGCTCGGGTTCGCGACGCCGGCGAAGTGCGACGACCGGACGGCGCCATCGCCCGGAACGCCGCGATGGCACGAGGTGCAGGAGAGCGGCCCGGAGCCGTGGCACTCGGCGCAGGCGACCCCGGCGGTTCCGCCGTCGAGGTTCGATCCGTGGCACGCTTGGCACGTGCCGAGGCCGCCCCGGGCGAACACCCCGTGGAAGCGGACGCTCGCGGGATCCAGCCATGGCGCATCGTGGTGCCCGTCCACGCGGCCATTGAGGTGACCGCCCCCCGTGAGGACGTTCCCGTCCGCATCGACGGTGCTCGCATGGCAGCCGATGCAGGCCGTCGTGTCCGCAGGGACGCCGGCGTGCGTGGCCGTGGAGGGCAGGGCGTGACAGGTGCCGCAGCCCGCCTGTCCCTGGCCCACGCTCGTCCAGACGGGCGCGTTTCCCCCGTTGCCGCCCGCGAAGGCGCCATGGCAGTACGTGGCGCTGCAGCTGAGCGTGTCCGGATCGAAGCGGGACGCGAGCGCGCCTCCGGCGGTCGCGAACGTGCCGAAGACGACGTCCACGCGACCGTTCAGGTGCGACGTCGAGCCGGCGCGCGGATCGGGGTGGCAGTGCTTGCACGCCGCCGTTCCGGAGAGGACGCGCACGTGCGTGGCGTGAGCGCCGACCGAGGCGAGCGTGGTCTCGCTCCTCGCGAGGAGGTCGCGCGGCGGTGCGCCGGTGGAGTCGGCCGCGCCGCCATGGCACCGCGTGCACGACCCCGCTTCCATGGTCTCCACGAGCGGAACGACCTGTCCGCACGCCACGAGCGCGACGGCACAGGCCACGGATACAGCCCCAGCCGCGCTCCGAAGCATGACGGTTCCCCCCTCGCGGACCTTCCCTGGCCCGGACGCCCAGAATACCAGGCATCGCACGGCGCGTGCGGGAAGCCTGAGCGGCTACTGGTGCTGGGCGGCGAGGTCCGGGTGCTTCTCGACGAACTCGTCGAAGGTGCCCGGGAAGTCGAGCACCGGCTCGCCCCGGTGGACCGACCCAGATCCGCGACCCGACCTCGCGGATCAGCTCCTGGTCGTGGGTGACGACGATGACCGTCCCCTCGTAGCGCTGCAGCCCGTCGGAGAGCGCCGCGATCGACTGGAGGTCGAGGTGGTTGGTCGGCTCGTCGAGGACGAGCACGTTGTCCTTGAAGAGCATCAGCTTCGCCATGAGGAGCCGGACCGTCTCGCCGCCGGAGAGGGTGGCGGTCGGCTTCATCCGCTCCTCGCCGGAGAAGAGCATCCGGCCGAGCAGGCCGGAGATCTCCTCGTTGGAGAGCTTGTCCTCCAGCTCGCGCAGCCAGCCGAAGGCGGTGGTGCCCGGCCGGATGACGCCGGCCTGGTCCTGCGGCAGGTAGCCGACCTGCGCCTGGTGTCCCCACTTCACGTGCCCGTGCGTCCGGCTGCAGCTCGCCGGCGAGCATCTTCACCAGCGTGGACTTGCCCGACGCCGTTCTTCCCGATGACGCAGATCTTCTCGCCGCGCGTGACGAGGCCGCTGAACGGCTGGATCACCTCGTTGCCGCCGTAGCGCTTCGAGATCCCCTCGATGGTGAGGGTCTGCCTCCCGCGACGGCGCCTTCTGCTCGAACTTGATGAAGGGGGCGGCGATGTTGGAGCGCTTCAGGTCCTCGAGCTTCAGCTTCTGCATCGCGCGGATGCGGCTCTGCACCTGCGAGGCGCGGGTGCCGGCGGAGAAGCGGGCCACGAACTCCTGGAGCTGGGCGATCTTCTTCTTCTTCTCCGCGTTCTCCGACTCGACGCGCGACCGGACCTGTCCCTTCTGCCGGACCATGTCGTCGTAGCCGCCCGGGTAGGTGATGATGGTCTCGTAGTCGATGTCGGCGATGTGCGTGCAGATCGCGTTGAGGAAGTGGCGGTCGTGGCGAGATGGTGATGAGCACGCCCTCGTACGCGTGCAGGAACCTCTCCAGCCAGCGGATCGACTCGAGGTCGAGGTGGTTGGTGGGCTCGTCGAGGAGCAGCCCCTGCGGCTTGCCGAAGAGCGCCTGCGCGAGCAGCACGCGCAGCTTGTAGCCGCCGGCGAGCGCGCGCATCGGCTGGTCGTGCCATGGCTCCTCGATCCCGAGCCCCTGGAGCAGCTCCGCGGCGTCCGCCTCGGCCGCGTAGCCGTCCTCCTCGGCGATGGTCGCCTCGAGCTCGGCGAGCCGGTGGCCGTCCTCGTCGCTGATCTCGTCCTTGGCGAGCAGCCGCTCCTTCTCCGTCATCGCCGCCCAGAGCGGCGTCGTTGCCCATGAGGACCACGTCGAGGACGCGGTTGTCCTCGTACTGGAAGTGGTCCTGCCGCAGGATGCCGAGCTTCTTCGGGCGGAAGATCTTGCCGGTGTCGGGCTCCTCGTCGCCGGCGAGGATCTTCATGAAGGTGGTCTTGCCGGCGCCGTTGGGGCCGGTGAGGCCGTAGCGGTTCCCGGGCGCGAACGAGACGTCCACGTCCTCGAAGAGCTTCTTCGGGCCGAAGGCCTTGGTGACGTTCTGGACGGAGATCATGGGCGCGCTTTTGTAACGGAAACTGCGCAGGCGCGCCATCTCGCCCCTGCCCCGCGGAGGCACCGCCGACCGCCGCGCTCCGCTCGACCGCACGGGTCCCCCGGGCTACGCTCCCGGCCGTGAACGCACGGATGGCCGGCGAGCCCCACCGCCTCCTGTCGGGCCCCGCCGGCCGCGCGCTCGCGGTCCTCACCGCGATCAACCTCCTCAACTACCTCGATCGCTATCTCGTCTCGGCGCTGGTGGAGAGCCTGCGCGCGGACCTGTGGCTCACGGACACGCGGATCGGGTGGCTGATGAGCGGGTTCATCGTCGTCTACATGCTCGCCTCGCCGATGTTCGGATTCCTCGGCGACCGGCGTCGCCGCCCGCCGCTGCTCGCGCTCGGCGTCGGCCTGTGGAGCGCCGCGACGGTGCTCTCCGGGGTCGCCCGGGGCTACTGGAGCCTCTTCGCCGCGCGCGCGGCGGTGGGCATCGGGGAGGCGGCGTACGGGACCATCTCGCCGGGCCTCATCGCGGACCACTTCGGCCCGGCGAGGCGCGGCCGCGCCTACGCGTTCTTCTTCGCGGCGATCCCGATCGGCTCCGCGCTCGGGTACGTGGTCGGCGGCCTCGTCGATCGTCGGCTCGGGTGGCGCGCCGCCTTCTTCATCGCGGGCGCGCCGGGGCTGCTCCTCGCGCTCGCCTGCCTGCGCCTCGCAGATCCGCCGCGCGGCGCCGCCGAGCGAACGTGGGTCATCGCCGGCGCGGGCGGAATCGCCGCGACGTACCGCCGCCTGCTGGAGAACCGGCCGTACGTCCTCACCGTCCTCGGGTACGCCGCGTACACGTTCGCCGTGGGCGGCATGGCCCTGTGGATGCCGGCCTTCCTCGAGCGGACGCGGGGGGTGCCGCGCGCCGTGGCGACCGTGCAGTTCGGGGCCATCGTCGTGATGACCGGGTTCCTCGGGACGTTCGCCGGCGGCTACGCCGCGGACGCGCTGCGGAAGCGCTTCAAGGAGGCCGACCTGTGGGTGTGCGGGGTGACGGCGCTCGCCGCGGCGCCGCTGTCGCTCGCCGTCTTCATGACCTGGCGCCCGGGCCTGTACCTGGTGTCGCTCGTCGCGGCGCAGCTCCTGCTCTTCGCGTCGACGGGTCCGGTGAACGCCGCGATCGTCGCCGAGGTCGCCCCCGCGGAGCGGGCGAGCGCCGTCGCGCTGTCGATCCTGACGATCCACCTGCTGGGCGACGTCCCCTCGCCGGCGCTCATCGGGTTCATCTCCGATCGATCGTCGCTCGGGCGCGCCGTGCTCGTCGTGCCGGTCGCGATCCTCGTGGCGGGGCTCGTCTGGACGTACGCCGCGTGGCGCGGCGAGTGGAGCGCAAGGACGGCCCCGCCGCGGGCGTGAGGGGCCCCGGGCGGGCTGGGGCGGCGTTCGACCCCACCGGCGCGGCGCCGCGCGGTCGCGCCGGACCCGGGAGTCCAGATCGCCGCGCTTGTGCCTCCCAGCTGTCACCCGGTAGGGTTTCACTGGGAGCGGGACCCATGGAGTGGCTCATCGTTCGCGCAGCCGGTCGCGACCTTGCGCTCGACGTGCGGCGCGTGCGCGAGATCCTCGCGGCCGCGCTCGTGACACCGGTGCCTCTCGCGCCGCGGTCGCTCCGCGGGCTCGCGCCGATCCGCGGGCAGCCGGTGACGGTGGTGGACCTCGCCGTCCGCCTCGGCGCCGACCGCGCTCCGCCAGGCAGGCGGAGCCCCATCGTCGTCGTCGACGCGCGCGTCGACGGAAACGCGGCAACGGTCGCGCTCCTCGTGGAGGACGCGGGCCGGCTCGTGGAGTCGCAAGACGTCCTGCCGCGCCCCGCCTCGCTCGACGGCGACGCCGAGCTCTGCACGGGATTCTTGGTGGTGGACGGCGCGCTCGTGCCTATCCTCGATGTCGACGCGGCGGTCGTGCCCGGCACCGAGACGGCGCCTTGGCGCCGCGATGCGGGGAGCCCGACCACGTCCAGGTCCACGTCCCGGACCCCGACCCCGACCGCGCCCCCGTCCGCGACCCCGACGCCCGCTCACCCTGAGCGTAGCGCCGCCGCAGGCGGCGCGGAGTCGAAGGGGACCCCGTCCCCGTCCGCGACGCCCGCTCACCCTGAGCGTAGCGCCGCCGCAGGCGGCGCGGAGTCGAAGGGGTCCCCGTCCCCGTCCCCGACGCCCGCTCACCCTGAGCGTAGCGCCGCCGCAGGCGGCGCGGAGTCGAAGGGGACCCCGACCGCCACCGCGACCGCCACCGCGACCCCGGCCGCACCGGCGACGACGCCATCGCCGCCGAGCATTCCTCGACATCGCGCCCCGGACCGCGCTCTCCTCCCCGCCACGGATGCCTGCGCGCCGACGCCTGTCGCGCGTGCTTCCGCACCGCTGGTTCGACGTTCTCGGCGGTTCGCGGCGGCCGGGCTCGCCGCGATGCTCGTCCTGCTCGGTGCCGCAGCCACGCTCCTCCGTGGCGCCGCCGCGGTCGACCCGCGCGCCCGCAGCGCCGTGGCCGCCGCGCCGTCCAGCTCGTCCGCGGCCGTCCCCGCGATCGGAGCCGCTCCCGCTGCGCCCGCCGCGTTCGCCCGGTATGGCGAGGCTCCGCCCGCGCGCGCCGAGGCGGCCGGGCGCGCAAGGGCGATGCCTCCTCCGCCCGCCGCTGCGCCCGCCGCCTGCGACCTCCACCGCGTGGTCCGCGGGGATACGCTGTGGGCTCTCGCCGCCGCCCGCTTCGGAGATCCGCTTCGCTGGCGGGAGATCCACCGCGCGAACCTCGACGTGCTCACCGACCCCGATCGGCTCCTCCCGGGGAAGCGGCTTCGCATCCCGGACCGCTGCGACGCGACACGAGGGCGCTAGAGTGCATCCCGTAACCCCTCGCCGTCGCGAGGCGCACGATTCCGTCGCCGAGCCGGGCGCGCGAGGAGCGAGCAGCGGAGGCGTACCCGTTGGTACGTCGAGCAGCGCAGCGACGAGATCCGATCAAGCGGCGAAGCCGCCTCGTCGTTCGGGGCCCCCTGGGGGGCGAGCCCGCCCGGCGCAGGCAGGAAGCGTGCGCCGCAGCAGGCGACGGGGTTATGGGATGCGCTCTAGGCGGCGGGAAGCAGCCCCAGCTCGGGCTGCGGTCACGCGCGCCTGAGCGCCTCGTCGTACGCGGCGAAGAGGCCGTCGGCGATGGCGTGGTCGCCGAACCGCGCCGCGTGGCGGAGGCCCTCGTCCCGCATCCGCTCGCGCTCCCGCCCGTCGTCGAGCAGGCGCGCGATCACGTCCCGCAGACCGTCCGCGTCGTGGGGGTCCACGTAGGCCGAGCCCGGACCGCCGGCCTCGGCGAAGCAGCCGCCCCTCGTCGTGACGACGGGCGTCCCCGAGAAGAGCGCCTCCACGATGGGGATGCCGAACCCCTCGAACAGCGACGGGTACAGGGCGAGCGTCGCGAGCCGGTACATCGCCGCGAGGTCGGGGGTCGAGACGCCGGAGAGGAGCCGGACGCGGTCCGAGAGGCCGTGCGCGCGAGCGAACGAGACCAGCTCGGCGGCGTACGGCGTGGGCCGGCCGACCGCGACGAGGAGCACGCCCGGGAGCTGCTCGAGCGCGCGGAGCGCGAGGAGCAGGTTCTTGCGGCGCTCGATCGTGCCGACCGCGAGGAGGAACCGGGGCGGCAGCGAGTAGCCGCGCCGCGACGTCGCGGAGTCGCTCCTCCGGGACCGGCGTTCGAAACGCCTCGTGGCAGGTCTGGTACACGACCCGGATCCGCGCAGGGTCCACGCCGTAGATCTCGACGAGGTCTCGCTTCGTCTGCTCCGACACGGCGACGACCACGTCCGCCCGCCGCGACCGCGCTCCGCGCCTTGATCGCGTAGATGCGCCGATCGATCGGCGGGTAGAGGTCGGGGAACCGCTCGAAGATGAGATCGTGGATGGTGACGACGCTCGCGACGCCGCTGCGCTCGACACCGAGCGGCAGCTCGTTCGAGAGGCCGTGGAAGAACCGAACGCCGTCGGCGCGCAGATCGGCGACGATGCCGCGGGTGCGCCACAGCGCCGGGATCGCCCGCCCCAGCGCCCCGCGCGGCCCGCGCACCTCGAACCGTCCGCCCTGGACCTCGAACGGCATCTTCCCGGGGCGCGGCGTGTAGGCGAAGTACGCGTGCTCGGGCCGGAGCCGGTGCAGGACGCGCAGCACGTCCCGGGAGTAGTTCCCGAGCCCGGTCGCGTTGTGGAACACGCGCTTCGCGTCGAAGCCGATGTTCATCGGAAGGAGGGCCGGTGGCCCGCGCGAGCTTTACCGCCCCGGCCGGCGCGGGCGCAAGCGCGGCGCGCGGACGCTGGCCGGAGAAGGGCCGGTCTCGTAGGATGGGTCGATGGCACACGGCGAGATGGACCGGCGGCTGCAGCAGGTGGCAACCCGGTCTCCGGAGGTCGCGACGATGCTCGCGGGACGACACGACGACCCCTCGACGCGGTACCGCCGGCTCGCGCTCATCGTGGGAAGCGGCGCCGTCGCGCTCGGCCTGCTCTGGCTCGTCACGGCCTCGCTGAGGCCGGCCAAGAAGGGCGAGGAGAGGCCGCACGAGCCCGCCGAGGAGATCGACAACTCGCATTACCTCTCTCCCATCAAGACCGCGGCCGCCGGGCCCAGCGAGGAGACCGCGCCATTCTCGGGGTTCGCGATCTCCGTCGACACCGAGCCGACCGGAGGCATCGTCACGATCGCGGGGGTGCCGCGCGGCGAGGCGCCGGTGCTCGCGAACGTCGAGCTGCCGCCGGGCGCGAAGCTCGACATCCGCGCGGAGAAGGCGGGCTTTCCGCCCGGCGCGCGCTGTCGACCACTGCCGCGACCGACACGCTCGTCAAGGTGACGCTCCGGCTCGAGCGGTGACGCGCTGGCGGCGCGCGCGAGCGGATCTTCTGCGCCGTGCGCGCCCGGGCTCGAGCCGATCCTCGCCGCCGAGCTCGCGCGCTCGGCCTCGCGGCGCGCGCCACCCCGGGCGGCGCCGAAGCGGAGGGCGAGGACGCCGCCGCGCTCGCCTGCCTCGCCTCGCGCACGCGCCGACGCGGTCCTGCTTCGGCTCTGGGAGGGCCCGGCGACGGATCTCGCCGCGGGGAAGCGCGCAGCGCGCCGCGGCCGCTGGAACGCGCCGAGCTGCGGGTGCGGACCGAGGGCGATGCCGCCGTCATCTCCGTCGACGCCGCGGGCGCGCCGCTGTTCCGGCGCGGCTGGCGCGCGCGCGTCGGCGCGGCGCCGCTGCGCGAGTCGCTCGCCGCCGGGATCCTGCTCGCGTGCGGGTGGGACGGCGAGCGGCCCTTCCTCGACCCGATGTGCGGATCCGGCACGATCGCGATCGAGGCCGCGCTCATCGCGGCGCGGCGCGCCCCCGGGCTCGGCCGGACCTTCGCCTTCGAGGCGCTCCCCGGGCACGACGCCCGCAGGACCGAGCGGCTCCGCGCCCGGCTCGCCGCCGCGGCGCGGCCGATCCGGCATCCGATCCACGCCTCCGACCGGAACGCGGGCGCGCTCCGCCTCGCCACCCGGAACGCCGCCGCCGCGGGCGTGGCGGACGCGATCCGGTTCGCGCGCGAGGACGCCGCCCAGGTCCTCCCGCCGCCCGGACCGGGCCTCTGCGCGACGAACCCGCCCTGGGGCGTCCGCCTCGACGAGGCCGCGCGCGAGGCGTGGTCCGCGCTCGCCGCGCTCCTGCCGCGGCTCGCCGGCTGGGACGTCGCCGTCCTCGGCCCCGACCGGGGGTTCGAGCACCTGCTCCCGCGTCCGCCCGCCGCCGCGCTCCGGCTCCGCGTGGGAGGGATCGCCTGCCGGCTGCTGCAGGTTCGAGGGTAGCTCCGGGATAACGGGCAGCCGGGCAGGCGGCGGCACCGGCCCAAGCGCACATTGTGGCGTCATGTGGACGGACCTCCTCGCCCGGGTGCTCCGAGGGCGCCCGTTGCCCGGCCGTGGGGGCATGCTCGTGCCGCGGCGGGCGCGGGCGGGCCGCCCGAAGATCGACGTCCGTGACGTCGGCCACAGCTTCAAGAAGCTGGTCGCGTTGCACGACGTGAACATCGAGGTGCACGCGGGCGAGTTCGTGTGCCTGCTCGGCCCGTCGGGCTGCGGAAAGACGACGCTGCTCTATGCCCTGGCCGGGCACATCTCCCCGAGCGGTGGCCGGATCAGCATCGACGGCATCCAGGTGAAGGGGCCCGGTCCCGACCGGCTCCTCGTGTTCCAGGAGCCGGCGCTGTTCCCGTGGCTCTCGGTGCGGCAGAACATCGTGTTCGCGCTGCGCGCCCGCGGTCTCTCGCGCGCGGACGCCGCCGCGCGCGCGGCCGAGTTCATCCCCCTCGTCCACCTCGAGGGGTTCGAGGACACGCTGCCGCATCAGCTCTCGGGCGGGATGCGCATGCGCGTGCAGCTCGCCCGCGCGCTCGCGGTGGACCCCGCGGTCCTCCTCATGGACGAGCCGTTCGCGTCCCTGGACGCGCAGACGCGCAGCCACATGCACCAGCTCCTCCAGCGGATCTGGCTGCGCGACCGGAAGACCGTCGTCTTCGTGACCCACGACGTGCGCGAGGCGCTCGTGCTGGGCGACCGGGTCGTGGTGATGGCGGCCCGCCCCGGACGCGTCCTGCGCGATCTCGACGTGCGGCTGCCGCGGCCGCGCGATCCCGACGACGAGTCGCTGGTCGACCTGTCGCGCCGGATCCGGACCGAGCTGCGGCTCGCCGAGGAGGCCGGTGCCGCTGACCCCGAGGCGAAGGTCGTGGAGGATGGCGATGCGCGCGTGGGTGAGGAGCGCCGCGCTCGTCGCGGGGCCGCTCCTGACATGGGAGCTCCTGTCTAGATTCGGCCCCTGGCCGCGCTGGCTCTTCCCGGGCCCGGTTGCCGTCGCGGAGAGCATCGGCCGGATGGTCGCGGACGGCCGGCTCGCCGGCGCCGCGGCGCGGTCGCTCGCGCGCCTCGCGCAGGGGTACGCAGCGTCCGCCGCGCTGGGGGTCCCGCTCGGCGTCGCGATGGCGCGGAGCGACTGGGTGCGGCAGCCGCTGAGGCCCATCGTGCTCGGGCTCCAGGCGCTGCCCTCCATCTGCTGGCTCCCGCTCGCGATCCTGTGGTTCGGCCTGTCCGAGTCCGCGATCCTCTTCGTGGTCGTGATGGGGTCGCTCCTCGCCATCGCGATCGCCACGGAGGACGCGGTCGCGGGCGTGGACCCCGTGCTGCTCCGGGCCGCTGGCACCCTCGGGATCCGCGGGCCGCGGTTCCACGTGGGCGTGCTCCTGCCGGCGGCGCTGCCCGGGATCCTCACGGGCCTGAAGCTCGGCTGGAGCTTCGCCTGGCGCGCGCTCATGGCAGGCGAGCTGCTCTTCGTCGCGGGCGGGCTCGGGCAGCTCCTCCAGGCGGGCCGCGAGCTGCTCGACGCGGCGCAGGTGATGGGGGTGATGGCATCGATCGTCGCCATCGGCATGACCGTGGACCGGGTCCTCTTCCGCATCCTCGAGCTGCGCGTTCGACGCCGCTGGGGGCTCGTCGAGGCCGGGGCGTGATGCGACGTCCGAGATCGTCCCTGCGCGCCTGGCTCGCCGTCTCGCTCCTCGCCGCCGGCCTCGCTGCGGGCCTCGCCATCGCGGGTTGCCGCCGCGTCCGGGACGACCGTCCGCTCCGGCTCGGCTACTTCCCGAACGTCACGCACGCGCAGGCGCTGGTGGGGGTGGACGACGGCACCCTCGCCGCCGCGCTCGGCGGGAGGCTCGAGGCGCGCATGTTCAACGCCGGTCCGGCCGCGATGGAGGCGCTCCTCGCCGGCGAGCTCGACGCGAGCTACGTCGGCCCCGGACCGGCGGTGATCGCGTACCTGCGCTCGCGCGGCGAGGGGCTGCGCGTCGTGGCGGGCGGGGCGTCCGGGGGGGCGGTCCTCGTCGTGCGCGACGCGAGGAGGCCGGAGGACCTCGTCGGGAAGCGCGTCGGATCCCCGCAGCTCGGGAACACGCAGGACGTCGCGCTCCGGATCTGGCTCCGGGCGAACGGGCTCTCCGACCGGGCGGGCCCGCGCGGCGTCGAGGTCACCCCGCTCACGAACCCCGACATCCTCGCGATGTTCGCGCGCGGCGATCTCGCCGGCGCCTGGGTGCCGGAGCCCTGGGGCGCGCGGCTCGTCGCCGAGGCAGGGGCGCGGATCCTGGTGGACGAGCGGACCCTCTGGGAGGGCGGACGATTTCCGACCACGCTCCTCGTCGTCTCGAGCCGGGCGCTCGAGCGCCGCCCGCAGGACGTCGCGGCGCTCCTGCGCGCCCATGTCGAGCTGACGCGGCGCTGGGAGCAGGACCCGCTCGCGTTCGGGAAGCTCGCGAACGAGGGCTACGGCCGCCGGACCGGGAAGCCGCTCGCCGCGGGAACCGTCGAGGACGCGCTCTCGCGCATCCAGCCGACGACCGACCCGCTCGCGCCGCAGCTCGCGCAGATGGCGCGGAACGCCCAGGCGCTCGGGTTCGCCCCGGCGGGCGACGCCTCGGGTATGGTGGATGGCAGGCTCCTCGCGGAGGTCGCCCGTCGATGATCATGACATCCGCGCCCGTCGCGCTCGCGCTCTCAGCGTTGATGCTGGCCCCGGCCCGGGTGTCCGCTCGCGACCCCGAGGCGCTGCGGACGAGGATCGTGGCGGCGGCGCGCCGGCAGCTCGGGCGGCCGTTCCAGGGCGACTGCTCCGCGTTCGTCCTCTCCCTGTTCGGCGCGGCCCGCGTGCGCGTCGAGCTCGCCGCGGGACGCTCGCGATCCGAGTCGCTCTTCCGCGCGAGCCGCCACGTGGCCGCGCCGCGGCCGGGAGATCTCGCGTTCTTCCACGACACCTACGACCGCGACCGGGACGGCCGCGCGAACGACCCCTACACGCACGTGGCGCTCGTCGAGCGCGTGGAGGGCGACGCGATCGTCCTCGTCCATCGCGGCCGCCGCGGCGTCGAGCGGGTCCGGATGGATCTGGCGCGGCCGTCCGACCCCACCCTCAACGATCGCGTGCGGCACCTGCGCCGTGATCCGCCCGGGACCCCGGTGCTCGCCGGTGAGCTGTTCTCCGCGTTCGGGAGCGTCCTCCCGCGTTGATGGCGACGCGCCATGGGCCGGTCGCGTGCCGGCGTACCGGCCGCCGCGCCGGCTGCGGAGCGCGGCGCCCGACCGCCACCGGGGGTGTTGCCGCGCCCCGGTGTCACCCAGATGTTGCAGGGGAGACGGGCGCTCGACACCGGCAGGCCCTATCACCTCACGCGATGACCGAGAAGAACGACCAGGGGTTCCAGCTCGACGCCGGCGGCCCCACCATCATCATCGATCCCGCGACCGCGACGGTGGTGGTCCGGGAGGGCCCCTTTCAGCGGATCCTCTCGCTCGACGAGGCGCTCCTCCTCGCCATGCGTCGCTTCCACTCGCCGGTGCGGACCGCGGTGGCCCACGCGCTGACTTGCCTCGGCGACGCCAAGAGCTGGACGATCATGGGCGTCGCCTCCCTCGCCACGTTCACTCCGCGCGGCATCCACCTGGGGCTCCGGCTCGCCGCAGCGACGGGGATCGCCACGCTGCTCTCGCAGACGCTGAAGCGGAGCCTGACCCGCGCGCGGCCCGACGTGTCGATCGCCGGGTTCGAGGCGCTCGCGTCGAACCCCGACCGCTTCTCCTTCCCGTCCGGCCACACCGCGGCCGCGTTCGGCGTCGCAGTGGCGTTCGCGGGCGAGCCGTGGAACCTCGGTCCGCTCGCGCTCCTGCTCGCGGTCGGCATCGCGCTCTCGCGGGTGTACCTGGGCGCGCACTACCCGCTCGACGTCGGCGCCGGAGCGACGCTGGGGGTGTTCGCCGGCATCGCCGCGCGCCTCCTCGTCTCCTGAGCCGACGGGCGCTTGGGGCCCCCTGGGGGGCAACGCGGGGTTGGTCGGCGGCGCCGCTGCGCCGGGCCCGCAGCGGCCGTAGCCGAAGCGTACGACCCGCTACCGGCTGCGCGGGTGCCGGACGTCCTGCCCGCGCACCATGAAGATCACCATCTCGGCGAGGTTCACCGCGTGGTCGCCGAAGCGCTCGAGGTGCTTCGCGGCGAACATCATGGCCGTCGCGCGGCGGATGTTGCGCGAGTCCTCCATCATGAGCGCCAGCATGTCGTTGAAGATCTTGAGGTAGAGCGCGTCGATGAGCTCGTCCCCGCCCATGACCTCCTCGGCCTTGGGGACGTCCCCCGTCACGAACGCGTCGAGCGCCTTCTTGAGCTGCGCCTCGGCGAGATCCGCGATCTTGGCCAGCTCGTGCATCGGCCCGAGCGGCGGCGCCTGGTTCAGGTCCAGCGCGCGCTCCGCGACGTTGACGGCCAGATCTCCCATCCGCTCGAGATCCACCACGATCTTGAGCGCGGTGGTGATGAAGCGGAGGTCGGAGGCGGCCGGCTGCCGGAGCGCCAGGATGCGACGGCACATGCCGTCGATCTCCACCTCCATCCGGTTGATCTCGCGGTCGCCGGCCTTCACGCTCTCGGCGACCGCAGCGTCGCGCTCCGTGATGGCGCGCACGCTCGCCGCGATCGCGTGCTCGACCAGGCCGCCCATCTCCAAGAGCCGGTCGCGCAGCGACCTGAGCTCCGCCTCGTATGCCTTGTCGGTGTGGGTCGTCATACGCTTGCCGTGCATCCGCAAAGGGTAGCGCGGACCGGCGGCTACCCGAACTTCCCCGTCACGTAGTCCTCGGTCCGCGGCTCGCGCGGGTTCGTGAAGATCTGCTCGGTGGGCCCGACCTCGACGAGCTCGCCCATGTAGAAGAACGCGGTCTGGTCCGAGACGCGCGCCGCCTGCTGCATGTTGTGGGTGACGATCACGATCGTGTAGCGCGCCTTCAGCTCGTGGATGAGGTCCTCGATCTTGGCGGTCGCGATGGGATCGAGCGCGCTCGCCGGCTCGTCCATCAGGACGACCTCCGGCTCGACCGCCAGCGCCCGCGCGATGCAGAGCCGCTGCTGCTGCCCGCCCGAGAGCCCGAGGGCGCTCTCGTCCAGCCGGTCCTTCACCTCGTCCCACAGGGCGGCGCCGCGGAGCGACCGCTCCACCCGCTCCGCGATCTCCGCCCGGTCCTTCATGCCGCCCACGCGCAGGCCGTACGCGACGTTCTCGAAGATCGACTTCGGGAACGGGTTCGAGCGCTGGAACACCATCCCCACCCGCCGGCGCAGCTCCACCGCGTCCAGGTGGCGGTCGTACATGCTCCGGCCGTCGAGCAGGATCTCTCCCTCGAAGCTCGCCCCCGGGATGAGCTCGTTCATCCGGTTGAGCGCGCGGAGGAACGTGGACTTGCCGCAGCCGGACGGGCCGATGAGCGCGGACACCTGCCGCTCCGGCAGGCGCAGGGAGATGTTCTTCACGGCCGCCTTCGTGCCATAGCGGATCGTGAGGTCGCGCGTCTCCATCTTCGCGCGCGCCGGTGCGGCCTGCTCGGGCTTCGCACGCGCCGGTGTGGACGGCTCGGGTCTCATGGGCGCGAGAGGGTCAGTGCGCGGCGGCGGCGCGGCTGCGGGTGCGGGTGCGGATGGCAATGGCGACCAGGTTCAGGGCGAAGGTGAGGGCGAGCAGCACGAGGACCGTGCCGTAGAGCAGCGGGCGGGCGGCCTCCACGTCGGGGGACTGCGTGGCGAGGACGTAGGTGTGGTAGCCGAGGTGCATGAACTGCGAGAAGACGGAGGACGGCAGGTCGGGCAGGAAGTAGGCGACCCCGGTGAAGAGGATGGGGGCGACCTCGCCAGCGCCGCGGGCGACGGCGAGGATCGCCCCGGTGAGGATGCCCGGCAGCGCGCCAGGGAGGACCACCCGCCAGAGCGTCTGGGACTTCGTGCCGCCCAGGGCGAGGCTCGCGTCGCGGTGATCGCGGGGGACGGCGCGGAGCGCCTCCTCCGTCGCGACGATCACCACCGGCAGCGTCAGGATGGCGAGCGTGAGCGCGGCCCAGACGAGCGCCGGCTGACCGTACCGGAGCGTCCCCGGCTCGGAGAACGCGCGATCGAGACCGCGTCCGACGAACTGGATGAAGAACCCGAGCCCGAACAGGCCGAACACGATCGACGGGACGCCCGCGAGGTTCGTGACGGCGACGCGCACGAGGGCGGCGAGCCGCGAGTCGGGCGGGGCGTACTCGTGCAGGTAGATGGCCGTCATGACGCCGACGGGCATGACGGCCACCGTCATGAGGAGGGTCATCACCGCGGTGCCGTAGATGGCCGGGAAGATCCCGCCGGCCATCATTCCCCCCTCCGGCGCGGCGGTGAGGAACTGCCACGAGATCCGTCCCGCGCCGCCGCGAATCACGTCGAACAGGATCAGCGCGAGCATGCCCACGACGAGCACGGCGGCCGCGCCGGTGAGCGCGGTGAGGCCGGCCCCGACCGTCTTGCGGGCCGCGACGCTCACGCCCGCGCCCCCGAGACCCTGCGCACGAACCGGCGCACGAAGACGGCGGCGAGCGTGTTCAGCACGAAGGTGAAGACGAACAGCTCGATGCCGAGGAAGAAGAGCACCGCGTAATGCGAACCGCCGAAGACCACCTCGCCCATCTCGGCGGCGATCGTGGCGGGGAGCGTCCGGACCGAGTCGCCCAGGCTCCACGAGGTGATCGCGGCGTTGCCGGAGGCCATGAGGACGATCATGGTCTCTCCGATGGCGCGCCCGAAGCCGAGCACGACCGCCGCCAGCACGCCCGGCGCGGCCGCTGGGAGCACGATCTTGAACGCCGTCTCCCACCGGGTGGCCCCCAGCGCGAGCGACGCCTCGCGCAAGCTCCGCGGCACCGCGGCGAGCGCGTCCTCGGCCACGGTGTAGACGACCGGGACGATCGTGAGGGCGAGCCCGAGCCCCGCCACGATCGCGTTCAGGCGGAACGAGAATCCGAACGCCGACTGGAGCCACGTCGCCATCACCATCAGCGCGAAGAAGCCGAGGACGACGGAGGGGATCCCGGCGAGGAGCTCGATCGTCGGCTTCAGGATCTCCTTCAGCCGGCGCGGCGCGAACTCGGAGGTGAAGACCGCCGCGCGCGACGCCGATCGGCGTCGCGACGATCATCGAGACGAACGTCACCTTCAGCGTCCCGATGAAGAGCGGGATCATCGAGTACTTCGGGATGTCGCCGACCGGCTGCCAGATGAACCGGTCGCCCGTCCCTGCCGGTACACCTGTGGCAGGAACATGCGGGCGAGATCCACCTCCTTCGCGACCTCCGGGTCGCTGAACAGCGGGAGCGCCTCCCGCGCCACGAAGACGAAGATGAGGACGACGGCGGCGATCCCGGTGAGGGCGACGAGCGTGATGACGAGCTCGATCGCCGGCTTCGCGGACCTGCCGCCGCCGCATGGAGGCGAGGGGCCTCGCCGCCCCCTCCGGGGCATCCGCCAGGACTTGCACGGCCGCCGATCTATCCAGGCCGCGTTCCGGACCGATGGCGACCGTGTGACGGTTCGGTGACGCCGTCACTTGATCGGGAAGTACCCGACCTGCGTCACGATGGTCTGGCCGGCGGCCGAGAGGCAGAAGTCGATGAACTCCTTCGCCTCCCCGGCCGGCGTGCCGCGCGTGTACATGTAGAGCGGCCGCGACAGCGGGTACTTCCCGGACTTCACGTTCTCCGCGTTGGGCAGATAGGCCTGGCCGTCCTTGCCGACGATCCTGACCTCCTTCACGCCCTTCGCGTACGCGGCGCCGCCGTAGCCGATGCCGTTCTTCTCCTTCGCGACCGCGTTCACGACCGCGGCCGTCCCCGGCAGCGTCTGGGCCTCCGGAGCGAAGTCCTCGTTCCCGAGCACGTGCTCCTTCACGAAGACGTACGTGCCCGGAGGAGTTCTCGCGGGAGTAGATGACGATCGGGGCGTCCGTGCCGCCGACCTGCTTCCAGTTCGTGATGTCGCCGAGGTAGATGCCCTGGAGCTGGTCGATCGTGAGCTGCGTCGACCGGGTTGGCCGTCGTTGACGTAGATGGCGACGCCGTCCCTGCGCGACCGAGGTCTCGACCGGCGCAGCGTTGAAGCTTCGCCTTCACCTTGGCCGCCTCGGCCTCCTTGATGGTCCGCGAGGCGGTGGCGATGTCGGTCGTGCCGTTGATCAGCGCGGCGATGCCGGTGCCCGAGCCGCCGCCGGTGACCTGGACCTTCTTCGCCGGGGTTCTTCTTCATGTAGTCCTCGGCCCAGCGCTGGGCGAGGATCACCATCGTGTCGGAGCCCTTGACGGTGACGGTTCCGGCCGCGGCGAGCGCGGGGGCGACGAGTGCGGCGAGGGCGATGAGCGTGCGCTTCATGTGTATGGGTCTCCTTGGGTTGGTGGTCGTATGTAGAGGCCGGGGGTGAGGGCACGATGGCGGGCGCGTGACGACCTCGTGACGTCGTCACCGAAGCCGCCGTGACGCCCCGCGCGGGCCGAACGCCTGGATCACCTTGCGGCGACGGCGACGGCCCTCGGGGCGTCCACGTCCGCACCGACGTAGCGCAGGAGCCGCCGCAGGTGGCGCGACAGGCCCCGGAAGCTGACCTGAGAACCGGCGAGCCCGCCCAGCGTCCGCGCGAGCGTCGCGACCGCGACCGTGTCCACGTCCCTCACGTTCGCGAAGTCGATGATCACGTGCTGGACCGGCCTGAACATCGCGACGACCTCTTCGACCGAGCTCACCTGCGCCGGACCGAACCGGTCGTCCAGGCGGACGACGGTCGTCGCGGATTCGGCGATGACGAACATGGTGGACCTCCGGTCCCGGCGGCGGGACGGAGGACACGGTAGGCGCGCCGCGATACGGCTCCGCACCAATCGCGTGGCTTTCCCGTGACTTCTCGCGAGGCCGGCGACCGGTCCTCAGGCCGCGGGAAGGCGGACCCAGAACCTCGACCCGGCGGAGTCGCTCTCGACACCCACCTCGCCGCTCATCCCCTGGACGAGGTGCTTCACGATCGCGAGCCCGAGGCCCGTCCCGCCCTGCTCGCGGGAACGGCCCGCGTCCACCCGGTAGAACCGCTCGAACAGGCGCGGAAGGTGATGGCGCTCGATGCCGAGCCCGCTGTCCACGACCGCGAGAACCCAGGTGCTCCCGTCGCGCTCCGCGCGGAGCGCGACGCTCCCCCGCGCCGTGTACTTCACGGCGTTGTCCACGAGGTTGACGAGCACCTGCTCGAGCGCGCGGGCATCGGCGCGGACGGCGACCCCTTCCGGCAGCTCCGTCCGGAGCGTCAGCCCCTTCTCGGCAGCCGCGGACGAGAGGAGCGCCAGGACGCGCGCACCGAGGGCGGTCGCATCCACGGGCGCCAGCTCCAGGCTCAGCTGACGGGTCTCGATCCGGGAGAGGTCCAGGAGGTCCTCGGCGAGGCGCGAGAGTCGCTCTGCGTTCCGGGCGACGATGTCGATGAACGTGCTCGCGGCGGCCGGATCGGCGACCGCTCCGGCCTGCAACGTCTCCGCGGCCGCGCGAATCGACGCGATCGGCGTCTTGAGCTCGTGACTCGCGTTCGCCACGAAGTCGCGCCGCGCCACCTCGGCCTGCTTCGCCTCGGTGACGTCCCGGAGCATGACGAGCACCTCGCCCCGCAGGAGCGGCGCCAGGTGCGCCCGGTAGACGTTCCGGGCGATCGTGAGCTCGAGCATCCGGGAGGTCCCCTCGAGCGCGCGCTTCACGGCGTCGGACAGGGCGGCGCTCCGCGTGATCTCGAGGGGCGTCAGGCCCAGCGCTCGCCCCGTGACGGCGAGCGCGTCGAAGGCGCTGTTCGACACGCGCACCCAGCCGTCCTTCGACACGAGGGCGGCCGCATCGGGCAGCGCCGCGAGCACCTCGTGCTCGACGGGATCGCGCTCCGAGCAGCCCGAGGCGGCGGTCGCGGCGAACGAGCAGGTCCGCGATCTCTCGCACCTCGCGGCCGAGGTGCGCGCGTGGCCCGCCCTCGAGCTCCACGCGCAGCGCGCGGATCGCCTCCGCGAGCGGCGCGCCGCCGCCCGGGTCACTCCTTCTCGCTCGGCTCCACCAGGCGATAGCCAATCCCCCGGACCGTCTCGAGCAGGTCGCGTCCGGACCCCAGCTTCTCACGAAGACGCTTCACGTGGGTGTCCACAGTGCGGGTCTCGAGATCGGACGACATCTCCCACACGTCCTCGAGGAGCTGGTCGCGAGACTGGACGCGCCCGAGCCGGGCCATGAGCGTCGCGAGGAGCTTGAACTCGAGCGGCGTCAGCTCGATCTCCGCGCCGTCCACGTACGCGCGGTGCCCGTCCACGTCCACGCGGATCGGCCCGACCGCCGCCGGCGGTCGCTCGGGCGGGCGCCCGCCGCCCGCGCGCCGCAGCACCGCCTTGAGCCTCAGGACGAGCTCCCGGACGCTGAACGGCTTCGTCACGTAGTCGTCGGCGCCGAGCTCGAACCCGACGACGCGGTCCACCTCCTCCCCCTTGGCGGTGAGCATCACCACCGGCACGTGCTTCGTGCGCGGGTCCGCCTTGATCTGCCGGCAGACCTCCGTGCCGGACACGTCGGGCAGCATCAGGTCGAGGACCACGAGATCGGGTACGCGGCGCTTGAGCTGGAGGATGGCCTGCTCTCCCGTCGGCGCCAGGATCGTCTCGAATCCGGCAGCCCGGAGGTTGAAGTCGAGCAGCGACAGGAGATCGCGCTCGTCGTCCACGAGGAGTACGGACGTCACGTAACCACCTTTAACGCATCGGGCGGTGACGGTCTCATGGCCGCCGTGCGACGGGAAGGTGACGTCGTCACCTGCCTGCTTTTGGCACCCGTGCGGGGTCCCGGCTACCATGGCGCTCCATGCGGCGCTCTGTCTCGATCCTGCTCCTCGCCTCCGCCCTCGCCTGCGCGGGAGAGCGGGCCGTCGGTCCGGGCACCGGACCGGCCCAGGTCCCGGTCGACGCGTCGGTGCTGAGGGCCGCCGAGCTCGCCCGGGTCCGCTGCCTGCTCATCGCGCCGTTCGACAACGGCTCCGACGCGCCGCTCGCGGCCGACGCGGCAACGAACGCGCTCGTCTCGGAGGTGGACCCGGCGCGCGCCCAGGTGTTCCCCATCCCGGAGCTGCGCGGGCTGTTCCGGGACACACCGCTCGACCTCCCCTCGGGCGTCGGGCCATCGCTCGCGCTCGAGCTCGCCGAGCTGATCGGCGCGGACGCGGCGCTGTACGGCTCGGTCGACGGGCGGTCGCAGGACTCGGGACCCGAGCTGCTCGTGACGCTCCGGCTCTCGCTGGCGCGCGACCACCGGCTGCTGTTCGCGCAGAGCGTGCTCGTGACGCTGGAGCCGGGCGAGCGAACCGACTTGGCGGTGCGTCGGGCGGTCCTCGCCGCGGCGCGGCCGGCGCTCACCCGGCTGGGCGACGCCGGCCGGAAGCGGTGCTTCGATCCGGAGCGCGCGAGGATGCTCCGCAAGGTCGCGCTCGCGGAGGCGGCGGAGGCCCGCGCGGCGCACCCGCACCCGCCCGCTTCGCCCGGGTCGCCGTCGGACGTCTCGAGGCCCGCCGCCCCCGGCGCGGCGGTTCCCCCGGCACCGGCCGCGGCGGCGAATGCGGCGGCGAGGGCGTCGCGCCAGGCCGAGTGGGCGAAGCGGCTCGAGGGCGGAGAGCGGATCGTGGTCGACGAGGTGGCGTTCGCGGGGCGATCGGCCGACCTGCAGCGTGACGTCGGCCTCGCCGATCTCGCGGCGGCGCTGCTCGCGCGCCCCGAGCTCGCCGTCCGGATCGAAGGCTTCGTCGACGCGACCAGCGATCACGCCGCTGACCAGAGGCTCTCGGTCTCGATGGCGCAGGCGGCGGCGGCCCGGCTCGCCGAGCTGGGCGTCCCCCGGCGGCGCGTGATCTCGGTCGGACGCGGCGGCGAGAGCCCGCGCCTCCCCAACTTCACGGTCCGGGGCCGCGCGGCGAACCGGCGGATCGAGGCGGCGGCGGCGCGCTGATGTCAAGAGCGCTCAGCATCGGCTGGACGTCCCCAGGAGCGCGGCCGGAACCGGGTCCGCCGCAGTGAGGGGAAGCTCGGCTCCAGCCGGCGGCTCGATGCGCGTGCCACGCCGCACGATGAGCCGGTTGCCACGCCAGATCACGTCCCGGCGCACCAGGCCGAACGCCCAGGCCGCGCCGAACACGAGGTCCTTCACCGGGACGAGCGCGACGTGCGGCAGCCGGAACCCGCCGGGGCGGAGGGCGCGCGCCGCCGCACCGTCGAGCCCCGCCTTCACGGCGCAGGTGGCGCCGAACAGGGCCGCGGCGATGGGCGTCGGATCGAGGGCGGCCGCCGCCGCGGCGAGCAGGACCGGGTTGAGGAGCGCCTGCGCGGCGTACGGCACGGTCCCGACCGCCTGGCGCTGCAGCACGCCCCAGCGCCGGTACCGCGCGGAAAACTCTCCGACGGTGCGCCTCTCGCTCACGTTCTGGACCGGCCGGTGCGCCACGGCCACGCGCTTCCCGAGCAACTCGCCGACCATGAGCCCCATCACGTAGTCCTCGGCGAGCACGTCCTTCACTGCCTCGAAGCCGCCCATCGCCTCGAGGTCGCTCCTGCGCAGCGCCATCGACTTGCCGACGACGATGTCCCGGCCCGCGAGGCGCTTCGCCGCGACGACGCCCGGCGTGATCGCGCCCGCGAGGTGCAGGTGATCCATCACCGACCCGACGCGCCGTTCGCCGACCCCGACGATCGGATGGGTCACGAGGCCGACGGCATCGTCGTCGAGGAGGCCCGCGATCTCCGCGAGGTACCCCGCCTCGACCCTCACGTTCGAGTCGGAGACGACGAGGAGGTCGTGCCGGGCGGCGCGCGCGAGCGTGATGAGCTGGTTCACCTTCGGGTTGAGCCCCGGCTCGCCGCGCTGGAGCGCGACGCGGAACCGCCCCGGCCAGCGCCGGGCCGCTTCGCGAGCGATGGGCCAGGCCGCGTCGCGCGCGCTGCGGACGCCGAGGACGACCTCGTACTCCGGGTAGGCGAGGTCGGCGAACGCGGCGAGGTTCGCCTCGAGCCCGTCGTCCGCACCGCAGAGCGGCTTCAGGATCGAGATGGGCGGCGATGCCCGCGCGGCGGGCGCCCTCGCCTTCAGGTGCGTCCGGAGCACGAGGAGCTGGAGCCCGATGATGGCCAGCCCGAGCGCCGCCGCGGCGAAGAGCACGACACTCCACTCGATCCGCATCCTTCTCCTCCTGCCCCTCCGCCCGGGATCGTCGCGCCGGGGTGTGGCGGGCCGGAGTCAGCCCGGTGGCGTGTTCGGGTCCCGGCGGTGGCGGTCAGGTGGCGGTCACGCCGCGGCGGGTGCGGGCCGCGACCGGAGGCGCGGCCGCACGCCGGGCCGCTCGACCGGGATCTCCAGCCAGCGCTCTCCGATCACGCGGCCCGCCGAATGGCTCAGCAGCCGCACGCGACCCAGCTCCGGGGTGCACCCCGCGTTCATGACGCTCAGGGCGCGGCCCGCGCGCGCCGGCAGCACCAGCTCCCCCGCAGCGTGGCGGTGGCCGTGGACGACCACGTCGCAGCGGCCGCGGATCCGCGCGAGCAGGATCCGGCCGAGGGGCAGCTCCGCCGCGTTGGGCCAGCCGAGCAGGCTCGCGAGCCGTTCCGAGAGAAGGTCCTCGGGGAGCGGCAGCAGGTGGTGGTGCAGCATCAGGACGACGAGGCTGCCCGGCGGGGCGGCATCCACCGCGGACTCGACCGCGGCGATGTCGCCCTCCGAGAGCTCGCCGTGGCTCGAGAGGAGGGCGCGGTTGTGCGGCGCCGTGGAGTCGAGCCGGACGAGGTGGAGCCCCGGCCTCGCCTCCACCACGACGCGCGCCTCGCCGACCAGGTCGCACCCGGCGTCCTCGCCCAGGCGATCGTGGTTCCCGGGCACGACGACGGTCCGGTTGCGGATCGGCGCGAACGCCCGCTCGAACGCGGCCAGCTCGGAGCGCCGACCGCGGTGGGTGACGTCGCCCGTGACCAGCACGACGTCCACCTCCGCCTCGCACAGCGCCTCGACCACGCGGCCGCTGGCCGCGTCCGTGGCCCGGTCGCGACCGAGGTGCAGGTCGGAGACGTGCGCGAGGGTCCGGTTCACGTGACCCAGCTCAACATCGTGCCGTGACGGCGATGCGGCGAACGCTCCACGCCCGCGTGAATTCGCGGGCATGACGCCCGGTCACGCTTTCGTCGCGCCGCCGCGACTGGACGGCCACGGAGCCGGCCTAGCCTCCGTCGCACACGGAGGAGGCACCATGAACGAGCGGACCATCCGAACCCTTCGCCCGGGCGACTTCGCGGAGCTGATGCGTCTCGAGGAGGAGATCTTCGGCGCCGGCGGCGAGTCGGTGCTCGGCCCGTACTACGTCCGGCTCTGCTGCGAGTTCTTCGCGGACACCTGCTTCGTCGCGGAGGAGGGCGGGCGCGCCCTCGGTTACATCCTCTGCTTCGTCCGCGGCGCCGAGGCGTACTGCACGACGCTCGCGGTCGCCCCGGAGCTGCAGGGCTCCAGGGTCGCGTTCCAGCTGCTCCGGGCGCTCATCGGCACTCTCCTCGGCCGCGTCGAGGCGTGCTGGTTCACCGTGAAGGAGGACAACTTGGCGGCCCGCGCGCTCCACGCGGCGCTCGGTGCGAGGGATGTGGAGATCCGCGAGGACTTCTACGGCCCCGGCGACCGCCGCCTCGTGTCGCGCATCGAGCGGGAGGCGTTCGCGCGGCTCGAGCCCCGGATGCAGCGGCTCGGGCTCGTCGAGCGCCGGAAGCTGGCGGGGGTCGCATGAGCGGGCGGCAGCTCGTCGCCGCTACGGCCGAGGTCCTCGACCCGGCGCCGCGGCGCGCGGCGCGGGCGGGCACCCGGGTCGCGGCGCTCGGGATGGCGACCGTCGGGACGGCACGCCGGCTTCGGCGCCTGCGGAGCACGTCGGCGCGTGACGCAGCGCGCGAGCGGGCGCTGGTGCTCCGAGATGCGTCCCGCCGCGTCCTCGCGCTGCACGGCATCGCGCTGGAGCACGCCGGGCCGCTTCCGCTCGGCCCCGCCCTCATTGCGTCCAACCACGTGAGCTGGCTCGACCCGCTCGTCATCGCGAGCCTGCTGCCCTGCGTCCCGATCTCGAAGCTCGACGTGGCGCGCTGGCCGGTGGTCGGCGCCATCGCGCGCGAGCTCGGGGTGATCTTCGTGTCGCGGGGCGACGCCCGGAGCGGCGCGCGCGTGCTGAACGCGGCGGGGGAGTCGCTGGCGCGTGGCGTGAGCGTCCTCAACTTCCCGGAGGGCACGACCACGGAGGGCACGACGGTCCTCCCCTTCCGGCCCGGTCTCTTCGGCGTCGCGGTCCGGCTGCGCATCCCCGTCGTCCCGGTCGCGATCCGGTACGACCCCGCCAGCCTGGCCTGGGTCGGGGACGCGCCGTTCCTGCCGCATTACCTGACGCTCGCGGCCCGGCGCCAAACCCGTGCGTTCGTCCAGGTCGGCACGCCGATCGTCCCGGGGCCCGGCGCCGGCGCCTCGGATCTCGCCCGTGCGGCGCACGCCGCGGTGGCCGACCTCCTGCGGGAGACGTGATGGGCCAGCAGCCCGCGTTCGATTACCTCGCGCACGGCCAGACTCCCTTCTTCCGCCTTCCAGCCGCGCCGCTCGGGGCGGGGCTCCCGGCCGGCACCGGCGCAGTCCTGCTCGGCGTCCCGTACGACGGCGGGACCACCTACCGGCCCGGCGCCCGGCTCGCGCCGTTCGAGCTGCGGCGGGTGAGCGCGCTCGTGCAGGGCTACCACCCCGGCCACCGGCTCTCCGTCTTCGACGCGCTCGCCGCGGTGGACGGCGGCAACGTGGTGTTTCCGCCCTTCGACGGCGCGGCGATGCGCGAGGCCGTGCAGCGCGCCGTGGCGACGGTGGTCGAAGCGGGCGCGGTGCCGTTCGTCGTCGGAGGGGACCACTCGATCGCGCTCCCCGCGCTGCGCGCGGTCGCGGCGCGCCACGGCCCGGTCGCGGTCGTCCACGTGGACGCCCACCTCGACACGAGCGGGCCCGAGACGTGGGGCGAGCGCTTCCACCACGGGACGCCGATGCGGCACGTCCTCGACGAGGGGCTCGTCGCGCACGGACAGCTCCACCAGGTCGCGATCCGCGGCCCGTGGGGAGGCCCCAGGGATGCGGAGCCGGGGCGCGCCCGCGGCGCACGCGTCTACACGATGGACGAGGTCTGCGCGCGCGGCGTGGCGGAAGTGGCCGAGGAGATCCGGCGGGCCGTCGGAGCGCGCCCGACCTATCTCTCGTTCGACGTGGACGCGGTCGATCCCGCGTTCGCGCCCGGGACCGGAACGCCCGTTCCGGGCGGCCTCTCGTCACGAGAGGCCCTCTCGCTCGTGCGCGGCCTGGCGGGCGCGCGGCTCGTGGGTATGGACGTCGTGGAGGTGTGCCCGGCGCTCGATCACGCGGACGTGACGAGCCACCTCGCCGCGCACCTGCTCTTCGAGGGCCTCGCCCTGTGCGCGCTGCCCGGGGGCGCCGCCTGACGAGGCCCCGCGTCCGACACATCGAGCGCTGGTTCAGGGACAGCCTGCACCCGGTCCGCGCGCTCCGACCGCCTCGAGGATCCGGTACAGGCCGAACTTCGGCAGCCGCGTGAACCCCGCCCACGCCGCCGCCGCCAGCGCGCCCTCGGCGAGCATGTCCGACAGCCAGTCCGCCGCGAAGCGCGGATCGCGCTGCTTGAACCCGGCGCCGCTCTCGCGCACCCAGCGGCGGTTGATCCGCTCGTGCACGCCGACGGGCGCGGCGCAGACGAGGGGGAGCCCGAGCGCCGCGTAGAAGCACAGCTCGGACGGCTTCGTCCAGAGCACGTCCGTGCGTGCCAGGAGCGCGTTCATCGCGGCGATGTACGCGTCGAGATCCGGGTCGAAGAGGATCTCGACCCCGCTCCCGATCTGCGCTTCGAGCCGCGCCGCGTGGACCGCCGCCTCGAAGATCTGCTTCACGGCGGGGCGCACGCCCGCGACGAGCGCGACGCGAAGCCTCCCCGCCAGGATCTCGCGGCGCAGCGAGGGGAGGAACGCGCGCGCGAGACCCGCCTGAGCTCCCGCGCCCCCCACGGCAAACGTGAGCAGCGGCGGCCGTCCTTCCTCGGCGAGCGGCAGCGGGCCGAGGAAGTGGGCCAGCTCCTCCGGGTGATCCTTGCGGAACGCGCGATGGCGATCGAGCCGCACGATGCGCGCGCCGAGGTTCGCGGTGAGCGCCGCGAGCCCCGGCCCTCCCACCAGCTCGTCCGGCAGCGGGAAGCCGGTGAAGGTGATCCGCTCCGCGGGGACGCCGTAGAGCTGGAGCCGCTTCCCCGCTCGCTGCGTCGGGACGAGGTAGCGGACGGACGTCCGTCCCGCGTCGAGCGGGGCCCAGACCCGGTTCACGTCGGTGTCCGTCACCACGCAGTAGATCTCGGGGATGCCCGCGCGGTCAGCCGCGATCGCCGTCGCATAGAAGGTCGTCAGCAGCGGACGCCCGCTGCGGCGAAGCTCCTCCACGAGCCCGACGCCGAGGTTGCGCCGCACGAGGCGGTCGAGCGCTCGGGTGCCGCGCGTCGGCGCGGACAGGTCCCGGAACGGGTGGAGGTGGGGGATGGCGGTGATCTCCTCGAGCGCCCAGCGGAGCGGCGCGCCCACGATCGGGACCTGCGAGAGGCGCGAGGCGCCCTCGTACGCGGCGCGCACCCGGCGCCACAGCGCCGCGTCCGCCGGGTTGGCGATGGGAGCGCGATCGACGTGCACGAGCGGGACGCCCAGGGCGTCCGCGAGCGTGCGCGCGGCCCGGTGGTGGCCGTATCCCATCTCGACCGAGGCGACGATCGGCGCTCTGCCTTGCGTTTCGGTCATGCTGCGCGGATCTCGGTCCAGCGGGGGTCCGCAGCGTCCACGCGCGAGGTGACGGGCAGGCGGCGGCGCGGTGACCTTCGCGCGACGGCGTCCACCCACCCCCGTCCAGCTCCGCGTGGAGCTTCCCGGGCCAGGATCGGGCCGCGCGCCCATCATGGCGGGGCTCCCGGAGGAGCGCCAGGGTGCGCCTCGCGCTCGGCGCCCTCCCGCGCAGAGGGCGTCCGTGGGCGGGCGGGGCGGCGGGGCGGCAAACCATCGCATCGAGGCCGTGGCTGTCCACTGATCCCGCGGCTTGACAGGGTGCACGGCTCCGCGCATTCAAGCACAGGCTTGGATTCGCTCCGGACCGACCGCGCTGCGGGCGCCCTCGAGAACACCGCGCGTTTTGCCGCGCCCGGCGCACGCATCGCGCGCCATCTCTCGCCGGCCGGGACCCTCGGCGCGTGCCTGGGGATCGTCCTGTGCGTGGGAGTGGCGGACTTTCTCACCGGGAACGACGTCGAGCTCATCCTGTTCTATCTGGCCCCGATCGGGTTCGGGACCTGGTTCGTCAGCCTGCGCGGCGGCGCCGCGCTCGCCGTCGCGAGCGCGGCGGTGTCGACCTTCGCGGACGCGCTCCACGGGCTCCTCGCGCACAGCGCACCGCCCGTGCCCGGGCTGCTGGTCTGGAACGCCGCCGTCGAGGTCGGCACGTCCCTGTCGATCGTCCTCGTGCTCGCCGCGCTGCGGAGCCGGCTCGAGGGGGAGGAGCTCCTCTCTCGGACCGATGCGCTGACGCGGATCGCGAACCGGCGGGCATTCTTCGAGGCGGCGACGCTGGAGGTGGAGCGGGCGCGCCGGAACGGCCGCCCGCTCGCGCTCGCGTACGTCGACTGCGACGACTTCAAGGCCGTGAACGATCGCCTCGGGCACGCCCAGGGGGACGCGCTCCTCGTGGCCGTGGCACAGGCGCTCCGCGGCGCGACGCGGGCCGTGGACGCGGTCGCGCGCCTCGGCGGCGACGAGTTCGGGCTCCTCCTCCCCGAGACCTCGGCGCTCGAGACCGAGGCGCTGCTCGCGCGCCTGCGCTCGACGCTCGTGACGGCGATGACCTGGCACGGCTGGAAGATGGGCTTCTCCATCGGGGCCGCCATCTTCATCACGCCGCCGGAGTCGGTCGACGAGATGATGGCGCGAGCCGACGCGCTCATGTACGACGCGAAGCGGCACGCGAAGGGCTCGATCCGGGTCGGCGTGTTCGACGCCAACCGCGCGGACGAGCAGGCCGCGTCCCCGAGGTGATGCGCTTCTTCGCGACCTGCGCGAAGGGAACGGAGGGCGCGCTCCGGCGCGAGCTGGTGTCGCTCGGCCTCAAGCGCGTGCGCGGGGACCGCGGCGGCGTGGGGTTCGAGGGGCCGCTCGAGGCGGGGATGCGCGCCTGCCTGCATTCGCGGACGGCGATGCGCGTTCTCCTGGAGCTCGCGCGATTTCCGGCGCCGAGCTCCGAGGCGCTGTACGAGGGCACGCACGCGGTCGCCTGGGAGGAATGGCTCACCCCGCAGACGACGCTCGCGGTGGAGGCGAGCGTCAGCTCGTCCGCGATCACCCACTCCGGGTACGCGGCGCTGAAGGTCAAGGACGCGGTCGTGGATCGCCTGCGCGAGCGGCTCGGCGCGCGGCCCGACGTCGACCCGAAGGACCCCGACTTCCGCATCGTCCTCCACCTCGCCCGGGGCGAGGGCGCGCTGTCGCTCGACCTGGCCGGCGAGCCGCTCCATCGCCGCGGCCATCGCGCGGTGACGACGGTGGCGCCGCTCAAGGAGACGCTCGCGGCGGCCATCCTCGGCCTCGGCGGCGCGGACCCGGAGCTCCCGCTCGTCGATCCCATGGCGGGCTCGGGGACGCTCGCGATCGAGCAGGCGCTCCGCGCCCGCCGGATCCCGCCCGGACTCTCGCGCGCGTTCGGGTTCCAGCGCTGGCCCATGTACCGCGGCGGACCGCAGTCGGCCTGGGACCGCATGAAGGCCGAGGCGAGCGCCGCGATCCTGCCGCGCGCGCCCGCGCCGATCGTCGCGCGCGACCTCCACCCGAAGGCCATCGCGGCGCTGCAGCGGAACGTCGCCGCGGCGGGGGTCGCCGGCGACGTCACCATCGAGGAGGGCGACGCGCGCGAGCTCGCGCCGCGCTTCCCGCGCGGGACGATCGTCTCGAACCCGCCCTACGGAGAGCGGCTGGGCGGTACCGGAGAGCGCGCTCCTCCGGCGGCGCGCGTCCAGGAACGAAAGCTGACCGGCTTCTATCGCGGGCTCGCGGAGATGCTCCTCCGCCACTCGGGATGGACCGCGGTGCTCCTCTCGGGGAATCCGGCCCTCCAGCACGCCATCCGGCTTCGGCCCGAGATCGATCACCGCCTGTGGAACGGGCCGATCGAGGTCCACCTGCTCCGCTGGCGGATCCCGTAGCGTCGAGCAACCCCGCCATTGCCGGCCGGCGGACGCCCGCCTACCGTACGGGCGTGCGCGCCGTGCTCCTCGCCGCCCTGCTCGTCACCGCATCCGGCCCCACGGCCGCCGGCGCGGCCGAACCCGTCGAGCAGCGCCGCGCCACCGTCGCGAAGGAGATGGTGCGCCTCGCGGCGGAGCTCCAGCGCCAGATCATCGCGCAGGACGCGGACGCCCTCCTCGCCCGCGTCCCGCCGGACGGGCTCCGCTGTGCGGGGCGCGTCGTCCCGAAGGCCAAGGTCGCGCGCGACCTGCGCAGCAACGGGACCTGGCTCCACGGGGTGTTCTTCGGGGCGCCGGGGGCCGCGCCGCGAGCGGGCGCCCCCGCCTCGCTCGCGGGCCTCCTCCGATCCGGCAAGGAGATCGCGGTCGTGGTGTCGTTCCAGGAGGACCCGCGCGCAGGACCGACCGGCCGACCGTGCATCGACTTCCGCGCGAAAGGGGTCCCGACCCCGGGCGCCCCGCTCTGCTTCGAGCAGCGGAATGGCCGCTGGTGGTTCACCGACAGCCTGTACCCCTGCGGCTGATCACTCCGACGGCCCCGAGCCAGGTCCGAGCCAGGCGCGTCGGCGTGCTTCAGCGCCCACCGCCGTCCCGAGACGTCGATCGGGCGAGCGGGGCGCCCTGCTCGAGCGGCGTCGGCGCTCCGTCGTAGACGAGCCGGTACGCCCCGTAGCTCGCGAGGACGTGCTTCACGTAGTCGCGGGTCTCCGCGGCAGGGATCTGCTCGACCCATTCGTCGACCTCCGCGTCCGGCCGCGCGCGGACCCATCGCCACACCGCCTCGGGCCCCGCGTTGTATGCCGCCACCGCCAGCACCTTCGAGCCGTCGAGCTGCGCCAGCAGGTCGCCGAGGTACGCCGCGCCGAGGCGGACGTTCAGGTCGGGGCGGTGAAGCGCCGCACTGGTCACGCGCACCCTCAATCCCGCTGCCACCTCGCGCGCCGTTCGCGGCATGAGCTGCGTGAGGCCGATCGCTCCGGCGGACGAGCGCGCCCGCGGATCGAACAGGCTCTCCTCTCGCATCAGCGCCTGGAGCAGGTCGGGCTCCACCCTCGACGCCTGCGCCCACCGCTCGACCTGCCGCCGGAACGGCCGCGGGTACGTCGCCTGCCAGACCTGCGCCGTCCGCGCCTCGACTCCGCCGGTCAGGTCGTTCCCCAGCGTGGTGCGGGCGACGTACGCGGCGGCTCGCTCGCGCCCCGTCCGCCTCAGCGCCTCCATCAGGAGCCGCGCCGCGTCCTCCGTCAGACCGCGCCGATCGATGGCGAGCAGCTCGGCTTCCGCGCCGGGGAGCCCCATCCGCAGGAGCTCGACGGCCGCGAGGAAGCGCGGGTCGATTCCCATCGGTCCCGCTTCCAGCGGCCAGCCCGGGGGCTCGACGACGCACGCCGAAGACCCGGCGCAGGAGCGCACCGCCCCGCGCGCATCTCCGCGGAGCCGACCCCGCGCGAGGAGACCGTACCAGCTCACGGGGTGCTCGGCGGCCAGCCGCGCGAGCTCGTCCGCAGCCGACGCCGCGTCCGTCTCCTCGACCGTTCGGGCGTGCCAGTAGCGCGCCCTGAGCCACTGCTCTCGTCCGAGACCCGCGAGCCGCCCGAGGCGATCGAGCGTGGCGAGCGCCGCGTCGCGCGCGCCGGCCGCGCGGTGCTGCCACGCGAGCTGGAAGAGGGCCTCGGGCGCGAAGTTCCCGGCCGGGTACGACGCGGCGACGTGCTCGAGCCGCTCGAGCGCCGGCAGGGGCCGCCCCTCGCGCAGGTCGAGCTCGGCGGCGAAGAAGAGCGCGTCGTCGGCGAACGGGTGCTCCGGGTACTCGCGCGCGAGCGCGTCGTACGTCCGCACCGCGTCCTGCCTCGCCACGATCGACTGCGAGTAGCCGAGCACGTACATCGCCCGCGGGCGCAGCTCGGACGCCCGGCACGCCTCGACCATCGGCGCGAGCGCCGCGACCGCCTTGCGGTGCTGTCGCTCCTTCCGGAGCGCATTCCCGACGACGAGCGCCGCCCGGCAGGCGTGCTCGTCCGGGAGCGCGGTCTTCACCTGGAGCGCGAGCCGCATCGCCTCGGCGTTGTCGTGGAACGAGAGGAACGACTCGGCGCGGGTCAGCCGCCAACGGTTCGGGATCGGCAGCTGCCGCAGCCGGATCGAGACGGCCTCCGCCTCGCGCGAGAGCGGGCTCGTCGCCCAGAGCTCGAGCATCGCGCGGTGCTCGCCGGGATAGTCGCCCTGCTTCTGGCCCAGCCGCGCCGCGGCGAGCAGCGCCCTTCGTCGCACCGCGTCGTTGCGCGGCGTCACGGGGAGCTCGCGCAGCGGCGTGAGCGCCTCGAGCGCGGCGCCGAGGTCGAGTGCGCGCTCGAGCGTCCGCGACTGCGCGAGCCGAGCGTCCGCGAACAGCGTGGAGCCCGGGCTCACCTGCGCGTACGCGTCGGCCGCGGCGCTGCGCTTGTGCAATCGCTCCAGCGCCTGCGCGGCCTGGAACAGGCAGTGGTCGCGCATCGCGGGGTAGTCGCTCGCGAGCGCCCGGAGCTCGAGCGCGGCCTTCGCGGGCTCGACGTGCAGCGCGGCGAGCGCGCGCAGGTAGCGTACCGGGGGCTCGTCTCCTCGCAGCGCCTCACGCGCCCGTGCATAGCGACGCCGATCGTAGAGAGCCTTCGCCTCGGCGAGGGCTCCCGAGCCGAAGTAGGGTGCGAGATCGGCCTCCGCATAGCGACGGGTGGCCTGCCGTGCTCCGGAGGCGCCGTCGATCAGCTCGTCGAGCTGGCTCTCCGGGACGGGCGCGACCTCGGCGGGATCGTCCGCGAGCGCGGCGGCCGCCCACGTCGCGGCCGCGAGCGCGGCCAGCCAGCGACCTCTGGATCGTGACGTGCGTCCGGTGCGGGCCGCCATGTCGCCGCCCCTTTCCGACTCTCAGTGTACCGACCGAGCCGTCCACGTCACTCCCACACCCGGCGCGGCGCGCGGCTCCTCGCGCACGTGGGGCTACACGCAGCCGCGACCGAGGCCTCTCCACGTCCCCACGGGACTCGACGCCGCGTCGGAGCGGCGACAGCGGCCGGCGCCCGGTCAAACATCGGTGGTGCGCAGGCGCGGCACCTTCCCGCACAGCAGCGCGTTCGCCACGAACGCGATCCCCACCGCCGCCGCACAACACGCGACGACGCCGGACCACCCCGCTCCCTGGAACGCGAGGCCGGGGAGCGCCGACCCGAGCGTTCCCCCGACGTAGTAGCTCGTCAGGTAGAGCGCGCTCGCGCCGCCCTTCGCGCGCTCCGCCGTCACGTTCACGAACGCCGGCGCGACCGCCTGCGCGGTGAAGGTCCCGAGGACCAGCACGACGAGCCCCGCGATCACCAGCGCCAGCGGGCGGGCCGCCGTGAGCGCCATCCCGATCGCCTCCACCACGAGCCCGGCTCCGATGAGTGTTCGCGGCGAGATCCGCCCGGTGAGGCGGCCGGCGATCGGCGACGCGACGACGCCCGCCGCGTACACCAGGTACACGCTCGAGATCGCCGCCGTCGAGAGCGCGTAGGGCGGCGCGGCGAGGTGGAACGGGAGGTACGTGAAGATGCCGATCCAGCCGAAGAAGAGCGCGCCGCCGACGAGGTAGGCGCCGACGAGCCGCGGATCGCGCAGGTGGCCCACCATCCCGGACCACGCCCCGCCGAGGCCGCCCGAGCGCACCTGTCCGCCGCGCGCGAGGCCACGGGCGAGCAGCGCCGCCGCGAGCGCGGTGAGCGCCGCGAACAGCACGAACGCCGCGCGCCAGCCCGCCCTCGCCGCGACCGCGCCGGCGAGGACGCGCCCGAGGAGGCCGCCCACCACGGACGCGGCGATCACCCCGCCCACGACCGCGGGGAGGTCGCGCCCGCCGAAGCGGTCGCCGGCGTACGCGACCGACACGGCGGTCATCCCGGGGACGAGGCACCCCTGCACCGCACGCAGCGCGACGAGCGCGCCGAACGACGGGGCGAAGGCGCACGCGAGCGTCGCGAGGGCGAGGAGCGCGGTCGCGCTGGCCATCACCCGCCGGCGGCCGATCGCATCCGACAAGGGTCCGTAGACGGTGGACGCGACCGCGATGGTGAGGACGACCGCAGACACCGTGAGGCCCGCGTGCGCCGCACCCACCCCGAACTCCTGCGCGAGGAGCGGGAGGATCGACTGCGTGACGTACATGTCCGCGTACGCGGCGATCGTGCCCGTATAGAGCGCGATGCGCTCGCGATCGATGCCCACGCTCGCAGCTCCGCGCGGAGACCCGCCTCGCCTCTCCGCGCTCAGGAGAGCGCGGCGCGCCCGTCCGGCGCCGCCTCAAGGCGGGAGGCGGATGCGTCCTTGAGCTTCAGCGAGAGCGCCATCGTGAACCGCGCCACCGGCTCGTCGCCGTAGTTCTTCGGCACGGTCGCGATCACCTCCACCGGGACGGTGACGCGCTCGCCGGTCGCGGCGGCCTGCCGGACCGCCTCGGCGACCTTGCGACCGTCGCGGCTGCGAAAGAGGACGTCGCCATCGGCCCGCTTCAGGAACTCCGCCCGCATCTCGCCGAAGACGAGCCGCATGGACCGGTGTCGGCCGAAGATGAGCTTCGCGGCGGGGAGGCCGCCGGCGAGGTCGGCGCCGGTGCACAGGACGCCGACGTACATCGCGCCGATGAGCTGGTTCCTGGTGAGCCAGTTGAGCGGAATGAGCACCGCGCAGCCCTCGTCGTCGAGCTCCACCACCCGTGGCCCCACGAAGAAGATCATCGGGATGCGCAGTCCGAGGAGCCGGACGAGCGCGGTTTCCTTGAAGAGCATCCACCCTCCGGGTGCGGCCGAGTGCAGTGCACCCCCGCGCCGGCGCGATCATACGGAACCCGCCGCGCCCGAGCGCCGCCCCGCGCGGGACTTTATGCTGACGTGATCGTGCTCGCCACCTTCCACCCCCTGGTGCGGCGCTGGTTCGAGCGCCGCTTCGGCGAGCCGACCGAGCCGCAGGCGCTCGGCTGGCCGGAGATCGCCGCGCGCCGCGACGTGCTCGTCTCGGCGCCGACCGGCTCCGGCAAGACGCTCGCCGCCTTCCTCTTCGCGATCGACGCGCTCTACCGCGAGGCGCTCGACGGCCGGCTCGGCGCCGAGACCCGCGTCCTCTACGTCTCGCCGCTCCGGGCGCTCGGGAACGACGTCGAGAAGAACCTCCGCGAGCCGCTCGCCGAGCTCGCCGAGCTCGCCCGCGCGGAGGGGCTTCCGCCGCCCGACCTGCGCGTCGCGGTCCGCTCCGGCGACACCCCGGCGTCGCGCCGGCAGGCGATGATGCGGGTGCCGCCCCACGTCCTCGTCACGACCCCCGAGTCGCTCTACCTGCTCCTCACCGCGGAGCGCGGGCGCGCGGCGCTCCGCTCCGTCGAGACGGTGATCGTCGACGAGATCCACGCGGTGGCGCGCGACAAGCGCGGCGCGCACCTCGCGCTCTCGCTCGAGCGGCTCGAGGCGCTCGCGCGGCGCCGGCCGCAGCGCATCGGGCTCTCCGCGACGGTGAACCCGATCGAGGAGATGGCCCGCTTCCTCGTCGGGACCGAGCGGGTGGAGCGCGGCGGGCGGCCGCGGTGCGCGATCGTCGAGTTCGGGCGCCGGCGCACGTTCGACCTGGGCATCGAGATCCCGAGGGACGAGCTCTCGTCGGTCGCCTCGAACGACCTCTGGCGCGAGACCTACGACCGCGTCGCCGAGCTGGTGCGGGCGCACCGCGCCACGCTCGTCTTCGTGAACACGCGCCGGCTCGCCGAGCGCGCCACCCACGCCCTCGCCGAGCGGCTCGGCGACGTCGGAGGTGGCGGCCCACCACGGATCGCTGTCCCGCGCGCGCCGGCTCCACGCGGAGGAGCGGCTCAAGTCGGGGCGGCTGCGCGCCGTCGTCGCCACCGCCTCGCTCGAGCTCGGCATCGACGTCGGCGACGTGGACCTCGTCGTCCAGCTCGGCTCTCCGGGCGCGCTCCACGTCGCGCTGCAGCGCGTCGGCCGCTCGGCGCACGTGAAGGGCGGCGTCCCGCGGGGACGGCTCTTCCCGATGAGCCGGGACGAGCTCGTCGAGTGCGCCGCGCTCGTGCGCGGGCTCCGTCGCGGAGCGCTCGAGCGCGATCGCGTCCCGCTCCGGCCGCTCGACGTGCTCGCCCAGCAGATCGTGGCCGAGGCCTCCGCCGCGCCCGATCGACCTCGACGCCTCTTCGCGCTCGTGCGGCGCGCCTGGCCCGTACCGCGAGCTCCCGCGCCCGGAGTTCGACGCGGTCGTGGAGATGCTCTCGGAGGGGATCGCCACGTCCCGCGGGCCGCACCACCGCGCTCCTCCACCGCGACGGCGTGAACCACGGGTGCAGGGGCGGCGCGGCGCCCGCATCGCCGCGCTCACCGGAGGCGGCGCCATCCCCGACACCGCCCAGTACCAGGTGGTCGCCGAGCCGGAGGGGGTCGCGGTGGGGCAGGTCGACGAGGACTTCGCGGTCGAGAGCATGGCCGGCGACGTCTTCCTGCTCGGCAACACCTCCTGGCGCATCCGCCGCATCGAGGCGGGCGTGGTCCGGGTCGAGGACGCGGACGGCGCGGCGCCGGGCATCCCGTTCTGGATCGGGGAGGCGCCGGGGCGGAGCGCGAGCTCTCGGCCGAGGTGTCGCGGCTGCGCGACGACCTCGAGCCGCGGCTCGACGATCCCGCCGCGGCGGCGCGCGTGGCTGGGCGGAGACCTGCGCCGTGCCGCCCGCAGGCGCGCGCCAGGCGGTCGACTACCTCCGCGGCGACGCGCGCCGTCCTCGGGGCCGTGCCCACCCAGGAGACGCTCGTCGCCGAGCGGTTCTTCGACGAGGCGGGCGGGATGCAGCTCGTCCTGCACGCCCCGTTCGGCGCCCGCAAGAACCGGGCCCTCGGCCTCGCCCTGCGCAAGCGCTTCTGCCGCGGCTTCGACTTCGAGCTGCAGGCCGCCGCCACCGACGACGGCGTGCTCCTCTCGCTCGGCCCGCAGCACTCCTTCCCGCTCGAGTCCATCTTCGAGCTCTTGTCCGGCGCGACGGTGGACGAGGTGCTCGCGCAGGCGGCGCTCCAGGCTCCGATGTTCGCCGTCCGCTGGCGCTGGAACGCCACCCGCGCGCTCGCGATCCCGCGGCTCTTCAGGGGAAGCGGATGCCCGCCCCATCGCGCGCATGCGCGCCGACGACCTGCTCGCGGCGGTGTTCCCGCTGCAGGTGGCCTGCCAGGACAACGCCGACCGGGGGGCCCGATCGAGCCTCCCGACCACCCGCTCGTCGCAGAGACGCTGCGCGACTGCCTGTGCGAGGCGATGGACGCGCCCGGGCTGACCGAGGCTCCTCGCCCGGATCGAGCGCGGCGAGGTCCGGCTCGTCGCGCTGGACACCGCCGAGCCCTCCCCGATGTCGCACGAGATCCTGGGCGCGAAGCCCTGGGCCTTCCTCGACGACGCGCCGCTCGAGGAGCGGCGCGCGCGCGCGGTCGTGGTGCGGCGGGCGCTGCCTGCCGCAGAGGCGACGGGCGTGGGGGCGCTCGACCCCGACGCGATCGCGGAGGTGGCGGAGCAGATCTGGCCGGTGGTCCGCGATCCGGACGAGCTGCACGACGTGCTGCTCGATCTCGGGGTGCTCCCGGGGACCGAGGCCGAGCCGTTCGACCCGTTCCTCGCTCCCCTCATCGCGGCGGGACGGGCGACGCTGCTGCGCTCCGGCGGCGGCGTGTGGGTGGTCGCGGCCGAGCGGGTCGGGCTCGCGCGGGCCGTGGCGCCGGCGCTCGCAAGCTCGAACGCGACCCCGACCCCGCCGCCCGCTCACCCTGAGCGTAGCGCCGCCGCAGGCGGCGCGACGTCGAAGGGACCCCGACGCTCGATCCCGAGCTCCGGCCCCTCCCCTCCGAGCGCATCCCCGCCGACGATGACGCGGCGGCGCTCGCGGTCGTCCGAGGATGGGTGCCGCGCGGCGGGCCGTTCACCGGGCCCGCGCTCGCCGCGCGCATCGGGCTTGCCGGCCCGCGTCCACGCGGCGCTCGCCCGGCTCGAGTCGGAGGGGCTCGTCCTGCGGGGCCGCTTCCTCGCAGGCGAGGCCTGGTCCGCCGAGGAGCCCCACTGGTGCGACCGGAGCCTGCTCGCCCGCATCCACCGGCTCACGCTGGCGCGGCTGCGGCGCGAGATCGAGCCGGTCTCGGCCGCCGACCTGGTGCGCTTCCTGCTCCGCTGGCAGCACGTCGCACCCGGGCGCGCGGCTCCACGGCGTTCGCGGGCGTCGCCGAGGTGGTCGGGCAGCTGCAGGGCTTCCACGCCGCGGCCGGGGCCTGGGAGCGCGAGATCCTCGCCGCGCGCGTGGCCGGCTACGAGCGCGGCGCTGCTCGACGCGCTCTGCCTCTCCGGGGAGGTGGCCTGGGGGACGGCTCGCCGTCGCGGCCGACGCCGGAGGAGAGCGCCCGCGCCGGCGGGCCGCGCCGACCCGCCACGCGCCGGTGACGCTGGCGCTGCGCGCCGACCTGCCCTGGCTCCTCGCGGCGCGCGAGCGGCGATCCGCCGCCGCTCGGCGCCTCGGCCCGCGCGCTCGTCGACCTCCTCGGCCGCGCGCGGCGCCTGCTTCCTCCCCGACCTCGCCGCCATGACCGGGCGCCTTCCCGGCGAGGTGGAGGGGGCGCTCTGGGAGCTCGTCTCCGCCGGGCTCGTCACCTGCGACGGCTTCGCCGGGCTGCGCGCGCTCCTCGAGCCGCCGCCGCGCGACCGCCCCGCGCCGCCCGGGGTTCGCCGGCGGGCGCTGGTCGCTCCTTCTTGCTGGGGGGCGCGGAGAGGCTGCGCCCCCCAGACCCCCGCTCGCTCCGGGGCAGCCTCATCCGGCTGCCCCTGCGAACCATCTTGCTGGGGGGCGCGGAGAGGCTGCGCCCCCAGACCCCCGCTCGCTCCGGGGCAGCCTCATCCGGCTGCCCCTGCGCTCGCCCATGAGCTCGCCGGCGAGTCGCAGGCGGCGGCCGACGCCGTGCTCGATCGGCTCGCCTCCCAGTACCTCCGCCGCTACGGCGTCGTGTTCCGCGACCTGCTCGCGCGGGAGAGCGCTGCCACCGCCGTGGCGCGAGCTGCTCCGCGTGTACCGGTCCCTCGAGGCGCGCGGCGCCATCCGCGGCGGCCGCTTCGTCGCGGGCTTCACGGGCGAGCAGTTCGCGCTGCCCGAGGCGGTGGACGCGCTCCGCGCGGTGCGACGCACGAAGCGCGACGGCGCCGAGCGGATCGAGGTCTCCGCGGCCGATCCGCTGAACCTGGTCGGCATCCTGACGCCGGGCGCGCGCGTCCCGGCGGTGCTTGGGAATCGCGTGGGGTTCGTGGACGGCGTGCCGGTGGCGGAGGGCTCCGCCGTCGCGTCCGGGACGCGCGCGACCGCCGGATGAGGCGCGCGCGCTCCGCGCCCAGGCGTGCGGGTGCTCTGCACTACCCGTGGCGCTCCCTGGCCGGCACCTCCGCCGGCCCCGCCAACCGCGCGCGCGACCCGACGTGAAATCCGATCGCGGCGGCGAGCATCAGCGCGGCGAAGAGCCAGAAGAACGCGGCTCCCTCCGGGCGCACGAGCTTCGTGATCACCGCCGTGAGGAGGTTCCCGAGCGCGCTGGACATCGCCCAGAGCGCCATGACCGTCGATCGCATCGCGCGAGGGACGCGGGCGGTGACGAGCTCGAGCCCGGTGATGGCGACGAGCACCTCGCCGCCCGCGAGCAGCACGTGTTGCGGGAGCTGCCACAGCGCGTGCGGCGCGCGCCCGCAGTCGATCGCGGCCTGCACGATGGCGGCGGCGGCGAACGAGAGGGCCGTGGCGAACATCCCGGCGCTCATCTTCCGGAGCGGCGGCAGCGCGATCCCGCGCCGCTCGAGCAGCGGGAAGACGACGCTGCGGAGCAGCGGGACCAGGGCGAGCACGAGCAGCGGCTCGAGCGCCTGGAGCTGCGCGGGCGAGAGCTGCCGGCCGGCGACGGTGAGGCCCATCTGCCGCGCCTGGAACACCCAGGACGAGCCCCGCTGGTCGAAGAGCGCCCAGAACAGCGTTGCGGCGGCGAGCACGCCTGCCGTGCGGAGCACCGCCTGGGCGCCCTCGACCGCGTCCGCAGGGTGGACGTCGCGTGCGAGGTCGAGCCACCGCTGGCCGGGGTGCCCGGTCCCGAGCCGGGACACCGCGTGGACGACGACGCGTGCGAACCCGTGCGGGTCGGGGCCGGAGGGCGCGGGCCCGACGTGCCGCGCCGTACCCCGGCGCAACGTGAAGAGGGCGAGCGCCATGGCGAGCGCAGGAAGCGCCAGGGCCGCGCGGGGTCCGGAGGCGGCGAGGAGGGCGGGGACGACGAGCGCCGAGGCTGCCGCGGCCAGCTTCACGACCGCGAGGAGCGCGCCGTCGAGACGGCGCCCGCGCGGCGCGGCGGCGGCGCGAACGCGGTCCGCGACGTAGGCGGAGAGCCCCGGCCTCGCGCCGCCCACCCCGAGGACGACCATCGAGATCCCGAGGAGGAGCCCGGCGCGCGACTCCCACGCCGCGATCACGGCGAGTCCGACCACGTACAGGGACGCGGCCGCGAGCACGGTCCGGCGACGCCCGAGGATCCGCTCCGAGATCCATCCGCCCACGACGGGCGCGAGGTGGGCCGCGGCGAGGAACGCATGGGTGCCGGCCGTGGCGTCGCGCTCCGGGTGGAGCAGGTGCGCGTTCAGGTACAGGACGAGGACCGACGCCATGCCGCAGAACGCGAACCGCTCGCAGGCCTCGCTTGCGAGGAGCGTCTCGACGCGTGGTGCGGTGGCTTCCGCGGCGGACATGGGCGGCCAGTCTGCCACGCGCACGGCGCGCGCGCTCCTTCCCCAGAGCGATCGCACGGCGGCGTGGGATGCGCCCTATCTGCGGAGCGCGGCCACGGCGAGCGCCACCCAGCCCGCGATGAATGCGACGCCGCCGAACGGGGTCACCGCGCCGATGCTCCGAACGCCGGAGAGCGAGAGGGCGTAGAGACTGCCCGAGAAGAGGACCGTCCCCACCACGAAGAGCCAGCCCGCCCACGCGGCGGGTTGCGGCGCGCGCGACGAGGCCCAGCCCGCCGCGACGAGCCCGAGCGCGTGGTACATCTGGTACCGCGCTCCCGTCTCGAAGACGGCGAGGAGGTCGGGCGAGAGCCTCGCCCGCAGCGCGTGTGCACCGAACGCCCCTGCGGCGACCGAGATCCCGGCCGAGAGCGCACCGAGCGCGACGAAGGTCCGATCCATGCGGCGGAGGATAGCCGAATGGGGTCCAGGGTGGGCCCCGCGCGTGGGTTGCGCAGCGAGCGGCTCCGCGGCACCCATCACGCCATGGACTACGCAGACCGGAAGTGCGTCCCGTGCGAGGGCGGCGTGCCGAAGATGGAGGCGACCGCCGTCGACGAGGCCCTGCGAGCGCTCGACGGCTGGGACGCCCAGTACGGGAAGACCCGAATTCACAAGCACTACCGCTTCAAGGATTTCGTCCAGGCGATGCGGTTCGTGAACGCGCTCGCGGCGCTCGCCGAGGCGGAGGGGCACCACCCCGACTTTGCCGTCCACTGGAACACCGTGGACGTGACCCTCTGGACCCACGCGATCGGCGGGCTCTCCGACAACGACCTGATCGTCGCGGCGAAGCTCGATCGGCTCCGCAAGAGTCTGTGAAGCAATCCCCGAGCCTGCTGCGACGCATGCTGCCTGCCTACGCCGGGCGGGCTCGTCCCTACGCTGCTCGACGTACCTCTAGGTACGCCTGCGCTGCTCGGTCCTCGCGCGCCCGGCTCGGCGACGGCCCCGTGCGTCTCGCGACGGCCGGGGATTGCTTCACAGACTCTGAGTCGCGTCCGCCGTCGCGGTGAATGTCGCGGCGCGCCGTGCGTCTCCCTGGTGAGGGCAACGAACCGGAGGAGAACATGACGTCCCGCATCTCGAAGCTGGTCTTCGCGGCCCTGCTCGCCGCAACCTTCCCCGCCGCCGCCGCCGCGTGCGATCACGACGGCGATCGGCGTGCGGAGGCGGCCTGGCGCGACCCATGGCGCCCCGGCCCGGAGCCGGCCCGCCGCTGGCGCGAGGGCTGGCGCGAGCGAGAGCTGTTCCGGGTGCGCGCCGAGCTCCAGGCCCTCGAGGCGGAGCGCGCCGACTTCCACGCGCGGTTCGCGTGGAACCTGCACAAGCTCCGCCGCTACGACCGCGTGTATCTCGAGCGGCGGACCGCGCTCCAGCGTCGCTGGTCCGAGCTGCAGCCGGTCGCGTGGCGGTAGCGCGGTCGGTACGGAGGCGGCGCGCGGCGGCGTGACGGTATCGTCGCGCCCCCGCGCGGCTGGCGAGGACCTCGGAACGGAGTTATCAGGAGGCGGTGCCTCGCGTCCTGTCGTTCGCCACGTTCCTCGTCGTGAGCCTCGCGATCCTCGCGGGGATGCACTGGTATCTCTGGCTCAGGCTGGTCCGCGACCCCGCGCTCGCCGAGCCATGGCGCCGCGTGCTCGGAGTCGGGTTCGGGGTGCTGACGCTCTCGTTGCCGCTCGGGATGCTCGCGCTCCGGCTCGCGCCCCGCCCCTTCGATCGGCTCGTCGCGATCGCCGCGTTCACCTGGCTCGGGGTCGCGTTCCTCCTGTTCGTCGCGGTGCTCGCGCTCGACCTCGCCCGGCTCGCAGCGGAGGGCGCCACCCTCCTCGCAGACTGGGCGCGGGCGCGGCCGGATCCGCCGGACGACCCGGCGCGAAGGGTCTTCGTCGCGCGCGCGCTCGCGGGCACGGCCGTCGCGGCGACCGCGGGCGTCAGCGCCTTCGCGTTCCGGAGCGCCACCGGACCTGCAGAGATCAGCGAGGTCCCGGTCCGGCTCGAGCGCCTCCCGCGCGCCCTCTCCGGCCTCACCATCGCGCAGATCACCGATCTCCACGTCGGCCCGACGATCGGCGAGCGGCACGTGCGGCGGATCGTCGACCAGGTGAACGCCATCCGGCCGGACGTCGTCGCGATCACGGGCGACCTGGTGGACGGCTCGGTGCCGGAGCTCCGCGACGCGATCGGCCACCTCGCCCGGCTCCAGGCGCGGCACGGCGTGTTCTTCGTGACCGGCAACCACGAGTACTACTCGGGAGTGGGGCCGTGGCTCGCCGAGCTCGACCGGCTCGGGATCCGCGTGCTCCGCAACGAGCGGGTCTCGATCGGCGACGCCGCTGCCTCGCTCGACCTCGCGGGCGTGTACGACTGGTCGACGCGCGGCCTCGCCGGAGGGCACGCGATCGATCTCGACCGTGCCCTGGAGGGGCGCCAACCCGACCGCTCGCTCGTGCTGCTGGCCCACCAGCCGCGCGGGGTGGGCGAGGCCGTGCGGGCAGGCGTCGAGCTCCAGATCTCCGGCCACACCCATGGCGGCCAGATCGTCCCCTTCAACCTCCTCGTCCGGGCGGCGTATCCCTACGTGAAGGGGCTCCACCGCCACGACGAGGAGGGTCGCTCGGGGCAGATCTTCGTCTCGCGCGGAACGGGCTACTGGGGCCCACCCCTCCGGTTCGGCTCGCCTCCCGAGGTCGCCAAGATCGTGCTGACGGGCTAGCCCTACGCCCCGAAGGGCCCTGCCCGCGCCGCGGGCACCGGTCTACGCTGAGGCGCTGCCCACGCGAGGTCCTCGCATGCGCGCCCGCCCCGTTCCCCTGCTCGCCGCCGTCTTCGCCGCCGCCGCGGCGGCAGCCGCCCTGGTCGTCACCCAGCTGCCGCGGGAAGGCGCCGTGAGCCGGCTGGCGCAGCCCGTCCCGTCTTCCGCGCCCGCCGAGACGTCGCCGCCGCTGGAGCCTGCCGCCACGGCGGCCGACGGGCAGATCGAGGTGCGCGCCACCGCCGGCGGCGAGCCGCAGGTCGGCGCCGACGTGCGGCTGTATCTCGCGCCCGACGGCGCGACCTCGAGCTGGCGTCGCGCCGGAGAGGCGCGCACCGGGCCGGGCGGGCTCGCGCGAATCCCCGCACGGACGGGGGAGTACCTCGTAGCGGTCCGCGCCCCCGGGCTCGCCCCGGGCCGGACCGAGGTGGTGCGGACGCCCGGCGAGGCGGTCTCGCGCACCGAGGTCGAGCTCGAAGAGGCCGCTGCGCTCACCGGCCGAGCGCGGGGCCCGGGCGGCCGCCCGCTGGCGGGCGCGCAGGTCCTCGCCGTTCCGATCGTCTCCCGCTGGCCGGGATTCGGCTCCCCGTCCGCCCCTCCCGAGGAGACGAGCGTGGCCGAGACCGACGCGGCGGGCGCGTTCCGGCTCGAGGGGCTGTCGCCGGGGAGCTGGGCCGTGACGCTCGAGGCTCCGGCGACGCATCCCGTTTCCCTCCCGCGCGTCGCGGTCCCGGGAGAGCCGCTCGACGTCGCGCTCGAGCCGGTCGGCGCCGTGGAGGGCATCGTCGTGCAGCCGGACGGGCGCCCCGGCGCCGGCGCGTTCGTCCGCGGTGCGTCGCTCGATCACGGCGCGGCGGTTCGCGCCGGGGCGGACGGCCGGTTCAGGCTCGCCGCCCCCGCGGGGAGCTACGTCCTGCAGGCCTCGCTCGGGGAAGGACTTTCCGCCGCGGCGGGACCGATCGCGCTCGCCGCAGGCGAGACGGTGCGCGACACCATCCTGCGGCTCGGTCCGGCGGCCGCCGTACATGGCGAGGTCGTCCGGCGGGATGGCGCGCCCGCTTCCGGAGCGGAGGTGGCGCTCTTCCCGCACGGCACGCGCGAGCTCGCGGCGCGCGCCGTCGCGGCGGCGAACGGCCGGTTCGCGGTGCGGGGCCTGCCTCCGGGCGCCTACGACGTGCGTGCCGTCGCGCTCCGCGCTTCGCCTGCGCGGCTCGCAGGCGTGACCCTCGCAGCGGGCGCCACGTTCCCGCTCCGAATCTCGCTGCCGGGAACCGGGACGGTCGACGGCACCGTCCGCGACCCGCGCGCCCGCCCGCTGGCGGGCGTGCGAGTGCGAGCGGTGCACCGCGGCGAAGCCCTCGCGCCCGCGCGGACCGTCGAGGCGCGCACCGACTTCGAGGGGCGCTTCCATCTGGAGGCCGTCGACGTCGGGAGCACCGAGGTCGTGGCGCGCGTCGAGGGGGTGCACCTCGGGGTGACGCGCGCAGTGAGGGTGGAGGAAGGACGTGCGATCCGCGCGGACCTCGTCCTGCCCGACGCGGGCACCGTCGCCGGGCGAGTCCGCGCCGACGGCCGGTCGCCGCCAGCGGGTACGACGGTCGTCGCCGTTTCGCTGAGGGGCGGAGCCGGCTCGCTCCAGGTCGCCCGCGCCGCCGCGGACGCGAACGGCAACTACCAGCTCGCGCTTCCCGCCGGCGAGTACCGCGTTCACGCCGCGCCGGGCGAGGCCGCGGCGCCGGACCTGCGGGTCACGCCGGCGTTCGTGCGGGTCGAGCCCCGAGCGATCTCGCGGCTCGACATCGCCCTCGCTCCCGCGCGGCACGAGGAGGGGGTCGAGATCATCGTGCTCGAGCCCGGGGGGGCCCCCGCCCCCGGCGCGATCCTGACCCTCGGACGGCCCGACGACGGCCGGATCGCGCTCGCCACCGCGGCCGGCGACGACGGCCGCGTCATGATCGCCGGCGCGATGGGCCTGTCCGGCCAGCGGGTCGCCATCCGGGCGCGCAGCGGCGGGAGGACGGGCAGCGCGACCGTGGTGATGCCCGCGACCGGAACGATCCGGGTGCCGCTCTCGCCGTCCGCGGCCGTCGAGGGGGTCGTCCGCGGCGGGCGCGTGTCCGGATTCACCCTGGAGGTCTCGTCCCAGCCCGCCGCGGGCAGCTGGCGCACGCTCGACGTGCACCGCTTCGCGGGCGACCGCTTCGAGCTGGGGGACCTTCCCTCGGAGCCGCTCCGGCTCGCCGTGCGCGCGGACGATGGGCGCCGCGGCGCGGCCGAGGTCCGGCTCGATCCCGGCGAGCGCCGGGTGCTCGAGATCGCCCTCCGGTAGAGCGGCCACGATTCGCGAACCGCGAGCGAAGCGAGCCCGCCGGGAGGCGCCTCGACGAGGCGGCGGAAGCCGCCGCGAGGCGCCAAGGGACCCGGCTGCGGGGTGGGGCGGCATTCGGACGACGCGGACGCGCGCTCGTCGCGCCCGCTGCGAGCTTTGCTCGACGGGGCGGGGCGGCACGCCCCGTGGCGATCTACTCAGGCGCCGAGCGCGGCGGCGATGCCGGGCAGCCGCTCGCAGGCGCTGCCGCGTGCGAAGAAGCCGTTGGGAGATCGCGCCGCGAGCGCCGCGAACGGGTTCTCCTCGGGGTTCACGTCGACGAGCGCGGCGCCGCGCCGGTACACGAGCTGACCGATCTGCATCGGGAGGTTCGTGGCCCCGCTCGTGCCGACGACGAGGAGGAGGTCGGCCGCGCCCGCCGCGCGGAGCGCGCTGTCCATCCGGTAGTTCTCCTCGTCGTAGCACTCGTCGAACCAGAGCACGTGCGGCCGCAGCCACGCGCCGCAGCGCGGGCACGTGAGCGCCTTGCGCTCCGCCGCGGTGAGGGGCCCGTCGCCGCGCGGCACGATCGGCGGCAGGTCCATGCGCCCGACGCCACAGTCCGCCGCGCAGCGAACCCACGCGGCGTCTCCGTGGATGCAGTGAACGCGCTGCGACCCCGCGCGGCGGTGAAGGCCGTCGATGTTCTGCGTGACGAGCGTGAAGCGGTCTCCGAGGGCCCGCTCGAGGCGAACGAGCGCCTCGTGGCCCGCGTTCGGGCGGGCGTCCTTGCACACGCCGAAGCGGTACAGGTACCAGCGCCACACCTCGTCCGGCGCGCGCTCGAACATCTCGTTCGTCGCCATCTCCTGCGGCATGTAGTTGCGCGAGCCGACCACCCAGATTCCCTCCTTCCCGCGGAAGGTGGGGATGCCACTCTCGGCGGAGACGCCGGCGCCGGTGAGGACGACGACGTTGCCGTCCGCCTCGCGAACGGCCCCGAGGATGCGCTCGAGCCTCTCTTCCATCCTGACATGCATAGCGCAGGGGACCGCGGTCTGGCATGGCCCTCGACGTTCTCACGGCCTCCGCGTGGCGTGCGACGGGCGCGCCGCCCGGTTATGGGGAGCACGTGTCCTCCGCCGTGACCGATGGCATCCGCGTGAGCGTCCGGAGCGCGTTCCGTGCGGAGCGGTCCGACCCCGAGAAGGGCCGCTGGCTCTTCTCTTACACGGTCCGGATCGCGAACGAGGGGGACCTCCCGGCCCAGCTCATGGCGCGCCACTGGATCATCACCGATGCGACCGGCTCGACGGAGGAGGTCGTCGGGGACGGCGTCGTCGGTCACCAGCCACGGCTCGAGCGCGGGCAGCAGTTCGAGTACACGAGCTACAGCGTTCTCGCGACTCCGCACGGCTCGATGCGCGGCAGCTACCGGATGCAGCGCGACGACGGCTCGACGTTCGAGGCGCGCATCGCCCCGTTCCCGCTGCTCGTCCCCGGGATCGTCAACTAGGGGCCGCCTCGCGACGGCCGCCGTTCACTTCTTCGAGAGCTCGTCGAGGAATTCCTGCTCGGTCACGATCCGCTTGCGGATGAGCAGCCGGATCATCGCCGCCATCGCCTGAGTCGGCTTCACGACGTCCGGCTCGGCGGGCGCGCCGTCCGCGAGCCGATCCAGCGACTCGAGGATCGTGAGCTCCCGCGCCGTCAGCTCGCGCGACGACTCGCTGTCGTCCGGCTCCTCCTGGGGCGCGAGCTCGCTCGCGAGGATCGGCTCGTTCTGCGGCCCGTCATCGAGCGGCGTCAGCTCTTCGGCGTCTCCTTCCGCGGGCGCCGGGGCCCCCGAGCTCGGGCGCTCCTCGAGCTCGAGCTCCACCGGGCGGCGAGACGCGGGAGCGGCTGCTGCGCGTGAGGGGGCGCGCGCCGGCGAAGCGATCGACGGACCGGCCGTGGGCGCGGCCGCTCCGGCGCGGGGCGAAGGTGGCGCGGGGGCGCGCGGCTCCGGCGCCGGCGCCCGCTTCGCGCCAGCGGCCGCCGTCCTGGGAGGGGCCGGCGGCGCCGGGACCCCCGGGCGCGCGGCCTGCGGCGGGGAAGGCTTCGCGCCGGGGGCAGCGGGCGCGCCACCCGGACGCGCCGCCGGAGCGGGAGGCCGCTGCGAAGGGGTGGCCGGCGGGGTCGGCGAGAGGTCGGGCGGGGGCGGGGCGTCCTCGACGCCCGGCGGCGCGGCCGCGCTCCCGCCGAAGAACGCCTCGAGCGCGTCGTTCGAGCCACCGCCAAAGGGATCGAACACCGCCTCGCCTTCGACGGCTGCGTCGGCCTCGAGGTCGAGCGCGATCGCCTCGACCGGCGCGTCTCCCAGGGTGCTGTGCTTCACGGCATCCGCGATCTCGTGGTCTCCACCGATGCAGACCTTCACGCGACGGCCGGTGCGAAACCTGATCTCGTCGACGACCGCCAGGTTCGTCGGATCGCTCATCGCGACGGTCACGTTGGCGGTGTCCGCCCACATGGGGAAGACGTTGTTCCGCACGACGAACTCGCGTGGGAACAGCTTCAGCGCCTGCTCGTGTCCGTACGGCTCGAGCGCGTCGAGCTTCGCGACCTCGAACCCGAACTTGAGCGAGAGCGCGCGGACGATGTCCGCCTCGGTCGCGAGCTTCAGGTCGACGAGCGCCTGGCCCAGCCGGACCCCCCACTGGCGCTGGTGGCCCAGAGCGGCCTTGAGCTGGGTCTCGTCGATGATGCCAGCCTCGAGCAGCATCTCGCCGATCCGCTTCTTCGGAGTCATCGGTCGGCGCCCATCCTACTCCCGCGCCTGCGGCGGGGTCGAGTGACGCCGGTCACTGTGCGTCCGGGCCACTGCGGGTCGCGATGGCGAGCCGGGAGAGCCCCGCCTCGCGCGCCTGCTCCATCACGCGCACCACCCTGCCGTGGGGCACCCCCTCGTCCGCCTGGAACAGCACCAGCGTCTCCGGGCTGCGCCCCCGCGCCTCGGCGAACACGGAGCGCAGCGCCGCGTCGTCGACCACCTGGCCGCCCACGACCACGCGCCCGTCCGCGAGGATCGCGACGGTGAGATCGCGGGCGACCCCCGCGGAGTCCGCCTTGCCGCCCTTCGGGAGATTCACCTTGAAGCCGCCCTCGTCCTTTCCGGCCTCGGCGATCGCGGTGGTGGTCACCATGAAGATGATGAGCAGCACGAGGAAGATGTCGGTGAGCGGCGTGATGTTGATGTCGGCGAAGATTCCGCCGACCGACTCCAGCTCGCCGTCGTCCGCGCCGCCGCTCGGGCCGCCGATGGCCATCGCTTACCTCTCGCCCCCGGCGCGCGGCTCGGCGGGCTGTGCCGGCAGGCCGGGGAGAGCGTCGCGCACGAGCTCGAGGTACTCCTCGGCGAGCAGCTTCAGCTCGAGCGCCAGCCTTCCGACGTGGACGTTCAGGAAGTTGTAGATGACCACCGCCTCGATCGCGACGGCGATGCCGCCCGCCGTCGTGACGAGGGCCTCGGAGATGCCCGCGGCGACCACCGCGAAGCCGCCCTGGCCGGTGTTCGCCATCTGCCGGAACGCGTGCATGATGCCGACCACGGTCCCGAACAGCCCGACGAACGGCGCGGTGGCGCCGACCGTGCCGAGGATCCAGAGGTTCCGGCGCAGCTTGAGGTTCACCTGCTGGCGCTCGCGCTCGACCGCGGCGGCGATCCGCTCGGGCTCGGGTCGGGCCAGCCGCCCGCCGGGCCGCGGCGCGGAGGCGACGAGCGCGGCGAGGAAGACGTCCGCGGCGGGCGAGCCGGAGCGCTCGCACTGCGCCCGGGCGTCATCGAGGTCGCCGCGGAAGAGCGCGCGAGACACCGCGTCCGCGAGCGTCCGGGCGCGGTCGGTGAAGCCCCACAGCGCGATGGCCCGCTCGACCGCCACCGCGAGCGCGATGACCGAGCAGGCCACGATGATCCACATCGAGGCGCTGCCGCTCTTCAGGATCCCGACGAAGCTCGTCTCCAAGGAGTTCTCCAGTCGCCGACGGGCGAGTCTAACCCCGGACGAGCCCGCGCGCGCGGTGCGAGCACCCGCCCGCCCACCGGGCGCCCAGGCGAGACGGGGGTTCGCTCTTCGTGTCTACGAGCCCGGCGCTCCTTCCGGGAACACCGGCGGGGGCGGCGGCACGGCGCCCGCGTCGAGGTCGACGATCCGCGCGCCCGCGGGAGGAGTCATCCGGAACAGCGAGTCCTCCAGCGCCACGTTCGCCTCGAGGTCTGCCCAGCCCACGTCGATCCGGACGGGGGGCCGATCCGAGGAAACCCTGAGGCCGCTCGCGGCCGGGGTCGCCGAGGCGGAGTACGGCTCGGCGTAGGCGACCTCGTAGGCGCCTCCCGGGCTGCGGACCGCGGCACGCTCCACCGCCGCGCCCGCCACGACCCGCAGCGTGGTCGTGCGCGCGCCGTCCCGCACCTCGAGGGTGACGTATCCGCGCCCTGGCTCCGCCCGCACGGCGTCTCCGCTGAGCACCGGCGCGCCGCACAGGATCGCGATCAGCTCCTCGGGCGCGATCGCGAGCGGCACGAGGCGGGCGACGTTCTCGGCCGTGGCCGCTCCGCGGTAGAACGCGCGCTCGCGCCCATCGTAGATGGCGAGCCGGCCGCCCGCCACGACGAGGACGGCGACGGGGTTTCCGAAGAAGTCGAGGGCCTCGAGGCGGAGCCGGTCGGGCTTCTGCGCTGCGACGAACGCAGGCACCGCCGCGCTGCCCTGCCCCTTCGCCCGGACGCGCGCCTCTCCCCGCACCGCGGCGATCGCGGCGGCCCTCGCGCGCACCTGCTCCAGGAGCACCGCGGGGTCGAGGGAGAGATCCGGCGGTGGGACCCGCGGCGTGCAGGCGGCGAACGCGACCGCGAGGAGCATGGGGATCCGGGCGCGCACGGGATCGCAGGCGCTAGAAGAGGCGGGCCTTCCGGTCGAGCAGCTCCCGCGCGCGGCGCTTCGCGATCGCGACCTCCGGGGCGCGCTCCGGCGCCCGGGCGGGATCGAAGGCGAGCACCTCGTCGAGGAGCGCCTCGAACCCGACCTGATCCTGCACCAGCACTGCCCACGTCTCCGCCTCGGCGACGCGGGCGAGCGGATCGTCGGGCGCGAGCGAGCGCGCGCGCTCGAAGTGGGCGCGGGCGGCGGCCGCGCCCCCTCCTGCGGCGACCGGGAGCATGGCGCGCCACGCGCCGAGCGCGCGGTGCGGCCCCGCCGCGTCCACCCGCTCGTCCAGCTCGGCCGCGCGCGCCATCATCGCGAGCGCCGCGTCCTTCACCGCGAGCACCGCCGCGTACCCGGTCGCCTGCGCGGCGCGCATCGTCCCCTGCGCGAGCAGGTACAGCGGCTCCGCCCCCGAGGCGTCGACCCGTGCCGCCGCCGCCGACGGGTCCTCGCCCCGGTCGATGCCCTCCGCCCAGGCGGGCGCGAGCCGCCGCAGGGCCCGCTCTGCCGCGCGGGCGGAGGCCTCCCATGCCTCGCGCGCGACCGCCGGGCTGCCGGCGGAGAGCGCGCGGAACGCCTCCGCGCGCGCGAGCCGCGTCTCGGCGCCCGGATCCCCGGGCCGCTGCGCGGCCGCAGCACCGTACGCTCGAAGCGCCGCCTCGAGGCGCATCGGATCGGCGCGCTGCGAGAACGCCCGGTCGCCGTCCACCAGCAAGGTGTCGAGACGTTCCGGCGTGACGTCGCGCGCCGCCGGCGCGGGCGCGCCGTCCGCGGTGCGGCGGCAGCCGCCGGCCGCGATCGCGGCGAGGAGCGACACGGCAACGGGGAGTGCTGCACGCACCTTCGACTCTCCCGTTCGCACGCCGTCCTAGCGGCGCCGCTTCTGGCTCGCGGACGGCTTCTTCGCCGGCCGGCGTGCGCGCGCGCGAGACGCCTTCTCCTTGCGAGCGGCCCGCTTCGCAGGGTGCGGGCGCGCCTTGGCCTTCACCTTCTTCTTCGGCGCGGGGCGCGGTCGCGCTGCCGGCTTCGCCGGAGCCTTCGCCGGCTTGGCGGACGGAGGCGGAGGCCGCGCAGCCTGCGGCACGGGGCCGGGACCCGGCTGGGGGCCGGGCGGCGGCGCGATGGGCCGGGGGGGCGCCAGGGCCCGGCCGGGGGCAGGCGCGGCCGGCCGGGCTGGCATGGCGCGCGACAGCTTCGCGAGGCGCACCTCCTCTTCCTGACGGGTGACGACGAGCGGCGGCTGGCCCTGGCGCTGCCGGGCCTCGTCGTCGGCGCTGTAGTAGAGCTGGAAGGTGGCCAGTCCCTTCACCACCAGCTCTCCGCGCTGGTTCTCCGCCCACAGCTCGAGATCGATCGCGTAGCGCCCGTTCTCCTCGAAGCGCCGGTCCACCACCCGGCCGCGCGCGGTGAGGACGTCGCCCGGCCAGACGATCTTCACGAACCGCGCCTGGAACTTGCGCAGGCGGGCCCCGCGGACCCACTCGGCGGCGAGCTCCGCGAGGAAGCCCATGGCGATCATCCCCGGGCCGAGGGCGCTCGGAAAGCCTGCGTTCTTGGCGTGCGGCTCGTCGATGTAGAGCGGGTTCCAGTCCTGCGCCGCCGCGACGTAGCGGGCGATCTGCAGCCGATCGACGGGCGGCTTCACGAGCGGGGGCAGCTCGTCCCCCACCTTCACCGCCTCGAAGTAGAGCTGCCTTGCGGTCAGCATCCGAAGGTCCCTTTCAGCCGCGGCGCAGGATGAGCATCGCGCGCGTGCGGAACACCAGCTCGTTCTTGTCGTCCCGCCCCTCGTCCTCGATGACGATGACGTCCATCGGCCCGCTCGCGCCGGCCCGCTCCTGGACGTCGGCGACCTTGCTCCGCACCGTGATGCGGTCGCCCGCCACGATCGGGCGCGCGTACTCGAACGACTGCTCCCCGTGCAGGATGTTGCGCGTGCCGAGGTCGAGCGAGTGGCGGAACCGCTCGTTCGACGCGAGCGAGACCGGGAACGTGGGCGGCGCGACGAGAGACGGGTAGCCGGCCGCCCGCGCCGCCGCCTCGTCCACGTAGATCGGGTTCGGGTCGCCGAGCGCCTCGGCGAACCGACGGATCGCGTTCTTCTCCACCTCGTGGACGACGGGCTCGCTCTCCCGACCGATGAGGCTCCTGTCGAGCATGATGTTCTCTCTCCTCAGCGTCCCGCGGGAAGGTCGAGGACGCTCACGAGCCCCCGGAGCTCGACGAGCGCGGGCACCGCGTTCACGACGGCGTGGGCGGTGGCGGCGTCGCCGGCGATGCCGCCGGGGATGACGAGGCGCACGGGCGGATCCGCGTCGAGGACGAGCTCGTCGCGCGGATCCTGCGCTCCGACCGCGATGGTCAGCTCGAGGCGCACCACCTCGCGCGCGTCCGCGAACACGCGTGCCTGGTGCTGGAGCCCGGCCACCTGCCCCCGCCGAACCGGGAGCGGACCGTCCCCGTCGTCCTCCGCGACGAGCGGAAGGATCTCCTCGTCCACCTCGTACTCTTCGACGCCGATGCAGGACTCGGCCGCCATCGCCGCCGACTCGGCGAGCCCGACGTGCCCGATCTCGCCACGCTCGGCGGCGTCGTGGAACTCCTGCTCGGACAGGCCCGCGCCGATCTTGCGCTGCAGCGCCACGCGCCGGCGGGACGCGTCGACCACGCGCACGCCGCGCAGGTGGCGCACCGGACCGGTCACCTGCGCGAGGGTCGCGGGCAGGCGATCGAGCACGAAGCCCGGGTTCACGCCGGTGCCGAGCACCGCGACGTTCATCTCATGGCAGAGCCGATCGAGCGCGGCCGCCGCGTCTTCGTGGTTGAGCCACGGCCAGGCGAGCTCCTCGCACGTCGAGACGACGTGCAGGCCTGCCCGGACCGCCTCCTCGAGGTCCGGCAGCACCGCGTCGAAGCGGCTCTGAGTCGCCTGGAGCACGACCCCGCCCGAGGCGTTTGCCGCGACCTCGCCGAGACCGCGGGCCACGGCCATCTCGGGCGCGGAGTCGCCGATCAGCTCGGACAGCATGCGCCCGGCGCGCGACGGATCCGGATCGACGGCGCCGACGATGCGTAGCTCCGGGCGCAGGAGGGCAGCCCTGGCGATCGCCTGTCCGATCTCGCCAAGCCCCATCAGCACCACCGGGATGCCGTTCTGGCCCACGCACCCCTCCGGAACGCTGCCGCCTTAGACCTGCCGGATCTCCAAGATTCCCGCGCATTTATATGTCACGCCACAAACTGCTCACAAGTGAAGAAAGCCGGGCGGGGCGGGTAGGCGCGTCCCCCGATGCTGCCCTGCCGCCCCATGACGCGGGGCGCAACGTGCCGGTCGTTACATGAGTTTTCCGGCCGGCTGCCGTCGCCGTCAGGCCGTCAGGAGCCGATGATCTGCTCGAGGTATTCGAGCGCGGCAGGGTGTCCCCAGTCGCGGGGCCCGACGACGTACCCGACGAGCTTCCCGGCCTTGTCGACGATGTAGGTCTCGGGGAACTTGAGATCGGGGCAGAACCCGCGCGCGGTGCAGTAATACGCACGAGCCGACGCTTGATCCGGGTCGAGCACGACCGTGAGGCTGCCCGGCGTCCCACCGAACGGCGGAGCGGAGAAGTACTCCTTCACCGGGTCCCAGCCATCGTCCACCGAGACGGCGAGCATCTTGAACTTGCCGGGGTGCCTGCGGGCGAGCTCCTGCCCGAGCCGGACCATGGAGGGCATCTCCTCGCGGCAGGGCGGGCACCAGGTCGCCCAGAAGTTCACGAACACGACCTGGCCGCGCAGCGCGGAGAGCGAGACCCGCGAGCCGTCGAGCGCCGTCAGCTCGAATGGAGGAGCGGGGGTGCTGGCCCGGTCGATGCCGAACGCCTCGCGCGGCGAGGGGCGCAGGATCTCCACCCTGGGGCGGGTGAGGACGACGTCGTAGACGTAGTACGCCACGACGGCGACGAGCGCGGCGGCGGCGGCGGCGGACGCGATCCGGGCGCGACGTTCCATTCCCGCCTTGTTTACACGACGCTCGCGCTTGCCGCCACCGGCGCGGTCGTACGAGACTCGTCCGCTGATGCGCGGCCTCATGGGCAGCTTCGCGGTGCTCCCGCTCACGGACCTCGTGGAGCTGCTCGCCCGCCGCCGCATGACGGGCGCGCTCGTCTGCGAGCGCGGCACCGTCCGCAAGACGCTGCTCCTCAAAGGCGGCGCGGCCGTCGGCGCATCCTCGAACGACCCGCGCGAGTACCTGGGGCAGCTGCTCGTCAACTTCGGCCACATCACCGACGAGCAGCTCACGCAGGCGTTCCGCACGCAGGAGGAGACGAAGGTCCGCCTCGGCAAGGTCCTCGTCATGGTTGGGCTCGTGGAGCGGGAGACCGTCCGCGACGTGCTCGCCATCAAGATCCGCGAGACCCTGCTCGACGTCTTCCTGTGGGACTCGGGGGTGTTCTCGCTCGACGACGATCCGCCCGCAGGCATCGACGAGGACGACGCGGAGATCCCGCTCGGAGACGTCGCCCGCGAGGCGGAGTTCCGGACCACGGCGTGGAGCGCGTTCCGGGGCGAGTTCCCGAGCGGCGCGGACGCGCTCGAGGTGGACGAGGCGAAGGTCCCGCCGGCGATGGCGGCGGGCACCATCGACGGGCGACTGCTCGCGCTCGCGCGCGACGGGAAGACGATCGACGAGATCGGCCTCGATCTCCACGCGACCGACTTCCACCTGTACCAGCGGCTGTACGCGCTCGCGCGCCAGGGAATCCTGCGCGCCACTGCGGGCGCGGAGGCGGCGGCCGCGGCGGAGACCGTCGCGGCGGCCGACCTCATCGATCGCGCCCGGGGGCTCCTCGCCGACGGGCGCGCGGGAGACGCGGAGCTCGTCGCCGCGAAGGCGGTGGAGCTCGCGCCGGGCTCGGACGCGGCCCGCTCCGTGCTGGGCGAGGTCGAACGCGTGCTCGGGGTCGAGCTCAGGGCGGCGCTCCTCGATCCGCCGCGCACGCCTTGGGTGCGCGTCCCGCCGTCGGAGCTCGCGAGCCTGAAGCTGTCCTCGCCGGACAAGTACCTGCTGTCGCGGTGCGACGGAAAGCGCGACGTCAAGGCGCTCGCGCAGATGGCACCTCTCCGCGAGCTCGACGTGCTGAAGGCGATCCACCGGCTCGCCGAAGCGGAGCTGGTCGAGCTGCGCTGACCTCGCTGCGCTGACCTCTACCGGACGGCCGCGGTGCGCACGGCAGCGCGCGCGGCGAAGAACGCCTCGAGCGCCTCCTTCGCCACCATCGGCGCCCGCGCGTGCCAGAGCCGATCGTTGACCACCAGCGTCGCGACCGCCACCTCGGGCTTGTCCGCGGGGGCGTATCCGACGAACCACGAGTAGTCGCGGTACGGCCGTGCGTCCGCGAGCGATCCGGTCTTGCCGGCGACGCGTACGCCCCGGAGCGACCGGCCCACGTTGCGGAAGACGCGCCGGGCGGTCCCGGCGGACACGGTCTCGCGCATCATCTCGCCGAGCCGGACCGCGATCTCCTCGTCGACGACGCGCCAGGAGGCCGCCGCCGCGGGGAGCGGCGCACCCTCGGTCTCGTCCACGAGCACGGGCGGCACGAACATGCCGCCGTTCGCGACGATCGCGGCGAGGAGCGCCGCGTGCAGCGGCGTCAGCCTCACCGATCCGAACCCGGCCGCGGTGTTGGCCACGTCGAACGGGTCCTCCGACACCTCTGCGGTCGAGACCTCGAGCGGGCGAGGGAACGGGATCGGCACGTTGAAGAGGAAGCGCTCCGCAGCGCCGCGAAGGATCTCGGGATCGAGGTCCCGATCGGCGAGCTTCGCGAACACCACGTTCGTCGAGTGTCCGAAGGCGGAGGCGAGCGAGACGCAGCGCCGATCGCGGCGCGGATCGTCCCGGAGGAGGCGCCGATCCAGCCTGCGCCGCCCGCCGTGGTAGCAGACCGCGCCGTCGGCGCCGACGCCCTGCTCGAGGAGCGCCGCCGCGGTCACGATCTTGAAGACGCTCGCGGCGGGCGCGAGCGCGGCCAGGGCGAGCCCGCGGCGGCCGGGCTCGGCGCGCGAGTGCTCCGCGAGCGCCAGCACGCGCCCCGTGGCCGGCTCGATCAGCACGGTCGCGCCCCAGGGGACGCGGTACGTGTCGAGCGATCGCTCGAGCCGGGCCTGCAGCCCCGGATCGAGCGTCAAGATCGCGCGGCCGTCGCCCAGCGCCGCGACGTACCGGCCGAGGGCGGGATCGAGGCGGGCCTCGCCCAGGAGGGTGGGAACCCCGGAAAGCGGCGGCGGGTTCGCCTCGACGGATGGCGCAGCGGGAACGTCCTCATGGGCGGACGCGCCGGCGGTGATCGCGGAGGCCTGCGCGGGATCGGTGGCCGGCGCGGGCGCGCCCCGCTCCGGGGCCGGGACATCGTCGGCGCGAGGCACGGCGAAGCCCGCGACGAGCGTCGCGAACACGGGGAGAGCGAGGAGGGGAGATCGTGCGTGCTTCATCGACGCGGAGACGAGACGCGGCCAGTGTGCCTCATGCCCGCGACCACGTCAAAATGCGGAGCCCTGCGCGACGCGAAAGCCTCTCCGCGGGGCGCAGGGCCAGCCGACGATGTCACCCGGGTGCGCGGAGGTGGGACCCGCGCCCCGGGGTCACGCAGAGTGCGTCGCGCGGCGGGACCTCGCGGGCCGCTTCGACCCGCGCACCGCCCCGTTCCTGCCGGCAGCGCGCTTGCCGTTGCGTACCTCCTTCGCGCCTGCCTCCTCGCGCAGCGCCGCCTGCGCCGCGGCGAGCCGCGCGATGGGGAGCCGGTACGGCGAGCAGGAGACGTAGTCGAGCCCGATCTCGTGGCAGAACGCGACCGACGACGGATCGCCGCCGTGCTCGCCGCAGATCCCGATCTTGAGCCCGGGCCGGACCGCCCGGCCCGCGGCGAGCGCGATCCGCATGAGCGCGCCCACGCCCTCCCGGTCGATCGAGACGAACGGGTCCACGGGGTAGATGTCCTTCTCGAGGTAGGTCTTGAGCACCGGGCCGGTGTCGTCGCGAGAGAGGCCGAAGGTCGTCTGGGTCAGGTCGTTCGTGCCGAACGAGAAGAACTCGGCGGTGCGTCGGCGATCTGCGCCCGCGGTGAGGGCGCCGCGCGGGACCTCGATCATCGTGCCGACGAGGTAGCGCACCTTCTTGCCACGCTCCGCGAAGACCTCGTCGGCGATCGCGGCGCACCACCGCCGCCTGGTGCGTCGAGCTCCTTCCGCGTCCCCGACGAGCGGGATCATCACCTCGGGCTCGACCCTGGAGCCGGCCTCGAGCGCGTCGACGGCCGCCTCGAAGATCGCGCGCGCCTGCATCTCGGTGATCTCGGGGTAGGAGATGCCGAGCCGGCAGCCGCGGTGGCCGAGCATGGGGTTCGACTCGGCGAGCTCGTGGACGCGCTCGCGGATCCGCTCCACCGGCTTCCCGGTCGCCCGCGCCAGCTCGGCGATGCCGGCCTCGTCGTGCGGCAGGAACTCGTGCAGCGGCGGGTCGAGCGTCCGGATCGTCACGGGCCGCCCGGCCATCGCGACGAAGAGCCCGCGGAAGTCCTCGCGCTGGAGCGGGAGCAGCCTCGCCAGCGCGGCGCGGCGCTCCTCTTCCGTCTCGGCCACGATCATCTCGCGCATCGGGCCGATCTTCCCCTCGCCGAAGAACATGTGCTCGGTGCGGCAGAGGCCGATGCCCTGCGCGCCGAAGGCGACCGCAGTGGCCGCCTGGTCGGGCTGGTCGGCGTTCGCGCGCACCCGGAGGCGCCGGACCTGATCCGCCCAGGAGAGCAGCTTCGCGAAGTCCTGGTACACGGGCGCGCCCTTCGCGTCGCGCGACCGCTCCACGAGCACCTCGACCACCTCGGACGGCCGCGTCTCGAGCTTTCCCTCGATCACCTCGCCCGCGGTGCCGTCGATCGAGATCCACGTCGCCCTCGGCGTAGGTGCGCTCTCCCGAGGCGGTCGCGACGATCATCTTGCGCGCGTGATAGTCGAAGCGGAGGACCTCGCAGCCGACGATGGCGACCTTGCCCATCTGTCGCGCCACGAGCGCCGCGTGCGAGGTCATTCCGCCGAACGCGGTGAGGAACCCTTCGGCCGCCACCATGCCGCGGATGTCCTCGGGCGAGGTCTCGTGACGCGCGAGCAGCACCGTCTCGCCCCGCGCCCGCCACTCCACGGCGTCCTCCGCGAAGAACACGAGCCGCCCGCTCGCCGCGCCCGGACCGGCGGGGAGCCCCTTCGCGAGGAGCTTCCCGGCCTTCGCCGCGGCCGCCTTCTTCTCCGGATCGAACACCGGCCGGAGCAGGTGGTTCAGCGCCTCGGGCTCGACGCGCAGGATCGCGTCCTCCCTCCGGATGAGCTTGTCGTCGGCCATGTCCACCGCGATGCGGACGGCGGCGAGGCCGGTGCGCTTGCCGGAGCGGGTCTGCAGCACGTACAGCCGCCCCCGCTCGATGGTGAACTCGATGTCCTGCATGTCGCGGTAGTGCCGCTCCAGCCGGGACCGCACGTCGGCGAGCTGCTGCGCGATCTCGGGCCAGCGCGCCTCGAGCTCGGAGATGCGCTGGGGCGTGCGGATGCCCGCCACGACGTCCTCGCCCTGCGCGTTCACCAGGAACTCGCCGTAGAACTCGTTCGTGCCCGTCGCGGGGTTGCGGGTGAACGCCACGCCCGTGCCGGAGTCCTCGCCCATGTTCCCGAAGACCATCGACTGGACGGTCACGGCGGTGCCCCACTCCGACGGGACGTTGTGGAGCCTGCGGTAGGCGACCGCGCGGTCGTTGTCCCAGGACCGGAACACCGCCCCGATCGCCGCCCGGAGCTGCTCCATCGGATCGTCCGGGAACGCGCCGTGGGTGCGACGCGCGATCTCCGCCTTGAACTCGGCCACGAGCTCCCGGAGCGCGTCGACCGGCAGCTCCGAGTCGTTGCGTACTCCGCGGGCGCGCTTCTTCGCCTCGAGGATCTCCTCGAAGGGATCGCGATCTTCCCTCCGCTCGGGCTTCAGTCCGAGCACCACGTCGCCGAACATCGCGACGAAGCGCCGGTAGCTGTCCCACGCGAAGCGCGGGTTCCCGGAACGCGCGGCGAGCCCCTCGACGGTCGCGTCGTCGAGCCCGAGGTTCAGGACCGTGTCCATCATCCCCGGCATCGAGACGCGCGCGCCGGAGCGGACCGAGACGAGGAGCGGGTTGTCGGGGTCACCGAAGCTCTTGCCGGTGAGCGCCTCCACCTTCTTCAGCGCGGCGCGCAGCTCCGCGTCGAGCGCGCGCGGCAGCTTCATGCCCGCGCGGGTGTACTCGGCGCAGACCTCGGTCGTGATCGTGAAGCCCGGGGGAACCGGGATCCCGATGTTCGACATCTCGGCGAGACCTGCGCCCTTCCCGCCGAGCAGCTCCTTCATTTCCTTGTTGCCCTCGGCCTTGCCTCCGCCGAAGGCGTAGATGCGCTTAGAAGGCATCTTGCACCTCACCTGAGTCTTCGGATGTCGGGGGGTCTGCGGCACGTGGCTCGCAGCCGGGGGACCCCACCTCTACCAGACCGGAGCCCACTCGTGCGCTCTTTTCCCCGCTCGCGGCGGGGGCGGCCATGCGCCGCCTCGCCCTCGCGGTCCGTCGGCGCCCTTGGGGGAAGGTGCAGCGCGAACCGTCCGCCGCCAGGGTCAGGGCCGGTGCCCCGTCGGGGCTCCATCTCGCGGTCGGGGAGCTCCTGGGCGGATCGTGGGTCGTCGCGCACACCCTCTTCGGCGCGGTGATGGGGATCGCCCCCTGGCTGCGGCGGCGCATCGGCGCCCGCTCGGCGCGCCGGCCGGAGGCCACGCACGCCGGGGTCCTGCGCCCGCGCACGTCCGGGTGACCTGGGCTAATCACCGCCACGCGTCGCGCGCTCCACTTCCTCGGCGTACTTGGCGAGGTGCCGCGATCGCTCCTCGCTCTGCCACTCCGCGTCCGAGAGCTCGGACTCGGGATGGACGTCCATGACGTGCACGACGCCTTCCGCCGACGCCATCATCTCGCGGTCCGGCATCGTGTCCTCGAGCAGGAGGAATCCCTCCACGTCGCGCAACCTGCACGGCTGCGCCGGGTGCTCGTCCCTCATCAGCTTGCCGAAGAGCACGAGCGGCACCGCCTGCCGTCCCGCGGCGAGCACGTCGTTGAAGGTCAGCAGGGCGAAGGTGTTTCCGTCCGCGTCGTCCACCCGCGCGGTGACGACGTACCGCCCCGGCACGTAGACGTCCGTCCCGACGCGGAGCACGAGGCTGCCGTGCTCGAGGCTCTCCGTCACGGTCCTCGTGAATCTCGCAGGAGCGCGCGGCGTGTACTCGAGCTGGAACCCGGTGGCGCCCTCCTCGTCGCCGATGCGGAGCGCCACGCCGATCCGGATGAGCCCGAAGCGCCCGGCGAATCCCTGGGCCGCAGGCTGGAACGTCGCCGAGGTCCACCCGTCGGACCCGAGCGTGAACGGCACCGGCACGCCGCCGCCGACCGCGTCCGTGAACAGAGGGCTGCCGAGCGTCCGGGCCCACGCTCCCTGAATCTCGCAGGGCTGCGGGCCCTCCGCGTTCGCGCACAGCAGCGAGAGCGTCGCGCTCTCGTCGCCCGCGAGATACCGCCGGTCCTGGCGGATCGTGACCCGCGCGTCGCCCACCCTGCCGTCGGCGTGCGCGAGCCTGTACGTGACCTTCGGGACCCAGTGCGGCCGGTCGTGGTCCGGGTTCTCTCGCATCGGGCGTGAGCCCGGCGGGTAGCGGGTGGCCTCGGCGTACGTCTCGAGCGTCGTCACGGCTCGCGCGAGGCGCCGCTCGTCGGGGGGCCGAGGCTCGGGCGCTGCCGCCGGGCGGCTCCACGCCGAGAGCGCCGCGGCGAGCCGTGCCTGCCGCGCCCCGGCGGCCTCCCGCTCCGGCGCGTCGCTCGGGGGCGCTGCGGCCGGCTCCCGTGGGGGCGCGGAGCTCACCCGGAGCGCGAGCAGCAGGACGACGCCCAGCAGCGCGCCCGCGGCGAGGAACGACGCGCGTCGGGCCCGGCGGCGCCCTCGGGTGCCACCGGGCGACCCGCCCCGACCGCTCGACGTGGACGCCATGCGATCACCGGGCGTACGTGACCATGTCCTCGCGCTCGACGCCGATGATCTCTCCCCAGTCCTGCGCCCCGACGGCGGTCACCCATGGCAGGTGCATCTTGGTCTCCCACGTGTCGCGGAACTGGACCGTATGATGGGTCCACTTCCGAACGCTCGGGTTGAACCACCACCCGGCGGCGTCGCTCGTCCCGGGCGTGAGCTCGCCGTAGCAGAGGACGTCACCTGCCCAGACGGGATTGCACCAGGCCTCGGCGTCGCCGCTCACCGCTCCCGCGGAGTGATAGGCGATGACCTGATCGTCCTGGCCCGGCAGGATGCCGGAAGTGGCGATGACGCCCTTCGCCCCGGCGAACATGTAGAACCACTTTCCGCGGGTCTGGTTGTGGTTGAAGAACGTGGAGGACCGCGCCCGGACGGGGTCGAGATCGACGAGGACGGTCTGGTTCAGGCCGATGAGCTCGGTGGTGTTCTTGTCGACCCAGTGCCCGATGGGCGCCAGCTCGCTGCCGCCGGCCGCACCGCCGGACCCGTCGATCCAGTAGATGTTCCATCCGGTCTGCGTCCCGCCGCCGGAAGCGTTCTGGCAGCGCCCGTTCGCGTCTCCCGTGTCGGGCGCCTTGATGTTCCTCGTCGAGCCGCCGTACAGGTCGAGCGCGTAGGCGACCTGCATGTCGCCCGTGCTGTGGGTCGCGATGTAGCACCAGTTCGGCCCGGTGCAGTAACAGTCCAGCGCGTCGCGGACGTACACGTTCGTCTCGGAGACGTAGTGCTGTCCGTCCCAGTTCACCGCTCGCTTGTTGACGCCCGCGGCGCGGCTCGCGGGCCCGAAGTAGGAGAAGTCGCCGTAGTTGCCGACGGGAATGAGGCGCAGCGGCGAATACCCGTGCACCCAGAGCGAGTAGTTCGTCGCGTGCGCGCCGCTCGCGACGACGAGGAGGGCGAGGCCGGACAAGATCGTGACGAGGCGGGTGGTCTTCATGGCGCCGGCGCGGCTGCATCGCGCGCGCCACGAAAATCCCCTCAGGAGTCCGGCATCCGATTCAGCTTCCGAACTCCGCGTCGGTTCAGGAACCGCATTTCGTTCAGTCGCTGAACTCGCCGCGCGGCGGCGCGGCGGGGTCGCGCGGGTGCATCCCCCAGGAGCGGAGCCTCGAGTAGAAGGTCACCTTCGAGACGCCGAGCGCCTGCGCCGCCTTCGCGACGTTGTTCCCGCAGCGCGCGAGCGCCTCGAGGAACGCGCGCTTCTCGACCTCCTCGAGCGGAAGGATCGGAGGTGCGCCGCTCGCGTCCTGAGGCGGGCGCGCGGCCCCGCCCGGCGACGCTCCCGGCCCGCGCCCGTCACGGACGCGCGTCGCGAGGCGCTCGAGCACGCGGACCTCGGGGGGTAGCAGGCTCACCTCGGCTTCCATCGCGTTCGCGAGCTCGCGCACGTTCCCCGGCCAGTCGTGATGCTCGAGCTCCTCGATCACCCGCGGATGCAGCTCGGCGACGCGCTTCCGCTGTTGCTCCGCGCAGCGGCGCAGGTGGTGGCGGGCGAGGAGCGCGATGTCCTCTCGGCGCTCGCGGAGCGAGGGCAGCTCGATGACGAGCACGCGCAGGCGGTAGAAGAGGTCCGTCCGGAACCTCCCCTCGGCGGCGAGGCGCTCGAGCGAGCGATGCGTCGTCGCGATCACCCGCGCTCCGACGGCGAGCTCCCGGCCTCCCCCGAGGCGGGTGACGACCCGCTCCTGCAGGACGCGCAGCAGCTGCGGCTGCATCTCGAGCGGCATCTCGCCAATCTCGTCGAGCAGGATCGTGCCGCGTCCGGCGAGCTCGAACTTCCCTGCGTTCCCGTCCGGCTTCGCGCCGGTGAACGCTCCCCGCTCGTACCCGAAGAGCTCCGCCTCGAGCAGGTCTCTCGGCAGCGACGCGCAGTTCATGCCGACGAACGGCGCCGCCGCGCGCGACCCCTCGGAGTGGATCGCCTGCGCGAGCACCTCCTTGCCGGTGCCGCTCTCGCCGGTGACGAGGACGGTGGCGTCCAGCTCGGCGGCGCGGCGGGCCATCTCGAGCGCGCTCAGGAGCGCAGGGCTGCGCCCGATGAGATCGCTGAACCGGTAGAGGGTGCGGGACGCGGCGATGCGCTGCGGCCTGCGGTGCTCATGGCCGATCCCTGCGTCGCTGCTCGCCGCAGCCTCGAGCCGGTGCAGCGCACGGCGCTCCTCCTCCTGCGCGCGGAGGCGGCCGATGGCGAGCCCGATGCACTGCGCCGCCAGCGCGCCGAGCTCGCGCTCCGGCTCGGAGAACGCGCGGCCCGGGCGGAGCCTGTCCGCGTACAGCGCCCCGATGAGCCCGCCCGCGCGCAGCGGCAGGACCAGGCTCGAGGCGAGCTGCGACGACCCGAACGGCGCGATGACCTGATCCGAAGGCGGCCGCGCGTCCGACGCGCCGGCGATCGTCGCGGCGATCGCGCTGCGCCACCCCTCCTCCGCCTCCGGCACGGGCCCACCGAACCGGGCCGCGCACACGAGCTTCCCTCGACGCTCGAGCACCAGCGCGGCGCAGTCCGCTTCGACGACGCGCGCGACGAGCGACGGCGCCGCGGCCTCGAGCGCAGCCGCGTGGGCGGCCCGGTCGGCCTCCCCGATGACCCTCAGCAGCTCGCGCAGGCGATCGCGATCCACGACCCCGTGCACCGGCTGCGGCAAGGAGCCCCGCCCTCCTCGAACGGCTCGATGCGCGATGGCGTCTCCCCACCGGAGCGATCCGGGAGTCGATGGCCGACCTCGCAGAAGCCCGCCTGGATCGCCACCCGATCCCGCCAGGTCGCGGCGGCGCCGAGCGTCGCGCGCGCGCGGGAGAACCACGTCGCCGCGCAGTCGGCGGTCGCGCCTCCGGGGTCGCGCGCCAGGAACGCCGCGTACCGGAGCATCGCGCGGCCCGCGTCGCGAGAGAGGGCGCGCTCGAGCGCGAGATCGATGGCGCTCCGGAACCAGCGCGCAGCGGCAGCGCGGTCCTCGCGCGCCGCCTCGAGGAGCGCGGTCTCGATGCCCACGAGCACCTCGACGCGCGGCGTCTCCGCGTGGCGCGCGCGATCTCCCGCGCGCCGGAGCAGCTCGCAGGCGTCCCCCCACTGGCGCGCGGCACGGCTCCGCGCGGCGCGCTCGAGCGCAAGCTCCGCCTCGAGCTGCACCGCCTCCGCTGCGTCGACCGCGTCGTGGTACGTCGCCCCGCCGCAGCCGATCGGGGGAGGAGTCCTTCCCGCCCGGCGCGCCAGGGCCACGGAGACGAGCCACGCACGATCGCGCATCGCCCGCGGCCACGCGCACCGGCGGCGTGCGATCGCGAGGTGCGCCTCCGCGCGCCCGTCCTCGTCACGCAGACAGGCGACCCACGCCAGCAGGAGCTCGACCCGCGCGATCGCCCGCGCGTCGCCGCTCGCCGTCGCGGCGCGGCAGATCTCCCCGAGCACCGCATCGGCCTGCGCGTCCCGTCCGCTCGCGACCAGCGCCTCGGCAGCCCGGGATGCACGCGCGACGCGGACGCCGAGCGGCGTGTCGGACCCCGCCCCCGAGAGGACGAGGCGGGATGCGTCGGCCCACCGCTCCCCGTCGCGCATCGCGCCGGACGGAGCCTGAAGCGCGCTCGACATCGGACGTGCACCGTACCGTTCGTCCGACGCACTGCGCAAGAGCTGTCCTCGGGGCAGCCGCCATCCCTCGATCGGGCCGCACGGGATGGGTCCCCGGACGTTCGATCGCAGCGCCCGAGCGCACCCGCCCGAGCGCACCGAGAGTCACGCGCCGCGCGCCCCAGCACTCCGCGACGGAGGCGCGGTCGGGCTCGACCTTCATGGCGGCGCCATCAGAATCCGCAGCGCCTCGATCCTCGGCTCGTCCTGCTCCGGGACCACGTCGTAGGTCTCGACCATGTCGCCCTCGCGCCACTCCACCTCGATCCGGGGAAGGTCCTTCCCCTTCCCGTAGCGGGCCACGATGGAGGCCGCGAGGAGCCGATCCTCGTAGGTCGGCACGCCCTCGACGAGCGCCACCGGGCCGAGGACCCCCTTCGCCTCGAGCCGCGCGCGGCCCGGGACATGGTGCTCGAGGAGCGCGTTCTCGACCTCGGTCCGACCCACCACCAGCTTCGCGCGCGGCGAGAGCCGGAAGTGGCGACCGGTCGACAGCAGGATCACGTCCTCCTGGACGAGCCGCCGCTCCTCGCCCGCGGCCTCGCGCGCGTCGAGGACGTCGAAGAACTTCCGCGCGAAGCTCTCGTCGGTGAGATAGCAGCAGCCTCCCGCCGGCTGCGGGAAGTCGGTGACGCCGAGCTCCCCCGCCAGCTCGAGCTGCCGCTGGCGCGAGCGGCCGCTGATCCCCTCGAGCCGCTCGCGATCGACGATCCCCTCCCGCTCCGGGACGGTGGGCGCGAGGAGCTTCGCCGAGAGCGGCCGCAGCAGCCGCCCGTCGAGACCGCTCTCCCGCTCGATCGTCCGCAGGGTGTCGCGCCGCTGGCTCTTCGGGCGCTGGCCGAGCACCTCGCCCGTGAAGACGAAGTCGGCGCCCTCCGCCTCCATGATCTCCTTCGCCTTCCGCATCATGAAGATGCGGCAGTCGACGCACGGATTGGCGTTGGCGCCGTACCCGTAGCGCGGGTGCACGAGCATGTCGAGGTAGCCGGCCCCGGAGATGTCGACGTACTCGATGTCGACCTCGAGGTCGGCCGCCGCGCGGAGGGCCTCGTTCCGCGGCACGGTGCCGTCCGAACGGCCGCCCTTGCGCCGCTGCGTCTCGGTGATGCACAGGCCGGTGTAGAAGTTGATCGCCTTCACCGCGATCCCCTGCCGGCGCACGAGCGCGAGCGCGAGCGTCGAGTCGAGCCCGCCCGAGATCATCGCGATCGCCTTGCCCGCCCGCGCCGTCACCGCGCCTTCCTCACGAAGCTCTTCCACGCGTCCCCATCGCGGAACGTGCCGAGGTGCTCGTTGCGCGTCGCCTTGCACCACATCGGCATGTCGGTGGCGATCCCGGGATCCGTCGCGATGACGAGGAGCACCGCGCCCATGTCGAGCGCCCGCACCGCCTTGGCCGCCTCCACGATCGGGAAGGGACAGAGCCTCCCCGAGGTGTCGATGGTCCGCGCGGGGGCGGGCATGTCGGCCGGCTTCACGCGCCATCGTTTAGAGCACATTCCGCAACCCCGCAACCTGCTGCGGCGAAGCATTCCTGCCTGCGGGCGGCGGCCTCGCCCCCCAGGGGGCCCCGAACGACGAGGCGGCTGCGCCGCGTTGATCGGATCTCGTCGCTGTGCTCCTCGACATACCGACAGGTATGCCTCCGGTGCTCGCTCCTCGGGCGCCGCCCTCGGCGACGGACTGCTTCGCCTCGCGACGGTCGGGGGTTACGGAATGCGCTCTGCCGCTCCCGGCGGGCGGGGCAATGGCGGGGCCCCGCCCCGGCGATTCCTTGCTCGCCGGCACGTGCGGGCGCTACCCTCCGCCGATGCGTCGCCTCACGCTCGTAGCCGCCCTCTCCCTCCCCCTCGCCGGGCTCGCCCAGGAGGACGTGCCCGCCGCGACGCCCACGGGGCTGGCGGCGACGGTCTCGCTCGGTGGAGGTGGCGAGCTGGGCCTCGACTCGGGGAAGGCCGGCGTGTTCGAGCTGGAGGCGTCGGTGGGCTGGGAGATCCCCCGCCTCGGCCTCAGGCCCGAGCTGGCGGCGGCGCTCGGCGTCGCCCCGGACTCGCACGTGGCGCTCCGGCCCGGCCTGAGGCTCAGCCTCCCCGGGTACCCGATCCAGCTCCGCGTCGCCCTCGACGCGGCGAACTCGCGGGACCGCGACTTCGGGTGGCGCTGGCTGCTGTTCGGCGTCGCCGCCGAGGTCCGGCTCACGGGCCTGCTCGGGCTCTACGCGGAGGTCGACACCGGCGCGAAGCTCGCGGCCGGGGCCGGCCTTCCGCTGCTGCTCCGCGGGGGAGCGTCGTTCCGCTTCTGATCCCGCGATGGCACGCCATCGCACGCGCGCCGCGCGCTCGCGGCGGAGCTCCGGAGACGAGATGAGACTGCGGGCCTGGGTCGTCGCCCTCGCCGTTGCCGCCCCCGCCGCCGCCGCCGCCCGGGACGTCCTCCCGCCACCGCCGCCGCCGCACGCTCGCGCCGCGGTCGCCGCCCTGCCGGAGCGGCCTGCCACGATCGGCGAGACCCCAATCGCGCCCGCAGGGTCGCAGGCCGCGCCGCTCCAGCCCGACGAGGCCACCTCGCGCTGGCGTGGAGCGCTCGCGAGCGGCGTGGCCGGGAAGCTCGGCGGCCTGCGGCTCTCGGACGACCGGCGGAACGCGCGGGTCCTCCTCTATTTCGGCGCCCAGGCCGACGGGCTCTGGACCGAGGGCTACGGGCGTGCCGCGCGGCTCCGGATCCGACTCTTCACCGGGGGCGAGCGTGACATCTACGTGCCGTCCGACGGCGACGCCGAGGCGGCCTACATGCTCGGGCCGCGGGAGCTCCGCTTCGTGATCGGGCGCGTCGAGGTCGGGCGGTATCCGGCGCTCGGCGTCGGGACCCTCGCGCAGGTGGCCACGCTCCCGTGCTTCGAGGGCTCGTTCGCGCTCGCCGGCGACACGATGCGGCTCACCTACTACCTCTCTCCGATCGAGGGGGCGTGGGTCCACTATCGCGGAGACGCACACATCCGGCACAGCGCGGAGTGGGCGACCGAGTCGGATCGACCCGCCGCGGCGAGCGCCGCACGGCTCCGGTACACGGTGCTCCTGCCGCCCACCGTGCTGCTCTCGTTCCAGGGCGACGTCATGAAGATGTGGAAGGAGCCGGATCTCATGCTGGCGGGCGAGGGCAGCCTCGGCTACCCGGTCCTCCGGCGGGCGGCGGTCTTCCATGTCGCGCTCCGCTGGAACAGTTACACGCGCCGTGGGTTGTTCCCCGGAAGCTCCGAGCGCGAGTCCGAGCTCGTCCTGCTCGGCGTCGCGACCCTCGCGCTCTGACGCGTTTCCTGCTAAACCGCCGGGGTCCAGAAAACAGGAGTCGCCGCGCCATGAAGCAGCACGTCAGCTGGTTTCTCGCGCTCGTCGTCGGGTTCGCGCTCGGGTGGGCGGCGAACGGAGTGACCTCTCCTGCCCGCGCGCCGTCGCGCACGCCTCCGACCGTCGCGCCGCAACGCCCGCAGCGCCCGACCGAGGACCCGCGCGCGGTCTACCGCGTGCCGGTGGACGACTCGCCCGTGAAGGGCCCCGCCGACGCCCTCGTCACCATCGTCGAGTCGAGCGACTTCGAGTGCCCGTTCTGCAAGCGTGTCGTGCCGACGCTGAAGCAGATCGAGGACACGTACCGGGGCAAGGTCCGCTTCGTCTTCAAGCACAACCCGCTCCCGATGCACGCGCGCGCGCTCCCCGCGGCGATCGCCACGGAGGAGGCCCGCGCGCAGGGCGGAGACGCGAAGTTCTGGGCGATGCACGACGCGCTCTTCGCCGCGACGGGGCTCGACGAGGCGACAATCCTCCAGGCCGCGAAGGATGCCGGCGTGAACCCGGCGAAGGTGAAGGACGCCCTCGCCTCCGGCCGCCACAAGGATCGGATCGAGCGCGACCAGCGGCTGGTGCAGTCCGTCGGCGCCCCCGCGACGCCGTCGTTCTTCGTGAACGGGCGGAAGATCTCCGGCGCCCAGCCGTTCGCCGCGTTCCAGGCGCTCATCGACGAGGAGCTCAAGAAGGCGGAGGCGGCCGTCCAGGGCGGAACGCCGGCGGCCCGGGTCTACGCGTCCATCGTGGAGCGCGGCGCCACCGCCCCCGTGTACGTCGCCCCCGCGCAGGGTGCCGCCGCGCCCGAGGCGCCCTCCGCGCCGGCGGTGCCGCCCCCCGCCCCGCCGTCGCTCTACCGCGCGGTGCCGCTCCGCGCCGACGATCCGGCCCGCGGACCCGCCGACGCGAAGCTCACCATCGTGGTCTTCTCCGACTTCCAGTGTCCGTTCTGCGGGCGCGTCGAGCCGACGCTCGCGGAGCTCGAGAAGGCGTACCCCGGCCAGGTCCGGATCGTCTGGAAGCACCAGCCGCTCCCCATGCACCCTCAGGCGATCCCGGCGGCGCTCGCCGCCGAGGCCGCGCGCGAGCAGGGCAAGTTCTGGCCGATGCACGACAAGCTCTTCTCCGATCAGCGCGCGCTCGGCCCGGAGGTCTTCTCGCGGTACGCCCGTGAGATCGGCCTCGACGCGCGCCGGTTCGATCAGGCGCTCGCGGCGCGCCGCGGCGAGGCGCGCATCCAGGACGACCAGAAGCTCGCGGGGCAGGTGGGGGCGAACGGCACCCCGACCATGTTCTTCAACTGCCGCCAGGTCGTCGGCGCGCAGCCCGTCGAGCGGCTCCGGGCGGTGGCGGACGAGGAGCTGAAGAAGGCCGACCAGCTCCTCGCCGGGCAGCGGCCGGGCCCGGGCTTCTACGACCGCGCCTGCAAGGCGAACGTCTCCTCCGGCGCGGCCGCCGCGCCCGCGCAGGCAGGCGTGCCCAGCCAGGCGGCCGCCGCGATCGACGTCCGCCCCGACGACCCCGCCCGTGGAAATGCGCGGGCGCCGGTCACGATCGTCCTGTTCTCGGATTTCCAGTGCCCGTTCTGCGCCCGCGTGACGCCCACGCTGGACGAGGTGCAGCGCGCCTACGGCGAGAAGGTGCGGATCGTCTGGAAGCACCAGCCGCTCCCGTTCCACCCGAACGCCCTCCCTGCGGCGGAGGCGGCAGAGGCCGCGCGCGAGCAGGGGAAGTTCTGGCAGATGCACGACCGGCTCTTCGCCGGCCAGCGCGAGCTCTCGCCCGACGCGTACGTGCGGTTCGCGAAGGAGATCGGGCTGGACGTTCGCCGGTTCCAGGAGTCGGTCCGATCGGGCCGGGCCCGCACGCGGATCCAGGAGGACCAGCGGCTCGCGACCCGCATCGGCGCCGAGGCCACGCCGACGCTGTTCGTGAACGGCGAGCGCGTCGAGGGGGCGGTGCCCTTCCAGACCCTGAAGCCGATCATCGACCGGAAGCTCGGCAAGTGACTAACGGCGCTGCGGCGCCGGGGCCTTCGGCTGCAGCGAGCGCCGCGTTCGAGTTCCTGAACGGGTGGGCCGATCGGGTGTTCGTGGTCACCCTGGCGCGCGCCGTCGAGCGGCACGCGCACGTCCGCGAGGCGCTGCGGGGGCTCGAGCACGAGCTCCACATGGGCGCCGACAAGGCGAACCTGGTCCTCGAGGCGCTCGAGCGCGACGGCCGGCTCGCCTCCTGGCGCGGGCGGCCCCGCCTCACCGGCAAGCCCCGCCCGCTCGAGCCCGGCGAGGTCGGCTGCGCGCTCTCGCACCGCCAGGTGTACGAGGAGATCGTCCGGTCCGGCATCCGCAGGGCGATCGTGCTCGAGGACGATGTCGCCCCGCGCGCGGAGGACGTCGCCCTGCTCCCGGCCGCGCTCGGGCAGCTCCCGGACGAGTGGGACCTCGTCTACCTCGGCTACACGCGGTTCGAGCGCGTCCGCCCCTGGCAGCGCGTGAAGCGGCTCCTGTACGTGGCGCTCTCGCCGTTCCGGCTCGTGCCGTGGCGGACGGGGGAGGCGCTCCGGCTCCACCCGCGCCCGTACTCCGCGAACCTGCGCCGCGCCGGGTACCACGACGGGACCTACGCGTACGCCGTGTCCCTCGAGGGCGCGCGCAAGCTGCTCGCCGCACAGACGCCGCTCACGCACGTCGCGGACCACCTGTTCGTGAAGCTCGTCCTCTCCGGCGCGCTGCGGGCGTTCGTCACCGAGCCCAAGATGTTCGACGAGGTGAGCGGCCGGATCTCCGGGACGACGTCGTACGCGCACCGCTGAGCGGGCTACCCTCCGCCCCCGCCCCGGAACCAGCCCGCGGCGAGCGCTCCGGCGAGCGCGCCTGGGCCCCCGCCGTCGGCGCACAGCTCCCACACGACGACGCCGCCGAGCCCCTTGAACGCGGCGGTCCCGACGCGCCGGAACAGCTCCGAGAGGCGCCCGTGGGGGTGGAAGCACGCGACGAGCGTGAGCGCCTCCTCGCCATAGAAGAACCGCTCCCGGAGGGGCCCCGGGATCTGCTCCGGATCGAGCGCGATGCGGCGGACCACCCGCCCCGAGCCGACCTCGGCGAGGAACGCCTCGAGCGCCTCCTGCGAGAGCGCGGCGCCGCTGTTGTACACGTCGCCCGGCCGCTCGCCCGCGCGCGCCGCCGCCTCGACCCCGTCGCGAACGGCGGCCGCGAGCGCGCGCATCGCGCCGGGGCCGTCTCCGGCCCGGAAGAGCCGGATGGCGTGATCCTCCGCCTCCGGCGGGATGGCGAGCTGCACGGGCTCTCCGGTGAAGACGCTGAACGCGTGCTCGAGGGCCGGGGCGCCGCGGCGGATCCGCTCCCGCGCGAGCGCCGCGTCGGCTCGCACGCGCGCCGAGGCCGCACGCGCCGTGCCGCGGGCGGACTCGTTGATCTTGTCGGCGATGGCCACCCGGTTCCGTCCGAAGACCTCGTCCTCGATCACGACCACGAGCGGGGCCTGCCCGTGCGAGACGAACACGCCTGCCTCGAGGACCTCGCCCTTGGCGCGCGCGAGCGCGTGGTCGCGCTCGGCGGTGAGCCGGGTCTCCTCGGCGCGTGCGCGCCAGGCCATCGCGGCGAGCGCCGCGTGCTGGGGCATCCCCGCCGGCGCGCGCGCGAGCGCCGCCTCGTGCGCGGCGCGGGCGGCGCCGGCCTCCCGGAGCGCCCCCGCGAGCTGGTGCTCGATGCCGGCGATCTGGCGCGCCACGACCTCGCTGGAGATCTCGCGCGCGAGGCGGGCGGCGTACGCCTCGAAGAGCGCGCGGATCGCCTTCGCGAGCGCCACCATCTCGTCGATCCGGCCGCTGAAGCTGATCGCGTCGCCGAGCAGGTTGTTGAGCTCTACCCCGCCCCGGTCGGCGAGGTGCTGCATCCCGCCGAAGTGCTCCTTCGCAGCGGTGAGGATCGGGACGTAGAACTCGTTCCGCAGGAACTCCGCCATCGACGCCTCGCCGAGGAGCGCCGTGCGCCGCGTGAAGTCCTTCACGTCCGCGAAGAGGTGCCCCACCGGCCGCCGCTCCCGCTCGCGCAGGATCGCGCCGCCGCGGCCTGAGAGCCGGTACAGCCGCCCCGCCTCCCACTCGAGGTCGGTCCCGCCCTCCGCCTCGTGCCCGGTCCGGAACGACACCGCGCGCCGCGCCGTCGCCGCGAGCCGCTCCACCACGAGATCGGCGAGCAGGGCGGCGGCGGCCGCGGCGTACTCGCTCCGCGCCGCCCTGCGATCGAGCCCAAGCGCGCGTGCCGGCTCCTTCCGCTTCCACGCCTCGAGGATCCGCACCGCGCCGTCGAGCGGGCCGCGGCCGTCGCCTCCCGCCCGTATCGCGGCGAGCTGGGAGGTGAGCGCCTCGCGCTGCTCGTCGTCCGCCACCACGGCTCCGAGCGCGCCCGGCGCGCAGAGCAGCGCCCGCAGCCACTCCGCCCCCTGCCCTCCCTCCGCCGCCTCGGCAGCCGTGATCGCCGCCCCGAGCACCTCGCGCAGCCGCCCGACGGCGACCGACTGCTCCGCGCGCCGCGCGAGGTCCTCGTCCGCGCCCAGCGCGGCCGCGATCTCCGCCGGGACGGACTCGGCGTCTCCGCCCTGCACCAGCCGCGCGGTGATCTCGTCCGCGCGCGGGATCCCCGCGGACAGGTCGCAGCCGTAGAGCGTCGTCCCGCTCGCCACGATCGCGCTGCGGCTCCCGAGGAGCGCCGCGGGCGAGAGCGCCGCCTCGATCCGGAGCAGGAGGGGGTCGTCGACGCCGCGCCCCGCATCTCGCCACGCGCGGGCGAGGCCCGTGCGCGCGGCGAGCCAGGTCGCAGCGAGCACGGCGGCGCGCAGGTAGCGGTCGAGCGGCGGCGCCGGGAGGCACTCCCTGATGTGGGCGTCGGCGCGCCCCATCTCGGCGCTCAACGCGAGCGCGACGACGAGCGGGGTCTGCTCGCGGCCGCGCGTCCCGCCCATCTCCTCGAACGCGCGCCGGAGCAGCTCGATCCAGAGCGCCACGAGCGAGCGCCCCCTGCCGCCCTTGCCCATCCACGCCGTGACGAGCCCTCCGGTGAGCGCGGGGTGGATCGCCGGCGCGAGCTGCGCAGCGGCGCGGAGATCCGGTCCGCCAACCGAGGGCCCGAAGGTCCCCGCCACGACCGGGAGGTTCGCGTACTCCTCCCGCAGGATGAGACGGTCCACGTCGTCCGCCAGGACGAAGGCGCGGTGATGCGTCGCGAGCAGGAGCGCCAGCTCGGTCGCCGCGGCCCGGATGATCGCGCGGGCGTCCTCGGCGATCTCGACGGGGATGGCGAGATCCGCGAGCGAGGTCCCGAGCGAGAACCGCAGGCTCTCGCGCTCGAAGCGCAGGAAGCCGGAGAGATCGGCGCGCGCGGCGGAGTGCACCTCGAGACGGCGGGCGGCGAGGGGGGAAGGCACCGGAGGAGGAACGGTACCGTGGTTGCCGGAGGGCCACAATCCGTGAGGGCGGCGCGACCCTCACCTCCGCTCCTCCAGCCTCACCTTCGCGGCCCTCTTCTCCCCTGCCCTCTCCCACTCGACGTCGACCTCCTCCCCCGGCCTGTGCGAGCGGAGCGCGAACGCGAGATCCTGGAGGGTCAGGAGCTTCGTCGTGCCGACGCGGAGGATGACGTCTCCGCCCGCGAGCCCCGCCCGCTCGGCCGGGCTCCCCGGGCGCACCCCGGTGATGGCGACGCCGGGCTCCTTCCGCTCGGCGAAGTCCGGGACCGCGCCGAGGTAGGCGCCGTAGCCGCGGTCGCCTCGCTCGCGTGGGGGCGCCGCGACGGAGCGCACCACCACGAGCCGCCCGTCGCGCTCGGCGGCCTCTCGCGCCACGCGCGAGGCCAGGCGCGCGATCGCCGCGAGCCCCTCGGCGTCGATCTTCTCGGGGGTGTCGCTCGGCCGGTGGTAGTCGGCGTGCGCGCCGGTGAAGAGGAAGAGGACCGGAACCCCCTTCGCGTAGAAGCTCGTGTGATCCGACGGGCCGTAGCCGTCGCCGCCGAACGCGAGGGTGAGGGGCAGGCGGGGCGGCGCCTTCGCCAGCGCGCGCACGACGTCGCGCAGGCCGCGGGCGCTGTCCGCGCCGTCCACGTAGACCTTTCCGCCGCGCGGGCGGCCGACCATGTCGAGGTTCACCATGAGCTGCATCCGCTCGACGGGGCACGCCGCGGGCGGGGCGCGGACGAGCTCGGAGGAGCCGAGCACGCCCAGCTCCTCCGCGCCGAACGCGACGAAGAGCAGGGTGCGGCGGGCCGGCCCGGCCGCCGCCGCGGCGCGCGCCACCGCGAGGAGCGCCGCCACGCCGCTCGCGTTGTCGTCCGCGCCGGGGTGGACCGTGCCGACCTGCTCCGGGGCGAGCGACGCGTCTCCGCCGAAGCCGAGGTGGTCGTGGTGCGCCCCCACCACCACGCACTCGCCCGCGACGGAGGGGTCGCTCCCCGGCAGCACCGCGGCGACGTTCGCGGTCTCGGCCCGCTCGTGCCGGACCTCCACCTGCATGCGCGCCCGCACGCCGAGCGGGCGAGAGTGGGGGCGTCCATCCGTCGCGCTTGCCGCGGCGAGCGCGACGACGTCCACTCCGCCGGCGCGGAGCGCCTCGGCGGTCGTGCGCGCGGCGAGGAGCCCTGCCCGCGACGAGACCTGGCCGCGCCAGGGCGGAAGCTCGTCCTTCCCCGGGTGCGCCCACACATCGCGCAGGCCGACGATGGCCGCCGCCCCGTGCTCGCGGGCGTTGATCGCCTTCGTTCGCCACTCGCCGTGGCGGTAGGCGCGGGGGTCCCGGAACGGCGACGCCGGATCGTGCTCGCGCGGGAAGTCCTGCGCGACGAGGACCACCTTTCCGTTCACGTCGAGGCCGGCGTAGTCGTCGTACCCGAGCTCCGGCGCCGTGATCCCGTACCCGGCGAACACGAGCTCCGCCTCCACCGAGCCGTCGTCGCTGAACCCGAACGGAATCCAGCCCGTCCCGAGCGCCGGAGCGCCGTCCCCGACGGTGAGCGCGTTCCGGTCGCCGAGCGTCGCGCGAAACGGCGCCTCGAACCGCTGGAGGAACCCGCCGTCGAAGGCGGGCCGGAGCCCCGCCTCCGCGAGCCGATCCGCGATCCAGGCGACGCTCTGCGGGCCGCCGGGCGTGCCGACGCCGCGGCCGGTGCGGGCCGGATCCGCGAGCCAGTCGACCTCGGCTCGGGCGCGCGCCGGGTCGAACCCGGGCTCGGGACCTGGCCGCCGGGTCGCGAGCCGCGGCGCGCAGGCGGCGAGGAGGGCGCAAAGGGTGAGACATGACCGCGCGGGGGAGGGCAAGGGGGTCACCATCGCTCCGGGGAGCCTTGCGCAGGAGCGCTCGGGCGTGTAAGAAAAATCCTTCCCATGCGCCGGACCTTCTTCAAGTCCAAGATCCACCGCGCGACCGTGACGCACGCCGACCTCGACTACGAGGGGTCCGTCACGATCGACGAGGACCTCATGGATGCGGCCGGCATCTGGAATTACGAGGCCGTGCACATCTGGAACATCACGCGCGGCACGCGGCTCCAGACCTACGCCATCAAGGGCCAGCGCGGGTCGGGCGTGATCTGCATCAACGGCGCGGCGGCGCACCTCAACAGGCCGGGCGACATGGTGATCCTCGCCACGTTCGCCGAGCTCGAGGAGTGCGAGGCGCGCGCCCACGAGCCGGCGGTGGTCCTCGTCGACCGGCAGAACCGCATCGTCGCGAAGGACGCGGTCGAGGTCGCCGGGCCCGAGCGCCGGGTGCTCGCATGACGGTGTTTCTTTGGCGCCGGTGACGTGCGGCCCGTTCCCGACCTCCGGACGTTCCTCACCCTCTGCAAGCCCGGACGCGCCGTCCCCGTGCGCGTCGAGGTGGACGCGGACACCGAGACGCCCGTCTCCGCGTTCCTGAAGCTCGCGCACGGGAAGCCGCGGGCGTTCCTGCTCGAGTCGGTCGAGGGCGGCGAGCGGAGCGCTCGCTTCTCCTTCCTCGGCGCGGCGCCGCGCACGGTGCTCCGCTGGAAGCTCGGCGATGCGGGCGACCCGATCGCGGCGATCCGGACCGCGCTCGCCACGCACCGGGCGGTGAGGGTCCCGGGCTGTCCGCCCTTCTCCGGCGGCCTCGTCGGCCACGTCTCGTACGACGCGGTGAGGCTGTTCGAGCCGCGGGTCCCGATCTCGAAGCCGGACGAGCTCGGGTTCCCGGACGTGCTCCTCATGGACTTCGACGAGGTGGTCGCCTTCGACAACCTCCGCCATTCCCTCCATGTCATCTGCGAGGTCCGCTGCGGGACCGGCGACGATCCCCGCGCGCTGTACGAGCGCGCGCTGCGGCGGATCCGTGCGCGCCTGCGCGAGCTCGCGCGCCCCCTCGTGGACCGGCGCCCGCGGCGCGTCTCGCGGCCGGCCGAGCTCGCGCCCAGGATCGCGAAGCGCGACTACCTCGCCGCGGTCGTGCGCGCGAAGGAGTACATCCAGGCCGGCGATTGCCAGCAGATCGTCTTCGCGCAGCGCTTCGACGCGGAGGTGTCCGCGGCGCCGTTCGACATCTACCGGGCGCTCCGGCGCGTGAACCCGTCGCCGTACCTGTTCTTCCTGCAGGACGGGGACCGCGCGCTGGCGGGCTCCTCGCCCGAGACGCTGGTGAAGCTCCAGGGAGGCGAGGTGACCCTTCGCCCCATCGCCGGCACGCGCCCCCGCGGCGCGAACGCCGCGGAGGACCAGGCGCTCGAGGCGGAGCTGCGCGCAGATCCGAAGGAGAACGCCGAGCACGTGATGCTCGTGGACCTCGGCCGGAACGACGTGGGGCGGGTCTCGGCCATCGGCTCGGTCCGGGTCACCCAGCTCAAGACGGTCGAGCGGTACTCGCACGTGATGCACCTCGTCTCCGAGGTGAAGGGACGCCTCGCCGATGGGCTCTCGGCCGTGGACGTGCTCCGCGCCGGCTTCCCGGCGGGCACCGTGTCCGGATCGCCGAAGGTGCGGGCGATGGAGATCATCGACGAGCTGGAGCCGGCGCGGCGCGGCCCGTACGCCGGCGCGGTCGGCTACTTCGATCGCCGCGGGGACATGGAGATGTGCATCGCCATCCGGACCCTGATGGCGCACGGGCGTCGCGTCTCCGTCCAGGCAGGCGGCGGCCTGGTCTACGACTCGGTGCCCGAGACGGAGTACCAGGAGACGCTCAACAAGGCGCGGGCGGTGTTCACCGCCGTCGCGCAGGCCGAGTCGCGCGTCCTCGATGCCGTCGCGCGGCCGCCGTCGCGGCGCACGGCCCGCGCCGGCCCGGCCCGCCGTCGCCGCCTCGCCGCGGGCGGAGGCCGCCGATGAGCCATCGCGAGCACGAGCCCGTCGCCGCGCCGCCGCCGCGCGCCGTGCGCCTCCTGCTGATCGACAACTACGACTCCTTCACCTTCAACCTCGTGCAGTACCTGGGGGAGCTGGGCGCCGACGTCGAGGTCTTCCGGAACGACGCGATCGACGTGGCCGGGATCCGCGCAGAGCGGCCCGACGCGCTCGTCCTCTCGCCGGGGCCGTGCACCCCCGACGAGGCCGGGGTGACGCTCGAGGCGATCCGCGCGCTCGCAGGCGAGCTGCCAGTGTTCGGCGTGTGTCTCGGGCACCAGGCGATCGGGCAGGCGTTCGGCGGCAAGGTCGTGCGAAACTTCAGGATCGTGCACGGCAAGGCGAGCCCGGTCCGGCACACGGGCGCAGGACTCTATGCCGGGCTGCCCTCGCCGTTCGAGGCGGGGCGCTACCACTCGCTCGTGGTCGAGCGCGACACCCTGCCCGCCGTCCTCGAGGTGACGAGCTGGACCGACGAGGGCGAGATCATGGGGCTCCGGCACCGGACCCTCGACGTCGAGGGCGTCCAGTTCCACCCTGAGTCCATCCTCACCGGGGAGGGGAAGCGGCTCCTCGGCAACTGGGTCGCGCGCGTCGCGGCGGGAGGTGTCCGGTGATCCAGCAGGCGCTGCAGAAGCTCATCTCGTCCCACGACCTCACGCGCGCGGAGATGGCCGCCGTGATGACCGAGATCGCCGACGGCGACGCCACCCCCGCGCAGGTCGGGGCGTTCCTCGCGGCGCTCCGGCTGAAGGGCGAGACGGTGGACGAGATCACCGGCGCGGCGGAGGTGATGCGGGCGCGGGTGGACCGCGTCCACGTCGAGAAGGCCGTGTTCGTCGACACCTGCGGGACGGGCGGCGACGGCCGGAACACCTTCAACATCTCGACCACGGCGGCGTTCGTCGTGGCGGGCGCGGGCGTGACGGTGGCGAAGCACGGCAACCGCGCCGTCTCGTCCCGCTCCGGCTCGGCCGACGTCCTCGGCGCGCTCGGCGTCAACGTCGACGCCGCGAAGGAGACGGTGGAGCGCTGCATCGCGGAGGTCGGCATCGGCTTCCTCTTCGCGCCGCGGCTCCACCCCGCCTTCAAGGCGGTCGCCGGCATCCGGCGCGAGCTGGGCATCCGGACCGTCTTCAACCTGCTCGGGCCGCTCGCGAACCCGGCCGGCGCGCGGCACCAGGTCGTGGGCGTCTACGAGCCGCGCTGGGTGCCGGTGATCGGCGGGGTGCTCGCCGCGCTCGGCGCGGCCCACGCCTTCGTGGTCCACGGCGAGGGGCTCGACGAGATCGCCGTCACCGGCATGACCCACGTGTGCGAGGTGAAGGCGGGCGCCACCGACCGTTACGCCATGCTGCCCGAGGACATCGGCCTGCGGCGCCACCCGGAGGCGGAGATCGCGGGCGGCGACGCCGAGCGCAACGCCCGCATCCTGCGCGACGTCCTCTCCGGCCAGGCCGGCGGGCCGCGCGACGCGGTGCTCGCGAACGCCGCGGCGGCCCTGGTCTGCGCCGGGGCGGCGAAGGACCTCACGGCCGGCGTGAAGCTGGCCGCGGACTCGATCGACCGCGGCGCGGCCGCCGAGAAGCTGTCGCGACTCGTCGCCGTGAGCCGACCGCGGCATGACCTTCCTCGCCGACATCCTCGCCCGCAAGCGCGACGAGGTGGAGGCGGCGCGCCGCGCCGTCCCGGAGGCGGAGCTCCGCGCGCGCACACGCGACCGGGCGGTGCCGCGCGGGTTCGAGGCGGCGCTCTCGCGCCGGGGCGAGCCGGCGCGGATCATCGCCGAGGTGAAGCGGGCGAGCCCGTCGGCCGGCGCGATCCGCGCCGGCCTCGACGCGGTCGCCCAGGCGCGCGCCTACGCCGACGCGGGCGCGGCGGCCATCTCGGTGCTCACCGACGGGCCCGGGTTCGGCGGATCCCTCGCCGACCTCGCCGCGGTGCGCGACGCGGTCGACGTGCCGCTCCTGCGCAAGGACTTCGTCGTCGACGAGCTACCAGCTCCTCGAGGCCCGCGCGCACGGCGCGGACGCCGCCCTGCTCATCGTGGCGGCGCTCGAGCCGGCGACGCTGCGCGCGCCTCCTCGACGCGTGCGGCGAGCTCGGCCTGGCCGCGCTGGTGGAGGTCGCACGACGAGGCGGAGGTCGAGACCGCGCTCGGCGCGGGCGCCCGCATCGTCGGAGTGAACAACCGAAACCTCAAGACGTTCGCCGTGGACCTCGCCGTCTCGGAGCGGCTCCTGCCGCGCCTGCCGGCCGACGTGCGTGGCGTCGCCGAGAGCGGCGTGCGGACCGCCGCCGACGCGCGGCGGCTCCGGCGCGCCGGCGCGGCGAACCTGCTCGTCGGCGAGGCGCTCGTCCGCGCCGCCGACCCCGGCGCGCTCCTCCGGGAGATGACGGCGTGAACGCGTTCTTCGATCGGGCCGCCGCCGCGCGCGACGTCCGCGTGAAGATCTGCGGCGTGACGCGGCTCGAGGACGCGCTCGCGGCCGCCCGCCTCGGCGCCGACGCGCTCGGCTTCAACTTCTGGCCGCGCTCGAAGCGCTTCATCGCGCCGGAGGCGGCCGGCGAGATCGTGCGGTCCATCCCGCCCGGCGTCGCCACCGTCGGCGTGTTCGTCGACCCGACCCGCGACGAGGTGCTCGCCGCAGTCGCCGCGTCCGGGGTCCGCGCCGTGCAGCTCCACGGCGACGAGCCGCCCGCGCTGTGCGTGTCGATCCCGGTCCCGGTCGTGAAGGCGATCCGGGTGGGGAGCCCCGCACGCGCTCGCGCAGCTCGCCTCGTACGAGGTGCGCGCGTTCCTGCTCGACGCGGATTCCCCCGGCTACGGCGGCAGCGGAGCGGGGCTTCGACTGGTCGCTCGCGTCCGAGGTGGCGCGCGAGCTGCCGGTGCTGCTCGCCGGCGGGCTCCGGCCGGACAACGTCGCCGACGCGGTGCGCACGGTGCAGCCGCTCGGGGTGGACGTGGCGAGCGGCGTCGAGTCGGCCCCCGGGGTGAAGGACTTCGCGCGGATGGAGCTGTTCATCCGGCGCGCCAAGGAGGCGAGGCATGACGGCGGCGATGGTCCCCGGCGCGCGCGGGCGCTTCGGCGCGTACGGCGGCCGGTTCGTGCCGGAGACCCTGGTCCCCGCGCTCGACGAGCTCGAGGCGGCGTGGCTCGCCGCCCGCGAGGACCCGGCCTTTCGCAGCGAGCTGGACGAGCTGCTGACGCGCTTCGCCGGCCGCGAGACCCCGCTCTCGGAGGCGCGCCGGATGTCGGCCGACGCGGGCGGCTGCCGCGTCCTCCTGAAGCGCGAGGACCTCTGCCACACCGGCGCGCACAAGATCAACAACACGCTCGGCCAGGTGCTGCTCGCGCGGCGCATGGGCAAGAGGCGGATCATCGCCGAGACCGGCGCGGGCCAGCACGGCGTCGCGACCGCCACCGCGGCGGCGCTCTTCGGCCTCCCGTGCGACGTCTACATGGGCGCGCTCGACGTCGAGCGGCAGGCGCTCAACGTCTTCCGGATGCAGCTCCTCGGGGCGCGGGTCATCCCCGTCCAGTCCGGCTCGCGCACGCTCAAGGACGCGATGAACGAGGCGCTGCGCGACTGGGTGACGAACGTCCGGGACACCCACTACATCATCGGCTCCGTCGCCGGCCCGCACCCCTACCCGGCGCTGGTGCGCGACTTCCAGTCGGTCATCGGCAGCGAGGCGCGCCGGCAGGTGCTCGAGGTCGCCGGGCGGCTGCCGGACGCGGTCGTGGCGTGCGTCGGCGGCGGCTCCAACGCGATGGGCATCTTCACCGCGTTCGTCGCCGATCCGCGGTGCGGCTCGTCGCCGTCGAGGCGGCGGGGCACGGGCTCTCGTCGGGGAAGCACGGCGCGTCGCTCGCGAAGGGGACGCCGGGCGTGCTCCACGGCTCGAAGAGCTACGTGCTGCAGGACGCGCACGGCCAGATCGCGGAGGCCCACTCGATCAGCGGCCGGGCTCGACTATCCCGGCGTCGGGCCCGAGCTCTCGTTCCTGAAGGACGAGGGGCGGCTCACGCTGATGCAAGCGACGGACGCCGAGGCGCTCGAGGCGTTCCAGTATCTCGCGCGCCTGGAGGGGATCATCCCCGCGCTCGAGACCGCGCACGCGATCTCGGCGGCGCGGAAGGTCGCGCGCGAGCTCGGGGCGAACGGCCTCCTCGTCGTGAACGTCTCCGGACGCGGCGACAAGGACGCGGACCAGGTGCGCCGGATGCTCGCCGCGACCGAGGAGCCGCCGCGCCGCGGCGCGCGGGCCGCGGGGCGCGTCCGGAGCGCGGCCCGGCGGAGGACGAAGCGATGACCACCGCTCCGACGCTCCCCGACGCTCCCCCGGCCGCCGACCGGATCGCCGCCACGTTCGCGCGCTGCCGCGCCGCGGGCGAGGCCGCCCTCGTGACCTACGTGATGTCCGGCGATCCCGACGTCGCCACCTCGAAGGCGATGGCGGTCGCGTGCGCGGAGGGCGGCGCCGACCTGGTCGAGCTCGGGATCCCGTTCTCGGATCCCATCGCGGACGGCCCGACGATCCAGCACGCCGCCGAGCGCGCCCTGGCAGCCGGAACGACGACCCGCGACGTGCTCGCGGTCGCGGCGCACCTTCGCGCGCGCTCCCAGGTGCCGATCGCGCTCATGGGATACCTGAACCCGATCCTCGCGCACGGGGTGGACCGGTTCGCGCGGGACTGCGAGAAGGCGGGGGTGGACGCGCTCATCGTCCCGGACCTCCTCCCCGAGGAGTCGAGCGAGATCGCGCCGGTGCTCGCCGCCCACGGCGTCCGGACCGTGTTCCTCCTCGCCCCGACCTCCGGGCCCGAGCGGATCGCGGCGGCGGCGCGCGCGGCGAGCGGCTTCCTCTACTTCGTCTCGGTCACAGGCGTCACGGGCGCGCGAAAGTCGGCGCCCGCCGAGATCGGCCCGCACGTGGCGGCCGTCCGGGCGAAGAGCCCGGTGCCGGTGGTGATCGGGTTCGGCGTGGGGTCGCCCGAGCAGGCGAAGGGAATGGGGAAGCTCGCCGACGGCGTCGTCGTGGGGAGCGCGATCGTCCAGCGCATCGCCCAGGGAGGGACGCGCACCGAGCGGGCGGCGCGGGTGAGGAAGTTCGTCGCATCGCTCAAGCGAGCGCTGCGCTAGGCGGATCCCGGTTCGCAGCCGGAGCTGCATCGTGGCGTCGAGGCGCTCGCCGCCCTCCCGCCCGTGCGGGGGCTCGACCCGACCGTGACAGATCGCCCTGGGCAGCGACTGCAGTCCTGCCAGCCCGTTGCATCCAGTGTGGCCTCGGGCAAGATCGTGGCGCCATGCGGAAAGCGCCTGAGCGGAGGGCGGGAACCGAGCCGGGCGCTCGCTGGATCGACGGATGTCGCTCATTCCTCGATGCGTTCGGCGATCAGCTCCTGGTGATCGCCACGGATTTTCGCGTCTTGATGGCGAACCGGGGGTTCCTCCAGGCTCTCGGCCTGACGGAGGACCAGGTGGTGGGGCGCCGCTGCTACGAGCTCACCCACCGGTCACCCGTCCCCTGTGGCGGCGCCGGTGAGCGCTGCCCACTCGAGGACGTCATCGCGACGGGCGAGACCACGCGCGTGACCCACGAGCACATGGACGGCGCCGGGGCGCCCCGCTTCGTGGACATCGTCGGAGCGGCGCTGCGCGATCCGGATGGCCGGGTCGTGGGGATCATCGAGTCGATCCGCGACGTGACGCGGCAGAAGCAGCTCGACGTCGAGCTCCGGGTGCGGAACGCGGAGCTGGAGGAGGCTCGACGCCGGCGCGAGGAGTTCACCGCGAGCATCTGCCACGAGCTGAAGAACGTCCTGAACGTCCTCTCCCTGAACGCCGCGGCGATGGAGAGCAGGGCGGTCGAGGAGACGGAGCGCAAGCGCGCCCACCTCATCGTCTCCCAGTCGCGCCGCCTTGCCCGGCTCGTGGAGGACATGAACGATGCCACCGCCATCGAGACGCAGCGCTTCTCGCTGGTCACGGCTCCCTGCGACCTCGCGGCCATCGTCACACGGTCCGTGGAATCCCAGCAGCTCTCCACGGAGCGGCACACCATCCTCGTCGAGACGCCGGGTCCCATCCACGGGACCTGGGACGGCCAGCGCCTGAGCCAGGTGGTCGACAACCTGATCTCCAACGCCATCAAGTACTCGCCGTCGGGTGGACCCATTCACGTGACGGTCACCAGGGACGGGCGGGAGGTCCTCGTCTCCGTGAGCGATCGGGGCGTGGGGATCCCCGCCACGAAGCTCGGGTACCTGTTTCAGCCCTATGCGCGGGCCCATCGCGAGATCACCGGGCTCGGGCTGGGCCTCTTCGTCTCGCGCGGGATCGTCGAGGCGCACGGCGGGCGCATCTGGGCGACGAGCGAGGAACACCGCGGAACCACCCTGGTGTTCGCGCTGCCGCAGTAGCCGGACGCCCGCCGCTACCCCACCAGCCCGGCCGGGTGGACCACGTGGATGCCGTCCTCCTCGTGCCGCATGTGGGGACGCGAGATCCAGCGGCAGGGCATGCAGACGGTGCGCGCGCCGCCCGGCGTCAGCCGGACTTGGAGCTCGCCGCCGCACAGGATGCAGCCCCCCTCGAGGGAGAAGTCCCGGCTGTCCGCCTGCTGTACGCGCTCCGCCCGCATGAGGAGGAGGTAACACCTCCCGGCGGGTTGGCAAGCCGCTGGAGCGATCCGGACCGGCCCCTAGAGGGCATACCCCGGCCCCCGCGCCCGGAGGGAGTCACGGCGCCGTGCTGCGCCGCGAGCACGGCGATGAGACCTCCCCGGCCCCGCGCCTGTCGGGATAGACCCCGGCATCGCCGTCTGTGACGTGCGCGCCAGCGGCCCCCCCTCAAACCGTACTTGCGGATTTCCCGCATACGGCTTCCCTCGATCTTCACCTCCCGCGCCTTGAGTCTGCTGGGCGAAGGGCCGGGGACAGGTTCCACAGTTCGAGCCCGTGTTGCCTGTAGAGCGCGCCTCCCTGCACGAGCGACCATGCTGGCCGGCGGAGCGTGTGTTTCCGTCTCCACCACCGCGCGATGAGGCCGCCGACGTCGTGATCCAGGCTGGAGAGCCGCTTGCGCAGCACCCGGCGGTAGTAGTGCCGGGCTCCTCGGATATAGAGGTTCATTTCCTGGACAAGCTGATCCAGGTCGAGCCCCGTCCTTCGGGTTCTCCGCCGCAGCTCATCGCGGATGCGCCTGCGCGCCTTCTTTCCGATGTCGAGGTAGAGCTCCCCTCGGCGCCAGAAATGCGTGTGCCCCAGGAAGGTGAAGTGCTCCTTCCTGGCGTTCACGATCCGCGTCTTCTCCGCGTGAAGCGTCAGCCCAAGCCGCGACATGAGGTACTTCACCCATGCCATTTCTCGGTCCGGTCGCCGGCGGGTCAGCACGACGAGATCGTCCGCATAACGGATCAGACGACCGTCGAGGCTGCCCGCTTCCACGCGCCTGCGGTAGTTCCGATCGAGGAGGTTCAGGTACACGTTCGCGAGGAGAGGCGAGATGACCCCGCCCTGCGGCGTGCCCTGCGCGTTCCGCTTCGGCCGTCCACCATCGTGCTCGTCGACGATGGGCGCCTCCAGGAACGCCTTCACCAGCGCCAGCATCGCGCCATCCACGACTCGTTCCGCCACCGCCTTCATCAGACGGTCGTGTGGAATCGTGTCGAAGTAGGCCGTGACGTCGGCGTCGATGACCCAGCACATCCCTTGCCCGAGTGCTTCGCGGATGGCGTCGAGTGCCTGGTGCGCGTTCCGCTTCGGCCGGAATCCGTAGGAGTCCCTATCGAAGTCCGCCTCGAAGAGAGGTTCGAGCACCAGCTTCGCCGCCATCTGCACGGCGCGGTCGCGGATGTTGGGAATTCCCAACGGCCGCTCGCCGCCGCCGAGCTTCGGGATGTACACCCGCCTCACCGGACCAGGCCGGTACCGCTTCGCCTTCAGCTCATCGTGCAGCTCCTTCAGCAGCGCCTCGCTGCCGCGCGTCTCGATGTCCTCGAAGGTCTCGCCATCGGGACCTGGGGCTCCGCCGTTCGCCTTGCAGAGCGCGTAGGCGTGGGCCAGCACGTCCGTCCGAAAGACCTTGTCGTACAGTGCGTACGCACGGAAGCTCGGCTCCCTCTTGGCACGTAGGTAGAGCGCCCGTTGCAGCTCCCGGAGCTTCTCTGGGGTTTTTAGTGTCGCCACAATCCCCAGCTCCTTCCTTGCAGGGGTCGCATCTTCGAGTAGAGCCCCTTCCCTCCAGCGGCTTTCGCCGCCTTCGTCGGTACTACGGACTCGTCCGACTCCTCGTCCGGCCCACCCGCCTCGGCTCGCGGCCTTGTGCGTGCGGTCGCGGTCGCTTCACCGCGCCGGTCGAGGCCTCCCGCGTTCAGCGCGTTCCCTTCGCGGCGTGCCGTCCCTGATACCCCGGGAGAGCGCCACCGGCGTCATCGAGACTGCCCGGTGGGTGTTGCCTTCGCCCAATCATCAGAGGCTCGGCCTCTCCGTTGCGTTTACGAGGCTACGTCTGGGTTTGCTGCGCGCTACGGCCCGTCGCTTCGCAGCCGGTGGGTTGCTGCCCACCGGCATCCTGGCCCCGCTTCTGCTGGACGCCTCGCGGCGGCACGCAGGGGACCTCGCTACTCGGATGCTCGATTCATTCGAGGCGGGCTCCTTTCATCCCGCTGAGAACGCGCCGCTTCGCGGCGCACGATGATTCGTCACAACATTTTGCGCGCCGCGCTGTGCGCCAGATCGCGGTTCCGCACCGGGGGCTGGGCCGGGAGGGAGCCCTCCCCGTGCTCGGCGACGGACGAATGCGCGACCGGGCGCCGTACTGCCGCAGGGACGCAGAAACGCAGATGCCGCGCACTTCCGTGCGTGCCAACGTCGCGCGAGGAAGTCGATCGTGCGCGGCGGCGGGATTGCTGCGCGGCGTCGTCACGCAAAGTGCGAGGCGGCCAAGGTACTTTGTTGCGTATTCGTCCGCAGCGCACCAATCATCGGGCGTCTCCGACGCCTGCGCGCGGTGTGGGCCCTCCCGTCCGCGCGCCCCCGGCGGGCGGAGCGGCGTGGTCGGGCGCCGGCGCGGCGTGACCAATGCCGGTGCGCCGGAACACGTACGTCCGTCCGGGCGCGCGAGCAGGGGAGGTCCCTCGGCTGCGCGTAGGCGTCGGCACCGCCGCGACGATGGGTGCGCTGCGGACGGACAAGAACCGATGAAGTGACTGGCCTCCGTCCTCCCGACGTAGCGAAATGTCGCTCGTCACTCGTACACGCGCTCGAGGCGCACGAGGAGGAGGCCAGTCATGGAGCATGTTGCGATCGATCTCGGCGGAAGGGAATCGCAGATCTGTATCCGGGCGGAGGACGGGAAGATCCTCACCGAAGCGAGGGTCGCGACGGCGCGGTTGCGGGAGACGCTGGAGCGACCGAAGTCGCGCGTCATCATGGAGACCTGCGCCGAGGCGTTCGCGATCGCGGACATCGCGCTGCAGTGCGGGCACGAGGTCCGGGTGGTCCCGGCATCGCTAGTCAGATCGCTCGGAGTCGGGGCGCGGAAGACGAAGACGGATCGGCGCGACGCCCAGGTGCTCAGCGAAGTCTCCTGCCGCGTGGACTTGCCGTCGGTGCATGTGCCCTCGCAATGGTCGCGGGAAGCGAAGTCGCTCTGCGCGATGCGAGATGTCCTGGTGTCGTCAAGGACGGGCCTGGTGAACTCAGTCCGCGGATACCTTCGGCAGAACCTGAAGAAGCTGCCCGGCTGCACCGCGGCGACGCTCGGAGCGCGCGTTCGGAAGCGATACGAGGAGATGGGCGAGCCAGTCCCACGGCATCTCGAGAGGCAACTAGAGACGCTGGCGTATCTGCACCAAGCGGCGGTGTCCGCGACACTCGACGTGAGCGAGTGGGCCGAGCAGAACCCGCTCTGCGTTCGGCTGATGACGGTGCCGGGTGTGGCGAAGGTCACCGCAACGCGCTTCGTGGCTGCGATCGACCGGGTGGACCGCTTCGCGAGTGCGCACCAGGTCGAGTCGTACCTGGGCCTCGCGCCTGGCGAGGACTCGAGCTCGGATCGACGCCGAATCACCTCGATCACGAAGGCCGGGCCAGCCGCGCTGCGGTGGGTGCTGGTGCAAGCCGCGTGGGCCGCGATGCGCACGCGGCCAGAGGATCCGATGTGCCAGTGGGCGCTTGGGATCGCGCGCCGGCGTGGCGGCAAGATCGCAACGATCGCGCTCGCGCGGAAGCTCGCCGGGATCCTGTATGCGCTCTGGCGCGACGGAACGACTTACCAGCCGCTGCGCGGTGCGCTCGTGGAGGTGAAGACCCAGTAGCCGCCGGCGAACATACCGGGCGCCTCGCCCGGCATCGACGTAGCTGTCCAGAGACGGTGACCGCGATGACGACCGGGAGGGTCGCGACGAAGTCGGTGCGCGACAACCTCGTGGATACGAATGCGGCCCGTCGACGGACAACGGCTCATGCGGCTCTGACCGCGAATGGTCGAATGAGACAGCTCGCCGATGCGGGGGTGCACCGTGTGCCGCCGGTTGAAGTCGGACCGGGATGGAGGGGTTTGCCGTTGGCGAGCCAGTCACTACATGGTCGGTCGTCAGTACTTCAGCCGGGCCTGCACTTTGCGTGACAACGGCGCGCCAGATCCGTCACCCCAGCACGGAATCCTTCCCGCGCGCGACGTTGGCACGCACGGAAGTGCCCGGCCCGTGCGCTTCACAGGCCCCTTCGACCCAGCGCCGCCGGTCGCGCATTCGTCCGTCGCCGAGCACGGCCGAGGGGCCTCCCCGGCCAGCGCCCGGAGGGGAATGCTCCCTCGAGAGCGTTCCCGCGGTCCGTACCCCGAGGGAATGACGAATCATCAGGGCCCCGCGCCCGGAGGGAGTCACCGCGCCGCGAGACCCCCTAGCGGGCGAGGATCGGCCGGCCGATCGCGCCCGCGATCACCCGCGCCTGCTTCATCAGCTCCTCGAACTCGGCCGGCGTGAGCGACTGGTGCCCGTCCGAGAGCGCCTTCTCGGGGTGCGGGTGGACCTCGATGATGAGGCCGTCGGCGCCCGCGGCGATCGCCGCGCGCGCGATGGCGGGGACGTGCGGGCGCAGCCCGATCCCGTGCGAGGGGTCCACGACGACGGGCAGGTGCGTGAGCGACTTGAGGACCGGGACGGCGTTGATGTCGAGGGTGTTGCGGGTCATGGTCTCGAACGTCCGGATCCCACGCTCGCACAGCGCGACCTTGAAGTTGCCCTTCGACACGATGTACTCGGCCGCCATGAGCCACTCCCTGATCGTGGCGGAGAGGCCGCGCTTCAGGAGGATCGGCTTGTCGATGGCGCCGACCTTCTCGAGGAGCGAGTAGTTCTGCATGTTGCGCGCGCCGACCTGGAGGACGTCGGCGTAGTCCGCCACCATCGGCAGCGTCTCCGTGTCCTTCACCTCCGTGACGACCTTGAGACCGGTCTGCTCGCGCGCTTCCGCGAGCAGCTTGAGGCCCTCCTCGCGAAGCCCCTGGAACTCGTACGGGCTCGTCCGCGGCTTGAACGCGCCGCCGCGCAGGAAGGTCGCCCCGGCCTTCTTCACGGCATGGGCCGCCTCGAGGATCTGGTCGCGCGACTCGACCGAGCAGGGGCCCGCCATGATGGCGATCGCCTTCCCGCCGAGCGGCACGCCGCCCACGTCGATGACGGTGTCCTCCTCCTTCACCTCGCGCGAGACGAGCTTGAACGGCTGCGAGACGCGGAGCGCCTCGGCGACGCCCGCCATCGTCCCGAAGAGGTCGTCCGGATCGAGCCCGGTGGTCGGGCCGATGACCGCGACCACCTTTCGCTCGGTGCCGGTGATCGGGTGCGGGGTGAGTCCCATCGCACGGATCTTCTCCACCACGGCCTCGAACTCGGCCTGGGTGGCGTGGGGCTTCATCGCGATGAACATCGGCGGCTCCTGTGCTCCGCGGTTGACGAAGGCGCGCAGACTACCGCGCGCGTCCCGGGGCGCGCTACACCCTCCGTCCCACGGCGCCCGCGATCACCCGCACCTGCTTCATGAGGTCCTCGAACTCCACCGGGGTGAGCGACTGCTGGCCGTCCGAGAGCGCCTTGTCCGGGCGCGGGTGGACCTCGACGATGATCCCGTCTGCCCCCGCGGCGATGCCCGCGCGCGCCATGGCCGCGACGTGAGCGCGGAGCCCGATCCCGTGCGAGGGATCGACCATCACGGGGAGGTGCGTGAGCGCCTTCAGGACCGGCACCGCGTTCAGGTCCAGCGTGTTGCGCGTCATCGTCTCGAACGTCCGGATGCCGCGCTCGCAGAGCGCCACCTGGTAGTTCCCGCGCGAGACGATGTACTCCGCGGCCATGAGCCACTCCTTCAGGGTGGCGGACGGGCCGCGCTTCAGGAGGATCGGCTTCCGCACCGACCCGAGCTGCTTCAGGAGCGAGTAGTTCTGCATGTTGCGAGCGCCGACCTGGAGGACGTCGGCGTAGTCCGACACCATCGGCAGCGTCTCGACGTCCATCACCTCGGTCACGACCTTGAGGCCGGTCTCCTCCCGGGCGAGGGCGAGCAGCCTAAGCCCCTCCTCGGCGAGGCCCTGGAACTCGTACGGACTCGTCCGAGGCTTGAACGCGCCGCCCCGGAGGAACCGCGCGCCCGCCGCCTTCACCGCGTGCGCGACCTCCAGGATCTGCTCCTTCGACTCGACCGAGCACGGGCCGGCCATGATGGCGATCTCTCCGCCACCCAGCGGGACGCCGCCGACGTCGACGACCGTGTCCTCCTCCTTCACCTCGCGGGACACGAGCTTGAACGGCTGCGAGACGCGGATCGCATCCGCCACGCCGGGCATCGTCTCGAACTGGCCCGGGTCGAGGCCGACCTTGTTGCCCGTCACCCCGATGGCGACACGCTGGGCGCCCGGGATCGGGTGGGCGGCGAGCCCCATGCTTCGGACCTTCTCCACGACGGCGTCGATCTCGACCCGCGTGGCGTGCGGCTTCATGACGACGAGCATCGGAGCTTCTCCCGGGAAGTCCGAGTCTTAGCCCGAGCACGGCGTGTACGTCCATGCCGGAGAGACGGGGTGCGTTGCGTCCCCGTGAGCCCCCCGCCGACAGCGTGTCGCGACACGGATGTCCGGAGGTACCAATGTCACGGGACGCGGTGTCACGGGACGGCACTGCCCGCTTGCCCCCCCTGCATCCGCTCGCCGGTCTCCCTATGCTGGAGCTGGAGGGTGAAACGGATGGGCGGCCTTCTCAAGGCGATCCGTCGGACCGCACGCCGGGTGGAACGGCTGGCGAGCGAGCTCGACATGCCGGGCGCAGAGAACCGCGTCGAAAAGCGGACGGACTTCCTGAACTGTCCGCGGCCGGTGCTCCTGCTGCACGGGTGGTTCAGCTCGCGCCGCACCTTCGACGTGCTCGAGCGACGTCTCCGCCGCGACGGGTACGGGGTCTTCTCGCTCGATCTCGGCGGGGCGCGCGGCTCCTTCCTCGGGCGCGGCATCGACGACCTCGCCGATCTCGTGCGGGCGAAGATCGAGCGGATCTACGCCCGCTACCCCGGTCTCGGCCCGCTCACGATCGTCGGCCACTCCAAGGGCGGCCTCATCGCGACGTATTACGTGAAGAAGCTCGGCGGGTGGCGCCGGACTCGCGCCGTCGTGACGCTCGGGACGCCGCACCGCGGGACTCCGCGGGCCTGGCTCGGGGTGCCGATCGCGCTGCTGGCCCGCTCGCTCGTCCAGATGATCCCGGGAAGCCCGTTCCTCGCCCGGCTGCTCGACGGCCCCTGGCCGTCCCAGGTCCGCCTCGTCTCGCTCTGGTCGCGCCAGGACGGGGCGTCCCCGTATCCCTCGTGCGTCATCGACACCCACGGCCTGCCCCAGCTCTCGAACGTGGAGGTCGACGCGGACCACCGCGGGTTCCTGGTGCGGAAGCGCGTGTACGAGGTGATCCTCCGTGAGGTCCGGCTGGCCGAGGCCGAGTCGCCGGTCGTCCGGGGTCCGCTCACGGGGATGGCGGGCGGCCGCTCGAAGGCGACGCGCGAAGCCGTCGGCCCAGGCCGGCGGGCCCACACCGACGCGGCCTAGTGCGTCGTACGAGCCCTCCCGCGCCGGGTTAGACTTGCGCAGGTGCGCGATCGCCGCTGGGACTTCCTGTACGACCGGCAGAAGCAGCCGGTGAAGACCTACATCCTCGAGCGGTTCGCGGAGGAGGTCGCGGTCGAGCTGGGCGCATGGCCGCCCCCGTTCGTGGAGTGGGTCTCGGAGGAGCTCCGCGCGCGCTGGGCGGCGGGGGCGGAGGCCCGGCCGCGCGACGAGGTCATCCGCCTCGCCCTGGAGATCGCGCGTCTCGACCTCCTGCGCGAGTTCGAAGAGGTCGACCGACGGCTCCGCGAGGACCATCGGCTCCAGTCCCCTGCAGAGCACGCGGCGCTCCATCTCCTCGTGCGCCTCCTCACGGAGAAGTGCCTCGGCCTGAAGGAGTACGCGGAGCAGATGAAGCTCTCGCGGCAGGACCTCGCTGCGTCCCTCGTCGACGTGGAGCGGCGGCTCTTCCGGGTGACGCTCGCGTGAGCCGCGCCGCCGGCATGTCCTGTCGGGATAGACCCCGGCATCGCCGTCTGTGACGTGCGCGCCAGCGGCCCCCCCTCAAACCGTACTTGCGGATTTCCCGCATACGGCTTCCCTCGATCTTCACCTCCCGCGCCTTGAGTCTGCTGGGCGAAGGGCCGGGGACAGGTTCCACAGTTCGAGCCCGTGTTGCCTGTAGAGCGCGCCTCCCTGCACGAGCGACCATGCTGGCCGGCGGAGCGTGTGTTTCCGTCTCCACCACCGCGCGATGAGGCCGCCGACGTCGTGATCCAGGCTGGAGAGCCGCTTGCGCAGCACCCGGCGGTAGTAGTGCCGGGCTCCTCGGATATAGAGGTTCATTTCCTGGACAAGCTGATCCAGGTCGAGCCCCGTCCTTCGGGTTCTCCGCCGCAGCTCATCGCGGATGCGCCTGCGCGCCTTCTTTCCGATGTCGAGGTAGAGCTCCCCTCGGCGCCAGAAATGCGTGTGCCCCAGGAAGGTGAAGTGCTCCTTCCTGGCGTTCACGATCCGCGTCTTCTCCGCGTGAAGCGTCAGCCCAAGCCGCGACATGAGGTACTTCACCCATGCCATTTCTCGGTCCGGTCGCCGGCGGGTCAGCACGACGAGATCGTCCGCATAACGGATCAGACGACCGTCGAGGCTGCCCGCTTCCACGCGCCTGCGGTAGTTCCGATCGAGGAGGTTCAGGTACACGTTCGCGAGGAGAGGCGAGATGACCCCGCCCTGCGGCGTGCCCTGCGCGTTCCGCTTCGGCCGTCCACCATCGTGCTCGTCGACGATGGGCGCCTCCAGGAACGCCTTCACCAGCGCCAGCATCGCGCCATCCACGACTCGTTCCGCCACCGCCTTCATCAGACGGTCGTGTGGAATCGTGTCGAAGTAGGCCGTGACGTCGGCGTCGATGACCCAGCACATCCCTTGCCCGAGTGCTTCGCGGATGGCGTCGAGTGCCTGGTGCGCGTTCCGCTTCGGCCGGAATCCGTAGGAGTCCCTATCGAAGTCCGCCTCGAAGAGAGGTTCGAGCACCAGCTTCGCCGCCATCTGCACGGCGCGGTCGCGGATGTTGGGAATTCCCAACGGCCGCTCGCCGCCGCCGAGCTTCGGGATGTACACCCGCCTCACCGGACCAGGCCGGTACCGCTTCGCCTTCAGCTCATCGTGCAGCTCCTTCAGCAGCGCCTCGCTGCCGCGCGTCTCGATGTCCTCGAAGGTCTCGCCATCGGGACCTGGGGCTCCGCCGTTCGCCTTGCAGAGCGCGTAGGCGTGGGCCAGCACGTCCGTCCGAAAGACCTTGTCGTACAGTGCGTACGCACGGAAGCTCGGCTCCCTCTTGGCACGTAGGTAGAGCGCCCGTTGCAGCTCCCGGAGCTTCTCTGGGGTTTTTAGTGTCGCCACAATCCCCAGCTCCTTCCTTGCAGGGGTCGCATCTTCGAGTAGAGCCCCTTCCCTCCAGCGGCTTTCGCCGCCTTCGTCGGTACTACGGACTCGTCCGACTCCTCGTCCGGCCCACCCGCCTCGGCTCGCGGCCTTGTGCGTGCGGTCGCGGTCGCTTCACCGCGCCGGTCGAGGCCTCCCGCGTTCAGCGCGTTCCCTTCGCGGCGTGCCGTCCCTGATACCCCGGGAGAGCGCCACCGGCGTCATCGAGACTGCCCGGTGGGTGTTGCCTTCGCCCAATCATCAGAGGCTCGGCCTCTCCGTTGCGTTTACGAGGCTACGTCTGGGTTTGCTGCGCGCTACGGCCCGTCGCTTCGCAGCCGGTGGGTTGCTGCCCACCGGCATCCTGGCCCCGCTTCTCGCTGGACGCCTCGCGGCGGCACGCAGGGGACCTCGCTACTCGGATGCTCGATTCATTCGAGGCGGGCTCCTTTCATCCCGCTGAGAACGCGCCGCTTCGCGGCGCACGACGATTCGTCACTTCCCTCGGGGTACGGACCGCGGGAACGCTCTCGAGGGAGCATTCCCCTCCGGGCGCTGGCCGGGGAGGCCCCCTCGGCCGTGCTCGGCGACGGACGAATGCGCGACCGGCGGCGCTGGGTCGAAGGGGCCTTGAAGCGCACGGGCCGGGCACTTCCGTGCGTGCCAACGTCGCGCGCGGGAAGGATTCCGTGCTGGGGTCACGGAACTGGCGCGCGCCGTTGTCACGCAAAGTGCAAGCCCGGCTAAAGTATTGACGACCGTGTCCGTCCGCAGCGCACCGATGGTCGGGGCGGTGCCGACGCCTACGCGCGGCCGAGGGGCCTCCCCTGCTCGCGCGCCCGGACGGACGTGACTGCGTGTTCCGGCGCACCGATGTGGGTCACGCAGGGCCGGCGCCCGACCACGCCGCCGCCATCCGCCGGGGGCGCGCGGCCGGGAGGGCCCACACCGCGCGCAGGCGTCGGAGACGCCCGATGATCGGTGCGCTGCGGACGGATACGCAACAAAGTACCTTGGCCGCCTCGCACTTTGCGTGACGACGCCGCGCAGCAACCCCGCCGCCGCGCACGATCGACTTCCTCGCGCGACGTCGGCACGCACGGAAGTGCGCGGCATCTGCGTTTCTGCGTCCTTGCGGCAGTACGGCGCCCGGTCGCGCATTCGTCCGTCGCCGAGCACGGGGAGGGCTCCCTCCCGGCCCAGCCCCCGGTGCGGAACCGCGATCTGGCGCAGAACGGGGCGCGCGGCTACTTCACGTCCTTCGGGACCTTCTCCCAGTCCGCGAGGAACTTCTTGAGCCCCGCGTCCGTCAGCGGGTGCTTCGCGAGCTGGTCGATGACCGAGAACGGGATGGTCGCGACGTGGGCTCCCATCTTGGCCGCCTCGAGGACGTGCACCGGGTGGCGAACCGAGGCGACGAGCACCTGCGTCGCGAACCGGTAGTTCCGGAAGATCTGGACGATGTCGGCGATGAGCGCCATCCCGTCCTGAGAGATGTCGTCGAGGCGGCCCACGAACGGGGACACGTACGTGGCGCCCGCCTTCGCGGCGAGGAGCGCCTGGACGGCCGAGAAGCACAGCGTCACGTTGGTCTTGATCCCCTCCTGCGAGAGCACCTTCACCGCGCGGAGCCCTTCCACGATGAGGGGGATCTTCACGACGATCTGCGGCCCGAACTTCGCGTAGTGGCGCGCCTCCCTGAGCATCCCCTCCGCGTCCGTCGCGGTCACCTCGGCCGAGATGGGCCCCGGCACGAGCGCGACGATCTCCTTCAGCACGTCCCCGAAGGCGCGGCCCGTCTTCGCGACGAGGGAGGGATTGGTCGTGACCCCGTCGCACAGGCCCAGGGCGAGCGCCTTCCTGATCTCGCTGACGTCGGCCGAATCGATGAAGAACTGCATGCTTCCTCCGGAGACGGTGCATAGCGCACGGGCGCGCGCTGCCGCAAGGGGCGGGAAAATGCTATACCGACGCGCACTGACATGGGCAGCCGGCCGAAAGCTCGCCCACCAGTGGGCCCCGGCGAAGGAGCGCGGCTTCGCCGCGAGGACGGATCTCGCCCCCCAGGGGGCCCCGGCGAAGGAGCGCGGCTTCGCCGCGAGGACGGATCTCGTGTGGTGAAGCTCGCGCGGCGCGGCGCTCCCAAGGGCGCCCGGCGCAGCGCGAAGGAGCTCGTCGAGTACGGTCGCACCGTGATCTCGGCCGAGGCGAGCGCGATCGGTGCGGTGCAGCTCGGGGAGCCGTTCGGACAGGCGGTCCGCTGGATCCTCGACTGCAAGGGGCGGGTCGTCGTCACCGGGATGGGAAAGCCCGGGTTCGTCGCGCAGAAGATCTCGGCGACGCTCGCGTCCACCGGCACCCCCTCGCTGTACGTCCACCCGGCCGAGGCCGCGCACGGCGATCTCGGCCGGATCGCGAAGGACGACGTGGTCCTCGCGCTGTCGAACTCCGGAGAGACCGAGGAGATCCTGCGGCTCCTCCCGGCGCTGAAGAAGATGGGCGTCCAGATCGTGGCCCTGACGCGGGACCGGGCGAACCCGCTCGCGCGAGGGGCGGACCTGGTCGTGCCGATCGGCAACGTCGAGGAGGCCTGCCCGATGGGCCTCGCCCCCACGGCGTCGACCGCGGTGCTGCTCGCGGTGGGCGACGCGCTCGCGATGACGGTGCTCGCGAACCGCGCCTTCGATCGCGAGGAGTACGCGCTGTTCCACCCGGGCGGGAAGCTCGGCCGCGGACTCATGAAGGTGCGCGAGATCATGCGGCAGGCCGAGGCGAACCCGGTCGTCCGCGAGGACCAGCCGCTCTCGGCGGCGGTCGCGGTCATGACGAAAACGCCCGGGCGCCCCGGCGCGGCGAGCGTCGTGGACGCGGCGGGCAAGCTCGTCGGGATCTTCACGGACGGCGATCTGCGCCGCCTCGTGGAGCACGGCGACACCGACTTCGCGCGCCCGGTCTCGACGGCGATGGGCCGGAACCCGCGCACGGTCCGCCCGGATGCGCTCGTGGTCGACGCCACGCGCGTCCTGCGGCAGGCCGCGATCGATCAGGTGCCGGTGGTGGACGGCGATGGGCGTCCCGTCGGACTGCTGGACGTCCAGGACCTGCTCGCGGTGAAGATGCTGTGACGGCGTCGCTCGAACGAGTCTGACGCGTCGCTGGATCGCGGCCCGTCGAGGTCGAGGTCCACGTCGAGGTCGAGGTCCACGTCCAGGTCCACGTCCACGTCCAGGTCCACGTCCAGGTGGACGTTCGCGAGACGCGCTCAGATCACCCGCTCGTTCCCGCCGTCCACCGGGATCTGCGCGCCTGTCGTCTTCGCGAACAGCTCGCCGCACAGCTCGGCGGCGAGCTCCGCCACGTCTCGGGACCGGACCTCCGTCCGGAGCAGGTTCTTCGTCCGGTACTGCTCGACCGTCATCCCGTAGCTCTGGGCGCGTGCTGCGAGCACCTCGGGGGTCCAGATGCCGGTGTCGAACACGGCGTCCGGGTGGAGCGTGTTCACCCGGATTCCGTCCTCCGCCCACTCGAGCGCGGCGACGCGGGCGAGCTGCGTCAGGGCCGCCTTGGATGCCGAGTACGCGGCGGCGCCGGGGCCCGGGGCCGGCACGTTCCTCGACCCGACCACGACCACGCGTCCCCCGCGCGGCGCGAGCTTCAGGAGCGGGTGCGCCTCGCGCAGGAGCGCGAGGTTCGCGTCGAGGTTGATCCCGAGAACCCGCCGCCACTCGTCGTCCGGGAGCGCCTCGATCCGGCGGCTGCCGGGGAAGATCCCGGCGTTCAGGACGAGCATGTCGAGCCCGCCGTAGGCGCGCACGCCCTGGTCGAGCGCGCGGCCGAGCTCGTCCGTGCTCGCGACGTCGCAGACGACGCCCAGGAAGTCCGGGCGATCGTGCAGCTCCCGGATCGCCGGGCTCAGGTCGAGGCCGACCACTGCCGCCCCGCGCGCCAGGAGCGACTCGACGCAGGCCTTGCCGATCCCGGACGCCGCCCCGGTGACGAGCGCGACCTCGCCCGCGAACGCCGGCGGCTTGCCGCCCGCTCGGAGCTTCGCCTGCTCCAGGTCCCAGTACTCGACGTCGAACACGTCGTTCGCCGGGAGCGCGCGGTAGCCGCCGAGGGCGGTGGCGCGCTCGATGACGTCGATGGTGTGGGCGTACAGGTCGAAGACGATCGCGGCGTCGCGGGCGCTCCGGCCGGCGGCGGCGACGCCGAGCTTCGGATCGACGACCACGCGCGGGGGCCGGGTCGAGCATGGTCTTCGGCTCGCGCGCCGACGGCGCATGCGCGTCGAAGTAGGCCCGGTACTCCGCTGCGTAGCGCTCCACGTCGCGCCCGAGGAGCGGGACGCGCTTCGTGCGGATCACGTGGTCGGGCGTCGCCGGACCCTGCTGCGAGATCTCGGCGACGTCCGCGCGGCGCGCGAAGGCGAGGCTGCGCGGGTCGTCGTGGACGGCGAGCAGCATCGGGAACCCCGCCGTCCGCGAGAGTCCCGCCGCAGCGTCGCGATCTCGGGTCGGCCTGGCGCCGAGGAGCCGCTGGCAGCGGCGGCCGGCCGCTCCCGGGCGCCCGCCGCCGCGACGGTCTCCTCGGCCTTCGTGACGAGCGCGATCATCCGCTCGTAGGACTCCCGCGCCGTCTCGCCGAACGAGAAGATCCCGTGGTTCATGAGCACCATCCCGAGGGTGCGCGGGGCGAGACCCCCGGCGAAGCGCTCGGCGCAGAGACGCGCCAGGTCGAACCCCGGCATCACGTACGGGATCACCACCGAGTCGCCGTAGACGTCGCGGATGCGCTCCACGGCATCGGGCGAGTTCGTCGAAGGTGACCACCGCGTCCGCGTGGGTGTGATCGACGTACCGGTACGGCAGGAGGGCGTGGAGGATCGCCTCGACCGACGGGGTCGGGGCCGACGCGCGCGTCATGTGCGTCCGCAGCTCGTTCACCATGTCCGGATCGGACAGTGACGGGAGCCTCGCGAGCGCGAGCAGGTGGGCCATGCGGACGGGCGAGAACCCCGACGCGTCGATCCTCGCGAGGTCGCTGCCGCTCCCCTTCACGTAGAGGATGGTCTCCTCCTCCCCGACGAGGTTTCGCTCGACGATCTTCACCGAGGTGTTGCCGCCGCCGTGAAGGACGAGGCTGCTCTCGCGCCCGAGCAGCCGGGACGTATAGACGCGCAGCGCGAGATCTCCCTGGAAGCGGGCCGCCTCGACGTCGTTCCACAGGCTCTTCATGCACGCGCTCCGTCCGCCGCGGTCGGCGGCGAGAGATGAGCCGGCGATTGTATGCGACACCGCGCCGGAAACGCCCGGGACCGTCACCGGGCCCGATGCCAGCCTCGCCGTGAACGCCCCGTCGGGGGTCGTGGCGCACACCCCGCTTGACGGCCGCGGCACGCGTGCGCCCATGTCAGTAATGGGACATTTCACTCTCGCAGACGTTCCCAACGCCGGGAGCCACTCTTGGCCGAAGCCGCGTCGCCCGCTGTTCGCCCACCGCGCGGTCGGGTCCTCGTCTCGAGGGATCTCCTCGCGGCCGCGAGCCTCGTCATCCTGGCGCTCTTCGCGCTGTGGGCCTCCGCAGCGCTCCCCGCCGGCACGCTGCGCTCGGTCGGTCCCGGCCTGATGCCCCGCGCGGTCGCGATCATCATCCTCCTCGTCGGCGTCGCGCTCGGGATGGCCTCGCTCGCGAAGGGGGGCGAGCCGCTCGGCCGCTGGTCGCTCCGCGGCCCGTTCTTCATCTCCCTGGCGATCGTCGCGTTCGCGCTCACCATCCGCTCGGTCGGACTGGTGCTCGCCGGCCCGGTCGTCGTCGTCGTGAGCGGGGCCGCGTCGCCGGAGGCGCGCCCGGTGGAGCTGCTGGTGTTCGCGGTGGTGATGACCGCCTTCTGCGTCGGGCTCTTCCGGTTCGCCCTCGGCCTGCCGATCCCGGTACTGATCATTCCCGGGGTGGTGACGATCTAGGCGCGCATGGACGTCCTCTTCACAAATCTGGCGCTCGGCTTCTCGGTCGCGTTCTCCCTCCAGAACCTCGGCCTCGCCTTCATCGGGTGCCTGATCGGGACGCTCGTCGGGGTGCTGCCCGGCATCGGCCCGATCGCGACGATCACGATGCTCCTGCCCATCACCTTCGGGCTCGAGCCGGTGGGCGCCCTCATCATGCTCGCCGGCATCTACTACGGCGCGCAGTACGGCGGCTCGACGACGGCGATCCTCGTCAACATCCCGGGCGAGGTGACCGCGGTCGTGACGACGCTCGACGGGCACCAGATGGCGCGGCAGGGGCGCGCCGGCGTGGCGCTCGGCATCGCGGCGATCGGCTCCTTCTTCGCGGGGTGCGTCGCCACCCTCGTCGTCGCGGCGCTCGCCGTGCCGCTCACGAAGGCTGGCCCTCCTCTTCGGACCGGCCGAGTACTTCTCGCTCATGGTGGCGGGCCTCGCCTTCGCGGTCGTCCTCGCGCGCGGATCGATCCCGAAGGCGATCGGCGATGATCCTCGCCGGCGTGCTGCTCTCGACCGTCGGGACCGATCTCGACACCGGCGCCGAGCGGATGACGTTCGGGTACCCGCCCCTCGCCGACGGCCTCGACTTCGCGGTCCTGGCGATGGGCCTCTTCGGCTTCGCCGAGGTGCTGCGGAACCTCGAGCACGACCGAGAAGCGCGACGTCGTGAAGCGGGCGATCGGCCGCATCCTGCCGGGGAAGGACGACCTGCGACGATCGGTGAAGCCCGATCCTCCGCGGCAGCTTCCTCGGCGCGGTGCTCGGCATCCTCCCCGGCAACGGCGCCGTGCTCGGGCCCTTCGCGTCCTACACGGTCGAGAAGAGGCTCGCCAGGGATCCGGGCCGGTTCGGTCGGGGCGCGATCGAGGGCGTCGCCGGGCCCGAGGCGGCGAACAACGCCGGCGCGCAGACCTCCTTCATCCCGCTGCTCGCCCTCGGGATCCCGCCCAACGCGGTGATGGCGCTCATGGTCGGCGCCATGACCATCCACGGGATCGTCCCGGGCCCGCTCGTGATGGTGAAGAGCCCGCGGCTGTTCTGGGGGCTCATCGCGAGCATGTGGATCGGGAACCTGATGCTGCTCGTCATCAACCTGCCGCTCGTGCGGCTCTGGGTGCGGTTCCTCGACGTGCCCGTACCGGCTCATGTTCCCGGCGATCCTGCTCTTCTCCTGCATCGGCATCTACTCGGTGAACAACTCGCCCGCGCGACGTGCTCATGTCGGCGGGGCTCGGCGCTCGCTCGGCTAGGCCGCTCTCGAAGCTCGACTTCGAGACGGCGCCGCTCCTGCTCGGGTTCGTGCTCGGGCGGCTCATGGAGGAGAACCTCCGCCGCGCCCTCGCCATCTCGCGCGGCGAGCTCGCCGCTCTCGTCGCAGCGGCCGCTCAGCGGCGCGCTGCTCGCCGTCGCCGTCCTCGTCCTCGCGCTCGCGGTGCTCCCCGCCGTCCGCCGCGGCCGCGAGGAGGTCTTCACGGAGTGAAAGGAGAGAACAGCCATGAGAAGTTCCTGACGCATCCTCGCCCTCGCCGCCGCGATTCCCGCCGCGCCCGCCCGGGCCGCCTGGCCCGAGCGGCCGATCACGATGATCGTGCCGTTCGCCGCCGGCGGCCCGACCGACGTCGTCGCCCGCATCGTCGCCGAGAACATGTCGCGCACCCTCGGCCAGCAGATCGTGATCGAGAACGTCGCCGGCGCCGGCGGCACGACCGGCATCACGCGCGCCGCGCAGGCGCGCGCCCGACGGCTACACGATCGCGATGGGGCACATGGGCACGCACGGCGCCGCGCCTGCCGTCTACCCCGACCTCAAGTACGACCCGGTGAAGGACTTCGAGCCGATCGGGCCTCGCCGCGGGCACGCCCATCCTCGTCGTCGCGAGGAAGGACTTCCCGGCGAAGGACCTGAAGGAGTTCGTCGCGTACGTGAAGAAGAACTCCGAGAAGCTCAACGAGGCGCACGCCGGGACCGGGCTCGGTCTCCTTCACCACCTGCACGCTCTTCAACTCGCTCGTGGGCGCGAAGCCCACCCGCGTCGCCTACCGCGGCACCGGCCCGGCGCTGAACGACCTCGTCGCAGGGCAGGTGGACTACATGTGCGACCAGATCGTGAACCTGGTCCCGCAGATCCAGGCCGGCACGCATCAAGGCCTACGGCGTCGCGCTGCCGGCGCGCTCGCCGGCGCTGCCGGACGTGCCGACGACGAAGGAGGGCGGCCTCCCGGAGTTCCAGGTGAGCGCCTGGAACGCGATCTTCGCGCCGAAGGGGACGCCCAAGGACATCGTGTCGAAGCTGAACGGGGCGCTCGTGAAGGCGCTCGACGACCCGGCGACGCGCAAGCGGCTCCTCGACCTCGGCGCCGACCTCTCCAACAAGGAGGCCGTCACCCCCGAGGGGCTGCGGAAGCTCGTCCAGACCGAGGTCGCCCGCTGGAACAAGGTGCTCAAGATGGCCGCCGCGGGCGGGAAGACCGTCACGAAGTAGCGCCGGACGAGGCGGAGGTCGCCGTCAGGCCGGGGTAGAAGCCGGCGGGGGTGAGGTCCTCGGGCGGAGCGAGCGCGAGGAGCTGCGCCACCGTCCGGCCCGTCCCGGGCACGACCCGCTCCGGGCAGAGCTCGGCGAGCGGCGCGAGCACGAACCGGCGGACCACGAGACCCGGGTGCGGCACGACGAGCCGCGGCCGGCGGATCACCTCGTCCGCGTAGAGCAGGAGGTCGAGGTCGAGCGTGCGCGACGACCAGCGCACGCCCGTCCGGACGCGCCCCGCGTTCCGCTCGATGCGCTGGAGCACGCCCAGCAACGCGAGCGGCCGCACGCCGACATCGACCTCCAGGACCGCGTTCAGGTACCGGGGCTGGGGCGGGCCGAGCGGTGCGGCGTCCCATACCCGGGAGCCCCGCAGGAGAACGACCTTCGGCTCCTCCTGAAGCTCGCGCGCCGCCTGGGCGAGCCTCGCCCAGCGATCGCCCAGGTTCGAACCGACGCCGACGTACGCGCGCACGTCCCCATCATACGACCGGGTTCCGCAGCACGCCGATCCCTCCGACCTCGACCTCCACCCAGTCGCCGCGCCGGATCGGGCCGACGCCCTCCGGCGTCCCGGTCGCGACGACGTCGCCCGGCCAGAGCGTCATCACTCCGGAGATGAACGCGAGGAGCGCGAAGGGATCGAACACCATGTCGCGGGTGCTCCCGCGCTGCTTCTCCACGCCGTTCACGCGGCACACCACGGGGAGGTCCAGCGGGTCGAGCACGGTCTCGATGACCGGCCCGATCGGGCAGAACGTGTCGAACCCCTTCGCGCGGGTGAACTGCTTCTCCTCGCGCTGGATGTCGCGTGCGGTGACGTCGTTCAGGCAGGTGTAGCCGAACACCGCCAGCTTCGCCTCGACCGCGGTCGCGCGGGAGAGCGTGCGCCCGATCACGACCCCGAGCTCGCTCTCGTGATGGACCTCGTTCGACTGCTCGGGGCAGCGGATCGCCTCCTGGGGCCCGATCACCGCGGAGGGCGGCTTCATGAACAGCAGCGGCACCGCCGGGACCTCGTTCCCGAGCTCCTTCGCGTGGGCACGGTAGTTCCGGCCGACGCAGACGATCTTCGAGGGCTCGACCGGCGCGAGGAACGAGACGTCCGCGAGCGGAACCGGCGCGCCCTCCGGGAGGCCGCCTGCCCACGGCGCCGCAGAGAGCGGACGCACGAGCGGCCCCTCCACGACGCCGTACCGTTCGCGTCCCGCGTGGCGGAACCGGCAGACCCTCACGCCTTCCTCCGGAGCCCGAGGACGTCGGCCATGTCGTAGAGCCCGGGAGGCTTGCCGGCGATCCACTGGGCTGCGCGGACCGCGCCGCGCGCGAACTGATCGCGGGAGGTGGCGCGATGGGTGAGCTCGAGCCGCTCGCCCTCGCCGCAGAAGTAGACCGTGTGCTCGCCGACCACGTCGCCGCCGCGGAGCGTCTGGACGCCGATCTGCCGGGGCGGGCGCTCGCCGATGATCCCGTGCCGCGAGAAGGCGAGCGCCTGGTCGGGATCGCGCCGGAGCGCCTCGGCGGCGACCTCGCCCAGGCGGACCGCCGTCCCGGACGGCGCGTCGCGCTTCTTCTTGTGGTGCAGCTCGACGATCTCCACGTCGTAGTCGTCGCCGAGCACCGCGGCGGCCTGACGGACGAGCTCGAAGAGCACGTTCACGCCCACGCTCATGTTCGGCGACAGCACGACGGGGATTCGCTTCGCCGCCGTGGCGACGCGCGCCTTCGCCTCCGGCGTGAACCCGGTGGACCCGATCACGATCGCGACGCCGCGCTCCGCGCACACCTCGGCGTGGCGCGCGGACGCCTCGTGGCTCGTGAAGTCGATGACGACGTCCGCCGAGGCGAGCGCGTTCCCGAGCTCGCCGACCACCGGGACGCCGAGCGGGCCGAGGCCGGCCAGGACGCCCACGTCCTGCCCGACGGCCGCCCCGGGGCGCTCCACCGCGCCCACGACGGCCATCCCGTCGGTGGCCCGGACGAGACGAGCGATCTGCGTTCCCATCCGGCCGGCGACGCCGGTCACGACGACCTTGATCATCCGTTTCCCCCGACTCGACTATGCGAGCTTCAGCCCGAAGCGGACCATCGCCTCGCGAACCTTGGCGACGCTCGCCTCGGACGGCTGCGCGAGCGGGAGGCGGATCTCCGCCGTCGCCTTGCCGAGCAGCGCGACGGCGGCCTTCACCGGGCCGGGGTTCGTCTCGACGAACATCATGCGGTTGAGCTCCGCCATGGCGACCTGCTTCTCGAGCGCCCTCGCAAGGTCGGGCTTCCGCGCCGCGACCACGAGCTCCTTCATGGCCCGCGGCGCGATGTTCCCCACGACCGAGATGACGCCGTGCCCGCCGCACGCGATGTACGGCAGGACGGTGAAGTCGTCGCCGGAGAGGTACGCGATCGCGTCCTTGCCCACCTTCTCGATGAGCTGGATCTGGCGATCCATGTTGGCGGTCGCTTCCTTGATACCGGCGATCGCGCCCGTCTTGGCAAGCCGCGCGACGGTGTCGGGCATCATGTCGACCGCGGTGCGCCCGGGGACGTTGTAGGCGACCACCGGGAATCGGGCCGCCTCCCAGATGGCGATGTAGTGCCGGTACAGCCCCTCCGGCGTGGGCTTGTTGTAGTACGGCGTCACGACCAGCGCGGCGTCGGCCTTGAGCTCCTTCGCCGTCTTCACCGACTCGATCGCCTCGTGCGTCGCGTTCGAGCCCGCGCCGGCGATCACCTGGATGCGCCCGCGGGCCTGCTCCACCACCGCCCGGATGACCTCGGCCCGCTCGGGCGCGGTGAGCGTCGCGCCCTCGCCGGTGGTCCCGCAGGGCACGATGCCGTCGGTGCCCTCGGCGATCTGCCATTCGACGAGCTCCCGCAACGTGCGGAGGTCGACCGCGCCGTCCCTCATCGGGGTGACGATCGCCACCATCGAGCCTTCGAGTCGCGGCATGCACGGCTCCTACTGTGGATAAGGCGAACGATGCTACCCGATCCGCGCCGGGCGGGGGAGCCGGCTCGCTCGGCCGCCCTGCGATGTCCGTCTTCCGGCTCGCGCCGGGCGCCCCGGCCGGGCGGTGCCGTCCGCGTCCTTCAGCGGGGCCTCACCGCGGATGAGGTCGGCCCACGTCTCCCGCCGCCGCGCGACGTGCACCCGGTCGCCGTCGACGAGCAGCTCCGCGGCGCGCGGGCGGGCGTTGTAGTTGGACGACATCGAGAACCCGTAAGCGCCCGCCGACCGGACGACGAGGAGATCGCCGGCCCGGGGCTCGGGCATCCGTCTGCGGCGCGCGAGGAAGTCGGAGGACTCGCAGATCGGGCCCACGACGTCGCAGACGATCTCGCGCGCGTCCGGCCTCGCGGGCCCGGCCAGCTCGATCTCGTGGTGGGCGCCGTAATAGCTCGGCCGGACGAGGTCGTTCATCGCGGCGTCCACGACGACGAAGATCTTGCGGCCGCTCCGCTTCACGTAGAGCACGCGCGTCGACGAGGACCCCGGCGTTCCCGACGAGCACCCTCCCCGGCTCGAGCAGCACCTCGCCCTCGAACCGCGCGAGCGCCTTCTTGATGGCGGCTCCGTAGGCGTCGGGATGGGGCGGCGCCTCGTCCGAGTAGGTGATCCCGAGGCCGCCGCCCACGTCGACGTGGCCGAACCGGATCCCCTGCCGTCCGAGGTCGCGCGCGAGGGCGAGCACCCGGTCGATCGCGTCGAGGAAGGGCCTCACCGTCGTGATCTGCGATCCGATGTGGCAGGCGATTCCCTTCACGTCGAGGGCCGGGTCCTGGACCGCGATCGGGTAGAGGCGCCGCGCGTCGTCCACCGAGACGCCGAACTTGTTGTCGCGAAGCCCGGTCGAGATGTACGGGTGCGTCTTCGGATCGACGTCGGGATTCACGCGCAGCGCGATGGGAGCCCGGCGCCCCAGCCGGCGCGCGACGATCGAGATCCGCGCCAGCTCCGGGGCGCTCTCGACGTTGAGCACCCGCACGCCCGCCTCGAGCGCGAACGCGATCTCCTCGTCGGTCTTGCCGACGCCGGAGAACACCACCTTGCGCGGATCCCCGCCGGCGCGGAGCACGCGGTACAGCTCGCCGCCCGAGACGATGTCGAAGCCGGAGCCGAGCCTCGCGAAGAGGCTCAGCACCGCCAGGTTCGAGTTGGCCTTCACCGCATAGCAGACGACGTGGCGAAGCCCGGCGAGCGATCGGTGGAGGACCTTCCAGTGCCGGGTCAAGGTCGCGGTGGAGTAGACGTAGAGCGGCGTACCGTAGCGATCGGCGAGGCGCTCCAGCGGGACCGACTCGGCGTGCAGGACGCCCCCCTTGCGCTGGAAGTGGTTCACGGCGTCCTCGGGGCGGAGGAAGGAGGGCTCGGGGTCGTGTCGCACGTGTCGCACGACGCCGGCTTCGGGGCGGCGGCGGGGCGCTCCTCGGGGCTCGCGCCGGGCCGGAGCGGCGGTCGGGGCGCGGCCTTGATCCCGCACCCTGCGAGCAGCGCGGCGGCGAGCAGGGCGGCCCTCATGGCGCCTTCCGCAGCGCCTTTTCCCAGCGCGCGATCTGCCGCGCCACCTGCCGCGGCCCGGGTGCGCCCGGCAGCTCGCGCCGCGCGAGGCTCCTGCGGGCGTCGAAGATGCGCAGGACGTCCTTCTCGAACGCCGGATGGAAGCTGCGCCACTCCGCGGCCGTGAGCCGAGCGAGCGGGCGCCCCTGCGACGTCGCGAACGCCGCCGCCTTGCCCACCGCCTCGTGCGCCTCGCGGAACGGCACGCCGCGGTCGACGAGGTACTCGGCAGCGTCCGTGGCGAGCGCCTCGCCCGAGCCCAGCGCCTCCTCCATCACGCTCGCGTGGAACGTGGCGGTCTCGATGGCGCCCGCCACCGCGTCGGCGGTGAGGACGAGCGCGTCGGCGGCGCCGATGAGGGGCCGCTTGTCCTCCTGGAGGTCCCGGTTGTACGAGAGGGGGAGGCTCTTCACGACGGCGAGCAGCGCGACGAGGTCGCCGATGGCCCGCCCGGCCCGTCCGCGCGCGAGCTCGCCCACGTCCGGGTTCTTCTTCTGAGGCATCAGCGACGAGCCGGTCGCGAAGGCGTCGGCGAGCGTCATGAAGCCGAACTCCTTCGTCGTCCAGAGGACGATCTCCTCGCCGATCCGCGACAGGTGCACCGCGGAGAGGGCGCACGCGAAGAGCAGCTCGATCGCGGTGTCCCGGTCGGAGACCGCGTCGAGCGAGTTCTGGGTCACGCCGGCGAGCCCGAGGGCGCGCGCGACCGCCTCGCGGTCGAGCGGGAGCGTCGTCCCGGCGAGCGCGCCCGAGCCGAGCGGCGAGACCGCGGCCCGGCGGCGGACCTCGGCGAGCCGCTCGCGGTCGCGCCCGAAGCGCCTCGACGTGGGCGAGGAGGTGGTGCGCGAGCGAGACCGGCTGCGCGCGCTGGAGATGCGTGTATCCGGGGAGGATGGTCCGCTGGTGCTCGCGCGCGCGGCCGACGAGCGCGCGCTGGAGGCGGGCCAGGGCGGCGGCGGCGCGGTCGCACGCGCCGACGACGAAGAGCCGCTCGTCGAGCGCGACCTGATCGTTCCGGCTGCGACCGGCGTGCAGGTAGCCCGCGTCCTTCCCGACGAGCTCCCCGAGGCGCCGCTCCACGTGCGTGTGGACGTCCTCCAGCGCGGGATCGAGGCGGATCTTCCCGCGCGCGAACTCGTCCCCGACCTGATCGAGGGCCGCGACGACGCGGCGGGCCACCGCCTTCGGGACGATCCCCTGCGCCGCCAGCATCGCGACGTGCGCCTGGCTGCCCCGGATGTCCTCGGCGTACAGCGCGCCGTCATCCTGGATCGAGACGGAGAGCGCGACGAGCCGGGGATCGGCGTCCCCGGCGAGCGCCGCGCGGGAGACGGGCTTCGCCTTCTGTTTCGCTCGCATGCGGAGCGCGGACGTTAGCATGTGCTCGCGCGCGCCGGAACGACGGCGTGAGCCCGCACCGGGCTGCGTCCGGCGCCCCGAGCTACTTCGGCGCGTCGACGTGCTTCCGCGCGAGGTACCAGTCCGTGACCTGGTACTGCTTCGAGCCTGCGCGCTCCGCGGCGGCGTCGTACGTGACCGGCGCCGGGACGATGACGTCCTCGCCCGGCCTCCAGTTTGCGGGGCAGGCGATGGCGTTCGCGTCGACCGTCTGCAGCGCGTCCACCACCCGCATGATCTCGTCGCTCCCATAGCGGGGACGGCGCCCGCTCACCGGTCCCGCTCGGAGCAGCGGCGCGCCGGCCAGCGGCCACGCGGCCGGGCGTAGGCGCGCCCGGCGCCCAGCACCCCGAAGCGCTCCCTCAACCGAACCGCGCGGACGGGAGCGGAGGAAGCCACTCGCAGCGGTACTCGCAGCACGCCGCGCCCCGGGCCCGGCACTGAACCTCGACGACGGTGACCCGCCGTCCTCCGGCGAGCTCGATGGCCCGCGTGAGCCATCCCACCGTCGTGAGGCAGTCCTCGATGTTCGCACGCTCGGCGCAATCGGCGGTCTTGAGGACCGCGGCGTGCTCACCGACCTGCTCGTAGGTGCGACGGCCGCTGCTGTGGGACGTCGCGTACACGTGCGGGGAGTTCTTGAGGACGAAGTGAGGATCGCCGGGGCGCAGATAGACGCGCTGGGTCCCCTTCCCGGTGAGGTTCGTCGTCGCGGCGGCGCGCCCCATGTCGAGGAACAGCTCGGCCCGGTTTCCGTGGCCGAACGCGGCGACGATGCTCGCCTCGAGCCGGTGGACGAGGTCGAACGGGTACCATGAGCTCGGCAGCAGCATCCCGCGGATGACGGCCTGATCCTCGGGGGGCAGCTGCTCGAGGACCCTCTGGACCGCGTCCTCGCCCCTGCTCCGGACGTACTTCATGCGCGCGAGCAGGAGAGTGCCCTTCACGCTCCGGTCCGGCGGACGCTCCATCCTCGGTTCCTCCCCCTTTGCTGCGATCGGCTTTGAAAGTTCCATACCCACGCCGAACCGGGATGCCCGCGATCCAGCACCATGACAGGACCCGAGCGTCGACGGGCACTTCGGCGTGCGGGCCCCCGATCTCGGCTTCACCTGCGGCGCTGGATCGCCGTCGACCCTGGGTCGTCCAAACCCGCAATCCGGCAGTGGTCCGGACCGAGGCTCGGGGCGCTCGAGGCGCGAGGCGAGCGCGGCCCGGTTACGCTCGACGGATGGCTGCGCTCGAGCTCTTCCACCGCCTCGCCGATCCCGAGTCCGCCGCGGCACGAAAGCTCGTGCGCGAGCTCGGGCTCCTCCGCGCCGTCGCGTTCCGGAACGTCGCGTTCGACTCGCACCGCGACGCGCTCGCCGCGCGCGGCGGCGGGGGAACGCCCGCGCTCTGGGACGGCGCCCGCCTGCACGAGGGGCTCGACGCGGTGCGGATCGCGCTCCGGGAAGCGAGCTAGAACTTCGCTGCGAGCCCGACGGCGAGCGCCTGGGCGCGGCTCAGCGAGTGGCTCTGGTAGGAGAGCGCGCCCATCGGCTGGAGGATCCCCCACTGCGCCCAGGCCTGGAATCCGTCGCCCGCGCCGTAGGTGAGGATGTTGTCGAGCTCGATGCCGAGGTTCGCCTTCCCGGTGTCCGGACCGTACGCGCTCGGCGTCGACGACGTCTCGAGCGCGCGCGCGAAGACGAGCTGCGTGTCGAGGGAGAGGCCCGGGAAGATGTCCCAGCGGAGCTTCGGCTTCACGTACAGCGCGTCGGTGACCTGGCCGAGGATCTGGTGGAAGAGGATGAGGTCCACGCGGTACGCCGGGTTGAACCGGAAGTTCCGGATCGAGCGATCGCCACCGCCCCACTGCGGCCCCTCCAGCGAGCCGTACGGCGCGAGGGAGCCGAACGCCGGCCCGGACGGCACGTTGCCGAACCCGGGCGCCGCGTCGCCGCTCGCGGCGCCGACCTCCCCGCCCAGCGTGAGCTTGTTGGGCGCGACCTTGTAGTCGACCACGATCGCCCCGCCCCACTGCCGGAGCAGCAGCTTCGGCGGGACGGTCGCCTGCGCCGGGTCGCGGGTGTCGCTGCGGGCATCGCCGACCGAGCCGTACACGCCGGCCGCCTCCACCTCGACCCGCCAGCGCGGGGAGAGGAAGCGGAACCAGAGATCGATGACGTGGGCGTACGCGGAGCGGTGGACCGAGGAGACCGGCCCGGTCGTGGACGCGTAGCTCGCGTCGAAGCCGGACGTCTCCCAGTCAGGGTACACGTACCGCTGGGTCCGGTAGTTGTAGTACGCGCCGTAGTTCACCGACGCCTCGTTCCGCTCGTTCTTCCGCCGGATCTCGTCGTCGGTGTCGAGGTGCGCGATCTTGAGCGCGTACGTGCGGCCGTCGTCGCCCGACTCCGCGTCGAACGGCTGGCCGGTGCCGCGCGCGGCGTACGGCTGGGAGTACAGGGCTCCCTCGTGGTCGAAGTCGAGGATGGGCACGAAGGTGAGCCGGCCGATGGGCGTCGAGACCGGCGGGAGCGCGAACTGGATCCGATCCACCGTGTCGCCGAAGTCCTCGTCGATGCCGGCGCCGGCGTTGGTCATCACCCCGAGGCCCCAGTGCGACGGCATGCGGCCGAACGAGAGGAGCCCCACCGGCGTCTGGATCTCGGCCCAGGCGCGCTTGGGAGAGACGTACTGCGTGCTGAGCTGGCGGTTCTTCGGGTCGGTCGGACCGGCGACGACGCGCGACGATCCGTAGAACGGCGCCGGATACGGGCTGCCGGGCAGGTCGTAGAGGTTCGACGTGGACGAGCCGAGCACGTGGTTGTCGAACACGTCCACCTGCGCCCGCACGCGGACGTGCTCGGAGACGTTCAGCGTCGGCTCGAGGCGGAGCCGCATGTTCGCGGTCGCGAGCGTGGTCCGACCCTCGTCGCCATCGAGCGCGATCGGGAACAGGTAGCGGCCGGAGGCGTCCCTGCCGCCGCCCAGGTTCAGCTTCGTGAAGAGCTGTCCGCGGAAGCGGTAGTAGCCGTCCATCTGGAAGAACTCGAGCTTCGGCCCCTCCGCGACGGCGCCGAGGAACTCCGCAGCGGACTGCGCGCCCTGGATCTCCGCGCGCACCTCGTTGCGCAGGTCCTCCTTGGCCTTCTCGACCGCCCGCTCGATCGCGGCCTTCGTCCGTGCGTCGAGCTCGCCGTCTGGCTTCTTGGCGTCCTCGGCGCCGGAGGCGGAGGCGGCGAGGAGGAAGGCCGCGAGCGCGGCGGCGAGGCGAGACATGCGAGACCCCTTCCGAGAGCGGACGGGCTCTTACAGCACGCGCCCGGAGGGCGGTCAAGCGTGGGGTCGGCGGCTCGACTACCCCTGCTTCAGCTCGACGAGCACGCCCCGGCTCCCCTTGGGGTGCACGAAGGCCACCTTCGAGCCGCCTGCCCCGGCGCGCGGCTTCTCGTCGAGCAGCGGCGCGCCGCTGCGCCTTGAGCGCGGCCATCGCCTTCTCGATGTCCGGCACCTCGAGGCAGACGTGGTGGAGCCCCTCGCCCCGCTTCTCGATGGTCTTCGCCATCGGGCTGTCCGGACCGGACGGCGAGACGAGCTCGATCCGCCCGCGACCGTGGCCGAAGATGGCGACCCGGACCTTCTCCGTGGGGACCTCCTCGATCTCGGCGAGCTCGAGACCGTAGACGTCGCGGTAGAGCTTCACCGCGGCGTCGAGGTCGGAGACGAGGATGGCGACGTGGTCGAGGCCGTTCATGCGGGACTCCGGGTGAGGGTTCGAGGCGCGGGATCATTACTCACTTGGCGTCGCGGACCTCCACCCCGACGACCTTGAGCGTCCCGAGGAGGCCGACCGTGTCGACCTGCGTCCCGCGTGCCGAGGGCGAGGTGGGTGGCGTCGGCGACCGGCTGTCCGAAGGTCGGGTCGAGCGCGATCCACTCTCCGGCGCTGCGGATCTCGGCCCAGGCGTGCCAGTAGAGGGCGGGCTCGCCGTCGCCGTAGCTGCGCGTAGACGAGGCCGTGGACCGCCGCGCGCGGGGATGCCGAGGGCGCGCGCGAGCGCGACGCAGAGGACGGTGTGCTCGGTGCAGTCGCCCTTGCCCCGCCTCGAGGACGTCGCTCGCCCGGTCGTGGCTCGCGCCGTAGGCCTTCTCCAGCCGATCGTGGACGTGGGCGGAGAGCCTGCGCGCCGCCTCGTAGGTGCCCTTCGCGTCGCCCGCCACCTGCCGCGCGAGCGCGGCGATGCCGGGCGCTTCCCAGTCGACGTCGGGCGTCGCGGCGAGGTCCTCGGGCGCCGCGCCCGCGCGGGCCCGCGCGAGCGGGGTGTCCTTCGCCGGATCCGCCGCCGCGGGACGCCGGGCGTTCACGGTGAGGACGGTGGTTCCACCCGGCCCGGCCTCGAAGCGCTGCCGCCCGTCGGACTTCAGGAAGGCCGGCGGCAGGCCGGAGAGCCGGTACACGATGGTGCGCGGGACGTCGCGCGGGAGCGACCGCGGCAGCGTCACGCGGGCGAGCGCGAAGAGGTCGATGCGGTCGAGCCGGCGCGCGGTCTCCTCCGCCTCGGGACGCGCCACCACCGCGTCGCCGAGCCGGATCTCCACGACGCGTCCGTCGTCCGCGATGCGGTACTCCGTCGCGAGTCGATCGCCCGCCTCGGACTCCGAGACGACCGAGACCTCCTCGGCGACGCCCGCGCCCGCGATGGTCTCGCGGCGGAGGAACTGGTCGCGCATCTCGCGCACCCGGAGCTTGTCGAGATCGAGCTGCGTTCCGGTCACGGTCCCGCGCCGCGCAGCCGCGAGCCGCGCAGCGTCCGCGAGCTCCGCCGTCTCGCGCACGCCCTCGATCGTACGCTCCTCGCGCGCAGCGCCGGCGACGATGACGGCCCGGCAGGTGCTCCGCTCGCAGGCGCCCGTCACGCTCCGCTCGCCGCCGTCCCCGGACCACGCGGCGTGGAACGAGAGCAGCCGGCCGCCCGGCCGCGCCTCCCAGACCCGCTCCTCGTCCTGCCGCCGCTCCACGTCGCGGCCCCCGACGGTCGCCCGGATGAGCATCTCCGAGCGCCCGACGAAGACGTCCTTGCCGTCGCGCAGCTCGCGCCGCAGCTCGGTCCGGGTGAAGCCGGCCTTCTTGCCGACGAGGTAGAGCCCGAACCACTCCGGCGCGTCGGGCCGCCTGACGGTCAGGACGTCGGGGAGCGCGGCGGCTCCCGCGGCGAGCGCCGCCTGAGGCGGGGGCCGGCGCGGCGTCGGCGACGGGCGCTGCTCCGGGCAGCCGGTGAGCGGGAACGCGAGGGCGAGGGCGATGGCGAGGCGTCTCATGGGAGGTTCCGTCTGCCGCGGTTCTATCAAAAACTCGCCTTTGATGGCCGACCTGCGACCATCCCGTCGATGGGCGCGATCTGGACGGTCCTCATCACCGCCGCCGTCGTCGCCGCGGCCGCGAACGGCCGGATGGCGGAGCTGACCCGCGCCGCGCTCGCGTCCGCCACCGAGGCCGGGATGTACGCGCTCGGCCTCGCCGGCGGCCTGGCGCTGTGGCTCGGCCTCATGAAGGTCGCCGAGGAGGCGGGGCTCGTGCGCGCGCTCGCCCGCGCCGCCCGCCCGGTCATGCGCCGGCTCTTCCCGGACGTGCCGCCGGAGCACCCCGCGATGGGCGCGATGCTCATGAACGTCTCGGCGAACGTGCTCGGGCTCGGGAACGCCGCGACGCCGTTCGGGGTGAAGGCCATGCAGGAGCTCGACACGCTCAACCCACGTCCCGGCACCGCCACCGACGCCCAGGCGCTCTTCTGCGCGCTCAACACCGCCTCGGTCCAGCTCATCCCGGCGACCGTCATCACGCTGCGCGCCGCCGCGGGCTCGCGGGCACCGCAGGAGATCATCGGCGCGACGATCGTGGCCTCGCTGTGTGGCGCCGCCGTCGCGATCGCGTCGGCGAAGCTCCTCGGGCGTCTGTTCCCGGCACCCCCCTCGGAGGGCTGAGTGCTCCGGTCGCTCGTCGACGTCGTCTCGGCCTGGGCCATCCCGGTCCTCCTCGCGGGCATCCCGGTCTTCGCCCTGGCGCGCGGCGTGAAGGTCTACCCCGCGTTCGTCGAGGGGGCGAAGGAAGGGTTCCAGACGTCGATCCGGATCATCCCGCCGCTCGTGGCGATCTTCGTCGCGCTCGGCATGCTCCGCGCGTCGGGCGCGATGGACGCCCTGACGCGAGCGCTCGCGCCCGCGCTCCGCTGGGCCGGGGTGCCGGCGAGCGTCGTCCCCATGTTCCTCGTCCGCCCGCTCTCGGGGGGCGGCGCGCTGGGCGTCGTCGGCGACGTGCTCCGCTCCGAAGGCGCGGACTCGTACGCGGGCCGGCTCGTGTCGGTGATGGCCGGCTCCACCGAGACGACCTTCTACGTCCTCGCCGTCTACATGGGCGCTGCCGGCGTGACACGCTACCGGCAGGCGCTGCCGGCGGGCCTCCTCGCCGACGCCGCCGGCATGGCAGCGGCGGTCGTCGTGGTGCGGCTCCTGTTCGGCGGGTGACGGCGCAGTCCGGGGTGGGGGCGCCCTTGACCCGCCGCCGCATGCTCCGCTATCGGTGAATGAGGCCACCAGCATGTCGGACACGCCCCCCCCCGAGCTGATCGGCGACGCGCAGGACGCCGTCCTCATCCAGGACGCCGCCGCGTACGTCGTGGACGTGAACGACGAGGCCTGCCGGAGCCTGGGCTACATGCGCGCCGAGCTCGTCGGAAAGCACGCCCGCGATCTCGTCGAGGGGCTCGACGGCGACAGCCTCCACCGCCTGACCACGGCGCTCCGGGAGCAGGGTGTCGCGACGGTTCGCGCGACGCACCGCCGGAAGGACGGCACCTGCTTCCCGGTGGAGACGCGGCTCGCCGTGATCCGGCGCGACGGCGTGCCGCTCATCGTGGCGTTCGCCCGCGACCTGACCCGCGCACAGGCGGCCAAGCGTGCGCTCGCGCAGTCGGAGGAGCGGTACCGCGGCCTCGTCGAGCTGCTCCCGGACGGCGTCGTGACCTACCGCGACGGCCGCATCGCGTTCGCGAACCCCGCCGCGGCGAAGCTTCTCAGGGCCGACCACCCCGACCGGCTCGTCGGCACGCCGGTCCTGGAGCGCGTCCACCCGTCGATCCACGCGCTCGTGCAGGAACGCATGGCGCGGGTCGCCCACGGCGAGCAGGTGCCGCTCATGCAGGAGCTTCTCATCCGGCTGGACGGGACGTCGTTCCGCGCGGAGGTGACGGCGGCGCTGCTCGCGACGGGCGAGGTGCTGGTGGTGTTCCGGGACGTCACGGACCGTCATCGCGCCCAGGAGGACCGGTTCGTCCTCGAGGAGCGGCTCCGCCAGGCGGAGAAGATCGAGGCGCTCGGTACGTTGGCGGGCGGCGTGGCCCACGACTTCAACAACGTGCTCGCGGCCATCCTCGGCCACGCGGACGCCCTCGCGAGCGAGCTGCCCGCGAACTCGTCCGCGCGCGAGGACGCGGACCAGATCGCCGCGGCGGCGCGCCGTGCGAAGGGGGTCGTGCACCAGATCCTGGCGTTCGCCCGCCGCCGGCCGGCCGAGGCCGTCCCGCTGGACGTGGGGCGCACGGTCGCGGAGGACCTGCCGCTCGTGCGCGCCGCCACCCCTGCCAGCGTCGAGATCGCGCTGCGGGCCGACCCCGGGGCCGGCGCCGTCCTCGCCGATCCCACCCAGATCCATCAGGTCCTGCTGAACCTCTGCGCGAACGCGCGCGACGCCATGGCCACGCGCGGCGGCATCCTCGAGATCTCCGTCGCGCGCGCGCAGGTGCCGGAGAGCGAGGGCGCGCCGCCCGGCCTCCCCCCCGGGGCGTACGTGCGCCTCTCGGTCACCGACACCGGCCAGGGCATGGACGCGCCGACCCGCGCGCGGGCGTTCGAGCCGTACTTCACGACGAAGCCGCTCGGCGCGGGCAGCGGCCTCGGCCTGTCGGTCGTCCACGGGATCGTGACGGGCCTCGGCGGAACGGTGACGCTCGCGAGCACCGCCGGCGAGGGCACCTCGGTCGCCGTGTGGTTGCCGCGCCTCGCCGATCCGGATCCTGCGGCGGCCTCGCCCCTCGCGTCCGTCCCCGCGCCCACGCCGGCGCCGCTCACCCGCCACCGCGTGCTCGTCGTCGACGACGATCCTCCCGTGGCGCGCGCCATCGGGCGCATGCTCGACCACGCCGGGTACCGCGTGACGGTGGTGGAGGATGCAGAGAGCGCGCTCGAGGAGTTCCAGGCCGACCCGGCCGCCTTCGACCTCGTCCTCACGGACCAGACCCTGCCGCGGATGCGCGGCGACGAGCTCACCCGCGCCCTCCTCGCGATACGTCCCGCGCTCCCGATCCTCATCTGTACCGGGTACAGCGAGCGGCTCGACGAGGAGCGGGCGCGCGCGATCGGCGCCCGCGCGCTCCTCCCGAAGCCGCTCGACCTGCGGGAGCTCGTCACGGCGCTGCGCGACGCGCTGGGGAGCGGGTGAGGGCTGTTGGGCGGGCGCCGCCCCGGTTTCGTGTTCGCGACCGCCGTTGCTGGCTGCATTTGGCGGTATTTCGTCGCGGAATGCTGGAGTGGCGGCGTCTACCGGCCGTTGCTGCCGACCGATGATATTCACCCGCGGTAACTTGAAACGGCGCACGTTCTGGATGCGCGACGGGCTCGCGGCGCCTGCCGCACAACGTCAGGTTCCGCTACACTCGTTCGCACGCTTTTCCGCGTGTCGAAGGAGGCCGAGACCCGCGCGACGGCATCCGGTACGACGAGCTCAGCGAGGCCGAGAAGGAGCAGTGGGACGCGCTCGACTGGGACGAGGACCAGGGGCCGCCCGCGGCCGTGGACCCAGCGGCGGTGAACCAGTGGCTGTTCAACAAGGACACCGTGGACAAGGTGCTCGAGCACCTCATGATCAACGGCCTCAAGGTCGCCGGCGGCGACCGGCTCGGGAAGACGATCGTCTTCGCGAAGAACAGCGCGCACGCGGAGTTCATCGCGGAGCGGTTCGACGCCAACTACCCGCACCTCAAGGGCGCGTTCGCGCGCGTCGTCACATTCAGAGACCACATCGCCATCGCCAAGCTGCGCCGGAACGAGGCTCTCACAGCAAGCGACCTCGCCGAGCTCGAGCGAATTCTCGCGAAGAGCGGGGCTGGGCGGCCGGAGGATCTCCGACGCGCTACCAAGGAGGCCGCAGGCCTCGGTCTCTTCGTCAGGTCCCTCGTCGGCCTTGATCGCGAGGCTGCGAAGCGCGCCCTGGCCAGCTTCATCGAGGGGAAGACGCTGACGGCCAACCAGATCGAGTTCACGAACATGATCGTGAACCACCTGACGGAGCATGGCTTGATGGACCCGGGCCTCCTGTACGAGTCCCCGTTCACCGACGTCGCGCCAATGGGCCCGGAGGATCTGTTCTCGGGGGCTCAGGTGGACGAGCCCGTGGGGATCCTCGAGCGCGTGAAGCAGAGGGCGACCGCCGTAGCGTGAGGGGGCAGGCGATTACCGTACCGTACGCGGTGGGCGTGCTACGCCGCCGCGGCGTACGCAGCCTCAGGCTCCTTCGCGAGATTGCCGCGCGTCGCGAGGAGCCACGTCGCGGGCGAGGAGACGGGCGGTGGCATTCCGTCGGGCCCACGTTCGGCTCCCGAGGAGTAGGCGTCGATGTTCGAGGGATCGGGTCGCTCGCCCCGCCGAATCGCATGGGACGCGAAGTTCCCGAGCACGTAAGCGATCGCATTCCTGACCTCCGCAGGCGTCCGGAGCACGTGCGCATGGTAGCGGTCCGAGAACACGCGTCCCCTCCGGCGCATCAGCGCGTTGAGACGCTTCGCGATCCTCCCGGAGAGGGCCTTCATCCCGCCTGCGCGGGTTGTCGCGCCGTCCGCCTCGACGATGAAGTGCAGATGGTTTCCCTGGATGGAGACGTGGATGACACGGAACCCGGGCCGGCCCAGCACCGCTCGCAGCGCGGCGGCGACGGCCGCGTGGCACCGGGCGCTGCGGAGGTTCCAGACGTGCGGGCGCGCCCGTAGCGTGACGTGCACCGGGCACCGCCCGTCCACGTCGATGACGCGCTCGTGCGAGATGCCCGCCTCGTCGCCGTGCGGCTTCCGGCCCGACCGGGCGCGGGCGCCGCCCCAGCCGAAGCGGGGCGGGAGATCGAGCGGGAGCTGCGGGTCTCGCGTCATGCGCCGTGTTCACGTTTAGTAACTTGAAACGGCGTACGTTACCACGGCCACCTGACGACGCTCATGCTTGCGCGCCATCAGCGTGCGCGCTTCTCGGCGCATGGACCGCCGGCCGTCGGCCCATCGGTGCACAGGTCGAGTGCGCACTTCGATCCGTCGCTCAGGAGGACGGTGAGCGTCTTGCTGTCAGCCTTCTGGAGCGCAAACCAGCCGGTGGCAGCGCCAGGATGGCGAACGTCTCGAGCCGTTCCTTCTCGTAGGAGTACGTCACCAGCATCGCCTTTCCATCCACCTCAGATGGAGAGGAAGAATGCGCGGCGACTCCCGGTGACCTTCTCCTCCGGGTGCTGGAACGCAAGCTCAACGCCACGGTCGCACGCGTCCAGCCCGGGTCCGACGAGCTTCTTCGTGGCCAGCTCGGCGCGGGCGCGCCACGCAGCGCTGACGGGATCGGGCCCGGCCGCGGCCGGTCGGACGATGGCACCGAGGATCACGATGCTCGCGAGGAAGCTCAGAATCGTACACGGCACATGAAAGTGCGTCTCCTTCGGGTGCGTCTCGAACGTCAGCGATCGTACCCCGAGCGCTTCCCGGTCAGCCCACGTACGCGAACCCGCACGACGCAGGTGCGCTCGACCTCGTGTTGCGGCGTTGCGTCCTCCGCCGCGCCGTAACGCGGCCCGAACAGCGCCAGGAGCCGCGCCTTCTCGTCACGATCCTCGACGAACTGCGCGTCGCCGTGACCGATCACCGTCCGGAACCGCATTCCGAACCTGCAACCCGTCGCGGCCGGAACCACCTCGATCCCCTCCTCGACCTCGAAGCACACGGCCGGGTTCCGGCGCAGGATCTCCAGCTTGCGTCCCGACCTGGCGGAGTGGAGGACGAGGTCGTCGCCGTCGAGCGCGAACGTGAGGGGCACCAGGTACGGTCGATCACCGTCGCAGAGCGCCACCCGGCACACGCGCGCCGCCTCCAGGATCCGGCGCAGCTCCGCTGGGTCGGTGATCTCCTTCTCGCTGCGCCGCATCGCGTCCCTTCTGGCCGGGACTGTACGCGATCGGAGGTCAGGCTGGCACCCGGCGACCACTCCGGTCGCGATCAGGAGCCTCGCGGCTTCGCGTCCCTCGCCACCCACCCGCTGACGAGCCGCGCCAGCTCCTTGCCGTCGTCCACGCGCACGATGGCGTGGGCGTAGGTGCCGTCCGCGGTGCGGGCGAGCTGGGACAGGATCGTCCGACCGTACATGCCCTCCGCGACGTACTGCACCTCGACCGAGGCGAGGCGCGAGGCGCGCCACAGCTCCACCGGCGCGGCCTCGATCGCCCAGGTGACGTAGCTCGCGTTCGTGACGTGCAGGTTCTGGTCGATGTCGGCGTAGCGCACGTGGAAGCGCTTCTCGAGGTCCCAGACGGGCGGGGCGGGCAGCTTCCCGGGCGCGAGCGGCGCGACATGCGGGAGCGTCGGACGCGGGAAGCGCGGGTCGAGCACCTCGGCGGGGCGCACCGGCCGGCGCGTCTCGAGGTCGAGGACGAGCCACTGCGTGGTCGCGCGCGCCGCCTCGGCGCCGTCGCCGCGCCGGACGACGAACTCGCGCGTGGCGGCGAGCCGGTCCAGGCCCGAGGGCCACGTCTCGATCTCGAGCGTGTCCCCGAGCGCCACCGGGAGCGGCACCTCGATCCGCTGCCGCGCGAGGACCCAGGTCAGCCCCTTCGCGCGCAGCACGTCCAGGCCGACCCCGAGCTCGGCCGCGTGCCACCCCGCGACCTCCTGCAGGTAGCCGGACAGCGCCGGCACCTCGAGCGTGCCGAACGCGTCGACCTCGTAGGTGTGGACCGGGAACGACGCGCGGCGCGCGAGCCCCTCCCCGCCCGAGGCCACGCTACAGATCCTCCGCGAACCGGACCGTCGCGAGGATCGCCTCGACCCGCTCCGTGTCGAGGGCACCCGGGCCCTCCTGCGACGCGTGGACGTTCACGCACAGGCCGTCCCGGTAGAGGAACGCGTGGACGTTCGCTCCCCACGCCCGGAGCCTCGTACGACAAACGGGCGACGGGCGGCGGTCCCTCGGGGCGAACCGCCGTGCGAGCTCCGACACCGCCGACGAGATGGCCGCCACCGCGTCTTCGCGGCAGCCCGCTGCGTCCTTCGCGACGCCCGCGGCATGGCAACCCGATTGTCACCGCCATCCCGGTCCGGGGCTCGACGCCGAGGACGAGGGGGCCTGGTCCCTCTCCTTCCCGCCGCGCGGCGACGTGGAAGCCGGGGAGATTGATGAGCACCGCCCAGGTCTTGCCCGGCCAAGCGACGCGGAGCGGGACCGTGGGCACGTCGGGCATCGGCTCGAGCGTGCCGGCCTCCCCGCCGCTCGCCGTCCGGAACGTGGCGAGCGGTGCGGACGAGCTCGAGCAGCTCCGCCCTCTGCGGGCCCGGTCCGTCGTCGAGCAGCGTGAATGCGAGGATCACCGGCCCGACCGACGCGGCTCCCTGAAGCATCTGCCGCCACTCGCCGGCGGCGGGGTCGCGCTGGCCCAGCTCGCGGTCGGTGGCGGTGAACCAGAAGCCCTTCACGCCGGGGCCCGAGAGCTCCTGGAGCGGGAGCTCGCGCTCGACGCTCCCGGCCAGCGCGGCACGGCGGGCGAGGTCGGCGAACAGGCGCGCGGCGTCGGCGCGCGCGTCCGGCGACTCGGGCTCGCCGGGGTTCCAGAGCGGGGTGACGAGCGCCGTGAACCCGGCGCCCGGCCGACCGAGTCGGATGGCGGGTGAGGTCGGCCTCGCCCTCCTCCTCGCCCTCCTCGACGGTCCACTCGGGGGGGATGGAGAGCACGAGGCGGCCGTGATCCTGCACGACGAACGCGCGCTCGCTCCAGCCGGACGCAGGCGCCGTCGCGCGCTGCGCCTTCACGGCACGCGACGAGGCGCACGCCGCCAGGACCGCGAGCGCGGCCGCGGCGATGAGCCGCTGAACGGTGCGTCCGGAGGCCATCAGGTTACCTATATGGCACATGAAGCGAACGAGCGCCGCCGCCCTTCGCAACCGCGCCCCGCTCGCCGCCGCGCTCGCCGGGATCCTGCCGCAGACGGGGCGGGTCCTCGAGCTCGGAAGCGGCACGGACGAGCACGCCGTCCATCTCGCGCGCGCGTTCCCCGCGCTCGTCTTCCAGCCGTCCGATCCCGATCCGGAGGCACGCGCCAGCATCGCCGCGTGGGCGCGCGAGGCCGCGCTCTCCAACCTGCGCGCGCCGCTCGACTACGACCTGCGCGTCGACCTGTGGCAGCGCCGGCCGGCGGACGCCGTCCTGTGCGTGAACGTCCTGCACGTCGCGCCGCCGGAGTGCGTCGAGGCGCTCTGCCGCGGCGCCGCGCGGGTCCTCTCCGGAGACGCTCCGCTCGCCGTCGGCGGACCGTTCCGCCGCCGCGGCGCGCCCAGCGTCGGCCGGCTCGCGCGGCTCGACGCCCAGCTCCATGCGGCGGACCCGGCGCTCGGGGTGCGCGAGCTCGAGGCGTTCCACGACGCGGCGCGGCGGCACGGCCTCCGCCCGGACGCGGAGCTCCCGCTTCTTCGTCGCGCCGCTCGTGACCGAGCCGGGCGAGACGCACGCTTAGCGGGGGGCCACTCGCTCCGGGGCAGCCTCGTCCGGCTGCCCCTGCGCTCGCACGTCTCAGCGGGGGTCGAGGAAGCGGGCGTTGTGGCGGAGGATGCGCCGGCGGATGACGTCGATCTCCTCCGCCTCGAGGACGCCGCGCTCGACGAAGAACTGCCCGATGGGGCGCTGCAGCCGGAGCTGCTGCCCGAGCGCGGCGAGGAGCTGGAACGGGGTCAGGTACCCGAGCCGCACGGCCCACTCTCCGAACGGCGTCCCGTTGGCCGCGGCCTCCCTGCGCCGCTCCAGGATGACGGCGACGTCGTCGGGGTGCAGGAAGCCGAACTCGACGGCGATCCTGCCGATCGCGGGACGCTGCGCCCGCTGCCACGCGATCGCTTCGACGAGCTCGGTCCAGCGCACCCGCCCGGAGTAGTAGAGGAACTCGGCGAACCGGAGCCGCCGTTTCGGCAGGTCCTCCGGACGGACGCTGGCGCGGATGCGCGGACCGCGGGCGGGCTCGGCGGCGCGGGGCGGCTCCTCTGCCGCGACCCGGACCCGCTTTGCCCCGGTCGTCGCCCGAGGCGCGGGGCGGGTCGGCCGCGGCGGGCGCCGGGCCGCGGGGGGCGGCGGCGCTCCGGCCCGCGCGCGGGGGAGCGCGCCGGCCCTCAGCGTCGAGAGCACCCGGTACGCGTTCGAGACCGCCTCGAACTCGCGGGCGAGCTCGCGTTCCGAGCGCCCGAGCGCGCGGGCGCGGTCGGGGTGCGTCTCCATCGCCCTGCGCCGGTAGGTCGAGCGAAGCGTCTCGCGCCAGCCGCCGCAGTCCGCCGCGAAGGCCGGGCCGAACAGCACGCGGCCCGCGCGGGAAACGTCCTCGAACGTGATCTCCTGGGTTCCGAGCACCGCGCCGCTCCGCCGCGATATCGCGCGCTCCCATGCGATAGCGCGGGTGCGGCGGGTCGGCCAGTTTTCGACCGCAGGGGATGCGCTCTTAGTCGGCGAGGAAGTCCGCGGCCCAGCGCGCGTGGCCGCCCGCGTCGACCTTCACGCGCGCCTCGCGGGCGCCGAGCTTGGGATGGACGACGCGGACCGTGTAGGTCCCCGCCGCGACGCGACACTCGCCTGGCGTGTCCCCGTACCGGACGCCGTCCACGAAGACTGCCCCGAAGGGATCCGCGACGACCGTCAGCACGCCCTCGCCGCTCGCCGCGGCGGGGATGGGAACGGAGTCGATGTTGCCGCGACACTCGCGCACCGAGCCCGCGGGGGTGCGCGCACGCGTCGCGCGGCGCGCCGGGGCCGGGGCCGGGGATCCTCGGTCGGCGCGCGCCGGGACCGTGGCGGCCGGAGGCCGCGCCGGCAGTGCCGCCGGCGGCTGCTCGCGGACGCTGCGCTCGGCGAGCGCGGTCGCGACGGCCACCACCGGCGCGGGAGCGACGGCCACTGCCGGCGCGGCGGGAGCGGGCCGGGCGGGTGCGCGGGTGACGGCGCGAGGGAGGGGCAGCGCGAACGCGAGCGCGGCGACCACGGCTGCGGCGGACGCCGTGGCGACGGCGATCCACGCGCGCTGGCGCTTGCGCGCCGCGACCGCATTGCCCGACACCGGACTTCGCTGCTCCTCGACGAGCGCGGCGAGGACCTCGCCGCAGTCGCGCGGCCGCAGCGCGGGATCCTTCGCGATCATCCGCCCGACGAGGTCGGCGAGCGCGCTCGCGCCCGGGACGTCGAGCCGCGGCGCGCCGCCGCCGTCCATGAGCTCGGACGGGTCGGCGAACGGGCGCGTGCCGGAGAGCATCTCGTGCAGCACGACGCCCAGCGCGAACACGTCGGTCCGCTCGTCTTCGGGCTCGCCCTTCCATTGCTCCGGCGCCATGTAGGCGACGGTGCCACCGTGGACCCTCCCGCGACCGAAGGCGAGCGCCATCCCGAAGTCGAGGACCTTCACGGCGCCGCCGTCGCACAGGAAGACGTTCCCCGGAGTGACGTCGCGATGGACGACGCCACGCGCGTGGGCGTGGGCGACTCCCTTCGCCACTTCGATGGCGACGGCCAGCGCCTCGGCGATGGGCAGCGGCCCCTCCAGCAGCCGCTCGCCGAGCGTCCGCCCCCGCAGCAGCTCCATCACGAGGTACGGCCCCTGATTGCAGTGCCCGACGTCGTGCAGCGTCACGATGTTCGGGTGCGAGAGCTGCGCAGCAGCCTCCGCTTCGCGGAGGATGCGCTCCTCCTTCAGCTCGAGGTCGCCGCCCATCCGCACGACCTTGAAGGCGACGGCGCGCCGCAGGGTACGGTCGAACGCCTCGAACACGACCCCGAACCCGCCCTGCCCGAGCTTGCGGACCAGCTCGAACCGTCCGACGACCTGGCCGCACCTGAGCGCCGGGAGCGCCTTGCCGTCGTCGGGCGGGGCGCGAAAGAGCTCCCGGAGCAAGGCGGTGATCGCCCCGGGAACCACGGACTCCATGCCCTTTTCTCGCTCCACGGGACGCGCCCCTCGCGCAAGCGCGATGATACCATCCCGTCCGGGGGCTCTTCGCGACCTGGCGCGCCGGAGGTGAGTCACATCCGCGAAGGCGTGCACCTCTCGATCTCGATGCGTCCGACCCGCGCGAATGTGAGCTGCGCGCTCCTGGCGTGGGCCGTCGCGGCCGCCATGGCTGGCCCGTCCGGCGCTCGGGCCGAGACGCTGGGGGTCCTGGCCGTCGCGCCGCCGCCCGGACCCCGCGCCGAGCTCGTCGAGGCGACCCTCCAGCTCCGGCAGATCGTCGCCGAGTACCGGGCGGGGACGCTGGGCACGCGCGAGACACGGGAGCGCATGACGGGCGCGCCCCCGGCCGCCGCCCTCGGCGAGCTCGATCGCGCCTGCGACGCAGCGCGGGTCGCCTACCTCGCGGGCCAGTACGAGCGATCGCTCGGGATGCTGCGGAGCATCGCCGACGACGCGGAGAAGCTCCCGGACGGCAAGGACACCTTCGCGCTCTGGACGAAGGTCATGATCCGGCTCGCGCGGACCGAGCTGGACCTCGGTCGCGCCGAGGCGGCCCGGCCGTGGATTCGATCGCCTCGTCCGAGCTGCGCCGGACCTCGCGTTCGACCCGTCGCTCCACCCGGCCCGGCTCGTCGACGAGGTCGAGAAGGCGCGCGCCGCGCTGAAGAGCGCGCCCACCGGGACGCTCGCCGTGACGTCGTCCGCTTCCGGCGCGCGGGTGTACGTGAACGGCCGCGAGGTGGGGGTCGCCCCGGTGCGGCTGGTGGTGCCGCGCGGGCGGTACCGGATCTCCGGAGCCACGCAGGGCGCCATCGTCGGGCCGATCGTGGCCGAGGTGCGCAGCGGCGAGGCCGCCGTCGTCCTCGACTTCACGATCCCGGAAGCGCTGCGCCCGCTCCTCGGACCGGGACTCGCGCTCGCCTTCGGAGACGGGAAGATCGTGGCGGCGGCCGGTCATCTCGGCCTCGATCGGATCCTCGCCGTCGGCATGACGGAGGAGAACGGCGCTTCGTACGTGGTGGGGTCGCTCTACGACGTCCGCCGGGGGGCGCTCGAGCGCGAAGGGCGCGTGCGGCTCACGAACGGGATGTTCCCCGACGGAGGGGCGAGCGCCCTCGCCGAGTTCCTCGTCACGGGGCGCGCCGCTTCGGCGCTCGTCGAGGTGGCCGGCGGGCCCTTCGCGGCGTCGCTCGAGCGCGTCGCGAGCGGCACGCCTCCTCGCGTCGAGCCGCCCCGGCTCCCCGCCGTGGCGCCGGCGGAGGCGTCGCGCGGATGGGCGTCGCTCGGGCTGCGGCTCGGGTACGCGAAGGGTCTCGGCAACGTCGCCTACCACACCAACATGGACGAGTGGATCTCCGCACAGGTGCCAGTCCAGCTCGACGTCCTGGTCCGCGTCGGCCGGAGGATGTCCGTCGGCGCGTACGGCGCGTGGGGATTCGGCAGGGGCGGCGGCGACGTCTCGAGCATCTGCGGGCGGCCCGGCGCGAGCTGCATCCTCACCATCGTGCGAGCGGGGATCCAGGCCGAGTACGACTTCACGCCGGGCGCGATGGCGCCGTGGATCGCCTTCGGCCTCGGCTACGAGTGGAGCTTCTTCCACACCGAGGACGGGACCAGCGCCGGGGGCGTGGAGGTCCTCTACCAGGGGCTCGAGCTGCTGAACGTCCAGGGCGGCGCCGACTGGAAGGTGGCCCCGCGCTTCTCGCTCGGACCTTTCGTCATGATGAGCGCGGGGCTCTACCAGCGCGGCGCGGTCGGAGGCATCGGCGCCAGCAGCAGCGGGATCGGCATGAGCGGCGATCTCCCCGACAAGTCTTCGCACACCTGGGCCCAGGTCGGCCTCCGCGGCAGGTTCGACCTGTAGTGGCGCTCCGGATCGTGCTCACCGCGCGTCGAGCTTCACCGTGACCGTCGTCCAGAGCGCGGTGGGGCGGCCGTCCGCGTCCGCGCCGGCGGACCACGGGCAGGAGCGGATCGCGGCCGCGACCGCCGAGACGATCTCGTCCGGCAGGGGCGTCAGCGGGTGCACGAGGCCGGGCTTGCCGGTCGCGTCCACCGCGAGCTTCACCGTGGCGCCGCCTCGCGACCCGCGAAGCTCGGCCGGAATCCGGAGCGCCTTCTGGACGCAGGCGGGGTCGCGAAGGGCAGGACGCAGATCGCCCGGCGCGGCGTACTCGGCGGGCGGGCCCGGTGACGCTTCGAAGGTCTGGCGGACGAGGAACGGTCCCGAGGCCCCCTCCTCGGAGGCGGGGAACTCCCAGCGCTCGACGAGCCCGCGGACGCACTCCTCGAGCGGCGCGTCGGCCGGTCGGCTCGCGACGCGCAGATCGGCGGGGTGGCCGTCGCCGTCGAGGAAGACGATCGCGAACACCTCGGCGCGCTCCGCCGCGTGCGCACGCGCCGTCTCGTAGCACTGGCCGAGGAGGGGGCGCCGGAGCGCCACGAGAAGCTCCACCGCGGCGTCGCCTTCCATCCCGGAAGCCGCGGGCCCGTCCATGCCGAGGCGGACGCGCAGCGCCTCGGGGACGGCCGCGCGGATCGCCTCCGACGGGCGCCGCAGATCCGCGAGGACCCGCTTCGGCCGCGCCCCGGCGGCGCCGCGCGAGGTGAGCTCCCCGGGCGAGAACCCGCCGCTGCCGGGGATGCCGATCACGAACGCCCCCGGGTCGTCGACCAGCCGCGCCGCCGGCGTCTGCACCCCCGGAGCCGGGACCTTCGCGCCGGCCGCGTCGCAGGCGGGGGCGATCCCGGCGGCGCAGCCGCGCGCGTGGAGCGCGGCCGGAGACAGCCCCGACGCGACCTCCGGCCACCGTTGCACGAGCAGCGCGAGGCGATGGCAGGCGAGCGCGAGACCGGCGTCGCAGGCGCGACGGAAGGCGCGCGCCGCCGTCCTCGCGTCGCGCGGCGCGAGCTTGCCGCCCTCGTGGGCGGTTCCGAGGTTCGCACACCCCTCCGGCACTCCCGCGTCGCACGCCGTCCGGAACAGGCGGACCACCGGCGCGCCAGGGGCGGCGCCGGAGGCGCCCTTCGGCGGCCACTCTCCCACCCCCTCGGCCAGCAGGGCGCCCTGGTTCGAGCAGGCGATCGCGGCGCCCTGCTCGCACGCGCGGCGCGCCAGCGCGCTCGCGCGCTCGTCGCTCTGGGCGAAGCCCCGGCCCAACGCGTAGAGGACGCCGAGATCGCTGCACGCGGCGGGGTCTCCGATCTCGCACGACTCGGTGAGGTACGCGGCCGCGAGCCGATCGTCGCGCTCCACCCCGTCGCCCGTGAGCCGAGCGCGCCCGAGCTCGCGGCACTCGACCGGGAAGCCGCGCGCGCAGCGCGCGGCGAGGCCGGCGTCCTCCGGCGCGGAGGCGACGAGGCGCGAAGCTGCGAGCGCGACGGCGAGCGCGACCATGGCCTCCCCGGTCTAGCACGAGGCATGGTGAATCACGACCGCGCGCCCTCGACCGGTCGCAGCCCCATCGTGAGGCGGTCCGAGAGCCGCCCCTGCTGCCGGACGCGGCCGGCGTCGACGAGCATCCTGCCGGCCCAGCGGAACACGTTGAACTCCGCCACGAGCCGGCGCATCGCTCGCATCCGCTCGGCCTGCTGGGCGGCGGGCATCGCAAGCGCCGTCGCGAGCGCCGCGCTGGCCTCCTCGAGGTCGTAAGGGTTCACGACGAGCGCCTCGGTGAGCTCCCGGGCCGCTCCGGTGAATCGGCTCAGCACGAGCACGCCGCGCTCGTCCTCCCGTGCGGCGACGAACTCCTTCGCGACGAGGTTCATGCCGTCGTGCAGGCTGCTCACGTAGCAGACGTCCGCCGCGCGCAGGTACCGGAAGATCGCGGGCGGCTCGTGATGCGCGCGCAGGAGCACGATCGGGCGGTACGTCCCCGCGGCGAACCGGCCGTTGATCCGCGCCGCGAGCGCCTCGACGCGCTCGTTGAGCTCGCGATAGGTCTCGATGAGGGTCCGGCTCGGCGCGGCGAGCTGCACGAACGTGAACCGCCCACGGAGGTGAGGAAATCGCTCGAGCGTGCGCTCCACGGCGAGGAACCGCTCCTCGATCCCCTTCGTGTAGTCGAGCCGATCGACCCCCACCCCGATGAGCGCGTCCGCCGAGAGCCCCAGCTCGGCGGCCACCGTCCCGCGGCACTCCGCGGGCGGCGGCGCCGCCGCGGCCCAGCGGTTCGGCCAGTCGATCGAGATGGGGTAGCTGCGCACGAGGCACTCGCGTCCGCCCTGCACGATCGCCTGCCGCTCGCGATCGATGCGCGACTCGAGGAACCGATCGACCGCCTCCACGAAGTTGTTGCAGTGCTGCTGCGTGTGGAATCCCGACGATGCTGCTCCCGAGCAGCCCCTCCAGCACCTCGCGCTCCCACGGGCAGATCCCGAAGCGCTCGGCGTTCGGCCAGGGGATGTGCCAGAACGTGAGGATCGTCGCGCGGGGAAGGTGCTCGTGGATCATCCTGGGCGCGAGCGCGAAGTGATAGTCCTGCACGAGGACGATCGGATCGGGCCCCTGGACCTCCTCGCAGACGGCCTCTGCGAACCGCCGGTTCACGCGCTCGTACTGCAGCCAGTCCGACGCGCGGAACTCCGGCCGCGTGTGCGCGTTGTGACAGAGCGGCCAGAGGCCCTCGTTCGAGAACCCGTAGTAGTAGCCCCGCTCCTCCTCCTTCGTGAGCCACACCCGCCGGAGCGCGTACGACTCCTCGCCGGGCGGAACCCTCACCCGGTCGTGCCGGTCCACCGTCTCGCGGTCTGCCGAGCCGCTGCCGTGCGCGATCCACGTCCCGGAGCACGCGCGCATCACCGGCTCGAGCGCGGTGACGAGGCCGCTCGCCGGGTGGACGACGCGGACCGCTCCGTCCGGCCCGCGCTCGTGCACGTACGGCTCCCGGTTCGCGACGATCACGACGCTGTCGCCGTGAAGGTTCTCGCGAAGGACGTGCTGGAGCCGCGCCGCCGACCACGGCGCGACGGTCGACCCGCGCTCCGCCGCGAGGTCCGCGACGAGGCCCCGCACGTCCGCGAGCAGCGGCTGGAAGGCGTTTCGCGCGCGCAGCTTCGCGTCGCCGCCCCCCCAGCGCGCCAGCAGCAGGACGCGGCGAAGCTCGTCCGTCCAGCTCCGCCACCAGGCGCGGCGCACGAACACCGTGAGGATGGAGGCGAGGAGCGCGACGAACCCGAACGCCGCGAGGGTGAAGTACCTCATCGCGAGCTCGCGCCTCGCCACGAAGCTCAGATCGTGGACGAGGACGAGCGCACCGCGAACCGCCTCGTCGTCCTCGATCCGGTGGACGCTGACGTGTACGCGCCCGCCGTCGATCTCGTCGGAAAAGTCCAGCTCGGCCGGGAGCACCCCCTGCGGGGCCCGGGACCGCAGCGCCTCGCACGAGAACTTTTCCGGAAAGGACTTCGTGCGGCTCACCGAGACGAGCGTCGGCGTGCAGACCTCCACGGCCATGATCCGCTCGTCGCGGGCGAGATCCTCGAGCAGCGCTGCGACCTTGCGACGATCCCCGCTGCCGAGATGCCCCGCGAGGGCGCCCTGCGTTCCGACCGCCGCAAGCCGCGCGCGCAGCGCGATGTCGCGCATGAACCACGCCTGCGTGGCCTCGTTCACCGCAAAGGCGGCACCCCAGGCCAGCACGGCGAGCCCGAGGAGCAAGGGCACCGCAAGTCGCCAGATCGTTCGCACGGCGGCATGGTAGGCGACGTGAACTTTGACGCGCAACTAGCGGAGTTCGCCTGGTTGGGCGGCACGACCCGCATCACCTACACCGCCCCTCACCAGGGACGTAGGACGCAGCCCCGATGAAGGTTGCGTCGGCGCCGAGCCGAGCCCGCGGCCCGGACGGGATCCGGACCCGACACGACCTGTCCGTGGCAGAGACACCAGAGGTGTACTCTCCGCCGTCGATGGACGATCAGGACACGGCGACACCCCACCCGGCGCTGCGCCAGCGCGTGCAGAGGATGGTGCTCCGCTTCACGCCGAACGAACGTCAGCAGGTCTTCGCGCTCACCCTCGTCATCGGCGCGATGTGCGGGCTCGCAGCGGTGGCGTTCCATCTGCTGATCAATGTCGTCACCCGGTTGGCGATCGATCCGGCGCTGGCCGCGCCGGGACGTGCGTGGATCGGCTGGACGCTCCTCGTCCCGACCCTGGGAGGTCTCGTCTCGGGCGCCGTGCTCCAGTACGTGATTCCCAACGCGCGGGGCAGCGGGATCCCGCAGGTGAAGGTCGCCTTTGCCGGCAGGGGCGGACCGCTCCGGATCCGCGACTCGATCGGCAAGTTCTTCATCTCCGCACTCCAGATCGGCACCGGCTCGTCGCTCGGGCGGGAGGGACCGACCGTGCAGATCTGCGCAGGGATCGCCAGCCGCGTCGGACGCTTCGCCCGAGTCACGCCTCAGAACCTGAAGCGCCTTCTTCCCGTCGGGGCGGCAGCCGGCATCGCGGCCGCCTTCAACGCGCCGATCGCTGCCGTCACTTTCACCATCGAAGAGGTCGTCGGGAACCTCGACCAGACGGTTCTCTCCGGCGTGATCGTCGCCGCCGCGCTCGCAGCCATCGTGGAGCGGAGCGTCCTCGGCGTTCACCCCGTGTTCGCGATCCCGCACGAGTACGCCCTGGAGCACGTGTCGTCGCTGCTGCTCTACGCCGCGCTCGGCCTCGTCGCAGCGGGTCTCGCGCTCGCCTTCTCCGAGTCGCTCCTCGTCCTGCGCAAGCGGTTCAAGCGGCTCTCGCTGCTGCCCCGCTGGGCCCACCCGGCGCTCGGGGGCATCGTGACCGGCATCCTGGCGGTCACCGCGCAGGCGGCGTTTCATTCGGGCGGGGTGACGGGCGGCGGTTACGCGACGCTCGGTGCCGCCCTGACCGGGCAGCTCGCGGTGACGGTACTCGTCCCCCTGTGTCTCCTGAAGATTGTCGCCACCGTGTTCTCGTATTCGAGCGGCGGAGCGGGCGGCATCTTCGCGCCGGCGCTGTTCATCGGCGCAATGGCCGGCGGCGCGATGGGGGCGCTCGACGTGGTCGTCTTTCACCACTCCGCCGAGTCGCTCGGGGCGTTTGCGCTCGTGGGGATGGGAGCGGTCTTCGCAGGGATCATCCGGGCGCCCATCACTTCCGTGCTGATCATCATCGAGATGACCGGGGGCTATTCGCTCATCCTGCCGCTCATGATCGCGAACATGCTGGCGTACGGCATCGCGCGCCACTACCGGCCGACGCCCATCTACGATGCCCTGCTCGAGCAGGACGGCATCACGTTGCACGACCGGAAGCTGGTCGACGCGCTCGCGGGCGTCTCGCTGCGGGACGTGCCGATCGACAGGGCGCCCTGCGTCACCTTCGCGCCCGGGACCCGTATCGGCGATCTCGTGCGCATCCTCTCGGACCAGAGGAGGCAGGAAGTGTTTCCGGTCCTCGACGGCAAGACACTCGTGGGCATCATCACCCTCGAGGACATCATCAGCATCGCGTCTGAGGAGCACCTCGAAGGAATCGCGAACGCGGCGGACGTCATGCGGCCGCCCATCGCGCTGCGTCAGGAGGAAGAGCTCCGTGCCGCGTTCGAGACGATGCTCGCGCAAGGAGTTCGCGAGCTGCCGGCGGTGGACGACGAGGGCCGGATCATCGGGTTCGTCGACGAGATGTCGATCGCGCATGCCTACATGGCGGCGAGAGCGAGAGCGAGGTAGCGCGAGGCGACGCGCGCGCGGCGCACGGACGCGACCGGCCGTCCTCGCTCCATGGCGCCCGCGAGCGTGTCGAGGACGGAGGCCGCGACCGACCTCGCGTTCCGGGAGGGACTCGCGCCCGCGTCGGCATCACCGGCGACGTGTCATGGAGGCCATGACGCGCGGTACCCCGCCAAGACCTCGACCGTGGTGAACTCCGCGTGTAGGCTCGCCGACTGTTGACTCTTCGATAACGGGTATCCCCAGGAGGATCACATGACGCGCTTCACGTGCTGGTTGGCGCTCCTCGCGATGGTGCTGCTCCCCTCCGGCGGAAGCGCGGCCGACGCGCCGCCGTCTGCCGAGCCGCGGGCGGTGGCCGTCCAGCCCGCCGACGACGCCCTGGTCGCGGCCGCGCCCCGCACGGTCTACGGGTGGGGGAACCAGGGCTGCACGATCCTGACGGGCCAGGGCTGGACGTGCACGAAGGTCGGCACTGGCGTCTACGACATCGGGTTCAGCCCGGCGTTCAACGAGGTGCCCGCCTTGACCGCCGTCCCGGTGAGCACGCTCGCCGCGACCCTCACCGTCGACGGCGCGGCGTGCGGCAACAACAAGGCGTGCGTCCGGCTGCGCATGTTCAGCTCCTCGGGCGCGCCGACGGATCGGAACTTCAAGTTCATCGCGATCAGCAAGTGACCGGCCCAGGGCGCGCCCGGATCCGCCCACCACCCGCGCTGACGGCGCCTGGCCGTCGCAACGTGCGGGTCCATCCCCGCGCCGGGGCGCCTCAACACGAACCGCGAGCTCCCCGGGTGGGCGCGACGACGACATGCGTGGCCAACGGGTCCCACGGCCGCGGCCACCCCCGGTGGCACCGCACTGGCGACCGCGAGTAGCATCGCGCAAGCAAGCTCGTCGTGCCGCGGAGGCAGCCATGTGGAACGAGACGAAGCGCATCTTCCTGGAGTCGGCGGCGAACGTACTCCATGGAGCCGCTCGGCTGTTGCCGAGCGTCCTCTCGATGCTGCTCTTCTTCGCGCTCGCTGCGATCCTGGCCATCATCGTGCGCTCGGCGGTCCGAAGGGCGTGCGATCGGCTCGGGCTCGACCCGCGCCTCCGGGAGTGGGGCGTCGCGGCACCGAGCACGCCGGGGCACACCCCGCCATCGCTGCTCGTCGCGCGGACGTCGTTCTGGGCGGTGCTCCTCGCCGGCGCGTTCCTGGGCCTTTCCGTCCTCGACACGCCCGTTGCGGCGACGCTCTCGATGCGGCTCGTCGCGTACCTGCCCCACGCGATGGTCGCGCTCGTCATCCTGGGCATCGGGATCGCTGCGGCCCGGTTCATGGAACGGAGCGTCCTCATCGGCGCGGTGAACATGGGGCTCCAGTCCGCGCGGCTCATCGCCCTCGGCGCGAGATGGCTCGTCGTGATCCTCGCAGCCGCGATCGCGCTCGAGCACGCGGGTGTGGGACCCGGCGTCGTCATCGTCGGGTTCGGGATCCTCTTCGGCGGGATCGTCCTTGCGCTCGCGCTGGCCGTCGGCCTCGGAGCGAAGGACGTCGTGGCGCGCTCGCTGGAGCGACGCTTCAGGGAAGCCGCCCAGGGCGAGGACGCAGGCGCGGCCGCCGACCGGGGACGCGTGCATCACCTGTGACCGGCCGCGCGCGCGCCGCGAAGCCGGAGGCGATCACCCTCGTCCGCCGAGCCACATGGAAATGCTCGCGCGAGATCGCCGCCTCGACGCGCTCCACCCACGCGGCGATGCCCACAAGCGTCCGCTGACTTCCGGGTCGCACCGCGGACATGCGATAACGGCGCGCCCATGCTGCGAAAGATCGTCCGGATCGACGAGGAGAAGTGCGACGGGTGCGGGGAGTGCGTGCCCGCATGCGCCGAGGGCGCGATCGCGATCGTGAGGGGAAAGGCCCGCCTCTCCGCCGACGTCCTGTGCGACGGGCTCGGCGCCTGCCTCGGCGAGTGCCCCCGAGGCGCGATCACGGTGATCGAGCGCGAGGCCGCTCCGTTCGACGAGGAGGCGGTGAAGACGCACCTGCTCTCGATGGGGGAGCGCGTCCCGGAGGCGCCCCGCGCGCCGCAGCCGCCCGTGGCGCAGCGCCCGCGCCTGTCGATCATCTCCGGCGACGGACCCGGCCCTCAGGGCGGAGGCTGCCCGGGGTCGCGCCCCATGGCGCTGCCGCGCCGCCCGCTCGCGGCGCGTGCCGCCGGCGCACCCAGCCCGAACGACACCGAGAGCCGCCTCGCGCAGTGGCCGGTCCAGCTCCAGCTCGTACCGGTGGCGGCGCCGTGGTTCCGCGGGGCGGACCTCCTCGTGGCCGCGGACTGCATCCCCTTCGCGTACGCCCGCTTCCACGACGACTTCCTCGCCGGGCGCGCCCTCGTGGTCGGCTGCCCGAAGCTCGACGATCTCGCCGCGTACGTGGACAAGCTCGGCCGCATCTGCGCGTCGAACGACCTCCGGAGCGTCACGGTCCTCCGGATGGAGGTCCCCTGCTGCGCGGGCATCTCGATGGCGGCGCGACGCGGCGTCGAGGCGTCCGGCAAGAGCATCCCGCTCCGCGACGTCGTCGTCGGGGTGGACGGGATCATCCGGGAGTAGCGCGGCGATCACGACTCGCGAACGGCGAGCGAAGCGAGGCCGCCGGGAAGCGCCTCGCGAGGCGGCAGAAGCCGCCGCGAGGCGCCAAGGGACCCGGCGAGCAGGGGTGGGGACCCGGCGAGCTTGCTCGACGGGGCGGGGCGGCCCGCCCCGTGGCGATCTGCCCGGCCGTGGACGAACGGCGTCCGCCGCGCCATCATTCACGGCGAGCAACCGCCGTGACCGCACGCATCCTGCTCTTCGCGCTCGACGACCTCCGCGCCCGCTACGGCGCGCAGCTCCCGCCCGGCGCCGACCCGCGCTCGGACACCTCGCCGTTCCGGGCCTTCCGCGCCGCGCTCCTCGACCTCGCCGCGGGCGCGGCGTCTGCGCCGTGCGAGCTGGCGATGTGGTGGGAGGGCACGTACAACGGCTACTCGCTCGCGATCGCGGCCGACCCGGCGAGCGCCCTCGCGACGCTCGACCCGTCGCCGGCCTGCCCACTCGAGGCCGAGCGGGTCGCCCTCCCCCGCGCGGGCTCCTATCCTCTCGCGCGGGTCGAGCCGGGGCGCGCGGCCATCGCGCGCGGGGCGGGTGGGGAGGTCTTCGAGGCGCCCTTCGGCGAGGCCACCGGCCACTTCGGGGCGCCCGGAATCCGGAGGATGACATGCGCGCCGTGATGTTCGAGGGGAAGGGCGGCCCCGAGGTGATCCGCTTCGCGGAGACGGCGGACCCCTCGCCCGCGCGCGGCGAGGTGCTCGTCCGGGTCCGCGCCGCGGCCCTGAACCGGGCCGACCTCCTGCAGCGACGCGGCCTCTACCCGCCGCCCCCGGGGACGCGCCCGGACGTCGCCGGCCTCGAGCTCGCGGGCGAGGTGGTGCGCGCGGGCGCGGGGTCGCCGTGGCGCCCCGGAGACCGGGTGATGGCGATCGCCGCGGGCGAGGCCCAGGCCGAGCTGGCGGTCGTGCACGAGCGGATGCTCGTCCGCGTCCCGGACGGCCTCTCGCTCGCAGACGCGGCGGCCCTCCCGGAGGCCGGGATCACCTCGCACGACGCGCTCTTCACGCTCGGCGGCCTGCGCCCCGGCTGGCCGGTGCTCGTCCACGCAGTCGGGTCCGGCGTCTCCACGGCCGCGCTGCAGATCGCGAAGGCCTCGGGCGCGACCGTGATCGGGACCTCCCGCACGCCGGAGAAGCTCGAGCGGGCCCGCGCTCTGGGCATGGACCATGGCGTGCTCGTGGCACGAGACGGCCCCCGCTTCGCGGACGAGGTGCGCCGGCTCACCGGCGGACGCGGATGCCCGCTCGTCCTCGACTTCGTCGGCGCGCCGTACGCGTCGGAGAACCTCGCCGCGCTCGCGTTGCGAGGAACGATCGTCGTGATCGGCACCATGGGAGGCGCGCGCGCCGAGGTCGACTACGCGCTCCTGATGCGGAGCCGCGGCGCGATCGTCGGGACGACGCTCCGCATGCGACCGATCGAGGAGAAGATCGCGGCGACCCAGGCCTTCGCGCGCGACGTGCTCCCGCTCGTCGCGGCGGGTCGCGTCCGGCCCGTGGTCGACGTGGTGCTCCCCGCCGAGCGCGCGAGAGAGGCACACGAGCGGCTGGAGCGGAACGAGAGCTTCGGGAAGATCGTGCTCACGTTCTGAACGACCGCTCCCGCCGGCATTTGACGGGAGCCCTCGCGGGCGCGCACGCTTCCGGGATGCGCTTCGGGAAGCTGATCGCCGCGCTGGCGCTCGCCGTGGCGGCGTCCGCCTGCGGCAGCAGCAACGACCCGACCGCGCCCGGTCCGACGTCGGCCTGGATGGACGTCCCCGGCATGATCTGCGCCGACGGGTCGCAGACCGGGATCGGGATCTCGCCAGGGTCCGCAGACGGGGTGCTCGTGTACCTCGCCGGCGGCGGCGCGTGCTGGCCGGGCCACTGCGACACCCTCTTCCGCGCGTTCGGGCAGGCGGAGTTCGACCTCGGATCGCTCTACCTCGTCCCCGGCACGATCCTCGACCGGGCGCTGCCCGGAAACCCGTTCGCCACCTGGACGATCGTGTTCGTTCCGTACTGCACGGGCGACGTGCACGCGGGCGACTCGGTCGGCGAGTACGTGAGCGTCGCGTCCACGGTCGTCTGGAATCACCACGGGTACAGGAACCTGCAGGCGGCAGTGGGCCGCATGGCGACCGAGGTGGCGCCGCCTGCGCAGGTGGTGGTCGCGGGGTCTTCGGCGGGCGGCTTCGGGTCGCTGCTCGCCTACGACCTCGTCCGCGCGGAGTGGCCGGAGCCCGTGGTCGGCGCGCTCGTCGACGACTCCGGGCCGACCTTCGTCGGAACGGCGATCCCGGCCGCGGTCCGCACCGCCTGGTGGGACGCCTGGAATCTCGGCTCGACCGTGTCGCCGTCGTGCGCGACGTGCCAGACGGACCTGTCGGCGCTCTGGCGGGAGCTCGAGATCCGCCACCCGTCCGACCGGCTGGCGCTCATCTCGACGACCCAGGACCTGACGATGCGCGCATTCTTCGGGGATCCGAACGCGGAGTTCGCCGGCCCGTTGTTCGAGGCGCACCTCGCGGAGCTCGCGCAGGCGATCGGCGCGAACCCGAACGCGGCGACGTTCCGCGTGGGCGGCACCGCCCAGACCGACCACGCGCTCCTGTTCAGCTCGTCACTCGCCACGAGCTCCGCGGGCGGCACGCTCCTGCTCCAGTGGCTGTCCGAGCTCGCCACCGGTGACCCGGCCTGGGTCTCCCGCGGGCCGCCCTGAGGGGGCCCCGCGGCGGACGCGGGGCGAGCGAGCGCCTGGCGAACGTCTCCCGCATCGGCGGAGTGAGGGCTGGGGCGAGAAGCGGCGGGTCCCTAGCTTGTGCCCCGGTGCGCCTGCTGTACCTCCACTACGGCCCGCAATCGGGCGTCACGGCGTCCGTGACGCAGCGGCTCGCGGCGGCGGGCGTGGAGGTCGTCTGCGCGAACCCGCTGGAACGCTTCCTCTGGCAGCTTCGGCCGGGCTCGAAGATCCCCAACCCGCGGCCGGCGGCGATCCGCGCGTTCCTCGAGGCGCTGCGCCGCCACGGCGGGAGCTGGAAGGAATACTGGGTGCACACGCCGTACGCGTTCGATCACCTCTCCGGCGTGGCGGGCGAGGCGATCCGCCGGGCTGGCGCGGACGTCGTGCTCCAGGCGGGCGTGCTCTTCGGCCCGGGCAGCGCGCCGCGCCATCCGTACCACCTGTACGTCGACCACACGCGCGCGCTCGCCGAGCGGTACGAGCCGGTGCGCGGCCTCCCTCCGCCGCTCCTGCCCGATCCGGCCTGGCGCGCGCGCGAGGAGGCGGTCTACCGGGGCGCGGCGACCCTCTTCTCGATGAGCGACTTCGCCGCGCGCTCGCTGGTGCGCGACTACGGCGTCGAGCCCGGCCGCATCCGCGTCGTCGGCGCAGGGCCGAACATCGCGCCCCGGCCCGACCCGCTCGCCGTGCAGCGCGAGCCGGCCATCCTGTTCGTGGGCCGGAACTTCGTGCCGAAGGGCGGGCCGGAGCTCGTCCTGGCGTTCCGGCGCGTCCGCCGCGAGCACCCGCGCGCGCGCCTGTGGATCGTGTCCCAGACCGCGCCGGAGCCGCTCCCCGAGGGCGCGACGTTCCACGGACCGCTCGGCGCCGAGGCGCTCTCTGCCCTCTACGCGCGCGCGAGCGTGTTCGCGCTCCCGACGCTCCGGGAGGCGTTCGGCCTCGCGCTCGTCGAGGCGATGTGCTTCGGGCTGCCGGTGGTCGCGTCGCGCATCGAGGCGATCCCCGAGATCGTCGCGGAGGGCGAGACGGGGCTCCTCGTACCCCCGCGCGATCCGGCCGCGCTCGCCGCCGCGCTCTCGAGCTTGCTCGCGGACCCCGAGCGGGCGCGACGGCTCGGCGCCGCCGGCCGCGCACGCGCCGCGGAGCGGCTCGGCTGGGATCGCACCGTTGGTCGAATCCTCGAGGTGCTCCGGCCGGGCCGACCCGATGCGGGTGCGGTCCGGGCGAGCTGATGCATGAGACGCGTCCCGCCAGGGCGCCTCGGCCGCGCCGGGACGTGCGCATCGTCTCGAACGGAGGGGAACATTGGCCGATTCGATCCTGACGCGCGCGCGCCCGCTGCTCGCGGCGCGGCTCGCGGGCGCCATGCTCGCGCTCGCCGTTCCGATGGTGCTCGCGCGGACGCTCCTGCCCGCCTCGTACGGGACCTTCAAGCAGGCGTGGCTCGTGTCGCAGACGCTCGCGCTCATCCTGCCGATGGGCCTCACGCAGAGCCTGTACTACTTCGTCCCGCGCGAGCCGGCGACGCGCGACCGCACCATCGCGCAGACCGTCTGGGCTCACCTGATCCTGGGGGCGCTCGCGGCGGGGCTGGTGCTGGCGGGGCGAGGGTACCTGCGCCAGCACTTCCAGAACCCGGAGCTCGACGGACTCCTCGGATGGGTCGCCGCCTTCACCGGGCTCTTCGTGGCGGGCGCACCGCTCGACGTCGCCTGGAATGCGTGCGGCAGGATCGGCGCCGCGGCGCTGGCGCGGCTCCTCACCGAGTGCAGCCGCAGCGCCGCCCTGGTGGCGGGCGCGCTCGCCACCGGCACGGTGCGCGGAGCGCTCGTCGGGATGACCCTCGCCACGGCGGCGCGCGCCGCGATCGGGCTGGCGCTGCTCGCGCGCGATCACGGGCTCGCCGGGAGCGCCGCGCTCGCCCGTCGCCAGATCGCCTACGCGCTGCCGTTCGGCCTCGCGTTCCTCCTCATCGTCCCGCAGCAGCAGTTCCACCAGTACGCCGTCTCCGCCGCCGTGACCGCCGCGGCGTTCGCGGTCTACAGCGTCGGGACGTTCCAGCTGCCCGTCGTGGACGTCCTGTACAGCCCGGTCTCCGAGCTCCTCCAGATCGGGCTCGCCGAGCCGGAGACGCCCGCGCGCCCGCGCGCCGGCCTCCGCCTCTTCCACGAGGCGGTGCTCCAGCTCTCCTTCGCGTTCCTCCCGCTCGCCGGCTTCCTCGTCGTGGTCGCGCCGTCGCTCATCGAGCTGCTCTTCTCGCGGGTGTACCTCGGCGCCGTGCCCATCTTCCGGCTCGCCGTCCTGCCCATCGTGCTCGCCGCGCTCCCGCTCGATGGCGTCATGCGCGCGCGCGCCCAGAACCGGTTCATGCTCGGCCTGTCGGGCGCGAAGCTCGCGGCGACGGTGCCGCTCGTCCTCGGCGGGCTCGCGCTGCGCGGGCCGTTCGGAGCGTTCCTGGGATGGGTCGCTGCCGAGGTCCTCGCGCGCGCCCTCATGCTCGTGCGCACCGCGGCGCTGTTCCGGGTGCCGCTCTCGCGCGTCCTCCCCGCCCGCGCGCTCGCGCGCCAGCTCGCCGCGACCACCCTCGCGATGCCCGCGGGATACCTGGCGCTCCGCGCCACCCCGGCGCCGCTCGTGCTCCGGCTCGCCGCCGCCGGCCTCGCCTTCGGCGCCCTGTACGTCGGGGTCTCGTGGGCGCGGGGGTGGCTGCCGGCGGGCTGGATCGGGCTCTTCCGCGCTCGCGCCCCACGCGTCGCGCCCGCGCCCTCGGAGCCGTGATGCCGCTCCCGCTCCGCCGTGCCGCCGCGCTCGCCGTCGGAACGCTGTCCGCGGCGCTCGCGCTGGCGACGGCCCTCCGGCTTCCGGCGGCCTGGGAGAGCGGCAACGCGCTCAACCACGTCTCGGGCGCCTGGCTCACGCTCGCGGACGACCTCGCGCGCGGAACGCTCTACCGTCCGCCGTACGACGCCGCGCTCGGGTACGGGGGGACGCGGTACTTCCCGCTGGTCTTCGTCCTCCTGGGCGCCCTCGTGCGGATGGGCGTGCCGCTGCTCGGCGCTGCGTACGCCTTCTCGCTCGCCGCGGGCCTCCTCGTCCTCTTCGGCGTGGCGCTCCTCCTCCGCGCCGTCGGCGCGCGTCCGGGACACGCCGCTGCGTTCGCGCCCCTCGCCCTCGCCGGCTTCGCCGGTCAGCACGCGCTCGCGTCCGCGCGCGGCGATCTGCTCCCGGTGGCGCTCTCCGCGCTCGGGCTCGCCGCGGTGGCGCGGGGGGCGGGACGCGTTCGCTTGCCCGTCGCGGCGCTGGCGCTCACGCTCGCGTTCGCCGCGAAGCCGACCGCGCTCACCGCGGCCGCTGCGGCGGCCGCGTCCCTCGCCCTGCGCGGCGCCCGCCGCGCCGCCCTCGCGCTCGCCGCCCTCGTCGCGACGGGCGCCGCCGGTGCGGTGGCCGCCACCGACGCGCTCTCGCGAGGCCGATTCCTCGAGGGGCTCCGCACGGTCGCAACGGCGGGCGCGGGCGCCGAGAACGTCGTCCGCGCGCCGCTCCGCCTCGCCGAGGAGCTCGCGTACGGAGATCCGGCCGGCCTCGTGCTCGCCCTGGCCGCGGCGGCGACGCTCGCGGCTTCCGCACGCGCGCTCGCGCGGGCTGCGCGATCCCGGGACGCCGACCCGCGCCTGCTGCCCGCCCTCTGGGTCGTCGCCTCCTGGGCCGGCGCGCTCGTCGTGCTCGCCACCCCGGGCACGGGCGTGAACCACCTCGTCGAGCTCGAGGCCGCGTCCGCCACCCTCCTCGGCGCGGGGGCGTGGGCGGCCGGCCCGCGGCGGCTCGCGCGGGTCGGGGCCACCGCAGCCGGCGTGGCCGGCCTCGCCGTCGCGCTCACGCTCTGGCGGGCCGACCGGACCTCCTCCCGGCTCGCGGAGCTGCGCGAGACCGTCGACGCGCTTCCCCCCGGCCCCGTGTTCTCCGAGGACCCGCTCGTTCCGCTCCTCGCCGGCGAACGCCCGGTGCTGCTCGACCCATTCACGATCCGGCTCAGCACGGAGCGGATGCCGGACCGGGGCGCGGGGCTCACCGAGGCGCTTCGCCGCGGCGCGTTCCCCGCCGTGGTGCTGTTCCGGGACCTCGACCGGCCCGCCGCCGACGCCTGGTACGCCGACGGGAACCTCGGCCTGGCGCTCGCCGCCGAGATCCGCCGCGGCTACCGGCGCTCGGCGGCGTTCGGGCGGTACCACCTGTACGTGCCTCGCCTCCCGCCCGCAGGCGTGGTCCGGCGCGACGCGCCCTGAACCAGGGCGCGATTCGGTCACGAATCGCGCCCTGGTTCGGGCAGATCGCCACGGGGCGTGCCGCCCCGCCCCGTCGAGCAGAGCTCGCCGGGGCCCCCACCCCTGCTCGCCGGGTCCCTTGGCGCCTCGCGGCGGCTTTCGCCGCCTCGCGAGGCGCTTCCCGGCGTGCTCGCTTCGCTCGCCTGTCCGCGAATCATGATCGCCCGTTCGCCAGCACTGGTGCGCGGCCTCGAACGCTCGCCAGGCGGCACGCCCGGTGGTGATCTGGAGTACATTCCGCGCGTGCCACGCACGGTGACGCGCCTTCGCGACGTGGAGCGCGAGCTGGCTCGCGCCCGCGGCGCCCGCCGGCTGCTTCCGTGGGCGCTCGCGACGGCGGTCGGAGGCGGCCTCCTCCCGCTCGCCGCGGGGGGAGGGCTGCGCGCCGGCGCGGTGGTCGCGGCGGTCGGGCTCCTCTTCGTGCTGTTCCTCTGGGCCTCGTCGATCGCGCGGTGCCCCGCGTGCGGAGGTGCGCTCGGCAAGAAACGGCCGGACCCGCAGGGGCAAGCGGGCCCGGCCGGCGTGGAGCGGTTCGAGCGCTGTCCGCGCTGCCGGACCCGGTTCGAATGAGGCCGGCGGGGGGGAGTGGCGGCAGCTACCGAACGAACTCCACGTGAGGCGACATGTGGCGCGCGAGCGGCGAGCGCGTGAGCAGCGTGAGCGCACGCTCGATGCGCTGTGCGCCCATCCCGGGGGCGGTTTCGTAGGCTGCCGCGATGAGCTCGCCGAGCGTGGTGACGAGCCGGCGAGGGGCGCTGCGCTTCGAGCTCCTGGGTCCGTGCCGCGTCTTCATCGTTCCCTCCGGGTGGCGTGCCAGCACCTTCCTCACTAGCAATACCCTTGCCTCCATCACAGGGACGGCGTTACAGGGGCTTGCCGCGCAGCCCGCTGTTCCGACTGTAATCCTTTCAGCCCCCCGGTTGGAAATCATGCCGACGAAGCCCTCTCGCGACCTGCAAACGTTCCCGAACCCGAAGCCGGAGCGGCCGTACGAGATCGCGATGGAGTGCCCGGAGTTCACCTGCGTCTGCCCGATGACCGGGCAGCCGGACTTCGCGACGATCGAAGATCCACTACGTCCCTGCGGCGCGCTGCATCGAGCTGAAGAGCCTGAAGCTCTACCTGTGGAGCTTCCGCGACGAGGGAACGTTCCACGAGGCGGTGACCAACCGCATCTGCGACGACCTCGCCCGCGCGCTCGAGCCGCGCTGGCTGGAGGTCACCGGCGACTTCGCGGTTCGTGGTGGGATTCACACGGTGGTGACTGCGCGTCACGGCGAGCGTCCAGCCGCCTCGTGAGCGTGCGATCGTCGCGCCTCGCCGGGCGCCCGCCCGCCCGCGCGCCTCACACGGGGTTCCGCTCCACCCGCCCGGCCCCCATGTTTTCCATCGGGGGAACGGGATGGCGGGGAGCGGCGGTCTCTCGATCGCGTACGTGCACTACGGGTGGCAGTCGGGCGTCACGTCCGCCGTCGTGCGCGCGCTCCTCGACCGCAGCCACGACGTCCGGCTCGTCACGGCCACGGGGGCGCTCGAGCCGCGCGACCCGCTGACGAGGCGGCCGCGGCCGCGCCCGGACGTCCTGCTCCACCTCGCGCTGGCCCTCGCCCGCTTCGGACGGCGGGGGCTCGATCACCGCTGGAACACCGGGTACGCGTTCGACCGGCACGGGCGCGAAGCGGGTGAGGCGCTGCGCGCCCTCCGGCCCGCGCCGGAGATCGTCCTCCAGAATGGCGCGCTGTTCGCGCCCGGCGCGCCGCCGCCGTTCCCGTACGCGCTGCTCGTGGACCACACCCGCGCGCTCGCCGAAGCGAGCCCCGGCTGGCCGCGCGCCGAGGTCCCGCCGCCGCTCCGTTACGGACCGGGATGGTTCGCTCGCGAGGCGGCCGTCTACCGCGGAGCGGCCCTGCTCGCCACGTTCAGCGAGAACGCCGCCCGGTCGCTGGTGCGCGACTACGGGGTCGACGAGGGACGCGTGCGCGTGGTCGGCGCGGGCGCGAACGTGTTCCCGGAGAAGGCGCCGCGACGCGACGACGGCCACACCATCGTGTTCGTCGGCTTCGACTTCGCGCGCAAGGGCGGGCACGTGCTGCTCGAGGCGCTCCGCCTGCTCCGCAGGCGCGTCCCGCGGGCGCGGCTCGTCGTCGCCGGCGCACCGGCGCCAGAGCACACGCCGGAGCGCGTGATCTTCCTCGGGCCGGTGGACACCTCCGAGCTGCCCGCCCTCTTCGCCCAGGCGACGGTGTTCGCGATGCCGACGCTCCAGGAGCCGTTCGGGCTCGCCTTCCTCGACGCGATGGCGTGCGGGCTCCCCTGCGTGGGCACCCGCATCGAGGCGATCCCGGAGATCGTGCGCGACGGCGAGACCGGCCTGCTGGTCCCACCGGGGGATCCGGCCGCGCTCGCGGGCGCGCTCGAGCGGCTCCTCGTGGATCCGGCGCGTGCGCGTGCCATGGGTGCTCGCGGGCGCGCCCGGGTCTTCGCCGGCGCGCTCTGGCATCACGTGGCGGCGCGGCTGGAGCGCGCCCTCGGGGACGCGCTCGCCTCGCGCCCGCGCGCCGCCTGAGCGCACATCCCCGCATCCCGGGATCTCGGGTCGCGGCCCATGCCCGAACCCGGCGGGCGACGGGGTAGAATCCGTGCAGTGCAGGACTCCGCCTCCGCCTCCGCTCTGGCCTCCTTCGAGCCCGGCTCCCTCGTCGGCACGACGCTCGACGGCCGGTACGTGCTGTCGGCGCACCTCGCGACGGGCGGGATGGGCGCGGTGTTCCGGGCCCATCACGTCCACCTGCGGAAGGACCTCGCGGTGAAGGTGCTCCGCCCCGACCTCACGGGATCGCCCGACATCGTCGAGCGGTTCCGGCGCGAGGCGGAGATCGCGAGCGCCCTCGAGCACGACAACATCGTGAAGGTCACCGACTTCGGCCGGAGCGAGGCGGGACACCTGTTCCTCGTGATGGAGCTGCTCACCGGCGAGAGCCTGTTCGAGCGGCTCCGGCGCGAGGGCTTCCTCCCGCCCGAGGAGGCGGTGCCGGTCCTGTGGCAGATCTGCGGTGGGCTCGAGGCCGCCCACGCGCTCGGCGTCGTGCACCGCGACCTCAAGCCGGAGAACGTCTTCCTCGCCCGGACCAGCTCCGGCCGGGAAGTCACGAAGATCCTCGACTTCGGGATCGCGAAGATCGCCGACCCGGCGAGCGAGAGCGCGACGCAGTCCGGGATCGTCGTCGGCACCCCGGAGTACCTCGCGCCCGAGCAGGCGATGGAACCGCCGTCGACGCACGGGCCGACATCTACGCCGTCGGGCTCATCGCCTGGCGCACGCTCGCCGGACGGCATCCGTTCAAGGCGGACGATCCGCGCGCGCTGCTCATGATGCAGGCGACGCGCCCCGTGCCGCTCCTCTCGGAGGCCCGCTCGGTCCTGGCGGAGCACCCCGCGCTCGTGGCGGCCGTCGCGAGGGCGTGCGCGAAGGACCCTTCACAGCGCCAGCCGTCCGCCGCGGCGCTGAGGGAAGAGCTCGCCGCCGCGCTCGGGCCGGGGTTCATGATCCCGCCCGGTGCGACGCCAGCCCCGGCGATTCCGATCACCCCCCCGGCCGCTCCCCCCGCGCCGCCGCGAACCCCCACCGATGCCGCGGCCGAAGGGCATCCCACGACCCCGCGGCTCACGCCCGCTGCGCTCCACCCCACGGAGCCGCTCGAGCCGGCCGGCGGCGCGGCGCCGCTGGCGGTCCGCGCAGGAGAGGTTGCGCGCGCCGTTGCCCGAGCGGTCCAGGCCGGTGCGCGGCGCCACCCCATGGCGTGGGTGCTCGCAGGGGCGGCCCTCGTGGCGGGCATGGTCGCCGTCGGCACCTTCGCCTGGCGGCACGGCCGACCCGCTGCGGAGGCCCGCGCGCTCCTCTCCCGCGACCGGCCCGCCGATGCGCGCACCGTCGTCGATTCGGCGCTCGAGCACCGGCCCGACGATCTCGAGCTGCTCCTGCTGCGCGGCCGAACGCTCCACCGGATCCCCGGCCGCGCCCACGAGGGCCTGGAAGCCTACGCAGCCGCCCGTGCGCGCGGGCCGCTCGACGCTGCCGCGTTCGAGGACCTCGTCGCCGACCTCGCGCGCGAGCGGAGCCTCGCGGACCGGGCGACCCGGATCCTCCGCGACGACGCGGAGCGCGCGCTTCCGACGGTGCTCCGCGCCGCCGCGACGGCGACCGGTGCGCACCGGCTCCGGGCGCTCGCCCTCGCCCGCGACCTCGGGGCGGAGGAGCGGGTCGACCGCGTGGATGCGTACGCGGGGCTCCTCGTCGATCCCGACTGCGAGGTGCGCCGGGCGGCTGCGCGCCGGCTGGGCGAGATCGGGGATCCCGCCGCGTTGCCGCGCTTGCGCAAGGCTGCGCAGGCGCGGATCGAGACGAAGGGATTCTTCGGATCGACGAAGCACGCGCTCGCCTGCGGCGCCGCCGAGGCGGACGACGCCATGCGCCGGATCCAGGCGGCGCGGCTCCGGGAATCGCCCGCCCCCACCGAGCGGTGACCTCGGCGGCTGGCGCCGCCGGGCCGGCCGGATCGACGCCCGTCGTCGCCCGCGGCCCGGCGCCGTGCTAAACGACCGGGGCACCCGAGGAGGAGGCATCGATGGCTCGCAGGGACCGCTTCTCGATCGAGGCGACCGGGTCGGCGCCGCTGCGCGTCGAGGCGGACGCGCTCGCGCTCCCGGTGTTCGAGGAGGACGTGCGCGCCGGCGCCGGCGCGGGCCCCGTCGCCGCCCTCGACGCGCTGCTCGACGGCGCCGTGAGCGCCGCCGCGCGCGCCGAGCGCTTCGAGGGGAAGATCGGGCAGGAGCTGCAGCTCCCCACGCTGGGGCGAACCGCTGCGCGCCGGGTGATCCTCGTCGGGCTCGGGGCGCGCGACGGCGCCGCGACGCGCCTGCGGCGCGCGGGATTCGAGCCGCTCCGCATGGCCCTGGGCGCGGCGGCCCGGTCCGCGACGAAGGCAGGGGCGCGCTCGCTCGCCGCGGTCGTTCCGGACGGCGACCCGGCCGATCTCCCGGCCGCCGCGCGCGCCGCAGCGGAGGGGGCGCTCCTCGGGGCGTATTCCTTCCTGCGCTACAAGACGGAGAAGAAGCCGCCGCAGCAGCTCGACGCGGTCCGGATCGTGGTCCCACCTGGCCGCGAGCGCTCGAAGGATCTCCGGGAGGCGCTCGAGCTCGCGGCGGAGATCGCGCGCGCCGTCGCGTGGGCGCGCGATCTCGTGAACCTCGGACCCGCCGACTGCACCCCCACGCACCTCGCCGAGGCCGCGCGCGCGCTCGCACGCGAGGCGCGGCCTCGCCTTCGAGACGCGCGGCCCGAAGGAGATCGCGGCGCTGGGGATGGGGATGTTCCTCGGCGTGACCCGCGGCTCGGCCGAGCCGCCCCGGCTCGTCACGGTGAGCTGGGTTCCCCGCGGCGCAGCGGCCCGGAAGCGGCCGGTGGTGCTCGTCGGCAAGGCCATCACCTTCGACTCGGGCGGCCTCTCGCTCAAGCCCACCGAGAGCATGGTGACGATGAACACCGACATGGCCGGCAGCGCCGCCGTGCTCGGGGCCATGCGGGTCGTGGCGGCGCTGCGCCCGCCCTTCCCGGTCCACGCGGTCCTGGGCGCCTGCGAGAACATGCCCGGCGGGCGCGCCTACAAGCCGTCCGACGTCCTCATCGCGCTCGACGGCCAGACCGTCGAGATCACCAACACCGACGCCGAGGGCCGGCTCGTGCTCGGCGACGTGATGGCCTGGGCGGCGCGACGCTGGAAGCCCGCGGCGATGATCGACGTCGCGACGCTCACCGGGGCCTGCATGGTGGCCCTCGGGATGACCACCGTCGGCGCTCCTCGGTCCGGACGGCCCGGCGGTGGACGCGGTGCTCGGAGCGGCGCGCGCCGCCGGCGAGGACGTCTGGCGGCTGCCGCTCGTCGAGTCGCTCAAGGAGCAGCTGAAGAGCGACCGCGCCGACCTGAAGAACACCGGCGAGCGCTTCGGCGGCGCCATCAGCGCCGCCCACTTCCTGCACGAGTTCGCGAGGAGACCCCCTGGGCCCACCTCGACATCGCCGGCCCTTCCCACGCTCCCAAGGAGCGCGGGTACGTGGCGAAGGGCGGCACCGGGGTCGGGGTCCGCACGCTGGTCGAGCTCGTCCGGGCCTGGGCCCCGTGAGCCCAAGGGCGGGGTGGTGCGCCTTCGCCGCGCCCGCTAGTACTGGGGGTCGCACCCGGAGTCCCCGTGACGTTCCACGACGAGCTCGCGCTCCTGCTCCGCCCCGCCGGCGGCGGCATCCACCTCGTCTCGACCGGGCGCGCCGAGCAGCTCGCCGCTCCAGCGCCGGCTCTACCGGCGCCAGCTCCGACGAGGCCGTGCGCGACCGCTGGCGGGAGGACCTCGCCCGCGCCACCACCGCGCGCGCCGTGCTCCTGGGCATCCCCTCCGACGTCGGCGCGGGATACCGGCGCGGCGCCAACCTCGGCCCGTCGGCGCTCCGCGCCCGGCTCGCCGAGGACGACCCCGCCTTGCTCGCGCGCGCGAGAGAGGCGGGGCTCGTCGACCTCGGCGACGTCTTCGTCGTCCCCCAGCTCCTCCACGACGAGATGCTGTCCGACGCGCAGAAGGACGCGTCCCGCCGCGCGCTCTACCCGGATCTCGCGCCCGCGGCGCGCGCGGAGCTCCCGGTCTCGCCGCTCTCGATCGCCGAGCGCGCCCTCGCGCTGCGTCGTCGCGGCGAACCCCGAGGCGAAGGTGATCGCGCTCGGCGGCGACCACTCCACCGCCTGGCCGGTGGTGAAGGCGCTCGCCGCGGCGCGCGCTCCGGCCTCGGGATCGTGCAGGTCGACGCGCACACCGACCTCCTCGAGGAGCGACTCGGGGTCCGGTACTGCTTCGGCGACCTGGTCGTTCCACGCCAACGAGCTCCTCGGGGCGCGGCGGCCGGCTCGTCCAGGTGGGCATCCGCGCGTCGCGCCACGACGCGCGCCCACTGGGAGTCGACGCTGGGCGTGCGCCAGCTCTGGGCCGAGGACGTGCGGCGCGATCCGGCCGCGCGCGCTCGACGAGGTGGTCGACGCCCTCGCGGGCGCGGGCGTCGAGCGCGTGTACCTCTCGAACGACATCGACGGGACCGACGAGGCCTGGGCCGACGCGACCGGAACGCCGGAGCCGGGCGGCCTCGACCCGGACTTCGTGGTCGAGCTCATCCGTCGGCTGGGACGGGAGTTCGGGCTCGTGGGCGGCGACGTCATGGAGGTCGCCCCAGCGATCGCGCGGACGCCGGGCGGAGCGGAGCGGACGCTCGCGGTGGCGGTGCGGTACCTCCGCGAGACGATCGCGGCAGCGCTCGGGATCGAGCCGGGGTGAGCGTGGGGCCCGCCCGGGCGTGGTCAGCGCCGGATGAGCACGACGCCGACGACGAGGAGCGCCGCGCCGATCACGCGCTGCGCGGTCACCGGCCGCATGGCGAGCCCGGCGAAGCCGTAGTGGTCGAGGAGCAGCGCGCCGACCATCTGGCCCGCGATGGTGAGCCCGAGCGTCGCCGTGACCCCGAGCCGGGGCGCGAGGACCACCACCGCGGACACGTAAAACGCGCCGAGGATGCCGCCGCTCCAGGCCCAGAGCGGCGCCCGCGCGAGCGCCGACACGGGGGGCGGCGACGCGCGGGTCGCGGCGAGCCAGGCGGCGAGGGCGACGAGCCCCACCGCGAAGTTCACGAGCGCGGCCCACTCCGGCCGACCGGCGTGGCGCGCCATCGCGGCGTTCACTCCCGCCTGCACGGGGAGCCCCGCGCCCGCGGCCAGGGCGAGAAACACGAGCACCATCTCCACGGCGTCACCTCCAGCTGTGCTACGCCCAGCGCATCTCCAGCTTCACCTCCGCGAGGAAGCGCTCGCGCTCCTCGCGGGTCGTGAGCCGGATCGGCTCGACCGAGCGGATCTTGAAAGGCTCGATGACGGTGCGCGGCATGACGCCTCGAACTTAGCGCACCCCGGACGCACGAAGCCCCGGATCCGCGGGGATCCGGGGCCTGGGTGTCGGACAGTTCGGTTTCGATCCGGGCGCTACGCCTTCTCGGCGACCTTCTTCTCCGCCGGCGCGACCCGCAGGATGGCGCCGACCGCCGCGCCCGCCGCCGCTCCGGCGACCGCGAAGAGCGAGCCGACCGCGGTGACCCCGAGCACCATCCCGAAGACGATGAGGGCGCGGACGCCGAAGCTCGCGGCGACCGGGGTGCCGAAGATGCCGCCCGCGAGGAGCACGCCCGCGTAGCCGCCGTACAGGAGGGCCGGGAGCAGGGCGACCGCGAGGAAGGTGGCGAGGCCGATTCCGGCGCCGACGAGAGCAGGGACCTTGGAGTTCGTGTTCGTCATGGCTGTTTCTCCTTTTTCGGGGCCGTCCGTCCGGCCACCCGCTTCTTCGCTTGTGCATATGCGTTGCCAGGTTCCCTCCCTTGCTCGTACGCGGGGTTACGCGTGGTGACCGTCGGGAAAACCCGACCAGCCGCTCACCTCGCCCGACAAGGGGGTGCGGCGACGTGTGCTACCCTGCGCGCCGTGAACGCGTTCAAGCCGCACCTCGGCGCCGTGGCCGACTACCCGTATGCGAAGTTCGACGCACGGGTGAAGCTCGACCAGAACGAGAGCCCCGAGGACTTCCCCCCCGCGCTCAAGGCGCGCGCGCTCGAGCGCATCGCGCAGCTCTCCTGGAACCGCTACCCGGAGCTGCACGCCGAGGACGTGCGCGCCGCGATCGCACGCCACGAGGGGTGGCCGGAGGAGGGGATCGTCCTCTCGCCGGGGTCGAACCTGCTCGTCCTCGCGCTCGCGGAGGCGGCCGCGAGCGTGATCGACACCTCGCCCGCCTTCCCCTACTACAAGGGCGCCGCGACGGCGGCCGCGACGCCCTATCGAGCGGTTCCGCTCGGCGCGGGGTTCGCGCTCCCGACCGACGGGCTGCTCGCCGCGCTCGATGCGGCCCCCGGCGTCGTGTTCATCCCGAACCCGCACGGCCCGACCGGGCGCCTCTTCGACGCGGCCGATCTCGAGCGGCTGGCGGTGCGGGCGCGCGAGCGGGACGCGCTGCTCGTCGTGGACGAGGCGTACCACGCGTTCGCCGGCACCGACGCGCGGCCCCTCGCGCGCGCGAACCCGAACGTCGCGGTCCTCCGGACCTTCTCGAAGTCGTGGTGCCTCGGCGGGATCCGGGCCGGGTACCTCCTCGCCTCGCCCCACGTCGCGGCGGTGGCGCGCGCGCTCCTGCCCCCGTTCTGCGTCCCGGCGCACACCGGCGCGATCCTGCTCACCGCGCTCGAGTCCCCCGGCTACGTCGGTCCACTCGTGGCGCGGATCCGCGCCGAGCGCGACCGGATCCTCGCGGAGCTCTCGAAGCACCCGGAGTGGAAGCCGTTCCCGTCCGCGTCCAACTTCATCCTCGTGCGGACGCCCGACGCGAAGGCCGCGCACGCGCGACTGCTCGCGGCCGGGATCCTCGTCCGCCGCCAGGACCACTACCCGGGGCTCGAGGGGTGCATCCGCGTCTCCGTGGGCACGCGCGCCGAGAACGACGCTCTGCTCGCGGCCGCGTTCGCGCGCTGATCCGCGCGAGCGCGGCCGGCTGGCGCTCACGGACCGCTCGCGACGTGGCCCGTAAGCGCGCAGTCCGCCCGAAGGGCACCGCCCGGAGGCGCTGCGCGCAGGCGCGCAAGCGATCAAACCGTCGCCGCGCGCGTAGGGGCCAGAACGCGGGCGCGGAGCCCGGACCGCCGGCATCGCGAAGCGAAGTGCCGGCGGAAAATTCGGGCGACGCGCGCAATTGACATCACGCCGTCCGCGCGCGTGCCCGCAACCATAGGTCGCGCCGAGCACCGCCGAAGGGCCGGTGCCCCGGGCGGCCAGCGCGTGGCGCGTGCGCGGCATCCGCGCCCACCGGCGCGCCGAGCACCGCCGAAGGGCCCGTGCCCCGGGCGGCCAGCGCGTGCCATCAGAACGCGTCGATCGAAGCGGTGTCCGGCCGGGTTCAATGGATGCGCGGCAGCACCGGCAGGTCGCGCACGATGTCGGCCTCGGTGCGGGCGAGCTGGTCGAGGCGCTCGAGCGCGGCGGCGCCCGCCTCGCCGACTGCGAGATCCACGAACAGCCGCTCGTGTCCGGCCTCGGAGCGCGCGAACCGCGCGTACAGCTCGCGCAGGCGGAGATCCGGGAGCGCGCCGGCGAGCAGGAGGAGCCGCTCGCGGCTCCGCGCCTCGATGAGGGCCGACACGAGCAGGCGGTCCACGAGCCCGGCGGCGCCGCCGCGCACGAGCCGCACGAGCGCCTGGGCGTAGGGGTCCCCCGCGTCGGGCGGGAGCGCCACCCCGAGCCGGCCCATCTCGGCGAGGACGGCGAGGAAGTGCTGCAGCTCCTCCTGCGCGAGCTTCGCGAGGGCCCGGACCAGCTCCGGCCGGTCCGGGTGATCCGCGACGAGCTTCAGCGCGCTGGCCGCCGCCTTCTTCTCGCAGTGCGCGTGGTCTGCGAGTGTCTCGGGAAAGCCGGCGACCGCGACGGCGGTCCAGCGCGCGTCGGTGGCGGAGCGGAGAAGGGTCACGCCCTCGAGTGTAGCCCGGGCGCCCGGCGCCGGCGGGCGCTCACCGCGGCGCGAGCGCGGCGATGCGCGAGGCGGGGAGAACCGCGGGCGAGCGCGCGAGGCTCTCGAGCCGGAACCCGCCCACGAGCTCCTGCGGCGTGCAGCGTGCCCCCGCCGGGGCGAGCGCGGTCAGCTCGGCCAGGATCCCGACCACGGCCTCCGGATCGGCACCACGCGCCCGAAGCTCGCTCAGGGAGAGCGCGCCATGCCGCTTCGCGAGCCGCTGGCCGTCCTCGCCCACGACGAGGGGCACGTGCGCGAACCTGGGCTCGCTGAGCCCGAGCGCGCGATACAGGAGGAGCTGGCGCCCCGTCGAGGGAAGCAGGTCGTCTCCGCGAACGACGTCCGTCACCCGCATGGCGGCGTCATCCACGACCACCGCGAGCTGGTACGCCGGGACGCCGTCGGCGCGTGCGATCACGAAATCGCCGACCTGCGCCGCGACGTCGACCGCCTGCGCGCCGTGGACGCCGTCCACGAACAAGACCGGTCCGGCCGCCGCGCGGAAGCGCCAGGCGGGCGGACGGGAGGACCCCCGGAGGGCGGCTTCGCGTGCCGAGAGGCGGGCGCAGGTCCCGGGGTACCGCGGGCCCTCGTCGGACGGGCCGTGCGGCGCCTGGGACGCCGCGGCGATTCTCGGCGCGCGAGCAGAAGCAGGGGTAGGCCAGGCCGGCGTCTCGGAGCCGGTCGAGGGCCGCCGCGTAGGCAGGCATGCGCTCCGACTGGCGGTAGGGAGCCGAGGGGCCCCCCACGTCCGGCCCTTCGTCCCAGTCGAGCCCGAGCCATCGCAGCTCGGCCAGGATGCGTGCCTCGAGGCCGGGCTGGACGCGCGGCCCGTCGAGATCCTCGACTCGCATCGCGTACGCGCCGCCACGGGCGCGCGCCGCGAGCCACGACACGAGCGCCGTGCGCGCGTTCCCGAGATGAAGGGGGCCGGTCGGCGACGGCGCGAATCGACCGCGGGAGAGCTTCGTGGCCAAATCGAGGGCCCCGGAAGGTGCCATGCCGGATGGGCGTCCGTCCTGATATCCCGGTGTCGCCCGCGCGCTCAAGCCAAAAACTTGAAGCGACGCCCGCTCGCCTCACTCTACCTCTTGTCCATGCCCCGCCAGGCCGGCGTCCTCCTCCCCCTCTTCTCGATCCGTTCCGCCGCCGACTGGGGCGTCGGAGAGATCCCGGATCTGGTGCCCTGGGCGCGCTGGTGTGCGGCAGCGGGCTTCTCGGCAGCGCAGGTCCTCCCCGTCAACGAGGCGTCGCGCGGCCAGAACAGCCCGTACGCTGCGCTCTCCGCCTTCGCGATCGACCCCGTGTACGTCGCGGTCGGTGCGCTCGAGGACTTCGAGGCGGCGGGCGGCCTCTCGGCACTGCCGCGCGAGGACTCGGCGCTCCTCGAGGCGGTGCGCGCGGCGCCGGCCGTTCGCTGGGACGAGGTCCGGGCGCTGAAGGGGCGGGCCCTCGACGTGGCGTTCCGGCGGTTCGAGCGGGACGAGTGGGGGCGCCGCAGCGCGCGGGCGCGCGCCCTCGAGGCCTTCGCCCGTCAGGAGGCCGCCTGGCTCGACGACTACGCGCTCTTCGTCGCGATCCACGACCGCGAGCAGGGCGGCCGGCCGTGGACGGAGTGGCCGGCGCCGCTCCGCGACCGCGAGCCCGCGGCGCTGGCCGAGACCCGTGCCCGCCTCTCCCGCGACGTCCTGTTCAACACCTGGCTGCAGTGGCAGGCGGAGGAGCAGTGGCACGCGGCTCGCGCCTCGGCCAATGCGGCGGGGGTGGAGCTCGCCGGCGATCTTCCCTTCATGGTCGCGACGGACTCCGCGGACGTCTGGGCTCGACGGGGCGACTTCCGGCTCGACGCGCGCGTGGGAGTTCCGCCCGACGCGTTCAGCGCGACCGGCCAGGACTGGGGACTCCCGGTCTACCGCTGGGACGTGATGGAGCGCGAGGGGTTCCCGTGGCTCACGGAGCGAGGCCGGCGCATGGCCGACCTCTACGGCGTTTACCGCGTGGACCACGTCGTCGGGCTGTACCGCACCTACTTCTTCCCGAACGACGGCACGCCGCCCGCGTTCGTGCCGAGCGGCGAGGACGCGCAGACGCGGAACGGCGAGCGCGTCCTCGCGATCCTCGCGAACGGGGCGCGCGTGATCGCGGAGGACCTCGGGACCGTGCCGGAGTTCGTGCGCGCCTCGCTCACGCGGGTCTCCGTCCCGGGCTACCGCGTCCTGCGCTGGGAGCGTCACTGGGACGACCCCGGGCAGCCGTTCCGCGATCCTTCGACGTGGCCGGCGCTCTCGGTGGCGACGACGGGAACGCACGACACCGACGCGCTCTCCGACTGGTACGACGGGATGGGCGCTGCGGAGCGCGCCGCCTTCCTGGCGCTGCCGCAGCTCGCCGCGCTGCGGGCCCGCGGCGCCGACCGGTTCGATGACGGCGTCCGCGACGCGGTGCTCGAGCTCGTCTACGCCTCGGGGTCGGACCTCCTGTTCCTTCCGTTCCAGGACGCGTTCGGCATGCGCGAGCGGGTCAACGTGCCGGGGACCGTCACGGCCGAGAACTGGACCTACCGGATCCCGCGCGATCTCTCCGCGCTGCACGCGGACGCGCGGGGGCGCGAGCGGCTGCGCGCGCTCGCCGTCCGGTCGGGGAGGCTTTCCGGACCTTAGAGGGGGCGCTCGGACTCACGTGCGGCAAGGCGGGACGGCAGGTGGTGGTGGCGGCGACGTCGCGCTGGCGGACGCCCTCCTCGCGGAGGTCGCCCGCGAGCTGGAGCGCGGCGAAGGCGTCACCCGGCGCCCCGCGTCCACCTACCGCCTCCAGCTGCACCGCGGGTTCGGATTCGCCGACGCAGCGCGCGTGGTGCCCTACCTCGATGCGCTCGGTGTGACGGATCTGTACCTCTCGCCGGTGCTGGCTGCGGCTCCCGGCTCGATGCACGGCTACGACGTCCTGGATCACGGCCGGCTGAGCTCCGATCTGGGCGGAGAGGAAGGGTTCGCGGCCCTCGCCCAGGGCTGCGCGCGGCGCGGCATGGGGATCCTCCTCGACTTCGTGCCGAATCACATGGCGATCGGCCCCGGGAACCGCTGGTGGACGGACGTCCTCGAGAACGGCCCGTCGTCGGTCTGGGCCCCGGCCTTCGACGTCGACTGGACTCCGCTCAAGGCCGAGCTCAGCCACAAGGTGCTCGTCCCCGTGCTCGGGGATCAGTACGGGCGGGTCCTCGAGGCGGGCCAGCTCGTGCTCGCGCGCGAGGGCGGGACGCTCGTGATCCGCTACTCCGACCACGTCTTCCCGGTGGCGCCGCGCTCGGTGCCGCTCGTCCTCCGCCACGGCCTCGAGGCGCTGCGCGCGGCGATGGGGCCCTCGGACCCGCACACCCAGGAGCTCGAGTCGATCTGCGTGTCGCTCGAGAAGCTCGCGCCGCGCGTCGACACCTCCCCCGAGGCGATCGCCGACCGCGCGCGCGAGAAGGAGGTCGCGAAGCGGCGGCTCGCGGCGCTGTGCGAGGCGAGCGTCCGGGTGGCCGAGTTCGTGGACGGAAACATCCGCGCGTTCAACGGGCGCGCGGGAGACCCGCGCAGCTTCGATCTGCTCGATCGGCTCCTCGACGCACAGGCCTACCGGCTCGCCTTCTGGCGCGTCGCGGGCGAGGAGATCAACTACCGGCGCTTCTTCGACGTGAACAGCCTCGCGGCGATCCGCATGGAGGAGCCCCGGGTGTTCGGCGAGGCGCACCGGCTCGTCCTGGCTCTCCTCAGGGAGGGCCACGCCAGCGGACTCCGCATCGACCACCCCGACGGTCTGTACGCGCCGGCGGCCTACTTCCGCAGGGTGCAGGCCTCGTACATGCTCGAGCGCGCGCGGCTCGCGGCGACGCGGCTCGGCCGCGCGCTCGACCCCGCCACCGAGCCGGTCCTGCTCGACCGGATCTTCGAGGCGCTCGAGGCAGGCCGCCTCCCGCGGACGCCGCTCTACGTCGTGGTCGAGAAGATCATCCTCGCGCCCGAGCGGCTGCCCGAGACGTGGGACGTGGACGGGACGACCGGCTACGAGTTCCTGGCCCTCGTCAACGGCCTGTTCGTGGATCCCGCCGCGGAACGGACCTTCGACGGGATCTGGGCGCGCACCTGCGGCGGCAAGCGCGAGGACTTCCGCGACGTGGTCGCCGAGAAGAAGCGGCTCGTCATGTCGTCGTCGATGGCGGGCGAGATGAACATGCTCGCGCACCGGCTGAACCGGATCTCCGAGACGAACCGGCGCACGCGCGACTTCACCCTGAACGAGCTCACCCGCGCCCTCGTCGAGTTCGTGGCCCTCTTCCCCGTGTACCGCACCTACGTCACGCGCCGCGCCGAGCTCGACGAGCGCGACCGCTCGCTCGTCGAGCAGACCATCGCCCGCGCCCGGCGGCGGAGCCCGATGGTGGACCCCTCGATCTACGACTTCCTCCGCGACGTGCTCCTGCAGCGACACCCCGCCGGGCTCACCGATGACGAGAAGGCGGAGTGGCTCGAGTTCACGCTCAAGCTCCAGCAGGTGACCGGACCGGTGACCGCGAAGGCGGTGGAGGACACCGCCTTCTACACGTACGCGCGGCTCGTCTCGCTGAACGAGGTCGGCGGCGATCCGCGCCGCTTCGGCGCCCAGCCGCTCGAGGTCCACGAGATGTTCACGGGCCGACGCGAGCGGTTCCCCGGCTCGCTCTCGGCGACCTCGACCCACGACACCAAGCGGAGCGAGGACGTGCGCGTGCGGATCGACGCGCTCACGGAGCTGTCGGGGGAGTGGCGGAGCGCGGTGGTCCGCTGGTCCCGGATGAACGCGCCCCTGCGCGGCGGCGACGAGGAGCGCCCCGCTCCGGACCGGCGCGACGAGCTGTTCCTCTACCAGACCCTCGTCGGCGCGTTTCCCGACGAGGGGCTCTCGGCAGGCACGCCAGCCGGCGCCGCATTCGTCGAGCGGATCCAGCGCTACATGGAGAAGGCGCTGCGCGAGGCGAAGGTCCACACGAGCTGGACGAACCCGGACGAGGAGTACGAGGTGGGCGTGCGCCGCTTCGTCGCGGCGATCCTCGCCTCCCCCGAGTTTCTCGCGGATCTCGGCGCGGTCGCGGCTCGCGCCGCCCGCGCCGGCCGGATCTCGTCCCTCGCCCAGGTGGCGCTCAAGTGCGCCGCGCCCGGGGTGACCGACGTGTACCAGGGGTGCGAGCTTTGGGACCTGTCGCTCGTCGATCCCGACAACCGGCGACCCGTCGACTTCGAGCTGCGGTCGCGCTCGCTCGAGGGGATCAACGCGGAGCTCGCGCGCGGCGCCGAGGCCCGCGCTGCCCTCGCCCGGGCGCTGTCGACGCCGGACGGGCTCGTCTCCGGACGTGCGAAGCTGCTCCTCTTGCGCGTGGCGCTGCACCTCCGGCGCGCGCACCCGGACCTCTTCCGCGCGGGCGACTACAGGCCGCTCGACGCGGAGGGGCCGCTCACGGCCCGGGTGTTCGCGTTCGCACGCACCGTGCCCGGGCGCGCGCTCGTGTGCGCCGTGCCGCGGCTCGTGCTCGACCCGCTCGAGGCCGGCGGCGGACGGGTGCGCTGGGAAGGGGCGCTCGCGCTGCCGCCTGCGCTCCCCCGCCGCTGGCACGATGCGGTCACCGGCGCGATCCGCGAGGGGCCCTCCTTGCCGCTGGCGGAGCTGTTCGCCGACTTCCCCGTCGCGCTGCTCGTCTCCGAGGAGGCCCGATGACCCGCTTCTTCCTCGTCCGGCACGCGAAGGCCGAGCCGAAGCATCCGGACGGCGACGCCGCCCGCCGGATCACCCGCGACGGGCGCACCCGCTTCGCCGCGCACGCGCGGGCGCTCGTGGCCGACCTCGCGCTGTCGCGCATCGTCGCGAGCCCGTTCGCGCGCGCCCGCGACACGGCCGACCTCCTCGCCGCCGTGACGGGCGCGGGCGTCGGGGAGGACGCGGCGCTCGCCTCCGGTGCGTCCTCGGGTCGCGACCTCCTCCGGCTCGGCGAGCGGCTCGGAGCAGGCATCGCGCTCGTCGGCCACAATCCGGAGATCGCCGAGGCGATCGCGCTCGCGGCCGGCAAGGACCTCGACGTTCCGCCGGGCACGGTCGCGGCGGTGGACGCGGACGACTCCGGGTTCCAGCTCGCCTGGCTCCGCGCGCCGGGGTGAGCAGGGCGCCGGAGCGGAACGCCTCAGTATCGTTCGATCGGCTCCCTTCCTACGTCGAGCGCGAGCTGCGCGCCTATCTCGACTGCGGCATCCTCGCCCGGGGCTTCGCGCGAGTCCGCTGTCCCGACTGCGGTTTCGAGCGGCTGGTGAACGGCCCCGGCAAGTGGCCGGACGGACGCACCTCCGTCGCGAATGCCAAGGAGGTGACCCCGTGATCGACGAGCGGCGGCCCCCGCGCCGGCCGAGGTCTGGGTGGGTATCCCACACGCGCTCCGCGCGGTGCTTGTGGCGGAGCGGTTCGTGCCTTACGACTCGGAGGTGCGCCGCGTGCTGCCGCTGCTCTCCGTCGTGGGCATGCTGGCGGGAGCCACCGCCGAGGCAAAGCGTCCCCGCGCCGACTCCTCCCGGGCGAAGCCCGCGGTCGCTCCGGCCGGCTCGCCCTCCACCGGAGCGCGCGGTCCGAAGCTCTGCGACGGCGAATACGCGGAGGATCTCGCGGTCCTGAGCCCCACGGCGCGCACGTACGAGGATTGGCAGCCCCCGTACACGTTCTGCATCCGAACCAGCGCGGTCTATGAGTGCCCGTCCTACGCACCCGACGGCACGCTTCGCCGAGATCGGCGCACCGTCACCGCGCACGGCACCGGGTTCGGCCTGCGCCGGCAGGGGGACGCGACGCTGATCGTCACCAACGAGCACGTGGCCTCGTGGCCTGCCGTCACCGACGGGGACCACAAGGCCGAGGAGGTCCCCGCGGGCTGCCGCCGGATCTCCGAGTCCGTCCGCATCGTCGACAACGAGAACGACGACTACGGCCGAGACGACGTGCCCCTCACCCGGGTGGTCGTGGATCCGCAGCTCGACCTCGCCGTGCTCAAGGCCGCGAGCCCGCTCGGCGTCATGCCCTGGCGCATCGGGCGGAGCGCCGCGCTGCGCGACCGCGTCGCCGTGATGGTCCGCGGCTTCCCACTCGGCGTGCTGCGGGCCACGAGCGTGGGGAAGGTGATCAACGCCCACGATCATGACGACGTGAAGGAATGGAACCACGACGACTTCGTCGTGGACGCGCTGCTCTCGCAGGGGAACTCCGGGTCCCCCGTCTTCGCGGTCTCCTGCCGGACCGGCGAGCTCGAGCTGATGGGCGTGTTCCATGCGGCGTACGCCCGCGGCAGCGCGCTCAACGTCGTGGTGGGCATCGACCAGGCGCGCGACCTCCTGACCTCCCTCACGCGGGCGCCCCGGCCCCAGGCCGACCGGGCAACGCTCGACGCCTCCGAGCGCGCTCGCCTCGTCGCCGCGGCGAAGGGGCTCATCGAGCCCTTCTTCCCGTTCGGCCCGCTCACCGCCGCCGTCCGGGCGCGCAGCGACGGCGCGCTGGTCTTCGAGGTCATGCCACGCGACTTCCCGGTCCGGAGCTGGCCGCTCCTCGTCCTGGAAGACCTGCCGGGCGCCCGACCGGAGGACTTCGGTGCGCGCGGCAGGATCTGGGCGGGCAACAGGCACGGCCTGTGCGAGGTTCCAGGAAGCGCGCTCGATGCGGAGGCCATGGGCACGCTGGATCGCTTGCTCGCGTCGCTCAGGCGCGACGCGGCGCTCGCGCTGCGGTATCGCGCGGCTGCCCAGCAGGGGGGCGGCACACGCCAGCGCTTCGACGAGATGTCGCGACTCGAGAAGACGCTGCGCCGGGCGGCGGCGGACCGGAACGACCTCGCCCAGTCCGCGGCTGAGCTCGCCGACCGGCTCTGTCCGTACAGCGCGGACGGCGCGCACTCTCTCGCCGAGGCGCTCGCCGTACCCAGGCCGCCGTCCGTGGCGCAGCACAGTGCCGCGCACGCGGAGGTCGCGACCCCTTCGCCGGTCGCCGTTCCTGCGCCTCCCGCGACCGCTCCAGCCGTCGCACCCGCCGTGACGCCCGCTGCACCGAGCCGGTAGGCGCGATCGCCAGGACCCTGGCGGCCACCCGAGCCCCGCCTCCGCTCGGCTCCCCTCCCCCCGGCGCGCCCGCCTGCGCCCCCCTGGTACACTGCGCCTGATGAATGCTCCCGGCGCTCCGCCGTCACGGGCGGACTCCTCGCAGCCGAAGTTCGTGCAGGAGATCGACATGCTCGTGCGGGCGCGCTACCCGCTCGTCTACCTCGTCACGTCCGAGGAGCAGCGCGTCGAGGCGATCCTGGCGCAGCTCGCGGACACGCACGGAAAGGCGCTGCTCGGCTGGTCGGTGACGTCGGGGTTCCGCCGGCCGGCGGCTCGAAGACGGCGGAGGCGCCGAGCCGGCGCGACCGAGCCGCTCGCGGCGATCGCGGCCATCGAGAAGCTCCCCGAGCCGTCGCTCGTGGTGCTGAAGGACTTCCACCCCTACCTGGCGGACGCCACCGTCGTCCGCGCCCTCCGCGAGCTCGCCCACGCGCTCAAGTCGACCTACACGACCGTCATCCTGCTCTCGCCGACCCTCGTCATCCCTCCCGAGCTCGAGAAGGAGATCTCGGTCCTCGACGTCCCGCTCCCCACGTACCGCGACCTCCTGCAGCTGCTGAAGGAGATCGTCGGGCGTGGTCCGCCAGGGCAACCGCGCCAAGGTGGACCTCACCAAGGAGGACGCCGATCAGCTCATCAACGCCGCGCTCGGCCTCACCCTCTCCGAGGCCGAGAACGCCTTCGCCAAGGCCATCGCCTCCGACGCGCGGCTCTCGCGCGACGACATCGCGCTGCGTGCTCGAGGAGAAGCGGCAGGTGATCCGCAAGAGCGGGCTGCTCGAGTACTTCCCCACCGACGAGCAGCTCGGCGAACGTGGGCGGCCTCGAGCTCCTGAAGACCTGGCTCGCCCGCCGCGGCGCCGCCTTCTCCGAGGCGGCGCGGCGCTTCGGGCTCCCCGAGCCGAAGGGGCTGCTCCTGCTCGGCGTGCAGGGCTGCGGCAAGAGCCTCACCGCCAAGGCGATCGCCGCCGCAGTGGCGGCTGCCGCTGCTGCGCCTCGACATGGGGCGGATCTTCAGCGGCCTGGTCGGCTCGTCCGAGGAGAACCTGCGCCGCGCCATCCGCGTCGCCGAGAGCGTCGCGCCGGTGGTGCTCTGGATCGACGAGATCGAGAAGGGGCTCTCCGGGATCCAGTCCTCCGGGTTCTCGGACGGCGGCGTCACCGCGCGCGTCTTCGGCACGCTCCTCACCTGGCTCCAGGAGAAGACCGCGCCGGTCTTCGTGGTGGCGACCGCGAACCGGATCGAGCAGCTGCCGCCGGAGCTGCTGCGCAAGGGCCGCTTCGACGAGATCTTCTTCATCGACCTGCCCGCGCTCGAGGAGCGCCGCGAGATCTTCGAGATCCACGTGCGCCGGCGCGGCCGCGACCCGGCGGCCTACGACCTCGCCGCGCTGGCGCGCCGCACGGCGGGCTTCTCGCGGCGCCGAGATCGAGCAGGCGGTCGTGTCGGCGCTGTACGACGCGTTCGCCGAGGGCAAGGAGCTCGCGCCGGCCCACCTCGACCGAGCCGTGGCCGAGGCGCTGCCGCTCTCGACGACCATGCGCGAGGAGATCGCTCGGCTGCGGGAGTGGGCGCGGGCGAGGACGCGCTCGGCCTCCGCCGCGACGCCCGACCCGATCCCGCCGCCCGTGGCCCGCTGAGCATGTCGCGCCTCGGCCGGTTCCTGCGCATCGAGCGTGCCCGGGCGGAGCGGCCGGCCGAAGTGGCCGAGCCGAGCGCGGAGACCGTCGAGCGGTTCGGGAACGTCGAGCGGGCGTCGCGCCCCGCGGCGCACCCGCCCGCGTCGGGGGCGGAGCTGGAGCGGTTCGGCCCCGAGCCGCCGCCTCGGATCGAGCTCCTCGAGACCGACGCCCGCGAGCGCCCGTTCACGCGCTGCATGCGCTGCGGCATGGACCACCACGTGTTCGCGACGGAGTGCACCGGGTGCGGGGCGAGCCTCGACACCGGTGCCCAGCGCGACTTCAACGAGAGGCTCTGGGCGAAGCGCCAGGACGAGGCGGCCCGCGAGGCGCAGGCGGCGGCCGAGCGGAAGGCCCTGCAGGAGCACGCCGAGGCCGAGGCCGGCGCGGCCCGGCTCGCGATGGGCGAGGCGCTCGCGCGCGAGGTGGGCCGGCGCGAGCGGCTCCGCCTCCGGATGGACGAGCGTCGCGACGGGTTCGGAGGGATCGGCTCCCGATCGCTCGGCGACCTCCTCGCCTGGCTGCGCGACCTGCTCGGCGGCCGCCGCGAACGCTGAGCGACCCGCCCCTTGATTCCGCCCCCCTGCTGCGCGATGTTCCGCACCTCTCGTCTTCCCCCGAGCGCCCGAGGAGCCCCCGTTGCCGAACGCGAGCCGAGATCTCGTCGAGAAGGCGGTCAACACCATCCGCATGCTGGCGGCCGACGCCGTCCAGCAGGCGAACAGCGGCCACCCCGGCATGCCGATGGGCGCCGCCGACATGGCCTTCGTCCTCTGGACGCGCCACCTGCGCTTCGACCCGAAGGACCCGCGCTGGATCGGCCGCGACCGCTTCGTCCTCTCGGCCGGCCACGGCTCGATGCTGCTCTACTCGCTCCTCCACCTCGCCGGCTTCGACTGCACCATCGACGACCTGAAGCGCTTCCGGCAGCTCGGATCGCGCACCGCCGGCCACCCCGAGTTCGGGCATCTCCCCGGCGTCGAGGTGACGAGCGGCCCGCTCGGCCAGGGGTTCGCGAACGGCGTCGGCATGGCGCTCGGCCAGGCGATGCTCTCGGCGAAGCTCGGGCCCGGGAACCCGGTCGACGAGCACTTCGTCTACGCCATCGTCTCCGACGGCGACCTCATGGAGGGCGTCGCCGCCGAGGCGGCCAGCTTCGCCGGCCACAACCGGCTCGGCCGGCTCGTCTACCTCTACGACGACAACGAGATCACCATCGACGGCAGGACCTCCATCGCCTTCACCGGCGAGGACGTCACGAGGCGCTTCGAGGCCTACGGCTGGCACGTGCAGTCGGTGGAGGGCCGCGACCACGATGCGATCCACCGCGCGATCGAGGCGGCGAAGGCCGAGCTGTCGCGCCCCTCGATCATCCGCGTGCGGACGACCATCGGCTTCGGCTCGCCGGGGAAGGCCGGGAAGTCCTCCGTCCACGGCGCGCCGCTCGGCGAGGACGAGCTCAAGGCCACGAAGCGGAACCTCGGCTGGCCGGAGGAGCCGCGCTTCCTCGTGCCGGACGACGTCCGCGCCTTCTGGCGCGAGGTGCAGGGCGAGAAGGCGGCGCAGGTCCGGACCGCGCGCGAGAAGGAGAAGGCCTGGCGCGCGGCGCACCCGGAGCAGGCGGCGCTGCTCGACGTCCACGTCGAGCGCTGGGTGCCGGAGCGGATCCTGGACCGGCTCCTCGACGGCGCGGACGGCGCGACGCGACCCGCAAGCTCTCCTCGGCGGTGATCCAGCGCGCCGCGCCCCTCGTCCCGTCGCTCGTCGGCGGCTCGGCCGACCTCGCCGAGTCGAACCTCACCGACATCAAGGGGGGCGGCTCCTTCTCCCCCGTGAATCCCGCCGGCCGGAACATCCACTTCGGCATCCGCGAGCACGCCATGGGGGCGATCGAGAACGGCCTCGCCTACGACGGGCTGTTCATCCCGTTCATCGGCACCTTCCTCCAGTTCGCCGACTACATGCGCCCTGCCGTGCGGCTCGCGGCGCTCGCGAAGCTCCAGACCGTCTACGTCTGGACGCACGACTCGATCTTCCTCGGCGAGGACGGCCCCACGCACCAGCCGGTCGAGCACCTGACCGCGCTCAGCGGCCATCCCGAACCTGCACGTGGTGCGCCCCTGCGACGGCGTCGAGGTCGCCGCGGCGTGGGCGCACGCGCTGAGGCGCAGGGAAGGGCCGACCGCGCTCGTGCTGACGCGCCAGAAGCTCGCGCCGGTGCGCCGCGCCGCGGGGTTCACCCCCGACCGCGTGCGCCGGGGCGGGTACGTGGTCGAGGCCCCCGGCAAGCGCGGTTCACCGTGATCGCCACCGGCTCCGAGGTGCCGCTCGCGCAGGCGGCGCTCGAGCTGCTCGCGAAGAAGGGAATCGCCGGCCGGCTCGTGTCGATGCCCTGCCTCGAGCTGCTTCGAGGCGCAGCCGGCGGAGTGGCGCGACGAGGTCGTCCCGCGCGCGCTGCCCGTCGCCGTCGTCGAGGCGGCGCGCGGGCTGGAGTGGTGGCGCTTCGCCGGCCGCGACGGGCTCGTCATCGGGATCGACCGTTTCGGCGCGAGCGCGCCGGAGAAGGCGCTCGCCGAGGAGTACGGCTTCACGCCGGCGAAGGTCGCAGACCGGATCGAACGCTGGCTGTCCGCGGCGCGGTGAAGCCGCGCTGCGGGATCTCCGGGACGCGCGCCCTCCCTGCGGGAGAGCGCGCGACGCGGTGGTGCGGTTCGGCTAGCGGGCGATGACCGCGGCCGTCTGGCCCTGCTGCGGCTGCGCAGGGGTGACCGGGCGCGGCTCGATCCGCTCGCCCTTCGCGAGCATCTTGAGCGAGAGCGCGAGGAGCGACGCGAGCAGCTCGCCCGAGCCGGGCACGTCGAGCTTCCGGTAGATGCGCTTGCGGCGCGCGCGGATCGTCTCGGGCGAGACGCCGGCGGCCGCCGCGGAGTCCTTGCACGCGAAGCCCTGGGCGATGCGGAGGACCTCCGCGCGCTCTGCGGGCGTGAGCGTCGTCCCCTCCATGAACTTGGCGGCGAACGGCGTGAGGATCTCGATATCGATCTGGGCCATCTGTGTCCTTCTCCGGAAAGGCCCCGCAGGGGCCGGTTCTCGACCGGAGTTGCGGCCTCCGTTCGGGCAGGGGCTACCTCCACGCGCCCCTGCTTGGTCGGCCGTCACCGGCGATGGGGACGTTAATAACGCCCCGCCCGGTTGCCACCCCCCTATTTCAAAGAATATCCAACGACAGGAGATGACGGAGAATTTCCCGAATGATTCCCGGAAGGGGCGTTGGGTTGGCGTGTACCATACCCTGATGGGTAGCATCCTGCTGAAGGGGCCCGAGATCCCCCATCAGCGCGAGCCGAGGATCAGCTCGACGGGTCCCCGGATGGGGCGATCGCGACCGTCGGACGGGTCCTGCGCGGCGGGGTCTCGTTCACTGCGAGTGATCTGGCCGAACCCCTCGGCGCCCGCCCTGAGCGCCGTGAGGAGCTGCTCCTGCTCGTCCTCCCCCCGGCGGATCCGGGCCGCGATGCGATCGCGCACCTCGGGCCGCCGTCGCCCATCGCTCCCATCTTCGGCCCGGTAGCGGAGCACGAGCCCGAGCTGCTCCCAGAGCGCGGCGCGCAGCTCGGCAGCGCGCCCCTCGGCAGCGGCGCCGCGATCGATGATCGCGATCTCGACGCGGGCGGAGAGCGGGAACGACGGAGCGAGGACGGCGAACCGGACCGCCTCGTCCTGGCGCTCGACCCGCACGGCGCGCCTTCCGAACGGGATCAGCAGCGGCCCCCGGCCGAGCGCGGCGCGGGCCTCGGCGAGGTCGGGCACCGGCTCGCGTGCCGGTGCGACGCGCGCGGGCGGCCGGAGATCGTCGAGCACGCCGCCCAGCTCGTCGATCGCGATCACCACGTTGAGCCCCTGCGCGTTCCGGTAGCCCGCGTGGTAGATGCCCACGATCTCGGGCTCGCCGGTCTGGCACGAGACCGCGAGCACCGGGCTGCCGGAGCTTCCCAGGTTGAGCGGCGCGTCCACGGCGAAGTCCTCGTGGTCCCAGCCGCGCTCGACGTCCCGCTGGCCCACGCCGATGACACGGCCCGCGTTGGCCGCCATGAAGGCGCCGAGCGGGTACCCGCGCACGAGCACCGCAGTGCCGACGCGGAGATCGGCGGAACGGCCGAGCCGGTAGGGGATCACCCGCAGCGGCTCGCGCGAGGCGAGCACCGCAATGTCGAGCGGATCGTCGACCATGACGGGGCGCAGGACGATCTGGTCGGGGGACTCCGGCTCCGACTCGTTGGCCACGATCCGGACCTCCGCCCGGACGCGGCGCGACCCGGACGGCACCCCGTCGAGCTCCTGGCCGTCTCCGGTGACCTCCGGATACGCGACGACGTGGTGGTTCGTGGCGACGAGCCACTCACCCCCGCGCTGGCGGTACGCGAACCCGGTCCCGTGCCGGGATCTTCGCGTGGTACTCGTGCACGATCTTGCCGCCGCGCCCGTAGGAGAGGTGCTCGTACACCGCCGTGGCCCGCAGGCAGTACACCCAGTCCGCCGCGGGGCGCGACTCCCGATCGCGCGCGGCGGGCGTCATGGCGGAGAGGGTGTCCGCGTAGCGGCTCGGGCACGGCGGCCGGGCCTTCTTCTCCGCGGGGGCTCCCTGCGCCGCAGGCGACGCGAGCGCGACGAGGACCGTGGAGAGGAGCGCGCGGGTGGCGCGGGGCATCGCGCCAAAGCTAGGCGCGGCGCCGCGGTGCGGCCTCTATCCGATCGAGATGCGATCGCGCTTCTTGGGAGGATCGGCCGCCTCGGCGCGGTCACCGCCGGCTTCGCGGGCCCTCCTGAGGGCGTCCGCAGCCCGCTTCGCGAGCGCGCCGAACGACACGGTGCCGTCGCCGCCGTGGGTCGCCACGCCCGCGCTGGCGGTGATCTTGGGGGCCCCCGTCCGATCGCGCACGAGGGCACAGAGCCGGCGCGCGACGCGCAACGCGCCGTCGTCCTTCGTGTGGGGCATGAGGACGACGAGGCGCTCGTCCGAGAACGGCACCGCGACGTCGATCTCCCTGAGCGCGCCGGTGACGACACCGAGCACCTCGGCGAGGAGCGCGGTTCGCCCGCGCGCTCCGAGCGCGCGAGCCAGCCGATCCCAGCCGTCGATGGCGAGGAGCGCCAGCGACAGCGGGTATCCGTACCGCCGCGACCGCTTCACCTCGACGAAGAGGAGCTTCTTCAGGAACTCGAGCTCGCCCGCGGGGCGCGCGAGGCGCCCCTCCAGCTCGGCGATGCGCTCTCCCCGCACGCGCAGCTGCTCCGCGAGGCCGCACGCGGTCGAGACCGCGGAGGGGGTGAGCGGCCCGACGAGCGCCGCGTCCCCGCGGGCGCCGGCGTTCGCGGCGGCCTCCTTGCGTCGAGGAACAGGACGATCACCGGGAGGAGCGGGTCGGCCGCCCGGATCGCCGCGATCACCTCCGGGCCGGCGGTGCCGCGCACGATGGCGGCCCCGAACCCGCCGTCCGCGGCGCGGGCGGCGGCGTCGCCGGGAGAGACCGCCTCCAGCTCGCGCCCGCGCTCCTCGAGGTCGCGGCGGATCGCGGTGACGACCGCCTCTGAGTCGTCGGCGACGAGGATGCGGCGCGCCATCGCGCCGGTAATGTACCATCCCGACGTCGTGCCTCCACCGCCTCCATCGGGACGCATCGCCCTCGCCCAGATCGACACCACCGTCGGCGACTTCGACGGCAACGCCGCGCGGATCCGCGCCGCGACCGAGCGGGCGCGCGCCGCCGGCGCGGCGCTCGTCCTCTTCCCCGAGCTCGCGCTCTGCGGCTACCCGCCCCGCGACTTCCTCGACCTCCCCGAGTTCGTCGACCGCGGCGCGCGCGGACGCTGGCCGAGCTGGCGCAGCCGGCCGACTGGTCGCGCGGCGTCGCGGTCGCTGCTCGGATTCCCCGAGGCGCGCTCCCGGCGCGCCGCCGCCCGGGCTCTACAACTCCGTGGCGCTGCTCGACGGCGGCCGCGTCGCGGCGGTCGGGCGGAAGTCGCTCCTCCCCACCTACGACGTCTTCGACGAGACCCGCTACTTCCTCCCCGCCGAGGCGTCGACCGCCGCCGACGCGGCGGCGCTCGGCCGATCCGGCTCGGCCTCTCGATCTGCGAGGACGTCTGGAACGACAAGCGCTTCTGGGACCGGCCCCGCTACGCGCGCGACCCGGTCGCGGAGCTGGCCCGCGCCGGCGCCGGGCTGGTCGTCAACCTCTCGGCCTCGCCCTACGCGCTCGGCAAGCCGGCGCTGCGCGAGCGGATGCTCGCGGCGAGCGCGCGAAGCCACGGCGTCCCGATCGCCTACGTGAACCAGGTGGGCGGCAACGACGCGCTGGTCTTCGACGGCGGCTCGATGCTGGTCGGCCCGGACGGCCGGGTGCTGCGCGCGGGCGCCGCTCTTCGAGGAGGCGCTCGTCGTCGCGGACCTCGACGGCAGGGCGAGCCGCGGGTGCTCGGCCTCGACGGCGCGCCGCTCCCGCCAGCGGCGCCCGCCGGCGGCCGGACCCGCTCGCCGACGAGGTCCTCCGCGCGCTCGTGCTCGGCGTCCGCGACTACGTGCGCAAGTGCGGCTTCCGCGCCGCGATCATCGGGCTCTCGGGCGGGATCGACTCCGCGCTGACCGCCTGCGTCGCCGCGGAGGCGCTCGGGCCCGGCGCGGTGCTCGGCGTCGCGATGCCGTCGCGCTACAGCTCGTCGCACTCGCGCGAGGACGCCGCGGAGCTCGCCCGGACATCTCGGCATCGGCTTCCAGGAGATCTCCGATCGAGCCCATGCACGCGGCCTTCCTCGCACAGCTCGAGCCGCGCCGAGGGACGGCCGCTCGGCGACCTCGCCGAGCAGAACGTCCAGGCCCGGATCCGCGGCCAGATCCTCATGGCGCTCTCGAACGACACCGGCGGCCTCGTCCTCTCGACCGGCAACAAGAGCGAGCTCGCGGTCGGCTACTGCACGCTCTACGGCGACATGGCGGGCGGCCTCGCCGTCATCGGCGACGTGCCGAAGACGCTCGTCTACCGGGTGGCCCGGCGCGGCCAACGCCGGCGCCGGGACGGGCGCTCATCCCCGAGCGGACGCTTCACGAAGCCGCCGTCGGCGGAGCTGAAGCCCGGACCAGACCGACCAGGACACGCTGCCGCCCTACGACGTCCTCGACGACATCCTCGCACGCTTACGTCGAGGAGCGGCTCCCGCTCGAGGCGATCGTCGCGCGTGGCCATCCGCCGAGGATGGTCCGGCGCGTGCTCCGGATGGTGGTCGCGAGCGAGTACAAGCGCCGCCAGGCCGCGCCGGTGCTCAAGGTCAGCGAGAAGGCGTTCGGCGAGGGGCGGCGCTTCCCCATCGCGCACGGCTACCGCTACTGAACCGCTCCTCTAGAGGAGCTGGACGCAGCTAGAGGAGCTGGACGCAGCGGACCTTGCCGAGGTCGACCGTCCCCGCCGCCTCGCCCACCTCGAACGTGAACCGGCAGAGCCGGCCCTCCCAGCGGATGAGCGCGTCGTGGGCGCCGGGCGGGATCCCCTCCAGCCAGAACGCGCCGCCGCTGCCGATGGGCGAGACCGCCCGCTCCCCGGCGAGCTCGACCGCGACCTCGCCCCACTCCGGCGGGACCTCCCGGCCGTCCACGTCGATGAGGATCCGGCCCGTCACCGCGCGCTGCCGCGCGATCCGGAACCGCTCGACCGTGCCGCCGCGGTTGCGCGGCGCCACGATGCGCTCGACCTCGTCCACCCTGAAATCGAGCGGCACGTCGGAGTCGCGGACCGAGAGCCGGTTCCCGAGATACGGCTGGAGGCCCGTGACGAGCAGCTCGCCGTCGCCGTCCGTCCGTCCCGCGTCCTGGCCCTCCAGCAAGACCCGCACGCCGGGCGCGCCCTCCACGCGCACGAGCGCGCAGCTCCCGTCGACCGGCCGCGTGGCGAAGACGCGGCCGTCGACCAGGACGAGACCCGATGAGAGTTGGGCGGAGGTGTACCCGGTGCGGGCGCCGGTCCACGGGTCGACCTCCAGGTGATCGACCTCGGCGCGCGCATACCTCGCCTGCGCCTGAACGTCGGCCTCCGCGATCGCGCCTTCGCCGCCGCGCCCCACGAGGCGGTAGCCGACGTCCGGCCCCGGCCGCATCGAGCGCGTCAGGGAGAGCTGCCCGGAGTCGTTGCCCGACGCGTTCGTCGCACCCTGCACCTCGGCGCGCGCGCCGCCGGCGACGGGAAGGGACAGGGTCACCAGGAGCTCGGTCGAGCTCGGCGCGTTCGCGCGGAACGTCCTGGATGCGCTCAGGCCGGAGTGGAAGCCGCCGGGGAGCGTGTAGATGACGCGCGCGAGCGCGCGCGCGGCGTCGTCGGTGTCGCGGCGGCGCTCGCCGGCGATCTCGCCGAGGAGCGAGGCGCGCCGCGTGATCGGCACGGATCCCGTGAGCGTCCCGCGGAGCACCGAGCGATCCAGCTCGGCGGGGAGTGACCCGTTCGCGTAGCGCCCCGAGTCCCACCGCAGCTGCGCCACGATCCCCCCGCGCCGCCCCGTCCGGCGCCACACCAGGGACGTGGCGGCGCCCGGATCCCCGTGGTCGACGCTCGCGGCGGCCGTCCCCTCGAGCTCGCCGATGATCGTCGCGACGGTCGCGGAGCCGCCCGCGCTCAACAGGCGCTCGCCCGCCTCCGCCCGGCCGCCGATCGTGAGGATGCGCGTGATCCCGCCGCGGACCCTCGCCTGCCCGAGCGGCCCGCCGTACGCGAAGCTCTCCAGGCCGAAGCGCTCGCGCCGGGCGCCGGCGGCCACTCCCCAGTCGAGGAGCCCGGGCGGCAGCGTGGACGAGCCCATGAGCGAGAACGTGGACGCCGACTCCTCGCGCCCGAACGCGTCCCGGAGCACCGTCCGGATCTCGCTCAGGCCGGCGTTCACCGGGAGGTTCTCGAGATCGATCGTGCCGGGCACGACCTGCGTCCGGCGGACGAGCGCGTCGTCGATCAGACCTCCAGCGTCGCCGGCGTGGACGCGAAGACGCTGGTGCGCGGGTACGGGGCGCGGACGAGGTACGGGTCGAGCGAGAGCTCCCGGCCCACCGAGCCGCCGAGCACGAGGCCCGTCCCGGCGAGCGGGTCGCCGGGCGGGATCATCACGTCGCCCGCCGACGCCCTTACCAGCCGCTTCGTGTCGTCCCAGGATGCCGTCGTGAGACCGCGGACGAGCCCGTTCGTCCGGTCCATCGTGGCGCCCGAGAGGAGCAGGGCCGGGCCGACGGCGACGCCCAGCTCCCCGGTCGCCGTGCGACGACGATCGCTGTCGCCCGAGACCGCCCAGTTGAGGAATGCGCTGGGCGCCTCGCGGTGCAGCAGACCCGCCGGCCGCTCCAGCCGGTAGAGATCGAGCCGGGTGTGCCCGAGCAGCGCCTGCTTCGCGACGACCCGCACGGCGAGCGCGGCCTCGTCCACGAGGAACGTGACCGCCGGCGCGAGCGATGCGAGCGACACGAGCGACCGACCGGCGCGCTCCACGCGATCCCCGCCCTCGACCTTCAGCCCGGCGCGCTCGAGGTCGTCCGCGGCGATCCACGCGTCGGCACCCGAGAGGTGCACGAGGACGGTCGCCTTCGGGACGCCGTTGACGACGAGGTCGAGCCAGGCCGGCGCGAGCACCGGCATCCCGGACGGCGCTTCCTCGCCCGGCGCCGGCGGCGGCGGGGGCGGAGCGGGCAGGGCCGCTGCCGGAGCGGCTCCGGCCGGCGTCGGGCCGGGAAGATCACCCATCGCGGCGAGCGGCGTCGCGGCCGCGATGAGGATGAGGGTCAGCGAGGCGACGACGCTACGGAGCACAGGCGCCGTGGGGAAGCGCGAGCGACGCCCGGAGCTTCTCGTTCGGCAGGTCTGCGACCACCATCGCGCTTCTCACCCGGGCGCAGATTTCTCGCGGGACCTCGACCGGGCTCGCCCGCTCGGAGAGCGCAAGGACGAGCGCAGGGGCCACCTCGACCTGCTGGAGCTTCTCGTCCTTGGAGCCGATGAGCGTCACCGCGATCGCGGACGGTCGGATGTGGACGTTGCCGGCGTTCCGGATAACCGCCTGGAGCGTGCCGCCGGCGACCCCCAGCGACACGGCGCCGGCGGGTTCCGGGTGCACCGGAGCGAGAAACACCGGGATCGCGAAGCGGGTCCGGATCTGGATCTGCGCGCCCGTGGCAGGCGCGCCGACCGCGGACGGCATCTCCTCGACAAAGAGCCGCCAGGCCCGCTCGTCGGTTCCGGGGGGCACGGTGGCGCCGACCCGGATCTTCCGCTCCTCGCCCGCGGCGAGAGTGAACAGCGGCGGGTACGCTGCCAGCTCCAGCGATGGCACGAGCTTCGTCTGTCCGGCCGCCGGCTCGGTCCAGGCCATCGCGTTGACCTGGTAGCGGGTCGGCGTCGTGCCGCCGTTCCGGACCGCGACCACGGCGCTCGGGGCCTTGGGCCCGAGCTCGACCAGGATCGGCGTGATCTCCATGCTCGCCGCGCGCGGGCGGAGCGGAAGCGCGAGGGCACCCGCGGCGGCGAGGAGGACGATCGGGAGCTTCACCGGCCCATCTTATTACAGCGCAGTGAAGGTAAGGACGACCGTGTCCGTGTACGCTCCGGGGATCGGATCCGCCGCCGCCCCGGTGTCGAGCGCCGCGTAGAGCGAGATCGGGACGTCCGCGCCCTTGCCCGCCGAGGGATAGGAGCCGGTGACGGCGTTCGGGACGAGCTCGGCGCCGCCGGAGGTGAGCGAGAGCGTGTAGCCGATCACCTCGGCTCCGAAGGCGACCGCGCGCGCGAACCCGGCGGGCGCGACCGCGGAGTTGCCGCCGGCCGTCGCGGCGACGGAGATGTTGGTGCCTCGCGTGCAGCGAACCTGAACCGGGAAGTTGCCCTGGGCGGTCGCCGCCGAGAACACGTCGTAGTTGATCGTGATCGCAGGCGCGGCGCTCATGACGCGGCACGAGGCGGTCACGTTGGCGTTGATGGCGAGGTTCGCGCTCTGGGCGAACGCCGGCGCAGCGAACGCGAAGAGGGCGAGTGCGGGGATGACTCTGGACAAGAAGCGCATCATGGTCACACCATTCCTTGCTCGACGGACTTCGTCGTGGTCGTGAGTCGACGCGGAAGGTACTTGCACGCCATGGGCCGGAATACATACACTGTAGGTGAAAGGAGAAGCGGCACGGCGCACCGCGGCACACGATGGTCGCGCGGTGTGGTCTGGATGGCGCTCGCAGCGCTGATCCTCGCACCCGAGATCGCCGGGGCCGCGCAGCCGTGCAGCGTCACGCTCGGCGGCGACGTCGTGTTCGGCACCTATGATGTCTTCGACCCGGTGCCGCGCGACGCGACCGTTCGCCTGCGACTCGCCTGCCCCGCCTCGAACGCGCCGCAGGTCCTGATCAGCAAGGGAAACTCGGCGACGTACGCCGCGCGGGAGATGCAGTCCGGCGTGAACGTGCTCCGCTACAACCTCTACCTCGATCCCGGCCGCCTGCAGGTCTGGGGCGACGGGACCGAGGGCACCGGCATCCTCGCGCCGAAGAACGGAAACGCGCAGACGAACATCTACGCCCGCATCCCGGCGGGCCAGGACGCGGCCGCGGGCGCGTACTCGGACTCGCTCGTCATCACCGTCTTCCTGTGACTTTTGCTTGCAGTCCGCGGGTCGGTGGCCACCCTGGGTGGCCTAAGCCGACCGGGGGGCCTGGGGCGGGGCGATATCTACTGCACGACCACCTCGATCCTGCGGTTCACGGTCCGTCCGCGCGACGTGAAGTTCGGCAAGATCGGCGCGTCGCGGCCGCGGCCCGCCCAGGTCACGCGATCGCGAGGGACTCCGAGCTGGACGAGGCGACGCCCCGCCGCGCGCGCCAGCTCCATCGAGATGCGCAGGTCCTCGTCGGGATTGGCGCTCGCGTCGACGAACCCCTCGAGCCGGATCCGGATCGAGGCGGGCGAGCCGACGACGGCGGCGGCGAGATCGGCGAGCCCCGAGTCGCGCTCGAACCGGGGGGTCCGTCCGGAGAACGTCACGTCCTCCAGCACGAAGCGCTCGCGCGCCGCGAGCTTCTCGGCCCAGTCGGCCTGTCGCGGCGTGCGCGCGCTTCGGCTCCGGACGATCTTCGGTGGGCCGACCATCTCGACCTGCGCTGGCCCCGGGTCCCCTGGCGCCGATGCGGCGGCTGGCGAGGCGGCGGTCGCGATGGTCGTGGCGCCCGCGGCGGCGATCGCGGACGGAGCGGGCGACGCGGCGCTGCGACCCGACTCCGGTGCCGCCGCTTCCGTCGCGGCGAGTCGTGGCGCCGCCGCTGCCGTCGTGGGCGGGAGTGGCGGCGGCGCGACGGGAGCGCTCGAAGGTGCGCGGGCCGGTGCGCGCTCCCGGGCCGCGGCGACGAGCCGCACGCGGTCGATCCGCTGCCGTTCGAAGCAGACCTTCCGGCCGGGGACCCCGAGGCGCTCGAGGATCGGCTGCGCGGCCTCGAGCGCGGTCCGCCGCACCGCCTGCCCGATCTCCTCGTCGGGGCGCGGCTGGACCGGCACCGCGCGCGCGAACAGCGTGTCCCGCGCGGCGACGGCGGCAAGCCGGAACGTGACGGTGAGATCCGCCTCTGCGCCCCGCGACCGGCCGTCCACCGAGCCGTACAGCACCGCGTCCGCGCCCACGATCTCGCCCAGCTCGAGGGCGAGGCTCGGGGAGATGCCGTCCGGCAGCTCGAGCGAGGTCCCCTTGAACAGCGCGCGCAGGTCGTCGATCGGGTAGATGAGGGTGCGGTCGCGGTCGATCGACGACGCGAGCGCGCCCGTCGCCGCGTCCGCCGCGCGCAGGTCGTCGGACGCGTTCTCGAACGGAGCGACCAGCAGGCACCGGACTCGCGCGAGCTGGATGGCGCGCGTCGTCGGGAGCACCGCAGGGTCCGAAGGCGTCGGCGCCGGCGCAGCGCAGGCTGCGAGCGCCGCGAGCGCCAGGGCTGGGACGGAGCGGCTCACGGAAGCCCATGCTACCGCGGGTTGGCCCGAACACGAGAAAGGGGGGCGTCGCCGGGACCGGCCCGGCCGCTCGTCTGCGACATTCCCCTCCTCCGTCCGGAGGCTCAGCTCCGCCTCGGCGGCGAGCGCTACATCCTCACGTTGGAACGGGGCACGGCTGCGGCGGCGCAGGACGTTCCGGGGGACGCTGATGATCGTACGTCCGGACCTGATCGGGACGCGGCCGCCGCCCGGCCCCGTCGTAGACTGATGGCCGAGGTCCAAACGTGACGATGCTCCATTCACTGCTGGTGTTCCTGCACGTCCTGGCCATCTCGGTCTGGATGGCCGCGGCGCTCTGGGTCTCGGGCGACGTTCGACGCACCCTCGCGCTCGGGAGGCCGCACGTGGACGCGCTCGCCTCGAGGCTGCGTCCGGCGCTCGGCCTCGACGCCGCAGCCGGCGTCGCGACGATCGTGACGGGCGCGCTGCTCATGTGGGAGGAGCACCTCGGCCGGCCCCGCCTCGGGATCATCGCCGGGATCGTCTTCACCCTCGTCCGGCTCGGGCTGCTCGCCGCGGTCCGGCGCGCCTGGCGCTCGATCGTCGTGCGGATCCAGGCGGGCGATCAGGTCGCGACGGACGATCCCGCGGCGCGGCGGGTGGCGATGCTCTCCGGGATCGCCCACACGCTGTGGCTGCTCGCCCTCGCCGGGATGGTGTTCCCGGTCTGACCGAGGAACGCGCCCACCCGAGGGCGCCGCTCCTCACCCGCGCGATCGAGGCCAGGGGCTCGTGCCCTTCGCGAACGGACGGATCTTTGGCGCGCCGTCACCACAGCCGCAGCGCGGCCGCGAGCACGAGCCAGAGCGGAACACCCGCGAGGAGGATCAGCACCCACGCGGCCTGCAGCGCGCGGCGGCGGCGGGGCGTCACGTCCGGCAGTCGCGCGAGGACCCGAAGGGCGCCGGACGCGATGCCGATGAGAAGCAGGGGCGCTCCGACGAGGAGGAGCGCGCGGAGATCGAGGCGGAGCACGGGGCAGGTCCGGGGCTCATGGCGCCGCCCACTTGCGGTGAGCGTCACGAGGCGCGCGATGCCGTCGCCGAGCCGGGCGCGCGAGGAGCGAGCACCGGACGCATACCTGGAAGGTATGTGGAGGAGCGCAGCGACGAGCCCGCTCGGCGCAGGCAGGCAGCGTGCGCCGCAGTAGCTCAACGCAAGTGGGCGTCGCCATCACACCTGCATCACTTCCTTCTCCTTCGCCGAGACGATCTCGTCGATCTTCTTCACGCCGTCGTCCGTCTCCTTCTGCATCTTCTCGAGCGCCTTCTTCGCCTCGTCGGCGGAGACCTCGCCGTCCTTCTCGGAGACCTCGATGAGCTCCTTCGCGTCGCGGCGCTCGTTGCGGACGGCGATCTTGTGATCCTCGCCCTTCTGCTTGCACTGCTTGACGATGTCGCGCCGCCGCTCCTCCGTGAGGGGCGGGATGGGCACGCGAACGAGGTCCTTGTCGGACTGCGGGTTGAGGCCGAGGTTCCCATCCCGGATCGCCTTCTCGATCGGCGGGATCATGTTCTTCTCCCACGGCTTCACCACGATGAGCCGCGCCTCCGGGACCGAGAGCGTCGCCACCTGGTTGAGGGGCGTGGGGGTGCCGTAGTAGTCCACCCGCACTCCGTCGAGCAGGTGCAGGTTCGCGCGGCCGGTGCGGACGTTCGAGAGCTCGCGCTTCAGGTCGTCGAGCGTCTTCGCGATGCGATCGTGGAGGTCCTTCAGGATGTCGTCCGCGACGCTCATGCACGGTCCTCGCTGTGCTTGTGGGCACGGGCGGGAAGGCGCCCGACGACGGTGCCGATCTCCTCGCCGAGCACGACGCGCCGCACGTTCCCGCGCTGCGTGCTGTCGAAGACGATGATGGGGAGATCGTTGTCCATGCAGAGGCTGATGGCGGTCGAGTCCATCACCTTCAGGTTCTTCTTCAGGACGTCGATGTAGCTGAGCTGCTTGAACTTCGTCGCGGCCGCGTTCTTCTTGGGATCGTCGGTGTAGACCCCGTCCACCTTCGTCGCCTTGAGCAGGACGTCGGCGTGGATCTCCATGGCGCGGAGCGAGGCGGCGGTGTCGGTCGTGAAGTACGGGTTGCCGGTGCCGGCCGCGAAGATGACGACGCGCCCCTTCTCGAGGTGCCGGATCGCGCGCCGCCGGATGTACGGCTCGCCGACGTGGTGCATCTCGATCGCGGTCTGCACACGGGTGACGATGCCGATCTTCTCGAGCGCGTCCTGCAGCGCCATCGCGTTGATCACGGTGGCGAGCATCCCCATGTAGTCCGCGGAGGCGCGGTCCATCCCCTCGGTCGCGCCGGAGACGCCGCGGAAGATGTTGCCGCCGCCGATGACGAGGGCGACCTCGACGCCGAGGTCGACCACGTCCTTCACGTCCTGCGCGATCGCGGAGAGCGTCTTGGTCGAGATGCCGTACTTGCCGTCGCCCATGAGCGCCTCGCCCGACAGCTTGAGGAGGATGCGCTTGTAGCGTGGCTTGAGGGCGGGTTTCTCGGCGGGTTTCTCGGCGGGCATGGTCGGCGCGTTCTACCGGACGGCGCCGCTTCTTTCAACGGTGCCGGTCCGGAGGATTGTACCCGAAGCTCGCCGGGATCGCCGGCACATCACGCTCCGTGGGGCGCGCCCCCGGCCGGAGAGCCCTCGCCCGCACCGCGCCGACCCCGGCGCCGCCCACCGCGCCGCCGGCGCCGCCTTCGCCCACCCGGCTGGCCGTCTGCGGCCTGCCCGGGCACGCTCCGGTGCCCGTCGCCGGCGGCTTCTGCGACCGGTGGGCGGTGCGACGCGCGGTCGCGGTGACGCTCGGGTTCGGGCTCGGCCGCGGTCGCGGCGAGGCGCTCCAGGACCTCGTGTCCCTCGCCGGTCGCCTCGACGGTGATGCGCATGAGCTGGATCGCGTCCACGTGCGTCTGCCCGCCCGGGCCGCGACCGCGGCGACGCCGCCTGCGCGCGGGATCGCGGAACGTGCGCTGCGCGTGGAGCGCGAGGCGCGCCCGCTCGGCAACCTTTCGGGGGAGGCGAGACGTCGAAACGAGCGACGTGAGGAGCGCGTCGGCCTCGGCCCCTCTCGCCGGGGTGGCACCCGCCCCAGGTTCGCGGCCCGCCTCATCCGGCTGCCCCTGCGGCGCGAGATGCATGAGGAGCGCGCCGAGGAGGACCGCGTCCGAGACGTCCTCGCCGGAGCGGACGAGCCGGTCGAGCGCGGCGAGGTGCGCGAAGAAGCCGCGGCGGCGCCCCTCGTCCCACGCGTCCAGGCCGGCGCCGAGGGCGGGCAGGACCACCGGGAGCGCGCCGCACGCGCGGAGCAGCTCGAAGGCGCGCGCGGACCCGCCGCAGCGCAGGATCTTGAAGGTCTCCTCGAGGACGCGCGCGGGCGCACAGCGCGCGAGCTCGCCCGCGTGGCGACGCATCGCCTCGAACGTGTCGGGCGAGATGATGAAGCCGAGCCTCGCCGCGAACCGGACGGCGCGCAGCGTCCGCACCGGATCCTCTCGCATGCGGATCTCGGGATCGCCGATGGTGGCGATGCGGTGCGACTCGAGGTCGGCACGGCCTCCCACGTAGTCGATCACCTCGCCGCGCGCGACGTCGTAGAACAGGCCGTTCACCGTGAAGTCGCGGCGGACGGCGTCCTCCTCCGCGGTGCCGAACACGTTGTCGCGCGTGATGAGGAGGTCGCCGCCGTCGGGGACGTCCTCGGCGACGTCGATGGGGTTCTTCCGGAAGGTCGCCACCTCGATGACCTTCCCGCCGCGGAAGTACACGTGCGCGAGCCGGAACCGGCGCCCGATCAGCCGGCAGTTCCGGAAGATGGCGCGGACCTCGCCCGGGTGGGCGTCGGTCGCGAGATCGAAGTCCTTCGGCGTCCGGTCCAGCAGGAGGTCGCGGACGCAGCCGCCGACGAAGTACGCCTGGTGCCGCATGTGGCGGAGCCGGGCGATGACCTTGAGTGCGTCCGGGTCGAGCCGCTCGACCGGGATCTCCGGCGCGTGTTCGGGAGGCGGCTCCTCGGGCGGATCGAGCGCGAGCCCAGGCGGAGGCCGGTGGTCGCGAGGATTTTCGAGGTCGTCGGGGGACTGCGGAGAGGTGTGGCGCTTCGTGAAGGTCTCGGGCATCGCGTTCGCCGGATTGGGGGGCGCCCTGGCCGGGGGAGATCCCAGGCCCGGAACGCGCCGCTCGACCCCGCCGTGCAGTGTCGCGCTGCACCACCGACTCCGGCGGGGGTCACCGTCGGGCTCGTCCTTGCCGCCCGGTTGTATCCACCGCCGGGCGCTACGTCAAACGTCGCTTTCCTCGGGAGGAGGGGCGAAGAGCTCCCCCTGGAGCGGCTCGAGCCCGAGCGCGATGCGTACGGGCTGGAAGCTCCTGCGGTGGATCGGGCACGCGCCGAGGCGCCCGAGCGCCTCGAAGTGCTCTGCCGTGGGATAGCCCTTGTGCCTGGAGAAGCCGTACCCGGGGTGCACGAGATCGAGCTCCGCCATGAGCGCGTCGCGGGTGGTCTTCGCGAGGATCGACGCGGCGGCGATGGTCAGGGACAGGGCGTCCCCGTGGACGATGGAGGTCTGCGGCAGCCGCAGCTCCGGGAGGCGCCGCGCGTCGATGAGGACGTGGTCGGGCGGGGTCGAGAGCGCGCGGACGGCGCGGGCGAGCGCGAGCAGCCCGGCGCGGTAGATGTTGAGGGTGTCGATCTCCTCGACCTCGGCGCGGGCGACCGCCCAGCACACGGCGTTCCGCCGGATGTCCTCCGCGAGCCGTTCGCGCTCCTTCCGGTCGAGCTGCTTCGAGTCGTCGATCCCGCGCGGCCGGTAATCGGACGGCAGCACGCACGCGCCCGCAACCACCGGCCCGGCGAGCGGCGCCATGCCCGCCTCGTCCACGCCGCCGACGTGCACCACGCCCTTCGCCCACAGCTCGGTCTCGAACCTGAGGAGGTGGCGGAGCCGCTGCCCCTCCGCGCGGTTTCCCGCTCGACGCTTGCGGACGAGCCGGAGCACCTCGCGCGCCCCCGCGCGCGGATCCGCCTCGAGCGCCGCCTCGCACTCCTCCGGGAGCGGCCGCTCGCCGTCGACGAAGCGCGCGCGCAGCTCGCAGACGGAGAGGCGGGCGAGGTCCTCGGGGTCCACGAGGAGATATTACCTCTGGCACCTCGGGCAGAAGAACGTCGAGCGCTGCGCCTGGACGATCCGCTGGATGGTCCCCTTGCGGCAGCGGGGGCAGCGCTCCCCTTCGCGGGCGTACACGAGGAACGGGTTCTCGGACCCGGGCTCCTCGACGTACGTGATCTCGGGCCCCTGCTCCCTGGCGATCGCCTCACGAACGGAGGCGAGCACGGCGTCCGCGAGGGCCTTCGTCTCCCGGGCCGAGAGCGCCCTCGCCTCGCGGCGCGGGTCGATCCGCGCGCGGAAGAGCGCCTCGGAGGCCTGGATGTTTCCCACGCCGGGCAGGATCGCCTGATCCATGATCCGGACCTTCACGGGCAGGCGAGAACGGGCGAGCGCAGCGCCGAGCCACGCCGGGTCGATCCCGCGCTCGAGAGGATCGGGTCCGAGCGCCGACACCTCCGGCACCTCCTCGAACCGCGCGCCGGGGACGACGCGGAGCCGCCCGAAGAGGCGCAGGTCGTCGAAGTGAAGGACCGCGCCGTCGTCGAGATGGAACCGCGCCCGCGAGAAGCGGGTGGCCGCTTCGGCGTCCTTGCGACGGAGCCACTTCCCGGTCATGCCGAGGTGGGCGAGGAGCCCGACCGGCGCGCCGTCGCGCTCGAGGCGGACGAGGAGGTGCTTCCCGATGCGCCCGATCTCGCGGAAGCGGGCGCCGGCGAGGGCCTTCGCGAAGGCGGCCGGGGAGGACGGCCGAAACACGTACCTCGCCTTCGGATCCGCCTCGATCCGCTCGATCCGGCGCCCCCGGGTCCACGAGCGCAGGTTCCTCGCCGCGATCTCGACCTCCGGCAGCTCCGGCACGGATCTTCCTCCCTTCGTGGACGTGGACGTGGACGTGGACGTGGACGTGGACGTGGACGTGGACGTGGACGTGGACGTGGACGTGGACGTGGACGTGGACGTGGACGTGGACGTGGACGTGGACGTGGACGTGGACGTGGACTTCGACTTCGACCCCGACCGCGACCGCGACCGCGACCTGGCCGGACGCGCCTACTTCGGCCGCTCGAACGTGGCGACGAAGAACCCATCCGTCCCGTGCCGGTGGGGCAAGAGCGTGAGCCGCGCCTCCTCCGCCTGCAGCTCCCTCGCCCTCTCGTCGCCGAGAAAGCGCGCGATCGGGGCCGGGCGGAGCGGCAGCTCGCGGACGGCGAACTCGGCGACCTCCTCGTTCTCGGTCGGCCCGACCGAGCACGTCGCGTAGACGAGCCGCCCGCCCGGGCGCACCAGGGCCGAGAAGCGCCTGACGAGGTCACGCTGGATCGCGGCGAACCGCGGCGGATCCTCGGGCGTGAGCCGCCAGCGCGCATCCGGCTTTCGGCGCAGCGTCCCGAGGCCGCTGCACGGCGCGTCGACCAGGACGACGTCAGCCTTTCCGGCGAGGTCGGAGAGCTGCGCCTCCGCCTCCGGGCCGGGCGCGATGGCTTGCGCGCGCAGGTTGTGGACCCCCGCGCGCCGGGCGCGGCGCCGCGCCTCGTCGAGCCGCCCCTCGTCCGAGTCGAGCGCGTGGAGCGAGCCCTTGTTCCGCATCTCCGCGGCGAGCGCGAGCGACTTCCCGCCGGCGCCGGCGCAGGCGTCCACGACGATCTGGCCGGGGCGCGCGCCGCAGGCGAGCGCGATGAGCTGGCTTCCCTCGTCCTGGATCTCGAACTTGCCCCCGCGGAAGGTGGCGAGCGAGAACGCGTTCTCGTGGCCGTCGAGCACGAGCCCCCACGGCGAGAAGCGCGTCGGCTCGGAGCCGACGCCCTCGCGTGCGAGGAGGCCGCGGAGCGCCTCGCGGTCGCCCGCGAGGACATTGGTGCGGACCGTGAGCGGGGCGCGATGGTTCATGGCGCGGGCGAGGGCACGGCCCTCGTCGATCCCGAGCTGGGCCACGAACCGCTCCGCGATCCAGCGCGGCAGCGAAGCCTCGACCGCGAGCCGGTCGATGGGATCCTCGACCGCGGCGATCCGCCCATCGGCGCCGTCGAGCGGGGCGAGCCGCGCCGGCGCGACCCCGAGCCGGCGCGCCGCCTCGGACGCGGAGACGCCGCCATGACGCGCGAGCCACGCCGCGTAGCGCTCCGGGAGCGTGGGGCGGCCTCCGAGGAGCGCGTCGAGCTGCCCCTGCCAGCGGACGAGGCCGTAGACCGTCTCCGCCACCGCGCGCCGCTCCGCGGACCAGAGCCCCCGCTCGCGCCGCAGCGCCCGCTCGAGCGCCCGGTCGGCGAGCCAGCCCTGGTCGTGCACGAGCCCGTGCACCTCGAGGACGGCGGCGTCCACGACGTCGTAGCGGATTCATCGCTTCTTCACCGCGCTCCTCGTACTGCTCGGTTACTTCGTACGCCTGCTGCGAGCGCCGATGCTCTCGCTGCGGCAGGCGGGCTCCTCACTGCGCTGCTAGACGCACCTTCAATGTGTGCGCAACGTTGCGCACCCCGGGGAGGGTGCGCCTCCGCTGCTCGTTCGTCGCGCGCCCGCCTCGCTTCGGCCTCGGCGCTCTCGCGACGGCGCAGAAGTAACCAAGCAGTACTATAGCGCGTCGAGGACGGAGGTGACGTGCCCCTCCACCTTCACCTTCGGGAAGATGCGCTCCACCCTGCCCTCGGCATCCACGACGACGGTGGTCCGCTCCGTCCCCATCACCTTCTTCCCGTACATGTTCTTCTCCTTCCAGACGCCCCAGGCCTTGTGCACCTCGGCGTCTGGATCGGAGAGCAGCGGGAACGGGAGCTGGTACTTCTCCTTGAACCGGCGCTGCGCGTCGGGGGAGTCCCTCGAGATCCCGAGCACCGCGACGCCCTTCTTCTTGAACGCGTCGACTTCGTCCCGGAAGTCGCAGGCCTCGCGCGTTCAGCCGGACGTCATCGCCTTCGGGAAGAAGAACACGACGACGCGCCTTGCCCTGTACTGGGACAGCTTCACCACGTTCCCGTTCTCGTCGGGGAGTGCGAAGCTCGGGGCCTTCTTGCCGACGTCGAGCGCCATGGAGCCTCCTCGTGCGCAATAGCCGTACTCCGAAGCGCCATCGGCCGCAGGGTCCCGTGCGGGGGCGGGACCCGCGCGCGCGCGCAGGAGGTCGAGCGGAGCGCGGCGAAGCGGCTCCGGCGGACGGACCGGAGCGCTCGGCGAACATCCCCCCGGCAAGGACGGTCCTGCTCGCCTGGGCGCGCGACCGGACCGGCGCGAGGGTGAGCGCGGCGAGGCTCGGTCCCGCGGAACGGCGCGCGCGCGCGCCGTTCACCTGCCTCGGCTGCGGCGAGCCCCTCGTCCCGCACCTGGGACAGGTCCGGGCCCGCCACTTCGCCCACCTGCCGGGCTCGCGCTGCCCGCTGACCGCGCCGGAGACCGCGCTCCACCTCGACGCGAAGGAGCGGCTCCTCGCGCTCTGCGCGGAGGCGTTCGCCGGCACGCGGCGCATCGCGATCCTCGCGCGCTGCGCCTCCTGCCGCCGCTCGCTCGCGCTCGACCTCGCCGCGCTCGGAGACGCCGCCGAGGGCGAGGCGACCGTCGGACCGCTGCGGGCGGACGTCCTCGTCCGCGCGCGGGGCACCCCCGCGCTCGCCCTCGAGGTGCGCGTGACGCACGCCGTGGATCCGGCGAAGCAGGCTGCCCTCGCGGCCGCCGGGGTTCCCTTCGTCGAGATCGATGCGCGCGAGGAGTGGCAGCGGGACGGCGCGGCCGGCGTCGAGCTCGCGTCCGTCCGGAGCGGTGGGTTCGCGCCATGCGCGCCGTGCGCGGCCCTGGCGCGCGCCGATGCCGATCGCGCCACGGGGGGCGAGCCTGCCCAGATCGCGGAGCTCGAGGCGTACCGGGCGCGCGGGCTCTTCGGCGCGGCGGCGTGCGCGACGGCCGGGACCGGGCTGGCGGACGTATCCGCGACGTTCCGGTGTCCCGATTGCGGCTCGCGCGCCGTCGAGATCGGAGAACGGCTCGCGCGCCACCCCTGCCCGAGCGCCGGGCTGCGCCCGATCGCGTGGAGGGGCTACGACGGGGCCCTCGTGCTGCTCTCCTGGTGGCGGCGCTCGAGCTAGTGTCGCGGCGGAGCGGGCCGTGCGCCGGGGGGCGGCGGCGGCGGCGGCGGCGCGAGCGCGCTCGGAGCGGCCATGGGAGCGGGGGTCGGTGGCGCGGCGACCGCGATCTTCTCGAGCTCGGCGTCGTGGATGCTGATGCTCGCCTTCTCGCGGAGCTTCTTCACGTACTCGTCGAACTCCTTCGTGCGCTTCTCTCGCCCCACGCGCGCGGCGAGCTGGGCCTTCACCTCCTCGAGCGGGCGGTTCAGGGCTGGCTGTCGTGCCGAGAGCTTCACGACGGCGAACCCGCGGGCGGACTCGATGAGCGACGATTCCTGCCCCGGGGTCTGCAGCGCGAACGCGGCTGCCGCGACCTCGTTGCCGTACTGCTGCGCGAGCTCGTCCCGCGTGCGGTAGCCGATGTCGCCGCCCGCGGCCTTGCTCGCGTCGTCCGTCGAGACGTCGCGCGCGACGTTGCCGAAGGTGAGGGGGTTCTTCGCTCCCTCGGACTTGATGCGCGCGTACGCCTTCCTCGCCAGCGCGGCCTTCGCGGCGCGATTCTGGGGAGCCCGCCGGAGCGTCGATGGCGACGAGCGCGACGCGGAGCCGCTCCGGCTTCACGAACTCGTCCTTGTGCTGGTCGTAGTAGTCCTTGACCTCGGAGTCGCTCGGCTTGTTCGCGTCGTTCTCGTCGAAGGCGGTGCGGACCAGCTTCTGCACCATGATCTTCTTGAGCGTCGCCTGCACCTCGGGGTCCTTCGCGAGGCCGCGGCTCTCCGCCTCCTTGGCAAGGAGCTCGAACCGGATCAGGTTCTCGAGGAACTCCTTCTTCCGCTCGAGCGTCGCGTAGCGCGCGCGCACGAACGGCGACTGCTCATCGAGCTTCGCCTGGAACTCCTGGGCGGTGACCTCGACCCCGCCTCCTTCGGCGACGAACGGACCCTTCTTGTCGCGCTTCGAGCAGGCGGCGAGCGAGACCGTGAGCATGAGAGCCAGGACCGTGCGTCGCATCGTGTCGATACTCCTCTGCGTCTTCCTGGCGAGTCCGGACCCGGACTCGCGGTGACGCTGGCGTGAGAATCTGTTGAAGAAATCATAGGTTGCAGCGCCGATCAACAGGATTCGGCCGTGGCGGAAAGGCGTTGCTCTCCGTCAGGGATCTCAACGGCTGCCGCGCGGTGCCGGTGATAGCTGGCTCGCTGGCTCGCAGCCTCATCGCTATTTCGAGTGTCCGAACATCCTCCGCTCACGGTCCTTCTCGAGCCGAGCGAGCTTCTCAAGCGTGGCCTTGCGGCGTTGCACAGAAAACGCTTCGTATATCGCGCCTCTACGTTCGCGCAGGAATGCGGAGTACTGCGCGTCGAATACAGCGGACGACTGGACCTCGCCGGTGATGAGCTGACGAACCAGATCGATGGAGAACCACTCTCGGGGCTTCTTCACCGTGGGCTGAAACTCAAGCAGCATCTGGCTGTCGATTTGCTGAGGGATGGGACCCCGCCGTTGCAGAAGCATTCCCCCCCGGCTCCGCATCGGCGTGACGACTCCTACTTGCCCTTCTTCTCCGTCCTCTGTCCAGCCTTCTGCCCAGGCTTGAGCCGAGCGCGGTACGACTCGCCCTCGATGACGAGGTCGTAGGCGTTCGAGGTGAAGCGGTCGATCGCGGCCTGGGCGCGAACGGGATCTGCGAACGTCGCGAGCCACTCGTCGGGGCCGCGGTTCGAGGTGACGATCATCGAGCCGGCGCGGTGGCGATCGAGGATGATCTCGTGGGCGTCGCGGCTCTCCTGCGCGTCCATCGCGTCGAGGCCGAAGTCGTCGACTTATGTGGAGTCCACATAAGTCGACGACTGGGGCCTCGCGCCGCCAGAGGATCAGGAAAGGCGCGACCTCCTCGAGATCTTCGAGGACCGTTACGGCACGCGCTCGACCATCATCACGAGCCAGGTCCCGCCGACGAAGTGGCACGACCATCTCGGCGACCCGACCATGGCCGACGCGATCTGCGACCGCGTCCTCCACAACGCTCACCGCATCGTGCTAAAGGGCCCCTCTCGACGGAAGGAGGACTCCGCCGCCATCAAGTGACCCGCCAGCGTCGCTTCGCTCCGTTCACGATGGCCGATCTGGGCGATCACGATGCCGCGATCTCAGCGTTCACCATGGCCGGAATGCGCAACCCCGCCCATCTCACTGGAATCCCGCTCGAAATGCGCCCTCTCCCCCGACCCAATGCACGGGGCGCCGCGCTGGAGGGGAAGGGGCTGGCCGCCAAGCTGGAGCACAAGGAGGATAGGTAGTGCGCCCGGGAGGGCTGACGGGGCCTGGGGAGCGAAACGCCGCAGGACGCAGTAAGATAATCGTCGCGATGCGGGCACTGAAGGCACACGTGAGGGGCGGGCGGCTCGTGCTCGACGAGCCCACCGAGTTGCCAGAAGGCGAGGTCGTCGAACTAGTGCCGCTCGATGATGTACTCGCGAGTGGTGGAGACTACTTGGACGACGAAGAACGCGAGCGGCTGCACGAGTCCATTGACCGCGGGCTCGCTGACGTTCGCGCTGGGCGAACGGTCGATGCTGGAGAGGTCATCGCCAAGCTGCGCGCGAGGTCGGCCGGGCGGTGAAGGTCGAGCTTTCGGAGGAAGCCCAGGCGCAGGTTCAGCGCATCGACGTCTGGTGGCGCAAGAACCGCCAGGCGGCGCCCGATCTCTTCGCGAGCGAACTCGACCAGGCGCTGCGCGCGCTTGAAGACGCGCCCGCGCTGGGCGTGCGGTACGAGCCGAGGCCGGGCGTACGTCGCCTGCTGCTCAAGCGCACGCACTACCACTTGTACTTCGTCGAGCAAACGGACCGGGTCTACGTGGCCGCCGTCTGGAGTGCCTACCGTGGCCGTGGCCCGAAGTTGTAGCTGGGCTGCACGCCAGGACACTCTGGAGAAAAGGGCGCGACTGAATATCGCTCAGGTTCTCGGCGCTGCCCTCTTGCGCTGCCCGGCTGCGCGCGGCACGTGGCACCACAAGTTGCGCCCGTGTTCTGTTGTGGGTACAACGTGGTGGCATGAAGAAGGGCAAGACGACTGAATTGACCATCCGGCTGACCGAGGCCGACCGGCGCGCCATCGTGAAGGCCGCCGAAGAGGAGCATGTCCCCGCCTCGACCTGGGTCCGTCAAGTCATCCTCGGGCGCGTCGCCGAGAAGCTCGAGACCAAGACGCGGCGGGCGCGCATCGCGAACCTCGTCCGGCGGATGCGCGCCTTGCCGGCGTTCAACCGGGGCGAGGAGTGAAGCTCGTCGACACGAGCGTGCTCGTCGGGGTCGAGCGGCGCGACGCGCTCTCGCTCGCCGCCATCGCCGAGCTGCTCCAAGCGGACGAGCTGGTGGTGTCCGTCGTGGCAGCCCACGAGTTGCTCAGGTCGGAGCGGCTTCCCGCCGTGTGGCGCGCGTTCTGGTTGGACTTCCTCGACGTGGTCCGCGTTCTCGACCTGTCGCGCGACTCTGCAGAGGCGGCGGCGGCGCTGTGGGCAACGCGCCCGAACCGCAATGAGCGCCCCGATGTGGGCGATGTGCTCATTGCGGGAACGGCGGAGGCCGCCGGGCTTCCCCTCATCACCGCAGACACGGGGTTGCTTGATCTGGCGCCCAACGCGGAGCTGCTCCGCCCGTCGTGACCGGCCGATCAACGTCCAGGGACCGGAGCACCGCCAGATGCCCCGCGCGCTCGATTCCGGCGACGGCCTCGCCGATGGCCACCTCGACCGCAGCGTAGTCCACGGCCTTGCCCGCCGCGCTCCCAGCGCGCGCCTTTGCCACCGCTGCGATCGCCTCCACCATCGCGTCGCCAAGGGCCTTGAGTTCCTGCGGTACCTCGATCACCATCGCCGCCACGGGGCATCCTCCATCGAGAGAGTCCGAACAACCCTCCGATGGCACGGCTCTGCCCCGTGTTCAAGATTACGCCGCCCGCTCAGGATCGGATCCACACCCATCACGGCCCAATCGCTCTCGGTTGAGCTTCCCGACCCCGACGACTTGGCCTTGCTCGAGGTTGCGATCGCTGGCAATGCCGACGCCATCGTGACGGGCAATGCCCGCCACTTCCCGCCGACGAGCTGCACCGTCCCCGTTCTCTCGCCGGCCGCGCTGCTCGAACGCCTCGGAGGCGGGTCATAGCCGCCGCTGCCCCCTCTGTCCGACCGAGATCGCGCATCCATGGAAGCTGGGCGCCAAGACATCCTGGAGGAGCGCGCAACTGGATATCGCTGAGGTTGTCGGCGCTGTGCCATTGCGCCGGCCACCCGCCCTGCGATGCTCTTGCGATGAACCCAGCGCTCCCCGCCGCCACAGAGCAGCGCCGCGCCTACGACCATCGCCTCCGCGAGCACGTCTGCCGCACCGGAGCACACTCGCTCGAGCATCGCGTTCGCATCCCGCGCTCGACCATCTCGACCTGGAGACGTCGCGGCCTGCGCCCCGTCGTCAGCCTCGCCCACTTCGGCGACGACGAGCGGGAGCTGGTGGCCAGGATCGAGAAGGTCGAAGGTCGGGCGCGCATCCTCGCCGCCGTCGTGCGCCTTCTCCTCGCCCTGCTTCGTGTGTCCGGGTTTCGTCTCGCAAACCAGCGGCTCCCCGAAGGGACCGCGAAGGAGATCGTGCTCCGCGCGATCAAGGGCGCCGAACCCGCGTTGCCGATCGCCCTCGTCTTGCGGATCGCCGGACTCTCCCCGTCGCGGTATCACGCGTGGCGGCGCGCCGGCGAGGTCTGCGAGCTGGACGACGGCTCCTCGTGCCCGCGCACCTCCCCGGGCATGCTCACCGCCGCCGAGATCGCCTCCGTCAGGGAGATGGTCCTCGCCCCCGAGCACAGGCACATGCCGCTTCGCACCTTGAGCCTCTACGCCCAGCGCGCCGGCAAGGTCTTCGCCTCCGCCACCACCTGGGCCCGGCTCGTTCGCGAGCGTGGCTGGCGCCGCCCACGCCTTCGTGTCCACCCGGCGAAGCCGACGGTCGGCGTTCGCGCCACGAGGCCCAACGAGATCTGGCACGTCGACGCCACGATCCTGAAGCTGCTCGACGGCACCAAGGCGTACCTCCACGCCGTCATCGACAACTTCTCCCGCAAGATCCTCGCTTGGACCGTCCGTGAACGCCTCGACCCGGCCGCGACCTGCGACGTCCTGCTCGCCGCGGCGAGGAACCTCGGCCCCTCCGGTGCTCAACCGACGGTCCTGGCCGATTCGGGCGTCGAGAACGTCAACGCCGCGGTCGACGCGACGCTTCTCGCCGCGCGCCTTCGCCGCGTCCTCGCCCAGGTCGAGGTCACCTTCTCGAACTCCATCATCGAGGCGTGGTGGCGATCCCTCAAGCACCAGTGGCTGTTCCTGAATTCCCTCGACTCCATCACCCGTCTGCGGGAGCTGGTCGCCTTCTTCGTCGAGGCCCACAACGCCCGGATGCCGCATTCGGCGTTCCTCGGCCACACCCCCGACGAGATGTACTTCGGAACCGCCCCCAACCTGCCCAACGAACTCGCCGCCGCCAGGAAGAGGGCCATCGAGAAGCGGCTCTCGGACAACCGCGCCACCTCGTGCGACGACTGCTCCGGGGGCCCAAAGGTATCACCGCCTGTATCCGCTGCGGATCGAATTCCGCCGTGATTCCGCGCATGACGCAATTGCGTACGGCCTTCTCCAGAATGTCTGCGCACCAGAGTTCGCGCGTGACCATATCCCGGCCGGGCAGACCGATCGAACATCGCGGGGTTGAGCGACGTATCGTCAGTCACCCTGCGTGAGTGGAGATTCGCGGTGCCGGAGCGGTCTCACGATCCAAGAGGGGATGGGACACGCGGCGATCTATGGGGCGGAGATCGGCCGTGCCACGATGGCTGCCGATGATCGCGACGGCGAGCAGTGCGATGCTGGCGGGCGTGGCGGAGGCGGAGCCGAGTCGGATCTGGTTCGGGAAGGGCGGGTGCGTCGAGCAGCACGACGACGGCACGTGCGCCGTGTTCGTGCGCGGCGAGCTCCTCGGCGTCTACGCCCGCGACGACGTCGCTTCACGCGACGTGTACATTGCGGTGGTGATGGAACAGGCTTCGCGCGAGGACGTGGCGCGGGCGTTCCGGGTGTCGGTCGCGACCGTGGGCCGGGTGGCGACGCGGAGGAAGCACGGCGGCGCTCGCGCGGTCGCGGACTACGGCCGGCGCGGCGGCTGGACGGTGCGGACGCCGAAGCTGCTCCAGCGGCTGACGGAGCTGTTCGAGAAGGGGCTCGGTCCTCGCGCGGCGCATGGCGCGGTCGCGAAGCAGGCGAGCTACGGCACGGTCCACAAGGTGTATCGCCAGTGGAGCGCCGGGCGCACCGCGTCCGCCACGCCCTCCGACGCGGCCGCACCTGCGCAGCCCTCGCTCGCGCTCGTCGTGGCGAACGACACGGCCGACGCCGTGGAGGAGGCCCCGCCAACCACGGCTCCCGTCGCCGCCCCCACCGAGGCGACTCCTGGTGAGCCGACGCTCGAGGCGGTCGCGCCGCCGACCGGAACCGTGGTGCAGCACGTCGGCTCGTGGCTCCTCCTCGGTGGGCTGCGTGAGCTCGGGTTCTACGACCTCGCCGCGCAGCACAAAGGCGAGGTGACGGGAGCGTCGCTCCGCGCGGCCATCGACGCGACGGCGATCTCGCTCGCGCTCGGCGAGGGCTCGGTCGAGGGGGTTCGGCGGCTCGAGACCGCGAGCGTGGACACGCTCCTGCGGCGCCGCGGCGGAATCTCTGCGAGCTGGACGCGGCGGGTGCTCCACGACTTCGCCGACGTCGCCGCGAAGACGTTCCCGGAGGCGATGGCCTCTCGCCTGCTCGCCCGCGCCGGCGAGGGCGACGACCGAGTCTTCCTCTACGTCGACAATCACCTGCGGCCGTACACCGGCCAGCACGTGATCCGCAAGGGCTGGCGCATGCAGGACAAGCGCGCGGTGCCGGGAACCACCGACTACTACGTGCACGACGAGGAGGGCTGCCCGCTCTGGCGGATGAGCACGACCTCGCACGACTCGCTGTGCCAGTGGCTCATGCCGGTAGTGGAATTCGCGAAGCTGTCGCTCGGAGACGAGGTGACCCCGGTGCTCGTCTTCGACCGCGGCGGCGCGTTCCCCGAGACGATGGCCGAGCTGCGCGACGCCGGCGCGGAGTTCGTCACCTACGAGCGGAAGCCGTACCCGGAGATCGGCGCGACCGAGTTCAAGGAGTCGCTCACTCTCACGCTCGCGAGCGAGCCGCGCCGGCCAATCCGGATCGCGTACACCGAGGCGCCGCAGAAGAACCTGCGCGGCGAGCGCGGCCGGGTCCGGCGCATCGCGCTCCTCACCGAGGAGGGACAGCAGGTGAACCTGCTCGCCGTGTCCGAGCTGCCGGCCGAGGCGCTCATCCGCGGCCACCTGGCGCGGTGGGGCCTGCAGGAGAACCAGCTCAAGCACGGCGTCGAGCGCTGGGGCATCAATCACCTCGACGGACGGCGCGTCGAAGAGTACCCGCCCGACGCCCTCGTGCCGAACCCGGCGCGCCGCCGGCTCGACCGCATGCTCAAGCTCTCGCACACCGCGGAGGGCGAGGCGTGGCGCAACTTTGTGCGCGCCGACCCGGACGACCCCGCGCGCGTGCAGTACGAGCGCGACGCCCGTGCCGCGATGGAGCGGCAGCGCGAGCTCATGGCGCTGCGCGCGACCGTCCCCGCCGTCGCACCGGTGAGCGCCACCCCGCTCGCCGGCAAGCTCCGCCGCCACGAGCTCGGCTACAAGAACGTGCTCGACACGCTGCGCACCGCGCTCGCGAATCTAGAGTCCGACTTCGCGGTCCTCCTCGCGAAGCGCATGGACCGACCCCGCGAGGCGAAGAAGCTGCTCGCCACCTTGTTCGCGGCGCCCGGCACCGTCCACGTCGGCTCACGCGCCGTGACGATCCGGCTCATGCCGGCCGCGAGCGAGGGCGAGCGCGTCGCCCTCCGCGCCTTCCTCGCCGACATCGCGCGCCGCCGCTTCTCGCTACCTGGCGATCCCGACCGCCGGCGGCTCGCCTGGGCGCTCAAGTGAGTGATCGGCTACGTCCGAACTCTGGCGCACGCAGCTGCGCTGCGCGCCACAGGGGGGCGGGGGAGGTACTCCCCCGCACAGCCGTCACGCGGTCCGGCTTGCTGAAGCTGCGCGTGGGCGGGCCGCCGAAGCGAGGCGGGGGCGGCTACAATCAATACACCGGCTCGACGTCCCTCATCACGCGAATGATATTGCAACGCACCATGAAGCTTGCGTTTGGATCGCGCAGCACATAAAGGCCAGCCACTGGATCCGAGCTTTCTTCCACAAACTCTATGACCGATTCGGGCCAGGCAGTCGGCGCCTCGATGCGTCTGCAGTCGTTGCACACGAGATGCAGGTTGCCTTTTTGGCCAGGACGTTCGAGCCGCACATGAAGCTCCAAGAGCGACGCTGAGTATTGCCACAGCCGGACGCTCGCTCCCTTCCACGCCTCAAGCGCTGCTCGTAGCTCGGTCTTCCGTTCTTCGGTCATCATGGTCCCTTATCGCGCTAGCAGCCGAGGCGCCGGCACAAGCTGTCCGTCTCTGAAGAAGCGAGTCTTCGCCAAGAGGTTCGGGCTCTCGAGTATCGCAGTGAGTTCCGCCGACGTGACCATGCCGGACATGCGGAAGCCCTCCGAGCCGACCGGGATGACGCCGTGCTCGATCCCCCTTATTCCACTCAGATTGAAATGAATTCGACGTGCATTGCTGCTCGCCTCGCGGAAGAACGGCTCGAAGGGCCCTCGCCAACGGCCGAGTCCTGCTTCCTCCCACTGCCAGAAGTGCAGAGCGCGGACCTGCTTAGCGAAGCGTGAAAGCAGCCCGGGAGAGTGGTCCGCTGTTTCGGGCCCCCCATCCCCGCGCGCTATCCGGCACAGCTTCCGCCTCTTCGCCCTCTTCCTCACTTGCCTGTTGGATGGGGCCGGAGGGAGCGTTCCGCCTCTTCGCGCAGCAGATTCCGCAGTACCGGCCAGCTCACCAACGTGCGGCCCCGCTCGATCCGCGCGGCGATGCCAGCCCAAAACTCAGGTTCCGCATCCCAACACGCTGCGTACTCATCATCGCCCAGCGAAACAATGGGCATACGGCCCTTGAATCCAAATGCCACAACTTCATCGTCGTCGCGCGTCCCGAATATCAGCGCCCTCTCGCCTTTCCGGAACCACGGGTCGGGCATCCACGATAGCGGAACAGTGATCCTCGCCCCTTGTTCGAGCTGGCCTTTGTACAACTCGACGGGATTGACGGACACGGTACTTCCCCGGCGCCGAACAGAGCGCACTTCTACCAGAGCAACGACATCACAATCGCGGATAAGCTGGCGAATCGTGTACGGCCCCTCCTCCTGATATGCTTTCTTGAAGTCGCGATATTCGGCCAGGAGGTACTTGTCCCTAATCTCATATTCCGACGGCAACGGCTTATTTAGGCCGATAAACACCAAGTCGAGCACCCCATTGTACCGGTTCACTGCCTCGCGAAACGCGTCGGTTCCTTCCACCGCCGCCTCAACGCGTGCCTTGAGTTCCGCTAACTCCTTGAGCAGAGATTCGCTCATTCCAAGAACTCCTTCAGCCTGCCTGTTGGGACCGGCGTTTCCAGTCCAACGGACGTAGGGTAGGTCGCACAGTTGTAACAGCCCGGCGCGAATCCTCCCTGTCTCGGAGGGAACGAGTACCTCTTCGGCACGAATCGGCCCAGGCCGCGATCGATTGCAACAAGCCCCCGAGCCGTCCAGTATCGCAAGCGGGTTACGGGATACGGAAATACTTGAATTGGTATGTCGAACCGGGCTGCCCTTCGGAAGACTTCAGTGTGATCTCCCACGAGCCCTCTGAAGGACTCCCCAGCCTTAAGCCGCTCCAGGACCTCGGCGACCGGCATCCTGTCCGTGTACGGACCAAACCCATAGATGGTTGTCCCTTCGTCGAAGGAAATGCCAACATGCCCGGTGCTAGCCTGTGGGAGTCGCGCGCGGGCGGCACGATTACTCGTGGCTCTGAACGCGTACACTTCAACCGTACGGTTCATCGGGTTCAGCCGCGGACGGAGCGCCGACCACGCCTGCGCCCATGCGCCCGAGGCGCCACGCGCCGTGGCCGAGACCGCCGCCAGCGAGGCCTCCGCCCCGGCGCCAAATGCGCCCCACGCAACCGCTTCCGACGCAACCTCGCCGAAGCTGAACGAATCGCGAGTCCCGACGCCCAACTCAGCGAGCTGGCCGGCCGTGTTGACCGCACCACCGAGGAGAGCACCCTTCCCCGCCGTGGCAACGATCCGCTCGCCCAACGCGGCAGATGCACCGGCCGCACGTCCCGCGAGCAGAAGGCGCCCTCCGAATGCGGCCACCGCCGTCTTCGCGAGCCCCGGCCCTGCGACGGCCCACATGTCGCGGTAGCCCTGAGCGAGACCTTCTTCGCCCTGGTACCGCGGATCGCCCATGTCGGCCGCGTCCACGATGTGTGCGACACCCTCCAGCGTCCCGAAGCTCGCGATGTCGAGCCCACGCCACATCGCGAACACCGAGTGATCGATCCCCCGGGCCACCGCGTTCCTGTCGCTCGTCACGGCGTTGCTGCAGAGCGTCGTCGGCACCGATGCGGCTCCGGTGGTGTCGACGTTTGAGACCGGGTTCCCGTTCGCGTAGGCGAACGCGTGGAGCGACATCGGATCCTCGAGCCGGCCCTGCTTCGGGTCCTCGCTCAGGAACCGCCCGACGCCGGGGTGGTACCAGCGCGCCTTCGCGTACACCAGTCCGCTGGCCGGATCGACCGCATGCCCGCCGAAACCGAGCGACCCCGCGTTGCTCGGCGGCATCTTCGCCGGGTCCGGCATCCGGAGAGCGGGGTCCATGTCCCACGTCCGCTTCAGCGCCTTGTCGATGTAGTTGCCGAAGGCGTCGTGCCGGTACAGCGCAGTGGAACCGATACCGGCCGCGCTCTCGACGCCGTCGTGGCCTACCGCTCGGGCCTCCACGGCCGCGAGCCACGCGTCGCACGAGAAGTACGCCGACAGCCGCTCGAGGAACGCGTCCTCGGTGTGTTCCGTGAGGAGATCGTTCTTCCCGCCCCAGACGTACGTCGAGGTCTCGGCGTGCGTCTGCGTGCCGTCGCCGACCGGTGCGATGGCATCCCTGCCCGTCCGAAGGCCGTCGAACCGGTAGCCGTACTGGATGTTGGCGGATGGCGTGGTAGGTAGCCCGGCCCACGCGAGCCGATCCGTGGCAGTGACGGTCCGAAGGCGCCCCCACACGTCCCACGTATAACGGCGATCGAACGCGTCGGTGCTTTCCGACACGAGCTGCCCCGCGGCGTCCGTCTGGTACGCCGCAACGGGAATGCTCGCGTTGCTGCTTCGATGCGCTCCCTTCAGGCCTCCCGCCGTGTCATACGTGAAGTTCAACACGTCCGAGGAAGAAGCGGGCCCGGACAGCACCATTTGCCCGAGGCGCGTGCCATCGGAACCGAGCAGGTATTCGGCGCCGCCGGCGCCCAGGCTCGATTCCGCTTTCAATCGGTCCGCGACGTCGTAGTAGAAAGTGGTCGTCTCGACGCCGACGGACATCGCCGTATCGGAGTTGAGGTAGTTCTCCGTCGTCCGGTTCCCACGCTTGTCGTATCCGTACCAGTACTCGAGCCGCACGTCGGTGTACGAGCCGCACTCGCGCTTGGACCCATCGACGATGACTCCCATCAGCCGACCGGGGCCGTCGTAGCAGCGGCGCTCGAAGTGGTTGGAGCCGGTCGTGACGAGCGCCACGGCGCCGCCGCCCGGTTCCCACTCGAACGAGGTGGACGTTTTACCGTTGGTGATGCTCTTCAGGCGGCCCTTGTTCAGGCTGTCGTATGCGTACGTCGCCGTGCCGCTCGGGGAGACGACGGTTTCGATCTGGCCACCCGGCGTGTACGTATAGGTGGCGTCGGTCTGCGTCGGGCGCTGCTGCGTGACGCGCGTGAGCGTGTATCGGTCGTCGTACCTGTAGGTCGTCTCGTACTGCATCCCGCCGGGCGTCGTCTCTCGAGCCGAGGTCGGTTGGTCACGGCGATCGTAGAAGATGGCCATCGAGCTCACGTCGGTGGCTGCCCTCGCCTGCTCGCTCACGAGTAACTGCACCGAACGTCCTGCAACGCGGCCGCGGCCGTCCACGACCGCCAGGGTCTCGTTCTTGAGGGGGTCCGTCGTGATGCCCTGCCCGTCGCTCCAGGTCGTCGTCCAGGTCGACGTCCCGCGCGTCCGCTTGATCGTCCGGCCGAGGTAGTCCTGCTCGAATGTCTGCGGCACGGCGCCCGTGCCATCCGCGACCCCCGGGGGTGTGATGGACGCCAGGCGCGCTCCCGCATCGTGCCCGTACGCGAATACGTGGCCTGACGGCAGAGTGACCGATGTCTGCTCGCCGCGTGGACCGTAACCATAGCTCCACGTTGCCGCGTCGGACGTTTCCACACCTTTGACGATTGTCGAGAGCCGCCCCGCGGCATCGTAGCCGTAGTCGGTGCGCGCAACGTCGGTCGGGGGGAGCCCGTACTCCTCGCGAGAGAGAAGGCCGCGCGCGTCCCACGAGTACGTCTTCGAGCGCCCCGATACCTCGTTCTTCACTGAGCGCAGGCGTCCATCGAAGCGATACGAGTAGGTGGTCGTCTCGTCGCCGCCGAGCGTGCGCGACCGGAGCAATCCATCCTCGTAGACGAGCGACGCTGCCGCCAGCTCGCCGGCGGGGCGCTCCGCCATCAGGTATCCAGCCGCGTCATAGGCCCAGCGTTCGGTCTTCGTCGCGTCGCTTCCCGGCGTGCGTCGGACGACGTTCCCGAGGCTGTCGTGGACGAGCGTGAACTTGCGCGACGTGAGGCCGCCCGTGGGGACGTCCTCGTCCGTGACCTCGGCGTTTCGCTTCGTCCACGAGTAGGTGGTCGCGTAATCGTACGCTCTCCCGGCACCCGACCAGCTCTCGACTTCGCTCAGAGGACGACCGCGGTCATCGAAGCTCGAGCGGTCGAGTATCGATCTCCAGCTTCCTTCGGTGGACTCCCGGCGCTTCAGCCACGTCCCGTCGTAGGCAAACGTCGTCGTGAAGACGTTCGAGCTGGGGCGGGTTCCGCCGGTGTCCCTCTTGACCTCCTGCGCCACGAGACCACGCCCATTGAACGTCCGGACCATCGTGAAGCCGAGCGGATCGACCTCCGTGACGGTTCGTGCGCCACGATCGTATGTGTACGTCCACGTCCCCGCCGGCGTCGTGCCCCACTCGCCCACCGCCCGCGTCGCGACCTGTCCGAACGCGTCGTAGGTCGTCGTCCATGTCTCGCCCGCGAGCGGACCGACCTGGCTCGTCGTGAGACCGGCCGGGTCGACGCCGTACGAGATCATGTTTCCGACGGGATCCGTCAGCGCTGTCACGTACCCTGCCCGGTCGCGGTCGTACACCGTCGCGCCCGTCGCGCTGGGTTCCCACTCCTTCGACAGCTCACCGCTCCGTGCGTCGAACTCGTACCGCCTCGTCGCCGGCGCTCCGTGCACCCAGCTCGTCCGCTCGAGCGTCCGCCCCAGCCCGTCTTCCACCCACTCGAGCTTCCACGTGTTCGTCCCCGACCCACCGCCGACCACGTCCTTCCAGTCCGCGCCGTGCTGCGCGGTCACACGCACGCCGCCAGCCTCCGACACGTAGCTCCGCGTCTCGGTGTGGTAAAGCTCCGCCGCTCCCGTCGTCTCCGCACCTTGCACCTTCCGCCAGTGCTTGGTCAGGCGGCCGAGCGCGTCCCCGTACTCGAAGCCCTGCTCGAGCTCGGTCACGCGGTCGATCACCGTCGCGAGCCGACCACCGGCGTACGTCCGCTCCTCGTTCACGGAGCTGTCGCCGCTCGTCGTCTTCTCGACGCGCCCGAGGCCGTCGAGAACGTACGCGTACGCGTGCTCTCCCGCGAGCCCGCGCACGACTCGCCTGGCCGCCGCGCCGTGGAGATCGAGCAGCACCTCCTCCTCGTCCCTGTCGCCCGCGACGCTCCGGTCCCAGAACGCCGCACGCCCGAGCACGTCATAGCGGATGCGCGTCTCGAGCCCGTTGTGGTCCTTCGCGGTCAACGGCTTTCCCTCGCCATCCGGCGAGAGGAACAGCTCCTCGGTCTCCTGCGGGGTCGCAGCGCCCTGCGCGGTGGCGCGCGTGAGATGCCCCGCCGCGTCGTAGAAGTAACGGTGCGTGACGCCCCGCACGTCCACGAGCCGCACGAGCTTTCCGTTGAGATGCGTGTAGGCCTTCGTGGCGATCTGCTCCGGCGCCCCGTAGGCAATGCTCTCGCTCTCCGGCAGGCCGTTCGCGAAGACCTTCGTGCGCCGAGGCGTGCTGTCAGCGCCGGCAAACTCGCGCACCTCGAGGCGATCCGCGCCGGTCACGTACTCCCAGCGCCGCGCCATCGGTGGTGTGCCCCCGCGCTGATGCGAGGTCAGGCGCCCGAGCGCGTCTCGCCCCCATGTCTCCTCGGACGCCGCCTCAGGCACGCCAGCGAGCCTCAGCCGACCTCGGTCGTCGTACTTCATGCGGCGGTGCGACACCGCCAGGGCACCCGCCGCAACAGGGGGATCTGCGGGAGCCGAAACGGTGACCGACTCGGGGAGGCCGAACGGATTGAGCGGCTCCCCGCCGGGATCGACGTTGGCATACTGGATCGTGCGGCCGGCCTCGTCGATCTCGGTCCGGAGCACGTCGCCTTCGTAGGACGTGTACTGGTGCAGCGCGAGCGTCCGCCCAGCGGCGTCCGTGGTTCTCGTGAGCTTCACGTCGCCCGTCGGCCACAGCTCCGTCGTCTCGGTGGTGATGCTGCCATCCGCGGCCGGGTGCAGCACCGCGAGCGGCACGCCGAACCGCTCGTGGAACGCCGCCCCCGTGCCCGCGGGCGCGACGTCACGCAGCACGGTCCCTGGTGCGATTCCTGCCGCCGCCATCGTGTCCTGACCTGCGGAGACGAGCGTCGCCGAGGTCTCACGCAGCCGGTCGTCGTACTCGTACGCGATGGTCCGAAGCGTCGGCGACGTATGCGACGTCACCGCGACCTTCCCGTCGTCGGCGTCGCTCCCCCATGCGAGCCTCGTGGTTGCGCTCCCCACCGTGACGACTTTTGCGTTCCCGTAACGATTGAGGTCGTAGACGGTCACGAGCGGTGTAGCGCTCGTGTCGCTCACCGCGCTCGGCTCCGTCACCGTCCGCCTCGAGCTCTCGTACGAGATCTGGATCGGGGCACCGCCCTTGCCGGGCAGTACGACCGAATCGACGACCTCGCACCGGTGCACGTGCGCGTAGCTCCTGGACGAGCAGCTTCGCCTGTACTCGGCCGCCCACTGGCGCCGATCCGCGCCCTGATCGACGACGAACAGTTCCGCCGTCCGAAGCTCGTTTCGGAGCAATGATGCGCGCGCCGCATCGCTCGTCGGCGACTCCGGCGTCGCCGGCAGCTCCTCGAGCGTGTAGTACCCGTATCGCCAGATCGAGACGGGCGCGCCTGGCCGGGTCACCTCGACGAGGTTCCCCATCGCGTCCTGCTTGAAGGTGATGACGTGCGTCGCGGCTCCGACGCCGGTGCCCACCTGGAGCGAGACCTGGTCCAGCAGCTGGAAACCCCGCTTCGCGAGCCTCTTCAGCTCCTTCGAGACCGCCGGATCCTGATCGTTCACCGGCCGATAGCCGAACGTGACCTTCACGGTGCCCGGAGTGCGCTGAACGTTGTCGAGGAGGTCGAACGTCTGGCCCGCCGCCGCCGTGCGGTAGGTCAGCTTCGTCCAGCCGTTCGTGGACGGGCTCGGCTCACCGTGACCGTCCTCGAACGCGGTGAGGCGCCAGCGACGGCGGTTCTCGTCCTCGACCTTCTGTTGCGTGATGGGATTGACCCGATAGCTCTGCTCCGAGAGCTCGTCGAACTTGTAACGGACGCCGTCCACGGTCGTGAAGGCGACGTCCCAGCTTCCGTTCGTCTTCGTCACGGTGAGGGTCGCGCCGTGCGACTTATCCGTGGTGCAGCTCGAGGCGTTCTGCGCCGGATCGACGACGCATTTCGGGAACGCGTATGCCTGACCTGCGAGGACCACCACGTACCGCCCCACCGTCTCCTGCACGACGAACCCATCGAACCCATGCGCCCAGCCGGCACCGAGCGGTGTTTGCTCGTTCCACTGATTGTCGTAGTGCCGCGTGAAGGACACCCTGTGTCCGAGCTCGGGGAGGGATAGATCTTCCTCCTCGAGCGACACGTGACCGTCGGCGAGGTTCACGCCCGCCGCGTCCGGCTGGCCGGGTGCACGCACGTGGGCACCCTGGAACTCGGACTTCGGCCTGCCAAGCGCGACGGTCGACTTCCGATCCTGGGAAGTGAACACCGCGAACACGCTGCTGGCCAGTTGCTCGATGCCTGGAACGGCCGCGAGCTGGGGCGGCAGCGGAAGCTCGAACCTGCACGCGCCGCCCACGCCCTTGTCCGGCGCCTGGACGAGCTGCGCCTTCACCGTCCCGCCGGTCTCGCTGACGCTGTAGGTCCCGTCCGGCTGGAGCGAGAGGGCCACTGCCTTGAGCACCGACGCTGAGGAGCCGCACTGTGCTTCGGTGCAGATCTGGAGCGTCCCGCTGGTGAACTCCGAAGGGCTCACGAACGTGATGGCCTTCGAGGGCACGGACACGGGACGGCGGACGTCCGGTGCGCCGTCGACGTCCGCGGTTCGCGCCTTCTCCGCGGTGTACTCGCTTCCGACCGCGAGGTAGTCCTTCCGCCGCGAGAGCCCGTGGAAGTTGAACCGATACAGCACGTTCTCCGCATTGCCGCTCAGGAACAGCTCGAAGTAGAGGATGTCCTGCGCCGCGAGCACGTCGTACAGGTGCTCGCCGCCACAATCGCCGGTCAGCGCGCCAGCGGTGGAATCGATCGTCACCTTGCACTCGAGGCCGTACGAGTCCGAGCCGAGCCGGACCTGGTAGTCGCCGCTGAGCGTACCTGCGCGGCCCGCGGTATCGGGCTCGAGCAGATTCAGCAGGAACTGGTACGCGATGTCGCTGCGCTGAGCCGAAGGCTCCTCTCCTGACGGCGGCTGATCGAGCTTGCGAGGATCCGCCTTCGCCTGCTCCGCGAGGATCTCCTTCCGCTCCACCTCCACCACCCTGAACTCGTGCTCGCGCGCGCGGTCGAAGCGCGGGATGAGCGTCCCGTCGGGCTCGGCGCCGAGATACACGTCCTTGAGGCCCAGCGCCGCCGCGGGCAGGCCGGGCGGGTCGCCCGGCTTGAAGTTCGTGAGGTTCGGCGGCGCGGGCGAGAGCGCCTCCAGCTCCTCCCGCTCGATGGTGCCGTTCTCGTTCGCGTCGTTGAACAGGAGCGGATGCCCGACGACGTGCACGTAGTAGTTGGCGCGATTCAGGGCGGCGAGGCGCGTCGATCCGCCGCCGGGAAGCTGCATCCGGATCGCCGTCTGGACGGTGCCCGTCGCCCGGCCCGGCGCGACCCGGAAGATCGAGACCGCGGGCTGCTCCACCGCCGAGTTCGTGACCCGCACCACCTGCGCCGCGAGCGGCGGGATCCCCTTCGGCAGCTCGTCGAGCCGCTTCTCCGTCAGCTTGCATGCCTCCTTGCGCTCGGGAGAGGCGCCGCGGGGAAGATCGGAGCACAGGACCTCGAGCTCGCTCCCGGGCTGACCGGGGGCGCCCGTGACCCCACCGTACGGATCAAACTTGGGTCCGGGCTCGGTATCCCCCTCGGGCACCGGCAGCGGCAACGGCGTCGCCGTCGTCGCCAGCTCGGGCTCGAGCCGCACGCGCCAGTGCGTCGCGACCTGCATCACGTCGTCGCGTGTCGTCGCCGCGCCGCCGTGGCGGACGAGGTGCTCCTTCCGCGACCCGTCGTTGCGGATGCCCTCGTCCGTCGCGCGGCGCGCCACCCGCACGTCGATCTCCGGCGGATACAGGTCGATGTCCGCCGGGATGACGATGCTCTGCGCCGCCTGCGGGCAGATCGTGAAGGTCCTTCCCCCCGCCCAGCGGTCCGTGAACGCGATCTTCTCTTCGTCCGGGCAGTCGTTGTTCGTCGTGATGGACGGAACGGTGATCTTCGCCATCCCGGTGTGCCCGGTCGCGTGGTTCACCGCAACGATCTTGAGCTTGTCGCCCGCGTGGAGTCGGACCCTCGTCTCCCGCGGCCGCGCGCAGTTCATCTGGTAGTAGATGCGCTCGTCGCCGCTGAGCGTGTCGAGCCCGCGCGACTCGTAGTACCAGCACTGCTCAAGCACGCGCTTCTGACTCGCATCCGATGGGCCGAGCCGCAGCTTGACGTACGACGCGTGGACGCCGGGCCCCTGGCACTGGTCCACCTCGGTCCCGGGGACCGCGACGGTGTAGCGGGCGATGGGCGCGCTCTCGTCGTCGCCGCGGAAGAAGTGCACCTCGGTGAAGGCCACGTCCTGCGGTGACACCGACAGGAGATCCCCGTTCGGCGCGCGCTCCGTCGTGGCGCCCGCATCGCAGGCGCCGCCGATCGGCTCGCCCTTCCGATTCACGAACCGGAGCTTCCCCTTCAGGACCCGCAGGTCGACGATCAGGTCCGACCGGTGGTAGGCCGGGATCGTGATCATGTTGAACGCGGTCGCCGCGATGAGGTACTTCGAGGAGAGCGGCAGGTACCTCACCCGCTGCCCGCCGTCCTCCGTCTGCTCCTTCCACACCCGGAACCGCGTCCCGGTGTCCACGTACGTGTACGCGAACGCGTCCCCCCAGGCGCTCCCCCGGACCGGGATCGAGAACTGGCCGTAGTCGCCGGTCACGCCCTTCGCCTGGTTCATCGCGCGGGCCTCGATGAGCCAGCCCTCGAAGTACGACAGCGGGTCGGTGTCGGTCTCCGCCAGGTACGAGGTCCGCACCCGGCCGTGCACGTACATCGAGCCGCTCGGCCCCTGCTTCCCGTCGATCAGGCCGAACGGGCTGTAGCAGTTGACGGTGTCCGCGGGGTCCTTGCACAGATCGAACTGGTTCAGCGCCTGCGCGTACGCCGGGCTCACGACGAGCTCCACCAGGTAGCGCAGCAGCGACCGGTCGCCGCGCAACAGCAGCGACCCCGTGGTGCCGGACGGGGGAGCTTGGTCGGGCGCCGTCCCGCTCTTGAGCGCCTCGTCGAGCGCCGCGTGCTGCTCGTCCGAGAGCCGCACGTAGCCGAACAGAATCCAGCCCGGCCGCCTTCACCGGCGAGAGGCCCTCGATGACCGAGGCGTCCGCCGACGCCCGGCCGATGCCCGTGCGCACCAGCATGTGCCGGACCGGGTCGTACGTGATGATCACGACGAGCCGGCCGGCGGCCTCCTTCGAGACGTTCGGCAGGCTGATCGTCACCGGCTTCGTGAGCCGCAGCCCCTCAGGCCCCACCTGCCACAACCCCGCCGCCGGCCCCCAGCTCTCGATCGGCACCGGGTTCGCGACCCCCGGTAGCTGCGTCGCGGTCAGGACCCCCGCCGTGCGACCGCTCGGCAGGAACACGCCCCCCGCCTCCACGTCGAGCGCGAGCCCCGGGTACCGCCCGCGGAACCCGAGGTGCACGTCCTGCCCGCCGTCGAACTGCTGCGCGGACGCGACGTCCTCGGGGAACAGGACGAGCGGATCGTCCTGCGTGTCCTTGTCTCCGTCGACGAAGATGCGCCGGCGCGCGAAGTTCATCTTCTCGCCCTGCGCCGTGCGGCCGCCCTCGAATCGCACGATCGCGGTGCCGGCCGGGACGTCGAAGAACGTCCAGTTGCCGTCGTCGAGGGTGCGGGTCTCCTGCCCGCTCCCCTCCAGCGTCACCTTCACGTTCTCGAGCGCCTGGTAGCGCTCGTCCACCACCACTCCCGAGAGCCTCCGAAGCTTCGCGCGCGTCGTGAAGTCGCTCGCGAACGCTGCGTCCATCCCCGGGCCCTGCTCCGCGGCGAGCTCGGCGATCCTCACGACGAGCCGCTTGCCCGGCGGCAACGCCTGTCTCGCGATGAAGCTCACGGTCTGTCCGCCCGGCGCGACGTAGAACCCGCCCGCGAGCGGCGCCCCGTCGGCGAGGAGCGTGAGCTTCCCGGCCAGGCTCGACGCGTCCACCGCCTTGTTGAACGAGACGCTCACGAGCGCGTCCGACTCCACGTCCTTCGCGCCCGCCGCTGGGACGACTCCGGTCACCGCGAGCGGCTCCTGCGTCACGTCGCGGTACTTCACCCGCGCGGTGGCCGTTCCGGTCATGCCGTTCACGTCGAGCGCCGAGACCGTGACCGTGTTGTCGCCGAGCGCCAGAGCGACGTCGGCCACCCACTCGACGCCGCTCTGCGTCGCCGCGACGGCGCCCACCGACACCGACTGGAGCGCGGCCGTCGCGTCCACGCTGGCACGCACGTGCAGCACCGCCTCCGCCGCGTCGCTCCCGTCGAGCGGCGACAGGATCGCGACCTGGGGAGGCAAGGCCTGCACGGTCAGGCGAACCGTCTTGCGGGACACGTTCCCGACGACATCCTTCGCCTCGACGAGCACGTCGTTGTTGCCCGCCGTGAGCGGGACCGACGCCGCGAACGATCCCGCGACGACCGACGCCGCCGCCCCGTTCACCGTGACGGACGAGAGGTTTACATCCCCGACCGTTCCCTCGATCCGATACGGCGACTCGCTCACGTCCGCCGGGCTCGACGCCGGTCGCGTCACCTGGAGGTAGGGGTCGGTCGCGTCCACCGTGACGGACCGCTGCGCCGTCGCGACCTGCCCCGCCGCGTCGGTCGCCTGGATGACGATGCTCTGATCGCCTTCCGTGAGCGCCTGCGCCGCGCTGAAGTATCCGGAGCTCACGGTCGCTGGCGCTCCGGCGACCGTCACCCGCACGGGCGCCTTCCCGCCCTGCACGCGCCCGGTGACGGCGACGTTCCCGCGCGAGATGGCGCCGTCGATGGGAGAGTCGACGGTGAGCGCGAGCGGGGTGGAATCCGAGGGGGGCGGCGTGTCGCCGGGCTGGGCCATCCCGGCGACGCCCGACACGGACCTCGTCGTGGACAGCCCGCGGTCGTCCTTCGCGATCACGGTGAAGGTGACGGCGCCCGCGACAGCCATCGCTTTCGCGAAGCTGCCGTCGGCGGCCACCGTCACGTCGTTGCCGTTCACCGTGACGGTGACGGACGTGGCCGGAGCGACGGGTCTCGCCGCACCGCGCACCGTCACCGTCGATGCCGCCGTCACGAATCCGTCGGCCGGCTCGGCGAGCGAGAGGTACGGCGCACCGCCGCTCACCTTTCGCGTCACCGAGGAGGTGTTCCCGGCGGCGTCTGTGGCGACGATGTCGATCGTGTTCTCACCCGGAGCGAGCGAGACGGTCGCGCTGAAGCTCCCGTCGAAGCCGACCGCAGTCGCGGACCCGTTCACCGTCAGGGTCACGGCGCTCGAGTCCTTGACCGTGCCCCGCACCGCGACGCTCGGATCGGTCACGACCGCGCCCTCGGCGGGCGCTATGACGAGAAGCTCCGGCGCCGTGGAGTCGCGCCGGACCATGAGCTGCACCGTCTCGACGTTCCCGGCGCGGTCGCGCGCCCTCACCTCGATGGGGTTCAGCCCTTCGGTGAGCGCGACGGACGCGACGTACCGGCCGTCCGGCCCTGGCATCACCGTCGCGCCATTGATCGTGACGAGCGCGATCGCGCGGTCGTCCGATGCCGTCGCGACGACGTCCACGCTCGCGGCAGAGGTGGTGCTGCCGTCCGCAGGCGAGACGACGGCCACGGCCGGCTTCGTGAGGTCGATCGCGAACGACACCTGCGCGGTGGTCGTGTTCCCGGCGGCGTCCATCGCCGTCGCGGCGAGGAGATGGTCGCCCGGCGCGGTCACCGCCGCGCCGGTCTGGTACGGAGCGCCGTCGATGGTCACCGAGTGCGTTCCCGGATGCGCGTCGGAGACGACGACGTCCGGCGTGACGGAGCCTCCGAACACCGCGCCGTTCTCGATCCCGGCGAAGACGATCGATGGGGCGGCGCGATCGAGCGCGAACGAGACCTGGGCCGTCGTGCCGTTCCCGGCGGCGTCCATCGCCGTGACGACGAGGAGGTGATCCTGCTCCGACTGCACCGCCGTTCCGCTGATGAACGGCACCGGGCTTCCGTCCAGCGTGGCCGCGGTGGACACGAGGTGCGCGTCGGTGGCCGTGAACGTGGGGGTGACGCTCGCCGCGTTCGAGACGGATCCGTCGACCACGCCCGAGATCGCCACCTGTGGCGAGGTCAGGTCGATCGTGAAGCGGACCGTCTTCGTCGAGAGGGTTCCGGCCGCATCCGAGGCGCGCACGAACAGCTCGTATTCGCCCTCGAGATACGCGGAGCCGCACCCCGCCACCGCGACGCCGTTCAGCGTGCCCTCGAGCGAGGCGAGGTTCGGATCGCTCGCGTCGAAGCAGAAGGTGACCGGGACCTCGTGGGTGACCGCACCGTCGGCGACCCCGGACACGAGGATCACCGGCGCGCTCTGGTCGACGCCCACCTGGATGAGCGTCCCGAGCGCGTTGTTGCTTTCGTCAGCCTCGACGACGCCGCCGTCGGCGTCCGCCATCGCGCCCACGTAGAATGATCCCATGAGCGACGGCGGCACCGCGACCGCCGTGGAGCCGCTGCTCGTGGCCCCCGATGCGAGGCTCGGGATCCACCGGCCCCCGAGGTACGTGTCGCCGCCGCACGCCCAGCTCCCCTCATCGTCGTCGCAGTACACCGTCGGCGTGATGATCGGGTCCGCGGACAGGTAGAACCGGACCCAGAACCCGGCGGTCTTTCCGCCCGGCCCGCCCGTCGCGGTCACCGAGTCCGCGATCGTCAGCGTGCCGCCCGCCGCGAGCGCCGCCGGCGTCGCCGTCACCGACGCGACCACGAGATCCGGCTTCGTGATCGTGACGGTGTTCCCGGCGAGCGGGTTGTTCGTCTCGTCCGACTCGGCCACCCCGCCGTCCGGGTCCACGATCGCCCCCACGGAGTACGTCCCCGAGACGTTCGGGGGAAGCGCGAGCGCGGTCGTCGCGCTGCTCGTCCCGCCCGAGGCGAGCCCGGTCACCCAGCGGCCGCCGATGTACGTGTCCGCCGTCGTGATCGCCGCGTCGGCCGAGAGGTAGAACCGCACCCAGAACCCGGTCGTCGCCCCGCCCGTCGCCGTCACCGAGTCCGTGACGGTCAGCGTGCCGCCCGCCCCCAGCGACGCCGGCGTCGCGGCCAACGACGCGACCACGAGGTCCGGCTTCGAGATCGTGATGACGTTGCCGGCGAGCGCGTTGTTCGTCGGGTCCGAGTCTCCCGCGCCGTCCGCGATTGCACCCACGTACTGCGTCCCGCCGAGACCCACCGGAAGGGCGACGGTCGTCGAGCCGCTGCTGATCGCTCCGGACGCGAGCTGGTTCACCCACCGCGCTCCGATGAACGCGTCCGCCGCCGTGATCGTCGCGTCGGCCGACAGGTAGAACCGGACCCAGAACCCATCCGAAACTCCGCCTGTCACCTTCACGGAGTCCGTGATGGTCAGCGTGCCACCCGCCGGGAGCGTGGATGGCGTTGCCGAGACGGAAGCGACCGTCCGGTGGGGCTTCGAGATCGTGGTCGTGTCCCCGACGAGCGTGTTGTTCGTCTCGTCCGACTCGGCGATCTCGCCTTCGACGTCCACGACCGCGCCGACGTAGATCGGCCCGGTCATCGACAGCGGCAGCGTGACCGACGTCGTACCGCTGCTCGAAGCGCCCGCCGCCAGGCCCGGCACCCACCGGCTCCCGAGGTACGTGTCGCCGCCGCACGCCCAGACTTCCTCGCCATCATCGCAGTACACGGTCGGCGTGATGACCGCGTCCGGCGACGCGTAGAACGAGACGTTGAACCCGCCTGATGCGCCCCCGCTCGCGACAACCGTGTCCGCGATGTCGATCGACCCGCCCCGCTCCGCCGACGCGGGCGCGCTCAGGACGGTCGGCACCAGGTCCACGGTTGCCACGATCGCGACGGCGTTCCCGGCGCGGGCGTTGTTCGTCTCGTCGGATTCGACCACCCCGCCATCGGCGTCGGCGATGGCGCCCACGTAGAACGTCCCCGCGACGGAGGGAGGGAGCGGGATCACCGTCGAGCCGCTGCTCGTGCCGCCCGACGCGAGGCTCGCGACCCAACGCCCCCCGATGTACCTGCCCGCGGTCGTGATCGCATCCGCAGACAGGTAGAACCGCACCCAGAACCCTGCCGTCTTCCCGCCCGGCCCGCCCGTCGCGGTCACCGAGTCCACGATCGTCAGCGTGCCGCCCGTCGCGAGCGTCGCCGGGTTCGCCGTCAGCGACGCGACCGCGAGGTCCGGCGTCGCGATCGTGACCGTGTTGCCGGCGAGCGCGTTGTTCGTCTCGTCCGACTCGGCCACCCCGCCGTCCGGGTCCACGATCGCCCCCACGGAGAACGTCCCGGAGACGTTCGGGGGAAGCGCGAGCGCGGTCGTCGCGGTGCTCGTCCCCCCCGAAGCGAGCCCGCCCACGTACCGGCCTCCGATGTACGTGTCCGCCGTCGTGACGGTCGTGTCGGCCGACAGGTACAGCCGCACCCAGAATCCGGCCGTCGCCCCGCCCGTCGCCGTCACGGAGTCCGTGACCGTCAGCGTGCCGCCCGCCCCCAGCGACGCCGGCGTCGCGGCCAACGACGCGACCACGAGGTCCGGCTTCGCGATCGTGATGACGTTGCCCGCGAGCGCGTTGTTCGTCTCGTCCGACTCGGCGACCCCGCCGTCCGCGTCCGCGATGGCGCCGACGTAGTACGTCCCCGTCACCGTCGGCGAGAGCGGGATCGCCGTCGTCGCCGTGCTCGTCGCGCCGGACGCGAGGCCGCTCACCCACCTCCCCCCGATGTACGTGTCGGCGGTCGTCACCGTCGGGTCCGCCGAGAGGTAGAACCGGACCCAGAACCCACCCGTCGCGCCGCCGGTCGCGGCCACCGAGTCGGTGACCGTCAGGGTTCCGCCCGCCGCGAGCGTCGACGGCGTCGCCTCCAGCGATGCCACCCTGAGGTCCGGCTTCGAGATCGTGATCGTGTTGGCGAGCGCGTTGTTCATCTCGTCCGACTCGGCGATCGCGCCTTCGGCGTCGACCGCGACCCCGACGTAGACCGGTCCGGTCAGCGACAGCGGCAGCGTGACCCGCGTCGTTCCGCTGCTCGAAGCTCCGGCCGCGAGCCCCGGCACCCACCGGCTCCCGAGGTACGTGTCGCCGCCGCACTGCCAGGTTTCTTCGCCGTCGTCGCAGTACACCGCGGGCGTGACGACCGCGTCCGGCGAGGCGTAGAACGACACGTTGAACCCGCCTGCCGCGCCCCCGCTCGCGACGACGGTATCCGCGATGTCGATCGACCCACCTCTCTCAGCGGCCGGCGGCACGCTCAGTGCGGTCGGCACCAGGTCCACCGCCGGTGTGATGGCGACGGTGTTCGCGGCGAGGGCGTTGTTCGTCTCGTCGGATTCGACCACCCCGCCATCCGCGTCGGCGATGGCGCCCACGTAGAACGTCCCCGCGGTCGAGAACGGAAGTGCGATCGTCGTCGTCGCGCTGCTCGTCGCGCCCGGCGCGAGGCTCGCGACCCACCGGCCCCCGATGAAGGTGTCGGCGGTCGTGATCACCGCGTCCGCAGACAGGTAGAACCGGACCCAGAACCCGGCCGTCCTTCCGCCCGGCCCGCCCGTCGCGGTCACCGAGTCCGCGATCGTCAGCGTGCCGCCGGACGCGAGCGTCGCAGGGGTCGCCGTCAGCGACGCGACCGCGAGGTCCGGCTTCGCGATCGCGACCGTGTTCCCGGCGAGCCCGTTGTTCGTCTCGTCCGACTCCGGCACGCCGCCGTCCGGGTCCACGATCGCCCCCACGGAGAACGTCCCGGAGACGTTCGGCGGGAGCGCGATCGCGGTCGCCGCGCTGCTCGTCCCGCCCGAGACGAGCCCGCTCACCCAGCGGCCGCCGATGTTCGTGTCCGCCGTCGTGATCGCCGCGTCGGCCGAGAGGTAGAACCGCACCCAGAACCCGGTCGTCGCCCCGCCCGTCGCCGTCACCGAGTCCGTGACGGTCAGCGTGCCGCCCGCCCCCAACGTCTCCGGTGTCACCGCTACCGACGCGACCACGAGGTCCGGCTTCGAGATCGTGATGACGTTGCCTGCGAGCCCGTTGTTCGTCTCGTCCGACTCCGCGACGCTGCCGTCGGCGTCCACGATCGCGCCGACGTAGTACGTCCCGGTGACGGTCGGCGAGAGCGGAATCGCCGTCGTCGCGGTGCTCGTCGCCCCCGACGCGAGGCCGCTCATCCACCTCCCCCCGATGTACGTGTCGGCGGTCGTCACCGTCGGGTCCGCCGAGAGGTAGAACCGGACCCAGAACCCACCCGTCGCGCCGCCGGTCGCGGCCACCGAGTCGGTGACCGTCAGGGTTCCGCCCGCCTCGAGCGTCGCCGGCGTCGCCAACGACGCCACCGTGAGGTCCGGCTTCGAGACCGTGATCGGGTTCCCGGCGAGCGTGTTGTTCGTCTCGTCCGACTCGGCGATTGCGCCCTGATCGTCCACGACCACGCCGACGTAGATCGTCCCGGTCATCGACACGGGGAGCGTGACGCGTGTCGTGCCGCTGCTCGAAGCTCCGGCCGCCAGCCCCGGCACCCACCGGCTCCCGAGGTACGTGTCGCCGCCGCACACCCAGACTTCCTCGCCGTCGTCGCAGTACATGGTCGGCGTGATCACCGCGTCCGGCGACGCGTAGAACGCCACGTTGAACCCGCCTGCCGCGCCGCCGTTCGCGATCACGGTGTCGGCGACGTCGACCGCTCCGCCGCTCTCGACGGCCACCGGCGTCACGCTCAGGTCGATCGGCGCCAGGTCGACCGCCACGGCGCCGACCGGGGCAGCCGCGATCGCCAGCGCGGCGGCGAGAATTCCAGGCCTCATCGTGTCTCCGTCCGTGCTCCGGGCGCCGGCGCGGGCGGCCTCCGCTGCGGCAACCTGTCGGGATAGGTCTTCACGGAGATGCGGTCCCGCAGCTCCTTCTCGGTCTTCTCCAGCGCCTCGCGGCGCGCTTCCGCCGCGAGCAGCGCCTTCGCCTCCTCGAACGGCGGCGTCACCGTCGCGGGAGGCTCGAGCGCCTTCGCGAGGTGGAATCCGAGCGCCGACTCGAAGGGCTTCGACGTCTTGCCCTTCTCGAGCGCCGCGGCCGCCTCGAAGAAAGCGGGATTGACCTCGCCTTCGAGCAGGGGACCGAGGTCGCCGCCGCGTGGGGCCGAGACCTCGTCGTCCGACATCTCCCGCGCGACCTTCTCGAACGGCTCGCCCGCGAGCAGCCTCATGTAGGCGCGGTTCAGCTTGGACTCGGCTTCCGAGCGCCGCGCAGCGTCGCCCTTCGGCGCGCGGACGGCGATGTGCGCCACGTGGATGCGGCGACGCGCCAGCGCTTCCTTCTTGTCGCGGTACCGCTTGAGGAGCGCGTCCTCCGCGGACGCGGACGCGACCGCGCGATCCACGAACGCCTGCGCGAGGATCTCGCGCTCCGCCGCCGCCAGACGAGCCCGGACGGCGGGGTCGTCGGCGAGGCCGTCGCGGCGTGCGCCCTCGGCGAGCAGGGTGCGCTCGACGACCGCATCGAGCGCCTGGGCGGGATTGGCGGGCCGGCCTCGGCCGCCCTGGAAACCCTCGACGTCGGCGCGCCGCACCTTGGTCTTCCCGACCACCGCAACCACCTCGCGGTCGGAGCACGCCCCGAGGGCCAGCGCCACGGCGGCGATCGCCACGAGGCGTACGGCGGGGCAGCGGGTCTCGGTGATGGCGCGCATTCCGTTCGGTTCTCCGGGGTCGTCAGGGCACTGGCGTCACGCTGAGCGTGATCGGATTCATCGCGGTCCCGGCGCTGTCCACGACGATGGACACGAGATCGCTGGCGGCGAGCGACACCGTCACCGCCGAGCTCCGCCCGGCCGGGCGTCCGCGGTCGCAGGCGAGCTCGGTGCCGAGGCAATTCGCCCTTCGGACGTAGAGCACGATGTCATCCGGGACGGGTCCATCGCTGACGACCTCGATGCGGAAGTTGCCGGCGGTGGGCGCCTGCCAGTTGAAGACCCATTCAGCCCCGGTCGCGACGTGGCCGCAGCCCGCGTCGAGCAGCAGGCTCGGACCGAGCGGAGGCGCCCAGGAGACCATGAAAGGCGGCGGCATGCCGTCGAGCGATGGCCCCGGGGGCGTGCCGGGCACGCAAGCCGCCTCGGTCGCGCCGGCGGCCGACTCGCAGCTCGGGTCTGCCGGGTAGTCCGTGAGGCCGTCAGCGTCTTCGTCCAGCCCGTTCGAGCAGACCGAGGTCCGGCACTGGTACACACCGCCGGTATCGAGCGCGCAGGTCGTCCCGGAGGCGCAAGCGGGGGTCGTGCCGGGGCTGCAGATCGCGCCGAGCGGGAGGGTTGGCGCCGCGGCCTCGCGGCAGCGGTAGACGCCCTGGGCATCCGGGTCGCACGAGTCGCCGGCCGGGCACGTGATGTTCGTCCAGGCGCGGTCGCAGAGCGCGCCGCGGCCGAGGCGGGCGGAGGTGATCTGCACGTATCCGCCGCCCCACATGAAGAAGCGCGGGTCGGCGAGCGGCCCGTAGGTGCTCGTGGAGTAGCCACACACCTGCGTGGCGCCTGCCGCGCAGCCGTCCTGGGCGGCCACATAGTAGCTCGTGTACAGCGTGACGGACTCGACCGGACCGTCGAACGGGAGCGTCAGCCACGCGCCATGGGTCGCGTTCCCGATGTTGCAAATGGGGACGGGCTGCGCGGTGAACACGTACGAGACGTTCCACGCCTTGTTCGCGGGAATCGGCAACGGCTTGTCGCACGTGTCGCTCGTGCCCGCCGGGTAGACCGTGCGCGTAGCGGAGACCGACCCGGAGAGCCCGCCGAGATCCTGGGCGACGTGCTCGAACGTCTTCGTTCCCGCGATCGTCGTGACGTAGCTCGCGTTGATCCCGCTCGTGCTCGGGGACTCGAAGCGCTGGCCGATGACCTGGCCCTCCACCCGGTACTCACGCCAGGCGAGCGTGGAGCGCTCGTCGGTGACCCAGCCGTTGACGTACGAGGTGCGCCCGGCCACGCAGTAGTCGGGGATCGACAGCGTCGGGACCGGCGGCGCGTTCGGCGCGACGGCGGTGCAGTTCGTGGTCGCGCCCGCGGTGCACGGCGCGCGGCTGGCGCTGGACATGTGTCCGGCATTGTCGGTCGCGGTAGCCTCGAGGAGCGGCGCTGCCTCGACGAGGATCTCCTCGCAGATCTGGAGGCAGCGCGTGCCGCACGAGACCGGCGCGCGAGCGCTCGCGAGGCCGTCGATGGCGAAGGTCATCGACTGGACGAGGCCGTCGTCGATCGCCTGGGCGCAGATCTGCTCCGGGTATCCGATGACGAGCGGGCTCTGGTAGACGAACGTGATCGCCGGCGGCGGGCTCGCCACGACGGGCACCGTCGCCGACGCTGGAACGGAGGTGCGGCCGACCGCGTCGGTCGCGACCGCGGTGAAGGTGACCGACGCCTTCTCCGCGACCAGCGGCATCCGGTAGTAGCCGTAGAGCCCGATGGCGCCCGAAGAGTCGTAGGGCCGCGTCGCCCGGGCGATCTCCGCGCCGTCCGCGTAGATGACGAGCAGCCGGAGATCGTTGCTCGCGTCCGTCGCTTCGGCATAGACCCAGATTTCCGCGCCCTCCGCGCCCTGCGCGGGGACCGTCTTGAACGCGGCCTGAGGCGTCGCGCTCGTGACGATCTGCGTCGCCGCGGACGCCGCGATCGTCGCGACGCGGCCGCGGGAATCGGTCGCCCTGATGGCGAACAGCACGGAGGTTCGCTCGGTCGCGAGCGGCATCGTGTAGTCGACCGAGACGTAAACCTGCCCCAAGCTAACGATCGGGATTCCGTCGGCGAGGATCTCGACCAACCGGAGGTCGTTGTCCACGTCGGTCGCCTGACCGGCGATGCGGACCACCTGGCCCTCGGTTGCCGTGGCTGGAGGAGCGGTCGTGAAGACCGGGACGGGCGCGACGCCGTCCGGGAGCACCGTGTAGGTCTGGCTCGTGCTCGTGGCCCGCCCAGCGCCGTCGGTCGCCGTCGCGGTGAGGGTCACGGTCTTCCCCACCGAGTCCTCGGGCAAGAGGAGCTGGAACCTGTCGAGCGTCACGGTGCCGCTCGCCTCGCCGGTGCGAGCGATCTCCACGCCGTCGAGGAGCAGCTTCACCCAAACATACCCGTCGTCCGTCGCGGTGAGCGTCACCACGTTCACGGTCGGGCCCGCCTTGAGGACGCTCGGAAGGCCCGTGGGGACGCTCGGGGCGGCTGCGTCGGGGAGCAGCGTCATCGTGACGGCGGCGGTCGCGCGGCGAGCGGCGGCGTCCACGAGGTCCACGACGAAGCTCCCGCTCGTCTGCGCCGCCACGATGGGCATGCGCAGCGTCTGCAGGTAGCAGGTGGGGCTGCCGGGATGCACGCCCATGGCGCCGAGGTCGTACTGCTCTCCGGCGGAGGTGACGTACCGGGCGCGGACGGCGAACGGCGGGAGCCCTCCCGAGTCGAGACACGCGTAGGCCTCGACCGTCTGGCCGGAGCGATACGTCGAGTTCGTCCCCGGAAGGACGATGCGGATCTGCGGAGCCGCGGCGCTCGTCGGCGCGATCCGGACCGTCTGGGCCGCCGAGATGGCGGACCCGCCGGCGCTCCGGACGCGGACCTGCAGCGAGACCAGGTTGCCGGGCTGGGCGCTGTTCGGCACGCGCCACGTCGTACCGGCCTCGGCATCGTCGAGGTGGCCCCACGGCTCGCCGTCCACGAGCAGCTCGGCGTCGTCGAGCCCGACCCCCGAGGCGACTGCCGAGACGGTCACGAACGAGCCGGGCTGGACCGCGGGAGTACCGAGCGGCAGGCGCAGCCTGACGGAGGGCGCGGCGTTCACCGGGGGCATGGCGAAGATCGCGACATGATCTCCGTCCACGACGGCGAGGAGCTCGCCCGTGACGACCGCGTCTCGGGCGCTCGTCGCCGGCACCGCCGCCGCGCGGAACGGCTTCGTCGGGTCGGTGAAGTCCCACAGCTCGACTCCCGCGGACCCTTCGGAGACGACCGCGAGCCGCCCGAAGAGCCGGACGCGCTGCGCGCTCGCGGCGAGCGGCACGCTCGAGAGCTGCGCGGGTCGATCCGCGGCGAGGTCGAAGATGGCGAGCCGCGTCCCCGCGACCAGCGCGAGCGAGCCGTCGAGCGCGACCGCCTTGACCGCACCGACGAACGGCGTCGGCCGCGACGCGAGCTGGCCCGCCGCGTCGAGCGCCACCAGCGCGAACCCGGCCTGGTCGAGCGCCACCACGGCGCGGGACTCGTCCCCTGCGACGTCCACCGCCGACGTCCCCAGGTCGAGCCCCACCGGAGCGGTCGCCGCGGGAAGCGCCGCGGTCCGGACCGCGCCGCCACCCACCGTCCAGATCCGATCGGGCGCGAGCGCGAACCGCGAGACCGCGCTCCCGAGCGCGGTGAGCGCGGTCGGGCCGCTGAAGCGCGCCTGAGTGAGCGAGATACCCTCGGTGATGCGAGAGACCGTCCCGCCGTTCAGCTCGTAGATGTTGCGCCCCAGGGTCTCGACCTGCCGGACGTCACCCGCCGCCACCGCCGAGATCGCCGGAGCGGACGGACGCGCGAGGTCGACGTGGACGAGGCCGGCGGTCGCGGCCGCTGCGAGCACCGACCCGTGGAACGGGGCGATCGCCCTGGGCAGGTCGGCGGGCGTCGCGCTGCCGACGGCGGCGACCGCGCTTACCCCGGCCCCGGCGAGCGAGCGCAGCTCGATCCCCGCGGGCGTCGCCGCCACCAGCACTCCGCCGGAGACGGCCAGCGCGCGGGCATCGAGCGGCTCGCTGGCGATGATGCGGGCGGTGCGCGCGTCGCGGACGTCTGCGATGCGCAGCACGCCGTCCTCGCAGGCCACGTAGGCGCGGCCGTTCGCCACGACGACATCTCGCGCCGGGGCGGGCAGCGGGAGGGTCGCCATGCGATAGCGGCCGTACGAAGTGGCCGGGAACGGAGCGATGATCTGGAGGTCGCGAACGGTCGCCGCCACGATCAAGTCGCCGTCGGCGTCGGCGGCCCGTCCTTCTGCCCCGGCCCCGAGATCGAAGTACCCGGAATCGGTGATCGGCGAGGTCCCATTCGAGACGAACGTCCAGTAGACGGTTCTTCCGTTCGCGACGAAGACGCCGAGCCGCTCCGACCCGATCAGCTTGCCGGAGATGCTGCCGCTGAACCCGCTCGAAAGGGTCGGCTGGAGCACCGGCGCAGAGGGATTCCGGAGATCGAGCTCCTTCACGAGGTAGTTGGACGAGTCGGCCGCGTAGAACAGGGAGCCGCCTGTGCCGACGCGGTCGAACGTTCCGCCGAGGTGACCGAGCAGGTGCGGGGTGGCGGGATCCGACACGTCCACGACGTCGATCCCGGCGGCGCCGCGGGCGACGACCGCGAGACCGCGCGCAACCGCCACGTCGACCGCCGGGTCGGACCCAAGACGCGCGAGCGGCGTGAGCGAAGGCGCCGGGCCGCGCGTCAGGGCCGCGATCTCGACGCCGCGGGGCGTCGCCGCGTAGAGATGGTCGCCCGAGATGGCGACCCGGGAAGCGCCGGCGAGCGAGGTCGCTACGACCGCTGGGCCGGGCAGCGCCGGAGCGAGCACGACCACCGACGCGGACGGCGCAGGGACCGCGGCGTTCCCGGCCTGGTCGAGGATCGACGACGAGACGTCGATGACCGTTCCAGGCGTGGTGGAGAGCGGTACGTCGTAGACGAGCGTGCTCCCGCCCGTCGCGACGACGGTGGCGCCCACGCGGGCCTCGGTCGTGACGCGACCGAGCGCGACCGTGTCCGCCGCGTGCACCGTCGCGGTGAGGCGCGCCCCCGCGACGACGGCGCCCGAGGGCTCGAGGGTCAGCGTCGCGGTCGGCGCCTCGCGGTCGTCGAACACCGTGACCGCGATGTCCGCCGCCCCCGTCCGGCCGTCCACGTCGACGACGACTGCGCTGAGCGTCACCGGGTGACCCGTCGCCGACGCCTCTGCGAAGAGCGGCATCCAGACGGTGCCCCGCCACGCCGGCGCGACGACCGACTCGCCGACGACGCCGTCCACCGCGAACCGGACCTCGCGGATCTCCGCCGCCGCGACCGCCGTCGCGTCCAGCGTGACCGGCGTGCCCTCGTAGATCCGCCCCGAGGGCGAGGCGACGGAGAGCCCGACCACCGGAGGCCCGAGCGCGTCGTCGCGGACGACGATGTCGCTCGACGTGACCGGTGGACCGATCGCGTTCCCGAGGGCGTCCACCGGAACCGCGCGGAGCGCGATCGTGGTGTCGAAGGCCACCGAGGGTGCGACGAGCTCCGCGGCGAACGTCGGCGCGGACGCGGTGGCGACCACCGAGCCGTCGCCGCCGTCGAAGGAGAAGCGGACCGCCGCGACGCGCGCCGGGCGCGACGGGATCGCGACGACGGTGAACGCCGTCCCCTCCATGACGCTCGACGGCACGCGGAACTGCACGTCCTCGGCCGCGGCCGCGGCGAGGGCGACCACCGCCTGCGCCGACGCGACGTTTCCGGCCATGTCGCGCACGCGCAGCTCGATGGACGCGGACGCGCCGGCGACGGGGAGCTCGAACGCCGCCGGCAGCCGGCTGTCGGTGACCGCGACCACCGCGCCGTTCACGCGCAGCTCGGCGGTATACGCATCGAGCGGCAGCCCACCGTCGTCCTGCACGGTCGCGGCGAGCGCGAGCCGGGTCCCGGGCGGCGCGGAGGGGGGCAGCGAGAGCTGCACGGTGGGGATCGATGGGCCACGCGCCAGGGCGAGGCGGGAAAGCGTTCCTCGCTCGGCGGCGAACAGGTCTCCACCCGACGCGGCGATGCTCCCGGCCATCGCGGGGAAGGTCCCGGCGAGCGCAGGGACCGGGCCGGTGACGGCGTCGAGCACGTGGAGGCCGCGATCCGACGCCGCGAGGAGCCAGCCGCCATGCGCCGCCGCGAAGCGAGCTCCCGGATCGAGCGGAGCGCCCTCGTAACGGAAGTCGTCGAACACGGCGTGGGGACGCTCGAGGTTCCCGCCCGGTCTGAGCGCGACGCCGACGTAGAGCGGATCCGGGAGCGCAGCCGTCGTGGAGCCGAGCAGCGTCCAGGTCGTGGCGTCGTCGGAGGTGTACCCGGTGAACGTGCTCCCGGCGCGGACGATCCTGAGCCACCGCGGCGCGTACGGCATCGACGCCGACGGACCTTGCTCGGATGCGGCGAGGACGGCGCGCGAGCGCAGCTCGACCCAGTCCCTGCCCATCATGAGGGCGACGCGCGGGTCCTCGGGCCGGAGCCCCGCCCGGACCATCAACCCGGCCCTCGAGTAGCCGCCTGGGTTGACGGCATCGACCTTCACGTCGATCGTGAAGTCGCCGCTCGCGCCGTTTCTCCAGAGGTACGGGTACAGATCTCGATCACCGGTCACCACGGCGACGTCCGCCGTGAGCTCTGCGGTCCGTGTCGCGACGAACGGGGCGGGCGTCGCCACGCCCCCGATCTCGGTCTTGGCCCACTTGGCCGGGTCGAGCGCCTGCGAGAAGTCGTCGCTCGCCGAGGGAGGCGCCGATGCGCCGGCGAGCCTGAAGCTCTCGAACCGCGCGATGGCCGCGCTCGCTGAGTTCCACGCGACCGCGAGTCCCACGTCCACGGAGCCGCCGAGTGGAACCGAGGCGCTCCCGTACCGGGTCCAGACGGTGCCGTCCGAGGAGTACCAGGCAGAGAACGTCGAGCCCGACCGGACGAGCCTGACCCAGCGCGGCTGCGTCGCGTTGACGGAGCCCCAGACCCCTGTGGACCCGGTGCTCGCCGATGCGCGGGTACGGAACGCCGGGTAGGTGCGCGAGGAATCGAGCGTGAACGCGACGTACGGGCTGCCCGGGGTCCGATCCTGGCGGATCATGAGTCCGGCCTCGGCGCCGTAGTAGCCGCCGCCCACGAGCTCGGCGAGCTTCACGTCCACCGTGAAGTCGCCGGAGACGCCCGCCTGCGACAGGAACGTGAACTGATCGCTCGCCCCGGCGATCCCGGTCCCTCTCCCGTACACGTACAGACCCGGACCGCCGAGCTTCGGCGGCGGCACCGCGAGGCCGCCCATCGAGGTGAAGCCCCAGCGCGAGACGAGGTCGAGCCCCTGCTCGAAGTCGTCGCTCGCCGGCGCCGAGCCCGGGAGCCAGCTCTCGCCCGCGAGCGAGAGGGCGCCCACCGCGTCCACGTCGAAGCACCTCGCGGACGCGCCGACCGCGCACACCCGGTTCCCGGCGACCGCGATGGAGCCGGCGCCGGAAGCGGTGGCCGTCCCCGCGATCGAGGATGCCCACGGGACGCTCACGTCCACCGCGACGACCTCGCCGCCCGCGAGCGCGTACACCCTGCCGGCACCGGCCGCGAGGGCGTTCACGGAGCCCAGCGGGAGCGAGGCGTACAGCCTCCCCGCCCGGTCGAACAGCGCCAGGCCGTCGCCGCTGCCGACCGCGAGCCCCTCGTCGAAGCTCGCCAGCGCGGACGGTGCGCGCACGAGCGGGATCGACGCGACGACGGCGAGATCCGCGCCGGAGCGCAGCTCGATCCGTCCGGTTCCGCCCACGCGGATCCCGACGGCCACCCGCTCGCCGGAGAACGCCACCGCGACGGGCTCGCCGTCGAGCGCGCCCCGGGCGACGAGCGCCCCGTCCGACCTGGCCCGCAGCTCGAGCGCTCCTGCGCCGCCGCCGTCGGCCAGCGCGACCACCACGCGCTCCGCCTGCACCGCGACGCCGCCCACGGTCGAGCCGGCCGGCAGCAGAGCGAGCACCTCGGCCGGACCGCGCGCGAACTGCGCCAGCGTGCCGTCGATCGACCCCGCCAGCGCGCCTCCGCCGGGCGCAGTCCCGGTCGCGGAAATCCGGAGCGACGCGCCGTCCGGAGCATAAGGAAGCTCCACGTCCGCCGTTCCGAGCCCATCGAATCGACGCGAAGGGCGTTCCACCCGATGTGACCTGGACCTGCCCCACCACCCCGGGGTCGGCCGCCGAGAGGACGCGCAGCGACGAGCCGCCGGCGAAGAGCGCCCCGGGCGGGCTCGACTGCAGGGAGATCCCGCCCTGCGTATCCCAGGCCTGCGCGAGGGTCACCGTCCGGAGCGCCGGCCTGCTCTCGGTGCCGCGGGCGTCCACCGCGACCGCGCGCAACGTGGCTGTCCGGGCGCCCTGCACCGCAGGCGCGACGAACTCGTACTTCCAGGGCGCGGACCGGAGCACGACCTCGTCTCCGTCGAGCGAGAGCCGGATGCGGTCGATCCCGGCCTGAGCGCTCGCGTCGAGCGACACCGAGATCACCTGGCCCGTTGCGAAGGACGCACTTTCCGCCGGCGTGCGGAACTGGACGAAGGGGGCCGCCGACACGGGCTCGACGGTGACGGTCAGGTCGGCGCTGCCCTCGTTGCCGCGCGGGTCTCGCGCGAGCGCATGGAGGACGACCGGCGTCGGCACCGACACGTCAGGAGCGACCCAGCGCGACGTCCACGGCGGCGCCTCGAGGAGCTCCGGGCTCGCGCCGGGGAACCGGACGGAGACGATCCCGTTCGTGTCCGAGACGGTCGCGGCCAGCGCGAGTGCGGCGCCGGAGGGGACGCGCGCGTTCGTGGCCGGAGCGCTCCAGGTGACGGCCGGCGCCGTCCGGTCCGGCCCGTGCGTGAACGGGAGCTCCGCGGATCCGACGAGGGCCGCCGAGTCTCCGGCGAGCGCCACGACCCGGCGTGCCACGTCTGCCTCCACCGGCGGCAGGACGAAGTGATGCGCCACGGTGGTCGAGACGATCGTGGGCGGGAACTCGAGCCGCTTCATGGCCGCGCCGTCGAGCCGCAGCTCGACCCAGGCGAGGCGGTTGTTGTCGGTGCACGTCACCGCGAGGTCGACGGCGGTGCCCTCCTCCACGCGGTTCCCGGCGAGCGGCGGAGAGACGTTCGTGAACACGCACGCCGGCGGGAGGTCGTTCGTGAGGTTCACGACGACCGTCCGCGTCGTCACGTTCCCGCTCGAGTCCCGAACCGTCGCGGTGGCGAGGTACGGCGTTCCCATTGCGCTCGCCGGCCACGAGCACTGGAACTTGCCTCCGCCCAGCACCACCGGCGTGCACCCCTCGGCCGCGAACGTGTACGTGAGCTGCGTGTACGGAGCGTCGTCGGTCCCGACCAGCTCGAACGTCCAGAGCGTGTCGACCGCCAGCGTGACCGCGGACGAGACGAGCTGGCCCTGCACCTTCACGTCGAGCGACGGCGGGTTCACGTCCACCGTCGAGAAGATCCGCGTCGCCCCGAGTGCCCCGTTCGGGATCGCGTTCTCGAAGTCGTCCGCGACGCCCGCGACGACGATCGCGTACGTCTTCGTGGACGCGAGCGACGAGGGATGGATGCTCAATGTCATCCGATCGGTCGAAAGCTCGCAGGTGATCGGCTCCGCAGCGGTGCCGCTGTACTCGCGCAGCACGACCGTGGCCACCGCGCCCTGCGACGCAGCGCAACGGACGCTCGCGGGCGCCACGGGCTCGCTGAACATGAGCGTCAACGTCACGCCCTCGAGCGGCACCTTGCCGCTGGGGTGCTTCGGGGACCAGTCGAACCCCTTCACCTGCGGCGGATCCAGATCCTTCTGAACGAGGGCCCGCTCGACGATCAGCGGCGCAGCGCCGGGTTGCTCGATCGCGAGGCCGAGATAGGCCGAGGTGAAGGCGGGCTTCACCACGAGGTCGAACGTCTGCGACGCCGCGCCCAGGCTCAGGCTCCGCGTCTCCGCCGGCACGACCTGGTCGAGCGGAGGCGGCGGCTGTCCGTCCACCACCCGCCACAGCTTGGCGACGAGGCCGCGCGTGAAGCCTGTCCCGGTGACCTTCACGGTGCCGCCGGGGAGGCCCACGACCGTGGGGGCGATCGTGCTGAGCGCGAGCGGCGCGACGTAGACGAACCCGCCCGGCACGTCGGCCTTCTCGGCGCCACGCGCGACCGCGACCCGGGCCGGGCCCGCTGCCAGCGCGGCCGGCACCCGCACCGTGATCAGGCCGTCGCTCGCGGCCTCGACGGGCGCGCTCGCTCCGCCGAACCAGACCTGGACCTGCGCCGGATCTGCACCGAACCCGGACCCCGAGATCTCGGCAGTATACCCGCCCGCGGTGCTGCCCACCGACGGCGAGATCGCCGAGGCCACGACGCCGCTCGCGGGCACTCCGCCGAGGACCGGGTACTGCCACGGGGCCATGACGTCGCCGCCCACGTACGGCGTCGCGCCCAGGGTGACGCGCGCCGTGTAGAACCGGCCTCCGTCGAGCGTCGCGGCGGGGGCGAAGCGTGCCGTGCCGCCCGCGGTCGAGGACGTGCCGGCGACGACGGACGCACCGTCCAGCAAGGCGACCGAGGTCCCGGCGACCGTCGAGATCGGCAGCCGGCTCGAGAGCGTCACGGCGATCGAGCCGCCGGGTGGCACCGCGCCTCCGGGGAGCGGCGAAGCAGAGGTGAGGACCGGGTACGGGATCTCGAGGACGTCGAGACGATCCCCCCACTCGGCCACCGCCGCGACGCCGGCGACGACCGCCACCTGCGCGAACGTCGCGTCCTTGCGCGCGAAGTAGGTGCGCTCGGAGAGGCCGGAGGTCGAGTCGAGCCACACCACGCGCTCGCGCGTCCCGGCGAGCACCCACGGGCCGGAGACGGCGAGCGCCAGCGCGTTCGGATACCGGAGGGCCGCCGAGGACCAGGTTCCGAGGTGCACCGGCGCGGTCACGTCGGCGGCGTCGTAGAGGCGCACCTCGCTGCCCGCCGCGATGCCCAGGCGCGAGCCCTCGCTCGTCAGCGCCGAGGCGGGCCTCGACAGCCCCTCGACGGTCGCCAGCGTCGCGAGCCGTCCGTCGGCGACGCTCCGGAGCTCCAGGTGCGACGCGGTGGTCCCCTCGACGAGCACCGCGAGCGTGTCGTTCACGATGTCGACCGCGCGGATCACGCCGCCGGACACGAACGTCTGGGCCACCGGGGAGAGCTTGCCGCCGACCGGCGCGAGCAGGACGAGCTCGTTCCCGCCGGCGACGGCCACGTACGTCCCGAGGTCGCTCGCCGCGATGCCGGAGAACGACAGCGCCGTAGTCCCGACCGACACCCGATCGATCTCGGAGAGGCCGCAGTACGCGAGGGGAGCGGAGCCGCAGGCATGCAGGTCGTAGCGCGCCACCTCACCGGCCGAGGCGATGTAGGCGGTATCGCCCCGGACCGTGACGATTCCGTCGTGCGGAGCGGCGACCCTCGCCATCTCCGTCGGGCTCTCGGGCACCGAGACGTCGATCGCGCGGAGGTCCGGGCCCATGGAGGCGAGGAGGACGTACCCGTGCGGCGCGAGGCCCGAGGCGCGCTGGGCGACGTATCCGAGCTCCTTCAGCGTGAACGTGAAGCCGTTCGGCTTCCGATCCACGAGCGCGCCGCCCACCCGCGGCGTCGCGACGGCGACCTCCACGGGCCCCGTCACCTCCTCGGGGGGAACGACCCAGAGGGCGCCGTCGGCGGCGAGGCGGGCGGCCGACGCGGGCCTGCCGCCGAACGTGACCTGGGTCCCGCCGAAGAGGCCGTCGCCCGTGATCTTCACTTCCGCGTGTCCGTTGAACGACCCGTCGGGCGGTTCAATGGCGGCGATGCGCGGCGCGACGAGGTAGCGGTACGCCCCCAGGCGCGCGCCGCCGAGCCGGCTCGGGTTCAGGACCTCGACCGCAGCGGCGCCCGCTGCGCCCGCGGGCACGAGCACGGTGACGCGGGTGCCGTCCGCCGAGACGGCGAGGACCTGGGCCGCCTGGCCACCGATCCGCACCTCGCAGCCCGGAACGAAGTTGCGCCCCTCCACGTCCACGCGATCGCCGCCGCCGGCGACCCCGGCGGCCGGGAAGGCCCGGTCGATCTCCGGCCGCTTCGACGAGGCGTTGAGCGCGGTCGTGAACCAGGTGCGCGACTCGGCAGCGAGCGCGCGTCCCTTGATGTCGGCGAGCGAGGCGCCCACGCGGAGCAGGTAGCTCGCCCCCGTCCAGAGCGGCGAGGACGGCGTGAGCACGAGCTTGCCGCCGTCGGGGTCCGCCGCCGTCTGGCGGGTCAGCGGAACGGTGACGCCGCCGCCGTCCTCGAGCACGACCGCCGCGGCCGTCGCGGGATCCGGGATCGCGGAGAGGAACACCTCGAGCGGCTCGGCGATCGCGAAGACCGTCGAGGACGCGGGACGCGTGCCGCGCAGCTCGATGTGATCGAGCGCGAGGGAAGCGAGGCCGCCCGCCAGCGGGAAGGCCGCGTCGGCCGCGCTCGCGACCGGGATGTCCACCGGCGTGCCCTGCGCGTCGAGGAACACCGTCCCTGCGAGGAGGTGCGTCCCCATGAGCGCGACGGAGGTCGCGTCGCCGAGCACCGAGGCGCGCTCGAGGAGCGCGGCCGCCACCGTCCCGCTGCCCGTCGCCACGCCTCCGATGGGGACCCGGAACCGCTGGAGCTTTCCCTCGCCCGCAGCCACCCAGACGATCTCGCCGGCCGGGACGACCTGCTCGGCGGAGACGGGACCGCCCGCGACGGCGTTTTCGACCCGGATCGCGCCAGCGCCGGCCGGAGCGGTGGGGTCGGCGAGGTCGATGATCGCCACCTCACCGAGTCGCCCCAGCGCGACGAACGCCCGCGTCCCTTCGGCGGCGATGTGCCGCGCGGGGCCGGCAATCGCGACCGACCCGAGCTCGGCGAGATCGCCGGTGCGGGCGTCGTAGACCCGGAACTGGGCGTCGGCGGAGGTGCCGCTCGACACGAGCAGCAGCGTCCCATGCACGGCGAGCGCATTCGCGCCGCCGGGGAGCGAGCGCCGCGTCGTGCGGATGGCGCGCCCGGGCACCTCGCCCACGCGGTAGACGAGCACGCCGTCGGCGTCGGCCACGAACACGAGGTCGCCGGAGGCGGCCACGTCGTTCACGCGCAGGACGTGGCCGGCCGCGTCGGTGCTCGTCAGCGCCTCGAGCGCGACGGGAGCGTCCGGCAGGCTCACGTCGAGGACGCGGACGCCCGCCGTGTCCGCGGCGACGTAGAGCAGGCTTCCCGTCTTGACGACCCGGCGCGCCGCGGCGGGGGCGTCGAACGAGAGCTGCTTCTTCACGACGACGTGGGTGGGTTCCGAGACGTCGGCGATGAGGAGGCCCGCCGGCGCCCGGACGCCCGCCGCGTAGACGGTCCCGTCGGCCCCGGTCACGTCGAGCTCGGCGCCGAGGGCGGCGTACGCGACCCCGCCGTCGACGACGAGGTGCGCGACCGGGGGCGTGTCGAGGCGCGCCACCGCCCCGGTCCCGTACAGGAAGGCCCGGGCCTTGGTGGTGGCCTGGGAGCCGAGCGTCGCCGTCACATCCACGAACCCGCTCGCGTGCGGCGGGGCCACCGCCGTCGCCCGGTTCGCGGCCGCGACCTGCACGTCGAACGAGAGCGTCCCGCCGAAGTCCACCTTCATCCCGGGTGCGAAGCCGTATCCCGTGAGGTCGACCTTGATCCCTCCGGCCTGCGAGGTGCGGTCCGGCGTCAGCGAGACGAGCTTCAGGCGGTCGCGATAGACGAACCCGCCCACCCGCACGGCGCGGAGTCCGGCCGGGTCCTCGACGGCGACCGTCACCGGCCCGGACACGTAATCCGTCGAGGGCGGGACGACGATCTCGATCGCATCCGTCGCGATGCTCCGCACCTCCGCGAGCTGCGTGCCGATCCGGACCACGTCTCCGCTCCGGAACCCCGCGCCGCGCACGACCGCCGCGGTGTACTGATCTGCGAGGCCGGAAGCGGGCTCGACCCGTGCGATGAACGGCTGGACCGCCTCGGCGGCGGCGACGGTGAACTGGAAGTCGACCGGGACCGCGAGGGGCAACAGGTCGAAGTCGGTGACCCCCTCGACGTGGACGTGGACGTTCGCCCCCGCAGGGAGCCCGCCCGAGGGCTGGAACAGGATTCGAGGACCCGCGAACCGCGAACTCGACGGTTCGCGTCCCGGCGGCGGCCTGGGGGCCGGCCCCCGCATCCGCGGTCACGACGAACGTCTGCTCCGTCACCGAGCCGGGCGCGACGGGCTTGGTGAAGAGCACGCGGACGGAGGTGCTCACTGGAGCGGTGGCGCCGTTCGCGGGGACGGTCTCGACGGCGAGGAGCTGGACCGCCGGGACCGTGACGACGGTCGCGGAGCCGCTCGTCGAGACGTACAGCGAGCCGCCGGCCCACGTGAGCCCGGTGGCGGACGCGCCGAGATCCGTCGACTGGATCGCGACCGGCGTGACCTCGTTCCCCTGCTCGTCCACGAGCCGGAAGACCAGGAGCCGCTGGCCGACCGTCACGTAGGCCCGGCCGGCCCGCACCGCGAGGCGGCTCGCGACGAGCTCGGCGTACTGCCCGCTCGCGCCGGGCACCGCCGCGCGCCAGAGCAGCGTCCCGTTGCGGTCGTAGATCGAGAGGTCGAGCCCGCTGACGGTTCCGCTCTGGACGTTGGCCGTGAGCGCGTAGAAGCGCTCCGGTCCGAGATCCAGTGCGAGCGCATCGGCGTCGAGCGCGACGGACTCGGCCAGCGGCAGCTCCGGACGCGTGAGATCCAGCCGGCGGATGAAGCCGGGCGCGGGGCCCGGGTCGGTCGTGCTCACGTACGCGCTCGTCCCCTCGATGCGCACCCCCGTCGCATGGCCGTACGTCAGCGCGTAGCCGACCCGGTAGGGCGTCGCCGGCGAGGAGACGTCGACCGCCACCACTGCGTCGGCGTCGGTCGCGAGGAGCGCGAGCGAGCCCGACACGTCGAGTCCACGAACCGGGCTGTCCGCGCGGAAGCTCCCGAGCCAGATGGGCCGCTCCTCGATCGTGGTGTCGAAGATCTCGAGGCCGTAGTAGCCCTGGGTCGGCACCCCCGCGTACAGCACGTTCCCGACGAGCTTCGTCTCCGAGACGGTTCGCGGCGGGAACCCCGGCAGATCGATCGTGGTGCCCGTGGGCAGGTCGTAGGAGAAGGGAGCCGCCGCGACGCGCTCGCCGTCGCGCTCGACCTCCACGGAGACGAGCCCAGCCCCTTCCACCGCGGGCGTGGTGAACAGCGCGCTCTTCGGATCGACGAGGTCCACGGCGACCGCCGGTCGCCCGCCGATCCAGAATCTTCGTCCCGGGGCCGATGGCCGCGCCGGTGTCGCACGTGATCCGGACCCGCGTGCCGCCCGCCACCGGACCGTGCGTCACGTCGAGGCTCCACCGCTGCCCGGAGAGCGGATCGAGGTACAGGACGCCCATCGGCAGCGTCGCCGTCACTCCGCCCGCATCCTCGACGACGAGGTCTGCCGGGCCCGTAGGGGCGGCGGGCGCGACGAGCTCGACGCGATCGTCGGCGACAGAGCTGATCGTCGCCTCGACGCCTCCCACCCTCACCTTCGCCGTTCCCGCGAGCGACGTCCCGCTCACCACGAGCGCGGTCCCGCCCGCGCGCGCCGCGACGGTCGGAGCGACGGAAGCGATGACGGGCGCGCGGCTTCCGGCCGCGGCGGTCCGGAACCGGCTCCGGAACGGCATGAGGAGCGCGCCGCCGCGCTGGTCGGTGACGGTCGCGTCCACCTGCAGCTCGTACTCGGTGTTCGCGACGAGGGCCGATCTCGGCCTCGCCTCGATCGCGTAAACGAGATTCCCGTCGTCCTGCACGACGGAGAGGTCGACCGGCACGGCCTCGCCGCCCGGCCCGACGAGCCGGACGGAGCCGTCGTTCACGCTGGGCTCCGCGAGCGCCCGGCTCGCGCGCACCGTGACCTTCTCCACCGTGGGCGGCACGAGCGCTCCGCGCGCCGGCTCGACCCCGGTGACGAAGGTGAACGGGAGCGACAGCTCGGTCACGCGGTCCTTCCCGGCGACGATGAGCCGGTCGGTGACGGCATGGACGTCGGCGGCGTACTCCTGGTTCCCCGCGCTCACGATCTTCGGGTGGCGAGGGTCGGAGACGTCGAGCACGACGACCCCGCCCGTCGTCGCGGCGACGAACAGCAGGTCTCCCGCGAGCCGCAGGCGATATGCCCGCCCGGGCTGGGTCCTGGTGGACGGGTCGCGTATCAGGAGGAGCCTGGCGTCGAACTCGTTCGACAGCGTGCCGTCGAACGGCACCGTCGCGGCGACGCTCGGGTGCGCGGCGTCGGAGACGTCGACGAACACGAGCCCGTAGCGGTTGACCGCGACGGCGAGGACGTCGCGGATCAGCGCGGCGTCCGACGCGCCGCTCGGGAGCGCGAGCGTCCCGACGGCTGCGCCGGACCCGTACCCCTCGAAGATCTGGACCTGGCCCGCGCCGGGAAGCTTGGAGTGCGGGAGCGGGTAGGCGCTGAACTTGGGCGGGTCCTCGAACGGCTTCCGAGGGTTCTTCGGGCAGTACTCCGAGCCCTGGTGCAGACCGGTGACCGCGTAGAGCCGCCCGCCGGATGCGACTGCGGCGAACGCCTCACCCGTCTCGTAGGTGGCGAGCCGCATGGGATCGGCCGGGTTGCGGGCGTCGAACAGCTCGACCTGCCCGCCCGCTCCCATCGCCTTCCCACACTCTTCTCCCTCGCGGACCAACGTGGTGCGCACGACCACCGCCCCCGTCGTGGTGGCGCTGACCCGCGTCGCGAAGTCGCTCTCGTTCCAGGCCTCGCGGCTCATCAGCTCGAGAGGCGGCACCCACTTGCCGTCCACGTGCGCGCCGTTGGCCGTGAGCACCGCGAGGCCGCTCTGACCATTCGCGACGTAGAGGTTGTTCGCGGCAGCCGCGACGTCCAGGGAGTCGGGCTCGACCTCGAGGTCGGTGGGAATTGGGATGCCGTCCGGCAGCATCTTGAGCGCCGCTGCCGCCACGATGTCCGCGTCGCGATCGACGGCGTCGACGATCTGGTCGCCCGCGGCGCGCGGCCGGCCGGGCAGCGCGACGTCGTACGTCGCGACACGGAAGGACTCGGGCACGGTCCCGGCACCGGTGTACGCCCCGATGTACGGCTGCAGGAACCGGTTTCCCCACGATGACGGGCCGGCCGCCGCGAAGAGGAGGAGCGGCAGCGCCGGGTCCGGCGCGAGCGCCACGGGGACCACCGCAACGGCGCGCTCCTCGCCCGCGAAGGGCAGCCCGTAGCCGACCGGCGTCGGCGCGACGCTCCGCTCGATCCCGTCCGCGGACACGACCGTCACGTCGGCGGCGCCGAACGACCCTGGCGGCGCGACGGCGGTCAGCTCGGTCGTGGACTCGACGGCCACGCTCATGGCCGGGACGCCTCGGACCAGCACGCGCGTCGAGCCGAGCGGGCTCGACCACGCCGGGAGGAAGCCGGCTCCGTGGACGCGGAGGATGCTGTTGCCGCGCGGATTGAGGAACCGCGGCGTCGCCGCTTCGGCGAGCACCGGCGCGACGTAGAGGTACCCGCCGACGCGCCGGTCGCGGATGCCCGACGGATTCACCACCTCGACGTCGGCGAGCCCGGGCGCGCCCGGCGGGATGCTGACGGTGAGCCGCGTCGGCGACGACGCGAGGACCAGCGCCTCGGCGCCGCCGATGTACACGCGGGCGCCCGCGTCGAAGTCGTTGCCGAGGATCTCCGACACGGAGCTCTCGCCTGCCGGGCCGATCCGGGGGACGACCTGCGCGATGTGCGGCCACCAGCCCGCGCCCGAGGTGAACAGGAGCTCGTACGGCGCCGCCAGCGGATCGCCGTTCGGGGTCTTGAGGTCCGTGCTCACCGCGACGCGAAGTGCCGCGTTCTCCGGAAGCGGCCCGGACGGACGGAACACGAGCGTGCTCGTGTGCGAGGTCACCGACCCCGCCTCGAGCGTTCCGGGGACCGGCTGGCCGTCGGCGGTGAAGCTGAACGCGCTCACGGTGGTGGGATCGATGGCGGAGGAGAACACCAGCGTGAGCGACGGCAGGTCGACCGGGACGACCTCGCCCGCGTGCACGCTCGCGTACTCGACCTGGAACTCGGTCGGGAAGTCGAACTCGACGGACCAGCCCCGCGCCGTGCCCCGGTCTCGCAGCGTGACGATGCGTCCGCCGGCGATCGCCACCGCCCGGGCCTCGCCGCCCGCCGCGCCCGCGACGTTGTAGAGCCGCGTCGGGTGCGCCGGATCCGACACGTCCACCACGGCGACGCCTGCGGCGCCCGCAGCCACGAAGGCGAGGCTCTCCGCGAGCCGGACGTCGTAGGCGAATCCGCCCACGTCGAGCGACGAGAGGACGGCGGGGTGCGACGGGTCGGTCGCGTCCACGATGACGAGACCGTTCGCCCCGGCCGCGGCGAACGCGTAGCTGCCGCGCATCCGCACCCTCTGAGCGGTGACCGCCACGGCCCCGGCGACCGAGGGCGAGCCCGCGACCGAGGCGATCCTCAGATCGCCGGACGTCACGAGCTTCGAGCCGCTCGCCTCATCGTCACGCGTGCCGACGACGAGCGCGGCCAGTCCGGCATCGGCGGACACGTCCTGGGCGCCGGGCGGCGTGTCGAGCGCTCCCACCGGGAACGGCGGATGGCTGATGTCGTAGGACCGAAGCCCGTCGAACCCGGCGGCGGCGAGAAGGCGATCTCCGTGCGCGTCGAGTCCCGTCGCGCCCGCGCCGGTGCGGGTCGACGCGATCTGGCGCGGCTTCGCCGGGGTCGAGATGTCGATCTCTCGGACGGAGCCGCCGTCGAGAACGGGGATCTTGCCGCGGATGCAGTACTCGCGGAGCCCGACGAAGAGCCGATCGCCCCCTTCCGGCGGGTACGCGATCGACACGACCTCGCCGAACCGCCCGCCGTCGCAGTCGAGGGCGATGAGCTCGGGCGAGGCCGCGAAACCGAGGCTCCCGAGGAGGCGATCGTCGCGCCCGTCTCCGTTCTCGTCGACGAGGGTGTCGCGCCGGTCCGGCGGGATGTACAGGCCCGCCTTCGGGCCGACCGTGTAGACGCCGCTGAGGTCGAGCACCTGGAGTCCGCCCCCGCCGGCAGCGACGAACGCCCAGTCGTAGACCACCGCCACGTCGTAGAGCCGGCTCCCCAGCGCCACCGACGACATGGTGGGACGGTCATAGGTGAAGGCGCGCACGAGCGTCGCCTGCGTGCCGTCGGGGTTGCGAACCGTGACGTCCACCGGCCCGTCGAGCCCGCCGTTCGGCGTCACGGCCTCGATCCGCCCGATGCCGAGGACGCGCGCCGTCATGGCCGGGACGCCGCCGAACGTGACCTGCACCAGGCCCGCCGGAGAGAAGCCCGTGCCGTCGATGACGACGCGCGTGCCCCCGGACGACGGGCCGCGCGCAGGCGTTATCGCCTTCACCGACAGAGGATCCACGTACAGGAACGCGCCGACGCGCCGGGTTCCCGTCCTGGAGCGGTTCGCGATCTCGATGGTCGCGGCGCCGGCCGCGTTCGCCGGCGTCCGCAGGGACACGGAGGTCCCGTCGCCGGAGACCGTGACGTCGGTCGCGGGCTGGCCGTTGAACCGGACCTCGACGAGGGGCTCGAACCCCGTGCCGGTCAGGGTCACGAGCGTTCCGCCCTCGCTCGGACCTTGCCGCGGCGCGACGGAGGCGAGCGTCACGGGCACCGACGTGGCGGTGTCCGCGGTCGTGAACTCCGCGACGAACGCGGCAGGCATCGGGGTCTGCGCGTTCACGGCGTCGTGCAGGCCGTCCGCGACGATCCGGTACCGCGTGCCGGTCGCGAGCAGCTGAGCGGGGGCGAGCGTCACGAGCGTCCCGCTCGTCGTCACCGTGGCGTCGACGGCGAGGCCGTTCGCCGATCCGTCCATCCGCACGAGCCGGACCGTGGAGGCGTCGGCGTCGCGGACTGCGCGGGTGAAGCGGAGCTGGATCGGCGTCGAGACCGCCACGCCGGAGGCACCGTCCTCCGGCGTGCTCGCCTGGACCATGGGGAACGGGATCCCGATCACGGCCAGGCCGTCGTAGGCCGACCCGTTGTCGCTCCTCATGTTCTTCGTGATGCTGACCGCGATCACGTCCCGATCCATGCCGACGCCGGAGATCTTCTCCGCCGGGAACAGATCGATGGCGTCCACCGGCCTGGGCTCCGCCGGATCCGTCACCGCCGCGATCTGGAGGAACGCGGCGTGCGGGGGCGAGCCGACGCTCACGGCCGCGCCGAACTGCGCCTCGAGCGCCGCCGCGACGAACTTCGCGTTGACGCCGGCCGAGACCATCGCGGGGAGCGCGAAGGGATAGACGGGGCGATCCGCAGCGGCGACGTCCACGGTCCGGAACCAGGTGTTCGCGGCGAGCCCCTTCCGGCCGGCGAGGGCGACGTCGAGCCACGCATCGGAGAACTTGCCGACCACCGGGACCCCCGGGGCCGCGAGGTCGACCACCACGGCCGTCTGTGGCTTGAACACGGGCTCGCCTTCGACGACGCTCCCGTACATGCCGCTCGTCACGAGCGCGTACCGTCCCGAGACGGCGACGCGCTGGGCGTCCAGCGTCCGTGGAGCGCCGTCGACGACGAAGCGATCGACGTAGCCGAGCAGAACCGGCTTCGGCGGATCCGCGAGCGAGAACAGCGCGAGCCCCTTCGGCCCTGCCGCCACCACGAGCAGGTCGTCCGCGACCGCGACGCCCCGCGCCATGCCGAGGAAAGGGACGGCCCAGACCTGCGGCTTGTCGGGATCCGTCAGGTCGACGGCAAGGAGCGACGGTCCGCCCTCCCCCACCATGTCGACGAACGGGAGATCCTCGCCGTTCGCGACGACGTAGACGACGTTCCCGCGCACGGCCAGGTCCGCCGGTTCGTACGGCGGGAGGAACGACACGCCGTGCACGATCCTCGCGTTCGCCGGGTCGGAGACGTCGATGACCGAGAGCGCGCCCTGGATGCTGTGGTACAGCACGTCCGCCGCGGACGACCCGTTCGTCAGGACCTGCGCGTCGGACAGCAGGTATGCGAGGCCGTCCTTCACGACGACGCGCCCCGGCCGCGTCTGCGGCAGCTGGTGGCTCGCCCGCGGGTCCTTCCCGGGCTGGTACCGGCCGAGCGCGGAGGTGACGACCAGCCGCGAGTAGAGGAAAGCGCCCGGCCCCACCGCGCGGTGCCCGTCGGGATTCTCGATGACCACGTCCACGGGGCCGAACGGGTTCGCCGGCGTGTAGCACTGGATCTTTCCTGGCGAGAGCAGCCTGCACTCCGAAGCCGGCTCGTGGCCGAACAGCACCACCGCATCGCGCTGGATCCCAGCTCCCGAGATGACGACGAGATCGTGACCGGTCGTGCCGCCGGTCGCGGGCGAGACGAAGCTCACCTCCAGCCCGTCGAGGTACTCGAACCCGCCCAGGAGCGACGCCTGGAGGCCGCTCGGGTTCACGACCGTCACGAGGGCGGGCCCCGCGACGTTCTGAGGGGTCCGTGCGCTGATGGTCGTTCCGTCGACGGCGACCTGGACGTCGGTGGCCTCCCCACCCGAGAAGAAACACGCGGGCGCCTTCGCGGAAGCCGTAGCCGGAGAGCGTGACCGGCGTACCGCCTTCGACGGTCCCCGATCCCGGCGTCACGTCCTGGAGGACCGGGAGCGGATCGGCGGCGGCGCGCGTGCGGAATCGCGAGACGTACCGCTCCGCGAGCGGGAGGCCGCTCTCGCTCGCGACGGCCGCGAGGACGTTGCCGTCCTTGTCGCGCTTCACCTCCAGGACGAGGAAGTACGTCGTCGCGAGATCGAGCGTCTTTCCCGCGGGGAGCGAGAGCAGCAGGCGACGTCCCTCGATCCGTGCGGTGACCTCGACGAGCGGACCGATCGCCGGATCCTGCGCGCGGAGCTGCACGGTGCAGGTCTCGGTCGGCGCTGCGCAGGAGGTGACGACCGTGAGCGGGTCCGGTGGAATCGTGAGCTCCACCGCCACCGACGTGTCCGCGGCGACCTGATCGGCGCCGTCCGGAGGCGCGACGTCGGTGACCACCATGCGCGGGAGCGTGAACGCCGCCACCCCCGCGTCGCCGTGGAGGGCGAGGGCTCCTCCCCATGCGTGCGCGACGTAGCCGGCGGCCGGGAGGTTGGCGCGGACGAGACGCGACACCGTCGCGTCCGGCTTCACGGCCGAGGCCGTGAGCATTCCCTTGACCGGCAGTGCGTCCTGATCGACGAGGCGCGCCGTCGCGAGGAGGATCTCGCCCGCGATGTCCACGTCGACGATGCCGGTGGTCCGCAGGTCGCGGCGCTCGGGAGCGTGCGACACGAGGGCGCGGACCGCCGGCTCGGTCGGGCGCGAGACGTCCACGACGGCCACCTGGGCGCCGCCTCCCTCGCACCCCACGTAGGCGCGATCGCCCTGCGCCGCGACGGCCACCGCGCCCCCGGGCACCGCGGCGAAGCCGAGCTCGGAGAGCTCGGGATCGCGCAGATCGAGCACCCGCAGGCCGGCCGGCCCCGCCGCGACGAGCAGGCGGTCTCCCGAGACGGCCACGTCGAGGGCGGGACCCACCGTGGGCACCGTCGCGATCCGCACCGGCATGGCGGGCACGGCCAGATCGACGACCACGACCCCGGCCTCGCCGTTCGCGACGAACGCGAGCCGATCGCGCGTCGCGACGCGGTACACGTCCGGGCCGGAGAGATCGATCGCGCCGAGCCGCTTCGGCACCATGCGGTTCGAGACGTCGAGGACGACGAGGGCCGGCGCACCGACGCGGCTGTCGAGCTCGGACGTCCTCACGGTCACGAGGGCGAGCTGACCTTCGCGCTGGAACACGCCGCCCACCGTCGCGCCGTCGATGGGGATGACCGCGAGCGGATCGAACACGGGGTCCGTGGCCCCACCGGCGGCCTCGCGCACCTGCGCCAGCTCGAGGGTGGCGCCCTTGCGCGGCGGATCCTGCGGGAACTCGACTCCGAGCAGCGCCAGCCCGTCGCCCCGGACGGCGAATGCGCCGAGCGGAGGCGATGCGTCGCCGCCGCCGCGGGGCGGGTTCGGCCACAGCTCCTTGGGCCTCATCCCGAGCTCGACGGAGACCGCCTGCGACACGCCCACGTTGTGGGCGGGGTCGGAGGCCTCGGCGCGGATGACCTGGGTCGTTCCGTCCTTTCCGGTGTCGGCGAGCCAGTCGAAACTCCAGAGCGGGCGGCTCGATGGACCGGGCTTGGACACCGACGTCGAGCCGATGGTGAGCCCCTGGACGAAGAACTCGACCTTCTCGATCGACGCGTTGTCGACCGCCGCGGCGGAGAGGTGGACCAGCTCCCCTGCCGTCACGACGTCGAGGTCGGCCGGATCGACGAGCACGACCTCGGGCGGAACGGTGTCCTGCACCGTTCCGATGACCACCGGCCTCGAGATCGTCTCCTGGCCCGCCGTGTCGGTCGCCACCGCGGTGATCGTGAAGGTCCGGTTGCCGCTTCCGACCGGCGCGTAGAACGTGCCGGCCCAGATGCTCGGCGCCCCGGGGATGCCGGCGGGCTGGAGCGCCGTGTCGACGCGCCGTCCGTCCACGAAGAACTCGACCCGCACCACTCCGCCGTCGGCGTCGAACGCCTCGGCCTGGATCCGGACCGGAGCGCCGTCGAACACGAGCGAGCCGCTCGCCGGCTTCCTGATCTCGATCGTCGGCTTCGCGTCCGGCTCGACCGTCACCCGCGCTGGCGCGGACCAGGTCTCCTGCCCCGCGAGATCGAGCGCGCGCGCACGAAGCGTGACCTCCTTGCCCTCGAGCGACTTGTCCGGGATCCACGACACCTCGTAGGGGAGGATGAACCGCTGATCGATCTGTGGAGGCGCGACGGGATCGATCCCCGCGTGGAACGCAACCTGCGCCACCGCCACGTCGTCCGACGCCTGCGCCTGGATGACCGCGGGGAGCCCCACGACGACCTTCGGCGGCGGTACGAGGGTGACGGCGGGAGGCTTGTCCGCGATGATCTCGACGTTCGCGGTGGCCGTGGCGGTCAAGGCGGAGGTGTCCGCCGCCCGCGCGACGAACTGCAGCGTATGCCCGACCGAGCCGCGCGGCACGCGGTACGACGTGCGGAACGGCGGCGCGGGCATGGTGGCGAGGACCTGACCGTCGAGCTCGAACACGACGCTCGCCACCGCGACGTTGTCGTCCGCCTCAACCTCGAGGTCGAGCTTCAGCCCCTCGACGATCTGCGACAGGTTCGCCGGCGAACGGAAGATCACGGTCGGCGGCTTCGTGTCGGAGACCACCGTGACGCTCATGGGCGCGGCCTGCGTCTCGTGAGGGGTGGGCTTCAGGTCGTCCCACGCGCGCGCCCGGAAGGTGAGGGTCCGACCTGCGCTGCCGTACGGGAGCGGGACCTTGAACGCGTAGGGCGCGGCCGTCGCCACGAACCGGAGCGGCCCCGAGACCCCGCCCTCGACGGTGGCCTCGACGCGAGACACGGCGGAGTCGTCCTGCGCCGCAACGAGGAACGCGAGGTCGCGGCCCTCGGTCGGCTTGTCGGTGCCGCGCGGCTGCGCGATCGCGACCGTCGGCGCAGCGTCAGCCACGACCGGGAGCGACAGCTTCTCGCTGTGGACCTCGTGCCCGTAGGTGTCGATGACCACGGCCTCGAGCTCCAGCATGCGGCCGGGCGTCGCCGGCGGCACGGGCACCTGGAACCAGAACTGGGGCGCGTGGAGCGCGATGGGGAGCGGGGTCCCATCGACGTTGAGCTGCACGCTCCCGATCCCGACGTCATCCTCCGCCGCGACGAGGACGGGGATCCGGGTCCCCTCCACCGCCCGCGCGTACGGCGACGGCGAGATGATGGTCGCCGCGGGCCAGCGATCGCGAACGATCTCGATCTGGCGGACCGTGAGCAGGCTCTCGTTCCCGCTGATGTCGCGAGCCACGGCCGCGACGAAGTACGGGATCGGATCGCGGTACGTCGGGTCCGAGATCCCGAGCTCCGCGTAGGTCGGCACCGGGAGGTCGTAGGACACGAGCGGCGCGTACACGTCGTAGGCCGAGCCGGGTACGGCGTTCTTCGCGGGGAACCCACCGACGACGCGCTTCACCGCGAGGTTCGTCTGGCTCGACCCCGCGCGGATCTCGACCTCCTTCACGAGCACGTTGTCGTGCGCCGCCACCTGCACGACCACGGGCGTCCCCTCGATGACGTCGCGCCCGAGCGTCGGCCGCAGGATCTCGACCGCGGGCGGCGTCTCGTCGGCGACCACCTGGATGGTGCGGTCGACGATCGACTGGTTTCCCTCGAGGTCGGTCGCCACCGCACGGAGGCTCAACGATCCGAGCCCGAGCGCCACGAACCCCGGCGGCAGGTCGATCGTCGCCCCGTAGGCGAGCAGCCGGGTCGCGTCGTTCCAGGGCGGCGCGAGGGACTTCACCGCCGCGCGAACGGCCGGATCGAACGCGACCGGCATCCCGTCGTCGCCGAGATGATCCGTGTACACGCCGATCGGCGTGCCGTAAACGAGCCGCGTCGCCCAGCGTCCGTTGACGTACAGCTCGATGTACTGGACCTTCGTGTCGTCGCCCGCGACCACCTGGAAGTACAGCGCGATGCTGCCCTCGGCGATCGTCTGGTCCACGAGAGGCGCGGCGATGGCGAGCGCCGGCGAGCTGGGCTGACGGGTCTCTATGATGAGGCGCGCCCGCGTCTCGTGCCCGACGCCGTCGTGGACGATGACCTCGAGCACGGTGGGCGTCCCGTCGGCCCGGACCGGCGGCTGCACCGAGACGTATGGGTTGTAGTCGCGGACGGGATACGTGAACGTCTGGTTGAGGATTTCGGTCCCCTCGTACTCGACCGCGATGGAGCTGATTCCGACGTCGTCGTGCACCGTCAGGCCGATGTATGCCCGGACCGCCTGCAGCAGCCGAACGTAGCCGGTCTGGAGCTCGGTCTGGCTGACGTTTTCGACACTCGAGTACGCGGAGACGAACCGGACCGTCGGAGCCGCATCGGGCACGACGGTCACGTACAGCGGATCGGTCAGCGTCGCGTTGCCCGCCCGGTCCTGCGCGATGCAGGTGAGCGCGACTGGCGTGGCCGAAGCCGCGGGGATCGTCATCACGACGTCGGAGGAGCGGCTCCCGAGGAACGGATCGTACGACGCGCGCACCGCGCCGTCGGCGAGCAGGTCGAGGTGCTGCACCGTGACGTTGTCGGTGTGCTGGACGTGGACGGTGAACGGCGCGTTCTCGACGACGGTCTCGCCGTAGGGCGGGAGGATGGAGAGCGCGACCTTGGGCGCCACCTGATCCGGCTGCGTCGAGTGGCTGTCGGTATCTGTGATCAGCCCCGGAACCCCCGCCGTGTCGACGCCCGAGGCGCTGAGCCAGATCGATCGCGGCGCCCATCCCGCCGGAACGCGGAAGTGCTGCGACACCTTCTGCGTCCCCGGCGCCGGGCGGCCGGTGTTCACGCGCTCGAGCGCGAACAGCTCGCCCGCTGCCCGCGCCCGGCCCTGCGGCAGCGCCTCGCCCGAGGCGTCGCGGTACGACAGTGACACCTCCTGGACGTCGCTGGCGGCCGTCCCGTCGAACACGATCGTCACGGACTCGACGTCGAGCACGTCGTAGGGGAAGCCGAGATCGGCGGCGTAGGCCGGAGCCTGGAGCGTCACCGAGCGGCGGCCGCCGGGGTTCGCCGTGAGAAACGCCTTCGTGTGCGGGTGCGACTCGGTGCCTGCACGGACGCGGTACCTGTAGGTGACTTGCGCGCTGACCGCCGACCCGTTGGCGGGGCCGTCGATGGCGAGGCGCAGAAGCCCGGGCGACTCCCCGAAGATGTTCTGGCGTCGCCGGTCCGCGATCGCGACGCGGCCCGCGGCGGCGCTCACCTCGAACCGCTGATTCAGGTAGTAGTCGAGGCGAACGCCCGAGACGGTCGACCCGAGCGCCATCGGGTCCGCGACGCTCAGCCCGTCCTCTTCGGGCCGGAGGTCGTCCTTGATGGTCGAGACGAGGATCAGCCCGGAGACGACGCCCACGTCGTCCGCGAACGTGACGCGCGCCCATTCCGGCTGCTCCTCGGTGAGCGTCGCGCCGGCCATGGGCTCGAGGATCTCGAGCATCGGCGGCTGATCCTGGACGAGCTCACGCGTGAGGGTGGTGGTGCCCACGTGCCCCGCGGCGTCCGTCGCCGTAGCGACGAGCACGATCGGCCTCGACCCCGTGAGCAGCGGGAGCGCCGGAATCTGCAGCACCAGCCGCTTCCAGAGGTTCCCCCGGGGGGGCTCGACGGGCTCCGACAGGATCTCCACGCCGTCGAGCTCGACCGTGAGCCGCTGGATGAGGCCGTCGTCGGAGGCGCTGACGTCGAGATCGAGCTTCGACCCGGCCACGAGGTGCGCGTCGTCCGGCGCCCCCCAGATCTTCAACGTGATGAGCGGCGCCTCGCGATCGGTGAACGGAATGATCTCGAAGTCCACCGAGGTCGTGGACGTCGCGTTCCCGGCCGGATCGTAGGCCCTCGTCGAGAGCTTGTGTCGCCCGGCCGGGATCGACTTGAGCGGAGCGGTCCCCTGGAACGTGGCCAGGTACCGGCGCGAGACGAGGATGTCGCCCGGGCCGAGCGGGTTCGGCGTGCGGGTCTCGTCGAACCGCTCGTTGCGGGGGACGAGGACCTCTTTCCCGTCGGGAAGCGCGATCTCGATCCCGTCGACCAGCACCGCGACGCGCTTCACGCGGACGTCGTCACCCACGTCGACGCTGACGCCCAGCGATCCCCCGGCCTTCACCTGGATCGGCCCGTTCGGATCGGGAACCGGCGCGGTCAGGACCGCCGACGGCGCCTCCGTGTCGAGCTCCATCGACAGCGACACGGTCGCCTGCCCGTCCTGGCCCATCGTGTCGCGTGCGACGATGCCGATCGTGGGCGGCTGGCCCTGCGAGACGATCGGGGCCCACACCACGAGGACCTTCTCGCCGGAGGTGTCGAGCGGCGCTCCCGTCGTGGGCAGCGATCCCTGCCTGACGTCCCCCGACAGCCCGACGACTCCGATCACGCCGTCGTCGTCGGCGAGCGTGTACGCGACCTTGACGTCCTCGCCCTCCCGGTACGACGCGCCCGCGGGAGGCGCCAGCAGCGTCACCTGCGGCGGCGCGTCCGCGACCGGGTGCAGCACGAGCGTACGCTCTGCGGTCAGCGAGGCCGAGTCCGTGGCGATGGCGCGGAGCGACAGCGGATGATCCGCGGCCGACGCTGGGACCGGAACGCGCCAGCGAAACACGTCGTACGGCGATCCGGTGTCGCGGCGATACGGAGCGCCCTGCGAGAGGCCGTCGACGCGGAGGTCGACGGAGGTCACGCGCACGTTGTCCGACGCGGCCACCTCGACTTCCAGCGTTCGTCCGGCGAACACCCGGTCCCCATCGTTCGGAGAGCGGAACGCGACCGCGGGTGGCTGCGAGTCCTTGACGATCTGGACGTCGATCTCGTGGGTGCTCGTCTGCGGTGGCTCGGCGCAGTCGGTCGCCACGGCCCGCAGCTTCACCGTGCGCGGCGCACCGGCCGCCGCGTACGTGAAGCGGTACGGCGGGACGAGGTCCACGGTCCCCACCGGCACCGCTCCATCGAAGAGCTCGACGCGCGAGACGGCGACGTCGTCCGACGCCTCGACCAGGACGTCCACCGTGGTGCCGGTGGTCACCTGGGCTGCGGCCAGCGGGGACACGATCGACACCGTGGGAGGCTTGTCGGCGTGCGTGTGGATGAGCACCTCCGGCGCGCGGCCGACGTTCCCCGACGCGTCGTAGGCGCGCGCGGAGATCCGGTGGTCGCCCCCGCCCGCCAGGTTCAGCGCGTCGATGACGTGGTGGACGAGGAACGATCCCTTCTCTCCCGCGTTCTGGGCGGGGGACTTGTCCTCGAAGACCACCTGGTCGTCGAAGAGGATCTCGACGCGGACGACGCCCACGTCGTCCAGCCCGGCCGCCGTGATGAGGAGGTTCTGGGACGTCGGGACGTCGGCCGTGTTCTTCGGCGTGACGATCGACGCGGACGGCGGCGTCGCGTCCGTGCTGGCGTTGAGCTTGGCGGACGAGCGCCCCTCGTTCCCCGCAGAGTCGCGCGCGACGGCTTCGATGACGAGCGTCGCGCTCTGCGCCAGGACCGGCACCCGGTACGCGACCGAGTATGGTGCCGAGGACGAGGCGCCGACTGCGGTCCCGTCGACCATCCAGGTGACCTGCACCGGGGGTGGGCTGTCGTCCAGGACGCGAGCGGTCAGGGTGATCTCCGCGCCCATGGGCACGGTGGTCTCGGACACGGGGCTGAGGACCGCGACCTGTGGCGGCTGATCGGATCGGATCAGCACGTCGAACGCGACCCGGCGCTCGTTGTGCCCCGAGTCGATGGCCTGCACCTCGACCTTCACCCGCCGGCCGAGGAGCGATCCTGGCGGCGTCCACGCGAGCGAGAACGGCTGCGAGCCCGTCGGTGAGCCGTTGATTCCCGGCGCGGTGAGCCGGGCGCTCGCGACCGACGCCCCGTCGACGAGCAGGGCCGCGTCGAGCCCGAACGCGAGCGCGTCGTCCCCGATCGTGCCCTCGAACACCAGTGGCGCAGCGACGGTCGCGTCGACGTTGGGCCCGACCGGCTTGTTCACCGTGATGAGCGGCGGGGCGTCGCTGACGATCCGGACGAGGAGGGTCTGGGAGTGGACGGTGTTGCCCAGCCGATCCACGGCCTCGGCGCGGATCGACGCGCTCGTTCCGGAGCTGCCGAGCGGTGGAACGTAGGTCGTCTCCCACAGCGGGGTCGCGACGGTATACGGCGTGCGCCCCGGGATGGACACCTCCTGCATCTCGACACGAGGCGCCAGGGCCTGGCCGATCGGGCGATCGTCCACGGAGAAGCGGACCACCTGGTAGTCGTCGACGCTCGGGAACCCGCGATCACTGGCAACGCGGAGGACTTGCGGAACCCCCTGGATCAGCATCGCCCCGGCCGCGGGCGCCTTCCACACGGGCCCGTTGCTCCAGGGCGCGCGCGGATCGGTGACCTTGACCTCCACGGTCGTCGACACGACGTGGTGCCCGTACGTGTCGGTCACCCTCGCGCCGAGGCGCATCACCGAGCCGGCATACGGCGGAGCGGTCAGGCGTATCGAGTGCGGAGGAACGGCGCTCTCCGCCGCCGGCACCGTGTTCAGGAGGAACTCCACCTTCGCGACGCCGACGTCGTCGCTCGCGACGGCCTTCACCTCGAACGTCGTCCCCGCCACCACCGAGGCGGGTGCGATCAGCGTGACCTCCGGATCGCCGTCGGCGGCATCCACGACGATGCTCGCCGACAGCGCGGAGTGCGTCGCCGTGACCGTGACCGTGCCCGGGCGCTTCGAGGTCACGCGGCCGTTCGGGGACACGACGGCGATGCCGGGATCGCCGGAGAGGTAGACCGTCCCCGTCGCGCCGTCGGTGAGATCGACGGTTCGCTCGACGAACGTACAACCGGCCGCGACGCAGGCGGGATCCTCCGGAAGCTTGACGGTCCCGGTGACGATCAAATCCAGCGACCCCCCGACCCGGCCGATGGTGCTCGACGGACCGGACGGGGTCAGGGTGATTCGGTCCAGCGTGGTGTCGGAGGCGACGATGACGTGGACCAGCGTGGACGCGTCACCGTAGGAGACGCGGACATCCGCTTCGCCGCGCTTCAGGGCGAGCACCTCGCCGCTGCTCGTGACGGCGACGACACCGTCACCCGCCTGGACGGCGTACGTGACGCCCTTGCCCGCCCCGGTGAGATCCGTCTCGCCGCCGCGCGCGAAGTAGCCGGAGACACGCAGCTGCTCCCGGGCGCCGTATGCGGCGGGGATGACGAGCGAGGAAGGCCGCGCCTCCACGGAGAGGATGCGGTCGAACGCCTCGGAGTTGGTGAACTCTACCGCCGAGGAATGGATCGTCCGACCGAATGGGTCGCGCAGCGCGACGTCGGCGATGACGACGCCGTCGAACGGGATCAGGCGCCCGTTGCGGGGTACGACGAACGAGATCTTGCCCGGCGCGCTTTCCCGGGGCCGCGCGACGAGCCCTCGCTCGACCGCGAACGCGGCGGGCTCCGCCTCGCGGAGATTCCCGTTCGCCGCTCGCAGCGCCTGGGCCGACACGCCCAGCAGCGACACCTCGCCCGTCGCCACAGCGCCCTCGTAGCCGACCTGGACCACGATGTTGCCGCTCGTGTCCGGCTGCACGGACACCGGGGGGTCGGCGAAGGCCGGCGGCGGCGCGCTCGCGTCGAACGTGAAGGTCTGCGCGGGCGACCGGGTTCCGTCGGCGGAGATCGGCGCGGCGGTGATGACGAGCTTCCCGTCCGGCGGGAACGCCGCCGCGAGCGGGATGCGGACGTGGAAGGGAACGGCGCCGGCCTGGTCGCGATCGATCACCGCGTTCGCCAGCGACACGAACGTTCCGCCGGTGCCGGAGTCGCCGCGGATCGTGACGGCGAGCTGCCGCGGCTGGCCCTCGACGTCGAAGCCGAGGTCCACCGCCGCGTCGCCCACCGCGAGCGGAACGAGCGGGTACGCCCACGCGATCCGCGGCGGATCGCCGACGCCCGCGTGGGTCGCGAGCGCGGCCATGGCCGCACAGGCGATCGCGTACCTACGGAGAGGTGACGGTCCGCCGCTCAAGTCCCCCCCCCGGACCTTTCACCGTCTTGCCTCCGCGACCTGGAGCTCCACCTTCCCTCCGCTCCTCAGGCTCTCGACGAGCGCGTCGAACGCCTTCCGCTTCCGAAGCGGCTCGAGGCGATTGGCCACCTCGCCGCGCACCTCCTCGAAAGGCGGGACCCGCGCCTCGCGCCGCTCGACGAGCCGCAGCACGGCGAACCCGTCCTCGCACGCGACGACCGCCGACACCTCGCCGGGCGACTGGAGCGCGAACGCGGCACGCTCGAGCGGCGCATCGCGGCCGCCTCGAGCGACGAGCCCGAACTCCCCGCCGTGCGCCTTCTCCGGTCCGTCACCATCCGCGGCGACGCGTTGAAACGGCTCTCCGCGCCGCAAGCGCGAGGCGAACGACTCGGCGCGCGAGCGCGCCCGCGCACGCTCGGCCGGGCTCGCGTTCGGTGCAGCGCGGGCGAGGACGCGACCGACTCGAACGCGCGCCGGCTGGCTCAGCTCGCCCCGATGCGCTTCGTACCAGGCGCGCAGCTCGGCTTCGCTCGCGGCACCCGCCTTCTTCTCCTCCGCCGCCAGCAGCGCCTGCACGACGAGGCGCTCCCGCAGCTCGCGGACCTGTCGCCTGATCTCCGCGTCCTCGGCGTATCCGCGCCGCTCCGCCTCCTTCACGAGCAGCCGCTTGTCGACGAGCGACGCGACGAACTCCCTCCGGCCCGCGTCGGTGTCGAACTGCGACCTCAGGGCGGGAGGCAGGCGGCTCGACTCGCGCTGCACCTCTTCGGCGGTCACCTCGCCGCCGTCGTAGCGCGCCAGGACGCGGCTGCCGTCGCGACCACAACGCGAGCAACCGGCGAGCAGGGCGAGCACGGCGATCGTGAGACACGGCCGCGGCCGCGCCTGCCTGGAGCTCCGATCTGCGCGGAAGCGAAACACGGCGCGCTCCAGGACCCCGAGTTCAATTCGGTTCAGACTTCACCCCGAGAGTTGCGTACGGAGCGTGTAGGTGATCGAGAAACGGATCGCAAGCGTCGCGTGCAGCTCCGTCGCAACCGTCACTTCCAATCAAGCCACGTGGTCGTAATTGTCTTGGCGCGTCTCGGAGATGGGCTCGCCTGTCCCGCGATCGGGGTACCGCGCGTGCCGGAGACGTTTTTCGGCGCTCACCGTGCGTGACGCACCGCATCGACGGCGGTCGTCGTCGGACCCGGGCCGTCGAGCCGGAGACGCGGCGGGGTCCACGCGCGGGGCGCGGCGACGCGCGGTGCGTCGCGCCTCCTCGGGCGAGTGCGACAGTCGCTTCGTGATCCGGCGCCTGGCGCCGTGGCGGGGACGGGGCACGGGAGATCCGCTTCGATGCCTCGGAGCGGCTCGCGCACGGTCGCATGGCTGGGCTGCGGGGGAGAGAGCTCGTCGTCCTCTCCTGCTCGCGACGAAAGCGCCAGCCCGTCGTGCGCCCAAGCATCGGTGGGAACGGGCGATTTCGGGGAGGCCGCGGCTCCACCCGGTCGCTTGCGGCCGCCCGTTCCGTGTGTTAAGTGACCGTCCCCCCGCGCAGTTTTGGCGTGGTGGTCCGCCCGCGAGGGCGGATTCGGAGTCAAATTCACACACTCCTCCGCATCGGCGCGCCCCGGTGCTCCCGCGAACGGCTCCAGCGTTCCCGGGGTGTTCGGCGCGTCCGTGGACATGGGGAGTGGCGGAACAACCGGAGAGACCATGGAAACGCAGCAGCCGCAGGAAACGCAGCAGCAGCCGCAGACCCCTCCCGCGCCCGCCCCCGAGGCGGCCGCCCGCAGCCGCAGAGCGAGCGATGGCCGCCGCCCTCGGCGCGGGCGGCACCGCCATCACGATGAAGCAGCTCCTCGAGGCGGGCGTCCACTTCGGCCACCAGACCAAGCGCTGGAACCCGAAGATGAAGCCGTACATCTTCGGCGCCCGCAACGGCATCTACATCATCGACCTGCAGAAGACGGTCGGCCTCGCCCGCTCGCGCGCTCCGCTTCGTCTCGGACGCGGTCGCGAAGGGCGGCTCGGTCCTCTTCGTCGGCACCAAGAAGCAGGCGCAGGACGCCGTCCGCGAGGAGGCCAGCCGCTCCGGCAGTTCTTCGTCACGAACCGCTGGCTCGGCGGCACGCTCACCAACTTCAAGACGGTCAAGACAGGGCATCGAGCGGCTCAAGACCATCGAGAAGATGAAGGCGGACGGCACCTACGAGCGCCTCCCGAAGAAGGAGGTCGCCTCCCTCGAGCGCGAGCGCGAGAAGCTCGAGAAGAACCTCGGCGGCATCAAGGAGATGCCGCGGCTGCCGGCCGCCGTCTTCGTCATCGACACGAAGAAGGAGCACATCGCGGTCCACGAGGCGAACCGGCTCGGCATCCCGGTGGTCGCGGTGGTCGACACGAACTGCGATCCCGAGGGCATCGACTACGTCATCCCGGGCAACGACGACGCCATCCGCTCCATCCGGCTCTTCACCGGCAAGGTCGCCGAGGCCTGCGTCGAGGGCAAGGCGCGCTACGGCGCCTGGGTCGCCGAGCACGGCGGCCAGGACGAGCGCGGCGGGCGAGGAAGACCGCGACGCCGCCAGCGAGCGCGGCCTGAAGGACCGCCGCGACCGCGGTGGTCGCGCGCGGCCAGCGGCGCGAGCCGCGCGAGGACCGCGGCGCGCGCCAGCGCGAACGTCGAGGTCGTCCGCAAGGGCGAGGTGCGCCGGCCGCTCCCGAGCGCCGGCCGCCGCCGAGGCCGCCGAAGGAGTAGCGCCGCACCCGGAATCCACGGATCCGGGGGCGGGCCGCTGCGGGCCCGCCCCCCTACACTTTTTCGAAGACGAGGAGACAGAGATGGCCGAGATCAGCGCGCAGGCGGTGAAGGAGCTCCGGGAGAAGACCGGGGCCGGCATGATGGACTGCAAGAAGGTGCTCACCGAGGCCGGCGGCGACTGCGGCAAGGCCGAGGAGCTGCTCCGCAAGAAGGGGCTCGCCGCCGCCGCCAAGAAGTCGTCGCGCGCCGCCACCGAGGGCGCCGTCGCCAGCTACATCCACATGGGCGGCAAGATCGGCGTGCTCGTCGAGGTGAACTGCGAGACCGACTTCGTCGCGCGCAACGACGGCTTCCAGGCGCTCGTGAAGGACCTGGCGATGCAGATCGCCGCCGCCGCCCCGCTCTAGGTCCGGCGCGAGGAGGTCCCGCGCCGAGATCGTCGCGAAGGAGCTGGAGATCGCGAAGGCCCAGATGCGCGACCAGAAGAAGCCCGAGGCGATCCTGGAGAAGATCGCGACGGGCAAGCTCGAGAAGTTCTACGAGATGAACTGCCTGCTCGAGCAGCCCTTCGTGAAGGACGACAAGAAGAAGATCCAGGAGGTCGTCACCGACGCGGTCGCGAAGATCGGCGAGAACATCCAGATCCGCCGCTTCGCCCGCTTCGTCCTCGGCGAGGGGCTCGAGAAGAAGCAGGAGAACCTACGCCGAAGAGGTCGCCAAGGTCGCCGGCGTCCAGAAGCAGTAGGACCATCCTTCGAGAGCTGCGCCGCCGCGCCCCGCCCGGAACCTTCCGGCGCGGGGCGCGCCGTTTCCCCCAGACCCACGCGCCGGGCGCGCTGGCCGGTCCGGACACCGCTTGCATCGGGCCGCTCGGCGGCACGCGCTGGCCGCCCGAGGCACCGGCCCTTCGGCGGTGCTCGGCGCGAGCCATGGTCGCGGGCACACGCGCGGGAGGCGTGAGGTCCGATTGCGCGCGTCGCCCGAATTTTCGCCGGCACTCCGCTTCGCGGTGCCGGCGTCCGGGCTCCGCGCCCGCGTTCCGGCCCGCCACGCGCGCGGCGGCGGGTTGATCGCTTGCGCGCCTGCGCGCAGCGCCTCCGGGCGGTGCCCCCGGGCGGACTGCGCGCTCACGGCCCTCGGCCAGCGGTGCGTGAGCGCCAGCCGGCCGGAGACGCCCACCGCTTGCATCGGGCCGCTTGGCGGCACGCGCTGGCCGCCCGGGGCACCGGCCCTTCGGCGGTGCTCGGCGCGAGCGATGGTTGCGGGCACACGCGCGGAAGGCGAGAGGCCCGATGGTGCGCGTCGCCCGAATTTTCCGCCGGCTACCTGGCGGTGCCGACGGTCCGGGCTCCGCGCCCGCATTCTGCCCATACGCGCGCGGCGGCGGATTGATCGTTTGCGCGCCTGCGCGCAGCGCCTCCGGGCGGTGCCCCCAGGCGGACTGCGCGCTCATGATCCTCGTCGCGAGCGGATCGGCGCGAACGGGCGCCGTCCGACCTATCCGAGCTGCGCGAGGACCCGCTGGAGGTCCGGGGGAAGCGGGCTCTCCGCCTCGATCCGGCCGCCGCCGGGCGCCTCGAGCGCGATCCGCGCTGCGTGCAGGAACGGGCGGGCGAGCCCCTCCGGCGTCGGCGACGCGCCGCCGTACTGGGCATCGCCCACCACCGGATGCCCGAGGTAGGCGAGGTGCGCGCGGATCTGGTGCATCACCCCCGTCACGATCCGCACCTCGAGCAGCGTGAACCGCTCGAAGGCCCGCCGGATCTCGTAATGGGTCTCCGCCGGCCGCACGCTCGCGCCCTTCGCGGCGAGCCGCTCCGACGCGACGTCGTCGGGCGCGGGGATCGCCCTCCCGCCGCGCTGCGCGAGCGGGACGGAGAGGACGCCCCCCGCGGCGAGGCGGCCCTGGACGAGCGCGAGATAGATTTTCTCGACGCGCCGGGCGCGGAGCGCGGCGTGGATCTCCTCCCATGCCTCGCGATCGCGCGCGAACACGACGCAGCCGCTCGTCCCGACATCGAGCCGCTGCACGGCCCCGCCCTCGCGCGGATCGGGCGAGGCGCCTGCGCACTCCGGATACCGTGCGACGACCGCGTTCGCGAGCGTGCCGCCCTCGCCGGGCGCGAGGGGGTGCACCGCGACGCCCGCCGGCTTGTCGGTCACGAGGAGCCGCGAATGCTCGAGCAGCACCCGCAGCGGCGCGTCCGGCTCGGGCGCGGGGGGTCCGGCGGGGAGCTCGAGCTCGACCTCGACGTTCGCCCCGGGCACCGCGATGTCGCTCGCGCGCGCGCGGCGTCCACCGACGCGTACGTCCCCGAGCTGGAAGGCGCGCTTCACCGCGGCGCGGCCGAGACCGAGCGCGTCGGCGAGGGCGCGGTCGAGGCGTCCCTGCACGGTGAGGGGGAGGCGGATCTCGCGCTTCACGGGTCGGCGGTCCCGGCGGTCACCCGGAGATGGTGCCTCCGAGGCTCGAACCCGCGCTGCTCGCACCTCATGACCACCGCGCGGATGGTCGCGTCGAGGCAGTCGCCGCCGCCGGTCAGGATCGCAACCTTAGATGTCGTTCGGCCGCGCATGCCCCGCTTGGAGATAGACCGCGCCCTCCCCCAGGCGCAAGGAACCTTTCCGGTGCGGAACGGCGGTCCCCAGCCACCGGGAAGGTGCGAACATGTGCCCGCCCACCGAACCGCGAGGCGAGGCCCTCCGAGGTTTCCTTGTCCATCCTGATCGAGCTTCCCGTGACCGCGGAACGGATCCGCGAACTGCGCGTCGGCGACGAGGTCCTCATCTCCGGCCGACTCCTCACGGCGCGTGACGCCGCGCACCGGTACCTCGTGAAGCAGGCTCGACGAGCGGGTGAAGGCGCTCGTGGAGGGCCGCTTCATCTATCACTGCGGACCGGTGGTGGCGCAGGACCCGGGCACCGGCGGCTGGCGGTTCGTCGCGGCGGGCCCGACCACCTCGATGCGCGAGGAACCCTGGCAGGCGGACGTGATCGCCCGATACGGCGTGCGCGGAGTCATCGGCAAGGGCGGCATGGGCCCGAAGACGCTCGCGGCGTTGCGCGAGCACGGAGCAGTGTACCTCCACGCGGCCGGTGGGCTCGCCGTGACCCTCGCCCGCCGGGTGATCCGCGTACACGGCGTCCACATGCTCGACGAGTTCGGCGTCACCGAGGCGATCTGGGACGTCGAGGTGAAGGACTTCCCGGCGGTGGTGACGATGGACGCGCACGGCGAGAGCCTCCACACGCGGGCCGAGCCGAGCGCGGGGGACGCGCCGTCTACGGGGACTTCGGGCGCCGGCGCGTGATCATCCGCACCGGGCCGTAGAAGAGCTGCTTCTCGGTGTAGATGCGCCTGCCGCGGTACTCGTCGCCGCGGTAGAAGCCGCCGGGTCGCTCGAGCCACATCCGCGCCCTCACCACGCCGTGCATCGAGAAGGGAGCGACGATCTCCTCCGGCGCGAGCGCCAGGTAGCGCTCGACGAGCACCCGGACGCGCCGGTTGTACTTCGCGAGCGGGAGGCGCGAGTGGCGCCGGCCGCGGTGGAGCGTGCCGTCGAAGCGCGAAGAGACGTGGTAGAGCTCGTGGACGATCGTGCCGATCCGCTCGCGCGGGCTCGACTCGAGGAACCAGAGCGGCCGGAGCGTGATCACGTAGAGGATCTTCCGCCCCTTCACGCGGATCAGCGGCTTCTCCCGCGTGCCGGCGCCCGCGCGCGCGCGGGTCTCCTTGAAGTGCGCCGGCCGGATGGTCGCGCGCGACGCCCGGCGCGCCTCGCCCGCAACGACCAGCACGCGCCCCGCGCGGACGTGCGACAGCTCGGGCACGCGCGTCGCGAGGTCGCGTACGAGCCGCTTCACCGCGAGCGTCACGTTGACCCGGGGCACCGCGACGAGGATACCGGCGACCCGGGCACGCGACGAGCTTCGCGTGCGAGGTGCGGCGAGGTGGGGCCGCGGCGGGCGGTCGCTCCCTTGTACGCCCCTCCCGGGGCCGGTAGCATGCGCGAAGGATGAACGCGCTCGCCACCGCCGCGCTCGCAGGGGTCTCCGTGCTCTCCTTCCTCCTCGTCCGCCGTGTCCGCGGGCTGCTCACGGAGGTCTCCGGTCTGTCAGATCGTGTGAACGAGCTGTCGGCGCGCGTGGCAGCCGCGGAGCAGGACGTGGCGGGTGCGCTCGCGCGCACCGAGGTCGCGGAGCTCGTCCTGCTCGACAAGGGGCTCGCCGACGAGGAGGACCTCGAGGCCGCCCGCCGCCGGTTCGGCGCCGACGCGGACGCCCCGACCGACGAGCTGCACTGAACGGGCTTCAGCGCAGGGACCTCAGCTCACTTCTCGAACCTCGGCTTCTCGGGGTGGCGCCGGTAGACGAGCACGGTGCGCCCGAGGATCTGCGCGATGGATGCGCCCGCCGCGGCGCCGAGCCGCTCGGCCGCCTCGAACCGGTCCTCCGGGCTCTCCGTCCCGATCCGCACCTTGACGAGCTCGTGCGCGGCGAGCTGGTCGTGGAGCTGCGCGAGCACCGCCTCCGTCACGCCCTCCTTCCCGACCTGCACGACGGGGGAGAGGTGGTGCCCGGCAGCGCGCAGCGCCTTGCGGAGCTTCGTCGACACCATGAGCGCACGCTTCTTCGGGTTCGTCGATTCCGGCACGGTGGGGCGCTCCTACTTTCTCGAGGTACTTGAGCTCGCGCTGCAGGTCGCGCGTGATCGGGCGCCACGGCGAGGCCGCGCTCTCAGGTGCTTCTCGGCGAGGGCGAGGTCGCCCGCGAGCTTGGCCATCTGGCCGAGGAACAGGTACCCCTGAGCGCAGCGCGGGTTCTTCTTGAGGCCCGCCTCGATGGCGGAGCTGGCGCGCCGCGATCGCCTTCTTCCTGTCGGCGGCGAGGAGGAAATCGCACCAGGCCTTCCACATCCCGAACTCCGGCTCGTCGGGGTTGAGCTTCATCGCCTCGTCGAACTTCCGGCGCCGCATCGTCGTACTTGCGTGCCTTCACGAGCATCGTCGCGGCCTGGAACACGTTCTCGGCCTCGAAGATGTTCATCACGTCGACCTCGGCCGTCCCGCCGCCCTTGAGCTTCTCGATGTAAGCGGCGCGCGGCACCTCGTCGCCGAGCACCGACCACGCCTCGCTCACCTTCGCGAACACGTCGGCGCACAGCTTCTTCACGTCCGGCGACGCGTCCGCCGGGACCGCGTCCGGGTGGTAGGTCTTGGCGAGCTGGAAGTACGCGACCTTGATCTGCCCTCCCGGCGCGTCCTGCTTCACGCCGAGGACGGCGAAGTGGTCCGCGCCGGCGAGCTTCGCCTGGAGTGCCTCGAGCGACGCCCGGTCGAGCGCGGCGGGCTTCGGCGGGACCGCCGCGGGCGCGGGGATCGCGGCGGGTTTCCCCGCGGTCGGCACCGGAGCGGCGGGCCTGGACGCGACCGGCGGTCGCGGCGTCGCCGCAGCCGTGGCCGTGGCCGTGGCCGTGGCCGTGGCGGGCTTCGCCGCCGGCTTCACTGTGGGCGCGGGGCCCGCCGGAGCCGCAGCGCGGAGCGTCGGCGGGGCGGGTGCCTTCGCCGGGGTGGGCGCCGCAGCCGACGGGGCGGCGCCGGGCGGCGGCGGGGCGGGGGCGCCCACGGATCGCTCCTGCGCGCGGCCCCGAACGCGAGCAGCTCCACCTCGCCGAGGAGGACCGCCATGCGCAGCACGAGGAGCGCCTCGGTCGGGCTCGCGGCGGCGATCTCACGCGTGCTGCGGGAGCCATCGAAGAGCCCAGCCGCACGGGTCTCCTGCGGCGTGAGCCGGAGGTCCTCGATCCTGATCCGCCCGCCGACACGAGACGGCACGCCGCTGCTCGCGGCTCGCCGAGCCGCCGCATCAGCGCGGTCGCGTCGAGCGTTCGCACCGCGGCGCACAGCATCGCGAACGGAGGGCCGAGCGGGAATGCGCCGGGCGGCGGCGCCGCCTCCGGGCTCCACGACCAGCCGCCCCCCTCCGAGACGAGGGCCCGCTGGACGAGCTGCACCCCGTGCTCCTGCAGGAGAGATGCGACGTCGGCGGAATTCACGAGCCGCTCGGCGATGAGCGTCGAGGCGAGATCCCCGCCTCGAGCCGCCTTGCCGGCCTCGGCGCGCGCCAGCGCGTCCGGCTTCAGGGCGCCCTTCCGGACGAGGAAGCGGCCGAGGTCATCCGCCGGATCGCTCGACGCGCGCGTGCTCGACGGTTCCGCGGCGGAAGGTCAGCGCGAACGATCGGCCCTCGGGGGTGAGCGTGAGCCGCCCCGTCGCCTGGACCGCGGCCGCGAGCGCGAAGAGGTAGATCGCGCTCTCGGTCGCGAGCGATCCCTCGTGAGCGAGGCCCGCCGCGATCGCCGCGTCCGCGCCCACGTGGCGGGCGGCGAGTCCGTACGACGACACCGGAGCCGCGCCCGCGCGCACCGCGGGCGAGGGCACGCGCCCTGCCTCGCCCGGCGCACCGGCGGCGGGCGCGGGCGGAGGCGGCCGCGGGGCAGCGGCAGCAGGTGCGGCGGAAGCAGGTGCGGCGGAAGCAGGTGCGGCGGAAGCAGGTGCGGCGGCGACGGACGGTCGCGGCGGCGGCGCCTCGAGGGCGGACGACCGGATCCCCGGCGGCGGCCGGTAGCCTGCGGGGACCCGCTCGAGCTTGGGCGGGGAGCCGGCAGACTCGGACGGCCCCGTGGGCGGAGGCTTCTGCTTCTCGTCGCTCAACGGCCGATCAGAGTACCACCGTCTCCCGGTACTCGCCGAACACGTCGCGGAGCGCGTCGGAGACCTCGCCGAGGGTCGCCTCCGCCTTCACCGCCGCGAGGATGATCGGCATGAGGTTGTCCTTGCCCTTCGCCCCCGCGCGGACGGCCTCGAGCGCCTGCTTCACGGCGGTGCCGTTCCGCTTTGCCCGGAACGCCTTCAGGGTCGCGACCTGCCGCTCCTCGAGCGCGGGATCCACCTTCATCACCGTGACCGGCGGATCGTCCGCCTTGTACGCGTTGACGCCGACGACGACCTGCTCCTTCGCCTCGACCTTCTTCTGCCAGGTGTAGGCCGCCTCCTGGATCTCGCGCTGCACGTAGCCCTTCGAGATCGCCTGCACCATGCCGCCCATGCCGTCGATCTTCTCGATGTACGCGCGGGCCCGCCCCTCGATCTCGTCCGTCATCGACTCGATGACGTAGCTGCCGCCGAGCGGATCGATCACGTCCGCCACGCCCGACTCGTTGGCGATGATCTGCTGCGTCCGGAGCGCGATCCGCGCCGACGCCTCGGTCGGGAGCCCGAGCGCCTCGTCGCGGGAGTTCGTGTGGAGCGACTGCGTGCCGCCCAGGACCGCCGCCAGCGCCTGGATCGTCACCCGGACGATGTTGTTGTCGGGCTGCTGCGCGGTCAGCATCGAGCCGGCGGTCTGCGTGTGGAAGCGCAGCATCGTCGAGCGCGGATCCTTCGCCTTGAACCGCTCCTTCATGATGCGCGCCCACAGCCGCCGCGCGGCGCGGAACTTCGCGACCTCCTCGAGGAGGTCGTTGTGCGCGTTGAAGAAGAACGAGAGCCGGCCCGCGAACACGTCGACGTCGAGCCCGGCCTTCACCGCGGCGTCGACGTAGGCGATCCCGTCCGCGAGCGTGAACGCGACCTCCTGCACCGCGGTCGAGCCCGCCTCGCGGATGTGGTAGCCGGAGATCGAGATCGGGTTCCACTTCGGCATGACCTTCGCGGTGTACGCGAAGATGTCGGTGATGAGCCGCAGCGACGGCTCCGGCGGATAGATGTACGTCCCGCGCGCCGCGTACTCCTTCAGGATGTCGTTCTGGATCGTGCCCTGGAGGTCGGCCGGAGACGACCCCCTGCTTCTCGCCGACCGCCTGGTACAGCGCGAGCAGGATGCTGCGCCGTCGCGTTGATCGTCATCGACGTGGACACCTCGCCGAGCGGGATGCGGTCGAGGAGGATCGCCATGTCCTCGATCGAGTCGATCGCGACGCCGACCTTGCCGACCTCGCCGTGCGCGCGCGGGTGATCCGAGTCGTGGCCCATCTGCGTCGGCAGGTCGAACGCGACCGAGAGGCCCGTCTGCCCGGACTTGAGCAGGTAGTGGTACCGCTTGTTCGACTCCTCGGCGGTGCCGAAGCCCGCGTACTGGCGCATCGTCCAGAACCGGCCGCGGTACATCGTGGACTGCACCCCGCGCGTGAACGGGTACTCGCCGGGGAGCGCGAGCCGCTCCTCGAGCGCGGGCTTCACGTCGGAGGCGGCGTACACGGGATCCACCGGGATCCCGGACGACGTCTCGAACCGCGCGCGCCGCTCCGGCGCCTTCTTGACGGCCTTCCCGTACGTGCCGTCCAGCCACTTCTTCTTGTCCGCCATGGGATGACTCCTCGTGTACGCCGAAAAGCGCCGCCGCGTGTCACTCGACGGTGCAGAGCCTCGCGTTCCCCTCGACCGCCTGCCCCTCCGTGACGTGGACCTCGACGAGCCGGCCGTCCTTCGGGGATCGCATCTCGTTCTCCATCTCGAGCGCCTCGACGGCCACGAGGGCCTGACCCGCCTGCACCGCGTCGCCGACCCGGGCGAGCACCCTCACGACCCTGCCCGCGAGCGGCGCGGTGACGGTCTGGGGTCCATCCGCCGTGAGCTTCGCCACCACGCGCCGGAGCCGGAGCCTCCGCTCGTCGAGCACCTCGAGCGGGATGATCGCGTGGCGGAGGCGCACGTTCACCTTCGTATCGCGCCAGTCCAGCATCGCGCTGTAGCTCGCGGTGTCGATCACGAGCGAGAGCGTCCCGTAGTCGTGCCGGTACGCGTCGACGACGTGGACCTTGCCCCGAAGCTTCACCTCGTAGACGCCAGGCCCGGTGCGGCGCACCTCCACCGGCTCCTCGCGCTTGCCGCCGTCGAGCAGGGCGACGTACGTGCTCACCGCGCCCCTCCCCGCAGCCCGCGTGCGCGCCCGAGCCGCGACCAGGCGGAGCCCCCCGCCGCGCCGGTGCGTGCGGCCGAGGCCTCCGCCTCGTCGTGGTCCTTCTTGAACGCCGAGACCGCGGCCGCGATGAGCGCGACCTCCTCCCACGCCCGATCGGGCGAGCGGAGCAGCTCCTTCGCGTGCTCGGCGCAGAAGCCGGTGTCGTAGTCGCCGGAGCGGAACGCCGGGTGCTCGAGCGCCGCCACGAGCCACGCCACGTTCGTCGTGATCCCGTGGACCGTGTACTCCCCGAGCGCGCGGACCAGCCGGTCGATCGCGAGGTTGCGCGCCGGCGCCCAGGCGACGAGCTTCGAGACGAGCGGATCGTAGTGGTGGGGCACCACCCAGCCCGCGTACACGCCGGAGTCGTCGCGGACGCCCGGACCGCCCGGCACGCGCAGGTAGGTGATCTTCCCCGGCGACGGGACGAACGCCTTCGCCGGATCCTCCGCGTAGATCCGCGCCTCGATCGCGTGGCCGCGCGGCACGATCTCGTCCTGCGACGGGATGCGCTCGCCCTGCGCGACCGCGAGCTGCATGCGGACGAGATCGAGGCCCGTGATCATCTCGGTCACCGGGTGCTCCACCTGGAGCCGGGCGTTCATCTCGAGGAAGTAGAACGCGCGCTGTGCGTCCACCAGGAACTCGACCGTGCCCGCGCCGCGGTACTCCACCGCCCTCGCGGCGCGCACCGCGACCTCCCCCATGGTGCGGCGGAGCTCGCCGTCGAGGGCGCAGCTCGGGCTCTCCTCGATGACCTTCTGCTGCCGCCGCTGCACGGAGCACTCGCGGTCGCCCAGGTGGATGGCGTTCCCGTGGTCGTCGGCGAAGATCTGGATCTCGACGTGGCGGGGGCGGTCGAGGAACTTCTCGAGGTAGAGCCGGTTGTCGCCGAACGCCGCGCTCGACTCGCGCCGGGCCGAGGCCCATGAGGCACCGAAGTCGGCGGGGCGGTCGCACCGCTTCATCCCCTTGCCGCCGCCGCCGGCGGCGGCCTTGATCATCACCGGGTACCCGAGCGCCTCGGCGAAGACGCGAGCGTCCGCCTCGTCGTCGATCGGCCCCTCCGACCCGGGGACCGTCGGGACGCCCACGTCGCGCATCCTCCGCCGCGCGGCGGTCTTCACCCCCATCGCCTCCATCGATTCGGGGCGGGGCCCGACGAACCTGATCCCCGCCCGCTCGACGGCGCGCGCGAAGTCGGCGCGCTCGGACAGGAACCCGTAGCCAGGGTGGATGGCATCCGCGCCGGTCTTCTTCGCGGCGTCGATGATGCGGTCCACGGCGAGGTAGCTCTCGCGCGCGGGCGAGGCCCCGATGTGCACCGCCTCGTCCGCATGGCGCACGTGGAGCGAGCCGCGATCCGCGTCCGAGTAGACCGCCACGGTGCCGAGCCGCATCTCGCGACACGTTCGCATCACCCGGACGGCGATCTCGCCGCGGTTCGCGACCAGCACCTTCGTGATCGGCTTTCTCGGGCTCATCCTCGCTCGGCGGCGGCACCATACTCGCGCCGAAGCCGCGCCGTCCAGCATCCGCCGGCTGGCAATCCTTCGCAGTTCCGACGGCTTGCGTCAGGGCGCTCCTGCGACGGCGGCTCGGCCGCGCGGGGGGTTCCCGAGCCCGCGCTTCGCACCCACGATGGCGGGGTGAAGGACGACGCGCTCCAGCCCGACCACGCGCCGGCCGCGGGGCAGGAGGGATCGCTCTCGAACGGCCTCCGTCGCCTGCTCGCGGTAGAGCCGGAGGAGCACGCGCCGCGCCGCCTCGTCCTCGCCCTGGTGGAGGCCGTGCCGCAGGCCTCCTGCGCGGCGCTCCTGCTGGCCGACGGTGAGCGCTTCGAGATCGCGGCCGGGGTCGGTCTCGATGACGGCGCGCCCCAGCGGATCGAGGGGGGGCTCGGCGCGGAGGCCCTCGCGGCGCGCGCGCTCCGGCTCGCGCAGGAGCCCGGACCGCCCTTCCCCCGGGGTACGCGGATCGGCGCGGCCGCTCCGCTCCTCGCGGGGACGACCCGCGGCGCGGTCCTGCTCGGCGCGCGGGACGGAACGCTCGACGAGGGCGCCCTGCTCCTCCTCAGGGCCGCCGCCGATCGCATCGCCCTCATCGTGGACGCGGAGCGGCTCGCGCGCGAGCGGGCGGACGCGGTCGAGACCGCTCGGCGCGTCGAAGCGGACGCGGAGCGGCGGCGCCGCGCCGTCGACACGATCCTGGGCGTCGTCGGCCACGATCTCCGCAACCCGCTCGGCGCGGTGCACATGTCGGCGGCGCTCCTGATGAAGCGCGGCGGCCTGGAGGGATGGCAGGCCCGCACGGTCGAGCGGATGCGTTCGTCGGCCGGACGGATGGGCCGGATCATCGCGGACCTGCTGTCCTACACCCGGACCCGGCTCGGCACCGGGATCCCGATCCTCCCGCGAGAGGCGAACCTGGCGGAGGTCGTGCGCAGCGTGGTCGACGAGCTGCGGGCCGGGAGCCCGGATCGCGAGATCCAGGTGATCGCGGAGGGAGACCTCTCCGGGACGTGGGATCCCGACCGGCTCGAGCAGGTCGCCTCGAATCTGGTCTCGAACGCAGTGGACCACGGCGACCCGGGTACGCCGGTGTACGTCCTTCTCTCCCCCGAGGCCGACGAGGTGACGCTCACGGTGCGAAATTCCGGGCCGGGGATGCCGCCCGAGGTCCTCGCGCACCTGTTCGAGCCGTTCTCGAAGCCTCCCGACGAGCGGAGCCGCAAGGCGTCGGGGCTCGGGCTCGGGCTCTTCATCGCCCGCGAGATCGTCCGGAGCCACGGCGGCGAGATCACCGCGACCGCGTCCGACGTCGAGACGACGGTGAGGGTCCGCCTTCCGCGACGCGCTTCGGCATGAACCGCTCGGTGAGGTTTCACTGACCCCCTTCGACTCCGAAGGCGGGATCGTGCAAATCTGGCCTGCGACGAAACGCCGCGTGCGCCTGATGGAGATCGAGCAAAGATCGTGGACACGAGCTCGCGGATGGGACCGCGCTGCTGTGCCGAGCGGCCCCGGCGACGCCGCGCAGGTCGCGTTCGTGTTCGGGGCGACGCAGGTCCTCTCGAGCGGCGACGTCTTCGCGGACATCAGATCGTTCTATCCGGACGCGCAGCTGTTCGGCTGCACCACCTCCGGCGAGATCCGCGGCACGACCATCTCGGACGACGGGGTCGTCGTCACCGCGGTCCGCTTCGCGCATTCGACGGCGCGGAGCGCCGCGATCCACCTCAAGGACGTCGCGGACAGCCTTCAGGCCGGAGCGCGGCTCGCGGCGGCGCTCGACAAGGAGGGACTCCGGCACGTCCTCGTCCTCTCCGATGGCCTGAAGGTGAACGGGAGCGAGCTCGTGAGAGGGCTCACCGGCGGGCTGCCCGAGGGCGTGACCGTGACGGGCGGGCTCGCCGGCGACGGCGAGCGCTTCAAGGAAACGCTCGTCGTCCACGGCGAGCGGGCGCAGAAGGAGATCGTCGCAGTGCTCGGGATCTACGGCGACCGGATCGCCGTGGGCTATGGATCCCTCGGCGGCTGGGACCCGTTCGGGCCGGAGCGCCTCATCACGCGCTCGAGCGGAAACGTACTGTACGAGCTCGACGGGAAGTCGGCGCTCGAGCTGTACAAGAGGTACCTCGGCGAGCACGCCAGCGGCCTTCCCGCGACGGGCCTCCTGTTCCCGCTGAGCCTGCGAACCGGCGACGCGACCAACGCCGTCGTGCGCACGATCCTGTCGGTCGACGAGGAACTTCAGAGCATGACGTTCGCCGGCGACGTGCCGGAGGGCGCCTGGGCCCGGCTCATGAAGGCGAACTTCGACCGGCTGATCGACGGCGCCGCGGGCGCCGCGCGGACCTGTCTCCGCGGGACCGGCGCGCGCGGGCCGCAGCTCGGGATCTGCATCAGCTGCGTGGGCCGGAGGCTCGTGCTGAAGCAGCGCACCGAGGAGGAAATGGAGGGCGTGCGCGACGTGCTGGGAGCGCAGGCGGTCCTGACGGGCTTCTACTCGTACGGCGAGATCTCGCCGCTGAGCTCGAGCGTCGGGTGCGCGCTGCACAACCAGACGATGACGATCACCTCTCTCGAGGAATGGTAGCGAGATGTCAGGACGCCACAGCCTGCTGCTGCGGCAGCTCAAGCGGCACCTGGGAGGAACGTCCGTCCCCCCCGAGCTGGACGGCTTCGTGCAGGCGGTGGACGACGCGTACCACCAGTTCGATGCCGATCGCGGCATGCTCGAGCGCTCGCTCGAGCTCAGCTCGCAGGAGCTCATGCAGGCGACCTCGGAGATGCGGACGATCTTCCAGGCCATCCCCGACCTCATCTTCCGCGTCGACGTGGAGGGCACGATCCTCGGCTGTCAGCCCGGACACTCGTCCGACGTCGTCCATGGCGCCGCGGATCTCGTGGGGAAGAAGATCCAGTCCGTCCCGGACGAGGAGGTCGCGCTGAAGTTCGACGAGGCGCTCCGCACGGTCCGCGAGACGCGATCGCCCGTCACCATCGAGTACGGGCTCGACGTGGAGGGAGCGCGGCAGTGTTACGAGTCGCGGCTGGTGCCGTTGCTCGAGAGCCAGATCATCGTCCTCGTCCGGAACGTCACCGAACGCAAGCGGACGGAGGACGAGCGCGTCCGCCTCAGCAAGCTCGACTCGATCAGCATCCTCGCGGGAGGCGTGGCCCACGACTTCAACAACATCCTGACCGCGATCGTCGGCAACCTGTCGTTCGCGCTCACGGTGAGGCGCCCCGACCTCATCCACGACGTGCTCTCGGACATCGAGGCGGCCGCGCTGCGGGCGCAGAAGCTCGTGGCCCAGCTCGCGACGTTCTCGAGGGGCGGCATGCCGATCCGCAGGGTCTCGGCGATCGGGCCGCTGCTGCGCGACTCCGCCGAGTTCGCGCTGAGCGGCTCGAACGTCACCGGCGAGTTCTCGATCGCGGACGATCTCTCGCCGGTCAGCGTCGACGAGGGACAGATCGGGCAGGCGATCGACAACCTGGTGATCAACGCGAAGCAGGCGATGCCCGGTGGAGGGACGGTCCGGGTCTCCGCCGAGAACGTCGCCGCCGACGGGCGCGACCGCCTCGCGGGGCTCGCGATCCGTCCCGGCCGTTACGTCAAGATCGTCGTCGAGGACCACGGCGTGGGGATTCCGAAGCACCACCTCCCGCGCATCTTCGATCCGTACTTCACCACGAAGGAGAAGGGGACCGGCCTCGGCCTCGCGACGACGTACTCGATCGTGAAGCGCCACGACGGCCACATCGCCGTGGACTCGGAGGTCGGCCGCGGGACGACGTTCACGATCCTGCTGCCCACGTCCTCGGAGCCGGCCGCGATCATCCCGCGCGAGCAGGCCATGCCGAAGAAGGGGCGCGGCCTCGTCCTCCTCATGGACGACGAGGAGATGATCCGGGACGGAACCGCACGGATGCTGCAGCACCTCGGGTACGCGGTGCAGTGCGCGCGCAACGGCGAGGAGGCGATCGCGATCTACCGGCGCGCGAAGGAGCAGGGCCGCCCGTTCGACGTCGTGATCATGGACCTCACCGTGCCGGCGGGACTCGGAGGCAAGGAGACGCTCCGGGCGCTCCGCGCCATCGACCCCGGCGTCACGGCCATCGTCTCGAGCGGCTACTCGGACGAGCCGATCATGGCCGCCCACGCGCAGTACGGGTTCAGCGGTGTCCTCTCGAAGCCGTACACGATCCGCGAGCTGGGCGACGTGCTGCACCAGGTCACCGCGTCGCTGTGCGCGCGCGCAGGGTGACGCTCAGCGCGCGCTGCGCCAGAGCTCGGCGAGGTCGCGGGGAAGCCTCGACGCGACGGCGTCCCAGGCCTCGGGCGCGAGCACCGCGCGCGCCGCGCCGAAGACCGCGCGGACATACGCCGCGGCCCGGGGCGGCGGCTGCATGATGAGCCGCGACACCTCCAGAAGGTAGTCGCCCGCGCCGGCCGGAGACCGCACCCGGCGGCCGACCGCGGCGTCGCCGTGCGCGATCTCTCGGGCCAGCGAGAGCGGAAGGTGCGCCAGGAGCGCCCCGAGCGGCGGTCCGTCGAGCGCTGCGCGGAGGGGGCACAGGACCCCGAGCGCGATCTTGTGCAGGTCGATCTCCGAGCCGAGGCGCGCCGCGAGCACATCGAGAAGCTGGCGCGTGCGCCGCACCGGGACCCACTCGATGCGCGCGTCGAGGTCCGCTGGCGCGACCACGCCCGGGAGGGGCGGCCCGACGCCGCCCCGCACGCGATAGCCGTCGCCCATGGACCCAAAAGATGGATCGGCGCTCGCGCGGGGGAAGCGCACGGGTGGCACTAAGGCGGGCGGTTCTCCGGGGGAAGCGCCGCCGCGATGGCAGCGCGCGCGGCCTGCTTGAGGGCATCGACGGACGTCTGCGCGTCGGCCACGATCGGTGGCAGCACCCGCACGGACGCCTGCATGCGCTGCCGCAGGACGTGCCCGTGCTTCGGGAGCGCCTCTCCGGTTCCGGAGACGACGACCGGGATCACAGGGCAGCCCGCGTCGTGCGCGAGCTTGAAGGCACCGTCCTTGAATGACTGGAGGCGGCCGTCGGGGGACCGCGTGCCCTCCGGGAACAGGAGCACCGGGTTTCCCCGCGCCAGGTGGGCGCGGCAGTGCTCCATCATCCTGCGCACCGACTCCCGATCGCCGCGCTCGATCCGGACGTAGTCGTTCAGGACCATGTTCCAGCCCACGCATGGGATGCGGAACAGCTCCGCCTTGGCGACCCACTTGAACGGCCTGAAGAGCGCGTAGAGGACGAGGATGTCGAGGATGGAGAGGTGGTTCGCCACGAGCACCGCCGGACCGTTCCACGGCAGGCGCTCGCGCCCCTCGACCCGCACCTTCCAGAGCGGGTTCATCACCACGTAGAAGGTGGCCCACAGACACGAGTACAGGTGAACCGCGACGCGCCGCCGGTCGAACCAGGCCGTCGCCAGGAACACGAGCAGCGCCCCGGCGAAGAGCGGTGCCATCATGAGGACGACGAACGCCCAGTACACGAGGGAGAAGGCGCGCAGCACCGCGCGCATCCTCGCGCCTCGCGGTGGAGCGGGCAAGGGTCGTTGACGGCAGATCCCCACGAGGTTACAGCTGCGTGCGTGGGCTCGGGCAGGTTCGCGATGGCCGCGCACGCGCTGGCGGTGCTCGCGCGATCGCGCGTGGGTTATCCGTCGGCCTACGTGGCCTCGAGCGTCAACACGCACGCCGTCTTCCTGCGCCGCGTCCTCGGCGATCTGGTCGCAGCCGGGCTCGTCGAGGCGCGCGAGGGGCGAGCGGGCGGCTACCGGCTGGCGCGCCCGGCCGAGCGGATCACGCTCGCCGACGTCTACCGCGCGGTCGAGCCGGGCGGGCCGCTCTCCCGGAGCCCGGCGGAGCCGAACGTGCGCTGTCCGGTCGGCGCCGGGATGAGACAGGCGTTCGCCGAGACCGCGGACGCCGCCGAGCACGGCCTGCTCGACGCGCTCCGCCATCGCACCGTCGCGGAGCTGTCCCGCCGAGCGCTCCGGCACGGCCGTCGACATCAGGCCCGCGGGCGCGCGGGTCCCGCCAGGTGACGTGACGAGCAGGTCCATGGCGCGTCCGGAGGCCACGCCCCTGCGTTCAGGCGTCGACCTCGGTCCCGGCGCCTGCCGCCCGCATCTGGCCCGGGACCGGACCTCAGGCCAGACCGCGGCGCCTGGTCGCACGCCTGAAAGGATGCTTCTCCGGGGATCGGGCGCTTGCGTCGTCGGTCGCCGTGGCGCGTCATTCCCGGTCGCGATCTGCGGGGTGGTACCGCTTGCCGACTGCCCGGGAACTTGTCAGAATTTGGCGCTTTTTTACGACCCGTCCACTCCAGTTCATCGCTCGGCTCGCCGGCGCGCGGGCCGGGGCGGACGGCACGCACACCAGCGGACGTTCACTTCCCGACGAGGAACGAGCCCATGTCCACGAAAGCGTTGAAGCCCATCCTGGCGAACCCGCTCGACCCGCCCGAGAAGGTGGAGTTCAACATCCCCGGCGAGATCTCGCGGGCGACGGGCGGCTACGAGGAGGCGATGAAGGAGGGGTACGACCTCATCCAGCGCCCGATCAAGTCGGTCTCGATCGATCAGATCGAGAAGCAGCACGCGAAGGGACGCATGACGGTGTGGGAGCGGATCCGCGTCCTCACGGACAAGGAGCCGAACGTCCTCTTCGCGAACTGGGGCAAGAACCTCGACGGCGCCTCGCTCGTCACCGCGATCCTGAACATCAACGGCCGCGACGTGGCCTGCTACGGCCACGACTTCACCGTCCGCGCCGGCTCCATCGACGCGACGAACGGCTCGAAGCTCGCCCGCCTGTTCCGGCTCGCCGGCGAGAAGGGCATCCCCCTCATCGGCATGAACGACTCGGCCGGCGCGTTCGTGCCCGCCGGCGTCGGCGGCCTCGACGGCTACGCCGAGGCGTTCACCGCGCTGCGCAAGATCAGCGGCGTGGTGCCGACGATCATGTGCATGTTCGGGTTCAACGCCGGCGGCGGGTCGTACCTGCCGCGCCAGGGCAGCTTCGTGATCCAGCCGAACGAGACCTTCTTCGGCCTCACCGGCCCCGGCGTCGTGAAGTCGGTCCTCGGCGAGGAGATCACTCCCGAGGAGCTCGGCGGCCCCAAGGTCCACGGCCAGTCCGGCGTCGCCGACCTCACCGTCGCGGACGAGCTCGCCGCGCTGCGCCAGGCCGTGCGCCTCCTGGCCTATCTGCCGGACAACAACGCGGTCTCCCCGCCGTACGAGAACACGAGCGACCCGCTCGACCGCAAGACCTGGGAGATCAACACCCTCCTCAAGAAGGCGTTCAACTCGCCGACCGGCTTCAACACGCCGTTCGACGTCTCGATCATCATCCAGCAGGTCTGCGACTACGGCGACTACTTCGAGATCCAGCCCGAGCGCGCGAGGGAGGTCCTCACCGCGTTCGGCCGGCTCGGCGGCCACGTCGTCGGGTTCGTGGCAAACAACAGCGCGATCGCGTCCGGGCAGATCGACTGCGACTCCGCGGTGAAGATCGCGAGGTTCGTCCGCTTCTGCAACATCTACAACATCCCCATCATCTTCATGGAAGACACGACCGGATTCCTCCCCGGGCGCGAGCAGGAGGCCCGCGGGATCGTGCAGGCGGGCCGCTCGATGCTCGACGCGATCGTGGACGTCCGCACGCCGCGCATCCTCCTCATCCTGCGCAACGCGTTCGGTGGCGCGTACGCCTCGTACAACAACTACCCGACCGGCGCGGACCTCGTGCTCGCGCTGCCCACCACCCGGCTCGCGGTGATGGGCCCCGCGGGCAAGGAGTTCGTCTACAAGGACGAGCTCCGCAAGCTGCGCGGCCAGGCGGCCGAGATGGTGAAGAAGGGGACCGCGGCGCGCACCGCCGCCGGCGCCGACGTCGCGGCGGCGAAGAAGGACGCCGAGAAGGAGGCCACCGAGTGGCTCAAGGCGGAGGAGGCCGCCCTGAACCGCCGGTACGAGAAGGAGCTCATGAACCCGAAGGAAGGGCTCACGCTCGGCTCCATCTCGTCCCTCGTCATGCCGACCGACCTGCGCAGGGTCCTCGGCGAGAACATCAAGTTCCTGCTCCGCCACTACCAGCCGTCCGCGATGGGCGGCCCGCAGCGCGAGTTCCACTAGCCCGGCGGAACCCGACCCTGGGATCCAGACTGGAGACGAGACCGATGGCAACGACCGTGGACTGGTACAAGGACAACCCGCTCATCCACCGGGACCGCCGCGTGGGCAAGTCCGCCTCGGCATGGGTGCGCTCCTTCGCGTGCGAGGACCTGAAGCCCCTCATCGTCTGCCGCGGCCCCATCCGCAAGGAGGCGATGGACGTCTTCGAGGAGATGGGGATCTCGCACTACGGCATCCTCCTCTCGGAGAAGGACTCGATCGTCTACGCGAACGCGCTCGCGCCCGAGCTCCGTCAGCTCACCGACACGCGGCGCGTGCACCGCGTCCCCGACTACACCGGCGCCACGAAGGAGGAGCGCGTCGAGCGGATGAACCAGATCGTCCAGACCGCGAAGGACAACGGGTACGACTCCGTCTTCGCGGGCTACGGCTTCATGGCCGAGGACGAGGAGTTCGTCGCGACGATCGAGCGGGCGGGCCTCAAGTTCATCGGCCCGAACTCGGTGACGCAGGCCCGCGCCGGCAAGAAGGACGAGGCGAAGCGGACCGCCGTCGAGGTGAAGGTCTCGACGACGCCGGGCGTGAACAACGTCACCGCGCGTACCCTCGTCGCGAAGCACAAGAGCCGCAAGGCGCTCCTCGCCCTGGCGGAGGCCGAGGACCTCTCGCTCGACGCCAAGGTGCGGGCCGACGAGAAGATGTCGCTCGTGGACCTCGCCGACCAGGTCCTCATGGCGGCGTACGCCAAGGGGAAGGACCTCTACACCATCGACGAGCTCGGCGCGCAGGTGCAGCGCGAGGCCGCCGAGATGTTCAGGGAGCACCCGCAGAGCCGCATCCGCCTGAAGGCGATCGGCGGCGGCGGCGGCAAGGGCCAGCGCATCCTCGGCGGCAGCCTCCTCGGCGTGAAGAACGCCGACGCGAAGCTCATCGAGCAGGCGGCGGCGGAGGCGCCCGCGATGGTGCGCGAGGTGCTCTCCGAGGTGAAGGCGACCGGGGTCGGGGACAACAAGAACGTCCTCATCGAGCTCAACATCGAGCAGACCCGCCACAACGAGATCCAGCTCCTCGGCAACGGCAAGTGGTGCATCTCGCTCGGTGGCCGCGACTGCTCGCTCCAGATGCACGAGCAGAAGCTGCTCGAGATCTCCGTCACGCAGGAGGGGCTCGCGGCGGCGATCAGCCGCGCGGAGAAGGCCGGCAAGAAGGACGAGACGGCCGCGCTCCGGACCGACCTCGAGATCCTGAAGCGGATGGAGGACGACGCCGCCCGCTTCGGCGCGGCGGTCGGCCTCGACTCCGCCTCGACCTTCGAGTGCATCGTCGACCGAGACCGCTACTACTTCATGGAGGTGAACACCCGCATCCAGGTCGAGCACCGCGTCACCGAGCTCTGCTACAGCCTCGAGTTCACGAACCCGGCCGACCCGAAGGACTCCTTCGTCGTCGAGTCGCTCGTCGAGGCGATGGCGCTGCTCGCGCGGCACAAGGAGCGGCTCCCCAAGCCGGACCGGGTCGCGCGCTTCCCCGCCGCGGCGGAAGCCCGCCTGAACGCGACGGACGCCTCGCTGTCGCCGCACGCGGGCGGGCTGATCCGCTTCTGGTCGAAGCCGATCGAGGGCGAGATCCGCGACGACCAGGGCATCAGCATGCCCAACCCGGACACCGGGATGTTCATGCGCTACCACATGGCGGGCGCGTACGACTCGAACATCGCGCTCCTGCTCACGAAGGGCGACCACCGGCTCGACACCTACATCCATCTCGGCAAGGTGCTCGGCCGGATGAGCCTGCGCGGCGTGAACCTCGCGACGAACCTCCAGTTCCACTACGGGCTCGTCAACTGGTTCATCGGCCAGAACGTCATGGCCAAGCCGACCACCCGGTTCGTCGTGCCTTACCTCACCCTCCTCGGCCAGCTCAAGGACGAGGCGAACAAGGTCGACACGGTGTTCGCGTTCCAGGAGATGAAGAAGCACTACGCGGCGCAGATGGCGGCGGAGGCGCCGAACGATCCGTCGATCGTGAAGGCCATGTCCGACGTCATCGACCGGAAGGCCACGCTGCTGACGCGCGCGATCGACCGGCTGCTGGAAGACCCGCACCTCCTCTCGGGCTGGCTCAGCCTGAACCGGACGAACTACCGGATCGAGAACGGCAAGGTGCTCTGGCTCCGCAACCCGCTGGGCGTCCTCAACGACACCTACGCGTACCTGAACATGGGCTGGAACCCGAGGTCGCCCGCGGCCGAGGTGATCTGGCAGCACGACCACGAGCTGCTCCAGCGCGCGATCCGTTTCTACCAGGAGCTCCGCGAGACCTTCGCGCTGCGCAAGGAGGAGTTCTACAAGCTCGCCGAGATCCTGAAGGCCGAGACGCCGCAGGGCGGGTACGACCAGGCGACCTGGGACAAGATCCGGTCCGCGCACCTCGGCTTCGAGGCGGGGAACGAGCTGCTCGGGCTCCTCTTCATGGTGGCGGAGACCGTGAAGTTCTTCGACTTCCGGGTCGAGGCGAACCTCGAGGTGACCATCCCCGCGCACCTCCACGATCCCGAGCTCCAGGCCCGGATGAAGAAGGTGCTCTGCCCGCCGCCCGCGACCAAGGCGGACGAGCTCGTCGCCCCGTACGGCGGCATGTTCTACCGGCAGGAGGCGCCGGGCCGGCCACCGTTCATCGTCGACGGCCAGCACTTCGACAAGGGCCAGCCGCTCTACATCATCGAAGTGATGAAGATGTTCAACACCGTCCGGGCCCAGTTCTCCGGCACGATCGACAAGGTCGTCATGAACGGCGCGGACGGGACCGTGGTGCAGAAGGGCCAGCCGCTCTTCAAGATCACGCCCGACGAGAAGTTCGAGGCGGTGGATCCGAAGAAGGTGGAAAAGGAGCGCCGCGCCCGGACGGCCGAGCACCTGAAGGCCGTCGTCATGTCGCCGCGCGAGAAGTTCTACGACATCGAGGCGAAGGACGTGGACGCCGAGGACGACCGCGCGCGGATGTACATCGCCGCTGTCTGAGCGCTACCGCTCGCAACGTGGACGTGGTCCTCGACCTAGACCTCGACCTGGCCCTCGCCTGGTCGAGGTCGAAGTCCAGGTCCACGTCCACGTCCAGGACCACGACCCCCCCCGCGCCCGCCCTTCCGGGCCCCGGCGCTGCCGCGCAGGCCCCGTGACATGGGCGTGACAGGGCGATCGTACGTTCTGCCATCTTCGCGCCGTCTTCATCCGGCGCAACCGGAGACCGCTCATGATCACCGCCTATCCCGTCGTCCCCGACGACACCGGGCCCGCGCCGCGGCTCGACCGCGCCGCGATCGCAGGCCATCGTCGCGTCCGGACGGCGGCTCCTCGTCCAGGGCGGGATGGGCATCCACGCCTCCGACGGCATCGCCGGCAAGGTGGCCGCCCACCGCGGCGCGCGGCTCGTCGGCGTCGGGACGGTGTCGGCGGTGCTGAAGACGCCCGAGCACCTCCGCGCCGAGATCCGGCGCGCCCGCGCCGAGGCGCCCGGCGGCTTCGTCGGGCGTGAACCTGATGGCGGCCATCAACAAGGCCGACTTCGAGCGGCTCGCGCACGGGTCGCCATCGAGGAGAAGGTCTCCTTCATCGTCCAGGGCGCCGGGCATCTCGCGCGAGATCGTCCGCTGGTGCCGGGAGGGCGGGGTCCCGTTCGCGGGCATCGTCTCCTCCGGCCGGCTCGCGGCGATGTACGAGAAGTGGGGCGCCGACTTCATCGTGGCGGAGGGCGCCGAGGCCGGCGGCCACATCGGCGACATCGGCCACCCGCTCCCGGCCCTCATCGACGGAGGTGCTCGGCAGCCACGTCGCTGCCGGTCATCGCCGCGGGCGGCGTGGACGCCGCCGACGTGGCGCGCTTCCTCGCGGGCGGCGCCGCCGGCGTGCAGCTCGCGACGCGCTTCCTCGCGTGCAGCGACGGCGACGTGCACCCCGCTTCAAGCAGATGCACCTCGGCAAGACCGCCGAGGACGTCGCGATCATCACGAGCTGCGTGAAGGGCATGAAGGCGCGCGCGGTCCGCAACGCCTTCACCGACCGGCTCGCCGCGCGGCGAGGCGGTCCCGCCCGCGGTCGAAGGCCTGGTGCTTCGGCAAGGACGGCTACAAGGGCCGGCGGAAGGCCTGCGTCGAGTGCCTGGCCGAGGGGCTCTGCCTGTGCCGCGACGAGCAGCTTCAAGGAGAGCTTCTGCATCACCGACGCGCTGCTCGCCGCGGCCGTCCACGGCGACACGGAGAACGGGCTCTTCTACACGGGCCAGAGCCTCGTGCGGATCGGCGAGCGGACCGTCGAGGAGCTGCCGACGGCGGCCGAGCTCCTCGCCGGTCTCGAGGAGCAGCTCGCCGCGGATGAGAAGCCGATCCGCGCCGCGGCAGTCCAGGAAGCCGCCGCGTAGGGGCTTCGTCCCGCGACACCGACATTGATCCCCATCAGCCGGCGCGCCGCTCACGGGCGAGCGCATCTCGACCGATGTTTCTTTTTGGGTTACGACTCGAAGGTCCACCGCCGTGTGGTCCGGTGGACCGAACGTCACTGCCGGCGGATCGAGACTCGAGAAGAGAGACGCTGAATGGCGACTGGAACGGTGAAGTGGTTCAACGATGCGAAGGGCTTCGGCTTCATCACGCAGGACAACGGCGGTGAGGACGTGTTCTGCCACTACAGCGCGATCCAGGGGGACGGCTTCAAGAGCCTCTCCGAGGGTCAGAAGGTGGAGTTCGACGTGACCAAGGGCCCCAAGGGCCTGCAGGCCGCGAACGTGAGGAAGGTCTAGCAACGCGGCATCGGTCCACGGGCCCGGCTCATCCGCGACGGTGAGCCGGGCTCGCGTGCTCTCGGCACACGACGCTCCTCACACGAGGAGCAGCATCAACGCGACGAGACCCGCCGCGACCGCGAGCGCCACCAGCAGGCGCCCGGCGCGGCCGCGACGGCGCGGGAAGCGCTCGACGCCGGGGCTCGCGAGCCGCACCCGCCGCGTCTGGTCCACGTACAGGCGGCCGGTGTCCGGCAAGGTGGGGAGGCGCTTCCTGGCCACGGTTGGCGGCGTCCTGTCGCCGTGGCGCCGATCCTAGTACGGTTCCGGCGCGCTGCGCAGACCCCAGGCCGCCCGCGCCCGTTGCGGCGCGACGCGCGGGGCCGCAGCGTGAGGACGGGAGGTTCCTCCATGGCCATGCGTACGCATGAGCTGTACCCGTCGCTCGTCCACGCTCCGCTGGTGCTCCTGCCGGCGACCGCGATCCTGGATCTGCTCGCGGCCATCCGTCCGTGCGATCGTCGCCTCGATCGCTCCCCCTCTCCGCGCCCCTCGAGCTGCAGCGCTCCGAGATCCGCGGCGACGAGCCGTTCTGGGCGTTCCGGTGGAAGGTCCGGCGCGGCCGCCGCAAGGGGTTCGCGTAGAGCGCGAGCTACAGCGGCAGGTTGCCGTGCTTCTTGGGCGGGTTCTCGCGCCGCTTGGTCCGGAGCATCTCGAACGCGCGGATGACCTTGGGCCGCGTGTCCTCGGGCTTGATCACCTCGTCTACGTAACCGAGCTCCGCCGCCTTGTACGGGTTCGCGAACTCGTCCCGGTACTGCTGGACGAGGCGCGCGCGCTCGGCGACCGGGTCCTTCGCCGCCTGGAGCTCCTTCCGGAACACGATGTTGACGGCGCCCTCCGGGCCCATGACGGCGATCTCGGCGGAGGGCCAGGCGAGGTTCACGTCCGCGCGGAGGTGCTTCGAGGCCATGACCGCGTACGCACCGCCGTACGCGCGGCGCGTCACCACGGTGACCTTCGGGACGGTCGCCTCGGCGTACGCGTACAGGAGCTTCGCGCCGTGCTTCACGATGCCCCCCCATTCCTGACCGGTGCCAGGGAGGAAGCCCGGCACGTCCACGAACGTGAGCAGCGGGACGTTGAAGGCGTCGCAGAACCGCACGAAGCGGGCCGCCTTGAGCGCGGCGTCGATGTCGAGGACGCCCGCCAGCACCGCCGGCTGGTTCGCGACGACCCCGACCGGCCGCCCGTTCAGGCGAGCGAAGCCGATGAGGACGTTGCCCGCGAAGTGCTCGGCGACCTCGAAGAAGTGGCGGTCATCCACGGTCGCCCTCACGACCTCCCGCATGTCGTACGGCTTCGTCGGGCCGTCCGGGACGACCGTGCGGAGGAGGTCATCGCGGCGACCGACGTCGTCGGAGCACGGCTGCGCGGGAGGATCGTCGACGTTGTTGAGCGGCAAGTACGAGAGGAGCTCGCGGACCGCCTTCAGCGTCGCCTCCTCCGTGTCGTGGGCGAACTGGGCCACGCCGGAGCGCGTCGCGTGGACCTTGGCGCCGCCCAGGTCCTCGCGAGTGACCTCCTCGTGCGTCACGGCGCGGATGACCTCGGGGCCCGTGGTGAACATGTACGACGTGTCCTTCACCATGAAGATGAAGTCGGTGATGGCGGGTCCGTACACCGCGCCGCCGGCGCAGGGGCCGAGGATCACGGAGATCTGCGGGACGACGCCGGAGGCGAGCGTGTTCCGCAGGAAGATCTCGGCGTATCCGGCGAGCGCGACCACGCCCTCCTGGATGCGCGCGCCGCCCGAGTCGTTGAGCCCTATCACCGGGCAGCCGACCTCCAGCGCGAGGTCCATCACCTTGCAGATCTTCTCGGCGAAGGCGCCCGAGAGCGAGCCGCCGAACACCGTGAAGTCCTGTGCGAACACGAACACCTGCCGGCCCTCGACGAGGCCGTACCCGGTGACGACCCCGTCCCCGAGGACCTTCTGCGTCTGCATCCCGAAGTCGGAGCAGCGGTGCGTCTTGAACTTGTCGACCTCGACGAAGGAGCCGGGGTCGAGCAGCACGTCGATGCGCTCGCGCGCGGTGAGCTTGCTCGCCTCGTGCTGCTTCTGGATCCGGGCCTCGCCCCCGCCCTTCTCGGCCTCGGCGTTCAGCGCGTCGAGGAGGGCCCGGCCCGGATCGGGATCGGTCGGATCGTGCATGATTTCACCTGGTCACAACACGTGTCCCGAGCGGGACCACCACCCCGCCCAGGCGCGCGCCGCCTTCTCGCGCTCCGCCGCTGGGAGATCCGCCGAGTACGCCACGGGTGGCGGCGCCGCCGTCGAGAGCTCGACCGACGCGGCCACCCGGGTCTCGCGATCCGGGCTCGTCAAGCCGGAGAAGAGCCACTCCGCCCGGCCGCGTCCGCGGTTCTCCTTCCACCAGGCGAGCCAGCCGCGCGCGTTCGGACCGATCCGCTGAAGCGTGATGGCCGCGAGGGCGTCCGCGGCCGCCTGCGCGGTCTCGGGGTCGCCCATCTCGAGCGCCTGGATGAGGAGCGGGATCGCCTCGACGTCGCGCAGCGCGCCGATTGCGCGTGCGGCGCGGGTGGCCCGGACGGAGATGCCCGAGAGGAGCGCGCGCCGGAGCTTCTCGGCCGCCTGCTTGAGGGCGCGATCCTTGCGCCGCGTCCCCAGCGCGGCACAGGCGGCGGCGGCCACCTCGGGGTCGCCGTCGAGCGCACGATCCGCGAGCGCGGCGAGGGTTGCGGGATCGGGAGGCGTGGCCACGGGAGGAGATGCCGGTGCGGGCGCCGCCGCAGCGCGAGCGCCAGCCACCGGAGCCGCAGCACGGGCGGGCGGAGCGGACGGCTGGGCAGCCTCCGTGGGCGGCGCCGCGGCGGGCGGTGCTCCGGCGCGCACGGGATCGGAGGCAACCGAGCGATCCTCGAGGCCGGTCAGCGCGTCCGCGACCGAGAGCCCGGAGCGCTCCGGCGCGTGTGCCGAAGGACCCGGCTCCTCCGCTGCGGCCCAGCTGGAGAGGGTGACCTCGGGCGCCACCGGCGGAGTCTCGCACGCCGCGGGCGGTTCCGGCTTCACCTCCGCGGCCGGTCCGCGCGGCGGCGCCGCCGCGGCCGCGCTCGGAGGCGGAGCGTCGTGGGCGCGGCCGACCTCCGCCGGGACCGCCGCGCGCCGCCGCGGCCGCTTCTTTCGGTTCCGGATGATCCGCTCGAACGACCCCCCGACCGTGGAGAGGAAGAGGAGCAGATCTCCGAGGCGCCGCGCCGAGACCGGCGCCTCGCCGTTGTCCGCGTACAGGATGCACACGGGACGGTCGCGCAGGAGCACCGGATACACGAGAACGGTGCGGGGCGCGCGACCGAGGCCGTGCAGGACCGCGTCGGTGCCGGCCACCCCGGGCGCGACCGGGCCGAGGTACGGGCTCTGCGTCTCGATCACGGTCTTGAAGATCCCGGGATCGCTCGACCAGATCGCGACGGAGCGGGCGCGGTCGCGCGCCTCCTCCGACCCGAGCGCGTCGTGGCCGGCGACGGCGTCGCGCGTGACCGCGAACATCGCCGCGAACTCGAAGAAGTCGCGCGCGTAGCGCAGCGCCGCGAGCACCACCTCGTCGCGGTGGCGCGCGTCAGCGAGGGCGGCGCGTGCGTTCTCGAGCGTCCAGCGCGGCGGCGCCGTCCGATCGACGGGGGCCGGCTCCCCGGCCGCGGATCCCCCGGCTTTGGGCTCGTCGCCCTCGGGCTCGCCGTCGTCGCGCTCCTGCTCGCTCGGGGACAAGTCCTCGAACGCGAACGACTCGACGCTCTCCAGCGCCTGGGCGAGCGCCGCGGCGAGCGGCTCGAGCGGCTCCGATTCGTCGCGCGCGAATCCCGCCGCGGCGGTGGGAGGGCCGGGCCGCGTCGCGCGAGGAACGATGTCCGCTCCGGGCGCCGTGGCGTCCGCGCCGGGGGCGCCCGGTGGGGGCTCGGCGGCCGCGGCGGGCGCCGCTCCGGAGGACGCGGCGAGGGCGGCGAGCCGGGGCGGGAGCGGGCTCCCGTAGAGCCGGTGGATCAGCTCCCGGACACGCCACTCGGGCGCGACGTGGGCGGTGAGGTGCAGGGACAGCATGAAGCTGATCTCGTCGAGCAGCCCGTGGTCCACCGGGTAGGTCGCCACGAGCGAAAGCTCGCGCCCGTCGAGCGCGAACGGCGCCAGCCCGTGCCGCTCGGCGACGCGCGACGGGAACACCCGGCGCGCGCGCGCGTCGCTTCCGCTCCACGCCGACGCCGGCGCCGACGGCAACTCCGCCGCGCGCGCGAGGAGCTCGTCGAGCGCGTCTTCGCCGATGGCGCCCTGCTCGAGCAGCGCCGTGTCGAGCGCGCCGCCGGCGTCACGCTGACGCGCGAGCGCCCGTTCCACCGCGTCGGCAGGCACCGCCCCGTCCTCCACGACGAGCGCGGCGAGATCCTTCGGCACGCGTCGGTTCTAGGGCCCCCCAGGCCGAGGGTCAAGGAGCCTTCACCACCCAGGTGCGCGCGAGCAGATCGTGCAGCGCACGGCCGCTGCGCGTGAACAGCGCGAGCAGGAACCCGAGGCCGAGAAGGCCTGCGGAGACGATGGCGAGGCACGAGCGAGCGGCGCTGCGCGCGGGAGACGGCGGCGCGCCGTCCGGGCCGATGATGCGGAGCCCCAGGAGCCGTTTCCCGAGCGTCGCCCCCGCGAGCGTGTGGGCCAGGGTGGCGTACACGGCGAGGGCGAGCACGGCAGCGGCGACGACCGAGAGTGCGATCAGGCGCTCGCGGGCGAGCAGGTCGAGGATCCCGTCGATCCCGTCGGGGGGGGCGGGGAGCGCCGCGCCGGCCTCGCGGATCAGGCTTCGCCCGAGCGCGCCGCCTCCGAGCACGAACGGGAGCGCGTCGATCGACCACGCCGCGGCCCGACGCCACGCGGCGGGCCGCTCCACGTGAACCTCGAGGGCGTCGACCACCGGGTCGGGCAGTGCGTCGTCGGCCGGCGCGGCGGCGCCCGGTGCGGAGGTGGGTGCGGACATGAAGGTCTCGGCCGCTGGAGCCAGGACGCGACCCAGGTCCCACTGCGAGCGTTCCGCGGGGGCGAGCTCATCCCCGCGCGGGCGCGCTCCTCCCGAAGGCTGCGCGCGCGGCTGCGGGGCGAGCGCGGAGGGGCCTGCCGCGCCATACGGGCCCTCGAGCTCGCCGACTCGCCGGTCGAGGTCGAGCGCCGCGTCGAGGGGTGGCGCGGGGGCCTCGTCCACGAGGAGGAGCGGTGCACCGCACCCGCCGCAGAACGGCGCCGCGGTCGCCGCCTCGCGGTGGCATCGGGGGCAGCGCGTCCCGATCATCCGAGATCTCCGAAGCGCGCCTGCAGCAGGGTGACCGCGACGATGGCGGCAGTCTCGGCGCGCAGCGTGCGGGGACCGAGCCCCGCCCGAACCGCACCCACCGCCTCGCAACCGCGCACCTCACCCTCGGTGAGGCCGCCCTCCGGCCCGACGATGGCGGCGACCGATGCCTCGCCGGGCCCTTCCACCCTTCCGCCGCCGGGATGGAAGACGAACGCGCGCGTTCCCGGAGGGAGCGCGGCGAGCGCCTCCGCGAGCGCCGCAGGCGGGCGCACCTCGGGGACGTCCGCCCGCCCGCACTGGCGCGACGCCTGCTCCGCGATCCGGCGCCAGCGGGCGGCCCGGTCGTCGCCCCTCGCCGCGTCGAGCCGCACCACCGAGCGCTCCGCCGCGAACGGGAGGATCCGCGCGACGCCGAGCTCGGTCGCCTTCTGCACGACGAGGTCCATCCTGTCGCCCTTCGCGAGCGCCACCACGAGCGCGAGCTCGACCTCCGCCGACCGCGCATCCTGGCGCGGGCCGAGGCGGACCGCCTCGAACCCGGCCTCGATGCTCGCGTCGTATCGCCCACCCCTCCCGTCGAACACCTCGATGCGTGCCCCTGGCGCGAGCCGCAGGACCGCCTCGAGGTAGCGGCGCGCCTCCGGGCCGAGCGCGCCGCGCCCCCCCTCGATGCGCTCGGGCGGCAGATGGATGCGCCGCACCGTCAGGAAGGCCTCCGCAGCGCGAGGAGGGTCCACTCGCCGTCGCGCCGGTCCCCGCCAGGCACCGGCGCGAGGCCCGCCTCGACGTGGGCGCGGCGGACCTCGTCCTCCTGGGGCGCAAGGATGCCCGAGAGAAGGAGCACGCCGCCAGGCGCGACCTTCGCGGCGAGAGGCACCGCGAGCGCCACGAGCACGTTGGCGAGGATGTTGGCGACCACCACGTCGAAGGTCCCGGTGACCGCCTCGACCGGCGCGCCGGTCAGCTCGATCGGGGCCGAGTTCCGCGCCGCGTTCTCGCGGGCGACCTCCACCGCGACCGGATCGTCGTCGTTGGCCGCCACCCGGCCGGCGCCGAGCTTGCGGGCCGCGATGGCGAGGAGCCCGGAGCCGGTGCCCACGTCGAGCACCGACGCACCGGGGCGATCGAGGAGCAGATCCGACAGCGCCGCGAGGCAGAGCGCCGTCGTCGGGTGGCTGCCGGTGCCGAACGCCATGCCCGGGTCGAGCACCACCTCGGCCGCGCCGGGCGGCGGCGCCACGTCGATCCAGGACGGCCGGATCCGGACGCGGCCCACGTCGAGCGGCCGGAAGTCCTTCTTCCATCCCTCCCCCCAGTCCTCGTCGGGAACCTCGGCCAGCGCCCCCCCGTGCGCCGCGAGCGCTGCGGCCGCGGCGTCGCGATCGGAGAACCAGGCGACGAGGACCGCGCGTCCGGGTGGCGGCGGCGCGGTCCCCGGCATCGGCGTACCCTCGCCGTCGCGCACCTCGACGCCGCTCGCGCCGAGCTCGAACAGATCCGAGGCGCGCTCGTCCGCGTGGGCGGCGTCGGTCTCCAGCGTGACGGACCAGCTCGGCACGGGTGGAGTGTAGCAGCGGACCGCGCCGCGATATCGAATCCGACCCGATTTCGTGCCGGGCCGGGATCGGCGGTACCATGGGATTCGCAATGGCTTTTCACGTTCTGCTCGTCGAGCCGGATGCCGGGCTTGCGGACGAGATCCGCCGCGCGTTCGCGCCGCTCGGCTTCTCCGTGTCCGCCCTCCAGGCGGGCGAGCCCGCGCTCGAGCGCTGCAAGGACGCGCCGCCGGACCTGATCCTGCTCGCGGCCGAGCTGCCGGACATGAGCGGCTTCTCGGTGTGCAACCGGCTGAAGCGCGCCCTCTCGGCGGTGCCGCTCATCCTCTACACGGGCGAGGCGACGGACGCGGCGATCGAGGCACACCGGGCGACGCGCACCCACGCCGACGCGTACGTGAAGAAGCCGTTCGAGATCGCCGAGCTGCTCGCGCGGGCCGCCGCCCTCCTGAACTCCGATCAGCCAGCGCCTCCGCCTCCGCCCGCCGCTCCCCCCGCGGCGCCCGGCCCGGACGGCCGTCGCGCGCCCGCGGCCGCGACCGCGGAGGACGTACCCCCCGTCCTGCAGCGCGTCGAGTCCGGGCAGGTCGCGGCGCGGGGGCTCGCCGCGCTCCAGGCCGCGGCGCCCCGTTCGCCCCCGAAGGCCCCATCGCACCAGGCGATCCCGGCCCCAGCCGCGCCGCAGGCGGGGCCGCCGCCCGTCCCGCCCCCGCGCTCTCAGGCGCAGCTCGGGCGCGTCAAGACCTCCGTGCCCGGCCGCGATCCGTTCCAGATCCTGGACGAGTGGCCTCGCGATCCGGCGCCGCCGAAGGGCACCCTCGAGGAGAAGCTCGAGTACTTCCGGGAGCGCCTTCGCGCACGCGACACGTTCCTCGGCAGGGTGCGCGAGGCCGTCGCCGAGATGAAGGCCGCGTACGCCCAGACCGCCGGCGAGCGGGACCTCCTCCACACCGACCTCGACCACGAGCGCTCGCGGATCCTCGAGCTCGAGGCCAAGGCAGGCGAGGCCACCCTGGACGCGGCGGCGCAGGCGGCCCGCATCGACGATCTCCGCCGGCAGCTCGAGGAGAGCGAGACGACGCGGCAGTCGCTCTCGGACGTGCTCTCCGAGACGATGCAGCAGAACGAGGCGGGCGAGCAGCAGTGGTCCACCCGCGTCGCGGCGGCCGACTCGGATCGGGGGCGGCTCGAGACCGAGCTCGCGGAGCAGGCCGAGGCCCATGCGCGCGCGATCGCGGCGCTCGAGGCCGACCGTGCGGACGACCGCGCGCGCGCGGAGTCGGCGCGCGCAGAGGCGGAGGAGAGCCACGCCGGGGCGCTCGCCGCGGAGCGGGAGGACCGCGAGCGGGAGCGCACCGACACGACCGCGAAGCTCCAGCTGGCCGAGGAGCGGATCACCGCGCTCGGCGTCGAGCGCGACGAGCTGAAGGCGGAGCTGGTACGGCATGAGGAGGAGGCGCGCGCCCGGATGGCGCTGCTCGACGCGGAGGCGGCGACGCGCGCCCACGCCGCCGAGGAGGACGCCGCGGGGCTGCGCGCCCGGATCGACGAGGCGACCGGCCGCGGGGACGCGCTCGCGGGCGAGCTCGCCGAGGCCCGCGCGCGGATCGGGGAGCTCGAGGCGGAGGGCACCGAGGCCGCCGAGGCGCACGATGCGCTCGCGGAGAAGCTGCGGCAGGCCCGCGCCGAAGCGAAGGCGTACGACGAGAAGGCGGTCGCGAGCGAGCACGCCTTCCACGCGAAGACCGCGGAGCTGGCCGCGGCCGAGCAGCGGAACGCCGATCTCGCCGCCGCGCTCGATGAGGGCCGCGCCTCCGCCGAGGGCACCCGCGGCGAGCTGACCCGGATCGACGCGGTCCGCGCCGAGGCCGAGCGGCGCTCGGCGCAGATCCAGGCGGAGCGCGACCAGCTCGGGCGCGAGGTCCAGGGCGCCCGGCGCGAGACGGAAGCCGCCCGCGAGGAGACCCGTGCGGAGCGGGAGCGGACCGCCCAGCTCACGGCCGCGGTGCAGCGGCTCGCCAAGCTCGAGCCGGTCGCCGAGGAGGCGACCCGGCTCCGGAAGGAGGTCGTGTCGCTGCGCGAGCTCGTGCAGCAGCGGACGACCGCGGCCGAGTCCTCCGCGCGCACCGCCCACAGCGCGGCGTCCGAGCGCGCGCGCGCCGACGAGCGGCTCGCGGTGGAGGGCGGGCGGCTCCAGGCGCAGGTCTCCCGCCTCGAGCAGGAGATCGGGGGAGCCCGCCGGCGGATCGAGGAGCTCGAGCGCGAGGGAGCGACCCGCGAGGCGGCCCTGCGGAAGACGGCGCAGGAGGTGGAGGAGCGGCGCAAGGCGCTCTCCGGAGAGGCGGCGGAGGCGGAGCGCCGCCACGGGGCCGAGGTCGCCCGCCTGAAGGCGGCGATGGTCGATCTCGAGCGGCATCTCGAGACGCGCTCCCGCTCGGAGCTGCAGCTCAAGAAGAGGGTGCAGGAGCTGGACCGCGCGGTCCAGGCGCGGCCCCCGCAAGCGGCGGCCGACCCCGCCGACGTCGCCAAGCTCAAGGCGCGCGTCGAGAAGCTCGCCGAGGAGATCGACGAGCTGCGCGGCGAGAACGAGTTCCTGAACGGCGAGGTCGCGCGCTACGTCCAGAAGAACAAGGATCTCGCCGCCCAGCTCGCCTCGCTGCGAGAGACCTGATCGCTCCTGCCCCCGTGCGGTGCGGGGTTGCCCGCCGCTCATCCGGCCGGGCCCAGCGCGCAAGCGGGCGTTCGTGCTCCGACCCGGGCATATTGCGTGCTGCGAGCGCCGATGCGCTCGCCGCGCGCCGGAACGGCACGCGTCCACATTCCGAGGAGCGTGGGCATGGCGACGATCGAGCCGAGCGAGGCACGGGGGGAGCCTGCCGAGCCCGCGCCGTTCACCCCGTACATCGCCGACGAGACCGCGCTCCCGGAGCTCACGCCGCGCGCGGTCATCCTCGGCACGCTGCTCGGGCATGGTCTTCGGCGCCTCGTCGCTCTACCTCGTGCTCAAGGTCGGGCTCACCGTCAGCGCGTCGATCCCGGTCGCGGTCATCTCGATCACGCTCTTCCGCGCTCGCGCTCGAAGCTCGGGGTCCGCGACGCGACGATCCTCGAGAACAACATCGTCCAGACCGCGGGCTCGGCGGGCGAGTCGATCGCCTTCGGCGTCGGCGTCACGATGCCGGCGATCATGATCCTCGGCTTCGACCTCGAGATCGACGCGGGTGATGCTGGTCGCGGTGCTCGGCGGCCTGCTCGGCATCCTGATGATGATCCCGCTGCGCCGCGCGCTCATCGTCGCGCAGCACGGGCAGCTCAAGTACCCGGAAGGCACCGCCTGCGCCGAGGTGCTGAAGGCGGGCGCCTCGCGACGAGTCGCGCGCCGCGGCGTCGCCGGCGGCGCAGGCCGAGGAGGCCGCGTCGCGGCGGCAGCCGGCGCTCAGCGCGCACACCATCTTCACCGGCTTCGGCATCGGCCTCGTCTACAAGACCGCGATGGTCGGCGCTTCAAGCGGCTGGAAGGACGTGCCGGAGAAGGTCTTCGGCGCGCCGTTCGACGGCCGGCTCGGTCGTCGGCCGAGATCTCGCCCGAGCTGCTCGGCGTCGGCTACATCATCGGCCCGCGCATCGCGTCGATCATGTGCGCCGGCGGCGTGCTCGCCTACCTGGTGCTCATCCCGCTGATCAAGTTCTTCGGCGACGCGCATCGCCGGCGCCGCTCGCGCCCGGCACGCATCCCGATCGCGCGACATGGGCCCGGACGCAGATCCGCGGCGCCTACGTGCTCTACATCGGCGCGGGCGCGGTCGCGGCGGGCGGCATCATCAGCCTGGTCCGCTCGCTGCCGATCATCTGGCACGGCCTGCGGGAGGGGCTGCGCGACGTCGGCGCGGCGCGCCGCGGCGCCGGCGCCGCGTCCTGCGCACCGAGCGCGACCTGTCGATGAAGCTCGTGCTCGGCGGCATCGTCGCGCTCGTCGCTCGCGATCATGCTCGCGCCGCCGCTGCACATGAACCTGCTCGGCGCGGTGCTGATCGTCGTCGTTCGGCTTCCTGTTCGTCACCGTGTCCTCGCGGCTCACCGGCGAGATCGGCTCGTCGTCGAACCCGATCTCCGGGCATGACGGTCGCGACGCTGCTGCTCACCTGCCTGATCTTCCTCGTGCGTCGGCTGGACGGGCGGCGACCTACTACGTGACCGCGCTCTCGGTCGGCGGCATCGTCTGCATCGCCGCCTCGAACGGCGGCACGACCTCGCAGGACCTGAAGACCGGCTTCCTCGTCGGCGCGACGCCGCGGCTACCAGCAGATCGCGATCCTGATCGGCGCGCTCCTGTCGCGCGCTCGTGCTCGGCCCGATCCTGCTCCGGCTGAACGACGCGGCCACGGTCTACGTGCCCGTCGCGCAGGTCGCGCCCGGCGGGGCTGCGCGTCGACCCGCCGACGCTCGCCCGGCGCGCGCGAGCAGCTGCGCGGCGCGCAGGCAGGGCAGCGACGCGCGCGACGCTACCTCGTCTGGCACAAGACCGACGACGCCGGCGGGCCCGCCGGGCAGCTACCTCGTCGACGACGCCGGCGCGCGCGGTCTGGCTCGTCGATCCCGGGCATCAACGGCGTCTACCCGAAGCGCGCCGACGGCACCGAGGTCCGCAAGTTCGACGCGCCGAAGGCGACGCTGATGTCCTACATCATCAAGGGCATCCTCGACCGCCAGCTGCCGTGGGGGCTCGTGCTCTTCGGCGTGATGATCGCGGTCGTGCTCGAGATGTCGGGCATCCCGTCGCTCGCCTTCGCGGTCGGCGTCTACCTGCCGCTCTCGTCGTCGACGCCCGATCCTCGATCGGCGGGCTGGTGCGCTGGCTGGTGGACCGCAGCCGCCGGCACGAAGCTCGCGCGCGCGGAACCTCGACCGAGGAGCAGCTCGCCGCCGAGGGCGACAAGAGCCCCGGCGTGCTGATGGCCTCCGGCTACATCGCCGGCGGCGCGATCGCCGGCATCATCATCGCGTTCCTGGCGGGCGGGCTCGAGCCCGTGGACCAGGTCCTCACCCGCTGGGCGACCGCCCACAACCCGTTCTTCGACGGGCCGCGCGCCGACCTGCTCTCGCTCATCCCGTTCGCGCTCCTCGCCGCCTATCTCCTCACCACCGGGTGGGAGCGGCGGCCGCGCCCGGGTTAGAACGGCAGCATGCCGCGCCCGTTCGGCGTCTACGTCCACTTCCCCTACTGCGCCCACCGCTGCCCGTACTGCGACTTCGCCGTGACGACGGACGCGCTGCCGGGCGAGCGGCGGTACGCCCGCGCCATCCTCGCCGAGCTGGCGCTCCGCGCCGCCGCCTTCGACGGCCTCTCCCCCGCGAGCGTGTATCTCGGCGGAGGAACGCCTTCGCTCTGGGATCCCGACGAGGTGGCCGAGGTGCTCGGCGCGATCCGCGCCCGGTTCCGCGTCCCGGCCGATGCGGAGGTGACGATCGAGGTGAACCCCGAGTCGTGCGACCCGACCCGCCTCCGGGCACTCCGCGCGGCGGGCGTGAACCGCGTCTCGGTAGGCGTCCAGTCGTTCGATCCGGGCGTCCTCGCGAAGCTCGGGCGCCGGCACGGGCCCGAGGCCGCCGAGCGGGCGATCCGGGTGGCAGCGGACGTCATCGGGAACGTGAGCGTGGATCTCATCTTCGGCGCGCGCCGGTCCACGGTGGAGATCGCGCGCGCGGACGCGGCCCGGGCGGTCGCGGCGGGCGCGGTCCACGTGTCGGCCTACCAGCTGACGCTCGACGCCGAGGTGCTCGCCGAGGAGGTTCCGCTCGCGCGGATGCGGCGCGAGGGCCGCCTGCCGCTCCCGTCGGACGAGGACGCCGCGCGCCAGGGCGCCGCGATCCGGGCCACGCTGCGGCGGGCCGGCCTGCGCCGGTACGAGATCTCGAACTTCGCGCGGCCAGGCCGCGAGTCCGTCCACAACCGGCTCTACTGGGAGGGCGAGAGCTACCTCGGCCTCGGCGCGGGCGCGTACGGCTGCCTGCGCGCCGCAGAGGGCGCGCTCCGGTACGGGAACGTGCGGGACGCGCGGACCTACATGGACGCGGCGCTGGGAGGGCGGGACGCCACCTCGGAGGAGGACCGGATCGATCCGCGGGGGCAGCGCAACGAGCAGCTCATGCTCGCGCTCCGGACGGTGCGCGGCGCGGAGCTCGGGCGGCTCTCCCCGGACCAGGCCCGCGAGGCGGCGGAGGCGGTGCGCCGGCGGCTGGCGGTGCGCCGCGGGGGCCGCCTCGTCCTCACGAGCCGGGGGATGGACCTTCACAGCGCCCTGTCGGAGCGGCTGTTCGAGTAGAACGAGCGAGGAGGCGATCATGGCCAGCGATCCCAGCTTCGTCGCGCATGCGGTCGATCTCGTCTCGCTCCTGGGATCGGTCCAGGCGCGCGCGATGTTCGGCGGCCACGGGCTCTACGCGGAGGGCGTGATGTTCGCGCTCCTCGACGACGGCGAGCTGTTCCTCAAGTCGGACGCCGTGACCCGCGAGCGGTTCGTCGCCGTGGGGTGCCGGCAGTGGACGTACGTGAACAAGAAGGTCCGCATGGAGAACACGAGCTACTTCCGTCCTCCGGACGACGCCCACGAGGACCCCGAGGCGATGCTGCCCTGGGCGCGGCTCGCGCTCGAGTCGGCGCTGCGCTCCCGGACCGTCAAGACGAAGAAGCGGACGGGCGGGGCGAAGCGGGGGACCAAGCCGGGGGCCAAGAGGGGAACGACCCGCGCGCGCGCGAAGGGGCGGACGCGGTAGCATCGGGGCGTGCGCCGCCTCCTGACGCTGGTCCTCGCCGCGCTCGCCCTCGGGGCGGGCCTCGGGTTCGGCTTGCGCGCCGGCCGGCGCGGACCCGAGCTGCCCGACCCGCCCGCGGTCGCGATCCGGATCCGCGAGGTGGCACGGCTCGAGACCCTCGACGTGGCGCTCTACAAGAAGATCGCGTTCGCGCCCGAGCCGTCCACCGCGGACTCGCTCTGGGGCGACGTGGCGGGCTGGCTCCGGCACACCTTCCGCGCGCCGCGCGGCAAGGCGATCGTGTTCGCGGACGCACACCTCGGCCTCGATCTGTCGAAGCTCGACGCCTCCAGCGTGCGGGTCTCGGGGCGCGAGGTGTGGGTGGTGCTGCCTCCCCTGCGCGCCACGGTCGAGCTGCGGCCGGGCGAGACCGAGATCATCGGCTCGAACCTCGACTCGGCCGAGACGGCGCGGCTCCTCGAGCTCGCGAAGGTCGCGTTCGAGCGCGAGGTCGAGGCGGATCGGGCGCTGCGCGATCGTGCGCGGACGTCGGCGGAGCGCCAGATCCGCGCGCTGCTCGCGACGGTCGGGTTCACCGCGGTGCACTTCGTCGAGGCGCTGCCCTCGACGCCCGCGACCTGACCGAGGAGGACGTAGCTGGCCGCCGTCAGGAAGGCGGCCGGATGCGCGCCGATCCCGCGCCGAGCGAGCGGCGACTCCGTTTCCGACCCCGTTCAAGCACGCACGTCGCTCCGCCGGCGCGGGCGACATGGGCCGCGCGCTGCGTGGGTGGGCGGCGGCAGGAGACGCGTGAGGAGTGACCGACGGCTCGAGGGTCGAGCCGCGGCACATCAGGCCCGCTCCGCCTCGCGCCGGATCGCGCTCAGCATCTCGATCCGGATGAGCCCGCTGAACGGACGGACGATCTGCCAGTAGCGCCGGAACCTCCGGCGGCTGCGCGGGTCGGTGCAGAGGACGCGCGTCTCGGTCGAGAGGGTCGCGCCGCCGCTCGGCGTCGCCTCCACCCGGAAGTTCCAGGCGGCCTTCGCCCAGCCCCCCTCCGCGAACGCGCCGAACTCGGCGGACGCGAACGGGCGCATGCCGCCGGAGGGGCGCCAGAACCGGCCGATGGTCCCGAGCACGATCTCGCGTCCCGGATCCTCACCGAGGATCACGAAGCCGACGGACGCCAGCGCGCCGAACGTGAGCGGGAGGGGCTCTCGCCGCGCCAGGAACCGGCGAGCCGTCTCGCGCGGCGCGACCACGAGGCCGGGGAGGGCGCGCAGCAAGAAGAGCGTGCGCGTGAGGGGTCCCCCGCCGAGATCGGCCCGGCGGATCGCGGCGAACGCTGTGGCGGGCGGCGCGCCCACGTCGAGCGCGTGCCGCTCGACGAAGTCGAACCGAGGGAGGTGATCGTCGAGGTTCATCGCGGCCGCTGACCATATCAGCCCGGTCGAGCGCGTCGCTGCGGCCACGGAGGACCCGGCGGACATCGTACGACCTGATCGGTGAAACGTGGCGGGCAGGGAGGCGTCCGTGGGGGACGGACGCCTCCCCCCCTGTGCGCGGGCCGGCGAAGGCCGTCAGCTGCGACCGCAGCGGCGCGCGCCGAAGGAGGGGCGGCGAGCGGCGAGCGGTCGGGCTGGGGCAACGCAGAGGGCGAACGAGGGAACCTGCGCCCGGATCGCGACCAGCACGACCCGGACGACACTCTCGGCGATCCGACGAACGAAACGCACGTCGAGCGTTCGTGCAGCCGGCGTGCCCGATACGTGCCGCGCTGCCTCGCCGTTATCACTGCGCTTCACGGATCGGCGTAACGGGTCCGACCGAACCCGGGGGTGGCCCGCGGGCCTCGCGCCGCACGAACGCGGCGGGGCGCTCCTGGAGGTGGTCGACGGTCGCGGCGAACGCGCCGAATTCGGGGTACCTGTCCGGCGCGATCCGCGCGCGGTCGAGGACGAGCCGCTCGTCACGCACGAGCGTCCGCCCGTCGACGCGCTCGGTCCGGGAGTACGTCCCGAACGGACCGTCGGCCTTCGCGGCGGCCGCAGGCTCCGCGTCGAATCCATCCGGCGCGGCGATCTCCACGTGCGCGTCGACCACCTCCCCGAAGCCGACCACGAGCGGCGTGGCCCGCGTCGCGACCTGGACGAAGCGCGCCCCGAGCCGCGCCGGCAGGATCGGAGCCTCGAGGACGAGGCCGCCGCCCGCCGCGCGCGCGAGGCCGGGGACCGTGCCGCGCCATCGGATCGCGAGCGGCGCGTCGGCATCGTTCTCGCCGACCATCTCCGCCGTCCGCAGCGAGAGCCCGCGGAAGGTGCGCGCGAGCATCGCCTCGATCACCTGCCGCCGCTCCGCCGCGTCGAGCCGCTCGACCCCCGCCTTGGCGGCGGCGCCCGCCGCGCCGTGGTACCGGTCCTCGCCCTCGATGGTCGCGGTGCCGTCCGCGGCCAGCGCGATGCGGATCGCGAGCTCGCGGCGCTCCTGCACCGGCGCCCGCTCCGGCGTCCGCACCACCTCGAGGCTCTCGCCCGGCTCCGGGAGGACGAGCGCTTCCACCCCGAGGACCGGGGACGGGACCGTCCCGAGGGGCGCAGTGCGGAGGCCGGGATCGTGCCAGAGGGGCTCACCGCCCACCTCGATCCGGAGGAGCGCGTGCGTCCAGGTCCCATGCGACGGGAATCGCCGTGGCGACGGGTCCGACCCGAACGGCCGCGCGAGCGCGATCCGCGAGCGGATCCCGAGCTCGGCCAGGACCGCCTTCAGGACGACCAGGCGGCTCCCGCGCCCCCGCGACAGGATCTCGCTGGCGTCGTCGCCGAACGGCCCGCCGTTCCCGAGGACGTCGCGCGACACGCGGTCCCAGGCGGCCCGGGCGAGCGCCGCGGGCGAGGCATCCGCGCCGGCTGCCGCCCGGATCCGGCGCGCCAGCGCGCGCAGCTCCTCGGTCGAGCGGGTCTTCCCCGCCGCCGCGTCGGCGAGATCGGCGTGGATGTCCTCTCTCCCGCCGCCGGCGCCGACGTGCAGGAAGGGAAGGATCTCGCTGAGCTGCGGCTGGTTCGGCTCAGGGACGTGCGCCGGGACGTCGGCGGCGGACGCGCGGATCACCGCGTACCCCGCCTCGTGCGACGGAACGGGACGATCCATGCCGCGGGAGTCCACGTCCACCTCGAGCCCGTCCGGCGCCACGACGACGTAGGTGGACCGGAACAGGCGCGATCCCTCTGCCCGGAAGAAGAACGGGTCCGCCGACGCGCCCGCGCCATCTCCCCTCGAGCTGCGCAGGTACTCGAGGCGGATGTAGTCGCCCGGCTCGAGCCCCGAGAGCGAGACGCTGCCCTTTCCGCCGCCGACGCGCTCCGGCTCCACGGTGCGCCCGTCGAGCTTGAGGGTGCGGAGCACGAGGAGCTCCGCGCCTGGGGGCAGCGTCACCTCGCCGAACTGCTCGACGCCGCGCTGGTCGAGCACGTGGATGACCTGGTGGGTCCGATCCGTCACCGCCCCCCCGGGATGCAGCTCCACCGCCGCCGCATCCAGGACCAGCGCCGACGACGTGTCGTCCGAGCGCCGCGCGGCCTGGTACGCGCGGATCGCGGACGATGCATCCTCCGCCCACGCGTCGAGCACCTCGTGTCCGTCCTCGAGCGCGAGCGCGCGACGAAGGGTCAGGTCGCCGCCGTCGAGCAGGAGCGCCCGCTCACGGGCGGCGCGCGCGCCCGCGGCGTCTCCGGAGAGCTCGCGCGCGTCGGCGAGCCGCTTCTCGATGCGCGCGCTGCGGGGCCAGATCGCACGGGCCGCCTCGAGCGCCTCGACGGCCCGGGCCGGCGCGCCGGCGGCGACGTGGGCGGCGGCGAGCGCGAGGACCGGCTCGAGCGCCCAGGGACGGGCATGGACGACCGGGAGGAGCGCGGCGATGGCGCCGCCCGCGTCCCCGCGGCGGCGCAGGTGGTCCGCGAGCCGCGCGCGCCCGTCGCGGCACTCGGCGAGCGCCCGGACCCGATCATCCTCGACCTGCACGGCGTGCCGTCGCGCGGCGAGGTCTCGCCCGAGCTCGAGTGCGCGACAGCCACCGTCGCGGGCGAGCGCCTCTGCGACGAGCGCCTCCGCCCGCTCCGGGAGGCCGCGCGCATCGGCGAGACGGGCCCTCGCCACCGCAAACGCCGCAGCAGCCGGATGAGGCTGCCCCGGAGCGAGCGGGGGTCCCGACGGCGCAGCCTCGGCGTGCGCCCTGCCGAGATCATCGCGCTTCGCTCCCTCGCGCCCCGCGAGCACCTCGTCGGCCTCGTCGAGCCGGCCCGCGTCGCGCAACAGCGCCGCGAGCGCCACCCGCGCGCCGTCGTGACCGGCGTCCCGGGCGAGCGCCTCGCGCAGCTCCGCCTCGGCGCGGCTCCGCGCCACCTGCTCGTCGATCGCGGGATTCCGTCACGAGGACGGCGGCACGCGCCACGCGCACCGCGGCGGAGCCCGGCAGCGCCTCCGCCGCCTCGGCGAGGAGCGCCTTCGCCGCCTCGCGGTCCACCGGGGCTGCGTCGAGGCCGGCGACCAGCCGCGCGATGCCGGGCCCGGCCTCCCGCTCGAGCGCGACGGCGAGGGCGCGCGGGTCGTGCCCCGGCGCGACGCGCGGCGGCGCAGGCGCAGGCACGGCGGGGGGCGCTCCCGGCGGAACCGGGACGGCCGCCGCATCGGACGGCGAGCCGTCCTCGCGCGCGAAGGCGAGATGGAGCCCGGACCGATCCCCGCTCCGCGCCACCTTGACGAGGACGCGGTGCACGCCCGCAGCCAGGTCGACCCGCAGGTGGACCACGGTCGGGAGGTGCGCGGCGAAGTCGCGCCGCTCGTACACCGCCGCGCCGTCCAGCTGGACGCGGGCCGACATGGACGTCCCGAGCGCGAGCAGGTAGCGCCCTCCACGGGCGAGGGTGACGTCCGCGGCGAGGTAGAACACGTCCGCGCCGCCGGGCTCGCCCTCGAGCGCGACCGTTCCGTCCGGCACCGGCAGCGTCCGCGTGGGTCGCGGCGCGCCGCCGAGAGGCGACGGGACCGACGCGGGCACGATGCCGCCGTCGGGCGGGAACGGGCGGGCGAAGTCGAGGGCCCGCCGGAGCCCGAACGGACCGGCGATGGTCCAGGCGGTGACGGACCCGTTCTCGGACCGGAGCCGCGCGGCCCGCTCGTGCTCCCCGAGCACCTCCGCGGCCGCAATGCGCGCGACGCGCGCGCGGTACGCCGCGAGTCCCGTCAGCTTCCCGGCCGCGAGCGGAGGCGCGACCCCGGCCTCGATGGCGCGCGCGACGGCGGGGGACTCCTCGGCCAGCTCCGCGAGACGGCGCAGGGCGACCAGGGCGAGCGGGTGGTCCGGCGCGCCGGCGGCGAGCGCGACGAGCTGGGCCGCTTCCTCCATGGGTTGGAGCGCGCGGCGCGCGAGAAGGGCCGCCGCGAGCCTCGCCCAGGGATCACGCGGGCTCCGGGCGACCAGCTCCGAAGCGCGCGCCCGCGCATCGGCGGCGTCGCTCCGGGCAACCAGGGCGTCGAGGGCGGCGCGCGCGCCCCGACCCGATCCGGACACGCCGGCGCAGGCGGACGCGAACAGGAGCAGCGCGGCGGCGGCGCGGCGGCCGGCGGCGCTCATCGGCGCTCCCCCAGACCGCCGGCGGGCGCGATTCGGACCCGGCGGGCGAAGGCGCGGTCGATGCGCGCGGCGAGCTCGCGGAACGCAGGATAGCGGTCGGGAGCGACGCGCCCGGTCCGCATCGTGACGCTCCCCGACACGACGAGCGTCGTCCCCTCGACCCGGTGGCGCACCTGGAATGCCGCCTCGGGCACCTCGCCGGCGGCGTCCTCGGGCAGCTCGACCGCGCTCCAGCCGGGCGGCAGCGCGTAGCGGTACTCGAAGCGGGTCTCCATCGGCTCGCCGAGGACGAGCGGGTGGCGCCGCTCCGAGAGGGACGCATGGGTCTCGAGGTAACCCGCCCCGGCGCCGAAGGCGGTGAAGCGCAGCCCACCCGCGTCCTCCTGGGCGTAACGCGGCACGTCGAGCGCGAACTCCATGCGGACATCGTCCTCGATGCGCGTCACGTCCGAGAGGGTGACCGACTGGACGCGGAGCCCGGGGAAGGTCCGGTTGAACGCCTTCTCGAGCTGCGCGCGCCGCTCGTGTGCGGACAGGTACGCGCGCCGGTACTCCGGCGCCTGGCTGCCGGAGATGCGCGAGGTACCGCGGACCGTCGCGCGCCCATCCGCGCCCAGGGCGATCTCGAAGTGGCTCTCGGTCCGGTTCTCCTCCGGGCGCGCCTCCGGAACGGTCACGAACCGCGGTGGGCCCTCCGGGTTCACCACGAGCGCGATCGCGCCGCGGTCCTCGCCCGGCAGCTCCCGGGACCCCGACCAGGACGCGGTCCCGTCGAGCCAGAGGTCGAGCTCGGGCACCCACAGGATCGCGTGGTTGAACACGGCGAGCGAGGCGGGCGCCTCGGGGATGCGACCGAGACGCCGCATCCGGAGGAGGACGATGCGTGAGTCGATGCCGAGCGACGCGAGGAGCGCCTGCATCAGGCTCGCCTTGTCCTTGCAGTCCCCGAAGCGGCGCCGGAGCACGTCGTCGACACGGTACGGCTTGTATCCGTGGATGCCGAACTCGAGGCCCACGTAGCGGGTCTGCGAGACGACGAACCCGTAGACCGCCGCGACCAGGAGGCGCTTCGTGGGCGCGTCCCACCCGCCCGCCGGCAGGGACAGCGACGCGGGGCGCAGGTCCGCGCCGTTCTTTCGCAGCGCACCGTTGCCGCCCCGGGCCGCGAGCGCCTCCTCGGCGATGCGCGTCGCGGTGCGGCGAACCTCCTCCGTCGGTCGGAGCTGCTCCCGGACGAGCCCCCAGTAGAAGCGCGCCACGTCGTCCCACGTCGCGTACGTCGAGACGTGGACGAACCGCGCGATCTCGCTCCAGCCCGGCATGGACGGCTCCGGGACGATCCGGGGAACGTCGCGCGCGACGAAGCGGTGCTCCACGACGCCGCCCGGGAGCCGGCGCTCGGTCCGCTCGACGCCGTCCGGCACGTTCGCGTGGAGCGCGCGCCCATCCGGGACCAGGACGACGCGATCGAAGCGGAGCTTGCGCGCCACCTCCTCGACGAACGCCACGTCGCCGAAGTAGTCGGAGAGGAGGTTCTCCTTCGCGACGTCCTCGACGCGCCAGGCGACCTCCAGGACGTCGCCGGGCGCGAGCGCCGGGAACGAGAGCGTCCTCGTGCGGCTGTCGTAGTAGAGCCGGTACCAGGGCTCGCTCGCGCTCTGCTCGGACTCGTCGTGGGTGTCGATCACGGTTCCGTCCGGCTTGTGGACGCGCGCCCGCTCGATCTTCACCTCCTGGCGGTCGGGGTCCCACCGGATGGAGCGGCGGCGGAAGCCGTCCGCGCCGCGCGCGGTGAGCACCTTCACGACGAGCTGCTCGAAGGTGGCGGAGAGGCCGGAGGAGAAGACGCGCGTGACCTCGAGATCCCCCAGGATGACGGCGTCCTCGTCGGGCAGCGGGGGAGGCGCGGAGCGGGCGAGCGCGGCGCCGTCGAGCACGTACGGGCGCTCGAACCGCTCGCGCGACGGCTCGAGGCTGCGCACGAGCTCCTTCAGCTCCGGGCTCTGCGGCCTGAGCTCGAGCGCGCGCTCGAGGTCCGCCTTGGCGTCCGCCGCCCGCCCGCGGGCGAGGCGGGCCCGGCCGCGGCGGGCGTGCGGCTCCGGATCCTCGGGCGCGATGCGGAGCGCCACCGCGAACTGCGCCTCCGCCTCCTCCTCGCGCCCGTTTGCCGACAGCAGATCGGCGAGGCCGAGCCGCTCCTCGAGGTCCCACGGCTCGAGCTTGAGCCCCTCGGCGCGCAAGGTCGCGGCCCCGGCGACGTCGCCGCGGTCGGTGAGGAGCTGCGCCAGCGCTCCGCGCGCGCCCGCGTCGTCGAACCGCAGTGCGAGGAGCGTCCGGAGCCGGGCTGCCGCTTCCTCGTCGCGGCCGAGCCGCCGCGCCGCGCGGGCAGCCGCCCGCACGGCCGAGGGCACCGTCGGGAAGGCTTGGGCCGCGGCGGCCGCCGCGAGCGCTCCACGCACCTCCAGCCCGGCGCGCTCGAGCGCCTCCGCGAGCGCGACGCGCGGGGCGGGCCAGGCGGGCGCGTCCCGGACGAGGCGCTCGAGGATGCGGGCGGCTGCGTGCGGCCGGTCCCGGTCGAGCTCGTCCAGCGCGAGCGCGAGGAGCGCCGACGCATCGTCGGGAGCCGCCGCCAGCGCCGCCTCGACCTGGGCCCGCCGGCGTCCACGGTCCTCCTCGAGCCGTGCCGCCGCGAGCTGCACCTCGACGGATTGGGGCGCGAGCTCCGCGGCGCGACGGGCCTCGGACGCCGGCCGGCCTTCCCCTGCATCGGCGGAGCGGCGCTCGGCGAGCGCGATGGCGAGGTCGAGCCGCGCTCGCGCCTGGTCGCGCCCTCGCGCTGCGGCAGCGCGCCGCTCGAGCTCGGCGAGCGCGCCCGCGATCGGCGTGGGGGCGCGCCCGGGCGCGGGCGCGGCCGCGGCGGGATCTGTTGCGGCGAGCGCACGTCCCTCGCCGCGCTCGTCTGCGAGACGGAGATAGAACCCCATCTCGCCCTCGACGTTGCAGAGCTTCACGAGGATCCGGTTCGGTCCCTTGCGGAGCGACACCCAGGCTCCGCGCTGGTCGAGCCGCGCCGGATGATGGCCGGGATCCGCGATCGCGAGCGCGCCGTTGACGAAGACCTTGGCGGCGCCGCTCGCGCCGAGCCACAGCTGCACCCGCTCGTCGCGCGTCGCCTCGACCACGGCCAGCGCGTACCCGACCGCCTCCCTCGAGGGGCGCAACGCCGCCCCGAGGCGGACGAAGCCCTGCGAGATCGCCTCGCGCGCGAGCGGACGCCAGGACACCTCGCGCACCTTCCCCGGCATCGCCGCCGCGAGGTCGATGCCGCGCTCGGGCGGGTAGACCGCGTCGAAGCCGCGCTTTCCCTCATCGTCGAACGGCCCCGCCACCGTCCACGCGCCGACGAAGCCGAGCCGGCGCAGGTGCGCGGCGCTGCGCTGGAGATTGCCGCGGGCCCGCTCCAGGTCGGCGAGCCGCAGGCGGGCGAGCCCACGCACCTCGGGGTGCGAGGCCCGGTCGTCCGCCGCGTGCGCGAGAACCGCGACGAGGTGGGCGAGATCCGGCGCGTCCGGTCCAAGCGCCGCGAGCTCGGCGAGCGGGACGATGCCGCGGGGGCCTTTCCGATCGCGGCCGAGCTCCGCCTCGACCCTCGCCAGCCGCTCCCGCGGGGGATCGCGCGGCGCGGCGCCGGCGGGCATCGAAAGCGTGAGGACGAGCGCTGCGGCGAGGGTGGGAAGCGCGAACATGGGGAGGGGCGAGCCTACTCCGCGCGAGCGAGCGCGACGACGACGACCGACCGGGCGCCCGCCCGGCGGAGCGCGGTGGCGGCCGCGTCCGCCGTGGCGCCGGTGGTGACGACGTCGTCCACGAGGACCACGTCTCGCCCGGCGACCGCTGCGCTGGCCTCGAACGCGCGGGCGACGTTCCGGGCGCGCTCCTCGCGCGTCTTCCCGACCTGCGGCGGCGTCTCGCGCACGCGACGCAGCGCGGCCACGGCGCGCTTGCGGCCTGCGGCCCGCGCGAGGGCGTCGGCGAGCAGCGCCGCCTGATCGTACCCGCGCGACACGCGACGCGCGCGCGCGAGCGGGATGGACACGACCACGGCGCCCTCGGGCAGCGGCGAACGCCGGGCGAGCCAGGCGCCGAGCGGCCGTGCGAGCGCCGGGCGGCCTCCGTACTTGAACGCGTGCACCGCGTCGGCGAGGGGGCCGCCGAAGAGGCCGGCGGCGCGGACCGCATCGAACGCCGGCGGCGACGCGAGACAGGCGCCACACAGCGGGTCCGGGCCGGGCTGACCGCACCGGGCGCAGCCCGCCGGCACCGGGTCGACCGCTCCGTCGCAGACGGTGCAGAACGGCTCCGCCGAGACCGGCTCCCCGCACGCGGCGCAGCGTGGGGGGAACACCAGCTCGAGGAGGGCGCCCAGCGCGGCGCGGGCGACGTCGCGGGGGGCCGGCGTCATGGCGCCATCACCTCGTCACGAGCCCGAGGCCCTTCATCTCGCTGGGCTGCGGAAGACCCATGATCTGAAGGGCGGTCGGCGCGACGTCGGCGAGGACGCCCTTCGCGCGCAGCTTCGCGCCCCTGAAGTCCGGATCCGCGAGGATGAACGGGACCGGGTTCAGCGTGTGCGCGGTGTGCGGCTCGCCGGTCTGCGGGTCGATCATCATCTCGCAGTTGCCGTGGTCTGCCGTGACGAGCATCGCCATGCCCTGCCCGCGCGCCGCCTGCCAGAGCCGGCCGACGCACTCGTCGACGACCTTCACGGCCTTCACCGCGGCGTCGACGATGCCGGTGTGGCCGACCATGTCGGGGTTCGCGTAGTTGACGAGCATGAACCCGTACTGCCCGGTCCCGATCGCCGCGACGAGCTTGTCCGTCACCTCGCGCGCGCTCATCTCCGGCTTCTGGTCGTAGGTCTTCACGTCGCGCGGCGACGGGACCAGGATCCGGTCCTCGTTCGGAAACACCATCTCGCGCCCGCCGTTGAAGAAGAAGGTGACGTGCGCGTACTTCTCGGTCTCGGCGCAGCGGAGCTGCTTCAGCCCTGCGCGCGAGACGATCTCCGGGAAGATCTCCGTGAGGTCCGTCGGCGGGAACGCGACGGGCAGCGCGAAGGTCTTGTCGTACTCCGTCATGCAGACGTAGGCGGCCAGCCACGGCGTGACCTTGCGGTCGAACTCCTTGAACCCGCCGTCCGTGAAGGCACGGGTGATCTCGCGTGCCCGGTCCGCGCGGAAGTTGAAGAAGATGACGGCGTCTCCGTCGCGCACCGGCCCCACCGGCGCTCCGTCGCCGTTCACGACGACGGTCGGCTTCACGAACTCGTCGGTCTCGTCGCGACCGTAGGACGCCTCCATGGCCGCGATGCCCGACGGCGCCTTGAGCCCCTCACTCCGAACGAGGGCAGCGTAGGCGAGCTCCACCCGGTCCCAGCGCTTGTCGCGGTCCATCGCGTAGTACCGGCCGCACACCGTCGCGACCTTGCCGTACCCGCGCTCGCGGAACCGCTTCTCCACGTCCGCCAGGGTGCCGAGCCCGGACCGAGGGGGCGTGTCGCGCCCGTCCATGAACGCGTGGACGAAGGCGCGCGAGACCCCCTCGCGCCGCGCGAGCTCGACGCAGGCGTGCAGGTGGTCCACGTGGCTGTGGACGCCCCCATCAGACAGGAGCCCCATGAGGTGGAGCGCTCCGCCCGTCTCCTTGGCGCGCCGGCACGCCATCAGGAGGGCGTCGTTCGAGAAGAGCGACCCGTCCTCGACGGCGCGGTTGATGCGCACGAGATCCTGGTAGACGATCCGTCCTGCCCCGAGGTTCGTGTGGCCGACCTCGGAGTTCCCCATCTGGCCTTCGGGGAGACCGACGGACAGTCCGCTCGTCTCGATCGCGGTGGACGGATACTCGCGCACGAGCGCATCGACGTTGGGAGTGCCGGCGATCGCGATCGCGTTGGCCTCTCGCTCCTGGCGGTTGCCCCAGCCGTCGAGGACGACGAGGAGGACGGGCTTCGTCTTCGGCACGCGGCACTCCGATCGAGGGTCCGTGATGTCAAAGAAACGGGCGGCGCGCCACAAGAAAGCGTGGCCTGCGGCGTGCGGTCCGCGCTCACGCCTTGTGGTACTTCTCGCCTCTCAGGATCGTCAGCGCGCGATAGAGCTGCTCCACGAGGACGAGCCGCGCGAGCCGGTGCGCGAGCGTGAGGCGCGAGAGGGCGAGGGTCTCGTCGCCGCGCGCGCGCACCGCGTCTGCGAGCCCGTCCGCCCCGCCGATGACGAGCGCCACGTCCCTTCCCCCCGCGAGCCAGCGCCCGACGCGCTGCGCGAAGACGTCGCTCGTCTCCTCCACACCGCGCTCGTCGAGCAGGACGATTCGGTCCCTGGTCCCGATGCGGGCGAGGAGCGCCTCGCCCTCCTCGTCCTTCGCGCGCGGCGTTCCCGCGTGGCGCCGCGCCTCGGAGACCTCCACCAGCTCGAACGGCACGTACCGGGAGATCCGGCCTGCGTACTCCTCCACGCCGGGGGCGTACAGCCCGGACCGGTCCCTCCCGACGGCCACGACGCGGAGCTTCATCGGCACCCTTTCGACCACCCAAAAGTTGACGCTTCCCGATATCGGTGAAGGATATGGGCCTACATGGGGAACTCCACTATGAATACGCGGATCCACGACCCGTTCGACTTCGGAACGCACGCGGGCGGCCCCCGTGCCCACGACGCGGCGCTGTCGAACGACGTGCTCGGGCCCGAGTTCGACAATCTCCCGCCCGCGACGCCGCGCCCGCGCCCCGGCGCCACGGCCTGGCTCGAGGATCCCGCCGCCTTGACCAGCCGTGCACCCGCGGGGGGCCTCGGTCCGATTCCGCAGTCCGACCGTCCCACGCAAGGGCTCGCGCTCTCCGACGTGCGATCGATGCTCGACGACGGGAGGTTCTGGACCGAGTACCAGGCGATCGTGGACGCGCGCACCGGCCGCACCGCCGGGTTCGAGGCGCTCGGACGATTCGCGGCGAGCGACGGCACGCCGGTGTCGCCCGCGAAGATCTTCGCGATCCTCCACGCGGATCCCGCGCTGCTGCTCCGGGCGGAGCTGAGGCTCAAGTTCCACCAGATCGAGCACGCGCCGGACGCGCCGCTGTTCGTCAACCTGGACGCGGGCAGCTGGAACCGCGCCGCCCACTCGCACGGCAACCCGTTCGTGGGGCTCATCTCGTCCGCGCCGCGGCGCGTGGTCGTCGAGATCACCGAGACCTGCGTGTCGGACCACGCGCTGCGCGCCGCCGACATCGTGAACTCGCTCCGCGAGGAGGGCCTCACCGTCGCGCTCGACGATCTCGGCGCCGTCGACGCGCTCTTCAGCTTCGACGCGGTGGCCGGCACGGACGTGCTGAAGTTCGATCGCGCGGTGGTGGCGCGCCTGCGCGACAAGCGCTGCCGCGCCCTGGTCCAGACGCTCATCCGGATGACGCACGACACCGGCGCCTACACCGTGCTCGAGGGGATCGAGCGGCCGGACGAGTTCGCGCTCGCGCGCGAGCTCGGCTTCGACTTCGTCCAGGGCTACCTGTTCAGCGACCGGACCCACTCCTCGGAGCATTAGAAGCGCGCTTCCTCGGACCGGGTCACGGCCCGCAGCGCGGCGGCGCGTCCACGTCGCCCGCAGCCGGCACCCACGGCCTCGAACCAGCGATGGGCGCGGACGACGCTGCGTCGAGCACCCGCACCTGCGCCGGCGCGCCGTCGTCGGCGTAGATCACCTCGACCCGGATGCGCCGCGCCCCGAGCAGCGCCTCGCGCGCGTAGGACACGACGCGCCCGTCCGGATCCCGCTCGACCCTGCGCCAGAGCTCGCCGTCGCACCCGGGGAACGTGCGGACCTCGGCTCGAAGGCGTCCGGCCCGCCGGAGCGCCTCGTGCCGCGCGACGGCCTCGCCCTCGGCGCCGCCGGACGGCACCGGCGAGGGAGCAGCGGCGGAGCTCGGGGCGGCGGCCTTCGCGGCTGAACGGGGCGCGGCCGCGGCCGCGCGCGGCGGGGGAGGAGCGGCCGTGCTCGCCGCGGGGGCGGCGGAGTCCCGCCGCGCCTCCGTACGCGTCTCCTCCCGCGCCGCCGGGCCGGGCTGCTCCTCGGACGCGACGCTCGGGCCGCGGGTGCGGTCGGCGAGAAGCGCGGCCTCCGGGGGCTCCTCGGCAGGCGGTGCGGAGGCGAACCGCTCCGGTGCCCGAGCCGGCCGCTCGCGGGCGGGCTCCGGCGCGCCGCCGCGCGGGCCCGCGCCGAGGAATGGATCTCCCTCGTTGGAGCGAGCCTTCGGCTCGGGCGGCGGCGCCGGCTCGTCCGCGCGCGGAACAGGCGCGGAGGGAGACTGCCCCATGAGCGCGTTCGGGTCCTCGCGACCCATCACTCCCGGGCGCATCGAGACGATCCGAAACGACACCGCGACGACGGCCGCGAGCGACGCCGCCACGATGGACCCGCCCCAGAGCCAGGGCGGCAGCCTGCGCCTCGGCTCGCGATGGCGCGCCGCCTCGCGCGCCGCGGCGAGGAGGATCCGCTCCCCTCCCGGCGGGGCAGGCTCGACCGGCAGCGCCGACATGAGCCGCCGCGTCTCACCCATCCGCGCGAGCTCGGCCCGGCACGCCTCGCACGCGGCGGCGTGCTCCTGCACGTCCCGCGCGTCGCGCGGCGAGAGCTCGCCGTAGACGAGGTCGAGGAGCCGCTCCTGGAGCTGTTCGTGCGTCATCGGCTCACGCTCCTCACCGTGACGTCGTCGGGGCCGATCCCGAGCGCCTCGAGCTTCGCGCGGAGCGCCTCGAGCGCGTAGCGCATGCGGCTCTTCACGGTGTTCTCCGCGACCCCCGTGACCTCCGCGATCTCGTGAAACCTCAGGCCTGCGTGCTCCCGCAGCAGGAAGACCTCCCGCTGCTCCTCCGGCAGCGACGCGAGCGCCGCCTCGAGCTTGGGGCGGAGCAGCGCGGCCTCCGCCCCGCGATCCGGGGGCACGTCCTCCGAGGGCGCCCCGGCGCGCGCGGGATCGTCGAGCGGCTCGGTGCGCCGGAACGCCTGCCGCCGGGCGTCGTCGAACGCCTGGTTCCTGGCCACCGCGTAGATCCAGGTCCGGAAGAGCGCCCGCGGCTGCCAGGCGTCGCACGCGCGTACGACCCGGAGGAACGTCTCCTGGCAAAGGTCCTCGGCCCGCCCCCGATCGCCGGTCAGGCGCAGGAGGAAGCAGAAGACGGGCGTCCGATGACGGCGCACGAGCTCCTCGAAGGCCCGCACGTCGCCGCCCTGGAACCGGAGCATGAGCCGCTCGTCGCTGTCCAAGAAGCGTGGCCTCCGCGGGACCCGGGGGGTGAACGCACCGGCTCGCGAAACGATCTCCGGGGAGTGTAGCCGAAAACGACCGGACGGCGGCGGCCCGGGCGCGCGCCCGGGGCTCGGGCGAGCGAGGCGGGGCGTGGCCGCGACGGTTAGAGTGCGGGGCATGCGCGAGGGGGCGGCGTCATGGGAGGCGAGCGCGGAGAGACGGCCGCGCGAGCGGCTCCGATCCCTCCTCGCGCTCGCCTGGCCGATCGTCGTCTCGCGCTCCTCCCAGGTGGTGGTGGGGATCGCCGATGCGGTCATGGTCGCGCACCTCGGCGCGGCGGCGCTCGCCGCCACCACCGCGGGCGCGATGAACGCCTTCACCGTCTTCATCCTGCCGATGGGGATCGTGTTCGTCGTGTCGTCCTTCTCGTCCCAGCTCTTCGGGATGGGCGACCTCGGCGGCGCCCGCCGGTACGCCTGGTACGGGCTCGCCGTGGCAGGCGCGACGCAGGCGCTCGCGCTCGTGCTCGTGCCGCTCGTCCCGGCGGCGCTCGCGCCGTTCTCGTACGCGCCCGACGTCCGCGCCCTCATGGAGGGCTATCTCTCGATCCGCCTCCTCTCGGCCGGACCCGTCGTGGGCATCGAGGCGCTCGGGAACTACTACGGCGGGCTCGGGAACACCCGGCCGCAGATGCGCGCGAGCGTGGCGGCGATGCTCCTCGCGGTGGCGGGGAACTGGATCCTCATCGACGGCCACCTCGGCGCCCCGGCGCTCGGCGTCCGCGGCTCGGCGCTCGCCAACACGATCGGGACCACCGCCGCGTTCCTCGGCCTGTTCGCGGTGTTCGTGCGGAGCGGCCGGAGGCTCGGGACGGGGCCGCTGCGCGCGTCCGAGCTGCGCCGGCTCCTGCGCTTCGGCGTCCCGTCGGGGCTCAACTGGTTCTTCGAGTTCCTCGCGTTCGCGTTCTTCATGAACGTGGTCGTGGCCGGGCTCGGGACGACGCCGCTCGCGGCGCTCATGGCCGTCCTGCAGGTGAACTCGGTCGCGTTCATGCCCGCGTTCGGGATCGCGAGCGCCGGCGCGATCCTCGTCGGCCAGGCGATCGGGGCCTCCCGCAAGGAAGCGGTGCCCGGGATCGTGGGGCTCTCGTTCGCGGTGGCCGGCGCCTGGCAGGCGCTGGTGGGGCTCGTGTACCTGGCGGCGCCGGACCTGGTGCTGGCCGCGTTCGCGCAGGATCCGGCGTCGGCGCACGAGCTCCTCGAGGTGGGGCGGCGGATGCTCCTCCTCTCCGTCGGCTGGCAGCTCTTCGACGCCGCCGCGACCGTCCTCGCCGAGTCGCTCCGCGCCGCGGGCGACACCGCGTTCACGCTGTTCGCGAGGCTCGCCATCGCATGGGCGGTGTTCGCTCCGGGCAGCTGGATCTCCGTCCGGGTGCTCGGGGGTGGCGACGTCGCCGCGGTAGCGTGGCTCGTCGCGTACCTCGCGCTCCTCGCGCTGGTGCTCCTGCTCCGCTTCCGATCGGGGGCGTGGCGCCGCATCCTGCTGGTGGAGCCGTCTCCCATCGCCCCACGAGAGCCTGCGGAGCGCGCGGCGCGGCGCTAGACCGAGCGCGTGCGCGCCCCCGACGCCGTCGTGGTCGGCTCCGGTCCGAACGGCCTCGCCGCGGCGGTGACGCTCGCCGGGGAGGGTCTCTCCGTCCTCGTGCGCGAGCGCTCGGACGGCGTGGGCGGCGGTGCACGCACGCTCCCGCTCACGCTCCCGGGCTTCCTGCACGATCGGTGCTCCGCGATCCACCCGCTCGCCGCGGCGTCGCCGCTGTTCCGCCGCCTCGACCTCCCCGCGCGCGGCCTGCGCTGGGTCGATCCCCCCGCCGCGGCGGCGCACCCGTTCGACGACGGCACCGCCGCGCTCCTGCTCCGCTCCACGGCCGAGACGGGCGAGCTCCTCGGCCCCGACGGCCGCGCGTGGGCCGCGCTCTTCCAGCCGCTCGCGCGCGAGCTCGACGCCCTCGTCGAGGAGGTGCTCGGGGCCCCCATCCACCTGCCGCGCCACCCGCTGCTCCTCGCGCGCTTCGCCCTCTCGGCGCTCCTCCCCGCCCGCGCCCTCGCCGAGCGGCGCTTCCGCGGCGTTCGCGCGCGGGCCCTCTTCGCCGGGCTCGCCGCCCACGCGATGTTGCCGCTGGAGCGGTCGCCCTCGGGCGCGTTCGGCCTCGTGCTCGGGGCGGCAGGCCACGGGATCGGGTGGCCGTTCCCCGCCGGCGGCGCGCAGCGGATCACGGACGCGCTCGCCTCGCTCGTGCGCGAACGCGGAGGCGTGATCGAGACCGGCGCGGACGTCCGCGCGCTGTCGGAGCTGCCCCCGGCGCGGCTCGTGTTCCTCGATCTCACGCCGCGGCAGGTGCTCCGCGTCGCGGGCGAGCGGCTGCCGGCGCGGTACCGGCGCGCCCTGGCGCGCTTCCGGTACGGGCCGGGCGCGTTCAAGGTCGACTATGCGCTCGCGGCGCCGATCCCCTGGCGCGCGCCGGACTGCGCGCGCGCGGGCACCGTCCACCTCGGCGGAACGCTCGACGAGATCGCGGCGGCGGAGCGGGCGGTCGCGGTGGGCGAGATGCCCGAGCGGCCTTTCGTGCTCGTCGCGCAGCACACGCTGTTCGACCCGTCGCGCGCCCCGGAGGGTCGGCACACCGCATGGGCCTACTGTCACGTCCCGCACGCGTGGAGCGGCGACGCGACCGCCGCCCTCGAGCGGCAGATCGAGCGGTTCGCGCCGGGGTTCCGCGACGTCGTCCTCGCGCGGGCGGCCCGCGGTCCGGCAGAGCTCGAGCGCGACAACCCGAACCTGGTGGGCGGCGACGTGGGCGCGGGAGAGAACTCTCTCGTGCAGACGGTGTTCCGGCCTGTGATGCGCGCGGTACCGTGGTCCACCCCGATCCCCGGGCTGTACCTGTGCTCGGCATCCACCCCGCCCGGCGGCGGCGTGCACGGCATGTGCGGCTGGCACGCGGCGCGGGCGGCGCTCGCGCGGCTCAGATGACGTCAGCCCCGCCCTGAGGCCGCGATCGGGTCGACCTCGGGCCCGTCCACGAGCCGGCCGTTCGGCAGGAGCTTCTCCGGAACCGCGACGCCCGCCTCGGCGAGCTTGAACCGCTCGCAGCGGGCGAAGGACGCCTCGCAGTAGAAGCTCTGCCATACGCGCAGCGCCTCCTTCATGGAGATGTTGCGGTGCAGACCGCACGCGAAGAGCTGTGGGCACGAGGCCATGCTGGGTTCGCTCCGCTCGCGCAAACGAGCGAACCCTTCTCTGTGCAAGGGCGGTGCCGCGACGATGCTCCGGAAGTGCCCGGTGTCACGGTCGGAAAGTGATCGATTCGATAGGGGTCCGCTCGCACACAGGGGTCCGTGTCGAGACCGACTCCCGCCGCGTGCCTCACCCCGCCGGGCAGGCGCCTGCTGTCACACACGCTGCTACGCTGCGCCTCCCGTCCGTCACAAGGGAGGATTCCATGAAGATCCAGCGGCTGCTCTCGACGTTCGTTCTCGCCCTCGCCACGGCTCTCGCCGCGTGCGGTTCCTCGACCGACGGGGAGTCCACGGACCCGATCTCCGCACGGGCGGTGGATCCCGGCAACGCCGGCGGCAACAAGCTCCTCACCGTCATGACCCGCAATCTCTACGTCGGCGGCGATCTGTTCGAGCCGTTCCTGTCGACGACTCCGCTCGAGACGGCGGCCAGGGTGTGGGGAGAGATCCTGGCCTCGGACCCGTACGGGCGGATGGCGGGCGTCGCGGACGAGATCGGCCAGACGCGCCCGGACCTCGTCGGCCTGCAGGAGGCCTACCGGTTCATCGTGACGCCGCTCGGGGCGGAGGAGCCGGTCCTGCTCGACCTCGACTTCGTCGCCGGCCTCGAGGGCGCGCTCGCGGCGCGGACCGAGCCGCTGCCGTACCGTGTCGTCGCCCAGCAGCAGCACACCGTCCTCACCATCCCGTTTCCGACGCAGGGCATCCAGATCACCCTGATCGACCGTGACGCGATCCTGGCCGACGAGGACGTCGCGGTGGGGTCTTCGGACGGCGGGAGCTTCGCGGCGGAGTTCGCGACGACGCTCGCCGGCGTCATCCCGGTGCACCTGAAGCGCGGCTGGGTGGAGGTGAGCGCCAAGCACCAGGGCGTCGACTTCACGTTCGTGAACGTGCACCTCGAGACGAAGGACTTCGGCCCTCTCCAGTCGTTGCAGGCGCTGGAGCTCGCGGGGCGCTTCGCCGCGACGGCGCCGCTCGTCCTCTTGGGCGACACCAACTCCGATCCGACCGATCCGGCGTACCCGGTCTCGCCGACGGCCACGCTCCCGACGCCCTACACGATCCTGACCGGCGCGCTCACCGATGCGTGGTCGGCGCTGGGGAACGGCACCGGGCCGACCTGCTGCTTCGACGCGGACATCACGCCGCCTTCGCGCGACCTGTTCGAGCGCGTCGACCTCGTCCTGTTCGGCGGCGCCATCTCCCCGACGGCGGCCCAGCGCGTCGGCCTCGACCCGCTCGCGTCGATCGGCGGCCGCTGGCCGAGCGACCACGCGGGCGTCGTCGCGACGCTCCGGCTCGAGGACCCGAGGTTCTTCGCGCTGCACTGACAGCATCTTGGCGGGGAGCGCGGAGAGGCTGCGCCTGCGCTCGCCATGACGGATGAAGAACGGCCCGGCCCGCGCGAGCGGACCGGGCCTTTCCTTTCCGGGATGCGCCTCGCGGCTAGGCGTTCGCCTTCGGCTTCGCGCCCGCGACGCCGGGGACGAGGTTCGCGGGGCTCATCGAGCGGGCGAGCTGCTCGTAGAGCGCGTACCGCTCGCGGACGTCCTTCTGCGCCTGCGCCATCATCCTCTTGTACGACTCGGGGTTCGCCTGCTCGACCTGCCGGAAGCGGGTCTCGTTGGAGACGAACTGCGACAGGTCGATCTTCGGAGCCGGGCTGTCGAGCTTGAGCGGGCTCTCGCCGATGGCGATCTTGCGCGGGTCGTACCGGAAGAGCGGCCAGTACCCGGAGTCGACCGCCTTCTCCTGCTGCCCGAGCGCGTCGGCCATCTCGTAGCCGTGGGCGATGCAGTGGGAGTAGGCCACGATCAGCGAGGTGCCCTGGTAGCTGTCCGCCTCCTTGAAGGCGTTCACGGTCTGCGCGTCCTTCGCGCCGAGCGCGACCCGCGCCACGTACGGATGGCCGTAGGTCATGGCCAGCATGGCGAGGTCCTTCTTCGGCATCGGCTTCCCGGCCACCGCGAACTTGGCGGCTGCGCCGAGCGGCGTCGCCTTCGACGCCTGGCCGCCGGTGTTCGAGTACACCTCGGTGTCGAGGACGAGGATGTTCACGTCCTTGCCCGACGCGATCACGTGATCGAGGCCGCCGTAGCCGATGTCGTAGGCCCAGCCGTCGCCGCCCACGATCCAGACGGACTTCCGGACGAGGTAGTCCGCGACGTCCTTGAGCCGGAGCGCCTCGTGGCTCTTCACGCCCTGGAGCTTCTCCTTGAGGAGCTTCACCCGGGCGCGCTGCTTCTCGATGCCGGCCTCGTTGGTCTGGTCGGCCGCGAGGATCTCCTTCACGAGCGCGTCGCCGAGCTGCGTGCCGAGCTTCGCGAGCAGCTCCCTCGCGTGCTCGGCCTGCTTGTCGATGGCGAGCCGCATGCCGAGGCCGAACTCGGCGTTGTCCTCGAAGAGCGAGTTCGCCCAGGCCGGACCGCGGCCCGTCTCGCGTCTGCGTGTACGGCGTCGTCGGGAGGTTGCCGCCGTAGATCGACGAGCAGCCGGTGGCGTTCGCGATGACCGCGCGGTCACCGTAGAGCTGCGTGAGGAGCTTCACGTACGGCGTCTCGCCGCAGCCGGTGCAGGCGCCGGAGAACTCGAAGAGCGGCTCGAGGAACTGCGTCCCCTTCACGTCGAGCTTCACCTTGGTGCGGTCCGCGTCCGGGATCGAGAGGAAGAAGTCCCAGTTCTTCCGCTCCTTCGGCTTGAGCGGCATCGCGTCCATCATGTTGATGGCGCGCTTGCCCTTCTCGGTCTTGGACTCGGCCGGGCAGATCTCGACGCAGAGCGAGCAGCCCGTGCAGTCGTCCGGGGCGACCTGGAGCGCGTACTTCTGCCCCTTCACGTCCGGCGACTTGAACTCCATCGTGACGAAGTCCTTCGGCGCCTTCTCGAGCAGCTGCGGGCGCGAAGAACTTCGGCCGGATGGCCGCGTGCGGGCAGATGAGCGCGCACTTGTTGCACTGGATGCAGAGCGACGGCTCCCACACCGGGATCTCGAGGGCGATCGAGCGCTTCTCCCACTTCGACGTCCCCGTCGGCCAGGTGCCGTCGACCGGGAACGCCGAGACCGGGAGCAGGTCGCCCTCGCCCGCGAGCATGAGCGCGGTGACGCGCTTCACGAAGTCCGGCGCCGCCGCGGCCACCGTCGGCGGCCGCGGCGGTGCCGTTCGCCTGACGCCCCTCGGTCTTCACCTCGGAGAGGTGCGCGAGGGTGTGGTCCACCGCGGCGAAGTTCTTCTGCACCACCTCCGCGCCCTTGCGCGCGTAGGTCTTCTCGATCGTCTTCTTGATGTGGCCGATGGCCTCGTCGCGGGGGAGCACGCCGGAGATCGCGAAGAAGCAGGTCTGCATGATGGTGTTGATGCGCACCCCCATGCCGGTGTCCTTCGCGACCTTGTAGGCGTCGATCACGAACACCTTCAGCTTCTTGTCGACGATCTGCTGCTGGACCTCGCGGGGGAGGTGGTCCCAGATCTCGTCCGGCCCGTACGGCGTGTTCAGCGAGGAACGTCGCGCCCGGCACGGCCGGCTCGAGCATCTCGTACTTCTCGACGAAGTTGAACTGGTGGCAGGCGATGAAGTTCGCCTTCGTTGACGAGGTACGCGGAGCGGATCGGCTTCGGGCCGAAGCGCAGGTGCGACACGGTGAGCGTGCCCGACTTCTTCGAGTCGTAGACGAAGTAGCCCTGCGCGTAGTTCGGCGTGTCCTCGCCGATGATCTTGATCGAGTTCTTGTTCGCGCCGACGGTGCCGTCCGCGCCGAGGCCGAAGAAGAGCGCCCGGACGACGTCCTTCGCCCTCGGCGTCGAACGACGGGTCCCACTTGAGCGAGGTGTGGGTGACGTCGTCGTTGATGCCGACCGTGAAGTGGCGCTTCGGGCGGGGCTTCGCGAGCTCGTCGTAGACCGCCTTCACCATCGCCGGCGTGAACTCCTTCGAGGAGAGGCCGTAGCGGCCGCCGATGACGTTGAGCTGGTGGTGGAAGCGGTCGATGTGGGCCTGCTCCGCCTCGCGGAGCGCGGTGACGACGTCCTGGTACAGCGGCTCGCCGAGGGCGCCGGGCTCCTTCGTGCGGTCGAGCACCGCGATGTGGTGCACCGAGCGCGGCAGCGAGGTCATGAACGCGCCGAGATCGAAGGGCCGGTAGAGGCGGACCTTCACGAGGCCGACCTTCTCGCCCTTCGCGACGAGCGCGTCGATCGTCTCCTGCGCGGTCTCGCACGACGACCCCATCGTGACGATGACCCGGTCGGCGTCGGGGGCGCCGTAGTACTCGTACAGCTTGTACTTGCGGCCGGTGATCTTCGCCGAACAGGTCCATCGAGGCCTGCACGTGGTCAGCGGCCTCGGCGTAGTACGAGTTGCAGGCCTCGCGGGCCTGGAAGAAGGCGTCCGGGTTCTGCGCGGTGCCGCGGAGCACCGGCCGGTCGGGCGTGAGGGCGCGAGAGCGCTGCGCGGCGACGAGGTCCTCCGTGATCATCTGGCGGAGATCGTCGTCCGTCAGCTCCTCGATCTTGGCGACCTCGTGCGAGGTGCGGAACCCGTCGAAGAAGTGGAGGAACGGGACGCGGGACAGCATCGAGGCGCGCTGCGCGATGGCCGCGAAGTCGTGCGCCTCCTGCACCGAGGCGGAGGAGAGCAGGCCATAGCCGGTCTGGCGCACGGCCATGACGTCCGAGTGGTCGCCGAAGATCGAGAGGGCGTGCGTCGCGATCGTGCGGGCGGTCACGTGCATGCACATCGGCGTCAGCTCGCCGGCGATCTTGTACATGTTCGGGATCATGAGGAGCAGGCCCTGCGACGCGGTGAAGGTCGTCGTCAGGGCGCCCGCCTGGAGCGCGCCGTGGACCGCGCCCGCGGCGCCGCCCTCCGACTGCATCTCCGTGACGGACGGGACCGTGCCCCAGATGTTCTTGCGGCCCTTCGCAGCCCACTCGTCCGCCCACTCGCCCATGTTGGACGACGGCGTGATCGGGTAGATCGCGATCACCTCGTTGATCCGGTGGGCGACCGAGGCCACCGCCTCGTTGCCGTCCATCGTCACCATTCGCCTGCCCGTCATTGAGGCCTCCTCGGTAATGCGCGCTGCTTGGCGTCCCTCTCGGACGAGGGGCGCAAAGCCTGCCAGATTGATCCAGAGCAGTAGGGTCCCCGCAAGGTCAGGGCCGCGCTCGACTTTTTCGTAACGCTTGCAGGGTACGCCGAAATTTGGCGCGCAGTGTAGCAGATCGGGCGCGGAGGCAGGCAACCGGTCATTTGCCGCATCCGACCGGTCGCGTCGAAACATTTGCGCCCCGCCTGGGCGGGCGGGGGCTTGAGTCCCGGCCGCCTCCCCGGTCATTCTCCACGCGCATGGTCCGCAAGGTGGGATCTTCCCGGATCGTCCGAGAGATCGGGCGCGGCGGCATGGGCATCGTCTACGAGGCCTTCCAGGAGGGCCTCGACCGGGCGGTGGCCGTGAAGGCGCTCGACACCAAGCTCGCGCGATCGAAGGAGGTCGTCGAGCGGTTCCGCCGCGAGGGGCGCGCGTACGCGAAGCTCCGGCACGAGGCCATCGTCCAGGTCCACGACCTCGTCGAGAAGGAGGACGGGCTCTACCTGGTGACCGAGTTCGTGGACGGCACCGACCTCGCGCGCCTGCTGCGGGGCGGGGCGCTCCCGGCGGACTGCGTCGCCCTCGTCGGCGCGCGCGTCGCCGAGGCGCTCGACTACGTCCACTTCAATGCCCTCCTGCACCGCGACGTGAAGCCGGCGAACCTGATGCTGTCGCGCGACGGCGAGGTGAAGCTCATGGACTTCGGCATCGCCAAGGGCGAGGCCGACCACTCCCTCACCCGCGCCGGCATGCTGGTGGGCAGCCCGTCGTACATGGCGCCGGAGGTGCTCGCCGGCGAGGAGGCCGGCCCCGCCGCCGACGTCTGGGCCCTCGGCGTCACGCTCTACGAGCTGCTCACGGGGGAGAAGCCGTTCCGGGGAAAGAACGCCGACGAGCTGTTCGCTGCGATCTCGCGCGGCAAGTTCCGGTCGGTCCGCTCGCGGGCGCCCGACTGTCCGCGGCGAGTCGCCCGCGCGGTGGAGCGGTGCCTCGCGTGCAGGCCGGCGGCGCGGTTCAGGAGCGCCGGCGCGCTCTCGCGCGCGCTCCTCGGGATCGCAGCGAAGCTCGTCCGGCGCGGCGTCCACCCGCGCGCCCGGCTCGTCGCGCTGCTCGCGAACCGCGGCTTCGTGACCGAGGAGATCGCGCTCACGAAGCTCGATCTCTCGACGCTGCACGCCACCCGGATCGCCGATTCCCGCGGCACCGCGACCAAGGCGGAGTTCCCGGTGCACCGGCGCCGGCGCGCGAGCCTCGCGGCGATGGCGCTGCTCGCCTTCGCCGCGGGCGTCGCGACCTGGCTCGTCCGGCTGTGATTCTCAGGCCTCGAGAGCCGAACGAATGCGAGCGCAGGGGCAGCCGGATGAGGCTGCCCCGGAGCGAGCGGGGGGCTCGGGGGGGCGCGAGCCAAGCGAAGCGAGGCGAGTGTCCCCCCGCTACAACGTGAACCGCGGGGCGTCCGCCCAGAGCCCTTCGAGGTCGTAGAACCCGCGCGACTCGCGGTTCATCACGTGCGCGACGACGTCGCCGTAGTCGACCAGGATCCAGCGGCCGGTCTCGTAGCCCTCCACCCCGACCTTCGAGACCCCCGCCTTCTTCATGGTGTCCTCGACGTGGTCGGCGATGGCGGAGGCCTGCCGGTCGGAGTCCGCCGTCACGACGACGAAGTAGTCCGCGTAGCTCGTCAGGCCGCGCACGTCGAGGACGGTCACGTCCTCGGCCTTCTTGTCGAGCGCGGCCTGCGCGATCGCGACCGCGGTCGGGCGCGCGGTATCGGGGGTGGCGGCCGGCTCCACGACCGCGACGGTGCGCCTCGGCCGGAGCGCCGACTTCGCCGCCGCCACCTGCCGCTTCGGCGCCCACCGGCGCCCGCCACTCTTCGCGGGCTTCGTGCTCCCCTTCGCCGGCTTCTTGCTCCCCTTCGGCGCCTTGGCGCTCCCGCGCGCCGTCTTCGTGCCGCCCGTTGCCACCTTCCGCTTCATCGTCGCCATCCAGGCTCCTGATCTCACCCTCGCACGTGTCCGTCGCCCTCCACCACGAACTTCTGGGTGGTGAGCTCCTCGAGCCCCATGGGCCCGAACGCGTGCAGCTTCGTCGTGGAGATGCCGATCTCGGCGCCGAGCCCCAGCTCGCCGCCGTCGTTGAAACGCGTGGAAGCGTTCACCATGACCGCGCTCGCGACCACCTCGCGCTCGAAGCGGCGGGCGTTCGCGAGATCCTTCGTCAGGATCGCCTCGGTGTGGAGCGAGCCGAACCGCGCGATGTGATCGAGCGCGCCGTCGAGGTCGTGCACGACGCGCACGGCCAGGATCTTGTCGAGGAACTCCTTGCCGTAGTCGTCCGGCTTCGCCGGGACCGCCTTCACGCCGGCGCGCTTCAGGATCGTGAGCGAGGTCGGGTCGCAGCGGAGCTCCACCCCGGCATCGGCGAGCGCGCGGCCGACCGCGGGCAAGAGCTTCCCGGACGCGCCGCGGTGCACGAGCAGGCACTCGAGCGCGTTGCAGACGCCGGGGCGCTGCACCTTCCCGTTCATCGCGAGGTCCACCGCCTGCTGGACCGGCGCGCTCTGATCGAGGAACAGGTGGCAGACGCCCTGGTAGTGCTTCACGACCGGGACGCGGGACCGCTCCGCCACGGCGCGGATGAGCGACGGCCCGCCGCGCGGGATGGCGAGGTCGATGAGATCGTCGAGCGCGAGCAGCTCGAAGGTCGCCTCGCGATCCGGCGTCGGCACGACCTGGGCGGCCGCCGTCGGGAGGCCGGCCGTGGCGAGCCCCTCCGAGAACGCCTCGCCGAGGGCGAGCGAGGAGCGGAGCGCGTCCGAGCCGGGGCGCAGGATCACCGCGTTCCCGCTCTTCACGCACAGGCCGGCCGCATCGATGGTCACGTTCGGGCGCGCCTCGTACACCATGAGGACGACCCCGAGGGGGATCCGGACCTTCTTCACCGCCAGGCCATTCGGGCGGCGCCAGCTCGCGGTCACCTCGCCGACCGGGTCGGGGAGCGCCGCCACCTCGAGGAGCGCCTTCGCGACCCCCTCGAGCCGCTTCTCGTCCAGCGAGAGCCGGTCCAGGAACGCCGCGTTCTGCCCGGCCTTGCGCGCCGCCTCCAGGTCGCGCCTGTTCTCGGCGAGGATCCGCTTCGCGCGGCGGCCGATCGCGCCGGCCGCGGCGCGGAGCGCGTCATCCTTCGCGCGCGTGGACGCGTTTCCGAGCACGCGCGACGCGTCGCGCGCCGCGACGGCGAGCTTCCGCATCTCGGCGGCCAGGCCCTGGCTCGCAGCTTCTCTCGCCATGCTCGATCTGCTCCAGCTACTCCCGGCCCCGGTCGAGGACGACGAGATCGTTCCGGTGGACGATCTCGTCGAGGTACTTATACCCGAGCGCGCGCTCGATCTCGCTCGTCTTCAGGCCGGCGATCCTGCGGACCTCGTCGGCGCCGTAGCCGGCGAGGCCGCGCGCGAACGGGCGGGCGGGGTCGACGGCGATGTCCACCGGGTCGCCCACCCGGAACTGGCCGTGGACGTTCCGGACCCCGGAGGGGAGCAGCGAGCGCCCCGCCTCGACGAGCGCCCGCCTCGCCCCCGCGTCGACCAGGATCGTTCCCTTGCCGCGCGCCGCCGCGGCGAGCCAGCCCTTGCGCGCGGAGAGCCGCTCCGTCCCGCGCGCGAACACCGTCCCGACGCGATCCCCCGCGAGCAGCGCGTGGAGCGCGCGCGGGCGCCGGCCCGAGAGGAGCGCCGTCGCGACCCCCTGCGCCGCCAGGCGGCGGGCGGCCTTCACCTTGGTCGCCATCCCGCCGACGCTCCGCTCCGTCCCGGCCCCGCCCGCCATCCGCTCGATCTCTGCGGTGACGCGGGGGACCTCGTGCACGAGGGCGGCGCCCGGATCGGCGGGGTTGCGGTCGTACAGGCCCTCGACGTCGGTGAGCATCACGACGAGGTCCGCCTCGACGCACCCCGCGACGAGGCCGGCCAGCGTGTCGTTGTCGCCGACCTTGATCTCGTCCACGGCGACGGTGTCGTTCTCATTCACGACGGGTACGACCTCCTCCGCGAGGAGGCGCTCGAGGGTGCGGCGGGCGTTCAGGAACCGGGTCCGCGAGGCGAGGTCGTCGGCGGTGAGCAGCACCTGGGCGACGAGCCGGCCGTGCGCGCCGAGCGCATCCCCCCACGCCGCCATGAGGTGGGGTTGCCCGACCGCCGCCGCCGCCTGCTTGGTGGGGATGTCCCAGGGCTTCCCCTTCTGGCGGCCGAGCCCGAGCCGCTCCGCGCCGAGCGCGACGGCGCCGGATGACACGATCACGAGCCGGCGCCCGGCCGACAGCTCCGCCAGCTCGGCGGCGATGCGGGCGCAGTTGTCGCGGTCGAACCGCCCCTCCCGGTCGGTGAGGGTGCCGGTCCCGACCTTCACGACGATCCGCTTCGCGCGGGCGAGCTGGGTCCGGGGCATGGAGGCCGGCATCTTACGGCGTTCCCCGGCCCCGTTGATCGTGGACGTGGACCCCGACCTCGACCAGGACCGGGGCGCGTTCAGCTCACGGCATGCGGTAAGCGACCGACGCCGCGATCGGCATCAGCGCCGAGCCGGCGTGCGACGACAGCTGGAAGTAGACGAAGTAGCCGAAGGCGGTCGCGTCCACCTTCCTGTTCCCGATCTGGTCGGTGTCCACGATCCGGACCTCCTGGACCGCCCCCTTCGTCGTGACCGCGGCGAGCGCGGAGTCGTCCGACCGGTACAGGTAGGCGGCGCCGTCGACCTTCTCGTCGGCGTCCCAGAACACGTACGAGAACCCGGTCACGATCGCGCCGTCCGGCAGGGGCACCGGGACGACGAGCCAGTCGTCCTCGCCGGAGGTCTGGTACCGGCCCACGCCGCCGGGGACCGTCCCCTGCGCCGTGCCGGTCGCCGAGGCGCGCGGAACCCCCGCGAGCGCGGCGACGGACACGACCCCGCGCGGCAGTCGCTGGCAGACGACCGTCCCGTTCTCCGCCACGACCCGGATCGCCGAGCCCGGGGCGCAGGTGCCGCTGACGCGCGCCTGCTTCGACTCGAGCGCGGCGGCGGTCCTGACGATCTCCGCCGAGTGGATCTCGAGCGCACTCGTGACCTCCACCGGCATCCGCTCGGCCGCGATCCGGCCGCTCCCGATCTGCGACGCGTCGATGGGGTGGCCGCCCGGATACGGGACCGCGGCCGAAGCGGGCGCCGGCGGGCGCTCCCAGGGGCGCACGATCGCGCCCCAGGCGACGGCGGCTCCGGCGCCGAAGGCGAGGAGCGAGGCGACGACGAGGGCGCGGTTCGGGCGCACGGCCGCCGTTCTACCACGCGCGGGTCAGGGTCCGAGCAGTCCCTGGCCGATGCGCCACGCGACGAGCGCGACGAGCGCCACGCCGGACGCGACGCCGAGCGCGCGCGCCAGCCGCGGGCCGGCGCGGGCGGCCCGCCCGGCGAGGAGCACGAACGCGACGTTTCCGCCGACGAGGAGGAGATAGAAGCCGGCGAGGAACGCGAGGGCGTGCACGGGCGAGGCGCGCCAGGCGCTGGCGAGGATGGGGCCCGCGGCGACGCTCCAGTACAGCCAGGCGTTCGGGTTCGTGACGTTCACGAGCAGGCCGCGGACGAACCCGGCCGGCGGCGCACGCCCCGGGACTTCGACGGGTGGCGCCCGCGCCGCCCGCAGCGCGCCGACCCCCAGCCAGAGCACCAGGGCGCCGCCGGCGATGCCGAGCGCCCGCACGAATCCCGCCGGAACCTGCGCGAGCACCGCCAGGACGACCGCGATGAGCGGCGGATCGGTGACGAGCGGGACGAGCGCCACCGGGACCGTGCGCGCGGCGCCGTTCCGCGCCGACTGCGCGAGCAGGTACGCCTGGAGCGGCCCGGGCTGCCCCGCGGCGGAGAGCCCGAGCGCCGCTCCCTCGACGAAGAACGCCATCCGCCGCGAGGAGAGCACACTTTCTACGCGGGGGGCGGCTCGCTCGAGATACGTACCCGCGGCGAAGCCGCGCTCACTGTTGGGGCCCCCTGGGGGGCGAGATACGTACCCGCGGCGAAGCCGCGCTCATCGTTGGGGCCCCCTGGGGGGCGAGATACGTACCCGCGGCGAAGCCGCGCTCACTGTTGGGGCCCCCTGGGGGGCGAGATACGTACCCGCGGCGAAGCCGCGCTCATCCAGCCCCTTCTTCGCGGCGTACTCCTTGCCGAGCGTCGCGACCGAGATGCCGAAGTCCGTGCTCTCGTAGATGAAGTCGTCCTCGGCTTCCCGAGCGTCATGGCGGCGTCGATGAGCTGGTGCGCGTAGTTGTGAGCCGGAGCGTTCAGCCGGAACACCCTATTGGCGGGCGACCGCGCCCTCGGTCAGCGAGCCTGCAGCTTCAGGTCCCATGTCGATCATCGCGAGGAGCGCTTCCGCGTTCCCCTTCGCGTCGTTCACGGGGTGGTGGTCGTGCGCCGTCTTCCGGAGGTGCTTCCACCCTGCGTGCGCGTCCTTCACGAGGCCGCAGTACAGATCGCCGATGCGGCGGCCGCTCCAGCCGAATGGGTTCCGGCCGAGGTACTGGTGGAAGTACCAGTTCACGAACTGCCAGTCGAAGGCGAGGTTGTCCGAGAAGAACACCGGCCGCCCGCGGGTCGTCTCCTGGACCCAGCGCTCGAACGCCTCCATGACCTCCGCGGGGTCGTCGTGGCGCAGGTGCTCCTCGCGCGTCGTGCGGCAGACGGCGAGCGCTTCGGGCAGGAAGCGATCCGAGATCGGGCGCGTCTTCCCGTAGAAGGTCCGCCCGAGCCCCGGCTCGACCAGCACCGCGCCGAGCGAGACCATCGAGTACTTGCCCGGGATCGGCCCGTCCGCCTCGACGTCGACGACGTAAAGCGACATGCGCGGGTTCTAACCCTTCCCGGCACGTGACGTCGCCGAGATCCGCGCCGCTCGCTCCGGCGGCGCGCCTCCCACGGCCACCGGCCGACGTTCGGGCTGCGCGCTGGCGCGCACGTGATCCCTCACTGTGGGTGACGACCGCGACCCAGGGGGTCGGGCCAAACGCACCACCAAAGGGCGCGATCTTCCCGCGCACGTTCGCAGGACGTCAGACATCGTTCGGCTTTCCACTTCGGCGCACGCCCTTCGGGGTTCCCGTGCTCTGGGCACGAATCTTCCAGCGGTTTCCGCGAGAATTCATGTCGTCGTCCTGCGTCTGGAGAATCCCATGAGCACGAGCGTGGCGGAGGGCCGGACTGTCATCCGCATGGACGGGATCTTCGACGTGCCGGCCGCGAGGCGACTCGCGCTGGAGCTCGAGGACATGCGCTTCTCCGACGTCCGGATCGATCTCACGCGGGTCCGCGAGTTCCACGACTTCGGGGTCGCCCTCCTCGCGCAATCCATCGCGGGGCGGCGCGCGCCCACGTCCGTGCTGGGACTTCACGAGCACCACCTCCGCCTGCTCCGGTATCTCGGGATCGACTGCGGCGTCGCGAACCTGAACGCGGGCGTCGAGCTCGTGTAGCAGCCTCCGGTCTGGCGATCGCCGCCCGGCCCCCGAGGGACCGCCCGATCGCCCGCGAGGCGCTTGGCCTCGATCCGGCGCTCCCAGGTCGCTATCATCGGGGCAACGAATGCAGGACGTCTTCGGGAACACCCTCGGCCTCAAGCCCTCTCAGCTTCACGCCCTCCGCCGTACCTACCGCCGCCGCGTCGATGCCAGCGCGATCGTGTCGCCGGAGCTGGTGCGCCACCTCTGCGAGGTCTCCGCGGAGACGAACCGCCAGATCGGCGTGTTCCTCGATCGCAAGGGCGACGTGCAGTCGGTCATCGTGGGCGACGCGCGGCGGCTCGACCTGCCGGACGTCGGCCGCAGCCGCGCCGGCGAGAGCCGACTCCGCGGGCTCCGGCTCGTGCACACGCACCTCCAGGGCGAACCGCTCACGCGCGACGACCACACCGACCTCGCCCTCCTCCGGCTCGACCTCGTCGCGGCGCTCGAGGTGAGACCGGACGGGCTCCCCGGCAGGATCCACTGGGCCCACCTGCTCCCCGAGAACCCTCAGGGCGCGATGTGGAAGGACGAGGAGGCGGCGACGGTCCACGACCTCTCGCACGACGCGCTCGCGGGCGCGCTGGCGCTCGAGGAGGAGTTCGCGCGCGCGCGCTCGGTGCGGCGGACGGGCGGCGCGGAGCGCGCGATCCTCGTGGGCTTCGGCGGAAAGGGCCGCAGCCGCCCCGAGGCCGAGGCGTCGCTCGAGGAGCTGCGGGAGCTCGCCCGCACCGCGGGCGTGGAGGTGCTCGAGGCGACGCTGCAGCTCCGGCGGGACCCGGACCCGCGCTACCTCATCGGCAAGGGCAAGCTCGAGGACATCGTGCTCCGCTCGATGCAGCGGATGGCGACCATGATCGTCTTCGACGCCGAGCTGTCGCCGTCGCAGGCGCGCCACATCGCCGAGGCGACGAGCCTCAAGATCCTCGACCGGACGCAGCTCATCCTCGACATCTTCGCGCAGCGGGCGCAGTCGTCCGACGGCAAGCTCCAGGTCGAGCTGGCGCAGCTCCGATACCTGTACCCCCGCCTCGTCGGCCGCGACGACTCGCTCTCGCGGCTCGCCGGCGGGATCGGCGGCCGGGGCCCGGGCGAGACCAAGCTCGAGATCGACCGGCGCCGCGTCCGCGACCGGATCACCGCGCTCGAACGGCGGATCGAGACCCTCGGCGAGAGCCGCTGCCTCCGCCGCAAGCAGCGGAACGCCCGTGGCCTCCCGGTCCTCTCGATCGTCGGCTACACGAACGCCGGGAAGTCCACGCTCCTCAACGCGCTCACCGACTCCGACGTCCTGGTGCAGGACAAGCTCTTCGCCACCCTCGACCCGACGAGCCGCCGGCTGCGCTTCCCCCGCGATCGGGAGGTGATCGTCACCGACACAGTCGGGTTCATCCGCGACCTCCCACCCGATCTCGTGAACGCGTTCCGCGCCACGCTCGAGGAGCTGCGCGACGCGGACCTGCTTCTCCACGTCGTGGACGCGTCCGACCCCCGGCACGACGAGCAGGTCGCGGCGGTCGACGAGATCCTGAGCGGCCTCGGGCTCGCCGAGAAGCGCCGCGTCCTGGTCATGAACAAGGTCGACCGGCTCGGGCCCGGCGAGGGGGAGGCGATCGCCCATCGCGCCGGCGCCGTCGCGATCTCCGCCGCGACTCGGGCCGGCATCCCCGCCTTGCTGCACGCGTGCGACCGGCTCCTGTGGGCGGAGGGGCGCGTCCCGTTCGCGGAGGTCGAGGCGGGGGCGCCGATGCCCGACGGCGTGCCGGAGGCACCTGCGCCCGGCACGCCCGCGCCGGACGCGCCGCGCCTCGTCCCTTCCGCGCTCCAGCGCATCTCGTGAGCGGCTCCCCGGGGGGCGCTTTCCCGGGCCGGCCGTCCGGTCTAGATTGCTCGCTCCGTGCGCGTCCGCTCCACTGCCGCTGCCCTCGTCCTGTCGCTCGCCTGCTCGCGCGGGACAGGAACGGACCGCGCGCGGCTCGAGGGCGACGGCGCGGCGCCCGCCGCGGCGTTCGACTGGGACCACCCCGCATCGGCGCTCGAGCTCTCAGCGGACCAGGTCGCCGCCCGGATCGGATCGTTCGAGTGGACGGGCACCGTCGAGTGGACGATCTCGCGCGAGGGCGAGGACGCGCGGCGCGTGCGCGCGGTGGAGCGCCATCGGGTGCGCCAGGCGCCGACGGGCGAGTTCGAGGTGAGCGCGGACATCGACCCAGGGCTCGGGCCCGGATCGGAGACCGGAAAGGAGATCGTGTACGCCGGCGGGATGACGTATGCGCGGGCCCGCTACGCGCCCTTCCGCGAGCGCCCCACGGATCGCGGTCGAGATGCACGGCGCTTCAGGGACGAGAGCTTTCTCGCGCCACGCGCCGTCGCCCGGCTGCTCGGGCCTGCGCTCGAGCTCCGGACGGTGGGGGAAGGGCAGGCGCTCCGCCGCGCCGGCCGGAAGATCGGCCTGTCGCTCGCGAAGGGAGCCCCTCCCGCCGCGGCGCCGGCCCCTTCCGATGCCTCCTCCGACGACGACACCAAGCGGCGGCGGGCGTTCCTGGAAGGGCTCCGGCCGCAGTCCGTCACGGGCGAGCTCTTCCTCGACGCCGCGACCGGAGTCCCGCTGCGCACCCGCATCGCGGCGACGTTCGGGGTGGAGGGTGACCCGAACGCGCGTGCGACGGTGGAGCTGCTCGCGCAGGTGAGGGCGATCGGCGGGGAGGTGACCGCGATCGCGCCCCCCAAGGGAGTGCTGCTCGACGAGCGCAAGCCAGCAGGGGTCGCAGCAGCCCTCGAGGCGGCCGGGCTGAAGAAGCGGCCCGAGGAGAAGAAGGCGCCGGGCGAGCCCGCGGAGGACGCGGGCGAGGAGTAGCTTTCCCTCGGGGCGCAGCGGGGGCTGCGCCGACAGGGAGATCATCATGCGCATCGTCGCGATCGCCGCCGCGCTCGCAGCGCTCGCCGCGACCACCCTCGCCTGCCGGACGGCGCCGAAGAACCGCGCTGCCCGCGAAACCCAGATCCAGACCGTCGCGGACGCGGACCTCGGCCGGCTCGCGCCCGAGCAGATGGGCCCCGTCCATGCCTCCCGGGCCGCTCTCGACGAGGCGCGCGACGCGGTCGCTCGCGCCCAGCGCCGCCTCCAGGACTCGCGCCACGAGGAGGAGTTTGCCAACGCGGACAAGGCCGCAGCCGAAGGCGATCGGCTGCGTGCAGCCGCCGAGCTGTCGTCGGCCAGGGAGGCGGGCGAACAGCGCATGATGGGGCTCGCATCCGATCGCGCCGCCGCGGCGGCGCTCCGGGCCCAGGCCGCGGACGCGAGGATCGAGTACGCGCGCAAGCTCGTCCAGACGCGCGACGCGGAGCTCAAGACCGCGGAGGCGCGGGTCCGCCGGGCAGAATGGGAGATCGAGCGGGCGAAGCTCATCGCGCTGCGCGAGGCGAAGCTGCCGGCGGCCTCGAAGTACGACCCCGCTCCGATCGATCGTCGCGTCGCCGAGGCGGTCAAGGCGGAGGACGGCGCGCGGGCGAGGGCGAAGGACCTCGCCACCACCTCCCGGACCGCCTACGACCAGTGGCGGTCGCTCACCGATCGCTACGAGGTGCGCGCCCGCTCGATCCCGACGGGGTAATCCGGCGATTCGCATTCGCGAAGACGCGGCGGCACGCCGGTGGCGATCGACCGCTCAGCGCGGGCCGAGCCGCCGCCACTCCACCATGAGGCAGCGGTCCTGGACGACGAGGATGCCCGCCTTCGCGAGCGCCTCGGCCGCCGCATCGTTGCGGATCCCGAGCTGCATCCAGACTGCGCGTGGCCGCTTGGCGAGGAGGTCGTCCACGTGACCGGCGACGTCGGCCGAGCGGCGGAACACGTCCACGAGGTCCACCGGTCCGGGGACGTCGGCGACCCTCCTGAAGACCGGGCGCCCGAGGATCTGCTTCACCTCGGGGTAGTAGACCGGCACCGGCACGAGATCGACGCCGCGGTCGGCGAGGTACTTCGGGACGTAGAAGGCAGGCCGGTCGGCGTGGTCCTCGGGCTTGATCCCGAGGACCGCGATCCGCTTCGTGGTGGCGAGCAGCTCGCGGATCTCCGCGTCGGTCTCGAGCAGGTTGTCGCGCCAATCCGCCATGAACGGGATCCCCTCGCCGCACTTAGAGCCGGGCGGCGGCTCCTGCGCAACGCCTCGGCGCGCGCGTACCCGCGGGTATCGAAAAAGCGAGCCATGACGGGCGCTTCATCGCCCGGCTGCAGAGCAGGCTGGCGGGTCACGAAAAATGGACAGCCGGGCCGCGCCGCCTACCATGGCTGCATGGTGACGAAGAAGAAGGCCGGTGTCGGGGTCGTGGACGAGGGGGGTGCGCACGGCGCCCTTCGCCGCGCGCCGACGAAGGAGCTCTCGCCCGAGGAGGAGAAGGTGATGCGGATGCGGCTCGGCGCCTCGCCGCCGCGGACCGCGCCGCTCGAGCGCAGCTTCGATGGGATCTCCGATGTGGAGATCGAGGTCCGGGCCGCCGAGATCGAGGCGTGGATGAGATGGAAGGCGCGCCGCGCCGAAGAGGGCGAGCCCGCCCGCGTCCCCGCCCGCGTCACGTCGCGCGCGAAGGAGAAGATCGTCCGCGCGCTGCGGAAGAAGATCTAGCGCGTCCTTGAACCGTGGGACACCCGACGTGGGATCACGCGGGGTGAACCACCGTTGACACACCGGCTCCGGTGGCGTTCTCTGTGGCATAGGAGCCTGCCATGTCCCTCAAGCTGACACCTTCCCTCTCCCTCACGCTCGCCTGCGGCGTGCTCGCCACCGCGTGTGGCGGCTCCGCGCGCGAGAGCCAGGACTCCCTCAGCGCCGTCGACTGCGCAGCGGCGGTCGCGAGCCCGGCCATCCTCTGGCCTCCCGACCATCGCATGGCCGGCGTGGCGGTCGTCGGGCTCGGCGACGGCGTGCGCGTGGACATCACCGGCATCACCCAGGACGAGCCGGTCGACGACGTCGGGGATGGCAACACCGCGCCCGATGCGACGGTCTCGCCCGTCGAGGTCCGCCGCGAGCGGGCGGGCGTCGGCAACGGCCGTGTCTACGCGATCCACTTCACCGCGGAAGGCGCGAGCGGTTCCTGCTCCGGTCAGGTCACGGTCTGCGTCCCGCACGACCGGGGCCACGGCGCGAGCTGCGTGGACGACGGGCAGGACCACGACTCCACCTGCGCGAGCGCCAGCTGCGGCTGTGCCCCGACCCGGAGCTGCGCGTCGGCGGAGGCCGTCTGCGGCCCGGTGGACGACGGCTGCGGTCACGCGCTCGACTGCGGGGCGTGCGACGCGGCGCAGGTGTGCCGCGCGGGCCAGTGCTGCCAGCCGGCCACCTGCGAGTCTCTCGAGCAGACCTGCGGCGAGTTCGACGACGGCTGCGGCGGCGTCCTGACCTGCTCGTTCTGCGCCTGAACCAGGGTTCGCGATTCGTGAGCACGAATCGCGCCCTGGTTCAGGCAGTTCGCCACGGGGCGTGCCGCCCCGCCCCGTCGAGCAAAGCTCGGGCGGGCGCGATGAGCGCCCGTCGTTCGAACGTCGCCCCACCCCACAGCCGGGTCCCTTGGCGCCTCGCCGCGGGGCGGCTTCCGCCGCCTCGCGAGGCGCTTCCCGGCGGGCTCGCTTCGCTCGCTGCTCGCGAATCGTGCGAGGCGGGCGCGTCACGCGCCCCCTTGCAGCTTCGAGACGAGGTGACGCGCGGCGAGCCCGCCCGCTGGCGGCGCCTCCTCGGGCGGGAGCCGCCCCGCGGCGAGGAGGCCGGCGAGGTGCGGCGCGGAGCGCGGGTTCCGCCACCAGTCCTCGTCGTACCGCTCCACCAGCTCGCGCCGGAGCTGCTCTCCGCGCTCCGCCCCCCGCAGCCGGGCGGCGAGCAGGTCGGCGTCGCCGTCGCGGGCAGCGCGGCCTGGGTCCCAGCTCGCGCCGGTCGCGGCGTGGAGCGCGGCCCCATGGGCCTCGCGCCAGGCCGCGCCCGAGAGACCGCGCTCGACCTCGGCAGCCACGCGGAGCGCGGCGCCGTCCGCCCGGAGCGCGAACATGCGCCGCAAGGCGAGATCGCGAACCACGTCGGCCGCGTGCCGCCGCTCGACGTCCGCCCGCTCGGCGAGCCAGCGCGGCTCGATGAGGAGCGTCCCGAGGACCCACGCGAGCGCCTCGGCGAGATCGGGATCCCGCGCGTGCTCCGTCGCCGCGGCGGCGGCGAGCGCGCGCCCCACCGCGGCGAGGAGATCCTGCCAGTCGCCCGCGCCGCCCCGCGGCCGGAAGGAGATGCGCGCGCCCACGACGTGCGCACCCGGCCACTTCGCCGCGCGCTCCGCGTCGTCGGTCCGGATCCGGCCGAGGTCGAGACCGAGCCGCTCGAGCGTGAGCTTCGCCGCCACCCGGAGCATGCCCGCGCGGAAGAGCCCGTCCCACCGCCCGAGCGCGAGCGCGTGCAGGAGGTCGGCGCGAGAGAGGCCTTCCGCGGGGATCGAGCCCAGCTCGCGCCGGACCGTGAACGAGCTGACGTCGCGCCACGCGTCGTCGGACGCCGCGAGCGCCGCGTCGCCGAGGACGACCGCGCGCCAGTCGGGGGCGATCCCCACCTCGGCCCGCGCCCGCGCACGGGTCTCCAGCGCCGCCTCGCGCAGGCTCGCCACCGGCGCGAGCGCCTCCGCAGCCGCAGCGGCCAGCGCGCGCCGCCTTACCGGATCGCGCTCGCGGACGGCCGCCACCTCGAGCTCGGCGAGCGGCGCCGGGCCGTCCGGCCCGATCGCGGCGGCCCGCGCCTCCGCCGCTCGCCAGCCCTCCTCCGCCTCCGCCTGGACGCGCTCGGCTCGAAGCGCCGCGACCCGCTCGGCGAGGGCCGGATCGCCCGACCCCCGCAGCGTCGCTACGGTCTCACGGTGCGCCGCGCGCGAGCGTGTGACGAACAGGCGGGCGAGCGTAGGCTCCGGCTCCATCCCGGCGACGTGGCGGAACCGCTCCTCGTCGATCGCGGCGGCGAGCGCATCCGCCTCGCCCGCCACCAGATCCATCTCCGCGCGATCCATGGTAGAAAGTTCCTCCCTGGCCGGGGGGTGTACCACGGCGCCGACCACCCGCAGCGAGGGCTGCTCCCCAGCGGGGGCTTCCTTCGCTCGACAGCGGCGTCCCGGACTTCAGCTTCCGGAACAGAGACACGCGCGCATGCCGATCTACGAATACGAGTGCCCGAAGTGCGGGCGGTTCGACGCCCTCCAGAAGATGTCCGCCCCCGCCCTGCGGACGCACGACGTCTGTGGCTCGAAGGTGCGGAAGGTCATGTCGGCGAGCGCCTTCGCCTTCAAGGGCTCCGGGTTCTACAGCACCGACTACAATGGGCGGAACAGCGCGGCCATGACCGGCAAGGGCGAGAAGAAGGCGGACGCGAAGCCCGAGTGCAAGACCGCCTCGCCCAAGTCCGAGGCGTGCGCGAGCTGTCCCGCTAGCAAGCCGGCCGCCTAGCCCTCGTGCTCGGAACGGTCGCTTGAAGCGCCTCACGCTCGCGGTCGGCCCCGCAGACGCGCGCGAGCGGATCGATCGGTTCATCGCGGCGCGCGGAGGGATCTCGCGGGGCGAGGCGCGGCGCGCGCTCGACGCGGGTGGCGTGTTCCTCGACGGGCATCGCTGCAAGGTCGCGGGACGCCTCCTCCACCCGGGCCAGAAGGTGATCGTGAACCTCGCCGAGGGCGGTCGGACCGCGGCGCCCGCCACCCCGCTCGACCGCGCGCGCCTGCTGTACGCGGACGGCGAGATCGCCGCGGTGGACAAGCCGGCCGGGATCCCTGCCCAGGCGACCCTCACGAGCGATGCGGGGACCCTTCCCCGGCTCGTCGAGGCGCTGCTCGGGGCGCCGGTGACGCTCGTCCATCGGCTCGATCGGGAGACGTCGGGGGTGACGGTGTTCGCGCGAACGCGCGACGCGGCCGCGGCGCTCGCCGAGGCGTTCCGCGTGGGGACACCGGAGAAGACGTACTTCGCCCTCTGCGCGCGCGCCCCGGAGCCGCCGGCCGGAAGGATCGCTGCGCCGCTCGGAAAGGATCCCGCGCGCGCGGGGCTCCGCCGGGTCGACCCGCACGGCGATCCCGCCGCGACCAACTACCGGACGCTCCGGGCCGGTCCGCTGGGCGCGCTGGTCGAGGCTCGCCCCGAGACCGGGCGCACCCACCAGATCCGCGTGCACCTCGCGCACGTGGGCGCGCCGCTCGCAGGCGACGCGCGGTACGGCGGCCCCCGCCGGATCGGCGAGATCGCGATCCCGCGGGTGATGCTCCACGCGCGGCGGCTCGCGCTCCTCCACCCCGCGACGGGAGCACCGCTCGCCTTCGAGGCGCCCGTCCCGGAGGACTTCGCCGAGGCGGAGCGGGCGCTCCTCCCCGCGCCCTAGTACGACCTGGCCGCGAGAGCATCGGCGCTCGCAGTAGCGCATGAAGTGACCAGGTCGTACGAGACGGGGTTCGCGCCCCGGGCGCGCGCCGGCGATCACCCCATCCGCCGCTCGCGGCGAGTCCGGAAGAGGTATCCCTCCGGATTCAGGAGCTTGTACGTGAGCGGGTCCATCACCGTCGGCGGGAACCGGCGAGGCCTCAGCTCGTGGAGCACGCGTGCGGTGTTCTCGGCGAGGGTGGACGCGACCCGGAGCCGCCGGTCGCGCTCGACGAACTCGCCCACGAGCCGCTGCAGGCGCTGGAGCTCCTTCTCGGACACGAGGCCGATGCGGCGGGTGAGGAAGAGCGCGCTCCCGGCGAGCCACACCTCCCGCGTCTCGAGGCCACGGTTGTGATCGAACGCGGGGGCGAAGCCGTAGTGCGCGACGAGATCGACGAGCTTCGGGACGACCTTCGCGCCGAACTTCACGAGCTCGTCCTCGACCTCCCAGGGAGAGAACCCGCGCGCCCGGGCCTCCTCGGCGATGGGCGTCTTCCACATCATGTACAGGTCCTCGTACAGCGCGAGCCAGATCCGCATCCGCTCGCGACGGGGTGCGCGGTTCACGCAGCGGATGAACGGGCCGGGCGCGGTCTCGTGGCGGTAGCGCTCGACGGTCCCGACGGGATTGAGCCGCGCCAGCCCCTTGCCGAAGAACGCGGGCGACGGGTGCTCGCACACGAGGTTCACGGTCAGGAAGGCGCGCTCAGCCCCCCGTCCGAAGAGACCCGCGCGATCGACGCTCTTGAGCGCGCCGATGAACGCCTCGTACAGCGCGGGGTCGAGCGTCGGGCGCCGCAGCGCGGGGTCCGGGACGGCGAGGGTGCGGACCTGCTCCGAGAAGTCGTGGTAGGCCCACTCCGTCGCGCTCCAGCGCAGGAGGCGACGCCCGGACTCGCCGCGAAAGCGCGTGTCGGTCTCCGCCCGCTGGTCCGCACGCCGGGCGAGCCCCTCCTCCGTGTTGGCGCAGGCGCGGATCCAGGCGAACCCGCTCTCGCCGCTGGTGAGGAGCGCGAAGGCGTAGAGCGTCTCCGAGCCGATCCGCCGCCGGAGGTCCTGCACCGCGGCCGCGGTCCGCTGCGCCAGGTCGCGGCGAAACGCGGAGAGGTCGAAGTCCTGCACCGCTCGACGATAGCCCGCGACTTCCGGCGGGGTCCATGCCGGGGCGATTCGCGACGATTCGTGACCACGAATCGCGAACCCTGGTTCAGGCCACGCAGCGAAAGTCGTCCGGCTCGCGGAACCCCGCCCGGGCGAGCTCGGCGCGGATGAGGTCGCGCGCGCCCGGCGCACCAACCGCGACGAGGAGCGGGAGGCCGCGCGCCCGGTGCACCTCCTCGTACGACACGACCGGAGCGCCTCGGACCGTCCGCCCGATCTTCTTCCGGTCCACCTCGACGAACAGCGCCACCCGGACGCCCTCCGCGCCGAGCGCGTCCGCGAAGGCGCGACCGGTCTCCCCCGCGCCCCACACCGCGACCTCGTCGCGTCCCCGGAGCACGTGTCGCGCGAGAAACGCGCACTTGAGGGCGACGTGGCGCGCGATCGCGTAGCGCGGATCGGTGCGCGTCAGGCGCTGCGGCGACTCCCGCCAGCACAGGAGCGTCCTCGGGACGTTCGTCAGCCGGCCGCCCGCGGCGGAGAGCCGGAGCCACAGGTCGTAGTCCTCCGGGAACGGGCCGTCGCGCCACCCGCCCGCCGACTCCAGGGCGGCGCGGCGGATGACCGCGGCGGGGTGGACGAGCGGCGCCTCGACCAGGAGGTCGCGCGCGACGAGGATCGGCCGTCACGAGCCCGTTCAGCCACGCGGCGTAACGCGCCATCCCGCCGCGGACCGCGCCGCGCGGGAAGAGCGCCACGCGCGAGCCGACCGCCGCGATCGAGCCGTCCGCCAGGAGGGCGCCGCACTGCATCGCGAGTCGGTCGGGGCGGGCAAGGTCGTCGGCGTCCATCCGCGCGACGATCTCGGCGTCGCAGCGGGCGAGGCCCCGGTTCAGGGCGCGCGCGATCCCCTCGCCCGGACCGCGCACGAGGGTGACGCGGCGGTCCCGCGCCGCGAGCGCCTCGAGCACCTCGCCGGTCGCGTCCGTCGAGCCGTCGTCCACGCACACGAGGCCGAGGTCGCGCTCCGTCTGGCGCAGGATGGACACGGCCGCCGCGCGGACGGTCCGCGCCGCGTTGCGGGCGGGGAGAAGGACCGAAACGCGCGGCATCGCCGGGCCGCTCCGGAGCGCGCTCGGAAACCCGTCGCGCCGGTCAGCGCCCGCGGGCGGCGCGCTTCGCGGGCCGGGGCGGCCGGACGACACCGCCCGGAACCGCCACGCGGCGGGCGGTCTCGGCGCAGAGCCACTCCGCGGCGAGCAGGTAGCCGCGGGGTCCGAGGCCGGCGATCTGGCCTCGGCACGCCGGGGCGACGACGCTGGTCCGCCGGAACTCCTCGCGGGCGTGGACGTTCGAGAGGTGCACCTCGATGGCCGGGAGCCCGACCGCCTTGAGGCAGTCGTGGAGCGCGACGCTCGTGTGGGTGAGCGCGCCGGGGTTGATGACGATCCCGCGCGCCTGCCGGCGGTGCTCCTGGATGAAGTCGATGAGCTGCCCCTCGTGGTTCGACTGGAACGCGGTCACCCCCACGTTCCAGCCGGCGCACGCGTGGCGGACCATCTCCTCGATCTCGGCCAGCGTCGTCCGGCCGTACACGTCCGGCTCGCGCTCGCCGAGCAGGTTCAGGTTGGGGCCGTTCACCAGCAGGATCATGGGACCTCCCGTCACGCCGTTCGCCGCCACTCGGCGAGAGCCTACCGCCGCGGCGCCCTCGAGTCGATCGCTCCACCGGAGATCTCGCGCACCGTCGCCGCCACGTCCGGCTCGGGCGCGGCGACGTCCCACTCCACCGTCCACGAGGCCCCTCGCGCGCGCGGCAGCACCCAGCGCAGCCCGGCGGCCGTCCGCTTCTTGTCGTAGCCCATCAGCGCGGCAGCGCGGCGAGCCGTCGCCGCCGGGACGCGCGCCGGGAGGCCGGCGCTCGCGATCGCATCCTCGATCTCGGCGACCGCCAGCGGGCCGATGCGACCCATGCGGGCCGCGAGCCGGAATGCGAACGCGAGCCCGATCGCGACCGACTCCCCGTGCGTGAAGCGCGTGAACCCACCCGCCGCCTCCACGCCGTGGCCGAACGTGTGGCCGAGGTTCAGGAGCTTGCGATCCGCGTGCTCGGTCGGGTCCACGCGGACCACGTCCACCTTGGCGCGCGCGCACTCCGCGACGAGCCCGGCGTCCGGAACCCTGCCGCGCAGGGCGACGAAGCGGCCGAGGAGCGCGGGCTTCAGCGCCGCGTACTTCAGCACCTCGCCGAGGCCGGACCGGACCTCGCGGGCGGGGAGCGTCGCGAGCGCCGCGGGCTCGGCGAGGACGGCCACGGGCGGGTGGAAGGCGCCGACCGCGTTCTTGGCGACGGGGAGGTTCACCGCGGTCTTCCCGCCGATGGCGGCGTCCACCATCGCGAGGAGCGTGGTCGGCACCGCCGCCCAGGGGACCCCGCGCATGAAGGTCGCAGCGAGGAACCCGGCCGCGTCGGAGACCGCGCCGCCGCCGATCGCCACGACGAGCGTCCGCCGCGTGCACCCGGCGCGGAGGAGCTTCACCGCAGCGCGCTCCAGCTCGGCGAGGGTCTTGCCGCGCTCTCCGTCCGGGAGGAGGTGGACCGCGGCGACCGGCGCCCCGCGCCGGAGGAGCGCGACGGCGCGACGCGCGACCGGGCTGCGTAGGACGGGGCGCGCGGTCACCACCGCGATCCGGTCGTGCCCGCCCGCGACCTCGAGCAGCGCCTCCGCGGCTCCGCGACCGACGCGGACCTCGTAGCGGTGATCGCCCTGGATCGCCGCGATCGCCTCCACCGCCTTCGCGCGCGTCGCGCTCATGTCAGCGCCCCCACGATGCGGCGCGCCACCGCCTCGGGCGTGAGCCCGTCCACCTCGACGCGGAGCTGCGCGCGCAGGTAGAACGGCCTGCGGCGCGCGAGGAGCTCCTCCCACCGGCCCGCGAGCGGCCGGCCCTCGCCGGACCCGATGCGGCGCGCCGCCTCCGCGGCGGAGACGTCGAGGAAGACGACGCGCCCGATGGCCAGGAGCCGCGCCGCGCTCGCGGGGTCGCAGAAGGCGCCGCCGCCGAGGTCCGCGACGCTCCCCGGAGGGAGGGTCGCGATCGCGTGGCGCTCGAGCGCACGGAATGCGGCCTCGCCCTCCTCGGCGAAGATCGCCGGGATGGGCTTGCCGGCGGCGCGCACGATCTCCTCGTCGAGCCGGACCACGCGTCGCCCGAGGAGCCGCCCGAGCTGGCTCGCCACCGTCGACTTCCCCGACCCCATCATGCCGGCGAGCGCGAGCGTCTCAGCGGATCCGAGCGGCATACGCCTCCAGCGCCTTCTCGACGTCCACGATCGCGTCGCCCCCGAACTTCTCGAGGAGCGCGTTCGCGAGCTCCCACGCGACCACCGCCTCGCCGACGATCGCCGCGGCCGGGACGGCGCACACGTCGCTGCGCTCGTAGCGGGCCTGGGTCGCCTCGCGCGTCTCGAGGTCCACCGTCGGGAGCGGCGTGAGCATCGTGGGGATCGGCTTCATGTAGCCCCGCACGCGGACCGGCATCCCGTCCGTCATGCCGCCCTCGAGCCCGCCGGCTCGGTTCGTGGTCGCGGTGGAAGCCCTTCTCCTCCGACTAGTAGATCGCGTCGTGGAACTCCTGCCCGGGCCGCCCCACCTGCGTGCCGTCGCCGATCTCCGCCGCGCGGATCGCCTGGATGCCGCAGAGCGCGCCGGCGAGGCGCGCGTCGAGGCGCCGGTCGGGGTGGACGTGGCTGCCGAGCCCGATGGGGAGGCCGGTCGCGAAGACCTCGAACGCGCCGCCGATGGACCCGCCGCGGACGCGCTCGGCGTCGATGAGGGCGCGCCACTCGGCCGCGACCGCCTCGTCGTCGACGTGCAGGTCGGACGCCTCGATGGCGGCGCGCTCGGCGTCGGTCGGCGGCGCCTCGGGGAGCCGCGCGCGCGGGCCGATGGCGACGACCCGCGAGGAGACGCGCACGCCGAAGCGGGCGAGGAGCTGCTTCGCGAGCGACCCGAGCGCCACGATCGCCGCCGTGGAGCGGGCGCTCGCGCGCTCGAGGACGTCGCGGGCGTCGTCGAGGCCGTACTTGAGCGCGCCGGCGAGGTCGGCGTGGCCGGGGCGGACCTGGGTGAACTTCCGGCCGCCGCGGGCGGTGGGAGAGACGAGCTCCTTCCAGTTCTCGTGGTCCTTGTTCCAGATGACGAGCGCGATGGGCGCGCCGAGGGTGACGCCGCCGCGCAGCCCGGCGAGGAACTGCGCCTCGTCCTTCTCGATCTTCAGGCGGCCGCCGCGGCCGTAGCCCTTCTGTCGCCGCGCGAGGTCGTCGTTCACCTCGGCGAAGTCGACGGCGAGCCCGGCCGGGAAGCCCTCGGCGATGGCGACGAGGGCGGGCCCGTGCGATTCGCCGGCGGTGAGGTAGCGGAGCGTCATCGGGTGCTCCCGGCGGCGCGGGCCACCGCGGCGGCCATGACCGCCTCGGGGGCGGCGCGCCCGGTCCAGAGGTTGAAGGCGAGCGCGCCCTGGCGGACGAGGAGCTGCTCGCCGGTGACGAGCCGCGCCCTGGCGGCGCGGGCCGCTCGCGCGAAGGTCGGTGTCGCCGTAGACGAAGTCGAGCGACGACCTGGCCCGCGCCGGAGGCGAGCGCCGGGGAGCGCGGCGGCGGTGCCCGCGAGGCCGACGGTGGTCCCGTTCACGACGACGTCGGCCGCCTCGCATTCCTCGGCGAGGTCGTCCCAGGGAACCGCCTGCGGGATCGCGATCCCTCGAGCGGTCCGCGGGGCGAAGACGCTCGCCACCTCGCGCGCCGCGTCGTTCCGACGCGCGGTGACGCGCAGCGCCGTGCCTGCCCGCACGAGGGCCCAGGCGGCGGCCCGGGCCGCGCCGCCGGCGCCGACGAGGAGCGCGCGCGCGCCGCGTCCGACCCCGGCCGCCTCGAGGAGCGCCAGGCACGCCGGCGCGTCGGTGTTGAAGCCCTCCCACCCGTGGGCGGCGCGGCGCAGCGTGTTCACCGCGCCGACCTCGGCCGCGACCGCGTCGAGCGTGGCGCAGAGGGCGGCCGCCGCCTGCTTGTGCGGCACGGTGACGTTGAGCCCCTGGAAGCCGAGCGCGTGCGCCCCCGCGCACCGCGTCCTCGAGCCGCTCGGGCGCGACCGGCAGCGCCACGTAGACCCCGTCGACGCCGGCCGTCGGCGAAGGCGGCGTTCTGCATCGCGGGCGAGCGGCTGTGGTCGACCGGGTGGCCGAGGACGCCGTAGAGCGCGGTGCGCCCGGAGATCACGGACGTGCCCCCGCCAGACGCGTCGAGGAGATCGAAGAAGGAGGGGAAGCTCGTCGCCACGCACGCGACGTCGTCGAGCAGGACCTCCTCCCCGCCCGCGAAGAGCTGCGCGACCGCCATCGACATGGCGATCCGGTGGTCGAGCCGGGTCCGGACCGCGACGCCCCGGAGCGGCGTCGGCCCGTCGATGGCGCAGCCGTCCTCGAACAGCTCGATGCGCGCGCCCGCGGCCGCGAGGGTCTCGCCCATCGCCGCGAGCCGGTCGGACTCCTTGACCCGCAGCTCCTTCGCGTCGCGGATCACGGTCCGGCCGCGCGCCTGGGTCGCCAGGACCATCAGCACCGGCAGCTCGTCGATGAGCCGCGGGATGATCGCGCCGCGGATCTCGGTGCCACGCAGCTCGGCGGCCCGGACGGTCACGTCGGCGCGCGGCTCGCCCGCCACCTCGCGCTCGTTCGCGAGCGTGAGCGCCCGCGCCCATGGCGGCGAGGACGTCGAGGAGCCCGGTCCGGGTGGGGTTCGACGCCCAGGCCGCGGACCGTCACCTCCGAGCCGGGCACGGCCGCGGCGCGCGCAGAGGAAGAAGGCGGCCGAGGAGATGTCGCCCGGGCACGTCGACCCGGCCGCCCGCGCGGGCGCGACGGGCCGACCGTCACGGTGAGCCCGTCCGTCCGCGACCGGGACGCCCATGCCGCGCAGCATCCGCTCGGTGTGGTCGCGCGAGCGCTCCGGCTCCGTCGACCGACGGTCTCGCCCTCGGCGAACAGCCCGGCCAGCAGGCATGGCGCTCTTCACCTGCGCGCTCGCCACCTCGAGCACGTGGCGGGTGCCGCGGAGCGCGCCGCCGCGGACGACCACCGGCGGGAGCCGGTCGCCGTCGCGGGCCGAGAGGTTCGCGCCCATCCGGCGGAGCGGCTCGATGACCCGGCGCACCGGGCGGCGGCGCAGCGAGGCGTCGCCGGTGAGCACCGACGAGCCCGGGCAGGCCGGCCAGCACGCCGGTGAGGAGCCGCAGGCTCGTGCCGGAGTTGCCGCAGTCGATGACGTCGTCCGGCTCGCGGAGCCGCTCGGGCGGCGTCGACGACCACCTCGCCGCCCTCCTCGCGGACACGGTGGCGCCGAGCCGCTCCACCGCCTTGCGCGTCGAGTGGACGTCCTCGGCGTCGAGGAGGCCGGTGACGCGGGTCTCGCCCGGTCGGCGAGCGCGCCGAAGAGGAGCGCGCGGTGGGAGATCGACTTGTCCCCCGGGACCTCGATGGCGCCGCGGAGCGGCCCCTTGCGCCGGCAGGTGAGCGGGCCTGTGTGGGGCCCGTCAGAAGAGCTCCTCGCGCGCGGCGCGCGCCGCCTCGAGGGCCTCGCGCGCCGCCTCGGGCGAGTCGGCGATGGCGGCGAGGAGGCGCGCCAGGTGCCGCTCGAGCCGGCGCGCCGCCTCCGGGAGGTGGGCGTTGCGGCGCGCCACCTCGCCCTGGATGTCGAAGGCGAACGCGGCGAGCCGGGTCGTGTCCTTCAGCCCCGGCCCGGCGAGCGCGCGGCGCGAGCGGCCCCGCCTCCTTCGCGGCGCGCGGCGAGCGCGCTGGCGACCAGGTAGGGCAGGTGCGAGACCATCGCCACCGCGGCGTCGTGCTCGGCGGCGGTGCAGCGGACGACGGTCGCGCCGAGCGCCTCGTGGAGGGCGGCCACCGCGTCCACCGCGGCGGCGTCGCCGTCGGTGCAGACCGCGACGGTGCCGCCCTTCCAGCGGTCGGCCGTCGCGCGCCGCGTAGCCGCCGTGGCCGCCGAACATCGGGTGGGCGCCGACGAACGCGCACGCCGGGGCGGACCGCCGCGCGCGCCTCCGCGACCACCCGCTCCTTCGCGCCCGCCGACGTCGGTGAGCACCGCGCCGTCGGGGAGGAGCCGCGACACCGGGCCGAGCAGCGCCTCGATGGCGGCCACCGGCGTGCAGAGCACCGCGACCGGCAGCCCGCGAGGGCCGCGGCCGGGCGCCGCGAGCGCCTCGTCCACCACGCCGTCCGCGAGCGCCTGCGCGCCGGACGTCGTCGCGCGGCTCGACCGCGACGATGCGGACGCCGGGGTCGGCGGCGCGGACGGCGCGGGCGAGCGAGGCGCCCATGAGGCCGAGCCCGACGATGCCGATCCTGGCGGGGGAGCGCGCTCATGCGGCTTGCGACCGGTGGCAGGTCGGGGCGGAGCGCCTGCGCGCCGCGCAGGTAGACGTGGTTCCGGCGGGCCGTCCGAGTCGACGTGGAGCAGCACCCGGATGACGCGCGGCATCGAGCCGGGGACCGGGATCTCGCGCGAGCAGATCATCGGCACCTCGGTGCCAGCCGTGCGGCGCGGGCGGCGCGGGCCGGGAAGTCGGCGTCGAGGTCGTGGGTCACCGTGAAGATGGCCCAGACGATGTCCGTCGGGGCCGATCTCGTTCCGCCGCTCGAGCTCCTGGCAGAGCTCGACCACGGCCTCCTCGATGGCCTGGACGGTGTTGGCCGCGACCTGGGTCGCGCCGCGGATGCCGCGCATGGGAGCCGGAGTCTAATGGCACGCGCCCCTCCGGTCGAGCGCCGCGAGGCGCGCTCGCAGCGTCTAGATGCTCCGCGAGAGCATCGCGAGCTGCGCGAGCGCGGGCAGCGCGAGCGCGGCGCCGAGGGCGAGCGCGGCGGCGACGAGGAGGGGCGAGACGCCCGGGCGAGGATCGTGGGGACGGGTCATCGGGTGGGACCTTCCAGGAGGCGGCTCGGCGTCGCGGCCGGGCTCCGGGTCGGGCCGGAGACCGGGGCGGCACGCTGAATCTTGCGAATGGTTCGCATCTTCAGGATGAGATTAGTCACGGCCGGTCCCGCTGTCAAACGGGCGAGTGGGCGGGCGGTGGTCAGGATCGGACGCGGGCGGCGATCGCGCCGGCGAGGGCGACCAGCCTCCGCGCGTTCTCGACGTGGAGCGCCTCGACGAGCTTCCCGTCCACGACGACCACGCCCTTTCCCGCAGCGTCCGCCTCGGCATGGGCGGCGATCACCCGCCGCGCCTCCGCCACCTCGGCCTCGCCCGGCGCGAAGACGCGGTTCGCGGCCTCGATGGTCCGCGGGTGCACGAGCGTCTTCCCGTCGAAGCCGAGGTCCCGTCCCTGGCGGCAGGCCGCCTCGAGCCCGACGTCGTCGGCGAGGTCGAGCTGGACTCCGTCGAGGGCCGCCAGCCCGTTTGCCCGCGCGGCGAGGAGGACGGTGCCGAGCGCCACGAGCACCTCGGCGCGGCCCGGCGTGTGGCGGGCGCGCAGATCCTTCACGAGGTCGCTCGTGCCCATCACGAGGCAGGCGAGGCGCGCCGTGGCGGCCGCGATGTCGGCGGAGGCGAGAACCCCCCGCGGCGTCTCGATCATGCACCACAGCTCGAGGGTCGCCGGCGCGCCCGCGGCCTCGAGCGCGCGCTCCGCCGCGCGAACCTCCTCCGCGCCCTCCACCTTGGGCAGGACGACGGCGTCCGCCCCGGAGCGCGCCGCCATCGCGAGGTCGGCGGCGCCCCACGGGGTCGAAGCGCCGTTCACCCGCACCGTCACCTCGCGTGGTCCGAAGCCGCCCGCCGCCAGCGCCTCCTCGACCGCTCTGCGCGCCTGGGCCTTCGCGGATGGCGCGACGGCGTCCTCGAGGTCGAGGATCAGGCCGTCGGCGGGCAGCGCTCGGACCTTCTCGATCGCGCGGGCGTTCGAGCCGGGCACGTAGAGGACGGAGCGGCGTGGGCGGACGACCATGGCGACGCGAGAGCCTGCCAGAGCGGGGCCCGGACGGGAAGGCGCGGTTGCCGCCGGGCGCCGCGCGCCCGAGGGTGTGGAGGTGACCGCCTGGGCTGCCGCGCTCGCAGTGCTGCTCGGACAGGGGACCGCCGCGCCGCCTGCCAGGAGTCCGGCCGGTGCTGCGCCGGGTCCGAGAGCCGCCGAGGACGCACCGGCCGCCACCCCCGCCGCCGCCGGATCGACCGCCCGGCCGAGATCAGCCACCGCGGCGGAGCCCCGCTCCGAATCCGGGGCCCCCTGGGGGGCGCAGACGGCGGCGCCCGATCCATCTTCCGCCGGCACCTCGGCTCCGACCGCCGCCGCGCCCGATCGCGCCTCCGGAACCGAGCTGCAGCGCGCCCGCGAGGAGATCGCCACGCTGCGCGCCGAGGTCGAGGCCCTCCGCGCCGACGTGGCTACGGCGCGCGCGCAGTCGAGCGCGGACGCATCCCGGGCGGCGACGCTCGAGCAGCGGCTCCAGGAGGTGGAGCAGGCGCGTGCGGCGGAGGCCGACGCGCGCGCCCGCGCCGCGCAGGAGAGCGCGGCCCGCATCCAGCAGCGCGCCGCCGACACCGCGGGGGCGGTGGAGGGGATGCGCTCCGCGCAGGACGCGCTCACGCGCGGCGACACGGGGAGCGTGGACGCCACGCTCGCCGCGCAGGTGTCGGCGCTCGAGCGGGCCCGTTGCCCTCGCCGCCCAGCAGGGCGCAGTCCCAGGAGGCGCTGCGGGCCGATCGCGCGCCGCGCGCTGGATCGCGGCGGCGCGCGAGGCGCTCGCGCGCAGGCGACCTCGCGCAGGCGCGGATGGCGCTCGCCCAGGCCCAGGCGCTCGCGGCGGGCGCGAGCGCGCTCAGCGCCGAGCGAGGCGGCGGGAGCTCGCCTCCGGCGCGCCGCGCTACCAGCCGCGACCGGCACGGTCACTTCCAGACGCGCCGGTCGTCGATCCGCTTCGCCCCCGCCGGGATGCGTCCCGGGCGCCGACGAGCCGGACCTCGGCGCCGCACCTTGATCTCGTCGCGGAGCGCCTCGGCGAGGGTCGCCGGCGAGGTTCCCCGCCGCGCCCCGGATCTGGCCACCTCCGCCACGCACCTCGAGCTGGTCGTGGTGCGCCTCGCGCGTGACGACTGCCTGGACGCGCAGGACCTCGGGGAACCGCTTCGCGACCGCCTCCACCTGGGCGCCGCGGACGAACATGCCCTTCACCTTCACCGCGTCGCCGACGCGCCCGAGCAGCCCGGCGAGCTTCGGCGTCGTGCGCCCGCAGCGGCACGGCGGGTCGGGCGCGAGCGCCGCGATGTCGCCGGTCGCGAAGCCGCAGGAGCGGGTAGGCCTCGTCGAAGATCGTCGCGACCACCTCGCCCGGCTGGCCGGGCGCGGCGGGCGCCCCGCGTCTCGAGGTCGAGCACCTCCACGATGCACTCGGGGTGCAGGTGCCAGCCGCCCTTCTCCACGCACTCGTACGCGAGGCAGCCGAGGTCCGCCGTGCCGTAGCCCTGGAGGCACGCGGACGCCGAACGCCTCGATCTCGGCGCGGAGCGACTCGGGCAGCATCTCGGCGACGACGAACGCGACCTCGAGCGCGAGCGGCGCGCCCGCCTCGCGCGCCTTCTGGAGCAGCGTGAGGAGGAAGCTCGGGCGTGCCGATGTAGGCCGTCGCGCGCAGGTGCGCCGCCACCTTCGCCTGGAGCTCGGTCTGGCCGACGCCCGCCGGGGATGGTCACGCACCCGAGCGCGCGCGCCGCGTCGTCGAGCATGAAGCCGAGCGGCGTCAGGTGGTACGAGGCGGAGACGAGCGCGACGTCGCCGCCACGGAACCCCGCCGCGGCGAGCGCCGTGGCGGAAGCGCCAGAAGTCGTCGCGCCGTGCCCTGCGGGTCGTAGATCGGGCCGGGCGACATGAAGACGCGGGCGAGGGCGCCGGTCGAGACGCCGGCGAGCCCGCCGAAGGGCGGCTCCTCCGCCTGGAGGCGAGGAAGGTCGTCCTTGCGTAGGATGGGCAGGCGCGCCAGGTCGTCGAGGCCGCGCACGTCGCCCGGCGAGACGCCCGCCGCGTCGAGGGTGCGCCGCACCCGCGGCGCCCCGGAGAACGCGTGGGCCACCGTCGCGGCGAGGCGGCGTCCGAGGAAGGCCCGCCGATCTGCGTCGGGCTGGGTCTCGAGCTCGGGATCGAGGATGCGGCCTTCGCGGAGCGTGGGCACCGATCCTCCTCGCGTCACCAGGTCACAGCCAGCGCTTCCGGCGCTTGTAGAACTTCATGTTCCGGTACCGCTCCCCGCCGCCGCCGCCCAGGTAGAACTCCTTCACGTCCTCGTTCGCCCGGAGCGTGTCGGGCGCGCCGTCGAGGACGATGCGCCCGTTCTCCATGATGTAGCCGTAGTGGGCGATCCCGAGGGCCAGGTTCGCGTTCTGCTCCACGAGGAGCAGGCTCGTCTTCTCCTCCCGGTTCACGCGGACGAGGATCTCGAAGATCTCACGGACGAGGAGCGGCGCGAGCCCGAGCGAGGGCTCGTCGAGCAGGATCAACCGCGGCCGTGCCATCAGGGCCCGCCCGATGGCGAGCATCTGCTGCTCGCCGCCGGAGAGATACCCGGCGAGCTTGCGGCGATGCCTGCGCAGCGGGGGAAAGTAGTCGAAGACGAGGTCGTGATCGCGCCGCAGCCCAGCGCGGTCGTTCCGGGTGTAGCCGCCCATCACGATGTTCTCGTCGACGGTGAGGTCCTCGAACACCCGGCGGCCCTCCATCACCTGGAAGATGCCGCGGCGCACGATCTCCTCGGGTGCGAGCCGGTCGATGCGCACGCCGTCGAGCTCGATCGCGCCGTCGGTCACCTCGCCCTCCTCCGAGTGGAGGAGTCCGGAGATCGCCTTGAGGGTGGTCGACTTCCCGGCGCCGTTCGAGCCGAGGAGCGCGACGATCTTGCCGGCGGGGACCTCGAGCGAGAGCCCCTTCAGCACGAGGATCACGTCGTCGTAGACGACCTCGACGTTCTTCAGGACGAGCATGGCGCGTGGGCTCCAGGCCTCGGGCTCCAGGCCGCAGCCGATCGGCTGCAGCCTGGAGCCGGTCGCCTCAGCCTCTCAGAGCCCCAGCCATTCGGGCTTCCGCGGCATCTCGTACTCCGCGACCTTCACGAGCTTGCCGCCCTTGATCTGGTAGACGGGGGTCTTCGTGGACGGTCGGTGATCGGTCGAGGAGTAGGACACCGGGCTCGTCAGGCCGCCGATGTCGAAGTCCTTGAGCGTCTCGGCCGCCTTCTTCACGCCCTCACCGGTGAGCTGGCCCGCCTTGTCGGCGCGGCGCAGCGCCTCCGCCCAGACCTGCACGTAGCTCCAGCCGCGGACGTACAGCGCGTCGTGGGTGTCGTTCGGGTGGTTCGCCTTGTGGAAGTCGACGAGCGCCTTCATCCCGGGGACGTTCTCTCCGAACGGAACGTGCGGGACGACGCCGGTCACGCCCTCGGCGGCGTCCTTGGCGACCGCGGGGAGCGCCTCGGAGAATCCGTACGGGTTCGACCCGAACTTGGTCGCGAGCCCGAGCTTCCTCGCGTCGCGCAGGATGAGCGAGACGCCGGTGGTGGTCACGTTGATGTAGGCGTAGTCCGCCCCCTTCTGCTTCATGTTGAGGAGCTGACTCGTCGCGTCCTGGAAGTTGCCCGGCACGACCTCCTCGTCGACGAGATCGATCCCGTTCTCCTTGGAGAAGCGCCGGCCCGCCTCGATGGGGGCGCGCCCGTAGGCGTTGTCGCCGTAGAAGAAGGCGACCTTCGGGGCGCGGCCCTTCTCCTTGAAGTCCGACTTCACCCAGGACAGCCAGGCCCGGATCTGGTCGGAGTAGCTCGGCGCGACGAAGAAGTTGTACGGCGTCTTGGAGGGGTCGGTGAGGTCGCCCGCGAACGAGGCGGAGAAGTACGGGATCTTGTCCTTGTTGACGAAGTCCTTGAGCGCCAGCGTGTCGCCGGTGCCCCAGCCGTTGATCATCACGACCTTCTCGTCCGTCACGAGCCGCTTGTAGGCCGAGACCGCCTCAGGGATCTTGTAGCCGTAGTCGACGCTGACGAGCTTGATCTTCTTCCCGTTGATGCCGCCGTGCGCGTTCACGTACGCGACGGAGTCCTGGACCCCCTGGGCGTAGGGCTTGCCCACGTCGGAGGTGATGCCGGTCAGGTCGAAGAGCCCTCCGACCTTGATCTCCTGCGCCTCGCTCCGCGCAGCCACGAGCAGCGCAGCTGCCGCCACGCCCGCCACCCACGACCGCTTCCAGCTCTTCGTCCGCGCCATGTGTGTCTCCTCCTGCGTCGTTTGCTGCCTGAGACGCCAGCCTTCACCGTCAATACGAGAACGGGTACAGCTTCCAGTAGTTGCGGATGTGCCGCCAGCGCGCCGCCATGCCGTCCGGCTCGAACACGAGGAACAGCACGATGGCGAGGCCGAAGAGCCCGGTCTTGAGCGGCGCGAAGAGCCCGACGAGCTCGGGGTAGGTGTCCGAGAGCAGGCCGGTGGCGATCCGCAGGAGCTCGGGCAGGAGCGTCACGAACACCGCGCCCAGGATCGACCCGAGCACCGTCCCGAGCCCGCCGATGATGACCATGCCGAGCTGGTCGATGGCGACGGTGATGGGGAAGTTCTCCGGGCTGATGATGCGGGCCTGGTAGGCGAGCAGCGCGCCCGCCACCCCGACGTAGAACGACGACACCCCGAAGGAGAGGAGCTTGTAGCGGAACACGTTCACGCCCATGACCTCGGCGGAGATGTCCTGGTCCCGGATCGCGACGAACGCCTTGCCGACCTTGGTGCGGAAGAGGTTGCGCGCGAAGAGGAGGAACAGGGCGGCGAGCGGCAGCGCGAGCCAGAAGATCCCGCGATCGCTGTCGAGCTCGAGCGGCCCGAGCTTCGCGGCCGGCACCGAGATCCCGTTCACGCCGCCGGTCACCTTCTCCCAGTGCACCACGGTGAACTCCACGACGAAGTGGGCGGCGAGCGTCGCGACCGCGAGGTAGAGCCCCTTGAGCCTGAGCGACGGAACCCCGAACACCATCCCGACGAGGGCGGTCACGATGCCCGCGAGCGGGATCACCACCGGGAACGGCAGCCCGGCCTTCCCCGAGAGGGTGGCGGCCGTGTAGGCGCCGACCGCGAGGAACGCTGCGTTTCCGAGGGAGATCTGTCCGGTGAAGCCGGTCAGGATGTTGAGCCCCATCGCCGCGATCACCGCGATGAGCGTCCGGTTGAGGATGTCGAGCCAGTAGTGCGTGGCGAAGAGCGGGAACAGGGCGAGGACCACGAGGAAGGCCGCGAGCAGGCCGCGCGAGAGGCGCGACTCGAAGATCGCCATGTCCTCCGCGTACGTTCGCTTGAAGTCGCCGCAGCGCATGTTTCCTCTCAGTCCCGCTAGACCCGCTCGATCTTCACCTTCCCGAAGAGCCCGTACGGCTTCACCGCCAGGATCGCGACGAGCGCGATGAACGGCGCCACCTCCTTCACGCCGCCCCCGAAGAGCGGGTCGAGGTAGCCCCCGGACAGGTTCTCCAGGATGCCCATCACGAACCCGCCCACGATCGCCCCGGCCACGCTGTCGAGGCCCCCGAGGATCACGACCGGGATCACCTTCAGGCCGAAGAAGGCGAACGCGCCGTCCACCCCGCCCCGCACGCCGCCGAGGAGCACGCCGCCGACGGCCGAGACGACGGCCGCGATCGACCAGGCGAGCGCGAACATCCGCTTCACCGAGATCCCCATCGACAGCGCCACCTGCTGCGAGAACGCGGTGGCGCGCATCGCGATCCCCGCGCGCGTGTACTTGAAGAACAGCGAGAACAGGACGAGCAGGGCCGCGACGCTGCCGAGGCTGTACAGGTACCCCTGCGACACGGGGAGCGGCCCGAGCTGCACCGGCGCGGTCGGGAAGAGCTCTGGGTACGGACGGGTGTCGGTTCCCCAGAGGGCCTGGACCACCGCCTTCAGCACCGATGAGAGCCCGAGCGTCAGCATGATCACGGAGATCACGGGCTCGCCGATCATCGGACGCAAGAGGATCCGCTCCGTCAGGACGCCGAGCACGATCGAGAAGCACAGCGTGAGCGCGAACGCCGCGAAGAACGGCACCTTCGCGGTCGTGAAGATCGCCAGGCACACGTAGGCGCCCAGCATGAGGAACTCGCCCTGCGCGAAGTTCAGGATCGAGGACGACTTGTAGATGATGACGAAGCCGAGGCCGACGAGCGCGTAGATCGACCCGATGATGAGACCGTTCAGCACGAGCTGGAAGAAGAGCTCCATCAGGGCGCCCTCCGGCCGCGTCGAGCGTCGCGAGGCACGCGATGCCGTCGCTGCGCAGGCAGCGTGCGCCGCAGCAGCTCGATGCGGGCGGAGGTCGCCGTCAAGCGGCCTCCGCCTTGCCGCTCCCGAGCCGGCGCACGAGGAGCGTCGTGCGGATCCGCGAGGTCTTCCCGTCCTGGAACTTGATCGTCGTGTCGATCCGGACCTCGGGCACCTCGCCGTAGAGCGCCGCGATCACCTCCTGGTAGCGCTCCTCGACGAATCCGCGGCGCACCTTGCGGGTGCGGGTCAGCTCCTCGTCGTCGGCGTCGAGCTCCTTGTAGAGGAGGACGAACTTCTGGATGCGCGCGGCGGCCGGGAGGGTCTCGTTCACCTGATCGACCTCGCGCTGCACGAGGTCGTAGACCTCGGCCTTCGCGGACAGGTCGGTGTAGGTGGTGTACGAGATCTTGTTCCGCTCCGCCCACTTCCCCACGACCCCCATGTCGATGCAGAGCATCGCCGTGAGGTACGGGCGATCCTTGCCGACGACGACCGCCTCCTTCACGTAGGGCGAGAACTTGAGCCGGTTCTCGATGAACTGCGGCGAGAACTGCGTCCCGTCCGCGAGCTTCATCACGTCCTTCAGGCGGTCGATGACGACGAGGTGGCCGTCCTCGCTGAAGTACCCTGCGTCGCCCGAGTGCAGCCAGCCCTCCGCGAGCGCGCTCCGCGTCGCGTCGTCGTTCTTGTAGTAGCCGACGAACACCGACGGGCTCCGGGACTGGATCTCCCCCTCCGCGCCGATGCGGACCTCGGTGCCCGGGATGGGCTTCCCGACCGAGTGGAAGGCGATGTCGCCTTCGCGGTGGATGCAGCTGATGCCGGCGATCTCGGTCTGCCCGTAGATCTGCTTCAGCGGCACGCCGAGCGCGTGGAAGAACCGGAAGACGTCCGGGCCGAGCGCCGCCCCCCCCCGTCGAGGCGGAGCGCAGGTTCGTCATCCCGAGGCGGTCCTTGAGCGCGCGGAAGAGGAGGACGTGCGCGAGCCGGTAGAGCGCAGCCTGGAGCGGGGGGATCTGCTTCTTCGCGAAGCGCAGGTCGGCCACCTTCCGGCCGATGTCCATGCACCGCTCGAACATGAACCGGTTGAAGCGCGTGGTGTCCATGATCTTCACCTGGACGGTGGAGGTCAGGCTCTCCCAGACGCGGGGCGGGGCGAACATCACGTTCGGGCCGATCTCGCGGATGTCCTCCGTGACGGTGTCCGGCTCCTCCGGGAAGTTCACCGTGAAACCCTTCGCGAGCGCGGCCGACAGGCTCATCATCTGCTCGCCGATCCAGGCGAGCGGCAGGAACGACACGAACTCGTCGTCGCTCCGCTTGGGATCCACCTCGTCGAGCGCGAGCGCCATCGCGAGCAGGTTGCGGAAGGTGAGCATCGCTCCCTTCGGATGGCCGGTGGTGCCGGACGTGTAGCAGATGATCGCGACGTCGTCGGCCGTGCCCTTCGCGACGTTCTCCTCGAACAGGCCGGGCCGCTCCTTGGCGAGGGCGCGCCCCTTCTCCTCCACGGCCTCGAAGGAAATCAGGGCCGGGTGGTCGTACTTCCGGAGGCCGCGCGGGTCCGTGTAGACGACGTGGCGGACCTTGGGGAGCCGGTCGAGCATCTCCAGGATCTTGTCCACCTGCTCCTGATCCTCCGCGACGATCACGGTGGCGTCGCAGTGGTCGATCACGTACGCCACCTCGGTGAGGTTCGAGTCCTGGTAGATGCCGACCGAGGCGGCCCCGGCGGCCTGGGCCGCGATCTCGCTCCACACCCACTCCGGCCGGTTGTCGCCGATGATCGCCACCTTGTCGCCGCGCTGCGAGGCCGAGCGCGACGAGCCCCAGCGAGAAGTCGCGGACCTGGTCGTGGTAATCACGCCAGGTGAACGACTGCCAGATGCCGAACTCCTTCTCGCGCAGGGCGACGCGATCGCCGTGCATGCGCGCGTTCCGCACGAGCAGCCGGGGAAAGGTGACGTCCGCGCCGAGCGCGTCGAGCGTGCCCCCCGTCATCCGTCCGCCTCCAGCTCGTGCTGCTCGCCGAGGTACGCGTCCTGGACGGCCCGGTTCTGCCGGATCTCCTCCGGCGCGCCCTCGGCGATCTGCTCGCCGAAGTTGAGGACGCTGATCCGGTCGGACAGCTCCATCACGATCGCCCATGTCGTGCTCGATCATGAGGATGGTGGTCCCGCGCTCCTCGTGGATCTCCACGACGAAGCGCGCCATGTCCTGCTTCTCCTCCGCGTTCATCCCCGCCATCGGCTCGTCGAGGAGGAGGAGCGTCGGGTCGAGCGCCAGCGCGCGGGCGAGCTCGACGCGCTTCTGCAGCCCGTAGGCGAGCGTACCGACCACCTTCTTGCGAACGTGCTGGATCTCGAGGAAGTCGATGATGTCCTCGACCACCTTGCGGTGCGCGATCTCCTCGCGCCGCGCGGGGCCGAGGTACACGGAGCCGCCGACCACCCCCGTGTGCTGGTGGACGTGCCGCCCGATGAGGAGGTTGTCGAGCACGGTCATGCCGCGGAACAGCGCGATGTTCTGGAACGTCCGCGCGATCCCGAGCCCGGTCCGCGCCGACGGCGCGAGCCTCGAGACGTCGCGGCCGTCGAAGAGGATCGTCCCACGCTGCGGCCGGTACACTCCGGAGATGCAGTTGAGGAGGCTCGTCTTCCCGGCGCCGTTCGGACCGACGATCGCGTGGATCACGCCCGACTCGACGCCGAGCGTCACGTCGGACAGCGCGGTGACGCCGCGGAAGCTCAGGATGATTCCGTTCGCTTCGAGGAGCGCCAACGTTCGCCTCGCACCAAAGGGTGGTTGCTCGGAATGGTGGCAAAGAAGCACACATCCCTCAACAACAGCCTGCATCCGCCGCAGAAAATTCTGCGCGCTTGCAGGTCTGGGTGCACTGCGACCCGGACCGGTTCCGCTATCCGGGCGGCCAGCCGAACGTGCGCCCACCGAGCAAGTGCAGGTGGACGTGAAACACGAGCTGGTGCGCATCCCGGTTGACGTTCACGGCGGCGCGCCACCCGCGATCTGCGATCCCGCGCTCCTTCGCGAGCGCCGCCGCGACGCGGAGGAGCTTTCCCGCCAGCGCGTCGTCCTCCGCGGCGAGGTCGTTCAGCGTCGGGATGTGCTTCTTCGGGAGGACGAGCAGGTGCACCGGCGCCTGCGGGTCGATGTCCTCGAACGCGATCGTGTCCACGTCCTGGTGGACGATCTTCGCCGGGATCTTCCCCTCGACGATCTTGCAGAACAGGCAGTCGGCCATTGCGTTCACCTCTCGTTGGTGCGCGGCATCAGAACAGCCTCCGCGAGTCGAGCAAGATGGTGACCGGCCCTTCGTTCACGAGCTCGACCTCCATCGTGGCGCGGAACACGCCCGTCGCGACCGGGAGCCCCTTCTCCCGAACCAGGCCGCAGAACCGTTCGTAGAGCGCGTTCGCGGCCTCGGGCGGCGCCGCCTCCGTGAAGCTCGGCCGGTTCCCCTTGCGCGCGTCGCCGAGGAGCGTGAACTGGGACACCACGAGGACGCCGCCGCCGACCTCGGCCACGGCGAGGTTCATCTTCCCGGCCCCGTCCTCGAAGACGCGCAGGGCCGCGACCTTGTCGGCGAGCAGCCGGGCGTCCTCCTCCTCGTCGTCGCGCGCGACCCCGAGCAGCACCGCCAGACCGCGGCCGATCCGGCCGGTCGTCCGCCCCTCGACCCGCACCTCCGCCCTGGAGACCCGCTGCACGACCGCGCGCATGACCCGGATTATTGACGGCCGGCCGTCGCGAGGCGCAGGAAATCGTGCTAGACGCGCGTGAGTGCTCCTCCTCCGGGACGCCCGCCGCTCCGATCTCCCGAGCCTCGCGCGGCTCGCGAAGGTCCTCGACACGGTGAACCTGCCGCACGACGAGCGGGCGCTCGCGCAGATCGTCGACCGCTCGATCCGGAGCTTCTCCGGGCGCATCCGGGATCCGCTCCGGCGCCATTACGTCTTCGTGGCGGAGGCGCGCGGCCGCGTCGTCGGCACCTCGATGGTCATCGCCCAGCACGGAACGCGCGAGTCGCCCTGCACGTTCTTCGACGTCTCGGAGCGCGAGCACTACTCCTCCACGATCGACCGCCACTTCCGGCACCCGGTGCTCTCGATCGGCTACCACTTCGACGGGCCCACCGAGATCGGCGGGCTCGTGGTCGAGCCCGGCGCGCGCGGCGCCCCGGAGCATCCCGGCAAGCAGCTCGCGTTCGTGCGGTTCCTCTACATGGCGATGCACCGCGACCGGTTCCGCGAGACGGTGCTCGCCGAGCTGATGCCGCCGCTCACGCGCGACGGCCGGAGCCCCTTCTGGGAGGCGTTCGGCCGCCGCTTCACCGGCCTCGACTACCGGACCGCCGACCGGCTCTCCCGCGAGAACAAGGAGTTCATCCAGCAGCTCTTCCCGCCCGTCGACGTCTACGCCACGCTCTTCTCCGCGCGGCGTGCGCAAGCACCTCGGCGAGGTCGGGCCGAACACCGAGCCGGTGCGGCGGCTCCTGCAGCGCGTCGGGTTCCGCTCCGTCTCGCGGATCGATCCGTTCGACGGCGGGCCGCACTACGAGGCGCGGCTCGAGGACGTGACGCTCGTGCGCGCCCACCGGAGCGCGTCCCTCGCGCCCGAGCCGCTCGCGAGCGGCGGGACCGAGGCGCTCGTGGCGGTGGAGCGGCGGTCCGGGCGAGACCGGTTCCGCGCCGTCCGCTGCCAGGCCCGCCAGTTCCACGAGGGCGTGCGCATCCCCGCCGCCGCGCGCCGCCTCCTCGGGGCGAGCGCGGGAGACCACCTCCACCTCATCCCGTTCTGACGGGGGCTCCGGTCGTGGACGTGGACCTGGACTTCGACTTCGACTTCGACTTCGACCAGCTTCACGAGGATCGGTCGAGGTCTAGGTCCAGGTCGAGGTCTAGGACCACGTCCACGTCCAGGTCCACGTCCACGTCGACGGATGTCGCGTAATGCGGCGGGCCGGCCTCAGATCCGCACCTGCGTCGCGACCCACGCCCTCGCGCCGCCGGGGTGAAGGAGGCTCTCGAACCTCCCCGCGCGGATGCGGGTCGTCGTGAAGATCGCGCGGAAGGCGTCGCCGATCTCGTGCTGCGCGATCCGCCTCGGCCCCGGTCCGGGCGGCTCCTCGTCGGAGAAGCACAGGAGGTGAAGCGTCCCGCCAGGCGACAGCACCTCGCACAGCGACTGCACGTACGGGCGGCGATCCTCGGGGGCGAAGGTGTGGAAGAGCCCGCAGTCGATCGCCGTCTCGAAGCGGCGGTGGAGCTTCGCGAGATCGAGCGCGTCGGCGACCAGGAACGGGACGGCGAGCCCGCGCGCCGCCGCCTTGGCGCGCGCCCGCTCGATGGCCGAGGGCGCCGCGTCGACGCCGAGCACGCGGTGCCCGAGAGCGGCGAGGTGGAGCGCGTTCTCGCCGGTGCCGCACCCGACATCGAGGACGTCCCCGACGATCTCCCCTTCCTCCGCCAGCTTCACCACCTCCGGCTGAGGCCGCCCGATGTCCCAGGGCGGCGTCCCCTCGCGGTACGCGAGCTCGAAATCCCGGCGCGGCGCATCGGACATCCTTCTTTCTTGCGCCGGCGGCAGGCCGGCCGCAACCGGGGCGCCAGCCCGCGAGCCGGCCCCGCCTTTGCGGCGGGTGGGCAGTCGATGCTACCGTCCGCGCCGATGTCGGTTACATTCTCCGGTCTCGCGCTCCCGGACCGGGAATCCGCGACCGGCCAGCGGTTCCCGGCGCTCCTCTGGGCGCTCCTCCACGTCCCGATCCACCTCTGGCTGTTCGCACCCGGGATCGCGGCTGCGATCCGGGCGACGCCCGAGCACTACCGCGCCCTTCTCTGGCCCACGTTCCTGCCCCAGGCGACGCTGCTCGCGTTCTTCGGGTGGATGCTCGCGCTGCCGCTCTCCCTCTCGCCGCGCGCGTACCGCTACGCCGCGCCCGCGGCGACGGCGCTCGTCACCAGTGCGGTGGCCCTCGACGCGCGCATCTACCACTCCGTCGGCTTCCATCTGAACGGCTTCTTCTTCCGGGTCCTCATGCAGCCGAACGCGCTCGCCGAGGCGGGCGTTCCGGTGCGGAACGTGGTCTTCATCGTCGCGCTCGCGACCGCATTCATCGCCGCCGAGATCGCCGCCGGGGCCTGGTTCATCCGGAGGTTCGGCTCGCGGCGGCGCGCCTGGACGGTCGCTCTCGCTCTCGCGCTCCTCTCGGTCGCCGAGCGCACGTACGGGGCGACGCTCACCTACTTCGGCGGACCGGCCATCTTCGCCGCCTCCATGGTGCTGCCCCTGCAGCCGCCGGTCCGGATGGGCCACATCGCCCGGAGCGTGTTCGGCGCGCGCGCACAGGTGGACCCGTTCGCCGGCGCCTCCGCCTCGAAGCGTCTCCCCCCGAGCGTCGCGCCGGAGGCGATCCGTCTCGCCCGGAGGCCGGACATCCTGTTCATCGTGACGGAGAGCCTCCCCTTCGACCACCTCGACGCCCGGACGATGCCGAACCTGTGGCGACGGTCGGCGGCGGGCGCCCGCTTCGAGCGGCACTACGCGGGCGCGAGCTCGACGAACTACACGCTGTTCTCCCTGATGTACGGGCAGCAGGCACAGAAGCTCGAGGCGACGGTCGGCTCGGGCCGCCGGCCGCTCCTCTTCCCGGTGCTCGCGGCGAACGGGTACGTGGTCAAGGTGCTCGCGGCGTCCTGCGTGGACTGGATGGACCTCAAGGACACCGTCTTCGGCGGCGTGAAGTCGGACGATCTCCATGACCTGGTGCAAGGGCGTCGAGACGCCCGACCGCGACGACACCATGGTGCGGACCGCCCACGGGATCGCGGAGCGGGCCGCACCCGACCAGCCGGTGTTCGTGTTCCTCTTCTTCTTCGGGACCCACTTCAACTACTTCCACGACGACGAGGACCGGCTGTTCCTCCCCGAGTGGGACGGCGGCGACGCGATCAAGGCCACGACGACGCCGGCGGAGCAGATCCAGAACCGGGCGCGCAACGCCGCGCACAAGGTCGATCGCCTGCTCGAGAAGCTCATGGCCGGATTCGAGGCGCGGCGCGGCAAGGCCCCGCTCGTCGTGTTCACCGGCGACCACGCCGAGGAGTTCCGCCAGAAGGGGCACATCGGCCACGGCTCGGCGGTCACGAGCGAGCAGATCCACGTGCCCGCGGTGTGGCTCGGGCCCGGGGTGCCGCAGGGCACCTTCGGGGCGCCGACGAGCCACTCCGACGTCGTGCCGACGCTTCTCTCGTTGCTCGGCGACGATCACGCGCCGTCGCTCTACTCGGACGGCATGTCGATGTTCGCGGCGCCGCCGGATCGGTTCGTGACGTCTACGGTCGGCTGGGAGCCGCGCTACGCGGTGATCGGCAAGGACCTGAAGGTCACGATGTACGCGGGGCTCGGCACCGCCGACGTCACCGATCCGTTCGATCGGCCGCTCCCGGACGGACAGGCGCGGATGGCGGCGCAGGCCGGCAAGATCCTGAAGGCGCTCCGCGGCGAGGTGCAGGGCACCGTGCAGACCGCGTCGCAGCCAGCCCGGTAGCAGCCCCATGCCGCGCGTCGAGATCCCGCTCCCCGACCGCTTCCTGTTCGAGACCGAGAATGTTCCCCTCGCTCGCGTTCCGGCGCGCATACGACGCGATCAAGGAGGTCCACTCCGGCGTGCGCGGTGATCTCGAGTACCTCCGCGTCCTCCACCTCGCCGCGAGCACGATCGAGGCGGACGTCGAGGCCGCCCTCGAACTGCTGCTCCTCGAAGAGCGGCCCGTCACCGTCCAAGCGGTGAAGGTGCTCGTCAGCGGTACCGCACCAGCCGAGGTCCCCGATCTGGCGCCCGTGCCAATCGACCTCGCCGCCTACGACGTCCTGCTCCAGGGGGTGGGCGCGTGACCGCCGCCTCCAAGGAGGCCGCGCGCGCCGAGTCGCTGACGCTCCTCATGCGCGCCCTGAAGCTCCCAGCCTTCTCGCGGTACGCCGAGGAGATCGGGGAACGCGCCGAGACCGAGGGCTGGACGTTCCGGCGCTACCTCCACCACCTGGCCGAGCTCGAGATCGAAGAGCGCCGCCGGCGGCGCATCGAGCGCAACCAGAAGGATTCGGAGCTGCCCGGCGAGAAGACGCTCGCGACGATCAACCGGGGTCGCCTCCCGGCCAAGATCCAGAAGACCCTGCCCGCCCTCTGCGAGGGCGGCTTCGTCGAGCGCGGCGAGAACCTTCTCGCCTTCGGCCTGCCGGGCCGCGAGAAGACCCACCTCGCCTGCGCCATCGGGCACGAGCTAATTCCAGACCTCCTGACATGACCGTCGGCGACGCCGTCCAGTAGCTGGTTTCCTCCACGGGCCTGCGGCGGGGGTGCGGACCCAAACCTGTCCGCTTTTTCGGGCCGGCGGGCACAGTCCCGCCCATGGCAGGACCACAGCAGGAGCTGTTCCCGGGAAGGGCGCGCCCGACGGCACGGTGGCCGTGAACGCGCGGTGCCTGGTGCGCACGCAGGACGGGCACCGCGTCGTGCTGGTCGGGGGGATCGTTCTCTGCCAGTACGCCGTCGGCGATCGGATGGCCGAGGCCCACGCGATGGTGAGCCTCGTCGAGCAGGGCTGGGCGGAGCAGAGCGAGGTCGCCACGGCGTTCGGTTGCGCGTCGAGGACCGTGCGTCGCCTTCAGCGGCGCTTCGAGGTCGGTGGTCTGGCGGCGCTCGGTCGCGCAGCGGGCTATCCAGCGGGTCGGCCGCGGCTGCCGCGGTCGCGGTCGAGCATCGTGTCGCGCCTCAAGGCACACGGGCACTCGAACCGCGAAATCGCGCGCCGGCTCGGCGTCAACGAGAAGGCGGTTCGCAAGGTCGTCGCCCGGCTGGGGTGGCCCGCGGCGCGCTCCGAGCAGGCGCACCTGCCGCTCCCCGAGTCGACTGCGGACCCAAACCTGTCCGCCGGACGCGTGTCTTCCGCCGTATCTGCCGTCGAACCGGTCACACCATCGGCGGCGGTTGCGGACCCAAACCTGTCCGCTGCCGGGTCCGACGACGACTGCCCGACCTCGTTCGACACCGATCCCGCCGACCGCTCCCTCGACCGGCTCCTTGCGCGCCTCGGCCTGCTCGACGACGCCGCGCCGCTCTTCCGCGATGGCGGTCGAGTGCCCAGGGCCGGCGTGCTGCTCGCCGTGCCGGCCCTGATGCGAAGCGGCGTCTTCGACGTCGCCCGCCGTGTCTACGGCTCGATCGGGCCGGCCTTCTACGGGCTGCGCACCACGGTCGTCGCGCTGCTGCTCATGGCGCTCTTGCGCATCAAGCGGCCAGAGGGTCTCAAGGAGCACTCACCGGTCGACCTCGGCCGCCTCCTCGGGCTCGACCGCGCGCCGGAGGTGAAGACGCTGCGCCGCAAGCTCGCTCGCCTGGCCCGCAGCGGCGGCGCGACGCTCTTCGGCCGCCTGCTCGCCGAGCGGCGCGTCGCGACCCTGGGCGACGCGCTCGGCTTCCTCTACGTCGACGGCCACGTGCGCGTCTACCACGGCCAGCGCGACATCCCGAAGGCGCACGTCGCCCGCATGCGCATCGCCCTGCCGGCGACCACCGACTACTGGGTCGAACGACGCCCGGGGCGAGCCGCTCTTCGTCGTCACCGCCGAGGCGAACGCCGGCATGGTCAAGATGCTCCCGACGCTGCTCGCGGAGATTCGCGCGCTCGTCGGCGAGCGCCGCGTCACCGTCGTCTTCGACCGCGGCGGCTGGAGCCCGAAGCTCTTCGCGCGATCTCCTCGCCGCGAGGCTTCGACATCCTCACCTATCGCAAGGGCCGCTTCCGCCGCCTTCCCCAGCGGTGCTTCGAGAAACACTCCGCCGTCCTCGATGGCAAGAGCGTCGCCTACCAACTCGCGGATCAGGGCATCCGCCTCCTCGGCGGCAAGCTCCGCGAGGAGTTCGCCCTCGACGCGCTCATCGACCACGGCGTCGTCCCCGACCACTCGCGAGGTGCCCAACCCCAGGTGGATCGAGATCGACGCCAAGCTCCGCGCCGCCCGTGATCGCGTCGCCGTGATCACCCGCCGCATCGGGGGCGACGCCGCGCTCAGGGAACTCGGCGTGGCCAAGTCACGCCGCGCTCTCCTCGACCGGCACACCCGGCGCGAGCTCGGGGCCGCAGTCGCCGAGTCCATGAAAGCTCGAGCGGCACCGCGCCGCCATCCCGCGCCGGATCCCGGTCGGCGAGCGCAGCGAGGGCGACGTCGTCAAGCTGTCCACCGAACGCAAGCACCTCTCCAACGTGCTCAAGATGGTCGCCTACCAGGCCGAGAGCGACCTCGTCCGAGCCCTCGCCCCGCACTACCGACGCGCCGAGGACGAAGGCCGCACCCTCGTGCAGTCCGCGCTCGCCTCTGCAGCCGACATCACGGTGGCTGCGGTCGAGCGCGAGCTCCGCGTGGTCCTCGCGCCCATGAGCTCGCCCCACCGCACGCGAGCCATCGCCGCCCTCTGCCAGGAACTCACCGCCGCCGCCGTGGTCTTCCCGGGCACCCGGCTCCGCCTCGTCTACTCCATCGCCAGCGCCAACGAGGGCTCGAAGCGGACAGCGTGAGCCCCACCTATGTCAGGAGGTCTGGATTCAGCGCGGCTACCGGGTCTTCTTCACGCCGACCTTCGCGCTCGTCCAGCGGCTGCTCGTCGCGAAGCGCGACCTCGTCCTCGAGCGCGAGCTCGCCCGACTCGACCGCTTCGACGCCGTCATCCTCGACGACATCGGCTACGTCCAGCAGAGTCGCGAGGAGATGGAGGTCCTCTTCACCTTCCTCTCGGAGCGTTACGAGCGGCGCAGCGTCGTCATCACGAGATGAAGGGGACCAGCTACCGAACCGAGGAGGCGAAGAAGCGAGCAGAACTGACGACAACTACCGGCAGTGAAGAGCGTTCAACGACAGTCGATGGGGAAGTGTAGTTGTCGTCAACGGGGAGGCGTAGTTGACGTCGTGCAACCCGCGGGCGCGGGAGGGGCGCTGGTCGCTGGCGCAGATCATCCGGGCGACGCTGATCGGGCTCATGGCGGGGTGTCGCAGCCTGTCGGAGGCGGGGGGGGCTCACGGAGAGCCTGTCCACGACGGCGGGGCGGATCCTCGGGTTGCCGCGCCGACTCGCGGACACGACGATGCGCGATGCGCTCTGCCGCGTGCCGCTCGACGGGCTCCGCGCGGTGCTGCACCGGGCCGTCCGCGCCGCGTGGCGTCGCAAGGCGCTCGAGCCGGTGGGCCTACCCGTCGGCGTCGTCGCGCTCGACGGGAAGGTGACAGCGCTGCCGACGCTCAATCACCCGTTCGTGCAGAATCAGCACCCCGAGTTCGGCCTGCCGTACGGCCTCGCGCGGACGGTGACCGGCGCACTCGTGTCGGCTGCCGGGCGACCGTGCATCGACGCGATTCCGATCCCCGCGGCCACCAACTAGATGGGCCACTTCCAGGCCGCGTTCCAGAGCCTCACCGCGACCTACGGCGGCCTCTTCCAGATGGTGACCTACGACGCCGGCGCGCTCTCCGAGGCGAACGGCGCCGCGGTGGTGGCGGCGGGGAAGGACTACCTGTTCATGCTGAAGGACGAGCACCGCACGATGCTGAAGCTCGCGACAGAGCTCGTCGATCCGCACGAGGTCGCGGCGCAGAAGACGGACGTCCTCGACAATCGGACCACCATCACGCGCACGCTCTCGCTGCTCGCGGTCGAGCCGCACTGGTCGTACGGCGACGGCAAGGGTCCGGAGGAGTCGGTCTGGCGCCACGCCCGGACCTTCTTGCGCGTCGAGTCGGTGAAGCGGCGCGCCGGCACGCTGTGGTGGAGAACGACGTCCGCTTCTTCGTCTCGAGCCGGGCGCCCGACCTGCTCACTCCCGAGCAGTGGCTCTACGTGGTGCGCGCGCACCGGGGCGTCGAGAACCAGAACCACCACACGCTCGACACCTCCTTCGCCGAGGACGACCGGCCGTGGATCGTCGCCGACGCCGACGAAATGCTCGCGGTGCTCGTGCTCCGCCGCATCGCGTACACGCTCCTCGCGCTCTTCCGCGCGGTGACGCTCCGCTCCGACGGCAACCGGGCGACGCGCTGGCTCGTCCTGCTCCGGTGGGTCCGCGACGGCCTCGTCGCCCTCGCGGCCGCGCACATCGAGTACCTCCGTCCTCGCGGGTTCGCCGCCGCCACACGCTGATTTCGCCGGGCTCCCAACCCGCGGCGGGCGACATCGCAGGGACCTGAGGCGAGCGGCGGACGCCACCGGCGCCGGCCGCCGCGGCCGCCGCTCGCCTCGACGTCCAGCAGACCGAGCCGCCGGTACCCCCGACGCAGGCGTAAGCCCCGGTACCGCCAGACCGATCAGGTCTGTGGATTACCAGTGGTCTCCGCGGCGGTGTCAGATCGACAGGGTAGTTGACCCTCCGGTCCATCTGGCGCTCAGCCGGGGGTGTGGGCGAAATGCTCGACATGCACAGCGCCACGGTTGATTGGCTTCACAGTCGCCCCAGGTGGCAACAGGAGGCGGCATTCCGGATTCTGGCGAACGGGTCGTTATCTGAAGAGGACGTCGACGAGCTCGTCGCACTCCTCAAGACAGAGCACGGGCGGCAGCGGACTAAGACGCACAGCTTCCCGGGACTGACGCACGCGCACGCGAGCGACGGAACGCTCCGACTCACTTCGATCCGTGGCGTGGAGGGAATCGAGAACCTCGCCCCACGCGCCCCACTCGCGTTTGGGCCCGAGAATCTGACCGTCATCTATGGAGCGAACGGATCCGGTAAGTCCGGATACACACGGATACTGAAGCGAATCTGTGGAAAGCCCAGCGCTGCTGAGCTTCGAACGAACGTATTCGCAACCCCTCCTGCAAGACGCGGCTGCATAGTCACGTATCGCAAGGGGGACGCGGACGAGACAAAGGTCGACTGGCGTCCGGATGGCCCAGCTGTCGACGCACTAAGACCTGTCGACATCTTCGACAGCGAGTCCGGCAGATCGTACGTCACGAGGGAGAGCGACCCTTCGTACACGCCGCCTGCAGTCGCGCTGCTCGAAGCGTTGGCGAAAGCATGTGAACGCATCCGCCAACGGCTGCAAGACGAGGCGAAGAAGCTGCCGACCCGACTTCCGGTATTGCCGCCAGAGTTTTCGGACACCGACGTCGGAAGAACGTACGCGCGGCTCGCAACCACGCAAGCGCCGGCGAATGAGATCGACGCGCTTGTTGCGTGGTCACGAGAGAAGCACGAGTCGCTTGCGCGCCTTGAGGAGCGACTGGGGTCCGTTGATCCTTCCGAGGTGGCGCGCCAGAAGCGTGGACGGGCGGCCCAGCTAAAGCGCCTCGTAACGGCGCTGAAGAACGCATTAGAGCGGGTCGCGCCGGAAGCACGCCGAGTCATTCTCGATCGGCGGCTCCTGGCGGCTCAGAAGCGCAAGGTCGCGACCGAAGCCGCCAGACTCATCACAGCCGATTCGGCCAGCCTTCCGGGAGTCGGCACGAATACATGGCGCGAGATGTGGGCTGCCGCCCGCAAGTACTCGATTAGCCACGCATACCCTGCGTCCCAATTCCCCGACGTCGATGCAGACGCGCGGTGTGTTCTGTGTCAGCAGTCGCTTGGTCCCGAGGCTCGTGCGCGACTCCAACGATTCGAGGAGTACGTCGTCGGCGAACTCGAATCGGCTGCACAAGAAGCCGAGACAGCCCGAGATGAAGCACTCGGACTGCTCCCAAAGGCTCCGAGCGACGAGGAGCTGCAAACGGCGTGTCACGCCGCGGGTCTGCCGGTCGATCGATGGATTCCGCGGATAGCAGGTGTGTGGCGCGAAGTTGCGGTGGCGTCTCAGACGCTTCGGGAACCTGGGTCCCCGGACGGTGTCGCCAACCAGACTCAGTCATTGCCTCCTTGGGTGGACGAGCTTCTCGTGATGGCCTCGGACCTGGAGGACCAAGCCAGACAGCATGACCTAGACGCGACGGAGTTCGATCGTGCGTCGGCGAGGAAGGAACAACGCGAACTCCAAGCGAACGCTTGGACAGCGCAACAGAGCGTAGCGATTCACGCAGAACTCGAACGCCAAGCCAAGCTGGCCGAAATCGACGCATGGCTGAAGCTTGCGATGCCAGCGGTGTTCTCGAAGAAGGCGAGCGAGTTGGCCGAAGCTCTGGTCACTGAATCGTATGTGGGCCGATTCAACACTGAACTCGCGCTGTTGGGGGCCTCCCACCTTCGCGTTGAGCTCGTGAAGACACGGGCAGTGCACGGAAAAGTCATGCACCGCATCCGTTTGAAGGGAGCGCGTCAGAGCGGAGCGGCCGTAGAGAATGTGCTGAGCGAAGGAGAACGTCGTGTGGTTGAGCTTGCGGCGTTCTTGGCGGATGTGGCCGGGAAGCCCGGAAGGGCACCGTTCATCTTCGACGATCCCATCTCGTCGCTTGATCAGGATTTCGAGGAGAAGACGGTCGAGCGACTTGTTGCTCTCTCGAGAGACCGCCAGGTCCTGGTCTTCACGCATCGGCTGAGCCTTCTGGGACTCCTAAGCAGAGCAGCACCTCATCAGCTTCAGATCCGACATCAGCCATGGGGCGCGGGCGAGCCGGGGGATCTGGCGCTGTTCGCAAGGAAGCCCGGGTGCGCTCTTAACGATCTGAAGAACTCGAGGCTTCCACAGGCACAGCGAATGTTCGTGTCACAGGGAGCCGAGGCGTACTACCCGCTTGCGAAGGCGCTGTGCAGCGACGTTCGCATTCAGATCGAGCGCATTGTGGAGGTTGTCCTTCTGGCGGGGATCGTCGAGCGGCACCGCAGAGAGGTGCACACACTCAAGCTGCGTCAGCTCGCCAAGATCACTTGGGCAGACTGCGACTTCGTCGACAAGATGATGACGAAGTTCTCGGTTTACGAGCACAGTCAGTCATCGGAGATGCCGGCGCGCCTCCCCGACCCAGAGGAGTTGCGCCGAGATCTCGAGGAGATCATTCACTGGCACGAGGAGTTCGTCGGCCGCGCGGCGTCGAAGGCCGCGTAAGTACGCTGAATCTAGTCCGCTGTTCCGGTCTCGTTTTTGGCGGCCGAACCGACGGTGGGCTGAGCAGCAGGCGCGCGGCTCGCTGGTACATCGGCCGCAGGTCGACGAGGAGCCGCAGCGAGCTTCGGGCGTCTTGGGAAGAGCGGCGTCCAGCCGGGGCCCTTCTCCCACAGCGCCGTAAGCGTGACGGTAGGAACGTTGTAGTAGAAGACGAGCAACTGGGCGGTGTTGCCGTAACCGAGCACGCGCTCCTCGATCTTCGCATCCGACCAGGGACGCTCTGGGTCGGTCTTCTTCTTGGCGAGGAGGCCGAGTCCGACCTCCTCAAGAAACTCACGCAGTTCGTCGCGCTCCTTCTCGTCCGAGAACACGGCTGAGCCAGTGAACACGGTGTCCACGTCGGGCACGACCTCCGTCGGCTCCACAACGGCAACGCGAGTTAGGCCGTGCTTCTTGATGAACTCGCGTGTGTTCCGCATCCCAGACTGTCTCGCGAGCGCAAAGATCAGCGAGCATTCGGTATCTCGGAACTTCTTGGCGAGATCTTTGGAGAGTGGTTCGACGAGATCTTCGTCCAGGGAGTCGTCTCCAAGGGACAACCACTGTGAAAGGACGGTCGTCGAGTGGCCGCCATTCCCACAGAACTCGTCCCACAGAAGCACGGTTCCGTCCTTCACTCGCGGAAGGGCTACCTCGATGTGAGTGACGGGGCGTCGCCACTCAGGGGCCAGATCGTTCATTAGATATGACAACAGGGTGCTGCTGTCGCCGGTTCCGCCGAGGGGACAAACGAACTCCACTTTGCGCGTCTTCTCGGCCTCTCGAATGAGTCGCTCGAGAGCGTTCGCGAAGTAAGGGCGGTCCTTAAACGTCACGCGCTCGAGCAGGCGGAGCGCGCCTCGAGTGTGCCCTTCTGTCTCGAACTGGCGAAGAAAGGCCGCGATTCTGCGCGGAGACACCGGCGGCGACCCCATCGCTTGATACAGCCCAAAGGTCTCGCCCAGAAGTCGAATCCGAGACCAAGCCGTCTTCAGGAACGTCTCGAGCGCGTGCTGCCTGTGAGATCGTAGGCGTGCGCTCGGGAGGGGCGGAGGACGGCCACCAGCAACGTCATCGAAGTAGTGCGAAGCCGCGAGGGCGTCCTCCGCCGACGCGATGTCCTGAGGGTCTAGTTTTGTCGGCGCGTAACATGCCGCATCGTATTCCTGACCGTAGTCTCTTCGAAGAACAGTTCGCGACGCGATGAATACGGGAAGAATCGCTTCCTCCGGAGCGAATACGTATCCGCCGGGCCGCGAAAGCCTCTTTGAGCTCTCGGGGCGTTCGCCGCTGAGCCCCTCGTCAGCAGTTCGGAAGTCCTCCTGCCCGTCCCCGACGAATGCGAATTGGTCGAGCCCGAGCTTCGTCAAGTTCGGAAAGTCGACTTCAGGTGGAAGCTCGGCCAGGGCCGCCTCACCTCGCTTCAACAGCGCTGCGACCTTCTTCGACTCCTGAAGGATGCGCGTCGCGAGCGCTCCGCTGGAAACATCGGATCTGATCCGTCGCCAGTTTCGCCCCGATCCCTTCACAGCGATGCCAGTTGTTACAGGCTCTGCGTCCTGGTGCCCGTCCACGACGGTCGGCTGCGTAATGAAGAAAGCCCTCTTCGGGAGTCGGCGCTGTCTAAGGAGTGTCGCGAAAGGGTGCGCGTCTAGGAGTAGCGCTTCGTCCGTGATGTTGAGCCACTGCGACACCGATGTGACTTCACGCGCCGCATGCTTGGCGTCCAGCAGCTTGCGAACCATCACCTGCGCCGCGAGCACCTTGTGGTGGTGGTAGACCTTGTCGAACAGCAAGCTTCGCGTCACTGCGAGTTCATGCAGCGCACGGGCACCCGCCAGACTGAGCGCAAGTACCCGGACCTTACCGTCTTCGGGCGTTGCCCACGATGCGTACGTCTCGGGGACACGACTCGTCGGGATTGTGAGGCAGTGGATCTTTTCCGCTACCCGCGCGACGTCCACTGCGCACGGGATTCCCGCCATGAGCGAGTCGCGCGGCATATAGTCGAGTTTGTCCGCGTCGAATGCTCCGTTGACGAGGAGCGACAGGTATTCTTCCCCAGGTCTGCTGGGACCGCCCAACAAATAGGTTGCGATGCGATGGGCGGCATCGGCTGGATCCCGCACGAAGTCTGCTCCGACCTCGCGCATTCCGATGAATTCGACGAACGCGGGAGACTCGACAAACACTGCCGCGAATGCTTCGCTCGCGGACGGCCTCTTCCGTGTCCGGTACGTATTCTTTGTCCACTCGATCAGCTCGGGAACGCCCGGGAGACGTTCAACGAACGGCTCAGAAACATGGCTGAGCATCGCGTGTCCGCAGTCGTGAACGAGCGCCGCGATTCTCAACAGCTTCGCAGTCACCTCGTCGATCAAGCGAGCGCCTGCGAGGCCCGAGTTCCGCTCGATGCCATCCAGCAACTGCTGCATCTGGTAGAGCACCCCAAGCGAGTGCTCAAGACGGCTGTGAGCCGCCCCAGGGAACACCCAGTGAACGACCCCGAGCTGCTTCAAGTACCTGAGGCGCTGGAGCAGAACCGAGTCCAGCAAGGCCACTTCCCACGAGTTTAGTCGGATCGATCCCCAGAGGAGATCGTTTACGACTTTCGGGCGTGGTGGCGCCTGCGCCGCTCGGAGGCGCTGCTTCTCGGGCTCAAGCCAACTCGCGCAGAGCCGCTCGAGCTCTGAAACGAGCTCCGCAGGCTTGGCCCCAGCCTCGAGTGTCACGCGGGCAGCTGGGTTGCGAGATGCTCTCCAAGCTTCCGGAAGAAGCCCGCATCAGCCATCGTGCTGAGTTCCTCTTCGGCTTCGGTGTCGCCGATTTTGAAGCGAGCGCGCTGGAGGCGCGGATTCATCAAGGACAGGATGAGATCCTGCTCACCTTCGAGCAGCATCTCATTCGCCTCATGGTAGATGCCGAACACTGGGTCCAAGTCGAGCTTGACCGACAGAGGGCCGCGCTCTCCGCCAAGCTGTCTCGCGTACTCGATCGTCGAGGCGAACGCTCGGTGAAAATCCGGCCCCTGCGCGATGAACTCCGCGCGCTTAACGCGGAGTGCACAGAGAAGGCCACGGTAGAACGTCAGCTTGTCCATCGCGTTTCCCCCCACCGCGAGAGTGCTGCTACGCAGCATACGGCCGCCGTCTGTCGTGAACTCACCAAGTGGGCGCGTGCCTGATGGGTTCGCGCATGCTCCCTTTTGGGGCCGAGGCATCGGTTTCGTGGAGTTGATCATGATCACCCCTGCAGGTCAAGTTCCACGCACGGAAGGTGTGAGTCTCGACGACCGCTGGTGCCTCCGTGTCTCCGACCGGCCCCCGCAGCACGCCCACCAGACGCGCGAACGACCACCTGTGCGACGTCGCAGGGCGTGCACTCAGTTCGCTTTTGAGTCTCCGAACGGCCCGTTGAAGGAAGTACCTATGAGTAGAGGACGGACGGCTCGCCACGGACGAGCGCGCCCGCGCGGTTGCGGGCACGCTGAGCCGGGCTGAGTCTCGTCGCGTTGGCACAACGCACGGCTAGCCGGCCCAGTGCGGATGAGGGAGCGGTGGCGGACCAAGACCTGCACGCGTTGTAGGCCCCGCGTTCCGCCCTCGGCTACAGTGACCGCAGGACTCGTCCCTCATGCTCCTGACGCTGACCACCACCGCTCGCCCGGCGACGGCCCTGGGCTACCTCCTGCACAAAACCCGGCCCGGGTTCAGACGTTCGAGCTCTCCTTCGGCAAGGCGCACGTCTTCTACCCGGAGGCCTCGGAGGACCGCTGCACGATGGCCCTCCTGCTCGAGGTCGACCCCGTCGGTCTCGTCCGCGGCCGCTCGGGAACGGCGGGCGAAGGCGGAGCCCTGGAGCAGTACGTCAACGACCGGCCCTACGTCGCATCGTCATTCCTCAGCGTCGCCATCTCGCGACTGTTCGGGACGGCACTGTCTGGCCGAAGCAAGGAGCGGCCGGAGCTGGTCGAGCGTGCGCTTCCGTTCGAGGTGCGGCTGCCGGTGCTCCCGTGCCGGGGTGGCGACCTCTGCGAAAGCTCTTTGAGCCGCTCGGGTACCGGGTTGAAGCTCAGCCCATCGAACTCGACCCGGCCGTCCGGGCCTGGGGCACGAGTTGAGCAGGCGCTGCTCGTGCGAGGGACGCGCGAGTTCGAGAGCGTCGAGGCGTGGCAGGTGTTCGTGCATGACGTACTGCGCAAGGCCAACGCGGCCCGGGGCAGTCGCATCGCGGAGGAGGTCGCCGCGATGCGGCGCTCGCCGTGGCCCGACTCCCGGAGTTCACCGAGGAGAAGGCGCGCGTGAGCGCCGGCAGCACGATCCGCGTCCGCCACTGCGCCTACTCGGTACCGTCGCGGCTCATCGGGGAGATCCTCCAGGTGCTCGTCTTCGAGGACCGGCTCGAGGTCCACTTCGCCGGAGAGCTGCAGCTCGCGTGTGAGCGGCTGCGCGGCCGGCACCGCCACCGCATCGACTACCGGCACGTCATCTGGTCCCTCGTGCGCAAGCCCGGGGCGTTCGCTCGGTACGTGTACCGCGAGGAATCCCGATCCGGATCTCGGACGTGAACTACGGCGGCCACCTCGGAAACGACGCGGTCCTCTCCATCGCCCAGGAGGCGCGGGTCCGCTTCCTCGCCGCGCGCGGCTGGGGAGAGCTCGACGTCGAGGGCGTCGGGATGATCCTCGTGGACGCGGCGGTCGTGTACCGCGCCGAGGGGCGGCACGGGATGACGCTCCGCGTCCGGCTCGCCGCGACCGACGTGCGCAGCCGCGGCCTCGACCTCGTCTACGTCATGAGCGACGTCGCGAGCGGCGAGGAGATCGCGCGCGTGAAGACCGGGATCGTGTTCTTCGACTACGGCGCGCGGCGGGTCGTCACGATGCCGGCGCCATTCCGGGCGACCGTCGTCGCGGAGTGAACCGCGGTCGAGGTCCAGGACGAGGTCGAGGTCCAAGTCGAGGTCCAGGTCCACGTCCAGGGCCACGTCCACGGATCGAACGGATCGATCAGCCCGGGACGAGGACGGTCCCGGCGCTGCCCGGATCGAGGACCGCGCGGACGAGGTCGCCCTCGCCGAGGTTCCCCAGGATCACGACCGACTTCGCGCCGCCCCGGAGGACGTCGAACGACTCCTCCAGCTTCGGGATCATGCCGCCGGAGATGGTGCCGTCGCGGACCATCCGCTCGAACTCGGGCTGCGTGATGCGGGGGATGCGGCTCGACGGATCCTTCACGTCCCGGAGCACGCCGGGCGTGGAGGTGACGAGGACGAGGGCGTCCGCCGAGAGCGCACCGGCAAGCTGGCTCGCCACCGTGTCGCCGTTGATGTTGAGCGGCTGGCCCGCGCGATCGCAGCCGAGGCAGGCGAGGACCGGGACGTAGCGGCGCTCGAAGATGTCGCCGAGGAACGGCAGGTTGAACCCGACCACGTCGCCCACCAGCCCGAGATCCACCGGGTCCGGCCCCGCGCCCTGCATCGGCCTGGGCGGACGGCGCGTCGCCTGGACGACATGCCCGCTGGCGCCGTGGAGGCCCACCGGCATGACCCCGGCCGCGAGCAGGCGTGCGCAGAGATCCACGTTCAGCTGGCCCGCGACGACGTACTTCATCACCTCGAGCGTCTCGGGATCGGTGTAGCGGCGGCCCGCCACCATCCGGGTCTCGAGGCCGAGCCGCTTCTGGAGCGCGGTCGCCTGCGGCCCGCCGCCGTGGACGATGGCGACCCGGTGCCAGCCGTCCACGAGCGCGCGCACGTCGTGCGCGATGGTGTCGAGTTCGGGCGAGTGGACGATCTCGCCCCCGAGCTTCAGCACGATGGTCTTCATGGCGGCCACGGGCCCGGGTCCGAGAGCGAGGCCATCTCGCCGAGACCGAGCATGAGGTTCATGTTCTGGATCGCCTGCCCCGCCCCACCCTTCACGAGGTTGTCGGCCGCGCCGAGGAGCGTGACGGTACGGCGGCCGGCGCGGGCGGGGCCAGCGGCGACGCCGACCTCCGCGAAGTTCGAGCCAGACACGGCGGCCACCTCGGGGAGCCGCCGCCGCGGCACGCGCACGAAGGGCTCGTCCGCGTACGCGTCGCGGTACAGCGCCTCGAGCCGGTCCTGCGTCCAGGCCTCCGGCAGCTCGACGAAGGCGGTGGCGAGGATGCCGCGGCCGAGCGGCGCCGACACCGGCACGAAGCGCAGCGCGAGGTCGCGCGCGCCCGCGGCCGAGAGCGTCTCCTCGATCTCCGGGACGTGCTGGTGCTCGAGCGGCTTGTAGGCGCGGAGGTTGCCTGCGCGGACCGGGTGATGGGTCGCGGCGGACGGGGCCGCACCCGACCCCGACGATCCGGTGATCCCCTGGACGTGGACGATCCCCTCGAGGAGCTTCGCGCGCGCGAGCGGCAGGAGCGCGAGCTCGATGGTGGTCGCGAAGCAGCCAGGGGACGCGACGAGGCGCGCCCGGCGGACGATCTCGCGGTTCAGCTCGGGGAGCCCGTACACGAACAGCGGCAGGAGCTCGGGGCACGGGTGGGCGTGGCCGTAGAACCGCGCGTACGACGCAGGGTCCTTCAGCCGGAAGTCGCCGCTCATGTCCACGACGCGAAGCCCCTCCATCGCGGCCAGCTCCGGGACCTTGGTCGCGGAGACGCCGTGCGGGAGCCCGAGCAGGACCACGTCCACGCCCCGCGCGGCCTCCGCGGGCGGGATGCCCTCGAACACCAGCTCGGTCCGACCCTCCAGGGCGGGATCCGCGGCAGAGAGCGGCTCGCCCACGAGATCGATGGACGCGACGCGGACGAGCTCGACGTCGGGGTGCACGAGGAGCCGGCGCACCAGCTCCGCGCCGCCGTACCCGGACCCTCCGATGACGGCCGCACGGTAGCGCTTGCCCGAGCCCATGCGCGGCCCTTATACCGGGACCGCCCTCGCCCTGCCAGCCGCCGCGGCGACGCGAGGCGCATTTGGGAGGTCGCGATGCCCGCTCCGCCCCCTCCGGTCGACGACGCGCTCGCCTGGCTCGCGAACGAGCGCGGCGCGATGGAGGACCTCGTGCGCGTCCTCGTCGAGCGGAACTCGTTCACGGGCAACGCCGCCGGCGTCGCCTGGGTCGTGGTCGCCTTCGAGACCACCCTCCGCCGCCTCGCCGGGCCGGAGGGAGCGGGCGCCCCCGAAGCCGCCATCGCATGCGAGCGGATCGAGAGCGGGCGCTTCGGGCCGCACCTCGCCTTCCGCGGCGCCGCCCCGGGCCCCCCGGTCTTCCTCGTCGGGCACGCCGACACGGTGTTCCCGCCGGGTGCTTTCGAAGGATTCCGGCGCGAGGGCGAGCGGGGGATCGGCCCCGGCGCGTACGACATGAAGGGTGGCCTGGTGGTGATGCTGTTCGGGCTGGCCGCCGCGGCGCGGGCGGGACTGCTCCGGCGCGTGCCGGTTGCGGGCATGATCGTCTCGGACGAGGAGGTGGGCTCGCCCGAGTCGCAGCCGCTCCTGCGCGAGCGCGCACGGGGCGCCGCGTGCGCCCTCGTGTTCGAGTCCGGCCGGCCCGGAGACCTCGTGATCGTTCGCCGCAAGGGCGTCGCGTCCCTTCGGGCGGAGGCGCACGGGGCGGCGGCGCACGCCGGGAACGAGCCGGAGCGTGGGCGAAGCGCCATCTGGTCGCTGGCGCGCTTCATCGACCGCGCGCAGGCGCTCTCCGAGCCGGCGCGCGGTCTGTGGGTGAACGTCGGCACGATCCGCGGCGGGACCTCCAGGAACACGATCCCGGAGCACGCCGAGTGCGAGCTGGACCTCAGGTACGAGACGATCGACGCGGGGCGCGCGCTCGAGGCCGCGCTCGAGGGCGCGGCCCGGGAGGCCGCCCTCCCGGGAACGCGGATCGTGCTCTCGCGCGGGTCGGCCCGCGCGCCGCTCGAGCGGACCCCGGCGTCCGCGGCGCTCGCCGCCGAGTACGGCGCGTGCCAGCGCGAGAGCGGCTTGGGCACGGGAGAGGCGCCGCTCGCGGGTGGCGGGTCGGACGCCTGCACCACCGGCGCGGCCGGCATCCCATCGATCGACGGGCTCGGTCCGCGGGGCGCGGGCTACCACACCACCCGCGAGGAGCTCGACCTCGGCTCGCTCGTCCCGAAGGCGCAGGCGCTGCTGCGGTTCCTCGCGCGGCGCGCAGGGGCGTGAACGTCACCTTGGGACTCCGCGCGCACGCGCGCCCAGATCAGGTCATCCATTCGACGCGGGCGCTCCCCGGCCAGGCGGGCAAGCGTCAGTCGCTGGCCCCATTGTGGCCCGGGTCGATCGAACGACCCGCTGGCTGGCCGCCCGCCCCGGATTCCGCGCCGATGAGTCAGCACGCTGGCCGGCCGGGACACCGCTTCGCCGCAGGCGCGTCGGCGCCCGATAGAGCCAATTCGCGCGCGGCTGCCGTGAAACCGTGTGGGCGCGGCTGCGGGGCTCGCGACCGCAGTGGCGCTGCGCGCCTGCGGTCGCTCGGGCAGTCCTCGCCGCGCACGGTCGGACCGTCACGCGCGCGCTGGCGTGTACCAGAGCGGACGCCGCCGCGAAGCGGCTCCGCGGCGTCTCCGGCCGGCTGGCGCTCACGGACCGCTCGCGACGAGGCCCGTGAGCGCGCAGTCCACCCGGAGGGCACCGCCCGGAGGCGCTGCGCGCAGGCGCGCAAGCGATCAACCCGCCGCCGCGCGCGTTGGGGGCCAAACGCGGGCGCGGAGCCCGGACCGCCGGCATCGCGAAGCGAAGTGCCGGCGGAAAATTCGGGCGACGCGCACAGTCGGCCCTCACGCCTCCCGCGCGTGTGCCCGCAACCATGGCTCGCGCCGAGCACCGCCGAAGGGCCGGTGCCCCGGGCGGCCAGCGCGTGCCCATCCGTCCGCGCGAGTGGATCGAAGCGGTGTCCCGGCCGGCCAGCGTGCTGATCATTCGGAATCCGCCGCTCGGCCAGCGTGCCGGACGACCGCGCCAAACGTCCCGGATCACGGACCGTCGACGCGGGCGCGTCCCCAGCACGCGAGGACGCGTGCGCCGGTCGCTTCGCGCGCGGCATCGTCTGCGTCCGCGTACCGGCCGACCGTGAACCGGGGGCCGCGGGCGGGGAGCTCGCCGAACGACGGATCGACGGGCACCCACGCGTCGCCCGAGCGCACCTCGGCCCATGCATGCCAGACGAAGCCGCTGCCGTCCCAGGCGACGCCCACGGCCGTCCGTCCCTCGAACCCTCGCGTGCGCGCGGCGCCGAGCCAGGCGGCGGTCTTCTCCCGGCAGCTCTCCCCGGGGGCGCGCGGCGGCGGGAGGGCCGGCGCGCGCGCGGGAGCGGCGGGCGAAGGGTCGAGAGGCACGCCGCAGAAAGTCCGCGCCATGCGCGCATCCGGCGGCCCCGGCACCCGCGTCCCAGCGAGCCGCGGCGCACGGGCGGGGACTGCGGCGGCCGCGTCGCGCACGAACCGGAACCGGTCCTCGACCGTCACCTCAGCCGGGAAGCCGTCCTGCGACGGGACGATGCGCGCGCGCACCCCGTCCACGTCGGCGACGATCGCCGCGCCTTCGATCCGGCCGCAGGCGGTCACGCGCTCGCGCCGGCCCTCCCGGAAGAAGGGAATGCATCGCTCCGCACCGGACCCGGCGGCGAGCACGACCTCGACGAGCGCGGCGGGGACGGCATCGGGGACGCCCTCGGGCTCGCTCCGCTCTCCGCCGCGCCGCACCCGGAGCGCCCCTCCGTGGAATCGGCCGTCGCGGCTCACCTCCACGTCGACGCGCGACACTTCCACCGCCCCGCCGGCCTCCGCCGGCGCGCGGAGCCGCGACTCGTAGGCGACGGCGCACGTGGACGCCGCGCAGCGGATGCGGAGCGCGACGGCGCCGACCGCCTCGCCCGCCAGCTCTGCCCGGTACCGGACCGCTCCCTGCGGCAGGGCCGCGAGGACGGCGGCGGCGAGCCCCGCCGCGATCACCGCTCCTCCGCGGCGCCACGGACGGCCCGCCGGCGGCGCAGCCAGATCGCAGCCGCCGTGACGACGGCGGCTCCCGCGAGCGCGATCCATGCGACGCGCGTGTACCGGTCCACGAGCGCCACGAGCTCGTCGACGTTGTGGGCGAGGAACGCGCCCGCCGCGAGGAGCGCCACGTTCCAGAGGCCGGCGGAGATCCCGCCGAGGACGAGCACCTTCCGGAGCCCGATCCCGGAGGCCCCCGCCGCGACGAAGACGAAGGCGCGAACGCCGGGCATGAACCGGTTCGCGACCAGGAGCAGCCCGCCCCAGCGGCGGTAGCTCGCCTCGAAGCGCTCGAGCCGCGCCTCCGTCAACCACGAGTGGCCGGCGCGCTTGCCGAGCCGCTTGCCGAGCGCGACCCCGACCCGGTGATCGACCCAGGCTCCCGCGATCGCCCCGGCCGTCACCGATGCAAAGGTGGCCGGCCAGGAGAGCTGGCCGTGCACCGCGTACCAGGAGCCGAGCACGACCAGCAGGTCGCCCGGGAACGGCGGGAACACGTATTCGATGAAGGTGGCGACGAAGAGGACGGCGGGCGCGAGGTCCCCCGTCCTCGTCACCACGTCGGCGAGCGTTCCCGCGAGGCGCTGGAGCAAGGTCACCGGACCGGCATGTTATCCCGGAATTCCGGGTCGGCGACCCGCCGCTTCACGGTACGGTGCGCGCGCGGCGCCCTCGGATCAGGCCGATCACGTACAGCGCGAGCGCGGCCACGAGCAGCACGTGGATCGTCGCGGCCGTCACCTTCAGGGCGAGGAGCACGATCCAGGCGAGCAGCAGTATCGACGCGAGGAGCCAGAGCATGTTCGATTCGTCCCTCCCCCACCAACATCGGGACCGTCCGGGCCGTGCGCACGGCGCGGCCCGTCCGCCCGGGCGGCCGCTCGCCGCGTGCGCGGCCCCTCGCGAAGCGGATCGGGGGACCGAGTGTCCCTCGGTCAGGTATGGTCGCGCCCCGTGGACCGACGAACGGCCGCCGCGCTCACGATCGCGCTCTCGCTCCTGTGGCTCACGGTCGGCTACGCCAACGTGGCACGCGGTGCCGCCCACGCCGGCGCCGGCTACCGCTTCTGGGCGTTCCAGCACCACTGCTACTCGGACGTGATCGCCCTTCACGGTGACCGCTACCTCGGCGGCAGCCGGCCGCTCCCCTACCTGCAGGACCGGATCGAGTACCCGGTGCTGCTCGGGATCGCGCTCTGGCTGCCCTCGTTCGCCCCGGGCGGCCCTTCGAGCTCGCTCGCCCACTTCACGGCGACGTACCTCCTGCTCGCCGCCTCCCTCGGCGTCGCCCTGTGGGCGCTGTTCCGGACCCCGGGCGCCGCGCCGTGGTGGCTCGGGGCGACGCCTGCGCTCGTCTACTACGCCCCGCTCAACTGGGACCTGCTGCCCATCGCCCTCCTCGCGGTCGCCGCGTGCGCGCTGCAGAGGGGGCGCCCTGCGACGAGCGGCGCTGCCGCGGCCCTCGGCATCTCGGCGAAGTTGTTCCCCGCGACGCTCGTGCCGCCGGCGGTGGCCCTCCTCGCCGCGCATCCGCCCCGGGGCGCCCTGCTCCGGTTCGGGCTCGCGCTCGCGCGTCGTGCTCCTCGCGGTGAACCTCCCGTTCGCGCTGACGGCCTTCGACGCGTGGAGCTGGTTCTTCCGTTTCAACGCCGGCCGCGGTCCGGAGAACTCGCTGTGGGACGCGCTCCACGTCCCGCCCGGCCCGCTCCTCGAGGCGCTCTCCGCCGGGCCGCTCATCCTCGCCGCCGCCGTCGGCGCCTTCGCCGCCTCGCGCGCCGCGAGGCACGCGCAGGGGCAGCCGGAGAACGCCGCCCGCGCGGCCCGGCTCGCGACGGCGCTCGCCCTCGTCGTGTGGATCGCCACGAACAAGAATCTGGAGCCCGCAGTACGCGCTCTACGGGTTCTTCGCCGGAGCGCTCGCGGCCGCGCCGCTCCCGCTGTTCCTGGTCCTCTCGGCCGTGTCCGCGCTCGACTTCCACCTCGCGTTCGAGGTGCGGGCGCGCAGCTGGGAGCCGGCGTTCCGCGACGGCGTGTGGCATCCCGCGAACGTGGTCCGCGCGCTGCTCTGGCTCCTCCTCGCGGCGTGGGTCGCCCGCGAGCTCTGGCGCGCTGCGCGGGTCCGCCGGCCGCCGCCCGTCAGTAGTTCCGCGACCAGATCAGGCTCGCACCGCCCGACTGCGCGTTGCCGTACCGCGACTCGAACATCCACCGCGGGGTGATCTGGTACTCGACGCGCACCTCGTCCTCGTTCTCGTTCTTCGTCGGGATCCGCGTCGAAGCGCCGGACGTAGCCGACGTAGATCTTGTCCGTCAGGTACTTCCCGGCGCGCAGCGCGCCGGAGTCGAGCGCCACGGTGTCGAGCGGCAGCTTGTCCCGCACGATGTTGCGGAACGCCTGGGTGGCGAGCGCGCCGAGCGCCGCCTTGCCCGCCTCCTCCCCGGTGAGCGTTCCGACCGCGCCGGAGCCCGGCTTCAGCTCGGTACGGCCGGTCGCGATGAGCATCGCGATCTGCGCGTCGTCCATCGGCGGCTGCGAGGACAGCCGGATCTCCGGCGCCGTGGCCGCGCCCGAGACGTTCACCGTGACGACCGCCGCCGGATTCTGGTACTTCGCCTCGACGTCGAGCAGCGCCGCGCGCGGCGGTCCGCCGGTGAACTGCACGCGCCCGCGCTCCATGATGAAGTTCCGGCCGGCGATGGGCTCCACGCTCCCGCGCACCACCTCGATCGAACCCTCCGCGTAGTCCTGGCCGCCCGACAGCTCGTAGCGGACGTCGGCCTTGAGCTCCACGTCCACCTTCGGGCTGTCGCTCTTCACGAAGAAGTCTCGCGGCACGACGAGATGCACCTGGACCGAGAACGGGTTCGCGCCGGGATCGCCGGGCTTCGCGGCCTCGACCTGTCGCTTCTGTTCCGGCTTCCGGCCGATGGAGATGTCCTTGCGCCGGTCGAGCGACTGGAGCGTCCTGGGGGTCTTCTTCGGGAGCCGGACGACGCCGTGCGGGACGGCGACCTCCACCTGCAGCTCACCGGGACGCCACGCCCCGCTCAGGTCGGCCGCGACGTCGAAGGTGGCGAGGTTCATCCCGGCGCGCGCGACGCTGAGCTCCTGCGCCGTGATCTTCCCGGAGAGGCGCGCCGCCTCGGAGCGCACGCCGCGGAGCGCGCCGTGCGCGGAGAGCCGACCCGCGCCCCGGCGCAGCTCGAACCGCGAGAGCTCCACCACGTCGTCGCTGACGCGCGCCTCGATCCCGATGTCGGTCCATTCGCCGAGCTCCGCGACCGCGAGCCGGCCTCCCGCGACGCGCAGCGTCCCTCGTGGGGAGAGCCGCGCCAGCGGTCCCTGCGCGTGGACGTCGAGCGCGAGCTGCCCGCCGGCCGAGCGGATCAGCGACGGCGCGAGGACGGGCAGGAACCCGAGGTCGAGCCCGTCGGCGACGGCGCTGACCTCGGCTGGCGCGTCCCGGATCGAGGCGCCACGCGCTCCGGCGCCGAGGTCTGCGGACAGCTCGGCGGTGGCGCGCACCGAGCCGCCCGCCGCCGCGTCGAGGACCACCTCCGCCCGTCCGCGCCGCGCCGCGTAACGCGCCGTCGCGCGCGCGTCACCGAGCGGCCGTCCGGAGATCGAGATGCCGCCGCCGCTCGCGTCGAGCGCGACCTCGGGCGCGCGCAGGGTGCCGGAGGTGGTGAACCGCGCGTCGAGGGTCCCCGCGACCGGCTGCCCCTCACCGGCGGCGAGCGCGAGGTGCGGTATCGTGGCCTCGACCCGCAGCGGCGCCGCGAGCAGCGCGTCACGGCGAGTGAGCCGCTCTGGACGGACGGCGAGCGACGCCTGGAACCGGACGGCATCCGCGCCCGACGCCGTGATCCGGCCCGACGCGGCCAGCCCCTGCTCTCGCGCGGCGAGCTCGACGTGCCCGCCGATCAGGCGCCACCCCTTCCATGCGCCGCCGGTGACGTCGATCGTCGCCGCTCCGCGCGGCGCGGCGGGGGAGCCCGTCAGGTCGACACGCGCGTCCACGATCCCGGTGAGGCCTGGGGGCACCCCGGCACGCCCCGCAACCGCCGCGAGGTCGAGCGCGGTGACCTTGGCGCTCGCCACCACCGGCGCCCGCTCGACCGCGCGCAGCGTCTCCCCGGGCCGCGCCAGCAGATCGCCCAGCTCGAGCGGCACCTCCGCCTCGACCGCGACCGCGCGCCGGCCGGCGATCGACGCGGATGCGGCCGCCCGCACGACCCCCATCCCCTGCTCGAGCGTCACCGTCACTCCGAGGCGGTCGAGGTCCTGCCACGACGCGTCCGTGACGGAGGCCTCGCCGCCGAGGGACGGAGCGCCCGCCGTCCCGCCCAGGTGCAGGTCGAGGGCGACGGTGCCCGTCGCGACGGCGCCGCTCCGCGCGGCCTCGAGGAGGTCCGCGATGGGGAGCGCGGCGGCGCGGACGCGGACCGTCACCGGCTCGGCAGGGCGAGACGCGAGCGGGACCGGAAGGTCGAGCGCCACGTCGACGGTGCCTCCCGCGCCCCGCTCCACGAGGACCGAGGCGGCGATCCGCCGGGTGGCACCGTCGAAGCGCCCCTCGGCGCTCGCCGCCACGCCGGAGAGGTTCCGCCAGGCGCCGTCCGCCACCGCCATTCGCCCGGACAGCACCGGATGCGCCGCAGTGCCGCTCGCCTGCAGCGACGCGGACACCTCTCCGCGGACCCCGTCGCCCTCCGGGAGGATCCCTGGCGGAAGCCGCCCCAGGTCGAGGCGCGAGAGCTCCACGCGTGCTTCGAGCGCGCCCCGCGATCCGAGGCCACCCGAGATGACGATGCGCTGCGGGTCCGAGGCGAGCTCGAGCCGATCGACCGAGGTGGCCCGCAGGTTCAGCGCCGCGGGCCGGACGAGCGTCCAGCGGGTGCCCGGCCAGGACAGCGCGAGCTGGTTCAGGACGAGGGTCTCACGCCGCGCTCCGAGCCGGCCGCGCGCGTCCACGGAGAGCGGCTCGGTCCCGGTCCCCGGGACGGCGCCGGTCACGGAGAGCGTTCCATCGTCCTCGTGGAGCGCCGCGCGGAAGGCGATCCTGTGCGCGATCTCACGACCCCCCGCCTCGTGGAGCTGCGCGATCTTTCCTTCCGCACGCCCCTCGATCGCGTCGAGCGGGCCCGTGCCGCGCACCGCGAGCCGGAGCCCCTCCGCCGCGACCGCTCCGGCGCGGAGCGAGCCGGCGTCGAGCGTCCCCTCGAGGGCCGGTACGGAGGAGGTCCCGGACAGCGTTGCCGCGAGGCGCGCCCTCCCGGCGACGGCGGGCGCGGGCTCGCCGAGCAGGCGCGCCAGGTTCCGGGCGGCGATCGCCACGTCCTGCGCGTCCGCGGTGGCCGTCCCTGCGACCGGCCCTCCGCGTCGCCAGTGCCCGGAGGCGGCGACGGTGATCCCCGGCGCGGCGGCCGCGAGGCGATCGAGCTCGACCGCGCCGGGAACGACGCGGAGCTGGAGGTCCGCGCGCGTCACCTCGCCGCGGCGCAGCCGCGTCCGGGAGACGGACAGGGCGATCCGGGCGCGCGCGTCGTCGAGCGACGCCCCGGCGGCCGCGCCGTGCGCCGTGAGCGTCACGTCCCCCTGCGGCGCCGCCGCGACCACCCGAGACGGGTCGAGATGTTCGAGCGCTACGTCGAACCCCGCCGCGCGCGCGATGGCGTCGAGGTGCACCGCGATGGCAGCGTCGCCGCGCCCGCCGGCGCCGCCCGCCTCGACGGGCTCGACGCGGAGCGCCGCCGTGAGCGTCGTCCCGTCGGACTCCGCGTACCCGGTCGCGCGCAGATCCGCCCCCTCGGGGGCCGACGGCACGACCGCCCGCGCCTGCGCGCGAGAGATCCCGAGGCGGGTCACGGCCAGTCTTCCTCTGCGCCGGGCCACATCCCCCTCGGCGAGCGCCTCGACCGACGTTCCTCCCGCGGTGACGTGCAGCACGGGGACGCGCACCGCGTCGCCGCCGCGCACCGCCACGAGCTCCAGCGCGAGCGGCGCCGCAAAGGGCTCTCGCAGCTCGCCGCGCAGCCGCAGCTCGGCGCGCGCGCGCCGTGGCCCGAGGGTCCCGCGCCCCGCCACATCGAGCGCGCTCGCCTCGAGCCGCGTCGAGCCCGCTGCGTCGACCCACCAGACCTCGCCGCCGTGGATCACGAGGCGAGACAGGTGAACCGTCCACGCCGACGCGCCGCCGCCTCCTCGTGCGTCGAGCGGCGCCGCGGCGGGTGCCGGCGACGAGCGCGCCGGCGCGAAGGCACGTACGAGCGAGACCCCGCCGTCGGCCTCTTCCTCCAGCAGGACCGAGGGATGATCGAGCTCGAGCTCGACGCCGATGGTCCGCGATCGCAGCGCCGTGACGTCGACGCTGAGTCGCGCCCTCCCGACCGCCAGGACGAGGTGGCCGTCCGGGTCGAACACCCGGAGATCCCGCAGCTCGATACCGCCGCCCGAAAGCACCTCGATCCCCCCGAGCTCCGCGCCGCCCGCGAGCGCCTCATCCACGATCCGCACGACCGCCGACGCGACCGCCGCGCGCGCGAACGGGACGGAGGCCAGGTACACCACCGCCGACAGGACGAGACCGACCAGGGCCGCCGCGCCGAGGACGATCCAGCCGAGCCACGCCGCCGCGCGTGCCGCACCGCGCATCAGAACGCCTCCCCGAGCGAGAGGTGGACCGCGACGAGCGGCTCTCGGTGAGGCGTCCCGTCGGGCCGGAACGTGAACGGAACGGCGGGGAAGCTGTCGGCCCCTCGTCCGGGCCGATCCGGCAGGCGGACGCCCACGTCGAGCCGGATGGGACCGAACGGCGTGTGGTACCGCAGGCCGAACCCCGCCGCCCACTGCAGCAGCGTGGGGTCGAGCGCGACCTGCCACGCGCTCGGCACCGCGGACGCGTCCGACACATTGCCTCCATCCAGGAAGATCGCTCCGCCGAGACTTCCGGTCATGTCGAAGCGGAGCTCGACGTTCGCGTCCGCGAGCCCGTTCCCGCCCACGGGAACCCACTCGTTCCCCTGCAGCACCATCTTCGCGAGCCGGCGGGTGTAGTAGCCGCGCATCGAGAGGGGCCCCCCGGCGGCGAACCGGGCGACGATGGGCGGGTCGCCCTGCTCGTGGACCGGAATGAGGGCGCCCACCCGGGCTCGCGCCGCGACGACCGTGCGCGTCCCGAGCGGCCAGAAGGCGCGCAGCTCCGGGAGGAACCGCAGGTATTGATACCCGTAGGCGCCCAGGTCGAACCCCTCCTGCAGCGAGAACCCGACGTACACCCCGCGCCGCGTGTTCACCGGGTTGTCGCGCCCGTCCCAGGCGATGCGCTGCTCGAAGTACGTGAGCAAGCAGACGCTCCCCTTGCAGTTCTCGAGGGTCCGGGTGTCCGACGGCGAGCCCGGAACGAAGTCCACGCCGTAGTTGGCAAGCTCGTACACCTCGAGGTTGTAGGAGGGGACGAGCGTCCAGCGCGAGGCGAGCCGCAGCGGCAGGCCGAGCTTCAGCCGCTCCGAGTAGAAGTCGTAGGCCTGCTCGATCCCCTTCTCCACCTCGATGCGCGCCGAGGTGTCGACGTACCGCGTGAAGACCCCGGGCTGGGCGTACTCGAAAGCGGCCAGCCCCACCGTTCCCCGCTTGGTCGGCTGATACGGATTCGGCAGCCACGCGTAGCCGAGCCGCACCTCGGTCCCGACCCGGCGCAGCTCGCCGAAGAAGTTCCGGTGCTGCCAGCCGAGGAGGACGTGGGCGTCCCAGCGGATCGCCTGGAGGCCGATGCCCGGGCCCACGCGCAGCGTCCGGAACGGCGCCTCGCGCACCGCGACCACCACCGGGATCGTCCCGCGCGCGGGGTCCGCTTGCCCGCGCGTGACGCGCACCGCCCCGAAGACGCCCAGGTCGAAGACGCGCGCCTGGGCCTGGGGGAGCCGCGTGTCATCGAACCACTCGCCCGGGTGGAGCGCGCCGAGCACCTGCTCGCGGATCCGGTCGCGGGGCACGGCGGTGGTGCCGGCGATGAAGATCGGCCCGAACTTCCAGCGGGGCCCCGCTTCCACGTCGTAGGTGACCTCCGCGGCGCCCGCCTCGGGAACGACCGTCGCGTGCTGCGTGACCTCGGCGGTCGCCCAGCCGCTCGAGCGGAGCGCTCCGAGGATCGCGTCCCGCGCCCGGTCGTACGCGCTCTCGCTGAACACGTCGCCGGACTCGAGCGGAAGCTCGCCGACGCGCTGCCTCGCCTCGGGCGCGGCGTCCAGCCCGTTCACCGTGAGCTTCGCGACGCGGACCGGCGGGCCCTCCTGGACGACCATGGTGACCTTGACGCGGCCACGGCCGGCGGGGATGACCCGCACGTCCTCGACGCGGGCACGGTAGTACCCGTGCTCGCGGTAGAACGCCTCGACGCGCCGGCGGTCGACGGCGAGCGCGTCGGGGTCGAGCCGCCACGCGTCGTCCCAGGCGAACCGTCCGGAGGGCTGCGTCGCGAGCTTCGCCTTCAGCGCGTCCTCGCTCACCGCGTGGACGCCCTCGAGCTCGAAGCCGACGACCACCGGCTCTTCCGGCGTGCCGCGCGCGCGAAGGCACCCGGCGGCGCCGAGCGCAAACGCGAGAGCGAGGACGGCGGCGCTGCGGGGCATGCCGGGCTCGGCGATTATGGCCCGAGCCGCCGGCGAGCGCCGGCCCTTTCGGCACGCTCATCGCGTTGCCCGCTCGGGGCGAACGCCGCTCGTCACAACGGTGACGAGAGCAGCAGCGCCAGGTTCCGGTCCTCCCACGCGCGCGCGCGCGCGTGGTCCGGGTACGCGCGCTCGCGGCGGCGGAACTCGGGGCCGTGCACGATGCGGCGGCCGTTCACCTCGCGCGCCGGGACTGCCTGGTGGAGCATCTCGTGGAAGACCACCGCGGCGACGTAGTACTCCGGGCACCTCGGGGCGGTCGAGCGTCGGGTGGATCCGGATGATGCGCGCGTCCTGCACGTACACGCCGGTCTTGACGGTGCGGCGGCGGCGTCCGCTCCGGACCGGTCCCCACCCGATGCGGGCCTCGATGCGCCCCTCGAACCGCTCCACGTTCAGCCGATCGAAGATGGCCTGCAAGGTCGTGGACGCGCCCGCGCGACGAGGAGCCGATCCGCGCGCGGCACGGCGATGCGCGCGCGGTTGCGGCGGACGTAGGCGTCGATGCGCGTCCCCGCCTCGCGGCGGCGAGCCGCCGCTCCGCGGCGGGGGCCCGCGAACGCCGCCAGCGCCCGCACCACCTCGTGCGGCGCCTCGAGGAACATGTGGTGCACCCGGTAGTGGATCTCGCCCGGGTTCCGCCGGAACGAGACCATCGTCGAGCGGTTGTCGTGGACGTGAGCCGCACCCGCTCGTCCAGCAGGTCGGAGAGCACGTCGGCCAGGCGGGCCGCCGACGAGAGGTTCGTCTCCCGCGGCGCGCGGCGTGCGTCGAAGAGGTCGAGCTGGCGGTGAGACTCGGGCGGGCGCGGCAAGCGAGCGCGATCCTACGAAGGGGGCGCTCTGCCCATCAAGGGCCCCCTCCCCGTCCTTGCCGGCGTCCGTGCGCCTTGCGTCCAGGCAGCCGAGCGGCTGCCGGCCGTTCAGCCCTCCTGCTCCTCCTCCGCCAGCAGCCGGTCGAGCCGCGCCGGCTCGACCCGCAGCAGGACGACCTTCTCCTGGCTGTACGTCACCGCGCCTGGCGCGGCGCCCTTCGGCTTGCGCACGTACTTCGCGCGCGTCGAAGCCACCTCTACCTGCGGCGCACCACGCGCGTCGGAGAAGTGAACCGCGAGGTGCGCGGCGTCGAGGAGCGTCTCCTGGTCGGGGGCGCGCCCCTTCTCGAGCCGCACGACGACGTGCGCGCCCGGCACGCCGCGCGCGTGGAGCCACAGATCGTTGCCGCGCGCCATTCGCACCGTGAGCGCGTCGTTCTCCGCGGCGCCCCTTCCCGACGAGCACGACGGTCCCGGCCAGCGGAGCGGAAGGTGCGGTACGGCGAGGCGGGCTCCTCCTTGCGGCGCCTCGGCGTCGGCGCCGGACGCGGACCTGCTCCGAGCCGTCGCGCCTCTCGCTCGAGCTTCTGCAGCGTGGGGAGCGCGGCCCGGTCGATCTCCTCGAGCAGCGCGCGCAGCGCCTCGCCGCGAGCGCGCACCTCGGCGGCTCGCGAGGCGACGCGGGCCGCCGAGTCCACGATCCGGCGATGCTGCCGGTAGTACCGCTCCATGTTCGCCTGGGGCGAGCGCGCCGGGTCGAGCGGCACCTTCACCTCCCGCGCTCCCGCCTCGGTCCACTCGGTCAGCACGACCTCGCGCGCGCCGCGCCGGACGCGCGAGAGGTTCTGCTTGAGCAGATCGCCGAGCCTGCGGTCCGCCTCGGCCGCAGGCACGCGCGCTGCCTCCTCGGCGAGCCGCTCGAGCGCGCGCCCGGTCCTCGCCAGCGCGGCCCGGACGGGCTCGCGCAGCCGGCGGCGACCCTCGGCGAGAAGCCGCTCCTCCTCGCGCGCGGCGTACGCGTCCTCGATCGACGCCGAGAGCGGGAATCGCTCGCCGGGGGTGGGCACGAACCGCAGGCGCCTGGAGGTGGGCTCCTCGCGAGGCCCCGCGGCGGGAGCGAGATACGGCGCGCCCGGAACGATCCGGCGCTGCTGCGACACGCTCCTGCCGGCGCTCGCACGGACCGTTCCGTCGGGGCCGACGAGGAACAGGTTGCCGTGACGTCCGGTCAGCTCGGCGACGAGCCGAAGCGCACCGCGCGGTCCCTCCAGTCGCAGGACGACCACGCGGTCGCCCGGAACCGCCTCGATCGCCACGAGACGGACGTCGTCGAGCTCGCGCCGGAGAACCGCCTGGAAGGCGGAACCGGGCGCCGCGCGCGGCGGCCTCGCGCGGGCGGCGTGGATGCGGGTGACGTCCGGCTCGGCGGAGAGCAGGAGGCGCGCCCGCCCGGTTGGACCGAAGACGTCGAGGGTCACCGCGCGCTCGCCGTGGGCCCGGACGCCTTCCACGCGGGCGCCCGCGAGCGGCGCCAGCTCCGCGACGACGGCCTCGATCTCGGCGGCGGTGAGGGACACGGGCGCCCGCTCTTCGCTCTCCCTACCCCGAAAATGCTGCGGCCGCCCGAAGGCGGCCGCGGCGCTCAACGCAAGAGGAGCTGAGCCCTACTTCTTGCTCTTCTTCTTCGTCGTCTTCTTCTTCGCGGCCGGCTTCTTCGTTGCCTTCTTCTTCGCAGCCATCGGTGCTCCCTCCTCGGAACGTCCATTCGTGTCGATGGACACCTTCGGAATGGACAAGTTGTGCGGAGGTTAGCGCGCTCGGATTCTGATCGTCAAGGAACCGGCGCGCATTTTGCGCACGACCCGAGCGCGACACGGACGCGACGGGAGCGCTCCGGAGCGTGCGGCGGCATGTCGACGACCGCTGCGGCGCGCGATGATTCACCAATGGTGATTGAGGCCGACGCGCCGTGGCGCCTTGACATGGCGGCGGCGCGCTCCTTAACTACCCGCCACCCTCGCCCTGGCGCCCGCATGATCTCGAACCGTCTCCTCTCCCTCACGACCCTCGGCGCCGAGTGGGTGCTGTGGCTCCTGATCCTCCTCTCGATCGGTTCGGTCGGCGTCATGATCGAGCGCGCCGCCTTCTTCCTCGCGCGGCGCCTCCGCGGCGCGGACGAGATCTCGCGCCAGCTGCTCGCGGGCGATCTCGCCGGGGCCGCCGCCGCTGCGGCAGGGAGCGAGGGCCTCGAGGCGGCGGTGGTGCGCGCCGCCGTCGGGCACGCGGGCAAGGGGTCGCAGGCGGTGCGCGAGGTGGTGGCCGGAACCATCGAGCGCGGGCGGATCGAGTACGAGCGCCGCCTCGCGTTCCTCGGGACGCTCGGGAACAACGCGCCGTTCGTGGGCCTGTTCGGGACGGTGCTCGGCGTGATCCGCGCGTTCTTCGACCTCGCCCGGAACCCGGTCGCGGGCGGCACCGGCGCGGTGATGGCCGGCATCAGCGAGGCCCTCGTCGCGACCGCGGTGGGGCTGTTCGTGGCCCTGCCCGCCGTCGTTGCGTACAACCTCTTCCAGCGCGGGCTCCGCCGCACCACCCAGCGCGCGACGGCGCTGGGCCACGCGGCGGTGGCCTTCCTCGAGTCGAGGTGACAGGTGGCAGGCACCGGCGACGGCGGCGGGGACGACGACCTCATCGCGGACATCAACGTCACGCCCCTCGTCGACGTCGTGCTCGTCCTCCTCATCATCTTCATGGTGACCGCCACGTACATCGTGCGCGCGTCGATCGAGGTGGATCTCCCGCGGGCGGCCCACGGCGGCGAGGCGGTCGGGACCGTCCTCTCCGTCATCCTCACCAGGGACGGGCAGGTCTTCCTCGACGGCGTGCGCCGGAGCGAGGAGGAGCTCGTCGCGAGGACCCGGGATGCGGTGCGGCGGGACGCGGAGGCGCGCGTCGTCATCTCCGCGGATCGTGGCGCGCTGCACGGGGCGGTCGTCCACGTGATCGACCTCGTGCGCGGGGCGGGGGCGACCCGCTTCGCCATCCACGTCGAGAAGGAGCGGTGACCGGTGTCGCCGCGGATTCCGGCGCCGGCCGCGTACGCGATGTCCGCGGCGCTCCACGCGGCGGCGTTCCTCGGGCTGGTCCGGCTGCCGGCCCTCGCCGCGCCCGCGTCGGACGAGGTGAAGGTCGAGGTCGTGGAGGTGGCGCACGCTCCGCCGGAGCCGCCGACGGCCTCACCCCCGCCTCAGCCACGCCGCGCGCCCCGCGCCACGCCGCTCGCTCCGCCGCGCGAGGCGCCGAAACCGCCCGCGCCCGTTCCTGAGGCACCGCCCCCGCCGAATGCTCCGCCGCCGGAGGACGCGCCGCCCGCCGCCAAGGCGCCGGTGCGGATCGGCATCTCGATGTCGTCGTCGACGACGCCGGGCGGGGTCGCCGCGCCCGCCGGCAATACGCTCTACGGCGAGCTGCCTCGCACCGCGCCGGACCCCTCCACGGTGAAGCCCTACCGCAGCGACAACTACGTCCCTCCCACGCAGGTGACGGTGCTCCCCCGCCCGCTCGATGCGTGCTACCGGACCTCTGCCGAGGATTACCCCGAGGAGGCGGAGCGGCTGCGCATCGAGGGGCGCGTGCGCCTCGCGCTCGACATCGACGAGGCGGGCGCCGTCGCGGGCGCGCGCGTGCTGGAGGAGCCCGGCCACGGGCTCGGACCGGCCGCGATCGCGAGCCTCCGTCGCAACGGCTGCCGGTTCTCCCCGCCGCGGCGCGGCGGCGATCCTGTGCGCACGACCATCGTCTTCACGTACCGGTTCGAGCTGCCCTGATCGCCTCATCCGAGCACGGCCGCGCCGATCACGCCCGCGTCGTCCCCGAGCCAGGCGCGCTCGAGCGTGAGTCCGGTCCTGGCCGACAGCGAGACCGCTGCGTCGATGCGCTCGCGGACGATCCCGGCCAGCGCCGGGCAGCCGAGGAGAACGCCGCCGCCCAGGATCAGCCGCGCCGGGTTGAGCAGCGTCACCAGGTTCGCGATCGCGGTCCCGAGCAGCTCGCCGACCTCGTCCCAGAGCGCGCGTGCGTACGGATCGCCGGCGCGGTGCGCGTCGTCCACCATGCTCGCATTCACGCGGGAAAGGTCTCCCGCCGCGAGCGCGCGGATCGAGGTCCGGGCGCCCGCCGCGATCTCCTCCCGGACGCGGGCCGCGACGTTCATGCCCGACGTGTACGCTTCGAGACAGCCGACCTGGCCGCACCCGCACCGCCGCGGCGCGGCCTCCGGCCGGGCGGGGCGTACCTTCACGTGCCCGAACTCGCCCGCGAGCCCGTGCGCTCCCTCGTGGAGGCGGCCGCCGAGGATGAGTCCGGACCCGACGCCGGAGCCGACGAACACGAGGACCACGTCGTCGATCCCCCTGGCGGCGCCGAAGCGCTTCTCGCCCCATGCGGCGACCGAGAGGTCGTTCGCGATCCGGACCGGGGCTCCCACCGCGGCGCGCAGCATCTGGCCGAACGCGACGTCGCGCCAGCCGAGGTTCGGCGCGTTGAGGACGACGCCGGTCGCGCCGAGGCACTGCCCCGCGACCCCGACGCCGATGGACGGTGCCCGGGCGAGGTCCTGTCCTGCGGCGGAGGCCGCCTCCTCGAGCGCGTGCTTCACCACCTCGACGACGCGGGCGGGCGTCCGGTCGTGCAGCGGCTCCTTGTGCGCGGCGACGATCTCGCCCGTGTCCGTGTCGACGACCGCCGCGCGCGCGTTCGTGCCGCCGAGGTCGACCCCGAGCGCGAGCGGCGACACCCTACGCTCCCACCTCGCGCAGGATCTCGTCCACCTTCCCGCGGATGAGCCGCGCGATCTCGTCGAGCCGCGCCTTCGTCGTCGCTTCGAACCGAAGCACGAGGAGCGGCTGCGTGTTCGAGGCGCGGACGAGCCCCCAGCCGTCGGGGAATACCACGCGCACGCCGTCGACCGTCACCGTCTCGTACCGCGCCTTGAAGAACTCCTGCGCGCGGCGCACGACCTCGAACTTCTTCTCCTCGGGGCAGTCCACCCGGAGCTCGGGAGTGGACTCGGTCCTCGGCACGTCGGCGAGCAACGCGGAGAGCGGGGCGTCGGCGCGGGAGAGGAGCTCGACGAGGCGCGCGGACGAGTAGATCCCGTCGTCGAAGCCGAACCAGCGGTGCGCGAAGAAGATGTGCCCGCTCATCTCGCCTGCGAGCAGCGCCTTCTCCTCCTTCATCTTCGCCTTGATCAGGCTGTGCCCGGCCTTCCACATGATCGCGCGGCCGCCGCGCTTCGCGATGTCGTCGTAGAGCGTCATCGAGCACTTCACCTCGCCGACGATCGTAGCCCCCGGCTGCTCGGCGAGGAGCGCGCGGGAGAAGAGGATCATGATCTGGTCGCCCCAGAGGACGTTCCCCTTCTCGTCCACCGCCCCGACGCGATCCGCGTCGCCGTCGTAGGCGATGCCGAGGTCGGCGCGGGTCTCGCGCACCTTGGCCTTGAGGTGCTCCAGGTTCCTCTCGACCGTCGGGTCCGGGTGATGGTTGGGGAAGCGGCCGTCCATCTCGATGAAGAGCGGCACGACCTCGACCCCGAGCGACTCGAAGAGCGGCACGGCGACGACGCCGCCCGTCCCGTTGCCTGCGTCGACCACCACCTTCAGCCTTCGCTTTCCGAGCCGGAGGTTCTCCTTCACGTACGCACGGTACGGTCCGACGACGTCGTACGGGGTCACCGTCCCGGGGGTGCCCTGCGCGAACCGACCGGACTCGGCGAGGTGACGGAGGGCCTGGATCTCCTCGCCGTGGTAGGTGGCGGAGCCGAGGCCGACCTTCAGCCCGTTGTACTCGGGCGGGTTGTGCGACCCGGTGATCATGCAGATGCCGTCCACGTCCGTCGTGTGCGCCGCGAAGTACGTGAGCGGCGTCGGAACGATGCCGAGATCGAGCACGTCCACCCCGGTGGAGGTGAGCGCGGAGATCATCGCATGCGCGAAGCGCGGCCCCGACAGGCGCGCGTCCCGTCCCACGGCAGCCTTGCGCCCGCCCGCCTCCCGGATCCGCGTTCCGAGCGCCTTGCCGACGAGGTGGACGGCCTCCTCGGTCAGGTCCTGATCCACGAGGCCACGGATGTCGTACTCACGGAAGATCGTCGGCGAGAGCTTCGGCATCGTCATCTCGTGCATGTCCTGGAATGTCGTGCTGCGTTTCCGCAGGGGGAGCCCCCGGGTCCTTCCGGTTCCGTCATAGGACCTCCTCGCGCCCCCGACGAGTGAGCTCCTCCACCGCCTGCCGGACGTCCTGGGCGCGGTCGCGGCGGCAGACCAGCACCGCATCCCCCGCGTCGACCACGATCACGTCGTCGATCCCCACCACCGCGACGGGTCGGCCCCCCTTCGCGAGCACGATCGCGCCGTGCGAGTCGAGGATCACCGCGTCGCCCTCCGCGACGTTCCCGAGGTGGTCGGTGGGGCGCACGTCCGAGAGCGCCGCGAAGCTGCCGACGTCGGACCAGCCGAAGTCCGCCGGCACGACCGCGATGCGCGTCGACTTCTCCATGACGCCGTAGTCCACCGAGATCGACGGGCACTCGGGGAACACGCGCGAGAGCGTCCGCTTGTACCCGGCCGTCCCGATCGACGCCTCGATCGCGTCGAGCTGCTCGCCGAGGACCGGCATCGCCCGCCGGATCTCCTCCAGGATCACGTCGGCGCGGAACGCGAAGATCCCCGAGTTCCACAGGTACCCACCGTCCGCGAGGTAGCGCGCGGCGGTCACGAGGTCGGGCTTCTCGACGAACCGCTCCACCTTGTGCGCGGTGACGCGCCCCTTCTTCCCGCGCGCGGCGAGCCGCGGCCCGAGCTTCAGGTAGCCGTAGCCGGTCTCCGGACGCGAGGGGCGGATGCCGATCGTCGCGATGGCGCCGCGCTCCGCCAGCTCCGCCGCCGCCGCGAGCGCGTCGCGGAACGCGGCAGGCCGGGAGATGTGGTGGTCCGCCGGCAGCATCGCCATGATGCCGCGCGGATCGCGCCGCGCGACGTGAAGCGCGGCAAGCCCGACGCACGGTGCGGTGTTCCGCGCGCACGGCTCCACGATGAAGTTCTGCTCGGGCAGCTTGGGCAGCAGCCGCCGCGCCGCCGCGGCGTGCGCGGGCCCGCACACGACGTAGGTCTCCCGGGCTCGCGCGAGCGGCGGCAGCCGGGAGATGGTGGCGGCGAGGAGCGGCTCGTCACCGGCGAGCGGCAGGAACTGCTTCGGCCGATTCTTGCGCGACAGCGGCCAGAAGCGCGTGCCCGACCCGCCCGCCATCACGACGGGGAAGATCCTCATGGCGCCACCCTCCTCATAGACTTCTCCAGATCCCGAGAAGCTCCCAGACGATCCGCGCGGTCGCGCCCCACAGCACGTCGCCGCTCAGCGTGAAGAAGTGCACGTCGAGGTTCATCCCGTACGCCTCGCGCCGCTCGACCCGGTGGATGCCGGGCTGCAGGAGCGCGGAGAGCGGGACGTGGAGGATCTCCTCCACCTCGCGAGGCTCCGCGACCCAAGGGTACGGATATGGCACGGACGCCACCCATGGCGTCAAGCGGAAGGCGGACTGGAGCACGAGCGTCTCGGACAGCTTCCCGAGCACGTCGGCCCGGTCCGGCACGAGCCCGATCTCCTCGTGGGCCTCACGCAGCGCCGCCGCGAGCGCGTCCTCGCCCGGCTCGATCCGGCCCCCCGGAACGCTGAGCTCTCCCGCGTGCTTCCGCATGTGCTTCGGTCGGCGGGTGAGGAGCAGGTGCGGCTCGCCCTCCTTCTCGTGCAGGGGGACCAGGTTCGCCGCCCGCGCGAACCCTTCCGGCGGCAGGTGCTCGGGCGCGATCCGGTCGATCGGCGCGACGCCGGGCGTCCGCGCGCGGAGGGCCGCCCGCAGCCGCTCGAAGCTCAAGGCGTGGACCTCCGGCGTCGGGCGCGGGTCATGGCATGCGGGCGGCGGGAGCGGGTCCGGGCGGCGCCTCGTTCGCCGGCAGCACCCCACGGACGATCAGCGCCGCGATCAGGATCCCGGCCGCGACCCGCCACGCCACGAACAGGTACGTGGTGCGGGTCCGGAGCCACCCCAGGAGCCAGCCGATGACGATGTAGCCGGCGACCGCCGACACCGCCGTTCCCACGACGGTCGCGCTCGCCCACTCGTGCGCGCCGCGGAGCACGGGAAGCGTCTTCACGAGCTTGTAGGCGCCCGCGCCGAGGATGACCGGGACGGAGAGCAGGAAGCTGAAGCGCGCCGCGGCCTCGCGCTTCAGGCCGAGGAGCATCCCGGCGGTGATGGTGGTCCCCGACCGCGACGAGCCCGGGACGAGCGCGAGCGCCTGGCCCATCCCGATGAGGAGGGCGTCGAGCGCGCCGACGTCCTCGACGCCGCGCTCGTGCCGGGCGAGCCGCTCCGCCGCGAGCAGCACGATCCCGAGGATCACGAGGGAGGCCGCGATGACCCAGTTCCCGAGCGCCTCGATGCGACGCTCGAGGAGCTTGCCGAGGATCGCGGCCGGAAGCGTGCCGAGCGCGATGAACCAGGCGAGGCGCGAGTCCGGGCTCTCGAGCGGCCGCCGCCGGGCGAGCGACCCGGCCGCGGCGAGCGCGAGCGCGGCGATCTCGCGGCGAAAGTAGACGAGGACGGCGAGCGTGGTGCCGGACTGGATGATGGTGACGAACGCGCGGAAGCGCGCGTCGCCGAGGTCGTGCCCGAGGAGCTCGCCGAAGACGAGCAAGTGTGCCGTGGACGAGACCGGGAGGAACTCGGTGGCGGCCTGCACGAGACCGAGGACGACGGCGGAGAGGAGGGTCATGGCGCCGCCGGAACGTAGCCGACCGACGGGGCGGCGGCAACGCGGCGCCGATCGCGGCCCTGGCACGGCGAGGTGTCACGCGATCAACGTCCTTTGCGGGGCGCGCCCGGTCCCGTAGGCTCGTCCCGTCCGCCGCCGGTCCGGCGGGCCACGGAGGGTCCCCATGCGAAGGTCATTCGCCCTGCTCGTCCTCTCCATCCTCGCTGCGCCCGCGGCGCGCGCAGACGGGAGCATCGCCCTGAACGCGCGGGCCGGAGTCGCGAAGCCCTTCGGGGACATCGGGGACGGCGTTTCGCTCTCCGACTCCGTCGAATGGGCGTTCCCGCTCCAGGCGGACCTCCAGTTCCGGTTCACGAAGCAGCTCTCGGTCGGCGCCTATGGTCGGTACGCGGCGACGACGCTCGCGTCGAGGACCTCCGACGCCTGCACCGGCTTCTCGTGCAAGCTCGCCGACGTCGGCCTCGGCGCGATCGCCGAGTACCGCTTCAGCAGCCGGCTGGAGGGCGGCCCGTGGATCGGCGCGCTCGTCGGCTACGAGAGGCTCCAGGGCGACGTGTCGAGCGGAGGCACCGCCCCCACGAAGGTCAGCTCGACGATGTCCGGATTCGAGGCGGGCGCGCAGGTCGGCGTGGACTTCGAGCTCGGTGGCGTCACCATCGGCCCGTGGGGGTCGATCCGGGTCGGTGAGTTCTCGAAGTCGAAGCTGGGGAGCGGCTCCACCAGCATCTCCGACAAGGGGCTCCACGGCTGGCTCGAGATCGGGCTGCGCCTGTCGCTGTTGCTTTAGAGATTCCTAGTACCGGTAGTGATCCGGCTTGAACGGCCCCTGCTGCGAGATGCCGAGGTAGTCGGCCTGCTTCTTGGTGAGCTTCGTGAGCTTCGCCCCGAGCTGGTCGAGGTGCAGCGCGGCCACCTTCTCGTCGAGCTGCTTCGGCAGCGTGTAGACCTTCTTCTCGTAGCGGCCCGGTTCGCGGCGAGCTCGATCTGCGCCAGCGTCTGGTTCGTGAAGGAGTTCGACATCACGAAGGACGGGTGGCCGGTGGCGCAGCCGAGGTTGAGGAGGCGCCCCTCGGCGAGCACCAGCACGCGGTGGCCGTCGGGGAAGACGAACGCGTCGTACTGCGGCTTGATGTTGACGCACCGCGCCCGGGGATCTTCTTCAGGCCGGCCATGTCGATCTCGTTGTCGAAGTGGCCGATGTTCCCGACGATGGCGCAGTCCTTCATCTGCTTCATGTGGTCGACGGTGATGACGTCGACGTTGCCGGTGGCGGTGACGAAGACGTCGGCCTGCTCGACGACGTCCTCCACCCGGACCACCTGGTACCCCTCCATCGTCGCCTGGAGCGCGTTGATGGGGTCGATCTCGGTGACCACCACCCGCGCGCCCTGCCCGCGCAGCGCCTGGGCGCAGCCCTTGCCCACGTCGCCGTAGCCGCAGACCACGCACAGCTTGCCGGCGAGCATCACGTCGGTCGCGCGGTTGAGCCCGTCCACCAGCGAGTGCCGGCAGCCGTAGAGGTTGTCGAACTTCGACTTGGTCACCGAGTCGTTCACGTTGATGGCGGGGAAGAGCAGCGTGCCCGCCTTCTGCATCTCGTAGAGCCGGTGCACGCCGGTGGTCGTCTCCTCGGTGACGCCGGCGCAGTCCGTGGCGATGCGCGTCCAGCGCCGCGGGTCCTTCTTCAGCTCGCGAGCGAGGAGCTTCAGGACGACCGCGAACTCCTCGGAGTCCGGGCCTCGGGCGGGCGGGAACCTTGCCGGCCTTCTCGAACTCGACGCCCTTGTGGATGAGCAGCGTCGCGTCGCCGCCGTCGTCCACGATCTGCGTCGGGCCCTTGCCGCCGCCGAAGTCGAGCGCGCGCTCGGTGCACTCCCAGTACTCCTCGAGCGTCTCGCCCTTCCAGGCGAAGACCGGGACGCCGCGCGGGCTCGTCGACGCGTGCCGTCCGGGCCGACCGCGACCGCCGCCGCGGCGTGGTCCTGGGTCGAGAAGATGTTGCAGGACGCCCAGCGGACGTCGGCGCCGAGCTCGCGCAGCGTCTCGATGAGGACCGCGGTCTGGATCGTCATGTGGAGCGAGCCGGTGATGCGCTGGCCCGCGAGCGGCTGCTGCGCGCCGTACTCGCGGCGGACGGCCATGAGGCCGGGCATCTCCTTCTCGGCGAGCGTCGATCTCCTTGCGGCCCCAGTCGGCGAGCGAGAGGTCCTTCACCTGGTACTCGAGCGCAGGGCTCGGCACCGCGCGGAGCGGCGCCTTCGCAGGCGCGGGCTTCTTCTTCTTCGGGGTCGTGACGGCCATGGGTCTTCTCCTCTTCGTGAGTGGGCTCAATTTCCGTTCCCGAGCGGGGCGCCGCGCCGGCCCGCGGCGACGACGAGCCCCGGGCCCTTCGCCCCCGGCTCGGGCAGCAGCGTGCGACACGAGACGTCCGCCACGCCGGCCGGGAACGCGGCGGCGAGCTCTCGCTCGTCGAACCCGGGCCAGAGCTGTCCCATGCGCCGCCGCAGCTCCTCGTCGCCGTGGCGCGCCGCCTCGACGACGACGAGCCGCCCGCCGGGCCGGAGGATCCGGGCGGCCTCGCGGAGCGCCGCAGCCGGCTCGCGAAGATACGAGAGCACGAGCACCGCCACCGCCGCATCGCACGTGGCGTCCGGGACGGGCAGCGCCTCGAGGCGCGCCTGGTGGATCTCCACGTTCGGATGCGCCGCGAGCCGGCGGCGCGCGGCGCGCAGCATCTCGGCCGACTGGTCCACCGCGATCACGCGGCGGACCCGGCCCGCCAGCTCTGCGGCGAGCGCCCCGGTGCCGCAGCCGAGGTCGGCGACCGTCCACTCGGACGGGAGCAGCGCGAGGAGCGCCTCGACGCCGATCCGCTTGCCGTACACCTCGGCCCGCAGCTTGTCCCACGCGCCCGCGGCCCCCGCGAAGAAGCGCTGCGCCTCGTCCTTGCGGGCCTTCACTGCCGCGAGCCGGTCGGCGTCCTGGCGGAGGACCGGCCAGGCGTCGGTCTCGCCGCGCGCGAGGACCCACAGGCGGCGGGCGCCCGCGTCGATCTCGTCGGCCCAGGCGTGGAGGCTCTGGGTGCCGGACCGCCGCGACACGAGCCACCCGCGTTCCCCGAGCAGCTTGAGGTGCCGTGACACCGTGGACTGCGGCAGCGCGAGCACCTCGCACAGCTCCAGCACCGAGAGCTCCTCCCGCTCGAGGACGCGCAGGATGCGGAGCCGCGTCGGCTCGGCGAGCTGCTCCATCCAGCCGCGCAGGGCGGCGACACGGCGGCTCGGGGCGGCGGCGGTCATCGCATTCATCCGTGCATCCGGATGGACGGATATAGTCCTGCCGCCCCCGCCCGGTCAAGGCAGCGGCCCGAAAACGAAGACGGGACCGTTCACCGGTCCCGTGTTTCCATCCCATCCCTTGTCGGGTTCCCCGGCCCGCGCCCGTGCCCCGTCCCGGCGCACGGGCTGACGTCCCGCCGGCTAGGCGCCTGCCACCGCCTGCACCTTCCCGCCGGCGGCGTCTCGGAGCGCATCCTTCTTGTCGGTCTGCTCCCAGGTGAAGGACTTCTCCGTCCGGCCGAAGTGGCCGTACGCGGCGGTCTTCTCGTAGATGGGCCGGAGCAGGTCGAGCCCTTCGATGATCTCGCGCGGCGTGAGGTCGAAGACCTGCCGGACCGCGCGCGGCGATGCGCGCCTCCGACACGGTCGCCGGTGCCGAAGGTGTCGACCATCACCGAGACCGGCTCGGCGACGCCGATGGCGTAGGCGACCTGCACCTCGCAGCGCCTCGCGAGCCCGGCGGCCACCACGTTCTTGGCGATGTAGCGCCCCATGTAGGCGGCGGAGCGGTCGACCTTGGACGGGTCCTTGCCGCTGAACGCGCCGCCGCCGTGGCGCCCCATGCCGCCGTAGGTGTCGACGATGATCTTGCGGCCGGTGACGCCGGTGTCGCCCATCGGGCCGCCGATGACGAAGCGGCCGGTCGGGTTGATGTAGATCTTGGTCTTCTTGTCGACGAGCCGCTTCGGGCAGCGCCTTCGCGATGACCTGCTCGCGCACCGCCTCGTGCAGCTTCTTGTTCGAGACGTCCTCGGAGTGCTGGGTCGAGACCACGACGGTGTCGATGCGGACCGGCTTGCCGTCGCGGTACTCGACCGTGACCTGGCTCTTGCCGTCGGGGCGGAGGAAGTCGAGGCCGGCCCGGCGGGCCTTGGCGAGCTGGCGGGTGACCGCGTGGGCGTACTGGATGGGCGCCGGCATCAGCTCCGGCGTCTCGTCGCAGGCGTAGCCGAACATCATGCCCTGGTCGCCGGCGCCGCCGGTGTCGACGCCCTGGCCGATGTCGGGCGACTGCTGGTCGACCGCGACCAGCACGCCGCAGGTGTTGCCGTCGAAGCCCATCTCGCCGTTGGTGTAGCCGATGCGCTTCACCACCTCGCGCGCCAGCTTCGGGTAGTCGATGCGGGCGGTGGTGGTGATCTCGCCGGCGATCATGACGTAGCCGGTCTTGAGCAGCGTCTCGCAGGCGACGCGGCCGCGCTTGTCCTGCCGGAGCACGGCGTCGAGGACGGCGTCGGAGATCTGGTCGGCCATCTTGTCGGGATGGCCCTCGGTGACGGACTCCGAGGTGAACAGGTAGTCGGTGATCATCGGGATCCCTCGTGGCGGGGCTGGCAAGGTACGCGCTCCGGCCGCTCTCCGTCAACATGGCGGATGTCAGAGCCGGGCTCAATGCCCATGGCCGTCGCGAGGCGCACGATGCCGTCGCCGAGCCGGGCGCGCGAGGAGCGAGCAGCGGACGCATACCTGCAGGTATGTGGAGCAGCGCAGCGACGAGACCCGATCAACGCGGCGAAGCCGCCTCGTCGTTCGGGGCCCCCTGGGGGCGAGCCCGCCCGGCGCAGGCAGGCAGCGTGCGCCGCAGTAGGCCTCGGGCATTGAGCCCGGCTCTCGTCCAATGCGCACCGGGCGCGGAGGACGTCACCCCCCCACCGGCCCGAGCGTCGGCTCCTCCCCGAGCAGCCCCGGGAAGCGGCGGGTCATCTCCGCCCTCACCTCCCGCTCGATGTCGTCGGCGGTCGGTGAGGGCGAGGAGCCGGGCCACGAGCGCCCGCCCGTCCGACGCCCGGGCCGCGCGGATCACCCGCTTCACGAGCGGGATGGAGGGGCCGTTCATCGAGAGCTCCGTCGACGCCGAGCCCGATGAGCACGAGCGCGTTCACCGGGTCGCCCGCCATCTCGCCGCACATCGAGACCGGGATCCCCGCCTCGCGGCCCGCGCGTCGCAGATGATGTCGAGCATCCGCAGCACCGCGAGGTGGAGCGGCTTGTAGAGGTAGGCGACGTCCTTGTTCTGGCGGTCGATCCCGATCGTGTACTGGATGAGGTCGTTCGTCCCGATGGAGAAGAAGTCGCACTCGCGGGCCAGCCGGTCGGCGATCAGCGCCGCGCTGGGCAGCTCGATCATGATCCCGACCGGCACGTCCTCGCTCATCGGCACGCCCTCGCGCGCGAGCTCCGCCCGCGCCTCGTCGAGCGCCCGCTTCGCGGCGCGCAGCTCGGCGACGCCCGAGATCATCGGGAACATGATCCGGAGGTTGCCGTGCACCGAGGCGCGCAGCAGCGCCCGGAGCTGGGCGCGGAACATGTCGGGCTGGCGCAGGCAGTAGCGGATGGCGCGCAGGCCGAGCGCCGGGTTCTCGGCGTGGACCCGCATGCCGGCCGGGAGCTTGTCGCCGCCCAGGTCGAAGGTGCGGATGGTCACCGGGCGCGGCGCAAGCGCCTCGAGGATCGCGGCGGTAGTTCTCGTAGTGCTCCTCCTCGGTGGGGAGCTCGGCGCGCTGCCGAGGAAGAGGAACTCGGTCCGGTAGAGCCCCACCGCCTCGCCGCCGTGCGAGAGCAGGCTCGGGACCTCCTCGGCGAACTCGATGTTGCCCGCGACGCGGACCGTGACGCCGTCCAGGGTGCGCGCCGGGCAGATCCCGGGTCCGGAGCAGCTCCTCCTCGTTCGCGCGGTACCGCTGCTGCGCGGCCTCGTAGTCGGACCGCTCGCCCGGGGTCGGGTTGATGACGACGACCCCGCGGCTGCCGTCGACGACGATCCAGTCGCCGCGCTCGGCGAGCGTCGTGACGCGGCCCACGCCCACCACGGCCGGCACCTCGAGCGCGCGCGCCACGATGGCGGTGTGCGAGGTCTTCGCGCCGGCGTCGGTGACGAACGCCGCCACCTTCCGCTCGTGCAGCAGGAGCGCGGTGTCGGCCGGCGAGAGGTCGTGGGCGACGATGATGGCGCCCTCCGGCGGCACCTCGTCGACGTCGAGCGCCTGGCCGAGCAGGTTCTTGATGATCCGCTCGCCGACGTAGTCGACGTCGGCGCGCCGCTCCTTGAAGTACTCGTCGGCGTGCTCGTGGAAGGCGCCCTTGATCTTGCGGACGGCGCGCTTCACCGCCCACTCGGCGTTGAGCCGCTCCTCGCGGATCAGCCGCTGCGCCTCGAGGACGAGCATCTCGTCCTTCAGCATCATCCGGTGCATGTCGATGATGGCGATGTGCTCCGCCGACCCGAGCGCGCCGTCGGTGCGCCCGACCTTCTCCCTCACCTCCGACGAGCTGCAGGTCCGAGAGCTCGAGCGCCGTCCGGAAGCGCTGGAGCTCGGACTCCACCTCGTCCGGTCCGAGCCGGCGCTTGGGCGTGCGGACCCGGCGCCGGTCCACCGACCAGCACCGCCCGATCGCGATGCCGGGCGAGGCCGCGATGCCGACGAGGATGGAGGTGCCCACGGGCGTCATGTCTCCCCGAACCCGTTCTCGATCACCTTCCCGAGGGCGGCCATGGCGAGCTCGGCGTCATCGCCGTCCGCAGAGACCGTGATGGTGGAGCCCTTCGCCGCCGCGAGGGTGAGCACGCCCATGATGCTCTTCCCGTTGACCTGCATGCCGTCCTTCTCGACCTGGATCTCGGAGCGGAACCGGTTCGCGGTCTGGACGAGCTGCGCCGCCGCGCGGGCGTGGAGCCCGAGCGTGTTCACGATCATGAAGCGGCGCTCGTGCCTGGGCATGCGCTAGCGGCTCCCGTGGAAGCTGCCGACCACCGCGGCGGCGGCGGCCCCGAACAGCGCCGCCGCGTAGGCGGTGGGCAGGAGGCGCGCCCCGCGCGCGAGCGCCGCATACCCGAGCGCGGCGGCGACCGCCGCGAGCGCGCCCGCCGCGAGGCCGGCGAGCGCCGCGCTGCGCAGGACGATCACCGCGGCTGCGACGCCGCACAGCGCCGCGCCCGCCCCGCGGAGCCGATCCGCCGCGACCGGCAGCCCGAGCCTCGCGATCTCGGCCACGACCGCGTCGCCCTTCTCGTAGCCCGCACGGAACAGCCGGATCCGCAGCGCCAGGTGGATCGCGTTGTAGAAGACCAGGATCGCGACGATCGCGGCCCACCCGAAGAGCAGCGCCCCGACCGCCGCGAGCGCGCCGAAGAACGGCCGGAGCGCGGTCCAGAAGAAGCCGTCCCCAACCGCGGCGAGCGGCCCCTGCAGCGTCTGCTTGTAGAGGAGCGGCTGGCTCGGGGGCTCCACCCCGGCCGCGACCTTCTCCTCGTGGTGGATGGCGCCGCCGACGATCGCGGCGGCCATGTACGGATGGCAGTTGAAGAGCTGGAGGTGGCGCCCGAGCGCCTCCTCGCGCCGCGCGGGATCCGCATAGAGCGCGCGCAGCGCAGGCTCGATCGCGTACGCGAACCCCAGGTTCTGCATCCCGCGGCGGTTCCAGGCCGCCTGGAGGAACAGGCAGCGCCAGAACACGCGCCGGAGCGTCCCTGGCGGGACGCGCTTGGGAGGGCTGGCACCGGCAGGCGCCCTCATGGGCGGAACCTCCCGAACGCGGCGGCGGCCGCGGCCGCGACGCCGAACGCAGTGAAGAACAGCGCGCGCGCGCTGCGCGCGCGGAGAGCCTTGGCGCCCGACGCGCAAGCGAACGCGGCGAACGTGAAGAACCCGAGCCGGAGCGGACCTGCGGCACCCGGGAAGCCCCGCAGCACTGCGGGAATCGCGACCTCTGCGGCGGCCGCGCCGACGGGCGCGAGCACCGCCGCGATGCCGAACGGCAGGAGCAGCCCGTACAGGTTCACGCGCACCGCCGCGCCGGCGTGATGATGCGCCAGCTGCGCCTCGGCGCGGACCGCGAGCCGCTCGTTCCACGCTTCCACCAGGCGATCCGCCTTGCGCCCGACGAGGGCGAGCGGCGCGCAGATGAGGACGGCGAGGATCGCGACCTCGGGGGAGGTGCCGGTGCCGAGGGCGCGGCCGGCGAGCACGGCTCCGCCGGCGATCGCCGCCGTCCCGAGCGCCTCGTGCACGGGGAGCGCGGCCCCGAGGTTCACCGCGCCGAGCCAGAAGAGCTCGAGCGGCGCCGCGACGAGCAGGCCACCTTGCAGGTCCCCGAGCGCCCACCCGGCGATGGGGGCGAGCGTGATCGGCCGCGACAGCATGGCCTGCAGGAAGCCCTTGCGTTCCACGGCGGCGAGGCCCGCGACGAGAGCCAGGACGAGGTAGACCAAGGTTCCGACAGTCTAACCTAAGGCGACCCCGCGTACCGGCGTTCGATCTCGGCGAGCCCGGCGGGGGGCTCCGACGGGATGGCGCGCACCTCGATGTCGAAGCCGGCGGCCGCAAGCTCGCGGAGGATGGCGAGCTCGGGCTCGGCCAGGAACACCGAGGGGGTGACGGGGCGGCGCCCCGGCCCGAAGTGGACATTCCCGAGGTTCACGCGCGGCGCCAGCGCGGGCGACAGACCGCCCGCCCGGGCCGACCCCAGGGCCGCCACGTCGCGCACGAGCACGAGCACCCGCTGCGGCGCCGCGGCGAGCTCCGGCCAGGGCACGTCCTTCACCGCCACGACGCGGACGGGGAGGTCGGGAGGAACGCACAGCATCATCGCGGCCCGGGCGAGATCGCTCGCGGCCGCCTCGTCGTCCGCGACCACCACGTCCCCGATCCGGAGGCGCGGGATCCAGGCCTCGAGGATCTGGCCGTGGAGAAGCCGGTTGTCGACGCGAACGAGGGCGATCACGGCAGAGGGACGGCTGGGCCGCGCCGGCATTCGCCGGCCAGCCCGGAGGGGGGACTAGTGTCGGCTCGTCCGGGCCCGGCTGCGGAGCAGCTCCGAGGCCAGCGTGATGTTCTTCTGCCCGTAGGACGTGAGGAGCTCCGCTGCGGGCTGCAGCGCGAGCCCGTCGGTGCGGGCCGTCGCGAGCTTGAGGAGCATGGGGAGGTTCACGCCCGTGACCACCTCGACCTTCTCGTCCAGGAAGGTCAGGGCGAGGTTCGCGGGGGTGCCGCCGAACATGTCCGTGAGGACGAGCACGCCCTCGCCTGTGTCGACCCTGTGCACCGCGTCCGCCAGGGTGGCGCGGGCCTCGTGCATGGACGATCCCGCGCCCACGCTGACCGCCTCGGATTGCTCGAGGCGGCCCACGATCCCCTCGGCGGTGCGGAGCAGCTCCTCGGCGAGCTTCCCGTGCGTGGCGACGACCAGTCCGACCATCGGTTCCCCCGCCGCGGTTGGATCGTCGCGGCGCGCGTACCATAGCCGCGGCTGCACCGCGGGGCCAGCGGGGGTTTGTGACGCGCGAGCCGGACGCTACTCTTTGTCCACGTCGCGGTGCCACAGGCGCACCGGCTGCCCCACCGCCTCGAGCCGATCCGCGAGCGCCCCGGCGAGGGCGACCGAGCGGTGCTTTCCGCCGGTGCAGCCGATCGCGATCGTGAGATAGCTCTTCCCCTCGGTCCGGTAGCGGGGAAGGAGGAACCCGAAGAGCTCCCCGAGGCGCTCCAGGAACACCTTCGCGTCGGGCTGGCCGAGCACGAACCCGGCGACGCGCGCGTCCGTGCCAGGATGCGGCTTCAGCTCCGGGATGAAGAACGGGTTGGGCAGGAAGCGGACGTCGAGCACCATGTCCGCGTGGGTCGGGATCCCGAAGCGGAACCCGAACGACACGATCGTCACGCCCAGCCGGGCGCCGTCGCCCGCGACGAAGCGGCGCGTCACCAGCCGCTTCAGCTCGTGGACGTTGAGCGTGGTCGTGTCGATCACCTCGTCCGCGATCGCCTTCAGATCCGCGAGCGCGCGCCGCTCGGCCGAGATGCCGTCGGGCACCGAGCCGTCACCCGCGAGCGGATGGCGGCGCCGGGTCTCCGAGTACCGGCGGACGAGCGAGTCGTCCGAGGCGTCGAGGAACAGGACCTGGACGTCGCTCCCCTTCTGCCGGACCTCCTGGATCACGCGCGGCGCCTCGACGAGGAACCGGCCTTCGCGCGCGTCCACCACGAGCGCGATGCGCGAGACCTCGCCGGCGGTGTGACCGGAGAGCTCGAGCAGCTTCTCGAGGAACAGGATGGGAAGGTTGTCGACGCAGTAGAAGCCCGCGTCCTCCAGCGCGCGCAGCGCGGTCGTCTTTCCCGAGCCCGACACGCCCGTGAGGATGACGACCTGGGGGCCGCTCGCGACGCGGGGGACGGTCATCGTGACCCCGCGGTGGGACGGGGTGCGGTCACTCGACGTCCATCTCGCCCACCCGCGCGCCGGGGGCGAGGGCGATGGCGCGGTTGAGCCGCTCCTGGAACTCGCGGGCGGAGTGGTGCCCCTGGAGCTTCAGGAGATGGTTTCGCGCCGCCACCTCGACGATGGTGGTCATGTTGCGGCCGGGGCGGACCGGGACGATGAGCATCGGGATCTCGACGTCGAGGATCCGGAACTTCTTCTCCTCGACGCCGAGCCGGTCGTACTCGACGTTCGGGTCCCACTCGACGAGCTCGAGCACGATCTCGATCTTCTTCCGCTCGCGGATCGAGGCGACGCCGAACAGGTCCTTGATGTTGATGATCCCGAGGCCGCGGATCTCCATGTGGTGCTTGATGATCTCCGAGCCGGCGCCCTGGACCGCGTCGGCCGACCGGCGCTTCACGTCGACGATGTCGTCGGCGACCAGCCGGTGGCCGCGCATGACGAGATCGAGGGCGATCTCGCTCTTCCCGATGCCGGACTTGCCGAGGAGGAGGATTCCCACCCCGAACACGTCGAGCAGCACGCCGTGCATCGACGTCTGCGCCGTGAGGATGTCCTCCAGATAGTTCTGGACGCCTTCGATGAACGTGGACGAGAGATGGCCGGTGCGCAGGATCGGGACCCCGGACTCCTCGGCCGCGGCCGCCATCTCGGGCGGCACGTCGAGCCCCTTCGTCACGACCAGGCAGGCGACGTCCTGACCGAAGAAGTTCCGCAGCACCTCGACCGCGCGCTCCCGCGGCAGCGTCGCGAGGTAGCTCATCTCGGTGTTGCCGAACACCTGCACCCGCTCCTTGTGCAGGTACTCGGTGAACCCGGCGAGGACGAGGCCCGGCTTCTGGATCCGCGACGAGCTGATCCGGCGGGAGAGCCCCTGCCTGCCCGCCACGAGCGAGAGCCGGAGGTCGAACTTCTTGTCGTCGAGGAGGGCCCCGACCCGGATCGCTTCCATGTCGGGCGGAGTCTAACCTGCCGTCAACGTTCCCCGCCACTCGCGGGTGCCTGGGCGCCGCCCTCGACCAGGAGCCCGTCCGCGATCGACGGCAGCACGTCCAGGAAGGCCTCCTCGCCGCCCGACCGCAGCCGCTCCGACACGGACGCGACCGCGACCGACCGCTTCGGATCGAGCGCGGAGACGTTCACGACGAGCGATTCCCCGATGCGGCCCAGACTGCCATGGACGACCCGGTCGGCGCCGAGCGCGCCGCCGATCTCGGCGATGCAGCCCGAGTCGGTGCAGCCCAGCATCTGGCGGGTCTTCTCGACGCCGAGCAGGGCCGAGACGTCCGCCTGGGTCAGGACCGAGATCCCGGGGCGCCTCCGCAGCTCGCCCGCGAGCGCGTCGCCGAGGAGCTGCGCGGTCCCCTGCGGCACGCCGCCGAGCGGCGCCAGCGGCAGGAGGACGATCTTCATCGCCTTCCCCGAGCGCGTCCCCGTCGAGGCGGGCGCAGGTCACCCGCACCGTGGTCGGCTCCCAGAGCGGCGCCCACAGCGTGGCGAGGCCGCCGCCGCTGGTGATGAGCTGTCCGAACCAGTTGGCCCCGCTGATCTGGCTCTCCACCACGGCAACGCCGGCCGGGCACACCGCCTTGAGGTCCACCGGACCCGAGACGAGGATGACCCCGCCGAGGAACCCGTGGTGCCACTGCTCGCGCGGCGTCCCCGCCTCGGGGAGGACGCCCCGCCGCTCGTAACGGATGGTGTAGCAGGAGGACAGCGCAGCGGTCGCGAGCACCGCGAGCGCGAGGCGGCGCATCATCGCGTCACCTCGGCGCACTCGACCACGACGCGGCGCGGCGACCAGAACCCGATGGTCACCACCTGCGCCACCCACTGCAGCGCCGTCGCCTCGCTGCGGAAGCGCGCGATGCCCTCCGGGCAGGCGACGTCGAGGTCGATCCGCCCGTCGCCCTTGAAACCCCAGAGCCAGAAGTGGACGGTCTTCTCGTACCGGCGGTGCGACGGCGGGCGGCCAGCGTCGTAGCGGACCGCGTGGCAACCGGCGAGCGCCATGGTGACGACGGCGGCGAGAGCTCTCATTCGCACGCGGAAACCTCCGCGCCGAGTGTACGGGCCCCGCGGCGCAGCGGTCCAGTGCTTCGACCCGTGGCGCGGGCGCGGAGTCCGGACCTCTCACACGAACCGCTGTGCGGAGCGACGGGCGCCGCGAATGATCCGGGCCGTCGCGGGAGCGAACGACGCCGGCCGCCGCCAATCCCCGGTGGGGCGCGCCGCTCTCGCCACCCCGCGGGCGAACGCGTTGACGCTATGCTCAGGAGGTCACTACATTGCCGCGCCTCCATGCAGCTCAAGGTCCTCTACCACGGCAACTGCTTCGACGGCTGCGCATCGGCCGCGCTCTTCGCGCGCTTCTTCGTCGAGCGCGAGGGCGCACGGCTCGACGCGGTCCGCTTCGCGCCGGTGCACCACCAGCAGGGCGATCCCTTCCCGAAGGACGCGTTCGACGCGGACGTGAACGCCTGCGTGGACTTCCGCTTCTCCGCCTCGCCGCGACTTCACTGGTGGTTCGATCATCACCGCAGCGCATTTTCCACCCCCGCGGATCGCACCGCCTTCGAGCGCGACGCGAGCGGCCAGAAGTTCTGGGACCCCGCCGCCCCGAGCTGCACGGGCTTCGCCGCCCGGATCCTCTCCGAGCGCTGCGGGTGGCGCGCCGACGACCTTGCGGACCTCGTCCGGTGGGCCGACATCATAGACGCCGCGCGATTTCCGACACCTGCGATGGCCGTGCAGCTGGAGGAGCCCGCGCTGCGCATCATGACGCTCCTCGAGGCGACGAAGGACCCACAGGTCCCCACCCGGATCATCGAGGCGATGCAGCGACGCCCCCTCGCCGAGATCGCGGCCGAGCCATGGGTCGCCGGGCCGCTCGTCCCCATCCTCGAGCGTCACCTCGCGTCGATCGAGGTGGTGCGGCGCTCGGCGCGGCTCGAGGGCGGCGTCGTCACGGTCGACCTCGCCGACTCCGGGATCGAGGGCTCGAACAAGTTCATCACCTACGATCTGTTCCCGGAGGCGGTGTACACGGTGGTGGTCTCGAAGGATCCCAAGCGGACGAAGGTGTCGGTCGGCTCGAACCCGTGGGCGCGCCCTGCGCGCGCGCACGACATCTCGAAGCTGTGCGAGCGCTACGGCGGCGGCGGCCACGCGGTGGTCGGCGCGGTCTCCCTCGGACCGGACCGGCTCGAGGACGCGCGGCGGATCGCCGGCGAGATCGCGGCCGCGCTGCGGACGGAGCCGACCGCATGACCCCGGGCCAGTACATCCTCGTCGTCGACGACGACGGCGACTTCCGCGAGGCGATCTGCGAGGTCCTCACGGAGGCGGGGTACCCCGTGCAGCAGGCGGCGAACGGGGAGCTCGCCCTGCAGCGCGTCGCCGACGAGACCCCCGGGATCGTGCTCCTCGACCTGAAGATGCCGGTGCTCGACGGCTGGGGGGTCATGGAGCGGATGCGCGGCGATGCGCGCAGCGCGGCGATCCCCATCCTGATCCTCTCGGCGTATGGGTTCGAGTGGGAGGCGGAGCTGCTCGGCGCCCAGGGCTACATCCCGAAGTCGGTCGGGATGGACGAGATCCTGGAGCGGGTGCGGAAGGCCGCCGGACCGCCGCCGCTGCGGCACTAGCGATCAGCTCCGGCCGCGCGCGCGTCCGAGCTGGAGGAGCGCGCCCGCTCCTCCGCGGCCCGCGCGCCCGCCCTCCGGAACCGGCTCAGGTCGCGAACCGTCTCGAACTCCTCGCCGAAGAGCGCGGACAGGCTCCTCAGGATGGCGCGCACGACGCGCTGCTCGCACGCGCCGTCGAACCGGATCTGCTCGGCGAGCCAGCGATCGAGCCAGCCCGGATCGGGAAGCCGGCTCTGGACCGTGTCGTGCGGGAAGAGACCCTTGTTCACGTGCAGGTTCGTGGGGTGGAGCGGCTTCCCGCTGAGGCCGCTGCTCGCCATGAGGACGCCGACCTTCGCGAACGCCGCGCGCGCCGTGTCCGGGGAGCGCTCCAGGGCGCGCCGCATGTACCTGAGGTACGCGCCGCCGTGCCGCGCCTCGTCCTCGGAGACGAGCCCGTAGACGTGACGGATCACCGGCTCGGTGTGCCACTCCGCGGCGCGCCGGTACCACTGCGTCAGCCGCACCTCGCCGCAGAAGTGGAGCATCAGCGTCTCGAGCGGCGGCGCCGGGTCGAACGCGAATCGGACCGCGTGCAGCTCCTCCTCCGTCGGGACGAGCTCGGGGCGGAAGCGGCGCAGGTACTCCATGAGCACGAGCGCGTGCTTCTGCTCCTCGTAGAACCAGATCGACATGAACGCCGAGAAGTCGTCGTCGTCGCCGTTGTCGCGCAGGAACATCTCGGTCGCAGGGAGCGCCGACCACTCCGTGATGGCGTTCAGCTTGACGGTCAGGGCCTGCTCGTCGGTGAGCGCGGCCGGCTCGAACCGGTCCCATGGGACGTCGTCCGCCAGGCTCCAGCGGGCGCGCTCCATCGTCCTGAACAGCTCGGGATAAAGCATCGACATGGGTCCCTCCTCGCGTGAAGGCGCGTGAGGGATGGAGGTAAGGGGCGCGTGTCTCGGCGGTGTCACGGCGGACGGACGCCGGCGGCGAGGCGCTCGTCACCCGAAAAGCTTCACGAGCACGGGTACGAGCAGCGACGTCAGGAGGGCGTTGAGCCCCATCCCGAGGGCCGAGAAGGCGCCCGCGCGCTCCCCCATCTGGAAGGCGCGCGCCGTCCCGATGCCGTGCGAGGCCACGCCCATCGCGAACCCGGCCGCGGCCGCGTCTCGCACGCGGGCGAGGCGGAGGAGGCCGGGCCCGATGACTGCGCCGAGGATCCCGGTGAGGATGACGAAAGCGGCCGTGAGCGAGGGGAGACCGCCGAGCTTCTCCGCGATTCCCATCGCGACCGGCGCCGTCGTCGACTTCGGGGCGAGCGACATGAGCACGGCGCGCGAGGCGCCGGCGAGCCGGGCGACGCCGACGGCGGAGACGATCGCGACGGCGGAGCCGGCGAGGAGCGCCGCGCCCAGCCGGAGGGCGCGCGCCCGCACCCGCCCCAGCTCGCGATGGAGCGGGACCGCCAGCGCGACCGTGGCCGGCCCGAGGAGAAAGTGGACGAACTGCGCCCCCTCGAAGTACGCGTCGTAGGACGTGCCGCTCGCGATCAGGATCGCGAGCAGGATCGCCACGGCGACGAGGACCGGGTTCGCCGCGGCGCGCCGGCCGAGCCGCCGGTGCAGCGCGTCGGCCGCGACGTACGCGAGCACGGTGAGCGTGAGCCAGAGGAGCGGGGTCTGCGCGAGGTAGACCCAGACGTCGGTGAGGCGCGTCGTCACGGCTGCGCCTCCTCGCCTTCGCCCGCTCCGCGAGGCGAGCGGCCCGCGATCCAGCCCGTCACGACGAGGGTCACCGCGGTGCTCGCGAGGAGGGAGACGGCGACCGCGGGCCACTCCGACGCGAGCCGCGGGGCGTGGAGCATGACCCCGACGCCGGCCGGCACGAACAGGAACGAGAGGTGCGCGAGGAGGCCCGACGAGGTGGCGCGCAGCTCGTCGGACACCGGCCGCAGCTCGAGCGCGACGAGGAGGAGCGCCATCCCCACGACCGGACCCGGGACGGGGAGCGCGAGCGCGCGCGTCAGGATCTCGCCCAGGAGCTGGAACAGGAGCAGGACGGCGAACCCGCGGAGCATGGCGCACCTCGAGGGGAGATGCGGAGAACCCTAGCGCAAGTCGCGCCGACTCGGCGATGGGCGCCCGGAGGAGAAGGGCGTCGCGTTCGGGGGAGTTCGACCGCGCGCGCCATAAGGGGGCAACTCAGGGAACCTGTCGCCCGCGCCGGGTCCCTGCGCTACGCGAGGCGGAGACAGGGAGGAGACCGCGATGGCGAACCCGTTCGTACACGTGGAGCTGAACACCACCGATCCCGCCAAGGCCAAGGCCTTCTACGGGAAGCTGTTCGACTGGAAGCTCGAGGACGTCCCGATGGGCCCCGGCGGGACGTACACGATGATCAACGTCGGCGAGGGGACGGGCGGCGGGCTGATGAAGCACCCGATGGCCGGCGCTCCCTCCACCTGGCTGGCCTACGTCCTGGTGGACGACATCCGCGCCGCGACGGACAAGGCCAAGACGCTCGGCGCCACGATCGCGAAGGACGTGACGGAGGTGCCCGGCACCGGGTGGTTCAGCCTCATCGTGGATCCCACGGGTGCCACGCTGGGCCTGTGGAAGGGGAAGTAGCGAAGGGGAGCGCGCCTCGGGGGGGCCGCCCGGGTCACCGGCGCCCGTTCGACAACGGCTCGGCGTCACGCGACAGCTCGCCCGCGACGGGCGCCGAGGGCATCTCCGGCGAGCAGCTCACACGAGCGCGATCAGCACCGTGAGCGTCGGCAAGGAGAGGACCGTCGAGAACAGCACCGCGGCGGTGACGAAGCGGGGCTCGATGTCATACTCCGTCGCGATGATCGCGACGAGGATCGCGGGGGGCATGCCGGCCTGGAGGATGCCGGCCGCGCGCTCGAGCCCGGACACGCCGAAGGGCGCGGCGAGGAGCCACGCGACGGCCGGCGCAGCCGCGAGCCTGATTCCCGAGACGAAGACGGCGTCCCAGCCCGGCCTGAGCACCTTCGCCTCCGAGAGCTGCACGCCGAGCACGAAGAGCATGGACGGGATCATCGCCCCGCCGAGGAGGTGCACGGTGCGTGACACGAAGAGCGGCATCTCCACCCCGCCGGCGGAGACGAGCAGGGCGGGGACCGCGACGACGAGGGCCGGCGTCCTGAAGACCGACGCGATGGCGGAGAGGCCGCCGCCGCGCGTCCAGGCCGCGGCGCCGACGCAGACCACGAAGGACGTGAGGAGGATCACGACGAAGTAGATGGTCGCCGGGGCGAGCGCGGCGTCGCCGAGCCGGAAGGTGATGAGCGCGAGCCCGAAGTTCCCGACGTTGCCGAACACCGAGAGCATCACGTAGGCCGCGGTCACCTCCCGCGAGCGGCGCAGGAGGCGCGCGACGAGGAACGCGATCGCCGCGAAGGCGAGGTGCGTCACGACCGCGTAGACCGCGATCCTCCCGGTGCTCGCGAGCGGCACCTGCGAGCGGCTGATCACGTCGAACGTGAAGGAGGGCACGAAGACGTAGTACGCCGAACGGGACAGGGTCTTCGCATCCAGGCCGAGCCGCGGACCGAGTGCCCAGCCGAGCGCGACGATCGCAAATACCGGGGCGACGACGTCGAAGAAGACCGAGAGCAGCTGAGCCGGCATGGCGGGCGGGCATGCTACTACCTCCAGCGACGACCCCCACCGTCGTGCTCGCGGAGCGGCGCGCGGCCGAGGACCCCGCCTGCGGACCCCAGTTCGGCGTGCGCGACCAGGCAAAGGGCCAGCGGGCGCGGCCCGGGAGATCGGGGTCGTCGCGGGGCTCGCTTCGCCGCGCGACGACCTGGGTCACTGATCCGGAGGTTCTGGGTCGGGGATCCCGTTCACTTCGCGCCGCCGCGATCGTGCGCCGTGGAGACGACCCGGTCCCCGGCGCTTGCCCCTTGCTCGATCGCCGCGGCCGCCCCGGTCGGCTCGGAAACCGGGATCGTAAACGCGAACCGGGAACCAACGCCCTCGCGGCTCTCCACCGAGAGCCGGCCGCCGTGCGCCTCGACGATCCCCTTCGCGATGTAGAGGCCGAGCCCGGTGCCCTCGCCCGCCGTCGGATCCGCTCGCCAGTACCGGTCGAACACGTGGGGCAACGCGGACTCTGCGATGCCGCGCCCCGTGTCGGCGACGGTGAACACGATCGAGGCATCTTTCGACTCGACCGCCGCGCGGATCGTTCCGCCCGGCGCGGTGAACTTCACGGCATTGCCGATCAGGTTCCCGAGCGCCTGGATGATGCGCTCGCGATCGCAGAGCACGGCAGGGAGCGCGGCGTCCGTCGCGAGCTCGATCCGGAGCGACTTCTCCTCCGCGGCGGGGCGAAAGGCGTTCACGGCCTCGGTCAGGATCGTTGCGGGCTCGTTCCGGACGCGCTCGATCGAGAGCCCTTGCGCCTCGATCCGCGTCGCGTCCAGCAGGTCGCGAAGGATGCGGCCCATCCGCTCGGCGGCGCGCTGGATGACGTCCGTGCTCCGGATCGTGGCCGGGTTCGCGACCTCGGCGAGCCGGGAGTGGAGCGCCTTCGCGCTGAGCGCGATCGCGTTCAGCGGGTTCCGGAGGTCGTGCGAGACGATGGCCAAGAGGTCGTCCCGCGCCCGGACCGCTCGCTGCGCCTCCTCGCGGGCGGCGCGCTCCTGCTCGAACAGGCGCGCCCGGTCGATGGCGATCGCCACCCGGTCGGCGATGAGCTGCAGGAGCGTGGCCTCGTCCTCGGTGAACCGCCGCGGCACCAGCGTCCCCGCGTGCAGCACCCCGATGGCCTCACCCTCGATCCGGAGCGGGCAACCGACGAGGGACTTCACGCCTCGGTCCCGCAGGAGGGGATGGGCGAGCTCGACGTGCGACAGGTCGTCCACCACGATCGCTCTGCGCTCGCGGAGAATGCGCGCCGCCAGGCCGACGGTCGCCGGGAAGCGCAGCTCGGGTGCTCCCGGAAGGCCGAGCGTGGCGACCACGTGAAGCTCCCGCCCCTCCTTCGTGAGGAGCACGATCGAGACGGTGTCCGCCGCGAAGATCTCGCGGATGCGCTCGTTGACGTGCTGCAGGAGATCACGGAGCTGGACCCGGGTGAGCGCGGTCTCGGTGATCGCGAGCAGCTCGCGCAGGTGCCGGGTCCCGGCGTCGACCGCCGCCCGTGCCTCCTCCGCGGCGACCCGCGCCGCGTGCTCCCGCGCGAGGAGCCGATCGCGCTCCTCCCGTGCCACGTTGCGCTCGGTGACGTCCTCGGAGATGCCGAGCAGGAAGCGCGTTGCGCCGCCGTCGTGGGAGATCGGGATCTTCTTCGTGTGCAGGATGCGCCGGCCGCGGCGCGTCTCGATCGTCTCCTCCGGGATGTCGACCAACGCCCCGTGCGCGAGGACGCGGCGATCCGCGCGCTCGAACGCGTCCGCCTGATGCCCCGGGAACACGTCTCGGTCCCGCTTGCCGATGATCTCCCCGCGCGGGAAGCCGAGCAGCTCCTCGGCCGCGCGATTCACCCACAGGATGCGGAGGCTCTCGGCGGCCTTCACGAACGACATGATCGGGATGTTCTCGAGGATCGCCTCGAGGAGTCGCGTGTCCGCGAACGGGATCGCTCGTGCCCGCGAGCGTGCCGCGGGCCGCCGGAGCGCGCGGAGGAGGGCGAAGCCCGCGAGCCCGCCGACGACCGGCGCCGCCACGAACCTGGTCGACCGGCGCCAGCGCGCGAGGGACGAGACGATGCCTGCGCTCACCGCGACGGCGATCGTCGGCACGACGAGGGTCCGGGGTTTCCGCTCGGGCATCATGGCGCCTCGCGGCGCGACCACGCCGCCTCACGATAGCGAGGGCGCCCGGCGCCCGCATCGTACGTTCCGTGTCCCACTTGCGGCCGGGAACGTGCGCTTGCCGGCCATCCCGGCGGGCCCGGGGAATTCCACGCCGGGGACCGTGCGCCCGCGCCCTCGGCGGCTCCAGCCGGGCGCGCGCTCATCGCGGGGCTCGAGGGCGTATGCTCAATCTACTGAGAAGCGACGTCCGCTGTCGCTTCGTGATCGATCTGGCGAGCCTGGAGCGGTGAGCGGCGCCGCGAGGAGCGAGACGATGAAGAACTGGATGTTGTGGGTTGCGATCGTGATCGCGCTCCTCGCCGCCGGCTACATCATCGCGAGGCTCCCGGTGCCGGCCGCGCGCGGGGAGGCCCCGGTCCCCGCCCTCCGCAATCCGGCGCTGGGGAGCCGGCCCGGGAACGTCGAGCGGGGGACGCCGCTCGTCGCGTCGGGCGGAAACCAGCTCGCCGTCTTCGCCCAGGGCTGATCCCGGGGCGTCGAGGAGCGCTTCCGCCCGAGGTGAACCGTGATCGACACGGTCACTTCAACGCCGCGAAGCGCTTGTCGAGCTCGGCCACGCGCTCCTCCGTGAACTTCCGCTTCCGGTCGCGGATCTCCTGGCGCTTGGCAGGTGGATCCGCGGTCCAGCCGTACGTGTCGTTGAGCAGGCCGAGGACGTCCGGGATGACCCTGCTCACCGGATCGCCCTCGGTGGCGATCGCCATCTGAAGCCGGGTCCAGGCCCCCCAGATCGGGCCGCGGCGCTTCTGGTACTCGGCGTCGGAGAGGGCGGCCTTCGCGTCGGCGAGAACGTGGGTGCGCGAGTCCTGCCACAGCTTCTTTCCCCGCTCGGCGGGCGTGCCGCTCTCGGGAAGCTCGATCTCCTTCGCCTCCGCGCAGGGCACGGTCGCGACGAGCGTCGCCGCGAGCCCCGAGAACATCCCGATCGTCACGAGCGCGCGCAGGACCGCGCGATGGGTTCCGGCCGTCTCCATGTCTGCACCTCCGAGCCGTCACGCCGTTCGTCATCCTCGCTGGCGTGACTGCGCTGCGAATACCGCGGCCGGGCGGGTCTCGCCCGGCGATTGTTGCCCCTCAGATGTCCACCACCCGGAAGCGGCGGTCGAACACCCTCTTCAGGAGAGGCATCGCGACGTTGTAGACGGGGATCCCCTTGGGCGTCCGGCCCTCCGGGACGCCGTGGTGGGCGTGCCCGTGGAAGATGGCGGCGGCCCCGAAGGCCTCGCACGGCGCCGAGAGGCGGGTCGTCCCGAGGTAGGCGCGGATCTCGGGGTCCTCGCCGTCGGTCGTCGCGGCGATGGGCGCGTAGTGCACCACCACCACCTTCTTCGGGATCTCGAGCTGCGCGAGCGCCGCCTCGAGCTTCAGCGCCTCGTTCACGGCCTCCTGCACGAACGCCTTCACCACCGGCTCGCCGAACGCCTGCAGCAGCCCCTTCTCGAACCCTCCCGCGAAGCCCTTGACCCCGGCGATCCCGAGCCGCTTGTCGAACACGGCGTGATCGCCGTCGAGCACCTCGACCTTCACCTCGCCGAGGATCCGGACGATCTCCCGGACCTGGTTCCCCTCGAAGTCGTGGTTCCCGAGGACCGCCGCGCACGGGACGCGCAGCATCGCGAGCGCCTCCGCGAGCGTCTCCGCCTCCGCGATCGAGCCGTGATCGGTGAGGTCGCCGGGGAGGACGAGCCCCTCAGCCTCTCCATTCACGGCGCGTACGAGCTCCCGGAATCGGCCGTGCTGATCCGCCCGGCCATGGAGGTCAGCGACCGCCGCCAGCCGGAAGGTCCCGCTCCCCTGCTCCATTGCGCTCCGCTCCCCCCGTCCGCTCGGCCTCGTCCCAGGCACGGCCGTCCTCGTACCCGAGCTGGTCCAGGTCGTGCCGGTACTGGACGCGAGACATGAGGATCCCGCGGCAGAGCGGGCGCGGATGATCGGCGCCGAGCTCGTCCTCGATCCGCGGCAGCAGCGTCTGGAGGACGCGGTCCGGGACCTTGGACCGCTCGCCCGGATAGGCGAAGCGGAACAAGAGCAGGTGGCTGAGGAGCACCTCCCAGTACCGGTCGAAGCGGAAGAGGAGGCGGTCCCAGTCCAGCTCCTCGGCCCGTGCGCGGAGCAGGTGGTTCACGTCGGCGCCGTCGTACCGCTCCCGCTCGAGGACGAACGCCTTGGACCAGATGATCTCCTCGGGCGGCGCGAGGAGGACGTCGACGCCCATCACCCGCGCCGGGCGCGCGTGCTCGAACCACAGGTCGTCGACGACCGCGACGCCGTTTCCGGACGAGAAGATGAGGTCGACGAAGTACTCGCCGCGGTACGCCTTGCCGATCCAGCCCGGGTCGAGGAGCTCGGTGCGGAAGCCGGCCTCCTCGAGCACGCGGAAGGCGTCCTCGACGTCGCGCTCGCGCAGGAACACGTCCAGGTCCTTCGTGTCGCGGAAGATCCCGGTGTACTCGAAGAACGCGTACGCCCCGGCCACGAGGAACGGCACGCCCGAGGCGGCGAGCGCCCTGAGGGCGTCGGCGCGCGCGTCGATCTCGTCGGGATGGCGATCGCGGATCGCGACCTCGGGCTCGGATCCCGTCATGCCGACAAGGTGGGGCGCCCCGCCGCGCCGAGGAAGCCCGGCGCCGTTCGCTCGACGGGTGGGTGAACGCCTGGCCGTGGGGGGGGGCGGGGAGGCTCAGCGCCGTCGCGGCGGCGTGCCGGCGAGGTCGGCGGGGACGACCGCGCCTTCGCCGAAGCGATCCGCGAGCCGGTCGAGGGCAGCGTTGAGCGCACGCCGCTTTCCGTCGTCCCGCGGCTCCGACGGAGCCGGTCCGAACAGGTCCAGCTGCGCCCGATCCGCGTCGCCGGCGAACCCCGAGACGGAGATGCCGGTGAGACGCACGGGCCGGCCGAGGTCGATGCGTGCGAGCAGCGCGCGCGCCGCCTCGAACACCGCCCGGTCGTCGTCGGTCGGGCGCTCGAGCGTCGCGCGGCGGGTGACGAGCGTGAAGTCGCGATACTTCACCTTCAGCGTGACGACCCGACCGACCATCCCCGCCGCCCGCAGGCGGCGGCCGACGCGCCCAGCCTGGGCCAGCAGCTCGCGCTCGAGCGCGGGCACGTCGACGACGTCCTCGCCGAACGTGTCCTCCGCGCCGATGGACTTCGCGGCGTCGTCCGGCACCACCTCCCGCGCATCCTCGCCGCGCGCGAGGGCGCGGAGATCGCGGGCGTGCCTCGCGCCCACCGCCTCCGCGAGCGCCGCGTCGGGCGTCCGGGCGATGTCGCCGATGGTGGCGATGCCGATCCTGCGCAGCGCCTCCTCGGTGACGTGCCCGACGCCCCACAGCCGGGCTGCCGGGAGCGGCGCGAGGAACTCGGCCACGCCTCCGGGAGGCACCTCCACGAGGCCGTCCGGCTTCCCGAGATCGGTGGCGATCTTGGCCGCGAGCTTCACCTCGGCGATCCCGGCCGACACCGCGAGCCCGCACTCCGCGCGCACCTCGCGCTTGATGGCGACGGCGATGTCGTGCCCGGTCCCGTGCAGCGCACGGCTCGCCGTCACGTCGAGGAACGCCTCGTCGAGCGAGAGCGGCTCGACCAGGGGCGTGTAGCGCCGGTAGATCGCGAAGACCCGGTCGGAAACGGCACCGTACCGTTCGAAGCGCGGTGCGAGGAAGACGCCGTCCGGGCAGAGCTTCCGCGCCCGCGCCGTCGGCATCGCGGAGCGGACTCCGAAGCGGCGCGCCTCGTAGCTCGCCGCGCAGACGACGCCACGATGCGACGGTCCCCCGACCATCACGGGCCGCCCCCGAAGCGACGGGTCGTCGAGCTGTTCGACCGAGGCGTAGAACGCGTCCAGATCGAGGTGGAGGATGGTTCGGGTCACGCTCCCTTCTACATAGCGATGCCGACGAGGGGGGCCCTTCGGTGACGCAGCCTCACTTGACCCAGGTCAACCCGCTGGGTAAGGAGGGGTTTGCATGAATGGCTCCGCGGCCGGCCCACTCGTCGTTGGCGCTCCCCGCCCGGGGATCGCGGACCGGATCTGGGAGGCCGCGCGGAGCGAGTTCTCGAAGCGCGGTTATCACGGGGCACGCGTGCAGGGGATCGCGCGCGGCGCATCGTGCAACGTCGCCCTGATGTACCGGCACTGGGTGTCGAAGCGAGCGCTGTACCTCGACATCCTCCGCTCGGTCTGGCTCTCGTCCGCGAACGAGATCGCGCGGCTCGTGGAAGACGGCGCGATGGATCCGGACGCGGTGGTCGCGGCTTACCTCGACGCGATGATGACGGACCCGGCCGGGGCGCAGATCCTGATCCGCGAGTACCTCGACGGCGCGCCCCACCTCTCTCAGCTCGCGGCGTCCGACCCTTCGATCCTCGAGCCCCTGCGCCGCACCGCCGCGGCGCTCCCGGTCCGAGCGGCGGGGGCGATCGATCCCATCCTCACCGTCGTGACGGTCGGCGGCCTCGCCGCGCTCGTCGCGTCGACGCGGGAGGCGGCGCGGCCGTTCCTGGCCGAGCCGCTCCAGCCGGAGACCTGGCGGCGCAGCGTCCTCGACCTGCTCGTTCACGGCCTGTCCTCGGCGGGCCGCAGCGCGCCCATCGGTGGAAGCGGCGACCCGGCCGGCGGCTCTGGCGCCTCCGCGCGGTGAGTCGGCGACCCGCTCCGGGTCGTCGCGCGAGCGTCCCGCGCTTCCGGACGGCCCGCTGCGGGCGTACTCTCTCGCGCCATGTCTGTGGACGTCGTCGTGATCGGCGCGGGCGTGCAGGGGTCCTCGGTGGCCCTGCGGCTCGCCGAGGCCGGGCAGAAGGTGGTCGTCCTCGAGCGCGCGGTGCCGGGCGCAGAGGCCTCGAGCGCCGCGGGTGGCATCCTCTCGCCAGGCGTCGAGGCGGTCGAGCCGGGGCCCTTCTACGCGCTCTGCCGCGCGTCGCTCGCCCGCTATCCCGCGTTCGCGCGCGAGGTCGAGGCGCTCTCGGGGATGTCGGTCGCCCTGCGCACGCTCGGGACGCTGGAGGTGGCGCTCGACGACGACCACGCGAAGATCCTCGCCGCGCGCGCGGAGAAGATCCTCCGCCACCGGCTCCCGGTCGAGGTGCTCGACGACGTCGCGGTGCGGCGACTCGAGCCCGCGATCTCGACCGAGGCCCGTGGCGCGCTGTTCTTTGCGGACGAGGCGTCGCTCGACCCGCGCGCGCTCGCGCGCGCGACCTACGTCGCCGCCGTCCGGGCTGGCGCGACCTTCATCACCGGCCAGGTGCGGCGCATCGTGACCGAGGGAGGCCGCGCGACCGGCGTGGAGCACGAGTCCGGCCGGATCGAGGCGGGCGCGGTGGTCCTCGCAGCGGGGAGCTGGAGCCTGCTCGTCGAGGGGCACGGCCTGCCCGCGGGCGCGGTCCGGCCGGTGCGCGGTCAGATCGCGGTGCTCGACACGCGTCCGCCGCTGCTCTCGCGCGTCGTGTTCTCCGGCCACGGCTACGTCGTGCCGCGGCCGGACGGGCGCATCCTCTGCGGCTCGACGATGGAGGAGGTCGGGTTCGAGAAGGCGGTCACCGCAGGGGGGCTCCGGCACGTCCTCGACGTCGGGATCGGGATCGCCCCCGCGCTGGAGCGGGCGCCGGTGGTGGAGACCTGGTCGAACTTCCGGCCGGCGAGCCCGGACGGCGAGCCGATCCTGGGCCCGGGGACCGTCCCCGGCTTGCTCTATGCGACCGGCCACACCCGCAACGGCATCCTGCTCGCCCCGATCACCGCGGACGCGATCGCGGCGGCGATCCTGGGCCGCCCACCGCCGGTCGACCTCGCGCCGTTCTCGCCCGCGCGCCTCGCGGGGATCCTCCGGAAGGCCCCCTAGCTTTCCTCGGCGCGCTCGTCAGACCGATGCGAGCGGGGGGATCGGGGGGGCGCGAGCTCCGCGGAGGCGGGGCGAGTGTCCCCCCGCTACCAACGCTCGATGACCGTCCGCGTCTCGGTGTAGAAGCGGACGGCGTCCTCGCCTGTCGCGTGGAGATTGCCGAAGAACGAGCTCTTCCAGCCGGCGAACGGGAAGAACGCCATCGGGGCGGCGACGCCCACGTTCACGCCGACCATGCCCGCCTCCACGTTTCGCCGGAAGTAGGCGGCGGCGCGGCCGCTCGTCGTGAAGATCGATGCGGCGTTCCCGAACCGGGAGCGGTTCGCGAGCGCGACCGCCTCCTCGACGGTGCCCGCCCGCACGGTCGCGAGGAGCGGGCCGAAGATCTCCTCGCGCGCCAGCGCCGACTCGGGCGAGACGCCGTCGAACAGGGTGGGGCCGATGAAGTACCCGTCCGCCGCTCCGGGCGCCTCCCGCCCGTCCACGACGAGCGCGGCCCCCTCGCGCACCCCCTGCTCGATGTAGCGCCGGACGCGCGCCCGCGCGTCCTCGCGGATGACCGGCCCCATCGCCGAGTCCTGGGCGAACGGGTCCCCCACCTTCGTCGCGCGCGCTCCCTTCGCGACCCGCTCGAGGAGCGGCCCGGCCGCGTCGCCCACCGGGACGAGCACGCTCCCGGCGAGGCAGCGCTGCCCGGCGGCGCCGAACGCCGATCCCATGATCGCGTTCACGGTGAGATCGAGGTCCGCGTCGGGCAGGACGAGGAGGTGGTTCTTCGCTCCGGCCATCGCCTGCACGCGCTTTCCGCTCGCGGCCGCCCGCGCGTAGACGTGGCGCGCCACACCCTCGGAGCCCACGAAGGAGACGGCGCGAACCAGCGGGTGATCGAGGAGCGCGTCCACCGCCTCGCGGGCGCCGTGGACCACGTTCAGGACGCCGGGCGGGAGCCCCGCCTCGAGCATGAGCTCCGCGAGGCGGAGGCCCGTGAGCGGCGTCCGCTCGGACGGCTTCAGGACGAACGTGTTTCCCGCCGCGATCGCGATGGGGAACATCCAGAGCGGAATCATCGCGGGGAAGTTGAACGGGCAGATCCCGGCCACCACGCCGACCGGCACGCGCCAGGTGTGGCTGTCGATGCCGCGCGAGATCCCCTCCACCGTCCGGCCCTGCGCGAGGGTGGGCATGCCGCACGCGAAGTCCACCACCTCGATCCCGCGCCGCACCTCGTTGCGCGCGTCCTCGAGGAGCTTGCCGTTCTCGCGCGACACGGACGCCGAGAGCGCCTCGTGCTCACGCTCGAGGATGGCCTTGTACCGGAAGAGCACCTGCGCCCGCTCGGGTACCGGGGTCCCGCGCCAGCCCGGAAAGGCGCGCGCCGCCGCCTGGACGGCGAGGTCCACCTCGCGCTCGCCGCCGCGGGGCGCGAGCGCGAGCGTCCGACCGGTGGCCGGCTCCACGACCGGCAGGGTGTCGGGCGTCTCGGCGGAGCGGCGCGCGCCGTCGACGAGGAGCGGGAGGGGGATGGGAGCGGGGTTCTTCGCGAGATCGGCCATGGCTCGATTCTTCCGCGGCGGACCGCCCGCCGCCACGTCCGGTGTGCGCTCACTTCACCGCGCCGACGGTGAACCCAGCGATGAACCGGTCGAGGAACAGGTTGTAGAGGATGGCGATGGGGAGGCTCGCGATGAGGCAGCCCGCCATGAGCGAGCCCCAGTAGTAGACGTCGCCTCGCACCAGGAAGCGCGTGCCGTGGGCACGCGCTTCCGTCACTTTGGGGCGACGATGCGTCCCGACCGGGCGCGCGGCACGCCGTCCGGGCGGGGCGCTCCCCCGGAAAGAGCCCGCCGCCCCGGCCACCGCCTCGAGTGCACCTACGGTGAACGCTCTTCCGGGTGACCCCGCGCCGTGCAGCCCGGAGGCCGGCGTCCTACTCCGCCCAGTCGGCGATGAAGACGTTCGTCTCGCCGGGCTGCCTGCCGTTCCGGTTCGAGGCGAACACGAGCTGCCGGCCGTCCGGCGAGAACATCGGGAACCCGTCGAACCCCTCGTACGTCGTGAGCCGCTCGAGCCCGGCCCCGTCGTCGCCGACGAGGTAGAGATCGAAGTTCGGTCCGCGCGGATCGCGGGCGTTCGAGGCGAAGATGATGCGCCGGCCGTCGGGATGGAAGAATGGCGCGAAGCTTGCGGCCGCCAGGGTGGTCACCTGCCGCGCGTCCGTGCCGTCGGCGTTCATCACCCAGATCTCGAGCCGGCGCGGGCGCACGAGCTTCTTCGCGAGGAGCGCGCGGTAGTCGTCGAGCTCGGCTCCCGCCGCAGGGCGGCTCGCCCGCCACACGATCCGCTTCCCGTCGGGCGAGAAGAACGCGCCGCCGTCGTACCCCGGCGTGCTCGTGAGCCGCGTGAGCCCGGAGCCGTCGAGCCGCATCTTGTACAGATCCAGATCGCCGTCCCGCGTCGACGTGAACACGATCCAGCCGTCCTTCGAGACCGTCGCCTCGGCGTTGTACGAGCCCGGCGCCGGCGCGATCGGGCGCAGGTCGCTGCCGTCGGGCTTCGCCGTATACAGCTGGTAATCGTAGAGCGGCCACACGTACCCCTGTGAACGGTCCGGCTTCGGCGGGCACCCCGGTCCCAGGCTCTCGTGCGTCGACGCGTAGATGATGCGCGCGTCGTCCGGGAAGAAGTAGCCGCAGGTGACGACGCCGCCGCCGGTCGAGACCCTCCGCACGCCCGAGCCGTCGATGCGCATGACGAGCTCCTGGTCGCACGCGGCGCCGTTCCGGGTGGACTGGAACACGAGCTGCTGCCCGTCGAAGCTGAAGTACGCCTCCGCGTTCTCGCCGCCGAAGGTGAGCTGGCGGACGTTGCGGAGGTGCCTCTCGCCTGGGAGCTCGAGATCGGGGTGGGCCGGCGCGCCGGAGGGAGCGCGCGCGCAGGCGGCGGTGGCGGCGATCGCGGCGAGGAAGAGGGTGCGCATGGCGCGCATGGTCCCAGCCTCCGCCCGCCCGGTCCTCGTCCCGCTGGGGTCGAGCGTGCGTCGGCAGGCGACCGCCTGCTCGTACCTCCGAGCAGGGCCCACACGCACGCCGCCTCGGGGGTCCCCCGTCTGGCCTCCCGTCCGTGTCCATGGCAAGCTCGCGGCCGATGTCCCGCCTGCTCCGGCCCGCGGTGTGCCTCCTGCTCCTCTCGGCGGCGTGCACGAGCAAGGAAGCCCCGCCTCAGCCGCCGTCCGCGCGGGCGTCGTCGTCGTCCCCGGCTGCCACCCTCAGGCCCGCTGTCGACGCCGAGCGCTCGCCGTCGCGTCCGGAGCCGTGCCTGCCGGCAGAGCCCGACGCGCCGCCCGCGATGCTCGCCGCCGAGGCGCGAGAGGCGCTCGCAGCAGGCGCGAAGGATAGGGCGGTCGCGTGCGCGGACGAGGCGCTCCGGCTCGCGCCGCGGCTCGTTCCGGCGCTGACCCAGCGCGCGGCCGCGATGGCCGCGCTCGGCCGGCTCGACGACGCCCGGCTCGCCTGGACGCGCGCGCTCGCCGTCGACCCGGGCGATCCGGAGGCGCTGCTCGGCGCGGCGGAGCTCCATGTCCGGCGGCTCGGGCCGGCGCGGGACGCGCTCGAGGCCGGCCTCGAGTACGCCCTCCGCGGCGCCCGCGCCGCGACCGCACGACGGGACCGGGTGCTCGCAGCGCGGCTCGTGCTCGTCGCGGGCATGGCGGAGAACGATCTGGGCCGCAGCCACCTCGCGCTGCCGCACCTCGAGAAGGCGGTCGCCGCCTTCCCGGACGACCCCGACGTGGTCTACGAGCGCGGCGTCGCGCTGTACGAGCTGTGCCGCTTCGACGAGGCCCAGCGCGCGTTCGAGCGCGCGCTCAAGCTCGCGCCGGACGACCCATGGGCGCTCCACCAGCTCGGCCTTCTCGCGGAGCGCCGCGGCGACCGCGCGCGCGCGGACGGGCTCCTCGCCCGCGCCCGCAAGCTCGCTCCGAGCGACTTTCCCCCCGAGCTCGGCGTCGACGAGGAGACGTTCCGCCGCGAGGTGGGAACCGCCGTCGCCACGCTCCCGCCCGAGGAGCGGCGCGCGCTCGAGAGCGTGCCGATCGAGATCCAGGATCTGCCGGACGCAGACGATCTCGTCGCGGTCGACCCGCCGCTCTCACCGTCGATCCTGGGGCTCTTCCGCGGTCCCTCCGACGAGGAGCCGTGCACCGCCGCGGACGGGCCGCACTGCCGGGCCATCGTGTTCTACCGGAAGAACCTGCTCCGCTTCGCGCGCGACCGGCGCGAGCTCTCCGAGCAGGTGCGGGTGACGCTGCTGCACGAGCTCGGGCATCTTCACGGCGAGGACGACGACGACCTGCGGCTGCGCGGGCTCGAGTGACCTCGCGTCCTCGCTGATGAGCTAGCGCTTGCTCCGCCCGCGTCGCTCCTGCTCGTGCACGTGGACCGCGCCCACTTCGGGCGGCTCGGGCGGCTCCGGCTCGGACAGGTTCGAGAGGTCGTCCTGGGGGCCGGGGAGGTTGCCCCCCGAGTCGAGGCCGAGCGCCGTGGGTGCGGCGCCCCCGACGTTCGAGAGCGGAACGAGCTTCTCGTCGTCCTCCTCCGCCAGCTCGTGGGACTCGCGCTCGGACGGCCGGGCGGTCGGCTCCGGCTCCTCGCGCTCGACGTCGTCGAACGGATCTGGAACTCGCCTGCGCGGCATACCTGGAAGGTAGTCCCGCCGCCGCCGTCCCGCCGCCGTCAGGTTCGCGCCGCGATGCTCCCGTACAGCTCCTCGTACCTGCGCGCGCTCCGGTCCCAGCTGAAGTCCTGCGCCATGCCCCTCGAGACGAGGCCCCTCCAGGCGCGCCGGTCGCGCCAGGTGTCGAGCGCGCGGCGCGCCGCGAGGAGCAGCGCGGCGGGCGCGTAGTCGCGGAACTTGAACCCCGTGCCCCGGTTCCAGCCGTCGTAGTCCTCGACGGTGTCCTCGAGGCCGCCCACCGCCCGGACCACCGGGACCGTGCCGTACCGCAAGCTGTACATCTGGTTCAGGCCGCACGGCTCGAACCGGCTCGGCATGAGGAACGCGTCGCCCCCCGCCTCCATCCGGTGCGCGAGGCCCTCGTCGAACCCGATCCGCGCTGCCATCCGGTCCGGCCGATCGCGGCTCGCGCCCGCGAGCGCCTCCTCGAAACGGCGGTCGCCGCTCCCGAGCACCGCGAGCTGGACGTCGCGCGCGAGCAGGTCCGCGAGCGACGCGACCACCAGGTCGAGCCCCTTCTGCTCCGCGAGGCGCGACACCATCACGAGCAGCGGGAGGTCGGCCCGCGCCGGCAGGCCGAGCTCGCGCTGGAGGGCCGCCTTGCAGCGCGCCTTCCCGGCGAGGCTGCGCGCCGAGTAGTGCGCGGGGAGGTGCGGATCGGTCGCCGGATCCCACTGCGTCACGTCGATGCCGTTCAGGATGCCGTGAAGGTCCGCCCGGCGCTGCCGGAGCACCGCGTCGAGAGCGAAGCCGCCCTCCGGCGTCAGGATCTCCCGCGCGAAGGTGGGGGACACGGTCGTGAGCGCGTCGGCGAAGGTGAGCCCCGCCTTCATGAAGCTGAGCTGGTCGAAGAACTCCATCGCCTCGTGCCGGAAGACGTCCCAGGGCAGCCCGAGATGGGGGACGACCTCCTTCGGGAACACGCCCTGGTAGGCGAGGTTGTGGATGGTGAACACCGTCCGCGCCGCCGCGAGCGCCGGATCCTGGGCGTGCTCGTGGCGGAGCAGGAACGGCACGAGCCCGGTCTGCCAGTCGTTCGCGTGCACGATGCGGGGGCGCATCCGCAGCGCGCCCGGGAGCGCCAGCGCCGCGCGAGAGAGGAACGTGAACCGCTCCGCGTTGTCGGCGTAGTCGCGTCCACCGTCGGCGTAGAGACCGCGCCGCGATCCGAACAGCCGCTCGTTCTCCACGAACACGAACGTCGCGCCGGCCTTCTTCACCCACAGGGGGACGGCCTCTCCGCGCACCCGGAGCGCGCCTTTCCTGCGGACGAGCCCGGCTTGGCGCGGATCGATCGAGCCGTACCGCGGCGTCACCACCGCGACCGCGTGGCCGCGCGCGGCGAGCGCTCTGGGGAGGGCGGAGGCGACGTCGCCGAGCCCGCCCGTCTTCGACCACGGCGCGACCTCGGAGGCGACGAACAGGATCTCCATGCGGAAAGGTCTCTCGCGCGAACGGTGCCGCGCGGGGCGTCAGCCTTCGACCTTGCGGAGGAACTCGGCCGCCTCCTCGGGTGGCACGGGGTTGATGTGAAATCCGGTTCCCCACTCGAAGCCGGCCACCTGCGTGAGCGCCGGCATGATCTCCAGGTGCCAGTGGTAGCTCGGCGAAGAGGCGTCGCGGAGCGGGTTCGAGTGGATGATGAAGTTGTAGGCAGGATCGCGCGAGCGCGGAGGCGAGCCGGCGCGCGGTCGTCGCGAGCGCCTGGGCGCACAGCCCGAGCCGCTCCTTCGGCTCCGCCTCGAAGTTGGACTCGTGCCGCTTCGGGACGATCCAGGTCTCGAACGGGCTCCGCGGCGCGTACGGAGCGAACACCACGAACTCGTCGTTCTCGTGGATGAGGCGCGAACGGTCCCGGCGCTCCTGCCCCACGACGTCGCAGAAGATGCAGCGCTCCTTCAGCTCGTAGTGGCGCCTCGCGCCCTCGATCTCCTCCATGACCTGGCGCGGCACGACGGGGAGCGCGATGAGCTGCGAGTGCGAGTGGTCGAGCGACGCGCCGGCGAGGTGGCCATGGTTCTTGAACAGGAGGATGTAGCGGAAGCGCAGATCGTTGCGGAGGTCGAGCACGCGCGCCTTGAACGCGAAGAGCACCTCGGTCAGCTCGGCCGGGGAGAGATCCTTCAGCGCACGCCCGTGCTGCGGCGTCTCGATGATCACCTCGTGCGCGCCGATCCCGTTCATCCGGTCGTAGATGCCCTCGGCCTGTCGGTCGAGCTCTCCCTCGATCTTGAGCGCCGGGAAGCGGTTCGGGACGACGCGGACCTTCCAGCCCGGGGAGTTGACCGGCGCGGAGGGTGAGCGCCCCGAGACGTAGACCTCGCTCGGCGTCTTGTCCTCGTGTCCGGGACAGAACGGGCAGAGCGCCGGCTGCGGCGACGGCGGCGGGTGCTGCAGATCGCTCGGTCGGCGCGCGCGCTCGGTGGCGATGATCACCCACCGGCCGACGATCGGGTCCCTACGCAGCTCCGGCATCGGCCAGCTCCTTCCGGGCGACGTCGCCCGGACGCACCGCCGCGGCGAAGATCGCGCTCACGACCATCAGCGCTGCGCCCCTGAGGTACGGGAAGGCCATCGACGCATTCTGGAACGTCCAGGTCCCCGAGACCGGCCCGACCACGCGCCCGATCGCGGCAGCGGACTCCCCGATCCCGAGCGTACCGCCCTGGTCGTCCGCCGCCGCGAACCGCGACAGGAGCGACGCGAGGGACGGCTGCGACAGGCCGCTCCCGATGGCGAGCGGGGCCGTCGCGAGGACGAGCCCGAGGTTCGTGGCCGCGAACGGCAGCGCCGCGAGCGCGAGCGTCTGGAGGACGAGCCCGGCGACGAGCAGCTTCTTCTCGCCGAACGCGCGCGTGAGCCGCCCGATCATGCCCCCCTGCACGATCACGACGAGCACGCCGATGTAGGCGAACAGGTAGTTCACGTGGCTCAGATCGAACTGGTAGCGCTTCGTCACGAGGAGCGCGTAGGTGGACTCCATCGCGCTGAAGGCGAGGACCGTCAGGGCGTAGATCCAGATCATCCGCCGGATGCCGGGCCGCCTCATCTCGGAGAAGAACGCCCCGAACCGGGTGCGGCGCGCCTCGTCGCGGACGGCGCGCTCCTCGGGCTCGGGCAGCACGAAATAGGCGGCGACGCCGTTGAGCGCCGCGAGGACCGCGGCGGTGTACGGCGGGAGCGAGAGCGCGTATCCGGAGAGGACGCCGCCGAGCACGGGCCCGAGCACGAAGCCCAGGCCGAACGCGGCGCCGATGAGCCCCATGCCCTTCGCGCGGCCTTCGGGCGGCGTCACGTCGGCGACGAAGGCGCGCGCGATGGCGATGTTGGCCGTGGCAGCGCCGGCGAAGAGCCGCGAGAGGAGAAGGGTCTGGAAGCTCGAGGCCGCTCCGTACAGCGCGAACGCCAGCGCGGTCATGGCGATCGAGGCGAGCAGGACCGGGCGGCGGCCGACTCGATCGGAGAGGCGTCCCCAGATGGGCGCGAACACGAACTGCATGAGCGAGTACCCGGCCGAGAGGAGCCCGACCCACGCGTCCGATGCGCCGAGCCGCTCCGCGTACAGCGGCATCACGGGGATGACCATCCCGAAGCCGAGGAGGTCGATGAAGACGATGACGAAGAGGATCGCGAGCGCGGAGCGGTTCTTCACGGCGGTCGCGAGGATAACCCGCCGCACCCCTCCCCCGCAGTCTCAAATGCCCGGGACGTGGATCTGCGTTCCGCCGGTCACGACGCGACCCGGTTTCTCCCGCCCCGCTTCGCCTCGTAGAGCCGGGCGTCCGCCCGTGCGAGGAGCGCGGCAGGCGCCTCGCCCGCAGCGAGCTCCGCGCAGCCGAACGAGGCGGTCACGGCGAGCGCCTCCGCCGCGACCTGCATCGGAGCCGCCGCGAGCGCGCACCGCAGCCGCTCCGCCGCATCCACGGCACGCGCGAGGTCCGCCCCGGGAAGGAGGATCCCGAACTCCTCGCCCCCGAGGCGCGCGAGGACGTCGCCCGTCCGGATCGTGCGCGCGGATCGGGCGGCCAGCTGCCGCAGCACCGCGTCGCCGGCGGCGTGGCCGTGCACGTCGTTCACCGTCTTGAACCGGTCCACGTCGAGCACGATCACCGCGAGCGGGGTCCCCGCCCGCGCCGCGCGCGCCGCCTCGCGCGCGAGGTCCTCGTCGAACGCGCGCCGGTTGGGGAGCGCGGTGAGGGGATCGCGGCGCGACGCGAGCGCGAGATCCGCGAGCTGCCGCCCCTCCGGATCGCCGGCCGCCACGTAGTGGGCGACGAACGCGCCGAGGCGCACCCGGTCTCCCGCGCAGAGCCGGTGGACGCGCACCTCGCGCCCGTTCACCCACGTGCCGTTGGTCGAGTCGAGGTCGACGAGCAGGTGACCGCCGCCGTCCGCGGCGACGCGGGCGTGGCGCCGGGAGACGTCATCCGCGAAGAGGGGCACGGCACAGCCCGGATCGCGGCCGAGCACCACCTCGTCGCACAGCGGCACGCAGAGCCCCAGCACCTGTTCGCCCTCGACGAACACCAGGCAGGCGTCGCCGCCTCTCGGCGCGTCTCCGGGCGGGCGGCTCCGGGTCTCGTCGGAAGACGTCACGGACCAGTCATAGCGCCTTCCACGCGGCTTGATCGTGGACTTCGACGTGGTCGTGGTCGTGGACGTGGACCTCGACCTGGTCCAAGTCGAAGTCCAGGTCCAGGACCAGGTCGCGCGCCACGCGATGCCCTCACACCCTCCAGTTCACGTGCTCGAAGTCGGCGTCCGGCACGGTGAAGGCGAGATATCCGTACCGCGGCAACCGCTCGACCTCGACCTCGCCGCGGAGCACGTGGACCGAGAGCGCGAGCTTCATCCCCGGCGCGAGCCCGAGCGGCGCGAAGGGGAGCGCGATCTCGAGCACCTGCGCGAACGCCGCCTGCCCGATCTCCTCCGTGCGGCGGCGCCCGGAGCGCACCTGCCCGTCCGGCGCGAGCGGGAAGTCGATGGCGGTCTGGCGGTCCGCCGCGAGCACGACCACGCGGACGCGCGTGGCGACCTCGGTGGCGCGCGCGGGGGACTCGGCGGGATCGAGCCGCAGGTACAGCGCGCCGAGGTCGAAGCCGTACTGGAGGACGTGGAACGCCTGGGCGCCGCCGTACATCGACCCGCGGTGCTGCCCCGGCCGGTACAGGCCCGAGCCCTGCCACTCGAAGAACGTCGTCTCGCGGCCGTCGAGCGTCGGGGTGAGGAGGAACGTGGGCTCGCGCAGGGGCTTCGCCTCGATGCCGGTCGCCGGCATCCCGCCGGCCTGCTTGATCGGCGCGAGCGCCTCGGACGGCGGGTTCGCGCCCGCGAGCAGGGCGGCGCGGATCACGTGACCGCGGAACAGCCCGTCGAACTCCGCCGCGAGCTCCGTGGTGAAGTCCTCGCCGTACCACCAGAACCAGTCGGACGCCTCGGCCGCGTGGACGTGGCGCAGCGCCTCCTCGACCTGGGCGGGATCCGCCCCGGCGCGCTCCGCCGCCGTCACCGCGTCTCGGGCGCGGCCGAGCGCGGCCCAGGCGAGGCGGTCCTCGCCGTGGCCGATCCAGATCCGGTACGACGCCTCGATCCAGGATCCGGAGTGGATCCGCGGGATCGCGGGGCCCGGCGCGTCGAGCGCCGCGTCCGAGAGCGTCACCGTCTCGATCGCGTCGTTCGCGCCGAGCGCGGAGTAGAGCCGGTCGAGGAACTCGCGACCGGACTCCGGGTAGTGTTCCCAGGCGTTCTCGCCGTCCAGGAACACGCCCACCGTCGCGGGGCCGGGGTGCCCCTCCCGCTCCCACGCGTCGCCGATCGCGCCGACGTGGGCCACGAAGTCCGCGACCGCATCCTTCGCCGGCACGCGCGCGTAGGTGAAGCCGATGACGTCGGAGAGCGAGCGGTCGCGAAACAGCATCGCGATCTCCGCGGCCCCGGCGGCCACCTTCCACGGTCGGTAGAGCGAGCGCAGGCGGGGAGCGTCGCTCGGCAGGGAATGGAGCAGCACCCCTTCGTCGCTCGCGGTCCATCGCACGCCCTCGGAGGCGAGCACCTCGAGCGCCTCGGGCGAGACGGATCCCTCGGCCGGCCACATCCCGGCGGGCGGCGCTCCGAAGTGCCGGGCGTGCGACCGGATCGCCTCGCGCACGTGCCAGCGCGCGTCCTCGGGATGCGCGAACCGCGGCGGCAGCGGGATCCCGGGGAGCGCCCGGCGGGCGGCGTCGGTGTCGCAGAGGAGCGGCAGGATCGGGTGGTAGTAGGGAGTGGTCGAGAGCTCGACCTGCCCTCGCTCCGAGAGCCGCCGCCAGCGCGGGATGATCTCGGCGAGGATCCGGCGCTGCGCCGCGAGGACGGTGTCGACGTCCTCGCGCCCGAACCCGCGCCCCTTGTCGCGGAGCGCGCGGAGCCCCTCGTCGTCGGCGAGCGCCGCGAATCCCATCCAGGCGAGGTTGAAGTGGACCTGGAGATCCGTGAGCTCGTCGTCGCCGAACGACGTGGCGAGCCGCGCGACATCCGCGTGGCGCACGTCGCGCCCGCGCTTCTGCAAGAGCTCCCAGTAGCGAGGCACCGGTCGGATGTGCCGGTCCCAGTCCACCATGAAGAAGCTGCGCAGGAGCGCCTGCCGCTCCTCCGGCGCGAGGTCCGGGGCGGGCCGGGCGGTGAGCTCGAGGAACCGGTCGCGGGCGCGCCCCTCCACGTAGTCGCCGAGCTGCTCGAGCAGGACGGGCGTGAAGTTCACGGTGCAGCGCACGCCCGGGTGCCGCTCCAGGATCCATGCCATGTCGTTGTAGGCGCGCGTCGCGTGGAGGCGCACCCACGGCAGGAGCACCTCGCCGGTCTCCGCCTCCCGGTACGGAGGCTGGTGCATGTGCCACAGCAGCGCGAGCCGGACCTTGCTCATCGTCGGACGGCGGGCGCTCCTGGCGTATCAGCGCCTGCCGCGGGCGCGCCCGGCAGGTGCGCCTGGGCCCGGCGCGCGGCCGCCGTCGGGCGGCGCGCGGCCGTGGGGCGGCGCCGGGGGAGCGCCGGACGCGGTCGACGCCGGCCCGCCCTCGTTCTTGATCTTCCACTCCTCCCAGAGGTTCAGGACGAGCGACACGTCCCGGAGCGGCACTGACTTCTTGAGGTGCGGGAACTCCTCCACGAAGACGCCGTAGAATTGCTCGTACCGGACCGGCGTGAAGTAGCGCAGGAGCGTCTCGCGCCCGTGCTCGTCGACATCGAGGAACTCGATCCCCATCCCCGTGGTGAGCTGGGGGTCGTCGAGCTGGACCGCGTGAGCGACCCGGGACCGGATGGCGAGCGGCCCGTCGGGGAGCGCCAGCTCGATGAACACCTCGACCCCCTCCTTCAGGAGGAACGAGGTCGCGACGAAGACACCGCCCAGGCCCAGGTTCGTCGAGGTGCAGAACGCCTCGAACCGCAGGCCGCCTTCGCCGGGGATGAACATCCGGCAGGGCAGCTCGATCTCGATCCGCTCGTATCGGCGTGTCTCGCTCATGCCCGATCACCTTATCACGCGGCCGGTGCCTCCCCGGCTCAGCGGAAGATCTTGCCCAACCCCTTCGCCTTCAGCTCGCCCATCTCCTTCGCGAGCCGCCCCAGCCGCTCCGTCTTGTCCGTGATCTCGCGCTGCAGCCGCGTGATCTTCTGGTCGCGCTCGGCGATCTGTCCGACGAGCGCCTCCTTCTCGTGCGCAACCTTCTGGAGCGCCTCCGCAGCATCGGCCGGCGGCGGCGCGGCGGATGGGGTCGCCCTGCCCGCCTCGGCTGCGGCCTCGGCGTCCGCGGCGCGGCGCAGCGCGGAAGCGAGCGCATCCTCGAGCTCCTTCACCTTCGCCGGGACGCCGTCCGTCGCGGCAGCGGGGGCCGGGTCCGGCCGCGCCGTCAGCTCGCCGATGATCGCCTCCTTCTGCGCGAGCTCCTTCCTGAGGAGCGCGATCTCGCCGGTGCGGGTGGCCACCTCTTCGCGCAGCCGCGCCACGTCGCCCGCCGATCCCACCGCGCTCGCCGCGCGTGCCGCCTCCAGCCGCTCCTCCACCTCGTCCTTCTCCCAGCGCACGGCCTGCAGCTCGGCCTCGAGCTCCGCAGCCTGACCCTCTGCGGTGTCGGCGGCGCTCCGCGCGCTCACGGCCTCCTCCTGCGCGGTCGCCCGGGCGCGCTCCGACGCGTCGAGGCGCGCCCGTACCGCGGCGAGCTCCGCAGCGGCATCGGTCCCCGCGGCGGCGCCCGCCTGCGCGTCCAGCACGGCGAGCCGCGCCTCGGCCGCCTCGGCCCGGGCCTCCGCGCCGCGGACCTTCTCCTCCGCCGCGCTGCGCCCCGCGGCCTCCTCGTCCGCTGCGCGCCGCGCCGCGTCCGCCGCGCTCTCGGACTCCGCGCGCGCCGCGGCGGCCTGCGCCTCCGCGATCCGGACCCGCTCCTCCTCGCTCTCGAGGCGCGCGCCGAGCTCTGCCACGTGCGCCTCGAGCGCCTCCCGCACCCCGCCCTCCTCGCGCGCGGCCTCCTCGCGCGCCGCCGCCTCGGCGCGGAGCCGCGCGAGCTCTGCCTGCTCCTCGTCCGCCCGGGCCCGCGCCGCGTCCCGCTCCGCGCGCGCCGCCGCGAGCTCCTCGGGGTCCGCGCCGGATGACACGCGCTCCTCCGCGACCGCCGCGCGCGCCCGGGCCTCCTCGAGCTCGCGTGCGAGCCGCTCCGCCTCGACGCGGGCGTCCGCGTGCGCGGTCTCCAGCTCTGCCACGCGCGCGCGGAGCACGTCGGCCTCGCGCCGCTCCTCGTCGTCCTCCCCGGCGCGCGCCTCGAGCGCCTCCTCGAGCTCAGCGACCTTGCTCTCGGCAGCGACCGCGCGCGCGAGCACCGCCTCGACGCCGGACTTCGCCGCCTGCGACTCCGCGCGCGCCGCCCGGAGCGCCGCCTCCGCCTCGAGCGCGGAGCTGCGGCGCTCGGCGAGCTCCGCCTGGAGGCGCGCCTGCCCCTCCGCGGCGGCCTGGACGTGAACGCGCGCCTGATCGGCCTCGCGCGCCCGCTCCGCCTCGGCCGCCTGGGCGCGATCGAGCGCGGCCCGCGCGTCGAACGCCGCCTCGCGCTCCGTCTCGAGGAGCGCTTCGAGCTCGCGGGCACGAGTGGCGACCATCGCTGCCTCGGAGCGGAGACGGGCCAGGGACTGCTCCGCCGCGACGCGCGCGGCGCGCGCCTCCTCAAGCTCGGCCGAGGCGCCCTCGTGCACGCCGTGCGCCTGCGCCACCGTCGCGAGCGCCGCCTCGCGCGCCGAGATGGCCTCGTCCCGCTCCGCCCGGGCGGTCTCGCGTCCCTGCAGCGCCTGATCCCGCTCCGCGCGGGCCGCGTCCCGCGCCGCCGCCGCGTCGTCGCGCTCGGCGACCGCCTGGATCAGCGCCTCGGCCCTCGCGGCGAGCTGCGCCAGCGCTTCGTCGCGCTCCGCCTCCGCCGCGTCGAAGCGGCGGCTCGACTCCGCCGACGCCCCGCGCGACTCCGACGCGGCCTCCACGAGCGGCTGCACCGGGAGCGCGACGACCTGCAGCCCGGACAGACCGCAGGGCTCGTCGCCGCAGATGGCGACGTACGCCGCGGCCTCGGCCGGCCCGGCCAGCGTCCCGTCCATCGCGATGTCGGGGTCCTCCTCGTCGGCCGCGAGCGCGAGCACCCACCCGACCGTCGCGGACTGGGTGGCGACCTCGACGAGGGCGAACTGATCGGCGAGCGCCCCGACGAACCCCTCGTACGGAGGCGCATCGGATGGAGCCGGCTCCCCGGCCACCTCGGCGAGCCCTGCCCCACCGGCGGGGATGGCCGTGACGAGCCTGCCGCCCGGCACGAGCAGGCGCCGGAACGTCGCGAGGGCATCGGGCGCGCGAGCGAGCGCCGCACCGTCGGCGACGAGCACGAGATCGAAGGTGGCCGAGCGCAGCTCCTCGGGCGCCCCGGCGCGGAACTGGACGAACGGGTGGTGGCCCGCCTCGCGCGCCGCGGCGAGATCGTCCTCGGCCGGCTCGAGCGACAGGACCGCCGCAGCGCCGCGCTCCGCCAGGAACAGCGCGCTGCCGCCGTCCGTCGCACGCGCCGCGCCGACCTCGAGCACCCGCTTCCCGGCGAGGAGCGGCTCGAGGAAGCTGTAGCGCGCGAGGAGATCTCCCGCGGCGTTCCGGGCGTAGAAGGAAACCATGGCCCCCAGATGTTACACCGGGCCGGCGGGCGGGCGGAGCGCCGGTCGGCCCGGCGGGCGCGCGCACGGCTGGCCGCCGCTACCTCCCGCTATCGGCCGGAGCGGCGCGCGGCGGCTCCGGAGCAGGCTCCGGGGCGGGACGCTCGGTGATCCGGCGCAGCGCCCCGGCGGCGGCGTCGACCGCGGGCTCGACCTCGCGCAGCAGGACACCGGCTTCGCCCGCGTGCGGCGAACGGGACGACGCCGCGCGGCGGAGCCGGTCGGACGCCTCTCGCAGCTCGTCCACCGCGCGCGAGAGGAACCGCATCGCCTCCTGGTACGCCGATTCGGCCCGCAGCGCGGTGAGATCCTCCCGCTGCGAGGGAGACAGGCCCGGGAGCTTCTCGGCGCGCGCGAGGTAGCCGAGGCCGCGCTCGAGGCGAGCCGGATCGCCCGCGGCGATCTCCTCTCGCGCCCACCCGGAGACGAGCTCGTAGATGGCCTGGTCGAGGAGCCCCCGCTCCTCGAAGGTCCGCTCCGCGGGCAGCGTCTTTCCCGGCGGGGGGACGACCGGCGCGTACGCCTGCGCGAGCGCGGGATCCGAGCTCGTGAACGCGGCACGGCCCGCGGGCAGCATGAGCCCGCGCATCACCACGAGGCGTCCCTCGGACGGGACGAGGTGCCAGGAGCGCGCGTTCCGCTCGGACGCGAGCCAGGCCACGAGCGCGAGGAGCCCCAGGATCGCGACCCAGGCGATCGCCGACTTCAAGGTTCCGCCGGCGCGGCCGGCCACAGTGGTGTCGTCCATGTCGATCTCTTCTCCCAGCGTGCTCAGGTGCGCGGGACGCCGACGAACGGCAGGTTTCGCATCCGTCCGTCCCGGTCCAGACCGTAGCCGACGACGAACTCGTCCCCGATCACGAACCCCCTGTAGTCGATGGGGACGTTCACGCGGGCGCGGGTCGGCTTCTCGAGAAGCGCACACACCTTCAGGCTCGCGGGTCCCCGGGTGGCGAGGTTCTCGAGCAGGTAGCGCATGGTGAGCCCGGTGTCGACGATGTCCTCCACGAGGAGCACGTCCTTTCCTTCGATGGGACGGCCGAGGTCGCTCGTGATCTGCACGACGCCCGTCGAGCTCGTGCCCTGGTACGACGAGATGCCGATGAAGTCCACCGTGAGCGGCAGGTCGATGGCGCGAACGAGGTCGGCGAGGAAGATGAAGCTTCCCTTCAGGACCCCGACCACGACCAGGGACCGGCCCGCGTAGTCGCGGGCGATCTGCTCCCCGAGCGCCCGCACGCGCGCGCGCACGTCCGCCTCCGGGATGAGGACGTCCACCCGACCTCCAGAGCACATCGTCATACGAAGGCGTTGTTCATGATCTCCCCGAAGCCGCCGCCGCCGGGGACGATGTACTGGTGATCGTCGAGCCCGCGCTCCTCGTCCCAGCGCGTGCCCGGGACGCTCGCGAGCACCTCGGGCGGCGAGAGGCCGCGGTCGAGCCGGAGGGCGTACACGACGACGTCCGGGTGCTGGCGGGTCATCCGGCGGAGGTACTCGGGGGTCACCACCAGATGAACGTTCACGATCCGCCGCGGTGTCCCGGCCACGCGCGCCTTGTAGGTGTCGATCGCCGTCGCGAGCGAGGACCCGGTCGCGCCCATCGGGTCCGGGAAGAGCAGGAACGCACCGTCCACGTCGCCGCCGATCTTCATGCCGCCGATCCCCGCCCCGACGACCTCCTCGTTCGCTCCGAGCATCCGGCTCATGATGATGTGGTCCTGCCGGACGAGGCTCGGCTCGAGCGTCTCGTTCAGGAGATCGTAGGTCACCTGGGACGGGATCGCCCCTGCGCGCGCGATGTTGACGGTCACGGCTCGGACGTGGCGGTCGATGACCTCGCCCTCGAAGATCGCCTGCGGCGAGGTGTCGATCATGCGCGTCGGGACCGCCACCCGCCGCCGCGGGAACTCGGCGTCGAGCACGGTGCGGATCAGGTCCTCGTACAGCGACCGGACGAGCCGGTTGATGGTGGGCTGCCCGGTCTCCTTCGCGCAGAGGGTGGCGAGCTGCCCGAGCCGGAGAGGGCTCGCGACGAGGTGGACCTGCGGGCCGTAGCGGTGCTCGATCTCCGAGAGCCGGTACGGGACGCTCTCGTAGCTCCGGTCGCGCACGGCGGCGACGAAACCACGAGCGCTGCGTGGAGGACAAGGGGAGACCCGCGCGGTGTGGTACACGGGAACCCGGTGCGCCTTTCCACGCTCGCCCCGGCGAAGGTCAACCTCGTCCTGCGGGTCGGTCCGCGCCGCCCCGACGGCTACCACGACGTCGTGACCCTGCTGGTCCCGCTCGACCTGGCCGACCGGGTGGACGTTCGCATCTCGGCACGCCCGGGGCCCGTCACCTGCTCGGTGGCGGAAAGACCGGAGCTCGATGGCCCGGCGAACCTCGCCGCGCGCGCCGCCGCGCTGTTCCGCGAACGGTTCGCGGTGGACCGCGGGATCGCGATCCGGATCGAGAAGCGGATCCCCGTCACCGCCGGGCTCGGCGGCGGATCCTCCGACGCCGCCGCGGTGCTCAGGATCCTCGCCCGCGCGTTCCGCATCCGCGACCGGCGTGCGCTGGGGAAGATCGCGCTCGCCGTCGGTTCCGACGTTCCGTTCTTCCTCGGCCCGGGACCCGCGTGGGCGCGAGGCCGCGGGGAGCGGCTCACCCCTGCGCGCGTGCCGGCGCTCGACCTCGTGCTGCTGTACCCGCCCGATCCCGCGCTCGCCATCCGGGCGGGCGAAGCGTACGCGTGGCTCGACGACGCGCGCGGCGGCGGGCGGGCGCCCCTGCCACGGCGCGGCGGCCATTATCGGCCGATGTTGCTGGGGAATGACCTCGAGGAGCCTTGCCTGGCACGGCGCCCGGAGCTCCGCGCCGCGCTCGGGTGCCTTGTCGGTCGCGGCGCGAGGGCTGCTATCATGTCGGGAAGCGGGCCGACGCTTTTTGGGGTGTTCCCCGATCGCAAGGAGGCGCAGAGGGCGGCCAGAGACATCGAGAATGGAGGGGGCGTAGTTCCGAAGGTGCAGGTCATCGTCGTGCGGACGGTGCGACGGCAACCGAGGGTTACGCCATGGAGATCACCGAGGTCCGCGTCTTCCCGGTCAGCGAGGAAAAGCTCAAGGCCTACGTCACGATCACGCTCGACGGCTGTTTCGTGATCCGGGATCTCAAGGTCATCCACGGAAACACCGGCCTGTTCATCGCGATGCCGGCGAAGCGTCGCAAGGACGGCACCTTCAAGGACATCGCCCACCCGCTCAACTCCGAGACCCGCGAGCGGATGGAGCGGGCGATCCTGGCCGAGTACGAGCGCGAGCTGCAGAAGGGCTCGCCCCGGCCGACCGGAACCGACGCGCGGCAGGAGTAACGCTTCGCGTCGCGAATCCGCGGCGTTCGGGTCGACGGACGTCGGACCCTTTCGGTATAAGGCGCCCTCGTGACGGAACCGGGAGCGGAACCGTCGTCGTCTCTTTCGGGGGCTGAGCGGAGCGCGCATGGTGACGAACGGACGCCGGCACGATTACCGGGTGTTCGCGGGGAATTCGAACCGCAAGCTCGCGGAGGCGATCTGCCAGGAGCTGGGACGACCGCTCTCGCCGGCGGACGTGGGCCGGTTCTCGGACGGCGAGATCCAGGTGGAGATCGGCGAGAACGTCCGCGGGCTCGACACCTTCATCGTCCAGTCGACCTCGCCGGACGCGAACACGAACCTGATGGAGCTCCTCATCATGGCGGACGCGCTGAAGCGCGCCTCCGCGGGGTCCATCACCGCCGTGATCCCGTACTACGGCTATGCGCGGCAGGACCGGAAGAGCGCCTCGCGCGTGCCGATCACGGCGAAGCTCGTGGCAGATCTGATCGTGGCGGCCGGGGTCACCCGGGTCGTCTCGATGGACATGCATGCCGGGCAGATCCAGGGCTTCTTCAGCATCCCGTTCGATCACCTCTACGCCGCCCCGGTCCTGCTCGAGCACATGCACGAGCGGTTCGACGGCGATGCGCAGAGCGTCGTGATCGTCTCGCCCGACGCGGGCGGCGTCGAGCGCGCGCGCGCCTACTCGAAGCGGCTCGGCTCGACCCTCGGCATCGTGGACAAGCGGCGGACGAAGCCCAACGTCGCCGAGATCATGAACGTCATCGGCGAGGTGCAGGGCAAGATCGCGGTCCTCCTCGACGACATGATCGACACGGCGGGGACGCTCACCCAGGCCGCGAACGCGCTCGTCGACAAGGGCGCGATCAAGGTCTACGCGTACGCGACGCACGCGGTCCTCTCCGGGCCGGCCGTCGACCGGATCACGAAGAGCGCGATCGAGGAGGTGGTCGTGACCGACTCGATCCCGCTCACCCCCGCGGCCGCCGCCTGCCCGAAGATCCGGGTCCTCACCGTGGCGGGCCTCCTCGCCGAGGCGATCCGCCGGATCCACGAGGCCGACTCGCTCTCGAGCCTGTTCGTCTGAGAAGCGTCGGGCCGTGCCCCGAAACCGTCCGGCCGGGCGCGCGAGCAGCCCCGGCGGGCCCCGCTCCGTACGGGGCCTGAGACGTCCACCTCCCCGTGCGCCAGCGCACAATATGGGGTGAAGGATCCACCCTGCGGAGGAACGATCATGATCCCAGCGATCGTCGAGACGCACCTACGGGAGCATCACCCCGGATTCGAGCACCACACCCACGAAGCCGTCGTCACGGCGCAGGACCTCGCCGCGGCCGAGCACGTGAGCGGTCACCGCGTCGCGAAGCCCGTGATCGTGAAGCTCGACGGCCGGCTCGCGATCGCGGTCGTCGCCGCCGTCGATCGTGTCCGGCTCGGGATCCTCGAGGAGGCGACCGCCACGGCGGCGGAGCTCGTGCCGGAGGCGGAGTTCGCCGCCGCGTTCCAGCCCTGCGAGGCGGGCGCAGAGCCGCCGCTCGCCGTCTTCGGCGTGCCGATCCTCGCGGACGAGAAGCTGCTCGGGGAGCGCCGGCTCCTCATGCCGGCGGGCACGTACAGGGACGCGGTCGTCCTCGACACGCACCAGTGGCGCATGTGCGAGCACGTGCAGCCCGTCGCGAACCTCGGCGAGCCGGTGCCTTGAGCGCTACCGGCGCCGGGCGGAGGGCTCGGCGAGCCGGCGCATCACGTCCCGCCACCCCGCCGCCGCGGCGGCGCCCGCGCTCCCGAAGGCCCGCCGGAAGCGGCGGCGCTGCGATCCGGTGAGACGCCGCTCCAGGCGTGCGCCGTCGAGCGTGAGGCGCAGCTCCTTCGCGCGCCGGTTCTCGGGCGGGACCCGCGCCTCCACGAGCCCCTGCCGCACGAGCTGCTGCAGCGGTCGGTTCAGCGCCTGCTTCGAGACGCCCAGCGTGGCGAGCAGGCCCCCGACGCGCACGCCCGGGCTCCGCGCGATGAAGTAGAGGATCCGGTGGTGGACCCGGCCGAGCCCGCGCTCGGAGAGGACCCGGTCCGGCTCCGCGGTCAGGGCGCGAAAGGCGAAGAAGAGGAGCGCGGGGGCGTCGTCGCGGCGGGGCACGTTGACGGGTTCGACCGGGGCTGGTAACGGTCAATGCTGTTGACCCTTTGCCCGGCGGCCCGAGCCTAGCACGCCGCCTGGTTCGGGAGGAACCATGGCGATCGCCGTCGAGCGCACGACCCGGCCCCGGCCGCGCCCCAGCGATGACGAGCTGGGGTTCGGAAAGCACTTCACCGACCACATGCTCCTCGCGGACTGGGAGGAGGGGAAGGGCTGGCAGGCCGCCCGGATCGTTCCGTACGGCCCGCTCCAGCTCGACCCGGCCGCCTCCGTCCTCCACTACGGCCAGGCGGCCTTCGAGGGCATGAAGGCGTTCCGGCGGGGCGGCGGCGGGATGGCGCTCTTCCGTCCGCGCGCGCACGCCGCGCGGCTCGCCAGGAGCGCCGCGCGCCTCTGCCTCCCGGAGGTGCCGGAGGCGCTCGTCCTCGAAGGCGTGAAGGCGCTCTTGCGCGAGGACGCGGCCTGGATGCCGCAGGGCTCAGGGACCTCGCTGTACGTCCGGCCGTTCCTGTTCGCGGCGGAGGCGTTCCTCGGCGTCCGCCCCGCGAAGCGCTGCCTCTTCTCCGTGATCGTCTCGCCGGTGGCGGGCTACTTCTCCGGGCCGCCGCGGCCCCTCCGCATCTGGGTCGAGCAGGAGCGGGCGCGCGCGGCGCGCGGAGGGGATCGGCGCCGCCAAGGCCGCCGCCAACTATGCGGCGAGCCTGCAGGCCGCCGAGGAGGCAAAGGCGCGCGGCTTCGACCAGGTCCTGTGGCTCGACGGGGCGGAGCACCGCTTCGTGGAGGAGATCGGGACGATGAACTTCTTCGCGAAGATCGGCGGGCGCGTGGTCACGCCCGCGCTCGAGGGGACGATCCTGCCCGGCGTGACGCGCGACTGCGTCGTGGAGCTGTGCCGCGACGAGGGCGTCCCGGTCGAGGAGCGGCGCGTCACGCTCGCGGAGATCGCCGCGGCACGGAAGGCGGGCACGCTGGAGGAGGTCTTCGGGACCGGGACGGCCTCCCTCGTCGCGCCGATCGGCGAGCTGGCGTGGGGCGGCGAGGCGCTGCAGCTCCCTGCGCCTGGCCCGGGTGCGCTCGGCGAGAAGCTCCGCGGCATTCTCGGCGCCATCCAGCGCGGCGACGCGACCGACCGGCACGGCTGGCTCGAGCCGGTCTGACCAGAGCCTGATCGCCCGACCTCGACGTGGACGTGGTCGTCGACCTGGACTTCGACTTTCGACGAGGTCGAGGTCGAGGACCAGGTCTAGGTTCAGGTCCAGGACCACGTCCAGGTCCACGTCCACGTAGGTTCGCGTCCGCGAACCTCTTGACGTTTCGCGGGATCTCCGCTAATCACCCGCGTTCCTGCGGCCCCTCGGACGTCGAGGGGTCCCCTAAACACCCCAGGGCCGGCGACTCGATCTCCGGCCCCTCGCGCCCGGCGACGCGATCGCCCGGACGAGTCCATTGGGAGGACAGATGGCCAGCACCGTCACCGCGCAGCACCGTGAAGAGAAGGGCAAGGGCCCGGCGCGCCGCCTGCGTCAGAAGGGCCTCATCCCCGCCGTCGTCTACGGGCGCAAGAGCGATCCGACCCACCTCTCGGTGGATCCGGCCGCGCTCATGAAGGCGATCGAGACCCCGCACCGCTTCAACACGGTCCTCACGCTCGCGATGGACGGCGCCGAGAAGCACGTCCTCTTCAAGGACTACACGGTCGATCCGGTCTCCCGGAAGCTCCTCCACGCCGATTTCCTCGAGGTGAAGCTCGACGAGCCGGTTCGCGTCGACGTGCCCGTCGTGACGACCGGCCGCGCCGTCGGCCAGACCGAGGGCGGCATCCTCTCGATCGCGACGCACGAGATCGTGCTCGAGGCGCTGCCCGCGAAGATCCCGGTCCAGATCGAGGTCGACGTCACGAACCTCAAGATCGGCCAGTCGATCCACGTCTCGCAGCTGAAGCCCCCCGAGGGCTGCAAGTTCAGGTACGCGACCGACTACGTCGTCGCGTTCGTGGCCGTGCCCGAGAAGGAGGAGGTCGTCGCTGCGCCGGCGGCCGTCCCGGGTGCGGTCCCGGCCGAGGGCGCCGCTGCGCCCGTTGCGGGCGCTGCCCCCGTGCCCGGAGCGGCTCCGGCCGCCGGAGCGGCCCCGGCCGCAGCCGGCGCGGCTCCGGCCAAGGGCGAGGGCGAGGGCAAGAAGGGCAAGAAGTAGGGTCGCCCTTGAAGCTCGTCGTCGGTCTTGGGAACCCCGGTCCCGAGTACGCGCGCACGCGCCACAACGTCGGCTTCCTCGTGGCCGATCGCATCGCGCGTGCGCTCGGGGCGGAGTTCACCGTTCGCAAGTTCGCGGCCGAGCTCGCCGAAGCGCGGACCGCCCACGAGAAGGTCTGGGTCATGAAGCCCCAGACCTACATGAACCACTCGGGCGAGGCGGTCGGGGGCGCGCTGCGCTTCTGGAAGCTCGGCCCCGACGACCTCGTCGTCGTGCACGACGACGTCGAGCTCGAGCCCTTCCGCGTCCAGCTCAAGATCGGCGGGGGCGACAGCGGTCACAACGGCATCCGCAGCGTGAACGCCCACGTCGGGACCCGCGAGTACGCCCGCGTCCGCGTCGGGGTGGGGCGTCCACCGCCGGCGATCGATCCGGCGGACTGGGTGCTCGGGCCGTGGAAGAAGGCGGACGAGGCCGAGGTGGACGAATCCGTCGCGCGCGCTGCGGAGGCGGCGCAGCTCTGCGTCGAGCTGGGCGCCGCCAAGGCGATGAACCAGGTGAACCGCCGCCCGCGGGCGGCGGAGTGAGAGCAGGACCCTCGCCGGCATGGGGTCGGCGGGGGAGCGAAGAGGACTCCTCGCGGCGGGCGAACCGCCGCTCTTGAACCCGAGGGGAGCACAATGGCTGAGACGAAGCAGCAGAAGCTCGTGCGCGAGTACGAGACGATCTACCTGCTCAGGGCGGAGACGCCCGACGATCAGGTGGAGGAGATCAAGGAGCGCCTGCGCGGCGTGGTGCAGCGCGAGGGCGGCAAGGTGATCCGGTTCACGAACCAGGGAAAGCGGAAGACCGCCTTCCCTGTCGCGAAGAACCAGAAGGCGCTCTACATCCACTGCCTGTACGTGGGCAAGCCCGGCCTCGTGGGCGAGCTCGAGCGCAATCTCAAGATGATCGACTCGGTGACGAAGTACCAGTCGGTGAAGCTCGCCGACGGCGTGGACTTCGACGCCCGGCAGGTCGAGGCCGACGTGAAGGTCGCACCGGTCGAGGAAGAGAAGCCGCGCGAGGAGCGCACCGAGGTCCCCGGCGAGGAACCCTTCGAGGCCGAGCCGGCCGAAGCGACGGAGGAGTGAGCCATGGCGCGTCCTGACATGGGTGGTTCGAAGTTTGGCAACGGCGGCATGGGCGGCTCGCGGCCGGGCGGGTTCGGTGGCGGCGGCGGTGGTGGCTTCGGCGGTGGCGGCTTCCGCGGCGGCGATCGCGGGGACCGCGGCGACCGAGGGGATCGCGACGAGCGTGGCGGCGACGAGGGCGGTCGGCGCGGCTTCGGCCGGCGCAAGGTCTGCCGGTTCTGCGCCGACAAGACGCTGAAGGTCGACTACAAGGACCAGGGGCAGCTCAAGTACTTCCTGACCGAGCGCGGCAAGATCATCCCCCGCCGCATCAGCGGGAACTGCGCGAAGCACCAGCGCGAGGTGGCGACCGCCGTGAAGCGGGCGCGGATGCTCGCCGTTCTGCCCTACACCGTCGGCCAGATGTAGAGGAGCACGCCATGAAGCTCATCCTCCGTGAAGACGTGGAGAACCTCGGGAAGGGCGGCGAGGTGGTGGACGTGAAGCCCGGCTACGGGCGGAACTACCTCCTCCCGCGCGGCCTCGCCGTCGCGGCGAACCCGAAGAACGTGCGGGACCTCGAGCACCAGAAGCAGATCGCGCAGGCCAAGGCGGCGAAGCTCAAGGCCTCGGCCGAGGCGGTCGCAAAGCGGCTCTCCGACACGCCGGTCGCGCTGAAGCGCAAGGTCGGCGAGCAGGACAAGCTCTACGGCTCGGTGACCGCCATGGATGTCGCCGAGGCGCTCGCCGCGCGCGGCCTCCAGATCGACCGCCGCTCCATCGACCTCGCCGAGCCGATCAAGACGGTCGGCGACTTCGAGGTGCCGGTGAAGCTGCACAGCGAGGTGGTCGGGAAGGTGAAGGTCAAGGTCGAGGCCGAGGCCTAGGGTCGCTCGCGGCGGGTTCGGGGGCGCGAGAGCAAAGCCAATGTCCCTCCGTTAAGACGAGGGCCGGTCCCGTCGGGGCCGGCCCTCTTTCTTTGCGCCATCGCTCGCTCGTTCCGTCAGGGGTTGCATCCAAAGGGGCTACACTTCGCGGGGGCAGGGCTCGGGGTGGGTCGCGCATGGCAAGACTCTGGACTCTGCGGATCGCGACGAGGCTGTTCGTCCTCGTCGGCGTCTTTCTCGCGGGGTTCGGGGTCTTCGCCCTGTTCGCTCTGAGGACGATCGCCGAGGTGCAGGTCGAGGGACCGAAGTACGCGCGGATCGCGCAGAGCAAGGACCTCGTCGCCGACGTCCTTCCCCCGCCGCAGTACGTCGTCGAGTCCTACCTCGGCGCGCTCGAGATGCTCGCCGATCTGGAAGCGGGCGCCGATCGCGCGGGCCTGACGCGCCAGCTCGCGCACGCGAGGGAGCTGCGCGCCCGGTACGAGGAACGGCACGCGTTCTGGCGACGGGCGCTGCCCGAGGGGCAGCTCAGGGAGGCCCTCGTCACCTCGTCCTACGCGCCGGCGATGGCGTTCTACGCGGCGCTGGGCGACCAGTTCATCCCCGCCGTCCTCGCGAGGGACGTCGCGCTCGCGAGGACGCTCGTCGAGACCTCCCTCAGGCCGTCCTACGAGGCGCATCGGGCCGCGATCGATCGGGTCGTCGCGATGGCGACCGCGCAGATGCGTCGGGACGAGGCGGCGGCGGTCGGGAGCCTCGCGCGCACGACGCGCTTCCTGCTCGCGATCGGCCTCGCCACCGCGGCGCTGGCGACCCTCGCCGGGCTGCTGATCGCCCGGAGCATCACCGTCCCGCTCTCGAGGATCGCGGAGGTCGCGCGCGGGGTCGCCGAGGGCCGGCTCGACGCCCGGCCGCTCGCGGCGATCGTCTCCCGCGACGAGACGGGGCTGCTCGCGCGAACGTTCATGTCGATGATGGAGCGGCTCGAGCACACGCTGCGTGGGCTCGAGGCGACGAACACGGAGCTGCAGCATTCGACGACGGCCCTCGACGAGAGCCGCGCCCGCTTCGCGGACATCATCGGCTCGGCGATGGACGCGATCATCACGATGGACGAGCGGCACCGCGTGGTGATCTTCAACGCCGCCGCCGAGAAGATGTTCGGCCTCGCCGCGAAGGATGCCCTCGGGCAGCTCATCAACCGCTTCATCCCCGCGCGATTTCACGGGCGGCACGACCAGCACGTCGAGAGGTTCGGCCGGGCGGGGATCACCACCCGCGCGATGGGTGCGCTGGGCGAGGTCACCGCCTCGCGGGAGAGCGGCGAGGAGTTCCCCGCGGAGGCCTCCATCTCGCGGATCCACAGCGGAGGCCTCTTCACCGTGATCCTGCGCGACGTCACCGAGCGCAGGCGGGCCGAGGACCACGTCCGGCGGCTCAACGCCGATCTGGCCGAGGCGAACGCGAGCCTGACGTCGGAGATCGCGGAGCGCAGGCAGGCCGAGGAGGCGCGCGCGAAGCTCGAGAGCCAGCTTCGCCACGTACAGAAGATCGAGAGCGTCGGGCTGCTCGCGGGCGGGGTCGCGCACGACTTCAACAACCTGCTCACGCCCATCCTGGCGAACGCCGACCTCCTGATGAGCGATCTCCCCCCCGGCGATCCCCGGCAGTCGCTGATCGCCGAGATCGGCCAGGCGGCGGAGCGCGCGCGCCTCGTCACGCACCAGCTGCTGGCCTTCGGCCGCAAGCAGATGCTCGACCTGAAGGACATCGACCTGGCGGATGCGGTCCGCCGGTTCGAGCACATGCTGCGGCGCACGATCCGCGAGGACATCCGCATCGAGGTCGTCGCGCGTTCCGCGTCGAGCCCCGTCCGCGCGGATGTCGGCCAGATCGAGCAGGTGCTGCTGAACCTCGCCATCAACGCCCGGGACGCGATGTCGGCGGGAGGAGCCCTGACCATCGAGGTGCAGGACGTCGTTCTCGACGACGAGTATGCACGCGAGCACAGCGAGGTGAAGGCGGGTTCCTACGTGATGCTCGCGGTCAGCGACACCGGCACGGGGATCGATCCGAGCGCCCGGGAGCACCTGTTCGAGCCGTTCTTCACGACGAAGGACCGGGACAAGGGGACCGGGCTCGGGCTCTCGACCGTGCACGGGATCGTGAAGCAGCACGGTGGGAGCATCTCGGTCTATTCCGAACCGGGCCGGGGAACCACCTTCAAGGTGTACCTGCCGCGGCTCGCGAAGGCCACCGAAGCGGACGCGGCGCGCCGTGCGCCTCCTCCCGAGGCGCGGCGCGCCCGCGATGGCGAGACCGTCCTCGTCGTGGAGGACAACGAGATGGTGCGCAACGTGGCCTCCACGATGCTGCGGCGGCTCGGGTATCACGTGCTCGCGGCCGATGGGTTCGAGAGCTGCCTGTCGGTCGCAGCCGCCCACGCCGGCGAGATCCACCTGCTCCTCACCGACGTCATCCTGTCCAACTCGAACGGGAAGGAGACCTTCGATCGGCTGAGCGCCGTCCGGCCGAAGCTGAAGGTGCTCTACATGTCGGGGTACACCAGCGACATCATCGTACACCGGGGCGTCATCGACGAAGGCGTGCACTTCATCGCGAAGCCGCTCTCGCTCGAGTCCCTGTCGCTGAAGCTCAGGGAGGTCCTGGACGACTAGCCCGTACCCCAGCGCACCCAGGCATCGACCAGGAAGCGCTCACCCGGCTGGAGGTCGATCCATTGGGGGCCCATCTTGGCGTCGCGCCGCAACCGGGCTACGCTGAATTCGCGCTTGATATGGATCAGCGGGCGCGCCCGGTCGCTTGCCACGGGGGGACGAGCTGACCCCTTTACGCTGCAGCGAACGGAGAACATCGTGGCGGGCTCGGAGATCCTGGTCGTCGACGACGACGCCGACATCCGTGACACGCTGCGCGACGCGCTCGAGTTCGAGGGGTACGCCGTCTCGGTGGCCGCGAACGGTCGTGACGCGTGGGAGACCCTCCGCTCGCGCGCGCTCCCGGCGCTGATCCTCCTCGATCTCATGATGCCCGTGATGAACGGCGCCGAGTTCCTCGGCCTCCTCCGCGCCGACGCCCGGCTCCGGACCGTGCCGGTGGTGGTGGTGACGGCGCTCGGCTCGCTCGCCGCGACCGTGAAAGCCGAGTCGCAGGGTTATCTGGCGAAGCCGCTCGAGCTCGAGCGGCTCCTCGAGACCGTCGCGCGGTACTGCACGCGGAGGGACGCATGACGGAGGAGCGCGAGACCTCCGCAGACCCGCGTTCGGCGCGTCTCTGGCCGCACCCGGTCCTCGCCGCCGTGCTCGGCACCGTCGCCCTGCTCCTCTTCTGCTGGCCCTTCGTGCGCGTGCCCCGCCCCACCTTGCCCGCCGCGTACCTCCACATGTTCGGGAGCTGGGCGGCCGCCATCGCCGTGCTCTGGTGGATCTCGCGCGGATTCGGCCACGGGCCCGGAGGGCGCAGCGGAGACCGCGATGGCTGATCTCGCGAGGGTGATGGCGGTCGTCGTCGCCTACGTGGGACTGCTGTTCCTCGTCGCGATCTGGGCCGAGCGGCGGGAGGCGGGCGGGCGCCGGGTGGCGAGCAACGCGCTCGTCTATTCGCTCTCGCTCGCGGTGTACTGCACCACCTGGACCTTCTACGGCAGCGTCGGCTCGGCCGCCTCCTCCGGGCTCCTCTTCCTCGGGGTCTACCTCGGCCCGACGCTCGGCGCGGTGTTCTGGCGCCAGACGCTCCGCAGGATGATGCGCATCAAGGACGCCCACCGGGTGACGAGCGTCGCCGACCTCCTGTCGGTCCGCTACGCGAAGTCCCAGGGCGTCGCGATGGTGGCGACCATCGCGCTGCTCGTCGGCCTCGTGCCGTACATCGCGCTGCAGCTCAAGACGATGATCTTCACGGTGGGCCTGCTGACCGGGCACGATCCGTCGCGCCCGGATCCGGACATCGGGATGCAAGTCGGCCCGCTGATCGTGGTCCTCATGGTGATGTTCACGATCGTGTTCGGGCTGCGGCGGCTGAGCCCGACGGAGCGCCACCCGGGCATGATGGTGGCGCTCGCGGCGGAGGGGCTCGTGAAGCTGGTCGCGTTCCTGGCGGCCGGCACCTTCGTCACCTACGGCCTCTTCGACGGGTTCGGCGACATCTTCCACCGCGCGGCGGAGGAGCGCCTCATGCCCGACCTCCTCGGCCGGGGCAGCGTGGCCACCCTGCTGAGCCACGTCGTCCTGTCCGCCTCGGCGATCCTGTTTCTCCCGCGCCAGTTCCATGTGGCGGTGGTCGAGAACTCGAACGCGCGCCAAATCCGCACCGCCACCTGGGCATTCCCGTCGTACATGCTGGCGATCAACGTCTTCGTGCTGCCCGTGGCGCTCGCGGGCCTCCTGCTCGGCCATCCGTCGAGCGCAGCCGACTCGTTCGTCCTGAGCCTGCCGCATGCCTCCGGGGCGCGGTGGCTCTCGTGGCTCGTCTTCCTGGGCGGCTTCTCCGCGGGCACCGGGATGGTGATGGCCGAGGCGATGTCGCTCGCGACGATGGTGTCGAACCACCTCCTTCTCCCCGCAATCGGGCTCTGGCGACGCCTCGAGGGCCTGCGCCGGCACGTGCTGCCGAGCCGCTGGCTGGCCGCCGCGCTCGTCATCGTGAGCGCCTTCGCGTACGAGCGGGCGGTGGGGAGCCAGTACGAGCTCGTGTCGATCGGGCTCACCTCCTTCGCCGCCGTCCTCGTGCTCGCCCCGTCCATCCTCGGAGGGCTGTACTGGCGCGGAGCGAGCAAGACCGGAGCGCTCGCCGGGCTCACCACCGGGTTCGCGACCTGGGGGTACACCCTCATCCTCCCGGTCCTCGCGCGGGGAGGATGGCTGCCGCAGCGGCTCCTCACGGAAGGGCCGTTCGGGATCGGCGCGTTGCGCCCGGAGGCGCTCCTCGGCCTCGGCGGCCTCGATCGCATCTCGCACGCGGTGTTCTGGATCCTCTTCGTGGACGTCGGTGCGTTCGTGGTCGGGTCGGTGCTCTTCCCGGCGCCGGCGGAGGAGGAGGCGCGCGCGGAGCGGCTCATCGCGCCGATGGAGGCGCCCGCGCCCAGGCTCGCCGGCGGCGAGAGCCGCGCCGTCGCGGACGTCTCGGAGAAGCGCGCGCGCATCGTCCAGCTCCTCGTGCAGTACCACGACCAGGCCGCCGCGGCTCGGCTCGCCGACCGCTGCCTCGCGAAGGTCGGTGCGAAGGCCGGGACACTCTCCGCCCTCCAGCTCGCGGAGCTCGAGGCCGAGGTCGAGGCGACGCTCGCCGCCTCGATCGGCACCGCCGCGGCACATGCCGCCCTGAAGCGGAACGACATCGTCACGCCGTCCGAGGCCCGCGCCATCTCGCGCGCCTACGGTCGCATCCTCACCGCGCTGAAGGTGCCCCCCGCCGAGCTGCGACGGAAGATCGACTACCACCGCGAGCGCGAGCGGCTGCTCGCCCACGAGGCTTCCGCCCAGCGCTTCCTCGCGGACGTCAGCGTCCACCTCGCCGGCTCTCTCGACATCGACACCACCGGCCGCGCGGTCGTGCACCTGGCGGTGCCGCGGCTCGTCGACGCCGCGCTGCTCTGGGTCGCGCCGAGGTCGGAGCAAGAGAAGGCGCGCGTGTGGTTCGCCGCGAAGGACACGGAGCGCGAGAGCCGCGTCCGCCCCGCGCTCGAGGCGGCGCTTCCGGCCATCCCCGTCCATGCCTGCATCGCGCGCGCGCTGGAGTCGGGGCGTGCGGTGGTGAACGCGTCGGAGACGGCAGGCGCCTGGGCACCGATGCTGCACGAGGCGGCAGCGTTCTCCGGCGACGCGACGTTCCCGCTCGTCGCTGGAGGCAAGACCCTCGGCACGCTCACGCTCTTCCTGTCGGACACGAGCAGGTTCCAGGTCCCCGAGGACGTGGCGCTCGCGGAGGAGCTGGCCCACCGGTCGGCCATCGCGCTCGTGAACGCAACGCTGTTCCACAGCGCCGAGGACGCCGTGCGGGCCCGCGACGAGTTCCTGGCGGTCGCCTCCCACGAGCTGAAGACGCCCCTGACGCCGCTGTGGGTGAGCATCCAGACCCTCCTGCGGCTCGCGGCGCGGGGCCAGCTCGCCAAGCTGCCCGAGGAGCGGCTCGACCGCGCGCTGCGCGGCGCCGACGGGCAGATCCGCCGGCTGGTGGGCCTCGTCGACGACCTGCTCGACATCTCGCGCATCACGACCCGCAGGCTCAAGCTGAAGCTCGAGCCGATGCCGCTCGTCACCGTGGTGCGCGACGTGGTGGCGCGCCACCGGAACGAGCTCGCCCAGGCCGGCTGCACGGTCGCGATCACGGCCGAGGGCGACGCGAACGGTCGCTGGGATCGGCTGCGGATCGAGCAGGTGTTCACGAACCTGCTCACGAACGCGATGAAGTACGCGCCCGGCACCATCGAGATCTCGGTCGCCTCCGAAGGCGGGACGGCCCGCATCGTGGTGCACGATCACGGTCCAGGGATCGCGCCCCAGGATCAGGAGCGGATCTTCCTGCCTTTCGAGCGCGCGGTCTCGTACCTGAACGCGAGCGGCTTCGGGCTGGGCCTCTTCATCGTGCGGCAGATCGTGGATGCCCACGGCGGGGCGGTGCGCCTCGACAGTGCCCCCGAGCGTGGGAGCACGTTCGTCATCGAGCTCCCGCTCCAGACGCCGGCGTCGGCGTGACCGCCGCTGCGTCGCCGCTCGGCGGCGGCGGAGGACGCGAAGCCGCCGCCCCGCTCGGTGGCCGCGTCGCGTCCGGGTCGACCTCGCGAGCTGCGGGCGCGGCGTGGCCGCCGAACGCGCCGGTGTAGCGGACCTTCCCGTCGGCGACGTCGAGCACGGCGGTGCCGAGCAGCTGAGAAGCGCGCTCGAACGCCGCGAGCCCGTCGACCCCGGTCCGGGCGGCGGCGCCTTCGGCGATCTCCGCGGCGAGGCGGAGGACGTCGTCGCGCAGCGCGGCACCGGGCAGGCCCGCCGCGAACCCAGCGGCGAGCTCGAGCGCCTGCGCCGCCCGCCCGCCCTCCGAGAGCGCGCGCACCCTCGCGGCGACCGCCACGCCGGATGCCGCTCCTCGGCCGAGCGCGACGATGTCGTAGGTGCCCTGGCCGGACGCCGACCGGAGCTGGACGAGCGCCGGCGCGTCCGGCCGCGCGACGCGCGCGAGCCTCACGATGACCACCTGGCCGGGTGCGCCCTCGGCGGCGTCCGCGAAGCGGACCCGGTCCTGCGCGCGCTGCGAGGCGACGTCCTCGTCGTCCGGGATCCAGAGCCGCGCCGAGAGCGCCAGCTCCGGCTCGGGCACCGCGACCACCAGCTCCGGCGGATCGCCGGGCTCGCCCCGACCCCGCGGCTCGACCGCGAACACGTCCGGATCGTCGGGTGCCGTGTCGCCGCGGATCGACGCACCCTCCGCGAGCACGTTCCGCTCGGCGATCGCGCGCCACTCGGCGTACCGCTCGAACCGGGAAGCGACGCGATCCGGCGCGTCGTTCGGCTCGAGCTCCTGACCGGGCTCGGGCGTGGCGAGCCGCACCCGCAGGACGTACCAGTCGGTCGGCTTCTCGACCGCTCCCGTGGCCTCGTCGTGGTGCTCGCGGACGGAGAGGTAGTGGACCCCGCGCTCGACCGCTGCGACGAGCGTCTCGGGCCGGCCCGCGCCGCCGCGGTTCACGCTCGCGACGAGGGGCGCCGACCCGCGCGCGTCCCCCGGGTCCCGCTCGCGGTTCAGGGCGAGCGCCACGTCCAGGCCGCGGATCCCCTCGCCGGATCGCTCTCCCTGCCACTCCGCCACGAGCACCTTCTTTCCCTGCGTGGCGGGGATCTCGATCCGGTAGATGTCGACGTCGCCGCTCGTGTCGGAGAGCTTCGCCCCGACATGGCCGCGGACGACGGCGATCCCGCCGGCGGGCTGCCCGCCGGTGCCGGGCGGGAGCGGCAGCGCGTTCGCCCGGGGCGGCACGTCGTTCGGCTCGTGCTCCTCGCCATCGGACATCCCGTCGGGCCGCAGGGACGCGGGCACGGCCGCGGCGAGCCCGGGCGCGCGCGCCGCGGCGAACGCGTACACGTCGGTCCAGCGCCACGCGGCGACTCCGGCCGCCGCGACCGCCAGCAGCGCGAGCAGCGTGAACGCCGGCGCGAGAATGCGCCCGCGGCGGAGCGCCCGGACCTGTCGATCGAACTCCACGAAATCCTCGCGGCTCGCGATCCGGAGCGCGCCGGTGACCGCCGGCGCCCGCGGGCTCGGGAGCGGCCGCGCTCCGGTCGGCTCGGAGGCGCTCCCGAGCGCCTCGCGCATCGCGTCCGCGGTCGCGAACCGCTCCTCCGGCCGCTTGCGAAGCGCGCGGTGGATCACCTCCGCGAACCGGCGCGAGACGCCCACCGCCTCCCCGAGCGGCGGGGGCGGCTGGCTGAGGTGCGCGGCGACGACCGCCATCGGCGAGGGCGCGACGAAGGGCGGCCTCCCCGCGGCGAGCTCGTACAGCAGGCACCCGACGGCGTACAGGTCGGAGCGCGCGTCCACCGAGCCGCCGCGTGCCTGCTCGGGCGCGACGTAGCTCGGGGTCCCCACGATGGCGCCCGCGCTCGTCTCCGACGCAGAGGTCGCGTCGGCGAGAGCGGCGACGGGATCCGCCGCCCCGTGGCGCAGCTTCGCGATCCCGAAGTCGAGGACCTTCACGAAGTCCTCGCCCGAGCGCGTCTGCATGAGCATGACGTTCCCGGGCTTCACGTCCCGGTGGACGATCCCGGCGTCGTGCGCCTCGGCGAGCGAGCCGAGGATCTGCTGGCCGATCTCGGAGACGCGCTGCTCGGGCAGCGGCCCGGTCTCGCGCAGCACGGTGGCGAGGTCCTTCCCGGGGACGTACTCCATCGCGAGATAGAACCCTGACCCGGCGGCGTCGATCTCGCCGAAGTCGAACACCGCGATGGTGTGCGGGTGGGAGAGGCGCGAGACCATGCGCGCCTCGGCGAGGAACCGCTCCACCGCGCCGGGCTCCCGCGCGAAGTCGCCGCGGAGGATCTTGAGGGCGAGCGCCTTGCCCATCCGGATGTGCTCGGCCTTGAAGACCGCGCCCATCCCGCCTTCGCCGACGAGGGCGAGGAGGCGATAGCGGTCGGCGATGACGCGGTGAACGAAGGCGCCCGTGGTGGACGCCTGTGCGTCGACGCGCAGGTCCGACCCGCAGCCCGGACAGAAGTTGAGCGCACCCGCCGAGACGTCCGCCTCGTACGCGCAGGTGGGGCAGGCCACGAACACCTTGGGAGACGCCTTCTTACGCGCCATCGCTCGCGCCGAGAGTAGCGCGCGCGCGTTCGGCCGCAAAGCCGGTGGAGGCGTTGATCCGCCCTTCGAGGCGCTGCGCGCGGGTGGTCCCGGTCGCCCACCCTGCGCATTGAAACACACAACGTGAACCTTCTACCGTCGGTGGCGGCCGCGCGGCGAGCGCCCAGTGGCGCTCCGTCTCGGAGCGGCGGAGGTGGAGCATGAGAACGAGCAAGCTTCTTTCGATCTGCGCCGCGGCAGCTCTCGTGGCGGCCTGCGGCAGTGGAACCAAGACCGACGAGCCGGTCCGCACCGTCGCGTACACCGGCCCGACGACGGCGGCGGCCATCACCAGCGCGTCCCAGGTCGCCACGGCGGCGGGGGAGGTGAAGATCATGGTCGACACCTTCTCCGAATCCGCCACGGGCGGCGTCGGCCTCGCCGGGGTGGTGTCCGGCCCGCGGGCGAGGAGCATCAACGACGCGGTGAAGGACGCGGTGAAGCTCGCGGCCAGGTTCCGGCAGCCGACGGCGGCGTCGGTCACCGGCGCGCTCGTCTCCGTGACGGAAAACTGCCCGGGCGGTGGAACCGTGACCCACTCCGCGTTCGACGCGGATGGCCTCGCGACGACGACCGCGCCACACGACTACGTCCAGGTCGCGTTCTCCGGCTGCGATCTCGTGGGGGACGCCTCGGTATTCATGGACGGCTCGCTCAGGGTCGAGATCATCTCTACCGACGGAGCGCCGTTCCTCCACGACGTCGCGAACATGACGAGCGACGTCACCTACGGCGTCCAGGTCACCTTTGGGAACCTGATCGAGGCGTGGGCCGAAGGATTCTGGTTCGGGGTGAACGGTGACGTCTCGTTCCTCTGGACCGCCGATCTCACCGGTCACACGCTGACCTGGCAGGTCGCGGGCACCTCGTTCGCGGAGGCGGTCGGGTTCGGCACCGAAGTGTACTGGGGTTCCCTGCTCACCGGCCCCGGCGGGACGGGTCAGTACTCGGACGTGTACGTCGAGGAATACGTGGGGGCGATCACCTCCGTGTCCGTCCCGAGCGCGACCCGCTGGGACTTCGACGGCCGCACCTGCTCCACGGATCTGAACGGCTGCCTCGACGTCGTCACGAATCCGGCGTTCCGGAAGGTGGCCCCGGACCTCCATCCCAGCACAGGCTCGATCGAGATCTCGAACGGCACCGCGTCCATCCGGCTCACCGCGACGAGCGGAACGGGCGACGTCACGGTAACCTACGACCTCGACGTTGCGAATGACCCGCCGGATCCGGTGACCGTGTACACGACGTGGGACTGCCTCGAGACACCCGGGGGCTGCCCGGCGCTCTAGAACGCGCAGCGTTCCAGGCCCAGCTTCCGTCGCGTGAGACCACGGGGGGCCCGGCGCGCCTGCGCGCCGGGCCTCTCTGCTTCACCGCTCTCGCCTGCGCCTTCGCGGCCGTGCAGCCGGCGCGCGCCGCCGAGGGGACGCCGGGAGCACCCGAGCTGGGGTCGCGCGCGCAGATCTCGATCGGCGCGCAGCGCATCGACTACGAGGAGCGCACTCCCAGAGGCACCTTCCTCGACGGCGAGACCGGCTGGCTGCCGACGCTCGCCGCCGGGATCGAGATGAGGTTGGGTCGCGCCTTCTTCCGCGCCGCCACGCGGCTCACCCGCGGCGCACTGGACTACGACGGACGCGTCCAGGCCGGCGACGGGACCGTGAACGGCCTTCCCGCCCGCAGTACCAGCGACGCGCGCTTCATCGGCGCCGAGCTCCAGGCGGGCGGGTTCCTCGACGCGCAGCACCGGCTGCTCCTCATGGGCGGCCTGGGAGCGCGCCGCTGGGATCGGGACATCCATTCCACCGAGGTCATCTCGCGCACCGGCGTGCTCGTGCCCGTGAGCGGCCTCTCCGAGGTCTACAGCTGGTACGAGCTCCAGGTCGGGCTCCGCGGGACGGTCCTCGCGAGGGGCGCCTCGAACTGGGACCTCGAGCTTGCAGTGGTGAGGACCGCCGATCCGCGCATCGCGCTGGACCTCTTCGGGAAGGAGGTCCGGCTGCGGCTCGGCGCGCGGACGGGGTTCCGTGTCGGGACGATCTTCCGCCGGGACCTCTCCCCTGGCACGTTCCTCTCCCTCGCATGGCACGCCGACTCCTACGCCTTCGGCGCAAGCGACTTCGACGTCGCGAGTGGCGTCTTCGAGCCCGACAGCACCACGTGGACGGTCTCGCTGGAGGCCGGCGCCGGCGTGAGGTTCTGACCGCGAGGGCTCGGGAGCAGGGCCCGCCCCGCCTGGTCAACGCCCTTGCCCGCCGAGGGCCTGCCCTTGCCCCTGCCCGGCGACGAACCGCGCGGTGACCGCGTCCATCGTCCCGATGTGATTCAGGAACCACGCCGGGAGCTTCTCGGAAAGGTAGCGCGCCAGCCGCGGGCCGTCGCCACGCTCCCGGAGGGCGCGGACCTCCGCGTCCATCTCGGCGAGGAAGCGGTCGTGCTCCGCCCTGTGCACCGGGTAGGCGGGAAAGCGCGTCTCGCGCATCATCGCCTCCTCGCGCAGGAAGTGCTCGCGGGTGTGGACGGCGAGCAAGGAGAGACGCTCGACGACGTGCTCGAGCGTCCCCTCGCCACGGCCGTGGGCGTCCAGGGCGGCCTCGACGTCGTTCACGAGCTGCACCTCGCGCGCGTGGTCCGCGTTCATGAACGCGACCGGGAGCTCCGGCAGCTGCGCGGGGTCGATCTGCGGCATGCGGACGATCTAGCGCCGGCCGCGAACGAACGCCGCGGCGCGCCCCTCCCGGACGCAAGCTCACATGCCGCGCAGGGCGGTCGCCAGCTCCACTCCCGCCGCGAGGAGCGCGTCGAGCCGTGCCGCCGCGTCCGGCTCCCCCAGGGTCCTGAGCGCCGCGGCCACGGCCTCCAGCGTGGACATCCCGCCCGCGACCGGACGGCGGAGGCGCAGCGCCGCCGGTGCCGGCGGCAGCGGCAGCCGCGGGAGCGCGCGCAGCTCCGGGATCCGCTGCATCATCCGCCGCGCCTGGGGCCAGGTCCCGTCGGGCACCACGAGCCGGCGGGGCGGCGGCAGCCCGGGCGGCGGCGCGTGCGGCGACGGAAACAGGACCCACGTCCCGGGGACGGCGAGCGCCGAGGCGTCGACGGGGACGTTCGGCAGCCCCTGTTCGAGGACCGCGCTCCCCTCGAGCGCGAGCGCGGCCCAGTGGCCGGTATTCGTCAGCCGGTCGCGCTCGCTCGCGTGTCGGAGGAACACCACCTCGACGCGGGTCCGGACCCGCGGGACTGCCGGGCAGAGGCAGCCGGGGACCGGGAAGCGGCAGCGGCGGCAGCGGTGGGGGGCGAGGGGCACGGCCCGCCTCCTCTACCACGCGCCACGCCACCCTCCGAGCGGCGGCCCACCAGCGGCGGCGCGGGCGCCCGCTCGCGCCGGACGCTCGCACGGTCACCCCCCGGAACCCTTGTCCGCACGCCGCGCCCTGCTATAGTCCGCGCGCCGTGTTCAACTGGCTTCACAACATCCTCTCGCGCGATCTCGCCATCGACCTCGGGACCGCGAATACGCTGATCTACATCCGCGGCATGGGCATCGTCTCGAACGAGCCCTCGGTCGTCGCGGTCCAGCAGGACGCGCGCGGAGGCCGCAAGGTCCTCGCCGTGGGCAAGGAGGCGAAGGAGATGCTCGGGCGTACCCCGGGCAACATCGTCGCCATCCGGCCGATGAAGGACGGGGTGATCGCCGACTTCGAGGTCACGGCGGCGATGCTCAAGTACTTCATCCAGAGCGCGCACAACCGGAAGAGCTTCGTGAAGCCCCGCATCATCATCGGGATCCCCTCGGGGATCACCGAGGTCGAGAAGCGTGCTGTGCGCGAGGCGGCGGAGAGCGCGGGCGCGCGCGAGGTCTACCTGATCGAGCAGCCGATGGCGGCCGCGATCGGCGCGGGCCTCCCCATCACCGAGCCGTCGGGCAACATGATCGTGGACATCGGCGGGGGCACGTCCGACGTCGCGGTCATCTCGCTCGGTGGCATCGTCTACAGCCGCTCCGTGCGGATCGCCGGCGACAAGATGGACGAGGCGATCATCCAGCACATCAAGCGCAAGTACAACCTCCTCATCGGCGAGCGCACCGCAGAGCTCATCAAGATGGGCATCGGCACCGCGTACCCGACCGAGGAGGAGCTCACGATGGACATCAAGGGACGCGACCTCGTCGCGGGCGTGCCCCGGACGCTCACCGTCACCTCGTCCGAGATCCGCGAAGCGCTCTCCGAGCCCATCAACGGGATCGTCGAGGCGGTGAAGGTGACGCTCGAGCGGACGCCCCCCGAGCTCGCCGGCGACATCGCCGATCGCGGGATCGTCCTCGCGGGCGGCGGCGCCCTCCTCAAGAACCTCGACGTCCTCCTGCGCGAGGAGACCGGCCTCCCGGTGTTCCTCGCCGAGGACCCGCTCTCCTCCGTCGTCATCGGCGCGGGGAAGGCGCTCGAGGAGCTCGACATCCTGCGCCAGGTCACGGCGCACGCCTGACACCGTCGTCTGGCGCCTTCGGGCGCCAGACGGCGCGGGAGACGCTCGCTCTCGCGCGGACGGTCGAGTCCTCGGCGGCGCGTTCCCCGCCCGTCCTCTCTCGATCGAGAACGTGCAAACCGTCGCCGCCGACGGCCCGTCGCCGTTCCCGTCGCGCGGATCCGCCATCCTGTCGGCAGTTTCCGACAGATCCCCCCTCAACCCCGCGAAACCCCGTGGGCCTGCGCTGGCAACGCACCTGCAATGACGTCCTCGCGTAGGAGGCGCGCCATGGTGGCGGCCCCGAAAGCCTCGAAGGTCCACGCGGTTCCAAAGGAGAACGTCATGAACAAGAAGATCCCCACGCTCATCGGCTCCGGCATCGGTCTCGCTCTCTTCCTCGCGGTCGCGCTGCTCCCGGCGATGCTGTACGGCGGCTATGCCGGCCTGCTGCTCGCGGGCGGCATCTTCGGGACGCCGGTGGCGCCCACGCTGCTCCCGCGCGCGCTCATCGTGTTCGGGATGATCATGGGCGTCGTGGCGGTCGGCTCGCTCTTCGCGGTGGTCGGCGCGGCGGCGGGCGCGGCGGTCGGCGCGCTCACGAACGTGACCGTGCGCCGGCCTGCGGCGCAGACCGAGGCGTCGCGGTAGTCAGCGCTCGACGAACGCAACCCGGGCCCGGCACGTCGCCGGGCCCGGGATCGTTTTCTGTCGCGCGCCTTGCCGCGCAGGTCGTTGCTCCATGGGGACCCCGCGCCGCAAACCCTGCGTCCACTCTCGGTTGACCTCCATCAAGATGACCTGTTTCTAGCTCTTTAGGATCGAAGCCTTTTCGGGTGCTGGGGCATGTGCGTTGCACCCGCGGACGGAGCCATGCGAGCCACTTTCCTTGTGATTGCCTTCTTGTTCGCCACCGCCGCGCGCGGCGAGGCGAAGCTCCCCGGCGGCGCCGATGCCTGTGTCGCGTGCCACGACGGGAAAGACGCCCCCGCCGTGGACACCGCCGCGTTCGGGCAGTCGGTCCACGCCGACAAGGCGTCCTGCACCGATTGCCACGCGGGCTACGCGATGGGGCCGCACGACAGCGAGCTCCCCGCACTCTCCGCCGCCGACCAGGCGGTGGCCGCCCGGCTCGCGAAGGCACGCTGGCCGAATCCCGCGCAGCAAGCCAAGGGGATCGAGGTCGAGAAGGCCGAGGAGAAGGATCTCCGGGTCACCGCCCCGCGCGCCTACCTCGCCTGCGGCGGCTGCCACGAGATGGAGCACGCGGACGCCATGGCCGGCTGGCAGAGGTCGGTCCACTCGAAGTGGCTCCGCGAGGACTCGAAGGTCGCCGGCCCGACCTGCGGCTCCTGCCACGGAGCGATCCACGGCGTGAAGAAGCTCGCCGCCTACGCCCCGCAGGCGGGCGCGCGGCAGGCGGTGCCCGCCGACCGCCGCGAGATCTCGAAGCGCTGCGAGGCGTGCCACGGCAACGAGGAGTTCGCCAGGGCCGCCGGCGTGAACCCCGAGGCGGCGCTCACGTACCACGACTCGATGCACGGGCGGCTCGCGCGCGTCGGGAACGCGTCCGCGCCGGTGTGCACGAGCTGCCACGCCGCGAAGAAGGAGGCGGGCGGCACGCACGCCATCGTCCCGAAGGGCGATCCCGCCTCGGCGGTCTCCGCCGCGCAGCGCAAGGAGACCTGCGCCCGCTGTCACCAGGGCGCGACGGACAACTTCGCGGCGCTCGTCGCGCACAAGCCCATCCAGGAGATCGGTGGCCACGTCGTCCCGCACGTGATCCACGTCGCCTTCTCCTATCTGACGACGCTCACGCTGCTCTTCTTCGCCTTCCACGTGTTCGTCGACTTCGTGTACGAGCTGCGCCAGCGGCTCTCGAAGAAGTCGCACGGCGAGACGCCGGACGGCGCTCGCAGCGTGGTGCGGTTCGACATCCACCAGCGCGTGCAGCACTGGTTCATGCTCTCGGGCGTGATCCTGCTCGGCGTCACGGGCTGGCCGCTCCGCGGTGCGGGCGACCTCGAGGCGTCCGGCTACTCGCGCGCGTTCATGCGCGTGTTCGGCGGTGCGGAAGGCGCGGCGATCTGGCACCGCGTCGGCGCGGTCCTGATCATCATCTCGGCGGTCTATCACCTCTTCTACCTGACGTTCCTCGCGTCGAAGAAGCGGCTGCCGATGTCGATGCTGCCGGTCCCGAAGGACGCCCTCGACATGAAGGACAACATCCTCTTCATGCTCGGCGTGAAGAAGGAGCGGCCGCGGTTCGACCGCTACATGTACCTGGAGAAGTTCGACTACTGGGCGGTGTTCTGGGGCATCGTGATGATGGTCGGTACCGGGTTCATCTTCTGGTTCCCGGCCTTCTTCACCAGCTGGGCGCCGTCCTGGCTCGTCACCGCCGCCCTCATCATCCACGGCGAGGAGGCGACGCTCGCGATCCTCTTCCTCTTCGTCGTGCACTTCTACAACGTGCACCTGAAGCCCTCGATCTTCCCCATGAACTGGGCCTGGCTGAACGGACGCATCTCGGTGGAGATGCTGAAGCACGAGCATCCGCTCGAGTACGATCGGCTCAAGGCCGATCTCGACAAGTAACGGGGAGCGTCCGGGGCGAGCGCCCCGGATCGGTTCGGGGGGGGCCGTGCGCAGCAGCGCGGCCCCCCTTCGTCTTTCTCGGATTCGTCGCGGCACGCACGGACAGCTACAATCGGACCCCTCATGGCGCGCCGGAATGCGAAGACCGTCCTCGTCGTCATCGGCGCCGCCGTCGTCCTCACGGTGGTGCTCGGGTTCCTGCGCTTCAAGCGGTTCGTCGACGAGGATCCGCGGCTCTGCGCGACCTGCCACCGCTCGTCACCGGAGTTCGCGCTCTGGCTCGGCGGGACGCACAAGAGCGTCGCCTGCCAGCGCTGCCACCACGCGTCTCCTCGCCAGGGCGTCGCGATGCTCGGCGCGTTCGTCGCCGGCAAGAAGCCGAAGGGGCAGCACGCCGAGGTTGAGGTGGGCGCCTGCGCCTCCTGCCATTTCTCGCACGATCCGCGCTGGCCCCAGGTCGGCGGGTCGCGCGGGCACCGCATCCACTACGAGGAGAAGAAGATCTCCTGCGTGCGATGCCACGCGGCGAGCATGCACGGGTTCGAGCCGGTCGTCTCGAAGTGCCAGGGGTGCCACGGCGAGCACGCGGTGAAGGTCGCCAAGATGCACGAGCTGCACTGCTTCGCGTGCCACGAGTTCCTCACGAACGAGCCTGGTCTCCGCCCGACGCGGCACGACTGCCTGCGCTGCCACACGCGCCAGGGGATGCACGCGCCGATGAAGGAGCACGGCGCGCCCATGGAGATGTCCTGCGCCGCCTGCCACAAGCCGCACGCGAAGGAGGGCCAGACGCTCGCCGCCTGCACCGATTGCCACGCGCGCGCGCAGATGGCGAAGGGCGGCCTCCACCGGCGCGCGGGGCACGGGCGGTGCCTCGACTGCCACAAGCCGCACGTCTGGACGCCTGAGAAGGGCTCCTGCCTGGGCTGCCACGCCGGCGCCCCGTCGCACGCGGACGGCAAGGCCTGCGCCGAGTGCCACTCGTTCCGCGGCGCGCCTCGTCCGCCGCTGCCGGTCTCCGCGTGGTGACGCCGTGATGGGGACGCGCGCCTGCATCGACCTCCTGCGGCGCGAGCAGGCGGCACCATGACGCTGCGGCTCAAGCTGTTCGTCCTCATCGCGGCCGTCATCATCTTCGCCATGTCGGGCGTGACGGCCGTCGCGCTCTGGCGCGAGGTGCAGCGCGGGCAGGAGCTCCTTCGCCGCGAGGGCGCGGCGCTCGCGGCCACCGCCGCCGCCGAGGCGTCCCGCTGGGTGCGCGCGGACGGCCTCGACCCGGGCGGCGCCGACGCGCTCGGCCCGACGCTGGAGGCGCTGACCCGCAGCGGCCAGCTCGACCGCGCCTGGGTGGTGGATCGGGCCGGGAAGGTGCTCGTCTGCCGTTCGCTCACGCCGGAGCCCTGCCCCGACGGCGCGCCGCCGTCCGAGTTCAGCGCGGTGAACCTGCCCATGCAGGCGATCTCCCGGCTCATCCTGCCCGAGGGGATCGTCGCGTCGGCACCGGTCGTGCGCGAAGGCCTCGTCGTCGGCGCGGTGCGGGTGGAGTTCACGCACGAGGAGGTCGTCGGCAACGCCCGCGATCTCGCCTGGGGTGCGAGCATCGTCGCGGCGTTCTGGATCGTGGTCGGGCACCTCCTCACCGCGATCTTCATCCGCCAGGTGACGCGCCCGCTCGTGCGGCTGTCGAAGGCGGCCGAGTCGCTCGCCGAGGAGCGCGGCGTGCGGCTCGACCCGCCCGAGGACAAGGAGCTCGCCGACCTCGTCCGCGCCTTCAACGACATGTCGGCGCGGCTCGAGGAGCGGCGCGCCGAGAACCAGCGACTCATCGCGGAGCTCGAGGCGCGCGTCGCACAGAAGACGCGTGAGGTCCTCCGCGCCGACCGGCTCGCCACGCTGGGCGGCATCGCCGCGGGGTTCGCCCACGAGATCGGGAACTCCCTGAACGTCATCCGCGGCTACGGCTCCGTCGCCTCGCGCGAGCTCCCCGCGGAGTCGCCGGTGAAGTCCGACGTCGAGGCGATCCGGCGCGAGGTCACCCGCGCCGCGGGGCTCATCGAGCGCTTCCTCGTGTTTGCCCGCGCCCGGACCGTCCACCCGCACGCGCAGCCCCTCGCGCCCATCGTGCGCGAGGCGGCCGAGGTGGTCGGCCCCGCCGCCGCGCAGGCCAAGGTGGAGCGGACCCTCGAGATCGCGGACGGTCTGCCGCCGGTCGTCGCCGACGCCGAGCTCCTGCGCCAGGCGTTCCTGAACCTGTGCGTGAACGCGATCCAGGCGATGGCGGAGCGGGGCGGCGGCCGGCTGGCGGTGCGCGCGCGCCGGGACGGCGACGGCGTGGTCGTGGAGGTCTCCGACACCGGTCCCGGCATGGACGCCGACACCCGCGCCCACGTGTTCGAGCCGTTCTACACGACGAAGGCGAACGGGACCGGGCTCGGCCTCGCCATCGTCCGGCAGGCGGCGGAGGCGCACGGCGGGACCGTCGAGGTGGAGAGCGCGCCGGGAGCGGGTTCGACGTTCCGCGTCCGGCTCCCCGCCTCCTCGGCGGAAGCGGAGGCGCAGAGCGCCGTGGGGAGCACCGAGTGACCGAGAAGCCGAACCTGATGGTGGTGGACGACCTCGACTCCGCCCGGCAGATGGTGAAGCGCGCCCTCGGCCGGAGCTGTGCGGTGTTCGACTTCGCGTCGATCGCGGAGGCGCTCCCCGCGCTCGAACGCGCCCAGTTCGACGCGATCGTCACGGACCTCCGCATGCCCGGGATCGACGGCATGGAGGGCCTGCGCCAGTTCAAGGCGAAGGTGCCCGAGATCCCCGTGATCCTGGTCACCGCCTTCGCGACCGTCGAGACCGCGGTCGAGGCGATGAAGGCGGGCGCGTTCGACTACCTCACGAAGCCGTTCGAGCCGGAGGAGCTCGAGATCGTCGTCGAGCGTGCGGTGGAGCACGCCCGCGTCCGGCGCGAGAACGCGCAGCTCCGGAGCGCGCTGTCGCGCGAGTTCAGCGTCCACGGGATCGTCGGCAAGTCGCAGGCGATGAAGGACGTGGTCTCGATGCTGGAGCGCATCGCCCCGTCGAACGTCCCCATCCTCATCGAAGGTGAGTCGGGCACCGGCAAGGACCTGCTCGCGCGAGCGGCCCACGCCATGTCGTCGCGCGCGTCGGGCCCGTACGTCGCGCTCAACATGAGCGCCATCCCCGAGAACCTCGCCGAGTCCGAGCTGTTCGGGCACGAGAAGGGGGCGTTCACCGGCGCCGATCAGGCGCGGCAGGGGTTCTTCGCGGAGGCGGAGGGCGGCACGCTCTTCCTGGACGAGGTGGGTCTCCTCCCGGCCGCGCTCCAGCCGAAGCTGCTCCGCGTGCTGCAGGACGGCGAGTACATCCCGGTCGGCAGCCGCAAGGCGCGCAAGGGCGACGTCCGGGTCATCGCCGCGACGAACGAGAACCTGCAGCGGAGCGTGAAGGAGGGCAAGTTCCGGGAGGACCTGTACTTCCGGCTGCGGGTCGTCCCGCTGCGGCTCGCGCCGCTCCGAGAGCGGCGGGAGGACGTGCCGCTCCTCGTGGCGTACTTCGTGAAGAAGCACGCGCTCAGGCTCGCGCGCCCGCCGCTCGAGCCAGACGCGGAAGCGATGAAGGCGCTCCTCGACCACTCGTGGCCCGGGAACATCCGCGAGCTCGAGCACGCCATCGAGCGGGGGCTCCTCCTCGCGCGCGGCGAGTCCATCACGCTCGCGGACCTCCCGCCCGAGCTCGCGCAGCCGGCGCAGGACGCCGCCGCGGGGGGCCACGAGGGACGCTACCGTCGCGCCCGCGATGCATGGGAGCGCAAGTTCTTCGAGGACCTCCTGCGCGAGGCGGGCGGCAGCGTCGCGCACGCGGCGGAGCTGGCCGGGATTCACCGTTCGACGCTGTACGAGAAGCTCACGCGCTACGGGCTCGTCGACAAGGACGAGAAGGCGTGATGCCGGCAAGCACTCGGGGCGAGCCGCTGCCGCGCGGGAAGCTGGCCCGCGGCGCGCGCGACCCGGTCCGGATCCGGAAGGGCCGCGTCCCCGACTGCGCCGCGGTCGCCCAGGTGATGCGGGAAGCGATCCGGCGGCTCGCGCGAGGATCGTGCTCGCCCCGGCAGATCGCCGCCTGGTCGTCGCTGCCGCCGCTGTACCACGCCTGGGCCATGACCGCGGGAGGCGAGTCCTACGTCGTCGCGGAGAGGGGGGGACACATCGTCGGCTACGCCGCGCGGCGCGACCGCGAGGTCACGGCGGTGTTCGTCTCGCCTCCGCACGCACGAAGCGGCGTCGGGACCGCCCTGCTCGAACGCCTCGAGCGCGATGCGCGCCGGCTCGGGGCGAGGACCCTCCTCGCGCGCGCGGCGCTCGGCGCCGTGCCGTTCTACCGCGCGCGCGGCTTCGGTGGCGCGCGCAGCCTCCAGGTGCCGCTCTTCGGCGGGCTCGCGCTCCCCGCGCTCCTGCTCCGGAAGCGGCTCGCCGCCGCGACCGCGAGGACGCGCACGCGCCGCTAGAGCCTGCCGCACGGACGGCGGAACGGGCAGCGCCGGCAGGCCTCGCGCTCCTCGAGGCGTGGGAAGGCCTCCTCCCGAGCGACGTTCCGCGCGGGGTCCGCGAGCGCCCCCTTCATCATGGCGATCGAGCTGCGCATCGCCGCCGTACAGGCCTCGAGCGCCGCCTCGTCCGCGGCGACGGAGACCCGCTCGCCGCCGGGCACGCCGTTCCCGACGAGGTACACGAGTCCGCCCACCACCGCCTCGGTCGGGACGCTCCACTTCTGCTTCGCGTAGAGCGCGTAGATCCCCACCTGCACGTGGTCGACCCCGCGCTCCTTGCCGGTCTTCCAGTCGAGCACGTGCACGCGCCCGTCCGCGTCTCGGTAGGCGAAGTCCACCGCCACCCAGAATCTTGGTCCCCTCGAAGACCCACGCGTCGAGGTCGTCGACGGTGAGCCAGCGCTCCCGGGGTGTCCGCCGGATCTCGTCCAGGACGGGACTCGCGTAGAAGGCGCGGAGGGAACCCTCGACCACCTGTTCGTAGAGGCGCTTCCACTCGGTGTCCGGGACGGCCTCGCCGTACTCGTGCTCGACGAGCCCCACGATCCGCGACGCCTCGCGCCAGTAGCCCTTCTCGCGCGACGACGCCCACACGGCGCGCGCCTTGGCCCGCGTCTGCTCGAGGACGCGCTCGAGCGCGGGGAGCTCGCCCGTGCCCCGCGCCCGCACGAGCGCCTGCTTGAGCGCGGCGTGCACGATCGAGCCCGCCCACTGCCAGCGTGACGACAGCTTCTTCAGGACGTACAGCTCGCGCACCGCGGAGCCGGGCTGCGCCTCCCAGCCGCCCCAGCTGCCGTAGTACGCGAAGTAGTACGCGCGGCGGCACTCCTGGAACTTCTCGTGGCGCGACTTGGACCAGGAGAACTCGTTCTGGAGATCGGGCATGGCGCGACGCCCGGGGGACGGGCGACCGCGCGAGTGTACCCCGGGGGGCCGACACGGGGCTCGGCCCCCGGAACCCGTCGGGGCTGCCTACGGCTTCCGGGAGTGCCTGCCGCCTTCCGGGAGGCGTACGCTTCGAGGTCGATGGTGAGCCGGCACGTCTACCGGAAGCAGCACGTCGTCACCTCGGTCGTCGCCGTGATCGTGGATGATGCCGAGCGCGTCGTGCTGACGCGCCGGAGCATCGCGCCATTCCAGGGCCTCTGGGTGATGCCCGGGGGAAAGATCGATCTCGGCGAGCCGATCATCCGGGCGCTCCACCGCGAGGTGCGGGAGGAGATCGGGCTCGACGTCACCGTCGGCGGCCTCGTCGACGTGTTCGAGCACCTCACGCCCGGCGCGGACAACGACCACTTCGTCATCCTGTACTACCGCTGCAGGCCGGTGGCCCACGACCTCTCGCCGAACCCGACCGAGGTCGCGGAGGCGCGCTGGGTTCCTCGCGCCGACCTCGGCGGCTACCCGATGCCCGAAGGGACGCGGTACATCCTGGACAAGGTCTTCCCGGAGCTGCACGACGCGGAGATCGTGAATCTCTGGTCCTGAGGCCGCGATGGTGCGCATCCTCGACACGGAGGTGAACCTCGAGTACGAGCTCGGCCACCACCTCCATTGCCTCGTGGCGCAGCTCCCCGTGAAGCTCCGCCGGGGCGAGCATGGCTGGACGATCGCGGACCGCGAGCAGCAGTGGCGCAGCGTGCGCTCCGTCCTCGAGCTCGTCGCCGAGGGAGAGCTCAACCTCAAGAAGCTGCACTTTCTCCTGCTGCCGGAGAGCTCGGTCCCGGTGGAGCGCTTCGAGGACGCGCTGGCGCTCATCGCCGAGCGCTTCCGGCGGAACACCGTCACGATGTTCGGGCTCGAGCACGTGCCGCTCCGTGCCTACCGCGAGGCCCTCGAGCGCTTCGGCGGCGACAACGCGGCGGCGATCCCGTTCGTGCACCAGGACGTCGAGTCCGGCGACGTGCTCGACAAGCCCGTGAACTGGTGCTGCACGGTCGTGAAGGAGGCGACCGGCCGGATCCGCGTCTTCCTGGAGGCCAAGACCCACCCGTTCCGCGGCGAGGAGTTCCTCGACACGTACAAGGACCTGTACCGCGGTCGGCACTTCTGGCTCTTCCGGAGCCGCCCGTCGTGCTTCAACTTCATGGTCCTGATCTGCCTCGACTACCTGTGGCGCGACCTGTACGCGTCGAACATCCGCGGGATCATCGACCACGCGAACCGGCTCTTCTTCACGACACGGCAGACGCTCGACGCGATGTTCGTGCTGCAGTGCAACCCGAAGCCGGAGCACCGCGCGTACCGCGACGTGCTCTCCGGGTTCTACGGCGAGTACCTGGAGGACACGCCCGGGGTCCGGGAGACCGTGACGGTGTTCGGGAACTGCTCCGACGAGAGCCTGATCGAGGGTTACGGCGGGGGCGGCTCCTTCGGCGTGTCGCAGGTGGTGATCGGCCCGCGCCACCGGCTCGCGCCGGTGCAGGTCGCCGAGTTCTCCACGGACGACTTCGGCGGCGCTCCGATCGGCCGCCTCCGGTTCGGGACCGCGACGCGCCTCTATTACTTCAACCTCCCTCTGCACCACGAGCTCGACCCACGCTCGTCGCACCTTCCACTGAAGGTGCACAGCATCATGCGCGCCGCCGAGGGCGGGGACTGGATCAAGGTGAGCAGCGACCGGCTCGCCGAGGAGCTCGAGCTCCGCCGGTAGAGTGCATCCCGTAGCCCCTCTTCGTCACTTCTCTCGGGGTACGGACCCCGCGGGAACGCGCTCCAGGAGCGTTTCCTCCTCCGGGCGCTGGCCGGGGAGGCCTCTCGGCCGTGCGCGGCACCTGCGTTTCTGCGTCCTTGCGACAGTAGAGCGCCCGGTCGCGCATTCGTCCGTCGCCGAGCACGGGGGAGGGCCCTCCCGGCCCAGCCCCCGGTGCGAAAACGTGATGGGCGCAGAGCGCGGCGTCGGCGCGTCAGCGACTGCCGGACTTCGCGCCGCCCGCGGCCTTGGCGGGCGCCGCCTTCGCGGGGCCTGCCCTGGCGGGCGCCGCGGACACCGGAGCCGGAGCGGCGCGGATCTCCACCGGCCCGATGGGCAGGTCGGCGAGCTGGGCGCGAACGGTGTCCGGGTGAGCCACCATCACGAGCGTCAGCTTCGCGGGGTCGAGGTAGGTCTCGGCGAAGCGGCGCACGTCGTCGGCCGTCACCTTCCTCACCCGCTCCGCATAGCGGTTCCAGTAGTCGTCGGGGAGCCCATGCACGGACAGCTCCGCGAGCCTCCCCGCGGTGGCGCCCGCGGTCGCGAAGTCGGCCGGCAGCGAGAGCACGAGCGCGTCCCTCGCATCGTCGAGCTCGGCCGCCGTCACGGGCTCGTCGCGCAGCCGCCGGATCTCGACGAGCAGCTCCTTCAGCGCCGCGCCCGTCACCTCCGCCTTGACGCTGCCGACGATGAAGCTCGCCCCCGCGAGCTTCCGCGCATCGCCGCGCGCGTAGACGCCGTAGGTGTACCCCTTGTCCTCGCGGAGGTTCCGGAAGAGGCGCGAGGCCATCCCGCCCCCGAGCACCTGGAACACCACCGTCCCGGTGACGAAGTCGTCGGAGGCGCGACGCAGCCCGGGCATGCCCAAGAGGAGATACGACTGCGGCGCATCGACCTTCTCGAGCACGAGCGTGCGGTGCGGCGCGGCCGCGGGCGCGGCAGGGAGGGCGGGCGCCGCCTTCCCCGCCTTCCACGCTCCGAGCGACCTCACGAGGAGGGGGCGGAGGTCCACCTCGGAGACGTCCCCCACGACGACCAGCTCCGCGTTCGCGGGCCGCCAGAAGCGGTCGTGGAACGCCGCGAGGTCGCGGGGCCTGGTCGCCTTCACCGACTCCTCCGTCCCGAGGGAGTAGTGGCCGTAGGGGTGGGCCCCCCAGAAGACGGGCGCGAACGCCTTCGAGGCGATCGCCTGCGGCTGATCGCGCTGCTGCAGCAGCGTCACGAGCCGCTCGTCCTGGACGCGCTCGAAGTCGGCCTTCGGGAAGGCGGGGTTCATCGCGACGTCGGCGAAGAGGTCCAGGAACTTCGGGAGGTGGCGGGCGAGCGTCGCGCCCGAGAGCGAGGCGGAGTCCACCGACGCGCCGGCGCTGATCGTCGCGCCGAGGAAGCCGGCCTCGTCGGAGATCCGGGTCGCGCTGCGCGTCTTCGTCCCCTCCGTGAGCATGCTCGCGGTGAAGCTCGCGAGCCCGGGGAGAGCCTTCGTGTCGCGGGCCGCCCCGGCATCGACGACGAGGTTCACGGCCACGATCGGCAGCCGGCGATACTCGACGACGCGGACGCGGAGCCCGTTCGCGAGCGTGAACTTCTTCTGGGCCGGGAGGCGCAGCTCGGGCGGCGGTCCCTTGTCCGGTGGCGCGGTCCGATCGATCGCGCCGGGTGCAGGCGCAGGTGCAGCGGCGGCCGCCGGGGCGGAGGCGGCGGGCGCCGGCGGAGTGACGGCGCGCGGCGCGGCGCACGAGGCGGCGACGAGCGCGGCGAGGAGCCAGCGGCGGCGGGTCATCGTGCTTCCCCCTTGGCGGCAGCGGGAGTCGGTGGCGCGGACGGCGCGGCGGCGCGCGGGACCACGGACAGGACCACGCGCGCGTCCTTGCGGAGCCAGCGGCGAACGGCGGCCGAGACGTCCTCGCCGGTCGCGTTTCGGTAGCGGGCCAGGTCCTCCCCGAGGAAGCCGGGGTTCCCGGTTCGCAGGTAGTACCCGGCGAGCGTGGCGGCGCGGCCGCCGAACCCGCCCACCGGCTCGAGGCCGAAGATCGCCCCCGCCTCGATCTTGTTCTTCGCGCGCTCGAGCTCCTCCGGCGTCGGCGGCGCCGCCGCGAGCCGCTCGAGCTCCTCGTCGATCTCCTTCTCGAGCCGCTCGAGTGAGATCCCCGGCTTCGGCGTCGCCGTGACGAGGAACATCGAGCCGAGCGTCTGGCTCATCTGCCCCGCCGACACGTCCTGCGCGATCCGCTCGTCCATCACGAGCCGCTTCACGAGCCGCGCGCTCTTGCCGTCGGTCAGGACCTGGCCGGCCAGGTCGAGCGCCGCGTCGCCGGGCGCGAACACCTTCGGGGTCTGCCACGCGACGTACAGGCGCGGGAGCTGGACCCGGTCGTCCATCGTCACCCGCCGCTCCTCCTGCAGCGGCACGGCGTCGGGCTTCTGGTGGACGGGAGGCGGCTTGCCGGGCAGCGGGCCGAACCACTTCTCGGCGAGCGCGCGTACCCGGGCGGTGTCGACGTCACCGGCGACCGCGAGGACCGCGTTCTCCGGCCCGTAAGACCGCTTGAAGAAGTCGCGGACGTCCTCGAGGCTCGCCGACACGGAGATCCTCGTGCGAGCCGATCGGCATCCAGTGGTAGGGGAACTCCGGGTTCCACAGGTTCGCCAGGATCTTCTCGAAGCTGAGCCCGTACGGGCGCATCTCGTAGCTCTGGCGCCGCTCGTTCCGGACCACGTCCCGCTGGTTGTCGAGCTTGTCCTGCGTGAGGGTCGGCAGCAGGAACCCCATCCGATCGGACTCGATCCAGAACATCTGCTCGAGCGCGTTGGAGGGGGCCTGCTCCCAGTACTGGGTGGTGTCCTGCGAGGTCGAGCCGTTCGTGTCGCCGCCGCCCGCCTCGATGACCCGGTCCGCGGTCCCCTTCGGCAGGTGCTCCGATCCCTGGAACATCAGGTGCTCGAACAGATGGGCGAACCCGGTCTTCCCCGGTCTCTCGTCCTTCGCGCCCACGTCGTACTGCACGTGCACCCCGACGATCGGGTTCGTGTGATCCTCGTGCACGATCACGGTGAGCCCGTTCTGGAGCCGGAACATCTCGTAGGCGATCTCCGGCGCAGCCGCCGCGGCGGGAGCGGCGGCGCGCGCGGGCTCCGCGGCGCGAGGCGTCGCGGGTGGGGCGGCTGCGAGGGCGAGCAGGAGGGCGAGCGCGAGCGTTCTCGGCGTCATGAGGTCCGCCTTATAAGCCCGAACCCGTCCTGCGTCACGCGTCCCTGCGGAGGGGGGCAGGCCGACGCCCGGGGCGGCCGGGCGGCACGCACGGTGCGTAACCGCGCGTCCCCGCGACGGAAGGGCGCGACGCGTTGCACCGCGCGTCCCGAGGCGTATGCTCGCCAGCTATGTCCGGCGAGCGCGAAGCCCCGCTGCGCATCCTGGTGGCCGAGGACGATCCCTCCGTCGCCCGCCTCTACGTTGCGTACGCGCTGAGCCGCGGCCACCAGGTGCTCGTGGCGAAGGACGGCGCCGAGACCCTCGTGACCGCCGCCGCGGAGCTGCCCGATCTCGTCCTGCTCGACGTGTCGATGCCGAAGGTCGACGGCCGCGACGTCCTGAAGCAGCTCAAGACGAACCCCAAGACGGCGCCGATCCCGGTGCTGGTGGTGACGGCGTACGGCGGCGACCAGAACCTGCGCGACCTGCTGCTCGAGCTCGGGGCCTTCGACGTGCTCGAGAAGCCCGTCGATCTGCAGATCGCCTTCAACAAGGCGGAGCGGGTCGCGCAGCCTCGGCGCACGTGACGCAGCGCGGCGGCTACGCCCGCGACGCCTCGATCCGCATCCCCTTCGGGATCACGACGATCCCGCTCTCGGTGACGTGGAAGTGCTTGCGGTCCTTCTCCACGTCGTAGCCGATCGTCGTGTGCGGCGGGATCTCCACGTGCTTGTCGACGATCGCCCGGCGGATCCGGCAGTGCCGGCCGATGTTCACGTTCTCGAACAGGATCGAGTCCTCGACGTACGCGTAGCTGTTCACGCGCACCTTGGGGGACAGGATCGAGTGGTGCACGTGGCCGCCGGAGATGATGCAGCCCTCGGAGACGAGGGAGTCGGTGGCGCGACCGACGCGGTTCTCCCGCACGTTGTTGAAGACGAACTTCACCGGCGGCTGGTTGTGCTGGATCGTGTAGATCGGCCAGAGGTCGTTGTAGAGGGAGAAGATCGGGTCCACCGCCACCAGGTCCATGTTCGCCTGGAAGTAGGCGTCGAGGCTCCCGACGTCGCGCCAGTACCCGAGCTCCTTCTCCGACTGCCCCGGGACCGTGTTCTTCGCGAAGTCGTACACGAACACCCGCTTGCGCTCGTACATCGAGGCGACGATCGACTTGCCGAAGTCGTGCGCGCTGTTCGGGTCCCCCGCGTCGCGCACGATCTCCTGGACGAGCGCGTCGGTGGTGAAGAGGTAGTTGCCCATCGACGCGAGGCACCTCGTCGGGTCGCCCGGGCATCGTCTTCGCGCCGGTCTTCGGCTTCTCGACGAAGCCGACCATGCGACCGTCCGCGTCGACCTCGATGATCCCGAAGTCGCTGGCCTCGTTCACGGGGATGGGGATGGCCGCGACCGTGAGCTCCGCCTTCTTGTCGAGGTGGACCTCGAGCATCTGCCGGACGTCCATGCGGTACACGTGGTCGGCGCCGAACACGAACGTGTAGGCCGGCTCCTCGTCGGTGATGATGTTCAGGTTCTGGTAGATCGCGTCGGCGGATCCCTCGAACCACTTCGGGCCGACGCGCATCTGCGCAGGGACGATCTCTACGTACTCGTTCAAGAGCGCCGTCAGCCGCCACCCGCGCTGGATGTGCGCGTTCAGCGACTCCGACTTGTACTGCACGAGCACCTTCATCTTGAGGATGCCGGAGTTCGCGAAGTTCGAGAGGACGAAGTCGATGATCCGGTACCGGCCGCCGAAAGGGACGGCCGGCTTGGCGCGCTCGCGCGTGAGCGGGTCGAGGCGCCGTCCTTCGCCGCCGGCGAGGATCATCGCGAGGTACTTCGACATCGGGACTCCTCGTGCTGAAGGCTGCGGGATGGCTCGATGCTACGCACCCGGCCGGAGCGCGGCAAGGAAGCGTTCGGGCGGGCGTCAGCACCGGCCCGAGTGGGTGCCATCCGCGCTCGCCGCACGTCCAGTCGCGGCGACCGCGCGTGAACCCAGCGACCGGTGCTTCACGGAGGCTGTAGGGCAGGGGCGTGCGCGGCCTCGTGCGCGAGCAGCCAGCGCTTCGCGTGCGCGCCCGCGGCGTAGCCCCCGAGCCTCCCGCTCGCCTGGACGACCCGGTGGCACGGCACGAGGATCGCGATCGGGTTGTGGTGGTTCGCGCCGCCGACCGCGCGGGCGCACCCGGCGCGCCCCAGGAGGCACGCCACCTCACCGTACGTGCGGACCTCGCCCCAGGGAATCCGGCAAAGCGCCTCCCAGACCTCGCGCTGGAACGGCGTCCCCTGCAGGTCCAGCGCAGGGAGCCGCGGCGGGCGGCCCGCGAAGTAATCGTCGAGCGCCTCCGTCGCCGTGTCGAGGTGGGCGCGCGCCCGTGCCGACACTCCGGCGCGCGCGGGCCCCTGGTCGGCGAACGACAGGCCGAACACGCCCTCGTCGGCGGCCTCCACGCACAGGACGCCGAGCGGGCTGCGATAGCGCACGCGCGCGGTCATGCGCGTGAGTCTATCCGAAGCAGGCTCGCGGCGAGGCGATGGTCGGCGGCCGCGTTCACCGCGTCGCGGCCGCCTCCACCGAGGCGGGACGCGGCCCGGTGAACCGCGTCAGGACCTCGGCGATCTCCGCGTTCACCGCCCGGAGCAGGTCCTGCTTCTCCCGGAACGGGAGGAAGGTGCTCTTGAAGCCCTGCACGAGCACGGTGCAGAGGTCGTCGATCGTGAGGCCCATCTCGCGGTGCGCGAGGAGCAGCTCCTTCGTCACGGTCGTGTCGGTGATGAGCCGGTTGTCCGTGTTCACGGTCACGCGCAGCCCGAAGTCGAAGTAGAACTTGAGCGGGTGGCTGGCGAAGCCCGGGACCGATCCCGTCTGGACGTTCGAGGACGGGCACATCTCGAGCGGGATCCGGTGGTCGTTCACGTAGTTCAGCAGGTCGCCGCTCTCGCGCAGGCGCACGCCGTGGCCGATCCGGTGGGCGCCGCACTTGTGGACCGCCTGCGCGATCGAGTCGGGGCCGTACGCCTCGCCCGCGTGGATCGTGACGTTCACGTTGTTGTCGAGGATGAGCTGGATCGCCTCGCGGTGGTGGCGGGCGGGATGACCCTCCTCCGCGCCGGCGAGGTCGAACCCGACGACGCCCTTCCCCTTGTACGCGACCGCGAGCTCCGCGAGCCGCACCGAGGTCTGCGGGTCCATGTGACGGATCCCGCAGATGATCACGTTCGACTTGATCCCGGAGTCGCGCTTCGCATGGCGCAGGCCGTCGAGGACCGCGTCCACGATGGTCGTCGGCTTGAGCCCCTGGCGCGTGTGGAGGACCGGCGAGTAGCGAACCTCGAGGTACCGGACGTTCTCGGCCGCGCAGTCCGTCGCGAGCTCGTAGGCGGCGCGGTACAGCGCCTCCTCCGTCTGCAGCACCGCGAGCGTCACGTCGAAGGCGACGAGGTAGTCCTCGAGCGATGCGCAGATCTCGCCCATGTGGATCGCGCTCGCGAGCGCCTCCGGCGTATCGGCGGGGAGGCGCACCTTCTGCTTCTCGGCGAGGTCGAGCAGGGTGGCCAGGCGGAGCGAGCCGTCCAGGTGGCAGTGCAGGTCGGTCTTGGGGAGCGCCCGCAGGAGCTCCTCTGTCACCGCGGGGATGCGTCCGGCGGCGGTCGCGCCCATGTTTGGATCATACGCGCGACGCGGGCCCGGCGCCGCGCGTCCGAGCGCCACGGTCGGGCGTGGCCGTCAGCGGGCGAGGAGGCACGCCGGGACCCACCCCCGGACGGCATTGACGAGCCACAGGCGCCGCGCACGTCCGAGCTCCTCGACTCGCACGGGACGCTCGCGGATCTCGCCCCGCGCGAGCAGCTCCGCCCTCATCACGCCGGGCAGGAGGCCCGCGTCGAGGCAGGGCGTGACGCGCTCTCCGTCGATCTCGAGCACGACGTTGCCGATCGTGAATTCCGTCAGCTCCCCCTCCGCGTTGGAGAGGAGCACGTCGAACGCGTCGGGGCGCTCCCGCCGCGCGGCATCGTACGGCTCGCGGCGCGTGGTCTTGTGGAACAGCGCGGGATCCTGCCGCGACACCCGCGCCGTCGCGAGCGCGACCGGCACGGGCGCGTCGACGGGCGACGGCAGCGGGGCGCTCTCGGTGCGCACGCCGCCGTCCGCCGCGAGCAGGAGCCTCACCCGCCGGGGCTCGCCCGCCGCCGCCTCCCGGTCGAGCGCCGCCTCGAGCGCGCCCCGATCCGACCGGAATCCGAGGTGGCGCGCGGACGAGGCAAGGCGGGCCAGGTGGCGCGCGAGGAGCGGGTATCCGCCGCGATACAGGCGGAGCGTCTCGACGAGCTCGAAGGGCGCGACCCGCTCCGCGAGGAACGCCCCCTTGGCGAGCGCCTCGTCGTACTCGCCTTCCGCCGAGGAGGCCCAGGTGATGCCTCCTCCCACGCCCGCGACCGCCTCGCCTCGGTCGAGGTCGAGCTCCACCGTCCGGATCGCGACGTTGAAGGCCGCGTCGCCGCCGGGCCGAACGGCGCCGATCGCTCCGCAGTACACGCCGCGCGCGGAGGTCTCCTCCTCGGCGATGATGCGCGTCGCCATCGCCTTGGGCGCGCCGGTGACGGAGCCGCACGGAAAGGCCGCCGCGAAGAGTCCCGCGACGCCGACCCCCGGTCGGAGCCGAGCCTCGACGGTCGAGGTGAGCTGGAGCACCGTGCGGTACCGCTCGACCTGGAACAGCCGCGGCACCTCCACGGTGCCGATGCGCGCGACGCGCCCGAGGTCGTTCCGGAGCAGGTCGGCGATCATGACGTTCTCCGCCCGCTCCTTCGCCGACGCGGTGAGCGCCTCGACCGCGGCCGCGTCCTCCTCCTCGAACCGCCCGCGCCGAGCGGTCCCCTTCATCGGGCGGGCGCGGACGAGGTCGCCCCGCCGCTCGAGGAACAGCTCGGGCGACGCCGACACGACGGCGCGCGCGCCGAGGTGGACGAGCGCGCCCAGCCCGCCGCCCTGGGCGGCGCGCAGCCTGAGGTAGAGCGCGAGCGGATCGCCCTCGAACGGCCCGCGCAGCCGGAAGGTGTGGTTCACCTGGTACACGTCGCCGCGCGCGATCCGCTCCCGGATGCGCTGCACCGAGCGCGCGTACGCGTCGCGATCGACGTCGGGCAGGAGCGGGCCGAGCGCCGCCGCCCCCGGCTGGCCGCGGAGCGGCGCGGGGGCGTCGTACACCCCGAACCAGACGAGCGGGAGCGGGCCGCGCGGGCGCGCCTGGAACGCGGGATCGAGCGCGGGGGCCGCCTCGTAGGCGACGAAGCCCGCCGCCCAGCGCCCGGCCGCAGCGGCCTCGTCGACCCGGGCGAGCGCCGCGCGCACCTCGGCCGGCTCGGCGGCGGTGATCACCGCGCGCGGCCGCTCGAACGCGAGCGGCAAGGGCAGGGGCAGGACGCCGTCGAAGTCGAGGAGGACGGTCCCGGGCTCCACGGCTCACCCGCGTCCGAGAAACCGCGCCAGCACGCGCTTCTCGCCCGCCTCGAAGCGGACGGTCACCTTGGCCTCCCGCCCGGAGCCGTCGACCCCGAGCACCACGCCGTTGCCGAGAGAGGGGTGGTTCACGCGATCGCCCCGGGAGAAGGCGCGCCCGGCGTCGGGGCGCTGGTCGAAGTCGTACTCGACGACGGGCTCTCCCGGGGCGCCCGCCGCAGGCGCCTCGAGCTCGATGTGCGGCTCCCCCGGGAGCGCGCCGGGGTGGCGGCGGATCGTGGGCGGCCGTGGCGCCGCGGCGCGGACCGGATCGCGCGCCTCGCGCGCGCGCACCTCGCGGGCGACGGCCTCGCCGAACAGCTCTGGCGGAAGATCGGTGAGGAACCGCGACGGCTCCATCCCGCGCCACGACGGTCCGCCCTCGCCGTAGCCCATCCGGCGGCGCGCGAGCGACAGGACGAGCCGGCGCTTCGCGCGCGTGATCCCCACGTAGCAGAGGCGGCGCTCCTCGTCGTACGCGTCCGCCTCCTCGCGCGGCGAGACCTCTCCCCACGGCTCGCGCGGGAACGTCCCCTCCTCGAGGCCCGACAGGATGACGGCGGTGAACTCGAGCCCCTTCGCCGCGTGGAGCGTCATGAGCGCGACCCGCCCCTCGGGCGTGGCCTGGTCCGCGTCGCCGAGCAGCGCGATCTGCTCGAGGAACCGCGCCATGGGCGGCGGCACCGGTTCCTCGGGATCGCGCGGCGGCGGCTGGCCGGCGATGGCCTCGTCGAACTCGCGGGCGGCGGCCACCAGCTCGAGCAGGTTCTGCGCCCGGTCCGCCGCCTCGCCGGTCTGCTCCGCCGCGAGATTCGTCCTCGCGGCGAAGCCGCGCTCCCTCGTGGGGGCCCCCTGGGGGGCGAGCCGCGCGAGCAGGCCCGTTCGCGTGAGCACCTCCTGCACCGCGGCGCCGGCGTCGAGGGTCGGGGCGTCACGGGCGAGGCCGGCGAGCGTCTCGCGCAGGGCTCCGAGGGCGCGGCGCGCCGCGGGCTTCAGCCCTTCTACGGCGTCCACCTCGGCGAGGGCGTCGTACAGCGAGACGCCCCGGGCGCGCGCGTGCGCCTGGAGCCGCTCCACCGTCTGTCTCCCCGATCCCGCGCGGCGGCTTGTTCACGACCCGCGCGAGGTCGAGGTCGCTCCGCGGCTCGAGGGCGAGGCGCAGGTACGCCGCGGCGTCCTTCACCTCGGCGCGCTCGTAGAAGCTCGTCCCGCGGACGATGACGTAAGGGATGCGCGCCGCGCGGAGCGCCGCCTCGATCGGCCGCGACTGCGCGTTCGTGCGGTACAGCACGGCGATCTCGTCGCCGGGCGTGCCGCGCGCCCGCTCGTGCGCGACGGCGCGTGCGATCCGCTCCGCCTCGTCGTGCTCGTCCTGCGCCGACGACGAGCACGAGCGGGTCGCCCGCCTCCGCCTCGGTCCAGAGCCGCTTCTCCCGCCGGCGCGCCGCGCGCGAGATGACCGCGTGGGCGGCGTCGAGCACGGTCCGCGTCGAGCGGTAGTTCCGCTCGAGCTTCACCACCCGCGTGCCCGGGAAGTCCCGGTCGAACCCGAGGATGTTCTCCACGTCCGCGCCGCGCCAGCGGTAGATGGCCTGGTCGTCGTCGCCGACCACGCAGACGTTCCCGCGGCCGCCGGCGAGGAGCCGCAGGAGCCGGTACTGCACCGCGTTCGTGTCCTGGAACTCGTCGACGAGCACGTGCTCGAACGCGGCCCGCCCACCTCTGCGCGGAGCCGCTCGTCCTCCTCGAGGAGCCGCACCGGGCGCATGAGCAGGTCGCCGAAGTCGGCCGCGCCCGCCCGCGCGAGCGCCGCCTCGTAGCGGACGTAGACCTCGCGCGCGAGCTGACCCTCGATGTCGTGACCTGCCCCGGGCGAATGCGAGGTCGGGTCGCCGGGGCTCACCTCGCCGGGGCGGAGCGCGAGCCCCTTCCACGGTCGATGCGCGAGAGCGCCTCGCGGGCGGTGAGGGTCTCGCCCTCGTCCGCTCCGAGCTCCGCGAGGATGCCCTTCACGAGCCGGAGCTGGTCGTCGTCGTCGTAGATCGGGAACGAGGGCGAGAGCGCCGCCCGCGCCGCCTCGCGCCGCAGGAAGCGCGCGCCGAAGGCGTGGAAGGTCTGCACCCACAGCTCGCTCGCCGCGGGGCCGAGCAGCGCGGACGAGCCGGTCGCGCATCTCGCCCGCTGCCTTGTTCGTGAACGTCACGGCGAGGATGCGCCACGGGACGACGCCCTCCTCTGCCACGAGCCGCGCGATGCGGTGGACGATCACCCGCGTCTTGCCGCTGCCCGCGCCGGCGAGGACGAGCAGCGGCCCCTCGCCATGGAGCACCGCCTCGCGCTGGGCGTCGTTCAGGTCGGCGAGCAGGTCGGTCATGCCCGGACCCGCGAACATAACGGATCTTCCCGCACGTTACCGCGCCGCTGCTTCGCGGGCGGTGCGGGCCGCCGGCACCGGCGGGCTCTTCGGCGCCGGCGCGGGCGGCAGCCGCTTCGGTCGCGGCGGGCGCGGCTCCGCCGGCAGCCACCGGTAGTCGTACTCGGCCCGGTCCACCTGTTCGGCGTCCGGAGGTCCCTTGTCCCGCGCGCCGAGCCGCAACGCCTTCGTCCAGACCACGCGCCGTGGAAGCAGGTTCTCCGGGTCCGTCACGAGCACGAGCTCGCTGTCGGCGGCGAGGTCCTTCGCGGCGCCCTCCCGCTCCGTCCCCGCGGGGGCGAGCCGCGCGAGGAGCTGCGGCGCGGCGCGCTCGACGGCGGCGCGGTCGGGCGTCGCCCGGAGGACCGCCTCGACGCAGCGCGCGGCGCGCTCGCCCGCGGTGCAGGGGACGCGCCGACGCACGCTGAACTCCACCGCCTGCGGCGCGCGGACGCCCGGGAGGAGCGGCAGCTCCGCCTCCGACTGCATCGCGTAGGTCTCGCCCAGCTTGAGGTCCGCCCCGGTCCAGAACCCGACCGCGAGGTTCCAGGCCTCCTCCGCCTCGGCGCGCGTCGCAGCGAGCGCGAGCCCGAGGGCGCGCTCCGCCTGCTCGTGCGGGACCTTCGCGTCGTCGAGGACGCGCGCGAGCACGGGCCGGAGCGCCTCGACCCCCTCGAGGCCGCGGAACTCGCCCTCGTCTCCGACCTGCTGGACGACCTGCTCGGAGGCGCGGATGGCGTCGCGCGCGAGCGCCGCCGAGAACGGGAGCTCTCCGCGCCAGGTGGTCCCGTGCGTCCGCACGGCGAGCCCCTCGGGCGCGGGCTCGACCCGCAGCTCGTACCGGGCCGTAAACGTCCCCGGCCGGCGACCGGTGCGCAGGCGCGTCCGCCGGTAGGTGACGCGCGCCCGTGCGGGCGCGGGCCACGCGAACCGCAGCGAGACGACCTCGCCCCGAGGCGCGGGCTCCTCGGCGAGGGCGGCGGGCGTGGGGAGCGCGAGCGCGGCGAGGAGGAGGGCGAGAACCGGGCGCGGCATGGGCGACGAAATTAGCACGGGTCCCCGCCGCCGCTGCGGCGGCCGTCGCGGGACGGTAGATTGCCGAGATGGCGCCGCCCGTCCGCATCGTCCCGCTCGGCGGCCTCGGCGAGATCGGCATGAACTGCATGGCGGTCGAGTGCGACGGCCGGATCGCGGTGGTCGACTGCGGGGTGATGTTCCCGAACGAGCCGGTCGGCGTCGATCGTCATCGCGCCCGACCTGACCTTCCTGCGCGAGCGCCGGGCGCAGGTCGGTGCGGTGTTCCTCACCCACGGGCACGAGGACCACATCGGCGCGCTGCCGTTCCTGCTCCGCGACGTACCGGTCCCGGTGTACGGCACGCGCTTCACGCTCGCGCTGCTCCGTCCCCGCCTGGAGGAGGCGGGCGTGGCCGCGGAGCTGCGCGAGGTGGTCCCGGGCGACGTCCGCGCGGCCGGCGACGCGTCGCCGATCTCGGCGGAGTTCCTCTCGGTCACCCACTCCGTGCCGGACGCGTGCGGCCTCGCGCTCCGGACGCCGCAGGGGACGATCCTGCACTCCGGCGACTTCAAGATCGATCCGCGGCCGATCGCCGGCCCGGGCATGGACCTCTCCCGCATCGAGGCGCTGGGGCGCGAGGGCGTCCGGCTGCTCCTCTCCGACTCGACCAACGCGGAACGGCCGGGGACCTCGCGCTCCGAGTCGGAGGTCGCGCCGGCGCTGGAGGAGGTGTTCGAGAACGCTCGCGGCCGGGTGTTCGTGGCCTGCTTCGCCTCCAACGTCCACCGCATCCAGCAGGTCGCGAACACCGCGCGCGCGTTCGGCCGGAGGATGGCGTTCCTGGGCCGCTCGATGGAGTCGAACGTCCGGATCGCCCAGGCGCTCGGGATCCTCGACCTCCCCGCCTGGATCCCGGTCGGCTTCCCCGAGGCACGGGACCTCCCGCCCCGGGAGCTGTGCGTCCTCACCACCGGCACCCAGGGCGAGCCGCGGAGCGCGCTCGCCCGCCTCGCCCGCGGCGAGCACCCCGACCTCGCCCTCGCGCCGGGCGATCTCGTGGTCCTCTCCTCGCGCTTCATCCCGGGGAACGAGGTCGCGGCGGGACAGGTCGTGAACGAGCTCTGCCGGCGCGGCGCGGAGGTCGCGTACGAGGGGGAGCGGCCACTCCACGTCTCCGGCCACGCCCACGAGGCGGAGCAGCGGCGGCTCATCGCGCTCGCGCGTCCCGCACACTTCGTCCCGATCCACGGCGAGTACCGCCACCTCGCGCGCCACGCGGCCCATGCTGCGGCCGAGGGCGTGCCCGGACGGGACGTGCTCCTCGACGGGCAGGTGCTCGAGATCGCGGACGGCGGCGTCCGGGTGAGTGGCGAGGTGGTGCCGTTCGGCCGCGTCTACACCGATCGCGACGCGCTCCTCGGCGCCGACATCGGCGCGCTCGTGGTAAGAGATCGGCGCCTCCTCGCCGAGGCGGGGCTCCTCATCGCCGTGCTCGCGGTCGAGAAGGCGACCGGGGCGGTGGTCCGCGGTCCCGACCTGTTCGCGAGGGGGGTGGCGGGTTTCGAGGGGGCGGAGGAGACGATCCGGACCGAGGCGCTCCGGGCCGTGGAGGAGCTTTCCGGCGCCGCGCGCACCGACGTCGCCGAGGTCCAGGAGGCGGTGCGGGCCGCCATCAGGCGCTGGTTCCGGCGCGAGGTGGGGCGCAGGCCCACCGTGCTGCCGGTGGTGCTGGAGCTGTAGAGGTCCCCGGGAGGGTTTCGAGATGCCGAGCTTCGACGTGGTGTCCGAGCTGGACATGATGGAGGTCGAGAACGCCTTCAACCAGGCGCGGAAGGAGATCGCGCAGCGGTTCGACTTCAAGGGGACGAGCACCGACCTCGAGCGCGACAAGGAGGGGCACGTCGTGGTCAGGGCGGGCTCGGAGGGACGCGCCGAGGCGGCGCTGGGCGTGCTCATGGAGAAGCTCGCGAAGCGCAGCGTGCCGCTCGAGGGGCTCGATCCGCAGAAGATCGAGCCCGCCTCCGGCGGACACGTTCGCCAGCTCGTGAAGCTGAAGAAGGGGCTGAAGCAGGAGGACGCGAGGAAGATCGTGGCCCTCCTCAAGGAGACCGGCCTCAAGGTCCAGGCGACGATCCAGGGCGAAGCGGTGCGCGTGAGCGGCAAGAAGAGGGACGACCTGCAAGCCTGCATGCAGAAGGTCCGCGCCGCCGCGCTCGGCGTCCCGCTCCAGTTCCAGAACTTCCGCGAGTAGCGGGGAGCCCGGCCCACGGGCGCTCGCGCGTCCAGACGCTCGGCGAGCGCAGGGGCAGGCGGATGAGCCTGCCCCGGAGCGAGCGGGGGGCTCGGGGGGGTGCGAGGGCCTGGCCCGAGTGCCCCCCCGCCTACGTGCTCGCAGGGGCAGGCGGATGAGCCTGCCCCGGCCCCCCAGGGGGCCCCCAATGATGAGCGCGGCTTCGCCGCGGTCACTGATTCTCGAGCGAGCGGGGGGCCGAGCGGAGCGAAGCGAAGCGGCCAGGCGAACCCCCGGAGTACGCCCACCTGGTGCCCAGGCGGCGGGACGAATCCCACCCCGTCGCCGGTTTGGGCTCACGTGACCTTTCGATTGCACGCGGTCGCGCCCCCGGCCGGCCTGAGCGACGAGGTGCGCGAGAGCGCGCTGACGTGGCGCGTGGGCGTCGAGTACCAGCCGCTCGTGGACGTGCACACCTCGGACACGGTGGCACACGAGGCGCTCGCGCGCTTCCGGGCTGCGGACGGGTCCCCGCTCCCCCCCGCGCGCGTCTTTCCCGAGCTGCGCTGCGATCCCGGGCTGCTCGCGGACGTCGAGCTGCAGCTGAAGCGCTTCCAGATCGAGCGGGCGCCCGGCAGCGCCGTGTTCCTGAACCTCGATCCTTCCGCGTGGACGGCCGGGTCGACCCGGACGCGCCGCCACCTGCTCGAGCTCCTCTCCGCGCCCGCGGCGATCGAGATCGTCGTCGAGGTGGTCGAGACCGGGGATGCGCACGCTGCCGCGCGCGCGCTCGCGATGATGCGCGCGCTCCGCGAAGCGAACGTGTCGGTCGCGCTCGACGACGTCGGAGCGTCGGGGGCGGTGTTCTCGCTCGAGGCCCTCCGCTGCGCGAACGTGGTGAAGTTCGATCGTTCCTTCCTGGACCGGCCGCGCGACCCGCGCGGGCGCGCGATCGCCGCGGGCCTCGTGGCGGTGTCGCGCGCCCTCGGCGCGCGGGCGGTGCTGGAAGGGGTCGAGCGCCCCGAGGACCTGCGCCTCGCGGAGGACCTCGGGTTCGACCTCGTCCAGGGGTTCCTGCTGTCCGATTCGAACGGTGCACGTCGAGCCCGACGCGCAGTGATCGGAGGCGCCGCTACGTCGGGCGCTCCACCATCTCGCGGACGACGGAGAGGAGCGCGTTCGGGTCGAACGGCTTCTCGAGGCGGGGGTTCCGGACCGCGTCCAGGTACTGCCTCGCCTCCGGCGTGAACGCGCCCCCCGTCACGAACACCACGCGCGCGCCGTCGCCCGGGCTCACGCGCGACACCGCGGCGTGCAGCTCCATGCCGGTCATGTCCGGCATCATCAGGTCGCACACGATCGCGCCGTAGCGCTCGCCGCCGGCGAGCCGGGCGAGTGCCGTCCGCGCGCTCGTCTCGACGATGACATCGTGCTCGGGCGCGAGCGTCCGGCGAATCGCATTCGCCACGAGCGGGTCGTCGTCGATGACCAGGACCCGTCCGCGGGGCGCCGATTGCGGTGCCGGAAGGTCCGCATCGGGCGCGCGGACCCCCGCCGGAGCGGGCGGGAGCATGACCCGGAACACCGTCCCGGCCCCCACGGTGCTCTCCACCTGGATCTCCCCTCCGAGCGCGCTGACGAGGTTGCGGGAGATCCACAGGCCGAGCCCGGTCCCCACGCCGTGCGGCTTGGTCGTGAAGAACGGCTCGAAGATCCGCTTCAGGTGCTCCGGCGCGATCCCGCTCCCGCTGTCCGCGACCTCCACCACCGCGCGCCCCGAGCCGTCCGTCCGCGTGCTCACGCGGACCTCGTTCGTGAGCGGTGAGCCCTCCGGGATCGCGTGCGCCGCGTTGACGAGGAGGTTGAGCAGCACCTGGCCGAGGCGCGCCTCGCTGCCGTGGACCGGCGGGACGGGCCCGAAGTCGCGGGCGAGCCGGGCCCGCTGGCGGATCTCGTGCGCGGCCATGTGGATCGACGACTCCGCGACCCACCGCACGTCGACCATGGCGCGCGCCTCGTCCTGGCCGCGCGAGAACGTCTTCAGGTCCCGGACGATGTGCCGGATGCGAGCGCCGCCCGCCCGCATCTCGCCCAGGACGCGCTGGACCTCGTCGAGGCGTCCCGGGAGCACCGGGGCAAGCCCCGCGATCTCGCGCTCGAGGAACTCCAGCCCGCCGAGCAGGTACGAGAGGGGGTTGTTGATCTCGTGCGCGACTCCGGCCGCGAGCGTTCCCACCGCGGCGAGGCGGTCGGCCTCGACGAGGTGCGCCTCCATGCCCGCGCGCTCGGCGCGGCCGCGCAGCACGTCGATGCCGAACGCGAGGTCGTTCGCGAGCTCCGCCAGCAGCTTCAGCTCGCGCTCGTCCCCGAGCGCCTCCACATCGGCCGAGTAGATGGCGATCGCGCCGAAGGTGCGATCCTCCGAAACGAGCGGCAAGGCGATCATCGACGCGAACCCGCGCTCTTCGGCCCGGGAACGCCAGACCTCGAACGTCGGATCCGCCGAGATCCGCCGCGCCACCGCGGGCTGACGGGTGCGGATCGCCGTCCCGACGGGCCCGCGCCCGCGCTCGGTGTCGGCCCACACGACGTCCGCGGAGGCGACGTATCCGTCGTCGAACCCCCACAGGGCGACGGGACGCACCGTCCGGCGCTCGTCGTTCTCGGCCGACCCGACCCACGCGAGCCGGTAGCCGCCCACCTCGACGACGATCCGGCACACGTCCTCGAGCAGCTTCGCCTCGTCGGTCGCGCGCACCAGCGCCTCGTTGCACGCGCCGAGCGTCCGGATCGCGCGCTCGTGTCGCTTCGCGACCTCCTCCGCGCGCTTCCGGCTCTCGATCTCGAGGGCGAGCGTCGCGTTCGCCGCACGGAGGTCCGCGGTCCGCTCCGCGACGAGCAGCTCCAGCTCCTCACGGGCCCGACGGCGTACGGACGCCGCTTCGTGCCGGAGCCGCTCCGACTCGCGAAACGTGCGGGCCGCGGGCGAGAGATCCAGCCCGAGCACCAGCGCCGCGATCACCGCGTTCGTGTGCTGCCCCACCCCGTCGTCGGAGGGCGCCTGCTCCCCGAAGCTGCAGAACCCGACGATGGGCGCCGCGCCGAGCGCCTCGGCCATCCGCGACAGCTCGGTCCGCGCCGCCTCGCCGAGGAGCCTCGGGCGCAGCGCGCAGTACGTCGTCAGCGCCAGCGCCGGGCGCGAGATGGTGCCGCGGAGCAGCGCCTTGCGGATGGCGTCGGCCCCGGCCGACGCGCCCGTGTCCGGCGCCACCTCGAGCACCGCCAGCTCGGTTCCCGCGCCCACCACGCGCGACAGCAGGACGCCTCCGCGCGACGTGAAGAACGTCGCCATGTTGGGGATGAAGGTGCCCACCTGATTGCACGTCCCGAGGACGCGGCCGGTGGAGCACGTCAGGTGCTTCCCCTCGAGCGCCTCGCGCGTCGTCCCGAGGAGCGCCGCGTACGCGTCCGCCGCCGGCTTCCCGTCGATCCGGAGGACCTCGTGATCTTCTGCCTCCGTGACCGTGGCCCGGCCCGCGGTGGGGCGAAGCCCGTGCGCCAGCCCCATGCCGAAGCTGAGCTCGGTCTCGAACACCGCGACGAGCACCGCGTCCGGGATCACGCGGTCGCCGCACAAGACGAAGTTTCGCTCCATGCGCCAGTCGTCCGCCGTGGATCCCCCGAAGATCGGCAGGCGGCCGAGGGAGCGCCGCTTGAGCGCCTCGTGCAGGTCGTAGCTGCGCGACCCCACCTGGCGCGTGCTGCCGGGGGAGAGCATCACGGCGAACGCGGTGCGGCCGGAGCGCTCGAGCTCCGCCCAGGCCCGCGGCGTCCCGTCGAAGAACGGCGCGAGGGCCGGCGTCGCGAGCGCAGCCTCGAGCGCCGCGCTCCAGCTGAGAGAGAGACCCTCGCCGACGCCGACGCGGACCGAGAGGAAGGGTGAGGCCAGCACCGCGACGACGACGCTGCCGTGGTGCTCCCTCGCGCAGATCTCGCCCGCGGTCGTCGCGCCGAGGAGCGGTGGCTCGCCCACGATGCACCGCACGCCGCGCAGCACCGCTTCGAGATCGTGCTCGACCGACGCGAAGACGAGGACGACGGACGGACGGTGACGGCCCACCTGTGCGAGGGCATCCGCAGCGGCATCCCTGCCCGCCTCGAACGAGGTCGGGCCCGAGCGGACCGCCGTCCCGACCTCGATGTTCGGGTCCTGGACGTCCGGCGCCATCCCTGTACGCACCGGCGCATCATAGCATTGCGGTCACGCGTCCACGTTTACACGGAGAGCAATACGCGGAGCCGGTGTGTGCGCTCCCGCTCGCGCCGAGCCCTGCTCCGGGCACGCGGAGCGTGCTCTGACGATTCGTCACTTCCCTCGGGGTACGGACCGCGGGAACGCTCTCGAGGAAGCATTCCCCTCCGGGCGCTGGCCGGGGAGGCCCCTCGGCCGTGCTCGGCGACGGACGAATGCGCGACCGGCGGCGCTGGGTCGAAGGGGCCTGTGAAGCGCACGGGCCGGGCACTTCCGTGCGTGCCAACGTCGCGCGCGGGAAGGATTCCGTGCTGGGGTGACGGATCTGGCGCGCCGTTGTCACGCAAAGTGCAGGCCCGGCTGAAGTACTGACGACCGTGTCCGTCCGCAGCGCACCCATCGTCGCGGCGGTGCCGACGCCTACGCGCAGCCGAGGGACCTCCCCTGCTCGCGCGCCCGGACGGACGTACGTGTTCCGGCGCACCGGCATTGGTCACGCCGGGCCGGCGCCCGACCACGCCGCTCCGCCCGCCGGGGGCGCGCGGACGGGAGGGCCCTCACCGCGCGCAGGCGTCGGAGACGTCCCGATCATCGGTGCGCTGCGGACGGATACGCAACAAAGTACCTTGGCCGCCTCGCACTTTGCGTGACGACGCCGCGCAGCAACCCCGCCGCCGCGCACGATCGACTTCCTGGCGCGACGTCGGCACGCACGGAAGTGCGCGGCATCTGCGTTTCTGCGTCCTTGCGGCAGTACGGCGCCCGGTCGCGCATTCGTCCGTCGCCGAGCACGGGGAGGGCCCTCCCGTCCCAGCCCACGGTGCGGGACCGCGATCTGGCGCACAGCGCGGCGCGCAGAAGGTTGTGACGAATCATCAGCGGAGCGTGCTAGGTCGGGTGGACGGCCCCGTGCTCCGTGCCGCCCGGACCGGTCGGGAAGCCCCGTCCCTCGAGCGCGGCGCGATCCCAGCGGCCGAGCGTCGCGCCTGCTTCGTACGCCGACTGGCAGAACGCGAGGAGCGCCTCGCGCGGTGCGGCGCTGGAGCGCACCGCATCGTAGGGGAGGAGGAACTCCGAGAGCCGCGGGTCGTAGCGGGCCGCCGCGGGCTCGACCGCGGCATCGCGGAACCCCGGAGGCTCGGGCGCGGCGTACGCGTAGAACACCGGCTCGTCCACGCGCGCTCCGCCCACGGCGGTCCCTCCCGGCCAGAAGCCGAACGAGAGCACCTCGTGCGAGTACGCCTCGCGGGTGATCCGATCCGCCCCCGGGCGCTGCGGCGCGCGGCGCCCCGAGAACCGCGTCAGCGCGAGGTCGAAGCTCCCCCAGAAGAAGTGCACCGGGCTCTGCTTCCCGACGAAGTCGCCCGCGAACGCCTCGAGGACCTCTTCCGTGCGCTCGAGGACGTGAAAGAACCGCGACGCCGGGGCTGGGTCGTAGGCGCGGTGCTCCTCGTCCTCGTCGAACGGGATCGGATCCGGCACCTCGACCGGCATCCGCCAGATGTGGACGTCGACGTCGAGCGATCGCAGCGCCTCCATGAGCTCCTTGTGGAATGACCGGACCGAGCGCGGGACGAGCGGCAGCACGCGCGTCCGGCCGTCGCTCGTCTCCGCCACGAGGTCGTGGTCCACCAGATCGAAGCGAAGCTCGAGATCGCGGGCGCCGCACGGCATCGGTCCGGTGGTGAGCCCGCGCGCCCAGAGGCGGAGCGCCGTGTGCCACCAGTGATTCCGGGGCGGCGCGAGCGCGAGCCGGACCTTCCCGACGATCTGCGTCCACATGTGGAGCGTGTCGCGCGTGTCCTTCCATGCGTCCAGGGGCAGCGGAGGCCACGCCTCCATCGTCGCGCGCGGGTCCTGGGAGCCAGGCATGGCTTACCTCCGCGGGTGAATGTAGGCAGCCCGGACGCGGTGCGGCGGCTCCCCGGGGCCGCGCGCACGCACGGCCGCCTCCAGGAGGCCCGCCTGTGCGTTGCCCCGGCGTCCCCCGGTCTGCTAGATCCCCGGCCCTTGGCCACTCGCGTCTACATGCACACGCTCGGCTGTCCGAAGAACCGGGTGGACAGCGAGGTCATGCTCGGGACGCTCGCCGAGGCGGGCTATCGCCTCGTCCGCGAGCCCGACGAGGCCGAGGTGATCGTCGTGAACACCTGCGGCTTCATCGAGAGCGCGAAGGAGGAGTCGGTCGACGCGATCGTCGAGCTCGCCGAGCGCAAGTCGTCCGGACGGTGCAAGAAGCTGGTCGTCACCGGCTGCCTCGTCCAGCGCCACGGCGACGAGCTCGCGCGCGAGCTTCCCGAGGTCGACCACTTCCTCGGGACCGGCGCCTATCCGGACATCCTCCGGATCGTGTCCGACGCGCAGGCGAAGCGGCTCGTGGTGCCGGATCCGGACTTCGTCCACTCCGCACGGACGCCGCGGGTGAACTCGCTGCCTTCCCACACCGCGTACCTCAAGATCTCCGAGGGCTGCGACAACGCGTGCGCGTTCTGCATCATCCCGAAGCTGCGTGGCGCGCAGCGCTCGCGCCCGCCGGACGACGTCGTCGCGGAGGCGGAGTCGCTCGCGTCGCAGGGCACGATCGAGGTCTCGCTCGTGGCGCAGGACCTCACCGCCTACGGGACCGACCTCCCGGGGCGGCCCCGGCTCCACCAGCTCCTGCGCGCGCTCGCGAAGGTGGACGGGCTCCGCTGGATCCGCCTGCACTACGCATATCCGCGCGACGTTCCCGCCGCGCTCGTCGAGACGATCGCCGACGAGCCGAAGATCGTGAAGTACCTCGACATGCCGCTCCAGCACAGCTCGGATCGGCTCCTGCGCTCGATGAAGCGCGGGCGGGACTCGGTGTTCCTCCGCGAGCTGCTCGCGCGGCTGCGCCGCGCCGTCCCTGGGCTCGCGCTGCGCACGTCGCTCATCGTGGGGCTCCCGGGAGAGACGGAGGCGGACTTCGACGATCTCGTCCGGTTCGTCGAGCAGCAGCGCTTCGAGCGCCTCGGCGTCTTCGAGTTCTCGGCCGAGGAGGGGACGCCGGCCGCCGAGATGCCTGCACAGATCCCGGCCGCGGTGAAGCGCGCGCGGTTCGAGCGGCTGATGGAGCTGCAGCAGCGGATCTCGCGCGAGCACCAGCGGGCGATGATCGGCCGCACCGTCGAGGTCCTGGTGGAGGGGCGGGCGGAGGAGACCGAGCACCTCCTCGCCGGCCGTCACGCGCAGCAGGCACCCGAGATCGACGGCCTCACCTACGTGAACGACGGCGTGGCGTATCCGGGCGAGATGGTCGAGGTCGAGATCACCGACGCGTCCGAGTACGACCTCGTGGGACGGGTGGTCGCGCGAGACCCGGGGCGGGCTTCGCGCCCGCTCCCGCACGGCGCCCCGAAGGGACGCCCGGGCGGGCTCCCCGTGCTCCGGTAGCTCCGCGGCCCGTTCAGAAGGGGCTGCGCCCGCCGAGGACGCCCCGCATGATGCGAGACGTTACTCCCTTCCAGGCGCCCGGATCCGGTGCACGTCCTTCGGCAGCGCGAGGTCGAACGCCCTGTCTGCGAGCCCCTGGTTCCGACGGACGTCCGAGAACCGGATCTCGTTCACGTTGCCGGAGCCGTCGACGACCCGCGTGGCGGTCACCTCGCCCGATGGGCCGACGGTGAGGGCGATGGACTCGACCCGCGGGTCGGGCTCCTTCGGACGGAGCACGAGCGAGCCGCCCTCGCCGATGGCGAGGTCGAACTCGCGCGCGAGATCGCCCTTCCCGAGGAGGAACGTGACCGCTGCGCTCATGGCCGAGGCGTCGAACCGCTCGTCCACGTAGGCCTGGTTCTCGTCCGGCTCGAACTGCACGAGGCGCGTGCCCTTGACCGCGATCGTCTTCTTCGCCGGCTTCACGTAGTCCCAGCGCATCATCCCGGGCTTCTTCACCCGCAGCGTCCCCGAGGAGGCCTGGCGCCTGCCGAACCCCGAGTAGGTGTAGGTCTGCTGGAAGCGCGCCTCGAGGTCGGTGGTGCGCTCGTAGGTTCCCTGGACCTTTCGAGCGAGGTCCGTCGCGGCCGCGTCGGGGGGCGCGGCGGCGAGGAGGAGCAGCGCGGCGACGGTGAGCATGGGGTCTGTTTAGCAGACGGGCGCTCCGGGCGCGCATTCACGCTGCCTTGACGCGCGCCCCCCAGCGGGCGATCCTCCCGCGCCTCGATGCGCCGCTTCGCCCTCGCCGTCACCCTCGCCCTCGCCACGCTCGCTGCGGGGTGCTCGACGTCGCCCTGCCAGGAGCTCGGGGAGCGGCTCTGCGGCTGCACGGGCGTCAGCTCGGACAGCTGCAAGACACAGGTGGAGAACCAGCTCAAGACGCTCGACCCCCCGCAGTCCACCCAGGACCGGTGCGAGCGTTACCTCGACACGTGCAACGCGCCCGGAGGCGTCGACCTGTGCGAGTGGCTCCTCACCGCGAACGGCAAGGAGCAGTGCGGGCTGTCGGAGCCGCGCTCCGCGACGCCCTGATCTCTCAGCTCGGGATGCCGAGCGGGAGCCGACGGCCCGAGGTCGGGGCGACCGGGCCATCTCCGAACCGTCCCGGGATCCGGGCACCGCACGCGGCGCACGCGCCGCCTCGCAAGCGCACCGCGCGCACCGCGAACCAGTCGCGCTCGATCACCTTGGCGCCGCAGCCGGCGCAGAAGGTGGTCTGACCGTCGCGGTCGTGCACGTTGCCGGTGTAGACGTGGCGCAGCCCCGCCGCGCGCGCGATCTCGCGGGCGCGCGAGAGCGTCCGCGCCGGCGTCCGCGGGCGATCCCGCATCTTGTAGTCGGGGTGGAACGCGGTGAAGTGGACCGGGACGTCCGGGCCCATCCGCGAGAGCACCCAGTCCGCCAGCGCGCGGGTCTCGTCCTCCGCGTCGTTCAGCCCGGGGATGACCAGGTTCGTCGCCTCGATCCAGACGCCCGTGTCCTTCGCGAGCCACTCGAGCGTGTCGAGCACCGGAGCGAGGTGCGAGAGCGTCTCGTGCGCGTAGAAGCGCTCCGTGAACCCCTTCAGGTCCACGTTCGCCGCGTCCATGTGCTGGAAGATCTCCTCGCGTGCCGCCTTCCCGACGTAGCCGTTCGTGACGAACACGGTGAACAGGCCGCGCGCGTGCGCCTCCCGGGCGACGTCGATGGCGTACTCCGCCCAGATGATCGGGTCGTTGTAGGTGAAGGCGAGCCCCGGCGCGTTCATCTGCACCGCCAGGTCCACGACGCGCGCCGGGGTCCACTCCTGCTCGGACGCCGCCTCGTCGTGGCGCGCCTTGGAGATGTCCCAGTTCTGGCAGAAGCGGCAGCCGAGGTTGCAGCCCGCGGTCCCGAAGGAGAGGACCGTCGAGCCGGGATGGAAGTGGTTCAGCGGCTTCTTCTCGATCGGGTCCACCGCGAACCCGGTGGTGGTCCCCCAGCCCGCCGTGAGGAGGCGCCCGCCCCGGTTCCGTCGGATGAAGCAGAACCCGTCCTGCCCATCGCCGATGCGGCACTCGCGCGGACACAGGGTGCAGAGCACCTTGCCATCCGGAGCAGATTCCCAGTAGCGCGCCTCGTGCAGCACCTAGAGATTGTAGCGCCAGGGAAGGGCCGCGCACCGGTCGACCGGACGGGGCCCCTCTCGCCGGGGCACCGGCCCGGTGCTATCTAGACTCCGCAATGACCTTCCGCGAAGCCATCGCCCGCCGCGTCCTCGTCTTCGACGGCGCGATGGGCACGCAGATCCAGCGCCAGCAGCTGAAGCCGACAGAGTACGGCGGGAAGGAAGGGGCGAACGACCTGCTCGTCCTCACGCGTCCCGACCTCATCGAGGACATCCACGCCCGCTACTTCGCCGTCGGCTGCGACGCGGTGGAGACGAACACGTTCGGCTCGAGCCGGCTGAAGCTCGACGAGTACGGGCTCGGCCACCGGACCTACGAGGTGAACTTCAAGGCGGCCATCCTCGCGCGCCGCGCGGCCGAGCGGTTCACGACGCCCGAGCACCCCCGCTTCGTGGCGGGCTCGATGGGCCCGACCGGGATGCTGCCGTCCTCGTCCGACCCGGCGCTGGGCAACATCACCTCCGACGCGCTCGAGCGGATCTTCTTCGAGCAGGCGAAGGGGCTCATCGAGGGCGGCGTCGACGCCCTCGTCATCGAGACCCAGCAAGACATGCTCGAGCTCCGTGCCGCGGTGCTGGCCGCGGACGGATGCCGGCGCGAGTGCCTTCGCGACGTGTTCATCATCGCGCAGCCGACGCTCATCGACGCGAACGGCCGGATGCTCCTGGGCACGGACGTCGGCTCCGTGCTGGCGACGCTCGAGCGGCTCCCGGTGGATGCGATCGGCCTCAACTGCTCGACGGGGCCCGACGAGATGCGGGCGGCGGTGAAGACCCTCGCCGAGCGGTGCAGCCACTACGTCTCGGTGCTCCCGAACGCTGGGATGCCCGAGAACGAGGACGGACACGCGGTCTACAAGCTCTCGCCCGATCGGCTCGCGGACGCGCTCGCCGAGTTCGTGCGCGACTTCGGGGTGGACATCGTGGGCGGCTGCTGCGGGACGACCCCCGAGCACCTCCGCAAGGTCGTCGCGCGGCTCGGGGGCCTCGCCGCACCGCGGCGGGTCCGACCGCGCCCCGCCCCCGACGTCTCCTCGGCGATGAAGGCGATCCCGCTCGCGATGGAGCCGCGCCCCCTCGTCGTCGGCGAGCGGCTCAACGCGCAGGGCTCGCGCAAGGTGAAGGAGCTGCTCCTCGCCGACGACTACGCGGGCCTCCTCCGGATCGCCCGCGGACAGGTCGAGGCGGGTGCGCACGTCCTCGACGTGTGCGTGGCGCTGAACGAGCGCGACGACGAGGGCGCCCAGATGCGCGCCCTCGCGAAGCTGCTCGCGCAGTCGGTCGACGCGCCGCTGATGATCGACTCCACGGAGGCCGACGTCATCGAGGGCGCCCTCAAGGTGTACCCGGGGCGCTGCATCGTGAACTCGGTGAACCTCGAGAAGTCCGGGGAGCGGGTGAAGAAGGTCCTCCCCCTCGTCCGCCGCTACGGCGCCGCGGTGGTCGCGATGACCATCGACGAGAAGGGGATGGCGCAGACCGCCGAGCGGAAGGCCGAGGTCGCCCGACGCATCGTCCAGGTCGCGGCGGAGTACGGCATCGCCCCGGACGCGCTCGTGTTCGACGCGCTCACCTTCACGCTCGCGACCGGAGGCGAGGAGTACCGCCACAGCGCGGTCGAGACGCTCGAGGGGATCCGGCGCATCAAGGCGGAGAACCCCGGCGTCCTCACCGTCCTCGGCGTGTCGAACGTGTCGTTCGGCCTCGCGAAGCACGCGCGCGAGGTCGTGAACTCGGTCTTCCTCTACCACGCGGTGCAGGCGGGGCTCGATCTCGCCATCGTGAACCCGAAGGACATCCAGGCGTACCCGCAGATCGGGGAGGCCGAGCGGGCTCTCGCCGAGGAGCTCGTCTTCGACCGGCGCCCCGACGCGCTCGCGCGCCTCATCGCCCACTTCGGCGAGAAGGGGGCGGAGAAGGCGATCCCGACGGAGGACCTCCTCGCCGGGAAGAGCGCGGAGGAACGGCTGCACCTCCAGATCCTCCACCGCCGTCCGGAGGGGGTCGAGGCGCTCATCGACGAGGCGCTCACGCGCCGCTCGGCGGTGGGCGTCCTGAACGAGGTGCTCCTCCCGGCGATGAAGGACGTCGGCGACCGGTTCGGCGCAGGCGAGCTGATCCTGCCCTTCGTCCTCCAGTCGGCGGAGGTGATGAAGAAGACGGTGGCCTACCTCGAGCGCTTCCTGGAGCGGAAGGAGGGCGCGTCGAAGGGGACCGTCGTCGTCGCGACCGTGTACGGCGACGTGCACGACATCGGCAAGAACCTCGTGAAGACGATCCTCTCGAACAACGGCTTCGCCGTACACGATCTCGGGAAGCAGGTCCCGGTCGCGACGGTGATCGAGAAGGCGGTGGCGGTGAACGCCGACGCCATCGGCCTCTCCGCGCTCCTCGTCTCCACCTCGAAGCAGATGCCCTTCTGCGTGGAGGAGCTCCATCGCCGGAACCTCACCTTCCCGGTGGTGATCGGCGGCGCCGCGATCAACCGCCGCTTCGGCTACCGGACCCACTTCACGCAGGACGGGACGCCGTACGCCGGCGGCGTGTTCTACGCGAAGGACGCGTTCGAGGGGCTGGAGATCGTCGAGCAGCTCGTCGCGCAGGAGAAGCGCGACGCGCTGAAGCACGCGGTGCTGCAGAAGGCGATCGCCGCGAAGGACGCGCCCCAGACCTCGGCGCCCGCCGCCGTCCCGGCGCGCCGCTCGGACGTGCGCCCCGCGCCGCGCGTCCCCACGCCGCCGTTCTGGGGACCGCGGGTCGTCCCCGCCGGCCAGATCGCCCTGCACGACGTGTGGCCGCACCTCGACCTCGACGAGCTCTACAAGCTGCAGTGGGGGGTGCGCGTGAAGGGGGCGGAGTACGAGAAGCTCATCCGCGAGGAGTTCGGGCCGAAGCTCGAGGAGCTGAAGAGCGAGGCGCAGGCGAACGGGTGGCTCGTGCCGAAGGTGGTCTACGGCTACTTCCCGTGCCACGCCGAGGGCAACGACCTGGTCGTGCTCGACCCGGCGCAGCGCAAGAGCGAGGTGGCGCGGCTGCGGCTCCCGCGGCAGCCCGACGACCGCCACCTGTGCATGGCCGACTACTTCCGCGAGGAGCGCGGCTCGGACGTGTGCGCCCTGCAGGTGGTCACGGTGGGCGACCAGGCGTCGCGCATCGCCGACGCCGCGCAGGAGCGCGGGGACTACAGCCGCGGCCTCTTCCTGCACGGGCTCGCGGTGGAGGCCGCCGAGGCGCTCGCCGAGTACTGGCACCGGGAGGTGCGGAAGGAGCTCGGCGTGCCGGAGGGGCAGGGCAAGCGCTACTCCCCGGGCTACCCGTCGTGGCCCGAGCTCGGGGACCAGCGGCAGATCTGGAAGCTCCTCGAGCCGGACCGCACCATCGGCGTGTCGCTCACCGAAGCGGACCAGATGGTGCCGGAGCAGTCCACCTCCGCGATCGTGCTCCACCACCCGGACGCCATCTACTTCATCGTGCGCGGGCTCACCGCGGCGGCGGCGGGGTAGCGCAAACAACGGCGGGCGCGAGCAGCGCGGGCAACGTGTCGTCCTTGGGTCTGCGCGCGGGGGCCGCGCAGCCCAGGTCGGCCTCCGGCGTCAGGGTTCGGCGCGAACTGCCAAGGCCGCTCTCGTCGCACGCGTATGAGGTCGGATCCGCGGGGCCCGGATTTGTGCGCGCACTCCGCTTCGCGGTGCGCGCGCTCCGAATGCGGCGCGCAGCAGCGCGGTCGCGCGCGAACATGACGCCGCCGGCGACCGGGACTGCTCTGTTTCGCGCGCGTGCACCGCATCGCGAACAGGACGGGCAGCGGAGCGTCTCGCATCGGTGTTCACCATGAGTAACTTGAAACGGCGCTGGTTGCTCGAGCGATGTCCTCGTGCCTGGCGAGTAGCAGGGGTTACGCCGCCCTGGGTGACGCGAGACGCGGCACTCGCGCCTGCGCTGGCATCTCGTCCCAGGTCCGCCCTTCCAACTCGCGTCCCGTCCTCGATTTCACGACTCCGCCCCACTGCTTGAAGAAGAAGGGTACCCGCGCCTCAAGACACCGATCTCGAATGGGAACCACCCACTCCTTCAACATCGGTCTCGCACCCGGCCCGCTTTCGCCCCCAACGATGACCCAGTGGATTCCGGACAGCGGGAGGCGCCGAATCGGCCCCAGCAACGGTTCGATGCTGATGAACCGAACAGCGGCTTCCACGCCACGAAGGCAGCGGATGCGGCCCAGGTAGTCAGCGTTCTCGACGCTCACGCCCATCCACACGTTCCGCGGCAGCCGGCGCGCGGCGGCCAACCGTGCCATGCGTTCCGCCCGCTTCGTGAGCACCTGGAACTGGTGTTGCTTTGCGTGCTCCATGACGTCGAACACGCGGTCCACGTAGTCGTCGGGGACTGCCTCGTGGAACAGGTCCGACATGCTGTTGACGAAGACGAGCCTCGGCGACTTCCACGACAGCGGAAGAGCAAGTGCCGACGGGACGAGGCGAAGGTCGAAGCCGTGTTCGAACGGATGACCCGGGACACCTCTGAATCGCTCCGCGAACCGCTCCGCGTAGCAATTCTTGCACCCCGGAGACACCTTGGTGCAGCCGCGAATCGGGTTCCACGTGGCGTTCGTCCACTCGATCGCGCTCTTGTCACTCATGGCAAATCGATGTATCCCTGAACGGACGTATAGCTACTCCGCTCGTGAAAATCCAGCCACTCGGGTGCCTGCATTGGGCGATGACCGCTGCCTCACCGGTGGGCCTACGAAGGCGAATAACAACTGCACGAATCCCGGGTCCGATGGCCTTCCGGTCCAGTGCGTTGGGCCCTGGGCTCAGGAAAAGCACGAGTACCTCCGACGCTACATCGAAGCGACGCGGTCTGTCCGGAAGCGTTATCTGCCGCCTGTCGGAACTGGTGGGTCGGGCTTCGTCGATCTCTTCTCAGGGCCGGGGCTGGCGCGAGTACGGGACACTGGGGCGCTCGTGGAAGGCAGTCCGCTCATCGCGCTGAATCATCGGGAAGCTCCGTTCTCGTCAGTGGTGCTATGCGAGCTCGATGCCGAGAACGTCGCCGCCCTTCGTGCACGCACAGCGAACGAAGGCGCGCGCGTACACGTAATTCCGGGCGATTCGCGCCTCACCATCGATGACGCCCTCAAGCATGTTCCACAGTACGGACTGAATCTGGCCCTTCTAGATCCGTTCGCTATCGATGCTCTCGACTTCTCGGTGATTCGAAAGCTCGCGGCGTACCCACGAATGGACCTGCTCATCCACTTCCCGACCGGGGATATTCGGCGAAATCTGCTGCAGGGCGCGAAGGAGCGACTGCGCCGCGCGATAGGCAGAAACACCAACGTCATGAGCGCGCCCGACGTACCGCAGGCAATCGAGGAGCTCCGGGCGGAGCTCGCCGATCTCGGATACACCGGCGAGGCCGTACGCTCCGTCGCGGTCAAGCACAGGGGACTCACGCTGTACCATCTGATGTTCGCGTCAAAGGACGAGCGGGGTGACGCGATCTGGCAGAGCATCACGAAGACTCTCGCGACGGGCCAGCGCCAACTGTTCTAGAACCGCCTCACCCGACCTCCAGCACGATCTTCCCGCGACCGTGGCCGGAGTCGAGCCGGCGGTGGGCGTCGCCCACCCGCTCGAGCGGGAGCACGGCGTCGATCACCGGCGAGAGCCGGCCCTGATCGACGAGGCGCGCGATCTCGCGGAGCCTCGCGGCCTCGCGCGTCAGGAAGATCCCGTGGAGCGTCTGGTTCCGCATGTAGAGCGCGGTGAGGTCGCCCTTCACGCCGAGGATCGTGGCCAGCCGGCCGAACGGGCGTGTCGCGGGGATGCTCTTCACGATCGTCTCGCCGCCGACGGTCGAGAAGACCGCGTCCACGCCCGCGCCGCCGGTCTCGCGGAGCGCCACCTCGGCGGGATCCTCGCGCCCGTAGTCGACGCGCACGTCCACGCCGAGCCGCGCGAGGAGGTCCTGGTTCTCGCGTCCGGCCGTCGCGATGACGCGCGCTCCCGCGGCGCGGGCGATCTGGACTGCGAAGGATCCGACGCCTCCGGCGCCGCCGTGGATGAGGACGGTCTCCCCCGGCCGGACGGAGAGCCGCCGCACGATCGCCTCGTACGCGGTCCCCGCCGCGAGCGGGAAGGCCGCCGCCTCGGCGTGGGACAGCCGATGGGGCTTCGGGGCCACGATCGCGGCGGGCACGGCGTTGTACTCGGCGTACGTGCCGAGCGTCGTCCCGAAGATCTCGGGCGTGTAGAACACCTCGTCTCCTGGGCGGAAGCCGCTCACGCCCGGGCCCACCTCCTCGACCACCCCGGACGCGTCCAGCCCGAGGACGATCGGCGGGGTGATCCCCGCCCAGGTGCCGTTCGCGCGGAGCTTCGCGTCGACCGGGTTCGTGCCCGACGCCACGACCCGCACCACGAGCTCGCCGGGCCGGACGGGTGGCCGCGGGACGTCGCGAAGCTCGAACAGCTCGGGTCCGCCGAAACGGGGAAGCACCATCGCGCGCATGCGACCGTCCGTAGCAGCCGCCCGCGCGGCGCGCAACGGCGGCCGCGCCGTCAGTCGCGCGCGCCGGAATCCCGGAACAGGGCCTTCCTGCAGGTCAGGAACCGGCCCAGCTCGAGATCCTCGGTGCGCATGTGCTCGCCGAGCGCGTCGCCGAGCTCTGCGGCGGCGCGCGCGATCCCGTGCGGCTGGCGGATCGCCTGCTGGCGCGCACCCGCGATGGTGTCGAGGAGGACGGCGTGCATGCGGGCGTGCTCGCGCGCCTCGGGATAGGCCACCTCCGCCATCCAGCCCTCCTCGTTCTCGAAGTGCTCGCTGAGATGCCCGTGGAGGAACCTGAGCGCTCCGCGGATCTCCTCCGGCCGGCCGGTGGCGAGCGCCGTCGCGAGCTCGCGAACGCTCCGCGCGATGTGCCGGTGCTCCACGTCGATCCGCTCGTCGCCCGCCGAGAGTTCCTCGATGCAGTCGGCCCGCATGCGCTTCCCCCGCCGCGAAGGTCTCGCTGTCGGGGCGCGGGCGCCATCGCGCGATCCTGGGATGCTGAGCTGTGCGCGCCGCTGCGCGCCTACCTGTGCGTGGGGACCTTGCCTCGGAGCTCGACGGGGAGCGGAACGCCGCCGACCATCGCTCGTCCGGTGAGATCGACCTGGACCTCGCCGCCGCGCGCGATCTCCGCGGCGGCCCGCCCCGCCGACATCACGTCGAGCCGGACCGGGATCGCGACGACCGCGCTCGCGGCCCCTCCGACTCCCGCGAGCTCCGCGCCCTCGACCCCGGCGACGGAGGCGCCGCCGATGGCGAGCGCGTAGTCCATGCGCCCGACCGGTAGCGGGAACGCGTTCGGGTTTCGAACGCGGAGGCGCAGGTCGAGGGTGACCTCGGACAGCGTCATCCTGCGAACGGAGATCCCCTCGAGCGCGAACCGCGGGATCGACGGGAGCCTCAGCCGATCCTGATGCGAGAGCGGGAGATCGAGGATCCCGAGCGGGGTCCTGATCCCGAGGGTGCCCGCGAGGCGGTACTGGATCACGTCCTTGCCGCTCGAGAGCAGCGAGACGATGCCGGGGACGTCCCGGAACCGGACGCGCACGGGAAACGTGACCGGCGCGCTCGCGTTCGCGCGGATCTTCAGCCCGCCGGGTAGGTCGCCCGACGCGATGCGCGTCCCCTCGACGTCGACGGTCCAGCCCACCCGCGCGAGATCCACGCCGAAGGCGTTCGGGTTCTCGAGGTCCCAGGTGAACCCGACGGTCGCGCCCTCCATGTCGAGCGACTCGACCTTCGCCGAGCGGAAGGTGAGCTTCGGCTCCTTCACGGCAGAGCGCGCGAGGTCTTGGACCCCGGCGCAGCCGGCGAGGAGGGCGGCAAGAACGAGGACGGCGGCAGATCGGCGCATGACTCCCTTGTACACGGGCTGCCGTCTCGGATCGAACCCGAGGGCCGCGTTCGACGTCGCCGGAGCTGGGGCGGTTGTCCACGCCCGCCCACGCTCCGTCCACAGGGTTTCCACCGGCTCGTTCCACCTGCTTTTCCGCCTTCTCCACCGAGGTCCCACGATGAATCCCGTCAGGCGCCGCTGGTAGTGTGCACGCCCATGCCGGAGCACGATCCCGTCCGCCGCCCCGACGCTCCGCTCGCGCTCCGCACCGCCCGGGATCTCCCCCACAGCCTCGAGTCGGAGCAGGCCGTCCTCGGCGCGGTGCTCTCGGACGACACCGCCTTCGACCAGGTCGCGGCGATGCTCCAGCCGCGCGACTTCTACCGGCTCGAGCACCAGCACGTGTACGAGGCGTGCGTCGAGCTCGCCAAGGAGGCGAAGACCCTCGACGCCGTCATGGTGCAGCAGCGGCTCGACGCGAAGGGGCTCCTCGGCGGCGCCGTGCCGCGGGAGCTGCCGTTCTCGCTGCAGCGCGCCGTCGGCACGACCGCCAACGTCGCGCAGTACGCCCGCGCAGTGAAGGACCTGGCGGGGCTGCGCAACATGATGCTCGTCGCGCAGGGGCTCGTGGAGCGCGGCTACGAGGCGGGGACGAACGTCCAGGGATTCCTCGAGGCGTCGCAGCAGGAGGTCTTCTCCGCCGCGCAGGGGATCGGCTCCGAGACGCTCCGGCCCATCAAGGAGCCGGTCTGGAAGGCGCTCGAGAAGCTCGAGGCGGTCCAGCAGCGCGTCCAGGCAGGGCAGTCGCCCATCACCGGCGTCGCCACCGGCTTCCACACGCTCGACAAGAACACCCTCGGGCTCCAGCCCGGGCAGCTCATCGTCCTCGCGGCGCGCCCGTCCGTCGGCAAGACCGCCTTCGCCCTGAACATCGCCACGCACGCCGCCGCGAAGGCCGGGAAGAAGGTCGCGTTCTTCTCGCTCGAGATGCCCTCCGAGCAGCTCGCGCTCCGCATGCTCGCGTCGGAGGCGAAGCTCGACTGGCGCCGCCTCTCGCAGGGCATGCTCTCGACGTACGACTGGCACAAGATCGCGGCGCAGGGGGATCGGCTCTCGGCGGCGAGCTTGTGGCTCGACGACAACTTCGTCCTCACGCCGGTCGAGCTGCGCTCGAAGTGCCGCAAGCTCCGGCGCGAGAACGGCGGGCTCGACCTCGTGTTGGTCGACTACCTCCAGCTCATGCACGCCCCGTCGGACCGGTCGAACCAGTCGCGCGAGCAGGAGATCGCGACGATCAGCCGCTCGCTCAAGTCGCTCGCGAAGGAGCTCGAGTGCCCGGTCGTCGCGCTCTCGCAGCTCAACCGCGGCGTCGAGAAGCGCAAGGGCGAGCCGCCGATGCTCTCCGACCTCCGCGAGTCGGGCGCCATCGAGCAGGACGCCGACATCGTGATGTTCCTGCACCGCAGCGAAGACGACTCGAAGGACGCGCAGTCCGGCACTGCGCTGGGCGACACCCTCGAGGTCGACCTCATCATCGCGAAGCAGCGGCAGGGCCCGACCTGCACGATCCCGCTCGTCTTCTTCCGGACGACGACGTTCTTCGCCGAGATGGAGAAGCGCCGGGACGCGCAGTAGGCGCCGCGCAGGGTCCGGCCGCTACCGCGGCCCGTCCAGGTACCGCTCCACGATCCGCTTCGCCCTGCGCACCGCCTCCTCGAGCGGCGCCCCCGCCGCGAGGAACCCCGCGATGCCGGACGCGAGCCGGCATCCCGTCCCGCGCGCGCTCCCCGCGCGGCGGCGCCCGGCGAACCTCACCACCTGCCCGCGCTGGACGAGGAGATCCACCGGCGCCCCGCGACGGTGGCCGCCCTTCACGAGCACCGCGCGGGATGGGAGCCGGCGCGCGGCGCGGATCGCCGCGTCGTCGCTCGAGACGTCGTCGCCGGTGAGCGCGGCGAGCTCGGGCAGGTTCGGCGTCGCGAGGCGGGCCCGGGCGAGCACCGGCGCCAGCGCCTCGCCCGGCGACGCGCCTTCCGCGTCGAAGAGCGGCGTTCCGGACGACGCCGCGAGCACGGGATCGACCACCAGCGGCACGCGCGCGAGCGGCGCGGCCGCGAGGCGGGACGCGAGGGCGCGGGCGAGCGTCGCGCTCCCGAGCATCCCGGTCTTCACCGCGCCGGGGCGCTCCCGGCCGGCGAGGAGCGCGTCGATCTGGGCGAGGAGCATCGCGGCCGAGACCGGCTCGAACCCCCGTGCACCGCGGGGGCCCTGCGCGGTGAGCGCAGCGGCGACCGCCCACCCCTGCGCCCCTGCCGCGCCGAGCGCCTCGAGGTCGGCGATGAGACCGGCGCCGCCGGAGGGATCGAGCCCGGCGACGACGAGGACGCGGGGGGCGCGCCGCGTGGACCGGCGCGGCCGCCTCATCGCAGCGCGTCCCGCGCGGCCTCGACGAGGCCGCGGTAGATCGCGGCGTGGCGCGGGTCGTGCCGGGCGACCGCCTCCGGGTGCCACTGGACGCCGAGCGCGAACGGCAGGTCGGGGAGCTCGATCGCCTCGACGACGCCGTCGGGCGCGCGCGCGGAGACGAGGACCCCCGCGCCGGGGATCTTGACGGCCTGGTGGTGGGTCGAGTTGACGGGGAGCGTCTCCGCCGCGACCAGCGCGGCGAGCTGCGTCCCGGGGACGAGCGCGGCGACATGGGACGGCGCGTCCTTCGGCGGCGGCTGCTCGTGCCCGGCGAGGCCGGCGTCGGCCACGAGGTCCTGGTACAGCGTCCCTCCGCGCACCACGTTCATGAGCTGCATTCCGCCGCACACCGCGAGCACCGGGAGGCGCGCCGCCAGCGCGGCCTCGAGGAGGTCCTTCTCGAACGCGGTGCGCTCGGGCTTCAGGCGACCGCACTCCTTCCGGCGCGGCTCCCCGTACAGCTCCGGCGGGACGTCGAAGGCTCCCCCCGTGACCACGAGGCCGTCGAGGAGCGCGAGGTACGCGGCGGCGGCGTCCGGCGCGTGGGGAAGCAGGATGGGCAGCCCGCCCGCGGCCAGCACCGCGTCCACGTAGCTCGCCTGGAGCTCGTAGCGGCCACGCGCCTCGTCGGCGTCGAGGGTGAGCCCGATGCGCGGCCGAGCGCGCGTCATCGCGCTCCGGCCCCGGCGGCGAACGCGGCGGCGAGCCGGCGCGCGTTCGAGACCGGGTCGCCCTCGCCGTACAGCGCGTCGATGACCGCGGCGCACGCCGCCCCGGCCCGCGCGACCTCGCCGATCGTCTCGACGCCGATCCCACCGATCGCGACCACCGGCGCGGCGAGCGAGCCTGCGATCTCGCGCAGGGCGTCCAGGCCGCGCGGCGGCACCCCGACCGCCTTCGACCGCGAGGCGAAGATCGGACCGAACCCCACGTGGTCGGCCCCCTCCGCGACGGCGGCGCGCGCCTCCTCGAGCGTCCGCGCCGTCCGCCCCACCAGGAGGTCGGGGCCGACGAGCCGGCGCGCCTCGGCCGTTGGCAGATCCTCGTCGCCGACGTGGACGCCATCCGCCCCCGAGAGGAGCGCGAGGTCGGCGCGGTCGTTCACGAGCACGAGGGCGCGCCCGCGCGCGAGCGCCACGATCTCGCGGGCCATCCGCAGCACCTCACCGGACGGGGCTCCCTTCACCCGCACCTGCACGACGGCCGCGCCGCCCTCGATCGCGGCGCGGGCTTCCGCCGGGCGCGACGCGATCGCGTAGAGGCCGCGCAGGCGCGCCCGGCGCTCTTGGCCGTCCGGCATCGCTGGTGCGGTAGCACGCGCTTGACGGACCCGCAAGGCAGCGCATACCTTCCCGCCTTCCCGGGGGTCCTCGAGAGCCATGGCCGACCAGTTCGACAACAAGCAGATCGACAAGCGGGTCGTCCTCCGCTACCTGAAGAAGGGCATCGTGGACGAGAAGGAGTTCGAGCGGCTCCAGAAGTCGCTGCCCGATCTCGCCGAGCAGGCGATGCCCGTCGAGGCGTCCATCGAGGCGGAGGACGCCGGCGAGGGCGCCGACGAGGATTAGTGCGCCGACCGGAGCACTAGCCACCGTGCGCGGGCTCGTCTTCGCCGCGCTCCTGCCGTTCGTCGCCGCGCCCGCGCGCGCTGCGCTCCCGAGACCGGACGAGCGGCCTTCGCCCAACCGGCGGACGCCCGTCGTCGCCGCGGTCGAGCGGGTGCGCGGCGCCGTCGTGAACGTCGCGGCGGAGGAGCTCGTGCGGATCCGCGTGCCGTCGCGCGCGGACTCGATGGCGGAGCTCTTCGGAGACCTCTTCGAGCGCCCGCGCTACCGGCGCGGGTACCAGTCACCTCGCTCGGCTCCGGCGTCATCGTGTCGCCGGACGGCTACGTGCTGACGAACGCGCACGTGGTCGAGCGCGGCGCGCGCTTCCGCGTGGGCCTGCTCGACGGGCGCGAGCTCCTCGCCAAGGCCGTCGGGACCGACCCGTCGTCCGACCTCGCCGTCCTGAAGCTCGAGGCGAAGGAGCGCCTCCCCTTCGCGCCCACCGGCCGGTCGGAGGGGCTCCTCCCGGGTGAGACGGTGATCGCCATCGGGAACCCGTTCGGCCTCTCGCACACCGTCACGACCGGCGTCGTCTCCGCCGTCCACCGGAACTTCAAGGCCGGAAACCGCACCCTCTTCGACTTCATCCAGACCGACGCGTCGATCAACCCGGGGAACTCCGGCGGCGCGCTGCTCGACATCGAGGGGCGGCTCGTCGGCGTGAACACCGCGATCCTGGGCGACCGGAACGCCGGGATCGGCTTCGCGATCCCGATCGACCGGGCACGGCGGATCGCGGAGGACCTGATCGTGCACGGCGAGGTGCGGGAGGGATATCTCGGGATCTCGGTGAGCGACCTCCCGGCGCGCGAGGGAGCGCCGGAGGGCAGCTCGGGGGGCGTGACCGTCACGGCGGTCGAGCCCGGCTCCCCGGGCGAGCGAGCGGGCGTCCGGCGCGGCGACCAGATCGTCTCGGTGGACGGCTTCGAGCCCTCGAGCGCGGAGGAGTTCCGCTTCCGGATCCGGGACCTCGCCATCGGCCAGGCCGCGAGGCTCGAGCTCGGGCGGAACGGCGGGCGGGTCTCGGCGACCGTGACCGCGGTGGACCTCCCGCCGGAGCGCGTGATGGACCTCGTCGCGCGTCGCACCGGGCTCACGCTCGGGGAGGAGAAGGCCCAGCGCGGAACGCTCGTGGTGGTCCGGCGCGTGGCGCGGGGGTCGCCGGCAGCGGAGGTGGGGGTGCAGCCGGGCGACCTCGTCCGGGAGGTGAACTCGAAGGAGGTCTCCACGCTCGCCGAGCTCCGGCGGGCGGCGGCGCGCGCACGGCGATCGGGACAGCTCGTCCTCCTCGTCCAGCGCGGTTACGCCGCGGAGCGGATCGCGTTCGACTTCGACTAGAACAAGGAGAGGAGGCGCCCATGGCAGACGAGCCCAAGAAGGCGACCATCGATTTCTACACGTTCGTCCTGTCGCTCGGGTCGAGCGCGTTCGTGCACCTCGGCGACGCGCCGCACCCCGAGACCGGGAAGCCCGTCGAGCCCGACCTGCTCGTGGCGAAGCAGACCATCGACATCATCGCCATGCTCCGCGACAAGACGAAGGGGAACCTCACCGACGAGGAGGAGAGATTCCTCGAGACGCTCCTCACCGATCTGCGAATCCGCTTCGTGCAGAGGAGCGCCGGGAAGGGGGCTTAGATCGGCGCGCGAGGCGCAGCTACAGGCCGGCCTGGACCATCGCCTCGGACAAGAGCCGGATCAGCTCGCGTGCGCACCACGCGCCGGGTCCGCGAGAGCGCGTTCGGATCCTTGCGCGCGCGAGGTCCGACCTGGCGGCGCGCCGCCGAGACGACCCAGGCGATCCGCCGAGGGTCGAGCCTCGGCGTACGCGAGGACGACACCAGGAAGAACCCGAGGCCACGCTCTTCGAGCAGGGCGCGCATGGTCTTCCGGGCGCGGGAGACGAGGGTGAGATCGACGACGTTCGGCACGTCCGCGATCTCTAGGATCGATCGTACGGACGATCCATTTTTCGCACCGCGGTCCTAGAACTGGATCTTTCCGGAGAGCATGGATCGCAGCGCTCCCGCGCGCGCGCCGATATCGCGCACGAACGGCAGCGGGGCGAGCGGTGTGAGCCCGGTGAGCCGCGCGATCTCGTCCGCGTTGTGCGGGACGGACGGATCGTCCTCCGGCGCCGTCCGGTCGAGGACGATGGCGACCACCCCGAGCCCGCGCCGGCGGAGCGCCTCGACGGTGAGCGCGGTGTGGTTCACCGTGCCGAGCCCGGCGCGCGCGACCACGAGCACCGGGAGGGCGAGCGCCGAGGCGAGGTCCGCGTAGGTCTCGCGATCGGTGAGCGGGACGAGGAGCCCGCCTGCCCCCTCCACCACGATCGCCTGGTGTCGCGCCGCGAGCGCGCGGGCGGCGTCGACCACCCGGGCGAACGAGATCTCGCGCCCCTCCATGCGCGCCGCCACCGCGGGCGCGAGGGGCGCCGCGAACGTGTACGGGCAGATCGCCTCGAGCGGCTCGACCCCGCCGGACGCGGTCCGCAGCCGCTCCGCGTCGGACGGCTCGCCTGGGGCGACCCCCGACTGCGCCGGCTTCATCCCGACCGCGTCGACGCCGCGCGCGCGCGCGTCTGCGAGCAGCGCGCAGGCGACCTCGGTCTTCCCGACCGACGTGTCGGTCCCGGTGACGAAGAGCCCTCGCATGCCTCAGATGCTCGCGGTCACCTTCTCGATGCCGGCGAGCGCGATGCCGGCGAGCTCGGCGAGCTCGGCCTCCGTCATCGCGAGCGGAGGCATGAGCACGACGACGTTCCCGAGCGGGCGGAGCACCGCGCCGAGCTTCCGCGCCTCGACGCAGACCTGCTGCCCGGCACGGAGCGCGTACGGGTATTCCTCCTTCGTGGTGCGGTCCCGGACGAGCTCGATGCCGACCATCAGCCCGCGCTGGCGCACGTCGCCGACGTGGGGCATGGCGGCCGCCGGCTCGAGGGCGCGCCGCAGGGCCTCGATCTTCGCGGGCAGCCCCTCGATGACCTTCCGGTCGCGCAAGAGCCGCATCGACGCCGTCGCCGCGGCGCAGGCGAGCGGGTTCCCGGCATACGTGTGACCGTGGAAGAAGGTCCGCTTCGACTCGTACGGCCCGAGGAACGACTCGAAGACGTGCTCGGTGGTGATCGTCGCGGCGAGCGGCAGGTAGCCCCCGGTGATCCCCTTCGCGACCGTGAGCACGTCCGGAACCACCCCGTCCTGCTCGACCGCGAACATCGTCCCGGTGCGCCCGAAGCCGGTCGCCACCTCGTCACAGACGAGGAGCGCGCCGTGGCGATCGCAGATCTCCCGCATGCGCCGCACGTACCCGGGCGGCTGGGCGATCATGCCGTCGGCGCCCTGCATCACCGGCTCGAGGACGAGCGCGGCGATCTTCCCAGGTCGGTCCGCGAAGATCTTCTCGACCTCGTCGGCGCAGGCCATGCCGCACCCCGGCCACTCCTTTCCGAGCGGGCAGCGGTAGCAGTACGGCTGCGGGGCGTGGTGCACCGGGAAGAGCAGCGGCGCGAAGATCCGGTGGAAGAGGTCGATGCCGCCGAGCGACACCGCCCCGATGGTGTCCCCGTGGTAACCGCCGTGCAGCGCGACGAACTCGGTGCGGCGCTCGTCCCCGCGCAGCTGGTGGTGCTGAAAGACCATCTTGAGCGCGATCTCGACCGCCGTCGCCCCCGCGTCGGAGAAGAACACGCGCGTGAGCCCGCGCGGGACGATCGCGGCGAGCGTCTCGGCGCAGTCGATCGACGCGGTCGAGGCGAGGCCGAGCAGAGTGGAGTGGGCGATCTTGCCGAGCTGATCGCGAATCGCGTGGTCGATCTCGGGGACGCGGTGGCCGTGGAGGTTGCACCAGAGCGACGAGACGCCGTCGAGATAGCGGTTGCCGAGGGTGTCCACGAGATAGGGGCCCTCGCCCGCGTCCACGATGAGCGGCTCCTCCAGGAGCCACTCCTGCATCTGCGTGAACGGGTGCCACAGGTACCGGTGGTCGGCGTCCCACAGGCGCCGGTGGCGCGCGAGCCGCGCTTCTTCCCTCATGGCGCGAGGCTAGCCCACGCCGCAGCCCGTTGTCACCGCTCGGGGTTCCGCTCGGGGTTCGCCGCGGGGGCCGAAAATCTCTACTCGGGAACCCGGCCGGCCCTGCGAGGACCTCGGCCTCGGGCACGGGGGGTCCTTCGACGCGGTCGCCCGTCCGACCCGAGCCGCTCGCCGGGGCGCAGCCGTCCGGTCCGCCGCAGCGCGGTCTCGACGAGCGGCCGGTTCTTCGGATCTCCCCAGCGCAGGAGCGCCTTCTGGAGCCGCTTCTCCTCGATGTCGCGCGCCACCGGGACCGGCTCGCCCGTCGCCGGGTGAAGCCCCGTCCAGTACATGTCCGTCGCGAGCGTCATCGGCGTCGGCATGAAGTCCTGCACCTGCTGCGGCTTCCAGCGGTTCTCGACGAGGTACTCCATGAGCTGGGCGGCTTCCTCCAGGGTGGCGCCCGGATGCGAGGAGATGAAGTACGGGACGAGGTACTGCTCCTTGCCGGCCTTCCTGGACAGCCGAGCGAAGTCGCGACGGAATCGCTCGAAGCTCTCCACCGGCGGCTTCTTCATGATCCGGAGCACCGGGGCGCACACGTGCTCGGGGGCCACCTTGAGCTGGCCCGAGACGTGGTGAGCGACGAGCGCCTCGAGGTACCGCTCGCCGTTCTTCCGGTCCGCCTGGGCGAGGTCGTAGCGGACGCCCGAGCCGACGAAGAGGTGCTTCACCCCCTTCACCCTGCGCGCCTTCTCGTAGAGGTCGATGAGCGGTCCGTGGTCCACCTCGAAGAAGCGGCAGACCTGCGGGTGCACGCACGACGCCCGCCGGCACGCCGCGTGCGCGTCCGCGCTCGTGCAGGTCATCCGCCACATGTTGGCGGTGGGCCCGCCGAGATCGGTGATCGTCCCCCTGAAGCTCTCGCGCGAGGCGAGCAGGGCCACCTCGCGCAGCACGCTCGCCTCGGAGCGGGACGCGATGTCCCGGCCCTGGTGCTCGGTGATGCAGCAGAAGGCGCAGCCGGCTGCGCAGCCGCGCAGGATCTGGATCGACCAGCGGATCTGCTCGAGGGCCGGGATGTGCGCGCCGCCGTAGGAAGGGTGGGCCTCGCGGAGGTACGGGAGCTCGGCGATCCGGTCCAGCTCCTCGGTGCTGGGCGCGGGCATGGGCTCGTTCACGACGACGAAGCGGCCCCGCTCGCCGCGCCCGTGGCGCTGCACGAGGACGCGCGCGTTGTCGGCGTTGTGCTCGCGGTGGTAGAGCCGGCTGAACTCCGCGAAGCGCCGCCTGTCGAGCGACGATCTCCTCGTAGGGCGGGAGCTCGATCGCCGCGCGCGCGCGCGCCTCGAGCCCGGCCAGGGCGAGATCGGCGAGCGCGACCGCGGTCCCCGGCACGTCGACGAGCCCGCAGACGTCCTCGCCCGAGGCGAGCCGCCGCGCGATCTCGAGCACCGGCTTCTCGCCCTGTCCGTAGACGAGCAGGTCCGCGCCCGACGGGACGAGGATCGAGGGGAGGACCCGGTCCTCCCAGTAGTCGTAGTGCGGCGATGCGCCGCAAGCGACGCCTCGATCCCGCCGAGCACGATGGGCATCGTCGGGCCGAAGGCCTCGCGGCAGAGCCGCGCGTACGACCACCGCGGCGCGGTCGGGGCGTCTCCCCGCGACGCCGCCCGGCGTGTAGGCGTCGTCGGACCGCGGCCGCTTGTGGGCGGTGTAGTGGTTCACCATCGAGTCCATGGCGCCGGCGGTGATCCCGACGAAGAGCCGCGGCCGGCCGAGCCGCGCGACGTCCGCGGGCGTGCGCCAGTCGGGCTGCGCCACGATCCCGACACGCCACCCCTGCGCCTCGAGGACGCGGCCGATGACCGCCGCGCCGAAGCTCGGGTGATCGACGTAGGCGTCCCCGGTCACGAGGAGGACGTCGAGCGCGGGCCACCCGCGCGCGCGCATCTCCTCCGCGGAGGTCGGAAGGAAGCCGGAACCGCTCCCGCCAGGCGCTCGCCTGCGGAGTCCCGGGGCGGCGACGGCGCGGTCCATGCGGCGTGATACATGGCCGCCGGGCCAAGGGAAATCAAGCGGCCGTCGTCTTTTTCCCGGCGGGATTGTCGAGGTATCATCCGATCGTCCTCGCGTCGCGTGACGCCCTCGCCCCTTCGGCGGTGACTCCGTGCCCGACCAGCGCAGCGTCATGAAGGAGTACCGCACCCTCGACGCGAAGCGCGCCGCGCAGGGGCTCACGCCGGACGAGGAGGCCCGCTACGCGCGTCTGCGCGACCTCGTCGGTCCGGAGATGGGCGCCGGGGGGATGAAGCCCGGCTTCGACGTGAACGCCGCGGCGGCGAAGCTGCGCGACTCGCTCCTGCCCGCGGGGCTCCGGAACCGTCCGCCCCCCACTCCCGAGCCCGCCGAGCCCGAGGCCGAGCCGGTCGGCGAGGAGCTTTCGTCCGACGCCGCGCTCGCGGCGGGCTACAGCGAGCAGCCGCTTCGAGCCGCTCGACGGGCAGCGCTCCGCCCTCGGACGCGTTTTTCGATCCCCGCCCAGCTCGGGACCGACCCCGCGGTCCAGACCGTACGACCCGAACGCGCTGCCCTACGACCCGAACGCCGCGTACGATCCGAACGCGGCAGCCCTATGATCCGAACGCCGCCGCATACGATCCGAACGCGCAACCGGCGCTGGGATCCGAACCAGCCCTGGGACCCCGACGCTGCGGCGGGCACCGAGCCGGCGTACGATCCGAACGCGCAGGCCTACGACCCGAACGCCGCCATACGATCCGAACGCGCAGCCGGGCTGGGATCCGAACCAGCCCTGGGATCCCAACGCTGCGGCGGGCGCCGAGCCGGCGTACGATCCCAACGCGCAGGCCTACGACCCGAACGCCGCATACGATCCGAACGCGCAGCCGGGCTGGGATCCGAATCAGCCCTGGGACCCGAACGCCGCAACGGGCGCCGAGCAGGGTCACGATCCGAGCGCGCAGCTCGAAGAGGCGGCACCGCTCTCCGCAGCGGTTGCAGCGCCGCAGGACGCGCCCCCGCCCGCCGATCAGGGCTGGGACACCACCGGTCGCGTGGACTTCCTCGCGGCCGAACCCGCGCTGGCGGAGCCTGCGCCCGCCGCTCCGCTCGGCGAGTACGACGAGACGGGCGACCTGACCGGGACACCGGACGCGGCCGAGGTCCCGTCGGACGTGTTCGGCGAGGTGGCCGAGGCGGCGATCGCTCCGGGCGTGCCGGATGGTTCTGGCGCGCCGCTCGGCGACTACGACGAAAGCGCGGGGTTTGCGGTCCAGCCGTACGGCGCGAACGACGTGCCGACGGACGCCCCGGGGCTGGGGCTGGACCTCGCGCAGGCGGCGGTCCCCGGCGACGGCGGCTGGCAGCCCGACGCCCAGCTCGAGGAGGGATTCCAGCTCGCCTCCGACGGCTCGTTCGGCACCGGCCAGGACGCGGCCGCGCCGGAGTGGGGCGCCGGCGAATCGGCCACGCCGCCGTGGGACACCATCCCGCCCCTCGACGTCGCTGCGGCGCCCGAGGCGCCCGCCGGTCCGGACGCGACCGGGTTCGAGATCGCGCCGTCCGACGCGGAGACGTTCGGACAGGTCGCGGAGCCGATCTTCGGGGATCCCGTGCAGGATCCGCTGGATCTCTCCCTGGAGGAGCTGCCCGTGCCCGACGCGGCCGGAACGGCCCCGGAGCTCGATCTCTCGCGACCCGTTCTCTCGGTGCAGGACGCGGCGTTCGCCGAAGAGGCCGGGTCCGTCCCGCCGAACGGGTTGGGCGCCACCGAGGCTCCTGCGCTGACCGCGTTCGGCGCCGACCCGCTCGACATCGCGATCGACGCCGTCGCACCGGACGCGGCGCTCGAGGCGGCTGCCGATGTCGTCACGGAGCGTGAGCCCGCCCCCGCCGCGGCAGACGTGTCGCTCGATTTCGACGTCGACGCGGACGCCGCCGAGGGGAGCCCCGCGGTCGCAGAAGCCACCCCCGCGGCGGCCGAAGCACCCGAGGCCTCCGCATCCGTCGAGGACATCCCGACGATCGACGGCGCGGACATCCTCGAGGAGATCCCCGAGGAGAGCCCTGCCTCTCCGCCGCGATCGCTCGACTTCGAGCCGCTCGTGCCGGCGATCGCAGCCGCTCCCGCGCCGGCGATCGTCGCGCCCCCCCTCCCCGGGACCCCGGTCGTCGCGCCGCCGCCCCCGCCTCCCGCTGCGGCGGCGCCCCCGGCTCCCGCTGCGGCGGCGCCCCCGGCTCCCGCTCCGGCGGTCGCTCCGGCGGCGCCGTTCCGCATCCCCGGAGCGCACCGCGTCGTCGTCCACACGGTCGAGGGTCAGGTGAAGCGCGGCGTGCTCCACGACGCCGACCTCGTGAGCGCGACCCTCGATCTCGTCCAGCCCGGGGGGGAAACGGAGGCCGTCCCCACCGAGAACGTGAAGGCGATCTTCTTCATGCTCGTGCCGGGCGAGAAGGCACCCGCGGCGGAGGGAAAGAAGGTCCGCGTGACGTTCCGCGACGGCCGGCAGGTGGCGGGCTTCAGCCCCGACTACGACGAGACCGGGGCCGGCTTCTTCATGGTCCCGGGCGACACCCGCACCAACACCGGCCGCATCTGGGTGTACCGCTCCGCCGTCCGGCAGGTGGCGGTGAGCTGAGGCGGGGTGGGGGCCCGGGCGCAGCCCCTCGCCGCGGGAAGCGCTGCGCGCAGGCCTAAGGCCGAGCGCAGCGCCAAGGGACCCGCGCAGCAGGGGTGGGGCGGCACGCCCCGCTTCGATCAGTTCATCCAGCGCGGCCGGTCGTCCGAGCCGTCCTTCTTCACGACCTTGAGGTGCCTCGAGCGCCGCTTCTGCTCGCGCGCCGACCACCACTGCCGGGCGCCCTGGGACCACCGGCGCTGCGCGCCGAGGCCGCGCGCCTGGAGCCAGGCCGTCGCGATCGCGATGAGGTGCGGCGCCATCGTGGTGAGCCCGCGAACGCCGCCGTTGAACAGCCCGGAGAGGATCGTCCCCCCGACCACGATGAGGGCGAGGGTCTTGCCCGTCATCGGCAGGACTCCCCAGAAGTTCACCTGCCGGTCCGGGAACATCATCGCCCACGAGACGAGCAGCGCGATCACGACCGGCCAGATCCCGATATGGCCGAGCGTGGGATCGTTCAGCACGACCGCGAGGAGCGTGGTCCCGACCCCGGCCACCACGGTGTAGTTGATGAACCGGACGACGAACCGCCGCTCGCTCCATGCATACGAGAGCTGCTGGCCGAGGGACCACAGCATGAACCCGCCGAACAGCAGGCCGAGCACGTCGCGCTGGACGAACGGCCAGGTGACGATGCGCCAGACCTGACCCGCGAGGATCGCCTGCGGGATGAGCGCCGCGAACGACGGAACGCGGGGGTCGAGGGCGCCCCACAGGCTCGCGCCACCGGTGAGCGCGAGGAGGACGCCGACGCTCGCGGGCACCCGCCCCCCGAACGTGAAGAAGCTCGCGATGTCGCTTCTCCGTCTCGCCACGTCCCCTCCACGCGTCCGGGTGACGACGTCGACCCTACGACCGCGCGCCGCGTGCAGCAAGCGGCGGCTACAGCGCTTCGAGCACGACCGCGATCCCCTGACCGCCGCCGATGCACGCCGACCCGATGCCGTAACGGGCGCCGCGCCGGCGCAGCTCGTAGACGAGGTGCATCGTGATGCGGGCGCCGCTCGCGGCCAGCGGGTGTCCGAGCGCGATCGCGCCGCCGTCCACGTTCGTGCGATCGCGCGACAGCTGCAGCTCCTTCAGGACCGCGAGGACCTGCGGCGCGAACGCCTCGTTCACCTCGAACAGGTCGAGGTCGGAGAGCTTCGCGCCGGCCCGCTCGAGCGCGTTCCGGACCGCCGGCACCGGGCCGATGCCCATGATCGAGGGATCGACCCCCGCGTGGCCCCAGTTGACGATGCGCGCGAGCGGACGGATGCTGCGCCTGTCCGCGTACGCGCGCGAGGCGACGATGAATGCGCCCGCGCCGTCCGAGATGCCGCTCGCCGCGCCCGCGTGGATGACGCCGTCCTTCTTGAACACCTTCGGGAGCTTCCGGAGCCCCTCGACGGTCGTGTCGGGGCGGGGATGCTCGTCGCGCGCGAAGAGGACCGGACCCTTCTTCCCCTTCACCTCGACGGGCGCGATCTCCTCCTTGAAGCGCCCCGCCTCGTCCGCCGCGGCCCAGCGCCGCTGCGACTCCACCGCGTACGCGTCCACCTCGTCCTGCCCGATCCGGTACTGCTCGGCGAGCTTCTCCGCGGTGAGCGCCATGGGGAGCCCGACGTACGAGTCGGTGAGGGCCGACCAGAGCATGTCCTCCATCGGAGGAGGCTTGCCGAAGGACCAACCCCAGCGCGTCCCGCGGACGACGAGCGGAGCCTGGCTCATCGACTCCGTCCCGCCGGCGAGCACCACCTCCGCCTGGCCCGTCTCGACGAGCACCGCCGCCTGCACGAGCGCCTCGAATCCGGAGCCGCACAGCCGGTTCACCGCGAGCGCGGGGACGCGCTCGGGGAGGCCGGCGCGCAGCCCGACGTGCCGCGCCAGGTAGATCGCGTCCGGGCTCGTCTGGGCGACGTTGCCGAAGACGACGTGCCCGAAGTCCTCGGTCGGCGCGCCGGCCTGCGCGATCGCGGCCTGCGACGCGTGGACGGCCAGGTCCGTCGCGGAGAGGTCCTTGAGGGCGCCCCCGAACGTCCCGAACGGGGTCCGCTTCGCGGCGAGGATGACGACGTCCTTCTGTCCGGCCCATTTCATGGCTGTTCTCGTTCAAGGAGAGATAAGTCCGCCGACGAGCCCTTTCACGGCGAAGGCCAGGATCGCGAGCGCGAGCAGCACGTTGACGCCAGCGACGAGTGCCGCCGGCGCCGAGCGCCCCTCGCTGCGGCGGAGGGCGAGCGCCCCGGGAAGGTGGCGGATCAGCATGTACACGGCGAACAGCGCGGCGAGCACGTGAAGCAAGACGAGCGAGCTCATCCCTCCGTCCTCGCGATGGCCTCGTCGGGGTTCTTCTTCCCGAGGACTCGGGCGAGGACGATGCCGATCTCGTAGAAGAGGATCATCGGGATCGCCATGAACGCGAGGTTCAGGGGATCGCCGGTCGGCGTGATGATGGCGGCGGCCCCGACGTTCACGACGATCGCGATGCGGCGGTACTTCGCGAGGGTGCGCCAGTCGACGAGCCCGACCATCGCGAGGAACGCGATGATCACCGGCACCTCGAACACGATGCCGAACCCGAGCAGCATCCCCAGCACGAGCGAGAGCTGCTCGCTCATGGTGAGCACCGGCGAAAGGGACGCGTCGTTCGCGATCGCCGCCATCGCCGGGAACGCGGCCGGCATGATGACGAAGTAGCAGAAGGCGGCCCCCGTGTAGAAGAGGGCGGTGCCGAACACCAGGAACGGCACGACCACGCGCTTCTCCTTCTTGTAGAGGCCGGGGGCGATGAACTGCCACAGCTGCCAGAGCACCCACGGCACCGCAACGAAGATCCCGCCGTACAGCGCGACCTTCAGGTACACCATCAGCGGCTCGATGTAGCTCGTGTAGTGGAGCGCCCGCTGCTTCTCCGGCAGCGAGTCGAGCACCGGCTGCATGAGCCGGTGGAAGATCCCTTCCACGAACCCGCCCGCGAGCGCCATCCCGACGACGATGCCGATGAGCGCGCGCCCGAGCCGCTTCCGCAGCTCGCGCAGGTGCTCCATGAAGGTGAGCCGCACCTCTCCTTCGGGCTCGGCCGCGGGCGGCAGCTGCGGGACGGGCGGTGCGCTCACGGGGCCTTCGCGCCTTCACCGGAGGTGTCGGTCGTGACCGGCGTGGCCGTCGTGACCTGCGTCTCCGTCGTCACCTGCATCTCGGTCGTGACCGCCCCCAGGGTGGTCGGAGCGTTCGCGGGCGTCGCAGGAGAGGGCTCGGCGAGGGCCGCCTCGAGCCCGGGGACGTTCTCGGCCGTGGCGGGCGGCGGCGGGCCGGAGGGCCCGGGCACCGGCGCCGCGGGAACGGCCGGCACGAGCGACGGTCTCGGGCTCTTCCGGTCGTCCAGGTAGATCTCGCGCTCGACCTGGTCCTTCAGGTCCTCCGTCGCGGCGCGGATCTGGCGCAGCGTCTTGCCGAGGGTCTTGGCGGCCTCGGGGAGCCGATCCGGACCGAGCAGGAGCAGCGCGAGCACGGCGATGATGACGATCTCGCCGAAGGACAGGCCAAACATGCGGGTTCCATATAACACGCCGAAACCGGGAAGGCCGCGGGCGTTGCCGCTGGGCGGGGGCGCGCCTAACCTCCGTTGGCGATGGGGTACTGGCTGCTCAAGACCGAACCGTCCGACTATGCCTGGGAGGATCTCCAGAAGGAGCGCGTGGCCGCCTGGACGGGGGTCACGAACGCGCAGGCGCAGGGCAACCTGCGGGCGATGAAGGCGGGCGACCGGGCGGTCATCTACCACTCGGGAGAGAAGCGCGCCGTCGGAGTCGCCGAGGTGGTCCGTCCCGCGTACCCCGACCCCGAGGGCGGCGCGGAGGCGATCTGCGTGGACGTCCGCGCGGTGGCGCCGCTGCCGGCGCCGGTGCCGCTCGACGCGCTCAAGACCGAGCCGACGTTCGAAGGATCGCTCCTGCTGCGCCAGGGACGGCTCTCGGTGGTGCCGCTCTCGCCGGCCGAGTGGCGAGATCTGGAGGAGCTCGCCGAGGTGATCGCGAGGACCGGCGGCCTGGGGCGTGCGCACCCGACCTGAGATCGCTTCCGCACGGCTCTGACGCACGAGCCCGTCGCAGGCAGGATCGTGCGTCAGACTCGGAAGCGCCGCACCTCGCCGCGGAGCACCTCGGCCTGGCGAGGCGAGATCGACGATGGCCGCCTCCAGATCGCGGACCGAGTGGGTCTGCGCCTCGGCGACCTGCTTGATCTGCACGACCGCCGTCATCACCTGCTCCGACCCCTTGGTCTGCTCCTTCTGGGCCCGGTTCAGGTGGTGGACCATCTCGGAGATCGACTCGATCGCGCGGGTGATCTGCTTCGAGCCGCGGGCCTGCTCCTGCGAGGAGCGCTCCACGTGCTTGGTGATCGCCTTCATCTTCTCCGCGCTCTTCATGATCTGCTCGGAGCCGCGCGCCTGCTCCGGCGGTGGCGGTCGCGATCTGCTGCACCGTCTCGGCGATCCGGTTGATGGCCATCGTCACCTGCTTGGAGCCGCGCGCCTGCTCGATGGTGGCGCGGGCGATCGCCTTCACCATCTGCGTCGACTTCTGCGAGGACTCCTGGATCTTCTTCAGCGCCGTCTCGGCCTCCTGGCCGAGCCGGACGCCCTCCTCGACGTTCCGGACGCCGCGGTCCATCGCGGTGATGGCGTTCTTCGACTGGTCCTGCACGGCGCGGATGAGCTCGGAGATCTCCTTGGTGGAGGCGCCGGTCCGCTCGGCCAGGTCCTTGATCTCGTCGGCGACCACCGCGAAGCCCTTGCCGTGCTCGCCGGACTGGGCCGCGAGGATGGCGGCGTTGAGCGCGAGGAGGTTCGTCTGCTCGGCGACGTCGTCGATGACGTTGAGGATGTTGCCGATGGCGGCGATCTTCTTCCCGAGCGCCTCGATGACGTTGGCCGCCTCCTTCGAGGACTCCTTGATCTTGTCGATGCCGGCGAGCGTGCGGGAGAGCGCCTCGGTCCCCATCTCGGCGTCGCGCTGGGCCTGCTCGGAGAGCTTGGCGGTCTCGTTGGCGTTGGTCTCGACCTGGCTGATGGAGACGTCCATCTCGTTCATCGACGAGCTCGTCTCCTCGGTCGTGGTGGAGAGCTCCTCGATGTTCTTGGCCACCTCCTTGATCGAGTAGGTCATCTGCTCGATGGCGGCGGTGGTCTCCTCGACGCTCGGCCGCGAGCGCCTGGATGTTCTCGGCCACCTCGTCGTTGGTGGCGGCCATCTCGAGGATCGAGGAGGAGGACTCCTCCGCGCTCTGCGCGAGCACCTCGACGTTGTCGGCGATCCCCTTGAGGCGGGCGATCATCTGGCCCATGGACGACGGAGGTGTCGACGACGCGCGCCGATGACCGTGCCGGCGCCCGCGGACACCGCCGAGCCGGTCTTGGAGATTCGCTCGATGACCGCCGCCACGCCGCCGGTCACGTTCTGGACGCGGGACAGCGTGACGGTCAGGTTCTCGCCGATGCGGTTGAGCGAGTCGGCCAGGGTGCCCGAGCTCGTCGTCGCCCATCCGGCCGGCGCGGGCGGTGAGATCGCAGTCCGACACGCGCCGGGCGACCGCGCTCATCTCGTCCAGGGGACGCAGCAGGAGCTGCGACACGAACCAGTAGACGAGCGCGGCCACGAGCAGCCCGCCGAAGGCGAGGAGCGCGAGGATCGACGTTCCGGACCTCGTCGGTCTGGTCCTGCAGCTCGCTGCCGGAGAGCCCGAGGAGGAGGTACCCGACGGTCCGCTCCTCGCGACCGCCCGGCTTCTGCGACACCGCGGTGACCGGGCGGGTGAAGGCGATGTCGTCGCCGTGCCTGAGGAACCGCGCCATCCCCGAGGAGGTGTGGGCCGAGATCGCGCCCTCCACCGTGCCGTGGTAGCTCGGGCGAGACCCGCTTCGCGGCCGTGGACCAGTCGGCCCGCAGCACGATGACGTACGAGAAGGACGACTCGTCCCACTTCGTCTCCACGCCCTGGGCGACCTCGTCGTCGCGGCGCTCGGCGAGCGGCTCCGACAGCTCCGCCGCGAGGACCCGCGCGTCGGACTCGCCGCGGTGGCGCATCGCCTTCTCGAGCGCCTTCCGCACCTCGCGGTTCACGAAGAACGCCGTGAGCGGGCCCGCGGTGACGAGCGACACCGTCAGCGACAGGAGCAGCGTGCGCTTCACTCCGAGAGTGGCGATCTTCTTGAGCATCGAGGGACCCGAGAGCGTGCGCAAAGGGCCGGGTTTTCCGGGCCTTCGATGCTACCGGCGCCCCGGGGTCGAAGCAAGACGACGTCCACCCCCCCGCGGCCGCCTCCTCGACACCGCCTACTGCATGAACAGGTCCTTGACCTCGACCTTCTGCTGCCCCTCGGCGGGCAGCCTCGGCTCGGTGCCGAGCTTGAACGGCTCGTTCACGCCGCGGGCTCCCTCCGCCACCGGCTTGCCCGTGATCGGGTCGATCTTCACCTCCACGATCCCCTCCGGCGCGACGAACTCCGGCTGCGGCCGGTCGGCGAGCGCGGCCTTCATGTAGTCGAGCCAGATCGGGAGCGCGGCGTGGCCGCCGGTCTCGTACCGGCCGAGCGGCGTCACGTTGATGTCGTAGCCGAGCCAGACGCCGGTCGCGAGGTCGTGGGTGAACCCCAGGAACCAGGTGTCGAAGGAGTCGTTGGTGGTGCCGGTCTTCCCGGCGGCCGGCTTGCCGAGCGCGCGCGGCCCGCGCGCCGGTCCCCACCGTGGCCACCTCGTGCATGAGCCGGACCATGATGTAGGCGGTCTGCTCGTCCATGACCCGCTCCCGCGGCCGGGAGCACCTCGGCGAAGCCGGCCGCGAGCCGCGCCTGAGAGCGGCACCCAGGGATCGCGCCAGTCGGAGTGGTCCTCGAGGACGCGGCCGTCCCGGTCGAGCACCCGCTTCACGAAGCGCGACGGGCGCTTCTCGCCGTACCGCGCGAAGAGCGCGTAGACGTTCGTCAGCTCCCACAGGTTCACGCAGGAGCTCCCGAGCGCGCTGCCCAGCTCGAGCTTCACCGGGGTCGACGAGGCCGAGCCCCTTCGCCCAGTCCGCCAGGAGCTGGATGCCGAACTTGTTGGCGAGCGCCTCGGCGGTCTTCACCGCCGGGATGTTCATCGAGTTCACGAGCGCGGTGCGCAGCGTCACGTCCCCCTTGAAGTCCTCGCCGAAGTTCTGCGGCTTCCAGGAGTTCTCGCTCGTCGCGGAAGACGAGCGGCGCGTCGGTGAGGATGGTGGCCGGCGTGTAGTCGAGCTTCTCGATGGCGGCGGAGTAGACGATGGGCTTGAAGGCCGAGCCGGGCTGGCGGCAGGCCTGGAAGGCGCGGTTGAACTCGGAGGCCTCGAAGTCGTAGCCGCCGACCATCGCCGCGCACGTAGCCGCTCCACGGGTCGACCGAGACGAGCGCGCCCTGCAGCGTCGGCTCCTGCTCGAGCGTGAAGAGGAGCGTCCGCCTCCGGGACGTCCTTCGGCTTCCCGCTCCGCGAGCTCTCGCTCGCGCTTCACGAGCTCGGCGCGCTCGACCCGGCGCACCAGCACCACGTCGCCGGCCTTGAGCGCGGTGGACGGGCGCGCGATGAGCGCGTCCTGGTAGTAGACCTCGGGGTTGGGCTTGCGCGCCCAGCGCATGCCGGAGATGGGGAGCAGCCCGCGGTTCTCGCCCACCTCCACGTCCGCCGTGCCCGGCCTTGTCGTCCACCTTGGCGACGATGCCGACGGCGTAGTCGCCGAGCGCGAGCGCGCCGAGCGGCCAGACGCGGGCGAGCCGGCGCCGCAGCGCCTCTCGCTCCTCGCCCGCGACGTGGGTCACCGGCCCGTAGAACCCCTGCCGGTGATCCACCTCCATGAGGCCGCGCAGCATCGCCGCCTGCGCGGCGCGCTGCTTCTCGAGGTCCATCGCGGTCTCGACGCGGAGGCCCGTCGTGGAGGAGCCGGTCGTTCCCGTAGCGCTCGACGACGTGGCGGCGCACCTGCTCGACGTAGAAGGGGGCGGTCTCGCGGAACACGTCGTCGACGCCGAAGACCTTCACCTCGGCCGCGGCGGCGCGGGTCCGCTCCTCGGCGGTGATGAAGCCCTCCTCCGACATGCGGCGCAGCACGTAGCGGCGTCGCTCCTTCGCCGCCTCGGGGCGGGAGAACGGCGAGTACCGCGACGGCGCCTGCGGCAGCCCGGCGATGAGCGCCGCCTCCTCGAGCGTCAGGTCCTCGACGTTCTTGCGGTAGTAGTTCTCGGCCGCCGCCTGGACGCCGTAGCTGTGGTGTCCGAGGTAGACGCCGTTCAGGTACAGCCAGAGGATCTGCTCCTTCGTGAAGGCGCGCTCGAGCCGCTTCGCGAGGATGAGCTCGCGGACCTTGCGCGCGAGGTTCCGCTTCGTGCCCGCCGCGAACCCCTCGCTGCTGATGAGGATCGCCTTGGCGGTCTGCTGCGTGATGGTCGAGCCGCCCTGGATCTTCCTGCGGAGCACGTAGGTGTTCACCGCGGCGCGCAGCGTGCCGAGCAAGTCGATGCCGCCGTGCTCGAAGAAGTTCTTGTCCTCCGACGAGATGAACGCCTGCACGACCTGCTTCGGGATGCGCTCGTACGGCACGAGCTTGCGGCGCTCGTCGAAGAACTCCCCGGCGATCTGCCCGTCGGAGGAGATGATCTCGGTGATGATGGGGGGCCGGTACTGGTCGAGGGTGGGGATCTCGGGGAGGCCGCGCGAGAACCAGAAGTACGCCGCCACGAGCGCGACGACGCCGAGGTTCACCGCCGCGATCGCGAGGAAGACGAGCCAGCGCAGCGCGCGGCGCGAGAGCGGCTGCTTCGGGGGGAGCCCGTCCATCACGACGCGGACGGCCGGAGCCCCCGCGTGCTGGTGCCTCTCGCCGGAGGCGTGGGACGGCTCGGGGTTCGTGGGCCCGGTCTCGGTCATCGGCGGCCGAATCTATGCCCGCATGTCCCGAGGAGTTCAACGCTGGCGGCCCGGGGAGCCTTCCCGCCGGGCGCCCACACCCCCGGCGGGCAGCGCCAGGTTCATGCGGGAGAGCACCTCGCAGAGGGCGGGGGGGGGCTCCGCCTCGAGCCGGAGCGGCTCCTCCGTCACCGGGTGCGGAAGCTCCAGCTTCCACGCGTGGAGGAACATCCGCGAGAGTCCCCAGCGCTGCTTCGCGGCCCGGTTGAACGCGAAGTCGCCGTAGCGCCGGTCGCCTGCCACCGGGTGGCCCGCCGCCTCGAGGTGGCGGCGAATCTGGTGCGTCCGCCCGGTCTCGATCGTGACGGACAGCAGGGAGGCCTCCTTCATCGAGGAGACGACCTTCCAGCGCGTCACCGCCTCCTGGAAATTCACGCCGCGCACGGACTTCGACCGCGACGGTCTGCTCGTGCTCGGAGAGCGGCAGGTCGATCGTCCCCGACTCGCGCGGCATCTTCCCCTTGGCGAGCGCGAGGTACGTCTTCCGGACGCTCTCGCCTTCGGTGAAGATCTCGCCGAGCCGCACCATCGCGCGACGCGTCTTCGCGACGACCACGACGCCGGAGGTGTCCCGGTCGAGCCGGTGGGCGGGGGACGGCCGGAACTCCGTGGGCGGGAGGTCGTCCGGAACGCGGAGATAGCCGCGCGCCATCTCGACGAGGGTCGCCCCCTCGATCCCGGTGCCCGGGTGCGCCGCGAGCCCGGCCGGCTTGTCCACCACGAGCACGTCGTCGTCCTCGTACAGGACGCCGAAGGTGTGCTCGGCCCGGCCGGTGGTCCGCTTCGGCTCCGCACGGGCGAGGAGCCGCTCCTCGTCGCCGCGGATCGCGACTGCGTCACCCGCCGCCACGAGCTGCTCCGGCCGCCCGCGGCTCCCGTTCACGCGCACCTTCCGCGTGCGGAACATCTTGTAGACGTGGGAGAGCGGCACGTCCCGGAGCGCCTTGCGGACGAGCTTGTCGAGCCGCTGGCCGGCCGCGTCGGGCGTGACGGTGAAGGTGATCACGGGACCTTCTTACCGGAGACCTGGCTCCATGGCGAGGCACGCTGGCCGGCCGGGACACCGCTTCGCCGCAGGCGCGTCGGCGCCCGTTCGAACCGATTCGCGCGCGGCTGCCGCGAACGCGTACGGGCGCGGCTGCGGGGCTCGCGACCGCAGTGGCGCTGCGCGCCTGCGGTCGATCGGACCTGATGATTCGTCACTTCCCTCGGGGTACGGACCGCGGGAACGCTCTCGAGGGAGCATTCCCCTCCGGGCGCTGGCCGGGGAGGCCCCTCGGCCGTGCTCGGCGACGGACGAATGCGCCGACCGGCGGCGCTGGGTCGAAGGGGCCTTGAAGCGCAGGGGCCGGGCACTTCCGTGCGTGCCAACGTCGCGCGCGGGAAGGAGTCCGTGCTGGGGTGACGGATCTGGCGCGCCGTTGTCACGCAAAGTGCAGGCCCGGCTGAAGTACTGACGACCGACCATGTAGTGACTGGCTCGCCAACGGCAAACCCCTCCATCCCGGTCCGACTTCAACCGGCGGCACACGGTGCACCCCCGCATCGGCGAGCTGTCTCATTCGACCATTCGCGGTCAGAGCCGCATGAGCCGTTGTCCGTCGACGGGCCGCATTCGTATCCACGAGGTTGTCGCGCACCGACTTCGTCGCGACCCTCCCGGTCGTCATCGCGGTCACCGTCTCTGGACAGCTACGTCGATGCCGGGCGAGGCGCCCGGTATGTTCGCCGGCGGCTACTGGGTCTTCACCTCCACGAGCGCACCGCGCAGCGGCTGGTAAGTCGTTCCGTCGCGCCAGAGCGCATACAGGATCCCGGCGAGCTTCCGCGCGAGCGCGATCGTTGCGATCTTGCCGCCACGCCGGCGCGCGATCCCAAGCGCCCACTGGCACATCGGATCCTCTGGCCGCGTGCGCATCGCGGCCCACGCGGCTTGCACCAGCACCCACCGCAGCGCGGCTGGCCCGGCCTTCGTGATCGAGGTGATTCGGCGTCGATCCGAGCTCGAGTCCTCGCCAGGCGCGAGGCCCAGGTACGACTCGACCTGGTGCGCACTCGCGAAGCGGTCCACCCGGTCGATCGCAGCCACGAAGCGCGTTGCGGTGACCTTCGCCACACCCGGCACCGTCATCAGCCGAACGCAGAGCGGGTTCTGCTCGGCCCACTCGCTCACGTCGAGTGTCGCGGACACCGCCGCTTGGTGCAGATACGCCAGCGTCTCTAGTTGCCTCTCGAGATGCCGTGGGACTGGCTCGCCCATCTCCTCGTATCGCTTCCGAACGCGCGCTCCGAGCGTCGCCGCGGTGCAGCCGGGCAGCTTCTTCAGGTTCTGCCGAAGGTATCCGCGGACTGAGTTCACCAGGCCCGTCCTTGACGACACCAGGACATCTCGCATCGCGCAGAGCGACTTCGCTTCCCGCGACCATTGCGAGGGCACATGCACCGACGGCAAGTCCACGCGGCAGGAGACTTCGCTGAGCACCTGGGCGTCGCGCCGATCCGTCTTCGTCTTCCGCGCCCCGACTCCGAGCGATCTGACTAGCGATGCCGGGACCACCCGGACCTCGTGCCCGCACTGCAGCGCGATGTCCGCGATCGCGAACGCCTCGGCGCAGGTCTCCATGATGACGCGCGACTTCGGTCGCTCCAGCGTCTCCCGCAACCGCGCCGTCGCGACCCTCGCTTCGGTGAGGATCTTCCCGTCCTCCGCCCGGATACAGATCTGCGATTCCCTTCCGCCGAGATCGATCGCAACATGCTCCATGACTGGCCTCCTCCTCGTGCGCCTCGAGCGCGTGTACGAGTGACGAGCGACATTTCGCTACGTCGGGAGGACGGAGGCCAGTCACTTCATCGGTTCTTGTCCGTCCGCAGCGCACCCATCGTCGCGGCGGTGCCGACGCCTACGCGCAGCCGAGGGACCTCCCCTGCTCGCGCGCCCGGACGGACGTACGTGTTCCGGCGCACCGGCATTGGTCACGCCGCGCCGGCGCCCGACCACGCCGCTCCGCCCGCCGGGGGCGCGCGGACGGGAGGGCCCTCACCGCGCGCAGGCGTCGGAGACGTCCCGATCATCGGTGCGCTGCGGACGGCTACGCAACAAAGTACCTTGGCCGCCTCGCACTTTGCGTGACGACGCCGCGCAGCAACCCCGCCGCCGCGCACGATCGACTTCCTGGCGCGACGTCGGCACGCACGGAAGTGCGCGGCATCTGCGTTTCTGCGTCCTTGCGGCAGTACGACGCCCGGTCGCGCATTCGTCCGTCGACGAGCACGGGGAGGGCCCTCCCGTCCCAGCCCCCGGTGCGGGACCGCGATCTGGCGCACAGCGCGGCGCGCAAATTGTTGTGACGAATTATCAGGATCGGACAATCCTCGCCGCGCACGGTCGGTCCGTCACGCGCGCGGTGACGTGCAGCGGAGCGGACGCCGCCGCGAAGCGGCTCCGCGGCGTCTCCGGCCGGCTGGCGCTCACGGACCGCTCGACGAGGCCCGTGAGCGCGCAGTCCGCCCGAAGGGCACCGCCCGGAGGCGCTGCGCGCAGGCGCGCAAGCGATCAACCCGCCGCCGCGCGCGTAGGGGGCCAGAACGCGGGCGCGGAGCCCGGACCGCCGGCATCGCGAAGCGAAGTGCCGGCGGAAGATTCGGGCGACGCGCACAATCGGCCCTCACGCCTCCCGCGCGTGTGCCCGCAACCATGGCTCGCGCCGAGCACCGCCGAAGGGCCGGTGCCCCGGGCGGCCAGCGCGTGCTCATCCGGCCGCGCGACTGGATCGAAGCGGTGTCCCGGCCGGCCAGCGTGGCATCCGCTCGCGCCTTCCGGCGCCGCAAGCCGCCTCAGATCAGCTCGAGCTGCCGCTCCTCCCGGAGCGGCTCGGCGCGGATCTTCTCCTTGCGGAGCGCCGCGGCGAGCACGTCGGCGAACCCGTGCACGGTGAAGACGCGGGAGGCGCCGGTCGCCTTCGCGTAGCGAACGAGCGACGGGAAGTCGGCGTGATCCGACAGCGGGAACGCCACGTCCGCGCTGAAGTGGCGGGCGCCGTCCACGGCCCATCCCGTGAGCACCGCGGTCCGGCGCCGCCGGATGCCGCGCATGGCCGGGCTGCGCGAGAGGTGGGGCGGGGCCACCACGACCTCGAGCGGCTCCGGTCCCTCCGGCGGCAGCGCCCGGACGTTCGGGAACGAGACGCCGTGCGCCTCGTAGATCTGGTTCACCGCGTGCACCACCGGGTGCGCCGCGCAGCGGTAGCCCGCGTCCGCGAGGTACTTCAGGATCTCCTGCGCCTTCCCGAGCGCGTACCCGAGGAGCACGGGGGTGACGCCGTCGGAGAGCGCGCCGTCCACGAACGCCCGCACGGCGCGGAGCGTCTCCGCCTTCGGCGGAAAGACGTAGCGCGGGTGGCCGAAGGTCGACTCGACGACGAGCACGTCGCACGGCATCACCTCCGCCGGCTCCGCCGCGTGGGTGGGCTCGGTGCAGAGGTCCCCCGTGTAGCCGAGCGCGACGCCGCCGCGAAGCACCCGCAGCTGCGCGGAGCCGAGCACGTGGCCGGCGGGGAAGAGCTCGAGCGTGAGCTCGCCGAGCCCGAACGGCGCGCGGAACGCCGCGGGGAGGGCCTCGGTCCGCCGGCGCTTCGGCTCGCCGAGCCGATGGCGCATGAGGGCGATGGTCGCGGCGGTGGCGATGGTCCGGTCGTGTCGCCCGATGTGGTCGCCGTGCGCGTGCGAGACGAACGCGCACTCGACCCGCCGTCGCGAGTCGAGGTGAAGCGGCGAGCCCGCCACCTTCATGTCGCCGCGGGTGAGCTGGACAGGGGACCGGCGCATTGCCGGCGGTTGTACACCGGCCAGCCGACAGGGCGAAAACCGGGCCGCCCGGAGATGTGGGAGGCAGGCTAGCGCAGGAGCAGGTAGTAGAGCCGCCCCGGCTGCCTCATCCGCCCGGCGGCGTTCGCGGCGTAGGCTCCGCTCCCCAGGTACAGGTCCACGCGCGCCGAGGTGCGGATGGCGCCGCCCGCGTCCTGGTCGAGGACGAACCGCGAGAACGGACGCATCGGGGCGCCCGTCGCGTCGACCGGCCGCTCCGTCTCCACGAACGCCAGGGCGCCCTTCGGGAAGACGCGCGCGTCCGCCGCGATGGTCCGGTCCGGCGTCACCGGCACGCCGAGCGCGCCCGTGGGCGCCTCCGCGAAGCGGAAGAACACGTAGGACGGGTTTCGGGCGAGGAGCGCGGCCTGCTCCGAGGGATTCCGCGGCGAGCCAGGCGCGGATCGCCTGCATGGAGACGTCCTCCTTCTGCAGGGCGCCGCGCCGGACCAGCTCGGCGCCGATCGCTTCGTAGCGGTGGCCGTTCTTCCCGGCGTAGGTCACGACGCGGGAGGTGCCGTCCGCGAAACGCACGATGCCGCTGCCCTGGATCTCGACGAAGAACGCGTCGACCGCAGAGTCGACGTAGCAGAGGGCCGCGCGGTGATCGACCGCCCCGCCCGCGATCTCGGCGCGGGTCGGGTAGGGCACGAGCCGACCTCCGTCCACGCGCCCGACGAGGTCCTCGGACACCTGCGGGAAGTCCTTCGACCGGACGACGACGAGATCGTCGGGCGCGCGGTGCAGCGGGATCTGGAACGGCCCCTCCCGCTCGAGCGAGCCACGCAGCTCCGGCAGGTAGTACCCGGTGAAGAGGACCGTCCCCCTCCCGTCGCCGGTGGACCGGAACACCCGGAACTCACGCCGGATCGCCTCCGCGAGCGCGCCGGGTGGGGGTCGGGCGAGGGCGAGCTCCCGGAATCGTGCGAGCGTCGCCTGCACCTTGGCGATCGGCACGCGCTCCTTGCCGAACGCGAACGTCCGGCCGGGATCGGCCGCCGCGATGCGCGCAAGCCAGCCCGCGGATCGGGAGATCGCCTCGTCCAGCCCGGTGAAGTCGAGGTCGTCCGCGAAGGGGGGAAGCTCGTCCGGCGCAACCTCGGCGAGCGCGCGGTCGGCGGTTCGCGCCGGCTCCGGCGGTGGCGGGGTGAGCGTCGTACGGCAGGCCGCCGCGAGGAAGACGAGGAGGAGGGCGGCGGGAAGACGGCGCATGGGGGCTCGGACCTCCTTCTCGCAACGCGGAAGGGCCCCAGCCTATGCCGGATCGGCGACCTCGCGCGTCCCGCCGACCTCGCCCGCCACCACGCCGAGGACGATCAGGGCGCCCCCGGCCCATTCCGCGGGGGCGAGCGGCGCGCCGCCGTAGAGATGGCTGAACAGGGCGGCGGCGACGGGCTCGAGCGAGAAGATGAGCGCCGCCCGGATCGCGGTCGTCCGCCGCTGCGCCCAGTTCATCACGAAGAACGCTCCGGCGGTCATCGCGATCCCCGTGAACGCCACGGTTCCGGCGAAGCGCCCCGCGCCGTCGGATCGGAGGAAGGGCTGCTCCGTGCCGAGCAGGAGGACCGCACCGACGAGCGTGACGACGACCTGCGCGAGCACGAAGGGCACGAGGGGATGGCGCGGCGACCACTCCGAGGTGAAGACGATCTGGAGCGCAAAGGCGAAGGCGCAGCCCAGGGTGAGGACGTCGCCGATCCGGGTCGGAACGGAGAGCTCGCCTGCGAACGGCTGGGCGAGGAGGGCGAGGCCGGCGACGGCGAGAGCGACGCCGCCCCAGGAGGCGGCCCGCACGCGCCGGCCGAGCGCGAACCGGGCGACGAACGGGACCACGAGCACCGAGAGACCGGTGAGGAACCCGGAGCGCGCCGGGGTGGTCATGCCGAGCCCGAGCGTCTGGAGGGCGAAGCCGGAGAGCATGAACAGGCCGAGGAGGAACGCGTCCCGGAAGAAGCCTGGCCCGGGCCGGTCGCGGCGGACGAGCCAGGCGGCGCCGAGCACGGCCGCCGCGGCCCCGAACCGCGCCGCGAGGAAGACCGCGGGCGAAGCGATCTCGAGCACGACCTTCACGAAGTGGAAGGTCGTACCCCAGAGGAGCGTCAGGACGAGGAGCGCGAGATCGGCCACGGCGTCCCGTCCGGCGGCTACGCCGCGTCGGCGTCGGGCGGCCGGCACGTCCGCCTCGAAGCGGTGGTGCAGCGCGACCGGCGCGCGCTGCGCCCGACGCACCCTCATGTTGAGGACCTCCACGACGAAGGAGAACGCCATCGCGAAGTAGACGTAGCCCTTCTCGATGTGCTTCCCGAACGACTCGGCGACGAGCATCACGCCGATGAGGAGGAGGAAGGAGAGCGCGAGCATCTTCATCGTGGGGTGGCGCTCGACGAACTCGCCGATGGCCCGGCGAAGACGAGCATCACGCCGACCGCGAGCACCATCGCCGTCACCATCACCGCGAGGTGCTGGGCCATCCCCACCGCGGTGATGACGGAGTCGAGCGAGAAGACGATGTCGAGGACGCCGATCTGGACGATGACGAGCCAGAAGGACGCCTTCCCCTTCGTCCCCTCGAGCTCCGGCCCGTGCTTCACCTCGAGCTTGTCGTGGATCTCGAAGGTCGCCTTGGCGAGGAGGAAGAGGCCGCCCCCGAGGAGGATGAGGTCCCGGCCGGACCAGGCCGTGACCGAGCAGCGAGAAGAGCTCGCGCGTGAGCCCCATCACCCAGGTGATGGCGAAGAGGAGGAGGAGCCGGGTCCCGAGCGCGAACGCGAGGCCGAGCCGGCGCGCCGCCGGCTGCTGCGCGCGCGGCAGCTTCCCGGCGAGGATCGAGAGGAAGACGATGTTGTCGATGCCGAGGACGATCTCCATCGCCGACAGCGTGGCGAGAGAGATCCAGGTCTCGGCGCGGCCGATGAGCTCGAGCATGGCGCGGCGTTCTAGCGAAACCGGTAGCTGCCGTCCACGAGCGTGCGCTGCACCTCGCCGCGCGCCTCCATCGACCTCGAGGTTCGCGATCGTCTCCGAGACGGTGAGGAAGGTCGTCGCCCGGCGCGCCGACGGGAAGAGGCGCGAGAGAGATCTCGTACGCGGTGAGCGGCCCGGCGGCGACGAGCTCCCGGATCCGCGCCTGGCGCTTCGCGTAGAAGGCCAGGAGCTGGTCGATCACGCGCGCGGTGGCCGGAGAACGGTGCGCCGTGGCCGGGCAGGATGAGGTCGAGGTCGAGCGCGCGCGTCCGCTCGAGGCTCGCGACGTACGCGACGAGCGGCCGGAAGAAGTCCTCCTCGCCCGTCCGGCCCGAGCTCGATGAGCGGGTTCGGCGAGACCTTCTCGAGCAGGTGGTCGCCGGAGAAGAAGAGCCCGCTGCTCCGGGTCGTGCAGGCAGAGGAGGCCCGGGGTGTGGCCGGGCATGTGGAGCACGCGCAGCGCGAGGTGGCGGGTCCGGACCACCTCGCCCTCCTCGAGGGGGAGCACCTCAGGGACGCGCCGCGCCAGCCGGAACCCCTTCTCGCCCTCGCGCGCGATGCGCCCCAGCGCCTCCGTCGGGCGCCCGAGCTTCGCGAGGTGCGCGGCAGTACTTCGGCGCCCGGTCCCTCCACCGCCAGCCGCTCTCGGCGATCTTCGCGATGTCCGCCGGGTGGGCGCGCACCGGCACCGCTCCTCCGTGCCGCTCCTGGACGAAGCGCGCCGCGCCGTAGTGGTCCACGTGGCCGTGCGAGACGAGGATCCGCGTCACCTCCTCGAAGCGTCGCCCGAGGCGCCGGAACCCTTCCTCCAGCGCGGCCTCGGCCTCGGGCGAGCCCAGGCCGGAGTCCCACATGAGGATCCGCCATCCGCCTCCTCGACGAGGTAGACGTTGACCGGCCCGCCCGCCTGCGGGAACGGAATCGGGACCGGGATCCGGTAGACCCCCAGCTCGCGAGGTCCGCCTCGGTCACGATCGCTCCCGTCCGCCGCCGCCCAGTCCGCCGTCAGCGGCTTGCCTTCACCTTTGCGGTGAGCTCGGGCAGCACCTTGAAGAGATCGCCGACGACGCCGTAGTCCGCGATCTGGAAGATGGGGGCGTCCGGGTCCTTGTTCACCGCCACGATGACCTTCGAGCCCTTCATGCCGGCGAGGTGCTGGATCGCCCCGGAGATCCCGGCGGCGACGTACAGCTCCGGCGCGACCACCTTGCCGGTCTGCCCGACCTGCCAGTCGTTCGGGACCCAGCCGGCGTCCACCGCGGCGCGGCTCGCCCCCACCGCGGCGCCGAGCGCGTCCGCGAGCGCCTCGATGGGCTTGAAGTCGCCCTTCGTGCCGCGTCCACCCGCGACGATGGCGCGCGCCTCGGTGAGCTCGGGACGGGCGCTCTTCACCTCCTCGAAGGAGACGTAGCGGGTCCGCAGGGCGCCCGGGTCGACCGCGGCGGCGACGTCGTGGACCGACCCCGAGCCGTCCGGAGCGGACGGCGCGAACTCGGTCGCACGGACCGTGAACACCTTCACCGCCGTCGCGATCTCGACCTCGGCGAGGACGTTCCCGGCCCACATCGGCCGGCGGAAGGTCACGGCGGCGCCGTCGCCGCCGAAGCCGAGCACCTCCGTCGCCATGCCGGCCTCGAGCAGGCCGGCCACGCGCGGCAGGAGATCCTTGCCGAAGGCGGTGGCCGCAGCGCCGACGTACGTGGCGCCGGCCGCGCGCGCGATCGCCGCGACGACGGGGGCGTGGGCCTCCGCGAGCGGCTGCCCGAGCGCGCGCGGCGTCGGCGACGTGGACCTCGGCCCCGTGCCTGGCGAGCTCGGCGGCGAGCGGCCGGACGCCGCTCCCGAGGAGCGCCACGTGGAGCTTCCCCCCGGTGCGGCGCGCCACCTCGCGCCCCGCCGCGATCGCGTGAAGCGTCGCCTTGCGGACCGCACCGCCCACCTGCTCTGCCACGATGAGGACGTTCATATCCGTTCACCCTGAGCGTAGGGCCGCGCAGCGGCCCGGAGTCGAAGGGCGGGGGTCCTAGAGGACCTTCGCCTCCTCGTGAAGCTTCTTCCAGAGCTCGTCGACGTCCTGCACCTTCAGGCCGCCCTTGCGGACGGGAGGCGCCTCGAGCCGGCGCACGACCACCTTCGGCGTGAGATCCACGCCGAGCGACGCGGCCTGCAGCTCGCTCACCGGCTTCTTCTTGGCCTTCATGATCCCCGGCAGGGAGGCGAAGCGCGGCTTGTTGAGCCGCAGATCGGTCGTGACGACCGCGGGGAGACGGACCTCGATCGTCTCGACTCCGCCGTCGACCTCGCGGACCACGGTCACCGCCTTGCCGTCGGCGGAGAGCAGGAGGCCCGGCTCCTTCTTCTGCTCCGCCTCGCTCTCGAGGCTCTCCTTCTTCGAGGCGAAGGTCGCCTGGGCAAGCCCGAGGCGCGCGGCGAGGTACTGGCCGGCCTGGTTCTGGTCGTCGTCGATGGACTGCTTCCCGAGGATGACGAGGTCCGGCTTCTCCGCCTCGAACACCTTGGCGAGCAGCGCCGAGACCACGACGGGATCGAGCGGGCCGTCGTGTCGGACGAAAACGCCCCGGTCTGCGCCCATGGCGAGGGCGGCGCGGATCTCGGTGAGGGACTTCTCTGCGCCGATCGAGACGACGACCACCTCGCCCCCGTGCTTCTCCTTGAGCCGCAGCGCCTCCTCGACGGCAATCTCGTCGAAGGGGTTCATCTTGTAGTTCACCCCGTCGGTCACGATCCCGGTGCCGTCCGGCTTCACCTTGATCTTCGACTCCGGGTCCTCCACGCGCTTCGCGGTGACGAGCAGCTTGAGGGCCATGCGCACTCCTGATTTCTGAGTCAATCCAGGAGCGTGAGTTTTGCGCACTGCGGCAAGGCGCTGCAACCGGAAAGCGCCTGCACGGCCCGAGCAGACGGTCCCCATCTAGGGCCAACCCAACTACGCCGCCTCGACGGGCTCAGGTAATGGGACCCTGTCCCTTTCGGGCAGGCGAGGGCTTCCTCGCCTGTCGCCCCAGCTAAGGAGACTCACTGATGCGCATCCAGATCGCAGTGGCGTTCGCGGCCGTCCTCTTCGCTCTTCCCGCTTCCAGCGCCGACACGAAGTCGGCCATCAAGGGCACCGGCGCCTACGGCACGGCCGGCTGCGGCCTCGGCTCGCTGGCGTTCGGCAACACGCCAGGCGCGGTCCAGATCCTCGCCGCCACGACGAACGGGCTGTTCGGCTCGCAGACCTTCGGCATCACCAGCGGCACCTCGAACTGCGGCGCCGGGGCATTCGCGTCGGGGACGAAGAACTTCGTCGAGGCGAACCGTGAAGCGCTCGCGAAGGACATCTCGCGCGGCGAGGGCGAGGCGATCGGCGCGCTCGCGGTCATCAACGCGTGCGTGGACTCCCGCGCCGTCGGCGCCGCGCTCCAGAAGAGCTTCACGACCATCTTCCCGACCGAGAATGCGTCGAGCGACGAGGTCACCGCGGCGATCCTGAAGACGCTGCACGCGGAGAAGTCGCTCGGCTGCGGGCGCACCTAGCTCGGTTGTCTGATACACCGGAGCGCGATGGGCCCACCGCTCGTCGCGCTCCTCTTCTTCTCGCCGCGGCCACCCCCGCGGCCGCGCCCACCGCCGCTCCACGGCCGGATCCCGTCCACCTCGACGAGCTCATCCGCCGGGCGCGCAGCACCCGGCTCGCAGAGGATCCCGCCTGGCTCCGCCTCGGCCACTGGCGTCGCACCCGCCTCGGCGGAATCGAGAGCGAGGTGGACGGGAGCGTCTTCTTCCGCTCGCTCCTCGGCAAGACCGAGCCGCGCGCGGAGCTCGAGGCGACGCTGCGCGGCTTCTTCGACGACCGCCCGGTCGCGGACGAGCTCTCGGACGCGCAGTGCCGCTTCCCGGCGCGCTTCGCCTTCCTCGCCACGCGGCTCGGGTTCGACCTCGCCCGGCTGCCGCCGCGCCGCTGCCCGAGGCTCGAGGAGTTCCTCGCCCGGGTCCGGCCGCGCTCGGCGACGCTCGTCTTCTCGTCCTACTACCTGAACAACCCGTCGTCGGCGTTCGGCCACACGTTCCTCCGGCTCAACAAGGAGGACGCGCCCGGTGCCGGACGCGAGCGGGAGCTCCTCGACTACGGGGTGAACTACGCGGCGACGGTCGACACCGGGAACGCCGTGCTGTACGCGCTGAAGGGGCTCTTCGGGCTGTTCCCCGGCCAGTTCTCGCACTACGCCTACTACTACAAGGTCCGCGAGTACGCCGACGCCGAGTCGCGCGATCTGTGGGAGTACGATCTCGCGCTCGCGCCGGGCGAGGTCGCGATGCTCGCCGCCCACCTCTGGGAGCTCGGCGGCACCTACTTCGACTACTGGTACCTCGACGAGAACTGCTCGTATCACCTGCTCGGCGCGCTCGAGGCGGCCGCGCCGCGGCTCTCGCTCCTCGACGACATCGGCCACATCGTCGTCATCCCTTCCGACAGCGTGAAGGCGCTGTTCCGCAATCCCGGCCTCGTGCGGAGCGTCCACTACCGGCCTTCGATCCGCACGCAGCTCGACGCCCGGCTCGCGCGGCTCGGCCCGGCGGCCCTCGATGCGGTGACGGCGCTCGCCTCGAATCCCGCCGCGCCGCTCGCGGCCGCCCTCGGCGCGCAGGAGCAGGCGGCGGTGCTCGACACTGCGCTCGATCACCTCGACCTGCGCTTCGGCCGCGACCTCGTCGTCGGCGCGGCCCCCGCCGCGGCCCGCGCGCGGCAGACGCTGCTCGAGCGCCGCAGCGCGCTCGGGGTCGTCTCGCCGCCCCTCGAGGTCGCGCGCCCCGTGCGCCGCGCGCCCGAGCTCGGCCACGGCTCGTCGCGCGTGGGCGTGGGGGGAGGCGTCTCGAGCCCGGGCGGCGCCCTCGCCGTCCTCGACGTCCGGCTCGCCCTCCACGACCTCGCGGATCCGGCCGACGGGTACCCCAGCCTCGCCCAGATCGAGTTCCTCCCCGCGCGGCTCCGGCTCGTGCCGAGCGCGGGCCGGGCCGAGGTGGACGAGGCGTGGCTCGTGCGGATCGTCTCGCTGAGCGACCTCTCCCGCTTCGAGCTTCGCCCGTCCTGGCGCGTCCGGGCCGGGGTCGCGACCGTCCGGGACGCGGGCTGCGACGCGTGCCTCGCCGCCCAGGGGGAGCTCGGCGGAGGCTTCGCGAAGTCGCTCGGCCTCCTCGATCTCTATGCCGGGGTGGACCTCCTCGCCGAGTGGTCACCCCGGCTCGGCGGGATCGCGGGCGGCTCGACGCGCGCGGGCGCCGGTCCCGGCGGGCTCGCGCGCCTGCGGCTCGGCCCGGTCGCGCTGGTGGCGGAGGGGCGCTGGCGATGGCTCCCCGACGCGATGCCGCGCGACACGTTCGAGCTCCGTGGCACGCTCCGGCTCCACGTCGCCCGCGACCTCTCGTTCGCGATCGAGGCCCGGCGCACCCCGGCCGCCGACGAGGCCACTGCGAGCGTGCTCATCTACCGGTGAGGCATCCGGAGCAGCGGCCGAGGGATGGGCACCGCTGCGCGGCTCGCGCTATCATGCCGCTCCTTTTGCCGTAGATTCCGAGGGAGCGCGGAGACGATGGAACGACGGCTTCTCTCCGGCGATGAGGCGCTCGCCGCGGCTGCGCACGATGGCGGCGTCCACCTCGGAACCGGCTATCCGGGCACCCCCTCGACGGAGATCCTGGAGGCCTTCGCCATTCTCGGCGGTCGCGCCCAGTGGGCGCCGAACGAGAAGGTCGCGCTGGAGGTCGGCATCGGCGCCGCGTTCGGCGGCGCGCGCGCCCTCGTGACCATGAAGCACGTCGGCGTGAACGTGGCGGCCGACCCGCTCTTCACCGCCGCGTACACCGGCGTCTCGGGCGCGCTCGTGGTCGTGTCCGCCGACGACCCGGGGATGGCCTCCTCCCAGAACGAGCAGGACAACCGCCACTACGCGGTCGCCGCCGGGCTGCCGATGCTCGAGCCGTCGGACTCGCAGGAGGCGTACGACCTCCTCCTCGCGGCGTTCGAGCTGTCCGAGCAGTGGCAGCTGCCGGTCTTCCTCCGGATGACGACCCGCGTCTGCCACGGCAAGTCGATCGTGGTGCGCCGGCCGCCCGTCACGGCCAAGGCGCCGGCGTTCCAGCGGGACATCGCCGGCCGCGTCATGATCCCGGCCTACGCGCGCCCCGCGCACCAGCGCCTCCGCAAGAAGCTCGCGGCGATCGCCGCCTGGGCGGACGCGTCCCCGCTGAACGTCCGGACCGGCGCCGACCGGAAGCTCGGCATCGTCACCTCGAGCGTGACCGCTCGGCACGCGCGAGAGGCGGCGCCTGGCGCGAGCTTCCTCGAGCTGAAGACCGTCTACCCCCTCCCGCTCGAGAAGATCCGCGCGTTCGCTGCGTCCGTCGAGCGCTGCGTCGTCGTCGAGGAAGGCGACCCGTTCCTCGCCGACGCAGATCCGCGCCGCCGGCATCCAGGTCGAGTCGAAGGCGGAGCGGTTCCGCTTCGGCGAGCTGAACGTGGACCGCGTGCGGCGCATCCTCGCGCGGGACGACTCTCCCGAGCCCGAACCGCCCAAGGGGAAGCCGCCGCAGCTCTGCGAGGCCTGCCCGTACCACCCGGTCTACGCCGCGCTCCGCAAGCTCGACTGCATCGTCGCCGGCGACATCGGCTGCTACACGCTCGGCGTCCTCCCGCCCTACCAGGGCATGGACACCTGCGTCGCGATGGGGGCATCGCTCGGCGTCGGCCTCGGGCTGCGCCACGTCCTGCCCGAGCACGACGCCCGGCGCGTCGTCTCGATCATCGGCGACTCGACCTTCATCCACACCGGCGTGAACGGCCTCATCGAGATGGTCTACAACCCGCCCGCGACCGGGCACGTCCTCATCGTGCTCGACAACGGCACGACCGCGATGACCGGCCAGCAGGAGCACCCTGGCACCGGCCGCACGCTCCAGCACGAGCAGACCGGCAAGGTCTCGATCGAGGGGCTCGGGTCCGCGGTCGGCGTGAAGAACGTGGACGTGGTGGACCCCATCGCCGATCCGGCGGGTTTCGAGAAGCTGCTCCGGGACCGGCTCGCCCGGCCGGAGCTGTCGATGATCGTGGCCCGCCGCCCCTGCATCCTCGCCGCCGCCGACATCCGCAAGTGGGAGAAGGCCGCCGCCGACAAGTGCGCCGCGTGCGTGGAGGCGGGCAATGAGTGAGCGAGCGCAGGGGCGCGTCACGAACGTCGTCGTGGCCGGACTCGGCGGGCAGGGCGTGATCAAGGCGTCGGACATCCTCGCGGACGTCGCCTTTCGCGCCGGCAAGGACGTGAAGAAGGCCGAGGTCCACGGGATGAGCCAGCGCGGCGGCTCGGTCACCTCCGACGTGCGCTACGGCGAGCTCGTGCTCTCGCCGATGATCCCGCCGGGCGAGGCCGACTTCCTCCTCGTGCTCGCGCCCTCCGAGGTCGAGGTGACACGGCCGCTCCTCCGCAAGGACGGCGTCCTCTTCCCCCCGGACTTCGTGGACGAGAAGACGCTCCCGAACCGGAGGAGCCTCAACGTCGCGCTGCTCGGGGCGCTGTCCTGCCACCTCGACCTGCCCGAGGCGCTCTGGCTCGAGGCGGTGAAGGCGGCGCTCCCGCCGCAGCTCCACGCCGTGAACGAGAAGGCGTTCCAGATCGGCCGCGAGAAGGCAGCCCGCGGATGACGCGCGCGGGAAGGAGATGCCCGTGAAGACCCAGTGGAACGACGCACCCGGCGGCTTTCACCCGGCGAGCGCCCCCGACTTCCTGCCGCGGCGCGAGCTGGAGCGCGTCCAGCTCGGGCGTCTCCAGGCCGTGGTCGCCCGCGCCTACGAGAAGGTGACGCCTGTTCCACCGCCGGATGGAGGAGCAGAAGCCTCCGCCCGGACGTCGGTGCGGTCGCTCGCGGATCTCGCGAAGCTCCCGTTCACGGTGAAGACCGACCTCCGCGACACCTATCCGTTCGGCCTGTTCGCCGTCGCCGATGGAGGAGATCGTCCGGCTGCACGCCTCCTCCGGCACGACCGGCAAGCCGATCGTCGTCGCCTACACCGAGGCCGACCTCGAGGTCTGGACGAGCGTGATGGTCCGCACGCTTCGCCGCCTGCGGCGCTGCACCGGGCGACGTCATCCAGAACGCCTACGGCTACGGCCTCTTCACCGGCGGCCTCGGCGCGCACTACGGCGGCGAGGCGCTCGGCGCCACGGTCATCCCGATCTCCGGCGGCAACACCGAGCGGCAGCTCATGGTGCTGCAGGACTTCGGCGTCACCGCGATCTGCTGCACGCCGTCAGCTACTTCGTGCACCTCGATCGAGCGGGCGCAAGGAGGCGAAGATCGGCTTCGGCCGGCTCAAGGTCGGGCGTCTTCGGCGCCGAGCCCTGGACCGAGGCGATGCGCAAGCACATCGAGGCCGAGACCGGCATCAAGGCCTACGACATCTACGGCCTCTCCGAGATCATCGGCCCCGGCGTCGGCGATCGAGTGCGCCGCGCAGGACGGGCCTGCACATCTTCGAGGACCACTTCTACCCGGAGATCATCGACCCGGAGACCGGCGAGCGTGCTGCCCGACGGCGACGGAGGGCGAGCTCGTCCTCACCACCCTCTCGCAAGCAGGCGATGCCGATGATCCGCTACCGGACCCGCGACATCACCGCGATCGATCCGCGAGCCGTGCGCGTGCGGCCGGACGCATCCGCCGGATCCGGCGCATCGGCCGGCGCTCGCGACGACATGTTCATCATCCGCGGCGTCAACGTCTTCCCGTCGCAGGTCGAGACGGCGCTGCTTGCAGGTCGAGGGGACCCTGCCGCACTACCAGATCGTCCTCACGCGCGAGAAGGGGCTCGACGAGATGGAGGTGCAGGTCGAGGTCACGCCGGAGGTCTTCTCCGACACAGATCGGCGCGCTCGAGGGGCTCCAGCAGCAAGCTCGAGCACGCGATCGACCACGTGCGTCGGGCATCCGCGTGAAGGTGCACCTCGTCGAGCCGCGGACGATCGCGCGCAGCGAGGGCAAGGCGAAGCGCGTCCTGGACAAGCGCAGCATCTGACCCGCGAAGCAGGGGTGGGGCCCCGACGGCTCGGCCGGCGGGGCGGGGCGCACGCCCGAGGAGAAGAACCGCCATGAAGATCCGCCAGCTGTCGCTCTTCCTCGAGAACCGGCCCGGCCAGCTGCGCGTCCCGTGCAAGGTGCTCGGCGACGCCGGGATCGACATCCTCACGATGTCGCTCGCCGACACCCAGCAGTTCGGGATCCTGCGCCTCATCGTGAAGGACTGGGAGCGCGCGAAGGCAGCCCTCGAGGCGGCCGGCATCGTCGTCAACGTCACCGAGGTGCTCGCGGTCGACGTGCCGGACCGGCCCGGCGGGCTCGCCGCCGTGCTCGAGTCGTTCGACAAGGCGGGGCTCGGCATCGAGTACATGTACGCGCTCGCGGCGGCGCGCGAGCGCGGCAAGCACGCGACGCTCGTGTTCCGGCTCGAGGACCCGGAGCGCGCGGCGAAGCTCCTCGTCCAGACGGGCGTGAAGCTCCTCTCCTCGCAGGAGCTCTTCGCGCGCGCCGGGGCGTGAACCGCGCCTGATGACGAGAGGTTCCGAGTGAACGACCTCGCGATCGAGAACCGGATCTGGGATCCGGCGGAGACGCTCCCGCGCGAGGAGCTGCGGGTCCTCCAGGGGCGCCGGCTGGCCGAGACGGTGCGGCGCGTCGCGGCGGTCCCGTTCTACCGTGACGCCCTCGCCAGCGCGGGGGTCGCTGCCGCCGCGATCCGTTCGCCCGACGACGTGCGGCGGCTCCCGTTCACGACGAAGGACGACCTGCGGCGGAACTACCCGCTCGGCCTCCTCGCCGTGCCGCGCGCCGACATCGCCCGGATCCACGGCTCCTCCGGCACGACCGGCAAGCCCACCTTCGTCGCCTACACGCGGCGCGACCTCGAGACCTGGTCCGGGCTCGTGGCCCGCTTCCTCGTGGCCGGCGGCCTCCGCTCCGAGCACCTCGTCCACATCGCCTTCGGCTACGGCCTGTTCACCGGCGGCTTCGGGCTGCACTACGGCATCGAGAAGGTCGGCGCCGGGATCGTCCCCGCGGCGGGCGGGAACACGCCGCGGCAGATCCTGCTCATCCACGACCTCGGGGCCGAGGTGCTGGTCTGCACGCCGTCGCTACGCGCTCCACATCGCCGAGGTCGCGCGGCGGAGGGCCACGCGCCCGGCACGCTGCCGCTCCGCTTCGGCCACTTCGGCGGCGAGCCGTGGACCGAGGAGATGCGGGTCGCAGATCGAGCGCGAGCTCGGCATCCTGGCCTTCAACAACTACGGCCTGTCGCGAGGTCATCGGCCCGGGCGTCTCGCGGCGAGTGCGGCGCGCGCGCCGGCATGCACATCCAGGAGGACCACTTCATCGTCGAGTGCCTCGACCCGGAGACGCTCGAGCCGGTCCCCGACGGCGAGCCCGGCGAGCTGGTCTTCACGACGCTCACCAAGGAGGCGATCCCGGTGCTGCGCTACCGCACGCGCGACATCGCCTCGCTCGACCGGCGCGCCCTGCCCGTGCGGGCGGACCGGCGTGCGGATGAGCCGGGTGATCGGGCGCTCCGACGACATGCTCATCATCCGCGGCGTGAACGTCTTCCCGTCGCAGATCGAGGAGGCGCTGCTGCGCGTGGAGGGAACCGCCCCGCACTACCTCATCGAGATCTCGCGCCCCGGGACGCTCGACGAGGTGGTCGTGAAGGTCGAGATCCGCCCCGGCGACTTCCGCGACGAGATGCGCGAGATGATCGAGCTGCGCGACCGGATCGACCGCGAGATCCACGCCGTCACCGGCATCCGGATGACGGTCGAGCTCGTGGCACCGAACACGCTCGAGCGGTCGGCGGGGAAGGCGAGGCGGGTGCTCGATCACCGGAAGCCGGCCTGACGGGGGTCAGGGCCACACCACAATGAAGGGGCGCCGGCGCTCTCGCGCCGACGCCCTGGTCCACCCGCGCTTACAGGTGGGTGATGCCGCTGCGGCTCGGGACCGTGCTGCGCCCGGCTAGAAGAAGTACATGCCGCTCAGCATGAGCTGGTTGGCCTCGACGGGATCCGCGAGGTTCGTGTAGCTCGTCCGGAACATCGTGTACTCCAGGCCGGCCGCGTAGCCCTTCGACTGGTACCGGAGCATGCCGGACGCGGTGACGTTACGGGAACGCGTCAGCGTCGCCTTCACGAGGTCCGCGTCGTCGGGGTTCGCGAAGCCGGCGAGCGCCCACGCGCTGATGGTCGGCGTGATGTTGTAGCCGAGCTGCGCCCACCCGCCGATCTCGTCGATCTCCGCCGGCCCGCCCGGAAGCGTCAGCGCAGCCTGCGGCTGGACCTGGAGGAGGTTGCCTGCGAGAGGCCCGAGGTTCTTGCCCGTGTAGGCTGCGCCGGCCAGCGTGACGTCCATGTAGCTGACCCTGCCGCCGGCCGTGATGGCCTGCGTGGCGATCGAGCTGTTCCCGCCGCCTACCCCCACGCCGGTGACGTCGGTCCGGTTGTAGTGAGCGGCAACGAACGCCTCGAAGATCTTGCCCTGCAGCTTCACGCGCGCCTGGAAGGCCGGCAGGTTCGAGCCGGGTCCGGAAGCGGTCGTGTTGGTCGCGTCCCACTGAGAGCGGCCGACAGCGGCGGCGATCTCGAGCTTCATGTCGCCCACCGGGAGCGTCTGGTAGACGGCGAGGCCCGGACGGCGCCATCCGATGGTGCCGGCCTGATAGGAGACGGGGTACGCGACGTGGCCGACCGTCGCGGGCAGCACGATGCCGAGGATGAGGTCGTGGTCCTGACCGACGCGAACCATGGAGCCGGTCTTGGCGAGCTTCAGTTCGGCGTACGCGACGCGGAGGCGCGGGGCGATCGAGACATCGCCGAAGGCACCTGCCGTGTTACCGCCGAAGAAGTCGATCTCGGCGAACGCCCGCGGCGTGGCGCCTTCGAACGGCTGCGCGCCCGTCAGCGAGAAGTTGAGGCGCGTCTGCCGCACGTCGCCGCCGAAGTTGTCCTTGTCCGTCGCCAGCTTGGGAGAGGTGGCCACCCACGCCCCCTCGCCGCCACCGGAGCTCAGAGCGCCGCTCTCCTGGAAGACCGACCCGCCGACGAATCCGTGGAACTCGAACTTCGGCGCATCCTGTGCCGCTGCACCTCCCGCGGCCGCCAGGAGCATCGCACAGACCAAGGAGCGCAAGAATGGGACTGTCACGTGTAGTTACCTCCGTTCAGGTGTACCAGCCTTCGAAGTGACGCTTCCGTCGCAGCCTCGCTCCTCGAGCACTTGCGCTGCGTAGCTTACGCGCCCGATCACCGGTCCCTCGCCTCGGTGTCTGCACCGAATCGGGCTCCTTCTGGTGTGGGCGCCGGGGCGCCCGGTGCTGCGGATGCCGCAAACCCGCTGCTGTCAATCAGCCGTGAGAGCAGGCGATGCTACCCTCGCCAGTGGACGCGTCAACCGTTGGCAGGCGCGCTTCCTGCGTACCAGACTAGTTTCCCTAGTAGCGGCCGGTGGTTGACGCGTTTGCGTTACGACGCAGAACCTGCGCAGCTTCATCGGTTCGTGCCTACACGTGCGACCAGCAGCGACTGCGTGTGCCGGCATCTGATTCGGCCCCACCCCCGCCGCCGAATCGATCGGCACCGGTCGGCTGCGCTCGAAGGGGGCGCGGCGCCCACGCGGCGGCCGGGGATGGCGCTCCGAACGAAGGCCTACCACGTGAGGGGGACGTCTTCGGCAGAGCGCGTTCGCAATGTAGAGGTCGCCCGCTCAGCGAGCGAGCGGCCGCCGGAACACGGAGACGAGATGACGGCTCGAGCCCGAAGGCGCAGCGTCGCAGCAGCCATGGGTGTCGCGGCGATGACCTTCGTCGCGTGCGACGGTCCACTTGTGTCGGAAGAGCTGAAGTTCGAGCCCCTGCAGGGCGAATGGATCGCGTGCCTGAACGACGGAGCCGGTGACTACACCAAGCACCTGCTCTTCTACCCGGACTCGTTCGCGTCCACGAGTCGCACCTACACCACGACCGATCGCACGTGCGCGGGCGCGGAGACGGGCGTCTCGTACGAGATCTGGCGGTACCGGCTCACGGCTGAAGCTTCCGCCCGGATCGGCACGGACGGGCCCGAGGTCCTCGCGAAGGCGATGAGCATCGAGAACTCGTTCGTGACGGTGTTCACCATCGTGTACGTCGACGGACAGGCGAGCCCGGCGTCGCTCTACTTCGGCGACCTCACCCTCGATCCGCTGCGGGACGGCACGACGCCCGAGAAGCGCCCCAACGTGCTGTCCGCCGCGACGGTGTTCACCGAGCGCTGACGCTGCTCGGGGGGCGCGAGACATCGTCCGCGTTGCCACCGGCAACGCGGCGTCGTACAAACCGGCCTCCACGCCCACGCGGAGGAGAGCCATGCGCTTCACGTTCCGGATTTCCGCCATCGTTCTCGCGGCGCTCGCCGCGGCCGGCGCGCCGGCCGCTCGCGCCGCACAGACGGTCAAGATCGGCGCGCGCCCTCAGCCTGACCGGCCCCGCCGCGGTCTACGGCGCCCAGCAGAAGGCCGGCATCCAGGCCGCCGTCGACGAGCTCAACAAGAGCGGCAGCGCTCAAGGGCGTCACGCTCGAGGCGGTCCTCGAGGACGACGCCTCCACCAAGGAGCAGGGCATCGCCGTCTTCCAGCGCTTCATCAACCAGGACAAGGTGAGCGCCATCATCGGCCCGACCCTCTCCAACACCGCCACCGCCGCCGACCCGCTGGCCCAGGCGGCCAAGGTCCCGGTGGTCGCCGTCTCCAACACCGCGCCCAAGGGCATCACCGACATCGGCGACTACATCTGGCGCGTCTCGCTCACCGAGGGCCAGGTCATCCCCGGCGCGCTGAAGCGGCTCCAGGCCAAGCTCGGCTTCAAGAAGGCCGGCCTCCTCTACGGCAACGACGACGCCTTCACGCAGGCCGGCTACAACGTGATGAAGGCGGCCGCTCGAGGCGCATGCGGCATCCAGATCGTCGGCACGCAGACCTTCGCCAAGCCGGACCGGGACTTCAACGCCCAGCTCACCGCGCTCAAGGCGCTCGAACCCGGACATCCTCATGGTCTCGGCGCTGGTCGAGAACGCCGCCGGCATCGTGACCCAGGCGCGCCAGCTCGGCTGGCAACGTGCCCATCATGGGCGGCAACGGCTTCAACAGCCCAGCTTCATCAAGCCAACGCCGGCCCGGCCGCCGAGGGCGTCTACGTCGGCACCGCCTGGAACAAGGTGAGCGCCGAGCCCGCCAACCAGGCCTTCCTCGAAGGCCATGAAGGCGCGCGGCAACGACCCCGACCAGTTCTGCGCCCAGGCCTACACCGGCGTGCTGGTCATCGCCGAGGCCATCAAGCAGGCCGGCGATGAAGGGCGGCCGCGACGACATCAAGGCCGGCTTCGCCAAGGTGAAGGACCTGCCCACCCCGCTCGGCAAGTTCTCCTTCCTCGCAGAACCGCGACGGCAGCCACGACGCCGGCGCGTCCAGGTGGTGAAGGACGGCAAGTTCCAGATCGCTCCCGTAGCCGCCGGGGCCGGACGCGAGCGTGGGGCAGCAGATCATCAACGGGCTGTTCCTGGGGAGCATCTACGCGCTGTTCGCGCTCGGCTACACGCTCGTCTTCGGCGTGCTCGACATCCTGAACCTGGCCCACGCCGGCGGTCTTCATGCTGGCCTCCTTCGTGGCGCTGGCGCTCGTCGGGCCGCGCACCTCCACATCCTGCGTGGCGCTGCCGCTCGCGGTCGCTGTTCGCCGGGCTCCTCGGCCTCGTGCTGGAGCGCGTCGCCTTCCGGCCGCTGCGCGGCCGCACCGACTCCAACATCTCCGGGCTCATCAGCTCGCTCGCGCTGGCCACCATCTTCGAGGCGGTCGCGCTCGAGATCTGGGGCCCGAACATCTCGCGCTTCCCGTTCGGCACCCTCCCCGAGACCGCAGCCATCCAGCTCCTGGGCGGCGCGGTGTCTCCGGCTGCAGCTCACCATCATCGCCGTGGCGGTGGTGCTGTTCCTCGGCCTCACCTGGCTGGTGCAGCGGACGCGGCTCGGGCGGCGAGGTCCGGGCCGTGGCGGAGAGCCCGCGGGCGGCGCGCATCCTGGGCGTCGAACGTGGACCGGGTCATCGCCGCCTCCTTCTTCATCTCCTCGGCGCTGGGCGGCGCCGCCGGCGTGCTCTTCGGGCTCGCCTTCAACTCGATCTCGCCCGGACATGGGGCGCGAGCGTCGAGCTGAAGGGGCTCGCGGTCATCATCCTCGGCGGCATGGGCTCGATGCCCGGCGCGGTGATCGCCGGGTTCGCGCTCGGGCTCATCGAGGTCTTCGTGGTGGCCCACCTCGGCGCGTCCTGGCGCGACGCCGTCTCCTTCGCCGCGCTCTTCCTCATCCTGGTGCTGCGGCCGCGCGGCCTGCTGGGCGCCGCCGACGCTCCGCGAGGCGTGAGCGCGCATGGCGGAGCAGCCTCCAGGACCTCTACGCTGACCTACCAGTCCACCTCGCCTACATCGGCATCAACGCGCTGCTCGCGCTCTCCGTGTACGCCACGCTCTCCTGCGGCCAGCTCGCGCTCGTCGAGCGCCGGCTTCATGGCCATCGGCGCCTACGCCGCGGCCCTCCTCACCATGCACGCGCGGCGCTGCCCTTCCCGCTCGCGCTCGCCGCGGGCGTCGCTCCTCCCGGCGCTCGTGGCCGTGCCGCTCGGCCTGCCCGTGCTGCGGCTCAAGGGCGTCTTCCTGGCCATCGCCACCATCGGCTTCGGCGAGGTGGTGCGGCTCGGCTTCGTGAACTGGGACTACGTGAACGGCGCGCAGGGGATCGTCGCCATCCCGCAGAAGACCTCGATCTGGATGATCTACCTGGCGCTGGCGGTCGCCCTCTTCGTGCTTCTGGCGGCTCGCGCGGCTCGCAAGCTGGGGCTTCGCGCTCGAGGCCATCCGCGAGGACGAGCCGGCGGCGCGCACCATGGGGATCCCGACCGCCGCGCTACAAGCTCGCCATGCTGGTGCTGGGCGCCGCGCTGCGCCGGCCTGGCCGGCGCGCTCGAGGCCCACTTCACCTTCATGGTCGCGCCGAACGGCTTCTCGCTTCGCCGCGCGTGGTCGACATGCTGGTCTTCGCGGTGGTGGGCGGCACCGCAGGTCTTCTGGGGGCCGGTGGTCGGCGCCGACCTTCCTCACCGCTGCTCCCCGAGGTGCTGCGCGAGGTCGCGCCGCTGGTCGGGCATCGAGCCCGGGCCGCTGCGCCTCTGGTGAACGGGCTGGTGCTGCTCGCCGTCATCCTCTTCCTGCCCGACGGGCATCGTCGTCGCTGCCCCGCGCGCCTGCGCGCCTGGCGCGCGGCGCGGAGCGCCGGCGTGAGCGCGCTGCTGCTCGGCTGCGACGGGGTCGAGCGGACCTTCGGCGGCGTGCGCGCGGTGGACGGCGCGAGCTTCGAGGTCGGCGCCGCGGCGAGGTCCACGGGCTCATCGGCCCGAACGGCGCCGGCAAGACCACGCTCATCAACCTGGTCTCCGGGCTGCTCGCGCCCACCGCGCGGCGCCATCGTGCTCGACGGGCGCGCGCATCGACGGGCTGCCGCCCCACCGCATCGCGGCGCTGCGGCGTCGGCGCGGACGTTCCAGAACATCCGGCTCTTCCCGGAGCTGTCGGCGCCGCGACAACGTGCTGGTGGGCGCAGCACCTGCGCCGCCACGCCTCGCTCTGGCGCGCAGGCTCTTCTGCTGCCCGCGGCGCGGCGAGGAGGAGCGGCGGGCGCGGGAGCGGGCCGCGCGGCGCTCCTCGAGCGCGTCGGCCTCGCCGGACCGGGCCGACGAGCAGGCCCGCAACCTCTCCTACGGCGAGCAGCGGCGGGTCGAGATCGCCCGGGCGCTCGCCTCCGAGCCGCGCGTCCTGCTGCTCGACGAGCCCACCGCGGGCATGAACCCGGTCGAGGTGCAGGCGCGTCGCCGACGCTCATCCGGCGGGTGGCCGCCGAGGGGCACTCGGTGCTCCTCGTCGAGCACAACGTGCAGCTGGTGATGGACGTCTGCGACCGGATCACCGTCCTCGACTTCGGCAAGGTCATCGCCGACGGGCCGCCGGCCGAGGTGGCGCGCGACCCGGCCGTGATCAGCCGCCTACCTCGGGGAGCCGCGCCGCGTGAGCGCGCCGGGCGCCGCTGCTCGAGGTGCGCGACCTGCACGTCGCCTACGGCCACGTCGAGGCGGTGCGCGGCGTCTCGCTCCGCGGTGGACGCGAGGGCCGGATCGTCACGCTCATCGGCCCGAACGGCGCGGGCAAGACCAGCATCCTCGTCGGCGCTCGCCGGGCTGGTGCGGCCCGCAGCGGGCGCGGTGCGGCTCGGGGGCCGCGACGTCACCGGCCTGCCGGCGCACCGGCGCGGTCGCGGCCGGGCTGTCGCTCGTGCCCGAGGGGCGCGCCATCCTCGGCCGCATGACGCATCGAGGAGAACCTGCGTGCTGGCCGGCGAGCAGCCGCCAGGCCGCGCGCCGAGCTGCGGCGCGGCGATCGAGGAGCAGTACCGGCGCTTCCCGATCCTGGGCGAGCGGCGCGAGCTCGCTCGGCCGGGTCGCTCTCCGGCGGGCAGCAGCAGATGCTGGCCTTCGCCCGGGCGCTGCTCATGCGCGCCGCGCATCCTGCTGCTCGACGAGCCGTCGATGGGGCTCTCGCCGCTCCTCGTCGCAGCAGATCTTCGAGACTGATCCAGGAGATCCACCGCGAGGGCGCGACCGATCCTGCTCGTCGAGCAGAACGCCCGGCTGGCGCTCTCCGATCTCGCGACCACGCCTACGTGCTCGAGCGCGGGCGGCTCGTCCTCGAGGGGCCGTCGCGCCGAGCTGGCCGCGGATCCCGCGGGTCCAGGCCGCGTACCTCGGCGGCGCGCGGTAGCTGGTCGGTTCCCGCGCCGCACCCGACCTCGGTACCCGCCTGAGCGGGCCCCGGCCGGAGCCTCGCCTCACGACACCCTCCGTGAAAACCGGGATCGAGTGAACCCCGCATCCCTCCTCGGGAAGTTACGGATCCGGTTCACGGTGAGATGAGGTCTCATTGCAATGACGGCGCGCAATGCGTGCGGATCTGCGACGAAACTGCACGTATGTGATTGCAAAATGTGCGTCGAGAATGCGATACCGTCGGCGGTTGATTTTCGAATCGACGACGTTTCCGGACAGGTCGGGTTTCCCCGCAGCTTGCTTCACCCACACCGTGTTGGAGGTCGAGATGTCCTTCCGCCGCAGCGCCGCCCTCGTCGCCGCCGCCGTCGCGCTCCTCTCGGGCTGCAAGAAGGTCTCGCAGGAAGCCCCCGCCCAGGAGCTCGTCCTCGCCGCGTTCAACTCGCCGGTGCTGCCGGGCAGCACGACCCCCGCGCTCCCGACGCCGAATGATCTCGCGATGCAGGCGGCGCCCACCATCCCCGTGAGCGCGCAGCGGTCGCTCCTCGAGGCGTTCGTCGCCGCGAACGGCTTCCCGAGCGACCAGGCGGTCGGGATCACCGTGCCGCTGAAGCGCCTCACCTTCGACGCCGCGACGAACGCGTACGTCGTCGCGACGCCGCCGCTCGTCGATCCGACGACCGTCACGACGCTCGGAGCGACCCCCACCGTCGTCGTCATGAAGGTGGACGTCTCGCCGCCCACCATCGTGACGATCGAGGTGGACGTCGAGAACTGCACCACGGGGCAGCTCGCGCTCAAGAAGGCGAAGGCCGGGCCGGCGGGCAGCCGCGCCTGGGCACCGGGGCGCTACGTGTTCGCGGTCCGAGGCGGCGCGAACGGCGTGAAGACCACGACCGGCCGCTCCGTCTCGCCGGACCAGGCGATCGAGCTCGTCATCCCGAACCTGAGCTTCGCGAACCCGGACAACCGGCCCATCGGCTTCCCCGCGGACCAGGCGGCGAGGGTCGAGGCCGTGCGCCAGGCGCTCTGGCTCCCGCTCGACTGGAGCAACGCCGGCGGCTTCTGGACGCCGGCGCCGTCGGGCACCGTCACGCCGGCCTTCACGGCAGTGTCGGCCGTCATCCCGCCCGAGGAGATCGCGTCGATCGGCGCGTTCGAGATCGCGCCAGCGATCCCCGCCGCGCCGGTGGACTCCGGCTCCGGAATCGCCCCGCTCCCGCTCGACCTGCTCCGCACCGCGAGCTCCGGGACCAAGATCGCGTTCAACCCGGCGTTCGATAAGGCCGCCCAGGGACTCACGACGCTCGACGGCTTCTCGACCACCGCGATGATCTTCGCGCCCGTGACGGTGCCGGTGGACGCGAGCACCGTGAATGGCTCGACCGTCCACCTGTACAAGATCTCCGGCGGGACGGTGACGCGGCTGAAGGAGCTGAAGGAGGAGCTCGCGATCTACCAGGCGACCGGGGGCGTGTCGGGTGACCCCGCCGGCGCCGCGTACGTCGCCGAGCCGACGCCGATCACGACGACCCAGGGCAACTTCCTCGCGCCGGGCGTGCCGTGCGCGGCTGCCGGCGGGTGCTCGCTCATCGTCGGGCTCCAGCCCGCCGTGGGCGCGCCCACGCCGCTCGGCACGTTCTACCTGCCGCCGCTCGACGAGGCGACCGACTACGCCGTCTTCATCACCACCTCGGTGAAGGACATGTTGGGGCGGCCGCTCCAGAAGTCCACCGTCGCGAAGATCCTCCTCGACCCCGGCTTCGACCCGGTCGCCACCTCGAGCGTGAACGGCATCTCGCTCCTCTCCGGCATCTCGAACGACACGGCGACCGCGCTCCGGAAGATGCGCGAGCAGCTCGTGCCGGTCACGGCGCAGCTCACGACCGATACCGGGAAGACCGCCGCGGACGTCGCGCTCGCCTACACGTTCCGCACGCAGGGCAAGATCACCTCCACCGCCCTGAACCTCGTGGGGTTGCCCTACCTGTTCGGCACGGGCAGCCTCGTGGACGCGACGTTCCTGTCCACCTCGCAGGTCTCGGCGCTCTACGGGATCGACGGTGGGATGCTCGCCTCGCCGACCGGCCTGTCCAGCATCGCCGAGGTGAAGCTCACGACGTCGAGCCTCCTCCTGGGAAGCCAGAACACGGGCGCGTTCGTCGACCCGGTCCTGAATCCCACGATGGTCGTCCCCGAGCAGATCACCGCGCTCGTCGCGCTGCCGGATCCCTCGCTCGTCCCCTCGACCTGCGCCCACGTCGCCGCGTTCGGGGTGAATCCCGCGCTCCAGTGCGCGCCGCTCGTCGTCTACGCGCACGGCCTCGCGAACTCGAAGGCGGACATGCTCCCGATCGCGGCGGCGCTCGCGTCGCGCGGGTTCGTCGTCGCGGCGATCGACGCGGAGAAGCACGGTGAGCGGTCGTACTGCACGAGCGACGCGCAGTGCTGCCCGGCGGGCTCGCCGCAGGCCCTCGCGGGCCTCTGCCTCGGGGCGACCAGCACCTGCGTCTTCCGGCCGAACCTCACCACGCCCGTGGACGCCGCTCCGTTCGGCCTCTGCGAGCAGTCGGACGGCACCCGCGGCCCGTACCTGAGCTTCCGCAGCGACTTCCGGACGACGGCGCTCGGCTGCGATCCGGCGACCGACGGCCTGGGCAACCCGAAGCCGGCCTGCCTCTCCGCCAAGGGCAACGCCTTCGTGAACGCTCAGGGCTTCGTCTCGCTCAACTTCTTCCGGGTGCGCGATTCGATCCGCCAGGACGTGATCGACAAGTCCGCGCTCATGAAGGCGCTCGCCCCGGTGCCGTTCGCCTCGAACGCCTTCTCGAGCGAGCTCGCCGCGCGGGGACTGGCGGTCGATCCGACCAAGGTCTACTTCGTCGGCCACTCGTTCGGCGCCATCACCGGCGCCGCGTCGCTCGCCGCGAACCCGCGGATCCGCCTCGGCGTGGCCTACGCGCCCGGCGCGACGGCGCTCGACGTCTTCGCGAACCCCGAGTCCCGCTACAACGCGATCCTGGTCGGGCTCCTCTCGGGCGCCGGCATCGCGCCAGGCTCCCCCGACTTCCTGAAGACGCTGCAGATCGGGAAGTGGATCCTCGACCCCGCCGACCCCGCGAACTTCCTCTCATACGCGCTCACGGGCTCGCTCCCGGTTCCGCTGGGGAAGACGACCAACAGCCCGTTCGAGGGCACGGCGCTCGCGGCGATCTGGCCGGCGCAGCCGCAGCGCGACGCCCTCATCCAGATGTCGCTTTCCGACGGGAGCGTCCCGAACGCGCAGAACACGTACTACGCGGCCCGGCTCGGCTACCCGGTGCCGGCCGCCGGGTCGGCCTCCACCTCGTCCAACGTGCAGTGGTTCGTGAACGCGGCGTCGGGCGCGGATCCGGTCGCGGCGAAGGTGAACCACTCGAACCTGCTCGACTTCTTCGTCCCGACACTCACGCAGCAGGCGCAGTCGAACGCGGCCGACTTCCTCACGAACCCGGTCGGCCAGGCCGCCACCGTCCGCCCCTAAGGAGCCGACCATGCGCACGAACATCGCCCTCCTCGCCGCCGCGCTCCTCGTCCCTGCCCTCGCCCGCGCGAACGGCTACGACGTCCCGAGCATCTCCCCGCGCGACCTCGCGCTCGTCGAGTCGGCCGTCGCCGCCCAGAACGACGCCGGCGCGACCTTCGCGAACCCCGCCGCGCTCTCCAGGGTGCGCGGGCTCTCCCTGAACCTCGCCGGCTCGTTCCTCGACCTGAAGACGCAGTGGAGCGCCCCCGAGGGCTCCACGATGGCGGGCGCACCCGACGCGTCCACGAAGTTCAAGCCGGTGCCGCCCGTGGCGCTCTACGCCGCATACGGGTTCGAGGCGCTCGGGCGGAACGCCGGCGTCGGCCTCGGCATGAACGTGCCGGGCGGCGGCAACGTCTTCTGGAACGAAGACTGGGCCGGCCGCGGCCGGATCATCACCGTCGACCGGAAGGTCTACGGCTTCTATCTCACGGGCGGCGTCGAGGTCCTCACCGGGCTGCGCCTCGGCGGCGGCCTCGTCTACTACTACACGACGGAGTACCTGAAGATCGGCATCCAGCCGTTCTCGGATGCGTACGGCGAGCTCGCCACGAAGGGCGGCGCGCCGTCCTACGATCTCTCCGCCGAGTACACCCCCCCGCTCGCGTCGCTCCCGCTCACGTTCGCCGTCGACTACAAGCACAAGGCCACGCAGCGGCTCAAGGGCGACGGCAACTTCGTCGTCCCGGATGCGCTCCTCGCGCCTGGCACGAAGCCGCCGCCGATCGATCAGAACGTCACGCACGACCTCACGTATCCGAACGTGCTGAACTTCGGCGTCGCGTACCGGCCGCCCGTGAAGGGGCTACAGCTCACCGGCGTCTACACGCTCACGCGCTACAGCGTGTACACCTCCGACACGTTCGTCGGCGACAAGGGCACGACCATCGACGTGCCGCGCGAGTACGGCAACGGCCACACCTTCCGGGTGGGCGCCGAGTACGATCTCTCGCAGCGCCTCACGTTGCGGGGGGGTCTGATGCGCGACGTCTCCGGCCTGAAGACCGACACCTACTCGCCGACGCTCCCCGACGCGAGCTCGTGGGCGGGCGGGTTGGGCGCGGCGTGGAAGGTGAGGCCGGACCTCTCGGTCGCGGGCGCGTTCTTCTACGCGCTGTTCGACGAGGTGAAGACGACGGGCACGAACGTGCTCCCGGGCGTCTACGACACCCGGGTCTACATCCTGTCCGCCGGCGTGACCTGGCGAACCGATCTCGTCGCGGCGAGGTGATGCCGCGGCCGGGGCCCCGCTCCGCTAGAGTGCATCCCGTAACCCCTCGCCGTCGCGAGGCGCACGCTTCCGTCGCCGAGCCGGGCGCGCGAGGAGCGAGCAGCGGAGGCGTACCCGTCGGTACGTCGAGCAGCGCAGCGACGAGCCCGCCCGGCGCAGGCAGGAAGCGTGCGCCGCAGCAGGCGACGGGGTTATGGGATGCACTCTAGGCGGACTCGGGCTCCGGCTCCTCGTTGTACTTCTTCGCCGCGCGGTCGCCGAGCGCGGTGAGGATCGATCGGGCGAGCCCGCGCCGGAAGATCTCTCCCGGGAGCGGCATGGAGTCCCGAGCGCCCTCGTCGGGCGGCGGGAGAAGCCGGTTCACGACGCCGAGCCCGCGGACGACGCTGCCCGGGAAGAGCGCGTGCGCGAGCCTGAGCAGCTTCGCGGGCGCCCCGAGGACGACGAACCGCTCCCCCCGCTCGATGGCGCGCACGATCCGGCGTGCCGCCCGCTCGGCGCTCTCGGTGACGAGGGGCAGGGACGAGAGCAGCGAGAAGATGCTCACCTCCGCGTAGCGCCGCCCCTTCACGAGCGCGTGGCCGAACGAGCCGGTCCGCATCAGGCCGGGCACGACCGTGATGACGGCGACCCCGTAGCGCGCCATCTCGGCCCCGAGCGCCTCGGACCAGCCGCGCAGCGCGAACTTGGACGCGACGTAGGGCGCGAGGTGGGGGATCCCGACCGCCGCGCCGATCGAGGTGACGTTCACCACGGTGCCGCGGCGCCGCGCCCGCATGCGCGGCAGCACCGCCTCCGCCGTGTTGAGCGCTCCCCAGAACATCACGTCCATCGCGCGGCGGTAGTCGTCGAGCCGCATGGACTCCGACGGCCCCAGCTGGATGATCCCGGCGTTGTTCACGAGGACGTCCACCGGGCCGATGTTCTCCTCGATGTCCGCGACGAGCCCCGCCACGCCCTCCTCGTCCGTCACGTCGCAGGGAAGCGCCGTCGCGTCGATTCCCTCGGCCGCGAGCGAGGCCCGGGCCCGCTCGAGCTCCTCCTCGTCCCGGGCGCAGATGACGACCCGCATGCCGCGCTGCCCCATCGTGCGCGCGAGCACGAGGCCGAGGCCTCGCGATCCGCCGGTGATCAGGGCGACCTTGCCGGCGAGGCGGATCCCTCCGAGCCGGCGGGCGAGCACCCAGGCCCCCCCGATGGCGAGCCCGGCCAGGAACGTGATGTTGCGGCGGCGCACGCACACCTCCGAGGGCTCACGGTGCTCACGCAGAATGCGCCGGGCTCGTGAGCTGCTCCGGCGCGGGCGTCCGCTCGATCCGATGCTCGATGACCGTCCGGACGAAGGAGCACGGCCGGGCGCGGAAGCTGCGGATCGAGGGGGCGAGGCCGAGGTGCCACTCGATGAGCGCCTCCGGGGCGTTCCATCCGGACATGGCGCGCATCGCCTCCGTCCCCGAGAAGCGCGGGTTCACTTCGAACACGACCAGCTCGGATCCGACGAGCCGCCCCTGCACGTTGAGGGGCCCGCGCGAGCCCACCGCGGCGGCGACCCGCTCGGCCTGGGCGCGGACCTCGGGGAAGTCGTCGACGTCCCCCTGGCTCACGCCCGAGGAGACGACGAGATCCTTCCCGAGCTCCTCCCGACCCGTGCGATTGGGGGTCCGGAACCGCGTCGAGAGCAGCGAGCCGAGGTTGCGGCGGAGCGCGAACGAGCCCGCCAGCGACCCGTCCGGAAAGTGGAGGACCCCGAGCGTGAACTCGGCCCGGGCATCGCCGACGTACTCCTGGACGATGGCCGCCGCGCCGGTCCGGACGATGCGCGCCGCGTGGAACCGGAGCTCCTCCTGGTCCTGGGCGACGAAGACGTCGGCCAATCCGCCGCCGCGGCGCGGCTTCAGGATGAGGGGGAAGCGGAGTCGCTCCCGCGCGACTCCCTCGAGCAGCGCCTCGACGGTCGTGCAGTCGACGGTGCGCGGCGAGCGGAGCCCCGCGCGGGCGAGGGCCGCCGCGGTCGCCCCTTTGTCGAGGCAGAGGTCGATCGCCGCGAGGTCGTTCACGAGCGGGATCGCCGGCGTGAGCCGGGCGAGCGCGTCACGCGCCGCGGCGACGCGCACCAGCTCCACGTCGGACCCGGGCACGATGAACTGCACGCCGAGGGCGTTCGCGGCCTCCGCCAGCGCGTAGAGGTATCGCGGGTCCGCGGCGAGGGGCAGCACGATGCGGCGCGCCTCCGGCGCGACGACGGAGCGCTCCAGGTCCACGTTCGCGACCGTGATCCGGTACCGCCGCTTCCCGTGGCGCAGCGCGCGGTACACCTGCTCCCCGGTCGAGCCGCTCCCCACCCCGGTCACCAGCACGCCGATGTCCATGTCGCCTCCCCGGCGAACCTTCCCTCACCGCACCCCCTGCGGAACCCGCTCGCGCCCCAGCAGCGCGATCGTGCGCGGATCGAAGCTCAGCCTCTCGAGCCGGCGCTGGTAGGCCCGGTGGTCGTAGCCGACGCGGCACTGCTCCCAGCGGCCGGCCGCGGTGTCGAGCACGCCGTAGGCCGCCCGCGGGTTCCAGTCGCGCGGCTGCCCCACCGAGCCCGGGTTCACCACCACGCCGCGGCCGCACCGCACGTACATCGGGTAGTGCGTGTGACCCAGGAAGAGCCATCGCCCCTCGGCGAGGGCCACGCCCGCGAGGGCGGGCGAGTCCGGGTAGAGATAGGTCTCCTCGTCCCACGGGCTCGCGTGGCGCACGGCGATCGCGAGCCCGTCGCGGGTCAGCTCGAGCGCGGGCGGGAGCCGGGCGAGCCACGCGAGCTGCTCCCCGGACAGGGCGCGCCGCGTCCAGTCGATCCGGTAGGTGCCGGTCCGCTCCGGCGGGACCGCGAGCGCGCCGATCGCCATCAGCTCGTGGTTGCCGCGCACCGTCCGGGCGCCGAGCCCGCGCAGGCGCTCGACGACCTCGGCGACGTCCGGGTAGTACCCGACGAGATCGCCGCAGCAGAGGAGCGCGTCGACCGACCCCATGTCGGCGAGGACCGCCTCGAGCGCGGGAAGGTTCCCGTGGATGTCCGAGAGGACCGCGATCCGCATCGCCAGCAAAGCTCGTCCTCCGTTACGCGGGCGGCACCGACACGATTGAGCCCCGACGCGCCCCAACCGCGGGCGAGCGACGATTCGCCCAGATCCCTATCCTCCGAGCGCCGGCGCTGCGTTCGGGCTGGGGCACCCGCCCGCGTGCGGGGCGGGGCGGAGGTCGGGAATGGGTGGGAGGCGGGTCGCGCTCGCGACGAAGCGCGCGATCGACGTGGTCGGGGCGGCGGCTCGGGCTCGTGCTGCTCTCGCCGGTCCTCGCGGCGTGCGCCGCCGCCGTCCGGGTGAGCCTCGGGCGGCCGGTGCTGTTCCGCCAGGTGCGCCCCGGCATGGGCGGGCGTCCCTTCACGATCCTGAAGTTCCGCACCATGCGCCCGCCGCGTTCCGACGAGGTCTGGTACCTCACGAACGAGCAGCGGCTCACCCGCGTCGGGCGGCTCCTGCGCGACACGAGCCTCGACGAGCTCCCCGAGCTGTGGAACGTGCTCCGCGGAGAGATGAGCCTGGTCGGGCCGCGACCGCTGCTCATGCACTACCTCGAGACCTACACGCCCGGACGAGAAGCGGCGGCACGACGTTCGCCCGGGGATCACCGGGTGGGCGGCGGTGAACGGGCGCCACTCGCGGCTGTTCAAGGAACGGCTCGCGCTCGACGTCTGGTACGTCGATCACTGGACCCTCGGGCTCGACCTGCGAATCCTCGCCCGCACCGTCGCCCAGGTGCTGCGGCGCACCGGCGTCTCGACGACGGAGGATCTCGCCCTCGGGTTCCCGCTCCCGCCCCCGCCGGACACCCGCGAACGCGGCGAGAACGCGCTCGTCGACCGGAGGAGTTGATGGCGACGCCCACGCGCATGCGCCACCGCGTCCTCGACGCCTCGATCCCGTCGGAGCGGGACGAGTGGCTCGCAATCTGGGAGCGCTGGCCGGGGCGCGAGGTCTTCGCCCACCCCGAGTACGTCCGCCTCTTCGCGCGTCCGGGCGACCGGACGGTGTGCGCCGTCGGCGAGGACGAGGGCGGCACGATCCTCTTCCCGCTCGTGCTCCGTCCGCTGGCGGCGGAGCCCTGGGCGGCCCCCGGCGAGCGGCGCTGGGACGCGGTGTCGCCCTACGGCTATGGCGGGCCGTTCGCGTTCGGCGAAGGGCCTCGCGAGGACGCCGCGTTCTGGCGCGCCCACGACGCCTTCTGCCGCGATGCGGGCGTGATCACGACGTTCGCGCGCCTCTCGCTGTTCGACGCGCAGCTCCCCCGGCTCCCCGGGCCGGTCGAGGGGCGCGGTCCGAACGTGGTCCGGGCCCTCGGTCCGGACGTCGGCGCCATCTGGATGGAGTACGAGCGATCCGTCCGCGCCAACGTCAAGACGGCCGAGCGGCTCGGCGTCGAGATCGAGCTCGACTGGACCGGCGCACGGCTCGACGCCTTCGTGGACGTCTACGAGCACACGATGCGCCGCCGCGGCGCGAACGGCTGGTACTTCTTCCCGCGGTCGTTCTTCGAGGACCTCACCCGCGGGCTCGCGGGCCAGTACGTCTTCTTTCACGCGCTGCACGGAGGCGAGGTCGTCTCGTCCGAGCTCATCCTCGTCTCGCGCGAGCACGCGTACATGCTCCTGTCCGGCACGCGGTCCGAGGCGTACCCGCTCCGCCCGAACGATCTGCTGCGCCATCGGACGGTGCAGTGGGCGGCGGCGGAGGGGCTGCGGGCGTACGTGCTCGGCGGCGGGTACGAGCCGGGGGACGGCGTGTACCGGCACAAGAAGAACTTCGCGCCGGACGGCCAGCTCGAGTTTCGCGTCGCCTGCCTGACCCATGACGCGGCGGCCGCGCGCGAGCTCGAGGAGCGGCGGGCGGCGCAGAGCGGCTGGGCGCCTCGTTCCGGGTACTTCCCGCGGTATCGCGGGTAGCGCGCGTCCCATGACCCCGTCGCCTGCTGCGGCGCGGACGTCCGAGCTGCGCTATCCTCCCACCATGCCCTTCGAGAACTCGTTCCGTGTCCCCGCCCGCGAGCAGGTGCTCGTCCACGGCGCGACCGACGTCGAGCGCCGCTTCATGGCGGCCGTCTACCGCTGGATGACGCTCGGCCTCGCCGTGACCGCCCTCGTCGCCTACTCGGTCGCGACGTCCGAGACCGCGCTCCGGCTGGTGGCGGGCAGCCGGCTCGTCTTCTTCGGCCTCATCATCGCCGAGCTCGGGCTCGTCGTGGCCCTCTCCGCAGCGGCCGCGCGCATGTCCTCGGCGGCGGCGGGCGGCCTGTTCCTCCTCTACTCGGCGCTGAACGGCGCGACGCTCTCGGTGGTGCTCCTCGTCTACACCGGGGCCTCGGTGGCGCTGGCGTTCCTGTGCACCGCCGGCACGTTCGGGGCGATGAGCATCTACGGCACGGTCACGCGGAAGGACCTCGCGTCGTGGGGGAGCTTCCTGTTCATGGGGCTCATCGGCATCGTGATCGCGAGCGTGGTGAACATCTTCCTCGGCTCGAGCATGATCACCTTCGTCGTCTCGTGCGCGTCCGTGGTCGTCTTCACGGGCCTCACCGCGTACGACACGCAGAAGCTCCGGGCGTTCGCCCGCGCCGGCGGCGGGACAGGCGGCGTCGCGGTGAACGGCGCGCTCGCCCTCTACCTCGACTTCGTGAACCTGTTCCTCGCGCTGCTCCGCCTGTTCGGCAGCCGCCGCGACTGACGCCGCAGCAACGCGCGTTCAGCCGCGCCGCAGCGCCGACTCTGCCCAGCGGGCGACGCCCTCGAGCGAGCGGAAGTCGTCGACCGAGCGCGCCTGGGCGTCCGGGAGCGCCTCGGCCGCCATCCGGGCGAGGGCGCTACCCGGGCCGAGCTCGAGGAAGACGCTGCATCCCATCTCCCGGGCGGCGGCGAGGCAGCGCGCCCAGTCGATTCGCCGGGCGAGCTGGGTGGAGAGGGCGCTGATCGCGTCGGCGCGGGTGCGAACCGGGGCGCCGCTCACGCCCGCGAGGACCGGCACCGCGGGACCCGCGAGCGCGGAGCGGGCGAGCGCGTCCGCGAACGGGGCCACCGCGCCCGCGAGGAGCCGGGTGTGGGCGGGAACGTCCACCGGGAGCCGCTGGACGGTCGTCGCCCCAGCCGCCGGCGCCCGCGCCTCGAGCGCTGCGAGCGCCGGGGCGTCGCCGCCGATGACGCAGTGGTCGGGCCCATTCGTGATCGCCACCTCCGCTCCGACCTCCGCCGCCAGCGCCTCTGCGCGCGCGAGCGGCAGGCCGCGCACCGCGACGAGCCCCGCGCCCGGCGGAGCAGCCGCGTCCATCAGCTCGGCCCGCCGTGCGGCGAGATTGACGGCCTCCTCCGGCCCGAGCGCCCCCGCGCACGCGTACGCCGCGAGCTCGCCGAGGCTGTAGCCGGCGAACAGCCGCGGCGCGGGGAGGAGGTCGCGGAGCGCGGTCCAGGTCGCGAGCTCGGTCAGCGTGACCAGCGGCTGGGCGGAGGCGTTCGCGAAGAGCCCCGGTCCGCCCGCGCGGACGCGCGCGACGGGATCGGTCCCGAGCACCGCGGCGGCGAGCAGCGCGACCTCGGCGCCACGCGGGCTCGTGACGGCGAGGTCGAGCATCCCCGGATGCTGCCCGCCTTGCCCGGGGCAGAGCACGGCGACCCCGCTCATGCGCTCCTCGCGGCCGCGCCGTCCCCGCGCTCGAGCGCGTCCACGAACAGCGCGGCGGCGAGCAGATCGGCGCTCCCGCCGGGCGAGAGCCCGCGCGCGACGAAGGCGGCGTGGAGCCGGTGCACGTGCTCCTCCCATCCCTTCCGGTGGACGCCGCCCGCGCGGACGAACGCGCCCGCCGCGGAACGCGCGAAGGAGAGGCCGCGGGCGCCGCCCCGGTAGAGCAGGTTCGTGTCGGGGAGGACCGCGATCGTGCCGAGGAGGCACTGGACCGCCGCCGCGCGGCGTCCTGCTCCCCGCCTCCGGCTCTCGACGAGCGCCGGGAGCGCCACGTCGAAGAGGTGCGGAAATCCCGCCGCAGCCTCGGCGCGGGCGCCTCCGACGCCATGTCGCCGAAGGACGACGGCTCCATGGCTGTGCGAGGCGCGCGGCAGGTGCCGGACGATGGCGGGTCCGTACGTCCGGCGCACGGTGTCGCGGAGCGCGGCCGCGTGGAGCGGTGCGCCCTCACCGGCGAGGCGCCCGGCCGCGGCGGCGAGCACGCCGAGCGTGAAGATCGCGCCGCGGTGCGTATTCACCCCCCCGGTCGCCTCCAGCATGCGCGCCTCCGACCGGACCCCGAGCTCACGCAGCGTGGCGAACGGGTGCCGCCCGGCTCCGGCGCGCGCCATCCCCTCGAAGGCCCCGTCGAGCGCGCGGAGGCTCACGAGGAACATGGCGGCGTCCATGTCGGCGTGGGCGCCACCGTCGTGCGGGGTCACGAGCCCTGGCTTCGGCCACACCCGGAGCTCCTCGCGAATCGCCGAGAGCGCGGCGCGCCCGATCCAGCGGGCGGCGGCGTCGTCCCCGGACGCGGCGGATGCACCGCCGGCGGCGAGCGCACGAAGGGCCGCCGTCACGAGAGCCCCTCCGCGAGCGGGCCGAGCGCGTCGGCGGTCCGCTCGAGCGTGACGGTCGCGGCCGACTTGACCAGGATCCGGGCCGGGCGGCGGGCGAGCTCGCGCCACGCGATGCCGCGGCCGCCGGGGAGCAACAGCTCGCCGTCGAGTGGCGGGGCTTCGGGCCGAGCTTGGCGGTGGAGCAACGACAGCGCGGCGCGCAGCTCGCCCGCGTCGCGGACCTCGGCCAGCAGGTCGGCGTCGGAACGCGCCGTCAGGAACGGCGCTCCGGAGAGGTGCTGCCACGCGAGCGAGCCGTAGACCCGGAGGATGAGCCCGGCCGCGCGAGCGTCGCGGTCGAGCGCCGAGAGCGGGGCGCGCCACCCGGCCGGCGCGCTGGGGAGCGCCTCGGCGAGGGTGAGGGGCGACGAGGAGCGCACGATTACCTCCCTGCGAACGAGGAGCGACACGCGGCGCGGGCCACCGCCGGGCGGCAGCGCGATCCCGAGCGCGACGTCGTCCGGGGAGCCGCGCTCCCGCCGGCACGCCACCGCGGGCCGCCCGCGCGAGATCCAGGCGTCCGCCGCGGAGAGGGTCGCGGCCGCGGCCGGCGCCGCGAGGGCGCCGCGCCAGCCCGGTGCGAGCCACACGAGGTCGTGCCGCCCAAGCGGCGCCTCAGCGGGCATCGACGCCTCCCGCGACGCGCAGCGCGACCGGAGCGGCGAGGAGCCGCCCGCCGCGCTCGAGACCGCGCTGGGCGCGCAGGTCCGGCCCAGCCGGACGGGCGAGCGCGGCGGCGAGCGGCTCGTGCAGCGGTGGCCGCCACACCGACTCGATCGCGCCCAGCCCGAGGAAGGCCTCGAGCCCCGGAGCGAAGACCGGCGACGTTCGCGAGAGCGCCTCGAGCCGCCCGAGCGGGAGCTTCGTGACGCGCGCCATGGCGGGGAGGCTCATCACCCAGGGGTTCGCGCCCTCGACGGCGTGGACCTCGTCCGCCATGAACCCGAGGGGCAGGACGCCGCCGGAGACGGCGTCTCCGTGGACGAGCGCCACGATCCGGTGCCCGCGCCGCCGCGCCAGCTCGACCGTCGCAGCGAGGTGGCCGAGGAACCCGTTCAGCCCGAGCACCTCGTCTCGCCGGCTCATCCGCTGGCCGCGCGAATCCACGAGCACGAGCACCGGCCGCCCGGGGTGATCCCGGACGACTCGAAGAAGCTCCCCCGCGAGCGCGAGCGCCCCCTCGACTCCGAGCTCCGCGCCGCCGGCGCTGCCCAGGACCGCCACCTCGCCGGAGGACGCGCGCCCGGCGCCGACGAGCAGCCCCGCCGTGTCGCGGACGTCGTGGCCGCGGGGAAACAGGTCGGCGAGCAGCGAGCCGGTGCGACCGGTGGGCGGCGCGCCGACCTCCGTGCCTGCGCCGGCGCGCGTGGGAGCGGCGGAGCGCGTTGCGGAGCTGAGGCGGGCGCGCGCGTCCGCGATGGACGCGACGAACGCGTCCACCTCCATGAGCGGGAGCCGGTCGGGATCCCGGGCTCCCGCCACCCGCCACACCTCCGCCGCGTCCCGGCACGCTCCGGCCACCTCGAGCCGGCGGACGAGCATCGCGTGCTCCGCCTCGAGGGCGGCGAGGTCGAGCGGCCTGACGCGCGCGACGAGGTGCTGCGCCGCCGCGCGGAGGTCGCCCAGATCGTCCTGCGCCAACCGATCGGCCTCGCCGATCAGGTACCGGTGCTTCCCGCCGTACGTGCGCCATACGAGCGCGCGGTCCGCCGCGTCGAGCTCCTCCACGCCCTGCGTCGCCTCGATGACCTCGGGGCCGGAGAGGCCGAGCCGCCCGTCCTCGCACATCGCGATCGCGCCGCAGCAGCGAGCCACGATGCCCATCCCCCCGAAGCAGCCCCACGCGCCGCCGACCAGCGCGACGACGGGCACCCCTGCGGCGCGGGCGGAGAGCACCGCCCGCATGACCTCCGAGACGGCCACGAGCCCGGCGTTCGCCTCCTGCAGCCGGACGCCGCCGGAGTCGAGCAGGAGCAGGACCGCCCCGGGGCGCTCCCGCTCGGCGCGCCGAAGGAGGCCCACGAGCTTCGCGCCGTGCACCTCGCCGACCGAGCCGCCGAGGAAGGCGCCCTCCTGGCTCGCGGCGAGGACCGGGGCGCCCGCGAGCAGCCCCGTGCCGACGACCACCCCGTCGTCGAACGCGGCGGGAAGGCCGAGCGCGGCGAGGTGCGGGCTCTGCGCGCGCTCGGCCGGCCCGAGGGTCTCCCGGAAGCTGCCGGGGTCGAGCACGCCGGCGATGCGGCGCCGCGCGCTCGCCTCGCGGGCGCTCACCCGCGTCGGTCCGTGGCCCGGGGCGGTCATGGCTGCGCGAGGTACTCCTCCACGGCCTGGGCGAGCCGCAGCGCGACGACCGCGGGGGTCGCGCCGCCGTCGTTCACCGACAGCGCGAGGCCCGCTATCGGGTGGCGCGCCGCGAAGTCCTGGAGCACCGCCCCCCAGATCTCGCCGAAGCCCTGAGCGGAGGTGGCGATCTCGACGTGGCAGCGGCCGGGCGCGTCGCCCGGCTCGACGAGCACCTCGAGGTTCCCGGAGGCGACGGCGCCGACCACGATGGGGGGCCGCTGCGGCGCGGGCGCGCCGGCGGACTCGAGATCGAAGGCGAGGCGTTCCATGGCGTCCTCTCACCAGCTCCGGAACCGCCGCGGCGGGTCGTACAGCCCGCCCGACCAGCGGACCAGGTCCTTCACCGAGCGCGCCGCGAGGAGATCGCGCGTCGCCCGGCGCACGTCGATCCCGAGGTCCTCCGGGCGCCGGACGATGTTCCGCGCGCGCAGCGCGTCGACGGCGGTGCGCGAGCGGCCGCGGCCGACGGGGGTGTACCCCGCCACGCCGCGGATCGCCTCGGCGCGCTCCTCGGCGCTCCGGCAGAGGAGCAGGTTCGCGATCCCCTCCTCGGTCACGACGTGGCTCACGTCGTCGCCGTAGATCATGACGGGCGGCAGCTCCATCCCGGTTGCGTCGGCCAGATCCCACGCATCGAGCCGCTCCACGAAGGCCGGCTCCATGTGCTCCCGGAAGGTCTCGAGGAGCTGCACGACGAGCTTCCGCCCGCGCGGGGCCGCGCCCGGGCCCGCCCCGGCCTCGCGCCCGGCCTTGAGCCAGGCGGCGCTCGGGTGACGGCGCCCGCGGGCGTCCGCGCCCATGTTGGGCGCGCCGCCGAAGCCCGTGATCCGGCTCGTGGTCGCGGTCGAGCTGTTGCCGGCGAGGTCGAGCTGCAGGGTCGAGCCGATGAACAGGTCGCACGCGTAGTGGCCGGCGGTCTGGCAGAGCGCCCGGTTCGAGCGGAGGCTCCCGTCCTGACCGGTGAAGAACACGTCCGGACGCGCGGCCACGTACCGCTCCATCCCGAGCTCCGAGCCGAAGCAGTGCACGGACTCGACGAAGCCCGCCTCGATCGCCGGGATGAGGGTCGGATGCGGGTTCAGCGCCCAGTGGCGGCAGATCCGCCCCTGGAGCCCCAGCTCCTGGCCGTAGGTGGGGAGGATGAGCTCGATCGCCGCGGAGTCGAAGCCGATCCCGTGGTTCAGCCGGTCCACCTCGTACTCGGCGTAGATCCCCTTCACCACCATCATCGCCATGAGCACCTGCACCTCGCAGATCTGGGCGGGGTCGCGGGTGAAGAGCGGCTCGATGAAGCTCGGCGACGGCGCGACCGTGAGGAAGTCCACCCAGCCGGCGGGCACGTCCACCCGCGGCACGCGCTCCACCCGCTCGTTCACCTGCGCGACCACGATCCCGTCGCGGAACGCGGTCGCCTCGACGATGGTGGGGGTCTCCTCGGTGTTCGGGCCCGTGTAGAGGTTGCCCTCGGGGTCGGCGGCGAGCGCGGCGACGAGCGCGATGCGCGGGGTGAGGTCGACGAAGTACCGCGCGTACAGCTCGAGGTAGGTGTGGATGGCGCCGATCTCGATGCTCCCCTCCTTCACGAGCTGGGCGAGCCGCACCGACTGCGGCCCGGAGAAGGAGAAGTCCAGGCGGCGGGCGATGCCGCGCTCGAACAGCTCGACGTGCTCCGGGAGCGCCAGCACCGACATGACGAGGTGGAGGTCGTGGAGCCGCGCCGGATCGGCCCGGGCGAGGGCGCGCGCGAGGAAGTCCGCCTGCTTCTGGTTGTCGCCCTCGAGGCACACCCGGTCGCCCGGCTCGATGATCGCCTCGAGGAGCGCGGTGGCGCGGTCCGCCTCGACCCACCGCTCCATCCCGGCCGCGCGAGCCCGCTCGAGGCGGGCGCGGCGTTGCCGGCGCGCCGTGTCCCACGCGCGCGTCACGGGCTCCTCCGGCGCACCGGACGCCGGCGCGGACCCGCGTTCCCTGCGGCGTCCTGCTCCGCGAGCGCCGCGCGCTGCGCCATCAGGTGGGCGCGCATCACCCGCTCGGCCTCCTCGGCGTCGCGCCGCCTGAGCGCGCGCATGAAGCGGCGGTGCTCGGCGAGCGAGGCCTCGAGCCGGCCCTTCACCCGGAGCTGCCGGCCGCGCAGGAGGCGGAGGAAGCGGCGCAGCTCGGAGGCGGTGCGCGAGAGCCATGGGTTCGCGGCGACGTCCTGGATCGCCTGGTGGAAGCCGTAGTTCTGCTCGTAGTAGCGGTCGACGTCGCCCGACGCGGCGTGACGCTCGAGGCGGGCGTGGAGCGCCTCGAGCCGGCGCACGTCCTCCCCGGTCGCCTTGCGCACCGCCTCGAGCGCGCAGAGCCCCTCGAGGAGCGCCATGAGCGGGAAGATCTCGTCGAGGTCCTGGGGCGTCAGCTCGCCCGCGACGAACGACCCTCGGCGCGGCGTGAGCCGGACCAGCCCCTCCGCGTGGAGCACCTTCAGCGCCTCCCGGAGCGGCGTTCGGCTCGTCCCGAACCTCTCGACGAGCGCGCGCTCGTCGATCCACGCGCCCGGGGCGAGGTCGCCACGATAGATGAGCTGGCGGACGCGGTCGGCGACCTCCTGGTAGAGCGCGCGGCGGGCGATCGGTCCAGCCATTCGGTGCCGTCCCGTTAGATGCCGAGGTACGCCGCCCTGATCTCCGGGTTCCCCGCCAGCTCGGCGCTGGTCCCCTCGAGCCGGACCCGCCCGGTCTCGATGACGGTCCCGCGCTGCGCGATCTCGAGCGCCTTGCGCAGGTTCTGCTCGACGAGGAGGATCGTGATCCCCGCGGCGTGCAGGTCCGCGACCGTACGCATCACCTGCTCGACGAGGATCGGCGAGAGGCCCAGGCTCGGCTCGTCCAGCATGAGCAGCGTCGGCTCGCCCATGAGCGCCCGGCCGATGGCGCACATCTGCTGCTCGCCGCCGGAGAGGCTCCCCGCCACCTGCGCGCTCCGCTCCTGCAGCCGCGGGAACATCGCGTAGACCTTCTCGAGATTTCGCGCGGCGCTCTTCCGCACGCGCGGGTGGTACGCCCCGAGGTCGAGGTTCTCGCGCACGGTGAGCTGTGGCCACAGCTCCCGGCCTTCCGGGACGAGCGAGATCCCCAGCTCGGCGCGCGCGGCGGCAGGCAGCTTCACGAGCGAGCGGCCGCGGAAGCGCACATCGCCCGCGCGCGGGGTGCGGATGCCGGAGATGGCCCGGAGCGTGGTGGTCTTCCCGGCGCCGTTCGAGCCGAGGAGCGTCACGATCTCGCCTTCGTGCACCTCGAGCGAGAGCCCGTAAAGGACCTGGATGTCGCCGTAGAAGACGTCGATGCCGTCCACGCTGAGGAGCGGGTCGCTCATGCCGGGGCGCCCCCGTGCGCCTTGCCCAGGTACGCCTCGACGACGAGCGGGTTCGCCACCACCTCGTTCGGCGTCCCCTCGGCGATCTTCTTTCCGTGGTCGAGGACGGCCACCCGGTCGGAGAGCGACATCACCGCGGGCATGACGTGCTCGATCATGATCACCGCGATGCCGCGTTCGTCGCGGATCCTGCGGATGAGCGCGGCGAGCTTCATCGCCTCGGCCGGGTTCACGCCGGCGACCACCTCGTCCAGCATGAGCACGAGCGGCACGGTGGCGAGGGCGCGCGCCAGCTCCAGCCGCTTCCGGCCGGCGATCGTCAGCGCGCTCGGGAGATCGTCGGCGCGATCGGCGAGGCCCACGAACTCGATGACCTCGGCGGCGAGGGCGCGCGGCGAGCCGGCAGCGCGCCGGACGCCGTGGAGCGCGGCGACCGCCACGTTCTCGGCGACGCTGAGGTTCGGGAAGGGCCGGACGATCTGGTGGGTCCGGACGATGCCGGCGTGGACCATCTTGTGGGCGGGGCGGCCGCTGACGCGCGTGCCCCTCAGGAACACCTCGCCTGCGCTCGGCGGCAGCGAGCCGGCGATGAGGCTGAAGAGTGTGGTCTTCCCCGCGCCGTTCGGGCCGATGACCCCGAGGATCTGGCCCTCGCCGAGCTCGAGGTCGATGCCGTCCACGGCCCGGAGCCCGCCGAAGCTCTTCGAGAGCGCACGGGTGGCGAGGAGCTGCGCGGTCACGCGAGCGACCCCTGCGCCGCGCGCCGGTTTCGGCGTCGGACGGCGCGTACGAGGCGGAGCGCGAGACCGGTGAGACCGAGGGGCTCGAACAGGATGATGAAGATGAGGAGGAAGCCGTAGAGCCCGAGGTAGAGCTGCGGGTAGGACGCGAGCAGGAACTGGCGCAGCAGCACGAACACGATCGCGCCGAGCACCGGGCCGAGGACCGTCCCGACGCCCCCGATCACCGACATGAGGACGAACGCGATCGAGCGGTCGAACCCGAACATGTCGGAGGGCTCGATGAACGAGAAGAACGACGCGTAGAGCCCGCCGGTGATGCCCACGACCGTGCCGGAGAGGACGATCATGAGATCCTGGTAGAAGGTCGCGTTCACCCCGACGTCCGCCGCCGCGTCCACGTCGGCCTTGATGGCGAGGAGCTGCAGACCCAGCGTGGAGCGCCGGATCACGAACGACGCGGCAACGACGATCGCCATGAGCGCGAGGGCCCACCAGTAGATCCGGGCCTTGCCGCCGATGTCGATCGGGAGGGACAACCCCGACGATCCGCCGGTGAACTCCTCCCAGTAGGTGAAGACCAGGCGCGAGGCCTCGCCGATGCCGATCGTCGCGATCGAGAAGTACGGGCCGCGCAACCTCAGCATCGGGTGCGCGCCGAGCGAGAAGACTCCGGCGGCGAGGCCTCCGAGGAGCCAGGCCACCGGGGCGGGCGTGGGATGGGCCTGGAGCATGAGGCGGGCGGCGACGAAGCCGCCCACGCCGAACATCGCGGCATGGCCGAAGCTCACCTGGCCGAGGTAGCCGCCCATCCAGTTCCAGGCGAGCGCTCCGGACACCATCAGGAATGCGACGGTGAAGAGGTTCCGCTCGTAGGGCGGGAAGTCCACCACCACCGGCAAGAGCGCGAGGCCGACCACCACGACCGCGAACGCGGCCGCCGCCGGGGCAGGGATGAGCGCAGGCCAGCCGATCTTCACCCGAGCACCCGCTGGCCGAAGAGGCCACCCGGCCGGAGCACGAGGACGAGCACGAGCATCACGAACCCGACCGCGGCGGTGAGGTACGAGGGCAGGACCAGGATCGCGAACACCTCGACGACCGCCAGGATGAGCGCGGCCACGCCGGTGCCGAGGACGCTGCCCAACCCCCCGAGCACCACCACCACGAACGACTTGAGGAGCTCGCCCGAGCCGAACCCCGGGTTGAAGGAGAAGATCGTCGCGGAGAGGAGGCCGGCGAGACCGGCCAGCGCCGTGCCGATCCCGAAGGTGATCGTGTAGATGCGGTCCACGTCGATGCCGACGATGGTGCAGCTCTCCGCGTTCTGCGCGACCGCGCGGATCGCGCGGCCGAGGTAGGTGCGCCGGAGGAGCACCTGCAGCAGCATCGGCGTGACGACCGCGATGCCGAGGACCGCGAGCCGGTTCACCGAGACCCACGAGCCGAGGAACGGGAGCGCGTGCGTCGAGTAGGACGTGCGGATCACCTGGTCGTTCCCGGTGAACAGGAGGTAGGCGATGTTCCGCAGCACGAGCCACACGCCGAAGAGCAGGAGGAGCGAGGCCGGGCCCCCCGCCGCGCCGCGCGGCAGGTGGCGCACGAGCACCCGGTACATGACGACCCCGAGGAGGAACGCCGCGGCGACGACGAGGGGGATCGACGCGTACGGGTCGAGGTTCAGCCACCCGTGCAGCACCCAGCCCATGTACGCGCCCGCCATGATGACCCCGCCGTGGGCGAGGTTCACGACCCGGAGCACGCCGTAGATCAGGCCGAGGCCGTACGCCATCGTGGCGTACAGCCCGGCCAGGAGCACGGCGGACAGCGCGAGGTCGATGAAGCGTGCCACGGCTACTTGGCGCAGCGGGGGTTCGCGCCCACGCCGGTCCCGGTCGCGACGTCCTTAGGGAAGATGATGGGCGCGCTCCCGTCGGGCTGGTTCTGCTGGACGACGAAGGGGTTCTGGACCTGCTGGCCGAACTCGGGCTTGAACTCCGCCATTCCGCCGGGGAGGAGCGATGGGAACTTCGTCGAGGCGAGCTTCGCGCGGACCGCCTCGCGATCGACCTTCCCGGCCTGCTGGATGGCGGCGAACAGGATCCGCGCGCTCTCGTACCCGAGCGCCTGGAACCACTCCGGCTCGCGGTTCGCGCCGTACTTTGCCTTGAACGCGGCGACGAAGTCCTTGGACAGCCCGGGCTTCGCCGCGAGCTGCGCGCTCCACCACACGCCGGAGAGGACGTACGCGGTGTTCTCCTTCCCGAGCGCCTGGATGGCGTCCTTCTCCGCGCCGCGGGCGCCGTAGGTGACGACCTTGTGGCACAGGCCGGCGGCCACGTACTGACGGTGCATGGTGATGTAGTCGGGCAGGTGCGCGTCGACGAGGAAGAGGTCCACGTTCGCGGCCTTCACCTTCCCGAGCAGCGCGCCGAAGTCCTTGCCGTTCAGCTCGAAGGAGTCGTCCACCAGGATCTGGTACGCCCCGCCGCTCTTCTGGGCGAAGTCGGAGACGCCCTTGCGGAAGTCCTTGCCGTGGGCGGTGTTCTCCCAGAGCAGCGCGATCTTCGATGGCCGCGGCAGCTTGCCTGCCTTCTGCTGCTCGTCCACCCACTGCATGAGCGTCGTGCCGAGCAGCTCGACCGGCGAGATGAGGCCGAAGAGGTACTTGAAGCCGCGCTTGTAGATCTTCGTCGCGCCCCCGCCGCCGTTCACGTACGGGATGCGGTTCTCCTCGCCGACGGTGCTCTGCGCCTCGACGAGGTGGCTCGCGTAGGTGCCGAGGAGGAGGTCCACCTTGTCACTGTTCACGAGCCGGTCGGCGAGGCTCACCGCGGTCGCCTGGGTGCTCGTGTCGTCCTGGAGGATGAGCTGGACCGGCAGCTTCTTCCCGCCCAGCTCGAGCCCGCCCTTCTTGTTGACCTCCTCGAAGGCGAGGTCGTAGCCCTCCTTGAAGAAGCCGCCGACGCGTGCCTCCGCGCCGGTGAGGGGAAGCGTCGCGCCGATGAGGATCCGGTCCTTGGCGGCGAGCGCTCTGTTCGGGAGCGAGAGGGCGACCGCTGCGGCCGCGACGGCGAGCGTTGCGAAGGGATGGCGGGACGAACGGATCATGGCTCCTCCGGAAGGGGGGCTGCTCCGTAATTATGAATTACGGTTCTGTGAGGGTAGCGGGCCTGCGGCACGCTGCGCAGCCCATCGAGAGGGCGGCCCCACGGGGGCCCCCTGTTCGGAGGCCTCTCACCCCCTCGACGCCGCCATCGGTACACTTCGCCGGATGCACCCCCTCCTCGATCTCGCCTCACGCGGCGCGCGCCCCGCCCTGCGCGTCGGCGGCGACGTCGTGACGTACGCGGAGCTCGACCGCGCCGCCCGGGCCCACGCCGCCCGGCTCCGCGCCGATGGCGTCCTGCCCGGCGATCGCGTCGCGGTGTGGGCCACGCCCCAGCTCCCCACCATCGCCGCGGTCCTCGGGAACGCGCTCCTCGGCGCGCCGACGGTCCCGCTGAACCCCGCGATCGGCGCGGGTGAGCTCGGCCACGTGCTCCGGGACGCCGCTCCCCGCCTCGTCCTCGCCGCCGACCCGGCGGCCTTCCGCGAGCGCACGCCGCAGGCCATCGCCATCCCCCTCGACGGCCCCGCACCGGCGCCGCCCGAGGCGCCCGCGCCCGACGATCCGCTGTTCGTCCTCTACACGTCCGGCACCACCGGGCCGCCGAAGGGCGCGGTCGTCACGCACCGCAACGCCGCGTTCGACCTCGACGCGCTCGCGGACGCGTGGGGCTGGACGGACCGCGACGTCCTCGTCCATGCGCTGCCGCTCTTCCACGTGCACGGCCTCATCCTCGGCGTGCTCGGGCCGCTGCGCGTCGGCGGGCGGCTCCTCATGGTCCCCCGCTTCACGCCGGAGGGCGTCTGCGCGGCAATGGAGACCGAGGGGACGATGCTGTTCGCGGTCCCGACGATGTACCACCGGCTCGCCGAGCACTGCGAGGCGGACCGCGTCGACGCCGCGCGGCTCGCGCGTGCGCGCCTCCTCGTCTCGGGCTCGGCGGCGCTGCCGGTACGCGAGAACGAGCGGCTCTTCCGCCTGTTCGGCCAGCGCCCGGTCGAGCGGTACGGCCTCACCGAGACCCTCATCCTCTGCGCCGCGCGCCACGACGGACCGCGCACCGCCGGCACGGTCGGCCCTCCGCTGCCCGGTGTCACGCTGCGGCTCGTGGACGACGAGCGGCGCCCGCTCGCGCCGGGACCGGACGTCCTCGGCGAGATCGCCGTGAAGGGACCGTGCGTCTTCTCCGGCTACCTCAACCGACCCGACGCCACGCGGGCGGCGATGGATGAGGAGGGGTTCTTCTACACGGGCGACGTCGCGGCGCTGACCGCGGCGGGCGAGGTGCGCATCGTCGGCCGCCGCGCCACCGACCTCATCAAGACCGGCGGCTACAAGGTGGGGGCCGGCGAGGTGGAGGCTGCGCTCCTCGAGCACCCCTCCGTTCGCGAGGCGGCGGTCGTCGGCGTCCCGGACGAGGACCTCGGCGAGCGGATCGTCGCGTTCGTGGTCGCGGAACCGGGCGCCGCACCCGCGGCCCAGGAGCTCGCCGAGCATGTCGCCCGCCTGCTCTCCCCGCACAAGCGCCCCCGCGACGTACGCTTCGTGGAGGCCTTGCCCAGGAACGCGATGGGCAAGGTGCTGAAGAAGGAGCTCTCGGCGCGGCGCTGAGCGGAGCGGCGATCGCACACTGCGAAGAAACCTTCGCGATCGCGCGAAACTTTGTGCTGTTCGCAGACCGTCCCGCCGCTTACCAGTGCAGTGACGCGGCGTGGCCGCCGCGGATGGGGCTGCGATGGAACACACCGTCTGGGAGTGGATCGGGTTTCTCGGGTTCGTGCTGGCGATGCTGGCGCTCGACCTCGCGGTCCTGAACCGGAAGGACCACGTCATCCGGCCGCGCGAGGCGCTCGGCTGGTCCGCCCTCTGGATCGCGGTCGCCATCGCGTTCGGCGGGTTCATGTGGGCGCGCTACGGGAGCGAGCCCGGGCTCCAGTACCTCACGGGCTACGTCATCGAGAAGTCGCTCTCGGTCGACAACCTCTTCGTCTTCGTCGTCATCTTCGGGGCGCTCGGCATCCCGCCCCTGTACCAGCACCGCGTCCTGTTCTGGGGCATCGTGTCGGCGCTCGTCCTGCGCGGCGCGATGATCGCGGGTGGGGCGGCGCTCCTGCACCGGTTCCACTGGGTCATCTACGTGTTCGGCGGGTTCCTCCTGCTCACCGGAGCGAAGCTCCTCCTGGCGCGCAGCGGCGTGCCTCACCCCGAGCAGAGCGCCTGGTTCCGCGCGCTCCGCAAGGTCGTCCCGGCGACGCCCCGCTTCCACGGAAACCACTTCTTCACGGTCGAGGACGGGAGGCGGCTCGCGACGCCGCTCTTCTTCGCGCTCGTCCTCATCGAGGCCTCGGACGTGGTCTTCGCGGTCGACTCCATTCCTGCGATCTTCGCGGTGACCGACGACCCGTTCATCGTCTTCACGTCCAACATCTTCGCGATCCTCGGCCTCAGGTCGCTCTACTTCCTCCTCGCGAGCTTCATCGAGCGCTTCACGTACCTGAAGCCCTCGCTCGCGTTCGTGCTCATCTTCGTCGGCGCGAAGATGGCCGCGATGGACGTCGTGAAGATCCACCCCGGCGTTTCTCTTTCCGTGATCGTCGCGATCATCGGGACGGGGGCCGTCCTCTCCGTGCTGCGCGCGCGAAGGGAGGACGCTCGGCTGGCGCCCGGCGGCGCGCGCGATGCGCCGGCGGAGGGGGCGTGACGCCGGGGAGCCGGTGTCCGGGGATCACTCGGCGGCGCCGGGCGACGCCCGCGTTCAGCGCGGGCGGCCCGAGGACCGCATGTAGCGCATGAAGTCCGTGTCGGTGCCGAGGAAGAGCGAGGTCGTGCCGTCCACGGTGCCGCGGTAGGCCTCGAGCGTGCGCAGGAACTGGTAGAACTCCGGGTCCCGGCCGAACGCCTGGGCGTAGATGCGCGTCGCCTCGGCGTCGGCCTTGCCCTTGCAGCTCCTGCGGCCGCGCGGTAGGCCTCGGACTCGATGGACTTCAGCTCGCGCTCCTTCTGCCCGCGGATCTCGGCGGACTGGCCCATGCCCTCCGAGCGCGAGCGCTCGGCGATGCGCCGCCGCTCCGAGATCATGCGCTCGAACACCTTCACCTGGACCTCGTCCACGTAGTTGATGCGCTTGATCTGCACGTCCACCAGCTCGACCCCGAACTCGGCGACGACCTTGGAGGCGCGCTCCAGGATCCGGCGGGTGAGCTTGTCGCGCCCGAGCGTCGATCTCCTCGGTCGCCTCGCGCGCACGACGGTCACCCGCGAACTCCTCGTCCTCGAAGACGAGCGGTTCGACGCGCGCACCGCCTCGATGAGGTTGTAGCTGGCGATGGCGTTGCGCGTCTCGCCGTCGATGATGTCGTCGAGCCGCGACTGGGCCGTGCGCTCGTCGCGCATCCGCTGGAAGAACCGCAGCGGATCGGAGATGCGCCAGCGGGCGAAGGTGTCCACCCAGATGTACTTCTTGTCCTTCGTCGGGATCTGGTTCGGGTCGCCGTTCCACTCGAGCCAGCGCTTCTCGAACCGGTTCACCGTGTCCGCGAAGGGCACCTTGAAGTGGAGCCCGGGCGTCGATGATCGCGCTCGCCCACGCGGCTCGCCGAAGCGGGTGATGACGGCCTGCTCCGTCTCGTCGAGGGTGTAGAAGGCGCAGCCGTCCGAGCGTCGTGGCGGAGGCGAGCGCGGCAACGAGCGTCAGCAGCGCGTGTCATCGCTTGGCTCCCGCGGCCACCGTGGCGGTGTCGCCGCTCTGCTCCGCATCCATCCGCAGGATCGGCGTCATCCCCTTCGCCTTGTCGTCGAGGATCACCTTGTGCCCCGCCTTCGGGAGCACCTCGGCGAGCGTCTCGAGGTAGAGCCGGCGGCGGGTGACGTCCGGGTGCCTTGCTGGTACTCCTCGTAGATCGCGGAGAACCGCTGCGCCTCGCCGCGCGCGCGGTTCACCCGCTCGATGGCGTAGCCCTCCGCCGCGCGGATCGCCTGCTCGGCCTCGCCGCGCGCGCGCGGGATCGCCTTGTTGAGCTCGGCCTGGGCCTCGTTGATGGCGCGCTCCTTCTCCTGGATCGCCTGGTTCACCTCGTTGAACGAGGGCTTCACCGGGTCGGGCGGGTTCACGTCCTGGAGCACGACCTGCTGGATGTCCGACGCCGGTGCTCGTAGCGATCGGCGAGCGCCTGGAGCACGTCCTTGGCCTCGGTCGCGATCTTCTGGCGCCCGGTGGTGAGCACCTCGTTCACGGAGTGATCGCCGACGACCGTCCGCATGGCCGCCTCGGAGAGCGACGCGCAACGTCTCGTCCACGTTCCGGACCTTGAAGAGGTAGGTGTACGGGTCCTTGATCTTGTACTGGACGATCCACTCGACCACCGCGACGTTGAGGTCGCCGGTGAGCATGAGCGACTCGCGGGAGAGCTCCGCGTCTTGCGGTAGCGTCCGCGCGCCGCGCGATCGCGGTGCGGAAACCGAACTCCATCTTGAGCTGCCGCTGGACCGGGACCTTCTGGACCTGGTCGATCCCGAACGGGATGCGGAAGTGGGGTCCGGGGTCGGTCGTGCCGAGGTACCGGCCGAAGCGCCGGACGACGCCGACCTCGTCGGGCTCGACCTGGTAGTAGGACGTGAACGAGCCGAGGATCACCGCGACGAGGATGACGCCGAGGGCGACCTTCGACTTTCCGGGGCCTCCGGCGCCGCCGCCGAAGCGGAATCGCGCGAAGCGCGCGCGCAGCTCCCGGAGCAGATCCGGCGGCTTGGCGCCGCCGGTTCCGTCGTGAACACGCGGGTTCCAGGGCATGGGACCTCCAAGCGAACGAGATGAACACCGGGCTGGGAGACGCCGCAAGGAGAGCCGGTACGACGGATGTCGATTGTGGCCAGGCGGGTGCTGGGCCGGGACCTTGCGGGAGTTCCACCGTAACGGTACCCGCGGCGACGGGTGGAAGTCGAGGCGTCGCACCGCAACCCGCATCGATTCCGCCGCCTGCGACGCGCGATCAGCGCTGGCGCTCCCGGCCGAGCTCGCGCGAAGCAGCGGGCGGGCGCTTCGCACCTTGTACGGGAGTCCCTTACGGGGTTTCATCCCGTCATGCTCCGCCGCTGCTCGTGCAGACCGGCGGCGCCGAGCGCCTGCGCGACGAGGACATCGCGCTCGTCGAGCGCGCGCGAGCCGCGGGCGTGGACGCGACGCTCGCGCTCCTGGAAGACATGCCGCACGCGGTCGCGCTCATGCAGGCGTACGCGCCGCAGGGGCGTGCCGCGCTCGAGAGCGCCGCCGCATTCATCCAGCGCGCCCTGCGTGAGCGCGGCTCCGTGCTGGGGAGCTCGCGCTCGCCCGCAGCCATGTCGCGGGAAGTGATCCGAAGGGCGTGAGCCCCGCGGGGGCGGGGCGTCGCGGCTGAGTCCCGGAGTAGTCTCGGGTCGTGGGTGCGCTCGAGGAGAGGGTCGACGGCGAGGTCGACGTCTTTCGGATCGAGACGCGGTTCAGCCGCGCCATCTCCTACTGCGCGTACGCCGCGCTGGTGGATGGGCTCCTCGTCGATTCCGGCTTCACCCGCGGGCGGCGGCAGCTCCTGCGCGCGCTCGAAGGCCGGAGGGTCGACCTCGTGGTCAACACGCACGCGCACGAGGACCACATCGGCAACAACCGAGAGGTGGCCGAGCGGTTCGGCGCACGGGTCTCGGCGCCCGCGGCGGGCATCGCCAGCCTCGGCCGGCCGGAGCGCATCACCGCCTTGCCGTACCAGCGCATCGTCTGGGGGACGCCGTCGCCGAGCGCGGCGACGCCGCTCGGCGCCGACATCCGGACGGCGCGCTTCCGCTTCGACGTGGTGCCGACGCCCGGGCACTCCCGCGATCACGTCTGCTTTCACGAGCCGGAGCGCGGATGGCTCTTCGCGGGCGATCTCTATCTCGGATCCCAGGTGCGGCTCGCGCGCCCGTTCGAGAACGGCGCCGACCTCGTCGCCTCGCTCGCGCGCGTCATCGCGCTGCGCCCCCGCATCGTGTTCTGCGGACACCGCGGCCCGCTCGAGGACGGGGTCGCGGCCCTCGAGCGCAAGCTCCGCTTCGTCTCCGAGCTGCGCGACAAGGCGCTCGCGCTCGCGCGGGCGGGAGCGCAGGCGAAGGAGATCGCGGCTCGGCTCGTCGCCCGCGAGCCGCTCGGGTCCTTCCTGTTCACCTTCGGCGACTTCTCCCGTCTGAACTTCGTGCGCTCGCTCCTCAAGGAGCCGGGGCAGGGCTACCCCGACGAGGAGGACGATTCGAGGCGAGCTCCGCCCGTCGCGCGGTGACGAGCGATGCTCGCGTCCATGACGAAGATGCGGAACGAAGAGGCGATGCCGAACGCCGGGCGAAGCCGCCGTATGTGCTGGCTCGTGATCTGGATCGTCTGCGGTTGCGGTCCAGCATCCGATGCGCCTCCCGGCGAGCATCTGCCACCGGACCAGAATCCGGCTGCCGAGTACGATCTGGACGCACTCGGCGTCCCGAAGTTCGTCGCCACCAACTACATCGATCTCGCAGGGCTCACGCAGATCTCGCTGTTTCGATCGCACGACGGCCACGACTACTCGGACGGCACGGAGTCCTGCCGGTCGATGAAGCACTACTTCAAGGTCCCCATGTCGTCGACGGTCGTCTACGCTCCGGTGTCCGGAGTCGTCCGGACGATCTACGAGGAGTGGGCCGGCACGCAGGTGCAGACCCGGTCGAGCGCCCAGCCCGCGTTCACGTTCATCATCTTCCACATCTCGCTGGCGAGCCCGCTCGCGGTCGGATCGACCGTGACGGAGGGATCCATCCTCGGGACCCATGTCGGAACGCAGACGTGGTCCGACATCGCCGTTGAGGTGAACACGCCCTCGGGACGTCGCCTCGTCTCGTACTTCGAGACATTGACGGAGAGCGCCTTCGCGCCATTCCTCGCGAGGGGTCTCGCGAGTCCGGCCTCGCTGATCATCACGAGGGATCAGCGCGACACGGCCCCGCTCACGTGCTCGGGCGAGGCGTTCACGAACAGCGCGGATGATCCATACCCGGTCGACGTCGCGTTCTGAGGTAGCCTGTCGAGCGCGACTGCACCAACACCGAGGGGCGTGATGGAGCCACCCGCCGAGCCTGTTCCTGAGACACGGACCGTTTCGACGTCGCGCATCGCGGGCTTCTGGCGCCGCATCGTCGCACTGCTGGTCGACGCCCTGATCCTGGGCGCAGTCGGGTTTCCGCTGGGGCTTCTCCTCGGCGAGCGCCTGGCGCCCGTGGGCACGCCCGCGCGCCTCATCGGGCTCCTGGTCATGGTCCCCTACTTCGGCGTGCTGGGAAGCCGGACGGGAAAGGGACGGACGCCTGGGAAGCGGCTTCTCGGACTTCGAGTCGTCGACGCCAACGGTCAGCCGCTGGAGATGGATCGCTCCTTCGTACGGGCCGCGCTGCTGTCGCTCCCCTGGATCTTCAACGGCATCCGGTTCGGCTCCCTCGGGCCGGTCGTCCAGGCGACGCTCTGGGTGGCCGGCGTCCTCATCTTCGGCGTCGGCGGCGCGATCATCGGGACGTACGTGCTGAACCGGCCCGCACGGCAGGGCCTGCACGATCTCGTCGTCGGGAGCTACGTCATCCGCGCGGACGACGTCGGCCTGCCGGCCCCGGAGGCGAGCACGCGGATGCCGATGGTGGCGAGCTGCGTCTGGATCGGTCTCGTCGCTCTCGGGACGACGGCCATGCTGACCGTCGGTCCCCGTCGGTTCGCCAGCGAATTCCCGCCCGTCCTCATGGACGGCATCTCGGCGATCCCCGGCGCGAGCTCGTTCGAGATCAAGCACCTGACGACGTGGGGAGCGGGGCGGTCTTCGACGGTGCTCGTGGCGGTGCTCTGGTACCGAGGTCCGGACGAAGACATGAAGCAGGCGGGCAGGAACGTTGCCGCGGCGATGCTGCAACATGACCCCGCCGTAGCCACGGCGCCGACGCTGGCGATCACGGTCGTTCGGGGATGGGACGTGGGGATCGCGAGCATGACCCGCGCACAGAACTTCGCGCAGACACCGGCGCAGTGGCGGGCCGAGCTGGGTCTGTAAGGCGGAATCGAACCGAAGGGGGCCTGACCGGGACGCGTCTTCCGGTCAGCCCTTCAGGCGTGCCCGAACCTTGGCCGAGGCGAGCTCTCGCAGCGCGTCGGTCGCCACCCAGCGGGCGCTTCGTGCGGCGGGGTCGCCGCCCCGCTCGCCGTCGGCGCGCTGGTTCGCGGAGGTGCGGATCTGCGTCGCGCACGCGATCGCCGCGGCGTTCAGCGCCCGGTTGCGCTTTCCGATGTTGCGCAACGCCCAGTTGACGGCCTTCTTGACGAAGTTGCGATCGTCCGACGCTCCGCGCTCGATGAGCGGCAGCAGCTTCAGGAACGCCCGGTCGGTGGCCGATTGGTCGTGGACGGCGAGGCCTGCCATCAGCGCGAAGCCGGCGCGCTTCACCCACTCGACCGCCTTCGACCAGGCGTGCTTCGTCAGGTCGAAGAGGCTCGTCGTGGCCTGGTCGCAGACGTCCCAGGAGTCGAAGTCCCGGACCCAGGCCTCGATCTGCCGCTCCGTCACCGCGGCCGGATCGTCGACGAAGCAGGCGAGGAGCCGCGCCTCGTGGTTCCCGGTTCCCCACAGCGCGAGCGCCAGCGCGTGGTCGGTCCCGAGACGCTTGGCGATCTTGCGCAGCTCGTAGACCGAGACGCCGAACGCGTTCTCGACGTTGATGCCGTACCGGGCCATGCCCGCTCGATTGCGCGCGCTCCCCAGCGCGCGCAGCTCGGCGACGATGCCCGCCGCTTCCGGGGCGGCCGGTCCTACCGGGGAGACGCTGGCCGTTCGTTTGCTCACGCGCCGCATGCGGTTCGCTCTACCGGATGTTAGCGTGAATCACACGCGACGCGGACCTGAGGTGACGGTGAGTGCGCGGACTCGTGAAGAGTTCCTTCACGGCCCATGCACTTTACGCAGGTTTCGGGCGTGCGCACGCGAGTGTAGGTTCCGCGCCATGTACAACGCGAAAGCCTACTCCGTTCCCAGCGCGACTTCGCCGTTTGCCTCCACCACGATCGCGCGGCGGGATCCCACCGAACACGACGTCCAGATCGAGATCCTCTTCTGCGGGATCTGCCACTCCGACCTTCACCAGGTCCGCAACGAGTGGAGCGGGCTGCCCACCATCTACCCGTGCGTCCCGGGGCACGAGATCGTCGGCCGCGTCGCCAAGGTCGGCGCCGCGGTCACCAAGTTCAAGGCCGGGCGACCTCGCCGGCGTCGGCTGCCTCGTCGACTCGGACGGCACCTGCCCCGAGTGCCAGGCGGGCCTCGAGCAGTTCTGCCCGAACTCGACCTTCACCTACAACGCTCCGGACAAGCACCTCGGCGGCATCACCTACGGCGGCTACTCCGACAGCATCGTCGTGGACGAGCGCTTCGTCCTGCGCGTCCCCTCGAACCTCGATCTCGCCGGGGCCGCGCCGCTCCTCTGCGCCGGGATCACCACCTACTCGCCCATGCGCCGCCAGGGCGTCACGAACGGCAAGAAGGTCGGCGTGGTCGGCCTCGGCGGGCTCGGCCACATGGGCGTGAAGTTCGCCCGTGCGCTCGGCGCCCACGTGGTCGTCTTCACCACGTCGTCCAGCAAGAAGGAGGACGCGCTCCGCCTCGGCGCCCACGAGGTCGTCGTCTCCCGCAACGCCGACGAGATGCGGAAGCACGCCGGCAGCTTCGACTTCATCCTCGACACCGTCTCCGCCGATCACGACGTCAACGCCTACCTCCAGCTCCTCCGCCGCGACGGCAACCTCACGCTCGTCGGCGCGCCGGACAAGCCGCACGCCGTCTCCGCCTTCGGCCTCCTCTTCGGGAACAAGAGCCTCTCCGGCTCGCTCATCGGCGGCATCCGGCAGACCCAGGAGATGCTCGACTTCTGCGGCGCGCACAACATCACCGCCGACGTCGAGGTCATCCCCATTCAGAAGGTCAACGAGGCCTACGAGCGGCTGCTCAAGTCGGACGTGAAGTACCGCTTCTCCATCGACATGGCTTCCCTGAAGTCCAAGTAGGCCGGGAGTGGCTCGACACCAGCTGGCTCGCTCCAGAGGTACCTCGTCATGAGCAACGAAGCTGCCGGACTTCGGAGCGTCGTGCTCGGCGGCACCGGCAATCTCGGTGGTCGCGTCGCGCGGCGCCTCGCCGCCGCGGCCGCGACCGTCTGCGTCGCCTCCCGCCACACCCGCGCGCCGGCTCGGGGCGGGATCGAGCACGCGCAGGCCGACGTCAAGGACGTGAAGAGCCTCGTCCCCGTCCTACGAGACGCCGACGGCATCGTCATCTCGATCGAGTCCGCCCTGACCGACAAGAGCGACCAGAACCCCGAGCGCGTCCACTACGAGGGGATGCGGAACATCGTCGCCGCCGTCGCGGACCGCCCGAAGAAGCCGCACGTCGTGTTCGTGACGCAGATCTACGTCACGCGCGGCGACTCTCCGACCGACCCCATGGGAAACCTCGCTGCGCTGCGAGCCGATCCTCAGCGCAGCTGATCCTGGTCCGCTCCGACCACTCGACGCGCTCGGCCGCGCCTTCACGGTCCACCAGTCGATCCGTCATCACGCGGTTCAGCTGAGGCGACGCGAGGCGATCGCTCGACGGTGACGAGCTCGTCGTGAAGGATTTCTGAACGGCCCATGCGCTTTCTGGCCGTTTTCCGAACTCCCGCGACTGAGTAGGTTCCTCGGCGCCGATGAGGCTCCCGGAACGGGAACCGCATCGAACTCAGGAAGGGAGAGAGCATGCTGACCAAGCGCAGGCTCGGACGACAGGGACTCGAGGTCTCGGCACTCGGGCTGGGATGCATGGGGATGAGCCAGTCCTACGGTGTCCCCAACGATCCGGAGTCGATCGCCACCATCCAGAGAGCGCTCGATCTCGGGGTGACCTTCTTCGACACGGCCGAGGTCTACGGCCCCTACCGGAACGAGGAGCTCCTGGGACGAGCCCTGCAGGACTGGCGCGACCGGGTGGTCATCGCCACCAAGTTCGGCTTCCGCATCGAGGGCGGGAAGATCGCGGGGCTGGATAGCCGGCCGGAGCACGTGCGCGAGGCGGTCGAGGGCTCTCTGCGTCGCCTCGGTACCGACCGGATCGACCTCCTGTACCAGCACCGCGTCGACCGGCAGGTGTCCATCGAGGACGTGGTGGGCGCGATGGCCGAGCTCGTTCGCGAGGGCAAGGTCCGGTTCCTGGGCCTGTCGGAGGCCGGGGAGCTGACCATTCGCCGCGCCCATGCCGTGCATCCGATCTCGGCGCTACAGAGCGAGTACTCGCTCTGGGAGAGGAACCTCGAGGCCGGGATCATCCCGCTGCTCCGCGAGCTCGGCATCGGGCTCGTGCCCTTCGCGCCGCTCGGCCGCGGCTTCCTCACCGGGACCGCCCAGCGCGCCGAGTCCTTCCCGGAGGGTGACTTCCGCCGGAACGACCCTCGGCTCCAGGGCACGAACTTCGACGCGAACATGCGCATCGCCGCCACCGTCCAGGACCTGGCCAAGCGGAAAGGGGCGACGCCGGGTCAGGTCGCACTGGCCTGGCTGCTGGGGCGAGGCGATGACGTCGTGCCCATTCCCGGAACCAAGCGCCGCAGCTACCTGGAGGAGAACGTGGCCGCAGCGGATCTGGTGCTCACCTCGGCCGAAGCCGCGCAGCTCGACGCGGCCCTTCCGCCGACCGCGGGCCCCCGCTACAGCGAGCGGCAGATGGCGGAACTCGACCGCTGCGGGAGTGGCCAAGGCCGCGTGAACCCGGGGAAGGACGGCCTCCGAGGCAAGGCGCTGTAGCACAGTTGAAGCAACGACACGGGGCGAGCGCGACGCTGCGCGCGACAGCGGCGCGACGGCTTCGCCGTGAGTGACAGAGCGCCGTGCTGGGATCCCGCGCCGTGGCGACTTACAGGCTCGAGTTCTACGAGGACGAGCGCGGAGGCGCTCCGGTGCGCCGCTGGCTGCGCGAGGAGCTCACGTTCGCGAAGCGCCAGGCTCTCGGCTACGCGATGCAGGTCGTCCTGCAGCGCCTCGGCGTCGCGGTCTGTGGCACCGAGTTCGGGAAGCAGCTCGGCGGCGGCCTGTTCGAGTTCCGGCTTCGGAGCGATCTCAGGGACCGGGTCCCGTCGGGGGATGAGGCCGGCCGGGTCCTGTTCAGGGTGTTCTGCCACGCGCACGGCGACCGGCTCATTCTGCTGCTCGCCGCGTACGACAAGGGCGAGGACCCCTCGCCGCGGCGGCAGAATGCGGAGATCGCCCTCGCGCGGGCGCGGCTCCGGGACTGGCAGCGCCGCCGCGCAGGCACGAGTGGCCGTTGACGTGTGATGGGGTAAGGCCCATATTCAGGGACAGGGAGCGCGCGCCATGGCCCAGACGTTCGACGACTTCATGCAGGAGCTCGAGCAGGAGACCCGCCGGGCGGGTCCGGCGGCCATCGCCCGCGCAGAGGCGGTGAAGGCGCAGTACGCCCTCGCGACGGAGCTCATCCTCCTGCGGAAGCGGCGCGGCCTAACCCAGCGTCAGCTCTCGGCGCGTACCGGCATCCAGCAGAGCGAGATCAGCCGCATCGAGGGCGGGCGCGCCAACCCGACCGCGGCCACCCTCGCCGCGCTGGCGCGTGCGCTGGGCGGCGAGCTGCGAATCATGCCTGCGCGGATCAAGAAGGGGCCGTTCGTGCGCGTCTCGGGCGCACGGAGCGCTCGCGCGCGAACCGCAGCGCGGCGCCTCGTGCCTCGCGCGGCCCGCCGGTCCGGCGCGTGAGCGCGGCGCTGTCCCCGCCACGTTCACGTTGCCACCCATCCGGCGATGAGCCGCGACTTCGACAAGCTGATGGACGAGATCGAGCAGGGGGCTCGGCACGGCGGCCCGAAGGCGATCACCGAGTACGCCGCGCTCGGGGCGTGCTACCGCCTCGCGCGCGAGCTCTTCGAGCTACGCAAGGCCGCGGGGCTCACGCAGCGCCTGAACGGCTCGAGGATCTCGACCATCAGCCGGACGATCGACGTGGGCGTGTAGAACTCGCCGCCGCCCTGGCCCTCGGCCATCGCGAACTCGGAAAGGAAGTACTCGTAGATCTTCCCGAACGAGTCGCCCTCGAGGTCCACCGGGATGGTCGAGAAGGTCTTGAGCAGCTCCTTGAGTAGGCGCGCATTGAACGCCTGGTACGTCTTCGGCAGCACGCCCCGAGAGCTGCGGGTTCTCTCCCTCGACGGCGCGCATCGCGTCGTCTACCGCTTGGCCGAACGTCTTCCCGCCGCGGCCGCCCTCGGGGTACTCGAGCAGCTCGCCGAACCGCGCGTCCGGCGGGAGGTAGATCACACCGGCCGCGTGGTAGCTGCCTGCGTCGTCCACACGCGACCCGCGGCGTCCGGTCGCCGCCTTCTGCAGCTCGGCGCGCCGCGCCGCGAACTTCGCGTCGGCGAACCTGAGGAAGATGAGGCCGAGGACGGGCTGGCCGTACTGTGCCGACGTAAGGCCGCTGTTCGCGCGTAGCTCGTCAGCGGCCGCCCAGAGACGCTTCTCGAGCGTGGCAGTGGCGACGTCCTTCTCGGAGGGAGCGACCCAGCGCATGGTTCCATATACCCGGATTTGTTCCGGTGAACCTACGTCCTTGCGCGAGGGCGCACTCGTACCGCACGACGGTTCGGGCGATCGCTGGGAATCCTGCGAGCCCCCGACGAAGGGTTCGCCGTCGCGGCCGTCGTTACCGCGACCTAAAGATGCTCGCGACGACGAGCGGCACGAGAATCACCACGCCGAGTGCGATGGCGAGCCCCCCGACGACGTTCGCGATGACGTTCGCTCGCCGCGCCTTCGCGGCGTTGATCGCGGACGGAAGCCGTTCCATCACGCCTTCGATGCTGATTCGCCGGCGCGGGTCGCGCTCGAGCATGGCCGTAAGGAGCGAGGAGGGCGAGTGCTACCTCACCGTCTTCGTGAAGCCGGTGAAGGGGAGCCCCGGCGAGCTGTTCGATCGGGCCGAACTTGCCGCGTACCGCGAGAAGGAGCGGCGGCGCCGCCTGCGGCGGTCGGCGCGGTCATAAGCCGTCAGCTTCGGCGAGTGCTGAGGCTTCATCCGGCCAACGCCCTCCGCGCAGACGACTCGGAGCATCCGAGCTGCCGCGCGAGGGCGCCCCACGACAGCCCCCGCTGGCGCAGCTCGGCTACGGCGGTGCCCGTGGGGCGCTTCGTGATGCTCCCCGGCCGCCGCCCCGCGAGACCGCCGCGCCGAAAAGCAGCGAAGCCCCGCGGACCTTGCGGTCCGCGGGGCCTCAGATGTCGGACGAGTTGGAAGTGCCTGGACCCGGAATCGAACCAGGGACACGGGGATTTTCAGTCCCCTGCTCTACCATCTGAGCTATCCAGGCGACGTTGCGGGCGGCAGTTTTACGATCGCCCGCCGCGGAACGCAAACCGAAAAGCCCCCCGGTGGGTGGCGGGCCGCGCCGCTCGGCGCTGGTGAGGGCGCCTCGGGCTACTTCGACGCGGGCGCGCGGGCGGGCGCCGGGCCGGTCGTGCTCGTCGCGGCGGCGACGCGCGCGCGGTGCAGCGGCGAGTGCGCCGGGCGGACTGCGCGCAGCGCCATCTCGTCCGCGTGCTCGTCCTGCGACGCGCACGCGATCGCCGACACGCTCTCGTGGCGCTCGCGCATCTCGCGCCAGAACCGGACGCGCGACTGGTTCACGATCAGCCGATCCTCGAGCCCGTCGAGCGTCGATTCCAGGTTTCGACGCTCCGCCGCGACCCGGGCGAGGCGCACCTCCGCGTCGCGGGGCGCGCACCCGGCTGCGAGGACGGCGGCGACGAGGAACGGCAACGCTCTCACTCTGGCCCCCGGGAGTAACGGCGGCGCTGCTCCAGCGGGTGTGAATGTGCGCACCACGTCCGAGAGGAAGGAATCCTCCGGGCGGAGACTTCCCGACCCGCGTGGGGAGGTGCGCGAACTCGCGCGGAACGGCGACGGATTACACCTTCGGGATGGCCTTCAGCACGGCCCTGCCGTCCTTCACCTCGACCTTGAAGTCGACCGTCTTCGCCTTGTAGCGCGTCATGAGCTCGGGGACCTGCTTCGACACGCTCTTCGCGACGGCCTCGTAGGTGAGGCGCGACACGTCCTCGTTGCAGCTCTTCTTCGCGGCGATGTACGCGGTGTAGAGGGCGCGGAGCTGCGCCTCGCCCATCCCGCCGGCCGCAGGCGCGCCAGCCGGAGGCGGCTTCACCCCTGGCCGCTGCGCTGCGGGCGCGACGGGCCTCGCCGCTGCGGCAGCGGGAGCCTTCTCCGGTGGCGGCGCCGCGTCCTCGTGGTGGGCGCGAAGCCGGGCCTTGAAGAGATCGCGATGGTAGGTGCCCTCCTCCTTCTCGCGCGCGCTCCGGAGCCACATCCGCTCGTACGAGAGGTAGCGGGCGTGGAGCGACTGGACCCGGAACTTGAGGCCGGTGTTGCGGGTGAACGCTTCCTTCACCCGCAGGACGCGCTTCCGGAGCTCCTCGCGACGGCGCGACGGCTCCTTCCGCTCGACGCCGAGGAAGTACAGCTCGTACTTCACCTTCAGCTCCTCGAGCTCGTCCTCGAGCTCTGGACCTCGCTCTCGAGCTCGTCCTTCTCGCGGCGAGACTTCGCGATCGCGTCCTCGGACGCGGGCGCCGGCGGCTTGAGGGCGGCGCCGGGCTTTGCGGGAGGCCTGAGCGGGGGAAGCGCCACGAGCGCAGTCTATCGGCGGGACTGCCCCGCGATCAACGACGCCCGCGCGTCCTCGATCTGCTAGGCCGCTGCCGGGCGCGGCTCGACCCGCGCGGCGCGCGCCTTCGCCCAGATGGCCGCCCCGGCCGCGAAGATCAGGAGCGAGGTCCACTGGCCCGCGCCGAGCCCGAGCTACACGCCCCGCTCGACGTCGCCGCGGAAGAGCTCCACCACGGTGCGCAGCACCGCGTAGAGCGAGGAGCCAGGTGGCGAGCACCTGCCCGTGGAAGCGCTTGCGCGGCCGGACGTACAGCACGAGCAGCGAGGAAGAGCGCGAGCTCGCCGAACGACTCGTAGAGCTGCACCGGGTGGAGCGGGAGCGTCGTCAGCCGGTCGGCGGCGAGGAACGCGGCGGGGTTCGCCCGGGCCGCGAAGGTCTGGTAGGCGAGCGACTCGGGCGGGAAGCTGCGCCGCCCAGGGCAGGTGCCGGTGGGCGACGTCGCCCCAGCAGCAGCCCGCCGAGAAGCAGCCGAGCCGCCCGAGGAAGTGGCCGAAGGCCACCGACGGGATGAGCGTGTCGGCGTGGGGCAGGAACGCGCATGCCGTTCCGGCGCATGTACCACCACGCCGTGAGCGCCGCGCCGATGAAGCCGCCGTAGAAGACCAACCCGCCCTCCCAGAAGGCGAGGAGGCGCGGGATCCGGCCGAACGGCGTCGCGACGAGCGCGCGCGCGCCGAAGTAGTCGCCCCAGTTCACGAGGATGAAGTAGACGCGGCTCCCCACGAGCGCCGCGACCAGGATCCAGAAGGAGAGGTCGCGCGATCCGCTCCGGGTCCTGGCCCCGCCGCCGCGCCTCCCGCTGCGCGAGCCAGATGCCGGCGAGGAAGGCGGAGGCGATGAGGAGCCCGTAGGTGTGGAGCGGCAGGCGGATCTCGGCGTCGAGGAGCCCGGAGCGCCAGAGCGCCGCCGCGACCGCCACGAGCAGCGCGACCGTCCAGGCGTCGCCCCAGCGCGGCGACGAAGCTCGACCTTCTCGCCGCCTCGCCGCGACCGCCGCAGGTACGCCAGGGCGCGCAGGACGGCGACCCCGACCACGGCGAGGAGCACGACCGGCTTCCCGAATCCCGCCGGGATCACGATCTGGAAGAGGACGGGGAGCATCCGATCGGGGCGCGGTCAGGCCGCGCCCGCCTCCTTCTCCTTGCGCCGCTCGGCCCCCCTCACCTCGTCCTTGCGCTGCCCGGGTGGAGGACCAGCATCGCGACGCCGACCACGATGAGCGAGTCGGCGATGTTGAAGGTGGGCCAGTAGAGGTCGGGGCGGTTCCACCAGTACCACTCGACGAAGTCGATGACGTAGCCGCGCGCGAGCCGGTCGATGAAGTTCCCGACGGCGCCGGAGAGCACGAACGAGAGCGCCACCTGCAGGAAGCGCTGGTCGTTCCGGAGCCGCCGGTAGTACCAGAGGATGAAGACCACCGCCCCGAGCGAAATGAGCGTGAAGAAGGTGTTCCGGAACTCGGGCGAGAGCTCGCGGAAGAGACCCCAGGCCGCGCCGGGGTTCTCGACGTAGTTCATCCGCCAGAGCGGCTTGCAGACGTAGTACGGCTCGGTCGCGAGCGGCTCGAGGTGCCGGTGCCGGAAGAAGCCCTTCACCTTCTCGCCGGCGCCGAGATCGCCGCCTGGCTGGAACACCGTGGTGAGCCGGTCGACCGCCAGGAACTTCGTCCACTGGTCGGCGAGGACCAGGCACGACGAACAGCGCCGCGAGGAGCGTCCACTTCGAGCGGAAGCTTCATGCGAGCGCGTCCGCGCACTTGCCGCAGATGGTCGGGTGGTTCGGGTCGCGCCCCACGTCCTCGGCGAAGACCCAGCAGCGCTCGCACTTCTCGCCCGGGGCCCGCGCCACCTCTGACGGAGAGCGGCCCGTCGGCGAGCACCACCTTGGAGACGATGAAGAGGGTCGGCAGCTCGGCGCGCGCCTCCTCCAGGAGCCGGAGCTGCTCGCCCTCGGCCGGACCGTCACCATCGCCTCGAGCCCGGAGCCGATGAGCTTCGCGCGCCGGGCCTCCTCGAGCTTCCCCTGCACGACGGCGCGCACCTCGAAGAGCCGCCCGTAGCGTGCCTCGAGCGCGTCGGCGTCGCGCGGCCGCGCGCGGTCCGGCAGCCCGGCGAGGAACACGCTCTCGGCCGGCTGGCCGGGCAGGTATCCCCAGGCCTCGCTGCGCCGTGAAGGAGAGGACCGGCGCGAGCAGCCGGATCACGTCCTGGGCGACGATCCAGAGCACGGTCTGGGCGCTGCGGCGCGGCTTGCCGTCCTTCTTCGCACGTGTAGAGCCGGTCCTTCACGATGTCGAAGTAGAGCGACGAGAGCTCCACCGCGCAGAACTGCATCGTCGCGTGGTAGGCGACGTGGAACTCGTAGTCCTCGTAGGCGGCCTTCACCTTCTCGTCCCACGCGACGAGCCGCGCGCAGCGCCCAGCGGTCGAGGGGCTCCAGCTCCGCCACCGGGCACCGCGTCCTGCGCCGGGTCGAAGCCGTCGAGGTTGCCCGAGCACGTAGCGGATGGTGTTGCGGATCTTGCGGTAGCCCTCGGCGAGCCCGGCGAGGATCTCGTCGGAGATGCGGACGTCGTCGCGGTAGTCCGCGGCGGACACCCAGAGCCGCAGGATGTCGGCGCCGTACTTCTTGATGATCTCCTCGGGCGCGACGACGTTGCCCGACGCTCTTCGACATGGCCTTGCCCTGGCCGTCGAGCACGAAGCCGTGCGTGAGCACCGCCTTGTACGGCGCGCTCCCGCGGATGGCCGACGGCGGTGAGCAGCGAGGAGTGGAACCAGCCGCGGTGCTGGTCGGAGCCCTCGAGGTAGAGGTCGACCGGCACCCCGAGCCCGCTCCTTGCTCCGCCACCGCCGCCCAGCGACACGCCCGAGTCCCACCAGACGTCGAGGATGTCCTGCTCGCGCCGGAACTCGCCCTTGCCGCACGTCGGCACACGTGACCGTGCGTGAAGTACGCCCGGGCTCGCGGCGGTACCAGGCCTCGATCCCCTCCTTCTCGAACGCGTCGGCGACGCGCTCCATCACCGCCGGGGAGACGAGCGGCTCGCCGCACCCCTCGCAGTAGAAGACCGGGATCGGCACGCCCCAGGTGCGCTGGCGCGACAGGCACCAGTCGGGCCGGTTCTCGATCATGTTGTAGATGCGGTCGCGGCCCCAGTGCGGGATCCAGCGGACGCGGTCGATCTCGGCGAGCGCCGTCTGCGCGGAGCTCGTCGTGGTCGAGCGAGAGGAACCACTGGTCGGTGGCGCGGAAGACCACCGGCTTGTGGCAGCGCCAGCAGTGCGGGTAGCTGTGCCGGAGCTTCGCGCTCGGGTCGGAGAGCAGGTGCCCCGAGGCGTGCAGGTCGCGTCACGATCTCCGGGTTGGCCTCGAAGATCTTCTTGCCCGGCGTACTTCCCCGCCTCCTGCGGTGAAGCGCCCGGCGCCGTCGACCGGGTTCAGGATCTCGAGCCCGTAGCGGCAGCCCGACCTCGTAGTCCTCCTGGCCGTGGCCGGGCGCGGTGTGGACGAGGCCGGTGCCGGCCTCGAGCGTCACGTGCTCGCCGAGGATGACCGGGGACTCGCGCTCCATGAACGGGTGGCGGTAGCGAACGCCCTCGAGCGCCTTGCCCTCGAGGTGCGCGAGGACGCGCGCCGGGTGCGCGAGGTGCGCGGTCGCGACCGTGCCGCCGCCGCCGGTGGCCGCCTCGTGGGCCTGGGGCGAGTGCGGGTGCGGGGCGTCGGTCAGCGCCAGCTCGTCCGGCGCGACGTCGGCGAGGAAGCGCGCGAGCAGGTCCTTCGCCACGACCACCACCTGCCCGCGCAGGTCGTAGGCGACGTAGGTGAACTCGGGGTGGGCGGCCACCGCCAGGTTGGCGGGCAGCGTCCAGGGCGTGGTGGTCCAGATGACGAGCCGCGCGCTGCTGCCCCGCGAGCTTCGGATCGGGCAGCGCGCCCGACGACGTCGAAGGCGACGTAGATCGACGGCGAGGTGTGGTCCTCGTACTCGACCTCGGCCTCGGCGAGCGCGGTCCGGTCGGTGGTGCACCAGTAGACCGGCTTCTTGCCGCGGAAGAGGAAGCCCTGCTCGGCGGCGCGCGCCAGCGCGCGGACCGATCGTCGGCCTCGTAGCCCGGGCGCCATCGTGGCGTAGGGCTCCTCCCAGCGGCCGAAGACGCCGAGCCGCTTGAACTACTCGCGCTGCCGTCGATCCACTTGCGCGGCGTACGCGCGGCAGGCCGCGATGATCGGCGGGCCGGTCCATCTCGCGCTTCTTCGAGCCGAGCTCCTTGTCGACCTTCAGCTCGATGGGCAGGCCGTGGCAGTCCCAGCCCGGGACGTAGTCGGCCACCTCGCCCTTCAGGTTGCGGTACTTGACGATGATGTCCTTCAGGATCTTGTTGAGGGCGTGGCCGATGTGGATGTCGCCGTTCGCGTAGGGCGGCCCGTCGTGGAGGACGAACCGCTTCGCGCCGGGGCGGCCGCGTTCTGCGCCACCAGCTTGCGGAAGATCGCCTGCTCCTCCCACTGCCGGCAGGATCTCCGGCTCCCGCTGCGGCAGGTTCGCCTTCATCGGGAAGTCGGTCTTCGGGAGGTGGATCGTCTCCTTGTAGTCCACGGCTCTGCTGTCGCCCTGGAAAGACTTGGGTTCTAGCAGCGGGAGGGGAGGCGATCAACGAACCTGTTCCGGCGAGCCGCCGCGCGTTGCGGCCCCGACGCGCGCGCCGATAACCTTGGCCGCGCATGCCCCCGCCTCGTGAAGAGCCCGCGCGCCGGAAGGTCGCGCGCCCGAAGCTCCAGGTCCGGGGGGCGGCCGCGCCTCGGCATCGTCATCCTCTCGCGGAACCCGAAGCTCTACTCGACCCGGCGGCTCGTCGAGGCGGCGAGGCCCTCGGCCACGCGCCCGCGTGCTCGACACCCTCCGCTGCAACATGGTGCTGGGCCGCGACCGGCCGCGCATCTTCTACCGGGGCGACGAGCTCCTCGCGACCGACGTGCACGTGGTCATCCCGCGCATCGGCGCGTCGATCACCGGCTACGGCCTCTCGGTGGTGAACCAGCTCGACATGATGGGCGTGCCGGTCCTGAACGACGCCGTGCCCATCGCGCGCTCGCGCGACAAGCTGCGCGCGCTGCAGCTGCTCTCGCGCTTCGGCATCGACATCCCGCGCACCGTGATGTGCCGCTACCGCGACGAGGTGGCGCAGGCGGTCGAGCATGGTGGGCGGCCTCCCCTGCATCATCAAGCTCATCCAGGGGACGCAGGGCGTGGGCGTGATGATCGCCAACACCATGGCCGAGGTCGCAGGGGATGCTCGACACCCTCTGGACGCTCGGCCAGGAGATCCTCCTCCAGGAGTTCGTCGCCGAGTCGCGCGGGCGCGACGTGCGCGCGCTCGTGATCGGCGACCGGGTGGTGGCGGCGATGCGGCGGCACGCGCGCGCCGGCGAGTTCCGCTCCAACATCCACCGCGGCGGCGACGCCGAGGCGCTCGTCGCTCGCCGCGCGAGTACGCCGAGGCGGCGGTGAAGGCGGCGCGGGTGATCGGGCTCGAGGTGGCCGGCGTGGACATGCTCGAGGCGCGCACCGGCCCGAAGATCATGGAGGTGAACTGCTCGCCCGGCTTCGAGGGGCTCGAGCCCGCCACGCGGATGGACATCGCCACGCTCTACGTGGAGCACGCGGTGGAGTACGCGCACGCGCGGCTCTCTCGCCCGGCGGGCAGCCACCCCGTGTAGCGCCAGCCAGCGGCCAGGCGGGCGCCTGCCCCTCGTGCCGCGTCGGACCCGATGGGTACAATCTGCGCCTTGCCGCCCCGGACCATGCCCGCCGATCTCGTATCGGTCGTGCTCTACGACGACCCGCTCTCGCCGTGGTGCCTGGTAGCCGAGCGGCGGGTCCGGACGGCGCTGGAGGACGTTCCCGGGCCGTTCCTTCCGCTCCGCCTCGAGCCGTTCCCGCTCCGCGCCGAGGCACGCGCGCTCTCGGCACAGGAGCGGCGCGCGCTGGTACGCGCCGCGCGCCGTGCGGCGCGCGAACCGGAGGCGGCCGGGACGACGCCGGACCTTTGGCTCTCGGACGATCCCCCCCTCTCGACCGTGCCGGCGCTCGCGGCGCTCGAGGCGGCGCGGCTGCAGGGAGGTGGGAGGGGGGCGGCGTTCCGAGCTGCCCTGCGCGACGCAGCGCTCGTCCGCGGGATCAACGCGACCCGGCGTGACGTGCTCTACGAGCTTGCCAGTGCGGCTGGGCTCGACGTCGGGCGCCTCGCGAGCGCGCTCGCCGGAGGTGCGACGGAGCGGCGGGTGCTCGACGTGTTCGAGGACGCGCGAGAGAAGGGGATCGAGTCCGCGCCGGCCCTCGTCATCGGCGAGGAGTGGCTCGTGGCCGGCCCGCGCAGCGCGGACGCGTACCGGGCCGTGTTGCGGCGCTACGCCTCCTCTCGGCTCGGGCTGCAGGAGCTGCGCGTCGTTCACTGAGCGGATGTCCGACATCGCCACGCATTTGGCGACGGCTCACCCGCTGCTAACATGCGGACATCCGCGGCGCAGCCGTGCCGTGAATGCCGGGCGCGCCCCGGCCGTCTGACAGGTGCGGGTCCCCTCGTCGAAGGAGATGCCGATGAAACGTCTGTTCTCGACCGTGTCGCTGCTCGCGCTCGCGGCCTGCATCGTGGTGCCGGCCCAGCGGACCCGGACGGTGGTGGTCGATGCTCCGCCTCCCGCCCCTCCTCCGATGGCGCAGCCGCTCCCGCCACCTCCGCCCCCGCAGGTCTGGTTCTACGGAGAGCACTTCGTCCCGGAGTCTCTCGGCGGCGGCTGGTGCTTCGAGCCGGCCGCACACGTTCACGACTACTACCCCGAGCAGCCGGCCCACTACGTCGTCGAGAACGGCTACTACTGGTACCGCGGCCCATACGTGTTCACGTACGTCGCGGGGCACCCGCTCCCCGGCGGCGCGTGGTGCAGGATCTCCGGACCACACACGCACGACTACGCGCCGCCTCCGCTCCGCGACTTCGAATACCGCCGCGGGCGCGGGTGGGTCTACGTCGGTCCGTACCGGCAGAACCGGCCGCCGCCGGCGAATTACTGGCAGGTCCGGCCGCGCCCCACTCGTCCCGTGGCCATGCCTCCTCCACCGCGGCCCGCTCCCTACCAGCCCGCCCCCCCTCCGTATCAGACCGGCCGGCCCGGGATCCCCACGCCGGTGAACCAGCCACCTCCGCCGACGTACGTGGTCCCGAACCCGCGCGACGACCGCGGCCGCGGACACCGCGACGATGCCCCCGGTTACGGAAACCTGCCTCCCGGCCACGGCGGCGTGCCTCCCGGGCAGGTCTCGCCACCCGCGATGGCACCGCCCCCGGGCCAGTCGCCGCCGCCCGCGTACGGGATGCCGAACCCCCGCGACGACCGCGGCCGCGGACACCGCGACGATGCCCCCGGTTACGGAAACCTGCCTCCCGGCCACGGCGGCGTGCCTCCCGGGCAGGTCTCGCCGCCCGCGATGGCACCGCCCCCGGGCCAGTCGCCGCCGCCCGCGTACGGGATGCCGAACCCCCGCGACGACCGCGGCCGCAGGGCCGTCCCGCCCGGCCACGGCGGCGCGCCTCCCGGACACGCCGCGCCGCCTGCACCGGTGGTGACGCAGCCTGCCCCCGCGCCCGGCGGCCGCGGGCCGTCGGCAGCTCCTCCGACCGAACGGGCCCCCGCCGCCCAGCCCGCGCCCGCTGCTCATCGCGGGGAGCGGGGCGACAAGAAGGACGACAAGGACAAGAAGGACAAGGATCGGAAGGACGAGCGCGCACAGCCTCAGGAGCGCTCGCGCCACTGATTGTCCTGTCCGCTCGACCGGGGGGCCGTCCGCGCTGCGGGCGGCCCCCTCTCTTTTCCAGCGCCGGGGCGGCCGCTCCGTCTGACGGGTTGCGGGTGCGACAGGGTTTGGTAGCGTCGGCTCCACATGGCTCCCGCGCTCACCGCCGCGCTGCTCGTCCTCGGCCTCGTCGCCTTCGTGTTCACGATGGTTCGCCGGCTCGCGCCGCTCGGCGCGCTCCGGCGCGAGGTGCGCACGGATCGGGTCGGGGAGCGCGTGCGTGCCCTGCTCGCGTTCGGGGTCGGGCAGAAGCGGCTCGTCGATCCGGAGGAGCGCACCGCCGGGCTCCTCCACGTCACCATCTTCGCGGCGTTCCTCGTCCTCGCGCTCCGGACCATCACGCTCTTCGGCGTCGGGTTCTCTCTCGGCTTTCACCTGCCGTTGCTCGCCGACGACGCTCCGCTCGGCCGCGTCTACCTCTTCGCGAAGGACGTCGTCGTCCTGGCCGCGCTCGTCGGGGTCGCCGGCTTCCTCTGGCGCCGCCTCGTGACGAAGCCCGATCGCGTCACCCGGTCGACGGAGGGGATCGTGATCCTCCTCTTCATCGCCGGCCTCATGGTGACGGAGATCGCCTTCGACGGTGCGCTTCGGGCGCTCCGGGGAGACCCGGGCTCCTGGGCGGCACCGGCGGGATCGCTCGGGGCGGTGGCGCTCCAAGGCGCGGGCTGGCAAGCGCTGCGGATGACGGTGATCGTCTCGCTCGTGCTCCACCTCGCGCTCATCCTCGTGTTCCTGAACGCGCTGCCGTACGGAAAGCACTTCCACATCATCACGGCGCTCCCGAACGTCCTGTTCGCCCGGCTCCCGCCCGCGGCGGCGCTCCGCAAGCTCGACCTCGAGGCGGAGGACGCGAGCTTCGGGACCGCGACGGTGAAGGACCTCTCCTGGAAGGACGCCTGGGACGTCTACAGCTGCACCGAGTGCGGCCGCTGCCAGACCCACTGCCCCACCTACGTCACCGGAAAGCCGCTCAGCCACAAGGAGGTGAACCGCGCGATCCGCCGCCACCTCGCGGACGTCGCGCCGCCGCTCACCGCGCTCGCGCGCTCGAAGGAGGCCGCCGCGAAGGAGGCGGCCTCCTCGGCGCTGCCGCGCATCACCACGGTCGTTCCGCCCGAGACCTTCTGGGCCTGCACCACCTGCGGCTGGTGCGAGACCGCCTGCCCGGTCCTGATCGAGAACGTGCCGCGCCTGGTGGACATGCGCCGGCACCAGGTCCTCGTCGAGTCCTCCTTCCCCGACGAGGCGTCGCGGGTGTTCAAGGGGATCGAGACGCAGGGGAACCCCTGGGGCATCGGCTCGAACAAGAGGACCGAGTGGTGCGAGGACCTCTCGCTCCCCCGCGCTTCGGACGGCGAGTTCGAGTGGCTCTTCTTCGTCGGGTGCGCCGGGGCGTTCGACGACCGGCAGAAGAAAGTCTCGCGCGCGATCGTGCGGATCCTGCGCGAGGCGAAGGTGTCGTTCGCCATCCTCGGCGAGGCGGAGACCTGCACCGGAGACGCCGCGCGCCGGCTCGGCAACGAGTACCTGTTCCAGATGCAGGCACAGGCGCTCGTCGAGACGCTGAACGGGCACGGCGTCCGGAAGATCATCGTCCAGTGCCCGCACTGCCTGAACGCCCTCGCGAACGAGCTGCCGCAGTTCGGCGGCCGCTACGAGGTGGTCCACCACGCCGACCTCGTGGCGCGTCTCGTGCGCGAGGGACGGCTCGCGCCGTCCGTCGCCGCCGGGCTCGGCGCGGTGACGTTCCACGACCCGTGCTACCTCGCCCGCTGGAACGGCATCTGCGAGCCGCCGCGCGACGCGCTCCGGAGCGCCGGCGCCTCGGTGCGAGAGATGCCGCGCAACCGGCGGCAGGGGTTCTGCTGCGGCGCGGGCGGCGGGCGTTTCTGGCTCGAGGAGAAGATCGGCTCGCGCGTGAACCGCAACCGGGCCGACGAGGCGATCGCCACGCTCGGCGAGGCGGGCGGGGTCGTCGCGACGGCGTGTCCGTTCTGCCTGACGATGTTGAAGGACGGGATCGCGGACGCGGGACGTGAGGAGTCGGTCCGGGTGCTGGACGTGGCCGAGATCGTCGCGGCCGGGCTCGACTCCGCGGGGAAGAAGTAGGATGCCGCGCCTCCCCGCGCCGCCGCTCCCGGATTTCATCGCGCGCGCGCTCCCGTTCGAGCGCTTCCTCGTGGACGCAGCGGGGACGCGGCTTCACGTGATGGAGGCGGGGTCGGGGCCCGCGGTGATCCTCCTCCACGGGAACCCGACCTGGGGATTCCTCTGGCGCAACGTCGCGGCGCGTCTCGCGGGCGCGCCCCTCCGCCTCGTCATGCCGGACCTCGCGGGCCTCGGCCTGTCGGAGAAGCCGCGCGCCCTCGGGTTCCACACCCTCGAGAACCACGCGCGCACGATCGGTGCGCTCCTCGACTCCGTCGCGCCGACGGGGCCGCTCGTCCTCGTCCTGCACGACTGGGGTGGACCCATCGGCCTGGCCGCGCTCGCCGACCGGCCGGGGCGCCTCGCCGGGCTCGTCGTGACCAACACCGGGGTGGGGCCGCCGCGCGCGAGCGCCCGACCGACGCTCTTCCACCGCTTCGCGAACCTTCCCGTCGCCTCGGACCTGGCGTTCCGTCTGCTCGGGTTCCCGCAGAACGTTCTCCGCTTCGCCCAGGCGGATCGCGGTTCCATCTCGGGCGACGTCGCGCGCGCCTACCGCTGGCCCCTCCGGCGCCTGCGCGACCGCGCCGCCCCCCTGGCGCTCGCCCGGATGGTCCCGATCGGCCCCGCTCACCCCTCGCTCGCGCCGCTCCGGCGCTCGCTCGACGTCGCGAGATCGTTCGCGGGCCCGGCCGCCATCGTCTGGGGCGAGCGCGATCCGGTCCTGGGCCGCGCGCTCCGCGGCGTCGCGGACGCGCTCCCCCGGGCCGTGGTGACCCGCGTCATCGCCGGACATTACCCGCAGGAGGAGACGCCCGGCCCCATCGCCGACGCGATCCTCGACGTCGCGCGACGAGCCGGCCTCGTCTGACCGCGCGGCGGCGGGTCCTCTCGGCCGCCTTCACGCTTCTTCACGTCCGCGAAGCCTGCGCGCAGCCCCCGCGGCTCAGGCTTCCTGGCGTGACTCGCGAAAGGAGACCTGAATGACCCCGTTCCTCTCCGGCGCCCTCGGCGCCGCCACCGTCCTCTTCCTCGGCGCGCTCGCCCGCGGTGCCGCGTGGCGCCACTTCTCGCGGCGACGTCCCTTCGGCCCGCGCCGGCTGCTCCGGCGCATCGGCGCGACGCCCGACCAGGAGCGCGCGGTCCTCGCGGAGACCGACGCGCTCGCCGAGCTCGTCCGCTCGCTGCGGCACGACGCGCGAGGGCTCCGCGCGGACCTGGCAGACCTCCTCGCCGAGCCCGCGCTCGACTCCACGCGCGTGGCGAGCGCCCTCGACGTGCGGCTCGCGCGAGCCACCGAGCTCCGCGTCCGCGTCGCCGAAGGGGTCGCCCGGATCCACGCGACGCTCGGTCCGGAGCAGCGCGCCAGGCTCGCGGCGCCCGTCCGGAGCGGGCCGAAACACCGGTGCGGACCGGCGCACGCGCACGCCGCCTGATGGCGCCGGGGCGGATCAGCGCGGCGTTGGAGCGGGAAAGGCTGCGACGCAGCGGTCGAGGCGCCGCCGCACCTCCGCCGCGATCCGGTCGAGGTCGTTCCCGCTCCGGGGATCTGCGCCGATGCAGGTGAGGATGGCGTCGCAGGGATCGACGCCACGGGGCGCGCTGCCGGAGGAGTCGGATGCGGCTGCCCCCGACGCAAATGCCCCGAAGAGTCCCTCCGACCCCGGTGCGAGCTCCTCCTTCAAGGCGAGGAGCTGTCGCAGGGCAGCCCGGAACGGGCCCTCCCGGAGGTGCCGGCGCTCGATCGTCGTCCCGGTTCCGTGCGCGACCGCGTCGAGCGCGGCGCGGAGGAACGGAACGTCGGTGACGACCAGACCGTAGAGGTACCAGTCGCCCGATGCCTCCTCGGCGATGCCGGCCTCGTCCTCCGAGAGCCGCGACACCGATGGGCAGAGGAAGCTCTCGCAGGTTCCCGCGTCGTAGGCGCCGCAGTCGCGCAGGTCCGCGCCGCCCGTGGCCGCCGGATGGGCGAGGCAGCCGATCCGCCGCTCTGCCGCGTCGAGGAACCCGAGGAGCGCGCAGACCCGGACCGAGGGGAAGAGCGGACGCGAGCCCTTCTCGGCAAGGGTCCGCGCCGCCGCGGCGAACGCGTCTCGCGTGCGCGGCGTCACCGCGAGCACGCGGGTGCTGCGCCGGAGCGCCGCGAGGGTCGCTCCCCGCGCCAGGTCCGTGCGGTTGTAGAGCCCGCAGCACGCGCCGCAGCTCGCGTTCTGGCGTTGGCAGAGCACCATCCGTTCGTCCTGAGCGTAGCGCCCGGCTACGCCGGGCGCGGAGTCGAAGGATGGCACAGGCTCATCGCGGCGTGAGCCCGAGCGCCGCCCGGCAGCTCGCGCAGAGCCCGGTCCCCTTTCGATCGGAGTCGGCGGCGTCCCGCGAGAAGAACATGGCGCAGCGGAAATCGGTGCAGTGGGACAGCCCGAGCAGGTGGCCTGCGGCGTGGACCGTCTCGATGCGCGCGCGGCGCCGGACGGCGGCCGGGTCCCCGCTGGAGAGCCGCGCGAGCGAGAAGAGCGCCGCGCCGGCGTCTCGATCGGCGTCGCCGATCACGTACGCGGCGTCCGGGAGGAAGAGGTCCACGTCGAGGATCCCCACCACCGGGCCGTCCTTCGCCGGAAGCGAGGCGAGGCGGCGCAGGATCGAGGTGGCGTGGTACTGGCCTCGGTCCTTGTTGTACGCGTACTGCGGCCGGTCCAGGGGCGGCATCGGCCGCGCGACGACGTCGAGGGTCGACTGCACCGCGTCGCCCGCGGCCTCCACGAGCTTCGCGGGGACCCCGCCGAGCGCGACGAGCACGACGTGCGAAGGACGGCCGAGCGGCCGGAGCTCCGCCCTCAGGTTCGCCGGCTTCGAGGCGGAACTGGCTGAGGCGGAAGGATTCGAACCTTCATACGCGGATCCAAAGTCCGCAGTCCTGCCGTTGGACGACGCCTCAGAACCGATGCGACGCACGGGCGACCCTGCTCTCGGCGTGCGCTCCCTCCGCGCGGTGCACTCGAGCGGGCCCCTCTCCCGCTGGCCCAAAGGCTCTACCAGCGTACCAGGGCGCTCGCCCAGGTAAAGCCGGCCCCGAAGGCGCACAGGCCCACCAGGTCGCCGCGCTTGACGCCGCGCGCCTCGACCGCCTCCGCGAGGGCGAGCGGGATCGACGCCGCGGTGGTGTTGCCGTACCGCTGGATGTTGTTGAAGACCTGGTCGTCGCGGAGCCCGAGCGAGCGCTGGACCATCTGGCGATCCGGAGGTTCGCCTGGTGGGGGATCGAGCACCTTGAGGTCCTTCGTCGGAGAGCCCGTTCTTCGCGAGCGCCTCCTTCATCACCGCCGGCATCTTGGACGATGGCGTGCTTGAAGACCTTCTGCCCCTCCATCTTGGGATACACGGCCGCGGACTCGATCATCTGCGCCGAGACGCGCGGGTGGTACATCGACCCCGGCGCGTCGCAGAAGAGGTCGGTCGCGAATCGCCCGTCCGCGTGGAGGTGGCACGAGAGGACGCCACGCTCGGGATCGTCGGTCGCCTCGAGGAGCGCGGCGCCGGCCCCGTCGCCGAAGATCACGGTGACGTCGCGGCCCCGGGTCGAGACGTCGAGGCCGGTCGAGTGGATCTCCGACCCGACGAGCAGGATCCGCCGGTACATGCCGGTGCGGATCCACGCGTCCGCCACCGACAGGCCGTAGATGAAGCCGGTGCACTGGTTGCGGATGTCGATGGCCGGGACGCCCGGGATGCCGAGCTTCGCGTTGAGGAAGCACCCGTCCCCGGGGAACATGTGATCGGACGAGAGCGACGCGTAGACGATCGCCTCGATGTCCGACGGCTTCCAGCCGGCCTGGTCGAGCGCCTTTTTCGTCGCCTCGAGGGCGAGGTCCGAGTTCTCGGTGCCCTCGCGAACCCAGCGCCGCTCCTGGATCCCGGTGCGCTCCTGGATCCAGGCGTCGGTCGTCTCCATGAGGGTCGTCAGCTCCTCGTTGGTGACGACGCGGTCCGGGACGTAGGTGCCGAGGGCGACGAACGCGGCGCGCGGCATGGTGTGTCCCTTCTCGCCTGGTCGAATGGAAGCGGGGCTCACACGTCCAGGTTCTGGACGTCGAGCGCGTGCTTCTCGATGAACTCCCGGCGCGGCTCGACCGCGTCGCCCATGAGGATCGAGAACACCTCGTCGGCCTCGACGGTGTCGTCGACCCGGACCTGCAGCATGGTGCGCCGCTCCGGATCCATGGTGGTCTCCCAGAGCTGCTCGGGGTTCATCTCTCCGAGCCCCTTGTAGCGCTGGATGTTCTGCCCCTGGGCGGCCGCCTTCTTGAGCGCCTCGACGGCGGCGAAGACGTCGTCCACCTCTTCCGCGCCCTCGGCCTTCTCGATCCGGTAGGGGCCGGGCCCGATCTCGGCGAGCGCCGCGTGCAGCGCGGCGAGCTCGCCCCACTCCGGGCCGGAGAGGTAGTCGTAATCGAGCCGCGTGTCGCGCGGCGCGCCCGCCATGGTGGTCTGGTAGACGAGCGAGTCGCAGCCGTGCTCCTCGTCGCGCTCGATCTTCGCGAGGCGCACCTCGAGCTCGGGGTGGAGCTTCTGCGCCTTGTCGTAGATCTTCTGCACCTGCTCCTTCACCTCCTCGTGCCGCTTGAGCAGCGAGAGATCGAGGTCGCCCAGCTGGATCGCCGCGTCGACGATGCGGCTGTCGCGGCGGCGGTCGACCCGGGCGAGGATGGCGCGGTAGGTGATGGCGCACTCCGCGAGCCGCTTCAGATCGTGGCCGTCGATCACGAGCTCGCCCGCGATGAGCTTCGCCTTCTCCGTCGCGATCGTGAGGAGATACTCGTCGAGCGCCGCCTGGTCCTTCAGGTAGTGCTCCTTCTTCCCCTTCTGCACGCGGTACAGCGGCGGCTGCGCGATGTAGAGGTACCCCTTCTCCACGATCTGCGGCATCTGCCGGAAGAAGAAGGTGAGGAGCAGCGTGCGGATGTGGCTCCCGTCCACGTCGGCGTCGGTCATGATGACGATCTTGTGGTAGCGGACCTTGGAGACGTCGAACTCCTCGGGGCCGATGCCGGTCCCGAGGGCGGTGATCATCGTCGCGATCGCCTCGGACGAGAGCATCTTGTCGAAGCGGGCCTTCTCGACGTTCAGGATCTTCCCGCGCAGCGGGAGGATCGCCTGGATGCGGCGGTCGCGCCCCTGCTTCGCCGAGCCGCCGGCGGAGTCTCCCTCGACGATGAAGAGCTCGGACTCCTTCGGATCGCGCGACTGGCAGTCGGCGAGCTTGCCCGGCAAGGACGCGCCGTCGAGCGCCCCCTTGCGCCGCACCGTCTCGCGCGCCTTGCGCGCCGCGATGCGCGCGCGCGCCGCGTCGGCCACCTTCGCGCAGACCCGCTTCGCGACGTTGGGGTTCTCCTCGAGGAAGGCCCCGAGCTTCTCGTTGAGCATGGTCTCGACCATGCTCTTCGCCTCGGTGTTCGAGAGCTTCGTCTTCGTCTGCCCCTCGAAGCTCGCGCCCGGGAGCCGCATCGAGACGACGGCGGCGAGCCCCTCGCGCATGTCGTCGCCGGAGGGCAGCTCCTCCTTCAGGTCCTTGAAGAGGTTGTTCTTCTGCCCGTAGTCGTTGATGGTCCGGGTGAGCGCGGTCTTGAAGCCGATGAGGTGCGTGCCGCCCTCGTGGTTGTGGATGTTGTTCGCGAAGGCGAAGACCTTCTCGTCGTAGCCGTCGTTCCACTGCAGCGCGATCTCGACGAGGGCGGTGCCGCGCTCGGTCTCGACCTCCTGCCTGAGCGCGATGGGCGGGTTGAAGAGGACCTCGCGCGCCTTGTTCAGGTACGCGACGAACTCGCGGATGCCGTCCTTGAACAGGAACTCGTGCTTCTTCCCGCTGCGCTCGTCCTCGATCGTGATCTTGAGGCCGGCGTTCAGGAAGGCGAGCTCGCGCAGCCGCCCGGAGAGCGTCTCGAACGAGAACTCGGTGATCTCGAAGATGGTGGGGTCGGGCTTGAAGGTGACCTTCGTGCCGCGGCGCTGCGTCTCGCCGATCGGCGGTCACCTTGCCGGTCGGGCTGCCCGCGCTCGTAGCGCTGCGCGAAGACCTTGCCGTCGCGGTAGACCTCGACCTTGAGCCACTCGGACAGCGCGTTGACGCAGGTGACGCCGACGCCGTGGAGGCCGCCCGAGACCTTGTACGCGTTCGACTCGAACTTCCCGCCGGCGTGGAGCTTCGTCATCACCACGTCGAGCGTGTCCATCCCCTTGACGGTCGAGTGCGGGCCGATCGGGATCCCCGAGCCGTTGTCGACGATGGTGATGGAGTTGTCGGCGTGGATGGCGACGTTGATCTCGTTCGCTCGCCCCGCCATCGCCTCGTCGACCGAGTTGTCGACCACCTCGTACACGAGGTGGTGGAGGCCGCGCTCGCCCACGTCGCCGATGTACATGTGCGGCCGCTTCCGGACCGCCTCGAGCCCCTCGAGCACCTTGATCGCGTCGGTCCCGTACTCCTCCACCTTGAACGCTTCAGTCCCGTGCTCCTCCGACCCGGGGGTCGGGCGAACGCTCTTCTCGGCGGTTTCCAGTGGGACTCCTCGGTCGTTCTCGAACGGTGTCGCGGCTTTGTGGGGTCCTGGATTTGTAGCAGGCAAGGACGCCGGATTCAACGCCCGAGTGGAACTAACAACCGCGCGAAAATATTCACGAAACGATGCGGCTCGAGGGCGCCTTTTTCCACGCGGAAGAAGGCGGTTTCCGGCCCCGCGGCGGGCTCGAGAAGACGCCGATCGGTCGAGGTCAGAAACACCTGCGCGGGGAGCGCGGCGAGGTAGGCGAGGAGGTACCGATTCTTGGCCGGATCGAGCTCGGAGGAGACGTCGTCGAGCAGGAGCAGCGGCGGCCGGCCGAGCGCGGCCCGTAGGTTCTCGATCTCCGCGATCTTGAGGGCGAGCACGAGGGCGCGCTGCTGCCCCTGGCTCCCGTAGCAGGCGAGCGCCGCGGCCGTCGAGCGCGAGGACGAGGTCGTCCATGTGCGGCCCGGCCGAGGTGTACCCCCGATCGCGATCGCGATCGACCCGCTGCGCCAGGAGCGTCGCCGAGCCGGGCCGCGATGTCGTCCTCGCTCCCGTCGGTGGGCAACCCCGCCGCGGCCGGTAGGCGAGGAGTGCACCGGGCGCGCCGGGACCGGAGATCTCGGCGAACGCGGCGGACAGGCGCGGGGCCGAGCTCGTCGACCAGGGCAAGGCGCCGGATGAGGAGGCGGGCCGCCGAGCGGACGAGCGGTGCGCGAAAGCTCGCCTCGACCTCGGGCGGTGCGGTGCGGAGCGCCGCGTTGCGGGCCCGCAGCGCGCGGACGAACTCGCGCACCTCGCCGAGCACCGCCGGCCAGCGGTTGAACGCGGCGCGGTCGACGAAGCGGCGGCGCCCCTCCGGCCCCGCCTTCACGAGGAGGAGGTCGTCCGGCGCGAAGCAGACCGCCGCCAGCCCCTCGAAGTAGACGTCGAGCCGGTCCTGGGGCTTTCCGTCGAGGAACGCGGTGCGGCCCCCCGCCTCGACCTGCACCGCCGCGCGCCGGACGCCCCCGGGGCCGTCGAAGTCCGCTGCGACCTGGGCGCGCGCCTCCCCGAAGCGGACGAGCTCGGCGAGCCGAGCGGCGCGCAGCGGCTTGAGCGTCGCGAGGAGGTAGATCGCCTCGAGGAGGTTCGTCTTCCCCTGGCCGTTCTCGCCGAGAAGGATCGTCGCGCGCGGCGATGGCTCGAGGTCCACCGCGGCGAGGTTCCTGAAGTCGCGGATGGTGAGCCGGAGGAGCCGCACGCGCCCGTTGCTCAGATGCGCATCGGCATCACGACCGCGGTGAAGCCCTGATCGACCTCTTCCGCGCCGCGCAGGACACGCCGGGGAGAGGTCGTCGGCGAGCTCGAAGGACACGTCCTTCGACCGGAGCACCGCGAGCACGTCGAAGACGTAGCGGGCGTTGAAGCCGATCTTGAGGGGCTCGCCGTCGTACTCGACCGGCACCTCCTCCTTCGCGTCGCCGAGATCGGGGTTCTGGGAGGTCACCTTGAGCGAGCCCTTCGTGAGCTCGAGCTTCACCGCGTGCGCCTTGTCGGTGGAGAGCAGCGAGACGCGTCGGAGCGTCTCCTGGAACCGCTCGCGGCCGAGCTTCACGGCCTTGTCGCCCGCCTTCGGAATCACCTGGCGGTAGTCCGGGAAGAGCCCCTCGATGAGCCGCATCGACAGGGTGACGCCGGGGCGGCGCACGATGGCGCTGTTCTCGACGAACCCGAGCTTCGTCTCGCTCTTCTCTCCACCGGCCTCGGCCGCCTCGGCGAGCAGCTTGCGCAGCTCCTGGAGGCCCTTCTTCGGCAGGATGACGCCGCGCTTCAGGCCGAAGGCGGCACCCAGCGGGCGCTCCACGAGCGACAGGCGGTGGCCGTCGGTGGCGACGAGACGGAGCAGCTCCGCCGAGGGCTCGAAGAAGACGCCGTTCAGGTTGTAGCGGGTCTCGTCGCGTCGAGACGGCGAAGAAGGTCCGCTCGACCATGTCGAGCAGCAGCTGCGGGTCGACGTCGTCGAACGGGACCTTCTCGAATCGCGGCAGGGCGGGGAAGTCCTCGGCGGGCAGGCCGACGATGCGGAACTCGGACGGCCCGCTCCGCAGCTCGAGGTAGTTGTTGTGGGCCTTCTTGAGCGTGACCTGCTGCTCGGGCAGGGCGCGGACGATCTCGTAGAGGTGGCGAGCGGAGACGGCGAGGGCCCCCTCCTTCAGGATCTCGCAACCCTCCCTGTGCTCGGAGGAGACCGCGAGGTCGAGGTCGGTCGCCGAGACGATGAGTCTGGTCCTTCTTCGCCTCGAGCAGGACGTGGGAGAGGATCGGCATCGTGCTCTTCTTCTCCACGATGCCCTGCGAGCGGGCGAGCGCCTTCGAAAGCTCCGAGGTCGCGATCTTCAGTTCCATGGGAAGAGCCTCTTCTTCTTTTGATCGCAGTAGTAGCAGGGGGCGCTTGGCTGTGGGAAAGCGAGCCGAGGTCCCGGAATGGTTGGTGTTTTCAGCCTGGATAACCTTCCGGATCCGTTCGGGTCGAGGTTGTGTAGCGCGGGCCGAGAAAACCTGTCAACAGCCGCCCACGGGCGATCCCCAGGGCATCCGCCCGCGGATCCACAGGCCGTCCACACCGCGCGGGGGCGCAGTCACTCCGCAGCGCCTTCGGCCGGCGGAGCTCGCGCCCCGCCGCGTCGCCCGCTGACGGGTGGCGCAGGGTCACGGTGCGAGCTTCGAGGTGAGGGACTGCACCGCGGCGCGGACCGGCTCGTCGGTCTCGATCAAGCTCTTCACCCGGTCGATGGCGGCCATGACCGTGGTGTGATCCTTCTTGTTGAACTTCTCCGCGATGGCCTGGAGCTTCTCCTCGGCGAGGATCCGGCAGAGGTACATCGCGACCTGGCGCGGGAGCGCCACCTTCTGCTCGCGGGAGGTGCTCGTCAGCTTCGCGACCGTGAGGCCGTAGTGGGCGGCCACGGTCTCCTGGATCCGCTCGATCGGCGGCCGGTATCCCTGGGGCGGGATGACGTCGGAGAGGACGTCGCGGGCGAGGACCACCGTGATCGGCTGGGACTTGAGGGATGCGAACGCGGCGAGCCGCATGAGCGCGCCCTCGAGCGCGCGCACGTTCGAGCGGATGTGCGTGGCGAGGAGGTCGGTGACGTCGTCGGGCAGATCGATACCCTCGACCTCCGCCTTCTTCTTGAGGATCGCCGCGCGGGTCTCGAACTCGGGGGGCTCGATCTGGACCCGCATCCCCCACTCGAACCTGGAGCAGAGCCGATCGTCGAGGCCCTTCAGATCCTTCGGCGGGCGATCGCTCGAGAGCACGATCTGCACGTGGTGGTCGTGCAGCTCGTTGAACGTGTGGAAGAACTCCTCGGCGGTCTTCTCCTTGCCGGCGAGGAACTGCACGTCGTCCACGATGAACGCGGAGCACTCGCGGTACTTGCGCCGGAACTCGTCGAGGGTGCCCTTCTTGATCGCGTCGACGAAGTCGTTCGTGTAGCGCTCGGACGAGACGATGGCGACGCGGCCGCCGCCCTGCTTGTCGATGATGGCGCGGGCGAGCGCGTGCAGGAGGTGGGTCTTGCCGAGCCCCGAGTCGCCATGGATGAAGAGCGGGTTCCAGGTCTTGCCGGGATTCGCCGCCACCGCCTGCGTCGCGGCGAAGGCGAAGCGGTTCGACTCGCCGACCACGAACGTGTCGAAGGTGTAGCGCGAGTTCGGTCGCACCTCGCGCGGGTCCACCGCGGTGGCCGCCTCGGGGGGGCGGAGCGCCGCCAGCGCGAGGGGGGGCGGCGTGGCGGCAGGGCGCGGTGACTCGTCCACGACGAAGACGATCCGGAGCGGAGCGCCCGCGAGCGCGGGGACGAACTCCTCGAAGAACCCGCGGTAGTTGTCCTCGACGAAGTCGCGGTGGAAGCGATCGGGAGCGCCGATCTGGAGGCGATCACCGTCGAGCGCGACGGCCCTGAGCGGCGCGAAGAACTTGTGATGGGTCTCGGCGCGGACGCGGCTGCGGAGGTACGAGTCGATGCGCGACCAGAGATCACCGAGGTTCTTCGAGCTTGCTGCTGCTTCCATGGGCCTTCCCCGCCCCGAAGAACGAAATGCACCCCTTCGCCGCGAGCGCATCCGCGCCGTGGCGTTTCACTCTTCGCTCGGGCGACGAGGAGTCAGGGGAGCCCGTGTTGCGTCGCGGAAGGTAGCGAAGGTCGCGCGAGGTGATCAAGGCTGTCGTGCATCCGGTGCGAAAGACGGGCTTTTCAGGAGGCACCGCGCGGGCCGCCACGGCGGGCAGGCGCACGAACGCGGCAACCATCGGGAAACCTTGACATCCTGCGAATGATCGGGGACTTTGCCGCGCCATGAAGCGGACTTATCAACCGAAGAAGCAGCGCCGGAACCGCACCCACGGATTCCGGAAGCGGTCGCAGACGCCTGGTGGTCGCAACGTCCTCAAGCGGCGGCGGGCCAAGGGACGCAAGCGCCTCACGAACCCCGCCCCGACCAAGTAGCGTGGGGTGACGCTACCCAGCGCGGCGCGGCTGCGGCGCCGCCGGGAGTTCCTGCTCGTGCAGCAGCGCGGCAAGCGGCTCTACTCGGGCGAGGTGATCGTCCTCGCCCTGGACTCGGGCGGCACCCGGCCGCGGATCGGGATCACGGTGTCCTCGAAGATCGCGAACGCCGTCGCGCGGAACCGCGTGAAGCGCTGGGTGCGCGAGGCCTTTCGCGCCGTCCAGGCGGAGCTGCCGGCGGTGGACCTCGTCGTGGTTGCGCGCAAGGGGGCGCCCACGATGGGGCTCGACGGCGCGCGTCGCGCGCTCGGCGTCGCGCGCGAGAAGCTCGCGGAGGCCCGCGCGTGATCCGGGCAGCGCTCCTCCTCCTCGTCGGCGCCTACCGGCGGCTCATCGCGCCCGGGCTCCCGGCGGCCTGCCGCTTCTACCCGAGCTGCTCGGCCTACGCGGAGGGCGCGCTCACGCAGCACGGCGCCGCGAAGGGCGCCTGGCTCACCGCGCGGCGCATCCTGCGCTGCCACCCGTTCCATCCCGGCGGCATCGATCCGGTGCCCTGATCGTCACGAGGTCTCTGCTTGGGTCCCGACAACCGTCGCATCGTCATCGCAACCGTCGCCTCGGTGGCGATCCTCATCATCTGGCAGTACATGCAGCCCAAGCCGCCACCGGCGAAGCCGCGGCCGGCGGAGGTGGCGCAGAGCGAGAGAGCGCCCGCCGCGGCCGGGACGCAGCCGGGCGCCGGCCCGGCGGTGCCCGCGGTCCCCGCCCCGCCGCCGAACGCGCCGGAGGAGCTCGTGAAGCTCGCCGGCCGCGGGTTCGACGCCGTGCTCACGAGCCACGGCGGTGCGGTGAAGAGCTTCGTCTTGCAGGGCGAGAAGTTCCGGCACGAGGTGAAAGGGAAGGCGGAGCAGTTCGACCTCGTCCACGTGACCAAGGACCAGCCTTACCTCCTCGCCGTCGTCGCCTCGCCCGAGCTCGGCGGCGCGCAGGACCTCGCGACGGATCCCGCGGCGCGCGCGCCGATGCGGATCGTCTCGCGCGACGACCGATCGGTCGAGTTCGAGGGGCGGATCGGGAACGTGAACGTCCGCAAGACCTACCGCCTCACCGGCAAGCCGTTCGAGCTGGGGCTCGACATCGTGGTGACGGGCGCACAGGGGAGCGGCGTGGTCGCGGTCCTCTTCCCTGGGCACACGCCCCCGGACGCGCACAAGGGCGGCATGCTGTCGGGGCCGCCCATCGACGTCATCCGGCCGGTCTGCCGCGCCGGCGACAAGACGGAGCGCTTCGACCTCGGCGGGGATCAGGGGGCGGAGAAGTTCGAGCAGCCGGTCTCGTGGATCGGGGTCGACGCCGGCTACTTCATCGCGGCGGCGCTGCCGAAGGAGCCGGTGGGCGGCTGCCTGCTCTCGCGAGGCCCCGAGAAGGGCAGCGGGCTCGCCGCGCTGCGCGTGCCCGTCGACGCGGGCACGCGGACCGTATCACTCATAGTGTATGGCGGCGCGAAGGACCTCGACACGCTGCGCTCCTACGGCCGTGCCTTCGACACCGCCATCGACTACGGCGCGATGGCCCGCCCGTTCGCCTTCTTCGCGCGCATCCTCCTGTACGTGATGCGCTGGTTCTACAACCTCATCCACAACTGGGGCGTCGCGATCATCCTGCTCACGGTGCTCGTGAAGCTCTTGCTCTTCCCGCTCACCGCGAAGTCGGTACGGTCGATGAACGAGATGCGGAAGCTGCAGCCCGAGATCGAGAAGCTCAAGGCGAAGTTCGGGAGCGACCGCGAGAAGCTGAACCAGGCGACGATGCAGCTCTACCAGCAGCACAAGGTGAACCCGCTCGGCGGGTGCCTCCCGATGCTGCTGCAGATGCCGATCTGGTTCGCGCTCTACGCGACGCTGCAGACCTCGGTCGAGCTCTACCGCGAGCCCTTCCTCTGGATGAACGACCTCACCCGGCACGACCCGTACTTCATCCTGCCGGTGGCCATGGGCATCTCGTCCTTCGCGATGCAGAAGATCTCGCCGCAGCCGGCGGACAACGCGCAGGCGAAGATGATGCTCTACTTCATGCCCATCTTCTTCAGCGTGCTGATGCTGTTCGTCCCGGGCGGCCTCACGCTCTACATCTTCGTGAACAACGTGCTCTCGATCGCGCAGCAGCAGTTCATGCTGAAGCGGCAAGCGGTCGTCGCGAAGGCCTAGCGAGGGAGGGATCATGGACGAGACGAGCGGACGGGAAGCTCCGCCTCCACGCGAGTCGCCCGAGAAGGTCGCGCGGGCGATGGCCTTCTGCATGGGGCTCTTCGAGCGGCTCGGCGCCGCGGTGGACGTCGCGGTGAAGGAGACGCCCGAGGCGATCGGCGTCTCGCTGACGCCGCGTCCCGGCAACGCCGTCGAGCTGACGTCCGCGCTCGTCGAGGCCGTGCAGGACCTCGTGAACCGCGTCGTGAACCCGCGCGCCGAGGGGCGCAAGTGGGTGAACCTCGACGTGGGCGGCTTCCGCGAGGAGGGCGACCCGGCGGTGAAGGCCATGGCCGAGCGGCTCGCCGCCACTGCGAAGAAGACGGGCAAGGTGCTCGCCGTCGCGCCCATCAGCGCGCGCGATCGCCGCCAGATACATCTCGCGCTGGTGGACGTCGAGGGCGTGTCGACGCGCAGCGAGGGTGAGGGGATCTTCCGCCAGCTCCTCATCATCCCCGCTCGCCAGGCCGGCGGCGGGAAAGAGGGCTGAGGCGAGGTGGCGAAGGCGAAGACGCGCGCGGAGAAGCTGTTCTCGGCGGCCGTGGTGCGCCGGTCCTTCGAGCTCCAGGAAGGTCGTTACCAGGAGGGCTTCCGCTTCGTCTACGAAGGCGTGCTGCGCGACCTCGGGCTCACGGAGCACGACGTCGAGGAGTACCTGGCGGCGCACCGCGCAGAGGTCGACGAGGCCATCGGGCGGCGCCGGAAGTAGCGGTCGGAGCGAGGCACGATGGACCGGGCGTTCGAGGAGGCGTTGCTCCGCGGGCTCGAGGTGTTCGAGATCGCCCTGCCCCCGGGCGTGCTCGCTCTCCTCGAGCGCTATGCCGACCGTCTGCTCGCCTGGAACCGGAAGGTGAACCTCACCTCCATCACCGCGCCGGCCGAGGTGGCGGAGAAGCACCTCGTCGACTCGCTGCTGCTCCTTCCCGCGGTCGCGGTCGCGCGAACGCTCCTAGACGTCGGCTCCGGCGCGGGCCTCCCCGGGGTCCCGCTCGCCTGCGCGCGGCAGGACCTCGCCGTCACGTGCTGCGATTCGGTGGCGAAGAAGGTCGCGTTCGTTAAGGCGGTCGCGGCGGAGCTGGGCGTGAACGTGCGCGCCGTGGCGGTCCGGGCGGAGGGCGACCCCGAGCGCGAGCAGCTCCCGCGCGCCGACGCGGTCGTGTCGCGGGCCCTCGCGGAACCGGAGGCCTGGGTCCCGCTCGGCGTGCGCTACCTCGCGGAGGGCGGCGTGCTGCTCGGCATGCTCGGGCGCGAAGCAGACCGCGCGCGGCTCGAGGAGGTCGGCCGCGCGTCGGGGCTCGTCCTCGAGGGGCTCGAGAAGTACGAGCTGCCGGTGTCGCACGCGGCGCGGGCGATCGCGCGCTGGCGGCGGCCGGGGTAGATCGAGTTGGCTCGAACCGGCGCGCTCGCTGGCGGAAATTCCGGGCCGAATGATCAGCACGCTGGCCGGCCGCGACACCGCTTCGACCATGCTCGGACCACGCGCTGGCCGCCCGGGGCACCGGCCCTTCGGCGGTGCTCGGCGCGCCGGTGGTGCGGGGACGCGCGCGGAAGGCGAGAGGTCCGGTTGCGCGCGTCGCCCGAATTTTCCGCCGGCACTTCGCTGCGCGGTGCCGGCGGTCCGGGCTCCGCGCCGGCGTTCGGACCGTACGCGCGCGGCGGCGGATCGATCGCTTGCCGCGCCTGCGCTCAGCGCCTCCGGGCGGTGCCCTCCGGGCGGTGCCCTCCGGGCGGTGCCCTCCGGGCGGTGCCCTCCGGGCGGTGCCCTCCGGGCGGTGCCCTCCGGGCGGTGCCCTCCGGGCGGTGCCCTCCGGGCGGTGCCCTCCGGGCGGTGCCCTCCGGGCGGTGCCCTCCGGGCGGTGCCCTCCGGGCGGACTGCGCGCTCACGGGCCTCGTCGCGAGCGGTCCGTGAGCGCCAGCCGGCCGGAGACGCCGCGGAGCCGCTTCGCGGCGGCGTCCGCTCGGGTGAACGGCAACGCGCGCGTCACGGAACGACCGTGCGCGGCGAGGATTGTCCGAGCGACCGCAGGCGCGCAGCGCCACTGCGGTCGCGAGCCCCGCAGCCGCGCCCACACGGGTTCACGGCAGCCGCGCGCGAGCCGGCTCTATCGGGCGCCGACGCGCCTGCGGCGAAGCGGTGTCCCGGCCGGCCAGCGTGCTCCCGGCGTGTCGGTCCGAACCGGATCGAAGGAGCGGTGCCGCGGGCGGCCAGGGCGCCCGCGCTCGCGTGCCCCTGATTCGAAGGCCCGGAACCCCGCGTCAGGGGGCGGAAGCGACCGCCCGCCCGCGTTGTTCCACGTGGAACATGGGTCTCCCGCCCACCCGGACGTTCCACGTGGAACAGGTGTCAGAGCGGCGGGGCAGAGTGGCGCCGTCCCGGCCCTGCCGGCCGGGCGAAAAACCGAGGGGTGTCACGTGGCGAAGCAGACGGACGGGGAGCTCCCCGTGGAAGCCGGGTCCATGAGCCGCATCCTCACCATCGCGAACCAGAAGGGAGGCGTCGGGAAGACCACGACGGCCGTGAACCTCGCCGCCTCGCTCGCCGCCGCCGAGCACCGGACGCTGCTCATCGACGTCGATCCGCAAGGGAACGCCGGGAGCGCCCTCGGGATCCGCCGCGACGACGCCGAGAGGTCCGTCTACGAGGTGCTCATCGATGGCCTGCCGCTCCGCGACGCGGTCCGCAAGACCGAGCTCAAGTTCCTCGATCTCGTCCCCGCCTCGAGGCACCTCGTCGGCGCGGAGCTGGAGCTCGCCGACGTCGAGGGGCGCGAGTCCCGGCTGAAGCGCGCGGTGGACGAGATCGCCTCCGCCTACGAGTACGTCATCATCGACTGCCCCCCGTCGCTCGGCCTGCTCACGCTGAACGGCCTCGTCGCCGCGGAGGGCGTCATGATCCCGCTCCAGTGCGAGTACTACGCGCTGGAGGGGCTCGCCGACGTCCTGAAGACGATCGAGCTCGTCCGCACGAGCGCCAATCCCGGGCTCAAGGTGGACGGGATCGTCCTCACGATGTTCTCGGCCAACAACCTCTCGAACCAGGTCGCGGACGAGATCCGCCGCACCTTCAGCCACCAGGTGTTCGAGACGGTGATCCCGCGGAACGTGCGGCTCTCGGAGGCGCCCTCTCACGGAAAGCCCATCCTGCTCTACGACATCGCCTCGAAGGGCTGTCAGAGCTACCTCGACCTCGCGCGCGAGGTGACCGCGCGCCTCGGTGCCGAAGGAGGCGCGGCGTGACGATGGCAGAGAAGCGCAGGCCGGCCCTCGGCCGCGGCATGGCGGCACTTCTGTCGAATGCCGCGCCGCCACCCTCGGCCGCCGTCGCCATGCCCGGGCGGAGCCTCCTGCAGCTCCCGGTCGAGGCGATCGAGCGGAACCCGAATCAGCCGCGGAAGCGCTTCGAGGAGCAGAAGCTCGAGGAGCTGGCCGCGTCGATCCGGGAGCACGGGATCGTGGAGCCGATCCTGGTCCGTCGCGAGGGGGGCAAGTACCGCATCCTCGCGGGCGAGCGGCGCTGGCGGGCGGCGCAGCGCGCCGGGCTGAAGGAGGTCCCGGCGGTGCTCCGCGAGGCGAGCGAGCGCCAGGCGTTCGAGCTCGCCCTCGTCGAGAACCTCCAGCGCGAGGATCTGAACGCGATCGAGGAGGCCGAGGCATACGAGGTGCTGATCGAGGAGCACGGCCTGACGCAGGACGCGATCGCGCAGCGCGTCGGAAAGGAGCGGTCGACCGTCGCGAACGCGCTCCGGCTCCTCGGGCTCCCGTCCGAGGTCCGCGACCTGGTGCGGGACGGCGGCCTCGACATGGGGCACGCGCGGGCGCTCCTCGGCCTGGATGGAGAGGAGGCGATCCGCCGGGCGGCCCAGCGGGTGGTCCGAGAGCAGCTCTCCGTGCGGGCGACCGAGGCCCTGGTCCGCCAACTCACCCGAAAGGGGAAGCCCGCACCCGCACAGGGTGCCCAGACGGCCGCGATGCGCGATCTTACCCAGCGCCTGCAGCGCCGGCTGGGGGCCAGGTGTAGGGTCGTCCCCAAGTCCGGTGTCGCCGGCCGTCTCGAGGTCGAGTACACATCGCTCGACGAGCTCGACGGAATACTCGCCAAGATCGGCGCGTAATAGGGTCGCCGCCCAGCGTGGGCGGCTGGCCCGTCAAGGGCCGCATCGAAACAGGACCAGATGTCCTTCTGGAACAAGCTCGAGGAAGAGGCGCCACCGCAGCTCGCGGACGATCGGCCCCGAGCGCCCAGCCCCACACAGAGATCCCACGAGGAGCCGAAGCCCATGGCCATGCTGAAGCGCGATGAACTCACCTCCGTCCCTGCGAGCTCCGGCGATCTCAATGCCCTGCTCGGTCGCGGCTCGGAGTTCGAAGGAAAGCTGACGTTCGAGGGGACCGTCCGGATCGACGGCAAGTTCACCGGCACGATCGTCACGAACGACGTCCTCGTCATCGGCGAGGGCGCGAAGGTGAACGCCGAGATCAACGCCGGCACCGTGATCGTCCACGGTGAGATCAACGGGAACCTCAAGGCGAAGAACGCGGTCGAGCTCCATCACCCGGCGCGGATGCGCGGCAACGTCGAGACCCCGTCGCTCATGGTCGAGAAGGGCGTCGTGTTCGAGGGGCAGAGCAAGATGGAGGGCATCGAGAAGGCGCCTTCCAAGCCGGCGACGCCCTCGCCCATTCAGTCCGTGAAGCCGAGCCCGTAAGCGGTAACGGCAACGACGAGATGCGAAGAGCGGGTCCCCGGCGCGGGGGCCCGCTCTCGTCACTCCTGCCTCGGATTCGCGCGGCGGGGCTGCGCGACGCCTCAGCTCACCTTCACCTGGATCGGGCGCGGCTTCGCCTCGGCCTTCTTGGGCAGCGTCACGTTCAGCACGCCGTGCTTCGTCTCCGCCTTGATCCGCTCGGGATCGACGGTGGCGGGGAGCGAGAACGCTCGAGTAAACGTGCCGTAGGACCGCTCGACGCGGTGGTAGTTCTCCCGCTTGTCCTCCCGCTCGAGCTTCCGCTCTCCCTTCACCGTGAGTACGCCATTCTCGAACCGGACGTCCACGTCCTTGGGATCGACACCGGCGAGCTCGAAGCGGAGCGTGACGCTCTCCTCGTCCTCGTAGATGTCGCAGGCGGGCGTCCAGCCGACCGACTCGCTACCGCGGTAGAGACGATCGTCGAACAGCCGGTTCATCTCGTCCTGGATCCGGGCAATGTCCCTGAAGGGCTCCCATCTCGTCATCAACGCCATGTTTTTCGACCTCCTTTGGACAACGCGAACGTAAGGCGGTGGTCGAGGCTGTCAAATGAGAGCGAAGCGCCCGGACTCGTGGGGCTTTCACGCTTGACCGGTGTGCCCCCCACGTGCTACGTCGCGCCCCCTCATGATCATCGGTTCAATCGCCCGCCGTTACGCCAAGGCGCTCTTCAGCCTGGCCGTCGACACGGGGCGGGTGGAGGACTGGGCGAACAGCCTCCTCTCACTGAAGACTGCGGTCGAGGGCTCTCCCGACCTCCGGGACGTGCTCTCGAATCCCGTCTACTCGAGGGAGCAGCGCCGGGCGATCGTCGAGAAGCTCGCCGCGGCCCTCTCGCTCGACCCCGAGCCGCGGAGCCTGCTGCTCCTCCTCGGCGACCGCAACCGCCTCTCGTACCTGTCGGCGGTGGTGGACACCTTCCGCGACCTCGCTGACAAGCACCTCGGCCGGATGCGCGCCAGGATCACCTCGGCGGTCAAGCTCGAGGACGGCGCCGCGCACGCGATCGCGGAGAGGTTCTCGCAGGCCACCCAGGCGAAGGTGCTGCTCGACCGCGTCGTCGATCCGGCCATCCTGGGCGGGGTCGTCGCGCAGGTTGGCAGCCTCGTCTACGACGGATCGGTCCGCACGCAGCTCGAGGACCTCCGCACGCAGCTCAAGCGGTAGCAATCCCTACGCAACGCAGCTCAAGACTTCCGGAGATTGGTCGATGGAAATCCGCGCCGACGAGATCAGCCGCATCATCCGCGAGCAGATCAAGGACTACGGGAAGAAGGTGGACGTCTCCGAGACCGGGAGCGTCCTCTCCCAGGCCGACGGCGTCGCCCGCATCTACGGGCTCGCCGGCGCCGCCGCGGGCGAGCTGCTCGACTTTCCGCACGGCGTGCGCGGCCTCGTCCTCAACCTCGAGGAGGACAACGTCGGCGCCGCCATCATGGGCGAGTTCGAGCACATCCGCGAGGGAGACCCGGTCAAGCGGACAGGCCGCATCGCCGAGGTGCCGGTCGGGGAGGCGCTCCTCGGCCGCGTGGTGGACGGCCTCGGCAACCCGATCGACGGGCGCGGCCCGATCGCGACGAAGCAGACTCGCAAGATCGAGATCAAGGCCCCCGGGATCGTGCAGCGGAAGTCGGTGCACGAGCCGATGCAGACGGGCCTTAAGGCGATCGACGCCCTCGTGCCGATCGGCCGCGGACAGCGCGAGCTCATCCTCGGCGACCGCCAGACGGGCAAGACCGCCGTCGCGATCGACACGATCATCAACAACAAGGGCAACAACCTGATCTGCTTCTACGTGGCGATCGGCCAGAAGCAGTCGACCGTCGCCCGCGTCGTCGACACGCTCAAGAAGCACGGCGCGATGGAGTACACGACCGTCATCGCCGCGAACGCATCCGACCCCGCCCCGATGCAGTACCTCGCGCCGTACACCGGCGTGACCATGGCGGAGTTCTTCCGCGACTCGGGCCGCCACGCGCTCATCGTCTACGACGACCTCTCGAAGCACGCCGTCGCCTACCGGCAGCTCTCGCTGCTCCTCCGCCGCCCGCCGGGCCGCGAGGCGTACCCGGGCGACGTGTTCTACCTCCACTCGCGCCTGCTCGAGCGCGCCGCGAAGCTGTCCGAGAAGGAAGGGGCGGGTCGCTCACCGCGCTGCCCATCATCGAGACCCAGGCGGGCGACGTCTCGGCGTACATCCCGACGAACGTCATCTCGATCACCGACGGGCAGATCTTCCTCGAGACGAACCTCTTCTACCAAGGCGTCCGTCCGGCCATCAACGTCGGCATCTCGGTGTCGCGCGTCGGCGGCTCCGCCCAGATCAAGGCGATGAAGCAGGTGGCCGGCTCGCTCAAGCTCGAGCTCGCCCAGTACCGCGAGCTCGCCGCGTTCGCGCAGTTCGGCTCCGACCTCGACAAGTCCACCCAGGACACGCTCGCCCGCGGCGCGCGGCTCGTCGAGGTGCTGAAGCAGGGACAGTACTCGCCGATGACGGTCGAGAAGCAGGTCATCCAGATCTACGCCGCGACGCAGAAGGACGAGAGCGGCCAGGGCTGGATCCGGAACGTCGCGATCGACCAGGTCAGCCGCTACATGAAGGAGCTCCTCGAGTTCCTCGACGGCCGCCACCCGGAGGTCGCGAGGTCGATCGCCGAGAAGAAGGCGCTCGACGACGGGATCCGTAAGGCGCTCGACGCCGCCCTGAAGGAGTTCCAGGGCATCTTCCAGGCCGAGTCGTAAGGCGAGGACGACGCTCCCGTGCCCTCCCTGCGCGACATCCGGAACCGCATCGGCTCGGTGAAGTCGACGCGGCAGATCACGAAGGCCATGAAGATGGTGGCCGCGGCGAAGCTGCGGCGTGCCCAGGACGCCGTCCTCAAGACCCGTCCGTACGCGATGCTCCTCGAGCAGGCCCTCGCGCGCGTCGCCGAGCGCGCCGCCGCCGAGGAGGTGGTGGCCCACCCGCTCCTCGCGCCGCGGGCCCCGCACACCGCCGAGGTGGTCGTCATCACGAGCGACCGCGGCCTGGCCGGCGGGTTCAACTCGAACATCGCCCGGCGGGCGCAGCGCTTCCTCACCGAGAGCGCAGACCGGTTCGAGAAGATCCAGCTCGCCACCATCGGCCGCAAGGGGCGCGACTTCTTCAAGGCGCGCAAGCTCGAGGTGCGCAAGGACTACACCGGCGTGCACGCCGATCTCCGCTTCGAGAAGGCGGAGGCGATCGCGGAGGAGTACGCCCAGCGCTACCTCGCCGGCGAGGTGGACGCGGTGTTCCTCGCGTACAACGAGTTCAAGAGCGCGATCACCCAGAAGCCGGTGGTGGTCCAGCTCCTGCCCATCGAGACCGCTCCGGTCGCCGGGGCGGCGGCCGGCATTGACTTCAAGTACGAGCCCTCCCGCGAGGCGCTCCTCCAGGATCTCATCCCGCGTCACGTCGCCATGCAGGTGTGGCGCGCGCTCCTCGAGTCCGCCGCCTCCGAGCACGGCGCGCGCATGAGCGCGATGGAGTCGGCGACGAAGAACGCGGAGGAGATGATCTCGATGCTGACCCTCCAGTACAACCGCGCGCGCCAGGCCTACGTCACGAAGGAGCTGATGGAGATCGTGAGCGGCGCCGAGGCGCTCAAGTAGCGACCGGAAAGGTAGACATGGTCACCACCACGAACGTTCAGCACGGCAGGATCACCCAGGTCATCGGCCCCGTGGTCGACGTCGAGTTCCCGCCCGGCGCGCTGCCCGACATCTACACGGCGCTCTCGGTGACGAACCCCGGCATCAGCGCGCGCGCGGACAACCTCGTCATCGAGGTCTCCCAGCACCTCGGCGAGAACACCGCCCGCTGCATCTCGATGGACTCGACCGACGGCCTCGTTCGCGGCATGGCGGTGAAGAGCACCGGCGCGCCGATCTCGATGCCGGTCGGCAAGGAGGTGCTCGGCCGGATCCTGAACGTCATCGGGGAGCCGGTGGACGAGCGGGGCGAGGTGAAGGCGACGCGCACGATGCCGATCCACCGCGCGGCCCCTACGCTCGTCGAGCAGAACGTCAAGATCGAGGCGTTCGAGACGGGGATCAAGGTCCTCGACCTCCTCGCCCCGTACCTCCGCGGCGGCAAGATCGGCCTGTTCGGCGGCGCCGGCGTCGGGAAGACCGTGCTCCTCATGGAGCTCGTGAACAACGTCGCGAAGAAGCGCGGCGGGTTCTCGGTGTTCGCCGGCGTGGGCGAGCGGACGCGCGAGGGGAACGACCTCTACCACGAGATGATCGACTCGGGCGTCATCAACAAGGACGACCTCTCGAAGAGCCAGTGCGTGCTCGTGTACGGGCAGATGAACGAGCCGCCCGGCGCCCGCGCGCGCGTCGCGCTCTCGGCGCTCACGATCGCGGAGTACTTCCGCGACGTCGAGAACCGGGACATGCTCCTCTTCATCGACAACATCTTCCGCTTCACGCAGGCGGGCTCGGAGGTCTCGGCGCTCCTCGGCCGCATCCCCTCCGCCGTCGGATATCAGCCGACGCTCTCGACCGAGATGGGCGAGCTGCAGGAGCGCATCACCTCGACCAAGAACGGCGCGATCACGTCGGTGCAGGCGATCTACGTGCCCGCCGACGACCTCACCGACCCCGCCCCCGCCACCGCGTTCGCGCACCTCGACGCGACGACCGTGCTCTCCCGCAAGCTGACCGAGATCGGCATCTACCCGGCCGTCGACCCGCTCGACTCGACCTCGCGCATCCTCGACCCGCTCGTCGTCGGCCAGGAGCACTACATGGTCGCCCGCCAGGTCCAGGAGACGCTCCAGCGCTACAAGGACCTCCAGGACATCATCGCGATCCTCGGCATGGACGAGCTCTCCGAGGACGACAAGCTCACGGTGGCGCGCGCCCGCAAGATGCAGCGCTTCCTCTCCCAGCCGTTCGAGGTGGCGAAGCAGTTCACCGGCAACGAAGGCAAGTACGTCGAGCTCAAGGACACGATCCGCGGCTTCAAGGAGATCGTGGACGGCAAGCACGACGACCTCCCCGAGCAGGCCTTCTACATGGTGGGCGGCATCGAGGAGGCGGTCGAGAAGGCGAAGAAGCTGGCGGCCGGGTAACGGCTGGGGACAAGCGATGGCTCTCACGCTCGACATCGTCACGCCCGAGAGGCGCATGCTCTCCGTCACCTGCGACGAGGTGCGCGCTCCCGGCGCGCAGGGCGGCTTCGGCATCCGGCTGAACCACGAGCCGTTCATGACCGCGCTCGAGCCCGGTCGACTGACCTACGTGGAAGGCGGGCGCGAGCACCACTACGCGGTCGGCGGCGGGTTCCTGCAGGTCGCCGACAACCGCGTGATCGTCCTCGCCGATACGGCCGAGTCGGCCGCCGACATCGACGTCGAGCGGGCGCGGCACGCCTTCCAGGAAGCGCAGGAGCGCCTGCTCAAGATGACGGAGCAGGACGAGCACCATCCGGTCGAGTCGGCCCGGGTGCGCCGCGCCGCGGCCCGGATCGGCGTGGCCGGAAGGTAATCGGCCCGCTTCGAACGTGGGCGTGGGCGTGGTCCTGGTCCTCGACCTCGACCGACGCTAACGCGAGGTTCGAGAGGACGTTTGGGACCAGGTCGAGGTCTAAGTCGAAGTCCACGTCCTACCCGACCCCCCAAATCCATTGAAAATCCGGGGGTATTCGGCTAGAAACGACCCTCTGCCGGAGCACCGCGCACCCGCGCGATCGGCAGCGGAACAGGCCGATGCCCGACGAGATCCTGCCACCCCCTCCCCCGCCCGATGTCCCTGCGCCGCCGCCCCCCCCGGACGGCCACCGCGCGCAGGTCAACATCGAAGACGAGATGCGCAAGTCGTATCTCGACTACTCGATGTCGGTCATCATCGGCCGCGCGCTGCCGGACGTGCGCGACGGGCTGAAGCCGGTGCACCGCCGGATCCTGTACGCGATGCACAGCGAGGGGCTGCACCACAACAAGCGCTACTCGAAGTGCGCCGGCGTCGTCGGTGAGGTCCTGAAGAAGTACCACCCGCACGGCGACGCAGCGGTGTACGACGCGCTCGTCCGGCTCGCGCAGGACTGGAACCTCCGCTACCCGCTCATCGACGGCCAGGGCAACTTCGGCTCCGTCGACGGCGACCCCGCCGCGGCCTACCGCTACACCGAGTCTCGGCTCGATCGCCTCTCCGACTATCTCCTCGCCGACATCGAGAAGGAGACGGTGGAGTGGGGCCCGAACTTCGACGACTCCACCACCGAGCCGCTCGTCCTCCCCACGCGCTTCCCGAACCTGCTCGTGAACGGCTCGTCGGGAATCGCGGTGGGCATGGCGACGAACATCCCGCCCCACAACATGGGCGAGGTGCTCGACGCGGTGATCCACCTCGTCGAGCACCCCAAGGCGACGGTGCAGGACCTGATGCGGTTCGTGCCCGGTCCGGACTTCCCGACCGCCGGCATCATCCAGGGCCGCGAAGGGATCCGCGCCGCCTACGAGAAGGGGCGCGGCACGATCCAGGTGCGCGCGCGCGCGGCGATCGAGGTCCACCCGAAGACCGAGCGCGAGTCGATCGTCGTCGGCGAGATTCCGTACCAGGTGAACAAGGCGAAGCTCGTCGAGCACATCGCCGAGCTGGTCCGGGACAAGAAGATCGAGGGCATCTCCGACCTGCGCGACGAGTCCTCGCGCGAGGGGATGCGGATCGTCATCGAGCTGAAGCGCGACGCCGTCGCCCAGGTCGTCCTGAACAACCTCTACGCGCACACCGCGATGCAGACCGGCTTCGGGGTGATGCTCCTCGCCATCGACGGCGGGCAGCCGCGCATCCTGAACCTCCGCGAGCTGCTCGAGCGCTTCGTCGCCCACCGGCGCGACGTCGTCACGCGCCGCACCCGCTTCGAGCTGAAGAAGGCGCGGGAGCGCGAGCACATCCTCGCCGGGCTCCAGATCGCGCTCGACCACATCGACGAGATCATCGAGCTCATCAAGAAGGCGAAGGACCGCGAGACCGCCCGCGAGGGCGTCATCGCCCGCTTCGGCCTGTCCGAGATCCAGGCGAAGTCCATCCTCGAGATGCAGCTCCAGCGCCTCACCGGGCTCGAGCGGCAGAAGATCCTGGACGAGCTCGCCGAGGTGCAGCAGCTCATCGGTCGCCTCCGCGAGATCCTCGCCTCCGAGAAGGTGCTCCTCGACGTGATCGTCCAGGAGCTGAAGGAGGTGAAGCAGCTCTTCGCCGACGAGCGCCGCACCGAGATCCAGGGCGAGGCCCAGGACATCTCGACCGAGGACCTCATCGCCGAGGAGGAGATGGTCGTCACCGTCTCCCACGCCGGCTACGTGAAGCGCAACCCGGTGTCGCTCTACCGCGCGCAGCGGCGCGGCGGCCGTGGGAGGACCGGGGCGGTCGCGCGCGAGGAGGACTTCCTCGAGAGCCTCTTCGTCGCCTCGACCCACAGCTACCTGCTCGTCTTCTCCGACAAGGGCAAGGTGTACTGGCTCAAGGTGCACGAGGTCCCTCAGGCCGGCCGCGCGGCTCGTGGCAAGCCCATCGTCAACCTCGTCCACCTCTCCCAGGGCGAGAAGGTCGCGGCGATCCTGCCCGTGCGCAGGCTGTCTTCGTACCGGGCGGACGAAGCTCCCCCGGACGCCGCGCCCGCTCCGGGGCAGGCTCAGCCGCCGGGGCCTGCGAACCTTCTTGCTGGGGGACACGGTGAAGCCGTGCCCCCCAGACCCCGCTCGCTCCGGGGCAGCCTCATCCGGCTGCACCTCCGCTCGCCGAGCCGCCCGGGAACGGCGAGGAGACCCCCGAGGAGGCCGCTGCGGAGACCGAGGGCGCGCAGTTCGTGTTCATGGCCACGCGCCGCGGGCTCATCAAGAAGACCCGCCTCGATCAGTTCGCGCGCCCGCGCGCGGCAGGGATCATCGCGCTCGGGATCGAGGACGGCGACGAGCTCATCGCGGCGCGGCTCACCGACGGGAACAGCCACGTCCTCCTCTCGACGGCGCAGGGAATGGCGATCCGGTTCGAGGAGTCGGACGTCCGGCCCATGGGGCGCACCGCGTACGGCGTGAAGGGCATCACCCTCGACGCGGGCGACGCGGTCGTCTCCGCCGAGTCGCTCCAGCCCGCGGCCGCGGTCGGGAGCGGCGAGACCATCCTGACCGTGACCGCCAACGGCTACGGGAAACGGACGGAGCTGTCCGAGTACCGCGTCCAGACCCGCGGCGGAAAGGGAACCATCACCATCAAGACGACGGAGCGGAACGGGCCGGTCGTCGCGGCGGCGTCGGTGACGGACGCCGAGGAGGTGATGATCATCACGAACCGGGGGATGCTCATCCGCATGCCGGCGAAGGGGATCAGCGTCATCGGCCGGAACACCCAGGGCGTGCGGCTCATCGCGCTCGAGTCGAAGGAGGAGCAGGTCGTCGCGGCGGCGAAGGTGGCCGAGACGACCGCGGCCGCGGAGGCGGTGGGCGTCCGCGAGGCCCCCGAGGGGCAGGAGCCGGTCGAGACCGCGCCCGCGGACGGCGACGCGGAGGAAGGGCCACCGGAGGATCAGGGTTGAGGCTGCGGCGTTCGATGGCCCTGCTCGCGCTCGTGGCCGCCGCCTGCAGCTCGCCGGAGAGACGGCTCGAGCAGGCGAACGCGCTGCGGCACGCCGGCGACGCGAAGGGAGCGCTCGCCGCGTACAAGGTCATCCTCGCCGAGCTCGGCGACGAGCCGCTCCCCGAGGCGCAGGCGGCGGTGCGCTGGAAGGCGCTCCGCTTCGCGGGCGACGTCTCGTACCTCGAGCTCGGGGACTACGCCGGCGCGCTCTCGTACTACCGGCGCGTCGTGTCGCTCCAGCCGGGCAGCAAGGAGGCCTACGAGGCGCGCGGCGTCATCGGCGACATCTACCGCGACCGCTTCAACGATCAGCTCGCCGCCATCGCGCAGTACGCCGACGTCGCCGCGTCCTCGAGCCCGCTCGCGCCGAGCTACCAGCTCGAGGTCGCGCGAGGCTACGTCGCCCTCGGCAACCACCAGCAGGCGCGCACCGAGGCCCGCATCCTCCGCGAGAAGTGGCCGACGGACCCGCTCGCCGACGAGGCCCAGCTCCTCACGGCGCAGGCGTGGGCCCTCGAGAAGAAGGACGACGAGGCGCTCGGCGCGTTCCAGGCGCTCGTCGATCGCGATCCGCGGCCCGAGGTGAAGGCGCGCGCGCTCGAGGGACAGGCCCACATCCACGCGCAGGCGGGCCGGTTCGACCGCGCCCTCGAGCTCTACGCGGCCGCGCTGCCGACGCACCCGAATCCCGACGCCATCCGCACCAACATCGAGGCGGTGCGCGAGCGCCGCGAGAAGGCCAAGACGGCGAAGCCCGGAGACCGGGCCGCCGCGTTCGACCAGGGCAAGGTGAGGCAGAGCCCCAGGGAGACCCCATGAAGACCGAGCTCTCCGAGAAGCTGTTCGCGAAGGCACAGACCCTCTTCCCCGGCGGAGTGAACAGCCCCGTGCGCGCCTTCAAGGGCGTGGGCGGCACGCCCCGCTTCATCGCGCGCGGCCGCGGGAGCCACCTCTTCGACGTCGACGGGAACGAGTACGTCGACTACGTGCTCTCGCTGGGGGCCGCTCATCGTCGGTCACTGCCACGCCGAGGTGATGCGCGAGGTGCAGGACGCGATGCGCGACGGCTCGTCCTACGGCGCGCCCTCGCCCCGGGAGATCCAGCTCGCCGAGCTCGTCCGGGAGCGGATGCCCTGGGTCGAGAAGATGCGGTTCTGCTCCTCGGGCACCGAGGCCACCACCGCCGCCATCCGGGTGGCGCGCGGCTTCACCGGGCGCGACGACATCCTCAAGTTCGACGGCTGCTACCACGGCGCGGGCGACACCCTGCTCGTGAAGGCGGGCTCGGGCGTCGAGACGCTCGGCCTGCCGGACTCGCCGGGCGTGCCCGCCGACCTCGCGAAGCACACCCTCACGCTCCCGTTCAACGACCCCGCCGCGGTGCAGAAGCTCTTCGCCCAGCGCGGCCGCGAGATCGCGGCGGTGATCGTCGAGCCGGTCGTCGGCAACATGGGGGTCCTCGTCCCGAAGCCCGGCTATCTCCAGGGCCTGCTCGACGCCTGCCGCGCGAGCGGTGCGCTGCTCATCATCGACGAGGTGATGACCGGGTTCCGCGTCGCCTCGGGCGGCGCCTGCGGCCTCTACGGCCTGCGGCCGGACCTCGTCACGTTCGGCAAGGTGATCGGCGCGGGCCTTCCGGTGGGCGCCTTCGGCGGGCGCGCGGACGTCATGGATCGCGTCGCGCCGGCGGGCCCCATCTACCAGGCGGGCACGCTCTCCGGGAACCCGATGGCGATGGCGGCGGGTCACGCGACGCTGCGCCTCATGACGCCCGCGGCGTACGAGACAGCTGGAGCGGCTCTCGGCGCGCCTCGCCGACGGGCTCGCTCGCGCGGCGTCGGAGGCGAAGGTGCCGGTGCAGGTGAACCGGGTCGGCTCGATGCTCACCGTCTTCTTCTCCGACCGGCCCGTCTTCGATGCGGCGAGCGCGCGCGCGGCGAGCACCAAGCGCTTCGGCGCGTTCTTCCACGCCCTGCTCGAGAACGGCGCCTACTTCCCCCCCTCGCAGTTCGAGGCGGCCTTCCTCTCGACGGCGCACACGGAGGACGACGTGGACGCGACGATCCGCGCCGCTCAGGTCGCCTTCGCCGCGGCGGCCAAGGTCTGACGCCGTGGCGGACGGCACGGCCGCGTTCGCGGAGCGGTTCGCCTCGTTCGAAGGTGTCACCTACCTGAACGCGGCGAGCCAGGGGCCGCTCCCGCTCGCGGCATGCCGCGCCGGCCGCGAGGCGCTCGCGCTCAAGGAGCGCCCCTGGAACATCGGACCCCAGACCTACCCTGCCGTGCTCGCGGAGACGCGCGGGCTCCTCGGTCGCCTCCTCGGCGCGCGCGAGGAGTCCGTCGCCGTCGTGACCGGCGCCGGGCAGGTCGTGAACGCCGTGGCCCGCGGCCTCGATCTCGCCGAGAACGAGGAGGTTCTCCTCGCGCCGCACGAGTTCCCGTCGAACGACCTCCCCTGGCGCTGGCTCGCGCGGCGCGGGGTCGCGATCCGCGTCGCGGAGAGCGATGATCCGAGCGGTGCGATCTCGGCCGAGCGCCTCGCAGCCGCGATCGGGCCGCGCACGCGCGTCGTCGCGTTCGCGCACGTCTCGTTCCTGCACGGCGGCCGGATCGATCCCGGGCCGGTGGTGGAGGCGGCGCGCCGGGTGGGCGCCGTCACCGTGCTGGACGGGAGCCAGGCGGCGGGCGCGATCCCGTTCGACTTCGGCGCCTCCGGCGTCGACGTGTACGCGTCGAGTGGCTACAAGTTCCTCCTCGGACCGTACGGCTGCGGTGTGGGCCTGTTCTCGCCTCGGGTGCTCGAGCGGCTCGCGGTGGGCGACATCTCGTGGTGGGCCGTGAACGGGGCGGACGACCTGAACCACCTCCCGACCTCGGTCGAGCTGAAGCCGGGCGCTCGTCGCTACGACGCCCACGAGCCTGCCGCCATCAACAACCTGATGCCGCTCGCGGAGTCGCTGCGCCTCCTGCTCGAGGCGACCCCGGGCCTCGTGCAGTCGCACGCGCACGCGCTCGGAGATCGGCTGCTCGCGGCGCTGCCCGCCGGGTTCGAGGCGGCGAGCCCGCTCGGGCGGGCGTCGCGCAGCCACATCGTATGCGTGCGCGCCCGGAGCGCGCGCGACACCGCCCAGGCGTTCGAGCGGCTTCGGGCGGCCAAGGTGTTCACGGCGCTCCGGGGCGACAGGATCCGAGTTTCGCCGCACCTTTACAGCACGCCGGAGGACGTCGATCGGCTCGTCGCTGCGCTGCGCTCGTGACTGCGAGCACAGGGGCAGCCGGATGAGGCTGCCCCGTCCCGATCGGATCCCGAAGGCATTGACGTCCCGGATGCCGCCTGCTATACGGGCGTGCCCTTCGAATCCGGAAACGCCCGGAAAACCCGGCGCTTCCCTGGTCCGGAGGGCGGCGGAGGTCGAGTGCCGGGCCCTGGCGATCGAGAGCGCGGGAGCCCGGAGGAGAAGGGGCTCTCGAGCCTCGCGGCTGGCTTACCAGAAGGCGGCGCCGTACATCGCCGCCTCGACGAGCCTCGTGGCCGCGGTGGGAGTCTTCACCGGTGTCGGAATCTGGCTCGACAGGAAGTACGCGACCACGCCCTGGCTCACGTTGCTCGGGGTCGTGGTCGGGATGACGGGCGGCTTCATCAGCTTCTTCAGGACGGTCCTCGCAAAGAGATGAAGCACCAGCTCGCCACCGCCGCCCTCGCCGTCGCGCTTCGTGCTCGCTCGCGCTCGCCGCCGGCGCGCATCGCCGCGGCGCGCTCCTCGGCGCCGCGATCTCCGGCATCACCGCCGTCACCTCGATCGCCGCGATCGGCCGGTTCGCGCGCGGCGCGAAGCCGGTGCAGCGCGCGCTCGCGGTCCTCACCGCGACGTTCCTCGTCCGCATCGTGCTCGTCGCGCTCGGCGTCGTCGCCGTGATGCGCGCGGGCGAGAGCATCATCGGGTTCGTCGTCGCCTTCTTCGTGCCGTACTTCGTCTTCGCCGCCGTCGAGGGCGCTGTACGTTCACGCCCTCAACCGGGGAACGGGACCGACCGCATGACCGCCGCCACGCTCCTCACCGTCGCGACTCAGCCTCACCCTCGGCCAGCACGGCGCGGCCGCGACCGCTCCGGAGGCGCACGGCGCCGCCGCCGAGCACGCCACCCCCGCGCCGGGCGTTGCGACTCCGGCGGAGGGGCACGGCGCAGCCGAGGCGCACGGTGCAGCGGGCGCGCACGGCCAGGCCGCAGCGGAGCACGGGGCGGGGGGTCACGACGAGAGCCTCGGCGCGGTGATGATGCACCACGTCGCGGACGGCTACGTGCTCGAGTACCCCGGCCGCTGTGACGGTGCGTGGGCGTTCAACTGTCATCTCGATCTCGACACGGTGTTCGGGACGACGCGTGACTCGCAGACCGGGAAGGCCATCTCCGGGCCGCTCGTGTTCCTGCCGGCGCCGGCACGATCGACATGACGCCGACGAAGCACGTCGTGATGATGTGGATCGCCTCCGCGCTCCTGCTCCTCATCGTCTTCGGCAGCGCTCCGCAAGAAGGCGCTCGTCCCGCGCGGGCTCTACAACTTCGTCGAGATGCTCGTGCAGTTCGTGCGCAACGAGATCGCGGTGAAGAACATCGGCGAGAAGGACGCGGATCGGTTCGTGCCGTACCTCGTCACCGCCTTCTTCTTCATCCTCTTCCTGAACCTCTTCGGTCTCGTGCCGTTCGCCGCCACCGCCACCGCCAACATCTCGGTGACGGTGATGATGGCGCTCTTCACCTTCGTCATCACGCAGTACGCGGCGATCAGGTCGATGGGCATCGGCGGCTACCTCGCTCACCTGACCGGCGGCGTCCCGAAGTCGCTCGCGCCGCTCTGGCTCATCATGATCCCGGTCGAGTTCCTCGGCCTGTTCACGAAGCCCTTCGCCCTCACCGTCCGTCTCTTCGCCAACATGGTGGCGGGCCACTTCGTGATCCTCGCCCTCATCGGCCTCATCTTCGCGCTCGGCTCGCAGTGGATCGCGATCGCGTCGGTGCCGATGGCGCTCTCCATCTTCCTGCTCGAGCTCTTCGTCGCGTTCGTGCAGGCCTACATCTTCACCATGCTCTCGTCGCTCTTCATCGGGGCCGGCCTCGTTCACCACGGTCACGAGGAGCACGGCGCGGAGCACGGACACGCCGGGCCCGGGATGGGCTCGGAGCACGGTTCTCACGTGGCGGGGGCGTCCCCCGGCCATGGGTAGTCGAGCGCAGCACGCGCCCCGGGAAACACGCGGCCCGGCAACCCCGCGCACCAGCAACGACAGGAGACACCACATGAACGCCACCGCTCTCGCCTTCCTCTCCGCCGGCTTCGGCGCCGGCCTCGCCGTCATCGGCGCCGGCCTCGGCATCGGCAAGCTCGCCGCCGCCGCCATGGAGGGCTCGGCCCGCCAGCCGACCGCCGCCGGCGACATCCGCACCTCGATGATCATCGCCGCCGCCCTCATCGAAGGCGCGACGCTCTTCGCGATCGTCGTGACCCTCCTCCTCGCGATCAAGGCGTAAGCCGCTCCGCGCAGGCGGAGCCTCGGAACCCGAACAGGAGCTCGAGATGGCCTCCCTCACGACGCTCGCGCCGGTGATCGCCGCCGGCGGGATCACGGACATCAACCCCGGCCTGACCCTCTGGACCGGCATCACGTTCCTCGTGCTGCTCGTGGTCCTGGCGAAGTTCGCCTGGGGTCCGATCGTCAAGATGCTGGTCGAGCGCGAGCGGACCATCCGCGACGCGATCGAGTCCGCGAAGAAGGAGCGGGCCGAGGCCGAGCGGCTCCTCGCCGCGCAGAAGCAGGCGCTCGTCCAGGCACAGCGCGACGCCGCCGAGCTGGCGAAGCGGAACCAGCAGGAGGTCGAGCGCCTGCGGCAGGAGCTCACCGACCGCGCGCGCAAGGAGGCCGACGAGCTCGTCGCCACCGCACGCCGTCAGATCGCCGAGGAGATCAGCAAGGCCAAGGCCGAGCTCAAGGCCCAGGTGGTCGATCTCGCGATCGACGCCGCCGCCCGGCTCGTGAAGGCGAACCTCGACGACAAGGCGCAGCGCGCGCTGGTCGAGGAATACATCGCGCAGCTCCCGGCGAGCCGCGCCGCCTAGCGGCGCGACGTCCGAACCTCGCGCTCCGGCGGGCCCCCGCGTCCGCCGGAGCGTTTTCTTTTTCCGCGGTCCGGCGAAGGGTGCTGGCGCCGCACTAGAACGACCACTCCATGGGCCTCTCCATCGGCATCGTCGGCCTCCCGAACGTCGGGAAGTCGACGCTCTTCAACGCGCTCCTCGGCGCCGCGCAGGCCGCGGCCGCGAACTACCCGTTCTGCACGATCGAGCCGAACGTCGGCGTCGTTCCCGTGCCCGACCCGCGGCTCGACCGCCTGTCCGCCCTCTTCCGGCCGAAGAAGACCACCCCGACCACCCTCGAGTTCGTGGACATCGCCGGGCCTCGTCGCCGGCGCGTCGAAGGGGGAAGGGCTCGGCAACCAGTTCCTCGGCAACATCCGCCAGGTGGACGCGATCGCCCACGTGCTCCGCTGCTTCGACGACCCGGACGTGGTCCACGTCGCGGGGAAGATCGACCCGCGCGGCGACCGCGACGTGGTCGAGACCGAGCTCATGCTGAAGGACCTCGAGTCCGTCGAGAAGCGGCGCGAGCGGACGCTCAAGAACACGAAGGCGCCCGGAAAGCCCGGCGAGCTGGCCCGCGCCGAGCTTGCCGTGCTCGACCGCGTGAAGGCCGGGCTCGAGGCCGGGACGCCCGTGCGGGCGCAGCCGCTCTCCCCCGAGGACCAGACCGCGCTCGCGGACCTCTTCCTCCTCACCTCGAAGCCGGTGCTCTACATCGCGAACGTCGACGAGTCGCAGCTCGGCCACGAGGCGACCGACGCGAACGTCCTCGCCGTGAAGGCGCTCGCCGACGCGGAGGGGGCGGGCTGGGTCGAGATCTCCGGGAAGGTCGAAGCGGAGCTGGTGGCGCTCGCGCCGGCGGAGCGGCCGGAGTACCTCACGTCGCTCGGTCTCGAGGAGCCGGGCCTCGACCGGCTCGTCCACGCAGGGTATCGGCTGCTCGGGCTCATCACCTACTTCACCGTGGGCGAGGACGAGTGCCGCGCCTGGACCGTGAAGCGCGGCGCGCTCGCCCCGCAGGCGGCGGGCGTCATCCACACCGACTTCGAGAAGGGCTTCATCAAGGCCGAGGTGATCCGGTACGAGGACCTCATCGAGCTCCGGACCGAGGCCGCCTGCAGGGAGAAGGGGAAGCTCCGGATCGAGGGCAAGGAGTACGTCGTCCAGGACGGCGACGTGATGCACTTCAGGTTCAACGTGTAGTCGTCGCCCTGCGACGGCCCCCGCGCGCGGCGAATGCGCTGCGTTCACCCAGGTCGGGTAAGCTCGCTGCCTGGTGCGGCGCCGCCATCTCTTTCTCGTTCGCTGCGGCGCGTGCGGGTTCCGAGGCCCCGTCGTCTGGTGGCGGCACGGGTACCGGCTCCATCACCTCCTGCTGCTCGGATACGGCGTCGTGCCCGGGCTCGCGCTCGCAAGCGGACTCGCTCGTCGCGCAGACCAGGTCTGCCCCGCGTGCGGCGAGACCCGCACGATCGAGCCACACGTGGGCGCGCTCTCCGATGGCGCGTTCACGACCTGGGAGGCGGGACGCGCCCAAGGTGCGCGGCGGTTTCGCCGCAGCGCACGAGTTGCCGCCGGCTTGGTGCCCGAATCGTCCTAGGCAGTTGGATCCAGAACCGAGGGGCAGGTTCGAGGTTACGGTCGCAGATTCACGCGTCCCGCCGCACGACCCGGCGACGCGGTCCCGCGCGCGGATGCTACGAGCGCCGCCGCGGTGAGCGTGCGTCGTCACGGGGACGAGCTCGAAATCGAGCTCTATCCGTCCGTCACGCGCTGGGAGGGTCCACTGACGAGTCTCGTCAAGCTTCCCCGAGGTCCAAGTACGCTAGGCGCTTGAACCACCCACTGACGATGTCTCGGACCCGCTCCTTCAACGACGTCAGGGCCGGGTGCGCTGCAACGAACACGCTCAACGTCGCTTGGTCCTTCGCCCACGCTGCCCACGCCTCCGGGATTGGCGACGCTTCTCCCCGGGCCGGACCGAACAATACGTTTTCGACAGACGGAGGATGCGTCTGTACGAGCCCGATGGTGATGAGTTTCGGCGTTGGGCCATCGTGCCCTAGCCCGCTCGACACTTCGTACTGCTTGATGACCTTCGCGATATCCGCGTCGGCTTCGAGCTGGGCCCAGAGAGCGCCTTCGGCGAGATAGCGAGACTCGAACGAACCCCTGAACCACTCCACGAAGTGGAACACGGGCGATGCCTCCGAGTACGGTTGACTCGGCGGCGCTCGGCCATAACGCCCGAACAGGGCGGGCAGGGTCCCGTCGAGGCCGGCCATGGCCAACTGCCGTAACGTCGCCTTCGAAGTCCTCGCCCTCTCGTCCTTCGCTGGATTCGGAGTGCGCCCCGAATCGATCGCCGCCGCGAGCGTGCCGAGGTGAACTCGGAGCCCCTCCTCGCGTCGCCGGTCGCTTTCGCGGTACTCGATGTTCCAGACGATCTGCCAGGGTCGCGCCTGCACCACATCATGAACCATCGGTAGGATGGTCGAGAAGGCCTTCGCGCGCCCGCGGTGCGCCTGGCGCGTAGAGGACTCATACAGAAAGTGAAACAAGTCGTCGTCCGTCAGCAAGCGCAACTCGGTCGCCAGCTTCTTGGTCGTAACGCGGCCGTGCTGGACAAGGCCGCCTGCATCGAGTGCCGAATAGATCACCCGGGCGAGGAGTTCGTCATAGATGCGCTTCTCGGGCGTTTCGTAGACGCGCAAGTAGTAGATAAACCGCAGTAGCAGCGCGGCCGAAACTGTCTTCTTCAGGTGGCCGCCGAAGGCCAGCCTGCGGCCGCCCTCCTTCTCCTGTACGGTTACCGACGCGACGAGGTCACCGAGAGGCGACGGGGAGTCGTCGACGCGCGACGCCGGTGCCTCCGATAGCCCGAGCACATCGTGCAGCTCTGGTGCGAGTTCCTGGCGGAAACCCAAGTGCAGCGTGTCGCGCCAGAGGTAGTCGAGCCGGTCTGCGTCCAGCTCTCCGTCGACGACGTCCTGCAGGAACCTGAGGTGCGGAGGCATCTCGGAGCGCTCGGTCAGGCGAACGAATAGCGGAAGCTTTTCGAGGATCGCCTTCCCGTCCACGCCGAACCCGGCTTGCTCAAGATCCTGCGCCACAAACCGGACGATGCGGGAGATAAGGTGATCGCCGTATAACTTGTCGGCGGCTTCCGTGAGCTCACTCTCCAGCGCCATCTTGTCGAGCTTGCGGAAGGCGGACTCGGTCTCTCTCTTCCCCACAGCGGGAACCCGCCACAGCGCATACGACATCTGGTCAAGCGAATGGCCGAGCGGGCCGTGAAACCGGTCGTGAATGAACGCGAACAGCAGCGTAGCGACAACCCATTCGCGATCCTCCTGACGCTCCAACTCGAGAACGCCTGGGCTGTTTCGGAGCAGCGCGTCCAGCATGCAGGTCGCCATGTCGAGAACGCCCAAACAGTGCGCCAACCGGCTGTGGTTTGCGTCGAGGCCGCAGGTCAGATTCGTCGTGCTCAGCTGCCGGACGTAGTTGAGTCGGTACGAGTCGGGCCAGCGTGCTACCGACCGGATCGCGTCCGCAGCCGCGACAAGAAGCGGATTGGCCGCTGCCAAGCCACGAACAACGAAGTCGGGACTGGGGTAGTTCACGTCGGGGCGGAACAGCGTGGTCCGCAGCAGTTGGGCCTCGGACGGCGGCAGGGGCTCCTTCCACGGCATGTTCAGGCGCTCGAGGATCGCCGTCATCGCTGTCTCGTCGTCCGGCTCGTTGCTCCGCCGAGCGTAGCGGTCCAGGGTGTCGGCCTTCTCGATGTTGTAGTGGTGTAGCGTCGGTTCGACTTCGACAGCCTGCGCCGGGCCGGCTGCCACAGGCTCGGCGGCACGGGACGCGGGCGCGTTCGAACGCCGCTGTGCCCGACTCGGAGTCTGGCGCGTCGGGATCGAGCGGCCAGGCACAGACGGTATGGGGCCGGCGGACAACCAAGCATGGGCGAAGCTGGCAGCGATCTGACACGCGGCGAGTGTCCACGCGTTGTCCCGCGGGACACCGGGGATGTCGCTGATCGAGCGAACAACGAGGAAGGGCGTTCTGCGTTTCTCAGCGATTCGGGCGCCTGCGGATTCCATGTCCACAGCGCGAATCGTGCGGTCGACGCTGAGCCAGGCCTCGAGGAGTTCCGGAGCCTTGTGAAGGACGTCAGCGGCACCGATCGTCGCCGCGTGCACCTGCGGTAGACGCGGACGTTGACCCGCCTGTTTCCTCAACACGTCAACGAGACGGTCGTAATACTTCGAATACTCGGCCTTGAGACGGCGAACCGCTCTCTTCTTGAGCGCGGCACCCGGATCGTACGCTGGGAGCGGTCGTCCGATGGCTTTCTTCGTCCACCACTCCTTCATGCCGCGCAGAGCCGGCAAGTCCGCGACAACCTTCGCCGCCTCGTCGGAGAACCCGATCCACGGTGAGATCTCGGGTCCGGCCGGCGTGTGGGCCATCACGCGGAGGTCCGCCACCTTGTTCGCTACTACTACGTCCCCGAGCCGCGTGTCCTCGTGCGGCAACCCTCCTGCGATTCCCACGAAAACGATGAAGCGAGGGGCGAGATCCTTGATGACGCTCTCGGCGACCGCCGCGCTTTCTTCGTTCCCGGGCCTGGTTGCGGCAACCGTTGCGACTAGGTAGGTCCGATTCCCGCGAGCCTTCAGAACGCAGACGCTGTACTGCCGTTCACCTCCGTCCGGACGATACTTGGGCGGGAACCGCTCAAGGACTGCTTTGAACTCCTCGGGCTTGATCGTGATAATTGCGAAATCGATCTTGCCCACGAGGTCGGCGCAGTTCATCGCGATGCCCTCAGCGCTCCAGCCGACGCAGGAGACGGCCGAGGAGTGGAAAGGTGGGCGTCGCTGCGGTGTCCACTACGCGCGAGACAAGCGCTCGCGCGCAAGGTCAACGAGCTGGTCGAGCGGCGGAGGAAGCGCAAGCGTGCTCGCCGCTGGGATACCGAGGACGGTGACACCGGCGTGTGGGTTCGCGGTCCGATAGATGAGCCCGCGCTCCGCGAGCGACTCTAGGTCCGCGCACAGATCGAAGCGGAGAGCCGCAACATCCGCACGCCGAACGGGTCCATACAGGACGGTGCCCGTGCGCTGCTGGAACGCCACGAAGATGTCCGCGAGCGCCTCCTCGCTCACCGGTTCGTCGTCGTTGTGCACTGCCCAAAGCAGTGCCAGCAACACCTGGTCTGTGGTGGACGGATACACGCCAATTCTTGCGGATTCGCCGTGAGACGTGAGCATCACAGCCTCCCCAAGCGAGCGGCGCATTCTACCCAAAGCGGAGCCGCCGCAAACCCCGCTCTGAGGTGATGTTGGCCGGCGACGATACGTGCGTTGTCACGTAGCGCCACGGGCCCGTGCACGTTCAACGTCCATGTGTTCATCGCCGCCCTCGACGAACAGCGCTCGCGGGGGCCAGGCGTGCGTCGATGATCTCCTCGGCGCGCCGGACCGTATCCTTCACGAGTGGCACGGACGTGAACGTGAGCAGCACTTGGCCGACTGCTCCGGTCAACTGCACCTCGCGTTGGTCCCGCGTCTGGACCGCGATCTGACGCCGATCGACAACGAAGAATCGCAGGTCGTCCGGCTTGGCGAGCGCATCCGGCATCAGTCGGCGCAGCGCCCTAATCCCATCCGCGAACTGTTTGAGGGAGATCCCTTCAGCCGAGAGCCGAAGAAGCCACCGCAACAGCACCACATCAGTGAGTGAGTATCCGACGCTGCTGGGGCGGCCCCGCTGCCCGAACGCCGTCGTGACGGGTCGCGGTTGGACGTACGCGTTCACTGCATAGTGCTGAAGCATCCCTCTTGTCAGCTTCCGCCGGTCGAGATCCTCGACGAGCTGCTGAACTTCGGTCGCGGTGAGCCATCGCGGCTCTCGCCGATCCTGCTTCATCGAAGAGCACTTTGCTTAAAAACTAATAATTAGTCAATGATCCAAAAGCGGCCACGTTCTGGTCGCCGTCGTTCCTCGCCCTTGGGGGGAGACGTCGCGGGTCCTCGCGGTTGGCGTGGCCGGTTCGCCGCTCGCGCTGCCACGTCGGCAGGCGCGATACCGCCGGCCCGCGTTGGCCGGAAGACAAGCCCAGCTGCCGCGCCGCGCGTGCCACTGCTACAACGCTGCTACAGCGCGCCGCCGCGGACCCGCCTTTCCCCAGGATCCCGCGGCCTTGGCCAGTCCTGAACGCGGCCTGAAAATCCCCGTGTCGTCGATTCGATCCCGCCCCGAGGGATTCAACTTCGCGCGAGCGCAATCACCGCGTGGGATTGATCTACACACTCATCGCGGTCGCGCTCCGGTGCGGGCCTGTCTCACCCGCGCGATCCGTGCCGCCAGCCGCACCGCCGCGATCATGGAGGCCGCGCTGGCCTTCCCCTTCCCAGCGATGTCGTAGGCGACCCCGTGATCCGGGCTCGCCCGCACGATCGGGAGCCCGAGCGTCACGTTCACTGCCGGGTCTCCTCCCACCGCGTCGAGGAGCTTCACCGGGATGAGCCCCTGGTCGTGATAGAGCGCGACCACCGCGTCGAACTCGCCGAGCGCGGCGCGGAAGAAGACCGAATCGGCCGGGAAGGGGCCCGCCGCGCGCGCGCCGCTCCGTGCGGCGCGGGCGAGCGCGGCGCGGAGCAGCGTCCGCTCCTCGTCGCCGAACGTCCCCTCCTCCCCGGCGTGGGGGTTGAGCGCGGCGAGCGCGATGCGCGGGCGCGCGATCCCGAGGTCCTCCCGCATCGAGCGATGCGTGATCGCGATGGTGTCGGCGATCCGGGCCGGGGTGAGCGCGCGGCGAAGCCGGTAAAAGGCGACGTGGTTGGTCGCGAGCGCCACCTTCAGCTTCTCGCCTGCGAGCATCATCACGGAGCGCCGCCCGCCGAAGCGCGCCTCGAGCCACTCGGTGTGCCCGACGAACCCGGGCAACGCGCGGGCCACCTGGGCCTTCGACACGGGCGCGGTGACGAGCGCATCGGCATCGCCGCGCTGGACCGCGAGGAACGCGGCCTCGAGGAACGCGAGCTGCGCCGCACCGCCTTCCGGAGCGGGCCGGCCGGGGCGCACCGCCCTGGCGGGGAGGCGCGTCACCGCGACGAGCGCCCCGCGCGATGGGAGGGGCTCCTCCGCCGTAACCACGGGGAGACCCGCGGCGCGGAGCTCGCGGTCGAACAGGCGCGCGTCGCCGAACACGTACGGGATGATCTCGCGGCGCAGCGCGTGGAGGGCGCTCGCGGTCACCTCCGCGCCGACGCCGGAGGGGTCGCCTGCGCTGATCGCGATTCGTGGAGTGATCGGGCGCGCCATCCGGATGACCGACCGCGCGGAGGCGGGCTAGGAGCTCAGCTCCGGGAGCTTCACGTCGATGGTTGCGTCGCGCCGGAGCTCCTCCAGGTACTGCTCGCGCGTGGCCCCGACCTGCTCGTCGACGAGCCGCGTCCGGATGTCTTCCTTCGCGTCCTCGAACGACTTCGCCCCGCCGCGCCGCCGTCCCTCCACCTTCACGACGTGGAGCCCCGGCCCGGCGCGGATGAGGCCGGAGATCTGCCCGTCCTTGAGCGCGAAGGCGGCCTCCTCGAGCGCCTTCTGGATCGTCCCGCGCCGGAGCCAGCCGAGGTCGCCGCCGTCCTCCGCGGAGGGGCCCTTCGACACGTCGCGTGCGACGCGTGCGAAGTCCTCGCCCGTCTTGAGCCGCTGGAGCACCTTCGCACCCTGGGCGCGCACGCTCGTCTCGTCGGCGGCGGGCGCGTCCTCCGCGAGCGGCAGGAAGATGTGGCGGACGTGGACCTCCTCCTCGCCGCCGAACTCCTGCGGGTGCGTCTGGTAGTAGTTTTTCAGGTCCTCGTCGGAGACCTTCACGCGGCCCCGGACCTTGAACTGGAGCACCTGGTACGTCTCGAGCTCGCGCCGGATCTGCGCGCGGAACGCCTTGCGGTCGAGCCCCTGCTCGGAGAGGGCGCGGTCGAGGGCCTCCTCGGAGAACCGGTTCCGCGTCTTGATGTCCTCGACGGCCGCGTCGACCTGCTGCTCGGTGACCTCGAGCTGGAGCGCCTGGGCCTGCTTGGCGAGCAGCTTCTCCGCGACGATCTGGTCGAACGCGCGCCGGAGCGCCGCGGTGCGAGCCTCGTCGCGCTCCTTGCCCGCCGGGAGGCCCTGGGCGCGCAGGTACTCCCCCCCGGCGCGCTCCTCGATCTCGGACAGGGTCACCACCTCGCCGTTGACCGTCGCCGCGACGCGGTCGACGACGTCCCCGGGGGACGACGCGACGACCGCGAGCAGCGCAAGGATCGATGCCGTCATGGCGCCACCGAGGCGAGGACCTTCTCGTCCACCTTTATCGCGGCGCGCTGGCGGAGGCCCTTCAGGTACTCCTCCTGACCGCGCCCGCGCTTCTCGCGCGTGAGCTTCTCCATGATCTCGCCCTTCGCCTGCTCGAACGTCCGTCGCTGCGCGCCCTTGCGGTCGAGCACCTTGAAGATGTGGAACCCATAGGGCGAGGGCGTGACCTCGGACACGACATTGAGCGGCATGGTGAAACAGGCGTCGAACACCTCGGGGAACCCGGCGCCCCGCCCGATGTAGCCGAGATCGCCCCCCTTCTTCCCCTCCGGCGCAATGGAGGACTTGCGCGCAACGTCCGCGAACGTCTGCGGGTTGCGCCGCAGCTTGTCGCGCAGCTGGAGCGCCTCGTCGCGCGACGCCACCACGATCTGGAGGACGCGGACGCGCTCGGGCTCCTGGAACTCGGCGACGTGGTCGGCGTAGTAGCGCTCGACCTCCGCAGCGACGACGGAGAGCCTGGGGAACACCTCCTGCTCGAAGAGCCGCTCGATGGCGAGCTGCTCCTTGAGGCGCGCCTTGAGCTCGGCCTGGCTGAGCCGCTCGTGCGCCAGGAGATCGTCGAAGTGCGTCCCGGGGTACTCCGCGCGGATGCGGAGAAACGCCCGCTCCACCTGGTCCTGACCGACGACGATCGACCGGGCGCGCGCCTCCTGCAGCAGCAGTGCGCGGTCGACGAGCTCGTCGAGGATACGCCGCCGGAGCACCTCGCCCTGCGCCTCGCCGGAGCCGGCCCCCGCCCGCGCGTCGCGCAGCTCGCGTGCGAGGCTGTCCGCGGGGATGCTCTCTCCGTTCACGACCGCCACGGCGCGCGCCGCCTGGGCGGACTCGCGCGAGCCGCCGCACCGCCCGCACCCCGAGGCGAGGGCGAGCGCGACGATCGTGAACGGGAGCGCGCGCACGCTACCGCGCCGGCGAGCCCGGGCGCGGCGCCGGAGCCTGCGGCGCGGGAGCTCCGGGAGCCGGAGCCGTGGGGATCATGTGCATGGGACCGGGGCCGCCCATCTGTCCGGGGTAGCCCGGAGGACCGCCCGCCGGCGCGACGGCCGCGACCTCGACCGCCTCGAGCGCCTTCTCGTCGATCGTGATCTGCGCGCCCTCCTTGAGCCCCTTCATCCACTCGTCGAACTCCTTCGTCTTCTTCTCGCGGGCGAGCTTGGTCGCGATCTGGGTCTTCACCTGATCGAAGGTCCGGTTCACCTCGGGCTGCTCGCCCGTGAACTTGAGCAGGTACAGCGCCGACGGAGACTCCACCACCCCGGAGCTCTCGCCGGGCTTCAGCTTGAACGCGGCGTCCGCGAGCTGCTTCGAGTAGCCCTTCTCGAGCTCCTCGTACGAGCGGAACTGGAGATCGCCGGCCGCCGCCTTCGTCGCGGCGTCCTCGGAGAACTCCATGACGATCTGCGCGAACGCGAGCGGATTCTTCTTCTCCTCGGCGCGGAGCTTCTGGAGCGCCTTCTTCGCCAGGGCGAGCTTCTTCGCGCGCTCCGGCGTACCGGCAGCCGCGTTGAGCACCACCGCGTGCGCGCGGACCTTGCGGGGGCGGACGTACTCCCCCTTGTGGTCCTCGTAGTACTTCTGGAGGTCGGTCTCCGGAACGTCCGGCGGCGCCGCCGGGTCCTGCTGGAACTTCTTCTGCACGAGCTTCTGGACCATGATCTTCCGGAGCGTCGCGCGGACGTCGGGATCCTTGTCGAGCCCCTGCCGCTCGGCCTCGACCGCCAGCACCTCCTGACGGATCAGGTTGTCGAGGAACTCCTTCTTGCGGTCGAGCGTCGAGTAGCGCGCCCGGATGAACGGCGACTGCTCGTCGATGCGGGCCTTGAACTCGTCCGCGGTGATGGTGAAGCCGGATCCGCGGGCGACGGGGGGCCCCGACTTCTTCTGGTTGCCCTTCTGCGGCTCGCAGCCGATGGCGAGCGCGCACAGGCCGAGGACGAGGAAGCGACGCATGCGGAAGGCTCCTTCGAGAGAGAGTGTCCGTGGAGAAACAAGACGCGAACGCGCGACTCCAGAGCCTTGTTCCGCCAGCCATGGCCGCGCCGCGTCGAGGACGACGAAAAAAGCACGGAACGACGCCGGGATCAAGAACTCGCGGCCCTACACCGGAGGGCGGAGGTCAGCCCGCTCGCGCGCAGCGGGAGAGGTCCTCGAGCAGGCTCCGCGCGGCCTCGAGGAGCTCGCGGGCATCTGAGCGGGGGGACGCGGTGAGGCTGCGCCCCCCCGGGCCCCCCGCTCGCTCTGGGGCAGCCTCATCCGGCTGCCCCGGAGCTCGCCTCGCGACGGCGCGCGGTGCCTTCGGCTTCGCCTTCACTTTCGGCGCGGGCGGCGCCCCGACGGTCGCGACGAGCTTCATCTCCGGAGTGAGCCGGAGCCGGCCCGCCGAGCCCTGGACGTGCTTCGCGAGCAGGAACGGATCGAGCGCCGCGCCGTCCCCGAGCGTCAGCACGAGCCGGCCCGGCCCCGCCTCGAGGGCGCGGATCGCGAGCGCGCGAAGGCGGACCTTCACCGCCATGACCTCGAGCAGCGCCTCGAGCTCCTCCGGCGGCTCGCCGCAGCGGTCGACGATCTCCGCGCGGACGTCCTCCAGCTCCTGGTCGGTGCCGGCCTGCGCGAGCCGCTTGTAGAAGAACAGCCGCTGGTGGACGTCCGGCATGTACGGATCGGGGATGAAGGCGGGGATGGGGAGCTGCACGTCCGGGTCCACCTCGTCCCGCGGCGGCTCCCCCTTCAGCTCGCGCACCGCCTCGCCCAGGAGCTCCGAGTAGAGCTCGAACCCCACCGCCTCGATCTGCCCCGACTGGTCCTTCCCGAGGAGGTTCCCCGCGCCGCGGATCTCGAGATCGTGGCTCGCGATCTTGAAGCCCGCCCCGAGCTCGCTGAACCGCTGCAGGACCTCGAGCCGCTTCTGCGCGTCCTTCGTCACGGGCCGGCGCGCCGGCACGAGAAGGTAGGCGTAGGCGCGCTCCCGCGAGCGGCCGACGCGGCCACGGATCTGGTACAGCTCGGAGAGCCCGAACCGATCGGCGCGGTTCACGATGATCGTGTTCGCGCTCGGGATGTCGAGCCCGCTCTCGATGATGGAGGTCGAGAGCAGGATGTCGAGCTCCCTGTTCACGAAGCGCGCCATCACCTCCTCGAGCTTCCCCTCCGCCATCTGGCCGTGCGCCACGCCGATGCGCGCGCGCGGGATGATCTCGGAGACGAACTTCTCCATGGCCGCGATCGAGCGGACGCGATTGTGGACGAAGAACACCTGCCCGCCGCGCGCGAGCTCGTTCTCGATGGCCTCGCGGACCGCGCCCGGGTCGAACTTCATGACGAACGTGCGGATGGCGCGCCGGTCCTCCGGCGGCGTGGCGATGATCGAGAGATCGCGGACGCCCGCGAGGCTCATGTGGAGCGTGCGCGGAATCGGCGTGGCGGTGAGCGTGAGGACGTCCACGAGCTTCCGCAGCTTCTTGAGCCGCTCCTTGTGCGCGACCCCGAAGCGCTGCTCCTCGTCCACCACCACGAGCCCGAGATCGGGGAACGACACGTCGGCGGCGAGCAGCCGGTGCGTGCCGATGAGGATGTCCACCTTCCCGGCGGCCGCGTCCTTCAGGACGCCTCGCACCTCGTCCGCCGACTTCATCCGCGAGACCGCCTCGATGCGGACGGGGTAGCCCTTGAACCGCTCGCGGAAGCTGCGCTCGTGCTGGGCCGCGAGGATCGTGGTGGGGACGAGCACCGCCACCTGCTTCCTCGAGAGGACCGCCGCCATCGCGGCGCGCATCGCCACCTCGGTCTTGCCGTATCCGACGTCGCCGCAGACCAGCCGGTCCATGGGTGGCGGGGGGGCACTCGCGTCCCGCTCCTTGCGCATGTCCCTGAGCACGTCGTCGATCGCCTTCGCCTGGTCGGGCGTCTCCTCCCACGGAAACTCCGCCTCGAACTCGCGGAAGATCTCGTCGGCCGCTCCGAACCGGAAGCCGGGGTGGGCGGCGCGCGCGGCGTACAGGTCGAGCAGCTCCGCGGCCATCTTGAGGAGCTGCTCCTTGACGCGCGCCTTCCGGAGCGCGAACGACTGTCCGCCGAGCCGGTCGAGCCGGACCGCCTCGGGGGACGCGCCGGTGAACTTCTGCACCTGGCGCAGCTTCGCCACCGGCAGGTACAGGCGGTCCGCGCCCTCGTAGGCGAGGACGAGGAAGTCCCCCTCGACGCCGCGGATCTGCATCTTGGTGAGGCCGAGGTAGCGCGCGATCCCGTGCTCGACGTGGACGACGAGATCGCCCTCGTTCAGGTCCCGGAACGCCGCGGCGAACGCGTTCTCCTCGCGCGCCCTGCGCGCGCGCCTCCGGACCCGGCGGCCGAAGATCTCCTCGTCCGCGACCACCGCGAGCCGCGCGTCGCCGTCCACGAACCCGCCGGAGATCTCGCCGGGGAAGAGGTGCACGTGCACCGCCGGGTCGTACAGCCCGGCCGCGTCGGAGAGCGGCCCCGGGTGGGAGCGCGCGTGCTGGTGCCGATCCTCGAGGAGGCGGCGGAGGCGGTCCGCGGCGGAGGGAGTGCCGCACGCCACCACCGAGGCGATGCCGCGCTTGCGCCAGTCCTCGAGGCGCCGCGTGAGCGGCGACAGCGCCCCCTCGTCGCCGTGGGCCGCCTCGATCTCGCCGCGGAGCCCTCCGGCATCGGCGAGCGGAAACCGGATAGGCTCGGCGGTCCCGAGCCACACCCGGTGGCGGGCGACCTGCGGGCGCTCCGCGAGGCGGGCGAGCGCCTCGGCGGCGGGGAGGAAGTGGGCCTCGGGCGGGAGCGCGAGCTCCTCGCGGCGGAGCGCCGACGCGTGCTCGCGGGCGAGCTCCGCGTCGAGGTCGTGGAGCGCCTCCTCCACGCCCGCGACGTCGTCGACGTACGCCGCGAACTCGGCGGGCAGGTGGTCGAACAGGGTGGAGAGGCCTCCCGGGTGGAACCCCGGGAGGAGCGCCTCCATCCCGAAGAACGGGGTGCCCTGGTCGACCGCGTCGAGCACCTCGCGCACCCGCGAGGTCGGCCGGTTGACGCGCTCGGCGGCCTCCCGGACGGCGCCCTTCGCGGACTCCTTCCCCGCCGGAGTGAAGAGCGCCTCGCGCGCGGGGCAGAGGAGCACCTCCGCCACGTCCGCCTCGCTCCGCTGCGACTGGGGATCGAACGCGCGGCAGCTCTCGATCTCGTCGCCGAAGAACTCGAGGCGCACCGGCGCCGCGTCGGCGGGGCTCCAGAGGTCCACGATCCCCCCGCGCACCGCGAACGTGCCGGGGTCCTCGACGAGCGGGACGCGCGTGAACCCGAGCAGCACGAGCTTGGCCGCGAGCGCCTCGCGCGGAATCTCGACGCCGGTCCCGAGCAGGTCCGACCCCTCGTCGAGCAGCCTGGGCGGCACCTGCCGGCGGGCGAGCCCGCGCGCCGAGACCACCACGACCGGGGTCCGCTCCGGAGCGACGCGGAGCCGCGCGAGCGCGGAGAGCCGCTCGAGCTCGACGCCGCGGTCCGGGGAGAGATCGTCATACGGGAGGACCGCATCGGCCGGAATCCGGAGCACGTGCTCCGCCCCGACGAAGAAGGCGACGTCGCGCGCGAGCAGGTCCGCCTCTTCCTCGTCGGCGGCGATCGCGAGCACCGCGCGCGTCCGTCCCTCTCCGGGCGCGAGCAGCTCCGCGACCAGCCGTCCGCGCGCGGCGCCCGCGACGCCGGTCACGTCCGCGCGGGCGGCTGCCGCGACGGTGGCGCGCACGCGGGCCCAGGGGGTGGCGGAGATGATCTCGGAGGCGGCGGTCATGGGGGGCGCACCCGGCGCGCGGCATGTTATAGCCGACGCGACTTCGAGGGTGCGCCCGCGCCGATCCTCGCCGCGCCCGGCGCCGCATATACTGTAAGGATCCGCGAGCCGCCCTCGCCCGCGTTCTTCGCCCTTCCTTGATCGGCCCGGGGGCGGTGGCTACACTCGACCGGGCCGAAGGAGCAGCCGACCGACCCGTGCGAAGCCCGAACCCCCACCGGAGGAACGCCCACGCGGTCGTTCTCCTCTTCGCCATCGCCTGCGGCGGCGCAGAGCCGCGCCTCCCGACCCGGATCGACGGGGCCCCCGTGCTGGCGACCCTGGCGAGCGCGTCGGGGCCGGGCGCAGAGCGCGTCCGCGCCGGAGACCTTTCGGGGGCGCGGACCCGGTTCGAGGCGGACCTCGCGCAGGACCCCGACCGGCTCTCGGCGCTCAACGACCTCGCCGTGACGTACGTCCTGGAAGGGCACGGCGACGCCGCGCGGCGGCTGCTCGATGACGTGGTCGCGAGCGGCGACCCGACCGAGCAGCAGGCCGCGCTCGTGAACCTCGGCGAGCTCTATGCGGCGGAGGGGTACGTCTCCGCGGCGCAGGCCTACCTCGATACCGCGCGGAGCCTCGACCCGAACCGGCCCGAGCCGCTCTACGCGCTCGCGCTGCTCGCCGACGCGCGCGGCGATCTCCGCGGGAGCGCGGGCCACCCTTCGCGAGGCGCTCCGGCGCGACGACGGGGGTGCCGCGCGCGCCGCGTTCGCCTATGTGTATATGGAGGAGCGTGTGCACCTCGAGGCGCTCATCGCGGAGCAGGCCGGCGATCGCGCAGCGCAGGAGCGATGGCGCGACCTCGCCGCCGGCCGATTCCCGGCCCTCGCGGCGGCGGCCGAGCGACACCTCGCAGGCGAGTAGCGATCGGGTGGTGGAGAGATGCCGGGCTCGGGCGGCGAGCTGGACAGGCGAGAGCGCGACATCCTTCGCGCGCTCGTGCAGGACTACATCCAGACCGGCGAGCCGGTCGCGAGCCAGCCGCTGCTCGCGCGGCACGACCTCGACTGCTCGCCGGCGACCGTCCGGAGCGTGATGGCCGACCTCGAGGCGCTCGGTTTCCTGGAGAAGCCGCACGCCTCCTCGGGCCGGATTCCCACCGCGCAGGGCTACCGGCTGTTCGTGGACTCGCTCCTCAAGGTCCGCCCGCCCTCGCAGCAGGACCGGGAGCGGATCGAGCGCCTCGCCGCCGGGGCGAACGACGTGGGGGCGCTCCTCGACGGCACGGCGGATCTCCTCCACGATCGCTGTCACATCACGCGGGGGTCGTCACGACGCCGCCCCCCAAGGCCGATCCGGTGCGCCAGCTCGAGTTCGTCCGGCTGCGCGAGAACCGCGTCATCGCGGTGTTCGTGTCGGAGGCCGGGATCGTCACGAACAAGCTCCTGCAGCTCGAGTTCCCCATGGAGTCGGGCGAGCTCGAGCGCGCCGCGAACTACCTGAACGAGAAGATCCAGCAGGTGCAGGGGGCCACCCCGAATCTCTCCGACCTGCGCGAACGGATCCTGTCGGAGATGCGCGCCGATCAGAGCGCGCTGTCGGACCTCCTGCAGAAGGCGCTCCTGCTCGCGGAGCAGACCTTCGCGCCCGGGCCCGGCCTCGATCGGGTCCTCGCCCATGGCGAGGAGAGCTTCCTCGACGCGCCGGAGTTCGCGGACGTCCAGAAAGCGCGCGCGCTCCTCAAGGCCTTCGCCGAGAAGGACCGGATCCTGCGCGTGCTCGATCGCGTCCTCTCCGCGGAGGTGGTGCAGATCTTCATCGGCGCGGAGAGCGAGTTCGCGGCGGTCCCCGACGTCTCGGTGGTCGCGGCGCCTTACGGCCGGGGGGGCCGGGTCCTGGGCACCCTCGCGGTGGTCGGTCCGACCCGCATGAACTATGCACGGGTGATCCCGCTGGTCGACCTGACCGCGCGCCAGATCTCCCGGGCGCTCGCGGCGCTCTCCGACGGATAACCCAGGCGCGGCGGCCGCTTGTCCACTCCATGTCCGGTGTGCCAAGATGCGGAAGCGCTCGCATCCGCGGGCGCACCTCTCCATCATGTCCGACAGCGACAGCAAGGGCGCCTTCCAGGCCGACATCCCCGCGGACGCGGTCCAGGAGGCGCTCCGCTCCGTCGAGCGGATCGCGCACCCCGGCGCGCCCGTCGACGCGGCCGCGGCGGAGAGCGGCGCCGACCCTGTCGAGGTCGAGGTCGCGGCGGAGCAGGACCCGGCCGCGCTCGCGAACGAGGCGGCGTCCCTGCGCGCGCAGCTCGAGCTCTCCACGGCGAAGGGGCGCGAGACGCTCGAGAAGCTCAAGGAGGAGCACGAGCGGTTCATGCGTGCCGCGGCGGACCTCGATAACTACAAGAAGCGCGCGGCCCGCGAGCGCGACGAGATCCAGAAGTTCGGGAGCGAGAAGCTCCTCAAGGACCTGCTCCCGGTGGTGGACGGCCTCGACCGCGCGCTCGCGGCGGCGCCGCCCGACGATCCGCTCGCCGACGGCGTCCGGCTGGTCCGCGCGAGCTTCGAGCAGGCGCTCGCGCGCCACGGAGTCACCTCGTTCTCCGCGATGGGCGAGAGGTTCGACCCCGCATTCCACGAGGCGCTCATGCAGGTGCCGACCGGCGACAAGCCGCGCCGGCACGGTGGTCCTCGAGCACGCGCGCGGCTTCAAGCTCAACGACAGGCTGGTCCGCCCGGCGATGGTAGGCGTGGCGGTCGAGCCGAAGACGTCGGAACCGTCCACCGGGTAAGGGCCACGCGATGGGCAAGGTCATCGGGATCGATCTGGGCACCACCAACAGCTGCGTCGCCGTGATGGAGGGCGGCGAGGCGGTGGTGATCCCCAACAGCGAGGGATCGCGCACCACCCCGTCGATGGTCGCCTTCACCGACGGCGGAGAGCGGCTCGTCGGGCAGATCGCGAAGCGCCAGGCCATCACGAACCCCGAGTCCACCGTCTACGTGGTGAAGCGGCTCATCGGCCGGAAGTTCGAGGACGCCGAGGTGAAGCGCTCCGTCGGCCTCGTGCCGTACCGCATCGTCGCGGCCGACAACGGCGACGCCTGGGTCGAGACCGGCGGGAAGAAGTACTCGCCCGCCGAGGTCTCCGCCATGATCCTCGCGAAGATGAAGCAGACCGCGGAGGACTACCTCGGCGAGCCCGTCACCGAGGCGATCGTCACCTGCCCGGCCTACTTCAACGACGCCCAGCGGCAGGCGACCAAGGACGCCGGGCGCATCGCCGGGCTGAACGTGCTCCGCATCATCAACGAGCCGACCGCGGCCGCGCTCGCCTACGGCATCGACAAGCAGAAGGCGGACAAGGCCGAGAAGGTCGCGGTCTACGACCTCGGCGGCGGCACCTTCGACATCACGATCCTCGAGCTCAACTCCGGCGTCTTCGAGGTGAAGGCGACGAACGGCAACACCTTCCTCGGCGGCGAGGACTTCGATCAGCGGATCATCGACTGGCTCGCGAAGCGGTTCAAGGAGCAGACCGGGATCGACCTGAAGCGCGACCGGATGGCGCTCCAGCGGCTGAAGGAGGCCGCCGAGCGCGCGAAGCACGAGCTCTCCTCCGCGGCGGAGACCGAGGTGAACCTCCCGTTCATCACCGCCGACGCGAGCGGGCCGAAGCACCTCGCCGAGACCATCGACCGCACGACGCTCGAGGAGCTCTGCGGCGACCTCGTCGAGAAGACCGTCGAGCCGTGCAAGATCGCGCTGAAGGACGCCGGACTTCAGATAAGCCAGCTCGACACGGTCATCCTCGTCGGCGGCATGACGCGCATGCCGAAGGTGCAGGAGACGGTGCGCCGGTTCTTCGGCAAGGAGCCGCACAAGGGCGTGAACCCGGACGAGGTCGTCGCGGTCGGCGCGGCCATCCAGGGCGGCGTGATGAAGGGGGAGGTGAAGGACGTCCTCCTCCTCGACGTCACGCCGCTGTCGCTCGGCGTCGAGACCGCCGGCGGCGTCTTCACCAAGATCATCGACAAGAACACCACCGTGCCCTGCAAGAAGTCGCAGGTCTTCTCGACCGCCGTCGACAACCAGCCGCTCGTCTCCGTTCACGTCCTGCAGGGCGAGCGCGAGATGGCAGCCGACAACAAGACCCTCGGCCGGTTCGAGCTCGTCGGCATCCCGCCCGCGCCGCGCGGCGTGCCGCAGATCGAGGTGACCTTCGACATCGACGCGAACGGCATCGTCCACGTCTCGGCGAAGGACCTCGGCACCGGCAAGATCCAGCAGATCCGGATCACCGCCTCGTCCGGCCTCACCGAGGCCGAGATCCAGCGGATGATCAAGGACGCGGAGTCGAACCGGGCGGACGACACGAAGAAGAAGGAGCTCGCCGACCTCAAGAACAACGCCGAGGGGCTCGTCTACACGACCGAGAAGAGCCTCGAGGAGTACTCGAGCGCGCTCAAGCCCGAGGACCTGAACGAGATCAAGGCCGACCTCGAGGCGCTGAAGGTCACTCCTGCCCGGCGAGGATCCGGCCGCGATCAAGGAGGCGCTCACGCGCCTCGAGGGCAGCGCCTACCGGATCGCGGACGCCATCTACGCGCAGCAGGGCGGGAGCTCGTAGCGGGGGCCCGCTGGCGGGCCGGGGCAGACTCTTTCGCCTGCCCCGCCGCTTGTCGCGGTAGCGCGGCGGATTGTCAGGGCCGCGCCGTGCGTTATATTGCGCTCGGCTGGCGGGTCGCCGGTCCCGAAGGACGCGATACCACGTGGAAAAGCGCGACTACTACGAGATCCTCGGCGTCGAGCGGACCGCCGACGAGGCGGCGATCAAGACCGCCTACCGCAAGCTCGCCCACCGGTACCACCCCGACAAGAACCCCGGCGATCGCACGTCCGAGGACCTCTTCAAGGAGGCGAGCGAGGCCTACGAGGTCCTCTCGGACCCCGACCGGCGGGCCCGCTACGACCGGGTCGGCCACGCGAACGGGCAGTTCCAGGACTTCGGGTTCGGCGGCGCGGGCGGCGCCACGATCAACGACATCTTCGGGGACATCTTCGGCGAGATGTTCGGGGGCGCGCGGCGGCAGCGCGCGCGCACGCGCGGCTCCGACCTGCGCTACCACCTCGAGATCCCGTTCGAGCAGGCGGCCTTCGGCACCACCGCGCGGATCACCATTCCGCGCCCGAAGCCGTGCGCGACCTGCAAGGGCTCCGGCGCGAAGGCCGGGCACCGGCCCGCGCACCTGCCCGACCTGCGGCGGCGCCGGCGAGATCCGCCTCACGCAGGGCTTCTTCTCCATCGCGCGCACCTGCCACCACTGCCAGGGAACGGGCCGCGTCATCGCGGAGAAGTGCGCGGACTGCGGCGGGGCCGGGGCGACTCGCGAGGACGCACGGGTCGAGGTGAAGGTGCCTCCGGGGGTCGACACCGGGACGCGCCTGAAGCTCGCGGGCGAGGGCGAGCCGGCGCCGGTGCCAGGGGGTGCCCCGGGCGATCTGTACGTGGTCCTGCAGGTGAGCGAGCACCCCGTCTTCACCCGTGAGGACACCGAGATTCTCTGCGAGATGCCCATCTCCTTCACGCAGGCGGCGCTCGGCGCCACCATCGACGTCCCGACGCTCGACGGGCCCGTGAAGCTCAAGATCCCGGCCGGGACCCAGAGCGGGAAGGTGGTCCGGCTGAAGGGGAAGGGCGTCCCGGCGCTCTCGGGCGGCGGGCGCGGCGACGAGCACGTGCGGATCTTCGTCGAGACGCCCGCCCACCTCTCGAAGGAGCAGCGCGACCTGCTCGAGCGGTTCGCGGCCCTCTCCGGCGAGGAGACGCACCCGCGCGCGCGGACGTTCTGGGAGAAGGTGCGCGAGCTGGTGAGAGAGAAGCGGTAAGGCAACGTGGACTTGGACGTGGTCGTGGACGTGGACCTCGACCTGAACTTCGACTTCGACCTCGACGAGGACCAGGACGAGGTCGAGGACCAGGTCCACGTCCAGGGCCACGACCACGTCGAGGTTTCGCCGACCCGTGTCCCCCCCGGGAACATCCTTCCCGGCGGCACGTTTCCGCAGTAGATCCCGGTCCCGTCCCATGCGCGCCGCATTCCGCACGCTCGCCGCCGTCGCCCTCCTGGGGATCCTCTCGGCGTGCCCGAAGCGCGTCGTCGTGAACGGCCAGGAGCTCGCCCCCGAGCAGGCCAACGACGTCGTGCGCGGGGAGCTCGAGGCGGTGCGCGCCGGATCCCGCGGGCGGCCGCCGGCGGAGGCGGCCGCGCGGCTCGAGGCGTTCGCGGCCAGGTATCGCGGCGTGCCGCTCGCGGCCGAGGCGCTCCACGAGGCGGCCACGCTGCGCCGCAGCGCACGCGAACCGGCGCGCGCGGCCCAGGATCTGCAGACGCTCCTCACCGAATACCCGCTGTACCCGCGCGCGGTCGAGGCGAAGTACCTGCTCGCGCTCGTGGACCTCGACGCGGGCCGCGCGCGCGACGGGCTCGCGACGCTGGGCTCGCTCTACGCGAAGCTCCCCGCCGAGGCGAAGCCGGAGGCGGCCGCCCGGGCGGCGGACGCCGCCCTCTCGCTCGGCGCGGATGCCGACGCGGTGCGCTGGCTGTCCGAGCTCGCCCGGGCCTCGCCGCGGGACGCGCGCCCCGAGGTGCTCCGCCGCGCGGCCGACGCGGTGGACCGCCTCCCGTTCCTCGACGTGGCGAAGCTGCGGGAAGAGCTGCCCCAGGACGCACCGGTGCAGGAGCCGCTCGCGATGAAGCTCGCGCGGATCCACCTGCACCTGCAGGACTACGCGCGCGCGCAGGAGGCGGCGCGAGAGGTCCTGATGCGCTGGCCGGACGGACCCTACGCGCAGGACGCGAAGGCGATCCTCGAACGGATCTCCCGACTCACCTTCGTACGGCCGAACGTCATCGGCGTGGCGGTGCCGCTCTCCGGGCCCTACAAGCGCTGGGGCGACGCGATCCTCCAGGGCATCGGCCTCGCGCTGGACGGGTCGCAGGTGAAGCTCGCCGTGCGCGACACCCGCGGCGAGCCGGACGGATCCGCCGCCGCGCTCGAGGCGCTCGCGCTCGAGGAGGGAGCCCTCGTCGTCATCGGCGGCGTGACGAATGCCGAAGCGGAGCGGGCCGCCGCGACGGCCGAGGGGCTGCAGCTCCCCTTCATCTCGCTGTCGAAGCAGGAGGGGCTCACCGAGGCGGGCCCGCACGTGTTCCAGAACATGCTCACCGCGAGCGCACAGGCGCGGGCGCTCGCCGAGTTCGCGATGGTGCGCCGGGGCATGCGGCGGTTCGCGATCATGTACCCGGCGGTGAGCTACGGCGTCGAGCTCGCGAACGCGTTCTGGGACGAGGTGGAGGCGCGCGGCGGCGAGGTCCGTGCCGCGGAGACGTATGCCGCCGACCGGACCACGTTCACGCCGCTCGTGAAGGACATGGTCGGCAAGCTCTTCCTCGACGAGCGCACCGACTGGCACGAGCTGCAGAAGCAGATCGCGGAGAAGGAGAAGGACCCCTTCCGGCGCCGCAAGGCGCTCGAGAAGGCTCGCGAGAAGCTGCCGCCGATCACCGACTTCGACGCGATCTTCATCCCCGACTTCGCGAGCAACGTCCGCCTCATCGCCCCGTCGCTGGCGGTCGAGGACGTCGTCACCCAGACCTGCCAGCCGGAGGAGGTCGCCAAGATCCGGAGGACCACCGGCCGCGAGGACCTCGCGCCCGTCCAGCTCCTCGGCGCCAACGGCTGGAACGACCCGTCGCTCTTCGACATGTCGCCGGGAGGACCGGGGCGCCACGTCCGGTGTGCCGTGGTCGTGGACGGCTTCTTCGCGGGCTCTGCGCGTACCGAGACGAAGCGATTCGTGGACGCGTACGGCGCGAAGTACTCGGGCCAGGTCCCGACGATCCTCGAGGCCTCCGCGCACGACGCCGCGAGGATGGCGCGCCAGGTGCTCGAGACGCGCGTCGCGACGCGCGCCGCCGCCAGGGACGCGCTCGCCGCGACGCGGAGCTTCCACGGCGCGACCGGGGACATCACCATGGGCCCGCGCCGGACGCCCGAGAAGGACCTCTTCTTCCTCACCGTGGATGGCACCGGCCTCCGGGAGATGAAGAAGGAGGAGCTCGCGCCGCCCGGGGCGGGGGGTGGGTAGCCCGAGGCCGGTGGTTCTCGATGCCCGCCGCACCGGGGTCGCTTAGGTTCTATCCGGATGGACGACGTCCTGGTGCGTCCGCGCCCGCGGGGGCGCTTCCCCGCGCTGCACGTGGCGCTCTTCCTCGCCACCGTGGCGACGACGCTCTGGGCCGGGTTCGAGCTGTCGCCGCTCGCGGCGCGCGCCCCGAGCGTGTCGAACGTCATCCGGGGCGGCCTCCCGTTCGCGGCGTCCCTCGTTGCGATCCTGTTCTCGCACGAGATGGGCCACTACCTCGTCGCCCGCCGGCACGGGGTGCTGGCGACGCTCCCGTACTTCATCCCGGTTCCCTTCGGCGCCGGCACGCTCGGCGCGGTGATCCGGATGCGCTCGGCGATCCCGTCGAGACGGGCGGCGCTCGACATCGCCGCGGCGGGACCGCTCGCGGGGTTCGCCGTCGCGATGCCGCTCCTGCTCTGGGGGCTCGCGCACTCCGAGGTGACGGCGGTCGCGCACGCGCCCGCGGGCGACACGCTCGCGTCCCCGCTCGCGCTCGTGCGTGCCCTCTGGGAGGGGCGTCCCCTCCTCGCGGGCGGCGGCGCGACCCAGTTCTTCGGCGACAGCCTCGTCACCCTCGCAGCGCGCTTCGCGGTCCACGGCGAGCTCGCGCCAGGCACGGACGTGCTCCTGCACCCGGTCGCGTTCGCGGCCTGGCTGGGCCTGCTCGTCACGGCGCTGAACCTCGTCCCCGTCGGCCAGCTCGACGGCGGCCACGTCCTCTATGCGCTCGTGGGCCGCCGCGGAGCCCACGTGGGGAGCCGGATCACGTCCGCCGCACTCCTCTGCGCCGGCCTGTTCCTCTCCTGGAACTGGCTCGTCTGGTGGGCCCTCACGCGGGCCTTCATCGGCGTCCGGCACCCGCCCGCGCTGCGCGAGGAGCCGCTCGACCCCGCGCGCCAGGCGGTCGCGATCCTGTCGCTCGTGCTGTTTGCGCTGACGTTCGTGCCGATCCCGGTGTCGTTCTAGCTGCGACCCGGCGCGGGCCCGGAGCACTACAGCCGGGCCCGGCCGGCGGGATACACTCGCCGCCCTCATGACGGCCCCGATCCCGCAGGCCGCGCCGCTCGCCATCGAGGAGGTGCTCGGGCCCGCCGGCCGGCTCGCCCGCGCGCTGCCCGGCTACGAGCACCGCGCCGACCAGCTCGCCATGGCGCACGCCGTCGAGCGGGCGCTGTCGTCCAGGGCGTACCTCGTCGCGGAGGCCGGGACGGGCACGGGCAAGACCCTCGCGTATCTCGTGCCCGCCGTCCTCTCCGGGCGCAGGGTGATCGTCTCCACCGCGACGAAGACCCTGCAGGAGCAGATCTGGCAGAAGGACCTCCCGCTGCTGCGAGACGCGTGCGGCCTCGCCTTCACCGCGGCCTACCTCAAGGGGCGCGCGAACTACTTCTGCCTCGCGCGCGCCGAGGAGTTCGCGCGCGCGCCGACGTTCGCGGTGCGCGAGGAGGCGGCGCTCTGGCCTCGGATCGAGGCATGGGCGCGGGAGACGCAAACCGGCGATCGCAGCGAGATCGACCTGCCCGACCACTTCCTCACCTGGCGGGACCTCTCCGCGACGAGCGACAGCTGCGTCGGCCGCGAGTGCGGTCGATACGAAGAATGCTTCGTCACCCGGGCGCGGGCCCAGGCGGCGGAGGCGGACGTCCTCCTCGTGAACCATCACCTGTTCTTCGCCGACCTCGCGATGCGGACCTCGCGGGCAGGGGTCGAGATCCTGCCCGAGCACGACGTCGTGATCTTCGACGAGGCGCACGCGCTCGAGGAGGTGGCCACCGAATACTTCGGCCTCCAGGTGTCCTCGTATCGCGTGGAGGAGCTTGCGCGCGACGCGCAGCGCGCCGTCGCGGACCGGCCCGACCTGGGCTCGTTCATGAAGGCGGCCACGTCCGAGCTGCGCAAGGCGGGGGAGCGCTTCTTCCAGGGGGTCGCGGACGGGCTGCGGGGCCGTCCGGCGGGCCACGGCGAGCGCAGGGCCCGCCGAATGAGCGGGCCCCGGCCCCCCAGGGGGCCCCATCTGATGAGCGCGGCTTCGCCGCGGTCACTGATCTCGAGCGAGCAGAGTGACGAGGCCGTCCGCGCGATGCTCACGGAGGACGTGCTCGTTCCTCTCGCCCGCGACCAGGATCGGGTCGACGAGGCGTTGCAGGCGCTGCGGGAGCTCGTCGCCGAAGGCGGATCGCCGCAGCTCGCGCAGGTGGCGCGGCGCGCGGGCGAGCTCCGGGTCGAGCTCGCCGCCGTGACGGCGATGAAGGAGCCGTCGCGCGTGTACTTCGGCGAGGCGCGCGGCCGCGGGGTGTTCCTGCGTGCCGCGCCGATCGACGTCGCGGACGAGCTCCAAGCGCGCCTCTACCGCCGGACCGACACCGTCGTGTTCACGAGCGCCACGCTCGCCGCCCAGGGGCACTTCGAGTACTTCCGCCGCGCGGTCGGGCTCGCCCCCGAGTTCGACGTCGCGGAGGCGCGCTTCCCGGGACCGTTCGACTTCTCGCGCCAGGCGGCGCTCGTCTCTCCGGAGGGGTTGCCCGAGCCGAACGATCCCTCCTTCGTCCCGCGAGCCGCGGAGGCGATCCGCGCCCTCGCGGCCATCACCGGTGGCCGCGCCTTCGTGCTCTGCACGTCGACCCGGAACATGCAGGCGCTCCACCATGCGTCGCGGCAGCTCCCCTACCGCGTCCTCCTGCAGGGGGAGCGGCCGAAGGGCCGCCTCCTCGAGCTGTTCCGGGAGGAGCCCTCGGTCCTGTTCGCCACCGCGAGCTTCTGGGAAGGGGTCGACGTCCCGGGGGCGGCGCTCTCGCTCGTGATCATCGACCGGCTCCCGTTCGCTCCACCGGGGGACCCGGTCGTCGCGGCGAAGCTCCGTGCCGCCGAGGCGGAGGGGCGCGACGGGTTCTCCGAGCTGCAGGTCCCCGCGGCAGCGCTCGCCCTGCGGCAGGGCTTCGGGCGGCTGATCCGGACGAGGGACGACCGCGGCCTGGTGGCCGTCCTGGACCGGCGCCTCGTCACGAAGGGCTACGGCCGCGCGTTCCTCGCGACGCTGCCGAGCAGTCCCCTGCTCCGGAGCGTCGAGGACGCGCGCCGCTGGTGGGAGGCGACGGGCTGACGCCGCGGCTCAGGCGGCCCCGGATTCGCGCCGCGCGCGATCGGTGCTCGCGTGATCGAGGTCGAGCGCGGGAAGCCGCACCGTGAACGTCGAGCCCTCGCCGACCTCGCTCGCGACGTCGATCGATCCTCCGTGAGAGAGCACGATCTTGCGCGCGAGCGAGAGGCCGAGGCCGGTCCCCTCCCCAGGCAGCTTCGTCGTGAAGAACGGGTCGAAGAGCCGGTTCATGTGCGGTGGCGAGATCCCGCGCCCGGTGTCCGACACGCGCACCACCGCGTTCGACCCCTCGCGGAAGAGCTCGAGCGAGACCTGGTTGGGCCGCTCCTCCTGCCGCGCCTGGACCGCGTTCACGACCAGATTCAGGATGACGTCGACGAGCTCTCCGCGGTGGCCGAGGACATGGACCGGCCCGCGCACGTCGACGCGCGCGGAGCGGAGGTCGGACGAGGCGGTGCGCACGACCGCCTGGACCACCTCGCCGAGGTCGACCGGACTCGCCGGCTCGCCGGCCTGGTCGCGCCGCGCGAGCGAGCGGAGGTTCGCGACGAGCTGGCGCACGCGCTCCATCCCCTGCAGGCTCTCCCCGATGGCGTTCTCCGCCTCGCGCCGGGCGAACGCGACGTCCACCCGCGCGAGTACGGCGCCGACGCGGTCGGCGAGGCCCGCCTGGAGCGCCAGCTCGATCACCTCTGCGATCGCCGCCTCGTACGCGGCGACATAGCGCCTGAGCTCGGTCAGGTTGGAGATGACGAAGGCGGTCGGGTTGTTGATCTCGTGGGCGACGCCCGAGGCGAACACGCCCACGGCGGCGAGCTTGTCCGCCTGCACGAGCCGCGCATACAGCCGGCGCTGCTCGCCGACGTCGCGGGCGACGTGGAGGACGCCGTCCCCGACCCGGGTCGAGGTGACCTCGAACAGCGTGTCCAGGACCGGGTCATCGATCTCCAGGATGCCGTCGCCCGTGACCGACCACCACAGCTCGGGGTGGCCGGCGAGCAGCTCGGACAGCTTCCGGCCGGTGGCCCCGAGAGGACGGATCCCGAACACCTTCGCGAAGACGCGGTTGGCGCGGACCACCCGCCCGTCGCCGTCGGTCACGAAGATGATCTCGTGGAGCCCGTTGAACGCCGCCTCCCATTCCCCCCTGGCGCGCAGGAGGAGCTCGCTCGCGGCGCGCAGCCGCTGGGCGGTCCGTCGGCGCGTCGCGTGGAGGTAGCCGGCGATGGTCGCGACCGTGAGGATGACACCGGCCTCCATCCCCCAGCGCGCGACCATCCCATGGTCGATGCGGGCGGGGTCGAGCCCGGCGGCGACCGCGTCGGCGATGACGAGCGCGGCGATCGCCCACACTCCCACGAGCGCCACCTCGCCCGTGCGCGGCAGCACCGCCGCGGCGCCCACCACGCCGATGAGCACGCCGTACCGGAGCGCGTCGCTCGAGTCCCCGTGGAGCAGCACCACGAGCACCGGCACCGCCGTGACCAGCACCGACTCGAAGCGCGCGAAGCGCTGCAGTGCGCGGAGCTCGTGCCGCCTCCGCGAGAGGAGGGCCGAGTACACCCCGTTTGCGCCGAGGAGGACGGCACCGACCACGAGCGCGGTCCACGGCGCGGGGCGGCGCATGAGCAGGTCGTTGACGAGATCGCCCGCGACGAAGAACGGGATGATGAGCCACCGCAGCCTGAGGAGCCACTGCAGCCGCGCCGCCAGATCGGCAGCGCCGCAGTCATCCGACCGGCCGGCGATCGGGTGCTCCATCCAGCCGTCCCCCTGCTCCGCCCCGGCCGGGAGTGTACGCGATCGACGTCGGGCATCAAGGATCTACGCACCGTCCGTCCGCCCGCAGCCCGTCCCGGGCAGGCGCTCTTGCCCGGAGGGCGGCGCGGCGCGCGGTGAGGTACACTAGCGGGTCGGCGAACCCAGCACCGGCTCCCCAGAATGGTCCAGCTCAACGCAGACACCCGCGAGATCGCCGTCAAGGTCGTCTACTACGGCCCGGCGCTCTCCGGAAAGACGACGAATCTCCAGGCGCTCTTCCAGAAGATCGATCCGAGGGTGCGCGGGCGGCTGATGACGCTCGACACCAAGGACGACCGCACCCTGTTCTTCGACATGATGCCCGTGTTCTTCCGGACGCAGACGGGCGTCAAGGTGAAGCTGAAGCTCTACACGGTGCCGGGGCAGGTGATGCACGAGTCCACCCGGCGCATCGTGCTCCAGGGCACCGACGCGGTCGCGTTCGTGGCGGATTCCCGGCGCAGCGAGGCGGCCTCCACGCTCGCGTACTGGGAGAACATGCTGAAGAACCTGGAGGCGAACGGGCTCGATTACCGCACGCTCCCGATCGTCATCCAGATGAACAAGCGCGACCTCGAGGACGCGCGCGGCGACGACGAGGTCGGCGACCTCCGGCGGATCATCCAGCCGCCCGTCGTCCCTGCGGTCGCGATCCGCGGGGACGGCGTCGTCGAGACGCTGCACGCGCTGCTCCAGCTCTGCTACCGGACCCTCGATCGGTCGCTCGGCCTGGATGCGAAGTGGCACGTCTCCGAGCGCGAGTTCCTCGACCGGGTGTTCGCCCACGTGGACCTCCGGGGCACGCAGCTGGAGCCGCCGACGGGGGCGCCGCCGCAATGAGCCTCCCCGCCTCATTCCTCCAGCAGCGGATCCCGCTCGCCGATCTCCTCGACCTGAAGGCGTTCGAGGAGGTCTGCCGCTCGTTCGCGGAGCTCTACCGCATCGGGCTGAAGGTGTTCGACGAGGCGGGAAACAAGCTCGTCGACGTGAAGGTCGGGAACGCCGACTTCTGTGGCTACATCTGGACGAAGCCGTCCGGGCGCGAGCAGTGCATCGCCACCGTGGGGCGGGTGAAGTCGCAGTCGCTCGGCGAAGAGGCGAAGCCGTCCACCTTCCCGTGCTTCTCCGGGTGCCGCTACGTGGCCGAGCCGGTCCTGTACGAGGGCGACGTCATGGGGCGGGTGGTGTTCGGGCCGTTCGTGCCCGACGATCTCGTCGAGCTCCCCGCCACGCTCAAGGCGATCTCCCCGGACTTCGACGCGAAGCTCGCCCAGAGCTATGAGCAGAAGATCCGCCGCGTCAGCGTCTCCACGGCCGAGAAGATCCTGAAGCACTTCATGGGTCTCGTCGACGTGATGATCTTCACCGGGCACAAGAACTTCATCTCGGCGAAGCTCCACATCGAGGCGGTCACCGAGAGCTACCGCGAGCTGTCCGAAAAGAACCGGCAGCTCGAGGAGAGCTACGCGAAGCTGAAGGAGCTCGATCGCCTGAAGTCGAACTTCCTCGCCACCATGAGCCACGAGCTGCGGACGCCGCTCACGAGCGTCATCGGGTACTCCGAGATGATGCTCGAGGGGCTCGGCGGGCCGCTCACCGCCGAGCAGCGCGAGTACCTCGGGATCATCATGGAGAAGGGGGAGAACCTCCTCCAGCTCATCACGTCGATCCTCGACATCTCGAAGATCGAGGCCGGCAGGGTGCGCCTCGTCCTCTCCGAGGTGGATCCCGGGCAGATCATGCGGGACGCCGTCGCCACGGTGCTGCCCCTCGCGCGCAAGAAGGGGCTCCGCGTCGCGTGCGAGCCCCCCTCGATCCCGCGCATCCACGCGGACAGGGACAAGCTGCGCCAGTGTCTCGTCAACCTGTGCTCGAACGCGGTGAAGTTCACGCCGGCGGGGGGAACGATCACCGTCGCCGCCGAGCCCGTGGACGGCGAGCGGGTGGCGATCCGGGTCGCGGACAACGGCATCGGCATCTCCGACGAGCACCTGGAGAAGGTGTTCGACGTCTTCTACCAGGTGGACGGCTCCTCGACGCGCGAGTACGGCGGGGCCGGTCTCGGGCTCGCCATCGTGAGGAGCTTCGTCGAGGCGCACGGCGGGATCGTGCAGGTGCGGTCCGCGCCCGGCTCCGGCTCGGTGTTCACGATGACGCTCCCGGTCCATCCGCCTGCGGGCGCGCCGGCGCTCACGCCCACCGGACTGCCGCCCATCTCGAGCTGAGGCGCGATGCCCGCGCGTCCGCCCGGGGAGTTCGAGATCATCGCGCTCTTCACGCGCGCGCTCCCGGTCTCCGGGCGCGGGATCCTCGTGGGCCCCGGGGACGACGCGGCGGTGCTGCGGCCGCGCCCGGGCGAGGACCTCGTCGCGACGGTGGACGCGGTCGTGGCCGGGGTCCACTTCGACCGCCGCTCGACCCCGGCGGACGTGGGCTGGAAGGCGCTCGCCGTGAACCTGTCGGACCTCGCCGCGATGGGGGCGTGGCCGATCGCAGCGCTCGTCGCGCTCGGGCTTCCCCGCGGCACGCCGGCCAGGACGCTGCGCGGCCTCGCCCGCGGCCTGGGCGCCTGCGCGCGGGAGCACCGCACGCCGGTCGTCGGCGGGAACGTGACGCGTGCCGACGCGCTCTCGGTGACGATCACGCTCCTCGGCGCCGTCCCGGCGGGGCGGGCCGTGCTCCGGAGCGGCGCGCGCCCGGGAGATCTCGTCGCCGTCACCGGGACGCTCGGCGACGCGGCGCTCGGGCTCCGGCCCGGCGCGGCCCCCGCGCTCGCGCGCCGCCAGCGCCGTCCGACGCCGCGCGTCCTCGCGGGGCTCGCCCTCGCCGGCCTCGCGCGCGCGGCCATCGACGTGTCGGACGGCCTCGTCCAGGACCTCGGCCACCTGTGCCGCGCCTCCGGGGTCGGCGCGCGGATCGGGCTCCCCGAGCTCCCGCTCTCGCCCGCGTACCGCCGCGCCGTGCGGCGCCTGCCCGATCCCTGGGGCGCCGCCCTCGCCGGGGGCGAGGATTACGAGCTCGTGGTGGCGCTGCCGCCGAGGCTCCTCGCGCGCGCGCAAGCGGCGGCGGCGAAGGCGGCGACGCCGCTCACCGTCATCGGCCGGTTCGTCCGCGGGCGGGGCGTGCGGGTCGTGGGGACGCAGGGTGAGCCGGTCCGGCCGCCGCCCGGCCACGACCACCTGGCGGGCAAGGAGGGGCCGAGCTTCCGATCGTGGCGGGCCTCGTCTAGGATCGATCGGCTGCGCCCGCCAGGGCGCGGCGTACCGGAATCGAGGCGACCGTGGCGCGAGGTCCCAAAGACGAACGGATGACCTCCACGCGCCCGAGCGCGCGCTGGCAGGACGCGCCTCATCTCGTGGCGGTGCGGGGTCGCGCCGCTGCGGAGCCGCCCCGCGCGCCTCCGTCCGTGACCGGGCTCACCGTCTCGTTGCAGACGAAGATCCTGGTGTCGTACCTGATCGTCGGGGGCGTCCTCCTGTTCGCCGTGCCGTACATCGACCGGCGGGTCGAGAACGACGTCATCGGGGGCGTCGTCGTGCTCCTCCTGACGCTCGCGCTCGGCCTCGGCCTCACCGTCGCGATCGCCCGGGTGGCGCGCATCGGCCGCCTGAAGGCGAGCGCGGTCGAGATCAGCCGCGGCGATCTCTCTCGCGTGGTCGTCTCGGAGGAGCAGCGCGCCTTCCACGACGAGATCGACGACCTCACCGAGGCGATCCGGACGATGCAGGAGAACCTGCGCGACCTCGTCTCGCGCATCCAGCGGACCGCGCAGTCGGTGTCCGACTCCGCGACCGACCTCCAGACCTCCGCCGAGGAGGTGAACGCATCGACGGACGAGGTCGCCTCGCTCGATGGAGAAGATCGCGGACGGCGCCGGCCAGCAGTCGGAGCTCGTCGAGCGCACCTCCAAGGTGATCGGCGAGATCGCCGCGTCCATCGAGCGCACCGCGCGGAGCGCGGAGGAGGCGGCGCGCGCCTCCGCCGAGACCTCGTCGGGCGCCGCGTCCGGCGGCGAGGCGGCGCGCCTCGCCGGCGAGAAGGTGAAGAAGGTGTTCGCCCGCATCGAGGCGGCGAGCGAGCAGGTCTTCGCGTTCGGCGAGCGGACCAAGGAGATCTCGAAGATCGTCGAGGCCATCACGCAGGTGGCGAACCAGACGAACCTGCTCGCGCTCAACGCCACCATCGAGGCGGCACGCGCCGGCGAATACGGGCGCGGGTTCGCGGTGGTCGCGGAGGAAGTCCGGAAGCTCGCCGAGTCGGCCGGGCGCTCCGCCGAGCAGATCTCCTCGCTCGCGGCGGACATCTCGGGCCGCGCGGCCAAGGTGGTCGAGACGATGAAGGAGTCGGTGGCCGAGCTCGGGGACGGCCGCGAGGACCTGAACGCCATCATCCGGGCCCTGGCCGACATCGCGAAGATCGCCGCCACCGGAGCCGACAAGGTGGGCGTCATCTCCCAGGCGGCGCGCGAGCAGCTCAAGGGCTCGGCCGACATGGTCCAGGCGATGGACCACATCTCGGACGTGGCCTCGTCGAACGCGAGCGCCACCGAGCAGGTCCGCAAGGTCACCGCCGAGCAGACCGCGGCGGTCGCGCAGATGGCGAGCGCGGCCCAGGAGCTGACGAACCTCTCGGTCGAGCTTCAGACGGTCGTCTCGCGCTTCCGCCTCGGCTAGGGGATTCTCGTGCGCCACGTCGTCTTCCGGGTCGCGAGCGAGCGGTTCGCGCTGCCGCTCGCGGCCGTCCGCGAGGTGGTGCTGCCGCAGCCGCCGTTCGCGCGCGTGCCGCGGTCGTCGGACGCGGTCCGCGGCGTCATGAACCTGCGCGGCCGGGTGGTGGCCGTGGTGGATCTCGCCGCGCTCATGGGGCTCGCGGCGCAGCGGCTCGAGCCCGGGGCAGGGCAGGTGCTGATCCTGGAGCACGGCAAGCGCGCGCTCGGCTTCCTCATCGGGGGCGTTCTCGGCGTGGAGCCCCTCGCGCCCTCGGAGGAGGGCACGCGGGGCCTCGTCCGCGGCGTCGCTTCGGCGAACTCCGGAGCGGTGACGGTGCTCGCCGCCGACGTGCTGGCGGGCGAGGCGGAGCGGCTGTTCGGCGGACGGTGAACGGTCCGTCGCGGCGTCCGGCGCGCCTTGTCCGCCGAACGAGACGGGTGTAACGTCGATCGTCCTCCCGGGAGGGAATCTTTCCGATGGCGAAGCGAGTCCTGATCGTCGACGACGCGATCTTCATGCGCAACATGATCAAGGACATCTTCTCCGGCGTCCGGGTTCGAGGTCGTGGGCGAGGCCGCGAACGGCCTCGAGGCCGTCGAGAAGTACAAGGAGCTCAAGCCCGACCTCACCACCATGGACATCGTGATGCCGTTCAAGAGCGGCATCGAGGCGACGCGCGAGATCATCAAGCACGACGCCCGGGCCGTGGTCGTGATGTGCAGCGCGCTCGGCCAGGAGTCGCTGGTGATGGAGGCCATCGAGGCCGGCGCGTCGGACTTCATCGTGAAGCCGTTCAAGTCCGAGGACGTCCTCTCGGTCGTCAAGAAGGTCCTGGGCGACGCGTAGCTCTACGGCGCCCGGCCGGGAAGCTGCGTGGCGCTCGACCTCCACAAGTACCTGAACCTCTTCGTCGGCGAGGCCGGCGAGCACCTGGCCGCGTTCGCGAAGGATCTCGTGCGCCTCGAGGAGGCGGCGCGCCAGGGCGGCGGCGCGGGCGCGCGCGACGCGATCGACTCCTGCTTCCGCCACGCCCACAGCGTGAAGGGGATGAGCGCGTCCATGGAGCTCGACGCGATCAGCGCGCTCGCCCATCGCGTGGAGGACCTCGTCGACGTCTTCCGGAAGGATCCGGCGCGCCTCGAGGCGCCCGCGATCGACCTCCTGCTCGCCGCCGGAGACGTCCTCCAGGAGATGGTCCAGTCGGCTGCCCTGGGCGAGAGCCCGCACCCGGACGCTGGCATGCTGGAGCGGCTCGCCGAGGCGACCCGCCGCCTGCGCGAGGGACCGCGTCCCGACCCTCGCGAGAGCCGCGAGAGCCCCGAGCCGGGCCGGCCGGCCGAGGCCGTCCCGATGCCTCCCGCCCCGGAGCCGCGGCCCGAGCCGGCGCGGGCGGACGGGCGCGGGTCGACGCGGCGCGTGCAGATCGAGGTCGAGATCGCCGGGAGCTGCCCGGTGCCCGCCGTCCGCGCGTTCCTCGTCGTGAAGAAGCTCTCCGCGACCGGCACCGTCGCGAGCTCGACCCCCTCGGTGGACGACCTCAAGGCGGGCCGCATCCCCGGGAAGAGACTTCAGAGTCTTGCTCGACACCGCGGAGACGCTCCAGGCGATCGAGCGCGCGCTCGCCCAGATCTCGGACATCGCCGCCGTCACGCTGCGGGAGGCGGAGGAGGAGCGCGCTGCGCCGGTCGCCGCGCCCGCCCGCGACGGGGCCCCCGCCCCGGAGGCGAGCCGGACGGTGCGCGTCCGCACCGAGATCCTCGACGACTTCCTCGACGCGGTGGGCGAGCTCATCCTCGCCACGGCGCGCATCCGCGAGGTCGGGCGCACGCTCCCCCAGGGCCATCGCGCCGCGCTCGACGAGGGCGTGGACCGGCTCCACTCGATCGTCAAGGACCTCCACGACAAGGTGATGACGGTCCGGATGACGCCGCTCGCGGTCGTCGCCGAGCAGCTGCCGCGTGCCGCGCGCGACGTCGCGCGCAAGCTCGGCAAGCAGATCGAGGTCGAGGTGAAGGGCGCCGAGATCGAGCTCGACCGGGCGCTCCTCGAGGAGCTCTCCGATCCCATCCTCCACGTCCTGCGGAACGCGGTGGACCACGGCATCGAGCTGCCGCACCTCCGGCTCCTCGCCGGAAAGCCCGCGACCGGCCGGGTCGCGATCCACGCCCGGCGCGACCGCGATCGCGTCATCCTCGAGGTCTCGGACGACGGCAAGGGGATGGATCCGGCGAAGCTCCGCCTCGCCGCGGTGGCGCGCGGGGTGCTCACGCAGGAGCAGGCGGACGCGCTCGGCGATCGCGAGGCGCTGCTCCTCGCCTGCCTTCCCGGCATCTCGACGGCGGACGTCGTGACGGACGTGTCGGGGCGCGGGGTCGGGCTCGACGCGGTGAAGCGCACCGTCGAGTCCGTGGGCGGGACGCTCGAGATCGACAGCGCGCCGGGGACGGGGTCGCGGATCACGCTGCGCCTGCCCCTCACGGTCGCGGTCCAGCCGGTCCTGCTCGTGCGCGTCGCGGACGAGGTGCTCGGCCTGCCGATCGCGAAGGTCCACGGCGCGGCACAGGTGCTGATGTCGCGGCTCGACCGGACGCGCGGCGCCCCGGTCCTCCTGTACGACGGCGAGCTCGTCCCCGTGCACGACCTCGACCGGCTGCTCGGATTCCCTCCAGGCTCGCGCGACGACCGCTCCGTGGTCGTCGCCGAAGGCGGCGACGGACGGGTCGGGCTCGCGGTCGACGCGCTCCTCGGACAGCAGGAGGCGGTGCTCAAGCCGCTCGGCACGCCGCTCGATTGCGTGCCCGGCCTCTCGGCGGTGACCGTGCTCGGGAGCGGCCGCCCGGTGTTCATCCTCGACGTGCAAAGGCTGCTCGCGGCATGACGGTCGCCTTCGCCCCGCGCGACGTGGACGCGCTGCAGGAGCTCGCTTCGATCGGATGCGGCCAGGCGATCACCGCGCTCGGCAAGCTCGCGAGGCGCCGCTTCGAGATGGACGTGCCGGAGGCCTGGGTCGGCGCCGGTCCCGGCGCGATCGCGTCGTTCCTCGGCGCCCTCGGCCAGGATCTCGTCGCGGTGGGCGTGAAGCTCGAGGGGCCGCTCACCGGCGATCTCCTCCTCGCGCTGCCCGAGCCCGACGCCGAGAACCTCGCCGCGATGCTCGGCTACCCCCCGTCCGGTGGCTGGGGCGTGTTCCCGGAGAGCGCGCTCATGGAATCCGGGAACATCGTGGGGAGCGCCTTCGTCTCGGCGGTCGGGTCCCTCGTGAACCAGAAGCTGCTCCTCTCCGTCCCGACCTTCGTGCGCGGGAGCGGCCGCCACTGCATCGAGCGGCTCGTCGCGCACGCCGGCTCGGTCGCGCTCGCGACGCGGTTCTCGGCCCGGGCGGAGGACGTGGGAAAGGCGCTCGAGGGGCTCATCCTGGTGATGCCCGAGCCGGAGCAGATCGCGAAGCTCCTCTCGCACCTCGAGGTGCGGTAGACACCGGGGATGGACGAGACGACGCTGCGACGCCTCCTCGCGGAGGTGCGCGACGGGAAGAGCTCCCTCGACGACGCCGTGCGGCGGCTGAAGGGCGCGCCGTACGAGCGGCTCGGGGACCTCGCCACGCTCGACACCCACCGGACGCTGCGCGTGGGGATGCCCGAGGTGGTCCTCGCGGAGTCGAAGACCGCCGCGCAGGTCGCCGCGATCGCGCGGAAGCTCGCGCGCAAGGGGCCGCTCCTCGTGACGCGCCTCGCGCCGGACAAGGCCGGCCCGCCCCGTCGCGCGGTGAAGGGCTCGGTGTACGACCCCGTGTCGCGTACCCTCCGCCGCGGGCGGATGGAGCTCGCTGCGCGCGGCCCGGTCGCGGTCTGCTGCGCAGGGACCTCCGACATCCCGGTATGCGAGGAGGCGGCGGTCACCCTCGACGTCATGGGCATCGAGGCGATCCGGATCTACGACGTCGGGGTGGCGGGCCTGCACCGGCTCTTCGCTCGCCGGGACGAGCTGCTGCGGGCACGCGCCATCGTGGTGGCGGCGGGGATGGAGGGCGCGCTCCCGTCCGTGGTCGGCGGGCTCGTCGGGCGGCCGGTGATCGGCGTCCCGACCTCGGTCGGGTACGGCGCGTCGCTCGGCGGGCTCGCCCCGCTCTTCACGATGCTCAACTCCTGCGCGCCGAACGTGACGGTGGTGAACGTGGACAACGGCTTCGGGGCCGCCTTCGTGGCGGGGCTGATCGCCCGGGAGTAAGGAGGAAGGGGTCGCAATGTCGCTCCTCGTCCTCGAGCCCATCGGCGGGATCGCCGGGGACATGTTCCTCGCCGCGGCGATCGACGTCGGCGTGGATCCGGCGGCGCTCGAGGCCGCGCTCCGGACGCTTGGCGTCTCGGGCTGGCGGCTCGTCGTCACGAAGAAGACCGACTGCGGGATCGCCGGGACCCACGTCGACGTCGCGGTCGAGGGAGAGCAGCCCCACGATCGCGGCCTGCGGGAGATCCTCGCGCTCGTGGACGGGAGCGGGCTTCCGGCGCGCGCGCGGGCGGCGGCGCGTGGAATGTTCGAGCGGATCGGTCGCGCGGAGGCGAAGGTCCACGGCGTCTCCGTCGACCTGGTCCACTTCCACGAGGTGGGAGCGCTGGACTCGATCGTGGACGTGTGCGGCGCGGCGGTGGCGCTCGACCTCCTAGGCTGGCCGCGGGTCCTCGCGGCGCCCCCGGAGCTCGGGCGCGGCCTCGGCCGGTCGGCCCATGGTCCGATGCCGATCCCGCCTCCGGCGGTGCTGGAGCTCCTGGCGGGCCGGCCGGTCCGGCCGGGCGGACCGGAAGGCGAAGCCGTGACGCCGACCGGCGCCGCGATCCTCGCCGAGCTCGCGGCGGTGGGGCCGCTCCCCGCGATCGTCCCCGCGCGCGTCGGCTACGGCGTCGGGACCCGCAGCTGGCCGGACCGGCCGAACGTGCTCCGCGCGACGATCGCCGAGCCGGCCGAGTCCGGGGAGCTCTGGCTGCTCGAGACGAACCTCGACGACGCCACCGGCCAGATGGTGGCGCGCGCGCTCGAGGCGGCCCTCGAGGCCGGGGCGCTCGACGCATGGGCGGCGCCCATCACCATGAAGAAAGGGCGGCCGGCGGTGCTCGTCTCCGCCCTCGTGGACGAGGGGCAGCGCGCCGCGGTGACGCGCGTCCTCTTCGCCGAGACGACGACCCTCGGTCTCCGGCGCCGGCGGATCGAGCGGGACGTCCTCGCCCGCGAGGTGCGGACGGTGGAGACGGTGTACGGCCCCGTGCGCGTCAAGATCGCCATGCTCGACGGGGTGGAGCTCGGCGCCCAGCCCGAGCACGACGATTGTCTCGCCCTCGCGCGCGCCAAGGGCGTCTCGCTGCGGGAGGCGATCGCAGCGGCGCTTGCCGCGCACCGCGCCGGGCGGTGAGTGGTAGACTTTCACGCGTGGTGCGAAGGCGCAACATCTCGAAGCCCCGGAAGGCGGGTACGGGCCTGCGCCGCGCGGCAGCCGCCGCTCCGCACGTCCCCGCCCCCGACGGTCCGCTGCTCGCGCTGTCCCGGGACCTCGCCCAGGCGCGCACCGAGGAGCAGATCACGGCCGCGCTCGCGCGGGCCCTCGAGGCGCTCTTTCCCGGTCGCTCGTTCGCGATCCGGCTCGTGGACCCGAAGACGCTCGCGCTCCGGACGCTGCACGCGCAGGGGAGGCTCCGCTCGGGGGCCCCGGCGTGCATCGCCCTGCGCCGCGCCGCCCTGGAACGGACCGGCCTCACCGGCGCGTTCCCCGCGGACGGTGGCGCGCTCCGCGTCACGGAAGTCGACGAGCCGCTCTTCGAGGGCTGCGAGTCCGCGACCGCGGTGCCTCTCGCCGTCGGAGGCCAGCTCTTCGGCGTGGTGAACCTCGAGTACGAGGCCCGGCAACGCGCCGACCACCAGCGGGACGGGCCACTCCTGTACCAGCTCGCGAACCACGCCGCGCTCGGCGTCCGGAACGTCCGGTCGATCGAGGAGCTCACGTACCTCAAGACGTACCTCGAGAACCTCATCGAGCACGCGAACGCGCTCGTCCTCGTCGTGAACCGCGGCCGGGGGGTGGTGGTGTGGAACGCCGCCCTGGTCCGGACTACCGGCCTCTCCCGGGAGCGGGTGGTCGGCGGTGACCTGCTCGACCTCGTGTCACCGGACGCGCGGGGCCCCCTCGCCGAGGTGCTCCTGCGCGGCTTCGCGGGCGAGCCGACCGCCGGTCACGAGACGCGGCTCCTGCGCGCGGCGGGCGGTGAGGCGCGCATCGCCGTCAACACCGCGCCCGTCCGGGCGGCCTCGGGCGACGTGGAGGACGTGATCGCGATCGGTCAGGACCTGACGCTCGTGCGCTCGCTGCAGGCCGCGGCCGAGCACGCGGAGCGGCTCGCCGGGCTCGGGCGGCTGGTGGCGGGAGTGGTCCACGAGCTCAACAACCCGCTCACCGCCGTGAACATGTACTCGGATGCGCTCGTCGAGAAGCTGTCGCTCGCCGGGCACGACCCGGCCGACGTGGAGAAGCTCCGCGCCATCAACGAGTCCGGGCAGCGCATCCAGCGGCTCGCACGCGATCTCGTCGCCTACGCGCGTCCCGGCGGAGCGCGCACCGAGCCGGTCGAGCTCGGCGGCGTGGTGGACGAGGCCGTTCGCCTCGCGAAGCCGGCCCTGAAGGAGCACGGCGCGGTCCTCGAGAAGCGCTTCGCCCCCTCGCCCCCGGTCGAGGGCAGCCGATCGAGCCTCGTCCAGGTGGTCGTGAACCTCGTTACGAACGCCGCGCGGGCGCTCGGGGACGGCGGCCGGATCACCGTCTCCCTCGCGCCGGAGGGCGAGCGGGTCCGGCTCACCGTCGACGACGACGGCGCGGGGATGCCGCCGGAGACCGCCGCACGCGCCTTCGAGCCGTTCTTCACGACGCGCCCTGCGCACGGGATCGGGCTCGGCCTCCCCATCGTGCAGGGGATCGTCGAGCGGCACGGCGGGAGCATCTCGCTCGATACGTCGCCGGGAAAGGGCACGCGAGTGAGCGTGACCTTGCCGGTGGTGCGGTCGCGGTGAACGAACAACGTCGACGTGGACGTGGACTCGACAAGGACCCGTCGAAGTCGAGGTCGAGGTCGAAGACCACGTCCACGTCCACGACCACGGCCGAGCGCGCCGGGATTCCCTAGACCGCGACCGACAGGACGGCGTACCCGCGGAACGCCGGCAGGACCGTCGAGACGAAGTGGCCCGACGGGTTCATGGGGATCCGCACGTCCTGGCCGTCCGCCGAGACGAACCGCGCGCGCCGCGCGCCGCCCGCCACGTGGACGCCGAGGAACAGGGTCGCCCCCTGCGCCCGCTCGTCCGGCGCGACGAGGTGCGCGAGGATCGCGCCCGGCGTCCGGTGGAGCACGACGAGCAGCGGCACGCGGGCGGCGACGCTCGCGGCGCGCCGGCCCCTGCCGAGCACCGCCGCGAGCGCCTTCTCGAGCAGGGCCGGATCCGGCGCCGACGTGGTGCCGTCCTTCCCGAGGGGGGGCAGCGCCGCGAACGTGCCCTCACCGACGCGGGTTCCGCCCGGCTTGCCGGAGGGGAGGAAGTGCGCGCCCGGCCGCCCCATCTCGTCCGCGACCGACGGCTCGCCGAACGAGAGAAGCGGCCCCCCGGTCTCCACGCGGCGCCGCACCGCCTTCGCCTCGGCCGAGGAGAGCGCGCCGGCATCGGCGAGCACCAGCGTGGCTCCGGCAGGCGCGTCCTGCACCCGCAGCACGATCGGCGCCTGCACGTGGAGCGCGGCGAGCGTCTCGGCTGCGCGCTCGACGGCGGCGCGGTGGCGGCCGCCGGTCCAGAGGTCCGCCTCCGTCGAGAAGAGGATGGCGCACTCGACGACGGGATCGCCGCTCGTGGGCGAGAGTCCGTGGGCCTGGAGGCGCCGCGTGAGCCGCCGGACCGCGGCGAGGTCGCGGCCGAGCGCCCCCGACGGCTCGACGCCGGAGACGTCGATCGCGCAGGTGGCCGCCACGGCGGCGGCACGGACGAGCAGCTTGGCGGGCGCGCCCGCGGCGGGCGCGATCGCGCAGGGGCGGCGTCCCATCGCGGCGCGGAGCAGCCGCGCCACGCCGAGGCCGGTCGCGCCGGCGGCATGCTGGGCCGGGAAGATGGCGGCGTCGAGGTGGCGTGCGGCCTGGAGCTGCGCGTGCCCCATGGCCTCGAACTGGGCCACGATCTCGAACGGCCGCGCCGACGCGCGCGCCGCGTCGCGCGCGTCGCGTGCGTACTGGGCGACGGCGCGCGGCAGCGCCTCGTGGCGGACCCGCCAGAAGTCGCGGCCGAAGGGGAGCTGCTCGAACGAGATCGCGCCGGAGGCCTGGGCGATCGCGGCGCGTGCGAGGGCGAGGTAGTCGACCGGCTGGAAGTGCTCGCCGTAGTCCCGCGAGAGGTGACGTCCGAGATCGCGCTGGCACTCGGGGCAGAAGCCCGCGCCGAGGAGCCCGAGCGCGAGCGGCGCGTCGGGTCGGTCGAGGCAGACGCCGGCGAAGCCCGCCGCGAGCGCGGCGCGGGACGCGTCCGCCACCCGCGCGCGGTGCCGCGCGGAGGAGAGGCAGGCGCGGGGAGGACCGCCGCCGCCCGCGAGCGAGCCGTCCGTGGCGCGGCAGGCCTCCGCGGGCGAGGCGGCGCGGCCGGCAGCGACCTCCGCGAGCGCGCGGTTCACGAGCGGTCCGGGCAGCGGCTCGGTCGCGCTCGCCACGAGCGGCTCGGCGGCGGCCTCCGTGGCCGCTCGTGACGCCTCCTCGGGGAGAGCGCCCGGGGCGAGGCGATAGGGCGCGAAGGCGTTGTCGAGTGCCATGGCGATCGGCGCTCCCGGCGCCGTGCGCGGGCGCGATCCGCTCGGGTCGCCGCCGGGTGAGGTCCGAGCCTACGACGCCGATCCGGCCTCGGGCAATTGCCGCCGGCCGGGCGAAGGCGCAGGATCCTCCCGGACGCCGAGCGGGGGGGTGGGCTTGGAGCCCACCCCGTTCCGTTGACCCGCTCCGAAACCCCGTGATAGGGGATCGGGGATTCGGTCGAAAGCGCGCGGGGTTCGACGCGCTCAATCCGCTCCTGGAGGGCGGCTCGCGATGGGCGAAATGTTCGGGACGATGGCCAAGCACTACCACGAGGGTGGCTGGATGATGCACCCCATCCTCGTGTCGCTGTTCTTCGCGATCGGGCTCGTGATCGACCGCGTGATCGCGCTCTACTTCAAGACCGCGATCGACAAGGAAGCGTTCCTCCGCGAGCTGAAGAAGCACGTCTACGCGGGCGACCTCGACAAGGCGATCAGCTTCACCGCGTCGCAGAAGAAGACGCCGCTCACCTCGGTGATCAAGTCCGGCCTCATCAACGTCCCGAAGGGCGAGGCGGACGTCCAGGCGGCGATGGACGAGGCGACGCTGCGCGAGTCACCGAAGATCGAGAAGCGCACCGGCTACCTCGCCATGATCGGCAACGTCGCGACCCTGCTCGGCCTGCTCGGCACCATCGTCGGCCTCATCGGCGCGTTCGGCGCGGTGGCGAACGCCAACCCGGCCGACAAGGCGACCATCCTCGCCGCGTCCATCTCCGAGGCCATGAACTGCACCGCGTTCGGCCTCCTCACCGCCATCCCGGCGCTGGTCGCCTACTCGCGTCCTCCAGGGCCGGACCCAGCACATGCTCGAGGACATCAACGAGAGCGCGGTCGCGGTGCTGAACCTCATCGTCGCGAACAAGGACAAGATGAAGATGCCGGCGACCGTGGCCGCCGAGGAGTAGCGCACCCCCGTCACCAGCCGGCAAGAAGGAGGTAGGCGATGGGCGGCGGCGCAATGCCCGAGCAGGGCGGCGGCGGCAAGAAGAAGAAGAAGTCGCTCGACGCGCAGATCAACGTCGTCCCGGCGATCGACCTCCTCTCCTGCTGCATCACCTTCCTCCTCTACACCGCGGTCTGGACCCAGATCTCGCGGCTCCAGGTGCAGCAGCTCGGCACCGGCGCCCCCGAGCCGCCGCCCGGCGAGGCAGCAGAAGATGCTCCTCGTCACCCTCGCGATGGGGGAGCGCGGCTTCAACCTGTCGACCTCGGCCGGCACCTCGGTCGACATTCCCACGCTCGGTCGCGACGCCGAGGGCCGGCTCCGGTTCGACCTGAAGGCGCTCGGCGCCCGGCTGAAGCAGCTCAAGGGCGAGTACCCCGACTCGGCCGCGATCACCGTCCAGGCGGAGGACACCGTCGCGCTACGGCGACCTCGTCCAGGTGATCGACGCATCGCGTCGGGTGCCGGCCTCGTGGCCGTCACCGTGAGCGGAGCCTGAGCCGATGGCCATCGTCACGCCCGGCAAGCGCCCCGCGAAGCGGTTCGAGAAGTCGAAGATCCTCGGCGGCAAGATGGCGAGCGGCCACAAGGCGACCAACGCCGAGCTGAACGTCGTGCCGATGGTCGACATGATGACGATGCTCGTCATCTTCCTCCTGCAGCAGTTCTCGTCCACGGGCGAGGTGCTCTACATGCAGAAGGACATCAAGCTCCCCGACGCGCAGCACGGGCAGATGATCGAGATCGCCCCGGTGGTCGCGGTCAGCGCCCAGCAGATCGTCGGTGACCGGCGAGAAGGTGGCCGACATCGCCGACCTCGACCGCGACTCCGGCTACCTCAACATCCCGGCCCTCGAGGAGCGGCTCCGCGACGAGAAGAAGCGCTGGGAGTTCATCCACCAGTCCGACCCGAGCTCGAAGTGGGACGGCATGGTGAACATCCAGGCGGACCAGGCGGTGCCCTTCCGGATCGTCAAGCGGGTGATGTACTCGTGCGGGGTGGCCGGCTACTTCAACCTGAACTTCGCCGCGCTGGATGCGGGTTCCGTGGCGGCGGCGCAGGGAAACCGGCCGGCCGGATAGCAGCCCCGCCCCCCTTCACGGGCCGGCCGTGCTGCACGTTGAGCGGACAGCCGTCCGCTTGCCAAAAACCCGTCCCGATCTGTAGTATCCGGGCTCCCATTTTACGGCCGGCAGCGCAAGTTAGCGCAACGGACCGGTTTTCCACGACTTCTCCGCACTCTCGGAGGGAGCCGTCAACGCCATGAACCTGTCTTCCATCGCACAATCCATCGTCCTCGGCGCGGGCGCACACGGCGGAGGTGAGGCGAGCCTCATCCTGCCGGATCTCCGCAGCGAGACGTTCCTCGGCGTCTCGGGGCACTCTCTGCTCCTCGCCGGCATCCTCGTCTCGGCGCTCGGGCTCGTCTTCGGCCTCGTCGTCGCGAGGCAGCTCAAGGCGCTCCCGGTGCACCGGTCGATGCGCGAGATCTCGGAGCTGATCTACGAGACCGCGAAGACGTACCTCGTCACGCAGGGCAAGTTCATCGCGGTCCTCTGGGCGTTCATCGCGCTCGTGATCATCGCGTACTTCGGGTTCCTCACCACCGGTCCGGACGGCGGCCAGGGACTCGGGGCGGCGAAGGTCGTCATCATCCTCGTCTTCTCGCTCGTGGGCATCCTCGGCTCCTCCGGCGTCGCCTGGTTCGGCATCCGCGTGAACACCTACGCGAACAGCCGCTCCGCCTTCGCCTCGCTGGGCGGCAAGCCCTTCCCGACCTACGCCATCCCGCTCAAGGCTGGCATGTCGATCGGCACGATGCTCATCAGCGTCGAGCTGATGATCATGCTCTTCATCCTCCTCTTCATCCCGCGCGACCTCGCCGGCCCCTGCTTCATCGGGTTCGCCATCGGCGAGTCGCTCGGCGCGTCCGCGCTCCGCATCGCCGGCGGCATCTTCACGAAGATCGCCGACATCGGCTCGGACCTCATGAAGATCGTCTTCAAGATCAAGGAGGACGACGCGCGCAACCCCGGCGTCATCGCCGACTGCACCGGCGACAACGCCGGCGACTCGGTCGGCCCCTCCGCGGACGGCTTCGAGACCTACGGCGTGACGGGCGTCGCGCTCATCAGCTTCATCCTGCTCGCCATCGTGAGCCCGAGCGTCCAGGTGAAGCTGCTCGTCTGGATCTTCGCGATGCGCATCATGATGGTGATCGCGTCGGTCGTGTCGTACTGGCTGAACGAGGCGTGGGCGTCGGGCAAGTTCAAGGCCGCGGCGCAGATGAACTTCGAGCTGCCGCTCACGACGCTCGTGTGGCTCACCTCGGTCGTCTCGGTCGTCCTCACCTACCTCGTCTCCTACCTCCTCATCCCCGATCTCGGCGACGGCACGATGTGGTGGAAGCTCGCCACCATCATCACCTGCGGCACCCTCGCGGGCGCGATCATCCCCGAGATCGTGAAGGTCTTCACCTCCACCAGCTCGCGGCACGTGAGGGAGATCGTCACCGCGTCGAGGGAGGGCGGGGCGTCGCTGAACGTCCTCGCCGGCCTCACCGCGGGCAACTTCTCCGCCTTCTGGATGGGCCTCGTCATCATCGCGCTCATGGGCTCCGCGTACGGCGTCTCGACGCTCGGCCTGCACGAGCTCATGCAGGCCGAGGCGGTGTTCGCCTTCGGCCTCGTGGCGTTCGGCTTCCTCGGCATGGGCCCGGTCACCATCGCGGTCGACTCCTACGGCCCGGTCACCGACAACGCCCAATCGGTCTACGAGCTCTCGCTCATCGAGAACGTCCCGAACGTGAAGGCCGAGGTGCAGAGGGACTTCGGCTTCGAGCCCAACTTCGACAAGGCGAAGCACTTCCTCGAGGAGAACGACGGCGCCGGCAACACGTTCAAGGCGACCGCGAAGCCGGTGCTCATCGGCACCGCCGTCGTCGGCGCCACCACGATGATCTTCTCGATCATCATGATCCTCACCGAGGGGCTGCGTTCCGAGCTCATCGCGAAGCTCTCGATCATGCACCCGCCCTTCCTCCTCGGGCTCATGATGGGCGGCGCGGTGATCTACTGGTTCACCGGCGCCTCCACGCAGGCCGTCTCCACCGGCGCCTACCGCGCGGTCGAGTTCATCAAGAAGCAACATCAAGCTCGAGGGGGTCGAGAAGGCCTCGGTCGAGGACTCGAAGAAGGTCGTCGAGATCTGCACGCAGTACGCGCAGAAGGGGATGTTCAACATCTTCCTCGTGGTCTTCTTCGCCACGCTGTCGTTCGCCTTCGTCGAGAGCTACTTCTTCATCGGCTACCTCATCGTCGATCGCGATCTTCGGCCTCTTCCAGGCGATCTTCATGGCGAACGCCGGCGGCGCCTGGGACAACGCGAAGAAGGTGGTCGAGGTCGAGCTCAAGGCGAAGGGCACGGACCTCCACGCGGCCTGCGTCGTCGGCGACACCGTCGGCGACCCGTTCAAGGACACCTCGTCCGTCGCGATGAACCCGATCATCAAGTTCACGACGCTCTTCGGCCTCCTCGCCGTCGAGCTCGCGATCAAGATGGACAACGGGCGCGCGCGTCGGGCTCTCTGCGGTCTTCCTCGCTCGTCGCCCTGGTCTTCGTCTACCGCTCCTTCTACGGGATGCGGATCGAGGCGGACGTGAAGGCGGAAGAGCGCACCGCGACCCAGAGCGCGGCGTAGCCGATGGCGGAGCGCCTCGCTCCGCGCGATCCGAGAGCGGCGCTGCGTAAGGCGGTCGCCGCACTGAAGGTGTTCCCCCTCCACGGCGTCGCGGTCCTGCCCGGGACCCCGGCGCCGTTTCACGTCTTCGAGCCGCGCTACCGCGCGCTCGTCGCGGACGCGCTCGCGGGCGACCGGATCGTGGCGGTGCCGGCGCTGTTCGGGAAGTCCGACGTCCACGCGCTCCGGCCGCCGCTCCGCGCCGTGTGCGGGGCGGGGATCATCGAGGTGGAGGAGCGCTACCCCGACGGCCGGTTCGACATCGTGCTGCGCGGTGTCGCGCGCGTGCGGCTCGTCGAGGAGGTCCCGCAGACGAAGCTGTACCGTGAGTTCAAGGCCGAGATCCTGGAGGACCGCCTCCCGCCGGGAGGCGCCGCCGCGCTCCGGGACGAGCTCGAGGGGCTGCGCCAGCTCGTGTACGAGCTCTCGACGAAGCTGCCCTCGGAGTCGGGCGCGCCGCAGCTCGCCGAGGCGGTCGCGCAGATGAAGGACCCGTCGTCGATCGTGGACCTCGTCGCGGCCGCCGCGGTGTCGGACTCCGACGCGCGCCAGCGCATCCTGGAGGAGCTGGACGTGTCGCGGCGGATCGAGCTGGTCCTCGGCGAGGTCGCCGGCGTGGTCCTCATGCTCTCGAAGGGAAAGGGCCGCCCGAGCGCCTGACCGCGCCAGCCGCTAGACGTCCGCGGCGTCCGTTCCGCTCCGGCCGACCCCGTAGTACGTGAACCCCGCGGCGCGCGCCCGAGCCCGGTCCCAGACGTTCCGGCCATCGAAGAGCACCGGCTGGCGCATGGTCGCCTTGAGCCGTGCCCAGTCGGGGTTCCGGAACTCGTTCCACTCGGTGACGAGGAGGAGCGCGTCGACGCCGACTGCGGCGGCGTACGGTTCCGGCGTCAGCTCGACGCCGCGCCCGTGGAAGAGCTTCGAGGCGACCTCTGCCGCGACCGGGTCGTGCGCCTTCACCCGGGCGCCGTTCCCGAGAAGCCCCTCGATCACGGTGATGGCGGGGGCCTCGCGCATGTCGTCCGTCTTGGGCTTGAAGGCGAGCCCCCACACGCCGAAGGTCTTTCCGGCGAGCCCGCCGAAGTGCTTCGTCGCCTTCTCGACGAGCCAGCGCTTCTGGCGCTCGTTGACCCGCTCGACGGAGCGGAGCAGGTCGAAGTCGAGCCCGATCTGGCGCGCCATCGTCATGACCGCGCGCACGTCCTTCGGGAAGCAGTTGTGCGTGACGAGGCCGCCCGTGGTGACGAAGGTGTGCGCTCCCGGGACTTCGAGCGAGTAGACGGGGCCCCGGAAGCGCCGCGGCTCCACCGACTCGACGCGGACGCGCGCGGTCCCGTCGCGGACGACGTAGCCGGTCGGGACGATCCGCTTCGCCTGCCTGCGGAGGCACGCCCGGATCCCGGCATGGTCGGCCGCCGGAACGAGGTCGACGAGCCGCTCGACCTGGTCGGCACCCGACACGACGACCCAGTACGTGTCCACCGTAGACTTGGCGGTGCGCCCGACCTTCAACCGGGCGAAGACCCCGAGCCCGCCGAGGAGCCGCAGGACGCCGTCCGCGAGCGCGCGGCTCGCCGAGCCCCACTCGAGCACGACGCTCGGGCCGCCGTTCACGAGCGACCAGGAGCCGTCGCCGTGCCACAGGCCGGCGAGCAGGGCGCGCTGGTGGGCAGGCGGGGCGTCCCAGGCCAGGTCGGGGATGCGGTGCGTGTAACAGTCCGCGCCGACCTCGAGCGTGTCCAGCCAGAGGGCCGCGAGGATGCGGGACGAGACACTGACCTTCAGCGCGGTCGTGCTGCGGCGGACGTCGGCGCGGACGCCGAGCGAGCGCCAGTACCCGGCCACCTCGCGCGCGAGCCCCGCCTCGCGCGTGGGATGGAAGCTCCAGAAGAGGCGGCGGCGCGCGCCGTCGGCGGACACGTGCCCCTCGGCGAGGTAGAGCCCGACGACGCGCCAGAAGGCCTCGGTGGGCTCGATCTCGACGGGCACGCGGGTGCCGTTCTTCACGGTGGCGAGCCGCCCGCCCTCGATCGCTCCCCCGGCGGCCCGCAGCTCGTCGAGCCTGAGCGTGCCCGCGCGGAGGATGTCGCGCGCCCGATCGATGCCTCTCGGGTGGCCGAGCGGAGAGAGGGCGGAGTGGAGGGCGCGGGCTCCGCCCGCGGCGAGCCGCTCCTGCACCGCCGGGGCGGGCTCGACGAGCACGTTCGCCGGCTCGAGCCCAGCGAGCGGGAGCGCAGCGAGGACGTCGAGCGGGGGCGACGCCGCGCGGACGCGGGGCGCCCCCGTGGCGAGGGGAAGCCAGTCCGAGCCGGAGAGCGCGGACGCCGGGCGGACCTCGAAGCGGTCGCCGTCCTTCGACGCCGCGAGGAACGGGTGATCGGGCGTGCAGAGGACCCGCCGGCCCATCTTCGTCCGGACGAGGACGGCCTCGCCGTCGAAGGGACGCCGCGTGACCGCCTCCACCGGGAGCATCTCCGGCGCGGACGATCCCGGGCGCCACCCGAGCACGTCGAGCCCGGAGGGGCGGATCGCCGCGGAGTCGGGCGCGCCGCCCGCCTTCGCCGCGAGGGCGTCGAAGAGGTCCTCGAGCGTGACGAGGCGCGTGCGGCCGCCGCTGCGGACGAGCACGGTCTCCTCGCCGGCGAGGCACGAGCCGCCGAAGCCCACCCCGGGGAAGAGGAACGGGTGGCCGATGCGGCGGTCCGACCCGATCCCGCGCCGCACCTGGTCCACGTCGGCGCCGAGCCGCTCGCAGAGCGTCGCCATCTCGTTCATGAAGGAGATGCGGGTCGCGAGCATCGCGTTGGCGGCATACTTCGTCAGCTCGGCCGAGCGCGGGTCCATGAACAGGACGGGCTGCTCGGCCCGGACGAAGGGCGCGTAGAGGTCCTGCATCACCGCCCGGGCGCGCTCGGAGGCGACGCCGACGACCACCCGGTCCGGCCGCATGAAGTCGTCGACCGCCGCCCCTTCCTTCAGGAACTCGGGATTCGACACGACGTCGAAGGGGTGCTTCGTCGCGCCGCGCATCGCCTCGGCGACCTTCTCGGCGCTTCCGACCGGGACGGTGCTCTTGTTCACGACCACCGCGTATCCCGTGAGAGACCGCGCGATCTCGCGGGCGGCGGCAAGGACGTACGAGAGGTCCGCCTCGCCGGTCTCGCCGGGCGGCGTCCCGACCGCGATGAAGACGACCTCGGCGCCGCCGATCGCGTCGGGGTACGAGGTCGTGAAGGTGAGCCGCCGCTCCTTTGCGTTTCGGTGGACGAGCTCCTCGAGCCCGGGCTCGTAGATCGGGATCCCGCCGGCGCGCAGCGTGTCGATCTTGCGCTGGTCCACGTCGAGGCAACACACCTCGTGACCGGACTCCGCGAAGCAGGTGCCCGTGACGAGCCCGACGTATCCCGTGCCGACGACCGCGATCTTCATGAAGAAAATGACCTCCGGAGCGCGGAGGAGGCTACCACGGAGTACGGCCCGGGCGAATCGCTCCCCATCTCGACGGAAGCGGGCCGACTGTGGTTTTCTCGTCGCCTCCCGTGACCCGCGAAGCTCTGCACACCCCGGTCGCCTTCCTCGTATTCAACCGTCCGGACACCACCGCCCGGGTGTTCGAGGCGATCCGCGCTGCGCGGCCGGGGCGGCTTCTCGTCGTCGCGGACGGGCCGCGGCCGGAGCGCCCCGGCGAGGCGGAACGCTGCGCGGAGGTCCGCGCCATCATCGATCGGGTGGACTGGCCCTGCGAGGTGCACAAGGCCTTCTCCGACGTGAATCTCGGCTGCGGTCGCCGCATCTCGAGCGGCCTCTCCTGGGTCTTCGAGCAGGAGGAGCGCGCGATCATCCTCGAGGATGACTGTCTCCCGCACCCGGACTTCTTCCGGTTCTGCGAGACCCTGCTCGATCGGTACGCCGACGACGAGCGCGTGATGATGATCGGCGGAACGAACTTCCTGAGCGAGCTCGACCTCGCCGAGAGCTTCTGCTTCTCGCGCTACTTCGCGATCTGGGGCTGGGCCACCTGGCGACGGGCCTGGGCCAAGTACGACGTGAAGATGACCCGGTGGCCGGCGCTCCGTGAATCGGAGCAGCTCGCGTCGTTCTATCGCCAGCCGTTCATGCGGGAGCACCTCATCCGGATGTTCGACGCGGTACACCGGGGCGAGATCGACACGTGGGACGTGCAGTGGTTCCACGCGTGCCTGTTCAACAACGCGCTCAGCGTCACCCCGAGGCGGAACCTGATCAGCAACATCGGCCTGGAGGGGGTGCACACGGCCCACGATCACGATCACTCGTATCACGAGCTCCCGGTGTTCGGGCTCGATCCCGGCGAGCTGGTCGGTCCGCCGCTGATGTTCCCCGAGCGCCGGTACGACGACGCGATGTTCGCGCGCCAGTTCATGAAGAAGCGTAAGACGCTGGGGGCAAGGGTGGCGCGCGCCGCGCGGCGCGTGTTCACCCGAGGGACGTGGGCGACGCCATGACCGACGCCGGGTCGTGCGCACTGGCTGCGCACGAGCGAGGTTCGCGTTCGCCCATTCCCTGCCGCGTCTGCGGCAGCCCGGCCGCGCCGACGTTCACGTCGCAGGTGCTCGCGAAGCACACCGTCCGGTACTTCCATTGCCCGTCGTGCGGTTTCCTGCAGACCGAGGAGCCGCACTGGCTCGCAGACGCATACGCGAACGCGATCACGCTCCAGGACACCGGCCTCGTCCAGCGCAACCTCGCCTTCGCGCACGAGGCCGCGGTGCTCCTCTACGTCTTCTTCGATTGGAGCGGCAAGTTCGTCGACTACGGCGGGGGGACGGGTCTGTTCACCCGCCTGATGCGCGACATCGGGTTCGACTTTCGCACCTACGATCCGCACACCCCCAACGTGCACGCGCGCGGGTTCGAGGCGGGGCCGGAGGAGCGCGGCTTCGAGCTCGCCACGAGCTTCGAGAGCTTCGAGCACTTCACGCGCCCGCGCGAGGAGCTCGAGAAGATCCTGGCGATGTCGCGGAACCTCCTCTTCTCGACCGAGCTCCTCCCGTCGCCGCCGCCGGCCCCAGGGGACTGGTGGTACTACGGGTTCGAGCACGGGCAGCACATCGCGTTCTACGAGCGGCGGACGCTCGAGGTCCTCGCGCGCGGCCACGGCCTCGCGCTCCGCTCGTTCGGCCCGCTTCACCTCCTCACCGAGAGGGAGCTCGCCCCCTGGAAGCTCCGCCTCGCGCGAAAGTTCCGGCGCCGGTTGCTGTCGCGCCACGTGCGGCGGCGGCTGAAGAGCCGGACGATGGAGGACCACGATCTCCTCCGCGCGCGCGGCCTGCTTCCTTGACCGCTTCCTTCGGCCGCGTGGCGGATCTTGCCCGGACCGACGTGCGGCGCGCGGACCGGAGCCGCCACGGGCGGCGGCTCGACGAACGCCGGTGCGAAGGGTAAAAAGACGCGGTGCCGCCCCTCGTCTCGATCATCTCCGTCAACCGGAACGGCCGTGACGGGCTCGCCCGCACGCTCACGTCGATCGGCCGCCAGACGTTCGAGGATCGTGAGGTGATCGTGATCGACGGCGCCTCGACCGACGGTAGCGTGGAGGTCATCAAGGAGCACGCGGCGGTCGTCACCGACTGGGTCTCCGAGCAGGACGCCGGCATCTACGACGGCATGAACAAGGGGATCCGGCGCGCGCGCGGGAAGTACTGCGTGTTCCTGAACGGGGGCGACAGCTTCGCCTCGGACGACGCGGTCGAGCGCTTCTTCGGGGCGGAGGCGCCCGTCGAGGACATCCTCTACTCCGACGTCGTGGTCGAGCACGCGGACGGCACGGAGCATCTCTGGGAGACGCCCGCGGCGCTCTCCTGGGACTACTTGATGCTCACGACGCTCCCGCACCCGTCCACGGCGATCTCCCGCAGCCTCTTCGAGCGCGTGGGGCCCTACGACATCCGCTTCAAGATGGCCGCCGACTACGAGCTCTTCCTGCGCGCAGTCGTGGTGCGGGGTGCGACCACGCGCCGTGTGCCGGTGCCGCTCTCGCGGTTCGTGGAGGGAGGGCTCTCGTCGCGCCCCGAGACGTACCCGCTCCTGCGCGAGGAACGGAAGCTCGCAAAGGAGCGAGCGCTCTCCCCGCTCCTCCTCGCCCACTGGGAGGAGTACCTGGCGGCGAAGCGGGGGCGGGTGGCCCACTGGGCCCGCAACGCATTTCGTCCCGTGGCTCGCCGCCTGCGCGCCTTCTCCCGCCGGACCCGCGGGAAGCCGGACTCACCCATCTAGAAGCTGGAGGGCCGTCCGCCCGCATGACGAAGGTTCTCTTCGACCACCAGATCTTCGAGCTGCAGCGCTGGGGAGGCGTGAGCCGGTACTTCGTCGAGCTCCTGCGCGGGCTCCGAGGCCGGGTCGACGTCGAGCTCGCGCTCGCCCGCTCGCGGAGCGAGTACGTCCCCGAGCTGAACCAGCTGCTCGGGATGCACGTCACGGACGCCGGGCACCGGGAGACCTTTCTCGCGGGGGCACGCGTTCCGGCGAGGAAGCAGCTCTTCAGCGTGGCGAAACGGTTGTTCCCGTCGATGCAGGCCTCCCACGTCAACCGCCGGACGGCGCTCGCCCGCTTGCGGCGCGGCGGCTACGACCTCTTCCACCCCACCTACTTCGACCCGTACTTCCTCGGGCCGCTGGGAGACCGGCCCTTCGTGGTCACGGTCTACGACCTCGCGCACGACGTCTTCCCCGAGCTGTTTCCGCGCGACGCCACCTCGGCGCAGCGCCGGCTCGTCGTGGAGCGGGCGGCTCGCGTCATCGCGATCTCGGAGCACACGAAGCGGGACGTGGTCGAGCGCCTCGGCGTCGACCCGGACCGGGTGGACGTGGTGCACCTCGGCTTCGCCTGGTCGGCCCCGGCGCGCCGCCCGGAGGGACTGCCGGAGCGCTACGTGCTCTACACGGGCACGCGGCCGGCGTACAAGAACTGGGCGCCGTTCGTCCGCGCGATCGCGCTGCTCCTCCTCGACACCCCCGGTCTCCACCTCGTCTGCAGCGGCCACCCGTTCTCGGACCAGGAGCGCGCGCACCTCGAGCAGCTGCGCATCGCGGACCGGGTGGTCCACGTCGCCGCGGACGTGGGCGTGCTGCGCGCGCTCTACGCCGGCGCAGCGGTGTTCGTGTTTCCCTCGCTGTACGAGGGCTTCGGGCTCCCCGTGCTCGAGGCCTTCTCGGAGGGGTGCCCCGCTGCGCTCGCCCGGACGAGCAGCCTGCCCGAGGTCGGAGGCGCCGCCGCGCTCTACTTCGATCCGACCGATGACGCGTCGATCCGTGACGCCGTCGCGCGGCTCCTCGGGGATGCCGCCCTGCGGGCGACGCTCGTGGATCGGGGGCGCGCCCGCGTGCACGAGTTCACCTGGGAGACGGCCTGCGCGCTCACCGCCGAGAGCTATCGCGGCGCGCTCGGCGATCGCCGCACGATCCGGACGGCGTGAGCCTCGAGCCGGCGGAGCGTCGCGGCGGAGGTCGCGCGGTGACCCCGGGGCGTGTGCACGATCGAGGGCGTGCCAGGCTCCCGCGAACGCTCGGTGCAGCCCTTGCCAGCATGGAGTCGGGCGGGCTACACCACTTGGCGTGCCGGGCATGGCGAACCTCTTCCGGCGGCTCTTCGCGCCGTCCGTCCGGGAGGGGCGGGCCCTGGCTCTTCTCGACTTCCACGAGCACACGCGCGGAGGGCACTTCGGTTTCTGGCTGCGCTGGTTCGCTTGCGAATTCGCCAGGCGCTTCGACGAGGTGTGCGTGGTGACCCCGGACCCAGCGCTGACCCGGTCCCTGTTTCAAGGGCCGGAGGGAACGAGGGCGCCGAACGTCTCCTTCCACCGGCTCCCCCGGAGGCTCCGGAAGAGCTTCGATCTGGAGTGCTTGCGCAGGATCGACGGTCTGAAGAAGCGGGAGCTGGGCGCCTTCGTCATGTGGGCCTTCGACCTGCTCGATCTGGCTCCGCCCCGAACGTCGTCCTCCATCCCGTGGGGCGCCTTGTCGGGTCTCTCCTGGTTCAAGCGCGGGCACACCACGCCTTCCGCCGAGAAGGAACGCAGGCTGCTTCAGCTCTTTCATTCCGCCCCTTCCTGCCGGGGATTCATGCAGCCCGACGCCTACCTGAACGACGCGGTCGACAAGGCGTTCTGGATTCCGGACGTGGAGAATGTCGCCCTGCCCCCGCAGCGCACGGAGCTGGCGAAGCGCATCGAGTCCCACGCATCGGGACGCTTCTGCGTCGGGGCATTCGGAATCCTCTCCGGCCCCCGCTGCCTGGACGAGCTCTTGCTCCTGGCCAGGGAGCAGGTGGGAGTCCGGTTCGTCCTGGCGGGCCGGATCCCGGAGGACACGGTGGCTTCCCACCTGCGGCCGCTGCTGCGGGAGGGCGCGCTGCCCAACCTGCTGGTCGTGCAGGGGTTCATCCCGACGGAGGAGGAGCTCAACGCCGCCATCCAGGCGTCCGATGCCGTCTTCATCGACGGCCAGAACTATCCGGTGCAGAGCGGAATCGTCTGCAAGGCCATCCACCTGGGCCGCTGCATCCTCACTCCCCGCTCCAACTCCTGGACCTGCGACTTCGTCACCGAGTGGCAGGCAGGCATCGTCTACGAGTCGAGGGCCGACGGGATCGCCGAGGCCTGGACCCGGTGGAAGCTCGAGGGTGGAGAGGCGCGTTCCCGCGCGGCGTCGGCGGCCGTGAGGGATCCACTCGCCGTCGCCGCGTGCTTCGATGGCGTCACGAACGAATTGACCAACGGTTTCACCCCGTCCTCGATATGACCAACTTCAAGAACACCCGCTGCATCAACTGCGGTTCGAAGAACCTCCAGAGGTTCCTCGACCTGGGCCAGCAGCCCAACGGCAATCACTTCCCCGACGAGCGCTCCAAGGACAGCGAGCTGCTGTTCCCCTTTGCCATGGCGGTCTGCGCCGATTGCTGGCAGGTGCAGCTGGAGGAGTTCCCGTCGCCGGAGTTCATGTTCTCCAGTCACCCCTACATCACGGGGATCAACAAGCCCGTGGTGGACCACTTCAAGCGCCTGAGTCGCCACATCGTCGATCGCTTCCAGCTGGAGCCGAGCTCGCTGGTCCTCGACATCGGGTGCAATGACGGAACCCTGCTGAGCAGCTTCGCCGACCTGGGCATGCGCGTTCTGGGCGTGGACCCGGGCACGATCACGGGTGCCATCTGCAAGGGCAGGGGCATCAACGTCTGCGAGACGTTCTGGAACCTGACGGCGGGCAAGGCGCTGCGGGATCTGAAGCTCATTCCCCGCCTGATCACCGCCACGGCCGTCTTCTACCACGTGCCGGATCTGCACGACTTCGTCCTGGGTCTGCGGGAGGTCATGACGGAGAAGACGATCTTCATGACCCAGTGCATCTACCTGAAGGACGTGATCGAGAAGAACCAGTTCGATCACTTCTATCACGAGCACACCATGATCCACGCGCTCCGGCCGCTGAAGCGCCTGCTCGAGGGTCACGGGTTGAGGATCCTCGACGTCGAGTTCGATCCCATCCACGGCGGCTCCTTCATCCTCTACGTCGGGCTGAGCGCATCGATGTATCCGACGTCGAAGGCGGTGAGCGAAGCGTTGCGGGAGGAGGATTCCGCGAAGCTCGACCAGATGAGCACGTATCTGGCCTTTGCCCGCCGGGTGCAGAAGAACCGGGATGACCTCGTCGCGCTCCTCACCAGGCTCAAGGCCGAGGGACGCACGGTCTACGGGCTCTGCGCGCCGGTGAAGGGAAGCACCCTGCTCAACTACGCCCGCATCGGTCCGGAGCTCGTCTCCCTCACCACCGAGGTGAACATCCACAAGATGGGCAAGCTGACGCCCGGGACGCACATCCCCATCGTGGACGAGAGCAGTCTGACCTCGCAGCCGGACTACTATCTCGTTCTCTCCTGGAACTTCCTCGACTTCTTCGTGGAGAAGTACCGGTCCTTCCTCCAGGCGGGTGGCCGCTTCATCGTGCCGAACCCCGAGGTTCGCGAGATCGGCCGCGAAGCGCTGGCCGGTTGATCCCATGAAGAGCGTCATCGTCACCGGAGGAACGGGATTCATCGGGAGCTCGCTGGCGGCTCGGCTGCGGCAGATGGTGCCGGCCGGGGAGAAGGTGTTTGCCGTCGGGTCGGCTGACGTCGACCTGGTGAATCGGGAGGACGCCCTCAAGTGGTTCGAGCGGATTCACTGGGTCAACGAGGTGAGCCACATCTTCCACCTGGCGGCGGTCTACAAGGCCGGTGGCTGGCCTGCGCGGCACCCGGGAACCCAGTTCCACGCGAACATGGGCATCAACCTGAGCGTGCTCGAGGGGTGGAAGCGGTTCTTTCCCGCAGCCCGACTCACCAGCGTGGTTTCCTATTGCATGTATCCGGACCACGACCAGGCCCACCCGGAATCGGAGCTCTGGGGAACGGAGCCCGAGCCGTACCTGTTCGCCTACGCATTCACCAAGAAGGCCCTGCTCATCGGGCAACGCGCCTATTGCCAGGAGTTCGGCCTGCAGGCTTCCGCGCTGGTGCTGCCCACGGTCTACGGCCCTCGCGATGACTTCTCGGAGACCTCGCATGTCATGGGGGCCTTGATCGGGAAGTTCGTCCGCGCGACGGAGAGCGGCGCGCCGGAAGTCGAGGTCTGGGGAGACGGGTCCCAGGAGCGCGAGTTCATCCACGTGAACGACGTGATCGATGCCTTGCTCGACCTCGGGTCGCGGGCCAGCGCACCGGAGGTGCTGAACGTCGGCGTCGGCCGCTGCGAGCCCATCGGCCGTCTCGCGGCGACCATCGCCGAGCTCGCCGGCTACCGCGGGAAGATCGTCTTCAACAGCGACCGCTTCGTCGGGGCCCTCCGGCGCGTGATGGACAGCAGCCGGATCACCCGGGAGCTTGGCTGGCGACCCAAGGTGAGCCTGACGGAGGGCATCGCCAGCTCCATCGAGTGGTACCGGGCCAGGCTTCGCGGCAGCCGGTAGGCGCGGCCGGCCGGAGCCGACCTGAGGCTCACGGCGCCACCACGAGCCTCGCCGCCGCGTCGGCGCCGCGGAGGTGCCGCAGCCGCGCCGGATCCTTCGCCGCCTCGACCACGCGCTCCACCGCCACGCGCTCGGCGAACCCGAGCGCGGGCCGCACGCGGGCGGCGGCATCCGCCGTCTCCGGGAAGAAGTGCGCGACGAGGAGCATCGCCCCGTGGAGCGCGCGAGAGAGGCCGAGCGCCTCGGCGCGCGCGCGCAGATGGCCGTCGTCGAGGGGCAGCGCGAGCAGCTCGCGCAGGTCGACGAACGTCAGCAGCGGAGCGTGCAGGCCGAGGAGCGCCTGCTCGGCGACCGTGGCGAGCACCGCATCCTCCGGTGACGGCCGATGTGCCGATGGGCCGAAGACCCGGTGGGGCCGGGCGCGCTCGAAGAGCGGCCCATCTGCAGCGCCGCCCGCCCAGAGCCCCTCCTGCAGGGCAAGCGTGATCTTGCCGTCGGTGAAGACGGCCGAGCGGCCGCCGTGCTCGGTGCGGACGAGCCGGAGCGCGCCCTGGCTGGCCGCAACCAGGCGGGGCGCCTCGTCTGCCGTGACGGCCATCCGGATGTCCCCGACGGGCCGGAACGCCACGTGGGGGTAGAGCCAGTCCACGTAGGCGGCAGCTTCGAGGAGGACGATCCGGAGCCCGCTCATGTCGCGGAGCAACGCGCGGAGCGCGACGAGCTTCAGGACGTTGTCGTTCACGACGCCCTGGTACGACGTGAGCAAGCGCTCGCGCAGCGCCTCGGGCGCCGTGGCGCCGAGCCGGTGCTGCTCCAGCTGGTAGGACGCGAACGGGGCGAGGCCGTGGGCCTCGAGCACGTCCCCGAGGAGGGCCGGGTCGCACGCAGGCAGCGCGGCCGGCGGGGAGAACGCGGTCAGCGCGCGGAGGGCGTCGAGGAGGGGCACGGCCGGCCGAGCAACTAACCCGGTCCGGCGATATGGGCAAGTGAGCAACGTTCTGCGGGAGGCCCCATGCACCGGCTCGACGGAATGCTCCCCGAGCTCGCGCGCCTGCGCAGCGGCAGCGAGCCGATCGTCACGCTCTACCTCGACGTGCGCTGGAGGGACGAGCAGCAGCGCGAGAAGGTCCGCCTCTTCGTGCAGGAGCGCTCCCGCGCGATCCTCGCGCACTACGCGGACGGCGCGCCGGGGCGCGACGGCCTCGCCCGCACGCTCGAGAAGGTGCAGGAGTTCGTGGCCGGGCTCACGTCCCAGACGTACGAAGCGGATCGCAACGGGCTCGCGCTCTTCGCCTGCCGGTCGCTCGGGCTCTGGCGGCCGCTGTTCTTCGGGCGCGAGCTCGACAACGAGCTCTCCGCGGACGGGGTGCCTCACCTCATGAAGCTCGCCCGCCTCGTGGAGGAGGACGCGCCCGCGATCGTCGTCGTGCCCGGCAGGGAAGGAGCGGACATCTACGAGGTGCAGCTCGGGGACGTCGACGCGGAGGAGAGCGTCCGCGGCCCTGTCCCGCGCCGGGACTCGGACACGTTCAACGCGGGGACCGGGCAGGCGGGGCGGCAGTACGAGCGCGAGAGGAAGAACGAGCGCCGCGTCGAGGCGCTCGTCCAGCGGAACCGCCGCGCCGCCGCCGAGCAGGTCACGGCCGTGTTCGACCGGACCCCGCATGCCCGGCTCGTCCTCGTCGGCACCGCCCAGGCGCTTGCGGCGTTCGAGCGCGAGCTGCCGCCGAGGGTCGCCGAGCAGGTCGTCGCGCGCGTTCCCCAGCCGCGGGCATGGAGCTCGGCGGACGGCATGAAGCGCGACGGCGTGAAGGCGGCGGCCGAGCGCGTGCTCGGGCGCGAGCGCGAGCGGAGCGACGTGGACGCGGTCGTCGCGCAGGCGCTGCGCGGCGCGCGGGGGGTGGCGGGGCCGGAGGATGTGGTCCTCGCCTTGAACCAGGGCCGGGTGCAGGCGCTCGTGATCGAGGAGGACTTCGAGCGGGCGGGCTTCCGCTGCGACAACTGCGGCGCGCTCGGGGCCAGCGTGGAGGCGGCGGAGGTGTGCCCGTTCTGCGGGGGCGAGCTCCGGGCGGTGCCCTGTCTCGGAGAGGCGCTCGTCTCCCGGACGCTCGCGGACGGAGGCCGCGTGGAGGTGGTCCCCCATGGGAACAAGCTCCACAGCTACCGCGGGATCGCCGCGATGCTGCGCCAGGCCGCGCCGACCGGCCTCCGCGGCGCGAGCCCGCCCTGGCCGACCGCCCCCGGCGCGAGCCAGTCCTAGCGAGCCTGTTGTTCGGTGGTGGCGCCGGGCTGCTCGGCGGTGGGCAGCGCCTCGGGCGCGTCGGACGCGGCGGGCGCCTCGAGGATGGCGACGAGCGAGAGCGGCCCGAACGGCAGAACGCGGTCGACGAGGCGGAAGATCGGAGTGAGCAGGTTGAGCGTGACGATCTGGCCGAAGCCGAAGTGGCGCCGGCGCAGGATCTTCCCGTTGAGCCACCACGCCGGCGTGCCGACCCGGTTGAAGGGGAGGACCGCCTTCACCTCGAACCCCGCGTCGAGCGCGAGCCGCCGGAGCGAGGCCTCCGTGTACCGGCGCCGGTGCCCCAGGATCTCGTCGAGCGTCCCGAAGAGCTCCGGGCCGCGCGGGACGAGGATGATTGCGCGGCCGTGCGGCGAGAGGGCCCGGCGCACGTTCGTGAGCGCGCCGATGTCGTCATCGACGTGCTCCACGACGTTGATGCACACGACGGTGTCGAATCCTCCGGGGAGCGCCGGGAACGACGCTCCCTCGGTGATGTCGGTGAACGTCACGTCGAGGTACGGACGTTCGGCGGTGAGCCCGCGCAGCGTCTGGAGGTAGAGCGGGTTCACGTCGGACGCGACGTACCTGTCGCGGGGAACGAGCCGGCGGGTGAGGTTGCCGGTCCCGCTCCCGATCTCGAGCACCCGCGTGCCGCACCAGGGCTTGATCACGTCGGCCATCCACGCGTTGAAGCGCGGCGCGCGCGAGAGGCGGCTCAGGATGTGCGAGCCGTGCTCGTCCGCGGTGTAGATCCGATCCGAGATCGCAAAGCGGAGCATCGCCCAGAGCGCGCGGAACCCGTCGCGCCAGCCGATCTTCTTCCCCTCCTCGTAGGTGCGGCCCGAGTAGCTGATCGGGACCTCGAAGATCCGGGCCTCGCGCTTCGCGAGCTTGATGGTCAGCTCGGGCTCGAGGCGAAAGTCGTTCGAGACGATCGGAATCGACTTGAGGAGGGCGGTGCGGACCGCCTTGTAGCAGGTCTCCATGTCGGTCAGGTTCACGTTCGTGATCAGGTTCGTGAGGAACGTGAGGAGCCTGTTCCCGAGCTCGTGGCGGAAGAGCAGGACGCGCCGCGCCTCGCCGCCCGCGAAGCGCGAGCCGAACACGGCGTCCGCTCCCTCCTCCACGAACACCTTGACGATCCGGACGAGGTCGCGCGGGTGGTACTCGAGGTCGGCGTCGTGGATGACGGACAGCTCGCAGTCCGCGTGGGCGAGCGCGCTGCGGACGGCGGCGCCCTTCCCTCCGTTCCGCTCGTGGCGCAGGAAGACCCACTCGAGGCCGCCGTGGCGGCCGCTGCCGCGGAGCGTCGCGGCCGGCGAGACGTTCGATCGGGGCGCGGCCGGCGATGCAGGGCCGAGCGCGATCCCGCGCTCCGCGGCGAACGATCTGAGCACCTCGGGCGTCGCGTCGCGCGAGGAGTCGTCCACCACCACGACCTGGATCCGCTCGAGGTGGGGAGACTGCCGGAGGACCTCGAGCCGCGCCAGCGAGGCAGCGACCAGGTGCTGCTCGTTGTAGACCGGCACGAGGACGGAGAGGGAGGTCGCCGGCACGGCGGGACGCTAAGCCGGGCGTCCCTGGCTGTCAAATGGTGGCGAGCCGCCGGACCAGCGCTCGGCTTCTTGGCGTCAAGGGTTCCGAACGGCACGGTGCGCGGTAGACTCCGCGGCGATGAAGCTCGGGGTGAGCCTGCTCAGCCTGCGCCCCGGCAAGGTGGGCGGCGTCGAGACCTACGTGCGGCGGCTGCTCGAGGAGCTGCCGCGCGTCGCGAACGCCGGCGATCGCCTGGCCGTGGTGCTCGACCGCGACCTCGCGGCGGAGCTCGCGACGCCCGGCTTCGAGCGGGTGGTGGTCCCGCGCACCGCCGGCGAGGTGGTGCTCGAGCGGGTGCTCGAGGCGTTCACGCCGTACCGGGCGCGGGCCCTCGAGCGCGCGTTCGCCGAGCTCCGCGCGGACGTCGTGCTCTTTCCCCAGCAGTCGATCTTCCCGCGGCGGGCGCCCGGCCGCGCGGTCGTGACGGCCGTGGACGTGCAGCACCTGTTCCTGCCGGAGAACTTCGGCCTGTTCGACCGCTCGTTCCGGGCGGCCGTCTATCCGCGCAGCGCCGCGCGTGCGGCTCGCGTCCTCGCCATCTCGGAGCTCACCCGGAGGACCCTCGTGGAGCGCGCCGGCCTCGCGCCCGAGAAGGTCCTCGCCGTCCCGTTCGGACATGCACCACGTGCGGGCGCGGGCGAGGTCGCGCCCACCGACCGCGTCCCGCCGCCGTACCTCTACTATCCGGCGGCGACCTTCCCTCACAAGAACCACGCTGCGCTCATCCGCAGCTACGCGGCGCTGCGCCGGCGCGGCGACGTCGCGGCCCGGCTCGTCTTCACCGGGATGCGGACTGCGCTCTGGAAGCGGCTCGCGCGCCTCGCGGCGCGCCTCGGCGTCGGCTCGGACGTCGTTCACCTCGGGTACCTGCCCTACCCCGAGCTCCGGCGCGTCTTCGCGGGCGCGGAGGCGATCGTGTTTCCGACGCGGTTCGAGGGGTTCGGGCTCCCGGTGCTGGAGGCGGTGGAATTCGGGAAGAAGGTCGTCACCTCGCGCCTCGAGGTCTTCGACGAGATCGGCGTGCCGGCCGAGTGGCAGGTGGACTTCGACGACCCGGACGCGCTCCTCGCCGCGCTCCGCCAACCGGGGCCCACGGTGCTCGCGCGGCAGCCGTGGAGCTGGGCCGCGTGCGCGCGGCGAACGCTCGACATCCTGCGCGAGGTCGCGGCCGAGGAGGGCGAGGGTCGCCGTGCGTCGGGTATGGTGGCGGGATGAAGCGGGCGCTCGTCACCGGCGCGGCAGGCCAGGACGGCCACTACCTCACCCGGTTCCTCGTCGGGAAGGGATACGAGGTGTTCGGCTGCGGCCGCCCCGGCTCGCTCGCGGGGCCCCGCGGAGACGAGCTGCGCGCCGACGGGCGTCCGGACCGTCGAGCTCGATCTCCTCGACAGGGGCCGACACGCTCCGCGGCGTCGGCGAGATCGCCCCCGACGAGATCTACAACATGGCCGGCCACTCCTTCGTGCCGGACTCCTGGAAGGATCCCGGCCAGCGCGATCCGCATCACGAGCTGGCCGGTGATCCACCTCCTCGACGCCGTGCGCGAGGTCGGGCCGAAGATCCGGCTCTACCAGTCGTCGACGAGCGAGATCTTCGGCCTCGCGGCGGAGAGCCCGCAGTCCGAGGCGACGCCCGTCGCGCCGGCAAACCCGTACGCGGCGGCGAAGGTCTTCGCGCACCAGCTCGTCGGCCTGTACCGCGCCCACCATGGCCTCTTCTGCTGTGCGGGCATCCTCTACAACCACGAGTCGCCCCGCCGCCCGCCGCAGTTCGTGACGCAGAAGGTCGCGACTGCGGCGAAGCGGATCGCGGCCGGGCACGAGCGAGAGGTGGTGCTCGGCGATCTCGAGGTGACGCGCGATTGGGGGTTCGCCGGAGACTACGTGGACGCGATGTGGCGCATGCTCCAGCAGCCCAGGGCCGAGGACTTCATCATCGGCACGGGCGTCCCGCACTCCGTGCGTGAGCTGTGCAGCGTCGCCTTTGGCGCGGTCGGGCTCGACTGGCGCGACCACGTCAGGAGCGACCCGGCGCTCATGCGCCCGGGCCAGCCGACCCGGCTGCTCGCGAACCCGACCAAGGCGCGCGAGAAGCTCGGGTGGGCGCCGAAGGTGGGGTTCGAGCAGCTCGTCCGGATGATGGTCGAGGCGGCGAACGCGTGAGCTCCGGCGACCGGGAGGCCGTCGTCGGGGATCCCGTGAGGCGCCCTACCTCCCGAGCGCGGCCAGGTGCCTTCGCGCGAGCAGCGGGACGAAGAGGCCCTGCGTGAGCGCGTAGGCGAGGACGTTCGAGAGCGCGACGCCCGAGACGCCCCAGATGCGCCCGAACACGATCCCGAGGGCGACGACGAGGAGCCCGTTGCCGAGCATCACCCGGAACATCTCTCGCTGCCGGTCGAGCACGAAGAGGGCGATCGTGTGGCACTCGGTGAAGGAGCGTACGGCGTAATAGAGCCCGACGAGTGTCAGGAGGAGCCGCGATGGGACGACCGCCGCGTTCCCCGTCCAGATGCGGATCGCGAGCGGCCCCGTGACGACGCCCAGCGCGAGGACCGCCGTCATCCCGAGCGCAGAGCCGCGGACGAGGCGCGCGAGCGCCCCGCGCGCCCAGGCGTGGTCGCCCCGGCTCACCGCCTCGCCCAGGGCGGGCCACATCGGCAGCAGGACCACGCCGAAGATCGATTGCGCGAGCAGGAACCCGACCGACGCCATCTCGAACTGGGCCACCGCCCTCGCGCCCGCGAACTGCAGGATCAGGAGCTTGTCCGTCTGGTAGACCATGATCCCCGCGAGGTCGATGGCGAAGAACGCCGCGCTCGCCGCCACCGCGCGCGCGAGGAGGTCGCGCCGGACGTCGCCCGCGCGCGGGCGGAGGAAGGGCTTGTCCCTGGCGAGGAGCCACGCCACCGCGGCGGCGTTCGCCGCGAGCGTCGCGAGCCCGACCGCGGCGGCGACGCGCGGCATCGACGACCCCGTCCCGACGACGACGAGGATGGCGCCGAGCGTCGCGGCGTTCCGCACCACCGTCCAGACCGTGCTCTTCCGCTCGTCCTGGTACGCGGAGAAGACGTAGCCGAGCGGGGAGAGCGCGAGGGCGAGGAGCGTGAACGCGATCGCGACGGCGACGGTCCGGACCACCTCGCCGACGGGGACGCCGGGCGGCGGCGGAAAGATCGAGCCCCACGGCACGAACGGGAAGGCGGCGGCGGCGAGGAGGCCCGTCGCCGCGACGACGCCCGCGAGCCCGGCCCAGAAGCTCCACAGGTACCGGCGCGCCTCCGCCTCGTCCCCGCGGGCGTGCGCCGCGACGAGCGTGTTCACGAGCCCCTTGCCCACCCCCAGGATGCCGAGCTGGAACCAGCCCATCGCCGCCGTGATGGTCACATAGAGCCCGTACCGCTCCGCACCGAGCAGCCGCAGGAGGACGGGTACCGTCGCGAGGGCGAGCACTGCGTTCGCGACGCGGCCGGCGATGCCGAAGGCGACGTTGAGCGTCAGCCTGCGGTTCCGCTCCCTGCGGTGGGTGTCGATCGCATCGTCTCCGGGCGCGGTGCCGTGCAAGCGGGGCATCCTACTGTGAGTCCCGCGTCCTAATCCTGGCGACCTGCGAAACCAGCTTCGAGTAGAGGAAGCGAACAGGATGCTTCTGCCCCGCGACGGCGCCGAACACCAGCCGGGCAAAAGCCACCTTGTGGCGGAGCGCCACGGATACGTCCGGAGAGGACAAGCCGTATTCCCCGGCGACGATGCGCTCGAGGCGATCCCTGTGGACTCCGCGGTTCGGGGGCAGGCCGTAGTTCAGCCTGCTCACCACGTGGTTGTCGACGTAGCGAGCGATGTGGAGGAGCTGCGTCTCCGAGAAGTGGCGGTTGCGGACCACGAACCGGGGGATGTTGTCTCCGCGAAAGCGCTCGGCCAGAAACGAGCCCCACGAAGCCTGTTCTCGCATGAGGCCTTCGTTCTTGCAGACGGTGTAGAGATCGGTCCCGGGGTACGGAACCATCGCGAAGACCCCTGCGCCGTCGAGCCCGCTCGTCTCGATGAGGGCCACCGTCCCCATCACGTCGTCCAGTGTTTCATCCGGGCTGCCGATCATGAAGGTGCCGAAAGCACGGAGGCCGTTCCTCTTGCACAGCCGGGCTGCCTCGTAACACTGCTCGACGGTGATCGTGTCCTTCTTCAGGTAGCTCAGGACCTTGTCGCTCCCCGACTCCATGCCGAAGCGAACGAGCCGGCACCCCGCCTCCTTCATGAGGCCGATCTTCTCCTCGGTGACGGAATTCACCCTCGCCTGACATTCCCAGACGATCCGCTTGTTGAGGCCCCTCCTCGTGAGCTCGCCGCAGAACGCGGTGAGGTACTTGTTGTTGGCGAGCAGCTCGTCGTCGAGGAACGAGATCGAGTCCAGCTCGTGCTCTTCGATGAGCGATTCCAGGGCAGCGACGACCTTCTCGACCGGGAAGAACCGGAGCTTCCTGCTCCAGATGAGCTCCGATCCGCAGAAGGAGCAGCTGAACGGGCACCCCCGGCTCACCATGAGATAGATGCCCCGGGTCGCCGAGGCCGAGGCGTCGCGCACGACAGGCGTGGGCTGGACCTCGAACAGCGAGTACCGCGGCTGCGGAAGGGTGGAGAGATCGGCGATCAGCGCACGACGTCCATTGTCTACGATGCTCCCGTCCGGGAGCTTCTCGAACGTTCCGGGCACCCGCGTCGGAAAGGTCCCTCCCTCGAGACTGCGGATGACTTCGATGGCGGTTGCCTCTCCCTCGCCGACGACCCCGATGTCGAACGCGCTTTGCCGGAGGGTCTCCTCAGGCAACGCGCTGACGTGGTTTCCCCCAGGATAACGGGAATCTTCGGGAAGAGCCGCTTGATGATCCCGCAGGCGCGGATGGCGGATCCAATGTTGGGCGTCATCGCGGTCGCACCGACCGCAACGCATCGTTCTTCATCCAGGACCCGGCGCAGCTCGCGAGCGAAGAGCGGAGCGTCCTGCCGGACGAGACTCACCTCGTAACCATGCGACTCGAGAAAAGTCCCGACGCTGATCAGTCCCAGCGAGAAGTACCCGGGGTGGAGGAGAACGACCTGCCGTTTCATCAGGACCCTTCGAGGTTCGGCTCGGCGGCGACCTTTCCGAACCGACTCGAACGGATAGGCGGATCCGGGGCAGATCGTCAAGTAGGCGAGGGCACAGCCGATTGACAGCGCAAGGCGGCGGCTCCTACCTTGCCCGGGTGCCCGGCCCGGCGCCCATCTCCGTCCACGACGCGGTGCTGCGGCTGCGGGCCGATCCGGCGAGCGCCGCGGTGGTCCGGGACGCCTACCTCGGCGCGGACGTCGTCGAGGCGTCCGAGCGCTTCCTCTCCTCCGGAGAGTTCCGCGAGCTGCGCAGTCGCCTCGCGCCGTGGCTCGCCGGCGCGCGCGTCCTCGACGTCGGCGCCGGGACCGGGATCGCGAGCTACGCGTTCGCGCGGGCGGGCGCGGCGCGCGTCGTGGCGCTCGAGCCGGACCCGAGCGACGTCGTGGGGAACGGCGCGGCGCGGAGCGCGAGCGGCGGGCTCCCCATCGCGTTCGTCGGCGCGTACGGCGAGGCGCTGCCCTTCCGCGACGGCGCCTTCGACGTCGTCTACGCGCGGCAGGTGCTCCACCACGCCCAGGACCTCGGCGGCGCGGTCCGGGAGTGCGCGCGCGTGCTCCGCCGCGGGGGCGTCTTCGCCGCCTGCCGCGAGCACGTCGTCGACGGCGCGCGCCAGCTCGCGCGGTTCAGGGCGGCCCACCCCATCCACCGGCTCTCCGGGAACGAGAACGCCTTTCCCCTCGACGCCTACCTCGCGGCGGTGCGCGGGGCCGGGCTCGCTCGGATCGAGGCGCTCGGGCCCCTCGACAGCCTCATCAACGCCTTCCCGGGCGCCGCCGACGAGGAGGAGCTCAGGGACTACGGCCGCGTCGTGCTGAGGAAGCGGCTCGGCGCTGTGGGGGCGGTGGCGGGCCGGGTCCCCGGCGCCGCGGCGGCGGTCCGGCGGATGGTGAGCCGCATGCCGGGGCGCCTCTACACCTTCGTCGGCGTGAAGCCGTAGCGCCCGTGCGGCCGGTCATCCGTGCCGGCTGACCGCCGGTCCGGCGCCGGCGCGCGTCTCTCGCGCGGCGAGCTCGACGTCCGACTCCATCATGAGCCGGACGAGCTCCTCGAAGCTCGTGCGTGGCTTCCAGCCGAGCTTCCTCTCCGCCTTCGACGCATCGGCGAGGAGGAAGTCGACCTCGGTGGGCCGGTAGTAGCGCGGGTCGATCTCGACGAACTCGCGGTAGTCGAGCCCGACGTGGCCGAACGCCAGCTCGCAGAACTCGCGCACCGAGTGCGTCTTGCCCGTGGCGATGACGTAGTCGTCCGCCTCCGGCTGCTGGAGCATGAGCCACATCGCCTCGACGTAGTCCTTCGCGTAGCCCCAGTCGCGCTTCGCCTCGAGGTTGCCGAGGTAGAGCTTCTTCTGCAGCCCGAGCTTGATGCGGCGCGGCGGCGCGCGTGATCTTGCGGGTGACGAACGTCTCGCCGCGGCGCGGCCACTCGTGGTTGAAGAGGATGCCGTTCGAGACGTGCAGCCCGTAGGCCTCGCGGTAGTTCACGCCGATCCAGTAGGCGTAGACCTTGGCGCAGCCGTACGGGCTGCGCGGGTAGAACGGCGTCGTCTCGTTCTGCGGCGGCGGCGACGGCGCCGAACATCTCCGACGACGACGCCTGGTAGATGCGCGTCTTCGTGAGGTCGAGCTCGCGGATGGCCTCGAGCAGCCGGCATCGCGCCGAGGCCGGTCACCTCGCCGGTGTACTCGGGCACGTCGAAGGAGACCTTCACGTGGCTCTGCGCGCCGAGGTTGTAGATCTCGTCGGGGCGGAGCTTCTTCAGGAGGTAGGTTCAGCGAGGACGCGTCGTTCAGGTCGCCGTAGTGGAGGAAGAGGCGGCAGTTCGGGCGTGTGCGGGTCCTGGTAGATGTGGTCGATGCGCGCGGTGTTGAACGAGGACGAGCGGCGGATGATGCCGTGCACCTCGTAGCCCTTGTCGAGCAGGAGCTCGGCGAGGTAGCTGCCGTCCTGGCCGGTGATGCCGGTGATGAGCGCCTTCTTCATGGGCTTCCTCGATACCACGGCTGACGCATGGCAGGCCACGGCGGCCCCGCACCGGGATCGGGGCGCGGACGGGCAGGCGGGCACCGGTTGCGCACACATTCCGACATGGCATAATCATGTCCTAATGCCAGCCCGCTACGCTCCCCTCGAAGCCGGCCAGCTTCGCTCCGCGTTCCAGGCGCTCGATCGCCTGCTCTCGCGCCCGATCACGCTCATCGTGGGCGGCGGGACGGCGATGATGCTCGCCTATCGCCTGCCCGTGCGGACGATGGACGTCGACGCCTACCCGCGCGAGGGTTCGCTCGACGAGATCCTCCCCGCGGTGCGAGCCGTGGCGAAGGAGCACGGGCTCCCGCCGGACTGGATCGACCCATGGTTCGAGACGTTCGCGTACGTGCTCCCGCCCGACTATGGCGCGCGGCTGCGCCCGGTCTTTCAGGCGGAGCGGCTCACCGTCACGGCGCTCGGGGTCGAGGACCTCCTCGTGATGAAGTGCTTCGCCGGCCGGGAGAAGGACGTCGGGCATGCCCGAGCCCTCCTCAAGCGAGATCCTGATCTCGGCCTCGTGGAGCGCCGCATCCAGGAGCTGGCCGACAAGCGCGTGGCGGGCGCACAGGACGCGCTCGACTTCTTCGACGACCTCACCGAGGGGTCGCGGTGACGCCGCTCGATCAGGTCCCGGCGGACGCGCGCGAGCTGGCGCGCCTCTACCACGAGCTCGCCGCGATCGGGGCGCGCGTGGAGGGGCGGCGCACCCCGTGGCGGTTCGGGAAACCGTCGCCCGAGGAGCTGATCGTGCTCGCGGCGCAGGCGTCGCGCCACGACGCACGGCTCCTCTGGGTCGCGGTGGAGCTCCTGGCGCGCGAGTACGCGCGCCTGAACCCGCTCGAGCTGCGTCGCGCCGCGCAGCGGGCGCGCTGGCCGGCGGCCGTGGGCGTGGCGCTCGAGTTCGCGCGGCGGGTCGCCCGCTCGCAGGAGCTCGACCAGTACGCGCAGTTCGTGACCGCGGCGATCGCGCCGGCCCGGGGGGAGCGCTTCTTCCTCGGCGCGCACGCGTTCGGCGGCGCGCAGGCGCGGCGCGACGTCGAGGAGTCGCTCGCAGAGTACAAGCGGTGGGGATACTTCGGCCGCGAGGAGCCGTTCTCGAAGGAGCTCGGGGTCGCGGCCCACGGGACGCTGGGCCGGCCGGAGCGGATGAACCTCCTGCGGCGGCTCGCCGAGCGGCGCGGCGACGTCACGTTCGCGGAGTACTTCGCGGCCCTCCGTGGGCGGGTCTCGCCGCGGCAGGCGTCGCGGGACCTGCGCGATGCCCCGTTCCTCGAGAAGGAAGGGCGGACCCGGGACGCGCGCTACCGGCTCCGCGAGCGTTCGGCGACCCGCTCGCGGTGAGCGTCACCCGCCGGCTTGCCGGTGCTTCTCGAACCACTCCACCGTCTCGCGCAGGCCGTCCTCGAAGCCGATGCGCGCCTTCCAGCCGAACTCGCGCAGCGCCTTCGAGGTGTCGAGCATGCGGCGGGGCTGACCGTCGGGCTTGGTCGGGTCCCACACGATCTCGCCCTCGAACCGGCACAGGCGCGCGATGAGCGGCACGAGCTCGCTGATGCGGATCTCGAACCCCGCCCCGACGTTCACCGCCTCGCTCTTGTCGTACCGCTCCGCGGCGAGGACGATCGCGTCGGCCGCGTCGCGGGCGTGCAGGAACTCGCGCGACGCGGCGCCGGTCCCCCACACCGTGATCGTCCGCTCGCCGCGCTCTCGTGCCTCGACGCACTTGCGGATGAGCGCGGGGATGACGTGGGAGGTGTGGAGGTCGAAGTTGTCGCGCGGCCCGTACAGGTTGACCGGGAAGAGGACGATGGAGCTCGATCCCGTACTGCTGCCGGTAGGCCTCGCTCTGGACGAGGAGCGCCTTCTTCGCGATCCCGTACGGCGCGTTCGTCTCCTCGGGGTACCCGTTCCAGAGGTCCTCCTCGCGGAACGGCACGCGGCAGAACTTCGGGTACGCGCAGATGGTGCCGAGCGCGACGAGCTTCTTGAGCCCGACCTGGCGGCCCACCTCGATGAGCTGAACGCCCATCATGAGGTTGTCGTAGAAGAACTTCCCGGGGTTGTCGCGGTTCGCGCCGATGCCGCCCACCCGTGCCGCCAGGTGGAGGACGAGCGTGGGCTGCGTGTCGCGGTAGAGCGCCTTCACCGCCGCCATGTCCACGAGGTCGTAGTCCTTCGAGCGCGGGACGAAGATCTCCCGGGCGCCGCGACGGCGCAGCTCCTCGAGGACGAAGGAGCCGAGGAACCCGGCGCCCCCGGTCACGACGACGCGCTCGGCGGGCCAATCGATGCTCATGCGCGGAGCACTAGAACCGCAAAACAGGGTGTCAGTCAAAGGGTTGGCATGGCAGGCGAGCGAGCCCTCACCTCGCTCGACGCAAGGGCAGATCTCGCCTAAACTCCGCGACCTTGCCGCTCTGAAGGCTCGACGCGGCACCCAGGGATCACGTGAGCACGAATCGCAAGGGCATCATCCTCGCCGGCGGAGCCGGAACGCGGCTCCACCCCGCGACGCTCTCCGTCTCGAAGCAGCTCTTGCCCGTCTACGACAAGCCGATGGTGTATTACCCGCTCACGACGCTGATGCTCGCCGGGATCCGGGAGATCCTCGTCATCTCCACGCCGCAGGACACCCCGCGGTTCGCCCAGCTCCTCGGCGACGGAAGTCCCTGGGGCATGCGGATCGAGTACAAGGTGCAGCCGAGCCCGGATGGCCTCGCGCAGGCCTTCATCCTCGGGGCGGACTTCGTGCGGAACGGACCCTCCGCCCTCGTCCTCGGCGACAACCTCTTCTACGGCCACGAGCTCCAGCACGTGCTGCGCGCCGCCGACGAGCGCCGCGAAGGCGCCACCGTGTTCGCCTACGCGGTGAACGATCCCGAGCGCTACGGCGTCGTCGAGTTCGACGCGAAGCGCCGGGTCGTGAGCATCGAGGAGAAGCCGGCGCAGCCGAAGTCCCGCTACGCGATCACCGGCCTGTACTTCTACGACGAGCAGGTCGTCGAGCTGGCGCGCTCGGTGCGCCCGTCGGCCCGCGGCGAGCTGGAGATCACCGATCTCAATCGCCTGTACCTCGAGCGGGGCCAGCTCGCGGTGGAGATCATGGGACGCGGCTACGCCTGGCTCGACACCGGCACGCACGACGCGCTCATCGAGGCGGGGCAGTTCATCGCCACGATCGAGAAGCGGCAGGGGCTCAAGGTGGCCTGTCCCGAGGAGGTCGCGTGGCGGCAGGGCTGGATCGACGACGCCCAGCTCGAGCGCTGCGCGGACGCCGTCGGGAAGTCGAGCTACGGCGAGTACGTCCGGAGCCTGCTGCGGAGCCGCGTCTTCTGATGAAGGTTCGCCCGACAGGCATCCCCGAGGTCGTCGTCGTCGAGCCGCGCGTGTTCGGCGATGCGCGCGGCTTCTTCTTCGAGAGCTTCAACCGCAAGAAGCTCGAGACTGCGCTCGGGCGCACCCTGGACTTCGTGCAGGACAACCACAGCCTCTCGGCGAAGAACGTGCTCCGCGGCCTCCACTACCAGCTCCCGAATCCGCAGGGGAAGCTCGTGCGCGTGGTTCGCGGCGAGGTGTTCGACGTCGCGGTGGACCTCCGCCGGGGCTCGCCCACCTTCGGCCGCTGGGTCGGCGAGGTGCTCTCGGCCGCCAACAAGCGGCAGGTGTGGGTCCCGGAGGGCTTCGCCCACGGGTTCCTCGTCGTCTCCGACGAGGCCGAGCTCCTCTACAAGACCACCTCGTACTGGTCTCCGGAGCACGAGCGCTGCATCCGCTGGGACGACCCGGACCTCGCCATCCCCTGGCCGACGAACGGTGCGGCGCCCGTCCTCTCCGCGAAGGACGCGGCGGGGACCTCGCTGCGCGCCGCGCCGCTCTTCGAGCTCGCTGGAGCCCCGCAATGATCCTCCTCGTCACCGGCGGGGCCGGCTTCATCGGCTCGAACCTCGTGCGCCTCCTGCTCGAGGAGCGGCCGGCCTGGCGCATCGTCAACCTCGACAAGCTCACCTATGCCGGGAACGCCGAGAACCTCGCCGGCCTCGAGCGGCATCCGCGCCACCGCTTCGTGCGGGGCGACATCTGCAACGGGGAGCTCATCGCGGATCTCTTCACGACGGAGCGCATCGAGGCGGTGATGCACCTCGCCGCCGAGAGCCACGTCGATCGCTCCATCCTCTCGCCGTCGGTCTTCATCGAGACGAACGTGCGGGGGACGCAGGTCCTGCTCGAGGCGGCCCGCGAGTTCGGGGTGAAGCGCTTCCTGCACGTGTCCACGGACGAGGTCTACGGGTCGCTCGGGCCGACCGGCTTCTTCACCGAGCTGACCCCGGTTGCGCCCTCGTCGCCCTACTCCGCCTCGAAGGCGTCGAGCGACCTCCTCGCGCTCTCGTACGCCCACACCTTCAAGCTGCCGGTGGTCGTCACGCGGTGCTCCAACAACTACGGCCCGTACCAGTTCCCGGAGAAGCTCATCCCGCTCATGATCGCGAACGCGGTGCGGGACCTGCCGCTGCCGGTCTACGGCGACGGGATGAACGTGCGCGACTGGATCCACGTCGAGGATCACTGCCGCGGGCTCGTTGCCGCCCTCGAGGGCGGGCGCGACGGCGAGGTCTACAACTTCGGGGCGTCCAGCGAGCGGCACAACATCGACATCGTGAAGCAGGTGCTGAAGCTCGTCGGCAAGCCCGAGTCCCTCATCAAGTACGTGACGGACCGTCCCGGGCACGACCGGCGCTACGCGATCGACGCCGCGAAGGCGCAGCGGGAGCTCGGCTGGGCTCCCCGCCACGGCTTCGAGGACGCGCTCGCGGCGACGGTGCGCTGGTACGTGGACCACCGCGCCTGGTGGGAGCGGATCATCTCGGGCGAGTACCTCTCGTATTACGAGAAGCAGTACGGGGCACGGTCGTGAGGGTCGCGGTCACCGGCGCGAACGGGCTGCTCGGCGGCGACGCGGTCGCGCTCCTCGCCGGCCGGCACGAGGTGCTCGCGCTCGGGCGCGGACCCTGCCGCCTGCCCGCGGGCCCGTACCGCTGGGCCGACGCCGATCTCGGCGACGGCGCCTCCGTCGAGTCGGCGCTGCGCGACTTCTGCCCGGACGCGGTGCTCCACGCGGGCGCCATGACCGACGTGGACGCCTGCGAGCGCGAGCCCGAGCAGGCGTGGCGCGTCAACGTCGGCGGGACGGAGCAGATCGCGCGCGCCTGCCGCGCCGTCGGCGCGCGCCTCGTCGCGGTCTCGACCGACTACGTGTTCGACGGCGAGGCGGGGCCGTACGGCGAGGACGACGTCCCGAACCCGCGCGGCGTCTACGCCCGGACGAAGCGCGCCGGCGAGGAGGCCGCGCTCCTGCTCGCGAAGGACTGCGCCGTCGCGCGGGTGGCCGTGGTCTACAGCGGGCGCCGCGGCGCGAAGTCCACGTTCGCGACGCAGGTCGTGGAGAAGCTCTCTCGCGGCGAGCCGGTGCGGGCGTTCTCCGACCAGCTCGTCTCGCCGACCTGGGCCCGGAACGGCGCCGAGATGACGCTCGAGCTGCTCCTCGAGACCGGGCACCAGGGCGTCCTGCACACGAGCGGCGCGACGGTGCTCGACCGGGTGGACTTCGCCCGGCGGGTCGCGGGCCGCTTCGGGCTCACGGGCGAGATCATCCCGGTCCGGACCGCCGACGTGAACCTGGCGGCGCCCCGGCCGCTGCGCGGCGGGCTGCGGGTGGAGCGCGCGGCCGCGCTCCTGAAGGCGCAGCCGATGGGGATCGAGGCGCAGATCGAGGCGTTCCACCAGGAGTGGGTGGGGCGGTGAGGTCGACCGCAGGGGGCCTGTGCTCGACGCGATCCTCAGCAACCTGCCGCGCAACAAACCGCAGCTCTGGCGGAATCCGACGAGAGCGCTGTGGCGCCGGCTCGCCCTCGCGGCTGCGCCTCGCGTCGCACCTGGATGGCTCGACCGGCCGCGTGTCGTCGAGCTCGCGTATCCGGGGCTCCGGATGGAGGTCGTTCCGAGAGATGCGATCGGAAGGTCCGTCTACCTCTACGGCTCGTTCGAGGAGCGCGAGACGCGGTTCATGCAGACCGCGCTCCGCCCGGGCGACCTGTTCGTCGACGTCGGCGCCAATGCTGGCTACTACGCGTTGCTCGCGAGCCGCCTGGTCGGAGAAGACGGCGGGGTCATCGCGTTCGAACCCTCTCCAGCGATACGGGAGCGGCTCGAGCGCAACGTCCGGCTGAACGGGCTGACGAACGTGTCGGTGTCTCCGCAGGCGGTCTCCCTCGCCGAAGGGGAGGCGTCGTTCTACGAGTCGTCCGACGCACGAAACTCAGGGCTCGGTTCGCTCCTCGTCGGAGCGGGCCGGAGCGCTGATGCTCGGAAGGTGCCCACGACGTCGCTCGATGCTCTTGCGGCGACACTCCTGCGCGGCATCGACGTCCTGAAGATCGACGTCGAGGGGGCGGAGCTCGACGTGTTCGCAGGGGGCGAGCGGCTGCTTTCTCGCGCGGACGCGCCCCTCGTCGTCTTCGAGAGCTCCGCCACGGCCGGTTCATTCTCCAAGCTGCGGTCGTTCGGGTACGAGGTCCGCGCCCTCTGTTTCGATCCGGGCGCTGGACTCCGCTTCGACGAGGACCTCGCGGCCGCCGACGCGTTCTCGTCGTACGAGGCCCCAAGCTATGTGGGGCTGAAGCCGTCGCGGGGGAGCTTCGACGAATTGCTCGCGCGCTCGGTTGGGGTGGCGTAGCAGCATCGCTGTTGCGCTCGGTCGCCGGCTCGACCAATCGCGGATGGCGGGCGCGCGCCCTCTCCCCGGCGGATTGAGTTGCGTCTCGGGGCCCGGTACACAGCGACGTTCCCGCGCTGACGATCGCTCTTCGGGGGTTGCCGGTCGGCGATGGATCCCCGCTTGAGCGCCGAGTTCCCCACCATCGACGACTACCTGCTTCCGCCAACTGGACCGCTCGTCAGCGCTGCTGGCCAGCGCGCGCGCCCAGCTCGCCGCGCCCCCTGCGGTCGTACGCGGCTCGAAGCTCGGCGAGCCTCGCCGCATACCGGTCGGCCGGTACTCCAGGGAGCGCTGCCGCGCTCTCCATCGCCGCGATCGCCTCGTCGTAACGTCCTGCCTGCGCGTACAGCTCCGCGAGCAGGAGGCGGGGCGCCGGGTCGGTCGGCGCGATCTCCGCGGCGGCGCGCGCTTCCCCGATCGCTTCGGGCACTCGGCCCTGCGCGTGCAGAGCCCGCGCGATGAAGATGCGCTTCCGGACCACGTCGGCCATCGTCCGGGACGGGATCGCGTCCACGGTGCGGCGAGCCTCCGCGAACCGCCGGCTCGCCATGAGCTGCTCGGCAAGCGGAAGCAAGACGAGCGCTCCGGGTGCCTGGGCGGCCCCGATCTCGAGCTCTCTCCGCGCCTCGTCGGCCTGGCCGAGCGCCGTCAGCGCTCGCGACGCGACGACGTATCCGACGGGATCGCTCGGCATCGCTCGCTGAAGCTTGCGGGCAAGCTCGATGGCCCGCTCGTGATCCCCCGCGGCGAGCGTCGCCTCCGCGAGTGGCGCAAGGGCTCGCAGGTCGCCGAACTCCTCGAGACCCCGGGTGAGCACCGCCGCGGCATCGGCGGGGCGCGAGCGAGCGAGGACGTTCCCGAGCGTGAGAAGCCCGTCGGGAGTCTCCGGCGCGACCTGCAGCAGGTCGTCCAGCGCCGGGAAGAGCGCCACCGCCTCGGCGAGGGCCGCCGGATCGCCGAACGTGTGCGCCAGCCGGTACTCGCGCCGTGCAAGCGCGCCGCGGCGCGCGACGGCGAGGCAGCGACCCACGAAGCGGTGGGGCTCTGGCGCGGTCGGACTGAGCATCATTGCGCGCTGAAGCCAAGGGAGAGCCTCGGCGCAGCGGCCTTCCTGGACGAGGAGCGCGCCGGCTGCTGCGTGCGGCAAGTAATCCGCCGGCTGCCAGGGCGCTGCTGCGCGGGCGAGCCGGATCGCCTCGTTGGCATTGGGGGCGTGCGCGACGAGGGCTGCCTGTTCGGAGGGATGCGCTCGATGGAGCGCCATGCCGCTCATCGCTAGGATGGCAACGGCCCCTGCGGCTGCTCGCGCGGCGGTTCGGGAGAACGGGACGTGACGCTGATGTCGAGACAGGATGCCGACCGCCACTGCGAACGGCACCGCCACCCCGAGGACGTCGAGCGAGAAGTCGACGACGTTGTGGACCGCCACCGCGCCGGTTCCCGCGAGCGCACCGATCTCGAGCCGAGAGAGGCTCGGCTGCCGTGCCGCGCGAAGCCAGCTGCAGGCGATCGCGACGATGAGCAGAAGGCCGACCGGGATCCCCAGCTCGACGAGCGGCTGAAGCCAGTCGTTCTCGAGGTGGGTGAACGTCATCGCCCCCGGATCGAGCTTGTAGGCCGGGTAGACGGTCGCGAACGCGCCCCTGCCGATGCCGGTGACGGGGAACTTCCGGATCAGCTCCAGCCCCGCCGTCCAGAGCGGCAGCCGTGCGTCACGATCGACATGTTCGAGGGTTCCTAGCCTCGCGAGGATCTCGTCGACCGCAAGGTACGCGGCGATCGCCGCTGGTGCGCAAGCTGCGGCTCCGATGACGCCGAGCCGCCGCCAGCGACGCGCGGCGCGGCCCTCGTGAGCGGGCGACCTGCTTGCTTCCGGTGCCGAATCGTCGAAAGACCTTACCTTGAGGAACGTGAAGATCCCGGCACCCGCGAAGAAAGCGGCGATGCCACCGCGCGACAGGGAGAGAAAGACGCCGCTCCCTGCGGCGACGAACGCGGCTGCCCAGATCGCGCGCGCTCGTCCCCGGGAACGCACCGCGAACCCGAGCGCCGCGAACGCAGACAGGTTCAGCAGCGCCGCCATGTGGTTCGGGTTCACGAAGAAGACCCGCGGCTTCACCGCGGGGGCCGCTCCAGCGAGAACCGCGCCGAGTTGCGCGAAGGCGAGCGCCGCACCCGCCACGGCTACCGCGCCGAGGAGCAGCTCGCGAGATCGCGTGCGGCCAGCGAGAAGCCCGCCGGCCAGCGCGGCCGCCATGCAGGCGCCGGCGTCCGACAGGGCACGGGCGGTCGCGGACGGGTCTAGCGACAGCGGTCGCCATGCAGGGTAGAGCCCGATCGGTTCGAGAGAGGACTCGAACACAGCAGTCGCGCCCGGCGAGAGCACCCGGTGCACTCCAGCGGGGAGCGGGACGAGCTGAGCGGCGAGTGCTGCCGTTACGGCCGCGAGCACTACGAGCACCAGCGGAATGCCGCCGGGTTCGCAGCTCCGGGCGGCGAGCGCGGCGGCCGCTGCGGCAGCGAACGCCGCCCCGATCTGCACCGGCCAATCGACTCCGCCCCGGAGGAACGGAATCACCACCACGAGGCCGGCGAGGAGCCACGCCTCCACCGAGCGAAACGGGGGCATCCGTTCGCATACTAGTTCAGGGTCGGCTCGACTTCACCCTCCCGGATCCTCTAGTCTTTCCGTACCCGTGTCAGATCCGAGCCACGTCCAGCAGCCCGCGCCAGCCGACCTCGACGCCGGGGAGGGAATCGACCTCCGCGCCTGGTGGCGAGCGATTTTTCGTCGGCGTTGGCTCGTCCTCGGCGCGCTCGCCGTCTCCGTAGTGGCGACCGCGCTCGTGGCGCTGCGACAGACGAGGATCTACGACGCCGCCTGCACCATCATCATCGACGTCGCTCCGCCGCGGATCCTCGATTCCCAGCAGGTCCAGGACGTGGCCGAGCAGGGCCAGGCCGGCTACGCCTCGAGCCATGAGTTTCACGAGACGCAGTACCGGGTGATCGCCAGCCGCGCCGTCGCGCAGCGCGCGGCCGACAAGCTCGGCCTCGCGGCCGATCCGTCGTTCCTCGGCCTGGACGCCATCGCGGATCCCGCCGCGCGGGCCGCGCGCGCCGCGAAGGCGGATGCCGCGGCCGCGCTCCAGGCCCGGCTCAAGGTCGACCCGGTCAAGGACTCGAGGATCGTGCGCGTGCGCGTCGAGGACCCGAATCCCGAGCGTGCCGCGATCCTCGCGAACGCGGTCGCGGAGGCCTACATCGCCGAGAACCTGGCCGTCAGGTCCGCGACCACCCAGAACGCCTCGGACTGGCTCGAGCAGCAACTCGCGGACCTCGAGGCCAAGCTCGAAACGAGCGGGCGAGCACTGTTTGATTTCAAGCGGACGAGGGACATCGTCTCGACGAGTTGGGAGGATCGGCAGAGCATGGTGAGCCAGCGGCTCACCACGATCAACGACGCGCTCACCCAGACCCGCGTCCGAAAGGCGCAAATGCAGGCCCGTGCCGAAGCGGTGGAGGCGCTCCTTTCGGCTGTCGAGAAAGGGGGGGACGAGGCCGAGGCGCTCCGCACAATCAGCACGAACAGCACGATCCAAGAGCTCAGGCTCGCGTACCTCAGAGCCAGGGCGGAATGCGCAGAAGCACGCCTGCCCTATCTCGAGAACCATCCGAAGGCTGAGGCGTGTGCCGCGCGAATGAGCGGCGCGAAGAGGAACTTGAACGAGCAAATCAGGACCGCGCTCGCGGCGGCGCGAGGAGTACCAGGAAATCGTCAAGACGGAGCGGAACCTGCTGGCGCTCCTCAACGAGACGAAGTCCGACGCGTTCGGCCTGAACCAGCACGAGCGCGAGTATGTCGAGCTCAAGCGCGCGTACGAGAACAACCAGCGACTTTACGACCTCCTGCTCAGGCGGCTCACCGACACCGGCGTCACCGGGATGCTCCACGTGTCGAACGTGCGCATCCTCGATCGGGCGCGCCCCAGCGGCAGGCCGGTCCGGCCGGACGTGCCGCGGAGCCTGACGCTCGCCATCGTCTTCGGGCTGCTGGCCGGCGTCGGGCTCGCGCTCGGAGCGGAGTACCTCGACAGGAGCCTGGCGACGCAGGAGGAGGTGGAGGAGAAGCTGGGCGTCACCTTCCTCGGAATCGTGCCCCGCATAGAACAGGCGGACGGCGAGGTTGCCGAGCTGGCCGTGCACCGCCACCCGAGCTGTGCGGCGGCGGAATGCCTCCGTTCGCTGCGGACGAATCTGGTCTTCATGTCTCCCGACCGCCCGCTCCGGACGATCCTGGTCACGTCGAGCGGACCGGGCGAAGGGAAGACCACCACGGCCATCTCGCTCGCCCTCACGATGGCCGCGAGCGGGACCCGTGTCGTCCTCGTGGACGCCGACATGCGGAGGCCGCGGGTTCACCGGATCTTCGGGAGCTCCAACCAGGCGGGGCTCTCGTCGGCGGTCGTCGGAGAGAGCCGCCTCGCCGACGTCGTGAAGACGACGGAGGTGCCGAACCTCTCGGTCGTCCCGTGCGGCCCGGTCCCGCCCAACTCCGCCGAGCTGCTGCACACGTCGGCGTTCGAGCGGCTGCTGGGCGAGATCGCGGCGGCGTTCGACCTCGTGATCGTGGACTCGCCGCCGGTGGGGGTCGTCGCGGACGCGGCGATCATGGCGACGCACGTCGACGGGACGTTGCTCGTCGTCAAGGCGGGGAGGACGTCGCGCGATCTCGCGCGGCGCGCGGTGCGGCAGCTCCGCGACGTGAAGGCGAACGTGCTCGGGGCCGTGCTGAACGACCTCGACCTGCAGGACCAGAGGTACGGACAGTACGCGTATTACTACCGGTACGGGTACAACCGCGGCGAGCAGGGCCCCGCGGCCTGAACGGCGGGTGCGCGTGGCGTCGAGCGTCTCGGCTTCGGCGAGGTCGTTTCCGGCTGCGGGCCGGGTCGTGCCGCGGCGTCCGCGGGGGCGCCTGCTCTGGTTCGCGGCGCTCGTCTCGGCGGTCTGCTTCGAGGGGCTCGGCCGGAGGCTGATCCCGTCCATCCCCAGCGTTGTCTTCTACTTCGCGAAGGACGCCGTGCTGCTCGCGGGGCTCCTCGCGTTCGGCCTGCGTTCGGGTCCGACGCGGACTGCGGGACGGCTCCTGCGGGGGTTCCTCCCGCTGTTTCCGCTCTCGGTCGCGTGGACCGTCATGCAGGTCCTGAACCCCCATCTGGGCGGGCTGGAGTTCGGGTTGCTCGGCCTCCGGTCCTACTGGCTCTGGTGGCTCGCCCCGCTCGTCATCGCGGGCGCCCTCGCGGGCGAGGAGGATCGCAACCGGGCGACGACGTTCCTCGGCATTTGCGCCATCGTCGTGGCGGTATTCGCGATGGTCCAGTTCGCGCTTCCCCCGTCTCACCCGCTGAACCAGTACGCGCACGCGCCTCTCGCATCCATGGTGGCGACAGTGGCGACCACCGGACGCGCTCGCGTCATCTCGACCTTCGCCTACATCAGCGGGTTCACGAACTTCGCCGTGATCGTCCCGGCCATGCTGCTCTCGATCGGACTGTCCACGAGCAACCGCTCCAGCAAGATCGTCCTCGTCGCGGCAACCGTTCTCGCGACCATCGCCATCCCGATGTCCGGATCCCGTGGAGCCGTCGTGTTCAGCCTCGGAGCGGTCGCGATCGTCGCGACCACCTCGGGGCTCCTCGCCACGCGGCACGGCAGGACGACCATCGCCACGGCCGCGATGGGCATCGCCGCAGCGGTGCTCCTCGTCCCTGACGCGGTGCAGGGTGTCCGCGACCGGTTCGAAGGAGATCCCGCCGAGACGATGAGCAGGTTCACGAGCGCGATTCAGTACGTTCCCCCGCTCGCCCTCGTATTCGTGGACCACCCGCCGCTCGGCATAGGAACCGGCGCGCTCCAGAACGCGGCGAACCTCCGCGGGGAGCTGTCGCCCTACGTGGTCGAGGACGAGCACGGACGCGTGCTGATCGAGCTCGGCGTTCCGGGCTACCTGCTCATGTCCGCCGTGCGCGTCGGGCTGATCGTGGCTCTCCTCCGCGCGGGCTGGTTCCTCAGGGCTCGCGGGAAGCGGCCCGCGGCGGGAGCCGCGTTCGCGCTCGCCGCGTTGACGCTCCCGGGAAACCTGCTGTTCGACCACGTCTTCCAGGCGCTCTACTTCATCGGCGTCGGGATCGTGCTCGAGGCGACCGTCCGCGAGGACGCAGCTCGCCCGAGATCCTGATTCCGCCCATGCGGTCGGTCCTCGTCAGCCACCCCCACGCCGCCGCTGTCTCCGTCGCGGTCGCGCGCGCGCTCGAGCGGGCGGGGCGGCTCGCGGAGTTCGTGACGGGGATCGTCGCGGCGCCGGGATCGATCGCAGCCGCGGCGCTCGGCCGCGCCGCGCAGTACCGCCCGCAGCTCTCGAACCGGATCGTCGAGGGGCTCGGCGCGGGGCGGGTCCGGTCGCTCGGCGCGCTCGAGCTCTCGGCCCGGGCCCTCGCGCTGTTCGGGCCCGCGTCGGCCCGGCCGCGGCGGACCTACGACACGATGTTCCGGCTCCACGACGCGGCGGTGGCGGCGCTTCGGTGGCCAGGCGCGGTGGACTGCGTCTATGCCTACGAGGACGCCGCGCTCAGGACGCTCGCGCGTGCGGGGCGGATTGGTGCCGCGAAGGTTCTCGACGTCCCTGCCGTCCACTGGCGCTCGCAGGAGCGGGTCTGGCGCGAGGAGAGCCAGCGCTGGCCCGGAGCGATGGCCGCGGCCCTGCTCGAGGAGCCGCGGTGGAAGACGCAGCGCAAGGCCGCAGAGCTGGCGCTCGCGGACGCGGTGTGCGTCGCATCCGCGCACGCGAGGAGCACGCTCGAGGAGGCGGGAGTCCGGACGCCGGTGGTCGTGGCCCCCTACGGCTTTCCTCTGGGCCGCTTCGCTCTCGACGCGCGCCGCGGAGACGCGTTCACCGTCGTCTCCGCCGGCGCGCACGACCTTCGCAAGGGCACCCCTTACCTGCTGGAGGCGTGGAAGGCGGCCGCGCTCAAGGACGCCCGCCTGCGCCTCGTCGGTCCGATGCGGCTGTCCCGGCGGTTCATCTCGCGTTACGAGGGCCTGTTCGAGCACGTTCCTCACGTCGCGCGGGTGCAGATGGCACGCGAGTACGGCCAGGCGGACATCCTCGTGTTCCCGACGCTCGCCGACGGCTTCGGCCTCGTCATCCAGGAGGCGATGTGCTGCGGCACCCCCGTGATCACGACGCCGTGCGGCGGCGGGCCGGAGTGCATCGACGACGGCGTGGAGGGCTGGATCGTGCCGCCGCGAGACGTCGACGCGCTCGTGGAGCGGCTTCGATGGGGCGCCGCGAACCGGGACCGGCTCGCCGAGATGGGTCGGGCAGCGCGAAGAAGGGCGGAGGTGTACGACGATCGCGCCGCCGGCGAGATCCTGGTGAGCGGGCTCGAGCGTGCCATCGCGAGCGGCGATCGGGGGCGCGCGTGACCGCGGCGATCCGGAGGCCGCCGGTTCCCGGCGGCGCGCGCGACGTCGCCGAGGTCTCGATTTCCTGGCTCGACCGCCGGCTGCGGGGCGGGTGGCTCGGCATCGTCCTCGCCGCCGCGGTCGCGCTCTCGTTCCTGCCAACGTCGATTGTGAACGGGGACGAGTACTTCTACGCGGGCCAGGCACTCACGCTCGCGCGCGGGCGCATCGTGCCGGCGGACGGCGACGGGCTTCCGGTGCCTCAGCTCCCCGCCGCCGCCGCGTTCAAGTACCCGATCGGCTGGCCGATGCTGCTCGCGCCCGCGCGCCTGGTGTCCTTCCGGGCGATGTTCGTCGTGACGCTCCTCGCTCACCTCGCCGGCGGCGCCGCCGTCGCTCGGATCCTCGTGCGCCGCGGCCTGCCGTCGTGGCTGAACGCCGTCTACCTGTTTCACCCGGTCGCGTGGCTCTACTCGCGGACCCTCATGTCCGACGCGCCGGCGACCGCGGCGCTGCTCGTCGCGATCGACGCCTGGGAGAACCGGGACCGGATCGCCTGCGCCATCGCGCTCGGGCTCGCGCCAGCGATGAGGCTCGCGAACCTGATCGCCCTCGCGGGATTCGGGGCGGCGGTGCTCCCGGAGGCGAAACGGCGCTGGCGAGACGTCGCAGCGGCAGGCGTGAGCGTGGCGGCGTTCGTGGGACTTCAAGTCGCGGTGACCCACCATTTGGCCGGCGGCTTCTTCAGCACCCCGTACGCTGCGTCCATCGGCCGCCTCCTCGATGGCGCGATGGCGATCGACAACGCGCTGCTCTACTCCGCAGGGCTTCTGTTCTTGCCCCCGTTTTCGCTCTTCTGGGCGATCGCGCGCCGTGGAACCGTGGATCGCTGGGCTGCTGCGGCGGTCCCCGTGCTCGTCTTCTTCGTCGCGTACGCGTTCCACGACGCCGCCGCGAATCCGCTCCACACGCTGGTCGGTGGCCAGCGCCTGGTCCTGCCGGCCCACGCGGCGCTCCTCGTCGCGACGTGCCGCGCCTGGGCGGCATGGCGGCCGTTCCGGATGCGGTCGTTCGTGCTCGCCGCCGGCGTTGCGGCCGGCGTGGTGGGCTGCCTCGCGATGCGGACGCTCGAGCAGCGGTACGCGCCGGCGGTCGAGGTGCTCCGCGAATGCAAGGCGAGGCGGATCGCATACAACACCAACGCTCACCGCGTCGCGCTCTCCCTCGACGCGGACGAGTACCGGCTCGTGGACGGCCGTGACCCGGCGCGCCTCGGAGACCTCGTGATTCTCGGCAAGCGGTTCGAGACCAATCGGCCGCAGAGCGCGGAGCCGGAGCAACAGCTCACAAGGTATTCGTTTCCGGGTGCGCGGTGCCGCGAGCTTGGGAACTACGTCGTCTGGGATCTCGGCGGACGGTGCCCTGAGTTCGGCAGGCCGTGCGCAATACGTTGAGCATGGCGGTGCAAGCCGCGGGCTCCACATCGCAGCTGTGCATCGTGCCCTACGACGATCAGCAAGGCTCCGCCAGAGCAGAGAAGCTGATGGGGCACTGGGGCGAAGCGGTCCGAAGCGGGAGCGCACCAGCCAGGTTCAGCGCGGCGAAAAGCGGCTTGGTGATGCGGTATCCGAACACCCTGGCGAGGACGAGCTGGATTGCCGTGAGCGCAGATTCCCAATCTGATTCAACCGGGCGGATGTCGAGGACGCGAAATCGAGCTGCTTCGAGCGCTGCGGCGAGGCCATCCTTCGACCACCTGTAGTAGTCGCTCGGGACGCCGTGGTACTCGAACAAGAACGGGGCAGTGAAGAACATGCGCCCACCTGGTTTCAACAGCCTGCGGCACTCGAGCAGAAAGCGCTGCGTGTCGCGGACGTGCTCCATCACCTGGAAGTGAACCACCAGGTCGTACGCTTCATCCGGGGCGTCGACGGTCTGGGCGTCCGGGTCGATGCGTCGCACACCCGGAGCGGGGACGAGATCCGCACCCTCGTACACGGCGCACATCTCGTGCGCGGCGAACCACCGCCTGTACGGCATGGCACCGCATCCGACGTCGATGACGGAGACGCGGGTTCCGGTTGCTCGCGCTCGCTCCGAAAGCAGCTCCCGGACGGCAGCGGCCACGTGGCGCTCGAGCGCCCTGCGATGCAGGAACAGCGGCGTCCACAGCGGAGGGACGTTACCGTGACTTCCGATCTGCTCTTCGGGTCCACACGTCATAAGCGTCCACGTATCCACGCGAAACCGTAGAGAGCAACGCTCGGCGTGCGTCGATCTTATCGCGAAACCGAGTGCTGTCGATGAGTCCGCCTGCCGCGAGAAGCAGCGCGAGCTCCCCGAGATGGCGCAACATGAGGGCACCGACAACCGGAAGCCGGCTCCGGATCACGCCGTGCTTCGACAACAACTGCCACCGATTCCGGTGGAAGCGGATCACGCGGCGTGCGGTCGCCTGCGGGCTGCCTCCACCCTCGTGCCGCACGACCAGCTCCGGCGCGAGCGCCTGCTCCCATCGCGACTCGTGGAGTCGCCAGCCGAAATCGACGTCGGCGTCCAGGAAGTCGAACTCTTCGTCCATGCCGCCGATTGCCTTGAACGCCTCGGCGCGCACCGCGAGCGCGCACGAGTAATAGACCGTGGGTCGCGCAGGCCAGGGCTTCCAGCTTTCGAGTCGAGCCTCGAGGCGTTGCCCGAGGACGAACCCGAGCAGCGACGGGACGGGCTGCGACGACCCCGTGACCGCTCCGTTCCGATCGACGGCGCGAAGCCCGAGCGCCCCGAGGCGAGGTCTCCGCTCGAACGCCGCAGGGAGCGGACCCACGACATCCGTTATCGGAACGGCGTCGCTGTCGAGCACGAGCAGGATGTCCCCGACCGCCTCCCTCGCTCCGATGTTGAGGCTCCTGACGTACCCGCGGTTCTGCGGATTGCGGATGATGCGCACCAGGGGCGCGCCGCTCAGCTGTCCCGGTGGGGGCGCGTCGGATGCGTCGTCCACGACGATGATCTCCGCGAGCGGTCCGGGACCGCACCGGTTCAGGGCCGCCACGACGTCGAGCGTGGAGCTCCACGTGTTGTAGTTCGTGACGATCGCCGAAATCCGCATCCTCGCGTTCACCCGTCCGTTAACGCGCGGCCGTAGGCGTCGAGGTAGCCCTCGGCAAAACGGCGTGGCGAGAATCGGTCTGCACGCTCGATCGCTTTTCGCTCGGTTGCACCCCGCCAGTCGCGGTCCGTCACGGCCCGCCGCATGATATTCGCCCACGCGGGTATGTCACCGGCTGGCACGACGGTCTCGAGCCCCTCCACGATCTCGGGGAGTCCGCCGCGATCCGAAACCAGCGCGACCCGCCCGCAGGCGAGGGCTTCCGCCGCAACGATCCCGAACGCCTCGTCCCACTGCGAGGGCACGACGACGGCGGCTGACGCGCGGATCATCCGAGCGAGATCGTGGTCCCGCAGGACGCCGCAGAATCGAACCTGTTCTTCGAGGCCGAGGGCCTGCACCAGGCCGCGGAGCTCGGGCTCGAGGGGTCCCGAGCCGACGAGGTCCAGGCCGAGGTGGGCGCCGTCCCTTGCGGCGAGCGCCAGCGCGCGCAGAACGACCGGCACGCCCTTCTCGCCGACGAACCGGCCAACGAACACCAACCGATCCGTCGCTCGTTCGCACGGCTCCGGTCGAAACGTCGCGGTGTCTGCGCAGTTGTAGACGACCAGGGTGCGTGGCGCTCGGATGATCCTGGCGACGAACTCACTGACCGCGACGTGCACGGCGCCAAGCCCGAGCGTCGAGCGGGCGATCGCGTGTCGCACGAGCTGCCGCGCCGTATGCACGCTTCCCTGAGAAACCGCACTCAACCTTGCGCAGCGAAGGAGGCGGAAGCCGCACGGCCGGCCGCCGTGGAACCCGAGACCACCGAGGCATGCGGCCTGATAGCCCGTGTGTGTCACGACGAGCGGCCGTCGCGCGGCGGCTGCGATGGCGGCACCGACGATCGAGTGGCCGTTCGAATGGACGAGGTCGCACGTGCGCGCGAGCCTCACGAGCTCGCGAAAGGACCGGCCCCTCACGACCTCGAACCCGAGGGTCCGATCTGCGTCCCAGGGCCGGGTGACGTCCGTCGCCACGACGACGCGGTGCCCTCGCGCCGACAGCTCGCGTGCCAGGACCAGGGTCGCCTGCTCGAGGCCCCCGACGTTGGGGAAGAACGAACGGGACTGGATGAATAGTCGCATGGCGACAGGTGTGTCTCTCGGGGTCTCTCGGAATCGAGCGGCCTGCGGGCTCTCGACTTCGCCCCGACCGTTCCATACCATGCCGCGGTTCTCCTTCGGATTACGCGCGGGTGGGCTCCACGGTGGCATCGGTTGTCGGGACAGCGTGACGTGGGCGCCTGGATCGTGATTACAGGCGAGTTTCCGCCCGGCGGTGGTGGGGTCGCCGCATATACCAGGACCGTCGCTCGCACGCTCGTCGAGGCCGGGGATCAGGTCCACGTGATCGCGCCGGGCGCTCCGGCGCGCGCCGCAGAATCGGGGATCGAGATCACGCGCCTGCCGCGCGGGTTCACAATGGGGGGAATCCGCGCCGCCGGCGCAGTGGTTCGAGCGAACAGAGGCGCCCGGATCCTGCTCCAGTATGTGCCACAGGCGTTCGGGTGGAAGGCGATGAACCTCCCGCTGTGCCTCTGGCTCGCCGAGGTCGACGGCCCCCTGGACGTCATGTTCCACGAGGTCGCGTGCGGGTTCAGATGGATGCCTCTCAGGCAGAACCTCCAGGCGTGTGCGCACTCGGCGATGGCCCGGCTCCTTTGTCGCGCCGCCGACCGACTCTTCGTCAGCACGGCTGCGTGGATCCCGGTCCTAGAGGATCGGGGCGGCGCTCGGGGTCGCGTCATCCGCACGCTTCCGATCCCCAGCGGCCTTCCAGATGCGCCGGATCGCGACCCACTTCCACGTGCGCCCGGAAAAGCCCGGGTGGGGCACTTCGGGATTCACCACGGTCCCTCGATGACCCTCGTGCAGGACGTATTGGGCGAGCTGCTGCGAGCGGAGCGGGATCTCGAGGTGGCCCTCATCGGGCGGGAGAGCGAGAAATTCGCCGCCATACTCCGCACTCGGCATCCTGACGCGAGCGCGCGGGTGGTGGCCACCGGGGCGCTGCCGGAGGAGGACGCGGCGAGGTGGATCGCCTCGTGCGACGTCATGGTCCAGCCCTATCCCGACGGCACGACGCTGAGGCGCACGAGCATCATGGCCGCGCTCGCGCTCGGCGTCCCCGTCGTCACGAACACGGGGGTTTACACCGAGGACTGGTGGCGCGCCGAGCGTCCCGCGATCCTCGCGCCGGTCGACGGGCTCGTACCGGCCACGCTGGACCTTCTCTCCCGCCCCGAGGACCGTGCGGCGGCGGGCGCTCGCGGACGGGACGCCTATCGCTCGACCTGCTCGCGCGAGCGGATCGTCGCGACGCTCCGGGAGACCACGCCCGGCTGAGCTCAGCGACCGCGCGCCGTCCGGAGCGCCGCCTCGTACACCGCGACGAGCCCGAGCGCCGTGCGCCGCCACGTCTGGGCCGAGACTTTGGACACCCCCGCTGCGGCGATCCGGCGCCGGAGGGAGTCATCGTCGAGGAGCCGCTCGACAGCGCGGACGGCCGCAGCCGGGTCGTCCGGCGGGATCGACATACCCGTCTTGCCATCTTCGACCAGGTCGACCCCGGCGCCGGTCTGCGTCGTGACGACGGCAAGCCCCGCGCGCATGGCTTCGGCCACAAGCATCCCGTAGCCCTCGTAACGCGTAGGAAAGAGCATCACACCGTGCTCGGCCATGCGTGCGGCGAGCTCGTGCGGGGCGGCGACAGGGATCACCTGCACGCGTCGGCGCAGCTCGTCGGGGAAGCTCGCACGGACGGCCTCGGGCGGCGCGCCAGATCCCAGAACCGCGACCGGGAGCTCCGGGCGCTCGCGCATGAGTACCGAGAGCGCCTGCGCCGCAACCGTGTTCCCCTTGCGGTAGATCCAGGACCCCACGAAAGCGACGCCTCTCCGGGGTGCGAGCTCTGGTCCGACGGCGAACGCATCGTCCACGCCGGGACTCACCACGAACACGGAATCCGGATCCCTCCAGCGAAGGTGGATGATGTCGTCCCGGTCGGGCGAGGACATCACGCGCACCGCGTGGGCAGCCGTGATCGAAGCGCGCTCCCAGCGGCAGTAGATCGCGCGCTGCACCGCCTGCCGAGCGATAGATCGTCTCTGACCCGGGGGGAGATCTGCCGCGAGCGCGCGGAACCATAAGCCATTCGAACGCACGACGACGCCTTGTTGCGGGCGGAACAGCCGCGCAGCCCGCGCGTACGCCCATCCGTCGAACCCTGCGATGTCAACGACGTCGAACCGTGCCGCGCGCCGGAACAGGGCCGCGGCGACGCGCCCGGGCGCGGAGAGCTGCGCGACCCGTCCTCCGCGCGGCGGCGGCAAGTCCGCCGCGAAAAGGTCGAGCACCTCGACGCCAAGCGCCCGCAGCTCCTCCGCCTCGCGCAGCGGAACCTTCGCGGTTCCGAGCCGTTCGTCACGAGGGACATGAGTGACGATCGCGACCCGCATCACTTCACCGCTTCGAGCTCGAAGTACAACCCTCGCCCCCGGACGACAAAGCAGAGGTGCCGTTCGTATGCCGCGACGTATCGGTTCACCGCGCGCTGCAGGAACGGGACGTAGCACCACGGCGGTTCGAGCATGAGCAACCGCGTCGCCAGGCGAAACCGCGCCCGGGAGTAGAAGCCATACGCGTCGAACAGCTCCGTCCCCTCGATGAGGTAGTCGAACGAGCGGGCCGAGAGGTGAAGGGAGTGGGACGGGTCGATGAACGAGCCGTCGTTCGAGAAGTGAGGCGTGAGGATGGAGACGAACCCTCCCGGCCGAAGCACCCGGTGGATCTCCGCCATCACCTTGAAGAAACTCGGGACGTGCTCGAGCACCGAGAAGGCGTAGACAGCGTCAAATGCCCCCGCGCGGAACGGGAGGCCCTCGCAGACGTCGCCGACCACGTCCGGCGACACGGACCGGATCAGGTCGAGGGTCACGCCAAGCCGCTCCTCGCGGCCCGGCCCGAGATGAAGGACCCGGTGGTCCCGCGCGAATGCCCGCAACGCGGGCATCCGCTCGTACCAGAAGCTCGACGGGCCGAAGGAGCCGAAACCGTCGGCGATATTTGACATGAGCGTGCTCGGGCAAGTCACCGCAGGCGCGGTCGGGGAAGGAGTCATCACAGCAAACCCAGGAGGTCGCTCCAGTGCTCGTCCGGGTAGGCCAGCACGGGTGCCGCTGGCAGGCCACGGATCTCCTCGGTCGGTCGGGCCACGCCGGCGGCGAAGTCCTCCGGCCGGACGAAGTAGAGGTGGTACCCGAGCGATTGGACCTCCTCGATCACGTTCGCCACGCGAAGGTTGTATCGGTCGAGCAGCGGCCGCTTCAGCTCGAAATAGATGGCAGGGAACACACGGCGCGCGATCGAGCGCCTCGCTCCGCGCAGCGCGAACAGCTCGTAACCCTCGATGTCGAGCTTGAGGAAGTCGACGCGCGCGATCTGGTGCGTCTCGACGTACTCGTCGAGCGAGATGACGGGGACCTCGCAGCCCGCGTCCGTCGAGAGGAACCCCTGTCCGAGGTCGTTGTCGCGATTCCGGGTGTCGAGTCGCAACGTGCCGCTGCGCTCCCCGACGCCGGCCTGATTCACGGCAATGGCTCGGCGCGGGTCGAGGGACGCGGATCTGCGCAGGAGCGCCGCCAGATGCGGGTTCGGCTCGAACAGGTGGTACCCCGCGTCAGGGCGCGTGGGGAGCAGCCCGAACGAGCAGAAGCCGACGTTGGCTCCTACGTCGAACAGCACGCCGCGTTCCGGGACGAAGGCGCGCGCGATCTCGAAGAACTCGGGATCGTAGGTCGCGTTGAGCATCCACGTCCGCGGGTGGCCGTCCCGGAGATCGGCGTAGAGCCGCGCGCCTTCATTGAAGCGCACGAGCTGCACGGGGTCCGCGACGGTGAGGAGCGCCTTCACCAGCTTGTGGCGCCGCAGCGGCTTCGGCAGGGCACGCACGATGCGCTGGATGTTCATCTCGGTGCACTCCGGCGGGGCAATCCCTGGGCGCTCATCGGCCTGCGGCCACCGACAGCGCTCGACGGGCGACGGCTCTCGACAGGAAGCCCAGCGCGGAAGCGGTCACGCGCGCGTCGGACCACCCGATGCCGGCGAGCTCGCGCCATGCGTCCCCGAGCCGACCGTGCGCGGCGTGATAGTCGAGGTACGTCAACCGGACGCGCTCGCACGCCCACCTTCGCGCGGGAGCCACAAGCTGACCTTTTCCGGACGAGATGAGGATGCACTTCAGCTCGTCGCGGTACAGCCGTCGTCCCAGGTAGAAGAAACCGTGCGGAGGGGCCCCGATCCATTTCGCGTGCAGCAGCACGGACATGGTGCCCAGGGGAACCTGGACGAGCCCAGGAACGCGTCGCAGTCCCCGCACGAGCGGCGCCGCGATCCCGGGCCATGGCAGGACGCGATACGCAAGCCGCGCAATACGGCCGTAGCGATATCGCGTCACCTTCGTGGGGGGGCAGGTGCGTTGCAACCGTTGAGCCTTGTGTCGCGAGAGGCCGACGAGGCGTCACTCTAACCGGGAATGCAGGTTCGAGGCGAGCCGACGACGCTCGAGGAGCAGGATGCTATGGTCCCATGCGCGTGACGCATCAGCACGACCGCACCCGCTGCGTCTTGTTCCTCTGCTCGCGCGCCGAGCTCGGACGCGAGCGTGCCGGCTATGACGCTGCCCTGTCGCGCAGGGGCGTTCGGCTGCTCACCCTGGACGAGGTCCCGGCCGCTGGCGAGGACCTAGACGCCGTTCGAGGGCTCGATGAGCTCCCTGCTCTCGTGGTCTTGCCCGATCCGCCGCAAGTGCGGCTCCCGCGGGGTCTCGTCGAGCTCCCAATACCTACGGCCGTGTTCTGGATCGACACGTTCGTCGCGACCCGCCGTCGCGGGCGGTGGTCAATGCTATTCGATGCTGTCTACGTCTTCCACCCCGGGTACGACGAGGTGATACGAACTGCTGGCCATCCAGGGGCCGTGCTGTTTCCGCACTGCATCGATCCCGCCGAGTTCCGGCCTGCGCTGCGGAAAGACATCGACGTGGCCATGGTTGGGCAGACCGGAGGGCCGAAGTACCGCGACAGGCTCCGCTTCGTCTCGGCTCTCGAGCGCCACGTACGCATGAGCGACTGGCGTCGTTCGACGCCTCCGGCGGAGGTGCCTGACCTGTATGGGCGTGCACGGATAGTCGTGAACGTTGGAAGGGATGACTACCCGACAGATGTCGGCATCCGCTTCTGCGAGGCGATGGCGTGTGGGGCGGTCTTCCTCACACGCGTTCCCAGCGAACTGGAACGGCTTGGATTCGTCGACGGGCGGGACTTCGTAGGATTCCGTAGCCCGAAAGAGCTCGTCGAGCGCTGCCGGTCCGTCCTGGGCGACGTCGAGCTCGAGCGCCGGATCGCAAGCTCGGGCCGTTCGCGCGTCCTGCACGAGTTCTCCGTCGACTCCCGAGTTGCCACGCTCCTCGCGCAGGCAGACGGGGCGGAGCTGTGCGCGCCCGCCAGGCGCTGGTCCCGCGGACGGGTAGCGTCGACGTACGTCGATTACCTCGCCGCGTCGGGGCAGGTGCACGCGGCCCAGCGACACGTCGCCGAGATCGGATGGGCGGAACCGATGCACCGGCTGCGCGCCTCGTTGCGCGTCGCAAGAGCCGCGACCCGACGAGTTGTGAGATCCGTGACCCATTGACCGCGACCGGTGGATGCGTCGACGGCTACGTGGCGGCTCCGCGCTTGGTGTTGAAAAGACGCAATCCCCACGACACGTCGTCGCGGGTCACTGCTCGACATGCGAACGAGGTCACGACGAACGCGACCGGCGTCAAGGCGCGCGCCGGACCGAGAGACGTCGCGAGCGCGGCTGCCGCCGCGACGGTAAACCCCAGCAATCGACGAAGGAAGCGAAGTCCATGGGAGCGATCCATCCACGCGATCATCGCAAACGAGAGTCCTGCGGCGCCGAGGAGCATGCTCGTCGCGGCTCCGGCGCCGTGAAATCTTGGGATGAGGAGCGCCGACGCGCCGCCCGTGATCGCGAGCTGAAGGACCGAGAATGGGACCGTGTGGTGCGGTACGCTCTGTGAGGTCAGCAGGACGTATGAGAAGAACGTTGCAGCGGTGAACATGATGCTGAACGCATGAATGCGCATGGGAAGAGCGGCGCTCTCGAACGCGGGTCCGTACAGGAATGCAGCGATTGGATCCGCGAGCGCGGCGAGGGTGGAGATCCCGATCCCTGCGGCCAACGTGAAGAGGACGGAACCTCGAAGCGTGAGAGCGACCCGTCGCCCGGACCATTCCGGGGTGGAGAAGTAAAACGTCAGCGGCACCGCCAGCTGTGACACGAGGAGCGAGTACAGGATGGCGGGAACCTTCACTCCGGCTGCATAGGTCCCAACGACGGCAGGATCATGAGTGAGTCGAAGTGCCGCGACGTCCACGCTCTGGAGCGCCATGTAGACCGTAAGGCCCAGCATGCTCCGCCTCGCGAACTGGCGGAGGGGAACCGGAAGTGGACCACTCGGAGCAACGGACGACTTCGAACGGAAGTAGGCGAGCAGTGCGGTCGCAGCCGACGACACCGCCAAGCTCCACATCACGATCCCGTGGCTCCGCCGGGCGGCGACGATCAACGCCGCGAGCGCGAGAACCCTCCCGCCCACGTCGCGCACGAGCAACAGCAGGGTGAGGCTACGGAACGCCCCCTGACTGCGCAGCGCAGCGCCTTCGACCCCGCCCAACCCCATCGCCCAGGCGAACAGAAGGAACGGGGCGAGCGCTTCCCGGACCTCAGCGGGGAGCCAACCGCGGCGTGCGCAGATCAAGCACGCGACGGTGCTCAACGCCAACGTTGAAGCGACGATGAAACGGACGCGCACAACCGCCGCATTTCGCTCCGAAGCTGAAAGCGTTGGACCAACGACCGCGAGCGCGTCGGGGAGGCTCAACGAGAGAAGAGGCACTGCAACGAACGCCATCTGTGTGAGCAGCGTGAGCCGCCCGGAATCGGCCGGTCCGAGGAAGCGTGTGAGCAGGACCCCCAGGATGGACACGGTCCCGCTGATGGCGACGTTCGACGCCACGAAACGAAGGATCGCGTTCAGGGCGTTCGTGTGCGACGGCATCTATAGCGTGCCCCTGATGTGCGGCGCGAGCCTGGGGGCGACGTGCGGGGACAGGGCGACGAAGTTCGAGTACGAAAAGAACTCCCCGTACTTCTCGTAATCGAGACGCCACAGGCCTTGCCCATTGAGGAGAAACGCTGAGTAGCCGAATCCTCGCAGGTACCGGTGCGCCGCCGCGAGCGTGCTCCCCGCGACCGCCCATGCGGCGTTGTACTCGAACTGGATCACATCTATCGATTGCCGCGCGAGATGGCTCGACACCCCACGCATCACGTGGAGGTCGTAACCCTCGACGTCGATCTTGAGGAAATCGAGGGTGTCGATGGACCTCTTCTCCAGCTCGACGTCGAGGGTGGTCACCGGCCTTTCGGTCGGAACGGCGTCGGCGGCGCACGGAACGAAAGAGGAGAGCTCGCCCGCACCGGGCACCTCGTAGAACGTGGCGGAGCCGGCACGATCCGAGATCCCTGCACAGACGACCTCGATCTGCGTCATGGCCCGAAAGCGGTTCCGCGCCGCGTTGCAGGCCGCCTGCGAAGCGTCGAGGAGAAGACCGAAACGAACGTCCCGATCAGCGGCGGTCCACAGAGCGGCCCACTCGCCGACGTTTGCGCCCACGTCTACGAACCGCGAATTGCGTGGAGCGACGCGCTCGATGAGCCATCGCTCACCATTGATGTTCGGGTCGTGGCTGGCGCCGAGGCGGTACTTCAGGACAGCCGATGCCTGATTCCGGGCCTTCAAGGCGAGCTCGGCGCACACCCGTGAGCGACCGAAGCGCTGATGCCACCGGTCGAGGAATGCCGAGAAACTCATGCTCCCTCTCCCGCGACTCGATCGGCATTCCGATACGCGTCTAGCACCCGGCCGGCGACCGACCGCGCCGCGAACTTGACCGCGGACCGCTGCGCGTTGCTCGCAGCATGGCGTCGCAAGTCCGGGTCGTCGGCGATCCGGGTGAGGGCCTTCGCGAACGAGGACGGCGACGCGGGCTCCGCGTGAAAGCCATCGTGGCCGTCTTGGACGAGCTCTCGCGGTGCTCCCTCGTTCGTCACGATCACAGGCGTTCCGGCTGCCATGGCCTCTGCGACCACGCGTCCGAACCCTTCGTGCCGCGACGTGAGCACGAAGACGTCCAGGGCCTTCAGTACGCGCGGAACGTCAACGCGCGCGCCCGTGAAACGGACTCGCTCGGCGATGTCTAGCTCTCCCGCGACTGCTCGAACCGTACGCTCGTACGCGATCTCCTCCGGCGCCTCCGCGGAGCCGACCACCGCGAACTTCGCCGAAGGCAACGAGCCGGACGCGATTGCGGCGGCCCGGAGGAACGTCTCGAGATCCTTGCGAGGGTGGATGCGACCGATGGTACCGACAAGCAAATCGGCCGGTCCCGCCCCGAGCTCGGCGCGAACCTCGTCCGAGCGAGAGGCAGTGGCGAACCGCTCGAGTGCCACGCCGTTGTACAGGACCTCCACCTTCTCCCCTCGCCCGCGCGCGCGAAAGATCTCCGCCGTCGCCTCCGAGATGCAGAACACCTTCTCGGCGGTCGCGGTCCAGAACCGGGTGAGCGCGTCGAAGGCGAGCCGCGGCTCTCCGTTCGTGTTGCCCCGGTAATGGATCACGTGCGGAAGCCGAAGGACGCGCGAGACGATCGATCCGTCCAGCACGACCTCCATGTTCGTGTGGACGAGGTCGATCCGCTCCCGCCGAACGAGGGCGGCGACGGCGAGCGCCCCTCGAACGAGCTGGAACGGCAGTGCCGCAGCTGAAACGCCCATCCTCCGTTTCAGAACCGTCAGCGGCGCGTAGTGGACCTTCGCTCCGAGCTTTTCGTATCTCGGAACCTGCGGCCCAGGCCTGGGCAGCACGACGTGCGCTTCGACCCCCATCGGGATCAGCTCGGCGAGCAGCGTGAGCAGGCTCTCATCCGGCCCGCTCACCTGCTGCGAGAATGGGTTCAGGTACAGGACGCGCAAGGCCGGGCAGTATCACCCGGAAAGCGGACCTGACGCCATGCCGCCCAGGTGCCGCTGGGCCCACACCTCGAGCACCGCGAGCGCGAAGAGCTTCCGGCCGAGGTCCTCGCCCGCGACGTGCCGATCGACGAGCGCCCGGATCGCGGCTCCGGAGAAGCCGAGCGAGCGGACGAGCGCACCATTCGCGATCTCACCGCGGATGGACGCGAGCGTCGGATCGCGGAACCACGCGTCCACCGGGATCTCGAACCCGCGCTTCGGCCGCCGAGCCGCCGCCGGAAGCTCACCGCGCAGGATCTTCCGCAGCAGCCGCTTGCTCCGGGTCCGCGACACCTTCGCCCAGGCCGGGAGCGAAAGCCCGAGCTCGAGGATGCTCCGATCGAGAAACGGCACGCGCACCTCGAGCGAGTGCGCCATCGAGAGCTTGTCGGATTTGAGGAGCAGGTTGTCGAGAAGGAAGGTGTGGATGTCCAGGTACTGGAGGCGCTGCACAGGGTCGAGGCCGAGCGCGTGCGCCTTTGCGAAGAGCGCCTCCACTCGAGCGTCCACCACCGATGACGGCGCGGGCGAGAGCGCGACCCGCTCCTCGGGACTGAAGAGGTCGAACCACGAGAGGTACCGGGCTGCCTCGGGGAGCGCGATCGTGTGCGCGAGCTTGTGGGCCCGGCGGACAATATTGAGGAACCCGCGCGTGCGCCCGGGCAGCGCGCCGGAGAGACCCCGCACGATCCCGAACCCCGCTCTCGGGTGCTCGTGCAGCTGCTCCGCGACGGCGCCCCAGTAGTACCGTCCATAGCCTCCGAGCGCCTCGTCGCCTCCCTCGCCGGACAGGGCCACTGTGACGCTTTCGCGGGTGGCCTTGCACAGGTGCCAGAGCGGGACGATCGCGCTGTCGCCGATCGGTTCCTCGAGGCTGTCGACGATCTTCGCGAGGCCTCCCAGCGTCAGCGGATCGATCTGGATCGCCCGGTTGTCGCACCCGAAATGGCGCGCAACCGCCGCCGCATCCCTCGTCTCGTCACCCCGGTCCGACCCGGCGAACCCCACCGAGAACGTCCGGAGCCGGCCGGAACGGTGGCGCGAGCCGAACATCGTCAGGGCGGAGGAGTCGAGGCCGCCCGAAAGGAACACGCCGAGCGGCGCGTCGGACACGAGCTGTCGCCGCACCGCCAGGTTGAGCACGCCGTCGAGCTGCTCGGCGAGATCGCGCTCCAGGACGCCCACCGACCCGTGGGGCAACGGACGCAGCTCGTAGTACGTGGACTCCTGCTCCGCGCCGGTCGCGAGATCGATCTCCACGAACGAGCCCGGAGAGAGCTTTCGCACGCCCGCGAATGCCGTTGCGGGGGTGGGAACGTAACCGATGCGGAGGTAGGAGCCCACGAAGGACGGCTCGGGACTCGGCGAGCCGGCTCCGTCGAGGGCCAGCGCGCGGATCTCGGACGCGAACGAGAGCTGCGCCGCGGTCCGGCGCACGTAGAGGGGCTTCACGCCGAAGTGGTCGCGGGCGAGGACGAGCCGCCGCGCCTTCCGGTCCAGCGCCGCGAACGCGAACATTCCTTCGAGCCGCTCGAGCAGCCCGCGCGCGCCCCAGGTCTCGTAGCCGTGGACGAGCACCTCCGTGTCCGAGCGGCCGTGGAATACGTGGCCCTCGGCGACGAGCCGGCAGCGGAGGTCGCGGAAGTTGTAGATCTCGCCGTTGAAGACGACGACGACGGAACCGTCCTCGCCGACCATCGGCTGGTGACCTTGCGGGCTCAGGTCGATCACCGCGAGCCGCCGCATCCCGAGCCCGACGCCGCCCTCGACGAACACGCCTTCGTCGTCGGGCCCGCGGTGCTCCAGCGCGCCCGCCATCGCCGTGACGCGGCTCCTCTCGACCGCGCCCGCGAAGGACACGATGCCGGCGATCCCGCACATCTTTATGCTCCGAGCACCTGGCGATAGACGTCGTGGACCTCGGCCGCGGTCCGCCTCCAGTCGAACAGCGACGCGCGCGCGAGCCCCAGCTCGCGCAGGCGCGCCGCCACGTGGCTCCGCGTCAACACGGCCGCCACGTGATCCGCAAGGGTGGCAACGTCCTCCGGCTCGGCGGTGAGGGCCGCGTCCGCGACGACCTCCCCGAGGGATCCCTCCCGCGAGCAGACCACCGGAAGGCCTGAGGCCATCGCTTCCAGCGGCGGCCAGCCGAAACCTTCGTACAGCGAAGGAAAGAGGAGCACGTCGCAGGCGCGGTACAGATCGGCGAGCTGTTCCGCAGAAACCGCGCCGAGCTCCAACACCGCTTCCGAAATGCCGAGCTTCTCTGCCAACGCCATCTGCTGGCTCGTCATCCGGTGGCCGCCGCGGACGAACGTGACGGGAAGTCCTTCCCGCCGCAGCCGAGCGACGACACGGAGGCAGCCCGGAATGTTCTTGTAGAATCCAATCTGACCAACCTGCAGAACGAGCGGGCCGGTAGGAAGGCCGAGGTCGTTGCGGATCGCGTCGCGCGCCTCGGGAGAAGGGCTGAACGGATGGTTCAGGCCCGGGTAGATGACCCTGACCGTCGCAGGGTCGATGCCGACGAAGTCCGCGAGATCCTGCCGTGTACTGCGGGAATCGGCGATGACGGCCTTCGCGCGCGCCATCAACCGGAGCGACCTGCGTAGCACGGCCGTCGCGAGCAGCGGCTTGAACTCCGCACGGACGCGCCCCGCCGCGAGCGCGAGGAGGATGATGTCGTGGCAGGTCACGACGGTGCGCGATGGGTCCAGAAATGACAGGAGGTATCCCTGCCCGTGGTCGATCACGTGAAAAACGTCGGCCGTGAGCCTTTTCGCGATCGCGGGATACCTGACGAACCGGCCGGCGTAGGAGTCGAACTTGTTCAGCAGTCGGTTCTTGCGCCATGACGCTGGCAGCACCGTTCGCGGACGCACGCGGATGACCTCTGCGCCAGCGCGCTCGAGCGCGTCGCCGAGCTTCGCCGCGTACAGCATCATGCTCATCTGATCGTCTTCGCGGTAATTGTGGAGAAGGCAGACGCGCGGATGGTGTTGAGCGTACGCGCTCGTCGACCGGTCGCGGGGTGGCGACGGCGCGAGCGCGTCGGCTTCTGTGCGGGCGCTGTCCATGAGCGGCACCGCAGCCAACGTATCCTCGTCCGGGGGGGTCCGTGAAGCGGCGGTCGCCCGCTCGCGATCGCGCCCGCCGGAGGTCGCCGCATTCCCTCCGGGAGGGAGTCCATGACAGACTGTCGCCTCGCCCAAAGCGAGGAGCACGCATCGGCTCGGCGATGGGTGAACGAAGACGGCTCGCATGCTCGCGCTCGCACGACGACTCCTGGCCGCGTACCGCTATTTCCGCGTGGTCGATGCCCGCAGCGCGGCCCGCCTGCTGCTGCCTATCGGTTCGCCGGAGATGCTCTTGCAGGTGCGCGGCGTGGGGCCCGCGCGCATCCGCCGGAACAAGGTGGATCGGGTGGTCCTCAGGCAGGTCTTCATCGAGCGCCAGTACGATCACCCGTTCACGCGAGATCCCCCCCCGCGGTTCATCGTGGATGCAGGCGCCAACATCGGCCTCGCGAGCATCTACTTCGCGACGGCATTCCCGGCCGCGACGATCCTGGCCATCGAGCCGGATGCCGACAACTTCCGTTTGCTCACTGCCAACGTCGCACCGTTCCGGAACGTGATCCCGAGGAAAGCGGCACTCTGGGGACGATCCGAGCCGGTCGGTATTGCAAACCCGGACGCCGAACCGTGGCTGTACACGGTGCGTTCAGATGGAGCGGGCGGCATTCGCGGCGTGACGCTCTCGGAGATCGTTTCCGAGTTTGGTCCGATCGACATCCTCAAGATGGACATCGAAGGGGCCGAGAAGGACGTTTTCGAGGGTGATGTCGAGGCGTGGCTGCCTCGGGTGCGTGTGCTCTGCATCGAGCTCCACGACCACATGAGACCTGGCTCCGTTCGCGCGGTGTACTCCGCGCTGGTGCGGAGGGCATTCCAGAGGGACCAGCGCGGGGAGATCGAAGTGATCCGCCTCTCGAGCGCGCCCGGCGGGTGAGCAAGGCCGGTCGTCCCGACGATGCCCGGGTCGATTTCGTGCCGAGCCGGTCATCGATTACGCTAGGTCGGCCCATGCGGATCCTTGGCCTCAACGCATACCACGCGGACGCGTCGGTCGCGCTCGTGCAGGACGGCCGGCTCGTCGCCGCGATCGCCGAGGAGCGGCTCAATCGCAAGAAGCATTGCGCGGGCTTCCCCGCGCTCTCCGCGCGCGCCGCGCTCGAGCAGGCGGGCGCCCGCCCGTCCGACATCGAGCACGTCGCGATCTCGCGGGATCCGCGCGCGCGCCTCGGCCAGAAGGTCCTGTTCGCGCTGCGGCGTCCGGGGTTCGCGCGGCAGATCCGCAACCGGCTCGCCAACGTGGGAAAGGTCCGCGGCGCCGCCGGACAGCTCCGGGACGCGCTCGGCGCCGGCGCGGGGTTCGAGCCGCGCTTCCACGCGGTCGGCCACCATCGCTCGCACCTCGCGAGCGCGTTCTTCGTCTCGCCGTTCGAGGAGGCCGCGTGCCTCTCGATGGACGGCTTCGGCGACTTCGTCTCGTCGATGCGGGCCATCGGGCGCGACCGCTCGCTCGAGCCGATCGACGAGGTCGGGTTCCCGCACTCGCTCGGCCTGTTCTACACCGCCGTCACCCAGTTCCTCGGGTTCCACAAGTACGGCGAGGAGTGGAAGATGATGGGGCTCGCGCCGTACGGGAAGCCCCGCTTCGTCGAGCAGCTCCGGAAGCTGATCCGGCCCACGGCGGGCGGAAAGTTCGAGCTCGACACCTCGTACTTCCTCCACTTCAGCCAGGGCATCGAGATGAGCTGGGAGGACTCGCCCGTGCTCGGGCGCGTCTGGTCCGACAAGCTCGCCCAGCTCCTCGGTCCGGCGCGCGCGCCCGACGACCCGGAGTTCTTCGGCAAGTGGGCCGACCTCGCCGCGAGCGCGCAGGTCGTCTTCGAGGACGTCTACTTCCACGTGCTGAACGACCTCCATGCGCGGACGAAGCTGCCGCGCCTGGCGCTCGCAGGTGGGTGCGCGCTCAACTCCGCCGCGAACGGCAAGATCTTCGAGCGGACGCCGTTCAAGGACGTCTTCATCCAGCCGGCGGCGGGCGACGACGGTACCGCCATCGGCGCTGCGTTCTACGTCGAGCACGCGGTGCTCGGTCGCCCGCGGCGGTTCGTCATGGAGCACGCCTACACCGGACCCGGGTTCGACGACGCAGCAGTGGAGGCCGCGCTCGGGCGCGCCCGAGCGGACGGGTGGGACCCGGCGATCCATGTCGAGCGGGTCGAGGACGCCGAGTTGTACTGTCGCGTCGCGTCGGTGATCGCGGCGGGGAAGGTGGTCGGCTGGTTCCAGGGACGGCATGGAGTACGGCCCGCGCGCCCTCGGCAACCGCTCGATCGTCGCCGACCCGCGTCGCGCCGACATGAAGGACATCCTCAACACCCGCATCAAGCACCGCGAGACCTATCGGCCGTTCGCGCCGAGCGTGCTCGAGGAGCGCGTCGGGAAGTACTTCGAGCGGACGGAGCCGTCGCCGTTCATGCTGATGGTCTACAAGGTCCGACCCGAGCAGCGCGCCGCCGTGCCGGCGATCACGCACGTGGACGACACGGGGCGCCTCCAGACCGTCAGCGCGCGCACGAACCCGCGCTACCACGCGCTCATCAGCGAGTTCGAGCGGCAGACCGGCGTCGGGCTCGTCCTCAATACGAGCTTCAACGAGCACGAGCCCATCGTCGCGACTCCCGCCGACGCGCTCGGCTGCTATCTCCGCACGCGCATGGACGTCCTCGCGATGGGTAACTGGCTCCTCACGCGCGGATGAAGGTCCTCCTCCTCAATCAGTTCTTCCACCCGGACCTCTGCGCAACCTCGCAGCTCGCGACGGACCTCGCGCAGGATCTCGCCTCGGCGGGAATCCAGGTCACCGCGCTCGCGAGCCGCGGCACGTACCTCGGCGGTCCCCGGCTGCCAGCGCGCGAAAGATTCGGGGCGATCGCCATCGTGCGCGTCGCGGCGACCTCGCTCGGCAAGCGCACCATCGTTCACCGCGCGGTGGACTACGCGAGCTTCTACGTCTCGTCGGCCGCAGCGCTCGCGGCGCTCCCGCGCCACGACGTCGTCCTCGCCCTGACGACGCCGCCCCTCATCGCTGCGGCCGGCCTCGTCGCGAAGGCGCTCAAGGGCTCGCGCCTCGTCTGCTGGGTCCAGGACCTCTACCCGGAGATCGCGATCGCCTTCGGGGCGCTCTCGCCGCGCTCGATGGCGGCACGCGGGATGGCAGCGGTCTCGCGCGCGGTGCTTCGCCGCTCGGATGCGGTGGTCGCGCTCGGGGACGAGATGCGCGCCCGCTGCATCGCGGCCGGTGCCGCCCCTGAGCGGACGGTGGTCATCCCGAACTGGGCGGACGCGAGCGGGATCCGGCCCGTCCCGCACGAGAGCAACGCGCTCAGGCCCGCGCTCGCGGGCGAGGCTCGGCTCGTCGCCATGTACTCGGGCAACATGGGGCGCGTCCACGACGTCGAGACGCTCCTCGCCGCGGCGCGCCTCCTCCGCCATCGCAGCGAGATCGCGTTCGTCTTCGCGGGAGACGGAGCGAAGCGCGCCCAGGTCGAGGCCGCCGCCCGGGAGCTGCCCAACGTCCGGCTCGCGCCGTACCAGCCACGCGAGCGGCTCTCGGAGTCGCTCTCGGCGGGTGACGTCCACCTCGTCACGTTGGCGAGCGAGGTGGAGGGTCTCGCCGAGCCTTCCAAGCTCTACGGCATCATGGCCGCGGGCCGGCCGGCAGTCTTCGTCGGTCCGCGTCGCGCCGAGGTGGCGCGGACGATCGAGCGTGAGGGGTGCGGACGGCTCGTCGCGAACGGCGACGCGGCCGGCGTCGCCGCCGCGCTCCTCGCCCTCTCCGCCGATCCCGCCGCCTGCGCGGAGATGGGAGCGCGTGCGCGCAGCGCGCTCGAGCAGCGCTACCAGCGCGCAGTCGCCACCCGCCGGTTCGCCGAGCTGCTCGCGAACGTGTGTGGACACGGCGCGTACATTGCATCATCGCGGACCTGAGACCGCGTCGACTTGCACGAGTCGTGCGAGTCGAGGCACAGTCAAAGGCCTCGCGTTACCGGAGCTGACGCAGCCCGGCGCGGCCGTACCGGGCACCGCCGCACCGGCCGCGAGAACGATCGATGAGAACCGCCGTCTCCGCCTTCATCGCCGCGATCGTTTGCGCCGCAGCGCTGACTCCCATCGTGCGCTCGCTCGCGCACCGGCACGGCGCGCTCGACCACGCCCTCACCTCCCGCAAGATCCACGGGAAGCCGATCCCCCGGCTCGGCGGGATCGCGATCGTCGTCGCCTTCTACGCGCCGCTCGTCGCGCTCTTCTTCGCGGACAGCGAGGTGGGGCGCAGGTTCTAGGCGAACCCGCGGGAGGCGCTCGGCGCTCATCGTGGGCGGCATCGTCATCGCGGCGCTCGGGATCTTCGACGATCTGAAGGGCGCGGGCGCGAAGAAGAAGTTCCTCGTCCAGTTCGCGGTCGCCGCCGGCATGTACGCCGCCGGCTTTCGCATCGATCTGATCGCGAACCCGTTCGGCGCGTCCATCCAGCTCGGCTGGCTCGGCCTGCCGTTCACGATGCTCTGGATCGCCGGCGTCGTGAACGCGATGAACCTCATCGACGGTCTCGACGGCCTCGCGGGCGGCGTCGCGCTCATCGCGATCTCCACCACCTTCGCGATCGCCGCGCTGCGCGGCGAGCCGCTGATGATCCTCTTCACGGCTGCGCTCGCCGGCGCCGTGCTCGGCTTTCTCTTCTACAACTTCAACCCGGCGTCGATCTTCATGGGCGACACCGGGTCCATGTTCCTCGGCTTCGTCCTCGCCACCACCGCGATCCAGACGAACCAGAAGTCCTCCACGGCCGTCGCGATCGTCGTCCCGATCATCGCCCTCGGCGTGCCGATCGCGGACACGCTCCTCGCGATGGTCCGCCGCGCCGCCCGCGGCGCGCCGCTCTTCCAGGCGGACCGCGGCCACATCCACCATCGCCTCATCGACCTGGGCCTGTCGCACCGGCAGGCGGTGCTCGTCCTGTACGGCACCTCCGTCGTCCTCGGCTGCGCCGCGCTCGCGCTCTCGTACGCCTCCTCCTCGCAGGCCACCTGGTTCCTGCTCGCGCTCTCGGGCGTCGCGTACCTGGCCCTGCGCGGGCTTGGGTACGTCAGCATCGAGAAGGCGCACAGCGTCCTCGAGTCGCGCAAGCGCAACCTCGGGCTGCGCGCCGCCATCCGGCGGATCGGCGAGAGGGTCCGTGTCGCGCGGAGCGCGTCGGACGTCTGGTGCGAGCTGGGCGACGCGGCCGAGCTGCTCGGCGCGAGCGCCATCGCGCTCCGCCTCGCGCGGGCCGCGCCGGAGGAGCTGCAGGAGCTCTCGGCAGGGTTCGACGAGGCCGGCGCCGAGCTCTTCCGCGCCCGGTACAACGTGTTCCCCGAGCGCCCCGGAGACACGCACATCGAGCTGGGCTGGTCCGACGGCCGCGCCACGGTCGATCGCGACACCGAGATCGCCATCGAGATCCTGTGCGACCACGTGTCGGCGGCGCTGGAGCGGATCGAGCGCGAGGGCCAGCCCTCCCTCCTCGCGAAAGTCGTGAACCTACGCAGCTGACCGGGCAGGATCGCCGGATGTCCCGCACCGGCGCCGTCCCCAAGATCCTCGGCCTCCTCCGCGAGGAGCTGCCCGCGCTCTCCGCCGGGACCGTCCTCCTCGTCGCAGGCGCGGCGCTGTCGCTCGTGTACCCGCAGGGGATCCGCGCGATCGTGGACGGAGCGATCGCCGGCAGGGACCCGGCCGCCGTCACGCGCATCGCGCTCCTCCTCGCCGGCCTCGCCGTGCTCCAGGGGCTCGCCATCGCCGGCCGCTCTCTCCTCTTCTCCCTCGCGGGCGAGCGCGGGGTCCGCCGCGTTCGCGAGCGACTCTACGCGAGCCTCGTCGCCCAGGAGGTCGGCTTCTTCGACGCCTCGCGCACCGGCGAGCTCGTCTCGCGCCTGGGCACCGACTGCGCGACGCTCCAGAGCCTCGTCTCCGCCCAGGTCTCGATGACCTTCCGCCACGCCATCACCGCGCTCGGCGGCCTCGCCCTCCTCTTCGTCACCTCGCCGCGCCTCACCGTGGTGATGCTCCTCGTCGTCCCGCCGGTCGCGCTCGGGGCGGTCGCCTACGGCCGCCGCGTCCGCGCCCTCGCGCGCCGCTACCAGGACGCGCTCGCCGACGCGAGCCACGTCGCGGAGGAGTCGCTCTCCGCCATCCGGACGGTGCGCGCCTTCGTCGCCGAGGACGCCGAGCGGGCCCGCTACCGCCGCGCGGTGGACGACGCCTACGACGCCGCGCGGAGGCGCGCCTTCGCGGGATCGACGTTCATGGGCGCCGCCGCGGCCGGCGGCTACGCGGCGATGGCGGCGGTGCTCGGGTACGGCGGTCGCCTCGTCTCGCGCGGCGACCTGACGCCGGGCGCGCTCACCGCGTTCCTCGTATACACCCTCCTCATCGCCATGAGCCTCGGCGCGCTCGCCGACATCTGGGCGGAGGCGATGCGCGGCCTCGGCGCCGCCGACCGCGTCTTCGCGCTCATGGACCGGGCGCCGGCCATGCCGCTCACCGGCGGGTTCCGCCCCGCCTCGTGCGAGGGCTCGATCGCGCTCGAGGCCGTCACGTTCACGTATCCGACGCGCCCCGACTCCACCGTGCTCGCCGGGATCGATCTCCACATCGCGAGCGGCGAGGTCGTGGCGCTCGTCGGCGCCTCGGGCGCGGGCAAGTCCACCATCGCCGCCCTCGTCTGCCGCCTGTACGATCCGTCCGCCGGGTGCGTGCGGCTCGACGGCCGCGACGTGCGCGAGCTCGATCCCGCCTGGCTCCGCGCTCAGATCGGCGTCGTCCCGCAGGAGCCGGTCCTGTTCTCCGCGTCCATCGAGGAGAACGTCCGCTACGGGCGGCCCGGCGCGTCGCAGGCCGAGGTGGTGGAGGCCTGCCGTGCCGCCCACGCCGACGCCTTCGTCCGCGCCTTCCCGGAGGGCTACGCGACGAAGGTCGGCGAGCGGGGGCAGCAGCTCTCGGGCGGACAGCGCCAGCGGATCGCGATCGCGCGCGCGGTGCTCAAGAATCCGCGCATCCTCCTCCTCGACGAGGCGACGAGCGCGCTCGACGCCGAGTCGGAAGCGCTCGTGCAGGACGCCCTCGAGCGGCTGATGCGCGGCCGCACCGCCGTCGTGATCGCGCACCGGCTCTCCACCGTCGCGCGCGCCGACCGGGTCGTCGTGCTCGAGGCGGGGCGGGTCGTCGAGTCGGGCGCCCACGCCGCGCTGATGCAGCAGGCCGGGACCTACCGAAAGCTGGTGGAGAAGCAGCTCGTGAGGGCGTGAGTCACGGGACCACGTCCACGTCCAGGTCCAAGTCCAGGTTGCGCGGGGATTACTGCGGCCAGGCCGTCACGGTCAGGAAGAACGCCGTCCCGCCCTTCTCCGGCGAGACCTGGTGGACGATCCGCTGCCCCTTCTCGATCGTGATGCGCGACTGCGTGTTCCGCGACACGAGCGCGACCTCGATCGTCACCGTCTCGCCGCGCCGCTCCTGGAGCGTCACGCCGACGTCGTCTCCGCCCGGGAGCGCGACGAACTGCGTCTTCCCCGCGACGAGATCGAGCTGCTTCTCTTCGACCTGCTCCCAGCGGACGTAGGCGAGCGCCGAGAGCTGTCGCTTCAGATCGACGAGCTTCGGATCGACGCTCGCCGGGCCCTGGCGCGAGCCCTTGATCACCCGGACCCGGACCGGCACGTCGGCACGGGCCAGGACGGGCGACGCGACGACGAAGGCTGAGGCGAGAGCAAGCGCGATCTTCGTCCGGGTCATCTGCCCTCCGGACGGCGGTTCACGTCCCGCTCTCGCCCGTGAGGAGCACCACCGGGCCGTCCGCCGTCTGGAGGACGGTCGTGACTTCGCCCTCGGACGACAGCTCGAGGAGCGCGATCTGTTCGCGTCCGCCGTCGAGGCGAACGTACACGAGGACGGCGAGCGCCGCCAGAACGGGGACGAGCGCCGCGGACGCAGCCCGGCGGTGGCGCGCGAACCAGCCTCGCGCCCCGCGGCGCTCCGCGCGCGCGATGCGGGCCATCACCTGGTCCACGAACGGCGCGAAATCGCGCGTGTTGGCGCGCGCCAGGAGCGCCTCGCCCACGAGCCCGTCGGTGGCGGTGAGCTCCGCGGAGATGGCGCGGCAGGTGCCGCACGCCGCGAGGTGCGCCGCGAGCAGCTTCGACTCGCCGGGCGTGAGCTCACCCTCGCGGGCGCCGATCATCGGAGCGAACCGGACGCAGTCCGTCATGACCCGTCCTCCTCGATGTCCGCGACGTCCGCGCGCCCCGCGCTCGGCAAGAGCCCCGCGTAGCGGCGGAGCGCCGCCTGCATCTTCTTGCGCGCGTGGAAGAGCCGGCTCATCACGGTGCCCTTGTGGATGCCCAGCCGCTCGGCCAGCTCCTCGTACGAGAGCCCCTCGACCTCGCGGAGCACCAGGATGGTCCGGTGCTTCTCGGGGAGGGTGGCGAGGGCCTCCTGCATCTTGGCCGCGAGCTCGCGCCGGAGCACGTTCTCGCGCGGATCGTTCCCGAGCGCGGTCGAGAGGATGCCCTCGCTGCCCTCGGCGAGGTGGGCCTCGTTCACCTCGTCGATCTCGTCCTTCTGCGAGCGCCGCTCGCGGCGGACGGAGTCGATGGCGAGGTGCGTCGCTATCCGGAAGATCCACGTCGAGAAGGACGACTTCCCCTCGAACTCGGCGAGATGTGCGTGGACCCGCACGAACGTCTCCTGGGCGACGTCCCACGCGAGGTCCGCGTCCTTCACCACTCCGAGCGCCAAGGCGTACACCTTCCTCTGGTAGCGGATGACCAGGGCACGAAAGGCGCCGTCGTCTCCGGCCTTGGTCTTCGAGACCAGCGAGAGATCGTCGGCTTCCATCGGAGAGACGGCGGCCCGTGTGGCGAAATTCACGGAGATTCCCGGGGCGAGAACGGTAGCACAGCTCGGCGGACCTGCCCCACCCGCGTTATCCTTCGTCGGGCCGCCGGGATGCGCGGCGGAGAGACCGGAGCGGATGTCCGTCGCGTATGGGGAGATCGCCCGCGTCCTTGGCGGGGCGCGCAGGCGACAGGTGCGGATCGTCGTCCTCGGGGCACTGGGGTTCGGCGCCGCGGGGGTGGTGCTCTGCCTGCTGGGCGGGGCGGCGGCGCTCGCGACCGCCGGCCGGGGCTGGGTCCGGGCGCTCTCCCTGGCGGGGGCCACGACCGCGCTCGCCGGCGCGACCGCCTTCGCGATCCGCGCGCTCGTGAAGACGGCCTGGTCCGACGAGGCGGCGGCGAGGACCGTCGCGCCAGGGGAGCCGGCGCTCCGCTCCGACCTCCTGTCGTCGGTCGAGCTGTCACGCGAGCGTGCGGACATCCAGTCGACCGGCCGGTTCTCGGTGGCGCTGGTGGACGCGCACGTGGAGCGCACGGCGGAGCGCGCCCGTGCCATCGACCTGGCGCGGGCGATCCCGGCTCGGCTCGGACGCGCCGGGGGCGTCGCGCTTGTGGCTGCGCTCGCCGTGAACGGCGTGGCACTGCTCCTCGCCGGTGCCCCGCTCGCGCGCGGGTACGGGCGGCTGCTCGCACGCGCTCCGGCGGGGCTGGCCGCGCCCGCCGACCCGATCACCGGAGACGTGGAGCTCACGTACCGGTACCCGGCGTACATGCGGCGCGAGCCGCGGACGCTGTCCGGCACCGGGGGCGAGATCCGTGCACCGAAGGGTACGGAGGTGGAGCTCCGGACCCGCGCCGACCGGAAGGTCGAGGGGGCCGAGATCGCCGTGGATCTCGCGGCGGACGGGGGCGCGGCTCCCGCCAAGGAGCGCCCCGCGGCGCGGCGGCTGGCGCTCGAGGTCGCGGGCGAACGTGGCCTCTCCGGGCGGCTCTTGGTCGAGGAGGGCGGCAGCTACCGCTTCCGGTTCCTCGACCGGCGCGGGCGCGCGGTCGTGGAGGGGCCCCCCATTCCCATCACCGTCGAGCCCGACGGGTACCCCGAGGCGCGCATCACCGCCCCCGACCGCGAGATCGAGGTGGACGCGGGCGCGGTCGTCCGGATCGACTGGCAGGCCGAGGACGACGTGGGCCTCTCGGAGGTCGCCCTGGTGGTGAAGCCGCCGTCGGGCGAGGAACGGCGCCGCGTGCTGAGGAGCGGCGCGGACGTCCGGCGTGACGGCGGCATCCACGAGCTCGATCTCCGCCCGGAGCGGCTCGGCGAGGGCGAGGCGCTCTCCTACTGGATCGAGGCGGTGGACGACGATCAGGTCTCCGGGCCGAAGAAGGGGGTCTCCGAGCGGCAGCGGGTGAAGGTCTACTCCGAGGCGGAGCACCGGCGTCAGGTGCTCGAGAAGGCGCGCCAGGTGTTCGAGGAGCTCGTGACGCTCCTCGGCGACCGGCTGGAGACGTTCGCGGCGGGCTCGGTCGCCACGCTCGACCGGATGGTGCTCGCGGATCAGCTCGACGTGCGCACGCGCCACCTGCACGAGCGGATGCGCGAGACGGCTCGCGAGATCCGGAAGGAGCGGGCGGGGCCGCGGGAGGTCGCGGCCGCCTTGGAGAACGTGTCGGCCCAGCTCCGGTTCGCGGAGCAGCGCGCCGTCGCGGCGCGCGGGCCCGTCTCGCAGGCGTTCCGGATCCGGACGCGTCCGGATCCCACGCTCGTCCGGAACATGGCGCTCTTCGATGGCCAGCTCGACGCGGAGCTGGAGAAGGCGGTCCTCTACCTCGAGAAGCTCCTCGACAAGCAGCGGGCCGAGGACCTCGTGCGGCTCGCGAAGGACCTGGCCGGGAAGCGGCGCGAGCTCGCCGACCTCCTCGAGAAATACAAGGCGGCGCCGAGCGAGGCGGCGAAGACCGAGCTGCTCGCGCGGATCCAGCGGATGAAGGAGCGGGTGAAGGACCTGCTCGCCCGGATGAGCGAGGCGGCGCGCGGCTTCAACGACGAGCACATGAACGCGGAGGCGCTCGCGGAGATGTCGAAGTCACAGGACCTCGTCGGCGGCCTGGACGACATCGAGCAGCTCCTCGCGAAGGGCGACGTCGAGGGGGCGATGCGCGCGCTCGACCGGATGGCCTCCACCATGGACCGGATGCTCGCGGGGATGCAGCGGACGTCGGGGATGCCGGACGAGCAGTCCCGCGCCCTCATGAAGGAGATGCTCGCCTTCAAGGACGCCCTCGACCAGGTGAAGGGCGAGCAGGAGAAGACCGCCCAGGACACCGACGCAATCCGCAAGCGGTACCGCGACGCGCTCGCGCAGCGCGCGAAGCAGGCGGACGAGAAGGTGCGGCGGCTCGCGAAGCTCGCGGGGGAGGCGCGCCGCGACGTCGAGGCGGCGCAGCCCGGCGTCACGTACCGCGCCGAGCCGGAGTACGAGCAGTCGCGGGAGGCGCTCGCGGATCTCGAGCGCGCGCTCGGGATGAAGGAGCTGCTCGCGGCGTACGAGACGTCGCAGCGCGCGTCGCCGGCCGTCGAGCGGCTGGCGCGCTTCCTCGAGGAGGACGTCGCGCTCTCCGAGCACAACCCCGCCTTCACGAAGCGCGATCCGCAGTCCGTCCGCGACGCGCAGGCCCGGGCGCGTGAGGCGGTGCCGAAGGCGCGGGAGATCCGCGACGAGCTCTCGAAGCTCTTCCCCGATCCGCGCTCCGTGCTCGGCGAGGGTGACCAGAAGAAGATGGAGGCGCTCTCGCGAGAGCAGGCGGCGCTGGAGCGGAAGGCGGGCGAGCTGCAGCGGAAGCTCTCGGAGCTGATGCAGCAGGCGCCGGTCTTCCCGCCGAGCGCGCCGGGACAGCTCGGGGAGACCCGCGGGCACATGGGGCAGGCCGCGTCGCAGCTCGGGAACAAGAACCCGCAGCGCGGCCACGGCGAGCAGGCGCTGGCCCTCGACGCGCTGGAACGCTTCCGGAAGGGGCTCGACGAGGCGGCGAAGAAGGGGCAGCGCGGCGAGAGCGGAATGGGGTTCCCCTTCCCGTTCGCCGAGTCGGGCGGCGGCGAGGAGCGCGGCAGCGGCGTCGATCCCTCGCGCGAGAAGGTGAAGATCCCCGGCGCGGAGGCGCACAAGGTGCCGGAGGAGTTCCGCAGGGACCTCCTCGAGGCCATGAAGCAGGGGACGCCGGAGCGCTACCGCGGCGACGTCCAGCGCTACTACGAGGAGCTGGTCCGGTGATCGCGACGCTCATCCTCACGGCCGCGCTCGCGGCGACGGCGCCGGGCCCGAAGGGGGCGGCGCGCGCCGAGCCGAAGCACGCGGGGACGGGAATCATCCGGGTCCTCGAGCTGCTCGCCGGCGAGGACGTGGACGGGGCGCGCGCCATCGCCGAGCCCCTCCTCGCCGCGCACCCCGCCGATCCGGGAGCGAAGCTCGCCGCCGGGGTCGTGCGCCTGTACGAGCAGCGCTACGACGAGGCGGCCTCCCTCCTCGAGGCCTCGGGGGCCGGCGATCCGGCGGGCTATCTGACCTTGGCCCGTGCTGCGCGCGAGGTCACGAAGGGTCACGTCCGGTCCGAGAGCGACCACTTCGTCGTCTCCCACCCGCCGGGGAAGGACGAGGTGCTCGTGCCGTACCTCGTCGACACGCTCGAGCGGCAGCGCGCGGTGCTGGAGCGGGTGCTCGGGTACGCGCCGCCGGGCAAGCTCACCGTCGAGATCGTGAACGACGTGGGCCAGCTCGCAAAGCTGACCACCCTCACCGAGGCGGAGATCCGGACCTCGGGCACCGTCGCGGTCTGCAAGTTCAACAAGCTCATGCTCCTGTCGCCGAAGGCGCTCCTCAAGGGCTACGACTGGCAGGACACCGCCGCGCACGAGTACACGCACCTCGTCCTCACGCGGAAGAGCAGGAACGAGGCTCCCATCTGGCTGCAGGAGGGGCTCGCGAAGTGGTTCGAGGACGACTGGCGCGGCGGCGGCGAGCCGCTGTCGCCCGTGTCCGCGGCGCTCGTGAAGGACGCCGTCCAGAAGGGCACGCTCGTCACGTTCGACGAGATGCACCCGTCCATCGCGAAGCTCCCCTCGCAGGAGCGGGCGGCGCTCGCGTACGCCGAGGTGGTGCTGGCGGTCGAACGGATGGTGCTGCAGGCCGGCCCGGGGGTGCTGGGCAGGGTGCTCGACCTCGCGGCGCAGGGGAAGGACGCGAAGGACGCGGTCGCCACGGCCCTCGGCATCCCGTTCGAGCGGTTCCTCGACGACTGGAGGCGCCACATGACCGCCCGCCCGCTCCCGCGCGGCGGCGACCACGAGCTCCGCAAGCTGCGCTTCCGGGACGATCCGAAGCAGGGCGGCGCCTGGTCGGAGTGGGCGGAGATCCCCGACGACAAGGCGCGCGGCTTCGCGCGGCTCGGCGAGATCATGCGCGCGCGCGGGCGCTGGACCGCTGCGCGCGTCGAGTACGCCAAGGCGTACGACCGGGTCGGGGCGAAGGTGCCGATCCTGTCCGACCAGTACGCGCTCGCGGCGCTGCAGTCCGGCGCGGACGAGCTCGCCGAGAAGGTGCTCGCCGAGGCGATCTCCTGGAACCCGGAGTACGCCGCGCTCCACGTCCACCTCGCCCGGCTCCTCGCCAAGCGGGAGGACTGGGGGCGCGTGCGGGACCACCTCCTCCTCGCGAACCAGCACGATCCGTTCGACCCGGAGATCCACGCCGGGCTCGCGAAGGCGCTCGCCGCGCTCGGCGACCCCGGCGGCTCCTCGCGGGAAGAGCGGTTTGCACGGATACTGCTGCCGGAGGGACATCGATGACGACAGACACCATGGCCGCCCCGGCGCCCGAGGCCGATCTGGAGGCGGTGAAGGAGCTCGCCGACGCGCGCCGGCTCCTCACCACCGAGATCGAGAAGCGGATCGTCGGCCAGAAGGAGGTCGTCGAGACCCTCCTCGTGTCGCTCTTCGCGCGCGGCCACTGCCTGTTCGTCGGCGTCCCCGGGCTCGCGAAGACGCTGCTCATCTCCACCGTGGCCGACGTGCTCGACCTCTCCTTCAACCGGATCCAGTTCACGCCGGACCTCATGCCGTCGGACATCACCGGCACCGACGTGCTCGAGGAGGACCACACCACGGGTCGCCGCGCCTTCCGCTTCGTGCGCGGGCCGATCTTCGCGAACCTCCTCCTGGCGGACGAGATCAACCGGACCCCGCCCAAGACCCAGGCGGCGCTCCTCCAGGCCATGCAGGAGTACCGGGTGACGGCCGGCGGCGAGACCTATCCGCTCGACCTCCCCTTCCTCGTGTTCGCGACGCAGAACCCCATCGAGCAGGAGGGGACCTATCCGCTCCCGGAGGCGCAGCTCGACCGGTTCATGTTCTACGTGTCGGTGAGCTACCCGTCGGCGGAAGAGGAGCGCCAGATCGTGCGCTCCACCACGGTCGCGCAGCGCTCCGCGCTGAAGCGCGTGCTCTCGCCGCACAAGATCCGCGACCTCCAGGACCTCGTGCTGCGCGTGCCGGCCGCGGACCACGTCGTGAAGTTCGCGGTGGACCTCGTCCGCGCCACCCGCCCCGGCGAGCCCGGGGCGCCCGACTTCGTGAAGGACAGCGTGGCGTGGGGCGCGGGTCCGCGTGCCTCGCAGTACCTCATCCTGGGCGCGAAGAGCCGCGCCATCCTCGACGGCCGCATGGCGGCGAGCGTCGAGGACGTGCGCGCGCTGGCGCGGAACGTCCTCGTCCACCGGGTGCTCACGAACTTCCGGGCCGAGTCCGAGGGCGTGACGAGCACGCAGATCGTGGAGAAGTTGTTGGAGAAGGTGAAGGCGTAGTCGCGGACCGCCTGGAACTTGGACTTGGCCTTGGACTTGGACCTGGACGTGGACCTGGACGTGGACCTCAACTTAGACCTCGACCTCGACCTGGACTTGGACCTGGACTTGGACCTCGACCGAGTCATGGATGCCTCACTCCCGACACATCTTCGAGAGCATCCGAACGACGGACGACAGAAGGTCGTTTGCGTCCTTTGCGCGGTCGGGGCCGATCATGTTCAGCGCTATGCAGGCATCGATGACCGCACCGCACTCCATCGCAGACCCACGTGCCATGGCGTAGAAACGGCGCTGGTCCGGTCCAGTCGTTTTCCCGGACCCCTCCGCGATGTTGAGCGAAATGGACAGAGAGGCGCGGCGGACCTGATCGCCGAGTGCCGCGTACTTCCGTGGCAATCCGGAGGCGGTTTCCGCCGCGATGGGCAGAAACCGGACGGCCAGCCGATAGACGTCGAGGTTCCGGTAGTTCATGGACGTTCGGCCGTGCAGATCTCGGACCAGGACCAGGACCAGGTCGAGGTCGAGGACCACGACCACGACCACGTCCAGGTCCACGACCACGTGTCGCGCGGCTCGGGAGCGGAGATTGGGCATGCCTGACCGCCCGCGCTCCCCACTGGATCCCGAGGTCCTCGCGAAGCTCGGCAACCTCAAGCTGCGCGTGCGCGCCATCGCCGAAGGCGTCCTGACCGGCCTGCACCGCTCGCCACACCACGGCCAGTCGGTCGAGTTCGCCGAGCACAAGGAGTACTCGCCCGGCGACGAGATCCGGCACATCGACTGGAAGGCCTACGGGAAGTTCGACAAGTACTACGTGAAGCGCTTCGAGCAGGAGACGAACCTCCGCGCCTATCTCGTCGTGGACGCCTCCGGCTCGATGGGCTACCGCGGCCGGCCCGACGCCTTGACCAAGCTCGAGGTGGCGAGCGCGCTCGCCGCCTCCCTCGCCTACGTCCTCTTTCGCCAGCAGGACGCGGCCGGCCTGGTCCTCGTCGGGGACGCGGTGCGCGCGGCCATCCCGCCCCGCGCCTCCGCCAGCCACCTCGGCCCGCTCGTGGACGCGCTCGAGGGGGTCAAGGCCGAGGGCGAGACCCGGCTCGCCGCCGCCGTCGACTGGATCATCGAGCGCGCGCCGCGGCGCTCGTCGGTCCTCGTGTTCTCGGACCTGATGGACCGCGACGACCGCGTCCTGCGCAGGATCTCCCAGCTCGGGCTCCGGCGGCACGACGTGACCGTCTTCCACGTGCTCGATCCGGCCGAGCTCGAGTTCCCCTTCCATGACCCGACCCTGTTCCTCTCCATGGAGGACGCGCGGCAGGTCGAGGCGCACGGCCGCGACGTGAGGAAGGGCTACCTCGAGGTGCTCGGCCGCTGGCTCGAGGACGTGCGGCGCACCGCCGCCGAGGCGGACATCGACTACCAGCTCTGCCGGACCGATCGGCCGCTCGATCAGGTGCTGCTGCCGTTCCTCGCCCGCCGCGAGCGGAGCGCGGCGTGAGCCTCGGCTTCGTCAACCCCGCCCTGCTCTGGGGCCTCCTCGCGGCGGCGATCCCCATCGTCGTGCACCTCTTCTTCCGCCGCCGGCCCCGGCCCACCCCGTTCCCCGCGATCGAGTTCATCCTCCGCGCGCGGCGCGAGACGGAGCGGCGCCTGCGCCTGAAGCGGATCCTGCTCTTCGCGGCGCGCACGCTCCTCCTCGCCGCGGTCGCGGTGGCGCTCGCGCGGCCCCGGTTCGAGGCGCCCGCCGCGGTCGCCCAGGTGCCGCAGGGTCCGCGAGCGAGCGCCATCGTGCTCGACGCGTCGGGCTCGATGCGCTACCGGCTCGGCGGGAAGACGCTGTTCGAGCGCGCGCGCGCCGACGCGCTCGGAGCGCTCGCGGCGCTCTCGGCCGAGGAGCCCGCCACCGTGGTCGTGTGCGGCGGCGCAGAGCCGCAGGCGGAGGCGCCCTCGTTCGATCGGGGCGAGGTGCGGCGGGTGCTCGAGCGGGCCGAGGCGGAGGCGGGCTTCGCCGACGTGACCTCGTGCGTCGCCGCCGCGGCGCGCGCGCTGTCGGGCGCCACGGCGCAGGCGGCCCTCGGGAAGCGGATCGTGGTGGCGACGGACCTCGCCGCGAGCGCGTGGCGGCTCGACGTCGCCCCTCCCGTCGTCGAGACGCCGGGCGGGAAGGTGCGCCCCGAGGTGACGGTGCTCGACGCCGCCCGGGGCGCGCAGCTCCCGAATGCGGCGGTGCTCTCCGCCGAGGCGGAGCCCGACCCCGCCGCCGGGCCGCGCGGCTACCGGATCACCGCCCAGCTCGCGAACTACGGCCAGGGGCCGCTCTCGGACGCGCCGCTGTCGCTGGTGGTCGGCCTCGGGAAGGACGCGAAGACCGTCATCCGCGCGTTCGCCGACGTGCCCGCCGGCGCCACGGGCCGCAAGGCCCTCTCGTACGCGTTCCCGCAGGGCGGCCCGGTCGCGTTGAACGTGGCGCTCCCGCAGGACGCGCTCCCCGCGGACGACGCGCGGGCGCTCGCGCTCGTCGTGCCACGCGAGGTCCGCGCCCTCGTGGTGGACGGCGCTCCGTCGCCGGTGCGCTACCGCGACGAGGCCTACTTCGTGGACTCCGCCCTCGCCTCGCCTGCCTCGCCGGTCCGGCCGGCGCTCATCGACGCGGAGGCGCTCGCGGCGGAGGATCTCTCGAAATACGACGTGGTCTTCCTGCTCAACGTTCGGTCGCCTGGGGCGAAGGCGCCGGAGCTGGCCCGCTTCGTCGAGCAGGGCGGCGGGCTGTTCATCTCGCTCGGGGACCAGGTCGAGCCCGAGGAGTACGCCAAGCAGCTGCCGGGCCTGCTCCCCGTCGCGCTCCACGTCGTGAAGACCGCGCCGGAGGGACGGCCGGCGCGCTTCGGGGAGGTCGATCTCGGGCATCCCGCGCTGTCGGTGTTCCAGGGCGAGGCGAGGGAGGGGCTCGTCGGCGTGCGCGTCTCCCGGTACGTCCTCGCGAAGCCGGCCGGCCGGGGTTCCGCGCCCCGCGTCCTCGCCAGCTTCGACGACGGTGCACCGGCGCTCCTCGAGTCGAGGCGCGGCAAGGGGCGCGTGCTGCTCTTCACCTCGACCGCCGATCGAGACTGGACCGACTGGCCCATCCGCACGAGCTTCCTCCCCGCGATGCAGCGCTTCGCGGGGTGGCTCGCCGGCGGCCTCGACGATCGGCGCGAGCCGCCCGGGAAGGTGGGCGAGCCGCGCGCGCTCCGGCTCGACGAGGGCGAGGAGCTCGCGGCGCTCGTCGGCCCCGATGGGCGCGAGCGGCGCCGCGCGGAGCTGGAGCGCGCCGGGCTCAAGGAGGACGGCGGCGCGCTGCGGTTCACGCCTCGCGAGCCGGGGCTCTGGCAGGTGAAGGTGTCCGCGGGTGGCGCGGAGCGGATCGCGCCGCGGCTCGCCTTCGCCGTCGCATTCGATCCGCGCGAGTCGGACACGCGCCGGCTCGGGCCCGAGGAGCTGACGGCCTGGCTCGGCGGCGCGGCGCATGCCAAGATCGAGGGCGCTGCGCAGGCGGCAGGGACGGGGCGCCAGGTGCCCCTCTGGTCGATCCTGCTCGTGCTCGGGGTAGCGGCGTTCTTCTTGGAGGGGCTGCTGATCTCATGAACGTGGACGTGGACCTGGACGTGGACGTGGTCCTCGACTTCGACCTCGACCTCGACTTGGACCAGTCGAGGTCTAGTTCCACGTCCACGTCCACGACCACGCAGAACTAGGATCCCCCCCGTGTCCCTCGACCACGACGTCGCCGGCCTCTTCTGCGTCGGCTTCCACGGAAAGGCGCCTTCGCCCGAAGTGAAGGAGCTCATCCGCCGCGGCGTCCACGGCGTGATCCTCTTCTCGCGGAACATCGACGACGCCGAGCAGGTCGCGGCGCTCGTGGCCGACCTGAAGCGGCTCGCGGGGCGGCCGCTCCTCGTCTCGGTGGACCAGGAAGGTGGGCGGGTCGCCCGGCTCCGCGCCGCGCAGGGCTTCACCGAGCTGCCGCCCATGCGCGCCATCGGCGAGGCGGGCGATGCCGCCCTCGCGCACGACGTCGGGGCGCTCCTCGGCCGCGAGCTTCGCGCGGTCGGCATCGATCAGGACTACGCGCCGGTCGTGGACGTGGACACGAACCCAGCGAACCCGGTCATCGGCGACCGGTCGTTCTCGCGCGACGCGAGCATGGTGGCGCGTCTCGGAGCGGCGCTCGCCGCCGGGCTCCAGTCGGAGCGGGTCGCCGCCTGCGCGAAGCACTTCCCCGGCCACGGCGACACGAGCCAGGACTCGCACCGGGACCTCCCGCACCTGCCGCACGCGCTCGAGCGGCTGCGCGAGGTGGAGCTGCTCCCGTTCCGCGCGCTCGCGCGAGCGGGCGTCGCCTCGATGATGACGGCGCACGTGGTCTTCGACGCGCTCGACCCGCGCCGGCCCGCGACGCTCTCGCCCGAGGTGATGCGGGTCCTGCGCGAGGAGGTCGGGTTCCGGGGCTGCGCCGTCTCGGACGACCTCGAGATGAAGGCGGTCGCAGGGCACTTTCCGCTCGAGGAGGCGGCCCCGGGGGCGGTCCTGGCCGGGGTGGACGCGCTGCTCGTGTGCCACGCCGCGGAGGTCCAGCACCGGGCGATCGACCTGGTCCGCCGGGCCGTCGAGGACGGGCGCATCCCGCCGGAGCGGATCGCCGAGGCGCGCGGCCGGATCGCGGCGCTGCTCCGGTACGCGGGGCCGCCGCCGGACCCGGCGCTGGCCCGCGCGCGGCTCCGCACCGGCCCGCACCTCGCGCTCGCGGCGCGGATCCCGCCGCTCGCCGCGGGGCGCGACCCGACCGCAGCCTAGTCGTACGTACTAGCTCGCCCGCTTCGGCTCGCGTGCCGCGTCGATCGCGGCGCTGCGGCGCCGGGGCGGCCGCACGCCGAGCGCCACTGCGGCCTCGAGCCGCTCGAACGCGTCGAAGAGCGCAGCTCGCATCCCGCCCTGGTGGCGGAGCACCGCCCAGACGTGGCCCGCCGGCAGCCAGCGCAGCTCGCAGCCCCAGTGCTCCGCGATCCGCCGCATCTCCGACGGCGGCACGACGCCGTCGGACGCGGTGCCGACCACGATCGAGGCCTCGGGGCACGCCGGCGCGGGGAGCGTCGTGACCGCGAACCGGGAGAGGTGCGTGCAGAGCGCCTGCCGCGCCGCTTCGACCGTCTCGCCTTTCCCGACGAAGGCGGTCCAGTGCGCGACGTCGCGGAGCACGCCGTCGCGCAGCACGGAGTCGGGGGAGCAGGTGGCGGCGACGGGGACGACCGCGCACGGGAACGGGACGGACGCGCCCACCATCGCCGCCATCTGTCCACCCATGGAGAACCCGGTCACGCCGACGAGGGGGACGCGCAGCGCGTCCCCGAGCCAGCGCAGGAGCGCGCGCGCCTCCTGGAACGTGGCGGAGCCCATGAGGTGGAGGTCCGAGACGCAGCGGAGAGCGTGGTGGGGCTGGTTCGCGGGCCGCCTCGCGCCGTAGAACGCGTTCTCGAGCACGAGCGCCCCGATCCCGTGCTCGAGCAGCGGCGCCGCGAACCGAAGCCGGACGGCGAACCCCTGGTCGCCCGACGCGGCGAGGTGGACCGCCACGCCGCGCACGCGCCCTTTGGGGAGCAGCAGCCGGATCCGCGCGGTGCGGGCGCACGCAGGGAGCCGAGCCTCCGGGCTCTCGAACTCTCCCTCGTGCAGCAGGCCGCCGAAGGCGCGGCTGGCAGGGCGGAGCTTGATCCGCAGCCGCGGGATGCGCCGTCGCGAGAGCGCCCCCGGGTCCATCGAGTCACAGAGGTCCCGGTCTCCCCAGCCATCCTGGAAGAACCGGGGCCCCGGTGATGCCAGCCCGAAGAGGAGGTCGAGGACGTGCATGCGTCCATGCTCCAATAATGAAAAAATGCGATCCGCTCCACGGAACGGGGCCCCCTCGGACGGGTGCGCGAGCGCTCGCCACCGCCAACGTGGCCGAACCGCATGCCGGTGCGCGGCGCGCCGCCGCGTCCCTCGTCCCAGGGACGCGCAAGTGTGGGCTTGGCGCCTTGACCGCTTTCTGCGGATATTGTCCCTTCACCGTTCGGCGGCAGTCGCGTTATCCGACGAGTCGCGGGGAGGGAAGGCGTGCAGACACCAGTCGCCCGCGCGGCGAGGACACTCGCCGTATTGGCTGCACTGTCGCTCCTCGCAGCATGCGGTGGCGACGCCGACTCTTCCCGCCTGACGGGTACGAAGAGGTCGGGTCTGTCCACGATGATCTCTCCGACGCCCCCGTTCACGTTCACGGGGACTTCGCAGGCATTCTCGTGGGCAGCCGGATCGGACGAGTACGCGCTGTTCGTGGGTAGCAGCCTCGGAGAGAAGGACACCTGGGGCACCTACTCACTGGGTACCGCGACGTCCCATACCGTCACGAATCTGCCGATCGACGGACGCGCGGTGTACGTCCGCCTCTGGGATCGTATCGGTCCGTCGTGGACGTTCCAGGATTACGTCTACACGGGCTGGAGCGCGCCTCCTCAGGCGATGACGAGCCCGGCGTCCGGCTCGACGCTGGGCGCCTCCGCGACCTTCACCTGGACCGCTGGCGCAGACGAATACGCACTGTTCGTCGGCACCAGTGTCGGGGCGAAGAACATCTGGGGCAGCTACTCGCTCGGAACTGCGACGTCCCGAACCGTCACGAATCTGCCACTCGATGGCAGCACGATCCACGTGCGTCTCTTCTACCGGTTCGGCCCGGGCTGGTATCAGGCGGACTACAGCTACAGCGCAGCGTCGGTTTCGCTCCCAGTGATGACAAGCCCGGCGCCTGGATCGACGCTCGGCTCCTCGGCGACATTTACGTGGAGTGCAGGCGCGGACGAATACGCTCTCTTCGTCGGGAGGAGCATCGGAGCGAAGGACATCTGGGGCAGCTACTCGCTCGGAACGGCGACGTCTCGGACGATCACGAACATGCCGATCGATGGCAGCACGGTGTATGTGCGACTGTTCTATCGGATCGGCCCGACCTGGTACTTCGGCGATTACACCTATGTTGCGGCGTTCATCTCTTTCCCCACGATGACGAGTCCAACTCCCGGATCGACGCTGGGCTATTCGGCAACGTTCACCTGGAGTGTGGGTGCTGACGAGTACGCGCTCTTCGTGGGCCGCAGCGTCGGAGCGAAGGACATTTGGGGCAGTTACTCGCTGGGAATGGCGACGTCTCGGACCATCGCGAATGTGCCCATCGATGGCAGCGCGGTGTACGTGCGCCTGTTCTACCGCCTCGGCGTGAACTGGTACTCCATCGACTACACTTACGTTGCGCCCTCGATCTCGCTCCCAGTGGTGACGAGCCCGCCGCCTGGCTCTGCCCTGGGCACCTCCGCGACGTTCACCTGGGGCGCGGGTGCCGACGAGTACGCTCTCTTCGTGGGCCGCAGCGTCGGGGCGAAGGACATCTGGGGCACGTACTCGCTCGGAACGGCGACGTCGCGAACCGTGACCAACCTGCCGCCCGATCACGTCACGGTCCACGTGCGCCTGTTCTACCGGCTGGGCGTGAACTGGTACCAGGCCGACTACCGCTACAACGCCCTCGATCTCGACCTCGCCACCATCGATCGCCTGACCGCGCCTTCGTTCAGGGGCGCGGCCACTCCGACGGGAACGGTCCTCGCGCACATCGTCGTGAACCCCGACGGCACGCTCACGGATCTCACCGGCAACACGAGCTGGACCGCGGTGGGCGGCACCATCCCCCACGGCAACACCGGCCTGTGGTCGCGGGGTTGGAGCGAGTACTCGGGTCCCTTCGACGCGAGCCATTACTGGGTCGGCGACGCCGCGACCAAGACCTGGCTCGACGCCCAGACCGCCGGGAACTTCACCATCTGCGCCCGGTTCAGGCCCGCCGAGCACCCCGGGCTCGCCGGCGATGCGAAGACCGTGTTCGCCTACGGCAAGCCGGAGCAGGGCGGCCACGACGGCTGGTCGCTCATGCAGATGCACCGCTCGTCCTGCTTCCACTACCACGCCGATTCGGACCAGGGTGAGGCGATGCGGCCCACCGCCTGGCCGGCGCCCAACGATGCAGACGGGGTGCTGCCGACGTTCGACTATGCGTGGATGTGCGGCGGCCGCAGCGCGGACCTGCTCGGCGTGCTCACCGACGGCGACGCTCCCAACGGCGTCTTCCAGATGGAGGGGGCGTCCGGGAATCTCGGGACGCCGAGCTTCCGCCGCTCCCCTGGGATGCTCCCGTCCATCGGGGCGTACGCGGACGGCACCGGCGCCCACGACGGCGGCGTCTACGAGGTGATCATCACCAGCGATCCCGCGAGCGGCGAGTCGATGACCCGCATCGTCGCCGCGGCCGCCTCCGGCATCTACCAGAGCTCGGCAGCCACGTACGTCACCGGAGCGGATGCGCAGCAGCACCGGATCGACCCGTCGAACGTCATCGGCGCGGGAAGCTCGGTGACGCCCCAGATTGCCCTGCACTGGGGAGTGCCGCTCGTGGCGGACACGCAGCAGACCGGGGCCTGCTTCGGGTTCGACGCGACGATCGACGGAGACTGGGCCGCGGTGACGAACTGGTTCCCGCTCGTGGCGGCGGCACCCGGCAGCAACAACTGGCCTGCGCAGCTCGAGTTCGGGAACGCCTCGAGCGGGAACTGCGTGAAGGTCCTGAACGACACCTACGGCACCCAGTTCCAGTGCGGCGCGCGCTCACCCGCACCGGCGCCGGGCTCACGCCACCGCACCCTCGCCTGCTTCGACCCGGTTGATCTGCGGATGAGGCTCTACGCCGACGGCTCCACGGTCCCGTTCGTCACGAGCGCGGCGCTGACCGGTGGCACCGCGGCGTTCCCGCGGCTCAACGAGCTGGAGCTGTTCACGCCCGCCAGGGCCGACAGCGGCATCCACATCCACCGCGTGTGGGCGTGCTCCGGCGCGGACCCGGCGAGGTGCCCGTAGCGGACGTCGCCCGAGCGCTACGACCGCTCGAGGATCTTGAGGGCGACCATCCCGTAGAGGAAGCCGTAGACGGCATGCTCCGGCCGCTTGGCGAGGTGGATCACCTCGGCGACCGTCCGCGTCCCGTCGATCCTGGGCAGGATCTCCGCCTCCCAGCGCTCCAGCTCCACCTCGTGAAGCCCGTAGGCGGGCTGCTGGGACGGCACGAGCCGCTCCTCCGGCGAGAGGAGCCGGTAGAGCCGCTCCGGCTTGTAGAGCTTCTTCACGCCGCGCGTGATGAGGTTCGCCGGGTGGAGGTCGATCTTGATCGCCTCCTTCGCGGCGCGGTCCGCGAAGTGGAGCCGGTAGTCTCCCTCGTCCCAGCCGAAGACGGAGTAAATGATCGCCTTCACCTGCTGTGCGACGTAGTAGAGCTTCTCCGTCTCCTTGAGGAGCTTCATCTCGACGAGCACGTCGCCGGTGCGCCGGCCCGTCTTGTCCGCCGCGGCCTGGCACAGCTCGAGCTGCTGCGGGTCGATCTTCCCGACGCGGACCAGGAACGGCCCGAACCGGTCGGTGACGAGGTTCGAGATCGCGAAGCACGGTCGGCCCTTCTCGAAGAAGATGCTCTTCTTCACCTTCCCCTTCTGCAGCGTCAGCTCGCCCGTCTGCTGCATCAGGTAGAACGCGGTGATCAGCTCGGGCAGATTGTCCTCGAGCTTCCCCTCCGTCCGCGACAGGTCAGGGGCCCGCGCGGAGGCGGCCTTCTGCGCGGCCGCCCGCTCGCGGACCTCCTGCGCCCCCGGCGGCGGCACGGGGCGCGGCGCCGGCCGCGCGGGCGCTCCGATCGAGGCGGCATGGATGGCGTCGCCCTTCAGCACCGCCGAGACCTTGCCGTCCTCGGTGAGCACGACGCGGCCGGTGAGGTCCATCGCCTCGACCGGCTCGTCCCCCTCGACCGCCACCTCGACGTCGAAGTCGCTCAGCTCGCTCGCGCCGTCGTCGGCCGGCTTCGCGGAGCCGAACCGGATCGTGAGCGGCGGAGGTGTCACGGAGGGCATGAGGGCGCGCAGCGCCTCGACGAGCTTCTTCCCGATCGAACGGCTTCTCGAAGTAGCCGGAGGCGCCGTGCTGGGCGCGGGCGTCCGACGCCGCCCGGCCGCCCTTGAACACCCCCGTCATGAAGACGAACGGGACCTGGGCGCTCCGGAGCGCATGGGCGACGTCGTACCCCATCATGTCCGGGAGCAGGACATCGACCACCGCCGCCGAGGGGGGGTCCGCCTGGATCTTCTCGATCGCGGTCTTGCCCTTCGCGACCGGGATCGGCGTCCAGCCCTCCGCCTCCACCAGGCGAGCGAGCAGCGTGAGGAGCTCCAGATTGTCGTCCACGAGCAGGATCGTCGCCACGAGCGGACCATACCGGTGGGGGCCGAGGCGATCAACGGCGTGCGCGGATGTGGCAGCGGCGGCCGTGCCCGTGCTAGAAAAACACGCCCTTCCCCAGCGATCCGGAGGACCTGCCATGAGCTTCCGCCGCGCCTTGTCCGCAGCAGCCGTGCTTCTCACCTTCGCCGCCTGCGAGCAGAAGAAGTCTGCTCCGGGCGCTGTGCCCGCCGCGGGCCAGGGCTCCGCCGCGCCGGGCGCCAAGATCTGGTTCGGCCACGTCGGCTCCCTGACCGGTCAGGAGGCCACCTTCGGCGACTCGACCGACAAGGGCATCAAGCTCGCGATCGAGGAGCTGAACGCGAAGGGCGGCGTGAAGGGGAAGCAGGTCGATCTCAAGACCTACGACAACCAGGGCAAGCCGGAGGAGGCGGCCGTCGCGGCGACCCGGCTCATCACGCAGGACAAGGTGACGGTGCTGCTCGGCGAGGTCGCCTCGAGCCGCTCGCTCGCGATGGCGCCGATCGCCGACGCGAACAAGGTGCCCGATGATCACCCCGTCGTCGACCAACCCGAAGGTCACGAAGGACGGGGACAAGATCCGGCCGTTCGTCTTCCGCGTCTGCTTCATCGATCCGTTCCAGGGAACGGTGATGGCGAAGTTCGCGAAGGAGAAGGGCATCAAGAAGGTCGCGATCCTCCGCGACGTCGGGAACGCCTACTCCGTCGGGCTCGCCGACTACTTCCTCTCCAAGTTCAAGGACCTCGGCGGCACGATCGTCGACGACCAGAGCTACAAGGCCGGCGACCAGGACTTCAAGGCGCAGCTCACCGCCATCAAGCCCAAGGCACCCGAGGCGATCTACATCCCGGGCTACTACACCGACGTGGCCCTCATCGCGCGGCAGGCGCGCGAGCTCGGCATCAAGGTGCCGCTCATGGGCGGCGACGGCTGGGACTCCGCGAAGCTCTTCGAGATCGGCGGCCAGGCCATCGAGGGCTCCTTCTTCTCGAACCACTACTCGCCCGACGACCCGATCGCCGCGCATCCAGGAGTTCGTCAAGCGCTACAAGGCGCGGTTCGGCGCGGTGCCCGACTCGATGGCGGCGACCGGGCTACGACGCCGCGATGGTGGCGGGCGACGCCATGACCCGCGCGCGAAGGACGCGACCGGCGAAGCCATCGCCGAGGCGATCGCCGCGACGAAGGACTTCCCGGGCGTCACCGGCGTCATCACGCTCGACCAGGACCACAACGCGGTGAAGTCCGCGGTGGTGCTCGAGGTGAAGGGCGGGAAGGCCGTCTACGTCGCGACCGTCGCACCGGACGCGCCCGCAGGCGCCGCACCGCAACCCGCCCCCGCGGCGCAGCCGAAGCCGGCCTCGCACTAGCGCATCAGCGCACCGCCGCGCGCCCGGGCGCATCTGCGCCCGGGCCGCCGGCGAGGTCGCTTGACCGAGTTCCTCCAGCACCTCGTCAACGGCCTCTCGCTGGGGACCATCTACGCCCTCATCGCGCTGGGCTACACGATGGTCTACGGCGTCCTGAAGCTCATCAACTTCGCCCACGGCGACGTGTACATGGTGGGCGCCTTCGCCGGGTACTACCTCGGCGCGGTGACTCGGCGCAGACCGGAGCCCCAACGTCGGGAAGGCGGCGCTGGTCGACGATCGGCGCGATGGCGATCTGCGGCGCGCTCGGGTTCGTCGTCGAGCGGTTCGCCTATCGGCCGCTCCGCCATCGCGCGCGCCTGACCGCGCTCATCACCGCGATCGGAGTGTCGTTCCTGCTCGAGTTCGGGTTCCAGCTCAACCCGTTGCTCCGTGCGCCGGTCGAGTTTCCGCCGGGCCCGGCGCCGAGGTTCTTCCCGGCGCTCGTGGACCTCGGACCGCCGCTGGAGCCGCTCGGCGCGACGGTGCAGCGGATCGACATGGTCGGATTCCTCGTCGCGATCCTCGCTCATGCTCGCCCTCCAGTGGATCGTGTACCGGACCCGGTTCGGCGTCGCGATGCGCGCGGTGTCGTTCGACCCGCAGGTCGCCGGGCTCATGGGGATCCCGGTGAACCGGATCATCTCGGGGACGTTCGTGCTCGGGAGCGCGCTCGCGGCCGCGGCGGGGATCATCAACGCGTCTTCGCGCCCGCGCATCGAGCCTCTCATGGGCCTCATGAGCGGTCTGAAGGCGTTCGTCGCCGCGGTGCTCGGCGGGATCGGGAGCGTGCCCGGCGCGATGGCCGGCGGCGTCGTCCTCGGCCTCGTCGAGGAGTTCGTGGCGGGCTACACCTCCTCGCGATACCGCGACGCCATCGCGTTCACCGTCCTCATCCTCGTCCTGCTCGTCCGACCCGAGGGGCTCTTCGGCAAGGGGCAGGTGGAGAAGGTGTGATCAGGGGCGCCTTCCGCTCGGTCCTGCCGTTCGTGGTGGGGATCCCGCTCCTCGCCATCGCGCAGGCGTTCGTCCCGCAGGCGTACTTCCTCTGGATCGTGACGATCGGGGTTAACGTCGTCCTCGCCGTCTCGCTCAACGTCGTGAACGGCTTCACCGGCCAGTTCTCCCTCGGCCACGCCGGGTTCATGGCGGTCGGCGCCTACACCGCGGCGAAGGTCTCGCTCGCCTTCGCCGGCGTCCGGATCGCGGGTCTGCCCGAGGTCGTCTCGGATCAGCTCGCGTTCGCGTTCGCGCTCGCCGCGGCGATGGGCGCGGCGGCGCTCGCGGGGTTCCTCGTCGGGATGCCCTCGCTCCGCCTGCGAGGCGACTACCTCGCCATCGTCACGCTCGGCTTCGGCGAGATCATCCGTTCCCTCATCGAGAACACCACGATGCTCGGCGAGGCGCTCGGGCTCCAGGGGCTGCCGAAGCGGACGAACGTCGTCTGGATCGGCGTCTCCGCCCTCGCCACGATCGTCATGGCCCGGCGCCTCGCGGTCTCGACGCAGGGGCGGGCGCTCTTCGCGATCCGCGAGGACGAGATCGCCGCCGAGGCGATGGGCGTGGACACGACCGGCTACAAGGTGCGGGCCTTCACCATCTCCGCCGCGTACGCCGGGCTCGCCGGCGGCCTCGTCGGCCACGCGATCCAGATGGTCACGCCCGCGATGTTCACCTTCATCCGGTCCATCGAGGTGGTCGTGATGGTGGTCCTCGGTGGGCTGGGGTCCATGACCGGGTCGATCCTCGCGGCGGTCGTGCTCGGGATCGCCATCGAGGCGTTCCGCAACTTCCAGGAATACCGGATGGTGGTCTACGCGCTCCTGCTCGTGGTCCTGATGCTGCTCCGGCCGCAGGGGATCCTGGGGACGCGCGAGCTCTGGGACCTTCGCTTCTTCCGCCGCGTGCCGCGGCCGCGGCCGCTCGCGGCGACGCCCGGCGGCGCGTCGCCGACCGACGTCCGGGACGAGCCATGAGCGCCCCGAACCCGCTCGAGCTCGAGCGCGTCACGATGCGCTTCGGCGGCCTGAAGGCGCTCTCCGCGTTCAGCCTCGTCATGCGCCCCCGCGAGCTCGTCGGCCTCATCGGCCCGAACGGCGCCGGCAAGACGACCGCCTTCAACGCCATCACCGGCGTCTACCGGCCCAGCGAGGGCGACGTGCGCGTCGCCGGCGAGCGGGTGAACGGCCGGCGTCCCCACGAGATCTGCGCCCGCGGCGTCGCCCGCACCTTCCAGAACATTCGTCTCTTCAAGGAGCTCACTGCGCTCGACAACGTGCGCATCGCCTGCCACGCGCAGGCCACCTCCGGCTTCTTCGACGCGCTGTTCCTCACGGGCCGGCACCGCTCCGAGGAGGCACGCATCGTCGCGCGCGCGGAGGGATATCTCGAGGTGATGGGGCTCGCCGATCGGCGCGACGAGATCGCGAAGGGGCTTCCCTACGGCGAGCAGCGCCGGCTCGAGATCGCCCGCGCCCTCGCCACCGATCCCAAGGTCCTCTGCCTCGACGAGCCCGCCGCCGGCATGAACGCGGGCGAGAAGACCGAGCTCATGCAGCTCATCCGCGGGATCCGCGACCGCTTCGGTCTCGCGATCCTGGTCATCGAGCACGACATGCGGCTCGTGATGGGCGTCTCCGAGCGGATGCTCGTCCTCGACCACGGCATCACGATCGCCGAGGGGGCTCCGGAGGCGATCCGGAAGGACCCGAAGGTCATCGAGGCCTATCTCGGCGACGCCTACCTCGAGGAGAAGCACATCGAGGTCCCTCCCGCATGAGCGCCCCGATCCTCCAGGTCTCGGATCTCCGCGTGCACTACGGCGGCATCGAGGCGCTTCGCGGGATCACGCTCGAGGTGCCGGCGGGCGAGGTGGTCGCGCTCATCGGGGCGAACGGGGCCGGCAAGACCACGACGCTGCGCGCGATCTCGAAGATGCTCCGTCCTTCCGGCGGCGCCATCCGGTTCCTCGGCGAGGACGTGACGCGCCTCGCTTCTCACGAGCTCGTGGCGCGCGGCATGGCGCACGCGCCGGAGGGGCGCCGGATCTTCCTGAACCTCACGGTGAAGGAGAACCTCGTCCTGGGGGCGTACCTCCGGCGCGACACCGCCGAGATCGCCCGCGACGAGGAGCGCGCCTTCGCGCTGTTCCCGATCCTCGCCGAGCGGCGCACCCAGGTGGCCGGGACGCTCTCCGGCGGCGAGCAGCAGATGCTCGCGGTGGCGCGCGCGCTCATGAGCAGGCCGAAGCTGATGCTCCTCGACGAGCCCTCGCTCGGCCTCGCCCCGCAGGTGGTGGAGCGGATCTTCGGCGTTCTCCGAGAGGTGAACCAGAGCGGCGTCGCGCTGCTCCTCGTCGAGCAGAACGCCCACAAGGCGCTCCAGCTCGCGCACCGCGCCTGCGTGCTCGAGACGGGCGCCATCGTGATGCGGGGGACGGGGCGGGAGCTCCTCGCTTCCCCGGAGGTCCGCAAGGCCTACCTCGGCGAGTGATCCGGCGCCGGCGCCTGCGCCGCCGGGCGGCGGGCCGGCGCGAACGAGAGCGCGACGCCGCAGAGGATCGCGAGCCCGGCCCCGGACAGGCGCGGCGTGAGCCGCTCGCCGAGGAGGAGCGTGGCGCCCGCCGCGGCGATGACCGGCACCGCGAGCTGGAGCGTCCCCGCCCGGGCGGCGCCGAGCGCGGGCAGGACCGCGTACCACATCGCGTAGCCGACGCCCGACGCGCCGGCGCCGGAGGCGGCGGCGAGGACGAGGCCGGCGGGGCTGGCGTGCGCCGTCCCCGCCCGGAGCACGAGGAAGAGCACCGCGAGCGGCGTCGCCCGGACGAAGTTGTCGGCGGTCGTCGCGAGCGGATCGGCCGAGCGCCGGCCGCGGATCGAGTAGACCCCCCACCCGACGCCGGCGATCGCCATGAGGACGACGCCCGCGATGTCCGGCGCGCCCGCGCCGGGCAGGGTGAGCCAGGCGAGCCCGCCGATCGCGAGCGCCGCGCCGGTCCAGCCGCGCGCGCCGAGCCGCGCGCCGGTCGCGACCCCGTAACCGATCATCGAGGCCTGCACGAACGCGAACAGCACGAGCGCGCCCACCCCCGCCGGGATCCGGACGTAGGCGAGGGAGAAGGTCACCGCGTAGGCGACCAAGGTGAGCGCGGAGCCCCAGCTCCCGCCGCTCGGCCTCGCCCGGCGCGAGGCGGCGAGGAGCGCGGCGACGGCGATCGCTCCCGACCCGAGCCGCACCGCGGTGAAGGTGGCGGGGTCGGACCGCCCCGTGCCGAGCGCCGCCCGGCACAGCAGCGAGTTCGCGGCGAAGCAGGCCAGCACGGCGGCCGAGATCGCCGCCGTGCGCGCGGTGATGTGGACGGGGGAGGAGGTCACCCGCGGTCTAATAACCCCGCGCGGCCAGCCCGTCGAGCGGCCCGAAGTCGATTCGCGGTCCGGCGTCCCGGCCGGCCGCTCGGCCGGGCCGGGCGTCAGGCCCGGACCCCGACGCGTGCCATGCCGCCTCCCTGCGGAAGGTGAGTATGGTGTGCGCGCGCCGCGAGCCCGAAAAAGAAAACGGCCGCCCCGGAGGGCGGCCGTCTCACGCGTCGTGACGATGAATCCTAAATGTCGAAGTACAGCGCGTACTCGATCGGCGAAGGCCGCATCCGGACCGGATTGACCTCCTTGTCGTACTTGTACTGGATCCAGGTCTCGATCACGTCGTCCGTGAAGACGTCGCCCTTCATGAGGAACTTGTGATCCTTGCGGAGGCACTCGAGCGCCTCGTCGAGCGAGCCTGGCATCTTCGGGATCTCCCGGAGCTCCTCGGGAGACATGCCGTAGATGTCCTTGTCGAGCGGCTGGCCGGGGTTGATCTTGTTCTCGATGCCGTCGAGGCCGGCCATCAGCATCGCCGCGAACGCGAGATAGCCGTTGCAGGACGGGTCCGGCGAGCGGAACTCGATGCGCTTCGCCTTGGGCGACGGCGAGTACATCGGGATGCGGATCGAGGCCGAGCGGTTCCGCGCCGAGTAGGCGAGGTTGATCGGCGCCTCGAACCCGGGGACGAGCCGCTTGTAGCTGTTCGTCGTCGGGCAGCACAGCGCCGCGAGCGCCGGGCCGTGCTTCAGGACGCCGCCGATGTACCACATGGCGAGGTCGGAGAGGCCTGCGTACCCGTCGCCGGCGAAGAGCGGCTTGCCGCCCTTCCAGATCGACTGGTGGACGTGCATGCCCGAGCCGTTGTCGCCATAGAGCGGCTTCGGCATGAACGTGACGGTCTTGCCGTGGCGGCGGGCGACGTTCTTGATGATGTACTTGAACCACTGGAGGTTGTCGGCCATCCCGACGAGCGGCGCGAACTTGATGTCGATCTCGGCCTGGCCGGCGGTGGCGACCTCATGGTGCTGCCGCTCGACGTGGATCCCGACGGACTCCATCACGCGGCACATCTCGGTGCGGATGTCCTGCTGGCTGTCCGTCGGCGCGACCGGGAAGTAGCCCTCCTTGTAGCGGGGCTTGTAGCCGAGGTTTCCACCCGCCTCTTCACGGCCGGTGTTCCACTGACCCTCGACCGAGTCCACCTTGTAGAAGCCGTGGTTCACGCCGGTGTCGTAGCGGACCTCGTCGAAGATGAAGAACTCGGCCTCGGGACCGAAGAAGGCGGTGTCCCCGATGCCCGTGCTCTTGAGGTACTTCTCGGCCTTGATCGCGATGTTGCGCGGGTCGCGCGAGTACGGCTCCTTCGTGATCGGATCGACGATGTTGCAGATGAGCGAGAGCGTCGGCTCCGCCATGAACGGGTCGATGACCGCGGTGTCGGCATCGGGCATCACGAGCATGTCGGACGCGTGGATCGCCTGCCAGCCGCGGATCGAGGAGCCGTCGAACCCGAGGCCCTCGTCGAACACCGCCTCGCTCAGCTCGTAGAGCGGGATCGAGAAGTGCTGCCAGATGCCGACGAAATCCATGAACTTCAGGTCGACGTAGGTCGCCTTCTTCTCCTTGGCGAGGTCGAGGACCTGCTTCGGGGTCAGCTTTGCCATCGAGTAGGATCTCCCTGAATGCAGCGGGGTTGGTGGGACGCCGTTTAGCACGGGTCGTGCCACGAGATCACCAGTCGTCCCGCCAAAAAGATCCCCGTCTTCCTGTACCGGGCTGATCGCCGGCGGGGCAGCCGCTGCCCGATTTCCGCGCACCAGGGAATCGGGCGCCAGCACCCTCGCCGGGCGCTCGGATCCTGCGAAGCGGGTTCACCGTCCACGCCGCCCGGTTCCAGGGCAGGCTGCTGCCCGACATCCAGGCAGCCGCGTCAAACCTTCGGCTTCATCCCGAGGGCGCGCATCCGCTCGCGCAGCGTGTTCCGGTTCATCCCGAGCAGCTCGGCGGCGCGAAGCTGGTTCCCGCCGGTCCGCGCGAGGGCCGCCGCGATGAGGGGCGACTCGATGGCCGCGAGCGCAGCCTGATAGCGGCCCCCATCGGGGACGGCCGCGTCCAGGATCGACTCGACGAGCCCGCCGATACCCCGCTCCCGGGCCCCGGCAGCGGGCAGGAGGCCCACGAGGTCCTTCGCGGCGAGGCGCGGGCCGGCGAGCTTCAGGAGCGCGCGCTGGATGACGTTCTGCAGCTCGCGAACGTTCCCGGGCCAGGCGTGTCCGAGCAGGAGCGGCTCCGCGTCCTTCGCGAGCGCGAGGGGCCGACCCTTGAGCTGCTCGCCGTACTTCGCGAGGAAGTGGCGGGCGAGCAGGATGACGTCTCCCTCGCGCTCGCGCAGCGGGGGGAGCCGGATCGGGACCACCGCGATGCGATAGTACAGATCTCGCCGGAAGCGCCCCTCCTCGACGGACCGCCCGAGGTCGGCGTTCGTCGCCGCCACGATCCGGACGTCGACCCGCAGCGGGCGCGTGCCGCCGACCCGGTCGATCTCGCGCTCCTGCAGGACGCGCAGGAGCTTCGCCTGCAGATCGATCGGCATCTCGCCGATCTCGTCGAGGAACAGCGTGCCGCCGCTCGCGAGCTCGAACTTGCCGGGGCGCCGCTCGACCGCGCCGGTGAAGGAGCCCTTCTCGTGGCCGTACAGCTCGCTCTCGATGAGGTCCTTCGGGATCGCGGCCATGTTGACCGTGGTGAACGGACCGCGCGAGCGGGTGGAGTTCGCGTGGATGGCGCGGGCGACCAGCTCCTTGCCGGTGCCGGACTCGCCCATGAGCAGGACGGTCATCTCGGTCCGCGCGACGCGTCCGATCTCCTTGTAGACCTCGATCATCGCGGCGGAGCGCCCGATCAGCGTCTCGGGCAGCGAGATCTCGCGGTAACGGCGCGGCTCCGCGTTCGGGTCGATCTCGGCCTCGACGCCGGAGGGCGCGGCGGCGTCCTCGTGCGGCTCCGACACCTCGGCCGGCGCGGCGGCGAGGTCCTTCACGATCCGCTCGACGCGCGCGAGGTCGAACGGCTTGCCCAGATAGTCGGCGGCGCCGCGCTTCATCGCCTCGACCGCCGAGCGCATCGTGTCCTCGGCGGTCATCACCACGACGAAGGGCGAGTCGCTGCGGCCGCCGATCTCGCCGAGCAGCTTGAACCCGTCGTCGCCGGGCAGCCGGACATCGAGCAGGACGAGGCCCACGCCGTCCCGTCCCCCGCCCAGCGCGCTGAGCTTCAGGCGGGCTTCCTCGGCGCTTCCGGCCTCCTCGAAAGGCACGCCCGCGCGCTCGCACGTGCGGCCGAGGACGAATCGGACCGAGGGCTCGTCGTCGACGATGAGGACCTTGCGCACCCGCTCCTCCATGGGTGAACCAAACCGATCCTCGCGCTTAAGCAAGGACGAGGCCAGTTCGCCACCCCGACGGCGAGGCCGGCGATCGCTTCACGGTACTTCGAGGGGGATGTAGACGTTCGCCTCGGCACCTCCGCCCGACCGGTTCTTCACCTCGATCCGTCCACCGTGCGCCTCGACGATCCGCCGCGAGATGGCGAGGCCGAGCCCCGTACCGGCCGGCTTCGACGTCGCGAACGGGGTGAACAGCCGATGCAGCATCCCCTCGGGGATCCCCGGGCCGTTGTCCACGACCGAGATCCGCGCGAGCGGGCGCGTGCGCCCGCTCGCCTGGCGCAGCCGCAGCGACGCGACACCGGTCTCGAAGGTGATGGTCGGACCGACCCGGTCGTGGACGGCATCGAGCGCGTTCCGCACGAGGTTCAGCATGACCTGTTTCAGCTTCTCGGCGTCCGCGACCACCCGGGGCAGCGACGGGTCATAGCGCTCGACGAACGTGACGCGGTCGGCGCCCGGGATGCCGCGTGCGAGCACCGAGACGTCCCCGAGCACCTCGTGCACGTCGACCGGCGCGGTCTGCAGCGCTGCAGGGCGCGCCAGATCGAGCAGCTCGCGGACGAGCCCGTCCACGCGCTTCGCCTCGCGCGCGATGACCTGTGCGTACTCCTTCGCAGACCCTTCGGCCTCGCGCGCGAGCAGCTCTGCCGATCCCTGCAGCCCGGCGAGCGGGTTCTTGATCTCGTGGGCGAGCCCCGCCGCGAGCGCCTCGAAGTCGAGGGCGCGCTCGGACGCGCGCGGGATCCGCAGCACGAGCACGGTCCCGACGCAGGTTGCGCCGTCGAGGAGCGGGTTCGCCTCGACGGAGATCGGGACCCCCGGATCGCGCGGCGAGGGGAAGTCGATCGACTGCGTCTCCTGGGAGGTGCGGGACCTCTCGGACAGGATCTCGAGCTGCGGCCCGCCGGGCAGGGCGCGGACCGGAAGCTCGATCGCGCGCTCGCGGCTCCGGCCGAACAGCTCCTCGGCCGCGGGGTTCAGGTGAACGACCCCGCCGTCGGTGCCGACGATCACGAGGGCGTCGGCGACGGAGTCCACGGCGGCGCGCGCGAGCGCCGCCGGGAGCGGAAGAGCCTTGCCCGTGCGCGCCAAGCGCCCGACCGCCGGCTAGAGCGCGTCCTCGCCGCGCTCGCCGGTCCGGATCCGGATGACCTCCTCGATCGGGACGACGAAGATCTTGCCGTCGCCGATGCGGCCGGTCTTCGCCGCACGCTCGACGGCCTCGACCACCCGGCCGACCAGGTTGTCGGCCACGACGACCTCCACCTTCACCTTCGGCAGAAAGTCCACGACGTACTCGGCACCGCGGTACAGCTCGGTGTGGCCCTTCTGCCGGCCGAAGCCCTTCACCTCCGTCGCCGTGAGCCCCGCGACTCCGATCTCCGAGAGGGCCTGCTTCACCTCGTCCAGCTTGAACGGCTTGATGATCGCTTCGACCTTCTTCACGGCGCACCCCTTCGAAGAGATGGATGGCTGACGCTAGACCCCGTCGCTCGGGGTGGTCAACCGGTGATGCTTGGATCTCGGGCAGCGGCTTGCCCGGGATCCGACCAGTTCATAGCTCGCTGCGCGTCTCCGTCGTCATGGTCGGGCGGGGCGGGGCCGAGCTGACGACCCGGCACCGCATCCGTCCGTTCCACCGGCGAGCTTGTGCAATGGCCAGGCCACGCGGGGGATGCGGTCGATGGGCGCGGGCGGCCCGGAAGGGCCCGGTCGCCGTAGAATCCCGGCGTGCCTTCTCACGGCGTCCTCCTGGCGCTCGCCGCCCTCGCCGTCCTCGCGATCGCCCACCACCTCTTCTGGCGGTGGAAGCTCCATGCCCCGAGCGGAGAGGACGAGCTCCTCCGCGCCGGGACGCGCGACGGCTGGAGTCTCGCGATCGGGCGCCGGCGGCCGCGCGCCGCGCCGCGTCGCCCTCCGGTCCTCCTCGTCCACGGCATCGCCATGAACCGTCAGGCCTTCGACTTCGGCGTGGAGCACTACTCCGTCGCGGCCCACCTCGCCCGCTGCGGGTTCGACTGCTTCTCGCTCGACCTGCGTGGCCACGGCGCATCGCGCAAGGGGCCGACGTCGCGCTGGACCCTGGACACGTACCTGCACGAGGACCTCCCCGCCGCGTTCGCCGCGATCCGCGAGGCGACCGGGGAGGACTCGGTCCTCTACGTGGGCCACAGCCAGGGGGCGATCCTCGGGATGGCCTCGTGCGCGCTCCACCCCCGGCGCATCCGTGCGCTCGTCGCGCTCGCCGCCCCGGTGCACTTCGACGCCCAGCCGCGCGTCCGGGCGCTCGTCGAGCTGCGCCACCTCGGCCTCGGGCGGCACCTGCGACTCCTCGCCCGTACCGTCGCGCCGTTCTCGGGCTACTGGCATCCCGCGCCGTTCGACCTGGTCATCCAGATGCGCAACGTGGAGCGGCCCATCTACCGGCGGCTGCTCGCGAACGCGATCGAGGACGTCCAGCCCGGCGTCCTCGAGCAGTTCGCGGTCTGCCTGCGGGACGACACCTTCCGATCCTGCGACGGGTCGGTCGACTACCGCGCCCTGTTCCCGAGCTGCACGCAGCCGGCGCTCTTCCTGTCGGCGGAGAAGGACGGCCTCGCGCCCCCCGCGGTGGTCGAGGCCGCCTTCCAGCGCTGGGGGGGTCCGAAGCGATACTGGAGCTGCGGCCGGGACTACGGGCACGGCGACGTGCTCGTCGGGCGGAACGCGCCCGAGGTCGTGTTCCCGGTGATCAGGGACTTCCTGCTGGAGCACTCGAGCACCTGACTGGACGTGGACCTGGTCGAGGACCTGGTCGAGGTCCACGTCCAAGTCCAGGTTCAAGACCACGTTCCCGGGTTACCATTCGGTCGTGCGCCGCCGCTTCGCCCTCGCCGCCGCGCTCCCCGCGCTCGTCTCGCTCGCCGTGATGGCGCTCCTCGCCGACCGGCTGGCGCGTCGCGCGCTCGAGGACGAGCTCGCGGCTCGGCTCGTCGCGGCGGCCAAGTCGGCTGCGGCGGCGCTCCCGGCCGATCGCGTCGTGAAGCTCGCCCCCGGCGACGAGGCGACGCGCACCTATGGCCACGTGCGCGCTCGGCTCGACTCGGTCGCGCGGGCGACCGGGACACGGCTCCTCGTCGTCCGCCCGGATCGCACCGCCCTCGCCGACTCGGCCGGGCGCGCGCGCATCGGCGAACGGGTGGCTGCGCTCGAGCGCGACCGGCACGAGATCGCCCAGGCCGCCGCCGGCCGGCCGGTCGCGAGCCAGGTCCTGTTCGAGGGCACGGACGGGCGGCTGCACAAGACCGGGTACGCGCCGCTGCTCGACGCCGCTGGTCACGTGGTCGCGGTGGTGGGCGCGGACGGGACCGCGGGCTCGTTCGAGACGCTCGGCGGATTCCGGCGAACCCTCGCGACGGTCGCGGTCGCCGGCGCGATGCTCGGCGCCTTGGTCGCCGCCCTCGCCGCGCTCACGGTGACGCGCCCGCTCACCCGGATCACGGAGGCGGCCCGGCGGATCGCGCACGGGGATCTCGAGACGCCGCTCTGGCGTCGCAAGCGGAAGGACGAGATCGGGACCCTCCGGGACACGATCGAGGAGATGCGGCGGGCGCTCCACGCGCGCGACGAGGAGCGCGAGACCCTCCTCGCCGGCATCGCCCACGAGGTCCGAAACCCGCTCGCCGCCCTCGACCTGTTCGCCGGGCTCCTCGCCGAGGAGCTCGCCGCCCGCCCCGAGGCCGCCCACGTCGCGCGCATCCGCTCGGAGCTGGCGGCGCTGACGAAGGTGGTCGAGGAGTTCCTCGACTACGCCCGCGCCCGCCCGCCGGTGCGAGAGCCGGTCGACCTCGGGCAGCTGCTCGCCGAGGTGGCCGACCTCGCCCAGCCGCTCGCCTCCGAGCGCCAGGTCTCGGTCACGGTCGAGGGCGCCGGCGCGACCCGCGCCGATCGCGAGCAGCTGCGGCGCGCAGCGGTGAACCTCGTCCGGAACGCGGTGGAGGCCGCCCCGGCTGCGAGCGTGGTCGAGCTCGTGGCGCGCGCGGCGGACGGCGAGGCCCTGATCGAGGTGGCGGATCGTGGGGCCGGGCTCTCCGTCGAGGCGCGCGAGCGGCTGTTCAGGCCGTTCTTCACGACCAAGCAGCAGGGGACCGGGCTCGGGCTCGCGCTCGCCAAGAAGGTGGCGGACGCGCACGGCGGGACGCTCGCGCTGGAGGACCGCGCCGGAGGCGGCACGGTCGCGCGGCTCGCGATCCCTGGCTGCGCCCCGTAGGCTGCGCCCCGAGGCTACGCGTCGGCGGCGCGCGCGTCGGTGGGGGGCTCGACGGGCGGCCGGGCGCTGCGCCGCTCGAACGCGAACACCGCGGTGGCGCCGGCGGCGATGCACATCGCGGCGGCCACCGCCGCGATCCACGGAGACGGGAAGATGCCGAAGGCGTGGCTCGCTGCGAGCAGCGTCGTGACGGCGACCCCCTCGAAGAACGGCCCACGCGCGTGCCAGGACAGGCCTCGGACGATGCGGCCCACGGACAGGAACGCGAGCGACATGGCCGCGACGATGGCGGTCCCGGCGCCGGTGTCGAGCGACAGGCCGGCCGCGAAGGCCACCACGGTCGCGACGAGGAGCATCGCCTCGCCGCGCGCGTGGGCATCCACGTCGCTGCGCCGGAGTCCTGCCACGAGCGCCGCGGCGGCGGCGAGGAGCGGCGGGAGCGCCGAGACGAGCCCCTCGCTCGCGAGGCCGGACCGGAACCGCGTCGCGTCGGCGATGGAGACGAACGAGAGCGCGTAGGCGGCCAGGTAGAAGATCACCCTGCCCTCCGCGCGAAGCGCGCGCGCCGCGGGGGCGAGCGCGGGTCCCCGCACCGCCAGCGGCGTCGCCACGAACGCGGCCGCGAGGGCGGTGAGCGGGAGCAGGACGCCGTCGCCGATGCCGGAGAAGAGCAGGGCGGCGGCGAGCGCCAGCGCGACGGCGAGGCCGGCCGCCGCGGCGAGCGGTCCGCTCCGGTCCCGCGCCGGCGCGGACGGGTGCTCGAGGTCGTAGCGGGCCGCGAGCGCGCGTGCCGCACCCGGCGTGACGATTCCCTCGATCTGCCAGCGCGGCAACTCCTGCCGGAGCCCATCGAGGAACTCGGCCGAATGGGACATGCGTGCCTGCCTTCCTGAAACCTGGAGGTTAGCCCCGGGACGCCGCAGAGCGCGATGCGGCGACGTGCCGCGGCCGGCTCGGTCGATGACACCATCCGGCGGAGCAGGTGAGCGCAGGTGGGGGCAGGAGCCCCCTCCGTCGGGTCACAGGTATGGGGAGAACAGCCGGGCGAACCCGTCGCGGAGCTTCACCGGAAGTGAGCGGGCGTCGACCTCCGCGAGCGTGAGCCGCCGGGCCCGGGCGATCCGCTCGGTGGCGAGCGCCTCCACGCGGCGGGCGAGGTCGGCGTCGAAGCACTCGACCTCGAGCTCGAAGTTGAGTCGCAGGCTCCGGGGATCCCAGTTGGCGGAGCCGAGCAGCGCCCACACGCCATCCACGACCATGAGCTTCGAGTGGTCGAAGGGGGGCGGGGTGAGCCACACCCGACATCCGCGCTCGATCACCTGCCAGAGCTGGGCGGTCTGCGCCCATTGCACGACCGGAAGGTTTCCGCGCTCGGTGAGGACGACGTCCACCTCCACCCCCCGCATCACCGCGACGTCGATCGCCGTGATGAGCCCCGCGTCGGGGAGGAAGTACGGCGTCACGATCCGGATGCGGTCCCGCGCGGTCGCGAGCGCGCCGAGGAGGAGCCACCGCACCGCCTCGAAGTCCTCGTCCGGCCCGTCGGCGACGCCCCGCGCCAGCACCTCGCCCGCCGCCTGGAGCGGCGGGAGGAACGCGTCGCCGTCGAGCGTCTCGCCCGTGGTGAAGAGCCAGTCCTCCGCGAACGCCTCCTGGAGGTGAGCGACCACCGGCCCTTCCACGCGGGCCTGCAGATCCATCGACGGCCCCAGCCCGCTCGACGCGAGGAAGTCGTCCCGGACGTTCATGCCGCCGGTGAACCCGAGCTTCCCGTCCACCACCAGCACCTTGCGGTGATTGCGGAGATTCATGAACGGCAGCCAGCCCGGGGTGAACCGCGGCAGGAACAGCTCCGTCCGGACGCCGGCGCGCCGCAGCCGCCGGTGCATCGGTGGCCAGCTGTAGCGCACGCCGACGCCGTCGATGAGCACCCGCACGAGGACGCCGCGCGCGTGGGCGCGCGTGAGCGCCGATGCGAACGCGTCGCCCGCCCGGCCCCCGTCGAAGATGTACGTGCAGAAGGTGACGGATCGCTCCGCCCGATCGATCGCCTCGACCATCGCGGGGTAGGCGACGTCGCCGCCGGGGAGGAGCGTCACCGCGTTTCCCGCGACGAGCGGGCGCCGCACGACCCCGTCCGCGAGCGCCACGAGCGGGCGCAGGTGCGCCGCATCGGGCGGAAGCGCGGGAGGCGGTGGGCGGAGGTCCTCGGGGATCCGGGCGCGGACCTCCGGCAGCCGGAGCGCCTGCGCGCGCCGGCGGATGCGGTTCACGCCGAAGACGAGGTACGCGGCGGCGCCGATGACGGGCGCGAGCCAGATGAAGCCGACCCAGCCGAGCGCGGCGCGGACGTCCCGCTTGTGCAGGACGACGTGGCCGCTCGCGACGAGCGCCACCGAGATGTAGAGGACGGCCGCGAGGACGGTCCGCAGGTCCTGGAGCACGCAGTTCGAGTGAAGCATCGCCCGGCCGCGGAGTCGAGCGTCCGTTTCGGACTGGGAAGGCGGCGCGCCCTGTCAGGGCGGCGCCATCACGCCGGCCGGGCCGCGGTCGCGGCCGCGACCTGCGGCCGCCGGTCCTCGGGCCGGACCCTGCCGAGCAGGCCCGCGAGCTCCGCGTCCCCGAGCGTCTCGCGGGCGAGCAGCTCGCGCGCGCCCTCGTCGAGGAGCGCGCGGTTCGCGATCAGGATGGCGCGTGCGCGCGAAGCGGCAGACTCGACGATCTCGCGGACGGCCACGTCGATCTCTCTCGCGGTCTCCTCCGCATACAGCCGTCGCGCTCCGGTGACCTGGCCGAGGAATCCGTTCGGCTCCGTCTCGTACGTCACCGGACCGAGCGCCGCCCCCATCCCGTAGCGCGTGACCATGTTCCGGGCGATGTCGGTCGCCTTGGCGAGGTCGTCCGCCGCGCCCGTGGAGAGGTGCCCGTACACGACCTCCTCCGCCGCGCGCCCGCCGAGGAGCATCAGCATCTTGTTCTCGAGCTCCTCGCGCGTCATGAGATAGCGGTCCTCGGTCGGCCGCTGGATGGTGTAGCCGAGCGCGCCGATGCCGCGAGGGATGATCGAGATCTTGTGGACGGCGTCGCAGCTCGGCACCGCGGAGGCCACGATGGCGTGCCCCATCTCGTGGTGCGCGACGATCTCGCGCTCGCGCGGGTTCAGCAGGCGGTTCTTCTTCTCGAGCCCGGCCACGATCCGCTCGACGGCGACGTTGAAGTCGTCCATCGAGACCTCCTCTGCGCCTCGCCGGGTGGCCACCAGAGCCGCCTCGTTGACGAGGTTCGCGAGGTCCGCGCCGGTGAACCCCGGCGTGAGCGCGGCGACCTGCTCGAGCTTGACCCCCGGCGCGAGCTTCACCTTGCGGATGTGCACCTTCAGGATCGCCTCGCGCCCGGTCCGGTCGGGCCGGTCGACGAGCACCTGCCGGTCGAACCGGCCGGCGCGCAGGAGGGCGGGGTCGAGGATCTCGGGACGGTTCGTCGCTGCGAGCAGCACGATTCCGGAGCCCGGGTCGAAGCCGTCCATCTCGACGAGCAGCTGGTTGAGGGTCTGCTCCTTCTCGTCGTGCCCGCCGCCGAGGCCGGGCATCGACGCCCGCGCTCGGCCGAGCGCGTCGAGCTCGTCGATGAAGATGATGGCGGGGGCCTTGGCGCGGGCCTGCTCGAAGAGATCGCGGACGCGCGCGGCGCCCACCCCCACGAACATCTCCACGAACTCCGAGCCGGAGATCGAGAAGAACGGGACCCCCGCTTCCCCCGCCACCGCCTTCGCGAGGAGCGTCTTGCCCGTGCCAGGAGGACCCACGAGCAGCACGCCCTTCGGCATCCGAGCGCCGAGCCGCCCGTAGCCCTTGGGGTCCTTCAGGAACGCGACGACCTCCTTCAGCTCCTCCTTCGACTCGTCGACCCCCGCGACGTCGTCGAAGGTCACGCGGGTGTCGGTCTCCACGTAGACCCTGGCCTTCGACTTCCCGATCGCCATGAGGCCGCCGCCCGGGCCGCCGAGCTGCTTCGCCATCCGGCGCCCGAGGAACATCCAGATCCCGGAGAAGAGCGCGATCGGGACGACCCACGACAGGATGAGCGGCACCACGGTGTTCTCGAACCGGCCTGCGTACTCGACCCCGTGCTCGTCGAGCTCCTTCGCGAGATCCTGCTCGACTCGGGACGTGACGAACCGCTTCTTGCCGTCGATCGGCTCCTTGTACTCGCCCTGGATCTGGTCGGCGGAGACGACGACGCTCGCCACCCGATCCTCGCGGACGAGCTTCTGGAACTGGCTGTAGGGGATCGTCGCGACCGCCTGCGAGCGCGCCCACCAGTCCTGGAGCACCAGGACGCCGAGAGCGGCGAGGAGGACGTACGCGAGGTTGAAGCCTTGCTTCCGGACGTTCGGGTTCAGGGGCGCTTTCGGGCTCACGCCCGCTACCTAATCACCCCGTGGCGGCGGACAATTACGAATCGTCGCAGCGAAACATTCCTGAACACTTCCCCGACCGACCCCCCGGATGGAGCGCGCAGATCCGGTTACACTCCGCTTGCCATGGCCCGCATCCTCGTCGCCGATGATCACGACGCCGTCCGCGACGGGATGGTGCTCTCTCTGACGCGGCTCGGACACGAGGTCCAGGGCGTGAAGGGCGGAGGCGAGGCGATCGCCGCGTACCGCAAGCGGCCGGCCGACGTCGTGGTGACCGACCTCAGGATGGTGCCGGTCGACGGCATCGAGGTGGTGCGGCGCCTCCGCGAGGCGGATCCGGAGGCCACCGTGGTCGTGGTCTCGGCCCACGGCACCATCGCGAGCGCGGTCGACGCGATGCGCGGCGGGGCCATCGACTTCATCGAGAAGCCCTTCTCGCCCGAGGTGCTCCGGGCGCGCGTCGAGAAGGCGATCGAGATCGCGCGCGAGCGGCGAGGCGCCCGGACGGCGCGTGCGCGCGCCGAGGCTTTCGAGGAGGACCTCGGGCGGGAGCACGACCCCCATGGCCTGGAGGGCGGGTCCGAGCCCATGCGCCGGGTCCTCGAGCAGATCCGGAAGGTCGCGCCGACCGATGCCACCGTCCTCATCGTGGGCGAGTCCGGGACGGGGAAGGAGCTCGTCGCGCGAGCGCTCCACACCGGCTCCCAGCGCCGGGAGAAGTCGTTCGTCTCCGTCTCGTGCGCCGCGATCCCGGAGGGACTGCTCGAGTCCGAGCTGTTCGGCCACGAGAAGGGCTCCTTCACGGGCGCGGTCCGCCGCAAGCTGGGCCGGTTCGAGCTCGCCCACGAGGGGACGCTGTTCCTCGACGAGGTCGGCGAGCTGCCGGCGTCGGTGCAGGTGAAGCTCCTGCGCGCCCTGCAGGAGCGCCGGTTCGAGCGGGTCGGGGGCGAGGAGACGGTGGAGGTGGACGTGCGGCTCGTCTCCGCGACGAACCGCGACCTCCCCGCGATGGTGAAGGCGGGGCGCTTCCGCGAGGACCTGTACTACCGGCTCGACGTCGTCCCCATCCGCCTGCCCGCGCTGCGCGAGCGCCCGGGGGACGTCGAGGAGCTGGCCCGCCACTTCCTCGCGAGGGCGGCGCCTCGGCTCGGGCGCGCCGTGAAGGGGTTCGCGCCCGAGGCGCTCGACCTGCTCCGGCGTCACTCCTGGCCGGGGAACGTCCGCGAGCTCGAGAACGTCGTGGAGCAGGCGCTCGTGTTCGCCGAGGGCGAGCTCGTCACCGCCGCCGAGCTGCCGCAGACCGTCCGACGCGCCCCCGCGCCGGCGGGGCTCACGATGCCGAGCGGCGAGCGAAGCCTCACGGAGACCCTGGAGGACATCGAGCGGCAGCTCATCCTCGCGGCCTACGAGAAGGCGAAGGGGGTGAAGGCGGAGACGGCGCGCCTCCTCGGCATCAAGCCGTCGGCGCTGTACTACAAGCTCGAGAAGTACGGCATCGTGAAGCCCGGAGAGAAGCCCGACGACCCCGCGTGATCGCGGCCGGCGGCGCTCGCCGCATCCGCCGCTCCCCGCGCGGCCTCGGATTTTCGAGCATGAGCCGCGGGGAATTGCAGGCCCGGGGCGGGCGGCGCGCGGTAAGTGCCCGTTCGGCCGCGGCTCGCGGGGAGGCACGGCGGTTGCTCCGGCATGGAGCGAATGGTCGCCGGACCCACGCTGCTCCTGCTCCTCGCCGCCGCCGAGCCGGCGGAGGTATCGGCTGCCCAGGCGGAGCTCGAGGTGTGCGCCGAGCAGATCGAGGCGCTCAAGTCGCGGCGGGAGGTGGGGCGCGAGCTCGACCGGCTGCTGCGGCGGGCGCAGGAGCTGGCGGGGGAGCTGGACCGCACCGCCGGGGAGCTTCCGCCGACCCCGGCCGCGCCGGCGCCGGAAGAGCTGCGCGAGCGGGCCGATGCCGCGCGCGACGAGGCCGACCGCCTCGGCGCGGAGATTGCGGCCCTCGACGTGAGGATCCAGGACGCGCGGCGCGGACGCGGAGAGCCGGGCGGACCTGTCGCTCGCGCCGCGCTGGGCGCGGCCCCGCACTCCGCCGATCCGCTCAGGGCCTTGCTCGCCGAGCGGGCCTTGCTCGCCGAGCAGCGCGCCGCTGCGGTTGCAGAGGCGTCGCGGCTCGACCGCGAGGCGCGGGCAGCCGAGAAGATCCGCTAGACCACCGCAGCGAGAGCCCGCGTCTACGACGTCTTCCCGGGTGCCCGGCGCGCCGTTTCGCCCTCGAGGTACGCGTCGAAGGCAGCGGACGGCACCGGTATGGCGAGGAAGCTCGCGACGAGCGCGCCGTCGCCGATCTCCCTCGCCTGCTCGACTCCGGGCGTGAGCGAGAGCTTCCCCTTCGCCGAGATCGCCTGCTCCGGGAGCCACATCTCGTAGTCGAGGGTGATGTACCCCGAATGGTCGCGTACCGCCTCGATGCGCAGCGCGAGCCGCACCTCGTCCGGACGGTCGGCGCGATGGAGGACGAGATGCGCTGACTTGCCGGCGGGAGCGATGAGCCGGGGACGCGCGAGCACCTCGCCGCCTGGCGCGGAGATCTCGAGCTGCACGAGCTGGCCGGCGGCGCCGACCTCGCGCTCCTGCCGGACGCGCTCGAGCGCCGTGTGCGTCCGCACTGCGACCTCTGCGGATCCGGCGCCCGCGAGGAACGCGGCGGCGATGACGAGCGCGGCACTTCGAGGGCGGAGAGGACGCGCGAACATGACCCTGCCGGGTTGCAACCGATGTGCCCGGAATGCAGGGCGGGAATCCGGGTGTTTAGAGTTCCCCGGCACCGCCCGGATCGCGTGTTTCCGAAGACACCCGCTCGGAAATCCGTGGCCAGCGGGCCACGCTCACGCCAGCTGCCAGCTTCCGTGTCGCTCGACGGCGCGCCCCTGGGCGGCGAGCTTGATCAGCGCGGCAAGGCAGCTCCGCGACGCGACCGGGTGGACTGGCGCCGGTACGTCGGGGTAGGCGCGCACGGTGATCGCGTCGAGGCTGCCGCCGGAGGCCAGCGCCGCGACGACGAGCGCCTCGCGTTCGCGCCGGTGCGCGAGATACGCCGAGAGCCGCGCCGGCGCGTCCGGCGCCGGCGGTCCATGCGCGGGGAAGAGGGTGCGCGGCGCGAGCGCCCGGAGGCGCGCGAGCTGGCGCTCGTATTCGGCCATGTCTCCTTCGGGGGGATCGATCACGATGGTCGAGAGGGTCGAGACGAGATCGCCGCAGAGGACCGCGCCCGATTCCTCGTCGAAGAAGGCCAGGTGCTCGCGGGCGTGCCCCGGCGTCGCGAGGACCCGGAACCTGCCTCCCGCGAGGTCCCCGTCCCTGAACGGGACGACGTCCACGCCTGGCACGCGGCCGCTGGCCAGCGCGTGCGCACGCACCGGGACACGGTACCGCTCCGACACCGCCGCGGCGGCGCCGACGTGATCGGGGTGGACGTGCGTGAGCCAGACCTCGCGGACGCGGCGGCCCTCGTCCGCGAGCGCGTCGAGCAGCGCGAACAGCCGGCCCTGCTCCGCGGCCTCGGGCGCGCCCGGATCGACGACGGCGACCCCGCCGTCCGCGGGGACGATCCAGGCGTTCGTGTGCGTCGCCGGAGCGAGCGTCGGCGTCCGCAGCGCCGAGAGCAGGAACCCTCCCTGGAACTCGACGCGGCGCGCGCGCTCGGGAGGAGCGCGGAGGAGGTCGAGCGAGGGCGCCCCCTCGCCGGCGAGGACGCGGATGGCGTGCAGGTTGGGCGGGAAGAGCAGGACCTCGCCGCGCTCCCATCGCGCGAGGGTTCGCCGCACGGCGACGAATTCGCCGCCGGAGAGCTCGCCGGGCCAGATCTCGGCGGCCTCCCCCGCCGGAAGCGGCGCGAGGAACAGCCGCGCGTCATACCGGAGCGGGAGGTACTCGGGCGTCACCCAGCGACCCGCCGGCGCCAGCAGCGACGCATCGAGCGCGAGCCTGTTCGCCGCGAGGAACGCGCCCCACCCGAGCGCGCCGTCGAGGAGCGCCTTCCGGCCGCGGGCGCGCTCCGGCGCGCCCACGCGCTCCGCCCCGCGCGCGAGCAGGACACCGGTCTCCTCGAACAGCTCGCGGGTGGCGCACGCCACCAGCATCGCCGCGTCGCCTCCGGCGCCCGCGACGGGCACCTGCGCGTCCTCCGGATCGAGCCGGCCACCCGGAAACGCGTGGAATCCGCCCGCGAACCGCCGCTCGGCGCCGCGGCGCACGAGGAGCACGTCCCTTCCGTCGGGCCCGTCGCGGTACAGGATGACCGCGGTCGCGATCACCGGCTCCGGCGGCGGCGGTGCAGGGGGAACGCCGGGGTAGGCATGGCTCACGCGGGGAGGGTAACTCGCCTCCCCTGCGCGCGCCCCGCAGGAATGCGGCTGATGCCGCTAGTGTCCCGAGACGAGCCGTCCGTCGGAACGCTTCTCGCCCGGGAGCCGGAACTCCGCCCGACGGTTCTGCGCCCAGGCGGCGTCCTCGCTGCCCGTCTCGAGCGGAAGCTCCTTCCCGAACGAGACGGCGTCGATCGGGGCCTTCACCCCGAGGGCGGCGAGGTAGCGCTTCACGGCGTCGGCGCGGCGTGCGCCGAGCGCGACGTTGTACTCGGTCGTCCCCCGCTCGTCGCAGTGCCCCTCGACGAGGAGCGCGGTGGCGCCGCGCTTCGACAGGCACTGGGCGTCCTCGCGCAGGAGCCGCATCGCCGCCTCGTCGAGCTGCGCGGAGTCGAACGCGAAGCGGACCCGGACGAGCGAGCACGCCTCGGTGTCCGGCGTCGCGGCGGTCTGGTCCGCGGGGGTCGGCGTCGCGGCGGGCGCCGGGGCGGGCGCGGCGGATGCGGTCGACGCGTCGTGGACGTCGGTGCTGCTCTGGATGGACTTCGGGGTTGCGGCGCAAGCGGAGGCGAAGACGGCGGCGAAGGCGAGGAGGAACGGTCGGATGGACATGCGAGCTCCCTTGCTATGGACGAGGGGCGCAGAAGGCGTCCCACACCCGGGAAACGCCGCCGACCGCCCTCCCGGCCACCGCCCAACGGCATGGCGGGTGCCCACCGAACGAGCAACCCCTCGGTTTCCCGGCGTTTCCAGCGACTACGGGCGGCGCGTGTGCCGGAGCGCCCCCCTGCGCGTTCCCGGGAGGGGTCGGGTACACTCGCAGCATGGGAGCGGCGCCTGAGCAGGGAGCGGGTCGCGGCCTCGACTGGCTGACGCCCGAGGTCTACGGCGAGCTGCGGGAGCGCGTCCGGGCCATGAGCCGTGGTGCGCCGCCGACGCTCGCCGGGACCGCCGGCCTCCATACCGCCCTCGAGCGGATCCTCCGCCGTCGGACCGCGTTCCGCGATCGCCGCCACTTCACCGCGTACTGCCTGTTCCTCATCCGACGACTGTGGATCTCGCACTGGCGCGCGGGTGCGCGCCGGCGCCGCCGCGACGCCTCGACGGTGCTCCCCGTGCTGACGCTGCTCGCCGGCGAGCCGGTGGTGCCCTCGGGCGAGGACGCGGTGCTCGTGCTCGAGCTGCTCGACCGCCTGCGCACGGACCGGCACGTGTCGCGGCGGCGGACGATCGTGCGCGCCGCCGAGTACCACCTCGTCGCGGGGTTCACGCAGGCGGAGACCGCGGAGCTGCTCGGCGAGTCGAAGGCGATGGTCCAGCAGCGGATCGCGTTCTTCCTCGCGTGGGCACGCCTCGCCATCGCGCCGGAGCTCGCCGACGTCGAGGCGGCCGTCGCGGCGGCGGCGGCGGACCCGCGGCTCGCGCGCGGTGCCGCCATCGCCGAGAGCGCGCGCCGGTTCTTCGTGGCGGGCGAGGGGCGCGCCGCGATCGCGGGCGCGCTCGGGGTCGCGCCGGCGCGCGTCGAACGGGACCTGCGCATGTTCGCGGCCTGGGTCGCGGCGCGGAGCGCGAGGCCCGCGGAGGGTCGCCTCGCGTGACCCGGCTCGGCGCAGACCTCGTGGTCGAGGTGGCCCTGAATCACGCCCCCTCGGAGCGGGCGCAGGTCGTGGCGGAGCTGTGCGGTGGCGATGCGGACCTCGAGCGGCTCGCGCTCGGGCTCCTCGCGCACTACGAGCGGCCGTCCGCGTCGCTGCCGGCCGGTCCGTTTCCGTGCGAGCTCGGGCCGTTCACGCTCGAGCGCGAGCTCGGCGCGGGCGCCCACGGCAAGGTCTACCTCGCCCGGCGCCCGCCGCTCGACGGGTACGTGGCGCTGAAGCTGATCCGCCCCGGCGTGGGGATGAGCGACTTCGTCGAGCAGGTCCGGCGCGAGGCCGGTCGCGCCCGGCGGATCCCGAGCCCGCACGTCGTCCCGGTGTTCGACGCCGGCCGGATCGAGGGCGGGCCGTTCTACGTGGAGATGGCGGTCTGCGCCGATCCCGACGACGCGAGCCCGGGGTCGATCCGGATCGGCCGCTCGCTGCACGAGGCGGGCGGCCTGCCTCCCGCCGACGCCGCGAAGATCATGGAGGACCTCGCCCGGGCCGTGGAGGCGGCGCACCGGACCGGCGTCATCCACGGAGACGTGAAGCCGGAGAACGTGCTCATCACCCCCGATACGCGCCGGGTGATGCTCGCCGACTTCGGGCTCGCGACCTCGCTCGCAGGCGGCGCCGCGCCGGGCGCCACGCCGATCGGGACGGTCGAGTACATGGCTCCCGAGCAGTGGCGGGATCGGCTCGCCCCCTCGGAGGCGTCCGACGTGTACGGGCTCGGCGGGACGCTCTACTTCCTCCTCGCCGGTGCGGCGCCACACGCGGCACGCGGCGCAGGCAACGACCGGCCGGCGCCGCCCCTCGCGGCGGTCGTGCCCCAGCGCCTGCGCGAGATCGTCATGCGGGCGCTCGCAGCGGATCCGGCGGAGCGGCCTGCGTCCGCGGGCGCGCTCGCCGACGAGCTGCGGCGGTTCCGGGCACACGAGCCGACCTGGCACGATCGGCGCCGGGCCGGCCGGCGGCTGCTGCTGTTCGCGCGCCGCCACCTCCGCGAGCTCGAGACCGCCGCGGCGCTGCTGGCGGTGCTCCTCCCGCTCGTGATCGGCGGGTATCAGGTCTTCACCGGGCAGGTGCGCGAGCTCGCCCGCCGCGAGGCGGCGCTGCGCACGCACATCGACGATCTGGAGCGCGCGCGCCGCGAGCTCGAGCGCGAGACGGCGAAGCTCGAGGGCGAGGCGGAAGCGAAGCAGCGCGAGCTCGCCCGCGTCGAGGCACGGCTCCAGCAGCTCCCCAAGCTCGATCAGGCCCTCGGCGCGGCGCGGGGACAGGCCGAGGCAGCGCAGGCGGAGGCAACGCGGCGGGAGGAGGCGGAGCGGCACGCGACGATCAGAGCGGCGGCGCTCGAGGCGGCCCTCGAGGCGGAGCGTACCGCGCGGACGCGAGCGGAGGAGCGGGAGTCCGCCGCGCTCACCGACGCCGGGCGTGCGACGGGCGAGCGCAACGAGGCGCGGGCGCGGCTCGCGCGCGCCGAGGAGCAGACCGCCGCGGCGCAGCGGGAGGCGGCCGCGCAGCTGCAGGCGGCGCTCCGGGAGGCGGCGGACCGCCGGGCCGCGCTCGAGCGGGAGCTGCGCGAGAAGGAATCGGCGCTCACCGGGGCGCGAGCCGCCGCGCGGGGCGGTACGGAGCCCTCGGGCGAGCAGCGCCGCTCGGAGCGCGCGGCTCGTCCTACGGTCGTCGGACCGGGCGCAGGCGCGGCGCCGGCTGCGACGCGTGCGGGGGGCGCCGACCCCGGGCCGGCGCGCTAGACCCGGACGATCTCCTGCTGGATGGGAGAACACCTTAGGAGCGCCTCGCGAACGCCGGCGACGTTCATGCCAGACCCATAACGCGATCGATGTCGCCGCGTGCGAGCGCAGGTGCAGCCGAATGAGGCTGCACCGAAGCGAGGAGGGGGGTTCGGGGGGGCGCGAGGGCGAAGCCCGAGTGTCCCCCCGCTTAGATCGGCACGCGGTACCGCTGGCCCGGCGCCCGCTCGTGCGCGTGGGCGATCTCGTGCAGCCGGATGGAGTTGGTCTGCCCGGGGACGCCCAGGGGGGAACCGTGGACGAGGACGATCCGGTCCCCGAGCGCGCCGATCCCGTCCTCGGCGAGCTGGGCGGAGACGAGCTCCGTCATGAGCTCTGCATTCCTGACGGGCTCCATGACCTTGGGCAGCACCCCCCAGCAGAGCGCGAGCCGGCGGCGGATCGCCTGATCGGGCGAGAACGCCACGATGGGCATGGCTGGGCGGTACCGCGCGAGCTGGCGCGCCGTCTCTCCACGAAGCGTGAAGCAGCAGATCGCGACCGCCCCGGAGACCGCTGCGGCGTCGCACGCCGCGGCCGCCACGACCTCCCCCGTCGAGAGGGCGTGGGCCGCCGCCATCGTGGCGATCCGCACCTCGCGCGGCCCGACGCCGGCCTCGGCCTCGCGCACGATCCGGTCCATCATCTGCACCGCTGCCAGCGGGTACTTCCCGCTCGCGGTCTCGCCGGAGAGCATCACCGCGTCCGCGCCGTCCCAGATCCCGTTCGCGACGTCCGACGCCTCGGCCCGCGTGGGCCGGGGGTGGTCGATCATCGAGTTGAGCATCTGCGTCGCGATGATGACGGGCTTCCCGGCGGCGTTGGCCTTCCGGCACATCTCCTTCTGTAGAACCGGGACGCGCTCGGGCAGGATCTCCACGCCCAGGTCGCCGCGCGCCACCATGATGCCGTCCGCGGCGGCGAGGATCGCGTCGAGCCGCTCGATGGCTTCCGGCTTCTCGATCTTCGCGATCACCGGGACGACACGCCCTGCACGCTCCATCTCGGCGCGGCAGGCGGCGATGTCCTCGGCGGACCGGACGAAGGACAGGGCGACGTAGTCCACCCCGTGCGAGATCCCGAAGGCGAGGTCCATCCGGTCCTTCTCCGAGAGGGCCTCCGCGCGGAGCGGCACGCCGGGCAGGTTGATGCCCTTGTGCTCGCCGAGGAGGCCTCCCTCGACCACCTCGGCGCGCGCGTGGACGCCGTCGGTGGAGAGGACGCGCAGCTCGATCAGCCCGTCGTCGATGAGGAGCCGGTCCCCGGGGCGGACGTCCTCGGCGAGGTGCGGGTACGTCGTGGAGAGCCGCTGCGCGTTCCCTGCGATCTCCCCGTCCGTGGAGATCACGAGCTCGGAGCCGGGCTCGAGCCGCACCCCCGCCCTCCCCGCCTCCAGCGGTCCGGTGCGGATCTTGGGCCCCTGCAGGTCCTGCAGGACGGCGACCGCCTTCCCGAGGTGTCGGGACGCGGCCCGGAGGCGGTCGAGCACCTGGGCGTGCTCCTCGTGCAGGCCGTGCGAGAAGTTGAGCCGCGCCACGTCCACGCCGTGCGCGAGGAGCTTCTCGAGCGTGTCCGGGTCCGACGAGGCGGGACCGATGGTCGCGACGATCTTGGCCCGGCGCATGGGCCTCGTTCCTAACCCCCCGCCCGGCACGTCGTCCACCGGGTTCGCGGGGCGGCGGGGCCCCCAGGCCGTTTGCCGCCGGGCGCGCCGTTCCGGTACCGTTTCGGCCATGACGGACGCCGCCCTGAAGCGCCGGCTCGAGAAGCTCCAGTCGATCCTGGACGTCGCGAAGGCCCTCACCGCGGAGCGTCACCTCGACCGGCTGCTCGCGCTCGTCGTGGACGAGGCGGCCAAGGTCGCCGAGGCGGACCGCTGCACGCTGTTCATCGCGGACCGCGAGAAGGGCGAGCTCTGGAGCAAGGTCGCCCACGGCACCGGGGAGATCCGCATCCCGCTCGGCACCGGGATCGCGGGCGCCGTCGCCACCTCCGGGACCTCCGTCCGCATCGACGACCCGTATGCGGATGCGCGCTTCAACCAGAAGGTGGATCACGACACCGGGTACCGGACGCGCGCGATCCTGGCGGTCCCGATGCTCAACACCCGGGGCGAGGTGGTGGGGGTCCTCCAGGCGCTCAACCGGAAGGACGGAGCGTTCACGGCGGAGGACGAGGAGCTGCTCGGGGCGCTCGCCGGGCCGGCGGCGTCCGCGATCGAGAACGCGCTCCTGAACGAGGAGATCGAGCGGCTCTTCGAGGGGTTCGTGCAGGCATCGGTCGTCGCGATCGAGCAGCGCGACCCGACGACGGCCGGCCACTCCGGGCGCGTGGCCGTCTTCACCTGCGGGCTCGCGCGCGCGGTGGAGAGCGCGCCGCCGCCCGACTGGCGCGGAGTCTCGTTCGACCACGCCTCGCTCCAGCAGATGCGGTACGCCGCGCTGCTCCACGACTTTGGCAAGGTCGGCGTCCGCGAGCACGTCCTCGTCAAGGCGGACAAGCTCTACCCGCACGAGCTCGAGCTGCTGCGGTCGCGCTTCGAGCTCGCGCGCGCCAGCGTCGAGAACGCGCGGCTCCGTGCCCACCTCGAGGGGCGTCCCGACGCCAAGCTGGCCGAGGAGGGCCGCGAGCTCGATGCGCTCTGGGACGTGGTCGTCACCGCGAATCGGCCGACGGTGCTCCCGGCGGACGCCTCCGCGCGCCTGAAGGACGCCGCGGCGCGGAGGTTCGTGGATCTTCGCGGCGAGAGCCGCGCGCTCGTCACCGAGACGGAGCTCCTCTGCCTCTCGATCCCCAAGGGCTCGCTCTCGGACGCGGAGCGGAAGGAGATCGAGGGGCACGTGTCGCACACCTTCCGGTTCCTGTCGGAGATCCCGTGGACCCGCGCGCTCCGCCGGATCCCGGAGATCGCGTACGGGCATCACGAGAAGCTCGACGGACGCGGCTACCCGCGCGGCGTGGCGGCGACGAGCATCGCGATCGAGACGCGGATGATGACGATCGCCGACATCTACGACGCGCTGACCGCGAGCGATCGGCCGTACAAGAAGGCGCTCCCGGCGCAGAAGGCGCTCGACATCCTCCACGACGAGGCGAAGCGCGGGCAGATCGACGCCCCGCTCCTCGGAGTGTTCGTCGAGGCGGGCGTCTGGCGGGAGGGAGCTCGCGACGCGACCCGCGGGACCTGATCGGGCTCACGCATCACTCGTGGACGTGGACGTGGACGTGGTCTTCGACCTCGACCTCGACCTCGACTTTCGAGTTCGATGTCGATCCACGACCACGTGCGGGCGTCCACCGCCATGAAGCTGCCCCGCACCTTCTACGATCGCGATACGCGGACCGTCGCCAGGGATCTGCTCGGGAAGGTCCTCGTACACGTGGACGGTGGGGTCCGGCGCGCGGCGCGCATCGTCGAGACCGAGGCCTACCACGGCCCCGCGGATCGGGCGTCGCACGCGCGCTTCGGTCCGACCCGGCGCGCCGCCGTGATGTTCGGCCCGCCGGGGGTCGCGTACGTCTACCTCGTCTACGGCACGAGCCATTGCATGAACGTCGTGACGGGGCCGGAGGGATTCCCGTCCGCCGTGCTGCTGCGGGCCGGCGAGCCGGTCGAGGGGTGCCTGCACGGCACCCGCGGCCCCGGGAACCTCTGCCGGGCGCTCGCGATCCGCCGCGAGCACGACGACGGTCGCGACCTCGGGGGGGACGATCTCTTCATCGAGAACGCGCCCGCGCCGGGCGAGCGGATCCTCGCCGCGCGGCGTGTGAACGTCGACTACGCGGGACCATGGTCGGAGAAGCCGTGGCGGTATGCGCTCGCCGGGAACCGGTGGGTGAGCCAACCGCTCCTCGCGCCGAGGCGGACCGCCCGCGCCGCCGGAAAGCGCCGCCGCCGAACCGACGGCTCCTGAGACCACGGGTCGGTAAAGCCTACCCGGAGCGGGTCTCGCGGGACCCCTGATGCGCTCACTACCCGCTCCTACGGTTGGGTGCGCGGTCTTGCGCAGGGACAAAACCCCTGTGCGGCAAACAGGTTGGCGATGCGGACACGATGTCCTGCGACCGTTTGCCCGGCGGCCGAATTGCACGTTTGCGGGGCAGATGGTCGCACCCGAGGGAACGTAACGATGACGCTCACCTTGCGCGCGAAGCTGTTCGCGCTGCTCGCCACTGGCCTCGCGCTCGTCGCCTTCGTCGGCGCGATCGGCCTGCTCACCGCCTCCTCGATGGCTGGCGTCGCCGGCGACCTCGGCGACTCGAAGGTCCCGCGGCTCGTCGCCCTCTCCCGCATCGCCACGGCCGTCGGACGCGCCGCGGGCGCCGCGTCTGCCATCGAGAACGGCGGCCTCGGCCGCGGGGTGCACGCCTCGGCGTTGAGCACCATCGCCGATCAGGTGCGCGAGGCGGCGGACGCGCGTGCCGCGCTCGGCGACGCCGCGGGCCGGGACGCGGACGCACGCCTCGGCCCCGCGCTCGACGCCTGGCGCGCGGCCGCCGACGGGTTCGCGGTGGCGGCCGCCGCGGCGGGTCGGGTCGCGGACGAGGCGGGTGCGCAGCGCGACCTCACCGCGGCCTTCGAGCGGCTTCGCCGCGATGCGCAGCCGCTCCTCGAGCAGCTCGACCAGAGCGCCGCCACGACCCGCGCCGCAGGGGACGCGCTCCTGCTGCGCGCGCGAGAGGCGGAGACCGCCGCGCGGCGCGGGATCGTGACCGCGTTGCTGGCGGGCGGCGCCGTCCTCGCCCTCGCGGGCACGCTCGTGATCCGGGGCCTGCGACGCGCCCTCGCCGACGTCGCGCGCGCGGCGGCGCGGATCGCCGAAGGGGAGCTCGGCGAGGTCGTCGAGGTCACGACCCGCGACGAGATCGGCGCGCTGCAGCTCGCGATGCGGACCATGCGGGAGAAGCTCGCCGCGATCATCGGCGAGGTCCGCGCCGACGCGGGCGCGCTCGCGACGGCCGCCGGCGAGGTGTCCGCCACCGCCCAGCAGCTCACGACCGGCACCGGCGAGCAGGCCGCGGGCGTCGAGGACACGAACCGCGCCCTGCACGAGATGCGCGGCTCGCTGGAGACGGCGGCCGCGGGAGTCCGCAGCACCCGCGAGGCGGCCCTCCATGGCGCCCGCCACGCGGAAGACGGCGGGCGCTCGGTCTCGGAGACCGTCGAGGCGATGCGCGCGATCGCGGGCCGGATCTCGATGGTCGAGGAGATCGCGTACCAGACGAACCTCCTCGCCCTGAACGCCGCCATCGAGGCGGCGCGGGCGGGGGAGCAGGGGCGCGGGTTCGCGGTGGTCGCGGCCGAGGTGCGCCGGCTCGCCGAGCGCAGCGCGGGCGCCGCGAAGGAGATCGGCGAGCTCGCCGAGCGTTCGGTCGGGGTCGCCGAGCGGAGCGGCGGGCTCATCGACGAGCTCGTCGCGGCGATCTGCCGGACCGCCGCGCTCGTCGACGGGATGTCCGCGGCGGCGGACGCCCAGGCGACCGGGGTTGCGCAGGTGTCGCGCGCGATGGCGGTCGTCGACCAGGTGGCGCAGCGGAACGCCTCCGCCGCCGAGGGGCTCTCCACGACCGCGGGCGACGTGACCGCGCACGCGGCGTCCCTCGAGCGGCTCGTCTCGTTCTTCCGGGTCGCCGCGTCCTCCGAGCCGGCGCCGCGGCCCGCCCTGGCTCCCGCGCAGCGAGGCCCCGTGCATGCGCTCACCGCTCACCGGAAGGGGCTCGCATGAGCAGCCGCCGCGCTCGTGCTCTGCGTTCCGTCTCCGTCGCCGCGCTCGACGGAGAGGGGCGCCTCGCGCGGCGACTGCCGAGCGGGTAGATTCCGCCGGTGCTCCACCTCGCCGGCCAGGACAGCCGCACGCTCGCCCGGCGCGCCGGCATCTCGCTCGAGGACGCGCGCCGCATCGTCGGCGCGGTGATCGGGCGCGACCGCCCGCTGCGCGACGCGCGGAACGTCCGGCGCGACGTGCTCGATCGCGTCGAGGCGCTCGCTCGAGGCGGCGACCTCGTCGAGATCGCCCGCGTCGACGCGAGGGACGGGTTCCGGCGCTACCTGTTCGAGCTCCCGGACGGAGCACGCGTCGAGGCGGTCCGGATCCCGCTCTTCGACACGCACCACGTGGTGTGCGTCTCGTCGCAGGCCGGCTGCGCGCTCGGCTGCGCCTTCTGTGCCACCGGCGCGCTCGGGCTGACCCGCTCGCTCGCCGCATGGGAGATCGTCCGCCAGGTCCAGCGCGTCCGGGCCGACAGCGCCCGGCCGGTGACCGGCGTGGTGTTCATGGGGCAGGGGGAGCCTTTCCAGAACTACGACGCGGTGCTCGACGCCGCCTACACGCTGTGCGACCCGGCCGGCGGCCGGATCGACGCGCGGCGGATCTCGATCTCGACGGCGGGCGTCGTCCCGATGATCCGCCGCTACACCGCCGAGGGGCACAAGTTCCGCCTGTGTGTGTCGCTCAACGCGGCGATCCCGGCGAAGCGGAGCGCCCTCATGCCCATCGAGCGCGGGTTCCCGCTCGCCGAGCTGGCAGCGGCGATCCGCGAGCACGCCGGGGTGCGCGGCCGGGTCACGATCGAGTACGTGATGATCTCCGGCGTGAACGTGGGCGAGGAGGACGCGGCGGCGCTCGGCGCCCTCTTCCGCGGCGTCCCGATCCGCCTGAACCCGATCGCGGTGAACGACGCGAGCGGCCGCTTCCGGCCACCGGGTGAGGACGAGTGGAACCGGTTCCGCGATGCGCTCGCGCGGGAGCTGCCCGGCCAGCCGGTGGTTCGCCGCTACTCGGGCGGCCAGGACGAGCACGCCGCCTGCGGCATGCTCGCGTCGCGCGCCGGCTGATGGCGACGCCCACTTGCGTTGAGCTACTGCGGCGCACGCTGCCTGCCTGCGCCGGGCGGGCTCGTCGCTGCGCTCCTCCCCATACCTTCCAGGTATGCGTCCGGTGCTCGCTCCTCGCGCGCCCGGCTCGGCGACGGCATCGCGCGCCTCGTGACGCTCACCGCAAGTGGGCGGCGCCTTGACTCGCGCTACCCGAGGGCGCGCAGCACCACGCGCGCCACCACGTAGACCCCGGCCGCGACCAGCGCGGAAGCAGGGATGGTGAAGATCCAGGCCCAGACGATCCGCCCGGCGATGCCCCAGCGCACCGCGCGCGTGCCGCGCGTCGCGCCGACGCCGACGATCGCGCCGGTGATGGTGTGGGTGGTCGAGACCGGGATCCCGAAGTGGGCGAGCGCGAGGATCGTGACGCCTCCGCCCGTCTCCGCCGAGAAGCCGCCGATGGGCTGGAGCTTCGTCAGCGAGTGGCCCATCGTCTTCACGATCCGCCAGCCGCCGAACAAGGTGCCGAGGCCGATCGCGGCGTGGCAGAGGAGGACCACCCAGAACGGCACCGGGAACCTCTCTGCCATGTGCGCCGCGGCGGCGCGGTTCGCCCAGATCGTCCCGTAGAGGATCACGCTGATGATGCCCATCACCTTCTGGGCGTCGTTCGTGCCGTGGCTGAAGCTGAAGATCGCGGCCGAGACGAGCTGGAGCCGGCGGAACACGGCGTCCACCCGCGCGGGCGTTCGCCGGCGGACGATCCAGGCGGTCAGGATCATCATCGCGGACCCGAGCACGAGCCCGATGAGCGGCGAGAGGACGATGAACGCGGCGATCTTGAAGATGCCCGAAGGGATCAGCCCGTCGACGCCGAGCGACGGGATCGTCGCGCCGATCATGCCGCCGGCGAGCGCGTGCGAGGACGAGGAGGGGAGCCCCCACCACCAGGTGAGCAGGTTCCAGACGATCGCGCCCATGAGCGCGGCGAAGACGACGGTCAGGACCACCGGCGTCCCCTGCGCTTTCAGCTGGGCGAAGTCCACGATCCCCTTCCCCATCGTGGCGGCGACCTTCAGCTCCGCGCCCCACAGGACCGGCATGGCGGAGATGAAGTTGAAGAACGCCGCCCAGGCGACCGCCAGCAGCGGGGAGAGGACCCGGGTCGAGACGACGGTCGCGATCGAGTTCGCCGCGTCGTGGAACCCGTTGATGAAGTCGAACGCGAGCGCGACCGCGATGAGGAAGACGACCGTGGCGATGAGCATGGGCGGGGGTCAGGCGTGCTCGAGCACGACGCCCTCGATGACGTTCGCCACGTCCTCCGCCCGATCGGTCGCGTCCTCGATCAGGTCGATGATCTCCTTCCACTTCATCACGGTGAGCGGGTCGTTGCCGCGCTTGAAGAGCTTCGCCATCGTGCGGCGCGTCAGGGAGTCGGCCTGGTTCTCGAGGACGTTCATCTCCTTGCATGCGTCGAGGATGCGCTGGGGATCCTTCTTCATGTTCCGGAGCCCCGTGACCGCCTCCTCCATCTTCTCGACCTGGGTCACGAAGACCGCGCAGAGCTCGCGCGCCTCGGGGAGGACCGTGTCCACGTCGTACAGCCCGAGCCGCTCCGCCGCGGCGTCGGCGAGATCGAGCACGTCGTCGATCCGCGACAGGAGCCGGTGGATCTCCGACCGGTCGAAGGGCGTGATGAACTGCGTGTGAAGACGCGAGAAGGCCTTGTGGGTGATGTCGTCGCCGCGGTGCTCGACGTCCTTGATGGCCTGGCACTTCCTCGCCACGTCGGTGAAGTCGTCGAGCAGCGCCTTGAGCAGCTTCGCGCCCTCCACGACCGTCGCAGCTTGCGCCTCGAAGTCGGAGAAGAAGTCGTCCGACTTCGGCATGAGCTTCTGGAGCATCAGGGCCTCCTGGGCGCGGGCGAAGATATCGGTTCGGCCCGGGTAGTCAAAGGGATCCTGCCCCGCGCGGGATGCGTGGGCGGCTGGCGGACGCGCTGCGCCGCCGGATGCCCCACCCGGACTCGAGCAGAACGGCGCGTCGCGACCCCGATGGCTCGGCCGAGGCTTGCCCGCTCGCCTGGCCGCCCCCCACGTTGCGCGGTCGGGCTGGGGTGCCGCGCGTCGTGCTTCGAGACCTGGCTCCGGGCGTGCGCAGCCGGCGAGAGGAGAGCATCCGGGCGATGCGGTACGGCGCGAAGATCGGGCTCGTCCTGATCGCGGTGGGGGTCCTTCCGGTCGCCCTGCTCGGGCTCGTGTCGTACGCCGTCAGCCGGGATGAGCTTCAACGGACGGTGGGACGGATGCAGACCCAGGCGGCCGAGGATCTCGCGCTCTTCACGGAGCGGACTTTGACGGCCTCCATCGAGAACCTTCGCCTCTCGGCGGCGGCCCTCCCGCTCGAGGACTCGCTCGGGTTCGCCCGCTGGGAGATCGCGAAGATGCTCGCGATCCCGTACCGCCAGCTGCCGTTCGTCTCGATCCTCGCGATCGTGGACGACCGGAAGGTCCCCGTCGCGGGCCCCGCCTTCGAGCGGCGCCCGGATCGTGACCCGGCGCTCGCCGGGCGCGAGCCGGTCACGCCGGAGGATCTCGAGCTCTTCTCGAGCCGCATCCCTGCTCCGCCGGCCACCATCGGGGGGACGACCATGAGCGAGCCGTACCGGGCCGCGCACGGGCCGCTCCGGATCGCGATCTCGCACCGCCTCGCCCCCAACCGGTCGATCGTCGCCGAGGTGGTCCTGCGCGACGTCGAGGCGAGGCTCGCGGAGCTGTCCCACGGGAGCGGGGTCGCCTACCTCGTGGACTCCCGTGGGTCTCCGCTCGCCCACGGCGGCGGCGCGGGCGCGACCGCGACGGAGGACGAGCGGCGCCTCGCGCGCGCCGGGGCCACGCACGCGAGCGCGTCCGTGCGGACCGTCGAGCGCGGCGACGGCCAGCGCTGGCTCGCGGCGTTCGCGCCGGTGCGGCGGTACGGCCTGGGCGCCGTCGTCGCGCAGCCCGCGTCCGTGGCGTTCCGTGCCGCGGAGCGCCTCCGCTTCTACACGCTCGCCTGGGCGGCGGCGGGCCTCTGCCTGGCGGCGGCGCTCGGCACGCTCCTCGCGCGCCGGGTCACCCTCCCGGTGCAGCGCCTGTCCCGCGCCGCGGGGGCGATCGCCGCGGGCGAGTGGGGCGCCGAGGTCGAGGCGCGCGGCAACGACGAGATCGCCGACCTCGGCCGCGCGTTCGCCCGAATGACGCAGGAGCTCCGGCGACGCGACGAGGAGATCCGCGCGTTCAACGAGGAGCTGCAGAAGCGCGTCGAGGAGCGGACGGCGGAGCTCCACGCAGCGCAGGACCAGATCCTGCGCACCCGCCGCCTCGCCGCGCTCGGCTCCCTCGGCGCCGGCCTCGCGCACGAGCTCAACAACCCGATGACCGCCATCACCGGCTACCTCGCCATCCTCAGGAAGAACGTGGTGGCGGGCTCCGCGCAGGCGGAGATGATCGTGCGGGCGCAGGAGCAGGCCGGGCGCGTCTCGCGCGTGGTCGAGGACCTCCGCCGCTTCTCCGACCAGGAGCGGCAGATCCCGGGCCAGCGCTTCTCGCTCGGTCGCACGGTCGAGGCGGCCCTCTCGCTGTACGAGGACCGGATCCGCGCCGCGGGGATCACGCTCACCCGGCGCATGGAGGAGCGGCTCCCGGAGGCGCAGGGCGATCCGGTGCAGATCCAGCAGGTGGTCGCGCACCTCGTCGAGAACGCCATCAACGCCATGTCCGGCGGGGGAAAGCTCGAGGTGCAGCTCGGGACCGTCGACGGCGACGCGCTCCGGCTGCGCATCGCCGACACGGGCCGCGGGATCCCCGCCACGATCCGCGAGCGGATCTTCGATCCGTTCTTCACGACGAAGGAGCAGGCCGGGCAGGTCGGGCTGGGCCTCTCCGTGTCGCACAGCATCGTGGAGGCGCACCATGGACGCATCGTCGTCGAGAGCGAGGAAGGCGCGGGGGCGGTCGTGACGGTGCTGCTCCCGGCCGCGGCCACGGCACACCTCGCGTGATGAGGGGAGGCGACCCCATGCACGACGTCCCGGACGACACCCTCTCGCACATCGGCAGCCTCGACGCCGATCTCGTCGCGCCGAGCCTGCTGCACGAGCTGAAGCAGCCCCTCATGGGCGCCGACGCCGCGGCGCGGCTCCTCGAGCGGAGCCGTGGCGTGGAGCTGGCGCGCGACGAGGAGTGGCGCATGCTGCGCGCCCAGCTCGAGCGCATCGCCGAGATCGTCCTCGAGTACGAGGAGCTCCTCGGGCCGGGGAACGTCAATCCCTTCCGGTACGCGGTCGGCCCGGTGGTGTGTCGTGCGGTCGCGCTGCTCGCGCACCGCGTCCGGCCGCTCGAGCGCCGGTTCGCGCTCTCGCGCAGCGAAGGCGATCGCGACGGGTTCGGCGCACCGGGCGCGCTCGTCCACGCCGCGACGAACGTGCTCGCGAACGCGCTCGACGCGATCGAGGGCGTCGCGGGAGACCCGCGCGTGCACGTGCGGGTGCTCGCCGGACCGCGCGGTGGCGTCGACGTCCGCGTCTCCGACGAGGGCGTGGGGATCCCCGAGGAGCTGCGGCCGCGCCTCTTCGAGCCGCGCTTCACGACCAAGGCCCAGGGTCGGGGCAGCGGGCTCGGGCTCCACCTGGCGCGGCGCCTCATGGCGCGCCACGGCGGCGAGGTCTCGCTCGTCGCGGAGCGAGATCCCGCCCGCCTCCCCTGGGCGGTCACCGAGTTCTGCATCACGGTGGCCGCGCCGCCTCCGGGAGGTGCCGCATGATGCCGATCCGTCTCCTCGCCGGGATCGCCGCGACCGCGGCCGTCGCCGGGTTCATCGCCGGCGTCTTCAGCCCCCGCCTGCCCGCCGCCGCTCCCCCGGCCGCGGCTGCCGTCCCTGCGGCCGCGCCCGAGCCGCTGCCGCCGCTCGCCCTGCCCGAGCGCGCCCGTCCCCAGGTGCCGGCCGGGATCCTCGCGCGGGCGGCCGACGCGCGTGCCCTGGATCGCGGTCCATCGTGCGCGGCGCCCGACGTCGGGCGACTCGAGCCTCCGCGATGTGCGAGCGAGCAACGTGAGTCGATCGAGATCGAGTGGCATGTCGCGCCCGAGCGCTAGACTCTCCGCCGGTGCGGTGCTCGCCGCGGCCGTCCTCGCGGCGGCGGGCGCCGTTCGCGCCGACGAGCCGGCGCCCGCCGGAGGCGGCCCGCTCCGGGTCGTCGCCGATCCTCTGCGCCTGGAGCTCGGGCGCGACGCGTCCGCCGAGCTGCGCGTGACCGCTCCGCCGGAAGTCGAAGAGGTCGCCGTCACCGCGAGCGTGGGGCGGGTCGAGGGGGTCCGCAGGCTGCCCGGCGGCGGGTTCGCGGCGCGGTACCGGCCGCCCGCGGATCGGGTGCCGCAGGTCGCCATCGTCTCGGCGGTCGCGCGAACCCACCACGGCTTCGAGGACGGCTGGATCGCGATCCCTCTCTCCGGAGAGGGCGACGCGCGCGTGCGCGCCGCCCCCGGCTCCGAGGTCACGCTGCGCATCGGTGACCGGACCTTCGGCCCCGGGATCGCGAACGGAGAGGGGATCGCGATCATCCCCGTGATCGTGCCGCCGGGCGTCCGCGAGGCGCACCAGGGCTTCCGGCCCATCGACCTGCGCGTCCCGGAGACGCCGCTCCTCCACGCGGTCCAGGACCGGACCGCGTTCCACGCCGATCGCGAGGAGAAGATCCGCGTCGTCGCGTACGTGGTCGCGCCGCACGGCGCCGCGCGCCGGGGTGACCTCCCGGTGTTCGAGCCGTCGCGAGGGACCGTCGCCGTGTCCGAGCGCGAGGCGGGCGCGTTCCAGGCGGTCTGGACGCTGCCGCCCGGCCCCGCGGGGGAGGAGCGGCTCACGGTCCGGCTGCCCGCCGCGGCCGCGTCGCGCTCCGTCCTCCGGGTCGAAGGGGCGGCCGGCGCTCCCGCGGTCGTGGCGGTGTCGTTCGATCGCGACGCGCTCGTGGCCGGCGGCGACGCGGTGGTGACGGCGCGCGTGCTCGATGCCGGGGGAAACCAGGTCCCCGGGGAGCTGTCGCTCTCCGCTCGGGGCGCGAGCCTCTCCGGCGTGGAGGCGCCCCGCCCGGGCGAGCTCGTCGGGCGCCTGGCGGCGGGGACGCGGCTGGACGGCTACGAGGTCGTCGTGACGGCGACGGCGGCCGGCATCGGGATCGCGGCCTCGCGCGCGTTGCCGCTCGCGCCGGGCGAGGCGGTCCGGGCCCGCTTCCGGCCGCGCGAGCCGGTGGTGCGGGGCGACGGAGAGCGACCTGCGCTCCTCCGGCTGACCGTCGCCGACCGCTTCGGGAACGGGGTCTCCGCCGTCCCCGCGGTCACCGCGACGCGCGGGAAGGTGCTCGGGGTCGTCGAGCGCGGGCGCGGCGAGTACGAGGTAAGGTACGTCGGCCCGTCGGTGGCGCGCGCGACGCCGGACACGCTCGAGGCGCGCGTGGGCGCGGTCCGCGCGACGGCGGCCCCCATCCTCGCGCCGGCGGGCCCTGCGCTCCTCGTCTCGGCGCGCGCCGGGATCGCGGCGGACGTCGCCGGGCGGTTCTCCGGCCCGGCAGGCGGCGTCGCGGTCGAGCGGCCGGCCGACGTCGCGTTCGCGGTCAGGCGCGGCGCGGAGGTCGCATGGCGTCTCGAGGTCGAGGGACTGAGGGGCGGGCGCGACCGCGACCTCGCCGCCGTGCTCGTCGGGGCCGGCGCTCGACGCGACCTCCCCGGCGGAATGGCGGAGCTCGCCGCCGGCGCCTCCGCGGGTCTCCTGTTCACGCCCGGCGGCGCGTCCGCAGCCACGCGCCTCGCGCTCTCGCTCGGGCTCCGCCGGGCCTGGGGCGTACCGTTCCTCGAGGCGTCGCTCCTCGGAGCCGCATCCGGTGCGCCCGGATCCTTCGCGGCGGTGGGTGTCTCGGCGGGCGTCCGGTTCGGAGTGGGGAAGCTCCATGCCAACGATCCTGATCGTCGATGACGAGCCGGTGATCCTCGACGTGTTCCGCCGGTTCCTCGAGGCCGACGGCCGTACCCTCGTCCTCGCCGGCTCCGCGCGGACGGCGATCGCGCGCGCCGGCGAGCCGGGGGACCTGGACGTGGCGCTCGTCGACAAGAACCTGGGCGACGGCTCCGGGCTCGACGTGGCGCGCGCCCTGAAGGCGGCGAAGCCCGACGTCGAGGTGATCCTCGTGACCGGGTACGCCTCGCTCGACTCCGCCATCCAGGCGATGCAGATCGGCGCGTTCGACTATGTGACCAAGCCGATCACCGACTACGAGGCGCTGAACCTCAAGGTCGAGAACGCGATCGAGAAGGTCCGCATGAAGCGCCGCCAGCGCGAGCTCGTGGAGCAGCTCGTCGCGAGCGAGGCGCTGCACCGCGGCGTGTTCGAGACCTCGAGCGACGCGATGCTGCTCGTGGACGCCGCGACGGGCCGGCTCGAGGACGCGAACCCCGCGGCGGAGCGGCTCTACGGGCGCGTCCGCGAGGAGCTGCGGGAGCTCCGGTTCGCCGATCTCGCGGAGGTCGCCGATGAGGCGCCGCTACCCGCCGCGGGGACGCGCGCGCTCCCGGGGCGCCACCGCCGTGCCGGCGGGAGCGCGTTCCCGGTGGAGGTCTCGGCCGGCGAGCTCGCCCTGCGCGAGCGGCAGCTCCGGGTCCTTTCCGTCCGGGACGTGTCGGAGCGCGAGGCCGCGGAGACCGCCCGGCGCGATCTCGAGCAGAACCTGCGGCAGGCCCAGAAGATGGAGGCGGTCGGGCGGCTCGCGGGCGGCATCGCCCACGACTTCTCGAACCTGCTCGCGGTCATCCTCGGCTACTCGGACCTGCTCGTGCGCGACCTGCCGGACGCGGACCCGCGCGTCCGGGAGTCGGCCGACGGGATCGTCGAGGCGGCCCACCGGGCGGTGGGCGTCACCCGCCAGCTCCTGACGCTCTCGCGCAAGAAGCTGCTCCGCCCGGAGATCCTGTCGCTCAACAAGGTGGTGAAGGATCTCGGGAACCTCCTCGGACGCGCGATCGGCGAGCGGATCGAGGTCGCCACGGTGCTGCAGGAAGGCGTGTGGCCGGTGATCGCGGACTCGGACCAGCTCGCCCAGGTGCTGCTCAACCTCGCCGTGAACGCGCGCGACGCCATGCCCGACGGCGGTCCGCTCTCCATCAGCACGGCGAACGTCGAGCTGGCCGCGCCGGCCTCGGACCTCGGCCTGCCCGCCGGACGTTACGTGACGCTCGAGGTGCGGGACGGCGGCTGCGGGATGACCGAGGAGGTGCGCGGCCGCATCTTCGAGCCCTTCTTCACGACGAAGGACACCGGCACCGGCCTCGGCCTCGCGACGGTCTACGGCATCGTGCGCCAGGCGGGCGGAGCCATCCGCGTCGAGTCGCGCGCCGGCGCCGGCTCGACGTTCACCGTGTTCCTGCCCGCCGCAGACGACCGGACCGCGCGCGTCGTGGTCCCGGTCGCTGCATCCGCGCCGCGCGGCCTCGGCGAGACCGTGGTGGTCGCCGAGGATGAGGACGCGCTGCGCGTCCTCGTCGGGAAAGTGCTCGTCGGGTCCGGGTACGACGTCATCGCCGGCCGGAACGGCGTCGAGGCGCTCGAGGCTGTGCACGCGCGAGGCGGGCGCGTGGACGTCCTGCTCACCGACGTCGTCATGCCGCGGATGACCGGGACCGAGCTCGCGACCGCGCTCGCGGGCGAGCAGCCCGGGGTGAAGGTGCTCTTCATGACCGGCCACACCGAGGACGCGATGCTCCTCGGGCGGTTCGAGGCGGGCGAGGCACAGATCATCGAGAAGCCGTTCACGAGCGAGGCGCTCCTCACGCACCTGCGACGCCTGCTCGGCCCCGCGCGCGTGGCGGCGGCGTGACGCCGGACGGGGATCCTGCGGCCTTGTGACCGCGCCCGTCGGAACCTGGACGTGGACCTGGACGTGGACCTGGACGTGGACCTGGACGTGGACCTGGACGTGGACCTGGACGTGGACCTGGACGTGGACCTGGACGTGGACCTGGACGTGGACCTGGACGTGGACCTCGACGTGGACCTCGACCTCGTCCTAGACCTCGACCGATCTTCGTGAAGCTGGTCGAAGTCGAAGTCGAAGTCGAAGTCGACGACGAAGACCACGACCACGACCACAACCAGGTCCAGATCCACGGCCACGGCCCGGGGCGGCTCGCGTCACCGGAGCGTCACGAGCGTGGCGCCCCAGCCGCCCCCGTCCTCGCCCGCGGGCCGGACGGCAGCGACGAGCGGGTGCCTCGCCAGGATCGCCTCGACCGAGCGGCGGAGCGTCCCCGTCCCCTTCCCGTGCACGATGCGGAGCTCGCGCAGCCCGGCCGCGCGCGAGGCCTCGATCCATTCGGGGATGAGCGTTCGTACGTCGGACGGAGCGAAGGCGTGGAGGTCCAGCGTCCCGTCGAGCGGGAGGGACACGGGCGCCTCGAACGGCGATTCCCCGCCCGGAGGGCCCTCGGGGCTCTTCGCAGCCATCGCGAGGAATTCTACGCCTCGTCGGCGGACGACGCCGCGATCCGGCGCGCCAGCAGCGCCCGCAACGCGTCGAGGTCGAACGGCTTCTCGACGCAATCGGGCCGCTCGCGCTCGAGAAACTCGCGCGCCGCCGTGTCGAACGGGCCGCCGGTGATGAAGACGATGCGCCGGGCGAGCGCGGCATCGCGCTGCGCGAGCTCGCGGTAGAGCGCGATCCCGCTCATGCCCGGCATGAGCAGCTCCGCGAGCACGACGTCGTAACGCTCGCCCGCGCACAGGCTCTCGAGGGCCGCCTCCGCCGAGTCGGCGACGGTCACGTCGTGCTCGTGGAGCGTCCTCCGCAGCACGTTCCCGACGAAGGGCTCGTCATCGACGACGAGGATCCGCCCGCGCCGGGCGACCTTCGCGCCCTGCGCCGGCACGGGCGTCGGGGCAGGCGGCGGCGCGGGCGGGAGCAGCACCAGGAACTTCGAGCCGCGGCCGACGTCGCTCTCCACCTCGATCGCACCTCCGACCGAGGAGACGATCGTGTGGCAGATGGAGAGGCCGAGCCCGGTCGCGACCCCGGGCCCCTTGGTCGTGAAGAAGGGATCGAAGATGCGCGCGAGGTTCGCGGGAGGAATGCCGCAGCCGGTGTCGCTCACCTCGACGGCCGCGCGGCCGTCGGGGAGGGTCCGCGTCGAGATCCGGATCTCGTGATCGTCCGGCCGTCCCGCCGGGATCGCCTGCGCCGCGTTCACGATCAGGTTCAGGAACAGCTGGCCGAGGCACCCCTCGTTCCCGAGCACGGCCGGAATGGGCGCGAGGTCGCGCGCGACGTGCGCCCGGCTACGAATCTCGTTCCACGCGAGGTTCACGCACGAATCGAGCACCGGGCGGAGGTCCACCGGCCCCTGCCGTTCGCGGTCGCCGCTCGCGAAGGTCTTGAGGTCGCGGATCACCGCCCGCATCCGCTCCGCGCCGCTCCGGGCCTCGCGCATGGCGTCCTTGAGCTGGGCGGCGAGGTCGGGGTCGTCCGGGCTACGCGGCGCACCGGACAGGATGGCGGCGACGCGCGCGCAGCCGTCGGCGAGGAAGGCCAGGTTCGCCATCACGTAGGCGAGCGGGTTGTTCAGCTCGTGCGCGATGCCGGCCGCGAGGGTCTCCGCGGACGAGATCCGGTCCGCGAGCGCGAGCTTCGCGATGGCGGCGTCGCGCTCGCGGAGCGCCTCCTCGGCACGCCGGAGCTGCTCGCGAAGGGTGGACGGATTGTCGTCCGGAGGAGGCGCGTGCACGCGCCCCGCCCCCGTTGCATGAAGCGTTCACTTGCCCGCGCGGCCTGCAAGCGGGCACGAGGCCGATATCACAGCGGGTTCGCCATCGCGACGGGCGCCATCGCGCGGGACTCGATCACCCCGGGTTACCGACGACCCGCCCGGCGCGCCTCGGGCGCGGACGCACCCACGAGCTCGAGAACGCGCTCGGGAGGGCGCGCCACCAGGGCTTCCCGTGCGCCCGCGAGGATCGGCCGCTCGAGGATGCGCGGGTGCTGCGCGACCGCACGGAGCAGCTCGTCATCCGGGGTCCGATCCGAGAGCCGCAGCGCCTGGTACTCGTCGGCGTCCCGCCGGGCGACGGAGCACACGGGCACTCCCAGCTTCGCGACGAGCCCGGCCAGCTCCTCCTCCGTGGGCGGTTCCTCGAGGAATCGCCGGAGGGTGGGCTCGACGCCCCGCGCCCGAAGCAGCTCGAGCGCTCGCCTGCTCGCGGCACACCTTGCATCGAACCACAGGACCCACTCGCCCGGCATCGAGACCCGCAATATACCAGTGACCCCTGGACCTCGCGCACCACCTCGCCCGCATGGCTGAGCTGCTCGATGCCGAGCGAGCCGAGGAGCGCCGGCGGTTCGAGGAGGCGCGCGGGCGGCTCTCGCTCGCCGAGCGCGAGGCGCGGGGGCTCGCCCTGCCGGACGTCGAGGCGGCGGAGGAAGGGGCCCTCGCCGGTCGTGCGCTCGTGACGTACACGCGCGGCGGCCAACCGCTCGGCGCCGGGCGCATCGGGGTCGGGAGCCTCGTGGTGGTGACGCTCCGGCGCGAGGCGCGGGCCGACTCGCCGAGCGGGGTGGTCGCGCGCCGCACCCGCACCGCGGTGGCGGTGGCGTTCGACGAGCCGCCGCCGGAGTGGGCGACCGAGGGCCGTGTCGTCCTCGAGCTGGCGCCGTCGCCGGTGACGTGGGAGCGGCTCGCCGCCGGGATCGGGCGGCTCCGGGACGAGAAGACGGGACGGCGGTGGCACGCGGTGCTCTCCGGCGGAACGCCGCGGTTTCTCGCGGCCGCGCGCGGTCCGGCGCTCGCGCACGCGCTGAACGCGGAGCAGGCGGCCGCGCTCGACCTGGCGGATCGCGCCGAGGACGTCGCCCTGGTCCACGGTCCCCCGGGCACGGGCAAGACGACCGTCCTCGTGGAGGTGATCCGGCGAGCCGCGGCACGGGGCGAGAAGGTGCTCGCCGCCGCGCCCTCGAACCTCGCGGTGGACAACCTCGTCGAGCGGCTGGCCGCCGCCGGCCTCTCCTGCGTTCGCCTCGGTCACCCGGCGCGCGTGCTCCCCGCCGTCCTCTCCCACACGCTCGAGGCGCGCACGGAAGGGCACGAGGCGGCGCGGATCGCGAAGGGGCTCGTGGACGAGGCGCTCGCGCTCCGGCGCGCATCCAGGAAGCGACGGCAGAAGCGCGGGCCGGGCCGGTTCAGCGAGGCGCGCACGGGCGAGCGCGACGCCCGCGCGCTCCTCGCGGAGGCGCGCGCCCTCGAGGCCCGCGCCGAGGCGGAGGTGCTCGACCGCGCCGCCGTGGTCCTCGCGACGCTGACCTCCCTGGATGCGCCTCCGCTCGCGGGGCGCCGCTTCCCCCTCGCGGTGGTCGACGAGGCGACGCAGGCGATCGAGCCTGCGCTCTACCTCGCCCTCCTCCGCGCGGATCGCGCCGTGCTCGCGGGAGACCACCTGCAGCTTCCGCCGACCGTCCTCTCCGCCGAGGCGCAGGAGGGCGGGCTCGGCGTGTCGCTCTTCGAGCGGCTCGTCCCGCTCGCCGGCCCGGCGGCGCGCGTGACCCTCGCCGAGCAGCACCGCATGAACGAGCGCATCATGGCGTTCCCCTCCGAGGCGCTGTACGGGGGCGCGCTCCGCGCGCACCCCTCCGTCCGCGACCGGGCGGTCGACGCCGCGCCGCTCGAGGTGGTGGACACCGCCGGGCGGGGCTTCGAGGAGGAGACGCCTCCCGGCTCGGACTCGAGGCAGAACCCGGGCGAGGCGGAGCTCGTCGTCGCCGAGGTGGCGCAGCTCCTCGCGCTCGGGCTCGCACCCGACGCCATCGCGGTCATCTCGCCGTACGAAGCCCAGGTGCAGCGCATCCGCCAGCTCCTCGCCGGCGAGGTCGAGCGCGGCCTCGAGGTGGACACCGTGGACGGGTTCCAGGGGCGGGAGAAGGAGGCCGTCATCGTCTCGCTCGTCAGGTCGAACGACGCCGGCGAGGTCGGATTCCTCGCCGACGTTCGCCGCATGAACGTCGCCCTCACCCGGGCGCGCGCCAAGCTCGTCGTGGTCGGGGACGGCGCGACGGTGAGCCGGCACCCGTTCTACGAGCGCTTCCTGCGCCACGCGGAGGCGACCGGTGCGTGGCGGAGCGCGTGGGAGCGAGCCCGGCTGGAGGGTTGACCAACGGGCTCTCCTTCGACGTCCCCGTGCTGAGGCGGGCGTTCCGCGGGTGGCGCCCTCCCGCCGCTCACGTGGATCTCCGCCGGATGATCGAGCGGCTCCGGCTCCCTGCGACGCCGGTCCAGGTGCAGGAGCGGGGAGACGTGCGGTACGACGTGACGAAGCTCCTGCTCGCGCTGTAGCCACGCTTCACCAGCCTGGACGGGTCGAAGCCGCACGGCCTCGGACGCCCGCTTCCGGGCGTACCCCGGCGAGTGAGCGGCATCATGCGCCCGTGAGCCTCGTCACGTGGGCGGTGCGCCGGGCCGCGTCACTCGGGCCGACCCGCCGGGCGGTCCTCCTGGCGAGCGCGTTGCAACTAACTTCTGCTCGAGCAGGGACGCGCGGCCGAGGGGCCGCCGCCCCGGGACGGACCGCATGCGCCTCTCCACCGAATCCTCCGCCATTTCACCGAACACGGGCCGCTGCGGGGATGCCGGGGTGGGGTCCGCGCCCACCTTCCCCGCCCTCGGACCTTCGAGGGTGCATGGATTTTCGTTCACGGCGTGCGCGCTCGTGGCGGTGACGCTCCTCGTCGGCTGCAACCCGCGCGTGCAGGGGAACGGCGTCTACCTCGAGGAGCCGCGGGAGCGCGGGCCATTCGTCGGCATCCACGTCCAGGACGGAGTCTCCGCGATTGTGACGTCCGGCGAGCCGCAGACGCTCAGGGTCATCGGCGACTCCAACATCGTCCCGCACATCGACACGTCGGTCGTGGCCGAGCCCCTCGGCCTGACGACCATCCAAGTCCTGCGCGTCAGCGTCACCGAGGCCTACGTCCCCACCATCCCCCCGAGCGTCGTCGTGTCGGTCCCGTCGTTCGTCTTCGTTCGCGCGGCCGGCGATGCAGAGGGCGACCGCATCGTCACGGTGGACGTGAACAATGCCGCGGCACCCCTGTTCACGGTCGAGGCGTCCGGAAGCGCACGCGTCGCGGTCAGCGGCACCGGCGGCGACGTCATCGACGCGTCGCTCGGTGGCGACGCGCTGCTCGATGCCACGGAGTACGTCACGAGCGCGGCCGTGGTCGCGCTCTCCGGACGCTCGACCGCGAAGCTTCGATCGAACGGGCCGGTGACTGGTACGGCCGTGGATGACAGCCGCGTCGACAACCTCCTCGGAACGGCGCCCTGCTTCGTGACGACGTCCGGCACCGCCCAGGCGATCTGCAACGCCTACTAGCGCCCGCTCCCCCGCGCGCCTCCTCGCGAGGGTCGAAATCTGGCTCGGCCGCGACTATCATCCGCGGCCTCATGAGCGAGAAGATCACGCCCGAGATCGTCGCGCAGCACGGGCTCAAGCCGGACGAGTACGACCGCATCGTGCGCCACCTCGGGCGCGCCCCGACCCTGACGGAGCTCGGCGTCTTCTCGGTCATGTGGAGCGAGCACTGCTCCTACAAGTCGTCCCGCGTCCATCTCAAGACGTTCCCGACCACCGGTCCGCGCGTGCTGCAGGGGCCGGGCGAGAACGCGGGCGTCGTGGACCTCGGCGACGGGCTCGCGGCCGCCTTCAAGATGGAGAGCCACAACCACCCGAGCTACATCGAGCCGTACCAGGGCGCGGCCACCGGCGTGGGCGGCATCCTGCGCGACGTCTTCACCATGGGGCCCGCCCGATCGCCTCCATGAACTCGCTCCGGTTCGGCGACCCCGCCCACCCGAAGACCGCCTACCTGCTCGAGGGCGTCGTCGCCGGGATCGGGGGCTACGGCAACTGCATGGGCGTGCCGACCGTCGGTGGCGAGGTGATGTTCCACCCGTCGTACAACGGCAACTGCCTCGTGAACGCGTTCACGCTCGGCATCCTGCCTGCGGACAAGATCTTCCGCGGCACCGCCGCGGGCGTCGGCAACCCGGTCATGTACATCGGGGCGAAGACCGGGCGCGACGGCATCCACGGCGCGACGATGGCGTCAGCCGAGTTCGACGCGTCGACCGAGGAGAAGCGCCCGACCGTGCAGGTCGGCGATCCGTTCATGGAGAAGCTCCTCCTCGAGGCGTGCCTCGAGCTGTTCCAGACGGACGCGGTGGTCGGGATCCAGGACATGGGCGCGGCCGGCCTCACCTCGTCCTCCGTGGAGATGGCCGGCCGCGGCGGAAACGGCCTCGACCTCTTCCTCGACCAAGTCCCGCTGCGCGAGGAGGGGATGACGCCGTACGAGATCCTCCTCTCCGAGTCGCAGGAGCGGATGCTCCTCGTCGCCGCCGAGGGGAAGGAGGACGTCGTCCGTCGCATCTGCCAGAAGTGGGACCTCGACGTCGCCGTGATCGGCAAGGTGACGCCGACCGGCCGCTGGCGCACGCTCTGGCACGGCCAGGTCGTCGCCGATCTCCCCGTCGACCCGCTCACCGAGGGCGCCCCGAAGTACGAGCGGCCCATGAAGCCGCACCCGGCGCTCCCCGAGCTTCATCAGTTCGACCCCGCGACCCTCGCGGAGCCGCCGGACCTCGGCGCCGCGCTGCTCCGGCTGCTCGCGCGTCCGACCATCGCCTCGAAGGAGTGGGTCTACCGCCAGTACGATCACATGGTCCGGCTCGTCGGCGCGGTCCGTCCCGGCGGCGACGCGGCGGTGGTGCGGCTGGCAGTGGGCGACGAGCGCCACGCGCGGAAGGGGATCGCGCTGTCGGTCGCCGCGAACGGCCGCTGGTGCTTCCTCGATCCGCACCTCGGCGCGATGCACGCGGTCGCGGAGTGCGCTCGCAACATCTCCTGCGTCGGGGGCGAGCCCATCGCCATCACCGACTGCCTGAACTTCGGGAACCCCGAGAAGCCCGAGATCATGTGGCAGTTCGCCGAGTGCGTGCGCGGCATCGGCGACGCGTGCCGCGCCTTCGGCACGCCGGTCGTGTCCGGGAACGTCTCGCTCTACAACGAGACCGAGGGGCAGGGGATCCTCCCGACGCCGTCGGTCGGGATGGTGGGCCTCGTCGAGCCGGTCGAGAAGACGTGCCAGAGCGCGTTCCGGAGCGCGGGGGACATCGTCGCGCTGGTCGGGTCGATCCAGGGCGAGGTGGGCGGCTCCGAGTACCTCGCCGCGGAGTACGGCAAGGAGGCGGGGCGCCCGCCCGCGCTCGACCTCGCGAAGGAGAAGGCGGTCCAGGAGACCGTGCGCCGCGCGGTGCGCGAGGGGCTCCTCTCCTCGGCGCACGACTGCTCCGACGGCGGCCTCGCCGTGGCGCTGGCCGAGTGCTGCATGATGCACGATGCGCCCGCGGGAGCCGCCGCCCCGTTCATCGGCGCGGCGGTCCGGATCCCGTTCCCCACCCGGAAGGACTTCGTCCTCTTCGGCGAGGACGCGAGCCGCATCGTGGTCTCGCTCCCGAACGCCAACGCGCGCCGGTTCCTGGACCTGGCCCAGGAGTGCGGCGCGCCGGTCATCCGCCTCGGCGTCGTCGGCGGCGACCGGCTCGAGATCCAGGGAGCGCTCTCGGTCGCTGTCGCCGAGCTCGCGACGGCCTGGCGCGACGGCATCCCGAGCGTACTCCGCCGGGACACCGCGCACTTCTCGCTGTCGAACGCGTGACATTGGCATCCTCTCCGGCCTGAAGACCGGAGATTCCGGCTAAGAGGCGGCTCACGCTGCCTCCGACACGGTGGGTTCCTGGGCCGGGAGCCCTCCTGCGCTCTTCGTATCTCCCAGGCGATCACGGCGAAGTCCCGCCGCTAAGATGTTGCGCGCCGCGTTCACATCGGCGTCCTCTGCGTGGCCGCAAAGAACGCACCGGAACACGGCCTGAGTCTTCCGGTTCTCGGCCGAGACGTGCCCGCAGATGGGGCATGTCCGGCTCGTGTTGCGCGGGTCGATGGCGATCACCATCCCCCCGCGCCAGGTCTGCTTGTACTCGAGCTGCCGCCGGAACTCGGCCCAGCCCTGGTCGAGGATCGACTTGTTGAGGCCCGCCTTCGCGCGGACATTCCGCCCCGGGGCGTTGACCGTACCCCGAGCGCTTCGGCTCATCGACTTCACCGACAAGTCCTCGAGAACGACCAGCGCGTGGGTCTTGCTGATGGTCGTGCTCGTCTTGTGCAGGAAGTCGTTGCGGATGCGGGCGATCTTCATGTGCAGGCGTCCGATGCGGGCCTTCTGCTTCCTCCAGTTGTTGCTGTACTTCTCCTTGCGCGCGAGGGCTCGCTGCTCCCGCGCCAGCTTCTTCTCGTACTTTCGGGTGCTGCTCACTGACGCGAAGGTCTCACCGCTCGAGAGCGCGGCGAACTTCACCACGCCCACGTCCAGGCCGATGGCGCTGTTCGCCGGGTGGACGGGCGCCGCGACCTCCTGCTCCGTCTGGATGGAGACGAACCAGTGCTCACCCTCGCGCGAGATCGTGAGCTGCCTCGGCGTGCCGCTCACCGCGCGGCTCCTGCGGTAGCGCACCCAGCCGAGCTTGGGCAGCTTCACCCGGCCGTGCCGGTCGTCCACGGCGAACTGCTTCGGGTCCGGGTACCGGAACGCATCATGGCGGCCCTTCTTCTTGAAGCGGGGCAGGTCGGCCCTGCCCTCGAAGAAGTTGCGGTACGCGCGGTCCAGATCCTTGAGCACCTGCTGGAGCGCGTGGATGGGCGCGGACGCCAGGAACTCCGTGTCCGGCGCATGGCGCCAGCTCGTGAGCTCCTTGCACAAGGCGGCGTACCCGAGGTGCTTCTCCTTCCTCTCGAACCGCTCACGTTCCAGCGCCAGGCCTCGGTTGAAGACGAAGCGGCAGCATCCCGCCACGCGGCCCATCTCCCGCGCCACAGTCGGCGTGGGCTCGAGCCTGAAGCGGTAGGCCTTCAACAGTCGCATGAACGCACGATACACTTGGCCTATGACAGCCGAGAGCGAGATCCGACGCGGCCGGTACTGCGTCTTCAACTTGCACGTGCATTTGGTCTTCGTGGCCAAGTACCGCCGCCGGGTCTTCGATGGGCCCGCCATCGAACGACTGCGGGAGATCTTCGCCGCGGTGTGCTGCGACTTCGAGGCCCGTCTGGTCGAGATGGACGGCGAGGAGGACCACGTGCATCTGCTGGTGGAGTACCCTCCGAAGGTCTCTGTCTCCGGCCTCGTGAACAGCATGAAGGGGGTCTCCAGCCGTCTCCTGCGGCAAGCGCGCCGCGACATCGCGAAACGGTACTGGAAGGGCGTGCTGTGGAGCCCCAGCTACTTCGCCGCGTCCTGCGGTGGCGCCCCGATCGCCATCGTGCGCCAGTACATCGAGCAGCAGCAGCGACCGGACTGAATCGGAAGAGCGGGGCATCGAGCCCCGCCCTCCCGGGCGCTATCCTCCCCGCCCTGAACGGCGGGGCTTGTCGCGCATCCGGGTCAGAACCGGTTGCACCCCATCGCGAGCCCGCCGAAGGCATTCGGCCAGAGCGGCGTCGGGGACGCAGCGACCAGCACCTCGCCGATTCCGTCCGACGCCGAGAGGTAGTTCCGAGGCATGGAATGGTAGGTCGTGCACGTCGCGCGGGTCGCCGACTGGATGAACCGGATGGGCAGGCACTCCGGCGTCATGCAGACCGCCTGCTCCGGGATCGCCGTTGCGGCGAAGATCGGGATGGCGCGGACGAGGACCGGATCGCCGTCCGGGTCCGTGGCCACGGCGATCGCCGAGTACTCGGTTGCCGGGACGGGACACCATGTCCCGAAGATGCTCGTGACGGGTGAGCCGATGCAGATCGTCCCGAGCGAGTTGCCCAGCGCCAGCGTGGGCGGCGAGTTCAGGATGTCGATCCCGTAGAGGGGGACGGTGGCCGTGACGTCCCACGGGTCGCGGACCGGGACGGACACGGAGCGGTGCCCCGCGATGCGATCCACGGCGGGGACCCCGTCGAACGAAACCGAGCACTCCGCGCTCGCGTTCCCGTCCACGACGGACACCGCATCGCACGGCGCGGTGCCCGTGCCGCCGAAGAGCGGATCGCCGTCGGGATCGATCCAGGCGCCGAGCTGGACGTGCGCCACGTAACGCGAGCGCCGGGCGTCGAACGTGTGCGGCACGCGCGTGTCGACGAGGCCGCCTGCGGGCTGCGGCGGCCGGTTGCCGATCTCGACCGCGACATTCGCGCGTCCCTCGCCGCGGTTCGAATCGCGCGCGACGATCTCGATGGTCCGTGCGAGGCCCTCACCGCCGCGGAGGAGTAGCGCGTCGGCGGGCGTCGCGTAGGGGACCTCGAGCGAGAACGTCGCCTTTCCGGGCGACAGCTCGCCCGAGAACGGCGCGCCCCCGTCGCCGACATGGCGCCACGTCGCAGCGAGCTCGATCGGATCGCCGTCCGGGTCGACCACCCCCCACCCGATCTCGCCCGAGGACGTGAAGCGGGAGCTGGCTGCATCGAAGGCGTGCGGGAACGGCGCGGGCGAGTCCGCGACGACGACGGGAGCCTGGTTCCGGACGCTCACGCGCGTGTACGCGGCCCCCAGGACGCCGAACGCGTCCCGCGCCTCCACCCGGAAGATCCAGTCGCCCGAGATCGCGCTCCCGTCCGTCTCGATGGACGCGGTCGGCGTGGCGGAGCCCGGCCCGGGCGAGAACCGGATCCGCCTTCCGGCATCGAGCGGGCGCTCCAGCGGCGGCTCGACGGTCCACCGCAGCGAGAGACCCGGGACGGTCGTCGAGGCGGAGAGGGCGACCGGGTCGACGGGTCGGCAGAGCAGCGGTTCTCCGCTGCACGCGTGGTCGGCCGAGACGTCCGGGCCCGCCACGACGACGGGCGCCCCGCTCGAGGGGACGGCGTCCACCTCGATCGCGACCGGCGCGCTCTCGACCCCGAGCGCGTCGCGCACGGAGAGGGACACCTCGTAGCGACCCGGGCAGCCGAACCGGACGCGGGCGATCGGGTCCGCGCTCGCGACCTGGGGTGGCTCGCACGGAGCCGTCACGGACCGCACCGTCCAGAGGTGCTGGAGGAGGTCGCCGTCGCCGTCGCGGCTTTCGCTGCCGTCGAGCTCCACGAGCGCGAACTCCTCGACGGCCGCGAGCGGCCGGATCGCCGCGATCGGCGTCGCGTCGGCGACGCAGCTCGAGGCCTGGCAGCGCGAGGCTGCCGGGCACTCCGCGTCGGAACGACACCCGGCGGACTCGACGGCGGATGAGCACGCGAGGACCAGGGCGGCTGCGAGGAGCAGGACGGCGTGTCGAGAACGGGTCGGCATGGGGTCTCCGGGGTGAAGGGCGGCGCATGCCGCGCCGCGCCCAAGTGCGACGATCGTTCCGAACCGCGAACACGGCGATCCGCGGGGTTCCGGGGCTCGCGGCGCACGCGGCGGTCGCGCGCGCGGACCTCGGTCCGCGGATCGGCCGCCGCCCCCTCGCGAAACTCCCCTGGTGGCGCGGGGTTCTTGCCTCTGCGTCACGCGCGCGAGGCTTGCACTGGCAGCGCGGGTGTGCTGAACCTAACTGCTTCGCTCGACGATCCAGAGAGGGCGAGGACCGACATGGCCGTCTCCGGTGCGCTGACCCTTGCCCTCGCGCTCGCCTCGGCGGCCGGCGGCGATCGCATCCTCCTCTGTCGTCCGAGGATCGCCGGCGACCCCGCGCTCGCGCGCGGCGACGCCGTGCTCGACGCCGCGAAGGCGACGGGGCGCTTCCTCGACTACGGCGTCGTGTGCGACGACCCCGCGGAGAGCGCGCGCGCCGCGCGCCGAGTCGGCCTCGCGCACGCGGTGTCGGCCACGGCGGAGGGGCGCGTGCAGGGAAGCCGCTACGTCCTCGTCCTCGCCGACGCCGAGAGCGAGGCGGAGCGCGCGCGGCGTTCAGTGGAGGTCGCGCCGGGAGCGGACGCGGCGGCGCCGCTCCGGGGCGCGCTCTCGGAGCTGCTGGGCGCGTTGCCTTCGCAGCCAGCGGCGCGGCCCCGCCACCTGGGTGCGTGGGCGACCTTCGGCGCCGGCGTCGCGTCCTTCGTGGCCGGGGTCGCCGTGGCGGTGCAGGCGCGCTCCGCCGCCGACGAGGCGAACGGGGCGACGGACCCGGCCGCTTACACCCGCGCGCGCGCCGACTGGAGGAGCCGGCGCACCGCGAGCGGCGTCCTCCTCGGCGTCGGCACCGCCGCCGTCGCGGGCGGCCTCACCTGGCGGTACGCGTTCTAGGGGCACGATGCGCTCGCTCGCCATCATCTTCGCAGCTCTCGCCGCCGCGTGCGGCTCCGTGCACGACCGGGCCGAGTGCTCCGCGAGCACCGACTGCCCCGCCGGCTCGTACTGCTCGCGGACCACGGACGGGAACGTCTGCTGGTCCGATGCGGTCCCGCCGAGCGTGTCGGGCGTGACGGTCACGTGTCCCGTGCCCTGTCTGCGCGACTCCGTCCTTCGCGTCGAGGCGAACGTGACCGACGACGCCGAGGTGCTCGGGGCGGAGCTCGCGCTCGACATCGGCGGCCCGCCGGTGGCGATGACGCCGGCCGCGGGCAAGTGGGTCGCAAACGTCGCGCTGCGGGAGCTCCCGTTCGACTACGTGGAGCACGCGGTCACCGTCACCGTCACGGCGCGAGATGGGGCGAGGAACCCGGCGAGCGCGAGCGGCAGCGCCACCATGGTGACGCGGGTCCGTTTCGAGAAAGCGCTCGATTCGGGAGTGTTCAGCCTGACCGCGCCTGCAGTGATGCCAGACGGCACCGTCGTGGCGGCTGGGACGAATGGGAAGGTGTACTTCGTGCCGTGGGACGGTGCCGGGCTCACTTCCGTCGCGGTCGGCGCGGGGCAAATCACGGCGGCACCGTTAGTTCTCGACGCGTCGGTCTGGATCGGGAGCGAGGACAATTTCGTCTACGAGGTAGCGACGACCGCGCCCGGTAGCTGGCAGAGCACCGTTCGTACGACGAACACGGGCGGCTCGATTCGCGGTTCCCTTTCGCTAACAGCAGACAACCGAGTGGTTGCAGTGTCGCAGTCAGGGTTCGTGTTCACCGTCACGTCAGGCGGCTACCTGAACAGCACTCCGGGATTCGCGACGTCACTCGGCAGCGTCGTCGAGAGTGGATCGATCTATCTCGTATCGTCCGGAGCACTTCGGCGGTTGAACGTTGTTTCCGGAGCCCCGACCGTCGACGCGTCATTTGTCGTCACCATCGGGTCGTCGGTGAACGTTCCACTGGCAGCAGATGGTGCGCTGCTCGTTGCGTCGAACAACGGCGCGCAGGGCCTGCTCAAGCGCATTCTGACGGCGGGCGGCGATCCCGAGCAGATCTCGACGACCGGTGTCCCGTCCGCAGGAGTCGCCGTCCTTTCCGGCGGAGACATCCTCGTACCCGAGGAGTCGAAAAGACTCACCCGTTGGTCGGCAACCGGCACGGCTGTCGGATCGTGGGCGACGCCGGACCTGGGTGGTGCCGCGCGCACTCCGCTCGTGCTCGATTCGCCGGCAGCTCCGTTCATCGTTTCAACGGACGCCGGGACGATCCACGCGCTACGGCCGGATGGAACGAGCGCGTGGAACCACCAGTTCGCGGCGGGGCTCCAGCCCCCCAACATCTACACGCCGCCCGGTCAGCCGCCTGGACAGATCCTGAGCACCGCCTTCTTCGCGGGCGCCGACGGGGTCCTCCGCGCCGTCATCGTCGACGGCGCGCTCGACGGCACCGCCCCATGGCCCAAGGCGTTCCACGACCCCCGCAACACGAACCGCGCGGGGCCGCAGCCATGATCCGGCGGCTGGCGCTCGCGCTCCTCGTCGCCGCTGCGTCGCCCGCGGCGGCGTTCGAGAAGCTCGCAGTCGTCGCGGTGGCGGACCCGCCCGCCGGCCCCGACGCGGATCTCGCCGAGCTCGCCCACCAGGTCCGCGCCGCGTGCCGCGACCGGATCGGCGGCATCGAGGACGTCCCCACGATGCGGGCGCGCCTGCTCGGCCAGCGCTCGAACGCGACCGTCACCGAGCTCGACCGCGCCTACGGCGGCGCCCTCGCGGTGTACCAGAACGGCGAGTTCGAGAGCGCCATCCGCACGCTCAAGGCGATCGTCGAGGACCTCGAGAGCCTGCCCGAGTCGGACGAGTCCTACGCCCAGTGGGTCCGCGCGCAGCTGCGGCTCGGGCACGCCGCGCTCACGATCGGCCGCGAGAAGGACGCGGACGAGGCCATGTCCGCGGTCGCCCGCACCGAGCCCACCGTGCAGCCCGACCCCGAGCAGTACTCGCCGTCCTACCGCCGCAAGTTCGACCACGTGAAGGCGAAGGTGCGCGCGCTCCCCGCGCGGAAGCTCCAGGTCACCGCGGAGGGGTTCCAGGGGACGGTCTTCGTGAACGGGCGCGCGATGGGATCCACGCCGCTCTCGCTGTGGCTGCCGGCCGGCGTCTACCGCGTCGGCGGCGCGTCCGGCTCGCTGCACGTGCCGAGCTTCCGCGTCGATCTCCAGCCGGAGGACCGGGCCGTGGTGCTCGACTTCGCGCTCGCCGAGGCGCTGCGCGTCCACGCCGGTCCGGGGCTCGCGCTCGGGCTGCCGCGCCGGAGCGAGGGGATCGTCCGGGCCGGCGCGTGGCTCGGGGTCGACCGCGTGATCGCGGTGAGCCGCGTGGCGGAGGGCGACGCCCTGTTCCTGCTCGGCTCGATCTACGACGTCCGGAACGGATCCCTGCTCCGCGAGGGGTCGGTCCGGATGGTTGCCGGCAGCGTCCCGGCCGCGAACCTCGGCGCGCTCGCGGCGTTCCTCCTCACCGGCCAGTCCTCGCGCGACGTGAAGGACCGCACCGACCTCGCCCGGGCGGCGCCTCCGGTGGCCGTCGGGCCAAAGCTGCCCGCGCGTGCACCGGCGGCCGCACCCGTCTCCATTCCGCTCTCCCCTCCGCCGAAGCTGCCCTCGGGAGCCGCGGCCCTGCCCGCGCCGCGCCCGCCCGCCGGCGCCAAGCAGCCCGCCTCCGAGGACGCGATCGCCGCGCGCGCGCCCGCCGATCTCGCCGTGACCCCCCGCCAGTTCGCACCGCCCATCGCGCCGGCGCCGGAGTCGTCCGGGTCGTCGTCGCCCACCGGGCGGCGCGGCTGGATGCGCCCGGCGGCGTACGGGTCGGCCTTCCTCGTCGGCATCTTCGCCGGCCTCGCCATCCACCAGGGGCTCGCCGCGCGGCAGGCCTCCGCCGACGCCGACGCGATGGTGGGCCCCGACGGCGTCCTCGCCCCCGGGTCCGATGCGACGCGGTACCGGGAGCTGCGCGACGAGTCGCGGACTGCGGTGCGCAACACCTATCTCTCGGCCGGCGCGGCGGCGGTGTTCGCGGCCACCGCGGGCGTGCTCGGCTGGAAGTCGCGCGTCGAGGCCGACCGGGCCGCGCTCGCGTTCCAGTTCTGATCCCATCTCGGGCGGAGCGCTCCGCGCCGCGTTGCGATAGGGAACGACGCTCCACCGGAGGCGAGATGGGGCGTTACGCCAAGACGTTCACCGTGCGCTGGGCCGACTGCGACGCGAACGGCCACATGCGGAACACCGCGTACTCCGAGTACGCGGTCGACGCGCGGCTCGGATACCTGACCGAGCGGGGGTTCGGGTTCGAGCGGATGGTCGAGATGGGGTTCGGCCCGGTGATCCTCCGCGAGGAGATCGACTACCTGCGCGAGGTGCGCCTCGGCGAGGCGGTCGAGGTCGAGGTGGCGGTGCTCGGTCTCTCGCCCGAGGGGGCGCGCTTCAAGTACGCGCACGACTTCCGGAAGGCGGACGGGACGCCCTGCGCACGGATCGTGATCGCGGGAGGGTGGCTCGATCTCCGCGCCCGCAGGCTCGTCGCGCCGCCCGAGCCGCTCGCGGCCATGCTGCGCGGGGTGCCCCGCGCCGAGGGCTACGCGGAGCTGCCGCCGCTGCGCCGGGAAGGCTAGCGCGAGCCGGGCGCTACCTCGTCGCGCCGACGGCGTCCACCGCGGCCTTCACCGCGGCGCCGAGGCGCGCGGCGAGGTCGGGGCCGTAGTAGGTCCGGCCCGTCTCGCCCGCGCCCTTCGCCATGCGCTCGGGCGCCTCGACGTAGCCGACGTACCCGCCGATGAGAGAGACGATCGCGGCGCCGTCCGGCAGCGAAGCGCGCCACCCGGACGCGACCTGCGCGACCGGCTCGCCCGGGACCGCGAGGAGCAGCGCGGGGCCGATGCGCACCGCCTCGACGCGCGCCGTCGCGCGGGAGGACAGGCGGAGCGCCTCGAAGACGAGGTTCCGCGCCGCCGGCCGCAGGAACGCCGGAGCGGCGCCCGGCTCGGGCAGCGGGAGCGGGACCTCCACCTCGGCGAACGCGAGCGGCGGCGCGGGATCCGGCGCGCCGAAGGCGAGCGCGTCGACGCGCTGGGAGACCGACGCCGCGTACGCGTCCGGATCGCCCGCGTCCGGCCCGGCGACGCTCTGGTCACCGATGGCACCCTGCAGGAGGACCCGCAGGCCGTGCGCGCCGCGCGCGAGGAAGCGGCCTGGCCAGTCGCCGGAGATCGAGTGGTTCGCCTTTCCGAGGATCGTGGGGTGCGCCGCGAAGACCGTGACCTCGGCGACCGGGGTCGCGTCGGGGCGATCGAGGCGGACGACGGTCAGGGGCGCATCCTCGAGGCCGCCCGAGCGGCTCCGCGCCAGGTCGCCAGCCGTCCCGCGGGCGACCGAGACGCGTGCGGGCGCGAGCGCCTCGGCCGCACGCCGGATCGCGTCGGCGATGGCCCCCGCGATCGCGTCGGCCACCCGGGGGTCGTACCGGCCCGTCGCGATCCGTTCGCCGAGCGGGTGCTGCCAGTAGGCCCCCGGCCCGGCGTGCGTGTGGGTCGCCCCCAGCACGAGCCCGGAGAGACCGAGATCCGACACCCGCGCGAGGACCGCCGCCTCGAGTGCCTCCGGAACGAGCAGGATCTCCGCCGACGCGATGGCGACCTTGCACCCGGGCGCCGAGAGGACGACCGCGCGTGCGCCGACCGGCCCGGCGCCACCCTCGCTCTCATACGAGAGCCGGGCGAAACCTCCGATGGGTACCCCGGCCGGGAGCGCGAACCGCACCTCGCCCACCCCGGCCGACAGGCTGCCCGACCCACGAGCGGCCGCGATGACGCGCGGCGGCGCGGAACCCCGGTCCGCCCGCCACGGCAGCGACGCGACCCCGAGGAGGATCGCGGGGATCCCGACCACGAGAACCAGTGCGCGAGAGGCCGGCCGGGTGGGGAGATATTTCAAGCGTGGACCGTTATACTCCGCCGCGCTCATGGGGTACGACGCCGTCTTCGACAAGCAGAAGGAAGAGTGCGGGGTCTTCGGGATCTGGGCCCAGGGCCAGTCCGAGGAAGCGGCGAACTACGCCTACCTCGGACTGCACGCGCTGCAGCACCGCGGCCAGGAGTCGGCCGGCATCGTCTCCACCGACGGCGAGACGCTGCACGTCCACCGCGAGATGGGGCTCGTCGCCGACATCTTCGACGCGGAGGTCCTCGCCCGCCTGAAGGGGTTCGCGGCCATCGGCCACGTCCGCTACTCGACGACCGGGCAGTCGCATCTCAAGAACGCGCAGCCGATCGCGGTCCAGTACGCAGGCGGTGCGGTGGCGGTCGCCCACAACGGCAACCTCATCAACGCCGAGCAGCTCCGATTCGAGCTCGAGAACCAGGGCTCGATCTTCCAGGCCTCGACCGACACCGAGGTGATCGTCCACCTCATCGCCCGCGCGCGCTCTCTCGGCGCGACCGGCTCGAGCGAGCAGCTCCTCGGCGCGATCCGCGAGGCGCTCGGCAAGGTCGTCGGGGCGTACTCGATCCTGTTCCTCACCCCGCACGCGCTCGTCGGCGCCCGCGATCCCATGGGCTTCCGTCCGCTCGTCCTCGGGCGGCTCAAGGAGAGCTGGGTCCTCGCCTCCGAGACCACCGCGCTCGACCTCATCGAGGCCGAGTACGTGCGCGAGGTCGAGCCGGGCGAGGTGGTGATCATCGACCAGTCGGGGATGCGGAGCGAGCGGCTCTTCCCGGGAAGCCGGCCGCCCCAGCGGCTCGGGCGCTGCGTCTTCGAGCACATCTACTTCGCCCGGCCGGACTCGGTGCTCTTCGGCAAGTCCGTGTACGAGGCGCGCCACGCAATGGGCAAGCGGCTCGCGATCGAGCACCCGGTCCAGGCGGACCTCGTCATGCCCGTGCCCGACTCGGGCGTGCCGGCCGCGATCGGCTACTCCGAGGAGAGCGGCATCCCCTTCACCATGGGGCTCGTCCGCTCCCACTACGTGGGGCGCACCTTCATCGAGCCCCAGCAGTCGATTCGCCACTTCGGGGTGAAGCTCAAGCTCAACGCGCTGCGCGGTGTATTCTCGGGCAAGCGCGTCGTGGTGGTCGACGACTCGATCGTCCGCGGCACGACGAGCCGGAAGATCGTGAAGATGATCCGCGCGGCGGGCGCGAGCGAGGTCCACCTCCGCATCAGCTCGCCGCCGACCGCCTGGCCCTGCTACTACGGGATCGACACCCCCACGCGGCAGGAGCTCATCGCGGCGAGCCACTCGGTCGATCAGATCGCGACCTACGTCACCGCGGATACGCTCGGGTACCTGTCGCTCGACGGGCTCTACGCCGCGGTCGGAGCCGAGCGGAAGACCTTCTGCGACGCGTGCTTCTCGGGCGAGTACCTCCTCCAGTTCCCTCACCGCGCGCCGGCGGCCCCGCCGCTCCGCATCGTCGGAACGTAGAGCGCATCGCGCGCCCCGCTCGGCGACGGAATCGTGCCTCGCGACGACGGAATCGTGCGCCTCGCGACGGCGAGGGGTTACGGGATGCGCTCGAGCGGCATCCGCCCGCCGGAGCGCTCCGACGGGGCGTCGCCACGAGGATCCGCGGGAGTCGTCGGCGGGGTCGGGTAAGCTCGCCGCGTGAAGGCGGCGGACGAAGGCGTGCGCATCGCGGACGGCACGGTCTACGTGTACCGGATGTTCGACGTGGCCGACGCGGTGGACCTCGCCGCGGCGGAGGCGGCCGCGGGCGCGCCGAAGTCGCGCCTCCGACTCGAGGGCGCCCAGTCCGGCTCCGCGCTCGAGTTCCCGCGACCGCCGGTGCACCTCGGCCTCGGGGCGCGCGAGGTGCCGCTCACGTCCGGCGGCCGGACCGCCGAGGCGAGCGCGCACGTCTACGACTACGGCGTCGTCTCGATCCTCTACAAGCTGCCGATCCCGCCCGGCGCGACGCTCGCGGAGCTCGTCCGGCTCGCGGAGGAGCTCTTCGTGGAGCCCACCCCCGCGCTCGATCTCGCGGCGCGCCGGGAGGCGGACGAGCTGGCGCGTGCGCTCGGCCCGGCGCTCGAGCGGCCGCACGCGTGGGAAGGGCTGGAGAGCTACCAGGTCTTCTTCGTGCGCCGGTTCGAGGGGGGGCCGCTGCGCGCCCTCGATCTCCTCTCGCGGACGCCGATCCCCGAGCTGCTCCTCGGCGAGACGAGCGGCGTGCCGCTCTCTCCCGCGGAGCGCCAGGAGATCCTGACGCACCACTACTCGTACCTCGAGGACGACCTCGCGGTGCTCCACTGGAACAGCGCCTTGGTCGTCGAGCCGTCGGGCGTGGAGGACATCCCGGACCTGCTCGAGTTCGCGACCGCCCACCTGCTCGAGCTGCGATATTACGACGCGCTGCTCGATCGCGAGCTGCACCGCATCTACGACGAGATCGAGGCGGGGGGGAGCCCGGTCGCGAACATCTTCACCCGCCGCTACCGCAAGCTGCAGCGCGACACGGCCGCGCTGCTGCTCGAGCTGTCCGAGATGACGGAAAGGCTCGAAAACGCGGTGAAAATCGTGGGCGACTTCTACCTCGCCCGCCTCTACCAGGCGGCGGTGCGCCGGTTCCGCCTCCCGGCGTGGCAGGAGACGGTGCTGCGGAAGCAGAAGCTCGTGGCGGACGTGAACGACCTCACCGGCGACGCCGCCGACACGAGCCGCGCGGAGCTCCTCGAGGTGGCGATCATCGCCCTCATCGTCTTCGAGATCGTCGCGGCGCTCCGGTAGCGGCGCGCCTCCGGGCGGGGGATCCTCACGGGAGGCCCGTTTTACAGGGGGATCGTGCGTCTGTTTGGTTGACGCGGGGATCCGGAAGCGATATCACCCGAGCCAATTCGCCGCCTGACGCGGCGTGCGACAGGAGGGATTCCCTACATGACGCAGGCTCAGTTCTACCAGGCGGTGGCCGAGACCTCGCAGGTTCCGAAGGGCCAGGTTCGGGCGGTGTTCGCGGCGGTCGAGGAGACCGTCATGAAGAGGCTGAAGAACGAGGGCAAGATCCCCCTCGGCGGCCTCGGCGCGGTGAAGCTCGTCGATCGCAAGGCCCGCATCGGCCGCAACCCGGCCACGGGCGAGCAGATCAAGATCCCGGCGAAGACGGTCGTGAAGATCACGCCGTCGAAGTCGATGAAGGACACGTTCAACAAGAAGGGCAAGAAGTAAGGCTCCTCGCGTCCTACGCGCGATACGCGCCCGCCGGCGGCTCCTCCGCCGGCGGGCTTTTTCTTGGCCCCGAGACGAGTGTCCCCCCCGCTACGATCGTATGCGGAGGAGCGTGCGGACCGTGCTGATGATGTCGGAGAACTGCACGGGCTTCTGCAGGTACACGTCGACGCCGAGGTCGATGGCGCGCGTCCGCGCGTCCGCGGCGCCCGCGCTGATCACCACGATCGGCGTCTCCATCAGCGACGGCTCGGCCCGCATCCGCTCGATCAGCGTGAAGCCGTCGAGCACCGGCATGTAGAGGTCGGCCATCACGAGGTCGATCCGCGGCGCGTCGGAGAGGCGGGTGAGGGCGTCGTGGCCATTCGGCGCGTATTCGACGGCGACGGTCACGTCGTTGCCGCCCCCGAGCTTCCGGAGCGCGTACTCGTACATCTCGACGACGTGCGGGTTGTCCTCGACGACGAGCACGCGGAACGCGCGCTTGGCGCCGCCGGCGCCGGCGCGGGAGGACTCCGCCAGTCGGGCGAGCTTCTCGCGATCGTCGGTCCGGTCGTCCGGGATCTTCACCGCGACGCCGGCGGGGCCGCCGGCGGAGGCTGCACGGTGGCGGACCACCTCGACCTCGACCACCATCGGGTCGAGCAGGTCCGGGAAGCTGATCTGGAGCGGGACGCGCTGTCCTTCACTCAGCGGCCGGTCGGTGCGGATGAAGATCCCGCCGGCGGAGAGGTTCTCGGTCGCGTCGCGAACGGCCTGGCCGCCCGGATAGTCGACTCGAAGCACCAGCGGAACGCGCGGATCGCGCCGTTTCTCGTTGTCATGCGGCATCGTTTCTCTGCGAGTATAGCGCGCGTCGGACGCGCAAAGTGGTGCGGTCCCGTCCTTGACAATCACACACCCCCTCACTAGCCTGCCCGGGCTTTCGCCCAGACTTCTCGGACCCTTATGACGAATCCAGCGCTGGCCGCTGCGGTCGAAGTGCTTCCCCCCGACAAGGTCGAACGCTTCGATCGCGAGCTCGCCGCGATCGTGAATCGGTATCCGCCCGATCGCAAGGTCGCCGCGATGCTCCCTGCGCTGCGCCTCGGGCAGGAGATCTTCGGCTTCTGCTCTCCCGCGGTGCAGCGGCTGGCAGCCGACCGTCTCGGCGCCTCGCCGACGCGCGCGGAGGAGGTCGCGACCTTCTACGTGATGTTTCACACGCACCCGCTCGGCCGTCACCTCGTCGAGATCTGCACGAACGTCTCCTGCTGCCTCACGGGCGGCGAGAAGATCTTCGAGCACCTCAGGCGAAAGCTCGGCGTCGAGAACGGCGGCACGACGCGGGACGGCCGCATCACGCTGCGCGAGGTGGAGTGCCTCGGCTCGTGCGGCACCGCGCCGGCGATGCTGATCGACGAGAACGAGATGCACGAGCGGCTGGACATCCGGCGGGTCGAGCAGATCCTGGAGGGGCTCAAGTGAGCGAGACGCTCATCCTCACGAGGCGCTGGGGGAAGCCCGATTCCGCGGCGCTGGCCGGCTATCGGGCGGACGGCGGCTACGGCGCGCTCGACAAGGCGCTCGGGATGGACCCCGCCGCCATCGTCGACGAGGTGAAGAAGTCCAACCTCCGCGGCCGAGGCGGCGCGGGCTTCGCCACCGGGCTCAAGTGGACGTTCCTTCCGAAGGACGTCCGCCCGCGTTATCTCACGGTGAACGCCGACGAGTCCGAGCCGGGCACGTTCAAGGACCGCTACATCATCGAGCACGATCCCCACCAGCTCATCGAGGGGATCGCGATCACCTGCTACGCGCTCGACATCCACCTCGCCTACGTCTACATCCGCGGCGAGTTCCCGAAGCAGGCGCGCATCCTCGAGAAGGCGATCCAGGAGGCGCGCGCCGCCGGGATCATCGGGACGAAGCTCCTCGGCAAGAAGGACTTCGACCTCGAGATCCACGTCCACCGGGGCGCGGGCGCGTACATCTGCGGCGAGGAGTCCGCGCTGCTCGAGTCGCTCGAGGGGAAGAAGGGCTACCCGCGCCTCAAGCCGCCGTTCCCGGCGGTGGTCGGCCTCTGGGGCAAGCCCACCATCATCAACAACGTCGAGACGATCGCGAACATCCCCTGGATCGTCGAGAACGGCGCCGAGGCGTTCGCAGCGCTCGGCTTCGGGAAGACCGGCGGCACCCGGCTCTTCGGCGTCTCGGGCCACGTGAACCGGCCCGGCGTCTACGAGAAGCCGGCCGCGTACAACCTCAAGAAGCTCATCATGGAGGACTGCGGCGGGATCGTCGGGGGCCGCGGCGTGAAGGCCGTGATCCCCGGTGGCTCCTCCTCGCCGGTGCTCCGCGGCGACGAGATCGACATCTCGCTCGAGGTGGACGCGGTGAAGGCCGCCGGGTCGATGTCGGGCTCCGGCGGCGTGATCGTCTTCGACGACTCGACCTGCATGGTCCGGGCGCTCGCGCGCATCTCCAAGTTCTACGCGGAGGAGAGCTGCGGCCAGTGCACCCCCTGCCGCGAGGGCACCTCCTGGATGGAGGGGATCGTCGAGAAGATCGAGCACGGCCGCGGCACCGCAGCGGACGTCGAGAAGCTGGAGCAGATCGCCGGCAACATCGCCGGTAACACGATCTGCGCGCTCGGGGACGCCGCGGCGATGCCCGTCCAGTCGTTCGTGAAGAAGTTCCGCGACGAGTTCATGCGGCACGTCGAGGAGCGGCGCTGCCCGTACGGCGAGCACGGCTGGGGCGCCGATCAGACCTCCCGGCCCGCCGTCGTCGGCGCGGTGAAGTACTAGCGCGAGGGGAGCCGAGCCATGATCACGGCCGAGAAGATCGCCTTCTTCGTCTTCGCAATCCCGCTCGTCGTGACGGCGGCCGGCGTCCTCTGGGCCCGCAGCCCGGTGTACGCGGCGATGAACCTCGTCGCGGCCTTCTTCTTCATGGCCGGCATCTACGTGCTGCTCTCGGCGCACCTCATCGCGTTCATGCAGATCCTGGTGTACGCGGGGGCGGTGATGGTGCTGTTCCTGTTCGTCATCATGCTGCTCTCGCTCGGCGAAGCGCGCATCGGCACGGAGCCCAAGAAGGCGATGCAGTACCTGGGCGTGCTGGGGGCGGTGGCGCTCGCCTCCGTGCTCGTCTCCGCCATCGCGCGCGTCTCGGACGGCGGGATGCGCACGGTCGAGAACACCTTCGGGACGGTGAAGGCGGTCGGGAACGTGCTGTTCACGGAGTTCCTGCTGCCGTTCGAGGCCACGAGCCTCCTCCTCCTGGTCGCCATCGTCGGCGCCGTCGTCGTCGCGAAGGAGAGGATCTGACGATGGTCCCGGTCTCCTGGTTCCTGTACCTCGCCGCGATCCTGTTCACGATCGGCCTGACCGGCGTGCTCATCAAGCGGAACGCGCTCATCGTCATGATGAGCGTCGAGCTGATGCTCAACGCGGCGAACCTGACCTTCCTCGCCTTCGCGCGGCAGGCAGGGACCGTCTCCGGCCACGCCATCGCGTTCTTCGTCATCGCCGTGGCGGCGGCCGAGGCGGCGGTCGGGCTCGCGATCGTCATCGCGATCTATCGCACCCGCGGCAGCGTGAACGTCGACGAGGTCCGCGCGCTGCGCGAGTAGGTCGCCCCGCGGGGGTGGACGGGGTAATCTCGGCGCCATGCTCGCGCGCTGCGCCCGCTGTCAGGGCACCTTCACGACCGAACGGTACGGCCGCCAGACGTGCCCGCACTGCGGCTCCGAGCTGCTCCTGCCGGACCCCGCCGCTCCTGCGGGCGCTCCCGAGGCGGCGCCTCCGCAGCAGCCCCCGGAGCCACCGCCTCCCGCTGCGCCTCCGCCGGCGCACGGCGGCGGCTCCGGTCTCCCGCCGCCTTCCGTCCCCCCGCCGGGGTACGGCCCTCCGGGCTGGGGGCCGCCGCCTCCTCCCGGGGGCGGATGGGGCGGCTACCCGCCTCCGCCGGGCGGGCCGCGCGGGCCGGCGGGACCGGAGGCCCCTTCCCCCTTCGCCGAGCGTCGCGCGCGCGGCTTCTTCTCCGCGTTCTTCGAGACCTGGAAGCTCGTGGCGACCCAGCCGCAGCAGTTCTTCGCGCGCGTGCGGATCGATCAGACCGGGACCGCGATCCTGTTCGGCGTCATCGCCTCGACGATCGGGAACGTCGCGAGCTCGATCTACGGCTACTTCTCCGGGCAGCAGGCGATCGTCGCGATGCAGCAGGTGCTGCAGAGGATCCCCGAGGATCAGGCGCGCTTCGTGCGCATGTACATGCAGGCGATGTCGGGGAGCTCGATCGTCGCGCAGGCGGTCCTGTCGCCGCTGCTCACGCTCATCTTCATCTATCTCGGCGCAGCGATCCTGCACCTCCTCCTCAAGCTGTTCCGGGGGGCGGGACGCGGCTTCGACGCCACGCTCACGGTGGTCGCCTACGTCCACGGGCTCCTGCTCCTCCTCGCGGTCCCGGGGTGCGGAGGCCTGCTCGCCTTCGTGTGGGGGCTCGTGGCGGTCATCATCGGCCTCGGGGCGGCTCAGCGGTGCAGCACGGGCAAGGCCGCCGCCGCCGTGCTCGCGCCCGCTGCGCTCCTCTGCGTCTGCTGCTGCGGCGCGCTCGGCCTCACGGTCCCGGCTCTCCTCAAGGGAGCCCAGGACGCTGCGCGGCAGCAGCCCACGAACCTGTGATGATCGTCTGGCGCAAGACGGGCCGCTTCGGCCACGCGGAGGTGTTCGCCGCCATCGCGCTGCTCTCGCTCCTCGTCGCGCGGTTCGTCCCGGTGCTCGCGATCCCGTTCACCTGCCCGCTCCGCGGGCTCGCGGGGATCCCCTGCGCCACGTGCGGGATGACGCACGCGTTCGTACACCTCGCGCACGGCGAGGTGTCCCGCGCGTTCGGAGCGAGCCCGCTCGGCGCGCTGCTCGCGGCCGGTGCATGGCTCTATGCGATCGCGGACCTCGTGCGCGTCGCCGCCGGCGGACCGCTCCCGGATCCCGGCCCCCGCGCAGCGCGGGCGGCCGCGGCGCTGGGCGTCACGGCGGTCCTCGCGAACTGGGCCTGGCTCGTCGTCCGGGAGGGTCTCTCGTGAGCACCGTCGCAGTCGGCGTCTTCCTCGTGGCCGTTGGTTACCTCGCCGGTTCGATCCCGTTCGGATACCTGCTCGGGCGAGTGTTCCTCGGCGTCGACATCCGGAAGGTCGGCTCCGGAAACATCGGCGGCACGAACGTCGCGAGGGTGAACAAGAAGCTCGGCGTCGCGACGATCCTGCTCGATGCGCTCAAGGCCATCGTGCCGGTGCTCGTGGCGCGCCGGGTGTTCGCCGGCGCGGAGGGGGGCGAGATCTGGATCGTCCTCGTCGCCGTCGCGGCGTTCGTCGGCCACCTCTTCCCGGTGTGGCTCCAGTTCCATGGCGGCAAGGGCGTCGCGACCGCGGTCGGGATCTTCTTCGTCCTCGCGCCCTGGGCGGCGCTGGCCGGACTCGCCACCTGGGCGGCCGCCTACGCGGCCACCCGGATCTCGTCGGTGGGGTCGCTCGCCGGCACCGTGGTGTGCGTCCTCGGCACGTTCGTCACGTATGGCTGGAAGAGCCCGTTCCCCTGGGCGGCCGTCGTGATCGGGGCCCTCATCGTGCTCCGCCACCGCGAGAACATCCGGCGGATCCTCTCCGGCGAGGAGAAGCGCCGGATGCGGGTCTGACGCCGGCCCCGGCCCCCACTACACGTTCGGGATCGCGCTCGTCTCCCCGATCGGCCGGATCAGGACCTGGCGCGGCTTCACGCCGTTCGCCGGCCCGACCACGCCCTCGCGCTCCATCCGCTCGACGATCTTCGCGGCCTTGTTGTAGCCGAGCCGCATCTCGCGCTGGAGCTTGGAGACCGAGACCTCCTCCATCCGCGCGACGAGCTCGAGCGCCTGGTCGTAGACCGGGTCGTCCTCGTCGTCGAAGCCGCCGCGGTCGCCCGCCCCCTCGCGCGCCTTCAGGATGGAGTCGTCGTAGACGGGCTTGCCCTGCTGCTTCAGGAACTCGACGACCCGGTGCAGCTCGTCCTCCGAGACGAACGCGCCCTGGACGCGCGTCAGCGGCTGCGTGGCGGTCAGGACCAGCATGTCGCCGTCGCCGAGCAAGGTCTCCGCGCCGGGGCCGTTGATGATCGTCTGCGAGTCGTGGCGCGAGGCGAGCCGGAAGCTGATCCGGGCCGGGAAGTTGTTCTTGATCATCCCCGTCACGACGTCCGTCGACGGGCGCTGCGTCGCGACGATCAGGTGGATGCCGGTGGCGCGCGCCTTCTGCGCGAGCCGGGCGAGCGAGATCTCCACCTCGCGCGGTGCGGTCATCATGAGATCGGCGAGCTCATCGATGATCACCACGATGTAGGGCAGCTTCTGCGGGAGCTTTCGCTGGTCGCGCTCCGCGACCGGATCCGCCGCCGGCGGCGCGGTCGGGTCCTCGAACTCGCCCTTCGACTCGGCGCCGCCTCCGGCGGCGCTACGCTCAGGGTGATCGGCCGAGCGTTCGGCCGGCTCCGCCTGCGCGCGAGCGGCGGCCTCCTCCTCGGTCTCTCCCGCGGTGAGGTCCACGACGACGAGCTTCTTCGGCGGGACCGCGGCGTCGCGGTCCTCGAAGGTCTTCCCCTCGGCGCGGAGCTTCTCGACCTTGTGGTTGTACGACTTCAGGTCCTTCGACCCGGTGTCCGCGAGGATCTGCGTGCGCCGCTCCATCTCGTCGACCGCCCACTGCAGCGCGCGGGCGGCCTTCTGCGGGTCGGTCACCACGGGGAGGAGCAGGTGGGGAATCTCCTCGTACGCCGACAGCTCCGTCATCTTCGGATCGACCATGATCATCCGCACCTCGGCCGGCGTCTGCCGGTAGAGCATGCTGAGGATCATCGTGTTGAGGCCGACCGACTTGCCGGAGCCGGTCGTGCCGGCGATCAGCAGATGGGGCATCCGCTGGAGATCGACGCAGTAGGGGATCCCCTCGATGTTCTTGCCGAGCCCGAGCGGCAGGAACCCGCCCGCGTGCGCGAACGACTCGGTCTCGAGGATGTCGCGCAGGTACACGGTCGCGCGGTCGCGGTTCGGGACCTCGATGCCCACGACGCCCTTCCCCGGGATCGGCGCGATGATCCGGATCCGGGTGGCGCTGAGCGCCATCGTGAGCTCCTTGTCGAGGTTCTCGATCCGGGCGAGCTTGACGCCCGCGACGGGCGAGAACTCGTAGAGCGTGACGACCGGCCCCGGGCGGATGTGCTTGATCGAGCCCTCGATGCCGTGCTGCTCGAGCGTCGCGACGATGATCTCCGCGACGTGGGTGAGGCCCCGCTCGTCCACGTCCTTCGTCTTCTCCTCGTGGGTGTCGAGGAGCGCGGTGGAGGGGAGCTGGAACACGTCGCTCGCCTTCGTGAACGCGAACGCGGGGGCCTCCTTCTTCTCCTTCTTCTTTCGCGCGCCGCGCTCCTGCATGGCCTGCGACACCACGATCTCGGGCTTCACCGGCGACGCGGGGACCACGGCCGCAGCCGGGGCGTCCCCGGCGGGCGCGGCCTCGACGGGGGCCGCTTCGGCCTCCTTCTCCTTCCGCCTGCGGCGGAGCGGCGCGTCCGCCTCGTCGAGGGGAACCGTCTCGTCCTCGCTCCCTTCCGCGGCGAGGCCCTTGGCCCAGGCCGGGTCCTCGAACGACCCGGTGCGCCGGGCGTGCTCGAGGGCGAGCGCGCCCGCCACCGCGCGCGCCTCGGCGCGGTCCTCCTCGCCTGCCACCTCGATCTCGGCCGTGTCGGCGAGCGCCCGCGCCTCGTCCTCGACGCGCCGGGCGTCCTCGGCGCGCAGCTCCGCGACCGCCGCACGGTGGTCGTGCACCGCGTCGCGAACGCGCGAGGAGAGGAAGGTCACGACGGCCCGTGCGCCGCGGCCGAGGGCGGCGGCGATCGTCTGCGGCTTCACGTCCGCGGCGACGATGAGCGCGACCGTGCCGGCCGCGACGAGGACGATCGCGCTTCCCCAGGTGGAGAGGAGCTCGACGGACGCCGCCGACAGGGCCTTGCCGACCGCGCCGCCGGCCGGGAAGGGCGCCGCGGCGCGTCCTCCGAAGGCGAGGTGGGCGAGCGAAGCGACCGAGAGCGTCAGGACGACGTACGCGGCGGCGGCGAGCGCGGTGATCCGCGGAGGTGCGCCCTGGAACAGGCGCAGCGCGGCGCCCCCGAGCGCGAGCGGAAGCACGAGCGCCGAGTAGCCGAGCAGGGCGTAGAGGGCGGCGGCGGCCCGGTGTCCCACCGGTCCGCACAGGTTCGCCGGCGCGATGCCGCGCGCGATGAGCGCGCCGTCGATCGACGAGAACGTGGCGAGGGCGAGCGCGGCCACTGCGGCGGTGGCGAGGAGCCCGACCGCAGCGATGTCGCGCGCCATGCCGGTGCGCACTCCGCCCTTCTTGCCGTTCCGGGGCGCGTCGCGATCTCCGCGCCGCCCCTTGTCCTTCTCCTGCAGACGCCGGTTGCCCTTGGCCTTCCCCATGCGCGCCGCCACCGCCTCGTCGAGAGACCCCACTGCCGCCCGCGCGAACGAGGGCTTGCCCGCCCGAGGATATCGGGGGGTCCGGGAGGGTCAATTTTTCGGCGTGAACGCGTGGTGGCGTACAATGCGAGCAGAGAAGCGCCCTCTTCCCGCGAGCTTTCATGGACGTCCGCTGTGAACGGTGCAGGGCCCAGTACGTCTTCGACGACGATCAGGTCACGGCCGCCGGCCTGACCGTGCAGTGCACGAACTGCGCGCACGTGTTCCGCGTCAAGAAGAAGGAGCTGGTGGTCACGGTGCCGGTGAGGCCGGACGAGATCGACCGCACGCCGCTCCCCGCCACCGCAGCCGCGCCGAGGCCGGGCGGAACGCGTGGATCGCTCCCCGCGATCCCCGCGGTGCGCCCGTCCGGCGCCGCCGCGCCGCAGCCGCTCGAGCCGGAGCGGGCGCGCGAGTGGCGCGTCCGGCAGGCGAGCGGGAACATCTTCACCTTTCGCGAGCTGACGACGCTGCAGAAGTGGATCGTCGAGCAGAAGGTCTCGCGCGACGACGAGATCTCGCTGTCCGGCGATCAGTGGAAGCGGCTCGGCAACATCGCGGAGCTGGCGACCTTCTTCCAGGTGATCGAGGCCGCCGAGCGGTCGTGGACCCAGGCCGCGGGTCCCGCGCTGACGCCGCTGCCCATGCCGGCCGTCCCGACGTACGGTGTCGCCCTGCAGACGCCGCTCTACCCCGGCGCGCCGCCGCCCCCGTCCGCCTTCCCACCGCCGCCCCCGTCCGGCTTCCCGCCGCTCGCCTTCGCGTCACCGCCGCCGCCCGCCCCCGAGGTCCGCGCCCTGGACACCGCCCCGGTGCTGCCGCCGGTGCACGAGGTCGACCTCGGCTTCGACGACGCCCCGCCCGGGCGCAAGCCGGCACGCCCGCGATCCTGGCTCATCGTCCTGCTCGCGGTCGTCGCAGTCTCCGCCGGCGCATGGGCGGTCCTGCCGAAGCTCCTCGCGCCGCCGCCTGCGCCGAAGCCGGTCGCGGTCATCCCGATCCAGGTGAACCCTGAGCCCCCGCCCCCACCTCCGGCGCCGCCCGTCCCGGCGCCCGAGCCGGTGGCCGAGCCTGCCCCCCAGCCGGCTCCCGACCCGGTGAAGCCGGTGAAGGCGGCGCCGAAGGGTCCGAAGGCGCTCCTCGCCCAGGCCGGCAAGCTCCTCGAGAACGGCGACCCGGACGCGGCCCTCGAGCTGTATGGCCGCGTTGCGTCGGAAGATCCGTCGAACGCCGAGGCGCAGGCCGGCCGGGGTTTGTGCTATCTCGACCTCGAAAACTACGCGCCGGCCGAGGCGAGCTTCCTCGCGGCGCTCCGGATCGACCCCGAGCACCCCGATGCGCTGCTGGGTCTCGCGGAAACCTACAGATTCCAGGGTAAGAAAGCGGAGGCCATCTCGCATTACGAGAAGTACCTGGCCCGTCATCCGGACGGCGAGGACGCCGAGGTGGCCAAGCACGCACTCGCAGAGCTGAGGAACTAGACATGTCCGACAGGGGAACGCCGGGGAAGCCGTCGAGCAGCGAGGAGGAATACTTCGTCCGGGAGGACGCCGAGAAGAAGCGGAAGCTCGCCCTCCAGGCGAAGCGCGAGAAGCAGGCCGCGGAGCTCAAGCAGCTCAAGGATCTCCACTTCATGCACTGCCCGAAGTGCGGCATGGAGATGCACGAGATCAAGTACCGGGGGGTCGACGTGGACGTCTGCTTCTCGTGCAACGGGATCTTCCTCGACCAGGGCGAGATCGAGCACCTCGAGAAGCCGGAGTCGAGGGGCGTCATGACGTCGATCCTGAACTGGTTCAAGCCCGAGACGAAGAAGCCCGTCTAGGAGCGCCCGTGGCTCTCTCGCTCGAGGAGGTCCGGCGGATCGCCGGCCTCGCGCGCCTCCGGCTGTCGGCCGACGAGGAGCGCACCTTCGCCGTGCAGCTCTCCGCGATCCTCGAACACGTTCGCCAGCTCGAGGAGCTGGACGTGTCCGGGGTGGAGCCGATGACGCACGCGCTGGCGGCCGGCGAGGCGCCGGAGCTCCGCGCGGACACCGTGGAGCCGAGCCTCACGCCGGAAGAGGCGCTCGCCGCTGCCCCTGCGCGCGAGGGGACCTGCTTCAAGGTGCCGAGGATCATCGAGTGACCGCCCCCGCGACGGAGCTCACCGCGCTCTCGCTCCGCGAGGCGGGCGCCGGCATCGCGGCGAAGGCGATCTCGTCGAGGGAGCTCGTCGAGGCGGCCCTCGCGCGCATCGCCGCGACGGACGAGCGGGTGGGCGCGTTCCTCGCCGTCACCGGCGAGCGGGCGCGGACGGCGGCGGCGCAGGCGGACCAGCGCGCCGCGGCGGGTGAGCGCCGCTCGGAGCTGGACGGGGTGCCGATCGCGGTGAAGGACATCTTCGCGACGAAGGGCGTCCCGACGACGGCGGGCTCCCGCATCCTCGAGGGATGGCTGCCGCCGTACGACGCGACCGTGGTCCAGCGGCTCGAGCAGGCCGGCGCCGTCCTCGTCGGGAAGCTCAACATGGACGAGTTCGCGATGGGCTCCTCCAACGAGAACAGCGCGTTTCGCCCGTGCGCGAACCCCCACGACCTGTCGCGGACGCCGGGCGGGAGCTCGGGGGGGAGCGCCGCCGCCGTCGCCGCGCGCCTGGTGCACGGCGCGCTCGGCACCGACACGGGCGGCTCGATCCGGCTGCCCGCGTCGTTCTGCGGGGTGGTGGGCGTGAAGCCGACCTACGGTCGCGTCTCCCGCTTCGGCGTGATCGCCTTCGCGTCGTCGCTCGACCAGGTCGGGCCGCTCGCCCGGACGGTCGAGGACGCCGCGCTCCTCCTCGGCCGGATCGCCGGGCACGACCCGCGCGACATGACGTCGTCCACCCGCCCGGTGGAGGACTACCTGGCCGGCCTCGAGGACGGTGCGCGCGGCCTGCGCATCGGCGTCCCGCGCGAGTGGTTCCAGGGAGGCGTCGACGCGGGCGTCGAGAAGGTGGTCCGCACCGCGCTCCGCAGCTACGAGAAGCTCGGGGCGAAGCTCGTCGAGATCTCGCTGCCGCACACGAAGTACGGGATCGCCGCGTACTACCTCATCGCGCCCGCCGAGGCGTCCTCGAACCTGGCGCGCTACGACGGCGTCCGCTTCGGGCTCCGCGCGGAGGCGAAGGGGCTCAAGGACATGTACGCGGAGACGCGCGAGCACGGGTTCGGCGCCGAGCCGAAGCGGCGGATCATGCTCGGCACGTACGCGCTGTCGGCCGGCTACTACGACGCGTACTACCTGCGCGCGCAGAAGGTGCGGACGCTCGTGCGGCGCGACTTCGACGAGGTCTTCCGTTCCTGCGACGTGGTGGCGGGGCCGGTCGCGCCCACCGTCGCGTTCAAGCTCGGCGAGCGCACCCAGGACCCGCTCCAGATGTACCTCGCCGACGTCTTCACCATCACCTGCAACCTCGCCGCGCTGCCCGGGCTCTCGGTCCCGTGCGGCGTCGACGGCGCGACCGGGATGCCGGTCGGCCTGCAGCTCGTCGGGCGTCCGTTCGACGAGGCCACCCTGCTCCGCGCCGCGCGCGCGCTCGAGCGCGAAGCGGGGCCGCTCCCCGCGCCGGCGCTGGCACGAGGATGAGGGCGCGCGAGATGGTCTCCGACTTCCAGATGGTCATCGGGCTCGAGGTTCACGCCCAGCTCCTCACCCGGAGCAAGATCTTCTGCGGCTGCTCCACCGCGTTCGGCGGCGTGCCGAACACGCACGTCTGCCCGGTGTGTCTCGGGCTCCCCGGCGTGCTCCCGCGCCTCAACGCCCAGGTCGTCGAGATGGCGGTGCGGACCGGGCTCGCGCTCGGCGCGCGCGTGAAGGAGAAGAGCGGCTTCGCGCGAAAGAACTATTTCTACCCGGACCTGCCGAAGGGCTACCAGATCTCGCAGTACGAGCTGCCGATCTGCGAGGGAGGGGTGGTCGAGCTCGCGCTCGGCGGAGAGGAGAAGCGGATCCGGCTCGTCCGGCTCCACATGGAGGAGGACGCCGGGAAGAACCTCCACGACGTCTCCGCCGACGGGGCGTCGGGGGTGGACCTGAACCGGGCCGGCGTGCCGCTCCTCGAGATCGTCTCGGAGCCGGACCTCCGCTCGGTCGATGAGGCCGTCGAATATCTCAAGTCGCTCCGCGCGATCCTGATGACGCTCGGTGTGAACGACGGGAACCTGCAGGAGGGCTCGTTCCGCTGCGACGCGAACGTCTCGGTGATGCGGAAGGGAGCGGACCGGTACGGCACGCGCTGCGAGATCAAGAACATGAACTCGTTCCGGTTCCTGCGTGCGGCCATCGACTACGAGGTCCGCCGGCAGGTCGGGATCATCGAAGACGGCGGGAAGGTCGAGCAGGAGACCCGGCTCTTCGACCCGGATCGCGGCGAGACCCGCTCGATGCGCTCGAAGGAGGAGGCGCACGACTACCGCTATTTCCCCGAGCCGGACCTGCCGCCCGTCGTGGTCGGGCCGGAGCTCGTCGAGCGCGTGCGGCGCGAGCTTCCGGAGCTGCCGCGGGCGCGTGCCGCGCGCTACCAGCGCGACCTCGGCCTCTCCCCGTACGACGCGGGCCTCCTCGTGTCCGAGCGCGCCGTCGCCGAGTTCTTCGACCGCACGCTCGAGCTCTATGGTCGCGGCCCGGACGCGGCGAAGAAGCTCGCGAACTGGATGAACGGCGAGGTGGCGCGGCTCGCGAACGAGCGGGGCGAGGATCCGTCCGCCTGGAAGCTCACGCCCGCCCGCCTCGCCTGCGATCCTCGAGCTGCTCGACCGCCAGATCGTCGGCGGCGCGGGCGCGAAGCAGGTGCTGGAGGAGGTCTTCGCGACGGGCGCCGAGCCGGACGAGATCGTTCGCGCCAGGGGGCTCGCGCAGGTCTCCGACACCGCGGCCATCGAGGCGGCGGTCGACGAGGTCCTCGCCGCGAGCCCGGGCGAGGTGGAGCGTTACCGCGCGGGAAACAAGAAGCTCCTCGGCTTCTTCGTCGGCCAGGTCATGAAGATCATGAAGGGGAAGGGCAACCCGGCCGTGGTGAACGCGCTGCTGAAGCAGAAGCTGGGAGAGGGATGAGCCCGAAATGGGCGGGATGGGGCGCAGGACCCGCCGGCGCCGGCGCGAGCGGCGGGCGGAGAGCGCATCCCACGACCCCGCAGCCTGCTGCGGCGAAGCATTCCTGCCTGCGGGCGGCGGCCTCGTCGCTGCGCTCCTCGACATACCAACGGGTATGCCTCCGGTGCTCGCTCCTCGGGCGCCGCCCTCGGCGACGGACTGCTTCGCCTCGCGACGGCTGGGGGTCACGGGATGCGCTCTAGCCGCGCCTTCCTGGTGGTCGCGCTCGTCGGGAGCGCGGGGGTCGCGGCGCTGCTCGTTCGCGACGGCCGGCTCGCGGCGGCGGGCGTGGCCGCGGTTGCTGCGGTCTACTTCGCCCTGCGCGCGTTCGCGGGGCTCGGGAGGAAGAGGTGACGCGCGAGCCGCTCCGGCCGGTCCTGTACGATGCGGTGAACGACGTCGTGCGCGTGCTCGATCAGCGTCGGCTCCCGACCGACGAGGTCTGGCTCGAGCTCTCGACCTCCGGCCAGGTGGAGGCCGCCATCCGGAACCTGACCGTGCGTGGGGCTCCCGCCATCGGAGTCGCCGCCGCCTACGCGCTCGCGGTGGACGCGCGCCGGGGCGCCGACGTGACGGCGCTGCGCGACGCCGCGGAGCGCCTCGTGCGGGCGCGCCCGACCGCCGTGAACCTGTCCTGGGCGGTCCGGCGCATGTCCCGCCGCATCGGGCTCGGGGCCGAGGTGCTGCTCGCGGAGGCGCATGCGATCCGCGACGAGGACGAGGCGGCCTGCCGCCGCATCGGCTCCCTCGGTGCGGCCCTCATCCCACCGCGGGCGCGCGATCCTCACCCACTGCAACGCCGGCGCGCTCGCGACCGCGGGGTACGGGACCGCGCTCGGGGTCGTGCGCGCCGCGGTCGATTCGGGGAACCCCGTCTCGGTGTTCGCGAACGAGACGCGCCCGTTCCTGCAGGGGGCGCGGCTCACCGCCTGGGAGCTTCAGCGCGACGGGATCCCCGTGACGCTCCTCACCGACGGGATGGCCGGCTGGCTCATGGCGCGCGGGGAGATCGAGTGCGTCGTGGTCGGCGCGGACCGGATCGCCGCGAACGGCGACGTCGCGAACAAGATCGGCACCTACGGGCTCGCGGTGCTCGCGGCGTACCACGACCTGCCCTTCTACGTCGCGGCGCCCTGGAGCACCGTGGACCTCGACACGCGCGATGGCGCGGCGATCCCGATCGAGGAGCGCGGCGACGACGAGGTGGTGACGATGGCCGGTCGGCGGATCGCGCCGGTCGGCGTCCGCGCGCGGTATCCCGCGTTCGACGTGACGCCGGAGGCGCTCGTCACGGCGCTCGTCACGGACCGCGGCGTGGTGCGACGGCCGTACGCCGACGGGCTGCGCGCCCTCGCCGCGCGGTAGCGGTATCATCTCGCACCATGGGCATGGGCTCGACCCGCGTGTTCGGCCACTCCGGGAGCGGAGTGGTCGTGGTGGGGCTGCGGCGGCGGCCGGGGCGCGACCTCTACCACTGGCTCGTCACCGGCCCGTGGTCCCGGCTCCTCGTCCTCTCCGCGCTCGTCTACTTCGGGACGCAGGCGATCTTCGGCGTGTTGCGGCTGGTGGTCGTGGCGCGCTTGCCCGAGGGCGGAGCGATCCTCTCCGCGCTCACCGCGGCGCTCGAGGGCCCGGGTCCGCACGATCCCGCCACGCCGCTCACCGCCCGCGCGCTCGCCGCCGGAGCGGTCGAAGCGGTCGAGGGCCTCGTCCACTGGGGAGAGCTCGTCATCGCGGCCGGGATCGTGCTCGCCAAGTTCGCGCTGGTGCGGGCGCGCGTGCTCTTCTCGGACGTCGCCGTCGTCGGGCCGCACGACCGCGGCGAGGCGCTGATGTTCCGGATGGCGAACGAGCGGACGACCTACATCGTCGACGCGAAGGTGACGGTGATGCTCGTCCGGAACGAGCTGCTCGAGGGCGAGGTCGTCCGCCGCGCCCACGATCTCGCCCTGGTCCGCGGGGGCTCGGCGCTGTTCTCCCACGCCTGGACCGCCGTCCACGTGCTCGGGCGGGACAGCCCGCTCGCGGGCGAGAGCGCGGGGACGCTCGAGGGGAGCGAGGCCGAGATCATCGTGAACATCTCAGGGTTCGACGAGGGGCTCGAGAAGACCGTCCACGCGCACCACGTGTACCCGGCGAGCCGCATCCGCTGGAACGCGCGCTTCCGCGAGATCGTGAAGGTGCGCGAGGACGGGAAGCGCGTCATCGACTACCGCAAGTTCCACAAGACGACGCGGCTCGAGGACGAGCCGGCGCGCGCCGAGAAGACCGCGGGCCGGAAGGCTCGCTGACCTGGGAGCGTCCCGCGGAGGTTCCCCCGCGCGCGGACGGCAGGGTGCGGTTACCATCGGGCCATGGCCCATCGTCCCTGTGCCGCCTGCGGGCGCCCGCTCGGCTCGAACGCGGAATGCCTGTCGTGCCGCGACGCCGCCGCGCGAGACCTCGCCCGCGAGGCGGCCGACATCACGCCCGACGGCATCTCCGCGCGCGCCGACGATGCCCGCCGCTTCGTCGCGCGCCCACCGTGGTGGGCGCGGCGCACGCCCGGCGCGCTCCGATCGAAGCTTCGCCTGCTCGGGATGGTGCTCCGCGACTACGCGAACGGAAGCTACCGCAAGCTGCCCTGGAGGGCGGTCGCCGCGCTCGCGGCGGCGGTCGTGTACGTGGTGACCCCGTTCGACCTCGTGCCGGACTTCCTCGTGCCGATCGGGTTCACGGACGACCTGCTCGTGATCGCGCTCACCTGGGGGCTCGTGAAGCGCGAGCTCCGGACCTACTGCACCTGGAAGGGGCTCAGCCCCGCGCACTTCGGGCTGTGATCGGAGCGCCATGAGGCGCGGGCGCGGAAGGTCCGGGGACCGCGCTCAGCCCTGACGCGGTCAAGCCGCCCGCATCTCGCGGGTGAGCGCCAGCACCGCGCCGCGCGCCGCCTCCGGCGAGGACGCGCGCCAGACGCGGCCGTGCCCGGGGAGCACCCACGCGAACCGGTGCCCCGCGAGCCGCTCCATCGAGGCGGTCTGCGCCTCCCAGCTCCACCAGCACACCGCCCGCGAGGCGCCGAGCCGCCCCTCCGCATCGCCCCAGAGGTGGTCGCCCGTGAAGAGGAACGTCTCGTCGGCGAGCAGCGCGGCCGACCCCGCGGTGTGGCCCGGCACGGGGATGGCGAGGAGGCCGCGCCCGAGCGCGACGGGCGAGTCGCCCTCGAGCCGTCGCTCGACGTCCCACGTCCCGGCGCTCACGTCGCGCGCGTGCAGCACCCGCTCGCAGCCGAGCGCCTCGCGCCACCGCGCGTGGTCGGCGACGTCGTCGCGGTGGGTGAGGAACATGAGCCGGGCTCCGCCGAGCGCCCGGATCCGCGCGAGCAGCGGCGCCGCCATCCGGGGCGAGTCCACGAGCACGTTGCCGTCCGGGCGTAGGAGGAGCCACGCCTCCGCGCCGAACGACGACTCCGCCGCATACCCGCAGCTGAGCACGCCCGGCGCGACCGGGTCCGGGAAAGCCCGCGCTGCCTCGGCGACGCCGTCCTTCGAGCGCGCGCCGATCGCCGCGACCGGGCAGGCGACCAGCGCCATCAGCGCGCGGCGCCGCTCCGCCGGGCCGGAGGGTTGCCGGGCGACGAAGGCCCGATTGTCCTCCCCGCCGCCGAACGTGTCAGGGGCGATGGCGCGGCACGTGTCGCAGGCGATGCACGTGTCATCGACGAACAGATCGCCGGGCGCGTTCCCCGGCACGGCACGTGCGGCGCGGGCCACGGCACCGATATAAGGCGAGGGCCGCCCCGCTTCACGGGACGGCCTCGGGAGGCGGCGCCGGGACGCGGCGCGCGCGGCGCGGCGGATCGGTCAGTCCCTGCCGCGCCCGTGCTTGCCGTGCCCGCGCTCGCGCTTCTCCTCGCGCTTCTCCTGCCGGCGCTCTTCCTTGCGGGCTTCCTTCCAGTGCTTGTACTTGCCGGGCGGAATCCGCGCGAGGCCGGGCGGGACGCCGCGGCCGGGCACGACCACCCAGCCGCCCGTGTGGACCCGCGAGCGGTACCAGACCTGATCGCGGCGGACCCAGTAGAAGCCGTCCGTGAAGAAGACCTCCTCCTGGTACTCCGGCACGACCTGGATGCCGGGCGACACGACGACGAGCCTCGGAGGCGCGACGGGGAGGCCGATGTTGATGCTGACGGAGGTCTGCGCGCCCGCGAGGGCGGGCAGGCCGATCAGGATGGCGACAGCGAGAGCGAGCTTGCGCATGGGCGGAAGCTTCGACGGAAGCGGCCTTCAGATCAAGAAGGGCGGGGTGGTGAGGTGTGGGACGGCGGGGAGCGGGTAACTGCCGGGATTCCTTGACAGGGCCTGTGCCCGGATCGTATATGACCGCCCTTCCGGAGGGCCGGATGGCGCGCTCGCGCGGTGTGCTGCGGCGAGCTCCTCCCCCGATTTCGAGGAGAAGGCGATGTACGCGGTGATTCGGACCGGCGGCAAGCAGTACCGCGTCGCGAAGGGCGACCGGCTCAAGATCGAGAAGCGTCCTGGGCGACGTGGGCGGCAAGGTGAGCTTCGAGGTGCTGCTCGTCGGCGGCGAGGGCGACGCGAAGATCGGCAGCCCGATCGTCTCGGGCGCCGCGGTCGACGGCGAGATCGTCGGCCAGGCCAAGCACAAGAAGGTCGTCCACTTCCGCAAGAAGAAGGAAGGCTGGACGAAGAAGCGCGGCCACCGGCAGCCCTTCACCGAGGTCCTGATCACCGACGTCCGCGTCTAGGAACGGAGCGGACGAACCATGGCTCACAAAAAAGGACAGGGCTCCTCGCGCAACGGGCGCGACTCTCCCGGGCAGCACCGCGGCGTGAAGATCTACGGGTCGGAGAAGGTCCAGGCTCCGGCCACATCATCGTCCGCCAGTGCGGCACGCTCATCCACCCCGGCTCGAACGTCGGCATCGGCAAGGACTTCACGCTGTTCGCCACTGATCGACGGCACGGTGAAGTACACCCGCACCCGCGGCGACCGCCGCGTGGTCTCGATCGTCCCCGAGGCCTAGCTCCTCCGGGCACGGGAAGCTCGAGCGCGCCGCGGGCCTCACGGGCTCGCGGCGTTCTCGCGTCGAGGCGCACGATGAAGTTCGTCGACGAGGTCCGGATTCACGTCAAGGCCGGCGACGGCGGCGACGGCGCCGTCGCGTGGCGCCGGGAGAAGTACATCCCCCGTGGCGGTCCGGCCGGCGGCGACGGCGGCAACGGCGGCGACGTCGTCCTCGTGGTCGATCCGCAGCTCTCCACGCTGCTCGACTACCGCTACGTCCGCGAGCACCGGCGCGGAGCGGCGGCCACGGGATGGGCTCGGACATGAACGGGCAGGACGGCGAGCGACCTCGTCCTGCGCGTGCCGCCCGGGACGCTCGTGAAGGACGTGGCCACCGGCGAGGTCCTGGCCGATCTCTGCGAGCCGGGGCAGCGGCTCGTCGCTGCCAAGGGCGGCCGGGGCGGCCTCGGCAACATGAACTACGCGACCTCCACGAACCAGGCGCCCCGGTACGCGCAGGACGGCACGCCGGGCGAGGAGCGCGAGCTCGTCCTCGAGCTGAAGCTCCTCGCCGACGTCGGGATCGTCGGGTACCCGAACGCCGGGAAGTCCACGCTCATCAGCCGCATCTCTCGCGCCCGCCCGAAGATCGCGGACTACCCGTTCACGACGCTGGTGCCCAACCTGGGCGTCGTCTCCTGGCGCGGCGAGCGGAGCTTCGTCGTGGCGGACATCCCCGGGCTCATCGAGGGCGCGCACGAGGGCGCCGGGCTCGGCCACCAGTTCCTGCGCCACGTCGAGCGCTGCCGCGTGCTCGTGCACCTCGTCGAGGGGGCGAACCCCGAGCCGGGGCGGGCGCCCAAGACGGACCTGGAGGCGATCGACCGCGAGCTCGCGCTCCACTCGCCCGAGCTCGCGAAGAAGCCGCAGATCATCGCCGTCACGAAGGTGGACCTCCCCGAGGCCCGTGCCGCGGGCCACAAGCTCGAGAAGCTGCTCGCCCGGCGGAAGAAGACGGTCAAGGTGCACCTCATCTCGGCGGTCACGGGCGAGGGGATGACGGAGCTCCTCGACGCCGTCGGGCGCGTGCTGTTCAAGCAGGCCGGGACCCGCGAGGCCGCCGCTGGTCGCCGGCTCGCGAAGCCGCGGGCCACCAAGGCGCGGGCGTAGCTCAGGCCGCTCACGACTCGTCACATCTCGGCGCGCCGCGGCGTCGAGCATACGACCGGAGCAACGGTGCGGTACGGAGTGGTGAGCCCGTCCACCGCGCGCTCGAGCAACCCGATCATCTCGCGCGCCGCGGCGCGCCTCGCGCAGGTGCACGAGCCACGTCCAGGTCCAGGTCCACGCGCACCGATGACTTCCTCGGCCGGGCATGGTTTTCTCCGCTCGCATGACGGAGCGCTCGACCAGGGCGGACTGCCTCGCCCCGGAGCGGAAGGCCCGCATCGACGAGGTGGTCGCGAACCGGACGCGGACCCTGACCGTGGTCATGGAGGCGTTCTGCGATCCACAGAACGTGAACGCGGTGCTCCGCACGTGCGAGGCGTTCGGGATCCAGGAGCTGCACGCGATCGAGGGGCCGATGAAGCCCTGGGACCGGAACAAGAAGATCTCGCAGAACGCGGACAAGTGGCTCGACGTGCGCCGCTGGCGCTCGACGGCGGAGTGCCTCGCGCACCTCCGTGAGGATGGGTTCGCGATCTACGTGACCCATTTCGGCCCGGGGGCGCGCGCGCTCGGAGAGCTGTCCTTCGCGGGGAAGGTGGCGCTCGTCTTCGGGAACGAGAGCCGGGGCGTGTCGGACGAGGCGGTGCGGCTCGCGGACGCGACCTACGCCATCCCGATGCGCGGCTTCGTCCAGTCGTTCAACGTCTCGGTGGCGGCCGCGATCTCGATCGCGAAGGCGGTCGAGCGCCGGGAGCAGGAGCGCGGGCGCCACGGCGACCTCGACGAGGCGGACGCGGCGGCGCTGCGCGAGCGCTTCTACGTGCTCGCGGTGAAGCAGCGTGCCCGGATCGCCAAGGCCGAGGCGGTGCACGCGCGCCGGTCGCGGCGGGCGACGTAGCCGGCGCTCCGACAAATTCGTCACATCTCGATCGCGGGGCGGGCCGAGCGCATCCCCGGGCACGCGGCGCTTCATGAGGTCCTCGTCCATCAGCGCCCCCTCCCCTTCGGCGGCCGCCAGGGAGCAGTGCGGGCGGCGTGCACACGCGCGCGCAGGCCGATCTCCTCGAGCGAGCCGGCCGACCGGAGCGCCTCGCTGACATCCTTGGTCGGGGGCGCCGTCGCGTCGCTCCTCGCCAGCGCAGCCCCGATGGCTTGATGCAGGTTCTCCAGCGGAGATGGCGTCTCCTAGCAGGGTCGCAGGAGCTCGACCGCGAGCCACGGGAGACGGAGAAAGTCCTCGTCCGCGGTGACGAGGATGGCGCCCGATGCGCTCGCCGCGGCCGCGATGAGCGCAGCGGGAGCCTTGAGCGGCGCTGGTAGCGCGCTGTTCACCTCGGCCGCGGCGAGGGCAACGTCTTCCGTGATGGCGAGGACGTCGCACGACGCGAACAGCTCGCGGAAGAATTCCTGCCACTCGACCGGCGCGGACCCCTTGCAGAGGACCTCGTAGAGCGTCACCGCGGCGACGCCCCAAAGGGCGTCGCCGGCGACGAGCTGCTCGAGGCGGTCCAGCGCCTGGACGTCGCCGTTCTCGGCGCGGAGGAACACCGACGTGTCCACGACGGCGCTCAGCGCTTCCACTCGTCACCCCTCGCACGCTCGACGTCGGCCGCGTGGTTTGCCGCCGATGCGACGTCGCCGGCCCTGGCCCGGCGGATGAATTCGAGCAGCCGCGCGCGCCGGTCGTCGCCGCCTGCTTCGCGCTCGGCGGCGCGCAGGCACGTCTGGCGCATCCAGGTGCCGAGTTGGAGGTGAGCCCGCCGCGCGGCGCGTTCGATCAGCTGCCGCTCGTCGGCCGCGAGCCGCAGGTTCATCGTGGCGGTCTTCGTGGTTCGCTCAACGTTGAAGAGCTCGGGCGAGTCTTCAACGATCGCGGAACCCCGGGCCCGCGTCTTGAACGCGGGGCCGGGGGACGCGGCCCGCCGCTCAGGCGAGCCGGTACGGCGCGCGGCACTTTTGCAGGTCGCGTCGAAGACCACGATCCGACGTCCAAGATCCGTAGAATCGTCAGAGCCGGCGCTACGCGCACGCGTCCCAGAACGCGGCGAGGTCGCAGGGGAGCGGCGCCTCGAGCACGACGGGCTCGCCGGTGCGCGGGTGCGGAAGCTCGAGCCGCGCCGCGTGCAGCGCCTGTCGCGGCAGCCGGAGCTGCGCGCGGTCATCGTCGGTCATCTCGTGGCGGGTGAACCGGTCGAAGATCAGCTCGTCCGGACCGTAGATCTTGTCTCCGACGAGCGGTAGCCCGGCATGGTTCAGGTGGGCGCGGATCTGGTGCTGGCGGCCGGTCCGCGGGCGGCAGGCGAGCAGCGATACCGTCGCGCCGTCGCGCGCCGTCCGCATCTCGAGCACCTCGAAGTCGGTCAGCGACGCCAGCCCGCCCGCCGCCACGTGCATGCGGACCCGGACCGCGGAGGCGCCGGTGAGCGCGAGGGGCGCGTCCACCGTGAACCGCTGGTCGGCCGGGCGGCCGAGCGCGAAGGCGAGATAGGTCTTCGCGACGCGGCCGGCGGCGAAGGCGCTCTTCAGCCGCTTCGTCCACTGCGGGTCGGTGCCGCACGCGAGCAGGCCCGAGGTCTCGCGGTCGATCCGATGGGCGGGGTCCACCTTGCGCCCCGGAAAGCGCGCGCGGGCCGCCGCCGTGAACGTGTGCGCGGAGTAGCGCGCGGTCGCGTGCACCGGGAGCCCGGAGGGCTTGTCCACCACGAGCAGGGCGCCGTCGTCGTGGATGACGGCGAAGTCGAGGGGCGCCTCCGGCTCCGGCTCGGCCTCTCGCAGGAGCGAGAACGAGAGCCCCGCGACGATGCGCGTCGCCGGCTTCAGCCGCCGGCCGTCGTCCGACTCGAGGCGGTTCAGGATCAGGTGCTGCACGCGCTCGCGGGAGAGGCGCCGGATCTTGTCCTGCAGGTACCGATCGAGGCGCCAGCCGGCGTAGTTCGGCTCGACGGTGAAGCGTACGCGCACGACCTGCGACACGTGCCGGAACATACCACTTGTGCAGGTGGGACCGCCTTGCAACGATCGACATCCATGCGCATGCACCTCCGCTCGCTCGTGGCCGTGCCTGCGCTCGCGCTCGCAGCGGCGCCCGCCCTCGCCGCCCCCCTGCGCCTCGCGGTCGTCACGCTCGACGCCCCGCCGCAGCTCCAGTTCACGGGGAGGAGCGTGGCCGAGGCGTTCGCGAAGGAAGCGGTCGCCGCCGGGTTCGAGGTGCTGGGGCCGGGAGCGGTCGCGGAGCGGCTCGGGCGCGCCGCGCACGCTGCGCTGCTCCGCTGTGCCGACGACGCGAGCTGCCTCGCCCGGAACGTGGGCCCGCTCGGCGTCGACCGCGTCGTGGGCGGCTCGCTGCAGCGGCGCGGGGAGGCGTACCGCGTCGCGCTCGTCCACGCCGACGTGGCGACCGGAAACCGGCTCGGCGCCATCTCTCGGGAGATCCCCATCGCGGCGCGGCGCCTCCAGAGGGACGTCGCGTCGGCCGCGCCGGCGCTCCTCGCGGGCGGCGAGGACGTCTCGGGCGTCCTCAGGGTGGAGACGGACGTTCCGGGGGCGGAGGTGGCGATCGACGACGTGCCCGTCGGGAGGACGCCCGTCGTACTGTCGGTGAAACCAGGCGCGCACAAGGTGAAGCTCTCTCGCGAGGGGTTCGTCGACGCGGACCCGAGCTGGGTGGACGTCCCGGCCGGCGCCACCGTCGAGCACCGCCCGCGGCTGTACCGGATCCCGGCGCGCGAACGTCCGAACCCTTCCGCGACGGAGGGGCACGGAACCGCGGTCGAGGTCGTGAAATAGCCGGCGCTTGCCGCCCCGCCTCGCAGTTTTCCGACGGAACGGTTGACGCGATCGATCGTGTCCCGTAGCTTGGCGTCCCGGATTGAGACGCATCGCTGTCATCATTCCGGCCCGCTACGGCGCACAGCGGTTCCCCGGCAAGTCCCTCGCCGACCTGGCTGGCAGCCCCGTCATCGCACACGTGGTCGAGCGCGCGCGACGCGCGCGCGGGGTGGACGTCGTCGCCGTCGCCACGGACGACGATCGGATCGCGCGGGCGGCGGAGCGTGCGGGTGCGGAGGCGATCATGACGGGGAACGCGCCGACGGGGACCGACCGCGCGGCGGAGGCGGCGCGGCGGCTGCGGCCCGCGCCGGACGTGGTCGTGAACCTCCAAGGGGACGAGCCGCTCATCGAGCCCGAGGCGATCGAGACCCTGGTTGCCGCGATGGAGCCCGGCGTGGAGATGGCGACCCTCGCCCGCCCGCTCGGAGAGGGCGACCTCGCCCGCACCCACGTCGTGAAGGTGGTGACGGACCGCCGCGGCGACGCGCTCTACTTCTCGCGGGCGGCGATCCCGCACCGGCGTTCGGGCGGCGACAGCCCGCTCGCCCGAGCGCACGTGGGCATCTACGCGTTCACCGCGGCGTTCCTGCAGGAGTTCGCCGCGCTGTCGCCCGGGCGGCTCGAGGCGGAGGAGTCGCTCGAGCAGCTCCGCGCGCTCGAGCACGGGCATCGAATTCGGGTCGCCGACACCCGCTACGCGGGGTTCGGCATCGACACGCCGGAGGACCTCGAGCGCGCTCGGGCGATCCTCGCGGCGCAGCACGTCTGAGAGGAGGGTGGGTGCCATGGTGAAGCGGGGCAAGAAGACGAAGTACCTGTTCGTCACGGGCGGCGTGGTGAGCTCGCTCGGCAAGGGCCTCGCGGCCGCCTCCATCGGGGCGCTGCTCGAGAACCGCGGGCTCGAGGTGTCGCACCTGAAGCTCGATCCGTACATCAACGTGGACCCCGGGACGATGAGCCCGTTCCAGCACGGGGAGGTCTACGTCACGGACGACGGGGCCGAGACGGACCTCGATCTCGGCCACTACGAGCGCTTCACCGGCGCCAAGATGACCCGGAAGAACAACTTCACGACCGGGCGCATCTACCAGACCGTCATCCAGCGCGAGCGGCGCGGCGAGTACCTCGGGAAGACGGTGCAGGTCATTCCGCACATCACCGACGAGATCAAGGCGGTGATCCGGGAGGCGGCGGGCGGCGCGGACATCCTCATCATCGAGGTGGGCGGGACGGTCGGGGACATCGAGTCGCTCCCCTTCCTCGAGGCGATCCGGCAGATGAAGTACGACGTGGGCGAGGAGAACGCGCTCTACGTCCACCTGACGCTCGTGCCCTTCATCGCCGCGGCCGGGGAGCTGAAGACCAAGCCGACGCAGCACTCGGTGAAGGAGCTGCGCGAGATCGGCATCCAGCCCGACATCCTGCTCTGCCGGTCGGACCGCGAGATCGCGCGGGAGATGAAGGACAAGATCGCCCTGTTCTGCAACGTGGACGCCTCGGCGGTCTTCACCGCGAAGGACGTCTCGTCGATCTACGAGGTGCCGCTGGCGCTGCACGCGGAGGGGCTCGACGACAAGCTCGCCGAGCTGCTCAACATCTGGAGCCGCGCGCCCCGCCTCGAGCGCTGGGAGGCGGTCGTCGACAAGGTGAAGAACCCGCGCCTCGGCGAGGTCCGCATCGGCGTGGTCGGCAAGTACGTGGAGCTGCACGAGAGCTACAAGAGCCTCAACGAGGCGCTCGTGCACGGCGGGATCGCGACCGACGTCCGGGTGAGGCCGGTGTTCATCGACTCGACGCGGCTCGAGGAGGGCGATCTCTCGGAGCTCGACAAGGTGGACGCAATCCTGGTGCCGGGCGGCTTTGGCGTGCGCGGCACCGAGGGGAAGATCCTCGCGGCGCGGTGGGCGCGGGAGAAGAAGGTCCCGTTCTTCGGGATCTGCCTCGGCCTCCAGATGGCGGTGATCGAGTTCGGCCGGGTGGTGCTCGGGCTCGACCGCGCCAACTCGCTCGAGTTCGACCCCCAGACGCCGCACCCGGTGGTCACGCTGATGGAAGGGCAGAAGGGCGTCGCCGACAAGGGCGGGACGATGCGGCTCGGCAGCTATCCGTGCGCGCTCAAGGACGGGACGAAGGCGAGAGAGCTGTACGGCGCGGACCTCGTCCACGAGCGGCACCGACACCGGTTCGAGTTCAACAACGCGTACCGCGCCCAGTACGAGGGGGCAGGGATGATCTTCTCCGGCGTGAACCCGGACCTGAACCTGGTCGAGATGATCGAGCTCAACAACCATCCGCACTTCATCGGCTGCCAGTTCCACCCCGAGTTCAAGTCGAAGCCGTTCGCGCCGCACCCGCTCTTCGCCGGGTTCGTGTCGGCGGCGCGCGAGCACCGCGACCAGGCGCAGCGCGCGAGCGCGGCGGTCACGAAGCTGCCCGTCGGGAAGAGCGGCGAGCGGTGACCGTCCGGACCGTCATCGCGGGGCACGAGGTCGGCGACGGCCGCAAGCTGCTGCTCATCGCGGGCCCATGCGTCATGGAGTCGGAGGCGCACGCGCTCGCTCATGCACGCAAGGTGAAGGCCCTGGCGGCGAAGCACGGGGTCCCGGCCGTGTTCAAGGCGAGCTTCGACAAGGCGAACCGCTCCTCCGGAAAGAGCTTCCGCGGCCCCGGCCTCGAGGCGGGGCTCGCCGCGTTCGAGGCCGTGAAGCGCGAGACGGGCCTCCCCTGCACCACCGACGTGCACGAGACCTGGCAGGCGGAGCCCGCCGGGAAGGTGGTCGACCTCCTCCAGGTCCCAGCGTTCCTCTGCCGTCAGACCGATCTCGTGATGGCCTGCGCGCGCCACGGGCGGAGCGTCTCCGTGAAGAAGGGGCAGTTCCTCGCCCCTCGCGAGATGCGCCACGCCGTCGCGAAGTGCCGCGAGGCCGGGAACGGGAACGTCATGCTCATCGAGCGCGGCGCCACGTTCGGATACGGGAACCTCGTCGTGGACATGCGCGCGCTCGTCCTCATGCGCGAGCTGGGCGTCCCGGTCTGCCTCGACGCGACGCACGCGGTGCAGCTCCCGGGCGGCGCCGGGGACGTGACCGGCGGCGAGCGCCAGTTCGTGGCGCCCCTCGCGCGGGCCGCCGCCGCGGTCGGGATCGACGCGCTCTTCGTGGAGATCCACGAGGACCCCGCGACGGCCAGGTCGGACGGTCCGAACTCGCTCGACTTCGACATGGCCGACCGGGTCCTCGCGGACGTGCTCGCGATCCGCCGCGCGCTGGGTCAGCCGTGACGTCGCCGAGGAGCCCGGCCCCGCGCTCGCGGGCGCGGATCGCGCCCCAGGCGCTCGTGGCGCGGGCAGCGCGGATCCGGCTCGTGCTCCTCGACGTCGATGGGGTGCTCACCGACGGCCGGCTCTTCTACGGCCCGGAGGGCGAGGCCTTCAAGGCGTTCGACGTGAGGGACGGCCACGGCGTGGTGATGCTCCGGGACCGCGTGGACTTCGGCGTCATCTCGGGCAGGCCCGGGAAGACGTCCGAGGCGCGCCTCCGGGACCTCCGCTTCAAGCACCTCGTGTTCGGGGAGCGCGACAAGCTCGAGGGCTACGCGCGCCTCGCGCACCTCGGCGTGCCCGACGCCGAGGTGGCCTACATGGGGGACGACGTGAACGACATCCCGCTCCTCCGCAAGGTCGGCCTCGCCTGCTGCCCCGCCGACGCGCATCCCGACGTGATGGAGGCGGTCCACTTCGTGGCGCGCTCGCCTGGCGGCCGGGGCGCGGTCCGGGAGCTCTGCGACCTCCTGCTGCGGGCGCACGCGCGCGCGCGGTGACGTTCAGCGGGGCGCGGCCCGGCGCAGCGCCGCGTCCAGCCCGCGGGGAAGACCCAGCGCGAGGCCGAGCACGACACCGCCCGCGAGGCCCCCGAGGTGCGCCGCGTTGTCGATGATCGGGAGCGCGAACCCGAGCGCGACGTTGAGGACGATGATCTCGATCGGCGCGCGCACGAGCATGCGCCGCGCCGGTGGAGGCAGCGCGCGGCGATGGCGGAGCCCCACCACGAGGAGGGCGCCCACCAGCGCGAAGAGGCCCCCCGAGATCCCGACGCTCCGGTGCGGATTGGTCGCGAAGCTGGCGAGCGACCCGGCGAGCACGCCGCCCCAGAGGACGGTCAGCATGCGCCTCGTGCCGAGGAGGAGCTCGACGATGCGGCCGATGTTGGAGAGGACGGCGGCGTTCATGAGCAGGTGGAACGCGCCGCCGTGCACGAGCCCCGCCGTGACGAGCCGCCAGATCTCGCCGCTGCGGATGGCGTCGTTGTCCTTCGAGAGCCGGTCGAGGAGGACCTCGGGCGGGAGGAGCATCGCCGCGACGGACACCGCGACCACCGCGACGAGGACCGCGCGCGTGCCCGGGGCGGCCCCCGCCAGCGCCGCGTCGAGGGCCGTGTTGCCGAGGCTCCAGCGCGGCGGCGGCTCGGGGACGAGGCCCTCCTCGCGGCCGGCCGCAATCCGGCGCCACTCGCGGCGCAGGGACGGCAGCGGGAGGAGCGCGGCGGCGTAGAGGAGGACGAGGAGGGCGCTGCGATCCGGGCCCGCCCCGGAGAGGCGCGCCGCCGCGAGCACCGCGATCCCGCAGACGCCCGCCGCGACCGCGAGTCCGAGGTACGAGAGGTAGGCCCCGCGCGCCCGCGCTTCCCAGCGGCTCGGCACGTGGAGGACGAGGTCGGCGAGCTCTGCCGGCGCCGCCTCCACGCCGGCGCCCGCCACGAGGTCGCCGGCGCGCAGCGCTCCGGCCCGCGCCGCCGCGATCACCTCGTCGAGCGTTCCCGCCACGACCACGCGCCCCCTCCGGCTGACCCGGAACGTCTCCGCGCGAACGGCTGCGGGCGCCGTCCCGACGGGCGGCGGCACGAGCGCCGGTCGCCGAGGGGCGCGCGGCCGCCCGCGCAGGGCCAGGCGGTACACGCCGTACGCAGCGGCGAGCGGGATCCCGGCGACGAGGACGATCGCGAGCGCCGCCCACCCGTCGGGCGCGAGCGCCAGCATCGGGAGCGGCGAGACGAGAGCGAACCCGAGCGCGAGCCGCTCGAGACGCGGGAGGGCGCTCCCCTTGCGCATGCGGGGCAGGCTACACGAGACCGGGAGCCCGGTGGGGAGGCGCCCGGCGAGGAGCGAGCGTCCGGCCGTGCGGAGCCCGCGCAGCCCCACCCTGCCGATCGGCGGCCATCGGTGGTAGGTTCGCGCGCCGATGACGGTCCCGCTGCGCAAGCGCATCAAGCGGAGCGTCCGGTCCGCGCTCGTCCGCGGCGTCGTCCGGCTCCTCGCGTTCGTCCCGCTCCGTCCCGCCGTCGCGCTGGCGACCCTCGTCGCGCGCATCGGCTGGCCGCTCGCGCGCGAGACGCGCCGGCAGATGCTCGCCCAGCTCGCGATCGCGTTCCCCGAGAAGAACGCCGCGGATCGCGAGGCGATCGCGAAGGCGTCCCTCCTCCACCTCGCCTGGCTCGCCGCCGAGGTGGCGACGCTCCGCAGCTACCGGGACCGGCTCCCGTCGTACGTTGGCTTCGCGCCCGGCGCCGAGGCGCGACTGCACGCCGCTGCCGCAGGCGGGCGCGGACTCCTCTACGTGACCGGGCACATCGGGAACTGGGAGCTGATGGCCCAGCGCGTGGCCGCGGAGCTGCCGTCGGCGACGATCGCGCGGGCCGGGAATGACCCGAGGCTCACCGCGCTCATCGGACGCGCGCGCGGCGAGGGCCGCGTCGAGACGCTCTGGCGCGAGGACCCGGGCACCGCGCGCGCCATGATCCGCTGCTTCAAGCAGGGCAAGCTCCTGGGGCTGCTCATCGATCAGGACACGAACGTCCAGGGCGTCTTCGTGCCGTTCTTCGGCCGGCCGGCGTTCACGCCGCGCGCTGCGGCGGATCTCGCGCTCCGCTTCAAGGTCCCGGTGGTGGTGGGCTGGTCACGGAGGCGCGGTCCGGCCCCCGGCGACGGCCACGAGATCGACATCGTGGCGATGCCCTACGACGCCGACGCGCCCGACCGAGACGAGGAGGCGGTCAGGCTCACGGCTGCTTGCACGGCCGTCCTGGAGCAGGCCATCCGGCGGAACCCGGCCGAGTGGGTCTGGATGCACGAGCGGTGGAAGACCCCCCCTCCGGTCACGAGCCGCGGAGGCGCCCCAAGCAAAGCCGATGCCCAAAAGCGCTGAGCTTTCCGACGGCTAGCTACCGGCGGCACATAGCAAGGTCTGTGCCCGTCGATCGCGCTCGGAAAGAATGCTATGTTTCAGCGCGCTTGCATGAGGATGGCCGCGTACATGCTCGTTGCCCTGTCCGTGCTGGCAGCCTCCGGCTGCCGGGCGGCAAAGGAACCAGAGGCCCAGCCGGTGGTTCCTGAGCTGAAGCTCGACGGGGTGCGGTTCCGGATCTACCGCGGGCGACGTCGCTCAGCGTCTTCGGAGACGCCGATGACATGTCCCTCCGACGGGACTCGTCCGAGCTACGCGCCCGGCAGCTCGACGCCACGCTGCCGCGGCAGGGGCGCGCCGGTCCTCATCACGGCACCCGAGGGTCACGGCTCCCTCCTCTCGCGGGTGTTCGACGTGTCGGGGAGGGGTCCTCGCCTCCCGCGGCGACGACGTCGCCCGGACCGAGCGCGCCCGCTACGAGCCGGGCGACGGCGGCGACGGGGTCGTCCACGGGCGACGATCCGGTCGACGTCGAGGGCCGCGGGCTACCGGCTCGACGGCGTGGGCTTCACGCTCGACCCGCGGCCGGGGAGCATCGAGGTCCACGGGCGGGGCGAAGCTCCTCGCCGGCATCGATCCGCGCGCTCCAGGAGGCGCCGTGACGGGTGCGCTCGCTCGTCGGGCTCGCGGCGCTCGCCGCAGCGCCCAGCCGCCGATGTGCGCGCGGCGTCCCCGTCCGCGTCGACGCCGAGGAGGTCCACTACGCGTTCCAGAAGCGCGAGGTGACCTTCAGCGGCACGCTACCCGGTGACGATGACGCGCGACGACGCGAAGCTCACCTGCCAGAAGCTCGTCGCGAAGAGCGACGAGGCGGGCCAGATCGTCAGCGCCGTCTGCCAGGGGTCGGTGAAGCTCGTCCGCGGCGCCCGGACCGTCACCTGCGACCAGGCGACCTACGAGAACGCCGGGCCGCGCGTCATCTGCGAGGGGAACACCGTCCTCAAGGACGCCGGCTCCGAGGCGCAGGGACAGCGGCTCGTGTACGACCTGCGCACCGACGAGGTGAACCTCGAGGGGCGCGACGGCGCCCCGGTCATGATCACCCTGCCCGGCGCCCAGGTGGATGCGCTCCAGCAGAAGAAGACCGAGCGCCGCAAGGAGGCGCAGAAGTGACCGGCGCGAACGGCACGCCCGTCCTCCTCCGCGCGGAGGGGCTCGTGAAGAGCTACCGCGGCCGCCGCGTCGTGGACGGCGTCTCGTTCCAGGTGGGCCCGGGCGAGGTGGTGGGGCTGCTCGGCCCGAACGGCGCCGGCAAGACCACCTCCTTCAACATGGTGGTCGGGCTGGTCGTCCCGGAGGCGGGGCGGGTCCTGCTCGGCGACACGGACCTGACCCGGCTCCCGATGCACCGGCGGGCGCGGCTCGGCGTGGGCTATCTGCCGCAGGAGGCGTCGATCTTCCGGCGCCTCACGGTCCGCGAGAACTTCACCGGCGTGCTCGAGGCGCTCGGCGTCGGGCGGCACGAGCGTGAGGATCGCGCCCGGGCGCTCATCGCCGAGTTCCGGCTGGAGACGGTCGCGGACTCGCTGGGCGAGCAGCTCTCGGGGGGCGAGCGGCGCCGCGCCGAGGTGGCGCGCAGCCTGCTCTCCTCGCCGCGCTACATCCTGTTCGACGAGCCCTTCGCCGGCGTCGACCCGATCGCGGTCGGCGAGCTGCAGCGGCTCATCGGAGGACTGCGCGATCGAGGGATCGGCGTGCTCATCACCGACCACGCCGTGCGCGAGGCGCTCGGCATCTGTACCCGGGCCTACATCCTGTCGTCCGGTGCGATCCTCGAAGCGGGCACGCCCGCCGAGATCGCCGGCTCCGCGAAGGCGCGAGCGGTGTACCTCGGCGAAAAGTTCAGGCTGGACGAACAGGCGGTGAGCTAGTGCGGTCTCGGCGCTCTCGTAACGTCACCATGCCTGGGTCGGAGCACTGATGGGCCTCGAGCTGAAGCAGCACCTCAGGATGACGCAGCAGCTGGTGATGACGCCCCAGCTGCAGCAGGCCATCAAGCTCCTGCAGCTCTCGCGGATGGAGCTCGTCGATCTCATCCGGACCGAGATGACGGAGAACCCGCTCCTCGAGGGGGCGGACGAGCCCGAGGAGGAGCCCGTCCAGAGCGGCGACAGCCCGGCCGAGGTGGCCGATCACGACGCGAAGCCCGAGCACAAGGAGGCCGAGAAGGCGCAGGAGGTGAAGGGCGAGGAGGGCGCGAACGAGATCGACTGGGACCAGTACCTCGACCACTACCAGCTGCAGGGGCACACCGCGCCATCGAACCGGAACCTCACCGACGAGGAGCTGCCGGGGTACGAGGCCACGCTCACCCGGAAGACCGACCTCGTCGATCACCTCACCTGGCAGCTCCGGCTGACGAACATCCCGCCCGACGAGGAGCGCGTGGCGATGCTCGTCATCGGGAACCTCGACGACGATGGCTACTTCAAGATGCCGCTCGTCGAGGGCGAGTCGGAGGACGCGGCGCCGCGCGATCCGCTCGTCCGCGTCGCGTTCGAGGCGGGGGCGGGGCTCGAGCTCGCGGAGCGGGTGCTGCGACGCGTGCAGGCGCTCGATCCGCCGGGCGTCGCGGCACGTGATCTCCGGGAGTGCCTGCTCCTCCAGGTCAGGACCCTGAACGCCGACACGCCCGAGATCGTGGCGATCATCGAGCGGCACCTCAAGCACCTCGAGTCCAAGAACTACGCGGCCATCGCGAAGGACCTCAAGATCACCATCGAGGAGGTCGTGAAGGCGGTGAAGGTCATCAGCCGCCTCGAGCCGAAGCCGGGCCGTGCGTACTCGGGTGAGGAGCCGCAGTACATCACCCCCGACGTGTACGTCCACAAGATGGGCGACAAGTACGTGACGGTGCTCAACGACGACGGTCTCTCCAAGCTGCGCATCTCCGGCATGTACCGCGCCGCTCTCAAGAACGGGAAGGCGGGCGACGCGAAGGAGTACATCCAGGAGAAGCTCCGCAGCGCGGTGTGGCTCATCCGCTCGATCCACCAGCGGCAGCGCACGATCTACAAGGTCACCGACTCGATCGTGAAGTTCCAGCGCGACTTCCTGGACAAGGGGATCGCCTACCTGAAGCCGCTGATCCTGCGGGACGTCGCCGAGGACATCGGCATGCACGAGTCGACCGTCTCGCGCGTGACGACGAACAAGTACGTCCACACGCCGCAGGGCATCTACGAGCTCAAGTTCTTCTTCAACTCCGCCATCAACAGGACGGGTGGCGACGAGATCGCGAGCGAGGCCGTCAAGAACCACATCAAGCAGATCGTCGCGGCCGAGGATGCCCGCCATCCCCACTCGGACCAGAAGATCGTCGAGATCCTGAAGGGGCAGGGCATCGAGATCGCGCGGCGCACCGTGGCGAAGTACCGCGAGGTGCTGGGGATCCTGCCCTCGTCGAAGCGCAAGAAGTACTTCTGATCGCGGCGCGACGTCCCTGCTGCGGGGGACAGCCGCGCATGGCGCCCGGACGCTCGCACGACCGCACCGCCGCCGGGACGCCCCGGAAAAGTGTCGTCGTCCTCGCCGGAAGGCGTTCCCGGGCGCGACCCGCTGCTATGATGATCTCGAGCATGTTGCCAGTCTCGGCAACATCGGCAAAGGCCGCGGCGTCGACGGGTTTCAGACCCCGTCGGCCGCGGCCGAGCCGTTTTCAGGCTCTCAAGGAGGCTGGGCAATGCAGGTGAACATCACCTTCCGCCATCTCGAGCCCACCGAAGCCCTCAAGGCGCACGTTCGCGACCGCGTCGAGCACGTGAAGAAGTACGTCGACCGGCCGAGCGAGGCGCACGCGGTGCTTCACGTCGAAAACCTCGACCATCACGCGGAGATCACCGTGAAGGCCGGCCGTTTCCTGCTGCGCGGCACCGGCCGGTCCCCCGACATGTACGCCTCCATCGACGCCGCCGCCGAACGCATCGAGCGGCAGCTCAAGAAGCACAAGGAGAAGCTCTACAGCCACAAGACGAACGGCCACGCCACGGAGCTGAAGCCGGTCGAGGTCCGGCACGACGTGCTCGACATCCTCGACCACCCGGGCCGGCCGAGCCATCGGGTCGTGAAGAGCACCCAGTTCCAGGCGAAGCCGATGTCCCTCGACGAGGCGATCCTCCAGCTCGAGCTCCTGGACGCGCACTTCTACGTGTTCCAGAACGCCGACGACCGGTCCATCAACGTGGTCTACCGGCGCGACGACGGCAGCTTCGGCCTCATCGAGGCGCACCACACCTGATGCGATGGCCGTTTCCGGGCCGGCGCGCGCTGGCGCCGGCCCGGAACGCGCCGCATCCGCGGCCGCGCGGTGACGGACGATCGGCCGCGCATCGGCTTGCCTTCTTGCCGTCGCGTTGCCACCTGTGTTAGCTGACCCCGATCCGCCCATGAAGATCGTCGAGTTCCTCCGATCCGACGCGGTCATCGCGAGCCTCTCCGGCCAGACCGGACAGGCGGTGCTGGCGGAGCTGTGCCGGCCGCTCGCGGTCTCCCAGCGGGTGGACGCGCAGAAGCTGCTCGAGACGCTGCTCGACCGCGAGAAGCTCGGGTCCACAGGCATCGGCGAGGGGGTTGCGATCCCTCACGGGAAGGTCCCCGGCCTCCCCGGGCTCATGGCGAGCATCGGTCGCTCGGTCGCGGGGGTCGACTTCCGCGCCATCGACGGCCGGCCCACGCACCTGTTCTTCGCGCTGTTCGCGCCCGAGAACTCCGCGGGCGCGCACCTGAAGGCGCTCGCGCGCATCAGCCGGATCTTCAAGAACGCGGCGTTCCGCGAGGCGATCATGCGCGCGCAGACCGGCGAGGAGATCTACCGCCTGATCGAGGCGGAGGACGCGAAGTACTGAACGCCGTCGCCGCGGGCCTCCGCGGCGGCTCCGATCGCGCCGACCGCACGTTTGACGGCGCTCGGAAACACCGGCTAGTCTCGAGCAGCGGCCCCGAAGCGGCGGAGCGTTCCGCGCGCAGCGGGTGTCCGGCCCCGGCTGCGAAGAGAGGCACGCGTGGTCCCCAACCTGATGCGGATCGACTGCACCGGCATGCGGTGCCCGCAGCCCGTCCTCAAGCTGGCGGTCGAGACGGCCGAGACGCCCGCCGGCACGGTCGTCGAGATCGTCGGCGACTGTCCCACCTTCGAGAAGGACATCCGGACCTTCTGCGATCGGCGCAAGAAGACCCTGCTGGCCGTCCGCGGCGACGGCGTGAACACGGTGATCCAGATCCAGTACTGACGAGCGGGCGTGACGGCGCACGAGACGCGGGGGCCCCAGGAACACCCGGGCGGAAGCACGGCAGGTCGCACGGGGCTCTTCTTCTGTCGCTGCGGGCCGAACCTCGGACGGATCGTGCGCATCGGGGAGCTCGAGGCCCCCGCCCGCTGGCCGGCCGCGCACGCAGTCGCGACCCACGACGTCCTCTGCTCCGCCGAGGGCAAGGTCTGGCTCGCGGAGCAGATCCGGACGCATGGGCCTCGAGCGGGTGGTGATCGCGGCGTGCTCGCCGCGGGAGCACGAGCAGACGTTCCGCGCCGTGCTCGCGGGCGAGGGCCGGTCGCCCTTTCACCTGCAGATGGTGAACCTGCGCGAGCAGGTGGAGTGGTTCGGCGGGGATCCGGACGTGGCGACGGAGCGCGGAGGACGGCTCGTGCGCGGCGCCCTGGCGCGGCTCGCGCTGCACCGGCAGCTCCCATCCGACGAGGTCGAGGTCTCCGCTGACGTGCTCGTGGTGGGCGCCGGCGTCGCCGGGCTCTCGGCCGCCCTGGCGCTCGCCGGAAGGAAGCGGCGCGTCGTGGTCGCAGAGCGCGCGTTCGTCATCGGCGGGCTCGCAAACCAGCTCGACGAGGTGTTCCCCGACCTGGAGTGCGCGAGCTGCTTCATGGAGCCGATCCTCGACCGGGTGCTCCACCATGATGGGATCGAGGTGCTCACGGGCGCGGAGGTCCGCCGGGTCCGCGGGGCGGCGGGGCGATTCGAGGTCGAGCTGGGGCTCCGGCCGCGCGGCGTCGATCCCGCGGCGTGCCTCGGGTGCGGAGCGTGCGCGAAGGCCTGCCCCGCCGAGCGGGCCGATCCGTTCGCCGCCGGCCTCGCGGGCGCCAGGGCCGTGGGGCTTCCCTACGTCGGCTGCCTGCCCCACGTCTCGGTGCTCGACCGCGCCGCCTGCCTGCGCTCGCGGGGAGACGCCTGCGAAGCGTGCGTCGCGGCGTGCGCGTTCGACGCGATCCGCCTCGACGCGGCGCCCACCACGCGAGAGGTCACCGTGGGCGCCATCGTCCTCGCGACCGGCCTCGTCCCGGGCGAGGCGGACGGGCCGGACGGGCTCCTGTCCTCGTACCAGCTCGAGCGGATGCTCCACCCCGACGGCCCCACCAGGGGCGCGCTCCGGGGAGCGGGTGGGCGCGAGCCGACGTCGGTGCTCCTGGTCGCCGGCGCCGGCGCCGACGACGACGGCGACCTCGCCTCGCTCGAGCTCCTGAAGCTCGCACAGCTCGTGAGGGGGCGGCTCCCCCGGGCGCGCGTGGCGGTCGCGGGCGACCTCGATCACGTTCCCCAGCTCCGGCGGCGCGCCGCGGAGCTGGCCGGAGATGGGATCGAGCTTCTCTCCGGCCGGCTCGCGCCGGGCGGGGTCGCGGCGTCGGGCTCCGGTCTCGAGGTCCGGCTCCTCGCGAGCGCGTGCGAGACGGTGTTCGAGGCGGATCTCGTGGTGGTGCACGCGGCGGCGCGCCCCGCGCCCGGAACGGACGCGCTCGCGCGGCTCCTCAGGATCCCGACCGGCGACCGGGGCTTCCTGCTCGACCGCGCCGCGAGCCCATTCGAGCCGACCGCGACCCGCATCGCCGGGATCTACGTCGCCGGCGCCGCGGCTGGCCCGCGGACGATCGCGCAGGCGATCCGGGACGGCGCCGCCGCGGCGGGCCTCGTGCACGCGACGCTGGTCCCCGGCGAGCGGCGACTCGTCGAGCCCCTCTCCGTCGAGGTCGACGAGGCGCTCTGCGGCGGCTGCGGCATCTGCGCCGCGATCTGCCCGTTCGGGGCGATAGAGCTGGACCCCAAGGCGCACGTCGAGGCGGTCCACTGTCGCGGCTGCGGCACGTGCGCGGCCGCCTGCCCGACGGGGGCCGCGAGCGCCCGCCACTTCACGCGCGCCCAGATCGTGGCTGAGATCTCGGCGCTCCTTCGAGACGAGGGGCCGGGGCAGCCTCATCCGGCTGCCCCGGCCCGCGGGAGCCCGTAGCTGCATGGCGCGCGAGCCGCGCATCGTGGCGTTCCTGTGCAACTGGTGCGCGTACCAGGCGGCGGATCGCGCCGGCCAGGCCAAGCTCGACGTGCCGCAGAGCCTGCTGGCGGTCCGCGTGATGTGTACCGGGCGCGTCGAGCCCGCCTTCGTGCTGCAGGCGCTCCGCGAAGGGGCGGACGGAGTCCTCGTGGCCGGGTGCCACCCGGGGGATTGCCACTACGTGGACGGCAACCTCCGCGCCGCCGCGCGGCACGCGGTCCTTTCTCGGGCGCTCGCGCAGGCCGGGATCGAGGAGTCGCGGTTCCGCATCGCCTGGGCGAGCGGGACGGAGTCGGAGCGGTTCGCCGAGGTCGTGCGCGAGATGACCGACGACCTCCGCGCGCTCGGACCCCTCGAGTACCGCAGCCGGGCGCTCGACGAGGTGGAGGACGCGATCCGCCTCGCTCCGCACCGGCTCCAGGCGATCGAGGAGCGCGCTCCCGCGCTCCCGTCGGCGCGCCCGAAGCTGGCCTTCTACTGGAATGCCTCGTGCGGCGGCTGCGAGGAGGCCGTCGTCGACCTCGGCGAGGGGCTCGCAGAGCTGCTCGAGCGCGTGGAGGTGGTGCTCTGGCCGGTGGCGCTCGACTTCAAGCGCCGCGACGTCGAGGCGCTCTCCGACGGCGGGATCGACGTCGCGTTCATGAACGGCGCGATCCGGCTCACCGAGCAGGACGAGTGGGCGCAGCTCCTGCGGCGCAAGGCGCGGATCGTCGTCGCCTTCGGCGCCTGCGCCCACCTCGGCGGAGTGGTCGGGCTCGGGAACATGTCCGAGCCGCAGCAGCTCCTCGACGCCGCCTACCGGCACCCCGCGTCGGTGTCGAACCCTGGCGCGCCGCTGCCGGGGCAGCTCGTGCGCGCGGCGGGGCACGATCTCTCGCTGCCGGTCCTCCTGTCCCGGACCCTCCCGCTCGGCGACGTGGTGGCGGTGGACTACACGATCCCCGGCTGTCCCCCGTCGCCGGCGGTCATCGCCGCGGCGGTCGAGCAGCTCCTCGGCGGCGAGCTGCCGGCGCGGGGCGCGGTCCTCGCGCCGAACGTCACGCTGTGCGAGAGCTGTCCCCGCAAGGACTCGAGACCGGAGCGGATCGAGGTGCAGTCGCTCCGGCGGCTCGCCACGTCGGCCCTCGACCCGGAGCTCTGCTTCCTCGCGCAGGGGCTCGTCTGCATGGGGCCCGGAACGCGGCAGGGCTGCCAGCCCGGCTGCGTGGAGGCCGGCATGCCGTGCCGCGGCTGCTTCGGGGCGCTCGACGGCGTCCGCGACGCCGGGGCCGCGATGCTCTCGGCGTTCTCGTCGCTCCTCTCGGGCGGGGAGGAGGAGCTGCGGGCGCTCGCCGCCGAGCTCCCGGATCCGGCGGGCACCTTCTGGCGGTACTCGTTCGCGGCCGGCCTCGTGCCGCGGCGGCCGCGGCCCCGCGATCCCGCCGCCCCGGCGTCGCTGGCGAAGCCGCCGGCGCGCAAGGACACCGCATGACGCGCCGGATCACCATCGATCCCATCACGCGCCTCGAGGGGCACGGGCGGATCGAGGTCCTCCTCGACGAGCAGGGCGACGTGCAGAGCGCGTTTCTCCAGATCCCGGAGCTGCGCGGCTTCGAGCGGTTCTGCGTCGGGCGCGCCGCGGAGGAGATGCCGCAGCTCACCGCCCATGTCTGCGGCGTCTGCCCCGCCGCCCACCACATCGCCTCGGTCCGCGCGCTCGACGCCCTCTACGGCGCGGCGCTGCCCACGGCGGCGCGGCGGATCCAGGCGCTCTACTACAACCTCTTCATCTTCGAGGACCACCTCCTCCACTACTGGTACATGGGCGGCCCCGACTTCTACGTCCGGCCGAACGCCCCGGCGCCCATGCGGAACGTGCTCGGGGTCATCGCGAAGGTGGGTCGCGAGCTCGGCGGGCGCATCCTCGCCATGCGCAAGGAGGCGCGCGACCTGATGGCGGCGATCGCGGGGCGCACCATCCACCCCGTGTTCGCGCTGCCCGGCGGGATCTCCCGCCCCCTCGAGCCCGAGACGATCCGCCGGCTGCGCGAGGCGGCGCCGCGCCTCGTCCGCTTCGCGGAGGACACCCTCGAGTCGTTCCGGAGCACGGTCCTCGGCGACGACGAGTACGCGAAGCTCATCGGGAGCGAGGTCTTCCGCGTCCGCTGCCACTCGATGGGCATGGTCGACGACTCCGGCCGCCTGGCGTTCCTGGACGGGCGCCTGCGCGTCGTGGATCCGGCCGGCGAGGAGCTCGCGCTGTTCGAGCCGGCCGCCTGGCTCGAGCACCTCGCCGAGCGGGTGGAGCCCTGGACCTACGCGAAGATCACCTACCTCGTGGCGAAGGGCTGGAAGGGGTTCGCCGAGGGATTGGAGAGCGGCCTCTACCGCGTCGGGCCGCTCGGCAGGCTCAACGTCGCGAAGGCGATGGCGACGAACAGGGCCGAGCGCGAGCGGAAGCGGCTCTTCGACGCGCTGGGCTGGCCAGCGCACCAGACCCTGGCGTTCCACTGGGCGCGCCTCGTCGAGGCGCTGCAGGCGGCGGAGACCGTGGAGATCCTCGCATCGGATCCGGATCTCGCCTCCCGCGACGTGCGCAACGTTCCGGCGCCGCTCGCCGGACCGCGCGAGGGTGTCGGGGCGGTCGAGGCGCCGCGCGGGACGCTCATCCATCACTATGGCGCCGACGCGAACGGGATCCTCACGGACGTGAACCTCGTCGTCGCCTCCCAGCACAACGCCGCCTCGGTGCAGGTGTCGGTCCGCAAGGCGGCGCGCGGCCTGATCCGGAACGGCAAGGTGAACGACGGTCTCCTGAACCTGCTCGAGATGGCGTTCCGCGCCTACGACCCGTGCAATGCATGCGCCTCGCACGCGCTCCCGGGCGAGCTGCCGCTCGTCGTGACGCTGCGCGATCCCGACGGCACGGTTCGCGAGGTGCTCCGTCGCCATGTCCCGGACCCGCCGTGATCCTGGTCCTGTGCCTCGGGAACGCGCTTCGCCGAGACGACGCGGTCGCGCTCCGGACCGCCGACCTCCTCGAGGCCGATCCGCCGTGCGGGGCGGTGGTGCGACGGACGGCGGTCTCCGGGCTGTACCTGCTCGACGAGATGGAAGGGTACGACCGGGTGGTCGTCGTGGACGCCGTCCGCACCGGCCGCCATGCCTTCGGGACCGTGCTCTCGTTTCCGCTCGAGGATCTGCGCGCGCCGGAGGGTCCATCGCCGCACTCGATCGGCCTCCCGTCGGTGCTGGCGCGGGCGCGCGCCGCCGGCGCGCCGGTCCCGTCGCGCATCCACGTCGTCGCGGTGGAGGTCGAGGACATGGAGAGCGTGGGCGAGGGGCTCACGCCCGCGGTCGAGCGCGCGATCCCCGCCGCGGTCGAGGCGGTCCGGCGCGCCGTCGCGGCGCTGGCGTGATGGCGCGAGCCCGCCAGGGGCGGTGATTCCGGGTGGCGCGGCGGACGGACTGATGGCATGAACGATCGATGCGTGCCCTCGCGGAAGGAAGGGGAGGCGCCTGCGCGCGCGCCCGGACGGTCGCCGAGTGCGTCGCGGCGCCTGCGCACGCCGGAGCGCTGGACGGTGCGGCGCGCGTCGGCGAGGCGGCGGCGGACGACGGCCGGGTGGTGCGCATCGGGCTGTTTCCGGACGGCCGCGCCCGCTTCCGTGCAACCACGTGCGCGTCGCTGATCGCGTATGCGGAGGTCGCCTGCGAGGCGCTCGAGGCGGGCGTGTCCGCCGAAGCGCTCGATGCCGGCGCGCTCCGGGGGCGCGTCCTGGGCGTCCACCCTTCCCACCTCGAGCGCGCGGCGCTCGTCGCGGCGGCGGTTCGCGCTGCGCTCGCACCGGAGGACGGATGAACGTCGCCTACGTGTTCGCCACCCCGAACGCGTCCTTCATTCTCGAGAAGATGATCGTGCCTCAGCTCGAGGAGGGGCGTCACGGCGCCGGCGTGGCCGGCATGTTCTTCTTCGTCGACAACAACTACCTGCTCGTGCGCGGGAATCCGACGGGCGAGCGGCTCGCCCGCGTGGCGCGCCAGAGCGGGATGCTGCTCATGGGCTGCGACCAGTGCTGCTACCAGCGCGCGATCGCAGACAAGCTGATCGAGGGGATCCCGATCGGCTGCTTCCCCGACCTGTACAAGGCGCTCTCGGGGGCGAAGGTGGACCAGGTGATCACGCTGTGACGTCTTCTTGGACGTGGACCTGGACCTGGTCCCAGGCCTAGCCTGGTCCTCTGATGAATCACAACATTTTGCGCGCCGCGCTGTGCGGCAGATCGCGGTCCCGCACCGGGGGCTGGGACGGGAGGGCCCTCCCCGTGCTCGGCGACGGACGAATGCGCGACCGGGCGCCGTACTGCCGCAAGGACGCAGAAACGCAGATGCCGCGCACTTCCGTGCGTGCCGACGTCGCGCCAGGAAGTCGATCGTTCGCGGCGGCGGGGTTGCTGCGCGGCGTCGTCACGCAAAGTGCGAGGCGGCCAAGGTACTTTGTTGCGTATCCGTCCGCAGCGCACCGATGATCGGGACGTCTCCGACGCCTGCGCGCGGTGAGGGCCCTCCCGTCCGCGCGCCCCCGGCGGGCGGAGCGGCGTGGTCGGGCGCCGGCCCGGCGTGACCAATGCCGGTGCGCCGGAACACGTACGTCCGTCCGGGCGCGCGAGCAGGGGAGGTCCCTCGGCTGCGCGTAGGCGTCGGCACCGCCGCGACGATGGGTGCGCTGCGGACGGACACGGTCGTCAGTACTTCAGCCGGGCCTGCACTTTGCGTGACAACGGCGCGCCAGATCCGTCACCCCAGCACGGAATCCTTCCCGCGCGCGACGTTGGCACGCACGGAAGTGCCCGGCCCGTGCGCTTCACAGGCCCCTTCGACCCAGCGCCGCCGGTCGCGCATTCGTCCGTCGCCGAGCACGGCCGAGGGGCCTCCCCGGCCAGCGCCCGGAGGGGAATGCTCCCTCGAGAGCGTTCCCGCGGTCCGTACCCCGAGGGAAGTGACGAATCATCAGAGCCTGGTCCTAGACCGCGGCGGCAGCGAGGTCCACGTCCACGTCCAGGACCACGTCCACGACCACGTTCGGGTGGACTAGTGATTCACTGAATGGAACAGCCGGTCCCACCGTGGACCGCGCGGTCCCCACGACGCGAGCGCGATCCAGGCGCGCCCCTTGACCCGGCCGACCGGCACCGGCCCGAACACGCGGCTGTCGGCCGAGCGGTCGCGGTGGTCGCCGGCGAGCCACACGTGGCCGGGCGGCACCTGCTGAGGCTCGACGTCGCCGCAGCCGGGGTACGGCGCGCAGTACGTGTGGTAGGTGTGCCGGGCGAGGTGCTCGACGAAGTCGACGCAGGGCTCACTGCGCCAGGGGCCTTCGTCCGGCCTGTTCTCGTACGTGCACGGGCCGGAGCTCCGCTCCCGTGGCACCGGCTCGCCGTTCACGACGAGGTGACCGTCGCGGATCTCGACCGTGTCGCCCTCGACGCCCACCACCCGCTTGATGAGGTCGTCGTCGCGCGGGTTTCCAGGGGGCGCAAGCAGGACCACGATCTCGCCGCGGGCGGGCATGCGCCAGGTCGCCTGGGCGGACTTCGTGAAGGGGAGGCGCGCCCCGTACGCCCACTTCTCGACGATGACGTAATCGCCGATCTGGAGCGTCGGGATCATGGATCCCGACGGGATGTACACCGCCTCGTACAAAAACGTGCGAAACGCGAGGACCGCGAGGATGGTGAAGACCCATCCCCGGATCTCCTTCATCAGCTTTGCGCGCTCCACGTCCGTTGCTCCGTTCGCCGGCGCGCGCCGCGAGAGGCCCAGACGCGCGGGCCGCGGGAGGCGAGAAGCTCGCAGCCGCGGCCAAAGAGGGGACGGAGACTACCATGCGAACGGCGGGAAGGGCCGGAACTCAGCAGGACGGCGAGGGCGGCAGGCCGCGCGCACGGGGTGCCGCGGCGCTGCCCGCCGCCCTCACCGCTCCCCCCCTACCCTGCCGCAAGATCGCCACCGGCGGACCGGTGGGCAACCACCTACAGGCGCGGCGGTGGGGAGGCAGGCGGTGGCTCGGTGGCGCGTGGCGCCGTCCCTGCGGCGAGCGCGCGGACGCGCATGGTCCCGTCCCTCACCGCGAAGAACGCGAGCCCCTCGACCGGCCAGCGCGGGTACGCCCCGAGCTGGCGGCGGACGAAGCGGGCGAGCGGCTCCTCGATCACGCGGCCCACGCCCTTCGAGGAAGTGGCGTGTCGGACGAGCGCCGCGCCGCCCGTCCCATGCACGACGAGGCCCGCGTGCGTCACGCGGGTCGCCCGGTCGGCCGCGTCGGCCCGTACCACGAAGACGATCGCGCCCTCCGGGATCCGCTTCGAGAGCCGGGTGACCTCCTCCGGCGGCACGACCGACACGGAGAAGCGGCCGAGCGGAAGGCGCGCCCGGGGGAGCCCGAGGATCGCGCGCCCCGCCGATCGCACCGCCTGCCAGGACGCAGGCGTGTATTCCTTCGCCGCAGCGTGGGCGGCGCCGCCCGCGAGGGATGGCGTCGCCTCCACGATCCACCCCTTGCCGGCGTTCGACGGAATCCATTGCGAGAGCACCTCGTGGTTCCGGGATGCGAAGACGGGGGCGCCGGCGTAGCGGACGTCGTCGAGCGCCGCGCGCGCCTCCGCGAGCGTGCCCGCGCTCGAGAGCGCGACGGCCGTCTCGACGAAGGTCATGCAGTCGAACGCGTCGAGACGGAACCGTGGGTCGGGGTCGCGGCCTTCGCCTTCGCCGAGCGGCGACGGGGCGTACGGAGCTCCGACGAGGGGTCGCGTCGCCGCCACCGCGCGCGCCGGTCCCGGAGCCGTCATCTGGAGCGCTCGGACGATCTCGGCCTCGACGGGGGTCGTGGCGAACGCCAGCGCGGCGGCCAGGGCGGCGAGCACGATGGCGAGCGTACGTCTGCCGCTCCGGGCGGGGCAAACCGGCCAACCATGGGTCGGCCCGGAGGTCGTCCCTGCTCGCCGCGCCTTTCGACGACGCCGCGCGTGCGACTCCGGCCGGCAGGGGCCCCCCGTTAGGGCGCCTCCCGTCGCCGCCGCAGGAGTTCGGGGAGGTCCAATCCTGACCCTTCCGCGGAGAGGCGCCATGCGGTAGAAACCGCGTGCGCACGGCCGGCCGCCCGATTGACGTCCAGAGGGCGAAGCGTCTGGTACTCTCGCTCTCCGGCCCCGTTGCAGAGGTGGACATGAGAGTTGGTCTTGGTCTGAAGCTCCCGAAACCAGGGGAGAAGCTGGCGGTGCTGCTCCCGGGGATGGGAGCGGTCGCGACCACTGCGATCGCCGGTGTCGAGGCGGTGAAGAGAAAGCTCGCCGCGCCCGTGGGCTCGCTGACGCAGCTCGGTCATCTGCACTCCGGGCCCGACCACGGTCCGCTCCTCCGCGAGGTCCTCCCGCTCGCCTCGATCGAGGACCTCGTGTTCGGCGGCTGGGACCCGATCCCCGACGACGCGTACCACGCCGCGGTGCGCGCGAACGTCCTCCGGCGCGAGCACCTCGACCCGCTCCGGCGCGAGCTCGAGGCGGTTCGCCCGATGCCGGCGGTGTTCGATCAGTCCTGGGTGCGTCGGCTCGACGGCCCGAACGTGAAGACCGGGACCCTGCGCGAGAAGGGGGAGGCGCTCCTCCAGGACATCCGGACCTTCATGGAGCGGAACCGCTGCGGCCGCGGAGTGATGGTGTGGACCGCGTCCACCGAGGTGTACGCGGAGATCGGTCCGTCGCACCAGACGGTGAAGTCGTTCGAGGCGGCGCTCGACCGGAGCGACCCGACGATCGCGCCGTCGATGGTGTACGCGTGGGCCGCGATCAAGGCGGGCATCCCGTTCCTGAACGGCGCCCCCAACCTGTCGCAGGACATCCCCGCGCTCCGCGAGCTCGCGGAGCGGAGCGGCGTCGCGACCGGCGGCAAGGACTTCAAGACCGGCCAGACGCTCATGAAGACGACGATCGCGCCGATGCTGCACGCGCGGCTCCTCGGGCTCGAGGGCTGGTTCTCGACGAACATCCTCGGGAACCGCGACGGCGAGGTGCTGGACGACGCCGCCTCGTTCAAGACCAAGGAGGTCTCGAAGAGGTCGGTGCTCGACCAGATCCTCTCGGCGAAGGAGCATCCCGAGCTCTACGGGGACGTCGAGCACAAGGTGACGATCCACTACTACCCGCCGCGCGGCGACAACAAGGAGGGGTGGGACGCGATCGACATCTTCGGGTGGCTCGGCTACCCGATGCAGATCAAGGTGAACTTCCAGTGTCGCGACTCGATCCTGGCCGCACCGATCGTGCTCGACCTCGCGCTGCTCGCTGACCTGGCGCAGCGCGCAGGAGAGAAGGGACCCCAGGAGTGGCTCTCCTTCTTCTTCAAGAGCCCGGTCACCGCCCCCGGGAAGTCGGCGATCCACGACCTCTTCACGCAGCAGGCGGCGCTCCAGGCGCAGCTTCGCCGGTACGCCGACCAGGCAGCAGCGGCCAAGTCGCACAGCGCGGTCGGTTGAGCCCCGAAGCACTAGCTTCGGGCGGACGTCGGAAGTGGGTCGCATGAGCCCATCGAACCGCATCGCCGCGTTCCTCCTCCTCACCGCGTTCGCGGTGACGATGGTGGGATACGCGTCGGCCCGCCCCACCCCGCCCGAGCGGGCGAAGGGGTACACCGGGATCATCGGGCTGCTCGCCCGCTGGGCCTACTGGGTCACGGGGCCGCTGCTCCGGGTCGCGCTGGCGCTCCGGCTGTCGGCGAACGCCATCACCGGCATCGGCGCCGCGATCGCCCTCGCCGCCGGCGTGCTCGCCGCGCTCGGCGAGTGGGGCTGGGCGGGGTTCTTCCTCGTGTTCGGCTCGTGGTGCGATCTCATCGACGGTGAGATCGCCCGCACGACCCGCACCCAGGGAAAGGCGGGAGCGTTCCTCGATTCGAACCTGGACCGGCTCTCCGAGATCGCGCTCTTCGCCGGGCTCGCCGCTTCCTTCCCGGACCGGGCAGGATCGTTCTGGGCGGTGGCCGCGCTCGCGGCGTCGCTCATGGTGAGCTACGCGCGCGCGCGCGGCGAGGGGCTCGGCGTGGAGTGCCCGAACTTCGGGATGGAGCGGCCGCACCGGGTGGTGCTGCTCATGTTCGCGATGCTCTTCGCGCCGTTCCTTCCAGGCCGCGCCGGCGTGCTGCTGATCGAGGGGGCGTGCGCGATCGTCGCGGTGGGCGCCACCGCCACCGCGCTCGGACGGATGGTCGTGATCCACCAGCGGCTGCGCCGGACCGAGGAGCAGCGCGCGCAGGGTGGCCCCGGCCCGGGCGCGACGCACTGAGCGCGCGTGCCGTGCGCGTCTGCATCGTCACGCCGTACGATCTCTCGCACGACGGCGGCGTGAACCGCCACGCGCTCGGGCTCGCGAACGGCCTCTGCCGGCTCGGGCACGAGGCGCGCGTCGTCGGTCCCGCGAGCGGCGCCGTGCCGGACGGGTGCGACCGGATCGGCCGCGCGGTGCCCGTGCCCGCGAACGGCTCGCTCGCCCGCATCGGGCTGTGGGTGGCCCCGACCGCGATGCGCGACTACCTCGCGCGCGGCGGCTTCGATCTCGTCCACGTCCATGAGCCCATCGTGCCCGGGCCGGGCCGGCAGGCGCTCCGGCATGCGCGCGTCCCGGTGGTCGCGACGTTCCATGCGAACGACGAGCGCGAGCTTCCGCTCGTCCGCGCGCTGCGCGCTGCGGCCTCGGGCGCGCTCGCGCGGGTGGACTTCGGAATCGCCGTCTCGCGCGCCGCCAAGGCCTTCTCGCGCGCGGTCTACCGCGGGCGCACGGCGGTGATCCCGAACGGCGTGGACCTCTCGAGGTTCGGGCGCGCCGTCCGCGAGGCGCCCGCCCGGCGCGGACCGCTGCGCGTCCTGTTCGTGGGTCGGTTCGGCGAGGCCCGCAAGGGGTTCCGTCTGCTGCTCGAGGCGGTGGCCTTGCTCCGCGGAGGTGGGCACGACGTCTCGGTGGACGTGGTCGGGGTCGGGCCCGAGGAGCGCTTCGCGGCGCCGGCGGGGCGGCTCGGGGTGCGGTTCCACGGGCGACTTCCAGACGCCGCGCTCGCGGCCCGGTACGGGGCAGCGGACGTGTTCTGCGCACCGTCGCTCCGCGGCGAGAGCTTCGGGATCGTGCTCCTCGAGGCGATGGCGGCGGGGTGCCCGGTCGTCGCGAGCGATCTGCCGGGCTACGCCGAGGCGGCGCGCGGGGCGGCGCTCCTCGTGCGCGCGGGCGACGCCAGCGCGCTCGCGGTCGCGGTCCGCGCCGCGGGGAACGACCCGGAGCTGCGCGCGAGTCTGGTGCACAAGGGGCGCGCCCGCGCGGGCGCGCTCTCGTGGACGTGGATCGCCTCTCGCGTGCTCGACGTGTATCGGCGAGCCGGCGGAGCCTGCGACGCCGCGCTCGACGCGACCGCGTAGCCGTCATGGGTGCCATGCACGCCTGCTTCCCACGGACCTGGCGGCAGACGGCCATCATCGCGCCGCTCGCCCGTGGGCTCCGGCTCTGGTACCGGCCCCGCGTCCACGGCCTCGAGCGCGTCCCGCGGGACCAGCCCGTCGTCTACGTCGGGAAGCACCCGAGGAGCTGGCTCTACCTCGAGACGATCCTGCTGGGGCTCCTCTCGTTCTGGGACGGCGACCGCCCCGCGTTCCGCACCCTGGAGAAGCGCGGGACGTCCCTTCACCGGGTCCCGGGGCTCGCCTGGATCCGTCGCCATGTCGGCGCGATCCCCGCCTCGGAGGCCTCCGCGGTCGCGGCGCTCCGGGCCGGCGAGTCGGTCCTCGTGTTTCCGGGCGGCTCGCGCGAGCTGTACGGCGCGGCCGACCGGATCGCGTGGGCCGGGCGGCGAGGCTTCGCGCGGATCGCGGCGGCCGCCGGCGCGCCCGTGGTGCCCTTCGCGATCGGCGGGGCGGACGGGCAGCATCCGCTCCGCTTCGCGCTCGGCCGGCGCGGATCGCTCTGGCTTCCTCCGCTGCCGCTTCCGGTCGCCCTCGAGTACCACTTCGGCGCGCCGCTGCCGCCGCCGGCGCCAGGCGATGCGGCGGCGATCGCCCGGCTCGCGGAGCGGGCGGAGGCGACGACCCGCGAGCTCCTCGCCCGGGCGTCGGCGCGGCGGCGTTGGTGGAGGCGCGCATGACGGCGCCCCCCGCGCCGGCAGTCCTCGATGTCGCGCGCTGGTACTACCGGGGCGCGTATCTGCCCTGGGCGCGCGCGCTCGCGCGCTACCACCGCGCGCGGCTGGAAGGTGGGCCCCCGCCAGAAGGTCCCTGCATCTACGTGGCCCTCCACGGCGCGGGCTACCTCGTCCTCGATCTGATGCTGGCCGGGTACTTGATCGCGTGGAAGGAGTGGCACGAGCGCGGCGGGCAACGCACGCCCCTCCGGATCGTCGCAGCACGTTCGCGCCTCGAGCAGCTCCTGCCCGGGCTTCCCGCCGCCAAGCGACACCTCGGGCTCATCGATCCCAGCGAGGCGAGCTGCCTCACCGTGCTCGCTCGCGGGGAGCAGCTGCTCGTCACGCCGGGCGGGAGGCGCGAGGCGCAGCCCTCGCGCGACTTCTACCGGCTCCGGTGGGGGGAACGGTACGGCTTCGTCCGGCTCGCGCTCCGGACGGGGGCGCCGCTCGTCCCGCTCGCGGTGGTCGGGGGAGCCGAGGCCTATCCCGGTGTCCGGGTGGGGCGGCTCTCCCTCTGGTCGCCGCTCCCGTTGCCCGCGCGGGTGGATGTCGTCCTCGGCGAGCCCATCCCGGTCGAGCGCCGGCCGGACGCCGCGCGGGCGTGGGAGGTCGTGAAGCCGTTGCACGCGCTCCTCTGGGAACGGACGCAGGCGCTCTACGACCGGGTGCGCGCGGGGCGCCACGGCGGAGGGACGGAGTGAGGATCCTCGTCGCGGGCGACTGGCATCTCTCCCCGGAGAGCCCGGCCGTCCACGGGCGGCTCGCGCGCGCCTTCCTGACCCGGGCGCGCGCGGAAGGCGCGACGGTCGTCCTGAACGGCGACGTCTTCGACGATCTCTTCGCAGGCGCTCGCCGCGCTCGCGCCGCCCACCCCGGCGTGACCGCCGCGATGAACGCGCTCGCCAGGGAAGGCAGGCTGCTCCAGACGCGCGGGAACCACGACCCTGGGGCGGGAGAGGACCGGATCGTCCTCGACGTGCCCGGGCTCGGGCGCGTGCTGATCGCGCATGGGGACGCCGCCGACCCACTGCACGCGTCGGCCGCAGGGCGACTCGGCGACGCGATCTCTCGCCGCTTCGGCCGACTGGCGCTCGTCCGCGGAGCCGCGCGCCTCGCGGAGGCCGCGGCGACCGCCGTCGCGGGCGCCCGCATCCGCGCCCTGTTCCGCCGCCGCTGCCTGGTCCTCGTCGAGCGCGAGAACTTCGCCCTCGGCGTGTTCGGCCACGTCCACGTCCCACACCTCGCGCCAGGCGACCGCTACGTCAACGCCGGCGGCCTTCGCGGCCGCACGCTGGGCTACGTCGCGATCGACCCATCGGGCCCCCGCCTGCTCTCCCTCTCGGCCGAAGAACCCGAAATGGGTTAGAACTCGGGCCCCGCCTCACCGAGCGGCCGCGCCCAGGAGCGCAACGCGACCCCATGGACTTCCCGCAGGCCTTCGTCCGCTTCGCTGATCGTCACCGCGTCGCGCTGATCGTCGCGAGCGCGCTCGCCGCCCTGGTGGGCGCGGTGGGGACGGTCCGGTTGTACTCCGACCTGCGGACGGACGTCAGGCAGCTGCTCCCGGAGACCACGCAGAGCGCGCGGGACCTCGAGCTGGTCACACGGCGCGTCGGAGGCTTCGGCGAGCACACGGTCGTCCTCCATGGCGCGGATCGCGTCTCGCTCGAGCTGTTCGCGGACGACCTCGCGGAGGAGCTGTCGCGCGCGCCGAAGGACCTGGTCCGCTGGGTCGAGTACCGGTCCGACGAGCTGCAGGACTTCTTCCGGCCGCGCCTGCTGCTCTTCCCGGAGAAGCCGGAGCTCGAGCGGCTGCGCGACGCGCTCGCGGCGCGCGTCCGCTGGGAGAAGGCGGGCGCGGCGGGGCGTACGCGGGAGGGCGTGCCGCCGGACGTCCTCGGGCTCGTCGGGCAGCTCGCCGGCGCGCGCAAGGACCTCATCGGCAAGTTCCCGGACGGCTACTACGTCGGCGAGGTCCCGGGAAGGACCCCGGACCAGCGGATGACGATCCTCGTCATGATCGTCCGCATGGAGGGGACGCCGGACGACTACGCCAAGCTCGTCCGCCTGGATCACGTGGTGAAGGACGCCGTGGCGCGGCTCGACCCGGGGAAGTACGCGCCCGGGCTCGAGGTGTCGTACGCCGGTCACGTCACCTCGAACATCATGGAGCACCAGGCGCTCGCCCAGGACCTCGTCTGGGCGACGCTGCTCGTGCTGCTGGCGGTCGCGCTGGCCGTCGCCACGTACAACCGGACCTGGAAGGCGGTGTTCGCGGTCGGGATCCCGCTCCTCGTCGGCGCGCTCGTGACCTTCGGGCTGGCCGACGTGTTCGTCGGTCACCTCAACTCGAACACCGCGTTCCTCGGCTCGATCGTCGTCGGCAACGGCATCAACGTCGGGCTCATCTTCTTCGCCCGTTACCTCGAGGAGCGGAGGCGCGGGAACGAGCCGCTGCCCGCGATGACGGTGGCGGTCCGCGAGACGTGGCTCGCGACGCTCACCGCCGCCCTCGCCGCGGGCGCCGCGTACGCGTCCCTCATGTCCACCGACTTCCGCGGGTTCAGCCAGTTCGGGCTGATCGGCGGGATGGGGATGATGTTCTCCTGGATCACGTCCTACCTCGTCACACCGCCCCTCGTGCTCGCCTGGGAGCGGCGTGCCCCCATCCCGCGGCAGGGGCAGCGCCCGGCGCGGCCGGTGTTCACGCGGGCGGTGTCCTGGACGACCGCGCGGGCGCCGCGGCTCACCACCATCGTCGCCGCGGGCCTGACCGTCGTCTCGATCGCCTTCGTGGCGAGGATCGCCGCCGATCCATTCGAGTACGACTTCTCGAAGCTGCGGGACCAGAGCGCGCTGCGCGAGGGCGGCCCCGCCTGGTGGGACGAGCGGGTCGACGCGCTGTTCGGCGACCACCTCACCCCGACGGTCATCCTGGCGCGCGACGAGGCGGAGGCGCGCGCGATCGCGCGCCGCATCGAGGAGCACCGGCGTGCGCGGCCGGACGGGCTCATCGGGCCGGTGCTGTCGATCGGCACCATCGTGCCCGAGGGGCAGGTGGACAAGCTCCCCGTGATCCGCGAGATCCGGGCGCTCGCGACCCCCGAGAACCTCGCGTTCCTCCCGCCCGACAAGCGGATGGCGCTCGCGAAGGCCATCCCGCCCGCCGATCTCCGCCCGTTCGGCGCGGCGGACCTGCCCGACCGGCTCCGGCGGCAGCTCACCGAGGTCGACGGCCGCGTCGGCACCTTCGTGCTCGTCCATCCGGCCGGGCACATGGACATGTGGAACGGCCGCGACATGCTCCGGTTCGCGGAGGAGCTCCGCTCCATTCCGCTGCCGAGCGGCACCCCGACCGCGAGCTGGATCCTGCTCATGTCCGACGTCCTGAAGCTCATCGCGAAGGACGGGCCGCGCGCGACCCTCCTCTCGCTCGGCGGCGTGGTGGCGCTCGTGCTCGTCGGGTTCGGGCTCGGCAAGCGCTCGGCCCGATCGCTCCAGGACGCCGCCTGGGTGCTCACGGCGCTCGCAGTCGGGGTGGTCTGGTTCCTGGGGCTCGCCGGCGCGCTCGGGCTCCGGATCAACATGCTCAACTTCATCGCCCTGCCGATCACCTTCGGGATCGGCGTGGACTACGCCACCAACATCTTCCAGCGCCGCCGGCTCGATCACGCGAGGTCGATCTCGGAGGTCGTGCGGACGACGGGCGGCGCGGTCGCGCTCTGCTCGCTGACGACCATCATCGGGTACTCGTCGCTGCTCATCGCGCGAAACCAGGCGCTCGTCTCGTTCGGAATCCTCGCGGATCTCGGCGAGGTGGCCTGCCTCGCTGCGGCGCTCCTCGCGATGCCCGCGATGCTCCGCTGGCGCGAGCTGGCCCGCGAGCGACGGGCCGCGGCGGCGAGTGCGCGCAGCGTCGTCGAGCCCCTGCCCTGACGCGTCGGGCTTCCGATGAGGTGGCTGCATCGATTCAACCTGCCGAGGCCGCGCCGCGCCGCGAGGTCGTGACCGCCCTTCGCACCACGGCTGCGGTAGCCGCCACGGCGATCGTGAAGCCCCCGGCCTCGCTCGCTCCGGTCGAGCCCGCGGTTCAGCCGGCTGAACTGCGGCTCACGTCATCGGCACCGCGGTACGACGCCCCGCCGCCAGCGCCTGCGAAGCGCGACTCGGCCGAGCCGGTCACTGCGGAGCTGTCCCGGCTCCACGTGACGGTGTCCCGCCGGTTCCTGGAAAAGCTCGAGGCGGCCCGCAGCGCCACTCGATCCCGGAAGCGCCTCGAGGCGGACCCGGTGGAGGCGGCCGCGCCGCCGTGACGCCGGTCCGGCCTGTAAGCCGATCTTGCCGGTGCGTCTCCGCCGTGCGGTTGCGCTGCGGCCGCCGTCTTCGTGACGAGCCTCCTCGGCCCGGTGACCGACTGTGTGTGCCGAACATGCGCTCGGTCCCGCCCGGCGATCGAGACGTGATGAACCGGCAGAGCCGCAGGCAGGGGCGTGTTCGGAGTCACCAGACGGGGCGGCACTGTCAGGCTGCGCCGACGCGCGCGAGCGCCCACTCGAGCTGCTCACGCGAGAAGGGCTTCTCCAGGAACGCTTCGGCCGCGGGGCGCGCCCGGTCGGCGCGCTCGCCGCTCATCGCGATCACCGGGATCGCGGCGAGCCGGGGCGTCCGCCGGATGCGCGCGACGAGGTCGTGTCCCGTCATCCGGGGCGTGTACAGGTCCGCGAGGACCGCGACCGGCCGCGGGCCTCTCGACAGGAGCTCCCACCCCTCGGCGCCGTCGCGCGCCACGGCCACGTGGAAGCCCGCCCGCTCGAGAAGCGCCCGGATGGCGTCCCGCATGCCGGGATCGTCCTCCACGAGCAGCACACGGCGTACCAGGTGACCCATCACGCCAGAAACGTAGACACGGAGCGCGACGTTCCGCGACGACCTCGGCGTGCCGCAGCAGGAGACGCCCTGGCGGCCTTCGCGTCGGACGCCCGGTCGCCGGCGGGCCTTCCCGGAAGCACTTGTGGTGTGGTTGTCTCTTCGTGTCACTCGCCGCGAACACAGCGCGCGAGCGCGTCGGCGCGGTTGCGCAGGTCCGAGGACCAGGCGAGCGGCCGGAACACGTCGGTCGCGATCGCGAACCAGTAGAAGCCCGCGGCGGGTCCGGTGGCGCCGCCCTGCAGGCCCTCGAGGAGGGCGGCGGGATCGGACACCTGGATCCCCGACTGCTTCCAGAGCTCGGCGAGGTACGCGGCCCGCTCGGTGCGGCACGGCCGCGCGTCTGGGCTCGCTCCCGCCGGGTCGCCGGCCTCCGCCGCGGCGGCCGGCGCGGGGCCCGCCATCGCGAGCGTCTCCGCCGCGATCACCCCGAACGAACCGACGTTCCGGTCCTCGGTCCCCTCCTCCTCGACGCGGAGAAACCCCTCGGGGAGCTCGATGCGCTCGCCGACCCGCAGGGGCCGGCCGAGGATCTCGATCCGTCCCTCGTCCGTCTCGATCCGCCCCTCGGCGGGCGGGGCGGCGGATGCGAAGATGGGGAGCGCGACCACGGCGGCGCACATCGCGATGCGGTTCATCGACAACCTCCGGCGCGAACGTTCGCAACGAGCCGGGCAGGCGCAAGCCTCGCGCCCTGCGCCGCCGGTGGGGTAGAACTGGGCGCATGACCGCCTGCCTGCTCGCCCTCGCGCTCGCTGCCTCCGCCCCGAAGCTCGCGGTGCTCCAGGTCGCTGCCGGCGAGGGGGTCCCACCTTCGACGGCGGCGGCGATCACCGAGGCGCTCGTCGCCGAGGTGCGTCGCCAGAGCGGCGCCGAGGTGATCACGCAGCGCGAGATCGCGAGCATCCTCTCGCTCGAGAAGCAGAAGGCGATGCTCGGGTGCGAGACCGACGCCTGCATGGCCGAGCTCGGAGGGGCGCTCGGCGCCGACCGCCTCGTCGCGGGCGACATGGCGAAGCTCGGGGAGAGCTTCCTCCTCCACGTGCGGGTGGTCGAGGTGAAGAAGGTCCGGGTCTCCGCGCAGGCGGACCGCCGCCTCCGCGGGGGGACCATCGACGACGTCCTCGACGTGCTTCCCGCCATGGTCGCCGAGGTCTTCCCGAGCGGCGCGAGCGCCCACGCGACAGCCCCGATCGCGCCGCAGCCGGCTCCTTCGCCGGCGCCCGGGCTCACGCCTCCGCCGCCCGCCGGGGCCACGCCCGGGCCGGTCGCGGGCGCGATCCCCGCTGGGCCGGTGGTCACGGCGGCGGGGAGCGCGCCGCCCACCTCGCTCGATGAGCCGGAGGTGGTGCCGCGCCCCGTGCGGGAGCGGCTCTACGTCCTCACGGACGACGACGGCCTGTACATCGCGCTCATCCCGTTCCAGGGGATCGAGACGCCGGTGTTCGCCGGCGACGGCACCAAGATGTACCGCCAGCGCATCGTGGGGGGCGGGCAGCAGGGGAGGCTCGCCTTCGACCGCGTGTTCTGGGAGCCCCGGGTTCGAGCGGGAGCGGAGTCCCTCCTGTCCATGAGGGGCGGGAACGCGACGCTGAGCTGCGGCAAGAGGACGATCCCCCTGCGCGTCCTGGGCGCCGGCGGGGCGCGGCGCCTGCTCGCGGCGGCGCAGTTCTTCGCGCCGCCGTTCCGGCGCGTTCCCCATCTCCTCGCTCGCGACGACCAGGGCTCGTACTTCTTCGTGGACGCCGCGCGCGACCCGAACGGAGGTGGGCCGGCCGAGCGACGCGACTATCGGCTCCGGTACGGCCGCAAGGGCGCCCTCGCCCCCGTGCCGCTCGCCGACACGGTGGACGATCCCGGCGGACTCGTCCTCGTGACGGCGACCGGTCGTCTCGTGCAGCGCGGCGGCGCGGCGGAGTGGGTCTCGGGCGCCGCGCGGACGGAGCTGACGAGCGTCGACGTGCGCGACTCGGCCCCGCTCATCTACGGGGAGCTCGGGCCTTACGGCGCCGTGCGGCTCGGGACGCCCTGCGACGGCAAGTTCTAGAGGTCGCGCCGGGCGGGAGGGCACCATGCGGATCGCGATCATCGGGGCGGGAGGCGTCGGTGGCCTGCTCGGCGGCCTGCTCGCGCGGTCCGGGACCGAGGTCCGCATGCTCGCGCGCGGGGCGCACGCCGACGCGATCCGCACGCACGGCATCCGGGTGGACTCGCCCCTCGGCCGCTTCACCGTGCCCATCGCGGCGGTCTCGGACGACCCCGCCGCGCTCGGCCCCGTCGACGCCGTCCTCGTCGCGGTGAAGGCCTGGCAGGTGGCCGAGGTTGCGCCGCGCCTCGCGCCGCTCGTCGCCGGCGGTGGAGTGGTGGTCCCGCTGCAGAACGGGGTCGAGGCGGCGGAGCGGCTCGCGGCGGCGCTCGGCGACGCGCACGTCGCAGGCGGGCTCGTCGCGGTCCTGTCATGGATCGAGGGGCCCGGCTCCGTGAAGCACGTCGGCGCGACCCCGCGGGTGAAGATCGGCGAGCGAGGCGCGGCGGCGGCGCAGCGGAGCGCGCGGCTCGAGACGCTCGCGGTCGCGCTCCGTGACGCGGGAGCCGAGTGCGAGGTGGTGGCGGACGTGGACCGCGCCACGTGGGAGAAGTTCCTGCTGATCGAGCCGTGGGGGACGGTCGCCGCAGCGTCGCGCGCGCCGATCGGTGTGGTCCGGACGGTGCCGGAGACGCGGGCGCTCCTCATCGGCGCGATGGAGGAGCTCGCCCGCCTGGCGCGAGCCCGCGGCGTGAGAATCGCGGACGACGCGGTCGCGCAGGCGCTCGCGATCATCGACAGCGTGCCGTACGAGGCTACCGCCTCGATGCAGCGCGACCTCGGCGCCGGCCGCCCGTCCGAGCTCTCGGATCAGACGGGCGCCGTGATCCGGCTCGGGCGCGAGGCGGGCGTTCCCGTCCCGATCCATCGAGATCCTCCATGCGGCGCTCCTGCCTCAGGAGAGGGCCGCTCGCGGAGAGCTCGCGCGCTTCACGCGGACCTGAGCAGCCCCGACCGGTCGCCGGCGCCGGTCTTGCCCCCGCAGCGGCGCATCTTGTCGAGCTGCCGAGCGATTTTCGCCCCGGCCGACGGGCAACGTGCTTCCACGGCTGAGGTTGTCTTTCAGTGGAGTTTCGCGCAAGCTTTGCCCGCAACAGTTGCGCGTGTCCCGTCTGCAGGGGACGCGGAAGGGAGGTGAGCGTGTCCCTGTCCGGCGACTTCCGCGAAACGCACTTCGCCGATCTCATCCACTTCTACGAGATCTCGAAGCAGTCGGTCGAAGTCACGATCCGGCTCGGCGCCGCGGATGCAGCCCCCGACGGTGTGTTCCACTTCGCGCGCGGCAAGCTCGTCGCCGGCCGTCTCGCCGGGCGGAGCGGCCGCGACGCGCTCCGGGCGGCGCTGAGGCTGGGGCAGGGAACCTTCACCGTCGCGATCGGGGTCGAGCCTCCGGCCGGCGCGGACGAGAAGGCCTGGACCCACGTCGTCGTCGAGGAGCTCCAGCGGGTGAGCGAGGAGGATCGCGCGCACAAGCGGCCCGCGAACGGCACGCCGTCCCCGCGCGGCTCCGGCATGACGGCGGGCGGCGCTCCGGCCGGCGCGGGCGCGGTCCCTCCGAAGGTCCCGAGGAGGCGGAGCGTCACCGGCCTCGTGGCGGTCGGGATGTGCGCCGCGGCCGGGGTCGTCATCGCGCTGGTGGTGTCGATCCTGCTCTCGGCACCTGCAAAGCGGGCGGACCAGGCGTTCGAGAAGATCCTCGCGCCCGCGCCGCCGCGAGGCGTGACCGCCACCGAGGTGGTGTTCGGGATGGCGTCGCCGTTCAGCGGAGCGAACCGCGAGCTCGGCCGCGCGATGAAGGCAGGGATCGCGGCGGCGTTCGCGGAGCTGAACGCTGGCGGCGGCGTGCACGGGCGCAAGCTGCGGCTGGTCACGGTCGACGACGGGTACGAGCCGTCGCGGACCGGCCCCGCGATGAAGCAGCTCGTCGAGCAGGAGCGGGTGTTCGCGGTGGTCGGAAACGTCGGCACGCCGACCGCGGCGGTCTCGGTGCCGTACTGCATGGACCGGAAGGTGGTCTTCATCGGCGCGCTCTCCGGGAGCGAGATCCTGCGCAAGAACCCGCCCGACCGGGTCGTCTTCAACTTTCGCCCGAGCTACGCGGAGGAGACCGCCGCCGCGATCCGCTACCTCGTGGGCCTGCGGCGCATCCCGCCTGCGCGCATCGCGGTCTTCGCGCAGGAGGACGGGTTCGGCGAGTCGGGCTGGCAAGGCGTGACGGAAGAGCTGAGCCGTCGCGGCGTCGACCGGTCCCGGCTGCTCCGGGTCGGGTACAAGCGGAACACGGCTGACGTCGCCGAGGCGATCGCGGTCCTGAAGCAGCGCGCGGGAGACCTCGATGCGATCGTGATGGTGGCCACCTACAAGGCAGCAGCGACGTTCATCCGAAAGCTGCGCGACGCCGGTCTCTCCCTGTTCACCACCAACGTCTCCCCGGTGGACTCGAACGCGCTCGCCGAGGAGCTCGTCGCCTCCGGTGCGCGCCACGCCGCAGGCGTCGTCGTGACGCAGGTCGTCCCGCTGCCCGGTTCCCGGGTGCCCGGGGCCATCCGGTTCCAGGAGGCGCTCGCGAAGCTCGATCCCGGCGAGCGTCCCGGCTTCCTGAGCTTCGAGGGGTGGATCGTCGGGCACATCGTCGGCGAGGCGCTGCGCCGGGCCGGCGGGGACCTCGACTCCGACCGGCTCATCACGGCGCTGGAAGGGATCCGCGACCTCGATCTGGGCATCGGCGCCCGCATCTCGTTCGGCCCGCAAGAGCACCAGGGCTCGCACAAGGTGTGGGGGACCATGCTCCAGCCGGACGGGAGCTGGAAGCAGATCGACCTGCAGTAGCCGTGTCTGCCGCGGAGGAACGGAACTTCAGTCTAGAGGTTGTCCCAGCCGTACCGCCCCGCCTCGACGGTGTGATCGCCGAGGGCGAGCACGTCGCGCTCGCCGTCCGAGTCGATCCCCGCCAGCGCGCCATCGACCCGCCCCCGCACCTGGGCCGCGAACGCGCGGAGGATGTCGCGCTCGCGCGCGGCCGCCGCCTCGCCGTGGTCCTCGATGCGGGTCGAGACGCGGGCGATCACCGCGGCGAGCGAGAAGAGATCGATCATCGCGTCGGCGAGACGCCGGCAGGCGAGTTGCTCGTCCACGATCCGCTTGCCGTGCTTGCGGAGCAGCCGATCGGCCGCCATGGCGAGCGCGCGCGTCTGGTCCTCGAACTGGCGCGTCTCCTCCGCCAGCGACGGCGCGAGGAGGGTGAACTTGGCCTTCGCGCCGCCGAGACCGGTCGCGAGGGAGGCGCGCCGCTTCGCGTAGTCGGACAGCACGCCGAAGCCCTTGATCGGGTCGGCGAGGACGCCGCGCATCGAATGGGCGAGGTCCTTCAGGTCCTCCGCCACGTCGTTCACCGCCGCGAGGGCGATGAACAGGCGAAGGATCTCGTTCGTGCCCTCGAAGATGCGGTTCACCCGGCAGTCGCGCACGGCGCGCTCGTACGGGAGCTCGCGCATGTAGCCGGCGCCACCCGCGATCTGGAGCGCCTCGTCGGAGGTCCGCCAGAGCGCCTCCGTCGCGAGCACCTTGGAGATGGCCGCCTCGACCGCGACCTCCTCGTAGCCGCGGTCGACGAGGCCGGCGACCAGGTTCACGACGCTCTCCGCTGCGTAGCAGTCGATGACCATCTGCCCGATCTTCTGGCGGATGATCTCGAACTGCGCGATGGGTCGGCCGAACTGGACGCGGTCCCGCGCGTGGGCGGAGGCGAGCTCGATGAGCCGCTTCATCCCCCCGACCGAGCCGCCTCCGAGCCCGGTGCGCCCCGCGTTCAGGATCCGCATCGCGACCTTGAAGCCCTTGCCGACCTCGCCGAGGACGTTGCTCGCGGGCACGCGGACATCCTGGAACGCGACCGAGGTCGTCGACGAGGAGCGGATTCCCATCTTGTCCTCGTGCGGGCCGCTCGTCACCCCGGCCATGTCGCGCGTCACCAGGAACGCCGTGATGTGGCCACGCCCCTCGAGCGAGGTCTTCGCGAACACGGTGAAGAAGTCCGCGAAGCCGCCGTTCGTGATCCAGATCTTCTCGCCGTTCAGGATCCAGTCGTCGCCGTCGCGCACGGCGCTCGTCTTGATGCCTGCCGCGTCCGAGCCGGCTCCGGGCTCGGTCAGGCAGAACGCCGCGACGAGCTCACCGGTCGCGAGCCGGGGCAGGTACCGGGCCTTCTGCTCCTCGGTTCCGAGGAGCAGGAGCCCGCGCATGCCGATCGAGCTGTGCGCGCCGACCGTCACCGCAGTCGAGCCGTCGAAGCGGCCGAGCTCCTGGATCACCCGCGAGTACGCAGTCGCCCCGAACCCGAGCCCCCCATGCGCCTCGGGGATGACGAGGCCGAAGAGCCCCGCCTCCTTGAGCTCCCGGATGAACTCGGCCGGCATCTCGCCCGCGACGTCCCAGTCGTGGAAGTCCTTCTCGCGCGGCGTCAGCATCGCCTTGAGCGTGGCGAGCACCGCGCTCAGGGTCTCCTTCTCCTGCGCGGTGGGCTCCGGGTAGGGGAGCAGGATCTCTTCCTCGATGCGTCCGAGGCAGAGCGAGCGCATGAAGCTCGCCGTCTTCTTGTCCGGCATGGCGTTTCTCCTCGGCAGTTGACCCGGCAATCATAACGCACTGCGCCATGAATCGGAACCCGGTCTGCGACGTCCGTCCAGGCGCAGGTGCGATGCCCGATCGCGAGCGCCCGCTCTGACGGCCGCGCCCGACGGGGGTCCCACGCCGACGGGGTTGCATGATCGCCCATACACGAGCTATTCGATCTCCATGGAGCGGCGGAACCCGTCCGAGCATCGGGACCCCCTGCTCGCCGCGAAGGGGCTTCTCGAGTTCAAGCCCTGGATGCTGGCGCTCGCGGTGTTCCTCGCGTGCGCCCTCGGGATCGCGGTGATGGAGCAGGTCCGCGATGCGCGCGCGATCTGGGCGCAGGTCACCGCCGGGGACGCTCCCGGCCGCTAGGCTGCGGCTCTGATGATTGTCACTTCCCTCGGGGTACGGACCGCGGGAACGCTCTCGAGGGAGCATTCCCCTCCGGGCGCTGGCCGGGGAGGCCCCTCGGCCGTGCTCGGCGACGGACGAATGCGCGACCGGCGGCGCTGGGTCGAAGGGGCCTGTGAAGCGCACGGGCCGGGCACTTCCGTGCGTGCCAACGTCGCGCGCGGGAAGGATTCCGTGCTGGGGTGACGGATCTGGCGCGCCGTTGTCACGCAAAGTGCAGGCCCGGCTGAAGTACTGACGACCGACCATGTAGTGACTGGCTCGCCAACGGCAAACCCCTCCATCCCGGTCCGACTTCAACCGGCGGCACACGGTGCACCCCCGCATCGGCGAGCTGTCTCATTCGACCATTCGCGGTCAGAGCCGCATGAGCCGTTGTCCGTCGACGGGCCGCATTCGTATCCACGAGGTTGTCGCGCACCGACTTCGTCGCGACCCTCCCGGTCGTCATCGCGGTCACCGTCTCTGGACAGCTACGTCGATGCCGGGCGAGGCGCCCGGTATGTTCGCCGGCGGCTACTGGGTCTTCACCTCCACGAGCGCACCGCGCAGCGGCTGGTAAGTCGTTCCGTCGCGCCAGAGCGCATACAGGATCCCGGCGAGCTTCCGCGCGAGCGCGATCGTTGCGATCTTGCCGCCACGCCGGCGCGCGATCCCAAGCGCCCACTGGCACATCGGATCCTCTGGCCGCGTGCGCATCGCGGCCCACGCGGCTTGCACCAGCACCCACCGCAGCGCGGCTGGCCCGGCCTTCGTGATCGAGGTGATTCGGCGTCGATCCGAGCTCGAGTCCTCGCCAGGCGCGAGGCCCAGGTACGACTCGACCTGGTGCGCACTCGCGAAGCGGTCCACCCGGTCGATCGCAGCCACGAAGCGCGTTGCGGTGACCTTCGCCACACCCGGCACCGTCATCAGCCGAACGCAGAGCGGGTTCTGCTCGGCCCACTCGCTCACGTCGAGTGTCGCGGACACCGCCGCTTGGTGCAGATACGCCAGCGTCTCTAGTTGCCTCTCGAGATGCCGTGGGACTGGCTCGCCCATCTCCTCGTATCGCTTCCGAACGCGCGCTCCGAGCGTCGCCGCGGTGCAGCCGGGCAGCTTCTTCAGGTTCTGCCGAAGGTATCCGCGGACTGAGTTCACCAGGCCCGTCCTTGACGACACCAGGACATCTCGCATCGCGCAGAGCGACTTCGCTTCCCGCGACCATTGCGAGGGCACATGCACCGACGGCAAGTCCACGCGGCAGGAGACTTCGCTGAGCACCTGGGCGTCGCGCCGATCCGTCTTCGTCTTCCGCGCCCCGACTCCGAGCGATCTGACTAGCGATGCCGGGACCACCCGGACCTCGTGCCCGCACTGCAGCGCGATGTCCGCGATCGCGAACGCCTCGGCGCAGGTCTCCATGATGACGCGCGACTTCGGTCGCTCCAGCGTCTCCCGCAACCGCGCCGTCGCGACCCTCGCTTCGGTGAGGATCTTCCCGTCCTCCGCCCGGATACAGATCTGCGATTCCCTTCCGCCGAGATCGATCGCAACATGCTCCATGACTGGCCTCCTCCTCGTGCGCCTCGAGCGCGTGTACGAGTGACGAGCGACATTTCGCTACGTCGGGAGGACGGAGGCCAGTCACTTCATCGGTTCTTGTCCGTCCGCAGCGCACCCATCGTCGCGGCGGTGCCGACGCCTACGCGCAGCCGAGGGACCTCCCCTGCTCGCGCGCCCGGACGGACGTACGTGTTCCGGCGCACCGGCATTGGTCACGCCGCGCCGGCGCCCGACCACGCCGCTCCGCCCGCCGGGGGCGCGCGGACGGGAGGGCCCACACCGCGCGCAGGCGTCGGAGACGCCCGATGATCGGTGCGCTGCGGACGAATACGCAACAAAGTACCTTGGCCGCCTCGCACTTTGCGTGACGACGCCGCGCAGCAATCCCGCCGCCGCGCACGATCGACTTCCTCGCGCGACGTTGGCACGCACGGAAGTGCGCGGCATCTGCGTTTCTGCGTCCCTGCGGCAGTACGGCGCCCGGTCGCGCATTCGTCCGTCGCCGAGCACGGGGAGGGCTCCCTCCCGGCCCAGCCCCCGGTGCGGAACCGCGATCTGGCGCACAGCGCGGCGCGCAAAATGTTGTGACGAATCATCGTGCGCCGCGAAGCGGCGCGTTCTCAGCGGGATGAAAGGAGCCCGCCTCGAATGAATCGAGCATCCGAGTAGCGAGGTCCCCTGCGTGCCGCCGCGAGGCGTCCAGCAGAAGCGGGGCCAGGATGCCGGTGGGCAGCAACCCACCGGCTGCGAAGCGACGGGCCGTAGCGCGCAGCAAACCCAGACGTAGCCTCGTAAACGCAACGGAGAGGCCGAGCCTCTGATGATTGGGCGAAGGCAACACCCACCGGGCAGTCTCGATGACGCCGGTGGCGCTCTCCCGGGGTATCAGGGACGGCACGCCGCGAAGGGAACGCGCTGAACGCGGGAGGCCTCGACCGGCGCGGTGAAGCGACCGCGACCGCACGCACAAGGCCGCGAGCCGAGGCGGGTGGGCCGGACGAGGAGTCGGACGAGTCCGTAGTACCGACGAAGGCGGCGAAAGCCGCTGGAGGGAAGGGGCTCTACTCGAAGATGCGACCCCTGCAAGGAAGGAGCTGGGGATTGTGGCGACACTAAAAACCCCAGAGAAGCTCCGGGAGCTGCAACGGGCGCTCTACCTACGTGCCAAGAGGGAGCCGAGCTTCCGTGCGTACGCACTGTACGACAAGGTCTTTCGGACGGACGTGCTGGCCCACGCCTACGCGCTCTGCAAGGCGAACGGCGGAGCCCCAGGTCCCGATGGCGAGACCTTCGAGGACATCGAGACGCGCGGCAGCGAGGCGCTGCTGAAGGAGCTGCACGATGAGCTGAAGGCGAAGCGGTACCGGCCTGGTCCGGTGAGGCGGGTGTACATCCCGAAGCTCGGCGGCGGCGAGCGGCCGTTGGGAATTCCCAACATCCGCGACCGCGCCGTGCAGATGGCGGCGAAGCTGGTGCTCGAACCTCTCTTCGAGGCGGACTTCGATAGGGACTCCTACGGATTCCGGCCGAAGCGGAACGCGCACCAGGCACTCGACGCCATCCGCGAAGCACTCGGGCAAGGGATGTGCTGGGTCATCGACGCCGACGTCACGGCCTACTTCGACACGATTCCACACGACCGTCTGATGAAGGCGGTGGCGGAACGAGTCGTGGATGGCGCGATGCTGGCGCTGGTGAAGGCGTTCCTGGAGGCGCCCATCGTCGACGAGCACGATGGTGGACGGCCGAAGCGGAACGCGCAGGGCACGCCGCAGGGCGGGGTCATCTCGCCTCTCCTCGCGAACGTGTACCTGAACCTCCTCGATCGGAACTACCGCAGGCGCGTGGAAGCGGGCAGCCTCGACGGTCGTCTGATCCGTTATGCGGACGATCTCGTCGTGCTGACCCGCCGGCGACCGGACCGAGAAATGGCATGGGTGAAGTACCTCATGTCGCGGCTTGGGCTGACGCTTCACGCGGAGAAGACGCGGATCGTGAACGCCAGGAAGGAGCACTTCACCTTCCTGGGGCACACGCATTTCTGGCGCCGAGGGGAGCTCTACCTCGACATCGGAAAGAAGGCGCGCAGGCGCATCCGCGATGAGCTGCGGCGGAGAACCCGAAGGACGGGGCTCGACCTGGATCAGCTTGTCCAGGAAATGAACCTCTATATCCGAGGAGCCCGGCACTACTACCGCCGGGTGCTGCGCAAGCGGCTCTCCAGCCTGGATCACGACGTCGGCGGCCTCATCGCGCGGTGGTGGAGACGGAAACACACGCTCCGCCGGCCAGCATGGTCGCTCGTGCAGGGAGGCGCGCTCTACAGGCAACACGGGCTCGAACTGTGGAACCTGTCCCCGGCCCTTCGCCCAGCAGACTCAAGGCGCGGGAGGTGAAGATCGAGGGAAGCCGTATGCGGGAAATCCGCAAGTACGGTTTGAGGGGGGGCCGCTGGCGCGCACGTCACAGACGGCGATGCCGGGGTCTATCCCGACAGAGGCTGCGGCTACCGCCGTCCGGCGCTGCGCTTCGCCCGCTTGCTCCGCTTCACGGCCTTCGACCGCGGAGCGGCGCGCTTCGCTGCCCGAACCACCTTCTTCGCGGCCTGCTGGGGCTTCCACTTCGCTGCAGTGCGCTTCGCCCCTGTCGCGGGGCGGCCGCTCGGCTTCGGCCGGGCGCGGACGCGGGTGCGCCCGCTCCGCGGCGAACCGCGGCGCGGCGCAGGCGTGCCGGCCGCGGCGGGAAGCTGCACGGCGGGGGCACCGATCACGTTGTGTGGCTCGGAGAGGCGGCCCGTCGTGCACCAACCGGCGAACGCCTCGGAGTCGCGGAACATCGCCGCGAGGGCGGGATCGGCGGCGCGGCTGTACGCCCGGCGGACGATCTCCTTTGCCGGGTAGGTGCGCTCACGGTGCGTGACGATCTCGACGGACTTCGCGCCCGCCACGAACTCGGGCCGGTACGCGCGACGGACACAGGGCGGCGCCCCATCCTCGACGAGGTGGAGGACGGTCTCGTCGCCGCAGTCGATCGCGTGGATCCACCGCCCCCCCTTCAATGCCCGGATGTGCTCGCCCATCATGCGGCCCTCCCGAAGGACGCGGCGATGGTAGCTCCCCCCCAGCGGAGGGGCAACGCGGGAGCGTGTGTCACGTGAACGCAGGACAGCCGTGAGCTTCCGTGCCCGCTCGCTGTCTTCGACGGGCGCCGCGCGGGGGACGGGGGTACACAGGGACGGGTTCAGGTGTAAGGGTAGACGAGATGGCGGGCCGCGTCGCTCCGTTCCGTGTCCTGGTGGTGGACGACAACCACCTCATCCGGCGGCTCCTCGGCCTGATCCTGGAGACGGCGGGCTTCGTCGCGGTCGAAGCGGAGTCCGGCGACGACGCGCTGGAGCTCGGACGAGACGAGCCGCCCGATGCCTGGCTCATCGACGAGGTGATGCCCGCGATGAAGGGATCGGACCTCATCCGCGCGCTGCGCCGGAGCCGCGACGTAAGGCTCTCTCGCGCGGCGGTGGTCGGCATCTCGGGGCGCCCGGGTGCGCGGGCGGAGCTGCTCGCAGCCGGGGCGGACACGTTCGTCGCGAAGCCGGTCGACGAGCGCGCCGTGCTCCGCGCGCTGGCACGAGCGCTCGACGGGCGGCACGCCGGCGCGGATCACCTCCCCGCCGCCTGAGGGTAGGTTCCCCCGCGTCTCACCTGGCGCCGCGCGACCGCGCCGCGCGATCGCACAGCCTGAGCGCGCGCTGGAATCGCGCCGGGAGCTCCTCCGAACGCGCCTGGGTGCGGATCCGTGCGCATGCGTCCGCGGGCGCGTGCGCTGCGAGCGCCTCCGCGGCGGCGGCGCGGACCAGCGGATCTCGGTCGCGCTGGAGGATGGGGGAGAGCTCGGCCGGAGCGCGGGCCGTACCGGCGAGCCGGCCCAGGCCGCGGACCGCGGTCCGCCGGACCGCGCGCGGCGCGGAGACGCTCGCCACGACGTCACGGTGGGCCGCCTCGGCTCGGCCACCGCCGAGGCCGGCGAGCGCCTCGAGCGCGCGGATGCGGCGAGCGGGGGGCCCGTTCTCCTCGCGCGCGAAGTCGAGGAGCGCCTCCTCGGCGCCGGGGCCGAGCGCGCGGAAGGTCTCGGTGCGCACCGGGCCGTGGATCGCGCCGAGGAGCGCCTGGACCTGCTCCCGGACGTCGGGAGGCGGCTCGGCGGCGGGATCGACCGCGGGTGCAGCGAGCATGAGCGCGAGCGCGACGGCGGCGGATGCGAGCGCCATGGTCTCCCCTTACCGGACCGCCGGGTTGAGCCGCACGATCCGTCCCTGGTCCGGGCTCAGCTCGCCCGTCGAGTACGCCGGGTAAAGAAGCCAGAACATGAGGTTCCTTCCACCGCCGCAGGTCGAGCTCAGGACGCAGCGATCGTTCGTGATCGCGGTCGTCGCGTTCGACGACACCTCGGCGCAGCCGTTCCGCTGCACTCCCGCCGCGGCGCAGGGGTAGCAGGGGCACATCCCGGTGTCCGAGACCGGATCGAACAGCGTCCCGTCCGACTCGGTCGTGTGGTAGAGGCCGAGCCAGTGGCCGATCTCGTGGGCGGCGATGTACGCGAGCCGGTCGGTGCCGCAGCGCAGCAGGTCCGGCGGGCCGCTGCCGCCGCACGCCCCGGGGACCGCCTCGTGCCCGAGCTCGTCGTTCAGCGCGACGGCCGCCCCTCCGTTGATCGTGCCCGGGAACCCGGAGGGGCCCGGGATCGAGCCGTCGATCCCGGCGATCTGGCCCACGCCCTGGCTCGGCGCGATGAACCCGTCGGACAGGAACAGGTGCACCGCCCGCCTGGGGACGATCGCGGTCGTGAAGAGCTGGTCGAGATCGCCGCAGATGCCGAAGTCGTTCAGGTCGATGTCGCCGCCGGGCGCGTAGCGGTCCTTCGCCCATTGCGGCAGGTCGTGGAACGTGACTTCGCCGATGCACAGCCCGGCGTTCCCGAGGAAGCTTCCGACGCTCCCGACCCAGCGCGCGACCTGCGGGTGGGCCGCCGCCTCCGCCGCGGTCGAGAGCACGCTCGAAGGATCGGTCGCGAGGTACACCTCGACGTCGAGCGCGCCGGTGGACGCGATCGGGCCAGAGCGCGTCACCGCGTGCAGCCGGTACGTGCTCGAGCCGCTCCCGCCGCTGCACCCGCCGAACGACAGGCACTCCGCCGCCCAGTCGTTCACCCTGAAGCTCCAGCTCCCCGGAGTCACCCCGCCGCTGCTGAGGACCCGATCGATCGCGGCGCTCGTGTTCGGGACCGGGAACGCGCCGGAGGTCGACTGGATCCCGAGGTCGTGCGCGAGGAGCCCCGTGAAGTCGTAGTAGGCATGGCCGCCGATGGTGATGGTCGGCCACGCCGCCAGGTCGTCGTAGTAGAGGGTCCCGCCCGGCGCGACGACGTTGGTCGGCACGACCGCGTTCGGGATCTCGATGGTCGTGGAGAACCCGGCCTCCGGACCGAGGAAGAAGGTGTCCGGCGCGCTGCCGTCCGCCTCCTGCGAGACGAGGACGAAGCTCGACGTCCCGGACGTCGCCGCGAAGGTCGCGTCGGTGCCGACCTGGAGCGTCCCGAGATCCTGGACCATCTCGGCGGGGAGGGCAGGGAACGGGCTCCGCACCGTGCTGACGCAGAAGCCGGGTCCCGGTTCGATCACGTTCACGACGTCCGGGTCGGCGAGGACGTGCGCCGTTCCCGGGGCGGTGGCGCATGACGCGGCCGCAGGCAGGCTCGCCGCGCACGCGCTGGCGAAGCAGAGCCCGCTCTGGCACTCGCCGCGCGCCGAGCAGGCCTCGCCCACCATCTTCAGCGGCGGCGGCGTCGGAGGACTGCTGTTCCCCGGGCAGGCGCACAGGGCAGCGAGTGTGGTGGCGGCGAGGGAGCGGCGCATGGACGGATGCTAGGTCCGAAACGCTCGGTCGAGGAGGTCCGCGAGGATGCGCGCCGTCAGCCCCCACACGACCCGCGCCGGATCCGCATGGAAGGACCACATCTTCCAATGGCCGGTGTCGGGGTCGACCTCCTCGAAAGGGACGCGCAGCATCGCTCGCGCCTCCGCGACCGCGAGCAGGAGCTCGGGCGGGAGCCGTGCGGGATCGAAGAGGGACGCCCGTCGCTGGGCGGGGTCGAGGAGCGCCGAGAGCGGCAGCTCGAATGGCTCGAGCACCTCGAGCTCGGCGGCCCGGAACGCGGGCGGCGGCGCGGGGATCGCCGCGACGACCGGCGTCACGACGTAACGCGCGATGCTCGGCACGTCGTCGAGCGCCCCCAGCGGCTCCGCGAGCGACGGCGCCAGCCCGACCTCCTCCTCCGCCTCGCGCAGCGCCGCCTGGACCGCGTCCTCACCCGCCTCGCGGGCCCCGCCGGGGAAGGAGATCTCGCCCTTGTGCGATCGGACCGATTCGGTGCGGCGCGTGAAGAGGAGCGTGGGCCCGCCCGGGCGGTCGAGCAGCGGCACGAGCACGGCGGCCGGCCGGAACCCGCGCACCGCGAACGTCGCCGGCGCCCTCGTCGCGAGCATCGATCGGATACGGACGATCGCCTCGGCGAACCCGACGGGGGCGAGCATGAACGTTCATTAACGCCCCGCCGCCGGCCGTGCGAGCGGAGGGAGGGGGTGCCCGCCGCGCCGCACCCCACTGGCGAGGCCCCGTTGACTTCCGGCGCTCTTCCCGCGACAAGAAACCCGTGCGCAGCGACCAGATCAAGAAGGGGTTCGAGCGGGCTCCCCACCGCAGCCTGCTCCGGGCGGCGGGCCTCAAGGACGAGGACTTCGACAAGCCGTTCATCGGCATCGCGAACAGCCACGTCGACATCATCCCCGGCCACTTCTTCCTCCAGGAGTACGGGCGGATCGCGAAGGACGAGATCCGCAAGGCGGGCGGCGTCCCCTTCGAGTTCAACACCATCGGCGTCGACGACGGCATCGCGATGGGCCACGGCGGCATGCTCTACAGCCTGCCGTCGCGCGAGCTCATCGCCGACTCGATCGAGACGATGATGAACGCGCACAAGCTCGACGCGCTCCTCTGCATCCCCAACTGCGACAAGATCGTCCCGGGCATGCTGATGGGGGCGCTCCGCGTCGACGTGCCCACCGTCTTCGTCTCGGGCGGCCCGATGAAGGCGGGGCACGCTGTCCGACGGCACCGCCGATCGACCTCACCACCGCCTTCGAGGCGGTCGGCAAGCGCGCCCGCGGCCAGATGACCGACGCCGAGCTCTACGAGATCGAGTGCAAGGCCTGCCCGTCGGGCGGCTCCTGCTCCGGCATGTTCACCGCCAACTCGATGAACGTGCTCTGCGAGGCGATGGGGATCGCGCTCCCCGGGCAACGGGACGATCCTGGCGCTCACCCCCGAGCGCGAGGCGCTCGTGCGGCGGGCCGCGCGCCGCGCCGTCGAGATCGCCGGCGACGAGCGGTTCCGGATGCGCCGGATCGTGAACGAGGACGCGATCCACAACGCCATGGTGGTCGACATGGCCATGGGCGGCTCCTCCAACACCGTCCTCCACATGCTGGCCATCGCCCGCGAGGCCGGCGTCGCGTTCGACCTGCGCAGCATCGAGGAGATCGCGAAGAAGGTGGCCCACATCGCCAAGATCGCGCCGTCGCTCTCGACCGTGCACATGGAGGACATCCACCGGGCCGGCGGCGTGCCGGCGGTGCTGAAGGAGGTGGCGCGACGCGGCGACGTCGTCCGCGAGCGGCGCCCTCACCGTCACCGGCGAGACCATCGGCGAGCGGATCCGGGGCGCGGAGATCAAGGACCCCGCGGTGATCCACACGATCGAGACCGCCTACTCGCCGGTGGGCGGCCTCGCCGTCCTGTTCGGCAACCTCGCCCCCGAGGGCGCGGTCGTGAAGACCGCCGGCATCCAGCCGTCGATGCGCAAGTTCACCGGCAAGGCGATCTGCTTCGACTCGCAGGACGACGCCATCGCCGGGATCATGGGCGGCAAGGTGAAGGCGGGCCACTTCGTGGTGATCCGCTACGAGGGGCCGAAGGGCGGGCCGGGCATGCAGGAGATGCTCGCGCCCACCGCGCTCATCATGGGGATGGGCCTCGGCGACGAGGTCGGGCTCGTCACCGACGGCCGCTTCTCCGGCGCGACCCGCGGCGCCTGCGTCGGCCACGTCTCGCCCGGAGGCGGCCGAGGGCGGCCCCATCGCGCTCGTCCGGGACGGCGACCCGATCACGATCGACGTCGAGGCGCGCGCCCTCACGCTGGACGTCCCCGACGCAGAGCTCGCCCGTCGCCGCGAGTCGTTCCGGCCGAAGAAGAAGGAGATCCGCTCCTCCTGGCTTCGCCGCTACGCGCACCTCGTCACGAACTCCGCGAAGGGCGCGGTGATGCGGACGGATCTGTAGGTCCCGCTCGCGGGATCACTGCACGAAGACGTCAGCCGCGGCGAACCCAGGCCACCGCGAAGAACGCGTCGGTGCCGTGCCGGTGAGGCCAGGTGCGCAGGAACTTCTCCGCGGTCCGCGCGGCGCGCGGCACGGGAGGGGAGATGCGCTCGAGCTCGGGGTGGTCGTGCTCGATCGCGAGCGCCACGTCCTCGTTCTCCTCGCGGCGGAACGTGCAGGTCGCGTACACGAGCGTTCCTCCCGGCCGGAGGTGGGGGAGCGCCCCCTCGACGATCCTGCGCTGGAGCGCCGGAAGCGGTGCGAACCCGGCGGGATCGAGCCGCCAGCGCATGTCGGGCCCGCGCCGGAGCGCGCCCAGCTCCGAGCAGGGCGCGTCGACGAGGACGCGATCCACGCGGAGGTCGCCGGGTACGGCCGGGCCGTGAGCTGCGATGATGGAACCGGCGCCCGCCCGCGCCGCGCGCTGACGCAGCCGCTGGAGCCGGGCAGGATCGGGGTCCGCCGCGTGGACCGTGCCGCCCGCGCCGACCGCGGCCGCGAGGAGGAGCGCCTTCCCGCCGGCGCCCGCGCACGCGTCCAGGACGGCGTCGCCGGGCCGCGCGCCGACCGCGTCCCCGAGCAGCTGGCTGCCCTCGTCCTGCACCTCGAGGAGCCCCTCACGCCACGCGGCGAGGCCGAGGACGTTGGGTCTCGGCGTGGTCGCGACGAGGCACGCCGCGGCGAGCGCGCCCGGGCGGGTCGCGACCCCCTCGGCGGCGAGGCGCGACGCCAGCGCGCCTGGCGTCGTGCGCAGCAGGTTCGCGCGGAAGGAGACGGGGCCGGGCGCGTCGAGCGCGTCGGCGAGCGCTTCCGCCTCGGCGCCGGCGGCGCGACGCAGCTCGGTCGCCAGCCAGTCCGGGAGCGAGTACCGGTCCGCGAGATCGTCCGGAGGCGGCGTCGGCGCGGGGAGCGTGCCCGCGCGAAGCCCGGCGAGCTCCTCGGCGTCGGATCGCCCGGCGAGATCGCGCAGGAGTGCGCCGAGGAGGAGGCGAGGTGAGGCGTCCGGAGCGCCGAGCTGGGCGCGCAGCCGCCGTCGCCAGAGCGCGATCCCGAGGACCGCCTCCGCGGCGGCCGACCGCGCCGCTGCGGACAGGTCGGGTCGCGAGCGGAGGAACGCCGAAAGCGCGAGGTCGGCGGCGGATCCGGAGAGGACCGCCACGAGCGTCGCGTCGAGTGCCGGCGCGAGGCCGCGCAGCGCGTCCCACCGGACCGCGCCGAGGCGCGCCTCCGAGGGCGAGGGGAGCGCGGGGATCACGCGGAAGGCAGCGGAGCCTGGGCGGGGCGGGCGAGCATCCGGGCGACCAGGGTGCGCAGCGCCTCGGGCTCGAACGGCTTCTCGATCCGGGCGTTCGGGACGCGCGCCAGGAACTCGCGCGCGGAGCCCGTGAACGCGCCGCCGGTGAGGAACACGATGCGGTCGGCGAGGAGCGGCGCGATCTCGCGGCAACCTGGCGTGCAGCTCCATCCCGGTCATGTCCGGCATCATGAGGTCGCACAGCACGAGATCGAAGCCGCGACCCCGCCGCCGCGAGCTCGTCGAGCGCGGCGCGGGCGCTCGTGTGCGTCACGACGTCGTGCTGCGGAAGCGAGGATCCGGCGGACGGCGCGCCCGATCAGGGCCTCGTCGTCGACGACGAGGATGCGCCCGCGCGGTGCCGGCGGCTCGACAGCCGCGTCGTGGACCGGGGCCGGCGGATCCGCGGAGGGGCGGGCGGGCGGCAGGAGAACCCTGAAGATGGACCCCCTCCCGGGCGCGGAGTCGACGTGGATCTCCCCGCCGAGGCCGCTCACGATGCCGTGGCAGATCGAGAGCCCGAGCCCGGTCCCGACGCCGACCGGCTTCGTCGTGAAGAAGGGATCGAAGATGCGCGGCAGCACGTCGGGGGCGATGCCGCTGCCCCGTGTCGTGAGATCTCGACGACGGCGCGGCCGTCCGGAGACGGCCGAGGTGACCGCCCGGACCTCGTTCGACCGCGGCGCTCCCCTCCGGGATCGCCTGGGCGGCGTTGATGAGGAGGTTCAGGAAGACCTGCCCGAGCCGGTGCTCGCTCGCCGAGACGAGGGGGACCTCGCCCATCTCGACCTCGAGCCGGGCGCGATGCCGGATCTCGTTCTGCGCGAGCCCGAGCGCGGACTGGAGCACCCGGCGCGCGATCCACCGTCTCCCGTGCCTCGGCGTCGGCGCGCGAGAACGCCTTCAGGTCGCGCACGATCTCGCGGACGCGCAGGGCGCCGTCGCGCGCCTCCCGCAGCGCGCGCAGCACGTCCGGTTCCACCGCCGCGCGACCGCAGGTCACCGACGGCGTAGTCGAGGTTCGCGAGGATGAACGCGAGCGGGTTGTTGATCTCGTGCGCGACGCCCGCGGCGAGCGTCCCCACCGACGCCATCCTCTCGGAGAGCACGAGCTGAGCCTCGAGGCGCTTCTTCTCCGTCACGTCCTCCACCACGGCGAGCGCGAATCCGAACGCGCCGGCCTCGTCGCGGAGCGCGGTGGCCCGGACGATCACGTCCGCGAGCGTCCCGTCCTCGCGCAGCAGGCGCCGCGGCAGCTCGACGGCGCTCACGACGCCCTCGCGCATCTGCCGGAGGATGGCCGCCGCCGACGGCCGATCGGGTGCGGCGTGCACGTCGGCGAAGGTGAAGCCGCGCAGGTCATCCTCTCGACGGCGGAGGATCCGGCGGATGGCGCGGTTCGTCTCGACGAGCCGTCCCTCCGCGTCGATGAGGAGGATCCCGACGCGTCGCGAACTCGAAGGCGGCGCGGAACTTGGCCTCGCTCGCGCGCAGCGCCTCCTCGGCCCGCTTGCGATCGGTGATGTCGCGGACGATCCCGTGGAAGTAGCGGCGCCCGTCGATCTCCTCGGTCCGCGCGCTGACCTCCACCGGAAACGTGCTCCCGTCCTTGCGGCGAAAACGGGTCTCGAACAGCGCGGCGCCCCGCGCGACCTGGTCGCGCGTGCGGGCGTCGAAGTCCCGTACCGTCGCGGGATCGCGAAGGTCTCGGACGTTCTTCGCGAGCAGCTCCTCGCGGGAGTAGCCGAGCAGCGTGGTCGCCCGGTCGTTCACCTCCAGGATCCGGTGCTCCGCGTCGGCGAGGATGACCATCTCGCGGGCGAACTTCGTGAGCCGCTCGATCCGGGACGCGAGCGCGCGCCGCTCCTCCTCGTCATGGAGGCGCTCCCGCTCGAACGCCGCGTTCTGGGCTCGCCACCACAGCGCCGTTCCGGCCCCCGAGGCCGCGACGAGCGCGAGCACCCCCGCGATGATCCAGGTCAGGAGGTCGGACAGCGGGGCGAGGGCCTCGACCACGTCGATCTTCGCGACGAGCGTCCACGGCATGTCCGGAACGGCCTCGGACGCCGCGAGCACGCGCACGCTGCGGTAGTCGATTCCCTCCTCCGCCCGGCGCGCGCCGAGGACGGCGCGAACGGCCGGATCTTCCGATCGCGCGAGCGGCACCGAGATGCGCTCGCCGCCGTCCGGGAGGTGGCGCAGCTCGTTCGCGAAGGTGACCTGGTCGGGGCCGGTCCGGACGAGGAGGATCTCGGCGGTGGCGCTCGGCGCCGGCCAGGACTGGGCCATCCGGAACAGGGACCGGTACGGATCGATGCGCAGCACGACCGCCGCCCCCACGTCGCGCCCGCCGGGAAGGATCGGGGCCGCGACGGTGAGGTGGAGGGTGTCCGTCGGACCGTCCCGGTGGACGTCGGACACGAGCGGGCGCCGCTCGCGCAGCACCCGGCCGATGAGCGAACGCATCCGCTCGGACGCGGCGTCGAGCGCGACGTCCCCCGCTGCGAGCAGGACCTCGCCGTCCGCCGTCACGACCCCGATGGATCCGTACTCGCCGATGCCGCGCAGGGTCTCGAACCACTCCTGCGCTTCGCGCCGCGACCGGGATGCGTCCGGCCCGCGCGTCGTGAGGGCGGCGAGGAGCGTCGGCTCCGCCGCGACGAGGTCCGCGTCGACGAGCCGCTCGCCGCGCCAGCGCTGAAGCTCGTCCACCTTCAGGGCGGCGATGGTCTCGAGCTCGCGCCCCTTGTGCTTCCGGAGGTCTGCGGCGCTGGTGCTGTACGAGAGCGCCCCCGCGGCGGCGATGGCGAGGGCGAGGATGACGAAGAGCGCGAGAGGGGCCACCGGCGACGGCCGGGCGGGCGGCCGCACCACGCCGCCGGAGAGGTCGGGCGCGCTCGTCAATCGAGCGGATCATACCGCGCCCCTCGATGCGGCCACACGAGGTGCGGCGAGCGGGCGCGGTCCCGCGCGGGCCGGCGTGCGGCGCGTGGCCGCGTGGCAGCACGCTCGTGCGGCGGGGATCTCACCATATCCGGGCCGGTGCGGGTGCGCCCGCAAGGAGCGGACCGCCCGAAGCCCCGCTACACTGGGAATCCGGAAACTCGATGCGCTACGGCTTCGGCACCTCGCGGCGGCTCGCCCTCGGCTTCGGCGCGCTCGTCCTGCTCATCGCGGCCGCCTCGGCGGTGGCGTTCGCGGGGTCCGCTCGCGTGCACGCGGGGCTCGCCGAGACCAAGCGGCGGGAGGAGGGGGTCCGGCTCTCGCTCGAGCTCGCGAGCGCGGTGCGCGACCAGTACGCCCACCAGGCGCACACCATCATCATCGGCGACGCCTCGCACCTCGGCTTCTACCGCGAGGCGCGCGAGACGCGTGGCCCGCGCTCACCCGCGCGCTCCGGCAGGCGGCGGAGCGGCCGGAAGAGCGAGCCCTGGTCGACTCCATCGAGCAGGAGAGCCAGCGGCTCGACGTCATCTTCCGCGAGCGGATCGTGCCGGCGGTGCTGCGCGGCGAGCGCGCGAGCGTGCAGGAGGAGCACGGCCGCGCCCAGCTCGTGGTGACGCGCATCCAGGACCTCACCGAGGCGCTCGTGGAGCGCTTCGAGGCGTCGATCCGCGCGGTGCGCGCGGACGCCGAGCGGGTGGAGCGGCGCACGCGGCTCATGCACCTCGCGCTCCTCGTCGCAGCGCCGCTCGTCGCCGTCGCGGTGAGCATCGCGATCGCCCGGTCGATCGCGCGTGCCGGTCGCGCGGCTCGAGGAAGGAGCGGCGCGGATCGCCGCGGGCGATCTCGACGCCCGGATCGAGGTGCGCGGCGCCCCCGAGCTCGGAGGCGCTCGCACGGCGGTTCAACGAGATGACCACGGCGGTGAAGGAGCACCAGGAGCGGCTCGTCGAGTCGGAGAAGCTCGCCGGCATCGGACGGCTCGCCGCCGGGGTCGCCCACGAGATCAACAACCCGCTCGGCGTCATCCTCGGATACGCCAAGCATCCTGCAGAAGAGGAGCGACGGCGCGATGGCGGAGGACCTCGCGGTCGTCGAGGAGGAGACCCTCCGCGGCGAAGGAGATCGTCGACGGGCTCCTCGACCTCTCCCGGCCGCTCCCCGCCGGGGCGCGACCGGGTGGACCTGCGCGCCCTCTCGCGACGACGTCGTCTCGCGCCTCGGCGAGGCGCGCCTGCTCGATGGCGTGCGGCGTCTCCGTGGACGGGAGCGCGAGCGCGCCGGGGCACCCCGAGAAGCTCCGCCAGGTGCTCGTGAACCTCGTCCGGAACGCTGCGGAGGCCGCCGGATCCGGCGGCCGCGTGTCGGTCTCGCTCACGGAGCGGAACGGGACCGCCGAGGTCGCGGTGGAAGACTCGGGGCCGGGGATCCCGAGCGCGCACCGCGCCCGGCTGTTCGAGCCGTTCTTCACGACGAAGGCGGGCGGCACCGGCCTGGGCCTCGCCGTCTCGCGCGCGATCGCCCGCGCCCACGGCGGCGATCTCGCGGCGGACGCCGGCGCGACGGGCGGCGCCCGCTTCGCGCTGCGGCTCCCGCTCCGGCAGCCCGGGGAGGCATGATGGCCGACGTGCGCGTCCTCGTCGTGGACGACAAGGAGAACATGAGGCGCCTCGTCGCGCGCATCCTGGCCGACGCCGGGGGCTACGACGTCGACGAGGCCGAGGACGGCGGGCGCGCGCTGGCCCTCGTGGCGACCCGTTCCTACGACGTCGTCGTGACCGACATCCGCATGCCCGGCGCGGACGGGTTCGAGCTGCTCGCGGCGGTGAAGGCGCGCGATCCCTCGGTCGAGGTGATCATGATGACCGGCTACGCGACGGTTCAGGACGCCGTGCGGGCCATGAAGCAGGGCGCCTTCGACTACCTCGAGAAGCCGTTCGATCCGGACGCCGCGCTGGCGCTGGTGGCCCGCGCCGCCGGTCACAAGCGGCTCGGCGACGCGGCGCGGCTCGCGGTGAAGCCGGGCGAGGAGGACGCGTTCCACGCGCTCGTCGGCGGGAGCGCGCCGATGCGCGCGGTGTACCGGCTCCTCGAGAAGGCGGCGGCGGTGGACGCGACCGTGCTCCTCACGGGCGAGACCGGCACGGGGAAGGAGCTCGCCGCGCGCGCCATCCACTTCCAGTCCTCGCGACGCGAGCGTCGCTTCGTCCCCGTGAACTGCGGCGCGCTGCCGGGCGAGCTCGTCGAGAGCGAGCTGTTCGGCCATGCGCGCGGCGCGTTCACCGGCGCGGCGACCGCGAAGCTGGGCCTCTTCGAGGAGGCGCAGGGCGGGACCCTGTTCCTCGACGAGGTCGGAGAGCTGCCGCTCGCCGCGCAGGTGAAGCTGAACCGTGCGCTGCAAGAGAAGGAGATCCGGCGCGTCGGCGACACCCAGCCCGTCGCGGTGGACGTGCGGGTCATCGCCGCCACGAACCGCGACCTGCGCGAGGAGGTGAAGGCAGGCCGGTTCCGCGAAGACCTCTTCTACCGGCTGCACGTTTTCGCCGTGACGCTCCCGCCGTTGCGCGAGCGCCCGGAGGACGTGCCGCTCCTCGCCGCGCACTTCCTCGAGAAGCACGCCCGCGCGGCGCGCCGGACCCTGCACGGGTTCGCGCCCGAGGCGATGCGGCGGCTCGCCGGCCATCCCTGGCCGGGGAACGTCCGCGAGCTCGAGAACGTGATCGAGCGCGCCGTGGCGGTCGCGGCGGGCGACGTCGTCGCGCCGGAGGACCTGCCCGCGGAGCTGTCCGGCGACCCGTCCGCGCCGCCCGACGCTGCCGGCCTCGCCGCGTTGCCGTACAAGGACGCGGTCGCCGGGGCGCGGGACCGCGTCTCGCGCGACTACCTGGTCGCCCTGATGAAGGAGTTCGGCGGGAACGTCACCCGCGCCGCCGAGCGCGCCGGCGTCGAGCGGGAGAGCCTGCACCGGCTGCTCCGCAAGTACGGGCTGCGCTCCGACGACTACAAGCCGGACGGGTGACGGGCTGTTGCACCTGGACGTGGACTTGGACGTGGACCTCGACCTCGACCTCGACTTGGACCTAGCGCCCTACGTCCGAGGCGTCCGTACGGTACACTGCGCGGTCGATGCGCAAGCGCCTTCTCGTCGCGATCGCACTCTGCGCCATCGCGCTGCGTGCAGCGCCCGCAGCCGCGGATCCCCAATGCTCGCCCTCGGGCGATCTCGTCGTGGACGGGCTCGGTGTCCCCGCCGACGATCTCTCTCGCGTCGCCGAGGTCTCGGGCGCCATCGCCCCATCCCCCCGGCTGATCCGTCGGGGCGGCGTCCGGCGCGAGACCGTCTGCGCCGAGGCCGTCGCGCCGTGGCTCGACCGCAGCGGCATCGTCGAGAGCCGCCCGGAAGAAGAGCCAGCCGGCATCGAGCTGTTGCGGCTCCCGCTCCGACTCGAGAACGTCTGGAACTCGACCTACCCGTCGGGTGGGAACGACGGGCTCCTGTGGGCGGGGCGCGGCGTCGCGCAGCAGTTGTCGGGCGGCATCGCCGCGCGGTACGGCGCCATCTCCGCCTCGATCGCGCCGGCGGTCGCCTGGTCCGAGAACCGCGCGTTCGAGCTCGTCCCGAATGGCCGCAGCGGCGACCTCGCCTTCGGCAACCCGTACTACGGCAACGACAACATCGATCTCCCGCAGCGCTTCGGCGCCGGCCCGTCCGCGACATGGGCGCCGGGCCAGAGCTACCTGCGCGCGGATCTCTGGAACGTGGCGCTCGGCATCTCGACCGAGAACCTCTGGCTCGGATCCGGGATTCGGAACTCGATCCTGATGTCGAATGCGGGGCCGGGCTTCCCGCATGTGTTCATCGGCACGTCGCGCCCGGCGGACATCTGGATCGGCAAGGCGGAGGTGCTCCTGTTCTGGGGACGCGTCGAGCGGACCCGCTTCATCTCGGGCGGCGGTCATCCGCTCATCACGGGGCTCGCCGTGACGTACGCACCGCGGTGGGTCCCAGGGCTCTCGGTCGGGGTCGGGCGCACGCACGTGCAGCCGTGGGACGGGCTCCGGTTCCGCGACTACTTCGCGATGTTCCAGAGCTTCGAGAAGAAGCAGCTCCAGTCCTGGTACGGCCCCGCCGGAGACAACCCTCGCGACAACCAGCTTGCCGCCGCGTTCGCCCGCTGGGTCTTCCCCGAGGTGGGGCTGGAGATCTTCGGCGAGTGGGCGCGCGAGGACCACGACTGGTCGTGGTGGGGGACCGTCCGCGAGCCGGATCACTCGCAGGCATACCTCCTCGGGCTCCAGAAGACGTTCCGCGCCGGCGCACGGCTCGTGCGGTTCCACGCGGAGCTGACGCACCTCCAGGAGCTCCGCCCGCTCGCGAACGCGAGGGGCGTCCCCGTCTACTACGTTCACAACAACGACCTCGGCTATACGAACGAAGGGCAGCTCCTCGGCGCGTGGATCGGGCCGGGCGCCGACTCGCAGACCATCGCGGTGGACGTGTTCCACCGCGGCGGGCGCATCGGGGGATACCTCGAGCGCGTCCGCCGCAACGACGCGTACTACTGGGCGGTGGTCGAGCCCGTGCAGGGCTCGTGGTCGCACGACGCGGAGCTGACGCTGGGAATGCGGCAGGTGCTGCGCGTCGGCCCCATGGAGGTGAGCTGGGATCTCGGCGCCGCGTACCGGCAGAACCGGGACTTCATCCGGCACGAGCGAAATCTGAAGGCCGAGCTGGGGCTGGCGGTTCCGTTCGGGAGGTGAGGGGTGCCGATGTCGTCGCCGGTCACGCCCGGAGCGGGATCCCTGCGGTGACAGGGGGGTTGGCGCCTGGGATTCAATTCGACCCTCTCGATCTACGAGAACACCGTAGAGGTCGCCGCCAAGACCGTGAGCCTGGCGAGCGCGACGGCCGTGAACACGACGGGGCCAGGCTCCGTCTCTGCGGATCGCGGTGATACGAGTCAGACCCTCACGGTGGGTACGGACGCACAGATCCAGCGCTGGGCGACGACCCTGACCGACAACCGGACCGTGACGCTCGCGACGACGCAGGCCGTGAAGGGCGACACGTTCCGCGTCGTGCGCACCGGCCTCGGCTCGTTCACCCTCGACGTGGGCGGCCTCAAGACGATCCCCTCCGCGACCGCCGCTTTCGTCGACGTGACCTACGACGGCAGCTCGTGGGTGCTCACTGGATATGGAGCGCTCTGATGATGCAGCGCCTTTCGTGAACCCCGCCCCGCCTACCTGGCTCGCGCGATCCGCGGGTGTCCTACTCGTTCACTGCCCGCAGCTCGACCTGGGCCGCGGTGGCCTGCTGCTGCGCGACTGGCGCGGGCTTGTACTCGGGGACGATCTCGCGAAGCTTGGCGCGGAGGTCCGCGGGGTGGTGCTGCGCGATGGCCACGAGATCTGCCACGTGGCGCTGCACGCTCTCCCAGCTGTGCGGGCGGAACCGGCCGACGAAGATCTTCGGGTGCCGCGTCTTGTCCGCGTTCTCCGCGGCCACCGACAGCTCCTCGAAGAGCTTCTCGCCGGGCCGCACGCCCGTGAACTGGATCTCGATGTCCTCGTCCGGCTTCAGTCCCGACAGCAGGATGAGGTCCGCTGGCGAGGTCGACGATCTTCACCGGCTCGCCCATGTCGAGGACGAAGATCTCGCCGCCCTTGCCCATCGCGCCCGCCTGCAGGACGAGCTGGCTCGCCTCCGGGATGGTCATGAAGTAGCGTTTCATGTCCGGGTGCGTGACCGTGACCGGCCCGCCTCGCGCGATCTGCTCCTGGAAGATGGGGATCACGCTGCCCGCCGAGCCGAGCACGTTGCCGAACCGGACCGTGACGAACTTCGTGCGGCTCGCTCGCGGAGAGGGCCTGGACGTAGATCTCGGCGACGCGCTTCGATACGCCCATGACCGAGGTGGGATTCACCGCCTTGTCGGTCGAGATCATGACGAAGCGCTCGACGCCGTAGGCGCTGGCGACATCGGCGAGCGTCTTGCGTGCCGAGGACGTTGTTCTTCACCGCCTCGCCCGGGTTCCACTCCATCATCGGCACGTGCTTGTGCGCCGCCGCGTGGAACACGATCGTCGGGCGGTGCTCGTCGAAGAGCTCCTCCATCCGCGAGGCGTCGCTGATGTCGGCGATGCAGGGAACGAGCGAGACCTCCGGGCGGAGCGCCTCGAGCTCGCGGTGGACGTTGAAGAGCGCGTTCTCGGTGCGCTCGACGAGCACCAGAGCCTTCGGCCCGAACCTGCACACCTGCCGGCAGATCTCGGAGCCGATGGAGCCGCCGGCGCCGGTGACCATGACGACCTCGCCCCTCATGCTCGAGGAAATGAAGTCCATGTCGAGCTCCACCGGTTCGCGGCCGAGAAGATCCTCGATGGCGACGTTCCGGAGCTGGTTCACGTTCACGGTGCCATCGATGAGCTCGTCGAGGCCCGGGATGGTCCGAAAGCGGACGCCGGCCGACTTGCAAAGGCCGACGATCCGGCGCATCTGCTGTCCGCGCGCAGAAGGGACCGCGATGATGACCTCCTCGACGTCGCCGTCTGCGGCCACGCGCGGCAACTCGGCGATCGCCCCGAGCACGCGGACGCCGTGGATCTGCGCACCCCGCTTGAGGGGGTCGTCGTCGAGAAGCCCCACCGGCAGGAACCGCGCCGCATGCCGCTGCTGGATCTCGCGGATCAGCATCTCGCCGGCGTCGCCCGCCCCCACGATGATGATGCGCTGCAACTTCGTATCGGCGGGCTGCCCGTTCGGCTTCTTGAGCCAGCGGATCGTGAACCGCATGCCGCCGACGAGCGTCAGCGCCGCGAGCCAGTCGATGATCAGGATTGATCGAGGAAACTGGCCAAAGACCAAGACCAGGAAGGCGGTCAGGGCGAGCGACCCGACCGTCGTCGCCTGGACGATCGCCATGAGGTCCCTCGCGCCCGTGTAGCGCCACATTCCGCGGAAGAGACCGCGTTGGTAGAACGCGCAGGTTCGCAACCCGAGGAGAACGGGCAGCCAGACGGAGATCAGATCGAGGTACGCGGGTGCGATCCGGAAGTCGAATCGAAGCAGGAACGCCAGCCAAAGCGACGCCGTCCACAGTACCAAGTGGACGCCGATCACCAGCGTGCGGCGCGCGCCCACGCTTGTCTTGACCCCCCGCCGAGTCACGAGCATCGATCCTTACCAGAACGCCCCGCACCAGAATAGGGCGTTGAGTGAAGGTGAAGAGGAAGCGTGACCGGCGGATGTGACGGTGGATTCGTGGCGCTGCCCCCGTTCGGCCTGAACGCGGAGTGTAGCCAAGAGATCGGGTCGCGCCAACGGGCGGCGGGTCCGGGCCGGTAGGGTGAAGCGGTGTCACCTGGCCTAGGGACGCGAGATCACGACCCCCCCTGGGTTCGGAGATCCAGGGGCGACAGGGTACGCAGCGGCTGGTTGAAGCGGTGGCTCGCCGACGGCTCGGCCTCGTTACGGCGCCGAAGCGGGCCTCATGGCGCCCCTACGTTCCCCGCGCCCTCGCTGGCGCGGCGCTCCAGGCCGTGCACCGCGGCGGCGAGAACCAGGAACGCGGCCACGGGCAGCAGCAGGAGCAAGAGGCGCGTTTCCGTGTCCGAACGCTGATACGCGACCGCGCTCGCTCCGACGAGCGCCATCCCTCCATATGCAGCGAGGGTCACCGTTCGGTGCGGCAGTCCCATCGCCACCGGTCGCTGGTAGTAGTGCGTGCGGTGGGCCTCGAACCAGCGCTCGCCGCGTGCGACCCGCCGGAGCAGCGTGACGGTGGCGTCGAGGATGAACAGGGAGAGCGCGATTCCGACGAGCTCGATCGGAACCGGGTGCGTCTCGGGCAGCAGGGGAACGCAGGCCAGGAAGAAGCCGATGCCCGTGGATCCCGCGTCGCCCATGAAGATCGAGCCCGGCGGGAAGTTGAAGACGAGGAAGCCGGCGCTCGCCGCGACGAGAACCAGGAGAAGCCATCCGGTCGTCACCGCGCCGCCCGCGAACGCCGCTGCGGCGATGGCGACGCCCGCGATCACGGCCTGACCGCCGGCGAGGCCGTCGATGCCGTCCATGAAGTTGTAGAGGTTCGCGAGCCAGACGATCCACAGGATGAGGAGCACCGCCTGGAGCGGCCAGGGAACCATCTCGAGCCAGGGCGAGCCCCGGGGTCCTCCGGACAGCGTCACCACGGTCATCGCCGCGAGCGCCTGGACCGCGAACCGAACGCGCGCCCGCAGGGAGCGGAGGTCGTCCAGGAGACCCACCGCGGAGACCACGGCGGTCGCGGCCAGGACGAGAGCGATCCTGCCGAAGTTTGGGGAGAGGAGAGCCACGGCGATGGAGGCGATGACGAAGGCGGCGACGATGGCGATCCCGCCCAGGCGCGGCACCGGGAATGCGTGAGAGCTGCGGTCGTTGGGATGGTCGAGCAGATGCCTGCGGCGCGCGAATTCGCGAACCGCTCGGGTGACGGTAAGGGCGACAAGGAACACGCCGAGGACGGTTCCGAAAAGGAGCGGGGTCTTCATCGAACGAGCGCGTTCTCCTCTCGCTCCGGCTCGGGCTCGTGTCGCGAGCCCGATGAGGGGGCGATCAGGTTACCTCAAACCAGCGCGCAGTTTCCTGGAGTCCCGCGTCTACCGTGTAGGGCGGCGTCCACCGCAAGGCTGTTCGCAGCGAAGTGGAATCGACCCGCAAGGATCCAAGCACCCGCTCGGCCGCTTCCGCCTTCCCCACGACGCGGGCGCAGGCCCGGACCAGTCCGGTCGGCACGCGTACGAGTCGCGCCGGACGATCGAGGTGGCGCGCCAGCCGACGCACGAGCTCCGGCGTGGAGAGGTCCTCGCCATCGCTGACGAGCCAGGTTCCGGAGAGGGCACCCGGCTCGGCCGCAACCGCAAGCGCATCTGCGAGATTCCGTACGAACACCATGCTGCGTCGGTTCTCGACCGCTCCGAGCGGCAGAGGCACGCAGCGCGAGACCATCCGCATGAGGGAGAGGAAGTTCGCGCGGACGCCGGGGCCGTAAACGAGCGGTGGCCGCAGCACACTCACGCTTAGCCGCGTTTCCGCCGCGATGGCGGCCAGCATCCGTTCGGCCTCCCATTTCGATACCGCGTATGGATCCTCCGGCTGCGGCGTGTCCGACTCTCGAAAGGGCTCGGAGGACGGGTGACCGTGCACCTTCACGGTGCTCAGGAACACGAAGCGTTCCACGCCTGCCTCTGCCGCGAGCTTCGCGAGCCGGCCGGTCCAGTGCGTGTTCGCGGCAAGGAACGCCGCGAGCGGATCCCGTGCCGTGTCGCGCATCTGGTGCACCCGCGCGGCGAGGTGAATGACGGTGTTCACTCCCTCGAGGGCACGGCGCCACTCGTCGGCGGACGAGTCGGCGTCCACGATCACGCGCTCATCCGCCCGGAGCGCCAGATCCCGCCTCACCGCAGCCCGAACGCGGACCCTGCCCGCCAGCCGCTCGAGAAGCGCGGCGCCGACGAAGCCGCTCGCACCCGTGATGAGTACCATCGTCATCGTATTCGCGCGTCGCAGCGTGGTTCGGGTCGTCGGGAGGCGGTGGGTGGCAACGAGGCGGTCAGCACCGAGCTTCTAGGTGTCCCGCCGCCACACGATGCGGTTCACGTAATCCACGTAGCTATGGATGATCTGCACGACCTTCCGCGACACGTTCGCTTCCATGTAGTCCGGCGGGAGCCCGGGTCTCTCCTGGTGGCCGTGCGTCGTCACGACCTCGACGGCCTGCAGGACTCGCTCGGCTCCGAGACCGCTCATCACGAGTGTGCCGGCGTCCATTCCCTCCGGGCGCTCGTGAGCTTCACGCATCGTGACCGCCGGGAACCCCAGTAGCGCCGCCTCCTCGGTGACGGTTCCGCTGTCGGAGATGACGCAGAACGCGTCCTTCTGCAGCCTCACGTAGTCCAGGAAGCCAAACGGCTTCATGAAGCTGATGCCCTCTTTCTCGAGAGCGGAGACGTCCGGCGCGAGCTTCTCGAGCCGCACGCGTGTCCGCGGATGGGTCGAGACCACGACGCGATGCCCGAACCGCCGCGCCACCGCAGTCAACGTCTGGAGAATGCGGGTGAGCCGCTCCTCCCCATCGACGTTTTCCTCTCTGTGCATGCTGACGAGGACGTACTTCCCTGGCGCCACCCCCAGATCGTCCAGCGCGTGCGAGCGTTCGACGCCCGGCGCGTAGAAGTCGAGCACCTCTCGCATCGTGGACCCGATCTTGATCACGGTCTCGGGCCGCAGCCCTTCGGCCAGGAGGTAGCGCCGGGCGTGCTCGGTTAGGGGCATGTTGATGTCGCTGAGATGATCCACGATCTTCCGATTGAGCTCCTCTGGCACCCGCTGGTCGAAGCAACGGTTACCGGCCTCCATGTGGAAGATGGGAATCTTCCGCCGCTTTGCCGGAATGACGCACAGGCACGTATTGGTGTCACCGTACACCAGTAGAGCATCGGGCCTTTCCGCCTCCATCGCTGCGTCCGATCTCGTGATCACATCGGCGATGCTCTGGGCGACGCTCTGGCCGCCGACGCCCAGCACGTGTCTCGGCTTCGCGATCTGGAGCTGATCAAAGAAGATCTCGTTGAGCCCGTAGTCGTAGTTCTGACCCGAGTGCACGAGGACATGGTCCGTGTGCTGCTCGAGCGCCGCGATGACACGAGACAGCTTGATGAGCTCGGGGCGGGTGCCCACGATCGTCATCACTTTCAGTCGGCGATGGGCGGTCATGGGTGGTCACGCGAGCAATTCGCCGCTGTCCTTCACCGCCACTTGACCGGGCAGGAGCTTGTGCTTGTCGAGAAGGGCAACGGTGCCCGCGAGATCGAGCACGTTGTCGGACGAGCTGAACTCCTTCTTGAGAGCGGGTGGCTGCTTCTGGGTCTCGTCGACGATCAACTCCGGCAGCATCGGCACGATGGCGAAGTAACGCCCTCGTACGATCGTCCGGCGAGACTCCTCATCCGACACCATGATCTCGTCCATCTTCTCACCCGGTCGAATGCCGGTGATTTTGATGGGAATGGGCCGATCGCCCACCATCGCCTTAGCGATGTTGATGACAGTCGCCGAGGGTGCCCGTGGCACGAGCGTTTCACCCGCCCGCGCCGTGCGCAGAGCCGCGACCACGGTATCCACCGCGTCTTCGAGGCTGAGCAGGAAGCGCGTCATCTCCGGCACGGTCACTGTGACCGGGCCGCCGTTTGCGATCTGGTCGTGAAAGAGTGGGATCACCGATCCACGTGAGGCGAGCACGTTTCCGTATCTCACGCAGACGAAGCGGGTGCGAGGAACGGCGATGTTCGCGGCCGTGAAGATCCTCTCCTGGAGCGCCTTGGTCATGCCCATGGCGTTCACGGGCTTGCAGGCCTTGTCGGTGCTCACACCCACGACGACTTCCACGGGGTAATCGTGATCGCGCAGCGCCTGTACGATGTTCGCTGCCCCGAGACAGTTGGTCGTGAGCGCCTGTTCCGGGAAGTACTCACAGGTCGGCACCTGCTTCATGGCGGCAGCGTTGATGACAACCTCCGCCTCGCGCATCGCGGCGCAGACATCCGCATAGTTCCGGACGTCTCCTATGCGGAAGGAGACGGTCTGGAGAAAATTGGAGTAGATGACCTCGTCCGTGGTGACGCGCCGCTCCATGTAGGCGAGGCGCATGACGTGCTGCTTCGCCTCGTCGCGCGAGAGGATGATGACCTGCTTGGGCGTGCCGATCTCGCCGGAGAGCAGTCGCCGCACGAGGGTCTTGCCCATCGACCCCGTTCCGCCGGTCACCAAGATACGCTTGCCATCGAGTATCACGTAGTCTCCCGTCTCTGCCGGATGCTCTCCGCCAGCTCGTCGAGCATCGATTCCCAGGATGGTACACGGTAAGTCGTCCTGTCCCGGAGTGCCCCCCAGTCCAGGCTTCGATCACAGACGAACTCGTCGTCGGGGACGATCTCCGCGTCGCTTCGACCCAGGCGCCGTGACAGGCTCGTCAAGAGATCATATTTGCTGATGGGAGCAGAAGAAAGGTGCCATAGGCCGCTGAGCTCGCTTTGCGTGGTCAGAAAGTGCTCGATTGCGCGCGCCATCTCGAGCGTGGTGAGCCCGGTGTAGATCGCACCCCTGAAGCCCTTGATCCGCCCTCTTTGCGCCAGAAACCACTCCACCAGGCTCGTCTTGCGTCTGAGCTCGAGCCCGATGATTGACGTCCGCAACGTGAGACAGTGCGGCTCCTTCACCTCTCCCAGCAGCTTCGTGCGCCCGTACAGATCGACCGGATCGGGCGCGTCGCTCTCCACGTATCGCCCCTTGTTGCCGGAGAAGACGCAATCCGTGCTGAGATGCACCATCCGCGCATGGCTCGCGGCGCACACCTGAGCGAGACGATGTGGGAACAGTGCGTTGACCTCGAGGCTGGGAATGGCCTCCTTGGCCGTCGGTCTCTGCTTGACGATCCCGACCGCGTTCACGACGGCCTCCGGCCTCGCCGCAGCGACCGCGTCCACCACGTCCTGCAGCTGCCGTACGTCCACGCCGAAGACCGTATTCCCCTCGAGGAGCGGGGAACGCTGCGGATATGCCGCTGCTTCGTGCCGGAGAGTGACCCAGACCTCGTGCCGGCCTCGCCACGCCTCGACCAGTTGATGGCCGAGCATTCCGTCCCCGCCGAAGATCAGGATTCTCATCGTCCCTCACATCTCGTGTGCTTCCGCGAGAATCCGTTCCAGGCGGTTCAGACAGGTTCCGCGATCGAAATGCTGCAGGTAGTACGCGCGGCCGCGCTGTCCCAGGCGTCGGAGCTCGTCTGCCGGCAGCTGGTGCATGCGGCGCATGTTTCGCGCCAGGGCATCGGCGTCGCCAGCCTGTGACGCCCAGCCTGCACCCGAACGCTCTATGACCCGCGCTCCTTCGCCGTCCAGCGATCCGAGGACCGGCCTGCCCGCGGCGAGGTAAGACTGGAGCTTGCTCGGGATGGTCAACGACAGGATCTCGTCGGCCTTGAGACTCACCAGCATCGCGCCCGCTCGGGCGAACAGATCGGGCATCGCTTCCACGGGTCGCCGCCCGAGGAAGTGGAACCGGTCGGCGAGCCCCCGAGCTCGGGACTCCTCCTCCAGCCAGGTCCGTAGCGGGCCGTCGCCCACGAACACCCAGCGGATCTCGGGGTCCTCGCGAAGGAGCTCCGCCGCCGAAAGGAGCGTGTCGAGCCCCTGCACCCGACCCATGTTGCCCGCAAACATCACGGGGAAACCTCTCTCCCATGCCTCCGCGTCATTCTTGGCCACCGACGCGCGACTGTACAGATCCTCGGCCCAGTTCGGCAGGTAGCTGAGCCGCTCCTTCCGCACGCCGATAGACTCGAGGCGGTCGATGAAAGCTTCGCTCTGGCCCAGCACCCTGTCGCAGCGCCTGTAGATGGCCTGCGAGAGCCACCGCGCGACCCTGAGAAGCCTTGGCGACCTGACCAGCCCCGACGCGGCCACGCTCTCAGGCCAGATGTCCTGAACCCATATCACGACCGGCGCTTTCGCGAACGCCTTCACCATCAGAGCCGGTATGGCCTGCGTGACCGGAGTGACCTGGAACACGAGCACGGCATCCCATCGCTTCCCCAACGACACGACCAGCGCTCGCACGGCGGCCACGATCGCGTATGACAGATAGTTGAGCGACAACCAGAGCGCGCGACCATCTCGCCGCGGCACCACAGGTACGCGCAGCACGGTGATTCCATCGTGCGACTCGCGAAGGGGAGTCCACGGCCTGTATCCAGGAAAGTACCGGCCCGCCGGATAGTTGGGCATTCCGGTGAGCACCACGACCTCGTGGCCACGATCTCGAAGGCCGAGGGCCAGATCGTTCACCCGAAACGTTTCGGGCCAGTAGTACTGGCTGATGATGAGCACTCTCATTTCGAACGTATGACGCCGCGTCCTCGTGGATCACTCTCTACCCGAGCTGGAACTCCGTCGCGCCTTCCCTATCGGGAGTGCGCGGCTCCAGCTGCGGCACCCTGCACGTCAGCGCCAGCCCTCTCGAACTCGTCGTCTCGGTCTTCGAACACCACGGCAGCCGAAAGCATGAACAGCGCCACGAAGCCATTGCTCAGGAGCGTTCCCGTGAAGCCTGACACGAACACCGAGAACGCGAAGAGCATCCAGAGCGACCGGAGCGCTTCATCCCTTGAAGCCGCGAAGAACCGGAACACGAGTCCAATCAACAAGGAGAACGCGATCACACCCACGTAGCCGAAGTTGACGAAGGCTTCGGTCAGGTACACCGAATTCGCATTCCCGGTTTGCGTTTCGGTCTGACCCCATTGCGCGGCGAATACCTCCCGTTCCACGTCCACTCGCTCGAGCCCGAGAACGGCGGCCAGGAAGCTGCTGCTCGCGCCCATCAGCGGCCGGCCCCCGAAGTCCTGATCGAAGACGCGCAACGCATCCGCCGCGGTGAAGACTGGGACCGCCACGGCGCGCCACAACATGAAGCTCAGCGGGCTCCCTGCTCCGAACCCGCTGCTGAAGAACTCCCCGTCTCCCTCGCGGGTCCCGGTGGTGCCCACACCGGAGAGGATGGTGACGATCGCCAGCACGCCCACCCCGCCGGCGACCACCGTCCTCGGCCGCACCTTCGTCGAGATGAGCCCTTGTGCGACGACGTACGCGAGCGGAATCGCGATCTTGAGGAAGTAGACCTTCTCGATGAAGCTCACGCAATAGAGGAAGAACAAGCCGAGACACAGCCAGCGATACCTGTGTCGGTGCAGCAGCATCAGCACGATGGAGTACGGCACCAGCGCTCCGGTCAGCAGCGCGTTGATGTAGACGAACGAGCCCTGCCATCCCTCGCGCGCCTTCAGGAAGCGCTCGCGGAGAACGACGAGCGTTTCGGGGTCGGCGCCTTGAAGCGCGGCGACGAGTGGGATCCGCTCCGCCGTGACGCACGCGACCGCGATGAAGAGCAGGAAGGCTCCCCAGACCACGATCACGAAAGGAGTGACTTCCACCCTGAAGATCGGGAAAAGAGCGCGGCAGAAGCCGTCGAGCACGCCGAGCCTCGACCCCACGAATATGCAGAGCGCTCCCACGGCCGCCAGTTCCGCCAGTGTCACGAAGTATTCGTTTTCGATACCGGACACGAACAGCACGGCCAGGGGCAGCGCCGAATACGTCCCGACGATGGCGAGCGCCAGCAGGCTCCCCCCCGACTCCGCTCGCGTCAGCCGCTTCAGCACGGATCACTCCACGGCCCGCCCCCGTGGGCGGGGACGGCTGGCCCAACCTCCGCCTGCCGCTTCCCATTTCCGGGGTGGATGAAGCTCCGCAGCTTCACGCGGCGGCACCCTTCTTCGCCTCTCGGCCACCTTGCGAGCTGACGTCGGAGAGCAGCCGCTCGAGCTTCCTGGTCTGCCGCTCGCGCGAGAAGGAAGCGATGTATTCCTGGTCGGGCGAAACGGTGGCTGTTCCAGCCGCTAGTGTGCTGATCGCCCTGGCGAGTTGCGCGGGATCGGTCGAACACGCGGCGGCGAGCCCGCTCCTGACGATGACGTCTCCCGCCAGCGTATGGGGTTCGATGTCGGCGATGATCGGTCGGCCCGCAGCCAGGTACTCGAAGATCTTCGTCGTGAGCACCCCCTGGGCGCTCAGCGACTCGGTCGACGACGTCTCCGTGAACAGCAAGGCGTCGGCGGTGAGCATGAGTCGTAGCGCCTCGAGATGTGGCACTTCGCGCTCGAAGACGAAGCACGGGGCCACGTCCGCAAAATCCGCCGCGATGACCCTCTCGAGGAGCAGGGCATCACCTCTGTACTCGACACGAAGAGCGGCACGGACGGGATCGGGCAGCTCGCGGATCGCCCGAAGGAAGTTGACGGGAATCCGATCGGGCGTGACCGTGCCCATGTAGCGCACGATCAGGCCCTTCGACCGCTCACCGGTCGTCCCGTGTGCCCCGCGCCGCGCTTTGGTGAACGCCTCGGCATCGAAGCCATTCTCAATCGTGGTAACGGCCGGATGGAATCGCCGGTAGTATTCCTCCATCGGTCTCGACACCACGGTCACCGCCGCCGCGCCCCCGAGCATCCACTTGTCGAGGTAGTACTCGATTCGAGACGACAACGCGCTGCCCGGGAACGTGTGATTTCCGCTGAAGTTGTCCCGGTAGTCGGCCACCCAGGCCTTTCCGAAGCGCCGCGCCGCAAACCTGCCCGCCAGCTGCGCCGGCCAGGGCGGGTTCGAGGACACGAGGACGTCCGCTTCGGAGATCGCCCGAATCGCGTCCTTCGGCAGCAGCCCGAGGTAGAACCGAACCGCGAACACGAGTCGAAGGTCGACGAGCTGTCCGAAGAATCGCGTGAACCAGCGCTTGATCAGGACCAGGCGCGTCACCAGCCCCGATCGGCCGCTGGTCCGCGCTCGCGGTACAGGCTCCGCTCTGCTTCTCCTTCCGTAGCCCACCTGAATCACCCTGCAGTATTCCGGCAGGGGCTCCGTCAGCAGCCCGTCATGCGCGTACTTCCGCGTCGTGACGACGGTGATGTCATGGCCGAATTGGCTCAGGTACTTGCTGAACGCGAGCACTCGGCGCGCGCCCGTGGAATTCAGGGGCGGAAAGTAATGAACGATGAAGACGACTTTCATGGATGGTTGCCGTTCAGAGTGCGACCAGGTGCTCGACGATCTTGTGCGCCGCATTGCCGTCCCCGTACAGATCCGCCGTCCACGCCGGGGTCGGGCCACTCGTCAGCCGGTCGAGGGCGCCGCGAACGCGCTCCACGCTCTGCCCTGCGAGAACGTTCCAGCCGGCATCGACGAGCTCCACCCATTCCGTTTCCTCCCGAAGCGTGATGCACGGAACATGGTGAAAATACGCTTCCTTCTGGACACCGCCGGAGTCGGTCACGATCATGCGGGCGTTCCTTTCCAGCGCGATCATGTCCAGATATCCGACCGGTTCGGAAACGACCACCTGCGAGCGGAGCAACGGTGCCGACCCGAGCGCGGCCATCGCATCCCGGGTCCGCGGATGCAGCGGCAACACCACGGGCCACCGTTCCGACGCTGCATTCAGGCATGCGATGACCGATCGCAGCTTCGTCTCATCGTCGGTGTTCTCAGCGCGATGAAGCGTCGCCAGCACGTAACCCTTGGGCGCGAGTCCCATCCTCTGCACTACGGATGAATTGTCGTCGAGGCATTCCGCATAGTAGAGGGCCGCGTCCAGCATGACGTCCCCGACGCGCCTGACCTTCGCATCGGGAATACCCTCACGAGCGAGATTGCTCATGGCCTGGTCCGTCGGAGCGAAGAGGAGGTCCGCGGCGTGGTCCGTCAGGATCCGGTTGAGCTCCTCGGGCATCCGCCGATTGAAGGAGCGGAGGCCCGCTTCCACGTGCGCCACGGGAACGTCCAGCTTCGCTGCGGCGAGAGCCCCGGCGAGGGTCGAGTTCGTGTCGCCGTAGACGAGCGCCCAGTCCGGCTTCTTCTCCAGCAGGACCTCCTCGATTGCAGCGAGCATCCGGCCCGTCATCGACCCATGGGCTCCGCCGTGGATGCCGAGGTGGAACTGAGGGCGTGGGATGTCGAGCTCCTCGAAGAACACGTCCGACATGTTGCCGTCGAAGTGCTGGCCCGTATGCACGAGCACTTCGCTCATGCCTCCCCGGCGCCGGATCTCTCGGGAGACGGTTGCGGCCTTGATGAACTGCGGCCGGGCACCGACGATAGTGACGACTCGCTTCATGTTGATCGAAACCCCCGCTTCCAACGCTTCAAGCCGCCGCGATGAAGCCGCGAATGACCCTCGCTACCTTCTCCTGGGCAGCGGGAACGATCCGCGGCCACATCGGTAACGAGAGAACCTCGCTCGTGGCGACTTCCGTGTCGGGAAGCGCGACCGTGCTCGTCGCGTACACGGGGAGCTGGTGCACTGCCTTCGGGTAATAGACCATCGTACCGATTCCCGCTGCTGCGAGGGCGTCGCGCAGTGGATCCCGGAGCCCGCTGCCCACCCGGATGGTGTACTGGTGGAATACGTGCTGCACCTGTGGGCGCTCGACGGGTAGCGTGATCTTGGGAATGCCCGCGAGCAATGTGCGGTATCGATCCGCGACTGCTCGCCGCAATTCGTTCCACGAGCTCACGTGTGGCAGCTTCACGCGAAGGAAAGCAGCCTGCAATGCGTCCAGGCGAGAGTTGTATCCGACGAGCTCGTTGAAGTACTTGCGCTTCGAACCGTGCGACCGGAGCATGCGCGCCTGCTCCGCTATCCGGTGGTCGTCGGTCGCGACGAGGCCCCCGTCACCCAGGCACCCGAGATTCTTGGAGGGAAAGAATGAGAATGCCGCGGCGTCGCCGAAGGTGCCGAGCTTCCTGCCACGGTAATGCCCACCGAAGGCCTGCGCCACATCCTCGATCACCGCGAGCCCCTTGGTGGCCGCGATCTCGAGGATCGGCGCCATGTCCGCCGCGTGTCCGAACATGTGAACCGGAAGCAGGGCCTTCGTGCGAGCGGTCATTGCTCTGGAGATGAGCTCCGGCTTGATGTTGAACGTCTGCGGATCGATGTCGACGAACACCGGCTTGGCTCCCACCGCGCTGATCGATTCCGCGGTGGCGAAGAAAGTGAACGCCGACGTTATGACCTCGTCTCCTGGCCCGACGCCGCGCGCCCGCAGCGCGATGACGAGGGCATCGGTCCCCGAGTTCACACCGATCGCGTGCTTCACCCCCAGGTACTCACCGACTTCCTTCTCGAAGCTCTCGACTTCCGTCCCGAGAATGAACTGTCCCGACGCCACCACCCGCCGCCAGGCGGACTCGAGGCCCGCCGAGACCTCTTCCAACTCGGGTGCCAGATCCAGAACCGGTATCGCCGAATCCTTCCGCAGAGCACTCACCTCTTCAACGAGTCGTAGGGGATCTTGCCGACCGCGAGTCCCGACGGGAGGGGCGCCTCCTCGTCGAGATCGACGCACCTGAGGACCATCGGAGACGCCTCCCGGTAGCGAAGTCCGCTCTCGGGGCAGGTCATGAGACCCTCGGCATCGGGCTTACCGAGACGGTGTCCGTGTCGGCTCATCCATCCCGAGAAGCGAGCTGGAACTCCGACCATCAGCGCGTAGTCGGGTACGTCCTTCACGACGACGGCCCCCGCGGCGACGAACGCGTACCGGCCTACCGTGACGCCACACACCACCGTGGCGTTCGCGCCGACGGAAGCCCCTCGCCGGAGCAGCGTCTTCTCGTACAGTTCGCGCCGAACCACCTGTGAGCGTGGATTCGTCACGTTCGTCAGCACGCACGACGGCCCGAGAAACACGTCGTCCTCGATGACGGTGCCCTCGTAGATCGAGACGTTGTTCTGCACCTTGACGTTGTTTCCGATGACGGTGCCGCCGGCGATGGAGCAGTTCTGGCCGAAGCTGCACCTCTCCCCGATGACGGCACCCGACAGCACGTGACAGAAGTGCCAAATCTTCGTCCCGTCACCGATCTTCGCTCCGTCATCCACGTACGAGGACTCGTGAAGAAAGTAGCCCATGGCTTGCTCCGGCCGGTGAAGGTTAGCGGATACGCGCGACGAGAGGATGCACGCACTCCGGACGCGTGCGGACTTCGGCAGCAGCTCGAATGTCGTGGACCAGCGAGATGGACGGTCTCGCATCCTCGATGCCGAATCCCCTTCCGGCGAGGATCTCTCGGTACACCATGGTGTGCAGGTCGGTGAATCCGTCCGAGAACTCGACCCCCTGTTCGTCGATGGTGAGCGATCGGAAGGTTGACTTCCCCTTTGCTCGTACGTCCTCGGGCATATCCTTCTTCTCGATCGAGAGGAACCATCGCACGAGCGCCCGCTCGAGGTGCAGCGCCCCCGCAGCGCGTCGGGGCTGCGAGACATGAACCTCCATGTGATGGCAGGGCCCGAAGATCCACGTCAGCATGTCGAAGAAGTGGACCCCGATGTTCGTCGCGATCCCACCCGACTTGTCCGCGACGCCCTTCCACGACACGTCGTACCACTTGCCACGCGACGTTATGTAGGTAAGGTCGATGGGGTGAATCCTGCCCGGACTCTCGCGCTCGATCCGCTCCTTCAGCGCGACGATGGACGGGTGCAGGCGGAGTTGCAGGATATTGTACACGCGCCGTCCCGTCTCCGTCTCCAGCTCGCGCAGCGCATCGAGGTTCCACGGGTTGAGGACGAGGGGCTTCTCGCAGATCGCGTCGGCCCCCACACGCAGGGCGAATCGTGTGTGCGCATCGTGAAGATAGTTCGGAGAGCAAATGGACAGGTAATGGACGCGCTCCGCATCGCTCTTGCGACGCAGCTTCTCCACGTAGCGGTCGAAGCGCTCGAACTCGAGGAAGTAGGAAACGTCGTCGAAGTACCGATCGATGACGCCCACGGCGTCGTGGGGGTCCAACGCGGCGACCAGACGGTTGCCCGTGTCCTTGATAGCCTGCAGGTGGCGGGGTGCGACGAACCCACCCACGCCGGTGATGGCGAAATTCTTCACGCGCCTCTCCATGGAGTGCTTGCGGGACTTGCGATTTTACCGGTCCTTGCGCAGGAAGCCCACTCTGGTGAACGGGTTCCTCCCCGCTCCGGTCCGACCGCGTTTACGAGAACCTTCATGTGCGGACGGAGAACGAGGAGGCCCAGGAGCCTGCTGACAGCACTCGCCAGTACCTGTGATCGAATGGGCGGCCGCCGCTCACGACCTCGTCGAACCGCTCGAGGATGGACGGCTCGACCACCCCCGACAAGGCTTCCACGGCGTGGGCGAGTGCTTCGCGGAACTTCCGCGAAACGTCGCGCTTCATCCAGAGCGGTTCGGCGGTGACGAAGCCCATCTTGTCCCTGCGGGCCAGGATCTTCTCGGGGACGATGCCACTCATGGCCGAGCGCAAGGCGCGCTTCGACACGCCTCCTCCCACCTTCTGAGAGTCCGCGAGCCCGAGGCTGAGCTCGACGACGCGGTAGTCGAGAAAGGGGACGCGCGCCTCGATCGAGAAGGCCATGGAGTTGCGGTCCTCCCAGTGCAGTAGCATCGGGAGATTCGTCGCCGTGATCTGCGCCAGCGACATCTCTCGAACGGATCGCGCTCGCCCGCCCGCAGCACGGATCGGGTCGGCTCCGAAGGCGTGGGCGTAGCGGGCGCCCAACCACCCACGGTCCGCGTAGGCGCGGCCATCCAGGCGGCCGATCACGCCGAGGGCTCCTGGAGCCGCGTACGCTGCCGTGTATCCGACCGATCTGACCCATGAGAAACCGATCTCTCGCCGGAGCGCAGCCATCTCTCCGGCCCAGGACAGCAGGCGTCCGCTCCGAAAGAGTCCCGCGAGGTAGGAACCAAAGAATCCTTGGTAGCCGCACAGCGCTTCGTCGGCGCCCTGCCCGTCGAGCATCACCACGACACCATGCTGCCGCGCAGCCTCGAAGACACACCACTGAGCGAAGATCGATGAAGATCCGAACGGTTCATCCTGGTGCCAGATCAGCCGGGGAAGGTCCTCGAACAGCTTCTCGGGTTTCGGCGTCACGAACACACCGTCCGATTGCGCCCGATCGATCACGGCCCTCGCGTAGCCACTCTCGTCGAACGCCCCCTCGTCCGATCGCGCCGTGAACGTCTTCAAGTGGTCGCGAACGCCGGCGCGGTGGAGAAGGTCGCTCATCACGCAGACGATGCTCGAGGAATCCAGTCCTCCGGACAGGCAGGAGCCCACGGGAACGTCGGCGCGCAGGCGAAGGCGAACGGCATCCGTGAGCGCGTCTCGGAGCTCCTCGGCGGCGTCGCCGAGCTCCACCCTCGGTCGAGGCGTGGGGGTATACCAACGCTGAGGGCGGAACTCCACGCTCCGAGCTTCCGTGTCACCTGCCAAGGCGGCGCCGACGTCCAGCAGCGCGAAATGCCCGGCTGGCAGCTGCTGAACCCCATCGAACATGGTCTCGCTGCTGTGGTCGCTTACGGACCACACGAGGAAATCCAGGAGCCGTGGCATGTTCGCGCGCGCTCGCCAGCTTCGCAGTGCTGCGAACCCCTTGATCTCCGACGTAAACGCGAACGCTTCGTTCGTGTTCCAGCAGTAGAGCGGCTTCACGCCGAATCGATCCCTGGCCAGGAACAGGGTCTTTCGTTCCAGGTCCAGGATCACGAGAGCCCACATTCCGTTGAACCGAGACAGGCAGCTCGATCCCCACTCGGAATAGGCAGCCAGCACCACTTCCGTGTCGCTGTTGCTGGTGAACGTGTGCCCCTGGGCCGCCAGCTCGCGCCGGAGCTCCAGGTAGTTGTAGACCTCGCCGTTGAACACGACCCAGTAACGCCCGCGGTACGACATGGGCTGATGACCGTGCACCGACAGGTCCAGGATCGAGAGCCGACGATGTCCCAGCACCACCCCGCCGTCGACCGAGCCGCTGACGGCGTTGAGCCGTGAGCGCGGCGCGTACCCGACGTCACTCTCGAGTACCCGTTGCGGCGTGTCCGCGCCGCCGTAACAGGCGGCGCGCCCCGACCCCGCGATGAGGAAGCCCTCGTCGTCCGGCCCGCGGTGCCGCAGGAGACGACTCATCGCCGCCAGCTCCGGACCCGTGACGGATTGCGAGCCTACTACGCCGAATATTCCACACATTGCGCGGCCCGAACTGCAAAGAATATGAGGTAAAGGTAGATGCCGTAGAACACGAGCTCGTGCAGCGCGTAGAAGCGCACGTAATCACGGAACTCGGCTCGTCCGGCGACGAACGGCATGAGGAGCGCTGCGGAGCAGAAATAGGCCGCTTGCCACGAGAGCGTCAGCCCGAAGCGTCGAAGGGTGAGAAGTGCCGCGCTGAGCGGAGAGACGCAGGCTCTCATGAACACCGCGATCCCGAGAAGCACGACCATCTCCCTCTCCACTCGCCATTGCGCCCCGAGGATCCAGGCCAGGAGAGGCTCTCCGAGCACCGACAGGCCGAGGAGCGCGACGGCGCCCAGTCCCGCCATCATCCGGAGCAGCCGGCGGAGCAGGCGGCGCATCTCCGCCGGTGCGTGCGCCAGCTCCGCGGTACCCTTGAGCAGGATCTGCCCCAGGCTGATGCTCATCAGCATGAGCGGCGCGCCGATGATTCGCTGTATCTGGGTGTATTCGCCGGCCGCGCTACGTCCATAGTGCGAGGTCACCACCCACACGCACAGGCTGTAGCCGACGACATCGAGCACGGAGCCCGGGAGGTTGTACAATGGAAACTTCCGGTAGCGAAGCGCCGCTTCCAGCCAGGGCGCGTCCCGAGCAGACGTGCGTCGGACCGCCCCCAGCGCGCCCACCAGCCCTCCTGCGAACGACACCGCATGAGCGCCGAGGAGCCCAAACACCGGGAAAGCCGCCAGCGCACCGAAGGCACCGCCCTGCGCCACGCGCATGACGGCGATCCTTCCATAGTCCCCGCGACTCAAGAACCACGCGTTCGTCGCCTGATACAGGCCGACCAGCGCAACGCAGAGCCCGACGAGAAGCGGATGATCCAGCAGGCCGCCCGCGATCTCCACCGCCACGCTGCTGCGCGCGAACACCAGAGCGAGTCCTCCCGCGATCATTCCCATGACGATCGACGAGAGACCGGAGGCGATCAGCAACCCTCGAACCTCCGGCTTCGAAGCGGACGGAAGCGCAACGTCATAGCGCAAGCACGCCACGGTCATGGCGACGTTGCTCACCGTCATGAGGAGCGCCAGCGTCCCGAATTCCGGTGGCGTGTATGCTCTCGCGAGAAACGGCGTGGCTACCAGGATGGCCCCTTGTCCAATGGCCGTCCCGAGCGCCACCACCCCGACGTGTTTGACTAAGGTCCTCAACACCCGCGACCCCTGTTCCGAAGAAGAGGCCACGCGAGCGTCCGGGCCACCGGCCTTCGACGGCGCCGCCGCGGGCGCCGCGTCCCTGAGAGTCGCGGAGTCTACCGTCTCCGGCTCGACGGGAAGCAGGAATCTCACACCGAGCGAGCGGTCGCTCCGTCCTTCGTCTTGCGGCCTTATGGTGCTCGCCGCGAATATCTCAGGTCGATGTTCGACTGGAGGAGTGCCGTGATCCCAGCTGCCCCCGGGCTTGCGGCCAGCGGCACGCGCGCCTCCAGGTGGGAGACGGCGTCGTAGACGATCGCGAGCAGGTTCTCGGCCTGGAAGGCGTCGTTGAGCGCCCTCTTCATCTCCGACGCGTTGAGCGCGCCGTACCCCTGCAACTCCACGCCGAGCATTCCGAAGGCCAGGTCCATCCACACCCACCGGTTGCCGACAGGGTCGAACACCTCGACCGCCGCATGGTCCTCCGCGCCGAACAGGTCATAGTCCGGTCCCAGCGAGAGGATCCTTCCCATCTCCACGATCCTGGCGGGGATTCCCAGGCTGTTGCACGCGTGAGAGAAGACACGCGCCATGGTTGTACTGTCAGCGAAGTCCTGTTCGGAAAGCACGCGCGCGTATTGCTCGAACGGAGAGCTCACCACACCGGAGGGGACGCCCATCGCGGGTGTCATCGATTCGATGAGCCTGGTGGCGAGCACGCGGGCCCTGTGCAGCGGCGGCGCTTCGGGATCCAGCGTGCTGCCCCATTCCGCCTCTGCGAAGTGCACGTCTTCGAGCGAGGGGATGTCGGTGATCCAGTCGTACGGAAGGCCCGCGGCGGTCCGGAGATCTCCGGCATCGAAGATGAGCACTCCTCGAGTGGTCAACCCATTCGCTGCGTACAATTCCTTGGAGTAGAAGAAGAGCGTGATGAGGTGTTCCGGCGACGCCGTCCCAGAGCGGTCAACGGCCCTCACGGCGTACTGCATCGACTGTCCCACCGTCGCGTGCGGAGACCCGAAGCGAAGAGCGACCCAGCCGTCGGGGCTGGAGCGGACGGCCGGGTCGTACGAGGTCATGTAAGCCGCGACCTGGCGATATTCGAATCGGTCCAGCTCGGACATCGCGGACGCCAGTCGGAGCAAGACACCGTAATCTCCGGGCAAGGGCTCCACCGACCTGATCGCGATGTCTTCGATACGCGGATATATCAGCGGCTCGTTCGAGTAATACTCTCTCGCGAGCGTGATGCCGTTCTTGGGAAATGCGAGCGCCGCCTCACGGCGGAAGAACCTCTGGAACCCCGCAAGATTCGCGCTCTGCAGGACCGGCCTCGCGGTCTGGATCTGCCCGCCCGGATCGTAGTCGAGCGCGAACATCGTCGGCATCCGGGCCGGATCATTGAGCCCTTCGAGCACCTCGGCGACGTTGAGCATCCCGCCACCCTCGCGCCGCATGCCTAGGACGTAGAGGGTTGGATCAATCCACACCCATCCGTTCGCCGACTGGTCGAAGATCTCCACCGTGGAGTGCCCCTCCGCGGTTTGCAGGATGTATTCCGAGCCAGCGGAGAGCGTCTTTCCCACGCTGACGATCCGAGCCGGAATGCCGAAGCTCTTGCTCGCCAGCGTGAAGATCGCCGCGATGTTGGAGCACCAGACTTCGCCCAGACCAGAGGTCGCGAGGCGCCACTGCTCGAAGGGATGGCTGCGGTCGATGAGATCGGACGGGACCCCACGGTGGGGTTCCAGTTGATCGATCAGAACACGCGCGAGCGCCTGGGCCTTGTCGGTCGAAGAGGTGAAGGGCGCGACCGCGCTTCCCCAGGTCGCCTCGGCAAATGCGACGTCGTCTGCCGTTGGTGTGCCCTTGATCCAGTCCTCCACCTGGCTGGACGCCGGCGGGACGCCCAGCTCGGTGATCACCACTCTCGGCGGTCGCGACTGACCGTGCTCGGACAGCCACGCTGCATTCTCGTACTTGAGCGCGAGTCTCTTGCCGCTCGTCGAACCTTCCTGCCATAGCGTGATGCGCGTCGACAGCACCTCGGGCGTTTCGGTATCCGGAAACGTGACGCTTAGGTCTCCCGCTCCTGCGTCGAACGTGATCGTTCCCGCCCCGGCGGAGTCGATCGTGAGCGGGAGCCCGGACGTACCGGCGGCGAAGGTGACCCTGGCTCCGATTCCGGTTGCTGCCCGGCCTATCGACTTCACCGCGAGCGGCTGTCGATCCGGAAAGGTCTCCCTCTCGTTCGAGAACAGCTTGAAGACCTGCTGATCTGCTCTTGCTTCTGCGACGCTTACCATCCAGGAAAGGCTGGGTACTCCAACCCCCTGTCCCCAGACCTTCACGGCGTAGCTGACCCCGTCGTCATCCCGCGTCGCCGGGGGCGTGGAGAAGACCGGCGAGCTCGTGCCAGGGAGCTCCACGCCGTTTCGCAACCAGGAGAACGAGACCGGTGGCATCGCCGAAACCGTGATTCCCATCACGGCCGACTCGCCGACCGACACCGTGGTCTTGCCCCTCTGCAGATGGATCTGCGGAGCGGATGGAGCGGTCTCCTGCACCTCGATCGACACCGTGGCGGGCTCCGAGCTCAGGATTCCGTCGTGAGCCGTGAACCGAAACGAATCGGTGCCCACGAATCCGGCTACGGGACGATATGTGAAGGCGGATTTGCCTGGAACGAAGTCCAGGGTTCCATTCCGGGGGAACGCGCTGATCGAGTAGCTGATTGGATCGTCCTCGACGTCTTCCGCCCAGAGCGTTCCGATCAGGATTCCATCAGCGGGCACCGAGGCAGTCTGGGCCGCTGCCTTCGGTGCGTCGTTCATCGGCGCGACAGTGATCGCTACGGCGGCAGGCGCGGAGTCGAGTTGCCCGTCGGAGGCGACGAAGCGAAACAGATCGGGGCCGCTGTAGTCGGGATTGGGCTTGTAGGTGTACGCGCCCGTGAACCCGTCGAGATAGATCCGGCCATGACGCGGGGGCTGCAGGATCATGAATCTGAGCGCGTCTCCATCTACGTCGGTCGCCGCGAGCTGCCCTCCGAGAGGCACGTCTTCCGCCAGCTGCACGGTCTGGTCTCGAGCCTCGGGCGCGTAGTTCACGGGCGTGACGACCACCGTGATCGTCGCGACCGCGGAGGTCCGGGAGCCGGCGCTGGCGGTGTATGCAAACTGGTCGGTCCCGTTGAAGTAGGGAGCGGGGCGGTACGTGAACGCACCCGTCGCTGCGTCGACATCGAGCTCGCCGTGTGAGGGACCGGTCACCGCCGCAAAGGTGATCCTGCGCTCGAACACGTTATGCGCGGGCAGGACCGAGACGAGCGTCCCGTTCTCGGCGATCTGCATCTCGACCGAGCGGGCCATCGGCGCAATACCGCCTCCGCAACCGGCGAGCACCAGGAACGCAAGGGGGACGAGCGCGACGTTGGGTGTAAGGCGCATGATGCCGCTTCTTGCCTCTATCCGGCGTGGCGCCGACGCGGTTCGGGCCACAGGGGCTGCAGGAACCGATCCAGACGCGCCTCGCGAGGTCGGTCTGTTGCGCCGGATGCTGGAGGCGCTTCATCCCTGGAATCTTCGTGAGGTCCGAGCGGCGCGCAGCGCGTGTGCGTCATGAACCCATCGAAAGACGGCCGAGTCGTGGAAACCCGACGAGTAGTCGGAACCCGGTGAGTATCAACCCATCGTGATTGTCACGAAAAGCGCCAAGGTCATGGTACGCGCCGTGAGGCCCCCCTCGGTAGGTGACGGGGCACCCACGGGCGAGGGCGACCCGGCGCGTCACTCACCACCGCGCCGGTTCCCGCACTCTTCCCGTCTCGTCGGAGGGAATGCTCCTGCGAGGCCGGTGTCGATGTGTCCTTAGCGACGAAGAATCCCTCTCGCGTCGAACGCGTCAGCGCCGCATCGAGGTCTTCTCCTCGGCCGGGGGCTGGATATCGCGCGCCGGGAATGCTCCGGATGACGCCCTGCGAGGCATGAGGGCGGCGATGAACCCGGGCTGCCGAAAGACCTCGAAGGCGAGCGATCCGACGAGCCCCAGGATCAGCGTGACTCCCAGCACGAATGTCCGCCTGGGCCGCGTGTGCCGCGTGGGCAACGCAGGCGGATCCAGCACCAGGAACGTCGACACATCCCTCGCCTCGTTCGCCTTCGCGCCCTCCAGCCGCTCCAGCGCGAACACGAGCGTCGCCTCCGCGACCCTGCGGTCACGGTAGAGGGTCTCGAACTCGGCGCGGAGCTTGGGGACCTCCAGCGCGGCCGGGAACATGCCGTTCGTGCCGGCGCTGCTGCGCCGGGTCTGCTTGTCGGCCGGGACCGGCACGGCTGCCGGCAGCTCCTCCAGGTTGCGCACCTTGTCGCCCATCACGGAGAGCTGCGATTCGAGCTGCCGCAGCGACGGCTCCTCGCGCGACGAGAAGGTGCGCGCGTAGTCGAGCTCGAGCTGCTTGCTGATGCGCTGGTTGTTCAGCGCCGCCAGTGCGGAGACCACCGCCTTCGCCTGAGTGTCGAGGTCGATGATCTTGTGCGTCTCCTGGAAGTCACGCATCCGCTTTGCAGTGTCGTCGGCCTGCTGACGCAGCTCGGCCACGCGCTTCTCCAGGAACCGCACCTCCTCCGACGCCGAGCTCACCCCGATGCGCCGGAACACCTGGTTCCCGTACTCGGCGAAGTACGCGAGCATCTGCTGGACGAACTGCGGGTCCTTGTCCTCGCACGAGAGCTGCACGAGCTGCGGCTTCGGAAGCGTCTTCACGTCACAGTGCCGCCACAGCGCCTCGCGCGCGGTCTCCTGGTACTTCTCGCGGTAGCGGGTGCGCAGGTCGAACTTCTCGATCACGGCGTCGGTGACCGCGATGCTCTGGAGGACGGCGGTGATCCTCGCCGCATCCGCCCCGCCCGCGGAGCCCTCGAGGAATCCCGCCGCGAGGCCGGCGGCTTCCCCTCCGAGGAGGCTCGAGAGGCCTCCTCCCCGCTGCGACTTCGCGGGAACCACAGTGAGCACCGAGCGATACCACTTCGGCGCGAGGAAGCCGTACAGCAACCCGAGCACGGCGCACGCAATGGTGACTGCGGCGATGCGCTTCTGCGCCGGCCGGCTGCGGAGGAACGAGAGGTCGAGCGAGGTCGTCATCGGAGGCTCACTTGCCGGCCGCCAGCACCACGGCGACTCCGCTCACGACCACGGTGGCGATCCCGAGGATGATCTGGACCACCTCGGACCGCGAGAAATTGCGCTCGGGGACGACGAGCGTCGAGCCCGGCTCGATTTTCAGCTCCGTCCGGTATTCCTTCATCTCGCCGTTCGGCGTCACGAGCCGTACGTCATCCACGGGCTTCGCGAATCGGTTCCGCCCCCCCGCGAGCGAGAGGTACTGCGCGACCCCGAAGGTCGGGTTGTACGGGTACTCACCGGGCCTGAACACCGCTCCCTCGACCAGGACGTTCCGTCGCTTGAAGGGCACCACGACCGTGTCGCCGAGCTCGATGGGACGGTCGGCCTTGAGGTCGCGGAGCACGAACAGCGCGTGGAGGTCCACGGGAATGGATGTCCCGTCGCGGAGGATGTACGAGCCCGTGACGTCCGCGAGCGGCCCCACGCCTCCGACCCGCTCGAGGAGCGTGCGCACCGAATCGCCCTGCACGAAAGGCATGCGGCGCGTCGCGGAGGCCTCCTCGGGCGCCGTTCCGCTTCCGCCGCCCGCCTTGGCGCTGGCGGGTACGGCTCCCGCGACGGCGCCGATCACCGTCACCGACTGCTGCACCTCGGTGAAGCTCGGGATCCTGACGATGTCCTCGTGCTTCACGGTCGCCGCCGGCGGTCCGCCCTCCGTCGTGAGCTCGAGCAGTTTCTGTTCCGGGCGGTCGTCCGGCAGGCGGCGGACGAGGCTGATGGGCAGGAGCCGAGTCGCGGACGGCGCCAGGCCGCCGGCGAGCGTGACCAGCTCCACCAGATCGCGCGTGCCGGTGAGCTCGTAACGGCCAGGTCGATTCACGGCGCCGAAGACCGAGGCGGCGAGATCCTCGAACGGCACGCGCACCACGTCTCCGTCCAGGAGATGGGGGTTGTGCTTCACGTCGCCCGTGAGCCCGTACAGGAGGAGATCCGCGCCAAGAACCTTGCCGTCGCGGCGCCTGATCTCGACGCGGCGCTGCGAGGCGTTGGGGCCGAAGCCGCCGGCGCGCGCGATGAGGGTGCCGACACGATCGATCGCTCGGGCGGGGTAGGAGCCCGGACGGGCGACGTCGTCGACTAGCTGCACGAGGAACGTCCGCGGCTCGGCGAGCGCCACGTCGAAGCTCAGGCGCGGGAAGTAACGCGCCACGGATTCGCGCATCATGCGGCGCGCGTCGGTGAGCGTCTTCCCTTTCAGATCGAAATAGCCGACCTTCGGCACGAACGCGCGGCCTTCCAGATCGATGTTCGCGCGCAGCTTGAAGTTCTGCAGACCCCAGAAGTTCAGCTCCAGCACGTCACCGGGACCGCAAACGTACGTGTCGGGATCGATCGGCTCGTCCACCGCGGGAAGTCCGGGAAGGGCCGCCATCATCGGTCGCTCGTGGCGAACGACCTCCGTCTCGCCTGGCGCGACGGGCATCGTCAGTGCCGGAGCGGCGCTCGGCGGAGACGTCGCGAGCGAGCCTGGCTGGAGCGTCTGCGCGAGCGCGACGTTGCTCATCCAGAAGACGGGCTGGGCGCAGAGCAGGAGCGCGAGGCCGCGGCGGAAGGTCGTGCTGTTCATTCCTTGGGACCGATCGACGGGAGGCCGGCCCGGGGACGTCGAGCCTGGCGAGATCTCTGGATGTTCAGCTCCACCCCGGAAAGTCGGCATCCTATCACGGGAGCAACGCGGCACGATGCTCGCGGCAGGGCCTCATCGCTGCGCAAGACGGTCCGCGCCCGGCCGGCGCTATCGCATGCCCGTCCAGATCCGCCGCATGCGGCCGACGAACGTCGAGCGCTGCCTGCGGAAGGGGAGGCGCATCCTGTTCGCGCGCAGGTGCGTGAGCGATTCCGCGAATGGCCGCTCGCGCAGGAGGTCGAGCTCCCGGCGGATCGCCGCGAGGTGGTCGTCCTTCTGGAACCAGTAGTGGAACACCAGGTCGTCCGCGGGAGCGACCGCCGCCTCGCGCTGCAGGATGACCGAGATGCCGAACTGCTCGATCAGGAAGCGCGGATAGCGCGGATAGACCTCGTCGATGAACTCGATCCACTCATCGAGGACGCCGAACTGGGCGGGGTCGATTCCGACCGCGCCCGCATTCCACATGTCGCGCGAGAGGTCGATCGGCTGGCCACGAAAGGTGAGGCCGCCCATGTGGCGCCGGAACTTCTTCATCTGCGAGGAAACGTGCGTCGCGACCGAGTACTCGCGCTCGTGCAGCACCGACCGCCCCGGCCCGACCCGCTCGAAGACCTGCGCGACGGATCCGGTGAAGAAGGCGTCCGCATCGATGTAGAGCAGCGGCTCGTCCGGGAAGCGGGTCGCCATCTCCCGGATCATCTCGGCCTTGAGCCGGTGGACGAACTCGTGTGGGCCCCGCCACGCCCGGATCTCGTCCGGAGAGAGGACGCGCACGGCGATGCGTCCCTCGAGCGGCGCGAACGATGCGGCATCGTCCGTGTACACGTGCACCGAGAGCGGAAGCCCATCTGCGAACGCGAGCGCGGACCACGCGGCGTACAGGGCCTCGGTCCGCACATCGCAGCTTCCGTAGGCCTGCGTGACCAGGTGAGCGCGCGACATCGCGGCCGGAAGGTACCAGGGGGGCAACGCACCATCAACGCGGCAAGTGCCGGGAAGCTGGCAACGCCCACGCGCGCCGCCGCGCGGATTCCGCGGCAATGGCGAGGAGGAACCCCGCGACCCAGATCCCGCCGGCGCTCTCCGCAGCGCGCGCGACCGGCACGAGGCACGCAACCGCGCCGAGCGTGAGTCCAAGGTCGATCATTCGCGAACGCTGGAAGGGAACGGGGAGCACGCCGCAGGCGACGGCCGCTCCCAGGGCACCCGCGACCTCGAGCGGGCGCGAGAGGAGCGCCGGAATGGAGAGCACGGGCCAGGCGATCGTCACGAACACGACCGCGCTTCCGACGGCGAGGGCGAGCACCGCCGCTGCCGCGGCGTCCTTGGCGGTGCGCGCGTGGTCGTTCCACCCGGGCGAGACCAAATCCACGAGCATCTCGAGCGCCGAGTTGGCTGCCTCCGCAGCCACGACGAGTGCCACGCAGAGAAGGAGGATCCCGCGCTCCGCAGCCGCGAGCGGCGCCACCGACGCGAAGCACGACGCGAGGACTCCGGCAGCCAGGTGGATCCGCAGGTTCCGCTGGCGCAGTGCCGTCTCTGCGAGCCCCGCGATTGCGAAGGAGAAGCTGGCGACGAGCGAAGGGGCGCCGGCGGGGCGCCCGGGAGGCGGCGCCTCGGGGACCGGCGGAGGCAGGGCAGGCGTGGGCATCGTCCAGCATGGTGTCACGAGTGACACGGACGATCACCGGCCGAGTCTCTCACGGCGAGACGCGCTCATCGCCTCTCCAAGCAGACGCGGATGCAGGCGAGCGCCTCGCTGGTAGGATGCGCCGATGTCGCGACCCGCGGCGCTCCTCGGCGCACTGGTGATCGTCGTCGCGCCTGCGGCGGCGCGATCCGACCCCGCGCCTCATCCGCTGCGCTACGATCTCCGGCTCGACGCAGGGATCGCCGCCGGCGCGTGGGCAGCGTGGGGGGCTTCCGAGCTCGCCAAGAAGTGGCTCGCGCCGTCCACCTGCCGCGTCTGCGCGACGAACCGCCTCGACGCGGGAGCGCGCGACCTCCTCGTCTGGGACCATCCGGATCGGGCGCGGCGTGGCTCGAACGCGGTGGCTGCGCTCGTGCCCGCAGGCGTGATCGCGCACCAGCTCCTCGCCGGCCGCGCCGCGGGCGACGCCCAGGCCGGGATCGTGGACCTCCTTCTCGTCGTGGAGGCAACTGGACTCGCGATGGATCTGACCCAGATCGCGAAGTTCGCGGTCGGCCGGCAGCGTCCGTACGCGCGCTACGCCAACGACGTCGGCCCCGCGCGCGCGCCCGACCCTGAAGACAACCTGTCCTTCTACTCCATGCACGCGGCTTTTGCGTTCTCGGTCGTCGCCTCCGCAGGGACGGTGTCGAGCCTGCGGGGCTACCGGAGCGCGCCGTGGGTTTGGGGAGTGGGGATGTCGCTCGCAGCTCTCGCGGCGTACCTCCGCGTCGGCGCGGACGAGCACTACCTGACCGACATCCTCACCGGAGCGGCCATCGGGACTGCTGCGGGGGTCGCGGTACCGCGACTCCTCCACCCGCGTGAGAACGGCGCCACCGAGCGAAGCGCGGTCGTCGTCTTCCCGCTCGGGGTGCGCGTGATCTTCTGAGTCGGCTGCCGGGGGTGGTTGCGAAGCACCGCGTCAGGTCGGCTGCGTCGACAAACGTCCGCACGGGGCGGTCGCGCGCCAGCGTCGGACCGGCCAGCTTTCGATCATGGCAAGACGGCTCTCCGGGAAGGTGGTCGTGGTGACGGGCGCATCGAGCGGGATCGGGCGTGCGGCCGCCCTCCGCTTCGCAAAGCAGGGGGCTGCGGTCGCGCTGGCCGCGCGGAGCAAGGAAGCGCTCGAGGAGGTCCGCGCCGCGATCGCGCAGGCCGGGGGCAAGGCGATCGCGGTGGAGTGCGACGTTGCGGACGAGGACGCGGTCGAGCGGCTCGCGTCGGAGGCGGAGCGGATGCTCGGGCCGATCGACGTCTGGGTGAACGACGCCGCCATCTATGCGATGGGGCGGTTCGAGGACACGCCACCCGAGGTGTTCCGGCGCGTCATCGAGACGAAACTCCGCGAACTTCACCGGCGCGCAGGTGAAGGCCATGCCGCCCGTCTACTCCCCCGAGCGCGTGGCGCGCACCATCGTCTCGCTCGCGCGGCGGCCGCGCCGTGAGGTGCTCGTCGGCACGGGCGCATACGTGCTGAGCGCTGCCTGGGCGATCGCCCCGTCGCTCGCCGAGCGGCTCTTCGCGAGGATCACGGACACGAGCCACCTGAGGCGGGGTCCGGCGCCGGAGACGCTCGGCAACGTGTTCGGTCCGCGGCCGCCCGAGGCGGAGACGGGTGGCTGGAGGCCACGATGGCGGTGGGCGCGTCGCGCGGCGGTGCTGGGAATTCCCGCGGCGGTCCTGGCGGGCGTGGCCTGGTCGCGGCGCGGTTGAGCGCACCACCGCGTTCGCGGCTCGCTCGGCGGCGGCCGGTCGCATATCCACACCCAGGGCCCCCGCTACGGGGGGGCGGCCCCGGACGGCGCCGCGGTGCCCACCGCCGGAGCCGGCGGGGGCGCCGCCTGGGTTCGGGCGGAGCCATGAGCGGCGAAGCAGGTGAGCGCCGTCAGTGGAAGGATCACCGCCAGCAGGAGCGGGCGGAGCAGCGGGAGGCGCGTCGGCATGACGGGAACGTGCGTCGTCACCCGGGTGCGCGCCAAACCGGCCGTGACGCCCGGACGAGTGCGAGCGGGCTCCTTTACGGGACCGGCCCGCGCGACCATGATCGCGCCCCGTGGAGATCGTCCTCTACATCCTCGGGGCCCTCGCGCTCGTGGCGGGACTCGCCGGCGTCGTGCTTCCGGTCATCCCCGGCTCTGCGCTGCTCGTCGGCGGAGCGCTGCTCGTCGGCTGGGCGGATGGTTTCACGCGAGTCTCGGGCTGGACGGTGGCCGTCTGTGCCGTGATCGGCGTGGCGATCTGGGCGGTGGACTTTGCCGCGGGCGTGCTCGGCGCGAAGGCGTTCGGCGCCTCGAAATGGGCCGTGATCGGGTCGGCGGTCGGGCTCGTCGTCGGCCTCTTCCTCGGCCTTCCCGGGATCGTCCTCGGCCCTGCGATCGGCGCGCTCGCGTTCGAGTACATGCGGGACCCGAACTTCGAGCGGGCGCTCAGGGCGGGCACCGGAGCATTCGTGGGGTTCGTGCTCGGGAGCGCGGTCAAGGTCGCGCTCTCCTTCGTCCTCGTGGGCGTGCTCGCGGTCGCGCTTCTCTTCTGAGCCGCACCCATCTTTGAGGTCAGGGTGCGCGCGCGGCGGCGCCATCGGCGGCGCGCCGCTCCGCCTTCGCCACCTCGTCGCGGCCGAGCCCGTCGGCCACCGCGGCAGCGCGCCGATGCAGATCGGCGGCCTCGCTCGACCGGGTCGGATCGCCCCCCGCGAGCCGCGCCGCGCCCTGGAGCGCGGCGAGCAGCCCCACCCGGTCATCGGCCTTCGAGAGCGGCCCGATCGCGGCGTGGTACCCCTCGCGTGCCTCGGCGGCGCGCCCTTCCCGCTCGTCGAGTCGAGCCCGGTTGAGCCGCAGCGGGCCCGCGACCTCCGGTGCGTCGCCGGCGAGCTTCTCCGCGGCGGCGTACCGCTCGCGCGCGTCGGCAGGAGAGGCGAGCGCGCCGAGGCCCACCTCCGCGAGCGCCTCGGCGGTGCGGTCGTCGCCTTCCCGGGCGAGCGCGCGCGCCTCGCTGAGCGGGCCCGCGACGTCGCCGCCCGCGCCGACCCGGCGGGCGCGGGCGAGGCCGAGGAGCGCGCGCGCCGCGAGCGCAGGATCCCCGGCGTCGCGCGCGAGCGCGGCCGCCTGGACGAACGAGGTCTCGGCCCGCCCCGGCTCGCCCGTCGCGAGCAGCGCGATCCCCTCGCGGCAAGCGGCGTCCGCTGCGAGGCGGGGGCGGTCCACCGCGGCGGCGTTCCGCGCCGCGCGGCCGTACAGCGCCGCGGCGGTCTTCGGGTCGTCGTAGCGACGGGCCGTCTCGCCGGCCATGCGCTGGCGGACCGCGAGCTCCTCGGCGCCGGGGCGCCGCTCCCGCGCGCACGCGGCCATCCCGAGCGCGGCGAGCAGGGCGGCGGCGTCGCGCGCCCTCACGGCCGGCCCTCCGCGGCGCGCGCCGCTTCGGGCGGGAGGTCGAGCACGGCCGGCGGCGACGGCGGGCCGGGCTCCGGGATCGAGCTGCGCAGCAGCCAGTGCTCGTTCACGAGGTCGAGGGCGCGGTTCGACTGCATCACGAGAAGCTGGATCTCGCCGACGAGCGTCTCGAGCTCCTTCGAGCGTCCGCGCGCCGCCTCGGCCAGGTCGTGCGCGCGCTCGGCGATGTGGGTCGAGGCCGCGACGAGGGCGTCGATCTTCTCCCAGCTCCGGTGCACGTCGTCGAGCAGCGCCGCGGAGCGATCGTACAGCGCTGCGTCCGTGAACATCTTCCCGGCGGTCCCCTTGCCGTCGCGCAGCCCACGGAGCAGCTCCTCGAGCCGCTCGAGCGAGCCGGAGGCGTTCGCGACGACGCGCTCGCGCTCGACGGCTGTGGCGAGCTTGTCGAGCGAGCGGACGAGGCGGTCCACGTTCTCGATCGTCCGCGAGCGCTCGGCCTGCCCGAGGATGGTATCGGTCTTCTCCAGGATCGCCTGGGTCCGGTCCAGGATGAGGGGCAGCTGCTCGCGGACGCGGTCCACCGTCTCGCGCGCCTTCACCGCGGGGTCGCCCTCCGCCTCGCCCACCATCACCTTCCCCTCCGGCCACGGCGCCTGCTCGCTGCCCGGGTCGAGCGCGATCGCGAGGTCGCCGACCAGCCCGGCGATCGGGACGCGGAGCTGGGCGGTGGCGTCCGTGCGCAGGGTCTCCCTCGCGACCGCCCCGATCTGCAGCCGCGCGCGGATGAAGTCCCCCGCGCGCGCCGTGGTCGCGACCTTGCCGACCAGGTCGCCGGCGAGCCGGACCGGGACCCCCACGCGCAGCGCCGCCGCGTGGGTCGCCGGGAACGTGGCGTCGATCTCGGCCTGCTTCTCGAACCAGCGCCGCCCGCGCCCGACGAACACGACGCCCACCAGGGCGACCGCGAGCACGGCGAGGTTGAAGACGCCGACGATGGTGCGGACGTGGCGGAGCGGGGCGGGGCGGCTCATGCGCGGATCACCGGGAGCAGCAGGGCCGGGGCGCGCAGCGACGACGCGACCCCGGCACGGTGGGAGGTGAGGAGGAGCCCGCGCCGGCGCTCGCGCACCCAGCCCGACAGCGCGGTCACGACCCCCCGCGCGACATCGTCCTCGAGATCGTCGAGCGGGTCGTCGAGCACGAGCAGCTCGGGATCGAGCAGGATCGCCCGCGCGAGCGCCACTCGGCGTCGCACCGGCAGCGGCGCCTCCTCGGGGCGCACGTCGGGCACCTCGGCGAGCCCGAAGCGCGCGAGCGCCTCGGAGGTGGCGCGCTCCGCCTCGGCCGCGCTGGGATCGCGGTGGAACTGGAGCGGAAGGAGGAGGTTCTCCCGGAGGGTGAGGTTCGCGAGCAGCGCGCCCGTTCGCGGGTACCACCCGACGCGCGACAGGAGCGCGGCAGCGCGGGCACGCGAGAGGGTCACGGCCTGCTCGCCGAGGATGCGCGCGCTCCCGGAGTCGGGCAGGTCCATGCCGAGCAGGATGCGGAGCACCGCCGAGCCCGCGTCGACGGGCCCGACGAGCACGAGCATGTCGCCGGGACCGATGCGGAAGGCGAGCCCCGCGATCCGGAGCGCTCCGGCGCGTGCGGTGACGTTGAGGTCCTCGGCCTCTGCGAGCGGGGCGGCGTCCAAGGAGCTCAGACGAGGTAGAGGAGGGCGGTCACGGCGGTGTTCCACACGAACACGAGCGAGAAGGCGCGCACGCCCGCGGCGGTCACCGCCGGCGGGATCTCGGTCGTGCTGCGCGCGGCTCTGAGCCCCTCGTGGCAGGCGACCGCCGCGATGGCGGCGCCCGGGACGATCGTCTTCGCCGCGAGCGCCACGGCATCCGCGGGCCGGATCGCGCCCGCCACGTGATCGAGCAGCACGCGCGGCGAGGGACCGCCGAGGAGCGGCGAGAGGAGCGCGCTCGCCCCGAGCGAGAAGGTGAGGAACACCACGGTGAGGCTCGCCACCGCCGTCGCCGTCGCGACGACCCTCGGGAGCACGAGGTACTCGAAAGGATCGATCCCCATCCCCACGAGCGCGTCCACCTCGCCTTCGATGCGCATGGTGGCGAGCTCGGCGGCGATGGCGGTTCCGGAGCGGGCAATCACGATCCAGGCGGTGAGGAGCGGGGCCAGCTCGCGGACGAGCGTCGCGACGAGCACGGTGCCGAGGACGTCCCCCCCGGCGGCAGCGGAGTAAGGCGATTGCGCGGCGACCGCGAGCGCCACGAGCAGCGCGAGGAGGAGCGTGAACGGGCTCGCCCGGACCGCGGTGAAGTAGACCTGCCTCCACAGCACGTCGCGTACGACGGGTCGGAGCCGCCCTGCCGTGCGGGTGAGGGCGATCGTCGTCTCGCCCGCCAGCGCCGCGATGTCGGTCAGGTAGACGGCGAGGTCCACGGCCGGATTGCCGAGGGCGCGCAGGAACGAGGGGGACGGGCGCGGCATTCGTTCGGACAGGAAAGCACGGGGGCGGGCGGCGGGAAAGCGCCGGGGGCGCGATCGCGGGCGACCTCGCCGAGCACGTCGGGTGTCCCCCGAAAGACGCGCGCCCGGGGGTACTCCCCACCCGCGCGCGGCGTCATCGTGTTCCGCATGGCACGCATCGCGGTCATCGCCGACGACATGTTCGAGGACTCGGAGCTCCGGCAGCCGTACGACCGGCTGCGGGAGGCAGGGCACGAGGTGGTGCTGATCGGCCTGGAGGCCGGCAAGCAGATCACCGGGAAGCGCGGGCGCGAGAAGCTCACGGTCGAGCGGGCGGTGCAGGACGTGTCGGCCGACGCGTTCGACGCCCTCGTGATCCCGGGCGGCTACTCGCCGGACCGGCTCCGCATGAGCCGGCCCATGGTGGCGTTCACGCGGGCCTTCTTCGACCAGGAGAAGGTCGTGGCGGCCGTGTGCCATGCGCCCTGGATGCTCATCGAGGCGGACGTGGCGGAGGGACGGACCGTCACCTCGTGGCCCTCGATCCGGACGGATCTCATCAACGCGGGCGCGCGCTGGGTCGACCGCGAGGTCGTGGTGGACGGGAACCTCATCACGTCCCGCCGCCCGGACGACCTTCCCGCGTTCTCGGAGGCGATCCTGCGGAGGATCGCGGAGCGCGCCGCGGAGCGAGCGGGCGCGCGGCCTGCCGGCGAGGCGGCGTCGGACGCGCCGCCGCCCTGAAAGCCTGCGTCAAGGCCCGTGCCTGCTGCGAAGGAGGCTGCCTGCCTGTGCGCGTCGGACGTGCCGAGCGCCCCCGAGCGGGTGTGGCGTCCGTTCGTGGCGCGGGTGACGCTCTCGGACCGGAGGCGCGATGGGATCCCCACCTGTGAAGGGCTTCGGCCAGGGAGACGCGGCGCTCGCGGCGTGGGCCGAGTCCGTGTACCAGCCGGAGGACGAGGCCCTCCGCGAGATTCGCGAGCGGAGCGCAGCGGCGGGGCTGCCGCCCGTCCAGGTCGGCCGGTTCGACGCGCTCCACCTCGAGGTGCTCGCCCGGGCCACGGGCGCGCGGCGCGCCGTCGAGATCGGGACGCTGGGAGGCTACAGCGGCGTCGCCCTGCTCCGGGGAATGGGGGACCGTGGGTTCCTCCACACGTTCGAGCTCGAGCCGCGCCACGCCGAGGTGGCCCGCGAGACGTTCGAGCGCACCGGGGTGGCGGCTCGGGTGCGAATCCATCTCGGTCCGGCGAAGGACCGGCTTCGCGCGATCGACGGAGAGGAGCCGTTCGACCTCGTCTTCATCGACGCCGACAAGACCGGCTACCCCGCGTACCTCGCATGGGCGGAGGAGCACCTCCGCGTCGGCGGCGTCCTGCTCGCCGACAACACCTTCGGCTTCGGGCACGTCCACGAGGAGCGCTCAGTGGGCGAGTCGCCCGAGGCGATGGCGGCGCTCCGCGCGTTCAGCGAGCGACTCGCGCGCGGCGGGCGGTTTCGCGCCACGATGCTGCCCACCGCCGAGGGACTGTCGATGGCGGGTGAAGGTCCGCTGAGAGCGAGGTCAGGCGACAATCTGTCGCAGGGCGGCCCGGCGAGGAGGACGGCCCGACAAAGAAGAGGCCCGTCTAGCGGGCCTCTTCTTTTCATCGAACTGGCGCTCGCTTCGGTTGGAGCGCATTCCCGGCTTCAAGCCAGGCGTGACTTCGAGCTTGTCTGTGAATTCGACGGCTCTTTGATCACGTCCTCCTTTGCAGTTCAACTCGGCTGCGAGGATTGTAATCGCGGCGCGGTCGACGTCCATCAGCCTTCTTGTCGCTCTTGGGGCGAAAGCGGCCACTCCAGCGGGAGCACTGGCGGATTCCCGCCGAGCCGGAAGGGTCGCAGCATCCGTGGGGTTGCGGAACGGCGAGCTTGCGCATGGTTCCCTTCCACGGGTCGGGGGTTCGAGGCAAGGTGCGTCGGCTACGTTCCCGACGAGCCTGCCAGGCGCTTCTTGAAGCTGCTGTTGCCGCCGCTGCAGGCTTCACCCCACTCGTCGCCGAGCGACGGTGCGGAGCCGGTGGTCCTGAGGAGGTGCACGTTCCAGGACGACTTCAGGAGCCCGTCGAGCCCGCGCTCGCGGGCACCAGGACTGAACGACGGCGCGCAGCGCGCTCACATCGGGTGGTGGCCCGGCTGGTCGAGCAGCCCTGCTGGCGCAGGCTCCTCGACGAGGAAGCGCACGAACCAGTCGCGTGCGAGACGCGCGACCTCCTCGAGTGCGCCCGGCTCCTCGAAGAGGTGCGTCGCCCCGATCACGATCTCGAGGTGCTTCCTGCACGTGAGCCTGGCGTGCGCGCGGGCATTCAGCTCCAGCACCGGATGATCCGCGCCGCCCACGATGAGCAGCGTCGGTGCGGCGACCCGCTCGAGAGCGTCCTCGGCGAGGTCGGGGCGGCCTCCCCGCGAGACGACCGCGCCCACGTCCTGCGGGCGATCGGCAGCCGCGATGAGCGCCGCCGCCGCGCCGGTGCTCGCGCCGAAGTACCCGATCGAGAGCCTGCTCGTGTCGGAGTGGCCGCGCACGAAGTCCGTCGCTCGCACGAGCCGGTCCGCGAGTAGCGGGATGTCGAAGCGCAGCGCGCCGGACGAGCGATCCTCCTCCTCCTCGGCAGGCGTGAGGAGGTCGAAGAGGAGCGTCGCGAGGCCGGCGTGCGCGAGCTGTGCCGCGACGAGCCGGTTCCGTGGGCTCAGCCGCGACGAGCCGCTGCCGTGCGAGAACAGCACGATCGCCTCCGCCCCGGCAGGAATGGTGAGATCACCGGCGAGGAGCAGATCGCCCGCCGCCACGTCGATCGGGCGTGTGGTGGAGCTGAATGGTGCAGGCATTCACCCCTCCGAGCTGCGGGCAGGTACCGGCACGGTTCCAATGGGAACGCCGCGGTGCGGATGCAAGGTCCCGGGAACGACCACCGCCGGCGTCCTCAGCCTTGTCTCGTCTCTCAGGATGCGGACGTTTCTCTGGGACTCCATGACCAGCCCCGACGATACGAGGGCGGCGAAGCGTCAGTTGCGCGCGCGCGGGTGGTACGTCCGGTACACCGAGTGGCCCTCCGGGCACCAGGTCGTCTTGCACCTTCGGTCCGACACGGCGGTGCACCTCGTGACCCGCTGGTGGCCCACGGAGGCGGAGGCCTTCGGGGAAGCGCTCTCGATGGCCACGGCCCATGAGCTGCGCAGGGGGCGCCCGGCCCCCGCGCCGGGCGCGCCGCCGGCTGAACCGCCCCGCGGTGAAGGGGGACGAGCCCGGGCGGAGACGGGCGCCCGCGCTCTCGACGTGGCGATCCTGGGCAACGCGCACGATGAGCTCGTCGTGCGGACGCCCAGGCTCCCCGCGGCCGGCGAGATGCTCGAGGGCGATCTCTTCTCGCAGGCGCTGGGTGGCAAGGGAGCCCGTCAGGCGATCGCCGCCGCTCGCCTCGGCGCCCGCGTGGCGCTCGTCGCGCGCGTGGGCGGCGACCGCACCGGGGACGACGTCGTCGCGCGGCTCCGGGCCGACGGCATCGCGACCGAGCACGTTGCGCGCGATCCAGAGGCGCGAACCGGCGTCGCCCTCGTCCACCTCGACCGGCGCGCGAGAAAGAGCGGCGCCGTCCTCGCGGAGGGCGCGAGCGGTCGCCTGTCGGTCGCCGACGTCCGCTCCGCCGAGGAGGTCATCGCAAGCGCCTCGGTGGTCGTAGCCTCGCTCGAGGTGTCCGCGCCGTGCATCGCGGAGGCATTCCGGATCGCGCGCCGACATGGGACCCACGCCGTCCTCGATGCGGCTCCATCCAGGAAGGTGTCGGATGCCCTCCTCGGCCTCGTCGACGTCGCGATCGTGGTGGCTCGCGAGGCGGGCCTCCTCACCGGCGCGCCAGTGACTGGACGGCGCTCGGCACTGAATGCGGCGCGATTGCTGCTGCGGCGCGGCGCCGGCGCCGTCGTGCTCCGGACGGCCAGGGTGACGCTCCACCTGACGCGCAGCGACGAAGTATGGATCCCGAGCCCGTTCGCCAGGGACGCGGACATGGCGGACGCGGGGGACGCATTCTGCAGCGCGCTCGCGGTGGCGCTCGCGGAAGGCCTCGATCTCACCCGCGCTGGTCAGCTCGCGAGCGCTGCCGCCGCGCTCACCGCTGCGCACTCCGGAACGCTCCCGACGCGAGCCGAGGTGACCCGTTTCGCGAAGGAGCTACCGCTCCCCGAGGAGCTGGTGCTCGACGGCGTCCTCCCCGCGGACGCTCCTCGGGAGTCCCGTGAATCCCCCGGACACCCTCCATGAACCGAACGACGAACCGAACGACGCGGCGGGCGTCGCGCGCGTGTCGCAGATTTCGACCGAGCCGACGATCCTCGCAGAGGAGACCCCATGAACTTCCGTGCCATTCTTCCATTTCGCCAGCGCAAGCAGCGGCCGGCGGCCAGCACCGGCCTCGCGCTGGCGGGCGTCGCCGCCGGAGCCGCTGCCGTGGTGCTGCTCGAGCCGCGCGGCGGCGCGCGACGACGAGGTCTCCTCGTCCAGAAGACGATCCATGTGAGCAAGACCGCCCGGACGTTCGGCCAGAAGGCCGCCCGGGATCTCGCCAACCGCTCGCGCGGCCTGCTGGCCTCGGCGCGCTCGAGCGTCCGCGAATCCGGCGTGTCGGACGAGGTCCTCTGCGAGCGGGTGCGCGCGCGCATCGGCAGGCTCACGTCGCACCCGGCGGCGATAGAGGTCTCGTCGCGCGGGGGCGTCATCGAGCTGCGCGGCCCCATCGTCGAGAACGAGGCGGAGCAGGTCGTCCGCGGAACGCGCCGGGTCCGCGGAGTTCGCGAGGTCGATGACCACCTCGAGCGGCATGCCCACCCGGGAGAGGTCTCCGCCCTCCGGGGCGGCGCCGTCCGGCGGCCAGTGCCGGAGATCCTGCAGCAGAGCTGGTCCCCGGGGACGCGCCTCCTGGCGATCGTCTCGGGAGTGGGCCTCGCCCTGGGCGGCCTGTCTGCGCGCCGTCCCAACGCGCGTGCGACGGGAATCCTCGGCGCGTTGCTCGCGCTCCGCGGCGCCACGAACGTGCCGTTGAAGCGGCTCTTCGGAATCGGCGCACGCCGGCGTGCGGTGGACCTCCGGAAGACGATCCACATCGAGGCGCCGCGCGAGGAGGTCTTCGCGTTCTTCAGCGCCTTCGAGAACTTCCCGCGGTTCATGGCGCATGTCCGCGAGGTGGACCGGACCGGCGACGGGCGGTGGCACTGGACGGTGGACGGCCCCGCGGGCGCGAGCGTCGAGTGGGACGCGGAGGTCTCGGCGCTGACGCCGAACGAGGTCGTCGCGTGGAAGACGGTCCCGGGGGCGGCGGTCGCGAGCTCCGGGATCGCTCGCTTCGAGGACGAAGGCAACGGGACGCGCCTCGACATCCGGCTCTCGTACCACCCCCCCGCCGGCGGGCTCGGCCACGCGTTCGCCCTGCTCGTCGGCGCGGATCCGAAGCGGCAGATGAACGACGACCTGCTTCGCTTCAAGTCGCTCCTCGAGCGCGGCAAGTCCGGGGGGATCACACGCGAGGAGGTGCGGCCACGGGAGTGAAACCGCGGCGCCTGCTGCGGACCCTCGCGGAGCGCGGACTCAGGCCGCGCGCACGACGACGCCCGTCGCGGTCTCGGCGAAGCACAGCTCGGGGTGGAGCTTCTCCGCGGTGCGGAGCGCCCACTCGCGGTCGAACAGCGCGACCACGCGCTCGCGCACGTCGAGCACCACCAGGCCGTCGAGCGCGCCGTGGAGCGCGTCGACATCGAGCGGCTGCCCGTCGGCGCGCGAGACCCAGCGCGCGAGCTGGTAGGGCACCGCCTCGTGGCGGACCTCCACGCCGTACTCCGTCTCGAGGCGGTACTTCACGACCTCGAGCTGGAGCTGTCCGAGCGCGCCGAGGACGAGGTCGCCGGCGCGACCGGCCGGCGGCCGATAGAGCTGGACCGTGCCCTCCTGCGCGAGCTGCTCGATGCCCTTCGCGAACTGCTTCCGCCGCATCGGGTCGGCGAGCACGAGCCGCGCGAAGTGCTCCGGCGCGAAGCTCGGGATCTCCTCGAAGGTGAAGTTCGAGCCGTCGGTGAGGGTGTCGCCGATCTCGAAGATGCCCGGATCGTAGATGCCGACCACGTCGCCGGCGAAGGCCTCGTCGACGACGCTGCGCTCCTGCGCGAGGAACTGCGTCGGGTTCGCGAGGCGGACCTCGCGCCCGGTGCGCACGTGGTGCACCTTCATCCCGCGCTCGAACCGGCCCGAGCAGATGCGCACGAAGGCGATCGCGGTCGCGGTGCGCCCGGTCCATGTTCGCCTGGATCTTGAAGACGAACCCGCTGAACTCGTCCTGCGTCGGCGGCGATGGGCCCGCCGATCGGACGTGCGCGCGCGCGGCGGCGGCATGAGCTCGCAGAACGTCTCGAGGAACGCCTCGAGGCCGAAGTTGTTGATGGCGCTGCCGAAGAACATCGGCGAGAGCTCGCCGGCCTCGAAGCGCTCCCGGTCGAACCCGTCGCCCGCCGCGTCGAGCAGCTCGGCGTCGTGCGCGGAGCTGGTCGTAGCCGGCGTCGTCGAGCGTCCTCGCGGAGCGCCGGGTCGTCGAGGCCGGTCACCTCGACCGGCGGCCGCTCGGCGCCGATGCCGGCGCTCGAGCCCGCGTGCTCCGCGTCGAACAGGTACACGCGCCGTGCGAGCCGGTGGTACACGCCGCGGAACACGCCGCCGCGGAAGATCGGCCAGGTGATCGGGTAGACGCCGATGCCGAGCACGCTCTCGACCTCGCCGATGAGCTCGAACGGCGTCGCGGCCGGGCCGGTCCATCTTGTTCACGAACGTGAAGATCGGGATCGACCGCTGCCGGCACACCCGGAAGAGCTTGCTGCGTCTGCGCCTCGACGCCCTTCGCGCAGTCGAGGAGCATGACCGCGCCGTCGACCGCGTGGAGCGTCCGGTAGGTGTCCTCGCTGAAGTCGGCGTGGCCGGGCGTGTCGAGCAGGTTCATCTGCAGCCCGCGGTACGGGAACTGCAGGACGCTCGTGGTGATGGAGATGCCGCGCTCGCGCTCCATCTCCATCCAGTCGCTGACCGCGCTCGCGCGGCCGCGCTTGGCCTTCACCGCGCCGGCGAGCTGGATGACGCCGCCGTAGAGCAGGAGCTTCTCGGTCAGCGTCGTCTTGCCCGCGTCGGGGTGGGAGATGATCGCGAAGGTTCGGCGGCGGCCGATCTCGTGGCGTGCGCTCATGTGGGGGGAGGTGCGTCTCCGTTCGCCGGACGCGGACGGCGTGGGCGGCTGGCGGGTTCTCGCACGCCGCGCCGGTCCGTTTCAACCCCACGGGCGATTGGCCGCGCCCCGCTCCTCTGCGGTCAAAACTCGAAGGCGCGCGGGCGTGCGCTAGACTGCCTCCCGGGAGGTCCTCGTGAGCCGACGCGCACTCTTGATGGTCGTCGCGGCGTTGCTGAGCGGCTGTTTCCAGCTCCATCGCACGCACCCTGGCGCGGAGGGCTGGCGCGAGCGCACCCGCACCATCGGCATCCTGTCGGCGATCCGGATCGAGGAGGTCTCGGCGGGCGGCGTCGAGGAGGAGAACGTCGAGTGGACCGCGCAGGCCGCGCGGAACGTGGTGAAGGCGCTCACGGACGGGCTCCGCGCCCGGAAGCTCAAGTCGAAGCCTCTCTCCTGGAAGGACGACCCCGAGCTCGACGAGGTCCGGCTCCTCTATGCGGAGGTGGGCTCCGCCATCTGGAACTTCACCTATCCGCCGTTTCCCTTCCCGACCAAGCGGAACCGCTTCGACTACACGGTCGGTCCGGTGGGTCGGATCCTCGATCGCGCGGGGGTGGACGTGCTCCTCGTCGCCGCAGGCGCGGGCCAGACCGGGGCCGACGGCCGGCGGCTGTCGCTGCTCTCGGGACGCTCCACCGCGCTGCTCACGCTCGGGCTCGTCGAACGGAACGGGGACGTCATCTGGTTCGACGTCTGGGGCGGGAGAGCAGTGGATCTCCGCTCCGAGGAGGACGTCGCGCAAACCGTGGCGAAGCTCCTGTCCGAGCTGCCTGGGGTGGACCCGTGAGCCGCGCGCCGAGCCGTGGGACGGGCCACGCGCCCGCGCGCGCAGCACGAGGTCTCTGCGCCGCTGCGGCGCTCCTCGCCATCGCGGGGTGCATCGCGATCCCGCGCGCGGAGCGGGTGCCGCCGGTCACCGCACCGGGGTTCCGGATCGCGACCGACGAGGCTCGCCTCTGGCGCGAGGCCGCCGAGCTCGAGGCTCGTGCCCGGAAGAGCGGTGCGGTTCTCGACGATCCCGCGCTGGAGCGATACCTGGTCGGCGTCGCGCGACGGCTCGCGCCACGCGGCGCGCTCGACCGCCTGGACGTCCGGGTGCGCGTCATCGAGAGCCCAGCGCTCACGGCCTTCATCACGCCCGACGGCGCGATCTTCGTCTCGATGGGGCTCCTCTCGCGCCTCGAGAACGAGGCGCAGCTCGCCATGGTCTTCGGGCACGAGCTGAGCCACGCGCTCAACCGGCACCACCTCGTCGAGTACCGGACCTTCAAGAGTGGCGCGGACATGACCGCGGGGATGCCCTTCGGCCTCGGCGCGCTCGGCACGCAGGCGGCGGTGACCGGCTACTCCCGCGACCTCGAGCAAGAGGCCGACGAGCAGGGGCTCGCGCTGCTCGCCGCGGGCGGCTGGGACGTGCGCGAGGCACCGCGCCCGTTCGAGCACCTCGCGGCGTGGGTGAAGGACGAGCAGATCGAGGAGCCGTACGCGTTCGCCAGCCACCCGCGGCTCGAGGAGCGGATCGAGAGCACCCGCACGCTGGTGGAGGAGCGCTACAGAGGACATCGCCCCGGGGACCAGGGATCCGACCGATACCGACGCGCCGTTCGCGAGGTGATGCTGGCCACCGCGCGGCTCGATCTGGCGGGCGGCCGCTTCGGCGCGGCGGAGCGCGGCGCAGAGGCCTATCTCGGCCTGCTCCCCCGCTCGGCCCCGGCGCTCACGGTCCTGGCCGATGCCGCGCGCCAGCAGGGTGGCGCCGACGAGCGCGCGCTCGAGCTGTACCGGAAGGCCGCCACCCTCGACCCGGCGTGTGCGGAGGCGCAGCGCGGTCTCGGCCTTGCGCTCGCACGACGCGGTGACCGAGCGGGCGCGCGGGTCGCGCTGCGCGCTTACCTGAAGGTCGCTCCCGGCGCCGTGGACCGCGCCTGGATCGAGGGCGAGCTTGCCGACCTCGACGGGAGGAAGCCGTGAAGACCCGCCTCGCCGCGCTCCTCGCGCTTCTGGCCACGACTGCGCTCCTCCCCGGCTGCTTCCAGAAGACGACGCCCTGGGACCCCATCGGCGGCCGCTACGACTCGGGGAACTGGTTCGGCGCGCGCTTCGCGCTCGACCTCCCCGACGACTGGATGATGATGAACTTCGTCGAGAACGGCCTCGTGGCCACGCGCGACGGGTTCAATCTCCAGATGATCCGCGTCCGGAAGATCAAGTTCGGCGAGGACCTGCCGCACACGAAGAAGAAGGTCTCGAAGGACATGGCCCCACAGGATCTCGCCGAGGTGCTCCTCGATGACCTGCGCTCCGACGGCACGGCGAACGCGGTGAAGGTCCTCGAGACGCGGCCCGTCACGATCGCCGGCCGGAAGGGGTTCCGGACCGCCGTCGCCTTCAAGGACGGTCACGGGCTTCGCTTCAAGGCGGTGCTGTGCGGCGTCATGGCCGAGGGGCGCGCCTGGCAGGTCACCTACGTCGCGCCGACGCGCCACTACTTCGACCGGGACCTGAGCGTGTTCGACAGCGCCGTCGCGTCGCTGCGGATCTGGTGAGATCGCCGCCGAGGCAAACGGTCGACCCGCAGGCGCGGCGCGCACGGAGGCGTCGATCCGACGATCGCCTCCGCGCGCGCCGCGAAACGAACCGTGTTCACTCGACGTCGATCGGGACCTCGTAGATCTCCGCCGTCGGGTGGCCCGCGCGCTCGTGGACCCTGAGCACCGCGTCCCTGCTCGGACCCTCGGAGAGGCAGAACGCCTTGCCGCTCGTGGGATCGGCCCAGGCCTTCACGAAGCGAACGCCCTCTTCGCGCTCGATCGCCTGATCCTTCTTGTGCGCCTCCGCCATCTGCTCCCTGGTCACTCCCTTGAACCCGCTATGAACGTCCATGAATCGCGCCATGGGCATGCACCTCCTTGGCCCCAAGGGTTAACGCAGCCGGCTCGGATATGCCGCGGGAGCGCAGCCGCCGGATGGGGTGAAAACGTCCTCTCGCGCGCGAGCGGCTCGACGTCCGAGGTGCCCGCGGGCCGCACGATGCTCCGCCGCGGCCCGAAGGAGGGCCGGGCGACGCTCGGCCTGGCGGTCAAGAAGGAGCTCGACAAGCCGGCGTGAGGCGTGCGGTGCCGGTGCTCGCGAGCGCGCGATGGCCCGGTCCCACGGTCCCATCTCGTCAGGGGGTCAGCATTGGTTCACGGCGCGCCAGGAGCGTCCGGCACCTAGGTCATCGTCACTCTCCAGGCGAAATCTGCGGGAGGAGAAAGGACGAGCCATGGCCGTAGATATCAAGCAGTCTCACCGCCGGCTGTTCGAGGAGGCATGGGGGAAGGGGAACCTCGACGTCTACGACGAGGTCTGCGATCGCGGGCTCCGGGAGCACGATCCGCTGGCCGGCGATTCGGACATCGAGCAGTCGCGCGAGATGTGTCGCCAGTACCGGACGGCGTTCCCCGATCTGAAGGTCACGATCCTGGGGTCGTACTCGGACGGCGAGACGGTCGTCACGCACTGGCGCATGACGGGGACGCATCGCGCCGCACTCATGGGCATCGAGCCCAAGGGGACGCGGGGCACGGTCGAAGGGATCAGCATCGGGAAGTTCAAGAGCGGAAAGCTCGTCGAGGCGTGGACCCAGTGGGATGCCCTCGGGATGCTGCGCCAGCTCGGCGTCGCGCCGGCGATGCAGGCTGGAGCCGGAGCGCGCGAGGAAGAGACGCGGCCGCACGCATAGTGCCCAGCGACGGGTCCGGAGCCGCTGCGGGTTGCGCGCGCGCCCGCGCGGCTCCGGAAGAAGCAGGAATGGTCCGCCGGCCTGGTGCGCGTCTCGCACGAACGTCAGTAGTTCACACGCGCGAGCAAGGTGCGTTGCGACGCGTCCCGGGCGTCGCGCAGCGTCACGAGCCCGCGCTCGGCGAGGAGCGGCAGCATCCTGAGGAAGATCTCGCCGGTCATGATCGCGTCGCCGATCGCGGTGTGCCTCCCGAGCACGGGCACGCCGAACCGCTCGGCGATCCCGTCGAGCCCGGTGGACGGAAGGTTCGGTTGGAGCACGGCCGCGAGGAGCAGCGTATCGAGGACGGGGTGCGTGAAGCGAACGCCCGCCGCCCTCTCCTTGAGCTGAAGAAAGCGCATGTCGAACGCGCCGTTGTGCGCCACGAGCACGGTGTCCTCGCAGAAGCGGTGGAACTGCGGGAGGACCTGCTCGATCGTGGGCCTGCCCGCGAGAAGGGCGGGATCGATGCCGGTGATCCGGACCGAGGCGAGCGAGACGGGCCTTCTCGGGTCGACGAACTGCTCGAACGCCTCCTGATGGAGGAGCCGGCCGTTCACGATCCGCACCGCGCCGATGGAGATGATCTCGTCGCCGTCGGAGGGGGAGAGCCCGGTGGTCTCGGTGTCGAAGACGGTGTACGCGAGCTCGACGAGCTTTCGCTCGTCGAGCTCCGGCGTCTGCCCCGCCTGGTGGAAGAGGTCGAAGTCGTAGTACTCGGGCCGGCTGCCGGACGGGACCGGGAGCACGAGCGGCGCCTGCTCGGCCTCCGTCACCGGGATGACCAGCCGGAAGAAGCCCGTCGCAGAGGCGCGGTTCGCCTGGTACCACACCGCGCCGTCGTGTCGCTCGACGACCTCCTTCAACGTGAGGGGGAACGGCTCACCGTTCGTCTCGAGCGGCTGGTCCTCCCATCGGGCGAGGGTCTCGCTCGGAATGTCGGCGCCGGACCAGGCGAGGTCGAGGTGCGCGTGCCGGCCCTCCGGCTCGAGCTCGAGCCGCAGCCCCCGGACGCCTTCGCGCTTCAGCCGGGTCGCGATCGAGAGGACTGCCCGCACGAGCGAGTAGCTCTCCACCTTCAGCCAGACCGCGGGATCGACCACGCCCAGAGCGGTCGGGACCCCGAGGGTGCTCTCGATGCGCGCGCGCACCGCGGCGACGAGATCGGCCCCCAGCATGTCCTCGAGCAGCCACTCCGCTCGGAGCGATCGATCGGGCGCGGCTCGGTCGAGGGTCGTCGAGAGCGCCGCCGCCTCCTCGTGGATGACGCCGACGAACCGGACCTGCCGCTCCGGCTCCATGTTCGGGTGGGCGAGGAGCGTCTCCACCGCGGCGCGGATGTTCGCGAGGGCGCGCCGGCTCGCGTCCGTGAGCGAACGGAGCACTGCCTCCGTGCGGCTCCCGGCCTCGAGCGGCCTGGTGACGTCGTCGACGCGCAGCACGAACCCGGTGATGGCGCCCTCCCCTCCGGGGTGCGCCGCGCCCTCCTCCGCCTCCGGCGACGCGCGCGCGCCTCGGAGGACGGGCGCGACCTGCACCCGCAGGAGCTGTCCGACCGTGGCGGTGACGAAGCTCGCGACCGGCTGAGGCGTCCCTTTCTCGAGGCGCGCCTGGATTGTCTCCAGCGCGTGCGCGACCTGGGCCCGCTCGAGGATCGCGAACACGGATCGCGCGAGCCCGACGAGGCCGGGCCCCGCGACCGCGGGCGCCGCGCCCGGAGGCTCGCGGACAATCTGCCGCGCCCGGCCGTTGTAGAGGAGGATGCGCCCCTCGAGGTTGCAGACGATCACTGCCTGTGTCGCCTCGGAGATGATGGCGGCGAGCCGGTCGCGCTCCTCCTGCACTTTCCTCTGCGCGTCCCTCACCTTCGCCTCGACCTCGCGCTGCAGGGCCTCGTGCTCCCCGGCGAGTGTGTTGATCGCGCGGGCGAGCTCCCGCATCTCCGAGCCGCCGACCTCCTCGAGCCGGTGCGACGCGTTCCCGTGGGTGATGAGGCGAGTGCCCTGCGCGAGCGCGAGGGGCGCGGCCACGTACATCTGGAAGAGGAGCCAGACCAGCAGCCCGTGCGCCGCCACCAGCGCGATCGCGAGCCCGATGAGCGGGCCTGCGTGCTCCGTCACCAGCGCATCCACGGCGGTGCGCTCCTCCGGCCCGATGCCGACCCAGACCGCCGTCGCGACGAGCGCGGCCGGGATGAACGCGAGCACGTAGAGTCCTGCGAGCAGGAGCGCGAGCTTGACGCTGGGCCTCCTGGCCATCACGCATCGCCCAGCATCGCCTTCACCCTGGCGACGAGGTCCTTCGTGGCGAACGGCTTGGTGACGTACGAGTCCGCGCCGAGAGCGACCCCCTTCTCGGCGTCGATGTCGCGCCCCTTCGCGGTGAGCATCACCACCTTGATGCCCTCCAGCTCGGGCGAGGCGCGGATGACCTGGCAGATCTCGTAGCCGTTCTTCTTCGGCATCATCACGTCGAGCAGCACGAGATCCGGGCGGAACTCGCGGAGCGCCCGGAGAGCCTCGTCACCGTCGGCCACGGTCCGCACCTCGTAGCCCTCGTACTCCATCAGGAACTGGAGCGACATGACGATGTTCGGCTCGTCGTCTGCGATGAGGACCTTCTTCGGCATGCTGGCTCCGTTCAGCGCGCCCTCGCCTCGGTCGACGCATCGAGCGCCGCGGTCTGCTCCCCGCGCTCGTCTCCGCCCGCGATCGCCTCGGCTCGCCGGACCAGCGGGATCGCGAACGAGAACGTCGCTCCCTTGCCGGGATCGCTCTCGACCCACAGGCGGCCGCCGAAGTGCTGGATGATCTCGCGGCTGATCGCGAGCCCGAGCCCGGTCCCCCTCGGCTTCGCGTTCAGCGTGTCGCCGACCTGGCGGAACTTCTCGAAGAGAAGGTCCTGGTCCTTGGGCGTGATCCCGGGCCCGTTGTCGCGCACGTGCACCCGGATCTCGCCGGGCAGCACGCGGAGCGAGATCGCGACCCGGCCGCCCGTGTCCGGGCTGAACTTCGCCGCGTTCGAGAGCAGGTTGATCGCGACCTGTACGAGGCGGTCGCGGTCGGCGAGGACCGGCGGGACCTCGTCCGGCAGATCCACCTCCAGCGTCGCCCCCTTGTCCGCGAACAGCCCGCTCGTCGCCGCGACCGCGTGTTCGATCACCTCGCGAGGGTTCACCGCGCCCATCTGCCACTCGGCGCGGCCGGCCTCCATCTTCGACAGGTCGAGGACCTGGTTGATGAGCCGGGTGAGCCGCTCGGCCTCGTGAACGATGACGGAGAGGTACCTGGAGCGGGTGGCGACGTCGAGCTGCGGGTGGTCCTGGAGGATCTCCGAGAACGAGCGAATCGAGGTGAGCGGGGTGCGGAGCTCGTGCGAGACGTGCGAGACGAACTCGTCCTTCATCCTGTCGAGCTCCTGGAGCCGCTCGTTCGCGCTTCGGAGCTCGGCATACGCGGTGGCGAGCTCGCGCGACTTCTGCTCGAGCTCCCGGCTGTACTTCATGATCTGCGAGGCCTCATCCAGGATGGACATCACCTCGTCCATGGTGAGCGGCGCCTCCTTCACCACCGACGCCACCATCGCGTGCGCGGACGCCCCGCCGATGGCGCCCGCCAGCTTGGTCTCCGCGAACTGGACGAGGTTCGCGTCCGCCTCGACCTCCCATGCGGACCGGAGGTGGCGCTGGCGGGCGTAGCTCGCCAGGGCGTCGTCCGCCTTGTCGGCGCCGAGGAAGCGCGAGAGGAGCGCGCGCAGCTCCTGGACCGAGACGCCGCCGCGCCAGAAGAGCGATCCGGTGCCCGCGGCGGAGTGCTTGAACGCGTCCACGAAGAGCGTCGCCTGGCTGCGCTCGACCGCGCTCTGGTCGGTTGCGAGCGAGAACCCCACGTAGGCGCCGACGTTCGCGAGCATGGACCAGATCATCCCGTGGGTGACATGGTCGAGTCCCGTGAGCCCGAAGAGCTGCAGCGGCCTCAGGACCTCGATCCCGAACGGCCCTGCCTCGACGATGCTCATGGGGAGCCATCCCGACCTCGCGAACGCGGGGACGAGCAGCGTGTAGAGCCACACCACGAACCCGGCGAAGAGACCCGCGAGCGCACCGGCGCGCGTCCCGCCCTTCCAGAAGAGCCCGCCCAGGCACGCGGGCGCGAACTGCGCCACCGCGGCGAAGGAGATGAGGCCGATCGACACGAGCGCGTAGGCCTCTCCCGCGACGCGGAAGTACAGATAGCCGAGGACGAGCATCACGAGGATCGCCGCGCGGCGGATGCCGAGGAGGAGCCCGGAGAGATCCCTCCGCTCGTTCAGGCGCAGCGCGGGCCAGCGGAGCAGGAGCGGCATCACGAGGTCGTTGCAGAGCATGGTCGACAGCGCGATCGTCTCCACGATTACCATGCCGGTCGCGGCGGAGAGTCCGCCGATGAAGACGAGCAGCCCGAGCCCATTCTGCCCCTTGGCGAGCGGAAGGGTGAGCACGTAGGTGTCCGGGTCCACCGGCGCGCCGGCGAAGTGCAGCACCCCCCCGAACGCGATCGCCGGGACGAAGAGGTTGATGACGAGCATGTACAGCGGGAACAGCCAGATCGCGGTCTTCACGTGGTTCACGTCGACGTTCTCGACGACCGAGACCTGGAACTGCCGCGGCAGGAACATGATGGCGAGCATCGAGAAGAACGCCGCCGAGTAGAGCGATGCGAGGACGCCCGCGTGCGCGTCGCCGGTGCCTCCGATGACGAACATCTCCCGGACCCGGGGCAGCGCCCGGGCGCGCGTGAACACGTCCCCGAACCCGTCGAAGATCCCCCAGGTCACGAACGCGCCCACCGCCAGGAACGCGACGAGCTTCACGAGTGACTCGAAGGCGATCGCGGCGACCATTCCCTCGTGGCGCTCGGATGCGTCGAGGTGACGCGTCCCGAAGATGATGGTGAACGCGGCGAGGACGAGCGCCACGTAGAACGCGGTGTCGGCGAGAAAGGAGCCGTCGCGCGCGCCACGGAGGACCACGTCGTGCGAGTGGACGATCTCGAAGGCGGTGGAGATCGCCTTGAGCTGCAGCGAGATGTACGGGAGGATCCCGATCACTGCGATCACGGTGACGAGGCCCGCGACGAGCGCGCTCTTCCCGTATCGCGACGCGATGAAGTCCGCGAGCGACGTGATGCGGTGGACCTTGCTGATGAGGATCATCTTCCGCAGGAGGATCCACCAGAGGGTGCACATGAGCGTCGGGCCGATGTAGATCGGCAGGAACCCGACGCCCGTCGAGACGGCCCGGCCGACGGACCCGTAGAAGGTCCATGCGGTCGCGTACACCGCGAGCGAGAGCGAGTAGATGTAGGGGTTCGCGATGATGCTTCTTCCGCGATCGGCGCGCCGGTCGGCGTAGTACGCGATCGCGAAGAGGAGCCCCAGGTAGGCGCACGCGACGGAGATGACCACCGAGTCCCGCAGCATGTTCTCGCCCTCACCCGGGCGGCGGCGGCCCGCGCGCGCGGTCGCCCTGCGCGCCGGCGTCGTCCGGTTCGGTCAGCCGGAGGACCAGGCCTGCCCCGGCGATGAGCACGGCCCACGCGACGAACAGGTACAGGTACAGCTTCGGCGTGCCAAGGACGAGCGTCGGGCGTGTTGAACATCGCGAGGAGCGGGTAGTTGAACAGGAGCAGCCCGAGCAGGAAGAGGGCGACCAGCCGCTCGTTCCTGACGTTGGTCCGCTTCACGGCGTACGCCCGGGAGGCGGCCATGGATGCGGGGAAGGGTCCTTCGTCCACTGGATGGGCATGGGGCCTCCAGCGCTCTGGTCGTACCGAGAACCATAGCGTCGGCCCGGCGGCCCGCCCGGGGTTGCGCGGCGCCCCCGTGGGGGGGGGATTGAGGGGTCGGCGGGTTCCCCCTGCCCCGGCCTGCGCCACCACTTCTTGGGGCGCGCGAGCCCGCGCCCGTCAACTGCGCGGCGGTCCCCGCCGCCGCACCCGTCAGCCGAGCGACTCCATGCGGTGGTTGAGCGCGAGCCGTTCCTGGAGCCTGCGCGCCTGCCGGAACGCCTCCTTGAGGACGATCCGGTCGAGCTGGTCGAGGCGCTTCGGGTCGACCCGGTTCGCGCCTTCCGGCACGGCGTCGGCGCGGAACTGGTTCCGCAGCCGCAGCAGGTGGACGAAGTGGAATCCGTCCACGATCGCGCCCACGGCGTCCGCGTCGAGCCCCCCCGCGTCGGCGGCGGCGCGGAGGCGCTCGGCCGTGCTCGTGACCGGGATCCCGTGGTCGAGCGCGAGGACCCGCGCCGCGTCCACGAAGATGCGCGATCCGTACGCCTTGAGATCGAGCGTGCGGGGGAAGGCCTTCGAGCGGTCGAACACGAAGTCCCGGATTCTCCCGAGCGGGGGCCGGAAGGCCAGCGCGTTCTGGGTCAGGAGCGTGAGGAAGAGCGGGCTGTCGGCCACCGCCGGGAGGAGCCACTCCCAGAGCCGCTGCGCGAGGACGGTGCGGCCGTAGATCGGCCGGAGGTCGAAGAAGATCGTGGCGTTCAGGATCGCCTCGGGCTCCGGCGTGCGGATCCACCGGGAGAACGCGCGCCGCCACTCGCCGAGCGTGAGGCACCACTGCGGGTTCGACGCCATGACGTTCCCCTTGCAGAGGGGGAATCCGCAGGCGGCGAGGGCCTCGTTCACGGCGCGTGCGTAGGGGAGGAACCCCCTGCGGAGGTCCTCCGCGTCCGCGTCGTCCGCGTCGAGGATGATGCCGTTGTCCTGGTCGGTGCTGAACGTCTGCTCGAGCCGCCCCTCGGAGCCGAGCGCGACCCAGCAGAACGGCACGGGGGGCAGGTCGAAGGCGTCCATCGTGAGCTCGAGCACGCGGACGGTGAGCAGGTCGTTCAGCGTCGACATGAAGTGGGTCAGCGTCGCCGCGTGGAGCCCCTGGGCGAGGAGCGCCCCGGCGAGGCGGCGGATCCCCTGCGCCGCGGCGCGAAGGCCGTCGAGATCGCGGGCCGCCTGGATTCGGTTTCCGACCTCGTCCACCCCGACGCGCTGGAGACCGAGCAGCTGCTCCTGCGAGAGGAGGCCGGCGAGGGCGCCGTCGGCCTCGACGACGACGAGGTGCCGGACGCCGTGCAGCGCCATCGTGAGGATGGCCTGGTGCGCGCTCGTCTGCGGCGCCACCGTGATGAGGCCGCTCGTCATCACCGTGGCGATCGGCTGGTCGAGATCCGCGCCCGGCAGCGTCACGCGCCGGATCACGTCCTCGAGCGTGAAGACGCCGACCGGGATCCGTCCGCGCGGCTCGACGACGACCACCACCCCGGTGCGCGTCCCCTCCATCCGCTGCAACGTCTGGCGGATCGTGCCGTCGAGCGGGACGGTGACCGGGTCGCGCCGCACGATCGGGGCGACCGCGCTGTACATGGTGAGCATCGCCCGGGAGAGGTCGGCCGGCTCCGCCGTCGCGAGCGGCTCCGCGGTCCGCGGCCCGATCCCGGCTGCGCTCATGCGTTCGCTCCGAGCAGCGTCCGGACGCTCACCACGAGGTCGCGCGTGGAGAACGGCTTCGTCACGTATGCGTCCGCGCCGAGATCCAGCCCCTTCTGCATCTCGGAGTCGCGCCCCTTCGCGGTCAGCATCAGGACCTTGAGGCCGCGCCAGCGCCCGTCGGCGCGGATGTGGCGGCACACGTCGAAGCCGCTCATCTGCGGGAGCATCACGTCGAGGATGACGAGATCGGGCGCCTTCTCCGCGAGCGCGTCGAGGGCCGCCTGGCCGTCCCTCGCGATCGCCACCTCGTACCCCTCCCGCTTCATGAGGAACTCGAGGGGAACGACGATGTTCGGCTCGTCGTCGACGATGAGGATGCGATGGGCCATGCCATCTCCTCTCCGGCTGCGCGCGCCGGCACGCCGTCGCTGGAGACGCTGACACGCCCAGTATAGCCCCCACGCCCGTCCGGCGGTGTGCAGCTCCGAAGGGGCTCGGGATCAGCCCCCGAACATCTTCGCGGCGGCGCGGGAGATCTCGTCCCCCGCCCCGCCCAGCGGAGCGCGGGTGAACCGTTCGGCCGTCCCGATGCCCGGTCGACAGCGGGCGCGCCCATGCCCAGCGTACTTGCGCGCGCGAGTCACGCGCGGCGGGAGCGACCATGCAGGCATCGGTCGAGCACGCTCGGGAGGTAGATCTGCTCGGCGAAGTCGAGGTGCTTGCTCAGCGAGACCGGCTCGCCCGCCGCCACCACGCTGGCGAAGGCGCCGCCCCAGGTCAGGATCTGCTCAGGCCGGACGACGTCCTCGAAGAAGAGCCGCGCGTGCGCGAGGAGCGGGTCGGTCCTCAGCCACGGCGGCCGCAGGAGCGCCGCCACGAGGCGGCGCGTGAGCTTCGAGACCACCCGCTGGCCGGGGAGGTCACTCCGCGAGGGAAGTCTTCCCCTCGATGACCCCCTGGAGCTCGGAGGACGCAGGTAGCTCTCGGCGGAGACCTCGTCGATGCCGGTCTCGATCTTCACGAGGGCGGACACCGCGGCGGCGAGGTCGCCGCAGGCGAGGTGGGCGCCGCGGTCGAGTAGACCTCGGTGTAGAGACCGAAGGGTCGCGCGGTCGTGACGTGCGCGGGCTCCGCGGCCTCGTCGCTCGCCATGGCCGAGAGGACCTGCGAGGCGACGAGATACTCCGGCCAGCGGTCGAGCAGGACGAAGTGCAGGAGCTCGTGGCCGAGCACGGCGCGCAGCTCGAGAGGCGTGAGGCGGTCCGCCACCGGTCCGTGGAGGACGAGGTGGGCCTCGCCCGGCACATAGGCGAGGGAGGCGTTGAGGCCGCCCGCGCCCTGGGCCTGGTAGAGCGTCAGCGGCGCCGCGAGCCCGAGCTTCGCAGCCACCTCGCCGGGGAGCGCGTCCAGATCCACCGGACGGGGATCGCCGTGACCAACACCGACTCGCAGCGCGCGAAGCGCAGCGGTGCGCACCCGCTCCCGGTATCTACCGTCAGGACCTCGGTCCTCGGAGACCATCCATGCGGCGTCTTCCCTTCGCGCTCGTCGCAGCGCTCGCCTTCGCCACCGCGCGCGGCGCGGAGGTCAGCTACTTCCCGGTGCCGGCGGGCTCGGGGCCGCACGATGTGGCGCCGGCACGGGACGGCACGGTCTGGTACACCGCTCAGCGCCAAGGAGCGCTCGGCCGGCTGGATCCCGCGACGGGCCGGGTCGACCAGATCTCGCTCGGCCGCGGCTCGGCCCCGCACGGGGTCGTCGTGGGCCCCGACGGCGCCGCCTGGGTCACGGACAGCGGCCTCAACGCGATCGTGCGGGTGGATCCCGCGACGCGCGCGGTCCGGACCTTCCCGCTGCCGGAGGGGCGGGCAAACGTGAACCTCAACACCGCCACCTTCGACCGCCGTGGCCAGCTCTGGTTCACCGGACAGGGCGGCGTGTACGGACGGCTCGAGCCGCGCAGCGGAACGATCGAGGTGTGGGACGCGCCGCGTGGCGCGGGCCCTTACGGCATCGCCACGACCCCCGACGGCGCAGTGTTCTATGCGTCGCTCGCCGGGAACCACATCGCCCGGATCGACGTCGCGACCGGGAAGGCGACGGTGATCGAGCCGCCGACGCGCGGACAGGGGGCGCGCCGGGTGTGGTCCGACTCGAGGGGGCGCATCTGGGTGAGCGAGTGGAGCTCCGGCCAGGTGAGCGTGCACGATCCCTCGACCGGCTCGTGGCGGAGCTGGAAGCTTCCTGGAGAGAAGCCGCGCGCCTACTCCGTCTACGTGGACGAGAAGGACCAGGTCTGGCTCACGGACTTCGCCGCAAATGCGATCGTGCGCTTCGATCCGGTGGCGGAGCGCTTCACGAGCTTCCCGAGCGATCGCCCGAACGCGAACGTCCGCCAGATGCTCGGGCGGAGGGGCGAGGTGTGGGGCGCCGAGTCGGGCACCGATCGCCTGGTGCGCGTGAGGGAGAGCGGCGCTCCGTGAGGCCCGCTCCATGTCGCTCGCTCGGACCGCACGGGCGCTCTCCGCTCTCGCACGAACGTCAGTAGTTCTCGCGCGGTTCGTTCCGGCAAGCCGGGCCCTTCGGAGCTTCGAGGAGCGTGTGAACCGGGAGCGCTGACGAGGGTGAGCGCCGGCCCGCCGGTGCGGTGTGCCTACTGCTCCTTGAAGAGTTCGCGCGCCCAGGCCGGCACGGGCTCGTTGACGGTCACCAGCGCGCCTTGCTGGAACGCGGCAACGGCGCGGAAGGGGCGCGCACGCTCGCTGTTGTCGTAGACGAGGACGTTCGGGAGCTCGCGGGTTGCGCGCGCGAGGTTCCGAAGCGTCCTCGGAAACCGGGCGACGAGCTTCTCCGTCGGAACGTCGTGACCGCCGCGGAGGACCCGTTGAGCGACCCGGGCCTCGGAGAGCTCGACGTTCTCGAGGCCGATGAAGCAGAGAACGACGGTGTAGCCCTGAGCGGCGGCGGCGGAAAGAAACGCGAGCTTCTCTCCGGCCGGATCAGAGAAGACGGTTTCGAAGATGAAGCTCTCCTTCTCTCGGACGAGCGCGGCGCGCACGTGTGCGGCGAGCTCGGCCGCCTCGTACGCGTCGGTGTCCAGCTCGCGGGCGAGGTCGTCGGCGTTGATGTAGCGCAGTCCGAGGGCCTCGAGGTGCGCTCGAAAGAACGTCGTCTTCCCCGCTCCATTGGGGCCGGCGATGGCGATGACGATCGGCCTCCGGTCGAACGGCGCCGCGTCGACGAGTGGCGTCATCGTCAGGCCCGGCCAGCGACCCGCGTCAGTGGTCCTTTACCGGCGTGAAGGTCCGCTTGATGAAGCGCCCGATGGTGCGCGTACCGTCCTCGTCGATCTTCACCAGGAGCCCGGGGCGTCCGGGGGCCGGCTCGAAGTGCGGGAACGGGCCGGACGCGAGGTGTGCCTCCACGCGCGCGCGCCCCGCAGGCGTGTCGATGTCGCGAAGGCGTTCCGAGAGAAGCGGGACCGGCTGACGGCGCTTCAGCTTGAGCGCCGTGGCCGGGCGCACCGCGAACTCTATGGCGCGCCCCAGCCGAGCCCAGAACTCGATCTGGCCGGCGATCGAGCGCTCCGATTCCTCTGCGACCAGCCGGGCATCGAGCATGAGGTTGTCGGAGAGCTTCACAGGCTGTCCCATGGCTTGAAGGTAGCACCCTGCTACCCGGGTTGCAAAGGGTCCAAGCACGAGGGGTCCCGCCACCTGACGGAACCCCCCGGATAATTTGGAGCGGGAAACCGGATTCGAACCGGCGGTTGAGTTGGGTCATCGACACCCTGGCTACCACCAGAGCGGCTGCCGAGTGTGCGGGTAGCGCTTGCGGTATGCGGTCGCGATGCGGTTCGCAAGCTCCCGTGGGAACACGCCCTCGTCTGCTAGCGCGCCGAGAACACCCTGGAAGGAGAGGATCTTCGACCGAAGTTCCTCCACGCCTCGGTGCAGAGCTCGTCGATCGACGAGGACCGGGACGGCCTCGGGATGATGAACGCAGTACGCGATAATCGAGTGCTCACCGGCGCCTTCGGAGGCGGGTGGCGACTGCAGCTTGGCGAATGTCTCGGCCTCGGGAGTTTCGGGCCGCAAGATGGTGGGCCCGCGAGCGATCGAGACGACCATTCGTCGCGCCTGAGCTTCCTTCTCGGGATACATGTCGGGGTCGTCAACGAACTCGCTCCAGACGACATCCGTGATGACGATCGGCAGCGAGCCAAGCGCCGCGACATCGTCCGCGAAGCCCAGATTCTGCAAGTTGACCAAGATGTCGCTGTCGAGTGCGAACAAGCCGATCTCTATGCGGCAACGAACCGATCGGCCTCGTGTCCGATCAACTCCCTCGCCCTGCTGAGGGAGATCGCTTCACTGCTAAGCGCCTGGAACACCCGGCGGGCTAGGCCATCGAACGCGCCTTCGTCCTCCAGCCCCTGCGTTCGATCGACGTCGGGTTCCACCAGCAGGAGCGTCTCGGCCATTCGACGGTCGAAGTATTCCAGGTTGTGTAGGTGCCAGGCGGCAGCGGCATAGCCGAGCCCAAGCTTCTTCCTAACGGACTCCACAAGAGCCTTCGCGGTTTCGTATGTCGATGCGCGAGGGCCACCGGCGAGTTCTCTGATTGCAGCCCCGGGCGCCAACAGCATCGCTGCAAACGCGTTCGCCCGCTTCTCTCTCGGGGGCGTGTCGAACCAGGCGTTCGCCCTTCGCAGGTCACCTTCGTCTGCGGTGGCGCCGGACTCCTCCAGGTCGAAGAGGTGGTGGCCCAGTTCGTGTGCGAGCACGAAGCGACGCGCGGTCTCGGATGCCTGGTCAACATTCACAGCGATGAGCCGAGCGCGCCCGGACCTGCACGCTGCGCCCAGGATTCGCCCGTCTTCGAACGTGTGTCGAAGCACGAGGATGTCGAAGCGATCCTCGATTAGTCTGCGGAGGTCGCGGAGGACCGCCGGCCGTTCAGGAAGCAGGTCGCGCAAGCGGAGGGCCCGCTCGTAACCGGGCACGTGCGGGTTCTCATCAGGCGCCGGCGTTGGGCGGAAATGGTCTCCGAGGTGCTCGACTCCGAGAAGTTCGCCCGCCTCGGCAAACGCGCTGGCTCGACGAAGCCCGTTCGCAAGAGCGGCTCGATCCCTATCGGAGAGCCACGCGGCGCCGGTCTCTTTCAGGAGAACGGTCGGTTCGATCCTCGCTGGCTGCTCTGGGACACTGCTGTGAACAAAAGCTGCAGATGGAACTCCCAGAGCCCTGGCGAGCCGAATCAAATCAGCGACACCCAACTCGCCACGTCCCGCTTCGAACGCATCGAGCGCGTCTACGGACACGCGAGCCTTGGCCGCGAGTTCGCGAACCGTGACTCGCGCCTCGTCGCGTCGCGCCTTCAGGCGGCGCCCCAATTCGGTGATTCCGCTCATCACTCGCGCCGAAAGAAATCGTAGCCCGCCGCTGTGGCCGAGGCACGGCAGAAGCGCCCCGCGCGCCGATTCATGAGGTACTGTTGATTCCCCAGGGAGGTACTCTGGTTCCCCAGGATCGACTGCTATCTAACGCGCTACGCCCGTGGGCGAACCCAAATGGGGCATGGTAGCGCTGGTCGCGTGCGAACGCCACACGACAGACTACCAGACCCCACGCTGCCCCGCGCCAGGCGAGTTCCGCACACCGAAACCCGCGCTCGTGGAATTCTTCGCACCTGCGCCCGGAACGCTGGGTGAATCCGGCCTCGATGCGTTAAGCCCGGCGCGGGACTCCGATGATCAGCGAGACGACGCGCTGATCGGCGGGCTGCAGCATCGGGACCCGCTCGAACGCCCTCCACAGATGAGCAGCCGGGATCCGCGACTTCGCGAGCGAAGGAAGGAGGTCGTCGAGCCGCCACGGTCGTGACCGGCGGCGACGTCTGTTCTTGAGCGCCGCCTCGACGCGAGGGCGTATGACCCGAAGCCAGGCGTCGGAGATCGATCGGGGATCGGGAAACGGGCTCCTGCGCGAATCCGCGTCGAGCGCGAGCCACATCCTGAGCTCACCGAGGCTCCTCACCTCGTCCTCGTCTCCATCGATCCCGGCGCTCCGGGACCACTCGTCGATGGCGGATTCGAGGAGGGCGACCGCCCTTCTCCTGCGGACGGGGAGCAGCGACAACTCCGTCGCTCGGAGCCTGTCCGCGAACACCTTGATGAGCTGCTCGGATCTCCCGTTCCTCGCGGCGGGCACGGTGCTGGAGGTCAACCGCGCTCGAAGGCCCTCCGCCACGCGGCCGAGATCCGTCTCGGGATCTGCGTCGGGGCTCGAGAACAGGACCCACTGCGGCGCGGCGCGGGCGAGGGAGCCGACGCAGAGGAATGCCCATGCGTCCGAGCTCTCCACGGCGCTCACGCACGCGACGATCTCAGCCTGGCTCGCGCGCATTTCCTCGTACACAGGCGGGGGCACCAAGGCGGTGTCGCCGGTGATCAGCTCGCGAACGGGTCGGAACGCGTCGTACATCCGAGACTCGTCCAGCTCCGACTCCACCGCGTCGATGCTGCCTCGAGCCGCGAGGTCCTCGACCGCGACGACCTCCCCTCTCCGGACTCCTCGGGGAGCGTCAGGTTCGCGCCGATGAGGTCACGCACGGTCTCGTGGCGCTCCCTCAGGATGTCTCGACGCAGCGGAGCGAACGCGCCGTCGTCCCTGGGCCACCAGATCTGCACCTCGTCGTGCGGGCTGTTCATCCGGTCCACTCGGCCGGCGCGCTGCTCGGCTGTCCGGATCACCGTCGGCGTGTTCAGGTGCACGACGCAGGACGCGCGCTGAAGGTTGTAGCCTTCGCTGAACGCGTCCGAGCACAGCGCGACGAGCCGCTCGTTCTGGGCGTCGAGCCCGAGCTTCCTCGCCGCCCGCTTCTTCGCGGCCGCCCCGCCCTCCCCCGTCAGGCATTCGACGCGCTCGCCACGCGTGACGAGCAGGTGCTCGAGGACGCGGAGCGTGATCACGTGCGAGTCGAACGCGAGGATCGGACCATCGGCGCTCCGAACGACGGCGCAGAGGTGGTTCGCCTTGGCCTCTTCGCGATCTCCACTGAGCCGCGCGGCGAGCTCGCCGATGCGCCGGTACGTGTCCGAGTCCTCCTGGCGCGCCCCGGCGTGCCCCTGCTCGGTGTCCCAGAGCCAGCCTGGGAAGCTCGTTCGATCCGCGTCCAGCTGCCATTCCGGCAGCGATCGCCCCTTCGATCGGGCCGCCATGTCCCCGCTGGCTGCCTTGGGAGGGATCGATCGGCCTGGAAGGAATGCGTCCGATGCGGCCGCCGTCCCGAGCGCGTGCTCGACGAGCGCGTGCTCGACGAGCGCTGCGCGCGACGAGCGGAGCGAATCGAGCACGTGGTGCCGTGCGAGGGCGCGGGCGCTCGCGAGCACCTGGTCTACGTACGCGCTCTCGGTGCGCGCCCACCATTCGGGGACCCGCATGGTCCGAGGGATCCAGGTGACGCCCTTGAGCGACTCCGCCAGTTCCCTAATCTCGCCCGCGATTTCGTGATCCGACGCGCGCGATGCGCACGCGTGGTACTTCGCGACGTGCTTCGGGTATCTGGCGCGCCGTGAGCCGAGCGTGTACTCGCGTTCGTGGCGATCGGCGATGGCGTTGAGCTGGTGACGCGTTCGCCGGACCGTGAACCGGCGGACCTCGCGTCCGAGGTCCTCCTCGGCGGCGGCCGTCTTCAGGCGCCGGCGGCTCGGGGGCCGCCGCAGGTCCATGAGCACCTCGAGGGACCGGTCGCTGAAGTTGTCCGCGCCCAGCAGCTCGACGAGCGCGAGGAGGTCCGCGGCGCTCCGGTTGATCGGCGTCGCCGTGAACAGGATCGCGTTCTCCGCGTAATGAGAGACGAGGCGATCCGTGCGGGCGGAAGCGTTGAGGTAGTTGTGCGCCTCGTCGACCGCGAGCAGCTCCGTATCGACGATCCCTCGCAGCAGGAAGTCGTGCTTGGCGGCGCGCTCGTTGCTGAGGGGACCGTGCGAATGGACCGGAAACGGGAGACCCGTCTCGTGCAACGCGGCTTCCCAGATCGGAACGACCTGCGGCGGAACGACGACGAGCGGCGATGGGCGGCGGACGAACCCACGCCGATACGGGCGATCGAACGCGGCACAGATGAGCCAAGCCCCCATCCGCGTCTTCCCGGAACCGGTCGCGTCGGCGACGAGCACGCTCCCGACGTTCTCGAGAACCCACATGGCCTGCGAGATCCCTTGGACCTGGTGAGGCCAGAGAGGGGGAGACGCCTTCTCCAGCGCCTCCGGCGGCACGTACCGCTTCGCCCATTCGCCTTCGAGCACCGAAGCGCACGCGCGAGCGAGCGCCTCCTGCCACGTCACCGACCGAAGGAGCGCGTCGAGGAGCTCCAAGAACTCCGACGAGTAGTCGCGGCACCGCGCCCAGAGCGCCTCAGCGAACGCGCGGCACTCGTCCGCGCGCTTCTTCTCGGTCTCGGTGAACCTGACGTTCGCCTCGGTCTGTCCTGCAAGGCCCGGGATGGTGAAGTTGCTCGACCCAACGACGACCGCGTCGTCCGACAGGTACATCTTCGCGTGCAGCGGACGGCTGCCCCTCACTGCCCCGACCAGCAGGTGCCCTCGTGCGATCAGCTCCTTCGCGTGAACGATGGGAGCAGAGAGCGTGATCGAGATGCCTTGCTCCAGCCAGTAGTCCTTAATGTCCCGCGAGAGGTGCTCGGGCGTCCTCCGCTGAGGCGGGCGAGAGATCGGAAACGGCTCCGAGCCGAGTAGCAGGCGTGCTGGGCCCGGCGCGTCGTCGATGCGACGCTCCGCGAAGAACGCCAGCAATTGATCGAGCGACGTATAGCCCGCGATCAGGAACGGCCTCTTCGAGCCGACCAGGGACGGCCAGATCACTTGTCGAGCGGATGCAGTTCCCTCGTTGTGAGGAAATCGTGCGACCGGCGGCCAAGCGGGTCCCGCATCGCCTCGCGCCACACCAGAGAGGAGAAGCTGAACGGGCGCGGCGGAGTGCGGGCCATCTGCGCTGCATGGAGGGAGCGACGCCCGGAGCTTCTCGACCCAGCTGCGCAGCGTCGAGGCTCGGCGATCGCGAGCCGCGAAGTTCGCACGCGCTCGCATGAACTCCCTCGCGCGTGTGGAGTCGAGGAGCCGAACGTCGCTGACGCCCTGCCATGTAAGCCAAGCGTACCCGACGACCGACTCCTTGAACGCCTCCGCGAGCGCGACCCAGACCTCGCGTTCCTCGAGATCCACGAGGTCGTGTCCGAGCCGCGTAGGGCGGTTCTCCTCGTCGAGGAACCGCAGGATGCGCGCCGCATGGTGGTAGAAGGCGTGGTCCCGCTCTCTGAACTCGCGGTTCAGACGGCGAAGCTCTCCGCGCACGCGGAACCGAACGAGCCGCGGGACTCGCTCGAGCGAGTTCGCTTGCGGCACGTCGTCGCTGTGGAGGAACTCGTCGGCCACGTCACAGGGTCGCGCCAAGGACCAGGGATTCTCAAGAATTGCACGTCGGGTGTGTCGGCGCCCGACGGCGCACCGTCACGAGAGCGTCATCCGGGGCGGGAGGCGATACCCGGGGTCCTTCGCCAAGATCTCGTCGGCGAGCAGCTTCGCCAATGGCGCCGCTGCTTCGGCCTCGACCCGAGCGAGTGCGGGTTCGAACGAACCAACGACGTCGCCGTCGATGACGACGTCGTTGAACCTACGCTCCGTAGCGACCTTCCCAACTGCTGCGCAGAACGTTCTTCCCGTGGACTTGTCGAAAGCGAAGACCTGAGGCTCCTTGCCTTCGCCGACCCTCGCGAAGTTGCGCAGGAGCATCTCAGGGACGTAGTGCTGGTTCTCGGCCTTGCCGTCGTTCCGGGCCATCTACGTCTCCCGCGTGTAGACGGCGGCTACTTTCCGGGTCGGAATGACGGTCGAGGTCGACGACCGGCGTGCTGTCGCCACCGGCGCGGCGAGGTGTCGCGCCGCCAGGCCCACGAGTCGAGTCGGACGAACGAGGCCCGTGTTCCGCACGCGTGGCAGTGCAGGGACGCTGCCGGGCGCGGCTGCTGGCGCAACTCGGGAGCTGGGGCGCCGGCCTGCTGGGAAGCCAGCGCTGCCACCGCGGAGCGGGCACTCCTGGCACCCTGATCGCCCACGGGCGGGTCACGAGTCATCCCGCCGGCACAGCGCCGGCGACGACGCCGTTCTTGCTCTCGGTGAGCGGCGCGGTCCCCCTCGCTTCGCCGATATCGCCGGCGGATGGCGCGCAGAGACTCCAGGCGCGCCTCACTCGCGCAGCCCTGGCCGCAGTAGACCTGGCCGCGATCGCACGCCTTGCAGACGGCGAAGCGGGAACGGCAGCGTGAGCTGGCGAATCGCGCGGGCAGCCTTCGAGGCGTACCTGCGCCAGGTGATGGAGGGCGTTCATGCCGGTGTATCGGAAGGGCAAGGATCGGTGGCGAGTCGTGATTCTTCCAGCGCGGAAAGCGCACCGACTTTCTCGTGAAGGGCAGCAAGGAGGAAGCGGAGGCCGAGGAGGCGCGGGAGCGAGTGAAGATGTCGCTCACGGACCCGCAGAACGAGCAGCGCACCGCGCTCACCTTCGCGGACTTCTGCGCGCACCACTACCGGCCGCACGCTGAGCTCCACCTGAAGGGCAGCTCGTGGGATCGCCGCGCCTCGCTCCTCGGATTCCTCATGGAGGCGTTCGGCGACGTGAAGCTCACGGACATCCGGCCGTCCGCCATCGACGCGTACGCGAAGAAGCGCGGGGAGGACGGGCTCCGGAAGGTGTCGATCAACAACGAGCTGCGGGTGCTCCGGGTCGTCATGAACTTCGCGCGCGAGCGGAAGTTCCTCGTCTCCGACGCGAAGGTGAAGCTCCTCCGCGTCCCCTTCGACGGCCGAGCGAAGGCGTGGACGGCGGACGAGATCGAGCGGCTCCTCGTCGCGCTCCAGGAGGAAGCGGCATCGAGTTGCTTCACCCACGGGGGGTGCCGCGCCGCCCGGGGAGCCGAAAGGGGCTTGGACGTCTCCTCGCTGGAGCGCAACGCGAACTGGCCGTGTCCGTCCCATGGGGTAGAGTCCGGTCCGAACCAAGAGGTTCATCTGGGGACCAAAGCCTTCAATGCTCTCTACCGCCGCCTCTCTCTCGCCGGGTTCGCCCCGGACTTCGTTCGGAGCGCGCTGCTCCCGGACTGGTGGTCCAAGGACTGCGAGAAGGACCCGCAGCTCCTTGCGGATCTGTCGTTCAGGGTCGCGCGCTTCCTGAACCTGCCGCTCTCCGTCGTTGAGGGGGCTGGCGCGCTGGCTGCTCCCGTGTACGCGGGCGCGCGGCTGCGGCACGTACGAAACATCGATGACGACCGTCTTGGCCCGGCGATCCACACGGGGCTAAGTGTAGCCGCGGCAGTCGTGCGGAGTCTCCGTGATGCTCCTACCGTCCGCCTCCCGCCTAGCGACGCGGTTGCCTGGGCGGAACAACTTCTCGCCACGAGCCCAAACGTCGGGCTCACCGCAGTCGCGTCCGATCTCTGGAACCGCGGCATCCCGGTAGTCCACGTTGAGCTTCTTCCCACGCCCAAGTTCCAGGGCCTCGCATGCATCGTCGGGGACAGGCCCGTGATCCTCTTGGGCCACGGGAACGATGAACCCGCTCGTTTGCTGATCCACGCGGCCCACGAGGCAGGGCACGTCGCGAACCGCCACTGCGCACCCGACGCCCCAGTCGTCGACGAGGAGGACGACGTTCCTGCCGTTCCAGACCCCTCGGGGATCGAGCCGACTGCGGAATCGTTCGCGTGGTCGCTACTCGGCGGCGGGAGGGAACTCCCACCACTTCGCGGCGGGGACTATAGGACGCTCGCGAACGAGGCTGTTGCCCTTGAGCAGAGAACTCACGTCGATGCGGGCATCCTGCTCTGGTCATACGCGAACCGGGCGCAGAAGTTCCCGGACGCCCAGATGGCGTTGAAGGCACTGTACCGGCACGTCGGCGCGCGCCAGGCGCTCCGGGATCTATTCGATCAGCACGTCGACTTGGAGTCCGCAAGCGAGACGGACAGGGCCCTGCTCCGATGCGTCTTCTTGGATCCCGAGCGCGATGGTCGTCCTGTTTGACACCGACGCTTTCTGCAAGCTCGGTGCGGCCGGCCTGCTGGAGCCGGTAGCGGAGCGACTCGGGAGCCGGTTCGCCGACTGCGCGCGGCTGCCGGCCCTCCCGCACCAGCTGCAGCGCGGCGGGATCCGAAAACGGTACGGAGACGTAATCTGCGAGGGCCTCAAGCCGATCGCCAGCTCGCTCGCGGTGATACCCGCCCCGTCGCCGACGACGCTCGAGCTCTTCCGCAACATCCCCAACATCGACCCGGGCGAGGCTCAGCTGCTCGCCCTCTGCATCGAGCGGGGGGACATCCTCGTCACCAGCGACAAGCGCGCTCTCCGTGCTGTCGCGGCGGTGCCCGAACTCGCCGGACGACTCGCGGGCAAGGTGGTGCTGCTGGAGGCCATCCTGCTCGAACTGTGTTCTATCAACGGCGAGGCTCACGTCCGCACGAGCTGCGCTCCTGCCGTCGGCTTCGACGCGATGTTTGCGGTGTGCTTCTCTTCGGGCAATCTGGACGTGGTCGGAAGCCTGCGAACTTACCTCGACGAGTCGAGGCGAACCTTCGCGCCGATCGAGTTGTGGGACGGAGAGGAGTAAGGGAGACGTGCGCTTCGGCAGCGACCACTACGTGCCGGTGTTGAAGCTCAAGCGTGGCGAGAAGCAGGCTCTCGCCACGCTCCCGGCGGGCATCGCCTCGAGCGTCACGCCACTGTTCGAAGTGGTCGAGATGAAGCCCGAGGACACGCTCGATCCCCACCTCAAGCGCAGCTTCGCGAAGTTGCCGGAGGCGATGACAGGGTGCGCCCCGTACTTCCTGGACGTACGCGAACTCGAACCGGCAGGTGCGTCGGGCGCCAAGCGGGCATTCGGGAAGGCGACCCAGGCTGGAGTGCCTTTCGTCCCGGTCACGGGGCTGTCGCGGACGGCGGACGTGTCTGCGGCACTCCACGCCGCGACCAACGGCATTGCGATTCGGCTCACGCGCGAGGAGTTCGAGGCCGGTCGCGTTCCCAGAGACCTCTTGTCGTTCGTCGCGTCGCACGGGCTAAGCCCCAGCCACACGGATCTCCTGGTGGATCTCGGGCTTCTGGACCAGATGGTGCCGGCGGGTGTCCAGCAGATGCTCTCGCAGTTTCTGCCGCGAATTCCTGCACCGACACAGTGGCGCACGCTGACGCTGCTTGGCTTCGCGTTCCCGAAGAGCATGGGAGTCGCAGCGGCAAACTCGGTCACGCTGGTGGACCGCGTGGAATGGATTGCGTGGCTCAACGCCTGCTACGCCCGGCGCGGCGTGCTTCCGCGCCTGCCCACGTTCGGGGACGGCGCGATTCAGCATCCGTCGGGAGTGGAGGGGTTCGACCCCAGGATCATGAACGTGTCGGCGACGATTCGGTACGCGCTCGATGACAAGTGGGCGCTGATAAAGGGGATCAGTACCGACCGGGCCCTTCCGAGCATCCAGTTCCCACAGCTCGCATCCAAGCTAGTGTCGGGCGGCGCATCGTCGATCTTCTGCGGCGCAGGCCACTGCCCATCGTGCGCGGAGATCGCGTCGGCCGCGGGTGGCGCAGCGGGTTACGGCTCGGCGGAGAAGTGGCGACGCCTCGGCACCGGCCACCACATTGCTAGGACGGTCAACCAGCTGCGTGGGCTGACCTGGCCTTGAGGTGCGAGCGCACCACGGCCGCAATCTCGTTCACGGAGTAGAGTTCGCAGACGCGGTCCCAGATCTGGTGACGCGGCCTCCTCCGGAAGCCCCGCGCCTCACCCTTCTTCTCCAGAAGAGCGAGCGCGTCATCGCGCCAGATCAGCTCGACCAGCGTCCGTGGCTGCCGTGATGGATTGCGCCGCCCGCGTCGTTCGACGCGTAAGCCGCCGTCCACGATCGTGATGATCTCCCACCAGTCCGGTACCAACGTTCTCGCCTTGGATAGGTGCCGGGAATCAACGACCAACGTAGAGCGATCGAAGACGTCTCCGTATACGCGCACCTGCCGGGCAAGGCGGTTCAGGTTGTCCCGTGCCGCCTTGATCTCGTAGCCGTGCAGGAGCCCGTTCACGACCGCGACGTCGGCCCGAACAAGCCTGCGATTCAGTCCGAGCTCTTCGACTAGGACCGTGTCCCGCTGGCCCGCATGCTTTCGCTCGAGCCACTGCCTCAGGAGGTCTCGAACCTCTCGGTCGCGGGTCGGGGGAGTCACTCGGCAGGAAGCTCCCGCTCGGGCTGGCGGCATCGCACCTGTGATTAGACCATCCCAACCCGACATGTCGAGGTCGTGGGGGTGCAGAAGTAAACTACGATCCCGCCGGCAACGCCGGCCGCCGCAGCTCCAGGTTCACGAAGAACAGCGGCTCATCCTCGATCCGCGCGAAGCCCCGGTCCCGGAGCGCCCGCTCCAGCTCGAGCCTGGGCATCTCGTCCCGGTAGTACGCCGCGCCGAAGCAGCCGCCCCCGTACTGCTCGATGACGTGCTCGAGCAGCTCCACCGCGACCCTGAAGAAGTCGTGCCCGTCCTCGACCGAGAGCGACGTGAAGTACAGGAGACCCGACCCCGCGGCGCCGGCGAAGTCCCGGAGCTCCCCCTCCTCGTCGAACAGGATCCGGGTCGTCTCGAGGAGGTCCCCGCTCACCGAGTCGGCGAAGAGGATCGGGTCCTGCCCGGCATCCTGAACGGCCGAGTAGCGGACGAGCCGCCAGGACACGGACGCGATCGACGAGCCCAGGGCTTCGATCGGGCTCCCTTCCTCAACGGCCTTCCAAGGGACGAGGAAGGCCTCCACGAAGCGCGCAGCCCCGTCCTCGGGGTCAGGGCGCAGACCGGCTGCGGACGGGCCCAGGACGACCGCGTAGTCGGTCGGGTCGAACGGCACGGCGTCAGTCATGCGGCCCCTCCCCGAGGACAGGCCCGGACGCGAAAAACCTTGCCCAAGACCTTGCCCAGAAACGGCCGAGGGGTCCCGCCTCTCGACGGAACCCCTCGTGAAGACTGGAGCGGGAAACCGGATTCGAACCGGCGACCCTCAGCTTGGGAAGCTGATGCTCTACCAACTGAGCTATTCCCGCGTCGTCGGCCTCCGATTCTGCCGTGAACGGGCGCGGCGAGTCAAGGCGATCGGCGGGGGCCGCGCCGCGCAGCCCGCCCCGGCCGGGTGCCGCTGCGGCCCGCCCGGTCCCCTGGTACAATCGTCGGCGTGACCGACCTCGAGCGGCGCATCGCGGAGGGGCTCGCCGAGCTGCGCGCCCGCTTCGGCGAGCGGATGCGCGCCACCCCGTCGCTCGCCGACCCGGCCCCGCAGGGCGAGGGCGCCGAGAACCGGCACGGCATGCCGAAGGAGCCGCCCGGCCAGAACGTCTTCGCGCAGGCCGAGTGGCCGGTGCTCGACCTCGGCCAGACGCCCGAGATCGCGCCGAGCGCTGGAAGCTCACCATCGACGGCGCGGTCGAGCACGCCGCTCACGCCTCGGCTGGGACGACTTCCACGCGCTGCCGCAGGTGGACGACGGCGGCCGACTTCCACTGCGTCACCGGCTGGTCGATCCTCGACATGCGCCTTCCGCGGCGTCCGCTTCGAGACCGCTGGCGCGCGCTGGCGCGGCCGACGCCCGGCGGCGACCCACGTCATGTGTCCACGCCGCACGACGGCTACTCGACCAACCTGCCGCTCGAGGAGGCGCTCAAGCCCGACGTGCTCCTGGTCCACGCGGTCGACGGCGAGCCGCTCCCGGTCGAGCACGGCGGGCCGGTCCGGATGGTCGTCCCGCAGCTCTGGGCGTGGAAGGGCGCGAAGTGGGTGAACCGGATCGAGTTCCTGACCCACGACCGGCGCGGCTACTGGGAGATCCGCGGGTACTCCAACACCGCGCACCCGTGGCGCGACGACCGGATGTGGTGAGGCCGGCGGCGGCTACTTCTTCTTCGCGAACGGCCGGAAGAAGCGCGACGATCTCCTGGCCGAGGCGCCCTTCCAGTCGATGGTCTCGGCGCGGCGCTCGTCCACGTCCTCGCCGTCGACCCAGATGCCGCCGCAGGACTCGCAGGTGTCGTAGTGGAGCGAGCTCTTCTCGCCGCCCTCGACCACCACCAGGTCCACGTTGCAGGCCGGGCACATGCCCGGCCATCTCGTCCACGTTGATCTGCCCGCCGATGGCGGTGAGCGCCGGCAGGTTGGCGTGGAGCAGGATCTTGTTCAGGTCCGCGACGTCGTCGACCCAGAGCCCACCGCACTCGGAGCACCTGCTGAATGAGCTCTCCTCCCGCGTGATCTCGGTCAGTCTCGACGCTGCACCGTGGGCAATCCATGACGTGTCAGGTCCTCCTTCGGGACCGTGGGGCGACTGCGATCGTAGGTGCGGGGGTTCAAGGCGGGAGGCCGCGTGACGGTGATACGCGGGAATACTTAGGCAGAACCCGCGGCGCTTATCAACGCCACGTGCGTCGGGTCGTGCTCGCGACCGCCTCCCGCAGGGCGTCGATCAGCCGGCGCAGCCGCTCGGCGTGGAGCTTCAGCGCCACCCGGTTCACGACCAGCCGGGCCGAGACGTCGAGCACCTCCTCCTCGATCACCAGGCCGTTGGCCTCGAGGGTCTCGCCGGTCTCGGTGATGTCGACGATGACGTCGGCGAGCCCGAGCGACGGCGCCACCTCGATGGAGCCGTGCAGGGGGATGATCTCCGCCGGGAGCGCCCTTCCGGGCGAAGTGGCGGGCGGCGAGGTTGACGTACTTGGTGGCGACGCGCGGGGCCACGCCCTCGGGCAGCGGCTTCGCGCCCCGGGGCCGGGCCACGATCACCCGGCAGCGGCCGATGCCGAGGTCGAGCGGCTCGTAGAGGTCGCGCGGGCTCCTCGCGGAGCACGTCGAGCCCGGCCATCGCCCACCGCGGCGGCGCCGTGCTCCACGTAGCTCGCCACGTCGGCGGCGCGGATGGAGATGAAGCGCAGCCCGGCCTCGGGCGCGTCGGCGGCGAGCTTGCGCGTCCCGTCGAGCAGCGCCTTGGGCGAGACGCCGAGCGCCCGCTCGAAGAGCAGCGACGACTCCTCGAGGAGCCGCCCCTTGGGCACCGCCACCGTGATGAGCTCGTCGGGCGGCTGCGCGGCCATCAGGCCTTCTCCCGGCGGATGCGCGCGCCGAGCGGCGCGAGCTTCTGCCTCGATCCGCTCGTAGCCGCGGTCGAGATGGTAGACGCGGCGGACCTCGGTCGTCCCCTGGGCGGCGAGGCCCGGCCAGCACGAGCGCCGCCGAGGCGCGCAGGTCGGTCGCCATCACCGGCGCGCCGGAGAGGGTCGGGACGCCCTGCACCACCGCGGTCTTGCCGTCGACGGCGATGTCGGCGCCCGAGCCGCTGCAGCTCCTGCACGTGCATGAAGCGGTTCTCGAAGACGGTCTCGGTGATCGTGGACGACCCGTCGGCCAGGCAGAGCAGCACCATCATCTGCGCCTGCATGTCGGTCGGGAAGCCGGGGTGCGGGCGCGGTCCGCACGTCGACCGGGCGCGGCCGCCCGTCGCCCACGACCCGCAGCCCGCCCGTGACCGCGCGTCACCGTCCGCGCCCGACCGCGCGGAGCTTCTCGACGAGCGCCTCGAGGTGGTCGGGGACGCAGCCGCGGCACGCGTGACGTCGCCGCCGGGCAGCGCGCCGGCGACGAGGAAGGTGCCGGCCTCGATCCGGTCGGGGATGACGTGCGTGGTCGAGCGGGCGCAGCGAGCTCGACCCCGTCGATCCGGATCTCGTCGGTGCCGGCCCCCTCGATGCGCGCCCCCATCCGGACGAGCGCGGCGGCGAGGTCCGCCACCTCCGGCTCGCGCGCGCAGTTCCGGAGCACGGTGCGGCCCTCGGCGAGCGCCGCCGCCATCATCACGTTCTCGGTGCCGGTCACGGTCTGGCCGTCGAAGGTGAAGACCGCGCCGCGCAGCCGCCCGCTCGGCGCGGTGGCCTCGACGTAGCCGTGCTCGAGCTCGATGCTCGGCGCCGAGCGCGGCGAGCCCCTTGAGGTGCTGGTCGATGGGGCGCGCGCCGATGGCGCAGCCGCCGGGGAGCGAGACGCGGGCCTGGCCCCAGCGGGCGACGAGCGGCCCGAGCACGACCACGCTGGCGCGCATGGTCTTCACGAGCTCGTAGGGCGCCTCGGGCCGGCACCTGGGCGGGCACCCGGATCGACGACGGCGTGGCTCGGTCGGCGCTCCGCTCGAAGGCGCAGCCCATGTGGCGCGAGCAGCCGCCCGATGGTCCGCACGTCGGCGAGATCGGGGACGTTGCGGACGACGTGGTCGCCCTCGGCGAGCAGCGCCGCGGCGATCACGGGGAGCGCGGCGTTCTTGGCGCCGGAGACGTGCACGGTCCCGCGGAGCGGGACGCCTCCTTCGATGACGATCTTGTCCATGGGAAAGCCGGGCGGATTCTACGCCGGGTCCCCCGCGGCTGCCATGTGGGCGACCGTCAGGCGCGGAAGGCCCGGCCAGGTCCCGGCGCGCCTCCGCGCGCGCGAACCCCGCCGCCCGGCAGAGCGCCGGCAGCGCCTCGACGTGGGTCTCGTGCATCTCGACGCAGAGCATGCCTCCCGGTTGGAGCCGCGCGGGCGCGCGCCCGACGATGCGGCGCAGGACCGCCAGGCCGTCCTGCGCCGCCGTCCAGCGCGATGCGCGGCTCGCGCCGGACCTCGCGCGAGAGGCCGGCCAGCTCGCTCGCCGGGACGTACGGGCGGGTTCGAGACGATGACGTCGAACCGATCGCCGGCGTGGACCGCGGCCGCACAGGTCCCCCGTGGCGAACTCGACCGCCGCCCCGAGCGACGTCGCGTTCTCGCGCGCGACCGCGAGCGCGTCCCGCGAGACGTCGGTCGCGACCACCCGCGCCCCGGCGCGGCCGAGCGCGAGCGACACCGCGATGCAGCCCGAGCCGGTGCAGAGGTCGAGCGCGCTGCCGCGCTCGGGCAGCGCGGCGAGCGCCGACCTCGACGAGCAGCTCCGTCTCGGGGCGCGGCACGAGCACGCGGGCGTCGACCCGGAACGGCCGTCCGAAGAACTCGCTGCCTGCCCGACGAGGTACGCGGTCGGCTCGCCGTCGGCGCGGCGCCGCACCAGCTCGCGGTAGCGCGGCGAGCTCGGGATCGCCGAGCGGCTTGTCGAAGTCGAGGTAGAGCCGGACCCGGTCGCAGGAGAGCGCGTGGGCGAGCAGCAGCTCGGCGGTGAGGCGCGGCGCGTCGACGCCCTTCTTCGCGAAGAACTCCTGCGTCCAGCCGATCAGCTTGAGCGAGGTCCAGATGGGCTCGGTCACGCGCGCTTCTCGGTCGCCGCTCGGCCTTCGACGCCTCCCGCAGGGCCTCGGCGGCGAAGAACGTCCGGCACGCGTCGATGACGTCCTGCACGTCGCCGTCCATCACCGCCGGCAGGTTGTGGCGGGTGTAGTTGATGCGGTGATCGGTGAGCCGGTCCTGCGGGAAGTTGTAGGTGCGGATCTTCTCGGAGCGATCGCCGGTGCCGACCTGGCTCTTGCGGGCGGCGTCGCGCGCGCTGCGCTGCTTCTCCTGCTCCATCTCGAAGAGCTTCGCGCGCAGCATCTTCCAGCGCCATGTTGCGGTTCTTGAGCTGGCTCTTCTCCTGCTGGCACTTCACGACGATGCCGGTCGGCTTGTGGGTGATGCGGACCGCCGAGTCGGTCGTGTTGACGCTCTGGCCGCCGGAGCCGGTCGAGCGGAAGACGTCCATCTCGAGGTCGGCCGGGCTCATCTGGATGTCGATGTCCTCGGCCTCGGGCATCACCGCGACGGTGACGGTGGAGGTGTGGATGCGCCCCTGCGCCTCGGTCGCCGGCACGCGCTGCACGCGGTGGACGCCCGACTCGTACTTGAGCCAGGAGTAGACGGCGTCGCCGGAGATGGTGACGGTCGCGTCCTTCACGCCGCCGAGCGTTCCGGCGGAGACGTCGACCAGCTCGGCCTTCCAGCCGCGCCGCTCGGCGTAGCGGAGGTAGAGCCGGAGCAGCTCGGCCGCGAAGAGGCCCGCCTCGTCGCCGCCGGCGCCGGCCCGGATCTCGAGGATGACGTCCTTGTCGTCGTTCGGGTCGCGGGGGACGAGGAAGAGCTTGAGCTGCTCCTCGGCGGGCTCGAGCCGGGGGCGGAGCAGCGCCAGCTCCTCCTTCGCCATCTCGCGGAGGTCGGCGTCCTTCTCCGAGAGGAGCGCCTCGTTCTCCTCGACGTCCTTCGCGAGCTTCCGGTACGCGCGGAGCGCGTTCACGGTCGCCTCGAGCGCGGCGCGCTCCTTCGAGACCTTCCTGAACCGCTCGCCCGAGGAGGCGACGGCCGGATCGGAGAGCTGGTGCGTCAGCTCCTCGAACCGCTGCTCGATCGCGTCGAGCTTCCTGAGCACTTCCGGGGACAGCATGCGGGGGACTGTCTAGCGGTTCCCCGGGGGCCGGGCAAGCGCGCTACCGCACCGACGCGGCCGTGAGCGCCTTCTCGACGTCGACGGCGAGCGCGATGGCGCGCCGCTTGTCGCCCTCGAAGGTCGTGATCGACACCAGGCACCCGGTCTCCCGGTCCGCGAAGCTGACGGTATGCGCGGCGCTCGCGTGCCAGTAGATGCCGCCGGTCCCGACCCGGACGCTCTCCGCACCCCCGGTCTTCGGGAGCTTCTTCCTGTAGTCGCTCCAGTACTGCGCGTCGAACGGCCCGCCGCGGCAGGTGTAGCTCGCCGTCAGGGGCATCTTGCCGGGCCTCGCGAGCTCGCAGGTCATCTGCTCCGCCTGCGAGTAGGTCGCCTGGACCGTGGAGCCCCGCGCCCACTTGGATCGCAGCGGCTCGGGCAAGAGCTTCTCGCAGGCGAGCGTGAGCTTCGGCGCCGGCAACGGGGGGAGCGCGTTCGGCTGGAGCGCCGCGGACACCGCCTTCGCGAGCGCGAGGGCGTTGCTGCCGACGAGGTCCACGACCTCGACCTCGCACTCGGTGTCGTCGTCCCAGAACGTCACCCGGCGGGCGTCACCGAACGCCGCCCGGCCGAGGGCGGCGACGGGACGGTGCTTCCTCTTCCTCATCTTGTCGTTGAGCCTGGAGAGCGTGTCCCCGGGGCGACACAGGAACGAGACCTTGGCGGCCAGGCGGTCGCCTGCCATGGCATCGCAGAGCAGCGTCCGGTCGGACCCGCCGGAGCCCTTCAGCGTGGCGCCGCGGACGTAGTGCGCGACGGTCGCGGCCGGGACGAGCCGCGCGCACTCCATCCTGTCGGGCGCCGCGGTGGCGGGCCTGGCGGCGAGCAGGATGACGACGGCAAGGAAGTCACGGGATGCGAGGTTCATGGACGCTCCGTCTCCAGGCCTGAGATGATACGCCGGTGAGCGGTCGCACCGTCATCCGCAACGCCGTCGTGCCGCGCCTCGGCGCCGGCGCCACGATCGTCGTGGAGGGTAGGCACATCTCGCAGCTGACGGCGCGCGGGCGCAGCGTCGAGGCTCGGCCCGGAGACTGGGACGTGGACGCGGCCGGCCGGCTCGTCGTCGCGGGCGGGATCGACGGGCACGCTCACCTCGCGCTCGGTGCCTTGCTCCGGCTGGCGGGGCTCCCCGGCCGGCCGCCGCCGACGATCGCGGATCTCCGCGCCGGCGTTCGGGCTCCGCTCGAGGACCGCGCCACCCCGGAGCGGATCGGTCCGCTCGTCCGCGCCGCGGGGCTCGCCTCCCTTCGCGCCGGCGTCACCTGCGTCTTAGACGTGGTGCGCGGCGCGCCCGGCGCGGCGAGGGCGACGCTCGAGGCGGAGGCCTGCGCCCTGGACGCGGTCGGGCTCCGCGCGGTGGTCGCGTACGGTGCGCGCGGCGACCGCGGGGGCGGAGCGGGCGGCACCGGAGAGGTCGAGGAGGCGGCGAGGTTCGCGGACCGGCGCCTCGCCGATCGCCGCGTCCGGGGCGCGATCGGCATGTCGGGCCTCGCCGACGCGTCGGACGAGCTGCTCGCGGCGGCCGCCGCGCCCGCGCGGCGCCACGGCCTCCTCGCCTGCCTGGGCGAGGACGAGAGCGACCTCGCGCACGCCTTCGCGAGGTGGGGCCACCGGCCTGTCGAGGTCCTCGCGAGACACGGGCTCTTGTCGTCGCGTGCGATCGTCGGCCACGCCGGGACGGCCGCGCACTCGGAAGGCCTCGTGCTCGCGGAGTCGGGCGCATCACTCGCGGCGACGCCGCGCGCCGCCATGTTCTTCGGCGCGCCGGTGCCGCCGCTGCTCCCGTTCGCGGCGCTCGGCGTCCACGTGCTCCTCGGAACGGACGGCCTCTTCCCCGACGTGGCCGGCGAGGCGGTCGCCGCCGCGATGATGCACCGTCACGCCGAGCGGACGGCGGGCGCGGCCGCCGGCCTGGTCGGACGCGTCGCCTGGCCCGCGGCGGCCCGCGTCGCGTCGGAGCTGTTCGGCGAGAAGCTCGGCGTCCTCGAGGCGGGTGCGCTCGCCGACCTGGTCGTCCTCGACTGGCGCCCGACGGTGCCGCTGCCGGAGGTCCCGGACGGCGATCTGGCGATCCTGTGGGCCGGCGCGCCCGCGGCGTGGGTCCTCGTGGACGGCGAGGTGCGGCTGCGCGAGGGCCGCCTGCTCGGTGCGGACGAGGCCGAGATCGCCGAGGCCGCACGGGCGTCTGCCGCCCTCCTCGCGTAGGCAGCGGGTTGCGCGCGGTGGGACCCTCTGGTTAGCTCGACCGATGCGCCACGCCGGCCCGATCCTCGCGCTCGCCCTCGCCTCCGCCGTTGCGTGCAAGGACGAGCCACGGTCCCCGCCTCGGTCGCAGCAGTCGGCTGCGCAGGGCGCCCGCCGGTTGACGGTGCGGGACCTCGCGCTCGCCACGGCGGTGGACGCGAAGGCGGCGAGGCTGTCCGTGATCGGCACCGACATCGAGGCGGCGGTGCTCGCCGTCGCCGCGAAGGACCGGGCCCGCGCGAAGGAGCTCCTCCCGGCGCTCGACGTCGCCCGGGCCGAGCTCGAGCAGGCGGTCCAGGCGATCGCGAACCCGGCCGACCGCCTCCTCGCGGAGAACCTGGTCGCGCTCGCGAAGCGCTACGCGCTGGAGCTGTCCGGTGCGGCGGGGGCGGGCGCTCCGGGCGGCGGGATCGTCGCGGCCCGGAGCGAGCTCGGCGACGCGATCGGCAGATACCGTCAATCCCGCGGCGCCTGGACGCTCGACGGCGGCGCGCCGGATGGGGCGGAGCGCGAGCTCGCCGAGTCGCGTCGCGAGATGGAGCAGGCCGAGACGGCGCTCATGTCGCGCACGCGCGTGGCGCCGCGGGAACGGGGACACGAGTTCGAGCCGGCCGCGGTCCGCATGACCGGGCGGATGGCGGTCCTGCGCGCGAAGGCCGCCGCGGAACGGCTCCCGCCCGCGATGCGGGACGCAGGGAGCCGGTACGCGGCCGCGCAGGAGCGGGTGCTCGAGACGGTGGCGGTCCTCTCGCAGGCGGGCGAGAAGGACGCCGCGCGGGCGGCGCGCGCGTACCACGGCGCGAAGGCGGACGCGCTCGCGGCGCTCGCCGACTACTTGGCGGCGGTGGCGGCGCGCTGACGTGCGTCGCCGCGGATGCCGAGCGCCTCGCTCAGCATCTTCAGCGGCCCGGCGTCGGCGCGGGCGCTGTCGATGAAGATCCGCAGCACGTTCAGCGCCGCGCGAGAGAGATCGACGAGCAGCTCGAGGCGCCGCGCCTTGAAGCGGGCGGCGACCTTGACCGCGGGATCCACGTCGGCGAGCGCGCTCCGCGCGTCGTGCAAGGCGCGCTCGAACGTCGCGAGCGCCCCCTCGACGGCGCGCTTCTCGCGCTCGCGCAGGACGCGCGCCACGAGCCGCCACACGTTCGTCTCGGCCTCGTAGTGCTCCTTCCGGTCGCCGGCGATCTCGACCGGCCGCACGACGCCCCAGCGGCGGAGCTCGGCGAGGCTCATCGAGAGGAGTCCGGTGGAGATCTCGAGCCGCGCGCACAGCTCGGGCGCCGCGAGCGGCCGGTCGGACAGGAACAGCACCGCCCACACGCGGCCGAGCTGCCGCCGAAAGCCCCAGAGCTCCATGATCGCGCCCACCGCGTCGGCGGCGGCGAGGTCGGCGCGCTGGAGCGCATCCGAGGTCCGGGCGGCGTTGGCGGCGCGCGGCGCGGCGGCTGGCATCGACGATTCTCCTAAGAGAGCGCCAGGTCGGCGATCGCGCAGAGCGCGAACGCGACCGACGCGAAGGCGTTGTAGTTGAAGAAGGCGACGTTGATTCGCTCGGGCCGCAGCTCGCCCCCGGGCGACACGTGCCAGTGCTCCGCGACGAGCACCGCGGCGAGGATGCCGGTGCCCGCGAGCCAGCCCGGGCCGCGGCCGCCGAGGGCGCCCGCCGTGGCGACGGCGGCGACCGCCACGACGTGGAGGCCGCGCGCCCACAGGAGCGCGCCGCGAGCTCCGAAGCGGGCCGGGATCGAGCGCAGCCCCGCGCCGCGGTCGTAGTCCATGTCCTGCAGCGCGTAGAAGACGTCGAACCCGGCGATCCAGGCGCCGACGCCGAGCCCGAGGACCACGGACGACGCCGGGGCGGCGCCGGTGAGCGCGATGGCGACGCCGATCGGCGCGAGGGCCTGGGCGACGCCGAGCCAGAGGTGGCATGTCCAGGTGAACCGCTTGGCGTACGAGTAGCCGAGGAGGATCCCGAGAACGGGCAGGGCGAGCCAGCCGCACAGCTCGGAGATGAGCGCCGCGGCGATCACGAAGAGCCCCGCGCTCCCGGCGAGCAGTGCCCAGGCCGCCCGCGGGGAGACCTCGCCCGTGACGAGCTCGCGCCGCATCGTGCGTGGGTTGCGGGCGTCGTACCAGCGGTCGGCGACCCGGTTCATCGCCATCGCGGCGGTGCGGGCGGCGACGACCGCGACCGCCACGAGGCCGAGCCGCCAGGGCTCGAGCGAGGCCTCGCGCGCGACGAGCACCGCCGCGCTCGCCGCGAACGGCAACGCGAAGAGGGAATGGGAGAGCTTCACCATCCGCGCGAGGGCGGCGACGGTCATGCGGAGCCCTCCGCGCTCTGCCTGGCGATCCACTCGAACGGCCGCTCGTCCGCGCCGAACGCGATGAGGAACTCGAACGGATCGTCCACCCGCGCCCCGCGGATGGGCGCCGCGATGAGACCCGGCGCGGCGCCTGCGGCGAGCGCTCCGACGTGCGGCGCCGCCACCGCCGGGCCGTTCCACAGGAGCGGGACGATGCGCGAGGCGGGCACGTCCGGGAACGCGGCGCGGAGCGCTGCGGCGTCCGCGAGCGGCGAGAGCGAGCGGCAGGACACGAGCGAGTCGGTCCCGATCGCGAGCGGGATCCCCGCCGCGAGGAGCGCGTCGAGGCGTGGGAGCTGCCCCGTGATGAAGCGGTTCGAGCGGGGGCAGAGGACGACCGTGGCGCCCGACGCCCGCAGCAGCGCGATGTCCTCGTCGTCCAGGTCCACGCAGTGGACCGCGAGGTGGTGCGGAGCGAGATGCGGTGCGACCACCGCGACGGCGGAGCGACCGCGCGGAACCAGCTCGCTGGCACGACCGCCCATCCGCGCGACTAGATGCCTGAACGACCCGGTGCCGGCCGAGACGAACGAACGCTCCGCCGGATCCTCGGCGAGATGGATCGACCCGGGGCCGGCACGCAGGAGCTCGACGAGGCTCGGGTGGTGGGTGGAGTAGATCGCGTGGGGGCTCGTCACGATCCGCAGCCCCGGCGCGGGCGCCGGCGCCTGGTCGCGCATCGCCTTCGCCGCCGCGAGCGCCTCGTTCATGCGGCGCGGCGTCAGCCCGAACACCTCGTGGAACACGGTCCCGGCGAGGCCGGCCGCGCCGAGCGGCGCGACGGACGCGAGCGTGTTCGAGATGTCGCCCACCGCCGCGACCCCGAAGCGACCGAGGTCCTCGGCCCCCATCGTCATGGCCGGAAGGGGATCGCGGTCGCGCGCGCGGTCGCGCGCGCGCGCCGAGACGAACAGCTCGATCCAGGCGGGGAGGCCTTCGCCGCCCACGACCGCGCCGGCGAGGTGCGAAAGCTCCAGGTGGAGGTGGGCGTTCACCAGGGCGGGGAGGAGGACGGCGTCGCGCCGCTCCCCCTTGCCGTGGACCGCCTCGACCTCCGCGCGCGGGCCGACCGCGACCACGCGATTGCGGTCGAGCGCGACGGCGCCGTCCCGCACGACGCGCCCGGAGCGTCCGGCGAGCACCCACGGCGCGCTGACGACACGACGTGTCATGCGGCCGCGTTCCCCAGCCGCTCGTACTTCATGTTGCGGCGCGCCGGATGGAACCCCGCGTCGCGGATGTGCCGCTCGACCTCCTCCGCGTCCATCTGGAACGTGGTGCCCGCCGCGGAGACCACGTTCTCCTCGATCATCACCGACCCGAAGTCGTTGCAGCCCATGTGCAGCGCCGCCTGCGCGACGCCGCCGCCCATCGTCACCCAGGACGCCTGGAGGTTGGGCACGTTGTCGAGGACGAGCCGGGAGAGCGCGTTCGTGCGGAGGTACGCATGCGCGCTCGTATCCGAAGGCGTGAGGCGCGTGTTCATGGACTGGAAGGGCCAGCAGATGAAGGCGGTGAACCCGCTCGTCTCGGTCCTGCAGCTCGCGCAGCCGCAAGAGGTGGTTCACGCGGTGACGCGCCTCCTCGCCGACGCCGAACATGAGCGTGGCGGTGCTCCGGAGCCCCTTCTCGTGCGCGGCCTGCATCACGGTGAGCCACTCGTCGGTCGAGCACTTGAGCGGCGCGATGCGCCGGCGCACCTCGTCGTCGAGCACCTCGGCGCCGCCGCCCGGGATCGAGTCGAGCCCGGACGCGACGAGCCGTTCGATGGTGGCGCCCAGCTCGAGCTCGCTCGTCCGCGCGATGTGCCAGATCTCCTCGGGGGAGAGGGCGTGCAGGTTGATCATCGGGCCAGCGCGCCTTCACCCAGCGGAAGAGCTCCTCGTACCACTCGATGCCAAGGTCCGGGTGCAGCCCGCCCTGCAGCAGGATCTCGATCCCGCCGAGCGCCACCGTCTCGTCGATCTTGCGCGCCAGCTCGTCCCGCCCGAGGACGTAGGCCTCGGCGTGGCCGCGCGGGCGGTAGAAGGCGCAGAAGTGGCAAGCCGTGGTGCAGACGTTCGTGTAGTTGACGTTGCGTGAAACGATGTAGGTGACGACGCCGTCTGCGTGGAGGACGCGGCGGCGCAGGTCGGCCGCGAGGCCGAGCTCGAGGATCGGCGCCTTCTCGTCGAGCAGCTCCGCCTCGTCCGCGTCGAGCCGCTCGCCGTCGGCGCCCTTCTGGAGCGCCGTCTCGAGCGAGACCACGCGGCGGGTCCGTACGGTGCGGAGGTGGTCGTCCGCGAAGCGGAGCTTCGTCGGGGGGAGGAAGCCCTTCTCGGCGGCCTTCGCCAGGAACGCCTCGACTCCCTGCAGCTCGTAGGGCCCGACGGCATACCGGATCCGCTGCGTGAGGTAGCGCCGGTAACGCTCCGGGTCGTCCCCGCGCTCGCGCGCGAACCGCTGCGCGAGCTCCGTCCGCACGCCGAGCCCGTGCGCCGCCGCGCGCATGAGCTCGTGCACGTCCTCGGGCTGGAGCACGCCCGGGCGCGCCGCCCAGACCGCGAACAGGAACGGCAGCCCGGTGAGCCGGCTCCACTCGCGGCCGAGATCGAGCACCTGGTTCTTGCGGACGTCGAACGCACGATCGCCGATCACCAGCGCGCCCTTCGTCCCGACCGCCTTCGCGACGCCTTCCTCGGACGGCATCGGCGTGTAGCGCGGGCGAACGCCCATGTCGTCGAGGACGATGCGAGCGAGGACGACCGAGGTCCGCGAGGCGGTGTCGAGGAACACCTCGTCCCAGACCACCGGCGACTGCTCGCCGACGAGGAGGACGGTCTGGACGGGGCCGTCGCAGCCGATCGCGAGCCCGGGGACGATCTCGTAGTCCTTGCCTGCGATGGCGCCGACCGGCACGAGCGCGAGGTCCACCTCGCCGCTCTCGAGCATCGTGGCGCAGCCCGAGGGCACCGCCTTCACCACCTCGATGCGCCGGGAGCCTTCCAGGCCGACGGTGAGCGGCCAGGTGTTGAGGTACGAGATCGCGGCGGCGCGGAGCTTGGGCATGGGGTCAGCCGCGAGTGGCAACGGGAGGGGCAGCCGGATGAGGCTGGACCGGAGCGAGGAAGGTCGGGGAGGCCGGCGTCATGGCCCCCGAGTCAAGATGGTGATGCACCTTCAGGATCCGGTAATGCGAGTCGCGCTCGGCCGGGACCCGCCCCGCTGCGCGGATGAGCTCGTGGAGCGTGCGCTCCGACAGCGCTTGCGGCACCGTCGCCCCGGCCATGTGGTAGATGCGCTCCTCGAGCACGGTGCCGTCGAGGTCGTCCACGCCGAAGGCGAGCGCGGCCTGCGCGAGCCGCTCGCCGAGCGACACCCAGTACGCCTTCACGTGATCGAAGTTGTCGAGGTACAGGCGCGCGACGGCGAGGGTCCGGAGCGCGTCGTAGCCGGTGGGCTTCGGGAACGCCTTCCCGATCATGTTGTGCTCGGGGTGGAACGCGAGCGGGATGAAGACCTGGAATCCGCCGGTCTCGTCCTGCAGCTCCCTCAGCCGGCGCATGTGGTCGACCCGCTCGTCCAGCCGCTCGATGTGGCCGTAGAGCATGGTCGAGTTGGTCCTGATCCCGAGCCGGTGGGCGGTGCGGTGGATCTCGAGCCACTCGTCGGCGGTCGCCTTGTCGTCGCAGATCTTCCGGCGCACGCGCGGCGCGAAGATCTCGGCTCCGCCTCCCGGCATCGTGTCCATGCCGGCGTCGCGCAGCTCCGTGAGCACCTGCGCGTAGCTCTTGCCGTACCTCTGCGCCCAGTAGTGGATCTCGATGGCCGTGAACGCCTTGATGGTCAGCTCGGGCCAGGCGGCGCGGATCCGGCGGAGGAGCTCGGTGTAGTAGTCCCAGGGCAGGGTCGGGTGGAGCCCCGCGACCATGTGGACCTCGGTGATCCCGAGCGGCCGGCGCGACAGCACCTTCTCGACCGCCTCGTCCACGCTCATCGTGTAGCCGTCCGAGGCGGCCTTGTCGTCCGGCCGCGCGAACGAGCAGAACTTGCAGGTCGCCACGCACACGTTGGTCGGGTTCAGGTGGACGTTGCGGTTGTAGAAGGCGAGATCGCCGTGCCGCGCCTCCCGCACGTGGTTCGCGAGCGCGCCCACCGCGGCGAGATCGGCCGCCTCGAGGAGCCGGAGCGCGTCCCCGTCGGTGATCCTCGTGCCGGCGAGGACCTTGTCGCGGATCGGTCCGAGGCCGTCGCGCTCGAGGGCGCGGTGGGCGAGGGCGGAGATGGGCATCTCTAGAGATCCTCCGTCGATTCCGGGGGGGCTTCATCCCGCCGGCCAGAAGTCAGGCTCATGCCATCCCAGCGCTTCATCAGCTCGTTCGGGAGGCCGAGCCGGTCGAGCACGCGCGCGACCACCGTGTCGACGAGCTCGTCGATCGTCCTCGGCCCCGAGTAGAACGAGGGCGAGGCCGGCATCACGAACGCGCCCGCCTCGATCACCTGGGTCATCGCCCGCGCGTGCACGAGCGAGATGGGCGTCTCGCGGAGGACGAGGACGAGCCGCCGGCGCTCCTTCAGCATCACGTCCGCGGCGCGGCCGACGAGATCCACCGAGATGCCGTAGGCGATCCGGGCGAGGGCGCCGGCCGAGCAGGGGATCACCACCATGCCGTCGTAGAGCGACGAGCCGGAGGCGAACGGCGCGGTGAAGTCCTGGTTCTTCCAGACGGTGAATGGGTACCTCGGCTCCGCCCCGATCTCCTGCTTCCAGACCTGCTTGCCGGTCTGGGTGAAGACGAGGTCCGCCGACACGCCGTGCTTCTCGCCGTCGGTGGCGAGGAAGTCGAGGAGCCGCTTCGCGTAGGGCGCGCCGGACGCGCCGGAGACGGCCACGACGAGCTTCATGGCGCCACCCGCCGCGGCGCGATGCTCGCGCGTGTCGCCCTCACGCACGCACCGCCGTGACGAGGCCGCACACTCCGGGGAACAGCGTCTCGCCCCGGACGTCCCGGAACCCCGCGCTGCGCGCGGCATCCTCGAACTCCGGGCGCGAGGCGAACCGCTCCATCGACTCGACGAGGTAGCGGTACGCCTCCGGATCGGGCGAGAGGATCCGCCCGAGCACCGGCAGCGCGAGGCGGTTGTACGCGCCGTGGACGAGGCGCGAGCCGGCGGACTCCGAGCGGAAGAGCTCGAGGACGCCCAGCCGGCCGCCCGGGCGAAGGACCCGCGCCAGCTCCGAGAGCCCGGTCTGGTACGAGTCGAGGTTCCGCATCCCGAAGGTGACGGTGGCGAGGTCGAACACGCGCGCGCGGAAAGGCAGCGCGAGCGCATCGGCCTGGCTGGCCGGGAGCCCCGTCTTCTCGACGCCGCGGGCGAGCATCCGGAACGAGAAGTCGGCGGCGACGACCCGCAGGCCGGGAGCGCGGCGGCGGGCGAGGTCGGCGACGTCCATCGTGCCGGCGCAGAGGTCGAGCAGCGTCTCGTCTGGCCGCGGCGCGAGGACGCGCAGGAGCTTCCCGCGCCAGGCCTGATCGACCCGGAGCGTCATCACGCGGTTCAGGAGATCGTACGAGGGCGCGATCCGGTCGAACATGGCGCGGACGGCGCCCGCGCGCGGTCCCTCGCCCGGGAGCGGGATGGTCACTGGAGGTTCCCCCCGCGGGGCGGCGTCCACGAGGCTGCCGGCGGCGGCGCGATCCGCGGCCGGCGCGGCTTCGGCGCCGACGGGACGAGCCGCTCGTACAGCGCGTCCATGCGGGCGACCACCTCCGGCGGGTGGACGCACACCTCCGGCCACTCGCGCCCGCCCTCCTCCTGCCACTTGCGGGTCGCGTCCACCCCGATCTTCCCGCCGAAGGCGAAGTGGCTCGCGGCGTGATCGAGCACGTCCACCGGACCATCGGCGATGACGAGGTCGCGCTTCACGTCGACGTTCGCGAACGCGCGCCAAGCCGCCTGCGAGACGTCCTGCACGTCCACGTCGTGGTCGAACACGACGAGCGTCTTCGTCTGGGCCATCTGCCCCGAGCCCCACAGGCCGTGGATGACCTTCTTCGCCTGGCCGGGGTGCTCCTTCTTGATGGAGATGAGGCAGAGGTTGTGGAACACGCCCTCCACCGGCATCGCCATGTCGACGATCTCCGGGAAGATCATCTGGAGCATCGGCAGGAACATCCGCTCGGTCGCCTTCCCGAGCCACTGATCCTCTACGGGCGGCGGGCCGACGACGGTCGCCGGGTAGACCGCGTCGTTCCGGTGCGTCACCGCCACGACGTCGAGCGCAGGGTAGTCGTCCGCGAGCGAGTAGAACCCGGTGTGATCGCCGAACGGCCCCTCTCGAACGAGGGGCGCCGAGGTGTCCACGAACCCCTCGATCACGAGGTCCGCGTCCGCCGGGACGTCGAGGTCGGTCGCCACCCCCTTCACCATCCGCACCGCCTCGCCCCGCAGGAACCCGGCGAAGAGGTACTCGTCGACGTTCGGCGGCAGCGGAGCGGACGCGCAGTAGGTCAGGGCCGGGTCGCCGCCGAGCGCGATCGCGACCGGCATCCGCTCGCCGCGCCTCCGGTACTCGCGGAAGTGGGCGTTCGCGGTCTTGTGGAGCTGCCAGTGCATCGCGAGGCGCCGCGGGCCGAGGATCTGGAGCCGGTACATCCCGACGTTCCGGATCCCGGTCTCCGGATCGCGGGTGATCACCTGGGGGAGCGTCAGGAATGGGCCGCCGTCGTGCGGCCAGGTGGTGAGCACCGGCAGCTTCCCCAGGTCGGGCGAGCGGTCGACCACCTCCTGCGAAGCGCCCGACGACACGTGCTTCGGCGCCATCGCGGCGAGCTTCCCGAGCTTGGGGAGCATCTTCAGCTTGTCCCAGAACGACTGGGGCGGGGCCATGCGCAGGAGCGCGCGGAGCTCCCGCGCGTGATCCTCGAGGTCGTCGCACGATAGCGCCCAGCTCGTGCGCCGGCGCGTGCCGAAGAGGTTCATCGCGACCGGGAACGCGCCGGAGGCGGGGTTCTCGAAGAGGAAGGCGGGGCCGCCCTGCTTCGCGGCGCGATCGGCGAGGGTCGCCATCTCGAGGACGGGGTCGACGCGCTCCTTCACGCGGACCAGCTCGCCCGCGCCGTCGAGCCGATCGAGGAACTCGCGGAGCGAGCGGTAGGCCATGGCGGGCGGATCTCTACCACCGAGCCACGGTTTCTTTCAACGATCGTTGAAGACACGACGGCCCGCGCGGATCGCCGGGATCCGCGCGGGCCTCGTCCCGGTCACTTCGGGAAGCCGAAGCTCCCGCGGATGCCGAGGGTGAGCCACTCGTGCATCTTCTTATCGGAGATGGTTCCGCTCACGGGGCCGCTGATCTCCGAGTACTGGCCGAGCGAGAAGGACGCGAACGCGCCGAGCGAGCCGCTCTGGCCGATCTGCCAGTCGTAGCCGCCCTGGAAGATGAGCTCGGTCCCGCTCATCGTGACGTCCGTCGAGGCGAGCTTCAAGGTCACCGCGTCGTATCCGAGCCCGAGGCCGACCCAGGAGCCGACCACCCCGGCCGGCGGCTGCGGGTCGAACCGCCACGCGAGCTGCGCCCCGATGCGGAGCGTGCTCGAGGAGCAGCTCGCGCCGAAGGCGTTGCACAGGTCCTTCGTCGCGCCGGCGACGTCCCCGAACCCGTACGAGAGGTAGCCGCCCGCGGAGAGCTGATTCCAGCGGTAGTCGACGTCGAGGTGGAGCGGGATCTGGCCGCTCACGACGTCGCTCATCGCGGCGCTGCCGTCGGCGTCGCCGAGGGGGATCGCGTATCCAGTCCGCGCCCCCACGCTCAACTGCGCCCGCGCGGCCGCGGGAGCGAGCACGAACAGCGCCAACAGGACCGAGCACATCTTCCGCATGGGTGTTCCCTCCGTCGAGTGTAGGACGACCTTGCCGAGCATCCCCGACGGGGTGCTTCACTTCAAGGCGCAAACGCGGCGGAGGGTCGCGCGGTCAGAACGCCCGCTCGGTCAGCGACAGCGCCGCCTCGCGCAGCGCGCGCCGGTGCGGCCCGTCGGGGACCTCGTCGAGCGCCGCGAGTGACACGCGGGTGTGCTCGCGTGCCATGGCGCGCGCAGCGTCGACGCCGCCGACCCGCTTCACGACGTCGATCACCTCGCCGGCGACGGCGTCGCCGTCCGCCTGGCCATCCACGAGCGCGCGCAGCCGCTCCCGGAGCCGGGGCTCCGCCTCGCACGCCCGGATGAGCGGCAGGGTCGCCTTGCCCTCGAGGAGGTCCGTCCCGAGCCGCTTCCCGAGCAGGCCCGGGTCGGCCGCGTAGTCGAGGGCGTCGTCCACGAGCTGGAACGCGATGCCGATCCCCTCGCCGAACTGGACGAGCGCGGCGGGCACCTCGCCGGTGACGCCGGCCGCCCACGCGCCTGCGGCGGCGGCCCAGCCGAACAGGGAAGCGGTCTTCCCCACCACGACGGCGAGGTAGTCCCGCTCGGTTGCGGCAAACGATCCCCGCAGCGAGAGCTGCAGGACCTCGCCTTCCACGAGCCGGCGCATCGTCGCGAGGAGCGGCGGCAGCGCAGCGCGGTGAGCCGGCTCCCCCGAGACGATCTCGAGGGCGCGGGTGAGCAGCCAGTCGCCCGAGAGCACCGAGACCGCGTTCCCCCAGATGACGCGCGAGGCGGCCTGCCCACGCCGCATCGGGCCGTCGTCGATCACGTCGTCGTGGAGCAGGGTCGCCGAGTGGGTGAGCTCGGCGGCGACGGCGAACGGGACGGCGCTCCGCATGTCGCCGCTGCACGCGCCACAGGAGAGGAGCGTGACCATCGGCCGGATCCGCTTCCCGCCCGCGGACACGAGGTGGCGCGCCGCGCCCTTGAGCTTGTCCTCGGCATCGTGCGTCGCGCGGGTGAGCTGCTCCTCGAGCGCGAAGAGGTTCTCGGAGAGCGCCGGCACGTCGGCGAGGGCAGCCTTGGCGCGCTCCGGACGGACGCCGCGCTCGGCGGTGGCGTCGAGCTGCGCCAGGATGACCTGGTCCTTCACCATGGAGTGCCCGCCCTCCGGGGGAGCGTCCGTTCAACGAACGCTGAAACGCGCCGTATAGCGCGGCTCGCGCCGCGCGGTCAAACGATGGAGCAGCGGGCGGGGGCCGCCCGATCCGGGCCGTGCTAGGTTCCGGCCGTGCCGGTCGTGAAGCTCGTGCTCGAGTACGACGGGACCCGCTACGTCGGCTGGCAGCTCCAGCTCAACGGTCCGTCGATCCAGGCGGAGGTGGAGCGCGCCCTCGCGACGCTCCACAAGTCGCCCCGGCGCGTCACCGCCGCGGGCCGCACCGACGCCGGAGTCCACGCCCTCGGCCAGGTCGCGTCTTTCCCCGAGGAGCGGCCGCTGCCCCTCTCCGCGTACGTGAAGGGGATGAACGCCATCCTGCCGCAGGACGTGGCGGTGCGCGCGGCGACCGTGGAGCCGGACGGCTTCGACGCGCGGCGGAGCGCGCGCGGAAAGCGCTACCGATACGTCATCGAGAACGTCTCCACGCGGGCGCCGCTCAGCCGGCTCGTGTCGTGGCAGCTCTTCGGGGCGCTCGAGGTCCCCGCGATGCAGGAGGCGGCGCGCCACCTGGTGGGCCGGCACGACTTCGCTGCGTTCCAGGCGGCCGACTGCGAGGCGCACCACGCCGTGCGCGAGGTCCGGCGGCTCGACGTGATCGGCGTGTCCGGAGGGCGGATCGACGTCGTGGTGGAGGCGACCGCCTTCGTGAAGCACATGGTGCGGAACCTGGTCGGCACGCTCGTCGAGGTGGGACAGGGGAAGCGCTCGCCCGGCTCCCTCCCGGTGTTGCTGGCTGGCCGCGATCGCAAGGCGGCCGGTCCGACCGCGCCTCCCCAGGGCCTCAGCCTCGAAGAGGTCTTTTACTGACGCTCGGAGCTTCTTCGGCGCGCCGCGGGGCCTGTGTTAAATTCTCACCCCTTTTCGGAGGAAAAAGATGTCCCAGAAGAAGCTGAAGGTCGGCGTCCTCGGCGCGACGGGCATGGTCGGCCAGCGCTTCCTCTCCTTGCTCGAGAACCACCCCTGGTACGAGGTCACGCTCCTCGGGGCGAGCGCGAACTCGGCCGGGCAGAAGTACGCCGACGCGGTGAAGGGGCGCTGGGCCCTCCGGTCGCCGATCCCGGCGGCGGTCGCCGGCCTCACCGTCCGGAACGCGTCCGACGTGAAGGAAATCGCCGGGCAGGTGGACTTCGTCTTCTGCGCGGTGGACATGTCGAAGGAGGAGACGGCCAAGCTCGAGGAGGACTACGCGAGGGCCGAGACCCCGGTCGTGTCGAACAACTCGGCGCACCGCGGCACCCCCGACGTGCCGATGATGATCCCCGAGGTGAACCCGGAGCACGCGGCGATCGTCGAGGTGCAGCGGAAGCGGCTCGGGACGAAGCGCGGGTTCATCGCGGTGAAGCCGAACTGCTCGCTCCAGAGCTACGTCCCCGCGATCCACCCGCTCATGAGGTTCGGGCCGAAGCGGATCGCGGTCTGCACGTACCAGGCGATCTCCGGCGCGGGGAAGACCTTCGAGACGTGGCCGGACATGGTCGACAACGTGATCCCGTTCATCAAGGGCGAGGAGGAGAAGTCCGAGCAGGAGCCGATGAAGATCTGGGGCTCCATCGCCGGAGGGAAGATCGAGAGGGCGAAGGATCCCGTCATCACCGCGCAGTGCATCCGGGTCCCGGCGAGCGACGGCCACATGGCGGCCGCGTTCGTGCAGTTCGACCGCAAGCCGGACAAGGCGGAGGTGATCGAGCTGTGGAAGAGCTGGGTCCCGAAGCCCCAGAAGATGGGCCTCCCCTCCGCGCCGAAGCCGTTCCTCACGTACTTCGACGACGACGTCCGTCCGCAGACCAAGCTCGACCGGGACATCGGGAACGGGATGGGCGTGGCCATCGGCCGGCTCCGCCCGGACGCCCTCTTCGACTACCGGTTCGTATCGCTGTCGCACAACACCGTGCGAGGCGCTGCGGGCGGCGCGGTGCTCACCGCGGAGCTGCTCACCTCTGAAGGCTTCATCCAGGCGAAGTAGAGCGTCGCGTGCGATCGCCGGGGGCCGCGGTGCGGCCCGGGACGCCGCCGTGTCATGCTGGCGCGGTGAGCGAACCGTCGCAGGCCGAGGAGCTTCTTCCGGCGCGCGCGCCCGCGCTCCGGCGGGCCGTCGTCGGCGCGGCGCTCCTCGCCGTCGTGCTCCTCGCCGCGCACGCGCTCTCGCTCGACGAGCGCGCCCGCGTCTACCTCGACGCGGCGCGCGGCGCCGGGCTCGCCGGCGTCCTCCTGCACGCGGTCGCGTACGTGGGGGCCGCGCTCCTCGGGCTCCCGCTCTCGCCCATCACGGCGGCGGCCGGAGCGGCGTACGGGCCGATCGCGGGGGCGGCGCTCGCCGTCCCGGCGGCGACGATCGGCGGGTGCAGCGCCTTCCTGGTCGGGCGCGTCGTGGCGCGCGATCCCGAGACGATCGCGCGCGGCGACGGGCGGATCGCGCGCGCCGCCCGCGCCATCGGGCGAGGCGGCATGCGTCTCGTGGTGCTGCTCCGGCTCACGCCCGTGGCGCCGTTCTCCATCCTGAACTTCGCGTTCGGCGCGACGCCGACGCGGCTCTCCGCGTTCGCGCTCGGGAGCTTCGTCGGTACGATCCCTTCACAGCTTGGGTACGCCTGCCTCGGCGCGGTCCTCGCCTGGCCGCCGGGACCGGCGCGGACGCGGGCGGAGGTGGCGCTCGTCGCCGGAGCGGTGATCCTGAGCCTCGGCGCGAGCGCGGGGGTCATCGCCGTGCTCCGCCGCGGGAGCGGAGTCGGCGCCGCCGGGCGAAGCTGAACGAGCGGGCGTCGCCATCAGACGTGCGCTTCGCGGCGCCGCCACCACGGCGGATGGATCGGGCTCTCCGCCTTGGCCACCCGCTCGTCGATGGAGAGCGGCCCGGGGCCGCCGATGAAGAGCGCGAGGAGCCCGGCGATGTAGACGAGGTTCACCTCGTAACCGGGCATGCCGAAGATGGGTCCCTGGTCGGACATCCCCTTGATCTGGACGAACAGGAAGCCCGCCGGCAGGTGGACTGCGAGCAGCGCGACGAGCATCTCGACGATCAGCAGCGCCGCCACGATCCAGGTGAGCACGCCGAGGATGAGCGCGGCTCCTCCGAAGAACTCCACGATCCCGACGACCCAGGACATGAGCTGCGGTGCGGGCACGCCCATCTGCGCGAGCATGGCTTGGAAGCCCTGGTGCCCCCGGGCGCTGAAGAGCTTCGGGGCGCCGTGCACCATGAACGCGATCCCGACGATGATCCGGAGCGGGATCGGCCAGTACCGATCGAACGAGTGCGACATCTGATCCCTTCCCGGCCGCGCGCGGCGGCCCCTTGAGATCGATAATCGGGACGGACTGGCGGTCAATTCAAGCGCGCTCGGCGGCGCGCCGGCCGGGCGCCGCGGCTGCGGCCTACCGGGCGGGAGGGCTCGGTGAGCGCCGATGCGAACCGTCCCGGATGGCAGGTGGGCGTCGTGGTCGAGGTGCGCTGGGTGCGCGGCGCTCGGGCGCGCCCGGCCCCTGCCACGTCCGGGGCGCTTCGACGGGGCGCTTGATCGCCCTGGGCCGGCGGGGGACCGTGCGCCTGGACTGCACGTGAACCTGACGGGGGAGCGCATGAGGCGGAACGGACGGGGCGGCGCCGCGATCGTGGTCGGCGGCGCGGTTGCGAAGGGCGCGTTCGCAGCGGGCGCGCTCGCGCAGCTCACGCTGAAGCTCGGGGAGGAAGGGACGCCCATCCGCGCCGTGGTCGGGACGAGCTCCGGTGCGCTCAACGCGACCGTGGTCGCCGCCGGGGTCCGCGCGGGCCGGCCTTTGAGCGCGGCGAAGGAGCTCGTCCGGCTCTGGCGCGACCGCGCCGGCGCATCGCGGATCCTCGACGCGGATCTGGGGAGCGCGGTCCGCTTCGGCGGCATCTCGGGATCGGAGCGGATCGTGGCACTGCTGGACGAGGCCTGCGCGCGGCTGCGCAGCGGCCGCGTTTCCCCGCAGCCGGTCGCGCTTGGCCTCGTCGTGGCGCCGCTCGCCGGCGTACCGGCCGTGCCGACCTCGTTCGAGGCGGTCGAGCGCTTCGAGGCGCGGGACTTCGACGATCCGGCCCGGCGCGGACGGATGTTCCAGGCGGCGGTCGCGTCGGCGGCGTTCCCGTACGCGTTCAAGCCGGTGGTGCTCGACGGCCTGGGCCCGTGCGTCGATGGCGGCGTCGTGAACAACACCCCCGTGAAGCAGGCGATCGAGCGACAGCCCGACGTGACGTCCGTCTACGTGATCGTCGCGGCCCCGGCGGACGCCTCGATCCCGGAGGCGGCCGCGCGCGAGCTCGGCGGCGTCGGCCTGCTCACGCGGCTCGTCGACATCCTGATCCACGAGCGGCTCGTGCGGGATCTCGCGGAGGCGCGCGCCGTGAACGGCTGGCTCGCCGCCCTCGACCGCCTCGTGGCGCGCCGGCAGCTCGCGCCCGCGGCGCGTGCCGAGGTCATCGAGGCGCTGTATGGGCGCGACGCCCGCACGTTCCGTCAGCTCGAGCTGGTCGAGATCCGGCCGGAGCGGCCGCTCGAGGGCGGCTCGTTCAGCGGCTTCTTCCGGCCCGACTTGCGGCGGTCTTACCTGCGCGCGGGCTGGGACGCGGCGCGGAGCGCCTGCGCGGTGCGCGACCGCGCGCGCACAGCCATGCGGCGACGCCGCGCGACCAGGCGAGCGTGAGGCGGTCGCGCGCGCGCACGAATCGCGAACCCTGGTGCAGGGTGACGTCCTGCGTCACACGCCGCCCCTTGCGCGTCTCACGGCGATGGGACGGGATCGTCCTCGATGCCCGGAGATCCCTCGATGCTGCACCCCCACACCGCGCCCGTCGCACGCCCGCGCCGATGGCGAGGTGCCCTGGTCGTGACGTGCGCGGCCGCGCCTGTCCTCGCGGCGCTCGTGCTCCCGCGCATCGGGCAGGACCCTGCGTACCACGCGTTCGCGGACGGCCGCGCGTGGGCGGGGGTGCCCTCGGCCGCGAACGTCCTCTCGAACGCGATGTTCGTCGCCGTCGGCGCGGCCGGCGTGATCGCGGTCGGGAGGCTGGCGCGCTTCGCCGACCCGCGTGAGCGGCTGCCGTGGCTCACCTTCTTCGCGAGCGTGGCGCTCATCGGTCCTGGGTCGGCCTGGTACCACCTCGCTCCCTCGAACGCGACGCTCGTCTGGGATCGCCTGCCGATGGCGGCCGCGTTCGGGGCCGTGCTCGCGGCGGTCGTCGGCGAGCGGATCCGGCCGGCGGCGGGGGCGCGGTTGCTCGCGCCGCTCGTCACGCTGGGAGTGCTCTCGGTCGCTTACTGGCACTTCACCGAGGCGCGGGGCGCGGGAGACCTGCGCCCGTACGTCCTCATGCAGCTCTACCCGATGGCCGCGATCCCCCTCCTGTCGGCGCTGTTCCCGGCGAGGTACACCCACGGCGCCGACTGGCTCGTCGCGCTCGCGCTGTACGTGCTCGCGAAGGCGGCCGAGCTCGGCGACGCCGCCGTGTTCCGCGCGGGCGGCGTCGTGAGCGGGCACACGCTGAAGCACGTGCTGGCCGCGCTCGCGCTCGCCGTGCTCGTGCGCATGCTCGTTCGACGCGAGCCGCTCCCGGAGACCGCGCCGGTCAGTGGATGACCACTTCCCCCTCGAGGGCGCGCTCCCCCTTGCGGAAGGTGATGTTGCCGTCCTCCGTCTCGTCCACGACGACGTGGTCGCCCGGCTTGAACTCGCCGCGCAGCAGCTTCGTCGCGAGGGGGTCCTGGATCATCCGCTGGATGGCGCGCTTGAGCGGCCGCGCCCCGTAGACCGGATCGTACCCGGCATCCGCGATCGCCTCGCGCGCCGCCGGGGTGAGCTCGATCGAGATCCGCCGATCCTCGAGGAGCTTGTGGAGGCGTCCGAGCTGGATCTCCACGATCCGGCCGACGTGGTCGCGGGTGAGCGGACGGAACACGACGATCTCGTCCACCCGGTTCAGGAACTCGGGGCGGAACTCCGTGCGGAGGTTCTCGAGCGCCGCCTCCCGGATCGCCTGCACGTCGGCGCCCGGCCGTCCCGCGAGCCGCTGGATCTCCTGCGAGCCGACGTTCGAGGTCATGATCACGACGGCGTTCCGGAAGTCCACCGTCCGCCCCTGACCGTCGGTGAGCCGGCCGTCGTCGAGGATCTGGAGCAGCACGTTGAACACGTCGTGGTGCGCCTTCTCGATCTCGTCGAAGAGGATCACCGCGTACGGCCGGCGCCGCACGGCCTCGGTGAGCTGGCCGCCTTCCTCGTACCCGACGTACCCGGGCGGCGCGCCGATGAGGCGCGACACCGCGTGCTTCTCCATGTACTCGGACATGTCGAGGCGGACCATCGCCTGCTCGTCGTCGAAGAGGAACTCGGCGAGGGCGCGCGCCGTCTCGGTCTTCCCGACGCCGGTGGGGCCGAGGAAGATGAAGGAGCCGATGGGGCGATTCGGGTCCTGCAGCCCGGCGCGCGCCCGGCGGACCGCGGCGGAGACGGCCTGCACCGCCTCCTCCTGCCCGACGACGCGCAGCTTCAGCCGGTCCTCCATCCCGAGGAGCTTCTCGACCTCGCCCTCGAGCAGCTTCGACACCGGGATTCCCGTCCACTTGGAGATGACCTCGGCGATCTCCTCCGGCGTGACCTCCTCGCGCAGCATCGCGCCGCCCTTGTGGAGCTCGGCGAGGCGCGCCTGCGCGTCGTGGACCTTCCGCTCGAGCTCGGGGAGCCGGCCGAACTTGATCTCGGCCGCCTTCTGGAAGTTCGCCTCGCGCTCGGCGCGCGTCTGCTCGGTCCGGAGCGCGTCGATCTCCGCCTTCACCTGGGAGATCTCCTGGATGACCCCCTTCTCCGCGTCCCACCGCGACTTCAGATGGGTGAACTCCTCGTTCAGCCGGGCGAGGTCCTTCTCCACCTGCGCGAGGCGCGCCCGGGACGCCTCGTCCTGCTCCTTCACGAGCCCCTGCCGCTCGATCTCGAGCTGGGCGATGCGCCGGCGGACCTCGTCGACCTCCGTCGGCATCGAGTCGATCTCGATGCGAAGGCGGCTCGCCGCCTCGTCCATGAGATCGATGGCCTTGTCGGGGAGGAAGCGGTCGGTGATGTACCGGTGCGACAGGCGCGCCGCGTCCACGAGGGCGGCGTCCTGGATCCGCACCTTGTGGTGCAGCTCGTAGCGATCCCTCAGGCCGCGCAGGATGGAGATGGTGTCGGCGACGGACGGCTCGCCGACGAACACCGGCTGGAAGCGGCGCTCGAGGGCCGGGTCCTTCTCGACGTGCTTGCGGTACTCGTTCACCGTGGTCGCGCCGATGGCGTGCAGCTCGCCGCGCGCCAGGGCGGGCTTCAGCATGTTGCCCGCGTCCATCGCCCCCTCGGCGGCGCCCGCGCCGACGATGGTGTGCATCTCGTCGATGAAGAGGATGATGCTCCCCTCGGAAGCGACCACCTCCTTCAGCACCGCCTTGAGCCGCTCCTCGAACTCGCCGCGGTACTTGGCCCCGGCGACCATCGCGCCGAGGTCGAGCCCGAGGAGCCGCTTCCCCTTGAGCCCCTCCGGCACGTCGCCGTCCACGATCCGGCGCGCGAGCCCCTCCACGATCGCGGTCTTGCCGACACCGGGATCGCCCACCAGCACCGGGTTGTTCTTGGTACGGCGCGAGAGGATCTGGATGATGCGCCGGATCTCGTCGTCGCGCCCGATCACCGGGTCGAGCTTCCCTTGCCGGGCGAGCTCCGTGAGATCCTTGGCGTACTTCTCGAGGGCGCGGTACTGGCTCTCCGCCTCGGGCGACGTCACGCGCGCGCTGCCGCGGACGTCCCTGAGCGCCTCGCGGATGCGCTCGGCGGTAGCCCCCGACGCTCGGAGCGCCTCGCCCGCGCCGGTCTTTTCCTGCGCCGCGGCGAGCAGGAGGTGCTCGGTCGAGACGTACTCGTCCTTGAGCTTCTTCGCCTCGCCCTCGGCGCGGTCCACCAGCTTCGCGAGCCGGTTCGCGAGGTACGGCTCGGCGCCCGACACGCTCGGGACGCTGCGCAGCTCGTCCTCGATCCGGGACACGACGAGCGACGGCTCGGCTCCGATCTTGTCCAGGATGGGGCGCGCGATCCCCTGCTCCTGCGCGAGCAAGGCCAGGACGAGGTGCTCCACGTCCACCGCCTGGTGATCGCGGCGGCGCGCCTCGGCCTGGGCGCCGGCGAGCGCCTCCTGGGCCTTCACGGTGAGCTTTTCCGGTCGCATGGCGCGAACGTAAGACCGGGCGGGGCCTTGGCAAGCGGTACCCCGGCGGCGTGGACCGCGAGGACGGACGATTGCATACTCGACCCAGCGGGGACGAGATGAAGGGACTGCCCGAGAGGACCAGGCAAAGCGCCGCGCGCGCGGCGGTCGCGCTCTCCCTCGCGGCCGTCCCGATCGTGCTGCTCCTGGTGGCCCAGCCGTTCGGGCTCGCGTTCCCGATGTCCCTGTACGTGCCCGTCCACACCGCCTTCGAGGCCCTGGTCGTCGCGGGGGCGATCGCGACCTTCGCGGTGCAGTGGTTCGCCGCAGGCGCGGGCGCGTTCCGGGAGGCGCGGGCCCGGTTCATCGGTCCGGCGTTCCTCGGCGTCGCCTTCTTCGAGCTCGCGCACATCATGAGCTTCCCGGGGATGCCCGGCTTCTTCGGGCCGGCGACGGCCGAGCGCGGGATCGCCTACTGGCTCGCGGCCCGGGCGCTGACCGTCGGCGCGCTCGTGGTTGCGCTCCGGATCGGCCGGGAGAGCGAGAGCCCGCTGCTCCGCCGCGGGCGCGTCCTGATCGGCGTCCTCGCCGTGGTGGTGGGCGCGATCGCCGTCGAGCTCGCGCTCCCGCCGGACCGGGCCATCTTCTTCGTGGAGGGACGGGGGCTCACGGCGCTGAAGATCGCGCTGGAAGCCGCGGTGTCCGGAGTCGCGGCGATCGGGGCGTTCCTGCACGCGCGGGCCTGGCGCGACACCGGAGACCACTCCGCGGGTCGGCTCGCCGTCGCCCTCGTGCTGGCGGTGTACGCCGAGTTCTGCTTCATGCTCTACGCGCACCCGTACGATCCGTTCAACGTGGCCGGACACGTGTACCTGGCCGCGTCGTTCTGGTTCGTGTTCGACGCCCTCTTCGTCGCCGCCGTGGTCCGGCCGTACCGCGAGCTCGACGCGCTCCGGGCCCACGTCGAGGACGAGCTCGTCGTCACGATCCGACGGCTCCGCGAGACGACCGAGCAGCGCGAGGACCTGCTCCGCGCCGTGTCGCACGATCTCAGGAACCCGCTGCAGATCGTGATGCTCCAGGCGCAACGCCTGCTGCGCCTGACCGAGGACCCGGTGCGGCGCCCGTCGGCGGCGATCCTCACGGCGACGCGGCGGATGGACCGCATGCTCCGCGATCTCGCCGACTCCGCGCGGGTCGAGGGGGAAAAGCTCGAGCTCGCCTGGAAGCCGGTCGAGCTGCGGTCGTTCGTGGCCGAGATGCTCGCGACCTCGGAAGGCGTCCTCGACTCCGCGCGCGTCGACAACGCGGTGCCGGAGGGGCTCCCGTCCGTCCTGGCCGACCCCGACCGGCTCGATCGCATCCTCGCGAACCTCGTCGGAAACGCGCTCAAGTACTCGCAGCCGCGCGTGAAGGTGGAGGCGGCGCTCGAGGGACAGATGGTGCGGATCTCGGTCGCCGATCGCGGGCCGGGAATCTCCTCCGCCGACCTGCCCCGCGTCTTCGACCGGTACTACCGCGGCCAGCGGCACGAGGGGGAGGGGCTCGGCCTGGGCCTCTACATCGTCCGCAAGCTCGTCGAGGCGCACGGCGGGCGGATCTGGGCGGAGAGCCGCCAGGGGGAGGGGAGCACCTTCACGTTCACGCTCCCGCTCGCGCACGCCTGACTTTCGCCCGCGCTGCCGCGGAGGGAGCTCGGGGGCGATCGCGGGCGCGCCCCCTCGCGGATGTTGCAACGCGCGGCGGTGAAGGGCATCCCTCATGGGACGCGATGGCCCCTCCTCCGCACCCCGCGATCCTCTCCGTCGGCCGCGCGCTGCCGCCCAACCACGTCGACCAGGAGACGCTCATCCAGGCGCTCTCCGTCTACTGGGGAGCGCGCCACTTCAACGTCGAGCGGCTCGCCGACGTCCACCGGGCCGCGAAGGTCGGCGGCCGGCACCTCGCCCTCCCGCTGTCCGAGTACCCGGCGCTCGACTCGTTCCAGAAGACGAACGACGCGTTCATCCGGGTCGGCGTGGACGTGGGCGAGGCGGCGATCCGGGCGGGACTCGCCGCGGCCGGCCTCGCACCCGGCGACGTGGACCACCTGTGGTTCGTCACCGTCACCGGCATCTCGACGCCGTCGCTGGACGCGAAGCTCATGAACCGTCTCGGCCTCAAGCCGTCGGTGAAGCGCACGCCGATCTTCGGGCTCGGCTGCCTCGCGGGAGCGGCCGGGCTCGCGCGCGCGTCGGATGCGCTGCGCGCGTTTCCGGGCGACGTGGGGGTGCTGCTCTCGGTCGAGCTCTGCTCGCTCACGCTCCAGCGCGACGACGCGTCGGTCGCGAACCTCGTCGCGACCGGCCTGTTCGGGGACGGCGCCGCCGCGGTGGTCCTCGCGGGTGGCGAGCGGGCCGACGGTGCGCTCGTGCCGCGCATCGCCGCGACGCGCTCGGTGTTCTACCCGGACACGGAGTGGGTGATGGGTTGGGACGTCGGCGACTCCGGCTTCAAGGTGGTCCTCTCCGCGAAGGTGCCGGAGGTGATCGAGTCGCGCGTCGGCGCCGACGTGGATGCCTTCCTCGCCGAGCACGGGCTCGCGCGCCGCGACGTGCGGCACTGGGTCGCCCACACCGGCGGGCCGAAGGTGATCGAGGCGTTCCGGCGCGCGCTCGATCTCCCCGCCGCAGCCCTGGCGCGGTCGTGGCGATCGCTCCAGGAGGTCGGGAACCTGTCCTCCGCCTCGGTGCTGTTCGTCCTCGGCGACTTCCTCGATGCACGCGACGCGCGGCCCGGCGACGTGGGGCTCCTCGCGGCGATGGGCCCCGGCTTCTCGGCCGAGCTGCTGCTCCTCCGGTGGTGACGATGACGGAGCGAGAGGCGGCGGTCGCGCGCGAGATCCTCCGCATGGCGCGGGAGGAGCTGAAGCTCGAGGGCGAGCCGCCGGCCCCGGACGAGCCGCTCGGCGCACGGCTCGACTCGCTCTCGCTGCTCGCGCTCGTCGTCGCGGTCGAGGATCGGTTCCACCTCGTCCTCACGGATGACGACGCCGCCCACGCGCGCTCGCTCGGGGACCTCGCGCGCATCGTGGTGGCGCGTGCCCCGCCGGAGCGGCTCCCTCCGGCCGCGGCCGGAGGCGCGCCGTGATCCTCCGCGGTCCGCCCGCGCCGCCCCCGCGCCACGGCACCCTCGTGCGGGCGCTCGCGGCCGCCGCGCGTCACCCGTCCGGCGTCACGTTCGTGGACCTGCACGAGCGCGAGACGTTCCTGTCCTGGGGCGAGGTGCACGCGCGCGCCGAGCGGGCCGCCGCCGCGCTCGCCGCGCTCGGTGTCGAGCCGGGCGATCGGGTCGCCATCGTCCTCCGGACCGAGCCGGCCTTCCTCGACGCGTTCTTCGGCGCATGGCTCGCCGGCGCGGTGCCGGTGCCGCTCTATCCACCGGTCCGCCTCGGCCGCATGGAGGAGTACGCCCAGGCGACCGGTCGGATGATGGCGGTGGCGGGGGCGAAGGTCGTCCTGTCGTCCGGCGGGACGCGCCGGCTGCTCGGGACCGCCGTCGAGCGCGCTCGACCGCCGCTCGGCTGCCGCGACGCGGGCGACCTCGCGCGGGTGCCCGCCCGGATCGCGCGCGACGTCGCGCCGGAGGAGCTCGGGCTGGTGCAGTTCTCGTCCGGCTCGACGGTGGATCCGAAGCCGGTGGCGCTCACGCACGCGGCGCTCGTCGCGCAGACGGACGTTCTCGTCGCGACGACGTCTCCGGGCCCGGAGGACGTCCTCGTCTCGTGGCTGCCGCTCTACCACGACATGGGGCTCATCGCCGCCCTGCTCGGCGCGATGAGCTACCCGGGGCCGCTCGTCCTCATCCCGCCGGAGCACTTCCTCGCGAAGCCGGCGCTGTGGGTCCGGGCCCTCGCGCGCCACCGCGGAACGATCTCCGCCGCCCCGAGCTTCGCGTATGCCTACGCAGCAGCGCGGGTGGGCGACGCGGACCTGGAGGGCCAGTCGCTCGCGAGCTGGCGGTTCGCGTTCGATGGAGCGGAGCCGATCTCGGCGGAGGCGATGCGGCGATTCGCGGCCCGCTTCGGGCCGTACGGATTCGATCCCGCCGCGTTCGTGGCGGGGTACGGCCTCGCCGAGGCGGCGCTCGCGGTCACGTTCGCGCGTCCGGGCCGCGCGCTCGAGGGGCGCCGGATCGACGCGGTCCGGCTCGCGGCCGAGGGGGTCGTCGCACCCGGGGACTGGGAGGTCGTCTCCGTCGGAACGCCCGTGCCGGGGGTCGAGGTCGCGGTCCGGGACGCGTCCGGCGCGCTCGCGGGCGAGGCGCGCCTCGGCCGGATCTTCGTCCGGAGCCCCTCTCTCATGCGCGAGTACCTGAACGATCCCGCCGCCACGCGGGCGGCGCTCGCGGGGGGCTGGCTCGACACGGGCGATCTCGGGTTCGTCGCCGACGGAGCGCTCTACGTCCACGGGCGCGCCAAGGACGTCGTCATCGTGCGCGGGGCGAACCGGGCGCCCGAGGAGTTCGAAGGGGCGCTCGCCGGCGTCCCGGGGCTCAGGCCCGGGTGCGCCGTCGCGCTCGGGTTCGAGCCTCCCCACGGGGACGGCGAGGCGCTCCTCGTCCTGGCGGAGCGCCAGCGCGAGGCTCCGCAGGGCGACGCCGAGATCGAGGCCGCGGCGCGCCGGGCGATCCTCGACCTTACCGGGATCGCCCCGCACAGCGTCCGCATCCTCCCGCCCGGGACGCTGCCGCGCACGTCATCCGGCAAGCTCCGCCGGCAGGAGGCGCTCCGGAGGTTCGTGGCGGGCGCGCTCGCCCCCCCGCGGCCGGTGACGGGGCTGCGCCTGGCGGTGGAGGCGGCGCGCTCGCAGCTTGCCTATCGCCGCGCGAGACGAGGCCACCGGTGACGCGCGTGCGCGACGCGGTCGTGGTGGGCGGCGGCCCCGCGGGGCTCGCCTTCGCCGCGTTCGCGGCGCTTCGCGGGCTCGACGTCCTCGTCCTCGAGCGGCGCGAGGGGCCGCTCGACAAGGCGTGCGGCGAGGGGCTCCTCCCGGCCGGCGTCCGCGCCCTCGAGCCGCTCGGGATCCTCCCCCGGATCCCGGCCGGCGACCGCTCGGCGCTCCGCGCGATCCGCTGGATGGACGCCACGGCGGGAGAGGCGCGCATCGCGCTCCCGGCGCCGGGCGGTGTCGCGATCCGCAGGACCGCGCTCTCGGCCGCGCTTCTCGCGCGCGCCCGCGAGGCGGGGGCGGAGGTGGTGCAGGGGGCCGCCGTCGTCCGGCACCGGCGCGAGGCCGGCGCGATCGTCGTGGAGGGCCCGTTCGGGGAGGCCGCGGCCCGGGTCCTCGTCGCCGCGGACGGGCTCAACTCGCCGACGCGCAGGCGCGAGGGGCTCGCGCTCCCGGCGCGCATGCCGGCGCGCTACGGGATCCGCCGCCACTTCGCGGTCGCACCGTGGTCGGAGGACGTCGAGGTCCACTTCGGCGATCGGGTCGAGGCGTACGTCTGGCCCTCGGGCCCCGCGCGCGTCGGGGTCGCGTTCCTGTACGAGCCCGGGACGGGCGACCCGCGGCAGCTCATGGCGCGGTTCCCCGCGGTGGCGCGGCGCGTCGGGCAGGCGCCGGAGGCGTCCGCCCCGCGCGGCGCCGGGCCGTTCGCCCAGTCCGCTCGCGCCCGGGTCGCCGACCGCCTGGCCCTGCTCGGGGATGCGTCCGGGTACGTGGACGCGATCACGGGCGAAGGGCTCTCGATCGCGTTCGGCTGCGCGGACGACCTCGCCGCGCTCCTCCCGGCCGCGCTCGCCCGCGGCGCCGGGATCGACGCGCTCCGTCCGTACGAGCTCGCCTGGCGCCGCCGGTTCCGGCCGTACGCAGCGTGGACGCGCGCGCTCCTGGCCCTTTCGCGGCGGCCGACCCTGCGCCGGCAGGTGCTCGCCCTCGCCGCCGCCCGCCCACGGGCCTTCGAGCGCGTCGTCGCGGCCGCGGTCGGCTGACCGCTGGCAGCTCCGCCCCGTCGCCCCCTCGGGGCCGCTCCCGTTTGTGCCACTCGGGATCGCGGCCGCGGGTAGGATAGCCCTGAACCGAAAAGGAGGACGTTCATGCGTTGCACCGTGCTCGGCGCCGGCTCCTGGGGAACCGCCCTCGCCTCGCTGCTCGCAGGTAAGGGCTACACGCGTCACGGCCTGGGACAAGGACACGACGGTCCTCGACGACATCGCGAAGAACCACCGGAACGAGCGCTACCTGCCGGGCGTCGGCGCTCCCCGCCGTCGCTGCACGCCGCCCACGACATCTCGAAGGCGCTGGAGGGCGCGGAGCTGGTCGTCGCTCGCGGTCCCGTCGCACGCCGTGCGGCAGGTGGCGATCGAGGCGAAGCGGCACGTCCACGCCGGGACGCCCATCGTCTGCGTCGCGAAGGGCATCGAGCTCGAGACGCTCATGACGATGAGCGAGGTGCTGGAGGACGTGCTGCCGGTGCCGCTCCACCCGTACATCGCCGTCCTCTCCGGCCCGTCCTTCGCGAAGGAGGTCGCGAAGGGGCTGCCCACCGCGGTCACCGTCGCGGCGCGCTGGGAGCGGATCGCGCAAGCAGGTGCAGGACGCCTTCCACACGAAGACCTTCCGCCCGTACACCTCGGGCGACGTGGTCGGGTGCGAGATCGGCGGCTGCGTGAAGAACGTCGTGGCCATCGCCGCCGGGATCTCGGACGGCTTCGGCTTCGGCGCGAACTCGCTCGCCGCCCTCATCACCCGCGGCCTCGCCGAGATCTCGCGCCTCGCCGTTCGCAAGGGGGCGAACCCGCTCACGCTCTCCGGCCTCTCCGGGCTCGGCGACCTCGTGCTCACCTGCTCGTCCGACCTCTCGCGCAACCGGACCGTGGGGCGCGGCCTCGCCGCGGGGAAGACGGCCGAGCAGATCCAGCAGGAGCTCGGTCAGGTGGCGGAGGGGGTCCGGAACGCGAAGAGCGCGCGCGAGCTGGCGCGGCGCCTCGGCGTCGAGATGCCCATCACCGAGACCGTCTACCGTGTCCTGTACGAGGGAATGCCGCCGCGCGACGCGGTGACCGCCATCATGATGCGCGAGACGAAGCCGGAGATGTGATCGAGGGGCCGCATGCCCGACGTCGCGGCACACCTCGTCCGGACCGGCGTCCTGGCCCCCGAGCGCGCGGCGCGGGCGCTGGCGGCGGCGCACGACGGCGACGTGGCATCGGCCGCCCTCCGCCTCGGCCTCGCCGAGGAGGCGGCGCTCGCGAAGGCGCTCGCCGATCTGCACGGCTGCCCGGCGGTGGATTTCTCGAAGAGCGTCGTCCCGACCGGAAACCTCGACGTGATGGCGCCGAGCTTCTGCCGCCAGCGCCGCGTGCTGCCGGTGTCGATCAGCCGCTCCGAGCTGGTTCTCGCGATGGGCGATCCGGAGGACTACGCGCTCGCGGACGAGGTGCGCTTCGTCACCGGGCGGAACGTCCTCCGGTACGTCGCGGTGCCGGCCGCGATCGAGCGGACGGTCGACGCGCTCGCGCGCGAGCGGAGCCGCGGCGCGCCCACGTGGCGCGGTGCGCAGGCGCCCGCCCTGCCCGATCCGGCGGCCGCATGGGTCGGGGTGGTCCACGGCCAGAGCCGTTCGGACGTCGGGATCGAGCTGCCCGAGGTCACCTCGACGATGGAGCTCGTCGGCATCGCGGACGAGGTCGACCGGACGCCGTTCTCGGAGCCGTCGCCGGCGCGCCGCGAGCGGCGCACGGGTCACACCGTCCCGTCTCCGCCGCAGGGATCGTATGGGGCCTCCGACACGACCGTGCGCCTCGAGGGGGTCGGCGCCGGAAAGCTGGCGCTGGTGGGGGACGTCGTCCCGGAAGCGCGCGAGGAGGCGGCGGCGTTGCTCGGGGAGCTCGGCTGCACCGTGCTGCAGGCCGCGAACGGCCGGGCGGCGCTCGACATCGTGCGGGAAGCCCGACCGGACCTGATCATCCTCGACGCGATGCTCCCCATGATGCCGGGGTTCGAGGTGTGCCGCGCCGTGAAGGGCGACCCCGTGCTGCGCCCGACCGGCGTCGTCCTCACCTCGGCGGTGCACCGCGGCACGGTCGCGGCGGACGTGAAGGCGGCGTTCGGCGCCGACGCGTTCCTCGAGAAGCCGTACCGCCACGACGAGGTGCTGCGGACGGCGAAGCTGCTCCTCCTCGGTCCCGCCGGCGATCCCGCCGAGTCCGCGGCGCGAGCCGCGGCGCAGGCCGCCTGGCGCGATGGGGCGCGGCTGCTCCAGGCGGGCCGCGTGGACGAGGCCTCCGCCCGCCTGCGCGACGCGGTCGGGAAGGACGATCTCTCCGCGGAGGCGCACTACTACCTCGGCATCGCGCTCACGCGGCAGGGGCTGCTGTTCGAGGCGGCCGCCGCCTTCGCGCGCGCCTCCGAGCTCAGGCCGGACGTGGACGTGGCGCACCAGGTGCTCGCGCAGACGTACGAGCAGCTCGGGTTCGTGAAGTCGGCCCGCGAGGCCTGGGCGCGCGCCATCGAGACGTGCAAGGACGAGAAGCGGAAGGCCGACATGCAGGTCCGCCTCATGCAGCTCCTCGGGATGTGACACCGAGCACCGGCGGCGATCCGACGCGGCGGGCGCGGCGCGGTTAATATCCCGGCACCCATGCTTCCAGACGCGTCCCGAGAGCTGACCGGAACCCCCGAGGAGTTCACCGCAGGCTGCCGCCGCGACATGGAGCGGGCGCGCACCGAGGCCGGGCGCGCCAAGGCGACCGGGGCGAGGGACGCGGCGGCGACGCTCGCCGCGTTCGACGCTGCGTTCGCCGCGCTCGGCGAGGCCGCCTCGCGCGCGAGCCTCGCGCGGAACGTCCACCCGGACCCCCGCCTCCGGGACGCCGCGGAGGCGGCCGAGCAGGAGGTGGACGCGCTCTCGACCGAGCTCTCGCTCGACCGCGGGCTGTACGACGCGCTCGCAGCGCTCGACGTCTCCGGCGAGGACCCCGCCACGCGCCACCTCGTCACGAAGAGCCTGCGCGACTTCCGGCGCGCCGGCGTGGACCGTGACGCGACCACCCGCGCGCGGGTGCGGGCGCTGCGCGAGGAGCTGGTCCGCATCGGCCAGGAGTTCGGCCGCAACATCAAGGATGACGTGCGGCGGCTCGAGCTCGATCCCGCCGAGCTGGAGGGGGTGCCCGAGGACTGGCGGCGGACCCACCCGCCCGGCGAGAGCGGGAAGGTGACCGTCACGACGGACAACACCGACTACGTGCCGTTCATGACGTACGCGCGGAGCGAGCGGGCGCGCGAGGCGCTCTGGCGGCTGTACCGGCTCCGCGGCCACCCCAGGAACCTCGACGTCCTCTCGCGCATGCTCGCCCGCCGCGCCGAGCTCGCGCGCGTCCTCGGGTACGCGTCCTGGGCCGCCTACGTCACCGAGGACAAGATGATCGGCTCGGCCGAAGCGGCGGTCGAGTTCGTCGAGAAGATCTCGCGCGCCGCGGAGGCGCGCATGCACCGCGACCACGACCAGCTCCTCGCGCGGAAGCGGAAGGACGTCCCCGCGGCGGAGCGGGTCGAGCCGTGGGACTCCGGGTACCTCCAGGAGCGGGTGAAGGCCGAGCAGTACGGGTTCGATTCGCAGTCCGTGCGCCCATACTTCGAGTACCGCCGCGTGAAGGAGGGCGTCCTCGACGTCACGGGGCGGCTGTTCGGGATCTCGTATCGACGGGTGGACGCGCCGGTGTGGCACGCCGACGTCGAGGGCTACGACGTCGTCGAGGACGGACGGCTCCTCGGTCGGGTCTACCTCGACATGCACGCGCGCGACGGCAAGTACAAGCACTACGCGCAGTTCACCCTCGCCTCCGGGCAGCGCGACGTCCGGCTGCCCGAGGGCGTCCTCGTCTGCAACTTCCCGCGGCCGACGGCGGGTGGCCCCGCGCTCATGGAGCACGGCGACGTGAAGACCTTCTTTCACGAGTTCGGGCACCTGCTCCATCACGTGCTCGGGGGCCACACGCGCTGGGCGGCCCAGTCCGGCGTCGCGACCGAGTGGGACTTCGTGGAGGCGCCGTCGCAGATGCTCGAGGAGTGGGTCTGGGATCCGGGCGTGCTCGCGACCTTCGCGCGCCACGTCGAGACGGACGAGCCCATCCCGGCGGCGCTCGTCCGCCGCATGAAGGCGGCCGACGAGTACGGCAAGGGGCTCATGGTCCGCCAGCAGATGTTCTACGCCGCGACGAGCCTGGAGCTGCACCGGCGGGATCCGGAGGGGCTCGACACGACCGCGCTCGTCGGCGAGCTGCAGGAGCGCTACACGCCCTTCCGCCACGTGGACGGGACCTACTTCCAGGAGTCGTTCGGGCACCTCGACGGCTACTCCGCCATTTACTACACGTACATGTGGTCGCTCGTGATCGCGAAGGACCTCTTCGTTCCGTTCCGCGAGGCCGGGCTCATGAGCGCCGAGCCCGCGCGACGGTACCGGAAGGCGATCCTCGAGGCCGGCGGATCGAAGCCCGCGGCGGAGCTGGTGAAGGACTTCCTGGGTCGGCCGCACGCCTTCGAGGCCTACGAGGCGTGGCTGAACTCGGAGTAGGCGACCGGGACCGCGCGTCCGGGCGGCATTTCCCGATGATTGCGGGGGTCGAGCGGGGGCGAGGCTCGGTGAGTGCTAGTGGCTCGCGTGGTTCTCGCTGCCCGCCGTCTCGCTCGCGTGCTGCTCCCGCAGCTCGTCCATGGTGGGGACGACGCCGAGTTGCCGCAGCAGTCCGAAGGCGTCGTACTCCAGCCACTCCTCCGCCACCCGATCGTCGTGGAACCGGAAGAACCCGATGCCGTCCAGCACCACACGGCGGCCGGTGGGCTCGAAGCCGAGGAAGGCGCCCCGGTGCGTACCCGTCATGCGCCACCGACACGCCACGCGGTCGCCCTCCGAGATGGCGTCGAGGACGCTGCAGTGGAGATCGGGAAAACCGGCCCTGAAGCCCTTCGCGAGGTCTCGCGTCTCGCCGAGCGACAGGGTGCCGCGCACCGGGTCGTGCCCGATGAACGACAGCCATCCGATGTTCTCCAGGGTCTCCGGGTGGCCGCGCTCGAACATGTCCACGAGCGCCGTCCGGATCGTCTCCTTGAGATCGCCTGCCATGACGCACCTCCTCGGGCCGCCATGTGCATCAGCGCGGCGCCAAGCGGCCCATGGCGATCCTAACGCCCCGCCAGTGAGCTCGGCGGAGCACGCACAACAAGGGTCCCCCATCTGGGCCGCGTCGCGAGCGGTTCCGCGCCGAGGCATCACCGGGCGGGGCGCCCGCGCGATGGCTTCGACACCTGGACGCGCGGCGGGGGCGCACGCACCTCAGGACCGAGCCTCTGCACTCGCTTGTCGCGCAGTGTGACAAGCGGCTGAACCGCGGTTCTGCAACCTGTGCGCCCGGTCGGCAGCCAGGCCAGGGCTACCGTGAGGAATGGCCGCGCGGGCCAACCAGCGCAAGGGCGCAAGCGAGCACACGAACTTCATGGACGCTCTGGCGCGTCTGCGTACGTGTGGAGCGGATGTGGAGCGGAAGCGCAAACCCCGCCTCGCGGCGGGGTTTCCGTTGAGTGGAGGCGCCGAGAATCGAACCCTCGGCGAGGCGGGTTGAAAACGGACGCAAACGGACCCAAACGGACGGTAACGGACGAGGATCCGCAGGCTTGAGGCGGAAGATGCGCCCGCTTGCGACCGCGATGCGACCCGATGCGACCCGATGCGACCGCTTCGGTGTACCAAGTGTACCAAGCACAGCTCGGCTGCAGCGGAAGCGGCTTATGAGGTTGGGGGGTCCGGTTAAAGGAAGCGACGGACACCTTAGGCTTGCGGCGGTTCACGAAGGAAGTTCTCGTTGTCGCGAGTATCCTGGAGGAGCGAATCCAGGGCGGACGGATCCACTGGCTCGAAGCCGTAGCGCGCGCCCGTTTCCGTCTTTTCGTACACGAGTAGGTGATGGCCACGTCGCGGCGGCATTCTGGGACTCTGAACCGTCCACGCGAGGAGGAAGCGGCCACCGGCAGGCGGGATCGTGATTGAAATCGTTCCAAGGTCAGCGAGTACGCCGTTGAAGACCGGGCACGAGCGGTCGCGACCCCACAGCGCCTGGAACTCGTGAAGAATGACGGCGTGGGGTGTGCCGAGGACGTTGGCGATGTTCGATGCCCAAAACTGAACTACCGGCTTTGGGGAAAGTCGGAGGTCAACGCCCACCTTGGCGTGGACGAACTCCGCGGGCGCGTCCGCCTTGTTCTCGAGCAGCACGGCGATCTCTGCGTTGAGATCGGGAAACCGAATTTCGAAGCAAAGGATACGCGTCAACTTCGGGTGTCTCGGCGCGGCGAAGGACATCCCGGACCTCGTAGTCCTCCATCGGCTCGACCTTGAAGTTGTGCCGCTTGTAATAGCGCCTGTCGTGAGCCTGGTGCGGGGCTCGCAGACTCTGGGGAACGTGCACGATGAAGGCGACGCGTCGAGGGCCATCGTCCCGAAGCACTACCTCCCGAACGCGCAGGCCTTCGATACGAGGGTGAATCCGGGATGTGATCACGTTCTCGAGCCACTCCCGGTTCGTCGGGCCGTCTGGATCCGTACCCTCGTCGACTCCAACGGGGAGGTGGTTCTCCTCTCGCATGCCGTAGATGAGAGTGCCGCCCCCGGCGTTCGCGAAGGCAGATACGTCCTTGCTGATCTCATCTTTGACCGCATCCCGGTTGGCCAGAGCGGCCGACGCCTTGTACTCGAGTTCGAAGGACTCCTTGATGCCATCGGAAACGAGGGCTGAGAGGTCTTGCTCGTCCCATTCCCACGGTTCCTTGCGCATGCCAGGGATCAACCTTTCTGCGGTGAAATGCGGTTTCGGATCAGTACAGCGTGTCCACCAGGAACCCTCGCCGTCCCGAGCACGGGTACCCGCCGGGCGCCTTGTGCGCGTTCAACTGACCGTCACGTTTGGAATGCCGTAACTTCTTGCCACACACGCCGCATTGGTAGACGTAGGTGATACTTCCCGTGCTCCGGGTGCGGGCCGCCGCGGGGCGCCTCACGCCCGGTCGCGGGCTTGCCCACGGATCGGCCTGCGCGGTGCGCGGACGCGATGGAAGCGGTTGGACCACGAGATCCTGGGCGGCAAGCTCGACCGCGTAGCGCGGAGCGAAGACCTGGTTGGTCACGGATGCGCTCTCGATGCGATCGACCCGGTAACCCCGAAGTTCGCCGTCCACCGACCGGACGGCCATGAGCAGAATGTTGCCTTCTCCCGTCCGGCGCAGAGAGTACGGTTCGATGCGGCGGGTCTCGCCCTTGTAGCCAAGGTCGACGCAGAGCCGGTTTGCGGCAGCGAACCGGATGATCTCGAGCTCGTGTGAGTGCGCGACGCCGCCCGCGCGGAATCCACCGATGATCGGCCGGTACAGGCGCTCGCCGGCCTTCAGCTCCGCCGAGGCGGGTCGCTCCGGCGCAACGCCCGTGAACAGCCATTTGAAGAATGTCGGCAGCACGTCCCAGTAGGACTCGAACGGTGGGAGCACCGGAAGCTGGTGGCCGAGCATCGACTCCCACTCCGAGCGCAGCTCTCCCTCGGCGACCTGTAGCGCGGAGAGGGTGGGGATGGCCGCTCCCTTGAATTCGCACTTCTTTCGCAGGATGTCGGAGATGACGCTTGCTGACGGACGACGGTCGTCGCTGCGGAAGAGGTTTATGACGTCGTAGAGATCGCGGGGACGGCTCCGCTCGCCGAGCGCGCGTGTCTTCTCGGCGAAGACCTCCTCGAAGGAGTAGCAGCGGGAGGTGAGCCCGACTTTGGGGCAGTCTGTGTAAGGGTGTGCCACCTGGCGATCGACGGGCGGCAGAACGAGCACCTCGTCGACGGTGAGGTCGAGCTTGATGCGAGGTGAATCCCCGCCGCGCCGGATCGGACCTCGGTAGTAGAGGCGCCCCTCGCAGCTCAGTCCGCCCCGCTTGTTGCGGTACACGTTGAAGCGAAGCTGGTCGGCAGGGATCTCCACGCCCGATGCTTCCAGCACCCAGCGCGACACGTCGGCGAACGCGTCCTTGAGGAAGCCGTCATCGAGGTGCTTCTCGTCGGTTATCGTGAAGTCGAGATCTTCGGAGAAGCGATACGTCTCGAAGTAGCACTTCTTGAGGCACGTTCCCCCTTTGAACACCCAGGAAGTCGCGAGGGTAGTGTTGGCGAAGATCCCGCCGAGGATCCAGCCGAGCACGTAGTCCTTCTCGACGACTTCCGGCGCGAGCGAGAGGTCAGACGCGATCGACCGGATCTCGTGGTGCTCAATCACGCTGCCCGCCCTTCCACGAATCCGGGATGGCTATCCTCCACCGCGACACGATCCGCGGCGACGGCAGCGCAGGGTCCAGCTTGACGACGCCTTTGGTGAGCCGCGAGGCGCACGAATCGACCGCTGTTCCGGACTTGCCCGCGCGCTCCAGGAGGAATCCAAGGCGCTTGAAGACTGCGCCGTTCCCCAGACGCTCCGCGTAGTCGAGGACGGTCGCGAGGTCGGTGTCCTTGCGGGAGAGGTATCTCTCCAAGCAGTCGGCGACGTGGCGGATTCCTCCGCCCGCCGCGGGGTCGTCGAGCATGTCAACAAGAGTACGGTGGACGTTCGACACCTCGACCTTGGAGGCGCCCCTCCACACGCTCTTCGTGCCGAATAGGAGGCGTTCCGCTCGGTGGCGCACGACGAACGGTGTGCCCTGGATCTCCACACTCCGTTGGCGGACGGGCCGCGCGGTAAATACGAAGACGCTGCGAAAGAGCTGCTCGGTAAGATCCCAGTGGTGGGCAGCGCTCGCTCCTCCGACGTAGCCTGGGGCGAAGACCACGGGGACCAACCGCCACGCATCGTCGAGCGCCTTGTCCTCGGGAAGCGCCGTGAGAGGTACGGGCGCGTATAGTCCGCGCCGAATGCGGCTTAGCCATCCCTGCGAAGTCCAGCGGGCGAGGGCCTTCGCGGCGGACGATCGGTCCATCCCCAGCGCTTCGGCGGTAGATGCGACGTTAACGAGGTCGCCGGTGGCTCGGACGATCTTGGCGATCTGGGTGCGTGCCAGCGGCGCTGTCATGGTTTAGTCGGAAAGCGATACTTCACTCGGATTACGAATAAGCGCAGGCAGGATGTACGTTGCAAGTATATTCGTGAGTCAGTAGTTCAGCAACACGCTGAACATCAGCATGTTGGATATGCTTGAGAGCAGCGCTCAGCGGGTGCTGGCGCCGCGTCCCCATTCCGGGACAGAGCGCGACCAGTTCACTCCGCTCAGCCCGGGTGCCGCATCGTCCCGCAAGCCAGACGGACGCGATCTAGGAGCCCGTACGGCATAGATGGCTTCCGGCCGTCCTCCGCTTCGCTGCGGGCGGCCGGAAGCCTACGCGGCTGCGGTTCCGGCTGCGACTCCGGCTGCGGCTCCGGCTGCGGCTCCGGCTGCGGCTCCGGCTCCGGCTGCGGATGCCGATGCCGCCTGCGGATGCGCCTGCGGCAGCGGCGGCGAGTGGTCAGTGGGTGAGGCGCCAGAGCATGGCGAGCACCCGGTCGCACAGCGCGAGGGACGGCGCGATGGAGGCGGCGTCTACGTGGCCCCAGGCCTCCGCGACGCGGAGGCTGGCGACGACCTCATCGGCGCTGCCGGCAGCGACGCGCCAGAGGTGGATGCGGTCGCGGCCATGGCGCCGGCGACCCTCGCTGAGGTTCAGGGGCACGGAGGCTGCGGCGCGCCTGAGCTGCTGGGCGAGGGCAGGGTCGCGCTCGCTGATCGCGGCGAGCGGCTCGCGGAGGTGACGAATCAGCTCGAGGGCGACGTCGAAGGCATCGAAGGACATGGTGGCAACTCCTTTCGGGTGGGGTTTGCCCTCCTCCGGCGCAGGCCCCGTGACAGCCCCGGTGAGCCGCGAGCGCTGCGTGAGGGCTGGCGCGGGGCGTGCGCCGTTCCAGGCAGACCCCACCCGAAAGGAGTTGACGTGGAGTGCGTGCCGTCGAGATCGACACGAGGCGCGAGTCATGATCCACTCGCGCCATGAAGAGCTACCGGGCTTGGTCGCCCACGCAGTCGTTCCTGCTGCCGCCGTCGCCACTCGAATGGCTGCCCGAGGGACACCTCGCTTACTTCGTCCTAGAAGTCTCGCAGGCGCTCGACCTCGCGGCGATCGAGGACGCGATCCAGGAGAAGGACGGGCGGGGCGAGCGGCCGTACCCGCCGGCGATGATGGTGGCGCTGCTCGTCTACGGATACTGCGTGGGCGTGTTCTCGTCGCGGCGGCTGGCGCGGGCGACCTACGAGGACGTGGCGTTCCGGGTCATCGCGGGCGGCGAGCATCCGCACTTCACCACCGTGAACCAGTTCCGGTTGGAGTACCGTGAGGCGCTGGCGAAGCTCTTCGTGCAAGTGCTGCGGCTGTGCGGGAAGGCTGGGCTGGTGAAGCTCGGGCACGTGGCGTTCGACGGGTCGAAGGTGGCGGCGAACGCGAGCAAGCACAAGGCGATGAGCTACAAGCGCATGCAGGAGGAGGAGCTTCGGCTCGCGGCCGAGGTGGAGGCGCTGCTCGCGAAGGCCGACGAGACGGACTCGCGGGAGGACGCGCAGTACGGCGTCGGGAAGGCACCGGAGGATCTGCCGGAGGAGCTGCGGCGACGGGAGTCGCGCCTGAGCCGGATCCGGGAGGCGAAGGCGGCGCTGGAGAAGGAAGCCGCCGAGGCACGAGCCGAGGAACTGCGCGAGCAGGCGCGGGCTCAGCGCGAGAAGACGAACGACGAGAGCGTGGATCCGGTCGAGCGAAAGCGTGCGGCGACGCGAGCCGGAAAAGCGGACGAGAAGGCTCGCGAGCTGACCGGGAACGACTCCGACGACGACGGTCCGGGGGCCGGCGGTTCATCCAGCGATCTGCCGCATCATCGCGTGCCCGCCGAGACCGACGGCACACCCAAGCCGACCGCGCAGCGGAACTTCACCGACCCCGACAGCCGCATCATGGTGAAGGGCGGCGAGATCCTGCAGGGCTACAACGCGCAGGCCGCGGTGGACGCCGAGTCGCAGATCATCGTGGCCGCGGCGGTGACGAACCAGCCTCCCGATCAGGAGCACCTCACGCCGATGCTCGCTGAGGTCATCGCCAACTGTGGCGAGGCTCCGGCAGTCGCGACCGCGGACAGCGGTTACTTCTCGCGCGAAAACGCCGAGGCCTGCGCGGCGCACGGGGTGGACGCGTACATCGCCATCGGGCGTGACACGGCGCAGACCCCGCCCGCGAGCCAGAGCCCGACGCCCGCGCAGCAGGCGCGGGCGGCCATGGCAGCCAAGCTCACGACCGCCGAGGGGAAGGCGATCTACGCGCGGCGCAAGTGCATCGTCGAACCCGCCTTCGGCCAGATCAAGCAGGCGAGAGGCTTCCGCCGCTTCTCCTTCCGCGGTCTCGAGAAGGTAAGGGCCGAGTGGTCCTTCGTCTGCGCGACGCACAACCTGCTGAAGCTCTTCCGGCGCGGCTTCCGGCCGCTCCCGGCGATCGCGCAGGCGTGGTCGCGGCCGCAGGGGCAGCCGCAGCCGCAGCCGTGACCGCGCGCCGGAACCGCAGCCGTAACCTCAACCGTCTCCGGCGCCGCACCCTGCCCGGGCCCCGCGTAGCGCGTCAGCGCGAAGCGGGGCCCAACGCCCTACGGGCTCCTAGCGCGTACCCCGACGGTTGAAGGATGACTCATCGCGGCGCGGTCGCCGGAGTCGCCCGCATCGGAGGCATCCCCCCGCGGCTCAACGAGATCATCTCACCCGTGTGCCATCTTCGCCAAGACGCCGTCGAGAACCGCTGGGTTCACCGGCTCGATGAGCGAGGCGCGGACGCCCGTGGTGTGGAACAGCAGATGTCGCCCCACGACCGCGCGCCCGGTCAGCGCGGCGAGGGCGATCGCGCGCACGCTGCCCAGCGCGGCGAGCGCGTAGGCCACGAGGTCCGCCGCCGAAGCGCGATCGCCCGCGCGCAGCCCGAGCAGCGCCTTCAGCTCCGGGTCCGGAAGGCCTCCGAATCCGGTATCGCCGTGCTCGAGCGCGAGGTGGACGAGCCGCCCGATCTCGCTGGGCTCAGCGTCGCCCGCGACGCCAGCCGCGAGCGGAGAGAGCGTGACCTCCTCGACGCGCCCGGACACCTCTTCGTCTCCCGATACGTCTTTCCGAGCGTCTCGAACGTCTTGTTGGCGGTGTCGAGCTGCTGGAGCGCCGTCGTGAGGATGTTCGTCAGGATCGGGACGTCGGAGCCGAAGAGATCCGCGTAGGCGGCCGGGACACCGACTCCGAGCGCGAGCGTCACGCACTGGATCGCTACGACAACGGCGCGCGGGATTCTGCGTAGCATGCGAGCCCCCTCCCAAGATCTCATGCAGCCGAACGAGACCGAACTCCGCGCCCCACGACGCCGTGCGGGTAGACTTCCCCTCGAGGAGCAGGCTCACCGAGAGCCGCGACGATCTTGGAGCTGAGGTTGTTCAGCTCCTCGAACAGCCCGCGGATGCTCTCGCGCTTCGCGCGCTCGGCCTCGTCCTGGTCGACGCTCTCGTTCTGAAGGAACGGGAGCGCGTTCTTGATGTGCTTCACGAGGCTGTGCGAGCGATCGAGCGCGAACCGCGTCTTCCCCTGGTGGTTCACGTGGACCGTAACGGCGAGCGTGTACGGAAACGGTGACGGCTCGCCCCCGGCGTCCCGCGTCGCGAGGCGTAGGAGTGGGTCGGCGGAGAAGTAGGACGTGCCGGCTTCTGAAAGCAGCTTCAACGTGCAGACGCGCCTGACGAGGCTGCCGTGACGGAACGCTCCGCGCCCGTCCTCCACGTCCTCGAAGCAGAGCTGCTCTGCCTCGGTGAGCTCGAGGAGGTGGTTTCCGCATCGGCGGATTGTCTCGGGGCTCCACGTCTGCTCGCGCAACGTGACGTTCGGGGCGGTGCCGCCTGCGCGTGCACGGCCCGGGTTGAGGAACTCGTAGTGGAGGCGTCGCACGTCCGCGAGGTCGAGCTCTCGGCTCGAGATGCCGATCTGGCCGACCCAGCCGCCGAAGGACGTGATGGAGCTCTACACGACGGTCGAGTGGCGGAAGCTGTGCGAGGAGGTCGGGAAGCTCCGCCTCCCACTGCAAGCGCCCGGAAAGACGAAGCCCGCCGCGATCCGCGCCGGCGGGCTTGGTACACCGCTTGGTACACCCGACGAGCTTCGCCACGAAGCTCGCGGGGTTAGGAAGTGGAGGCGCCGGGAATCGAACCCGGCGCCGTTTCTACAGGGGCAACATCGCGGGCCGCAGCGGCGACATCACCGCACCGCGTCCCCAGCTCGCCTCAACAACCACGTCCTCGCTGCGACGATCGCGGGCTCGACGAACAGCGACCCCTACGCCTCGCGCGGCACCTTCGTCGCCGGCACGGGGTCTGACACTCGCAGGCAATGTGTGCGGCCGGACCGGCCCGAGCCTGGCGGGAGCGTCGGCGGCCTCTTAGCTTCGGAGGCATGGAGACATCGCTCGCGGGCAAGGTCGCACTGGTCGCCGGAGCGACCCGGGGAGCCGGGAGATCGGGCTGCGTACCCTGCGCCTGGGCGTGGACACGCACGCCATCACCAGCCACTTCGCGATCCCGCTGCTCATCAAGACGCCAGGGGGCCTGGTCGTCGAGGTGACGGACGGAACCGACGCGTACAACGCGACCCACTACCGGGTCTCGTTCTTCTACGACCTGGCCAAGGCGTCGGTGAATCGAATGGCGTTCGCGCTGGCGCACGAGCTGCAACCCCACGGCGTGACGGCCGTGTCACTCACTCCGGGCTGGCTGCGATCGGAGATGATGCTCGAGGCCTTCGGCGTCACCGAATCGAACTGGCGCGACGCGACCGCGCGCATCCCGCACTTCGCCGTCTCCGAGACTCCAGCGTTCGTCGGCCGGGCCGTGGCGGCGCTCGCACGAGATCCGGACGTGTCGCGCTGGAACGGGCAGTCGCTGTCCAGCGGCCAGCTGGCGAAGATCTACGGCTTCACCGACCTCGACGGCAGCCAGCCCGACGCCTGGAGGTACCTCACCGAGGTTCAAGAGGCGGGCAAGCCCGCCGACACGACCGGGTATCGGTGACGTCTCCAACGAAGGCGTGCCTGCAGGCTCTCGGGAATCCCAGCGTGTCGGGCTTTCGTCACCGAGCGCGTGACCGCTTCGCGCGCCAGGCGGAGCCACATCGCCGCGGCCGTCGAGCCGACGCGCAACTCGAATCGGCTGAAGTGGTCACGGGCGGCGCGGAGGACTTCTCGAGCCGATGCTGCCGGGTTTCGCCGAGCTACCGGTAGACGCCGAATCCGAGCAGGTGCCAGACGGCCATCAGCGCGCTGGCTGGGTCGCGAGCGGAGCCGCCCAGCAGGACGCTCGTCTGCCAGACGCCCGGCTGCTGTTTCTTGAATGGGCGGCCGCTCTTTGGCCGTTCACCGAGGACGAGAAGGCCGAGGCCGGCGCGGACGCGATCAAGCGGGTCGTCGCCGAGCTGTACTGCGAGCGCATGGAGATCCGGTAGCGACCGGATGTCACTCTTCGAGACGGCCGTTCGACGGGAGCTCCAGCCTACTCGGAATCCCCCGCCGCCTCGGGGACCTCCGCGGGCGGGGCCTCCTGCGCCGCGAGCCAGTCCTTCGCCTCCTCCAGCGTCTTGAAGCTCGCGAGCTTGCGGCCGGAGAAGAAGCAGACGATGCGCACGGCGAGGCGGCGGAGCGGCGACAGGCCGACGACCGCGCCCGCCAGCACCCACGGCTTGTTGTGAGCCGCGAGTCCCTTGAGCGCCTCGAGGACGTCGTAGTCGTAGGTGGACTCCGAGACGTCGACGAGCGTGCGGAGGTTCTGCACCTTCGGCTGCGCCGCGACGAACCGCCGCGCCGCCAGGATCACTGCGAGCGTGTCCTGCGAGACCTTCAGCCGCGAGAAATCCATCAACACGATCGCGCGGCCGTTGTGCTCGATGACCTGCGTCCGGTCCGAAGGGCGCTGCACGGCGCCCGGGATCGGCGGAACGGCGTTGATTTTGGAATCATCCATGCGAGGAGCCTACGATCCTCGCGCGTGCGGGCGCCACTCTCGCGCGCTCCCACAGTTCCCTACGTGTCTCCGCGCCTCGGCACCGCGTCGCCGAACTTCTCGATGGTGAGCATCACCAGTACCGCTCGAAATGGACCTGGCCGGGAGCGCGGGGTCCGTGCACCCTGAACCCTTCGCGCTCGAGCCGCTCGGTCATGTCGTCGATCATCGACGGGTTCCCGCAGAGGAGCACGTGCGTGTCGGCGGGCGTCGGCTGGAAGCCCCACGCCCGGGCGAGCGCACCGCGAGTCCAGAGGTCCTGGACGTGACCCGTCGCGCCGCCCCACGGCGCCGCCTCGAGCTGGGGGCGGCTGACCGTCGGCAGGTACGTGAAGTTCCGGCAGTGGAGCTGCATCGTGGCGAGCTCGCCGGCGTACCCCAGGTCCCAGGAGTGCCGCGCGCCGTGAAGCACCGCGATCCGGCGCGGTCCGCCGCACTCGAGGTCGGTCCGGAGCATGCTCATGTACGGCGCGAGACCGGTGCCGGTCGCGACCATCACCAGGTGCCGTCCCGGAGGGACTTCCCGGAGCGTGAACGTCCCCGTGAACTTCCGCCCCAGCCAGAGCCGATCGCCGGGGGCGAGCGCGAAGAGCCGCGGCGTCAGCTCCCCGGAGCGCACGAGGTTCGCGAACACCTCGATGTACTCGCGGGCGCGCGAGGAGGACGCGATCGAGTAGGCGCGCCGGATCATGCGATCCGGGTCGCCCGGATCCTCCGGATCGGACCACGTCACGCGCGGCGAGCGGGCGGGCAGCCCGAGGACCGCGAACTGGCCGGGCGTGAACTCGGGAAGCGCCCAGCCGTCCGGCAGGACACGGAAGATCGCCAGGCCGGGTCCGAGGTCCGTCCGCTGCGCCAGGATCGCGTTCAGCTCCATCGCGCGCGCCACGGAGAAGCCATAGCGTCGCGGCCCGCCGTCGCACGGGTCGCGCAGCGGAGCGCAAGCCCGCGGGCCGGGTTACGCTCCAGCGGTGCGCCGCGCCCTGAACGCCGTCCCCACCCTCGTTCGCGTCGGGCTCGCCGAGGCGGTGGCGTACCGCGCCGAGATGCTGGTGTGGCTGCTCTCGACGACCATGCCGCTCGTCATGCTCTCGCTCATGAGCGCGGTCGCGCGCGACGGGCCGGTGGGGCGCTTCGGGCAGGCAGACCTCACCGCGTACTACCTCACCGCGCTCGTGGTCCGGCTCATGACCGGCGCGTGGGTCATCTGGGAGGTGAACTTCGAGATCCGCCAGGGCACGCTCGCGTACCGCCTCCTGCGGCCCATCCACCCGCTCGTCGCGTATGCGGCAGAGAACATCGGCGCGATGCCGCTCCGGCTCGGCGCGGTCGTCCCGATCGCCGGGATCGCGCTCGTAGCGACGGGGGGAGAGCGTCTCACGCGCGATCCGCTGCTCCTCGCGCTGTTCCCGCTCACGCTCGTCGGAGCGTGGCTCATCACCTTCCTCGCCATGTCCGTGATCGGCGCGCTCGCGTTCTGGGTCGAGTCCTCCGGCGCGCTGTTCGAGGTCTGGCTGGGGCTCTTCGGCGTGTTCTCCGGGTACCTCGTCCCGCTCGAGCTGTTCCCGCGCTGGCTCGAGGTCGCCGCGCGGTTTCTCCCGTTCCGCTACATGCTGGCATTTCCGGTCGAGATGGCGATCGGGATGACCTCTCGGCGCGCGGCGCTCGGCGAGCTCGCGGTGCAATGGATGTTCGTCCTCGGCCTCGCCGCGGCGGCACGGCTCGTCTGGCGCGCGGGTCTCCGGAGGTTCGCCGCGTTCGGCGGCTGACCGCACCGCGGGCGGCCTGCCGGGGAAACGCACCGGCCCGCGTGTTACGCTTGTGCCGGAGCCCGCGAGGGAGCCGTTGCACGAGGTCACCACACCTGCAGCTGCCAAGCTGCCGGACCCGGCGCTGCCCGCACCGCCATGGGCCGCTCGCGTTCCACTCGCGGCGTGGCTGGCCCTGTTCGGGATCGCGGACGTCGCGCTCCGGAACGTGGGCTACCTCCTGACGACCCATCCCGGCGGCTTCGGAGTGGTCTGGCCGCCGACGGGGCTCGCGCTGTACGCGCTGTTCGTCTCGCGGCGCCGCACCTGGCCCGCCGTGCTGGGCGTCCTCTTCGGGATCGGCGTCCTGGGGAGCATCGGCCACGGGCGGGAGGTCGGCCTCGCGGTTGCCCTCAACGCCGCGAACCTCGCCCAGGCGGTGGCCGCGTGGTGGCTGGTCGTGCGGATCGGCGGCCGACCGACCCTCCAGACGCTGCGCGGCGCGCTCGTCCTCATCCTCGCGCCCGCGGCTGCCCTCATCGCGGTGTCGGCGGTTTCGCACGTGCTCGTCGCCGCAAGCGCGCCACCGATCCAGGAAGAGCAGTTCTGGGTCTTCTGGGCCGGGAGCAGCCTCGGGATCGTCTTCGTCACGAGCCTGCTCGTCGCCTGGTCGACGCCGGGCCGCCCCTTCGGCGACGGCCGGGGCGCCGGGGTCTCGGCGGCGGGCATCCTGGTCGCGCTCGCGCTCGCAGTCGTCCTGCTGAGAGTCCGGCTTCTCGTCGTCGACGAGGTCGTGCTGCTGCCGCCGCTCCTCTGGGCGGCGTTCCGGTTCGGCCCCCGCGGCGCGACCGCCGCGCTGATTACCGTGGGCCTCGCGGTCGCCGCCGCCCTCGCGACAGGGAACGGCGCGCTCGGGCCTTTGTCGTCCCCGAACGTGACGGAGACGAGCTTGCTCGGGCTCCAGTTCTTCCTCGCGATCGGGGCGGCCTCGATCCTGGTGGTCGCCGCCGTCGCCGAGGAGCGGCGCTCCGCCGAGGAGCGGCGCGTCGTGCTCGAGCGCGCGTTCGACCACACGCCGGATCCCGCCGGCGTGTTCGACGAGGACGGCGTCGTCGTGTGGGTGAACGAGGCGATGGCCCGGCAGCTCGAGGTCTCGCGCGCGACGCTCGTCGGCAAGCGGATCTGGGAGCTCATCCCCGGCAGCACCCGCGAGGCCTGGCTCGATCGCTGGAACCGCGTGGCCGCGAGCGGGTTGCCGGTGGTCGAGGAGCTGACGCTCGGGACGGCCGGCAGGCTCATCCCGTGGGAGATCTCCGCTGCGCTGGTGCGCGTCGATGGCCAGCGGCTCATCGTCTCGGTGCTCCGCGATCTCTCGGACCGCCGCCGCGCCGAGGAGGCGTCGCGTCTGGCGGCGCTCGGCACGCTCGCAGCGGGTGTGGCGCACGAGATCAACAACCCGCTCTCCTACGTCATCGCGAACGTCGCGCATGTCCGGGAGCGCGTCGGTGCGCTGGGCGACGGCGCCCCACCGGAGGCGCTCCGCGTCGAGGTGCTCGATGCGCTCGCCGAGGCCGAGGACGGCGCCCGTCGTGTCCGCGACATCGTCCGGCAGCTCCGTGCGTTCGCGCGCCCCGACGAGCGCATCGGGCCGCTCGATCCGGCGCGCGCGCTTCGCGCGGCGCTCGCGATGGCGCAGAACGAGATCCGGCACCGCGCCCAGGTGGTGTCCGAGATCGCGGACACGCCCCCGGTCACCGGGAGCGAGAACCGGCTCGTCCAGGTGTTCCTCAATCTGTTGGTGAACGCCGCCCAGGCGATCCCGGAGGGCGACGCGTCGCGGAACGAGGTGCGCGCGACGCTCCGCGCCCGCGCCGGCGAGATCGTCGCCGAGATCTCCGACACCGGCGCGGGGATGGGGCCGGAGACGCGAGCGCGCGTATTCGATCCCTTCTTCACGACGAAGACCCCGGGCGCGGGGGTCGGGCTCGGGCTCGCGATCAGCCACTCGATCGTGACCGGGATGGGCGGGCACATCGAGGTCGAGTCGGAGCTCGGCGGCGGGAGCCGCTTCCGCGTCGTCCTGCCGGCGACGCACGGCGCGCCGTCGCCCGCGCCGGATCCGCCGACGGCTCCCGCGCCGGCGCGCAGCGCCGCTCGGCGCGTCCTGGTGGTCGATGACGAGCCGCTCGTGAGCCGCGCCCTCGCCCGGATGCTCGACGCGGACGGAGAGGTGGTCGAGGCGAACCGCGCGCGCGAGGCGCTCGATCGGATCCAGGCCGGGGAGCGCTTCGACGTGATCCTGTGCGACCTGATGATGCCGGACCTGTCCGGGATGGAGCTCCACGCCGCGATCCGCGCGCTCGATCCCGCCCTCGCAGACCGCATGGTGTTCGTGACGGGGGGGGCGTTCACCGAGGCGGCCCGGACCTTCCTGGAGCGCGTCCCGAACGCGCGCCTCGAGAAGCCGGTGGACCGCGCGGCGCTGCGCGAGGCGCTCCTGCGCATCGGCTGACGGCGCGCCCGGCGCGGCCGGGTTAGGCTGTCCTCGCCCGTGCTGCGCTACCTCCGACTCCTCGGAATCCAGCTCCGCGCCTCGGCGACGGTCGCGATGCAGTACCGGCTCGACTTCCTGGTGCAGGGGGGCCTGGCGCTGTTCTGGGCGGGGTGGGGGCTCGTTCCGCTCCTCGTGGTGTTCGGCAAGCGGGAGGGGATCGCCGGGTGGAGCTTCGAGGAGGCGCTCGTCGTCATCGGCTGGTTCATGGTGATGAAGGGGGTGCTCGAGGGGGCCGTGAACCCGTCGCTCGCGAGCGTCGTCGAGCACATCCGCAAGGGGACGCTCGACTTCGTCCTGCTCAAGCCGGCAGATGCCCAGTTCCTGGTGTCGACGCAGAAGTTCGCGCCCTGGCGCGTGATGGACGTTCTCGGGGGACGGTGGTGTTCGCGATCGCGTTTCACCGGCTCGGCCGGTGGCCGACGGCCGGGAACGTGCTCGCGGCGGCGCTTCTCTTCGGCTGCGCGGCCCTCATCCTCTACTCCCTCTGGATCCTGGTCGTGTCCGCCGCGTTCTTCGTGGTGAAGGTGGACAACCTCTCGTACCTGTTCGTGTCCATCTTCGATGCGGCGCGCTGGCCGGCGGACGTCTTCCGCGGCGGGCTCCGGGCGGTGTTCACGTTCGTCGTGCCGCTCGCGATCATGACCACGTTCCCCGCCCGCGCACTCCTCGGGAAGGACTTCGGCCCGGCGAACGCCGCCGCCGCGCTGGCCGGGGCCGCCGCGTTCGCCACCTTCGCGCGCCTCGTGTGGCTCCGCTCGATCGGGCGGTACACCTCGGCGTCATCTTAGCGGGGGGGCGCGATGAGGCTGCGTCCCCCCGGCGCCAAAGTAGACTGGCGACGCGATGGAGCAGCATCCCCCCGCCGAGATCCCCGCGCACGACGCGTACGCCGCCCTGCGGTTCCGCGAATACCGCGCCTTCCTCGTCGCGACGGGATCGGTGAACGCCGCCACGCAGATCCAGAGCGCGGTGCTCGGCTGGCAGGTGTACGCCCTCACCCGCGATCCGCTCGCGCTCGGCCTGGTCGGCCTGGCCGAGGCGCTGCCGTTCCTCACGCTCACGCTCGTGGGAGGGTGGGCCGCCGACCGGGTCGACCGACGGACCCTGTCCACCGCGAGCCTCGCCGCGGTCGCCGTGAGCGGCGCCTGGCTCCTCGCGCTGTCGCTCGGCACGCCGCGCTCGGTGCTCCCGTTCTACGGCGCCCAGGCGCTCGCGGGCGCAGGACGCGCGTTCTTCCGGCCCGCCTCGACGGCGCTCGGCGCGGAGATCGTTCCGCGCGAGCACTACCTGAACGCCGCGACCTGGCGCTCCTCCATCTTCCACTCGGCCATGGTGATCGGGCCGGCGCTGGGGGGTGCGCTCATCGCGATCGGCGGGCCCGCGCTCGCCTACGCGATCGTGCTCGCGCTGTCCGCCGCCGGCCTCGTCGGTCTCTCCGCCGTCGCGCCGCGTCCCCGGTCCGCGTCGGGCCGAGGTCATCTCGCGGCCGAGCTGAGTGACGGCGTCAGGTTCGTGTTCCGACACCCGCTGCTCCTCGGCGCGATGAGCCTCGACCTGTTCGCGGTGCTGTTCGGCGGCGCGACGGCGCTCCTCCCCGTGTTCGCCCGCGACGTCCTCGGCGTCGGCGAGGTCGGGTTCGGGTTCCTGCGCGCCGCGCCCGCGGCCGGCTCGGTCCTGACCTCGTTCGTGCTCGCGCGCGCCGGTCCGCTCCGCCGCGCCGGGCCGGCCCTCCTCTGGAGCGTCGCGTTCTTCGGCTTGACCTGGATCGCGTTCGCGCTGTCCCGATCGTACCCGCTGTCTCTCGCGCTGCTCGCGGTGGGCGGCGGGCTCGACGGCGTCTCGGTCGTCCTCCGCTCGACGCTCGTCCAGCTCGAGACGCCGCAGGAGAAGATGGGGCGGGTCGCCGCGGTGAACAGCTTCTTCATCGGCTCGTCGAACGAGCTCGGCGCGTTCGAGAGCGGCGCCGCCGCGCGCCTCCTCGGGACCGTGCCGTCGGTCGTGTTCGGCGGGGTGATGACCCTCCTGACCGTCGGTCTGGTCGCCTGGCGTGCTCCGGCGCTCCGGCGCCTCCGCGGGCTCGGGCCCGGGGACCGCTAGCCAATCCCCGCCGGGCGCCCGATCCCGCTACATTCCCCGAGACGTCATGCTCCGGCTCACCTTCCTCGGCACCTCGGCCGCCCAGCCGACGATCCAGCGGAACCTCAGCGCCCTCGCGATCCGGCGCGACCGCGAGCTCTTCCTCGTGGACTGCGGCGAGGGGACCCAGCGGCAGATGATCCGGTACGGCACCGGCTTCGACGTGGACGCGATCTTCTTCACCCACTTCCACGCCGATCACTACCTCGGGGCGATCGGGTTCCTTCGCACGCTGTCGATGCTCGGGCGGGCCGAGCCGCTCGACGTGTACGGCCCCCGCCCGGCGCAGCGGCTCCTCGACGTCATGCTCTTCACCGGAACGGAGAAGCTCGCCTTCGACGTCCGCATCCGGGAGGTCGCCCCGGGCGAGCGGGTCCGACGCGACGGCTGCCACATGGTCGCGTTCGAGACCGATCACCGCATCCCGTCGGTCGGGTGGGCGCTCGTCGAGGACGAGCGTCCCGGCCGGTTCCATCCCGAGAAGGCGAGCGCGCTCGGCGTCCCCAAGGGGCCGCTCTTCGGGGAGCTCCAGCACGGACGCAAGGTGACGCTCGAGGGCGGGCGCGTCGTCGTGCCCGAGGACGTCCTCGAGGCGCCGCGCCGCGGGCGGCGGGTGATCGTGTCCGGAGACACGCGACCCTGCCGCGGCACCGTCGAGGCGGCGCGCGGCGGGGACGTCCTCGTGCACGACTCGACGTTCGGCGACGCGGAGCAGGACCGAGCCCTGGAGACGATGCACTCCACCGCGCGCGAGGCGGCGCGCGTCGCCCGTGACGCGGCAGCGGGCCGGCTCGTCCTGACGCACCTCTCGACGCGGTACGATCGTGAGTTCCGGCCGCTCGTCGAGCAGGCGAGCGAGGAGTACGGCGGGATGCTCGACGTGGCCTCGGATGGGATGGTGATCGAGGTGCCCCTCCCCGAGTGAGCCGTCGTCCCCGGGGGAACGGCGCCAAGAGACCCCCTCGGGAGGAGCGCGGCGTAACGACCGCGACCATCGGTGCATCCATCTCGAGGGAGAGCGCCATGGATGACAGCCGATACCTGATCGTTGGCGGCGGCATGACGGGCCACGCGGCGGCGGCTGCGATCCGGGAGGCCGATCCCGACGGTGGGATCGCGATGCTGTCGGCCGAGCCCGACCGTCCTTACGCACGCCCGCCCCTCTCGAAGGGGCTCTGGCTCGGGAAGCCGGAGGAGCAGGTGTTCCTCCCGGAGGTGCCGGGCCTCGCCCTGCGTGCCGGCAGCCGGGCCGTCGCGCTCGACGTTCGCGCGCGCGAGGTGCGCGACGATCGCGGCGAGGTCCACCGCTACGAGAGGCTGCTCCTCGCCACGGGCGGCGTCCCGCGCCGGCTCCCCTTTGACGGCGAGCGCGTCCTCTACTTCCGGACGCTGGCCGACTACCGCCGGCTGCGCGCGGTCGAGGGGCGCCGGATCGCCGTGATCGGCGGCGGCTTCATCGGCTCGGAGCTCGCGGCGTCGCTCGCCGCGTCCGGCAAGGACGTCACCATGATCTTCCCGGAGGCGGCGGTCGGCGCGCGCGCGTACCCGGCCGAGCTGGCGGCGTTCGTCACGCGGACGTTCGCCGAGAAGGGCGTCCGCGTCCTCCCGGGCGAGACCGTCGCGGCGGTCGAGCCGCACGGAGATGCGACGACGGTGCGTACCGGGACCGGCCGCGAGCTCGTCGCCGACGCCGTGGTCGCGGGGCTCGGGATCCGCCCGGACACGGCGCTCGCGGAGGCGGCCGGCATCCGCTGCTCGGATGGGATCGAGGTCGACGAGGCGCTCGAGACGAGCGCGCCCGGCGTGTTCGCTGCGGGCGACGTGGCCCGCTTCCCGAGCGGCGCGCTCGGAGAGCGGGTCCGGGTCGAGCACGAGGATGCCGCGCTCACGATGGGGCGCCTCGCCGGCCGGAACATGGCGGGGGCCGGCGAGCGCTATGCGCACCTGCCGTTCTTCTACTCGGACATGTTCGACCTGGGCTACGAGGCGGTCGGGAGGCTCGATCCGCGCCTCGAGACCGTGGCGTCGTGGAAGACGCCGTTCCGCGAGGGCGTGGTGTACTACCTGGAGGGAGACCGGGTCCGGGGCGTGCTGCTCTGGGGCATCTTCGGCCAGGTGGACGCCGCGCGCGCGCTCATCGCCGGACGCACGCCGGCCTCGCGCGAGACGCTCGCGGACGCGATCCGAACGTAGGTAGAAGGCAGGCTCACATCCGGTGGCCGCGCAGGGCCGGGCGGCCCTCCAGCATCCGGTCGAAGCGGTCGATGAGCTCGTGCGGTCCGGTCGCGGCGACGAGGTGCGGCCCGTTCCGGACCGCCTCCTCGCAGATGAGGGCCGCTGCCTCGCGGTCTTCGCCGCCCAGCGCCGCGGCGAACGACGACAGGACCTCCCCGCCGCCGCGCGCGATGTCCTTCTGCAGGCTGCGGTGGTTCGCCAGCACATGACGGTACAGGCTCGTGCTCCGCTGGAACTCCGGCGAGGCGGCGCTCTGCCCGGCCTTCAGCATCTGCACGTGGTAATCCGTCGGCGAGAACCTCAGAAGAGCTCCGGTCAGCACGTCGATGCCGGCGGAGGTGGGGAGGCTGGTCACGTCGAGGATCGCGACCGTGTTGAACTCCCGGTTGAGCTTGAACTCCTGCGTGACGTACCCGTTCCGCTCGAACTTCGCGACGAACTGCTGGCCACCCATGAAGTTGCGGGACATCGGCAGCGTGAGCGGCAGCTCGCCCCGGTACTGGCCGTCGATGGTCAGCCGCACGCCCGGGACGTTCGCGGCGAACGTGAGCGTGTCGTTCGTGCCGGTGAAGATCGTGGCGCAGCCGTCCAGGAGGAACGGCGCGAGGGCGAGGGGCAGTCCCACGACGAGTCGGCGGATTCGCACGGGGCTTCTCCTGAAGGCGGAAGGAGCTCGGGAAGCGCAATCGTCGCAGGGTCTTCACCGGCGGACAAGCGGCCAGCGCGTCGCACCGGTGGCCACGGCCCGTCCGACGGGTTAGAACGCGGGGCCGTGGCCGACGCCGCCCAGGATCTCGCCCGGTGGATGCCGCGCCTCGTCTCCGCGTGGCGCGCCGCCCGACACGGGCAGGGGGGAGCGCATGCGCGCGAACGAGGCCGCGGCCGCGGTCCCCGCTTCCGGCCGCCGGCCCCACGGCGCGGCGTGCAGCCGGGCGCCGATCTGCTGTCGCCGGACGAGCTGCGTGCCGTCGCCTCGGCGGTGGGGCGGCTGTCGCGCGGCCTGACGCGTGAGCGCGCGCTCGCCGGCGCGCGCTACATGGACGACGAGCGGCTCCTCGGCGCGTACCTCCTCTTCTACTGGCCGGTGTCCTACCTGCAGGCGCGGGGGACCATCTCCGAGCTTCCCGCCCGGCCGCGGAGCGTCCTCGACCTGGGGAGCGGGCCGGGCGCCATGGCGTTCGCGGCGCTCGACGCAGGGGCCGCGGAGGTGATCGCCGCCGATCGCTCCGCGCGCGCGCTCGCGGGCGCGCGGGCCCTCGCCGTCGACGCGGGCGAGCCGCTCGGAACGCGCGAGTGGAACCCGTCCCGCGGCCGCCCGCTCGCCGAGATCGCGCCCGGAAAGAGGTTCGACCTCGTCACGATGGGCCACGTGGTGAACGAGCTGTTTCGTAGCGGCGAGCGCAGGTCCAGCCGGATGAGGCTGGACCGGAGCGAGCGGGGGATCGGGGGGGCGCGAGTCCCGAGCCGCAAGGCGGCGAGGGCGAGAGCCCCCCCGACGAGATCGTCCGGCGCGCGGACCTCCTCGCGGAGGCGGCCACGCTCCTCGCACCCGGCGGGTCGCTCCTCGTCGTCGAGCCGGCGCTGCGCGACACGTCACGCGCGCTCCTGCGCGTCCGCGACCTGCTCGTCGCGCGCGGGTTCGCGGTGCGGGCGCCGTGCCTGTTCCGCGGCGCGTGCCCCGCCCTCCTGCGCGAGACCGATTGGTGTCACGCGGAACGCGCGGCGGAGCCGCCTCCCCTCGTCGCGCAGATCGCCAGGGCTGCCGGGCTGCGTCGGGAAGCGGTGAAGATGAGCTATCTCGTCCTCGCGCCGAAAGGCGAGCCCTGGGCGGAGCCGCCCGCCGGCCGCGTCTTCCGCATCGTGTCGGAGCCGCTCCCGTCGAAGGGGCGACTCCGGTACATGGGCTGCGGGCCCGAGGGGCGGATGGGGCTCTCGCTCCAGGAGAAGCACGTCGCCGACGCGAACCGCCGCTTCGTGGCGCTCCTCCGCGGCGACGTCGTCCGGATCTCGGGGGCGGAGCCGCGGGGCGACGGGGTCGCGCTCGGCCAGGAATCGACCGTCGAGGTGATCGCGTCGGCGGGGCGACCCGTGCCCGCGCCGGGCGGCGAGGGCCGCTGACGGCTCCCCCAGCGTCTCCGCTGGCCGCGGAACGCGATCCCCTGCGGCTCGGCGACGCGCGGCCGGGCGTGATGCCCGCGCTCGGGGTTTTCGCGACGCCTCCCCGGAACCAGGGGGGTGCGGAAAGTGCGACTTCCTGCCCGCTGGGACGACCGACATCGTCGCGCTCTGCGTCGCGACCGACCGCTCGACGCTCCACTTGTACCGGAACGTCGTCGGGACATTGGCGTGGGTGTCGATCTCGGCGCCCTCGCTCGCCGGGTCGGGCGGCAACGCGTCGCTCGCCGGCGCCGGTACGCTGCCCACGGGCGAGGCGGTGTTCGTCGCGGCCCCTTCGGCCGCGGCGCCGATCCCGGTTCGCGCCGTGACCGTCGCGCCGGGCGGGGCGGGTCACCATCACGACGCTCCCCGGCGCGGCCGGACCGGTCACCGGCGCTGCGCTGGGCCCGCTCGACGGCACCTTCGGGCCGGACCTCATCGTCGCGGCGGGCGGCGAGGTTCGCGCCTTCCTCTCCACCGCCACGCTCGGCACCTACACCGCCGGCGGGCTGACCGCCGCGCCGGGCGTCCCCGCCGTCGTGCTCCCGCTGGGCACGCCCGGGACGATGGACGCGCTCTTCGCGACGCCGGACGCGTTCGTGCCGCTCTTCGGCAACGGCGCGGGCGGGCTGCAGTAAGGGTGATCTCGCGGCGCGCCCGAAGCTGCGCCGTCAGGACGAGCGGACCGAAACGGCGGCGGCGTCCGTTTCGCGCCGCGACGACCGGAACAGCTCCGACATCACCTCCTCGAGTGGCGGATCCTCCACGGTGAGGTCCGCGACGGGCAACCCCGCCGAGGATCCGCGCGACCGACGCCGGAGACCTCGTCCGCCGCGACCTGGATCGTGGCCTGGCCCGGCTCGGCCGCGACCACCTGCGCCGAAGCGGGCGAGGTCCTCCCGGGTGGGCGCGGCGCCGTTGCCGCTCGCGAATCGCACCACGATCCGCTTGTCCGGGCGGATCCTGTGCGAGAGCGCGCGCAGGTCGCCGTCGTAGATGAGCCGGCCGCGGTCGATCACGATGACGCGCGGGCAGAGCTGGACCACGTCCTCCATGTAGTGGCTGGTGAGGAGCACGGTCGCGCCGAACCGCTCGTTGTAGGCCCGGACGAAGCTCGCGCACGGTCGCCTGCATCGACACGTCGAGGCCGATGGTCGGCTCGTCGAGGAAGAGCACCCTCGGGCGGTGGAGCAGCGCCGCCGCGAGCTCGCACTTCATCCGCTCGCCGAGCGAGAGCTGCCGGGTCGGCTTGCTGACGAGGTCGCCCAGCTCGAGCAGGGTCGTCAGCTCGCGCAGCGTCTCCTCGAACTGGGGGCGGGGGATCTCGTAGATGGCGCGGTTCAGCGCGAAGGTCTCGGCGGGCGGCAGGTCCCAGAGGAGCTGCTGCTTCTGCCCCATCACGAGGGTGATCTGCTTCAGGAACTCGGGCTCGCGCCGGCGCGGGACGTGTCCGGCCACGCGCACCTCGCCGGCGGTCGGGTGGAGCAGGCCGGAGAGCATCTTGAGCGTGGTGGTCTTGCCGGCGCCGTTCGGCCCGAGGAAGCCGACCCGCTCGCCTTCACCGACCGAGAAGTCGATGCCGTCCACCGCCCGCACGGTCTCGTAGCGGCGGCGGAACACGGAGCGCAGCGCCGCCGCGACGCCGGGCGGGCGCCGGTGCACCCGGTAGTGCTTCGCGAGGCCGCGGACGTCGATCACGAGGACCCGGATAATAGCGCTGCCCGCCTGGTCTGACCCCTACTACGGCGCACGCTGCCTGCCTGCGGCGGGCGGGCTCGTCGCTGCGCTGCTCCACATACCGACGGGTATGCGTCCGCTGCTCGCGCCTCGCGCGCCCGCCTCGGCGACGGCATCGTTCGCCTCGCGACGGGGTCAGACCAAGCGAGCAACGCTGCGTATCGCGGTTCCGCCCTGCACGGGTGGACCCCGCGGGCCGCCGCGGGCGCTAGCATAAGTGCATGGCCCGGACGACGACGAAGCGACCCGTCACGAAGAGCGGCCGCCCGCGCGCCCGCAAGGGCGTGAAGCTCAAGCCGACCGAGCTGGGCCCCGCGCAGCTCGCGCTCGCGGAGCGGCCGGCGGAGATCGACGCGCTCGCGCGGCAGGTCGAGGCCGACGGCGGCGCGGTGCTCGCCGCCTACCGCGAGCCGCTCGGCGGACACCCGCTCCTGTTCGTGGCGCTGCCGATCGAGAAGGTGGAGCGGACCCCGTTCCAGCGCGACGTCTCCGACGCGCACGTGCGCAAGCTCACCGTCGCGATGGACAAGACGAAGCGCTACCTCGACCCGATCATCGCCGTCCGCGAGGGAGACGGGTACCTGACGCCGAACGGCGACCACCGGCTGACGGCGCTCAAGGAGCTCGGCGCGAAGAGCGTCCTCGCGCTCCTCGTCCCGGAGCGGTCCGTCGCCTACCAGATCCTCGCGCTCAACATCGAGAAGGCCCACAACCTCCGCGAGAAGGCGCTCGAGGTCGTGCGGATGTACCGCGACCTCGCGGGATCGCTCGACCCGCGCGAGACCGAGATGGCGCTCGAGTTCGAGGAGGCGGCGCTCGTCACCCTCGGCTTCGCGTACGAGGAGCGGCCGCGCCTCTCGGGGGGCGCCTACGCGCCGATCCTCAAGAAGGTGGACGCGTTCCTGGACGAGAAGCTCTCGAACGCGCTGCCCGAGCGCGAGCGGCGGGCGAAGGTGCTCCTCTCCTTCGACGACGCGGTCTCGGAGGCGGTCGCGAAACTGAAGGAGCGCGGCTTCGAGTCGCCCTACCTCAAGGCCTTCGTCGTCGCGCGCGTGAACCCGCTCCGCTTCATGAAGGGAGCCGCCCCACCGTTCGACGAGCTGTTCGAGCAGATGACGAAGCGCGCCCGCGGCATGGACCCCGGGAAGATCCGCGGCGAGGACGTGGCGCGCAGCGGGGGCGGTGCTCCGGCAGAGGCGGAGTGATCCTCACCGCCGCGCGAGCTTCGGAGTCGAGCGCGCGAGGACGAGCCGCTTCTCGAGCTCCCCCGCGATGGTCGCGAGGGTCGCCTCGTCCGCGTGTCGCTCCGCGTAGGGGAACAGCTCGCGCTCCTCCCAGCGCACGTGGCGCTCGACCAGGTCCGCGAACGCGCCGAGGTGGGCGCGCAGCTCGCCCGGCGGGGCGGTCCGCGAGACGTCCATGAGCCGCGCCAGCTCGGCGTGCTCGGCCCGGAGCCGAGCCATATCGGCCACCGCGATGAACCGGCCGAGCAGCTCCTCCTCGCTACGCATGTGCGCCTCGAGCAGCTGCTCCTCGAACCGGCGCGCCAGGGCGAGGAGCCCGGGCAGATCCTTCGGCGCCCCGGCTGACTCCGCGTGGCCGGCGAGCCCCTTCTTGAGCTGGAACGCGATGAGGAGCGCCTGGTGGTGGTCGCTCGAGAGCGGCTTCAGGGCGCGGGACCGCTTCATGGAACGATGCTCGTCCGTCCGGGGGGCTGGCGCAAGCGGAACCGGCGCCTCCGGTGCCCGCCCGGGGGCGTCCACGCGAGGGTTGACGCCGTGCGCCATGCCCAATAGATAACGGGTCCGACTGATTCCCAAATCAGGGAGCGACCCCATGGGCATGAACGGTTCCCTTCCGGCCGGCCGCCGCGCCGCCGTCGTAGCGGGGCTCCGAACCCCTTTCGTGAAGGCCGGGACCGACTTCCGGGACCTCTCCGCCGTGGAGCTCGGCGCGCTCGTGGTGAACGAGCTCGTCGCCCGGAGCGGCGTCCCGCCGAAGGAGATCGACTCGGTCATCTTCGGGCAGGTCGTTCCTTCGTCCACGGTCACGCTCATCGGACGCGAGATGGTGCTCCGCACCCAGCTCCCGCGGAGCGTGCAGGCCCACACGGTCTCCCGGGCGTGCGCCACGTCGATCCAGACGACGACCGACGCCGCCGACCAGATCGCGCTCGGGCACTCGGACGCCGCGATCTCGGGCGGCGCCGAGTCGATCTCCGACGCTCCCATCTTCGCGTCGCGAAACCTCGCCCAGGCGCTCGTCGACTTCTCGCGCGCGCGATCGCTCGGCGAGCGCGTCAAGATCGTCTCGCGGCTCCGGCCGAAGGACTTCACGCCCGTGCCGCCGGCGCTCAAGGAGCCCACCACCGGGCTCACCATGGGCGAGAGCGCCGAGATGATGGCGCAGAAGAACGGCATCCCGCGCGAGGCGCAGGACGACTTCGCCTGGAAGAGCCACTCCCGCGCGTCCGCCGCCTGGGAATCGGGGAGGTTCGACGGCGAGGTGATGCACGTCGCGGTGCCGCCCCGCTACGACAAGGTCTCCGCGCGCGACAACATCGTGCGCAAGGACACGACGCCCGAGGCGCTCGCGCAGCTCCGCCCGGTGTTCGACCGGAAGTACGGCACCGTCACCGCCGGCAACGCGTCGCCGCTCACCGACGGCGCGGCCGCGCTCCTCCTCATGAGCGAGGAGAAGGCGCGCGCGCTCGGGATCAGGCCGCTCGGCTTCGTGAAGTCGTACGCCTACGCCGCGCTCGACCCGAGGGACCAGCTCCTCCAGGGGCCGGCCTACGCGGCGCCGGTCGCGCTCGACCGGGCCGGGCTCCGGCTCGGCGACATGGACCTCGTCGACATGCACGAGGCCTTCGCCGTCCAGGTGCTCTCGAACCTCAAGGCCTTCGCGTCCAGGGCCTTCGCCGAGAAGGAGCTCGGGCGGAAGGAGCCGCTCGGCGAGGTGGACCCGGCGAAGCTCAACGTGAACGGCGGGTCGATCGCGCTCGGGCACCCCTTCGCCGCGACCGGCGCGCGGATGATCCTCCAGACCCTGCGCGAGCTCGACCGCCGCAAGGGGCAGCACGCGCTCCTCACCGTCTGCGCCGCCGGCGCGCTCGGGGCGGCGCTCGTCCTGGAGCGCGAGTGACGATGACGGCACGGAGGGTACGGCCATGATGACCGCAGAGGCGACCCGGGCGGAGCCCCGCCACTTTCGCGTCGAGACGAGCGGCGGCGTCGCGACGCTGCTCATCGACGTCCCCGGCGAGCGGGTGAACACGGTTCACCCCGAGCTGATGCTCGAGTTCGTCCAGCTCCTCGACCGGCTCGAGAAGGACGACGCGGTGAAGGCGCTCGTCCTCGCGAGCGGGAAGCCGGACGGCTTCGTGGCCGGCGCGAAGATCGAGCTGATGCAGACGGTCACCGACGCCGCTGACGCCGAGAAGCTGGCGCGCGACGGGCAGGCGGTGTTCGACCGCGTCGAGCGCTTCCCGAAGCCGATCGTCGCCGCCATCCACGGCGCCTGCGCTGGGCGGCGGGTGCGAGTGGGCCCTCGCCTGCCACTACCGGATCGCGGCGGACGACCCGCGGACGCAGCTCGGACTGCCCGAGGTGCAGCTCGGGCTCATCCCGGGCGGCGGCGGGACGCAGCGGCTCCCGCGCCTCATCGGGATCCAGGCGGCGCTCGACATCATCCTCGCCGGCAAGAGCGTGAAGGCGCGCAAGGCCGCGAAGCTCGGGCTCGTGGACGAGGCCGTGCCGGCGCCGATCCTCCTCCAGGTCGCGCGCGCGCGGGCGCTCGCGCTCGCGACGGGCAAGCTGCGGCGGGAGAAGCGCCGCAAGCTCGGCCCGGCCCAGCAGCTCACGGCGCTCGCCCTCGAGGACAACTTCCTCGGCCGCGAGGTCCTCTTCCGCCAGGCGCGGAAGATGACGCTCGCGAAGACGAAGGGGCACTACCCGGCGCCGCTCCGGGCGCTCGACGCCATCGAGCACGGGTACCTGAAGGGGTTCGCGAAGGGGCTCGAGCGCGAGGCGAAGCTCTTCGGCGAGCTGTCGGTCTCGCCGGTGGCGCGCCGGCTCATGGAGATCTTCTTCGCCACGACCGCGCTCAAGAAGGACAACGGCACGGACGACCCCTCGGTGAAGCCGCGGCGGGTCGAGAAGGTGGGCGTCCTCGGCGGCGGGCTCATGGGGAGCGGGATCGCCTACGTGACCGTCAACGCCGGGATCCCGGTGCGGGTGCGCGAGCGGGACGACGCCGCGGCCGCGAAGGCGCTCGCCTCGGTGCGCGGGATCCTCGACGAGCGCGTGAAGCGGCGCTCGATCGATCGGCTCGAGCGGGGCGCGAAGATGCGGCTCCTCACGACCGCCACCGACTGGTCGGGGTTCCAGGGCGTGGACCTGCTCATCGAGGCGGTCTTCGAGGACCTCGCGCTCAAGCAGGAGATGGTGCGGGCGTTCGAGGCGGTGAACCCGAGCGGGATCTTCGCGTCCAACACCTCGTCGATCCCGATCGGCCGGATCGCCGAGGCGTCGCGCCGGCCCGAGACGGTGCTCGGGATGCACTACTTCTCGCCGGTCCAGAAGATGCCGCTCCTCGAGGTCATCGTCACGCCGAAGACCTCGAAGGAGGCGACCGCCACCGCGGTCGCGGTCGGCAAGAAGCAGGGGAAGACCGTGATCGTGGTGGGCGACGGTCCGGGCTTCTACACGAGCCGCATCCTCGCGCCGTACATGAACGAGGCGGCGCAGCTCCTGGCGGAGGGGGTCGCCATCGACGAGCTCGACCGCGCGCTCGTGGACTTCGGCTTCCCGGTCGGCCCCATCACCCTGCTCGACGAGGTCGGCATCGACGTGGGCGAGAAGGTCGGGAAGATCCTGCACGGCGCCTTCGGCGAGCGGATGGCGGCCCCGACCGCGCTGCACGAGGTCGTCGCCGCCGGGCGGCTCGGGCGGAAGAACGAGAAGGGCTTCTACACCTACGACGGGAAGAAGAAGCAGGTGGACGAGACCGTCTACGACCTGCTCCCGGGCGGGCGCACGCGGCGGAGCTTCGACGCGCAGGAGATCCAGGAGCGCGTCGTCGTGCAGATGGTGAACGAGGCCATCCGTGCGCTCGGCGAGGGCATCCTGCGGAGCGCGCGCGACGGCGACATCGGCGCGGTCTTCGGCCTCGGCTTCCCGCCCTTCCGCGGCGGGCCGTTCCGCTGGGCCGACGGGATTGGCACCCGCGCGCTGCTCGACAAGGTCGAGGCGCTCCGGGAGAAGCACGGCGAGCGGTTCGAGCCGGCGCCGCTCCTCGTCGAGCACGGCCGCACCGGGCGGCCGTTCCACGGCTGAGCACGGTTCGCCCAGTTCCGCAAAGAGAAGGGGAGGCGGCTTTCGCCGCCTCCCCGGAACGACTTCAGCTCGGGCGCCCAGCTCAGGGGCCGGCAGCCCGGGCGACCTTACCGGTAGTGCACGTCGCGGATCGCTGCCGAGCGGCCGGGGCCGTGGCACACGAGACAGGCCTCCGTGCCCGCGACGTAGCTTCCGCGCGAGACGTAGATCTGGGCGCCGTTCAGCCTCATGTGGGCCACCGCGGGCTGGTTGTCGTGGCACCCGAGGCACGGCGAGGCGATCGGTGAGACGACCAGGTTCGCCGATTTGTCGGTGCCGACGTCCCTGTAGTCGCCCAGGACCAGCCACGGCGGCGGCGCAAGGTAGCCGGCGTAGGTCGGCGCGTCGACGTTGCTGCTCGAGGCGGTGCTCGGAAGCAGCCGGTTCACGAGGTCCTGCGTGTACTGGGTGGCGCTGAAGTCGTACGTGCCCGGGAGGTGGCAGGCCTCGCAGTTGCTGAGGTTGCTCGGATACGTGACGGTCCAGTACGCCTCGCTGGCATGCCAGCCGAACTTGTTCGTCCGTATGCCCTGCGCGGTACCCAGGAACCCGGCGTGGATGGCGTGGACGAAGTCCTTCTGGTTACCGGACCACGAGCTGCTGTTGCGGATTGGGTTGTGGCAGATGTTGCAGATCTCGCCGTTGTTCCGGGCCCCGCCGTGGAAGTCGGGATTGAACCCCAGCTGCTCGTGACAGGCGCTGCACTTCGCGTCGCTGACGATCTGACGCCGCGGCGTGAAGCCCGGCACATCTCTGTAGACTGCCTTGGCGAGGATCGGCACGGCGTCCGACGTGTCGCCGTCGGGGTCGAATGAGTTGGTGCCGTTGCCGAGGTCCAAACCGGTCACGGCCTCGCCGTTGGTCTGGGTGAAGGAGCCGACCATCACGGCCCTCAGCATCGCGGCGCCCGCGGGGACGATGGCGCCGGTGTTGTTGGCGGTGCCGCCTCCGAGGATGGCCGTGTAGACACCCGTGGGATCGGGACCGAGGAGGTCACCCTGAGTGCCGTTCCACACGTTCGTGAGCGACACGCTGGGGGGCGAGGTGGCGATCGTGGGGGCGCCCACGGAGGTCGCGTTGCCAGCGTCGAAGTCGGCGGGCGAGATGCCCATGAAGCTCGTGCTGTAGGGGATGTAGAACGTCGGGCTCCCTGTGAAGCCCTGGCCCGCCAGCGGCCCGACCGTGACCGTCGGGTACGGATCGAAGGTCACCGGGGCGGCCGGATTCACCCCGTCATTCAGGATGACCCGGAACCCGATCGCCACACGGTTGTCGCCGCCCAGGACGACGTTGCTGATCTCGTAGTCGATCGTCACGAGACCAGGCGGAACGTACGGATTGTGGGGCGTCTCGATGGGGGTCAGGTGCTTCGTCTCGATGTACGCGGGGGTGTGGCAGCCGGCGCAGTTGGCGTCGCTGGCCTGCGGCGTGCCCGAGTGGCGGCAGCCGTCCGCCTTCTGCGCGTCCGTCGCGTCGGCGCACAGCGGCACCGCCACGTCCGTGCTGACGAAGTTCACGTAGTCGTGGCAAGAGCCGCACGCCGCGCGGTTCGGCCGGGTGGCCCGCTGGCCGCCCTGCAGACCGCCTTCGTGGCAGGTGCGGCAGTTCTTGACGGGCTGCGGGTACGTCACGTCACCGATGCCATGGAACACGGTCAGGCGGCACGGCGCCAGGACCGTGCAGGTGCAGGGAGCGGCCGTCGTGCACGCCGTCTCGCCCTGATATCCGGCCGTGCTCGTGCCGGTGGTGACCTGCCGCTTGAGGTGCTCGGAGAAGTGGATCCGGTGGACGAACCGGGCGGCCTCGGCCGCGGGAATGGCCGACTCGTCGCGCCCGCTCTGGCGCTCGGGGTTGTGGCACATGCTGCACATGTTCGCGTTGTAGCGGGCGCCGCCGTGGAACCCATCCTCGAGCGCGTAGATCCGGAAGCCGTTGTGACACTTGTTGCAGTTCGCCGTCGAGACGACCTCGCGCCGGTCCGGCGTGCCGCTGCCCGACGGGATGAAGTTGTGCTCGAAGTTGACGGCCTTGATCGTGTGGCGGTCGTTCGGGTCCGTCTGCCGGGCAGCCTGCATCCAGATCGTGTGCGTGCTCGTGAGCTGCGCCGGGATGAGCGCCGCCGAGACCGGGAACGTGTAGGTGTAATCACCCAGAAGCGTGCCGTTCTCGGCGAGCGTGCCCGCCGTCCCGCCGTTCGGCGTGAACAACGTCGGCGACCCGTTGCTCTTCGAGAGGACGTTGTAAGGGAGGGTGTACCCGTTCGCGTCCTTGGTGATGTATGCGATCCCGAAGCGCGGGGTGAACGCGGCGTTGATCGAGTACACCCCGTTCCTGTCCACCGGGTAGCCGCGGTCGTCCTTGAACTTGAAACGGATCGAGACGGTGTTGTCCGGGTTGACGGTGACGCTCGTCAGCTCGATGTTGAGGCCGCTCGCCGTCGAGAACCCGGGAAGACCGTCGCTCCCGTCGTTTCCCGGCTGACCGGGTCCTCCGGGCGCTCCATTCGCCCCGGGTGCTCCGGGATCGCCGCTCGAGCCCGCACACCCTGCCAGCGCGAGCGAACCGGCGAAGATCAGCGCGGCGACGCGTCCCATCATCTTGTGCATGAATTGATCTCCAGAATTCGCCAAACAAATCCCGCATGCGCCAGAAAGCATTCGATCCACCTAAAGAGCGCAACCGGGTCGGTGCGTCAAGGGGGCGCGCACCGAATCGAAAGTTTACGACGCAGGCATGCACGTCGCGTTCATCAGCCCGCGCCAATGATTGCGGTGCTCCGGGGGCGCGGCTGCTCAGCTTGGCCCACTGCGCCGCACATGCGCCCAGATTGCCCCACCCGACGCCGGATCACGCCGAAGTCGCTATGGGTTTCGCCGAGCCAGCCGCGCCAGCATGACCTCGGCAATGGGCGCCGGCGCTTGCGACGCGGCTCGCGCGAAGGCATTCTGCACCGATGCACATCGATCGCTTCCCGCGGCTCGGAGTCGCCGCGTTCCTCGCGGCGGCCCTTCTCTCTGCCTGCGACGCCGTGCGTCCGGTCGAGGATGCGAAGGAAGGCCGCGCCGGGTGCACCGAATGTCACGGCGGTGTCGACAACGAGACCGGCGCGCCACCCCGCCTCGCGAATGGCGCTGCGAGCGGGCCGGCCGTGGGCGCTCACACCGTTCACGTGAATGCGGGCGTCGCGTGCGAAAGCTGCCATGTCGTCCCGACCATGGTCGGATCGCCGGGCCATGCGACCGGCGGTCGCGGCCAGGTCACGTTCGGCGGTCTCGCGCTCGCTGGCGCTCCGGCCGACAGGGCCGCCGCCGGCCCTCCGCAATACGATCCCGCGACGTACTCCTGCAGCGCGGTCTATTGCCACGGCGGGACGCTCGAGGCGGGCGGAAGCAACCCTGCGCCGTCGTGGGGCCAGATCCTCGCGAACTGCGGAACGTGCCATGCGTTCCCGCCTCCGAGCCACGCGGCCTACACGAACCGCCTCATTTGCTCCGGGTGCCACAGCGCGTCGGTCGAGGCCGACAACGCCACGTTCAAAGCCGCTCATCTGAACGGAACGCTGGACGTGGACTAGGCCGCTGGCGCGGCGTCGATCTCCGCGCACGAGCCGACATCGGTCTCGTGGGGGTCGATTTCGCTCCGGACGACAAGCGGCCTACCGTACAATCGCCCGCACTCTTCCGGAGGACGGATGCGCATCCCCACATGTCTCGCGTTCGCGGCCCTCGTCGCGGCGGGTACGGCTCGGGCCGACACGGTCGAGGCCTCCTCGACCACGCTGCTCAACCTCGGTCAGCAGACGCGCGGCGGCTCCCCCGGGCAGAAGCCCGACCTCGTGACGGTCGCGCCTGCGTTCGAGATCATCACCGTCTCCGCGCGGCAGCTCCGCAACCCGCTCGCCGACGACCTGCAGATCGTCGTCTCGACGTGGGGCTCCTACGAGCTGGCCGATCGGCGCTGGGACATCGGGACCGGGTCGAGGCTGAACGGGGACGTCGTCACCGGGTACGTCTCGGGTCGCCTGCTCGATCGTCGCCTCATGCTCCGGCTCGGGCGCGAGCACGTCATGACCGGCGTCGCGCGCATGATCCAGATCGACGGAGGCGAGGCGAGCCTCCTGCTGCCGTACGGGTTCCGTCTCTCCGGCTACGCAGGCTCGCCGGTGTCGCAGCGCTTCGCCTCGCGGAGCGGCGAGAGGAGCTGGAATCCGGTCGGCGGCGATCTCGCGTACGGAGGCCGCCTCGGCTGGTCCCTCGCGCTGCTGGGGATCGCGGGGCGGGGGCTCGACGTCGGCGCCTCCGCGAACGTGGTCGAGGACAGCGGCGACCCGGTGCGCAAGGAGGTCGGCGCGGACTTCCGCCTGAGGCCGATCGCGAACGTGACGCTGGTCGGGCTCAGCTCGTACAGCGTCTACGACGAGCGCTTCTCGGAGACGTCGCTCCGGGCCGGCTGGGACCAGAGCCGCAAGCTCCACGTGGACGCCGACTGGCGCTACGTCGCACCCGACCTCTTCCTCGCCCGGAACTCGATCCTCTCGGTCTTCTCGGCGGAGCAGCGCAACGAGCTCGGCGCGGGCGCGACGTACGCGCTCGGGAAGGACGTCTCGGTCGGAGCGTCCTACCACCTCGAGATCGAGCCCGGCGCCACGGAAGCAGCATCGAACCGGCTGGGCCATGAGGCGGAGGCGCGCTTCGAGTGGTCGCACGGCGACACGCTCGCGGGCGCCGAGCTGCTCTATCTCGACGCGCTCGAGAACGGCTACGTGGCGGCGCGCCTCTTCGGCCGCCGGCAGCTCGGCCGGTACTTCGCGGCGCTCGACGCGATCGGCCACCGGTTCCGCGAGAAGGTGAACGGCGAGAGCGCGGCGGTGACCGGCACGATCTCCGGCGGCGTCGAGCTCGCCAGGAACTTCAGCGCGGTGATCGCGGCGCGGGCCGGGATGACCCCGTTCCTCGAGCAGACCTTCGACGTCATGGCGAAGCTCGTCTACAACCAGACCTACCGGACGACGGAGGTGCGGTGATGAACTCGAGGCTCCCGATCGTCCTCGGTCTCGCTCTCGTCGGGGCAGGATGCGGAAGGAAGCTCGCCCCGGAGCGCGCGCCCGAGCGGCAGCCGGCGTACGTCTTCCCGCACTCGACCCACGTGGACGCCGACGTGGCGTGCCTGAACTGTCACGCCGAGATCCCGAAGGCGACGAAGCTCGAGTCCGGCGTGCGCCACGTCGCCATCCCGGAGAGCCCGTCGAAGCAGAAGGCGTGCTCGGACTGCCACGACACCGATCCGAAGATCACGGTTCCCGTCCGGACGGCGCCTCCGCGCTTCACGTTCTCGCACGCGGACCACCTGCCGCGCGTGGGGGGTGACTGCAAGCGCTGCCACCGCCAGCTCACGGAAGTGAAGGATGTTGCGTCGAAGCGCCCGCCGATGGAGGCCTGCACGTCGTGCCACCAGCATCAGCTCGAGTTCGCGCAGGCGCGCTGCACTCCCTGCCACCTCGAGCTGCGCGGGTACAGGCCGGAGACGGCGTTCAAGCACCAGGGCGACTGGCTCCGGAGCCACGGCGCGCTGGCGCGCCCGAGCGCGGAGACCTGCGCGCAGTGCCATGACCAGACGTACTGCGCCGAGTGCCACGCGGCGGCGACGGCGCCGGGGCGGCCGTCGATGATCTTCCCGGAGCGGGTGGAGCGCACGTACATCCACCGCGGCGACTACGTGTCGCGCCACATGATCGACGCGGGCGCGAACCCCGCGAGCTGCCGCCGCTGCCACGGCTCCCCGTTCTGCCAGGCGTGCCACGAGCTGCAGGGGCTCTCGAAGTTCTCCGCGACGACGCGCGATCCGCACCCGATCGGCTGGGCGAACGACCGCGCGAGCGGTCACTTCCACGGCGACGCCGCGCGGCGCGACATCTCGGCGTGCGCGGGCTGCCACGATCAGGGCGCCGCGGCGACGTGCAAGGGCTGTCATCAGGTCGGCGGGATCGGTGGAAACCCGCACCCGGCGCGATTCCTCAGCAAGCGCCGCGGCGAGGATCGCTCCAAGAACTCCATGTGCCTGGCCTGCCATCCGTCGTAGGGCAAGCGGGGGCGACAGAAACCTGGTCCTGGACAGCGTACTCGAGCTCGGCCAGGTCGAGGTCGAGGTCGAAGACCACGTCCACGTCCACGTCCAGGACCACGTCCACGTCCACGTCGCACTCGGACATGACGAGCCGGGCGGCGCATCGCCCGCCGCTTCGCTAGTATTCCGTTCTCGAGGCCCCAGTGAAGCTCCGGCGCGTCTACCCGCTCGTCATCGCGTTCGTCTTCGTCCCCGCGACGTTCATGCTCATCGTGGGGATCCTGATCCTCGTGTACGGCTCGGTCGCGCGCGACTACCTCTTCGGCGGCCTCATCCTCGCCCTCGTCGCCACCACCATCGCCGGCAGCGCCGCGACGCTGGTGGTGCTCTACCGCGAGGCCCAGGTCGCGCGGCTCCAGACCGACTTCGTCAACAAGGTCTCGCACGACCTGCGCACGCCGCTCACCTCCATCCGGATGTTCGTCGAGACGCTTCAGCTCGGCCGGATCCAGGATCCGGCGCGGCAGTCCGAGGCGCTCGAGATCATCGCCGAGGAGACGGCGCGCCTCTCGAGCCTCATCAACCGGCTCCTCGACTGGGCGCGCATGGAGTCCGGGAAGCGGAGCTACCAGGTCCGCCGCACCAAGCTCGCGCCGATCGTCGACGCCGCCCTGCACGCGTTCGAGCCGCAGCGGCTCACCGCCGAGGCGCAGATGACCCGCGAGCTGGCCCCGGACCTGCCCGACGTCTGGGCGGATCCGCAGGCGCTCACGGAGGTGCTGCTCAACCTCCTGAACAACGCGCACAAGTACACCGGGCCGGAGAAGAAGATCACGGTGAGCGCGGAGCGCGCCGGCCCGAACGTGCTCATCCACGTGTCGGACAACGGCCCGGGGATCGCCCCGCGGGAGCAGAAGCGGATCTTCGACAAGTTCTACCGCGGGCACGACCCGCTCTCGCGCACGATCGAGGGTACGGGGCTCGGGCTCGCGATGGTGAAGCACATCGTCTCGGCCCACGGCGGGAGGATCGTCGTCGAGAGCGAGCTCGGGAAGGGCGCCACCTTCACCATCGCGCTGCCCGTGGTGGAGGACGACTGATGGCGGAGCGAATCCTGATCATCGAGGACGATCCGTCCATCCTGCGCGGGCTCCAGCTCAACCTCGGGATGGAGGGCTACCTCGTCCGCTCCGCGACGGACGGCGAGACCGGCCTCGCGATGGCGCGCACCGAGCGCCCGGACCTCGTGGTCGTCGACGTGATGCTGCCGCGGCTCGGCGGGCTGGAGGTGGTCCGGGAGATCCGGCGCGACGACCCGGACCTGCCCGTCCTGATCCTCTCCGCGAAGGGGCAGGAGTCGGACAAGGTGGCCGGGCTGCAGCTCGGCGCCGACGACTACATCGTGAAGCCGTTCGGGCTGAAGGAGCTGCTCGCGCGCATCGACGCGATGCTGCGGCGCCGGCGCGCGCGCGGCGAGACCGGGCCGAACCGATCGGTGCGAAAGGCGGGAGACGTCGAGGTGGACCTCGACGCCCGGAAGGCGCGCGCGCAGGGGAGGGAGCTCGAGCTCACGAGCCGCGAGTTCGACCTGCTCGCCCACTTCGTGAGCCATCCGGACCGCGTCTACTCGCGCGAGCAGCTCATGGAGGCGGTCTGGGGGTCTCGCTACTTCGGGACGGCGCGGACGGTGGACAACTTCGTCGCGCGGCTGCGCGCGCACATCGGCGACGACGCCGACCACCCTCGCCACCTCGAGACGGTCCGCGGGGTCGGGTACCGGTTCAATCCGTGATGCCGGGATTGCCGTGCAACGTGGACGTGGACGTGGACCTCGACTTCGACCTCGACTTGGGCCAGGACGAGGACCCAATTCTACCGCGACGCGAGCGCGCCCCGCACGGCTCGCACCACCGCCTCGTCCTCGTGCGGCATGACCGTGCGGGGATCGAGCACCACCCGGTCCTCCTCGATGCGCGCCACGACCGGCGGATCGGCGCACCGGAGCCGCGCCGCGAACGCGTCGGCGTCGCCGGGCGGGAGCGCGAGCACGAACGTGGGGAGCGTCACCTCGGGCAACGAGCCGCCGCCCACCGCGGAGCGGCCCTCGCGCACCTCGCACCCCTTCGCCGCGTCGCCCAGCGAGGCGAGCCACGCCTGCGCCCGCGCGCGGAGCGCCTCGGGGGCGAGCGCGATCGCGCGCCACACCGGCACCCTCTCTGCCGCCTCGCCGCGCTCGTAATGCGCGAGCGTCGCGGACAGCCCCGCGAGCGTCACCTTGTCGAGGCGGAGCGCGCGCATGAGCGGGTGGCGCTTCACGCGACGGATCGCCTCGCGGCGGCCGGCCAGGATGCCCGCCTGCGGGCCGCCGAGGAGCTTGTCCCCCGAGAAGCAGACGAGATCCGCCCCGGCGTGCACCCGCGCCTGGACCGTCGGCTCGTCGCCGAGCCCGAACGGCGCGGTGTCGAGGAGCGATCCTGAGCCGAGATCGTCCACCACCCACAGATCTCGGGCCCGGGCGAGCGCGACCAGCTCCTCGAGCGTGGCGTCGTGTGTGAAACCAGCGAGCCGGAAGTTCGACCGATGGACGGAGAGCAGGATGCGCGTCTGCGCGCACGATCGCGTCTTCGTAGTCCTTCACGTACGTCCGATTGGTCGTGCCGACCTCGACGAGGGCGGCGCCCGAGCGGCGCAGTACGTCAGGAATCCGGAATCCGCCGCCGATCTCGACGAGCTGCCCGCGGGAGACGATCACCTCCGGCTGTCCGGCACCGGGCTGTCCGGCGGGGGCGAGCTCGGACGGCCGGCCCTCCATCAGCGCGGCGAGGGCGAGCATCACCGCCGCCGCGTTGTTGTTCACCGCGACCGCGCCCTCCGCGCCGGTGAGGCGGCAGAGCGCCGTCTCGGCGTGCCCGTACCGGTCCCCCCGCCGCGCCGGCCGCGAGGTCGTACTCGAGGTTCGTGTACCCCTCCGCCGCCCGCCTCATGGCCGCGATCGTCTCATCCGAAAGAGGAGCTCGCCCGAGATTCGTGTGGACGACGACGCCGGTCGCGTTCACCACCGGCCGGAGCGAGCCCCGGGCGGCATCGGCGAGCCGGGCGACCAGGGCCTCCTCGATCGCCTCCAGGGCGGGGCAGCGGGCCGCCCGCGAGGACCTCCTTCCGCGTCCGGTCGAGCTCGTCCCTGATCGCGTCCATGACCGGCCCGTGCCCGAGCCGCGCGACGAGTCCCGGCCCGATCCGCGGTCTCGAGGAGACGGTCGGCCCTGGGCAGCTTCCGGAGCTCGGCGAGCGGCGTGGGTCCGGATTTTGGAGCGGTCATGTCCGCAAACTCCGGGCAGTTTTCGACCGAGAAGACCCTTGTCTAAGGCGGCGCAAGCAGGTAATCCTTCGCCCCACTCTTATGCCCTCGATCGTAGCCTCTCGCGCAGCGGCAGAGTCGTATCTGTGGGCCATCATCCTCTTTCCGCTGGCCGGCGCCATCGTCAACGGCCTCATCGGGCGCCGGCTCGGGAAAGGGAACGTCACCCTCGTCGCCATCGGCGCGATGGTCGGCTCGTTCATCGTCGCTGCGGTCGCCTTCTCCTTGACGCTCCAGGGCCAGGTCCTGCAGCTTCCAGGGCGAGCCCTGGTTCCGGGTGGCCGGGCCGGACGGCCGCGCCCTCATCTCGGTCGCGTGGGGGCTCGCTCGTCGACCGGCTCTCCGGGACGATGATCATGGTCGTCACCGGGGTCGGGACGCTCATCCACATCTACTCGGTGCTCGTACATGTCCCACGAGGACGACGCCGGGTTCGCCGGTTCTTCACGTACCTGAACCTCTTCGTCGCGGCGATGCTGACGCTCGTCCTCGGCGACTCGCTCGTCCTCACCTTCGTCGGGTGGGAGGGCGTGGGCCTCTGCAGCTACCTGCTCATCGGCTTCTGGTACACCGACGAGCAGAAGGCGTTCGCCGGTCGCAAGGCGTTCGTCACGAACCGCATCGGCGACTTCGGCTTCCTGATCGGCCTCTTCGCCCTGCTCTCGATCTTCGGCACGGCGAGCTACGGCGAGCTCGCCGCCGCCGCGCGCCAGGTCGAACCCGGCCGCCGTCGATCCAGGGCGGGCTCTTCGCCGGCTGGACCTTCCAGTGCGGCCATCACCTTCGCGCTCCTCGGCCTCTTCGTCGGCGCCTGCGGCAAGTCCGCGCAGCTCCCGCTCTACGTCTGGCTCCCCGACGCGATGGCCGGCCCGACGCCCGGTCTCCGCCCTCATCCACGCGGCCACCATGGTGACCGCCGGCGTCTACCTCGTCGCGCGCAACGCGTACCTGTTCAGCCTCGCCCCGGCGGCGATGGCGACCGTGACCATCGTCGGCGCGGCCACCGCGCTCTTCGCGGCGCTCATCGCCTTCGTCCAGACCGACATCAAGAAGGTGCTCGCCTACTCCACCGTGAGCCAGCTCGGCTTCATGTTCATCGGCGTCGGCGTGCGGCGCCTGGTGGGCGGGCGTCCTCCACCTCGTCACGCACGCCTTCTTCAAGGCCTGCCTCTTCCTCGGCGCCGGCTCGGTGATGCACGGGATGGGCGACGAGACCGACATCCGCAAGATGGGCGGCCTCTGCGAAGAAGATGCCGCTCACCGCGCTCACCTTCGGCGTCTCGACCGCTCGCCATCACCGGCATCGTCCCGCTCTCCGGCTTCTGGTCGAAGGACGCGATCCTGGGCGGCGCCCTCTTCAGCCACAACCACGCCTGGCCCGCGGTCGGGCCGATCGCCTACGTGCTCGGCGTCGCTCGCCGCGCTCGGCACCGCGTTCTACATGTCGCGCCTGTTCTTCCTCGACGTTCGTGGGCAAGCCCCGGACGCACGCGTCCGAGCACGCGCACGAGTCGTCGCCGATCATGACGGTCCCGCTCCTCGTGCTCGTCGCTGCTGGCGATCGTCGCGGTCGCGTTCGCGCTGCCGCTCCATGAGCCGCGCTTCCAGCACTACACCGGGCCCGTCTTCGAGACGGCGACGCGCCAGCTCCTCGCGCTCGGGCATCTCCACGAAGGGGCGCACCCGGCCTGGCCCTACTTCGCGGCCTGGGCCATCGCGGCGCTCGGCACCGTCGTCGCCTGGGCGATGTACGTCGGCCCGGCCCGGGAGCTCCCCGGCCGGCTCGCCGACGGCTACCCCCGCGTCTACCAGTTCGCGGTCGACAAGTTCCGCGTGGACGAGCTCTACGAGATCCTGGTCATCGAGCCCGTTCGCTTCTCCGCCTACATCCTCTGGCGCGTCGTGGACGTCCTCGCCATCGACGGCCTCCTCGTGAACGGGATCGCCCGCTTCGTCGGGATGGTCGGCTCGGTGCTGCGCCTCGCACAGAACGGCGACGTCCAGCGCTACGCCGCCATCATGACGATGGCGGCGGCGGTCATCCTCTGGTCGGTCCTCGGCGCGGGAGGGCGATAGCCGTGAACCTGCTCACCGTCGTCACGTTCTTGCCGGCCGCGGGCGCGCTCGCCCTCGTGCTCCTCCCCGGGAGCGAGGCGCGCCAGCACCGCGCGCTCGCGTTCACCGTCTCCCTCCTCACCTTCTTCGTCTCGATCGGCCTCTGGATCGGGTTCGATGCCTCCCCGTCCGCGCCCGAGTTCCAGTTCGACCAGTTCGTGCCATGGGTCGCGTCGCTCGGGATCGGCTACCACGTCGGGCTCGACGGCGTCGCGCTCCTGCTCGTGATGCTCACGACGGTGCTGACGCCGATCGTGATCCTGTCGGCGTGGAAGGCCGTCGACGACCGCGTGAAGGAGTTCATGATCGCGCTGCTCGTGCTCGAGACGGCGATGATCGGCACCTTCGCGGCGCTCGACCTCGTCCTGTTCTACGTGTTCTGGGAGCTGATGCTCATCCCGATGTACCTCCTCATCGGGGTGTGGGGCTCTCAGAACCGGCTGTACGCGACGATCAAGTTCTTCATCTACACCTTCGCCGCGAGCGTGCTCATGCTGCTCGCGATCCTGTACATCTACTTTCACGACGGCGGGACGTTCGACTATGTCGAGGCGCGGCGCGCCCTCCAGGTCACGCCGGACGCGGCGCGCTGGCTCTTCCTCGCCTTCGCGCTGGCGTTCGCCGTCAAGGTCCCGATGTTCCCGCTCCACACCTGGCTGCCCGACGCCCACACCGAGGCGCCCACCGCCGGGTCCGTGATCCTGGCCGGCGTCCTCCTCAAGATGGGGACGTTCGGCTTCTTCCGCTACGCGATGCCGCTCTTCCCCGAGGCGGCGCTCCAGTACCGGATCCCCATCGCGACGCTGGCGGTGATCGGGATCCTGTACGGCGCGCTCATGTCCCTCGTGCAGAGCGACATGAAGCGGCTCGTCGCCTACTCCTCGGTCTCGCACCTCGGGTTCGTGATGCTCGGCCTCATGGCCATCTCGGCGGAGGGGCTCACCGGCGGCGTCTACCAGATGCTGAACCACGGCGTCTCGACGGGCGCGCTGTTCCTCCTCGTCGGCATCCTCTACGAGCGCCGTCACACCCGGCTCATCTCCGAGTACGGCGGCCTGGCCAAGCAGGTGCCGGCCATCGCGACCGTGTTCGTGATCGTGACGCTCTCGTCGGTCGGCCTCCCCGGCACGAACGGGTTCGTCGGGGAGTTCCTGATCCTGACCGGAACCTGGCTCTCACGCCTCGGGTTCTCGGCGGTGTTCGCGACGCTCGCCGCGCTGGGGGTGATCCTCGGTGCCGTGTACATGCTGCTCCTCGTCGAGCGGGTGTTCTTCGGGAAGATTCAGAACGCGCACAACCTGCACCTCGCGGATCTGTCCGTCCGGGAAGGCTTCGTGCTCGCCCCGATGGTCGCCCTCATCGTGGTGATGGGGCTCATGCCGCAGCCGTTCCTCGCGCCCGCGAAGCCCGCGGTCGACCGCCTCGTCCAGCGGTTCCAGGCGGTGGAGCAGCGGCTCGGGCGTGGCCCGCAGGTCGGCACGCAGACGACCGCGATCGCAGTGCGCGCGGCGCTCCCTGCGCCGGTGCCGGCCCTGCCGCTGCCCGTCCCGATGCCGCCCGTCGTCCCCGAGGTCCACTGACATGATCGGTTTCCCGACCCGCGACTTCGTGGCGCTCGTGCCGGTGGCGATCCTGACCGCCGGCGGCATCGCGCTCCTCCTCTCCGAGGTGTTCCTCGTCTCGGGGCGGCGCACGTACCAGGCGCTCCTCACGGTGGCGTTCGCCGCGGCGGCCGGGGCGTACGCCGCGTGGGCGCCGGTGGTGGGCCCCGTCTTCGGGCGGCAGGCCACGGCGGACAGCTTCTCCGCGTTCATCACGGTCATCGTGTGCGGCGGGCTCGCGCTTTCGGCGCTGGTCGGGGCGGGCTGGCTCGAGCACCGCAACGCGGAGCGCGGCGAGTTCTACGCGCTCGCGATGTTCGGCGCCGCCGGCATGGTGCTCCTGGGCATGGCGAGCGACTTCCTCGTCGCGTTCGTCGCGATCGAGACGATGAGCCTCGCGACGTACGCCCTTGCGGCCTACCTGCGCCGCGGAGCGCGCCCGGCCGAGGCGGCCTTCAAGTACCTCGTCCTCGGCGCGATCTCGTCGGCCCTCTTCCTCTACGGCGCGGCGCTCCTGTACGGCTCGACGGGCTCGACGCTCTTCGCGGGCCTGAAGAGCGTCATGGGCGACCGGATGCCGCTGCAGCTCGCCGGGTTGGCGCTCGTCGCCGCCGGCGTCGCCTTCAAGATCGCCGCCGTGCCGTTCCACGCATGGACCCCGGACGTGTACGAGGGCGCGCCGACGCCCGTGACCGCGTTCATGGCGGCGGGCGTGAAGACCGCCGCGTTCGCGCTGCTCGCCCGCATCTTCCTCGCCGCCGAGAGCGGCTCGCTCGCGCAGGCCAGCGCGTTCGGCGGGATCATCTCCGCGCTCGCGGTGCTCACGATGATCTTCGGGAATCTGCTCGCGCTGCCGCAGCGCAGCGTCAAGCGGATGCTCGCCTACTCCTCGATCGCGCACGCCGGCTATCTGCTCATCGGGGTGGTCTCTGCCGGGGTGGCGGGTGCGCGCCAGAAGGCGCTCGCCGGCATCCTCTTCTACCTCGCCGCGTACAGCGCGACGGCCATCGGCGCGTTCGCGGTGGTCGGCACGGTCGAGCGCCGCGCGCGCGGCGAGGACGAGCCCGCCGACGCGTGGGACCTCGCCCGCTTCTCGGGCCTCGCGCGCCGCCGGCCCGTGCTCGCCTTCGCGATGGCGGTCTTCCTGCTGTCGCTCGCCGGGATCCCGCCGACGGCGGGGTTCGTCGGGAAGCTCTACATCTTCAATGCCGCGGTGGGCGCGGAGCTGTACGGGCTCGCGGTGCTCGGCGTGCTGACGAGCGTCCTCGGCGCGTACTACTACCTCCGCGTCCTCGTCTACATGTACATGCGCCCGCCCGACGGTGAGACGGAGCCGCTCTCCACGCCTGCGATTTCGGTCGCGCTCGGCGCCGCCGTCGCAGTGGTGGTCGTGCTCGGCCTGATCGCCGACCCGATCGTGCGGCTCGCACAGGTCGCGGGCGCGATGCTGCTGTAGGCGATCCCGAGCTCTTCGCAGCCGCCCGCGGCATCGCGAGGCGACCTCCGGCTCTGATGATTCGTCACAACATTTTGCGCGCCACGCTGTGCGCCAGCTCGCGGTCCCGCACCGGGGGCTGGGACGGGAGGGCCCTGCCCGTGCTCGGCGACGGACGAATGCGCGACCGGGCGTCGTACTGCCGCAAGGACGCAGAAACGCAGATGCCGCGCACTTCCGTGCGTGCCGACGTCGCGCCAGGAAGTCGATCGTGCGCGGCGGCGGGGTCGCTGCGCGGCGTCGTCACGCAAAGTGCGAGGCGGCCAAGGTACTTTGTTGCGTAGCCGTCCGCAGCGCACCGATGATCGGGACGTCTCCGACGCCTGCGCGCGGTGAGGGCCCTCCCGTCCGCGCGCCCCCGGCGGGCGGAGCGGCGTGGTCGGGCGCCGGCGCGGCGTGACCAATGCCGGTGCGCCGGAACACGTACGTCCGTCCGGGCGCGCGAGCAGGGGAGGTCCCTCGGCTGCGCGTAGGCGTCGGCACCGCCGCGACGATGGGTGCGCTGCGGACGGACACGGTCGTCAGTACTTCAGCCGGGCCTGCACTTTGCGTGACAACGGCGCGCCAAATCCGTCACCCCAGCACGGAATCCTTCCCGCGCGCGACGTTGGCACGCACGGAAGTGCCCGGCCCCTGCGCTTCAAGGCCCCTCCGACCCAGCGCCGCCGGTCGGCGCATTCGTCCGTCGCCGAGCACGGCCGAGGGGCCTCCCCGGCCAGCGCCCGGAGGGGAATGCTCCCTCGAGAGCGTTCCCGCGGTCCGTACCCCGAGGGAAGTGACGAATCATCAGACCTCCGGCTACGGGAGCAGAGCCTCCATCACGGCCCGCCGCATCATCTCGGCGAGCGTGTCGAGCGAGCCGCTCGTGTCGGTCGTGGTCTTCGTCACCGCCGTTCCTTGTGAGCGCGACTCGCCGCCCACCAGGAACGGCAGCGGCCGGCGACCGAGGCGCAGGAGTCGTTCGTCGAAGAACGCGCCCTTCGCCCTCTCGCGCAGCATCCCCGCGAGCTCGCCCATGTTCCCCGTGCTGGAGGGCTGCATCCTCGGGCCCAGGCACGAGAACTCGAGCTGGGTCTCGGCGAGCGCCGCCGCGCGCCCACCGCGTGCGTAGAGGAGGATCACCTGCTCCATCTCCTCTTCCGACGAACGCACCGTCTTCGTGGAGGTGCGGGTCATCACGAGGCCGCCGGTCGCCACGGCGGTGCCGACCGAGAAGCTCCTCGATTTCTCGGTGCGCTCGACGTCGGAGCGCGACGCGCGGAGGCCGCGCAGGATGACCGAGACGTCGGGCCACGCGACCTGCATGGGATCCCCGAAGCGTGGCGTGAAGGTGATGCCCGTGTCGCCGAGGGCAAAGGAGCGGGCGACCGTGCGTTCCTTGTCGGTAGGGCAAGGGGTCTCGACCGCGAGCGCCGCCAGGCCCGACGCACGCAGCGCGGCGACGAGCACGTCCGCCTTTTCCGGCTCGAGTCGCACCAGGAGAGCAGGCGGCTCGGGCGCCAGGCGCATCCGGGCCTCCGCCAGCGTGATGCCCGCTGCGCCGGCCAGCGCCTTCGCCGCCTCGTCGGGGCGCGCCGGCGTGCGCACGATCGCCACGAGCTTCATCCGCGGAGCCTAGCACCGTCGCGACGGCCCGACCGCCGCCGTCTCACGTCCCAGGCGAACGCACGCGCCTACGCCGCGCTCGCAGGCCGCTCCAAGCGCGCGACGAGATCGCGCGCGCCGAACGGCTTCGGGAGGGCCTCGGCGCGCGGGTGGCGCGCGGACGCTGCTTCGAGGAGCTCGGGGTAGGGGCCCGTCGCGATGGCGCGCAGGCCACGGGCCGCCGCGACCTCGAGCACCCCGTCCGCGTCCGGCAGGTGCGCGTCGACGAGGCAGCAGTCGAACCGGCGAGCCGCGCCCAGGTACGCTCGCGCCGTCTCGGCATCCGCGACCGCGATCGCGAGGTGGCCATCGAGCCGCAGGCCGATGGCGAGCGCATCTCTGAAGTTCCGGTCCTCGTCGACGATCAGGAACGCGGGCATGCGGGCGGCCAAAAAAGAGAAGTGCAAAGCGCAGTCGAAGTGGCGGGGGGGGACCGACTCCAACAGGCGGCTTTGCACTTCTGCGCCGAAGAAGAGCAACGCGGATGCCAGCCGGCCGATCGGGCGCGCGCTGGCATGCTCTCAGTGATTCCAGTGGGTTGGACGGTCGGTCGCTCGCGCGCGCCACCGCACGCCCCGCTCGGATTGCACGGATGAAAAATACGTTTCAGGTTTGCAGCGGACCGGCGCCCCCGCCATGCCCGCGCGCCTCCAGGCCGAGGCGCTTCATCTTCCGCCAGAGCGTCGTCGCCGAGACCCCGAGCTCGCGCGCGACCCGTCCCAGATCGCCGCCGCTCCGCGCGAGCGCCGCCTCGATGGCGCGCCGCTCGGCGTCCTCGACCGCCGCCGCGAGCGTCCGCGCGGAGTCCAGCCCGGGCGTGCTTCCACGCTCGATCTGCACGTCGGTCGCGCCGATCTCGGGCCCGGCCGCGAGCGCGGCCGCCTGCTCGATGACGTTCTCGAGCTCGCGCACGTTCCCCGGCCAGTCGTGGTCGAGCAGCCTCGCGACCGCCTCGGCGGCGATCGTCCGGGTCGCGCCGGTGCGGTGGATGAAGCGCTGGAGGAAGTGGGCCGCGAGCAGCGGGATGTCCTCGCGGCGCTCGCGCAGCGGCGGGATGCGCATCGGCACGACGCGAGACGGTAGATAGAGGTCCTCGCGGAACCGCTTCTCGGCGATGGCGCGGCGGAGGTCCTGGTTCGTCGCGGCGATGACGCGCACGTCGACCTGGACGGGCGACGACTCGCCGACCCGGCGGATCTCGCCGTCCTGGAGGGCGCGCAGGAGCTTGGCCTGGAACCCCGGAGTGGTCTCGCCGATCTCGTCGATGAACAGCGTCCCGCCGTTCGCCTCCTCGAAGAGGCCGCGCCGCGCGCGGGTCGCGCCGGTGAATGCGCCCCTTCGCGTGGCCGAAGAGCTCGGACTCGAGGAGGGTCTCGGTGATCGCCGCGCAGTTCACCGGGACGAACGGCCGCTCGCCGCGCCGGCTCGCGACGTGGAGCGCGCGGGCGACGAGCTCCTTGCCGGTGCCGGACTCGCCGGTGAGGAGCACGGTCGCGTCGGTCGGCGCCACGCGCAGCACGCGGTCGAGCAGGTCCTGGATCGCCGTGCGAGCGGCCCACGATGTGCTCGAGACCGTAGCGCCGCCGGAAGCTCGCCGGCGAGCAGGCTCACCTCGCCGATGAGCCGCCGCTTCTCGAGCGCCTTCGCGACGCGGAGGAGCAGCTCGTCCTCCTTGAACGGCTTCGCGAGGAAGTCGTAGGCGCCCTGGCGGATCGCCTCCACCGCCGACTCGATGCGTCCCGTAGGCGGTCATGACGATGACCTGCGTCTCGGGGGCGAGCCGCTGCGCCTCCCGCAGCACCTCCATCCCGTCGACGGTGGGCATCCGCAGGTCGGTCAGGACCACGTCGAAGGCCTCGTTCTGCACCCGCTGGAGCGCGACCGCGCCGTCCTCCGCCTCGTCCACCGTGTGGCCGGCCTGCGGAGCACGATGGCGGTCGTCGCGCGCATGTTCTTCTGGTCGTCGACGACGAGCACCTTCCCGCCGCCGTGCTCGGCGCGGGTCGGGCGCTCGAGGGGCCCGGGATCGGAGGGTGCGGCGGCGTCGATCGACACGCGGAGCGATCTCGACCCATCCCCGGCGCGTTTTCAACGGGCGGGGGGCTGAGCGGGAAGCGAAGCGCGAAGACGGTGCCCACGCCGCGGGCGCTCCGCACCGCCACGGCCCCGCCGTGCCCCTCGACGATCCGCTTCACCACCGCGAGCCCGAGCCCGGTGCCGCTGGCCTTCGTGGTGAAGAAGGGCTCGAAGATCCGCTCGCGCACCTCGTCGGGGATCCCCGGTCCGGTGTCCTCGATCTCGAGGAGCGCCTGTTCCCCGTCGCGCCGGGTGCGGATCGTGAGCCTGCCGCCGCGCGGCATCGCCTGGACCGCGTTCACCGCCAGGTTGAGCACCGCCTGCCGGACGAGGCGCGCGTCGATCGTGACGGGAGGAACGCCCGGGTCGATCTCGCGGGCCAGCTCGATCCGGGAGTTCTGCTGGGCGAGGGCGGCGGCGACCGCGTCCTCGACCACCCGGTCGAGCTGCTCGGGGTGGACCTCCGGCGTGGACGGGCGGGCGAAGTCGAGCAGGTCGCCGACGATGCGGTTCAGCCGGTCGGCCTCCTCCTCGACGATGTCGAACAGCATCTTCGCGTCGCCCACCGGGCGCAGGAGCCGGCGAAGCGAGCCGAGCGAGTTGAAGATCACGCCGAGCGGGTTGCGCACCTCGTGGGCGACGACGGCCGACAGCTCGCCGAGCGCCGCGAGCCGCTCGCGCTGGACGAGCGCCTGCTGGGCGCGCCCGAGCTCGGCGTAGCTCCTGCGCAGATCCTCGTACAGACGCGCGTTCTCGGCTGCGACCGCGAGCTGGTTGGCGATCGCCGCGGCGCGCTCCACCTCGGCGGGGGTGAACACGCGTGGGCCCCGGGTCTCGGCGATGACGACCACGCCAATGGCCCGGTCGCGGACGACGAGCGGGAGCGCCAGGAACGCGCGAGCCTCGGACCGGGCGCGCAGCTCGGCGCGGACGCGAGGATCCACCAGCGCGTCCTCGATGACGAGGGGCTCCCGGCTCGCGAACACGCGCGATCCGAGGTTGTGGTCGGCGGGGTGGAGCGGGAGGCGGGGCCAAGGCTCGCGGCTCCCGCCGCTCCGGCTCACCGCCCGCGTGTCGAGCCACGCTCCGTCCTCGCTCGCGAGCGCGAGGTACGCGTCCGGGGCGTCCACGATCCGGGCGAGGTTCCGGACCCCGGCGCCGAGCACCTGCTCGATGTCGAGCGTCTCCACCAGGGAGCGCCCGACCTCGTGGAGCAGCCCGAGCTCCTCCGCGCGCCGCCGCGTCTCGAGGTAGAGGCGCGCGTTCTCGAGCGCGACGGCGAGCCGGTCCGCGACGGCGGTCAACCGCTCGAGGTCGGGCTCGGCGAACCGGCGCGGCCCGCGCTCCTCGTCGGCGACCAGGATCCCGAGCGGCGCGCCGCGCAGGAGCACCGGCACCGCGGCGAACGCGCGGCCCGCGAAGTGCTTGCGGTACAGCTCTCCTGCGTCGGAGCGCTCGACGTCCTCGACGATCTCCGGTCTTCGCTCGCGGAGCACGCGCTCCATGACCGTCCCGGGCGGCACGGGCCCGCGCAGGCCCGCGAGCGCTGCGTCGTCCGTCCCCGCGCCGGCCCCGTAGCGCAGCTCTCCGCGCGCGGGGTCGTACAGGATCACGTAGGCGCGGCTCGTGCGCACGAGGCGCCGCGCGCCCTCCGCCGCCTCCCGCAGCACCTCGCCGACGTCGAGGGAGCCCGCCACGGCGCGCCCGACCTCGTTCAGCAGGAACAGCTCCTCGACGCGCCGGCGCGCGTCCGCGTACAGCTCCGCGTTCTCGACCCCGATGCCGAGCGTGCCGGCGAGCGCGTTCGCGAGCGCGACGTCGCCCGCGGTGAACCGCCGGCCGGCGAGGTCGCCGACGTACACGACGCCGCGCACGTCCGTACGCGACGCGAGCGGGACCGCGAGGATCGCGAGCGGCGGCACGTCGGTCCGCCCGTGAAGCGCCGAGCGCGGATCGCGCGTGACGTCGTCGCTGACGCGGGGGACGTGATCGCGCATCACGTCCGCGGAGAGCGCGTCGCGGGAGAGGTCGATCGCGGTCTCCACGGCGACGCGCGGGATCCCGACGGAGGCCGCGGCGTGCAGGCGCGTGCGATCGTTCGACGCGACGTAGATCGCGGCCGCGCGCGCAGACAGCGCCCGGGCGATCTCGCGGCAGCCGTCCTCGAGGAGCGCGCCGAGGTCCCCGGGGGCGTTGGCGTGTACGCGCATCGCGAGCGCGTGCACCGCCTCGAGATCCGCGAGCCGCCGCCGCACGTCGGAGAACAGGCGCGCCGCGTCCACCGCGACCCCGAGCTGCACGCCGATCGACGCCAGGAGGGCTGCGTCGCCTTCGCCGAAGGGAGCGCCCTCCGCCCTGCCGAGCACGACCGCCCCGACGGCGTCCGACTTCGCGAGGAGCGGGACCGCGATCACCGGGCCCCGCGGACCGCAGGGCCCGACCGACGAGGCGGCGCTGCCGAACGCGGAGCCGACCTCGCCGTGCACCGGACCGAGGCGCCGCAGCGCGAGCCCGGCCGCGCCGGCCGCCGCGTCGAGCTCCGCGATGGGCCGTACCGCCTCGGCGTCGATGCCGGCGGCGGACTGGAGCACGAGCCGCTCTCCGTCGCGCAGGTATGCGACCGCGAAGTCGGCCCCGAAGGTCTCGCGGACGCGGCGGAGGGCCGCGTCGAAGAGGAGCACCGGGTCGAGCTGCGCGGACGCGCGCGCGACGTCCACGAGGAGCGTCAGCTCGCCGACGCGGCGGCGCAGGTCCGAGAGGAGGCCGTGGGACTCGATCGCGCTCGCGCAATGGGCGCCGGCCGCCGAGAGGAGGTCGAGCGCGCCGCGCGCGACCTCGACGTCCCCGGTGAAGCCGGCCACGAGCACGCCGACGGCGCGGGCGCGCACCACGAGCGGAACCCAGGCCACCGACTGGAAGCGGAGCGCCTCCATCATCCCCGGCTCGCCACCCGGGAACGGGACCGGCATCGCCCGCGCGACGCGGTCGCGCACCACCTGCGCGATCGGGCTCGTCGCCGGGATCCGCGTGGTGCGCGCGGTGAGCTCGGCGTTCGTGACGCCCTGCTCGCAAAGGCGGACGAGATCGCCGGTGGCCTCGTCGTGAACGTAGACGGCACACCCGGCGAAGCCCGCGACCGGCCCGATCACGTCGAATGCGGCGGAGAGGAACGCGGCGACGTCGGTCGCCTCCCCGGCGAGCTGGGCCACGCGATTGAGCGCGGCCAGGTGGGCATTCCGCCTCGAGAGGTCCGCGATCGTGCGGGCGGCGGCGAGCGCGGCGGCGACCTGGGCGCCGAACAGCCGGACCGCGGGCCCATCGTCGCTCCGCAGCCAGTCGCCCGCGACGATGAGCGCGAGCGCGGGGTCGCGGTCCTCGAGCCGGACCGCGATCGCCTGCGCGATCCCGGCCGCGTCCACCAGCGTGCGAACCGCTCCCGAGAACGCATCCGGCACGAGGCGCGATGCATCGAGCCCCCAGTCCTCGCTGAACGCGTAGCCTTCGCGCGCCACCCTCGTCGAGAACTCGCTCGAAAGCCCGAGATGGCCGTCGAGCGGCATGCCCGTCAGCGCGTGGAACGCCGTGGAGAGATCCGGCACCACCGCGGCCCACATGATCCGGGTGCCCTCCGCCTCGACGCGCATCATGGCGCTGGAGAGGCCGAGCGCGCCGAGCCCCTCCCGGACGCTGGCGTGAACGGCGTCCTCCGTCAGCTCGCGCTGGAGCGCGGCGCCGAGGGCGGCGACCGCGTCGAGTCGCAGCCGGCGCGCCTCGCGCATCGAGAGATCGCGGAGATGGACGAGGATGTCGCGCCCGTCGCGCGACGTGTGCGCCTCGACGAGGCAGCGACCGCCGCCGGGCAGCGCCAGCGCGAGCTCGGTCTGCGCCGAGAGGGGCTCGCCGCGGAGCCTCCGGTCGTAGCGGTCCCGGAGGGCTTCCCGCTGCTCGGGCACGACGAACTCCTCGAACGGACGCCCGACGATGTCGCCCACGGTGCGGCCGCCGAGCATGGCGACGCTCTCGCTCGCGTAGACGATCACGCCGTCCCGGATGACCAGGGTCCCTGCCGGGTCGGGGAAGCGGGGCGTCATCCCTTCCCCTCGCCGCGGAGCACGCGCTTATCGCCGACCCGGAGCGTCACCCTCTCGCGGTCGAAGTGCTCGGCGAGCGGGATGACGTGCTTGCGGGTCGCGCCGACGAGGTCCTTGAATTCCTGCGTGGTGATGGCCCTTCGCTCGCGGAGAAACGCCAGGAGCCGATCGCGAACGGCGTTCAGCGCGGCGGCGTCGTACCAGAGCTCGGTCGAGACCCGCACCGCGCGCCCCTCCGCCGCGAGCAGCTTCAGCATCGCCTGCACGTCCGCCTCGCTCGCCTTCACGGCGGCGGGCAGCTCGGCGACGCGCGGCGGGGCGACCCCGCCCGCGGCGAGCGCGGCCGCGACCTTCTCCTTGAGCGCGCCCGCGCCGCCGGACGAGCCCGCGGCGTGCCCCTTGCGCCGGACGTGATCGCCCTCGAGCACGAGCTCGCCCCGGTCGGCGAGCTGCGCCAGCAGACGCTGGAACAGCCGCGGATCCGCGATGGGCGGCAGGCGGCCGCGCAGCTCCTCCCTGCCGATGCCCGCGGCGAGCGGATGCGAGCGGTGGAACGCGTCCACCGCCGCCGCGAGGCGGTCCGCGAGGTCGCGCGCGATGCGGCCCGCCACCCACGCCCGCCGGTCGCGGTCGAACAGGAGCGCTCCGCCGCGAGCCCCGAGCCGCTCGAGCCCTGCCTGCGCCGCCTTGGGCGCGAGCGCGGTCCGTCCGACGATCGCCGGGAGGTCGAGCCCGGCGGGGCCCGCCGCCTCGAGGGCCGCCTGGAGCCGCAGATCCGGGTCCGTGCCCGCGAGCGCCTGGAGCTGCTGCAGCGTCTCCGCCCGGCCGCGGCGTCGCTTCGGCGCGGCGACCGCCAGCACGCGTCCGCCCGCGACGGTGCGCCCGCGACCCTCGAGCGGCGCGAACCCCCGCAGGATGAAGCGGTGACCGGGGAGCGCCGCCACCGGCTCGGACAGCCGGAGCTGCGCGAGGGCGGTGCCCCCCGGCGCGACCTCGCCCCGGTCGAGCAGCGCGACCGTCGCGGACACCTGCGCCGCCCCCACATGGAGGAGGAGCTTCGCCCGGTGTCGCAGCGGGCGCGCGGCGGCGGTGAGGAGCGTGAGCTCGACGTCGAGGATCGACGACGCGGGGACGACCCCGGGCTGGACGAGCGCCTGTCCGCGGCGCACGGCGCTCGGCTCGACCCCGGGGAGGTTCACGGCCGTCCGCTGTCCGGCCAGCGCGCGGGGCGTCGTGTGGCCGTGCACCTGGACGCTGCGGACGCGCAGCGTCCCGACGCCCGTCGACGGCGGCAGGAGGGCGGTCTCGTCCCCCTCGGAGAACTGGCCCGAGAGCAGCGTCCCCGTCACCACCGTCCCGAACCCCCGCATCGAGAAGGCGCGGTCGATGGGGAGGAACGCCGGTCCGTCTGCAGGGCGCTCGGAAACCTCCGCGGCGAGCCGGCCGATCGCGGCGACGAGGGCGTCCAGCCCCTCGCGCGTGACGGACGACACCGGCACGATGGGGCTCCCTTCGAGGAACGTCCCCCGTGTCGCGGCGCGCACGTCCTGCTCGAGGAGGGCGACCCAGTCCGCGCCGAGATCGGGGAGGAGGTCCGCCTTCGTGATCGCCACGACCCCGCGCGGGACCCCGAGCAGGCGGCAGATGTCGAGGTGCTCGCGGGTCTGCGGCATCACCCCCTCGTCCGCCGCGACGACCAGCACCACCAGGTCGATCCCGCCCGCGCCAGCCGCCATCGCCCGGACGAACCGCTCGTGGCCGGGGACGTCCACGACGCCTGCGACGGTCCCGTCCGGCAGCGCGAGGTGCGCGAACCCGAGCTCGATGGTGATGCCGCGGCGCTTCTCCTCGCGGAGCCGGTCGGTGTCGATCCCGGTGAGCGCCCGGACGAGCGCGGTCTTCCCGTGGTCGATGTGTCCGGCGGTCCCGAGGACGACCCGCTTCATGGACGCTCACCCCGGCTGCAGTCGTTCCTGCGGGTCGTGGTCTTGGACGTGGTCGTGGTCGTGGTCTTGGACCTCGTCCTCGACCTAGACCTCGTCCTGGTCGAGGTCGAAGTCCAGGTCGAAGTCCAGGTCCACGTCCACGTCCACGATTCTACGCCGGATGCACCGTCACACCCCGACCTCCCCCGGATCCTCGGGGCCACCGCCCGCCTCGTCCAGCTGGTAATCCCAGCCGAACAGCATCAGGTCGTCGGTCGCGAAGGCGCTGAAGTCAGGACGGGCGCCGCGGGGCCGCGCCACCAGCACGGCGGTCCGCACTTCCTTCGCCCCCGCCTTCCTGGAGAGCGCGCGGGCGCGGGCGAGGGTCGCCCCGGTGGAGGCGACGTCATCCACCACGAGGACCTTCTTGCCCCGGAGATCGGGCAGCTCCTGGATGGGCTCCGGCAACGCTCCGGCGTCGCGGCGCCGCTTCTCGATGCGCACCGGGTAGAACTCGGCGCCCAGCGCCGCGGCGAGCGCGCCGCCGACGAACACCCCGCCCTTGGCGATCCCCACCACCACCGCCGGCCGGTAGCGGCGCCCGATGTCGGCAGCGAGCGCCCGCGCCACCTCGCCGAACGCGGCCCACCCGAGCTCGCGCAGCCCCTTCTTCGGGCTGCGCTTCATGCGGGCGGGGGCGGCGAGCCGATCGAGGGCGAACCCGTCGGCGACGCCCTCGCCGATGGGGTCGTCGATCGCGGCGACGCGCGGGCGGACCTTCCTGGCCGAGCCGCTGCGGGTGCGCCGCGCAGGCGGGCGGGTCTTCGTCTTCTTCACCGTGGCGATGGCAAGGCCCTCCGAACCGGCCGGGCGAGCGTCCGGCCGGCGAGAATCTACCACGCGGCGACCTGACCCGCGGGGGATCACGATGACCCGCTCGCCCGCTCGCGCTCCAGCAGGCGGCGCCGGATGTCGGCGAGCTCGGGCTCGGTCAGGAAGACGGCGCGCAGCCCGCGGGAGGGGAACAGGCCACGGCAGAGGCGGTCGGTCATCGTCCGCTCTTCTTAATCGCGGACCATCACGCGACGCTGCGGATGGTTTCCCGCAGCGAGCGCGCCGGCACCCAGCCCGCCTCGCGGGCGAACCGCGAGCCGTCCACCACGCAGAGGTACTGGATGTGGTCCACCTCCTGGGGAGGAAAGCCGGTCAGCCGCGCCTCGTAGGCGCGCCGCAGGAGCGGCCGCACGAGCAGGTGAGGCACCGCCACCGGCCGCCGCTCCAGCTCGCGCAGCACCGACGAGAGGGGGACCTCGCCGGGCCCGGTCACGTTGAAGACGCCGCGGAGCCCGGGTTTCAGCGCGAGGGCGAGGGCGCGGCAGACGTCCTCCTCGTGGATGAGCTGCACCATGGGATCGAACCCCAGAACGGTGACGGGCCGCGCCAGCCGCAGGTAGTTCGACGGGGCGTTCCGCACCGTCGGCCCGACGATGTTCACCGGCCGCAGGATCACCGTCTCGATGTCGGGGCGCTTCCACATGAACGACTGCGCGTACATGTCGAGCTCGATGAGGTCCCGTATCTCGCTGAACCGCTCCGCCGCCATGAGCGGCGTCTCCTCCGGAAGGAAGTTGGAGTTGTCGGGGCGCGGGCCGTAGACGTTGGCGGACGAGAGGATCACGACCTTCTTCACGGCGTGGCGCACGCACATGTCGAGGATCTTGTGCGTCCCGATCACGTTGAAGGAGTGGGCCTCGCTCCGCGGCATCCGCGGATCGTGCATGATCCCCAGGTGGATCAGCGCCTCGATCCCGTGCTGGCGGAACGCCTCCTCCGCCTTGGCCTTGCGGATGTCCACCTGGAAGTGGGCGATGTCCTTCGGCCGGCCGGGAAAGGGGCGCCGGTCCACCCCGACCACCCGCGCCTCGGTGTGGAGCAGCTTCGCGAGGGCCCGGCCGAGATTGCCCGAGATCCCGGTGACCAGGATCGCCGGCATGTCCGGGGCGCGCGGGGTCTCGCCCACCGTGGTCACAGGTAGATGCTCCGCCGTTCGGCGAGCCCGCGGTCGACCAGCGCGCGCACCGCGGCCTCGACCTCGTCGACCTTGCGCTCGAGCTCCGCGTCCTCGTCGTCGGGCGAGCCGCTGAACCGCATCGGCTCGCCGAAGCGGACGTGGTAACGGGCGGGGAGCGGCAGCGGGAGGATCGTCGGCGTGATCGGGAAGGCCGGGAACCCGAGGATGCGTGCCAGCGGCTTCAGGTCGACGAGCGCGGGTGCCTGCTCCTCGGCTCCGACGACGGCGCACGGGACGACGGGCGCGCCCGACTCGAGCGCGAGCCGCATGAACCCGGGCCCGAACTTCTGTAGCCGGTAGCGCTCGCTGAAGGGCTTGTTGAGCCCCCGGACGCCCTCCGGGAACACGAGGAGCGCCTCGTCCGCCGCGAGCAGGCGACGGCAGTTCTCGGGCGTGCCCACGATCTGCCCGCAGCGCGCCATGAACGTCGACACGAACGGGAGCGTGGGGACCCATTTCTCGACCATCGCGCGGACCACGCGCGGCGGGTCCTTCTCGATGAGGAGCCCGACCGCGATCATCGCCGCGTCGAAGGGGAGCTGGCCGGAGTGGTTCGAGACGATGAGGACGCGCCCCTCGGCCGGAACGTGGTCGGCCCCGTGCAGCTCGACCCTGAAGTACCGCTTGTACAGCCACAGGAACGGGGCCATCGCCGCGACGGCGTACTCGACGTCGAGGCCGTACGGGTCGACGCCGTACTCGTTCCGGGGCGGCGTGATCTTCTCGAGCCGCGCGCGCGTCCCGGGACCGCCCAGCTCGAGCGTCCAGGCCCTGAGCCGCTCCCGCAGCGCGCTGGTCACTCCCGCCATCCCCCTCGTTTAGCACGCCGCGGGGTCGGGGGGTCGTCCTTGAACGCCCCGGCGACCGGGTGGTACCGTCGCGTCAATCCAGGGATTTCTGTCCTCTCTCCCCTGCGTGTCGCACCACCGCCCGGGAACCCGCCAGATGAGCTCGGAGCTGTCCGTCGCCGAAATCTACGGTCGCGATTTCCCCGAGGGCGCGGTGGTGTTCGAGGAGGGCGATCCCGGAAGCCGGATGTACGTCATCCAGTCCGGCGAGGTCCGGATCGTGAAGCGGGTGGGGACCCGCGACATCATGCTCGCGCGCCTGGGAGCGGGCGAGGCGTTCGGCGAGATGGCCCTCCTCGAGGGCCAGCCGCGCTCGGCGACGGCGATCGTCGAGGCGCCCTCGCGCATCCTCGTCATCGACGAGGGGGCGTTCGCGGACCTCATCCGCCGGAACGGGGAGATCGCGCTCCGCCTGCTGCGGCGCCTCTCGGCACGGCTGCGCGAGGCGAACCGGCAGATCCGGAACTTCGTGTCCGCCGACGCGATGGGGCGCGCCGTCGAGGTGCTGCGTGCGCTCTCCGGAGCGCCCGGCGACGACGGCTTCCGCCCGATCCCGAGCGAGATCGGACCCGAAGGGCTCGCCGTCCGCGCGGGCGCACCGCCCGAAGCGCCGGAGCTCTGGGCGAGGCTCCGACGGTCGCGCCTCGTCCGCGAGGTCGGAGGACGCGCGGAGCTCGCTCCTGCGGAGGTCGTGGAGTCGTTCCTGCGCTACCTCGATCTGCGCGCCCGGTTTCACGCCATCGCCGCTGGCGAGCTGTCGGAGGTCCCGGACCTCGATCTCGAGGGTCCGGACGGCGTCGCCGCGGAGCTGCTGCACGCCCGGCTGGCGCCGGACGGCGCGGTCGCGGGAGGCGCCGCGACGGCCGCGTTCCAGGACTACCTCGCGCTCCGGCGGCGTTTCGAGCTGGATGAGAGCGGAAGGAACCCGCCATGAAGGTCGTCTGCCCGCACTGCAGCGCCGGTTACAGCATCGACGATCGCCGCGTGCCGGCGAGCGGTCTGAACGTGCGCTGCCCGAAGTGCCGGAATGCGTTCCCGGTCCGGAGGGCCGACGCCGATGCAGCCGTGCCGCTGCCCGCACCACCGGCCGCGTCCGTGATCGCGGCGCCGGGCGCGTCCTCCGCGCCCGTGCCGCTGCCCTCGCCCGCTCCGACCTTCGTGGCGCCGTCGCCCGCCTTCATCCCCCCGCCGCCGGAGCCGTTCCAGCCTGCCCCGGACGCCGCCGTCCCGCTCCCCGCGTCTCCCGCACCGGACCCGTTCGCCGCCTTCGAGGTCCCCGCCAGCGACTCGCCGCTGCCGGAGGCCCCTCCCGATCCGCTGCCCGACCCGGCCGATGCGATCCCCGCCCCTGCGTTCGAGGCGGATCCGTTCCCGTTCGAGGATGCGCCCCCGCCGGAAGCGGGAGCCGCGCCGATGCCGGACTTCCCCCTGCCCGAGCTCAACACGCCGGAGCCGCTCCGCGTCGAGCCGGAGGAACCGCTCCCGGTCGCTCCCGAGCATCCCGAGTCGCTCGGGTTCGGCGAGGTGGAGTTCACGAGCGAGCCCGCGCCGGCCGCTCGCTTGGCGCCGCCGGAGCCGGAGCCGCAGGCGGAGCGGAACCCGGAGCAGAAGCCGCCCGCGGACCGTGCAGCCTCGTCCCCACCTCCCTCCGCCGGTGCCGCGTTGGCGGGCGAGGAGCTGGAGATGCTGTTCGGGGAGGGCGCCGGCGGCGCGAAGCGACCGGCCGCCGCGGGAGCGCCGCTCGCCTACAAGGTCCGGCGCCGATCCGGGAAGATCTTCGGGCCGTTCGAGGCGTCTCAGATCGTCGAGATGCTGGGCAAGGGCGAGCTCATGGGGAACGAGGACGTCTCGTCCGACGAGGGCGGGACGTGGTTGCCCATCGGTGCGGTGCCGGCGTTCGGGGAAGCGCTCCGGAAGGGCGCGCCGGAGCCCGCCCCCGTCCCCGCGGCTCCCGACGCGCGCCGGGGCGTTCCGTTCGGCGACCGGATGGCGCGCGCGAAGCTCGTGGAAGGCGGCGTGGGGTCGTCGCCGCGCTGGAAGAAGATGGTCATCGCCGCGGCCGCGGTGCTGCTCGTCCTCGCGCTCGGCGTCGGCGCGGGCTTCACGCGATCCGGGTTCTTCTTCCTCAAGGCATTCCGGGGAGGCAACGCCGCCGGCGTCGCGGCGCTCCTCGCCCAGGCCCGCACCTTGCGCGATCGCGCCGAGTACCCGGCCGACCGTACCGCGCTGGACCTCGCGACTCGCGCCGCGGCGGACGACCCGGACTCCGCCGACGCCGCCGCGCTCCACGCCATGATCGTCGCAGCGCTGGAGCTGCGCCACGCCGCGCCGGCGGGGGCGCTCGATCAGGCGCGCCGCGCCGCCGACCGGCTCGACGCATCGGAGACGGGCAAGCTGCCTGCGCTCGCGGCGCGGCTGGCGGTGACGCTCGCGACCTTCCCCAGGCCGGACACGGTCCCGCAGGAAACGGCGCTGGAGCAGGCGACCGCGAAGTCGCCGCCGGATGCCGAGGTGGTCGCGCTCCTTGCCAGCTCCGCCCTGGCGCGCGGCGACGCGCCGCGCGCAGCCGCGATGGTCGCGCGGCTCGAGTCGCTCCGGCCCGGAACGCCGCGCGCCGGGCACGCCGCGGGCCTCGCGCTCCTCGCGAAGCGCGACCTCGCCGGCGCGAAGGCCGCCTTCGCCAAGGTGGTCGCGGCGGCGCCGACCCACCTCGCGTCACGGCTCGAGCTCGCAGCCATCGCGGAGGCCACCGGGGACGCGGCGGAGACGGAGGCGCAGCTCGCGCCGCTCCTCGCCGTCGGAGCGGACGCGAAGCTCGCGCCCGCGGAGCGCGGCCGCGCCCTCGCGCTGCGCGGCACCCTGCTCGCGCGCTCGGCGTCGAGCGCCGCCGCGGCCGATCAGGCGCTCGAGGCCGCCATCCAGGCCGATCCCCGCCTCGTCGAGCCGCGGATCGCGCTCGCGGGCCACCGTCTGCGGCGCGGCGACGCTGCGGGGGCGGTGACGGCGCTGGAGCCGGTCGCGGCGCAGGCTCCGTCGACGCCGTCGCTCGCGGCGGCTCGCATCCGCGCCCTCGCGGCCGCGGGCCGCGCCCTGGACGCCTCGAGCCTCGCCGACCAGGCCCTCGGACGAGCTCCCGGTGACCCCGGGCTGCTCCTCGCCAAGGCCGCCGCACTGGAGGCGTCGGGGAAGGGGGAAGGCGCGGCCGCGCTCTACCGCGACGCGGCGGCCCGCGACCCTGCGGCGTTCGAGCCGCGGCTCGCGCTCGGCCGGCTCGCGCTCGCGCGCAGGGACCTCGTCCAGGCCCGGCTCGAGCTCGAGGCCTCCGTGGAGAAGGGCCCGCGTGAGCCCGCCGCGCTGGCGGGCCTCGGCGAGCTCGCGGCCGCGGAGGGAGACGCCGCGGCCGCCGAGAAGGGGTTCCAGGCCGCGCTCGCGGTCGACCCTGAGTACGCGCCGGCCGAGATCGGGCTCTCCAAGCTCGCCCTCGCGCGTGGCGACGTCTCGGCCGCGCGCGCCCGGCTCGAGCGGGCCCTCGCTGCCGATCCGCGGAGCGCGGAGGGGCAGGTCGCGTACGGGGCGCTCCTCTGGAAAGCGAAGGACCTCGCCGGGGCGGAGAAGGCGTTCCAGGCGGCGGTGGACCTCCAGCCCCGGAACGCGGGCGCGCTGACCCGGCTCGGCGCGGTGAAGCTCGAACGCGGCGAGGATCTGGAAGGCGCCGTGCAGCGGCTCACCGCGGCCTCGAACGAGGACCCGCGCGTCGCCGAGACGCGCCAGTGGCTCGGGCGCGCGCTGCTGCGCAAGGGCGAGACTCCCGGAGCGATCGCGCAGCTCCGGAAGGCGGTGGAGCTCGAGCCGCTGAACCCCGAGCACCGCATTCACCTCGGCACGGCGCTCGAGCGCTCGGGCGGGCTGGCCGAGGCCGTCGAGGAGTACCGCGCGGCCGCGGCGGCGGATCCGAAGTTCACCGAAGCGCACGAGCGGCTCGGGATGGTGTTCGTCGCGAACGGCCGCTTCGACGAGGCGGTGACGGCGTACGAGAGGGCGATCACGGCGGCGCCGAAGCTGTCGCGCCTCCGCATCGCCCTCGGCGACTGCAAGGCGCGGCTCGGGAAGCACGCGGACGCGCTGAAGGTGTACCGCGACGTGCTGAAGTCCGATCCCGCGGCGGCGCAGGTCTTGTACAAGATCGCACGCGCGCTGCACGAGGCCGAGGGGCCCAAGGCTGCGGTTCCGTGGTACGAGCGCGCAGCGCGGGACGACGCAGGGAACGCGATGCCGCACTACTACCTCGGCTACCTGTACAAGGAGCGTGGCCAGAAGGCGAAGGCCGCCGCGGAGTTCAAGCGGTTCCTCGCGCTCAAGCCCGAGGCCGACGAGCGGAAGGACATCGAGGCCGAGATCGAGGATCTCGCGGGGTCCGCGAAGTAGCCGCCGCTCCGATCGACGCCCTTGACGCGCCGTTTTCCCGGGCGATACTTCGCTCGCCCATGATCACGCTCGCCCCGGTCGCGCTCGCTCTCGCTCTCGCGCAGGCATCCGCGCAGGCACCCCCGGAGAGCCCGCCTGCCGTTCCCGGCGCGGCGCCGCCCGCGGCCGCGCAGGCCGCGACGGTCCTCACGCTCGACGATGCGCTCCGGCTCGCCGACGAGCGGAACCTCGACCTGAAGGCAGCGGCGGCGCGGCTGCGCCAGGCGCAGGAGGCGACGTCGAAGGCGTGGGCCGGGTACCTGCCGCAGGTGACCGCGACCGGGGCGTACACCCGGAACCAGTACGAGGCCGTTCTGCCGGCAGGCACCCTCTACACCGGCTCCCCCGAGATCACGCTCCAGCCGCAGGATCAGCTCGCGGGGCAGCTCGAGGCAAGCCAGGTCCTCTTCTCGCCCGCGCTCTGGTACGGGATCCGCGCCGCCTCGCGGGGCGCGGACGCCGCGGAGCTCAATGTTGCGGGCGCGCGCCGCGACATCCTCTTCGGGACCGCGCAGGCGTTCTACGGGGTCGCATCGCTCCGGCAGGCGGCGCAGGTCTCGGAGCGGCTCCTCGAGATCGCGCAGCGCCAGGAGAAGGACGCGAGGGTTCGGTTCCAGGCCGGGGCGATCGCCAAGGTCGGGCTGCTGCGCGCCGAGATCGACCGCGCCCGGGCCGAGCAGGACCTCCGGCGGGCGCGGAACTCGTACGAGTCGGCGCGGATCGGGCTCGCGACGCTGCTCGATCGGCCGGTCGACTTCGAGGTGGCGGATCCGCCCGAGCCGAAGCTCGTGCCCGATGCGGTCCAGCTCCAGGCCGACGCGCTCCGCGACCGGACGGAGGTCCGCGCGGCGCGCAAGGGGCTGGAGTCGGCGCGCGCGGCGCGGAACGCGCAGATCGGGAAGTACTTCCCGAACGTCGCCGCGTTCGGTCGCTGGCAGCTCCAGAACGCAGCTGGTTTCACCGGGAAGACCGAACAGTGGGCCGCGGGCCTGTCCCTCCAGTGGAAGATCCTCGACGGAGGCCTGAGGGAGTCCGACCTGCGCGAGTCCGGCGCACGCGTGGACGAGGCCGAGGCGAACCTCGCGAGCACGGAGGCCCGGACGAGCGCGGAGGTGCGCCAGGCCTTGCTCGACCTCGAGAGCGCCCGGGCGAACGCGGAGAAGGCGCGGGAGCAGCGCGACCTCGCCGCCGAGAACCAGCGGCTCGTCGACGTCTCCTTCCGCGCCGGGGCCGCGACCGCGGTCGAGCAGGCCGACGCCACCGCGCAGCTCCGCACGGCGGAGCTGGCGCAGCAGGCCGAGGCGCTCGGGGCGCAGCTCGCCGCGCTCCGCGTGCTCAGGGTTGCGGGCGCGTCGCTCCGCTGACCAGGATGCGCGATTCGTGAGCGCGAATCGCGCCCCGATCCGGGCGGCGGCCGGACGGGCGGCGCGCTACCCGCCGCCGCGCTGCGCCCGCCCGAGCGCCGCTTGCGCCGCGAGGCGCTCCGCCCGCTCCGCCTCGTACCGGCGCGCATTGTCGAGCGCGAGCGCCGCAGGCGCCGCCAGCTCCTCGGCGACGACGAGCGCCGCCTCGTCGAGCGGGGGCTGCATCGCGGAGCGGATGAGCGTGAGCGCGCCGATGGGGCGGTCGCGTGCCACCAGCGGCACCGCCAGGAGCGAGTTCGGCTTCATGGCGCGCAGCACCGCTTAGGTGGCGCTGGTCGTGCGTCGCCCACCGCATGATGTCGTTCCTGATCTCGGGGTAGAGCTCTTCCGGCGATGCGGGCGGCGCGGCGGAGCCCTCCCGGACGTGAATGATCCCGCCCGCGTGCCCCGCACCGGCGGGGGCGGCGGCGTGCGACATGATCGACTTCATTTCGGTTGTTCCTCCGGACGACAGGATCACTCCGATCGCGGCGCGCCGCGCGCGGTGTCATGTCGCGGCGTCGCGGAGATCCCGCTCAGGGCGTCGGGTTCGGAGCAGAGGGCGGCATGGGAATCGCGACGACCCGGTTCCGCCCGCCCTCCTTCGCGAGGTACAGCGCCCGGTCCGCCGTCTCGAGCACCTCGCGATCCGAGCGTCCGGCCACGAACTCGGTCAGCCCGACCGACACGGTGACCCCGATCGAGACCGTGACGCCGAGCTCGATCCCATGCCAGGCGCAGTGGCTCCGCTCCACGGCGCCCCGGATCCGCTCCGCCAGCACACGCGCGCCCTCGAGGGGGGTCTCGCGAGCGACGATGACGAACTCCTCCCCGCCGTAGCGCGCGAGCACGTCCTCCTTGCGGACCGCCCCGGTCAGGACGAACGCCACCATCTTCAGGGCCTCGTCGCCGGCGAGGTGCCCGTACGCGTCGTTCACTTCCTTGAAGTGATCGATGTCGATCATCAGGATCGACAGCGGCCGCGCGTGCCGCTGCGCCGCCGCGAGCTCCGCGGCGAGGCGCTCGTCGAGGTGGCGGCGGTTGTAGAGGCCGGTGAGCGCGTCCTGCAGCGCCCCCTCCGCGAGCTTCATCTGGTAGCGAGCTTCGAGCTCATCGGCCCAGACGAACTTGAGCGTGGTGTGGCCGCCGACGTGGATGCGGGCGCCATCCTGGATTGTCGCCTCCGGAACGCGCTTCCCATCGACGTACGTTCCGTTCGCGCTGTCGAGGTCCCTCAGGACCGCGCCCTCGCCCTCGACGCGGACCGACGCGTGACGCCGCGACACGCCGTCGTCGCTGATCTGGATCTCGGCGTCCTCCCGGCGCCCGAGGATCACCTCCCGCCCCGGCGCGATCGGGAAGATGGCCCCGAACTGCGGGCCGGCGAGAACGAGGAAGTAGGCGTGCTTCCGCGAGGTGGAGGACGCGAGGCGCGGCACCGCGGTCCAGGTGCGCTCGTGCTCCTCCAGCCGGTCCTCGTCGCGCTTCGCCATCGCCCGCTCCGCCCCTATTGTACCCCGCCATTGCGAGGCGCGGGATGAGGCGCCGTCCCCCGGCGGCGGGACGCCTGTCGATCCGCCGCGTTGCCGAGCGAAGGGCGCCGGTTACTCGTTCGACGGTGATCCGCTACGGGCCGGCGGGGTGGGAATATCCGGATTGGGCAGGGACGGTCGCGGGCGACGCGATCGCGGCCGCGCTCCCCGTCGGCGCCGAGGTGCTCGCGGTGGACGGGCGCGCGGTGCTCGAAGCGGGGGAGGACCTCACCCGCGAGATCCCTTCCAGCTCTGCCGCGGCGCGGCTCGAGCACGCGGTGGATGCGCTCACCCGGCGCGACTTCGCGTACCCGGAGCGTCCCACCGCCACGCTCACCGTCGAGGTGCCGTGGTGGGCTTCGCCGGGCGCCGAGCGTCACCCCGCCGCCGCGGCGTGGGCGCGCCGGAGCGGGATCCGCGCCACCGGGCTGCTCCCCTGGTTCGAGGACGCCGCCCGCCCCCGCCCCGGCGCGATCGTGGACGGGACGCCGCCCTGGGCGCCCATCGTCGCGCCCGCCGCGAGGCGCCAAGGGACCCGGCGAGCAGGGGTGGGGACCCGGCGAGCTTTGCTCGACGGGGCGGGGCGGCACGCCCCGTGGCGATCTCCCTGAACCAGGGCGCGATTCGCGCTCACGAATCGCGAACCCTGGTTCAGGGGACGATCCGCAGTGTGCCCAGGTCGCCCCCCGCGCTCGTCCACGTCGCGCCGCCGACCGGGGCCACGCCGGTGAACCGGAGCGCGTGTGCGACCGTATCGGTGGTCGCGAACAGGGCGAAGTCGTCGACGAACGCGCCCGCCGCTGCGTCGGGCTCGGCGCGGAGCGGCAGGAACGAGCGGGTCCGGCCGCTCGCGTCGATCGCCGCGAGGTACGCCGCGGCGAGGCAGCTCGCCGACGCGCGGCACGCGCTGAAGCGGATCCCGCCCAGCGTCGGGGCGCCGACGTACGCACCGGCGAGCCACAGCTGCCCGCTCCGGTCGTAGGCGCACCGCGCGAAGGAGACGGCGTCCGGATCGGCCGCGTAGGGCGCCTCGATCGGGCGCAGGACGCCCAGCGGAATCCCGGTCGGTCCGAAGGTCGCGGCGAACGACGCCGCCGCGGAGCCGAAGCTCACGGCGCCGCCCCCGAAGTCCACCACGCCGAGCGCGTCCCCGATCACCGTCACGCTGCCGTCGGGCGCGACCGCGACATCGTTCACGGTGGGGACGCTCCCCGCTCCGGAGGTGGTCCGCGCCCACACCGTCGCGCCGCCGGCGCCGGCGAGGACCGCCACGTAGAGCCCCTTCGTGCAGGTCGTACCGCCGCCGGGATCGAAGAACGCGGTCGAAGGGGCGCAGACGCCTGCGATCGCGACCTCCCCGGAGTCGCGCGCTTCCACGTCGGAGAGGGAGCGGGTGGTGAACCCGCGCGACCAGCGGCAGCTGCCGTCGGCGCCGGCGAGGGCGGCCGCGAAGGTGGGCCCGGTGGTGGCTCCGCAGCCGAAGTCGCCGCTCCCGGTCCCCGCGACGAGGAGATCGCCCGACCCGGTCACGGCCAGCGCCGCGGGGGTGAGGAATGCAGCGGGGTCGGTGTTGGCGACCGTGCGCGCCCAGAGCGGCGCCCCGGCCGAGTCGAGCCGGCCGAAGACCAGCGCACCGGCCGCCGGAGGCGTGAAGGTGTAGGTGCCGATGCTCGTCGGGTCGAACGCAGCCCCGGCGAAGAGCACGTCGCCACCCGGAAGCACTGCGGTCTCGACGCGTCCGCGCAGGGGAGCGCCCGTGCCCCCAGGGGCCACCAGCGTTGGGAAAGACACCGCCCACGACGTGGCGCCGCTCGGGTCGAGCAGAAGCACGAACGCCCCCGTTCCGACCGCGTCGGGGCCGAAGTCGTAGGCAGCGTCGACCGAGCCGGCCACCACGACGTTGCCGGCGAGGTCCGCACCGACCGCGTCCACGGCGAAGGTGACTCCGGTCCGGCCGGCGAGCGAGCTCCAGAGCACGGTGGTGAACGAGCTGGGATCCACCCCGCCGCCTCCGCCGGTTCCGGCCGGGGCCACGCAGACTCCAGCGTTGCACTGCTCGCCGGCCGCGCAGTCCACCGCGGTGTCGCAGACGCCCTTCGGCGAGTAGACGCATGCCGCGGACGCGCCCAGGAGCGCGGCCGCGACGGCGAGCGAGGCAGGGCGCGCCGTCAGAAGCGGCCCCCCGCGCCGACCGCGGCGGGCGCGCCCGGCGCGGCGGGCGCCGAGATCCAGATCCACGTGCCGGTCGCGGTCGCGACCCCGCCCGCGGCGAAGAGCGACGTCGAGAGGAGGTTGTACGTGCGGACCCGGTCGTACGAGGAGCGGTCCGCTGCGCTCAGCTGGTGGTTCGCATACCTCGCATCGAGGTCGTTCGCGAGGCTGCGGTTCAGGACTGCGACGGTCGCGCCGCCCGCCAGCAGGGCCGCGCCCACGCCCGTGAGCCATGGTCCTGCCGTCCGCCTCCAGAGGGGGGGGCCGCGCGGCGCGCGCGCCGGCTCGGCGAGCCGCGCTGCGGCGGCGGCCTTCTGGGGCGCAGCCGTGACGGCGGCGGGCGGAGGCGCGGCAGCGAGCGCGGGGACCTTTTGCGCGGAGCCGCCCTGGGGGTCTCGATCGTCTCGTACGACGTGGCCGTCGGGCGCGATCTCGCCCTCGAGCTCGAGCATCGACTCGCTGAACGGCCGGAGGTTCTGGATCACGAGGTCCACGACGAAGCGGACCGCGCGTGTGCGGGTCCCCGTCGAGTCGAACAGCGCCGCCGAGACGAGGACGGTCCCGGACCTGAGCTCGCCGCGCCCGGCGAGGACGAGCCCGCCCTTTGCGGCCTCGGCGAGGCACGCCACCGAGGGTGCGTCGCCGCAGGTCGCGGGGAGGAGGACGGGCGCGCGCGGGGAAAGGATCCCGCGTCGCGCAGCCGAGGCGAGCGCCGCCTCGAGCATCCCGTACAGGTCGGCGCGCTGCGCGGCGGAGATCCCCGGGACGCGAAGTGGGTAGATCGCGACGGGGGTCCCCGCGAGCGCGAGCGCCGGCGAGAGCGCCAGGACGGCACCGGCGAGGGCGAGGACGGCGCGCCGCACGGGCATCGGGGGGAACCGTGTCAGGGACGGCCGTGCCCGGTCAAGCGGGCGCCGCGTCGCACCTGTCGGTTGGGTGCGAGCGCGTCGCCTTCCTGCCTACTTCTTCGCGGCGAGCAGCGCGTTGACCTTCTCCATCACCTCGAACGCGTCGGCGACGTAGAGCACGTCGGCCTTGCCGCGCGCCCAGCCGCAGTTCGCGTCGAGGTTCACGGCGCGCCGCTCGCGGATGAAGCGCCAGCCGACGACGTGCGGCTCCTCGCCGTGGCAGCAGGTGGCGAGCCCCTTCGGGTGGCGCGGCGTCGACGCCGGTCTGGCCGACCTGGTTCAGGTGGCGTCATGAACGCGAACACCTTCTGGCCCTCGCCGGCCTGATCGACGAGCGACTTGGAGGAGCCGAGCGAGGCGCCCGATGCGCGGAGGAACGCCGAGGATCAGCGCCTCCGCCTCCTCGGGGTGGGGCTTGCCGTCGGCCTGCTTCTTGGTCCAGCCCGCGCCGGCGACGAACAGGAGCTTCGCGTCGGGGCGGATGGTCTGCTCGCCCGACGACGGCGCGCGCTGGCCCGGTGACCTTCGTGCGCGTCGCGGGGAGCTGCGACCGCGACCTTCTCGATCGCGACCGGCGCAGCGCCGTCGCCGGCTGTCACGGCGCGGCGTCGCCCCCGGATCGACGAGGAGCACCCACGGGCGCTCCTTGCGGCGGAGCTTCGCCTCGATGCGCTGCCGGTAGTACCAGCGGCACCGCGGTCGGGCCGCCCTCGTTCGACGAGCTGGGTGACGTGCGTGTCGACGCGGCCGCCGAGCCGCTGGGCGACGCCCGCCATCACGCGGGCCATGCGCGAGGTGGCGGGCGCGACGACGAGTCGCGCGCCGGAGGCCTTGGCGAGCGCCGTGGCGGCGGCGGCGTCGGTCGCGTAGCGCGGCTCGGCGAGGGCGGGGTCCTCGGCGGCGAGCACCTTCGCGACGCCGGTGCCGGCGAGGGCGGCGGCGGCCTTCGCGACGGAGGGGCCGAAGAGGGCGGCGGTGACGGGCGCGCCCGAGCGCCTTCGCGGCGGCGAGCGCCTCGAGCGCGGCCTTGGGGAGCGAGCCGTCGGGGTCGACGTGGCTGACGAGCAGGATGGTGTCCATGGTCTGTGTCTCCGGTCCTCGGCTAGTCCTTCGAGATCCACTCGACGATCTCGCGCGCGATCTCGTCGGGCGAGACGTCCTTCACGATCCGGGTCTCGCGCTGCGCCTTCGGCACCTGCACCGAGACGAACTCGACGCCGCCGGTGCCGACCGGCGGCGGGCGCCGCCTTCTGGAGCGCGGGCATGACGAGCCGCATGTTGGCCATGCCGACCTGCGGGTTGTTCTTCGGCTCGGGCAGGTTGCCGGTCGCCCAGCCGAGCACCGCCGGCGCGCCCGCGCAGGTCGAGACCTGGTGCTTGCCGCCCTCGACGCGCTCGAGCACCTCGAACGAGCCGTCCGGCGTCCGGCGGAGATCTGGTCCACGCCCTGGAACTGCTCGGCGATCCCGAGCCGCTCGCCGACGATCTGGAGCGTCGCGCCCGCGCCGCGCGAGGCCGACTCCCAGCCGCCGAAGAGGAGCAGCCGCGACGCGGTCGAGGCCGGGGAGCGCCTTCACGGCGGCGGCGAGCTTCGCGGCGACCTCGTGCGCGTCGGTGAAGCCGCCCGCCGGGCCGTCGAGCGCGACGAGCTCGAACGGCACCTTCTGCGCGACCGTCATCATCACCTGCTGCAGCTTGGCCTTCGGCCCGAGCGAGACGAGCGTGACCTTCGAGCCGGGCGTCTTCGCGGCGAGGTTGGCGGCCTCGTAGAGCGCGTGGCCGGCCCACGGGTCGAGGACGGCGGGCAGCATCTGCTCGTTCTTCAGCCCGGGGCCCTGCGGCGTCGGACGGGCTCGAGGGTCTGGAGCGGGTCGGGGACGATCGACCCGAGGACGACGATGTGGAAGCTCATGCGATCTCCGGTCTGTGGTGGGATCAGTTCTCCGCCGAATGCAGCCCGCCCGTGCCGGCGCGGAACTGGAGGTTCACCTCGTCCGTGCCGTCGACCCGCTGCGTGCAGCTCCACAGGCACGCGCCGCAGTGGACGCACTTCTCGCGGTCGAAGGACGGGACGCCGCCCTCGCCCGGGCGGATCGCCTCCGCCGAGCAGATCTCGAAGCAGACCTTCCGGCCGCACGCCTTGCACAGCTCCGGCCGGAGGAAGATCACGTGGTCGGCGTAGCCGGGCGGCGCCTGGACCTTGCCGCCGACGAGCAGCGCGTCCTGGTGCGTGACGAGCAGCTTGCCGTCGAGCGGGATCGCCGGCCAGCCGGCGCGGTCCATGAGCGCGTCGTGGAGCGGGACGCCCTTCGCGTCGCACGCGCGGCGGAGCGCGGCGATCTCCGCGGCGGGGATCTTGCCGGCGTAGAACGCCTCGAGCGTGGCGACCTCATCCGCCGGGTGCGGCCGGCTCGTCGCCGAGCGACAGCTTCCCGTTCGTCATGCCGGCGAGCGCCATGCCGAGGAGCCCGGTGACGACGCCCTCCTGGAACCCGTCGCGCGCCTGCTCCGCGACGCGTCCCTCCGTCTCGATCCAGCTCGCGCGGCGGCGGGCGACGTAGGCCGCGTCGAGGTTCTCCCTCGTGAGCGGCTTCTTCGCCTCGAGCAGCTCGATCACGCCCTCGGCGAGCTGCACGCCGGTCGTGAACGCCTCGTCCACGCCGGACGAGGTGAGGACGTTCGTCGAGCCCGAGCCCTCGCCGATGCGGGCGAAGCCGTCGCCCGCGAGCAGCGGCTCGCCGCGCCTGCCGGACTCGAGGATCGACTTCGCGCCCCAGGAGCGGAGCTTCGCGTCCTTCAGCTACCGCCAGAGGTACGGGTGCTGCACGTAGTGCTGGAGGTAGCGGTACGTCGTCCGGACCGGCGACTCGAACCAGGACGGGACGAAGATGCCGACCGACGCGACGCGGTCCGGGTGGACGTAGAGGAAGCCGAAGATCTCCGGCTCGGGGAAGCCGAGGGTGTGGAGCACCGTGCCGGGCTCGAGCGGCGTGCCCTCGGGCAGGTCGACGACGAACTTCATGCCGACCGCCCAGTCGCGCCGGCCGTTGCTCCCCGCCGGGAGCCCGAGCTCGCGGTCGAGCTGCCGCCCGACCGCGCCGACCGGCCCGTCGGCCACCACCGTCAGCGCGGCGGTGACGTCCATGCCGGGCATGAAGGCGCCCTCGGGGTTCCCGTGCCTTGTCGACGCCCTGGTCGAGCAGGCGCACGCCCTTCACCGCGTTGCCCTCGACGAGCGCGCCCGCGACCGGCGTCGCCGGCCAGATCTGCACCGTGCCGGTCGAGAGCACCTGCCCGCTCATCCACTGCATGAGCTGGCCCATCGAGAACACGAAGCCGTCGTGCTTGTGGAGGAACGCGGGGGTGTAGGGCAGCTCGACGGCGTGCTCCTCGTACCGGAACGCGAACCGCGCCGCGCGGATCGCCGCGTCGGCGGCGCGGAGCGCCGCGGAGCGGCGCGAGGCGCCGATCGGATCGAGCAGGTAGAGCACCTTCTCGCTCCGGACCGGCGCCGCCATCGGGATCTGCGAGGCGTCGAGGTCGGGGAAGGCGGCGCGGATGCCCGCGCGCGCGCGTCACGACGCCCGAGACGCCGAAGCCGGGATCGTCGGCGCGCTCGTAGCAGACGACCTGCAGCGGCATCCCGGGCGACGCGGCGCTCTCGAGCGGCGGGCCGATCCTGCGCGGCGAGGCGGCGCGAGAGCGTCGTGAGGAAGCCGGCCATCGCCGGGCCGAAGCCCACGCAGGCGATGTCGACCGCCATGGACTGGCGTTCCATCGTCTCTCCGTTCTTCGCCTACTGCGGGTAGTCGAGCGCCTCGGGGATCATCACCCGCGAGACGGCCTCGGCGGCGCGGTCCTTCGCGAGCATCGCGCCGGTGAGGCAGCCGTCGAGCTTCGCGCGCAGCGTCCGGAAGTCGGTGATCCCCTTGCACGACGCGCAGGGGCCCTCCTTGTCCGGGTGGCTCGCCGTCGGGCTCGAGCTCGTCCATCGCGCAGCCCGCGAGGCCGGGGACGATCCCCTCGAGCGCCTCCGCGTCGAGCGCGGACCAGCAGGCCTTCCGCCCGTCCTCGTCCCAGGCCGGGTGGCGGTTGTAGCCGTGCACGAGCTCGGCGCAGATGCGGCCCGACCTCGCCCGCCGCGCGCGCCGCCTGCACGTGGCAGAGGTCGGCGAAGAACCGGACCGTGCCGGGGTGCGCGTCGCCGAGGACCGCGCCGCCCTCCCGGTGAAGCCGGACCACGTCGAGGACCTGCGCCCGCGGACGCCATGAGCCAGGCGAGCGCGTCGGCGAGCTTGAAGGTCACGCCCTGGCGCGGCGACGAGATGAGCTGTCCGCCGTCGGCGTCGGTCGCGCCCTCGAGGTGGCGGTAGCGTCCACAGCCACAGCTCCATGGCGGAGGCGAGCGCGCAGGCGCCGGTGCCGGGGTGCTCCGAGGCGACCTGGCGGAGCTCGCGGATCCACGCCTTCAGCTGGGCGAGGAAGAGCGGGTTCGCCATCGTCACCGAGAGCTGCCGGCGCTGCACCGCCTCCGGCCCCTCGTAGGTGGCCTCGAGCTGCGCGTCCATCCACTTCTTGCCGAGGAAGCCGGGGCAGTCCTCGGTGATGCCGTAGCCGCCCATGAGCGAGACCGCCTCGCGCATGACGGTGGCGCCGTCGCCGGTGTTCCAGAGCTTCGTCGCCGGGCAGAGCACGTTCGCCGCCGCGTCGAGGAGCGCGAAGCGCACCATCTCGTCCGGCCTCGAGCTGCGGCGATGCGCGCGTTCTCCTTCTCGCCGCGCGGGTGCGACTGCAGCTCGAGCAGCTCGAGGGCGCTCTTCTCCACCATCTTCATCCACTTCATCGTGGCCTTCATGCCGGAGATGCCCTGCGCCGCGAGCAGCGCGTCCTTCTTGCGCTCGAGCGGGTCGAGCTCGTCGAAGAGCCGCGCCGTGCGCGAAGCCGAGCGAGGCCGCCGCCTCGCCGGTCGCCCAGACCTCGACGAGCCGGTGCAGCGCGTCCTCGCGCTGCTGGATGCCCAGCTCGTAGCGGACGGAGCCCGGGCACCGCCTGCTCGGCGCCGCGGAAGCGCTGCCGCTGGTACCGGATGACCGGCTCGACCGCGGAGAGGAGCTTCGCCGCGGTCATGATCGCCGACGGTGACGCGCGTCCGCTTGAACACCGCCTCGATCACCGTCGAGTGGTCGAAGTTCGGGACGATGACGCCGTCCTTCACCGTGTAGCCGCCGACGATGCGCGAGGCGGGGACCTTCAGGCTGAAGATCGGGTCGTTCGTCGAGGAGAGCTGGTGGACGAGCTTCTTCGTGGGCGTGCCGCGGTCGAAGGTGCCGGGGTCGGTCTCCTCCAGGATCACCATGCAGCTCCCCTTGATGCGGGGATCGCCGGAGTCGACCGCGGCGGTGACGAAGTTGGCGAACCCCATGTTCGTGATGAAGCGGCCGCGCTTCTCGACGTGGAGGACCGGCTCCTGCCCGTCCTTCCACTCGGCGACCCGCACCTTGCCCGGAGAGCATCCCGGTGTCGACGCCGACGTACGGGATGGGCTCGGTGAGCGCGAACGCGGCGCGCCAGGGCTTCCGGTCCTCGCCCGGCTTCGGCGGCGCGGCGAGGCTCATGTAGTTCCGGGCCTGCTCGGGCGTGCCCTTCTCGTGGATGGGGGAGAGGCCGAGGAAGCTGGCGAGCGCGCCGGTCGCGGCGCCCGCGTCGACCCAGGCCAGCTCGAAGGCGGTCGAGCGCGAGCGCGAGGTTCTTCGGGCCGGTGATGAAGCCGCCCTCCTCCGGCTCCATGAACGCACGCGGTGATCCCGGCGGCGTCGTAGTGCGCGAGCAGCTCGTTCTTGCGCTCGGGCGTCCACTCGTGGTCGTTCCAGCCGCCCGCCGGCGGCGAGCCGCGCGACCGGGCCGCGGGCGACGCCGCGCGTGGACTGGACGAGCATCTGGAGATCGTACCGGTCCGCGAAGTGCCACATGATCTGGCGGACGTCGTCGCCGGGGAGCGTGCGGAGGAGCTCCTGCGTGACCTGCGGGGCGGTGCTGGGCATCGATCGACCTCACGATGGAAGGACGCGCGGAGCGCGGCCATCGGCGGATTGCCTGGACCGGCGACGCTACCAGAGAGCCCGAGCGTGAAAATTGACGCACAGCAGGACACGGCCGGTAAGCGCTCATTCCGTCTCCGCGTCGTGACGCGGCGCAGCTCTACCCAAGAGGGCACCCGTGTGGGGTAGATCAGCCTGGTTCGCCTCAGGCGAACTCGGCCACGACCGGCGCGTGATCGCTCGTGCCGAAATCGGCGAGCACGGCGCAGCGCCGCGCTCGGGATGCCAGCGGCGCGGAGGCGAGGACGTAGTCGATGCGCCAGCCGATGTTCCGCTGCCGCAGGTTCCGCCACGGCGCCCAGCACGTGAAGAGCGCAGTCGTTCGACGGATCGAGCGTCGCGGCCGACGTCGACGAGCCCGTGTGCGAGGATCGTCTCGAGGAGCGCGCGCTCGTCCGGCCGCTGTCCGATGACGCCTGCCTTGCGCTCCTTCGGGTGGACGTCCATGTCGGTGCGCGCGACGTTGAGGTCGCCCGCGATGATGACCGTGCGCCCGGCGGCGTGTGCGTCCGCCGCCCAGCGCTCCATCGCCTCGAGGAACCGCAGCTTGGCCGCGAAGTCCTTTCCGCCGTTCGGCACGTACACCGAGGCGATCGTCGCACCGTCGACCTCCACCGTCGCGATCCGCGTCTCGATGTCGAAGGCGGGATGGAGGTGCGGCGGGCGGATAGGCGCCACGTCGCGCCGGACGTGCAGCCCGACGCCCGAGTAGGCGCTCGCACCGTGCCACAGGCACCAGTAGCCCTCGAGCTCGCAGAGCGAAGGCGGGACCCGGGAAGGTTGGCGCCTTTATCTCCTGTAGACAGAGGACGTCCGGCCGCTCGCGGCGCGACGAATTCGAGGACCTGCGCCTCGCGCGCCCGGATCCCGTTCACGTTCCAGGTCGCGATCTTCATGAGCCGCACCTTCCTTAGCGCCGTGGGAGCTTTCCGCACCTCCGCGTCGGGGGGCTTTGCGCGGGCGTACCGTACTCGTAGTACAGTTCGCCTTCCACGAAGCACGTTTCCCACCGGGGGGAGGGTGCAGGCTTGACCGGATCCGCAACTGCGCCGCGGCAATCGGCTGCGCTCGACCTGCGCATCGCGCCGGAGTGGGAAGCGGTCAAGGGAGTGTGGGACGCGTGCCGCTCGATGCTGACGGGGACGGGGCTCACGCCGGACGAGTCCTACCAGCTCTCGATGGTCGCCCAGGAGCTGCTCGAGAACGCCGTGAAGTACGGCGCGTTCGGCGGCGGCGAGCGGATCCGGCTCGGGCTCCGGGTCGCGCCCGAGGACGTCACCGTCGAGGTGAAGAGCCGGGTCGGCGTCGACGACGTGCACCTCCGCCGCTTCGACCAGATGATCCAGTGGATCCGCGGGTTCCAGGACCCCTTCGAGGCGTACGTGGAGCGGCTGAAGGTCGTCGCGGCCCAGCCCTACACCCACGGCGAGAGCGGCCTCGGGCTCACGCGCATCGCCTACGAGGGGCGCTGCGCGCTGGACTTCTACGTCGACGACGAGAACGTGCTGGCCGTGTCGGCGGTCTACCGTCGTGAACCGGAGGCAGCATGGGCGGTGACGTGAAGCGTTTCGTGCAGGGCGAGCTCACCCTGGAGCTCACGCGCTCCGGCGGCGAGCTGCGGCTCGCCTGGCAAGGGAAGAGCGCCGAGCGCGATCCCTCGCGCTTCCTCGTGCCGATCCTGGAGCAGGCGATGGAGATCGCCAGCAACGGGAAGCTGCCCCTCGTCCTGGACTTCTCCTCCCTCGATTACATGAACTCCTCCACCTTCACCCCGGTGGTGAAGGTGCTCGACGAGTCCCGCCGGCTCTCGGTGCCGGTGGTGCTCGAGTACAGCCTTTCCCGCAAGTGGCAGGCCCTCTCCTTCAGCGCGCTGCGAACGTTCGAGACGCTCGATGGCAGGATCAAGGTCCGCGGCAAGTGAGATCGCCCCCGCCGCGGAGGCGCGGCGCAGCGGGCGTGTGACGCACGGCGGGCGAGTGCTCTCGCTCAGCGCCGCCGCCGCGAGCCGTCTCTCGCTGTCCGTGGAGTTCGACGACGGCCTGCGCGTCGAGGACGGGACCGTGTTCGACGCGCTCGAGCTCGACGGAGCCATCGAGATGCTGCGGTTCGGCCGCTGCCGCTTCACGACGATCGGCGGCGCGCCGCTCGAGGCCTCCGGACGGATGGTGTTCCTCGACGAGGTCCACGACTGCCGCAAGGTGGTCTACGACGGCCGGTTCGTGGACCTGCGCGGGTTCTTCCACAACCTTCCGCTCGTCCTCGCACAGCGCGACCGGATCCGCCCCGAGTTCAAGACGTACGTGGCGAACGTCGCGTACGACCTGGCCGTCTACAAGCGGTTCTTCGACGAGCAGGACGCGATCATCGCGGACGAGGCGGACGACGTCGCCTGCGCCGCACGCGAGGTGCTGCTGCGGACGGAGGGCCGCCAGTTTCACCAGTTCATCGACCGCGCGCTCGAGGAGCTCGAGCGCATCGTGGGCGGGTTCACGCAGGAGGAGCACGAGCGGCACGGGTTCTACCTCCGCCGGCAGCTCTGGCCGTACCTCATGATGTCCGAGTTCCTGCGCCGGACGAACCTGAAGCCCCGCGGCTACGCCGGCGACGCCGAGCTCATGACGATGCTGTACGAGAACGCGTATCTCGGGACGAGCCTGTTCGAGCAGCTCGTGCACAAGCACCCGTGCGACACCCGCGCCGCGGAGGCCGTTCGCCACCGGCGCTTCCTCGTGCCCCGCGTGCTGCGGGAGGTGCTCGCGCGCTTCGGCGATCTCGGGCCGCACGGGTTCCGCTTCCTCTCGCTCGCGGCAGGCCCCGCCCGCGAGCTGCACGAGATCGTGCGCGACCGCGCGGACGCCGAGCGGTTCGACTGCACGCTCCTCGACCAGGATCCCTTCGCGCTCGATCTCGCCCGCGACACGGTGCGGCGGCTCGAGGCCGATCGGAGCTTCCGCCTCGAGGTCCGGTACGTGCAGGACTCGGTCCGGACCATGCTGCGGACGCGCGATCTGCCGCGGGCGCTCGGCCGGCATCACTTCGTCTACTCGATGGGCCTGTTCGACTACCTGACGCCGCCCGTCGCCCACGCGGTGCTCGTGAAGGCCTACGACCTGGTGGAGCCCGGCGGGACCCTGCTCGTCGGCAACTACCACGTCCGCACCCCGACGCGGTTCTACATGGCCTACTGGGCCGACTGGTCGCTCTACTACCGGACCGAGGAGAGCTTCCGGCAGCTCGCGACCGGGCTCGACGCCGCCGACGTCTCGATCGAGTTCGACGAGACCCGCTGCCAGATGTTCCTGCGAATCGAGAAGCCCGCGTGATCGCCGAACCCAAGATCCCCGCCGTCGGCGAGGCGCTCCGTGCGCACCGGAGCCGGTTCGAGCTCTACCACGACGGCCTCGTGCACGCCTGGTCCGGGATCGTGGTGCTGCTCGGGGTCGTGCTGGTTCCGCATCTTCGTGGTGCTCGACTGGTACAGCGTGCCGCGCGAGCAGTTCGCGAAGTTCGCGATCGCCCGGGCGCTCATCACCGTGCTCATCTGCTTCCAGTGGACGGTCATGCGCCTGACCCGCGCCTCGCGCTGGTCGATCGCCCACGGATACATGTTCACGCTCGCTCGTCGGCGGGCGTCATCGCGTGGATGACCGTGCGAGCTCGGCGGGTTCGACTCGTCGTACTACGCCGGGCTGAACCTCGTCATCATGGCGAACCTGCTCATCCCGTGGCGGCCGTTCCACGCGCTGATCAACTCGATGACGACGCTCGCCATGTACGTCCTCGCCAACGTGCTGCACCCGCAGCCGTTCGAGATGGCCTCCCTCATCAACAACCTCTACTTCATGGGCGGCACGACGGTGATCGCGATCTGGACCGCCCGCGCGAAGTTCCAGCTGATCGAGAAGGAGTTCCAGGCCACGACGGAGCTGCAGGACGCGAACGCGAACCTGGAGCGGTCGCGCGCCGAGCTCAAGGACGGCGCGCGACGCCCTCTGGGGCGAGATGGAGGTCGCGAAGCGCATCCAGACCTCGCTCCTGCCGGAGAACCGGCGCGTGGGCGCCTACGACATCGCGGCCAAGATGATGCCCGCCGCCGAGGTCGGGGGCGACTACTACGACATCATCCAGGCGGGCGAGGATCGGAACTGGGTCGCCATCGGCGACGTGTCGGGCCACGGCGTCGAGTCCGGGCTCGTGATGATGATGACGCAGACGAGCATCATGTCGCTCGTGCACGAGAACCCGCGCCTGTCGCCGGCCGAGGTGTTCCACGCCGTCAACGACGTGCTGCTCGAGAACATCTCTCGCCTCCGCGCCACCCGCTACATGACCCTGAACGTGGTCCGGCTGGCGGAGGCCGGCCTCACGATCGCGGGCAAGCACCAGGACGTCCTGGTGTGGCGCTGCGCCACGCGCCGTGTGGAGACCATCACGAACGAGGGCTGCTGGATCGGCGTCGTGGACGATACCCGAGGGCACGTCGGGGACCAGGTGATCCGGATGGCGGACGGCGACGTCGCGCTCTTCTTCACCGACGGCGCCACCGAGGCGATGAACGCGACGGGGGAGATGTTCGGCGAGGACCGGCTCGCCGCAGCGCTCGCCGAGGTGGCCGAGTGGCCGCTCGTGGAGGCGCTCGACGCCCTGTTCGCACGGATCGCCGCGTTCCGCGCGGTGCAGGACGACGACGTCACGATGCTGCTGCTCCGCTACACGCCGAACGCCGTCTCGATCCCGCGAGGTCGCGGCCGGGAGCGCGCCGAGGCGGAGGAGGAGGCGGCGCCGCCGCCGGTGGTCGTCAGCGCGATCACGGGCCGCGGAACGTGAGGGCCGGGCCGGGCACCGGCCACCCGAGCCGCACCACGCGCCGCAGGGCACCGCAGCCATCGCCAGCGCTGGCGACCGTCGCGGACCATCTCGCGGTCGAGCGTGCGCGTTTCCGGCCCTCCGGTTAGACTGCGCGCGACTCCGGGAGACCCGCATGAAGAAGCTGCTCACCGCCGCCCTGCTCCTCGCGCTCTCGGGCGCCGCCCGCGCCGAGAGCGCCGATGGTCCTGCCCGCGGCGAGGGCGCCGCGGCGCCCCCGGCGTCCGCGTCCGGGAAGAGCGGCAAGGCTCGAACGGAGCGCCCCGGGACGAAGGACAAGAAGCGGAAGGAGACGAGGCCGAAGCAGACGGATCGCGCCGCGACGCCGCCCGCCGGCACGTCCGGAGCGAAGCCCGCCGAGAAGCCGTGCGAGCCGGTGAAGCCCTGCCCGATCGACTGATGTCGCGACGCCCCGCCCTGTTCGCCGCCGCGGCGCTCGCCGCGGCCGGATTCGTCCTCGCGATGGTGCTCGCCCGGGAGCACGCGGACGCGCACGCCGGCATCGCGAGCTTCTGTGCGATCAGCGAGTACGTGAACTGCGATCGCGTCGCGACGAGCGGGTACTCCGTCGTCCTCGGGTTGCCGGTCGCGACGTGGGGGATGTTCGGGTACGGTCTCGCCCTCGTGCTCGCCGTGGCCGGACTGCGCCCGGGCCGCCGTCGCGAGGGCTGGCCCGCGGGGCTGCTGTTCCTGGTCGCGGCCGCCGCTGCGGCGGTCGCGCTCGTGCTCGCGCTCGTGTCCGAGCTCGGCATCGGGGCGCTCTGCCTGCTCTGCGCCGGGTCCTGGCTCACCTCGTTCGCGCTCCTCGCCGCGGCCTGGCGCGCGTGCCGGCCGGAGGGCGTCGCCGCCGCGGTGCGTGGCGATTTCGCGATCCTCCGCGAGCGGCCGCTCCTCGTCGCGGGGGTCGTCCTCGCCGCGACGTGCGGCGTGGCGATCGTCGCCGCCGCGTACCCACGGTACTGGGAGCGGCGCGCGGGTGCGCCCGGGGCACCCAGGGGACCTTCGCCGGCGAGCGCCGCCGCCCCGGTGTCCCGGGGACCGCTCGTCGTCGTCGAGTTCAGCGACTACGAGTGTCCGTTCTGCGCGAAGGCGCACGAGGACGCGAAGGCGCTCCTCGCGGGCCGCCCGGACGTGACCCTCGTCCGCCGCCATTTCCCTATCGACTCCGAGTGCAACCCGGCCGTGAAGGTCCGCAAGCATCCGGACGCCTGCGCCCTCGCCCGGGCCGGCATCTGCGCGGAGGAGCAGGGGAAGCTCCCCGCGATGGACGACGCGCTCTTCCGGAACCAGCAGGCGAAGCGGCCGGTGGAGGAGCTCGCCGTCGCGGTGGGGATCGAGCTGCCGCGGTTCCGCCGCTGCCTCGGCGCGCCCGAGACCGAGGCGCGCCTCCGCTCGGACATCGAGGCGGCCGTGCGCGTCGGCCTCGCCGCGACGCCGACGTACGTCGTCGGGGGCCGGACCTACGCCGGGCAGCTCCCGGCCGAGCTGCTGCCGCCCCGGCGCGAGGCCGCGGCCGACGCGGCACGGTAGCCGTCAGCAGCGCCGCGCCGCCGGGCGCGCGCTCCTCAGGCCTCCCTGCGCAGCTTCCGCCACAGCGTGGTGCGGCCGATGCCGAGCCGGCGCGCCGCCTCGCCCTGGTTCCCGGCGCACTCCGCGAGGACGCGCAGCACGTGCTCGCGCTCGTCGGCGCGGCGCAGCCCGCGCAACCCCTGGCTTCCCGCGCGCCGACCGGCTCTGAAGAGCTCCGGGACGATGCCGCGCAGCTCGCGCTCGGTCACCTCGCCGGTCCCGCGATCCGCGAGGAGCACGGCGACGCGCTCGAGGACATTCTCGAGCTCGCGGACGTTGCCCGGCCAGCCGTAGCCCCGGAGGCGACGCCCCACCAGCGCGAGGGCGCGCGCGCGCGACGCGGCGGGGGCCCCGTGGCGCGCAAGCGCCGCAGCGAGGAGGTGCTCGGCGAGAAGCGGAACGTCCTCGCGCCGCTCGGACAGGGGCGGCAGGTGGAGCCGGAGGATCGCGAGCCGGTAGTAGAGGTCCTCCCGGAACACACCCTGCGAGACGCGCGCCTCGAGGTCGCGGTTGGTCGCGGCCACCACCCGCACGTCGACTGGGGTCGGGTCGCTCCCGCCGAGCCGCAGGACCTCGCGCTGCTGGAGGACGCGGAGCAGCCGCGTCTGGAGCGGCGCGGGCATGTCGCCGATCTCGTCGAGGAAGATCGTGCCGGTGTGCGCCGCCTCGAACAGGCCGGGCTTGCCGCCCCGGCGCGATCCGGTGAACGCACCCTCCTCGTAGCCGAAGAGCTCGGACTCGAGGAGCGTCTCGGGGAGCGCGGCGCAGTTCACCGCGACGAACGGGTGGTCGCGCCGCGTGCTCGCGAGGTGGATCCCCTGCGCGAAGAGCTCCTTCCCGGTGCCGCTCGCGCCCGTCACGAGGACCGTGGCGTCGGTGCGGGCGAACCGGCCGGCCAGATCGCGGGCGCGGCGAATGGCGGCGGACTCGCCGAGGACGTTCGCGAGGGTGTGGGACGCGACGAACCGGCGTGGCCGGTGCTGCGAGCGCAGGCTGCGGTCGACGCGCTCGATGGCGCTTGCGTCGGTGCAGGTGAGGACCGCGCCGGTGGGCAGCCCCTGCGCGCGAAGCGGGATGCGGTTCGTGACGAGCGTGCGCGTCCCGAGGCGCGCGATGTGCTCGAGCTCCGCCTGACCGCTCTCGAGCACGCGCGAGAGCGCCAGCTCGGGCGCGATGTCGGAGAGCCGCTGCCCGAGCGCCTTGTCCGAGCTGGTGCGGAGGAGCCGCTCCATCGCGGGGTTCAGCGACTCGATCCGCTCCTCGAGGTCGACCGCCACGACGCCCTCCTCGAGGTGAGAGAGGATCGCGTCGAGCCGCGCCCGACGGCCCTCCTCGGCCCGGGCGATGCGCGCGATCTCGATGGCGCGCCCGATCGCCTCCTGGACCGCGTTCTGCGTGTAGAGGAAGACTCCCTTGAGCCCGGCGCGCTCGCTGATGTCGGTCACCGCGGACGGCCCGACCACCACCTCGATGCCCTTCGCGGCGAGATCGTGCACCGCGGCCTCGGCGTCGTCGAGCGTCTCGTAGGCGCGCTGCTCGATCTCGAGCCCGTAGAGATCCTTGAACTGCTCGAGCTCTGGCGGCACCAGTCCGAAGGTGACGAGCCCGACGCGCTTCGCGAGCCGCCGCGCCTTCGTGAGCGCCTGGAGCACGTCGAAGCCGGTCGGCGTGATGATCGCGACCGGCACCGACGCGTGCTTGCGCAGGTACGCGCCATTGGCGCCGGCGGAGACGAAGACGTCCACCTCCTCGCCGGCCCGGATCAGCTCCCGCGCGGTCTCGATGGCATCCTCGAAGCCCTTGTGGAAGACGCGGATCTCGGCGACCCCCGCGAACTGCGGGACGACGCTCTCGAGGAGCCCGTTCAGCCGGGAGAGGCTGAACGCCCAGACGATGGGCTTGCGGTCACGCGGCCTGGTCATCGGTTCCGCCATCGAAACACGCCCGTTTCAGGAACGGAAGCGGGCGGAAGCGCGACGGGGAAAATCCCCTGTGATCGCAGGGTGGCCCGGCACTTGCTTTGTTGCCACACGTGCAGACCACGATCGCCGACCCCGGAACGCGCGTCCTCCGCCGCTATGCGAACCGCAAGATCTACGACCCCTACCAGTCGCGGTACGTGAACCACGCGGAGATCGCAGCGCTGGTCCGCGCCGGGTCGCAGGTGAAGGTGCTCGAGCAACGCACGAAGCGCGACGTCACCGTCCTCGCGCTCGCGCGGATCCTGTCGCAGGAGGAGGATCGCTCGCACGCCACCCGCCAGGAGGCGCTCTTCGGGCTGCTTCGCGCGGAGGCGCGCGAGCCCGGGATGGACGAGGCGCCGGACGCGGAGCCCGGCGAGCCTGCCCGCGAGCGTCTCGTCCGCGGGGATCTCCGTCTCGTGCCGCGCGCCGCCGATCGCGTCGTCGATGAGCTGCTCTGTCATGGCCAGCGCGGCGCGTTCGTCGCGCGGCGGCTCCTCGCCGATCACGTGGCCGCCCTGGCGCGGCTCGAGGGGCGGGCCCGGGAGCGGGGCGAAGAGGCCGCTGCGGTGGTTGCGTCGCTGGGCTCCGTCCGCGGCCAGCTCGAGCGCATCGCGCGAAGGCTCGAACGGCTCGACGAGCGGTTGCTGGGCGCGGAAGAGGTCTGATCCGCGAACGACCGCCGTCGGGCGCCACCGGGCGAGGGCCCGATCATTCGCCCGCGACCGCCGCCCCTGCGACCGGACGTGTCGCCGACCCCTGACGCCGCGAAATCACGGCGATCCCGCGCTGCGCCCCTCGGCGGAGCGGAGGGGCGCAGCGCCGTCCACTCCTCTCTCTTCTCGGGGCACTACCCGTTACGCAACCTCGACTCGGCGCTTCGCGAGGCGAAGCTCGATCCGAGCAGGGTGCACCGCCGAGCGCTCGTCCTCGGCTCGCACGCCGAGGTCGCCTGCGCCGTCGCCGCGGGACGCGCCAGTGGGAGGTCGGGCTCGGCTCGCGGGCGTGGGGCGTGCGGCTCGGGCTCGGCTTCACGCTGCTGGCGCGCGAGGCGTACGGCCTGATCGTCCGCGCGCGAGATCTCGGCGATCCGCGTACGGCTCTGCGAGGTCGCTCAGTCGGACGAGTTCCGCGCCGAGGTCGCGGGCGTCCCGGGCTACGACGTCGCGGGAGCGGCGACATCCGGTACGACGCCTGATGCATGACGGGGCCGATCGCGGGTCGGCCGCCGGGCCGCCCCCCCGCGACAGGCGCGTCCGCACGCACGTCGACCGTGCTGATCTCTCCCCGGGGCGGACGCAACCTTCCGGCGGAAGCCGCGGGCGCGAAAGGATCGACCGTCGGGCGGCTCGGGAGGAACCATGAAGATGACGTCCCGGCTGTGGATGACGTGGCAGAGGCTGATCGCCGCCCTCTTCGCGCTCGCCGCAATGGCGACGCCACTCGTCGCTCTGGCGCAAGGCGGCGGTGGCACGGGCAGCGGAGCGGGCGGTCCGCCTCCGGGCGGCGGGCCCATGAATGCTCCGCCGGGCGGCGGAGGCGGCGCCGGGGGCGGACGCGCGCTCGCGTGGATCGTCGTGATCCTCGCGATCGCGATCGCCGTCTACCTGTTCACGCGGCGCCGGGGGCGAACCGCTCCGAGGTAGCCGAGCGAGCGGCGGCCGAAACGCAAAGAGCCCGGCCGCGGGGCCGGGCTCCACGTGTTGCTGGGGAAGTGATTCAGATGGGGCGGACGTTCGCCGCCTGCAGGCCCTTCGGGCCCTTGGTCACGTCGAACTCGACCTTCTGACCCTCGGCGAGCGTGCGGAAGCCGTAGGCCTGGATTGCGGTGTGGTGGCAGAACACGTCATCGCCACCGCCGTCCTGCGTGATGAATCCGAAACCCTTCGCGTCGTTGAACCACTTCACAGTGCCGGTAGCCATTACTGTTTTGCTCTTTTCTACTCGTTTGAGGCGCGGCGAGATGTGCCGCCCTGCCCTGTCCGAAGTTGAACGGGGAGTCCGATCTATACCCTCGACCGCGACGTGAAGTCCAGCGCGAATCCCCTTTCCCCACACGGGCCCGCCCCGTCCCGGGCCGGGGCCGGGCCGGCGCGGGGCTCACTCGTCCGCGCAGAGGTGCCGCCCCATGTCGTGGATGCTCCGTCGCCGCCCGATGGGCAACATCGCGGGCGGCCCGGCGACTCCTCGGCGGGCGGAGAGGTACGCGATGCCGTTCTGGAACAAGCAGGACGACGTGACGCATCAGGAAGGAAACCTCATGGGCTTCTCGACGCGCGAAGAGGCAGCGCCCGGCTCCGGCGGGGCCGGAGATCTCCTCCTGGGGGCCGGCGCCGAGTTCGACGGCAAGCTGACCTTTGCAGGGACGGTCCGGATCGACGCGAAGTTCAAGGGGACGATCGTGACCAACGACGTGCTCGTCGTGGGCGACCGCGCCCGCATCGACGCCGACATCACGTGCGGTACGGTCATCATCTACGGTGAGGTGAACGGCAACATCCGCGCGAACAGCGCGGTCGAGCTGCACGCCCCGGCGAAGGTGCGCGGCGACGTCGAGACCCCGTCGTTCTCGATGGAGAAGGGCGTGGTGTTCCAGGGTCAGTCCTCGATGCCTGCCGAGCGGGCGGGAGTCGCCGTTCCCCCGAAGCCGGCGCCTTCCCCGGCAGCGAACGGCACGCAGCCGAGGAGCGCGACTGCGGCACCGGCGCGGTGACGCCCGGATCTCCCGGCACGCTCGGTGTCCGAACGGTGCAGGGGTCGGAGAGCCCGTCACGGTGACGGGACGTCCGGCTGCTCCGCGTGACCCCAGAGCGCGTCGTGTTTCGACGCGAGCCAGGCGATGTGCCGCTCCTCGTCCTCCTGGAAGCGGCGGAGCATCGTCTCCACGTCGCGATCCCACTCGTACGCGAGGGCCGCGTCGTAGCCCAGGTTCGTGAGCTGTTCGTCCCCGAGCAGCGTCACCACGATCACCTCGTCTCCGAGGGGGCCGCTGATGCGGACGAGCCCCGCGAACACCGGACCGCCTGGCGGAGCCGCCGGAGCTGCGGCGGGCTCGCCCTCGGCCTCGAGCGCCTCGTTGAGCGCATCCACGTGCACGCGGTGATCCTCCGCGAACTCGCGGAGGTGGCGCTCGAGGTCCTCGTCGGCGCACAGGTCGGCCGCCGCCTCGTGGGCGAGGGCGGCCTCGAGATCGAGACCCGCGAGGGACGCGACGAGCTCGACGGCGGCGATCTCGACCTCGTGCCGCCCGTCCTGGGCTCCGTCGTCGATCGCGTGGTCCCCCGCGGGCGCCGGACGTCGTCGCCTCGTCTCCGCCCCTTCCTTCGCGCCGCGCTTCCCCGGTTCGCGCTTGGGCATCGCGTGCCTCCCCGGTGAACCTGCGGCAGGGTCCGTCGCCCGGCACCAGCCGCGTGGGCGTACGGGCGGCGGGCGGTCGCCCATCAGTGCGGGGCGGGGGCCGCGTGCTCCGCCTCCCCCGGGCGCGCCTGCTGTGCTCGAGGGCGCTCCACGAGCGCAGCGGGGAGGACCTCGTCGACGGAGTCCACCAGCACGACGTCGAGCGCGCGCCGAGCGTCGGCGGGGACGTCGTCGAGGTCGTGCTCGTTGCGGCGAGGCAGCACGATTCGGCGGGGCGCGCAGCTCGCCGCAGGATCGTCCCAGGCCCGGACCTCCTCGAGCGAAGGTCCTGGTCGCATGCGTGCGGATCCGCCGGCGCGGGAGCGTCCGTCCGGAAGCGTCCCGCGCAAGCCCCAGCCGGGTGCAGGCCCGGTGCTTTCGCGTCATCCCCCATCTCGGCCGCGCTCCGAGGCCGGCCGGCGGGCATTGGAGGGATGAAGCTGGAGGGGAGAGGAGCCGGCCCATGACGACGACCCAGGAAGTCACCACGACCTCGACGGAGCGCGCGCCGAGCGAGGACCTCCGCGACAGGATGTGCCGGATCATCGACGAGATCGCGACGGCGCGCTCGGATCGTGCCGCGGCCCTCAAGGCGGAGTTCGATGCGCTCTGGAAGAAGCTCCCCGGGGCGGAGGAGCCGACGATCCACTAGAGCGCTTCGTCTACGACGCGTGACGCCGCGGGGCCCCGTTCAGCTTCCGCCAGAGCGTGGCCCGCCCGATGCCCAGCCGCTTCGCCGCCGCGGTCTGGTTCCCCTCGCACTCGGCGAGGACGCGCTCGATGTGCGCACGCTCCTGCGTGTCGCGCGTCGAGCGGAGATCCCGGTCCGTCGGCGCAGGCTCCGCGTCGTCCTCGAACAGCTCGGGGATCACCGCGCGCACGTCGGCGAGCTCGATCGGTCCGGTGCGAGCCGCGTAGAGGACGGCGATCCGCTCGAGGACGTTCTCCAGCTCGCGGACGTTCCCGGGCCAGGCGTGGCGCTCGAGGTGCGGGACGACCATCGCGAGCGCCGCGGTGTACGCGTCGTCGGCGCGGTGCCGGGCGAGCGCGCGCCGGAGCAGCTCCGCGGCGATGCCCGCCACGTCCTCGCGGCGCTCCCGGAGCGGCGGGAGGCGCACCGGCAGGATCTCGAGGCGGTAGAAGAGGTCACGGCGGAACTCGCCGTCGGCGACCGCCTTGCGGAGGTCGCGGTTGGTGGCGGCGACGACGCGCACGTCGATGGGGGTCGGGTCGTTCGCGCCGAGGCGCAGGACCTGGCGCTCCTGCAGCACGCGGAGGAGGCGGGTCTGGAGCGTCAGCGGGACGTCGCCGACCTCGTCGAGGAAGATGGTGCCGGTGTGGGCGGCCTCGAAGAGGCCCGGGCGGCCCCCGCGCCGCGACCCGGTGAATGCCCCCTCCTCGTAGCCGAACAGCTCGGACTCGAGCAGCGACTCGGGGAACGCCGCGCAGTTGATGGCGACGAACGGCCGGCCCCGGCGCGCGCTGGCGTTGTGGATGCCCTGCGCGACCATCTCCTTGCCGGTGCCGCTCTCGCCGGTGATGAGCACGGTCGCGTCCGTGCGCGCGTACTGCTGGGCCAGCTCGCGCACGCGCCGGATCGCCGCGGAGCCGCCGACGATGGACGCGAGCTGGTAGCGCGCGACGAAGCGGCGGGGCCGGTGCTCGGAGCGGAGGCCGCGGTCGAGCCGCTGGATCGTGCTCGCGTCCAGGCAGGTGAGGAGGGCCCCTGCCTCCTGGCCGTGCTCGCGCAGCGGGACGCGGTTCACCACGAGGGTCCGGCTGCCGACGGTCATCACCCCGTCGCGATCGGCTTCCTGCGTCTCGAGGACGCGCGCGAGGCTCAGCTCGGGCGCGACGCTCGAGAGGGACTTCCCGAGGAGCGCGCTCGCCCCGAGCCCGAGCAGCCGCTCGAAGGCGGGGTTCACCGACTCGACCCGCTCGTTCCCGTCCACCGCGACGACGCCGGTGTCGAGGTGGGCGAGGACGGTCCGCAGGCGCTCGCGCTTCCCCTCCTCGTTCCGGGCGATGCGGGCGATCTCCATCGCGCGCTCGATCGCGTCGGCGGCCGAGTCGCTCGAGAAGAGGGACACCGCCTTGAGCCCGGCCCGCTCCGCGGCATCGCAGGCGGGGCCGGTCCCGACGATCACGTCGAAGCCGCGTGAGCCCAGGTCCGCCACCGCCGCCTTCGCGTCCTCGGGCGTGACGTACGCGCGCTGCTCCACCTCGAAGTCCCGCAGGAGGTGGGTCGCGAGCTCGAGCCCCGGCATCACCACGCGAAAGTTCACCACCGCGATCCGGCGGGAGAGGGTCCGCGCGTGGGTGAGCGCGCGCAGCACGTCGAGGGCCGTCGGCCGCGCGAGCACCACCGGCACGTCCGAGTGATCCCGCAGGTAGGCCCCGTTCGCGCCGGCCGCGATGAAGACGTCCACCTGCTCGCCGTCGCGCACGAGATCGCGCGCCGCAGTGAGCGCCTCCTCGGAGGTCTTGTCGAAGACCTTCACGATCGCGCGCTCGGCGAAGAGGGGCGCGATGCTCTCGAACACCTGCCGAAGGCGGCTCGTGCTGAACGCCCAGATCGTCGGTTTGCGCGATCGCTCCATGGCCGCGGAGCGTATCAGGATCGGGCATGCGGGCGGGCGATGTGTTTCGCATTCGAGCGGAACCGAGCCATCGGAGAGGCGAGATCCCGTTTGGACTGACTCTAGAATCACTCATAACAGCAATGACTTGACTGCGGCTTTGCGCTGCGTCCGCGTAACGCGGCGCGTCGATTGCAGTGCGTCCCATCTGTTAGCGGCCCGCATCGGCTGAGGCTCGAGAGGGACCATGGAAGCGACCCGCGACATCTACTGGAACATCGGGCACGGAGCGGTGGCGCCGATGTACCTGCTCACCGCGCTCGCCGCGATCGTGGCCGGGTACGGATGGTGGCGCCGCGTGAAGGTGTACCGGCTCGGTCGCGCCGCGGATCGCCTCGACGCGCTCCCCGCCCGCATCGCCGGGATGCTCCAGAGCGCGCTCGGCCAGGGGGCGGTCCTGCGCGTGAAGGGCGCCGGCGTTCCGCACGCCCTGTTCCTGTGGGCGTTCGTGGCCCTCTTCGCCGGGACGATCCTCGTCATGGTGCAGGCCGACGTCACCCAGCCGCTCCTCGGGCGCGTCTTCCTGCGCGGGCCGTTCTACCTCGGGTACTCGCTCGCCCTCGATCTCGCGGGCCTCGTCGCGCTCGCGATGCTGGTCGGGCTCGTGGTGCGCCGCGCCGTCCTGCGCCGGACGAGCACGGGCGAGGACTGGGGCGTGCACGCGCTGCTCGTCGCCATCCTCGTGACCGGGTTCCTCGTCGAGGGAGCGCGGATGGCGGCGACGGAGCTCGGCGCGGCGCCGGCCCTCGCCCGCTTCTCACCGGTGGGGCTCGCCGTGGCCCACGCGTTCTCGGGGCTCGACGCGTCCTCGCTCCGCGCCACCCACCGCGGGCTCTGGTGGTTCCACCTCGCGCTGGTGCTCGGCTTCGTCGCCGCGCTGCCCTGGACGAAGCTCCGTCACCTCGTCACCACGCCGGTCGGGCGGCTCCTCGCGGACCGGCGGCCGCGCGGCGCCCTCGTCCCGATCGATCTCGAGTCCGAGGCCGCCACGTTCGGCGCCGCGAAGGTGGATGAGCTCGGCTGGAAGGACATCTTCGACGCCGACGCCTGCACGGGCTGCGAGCGGTGCCAGGACCGTTGCCCGGCGCACGCGACCGGCAAGCCCCTCTCGCCCATGCGTCTCGTCCGCCAGATCGGCGCGGCGGCCTTCCTCGACCCGGGCGTGAACCTCGTCGACGCGGCGCGCAGGGACGCGATCTGGTCCTGCACCACCTGCTTCGCGTGCCAGGACGTCTGCCCGGCATCGGTCGAGCACGTGAGCAAGGTCGTCGAGCTGCGCCGTCACCTCTCCCTGATGCAGGGCGAGTTCCCGGGCGACGAGGTGCGCACCGCCGCCGGGCACGTGGAGGTGAGCGGAAACCCGTTCGGCTTCGCCCCCGCGTCGCGCGCGGACTGGGCGAAGGGGCTCGACCTTCCGGTCGCGGGCGAGGGCGCGAGCGACCTCGACGTCCTGTACTTCGCCGGCTGCTACGCGTCCTTCGACCGGCGGAACCGCGAGGTGGCGCGGAGCTTCGTCAAGGTCTGCCGGGCCGCCGGGGTGAAGGTCGGGATCCTCGGCAAGGCGGAGTGGTGCTGCGGCGAGCCGGTCCGGAAGCTCGGAAACGAGTACCTCTACCGCGAGTCCGCGCGCCGGGTGGTGGACGCGATCCAGGCCTCGGGGGCGAAGAAGGTCGTCACGACCTGCGCCCACTGCTTCCACGCCCTGGCGCGCGACTACGGCGAGCTCGGCTTCACGCTCGAGGTGGAGCACCACACCACCTTCATCGAGCGGCTCGTCGCGGCGGGCCGCCTCGACCTCCGCGGCGCCCCCCTCGACTGCACGTTCCACGACTCCTGCTACCTCGGTCGTTACCACGGCATCACCGAGGCGCCGCGATCGGTGCTCGCCGCGGCCGGCGCTCGGGTGGTCGAGATGGAGCGCTCGGGCCGTGACGGCTTCTGCTGCGGCGGCGGCGGCGGCCGGATCCTCGCCGAGGAGAAGATCGGCGTCCGCATCAACGTGGAGCGCGCCGCGATGGCCCGCGCGACCGGCACGCAGGTGGTCGTCTCGAGCTGCCCGTTCTGCCTGACGATGCTCGAGGACGGGGTCAAGACCGGTGGGCACGAAGGGCAGCTCGTCACGCGCGATCTGGCCGAGGTCGTGGCCGAGCGCATCGCCGTTGGAGGCTGAGATGAAGATCCTCGTCTGCGTGAAGCAAGTCCCGGACATGGCGACGCGGTTCCGCCCGAACGCGGCGGGCACCTGGTTCGGCGAGCAGGACCTCGTCTTCCGGATGAACGAGTACGACGAGCACGCGGTCGAGCAGGCCCTTCGCGTGAAGGAGCAGCTCGGCGGCGCGCCGGAGGTGACCGTCCTCTCCATCGGCCCGGCGCGGGTGGGCGAGGTCATCCGGAAGGCGCTCGCGATGGGCTGCGACCGCGGCGTGCACGTGCAGGACGACGCCGCGGCCGAGCGCGACCCGTGGCAGATCGCCTCCGTCATCGCGCGCTTCGCCCGCGGCCACGCGTTCGATCTCGTGCTGGCCGGCATGCAGTCGCAGGACCGCGGCTCCGCGCAGGTCGGACCGTTCGTGGCGGAGCTGCTCGGTCATGCGTGCGCCACGACGGCGGTCGGGTTCGAGCTCGACGGCGCGGCGGTGACGGTCCGGCGGGAGCTGGAGGGCGGCGCGCGCAGCGTGGTGCGCCTCGCGCTCCCGGCGCTCGTCACCTGCCAGCTCGGCCTCAACGTGCCGCGCTACCCGACCCTGCCCGCGATCATGAAGGCCAAGAAGAAGCCGCTCGACGTGATCCGTGCGCAGGACCTCCTCGACGCCGAGGTGCGGGCGGAGACCGCGCGGTTCTTCGAGCCGAAGCGGCGGTCCGCCGGCCAGGTGCTCGAGGGCGCGGTGGAAGAGGTCGCCGAGCGGCTCGCGTCGATCCTGAAGGAGCGGGCGGCCACCGCCGCCCGATAGCGAGGAGCACGCCATGAAGACCTTGCTCGTGTGCGAAGTTCGGGAAGGGAAGCTGCGCGACTCGGCGTACGAGCTCCTCGCGTTCGCCGAGGCGCTCGGTGGAGAGCGGGAGGTGCTGCTCGTCGGGGACGAGGCCCAGGCGCCGCGCTTCGAGGGGAAGCTCTACGTCGCGCCGCCGAGCGCACGCGGAGAGTACGACCCTGCGCGCCACCGCGCCCTCGTCGTCGAGGCGGTGCGGCGGTCCGGGGCGGAGCGCGTCGTCCTGGTCCACTCGTCCTACGGGTGGGACCTCGCGCCGCGCGTCGCCGCCGTGCTCGGCGCGACCCAGGTCTCGGATGTCGTCGCGCTGGCCGAGGGCGGCTTCGAGGTCGGCTGCTGCAACGGGAAGATGCGCCGGGTCGTGACGCCGCGCACGAGCGCTGCCGTGATCACCCTCCAGCCGGGCGCGTTCCCGTACCGCGGCGACCGGACCCGCCTCCCCGCCATCGAGCGGATCGACGCGGAGGAGGGGCCGTCCGCGGTCTCCTTCCTCGGCTACGAGGCGCCCACGGCGCGGGGCGTGGACCTCGGCCGCGCCGGCGTGATCGTCAGCGCCGGCCGCGGTGTCGGGAAGAAGGAGAACCTCGAGATGATCGCCGCGCTCGCGCGGGCCCTCGGGGGCGAGCTGGGCGCGAGCCGGCCGGTCGCGGACGCGGGCTGGGTCGAGCACGGCCGGCAGGTCGGCAGCACCGGCCAGACCGTGGCGCCCAAGGTCTACGTCGCCTGCGGCATCTCCGGCGCGATCCAGCACGTCGCCGGCATGAAGGGATCCGAGTTCGTCGTCGCCATCAACAAGGATCGCGAGGCGCCCATCGGCGAGATCGCCGACGTGCTCGCGGTCGGCGATCTCCTGCAGCTCGTCCCCGCCATCACCGCCAGGCTCGCCAAGTGAACGCCGTGGCCGTCGCGACCGCCGCCGCCTCGCTGCCCAGCGAGCCGCCCGCAGCGCAGCTCCCGCTGCCGTTCCGCTCCATCGCGGACATGCTCCGGCAGAACGCGGCGTGCCACGGCGCCCGCCCGGCGCTCCGGTACCGGAAGCAGGGCACCTGGGTGAACCTCGGCTACGCCGCGTTCCGCGAGCGAGCGCTGATGGTCGCGCGCGGCCTCGCCAAGCTCGACGTGCGCCGGGGCGACCGGGCCGCGATCCTCTCCGAGAACCGCGCCGGCTGGGTGATCGCGGACATGGGGATCCTGTCCGCGGGCGCAGTGTCGGTGCCGATCTACCCGACCAGCACGCCGGAGCAGATCGAGTACCTCCTGCGGCACTCCGGCGCGAAGGTCGTCTTCGTCTCGAGCCGCGTCCAGTACCAGAAGCTGCTCGAGATCCGTCAGGGCATCCCGGACGTCCGCCTGGTGGTGTCCTTCGAGCGGTTCCTCGGCGATCCCGCGCTGCCGGTCTGCACCTTCTACCAGCTCTCCGAGATCGACCACCCGGTCACCGACGTGGAGCGCGCGGTGATCGAGGCGCGGATCGACGGCGTCGACCCGGACGATCTCGCCACGGTCATCTACACCTCGGGGACGACCGGCGTCCCGAAGGCGGTCGCGCTCACCCATCGGAACCTGATCGTCGAGGCGTGGTACGCGCGTCAGGCGGTTCCGCAGCTCGGCGCCGACGAGGTCCTGCTGAGCTGCCTGCCGCTCAGCCACGTCCTGGAGCGGGCGGTCGGCTACTACATGACGCTCGCGCACGGCTGCCTCATGGCCTTCGCCGACAGCATCGAGAAGGTGCCGGAGAACATGCGCGAGGTGCGCCCGACCGCGATGATCGGCGTGCCGCGGCTCTTCGAGAAGATCCACGCGCGGGTGTTCCAGGAGGTCAACCGGATGCCCGCGGCGAAGCGGCGCGTCTTCCTCTGGGCGCTCGAGGCGGGGCAGGCGCACGTGCGGGCGCGGCACATCGAGGGGCGGAAGGACCGCTGGGCGGCGCTCCGCGCCCGGGTCGCCGACCGGCTCGTCTTCGCCAAGCTGCGCCAGCGCTTCGGCGGCAGGCTCAAGCTCTTCGTCTCCGGCGGCGCGCCGCTCGACCCGGGCATCGCGGAGTTCTTCTGGATCATCGGGCTGCCGGTGCTGGAGGGGTACGGCCTCACCGAGACCACCGCCGCGGTGACCATCAACACCTTCGAGGGCGTGCGGTTCGGATCGGTGGGCCGGGCGCTCCCGCACATGGAGGTCCGGACCGACGACGACGGCGAGATCCTGATCCGTGGCCCCCAGGTGATGCCGCGGTACGAGGATGACCCCGCCGCCACCGAGCAGGTGCTCACCGCCGACGGGTGGTTCCGCACCGGCGACCTCGGGCGGATCGAGGACGGCTTCGTCTTCATCACCGATCGGAAGAAGGAGCTGATCATCACCGCGGGCGGCAAGAACATCGCCCCGCAGCCGATCGAGAACGCGCTCAAGCGCGACCCGTTCGTCTCGCAGGCCTTCGTCCACGGCGACCGCCGACCGTACCTGACGGCGCTCCTCGTCCCGAACTTCGAGGGGCTCGTCGAGTGGGCGCAGGCAGAGCGCATCCCGTACTGCGCGGTCGACGACCTCGTCATCAACGACGCCGTGGTGCGGCTGATGGCCGAGCGGATCGCCAAGGTGAACGCCCGCCTCCCGCGCCACGAGCAGGTGAAGCGCTTCGTGCTGCTCCCCCGCGACTTCTCCCTCGAGGGCGGCGAGCTCTCTCCGTCGCTGAAGCTCCGGAGGCGGGTCATTCACGACAAGTACAAGGACAAGATCGAGCGGATGTACGCCGACGCGAGCTGAGGCAAGCAAGGAGAATCCATGGAACGGATCGAGAAGGTCGCAGTGCTGGGCGCAGGCGTCATGGGCGGGACCATCGCCGCCCACCTCGCGAACGCGGGGCTCGAGGTGCTGCTGCTCGACCTCGTCACACCGGAGCTGGACGCGATCAAGGGCATGAAGCCGGCGGCGCTGTTCGTCCCGGCGGTCGCCGGGCGCATCCGGGTCGGGAACTTCGGCGCCGACGCCGCGAAGCTGCGCGAGTGCGACTGGGTGCTCGAGGTGGTCGTCGAGAACATGGCGATCAAGAAGAAGCTCCTCGCCGAGACCGTCGTCCCGAACCTCCGGCTCGGCGCGATCCTGTCGAGCAACACGAGCGGCCTCTCGGTGAACGAGCTGGCCGACGCGCTGCCCGAGGCGCTCCGCCCCCGGTTCCTCGTGACCCACTTCTTCAATCCCCCGCGCTACATGCGGCTCCTCGAGATCGTGCCCAGCCGGCACACCGATCCGGCCGTGGTCGCGGGGATGGCGGAGTTCCTCTCCCGCCGCGTCGGGAAGGGGATCGTCTTCGGGAAGGACACGCCCAACTTCATCGCGAACCGGATCGGCGTCTACGCGATCTGCAACGCCATGCGCCACATGGTGGACCTCGGCCTGAGCGTCGAGGAGGTGGACGCGGTGGCCGGCACCGCTACCGCGCGGCCGCGCAGCGCCTGCTTCGGCACCGCCGACCTCGTCGGCCTCGACACCCTGCGCCACGTGGCGCGGAACTCGTGGGAGCTGCTCCCGAAGGACGAGGAGCGCGACGTGTTCCGGCTCCCGGCCTTCGTGGACACGATGGTCGAGAAGGGGCAGCTCGGGAACAAGACCAAGCGCGGCTTCTTCCGGAAGGAGAAGGGCGAGGGCGGCTCCCAGCGCTTCTACTACGACCATGCCACCGGCGAGTACGTCGCCTCCAAGAAGCCGCGCTTCGCGTCGGTCGAGGCGGCGAAGGGGATCGACGATCCGGCCAAGCGGCTCGAGACGGTACTCGACGGGCACGATCTGGCCGCGGAGCTCGCCTGGCGCAACCTGCGCGACACGCTCCTCTACGCGTTCAAGCGGATCCCGGAGATCGCGGACGACGTCGTGAACGTGGACCGCGCCATGCGCTGGGGCTTCAACTGGGAGCTGGGTCCGTTCGAGATGCTCGACGCGATCGGCGTGCCGCGGTTCGTCGAGCGCGCGCGGCGCGACGGCATCGCGGTCCCCGAGGCGCTCGCGCGCGTCGAGCGCTTCTACCGCGAGGAGGGCGGCCGGACTCAGTTCCACGCCCTCGGCGAGGGCGCGGGCTGGCGGGACGCGCCGATGCCGGCGCGCGCGGTCGACCTCGCGATCCTGAAGCGCAGCGGCGGGCTCGTGGACCGGACCGCTGGCGCGTCGATCCTCAACCTCGGCGACGGGGTCTTCGGGCTCGAGCTCCACACCAAGATGAACGCCATCGGCGCCGACGTGCTCGCCACCGCGCAGCGCGCGGTGAAGCGGGCCGAGGCCGAGGGCGTCGGGCTCGTGATCGCGAATCAGGGGGCGGCGTTCTCGGTCGGCGCGAACCTCGCGCTTCTCGCGGCGGGCATCGCCGAGGGGGACTGGGACGAGATCGCCCTGATGGTCCGGAACTTCCAGCGCGCCACGATGGCGGTGAAGCGCTCGAAGGTCCCGGTGGTCGCGGCGCCGCACGGCCTCGCCCTCGGGGGCGGCTGCGAGTTCTGCCTGCACGCGACCGCGATCAACGCGCACGCGGAGACGTACATGGGCCTCGTGGAGCTCGGGGTGGGGCTCCTGCCCGCGGCCGGAGGCACGAAGGAGCTGGCGCTCCGCGCCGCCGCGATCGCCGAGCAGTACGAGATCGACCCGTCGCCGTTCGTGTTCCGTAACTTCATGACGATCGCGACGGCACGCGTCAGCACCTCGGCCGCGGAGCTGCACGCGATGGGCTTCATGCGGCACGGCGACGCGATCACCATGAACCCGGACGACCTCATCCACGACGCGAAGCAGAAGGTGCTCGCGCTCGCGGTGAATTACCGCCCGCCGGCGGCCGCCGAGGCGCGCGCGCCCGGCCGGAGCGTGGCGGCGAGCATCCGCACCCAGCTGTGGAACATGCGGCAGGGCGGGTTCATCAGCGAGTACGACGAGCACCTGGGGCAGGCCGTCGCCCGCGTCATCACCGGCGGCGACGTGCCGGCAGGTACGCCGGTGTCCGAGGATTACCTCCTCGAGCTCGAGCGCGAGGCGTTCATGAGCCTGTGCGGCGAGCGGAGGACGCTGGAGCGGATCCAGCACATGCTCAAGAAGGGGAAGCCTCTCCGGAACTGATCTGTTTCAAGGGAGCCGCCGCGGGACGAGCCGCTCCGAACTCGAGGAGGACACGATGCAGAGCGCATGGGTGCTGGCCGCGTACCGGACCCCCGGCACGAGGGCGAAGAAGGGGAAGCTGAAGGACGTGAGGCCGGACGATCTCGCCGCGACGGCGATCCGCGGGCTGCTCGAGCGGACCAAGGTGGACGCCCGGACCATCGAGGACGTGGTGCTGGGCTGCGCGTTCCCCGAGGCGGAGCAGGGAATGAACGTCGCGCGCGTCGCAGCGCTGCAGGCGGGGCTCCCCGTCGAGGTGCCGGCGCAGACGCTGAACCGCTTCTGCGCCTCCGGGCTCCAGGCCATCGCGTCCGCCGCGGAGCGGGTCGCCGGCGGGTTCGCCGACTGCATCCTGGCGGGCGGCACCGAGAGCATGACGCTCGTCCCGATGGGCGGGAACAAGTTCAGCGCCAACCCGACGCTCGCCGCCGGGTGGCCGGAGGCGTACGCCTCGATGGGCATCACCGCGGAGCTCGTGGCCGAGCGCTACGGCATCTCGCGCGAGGACCAGGACGCCTTCGCCGCCGAGAGTCACCGGCGCGCGGCGGCCGCCCTCGACGCCCACCGCTTCGACGAGGAGATCATCCCGGTCGGGGCAGAGCGGTGGTCGGTGGCCGACGGGAAGCCGCGCGCGACGCGCGAGACCGTCGCGGAGGACGACGGCGTTCGCCGCGACACGACCGCCGAGGCGCTCGCGAAGCTCAAGCCGGCGTTCAAGCTGAACGGGACGGTGACGGCAGGCAACTCGTCGCAGATGACCGACGGCGCGGCGGCGACCCTGATCGTGTCGGACGCATTCCTGAAGCGGACCGGGCTCACGCCGATTGCGCGGGTCGCCGCGTACGCGGTGAGGGGCGTCGCCCCCGAGCTGATGGGAATCGGCCCGGTGGAGGCGATCCCGCTGGCGCTCGCGCGCGCCGGACTGAAGGCCGACGACATCGCGGTGTTCGAGCTGAACGAGGCGTTCGCGGCGCAATCGCTCGCCTGCGTGCGCGCGCTGAAGCTCGATCCCGCGCGCGTCAACCCGAACGGCGGCGCGATCGCGCTCGGGCATCCGCTCGGCTGCACCGGCGCGAAGCTCACCGCGACGCTGCTCCACGAGCTGCGCCGGAAGAAGGCGCGCCACGGCGTCGTCTCGATGTGCATCGGCGGCGGCATGGGCGCGGCGGCCGTGTTCGAGAACGCGGCATAAGCGCGACACCTGCACCGACTCATCCACCCGAGCTGGAGAGAGACATGGCCAAGAGACTGTTTCACGGAGCGGAGTACCTGGTTTCCCGGACGACGAAGGACGAGGTGTTCACCCCCGAGGACATGACGGAGGAGCAGCGGCAGATCGGTGCCGTGACCGAGCAGTTCGTCGCCGAGGCCGTGATGCCGAAGCACGAGCAGATCGAGAAGCACGACTTCGCCGCCGTGGTGGAGCTCTTCCGCGAGTGCGGCAAGCTCGGGCTCCTCATGATCGACGCGCCCGAGGAGTACGGCGGGCTCGAGCTGGACAAGGCGACGAGCATGCTCGCCGCCGAGAAGATGGCGCCGTGCGGGTCCTTCTCCGTGGCCTACGCCGCCCACAGCGGCATCGGCACGCTGCCGCTCGTCTACTACGGGACGCCCGCACAGAAGGACAGGTACCTCGGGAAGATCATCTCCGGCGAGTGGACGTCGGCGTACTGCCTCACCGAGCCCGACTCGGGCAGCGACGCGCTCGGCGCCAAGACCACGGCGGTCCGCTCCCCCGACGGGAAGCACTGGATCCTGAACGGCACGAAGCAGTTCATCACCAACGGCAGCTTCGCGAACCTGTTCACCGTCTTCGCGAAGGTGGACCGCCAGCACTTCACCGCCTTCCTCGTCGAGAAGACCTTTCCCGGCGTCAAGGTCGGGGCGGAGGAGAAGAAGCTCGGCATCAAGGGCTCCTCCACGTCGCAGATCCTCCTCGAGGACGCCCAGATCCCGATCGGCAACGTGCTCGGCGAGATCGGCAAGGGGCACAAGATCGCGTTCAACGTCCTGAACGTCGGGCGGTTCAAGCTCGGCGCGGCGGTCACCGGCGCGGCAAAGCACGCCTTCGTGGAGGGCGTGAAGTACGCCAACATCCGCAAGCAGTTCGGCTCGCCCATCGCCCGGTTCGGCGCGATCCAGGAGAAGATCGCCGACATGGCCGCGAGCATCTTCGCGTCCGAGTCGCTCGTGTACCGGCTCGCGGGGCTCGTCGACGACCGGCTCGCGACCATCCCGAAGGGAACCCCCGACTACTACGAGGCGTACCAGCGCGGGATCGAGGAGTACACGATCGAGTGCGCGATCGCGAAGGTCTTCTGCAGCGACGTGCTCGCGGACGTGGTGGACGAGGTCGTGCAGATCCACGGCGGCTACGGGTTCATCCAGGAGTACGCCGCCGAGCGGTTCTACCGGGACGAGCGGATCAACCGGATCTTCGAGGGGACGAACGAGATCAACCGGCTCCTCATCCCGGGCACGCTCCTCCGCCGCGCGATGAAGGGGGAGATCCCGCTCCAGCGCGAGGCGATGAAGGCCCTCGAGGCCCTCATGACGCCGGGGGCGGAGGAGATCGATCCCTCCGTGCCGTTCGCCGCCGAGCACCTGGCGCTCTCGAACCTCAAGAAGGTGTTCCTGGTCGTGGCGGGGGCGGCGGCGCAGAAGCACCGCGACGCGATCAAGGACGAGCAGGAGATCCTGCTCGCGCTCGCCGACGTGGCGATCCAGATCTTCGCGCTCGAGAGCGCGGTGCTCCGCGCCGAGCGGACCGCTCCGGGACAGTCCGCGAGCCGGCGGGCGCTCGCCGAAGCCGCGGTGAAGACCTTCGCCTTCGGGGCGGTGGAGCGGATCGCGACCGCCGCGCGCAGGGCGGCCTTCTTCGTCTCGGAGGGCGACGAGCTCACGATGCTCCTCGGCGGAATCCGGCGCTTCACGAAGTACGACGCCTCGGGCCTCCTCGACGCGAAGCGGCGTCTCGCCGCCGCGGCGATCGAGGCGGAGCGGTACATGTTCGCGGGCTAGCAGCGCGGAGGGTGTCGCTCGGGGGCGGGCGGTCCGCGGGTCGGGCCGTGGCTCGTCCGCCCTCGAGCGCGCCTGTCGCGCCGCCCGCGGCGGAGGTGACCTGTGCACGATCCGCTCTTCCAGCCCATTCGCGTCGGCACGCTGCCGCTCGCGAACCGCATCGTGATGCCGGCGATGCACCTTCACATGGCGCGCAAGCACGTCGTGACCGAGCCGCTGCTCGCGTTCTACCGGGAGCGCGCACGGGGGGGCGCCGGCCTGGTGACGGTCGGCTTCGCCACGGTGGACCCGCTCGGGGGATCGGCCGCCCACCTCGGCGCGCACCGGGACGATCTCGTCCCCGGGCTCGCGCGACTCGCGGCCGTGATCCGCGACGGCGGCGCACGGTCCGCGGTGCAGCTGAACCATGCCGGGCGGTACGCCCACTCGAAGCTCGTCGGCGGCATGCCCGTCGCGCCGTCCGCCGTCCCGTGCCGGCTCACCGGCGAGACGCCGCGGGCGCTCGAGGAGCACGAGATCGAGGCGATCATCGCGGCGTTCGCCGACGCCGCGCGGCGGGTCCAGCAGGCGGGCTTCGACGCGGTCGAGATCCTGTGCGGCACGGGCTATCTCGTGAGCGGGTTCCTCTCGCCGCTCACGAACCGTCGCGCCGACCGGTGGGGTGGCTCGGCGGAGAACCGGATGCGCTTCGGGATCGAGGTCGTCCGCGCCGTCCGCGCCGCGCTCGGGCCCCGCTTCCCCGTGATCGCGCGCGTGAACGGTCTGGAAGGGATGGAGGGCGGAACGGGCGGGGAGGAGCTGGTCGCCTTCGCGGCTCGCCTCGCGGCCGAGGGCGCGGACGCGCTGAACGTGAACGTCGGTTGGCACGAGTCGCGCCTGCCGCAGGTCGTCGCGAGCGTGCCTCGCGGCGCGTTCGCACACCTCGCCCGTGCGGTGAAGGCGCGCGTGTCGGTGCCGGTGGCGGCGAGCCACCGGATCAACGACTGCGACGTGGCGCGCGCGCTGCTCAGGGACGGATCGTGCGATCTCGTCGCCATGGGGCGTGCCCTGATCGCCGATCCCCACCTGCCGGCCAAGGCGCGCGCCGGTCGCGAGGACGAGATCGTCCACTGCGTCGCGTGCGGTCAGGGCTGCTTCGACAACGTCCTCGAGATGAAGCCCGTCGAGTGCCTGGCGAACCCGCGCGCCGGCCACGAGCTGGATCGGGCGCCGCGGCCGGCGTCCCGCGTCGTGAAGGTGCTCGTCGTCGGAGGAGGGCCGGGGGGGATGAGCGCGGCGGAGGCGGCGGCGGAGCGGGGCCACGCCGTCGTCCTGTACGAGCGTCGCGAGCGGCTCGGCGGCCAGCTCCACCTGGCGGGCGCGCCGCCGGGACGCGGCGAGCTGGCCGGGCTCGCGGACGACCTCGCGCGGCAGCTCGAGCGGCGGGGCGTCCGAATCGAGCTCGGGCGCGACGTGGACGGGCCGGTGCTCGACGACGAGCGGCCCGACGCCGTCGTGCTCGCGACCGGGGCCGAGCCGGCCGTGCCGCCCATCCCGGGCGCCGGGCTGCCGCACGTCGTGTTCGCGGCGACGCTGCTGCGCGGCGAGGCGGATGCCGCGGGGCGGATCGCGATCATCGGCGGCGGCGCAGTGGGGGTCGAGACGGCACTGTTCCTCGCAGAGCGAGGGGCGCGCGGGATCACGATCCTGGAGCTGGCGCCCGAGCTGGGCCGGAACCTCGGCCGGACCACGCGGTGGACGATGCTGCAGGATCTCGATCGCCTGCGGGTGGGGCGCCGCACCGGCGCCCGCGTCGTGGAGATCACGGAGACCGCGGTCCGCGTCGAGATCGACGGCCGCCCCGAGGAGATCCCGGCCGACACCGTCGTCCTCGCGGTGGGCGCCCGTCCCCACGATCCGGTCGGCCCGCTCGCCGCGGCGCGCAGGATCCCGTTCCGGGTGATCGGCGACGCGTCCGGCGTGGGGAACGCGCTCGATGCGATCCACCAGGGATTCCTGGCGGGACACGACGACTCCTGGATGCATCCCTGCTCTCCGGAGCACGAGGCCGCGACGGGGCGACCGCCGGAGGCGACCTCGCCCGGGGCACCCGAGCTGCGAGAGGGCCCAGGCTGAAGTCGCCACGCGCCGGCGGGCGTCCGTGGATGCTGGACCCCGCCACCTCGAGCGCGAAGTACTTCTTCACGGCCGGCGGCGGGCACCCCACGCTCGACGACCCGGCCGCGATCACCAGCCCGTCGCCGGGCCTCACCGCCTGGCTCGAGCTCATGCTGTCGGACTCGCCCGCGTGGGCGAGCGCGGCGGATCCTCAGTGAAGCACGGTTCGGCGGGCTCATCCCGCACCACGCGGCCATCGACGGCGCGTTCCGCGCGGCGATCGGCGACCACGGGTATCTCGCCCGCTCTCCCGACCTCGAGGAGATCCTCGAGGTCGCCCGGTACATCCAGGAGACGGCGCCGGCGGACGCGGGTCGCGCGGGGTGAGCAGCGCCTCGCATCGTGTCCGGCGCCCGCGCGCGCGCTCCGCGTCGGGAGCTCGCCGCGGTCTCGAACGTGGGAGCGGGTGCGAGGACCACGCGGTCGAGCCCCTGTGGCGATGTGACGCAGAGTTGCTGGCCATGCGATCGCGTGCAAAGCTCGATGTCGGGCAAGGGGTTGATCGGCAACGTCCAACATCTCCGCGTCCGCCCCTGCGCGGTCGCGCTCGCGATCGCGGCGCTCGCCGCGACGGGCTGCGCGCGCGAGCTCGCAGAGGGCACGCCGGCGTGCGAGCGCTGTCACGGGGGCGGCGGCCTGGCGGCCCCTCCACGATCGGTGCACGGGCTCACCGCGACGACGGAGCGCGCCGTCGGCGCGCACCGGCAGCACCTCGTGGACGGGACCATCTGCGGCGCGATTCGCTGCGACGAGTGCCACGTCGTGCCGACCGAGATCGATGGCCACTTCGGTGGATCGACGGACGGCCGCGCGACCGTGACCTTCGGAGAGCTCGCCCGCGCGCGCAGCGCTGCCCCGCAGTGGGACCACGATGCCGCGACCTGCTCCGCGGTCTACTGCCACGGCGCGACGCTCGACGCGGGCGGGATCGGTACGACGCCGGTGTGGACCGTCGTGGACGGGACGCAGAAGACGTGCGGATCGTGCCACGGGTATCCCCCGACGAACCCGAGGCACCCGCAGGGCGCGCTCGCCGCGAGCTGCCACCTCTGCCACTCCGGCACGGTGCTCGAGGATCAGGTCACGATCGACGTGGCGGGCGGCCGACACGTGAACGGCACCATCGACTTCGGGAGCACGGGCGGCTGCGGCGGCTGCCACGCGGCGCCGCCCGCGACGGGGGCGCACCGCGTCCACGCGAACCCGCCGTCCGTCTCGGCGGTCGCTTACGGCGACCTGCACGTGCTCGAGGACGTCTCGCCGGGCGGCGGCGCGCAGTACGACTTCGGCTGCGGCCACTGCCACCCGCTCGACGCCGCGCTGCACATGGATGGAACCGTGGAAGTCGTCCTCGCGCCGGAGGCGGGCGCGGCCGGGACCCTCAAGGCGCGGAACGCGGCCGACGCCGCGTTCGACGGCGCCGGATTGACCTGCTCGGGCGTGTACTGCCACTCGTCCGGGCAGGAGACCCCGGCGTACGCGCCGACGCCGTCGTGGGTGGGGACGATGGCGCTCGGGTGCAACGGCTGCCACGCGAACCCGCCCCGCTACGATTCCGGAGGCGTGGGCGCGGCGAACGCGAACAGCCACCTCGTGCTCGCGAGCGACGGTTGGGAGTCGGGCCACTTCGGCGGGATGCCCGGGCCGTGGCACACGTCGAAGCACGGCCGCAGCGACTGGGGCGAGGACGCTGCGCCGATCACGTGCCAGACCTGCCACGCCGAGACCGTCGATCCGGCCAGCACCGCGCCGGGCGGCTTCTACTGGCTCGACACGACGGGGAACTACGATCTCGGCGGGTTACTCGGATACGCGTGTGAGAGCTGCCACACCGGAGCCGCCGGCGCACCGCCGCAGGGAAGCGGCAAGGTCCTGCCGCTGCGCCACGTCAACGGCCGGCGCGACGTGATCTTCGACCCGCGCACCACGCTGCCGGACCTCTCGTGGCTGCCGCCGGCGCCTTACACGCCGACGCGGCCGTACTGGGTGACGAACGAGGCCACCGGAATCACGTTCCCCGATCCTGCGATCCCCGATGCCGAGGTCGTGGGAACGACGGCGGGAACGCTGTCGCTCCACCTCGCCAGCGCCCGCTACGACGCCTCGACGAAGACCTGCACCAGCGTCGCCTGCCATCTCCAGCAGACGCAGGTTACCTGGGGCGCACCGAACGACTGGAACGCCTGCTCGACGTGCCATCCATTCTGAGGCGCCCGAGAGCCCGCGATCCGCGCTCACCGTCGAGGACCGCTCCCGGGCATCGGGCGTCCATGTCCTCCGCGTCGCTGTAGCCGACCCTCGCGCCGACACGTCCGAGCGCCGGGGCATGCCCCTTCGTCCGCGCGCAACTCCCACCGAACCTTCCGAGGGCCGGGCATGACCCCTCAGCCGCGCGCAGCCGCGTCGCTGCGGACGGACAAGAACCGATGAAGTGACTGGCCTCCGTCCTCCCGACGTAGCGAAATGTCGCTCGTCACTCGTACACGCGCTCGAGGCGCACGAGGAGGAGGCCAGTCATGGAGCATGTTGCGATCGATCTCGGCGGAAGGGAATCGCAGATCTGTATCCGGGCGGAGGACGGGAAGATCCTCACCGAAGCGAGGGTCGCGACGGCGCGGTTGCGGGAGACGCTGGAGCGACCGAAGTCGCGCGTCATCATGGAGACCTGCGCCGAGGCGTTCGCGATCGCGGACATCGCGCTGCAGTGCGGGCACGAGGTCCGGGTGGTCCCGGCATCGCTAGTCAGATCGCTCGGAGTCGGGGCGCGGAAGACGAAGACGGATCGGCGCGACGCCCAGGTGCTCAGCGAAGTCTCCTGCCGCGTGGACTTGCCGTCGGTGCATGTGCCCTCGCAATGGTCGCGGGAAGCGAAGTCGCTCTGCGCGATGCGAGATGTCCTGGTGTCGTCAAGGACGGGCCTGGTGAACCCAGTCCGCGGATACCTTCGGCAGAACCTGAAGAAGCTGCCCGGCTGCACCGCGGCGACGCTCGGAGCGCGCGTTCGGAAGCGATACGAGGAGATGGGCGAGCCAGTCCCACGGCATCTCGAGAGGCAACTAGAGACGCTGGCGTATCTGCACCAAGCGGCGGTGTCCGCGACACTCGACGTGAGCGAGTGGGCCGAGCAGAACCCGCTCTGCGTTCGGCTGATGACGGTGCCGGGTGTGGCGAAGGTCACCGCAACGCGCTTCGTGGCTGCGATCGACCGGGTGGACCGCTTCGCGAGTGCGCACCAGGTCGAGTCGTACCTGGGCCTCGCGCCTGGCGAGGACTCGAGCTCGGATCGACGCCGAATCACCTCGATCACGAAGGCCGGGCCAGCCGCGCTGCGGTGGGTGCTGGTGCAAGCCGCGTGGGCCGCGATGCGCACGCGGCCAGAGGATCCGATGTGCCAGTGGGCGCTTGGGATCGCGCGCCGGCGTGGCGGCAAGATCGCAACGATCGCGCTCGCGCGGAAGCTCGCCGGGATCCTGTATGCGCTCTGGCGCGACGGAACGACTTACCAGCCGCTGCGCGGTGCGCTCGTGGAGGTGAAGACCCAGTAGCCGCCGGCGAACATACCGGGCGCCTCGCCCGGCATCGACGTAGCTGTCCAGAGACGGTGACCGCGATGACGACCGGGAGGGTCGCGACGAAGTCGGTGCGCGACAACCTCGTGGATACGAATGCGGCCCGTCGACGGACAACGGCTCATGCGGCTCTGACCGCGAATGGTCGAATGAGACAGCTCGCCGATGCGGGGGTGCACCGTGTGCCGCCGGTTGAAGTCGGACCGGGATGGAGGGGTTTGCCGTTGGCGAGCCAGTCACTACATGGTCGGCCGACAGTACGCAAGCCGCGCTGTCACGCGACGTGACAGCCGTGCGCGCCTGATCGCCGCCGCGTTACCGGAAACCATCCCGCGCTCGGCTGCCACGTCCGGGCGTGCCGCGGCCCCTGCGCTTCTGCGCCCGCTCGACACACGCCGCCCGGTCGCGACTTTCGGCGAGCACGGCGGAGGCGGTCTGCCCGGCCCCTTCGGAACCGCCTCACCAGCGAGCCGCCAAGCCGGATACCGGACCGAAGGAAGTCCACGGCCGCACGGTGCGTTCTCGGGCGGGTGTCGGGTGGCGGCTCGAACGAAAGCTTTCGACCCGACGAGGGCTCGATTCGGGCGGCAGCGGCGGCTAACGGGGACCTCCGGACCATCTGCACGGAGGAGGACGCCATGGCCGGAGTGAAACCGATCCCGCAGGGAATGCACACGCTCACGCCGAACCTCGTCATCCGCGACTGCGCGAAGGCGATCGACTTCTACAAGCGCGCGCTCGGGGCGCAGGAGGTGTCGCGCATGCCGTCGCCGGACGGAAAGACGATCTGGCACGCCGAGCTGCGCATCGGAGACTCGGTCGTCTTCATGAACGACGAGATGCCGGGGATGGGGCGCTCCGCGCCGACGGCGGAGGAACCGGTGCCGGTGACGATGTGGCTGTACGTGCCGGACTGCGACGGCGCGTTCCAGCAGGCGGTGAAGGCCGGGGCAAAGGCCACCATGCAGCCGGCGGACATGTTCTGGGGCGACCGCTGCGCCTCCGTCGCCGATCCGTTCGGCTACCTCTGGTCCTTCGCCACGCACCAGAAGGACATGACCGCCGAGGAGATGCGCCGCGCGGGCGCGGAGTTCGCGCGCTCGATGAAGGAGCAGGGCTCGCAGCCGTCGCAGGGCTGAGCGGGGCGGGACGAGCGGGCGAGGCGCGAGGCGGCGGCACGGGCCGCCTCGCGCCTGGCCCGTGTCTCGTTCAGGCGGAGCCGACGGCGCGCGAAGCCGGGACGGGGACGTCCAGCGGAACGACGACGGCGGCGCGCTCGGGCTTGAGCGTGAGCAGGTGCGTGACCGTCACGATCACCCCCGCGAGCACGATGAGCCCGTGCGCGAACACGACCATCATCCAGAAGCGCATGGGCTGCTGCGCGACCATGTACGGCTCGCCGCGGACGCGCTCGAGGTACGTCTGCAGGACGCCCGCCACGCCGAACGCGAGGCTCATCCCGACGACGCCGAGGCTCGTGAGCCAGAAGCCCCAGTGGCCGGCGCGCTCGTCGTACCGGCCTTCGGGGAGCCCCTTGATGCGCGGGATCGCGAAGTAGAAGAAGGACAGGTTCAAGAGCGCGTACGCACCGTAGAACGCGAGGTGGCCATGGGACACGGTCACCTGGCTCCCGTGCGTGTAGTAGTTGATCTGCGGCAGCGTGTGCGCGAACCCGAAGAGCCCCGCGCCCACGAAGTGCAGGATCGCCATCCCGCCGATGTAGACCCAGGTGAGCCGCGGCCGGAGCGCGCCCGGGTGGTCCTTCGCGGCGCGCCAGGTGTCCCAGACCATGAGCAGGATCGGGAAGGGCTCGAGCGCGGAGAAGAGGCCGCCGATCCAGAGCCAGGCGCGCGGCGCGCCGAGCCAGTAGTAGTGGTGGCCGGTGCCGGCGATCCCGGTGAAGAGGAACAGTCCCAGCTCCACGTACAGCCACTTCTCGACGACCTTGCGGTCGACGCCCGTGAGCTTGATGAGCATGAACGCGGCCATCGCCGCGGTGATGAGCTCCCACGCGCCCTCGACCCACAGGTGGATCACCCACCACCAGTAGTACCAGTCGACGGCGAGGTTCCGGTAGAACGGCATGCCGAACAGGTACATCACCGGCGAGGAACACGAGGCCGCCGAGGAGCGTCCCCTGCACCGCGTTCCAGCGGCGCGCCCGGTAGAGCGTCACGCCGACGTTGGCGAGGAACAAGAGCGCGCCCGCGACGACGACGAAGTCGAGGGCGGTGGGGATCTCGAGGAGCGGCCTGCCCTGCGTCCAGCCGAAGAAGAAGCCGACGAGCGCGGTGACCCCCGTCACCGCGAGCACGACGAGCTGGACGATCGCGAGCTTCGGCCACGCCAGCTCGGACTGGGCCTCGTCCGGCACGAGGTAGAACGTCGCGCCCATGAAGCCGAGCAGGAGCCAGAGGACGAGCAGGTTGGTGTGCATCGCCCGCGCGGTGGAGAACGGGAACACGTCCACCACCGCCTGCGGCACGGTGACGACGTACTGGGCGGCGATCCAGAGGCCGACGACGATCTGCAGCGCGAACAGCACCAGCGCGAGCGCGAAGTACCAGTACGCGATCTTCTGGCTCTTGTAGACCACGGCGGTCATGGCGCCCTCCGGTCCGCGGCGAGGCTGACGACGAACTCGCCGATCATGAGTCGCTGCCCTTCCGAGAGGTTCGGGTACGCCGGCATGCGCGACCCGTGCGACACGGCGTCGGGGTTCGCGAGGTAGCGCGCCACGTACTCGGCGTCGCGGCGCCCGCCGATCCACTCGAGCCTCGGGCCCTGCGTTCCGCCCGTGCCCCCGAGCGCGTGGCACTGGAGGCAGTTCTCCTGCTGCACGAGCGCGGCCGCGGGAGTCATCGTCGCGGTCGCGAGGAGCCGCTCGGTCGAGCGTTTCCAGCGGTTGGGCGAGTCCTGAGGCGGCCAGTCGTGGTTGTCGATGTTGGAGACCCAGCGCAGGAACGCGACGAGGTCCTCGATCTCGTTCGGCGCGAGGTGCTGCTGCGGCATCTTCCGGTACGAGGTCGCGAACACGACCTCCGGTGCCTCGAGCCGCCGGCGGACGGCGTCCTCGCCGAGGCGCGCGTATGCCCGGGTGAGGTCCGGCGCGTAGTAGGCGCCGAAGCCGAGGATGGTGTGGCAGTCGTTGCAGTTGTGGCGCTCGAATGCGCGCTTTCCGGCGACGACGTGATCGTCGAGGGCGTCTGCATGGGTGAGCGCGTCGAAGCTCCGGTGCGTGTGCACCGTCATCGCGAGGAAGACCGCGAGCGAGACGAGCGTGCCTACCCAGAAGATCGCCTTTGCGAGCTTGGTGCTCATGGGCGTGACCTCCGTTGGCCGCCCCGAATAGCGACGGGTGTGCCAGCGCACCGAAGCGAGCAGAATCAACCCGTTGGCAGCACCGGCCCCGCGCGGTACACCGAAGGGCCGGTGGGGGCGCCCCGCGCAATGGGTGGCGACCGAGCCATCGGTGCAGGTGAGGAGGAGCCATGGAGCTCGTTTCCGTCACGGAGCGGACCGCCCTCGTCGACCCGGCCGGGCATGCCGCGGAGCAGGTGATCGAGCACCGCATCGACCCCCTCTACGGGACCGTCGCGTCGATCAACGGCGCGCTCGGGGAGAAGGCGAAGGCGTTCCTCGGCACGGCGGACGTGGACCTCCTCCGCGAGCTGCAGGAGAAGACCAGGGTCGGCTGTCCGTTCTGCGCCGCGTCCGAGAAGGGGACCCGGTACACACCCGCGTTCGCGCCGGAGGGGCAGATCCGCGTCGGCCACGCGATCGCGATGCCGAACCTCTTCTCGAAGTGTGCGCTCGACTCGGTGGTCGTCGTCGACCCCGCCCGGCACGTCCTCTTCCCATCTCTCCTCTCGCCGGAGGCGCTCGGCGACGCGATCCGGGTCGCGGCGGAGCTGGTCCGGCGCGCGCGCGCGTACGATCCTGCGCTCGTCCACCACGTCGCGGGCATGAACTTCCTCAATCCAGGCGGCTCGAGCGTGCCTCACCCTCACTTCCAGGTGCACGTGCGCGGCCTCCCGTACTCCGGCATCGCGCGAGCGATGGAGCGCAGCGCGCAGGTCCTCGAGCGCACCGGCGCGAGCCACTGGACGGACCTCCTCGCGCAGGAGCGCAAGCTCGGGGTGCGCCACGTCGGGACGACCGGGAACGTCGAGTGGATCGCGGCGTATGCGCCGGCGCACCAGAAGGAGATCTGGGGCGTCCTGCCTGGCACCGCGAGCCTCGCCACGCTCTCGGACGCGGACGCCGCGGCGTTCGGGGCGGGGATCGCGAAGGTCGTCGCCTTCTACGAGGAGAGCGGCACGCACCCGTTCACGCTGGCGTTCCACTCGAGCCCGGAGGCCGCGACGGCGGGCTGGGCGCTCCACGTGAAGCTCTGCTCGCGCCCCGCCTTCAAGCCGCTCTATACGAACTACGACACGTGGTTCACGCCCAAGTTCCTGGGCGACGAGGTGCACACCGAGGCGCCCGAGGCGTACGCGGCGCGCCTGCGCGCGCGCTGGTGACGAGCCATGCTCGCGCGCGTGGTCACGAGACCTCGACGACGACCTTCACGTCGCCCGGTCTGCGCTCGAGCGCCTCGCGGAACCGGTCCATGGGCACGCGCCGGGCCGCGCCCGTCGCCTCCAGGATGACGTCGAACGGGCCACGACCGTCGCCTGCCAGGCCCGGTGTGCGTCCGCCGGTCCGCACGGACGTGGTCGGGCAGACACGGCCGCGCGAGCACGGCCGGAACCTTCATGAAACGGCGCGGGCACGGTGGTTGCTCTCGGTGCGGGAGAACGGAGCTTCCCCATGCCCACGCCCCGAGTCCCCTCCCGCCGCGGCGTCGCCGCGGTCCTCGCCCTCGCCACGCTCGCAGCCTGCGGCCCAGCCGAGCCGCCGCACCCCGCCCTCCGCATCTCCGAGGAGGCGCCGCTGCCTGCGGCAGGCTCCGACGAGCGCCCGCCGCCCTCGTCCGAAGAGCCGTCTTCTGCCGCGCTCGCCCCGGGCGGGCTCGCGACGTTCGTGGCGTCGCTGCCCGGGCGCGCCGTCGTGGCGGCCGCTCGCGCTCGCATGGGGGGACCGTTCGGCGTCTACGAGGCGGTGCTGCGCGTGCCGCACGACGCTCTCGAGGGCGAGGCACGGCTCGAGGTCGTCGCCTCCGACACGGCGGGCAACGTGAGCCGGCGGCGCGTCCCGCTCCTGATCCTGGCGGCGCCCTCCGGGCGCGAGCGCGCGGTCGCGTACGCCAGCGCCGGCGGCGCGGCGGTGTTCGCCGCGGTCGTGCTCGTCGCGCTCGTGGCGGCGATGCTCCTCAGGCGACGCAGGAAGCCCCGGTCACTCGAGCGCGTGCTGCTCGCCGGCTCGGTTCGAAACGCGCGGGAGCGGTGATGCGCGCGCGCCCGCTCACCCTCGCGGTCGCCGCCGCCGCGGCGGCCGCAGCGCTCGCGCTCGCGGGCGCGGCCTGGAAGCATCGGGGGAGGGCCCGCCACCTGGCGATCCCGGTCCTCGCGGACCCGTCGCTCCCGCCGCAGCCCGGCGTGGAGCTCCCCGAGCACGCCGGCTGCATCGCCAGCGAGGTGGCCCGCGTCGGTGCGAGGATCACCGCCCTGCTCGAGGACAGCGAAGGCCAGCTCTGGATTGGAACCTTCGACGCGGGCCTGTTCCGCGCGGACGTGGAGGAGCTCTCGCCGGTGAGCGGCCTGCGGGGGCGCGAGCGCTTCGTGAATGCGCTCGCCGAGCACGATGGGCTCGTCTGGGTCGCGACGCAGGGCGGCCTGCTCGCGCAGGACGGCGACCGGCGCGTCGCGACGCTGCTCGCGGGGGAGGGGGTGACCGCGCTCGCCGTCGCGAGAGGCCTGCTGTACGCCGGCACGGCCCGCGGCCTCTTCCGCATCTCGATCGGCGACGGCGCGGACACCGAGGACGTCGCCGGGCCGTCCGGTGAGACGCTCCGGGTGACCGCACTCGCCGCCAGCGCGACGCGGCTCTGGATCGGCACGTCGTCCGGCGCCTATTCGCTTCCGCTCGCGACCGCGGCGGCGCCGCTCCTCGCCCGGACGGCGCGCTGGCAGCCGCTCGTCTTCGGAGAGCCCGCTGCCGAGACGAACGTCGTGACCGCGCTCGCTCCCGTGGCCGGCGGCGTCGTCGCGGGGACGGACGACGGTGGGGTGGTCCGCCTCGGCGACGACGGCGCCGTGTCCGCGCTCCGGTTCGTCGACGCCCGCGCGAACGAGGTGAACCCGGGCGCCGCGGCGGCGCGCTCCGACGGCACGGCGGTGGTCGGGACGCAGGGCGGCGGAGCGCTGCTGGTGCGCGTGACCGGGCCCGGACTGGCGGCCGTCCGGCTCGGAGGCATCGGACCGGCGGAGGTCTCCGCCGTTCGCCCGCTCGGCGAGCGCATCCTCGTCGCGACGGCGGGCGGGGTCGTGACCGCGCTGCGCTGTACGCCTGACGCATCGGCCGGCTCCAGCTCGGGCGTGGCACCCGCGTCATGACTGCTCTACATCCAGGCATCGTCCCAGACATCGCCTCGGTTCCCGATGCGTGCAGCCCCGGAGAGGTGACCCCACGATCGCCTCGGATAGAAGCGACTACTCGACGATCGAGACCCTCGCGCACGACGAACGCGTCACGCTGAGGCGAGCCGTTCGTCAAAGCGACGGCCGGCGCGTGATCCTCAAGTCCCTGGATCCACGCAGGTGCGGGCCGCGGGAGCTGGAGCGCCTCCGGCACGAGCACGAGATCGGGAGCTCGCTGGCGTCCCCGTCCATCCTCGCGCCGCTGGCGCTCGAGACCCTGGAGGGACTCCCGACGCTGGTCCTCGAGGACTTCGCGGGGAAGCCCCTCGCAGGGCTCCTGGGCGCGCCTCTCCCGGTGCTCCAGTTCCTGTCGCTCGCGATCCCGATCGCTGGCGCCGTCGCGGAGCTGCACCGGCAACGGGTCGTCCACCGGAACCTGAACCCCGACAGCATCCTCGTGGACGCAGCGAGCCAGATCCGGATCGCGGAGCTGGGGCTCGCGACGCGGACGCCGCGCGAGCACCGGAACGCCGAGCCCGCGCGCCTCATCGAGGGGGCGCTCCCGTATCTCGCCCCCGAGCAGACCGGGCGGATGAACCGGCCCGTGGACGCCCGCAGCGATCTCTACGCGCTGGGCGTCATCTTCTTCGAGATGCTCACCGGCCGCCGTCCGTTCCTGGCGCGCGATCCGGTGGAGTGGGTCCACCAGCACGTCGCCCATCCCGCGCCGCCGCCGTCGCAGCTCGTGTCGTCGATCCCGAAGTCGCTCGACCGCATCGTCCTGAAGCTGCTCTCGAAGCTCGTGGAGGACCGGTACCAGACCGCGCGCGGGCTCGAGCACGATCTCGTGCGCTGCCTGGACGCATGGCGGTCGCACGGGACCATCCCGCCGTTCGCCCTCGGGAGGCGCGACTTCTCCGACCAGCTCCTCGTCTCGCGCAAGCTGAGCGGGCGCGAGAAGGAGCTGGACGCGCTGCTCGCCGCGTTCCGGCGCGTCGCCGAGACGGGGACCTCGGAGCTCGTCCTCCTCTCCGGCCCCTCCGGGATCGGGAAGTCTGCGCTCGCGCACGAGCTGTTCCGCCGGATGGCGGGAGAGCGCGGGATCTTCCTGTCCGGGAAGTTCGACGAGTACCGCCGCAACACGCCGTACTCGACGTTCGCGGGAGCGTTCCGAGAGCTCGCGGCCAGGATCCTCGCCGAGGAGGACGCGCAGATCGGCGCCTGGCGTGGCCGGCTCCGCGAGGCGCTGGGCGCGAACGGCCGCCTCGTCACCGACCTCGTGCCCGAGCTGGAGCACGTGATCGGCCCCCAGCCTCCGGTCGCGGAGCTGGGGATGCTCGAGGGGCAGTTCCGGTTCCTCGCCGTGTTCCGCAAGCTCGTCGACGCGATCGCCGGCGTGGAGCGCCCGCTGGTGCTGTTCCTCGACGACCTCCAGCTGGCGGACGCGGGCAGCCTGAAGCTCGTCGAGCAGCTCACGACGCGGGACACCCGGCACCTGCTCCTCCTCGGCTCCTTCCGCGGCGACGAGGTCGGGCCCGGTCACCCGCTGGCGCGCACGATCGAGGACGCTCGCGCGGCGGGCGCGGCGATCCTCCGGGTGGAGGTGCCGCCGATCTCTCCGGCGGACATGGGCCGCTTCGTGGCGGGGACGCTCCGGTGCGCGGCGGCCCGCGCGCAGCCGCTCGCGGACCTCGTGCACGAGCGGACGGGCGGGAACCCCTTCTTCGCGACCCATTTCCTCGGAACCCTCCACGCCGAAGGCCTCCTCGCGCTCGATCCCGACCGGCGCGAGTGGCGGTGGGACCTGGACCGGATCGACGCCCGCGCGTTCGCGCGCAACGTGGTCGATCTCATGGCGGCCAAGGTCGGGCGCCTGCCCGAGGCGACCCGGGTCGCGCTCGAGCTCGCGGCGTGCATGGGGGACCGCGTGGACGTCACCATGCTCGCCGCAGCGTACGGCCGCCGGGAGGAGGACGTCCGTCGCGACCTCCTCGACGCCGTGCGCGAGGGGCTGCTCGTTCGCGCCGGCGACGACTACCGGTTCGCGCACGATCGCGTCCAGCAGGCGGCCTACCAGCACATCCCGGTCGAGCGGCGCGGGGAGATCCACCTGCGGATCGGGCGGCTGCTGCTCCCTTTTGCGACCGGGCCGGCGCCGGATCGGGTGTTCGACGCGGCGACCCAGCTCAATCTCGCGTCGGATCTCATCGCGGACGAGGCGGAGAGGACGCGCGTCGCGCGGCTGAACCTCACCGCGGGCGAGAAGGCGAGGGCGTCGCACGACCATCGGTCCGCCGCGGCCTACCTCCGCGCCGGCGGGCGCCTGCTCGGCGACGCGGGCTGGGACCGGGACGGGGAGCTGACCCAGCGCCTCCACCTCGCCTGGGCGGAGTGCGAGTTCCTCGCCGGAAACCACGACGAGGCCGTGCGCCTCTCGGTGCTCGGAGCGGAGCGCGCCCGCACGAAGGTGGAGCGTTCGGCGGCCATGCTCATCGAGCACTACGCGCGGCTCGCGCGCGGCGAGGTCGAGGCCGCGGTGCAGGTCTCGCTCCGCAACCTCGCCCTCTTCGGCATCGAGCTGCCGTCGAACCCGACGTGGGCGGAGGTCCTCGCCGAGCGCGATCGCGTCCAGCGGATGCTGGGCGATCGTCCCATCGAATCGATCCTCGACCTGCCCGAGTCGCGCGATCCGGAGGTGCAGGCGGCGCTGCGGATGCCCGCGCCGAGCTACTTCACCAACACGAACCTGTACTGCCTCCACGTCGCTCGCATGGTGGCGCTCGCCCTCGGGCGCGGCAACTGCGACGCGGCGATCCTCTGGTACGGCAGCTACAGCTTCATCCTCGTCGGGACGTTCGGCGAGTACGAGGCCGCGGCTCGCTTCGCGGCCGTGACGTGGGAGCTGATGAGGCGGCGCGGGGCCGTGGCGGAGGAGGCCCGGGCCCACTTCTTCCTGGTGCACGCCTCGCTCTGGACGGGGACGCTCGACGAGCACGTCGAGCACGCGCGGGCCGGCTTCCGGGCCGGGATCGAGAACGGGGACCTCACCGTCGCGAGCCAGTGCGCCGCGCTCGTCGTGATGGGCGTGCTGGCGCGCGGCGATCCGCTCGACCGGGTCGAGGAGGAGGCGGAGCGGAGCCTGGAGTTCTCGCGCAGGGCCCGGTACCGAGACGTCGAGAGCATGGTGATCGTGCTGCGGCAGCTCGCGCGGAGCCTCCGGGGACGGACCCGGGTCGGCTCGCTCTCCGACGAGAGCTTCGACGAGGAGCAGTTCGAGGCGAGCCTCGCGGCGGAGCCCCGCCTGAGCCTCCTCGTCTGCACGTACTGGATTCCGCAGCTCCAGGCGCGGTACTTCGCGGGCGACTCCGCGGGGGCCATCGCCGCCGCCGAGCACGCCCGGCCGCTCCTCTTCTCGGTGACGCCGCTCGTCCTCGCCCGCGACTTCGAGGTCTTCCACGCCCTCTCGCTCGCCGCGCAGCTCGAGGACGAGCCTCCGGGGCGGAGGGACGCCGGGCTCCTCGCGCTGGAGGGGCACCGCCGCCGGATCGCCGGGTGGGCGGCGGTGAACCCGAGGACGTTCCGCCTACACGACGCGCTCGTGTCCGCGGAGATCGCGCACCTGCGTGGAGACGGCGAGGAGGCGGTCCGCCGGTACGAGGAGGCGGTGATTCTGGGCGCGCGACGGGCGCTCCCCGCGCGACGAGGGGCTCGCGTGGGAGCTGGCGGCGCGCCACCACCGGGTGCGCGGTCGAGGGTCGCTGGGGGACCTGTGCGTGCGCGAGGCGCGTGCGTGCTACCTCAGGTGGGGAGCGGACGCGAAGGTGAAGCAGCTCGAGCGGCTGAACCCGAGCCTCGCCGCCGAGCCGAGCACGGCGCGGGCGGGGGGAACGTTCGCGGCGCTCCCCGAGCAGCTGGACCTGCTCTCGGTGCTGAAGGCCTCGCAGGCGATCTCGCGGGAGGTCGTCCACGACGAGCTCGTCCGCACGCTGATGCAGCTCGTCCTCTCGCACGGGGCGGCCGAGCGGGGCGTGATGGTGGTCGGGCGGCAAGGTGCGCAGGGCGTCGCGGCGGATGCGTCCGTCGATCCCTGGGGAACGCGCGTGAAGCTCCACGATCCGCCGGCGCCGCTCGCGCCGGTGCTCCTCCCCGTCAAGATCGCGCAGTACGTCGTGCGGACCGGCGAGCGCGTCGTCCTCGAGGACGCGTCGGTGGATGACCGGTTCGCGAGGGACGAGTACGTGATCCGGTACCGGCCGCGCTCGGTGGTGTGCCTGCCCATCGCGCGGCAATCGGACTTCCTCGCGGTCCTGTACCTCGAGAATCGAGCGCTGCCCGGCGTCTTCACGCCGGATCGGCTCGGCGCGCTCGAGCTGCTCGCGACGCAGGCGGCGATCTCGCTCGAGAACGCGCGCCTCTACCGCGACGCCCGGCAGGCGATCCGGATCCGCGACGAGTTCCTCGCGGTGGCGTCCCACGAGCTCCGCACGCCGCTGACGACCCTGACGCTCTCGCTCGGGGAGCTGCGGCGCTGCATGGCCGCCCGGCCGCTGCTCGAGGCCGGGGCGGGCGCGCGCTGGGCGCGCCTCGCGGCGCGGCAGGGCGAGCGGCTCACGCAGCTCGTGGCGAACCTCCTCGACGTGTCGCACCTCGAGGCCGGTCGGGTGCCGCTCCAGCTCGCCGAGGTGGATCTCGGGGCGGTCGTGCATGACGTCGCGGAGCAGCTCGAGCCCGACCTGCGCCGCGCCGGCTGCTCGCTGTCGATCCGGTGCCACACGGCGGTCACGGGTCGCTGGGACCGCGCGCGCATCGATCAGGTCGTCACGAACCTGCTCGCGAACGCCGCGAAGTTCGGCGCCGGTCGGTCCATCCACATCCGCGTCTGGGAGGATCGCCCGGGCGCGGCGCGCCTCGAGGTGCGCGACGAGGGCATCGGGATCGACCCCGCCGAGCAGGCCCGCATCTTCGACCGCTTCGAGCGGGCCGTCTCGCGCGAGCAGTACGGCGGGTTCGGGCTCGGCCTCTACATCTCGCGGAGAATCATCGAGCGCCACGGCGGCCACATCCGGGTGGAGAGCGATCCCGGCGCGGGCGCCACCTTCATCGTCGAGCTGCCCCGAAGCGGGCCGCCGGACGCTCCTGCCGTAGCCTGATCCCTGCCGAGCGGCGGGACGGTAGCCCGGGCGCAAGCCGCACCCGGATTTCGCTGGAACACCCAGGGCTCGGTGTCGCTCACACCCGGCGCTGGGTGCCCGGTCCGGTCCTGCGCTCAAACCCCGGTAAAGGCGCGGGTTCCGCGGCTGGCAGGGTCTTCGCAATCTCAGGTAGCCATGCCGACCCCCCGCATGAACGTCTTGAGGAGCGAGCTCCCCGCCGCCCGCCCGGCAGTCCTCGAAGCCGAGCTGGCGTACGTGCCCGGCTCGGTCGTGAGCCGGACGCTCGCCAAGGCGCGCGGCGGCTCGCTCACGCTGTTCGCGTTCGACGCCGGGCAGGAGCTGTCGGAGCACACCGCACCGTTCGACGCGTTCGTGCAGGTCCTCGACGGCGCGGTCGAGCTGACGATCGGCGGCGAGCCGGTCGTCGCGAGGCGCGGCGAGACGGTGCGGATGCCCGCCGGAATCCCGCACGCGGTCCGGGCGCTCGAGCCGTTCAAGATGCTCCTCTCGATGGTGCGGGAGGAGAGATGAGCGAGCTCATCGAGACCGGAGGCTCGAGCCGGAAGGATCTCCTGAAGCACCTCATCCTCCAGCTCCACGTGGGCGCCGCTCCGGCGCAGGTGCAGCGGCAGCTCGTGCGGATCCTGGGGCAGGTGCCCTATGGGATGGTGGTGGAGGTCGAGCAGGAGCTGATCGAGGACGGCATGCCTCCCGAGGAGGTGACGCGGCTGTGCCACCTGCACGGCGCGGCGCTCGAGGGCGCGATCGACCACTCCGGCGCGGCCGAGGTCCCCGAGGGGCACCCGGTTCACACGTTCCGCCAGGAGAACGCCGCGCTCGCGGCCGAGATCGCCGGCCTCGATCGGGCGGCGGCGGAGCTCGACGCGCTCGACGACGGCGCGCCGGCCCACGATGCGCTCCTCGGCGTCCGTGCGCGGCTCAACGCGCTCGCCGACGTGGACAAGCACTACCTCCGCAAGGAGCACCTCCTCTTCCCGTATCTCGAGAAGCACGGCATCACCGGTCCGCCGAAGGTGATGTGGGCGAAGCACGACGAGGCGCGCGCGCTCCTGCGCGGCGCGCACGAGGCGCTCGCCGCGGCGCCGGCGACCGCCGCCGAGGCCCGCGCCGCGGTGGCCCTGGCAGTCCGGCCGGCGGCGCAGGCGATCCGCGACATGATCGATCGCGAGGAGAACATCCTCCTGCCGATGTCGCTCGACACGCTCGAGGAGCTCGAGTGGTGGGAGGTCGCGCGCCAGAGCGAGGACCACGGCTACTGCCTCGTCGAGCCGGTGCAGGGCTGGCGGCCCGCGTCGGCGCAGGGGTCGCCCGGGGAGGCGGCGCCGGACAGCGGCCGCATCCGGCTCCCGACCGGCGGCTTCACGCCGGAGCAGCTCGAGGCGATCCTGAACGCGCTGCCGGTCGACGCGACGTTCGTCGACGCCGACGACCGCGTCCGCTACTTCAGCCACGGCCGGGAGCGGGTCTTCGCGCGCAGCCGCGCCGTGCTCGGCCGGAAGGTCCAGTACTGCCATCCCCCCTCGAGCGTGGACACCGTCGACCGGATCCTCGACGCGTTCCGCTCGGGGCGGCAGAGCCGGGCCGCGTTCTGGATCGAGCTTCGCGGTCGCTTCATCCACATCGAATACGTGGCGCTCCGCGACGCCGCCGGCGCCTACCTCGGCTGCCTCGAGGTGACGCAGGACCTCACCGAGAAGCGCGCGCTGACGGGCCAGCAGCGGCTCCTGTCCTGGAAGGAGGAGCACGCCGATGCCTGAGTGCGCAGCCGCGAGCATCACTCCCGACTCGAAGATCGGCGAGCTCCTCGAACGGTGGCCCGGCCTCGAGGAGGTCCTGATCGAGCTGTCGCCCCACTTCCGCGCGCTGCGGAACCCGGTGCTGCGGCGGACCGTCGCGAAGATCGCGACGCTCCGGCAGGTCTCGACCGTGAGCGGGGTCTCACTGGGCGTCCTCATCGAGCGGCTGCGCGCAGGCGCCGGCCTTCCGCCGATCGCGGCCGTGGTGGGCGGCGACGCCGGCGCGGCGGCGGAGCGGCCCGCGTGGGCCGAGGAGCGAGCCGCCACGCGCACCCACGACGCGCGCGCGGCGATCGAGGCGGGCGAGCATCCGCTGCCGCGCGTGATGGCGGACCTCGCCGCGCTCGGCGACGCGGACGTCTACCAGCTCATCACGCCGTTCGTGCCTGCGCCGCTCGTCGATTCTCGCGCACGGCAAGGGATTCGCGTCGCACAGCGTGCTGGAGCGGGAGGGGCTCGTCCGGACGTTCTTCCGGAGGAGCGCGGCCGAGGCCGCGGGGACCGCGTGCTGATCCTGCCCGGACGGACCGCGGCGCTGGAGGACGCGGTCGGCCTGCTCCTCGAGTGCCACGGGCGGATCCGCGCGTTCCTCACGCTGGCTCGGCGCATCGCCGATGCGGGCGGGGAGCAGGACGAGGCGGTGCGCGACGCCGCCGCCCGCGTCCGGCGCTACTTCACGGAGGCGCTGCCGCTCCACGCGAAGGACGAGGAGCAGTCCATCGTGCCCCGCCTGCGCGGGCGCGAGCCGACGCTCGATGCCGAGCTCGAGGCCATGGCGCACGAGCACCAGGAGCACTCCCGGCCGCTCACCCGTCTCGTGAGCGCGTGCGAGGAGATCGCGCGCGACCCGGCGCACCTCCCCGAGCTCGCGCCGAGCTTGCGCGACGCTACGGAGGAGCTCGAGCGCCACTTCGCGGACCACCTCCGGCGCGAGGAGGCGATCATCTTCCCGGCGCTGAGACGGCTCCTCGTCCCGTCCGAGGACGCCGCCGTCATGCGCGAGATGCGCGCGCGCCGCGGCGTCGTCGGCCCGGACCTCACCGCCGGGGCGACCGCTCGTCCACGCTGACCGGGTGAGGCGCCCCGCTCATCGCCGCAGCACCGCCCGCTTGTCGCGGTAGGCGCTTCGGATGGCGATGTACTCCTCGTTGGTCAGGAGCAGCTCGCGCGAGATGGACCGGACCTGCTCCTCCTCGGCGACCGAGATTCGAGTCGTCCGCGGCGGAGACCGCGAACAGGCAGTGCAGGAGGTCGCGCTTCTGATCCTCGGTCGCGAGGTCTCGAAGCTCGCGCGCCGCGAGGAAGTTCTGGGTCTCGCCGAACAGCCGGTTCTGGGACTTCGCGATCTGGACGACGAGCGCCGCCTGGGCGGCCGGCAGCCCGCCGAACGCCTCCACGATCCGCTCCATCTCGCGCGTCTCGTCGTCGGTGATGTCCTGGTCCACGTTGGCGACCCGGGCGAGGAGGAACGCGAAGAGCGCCAGGTATCTCGCCGTGGCGGGGTCCATCGATTCGAGATCGCGCACGATCCGGTGGATGACGTCGCCGTCGCCTTCGTCCCCGCGGCGCGCTTTCCCCAGCCCGAGCCAGTCGAGGATGGACATGCGCTCCACCCTAACCCGGAGCGCGGTCCAGTGCGCGGGCGACGCGCTCACGCGGGACGCCTCGGAGACGAGGCGCGAATCGGGTAGTCTCTCGCCCCTTTCCTCGCTACGGACGTTGGAGCGCCATGGCCACCTACGTGATGTCGATGCTCCGCGTGAGCAAGATCGTCCCGCCCAAGCGGCAGATCATCAAGGACATCTCTCTCTCCTTCTTTCACGGCGCCAAGATCGGCCTCCTCGGCCTGAACGGCTCGGGGAAGTCCACCGTCCTCAGGATCATGGCCGCGCAGGACGAGGAGTTCGACGGCGAGGTGCAGCGCCAGGCGGGGATCCGGATCGGCTACCTGCCCCAGGAGCCGAAGCTCGACGGCGACCGCACGGTGCGCGAGGAGGTCGAGTCCGCGCTCGGCGAGGTGGCCGAGGCGCAGCAGCGGCTCGAGGCGGTCTACGCCGCCTACAGCGAGCCCGACGCCGACATGGAGAAGCTCGCGGAGGAGCAGGCGCGCCTCGAGGCGATCCTCGCGAACGCCGGCGCCGACACCGGGAACGCGCTCGAGATCGCGGCGGACGCGCTGCGGCTGCCGCCGTGGGACGCGAAGGTCCGGCACCTCTCGGGCGGAGAGAAGCGTCGCGTCGCGCTCTGCAAGCTCCTCCTCTCGAAGCCGGACATGCTCCTCCTCGACGAGCCGACGAACCACCTCGACGCCGAGTCGGTCGAGTGGCTCGAGCAGTTCCTCACGCGCTTCCCCGGGACGGTCGTCGCGATCACGCACGACCGGTACTTTCTCGACAACGCGGCGGAGTGGATCCTCGAGCTCGACCGCGGCCGCGGCATCCCCTGGAAGGGCAACTACTCGAGCTGGCTCGAGCAGAAGGAGGCGCGGCTCGAGCTGGAGGCGAAGCAGGAGAGCGCGCGCACGAAGGCGATGAAGCTCGAGCTCGAGTGGGTCCGGCAGAACCCGAAGGCGCGTCAGGCGAAGAGCAAGGCGCGGCTCGCCCGGTTCGAGGAGCTGTCCTCGGTCGAGTACCAGAAGCGGAACGAGACGCAGGAGATCTTCATCCCCGTCGGGGAGCGGCTGGGCGAGAAGGTGATCGAGCTCAAGGGCGTCACGAAGGGCTTCGGCGACCGGCTGCTCATGGACGACCTGTCCTTCATCGTCCCGCCCGGCGCGATCGTCGGCATCATCGGCCCGAACGGCGCCGGGAAGTCCACGCTCTTCAAGATGATCACCGGCGAGGAAAAGCCCGACGCGGGCGAGGTCGTCATCGGCCAGTCGGTGAAGCTCGCCTTCGTCGATCAGAGCCGCGAGAACCTCTCGAGCGAGAAGACCGTCTTCGACGAGCTCTCCGGCGGCCGCGATCAGATCCAGATCGGCCGGTACGAGATGCCGAGCCGCGCGTACATCGGTCGCTTCAACTTCAAGGGAGCGGACCAGCAGAAGGTCGTGGGCACGCTCTCGGGCGGCGAGCGCGGCCGGCTCCACCTCGCGAAGACGCTCATGACGGGCGGGAACGTGCTCCTCCTCGACGAGCCGTCGAACGACCTCGACGTCGAGACGCTGCGCGCCCTCGAGGACGGGCTCCTCGAGTACGCCGGGAGCGTGATGGTCATCTCGCACGACCGCTGGTTCCTCGACCGGATCGCGACGCACATCCTCGCGGCCGAGGGCGACTCGAAGTGGTCGTTCTTCACCGGCAACTACCAGGAGTACGAGGCCGACAAGCGGCGGCGGCTCGGCGAGGAGGGCGCGAAGCCGAGGCGGATCCGGTACAAGCCGATCGCGCGGTAGCCCGGCTCCGTCACGGCGTCGCTGGCGCTCGGCCTCGCGGGCCGAAGCTCACGGGCCCAGCGTCTCGCGAAAGAACCGGCGCCAGTTCCCGAACGCGACCTTGTCGACCACCGAGGGGGATCGCCGCCGCGCGAGCGCATCGACGAGCTTCGGGACATCGGTCACGTCGCGGAGCCCCCGCGGCAGCCGCACCAGCCCGTCGAAGTCGGAGCCGAACGCCACCGCGTCCTCGCCCGCCACGTCGAGCGCGTGCTCGACGTGCCGGACGACGTCGGCGATCTCGCGGCCGCCCAGGAACGCCGTCGCGAAGATGATCCCGACGACTCCGCCGCGGTCCGCGATGGCCCGGAGCGCCGGGTCGCCGAGGTTACGCCAGCTCCTCGCCGCGCCCGCGACCCCAGTGTGCGAGCAGAAGGGCCGGGCGCCGCGATGTCCGATCACGTCGCGGAGGGTGTGGTGGGAGGCGTGCGCGAGGTCGACCGACATGCCCGCGCGAGCCATCTCGTCGAGCACCTCGTGCCCGAGCCGCGTCACGGGCCGGTCGCGCTGGAGCGGCGACGACGAGCCTCCGAGCCCGTTGTTCGCGAGGTGCGTGAGGCTCATGAACGCGACCCCGCGCGCGCGCAGCTCGGCGACCCGCGCCGGCCTTTCCTCGAGCGCCTGTGCGCCCTCCACCCCGAGCACCGCGCTGATGCAGCCCCGGGCGAGGTTCTCGTCGAGCGCCGCCGCCGTGGCAGTGACCCGGACGGCGCCGCCCGCCCGCTCGCACAGCTCGCGCATCCGCTCGAGCTGGAAGACGCAGCGCGCCCAGGGTCCCCGGCGAGCCTCCGCAGGCCAGCTGCGCACGAGCCCGAGGGCGCCCATGCCGTCGATCACCGGGACCCCGCGTGTCACCACCGTGAAGCACTGGATCCGGACGTTCGCCTCGCCGAGGCGAGGAAAGTCGAGCTGCCCGCGGCGCTGGCGCGCGGTGAGATCGCGGTTCCACATGAGGGAGTCGGCGTGGCCGTCCGCGATGTCGTAGCGGCGTCCCTCGATCACAGCCGCACCCCCCCGAACCCGATCACGCGGGAACCCTACCGCGATCGAGACGAAACGCCCTGAGCTTGCCCCTCCCGCTCGACGCCGCCGAGCTCGCCGCAGGGGAGCTCCACGGTGAAGCTGGATCCGGATCCAGGTTGACTCTCCACCCGGATCGTCCCGCCGTGCGCCTCCACGATGCGGCGGCTGATGTAGAGACCGAGCCCCACTCCGCCGTAGTGGTGGGTCGAGACGGCCCGCGCGAATCGCTCGAAGATGCGCGCCTGCTGGGCGTCGTCGATCCCGATCCCCTGATCCCGCACGGTCAACCGCGCCTTCCCGGCCTGCGCGTCGAGGAGGATCTCGATGGGCTTGCCCGCCCCGAACTTGATCGCGTTCGAAAGGACGTTCGTGACGACCTGATCGATCCGCGAACGATCCCAGCGCCCCGTGACGACGGCGCCGCCTCGGATCGCGACTTCACAGCCGGCGCGGCGCAGATCCGCCCCGAAGCGCTCCACCACGTCCCGGACGACCGCCCCGAGATCGACGTCCCCGAGCTCGAGTGGAAGTAGGCCGGTCTCCAGGCGCGAAACGTCGAGGAGATCCCCGACGAGCCTGTTCAGTCGCTCGCCCTGGCGCGTGGCGATATCCACCGAGCGGCTCATCACCTCGGGACCCAACGGTTGTCCCGACCGCCCTCCCCGCCGCAGGTTCTGCAACGTGAGCCTGAGCGAGGTCACGGGCGTGCGCAGCTCGTGCGAGGCGGTCAACAGGAACTCGTCCCGCAACCGCACCGCGCCCTGAGCCTCGTGGTAGAGGCTCCGGATGCGCTCCTCGGCGGCCTTGCGCTCGGCCATCATCTTGGAGATGGACCGACTCAGGTACTCGAATTCGGTTATCCCTTCATATGCGGGCGGCCGGTGACGCTCCAGGTCCTCGATGATCCGGTGGATGGGTCCTCCCGTCACGCTGGTCAGGTAGAACATGAACCCGACGATCCCAGCGACGAAGACCAGCGTCAGGATTCCGGCGCCCAGGTAGAGGTCCTCGAGGAGGGCAAGATAGGCGCGCGTGTCCTGCGCCAGCGTCACGTCCCAGCGCCAGGGCTCGAAAGCGAAGGTGTAGGTGAATCGACGAAGGTCGCCCTCGAGCCAGCGAGGGATGAAGCGCGAGGGGGCGATCTTCGTGGGCAACTCGACGCCCACCTCGACCGTTCTCTGCTCGGGGATCTCGTGAATCGTCACCTTGAGCTCGTTGACGCGCGCGAAATCCTCGACCGCCATCAGCGCGTCGACCTTTCGCTCGCGGACGGCGACGTCGTCGTCCAGCTTGCCCTCGCGCTGCAGCGCGTCCAGGTTCGAATCGATGATGTAATGCACCGCGAACGACCGCCACCGCAGGTCGTTCGTCGCCCTCTGCTCGACGAAGTGCGACACCGCGAATCGGGCAAACCCGAGCGATAGGACGGCGAGCCCGAGGCCGAAGATGAAGACCGGCATGAGGGCCCGAAATGCGAGTGTGCGGTGAACGCGAGGCACGGCGGCGTCACCTTTTCACCATCGGGGCTGCCGTCCTCATCTGCGGCGGCCAGACGATCTCGCGCTTCTTTCCCTGCCACTGAACGATCAGCGGCAGTCCCTTGCTCTGCGATCCGGTGCGGTCCACTGCGAAGCGGCCCATGATGCTGTTCGTCTCGAGGGAGAACAGCGCTTGCCTCACCCGCGCGCGGTCGGTGCTCCCGGCTTTGCGAATCGCCTGCTTCAGGATCTGGCCGGCCGCATACGCAGTGGCAGCCTGGTACGCGGGGGGTTCGCCATAAGCCGCCAAGTACTCGCGCAGGAACGCGGCCGAGCTCGGGACACGAGGATCGTGCCGCGGCTCCCATAGCGACGTGAAGAACGTCCCGTCCGCGTCACGCCCCAGCCGATCGACGTACTTGGGCACCGCTGGACCCACCGTGGCGTAATAGGCAGCGGGGGACCACCCGATGCGCTTGAGCGCTTCGCGCATCTCGACCGCCTCGTTGAAATGGCCGGAGAGGAGCAGCGCCTGAGCGCCCGAACGGCGCGCCTCCTCGGCGGCGTGGTCCAGCTCCGGCTTGCTCATCCTCGCCACGATGAAGGAGGTGACCTTCAGTCCATAGTGCGGCGCCCATTTCCGCGCTCCCTCCGCGGCGCTGACCGAGAAGACGTCGTCCAGGCTGACGATGGCCACGCGCTCGACGCCCACCTCGGACATGAGCGCGAGAAAGCCCATCGCGTACCGTCCTGCGGGCGCATAGATCCCGATGACGTTCGTGTACCCGCGCTTCCAGATCTCGTCCGCGGACGCGCCCGCGACGAGCATCGGATACCCATGCTCGTCCACGATCGGCGCGACGGCAGCCGTGATCGCGCTGGAGTACGGACCGAAGACGAAATCCACCTTCTCCTCGCGAATGAAGGCGTCGTAGATCCGTCTCGCGACGTCGGGCGCGCTTCCGTCGTCGCGGATGATCACCTGCACCTTGCGACCGAGGATTCCGCCCCCCTCGTTGACCGTCTTCTCCCAGAGCCGGTACGCGCGTTCTTGATGTCGCGCGACGTCTTGGTAGGTGCCGGTGAGTCCCAGCGAGACCCCGATCCGGATGGACGGGGTGGTCACCGATGCAGGCTGGGTGGCGAGCGCCGTCGCGCCCACGGCCAGAACGAGAAGACCGGCAGCGGCACCTGTGAGGAGGGTCCGCATCTCTGTGAAAGTCCCTAAGGGTGCACGGTACCAGAGGCCGACAATCGACGATGCTCCCGTCTGCGGAAATCGATCGCGCGGGCGTGGTCGGACCTTCGGTGCCGAGACTGCCAGCGCGGCGCCTGCTCGACCGGGCGCTGAAAGGGCGCCCTGGAGCCGGGCGAGCGACGCGGCGCCCCTGGAGCCGTGGAGCTGCCCGCGCGGGCGCTATCGTCCTTCGAACACATCGCAGACGTAATCGTGCGCGGTGAGCGCGCCGCGGTCGAGGGTGTGCTTCTGCACGCGCTTCACGATCTCCTCTCGCGGGAGGTCGAAGATCGCCTCCAGGAGCTGCGCGCGGTCCTTTGCGCTCGCCTGGCCGACGACGAAGAGCACGCGGGCGCTGTGCTGGATGTAGCGGGGCGACAGGAGCTGCCGCTTCAGGAGCTCCATGATCACCGGCGCCTTGGACGCGGTCGAAGCGGCCGGGCTCGCCGCGCCGGTCCTGCTCCGCGAAGAAGGCCGTTCGTCCACTCGTCGTGGATAGTCCCAGACCTTCTCGAAGAGCTCCGGGGTGAAGCGCGTGCCCGGCCTTCACCGGCTCGGCGTTCGCGCCGAGCACCACGCCGTCCTCGGTGAGCGCCTGCCGCTGCAGGTGGCCGTCCTTGGTGATGGCGGCCTGGTGGTGCACGAGGGTCCAGAGCCACGAGACGTAGATGCGGTACGTGGCGAGGTCGTTCATGAAGCGCAGCTTCAGCTCGTAGTCGTCGATGGCCGCGGCGAAGTTGCCGTTCAGGATCTGGAAGCCGTAGTTCGCCGCCATGTAGAAGGAGTGCTGGACGTGCTCGATGGTGACGTCGCCCTTGGGCACGGCGTAGATGGCGTCCCACCGCTCCTGCGAGAGGAGCTTCTCCGGCGTGTCGAGCGACTCGCGCGTCACGACGGAGGGCGTGATCTTCCCCCCGGCGTCGAGGACGCCGCGCGACTGGAGCATCGATCGCTCCGCGTCGGCGAGACCGCTCGCGACGGTCGAGACCGGCTTTCCCTTCACCTCCACCGTCTGGAGCGGCGCGTCGAGGATCGCCTGGAGCTGCTCGAGCCGGGCCCGCAGCGGGCCGTTGCCGGCGCCGACGTACTCGGGCTCGGGGCTCGCGACCCAGCTCTGCCGGTATGCGTCGTAGAGCCGGCCCTTCGCCTTGCCGGCGAGGATGTCCTCGAAGCGTCGGCGGTGCCCCTGCGGGGAGCGGCGCGTCCGGCACGAAGATCAGGCCGAGCAGGCGCTCGCGCAGCTTGTCGACGACGATGGCGCGGAGCGCGAGCGGGTTGTACCGCGACCGGCCGTACGGGTCGGCCGCCTGGTAGATCATCACCGCCGCCATCCCGCCGATCGGCGAGGCGTGGCTGAGCTCGCCGTCCTTCATGCCCGCCATGAGCATCATCAGCGCGTTGTAGCGCTGGTAGGCGATCATGTTGGGCGTGGCCATCCCGACCGTCTGCGGGTCGGCGAAGATGCCCTTCGGATCGTCCTTCCACATCTCGATGATGCTTCCCAGGTAGTCCCAGCGGCCGACGTTCGTGCCGAGCAGCCGGCGCCGGAGGACCCAGGCGATCGCAGGGAGGTACCGGCCGGCGTTCCCCTCCTCGTAGAGCATCTTCACCTTGATGGTCCCCGGCGGCACGCCGATGATCCCCTCCAGGCGCGAGAGCAGCTTCTCGACGATGAGCGCCTCGCGGGGCGTCTGGAGCTTCGGGATGTAGAAGTAGACGCCGCTCCCGGCGCGCGTGAGCGCGTCGTGGTTGTTGAAGAGCCACAGCGTCGTGATCACGACCAGGCCCGGCGCCGGCACGCCGTCCACGGTGACGTGGTCGTAGCGGACGTGGATGCTCGGTGGGCGCGCAAGCCGCGTCGGCCACTGCGCCGGTGGCCTGTCGATCTTGTACGAGCGCTTCTTCCCCTTCTTCACGACCTCGTACGGCCGGCCCGTCCAGCGGCCCTCGTGGATCTCCTTCGCGTTCTGCATCGCGGCGAAGATCCCCACCGGCTCGTTGGAGGGCGTCCCGTCCGGCTGGAAGTGCGGCGGTGACGCGTCCTCGAAGTCCGGCATGTTCATCGGCGCGGGGCTGTTGAGCGCGTTGAACGCCATGTCGAGCGGGTGCCACGGACCGGTCAGCTCGAGGCCGGGATTCCTGGACGGGTGGACGTGCTCGGGGATGGGCGTCTCGTCGTTGAGCCGCCAGCGCCACTGCGTGTCCCGCCCCAGGAAGTTGTCGATCAGGCCCTGGACGATCTGACGGAACGTCCACGGCTGGCCGCTCACCGGATCCTCGAACGTGTCGTGCCACCCCGGCCAGGCGTACTTGGTCCCGACCGGCGCCGGCGACGCGAGCAGCGCCCGCCGCGCGTTCAGGGCGGTCGCGATCTCGGGATCGAGCTCGCGGGTGAGCGTGGCGATGGTCTGGTAGACGTCGACCTCTCGGCCGTTCACCTTCTTGGTTCCGAAGAGGTCGGGGAACTTGTCTAGGATGTCTTGGCGGATCATGGGCGGGGTCCTTCCGTACGGAATCTTGCCGGGTGCAGCCATGGGGCGGGGAACCCTTTGGGGTCATTCCCTGCGCGGAACGCCGACCGCGCGCGGGCTTGGAGACACGCTCGTGCGCACCGGCACCCGACCGGACCGCGGTCCGGCGGACGTCGGAGACGCAATGAAGTGACGGCCGCCGTCGGTTCGCGCGCGAACCGCACAACGGGCACCAAAAAAGAAACCGGCCGCGCGAGCGGCCGGTTTCGTCTCTGGCACGACGAGACGTGTTGCCGAGCTACTTGCCCGCGGGGGGCGGCGTCTCGGAGCCCGCAGCCGGCTTCTTCGACGTCTTCGCGGCTGCCTTCTTCTTCGACTTCTTCGTCGTCTTCTGGGCCTTCGTGTCGTCCTTCTTCGCGTCGCCGGCGGGCGCGGCGGTCGACCCACCGGCCGGAGGCTCGGCCGCGATCGCAGGAGCCGCGGTGACGAGGAAGGCGAGGGCGACGAAGGCGCTGAGCAGCTTCTTCATGGGATACCTCCAGATGCGGAGCGGGCGACGCGCCCGCCCTCTGTACGGAGCTACTCCACCAAGCGTGCCGGAATCGTGCCCGAGGAGTTTCGCGCAGTTCCGCGGACGCCGCCGCGGGCGCCGGGGAGAACTGCCCCAACCTGCCTTTCCTCATGGGGCGTCGCTCCGTGCCCCCTTTCGGAGCGCGGCGGCGATCGCACGGGCCGCGCGCGTCGCTCGGTTCCTACAACACGGATCATGAGCGACGAGAGACCGAGCCGCTGGCGCGAGCACGGCGTCAGGGTGATCCACGGGTGGGAGCTCGATCCGAACACGCCTCAGACTCCGGGGATGAACCGTGCGGCGGCGATCGACCGCGCGAGGGCGGGCGCCCAGAAGCTGTGGGCGGGCACGGTGACGATCCACCCGGACGCGAAGACGGGCGCGCACCACCACGGGGAGCTGGAGAGCATCATCTTCGTCCTGAGGGGACGCGCGCGGATGCGCTGGGGCGACCACCTCGAGTTCACCGCCGAGGCCGGGCCGGGCGACTTCATCTTCGTGCCCCCGTTCGTGCCGCATCAGGAGATCAACGCGAACCGGGACGAGCAGCTCGAGTGCGTGGTCGTGCGGAGCGGCACCGACCCGGTGGTCGTGAACCTCGACCTCGTGCCCGTCGAGCGCTCGGAAGAGCTGTGGGTGGATCCGATCCACCCTCGGCCTTGAGCCGGGCGCCGCCGAGAGGGCGACACGGATCTCCTCGAGGACGGCCGGCTCGAGCGGCGCTCCCGAGTCGAGGCTCCAGAACGCGGTGAGGCGCGGCTCCTGCACGCGGTGGTCGTACATCCAGCGCGTCCGCTCGCCCCAGTCGCGCGAGGAGAGCACGAGCGCGAACAGGCGATCGGAGCCTCGCACCCAGCCGGGTGCAAGGTCTATCCAGCTCCTCTCGTCGAGCTGGACCCGGGTGAGCGTCGAGAAGGACCCCTCGAACGCGGGCGGGTCCGCGTCGAACAGCCACGGCTGGAAAGAGAGGTGCGGGGTCACGACGTTTCGATAATTCGTAAGCGCTCGACCGCCACCGGTCCGTGATGGACCGGGTCCGGCCGAGGCACGTGTCATGAAGATGAAGACGACGACGAAGCGGTGGGCGGTGGCGCTGCTCGCTCTGCTCCTCACGGTGGGCCTCCTCGGGGCCGTGAAGGCCGGGCAGATCGGCAAGATGGTCAAGACCGGGAAGGCCTTCGTGCCGCCGCCGGAGACCGTGTCCTCGGCCCAGGCGCAGCGGGTCGAGTGGGAGGCGACGAGGGCCGGGATCGGCACGCTGGTCGCCTTCCGCGGCGTGACCCTCGGCGCGGAGCTCCCCGGGGTCGTTCGTCAGATCGGGTTCGAGTCCGGTGCGAACGTGAAGCGCGGGGACCTGCTCGTGAAGCTCGACACCTCGACCGAGGAGGCTCAGCTCGCCGCGGCCGAGGCCGACGCGTCGCTCGCCCAGCTGAACCTGGAGCGCGCGCGAAGGCTGCGGGCGGGCGAGGCGAGCTCCCAGGCCGATCTCGACACGGCGCAGGCGCGCGCCAGGGCCGCCGAAGCAGCGGTGGCCAGCCTCCGGGCGACCATCGCGAAGAAGACGATCCGCGCGCCGTTCGACGGCCGGATCGCGATTCGCCAGGTCGAGCTGGGGCAGTCCGTCTCGCCGGGGACGCCGATCGCCTCGCTCCAGTCCGTGACGCCCATCTTCGCCGACTTCTGGCTCCCCCAGCAGGCGCTGGCGGACGTCCGCAGGGGGCAGCGGGTCCGGATGCGCACGGACATCTTCCCGGACGCGCGCTGGGACGGCGAGATCAGCACCGTGAACCCCGAGGTCGACGTCGCGTCGCGCAACGTGCGCGTGCGCGCCACCTTCGCGAACCCCGACGGCCGCCTGCGCCCGGGGATGTTCGCGAACGTGGAGGTCCTCTCCTCCGAGCGGCGCTCCGTCGTCGTCATCCCGGCGACCGCCGTGATCTTCGCGCCGTACGGCGACTCGGTGTTCGTGATCGACGAGAAGCAGGACGGGGGCGGGCCGCACGCCGTCGCGCGCCAGAAGTTCGTCCGGCTGGGAGAGCGCCGGGGGGACTTCGTCGAGGTCGTGTCGGGCCTCGAGCCGGGGGAGACGGTCGTGAGCAGCGGCGCGTTCAAGCTGCGCAACGGAGCCGCGGTCGCCGTGAACAACGCGCTCGCCCCCGAGGCACAGGTCTCCCCCAGGCCGCTGGATCGGTGACGGGGCCGGAGCCGATCGATGAAGTTCACCGACCTCTTCATCCGGCGTCCGGTCCTCGCGATCGTCGTCAACCTCGTGATCGTCATCGCCGGCCTGCAGGCGATCCGCTCGCTCAACGTCCGGCAGTATCCGCGCAGCGAGAACGCGGCCATCACCGTCACCACGGCGTACGTCGGCGCCAACGCGGAGCTGGTGCGCGGCTTCATCACCACGCCGCTCGAGCGCGTGATCGCCGCCGCCGACGGCATCGACTACATCGAGTCGGAGAGCAAGCAGAGCGTCTCGACCATCCGCGCGCGCCTCCGGCTCAACTACGACGCGACCCGGGCGCTCGCCGAGATCGGCTCGAAGGTCGACCAGGTGCGCGGCGATCTGCCGCCCGAGGCCGAGATCCCGATCCTCAACATCGAGTCGGCGGACAGCCAGTTCGCCTCGGCCTACCTGAGCTTCTCCTCCGAGCTCCTGAAGCAGAACGAGATCACCGACTACCTCGTCCGCGTCGTGCAGCCGCGCCTGTCCGCGATCGAGGGCGTGCAGCGCGCCGACATCCTCGGCGCCCGCACGTTCGCGATGCGCATCTGGCTCAAGCCCGACCGCATGGCGGCGCTCAACGTCAGCCCGGCCCAGGTGCGGCAGGCGCTCGCCGCCAACAACTACCTCGCGGCGGTCGGCCAGACGAAGGGCTCGCTCGTGCAGGTCAACCTGACCGCCAACACCGACCTGCGCTCCGTGCGCGAGTTCCAGCAGCTGGTCGTCCGAGAGCAGGACGGCGCCGTGGTGCGGCTCGGCGACATCGCCGACGTCGTGCTCGGCGCCGAGGACTACGACGCCGAGGTCAACTTCAGCGGCCAGACGGCGGTCTTCATCGGCGTCTGGGCGCTGCCGAACGCCAACTCGCTCGACGTCATCAGGCGGGTCCGCACCGAGATGGCGTCGCTCCAGCAGGACCTCCCGGAGCAGCTCCAGGGCGTCGTCGCCTACGACGCGACGGCGTACATCCAGAACGCGATCCACGAGGTGGAGCGGACGCTCGGCGAGACGCTCCTCATCGTCGTGGTCGTCATCTTCCTGTTCCTCGGCTCGCTGCGCTCGGTGCTGGTGCCGGTGGTCGCGATCCCGGTGTCGCTCATCGGCGCCGTGTTCCTGATGCAGGTGTTCGGCTTCACGCTGAACCTGCTGACGCTGCTCGCGATCGTGCTCTCGGTCGGGCTCGTCGTCGACGACGCGATCGTCGTCGTCGAGAACGTCGAGCGCCACCTGCGCGAGGGGAAGCGCCCCGTCGACGCGGCGCTGGTCGGCGCGCGCGAGCTGGTCGGGCCGATCATCGCGATGACGATCACGCTCGCGGCGGTGTACGCGCCGATCGCCTTCCAGGGCGGCCTCACCGGCTCGCTCTTCCGCGAGTTCGCGCTCACGCTCGCCGGCGCGGTCTCCATCTCCGGCGTCGTGGCGCTGACGCTCTCGCCGGTGATGTCGGCGCGCTCCTCCGGGCCGGACAGCGAGGAGCGGGGGCTCGCGGGCATGATCAACCGCGGCTTCGACCGCATCCGGACGACCTACGGGCGGCTGCTCGACACTGCGCTCGGCGCGCGGCGCGCGATCTACGTGGCGTGGGTGGTCGTGAGCGCCCTCGCGTTCGTGATGTTCGTGCTGTCGCCGAAGGAGCTCGCGCCGACCGAGGACCAGGGCGTCATCTTCGGCGTGGTGAACACGCCCGCGAACTCCACCCTCGACCAGCTCGCGCTGTCGACGCGCGCGGTGAACGCGGCGGCGATGTCGTTCCCCGAGGCGGAGTTCACGTTCCAGATCACGTTCCCGACCGGCGGCTTCTGGGGCGTCGGGCTGAAGCCGTGGAACGAGCGAAAGCGCTCGCCGTTTCGCATCCTCCCCGAGGTGCAGGCCAAGCTGGCGGCGATCCCCGGCGTCCAGACCTTCCCCATCCTGCCGCCGGCGCTCCCGGGCGGCGGGCAGTTCCCCGTCGAGTTCGTCATCGCCTCGACCGCCGAGAGCGCCGAGATCCTCGACTTCGCGAAGCAGCTCCAGGAGAAGGCGGCCGCGAGCGGTCTGTTCGCGTTCCCGCCGCTGATCGACGTGAAGATCGACCAGCCCCAGTCCGAGATCGCAGATCGACCGCGACAAGGTCGCCGAGCTGGGGCTGAACCTCCAGACGGTCGGGCAGGATCTCGGGGCGGCGCTCGGCGGCAACTTCGTCAACCGCTTCAGCATCGCGGGCCGCAGCTACAAGGTGATCCCGCAGCTCGAGCGCGCGGAGCGCCTGAACCCGGAGCAGCTCAAGGACATCTACGTCACCGGGCCCGAACGGCCAGCTCGTCGCGCTCGCCTCGATCGCGACGCTCGAGGACACCGTCGCGCCGCGCTCGCTGAACCGCTTCCAGCAGCTCAACGCCGTGAAGATCAGCGGCGTCGCCGTCCGTCCGCTCGACGAGGCGCTCGGGTACCTCGAGGACGAGGCCGCGAAGATCCTGCCCACCGGCTACAAGCTCGACTACACCGGCGAGTCGCGTCAGCTCCGCACCGAGGGCAACAAGTTCCTGCCGGCGTTCGTGCTCGCGGTGGTGCTGATCTTCCTGGTGCTCGCGGCGCAGTTCAACAGCTTCCGCGATCCGTTCGTCATCCTCGCCGGCTCGGTGCCGCTCGGCATGTTCGGCGCGCTGGTGTTCACGTTCCTCAAGATGCCGAACCCGAACCTGCCGTTCTTCACCGACGGCTGGACGACGACGCTCAACGTCTACTCGCAGGTCGGGCTCGTGACGCTGGTCGGGCTCGTCTCGAAGAACGGCATCCTCATCGTCGAGTTCGCGAACCGGCTGCAGGAGCGAGGCCTCTCCAAGATCGACGCGGTGCGCAGCGCGGCGGCGACGCGCCTCCGGCCGATCCTCATGACGAGCGTCGCCACCATCTGCGGGCACTTCCCGCTCACGCTCGTGACGGGGCCGGGCGCCGCGGCGCGCAACAGCATCGGCCTCGTGCTCGTCGCCGGGATGGCGATCGGCACGCTCTTCACGCTGTTCTTCGTCCCCGCCATCTACCTCCTGATCGCGCGCGATCGCCGGAAGGTGGCGCGCAGCGCGCTGCACGAGGCGGAGCCGGTGGCCGACGAGGACACGGACGTCGCGCCCGCCTGAACGCGCGCAAGAACCCGTTCCCCCTGAGCGTAGGGGCGCGCAGCGCCCCGAAGTCGAAGAGCGCAGGCCCCCGCAGGGGCCATCCCGCTTGACGCAAATCATGCGATCGTTCGGTCGCATCCCTTCCAGGCGTCCATGCGGACAAGCGTCGCAGCCGTCCTCGCTCTCGCGCTATGCGCGCCGCCGCGCACCCTTGCCGCCGATGAGCGTCCTTCAGGGAGCGCTCTCCGGTCGCGCGCCGTCGCGAAGCTCCGGATCGGCCTCGAGCGGAGCGAGGCGCGCGTCGGCGAGAGCATCACGATCTCCGTCTCCACCGAGGACGCGGACGGCGCCCCTGCGGACGCCCACGTCACGCTCGACTGCGACTTCGGCCAGCTCGGCGCGGTCGCCCGCGTCGCCCAGGGTCTCTACGGCACCACGCTCGTGGTGCCGAAGCGGCTGCCGAGCGCCCAATCCATCCTGCTGTTCGCCCGCGCGGACGCGGTGTCCTCCGAGAGCGTCCTGTCCGTCATCCCGGGCACCGCCGCGGCGATGACGCTCTCCGCCCCGGGCGCCGTGCACGTCGGCGCGGCTGCGAGCGCGCAGCTCGAGGTCACCCTCACGGACGCGTACGGAAACGCGGCCGAGGACGCGCCGCGCGCGACCGCCACGCGGGGCGCGCTGCGCGCTCCGGAGCACATCGGGCCGGGCCGCTGGGCGATCAGCTACGTGCCCGACCCGGCGCTGGAGGACGCCGAGGAGGTCCTGACGCTCGAGGCGGGCCCGCTGCGGCGGACGCAGAGGATCCGCCTCACGACGAGCGACTCCTGGGTCGCGGTCGGGCCGTGGTCGGGCGCGGTGCTCGCCGGAGGGACGGCCGGCCTCGCCGTCGGGGCGGAGGCGTCCTGGTGGCGGCGCCTCGGGGAGAGCCAGCTCGGCGCCGTGCTCGATCTCGGCTGGTGGAGCCTCGGCGAGCGCACGTCGGTGCCGCTGCCGGGCGGCGCCACGGAGCTCCAGAGCGAGCGGAGCGCCCTGCCGTTCACGGCGTCGGTCGCGTGGGGACTCCAGCTCGGCCCGCGCGCCGCCGGGTGGATCGCGCTCGGGGGAGGGGCCGCGCTCGTCTCGAGCACGCAGAAGCTCGAGGGGCAGCCGGCGATCCGCGAGGTGGGGTGGAGCCCGGCGGCCGGCGCGACGGCCGGGCTCGGCCTCCGCGCCTGGAGAGGCCTCGCGTTCGTCGAGCTGCGCGGCCTGTGGATCGACGACCCGGGCCTCGAGACGCTGAGGGGGACCTCCTGGCCCGTCCTCCTGCTGGCGGGGTACCGCTTCGATGCGCGCTAGTACGAGACGGCTGACGGGTCTGTGCGCCGCCGCGCTCGCGGCGCTCGGCTGCAGCAAGCTCGACGCGCCGGAGCTGCGCCCCCGCTTCGTCGAGCCTGCGCGTGGGTACGTGGGGAACCGGACGGCGATCGTGATCCACGGTGACGGGTTCGTCGCCCGGACGACGCAGTCGGCCTCCGGAGGTACCGCGCAGGTGGACGTCTCCTACCGCGCGTGGCTCGGGGCGGTCGAGCTCGAGGAGGTCGTCTCGATCGACACGCGCACGCTGCGGGCGACCGTTCCCGCGGGAGTTCCCGCCGGCTGGCAACCGCTCGCGGTCGAGAGCCCGTTCGGCACCCGCGGTACGCTCGAGGCCGCCTTCGAGGTCGTGACCACGCCCGGGGCGATCCTCGCGGCCACCATCGAGCCTGGTGCGACGGTGCTGAGCGTCGGCCAGGAGATCACGCTCCGCTCGACGATCACGAACGTCGGGAGCGCCGTGGCGCTCGATGTCACCCCTGCGGCGGCCGGGACGTCCAGCGACGGCGCGGTGATCCTGGCCGGCCCGCAGCCTGCGTCCGCCCCGACGCTCGCGCCGGGCGAGAGCGTGACGTTCACCTGGTCCTGCGTCGCGAGCGTCGCCGGAGAGGTCTCCCTCGGCATCTCCGCCGCGGGGCGTGACGTGTTCTCCGGCGGGATGGTCGAGAGCCCGGTGGCGGAGAGCGGCCTCACCATCCAGCTCCCGGCCGGGCTCGTCGCGACGATCGCCGCGAGCGTGCCGAGCGCCAACTCGGGACAGGCCGTCGCGCTCACGTTCACGGTCACGAACGGCGGAGCCGCCGGAGCCGAGATCCTGGAAGTCGCCCCCTCCTTCACGCCCGCCCTCGCCGCCACGTGCACCGCCCCGACGCGCGAGCTGCCGGCGTGGGTCGCGTCGGGGGATTCGCTGGCCTTCACCTGGACGTGCATCGGCTCGGTGGTGGGCAGCCTCACCCTGAGCGGCACCGCGAACGGCGCGGACGTCAACTCCGGGGCGCCCCTCAGCGCCACGCCGGGGTCGCCGGCCACGATCGCGATCCAGACGCCGGCCGCGCTCTCGGCGACGATCGCGCTCCCGCCCGGCTCGGCCACCGCGAGCGTCGGCCAGGCGCTGACGCTGACGCTGACGGTGGCGAATGGCGGCGGAGCGAACGCGAGCGTCACCGCGGTGACGCCCACGGTCACGCCCGCCGGCGCGGCGGCCTGTGGAGCGCCGAGCCCGGCACCGCCCCAGCTCGTCCAGGGCAACGGCACGACGGCGTTCACCTGGACCTGCACCGCCGCGGTCGCGGGGACCGTCACCTTCGGCGCGAGCGTCGTCGGGACGGACGGCAACACCGGGGGCGCGCTCGCCGCGACGGCGAGCCCCGGCGCGGCAGCGACGGTTCAGCTCCCCGCCGCGCTCGCGGCGGTCGTCTCCGCGGGTCGCGCCGTCGCCGATGTCGGGCAGAGCGTGATCGTCACGTTCACGGTGACGAACGGCGGGAGCGCGACCGCGATCGTCGGGGCGGTGACGCCGTCGGCGAGCGGGTCGGCGGCGGCGACCTGCGGTGCCGTGACGCCCGCCCCGCCCCAGTCGATCACGTCCGGGCAGGCGCGCGCCTTCACCTGGACGTGCACGCCGTCCACCGCGGGCAGCCTGGCGCTGTCTGGCACCGCGACGGGCGTCGACGCCAACTCGGGCGCGCCGCTGGGCGCCACGCCCTCCAGCCCGGCGTCCGTGGCGGTCCAGACGCCTGCGGTGCTCGTGGTGTCGGCGTTCACGCCGAGCAGGACCGTCGCCGACGTCGGCCAGGCGATCGGGGTCACCCTCACGATCGCGAACACCGGCGGCGCGACCGCGAACGTCGCGGCGATCACGCCTTCGGCGACCCCGGCGGGCACGGCGAGCTGCACCGCGGCGAGTCCCGTCCCGCCGCAAACGATCGCGGGAGGGGCGAGCCTCACCTTCGCCTGGAGCTGCAGCGCCACCGCCGCCGGGAGCTACGGGCTCGGGGTCGCCCTCTCCGCCGCCGACGCCAACACCGGCGCGAGCGTCGCGCCGGCGCCCGGCGATCTCGCGGTGACCGTGCAGGCTCCGGCTGCGCTGGCGGTGACCGCGTTCACCGCCGGCGCGGCCTCGGTGGACGTGGGCCAGTCCGTCGCGCTCACCCTCACCCTCGCGAACGGCGGCGGTGCGGCCGCGAACGTCTCGGCGGTGACCCCCGCCGTCAGCCCCTCCGCAGGGACCACCTGCAGCGCGGTCAGCCCCGCCTCGCCGCAGACGATCGCCGGCGGGACGAGCCGCACCTTCACCTGGACCTGCGCGGCCTCGAGCGCGGGGAGCTACGCCCTCCGCGCCGGCGTCGCCGCCACCGACGCGAACACCGGCGCGCCCCTCACGGTGTCGATCTCGGACCTCGCCCTCGCGGTGCAGACGCCCGCCGCTCTGACCGCCGCCGTCGCGATCCAGGGGAACCCGACCACCGTGATCGTCGGTCTGCCGCTCACGGTGACGCTGACCGTCGCGAACGGGGGAGAAGCGGGTGCGAGCGTCACCGCGGTCACCCCCACCGTGACCCCCGCGGGAGCGGCCACGTGCACGGCGCCGAGCCCCTCCCTCCCCCAGCTCGTCGCGGGCGGCGCGAACCTCGCGTTCAGCTGGACCTGCGCCGCAGCAGTGCCCGGGTCCGTCACGTTCGGCGCGACCGTCGCGGGCATCGACGTGAACTCCGGCGGCGCGCTCGCGGCGACGGCGCCGGGCGCGGCCGTCACCGCGCTGTTGCCCGCGGGCGTCACCGCGACCGTCGGCGCGGACCGCGCGGTCGCGACGGTGGGCCAGGCGGTCGCCGTCACGTTCACCATCGCGAACGGCGACGTCACCACCGCGGACATCTCGGCGGTCATGCCGGCGGCGGCGGGCGTGACCGTCACCTGCACCGCGGTGGCGCCCGCGCCGCCCCAGTCGATCGCGCCGCAGCAGTCGCTCGTCTTCACCTGGTCCTGCACGCCTTCCGCGCCGGGGACCCTCACGCTCTCCGGCACCGCGACGGGAACGAACGGCTCGGGCGCGATCTCGGCCACGCCCACCTCGCCCGCCAGCGTCGTCGTGCAGACGCTGCCCGTCCTGTCGGTGACGGCGTTCACCGCGACGCGCACCACCGCGAGCCTCGGACAGGCGATCGGGCTCAGCCTCACGCTCGCGAACGGCGGCGACGCCACGGCGAGCATCTCGGCCGTCACCCCGACCGTGACCCCACCCTCGAGCGCGGCGTGCGGCGCGCCGAGCCCGAGCCCGCCGCGGTCCCTCGCCGGCGGCGCGAGCGTCACCTTCACATGGTCGTGCACCGGCAGCGTCGCCGGCAACGCCGCGCTCGGCGCGACAATCGCGGCCACCGACGTCAACACCGGGGCGAGCGTCGCGCCGACCGTGACCTCGATCCCCGTGACGCTGCAGGCGCCGGCGACGCTCGTGGCGACCGCGTTCTCCGTCACGCCCACCACGGCCACGGTGGGCCAGCCCGTCGGCGTGTCCCTCACGCTCTCGAACACCGGCGGGGCGACCGCCGACGTGTCTGCGGTCGCGCCCACGGTGGCTCCGGCGGGCGCGGCCGGCTGCGGTGCGCCCAGCCCGGCGCCCCCTCTGACGATCGCGGGCGGCGCGAGCCGCACCTTCACCTGGACCTGCACGCCCTCGGCGGCAGGGACAGTGACGCTCGGTGCGACCGCAACCGGCATGGACGACAACTCGGGCGTCGCGCTCGCCCCGTCCGTCACCGGGATCGCGGTGACCGTGCTCACGCCCGCAGCGCTGACCGCCTCCGTCGCGATCGGCGGCAACCCGTCGAGCGTCAACGTCGGACAGGTCCTCACCGTCACGCTCACGGTGACGAACACCGGCGGTGCCGGCGCGACCCTCTCGTCCGTGACGCCCACCACGACCGGCACCGCGACGGCGACCTGCGGGAGCGCGGCCCCCGCGCCCCCCCAGACCCTCGGCGGCGGAGGGAGCGTCTCCTTCACCTGGACCTGCACGCCGTCCTCGCCCGGCAGCCTCACGCTCGGTGCGACGGTCGCCGGTGCCGACGCGGTCTCGGGCGCGGCGCTCTCGGCCGCGGCCAGCACCGTGGTGACGGTCCAGGGCGTCGCGGCCCTCTCGGCGACCCTCGTCGCCGGCCGGAGCGTGGTGAGCGTCGGCCAGGCGGTCTCGGTCACGCTGACCGTCACGAACACCGGAGCGGCCGCCGCGACGCTCAGCGCGGTGACGCCGTTGGCGACCGGCACGGCGACGGCGACTTGCGGGACCGTGACAGGCCCCGCCCTGCCGACCACGCTCGCGGGCGGGGCGAGCAGCAACTTCACCTGGAGCTGCACGCCGTCGGCCTCCGGCACGCTCACGCTCGGCGCGAGCGCGGCGGGAAACGACGTGAACTCCGGCGCTCCGCTGACCGCCACGGCGACCCCGGTCAACGTCAGCGTGCAGATCCCCGCCACCCTCTCGGTGACGGCGTTCACCTCGAGCCAAACGATCGCGGACACCGGTCAACGCATCGACCTCGGCCTCACCGTCGCGAACGGCGGCGGCGCCGGCGCGAGCGTGTCGGCGGTCTCGCCGAGCGTGGACCCCTCCACGAGCGGGACCTGCACCGCGGCGGCGCCCGCTCCGCCGCAGGTCATCGCCGGGGGCGCGACCCTCACCTTCACCTGGTCGTGCACGCTCACCGTCGCCGGCTCCGCGTCGCTCGGCGCGACCATCACGGCCGCCGATGCGAACTCGGGCGCGGCCGCGAACGTGACGGCGACCCCGATCGCCGTCACGATCCAGACGCCCGCGACGCTCGCGGTCACCGTCTTCTCGGCGACCCCGACGACCGCGAGCGTCAACCAGCCGATCGCGCTGACGCTCACGCTCTCCAATGCGGGCGGGGCCACTGCGACCGCCTCGACCGTGACGCCCACCGCGACGCCTCAGGCCGGGATCAGCTGCACCGCGGTGGCGCCCGCGCCGCCGCAGACCGTCCTGGGCGGTGGGAGCGTGACCTTCACGTGGTCCTGCACCGCGACGACCGCGCGCAGCTACTCGCTCGACGCGAACGTCGTGGGGTCCGACGTGAACACGGGAACGAGGCTGGCGCCGGTCGTGAACGCGATCTCCGTGACCGTGGTGACCGGGGCGCCGCTGATCGTGATCGCGTCGGACGCGCTCGCGTCGAGCGCGACGTCCGGCGGCGAGGTCATCCTCGTCGCAGCGGACGCGCTCGGCGACGGCACCGCTGCGGCCTTCCTCACCGCGTTCCAGGGGACCGTCTTCGTCGGCCCGAACGGCTCGGGACGCTGGCTCGTGCGGCTCGACCCCGCGGGCGGGCCGACGGAGCGGAGCGACCTCGCCCTCGGCGTGGACGCCGGTCCGACGCCCGCCGCGAACGGCGCCTGGCTGGCGAGCGCTCCCTCCCTGTCCATCGGCGCCCCGGGCTGCGCTCCAGGGACGCAGACGTGCGGCCCGGACGACGAGGCCGGGGTCACGGTGCTCGCCGCGGGCTGGATGGCGGGACAGGAGCGATTGCTGCTCGCCGGCGCCGGGGCCGCCGGGACGCGCTACCTCTACGCGACGTCCTCGCCCGCGACCCCGCTCGAGGCGAGCTGGGCCAATCTCCGCGCGGCGCTCCCCGCTGCCGGGAGCCCGGAGCTCGTCGCCGCCCTGTTCGTCCCCGGTCCGGCCGATCTGCTCTACCTCGGGTACGGTGCGCCCACCGGGCCGGTGGTCCTCGCGCTTGCCACCGCCCCTTCGACGGGTGGGGTCGATGCGGTCCCCGGCGGGGATCTCTTCGACCTGGGCGTCCCGCTGGAGGCCGGCGCGGGGCTCACCGCGCTCTCCGACGTCGGCGGGGTCCTGTACGTCGCCGGCGGCGCGGGGCTCGTACGCTCCGCTGCGCCCGCGTTCGGGGGCGCGTGGGAGACCGCGACGCCGGCGGACGGCGCCTGGACCGGGAAGGCGTCGATCCCGCCCGCGCCCGGCGGCGGCTGGCCGCGCGACCGCGCCGTCCCCGCGCTGGTCGGGTTCGGCGCATGCGGGACGGGGCCGTGCCTGTATGCCGCCCGGAACGTGCAGGGCGTCGGCGCGCAGCCGGCCGCCGTCCCGCAGCTCTGGCGATGCGCCCCGAGCGCGGGCCCCGGGTCGTGCGCGCCCGGAGACTGGACGCTCGTCGCACCGGACGAGGAGCGCGATCCGCTCCTCACCCGCATCGGAAGCTCCACGCGCGGGGCGGCCTCGGTCCTCGCGGCCACGCCGCGCTGGCTCTACGTCGCGTTCGACGACGATGCCGCCGGCGTGCAGCTCTTCCGCGCGTCCGGTTCGGCGCGGCTCGCGTCGGAGTTCCAGGGCCTCGGCGGCTGCTCCGCGGACGCGGAGGGATGCGAGGGGCTCGGCGGGAACGGCTTCGGAGCTCCGGCAGCGACGCGGGTGTTCGCTGCTCAGGTGCTCACGGCAAACGGCGTCACGTCGCTCTGGATCGCTGCGGGGGACGGGGTCGGGCCGGTGCGCGTCTTCCGCGTCGACGACTGATGATGAGACTGGACCCCCGGCGCGTCGGCGCGCGCGGGCGGCCGTGCGCGCCGACGCGGTCAGCTGCCGGAGGCGCTGTCGAGGCGGTGCGCCTCGCGGACGCCCGCTTCCCACGCGTCGGCCTGCGTGTCGAAGCTCGCGTCGAGCTTCGTGCCGTCCACCGCGACGATCCAGCGGTGCTCCATCAGCTTCGTGACGACGAGCTTGTGCGGGCCGACCTCGAACGTGGTCGGACGGGACACGATGGAGTCGGAGATCGCCGCGGGGCGCGCACGCATGGACCACAGTCTACGCTGTGTGGAGGCTCCCGTCTGCCGGGAGGCGGGCCCTCGCTTTGGGGGGCCGCCGTGCGCCGGGTTGCGCGTGGGGACGCGACGCGTTACCGGACGCGTTTCCGAGCGTCCGATGTGCGAGAATCACGCGATGCGAGGCTGGACCCTGGCTGCGGGCGTGTTCGGGCTGGCGATCGTCGCTGTCGCCGTGACCGGTGCGTTGCTCGTCCTCCGGGGAGGGCTGTCGTCGCGTGTGGAGCCGTCCGCCGCCGAGGCGCGAATCGCGCGGACGCTGCGGGGCTGGGCCATCCCTGCGCAGGCGCGCGACGCGAAGAACCCGGTCCCGCAGAGCCCGCGCGCGCTCGCGGCCGGGCTCGCGCACTTCGCGGATCACTGTGCGAGCTGCCACGCGAACGACGGGAGCGGCAACACGGCGATCGGACGGAACCTGTCCCCCCGGGCGCCGGACATGCGCCGGCGCCCGACGCAGGACCTCACCGACGGGGAGCTGTTCCACATCATCGAGAACGGCGTCCGATTCACGGGGATGCCGGCCTGGGGCGGCAGCGGGACCGCGGAGGGGAGCTGGCACCTCGTTCACTTCATCCGCCACCTGCCCGCCCTCACCGCCGAGGAGAAGGCGGAGATGGAGGCGCTCAACCCGAAGTCGCCTGACGAGTGGCGCGCGCTCCAGGACGAGGACGCATTCCTGCGCGGTGACGAGCCGCGACCGCGTGAGCCGGGACACGGACCCCACACGCACTGAGGTGCCCATGCTGAAGCACATCTCGAGGGTGATGGCGCTCGTCGCGGCGCTCGCCGCAGCCCCGACGCTCGCGCACGAATCGGCGGACCGGGCCAAGGGAGTGGTCGAGAGCGCCACGGCGGAACGGATCGTCATCAAGGCCGGGGACGGTCACGCCATCGCGTTCAAGGTGACGCCCGAGACGCGCTTCTTCCGGGGCGACAAGCCGGCCCGGGCCGAGGACGTCCGGGTCGGTCAGCGCGCCGTCGTGCACGGGAAGCGCGCGGGCGACGGGGTCGAGGCGGTGCGCGTGAAGCTGGGGCTTCCTTCCGCCGGCAAGTAGCTGGAGGCGCGGCTCGAACGCGGCGTTCAGACGGCGAACCGGATGTTCAGGATGTCGCCGTCCTTCACCACGTACTCCTTCCCCTCGAGCCGCAGCTTCCCCTCTGCCGCGCCTTCGACTCGCTGCCCAGCGCCACGAAGTCGTCGTAGTGCACCACCTCGGCGCGGATGAAGCCGCGCTCGAGGTCGGAGTGGATGCGCCCGGCGGCGCGCGGTGCGCTTGTCGCCGCGGCGGATGGTCCAGGCGCGCACCTCGTCCTCGCCGACGGTGAAGAAGGAGATGAGGTCGAGGAGGTGGTAGGCGGCGCGGATGAAGCGCGCCCGCGCCGGCTCGGAGAGGCCGAGCGAGGCCAGGAACTCCGGCTGCTCGGCCGGGATCGAGCTCGGCGATCTCCGCCTCGACCGCGGCGCAGAGGGAGAGGATCTCGGCGCCCCCGCTCGCGCGCGCGCCCGCTCCACCGCAGCGGGGGCAAGCGCCGCGGCGGTCCTCCTCGGCGACGTTCACGACGACGAGCAGCGGCCGGCGGGAGAGGAAGGCGAAGTGCGCCAGCTCCTTCTCCTCGGCCTCGCTCCAGCGTCATGCGTCCGCAGCGGCTGCCCCGGTCGAGGTGCGCGTGGAGCCGCTCCAGCTCGTGGAACTCGCCGGTCCCCTTGTCGCTGCTCCTTGCGCAGCCGGTCGAGCCGCTTCTCGACGATCGCGAGGTCGTGCAGCACGAGCTCGGCGTCGAAGTCGCGCGAGCTCGCGGTCCGGGTCGGCCGGCGTGCCGTCGCGCCGCGGGGAACCCGCGGACGACGAGGCAGAACGAGTCCACCTCGGAGAGGGCGCGCAGCGACGTCGGCGTCGAGGCCCGATGCCCTTGCCGCCGGGCCGGGCACGTCCACGAAGCGCATCTCGGCGAAGGTGGTCTTCTTCGGCTTGAAGATCGCCGACAGCGCGTCGATGCGCGGGTCGGGCACCTTGATGGCGCCGAGGTTCACCTGGCCGCGGCCCGCCGCCGCCCTTGTGCAGGCCGGTGAGCGCGTTGAAGAGCGTCGTCTTGCCCGACTGCGCGTAGCCGACGAGCCCGGCCTTCATGGCGAAACCTAGTACTACACGGTCGCTCCAGGCGCCTGCCGCGAACGCCGACGCTGTCGCGCGGCCCGGGGGTTACCCCTTCGGGGGCAGACGGAAATTAATGACGCGCTGCGCTGTACTTCGTGACGCACCGCGCTATACTCGCACCGTACGACCTCCTGGTCGTACGACCCCCTGACTGACATGGAGCCAGCCGACATGACGGACGCAGTGAGAGTCGAGACGACGAAGGCCATTACCGAGAACGTGAGGAGCCGGATCACGCAGATGCAGGAGCGGATCGGCGAGATCGAGACGGGTGCACGGGGACGCATCTCCCGCGCGCTCACCACCGGAAACGCGAAGCTCCGCGACCTGGACAAGACCCTCGCGGGAGTGTCGCGCGACGACTGGACCGTCGCAGGCGTGCGGCGGCAGCTCGATCAGCTCCGCGCCCGCGCCGAGACCGCCCGCGCGAACGCGTTGAAGCGCGTCGCCGAGCTGCCCGGCACGGCGGTGGTCGCGCTCGCGAGCGGAACGCGCGCGCCGGTGCAGAACCTCGCGAAAGGCATCGCCGAGATGGCGAAGCGGATCGAGGTCCGGCCGAACGGCGCGGGCAACGACAAGCTGCCGAAGCCGAAGGCGGCGAACGGCAAGTAGCCGCGCTGCCGCCTTCGCAGTGCCCAACAGGGAAGCCCGTGGCGCCGGCCGAGAACTCGACGGCGCGCGTCACGGGCGTACCGTCGTCATCGCGATATCGCGGAGGCGACATGTTCGATCGGGCACGCCGCGTGGTGGTGATCGAGGACGACCAGGACGTACGTGAGCTCGTGGTGCAGTTCCTCACCGAGAGCGGGTTCGACACGGTGGGGTTCTCGGACGCGCGCGAGGCGCTCGCTGCGTTGCGCTGCCCCGACGCGCTCCCGGCGGTGATCCTGCTCGATCTCGAGATGCCGGGGATGACGGGCTGGGAGTTCCGCCGGGAGCAGCTCCGGGATCCCGGGCTCGCGCGCATTCCGGTGGTGGTCGCCTCCGGCGCCGATCTCCGCTCCATCGAGGCCGACGCGTACATCGCGAAGCCGTACGAGACGACGGAGCTCTGTCGGGTGCTCGCCACCCTCAGCATGCGCCCGGTCGCTGCCTGAAGCGCCTGCGGGGCGCACACTGCAGCCGAGCAGGCGGCCCCCCTCGAAGGGCGCGATGGGGGGGGCGGCCGAATGGGGGGGGTCCTTCCCACCGCGCTGCGCAGGGCGTACAAGGGTGGATGTCCGATAGCCGCAAGCAATCGCTGTACTTCCCCGGAGAGATGCTCGGCGAGATCCAGAGGGAGGCGGTGCGGCTGGACCGGTCGCTTTCCTGGACCGTGCAACACGCCTGGCGCACCGCGCGGGTCCACCTCGCCAGCATGAGCGGGACGGACGAGGTCGAGGCGGCGGCTCGGTAGAGACCGCCCCCACGAAACGCTCTGGGAGCCGCGCAGGGCGCCGCTGTCATACGTCGTTTCAACCCGCGCAGCGGCGCGGGACACCACCGCTTCCGTTCGCGTCGGCTCGACGGTCGCCTTCCAGAAGAAAGGGCAGCTGATGACCGATCTCGAGAACGGAATCCTGGTGCAGCACACGACGCTCGGCGTCGGAAAGATCGTCGCCCTCGAGCCGACCGCGGTGCACGTGTTCTTCCCGGACCGCGAGACGCGGTTCGCGGCGAAGCTGCGGCTCCCGGCGGCGCGCGCGCTGCTCCGCACCGACGGCTTCGAGCCGAACAGCTGGCTCGAGGGGCTCTCCGCGTTCGCGCTCGACGCGGAGGCGGGCCGCTACGGGCTCGCCGCAGCCTGGCTCACCCACGACCAGGCGGTCGAGCTGTTCGTCTCGATGTTCCCCGAGGGCTTCGCCGACCGCGCGTACCTGAGCGGCGAGGGCAAGAGCAAGCGCGCGTCGCGCTGGCGCGCAGCGAACGAGGCCTGGACCCGCGCGTTCGGCGCAGGCGAGGGAGAGCGGCTGGTCGGCGACGGCGACGTGGACGAGCTCGTGAAGCGCGCGCTCGAGGTCGAGAAGCTGGTCGCGCCGCTCCATCCGCCCGCCGACGTGGGCGCGGTGAAGGAGGCGCTCGCGGACGAGCAGATGACCCGCGCGTACTTCAATGCCCTGGTCGAGCTCCTGTCGGTTCCGTCGCCCGCCCGTGCCCGGGTCGACAAGCTCTTCGCCGCTGCCAGGGACCTGCCGGTCGAGCCCGCCCAGCAGTGGCTCATGGCGACGCTCTTCCCGTTCATCGCATCACCCACGCGCCACGTCCTCCTCCGGCCGAAGGTCACCTGCGAGGCCGCGGAGCGGCTCGGCTGCGATCTGCGCTACGACGCCTCCCCGAACTGGGCGACGTACAGCGCGCTCCGCACGCTGTCGACGCAGCTGCTCGAGAAGCTGAAGCCGATGGGCGCGAAGGACTTCGTCGATGTCGAGTCATTCCTGCACGTCACCGCGTCGGCGAAGCGCCACGTGGATCGCGATGCTGCATCCGGCGGAAAGCCACGCGGAGGCGCCCGCGAGGCGCGCCGCCGCGCGAGCCCGCGGAGGACGCCGTGAACGATAACTTCAGGGAGCTGAAGGGCCGGATCCGGAAGCTCGACGAGCTGCTCGTCGCGCGCGGCACCGGGAACGTCGGGTTCGCGCAGGCGCTCAGCGCCGTGCGACGCGCGGCGAAGCACGGGGACCGCACGCGGGATCCCTCGCCGCAGCTCCGGCTGCTGCTCGAGAAGGCCGAGAACCTCGGCCGGCTCATCGCGGGCTGACGCGCGAGCGGCGGCGGGCGGCCATCACGGCGCGCCCGCTGCCCATTGCCAGTCGGCGATCTCCGGCGGGTCGACCCCGTGCTCGTGGGCGTGCGCCCGGCAGGCGATCTGCCGGTTGCGGAACCGCTCCTTCGCGTGCGCGCCCGTGCTGCGCAGCCGCGGCACACGGTCGATGACGTCCATGGCCAGGCTGTAGCGATCGATCTGGTTCTCGATGGCGAGCTCGAGCGGCGTGTCGATGCCGCCCTTCTCCTTGTACCCGCGGACGTGCAGGTTCCGGTGGTTCGTGCGGCGGTACGCGAGCCGGTGCACGAGCCAGGGGTATCCGTGGAAGTTGAAGATGATCGGCGCGTCCACCGTGAAGATGGAGTCGAAGTCGCGGTCGGAGAGGCCGTGCGGGTGCTCCGAGTCGGGCTGCATCTTGAACAGGTCCACCACGTTCACGAACCGGAGCTTCAGATCCGGGAAGGCGTCCCGCAGCATCGCGGTGGCCGCGAGCGCCTCCAGCGTGGGGATGTCGCCGGCGCACGCCATGACGACGTCGGGCGCGTGGCCCTCGTCGCTGCTGGCCCAGTCCCAGATCCCGATCCCCTTCGCGCAGTGGGCGACGGCGTCGTCCATCGCCAGGTACTGAAGGTGGAGCTGCTTGTCCGCGACGATCACGTTCACGTAGTTCTCGCTGCGTAGGCAGTGATCCGCCACGGACAGGAGGCAGTTCGCGTCGGGGGGCAGGTAGATCCGGGTGACCTCCGAGCTCTTGTTCACGACCACATCCAGGAACCCGGGATCCTGATGCGTGAACCCGTTGTGGTCCTGTCGCCACACCGTCGAGGTGACGAGCAGGTTGAGCGACGCGATCTCCTCCCGCCACGACAGGCGGTTGCAGATGGAGAGCCACTTCGCGTGCTGGTTGAACATCGAGTCGATGACGTGCACGAACGCCTCGTAGGACGACAGCAGCCCGTGCCGTCCGGTGAGGAGATACCCCTCCAGCATCCCCTCCAGCGTGTGCTCCGACAGCATCTCGATGACGCGGCCGTCCGGTGCGAGGTGGCCGCCGTCCGCGTCCTCCGGGAGGGTCTCGGCGAGCCAGAGCTTTCGCGAAGCCTCGTACACCGCGTCCAGCCTGTTCGAGGTCGTCTCGTCGGGCCCGAAGAGGCGGAAGTTGCCGGGGTCCGCGCGCAGCACGTCGCGCAGGAAGGCGCCCAGCGGACGGGTGTTCTCCGCCTTCGCCTGCCCGGGCGCAGCCACCGTCACCGCGTACCGCCGGAAGTCGGGCAGGCGCAGCGCCCTCTTCACGAGCCCTCCGTTCGCGCGCGGGTTCGCGCCCATGCGGCGCGGACCCCTCGGCGCGACCTCGCGCACGGTCGCGACCGGCGCCCCGGCCGCGTCGAAGAGCTCCTCGGGCCGGTAGCTGCGCATCCAGCGCTCGAGCACCGCCAGGCGGTCGGGATCCGTCTTCACGCGCGCGATGGGGACCTGGTGCGCCCGCCAGGAGCCCTCGAGCTTGTGGCCGTCCACCTCCGACGGCGCGGTCCAGCCCTTGGGCGCGCGCAGCACGATCATGGGCCAGCGCGGCCGGGAGGCCACCCCGGTCCGGCGCGCCTCCGCCTGCGCCCCGCGGATCGCCTCCACGCAGCGGTCGAGGGTGGCGGCCATCGCCTGATGCATCGAGTCCGGGTCGGAGCCCTCGACCAGGAACGGCGTCCAGCCGTACCCGCGCAGAAGGCCCTCCAGCTCGTCGGGGGCGATCCGGGAGAGCAGGGTGGGGTTGTCGATCTTGTAGCCGTTCAGCGACAGGACCGGCAGCACCGCACCGTCGCGGATCGGGTTCAGGAACTTGTTCACGTGCCATGACGTGGCGAGCGGGCCGGTCTCGGCCTCGCCGTCGCCCACCACCGCGGCCACGAGCAGGTCCGGGTTGTCGAACGCCGCGCCGCAGGCGTGCGAGAGGACGTAGCCGAGCTCGCCGCCCTCGTGGATCGAGCCCGGCGTCTCCGGCGTGCAGTGGCTGCCGACGCCGCCGGGGAACGAGAACTGCTTGAAGAAGCGCCGGAGCCCTTCCTCGTCGAGGCTCTTGTCCGGGTAGACCTCGGAGTAGGTGCCCTCCAGATACAGCGGAGCCAGCACCCCGGGCGCGCCGTGCCCGGGCCCGGCCAGGAACAGCGCGTCCAGGTTCCGCGCGCGGATGATCCGGTTCAGGTGCGTGTACACGAAGGAGAGGGCGGGGGTCGCCCCCCAGTGGCCGAGGAGCCGGCTCTTCACGTGCTCGGGACGGAGCGGCTCGCGCAGGAGCGGGTTGTCCCGCAGGTAGATCATGCCGAGCGCGAGGTAGTTGCACGCACGCCAGAAGGCGTGGAGCTGGCGGAGCTCCTCGGGCGCGAGCGGCGCGCCCGGCACGGTCGAGCGGGCCGGGCCGAACGCGGACATGCTCGAGCTCGCTTCGGGAATCGATGCTCTCGCGGTCACGGTGGATCCCTCCTGTGCCCCTGCGTCACGCCCGAGCAGCCGGCGAGCGTGCCGCGCGATGGTCAGCTCCTCGTCGGTGCGGATCACCCACACGGACACGTCGCTCCGGGCGGTGGTGATGCGGGGGCCGCCTGCCGCGTTGGCGGCCGGGTCGAGCTCCACGCCGAGCCAGGCCGCGTCGCGGCACACGCGCTCCCGGATCGCGGGGGCGTTCTCGCCGATGCCGCCGGTGAAGACGACGGCGTCCAGCCCGCCCAGCGCGGCGGCCAGCGCCCCCAGCTCGCGGGCGATCCGGTAGACGAACAGGTCGACGGCGAGGCGCGCGCGCGGGTCCGGCGAGGCGAGCAGGGTGCGCATGTCGCTCGAGATCCCGGAGACGCCGAGCAAGCCCGATCGGTCATAGAGGAGGCGCTCGACGGCGCGGGCATCCAGGCCACGCTCCTCGAGGAGCCAGAGCACCGCGCCAGGGTCGAGCGCGCCACAGCGCGTGCCCATGCAGAGGCCGTCGAGGACGCTGAAGCCCATGGTGGTGCCGACGCTGCGCCCCTCGAGCAGGGCGCACATGCTGGCGCCGTTGCCGAGGTGCATGGCCACCGTCCGGCCGCGCGCGGCGGCGGGATCGAGCGAGGCGAGCGTCTCCGCCACGTACTCGTAGGAGAGCCCGTGGAAGCCGTACCGCCGGAGGCCCGCCGCGTGGAGCTCCTCCGGCAGCGCGAAGCGCTCGGCCACCGGCGGCATCGTGCGGTGGAACGCGGTGTCGAAGCAGGCCACCTGCGGCAGGGCGCGGTCGAGCTCGAGCAGGACGCGGATGGGCCCGAGGTTGTGCGGCTGGTGCAGCGGTGCGAGCGGGACGAAGGTCTGCAGCCGCGCCAGCACGGCGTCGTCGATCCGGACGGGCGCCGTGAACGCAGTCCCGCCGTTAACCACCCGGTGGCCCACGCCGGCCAGCGTCCTTGCCCCGAGCGCGCCGCGGACGAAATCCAGCAGGTGCATCACCGCCCCTGCGTGGCCGAGATGGGAGCGCTCCGGCCAGTCCCGCTCCGCGAGCACGGCGCCGTCCGGGCGTCGCGCGACGAAGTGCGGCGCTCCTTCGCCCTCGAGCCGCTCGATCTGGCCGCGCGCGTCCGGGGCGAGCGCCCCGCCCCGCTCGACGTGGAGCGAGAACTTGATGGAGGAAGAGCCTGCATTGAGCACGAGAAAGGCGTCGGGCATGGGATTGGCGACCGCAGCAGAAGCTCCGTCGCGGAACGGCGCCGCGTCGGGTCGCGCCGACTCTAGGCCACGCAGTGGATGCTCGGTGCATCCCTCACGGGCCAGGTTCACGGAACGCGAACGGGGGTCCCGCCGCGCGCGCTGCGCGGAAGGACCGCGTCCCGCCGCGCTGGCGGCGCTCGGGACCCTGGTGCCTCGTGCACCCGCCCGGCGCGCTGGTTATCAATTAGAGCGAAAGAGAGATGTCATGGAAAAGCAGACGGCCGATCGACTGGTTCACTACTACGACACCGAGCGACACCGCATCCTGTGCGGATCCCCGATCGCGGACGACCACTCCACGAAGCACCCACGAGGCGTGACCTGTCACTCGTGCCTCGCGCTCCTCCGCCAGAAGCTGGGCGAGGCCGCGGCAAGCGCCGCTGCCGCGGGCGGCGGCCCGGGCGTGTAGGCGGCGGCACGCCCGCCCGCCCGTGAGGGTGCTTGACCGCGGGCACGTCCCGCCAGACGATGCGCCCTTCGCTGTCCGTATGACAGCCACGGGGGTGCGACGATGGCACGGATCCGCAGCAGGCGCTCGGCTTCTCGGCGTCGAGCGAAGGGAGCCGGCGGTCGGAAGGCGGCAGCGGCGCCCTCGGTGCTCGCCTGGCAGGATGACCCGATGGGCTACCCGACGCTCGAGCGTCCGGTACCGAAGCTCGGGAAGCGCCCGCTCGGGCTCGAGATCAACGGGCCGGCCGTCCCGGCGGGGCGGTACGAGCCCGGGACTCCCGGGTTCCGGTACTGGACCGCTGCGGAGTCGCTCCGGCGCGGCGCCGACTTCTGGGCGCCGATTCTCGGCCTGCGCCGCTGGCAGCCGGGAGCCAAGCTCCCCGTCGGCCTGGACGAGGGCAATGACCTGAACGCGTACTACGACCGCTCGCAGCTGGCGTTCTTCCACGCGACCGCGGGCGGAAAGACCGTGTACTCCGGCGAGAGCCCGGACGTCGCCTGCCACGAGCTGGGGCACGCGTGCCTCGACGCGCATCGACCGGAGCTGTGGGACGCGCCGTTCCTCGAGGTGGGTGCGTTCCACGAGTCGTTCGGCGACATGAGCGCCATCCTCTCCGCGCTGCAGCTGCCCACCGTTCGCGCCGCGTCGTTGAAGGCGCTGAAGCAGCGAAAGCCGTCGGAGCTGACGCGCGTCGCGGAGCAGCTCGGCTGGGCCATCCGGCAGACGCAGCCCGACGACGTCGACCAGGACAGCCTGCGCAACGCCTGGAACAGCTTCGAGTACGTGGACTCGAACACGCTCCCCGACTACGCGCCGGCGAAGAGCCTCTGCGCAGAGGTCCACTCGTTCTCGCGCGTCTTCACCGGCGCGTTCTACGATGCCCTCTCGGGCATGCTCCGGCTGCGGTCCGGGAAGCCGACCAGCGCCGACCTCGCGGCGGTGGCGAAGGACCTGGGCCGGCTGCTCGCGGACGCCACGCGCGCCGCGCCGGTGGCGCCCAACTACTTCGCCCAGGTGGCGGCGCACCTCGTCGATGCCGACGCGGCGGGCTTCGACGGCGAGTACCGGACGGCGCTCGTGAAGGCGTTCGTGGATCGGAAGCTCATCTCGCGGACGGCAGTCGCCTCGGTGGCCGCCGTGCCTGGAGCGACGCGCAAGGAAGCTGCGCGGTTCGCGGCGGCCCGCATGCTGCGCCCGCCCGCGCCGCGCATCGAGGTGGTGGAGGTCGATGCGAAGGAGTTCGGGCTCGACGGGCGGCCGCTCCACCTGGACGTCCCGGTCGAGCACAAGCCGGCCCGAACGGTGTCCGTCGCCATCACACAGCCGCAGCCTCACGAGGATCCTGCCGTCGAGAAGGCGGCGCGCCGGTTCGTCGGAGCGCTCTTCGCGCACCGCCGCGTCGCGGTCGAGACCCGGCAGCGGACGGGCGCCGCCCCGGAGGAGGGCGAGCGCCGTCGCCACACGCACGCCGTGGTCGAGACGAAGGGCGCGCTGAAGCTGGTCCGCCGGCGGTTCGACTGTGGACACGGGTAGGCGGCGAAGCGCTTGCGCAAGGTCCGCGGCGTCGGCACGTTGGGCCCATGACGACCCGCACATCCAGACGGACCAGGACAGGGGTCCCCGCCAGGCGCCGCCCAGGGCGCGGGGCGGCTCCCCGGCGTGGCAAGGAAGCGCCGGGCAGCGTCGCCGCCCGCGTGCCCGTCCCCACCGCCAAGCAGGTCGAGGCTGCGAAGCGGAAGTACGAGCAGGCCATCGTGGCGCGCGGCGAAGCGGCCCCGGCGGGCGTGCCGCTCCCTCCCGGCGCGACGCACGAGATCGTGGGGCACACGCCCGACGGCCGCCCCATCCTGAAGCGGAGGCGGTACTCCGCGACGTGAAGGCCGGCGCGCGAAGGTCCGGGCACTCACCATGAAGCAGCTCCACCGCCCCGATCTCTTCGCCTGGTCCGCCTACGACGAGGCGCTGCGCCTGGACTTCAACTCGTTCCTGTGGACGCGCCAGCACGGCAACGTGCTCGTCGATCCGCTGGCGCTCGCGCCGGGCGACGAGAAGCACCTCGCCGAGCTGGGCGGGGCTGCGTGGATCGTCGTGACGAACTCGCATCATGTCCGGGGCGCGCGAGAGATCGCAGCGCGTACGGGGGCCAGGCTGCTCGCGCCTCGCGCCGAGCGCGGGAGCTTTCCCGTCCCGTGCGAGCGCTGGCTCGGCGACGGCGACGAGCCCTTCGCCGGGCTGCGCGTGCGGGAGCTGCGGGGCTCGAAGACGGACGGCGAGCTCGCGCTGGTGCTCGAGGAGACGACGGTCATCTTCGGCGACCTCGTGCGCTCGAGCCGCGCCGACTCCCTCGTGCTCCTGCCGCCGAGCAAGCTCCGCGACGCCGCGCTCGCGCTCGACTCCGTGCGACGCGTTCGTACGCTTCACCCGCGGATCTCGAACGTGCTCGTCGGCGACGGCTGGTGCGCGTTCCGTCACGGCGGCGCGCTCCTCGACGAGCTCGTCGGAGCCGCGTGACGGAACGCCGCAGTCCACGCCCCGGGGATGCCCCGTTCCGGCGTGCGCGCCCCACGGCGCGCTGCGAGGCGCGGCTGCTATAAACGTCGCGTGCCGGTCGGCTCGTCCCCCGGTGCGCATCGAAGCGGCGAGTGTGCCCAAGCGTGCGTCCGCACCCGTTCGAGCGAGTCTTCGCGCCGCGCGCCATCGCGGTCTTCGGGTCGGCAGGCGCCGACTCGGTCGGCGGCCGCGTCCTTCGGAACGTCGTCGCCGGCGGGTTCGCGGGGACGGTCCACGCGATCGGCGAGCCCGCAGCCGATCCTCTCCCTGGCGTGCGCTCCTCGAGCTCGCTCGCCGAGGTCGAGGGCGAGGTCGATCTCGCCATCATCGCGTCGCCGCTCGTGGCGCTCCCGGGCGTCGTGCGCGCCTGCGCGCAGCACCGCGTGGGGGGCGCGGTGATCCCGGTCGGCGTCCTCGATGCGGCGCGAGCCGGCGGGCGCGACGCGCTCGCGATCCGCGAGCTCCTCGCCGATGCGGCGCGCGGCGGGCTGCGCATCTTCGGTCCGAGCAGCGTCGGGCTGATGCGCCCGGGCGCGCGGCTCAACGCGACGTTCACGAACGGAAGCGCGAGCCCCGGATCGCTCGGCCTCGTCTCGCAGTCGGGCGCCATCTGCGCCACCGCGCTCGACTGGGCGGCGGCGCACCGGATCGGGTTCTCGACGGTGGTGTCGCTCGGGGAGGCGCTCGACGTCGACTTCGGAGAGGTCCTCGAGTACCTCGCCCTAGACCGCGCCACGAAGAGCATCCTCCTGTACGTGGAGACGATCCGCTCCGCGCGCGCGTTCCTGAGCGGGCTCCGGGTCGCGGCGCGCATCAAGCCGGTCGTGGTGGTGAAGGCCGGACGGCACGGGGCAGGGGCGGACGGCGCGCGGGCGACCTCCGCGGACGACGCCTTCGACGCCGCGCTCGCGCGCGCAGGCGCGGTGCGCGTTCCGTCCGTCGAGCAGATGTTCGCCGCGGCCTGGCTCCTCGCGACCCCCCACGCCGTGAGCGGCAACCGCCTCGCGATCCTGACGAACGCCCGCGGCCCGAGCGTGCTCGCCGCCGACCGCGCCGCCGATCTCGGGGTGGTGATCCCGCCGCTCGCGGACGAGACCCGGCGGAAGCTCGACGCGGTCCTCCCGCCCATCGGCTCCCACGCGAACCCGGTGGATCTCCTCGGCGATGCCGATCCGGAGCGCTATCGCGGGGCGGCGGAGCTCTGCCTCGCGGACCCGAACGTGGACGCGGTGCTTGCGATGCTCGCGCCGCAGGCGCTCGCGAAGCCCGCCGAGAGCGCAGAGGCGGTCATCGCGGCGAGCCGGGGAAAGCCGAAGCCGCTCATCGCGTGCTGGATGGGGGAGGGGCTCGTGCGGAGCGCCCACGCGCGGTTCGTGGACGCCGGCGTGCCCGCGCTCGCGGCGCCGGAGGCCGCCGTCGAGGCGTTCGGGATCCTCGCGAGCTACGCACGGAACCAGCGCCTGCTCAGGCAGGTCCCGGGACCGCTCGCCCCGGACGCGATGCCCCAGATCGATCGTGCCCGCGAGATCGTCCGGGGGGCGCTCGCGCGAGGGCGAGACCAGCTCACCACCGCGGAGCTGCACCGGCTGCTGGCCACGATCGACGTGCGCGACCGCGACGCCGCCGGACAGCGGGTGAGGGGGGCCGAGCTCTACGTCGGGGTCGCGCGCGACGACGTCTTCGGGCCGGTGATCCGCTTCGGGCGGGGGAGCGCCTCGGGCCTCGTCGGCGAGCCCGTGATCGCGCTGCCTCCGCTCGACACCGCGATCATCCGGACCCTCGTGCGGACGAGCCGCATCACGCCCGCGTTCACCGCCGCGGGCGGGATGGCGCCGGCAGAGGTCGCCGCCTGGGAGCGGACGCTCTGGGCCGTCTCCGAGATCGTGAGCGAGCTCCCCGAGATCCGGGAGCTCGAGCTCTGTCCCGTGGTGGCCGCGGCGAGCGAGGTCTACGCGTCGCAGGCGCGGATCGTGATCGCACCCCCCGCACCCGACGCGGGCCGGTACGGCCACATGGCGATCCATCCGTACCCGAGGGACGTCGGCGCGCGCTGGCAGCTCCCCGACGGGGTCACGGTCACGGTGCGACCGATCCGCCCCGAGGACGCCGAGATGGAAGCGAGCTTCGTGCGCAACCTCTCCGAGAACGCCCGCCACTTCCGCTTCATGATCGGACTGAAGGAGCTCACCCGCGAGATGCTCATCCGGTTCACGCAGATCGACTACGACCGGGAGCTCGCGCTCGTGGGGCTCGTCGAGCGCGGAGGCCAGTCGACGCAGATCGCGGTGGCGCGCTACGTCAAGGCGGACCCCGGGAGCGCGCACGTCGCGATCGTGGTCGCGGACGCGTGGCAGGGGAAGGGCATCGGCGTGCGGCTCTTCGAGCTGCTCATCGAGGCGGCGCGCGCACGCGGCATCGTGAGGCTCGAGGGGGAGGTGCTCGCCGAGAACACCCCTGCCCGTTCGCTGATGGCGCGCCTGGGGTTCTCGCAGCGCCGGGATCCGGACAGCCCCGACCTCTGCCTCATCGAGCGGAACCTGTCCGTCACTTTCACTTCACCTTCGCCTGGAGCTCCGGTACCGCCTTGAAGAGGTCCGCGACGAGGCCGTAGTCCGCGATCTGGAAGATGGGCGCGTCGGGGTCCTTGTTCACGGCGACGATGACCTTCGAGCCCTTCATCCCGGCGAGGTGCTGCATCGCGCCGGAGATCCCCGCCGCGACGTAGAGCTCGGGCGCGACCACCTTCCCGGTCTGTCCGACCTGCCAGTCGTTCGGGACCCAGCCCGCGTCGACGGCGGCCCGGGTCGCGCCGACCGCCGCGCCGAGCGCATCGGCGAGCGCCTCGATCGGCTTGAAGTCGCCCTTCGTCCCGCGGCCGCCTGCCACGATCGCGCGCGCCTCGGTCAGCTCGGGACGCTCGCTCTTCACCTCGGCGAACCCGACGTGGCGGGTCCTGAGGCTCGCGGCGTCCACCGAGACGGCCACCTTCTTGAGCTCGCCCTGGCCTTCCTTCGCGGCCGCGGGAAACTCCGTCGCCCGCACGGTGAACACCTTCACGGGCGTCGCGATCTCCACCTCCGCGAGCACGTTCCCCGCCCACATCGGGCGCCTGAAGGTGATCGCGGCGCCGTCCCCGCCGAAGCCGAGCACCTCGGTCGCCATCCCTGCCTCGAGCCGCGCCGCGACCCGCGGGAGGAGATCCTTCCCGAGCGCGGTGGCAGCCGCGCCGACATGGGTCGCAGCCGTCGCCTTCACGAGCTCGGCGAGCACCGGCGCCCACGCCTCGGCGATCGGGTGCTGGAGCACGGGCGCGTCGGCGACGTACACGTCGGCGCCGTACGCCGCCAGCTCGGCCGCGACCGCGTCGAGGCCGCTGCCGAGGAGCGCCACGGCGACCTTGCCGCCGGTGCGCCCGGCCACCTCGCGTCCGGCGGAGAGCGCGTGGAGCGTGGCCTTCCGGACGGTTCCGCCTGCCTGCTCTGCCACGATGAGGACGTTCATATCCGTTCACCCTGAGCCCTTCGGCTTCGGAGCTGCAGGGCAGCCCCTACGCTCAGGGCAAGCGAAGTCGAAGGGCCGGGCGCTAGAGCGCCTTCGCCTCTTCGTGCAGCTTCCGGAACAGCTCCTCGACGTCCGCGACCTTCACGCCGCTCTTGCGCGCCGGCGGTGCCGCGAGCTTCCTCAGGATCACCTTGGGAGCGAGGTTCACCCCGAGCGACGCGGCCGGGATCTCCCTCACCTCCTTCTTCTTCGCCTTCATGATCCCGGGGAGCGAGGCGAAGCGCGGCTTGTTGAGCCTGAGGTCCGTCGTGACGACCGCGGGGAGCTTCACCTCGAGGGTCTCGACGCCGCCGTCCACCTCGCGCATCACCGTGATGCTCTTCCCGTCCGCGGAGAGGACCACGCCCGGCAGCCTCTTCTGCTCGGCGTCGCTCTCGAGGCTCTCCCTCTTCGAGGCGAACGTCGCCTGCCCGAGGCCGAGCCGCTCGGCGAGGTACTGGCCGGCCTGGTTCTGGTCGTCGTCGATCGACTGCTTTCCGAGGATGGCGAGGTCGGGCTTCTCCTGCTCGAACACCTTCGCGAGGAGCGCCGACACGATCACGGGGTCGAGCGGGCCGTCGTGCCGGACGAGGATCCCGCGCTCCGCCCCCATGGCCAGCGCGGCGCGGAGCTCCGTGACGGAACGCTCGCCGCCGATCGAGACGACGATCACCTCGCCGCCGTGCTTCTCCCGGAGCCGCAGCGCCTCCTCGACGGCGATCTCGTCGAAGGGGTTCATCTTGTAGTTCACGCCGTCCGTCACGATTCCGGCGCCGTCCGGCCTCACGGCGATCTTCGACTCCGGGTCCTCGACGCGCTTCGCCGTCACGATGATCTTGAGAGGCATCAGGGTCCCTCCAGCCGGTCGCGCAACACTCTAGGCGCCGGCGTCGCGGGGAGGCGATGCCCGACCCGGCCGACGTGGCTGGCGCTTTTTGCCACTCCCCGAGCCGCCGCAGTACCATCGGGACGGGAACCCCTCGAAAGCCGATGCAAAAGCACACCGTCTCGATGCACTTCGTGGGCGCTGCCGTCGCCAACCTCTCCGGCGAGGCGCGGGCACGGGTGCTGCGGTCGGTCGGCATCCCGGCGGAGCTGCTCGGGGCGGCCAGCGCGCGCGTGCCAGCGGAGTCGTTCTCGGCCGTGTGGCTGGCGGTTGCGCGCGAGCTCGACGACGAGTTCTTCGGGCTCGACCGGCGCCGGATGAAGTGCGGCTCCTTCGCGCTCCTGTCGCATGCCATGCTGCACAGCGGGACCCTGGAACGCGCGCTGAAGCGCATCGTCAGAGGGTTCGGGGTGTTCCTGGACGACATCCGCGCCGAGCTGCGGATCGAAGGACCGGACGCGGTGATCCGGCTGACGAACCGGATCGAGTCGGCGCCGGCCCGCCGCTTCGCGGACGAGACGTTCCTCATCATGGTGCACGGGATGATGTGCTGGCTGGCGGGACGGCGGATCCCGCTGACGCTGGCGGAGTTCGCCCACCCGAGACCGCCGCACGCGCGGGAGTACTTGGTCATGTACTCGAAGCACCTGCGCTTCGACGCGGAGTACACCGCGGTCCGCTTCGACGCGGGGCAGCTCGCGGCGCCGGTGGTCCAGAACGCGACCACCCTCAAGAAGTTCCTGCGCGTCGCGCCCCAGTCGGTGTTCCTCAAGTACAAGAACGAGGACAGCTGGACGGCGCGCGTGCGCCGCCGGCTCCGCGGGAGCATCGGCACGGCGGGGTGGCCCTTGCTGGAAGACGTCGCCCGGGAGTTCCACGTGGCCCCGACGACGCTGCGCCGCCGGCTCGACGCCGAGGGATCGAGCTACCAGGGCATCAAGGACCAGCTGCGCCGCGATGCCGCGATCCACCACCTGTGCGGCAGCCGGCTGAGCGTCGCCGACATCGCCGTCTCGCTCGGGTTCGAGGAGACGAGCGCCTTCCATCGGGCGTTCAAGCGGTGGACCGGCGTGCGGCCCGGCGAGTACCGCAGGAGGCAGGCCGGCCAGACCGAACCCGTCCTCGCGTCCCCCGTGTGAACGTGGACCTGGACGTGGACCTGGACGTGGACGTGGACCTAGACCTCGACCGATCCTCGTAGAAGCTGGTCGAAGTCGAAGACCACGACCACGTCCACGTCCAGGTCACGCCTGCGCGGCGTCAGAAGTTCTCGTCCTCGATCGACAGGGCGCCCTCGGCGCCGGACACCACCGTGCGCGCCAGCCCGGGGGCTCGCACGAGGACGTGATCGGCGTAGAAGCGGGCCGTGCTGAGCTTGGCCCGCAGGAAGCCGGAGTCTTCGCGCCCCGAGGCGAGGTGCCGGTGCGCGACGAGCGCGGCGCGGGCGGACTGCCATCCCCCGGCCACGGTGCCGAACAGCTCCAGGAACGGCACGGCGCCCACCGACGCCTTGCGGATGTCCGTGCCGTAGGTGGACAGGATGGACTGCACCGCCTGCTCGAGCGCGCCGATGCCGTCGCGCAGCCGTGCGGCGACGGCCGAGAGGCCCGCCGACTTCTCCTGCTCGAGCTGCGTCTCGACCGCGCGCATGTCCTCGATCACCTGGCGGACGGCCCGCCCGCCGTCGCGCGCGATCTTGCGGCCGATCAGGTCCGCCGCCTGGATCCCGGTCGTCCCCTCGTAGATCGTGGTGATGCGCGCATCGCGCAGGTGCTGCGCGGCGCCGGTCTCCTCGATGAACCCCGCCCCGCCGTGGATCTGCACGCCGAGCGAGGCGATGTCGATCGCGTTCTCGGTGCTCCACCCCTTCACGACGGGGATCATGAGCTCCACGAAGGCCTGGCTCTTCGCGCGCTGCTCGGCGTCCGGATGGCAGCGGGCGGTGTCCATCGCCGCCGCGACGACGCAGGCGAGCGCGCGCATGGCCTCCGTGCGCGACTTCATGAGCATCAGCATCCGGCGGACGTCGGGGTGGCGGATGATCGCCACCTTGTCGCGGCTCTTCGTGCCGAGCTCCGTCCCCTGGACCCGCTCGCGCGCGTACGCCAGCGCCCGCTGGTAGGCGCGCTCGGAGAGGCCGATCCCTTCCACGCCGACGGAGAAGCGCGCCGCGTTCATCATGATGAACATGTACTCGAGGCCGCGGTTCTCCTGGCCGACGAGCCAGCCGACCGCGCCGCCCTTGTCGCCGAGGGACAGCACCGCGGTCGGGCTCGCGTGGATGCCGAGCTTGTGCTCGATGGACACGCAGCGCACGTCGTTGCGGGCGCCGGGGCTCCCGTCCGCGTTCAGCAGGAACTTCGGCACCACGAACAGCGAGATGCCCTTCACGCCCTCCGGCGCGTCCGGCGTCCGGCCGAGCACGAGGTGGATGATGTTCTCGGTGAGGTCGTGCTCGCCGTAGGTGATGAAGATCTTCTGGCCCTCCAGGAGATACGTGCCGTCCTTCTGCGGCACGGCGCGCGTGCGCACCGCGGCGAGATCCGATCCCGCCTGCGGCTCGGTCAGCATCATCGTTCCGGTCCACTCGCCGCTCACGAGCTTCGGGAGGTAGGTGCGCTTGATGGCGTCCGATCCGGAGAGCTCGATGGCCTCGATGGCGCCGCGCGTGAGCATCGGGCACAGCGCGAACGAGACGTTCGCGCCGTTCCACATCTCCTCGACGAGCGCGGAGACCAGCCGGGGCGCGCCCTGCCCGCCGTACTCCGGGTGGCACGACAGCGCGTTCCAGCCGGCCGCAGTGAACTGACGGTAGGCCTCGATCCACCCGCGCGCGGTGGTGACCTCCCCGTCCTGGCAGCGGGCGCCCTCGCGGTCGCCGCTGGCGTTCAGGGGCGACAGCACCTCGCCGGCGAGCCGCCCCGCCTCCGTGAGGATCGCGGTGGCCACGTCCGGGGTCACGTCGCCGCAGCCGGGCAGGCGGTTCACCTCCTCCAGCGGGGCGAGCTCACGGAGGACGAACTGCATGTCGCGAATCGGTGCGGTGTATTCCATGTTCCAGTCTCCCTGGTTCCAGTCTCTACACGTTACGCCGGTACTGCCCACCCACCTCGAAGAGCGCGCCCGTGATCTGCCCGAGCGAGCACGCCCGCACCGCGTCCATCAACACCTCGAAGACGTTCCGGTCCTCGATCACCGCCTGCTTCAGGCGGCGCAGGAGCAGCGGCGCCTCGTCCGCGTGACGCGCCTGGAACTCCTGGAGCCGCGCGAGCTGCGATCGCTTCTCGTCCTCGGTCGAGCGCGCCAGCTCGATGTGGTCCGGCACCGGGTCCCCGTGCGGGCTGCGGAAGGTGTTCACCCCGATGATCGGATACTCGCCGGTGTGCTTGAGCATCTCGTAGTGCATGCTCTCTTCCTGGATCCTGCTGCGCTGGTAGCCGGTCTCCATCGCGCCGAGCACGCCGCCGCGCTCCGAGAGCCTCTCGAACTCGGCCAGCACCGCCTCCTCGACCAGCTCGGTCAGCTCGTCGATGACGAACGCGCCCTGGTTCGGGTTCTCGTTCTTCGCGAGGCCCCACTCGCGGTTGATGATGAGCTGGATCGCCATCGCCCGGCGCACGCTCTCCTCGGTGGGCGTGGTGATGGCCTCGTCGTAGGCGTTGGTGTGGAGCGAGTTGCAGTTGTCGTAGATCGCGACCAGCGCCTGCAGCGTCGTGCGGATGTCGTTGAACGCGATCTCCTGCGCGTGCAGCGAGCGGCCCGAGGTCTGCACGTGGTACTTCAGCTTCTGGCTCCGCTCGTTGGCGCCATAGCGATCGCGCATCGCCACGGCCCAGATGCGGCGCGCCACGCGGCCGAGCACGGTGTACTCCGGGTCCATGCCGTTCGAGAAGAAGAAGCTCAGATTCGGCGCGAAGTCGTCGATGTGCATCCCGCGCGCGAGGTAGGCCTCGACGAAGGTGAAGCCGTTGCTCAGGGTGAAGGCGAGCTGGCTGATGGGGTTCGCACCCGCCTCGGCGATGTGGTACCCGCTGATGCTCACCGAGTAGAAGTTGCGCACCTGGTTGCGCACGAAGCACTCGGCGATGTCCCCCATCACCTTCAGGCTGAAGTCGGTCGAGAAGATGCACGTGTTCTGGCCCTGGTCCTCCTTCAGGATGTCGGCCTGCACCGTCCCGCGCACGTTCGCGAGCGCACACTCGCGGATCGTCCTCGCCTCGCTCTCGGTGGGCTCACGGCCGTTCGCGGCCGCGAACTTCTCGTGCTGCTGGTCGATGGCGGCGTTCATGAACATCGCCAGGATCGCCGGCGCGGGCCCGTTGATGGTCATGCTCACCGACGTGGCCGGATCGCAGAGGTCGAAGCCGGAGTACAGGACCTTCAGGTCGTCGATCGTCGCGATGCTGACGCCGGAGTTGCCGACCTTCCCGTAGATGTCCGGCCGCAAGTCGGGGTCGCAGCCGTAGAGCGTCACCGAGTCGAACGCGGTCGACAGACGCTTGGCGGGCATTCCCTCCGAGACGAGCTTGAACCGCCGGTTGGTGCGGAAGGCATCTCCCTCTCCGGCGAACATGCGGGTCGGGTCCTCGCCCTCGCGCTTGAACGGGAACGTGCCGGCCGTGTACGGGAACGAGCCCGGAACGTTCTCCAGCAAGAGCCACTTCAGCCGCTCGCCGTCGTCCTCGTACCCGGGCAGCACCACCTTGCGGATCTTCGTGCCGGACAGGGTGGTGTGGACGAGGCTGGTCCGCACCTCCTTGTTGCGCATCTTCACGACGTACGCGTCGCCCGCGTAGGCCTTCTGCAGCTCCGCCCACCCGGACAGCGCCTGGTGCGCGCCCGGATCCAGCCTGGCTGCGCGCGCCTGCACGAGCGGCTCGATCGCCGCGGCGGTCTCCGGGTGGTCCGGGTGCGCCGCCAGCGCCATGCGCTGCGTGGCCCGGAGCTGCTGCAGCTCGCGCGCGAGCGCAGCCTGCTCCCGCGCGCGCCGCTTGTAGCCGCGGACGGCGTCCGAGATCTCGGCGAGGTAGCGGACGCGAGCGCCCGGGACGAGCGGACTCTGGTGCGTGCTGTGGCGGGTCTTCACCGGAGGCAGGCGTCCCTCCCGGAGCGGCAAGCCCAGCTCGCGCAGGCGCAGCTTCAACGCCTGGTACAGGGCGGTGACGCCGTCGTCGTTGAACCGGCTCGCGATCGTGCCGAACACCGGCATCGCCTCGAGCGGCTCCAAGAACGCGCCGCGGTTGCGCTGCACCTGCTTCGAGACGTCCCGCAGCGCGTCGGCTGCGCCCTTGCGGTCGAACTTGTTGATGGCGACGAGCTCCGCGAAGTCGAGCATGTCGATCTTCTCGAGCTGGCTCGCCGCGCCGAACTCCGGCGTCATCACGTACAGCGGGAGGCTCACGAGCGGGACGATCGCGGCATCGCCCTGGCCGATGCCGGGGGTCTCGACGATCACCAGGTCGAAGCCGGCGATCTTCACGGCGGCGAGCACGTCGGGCAGCGCGCGGCTGACCTCGGTCTGGGTGTCGCGCGTGGCGAGGCTGCGCACGTAGACCCGGGGGCCTCCCGCCCAGGGGCCGATCGCGTTCATGCGGATGCGGTCGCCGAGCAGCGCACCGCCGCTCTTGCGCCGCGTCGGATCGATGCTGATCACCGCGATGCGCAGCGCGTCGTCCTGATCGAGGCGGAGGCGCCGGATCAGCTCGTCGGTCAGGCTCGACTTGCCGGCCCCGCCGGTGCCGGTGATCCCCAGCACCGGCACCTTCTTGATCCTGGACTGCGCGTGGAGCGCCATCACCACCTTCGCGTCCGCGCCGTCGTTCTCGAGGGCGGTGATGAGCCTCGCGAGCGCGCGCCAGGCCCGGTCGCCATGGCCGGTGATGTCGTCGAGCGACCTCGGGGCATGGACGGACAGATCCGCGTCGCACAGGCGCACGATCTCGCCGATCATCCCGTGCAGGCCCATGCGCTGCCCGTCCTCCGGGCTGTAGATCCGGGCGACGCCATACGCCTGCAGCTCGCGGATCTCGGCGGGAACGACCACGCCGCCGCCGCCGCCGAAGACCTGGATGTGCTCGCCCCCGCGCTGCTTCAGCGAGTCGATCACGTACTTGAAGTACTCGAGGTGGCCGCCCTGGTAGGAGCTGATGGCGATGCCGTGCGCGTCCTCCTGCAGCGCGGCGGTGACGACCTCCTCCACCGAGCGGTTGTGGCCGAGGTGGATGACCTCGACCCCCCGATCCATCAGGATCCGCCGCACGATGTTGATGGCGGCGTCGTGGCCGTCGAACAGCGCCGCGGCGGTCACGAAGCGGATCTTGTTCCTGGGCCGATACTCGGCGAGCGCCTCGAACTCCGCGGACACGTCGATCATGGGGATCCTCGGGAGGGCCGGCCGGGCGCCGCGCTCACGCCTTCAGCTCGGTGAAGTCTTCCTCGAGGAACTCGCGCTCGCCCCTGCTGGTGGAGAGGCGCTGCTGCTTCTCGAGGCGTGTCAGCTCGCTCCTGCGGATCTTCCCCGAGATGGTCTTCGGCAGCTCCGCGATCTCGATCCGGCGAATGCGCTTGTACGGGGCGAGGGCCGTGCGGATGTGCTTGAAGATCGAGAGGGCCAGCTCGGGGTTCGCCTGGTACCCGTCGCGGAGCACCAGGAACGCCTTGGGCACCGTCAGCCGCCGTGCATCGGGGCTGGGCACGACGGCGGCTTCCGCCACCGCCTCGTGCTCGATGAGCGCGCTCTCCAGCTCGAAGGGGCTGATGCGGTAGTCGGAGGACTTGAACACGTCGTCCATCCGGCCGACGTAGGTGAAGTAGCCCTCGTCGTCGACGTTGGCGACGTCTCCGCAGTGGTAGTGGCCGTTGCGCATCAGGTGCGCCGTCTTCGCCGGGTCGTCCTTGTAGCCGTCCATCAGCCCGACCGGGCGCTCGTCGAGGGCGAGGCAGATCTCGCCTTCGCGCGCGGGCTTGTCGTCGTCCCCAAGCAGCGCGACGCGGTAGCCCGGCATCGGCCGCCCCATCGAGCCGGCCTTCACCTTTTGGCCGGGTGAATTGCCGATCTGGCAGGTGGTCTCGGTCTGGCCATAGCCGTCGCGAATGACGAGCCCCCAGGCCTTCCGGACCTGCTCGATCACCTCGGGGTTCAAGGGCTCGCCTGCCCCGACCAGCTCGCGCAGCTTCACCGGATACGCGGCGAGGTCCTCCTGGATCAGGATGCGCCACACGGTGGGCGGGGCGCAGAGGGACGTCACGCCGCAGCGGGCGATCACGTCGAGCGTGGCCTTGGCGATGAAGCGCGCGTAGTTGTAGATGAACACCGTGGCGCCGGCGTTCCACGGCGCGAAGACGTTGCTCCAGGCGTGCTTGGCCCAGCCCGGCGAGCTGATGTTGAAGTGGACGTCCCCCGGCATCAGCCCGATCCAGTACATCGTGGAGAGATGGCCGACCGGATAGCTCTGGTGGCTGTGCGACACGAGCTTGGGCTTCGCGGTGGTGCCCGAGGTGAAGTAGAGCAGCAGCGGGTCGCTGGCGTCGGTCGGGCCGTCCGGGCTGAAGTCCGTCGACGCGGCGCGGGCGCCCTCGAGGTTCGTCCAGCCTGCGCGGTCGCCGCCGACCACGATGCGCCCGTAGGCGCCGGGGAGCGCGTCGAACTTCCCGGTGTCCGCGTCGCCCACGATGACGTGGCGTACGCCGCCTCGCGCGAACCGGTCCTTCAGGTCCTCGGTGGTGAGGAGGGTGGTGGCCGGGATGATGACGGCGCCGAGCTTCATGCAGGCGAGCATCACCTCCCAGAGCGGCACCACGTTGCCGAGCATCATCAGCACCGCGTCGCCTCGCCGGACACCCTGGGCGCGGAGGAAGTTGGCCACCCGATTGGAACGCCGGGAGAGCTCGGCAAAGGACAGCTTGATCTCGCCACCCGACTCGTCGACGACCCACAGCGCGATGGCGTCGTTGCTCCGGGCCAGCTCGTCGAAGTGGTCGAGCGCCCAGTTGAACCGGGAGAGCCGGGGCCAGCGGAACCCCCGGACCGCGTTGTCGTAATCGGTTCGATGGGTGAGCAGGAAGTCGCGTGCTTCGAGGAAGGACCGTGACGAGCTCGACATGCACACCTCTGCCGGCGGGAGATCGAACGGCGTGCGCGACTCTATGCCGCGGCGTCGCGGCGGACGATGTCCGCTCCGCCCGTGGCGGCTGGCCGTTTTTGCCACTCCGCGGAGGGGCGTCGGTGGACCCGGAGGACCTCGGCCGTTATCCCTCGAAGGTACCCCGATGAAGCGCGCGAGCTTTCGCTTCTATGCCGAGCTGAACGACTTCCTTCCGCGGGGTCGGCGGGGGGTCTCGTTCCTGCACGAGTTCGGCGGTGCGCCGTCGGTCAAGGACGTCATCGAGGCCCTGGGCGTCCCTCACACGGAAGTCGATCTCATCCTGGCGGATGGGAAGTCGGTGGACTTCTCGTGGGCCGTCCGGGACGGTGCGCGGGTGAGCGTCTATCCGGTCTTCGAGTCGATAGACATCACGCCGCTGCTGCGCGTTCGCCCCGCTCCGCTGCGCGAGGTCCGGTTCGTCCTGGACGGGCACCTCGGCCGCCTGGCGCGCCATCTGCGGATGCTCGGGTTCGACGCCCGGTGGCGCAGCGACGCGCGCGACGAGGAGATCGCCCTGGTCGCGGCCGCCGAGCACCGGATCGTGCTGACGCGCGATCGGGGCCTGCTGAAGCGCGCGATCGTGACCCACGGGTACTGCGTCCGGGAGAGCGACCCGCGGCGTCAGCTCACGGAGGTCGTCCGTCGCCTCGATCTGGCCCGTTCCATCGCTCCGTTCCGGCGCTGCCTCCGCTGCAACGCGCTCCTCGAGAGCGTCCGGAAGGAGGACGTCGCCGACGAGCTGCCACCCGCGGTCCGCCAGCGGCACGACGCATTTCGCCGCTGCAGCTCGTGCGGACGCGTGTACTGGGCGGGCTCGCACCAGCGGAGCATGGAGCGGCTCGTCTCGGCCGTCGTCGGCTCGGGAGCGCCGTAGCTCCCACCGCGCCGCTGGCGACGGGGGGTGCGGTCATTTCACCCGCTCGAGAACCGCATCGAGCCGCTCCTCCTCGTGATCGTCGAGCTTGGCCCGCGGGAGCGCCTGCGCCATCCCGCGTACGGCGGCGCGATCGCCGTCGCTCTCGGCGATCCGGGCTCGCGCCTCGAGCGCGAGGAGCTGGAACGAGGTGGGCAACGCCGCGCCGTCGAGCGCTGCGAGCGCGCTCCGCGCCTCGTCCCGCCTTCCACCGGCCGAGTGGTAGGCGGCGCGGACTGCCGCGATCTCCGCAGCGGGGGCGTCGCCGAGCCCGTCCACCCAGCGTCGCGCGGTCTCGAGGTCCCGCTCGGAGAGGGGCTCGCGGAGCACGCCCTCGGCGAGGTGGGCGTGCAGCTCTCCCCGGCTCCGCGGCACGTGCGGCCGGGTCACGCCGTGGAAGTAGGCCAGCGCACGATCGAGGCGGGTCCAGGCCGAGGCGTCCCCCGCCACGAGCGCTGCGACCCCCTGCTCGAAGTCCTCGATCGCGGCGTGCTCGCGCTTGGAGGCGGCATTCCACTGGCCCGCCAGGCTGGCGTCGATCTTCGTGCCCTGGAAGCCCGCCTCGAGCGAGCCGGCGCCCTCGAGGTCGCCGGCGTCGAGCAGGGCGAGGGCGAACTTCACCCGGCGCGCCTCGTCGACGCCGCCGTCCCGCTCGATCGCCGCCCATCGGGCCTGTGCGTCGTCGAAGCGACCCTGCGCCGCGAGCTCACCGGCCTCGCGGACGGCCGAGTCGTGGCGCAGGTCCCGCGAGACGAAGGCGATGATGGCGCCCGTCGCCGCGAGCCCGACGACGAACAGGAGCGGGCTCCAGCGCGGGTAGGACGGGAGGTTGCGGGCTTGCGCTCCCGGCGCCGGCGCGAGCGCGAGCGGAACGAGCCCCTTCCTGCCCATGTGCAGCGTGAGCCGGTAGTCGATGACGCGCGGCAGCCCGACGAAGAGGATCGCGAGCACCCCGGCGGTCACGAAGCTCGACGCCTGCCGATCGGCGATCGCCTGGAGCGCGAAGGAGACCCCGAGGCCGAGCATCACCATGGAGCCGAGGAACTCGATGGACCCGAAGAAGTGATGGCGGAGGTAGAGGTCGCCGAGCCCGGGGACCAGCGCGGAGAGGCGTGCCGCCCTCCGCGGGTTGCGGAAGGGAATCCGGCATCCCGGCTGCGGGCAGATCAGCGTGGCGCCGACCGCGCCGGGGACCGGCGAGAGGCAGGCGGGGCAGAGATGGACGAGCGATGGCCCGGCGGCCGTCGGGGCGCTCGACGTGGGCAGCAGCGCCTCGAGCCGCTTCCGGTCGCGACCGCTCACCGAGACGAACCTGAGCTTCGTGCCGTCCGCGAGCTGGATGCGGAAGCCCATGAAGCCCTTCTTCGCCCCCTGGATCGCCGCGAGCGGGACCTCGTTCTTGATGTCCCCGGCCTTCCCGCTGCGGCCGATCTGCAGGAGGAGGAGCCGGCGGTCGGTCAGGACGAGCGCGGTCATGTTGTGGTACTGCGCGACCGCCGCGCCGCCGAAGACGTGCTCGAACAGGAAGTAGCGGACGCCGCGGGCGACGTACCGGATCGTCTCGCCGGGCGCGAGCGCGCGCCGCACGGTCTCGGCCACGCCCGCGAGCAGCTTCGCGCGGCGGGCCTTGGCGCGTCGGGCGAGGAAGCCGTCGTCCTCCGGGTAGAGCGTGGCGGGATCGACGGGGAGGTCCGCGCCGGCGGGCGGCGGCTTGGGGTCGGTGTTCGCGCGCATCGGTTCTCCCAGCGGGTTGGGGGGCAGCTCGCGAGGAAGCGTTGCACGTGCCGTCGAGCGCCGCAATGCCGACCCAGCGCACACCTCGGCACACGCGAACGCACTCGCCGTGATAGCGATCCGGACGTCGTATGCTGGCGGCCATCGCATGGCGCTGGCCACGGACATCCTGCAGCTTCCCGGCGGTCCGGGCGTCGGCTTCGCGCTCCTGAGCTTCGCCTTCTCGGGCCTGAACGACCTCGTCTTCAAGCGCTACTCCATCTCGGCTCGGTCGCGGGGCATGCTGGTGCTGGGCATCGGCGTCGTCTGGACCGCCCTGCAGCTCGTCGTCTTCGGGATGCAGAAGGAGCCGCTGCGGTTCGACGCGACGACCGTCGGCTTCGGCCTCGCCGCGGGAGCGCTGCTCGTCACCTCGAACATCCTGCTGCTCGAGAGCTTCACCCACGTGGATCTCGGCCTGGGATCGACCATCTACCGGCTCAACACGGTGGCGGTCGTGGTCCTCTCGTTCCTGCTGCTCGACGAGAGCATCGGGGCGGCGAAGGGCGCCGGGGTCGCGCTCGGGGTGCTGGCGGTCTTCCTGCTCTCCAACCCGCCCGCCTTGTCCCCTCACCGCGCGAGGCACGCGCTCTTCGTCGGGGCGGTCGTCGCGGCCTCGCTGTTCCGCGCTGGGTATGGCGTCGTGACCAAGAAGGCGATGCTGGTCCACGTCTCGCCCAGGCCGCTGCTGCTCCTCATCTCGTCGAGCTGGATCGTCGGCGGCGGGATCTACGCGCTCGCGAAGGACCGCCGGCTGACCTTCACGCGCGAGAAGGCCCGATATTCGGCGCTGTCCGGGACGCTCGTGTTCCTGATCGCCTACTTCCTCATGCGCGCCGTCGAGCAGGGCGAAGCGAGCGTCGTCATCCCCATCGCGAACATGAGCTTCGTCGTCGCGCTCGCCATCTCGCTCGCCACGGGGATGGAGAAGCTCACGGCCAGGAAGGCCATGGCGGTCGCCGTCGCGGTGGGCGCGATCGTGTTGCTGGCGCGGGCGTGACACGTGCTGGGCGGTGAGAGGCCAGGAACGAGGCTGCGAAGGACGCCGAGCTGGCCATCGAAGTTGTCGCCATGAATTGAGGGATGGGCGTGAGTGCTACTGCGCCAGCTCGGCGTAACATGTGAAAGGGTCAACCCCGATCCTGGTGAAGTCGCCTCCCGCTCGGACCGTACTGCCGCTCGCAGCGAGAGCGTATACCCCGGCGTCCGCGTCTGGGTTCCAGTCGGTGGCGGCGCCCGTCCCGTCGATCGCAGCGACGTACATCCTCGACTGGCCTCCGATGCTCGTGAACAATCCTCCCGCGTACACGGTGCTGCCGCTCACGGCGAGCGCGAACACGTCGCCGTTCGCGTTCGGATCCCAGGAAGTGGGGCTGCCGGTCGAGTCGATGGCGACGATCCCATTCCTCGTCTGGCCCCCGACTGCCCAGAACCAGCCCCCCGCGTAGACGGTGGTGCCGCTCACGGCCAGCGCCGACACGACCGAGTTCGCGTCGGGATTCCAGGCGGTGGCGTTGTTCGTGTTCGTGCTGGCGTCGAGGGCCGCGATGCGGTTTCTCGACTGGCCTCCGATGCTCGTGAACCGGCCCCCCGCGTAGACGGTGCTGCCGCTCACGGCCAGCGCGTAGACGGCATCATTCGCGTTCGGATCCCACGCGGTGGCGTTGTTCGTGTTCGTGGTGGCGTCGAGCGCCGCAAGGCGGTTCCTCGTCTGGCCTCCGATGCTCGTGAAGACGCCCCCCGCGTAGACGGTGCTGCCGCTCACGGCCAGCGCGGACACGGCGGAGTTCGCGCCGGGATTCCACGCGGTGGCGTTGTTCGTGTTCGTGGTGGCGTCGAGCGCCGCAAGGTAGTTCCTCGTCTGGCCTCCGATGTTCGTGAATCCGCCCCCCGCGTAGACAGTGCTTCCGCTCACGGCCAGCGCGGACACGACCCCGTTCGCGTTCGGGGCCCAGGCGGTGACGGCGCCGGTTGCGTCGAGCGCGGCGATGTGGCTCCTCCACTTTGCCCCGAAGCTCCAGAAGTCGCCCCCGACGTAGACGGTGCCGCTGCTCACAGCCAGCGCGTTCACCGAGTCGTTGGGTCCCGGATTCCACGCGGTGGCGTTGCCGGTCGTCGCGTCGAGGGCGGCGACATGGCCTCTCCCTTGGCCACCGATGCCCGTGAAGGTGCCGCCCGCGTAGACGACGCTGCCGCTGACGGCGAGAGCATAGACGGCGCCGAATGCAGCAGGATTCCAGGCGGTGGCGTTGCCGGTCGTCGCGTCGAGGGCGGCGATTCCGGACCTCGCCTGCCCTCCGATGCTCGTGACGCCGCCCCCCGCGTACACGGTGCTGCCGCTGACGGCCATGGCATGCACGGGCCCATCTGCCTGGGGATTCCAGGCGGTGGCGTCGCCGCTCGTGGAATCGAGCGCGGCGATGCGAAGCCTCGTCTGGCCGCCGATGCTCGTGAAGTAGCCGCTCGCGTAGATGATGCTGCCGCTCACCGCAAGCGCCAGCACGTGGTCGTTCGCGTTCGGAGCCCACGCCGTGGCGTCGCCGGTCGTCGCGTCGAGCGCGGCGATCCTGGACCTCGCTTGCCCTCCGATGCTCGTGAAGCTGCCGCCCGCGTAGACGGTGCCGCCGCTCACCGCCAGCGCGAACACCACGTAGTCCGCGCTCGGATTCCAGGAGGTCGCATTGCCGGTGGAGTCGATGGCTGCGATGGAATCCCTCGTCTGGCCGCCGATGCTCGTGAAGGTGCCGCCCACGTAGACGGTGCTGCCGCTCACCGCCAGCGCGAACACCGCGAGGTTCGCGTTGGGGTCCCAGGCGGGATCGACGGTCCCGTCGGCCAGGACGTGGGCGATGTTGTTCCGCGCGACTCCGCCGACGTACGTGAACTCTCCGCCGACGTACCAACCCTGTGCACCGTCGGAAACGACCGAATTCACCTTGCCGGTCACCATTGGAAACGTCGCAACCCTCTGCCCGGTGGCGGCGTCGATGGGGACGCCGGCGCCGGTGGCTGGCCCCACGTAGGTGAAGTCGCCGCCAATGTACGTGGTCCCGTCGGGACCAACCGCCACGGCGTACACGCGCCCATTCGTCACGCTGCGTGTCGTCGTTCCGCCACCGCCACCGCCACCCCCGCCTCCGCCTCCGCCGCCATCCGAACCGCCGCCTCCGCCTGCGCACGCGCCGAGCAGCGCGGCGGCGAGGAGCAGGGCGGCCACGGACGATCTCACGTTCACCATTCGAGAATGATTCATGGATTGCTCCTGTCGTGCGTGACTCACGGCGCCACCTCCAGCACGAGGTCGTCCTGGTCGTCGACCACGCTCACGCCTCCTTCCGTCCCGCAGACGGTGATCTCCTGGAACCACCCGCGCAGGAGGTGCGCGCGGATTGCGTGCGCCCCGGCGGCACCGAGCGGCACGTTCGCGAAGAGGATCTGGCTGCCCCCACGGCTTGGCGTCACGCTGGTCACGTACTGCCACGTGGGGGAGGGCGACGCCGGATCCGCGGACGTGAAGAGATCGACCCGCTCGCTCGCCCAGTACGCGCTCGCGAACACCCGGAGCTCGACCCGAGCGCTGGTGCCCGCGCGCAAGGTGGACCCGTCATCCGTCGCGACGAGGATCCCGTCGATCGACGGGTCCACGTGGTAGGTGCCGAGCGTCCCATCCGCGCAGGTGCCGCCGAGCGTGTTCGGCGCGTGCGCCTCGGGACCGAGCGAGGCGCGGCCGTCGAGGAGCACCCCGGAGTCGCAGTACGGTGCGGTGCCGGAGCAGGCGGGGACCTTGAGCGTGGAGTCGTAGCTCGCGTTCGGCGTGTAGTCGGCGGCGAACACGAGGTCGTCCTGGTCGTCGTAGATGCCGTTGCCGCACGGCTGCGCGGACCCGCCGTAACGGAAGCGGCCGCGGACCGCCTGCCATCCGCTCGGCGGCAGGACGTACTCGGCGACGAGCGTCTGGAGTCCGGGTCCGGCGGGCCTTACCGTGGCGAACCAGACCCAGTGCAGGTCGCCCGGAGTGGTCGTGTAGAAGAGGTCGAGCGCATCGTCGCTCCACCCGGTGTACGCCCACACCCGTGCCTCGACGCGCGCGCGCTTCCCCGCCGCCAGGGCGAGCCCGTCGACGGACGACACCTTCATCCACTCGAGCGACTCGTCCTGGAGGTGAACGCCTTCCGCGCCGTCGAGGCATGTGCCGGCGATCGTGTTCGGATCGTTCGCCTCGAACTGCCCCCGTCCCTCGAGGAGCGTGCCGGGGTCGCAGAAGCTCTCGACGGCGGCGCAGGCGGGGACGCCGAGCGCGGCGTCGAACACCGCGTTCGGGACGTTCGAGACCGTGACCGTAACCGGCTGCGTGGAGGTGACGTTTCCTGAGGTGTCGTACGCCTTCACCTGGATCTGGTGCGTCCCGTCGGCCCCGAGCTGCGATGGCCAGATGGCCTCGTAGCGGGGCGGAACGCTCCCGCCCGGGAGCGGCTGGACGAGCGTCTCGACGAGCACGCCGTCCACCCAGCACTCGACCCGGGCGATCCCCTGATCATCCTGCGCGGTGGCGCGGACGCGGACGTCGCCGCTGACGATTCCGCCGTCCGCCGGCGCTTCGAGCGTGACGACCGGCACGGCCGCGTCCGCCGGAGTGTCCACCGCGAAGACGAGGTCATCCCGATCCCCGAAGTCGTCCTCGGGCGGGGGAGCGCCAGGGGCGAGGACGGGCGCGCTGCACGTGGAAGGGCCGGGCTGGGCGAAGCGGAAGTTGGTCCGGATCGCCTGGAGCGCTCCGGTGGGGAGGGTGAAGTCGAACGACTCATCGTTCGCCCCCACTGCGACCGGCGTCAGGGTCCTGAGGTGCACCCAGGTCGGATCGTGCGCGTCGGCTGCGTGGTACACGTCCACCTGGTCCGCCTCGTTCGCCGCAAACGCCCAGTAACGGACGGTGATCCTCGCCGTCCGACCCGACCCGAGGGATCCGCTGTACGACTCGACCATGATCGCGTCGACCGACTCGGTCGCGTGGTACACGCTCGAGGCGCCGTCCGCGCAGGCGCCGCCGAGGGTGTTCGGGGCGTTCCCCTCCGCGCGTCCGGCGCCGTCGAGGAGCGTCCCCGAGAAGCACCAGGCAGCGGACCAGGCGCAGGCGGGCGCGCCAAGGGCCGTGTCGTACTCAGCAGTGGTGAGGTTGTCGACCCTCACCGCGACGGGGTCGCTCGAGGCGACGTTGCCTACGGCGTCGTAGGCGATCGCCGTCAGGTTGTAGCTGCGGTTGTCGACTGCCGTCGTCTGCCACGAGATGGAGTACGCGCCGGGGTCGAGCGCCACCGGCACGGCCGTGCCGAGGTAGAGCGCGTCCGCGTACACGTCGATGCGGTCGACGCCGCTCGCATCGGCAGCGCGGACCTTCACCATCACGAGGCCGTGGATGTCGCCCGCGGCCGGCTCCTCGATGCTGATGGACGGGCCACTGTTGTCGACGACGACGCTGCGCGTGCTCTCGGCCTCGTTCCCGGTCCCGTCCGTCGCGCGCGCGACGAGCATCACCGGGCCGTCCGCGAAGTCGCCCGTGTTCCAGGGCACCTCGTAGGGCGCGGAGGCGTCCACGCCGATGGCCGTGCCGTTCGCGAGGAACGCGACCTGGGCGATGACACCGTCGTCGCTCGCCGTCGCCGCGACCTGCACCGTCCCGCGCACGATCTCGCCGTCGGCGGGGCCGGTCAGCGCGAGCACCGGAGCGGTCGCGTCGGAGACCTGCACCACGACCGCAGCGGTCGTGACCGTGTTCCCCGCGCGATCGTACGCGCGGGCGGTGAGCGCCACCGGGCCGTTCGGAAGCGAGGCGCTGTTCCAGGTGACCACCCACTGCGCGCCCGTGGCGTCCCAGGTCGCCGTGTCGACGTACGCGCCGCCGGCGTACACGTCGACCCGCGCCACACCGTGGTCGTCCTCCGCGTGGACCGTGACCGCAACCTCGCGTCCGCTCACGGTCGCATCCGGGGCGGGTGAGGTGATCGACGCCGTGGGCGCCGCGTTGTCGAGCGTGACCGAGACCGGGCTGCTCGTGGTCGAGTGCTTGCCATCGCGCGCGATCGCGACGAGCGTGACCGGGCCCGACGACGTCCCGGTGCTCCAGTCGACCGCCCAGGGCGGCGAGGTGGCGGTCCCGATGACCAGTGCGCCCGCCCGGAACTCGACCGCGGTGACCGCCCGGTTGTCCGATGCGCTCGCCTCGACGTGCACCGTTCCGCCCACGACGGCGTTCGGCGCGGGCAGCTCGATGCTCACCGTGGGCGGAGACAGATCGGCGACCGTCACCGAGACGGCGTCGCTCGCCTGCTGGTTTCCGCTCGTGTCGTAGGCCACGGCGCGGAGAACGTGCGCGCCCGTCGGGACCGCGTCCGCGTTCCAGCTGCCCGTGTACGATCCACCCGTGCCCTGAAAGGCAGTGGCGACGAGGGCGCCGTCCACCAGGAACTCCACCCGGGTGATGGCGCCGCCGCCGACGTCCGTTGCCGTGGCGACGATCGGCACCGCCCCCGAGACGACGTCGTCCTTCCTGGGCGAGGTGATCGACACCGACGGCGCCAGTGTGTCGGCGGCCCCCGTCTCGACCGCGAAGGCGAGATCGTCGTGGTCGTCGTACGGTCCGCCCGAGCACTCCGCGTGATCGCCGCCGTAGCGGATGGTGGCGCGCACCGCCTGCTGCGGCCGCGTGGGCGTCTGCGGAAACGCGGGGAGCCGGTAGCTGAACTGGACCGTCTGCTCTCCGGCCCCGGGAACCTCGCGCGTGCCGAGGTACTGCCACGCCAGAGCGCCGGCGTCGGTCGTGAAGTAGAGGTCCACCCGGTCCGTGGCGTGGTCCGGATAGCCCCAGACCGTCACCTCCACGTCGACCCACTGGCCCTCCGCGAGGGTCGTGCCGGCGAGCGCGGTCCTCACCTCGATCGCCTCGATCGACTCGTCCTGCCGGTACCGGCCGGCCACGCCGTCGGCACAGGCGCCTGTGATCGTGTTCGGCGCGTTCGCCTCGGGACCGACGGGACCGCGCCCGGCGAGGAGCGCGCCCGACGCGCAGCGCGGACCGGGCGCGGCGCAGGCCGGCGCGCCGAGGTCGCCGTCGTACTCCGCGGCGCCGGGGTTCCTCACGGCGACCGTGATCTCCTGCTCACCCGCATTTCCGGCGGCGTCGTAGGCGCGGGCGGTGACGACGTGGGGACCGTTCCCGAACCGCTCCGTGGCCCAGGAGACGCCGTAGCCGTCCCCGGCGGTCGCGTCGGCGCCGAGGTACTCGCCGTCCACGAACACCGCCACCTGGCTCACACCGGCGCCGTCCGCCGCGGTGGCGCTCACCAGGACGGTCCCGGCGACCTCGGATGCATCCGCGGGAGCGGTGATCGAAACGGTCGGCGCGGCCGTATCCGCGAACGTCGGCTCGATGAAGCCGACGTAGAGGAGGCGGTTCGGAGTTCTCTCGGTCACGCCGGCGAGGGCGCCGAGCGTGGCGTTTCCGACGAGCGCGTTCGCGACCGTGGCGGGATCGGCGGCGGGCCGTGCCTCGAGGAACAGCGCCGCCGCGCCGGCCACGTGCGCCGCGGCTTGCGAGGTCCCGCTCTCGAACCGGTAGCTCCCGTCGTTCCACGCGGAGCCAATCTCCGAGCCCGGCGCGAAAAGATCGACGCAGCGGCCCTGGCTCGACGGGTCGACGACTCCGTCCTGGTTCGTCGTCGCCCCTGCCGTGAGCGCCTCCGGCACTGCTGCGGGGAGGCGCCCGCACGCGTCGAGCGCGTCGTTTCCTGCCGGCGCGACCACCGTGACGCCCGCCTTCACGAGCTCCCGGATCGCCTGCTCGAGCGTCGGCGACAGCCCCGCGGTGAGGCCGACCATCGCCACCGCGGGCGACTCGTGGTTCACGCGCACCCAGTCGAGCGCGAGGACGAGCGACGACAGCGCGCCCACCCCATCGCAGTCGAGGGCGCGCACCGAGTGGACCGTCGCGCCCTGCGCGACGCCGGTGGTCGTCCCCGCCACAATCGCCGCGACGTGGGTGCCGTGGCCGTTGCAGTCGCCCCCCTCCGGTCCGCCGGCGAACGACGCCGGCGCGTCGGCCCGTGGGGTCAGCTCGGAATGTGCGAGGAGGACGCCGGTGTCGATGACGTAGACGTGGACGCCCGCACCGGTCGTCGCGGCGTGGTAGCCGCCGCTCGTGGGCAGGGCGCGCTGATCGATGCGGTCCAGGTTCCAGGAGGCGGACGCCGCGCGGACGCGCGAGTCCTGCTCCACGAGCCGAACGGCCGCGTCCGCCGCCAGCGCCAGGGCGCGCTCCGGCGCGAGCCTCAGCGACACCGCGTTCACCGGCGGCGGAACGTAGGCGAGGAACGTCCCGCCATGGCGCGCCACGAGCGCCTGCGCATCCGTCTCGCCGAGCCCGTCCGCGAGCGAGACGACGTACTGGCCGGAGATCGGCTCCGCGGCGAGGACGAGCTTGTCGCTGCGCGCCGGCGCCGGAGTCGACGTCTCCGACGACCCCCGCTGGCACGCGGCCGAGAGCGCTGCGAGGACGAGAATGGCCTTCCGGATGCGCATGACGCTCCTCCAAAGTCTTCCCGGGGGACGCTCGGCCCCCCCTCCCTACCGCGGGGAAGCCTGCGCCCCCCCGTACGCCTGCTTGCCGGACAGCCGCGTCCGACTGCCCCTGCGCCGCAGGGGCGTGGACGGGCACCGGCCCCGTCCCGCCGTCGTGAGCTACTTCGGGCTCTTCCGCGCCGACTTCGCCTCGTCCGCCGCGAGCTGCTTCAGCGCGGCCTCGTCGATCTTCACGTCCGACTTCGCCCAGAGGGCGTCCATGAACTCCTTGAACGCCTTCTCCCGCCGCTCCGCCGTGAGCCGCGCCCGGATTCCTTCGCGCAGCTCGTCGTAGCTCGCCTCGCGTCCCGTTTCCCTGGCGATGACCTTCACGATCTGGAAACCCTGCTCCGTCTCGATGACGCCGTCGGCGATTCGCCCCGGAGGGGCGGAGAACGCCACGTCCGCCGCCTCCTTCCCGAGCCGCGCCTCGATCTCCTCGCGGGTCGCGAACGGCAGCTCGCCCGCCGCCGGGCGGCTGCGCGGATCCTCCGAGCGCGTCAGCGCCAGGCGGCCGAAGGCGTACTCGTCCTTCGAGGTCCGGCGGATCTCGCCGAGGAGCTTCTGCGCGTCGGCGCGCTTGCGCGTCCATGCCTCCTCGTCGGAGCGCGGCGCGAGGAGCGCCAGGTGCGCGAGCCGCACCCGCTCCGGCCGCCCGAGCTTCGCCTGGTTCTCGTCGAAGAACTTCCGGACCTCGACCTCGGTCGGGAGCTTCTTCTTGAAGGGCTCCTCGAAGGCCTTCTCGAGCTGGACGCGCGCGAGCTCCTCCGAATACTGGCGAAGGAACTCCGGCGTCTTCTCCAGATCTGCTGCCTCCGCCTCCTGCGCGAGGAGCCGCGCCCGCACCAGCTGCTCCACCGCCGCGCGCCGCTGGTTCAGGTCCGCCATGCCGGCAATTGCGCCGCGGACGTCCTCCCCGCCGAGCGCCCCGCCGGAGAAGGTGGCGATGCGGGGCTTGGACGCGCTCGAGCGCGAGAGGAGGCCGTCGGAGACCGAGGCGCGACCCAGGGCAAAAGCGATCGCGGCGGCGACAACGACGATCAATACGAGCCTGGCTAATGAGCGTTCAGGGTTCATGATGTGCATTCGTCCATGTGACGGACCCTATGTCAGGCTATTGAACTGATTGGCGTACGCCGCGGCAGACGAAGAGCCGGAACCATCAGTCGGGCGCGTGTGCGATTCACCATGCGTCATCGTCATCCTCGGAAGCCCGTGTCCGCGGTCGGGCAGCTCACGGTCGGGGCACGCATTTGCGGCGCACGACGCCGAAGATCTTTGCCGCGAGCAACGCCATCGCGAACGTCTGAAGCGTGATCGCGAGCCACACGAGAAGATCGCTGGGATCGTGCACGTTGGGTGACATCATGACGGCCAACGCGATCGCGAGGGGATAGATGTACTTGAGCAAAGGCACCCCTGCCTCATATTGCCATTCACGCGAGAACCAGAGAACGCTCGCGATCAGTGCCGAGAACAAGAGGCACCACCCCGCTAGTGTGAGCCGTCGTGTCATTGAGGATCCATCGCCGCCGCCTGCCCGGTGGCTGTCCGGTATTGCTCGGGTAGCTTCAGAAGGCCAGTTCTCGAATCAAAGAATTCATCGGGCATCTCCGCCTTGCCCTCGGCGATGTCCGCCGCCCATCGAGTCGCCCCCTCGAGCTCGATTTGCTCTCGCGTCCCTGCAGCGGGGTAGTCATTTTCCGCAGCAACATGCCGGCCGTGATCGAGATATCGATCCAGGCGCTTCCACAGCCAGGACAGCGCGCCGTCCGCGTGCGGGCCATGCGCCCTGTCCTGGAACCCGCGGTGAGCCGGTGAAGTGCCATCGCCCATCGTGTGAGCCGCGTCTCCGGTATTCTCGGCGAAGAGTCGCTCCGCTGTCTCCATCCCTCGCACACTGGCGCTTCTCATGAGCCGTGCCGTCTGCAGCTGCTCGCGAACGGACTTGTTCGCAGCGGCGATCGCGCCCGCGCGAGTAGCGCCTGGCTGCCTCGAATCCCACATTGCCTGTTTCTGATTTCTTGCCTGTTTCTGATTTCCCTGTTTCTGATTTCGTGTTTCTGATTTCGCTCCCCGACCCAGAGTTCCGGCTCCTAGCCCACGCGACCGCGGCGCGTACGGCCCCAATCGGGAACTCCGACGAGTAACGCGGGCCTGCACAGGCACGCTCCCTGCCCGTACGCAGCGCATGACCGCGCCGCGTCAGATCCTCCCCGCAACGACCTACCTCGTTACCCGCCGCTGCACTCAGCGGCAGTTCCTCCTCAAGCCGTCGAAGATGACGAACGACATCCTCCTGTACCTGCTCGCGGTCGCTGCGCAGCGGTTCGACATTCGGGTCCACGCGTTTTGCGTCCTCTCGAACCACTACCATCTCGTGGTCACCGATCCCCACGCCCGCCTTCCCGCCTTCCATCAGTTCCTCGACGCGTTGGCCGCGCGCGCCCTCAATGCGTCGCTTGGGCGCTGGGAGGCCTTCTGGGCGCCGAACAGCTACAGCGCCGTGACCCTTGTCTCCCCGGGCGCCATCGTCGACAAGGCCGCCTACGTCCTCGCCAATCCCGTCGCCGCAGGCCTGGTGCGCTCCGGTCGGCTGTGGCCCGGGCTGTGGTCCGCGCCGGAGCGAATCGGGGCCGCAGCGCTCGAGGTCCGACGCCCGAAGCACTTCTTCGACCCGAAGGGCTGCCTTCCCGAGAAGGTGACGCTCCAGCTCACCCCGCCTCCAGGGTTCGCCTCGGCCGCCGAGTTCCGCGAGCAACTGGGCGTCGCGCTCGCGGAACGGGAACGACAGGCGGCTCGAGATGTCGGCGGCAGCTTCCTCGGCGTCGCGCGGGTGCTCGGGCAGAAGCCCACTGCTCAACCCGCGCCAGGCGAGCCGCGGCGGACGTTGAATCCCCGCATCGCCGGGCGCGACAAGTGGAAGCGCATCGAGGCACTTGGCAGACTCGTGGAGTTCCTGCGCTCGTACCGATCCGCCTGGGCTGCGAGACGCGCGGGGAAAGCTGACGTCGTGTTCCCATGCGGCACGTACCTCCTCCGCATCGTCCACGACGTCCCGTGCGTGGGGTTCGGATAGGCACGGGACCTGCGTATCCCTCGTCAGCGATGTCCAGACCAAACGTCCTTTCAGCGGCCCCGGCAGCGAGTCATGGAGGCATGCGTCCGCCGCGGCAGACGAAGGGCCGAAACGATCAGTCGGGCGCGCGTGCGATTCACCATGCGTCATCGTCATCCTCAGAAACCCGGCTCTGCGGTAGGGCAACTCACGGTCGGGGCGCCTGCTGGTTTCTTTCACCTTGGGGCCTATGGGAATGCGAGCGTTCCCTTCCGCCACTCCTCGAGTGTCTTCTGGGCATCCATGCCGAGAAACCGTCCCTCCGGAATCAAGGCCACCAGAACGCGCTCCCCGTCTGAAGGCGCGAATTCGAGAGCGTGAGAGGCAGACCACAGCCGGACACGTGGATCGTCGTCCTCCAGCAACGGAAGCAACGCCGTCTGCGACTCGCGGCCTCGACGTCTCAGTTCCGAATAGATCGCCGCAAGGAGATCGGCGGCCTTGTTTGCCTTCTTGTATTCCCCGCTTTCCGTGGCACTCCCGTGATCTCGTGCGGCATCGGCATAAGCATCGACGAGCTCGGAAAGGCTGGCCTTCTTTAGCTGCTTAGCGTTCATGGCGTTACTCGAAACGGCGGAGAATCTCCTGGCCGAACTTCATCTGCTGCTCGTAGGACTGCTTGCTCAGCCACTCTCTGACGGTCTTACCGTCGGTGAATGACCGCTTCGACGAATAGTATGCACTGATCCGCTGGTGAACCTGCTTATCGAGCTTCACGACGTTCTCTACGTTGTGGATCTTCTCCGCTCCGAATCTCGCAATGTTCCCGGCTCGCTGTTCGACGACGTGGTGCCACGCCATGTTCTCGCCCGCAGGGCCGAACGCTGCCTTGAACGCGCGGAACGAGCGGAAGCCCTGTCCCGCCAGGGTGACGACCCTGGTGCCTGCGCTCATGGCCAGCGTCTCGGCGCCGAACTTCGTTACCTTCGCAGCGCCCTCGCCAAGGCCCGTACCGATCTCATCCGCCGTCTGGGTCGAGCGCCGCACCTCGTCATCGAAGATCCCCCCGGGATTGTCGCGGCGCTGCCACGGATTGAAAGATTCATTCAGTTGGTGGCGCGTCGCGCCTCCCCATTTCTCGCCGACGCTGTCCCAAAACCCGTCCCAACGCTGACTCAGCGTCTCGAAGAAGCCTGGCGGGCTGGGCTCGTTCTCCGGCTCCTCGCGCCCATCGGGATCGGTGATGCGCAGGGTGTTCCAGTAGGCGTACTGGTACGGATTCAGCGGACGAATATTGCCAAACCGTGAATAGCGATCAGCCGGATCGGGGCTAATCCATCGACCAAAGACCGGGGCGTAGTACCTCGCCCCGAAGTAATAGAGCCCCGTCTCCTCATCCAGCTCCTTGCCCGTGAAGAGGAACCTCTGTCCCTTCACCGGCCCGCCGTCCGCGTCGCTCCGCGGATCGCGCCACACCTCGCCGTACGGGAAGTACTCGACGTGCTCGTGCACGCGGGCGTGCTGGTCCGTCACCCAGCTCGTCGAGCCGAGGTGGTCCTGGTGGTAGTAGTACGTCTCCGGGCGGACCCGCGTGTCGTCATACTGATGGTTGATGGACGGCTCGCCGCCGGGCAGGACGGGGCACTTGGTCGGCTGGTAGTTCGACGGGTCGCAGCCGCTGTCGTTCGAGATGCCTGCCGTCGTCGTCGTGGTGGACGTGCCCCCCGTCGAGACGGCCGTCAGCGTCAGCGCCGAGACGACGACCGTCGGGCTCGTCTGGTCCCATCCCGGCGGCGGGAGGAGCTTCGAGGCCAGCCGCGTCGCGCCGGCGAAGACGTGCTTCGTCGCCGCGCGCCGGCCCTTCAAGGACCAGAACTGGCCGATGGTGATCCCCTCGCCGCCGCGGCCGAGCTTCACGACGCGGTCACCCGCGGCGTCGTACAGGAATCGGGTGATGTTCCGGCCCCCGCCGTCGATCACGTGGTCGAGCCGGTTCTCCGCGCTCCAGGCATAGCTGCGCCGGTGGTCCGTGAGCGGCCCACAGGTCGGGTCGCCTGCCGCATCCCGGCACTCTCGAGCGGTGTTGCCGTTCGCGTCGTAGACGAGGAACGTGTCCCCGATCTTCCGCGCCCGGTGCGGCGCCGCCGGGTCGTAGCTGTATGCGAAGTCGTGGTTCGTCTTGGGCGGCCGCTCCACCGCGAGCGCGTTGCCTCCGTGCACCAGCTCGTGGATCTGCACGTTCGACGTCATGTTGTGGATGTCCGAGTACGCGTAGCTCGCAGTGTACCGGTCGATGGTGTGCGCCCGCGACTTTGCCTGCCCGGACGCCGAGGTGAGCCGGTAGAGGTCGTCGTACCCGTACTGGAAGCTCACCGTCCCCGACTGGTCGCCCACCGGCTCGCCGAGCCCGTTCACCATGGTCTTCACGTTTCCGACGCGATCGTAAGCGTACGTGATCGCCTGCAGCGTACGGCCGAGTGGCGTCCTGGTCGTGAGCGACGCGAGCCTGCGGGTGAGCGGCTCGTAGCCGTACGCCGAGACGACGCCGTTCCCGAGCAGCATCCGGACCCGCTGCCCGAACTCGTCGTACATCATCGAGGCGAGGTAGACCTCGTCCCCGGGCACGGCGGTGCCCGCCGCGCGGTGGCCCGTCGCGCGCTCCAGGAGCCCGCCTGCGTCGTACGCGTACTCCACGGTCTCGCCGTCCGGATAGGTGATGCTCATCATCCGGCCGAACGAGTCGAAGGCGAACGAGGTCGTGAAGGAGCGCTCGCGGTCTCCGGGCAGGATCGGGCGCAGGACGCGCGTGGTCGATGTGAGCTCGCCGAGCTCGCCGTAGCTCCGCACCTCGCGCCCGGCGTCGTCCTTCACCTCGATGACTCGGCCGATGCCGTTCTGGGCCGACCCCGACGCGCTCCCGTACGTGTACGTCAGGTTCCGGCTCGAATCCGGGTACTCGATCCGGACGAGCTGGTCGAAGTCGTAGACGTAGTGGATGCTCGACCGTGCTGCGTCGAGGTTCGGATCGAACTTGCGGACGAGATTGCCCGCCGGGTCGAGCTCGAACCGAAGCTCCCCCGTGTCGGGGTTGACGAGCTTCGTCCGCCGGCCGAGCAGGTCGTAGGCGAGGCGCGTTGCGTTCCCCGCCGCGTCGAGGACGGTGGTGAGCTCGCCCACGGGGCTGTACTGGTACTGCGTCGTGGGCGCGCGGCCATCGATCCGTTCTTCGACCGCCACGACGCGGGCGCCGGCGTCCGTGTACGCCGCCTTGGACTTGCCCTCGGCGTCGGTGGTCGTGGTCTTGAACCGCCGCACGAGCGACCCCGCCGGCGTTCCGAACCCGTATTGCACGCGGGTCACCGAGCCGTTCGGCTCGACCGTCTGGATCATGCGCCCGAGCTCGTCGTACGAGAGCCGGGTGGGGTTCTTCGGCGTGCCGGCGACGTACTCCGGCCTCGAGCTGAAGCTCGCGAACGTCTGTCCCTGCAAGGCGACCCGGCCCATGAGGTCGTAGACCTGGTGACCTGTCACCGACCAGCCCACTCCCTTCGTCGTGTCCGAGGTGGCGATCTCGGCGGTCTTCTTCGTCTGGATGACGCGGCCGAGCCCGTCCATCGCGACGACCGTGTCCACCGTGCCCCGCGTGTCCCCGCTCTTCCGTGGCAGCCGGTTGTGCGTCCAGGCGTACGGCACGGCCGCCTGGTGCGCGTAGTCGATCCAGACCGTCGGCACGTCGAGCGTGTCCTTCGGCCCGGCGAGCCGCCAGAGCCGTCCGAAGGCGTCGAGCTTCCGCGCCGTGACCTTGCCGTTCACGTCCGTCGTCTTCGAAGGCTCGCCGAAGCGCAGGTCGAACTCGGCCGACGACGCGTATCCGTGCGAGTCGGTGATTGCCGCGATGTACGACGCCGTGACGGGGTCGTAGCCGTAGTGCGTCTCGTAACGCTGCCGCGTCTCGTTCTCGGGACCCTTGACCCAGTCGAGCGTCCCGTTCGAGTTCCAGTGCAGGTCGGTCGCCGCGATGCGGCCGTCTCCGAGCGGCGCCTCGAAGTGCTTCAGGTTCCCGTTGTCGTCGTACTCCGCCGATCGAGAGCGCAGGAGCGTGCCGGCGAGGTCCCGGATCTCCACCAGCTTCGGGCGGGAGACCGAGTGGAGCGCGCTCGCCGCAGCGTCGCTCGCGTACTGGATCACCGCCTGGATGTCGTCCCGCGCATCGGCGACGTCGCCAAGGTCCCGGAAGAAGACCACGTCGCCCTTGCTGTCGTACGTGAACTCTTGCCGCGTGACGATGCCGGCCTTCGCCTCCCCCTCGTGGAAGCGCTTCTCGACCGCGTCGAGCTTCGTGAAGAAAGAGCTGCAGTAGGAGACCCGGTTCACGAGGATCGGCGTCACGCTCGTGCAGGCCTCGAGGGCCGTCGTCTGCTGGATGGGATCGCTCCAGGTGTTCACCGTCTCCACCAAGGGGCGCTTGTCGCTTCCGAGCATCCGCTCGGATACGAGCAATCCCTTCGTGAGCACGTCGTCGTTCCTGAAAAGCTGCTCGACCGAGGTCTCGTCCGGATTCGTCCGAAGGACCTTCTCGAACCCGAGGAACTCGCGCTCGATCCGGTCGTGACGCCCGTGCTCGTAATGCCAGCCGGTCGCGAGATCGTGGCCAGAACCGCCCGCGCGCCCGTCGTGCGCGATGACCTTCGTGAGCACCCACCGGCTCTGTGGCATCTCGACCGTATTTCCGATCCGCTGCTCGTACGCGAGGTCGATCGATCCGCCCAGCGGCCGCACCACGCGCTTGAGGAGGTTCGACCTGCCGAGCTGATTCAGCCGCGCCCAGACCGGCGCGTTGTCCGAGGTCTTGAGGACGTGATCGGGCAGGCCATCGCCGTCGATGTCCTGGAGCCCCAGCTCGAATCCGCTCACCTTCTTCGGCGAGAAGCTCGCGCCGGCGCCGATGTGGACCCACGGCACGATGAAGAGCGGGAACGAGAAGTTGAACGCGAAGGCGTAGGAGGGCCGCACGCTGTGCGAGCCGGTCGCCTCGAGGGGCTCGATCCCGTCGTTCGCCCCGAACACGTCGAGGATCGAGGTGACGACACGGTTGAGGTGGTGCCGCGGTCGGCGTCCGTTGTCCCTGTTCGGCCATGAGCCGGCGGCGTGCCACGTGTGCTCGGGCGCGAACCCGTACCCCGTGTTCACTCGGACTCTGAACTCGTTGCCCGTGTTGCTCTTGTAGACGTAGTCCGGCAGGCCGTCACCGGTGACGTCCACGAATGCCACGTTCGTCGCCGTGAGGCTCGTCTCGGCGCTGATGCTCGCCCCGAACGACTCGGCGTGGTTCGTGCCGCCGCCCAGCGGCGAGTCCAGGCCTGCGCCCGAGGTGCCCTGGAGCGTGACGGTGTTGCTCCTGCGGAGCGCGGGCCCACCGCCGATCCCGATCTTGTTCAACACCGAGTCGACCGGGAACGCGCTCGGATTCACGTTGACGCAGTCCTCCCCGGCCGCGAACGACGTGCCCATGTTCAGGTGGACGGCGATGCCGCTCGGGCATCCGGTCGTGCTCACCCGCACGGCGTCCGGCAATCCGTCGCCGTTCACGTCCGCCAGCTGCTCCAGCACGGATCCCACCGAGAAGGCGAGCCCGCCGCCGAACCCGGGGAAGCGCGCCACCACCGCCTTCGTCGCTCCCTTGGGCGTGAGCTCCTTCATCGGGCCGGACGTGCCCAGGTTCACCTGGCCGCCGATGTCGCGGCTGATCTGCGGGAACCCGTTCATCCGCACCGTGCGGCGCGTCGAGAGCAGCACCGGGTTCGTGACGCGGACATGGCTCGTGGTGTCCCTGTCGACGATGGCTCTCGTGCTCGACAGGGGGCTGGGCATCCCCGCTCCGACCACCACGTCGAGGACCCCGTCCCCGTTCATGTCGAGGACGTCCATCTTCTGCTGCGACAGACCCTCGCTCAGCGACACCCCGGCGCTGAAGAATGGGACGCTCAGACCCGCGCTTCCCGAGAGGCTGAGCGAGGTGCTCGACCGCCCGATCTTGCCGATCCGGAACTCGAGCGGCTTCACCTCCGCGCTCTCCGAAGCCTTCTCGCGGAAGGACGCACTCTCGCCCTTGCGGCCCGCGTGCATTCGACCAGGTGTGAAGTACGTGTTTCCGTCCTGGCTGACGAACGCGTCGCCGGTGCTCTCGAATCCCGTCCCGCCGTTCGTGAGCACGGTACCGGTCGCGTTCGGCACGAGGAATCCGGCGAGGCGCAGGCGCGTGCGTTGCGGATCATCGGGCTTCTGCATCTTGTCCGACTGGCCGTCGACGAGGTCGTCGCCCTGGTCGTTCCAGCCGGCCACGTCGGCCCTGGTCGGGCCGCGGTACACCCATGGCGCGAAGGTCTCGCTGTCCTTTCCGTTCCACGCGCCATAGCGCCACCCGTGGAACCCGCCGGCGAGGACGGGCTGGTTCCCACGATCCCACTCGTCGGCGTGCCCGTCGCTGGTGAACTGCTCGAATCCGCCGCAGTTCTCCCAACCGCCCCCGTCCCGCAGGAACGAGCAGGAGAGGTTCCATGCCGGGCCGGACCACCCCGCCTCCCCCAGGTCAACCCAGTCGAACGAGCGCGCGGACTCGCTGTGCGCCTCGAAGAAGACGAGGTCGCCCGCGTCGAGATGCGCGCTCGTGCCGATCGGCTGGATAGCGCCCGAGTCGTCCGAGCTGCCGTGATCGCCTGCGACCTTGAAGAGGAGCTTGCTCAACGTACGAACCGTGAAGTAGATGGGGACGGCACGCGTCGCGTATCGGGCGAAGGAACCGATCGTGATCGTGCCGGGCCTCGTCACCCTGTACGGCCGGAGCGGCTGACCCGAGGGCCTCCAGGCCGTCGCGGCAGGGGCGAGATCCACCAACTCGCTGTGCAGCGGCATGTACGGAATGGCATGGAACGAGAGCAGGTTCTGCTCGTCCGGATCGTTCGGATTCGGCGGGACGCACGCGCCCGTGTCGTCGTCGGCGCACGAATACGACCCCGAGGCCTTGAACGTGACCGGACGCGGATCGCCCGTCATGTCGATCGCCACGTGGGTGTCGATGCGGAAGTAGAGCGTTCCGCCCGCCTTCACCTGAAGCTCCCCGGTGGACAGACGCTCATCCAGCGATGTGCCCGCCCCGTACTCCTTGTAGAAGACGTTGACCGCATCTTCAGCGGAGCAGGCCCCCGGCCGCGGCGGCGGCGTCCCGTCGTTGTCGGGCGGGTCCTGGTACTGAACGCAGATCCGGACGTCGTCCGAGGTCGGACGCTTGTGCAGGTCGAGGTCGACCGCGAGCCGCCCGTTGCGCGGGATGTTCACCGCTCCCTGCGGATCTCCGGCGAGCAGGAAGTCCTTCGCCGCATCGAACCGATACAGCGGCGCCCCGCTCGGGCCCGCGACGGCACGCTCAGCCGCGGCTGCGCCGCGATACGTGACCACCGGGTCGAAGCTCACCAGCTCGGCAGGCGAGATCTTCCCGTCTGGGTCGTTCATCGGGAAGTCGGAGAGGGTGGAGAGCACGAAGTAGAGGATCGTCCCGGGGCTCACCGAGATGTTCCCGAGCTGCACCGGCGTCACCGTCGCGTCGCCGGGCGTCTTGAGATAGGTCGCCTGCTCTTCCGCCGCGGGGGTCGGCGCGAAGGGATCGTAGCGGTAGACGCGGAGTCGGACGCCGTCTCGACGCTCGCCGCTCGCGGTCGGATTCACGAACGCGATCTGCCCGGAGACGTCCACGGCGCCCGCGTACGGCGCGGTCCACTCGAGCACTGCGTCCTCGGGAGTCAGCGCGTCCTTCATGTCCTGGTTCGCCTGCGCCATCGTGGCGTCGCCGTCCAGGAGCTCCGAGGAGTCCCCCAGATCCTGGAGCGCCGCCACCGGCATCGACTGGAGGAAGCAGAAGCCGCCCGCCGGGCAACACTGCTCGCGGGGAGTGCCGGGTGTGCAGGAGGCCGAGCGCGGCTGGTTGAAGTAGACCCTGCCGTCGTTCACGAAGTCGGGGAGGCCGTCGCCGTTCGCGTCGAGCACGAAGTCGTTCGAGCTCGAGACGGCGTACGCCGCGCCGATGTTGAGAGAGCCGCCGAACTTCCCCGAGCCGTAGAACGCCTGCAGCGAGACGTCGAACGTGTTCCCGGAGTCCTTCCCGAGGCGGCGATCGTCGATGCCATAGGCGCCGCTCGCCAGCGAGGCGCCCGGATCCCACGCGGGCGGCAGAGGGCTGAGCGCCTGGCCCTCGCCGGAGTTGAAGAGGACCGGCCCGCCGCCGTAGACGCGATCGGGAAGGCCGTCGCCGTTCAGGTCGAGCATCGAGACCAGCGTCTCGCCCTTTCGGCGCCCGAACCCGAAGCCGATGCCGACGGTCGCGTTCGGCTTGCTCCGGGTGAGCCCGAGCCCGACGAACCCGTGGAACCCGAACGACGAATCCCTCGAGCCGCTCAGCCCCCAGTCCCTCTCTCCCATCAGCCACGGAATGGGCGGCCCGAAGAGCGTGACTCCGTCCTGGTCCGGCGCCTTCTGCTCGTACTCGAATGCGTGGGAGTAGAAGACCTTCTCGTCCGCACCCTGGACCGCGATCTTGTCCAGGAGCGACTTCCCCATGTCTCCGGTCTTGTACGAGAGCACGTACCGGCGGACGAGGCCGGACGGCGAGCCTGCGAGCAGGCGGACCTCGATCGATCCGAGGCGGCGCCGGAGCACCGATTTGAAGCCGCCGCGCGCCGAGGTGACCTCGTCGCTTCGCAGCGCGGCCTCGTGGTGCAGCTCGACCAGGTACACCCCGGGGCTGCCACCCTGGAGCGCGCCGCCGTCCCGGCGAGGCGCGGTCCCGGTGTACTGGATCGAGCGGAGGTAAGCTTGCCGGAAGGTCTCCTTGTGGACCGAATCCGACGCGCCAGCGCTGTCGTGCTGGTACGCGTACTCCGTCAAGTTGCCGTTCGCGTCGACGACGCGCTCCAGGTACCACTCGGCGACGTCGTAGAGCGGCGGGAACACCGGCGGGCTCACGACGCGGGGGATGTAGCTCGCGAGCCGCGCGTTGTCGCCGTGACCGTAGACGAACAGCGTCCCGCCCTTGTCCGTCGCCTCGAACCAGTATCGGGCCGGGTCATCGCCGCAGCGGAGGATCCGGCGGAAGTCGCGCTGCACCCGCGGCCGATACTCGCGGCCCACCGTCGAGCCGTCGATGCACCTCGGGCTGTCCGTCGATCCTGCGGTGGACGAGCCGACCGGGACGAGCGCCTCCCCGTCGAGCAGGTAGCGCTCCTCACCGAGGTACTCCGGCACGCCGTAGCGGCCGTCGATCTGGACGCGGGGAACGGCGAGATCCCACCCCACTCCCACCCAGCCGTTCGCGGTCGCCGAGTCGTAGGAGAGCGCGAGCGAAGGCTGGTAGCCGCCCCGTCCCTTCGGCAGCCGGATGGGGAACGAGAGCCGCGCCGTGCCCTGGTTGTTGCCCTGCGGCGGCTCGATGAGGTCGATCCCCGCGCTCGGATCCGCGGCCTTGAGGTCCTTGATGGAGTTCGGATTGAAGGAAGCCGGTCCCGGGTGATCGGGCAGGACCAGCACCGCGTTGATCATGAAGGTGAAGTGCGTGGTCTCGCTCACCACCTGCTTCGAGTCGCGCCGGACCTCGCGGCGCGGGAGCGTGAACCAGCGGTCCTTTGCCTCGTCGAAGTAGTAGGTCTGGACCTCCTCCGGCAGGACGCCCTCGGGGAGCAGGTCCGGGTCGTACGGGATGACGACCTTCACCGGCTTCGCGAACCGCTGTCCCTTCGGCACGAAGCGGTACGCCGCGTGCGCCGGCGCGGTGACGTTGATCATCCCCGCGTCGAGGTGCGGCATGACCTCGTGGCCCTTCCGCGTGATCCCGATGCTCGTCCGGGCGGCGACCGCTCCCGGCGGCGCCTCGATGTACACGTCGTTCCCGAGCGCGACCCTGCCGCCGGTCGTGGGGTCGAAGGCCCCGTATCGCGTCTGGTTCTCGCGCCCGAAGCGCAGGTCGTCGGATCCGATTCCCGGGCCGTCCTGGCCGAGGAGCTCCCCTTCGCGGTCGTCGTCCAGGTACACCGTGCGAGAGACCTCGCTCCCGTCCGGGAACCGCGCAAGGAGCGTCACGGGCCAGCTCCCGTCGGCGTCGAGGGGTCGGCGAAGGAGCTGCGAGAACGCGCCGTCCACGTCCACCCGCGCCCCGTCGATCTCCAGCGTCCCGCGCCCCGCGGGCGACTCCGCCCAGCCGGAGAGGAGGGCCCTGGGGCCGAAACGCTCGCCCACTTCCGTCTCGCCCCGCTGCGTAGTGGCCGGATAGGTGAGGACGATCCGCGAGGACCCGGTCCTCTGGCCGACCCCGCTCCCCGTCACCGCGAGCTCCGCGACCGCTGCCGCGGCGACGTCCGCGCGGGCCGGTCCTGCGAAGCTCACCCGCAGCGCGCTCGCCCGGCCAGCGACAGGCAGCGGCGTCGTCGCGGCGAGCAGCTCGAGGCCGCCCTGCTCGACCCAGCTCATGCCCTCCATCCGGGCCAGGCTCTCGAGACGGGCCGGGAAGCGCGCGAGCCTGAGCTCCGCGGCTTCGACGTCGCGTGGTCTCTCGAACTCGACCACCTGCGCGCCCGCGTCGAACGGCGCCGCCGTCGCGTCGTTCCCGTCGAGCGCCTCCCGGAAACGCCGCACGGCCTGGCGATCGAACGCCTCGCGTCCGTCGTCGAGCAGGAGCAGGATCCGGAGCCCCTGCACGTTCACGGTGCCATCCGCATCGTCCGGGAGGCAGAGCAGGAGCTCGTCGTTCCCGTGCAGTCGCTCCGGATCGATCTCCTCGACCAGGGTGCGCGAGCCGGGCGTGGTGCCCAGCCAGAGCCCGCTCGATGGTCCCGCAGCGTCGAAGCTGTGCTGCAGCGCGACGGCCCGTGGGACGTCGGCCTCGAAGACCAGATACGCGCGGCGCGCCTGGCGCGGATCGGCCGCAGGGAACCGAGCCCGCAGGCACGAGCCGCCATCGGCGGCGCCCGGCTTCAGCTTCGCCGACGCGGGCGTGGCGCGGAGCACCCAGACGTTCTCGCGCTCCGCAGCGTCCTCGCTGCGCGTGCTCTCCGCGACAGCCGCGAGGTCGCCGGTCTCGAGGTCCTTCCCCGCGCCCCAGACCTCGACCTCGTCCAACTGCGCCTCGGGTGCGGTCGGCTGGAGCGTGAGGACGAGCTCACGCGCGGTGATCCGCTCCGAGAGCGTCCCTGCGGCCCAGCCCGCCTCGTTCTCGGCGCCGAGCGAGAGCCCCTGCACGGCGACGCGGAGCGAGCGCGCTCCGTGCACCTTTACTCGCCGGATCTCGACGTCGTGCCGGAAGCGGAGCGTGACGGTCGCCGTGCTCGCGACCTGCACCGGCGCCGTCGTGTCGCGATCGACCAGGCGTGCGCCGTCGATCCCGGAGGCGCTGACCGCCTCGGGCGAGAGGCGGATGGTCGCGCGAGCGTTCCCGGCCGGCTTGTCGCTGCACGCACAGAGCGCCGCACAGAGGGCGGCGGTGACGAGGCGATGTGTCGTTCCAGAGGACATCGGGTTCCCCTCCGTCATCATCTCAACGTGCAGTGAAGCTGGCGTAGTCGAAGACGTTCTCGGCGACCGAGACCTGGGTCGGCACCGCGCCGTACGCCATGTCCGCATCGGTCGCCGCCACGAACACGTCGTAGCTGCGGCCCGCCACGAAGGTGCCGGCGGGGAAGTCGGCGGTCGTCGCCGCGACCCACTGGCTCGCGACGCGCGCCCCCGTGGTCGCGTCGTACGCCGAGGCGAGGTATGCCTTCGCGCCGGCGACCGGCTCCCACGCGGCATGCGCGGAGCCTTGTGCGCCGTTCGTGGCGGTGACGCCGAGCGGCTGGTCCAGCCACGCCGGCGCGCCCACGGTGATCTGCGTCGTCGCCGCGCCGATCGTGGAACGCGCCGTCACCGCGTAGACGCCCGGTGCCGCGGGCACATCGGGCGACCACGCCATGACGCGCGGGAAGCTGGCCCAGTAGGTGAGCACGAGCGGCGCGTCGGCGGGCAGGTTGGGGCCGACCACCTCGACCTCCCAGCTCACGTTCGTCGGCACGCCGGTCGGGTCCGTGATCGAGACCCACAGCGCGAGGGATCGGCTCCCGATCCCGTCGTCGTACGCGCCGCCGGCGGCGCGGAGGAGGACCGCGGGAGCGGTTCCCTCCGAGCGCGCGAACCCGAGCCGTGCCTCCGAGACGTGAAACGGCCCGCCCAGCGTCGGTCGCGGCGAAGCGCTCTCTGCGATTGCGCCCAGGTCCGCCGAGAGGGCCAGGATGGACGCGCTGTACGCGCCTGGCGGCAACGCCGACAGATCGCACCCGGGCATCGCCCCACTCGTCTCCAGGTCGAGCAGACCTCCCGAGTAGATCCGACAGAGATACCCCTGCGCGCCCGGCACCGGGTCCCAGTCGATCCGCGAGGCGCCGGGGCCGAGCACCGGAACCGGGATCGGCAGGCCGCTCAGGTCGAACAGCGACACCGACGCGCGAGACTCGCCGCCGCCGGCCGCCGCGACGAGCTCGTAGGTGCCCGCGCTCGGCGCGACGCCCGGGAGCCAGGTCGCCGCGTACGAGCCATTGCCCGACGCGGCGTAGTCGAGCGTCGCGACGGTCGCGCCGCTCGCGTCGTGCACCGCCACGTCGCATGGAATGTCGGGACCGGCGCCCGACGGGTCCCGCAGCGTCGCCAGCGCCGACAGCCCCGCCCGCCCGGAACCATCGGTGTAGACGCCCAGCCGCGCCTCGAGCGCATACGGGGGGCTCGACTCCGCCGCCGCGCCGCATCCGGTCGCCAAGACCAGCGCAGCACACGCGAGTACCGCCGCGCTTTCGCGAACGCCCACCCCGCCTCCCTCTGGCACGTTCGGTCGCGTGCAGCGCAGCTGCACTCGCCGGCATTCAGTACGCCCTAGGGCCGCTCGGGGTCCGGGCTTTGCTTGCTCGCCTTCCGGTCGAGGTCGCTATTGTCGTGCCGCTATGGAGCAGGGACGCTGTCAGACTGGGAGTGCATCCGTCAATCCCCAATTTCACGGAGCGCGTATGCAACCGTGAGTGCGTGTGCGCCGTCCGGCGACATCCGTGAAATTCGCGCGGACGAGCCTCTTCGGCTCGGACGCCCGCATTCGCCCGGAAGCAGGTCGCGATTCCGGGACGCAGGTGTTCGGCGACAGGACGGCCCGATGCGTCCGCGCCGGCCCGCGTCAATGCACGTCCGACGTTCTCGCGGCGTGGGTGACGCTGAGCCCATCTGAACGAGCAGCCGCCGGGGACGCCGATCAGCCCCGACGTCGCCCGTGCGTCGCCGAGCGCCGCGCCCGTTCCACCGCCGACCACGGACCGCCTCTCGACGAGCCGGCTCGCCCGCGACAGCGTCCCCCGCGCCCGGCCTGTCGTTCCGGTAAGCGCCTGCTCACGTGCCTGCGCGACCAGGCGCGCTCCCTTTCGCGGTTGACTTCGTGCCCGTGGCGCTCAGATCAGGCTGTGCGCTCCGCCCGGCACATCAGGGCGCCGACCTCTCGTCACGGGCGCGCAGTCGGGGGACACGATGTGCAGGGATCTGAAGAGGTTCGCGCGCCCGAGGGACGAGCCCGTCATGCCGAGCGCGCACGGCTGCGAGGAGTGTCTCGCGCAGGGAGATGGGTGGGTGCATCTTCGGCTCTGCATGACGTGCGGCCACGTCGGATGCTGCGACGACTCGCCCAACCGCCACGCGACCCGGCACTTCCACGCGACGAAGCACCCGGTCATCAAGTCCTTCGAGCCCGGCGAGGACTGGGCGTGGTGCTACGTGGACGCCGAGATCATCCCGTCCATCGTCGCGTTTCCCATCGAGTCTCCGCCCGAGCACTACGCCGCGCCAAGCGCAGCGCGCTAGCGTGGGGTCGCTCGGATGGTCGGAAGCACCGCGGCCTCGGTCGCCCAGGATGCTGCGCCGCGGCACGCCGCCCGCGGCGGCCTCGCGTGCAGGAGCTCAGCGTCTGGGCGCGGGCAGCGGTGGTTGAGGGTGCAGAGGCGGGCCGGCGATGGCGCAGTGAAATCGGACGGGACTGCTGGGGGTCGGCGCCGGAGCGGCATCGGTCGCGTGGGACAGGCCGCCGGTCCTGGTGGGGATGGCGGTGAACGCCGTCGCGGCGCCCCCCAGCAGGAGCCCGGCGCAGAGCAGCATCGCGCTGCGGTACGCGGGTGCGAGCGCAGCGGCGTCGGTGAGGCTGCCGGTTCCGAGGCCGGCGGCCAGGGGTAGGACCGCGACCGCGAGGAGGCCGGCGGTGCGGGCGACCGCGTTGTTCACGCCGCTGGCAACGCCCGCGTATCGGTCATCGAGGGCGCCGAGCGCGGTGGCGGTCAGCGGGGCCACGGTCAGTGACAGGCCAAGGCCGAGCAGCAGCACGGCGGGCAGCACGGTGCGCAGGTAGGAGGCGTGCGCGCCGATGCGGGCAAACAGGAGCAGCGCGCCGGCGCAGACCATCGGACCGATCGTCATGGGGAGGCGCGGGCCGATGCGCTGCGCGAGGGCCCCGGCGCGGGCGGAGAGCAGCAGCATCAGCAAGGTGAGGGGAAGCATGGCGGTGCCTGCCGCCAGCGGGGTGAACCCGGCGACGATCTGCAGGTCGAGCGCGACGAGGAAGAACACTCCGCCCAGGGCGGCGTAGACCGCGAAGGTGACCAGGTTCGCGGCAGTGAAGGCCTTGGAGGCGAACACCTCCAGCGGAAGCATGGGGTGCGTCGCGTGCCTTTCGGTGAACAGGAATCCGAGCACGCCGGCGACGCCGAGGCCCAGCGCGACGAGCACGGTCGGGGAGGTCACGCCGACGGCGGGCCAGGCGGTGAATCCGTACGCGAGTCCGGCGAGGCCCGCGGCGCAGGTGAGGACGCCCGCGAGATCCAGGCGACGTGCCGCGCCGGGATCGCGAGTCTCGGGAACATGGCGAAGGGCGGTGACGGCGACGATCGCGGCCAGCGGAACGTTGATCAGGAAGACCAGCCGCCAGGTGGCGACCTGGACCAGCCAGCCACCGAGAAAGGGGCCCAGGGCTCCGGCGATGCCCCCCAGGCCGGACCAGGCCCCGATGGCCCTGGCTCGATCCTCGGGATGGAACGACGCCTGGAGAATGGCCAGAGCGCCGGGCGTGAGCAGGGCGCCGCCGATGCCCTGCAGCACCCGTGCGGCGATCAGCGTCTCGATGCTGGGTGCCAACCCACACAGGAGCGAGGTCGCAGCGAACCAGCCGACGCCAATGACGAAGATGCGCCGGCGGCCGAAGCGGTCGCCGAGCGATCCGCCGAGCAGGATGAGGGCGGCGAGGCTGAGGGTGTACCCGTTGACCGTCCACTGCAGGCCGGCCGCGTCTGCGCCCAGACTCCTGCCGATGTGCGGCAGGGCGATGTTCACCACGGTGGCGTCGATGAACGCAAGACCGGAGCCGAGCACGGTGGCCAGCAGCACCCATCGGCCGGAAGGCTCTCCGTAACGCACGAGCGCCGGTGATGCCCCGTTCCTGGTCATCGCAGCTCCTCTCCGGTCGAGCCGTGGATACAGTCGCCGCTGGGCGAACCTCACGGTCGGATGATCCTGGTACGGCCCGGACAGCAAGATGGCCCCCGGGGGCCGGATGTGCCCGTCCGTGGAGCGGCGGCGCACCGGGCGTGCGCGCGAGCGGCGGTGCGTGGACCGCCTTCTGCGAACCGATCAGGGGCGAAGCCCCGGTTGCACCCCTCCGCACCGGGCGGCACGATCGGTTCCACGATGCGCGCGCTCCTCTCTGGCCCCGATCGAAAGCTCCGCTGCGCGTGGGGGGTCTCCGTCCCGGAGTACGTCCGCTACCACGACGAGGAATGGGGCCATCCGACGGCCGACGACGTGCGGCTCTTCGAGAAGGTCTGCCTCGAGGGCTTCCAGGCAGGCCTCTCCTGGCTCACGATCCTCCGCAAGCGCGACGCGTTCCGCCGCGCGTTCGCGGGTTTCGACTTCGAGAAGGTGGCGCGCTTCGGCGCGCGCGACGTGGCGCGGCTCCTCGCCGACGCTGGCATCGTCCGCCACCGCGGGAAGATCGACTCGACCATCCAGAACGCGCGCCGCGCCTGCGAGCTCCGCGACGAGCTCGGCTCGCTCGCCGCCTACTTCTGGCGCTTCGAGCCGGACCCCGCGTCGCGCCCGCGTCGGCTCACCTGGGCGACGCTCCGGCGGATGAGCACGACGCCCGAGTCCGTCGCGCTCTCGAAGGACCTCAGGAAGCGTGGCTGGACCTTCGTCGGACCGACCACCGCCTACGCCTTCATGCAGGCGGTCGGGATCGTCGAACGATCACCTCAACGGCTGCGCCTTCCGCGTGCGTGCCGAGCGGGCGCGCCGCGCATTCACCCGGCCGCGCGAGTCCTCGCGCTGAGCACCGACACCCTCGACGCCCTCGGGGAGTCCTTCGGCGATCACACGACCGGCGCGCCGAGCGCGCGCAGGTAGGGGATTCCGTCCATGCGCTCCACGTCGAAGTAGCCGCGGCGCGCGCCCCACTCCGCCCATGCCACCACGTCGCGGCCGACCCACACGACCGAGTGGCCCGGGACGCCGAGGTGGCGGCGCTGCTTGCGGCACCACGCGCCGCGGGCGAGGGGATCCCACGCCGAGCCGAAGAGGTTCTTCCGCGCCGCCGCGAGCAACTCCGAGAGGAATGCGGAGAAGGTCATCACGTCACCAGTTCCAGCTGCGGCTTCGGGCGGGGGTGCTTCGCGGTCACGGCGTGCATGAACACGTCGACGTCCACGTGATCGCGCGCGCCGAGCGGCCGGAGCTTCTCGAGGAGCACGTCGGCGGATTCTGAGGAGCGCCGAGTACGTGGACCAGTTGGGCCGAGGCTCGTACGCGAGCTCGAGCCCGAGCCGGTGCGCGACCTCGGACGCGAACCTGGGCCGGAGCAGCATGTGGACATCCGGCCGCGCGATGAACGGCAGGAGCGTGACGAGCGGCCACCCGGATTCCTGGGGCACGCCCGGCATGGCCGCGACCGCCGCGGCGAGCGCCTCGAACCGGGACTGCTCGGGCCCGGGCGCCGCCAGGAGGTCGAAGAGCGCGGTGAAGTACCCGCGCGCCACGTCGAGATCCTTCAGGGCATCCTCGAACGAAGCCTTCTCCGCGTCCTTGTGCAGCGCGCGCACCGGCCGCTCCACCCGCAGGGCACGCTCGACCAGCCCGGCGATGTCGCCCGCCGCGAGGAGCCGTTCCCCTTCGCCGTTCCCGAGCGCCTCGGTGTAGGCCTCGTGCGCGCGCCGCCAGCGGGGGACACGCTCGCGCCGCTCCGCGGCATCGGGGACCGCGCTCGGGTCCGAGAAGCCCTTCGGGACCATCTCGGTGAAGCGGGCGACCGCGTCGGCGTGGGAGAGCCATGTCCCGGCGAGGCTGTACCGGCCGCTCTTCGCGTCGAGGACGAAACCGGACAGGTGGGAGAGCCAGGCGTTCGTGCTCGCGGCGGGACTGAGGAGCGGCAGCGCCATCGGCAACCGCAGCTTCGTCGCGAACCGCGCGTCGCTCGTCGCGAAGAAGACGTGGACCGCCTTGGGCTCGACGGCGACGACCTTGCCGAGCCCCAGTGACGCGTGCTGCACCATCATTCCGTTCTCGAGATCGCCCATGGTCCGCTCTTTCCGGTCGGCGCTCACCGCTCGCGCACCGGTCGCGCAGCGCGCGCCGAGGGGGCGCGCTGCGGCTCGTCGTTGCACGAAGGGGTGTCGCGGTGAAGCCGCCGTGTCGCTCACGGCGTCGTGGAGGGGCCGGCAACCTTCGCCGGACGCATCTCGTATACCACCTCGCGCGGCCCGGCGCCCGTCGCGCCGGGCGGCAACGTGGGGCGGCCTGATCGAGCTCTGCGCGCGTGCAGGCGGCGAACGTTCGCCCGCCTGATCGTCGCGCGGCGAGCCCGTGATCACCGTGTGGCTCCCCACCGGGCGCATTACACCCTTTGTTCACGATCAGCGCAGCCATCGAGGGCGACCATGAGCTTCAAGGATCTCGGCAACAAGGACGCCGCACCGCACGTGGACACACCGGCTCAGGCGGAGGCGAGAGCACAGGCGGTCGCCGACGTGAAGGCGAAGACCGACGCGAAGGCCGCGAAGGCCGCGGCGCAGCGCGAGGCCAAGCCGCAGGACGCAGCGAAGCCCGGCGCCGCGAAGGAGACGAAGGGCGGGGCGACTCAGAAGTAGCGGGGCGGGAAACAGCCTCCGTCACCGTTCCGCGTGCCGCGAGCCACGCGGCGTCCGCCTTCGACCCGAGGCGCGGCGGGAGCCGCCGTGTTAGATCGAGGTCGAGCCAGCCCACCGCATCGCCCCGATGACGCGCTGACCTCCGTCCGGAAGGGTGCGTGTTCGTGGCTGGCAAGCTCGACTCGGCGTTCTTCGGCAAGGCGCGCGGCGCGCGGATCGTCCCCGAGAAGCCGTTCCGGGACGAGCTGCTCAGCGTCGAGCGGCTCGACGAGCGGGCCCGCTCGCTCGCCGGCCCGGTTCACGGTGGACCCGTCGCGACGCGCGGCGCGGAGCGTCTTCCCGCGGTTCGACGACAACGTCCGCGTCCTGCGCGAGGCGTACCGCACGCTCGCCGACGACGTGCACCGCGGCGAGTTCGTCACCGCCGGCGGCGGAGTGGCTCCTCGACAACTACCACCTCGTCGCCTCCGAGATCCGGGACGTCCGCCAGAACCTCCCGCGCGGCTACTACCGCGAGCTGCCCAAGCTCGCCGCGCGCGAGCTGGCCGGGAACGCCCGCGTCTACGCGCTGGCGGTGGAGCTGATCCGCCACAGCGACAGCCGCCTCGACCGCCCCCAGCTCGTGCGCTTCCTCGACGCCTTCCAGACGGTCGCCCCGCTCACCATCGGCGAGCTCTGGGCCTGGCCGAGCATGCTGAAGCTCGCGCTCGTCGAGAACCTCCGGCGGCTCGCGGACGAGACGCTCGCGGCCCGCGCGGCCCGGCGCGCCGCCGACGCCTACGTGGCGCGGATCGACGCCGCGGGGAAGGGCGCTGCCGCCGCCGCTGCCGCGCGCGCTCCACCCCGCGCTCGTCGTGCAGCTCCTCCAGCGCGTGCGCGAGTACGGGCCGCGCCTCTCGGCCGTCCGGAGCGGCCTCGACGCGCACCTCGCCGCGCGACGGCCAGACGGCGGAGGAGGCGATCCGCGGCGAGCACCAGCGCGAGGCCGCCGCCCAGGTCTCGGTCGCGAACGTCGTCACGAGCCTGCGGCTCTGCTCCACGCTCGACTGGACCGCAGTACGTCGAGGCCGTGAGCCTGGTCGAGCGGGTGCTGCAGCGCGATCCCGCCGGCGTGCACGGGCGGATGGAGTTCCTCTGCCGCGACCGCTACCGGCAGGCGGTCGAGGAGCTCGCCGACCGCACCGGAGAGGCCCAGGTCCGCGTCGCCCTGCGCGCCGTGGAGAGCGCGCGCCAGGCCGCCGAGACCGAGGGGCCGGGCGCGCGCGCCGCGCACGTCGGCCACCACCTCATCGGCAAGGGCCGCCGCGAGCTCGAGGCCGACGTGGCCTGGCGCCCCGGCGCCCGGAAGCGCCTGCGGCGGCTCGCGTTCGCGCACGCCACGGCGGCTACCTCGGCGGCGATCGCGCTCGTCGACCGCGGCGCTGGTCGCGGCCGGGGTCGCCTACGCGCGGCACGAGGGCGGCTCGACCTGGGCGCAGGTCGGCGTGGCGCTGCTCCTCCTCCTGCCCGCGAGCGAGGTGGCCATCGCGCGTCGTCCAGCGCCTCGCGGCCCGCTTCGCGCCGCCCCGGCGGCTGCCGCGCCTCGACCTCTCGGCGGGGATCCCCGAGGACGCGCGGACCCTGGTGGTCGTGCCGACGCTCCTCACCAGCGTCGAGGGCGTCGAGCGGCTGCTCGAGCACCTCGAGGTCCTCGCGCTCGGGAACCTCGACCCGCACGTCCACTTCGCGATCCTGGGCGACTTCGCCGACGCCGCGGCGCGCGACATGCCCGAGGACGCCGCCATCCTCGCCGCGGCCCGGAGCGGGATCGAGGCGCTGAACGCGCGCCTCGGCGAGGGGCGGGGCGACCGCTTCTTCCTGCTTCCACCGCGCGCGCCAGTGGAACGCGGGCGGAGGGCGTGTGGATGGGCTGGGAGCGGAAGCGCGGGAAGCTCGAGGAGCTGAACCGGCTCCTGCGCGGCGCGACCGACACGAGCTTCGACGTGCAGGTCGGCGAGCTGGGCGTCCTCCCGCGCGTGCGCTACTGCATCACGCTCGACTCCGACACGCGCCTGCCGCGCGACGGCGCCAGGAAGCTCGTCGGCATCATCGCGCACCCGCTCAACCGCCCCCGCTTCGACCCGCGCTCCGGCCGCGTCACCGAGGGCTACGGGATCCTGCAGCCGCGCGTCAGCGTCACCACCGCGAGCGCCGCCGGCTCGCGCTTCGCGCGCATCTTCGCCGGGCACACCGGCGTCGACCCGTACACCACCGCGGTCTCGGACACCTACCAGGACCTCTTCGGCGAGGGGAGCTTCACCGGCAAGGGGCTCTACGACGTCGACGCCTTCACGGCGGCGCTGGAGGGGCGCGTCCCCGACAACGCGCTCCTCTCGCACGACCTCTTCGAGGGGCTCCACGCCCGCACCGGCGCTCGTGACCGACGTCGAGGTCGTCGACGACTACCCCTCGAGCGTCCTCGCCCACGCGCGCCGCCAGCACCGCTGGACGCGCGGCGACTGGCAGATCCTGGCGCTGGCTCTTCCCGTTCGTGCCGACGCGCGCCGGGCTCGCGCGGAACCGCCTCCCGCTCATCTCGCGCTGGAAGATCCTCGACAACCTGCGGCGCAGCGCTGCTCGCGCCCGCGACGCGTCGTCCTGCTCCTCCTCGCCTGGACCGTGCTGCCGGGGAGCCCGGCGCTCTGGACCGCCGCCGTCGTGGCGTCCCTCGCCTTCCCGCTCTTCCCGCTCGCGCTCGAGGCCCTCGCCGGGCCGAGGCCGCACCAGCCGTTGCGGGCCTTCCTGCGCGGGCTCGGCGGAGGACGTGGAGGGCACCGCGGCGCGCGTCGTGCTGCAGCTCGCCTTCCTCGCGAACCAGGCCTACGAGATGGTCGCACGCCATCCTCGTCACGCTCGTCCGGCTCGTCATCACGCGGCGCCGCCTGCTCGAGTGGGAGACCGCCGCCGCGAGCGCCGCGCGTGGCGCCGGGCTCGAGACGGGAACGGGTCCGCGGTCGTTCCTGCGTCGAGATGGCGGCGAGCCCCGCCATCGCCGCTCGCCGGCGCTGCTCCTCGTCTCGGCGTGGCGCCCGGGCGCGCTCGCCGCGGCGGCGCCGCTGCTCGCGCTCTGGGCGGTCGCGCCGCTCATCGCCTACCGGCTCTCGCCAGCCGATGGCGGTCAGCGGACGCTCGAGCTCGGCCCGGAGGATCGGCGACTTCCTCCTCGGCGTGGCCCGCAAGACGTGGAGCTACTTCGAGACCTTCATGGGGCCGGACGATCACTTCCTGCCCGCCGGACAACTTCCAGGAGGTGCCCGAGCCGGACGTCGCGCACCGGACCTCGCCGACCAACATCGGCATGGGGCTGCTCTCGACGCTGGCGGCCCACGACCTCGGCTTCATCCAGACCGGCGAGCTCGTCGAGCGGATCGACGCCACGCTCACCACGATGGAGGGGCTGGAGCGGCTCGAGGGGCACCTCTTCAACTGGTACGACACGGTGAGCCTGGCGCCGCTCCCGCCCCGCTACGTCTCGACCGTCGACAGCGGCAACCTCGCCGGCGCGCTCATCGCGCTCGCCGAGGGGCTCCGCCGGCTCGGGCGCGAGCCGCCGCCGCGGCGGCGGGCCCGGCGATCCGTGCGAGCGGCTCGAGGGCCTGGCGCGGCGCGCCGCCGCCTTCGCCGACGGGATGAGCTTCCGCTTCCTCTACGACCCGCAGCGGCAGCCTCCTCGCCATCGGCTACCGCGCCGCCGACGCGGAGGGGCCGGGCCGGCTCGACCCCTCCCACTACGACCTGCTCGCCTCGGAGGCGCGCCTCGCCAGCTTCATCGCGCATCGCCAAGGGCGACCTCCCCGAGAAGCACTGGTTCCACCTGGGCCGCGCCGTCACCAGCGTGCACGGCGTACCCGACGCTCCTCTCCTGGAGCGCGACGCTGTTCGAGTACCTCATGCCGCTGCTCCTGATGCGCAGCTACCCGGACACGCTGCTCGACGAGAGCTGCCGGATGGCGGTGCGCCGGCAGCGGGACTACGCCGGCGAGCGCGGGCGTGCCGTGGGGGATCTCGGAGTCCGCCTACGACCTCGTCGATCACCACGGCAACTACCAGTACAAGGCGTTCGGCGTGCCCGGGCTGGGCCTGAAGCGGGGCCTCGCCGACGAGCTGGTGGTCGCGCCCTACGCGACGGCGCTCGCCGCGCTCGTCGACCCCACCGCGGCGGCGGCGAACCTCCGGCGCCTGGCGCGGGAGGGCCTCGCTCGGCGCGTACGGCTTCTACGACGCCATCGACTACACGCCCCGGCGCGCCGGAGGAGCCCGAGGCGACGACGCCCGGGCCCGCCCGCACCCGCGGGCACGGATCGTGCGCACGTACCTCGCCCACCACCAGGGGATGACGCTCGCGGCCATCGCCGGCGTGCTCGCCGGGCAACCGGATGGTGGAGCGCTTCCACGCCGACCCGCGCGTGCAGGCGACCGAGCTGCTCCTCCAGGAGCGGGTGCCGCGCCACGCGGCCGTCATCCGGCCCGCGCCCGGACGAGGAGGCGCGCGTCGCCGCGCCGGTGCCGCCGGCGGCGGTCCGCCGCTTCCGCTCGCCGCACACGCCGTTCCCGCACGCGCAGTTCCTCTCGAACGGCAACTACACCGCGGTCGTCACCAACGCGGGCGGCGGCGCGAGCTTCTGCCGCGGGCGCGCCGTCACCCGGTGGCGCCAGGACGCGACCCGCGACCCGGGGAGCCAGTTCCTCTACCTGCGCGACGTCCGCAGCGGGCGGGTCTGGTCGGCGACCCACCACCCGACCGGCGAGCGAGGCCGAGGACGACGTCGTCGACGTTCACGATGGAGAAGGCGACCTTCCAGCGGAGGGACGACGAGATCGGGACGCAGCTCGACGTCGCCGTCTCGCCCGAGGACGACGTCGAGGTGCGCCGGCTCGTGGTGACGAACCACGGCGATCGCGCCCGCGAGCTCGAGGTCACGAGCTACGCCGAGATCGTCCTGGCGCCGACCGCCGACGACCTCGCCCACCCCGCCTTCGGCAAGCTCTTCGTCGAGTCCGAGTACGTCGCCGAGAGCAGCGCGCTGCTCTGCCGGCGGCGGCCGCGCGCCCCGGACGACGCCGAGCGTCTTCGCGCGTGCACGTCATCAGCCAGGAGGGCCGGACCCAGGGGCCGGTGGAGTGGGAGAGCGACCGCGGCGCGCTTCCTCGGCCGCGGGCGCGGCCCCGAGGATCCGCAGGCGCTCGACGGGCGCTCGCTCTCCGGCACGACCGGCGTCCTGCTCGATCCCATCGTCAGCCTGCGGCAGCGCGTCCGGCTCGCGCCCGGGCGGCGTGGTGCGGCTCTCCTTCGCCACCGGGATGGCGTCGAGCCGGGAGACGGCCCTGGCGCTCGCGCAGCGCTACCACGACCCGAGCGCCACCGCGCGGACCTTCGCGCTCGCCTTCGCGCACGCGCGGAGCACGGCTGCGCCACCTCGGCATCTCCAGCGAGGAGGCCCTCCTCTTCGAGCGGCTCGCCTCGCGCGTGCTCTACGCCGACGCCTCGCTGCGCGCCGGGCCCGGAGCTCCTGGCCCGGAACACGCTCGGCCAGGAGGGGCTCTGGGGGCACGGCATCTCCGGCGACCTCCCCATCCTGCTCGTGCGCGTCGTCGCCGACGACCGACCTCGCCGCTGGTGCGCCAGGTCCTGCAGGCGCAGGAGTACTGGCGGCTGAAGGGGCTCAGCGCGGACGTCGTGATCCTGAACGAGCACCCGGTCAGCTACCTCGACGAGGTGCACGCCGCAGCTCGACGGCGCTCCTCGACGACGGGCCGTGGAGGGCCTGGAAGCACCGGCCGGGCGGCGCCTACCTCCTGCGCGGGCGACCGGATGGCCGAGGCCGAGCGCCTCCTCCTCTGCGGCGTGGCGCGCGCGGTCCTGAGCGGCGACCGGGGATCGCTCGCGCAGCAGCTCGACCGGCCCGCGCCGCCCGTCGCCCGAGCCCGCGCCGCTCGCGCTGGCGCCGCCGCGCCGGCCCGGCCCGGCGCCCGCGCCGGTCGCCCCGCCCGAGGTGCCGCCGCTCGCGCTCGCCGAACGGGCTCGGCGGCTTCGCCGACGGCGGGCGGGAGTACGTCATCGTCCTCGAGGGCGACCGAGGAGACGCCGCTGCCCTGGGTGAACGTCATCGCGAACCCGGCCTTCGGGACGATCGTCACGGCCTCCGGGCTCGGCCTTCACCTGGTCCGAGAACAGCCGCGAGAACCGGCTCACGCCGTTCGCCAACGACCCGGTCACCGATCCGACCGCCGAGGCCATCCTCGTCCGCGACGACGACACGCGGCGAGGCGTGGTCGCCCACGCCGGGGCCGCTGCCCCGCGACGGCGCGAGCGGCCGGTTCGTGATCCGCCACGCGGCCGGGGTCACCCGCTTCGCGCGCGCGGCGAACGGCATCCGCCACGCGCTCGACGTCTTCGTGGACGCCGTCGGACCCGGTGAAGCTCTCGCTCCTCACGCTGACCAACGAGAGCGGCGTCGCCGCGGCGCCTCTCCGTCTTCGCCTACACCGAGTGGGTCCTCGGACCGCCGCAGGCCGGCCAGCACCTGCACGTCGTCACGCGAGCAGGACGCGGCGACCGGGCGCGATCCTCGCCACGAACGCCTGGAACCACGAGTTCGCGGGCCGGGTGGCCTTCGCCCACGCGAGCGAGCCGCTCCGCTCGGCCACCGGCGACCGCACCTCCTTCCTCGGCCGCAACGGCTCGCTGGCGCGGCCGGCGGCGCTCGGGCAGGACGCGCTCTCCGGCCGCTTCGGCGCCGGGCTCGATCCCTGCGCGGCGCTGCAGGTCGCCGTCGTCGCTCGCGCCGGGCGAGACCCGGCGCGTCGTCTTCCTCGCTCGGCGAGGGGAGGGACGTGGCGCACGTCCGGGAGCTGGTCGGCGCGGCACGGCCGCGCCGAGGCCGCGGACGCCGCGCTCGAGGCGGTGCGGCGCGGCTGGGAGGACACGCTCGGCGCGGTGCAGGTCCGGACGCCCGACGACTCCTTCGACCTCCTCATGAACCGCTGGCTCCTCTACCAGGACCTGAGCTGCCGGATGTGGGCCCGCACCGGCTACCACCAGCCCGGCGGCGCCTTCGGCTTCCGCGACCAGCTCCAGGACGTGATGGCGCTCGCGATGGCGCGGCCGGAGCTCGTGCGCGAGCACCTCCTGCGGGCCGCGGCGCGGCAGTTCCGCGAGGGCGACGTCCAGCACTGGTGGCACCCGCCGAGCGGCCGCGGGACGCGCACCCGCTGCTCGGACGATCTGCTCTGGCTGCCGTACGCGGTGGCGCACTACGTCCGGACCACCGGCGACGCCGGCGTGCTCGACGAGAGCGTCCCGTTCCTCGAGGCGCCGGCGCTCGCGCCCGACGCGCAGGACGTCTACGCGCAGCCCCGCGTCTCGGCGGAGGAGGCCTCGCTCTTCGAGCACTGCGTCCGCGCCCTCGATCGCGGGCTCACCTCCGGCGCCCACGGCCTGCCGCTCATGGGGAGCGGGGACTGGAACGACGGGATGAACCGCGTCGGGACGGGAGGGGCGCGGCGAGAGCGCCTGGCTCGGCTTCTTCCTCCACGCCGTCCTCACCGACTTCGCGCCGCTGTGCGCGGCGCGCGGAGAGACCGCTGCGGGCCGGCCGCTACCGCGCCGAGGCGGCCCGCCTCGCGTCCGCGCTGGAGCGGACCTGGGACGGCGAGTGGTACCGGCGCGGCTACTACGACGACGGCGCGCCGCTCGGCTCGGCGCAGAACGACGAGTGCACGATCGACTCGATCGCCCAGTCCTGGGCGGTGCTCTCCGGGGCGGCGCCGCCGCGGCTCGCGGACCGCGCGATGGACTCGGTCCGGACCCACCTCGTGCGGCGAGGCGCCCAGGTGGTCCTGCTGCTCACGCCGCCGTTCGATCGCTCGGCGCAGGCGCCCGGGTACATCAAGGGCTATCCGCCCGGCGTGCGCGAGAACGGCGGCCAGTACACGCACGCCGCCGCGTGGATCGTGATGGCGCTCGCGCGGCTGGGGAGCGGCGACGAGGCGGCCGAGCTGTTCCACATGCTGAACCCGGTGAACCACACGCGCACGGGCGCCGGACGTCGCGCGCTACCGGGGCGAGCCGTACGTGCTCGCCGGCGACGTCTGCGCGCATCCCGAGCACGCCGGGCGCGGCGGGTGGACCTGGTACACCGGCTCGGCCGGCTGGATGTACCGCGCCGGGCTCGAGAGCATCCTCGGGCTCCGGCGCCACGGCGAGACCTTCGAGCTCGATCCCTGCATCCCCGCCTCCTGGCCCGAGTACGCGATCACCTGGCGCTTCGGCCGGACCCGCTACGAGATCTCCGTCACGAACCCCGAGCGCCGCTGCCGCGGGATCGACGCGGCGCGGCTGGACGGCGTCGCCGGTCGACCCGAGCGCGATCCCGCTCGTCGACGACGGCGGGACGCACGAGGTGCGCGTCGTGCTGGGCGCAAGCCAGCGGGTGGCCTCCGCGGCCGCCGGCGGCTGAAGTCGCGTCGGTGCCAGGACTGCGCTCGAGGTACGGGCGAGCGAACGATCGAGCCACGGGGGATCGAGCGGTCTCGCTCGCTCGGCAATGCGAGCCCCAACGAGGGGGTTGAAGATGTCGGACCCCCGACCCTATCAAGATCAGTCGATCGTACGGTATTCCGCTTTGGCCGACTGTGTGGGATTCCGGCGACCGGCCACCGTGCAAATCGGTGCGCCCAAAGCGCATCGAGGAGTCACGGCGAACAGTTGACCGCCTTGGGCTCTGAGCGAGCGATCGTCAGGGCCCTTGGTGTTTTTGCGTCGCCGCCCCGGCCCGCGCCTCGCGCACGACCTCGACGGCCCTCGCCGGCTCGACTCCTGCGGCGGAGAGCGCGCACGCCACGATGGTTCCGCTCCGGCCGATGCCGCCGTGGCAGTGCACGATCACGGTCCGTCCGGCGGCGAGCCGATCGAGGACCGTCGCGACGAGGCGCGAGGTGACCTCGAGACTCGAAGGCGCCTCGCCGTCCGGGATGGGCATCCAGTGGACCTCGACGCCCGAACGCCTCGCGCAGTCGAACAGGCTCGCGACGCCAATCCTCGACATCTCCGCCCGCTCGAGGAGCGTCACGAGGACGTACGCGCCGCACGCGCGGCGAAGCGACGCGAGGTCCTGGTCGACCGCGTCGCCCGGGCGCCCTGCGTCCCATGGCCGCCAGCGGCCGGGCGCGGGAGCAAGCCCGAGTCGCCCCGGCAGGCCATGCTCCGCCTGAGGTACGAACGCCACGGGTACTGCGGGAGCGGCCATCGCGACCTCTCCTCCACGCTCTACCTGACCTGACTGGCCCCCGAGAGCCTAGGACGCGCCGGCAGATGCTGCCCGAGCCAATCTCGATGTCCGTGGGGTCGGCGGGCTTTGCGATGGCACTGTTGCGGGACGTCACAAACTGATGAACTGCTCCGCACGCAGCAACCCGTACGATGCGTGGACACGGCGAGGAACGTCCTCGACGATGCTCCACGCGAGGAGAACCGCATGGCACTCACGAAGCGTCAAGTGAAGTGGTACGGCTGGGCTCGCGACCTCCCGGATCATCGCGACCTGATGTACGGAGCGCCGATGATGAAGGCGCCGCTCCCGGCCGCGGTGGATCTGCGAAAGGAGCTCACGGTCGCGGCTTACGATCAGGGCGAGCTGGGAAGCTGCACGGGCAATGCGATTGCCGCCGCCGTGCAGTTCGCGCGCATCAGGGCCGCGGCGAAGCCGGACTTCATCCCGTCGCGTCTCTTCATCTACTACAACGAGCGCGACATCGAGGGGACGACGAACGAGGACAGCGGTGCGCAGATCCGGGACGGAATGAAGGCGGTGGCAAAGCTCGGCGTGTGCCCCGAGTCCAGCTCGCCCCCGCAGCCGTCGGACTGGCCCTACGAGATCGCCAGGTTCACCGTGAAGCCGCCGGCGCCCTGCTACGCCTTCGGTGAGAAGTATCAGATCACGTCGTACCGGCGCATTCCGCAGATCCTGACCCAGCTGCGGTCGTGTCTCGCGTCAGGGTTCCCGTTCGTCTTCGGGTTCTCGGTGTACGAGAGCTTCGAGTCCGCCGAGGTCACGAAGACGGGCGTGGTGGAGCTCCCGGCGGGCAACGAGCACCTGCTCGGGGGTCACGCGGTGCTCGCGGTCGGGTACGACGACAAGCAGCAGCGCTTCATCGTCCGGAACTCCTGGGGGACGGATTGGGGAAAGAACGGTCACTTCACGATGCCGTACGCCTATCTCACCGATCAGCAGCTGTCCGCGGATTTCTGGACCGTGCGTCTCGTCGAGGCGTGACCGGCGATGCGGCGGTGCATCGCACGCGCGGCGAGCCGTGCTACTGCGCGACGACTCGCAGCGTGAACCTGCGGGCGGCTTCCCCGCCCGCGAACGACCGTGCGTACGCGAGCTCGATCGTGGTGGCGCCCACCTGGACCGCAGTGAAGGTCCAGGTGTGGCGCCCCGGGGCCCCTGGTACTGCTGCGGGGGGAGCCTCGAACCGATCACGTTCGAGGCGGCACACCGGCGCTCCGTCCGAGGCGACGTTCCAGCGGTACCCGGTCGTACGTGTCTCGGCCAGGACGACGTCGAGAGTCTCGCCGACCTTCATGCGGATCTCGGTCCCGTTCGCCGTCTCGTCGACGCGCATCGTCGCTTCTCCAGGGGATCCGTTCCCGACCCTGTGCGCTCGCTCGCCGGAGCACGATAGTGCAACGACGATGACGCATGCCGCGGCGATGCGGGTGCGCCGACGCACGAAACCGGGACGCAACAGAGGCATGGTTCACCCCCGTCGAGCGGTCCATCAGGACTCGCTCGGGCCCGAGCACGATACGTCCGGTGCGCAGCCGGAGCGCTCGTCATCGAGGGACCCCCGGTCGGAGCGCCTCTCCTGAGCAGGCCGCGCGCATCGTCGGTCCAAGCGTCAGGACGGTGGGGTAGGGTCCCGCACCATGTCCCAAGGCACCACCCGCTTCCTCGCATTCTGCGACGGCTCCTCCCTCTCGAACCCGGGTGGCCCCGGCGGCACCGGCTTCGTCGTCGTCGACCGCACCCGTCCTGCCCTGCGGTTCGGCGGCACCCGCTGGGTGGACGACGGCCCGCAGGGCGTCACGAACAACCGGATGGAGCTTCGGGCCGTGCTCGAGGCGCTCCACGATCTGCCCGCGGGCGAGGCGGTCGAGGTGGTGTCCGACTCGCGCTACGTCGTCGACGCGCTCTCGAAGTGGATCCACGGGTGGCGTCGCAAGGGGTGGCGCACCGCGGCCGGCGAGCCGGTGCTGAATCGCGATCTCATCGAGGCGGTAGACGCGCGCGCGCGCGAGCTGTCCGTCCGCTACCGCTGGGTGCGCGGCCACGACGGGCACGCCGCGAACGAGATCGTCGACGCGCTCGCGCAGAGCGCCGCCCGGAACGTGCCGGGTCCGACCGAGCAGATGGTGATCGCTGCGCTGAAGGCGTCGGCGGTCCTGGCGCGCTGACCGGCCGCACGTAGACAGGGTCCGGCGAGAGCGATCCCCGGACTGCAGGTCGAGCAGCTTCGCCTCCGCCGCGCTCGGAGGAGTACGATGGCTCCCTGAGGCGGAGGTCGGCGGCTTGACTCGCGTCACGGTCTGGCTCGGACATCTGTTGATCGTCGTCGCCGCAGGGATCGCGGCGGTCTTCGCGCTGAACGTCCTCGCGGGAGCTGCGCCGCCGGTGCACGTCGCGCTGCCGCGGCTCTTCCCGTTCGCGGCGATGTCGCTCTCGGTGGACGGCCTCTCGGCCTTCTTCCTCCTCGTCATCGTCCTCGTCACCGTCGCCGCCGCGATCTACGGGCCGTCCTACCTCGGCGCGCACGCGAAGGGCCCCGTCGTCCAGACGCTCGCCCTCGACGTGTTCGTCGGCTGCATGGCGCTCGTGTGCTGCGCGGGCGACGCTCTCACCTTCCTCCTCGCCTGGGAGGGCATGACGCTCGCGAGCTACGTCCTCGTCGTGAGCGACACCGCACAGCGAGGAGAACGCGCGCGCGGGCCTGCTCTACCTCGTCATGGCGCACGCCGGGACCGCGGCGCTCCTCGTCGTCTTCCTCACGCTCGCGGAGCGCGCCGGCAGGCTTCGACTTCGCCGGCGCTCCGCGCCGCCGCCCGCGGCCTCGACGGCTCGACGCGCACGGCGCTGTTCATGCTCGCCCTCGCCGGGTTCGGCGCCAAGGCGGGCGTGGTGCCGCTGCACGTCTGGCTGCCGAAGGCGCACCCGGCCGCGCCGAGCCACGTCTCGGCGCTCATGTCGGGCGTGATGCTGAAGGTCGCGCTCTACGGCATCTTCCGCTTCGGCTTCGACCTGCTCGCCCCGGCGGCCGGGCCGCTGCCCGCCTCGTGGGGCTGGACGGTGCTCCTCCTCGGCACCGTCTCCGCGGTGATCGGCGTGCTCCTCGCCCTGCAGCAGCACGACCTCAAGCGCCTGCTCGCGTTCCACAGCGTGGAGAACGTCGGCATCATCCTCATCGGCGCCGGGGTCGCGATGCTGCTCGGCGGCGGCCGCGGCCCGCCGCGCGCTCGCCACGCTGGCCCTGGCGGCGGCGCTCCTGCACACGCTCAACCACGCCGCGTTCAAGGGGCTGCTCTTCCTCGGCGCGGGCAGCGTCCTCGCCGGACCGGCGTCCGCAACATGGAGGAGCTCGGCGGGCTCGCCCGGCGCATGCCCTGGACGGCGTGGCTCTTCCTGCTCGGCGCGGTGGCCATCTCGGCGCTGCCGCCGCTCAACGGGTTCGTCAGCGAGTGGATGACCTTCCAGGCGCTGCTGCTCGGCGGCGCGCGCCTGGGCGGCGCGTCGGGGCTCCTCGCGGGCGTCGCCGCGTCCATGCTCGCGCTCACCGGCGGGCTCGCCGCGGCCTGCTTCGCCAAGGCCTTCGGCGTCACCTTCCTCGGCCGGCCGCGCTCGGCCCACGCCGAGCACGCCACCGAGTCGCCCGCCCCGATGATCGCGGGGATGCTGCTCCTCGCCGTGGCCTGCGTCGCGCTCGGGCTGGCGCCCGGCTACGCGATGCGGCTGCTCGATCGCCCCACCGCCGAGCTCCTCGGCGGCGCGGGCGCGAGCGCCGTCGTCACCGCGCAGCGGTCCGCTCGTCCTCTCGGTCGGCGACGCGGCGGCCGGCCTGGGCGCCACCTCGATCTCGGTGACCGCCGTCGCCGCGCTCTTCGCCCTCCTCGCCGCCGCTCGCCTGGGTCCTCCGCGGCTGGCCGCGCGCACGCGCCGCGCCGGCTCGCGCCGACCTGGACCTGCGGGATGACCCCGACCAGCCGCTTCGACTACACCGGCGACCGCGTTCGCCAAGCCGCTCCGCCTCATCTTCGCGGCGCTCTACCGTCCGCACCGGGAGATCCTGAGGGAGACCGGTCCGTCGCCCTACGTGATCCGGCGGCTCCGCTACACCGGCGAGGTGGTCGACCTCGCCGAGACCGTGCTCTACGCGCGGGTGCAAGCACTGGGTCACCGCGAGCGCGCACGCCATCCGCGCCTACAGCACCGGGCGCATCCACGGCTACATCGGCTTCGTCCTCGTGACGCTGGTCGTCGCGCTGCTCCTCTTCGCGAAGGCCTGAGCCGTCATGGACACGATCCGCACCCAGGTCGCGAGGACGCTGGTCCAGGCGGGCCTGCTGGTGCTCGCTCGGGCCGCTGGTGACCGGCTTCATCCAGAAGCTCAAGGCGCGCCTGCAGTGCCGGCGGGGCGCGAGCGTCTGGCAGCCCTACCGCGACCTCGCGAAGCTCCTGCGCAAGGGGACCGTGCAGAGCGACACCGCGAGCCCGTTCTTCCGCGCCATCCCGGTGCTCGTCCTGGCGGCGACCGTGACCGCCGCCGCGATGCTGCCCGTGCTGTGGGCGCCCGCGGCGGGTCTCGCCGCTGCCCCTCGGCGACGCGATCCTGCTCGTGGCGCTGCTCGCGCTGGCGCGCTTCCTCCTCGCCATCGGTGCGCTCGACGCCGGCGGTGCCTTCGGCGGCATGGGCGCCTCCCGCGAGATGACCGTCGGCCTCCTCGTCGAGCCGGCCCTCATGCTGGTCGTCTTCTCGGTCGCGGTCGTCGGGCGGGACCACCGACCTGGGCGACCTCGCCGCGCGGCGCGACACGCTGCCGCGCTCTCGTGGCACGGCGCCCGACCTGCTCGCGCTCTTCGCGATGCTCATCCTGGTGCTCGCCGAGACCGGGCGGATCCCGGTGGACAACCCGGACACCCACCTCGAGCTCACCATGCTCCACGAGGGCATGCTGCTCGAGCACTCGGGGCCGGGCCTCGCCTGCATCGTGCTCGCGACGCACACCAAGCAGCTCGTGATCCTCACCCTCGTCGCGGCGCTCTTCCTGCCGCTGGGCCTCGCGCACGGGCTTCGCGCCGGCGGAGATCGCGCTCGCCCTCGCTGGCCTTCGCGGTCAAGGTGCTCGCGCTCGCGACGTTCCTCGGCGCTGGTCGAGTCCTCGTACGCCAAGCTGCGCTTCTTCCGGGTGCCGCAGTTCCTGGGGCTCGGGCTCGTGTGCGCCTTCCTGGCGCTGGCGCTGAGGATCCTATGAGCGTCGAGCTGGCGACCCGCCTCATCGACGTCCTGGGGGCGCTGCTCCTCTTCACGATGCTGCTCATCCTCGCCTCGGGGCAGCTCTTCCGCGCCATCTACGCGGTCGCGGCGCAGGCGGTCTTCCTCGGCATCGCCGGCGCGGTGCTCGCCGCGGCCACCGGGAACGTCGACCTGTGGATCATCGCGGGCATCACCATCGTCGTCAAGGCGATCGTGCTGCCCTGGCTGCTCATCCGGGTGGTGCGGCGGGTCCAGATCTCGCCGCGAGATCGAGCCGGTGATCCCCATCACCTCACGCTCACCATCGCCGCCGGCATCGTCGTGCTCGCGTTCCACCTGAGCGCCTCGCTCGGCCCGGTGCGGCAGGCGATCACCGGGAACGCGCTGCCGGTGGGCGTTGCGCTCATCCTGCTCGGCGTCCTGGTGATGGCGTCGCGCCGGAAGGCGCTCGTCCAGATGGTGGGCCTGTTCGCCTCCGAGAACGGCATCTTCTTCACCGCCATGGCGATCAGCCAGGGCATGCCGCTCATCATCGAGATCGGCGTCATCCTCGACGTCGTCCTCGGGGCGCTCGTCATGGGCATCCTGGTCCTGCGGGTCCGCTCGAGCGTGGACACCGACATCGCCGATCTGGAGAGCCTCAAGGGCTGACGATGACCTCGCACCTCCTCTGGATCACGCCGCTCGTCCCGTTCGCCGCTCGGGCTCGTGCATGCTGCTCGTGCGCGATCGGCGGGTGCTGGCCGTGCTCGACGTCGCCGGCTCGCTCGCCGTCCTCGGGCTCGCCGCTCGCCATCGCGCGCGCCGGTCTCGGTCCACGGCCCGGTGAGCGCGCTCGGGATCTTCCGCGCCGACGACCTCGCGGTGCTGTTCCTGCTGCTCATCGGCCTCCTCGCGGTGGCGGTGTCGATCGCCACCGTCGGGTGGATGCGCCACGAGCTCGGCCCGCGGCCAGATGCGCGAGGAGCGGCTGCGCTACTACTACGCGCTGGTCCACGGCTTCGTCGCGACGATGCTCGTCACGGTGCTCGCGGACAACCTGGGCATCCTCTGGATCGCGATGGAGGGCACGACCATCACCTCCGCGCTCCTGGTCGGCTTCCACGGCGACAAGCACGGGCTCGAGGCGGCGTGGAAGTACATCATCGTCACCACCATCGGCATCTCGTTCGGCCTGTTCGGGACGGTGCTGATCTACGGCGCGGCGGCCCACGCGCAGGGCGGGGTCTTCGCCGGGGCGATGAACTGGTCGAGCATCGCCGCCATCGCGCACCGGCTCGATCCCGGCATCGTCCGCATCGGCTTCATCTTCGTGATGGTGGGCTACGGGACGAAGGCGGGCCTGGCGCCGGTCCACATGTGGCTGCCCGACGCGCACAGCCAGGCGCCCACGCCGGTCTCGGCGCTGCTCTCCGGGGCGCTCATCAAGTGCGCGCTCTTCGGCATCATCCGCTTCCACACCATCGCGCGCGGCGCCTGCGGCCCGGAGTTCAGCCAGGGCCTGCTGCTCATCTTCGGCCTCGTCTCGGTGGTGGTGGCGACGCCCTTCATCATCGTCCAGCACGACCTCAAGCGGCTGCTCGGCTACCACAGCGTCGAGCACGTCGGGATCATCGCGCTCGGGCTGGGCTTCGGCGGCCGGCTCGGGACCTACGGGGCGCTCCTGCACGTCATCAACCACGGCGTGACCAAGGCGCTGGTGTTCCTCATCGCCGGCGACGCGATCGGCCGCTACGGCACGCCGCGACATGCGCCTCATGAAGGGCTTCCTCGGCATCGCGCCCTGGGCCGGCACGCTCCTGCTCATGGGCGCCTTCTCGCTCGCCGGCACGCCGCCGTTCTCCATCTTCATGAGCGAGCTGCATCGTGATCCGGGCGGGCATCGCGCGGCGGCCGCTACGTCGCCGTGGCGGTCTTCCTCGTCATGGTGGTGATCATCTTCGCGGGGCTCATCCACCACGTCGGGCAGATGGCCTTCGGCGCCGCGGACGCGAGCGCCGACCGCGGGCCGCGAAGCGCCGTCGCCGCTCCTCGGCATGCTGCTGCTCGCGGCGGTGATGGTGCTGCTCGGGCGTGTGCATCCCGCCGAGCCTCGACCGCGCTGCTCACGCCGCGCGACGGAGATCATCCTTGGCTGACGCGATCGCGATGCTGGAGGACGTGCGCGCGCGGCTCGCCGGCCGGGGCGGATTCGAGCGCGGCCCGCGTCCGGACGATCTCACCGTGCGGCTCCGGCGCGCCGACGACCTGCCGGCCGCCGCGCGCCGAGCTCGGCGCCGCCGGCCTGGCGCTGGCGACGCTGGTGGCGACCGACGACGAGGCGACCGCCGGACCGCGACCTCAAGGTCCGCTACGTCTTCGAGCCGGCGGTCGGCGGACGCGCGGCCGCTGCCCGACCTCTTCGTCACGCTGCTGGTCTCGCTCGATCCCGCCCGGCCCGAGCTGCCGTCCATCTCCGCGGAGGTCCCCGCCGCCAACTGGCACGAGCGCGAGGCGCGGGACCTCTTCGGCATCGCGTTCGCGGGCCACCCCGACCCGCGGCCGCTGGTCGTGCACGACGGCTGGCCGGAGGGCCTGTACCCGCTGCGCAAGCGCTTCGACGCGCAGCAGCGCCCGCCGGTCGAGCCCGCCGAGGAGTTCCCCCACCTCGTGGTCGAGGGCGAGGGCGTGTTCGAGGTGCCGGTGGGGCCGATCCACGCGGGCATCATCGAGCCCGGCCACTTCCGCTTCAGCACGGTCGGCGAGTCGGTGCTGCAACCTCGAGCCGCGCCTGTTCTACACGCACCGCGGGCTGGAGAAGCGCATCGAGGGGCTCGCCGGTGCGACGACGCCTTCTACGTGGCCGAGCGGATGTGCGGCGTGTGCTCGGTCGTCGCACGGGCTCGGGTTCTGCGAGGCGGTCGAGCAGATCGCCGGCGGTCGAGGTGCCGCGCCGCGCGCGCGTCGCTCCGCACGGTCGCGCTCGAGCTCGAGCGGCTCTACAACCACGTCGGCGACATCGGCAACATCGCGCGCCGGAGCGAGCTACCACTACGGCACCTCCGCCGGGCTCGCGCATGAAGGAGGCGCTCCAGCAGCTCAACGAGCAGCTCGCGGGCAACCGGTTCCTGCGCGGGCTGCGTCGACGCCGGGCGGCGTCCGCCTCGACCTGACGCCCGACCTGGCGCGCGCGATCGAGGCGGCGATGGCCGCCACCGGCGAGGCGCTCGCGAGCCTCATCGAGCGGATCGAGAACAACCCCTCGGTGACGGATCGGCTGGACGCGACGGGGCTCCTGCCTGTGCACGACGCGATCGCGCTCGGGGTGACCGGGGTCGCCGCGCGCGCCAGCGGCGTCGACCGCGACGCGCGGCGCGACCATCCCCACGCCGCGTACGCGAGCGAGCGCGGGCTCGCGGTCGCGGTGGCGACCGAGGACGACGGCGACGTCCACGCCCGCATGAACGTGCGCGCGGCCGAGGCGCGCGAGTCGATCCGGCTCGTCCGCGTCCTGCTGGCGGGCCTGCCGTCCGGGCCGATCCGCGCCGCGATGCCCGCGGCGCTCCCGCCGTGGGGCATCGGCCTCGCCGCGATCGAGTCGCCGCGCGGCGCCGCGATCCACTGGCTCCGCTCGGACGCCGCGGGCCGCGATCGATCGCTACCACCTGCGCTCGGCGAGCTACGCCAACTGGCCCGCGGTGCCGCTCGCGGCGCAGACGCGCGATCGTTCCCGACTTCCCCCTCGTCAACAAGAGCTTCGAGCTCTGCTACTCGTGCACGGACCGGTGACGACGGAGCCGCATGCTGACGGCCCTCCTGAGGAGCCTGCGCACCGGCGTGGTGACGATCCGCTACCCGGACGAGCCGGCGCGGACCGCCGGAGCGGTTCCGCGGCGCGCCCGCGGCTCCGGTCCGGCGCGCGCGTTCGACGCGCTCGCCGCCGCGCCGTCGGTCTGCCCGCTCCGGGCGCGATCTGCCGCGGCGCGACGCCGCGGGGCGATCCGCGCGGTACGCGATCGACCTCGGCCCGCTGCATCTTCTGCGGGCGCTGCGCCGAGGACGACGCCGGCGAGGCGCATCGAGCTCGGCCGCGAGGTCGAGCTGGCGGCGCGCGAGCCGTCGCGAGACGCCTGCGTCGGTCGCGAGGTCCGGAGCGCGACGCCGAGTGCGGCGCGGACGCGGATCGTCGCGCTGCCCCCTCCGCCGCCGCCGGCGGAGGTCGCGGACCGGATCCGGCGCACGCTCGGGCGCTCGCTCCAGCTGCGTCACCTCGACTCGGGATCGTGCAACGCCTGCGACTGGGAGCTGACGGCGCTCCTCAACCCGGTCTACGACGTCCGGCGCCTGGGCATCGACTTCGTCGCCTCGCCGCGCCACGCCGACGGCGTCATCGTCACCGGGCCGGTGACCCGCAACCTGGAGCTCGGCCGTCCGGCGGACCTACGAGGCGGTCCCCGAGCCGCGGGTGGTCATCGCCGTCGGCGCCTGCGCCTCGTCGGGCGGCATCGTCGGGACGGAGCTACGCGAGCGCCGGCGGCGTCGGCGAGGTCCTGCCGGTGGACGTCTTCATCCCGGGCTGCCCGCCGCGGCCCGAGGCGATCATCTTCGGGATCCTGCTCGCGGTCGGACGGGCGCGGCGCCGATAGGCCACACCCCTTTCGATTCACGCACCTCGAGCCGTGGTGGGTCATCCTCGCCGTCGTGCGCCGTCGCAGCGATCGAGGCTCTCGAGACAAGCCGAGACCGGACCAGCCTCTCGACGAGCTGCTCGCCCGCCTCGGAACGTCGCGCCGGGGCCTTCCCACGGCGGAGACCGAGCGTCGGCTCGAGCAGCTCGGCCACGACGAGCCGACGAGAACCACGTCCCTCTCCAAGATCCTCGAGCTCCTCCGAGGCGCGGCGAACCCGCTCGTCATCATCCTGCTCATCGCCGGCACGGCGTCCGCCTTCCTCGGAGAGGTGAGCGACGCGGTGATCATCGCCGTCATCGTCTTCGCGAGCGCCGGCATCAACTTCTGGCAGACGTTTCGCTCCGATCGGTCCGTCCGGCGGCTCCAGGAGCAGATCGCGCCCACGGCCACCGTGCTGCGCGATGGAGGCTGGGTGGAGCTTCCGCGGCGCCAGGTCGTCGAGGGTGACATCGTCCGGCTGTCGGCGGGCGACCTCGTGCCTGCCGACGCCCGCCTCGTCGAGGCGGGCGACCTGCACGTTCTACAGGCCGCCCTCACGGGGGAGTCGCTGCCGGCGGAGAAGGTCGCCACGGACGGTGCGCTGAGCTCGACCGGGCCCGACTCGCCTGGCCTCGTGTTCCTCGGAACCTCGATCGTGAGCGGCACGGCCATCGCGGTCGTCTTCGCATCGGCAGGGGAGACGGCCTTCGGGGACATCGTGGAGCGCCTCGCCGCGCGCCCGGAGGAGACCGAGTTCGAGCGGGGCACCCGTCGCTTCGGGATGCTCATCCTGCAGACCGTCGTCTTCCTCGTCCTCCTCATCCTGGTGGTGAACCTGAGCCTCGGGCGCAACGCCATGCAGTCGCTGCTCTTCTCGGTGGCGCTCGCGGTCGGGCTCACGCCCGAGTTCCTGCCCATGATCACCACGGTGACGCTCGCGCAGGGGGCCATCCGGATGGCGCGCGAGAAGGTGATCGTGAAGCACCTCGCCTCGATCCAGAACCTCGGGAGCATCGACGTTCTCTGCAGCGACAAGACGGGCACGCTGACCGCCGGGACGATGTCGCTGGACGCGTCGCTCGATCCCTTCGGCCGCCCGCTCGAGCGCGCGCTGTTCCTGGCACGGCTGAACAGCAGGTTCGAGTCCGGCATCAAGAGCCCGCTCGACGCCGCGATCCTCGCGCACCCCGTCGCGAACGCGGAGGGCTTCTCGAAGACCGACGAGATTCCGTTCGACTTCGAGAGGCGGCGCCTGTCGGTCGTCGTGGAGAAGGACGGCGACTTTCTGATGATCGCGAAGGGTGCGCCGGAGAGCGTGCTCGACGCGTGCGCGACGTACGAGGCCGACGGCCGCATCCATCCCCTGGACGGGCCCACGGCCGCGCGATGCGTCGGGGTCTTCCACGACATGAGCGCGCGAGGGTTTCGCGTCCTCGCGGTGGCCTTCAGGCGCGTCTCCGAGCCGCGCGGCTTCAAGGCGGCCGACGAGCGCGGGCTCACGCTGGTGGGGTTCCTGACGTTCGCCGATCACCCCCTCGAAGGCGTGGGCGAGTCGATCGCGAGGCTTCGCCGCGATGGCGTGGCCGTGAAGATCCTCACCGGGGACAACGAGATCGTCACGCGGCACATCTGCGGCCAGGTCGGCATCGACGCCGGCCGGATCGTCCTGGGCCGCGACCTCGAGCGCATGGACCAGGCCGCGCTCGAGCGCGCCGCCGAGCGCGCCCAGGTCTTCGCCCGGATCTCTCCGGCCCAGAAGCATCGGATCATCCGAGCCCTCAAGGCGCACGGCCACGTGGTGGGTTTCCTCGGCGACGGGATCAACGATGCGCCATCCCTGCACGGTGCCGATGTCGGCATCTCGGTCGCGGGTGCGGTGGACGTCGCGCGCGAGGCCTCCGACATCATCCTCCTCGAGCGGCGGATCGACGTCCTGCACGCGGGCATCATCGCGGGCCGCAAGTCCTTCGGGAACGTCCTCAAGTACATCCTCATGGGGACGAGCTCGAACTTCGGGAACATGTTCAGCATGGCCGGAGCCGCCCTGTTCCTGCCGTTCCTGCCGATGCTGCCGACGCAGATCCTGCTGAACAACCTCCTCTACGACCTCGCGCAGATCACGATCCCGACCGACAACGTCGACGTCGGGTACACCGCGCGCCCGCAGCGGTGGGACATCTCCGTCATCCGGAGGTTCATGCTGCTCATCGGCCCGGTGAGCTCGCTCTTCGACTTCTTGACCTTCGGGGCACTGCTCTTCGTGTTCCACTTCGGCGAATCAGCGTTCCAGACGGGCTGGTTCGTCGAGTCGCTGGCGACGCAGGTCCTGGTCCTCTTCGTCATCCGGACCACCGGGCGGCCCTGGACGAACCGACCGAGCGTCCCGCTCGCCGTCACGGCCATCGTCGCCGTCCTCGTCGGCGTCCTCGTCCCCTACACGCCCGTCGCCGCGCCGCTCGGGATGACACCGCTCCCGGGGAGCACCCTCCTGTTCGTCGGCCTGGTGGTGCCGAGCTACCTCATCCTCGTGGAGCTCCTGAAGGGCAGGCTTCTGCAGCGCATCTTGCCGGCGGGCAGCGAGGCCGTCCCGGCACGGCGGTGAGTGGGCATCGCGCCACAGGACGGCGGCCCGCCGCAACGTCGGCGCGCACGGCGCATCGCCCGTGCGAACGCCCCAACTTCCCACCGCCGGTGGATCGCGCCGGTGTTGTCATCCAAGCATGGCCCTCTTCCGCCGAATCGTCGTCCCGGTGGACTTCTCCGAGCCGTCGGATCACGCGCTGCGGGTCGCGCTCGACCTCGCACGCTCCCTGCAGGCCGAGGTCACGGTGCTGCACGTCCTGGAAGTGCCCATGTACCCGTACTCGGGCATGGGGGTCGCGCCGGTGGATCTCCTCACGCCGGCGGTCGAGCCGGCCGAGCAGAGCTTGAAGGCGCTCATGGCGACGATCCCGCCGCCCGGCGCGGGCTCGGTGCTGCGCATCGGGACACCCGTGGAGCAGATCCTCGCCGTCGCGAAGGAGTCCCAGGCCGATCTCATCGTCATGGGGACACACGGGCGGCGCGGCGTCGCGCACCTGTTCATGGGGAGCGTGGCGGAGCGCGTGGTGCGGACGTCGCCGGTGCCCGTCCTGACCGTGCGCGGGACCCCGGCGTGAGCGCGTCCTGATGCCGTGCGGCTCGGCGCACCGGGACCCGCCCCGCACGGCGCACCGTCACGTCGCGCCGCGCGCGGTGAGATGGCGCGCGAGATCGCGGTCCATCGTGATGATGTGGCTCTCGAGCGAAGCCTCGAGCGCCATGGCCTCTCCCGCGCTCGGCCCCGAGGTCCGCGCGCGGTCGGCGGCCCTCAGCCGTTGCAGCGCGCTCAGCCATCGCGCGTGCTCGCCGAGATGTGCCATCGAATCCGGGTAGGCGTGGCGGAGCATCAATTCGCGCTCGTTCGAGAAGTGATCGTTGGCGCAGTGGATCAGCTCGTCGAGCAATCTGACTGCCTGCTGCATGTCCCCGCCGTCTCGCAGCGCTCCCGCGAAACCTCGAGCGAGGTCGACCTGCACCACGTGCTCCGCGTCCAGGAGCGGGATGCCCACCACGAGCCCTGCGGTGTCGCCGCGAGCGCTGAGCCGCAGGACCAGCTCCAGGAGCGCGTCGAAGTCGAACGGCTTGGCGAGCCTGGCATCCGGCCCTTCGATCCGGGCGAGGCGATCGGGCGACGCCGACATCGCGATGACAGGGACCGCGTTCGCCGCGGGGTGCTGCCGCAGCTGCGGCAGCAGCCGTTCGCCGGACACGCCAGGCATGAGCAAGTCGAGGAGGATGACGCTCGGCCGGAACCCGGCGTCGAGCGCGCCGATCGCCTCGGCCGCCCCCCGGGCGAGGACGAACTCGATGCCTTCCAGCCCGAGCGCGTCCGCGAGGACCTCACGCACTCCGGCGTCGTCGTCCACCACCAGCGCCCGTGGTTTCGCCATGCCTCACCTGCCGTCCGCCGACGCGGGATCGCGCGCGAGATGAACGGCGAAGGCGCGATCCAGCGTCATGATGTGGCCCTCCAGCCAATCCCTGAGGGACAGCACGACCCGCGGCATGAGCGGCAGCTCGTCGCCTGCGCACCGCGCAGCGAGCGCTCCGATCTCGTCGAGCAGCGCCTCGTGCTCCCGGGTGTGTTCCTGGCGCGCGCGATAGCCGTGGAGCTGCATCACCGACTCCTCGTCCACGAAGTGGTTCTGCGCATGCTTCACCAGGTCGTCCAGCCGATCGACGGCCTCTGCGTGGCGCCCCGCGCGCACCGCGCTCTCGAGCGTGTTCAGGAGCGCCACCTGCGTGCGGTGCGGGGCGTCGAGAAGCTCGACGCCGAGCACCAGCTGTTCACGCCACGCGCTGCTCTGGCTCGCGAGCTGCTCGACCGCCTGTCGAACCGCTTCCTCGAGGGGGCGCGTGCCCCCGAGCTTCTCGTCCGGACAGCGCGCGACGACGGTGACCGCGGGGCACCGGACGGAGTGCCGGACCGCGTCGCCGAGCACCTCGTTCCATCGCTCTCGCTTCGAGAACACGACGACATCCGGCGGATACGCGCTCGCGAGGAAGTACTCGGCTCCCTCCCTCGTCGTCGGCGTCGCGACCCGGTACCCCGCAGCCACGAGGGCATCCCGGCAGCAGCTCCGGAAGCCGGAGTCCGTCGCCACGACGATGACGAACGGTCGCGTCATGAGCGTCAGGGTAGACCCGCGGGTTGATCGAGATCAAGATGCGCCGTGGCTTCGCCCGGGGCGGGCGAGTCGGATGCCGTGGAACGAGCGATCGGAAGACGTGGTGCGCGCGGCAGCTCCACCGTGAAGGTCGCTCCGCCTCCTGGCGTGCTCCGGAGCAGGATGGTCCCGCCGTGCGCCTCCACGATCTGGCGCGCGATGTAGAGCCCGAGGCCGAGACCTCCGTAGTTCTCGGCCGGCGCCGCTCGCTCGAAGCGGTCGAAGACGCGCGCCTGGTCCTCCGGTGCGATCCCGATGCCGTGATCCTCGACGGTGACCCGCGCGCATTCGGGGTCGGCGTCGACCGAGACGGCGATCGGCCTTCCCTCCCCGAACTTGATGGCGTTCACGACGAGGTTCGTGATCACCTGCTCGACCCGGAGTCGGTCCCAGTAGCCGGGGGCCGCCGCTTCCGCCTGCACGGACAGCTCGGACAGCGCGCGCTCCGCCTGCTGGCGCAGGCGTTCCACGGTCTCCCCCGCAAGCTCCGCGAGATTGGTCACCTCGAGCTTCAGCTCGAGCCTTCCGAGGCGCATGCGCGAGAGGTCGAGCAGCTCGTCGACGAGGAGGGCGATGCGGTTGGTCTGGTGCTCGAGGCTCCGCATCCTGTCGAGCAGGATCCCGGGCTTTCCCTCGCCCATTCGATCGAGCACGCGCTGGAGCGTCTGGAGCTGCAGATGAAGCACCGTGACCGGAGTCCGGAGCTCGTGCGAGGCCATGGAGATGAACTCGTCCCGCGACCGGAGCGCCAGGCGGAGCTCCTCGACGAGCTTCACCTGATGGGTGATGTCGCGCGTGACCACGGAGAAGCCCTGCAGTCGGCCCTCGTCGTCGGACACGCGCGCGACGGTCGAGTCGGCCCAGAAGATCGAGCCACCCTTGCACACCTGGAAGAGCTCCCCTTGATGGCTGCGCTCCGCTCTCGCGCGCGCGAGGAGCTCGTCGGGCTTCCCCCGTTCGACCTCGTCGGGCGGGAAGAAGCGGGCGAACGGCTGCCCCATCATCTCCGCCTCGGAATACCCGTAGACGCGCTCGGCTCCGGGATGCCAGCTCGCGACCCTGCCTTGCAGGTCGAGCATGAAGATGGCGTACTCCTTCACGCTCTCCACGACGAGGCGAAGCCGCTCCTCGGTCGCGCGCTGGGCTTCGAGCGCATCGCGCCGCTCCCGGCGCCCGCGCGCCTCGCGCATCTCCCGCTCGATCGCGCTCGAGAGCCGCTCCAGGTTGCTCTTCGAGAAGTAGTCGTGCGCGCCCGCCTTCATCGCCTCGACGGCCACGTCCTCGCCGATGGTGCCCGACACGACGATGAAGGGAATGTCCTGTCCGCTGCCGTTCAGCGTCCGGAGGGCCTGCAGCGCATCGAAGCCGGGCATGGTGAAGTCCGACAGCACCACGTCGAACCTCGACCGCTCGAGCGCCTCGCGCATGGCGCTCGCGGTGAACACGCGATCGATCGCGGGCGCGAGGCCCTCGCGCTCGAGCGCGCGGGCGATGAGGAAGGCGTCGTTCTCGCTGTCCTCGACGAGGAGGACGCGGACCGGCGTGGCGCTCGCGGACGACTCGCTCACGAGGGCTCGTGCGGTGGCGTCAGGTTGAGGACCAGCCAGTACAGGCCGAGCTGCCGGGCCGCATCCAGGAACTGGGTGAAGTCCACGGGCTTCCGGACGTAGCTGCTCACTCCGAGCTCGTAGCTGCGCACGAGATCCTGCTCCTCGCGCGAGGACGTCAGGACGACCACCGGGAGGAACCGGGTGCGCGGGTCGGAGCGGATGCGCTTCAGGACCTCCATCCCGTCGACGCGCGGGAGCTTCAGATCCAGCAGGACGACCTGGGGCAGCTCGTTCTTCTTGCCCGCGTGAGCGCCTGTTCCGAAGAGGTAGTCGAGCGCCTCGACCCCGTCCCTCGCGACCACCACCGCGTTCGAGATGTTCGCCTTGCGGAAGGCGCGGACGGTGAGATCGAAATCGTCGGGATTGTCCTCCACCAGCAAGATGACCTTGCTCGCGTCGGTCATGTGGCCTCCCCCAGCGTGAAGAAGAACGCCGTCCCGTTGCCGACGGCCGACTCCGCCCAGATGCGTCCGCCGTGGCGGTGGACGATCCGCTGGACGGTCACGAGGCCGATCCCGGTCCCCTCGAACTCCGCCTGCGGGTGCAGCCGCTGGAACGGGCTGAAGAGCTTCGAGGCGTAGGCCATGTCGAACCCGACCCCGTTGTCCTGCACGAAGAAGACGCGCCCGCCGTCCCGCTCCTGCGCTCCCACGGCGATGGTTGCCTCGGGCTGCTGGCGCGTGAACTTCCAGGCGTTCTCGAGCAGGTTCGCGAGCGCGATCTGGAGCAGGTGTGGGTCGCCCTGCGTCTGGAGGCCGTCCGCGATGCTCCACGAGATGCGGCGCGCGGGATCTCGCTCGCGGAGGTCGGCGGCCACTGCGCGCGCGAGGTCGCTCAGGTCGACGGGCGCCTGCCGCAGCTCGGCGCGGTTGATCCGCGAGAGCGCGAGCAGGTCGTCGATGAGCTGAGCCATCCGCTGGCTGGCCTGGCGGATCCTCCCCAGGGAGTCGCGCCCCTGCGCGTCGAGCTTGGGCGCGTAGTCCTCGAGGAGCACCTGGCTGAAGCCGTCAATCGCGCGAAGCGGGGCGCGGAGGTCATGCGAGACGGAGTAGCTGAACGCCTCCAGCTCCTTGTTGAGCTTGCGAACGGCGTCCTCCGCTTGGCGGCGCTCCGCCTCCGCGAGCTTCCTCTCGGTGATGTCGCGGATGGCGGCGGTGACGAGCATCCCGCCCTCCATCTGCATGGGCGACAGGCTGATCTCCACGGGGAACTCGCTGCCGTCCTTGCGGCGGCCGAAGAGCTCGAGGCCCGCGCCCATGGGCCGTGTGCGCGGCTCGCCGAAGTAGCGATCACGGTGCTTCACATGTCCCTCGCGGAATCTGTCGGGGACGAGGACCTCGATAGGTTGGCCCAGCAGCTCCTCGCGCGGATAGCCGAACAGCCGCTCGAGCTGGTTGTTCACGAGGGCGATGCTCCGATCCGCGCGCAGGATGATCATTGCGTCCGGGGCCGCCTCCAGCAGCCCGCGGAACCGCGCCTCGGTCGCCTGTACTTCCTGCAGCCGGAGCAGCTCCGACAGATCCTTCACGCCCACCGCGACGAAGCGGGCTTCACCGTGCTCGTCCCGGATGCACTTCAGGCCGGCTTCCACGAGGTGCTTCGAGCCATCATCCCTGCGGAACGAGGCCCTGAACGTGGCGGCTCCGGCGCTCACGGCCTGCGCGAGCGCGCCGGCTGCCTGCTCGCGCACGTCGATCGGAACGACCTCGAGGAATCCGCGGCCGATCATCTCCTCGGAGCCGTGCCCGAAGAGTGCCCCGGCACTCCGGTTCCAGTACCGGATCGTCCCGCCCGGTGAGAGCGCGATCAACGGTTCGGGGGCCTGGTCTGCCAGCGCTTCGACGAGATCCTGCTCGATCAGCGACCCCGTTCGTGCGGACTGGAAGCGAGCGTCATCGAGGTGCGGGGTCGGTTCGTTCATCCGCGAGCGTCGGTTCTCCCCCTCGCGCCAGTTCTTGCTCCGCACCCGGCGACGTTGCACTCCTTTCCTGGACCCCCCAATGCGGGCCCTCCTGCTCGCTCAACGAGCAGGAGCGTCCCGGCGAACGCACGCATTACCCGTGGGTCGGTCGTCCCGCAGTGGAGGGTCGGCGAACGCGAGTGAGGGCGCCGTGCTCCCGGTAGGGCCTCACCCGCGCTTCCGGAACGCGAGCCGCCGGCGGGTCTCCTCGGTGGCGTGACATCGCTCGGGTGAACCCGGCTCTTCCCTCGACGGCGCGGGCCGTGGCGGCCACGAATGACGGCGCTGCCCATCGACCTTGCGAGGAGGACCGCCGTGCCCCAGGACTCGAGCGCTTCCATCATCCGTATCGCGCCGCCCGCTCCGGCGGCGGCCCCCGCGGGCGCGATCCGCATTCCCTGCCCGGCAGCCGAGGCGTCCGTCCGCTTCGCATCGCTCGCGTCGCGCGACCGCTTCCTCGACGGCCAGTACTGGCAGGTCGCCCCCATGTCGCCCGACCCGCAGGACGTGGGCTGGCAGATGCTCGACGTCGACGCGCTGGCGCTGCCCGACGGTGACTACGAGTACGACATCGAGCTCGCGCCGGGCGTCCACGTGCCGGACCCGTTCGCGGAGGAGATCGTCCGGTTCCGGGGTTACCGCGGCGTCTTCCGCGTCCGCGGCGGGAAGCGGCACCGGACGCCGTTCTCCTGGGAAGACGAGGTGCTCGAGGCGGCCCAGCTTCCGCAGAACCACCAGCTCGTCATCTACGAGGTCCCGCTCCGCTGGATGGACAACGGCGACCAGGAGCAGCTGCGGCAGGTGGGCCTCGGCACGTTCGACAAGCTCCTGTTCGAGCACCTCGACCACATCGAGGCGCTCGGCGTGAACGCGATCGAGCTCCTGCCCCTCCAGGACTCGCCGGACACGCTGAACTGGGGGTACGGAACCCGGTTCTTCTTCGCGCCCGACCTCGACATGGGCAGCCCGGTGGACCTGAAGCTCCTCGTGAAGGAGTGCCACCGGCGCGGCATCCGCGTGCTCCTCGACGTCGTCATGAACCACTCGCGGGGCTGCCCGCTCGCGACGCTCGCGCACGACTGGTACTACGCGAAGGACAACACCCAGAGCGGACGGAACGGGTGGGGCGGCGATCTCTTCTGGTACGACGCTCCGGTCGACGGACAGTTTCGCGCGCGCGACTTCCACTGCCGCATGGGCGAGCTCTGGGTGCGCGAGTACCACGTCGACGGCTTCCGGCTGGACGAGTTCAAGGGGATCCAGAACTGGGAGTTCGTCCAGCAGTTCCGGGATCGCACGACCGCGGCGCAGCGGACCGCCTTCCCGGACCGGCCGTTCATCGTGATCGCCGAGGACTCGGGCAGGAGCGCCGTCATCACGCAGGACCGCTGGCCCAACCCGGGCAACCGCCGGACCGTCGACGCGGCGTGGAGCTTCTCGTTCCAGGAAGAGGTGCGGGCGCTTCTCACCGACTCGCTGGAGACGACCTGGGGCGCGCCCTCGCGGCGCGAACGCATCCAGGCCGCGCTGTCGGCGAGCGGCCTGTGGGACGGCTACGCGAAGACGATCCGCCCCGGCTTCCAGGACATGGCCCAGGCCGTCACCTATGTCGTCTCGCACGACGTCGAGCAGGCGCCGCGGTTCATGAACCTCGTCATGGCCCGGATCCTCGAGCGCATGGGCGTCGCGCGGCGCGGCTGGGAGGAGATCCGCGACATCGTGGACCAGCACCCGGGCGGCGGCGCTCCAGGCACCGCCACCGACGTCCAGCGACGCGAGGCCCGCGAGGAGGCGCTCGACCGCGCCGCCGGCGCGTTCGCGCTGCTCGTCACCTCCGTCGGGATCCCGATGTTCCTCGCCGGCGAGGAGTTCGGCGACGTCCACGACGCGGATCACACGCAGTGGCGCCTGAAGATGAGCGACCCGGTGAACTTCGGGCGCCGGGATGTCCCCGGCCACGGCGCGCTGCTCGCCCGCGTGAAGGCGCTCGTTGCGCTGCGCCGGACGCACGCGGCCCTGCTCCGGAACGAGATCCAGTTCTTCTACTTCCATCCGCGGCTCGACGAGCCCGCCGGCGAGCGCGTCTTCGCATACTGCCGCACGGGCGGGCAGCCGCTCGGGTCGAGGGGACAGGTGGTCGTCGTCGCCAATCCTGGTCCGCAGGACTACGCGGAGCTCGTGCTCCCGTGGTGGCCGTGGGCGGCCGTCGAGGAGCACGGGGCGGGGACGCGCGGAGCGCCCATCCGCAACACGCCGGGCCAGAGCGCGATGAGCACATCGCTCGCGCCGTTCCAGGTGCGGGTCTTCTCGACCTGACGGACGGTCACAGAACCGGCCATCGGCGAGGGTGACAGTCCGAAGCGCCGCCGGACTGATCTCGCTCCCGATCCGCGCGCCTGTGACTGTTCCCTTCGAGCGCGGCGCGCCACCATCAACCGCGAATGGCGGCGCTCGAGCCGGATGCCCCCGCCACACAGCCGCCTCGCCACGGAGCTGGAAATGAGGAACGTGCTCGCTTCTCGCCGCGGAGCCGCCAGGACCGGTGCCTGGGAGCTCGCGGAGAACCAGGCGTTCCGGCTCGTTCCGGGACGGGACGGCGTCGCCATCCGCGTGAACAGCGGATGCCTCGTCATCACCCAGGAAGGCGACCCGGAGGACCACGTGCTCCTCCCGGGAGAGGGCCTCCGGATGACAGGCCGCGAGGCGGTGGTCGCCTGGGCCATGTCCCCGTCGAGCTTCGTCGTGACGGACGCTGTCGCCGAGACGAGCCTCGAGCTCGCTGTCGCCGAGCGCCTCCAGGGATCGTGACCGAGGGTGACGGCGCCCGTGGAATGGCCTGTCGAAGTGTGGGGCAGTTCGCTTCCAGTCGACCGCTCAGGTGGTCGGAGCGCTGGCCGCGGACGGCCCGAGCTACTTGGCGGCCTTCAGCTGAGGATCGGTTGCTCCGCGACCGTCACCGCGGAAGGTGCGAGACTTCCCGGATCGCACCCTGAGCCCCCATGACGCTCTTCCGCGCGGTCCTCTCCTGGTTCGTGCTCCTCGCCGTCGCCTTCCTGAACGGCGCCGTCCGGCAGTTCGCCTACCCCTCGACCCTCGGTGACTTCGCCGCCCGGCAGGTCTCGACCGGCGTGGGAGCGGTGGCGCTCGGGGCCACCACGATTCGGGAATCATTTCGAGTCGACGGCGCGACGGGAGCGCGAAGCGGAAGCGTTCAGCTGCTCGGGCGCGCCGCGGATCGGTAGCGGAGGAGGTTCGCCGGGCTGCTCATGTTCCAGCCGTGCAAGGCAGCGAGCGCAGGACACGATGTTCCGCAGCGTCGTCAGTTCGAAGTCCCGCGCCACTCGCCGCACAGAGGCTCGGCCTGCCCGTTCACGTCGATGACGAAGTGGATCATGTGTGCCCCAACTCCCCCGATGGCACAGCCGACCCGGAACAAACATCGTTTCACTCGCGGTGGCAAGGGCAACCTGCCGGGGAGGACATGACCGACTGCCGGTGCCGTCGCCTGGCCGCGGACACGCCGCGCGCCGCCGTCCCCAGCGCTCACGACGGCGAACGGGCGGCCCGCCCGCTTCAACGCCGGCAATTCGCGAACCAGCTCTCCACCCGCTCGATCGGGAGAGCCACCTGGACCGAGAAGGAGCCGTTCGCGGGGATGACCGAGGCCTGGTCGAGGAGATCTGCGAGGACGCGATCGCCGGTCACCTGCGCGTGAAGGCGTGCTCCGGCGAGGACTCCCCCCAGGGCCCGTGCGAGGTCGGAGACCGCCGACGCATCGTCGCCCTGGAACCTCGCCACGGCGGCGATGTCCTGCATCGCGTCCACGTGGAGCTCGACCCGGCGCGCGGCGGCCGCCAGCCGGTCGGCGAGCAGCTCCGTCTCGCCGTGCAGGATGCGCCGGAGCGCATCTCCCGGGATCACGCCGTAAGCCTCTCCGTAGGCGATGTCGTCGGGCAGCTCGATCGTCGGCGGCGCTGCGCGTCCCTCGAGCTGATCGAGCGCCCTGCGGACGTTCGCGGGATCGCTCGACAGGATCACGATCTGGTCTCGCCACGTGCCCGCAGCGAGGCGGCCCGGTTCCAGTACGGAGCCGCTGGCGTAAAGGACCCCGGCCTCGCCGATCCGCTCGGGCGAGGCCAGAGTCTCCTTCCGAAGCTGGTCGGGATCGAGCCGCTGGAAGAACCCCGACACGACCACGCTCTCGCCGACGAAGGCGACCCGGTCCACGTCCTTGAGCACGTCGATGCCGATCTCGCGCTGGAGCTTCTCGAACGTGCGTGGGTCCTTCGCCAGCGCGCACTGCACGAACGCCTCGCCGAGGCGGGAGTGGCGGAGCGCATTGGCCTCGAACACCACGACCGGATCATTCGCGCCGGCGGGAAGCGCCGCGAGGAACGGGTCCCGCTTCGGCGGGGGGGCGGGGTCCTCGTCGGCCGGCGCGCTCGCCGAGGCCACCGTGACGGGGACGACCAGGATCCGGCGCGTCTTCATCCGGTCGTACTCCGCCTGGCGGGGCGAGCTCGGGAATACGACCTGCGCGCGGGCATGCGCGGGCGGACGTGCTTCCGCGAGCGACGACAGCCAGGCCGCCAGGAGGAGCAACGCGAACGCTGCGGCGAGCCACCCGATTCGTCGCATCAGTAGTCCCTCCGCTCGAAGACCACGATCGCTACCGCCAGGAGAGCGAAGGCGAACGTCAGCGTCCCCCCGACCAGCGCGGCGAGCGAGGCGAGCTGCACGGGTGCCCCCGCGGCGATCTGAGTGGCGACCTTCGAGAGCGTCGAGAGGTGCGGGAGCGGCGCGGTGAGGACCAGGAAGGCTCCGCGGCTCGGCCCCGAGGAGAAGAGCGGCGCGAGCTCGATCCGGTACCCGGCGACGATGCCGGCGGCGAACACGAGGCCGCCCGCCAGGGCGGAGAGCGCCGCGCTTCGCACCAGGACGGCCGCCAGCGTCATGGCCGCGTACACCCCGGCGAACCCCACGGCCGCGAGCGCCGCGCTCGCGACCGGACCCCACCCGAGCACCCCGGTCTTGACCCAGATGACGAGCGAGACGCCTGCGCCTCCGTAGAGCGCGCCGCAGACCACGAGCACCTCCACGCCCAGAAAGACGCCGACGACGATCTCCGCCCGCCGGACGGGAAGCGAGAGCAGATGCTCGATGCGGCCGGGCGCGAGGAGCGCCGGTGCGAAGTCGGCGCAGGCCAGCACCCCGACGACGATCCCGCCGTAGAACACGGCATACGGAGATCGCCTCGAACAGCGGTCGGAGCGCGATGTCCGCGGCCCGGATCTCGTGATGGACCTGGCCCCCGAAGAACCGCGAGGCGGCGAGCGCGCCGTCGACGACCTCGAGCTGCAGCCCGAGCGCGGCGAGCACGATGAGGAGGGTCGTCCCCGCAGCGAGCGCCATCACCCAGCGCCGCGAGCGCGCCTCGCGCAGGATGTCCTGGGCGATCGCGGCGAACCTCACGCCGCCCCCATCGCGTCCGCGAGGACCTGCTCCAGCTCGCGCACGTCGCGCGTCAGCTCCACGACCAGCGCTCCCGCGGCGCGCGCCGACCCGAGCGCCTCGTTGAGCGCTGCGGGACGGCCGTCCGGGTAGACCCAGGTGGTGGCGTCGAAGCGCGTGAACCCGGCCTGCACGAGCGCGGCGGCGGGCGCGCCCTCGGCGAACCGGACCCGCCAGGCGCCCGCGCCGGCGGTGAGCGCGGCGAGAGGGCCTTCCGTGACGATCCGGCCCGCGACGAGGATCCCGATGCGTTCGCAGATGCGCTCCGTCTCGTCGAGGAGGTGTGAATTGAGCAGGAGCGTGGCGCCACGCGCGAGCGCCCGCGCGAGAATCCCGCGGACCTCCACACGCCCCACGGGATCGAGGCCGTCGGTGGGCTCGTCCAGGACGAGCAGCTCGGGATCACCGAGGAGCGCGACCGCCAGGCCGACGCGCTGGCGCATGCCCTTCGAGAAGCGGCCGACGACGTGCCGCGCCTCGCTCGCGATCCCGACCTCCTCGAGCAGCGCCAGCATCCGCGCTCGCGGGACGGTGAGCCCCTTCAGGCGCGCGACGCTCTCGAGGATCTGCACCGGCGTCCATGCGGGCGAGAGCCGCAGCCGCTCGGGCAGATAGCCGACGCGCGCGCGTGCCCGCGCGTCCTCAGGATCGGCGCCGAGCAGCCTGACGCGTCCGGCGGTCGGCCGGACGATGCCGAGGAGCGTCTTCACGAACGTGGTCTTGCCGGCGCCGTTCGGTCCGATGAGGCCGAAGGCGCTGCCCGCGGGGATCTTCACATCGATACCCCGGAGCGCGTCCTTCGCATTCCGGCCGAGGAGCCCCGCGTATCGCTTCTCGAGCCCTTCCGCCTCGATCGCGAACACGCCTTCATCGTACACGGCTCGAACGGAGCGTGCGACCGTCGGCGCGGCACGGGATCCGCCAGTATGCGGGCGCGTTCCGGCGTGCATCAGGGGGTCTCCGGGGAGGGCGGCGAAGCGGAGGCGGTCTCTCGCGCAGGCCAGAAGGCGTACAGAAGGAGCGGAGAGAACAGCGCGGCTTCTTGCAGGAGGACCGCCACGCCGCGCGCCGAGACGAGGCGCAGCCCGATGGGAGCAGCCGGCAGGAGGTGCCAGGAGGCGAGAAAGCGCGCGTCGCCGAACGGCCAGAGCAGCATCACGCCTCGCCCACCGTGGGTGAACGCGTCCAGGAGACCGTGACTCGCGGCCACGAGCACAGCGGTCGCCGCCATGCGCCACCGCGTACGACCGAGCCCTCCCATGACCAGGGCGGCCGCAAGCCCGGCCGCGGTCGCGACGATGAGCGCGTGGAGCGCGCCGCGGTGAAGCCAGGCCGAGCCTCGACCCGCGCCGAGGTACCGCGCGAGGACGTCGAGATCCGGGAACAGGGCGAGGGCCGTGAACGCCAGCGAGGGCGCGACGCGCGAGCGCGTGGCGCCTGCATGGAACCGGCCTGCGGCGAGGCCGACGGCCACGTGTCCGAGCGAGGGCATGCCCGTGCTCATGCAACCGGAGGGCCGGCATGCTTCGCGGCGGGATTCCGCCGGGTTTCGGGATGTCTAGGCCGTCGCGTGTCAGCGCGGACGCACGGCCTTCGCCGGGTCGGCCGCGCCGTTGCGGGGAGAGCCGGCGGCTCGAGTTCGAGGCTAGAGCGAGAACGCCAGCCGCAGCCCGATGATCCCCGAGCGATCGAGGAATCCGACCTCGAGGCCCAGCGACATCGAGCCGCTCAGGATCCCGAAGCCGAGCGCGCCGTGGAAGCGCAGCGTGTCGCCGGAGTCGAAGATGAGCCACGGGCCGATGAGCCCGTCGACGTAGAGCCCGTGGGTGCGCAGGCGAAGCCGGAAGTCGATCGGCGCACCGACCTTCGTCGGCGACGAGGTCATGAGCACACCGAAGCGCGCGCCCGCGGTGAGGCCGCGCGCGATGCGGGTCTCGGGCGCGAACGTGAGCTGGAACTCGCCAATCTCGGGATCGACGAGGTAGTCGGCGCCGAGGCCGAGCGCGAGCGAGTGCGACCGCGAGGCCCGGCCAGCGCCAGCGCGGCGTGCCGCCTTGGCCGGCGAGGCGGCGAGGAGGAGCGCGAGGGCGGAGAGGGAGAGGGCGATCCGGAGAGGACGCATCGGGAACCTCCACGAGGGTCGAGCCGCGAGCAGACCATGCCAGGGCTCGGCCGGCGATGGAGGCTTTTCTGCGCCCTGCACTCACAGCGGAGGCGGGCCAGCTCACATCTGCTTCGGCTTCCACAGCGCCAGCGTGGCGCCCGTCGGATCCAAACCGGCGGAGCCGCGCATGGACTAGCTGTCGCGGCCGCTGCGACGGAGCGCGTCGATGCTCCAGGGGCCGGGGCCCGCGGCGGAGAAGTAGAGGAAGAGGAACGAGTACAGGGCGGCGGGCGCGCCCTGATTGAGGACCGGCCAGAAGCCCTGGGGCGCGTGGCCGATGAAGTACGCGAACGCCATCTCGCCAGAGAGCAGGAACGCGACGGGGCGCGTGAACAGCCCGAGGAGGAGCAGCAGGCCTCCGAATGCTTCGAGGACGCCGGCGATGCCGGCCAGCGAGGCCAAGGGAGCGGTGCCCCCGCCCGGCATGATGGCGCCCGGGAACGCGAACAGCTTGGCCGTCCCGACCTGCATGAAGAGAAAGGCGGCGACGATCCTCAGGATGCTGAGGAGGTACGGCGCCCAGGAGCGCGATCGCGAGACCAGCCCGGGATCGTTCATGAGGCCTCCGCGTGTGACCATGAGTCCATGTCTACCGTCGCGACGAACGGGGAGCCGCGAGATCGACAGGAGCAGCGACGGAGCCCTCGCCGGGGTCACCCGTGCGGGCATGCGTCGCGTCCTGGCGCCGGATGAGTCCCCGGCATGTACGTCGCCATGAACCACTTCCGCGTGGCGCCGGACCGGTGCGAGGAGGTCGAGAGGGCTGGCCGTTCGACGGCGGGCACGATCCTCGGTCCGCCGAAGTTCGTGGGCTGGCAGGTGGTCCTGTAGCCCGTCATCGGAAGCTGCCGGGCGTCCTTGCGCCGGTACCTTGAGGGGTGTCCTTTCTTCGGCGCACACAGGGGCGTACAAGGGCGCATGGCACAGACGTCGGACAAGAGGAAGCAGTCGCTGTACTTCCCGGAAGAGATGCTCGAGCAGATCCAGCAAGAGGCGACGCGCCAGGACCGCTCGCTTTCCTGGATCGTGCAGCAGGCCTGGAAGGCCGCTCGCGCGCAGATCGCGAAGATGCCCGGCATGAACGATCTCGGGCCGCCGTCCGCGAGCGCGTAGCGGTCGTATCTCCGAGAGCGCGGCGATGGCCGTGCGCGCGGCCCGGCGCCCAGGTATGGACGAAGCGAAGCGGCGACCGTCCCGTCATGGCTGGATTCCAGCCGGGGTCGAGTGACCCATTGGACGCGCTCGCCAGCGGACCTCGGTCGCCGGGAACGATTCCCGGTGACCGACGGCCCGTGCACCAGACGCAATGACCTCCTTCGCGTCGACGGGCGCCAGCAGAACCTGGCCCCGGACTTGCCCCGCGTCAGCGGCGGGTTGCCGCCTTCGCTTTAAGTAAAGCGAGGACTCCCAACGAGCTTCTTTCCGCGAGGTGACTCGGCGCCTTATGGCCGCCGGGTCGTCTTCCAGGAGGAGGCACATGCTGGTCACTTCGACGATCGTGAGTGGCTCCATCCATCGGGCGCGGCGCTTCCGCGTCAGTCTGGCCGCGGCCGCAAAGGCGCTCGGAGACGGCGAGCCCGCCCGGCCCGCCACCGCCGAGCAGAAGAGGCGCCGGTTCGCGGCGATCCTCGGGCAAACGGGCAACGACGAGCGCGCACACACGCTGCTCGAGCGTCTCCTTGGCGGGAACGATCTCGTCGGGATCAACTACCTCGAGCTCGGGACGCTCTGCGCGCGGTCGGTGTGCCGCATCCACCTGCGCGACGCGACCGCGACGACGGTGGGGTTCGGCACAGGATTCCTGGTCGCGCCGGGCGTCCTGATGACGAACCACCACGTCATCTCGTCGGCGGAGCAGGCGCGATACGCCCTCGCCGAGTTCGACTACGAGCTCGACGTCCGAGGGAACGACAAGCCTGTCGCGCGCTTCGCCGTGCTCGATGACCCGGCGCCGATCGTGCTCAAGGACCTCGACTTCTGCCTCGTCGCAATCGCGCCGCAGTCGCTCGACCGCCGGCGGAACATCGACGAGCTCGGCTGGCTCCCGCTCAGCGGCGCGCCGGGGAAGTCGATCGTCGGCGAATACCTGACGATCATCCAGCACCCGGGTGGCGAGCGGAAGCAGGTGTGCGTTCGCGAGAACAAGCTCCTCAAGTACGACGAGGGCGGCAACACCGTCTGGTACGCGACGGACACCGTGGCGGGCTCGTCCGGCTCGCCGGTGTTCAACCAGTCGTGGCAGGTCGTGGCGCTCCACCACAGCGGCATCCCGAGGACGGACGCGCAAGGCCGGTGGCTGACGCTCGACGGGAAGCTCTGGGACCCGTCGATGGATGAATCGCGGGTCGCCTGGATCGCGAACGAGGGGATCCGGATCAGCCGCATCGTCGAGTACCTGCGATCCCGCGCGCCCGACCGTCCGCTCGCGAGCGCCGTGCTGCAGCACGCGGACACGCCGCGCGTCACGCCGCTCCGCCCCGGCGAGCGGACGCAGGCCATGTCGACGGAGTACGAGGACGGTGAGCTGCGCCTGACCTTCCCGGTGCAGGTGGCCTTCCGCGTCGCCGGCCTCGGCCTGCCTGGCGCGCCCGCAACGCCGGCCGGCAGCGTCGCCGCGGTGCGTCCACGCAACGGGTCGATCCCGGGGTTCGATGCTGCAGAGCCGGGGGTCGAGAAGGTGGTGGTGGACCAGTCGAACTACGCGGAGCGCCGTGGCTACGACCCGGACTTCCTCGGGTCGGGCAAGCTGCGCGTCCCGCTGCCGGGCACCAAGGGTGCGCTCGCGGACCAGCTGCTGAGGTTCGGGCGCGCCGAGCAGCAGTTCGAGCTCGAGTACTGGAACTACTCGGTCGCGATGCACAAGGCTCGTCGCATCGCGCTCTTCTCTGCCGTGAACGTGGACGCGGGGAAGCGTCCCGCGGGCGCCGGCCGCGACGGTGACCGTTGGTACTTCGACCCGCGGATCGGCGAGCAGGTGCAGCTCGGGCCCGAGTTCTACGGCGAGCAGAGCACGTTCGAGGTGGATCGCTCCGCGAACCCGTTCGATCGCGGGCACCTGACCCGCCGGCTCGACGCGCAGTGGGGCGGAACGGCGGACGAGGCGAAGCGGAACGGCGACGACTCGTTCCACTGGACGAACTGCTCGCCTCAGCACTGGAAATTCAACCAGGGCGCGAAGCGCTGGCTCGGGCTCGAGGACTACGCCATCCAGGGCTTCGCCGCGAGGCGCGGGCGCGCATGCGTCATCAACGGCCCGGTGTTCGACGCGCCACTCTCGTCCATGAGGGACGGCCGCGTCGTCGTGTCGGTCGACGGCAAGCGGCACCCGGACCCCACGTTCGGAAACGTCGCGATCCCGAAGCTGTTCTTCAAGGTGGTCGCGTGCGCGACGGCGGACGACCAGCTCGGGGTGGCTGCGTTCGTGATGAGCCAGGAGGACCTGCTCGCGACGGTCGACCGGATCCACGGCATGCCCGTACTGCCGGAGGAACGCCTCACGGCCGCGGAAGCCAAGCTGTTCCAGGTCTCCGTCGCGGACGTGGCGAGGCTCACCGGGATCGACTTCGGTCCGCTCGTCGGGGCCGACACGTTCCAGGCCGGAGAGGCGCTCTCGGTGCCACGGCCAATCGAGCGGCTCGAGGACGTCCAGCTCGAGCTTGCGCCACAGCCGACCGGCCGCCAGCGAAAGAAGCTGCGCATCATGAGACGCGCGGAGCGGTGAGCCACGAAGCGGCCGTGGCGCCGCTGCGGCAGAGCCAGAACTGGGTCGGCAGCACGCGGCCTCGGCCTTGCCGTTCTTCCGTGAGGTTCGGCATGTCACCGGCATGGGCGCCCTCGGGATTGTGGAGGCCGTGCTTCTTCGCGGAGGGGTTGAAGTGCCCGCCCGCCGACTTGAAGTCAGGCGGCTCGCACTTCGCGACGGCGTGGATGTGCATCCCGTGCTTCCCAGGGGGCATGTTCGCGACCTGAACCTGCACCTTCACGCCACCCTTGGTCGGCGTGAACGTGGCGGTCCCGACCTCCTTGCCCTCGGCGTTCTTCAGCACCGCCTCACGCATCGACGGCGTCGCGGGCCCACGGGACGGCCGCCAGGCGTTCGTACGGGATGGCGTCACCCGTCTTCTCGCCGATGCCGTAGGTCCCGGTGCGGAACTTCGCGAGCGCCCGCTCGACCTCGGCGAGGAGCGCGCGCTCGCGCTCGGCGATCCCGAGCTGGTGCGTCCGCTCGGTCGCGCGCTGCGCGGTCTCCTCGGGCTCGCTCTGCTCGTCGTCCGACGGGACGGCGGTGGGCGTCTGGAGCACTCGGCGGAGCCTGCTGCGCTCGTCCTCGAGCCGACGGCGGAGAACTTCGAGTTGGTCCTGCGTGAGCCTGAGCTCGGCGCTCGCCATGATCGCACCAAGAAAGAATGCGCTACCAGTGCGATCCCAACTGTTAGGGGCGTCGCACCTCGAAGCAAGACGATCAGCCTGCCCGCTCTGCTGATCGGCCTGACAGGGCGCGCCTGCGTGTGGCGCCGGTGAGCGGGAGTGCCTTCGATGGCGCGCCTAGAAGGTCGGCGTTACCCGGAGCTCGCCCACCGGCCGGGGCTCGGTGCGCTCCAGGTCGGGCTTCGCGTGCTCGAGGCGCAGCGACGCCTTCTCCAGCTCGTCGAGGAACGTCCACGCCGCCGCGCGGCTTGCCTGATTCATCTCGTGCGACCGGCCCATCGGCGGCGGGGTGCCGAGCAGCTGCTGGAACGACGGGCCCGCAACGCCGGTGCGCATCGCGGACGCGGCCTCCCCCAGGAAGTCCCGGAGCGCCGGGAGCAGCAGGCGCAGGCGCACCCACCGGTGGTGCTCCCAGTCGCTGTCGGCGGGCTGTGTCCCCGCGGCCGGCAGGAAGGCGTCCGTGATCGCAACCGCCGCCCGGGCGCCGCTGTCCGACATCTTCTTGATCACTTCGCGCTCCATCTGGAGGTTGAGTCCGCCCTCCTCCTTCGTGTGTCGCACGGTGAACACGCGCTCGCGGGCGCCCGGTGCAGCGCGCTGGAGCATGTCCCGCCAGTTCTGCATCGTGTTCACGATCGCGACGAGAAAGGAGGCGACCGCGCCCAGGGTCGGCTCGGACGAGATCCCGTACCGATCGCCCTGGTAGCTGCGGCCGCGCCGCGGTGGGACGACGCGCTTCTCGTCCGGACTGCCCGGGGGCAGATCGCCTCGGAGGTTCAGCGCGAACGTGGGCCAGACAGGCAGCGGCGCGTCGAACAGGTGGATCGGGAGGTTCGAGCAGACGCCTCCATCCGTGAAGACGAGCCGCTGCATGTCCGGAACCCAGGCGTCGTCGTCCTTGTGTATGCCGTACCCGTAGAGCGGGATGGCGGAGAGGAGGATGGGGAAGGAGAGCGACATCCGCACCGCGACGAGGACAGGGAAGTCGTCGGGCTCTGGGATAGGGCAGAGCGGCCGGGCCGCGCCGGCGACGGTGTGCTGGCGCGCCAGCGCGTCCGCGCTTTCCTCCTCTCGCGTGGAGCAGCGCCACGACTGCGTCCTCATCCACTCGACGACTTCTGCCGGGAAATATCGGCTCAATTCGACGGGGTCGAAGTAGAACCGCTCCCGCAGCGGGAGGCTGTAGGGCCGGCCCTGCGTGAGACAGGTCGTCAGCACTCGAAGCACGATGCCGTCGTCCTTCGGCGTCTCGGCGAACCGCAGTCGGCGCAAGTCGCCGAACGTCAACGGACGCGCGCCACGCTCGTTCGCGAGATCCTGGAACAGGTCGTGCAACCAGTCGGTGAGCGCCGGGGCGCCGTCTCGGGACTCGCGGCAACCGGTGCACAGCCCGAAGTCCTGGCGCGACATGACGAGCGCGAGGCGGTGGAGCGCACGACAGGTCGCGGCGCCGATCACCACGACGGCGACGGCTGCCACCATCGCCAGGAACGCCGGAGCGCTGCAGAGCACGAACAGCGTGACCGCGAGCGAGCGCCCGGGCTGCGCGAGCGCCGAGCGGAAGGCGGGAGCGAGCAGCGCGGCCATCGGCAACGCGATGACGAGGAGGGCAGCGACCCCGAGCGTGAACGTCTCCGGGAAGCCGCGAATGAGCTCGCCGAGCGCGAGGGCGACCCGGGCCTTCCAGGTCTTCCGGTTGAGCGTGCGCGCGAGCGCGTCGAACAGCGGGCGGGAGAGCCGTGTCGGCGCAAAGAGCTGGAAGAGCAGCGACGGCCCGTGGGGATCCGTTGTGGGCGGCTTCGCGAGCTCCTCCGCGAGGCCCTCGAGCCTGCGGAAGCCCGCGTCGGTGCCGTGCTTCTGCCGGGCGTACTCCGCCGCTGCGGCCGCGCCGGCTGCGATCGCGCCGACCGATGCGCCCCCGATGTTCCGGAACCGGTAACGGTTCGAGAGTCCCGCGACGGCGCGGGGGTACACGACGCCGCTCGTGATGCCGCCCTTCAGGATGAGATCGCAGAAGACTCGAGCGAGGTCGGGCGGGTGTCCGGTCGTGTTCATGCTGCCTCCGTCGGTTGTGCGATGTCGCGGACGATACCGCACGCGCGGACGCGGCCGCGCACGCCCAGCTCGATCGACTCTCGTCGAGCCGGTGAGCGGCGGGGGCGGGCCTCACCCGAGCGACCCGATGAGTCTCGCCGCCCACGGGATTGCCTTCGGGTACGCGTCGGCGTCGAGCACGAACTCCTGACCGCGCGACGCCGCGCGAACCCCTCGAGCACGTTGCCGCGAACGCGTAGCTCCCGGACACGCGGAAAGCGCAGGACGCCATGGCCCACGACTTCCTCTCCATCTACCCGGCGAAGCTGATGGAGTACGGCCTCGCGATCGGCTACCTGCTCCTCTTCATCCCGTTCTGGCGCTACGTGCAGGGCGGGCGCCGCGAGGCCCCCGCGGCCATGCGCACCGCGGTGCCGGCCCACCGGGAGATCGCGCCGCGGTCGCGACTCTGGGGCGCGCCGCGGTCGAGCTGCCCGCGCTCGGCGCGAAGGTCCTCCAGGGCGAGCCCGCCATCGAGTTGCGCGACGACGGCCGCAACGTTCCGCTGCTGTCGCCGATCGACGGCACGGTGGTCGCGGTGAACCCCGCGGCAAAGGATGACGACCACGGCGCGCTCGAGGACCCGTACGGCGCCGGCTGGCTCTTCAAGGTGAAGGCTCCGCGGCTCGCCGCGAACCTCCGCCAGCTACACGCCGGCGTCCCGGCGCACCGCCTGCTCGAGGCGGCGGGCGAGGCGCTCGCGGCGCGGATGAACCCGGCGCTCGGCAGCGTGCTGCAGGACGGCGGCACGCCGATCCACGGCATCGCCCAACGCGCTCGCCGGCGACGAATGGGACGCGCTCGCCCGGAGTTCTTCCTGACCTGACGCGGCGCCGTCGTGCATCGCCGCACGCGTCAATGCGCGAGGAGCCCCTTCACCGCGGCGTAGTCCTGCTCGTGGATCGCGCCGACCCGGACGCAACGGAGCCAGCCGGAAGCGTCCACCAGCGCATGGATCGGGATCATGGCACCCCGATCGACGCCGAATGAGTCGAGCAACGGTCCGAGGTCCGGCTCGGAGCGAAGCCAGCGGATCGGACCGGGCAGACCCTTCGAACGCCACGCACCGAGCTCCTTTTCGCGATCCGGATCGTCGATGCTGACGAACTCGAAGCTGACTTGCATGCCGTCTCGCGAGAACCCGTCCCGCCAGCGCTTGAGCAGCTCCATCTCCTCCACGCATGGAGCGCACCAGGTGGCCCAGAGGTTGACCCAGGTCCACGCGGTCCCGCTCGCGCCGGTGGCGGAGCCGGTTCCATCCTCCGATCCGGCCAGTGGGCGTTGCGGTGGAGGCGCGTACCGGCGGGCCCCCTCGCCGCCCGCCGGATAGCTCTTCTCGCAGAACGTGCTCTGTGCGTTTGCGGAGGACGCGGCCTGCTTTCGAACGCCGGCGAATCGCTCCGGCACCGCATCCGCCGTCGAGGGTTGCGGATCTCGACAGCCAGTCGCGAGAGCGAGGCCGAGGAGGGTGGCGGCCGCCCCAAGGGCTCGCCGGTCAGATCGCACAGTCGATCCAGGCGACGAAGGCGCTCCGGTTGATGTCGGCGCGGCTGCAGGAGCCGGAACGGGAGCGGCTCCAGCTGCAGAACTCGTTCGACAGCTGCGCGAACTCATCGCCCAGCCACAGCAGGCCCACCTCCTTCTTGAGCTCCTCGTCGTTGAACTTCTGGTCGAGGTAGTCCAGGACCGCCTTCGCGCGGTCTCGGCTGAGCGCCTCGTTGTACTGCTCGTCCCCGTCCGGGCTCGCGCGCGAGACGATGAAGAAGAAGCTGGCGCCGCGCTGATCGCTCCAGGCCTTCTCGACGAGCATGCGACCCCCCGGATCCAGCTCTGCCTTCGAGGCGTCGAACTGGACGATGTGCGCGCGGTGCACGAGCGGCTTGAACATCGCGTTGAAGTCGTTGCCGGAGAGCGCGGCGACCTTCTTCGCCTGAAGCGGCTGGCAACCTCGGCCGCCGCCGCCGCCCTCGACCAGGCCGCACGCGCCCGCGACGCGGCGCACGATCGCCTTCAGCTCCGGCGTGCAGTACGCATCGTTCGCCACGCTCGCGGTCGCCACGTCGCGTGTCGCGGCCTTGCTCGTCCTGAGTCGCGACTGCGCTGCTTCGGCGGACGTGACGACGAGGGCCAGCGGGATCGCGAGCGCCGCGATGAGCAGGATCCAACGCTTGGAGGTGTCGTTCATTTCTGGGCCTTTTCGTCGGAAGGGGCTGGGGGCCGGGGTCTCCATCGCGGCGTCCACCGGAGCGGGTGCGGGCAGAAGGAGCGGGCGTGTCCTGCTTCTGCCGTCAGGCTTCCATGAGCCGGTTTCACGGCGACGGCTGCCGGCGACCGCGTCTTCGATGGTCGGTCGCGGAGGAGGCGGAGCGCGCGGCGGTTCCGCGGCGCGTCTCCTGGCGCGCTCCCGCTCGGCCTCGGGCGAGAGCATGCGGGTCAGCGTGTACTCGAGGCCGAGGTCGGTGTCCTCGTCGCACATCCGGCTGTCGCTGACGAACAGTTGAGGCGTCAGCACGGGAATCGCATTGGCGACCGCCCACCGCAGGCTCTTCGTGAGCTTGCTCTTCACGACCGCGCTGCCGAGGCAACCCTTCACGCCGGGGAACTCCCGCTCGATCACGGCGCGCAGCGCTCCTTCGTCCTTGGCCCCGAGCGCGCGGAGGTCCGCCTGGCGAGCGAAAGCCCACTGAAGGACGGATCCGGCGGCGGCGGCGTTCCTCGGTCCCGAGCGGACGCCCGCGGCGCAGAGAACGGCTTCGCTCACGGCGCACGCGCCCGGGTGGATCGTCTCGGTCACCATCCAGTTGCAGGTCGAGTCCAGCGGAAACAGCACGCCCTTCAAGGCCAGGCGTTCGCCGAGCGAGCTCGCCGCGAGCCGCGCGTCGAATGCCTTGCACGACGGGCAAAGCGGGTCGAGCACCTCGATCGAAGGAGCTCCACCGGCATGCGACGTCAGGGGAATCATCACCCCGGCGGCGTCCTCCGCGCGGACCAGGGAGCCACAGCCCGAGCATCGAGGTCCTGGGATCCGGCTTCGGCACGAGGGCGACGTAGGCCAGCGTCAACGCTGCGACGAGACCGACGCCTTCCGCCAGCGCAGGCCCGAACCGCGGCTCCCCGAACGAAGCAGGGCGTGCTCTGCGCGCGGTGCGCGAGGAACGCGCCGACGAAGCACAGTCGCGCTCGAGGCGTAGATGCCGACGCAGACCTTGCAGAGTGCGTCCAGCTTGAAGACGGCGAGCGACGCCGTAGACGACGGACATCAACACCGGCAGGACGGTCGCCGACGAGCAGCACCTTGCGTCTCGCCCGAGGACGTCTGGCCGCGCCACAGCATGAGGCCGGCCCGGTAGGCGAGGAAGGCGAAGACCGCCAGCGCCCAGAGGCTGATCGGAACTCCGCCCCACAGGCATCTCGCGGAAGAACGAGCTGTACGGGCTCATCATCACGGTCCTGCAGCCGCTCTCGGCGATCTCCCTGGCAGCCCCGGGAAGGAACGAGCAATGGATCGCGTGCACCTGCCGATCGAGGTGCTGCATGAAGTCGCTGGTGCTCAGCGCCGCGAACAGCGCCCCGACGAGAGCTCCCGCGAGCGCGACGGCGAGCGACCCCGCTGGAAAGACACCCCGTCGCGGCGGCCGGGGCTCGTCCTGGCGCGGTCCGACGTCGGGCGGCGCCTGACCGTGCAGGTGATCGGTGAACGCTGGATCGTGAGTGGCCATCGTGGTGACAAAACAAGTGCGGCCTCGACGGTCAAGCACCGTGCTACGCGGTCCTGCGTCCTACGCCTACAGTGCGGCAGGTACGAACAGTGCAGGTCAACCGGGATCGGCTACCGCCCAGGTCGCCGCGCGGCTCGCGGCCGGTCCTCCACCCAGCTCATCGCGGCGAGCGCACGCGGCCACCCGATCGTCGTGATGGCGAGCCTCACGGCATGGGAGAGGTCTTCCTTCGAGCAGCCGCCGGCGAGCGCGAACCGGACGGCGGAGTGGACGCCGCCTTCGGTGCCGAGCCCGATCGCGATGCCGAGCTTCACGACCCGTCGCTCACGTTCGGACAGCGTCCCCATCTCGTGGAGCCGGCGCCCCAGCTCCTCGAACGCCTCGTAGACGTCGGGGTAGGCCTTCTTGAACCTCAGGAAATTCTCGGGAAGCTTCTCGCGCATGGAGCACCTCCATCACCTGTGCTGAGGGTAACGAGCGCGGCGGTCATCCCGCCACCTCGCCCTCGGCTCCCGCGAGCCTCCTCCAGAACCACGCCCGCCAGCCCGGATCGAGTCGCTCGTGCGCGGCCAGCCGTCGCATCGTCGTGGAGGGAGTCTGCAACTACCTCGACGTGCTCGCATGGGCGCGGCGCGAGCTCGCGCGCCCCAAGGGCCTTTCGCTCTCGATGCGGCTCGTCCACGGCGTCCACAGGCGGCTGATGAAAGGGGTCCGCGGGGCTTCGAAGCAGCCGGGCGAGGTGCGGCGAAGCCAGAACTGGGTGGGCGGCACGCGGCCGAGCAACGCGGTCTACGTGCCGCCGCCGCCCGACGAGGTGCCGCGTCTTCTCGGCGAGCTGGAGCGGTACATCCACGCGGAGGATTCGCTGCCACCACTGGTCCGCGCGGGCCTGGTGCACGTGCAGTTCGAGTCCATCCATCCGTACATGGATGGCAGCGGACGCGTGGGACGGCTGCTGATCGCACTGCTCCTCGAGCACTGGAAGCTCTTGAGCGCGCCGCTGCTCTACCTGAGCCTCTACTTCAAGCGCCGCCGGCCCGACTACTACCGCCTGCTGAACTCGAGTCGCTCGGGATCCTGCGGGAGACGACGGGCCGGAAGCGGGACCGCACGTACCGGTACGCCGGTTATCTCGACCGGCTCCGCGCCGGGACCGAGCTCATCGGTCCCGGCCGCCGCGCGTGACGAACCCCGCCGGAAAATGGGCTTGTATCGATGCCTGGCGAAGGAAGCGATCTGGTGCGAGGTGAACGGCGCGAAAAACGCAGCCTCAGCGCCGTCCGCCAGGCACGGGCGCGGGGAGTAGCCGGGGCGCGATCGCGACGGACCAGGACCTCTCCCCCGTGCGGAGGTGAAGAGCGACGAGCTCGCGGCCGAACGCCGTCCCGCCCCCGATCGGTTCGCCATCCCGTTCGCGGACACACAGCATGCGGTCGCCGAGGATCGCGAACGGCGGCTGGCAAAGCCGTCCGAACGGGGGCAGCTCGGCGATCGGAGCGGTGGGCTCGTGCGCGAGGTCGTGGAACAGCACGCGCTCGCGGCGATCCTTCTGCTCGCTGAGCGCGACGAATCGGCCACCGATCGCGATCACCGGCGCGTACTCCGCGCCGTGCCCGAGCTGCAGCGGCTGGAGAGGCTCGAGGGGCCGCCAGCGGATGAGCGTGAGACGCCGCTCCCCGCGCGGCTCGTAAGCGAAGGCGCCCTGCACGCCACCGGCGATGAAGAACGGCGTGGGAGTGCTCGACCAGGAGGCGCCATGGTCGGAGAAAGCCCAGTACACGAGCTGCGGATCCGGCCGGAACGTCGGGGGAAGCTCTGCCCTCGGGATCACCTGGCGCTCGTCGTCGTTCCCGGGCGTGACCTGCCCGTCCGTCGGGTCGATCAGGACGACACCCGACGCGCGCCGGGTCTCTTCGGGCGAAGGTGGGCGGAATCCGTACGCGGGCGTGAAGGACCACTCCCAGCGCACGCGCAGGCGGGCATCTCGCTTGCTCGGCCCTCGCGTGAACGGGAGTACCCATGCGCTCACCGTGAAGCTCGGCGTCGTCCGGTCGGGGAGCCTCCGCAGGTCGGGGATCCTGAGCCCCTTCGGAAGCGCGATGGGCTGCGACTCCAGGATACGCCGACCGTCGGCGAGCCGGAGAAACCGGACGCGGAGCGCGCCCGCGCGCTCCAGATCGATCGCTGCGACCGCGACGGTGCTCAGGTCCGCATGGAGCGGCCACTCTCCCTCCGGCGACGCCCAGCGGATCTCGCCCGTGGACAGATCGACCGCAGCGATGCCCGCATCCCTGGCGCGAAAGAAACCGAGCTGCCCGTGCGCGTCCGCGATCCCTTCGGGAATGCGCGGCGGCGTCGGAGGGGCGAGGTCGGCTCGGGCGACGAGCGCGAGCACGAACCCGAGCGTGAGCGCGGCGCGTTTCATGGCTGGATGATACCGAATGACGACGGCAGGCAGCACCGTCCCTCGACCTCGTCCCGGAGCTGCTCGACCACGGCGCGTCCTCACGATCCGGAGCGCGCGTGCTCCACGGTGTCGAGCAGGTCGTCGCTGCGGAAAGGCTTCGGCACGTAGAAGCGCACCCGTGTTGCATCGCGATCTCGCGCACCTGGGACGACGCGGTCTGGTCGACGCGGGCGCGGCGAGGGCGGCAGAGAGCTCGACCCGGAGCTCGCGCCGGGCGAGGTGCGTCAGGTTCGTCGCCGGCGCGCCAGCCTGGGAGGGAAGGTAGCGGGACAGGTTCGTTCCCCAGAAGTACCGGACCTCCCCGCGGGCATCGACCACCACCGACGGTGGCGCGTACTCCTCGAGCACGATGTTCCGCGAGCGATCGGCGGCGCTCCTCACCTCGGGGTCGCGCCGCCGACTGGGCGGCGCCAGCTCGAGCGGCAGCGCCCGCCGCCCCGCAGGCAGGATCGCCGGGCGCCGATCGGTCTCGCGCCGCCGGAACACGCGCTCGGTCTTCTCCACGACCTCGAAGAGCTCGAGCTCGCGCGCATCGATCATCTCGGCCTTGCCGAGGAGCAGGTATCCGCCCGGCCGAAGCGCGTAGTGGAGGAGCTCGATGACGAGCTTCTGGAGGGCCGGCTCGAGGTAGATGAGCAGGTTGCGGCAGGACACGAGGTCCATCCGCCAGAACGGCGGATCCTTCACGAGATCGTGATCCGTGAAGATGCAGAGGTCGCGGAGGGCCTTCGTGACCGAGTACGAGTCCCCGCGCTTCGTGAAGAACCGTGCCAGCCGCTCGGGGGTCACCTGCTGCTCGACGGCGGTCGTGTACTGGCCTCGCCGGGCCTCGGCGAGGGCGGACGCGTCGATGTCCGTCGCGAACACCTGGATCTGGGGGGGGCGCGGTTGCTCGTCCATCTGCTCGCCAAACAGCATCGCGATCGAGTAGGCCTCCTCGCCGGAGGAGCAGCCCGGCACCCAGATCCGGACCCCGTCCGTCCGCCGCTGCTCCAGGAGGAAGCGCTCCCCTTCGCGCGCGCGCCATTCGGCTTCTTGCGCGTCGCTGGAGCGGGCCGCTTCGGGTTCGCGGTCCGGGCGCACTGGCGTCGTCCTCTTCAGCGCACGCGAGACCGGCGGCGGAAGTCCAGGAGCTCCTTCCCGGCCATCGCCACCAGGAGCCCGCCGACCACTGCGAGCAGGATCACCACCGCCATCAGCAAGATGCCCGGCTGCCCGGCGCCTGGCGCCCCGCCTGTCAGGTCTGGGAAAGCGCGGCCAGCCTTCAGCAGCATCGCGCTGCCGAGGAAGGCGACCGCCGCGGCCATCAAGAACGCAATCGCGCTCCTCGTCGGACTTGCCGGATTCCACATGACGCCATCCTCTGCAGGGCCGAAGCCCCTGCGCCCGACGAGCGTTCTCGTGCGGTCCTTTGATCCGTAGCGGGCGGGCACGCCACCCGCCCCTCACTCACCTGGATCGTGCTCCGGGACGAATGGCGGGGCCCGCAGCCGCGCGGGCGCTATGTACATTCAATGACACACGCAGTGTGGGATCCATCCGCCGGCAGTCTCATGGCACCCGAGCAGCGCCCGCCGCCGCCCGCGACGGTCCTTTCCGACGGGAGCGTACGAGGACAGCTCTCGGTCGCCAGCGAGGGACCCTGCCCGACCGAGGTTGGCGGCGGCGCCGGAGGCGAGCCCGACGGCCGGAGCGCGCCGATCTACAGGGTGTCCTGGGATTGAGCTCGTGTCTCGTGTCGGGGAACGGGCGATCGGTCACCAGGGCCGTAGCTCCGGTGACCGAGGGGTCCGCTGGCGGGCGCGTCCAACGGGTCACTCGAGTCCGACTGGAAGTCTCCAGTCCTTGACTGGAACGGCCGCCGCTTCTTCTTTGCTTCTCGTAACGGCGGACGGTGTGCCGGGCGCCACTCACTCGCTGCGCACGGACCGACGCGCCTCACTCCGGCAGATCGATCTCGATCCGCGTCCGCGGGCGGAGTCGAGGGTCCACGAGGTGATCGACGCATACCCGATCAGGGGCGGCATTTGACAGTCGGTGGACCCGTCTTACGTTGGGGCTACCCGCGAGATGGGAATATCGGAGAACAGATCATGGCAATGCTGACGAGGTGGGATCCCTGGCGCGAGATGAATCGCACGCAGGAGGAGATGGGCAGGCTCTTCGACGACCGGTTCGTCTTCCGGGCGAGCGAGTCGCTCGGCTGGACGCCGGCGACGGACATCTACGAGGACGAGGAGGGCCTGACCCTCAAGTTCGAGCTGGCGGGCGTCGAGCCGAAGGACGTCGACATCCGCTTCGAGAACGGCGTCCTCACGATCAAGGGCGAGCGGAAGCTGGAGAAGGAGGAGAAGAAGGAGAACTACCACCGCGTGGAGCTCTCCTACGGCGCCTTCAACCGGAGCTTCTCGCTGCCGCCCACGGTGGATGCGGACAAGATCGAGGCTGAGTCGAAGGTTGGCGTGCTCGTCATCCACCTGCCGAAGAAGGCCGAGGCAAAGCCCAAGAGCATCCAGGTGAAGGTGAACTGACTCACCGGCGGCTTCTCGCCCGCCCCGCCTGGCGACGGGCCCCCGCGGATCGGGGGCCCGCGCGCCGTGCGCCGCAGCGGCGACTACCTGTTCCTGCGGTACGCGATCCCACGCCCGGCGCCGGGCGTGGCGGCGCGCTAGGGCCGATGGCCTTCGCTACGTTCTCGCTGCTAACCGCGAAGCGGCGTCCGCGAGTGCGCGAACGCCGGGACCGCGCGCTCCGGCCCGAGCTGCAGGGTCTCCTGCAACAGGCGCAGGCCCGTCACCGGGTCGTCCACAAACTGGAACAGCGCGAGATCTAGAGCAGGATCGGGACCTGGCGCTCCAGCTTGCCAGTCTGCGCCAGCGTCAGGATCTCGGCGAGCTCGTCGAGCGTACCGAAGCCTCCGGGGAAGACCACGAGCGCGCGCGCCAGGTGCGCGAACCAGAGCTTGCGCATGAAGAAGTAGTGGAACTCGAAGGACAGCTCGCGCGTGATGTACGGGTTCGGCCGCTGCTCGTGAGGCAGGCCGATGTTCAGGCCGATGGTCTTGCCGCCGGCGTCGGACGCGCCGCGGTTGGCGGCCTCCATGATTCCGCCTCCACCGCCGGTGCAGACGATGTAGCGGTGAGAGTCGGGGGAAGGCTCTTCGACCAGGCGGTCACGAGCCGCGCGAGCGACTTCCGGGAGAGCTTCTGCATCACCGACGCGCTCCTTCGCGGCGCGATCCTCGGCGACGCCGCGAGCGGGCCGAGCGCCGGGGACGCGCGCGTGTCGCACCTGGGCGGGGAGGCTCCGGCACGCTACCGCGCGATGGGCGGCCTGAGTGATGCGGAGAAGGCCGACCTCGTCGAGTACCTGAAGTCGCTCTAGGGTGAGCCAATTCGATCGACTCGGCGCATCTTCATTGCGGACCGGACAGGGATCCTTACGTCCCCCGAAAGGCAGCGGAAGCCATGAAGCCCAGCACGAGAGACCAGGCGAAGGGCCAGTTCGAGACCCTGAAGGGCAAGATCAAGGAGATCGCCGGGATCGTCACCGGACGGCGCAAGCTGGAGGCCGAGGGGAAGGACCAGACGCTCGCCGGCAGAGCTCGGAAGAAGCTCGGCCAGGTCGAGAAGGTCCTCGGGAAGTAGAGCGCGAAGGATCCGCCATGAGGATCAAGGGAATCGTCCCCCTCGCGGTCGCGGTCGTCATGGGCTGCATGCATGGGGGGGCGCAGAGTGAAGCGAGGTCATCGACCGTGTCTGACGCGGACGTCGGCAGGCTCGGGCCGAAGCAGGAAGCGCTCGTGCACCAAGCTCGGCAGGCTCTGGTCATCGCCACGGACGCCCTTTCACGCACGAGCCTGAGGCTGCAGCAGGCGCAGAACGAGGAGGGCACCGCGAAGGCAGATCAGCAAGCGGCGGAGGCTGACCAGAAAGTCGCCGATGCCCAGCAGAAAGTGGCAAACGACAGCCGCGCGCCGGATGCGCTGGAGAAGGCGCGTCAGCTTCAGGAGCAGGCGAAGGCGCACAAGCAGGTCGCCGATCTCCACGTCGAGTACGCCAGCAAGCTCATTGACGAGCGCAAGGCGGAGACGCAGGCGGCCGAGCGGCAGGTCAAAGTTGTGTCAAAGTTGCTCAGGCGCGCGTCGAGTGGTCCAAGCTGCAGGCACTCGAGCAGGCCAACAACCCAGCTTCGACGAAAGTACGACGCCGGCCGATTCCAGACGGCGGTGAACGACGCGCAAGGGGAGCTCGCCACTGCAATGCAGAACGCCCAGTCTCTCGAGGCCCAGGCGACCGCGGCGCGGCAGCGGTGGGAGGATTCCCAGCGTCGGCTGCAGGCGAACGGCAGCAGCAGCCAGACGGGCACGGGGAGCGGCAAGTAGGGCACTCGCTACACCTCGCGCGCACGGGCGTGCTGCTCGTCGTCGGCGCGGGCGTGCGCGCTGCCGGCGTCGCGCGCAATCGTCGAGCTCCGACAGCGAGGCATCGATGCGGGGAAGCACGACCTCTTCCGTGTAGCGGATGAGGCTCTCGCCGACGATCGCGAACATCACCGCGCGCGGGAGCGCGGCGGGGCCGCGCCGCAGGGCACTTGCCATGAGCCGCCAGAAGAGCTGCCGGCGAGGGCCGCGGATGCCGAGGCGCCACACCGCGCGACCCAGTGCCCCGATGGAGTCGTTGGCGACGCTGTGCGCGACGGCGCTGCGCCGCAGCAGCACCTGGTCGAGGTGGAGGGCGCAACGCCGAAGATACGCGTCCGGTGCGTACAGCGCCGCGAGCAGGCGGTACCCCGCGAGCAACGTCCTCTCGTCCAGCGCGGGAACGAAGTTGGGACGCTCGAACGAGTCGCCGGACGGTACCCCGCGCAGGCGGCCCTCCCGTTCGAGCCGCCGCCACAGCTGTGTCCCCGGGAGCGCCATCAGCAGGTTCACCATCGCCCGTGCGATGGGAAGGCCCGAGATGAACGCGAGCTGCCGGTCGAAGATGTCCGGGCCATCGCTGTCGAAGCCGACGATGAACCCGGCATACACCTCAAGCCCGGCGCGGGTCAGCTCCTCGACCGCTCGCTCCTGCGGCATGCGCAGGTTCTGGGTCTTCCCCGCTTCGGCGAGCGCGGCGCTGGAGGGCGTCTCGATCCCGACGAAGACCTGCCCGAACCCGGCGTCGACCATGGCGGTCACCAGCTCGGGATGCGTCGCGAGATCGATGCTCGCCTCCGTGCAGAAGACGAAGGGAAACCCGTTCTGCTCCTGCCACGCGCGCAGCACCGGGAGCAGGCGTGCGACCGCGCCCCGGTTGCCCACGAAGTTGTCATCCACGAAGAACAGGGTGCCGCGGGCTCCCAGCGCGCGCAGGGCGTCGAGCTCGGCCACGACCTGCTCCGGCGACTTCACCCTCGGGACTCGCCATCTCAGAGATAGGGCGACAGCAACTTGGCCGTGCCGTCGCGCAGCCGGGCCGGGAGGCTCCGTCCGTCCACCTCCTCCATGGTCACCGCGCGCGACCTCGCGAAGCAGTCCTCGAAGTGGCGCGCCAGCGCTCCGGTGGTCGCCGCATCGTAGAGCTCGAGGTCGAGCTCGAAGTTGAGGCGCAGACTGCGCGGATCGAGGTTCGCGGAGCCGATCAGGCTCCACAGGTCGTCCACCAGGAGGAGCTTGGTGTGGACGAACGGGGGCGGTTGATAGCGGACCTGGATCCCGTAGGGGAGGAGCTCCCAGAGATAGGACCGCGTGGCCCAGTGCATGAAGAACAGGTCCGTTCGACCGGGGAGCAGCAGGCTCACTTCCACGCCACGGAGCGCGGCGGTCCCCATGGCGGCGGTCAGCGCCCGGTCGGGGATGAAATAGGGAGTCATGATCTGCACCTTGCGGCGGGCGCAGGCGAGCGCACCCAGCACCACCCAGTGAAGCTCATGGAACTCCTCGTCGGGTCCGGCGTCGATCGCGCGTGCTGCACAGCCCCCGACGTTCGGGATCTCCGGGAAGCAGCGCGCGTCATCGTGGAGCTCGCCGGTGGCGAAGAACCAGTCTTCCAGGAACACGCGCTGCAGGTCGGCGACCACGGGACCTTCCACCTCGAAGTGCACGTCCACGCAAGGCCCTCTGCGGCTGCTCCGGCCGACCAGGTGGCGATCGCCGATGTTCATCCCTCCGGTGAAGCCATGTAGCCCATCGACCACGAGGATCTTGCGATGGTTGCGCAGGTTGACGTAAGCGCCCTGCCGGAGAGGAAGGAAGCGGCCGATCTGAGCCGCCGTTCGCCGCAGGAGGCGCCGCGCCGAAGGTCGCGCGTATTTTGCGCCGAGGCCGTCGATGAGGAGGCGCACGTCCACGCCGCGCGCCGCCGCCGCTGAGAGCGCGTGCGCGAAGCGCAACCCCGTCTCGTCGCCGTCGAAGATGTACGTGGACAGGTGGACCGAGTGCCGTGCCGCCGCGATCGCCTCGAGCATGGCGGGATAGGCCTGCTCGCCACCGTGGAGCGGAACGACGCGGTTCCCGCCCATCAGCGACCGGTGGGTGACTCGGTCGACCAATTGGCGCAGCGGAGCCAGATGCTCCGTGCCGGATCCAGCGGGGAGCGCCACCGCAGAGGCGGCGCCAAAAGCGCGGGTACCAGTGAGGCGCCGCCCGGCGGCCTGCCACTGGAGCGCAGTCCGGCGGACTCGATTCACGCCGAAGACGAGGTAGAGCACCGGGCCGAAAAGAGGCAGGAGGAAGCAGACGGCGATCCAGCCCAGCGCCGACCTGGGGTCGCGCTTCCAGGCAATGGCGTGGCCAGCGGATACCAGGGACAGCGCGGCGACGCCGAGGGCGAGCGCTCCCCAGAACACGACGCTCACACCAGCACGAGCAGCTTCCACGGGATGAGCACGCGCAATCTCAAGCTTCCCCCATTGCTCCTGGAGCGTATCGCGTTGCGGAGCGGCGCGGACGGGGCTCGACGGGGCCCCCGTCGGGGGATGGCCACACCAACGGCGCGCCGGACGCCGCAAGTCGGTCGAAGACCGAGCGTGAGCCGCGAGCTCGAGCGCGCCCACGGCGGCGGGGCGGTCGGATCGCCCGCTCCCACGCGCCTCGAACGCGACGGGCGGCACCGCGAGCCCGGCGCTAAGAGAACAGAAGCGTATCGAATCGGAGCTCTCGCTCCGCCGCGAGGTCGCTGAAGGGTAGAGGCCATGAGCGCCTACGACAGCACCAGCTTCTCCGCAGGTCAGGACTCCGGGACGCGAATCGCCGCGTGCGTCGCGCGCCTCGCCGCGCTCGAGCTGACAGACCACTCGCGCTGGTGGAACCGCTGGAGGCACCGGCTGATGGCCCGCGCGCTCGTCGCCTGCGCGGAGGAGATGGAGTGCGCCGCGGACGCGGGCGGGCCGCGTGACACGGCGTCGATGGAAGACGCGTCGATCTTCCGGCCTGCCCTCGTCGGCCACGCAGGGTGAAGCGCGGAACGAGTCAGCTCCTTGGGGTGCCCTTCCGGACCGCGCGCTTTCCGCCGATCAAGCCGTAGCTCTTGAGCTTGCGGTACAGCGTCGCCGAGCCGATCTGGAGCTGCTCGGCGCGTTCGGCCCCGCATACGAGGCAGCGCGGGAACGGGTGCCAGAACTCGAGGGAGCGCTGCAACGAGCGGCTCGAGGCAGCGACGCTGTCCTCCCACGACACGGGGGCAGGGACATCGAGCGCGACGGGCACGGGCCTCACGGAGGCGAGCACCTCGTCGCCATCCAGCAGGGCGGACGTGCCATCCTCCGCGTCGTCCATGCGCAGCAACCGTCCCGTCATGACGGGGCGCCGGAGCGTCACCTCGGCCGAGGCGACGCCCTGCGCGAGGAGTCCCCCGACGTATCCGCCGAGCGCGATTCCGGGGATACCCTGGAATCGCTCATCGATCTCGAACGTCCGGGATGTGGCCATGTTCCAGATGTGACGGTGACGACGCGGCGGATCAATGGAACATCCAGATGTCAGAGGCGCGGCCGCTGCAACGGTCCGCGGTCCAGGGTCGCGTAGGCGTGGGTGAACCGGTAGCTCCGGGTCAGCTCGACGGCTCGTCGCGGACAAATTGCGGTGCAGTCGCCGCACGCCATGCACTGGACCACCCCTTCGGTCTTCATCCGGGCTTTCCTGGTCTCCAGGACGAGCGCATTCGAGGGGCAGGCCCGGAGGCACATGCCGCAGCCATCGCATTTGTCGGCGTCGACGCGGACGAGCCCCCAGGTCGACTCACGCGGGTCGTCGTAGCGCGGGATCCTCCGCAGAGGGAAGTACATGGGACCTCCTGCTACAGGGAAACGCTCTTCGCGCCGTCCTCGAACCAGTCCACCGCCGGCGTAGGCCTCGCCACCATTCCGTCGGGCTCGCCCACCGGGAAGCCCACCGCGAGGCTCGAGACGAACTTGTAGGGATGACCGACGCCCAGCCTCTTCTTCCAGCGGCGGGAGTACTGGAACGCGAGCTTCGCGAAGCTGACCCAGCATGTGCCGAGGCCCATGCTGTGCGCCGCGAGCACCATGTTCTGCCCGGCGATCCCGCAGTCGAGGTCCGGGTTCGACACCCCCCGGACGTCCTTCAGGATGAGGATGACGGTCGGCGCACCGTGGAAGACGCCGAGCTTGCCCCCGGCGATGAGCGGGATCGCGCTGAACGGCACCGGGTGAAGGTCGTTGGCCTTGGCGCGAATGAAGAGCCTGGCCAGGGGAAGCCGCCACGAGAAGCGGCGCCCCTGATAGTCGATGAACCACGCAAAGACCTTGCAGACCTTCCGCGTGGTCTCGGTCAACCCGCGGATGATGTCCGGGTCCCGGATGACGACGAACCTCCAGGCCTGCCCGTTGCCCGCCGCGGGCGCGAACCGACCGGCCTCGAGGATCCGCCGGACCATGAACTCCGGCACCTGCTTCTTCTTGTAGGCGCGCACGCTGCGCCGCCTCAGGATGACGTCCTCGGTCGCGGTGCGTTCGGTCCGCAGCCGCTCGATGCGGTCGCTCGATCCCGGCGTCTCGTCCGGCTCCGCGGATGGTGCGGCCAGCGCCTCCTCCGCCGTCACGCCTCGAGAATGTGGATGCACAGGGCAGCCTCCTCGTATCCCAGATTACCGCCGCCGTTCTCCGCCAGCGCGATGCGTGCCCCCGCCGCCTGCCGTCCGTCCGCCTCGCCTCGGAGCTGCAGCACGAGCTCGTGGATCTGCGCCAGACCCGATGCAGCGATGGGGTGTCCGCGGCACTCGAGCCCTCCGGACGGGTTGATGGGTCGTCGCCCGCCGACCGCGCTCTGGCCGGACAGCGCCAGCTCCCCTCCCAGCCCATCGTCGCAGAAGCCCAGAGCCTCGAGCTGGTGCAGCTCGCCAAAGGCCGTCGCGTCGTGGATCTCGGCGACGTGCACGTCGGCAGGCCCGAGCCCAGCCTCCGCGTAGGCGGCACGCGCCGCTCGCGCCGCGACGTCATCGCGGGTGGCCTCGATGCCGCGGCCCGTGCCGCTCGCCATCGCGGACGCACGGATGCGGACTGCCCGCCGCCGTCCCCGGACGCGCGTCTCGCCCTCGCTCGCGACCACGGCGGCCGCGGCTCCGTCTCCGATGGGCGCGCACATGGATCGCGTCAGCGGCCAGGAGACGAGCCGATCGCCGAGCACCTCCGCGGGCGTCATCGCGACCCGGATCTGCGCTTTCGGGTTGGCCACGCCGTGGCGGTGGTTCTTCGCCGCGATGGCCGCGAGCTGCTCGGGGGTCGAGCCGTAGCGCGCCATGTGCCAGAGCGCGAAGGCGGCGTAGACGTCCATGAAGACCGAGTGGGCGCCGGCCACGTCACCTTCCTGGACGCGGCTCGCCAGCGCGGGGCGCTCCCGCCGCAGGGTGGCGAGGCTCTCCTCTCGAAGCTCGAGGAGGCGGGCGATCTGCTCCTCCGCGCGAGAGACGTCGAGAGCGGTCCCGAAGGCCCCGAAGGTCTTCCGAGGATCGTCGGGGATGAAGAGCTTGTCCGCGCCGAGCGCCAGGACCCGATCATACCGTCCGGAGCGCACCGCGAGGGATGCGAGGTGGAGCGCGGTGGAGCCCCCGGCGCACGCGTTCTCCACGTTGAACATGGGCTTGCCGGCGAGCGCCGTCGCCTGGAGCGCCACCTGCGCGCGGATGAGGTGCTGGCCCTCGTGGTAGCCCTGGAGCGAGTTCGCGAAGAACACCGCCTGGACCTCCTCCAGGCCCATTCCGGCGTCGCGGACCGCCTCCACCGCCGCCTCGATCGCGAGGTCGCGCATCGTTCGGTCCGGGTGGCGGGCGAAGGCCGTCTGGCCGACGCCGAGGATGAACGCGGTCATCTGGGAACCCCTCCGGCTGTCGCACCCCTGGAGCGGGCCACCGTCTCGACCCCGGCGAGCAGGTCCGGCGACTTCTTCAGCTCCGCCTTCTTCACGCGCCCGGTCGGCGTCTTGGGCACCGCAGCGACCACCTTGAACATCGAGGGCACCTTGAACTCGGCGAGCCGCTCCCGGCAGAAGGCGGCGAGGTCCGGCGCTCCCACGGGCTCCCGGAGGACGACGAGCGCGAGCACCTCCTCCTCGCCGAGCTGAGCCGGGACGCCGACGACCGCGACGTCGGTCACGGCAGGGTGCGAGAGGAGCACGTGCTCCACTTGCTGCGAAGAGATGTTCTCCCCGCGGCGCCGGATGACGTCCTTCAGCCGATCGATGAACGTGATGAACCCCTCGGCGTCCGCGACGCCCTGGTCGCCGGTGTGGAGCCAGCCACCCCGCCAGAGCGCGGCGGTGGCCTGCGGGTCGTCGAGGTACTCGATGCGCCAGAGCTTCACCATCTCGCCGGTAGGCCGGACGCAGATCTCGCCGGGGCGCCCGGGAGGCAACGGCCGCAGCTCGTCGTCGAGGACCGCCACCTCGTTGTACGGCGCGGGCAGGCCGATGGTCCCGATCTTGCGCCGCCGGCGGTCGATCGGGTTGAGCGTGTTGATCCCGGTCTCCGTGAGGCCGAAGCCCTCGACGACCGTGACGCCGAAGCGCTGCTCGAAGGGCTCGTGCATCACCGCGGGGGTCGCGGCGCAGAAGACCGTCTTCACCGGGTTGTCCGCATCGCTGGGGAGCGGCGGCTGTGCGTCGATCATCGCCAGCACCGGCCCGAGGAGGTTCACCTCGGTGGCGCCGCCGCGCCGGGCCTGGTCCCAGAAGGCAGAGGCGGTGAAGCGCGGGACGAGGAGGATTGACGCTCCCGTGGTCAGCGCCATCGCGGTCGAGAGCTGCGCGTTCCCGTGGAAGAGCGGCAGCGCAATCATCAGCCGGTCGAACTCGGTCAGGCCGAGGTGGCGCGCGATGTGGCGGCCGATGCTCGGCATGGCGCCGTGCCGCCACACCACGCCCTTCGGGCGGTTGGTCGTGCCGGAGGTGTAGATCACCTCCATCACTCCCTCATCGTTGCAGGCGTCGCTGACCGAGCCGGGCGCACCCGCGAGCGCCTCGCCGAAGGGGATCGCCCCCGGCGCTTCCCCACCCACGACGACCACCGTCCGCAGCGTGGCAGGGCGATCGGGCAGCGCCTGCAGCGCCGGAACCAGATCGCGCTCGACGAACAGCACCGACGTCTTGCAGTGGCCGAGCTGATAGGCGAGGTCGTCGCCGCGGAGCGCCGCGTTGAACGGCACGATCGGCATGCCGGCCAGGTTCGCCCCGAACCAGATGGAGTAGAACTCGGGCCGGTTCAGGACCATCACCCCGACGCGGTCTCCGGGACGGAAGCCCTGCCGCTGGAGCCACCCCGTCACCTTCAGCGCTGCCAGCCCCACGTCCGCGCGGCTGAGGGTGCTGCCCTCGAACCAGACCAGCGGGCGGTCGGGATCCTCTTCGGTGGCATCGAGCAGGATGCGCGGAAGCGGCATGGCTCAGGTCTCCCCGGTGGCAGACAGCTTCCGGCCGACGCCGAGCGACAGCGACTCGTTCACGCCGTCCTCGACGAGCGCGCAGCGCGCGTCGCGGAACAGCATCTCGATGTCCGACTCGCGCCCGAGCCCCATGCCTCCGAAGAGCTGGATGGCCTCGTGGGCGTTCTGGAACGCCGCCTCGGTGCAGTAGACCTTCGCCGCCACCGCGTGCGGGAGGCTCGGGGTGATGGTGCTGTAGTTGTATGCCATCGCCCGTCGCGAGATGGCGCGCGCGATCTCGACGCGCTGCCACATCTGCGAGAGGCGCAGCTGCACCGCCTGGTGCTTCCGGATCGGCACGCCGCCCTGGACGCGCTCGCCGGCGTAGCGGAGCGCCTCCTCGTAGGCCGCGCGCGCGACGCCGGTGAAGATCGCCCCCATGGCCGAGTTGGCCAGGGCCAGCGTGGCGTCGAGGGCGAAGGCGTAGGTCTCGGGGTCGGAGACGAGCATCTGACGGCCCGGGATGCGGACGTCGTCGAAGAAGATCTCGCCCTGCGGGAGCGCCCGCTGCCCCATCTTGTCCCACGGCTTGCCGCGGCTCACGCCCGGCGAGCGCAGGTCCACGAGCGCGACGCCGGCGCCGCGCATGCCCTGGGACCTGTCGAGCCCGACGAACAGGAAGGCGTGGGTGGCGATCGGGCCGTTCGAGACCCAGGCAGCCTTCTGCCCGTGGAGGATCCAGTCACCGCGGTCGCGGCGCGCCGTCAGGTTCGGGACGATGCGCGTGGCGGCCTCTTGGTCCGGGCCGAGGATCCAGTCGCTGCCGTGGTCGGGCTCGGTGATGCCCCAGCAGCCGATGAGCTCGCCCTTGCGGTCGGCGGTGAAGGGGAGGACGAACTCGTCGGTGAGCGCCTGGTTCTCCGCGGCGATGAGTATGCACCCGAACGACGGGAAGGAGCTCACGCCCACCGAGACCGCGAAGGCGCTCGATCCGCATCCCATCTCCTCGAGCGCGATGTGGATGGACGCGGGGTCGAGCCCCATTCCGCCGAAGGTCTCGGGGAGGAGGATGCCGTGGAGCCCAGCCTCGTAGCAGGCCTTCAGGGCGGACCGGTAGGCGGGATGGTTCGGCACGTCGGCGGCGGGCACCGTGTCGAGCTTGCGCGCCGCAGGACGGATCACCTCGCGGGCGAGCGTCCGGACCATGGTCCGGATCGCCTCGTGGGCTTCGGTGAGCGTCGGGTCGAGCTCGAGGTACATGTCACGCCCTCCCGACGCCGTGCTCGGCGCAGAGCGCGGGATAGAGCGCCTTCACCGGCTTCACGAGCGGTATGAGCCCGAAGATCTTGGTCACAGGCCCCTTCGCCTTGATCTCGCCCTTGGCGGTGGCGAGCGGGACGTTCAGCTCGTCGCGCCAGAAGCGGTGGGCCACGTCGCCCTTCATCTCCATCAAGACGACCGGCTTGTCGGGCGTCCCCTGCCACGCCCCCTCGTGGACGGTGCCGTCGCGCAGGAGCCAGAGGTCCGCCTCCGGCTCGTGAACGCGGAAGTGGACGAAGATCTCGAGCCCCATGAACTTCTCGAGCGTGCGCGCATCCGCGAAGGCCCGCCTCCAGGCGGTTCCGATGACGGCGAACAGCTGCTCCGCGTTCTGGTAGGTGCTCATGTCGGCGCTCCTGTCCCGGGTTGCCCCGATGCGAGAGCATCCGGCGTTCCACCGGCGTCGAGCGGCGCCGCTCCCGTGGAATCGCTGAGCTATTCGCGGCGGCCCCCCGCGAGGAGCCTCGCGATGACGCAGCGCGGCTTGCAGGACTGCGAAGACGCCAACGATGCTAGCTGTGGATCCCGGGGGTTACGCGACATGCAGACCCGCGAAGCGTTCGCAGGAATGCAAACCGTTCTCGAGGGCCTCTTCAAGGCGAGCCCGCTCGGCGTCATCGTCTTCGACCGAGCTGGAACGATCCTCGAGGTGAACGCGCAGCAGGAGGCGAACTCCGGCGTCTCCCGGGGGATGCTCGTGGGCCGGAAGATCCTCGAGGTCTTCGGCACGGTGGTGAAGCGTTACGGGATCGAGACGATGTACCGGCAGCTCGTCGAGGAGGGGCGTTCGTTCCGCGCCCAGATCGAGCGCTACGAGCCTCAGTTCCTCGACAAGAACCTCCGCTTCCTGATGTGGGGTTTCCCCGTGGTCGCCGGCGAGGTGTTCGGCGTGCTGACCGAGGGGATCGACATCGGACGCCTGCACGGCTCGCCCGACATCGTGGGGTCGAGCGAGCACATGGAGCCGGTGTTCCGCTTCATCGAGCAGGCCGCGCGGGTGAGCACGACGGTCCTGCTCGCCGGCGAATCAGGGACGGGCAAGGAGCTCGTCGCCCACGCCATCCACGCGCGGAGCGGCCGGGCCCGCCAGCCGTTCCTCGCGCTCAACTGTGCCGCGCTGCCCGGGCCGCTTCTCGAGTCGACGCTGTTCGGGAGCGAGAAGGGAGCCTTCACCGGCGCCGAGCGCCGGACCAAGGGCTACTTCGAGGCCGCCGAGGGCGGGATCCTGCTCCTCGACGAGATCGGCGAGACGTCGCTCGAGTTCCAGGTGAAGCTGCTCCGGGTGCTGCAGGACGGGATCATCACCCGCGTCGGCGGCACCGAGGCCGTCCGCACCGACGTCCGGGTGATCTGCGCCACGAACCGCGATCTCGAGGCCGAGGTCGCGGCGCGGCGCTTCCGCGAGGACCTCTTCTACCGCATCAACATCCTGCGGATCGTGCTGCCGACCCTGCGCGAGCGTCCCGAGGACGTTCCGCTCCTCACGCAGCGCTTCCTCGAGGAGCTCGACGCGAAGCACCATCTCGGCCGCAAGCACGTGACGCCCGAGGTCCTGGACGCCTTCCTCGGCTACCGCTGGCCAGGGAACGTGCGCGAGCTCGCCAACGTGCTCGAGGGCGTCTACGTCACCGTCCCCGACCAGACCATCCGCCTCGAGCACCTGCCGAACCGCGTCCGCGAGGGCGCGATGCTCCACCCGATTGGCCACTTCCAGCCGCACACCTACCGAGACGCGCTGAAGCGCTTCCGCCGCGAGTACTTCCGCCAAGTCGTGGCGTGCGCCGGGGGCAACGTGCAGAAGGCGGCGAAGGTCGCGGGGGTGAACCAGTCCACGCTGTATCGGCTCGGGGGACCGAAGCGGACGTCATCGTGAGCGGCGGCTGTACCCGTGAGCCACGGTCACTGCGTCCGGGAGGTCGACCCCCGGCGTCAGCTCGCCGAGGTCGTCCGGGTCTCGACCTGTTCCGCACGCTCGCCGTCGCACCAGCGCGCATGGCGGCGTCGATCACCGCGCGGACACCGCGTCCGGGATAGCCTGCGGTCCACACGGCGTGGTGAGGAATTACACCGGGCGGCGCGAAGTGCTGCCAGGGGTGTGAAGGACGCCGGCGTTGCTCGCGCCGGCGGCGGGGAGGACCTGGTCGACGATGCAGTAAGACGCACTCGGTCGAAGGTCAAGCTTCGCCAGGCTCCACGATGCCCAGGCTACCGGCTCCGGCCGCGGCGGCCGCCGACGGCGATCTCCTGCAACAGGTACAGCGGCGAAACGCCGAGCGCCTTGGCGAGGACCTCGAGAGTCTCCAGCGGAGGCGTCCGCTCGCCACGTTCCAACATGGACACGTAGCTGACCGACACGCGCGCCTTTTTTGCGACGGCCTGCTGCGACAGTTTCCGGTGCGCCCGAACGGTGCGGAGGTTCTGGGCGACGATCTTTCCGAGTGCCATTACGCGAGAGCCTACCACGGTGAGATTCCTTCGCGCGGTAAACGCCGCAGGCGTGTGAGACTATCAGTGGATCAGGTCGAGTAGCTTCATCAAGTGCGCCGTGCGCACCTCCGACTCGCGCGCAGCTTCCTCGGACAGCTCGACCCGAGCAAGCAGGGCCTCCTTCACGGTGTCGAGGATGGCCTCGAAGATGGACGAGCGGATCCGCTGGCACGTGGCGCACGCGAAGGCGTGCGGCTGCGGGCCGATTCCCGCGAGCGTCGCTGAAGCGATCCGGGAGCAGGCCGGGCACGCCTCGGCAGGCGCGTCGCGCCGGCCGAGGCGACGCCGGTAGCGCTGACGGTGCCCCGAAAGGAAAGTCGACTTTACTTTCACCCAACGCTGGTAAAGAATCCGACCCCAGCGGAGGATCGGGCGTGGCGAGGATCGTCGGTGAGACTCGGAGGAGCACGGTCGCCGGCGAGACTGTCGCCGCGTTCGTCCCGTTCCCGCTTCCGCCGTCCGACCCCCCGCTCGAGGTGGCATCGTTCGGCGAGGTTCTCCCCCGCGCGCAGCATGCGCTCTCCCGCCTCGAGCTCGCCGGCGAGATGGTGCCCTCGCTCGACTGGTTCATCTACGCCTTCGTCCGCAAGGAGGCCGTGGTCTCCTCGCAGATCGAGGGGACGCAGGCCACGCTCGTCGACCTCCTCACGTTCGAGGCCACACCGGAGGGAACCAAGCCGGGAGCTGAGGTCGAGGAGGTCTGCAACTACCTCGACGCGCTTTCGTGGGCGCGGCGCGAGCTCGCGCGCCCGAAGGGCCTTCCGCTCTCGATGCGCCTCCTCCACGGCGTTCACCGGCGGCTGATGAAGGGCGTCCGCGGGGCCTAGAAGCAGCCGGGCGAGATGCGGCGAAGCCAGAACTGGATCGGCGGCACGCGGCCGGGCAACGCCGCCTACGTGCCGCCGCCGCCGGAGGAGGTGCCTCGGCTTCTCGGCGAGCTCGAGCGGTACATCCACGCCGAGGATTCGCTGCCACCGCTCGTCCGCGCGGGCTTGGTGCACGTGCAGTTCGAGACCATCCATCCGTACCTCGACGGCAACGGGCGCGTCGGGCGGCTGCTCATCGCGCTGCTCCTCGAGCACTGGAAGCTGCTGAGCGCGCCGCTGCTCTACCTGAGCCTCTTCTTCAAGCGCCGCCGGGCCGACTACTACCGCCTGCTGAACGAGGTGCGGCGGACAGGGGACTGGGAGGGGTGGACTGCGTTCTTCCTCGAGGGCGTGGCGGAGATCGCGGAGGAGTCGGCGATGGCCGCGCGGGACCTCTACCGGCTCGTCGCGAGGGACCGAGGGCGCGTCCTCACCGCGAAGGGATCGTCGCTCACCGCCGTGAGGCTCCTCGAGCTTCTGCCACGCCGCCCCGTCGTGACGATCCCTCGCGTGGTGGAGATGCTGGAGACGACCAAGCCCACCGCCACCAAGAGCGTGGCCCTGCTCGAGTCACTCGGGATCCTGCGGGAGACGACGGGGCGGAAGCGGGACCGCACGTACCGGTACGCGGGTTATCTCGACCGGCTGCGCGTCGGGACCGAGCTCATCGCGCCGGGTCGCAGACGATCACGGTGAGGGGCGGGCCAGGGTAGCAGCGGCTCGCGATGGAGCGCGCGCGTCGAAAGGAAGAACATGAGCTGGGTCGCGGGCGTGGATGGAGAAAATCGGGGAGGTCGATACTTTCATCTCGCCGCGGCACATGACCCGACCGCGAGCGAGCGATGACCGCCGCGTTGCGCCCTCGGTGGCGCGGCAGGCTCAATCGGCATCTGGTCCCACGTCCTGCCCTCCAGGATGCGCCCAGCTTCCTTCTTGTTCTTGCCGCCCCACTGCTTGAAGAAGAAGGGCACGTTTGCCCGGCGACACTGGTCGCGTAGATCGGTGGCCCATGCGGGGTCCATCGGCCGCGCGTTCGGACCGGACTCCCCGCCCACGATGACCCAGTCGATGTCCTTGAGGTCGAGATCGTGGAGTGGCCCGAGCAGTGGCTCGAGGGAGAGGAACTTGAGGAGCGCACCGGTTCCGCGAAGGCGATCGATGCGTGACCGGTAATCGTCGCTCTCGACGCTCACGCCCATCCAGATGTTGGGCGCCCACTCGAGCTTCGGGTCGAGCTCGCCGAGACGCTCGGCGCGCTTCGTGAGCACCTGGAAGCGGTGCCAGTCCGCGCGGCGCATCACCTCGAACACGCGCTGGATGTACTCGAGGGGGACGTCCTCGTGGAACAGGTCGCTCATCGAGTTCACGAAGATCGTCTGCGGCTTCTTCCACCGAAGCGGCAACTCGAGCATGTGTGGCTGCATCGTGAGTCGGAAACCGTCCCGATAGTTCTCCTGCCCCATCGCCTGCAGCCGCTCCGCCATCCGCTCGGCGTAGCAGTGCTTGCAGCCGGGGCTGATCTTGGTGCAGCCGGTAACCGGGTTCCAGGTGGACTCGGTCCATTCGATGCCGGAGCCCTGGGCCATCACTGCACCCCCTTCTTGAGCAGGTGGTTCGCGATGCGCAGCGCGATGGGTGCGCCCTTCTCGTTACCGACGGCGAAGCACCGGAGCCGAGATGATAGCGCGACGATCCGACCCGGCGCCCCCAGGGCGGCGCCGGAGATCGCGGCGGCCGGGTAGACGCCGATGGCCTGCAGCTACCGGAGCGCCTTCAGCGCCGCCGGGAGGTCCTCCACCGCGAGGTACACCGTCACCTTCCGGCCGCGCGCCGTGCCGACGAACACGTACTTGATGTTGACGCCGGCGTCGCCCAGCGTCTTCGCGACCTCGCCCATGGTGCCCGGCTTGTCGGCGAGCTGGACCTCGAGGACCTCCTCCTCCTCCGGCTTCAACCCGCGCGCGGCGAGCACCTTCGTCGCGGCGGCGAGCTTGTCGACGATGAGGCACAGGACGCCCTGTCCCCCCTCGGCGTAGCCGTGCACCGCGAGCAGGTTGATCCCTTTCGCGCCGAGCGCAGACGCGATCTCGCCCAGCACGCCCGGCCGGTCTGGCACTTTCACCTTCAACGCCTTCGCTCGTGACATGTCTTGCTCCCGTGGTCCGGGGCGCGGTCGCCGTCCGCCCCGTCGGCGCTCATAAGACGGACGGTGGACGAGCGCTCGCAGGACCGCCGCCACCATGAACCACCTCCGCGTGGCCCCCGACCGGTGCGAGGACTTCGAGAGGGGCTGGCGCGACGAGGCCCGCCTTCCGGGCGTGGACCGAGTCCGAGGCCTTCCAGAAGGCGCACCGCCAGGGCCGCTCGACCGCCGGCACGATCCCGGGTCCACCGAGGTTCGTGGGGTGGCAGGGGGCGGGGCGCGTTTCGCCCCGGTCGGAGAAAGTGTGGGGTTCAGCGGTTCTGGACGAGCTCCAGCACTCGTGCGGCATCGACGCGCCTGCGATACCGGATGACCGCCGCCCCAGCTGGCAGGTCGCCGTCGCCGACGTTGCGCTCCTCGTCGATGCAGACGACGAGGTTCGAGATCCGGGCGCGCCGGAGCCGCTCGAGCTTTCGCGCGAGATACTCGGGCGTCCAGAAGCCGACGATCTCGACGAGCCAGCGCCGGCCGGGATCCGACCGAGGGTGGATCGCGAAGTCCGGAAAGAAGAGGTGGCCCTCCGCGTCGATCGGTTCGGGTTCGCGAACGATGGCCCACCCGGGCGCGAGTCGGCCGAAGTCGCGAGCGAACCGCTCCTCGACGCGGCTGTCGAAGCGCCGGGGCTCGGCGGCGGGGAAGATCGGGTCTCCGGACGCGAGCGTGACGAGCGCCGAGCGCCCCCGGAGATCGCAGCGCGCCGTGAGCTCGAACCGCCGCGTCCAGGCGAGCACCGGGACGACGGCGCCGAGTGCGCGCCCGTAAAGGAGCGTTCGCCGGAAGAGCGCGTACGGCCCGGAAAGGTCGACATGCGCGTCGTCCGTAGAGGCGTCGCGCGTGACTGCGCAGATGAGCCCACGAAGCGCCGCATGGCGGGCGACGGCTCTGGCGTTTCCTTCGAGGGTGATGCGGACCGAATGGGCGCGGGCGAGGAGTCCCTGCGCGAGGGCGAGGTTCGAACGCAGCACAACGTCTGCGGGATCGAGTGACGGCGGAGGGACGGCGAGACGTTCCCCGGGGAGGTCCGCGAACAGCGAATCCGAGAGTGCACCGGGGGAGACATTCAGGTCCGCTGCGGTGCGGGCGACGATCTCGTCACGGGTACGCTCTCCTCGCGCCGCTGCCGTGAAGAGGGCCGCCCTGGCGTCGCGCGGCGGCACGGCGGACGCCACCCGAGAGCGAGCGAAGCCGAGGAGCAGGTGGGCGGCCAGTCTTCTCTTGTCGTCAGGTGCGCCGGGAATCGGTTCCCGAAGGCGCGCCTCGAGCTCGCGAACCGGCCTGGCGGCGGCCCGCTCGCACTCGTCGATGAGCGCACGAATCCATGGCCGGTCCGCGTCCGAGAGGAACCTCGGGATCGCGGCGCTTCCGCGGAAGTCACAGGAGAGCAGGCTGGCGGGGAGCAAGGCCTTCGCGCCTCCTTCTCGACTGCGCGACCTCCGACGTGCCGCGCATGACGAGCTCGTAGAGGACCGCGGTCTTCCCGTCCTTCGGCCGAAGGAGGCGGCCGATGCGCTGAACGTGCTCCCGAGTGCCCTGAGTGCCCCCGACGACGATGGCGACCTCGGCGTCGGGCACGTCGATCCCCTCGTTCAACACGCGGGCCGAGACGAGCGCCCGCAGCTCGCCGCGTCGGAACCGTTCGAGGGCGGCGGCGCGTTCGGTCCGTGGGATGTCGCAGGTGATCGGCATGAGCAGGTGCTCGCGCGCGACGGCATATGCAGTGGCGTTGTCCGATGTGAAGACCAGGATCTTCGCGCCCTGGTGGCGTTGCAGAAGGGAACGGACGGCGGCGCGCTTCGCAGAGGGGAAGGAGAGCAGCGCGCGGCCCTCGCGATACGCGGCGAGGGCCCGCCGTCCTTCCTCCGTGCGCGCGGCAGCTCTCGCGAACTCCAACCAGTCGGCAGCGGGATGGTCCCGCATGAACGTCCGCAAGAGGGGTCGATAGAGGGCGACTGCGCGCTCCCAGGCGGCACGCTCGACCGCATCGAGGTCGAGGCCCAGGGTCACGAGCTCGAAAGGCGCGAGATAACGGCCCGCGAGGTCCCCCACCGAGAGCTCGAAGACGGTGGGGCCGATGAGCTCTGCGATGCGCTCCGCCGCTGGCCCGCCCGGAGGCGTTGCCGTGAGTCCGAGCCGCTCGGGGGCCGCGCAGAGATCCAGAGCCTCGTCGCGGATCCCCGAGCCGAAGTGGTGCACCTCGTCGACGACCAGCAGGTGGAAGCGGTTACCCAGGCGGTCGACATGCCGCCATCCGCTCTCGAAGGTGGCGACCGTGATCGCCTCGATCCGTCGCTCGCCGTCGCCGAGGCAGCCGACGGCTCCGCCGAAGGCGGACGAGATCTCACGAACCCACTGGGCGAGAAGCACGCGGGTCGGCACCAGCGCGAGCGCGGGGCGTCGCGCGCGCGCGATGGCCGCGACCGCGACGCGCGTCTTGCCCGCGCCCGTCGGAAGCACCACGACACCGCGCTTGCCCGCCGCTTGCCACGACCAGAGCGCCGCGTCCTGGTAAGGACGAAGAGGTGGTTCGGTCCATGTCTCCGTAGCGTCCGTGCCGCGGTACACCTCGTCCGCGAAGGGGACGCCGCGGCGGACGAGCTCCTCCCGGATCGCCGGGTGATGCCTGGCCGGAGCGCGCAACGCGCGAACTCGTGGATCCCACAGAACGCCGGGGAGATCGGAGAGATCGACGTCCAATGGGACGTCGCGGAGCAAGACGGTGCCGCGATCGAACACGAGGCGCACGCGGGGGACGCGAGCAAGCAGCGGGCCAGCATCGGCACGGTGGCGGCCGAACGAGCCGTCACGATCGAAACCCACCCCCGGGAAGGGACCATCTCCATCATTGATCTCTCGCCTTCGCAGCAGGTAAAGAGGCGCGGGTAGATGCGGGTCTCGAGCTCCATCGCCCCCTTTAGCGCCTGGCCGCGCCCTGTTCGCGCGGCGGTCGCTGTCGTGGGGCTCCTCTTCGTACCGTACGCCGTCGCGCTGGCGCTCTCCTGCCATCCTGCGGTGAAGGCCCGCCTTCGGGAGCGGATGGTCGAGACGCTCCGGGTGCAGCTCGGCAGGGATGTGGTGCTCGATGGTGACGTCCGGGTGGACCCGCTCTTGCGGGTGTCGTTCGGTCCGCTCGTCGTCCCTGGCGCGACGCGAGGCGATCCGCCCCTCCTGAGCGTCGAGCGGGTGAAGGCGAGGGCGCGGATAGGCGCGCTGCTCGGGGGACGCGTCGAGCCCGCGTCTGTCGAGCTCTCGGGCGCCAGGGTCGTGCTCGGTTCGGCTGCACCGAGCGTGGCTGCGCTCATCGGCGGGGAGCGCCGGCGGGTCGGCCTCGCCAGCGGCGAGCGCGACCGAGGTGGACGCGACCACCTCGTGGTGCGGTTCCGCCGCCTCGTGGTCGTGGTCATGACGGGTGGCTACGCCCTGGAGCTCGGACCTGTGGACGGCGACATCACCCGCGAGCGCGACGGCACCGGCGAGCGGGTCGCGCTCGAGCTGCACCTGCCGGGCGGCGGCCGGGCCGGCCTCGATGCGCGGCGCGCCCCGGGCGATGGGTGGCGCGGTCGAGCATGGGCATCGCGGCTCGGGCCCGAGCTCGTCCCCCCGGCGCTCCGCGACGGCGTGGCCCAGCTCGCGGGCGGCTCCGTGTCGATCGCCGCGGAGGGCACCGCCGCGCCGGATCTCGCCAGCGCCGATGGGCACGTCCGCGTGGGCGCAGAAGGGATCGTCCTCGCGGGCGAGAGGGTCGGGCCGGTGCCAGTGGGTCCGATCCAGGCGGAGGCGGAAGGGACGCTCAGCTGGAATGGAGGAGACCGACGCATCTCCGTTGCCGGCGGACGGGTGTCGCTCCTCGGCACGATCCACGCCGACGCCGACGGCGACATCACGCTGGTTCCCGGCCATCCCTTCTTTCTCTCGGTTCGTGCAGACGGGGTCGACTTCGCCTCGGCGGTCGCCGCCCTGCCACGAGCGCTAGCGCCGCCGTCGACGGTCCCGTGCCCGGCAGGGACGCTCGACGCGGGGGCCGTGGTCGCGGGCCCGTTGCTCGCGCCTTCGGCCTGGACGCTCTCCACCGCGCTCGACCTCTCGCGCATGCGCGCAGCCGGCCGCGCCGCCCCGCCTGTTGCGCTGCGCGCCCCGTTCGTTCACCGCCCGACGCTCAACGGGGCCGCGCCCGTGATCGCGGTCGGCCCCGCGAACCCGGACTTCGTCCCCATCGCCGACCTCCCGGTCCACGTGGTCCGCGCAATCACGACCAGCGAGGACGGAGGGTTCTTCGGCCACGAGGGGTTCGATTTCGGGGAGCTCCGGAACGCGCTCGCGGAGGACGCGGTGGCCGGCCGCGTCGTGCGCGGCGGCTCCACGATCACGCAGCAGCTCGCGAAGAACCTGTACCTCACCGGCGAGAAGACCCTGACCCGCAAGGTCCGCGAGGCGGTGATCGCCGTCGCGCTCGAGGCGACCGTCCCGAAGCAGCGGCTGCTCGAGATCTATCTCAACATCGTCGAGTGGGGACCCGGAGTCTGGGGCATCGGCCCGGCCGCTCGCCACTGGTTCGGGAAGGATGCTCGGGAGCTCACGCCGATGGAGGCGGCCTTTCTCGCCTCGATCATCCCGAACCCGGCTCGCTACCATTTCATGCGCGACCGCGGCGCGATGAGCGAAGCGTGGAGACGACGTGTCGAGGACGTGCTCCTCAAGATGACGGAGCAGGGGGTGCTCGGCGACGAGGACCTCGCCCGTGCGCTCGCGGAGCCGGTCGTCTTCACGCGAGGTTGAGAAACCCGGGGGTTCGACGCGAGACGCCGCGGTGCGTCTGCTCGCGAGGTCGTCGAGGAGGCGCTTGTTCCTTCCAGGCGCATGTCTCAGGCGGGTGCGGAACCCCACATGACGACTCGGGCTAGCTGGGCGCGAGGCCTATGCTCGCAAGCGGAGTCGCCGTTCGGTGGTGGGGGAATCCATGACTGGTTCAGCAACGGAGACGCTGAGACGGCGTGAAGGCATAGAGACTACGCTCGGAATCTGGAGGTGCCTGCCGGGGGAGGCGTCGGGACGGCACGCGCCATGGCTCGGTACTCGAAGCCCAGCCGCTCGATCTCCAGCTCGGCCGCGGACGCGTGCTCCGCGCTCAATGCGAGGAGAACGCGCCCTCGCTGGACGGGGATACCCTTCAGCTCCAGCGCTCGCGCGAGCTCCGGTGACACCGGCTCGGCGAGGCCGCGCTCTCGGCGGTCGCCGCGGGAGAGGACGGCGCCGTTCTCCGCAACGGTTGCGTCGAAGTGCTCATACAGGTCGGGAAAGTCTTCGCGCAGGTTCGAGAGAATCCGCCCGGTGACGAGCACGACCTTGAGGCCGTTGCTTCGCGCCGCGCGGAGCGCCTCCAGCATGGGCTGCTCCGGCCGCCGCCCCTCCGTCAGCGTGCCGTCGTAGTCGATGGCGAGCGCGCGGTAGTAGCTCATGCAGCCGGCCTCTCATCGTCTCTGCTCACCCGCGCGTCACGCCGTCGTTGCAGACGATCGGCTCACCCCATTTCTTGTCGATCATGATGCAAGTCTAGACCTGGGCGAGGTGGGCTCCGGGGAAGCAGAGGGGGCCCGCGCTGGCGTGAGCCCTTCCGCCGCACGGGTCGACGAGCCGGCCTGAGCTGACAGGGCAGCACCCTCTGGAGTCCCCCGGCCGTGCGGCGCGGGGCCGTGCGCACGCCGGGCGGCACGCTGCGGAGGGGCGCGCCGTTCGGAGCGACCCGCGTTGTCACGAACCCTCCCGGTCCCGGGGCGTACGATTTCAAGAGGCGCACGGTCGTCGTGGTGCGCGGGCGTATCTCGCGCCCCGCGGAACGGCTCCCGATCGGCTGACGTCAGACGGTCGCGCGGGCTGCTGGAGGGCGTCGTGGAGAACGCGGAGGTCGCGCGGGTCCTCGGGGAGATCGCCGATCTCCTGGAGCTCACGGGCGGCAACGCTTTCAAGGTGCGCGCCTATCGCCGGGCTGCGCAGGTCATCGATCTGCATCCGGGGTCGATCGCGGAGCTCTGGCGCGCAGGCGGTGTCGGGGAGCTGCCGGGCGTCGGCGCCCACATCGCGGAGAAGATCGGAGAGCTGGTCGACACCGGCGAGTGCCACGAGCACGCGCGGCTTTCGGCGCTCGTGCCGCATGGAGTCCTCGAGATGCTCCGGCTCGAGGGCGTCGGTCCGAAGACGGTAGAGGCGATCTGGAAGAAGCTGGGGATCGAGGACCTCGCCGGTGTCGAGGAGGCCTGCCGTTCCGGACGCATCCTCGAGGCGGCACGCGTGGGGCCGACCCGGGCACGAGCGATCCTCGGCGCGCTCGAGCGCCACCGGGCGCGCTCCGGGCGCACGCTGCTGCATCGCGCTCTGGAACATGCCGAGGCGATGCTCGAACGGCTGCGGACCGTGCCGGGCGTCGTGCGCGCGGAGGCCGCCGGCAGCCTGCGCCGCCGGAAGGAGACGGTCGGGGACATCGACCTGCTGGTCGCGGCGAGAGACGCCGAGCCCGTGGTGCAGGCGTTCACGCAGCTCTCCGGAGTGTCGTCGGTGCTCGCCGAGGGGCCGACGAAGGCGTCCGTGCGGCTCCGCGCGGGGATCCAGGCCGACCTGCGGGTTCTCCCGCCGGAGTCGTTCGGAGCGGCGCTCCACTACTTCACCGGCAGCAAGTCGCACAACATCGCGCTCCGGACGCGGGCGGTGAAGCGCGGTCTCAAGATATCCGAGTACGGCGTGTTCGACCGCGCCGGCCAGCGGATCGGCGGAGCGACGGAGGAGGAAGTGTTCCGCGCGGTGGGCTTGCCGTTCATCCCGCCCGAGCTGCGCGAGGCGACCGGCGAGATCGAGGCCGCCGAAGGCGGCCGCCTGCCGCGGCTCGTGGAGGAGGCGGACGTACTCGGCGACCTGCACGTGCACTCGCTCGCGTCGAGCGACGGCCGCTCCGACGTGGAGCAGCTGGCCGCGTCGGCGCACGCGCTCGGGCGCAGGTACGTCGCGATCACCGACCACTCTCGCTCGCGCCCGCTCGGGCTCGACGCGGCTCGGCTCTCCGAGCACACCGCCGCCATCCGGGCGCTCGATGCGCACCTCGACGGTCGGCCGCGTCTTCTCGCCGGGATCGAGGTCGACATCCTCCCGTCCGGCGCGCTCGACCTGCCGACCGAGACGCTCGCGGGCCTCGACTGCGTGGTCGCGGCGATCCACTCTCGGTTCGCCGACCCCGCGCCGCGGAACACGGATCGGATCGTGCGAGCGCTGCGCTCGGGCGTGGTCCACGTGCTCGGTCACCCGACGGGACGAGAGATCGGCACGCGCGAAGCCTACCCAGTCGATCTGGAGCGCGTGCTCGAGGTGGCGCGCAGCGAGGGTGTCGCGCTGGAGGTGAACGCGATGCCGGAGCGGCTCGACCTCACGGACGTCGGCTGCCGGGCCGCGAAGGCGGCCGGGGTCCCCGTCGTGATCTCGACGGACGCGCACGACGCCACGCACCTCGCGAACCTGCGCTACGGGGTGTGGGTCGCGCGGAGGGGCTGGCTCGAGGCGAAGGACGTGCTCAACACGCTGCCGCTCCCGGAGCTGCGGCGGCGGCTGACGCGCAGGGGCGCGTCTGCGCGGAGCGCTCCGGGGAGGTGACCGATGCAGACGGCACTCCAGCTCAGGTGGCACAACGTCGATCCGTCCGACGCCGTGGCTGCGCACGTGCGCGAGGAGGTCGATCGCCTCGAGCGCTTCTGGGATCGCATCACGGGCTGCGCGGTGACCCTGGAAGCGCCGAGCCGGCACCACCGCCACAGCGGCGCGCAGTACCGGGTACGGGTCGAGCTCTTCGTTCCCGGTGGCAGGCTCGTCTCGCGGTGCTCGGGCTCGGAGCGGGGCACCTCCCGCTCTACCTCCTGCCGGTTGGCGCACCCCTCGAGGGCGGCCGCTGAGTGCGCGATGCCGAGTGCGTGGAGCGCGCGCGAAAGGAGCGGTCTTGGGCGCGTGACTCGGTCGCCCTTGGCCCGAGCAGACGGGGCAACCGCAGGTTGCCTCCTCCGCGTGCGCACCCCTGACGCATGGTGCGCCGAGCGCTTCGGGTCGACCACCCGATCAGCGCGACCCGGCTGACCGCGCCCCCGAGCTCCGCGTGCGGCGTTACCGTGTTCGCTGCACCGCCAGAGGGCGGAATGCCACGGAGGAGCCATGGTCTTCCGGGACAGGATAGACGGAGGTCGGCAGCTCGCCGGGAAGCTCGAGCGGTATCGCGCGGACCACCCGATCGTGCTCGGACTGACGCGCGGTGGGGTGCCGGTTGCGCTCGAGGTGGCGCGCTCGCTCGGCGCGGATCTCGACATCATCGTGGTCCGCAAGATCGGCGCGCCGGAATGTCCCGAGTACGCCATCGGCGCCATCGCCGAGGGAGGAGCGGTGTACGTGCGCCGGGAAGCCCAGCTCGAGGTCGGGCTCGACGATGAGGGCGTCGCGGCGCTCGCGGAGGGCGAGGCGGTCGAGCTCGCTCGGCGCGTCCGACTCTATCGCGGTGACCGCCCGATGCCGGATCTCGCCGGGCGCACCGTGATCGTCGTGGACGACGGCGTCGCCACGGGCGCGACCGCGCACGCCGCGGCGCGGGCGGCGCGGCAGCGGGGGGCCGCCCACGTCGTCCTCGCGGCGCCCGTGATCGCCGCGGGATCGGAGCCGGAGTTGAGGTCGGACTTCGACGACGTGGTGGCGGTCGAGTTCCCGGAGCCGTTCATCGCGGTGGGCCTCTGGTACGAGCGCTTCGCGCAGACCTCCGACGAGGAGGTCCTCGGATGTCTGCGGCGCGGCCGAGAGGGGCCGCCTGCGGAAGGCGAGGAGCGTTGGGACGGCGAGTGGATCGGGCCTGAACGAGGAGATCCCCCGGCCGGCCCGGAGGAAGAGACGCTGGCCATCCCGTTCGACAGCTCCGCCTCCGGCCCGGGCGTCCTCGACGCAGATCTGTTCCTGCCGGTGGGCGCGAAGGGCCTCGTCCTGTTCGTCCACGGGAGCGGGTCGACGCGCCGCAGTCCGCGTAACCGCTTCGTCGCCCAGGTGATGCACCGCGCCGGGCTCGCGACGGTCTTGTTCGACCTCCTCACGCCCGACGAGGCCGCCGAGGACGAGGTGTCGGCGCAGCTCAGGTTCGACATCGATCTGCTGACGTCACGCGTGCTGGCGGCCACGCGGTGGGTCTCTGCGCTGCCCCGCACGCGCGGGCTGCGCCTCGGCTACTTCGGTGCGAGCACCGGCGCCGCGGCGGCGCTCGCAGCGGCCGCGGAGAGCCCCGAGCTGCTGGCCGCGGTGGTGTCGCGCGGTGGGCGGCCCGATCTCGTCCCCGCCAAGACGCTCGAGAGGGTCAGGGCTCCCGTGCTCCTCGTCGTAGGAAGCAGGGACGAGCAGGTCCTGCTCCTCAATCGGTCGGTTCTTCGGCACCTCGCGTCCGCTCAGCTCTCGATCGTGCCGGGCGCGACGCATCTCTTCGAGGAGCCCGGCACGCTCGAGGCGGTGGCGCGGCTCGCGGCGGAATGGTTCGCGCATCGCCTCGGGGAGCCCACAGCGCTCGGGCCGCGCCCGGCCGCATAGAAACTCCATGGGAGGACGTGCAATGACCGGAACGTGTGAAGTGTGCGGCAACGAATACGACAAGGCATTCGAGGTGGTCGCGGCCGGAGCGCACCACGTGTTCGACAGCTTCGAATGCGCGATAAAGGCGCTCGCACCACATTGCGAGCACTGTGGATGCAACGTGATCGGGCACGGAGTCGAGGCTGGCGGAAGGTTCTACTGTAGCGGCCACTGCGCTCACACCGCCGGCGTGAAGGAGATCAGGGACCGCGTCTGATCCGTTCGTCACGGCATCCGTCCAGGACGAACGGAAGGGCTGCAAGACAGCCCGGATCGATCTCCTCACGGCAATCTCGGCAAGTACCGTACTCGCCGGTTGCCCTTCGGTGAGCGTCCGGAATCCCTCTGCAACGAGCGCCGTGTGATGGACGAAGACGTCTTCGCCACCTTCTCCCCGTGCGCCACCTCCACCTTCGCGGAAATCCCGCGCTCCGAGATGCCCGCTGGGACGAGGCGCCGCAGCTGCTCCGCGACGACCGCGTCGTAACGTTGTCGCGGTGAAGTCGACGCCAACCACCACCCGGAGCGGCCGCTCGCCCCGCGCCCATCCCTGGAACGGCGCCGTCGCGAACGACGAGCACCGGCAGCGGCGCATCGAGCGCGATGCGCTCGGTGGTGGCGCGCATCCGGCGAAGGAACGCGCGCCTCGCGTCGGCGCCGCGGTAGATGCGGGAGGCGAAGCGCATCGCAACGCGCGTGTCGTCCTCGGCGCCGGGAGCGAAAGGGCGGATCGGCGCGCCCGTCGCCGCATCGACGGCGATCCACCCGCGCTCGAGCGCTGCCTGGTCCTGGGCCACGCTGCCCGCGAGGGCGACCGCGGCGCCTGCGCGGGCAATGCGCCGCCGCGCAGAAGTCGACGCCGCGCGCGGCACGCAGAAGCTGTACTCGCAGGCGCCGCCGATGCGGCCCGAGCGGGAGATGGTGACCCGGGTCAGGGCGAATCCCTTCAACAGGGCCATGACGGCGTGCCCCGCCTCGTGATGCGCGCGAAGCTCGAGCCCGAGCACCATCCTCGCGCGCTGAGTCGCCACGCTTTCAGTGTCGCCTTCCCCCCTGTCACACGACGATAACACGACGATGCGTTAGCGGTAGGCCATGCGGGCCACGGAGTCCGCACAGTCCTTTGGCGGCCCCCGAACGAGGCGTCGAACGCCGTTGCTCACGGTGAGTGAATGACGATAACTTGACGCTCCGCGCAGGCCGAGTCGCGCGAGACCGCGGGCATCGGGGGGGACATGGGCGAGCGCACGAAGCAGACCCTGATCATCACCATCGGCGTGGTGCTGCTCGCCGGCGGCTACCTCGTGAGGGAGCTCTACGAAGAGCGCAAGCCCGTCTACGAGATCCCTTGCAAGGATGGATCGACCGGGCTGGCGGTGAACCCGGAGGCGTTCCTGCTGAAGTACTCCGGGCGCAGCGTCGTCGTGACAACCGAGTGGAAGGATCTGAAGGCCAAGCTCGGGATCGAGGACACGGTGCTGCAGGAGGCGTCCGAGGCCGCAGAGCTGCTCGATCTCCGGCTGCGCGACGTCGCAATCCACCAGGCGCCACTCGCCTGCGACCCTCATGGGCGCGAGATGTACCTGAACCTCGAGCGCTATCGCACCGGAGACTTCCAGAAGCTACTCGAGCTCGCCAAGGAGCTGAAGAAAATCGGGTCCGGTGGCGCGGGGGACCGGGCTCGTGCGGAGTCGGTCGTGGCGCAGTCTGCGAAGGTCTCGCGCGCCGCCGAGAAGGGGCTCGCGGCGGGCGAACCAAAGCCGTGAACGCGCTGATTGCCGTCTTCGCGGCCGCGCTCGCTGCCGAAGTGCGTGCGCAGCCCGCCCCCGGTTGTGCCCAGCTCGGGCCCGAGTACGTCGCGTGCCCCAAGGCGGCAAGTGGCTGTCGCATGCCGCTCGGCGACGAGTGGCTCAAGACGAAGGAAAGCGGCCTCGAAATCGACGTGGGTTTCCTGAAGGTGCTGGGCGTGAAGGTGAAGGACATCGCGCTCCAGCCCGTCCACGAGTCCGTCCAGCTCATGCGCGAGAAGCTGAGCGCGCTCGTCCACGACCACGACAGCTGCGCGATCGGCGACGCCGAGTACCGGACCCGGCACGACGCGATCATGGGGTTCAGGGACGCACTCGCAGGCGAGGTGCGCCGGATCGACGACATCGCGAGAGACCTGGAGAGCATCTCCAAGCGCGACGTCGATACTGCCCGCAAGATCGCGGACCTTGAAGCGGGCGAGCAACAACTGAAAAGAAAGGTTTCCAGTCTCTCCACTTCGCTCTCAGGAAGCCTTGCCCGAGTCAAGAAGCAGCTGCAGAGGCGGGAGGAAACCGACGCTCGCCTCGACCTGAAGCTCACGAGCTTCCAGGAGGAGGTCGAGGGCAAGTTCCGCGAGAACGAGGGAAAGATGACCTCCTGGCAGGTCGCGGTTGACGCCGCCCTCGACCAGCGTGTCGCGGACCTTCGCGCCGAGATCCTCCGCGAGATGAAGGACCTCCGCTTGCTCGTTCTCAGCATGTCGCAGGAGCGGGCCACAGCGTCGCATGCGGTCATCAACGTCTCGGGGAACACCGCCTGGCTCGGCGGCGAGCCTCGCCCCGGCGTCGCCGTGTCCTGGGAGACGCTCCGTGCGACGGGGGGCCTGCTGTCCGGTCTCTCGGTCTTCTATGAGGCGTCAGGACTCCTCTGGAGGCGCGAGGGCAGCTTCAATGTGTTCCCCGGTCAGCAACCGGCCCCTTTCGAACAGGACGCGAGCTTCCTTGCGGGGCAGGCCGGCGCGAAGCGCTACCTCGCGCTGGGGCAATCGACCGACCTCTATCTCGGCGCGGCCGGCGGGCTTCTGACGCAACCCAAGGACGGCTGGCGCGTTGGCGCGCTCGCCCAGGCGCTCGCCGGCGTCGCGTTGTACTTCGGCCGGTCCCGGGCCGGAGTCGAGCTCCGCTACGGATTCAGCGTCTATCACGCGAAGTACGTGGAGTTCGATCCCCTCGGCGACGCCCGCTCCGGCTACCGCGCGCGGTTCCTCGGGCTCGCGTCGGCGAACGCGGTGTTCTCGCCGTTCAGCTGGTGACGGAGGCACAATGTGTGGACACGCTCTGCTCGCCTCCCTCGCAATCGCCGCAACCGCTTGCGGCGCGGGCGCCCGGGCAAAAGCCGTCAGCACGATCTACGTGGACCAGCATACCGGCAATGACGTAACCGGCGACGGAACGGAAGCGCGCCCATTCTTCACCGTGAGTCGCGGGCTTCGGGACGCGGTCCTCGGTAGCACAGTTCGCATCGGCCCCGGCACGTACAGTCCTTCAGGCTCGGAGACGTTCCCCATTGTCGTTCCGGAGGGGGTGACGCTCGTCGGTGACGTGGACAATAAGGGCGAGGGGGCGACGCCTACGCGGATCGCTGGGTCCGGGCCGTGGCCGAGCCCCTCGTTTGCCTCGAGCATCGCCGCCGCGATGGTCACGCGGCCAGGTTCGTCGATACTCGGGCTCAGCATCTCGGCGCCGGGCGACATCGCGGTATGGTGCGAGCACCCGGGCGGCACCGCCACCGTAGGCGCGAACACGATCGAGGGCTCCGCAACCGGAATCGCGATCGCTGGCGCGACGAACGTCCGTACCGTCTCCAACGACGTCCGCGCGAACGGGGAGGGGCTCGTCCTCGCCGGCACCGCGAGCTCCCGCGTCCGCGAGAGCACCTTCTCCGGGAACGACTTCGGCATCACGATAGGCGTTGGAGCGACAGCCGATCTCGGAACGGAGTTCGACCCCGGCACGAACCTGATCGCAAGCAACGTGGAGTGTGACCTCGAGAATGGCTCCGACGGGGTCGTAGATGCGCTCGGGAACACATGGGACGCCGACCCCTTTCTATTCGCGGCGAGCACCTCGTGCGCGGCCGGCGCGAACGTCGCGAACACCGGCGGGGGGGCGGTGCTGTTTCAGAACATTCCGGCCAGCTCGTCGCCCGTCTTCCCCGGCACGACGCTCCTCGAGACCGCCGCGCCCGGAACGGGCGCGGTGATCCCCACGACGCAGCCGCGCCTCGTGTGGAACGGGTCGGGTTCTTCCTACGCGATGGCAGTGATCACAACCGATCACCTACGCATCCAAGATCGGCGCATCGCAAACCCCGAGGTCATGGTGTGGGCCTGGCACTCGGGCCTGCCACAGGGCAACGAGGGCGACGTTCTTTTCGCGCAAGGAGTACTGGTCCAGAGCGGGGCGCTGACCTCCGTCGCGCCGGTGCCTCTGCAAAGGGGGCGCACGTACTTCTGGGCGGCGTGGGCGTGGGACGAGGCGGGGCTGCACATCTCGGCTTCGACCGCGCTCGGCTACTTCACCGTGTCGAACTGAGCGCGACGATACGCCGCGATGTCGTGTGGTCGTCGAGCGGGTAGCGGCCTCCCCGCAATTCCTCCCGCTACAACTTCGCGCCTCGCACGACGGCCCACACCGCGCTGTTGACGCTCGTAAGTACCCGTACCTCGGGTAGGCTGAACACGCTGCCGCCGTCGGGGCTGCTCGCGACGGGGTCGAGGGTACCTCCGGCGGGATGAGGTGCTCCGGACGCACCTTTCGCCGCTTCCGCTTCACGTAGAACACGAGCGCGAGCTCGCCGGGCGCGAATCCCGGCCCCCTGCACGAGGAAGCTCACGCCCTCCACAACGCTCCGGTCGAGTCGGCGCGCGGCGGCATGTCGAGCCTGCTCAACGACGTCGCCGAGCGCGTGGGCGACGTCTTCAGCGCCACCTTCAAGGACGCGGGCTACGATCCGCGGAACGCCCCCATCTACGCCCACGAGCTGATCGGGATGGTGACGTTCGTCGGGCAGTGGTGGACGGAGGCTCGCAAGCCGGACGTGGAGGAGGTGGCGAACCACCTCGCCGCGCTCGGGTGGATGGGGCTGCGGCACCTCGCGCTCGGTCCGGCGCCGCAGCTGCGCGAGTGCCCACACTGCGGCTCGGTGGGGATGCGCGCGGCGACGCAGTGCGGACGGTGGCGGAGGAAGCTCGTCCCGCCGGATCAGGATCCCACAGGCGCGCGATGACCGCGGCGACGTTCGTCGCGGTCCTGCTCGCCACCGCGATCCCCGGCTGGCGCGAGCTGGTGCGGCGTTCATGGTGCGCGCAGCAGCGGAGCCGGCTGGGCGAGCGCTATCCGAGGGTCGTGTGGGTGCACGACGGCGAGATGATGCCGTGGGCGCTCTGGGGCGCCGAGCACGGCTTCTTCGAGGTGGAGTGGGCCAACCGCCTTCCGTACCTGCGCGTCGCGGTCGCGGCCGCGGAGTGAGCGGGGCCGTCGAATCCCACGCGCGCTTCTGGCCGTCACGCCTGGGCGATGGCGAGCCAGGGGAAGGGCGACGCGGGCGCGGTCGCGACGGCGGACAAGTACTTGTGCGAGCACCAGCCCTGCACCGCGTCCTTGCGCACCTTCAGCCAGTAGCCGTCGCGCAACGTCGCGAGCCCCTGGACCACGCTGTCCCTCGGGAGGTGGCTCACGACCGCCGAGCTGATCGAGGGTCCCTCGCGGACGTTCAGGGACGACGCGGTGACGCGGTACAGGGCGGATCGCATTGGACGTGTCCGATCGACCTAGGCGCGAGGGGGGAACCCACTGCGGCTGACTCCGGGTGCAAAATCGTACTGATAGTGTGCGCCGTCATCAAGAACCCGTTCGCCCAGAAGACCGTCGCCAACGACAGTCCACCGCACGGGAACGACAGCGCGCCCGCGCCCTTCGCGCTCGCGCCGTGGCTCGGAGCGTTTCGGTTCTGCGTCTCGCGGAGCCGCTTCAGCGTGCTCCTCCTCGTCCTCGGCCTCGCGCTCCTGCTGAGCGATCAGGGCCGCGACCTCCTCATCGCGTACGGGGAAGACCACAAGACGGTGCGGCTCGCCGCGATGGCGTTCCTGTGGGCGCTCAGCCTGTGGTGGTGTTCGCGGGTCCTGCTCGACATCCGGTACGCAGATCACCCCCGCCACACCCGCGCATACGACTTCTGGCGGAAGGTGCTCCCCAGGGCGCTGGGCAGCATCGCATTCCTCGTCATCGCATTCGGCGCCATGAGGGCGCAGCGGTACGCGCTCTCGGCCGCAGCTCTCGCCGCCCTCGTGGCGTTCCTCGCGTGGGTGATCACGCGCAGGCGGGTGACGCGGGCCGCCGCGACGCGACTGCGCGCGTCGCGGGCTCCGCTCGTGGCCAGGGCCGGAAGCTGGATCGACGTCGAGGAGTTCGGCCCGCCGCCGCACGCAGGCCTCCGCGTCGCGCTCGGGTTCGAGCGCGGCGATCGGTCGGGCCTGGTGATTCGGCCTGCCACGATGATCGCATTCGTGCTGGCCCTGATCGGCATCGTCGTCCTCGAGACCATCGAGCACGTCGCGGCGAAGGCGTAGCTCCCGCAAGACGAGGCAGGAGGGCGCCATGGCCCACGACTTCCTCTCCATCTACTCGGCGAAGCTGATGGAGTACGGCCTCGCGATCGGCTACCTGCTCCTGTTCATCTCGTTCTGGCGCTACGTGCAGGGCGGGCGCCGCACCGAGGCCATGCGCGTCGCGCGGCCGGCCCGCCGGGAGTTTGCCGCTGCGGTCGCGAACGTCGGGCGCGCCGCCGCCGGCGCCGTCGCGCCCCGCCAGCGCGGGCTGGTTCCACGTCCCGGCGGGCGTCCACCTCCACCCCGGCCACACGTGGGCCCGGCTCGAGCCGGACGGACTCGTCTCGGTCGGCATCGACGACCTCGCCCACAAGCTCGTCGGGCCCACCGCGGTGGCGCTGCCCGCGCTCGGCGCGAAGGTCCTCCAGGGTGACCCCGCCATCGAGCTGCGCGACGACGGCCGCAACGTCCCGCTCCTCTCGCCGATCGACGGCACGGTGGTCGCAGTGAACTTCGCCCGCAGGAATGACCGCGGCGCGATCGAGGACCCGTACGGCGCCGGGTGGCTCTTCAAGGTGAAGGCTCCGCGGCTCGCCGCGAACCTCCGCCAGCTGCACGCGGGCGCGCCGGCGCACCGGCTGCTCGACGCGGCGGGCGAGGCGCTCGCGCGGCGGATGAACCCGGAGCTCGGCAGCGTGCTGCAGGACGGCGGGACGCCAATCCACGGGATCGCCCGCGCGCTCGCCGGCGACGAGTGGGACGCGCTCGCCCGGGAATTCTTCCTGACCTAATCCCCGAACTCCGTCCGCACGCCCGGGGGCGTGAGCGCCGCGATGTAGTGCTGCGGGCCGTGGTCGTCGAGCGAGTGCTGGAAGGGAATGTCCCGGAGCGGTCGAATCTGCCGCGCGAGGAAAGCGCTCGCCGCGAGCGGCAGCTCGTAGAGGTGGCCGACCTGGCCCATCGGCTCACGGTTGTATTGCGGCTCCTTCCACGTGCGGTCGGAGGCGCGGAAGAGCTGGTACTCCTCGCCGAAGTGCGCGTACGGGCCCGAGATCTTGGGCGGGAGCGCGGCCACGACGTCGTGCGCGTGGATGAACCGGAACACCTTGCTCCCGATCGCCTTGGCGCACGCGCTCGCGAACTCAGGGTCCCCGATCATCGGCTGGCCGTACGTGTAGATGGCCCTCATCCGGTCGCGGATCTCGGCGTACGCCGGGTTCGTCTCCATCATGATGCCGAACATCGCCGCCATCGCCGCGCCCAGGCTGTGGCCGGTGACGTACAGGGCCTCGAGCTTCCGGACCTCACTGCGAGTAGATGCAGATCGAGTACGGGCCCAGCCCGACGTTGCCGTTGCAGGGCAGCCCCTGATTGGGTCCGGGCTGCGCAGACGTCGTGTAGCCGAGGTCCCCGAAGTCCGCGGAGTACCCTCGCCAGTCGCTGCTGAACCGGAGCCACCAGGTGCCGGCGCGCGGGAACCCGAGGTTGTAGCTCGGCCACGTCCGGTTGCGCAGGTTCACCGCGACGACGACGTCGTCGCCCGGCCCGCCCGCGTCCTGGCGCAGGAATGCGAGCACGCCGTCCGCGTCGCTCGCGTGGAACACCCACGTCCTCCCGCCGTGCAGGCCGCGCGTGTTGTCCTCCCAGTTGCGTCGCAGCCGGCAGAGGCGCCGGACGAGGTCGACGAAGCCCGGCCAGCGGCCGATGCGGCTCCAGTCCATGAAGTGATCGCGGGTGTCGCTCCAGCGCGTCCACTCGAGCAACTCATCGCCCATGAACAGCATCGGGATGCCGGGAGCCGTGAGGAGGAGCCCCGCGCCGAGCGCCGCGATCTTCCGCGCGAGCCAGCCCTCCGAGTCGCCCGGCGCGACGAGCCCGGGGATCCGCCCGGAGTCGTGCGCCTGGTCGTGGCTGTCGAAGTAGATGACGCGCTGGAAGGGGCCGGAGGCGTCGTACGACTTCTCGATCGCGTCCTTCAGCCGCGACGGGAGCCGCGCGCCGTCGCCGGGCGCGAGCAGCATCGAGCGCACCGCGCCGCCAAAGCCGCCGTCCCACTGCGCGTCGAGCCCCATCCCGCCGGAGAGCGCGTCCCGCACGATCGAGGCGTCGTTCTGGAGGTCCTCCGCGATGAGGATCTTCCAGGGGGACGCGCGCCGCTTCTCCTCCCCGAGCCAGCGGAGCAGGGTCCAGCCGTCGGGGATGTCGCCGTGGGCCGAGTCGTCCTTGCCCTTCGCCCGGCGGATCGAGACGGTCGAGTCGAGGCGCAGCCCGTCGGCGCGCAGCTCCTCGAGCAGCGTCATCGCGTTGTCGCGGATGAACTGGCGGACCTCGCCGCGGCCGTAGTCCGGCCGGTTGTCGTCGCCCCACGGTGTCTCGGAGCGGTCGTCGGGGAAGAAGTAGATGCCCTGCTTGCCTGGGCGATACCAGCCGTCGAGCCGGCCGAGGCAGCGATCCAGGCCCTCCGGGCCCCAGTGGTTGTAGACGACGTCGAGGATCACGGCGAGGCCGAGGTCGTGGGCCCGCCGGACGAACCGCTTCATCGCGGAGAGCTCGCCGTAGGCGTTGTCGATCGCGAACGGGAGCGCCGGGTTGTAGCCCATCGACGTCTCGGTCTCGAAGTCGAACGCGGGCAGCACCTCGACCGCATTGAAGCCGAGCCCCGCGACGTGGTCGAGCCGGCCGACGGCCTCGTCCAGCGTCGCGACGTGGCCGGCGGCGTTCTTCGCGAGCGTGCCGACGTGCAGCTCGTAGACGAGCAGCTCGTTCCACGGCGGCATCCGGAAGGCGTCGCCCGTCCAGTCGAACGCGCGATCGACCACGACGGAGTTCCCGTCGTACGACACGGCGTCGCGGCAGTACGGGTCGTGCCGGTACTGGTCGACCGCGTGCTGGTCGGGCCCCTGCCCGTCGTTCCGGATCCGGAACTTGTAGAGCGAGTCGGCCCGGACGCCCTGCACGAACGCGGACCAGCAGTCGCCCTCGCGGGCGAGCGGGATCTCGCGCCAGTCCACCGCGGCCGTGTTGCCGGCGCGGAAGAAGTCGCCGCCGACGGAGACCGCGCTGGCGAACGGCGCCCAGACGCGGAAGGTGCATCCGCCCGGCGAGGGGACCGCGCCCATCCCTGGCAGCGGGCTCGGCGCGGTGTAGCGGACGTCCGGCGCGGGAGGCAGGGCGTGCCCGGGTGCGCCGGCGGGTGCCTCGAGGAGCTCCATGGCGGTGACACTACGGGAGCGGCCAGACGCCGAGTGACGTCTGGAGGGGTGACTCGATCGGCGCCAGCTGATGTCGCCGCCGATGCAGTCGCACGCACCCGGCCCCGTGGAGGGCGGCGTCGCCGCCCACGGGGTCGAAGCCCTCGACCCGCGCACCTCCGGGGGAAACCCGGGGAGGGGAACCCAAGAGGAAGCGAAGGAGCGCTCGATCGCCCGGCTAAGTCCAGCGCGTCGACTTCACTCCAGGCAGAAGGCCGCAGGGGTCGATGCGCTCGGAGCAGGACTGCGACGCATCGACCCAGGGGCCAATCACGCCGAGTGAAATACCTGGGAGGACTCATGGCTCGCTCGATGCGTCGAACCCGCGGCGGCTTGCTGCGGCTCACGGTCTTCACGCTCGCACTCTCGTGCACCCCCGCGTCCGGTCCTTCGTCCGGTCCTTCGGCGAAGCACGTTCAGGCGAGCGGGGCCGACCCCACCCTGACGAAGCACGCCAACCTCGGTCTCACGGCGGACGTTCCGTTCAGCGCGCATCCGACCGGCTGCGACCCCGTCCTCGGCGTCTTCTGCTACGACATCGCGTTCAGCGGAACCGCGAGGATCCTCGCGAAGGTCGCCACCGACGTCAGCATGGCCTACGACGCCGGGCAGCTCGTGGGCGGGGGCAGCCTCCCGTTCCAGCTCACCTATACGCCGACCGCGAACACGTCGCTCGCAGTGATCGACGTCGCAGGCACCGCGACGATCGACTTCACCGGGTGCGCGAATTGCCCGTTCACCGCGCCGTTGACGCTCGCCTCCGGCTCGACGTCGTTCACCGCACCGCTCGACTCCGATCCGAACGTCACGGTACCGGGCTCGAGCAGCACGGTCACGCTCGCCGCAGGTCCGTTCCCCGTCGCGCACCTCTCGGTCTCCACGGGCCTGATCCTCGCCCCGGTGCCCGCCGGGATCCCGGGGCTGGGCGGAGCGGTGGCGAACGTCGGCGTGGGCGGCGCGACGCTCACGTCGTCCTCGCTCCTCGAGTGGGATGCCGGGGGCCAGACCCTGAACGGCACGATGCAGCTCCCGGCGACGCTCGACGGCGGCTTCGGCGTCGCGCTCTCACCCGTCGTCCACTGGGTCGGAACGTCCGGCGACGCCAGGCTCAACATCCAGTTCTCCTCCGAGCTCAAGACCGCGCTCGAGGTCATCCTCGACATCGCCAGCGCCGGCATCTGCCTGATCGCGGATTGCTCGATCGACGACCCGGCTCCCATCACGCTCTTCTCCGGCGGACTCGGCCCGATCTACCAGTCCGCCGGGCTGGACACCGCCATCGGGAACGCCATCGGTGGGGTCGCGGGCCCGCTCGTCGCGAACCGGGTCGCGAACGGCTTCGTCCCCATCCCCCTCTTCTCCCCCGAGCTGCCCACCATCCCGCCGATCCCCGGGACGCTCGGGGCGCTCGTGTTCAGCGTGCCGGGCGTCGCCATCACGGGAGCGCCGAGCGAGGCGGTCCTCGTCGGCTCGAGCATCACGCTCGGCTCGAACGTGAATGGGGGGACCCCGCCGTTCGCCTATCACTGGCTCAAGAACGGGGCGACGTTCGCGAGCACTCCGAGCATCACCGATTCACCGGCCGTCGGGAGCACGACCTACGCGCTCTACGTGACGGACGCGGAGGGTGCGATCTCGAACACCGCCAGCATCGTCGTGAACGCGTACGATTTCTCGATCACGCTCGCACCCTCCTCGCAGACGATCCCGTTCGGCGCCTCGACCACCTACACGCTGAGCATCGTGCTCACGGGCGGCGCCGGCCTCGCTGGAGTCCCCGCCGCGGTCGCCACCGCGCTCGCCGGGCTGCCCGGCGGCGCCTCGACCTCGGGGTTCCCGGCGTCGCTCCCGCTCTCCACGACCCCGAGCACCGCGACGTTCACCGTGAACACCCTGCAGTCGACGCCGGTCGGCACCTACCCGCTCACCGCCACCGGGACCACCAACACCGGGTCGAGGACCGCGAGCGCGAGCCTGGTGATCATCACCCCGGCGCAGGCGGCCCAGAACCTTCTCGACACGATCGCCGGGATGGGGCTCCCGCACGGGGTCGCGACGAGCCTGGCAGCGTCGCTCGGTACGCTCGTCGCGCACATCGACGCCGGGAACACGTCGGCCTCGTGCGGCAAGCTCGGCGCCTTCGTCAACAAGGTGAATGCCGATCTCGGCAACGGAAGGCTGACGCCAGCGCAGGCCGCCCAGCTCCTGCTCCTGGCAAGCCAGATCCAGGCGAGCCTCGGCTGCACCTAGCCCCGGCTCGAGGGTCGTGAGGGGTGGGCTCCCGGTCAGCGGATGCTGACCGGGGGCGCCGGGGTGGCCGGGCGTCCCCGATCGGGGCTTGCGAACATATGCACGTATGCGCATATCCGCTTTCATGCATCCGGCCATCTTCGGAGCCCTCGCCGATCCCACGCGCCTGCGCATCGTCGAGGCGCTGCGGGCGGGCGAGCAACCCGTGAACGATCTCGTCGAGCGGGTGGAGATCCACCAGTCGGGCGTGTCGCGGCACCTCCGGATCCTGCACGGCGCGGGGCTGGTCCAGGTGCGCCCGAGCGGCCCGCAGCGGTTCTACTCGCTCCGGCCCGAGCCGTTCCGGGAGCTCGACGGCTGGCTCGGCGCGTACCGGGAGCTCTGGGAGGCCCGCCTCGACCGGCTGGGCGAGGCCCTGGAGGCGCGCAAGAGGGCGCGGCGTCGGCGCCACGGAGGAGCGGCATGAGCCCGACCCGAGGGAAGGCGACGGACCGCATCACCATCGAGCGGGTCTACCCCGCGACGCTCGAGGACGTCTGGGCGCTCTGGACGACGCGCGAGGGCATCGAGTCCTGGTGGGGCCCCGACGGATTCGCGGTCACCGTTCGCGCGCTCGACCTGCGTCCGGGCGGGGAGCTCCGCTACGCGATGACCGCGGTGGCGCCCGAGACGGTGAAGTTCATGAAGGCGCAGGGGATGCCCACTACGCAGGAGTTGCGGCTCCGCTACACCGAGGTGACGCCGCACCGGCGCCTCGCGTGGCTTCACGTCGCGGACTTCATCCCGGGCGTGGCGCCCTACGACGTCGGATCGGCGGTGGAGCTGTCCCGCGTGGACGGCGGAGTCCGGCTCGTCCTCACGCTGGACCGCATGCACGACGACGTCTGGACGCAGCGCGCGGTCATGGGCTGGGAGAACGAGCTCGGCAAGCTCGGGAAGGCGCTCGCGGCGCGATCCGCGGCGGGGGCCCGGCCATGACGGCCTCCCCTCCGAGCCGGCGGCCCGGCCGCAGCGTCGCCGCGATCGTCGCGGGTTTCCTCGCGACCGCGGGGCTGTCGATCGGAGCCGACGCCGTCCTCCACGCGGCGAGCGTGTACCCGCCCATGGGTGTGCGCATGAGCGACGGGCTGTTCGTGCTCGCGACCGCCTACCGGGTCGCCTTCACCGTGCTCGGCGGCTACGTGGCGGCGCGGCTCGCGCCGTCGCGGCCGATGTGGCACGCATGGGCGCTCGGGATCATCGGGACGTTCGCGGCGCTCGCGGGTCTCGTGGCGACATGGAATGCCGGGCCGGAGCTCGGGCCGCGTTGGTATCCGCTATCACTCGTGGTCACCGCGCTGCCGTGCGTGCTGGGCGGAGGGTGGTTGCACGCGCGGGCGGTCGGGTCACGCGCGGGTGGACTCCATTGACGCCGGCTGCGCCAAGCCGAGCGCCCGGGTCTGTGCCCGCCCCGCCGCACCCGTCTATCATCGGACGGTGCCGCTCGCTGCCGTGACGCTCGCGCTTTCCCTCGCCACGGCCGGGGACTCGCTCGTGCTCGACGCGCCTCCCGCGCCGAGCAGCTGGCGCGTTCCCGTGGCGCACGCGGCCGGCGTGCTCGCCGGCATGAGGATCGCCGTCGGGCTCGCATGGCCCACGAGCTACGACCCGAGCCGGTTCGGCGAGGCGGAGCGGCGGGTGCTGGGGACGGGGTGCTGATGACGTCCCTCGACGAAAGGTGCGAACGGGCGGTCCCGCTCGGGCTCCTTGCAGTTGCGCCCGCGCGACGGGCCCCACAGGGTAAGAAGCCGAAGGGGCGGCCGAAGCCTGGAGCAGACCGCCGCCGCTCAAAGCGCGATGAGCCATCGGGAACCCACCGTCCGGTTGGATGGAAACCGCATCCATGTCGAGGACCATGGTGGCGCAGAGCCGGCCATCGTCTTGATGCACGGCTTTCCGGACAACCTGCACCTCTACGACCGCCTCCTTCCCCACCTCACCCCGGTCCGACGCGTGGTGACCTTCGACTTTCTCGGCTGGGGTGCCTCGGACAAGCCGGCTGGCGACCGTCGGACGGCCGCCAAGCAGACGCGCGAGGTGGACGTCGTGATCGAGCAGTTGCGGCTCGATCCCGTCGTCCTGGTGGCACACGACGCGTCCGGCCCGCCCGCCATCGACTGGGCGCTTGCCCATCCCGACCGCATCGCAGGGCTCGTCCTGCTCAACACCTACTACCAGTGGACGACGCGCCTCCGGAGGCCAGAGGCGATCGCGCTCTACTCGACGCCGATCGTTCGGAAGCTGGCGCGCGGCCTGGTTCGCCGGTTCGGAGGGTTGGACCGGAAGCTCTATTTCTGGCAGGTGGGCCGATTCATCCGGGACCCGGAGGTCCGGAACGAGCTGGTGCCGCTGCTGTACTCACAGTTCGGCGCGGCGCGGCCCGCATTCTGGGAGCTGAACGACGACCTGCTCATGACGGCCTTGTCCCGACGGAGGATGATTCCCAGGATGCGCGCCTTCACCCGGCCGGTCCGGATCATCTTCGGCGATGCGGATCCCTACTTGAACCGGGATGTGGCCAGGAAGTTCCACGAGCTGTTCCCGCGCTCGGACCTCTTCCTGCTGAAAGGGGCCCGGCACTACGTCCAGGTAGATGAGCCGGCGGAGGTGGCCAAGCTCATCCTGTCGGCACCGTTCGGAAGGTGAGTCGCAGCCGACCCTGCGGACCCGAACATGACGCCCGAGCGCATCCTGCGCGTATACGTGGTGCTCACCCTGCTCTCCACCTTCGCGTCTTCCTTCATCTGGGGGATCAACACGCTCTTCCTGCTCGACGCGGGTCTCTCCATCACCAAGGCCTTCGCGGCAAATGCCTTCTTCACCGCGGGTCAGGTCATCTTCGAGGTCCCGACCGGCGTCGTGGCCGACACGTGGGGCAGGCGGGCTTCCTACCTCCTCGGAGCGGCCACGCTCTTCGCCTCGACCCTCCTCTATCTGCTGATGTGGCGGATCCACGGTCCGTTCTGGGGCTGGGCGGTGTCCTCGGTGCTGCTGGGGCTCGGCTTCACCTTCTTCTCCGGTGCCACCGAGGCGTGGCTGGTGGACGGCTTGAACGCCACCCGGTACCGAGGCACGCTCGACTCGGCATTCGCCAGGGGCCAGATCGCCACCGGCGCCGGCATGCTCACGGGTACGATCGCCGGCGGCGCCATCGCCCAGGCGACGAACCTGGGCGTGCCTTACGCCGTGCGGGCGGTGACCCTCGCGCTGACGTTCGTCGTGGCGTTCGTCTGGATGCGGGACGTCGGCTTCACGCCGAGGCGCGGTGCGTCGGTGTTCGCGGAGATGCGCAGCGTCCTCGCCACCTCGCTCGATCACGGCCTTCGCAACCCACCGGTGCGCTGGATGATGGTCGCCGGCGTGTTCAGCTCCGGCGTCCCCATCTATGCGTTCTATGCCATGCAGCCGTATCTGCTCGAGCTGTACGGCCGCGCCGACTACACCATCGCCGGCCTCGCCGCTGCGCTGACGGCCGCCGCGCAGATCGCCGGGGCCTTCGTCGTGCCGTGGGCACGGAAGGTGGTTCGGCGCCGGACCTCGGCGCTGCTGCTCGGTTCCATCGCGAGCGCGTTCGCGCTCCTGATGATGGGGCTGAGCTCGAGCTTCTGGATCGTGCTCGCGGTGCTGGCGCTCTGGGCGCTCGTCTTCTCGGCGGCGATGCCGATCAGGCAGGCGTTCCTGAACGAGCTCATCCCGTCCGAGCAGCGGGCGACGGTCCTGTCCTCGGACAACCTCCTCGGCTCGCTCGGCGGCGCGCTGGCCCAACCGGCGCTGGGGAGGGTCGCGGAGCTCTCGGGGTTCGCGGCCTCGTACGTCGCCGCTGCCGGCATCGAGCTCCTGGCCTGGCCGTTCCTGATCCTCGCCCGCCGCGAACGTGCGCGTTCGGATCCAATCCCGGGCGCGCTGCCCGCGCGCTAGATAGAGCCGCTTCTCCTCGACCTGTCCGAAGCCCGTTTCGCCGGCGAGCGTGCATCGATGGCTGTCGCGAAACGAGCTTCGCCACTCCTCCGCTGCGCCGGCGAGATTCCAGGAAAACGGACGTGGCGCGCAGCGTGCAGTGACCTCCGTCGACTCCGGCCACGCTGGCCGACGACGGTCCTTCACTCAAGGAGCGGGACATGCACGACCTGGATCAGACGAGGCTGGAGGCGGACCCCGAATCGATCTTCGAGGCCGACGCGATGGCCGGCGAGGACGAGGCGTTCTTCTCGGAGGCGAGCTTCGACGAGGTGGAGGAGACGGAGCTCGCGACCCAGCTGCTGGGCGTCAGCAGCGAGGAGGAGCTGGACCAGTTCCTCGGCGGCATCCTGAAGAAGGCGGGCACGTTCATGAAGGGCCCCGCCGGCAAGGTGCTCACCGGCTTCCTCAAGAAGGCGGCGAAGAAGGCGCTGCCGGTCCTCGGCGGCGCGATCGGCACCTACTTCGGCGGCCCCGCGGGCACGGCCATCGGCAGCTCGCTCGCGAGCAAGGCCGGGCAGATGTTCGGGCTCGAGGTGGAGGGCCTCAGCAACGAGGATCAGCAGCTCGAGGTCGCGAAGTCGGTCGTGCGGCTCGCGGGTACGGCGGCGCAGAACCTCGCCATGAATCCGCAGGCGCAGACAAACCCGGCGGCTGCGGCGAAGAGCGCCCTCATCCAGGCGGCGAAGGTCCACGCGCCCGGCCTCCTCCCCGGGAGCACGATGCGCGCGCCCATGGAGGGACGCAGCAGCGGACGCTGGGTGCGCCACGGCCGCCGCATCATCCTGTTCGGCGTGTGAGCCATGGCCTGGGATTCCCCTGCCCGGCGGCTGCTCGTGCACGAGGCACGCGCCCTCCTGGCGCGCCTCGACCGCGTCCGCCCGTTCGCGCTGCTCGTCCCGATGGTCGCCGCCGCGGCGCCGTCGTCGGCGGCGCAGACCGCGGTGGAGGGTCATCTCGCGCGCGGGCGGAGAGCGCTCCGGCGCCGGGTGGGGGAGTTCCTGAGCTGGATCGACGGGGCAGGCGCGGAGGCGCCGGCGCACGTCCAGCAGCAGCGGTTCACGGCGCTCCGGCTCGCCTTCAACGGCGTGCTCTCCGATTTCGACATCTTCTCCGACGCCATCTCGCAGCGCGCGGAGCACGACACCGGCGTGTGGCTCGCGGGGCTCGACTGCCTCGCGGCGGACGCGCTGTCACTCCCGGCGCAACGGATGCTGCGAGCGCCGCCGATCCTCTGCTACCTCGACCGCGGCGTCGGCGCGGCCGTGCGCAGGTTCTTGACGCCGCTGCCCGGCGGCGGCCGCAATCCGGTCGCAGTCGTCCGGGTTCCGCGCGAGCGAATGATCGGCTCGGGAATCGCTTCTTCCCTCGTGCACGAGGTAGGACATCAAGGGGCGGCGCTGCTCGAGCTGGAGGCGTCGGTCCGGCCGATCTTGCAGAGCGTCCGCGCAGGCGCGGGCGAGGAGGCCGAGGCCTGGCGCCTGTGGGAAGGTTGGATCACCGAGATTCTCCCGGACCTGTGGGCCGTCGCGCGCATCGGGATCGGGGCGCCGCTCGGGCTCCTCGCGGTGGTGAGCCTCCCCGCCCCCTACGTGTTCCGCGTGAACGATCGCGATTCCCACCCGGTGCCATGGGGTCGCGTGAAGCTCGCCTGCGCCATCGGTTATGCGTTCTACCCGCATCCCCAGTGGCGCCAGCTGTCGCTCGCGTGGGAGGCGCTCTACCCGCGCGCCCTCGCGCCGGCTTCCGTTCGGCCCACCCTCGCTTCGCTCGAGCGGACGGCCCCGGCGCTCGCGAACTTGCTCGCCCACCACCGCCCGCCGCGGCTCGGCGGGGCGTCGCTGCGCGAGGTGCTCTCGTCGCCGGAGCTCCGTCCGGAGCGGCTGGCGGCAACGTTCGAGCGCTTCCGAGCGCGCCCCTCCGGCCTTCGCGGGCTTCCGCCGTGCACCGCGTTCGCGGCGGTCGCGCAGGCCCGCGCCGGGCTGCGCCTCGACGCGCGCGCCGAGGCCCAGATCCTCTCCGACCTGCTCCGGGCCTGGGCCCTCCGGAGCGCGATGGACGACAGGGTCCAGGTCCCCGGCGGCCGCCGGGTTCAGGCCGCCTTCCGTTTCCGGTCGCACGCACTCGCAGTCGCTCAGTGAAAGGGAGATCGACCATGGCCACCACCAAGACCCCGAAACGTGCCGTACCTCGCAGCAAGTCAAGAAAGGCTGCCGCCGCATCGGCCGCGGCTCCCGTCCCGGCCGTCGTGCCGATCGCCCCTCGGCTCCCGCCCGGGAAGCTGCCCGAGCCCGGCAAGAAGTACAAGGCGCTCGCGATGCCGCGGTTCACGGTCCTGGATAGCGCGGGGAACACCACGCAGACGGAGTACCGCGAGATCGCGGTCCCCGAGAGCCTGGCGGAAAGCGTGAAGACCGTCGCGAACGGGATCGTGGAGTTTGCGCGCGACGTACGCAACCCGCGCGATCCGGATTCCGAAAAGGACGCGCGCGATGTCGAGGGGCTGCACGAGTGGATCGTCGACACGACGACCGCCCTCTCGTTCGATAGTTTCCACGAGCTGCTGAAGGCCATTCCGGCGGGCTACGTCAACGAGAATGGCGACAGCGCCAAGCAGGTGCAGAAGCAGCTGGCCAATCCGGCTTACGGTCTCGACTCGTACCGGCACCTGCGCCGCCTCGCGCTCTGGTTCGTGCGCAACAAGGCCGTTCCGCCGTCGAAGGTCGATCCGCGGAAGCTGAAGCAGGCGGAGGCGGCGTACGACGCCTCGCTGATCACGTTCAAGGCGGCATATGCGGCGTACCTGAAGGAGGCGACCGGTGAGGCGCCGCTCCCGTACTACGAGGTGGTGAGCAAGCGCGTCCTTCGCGATCCCGAGGACATCGTCGTGGATCGGCTCGCCAACCCGCTGCCGCTCGAGCTGATCTGGGCCTACTGGATGGAGGAGGGCCTCCTCGCCCAGACGATGAACGCGATCAGCCTGCGCTTCCAGAACCGGCGCGTGCGCCCCACCCCCGGCCCGGACCCGCTCTTCCGTTTCGATATCTCCCCGCTGAGCAAAGTGAGCAACCTGCTGTGGAGCTTCATCGAATGGGAGCCGCACCGCACGAGCGTCAAGCGGCGTGCGTACGAGTACAACCACGCCTACGGCCTCACCCTCCACGGCCGCGCGGTGAGCGCGATGGAGGCCTCCGATCCGCGTTCCACGTTCCTCGGAGCGTTCCACGGGCTGCTCCATCGCTGCATTCAGTTCTTCAAGCAGGAAGACGACCGGATGGTCCGGGCGGATGCGTTTCCGGTGCTGAACGGACTCCGCGAGATCCACCTCGTGCTCGGTGAGGGGAACCACAATCAGGTGGGTGAGCTCGTCGTCGCCTCGCGCGTCGAGATGATCGTCCAGCAGTGGATTCTCGCCCTGCCAGAGATCGGCGTGTTCCTGGGCGGCCGTCCCATGACGCCCTACCCGCAACTTTGGATGGACCGGGTCGACACGACGAAGGGGCTCCTCGGAATCGTCGGACCAAGCATCATCCACTTCCACGATCTCGCTACGAGCGGCGAACGCATCCTCCTCCTCGTGCGGAACGGCCCGTGGGGCGGCAACCGCGGCACCCGGGGGGGCGCGAAGGCCTTCGCGCGAGCGTTGCGAGGCGAGATCCAGAAGTACGTCCACGCCTACCAGGCGGTGACTGGCGTCGACCTCACCGCCGGCCCCAGCGCGGAGCTCCCCTCGAAGCTCATCCAGCGGCGCTTCGCCGCAGCGACCGCCCGCTGAGCGGAGCGTTAGGAGCGCGTTATGTACGCGACGTCCCGCCAGCGGCGGCGCCACGCCGCCGTGCTCGATACCGAGGTCCCCGGCCTCTCTCCCGCCGAGGAGAAGGCGCTCCGCATCACCAACTACTTCGAGACCGGCAACCGGGGCGCGCTCGGCTTCGAACGGCTCGCGGGGAACTTCGACGGCCAGGGCATCTCGTTCGGCGTGATGCAGTGGAACATCGGGAGCGGCACGCTGCAGCCGCTCCTCCTCGAGCTGGCCCGCAAGCACCCCGACCGCTTCGACGCGGTCTTCGGACCCCACGCCGCGCCGCTCCGCGCCCTTCTCGAGCGCGGAGTGAAGGCCGAGCAGCTCCGCTGGGCCGTGTCGATCGACGCGGGCGGGCGCGCGGTGGTGGAGCCCTGGAAGACCTACTTCCAGCGGCTCGGCGCGGACCCTGCGTTCCAGGCGGTCCAGCTCCGGCGCATCCGCACCGAGATGGACCAGGCGATCGCCCTCGCGCGCAAGTACGGGCTCCGCACCGAGCGCGGCCTCGCGTTCATGTTCGACGTCGTGACCCAGCACGGTCCTGGGTGGGATCGGGTGAAGGGGCGTGGCTCGGAGATCGAGCGCCGGCGCTCCGAGGAGGAACGGCGGCGCGGTGGGCCACTCGGCGAGCGCGAGCTGCTCCTCCTCATCGCCGCCGTCATCGCCGAGAGCGTGAATCCGAAGTGGCGGGAGGTCGTGCGGCAGCGGCGGCTCGCAATTGCGAACGGACGCGGCACCTACGGGCGGACGCCCATCGATCTCGACGGTACGTTCGGGCTCTCCGACGTCGCCTGGACCGCCGGCGCGGCGGCGATCGCGCCTTCAGCGCCGGTCACGAGCACGCCTGTGCCGGTGTCCCCAGCTGCGAGCGAGTCGCCCGTCCTGAGCCCGCTCGCTGGCGTCACGAGGCCGCTCCGCAACGATGGACGGATGCGGAAGGGGCAGCTCTTCGGGATCGTGGTCCACACGACGGGAACGACGCCCGCCCTCTCCTCGCGGCGCGACGGAGGGGGCCGCCCCGCGCTCGAGTACGCCCTCGACTACTTCCTGCAGGCCAGGAAGGGGTTCCCGCACTACGTCATCGACTACGATGGTGCCATCCACGCGACGTGCGACGAGCGGCGCGAGGCGTGGCACGCGGGCTGGCCCGCCGGGATCTTCGCGCCGCCGTGGCAGCCGCCGGGGTGGTGGTCGCGGGTCTGGGCGAGCTGGGGAGCGAAGACGCCGCGCGATCTGCTTCCTCCCGGAGCCCGCTCACCCAACGCGGCACACCTCGGCATCGAGATCCTCGCACAGGCAAACGACCGCTACACCGACGCGCAGATCGTGTCGCTCGCGCGCCTGGTCGTGGACATCGAGCGGCGCCAAGATCTGCACATCCCGTCCGCGCCGAGCCCGTCTCTGCTCGGCCACGAGGACATGATGCCCGTGGAGGGCCCCACCGGGCGGGCGGACCGGGGCGGCGGGTGGGACCCGGGCGCGCATCGCGTGAACCCCCGCTTCAGCTGGGCACGGCTGTGGACGGAGATAGGCGCGGTCCGAAGTACACCTCGGCGCGCGGCATGATCGTCGACGCCCACTGTCACGCCGGCTCGGGCGTGGGCTTCGAGCGGGCGGGGGCGCCGCCCCCGCTCGAGCGACATCTCGGCCGCGCCGCCCGGGCCGGGATCGCGCGGACCGTGATCTTCCCGGGGTTCGTGGCGGACTACGCCGCGGCGAACGTGGAGATCGCGAAGCTCGTCGCAGCGCGGCCGAAGCTCCTGCTCGGGTTCGCGTGCGTGCACGCGGAGCGCGACCGCGGGCGGATTCTCGCCCTGCTCTCGGCGGCGCGCGGATTGGGGCTGCTCGGCATCAAGGTGCACCGCCGGGATGCACGGCTCACTCCCGAGGTGTGCGAGGCCGCCCGCGCCCTGGGAATGCCGGTCCTCTACGACCCCATGGGTGAAGTGCAGGTCGCCGTGGACGCGGCCCGCGCCTACCCCGACGTCGACTTCATCGTCCCGCACCTCGGAAGCTTCGACGACGATTGGCGGAGCCAGCTCGCCCTGCTCGATCCACTTCGCCGCCTATCGAATCTCTTCGCCGACACGTCGGGGGTCCGCTTCTTCGACTTGCTCGTCGAGGCGGTGCGTTGCGCCGGTGCTGGGAAGCTTCTCTTTGGGTCGGATGGGCCCTGGCTCCACCCCGCGGTCGAGCTCGCCAAGATCCGGGCGCTCGACCTCACCCCGGGCGACGCAGCCCGAGTGCTCGGGGGCACCCTGGGAGGGATCCTGGCGCGCGCCGCAAGGCGGCGCGGCGAGCGGGCCACCGCGCGGGCACGGGATGCAGCTTGATGTTCCGACCTCTCACCCCACCTCGCTCGTGCCGTCGCGCTCCGCACGCCTGGGGGCGCGCCGCAGCTGCACCGCACGATCGGTGACGCCGAGCCGGCGAGCGGCGCGCTGGACGTTTCCTTCCTCTTGGTCGAGCACGAGCCGCACCGCAGCATCAGTCGCTCGCCGTCCGATCTCCTTCAGCCCCACTCCCTGGCCGAGCGCGCGCCGTACCGCCTCGCGCAGCGGAGCGTCGTTCCAGTCGCCGAGCCCGGACGCGGCGGGACGCTCGTCGAGGGGGATGTCGCCCGCCGTGATGGGGCCCGGTCCGGCGTGGCGCTGCGAGAGCCGGAAGATCACCTGGCGCAGGTCCCGGACATTTCCCGGGTACTCGCGCTTCAGGAGGTATTCTTGGACGGCCGAATCGATGTCGGGCGCGACCGGGAGGAAATCCGCGAGGAAGTGGCGCGCGAGGCAGAGGACGTCCTCCGGACGCTCGCGGAGAGGCGGGAGCCGGACGACCCAGCTCGTGATCCGGTGATAGAGGTCGCGCCGGAACCGCCCGGACTGGACCTCCGCGTCGAGATCTCGGTTCGTCGCGCAGACGAGGCGGAAGTCGGTCTTGTTCCACGCGTTGCCCCCGACGCGCTTGTAAGTGCGCTCCTGTACGACGCGGAGCAGCTGCGGTTGGAGGGAGGCCGGGAGCTCTCCCACCTCGTCCAGGAAGAGCGTCCCGCCGTCCGCAAGCGCAAACGCGCCCTCGCGGGGACCCGCCGCGCCGGTGAACGACCCTCGTTCGTGGCCGAAGAACTCGCTGCCTGCCAGATCCGGCACGATCGTGCCGCAGTCGAGCACCACGAGGTCGCGTCCGTTGCGCTTCTGATCGAGCGTATGGATGAGCCGCGCCGCGAGCTCTTTCCCAGACCCGCTCTCGCCCAGGATCAGGACCGAGGCGTCGCTGAACGCGGCGACCTCCACCAACTGACGCACGACCGCGAGCCAGGTCGGGCTGTGTCCGACGAGATTGTCGCGCACCACCGGCGCGGCGATGATCCGGTCGACCATCTCCCACCGGTCGAGCCGGGCGCGGATCTCGAGCGCCACCTCGCGCCGCGCGGCGATCACGTCCGACGCTCCCGACGCGAGCAGCTGCCACGTTGCGTCAACGCGGAGCTCGCCGCTCGCGACAGCGAGCACCTGCGCGGCGTGCGCGCCGCGCGCGGCGAGGACGTCGCACGCGGGGCGCGGATCGTCGAACACGAGGATGCCAGGGACCTGGGGGCCCGGTGGCACGAGCTCGACTCCCGCCGCGCTCAGCGCGGACCGGAGCTCGCGCGCCGCGGACGCGGTGTCCCCGAAAGTGCAATGCGTCCAGGCGCTGGGCACGACGGCCTGCTCCGTTAGCGGATCGCGAGCCCGCGCGGCCGCCCCGTCGCCCCCGCCCCCCGTTCGCCGCGCGGTAGGGTTCACATAGCGTATCTATGCACAGATGGAAACATGGTGCCGGCCGCCGACGCACAGAGCGAGGCCGAGCGCGCGCGGACGTGTCTAGGAGGAGTTGCCCGCGATCAACAGCCCAACCGGGGGAACCCAACATAGGAGGTGACTCGAGCATCACAGCCAGTTCACCGTCGCGCTCGCAGTTGCGCTCCTCGCTAGGCGACCTGGTGAGCCGCGGAGGAATTGGAATGACCGTCATCACTGCTCCGCCGCCACAATCACCAAACGATCCGACCATTGTAAGGCGTGGGAGCGCTGCGGGGCGAGTAAGGCGAAAAGCGCCGAGTAGCGAGCTGTAGATTGCGTCCGCGAGCGGTCACGTTCGAACATCCTGTGCGCGGCGTGCAATGCGGGAACGGTCCTCGTACATGGGCGGACGCGCTCGGCGGGCGCGTTCACGGTCCCGGCGTGGATCACCCTGCCGACTCGCGCGTCGCCGGCGTGTTCAGCTCCGGCGTCCCCATCTATGCGTTCTATGCCATGCAGCCGTATCTGCTCGAGCTGTACGGCCGCGCCGACTACACCATCGCCGGCCTCGCCGCTGCGCTGACGGCCAGACCCGATCCGCGCTTGCTCGGGATGAGCTCCGCCGGCGTCGGGGCGCGCGGAATGGCGCGGCGGGGCGCAGGTCGGCCGGCGGCCATCGGCCGCGGCACCGTTCAATCTGTCTGCGCGCAATGAAGAAAGGGCTGGCCGGCGGGCCGGCGCGTCAGGTGATGCCTTGGACTGCCTCGCGGTGATCGACGACCTGGGCGAGGAGGAGCGCGTCGCGGAGCGTCTCCATCGCGCGCTCCCACGCGATGGGCTTCTTGTCCTTGCGGGGCGCGAGCTGTCGCCAGGCGCTGACCGCGTTGTAGCCGATGATCCTGAGCCAGCTGACCGTCTCGATGGACTCCCTGCTCGCCTGGCAGGGCTGGCCATCGTCCTCGCCGAGCATGACGTCCATCGTCCAGTGGCAGCCGTTCTCGATCGCCCAGTGCATGCGCACCAGCGCGAGTTCCTGGTCGCGGGTCAGGATTCCCGTGGGAATCGAGGCGACGAAGTGCCGCTGCTCGACGGCGACGCACTCGCCGTCGGGTCCCTCCGTCGTCTGGCAGACGTACCAGAGCTGCTGGGCGTCCTCGATGTCGGCCTCGGGATCGCCGGCCACGTCGCGGGCTTGGTCACGAGGGCCGCGTTCTCGCGGGCGCAGAGCCCAGCGTCGCCTGTGACGATCTGGAACTGCCCGCCCAGCTCGGCGCAGACCTTGGGCAAGAGTTCGCGGAACGCGGTCGACTCGCCCTCCTTCGAGCCGATGGTCTTCTGCCCGACGCAGGGGCAGACCGACGACGACGTCAAGGTGGCGCGGAGCGCGCCGAAGGTCTGCAGGGAAGAGCCTTCGGCGTCGTAAGACGACTGCCGCGCCCCTTCCACCTTCTCACCGTCGGCGCGGGACCAGGTCCCCTTGCCGTCGAAGCTCATGACGCCGAGCTCGAGGGGGTCATCGACCTCCGCGTCCCAGGGGAGGTCGGCGTGCCTCAGGGCACGTCGGGCTTGTGCTTCGGTGATCGACATGATCTCCTGCCTCCTGGCCTCTTCTCGTTTGCGCGAGTTCGGCCGTCTTGGGGGTGGGGCCCGCTGGCTCCACCCCTTCTCGATTTGCGCGAAGGCGATGATCGCCGGGGTCGATCCCGACGTCGATCTTGCGGATCAGGAAACGGCGCCAGCGACCACCGGCAGGCCGCTCACGGCACGAAACCCGGCCACCAACCCCGCGTCAGCGGAATCGGCAAGCGGCGCAGGGGCGGGACCTGCGTCCCGGGGGTCGGCGGGAATCAGGTCTGCCGGCACCCGGTCGTGACGATCCCTCGCGTGGTTGAGATGCTGGAGACGACCAAGCCAACGGCCACGAAGAGCGTCGCCCTGCTCGAGTCGCTCGGGATCCTGAGGGAGACGACCGGGCGGAAGCGGGACCGCACGTACCGGTACGCGGGTTATCTCGACCGGCTGCGCGTCGGGACCGAGCTCATCGCGGCGGGCGGTCGGACGTCATGATGGAGCGCGGCGAAGGGCGCTTCAGGCTTCCTCACGCGACCGAAATCGCCGCGTCACCGCGGAGCGCCCATTGTGCACGTCTGGAGGGACACATGAGCGCCCGCGTCTGCCCCTGGTGGCTCGGATGGCTCCTCGCGAGCCCGATCCGGAAACTTCGCCACGACCCGGCCCGGATCCTGGCGCCTCACGTGCGGGATGGGATGACCGTCCTCGAGCCCGGTCCCGGAATGGGGTTCTTCACGCTCGAGCTGGCGCGGCGGGTCGGGCCGTCCGGTCGCGTGATCGCGGTCGACTTGCAGCCGCGCATGCTGGCTGGGCTGCGGCGACGCGCCGAGCGGGCCGGGCTTGGCGGGCGGGTTGTGACACGCCTGGCGGCGAAGGACTCCCTCGGCGCGGCCGACCTCGCCGGCGCGGTGAACTTCGTCCTCGCCTTCGCGGTTGTGCACGAGCTGCCGGACGCCGCGCGGTTCTTCGCCGAGATCCGGGCGACGCTCGCGCCCGGCGGCAAAGTCCTCCTGGCCGAGCCGGCTGGGCACGTGAAGCCAGCCGACTTCGAGGCGTCGCTGGCCGCGGCGGCGCGCGCCGGCCTTCGCTGTGAGCCCGGACCGACGATCCCGCGGAGCCTGACCGCGCTGCTCACCGCTACGTGAGGGTACGGTAGCGGCCTGCTCGGGCGCGACCCGCATTGGGGGTTCGCTCGCCTGCTGCGCGACCAGCCGCGCGCGACCTCCGCTGCGCGGGCCGCTTTGTAGCGCGAGGAGGCGGCCTCGTCCCGGCAGCCGCCGCGCGCGGCGCCGCGGCGTCCATCTCGATCCCGAAGATCTCCGCCAGGTGCTCCCCGCCGATCGCGCCGTCGGCGGGCGCCGCGCTCGCGAGCGCTTCCGCCTTCCCAGCGGCCGCGACGAGCTCGGCACCATCGACCCCGCGCAGCGTGAAGAGCAGCTCGGGCGCGTGGTCGAGGCGCGCGCCGACGCCGTAGAGCACCGCCGCGAGGTGCTTGCACAGCCAGGCGCCGTCCGGGCACGAGCACGACATGGCGATCTCCGCGCGTGCCGGGGAAGAGCCCCTTCTGCCTGTGGCAGAGCACCTCCATCACCGCGGAGGAGAACTTCCCGGCGAGGAGCTCGACCACCGTGCCGATCTGGCCGGCGCACTCGCGACGGACCGCCTTCCACCGCGCCGCCGCGAGCGGCTGGATGCGCACGTTCACGTCGTAGAACTCGCTGCCGGAGACGAGCGCGCGGACCTCGCCCTCGGCGATCTGGAGATCGATGACGGAGCCGTTCCGCACGTAGGTCCGGCCGCGCGGCAGGCGGTTCGCGAGGTCTGCGTGCGACTCGAGGTGGTCGCACCAGGCCTTTCCCCAGAAGGTCGTGGCGATGGCGCGGCCGTCGATCTGGACCGGCTTCGGCTCGTGGCCCTTCTTCCGGAGCTGGGCGAGCTTCCGCGCGGCGCGCTTGCGGCGCTCCGCGACCGACACGTAGGGGGCGAAGCCGTAGTAGTCCCCGTAGGCCACCAGTTTCCTCCTGCGGCGTTCACGTATCCGACGCCGCGCTCCGCAAGTCCAGCGAGACGAGCGCGAGCAGCTCGGCGGTCGTCGAGCTCGGTGAGCCGCACCTCGTCGCCGCCCTCGAGCAGCTCGCGCGAGAGCTTCCGCTTGTCCTCGAGCATCGCGTCGATCCGCTCCTCGACCGTCCCGCGGCAGACGAGCTTGTGCACGAGCACGCCCTTCTTCTGCCCGATGCGGAAGGCGCGGTCGGTGGCCTGGTTCTCCACCGCCGGATTCCACCAGCGATCGAAGTGGATGACGTGCGTCGCCGCCGTGAGGTTGAGCCCCGTGCCGCCGGCCTTGAGCGAGAGCACGAAGAACGGCGATCGCCTCGTCCTCCTGGAAGCTGCCGCACGAGCTCGGCGCGCTCGCGGACCGTGGTCTCGCCCGTGAGCACGAGCCCCGGCCGCCCGAACGCCTCCCCGAGGCAGCGCGCGAGCGGCGCCGTCATCTCGCGGAACTGCGTGAAGACGAGGGCCTTCTCCTGGCGCGAGGCGATCACCTCGCGCGATCTCGGCGAGCCGCGCGAACTTCCCGCTCTCGGCGGGCGCGTAGGCGCCGTCGCCGAGCCACTGGGAGGGATGGTTGCAGATCTGCTTGAAGCGCATGAGGTAGGCGAGGACGAGCCCGCGCCGCCGCATGCGGTCCTCGGGCTCACCTCCGCGATGCTCCCGCGCGAGCGACTCGACCGACTCCTGGTAGAGCGCGGCCTGCCGCTTCGTGAGCGAGCAGAACGCCTTCACCTCGGTCTTGTCCGGGCAGGTCGGCGATGACGGCGCGGTCGGTCTTGAGCCGCCGCAGGATGTACGGCCGGACGAGCTCGCGGAGCGCGCCGTAGGGAGACGGCCGCGCCTCGCCGTCACCGGTCGGCGCCGGGTCTTCGCTGCCGGCGCGCTTCAGGAACGCGCCGAACTCCTTCGCCGACCCGAGGAGGCCGGGGTTCACGAAGTCGAAGATCGACCAGAGGTCGCCGAGCGCGGTTCTCGACCGGCGTGCCGGTGAGCGCGAGACGCACGCGCGACCCGAGCGCCTTCACCGCGCGGGTCTGGCGCGCGGCGGGGTTCTTGATCGCCTGCGCCTCGTCGAGGACGACGAGCCCGAAGCTCGTCCTGGCGAGCCACGGCGAAGCGGTGAACGGCGCCGTAGCTCACGACGACGAGGTCGTGCTCCGCGAGCGCCTCCGGCCCGAGCGCGGCCAGCTCCTCCCTCGGCGTCGCCGACGGGTGCGCGACGAGGACCCGCAGCGGACGGCGCGAACCGCTCGGCCTCGGCCTTCCAGTTCGCGAGGAGCGAGGCGGGGACGACGAGGAGGTGCGGGCCCGGGATCGCGCGATGCCGCTTCAAGAGGAGCAGGAGGGCGAGGACCTGGACGGTCTTCCCGAGCCCCATGTCGTCGGCGAGGCAGCCGCCCGAGGCCGAGCCGCGAGAGGAGCCAGAGCCAGCGCACGCCCTCGCGCTGGTACGGGCGGAGCACCGTGTGGAGCGCCTCGCCCGGATCCGCCTGGGCCTCGAGAGCCGGGCCGCGCGCGCCGCGCAGCTCGGCGAGCGTCTCCGCGAGCCACGCGCCAGCCCGCACGCCTGCCCACTCCCGGTCCACCTCGGCTTCGGGCTTCCCGTCCGCGAGGTCGGCGCCCGCGACGAGCCGCATCGCCTCGATGAACGAGAGCCCATCGCCGGCGCTCCGCTGCGCCTCCTTCCAGCGGCGGAGCACCTCGTCGAGCTTCTCCCGGTCGACCTCGACCCAGCGGCCCTTGAGGAGGACGAGCCCCTCGGTACCTTCCCGCAGCTTCCGCAGCTCGGCCTCGGTGATCTCCTCGTCTTCGAGGGTGAGGCGGACGGAGAAGTCGAGCATCGCGTCGAGGCCGAGCGCGGCGGGCTTGCGCTCTCCCACCGAGACGGTCACGCGCGGTCGCGGCGGCCGGCGGCCGCTCCACCAGTCGGGCACGCGGACGACGACGCCGCTCTCCTCGAGCGCGGGCACCTCGCGGAGGAAGCGGTGCGCCTCGGCCGGCGTCCACGCCTGCGGCTGGAAGAGCCGCCCCGAGTCGGCGAGCGCCTTCACGAGCGCGCTCTGCTCCGAGGCCCGGTGCACGGGCTGGAGGAGCGCGAGGAGACGGCGGTGATCGGCGGCCGACGACGCCTCGCGGACGGCGTCGCCGAGCGGACGGTGCTGCGGCTTGCCGTTCGCGGCGAGGCCGGTGGTGTAGGTGGCGAGGAAGGCGAACGGGCGGTCGGGATCGCGCCGGTTCTCGGCGAGGTGGAGGTGCACCCGTCCGACGACGTTCCAGGCCGGGTCCTTCGACGCGAGCCACTCCTGGACGGTGCCGGTCGCGGCCGCGATCTCGGTGCGCCAGGCTTCGAGGATGCTCCCCCACAGCGACCGGAGGACGTCGGCCGTGAGGTACTCCCCGCCCGGCATGGGCGGCGCAGCGGCAGCGAGCCGTTCGAGCTCGCCCTCGCGCGGCGCGGGATCGGCGCGCTCCCGCCGCTCCTCGAGGTCGGGCAGCGCGCACAGCGCCGCCACGAACGCGCGGCCGAAGTCCCGCCAGAAGGCGAAGGCAGGCGGCAGCGCGGTCCGCGCCTCGGCGGCGCCGAGGTGGAGGAGACCGGCCGCGTGGCCGCGCTCGAAGGCCGCGCGGATCCTACGCGCCGCCGCAGGCTCGGGCGCGGGCTCGTGAGGCTCCGCCGTGCGAGGAAGGACGTGGCCGGCCGGGGTGAGGGCGATGGTGAAGGGGTGAGTCACCGGGGGCGGGAATGATAGCCCGGCGGTCCGACCCAGCGCCCGCGGACGACCGCCGGGCGGCGTGCCGTTCTCAGTCGCGAGCGCGGCCTGCGATCTTGCGCCACAGCTCGGCCGCGTCCGCCGGCAGGTCCGGGAGGCCGCGTTCCACTTCCGCCACGAGCGCGGTCGCATCCGGGACCGCCGCGATCAGCTGCTGCACGTCCCAGGCATCCTGCGGGCCACCTGCGTACAGCTTCAGCAGGATCAGGTCGGCGGGCGCTGCGACGGGCACGGACGCGCTCCCGACGCGGGTCGCGACCGCCCGCCGGGCAGCGCCCGCTTGCCACGGATGTCTTCCGACCACCACATCGACGGTGCGCTGGCCGGATGCGGCGAGGCGGACCACGCCTGCGAGCGGATCGGCTTCGTCCCCGGTGCGGACGTCGACGGTCACACCGCGTTCCCTGAGCGCCGCCCAAGTTGCGGCGGCCAGCGCGGCGCGGTCGGTCGTGAAGAGGTCGATGTCGAACGTCGAGCGGCTGATGCCATGGACTGCCAGTGCGCCTGCCCCGATCATCGCGTGGGCGATTCCTCGGGAGGCGAGCTCGGCAGAGACCTGTACGACGAGATCGAGCATCAGCGTCCCGAGGCGCACGCGGATGCACGCCGACCGCGCGCCCGCTGGCGCTCCAGCATCCTCCGCGCGTCTTCTTCGGAGAGGCATGCGCCGGCCCGGCACAGGGCCAGGTCCGAGTCACCGAGCTGCAGCGCAGTCGCGAGACGCGACTCGGGCGTCTGTGCCCTTGCGGCAACCCATGTCTCTCGGCGCAGGTCCAGGGCCACGTCGCTCACGACCGCAGATCATAGCGCGGAGGCCGGCCAGTGCCACCCGCGGGATCGCGAAGCAGCTCTCGAGGGCGTGACTCGGGAGCCGTCGGACGCCCCTTCCCTCGCGGCGCCGCCGTGCATCGCCGGATATCGAGACCCGCATGCCCGCCACGTTACCGCCGCGCATCCTCGTCACCGGCCCGCCGGGCATCGGCAAGACCACGCTCGTCCTGCGGGTGATCGAGCTCCTGCGCGGCATGCGCCTCGCGGGGTTCTATACCGAGGAGATCCGCGGGCGCGCGGGACGGACCGGCTTTCGAATCGTCACGCTCGACGGGCGTACGGCGCAGCTCGCTACGGTGGGAGGGGGACGCGGTCCACGCGTCGGCCGCTACACGGTCGACGTCGCGGCGCTGGACGCGGTGTGTGCCGGCGCGCTCGAGCCGAGGACCGGGACGGACGCGGTCGTCGTGGACGAGATCGGCAAGATGGAGTGTCTCTCGCCGGTGTTCGTGGGGGCGGCGCGGCGCGCACTCTCGGGTCCGGTGCCGGTGCTCGGCACGGTCGCGCTGGCGGGCGGCGGATTCATCGCCGACGCGAAGCGGATGGACGGGGTCGAGGTGCTCTCGCTCTCGCGGGAGAACCGGGATCGGATGCCCGCGGAGGTGGCGGCGCGGCTTGCGGGAGGCGGGCGTGGGGGCGGGGGCGGAGAGGCGTGATCACGGGTAACCAAGTGGAACGGCGGGTCCTCCGGAAGTGCCGCTCGATGAGCTTGAGCATCGGCACGTCGCGCCGACTGCGTGCGCGTCTCGCTGAAACTGCTCGTTCACGTCGAGGAGTCGGTTGGAGCGGACGAGCAACCGGACAATGCGACGCCTGATGGAGGCAACCCGAACGCAGGTCGCGGAAGGTTGCGGTTGAAACCGTTATCACACGATAGGTAAGGTCACGGACCGTACGTATCACGATCCGTCCGTGGCCGAGGCAGCGAGCGTGGACGGCGAAGCGAGGACATCCCGTTGCGCCCGCGTCTCCGCTTCCAGAGCTTCGATGTCCGCGTCGCCCGGGCGTCCGCGACGAGTTACCGCTCCCCCGGGCTCCGGCTCGCGCTGACCGCCGGTCTGCTCGTCGCCTCCGGCTGTGATGGAGAGCCGGCGAAGCCGCCTCCCCCGCCCAGCGTGGTCGCGGGTCAGCCGGCGCCGCCCCCAGCGCCTCCGCCGGTGCCGGTTCCGGACAACGTGCTGTCCGATGTCCTGGTGGCCTACGCGGCGGACAAGAAGCTGCGCTTCGACGGGAGCAGCATTCCCAGGAAGCTCGATCGCCACAAGGGCACGTTCGTGCGGCGGCGAGCGCAGTACCTCGGCTCGCGCAACGCGGCTTGGCTGACCGAGACGAACCTGAAGACGCTCAAGGACCGGATTGGCTCGGAGTACACGGCGGTCGAGACCTACCTGAACCAGAAGCTCGGCACCCTCGCCGCTCCGGGCCCGCTGGGCGGCCTCTCGACGCCGGCACCGTCCCACCTCGATCTCGCCGTCGTCGCCAAGCCGAAGACCAACACCAGCGCCGCCGGAGTGAAGCGCAACAAGGGACGGTACCTCGACCTGCGCCGCTACCGGGGGGCGGCCATTGTCTGGCGCGCCTGCGCGCTGCACGACGACCTGTGGAAACCGTCGGCCGACAAGAAGACCGCGACGCTGAACACCGAGGCGCTCGACGAGATCGTGGACCGCCGGCTCCGCGCAGTCGAGCGCCTGAACCTCGAGATCTCCGACGCGGGCGAGCTCGGGGGACGCTCGTGGAAGGGTGGGATGACATCCAATCCCGCCACGTGGAAGGACGGGTTCACGATCCGGATGTTCGAGTATCCACGGCTTCCGCGCTGGTTCGAGTCCATCATCGGCGCGGCGAACATCGCCCCCGAGACGGTCCCGAAGTACACCGGCAACAAGCCTTGGCGCTGGCTCAACTCGCGCCACAGCCGCATGGATGGAACACCCCCCCGCCTGGCGGCAAGCTCGTGGAGCAGCCGGCGCAGTGGAAGGCGGGCGCGTCGGGCCTCGAGTACGAGCGGTGGCTGGTGCCGAGCGGTGGACGCACGCCCGCCAGCGTCGTCGACGCGCTGTTCCATCCGAGCGACAACTGGGGGGGACGCAGCTGGGCCTTCTGCGACCACGTCGTCTCCGCGCTGCACATCGAGGCCTTGCTCCTGGGCCTCCGCCGCCGCCCCGCTCCCAAGGGGGGGGAGAACGTCTTCAACGGCATCGTCACGGGGCATTCGAGCGGCTACGTCAAGCTGGACGCTCTCGTCCGCTCGTATCCACCCACGCCCGACGCAGCGGGCAACTTCGACCTCGAGAAGGGGCTCGACGACAACTGCCTCATGGCCGATGGACCCGCCGATCCCTTCTTCGAGAACCGGACCATCTTCGAGCAGGACCTCGAGATCGGTGATCTCCTCCTGTTCTGGAACAGCTTCCTGTACCAGGCGGTCGCCTCCGAGGAGTGGCAGCTCGAGAACTCGCTCGTGATGGACGTGGACTGCAACCCCGACACGGGCGCGCTCTACCGCGGCCGCCTCGCGCTGCAGGGGCATGGCATCGGCGTAAGGCGATACGCGGCCTACCAGGACGGCGTGATGGCTCAGCTCCGCCCCGCGGTCGCTGCGATCCGGAAGGCGATCGCAGACGCGAGCGCAGCCGCGACGACCCTCGACTGGGACGGCACCTCCGAGCGCCTCATCAAGTGGGAGCCCTACCAGCCGTTCAGGGCTCCCGGATCGTGGTGGGTGCGCATCCCGGTCGGTGATGTCCTGTCCGCGAGCGAGCTGCTGCACGCGGACGGCACGCCGCTCACTGACCAGGAGGCGGAGGACAAGGCCAAGGGCGCCGTTCAGGGCTCCTTCCGCTCCGATGAGCTGGCGAAGACCGCTCCCCTCGCGCCGCCGCTCAGGACGCGCTGCATCTACTTCCCGGTGTTCGAGCCCAAGTTCGGGTTCGATGACGCAGTGCACATCAGCGCGTGGGCGGCCTACCTCGCCGAGCGCGCGGCCGGGCGCAATCCACGCGTCCCGCAGCGCCTCGGGTCGGTCGAGCTGGGCGGAAGGCTCGCCCCCGGCATGTTCCGCCGCGGCCCTGGGCTGCCCATCCCTACCATCCGGCCGAGGATCCGGCCGTGACCTCCGCCGCGGACACGATCCAGCGGCTGGCGGGTTTCGTGGGAAGCGCGCTCGCCCCGCTCGTCGAGGGGCTCAGCGGCGACGACGAGATCGTCGCGCTGGCGGCGTCGCTCGGCTACGAGCTCCCCGCGGTCCCGCCCTCGCTCAGCGCCCTCCACGCCAACGCCGATGCCATGCTCGACGCGCTGGCCGACGCCGAGGCCGCGGCGCGCGACCTCGAGGAGGGGACCGGCGCCGAGTCGGCCGTGCTCCAGAAGCTCGGCCTGCTCATCCTGCGGATCGCCGCGTTCGCGGTCGAGGTCAGTGAGCTCGGGCCCAAGCTCCGCGCCGAGCTGCCGGCCGGATTCGTAAACGCCTCCGGGATCGCCGACCACTTCGAGCGGCGGCTGCTCGATGCCGCGGTCGTACTCGCCGTGGACCAGGCCTCGCCGCCGCTGCATCGCGGGTTCCAGCTGCTCGGGATCATCCAGGAGGACGAGCTCGAGGCCGATACGACGAAGGCCCAGCCCGACTTCGTGCTGCGCGAGCTGCACCTCGAGCGAATCGGCACGCTCTTCAAGGATCCGGCGCAGCTCGCGCGCGAGGTCTACGGCTGGGGCACGCCGGCCCTGAACGTCGAGCGGCTCTTCTTCGCCCTGGAGCAGCTCTCCTTCGCGCTGTTCGCACCGGCCGAGCGCGGTTACGCGAGCGACGCGCTGCTGAGCGCCCTCGAGCTGCCCATCCCCACGGATCCCGAGATCGAGCCGCCGAGGACGCTCAAGCTGTCGTTCCTCACGGTTCCGCCGCTCGACGTGGGCGTCGTGCTCTTCCCGCTGCCGACGGCGACGCCGACGGAGCAGCAGGGCCTCGGGCTCACGGTGGCGCTCGCAGTGGGCGGAGGGATCTCCATCCCGCTGAGCCGGTTCGTGACCCTCGCGCTCGAGGGAGAGCTCGATCTCGGCGCGGGCCTCGCCATCGCGGTCCGCCCGGACCGCCCGCCCGAGCTCATCGCCAACCTCGCCGCGCCGGTGGTGATCACCGGCGGCCGCGCCGCGGTCGCGCTGAGCGTCAAGAGCCCCGAGGGCCCGTTGTCCCTGCTGTCGTTCCCGGGCGGCTCGCGGATCGAGGTGCAGGAGGTGAAGGCCAGCGCCGGCGTCGAGATCCGCTCGGGCCAGCCGGACGTCACCGTCGGCGCGAAGCTGAACGGCGGCAGGATCGTCATCACCCTCTCCGGGGCGGACGGTTTCCTCGCGAAGGTGCTGCCTCCGGACGGGCTCGCCTTCGACTTCGATTTCGGCGTCGCCTGGTCGCAGAAGAACGGGCTCCGCTTCGAGGGCTCCGGCGGCATCGAGGTCACGCTCGCGCTCAACCTGCAGCTCGGCCCCATCTTGCTGCAGTCGTTGACGATCGCGCTCAAGGTCAGTGACGAGGGGCTCACCCTCGAGCTTGGCGCGACGGGTGGCGTCACCCTCGGCCCCGTCGCCGCCAGCGTGGATCGCATCGGGGTGAAGGGGCTGGTCGCCTTCGAGAGCGGCAATCTCGGGCCGGTCGATCTCGGGCTCGGCTTCAAGCCGCCCAACGGGCTCGGCCTCGCCATCCAGGCCGGCCCGGTGAGCGGCGGCGGCTACATCTTCCTCGACTACGACCTCGGCCGTTACGCCGGCGTGCTGCAGCTCCAGGTGGTCGCCGTCAACGTCACGGCCATCGGCCTCCTCGACACCAAGCTGCCGGACGGCAGGCCGGGCTACTCGTTCCTCATCATCATCTCGACCGAGTTCTCGCCCATCCAGCTCGGCTACGGCTTCACCCTGAACGGCGTCGGCGGCATCGCCGGGATCAACCGGACGCTCGAAGCCGAGGCGCTCCGCGCCGGGATCTACTCCGGCAGCCTCGACCACATCCTCTTCCCCAAGGATCCGATCCGGAACGCCCCGCAGCTGATCAGCGACCTGAGCCGCATCTTTCCGCCGGTGGAGGGGCAGTACACCTTCGGCCCGATGGCGAAGCTCGGCTGGGGAACGCCGACGCTCATCGAGATCTCGCTGGGGATCATTATCGAGCTGCCGAACCCCGTGCGCATCGCGCTGCTCGGGCAGATCGGGATGTTCCTGCCGAAGCGCGAGGCGGCCGTGGTCGAGATCCACGTCGACTTCGTCGCGATCATCGACTTCGGGGGGAAGCTCCTCTCGCTCGACGCGACGCTGCGCGACTCGCGCATCGTCGTCTGGACGCTCACCGGCGACATGGCGCTTCGCCTGAGCTGGGGAGACCCGCCCAACTTCGCCGTCGCGCTCGGCGGGTTCCACCCGCACTTCCCGCCGCCGCCCGGGTTCCCCGCGCTGCGCCGGCTCCAGCTCGCGATCGGCGCCGGCGACTACATCCGGATCACCTGCCAAAGTTACCAGGCCCTCACCACCAACAGCCTCCAGTTCGGCGCCCGCGCGGAGCTGTACGTCGACGTCGGCGTCTACGTGAAGGGGTGGTTCGGCTTCGACGCGCTCTTCGTCTTCTCGCCGTTCTCGTTCCAGGTGGACTTCTCGGCCGGGCTCGAGGTCGGGGTGGGCGGCCTGCAGCTCGCGGGCGTCAACTTCGACGGCACGCTCTTCGGTCCGACGCCCTGGCGCGTCCGCGGCGAGGCGACGCTCTCGGTGCTGTTCTTCGAGGTCACCGCGCACGTCGACGAGAAGTTCGGATCCGAGGAGAAGGCGGAGCTCGCGCCGGCCGATCCCTGGCCGCCGCTCCAGGCCGCGCTGGTCGACGCGCGCAACTGGGCGGCCGCGCTCCCCGGCGGCGCCGCGGCGACCGTCGGCCTCGCCGCGCCCAAGGGGTCCGCGGACGTGCTGCTCGACCCGTGTGGCCGCATGACCTGGCGCCAGAAGGTCGTGCCGCTCGACCGCACCGTGACCCGGTTCGGGAACGCGCCGACCCCGGCGCCGGTCCAGTTCAACGTCGACCGGGTCAAGGTGTCGGGCACCGAATCGCCTCACCAGGGCGTCACCGACTTCTTCGCCGCAGCGCAGTCCCAGGAGCTCAGCGACGCCGAGAAGCTGTCGCGCCCTTCGTTCGAGCCGATGACCGCGGGCGTCGAGGTCGGTGGCGCGGCCGTCCGGCTCGGGCCGCCTGTGCCGGCCGAGATCGTCTACGAGACGCGGATCATCGACAGCGAGCTCGAGTCCCGGGTGTCGAGCCGCTTCCAGCTCAGCCGGTGGACCCAGCTCGCGCTGCACGCCACCGGGGCCCGCTCCGAGTTGCTCGCCGGCGGAATGCAGGCGTTCGCGGGCAAGCGGATCCTGACGCAGCAGGGCGACGGGTTCGCCGTGGTGTCGACGGTCGACCTCTCGAAGCACGCGACGATCGGGACGGCGCGCTCGAAGGGCGCCGCGGCGGATTCGCTCGCGCGGTACCTGGCGGATCACCCCGCGGAGCGCGGGCGCTGGCAGATCATCCCCGAAGCGGAGGCCGAGGCCGCATGACCGAGCCGCTCGCCACGTACGCCTTCCTCCCCTGGCTCCGCCGTGGAATCGGCGCGGACATCGCGCGCGTCGACGGCACCTCCGGCGCCGAGCCGCGCGTCGCGATCCCGGTGGAGGTCCGCTTCAACCGGGATGACGCCCTGAGCGGCACCGTCGATCTGGCGCTCTTCGGTCCCGGCGACATCCGGAGCCTCGATGCGCGGGCGGTGATCCGGACCTGGCCGCGCGCCGGGGTCATGGACGCCGAGCCCAACTACTTCCCGCTGGTGGAGTTCGATCAGGCCGACCTGCCGTGGCGGTACACCCCGGCGCGCGCGACTGCGAAGAACCGGCTCACGCCCTGGATCGCGCTCGTCGTGCTCGCCGACGACGAGGTCGCCGACTTCACCCCACCCCGCGGCAGCAGCCTCGGGCGGGTCACGGTGAAGGACGCCGCGGTCCTGCCGCCGCAGAGCCAGCTCTGGGCGTGGGCGCATGCCCAGGTCGGCGGCGCGACCACCGTCGACGAGGCCACGGCCGCCGACCTCCTCGCGAAGGGCTCCTCCCAGCTGATCGCCCGATTGCTCGCGCCGCGCCGGATGAAGCCCCGCACCTCGTACACCGGGATCTTGGTTCCGACCTTCCAGCGCGGGCTCCTGGCCGGGCTCGGCCAGCCGGTCCCGGACACCGTCGATGCGCTCACCCCTGCGTGGACCGACGCGGCCTCCGGCCCGATCACGCTGCCCGTGTACCACTCCTGGCGTTTCGGCACCGGGCAGGTGGGGGACTTCGAGTCGCTGGCGCGGCTGCTCCAGCCGTTCGAGGCGCCCGCCTCGGTCGGCATCCGCGACATGGACGTGACCGCGCCGTCGCCGGGAATGCCGAAGGCGGCGTCGAGCCCGCTCGGGCTCGAGGGGATGCTGCTCGCCCTCGGCACCCAGGAGACCGCCTGGCCGGCAGGGGAGCGGGCCACGTGGATCGGGGCGGTGAAGCCACTGCTCAACCTCCCCGCCGATCGCCTCGCCGCGCCGGGCGGGTCACCCAGGGTGACGCCGCCGCTCTACGGCCGGTGGCCCGCCGCGGCCGATCGCTGCCAGGCCGATGCGCCTTCTCCGCGGCCGGCCTGGTTCCAGACGTTGAACGTCGATCCGCGGCTTCGCACCGGTGCGGCGCTCGGCACCCAGGTCATCCAGGCGAACCAGGAACCCCTGATGGCGAGCGCGTGGGACCAGGTCGACCGCGTTCGCCAGCTCAACGAGGAGCTGCGGCAAGCACAGCTCGCGCGTGAGATGGCCACGCGGCTGTTCACGCGCCACGTCGTCGGCCCCGACGCCGGCATCGTGCTGGCGGTCACGGCGCCGCTGCTCACGCGGCTGAAGGCGAGCCCCACCACCGTGCGCGCGGTGCTGAACGAGAGCCCGGTCCCGCGCGGCGTCTTCGAGGGCGCCTTCCGGCGCGTGGCCCGGCCGCTCGGCCCGCTCGGCCGCAGGCAGGGACGGGCGGCGGCGCCGGCCCGGCCCGGCCTCGTCGACCGCCTGAACCGGGGCGCGCTCGCCGCCGCGCGGCCGCCGCCGCCTCCGAGCGGCATGGTCAGCGGATCGACGCGGCAGCCGCCCATCGCGCCTCCTGGGCAGACCCGGGGTACGGTGGACGAGCGGAGGCGCGGGGCGAGGAGGCTCGTCTGGCTGGCGGTGGCGCTGCTCGTGATCGCGCTCCTGCTCTTCCTCGCCGGCGTTCCGATCGCGGGCTTCATCGTCCTGGTGCTGGCAGTTGTCGCGGGCAACGTCAGCCGAACGCTCGCGCGAACCGCGGACGACCTGGGCCGCCGCATCGGGCTCCGGGACGGCACGCTGACCGGTTTCGACGTGCGGAGCGCTCGGCCTCCGGCGAGCTTCACGCCGCAGGCGGCTCCCGCGGGCGGCGCTCCCCGGACCTTGCCGGTCACGCCGGCGGGCGAATCCCCCTCGCCGGCGACGGCGCTCGCCTTTCGCGAGGCCGCGGCGCTCCTCGCCGAGCGGATCGCCGCGCCCGAGCAGCCCATCCGCACCGCAACCATGGCCAACCTGCCGGCGCTGCGGGACACCGTCTTGTCGAAGCTTCGGCCTGAGTCGACCTTCGCCGCCGCCTACGAGAACCGGTTCGCGGTCACGCCCGGCGCCGTCTGGGAGCCCGACGATCCCATTGAGCCCATCAACGCCGCGCCGGAGTTCCCGCAGCCGATGTACGAGCCCCTGAAGAAGCTGTCGCCGGACTGGCTTCTCCCCGGGCTGTCGCAGATCCCCCGGAACCGCATCACGCTGCTCAAGACCAACCCGAAGATGGTCGAGGCCTTCATGGTCGGCCTCAATCACGAGATGGCGCGCGAGCTGCTGTGGCGCGAGTATCCGACCGAGCAGCGCGCGACCTACTTCCAGCAGTTCTGGGATTCGCGCGGTGCGGTCCCGCCGCCCGGGCAGACCCTCGACCCGAAGACCCTGCGCGACATCACGCCGATCCACACCTGGCCCAAGGGATCGGCGCTGGGCAAGCACAGCCCGCGAGAGCCCGTCCTCGGCGGCGGCGACTACCTCGTCCTGCTCATCCGCGGCGACCTCTTGCAGCGGTACCCGAACACCGTCGTCTACGCCGCGCGCGCCAAGTGGCTGAGCAACGGGCTCCGCGACATCGACGACCCGCCCTCGGGCGCGACGCCGGACCAGGTGGCGGCGCTCGTACGCTGGCCGCTCTTCGCGGGGTTCCTCGACCCCGACGCCACCTTCTTCGGGTTCGCGCTCACCGCGAACGAGGTGCGCGGTTCGACCGATCCGGCCGGCGATCCCGGCTGGTTCTTCGTCCTGCAGGAGCACAGCTCGGAGCCGCGGTTCGGGCTCGACGAGAGCGACGCGACGACGCTGGGCCGGCCCGTGGTGTCGGGAGCGACCGGCGGCCCGTGGGCCAACCTCTCGTGGGGCCACCTCGCCGCTGACGCCGCGGCGCTGGCCGCCCTCTCCTGCGTGGATCTGGACGCGGAGCTGCCGGACACGACGCAGGTGCACACGACGGTGGCCCCGGCGTGGCACGCGGACCACGGGCGCGGCTCGATCGGCAGCCGTTCCTCGGACCTGGCGTACATCACCTTCCAGCGCCCGATGCGCGTCGGCATCCACGGCGAGGACATGGTGCCCTGATGACAGCGCCGGCCCTCGACGGTGCGCACCTCACGCTCGATCACCAGCGGGCGCTGCTCGACGACGCCCGGCGCGACCTGAGCCTCGCGGCGCTCCGGGAGCGCGACGCGCGGCGGCGTCTCGCCGACGTCGCGCGCGCGGCGTCTCCGCGCCACCCGGAGACGCTGGCCGCGGCTCGCCGCGCCGCCGAGGCCGTCGAGAAGGCGGCCCTCGCGCGAACCGCGGCGGCGGCGCGCGTGGCGCAGGAGCAGCTGCGGCTGAAGGGGGACCTCGGCGGCCACGTCGAGCTGAGCCCGGAGGCCGAGGTCGCCCGGCTCAGCGCCGCCCTGCCGTTGGTGCTGCTGCCGGTGCGGCTCGAGACCCGGTTCTCCGGTGGTTCGCTCCTGGTGCGGGTCTATCCGGATGACATCTTCGCCGATACGCACGAGCCCGAGCTGACCGACACCGAAATCGCCGACGGGCAGCGCTTCTGGACCGACGCCTGGCCGGGGGAGAGCGAGGAGCGCCTGGCCTGGCGCGCGCTGGTGACCGCGGCCGGCGCGGAGCGGGCGGCGTGGATCGCGAAGGTGCTCACGCCCTCGAACCTCGCGCAGCGTCCCGCCGGCGCCGCCGCCTTCCCGGCCGTGGCGCGGCGCCCGACGACCTGGACGCGCGGCGCCGAGGCGCGGCTCCTTCCGGATCGCTGGCTCGTCCTCGTCTATCGCGACGGCGAGGAGGTGACGCGCAAGAGCGGGGACCCGATCGTCGAGCCGCTCGCGCTCACGCTCTCGCCGTCCACCGAGGCGGGCGATCGCGCGCCTCTCCCCGGCGGCGGGCAGACGGTCGACAACGCCGTCAGCTGGACCGTGGACTTCGTCGCGGCCGAGGCAGCCGGCATGGGGATCACGGTTCCTCTCGAGCCCGAGGACCAGGAGCGCGGGTTCGATCGCGTGCTCGTCCTCGGGGTGAAGAGCAGCCTCGCGCCCGACCGGAGCGCCCTGGAGCTCGAGGCCCTGCTCGAGAACCACCGCTTCGGCCGCGGCGTGGCGATCGTGCCGCAGGGCACTCCGACCAACAACTCCGCCGACGGCCCGACGCCGTTCCCGCCGCGCGACCCCGACGCCTCCGCGAGCTACCGCGCGCGAATCGGCGTCGGGCTGGCGCCCGGCCATGACGGTGCACGGCTCATGCGGGCGCTGGGCCTGCCCCTCGGCGCCGCGTCGCACTGGAGCGGCGCGGACGGCACCCGGGAGGCGCACGCCGTCGCCATGGCGCGCGCGCTCTGGCCGACGACGCTCGGCTACTTCCTCGAGCAGCTCATGGCTCCGGTGTTCTCTGCGGCGGCGATCCGCGAGGCGAAGCAGTTCTTCGTGGACTCGGTTCGCGGCGGGGGCGCGCTCCCGGCCTTCCGGGTCGGGAACACGCCCTACGGCGTGCTCGCCACGGCGGGGTGGTCGAGGTGGCGGGCGGACGAGGGCGCGCGCGGCGCGGACCGGGAGCTGCCGGGCGCGCTCCAGACCCTCGCCTCGCTGTGGCTGTCCAGGGCGACGCAGGTGCCTCGCGTCGGCGCGACCCAGGATCCCGACGCCGACCTCATCGGTATCCTCGGGATGGAGGCCAGCGCTCGGGAGGTGCGCATCCGGTCCGTCGTCGGCGAGGACGCCCAGTGGAACCTGTTCGGACTGTTCGGCTTCGCGGTCGAGTGGCCGGCCTGGCTCGACGGCGGCCAGCTGCTCGCGCAGCGGATCCTCGATCTCATCGGCCACTCCGAGTGGAAACCGCGGATCGCCCGGCTCAACTTCGGCACGGCCTGGCCGTTCGCGTACCGCCTCGTCACCGAGGACCCGCTCTCCGAGCAGACCGGGCTCGCCCCCAACTACATCGACTGGATCGCGGGCGCCTCCGCGCAGGAGCTCCGCGATCAGAGCTTCCCCGGCGGGTCCGCGCCGGTGTCGTTGCTCTTCCGGCTGCTCCGGCACGGCGCCCTGCTCGAGCTCCACGACGCGGCTCTCCACCTTCAGGTGGTGCACGGCCTCGCGGAGGCGAGCGAGGCGCGCGAGCCGGAGCTGGTGGGCCTCCCTGGCCGCGGCGCGGTGGTGCCGCGGATCGCCCGGATGGAGCAGGCGATCCCCGCCATCAGCGGCCGCGCGCCGATCCACACCTTCCTCCAGAACCCGAACAACGCGGCGCTGCTCGGCACCCTGCTCGGGAGCGACGGCGTGACGGGGCTGCGCGATGCGCTGCGGGTGCTGGCCCCGCTTCCCACGGCGGAGCTCGACCGGCTGACGGGCGAGACGCTGGACGCCGTCACCCATCGACTCGATGCCTGGATCACCGCCCTCGCGAGCCGCCGCCTGGAGCGCATGCGGACGCAGGCTCCGGCCGGTTGCCACCTGGGCGCATTCGGCTGGGTGGAGGACCTGCGCCCGCGGCCCGCCGGCGAGCCCGTGAAGGTTCCGGGTGGGCGGGTCGCGACGCGCCAGGCGGGCAACGGCGGCTACATCCACGCTCCGTCGATGACGCACGCCGCGGCCGCGGCGGTGCTCCGGAACGCCTACCTGTCTCGCGCCGGGACGGACCGCTCCCGCTACGCCGTCGACCTCTCCTCGGCCCGGGTCCGGCTCGGTCGCTTCATCCTCGACGCGGTCCGCGAGGGACAGCCGGTGGGAGCGGTGCTGGGGTATCGCATCGAGCGGGGATTGCACGAACGGAAGCTGGACGTGCTGATCGCGCCGCTCCGGTCGCTGTATCCGCTGGTGGCCGGCAAGTCGAACGACCCCGCTGACGAGGGCGAGCCCACCGAGCAGATCGCGGCGCGCAACGTGGTGGACGGCCTCGCGCTCCGGCGGGCCTTCGTCGCCGGCCAGGTGCCGTGGGGGACGAGCGGCCTCCCCGACGCGGGCCCGGCGCGCGACGCGCTGACGAAGGAGCTCGAGGCGCTCGATGCGGCGGCCGATGCCGTCACCGACCTGCTCCTCTCCGAGTCGGTTTATCAGCTGGTGAAGGGCAGTCCCTCGGTGGCCGCTGCCACGCTGGACGCCATGGCGCAGGGGACCGTGCGGCCGCCGGATCCGGAGATCGCGACCCAGCCGCGCCGCGGGACGCCCCTGACCCACCGCGTGGCGCTGGTGCTCGGCGAGGGCGGAGCGGTGCTGCCTGCGGCATGGGGCCCGCCGACTCTGCGCGCGGCCGTGGAGCCGCGGCTGGACGCCTGGCTGGGGTCGCTGCTCGGCGAGCCCACCCGCGTGAAGTGCAGCGTCCGCATCGAGCCGGCGGGGGGTCCGGTCCAGAACACCGACGTGAGCCTGGCGGAGCTCGGGGTCCGTCCCATCGACCTGCTGGCGCTGGCGCGGGCGAGCGCCGAACCGGATCCCGCGGCGCAGTCGGCGGCGGCCTCGGAGCTGGACCGGCGCATCCAGGCCCAAGCCTACCAGAAGCTCGGCGTCGCCGATGAGGTCAAGACGGCGATCACCTATGCGCTCCCCGCCGGCGCGGACCGTGAGACCGCGCGGAGCTTCGGCGACGTGCTCGAGGTGGCCCGCGCCCTCGTGGACGTCCTCGGCAGGAGCAGGGTGCTCCAGCCGGAGGACCTCCTCCCCGAGGATCGCGGCGACGCCGCCGCGACCGCCGATCGCGACCCGGCGGACGCGCTGGCCCGTGCGACCGCCGCCCGCGGTGCCCTGAACGACTGCCTGACCCTGCGGTTGCAGCCCGCGATCGCCGCCGCTGCGGCTGCGCTCGACACCGATCCGCTCGACCTGACGGCGCTCCGGGCGGCGCTGGCCGAGGCCGCGCTGGGAGGCGTGCCGTCCGCGTACCCGCTGACCTCCGCGGGGCAGTCGCTGGCGCAACGGAAGGACCTCCTCGCGCAGGCGAGGAGCGTCGCGGCAGAGCTGACCCGGCGAGTCACGCGCGCCGACGAGGTCCTGGCGGAGGCGGCCCTCCCGGCGCACGCGGGCGATGCCGTCTACCAGGTTCGAGCGGCGCGCGACGCGGTAGGGATCATTCTCGGGCCGGACGCGCCGTTCATCCCGCTCTTCCGTCCCGCCGAGGCGCCGGAGCTGACGGCCGCCATGGTGTACGGGCTGGACGCTGCCTTCGTCGGAGCGTCGCCGGCCGTCGAGATCTCCCGGTTCGAGCTCGTCGCCGCCCGCGTGCGCACCGCGCTCGACGCCTGGCGCCGGCTGGATCTCCTCCGCGGGGCGCTCGGCGGTCCCGCTGCCGCCCCGCTGGCGGTCCAGCTGCCGTACGAGGCGGCGGCGCGGTGGGCGGCCCGGCCATTCGAGGACGAGTCCTCCCGGCCGCGGCCAGGCCGGACGTCGATCCTGCTGCACCGTGCTGCGACGCCGGCGGCCACGGACCGCTGGGCGGGGCTGCTGCTCGACCACTGGACCGAGGTCATCCCGGCAAAGCAGGAGCAGACCGGCGTCGCGTTCCACTACGACGATGCCGGGGCGGAAGCCCCACAGACGATCCTCGTCGCCGTGCCTCGGCGGCCGTCGAAGCGGTGGGATCTGGAGTCGCTCGTCGCGACGGTGGGCGAGACGCTCGAGCTCGCGAAGATACGCGCCGTTGATGGCGAGCTGCTGGGCGAGCTCGGTCAGCTCCTGCCCGCGGTGTACCTGCCGGACAGCACGGGGGGGGCGACCGTCGGGACGAGCTTCGTCGGCGCGCTTCGGCAGGAGATGGCGATCGCACCGGCCAGGGAGTCATGAGATGAGGCCAGCGGAGCGAATGGAGGCGCGCGCCAGGGAGCTCGGGGCCGTGGCGCTGACCTACTGGAACCGCGTCGAGGCGAGACCGCGTGCGTCCGAGATCGCCGAGTCGCTGGCGGCCAGGGTGCGAGACCCGCTCTGGTTCCTCGCCCGGCAGTGGCAAGCGGGGGAGTTCCACGGTGAGGACGCCGGCTCGCCGGCATACGTCCAGCTGTCGGCCCGGACGGCGCTGGTGCTGGGCTGGCGGACCGATGCGGAGAAGCCCCTCGCCCCCATCACCGCACCGCTCGAGGAGCTCGTCGAGACCGAGGCGTTCACGCCCGACCTCGCCACGCGTGTCGAGCTGGGGCAGCTCTTCGCGGCGCTGGTGGAAGCCCAGCAGCTCCCGGCTGCGACCCGGGCGGCTATCCTGCGCGCCTTTCGGACGGCCTATTCGCTGACTCAGGCGGGCGTGTCGAACACCGACGCCAGGGCGCTCCGGTTCTTCCGCGTCTGCCAGGAAAGGACGATCGACGGCGCGGCGCTGGCGGTCGCGCACGCCGGCGGGGCCGCGCTGCCCGCCGATCCCGACGTCGCGGCGAACGCCGGCAAGGTGGGCGCCGCCCTCGACGCGCTGGTCCAGGAGGTCCGGGCGACCCTCGGCGAGCTCGGCTCGTCCGAGGCCCCCGCCTGGCGGCCGGCAGAGCTGGAGTACCGGGTGGACGTCGTCACGGCTCTTCCCGGCGGCACGGCAGCGACGCTCGCGGCGAGCCCGGACCGCGACGCGACGTTCGAATGGTACGCGTTCGACCTGGTCGGACAGACGCGCGTTCCTCCAGAGGACATCCGCCGCCTCGAGCGCTCACCGCCGGCCGACGCGCCGGCGAACCGGCTCCCCACCCACGTCCGGTTCCGCGGGATGCCCAATCCACGCTGGTGGGACTTCGAGCGGGGCGGCACCGACTTCGGCGCGGTGACCCCCGATCGGCGAGATCTCGCGAAGCTCCTCGTCATGGACTTCATGCTGATCCACGGGAACGACTGGTTCGCGATCCCGTACGACCAGGACGTCGGCACCACCTGCCGGATAGACCTCCTGCTCGTGCATGACGTCTTCGGAGGCATCACGCTGGTCGACCGGGCTGATGCCGGGCCACCCGAGGCCGGCCAGCGGTGGACCTGCTTCTCGATCGCCGGCCCCGGTGGCGCCCCGGCCGACTTCTTCTTCCTCCCGCCGAGCGCCGGAGGGGCGAGGCTCCAGGGCGAGGTGCTGGAGGACGTGCGGTTCGCGCGCGACGAGCAGGCCAACTACGTGTGGGGGATCGAGCACACGACGGAAGGCGGCGACGGCCGGCCGTGGTCGGGTCATGAGCGGAGCCTGGCGGAGTCTGCCGGCGAACCGGCTCCCGCGGAGCCGATGACGGACGCGCCGCTCGCCTATCGCCTCCAGTCGTTCGTGCCACGCAACTGGTTCCCGCTGGTGCCGGTCTCGCTCGACCCGCTCTCCGGCGAGACGGCCCTCGAGGTGGGGCGCATGGTGCGGCCCGACCTCGCCGAGCCGGAGCCCGCCGGGCGCGTCCTCCGCCCGGCCGGCGCGCAGCCCTATCGGCTGCGAGAAGAGGCGGTTCCGCGCGTCGGTGTGCGGGTCGTGCGGGAGCCGGTCCGGAGTCGGTGGCTGCTTGGCGCGACGCACCTGTGGCTGGCCCGCCGGCGCCTCGCTGGCCGCGGTGAAGGGTCGAGCGGGTTGCGGTACGACCGTGCGATCGTTCAGGCCCCGCGCCGGGAGCCGCCGTGATCGGCGAGCCGTGACCGGCGAACGGCACGGGGGCCGTACCCGCTGTTATGATGTGTCGGTCGTGCGCCACTTCGAGATCGTACTTCGACGCCACGCCGCCAACAGGATGCCCGCCGAGCGAAGGGTCGTCCTGGGTCGAGTCGGCGCTGCGCTGGCGCTCGTGCTCTTCGGGCTCGGTGCGCTCGGGGTCGTGACGCTGGCGCTCGTCCTCGGTTATCTCATCGCTGGCCTCGTGGTCGCCGCGATCCTCGTCGCCGTCTTCGTGGCGCTGCTCCGGGGAGCATTCGCGGCGCTGCGGCGGTGACGCGTTGCCGACGCCGTACTTGCGTCAGGCCGCCCTGAGCGCGGCGATCTCCGCCGCGATCGTACGGTCGCGGTGGGAGTGGGCTGATAGCGGTTGGCTGAGCGGCCGTGTTGCCCTGGCAAGCACACGATTCCTGCCGGCTCACGGCAAGATTTCGTCAAGATTCCGTGCCGGCCCACATCGTCGCCCGGAAGCGCTCGAGCGCTGGCGGCGCGCTCCCCTCGAGGGATGTCGCACGTGATCGGCATGAGCAGGTGCTCGCGGGAGACCGCGTACGCGGTGGCGTTGCCGTTCCGTCAGCGAACTTCGCGCTCACGAGGCGGTTCAGGAACGAACCGAGGCCAGGAGCCTGCCATTCGCACCGTGCGGCGCCCCCGGAGCCAGAAGGTAGCCGACCTCGCGGAGGGCGCGCCGGAACGCGGCTTCCGAGGAAGCGGGCACCACGAGGTGCCGCTCCCCCGCTCTCATGCAGTGCTTGCGGGTTCTCGCGTCGCCGGAGATCAGCGCCGCCAGCGCCGGCTCCGCGCACTCGACGAGCCGGGCGAGACCGCGATCCTGCAAGCGGGAGCAGCGCTCGGCGACGTCCTCGAGCAGGCGCGCCACCGTGTCGGGGAGCGGCGCGCCGCTGCGAGCCGAGAGGAACTCGCGGATCTCGTCCACGGAGCGGCCGTCCTCTGCCGCCGCCAGCAGCTTGCCCGCCTCGAGGCGCCACACGAAGTCCGAGACGCGGACCGCGTAGGCGTCGAGGGCGAGCCGGTCGCCTTGCTCGAGCTCCGCTCCGATCGCCGCGATCTCCATGTCGGGAAGCACGCGCAGGAGCGGCTTCACCTCGACCGGCGAGGGCTCGTAGCCTCGCGAGGTGCCGAGGCAGTACGCACCCAGCGCCGTGATCCGGAAGAACATGAGGCCGTCGTAGCGGCTGAAGAACGGCAGATCGTCCGTTCCCCACAGGTGGTGGTAGTCGGACCGCGCTCCAGCAGGCGGAATGAAGGCCACGTCCACGAGGCCGAGGGTGGCGGCGTACTCGAACAGGAGGCAGAGCAGGTACCGCGCTTCGAGAATGCCCTGGGCGCCGTCGTACCCGAGAGACCCGTACTGCAGCTCGCCGATGTAGAGGTTCCAGGCGTTGCGCGACACCGCGAAGTCGTTGTCCGACGCGCGGATGAACCGGAGCAGCTCATCAGCGGCGATCCAGCGTTGCGCCGGGCACTCGGCGAGCGCGTCGGCGATCGCCTCGCGGCGCGAAGAGACGGCCGTCAGCCCGTGCTTGCCCTTGCCGGTCTGACCCTTCACGCACTCGATCCGGGAAAGCTCGTCGAGCAGCGTGGTGTCCGTCCACCTATCCCACAGGGTCTTCAGGGTCTGCGCCGCCGGCTCGGCGAGCGCCTTTCGCCCGGCCTTGGTGAGCTGCAGCCTCGAGCCCGAGAGCTGCGCCAGACCGCCCGACTGGACGAGCAGCGGCCACGCGAACCCGCGCATGGGACCAGCGTTCTCTTCGTACCACTCGTTCTTTGGCGTCGGCTCGAACGGATAGAAGTCTCCGCCGTCGAGGACGGCGGTGATCGCGTTCATGCTCGCGGACGACGCCCTGCGCGTCTTGTCGCTGACCGCGACCTTGCCGGCGTCCACGAGGCGGAGGACAGAGAGCAGCTCGCGCTGTGCCGAACGCTCCCCCTCGCGCACCGCGAGCGGGACGGGCTCCGTCCCTTGCTCCTTCTTCTTCGTCCCTCGGCTCCATCGCTCGTAGGGGCGCTCGTAGACCGAGGGAAGCTGCTCGAGCGACTCGACCTTGGCCTCGGCGGGCGGCGGCACGAAGGCCCTCAGCCGCTCCTTGAGGTCGGCGGGCATCACCCTGTTCCCGTAGAAGAAGAGGCACAGCGGCGATGGGCTCCGGATGGTCCCGTAGTGGTCGGCCGACCCCCAGTTCGGATCCCTGCCGTACTTGGCGCGAAACCGGTCGGCGAGGAGCTGCGTCGACGTCGAATGGACCACCTCGGCCACGGCGTCGCGCTGCAGCTTGTTCAGCCCCTGCCAGACCGCGCGCAGGCGCTCGCCTTCGAGGTGGCGGACGATGACGGCGGCGAGGTCGGCCTTCCTCGTCGGCAGCTTCTCGTTGGTGAGCGCGGCCAGCTTCTTGAGGTCGGCCGCGTTCATGAGCTCGGAGAGCGCGACTGCGAGCGTGGGGATTCCCTCGTCGGCATGAAAGCGCCTTACGCGTCCTCCGCTTGCCTGGACTCGGCGCGTCTGACTGCGCTCGACGCGACCATCTCGCGCGGAGCCGTCGTCGACGCCTCGCCGCCCGCGGTGATCGACAACCCGGCGCCCCCAGCGAGATCGCCCGGGAGGCAGCACTGCTTGTACTTCTTGTTGCTACCGCACGGGCACCTGTCGTTCCGGGCGGCGCGGAGAGCGACGGCCGGCGCGCCCGCCCGCGGCAGGTTCCTGCCCGCGCTCTTCCCGGCCAGGGCGGCGCCGGAGACCGCGGCGGCCGGGTAGACGCGCAGATTGCCGCTGTCGTGTGCCAGCGCCTCGAGCTGCGCCTCGCCGCCGCGGTGCGCGATGCGGTGCGGGGTGACCAGGCGGGGCCGCCGCTCCTGCGCGAGCTGGATCCAGAGGTCGCACTCCTCCACGAGCGCCCTCTCCGCCTCGGGCTTCCAGTCGCCGGGGAGCATCTCCGGAGGTGGATGGCCGTCCAGACTTACGCCGGTCGGCGGAGCTGACTGACCACGAAGAGTCGTTCGAGGGCGGCCGACCAGGTGGCGCATGATCTCCATGGTGGACGCGCTCACGTCCGCGGGCGCGAGGCGACCGCGCTCCGGGCGCCGGTGGTGCCGCAATCGGAGGACAAGGTCGTTCGTCAGGGCGAGTGGTTCTTCCTCGAGCCCAGCGCGAACGAGCTCGCAGCGCTGGCGACGGCGGTGCGAGAGCTCCGGACCGCCGTCCGGACGCGCGTGCCGATTGGCCGTAGCGGGAACCCGCACGTCGCGGACGAGTTCGTTGTGGTTCCGGCGACTCGCGTCGGGGCGGTGCTTGTTGAGCGCACCGTCCTCGCGCGCGGCCGCGTGCGTCACGTGGACCACGACACGGTGCACCGGCCGTCGTGGGCCAAGGTCGTCCGGAACGCCGAGCCGGTGGCTGACGACGGCGTGGCGCGGATGGATGGCATCCGGTGGATCGACTAGCTCGTGCCTCGGGCCCCGAGCCAACGCCAATGACCTGAACGGGCGAGCCCCTCCCCGATCCGTGCCTGCCGCTGCAGCGCCCATGTGCTATTTTCGCACCATGGCCCAGACGCTGAAGAGCTGGCGAGAGCTCGGCTCCAGGCTGGCGGACGCCCGGAAGGTGGCACGCCTCAGCCAGGCCGAGCTCGCCGCGGCAGTGCGGCTCGACCGCACGGCGATCACGAAGATCGAGGCCGGTGAACGGAAGATCGACTCACTCGAGCTCGCCCGCATCGCGGCGGTGCTGAAGCGCCCCATCGACTGGTTCGTGGCTCCCCCGCTGCCAGCGGTGGCGAGCCGTCGGAAGAGTCGCGAGCCCGTGGACGAGTCCCAGGCCGACGCTCTCCTCGAGAGCCTCGCGCGCGATGTGAAGCTGCTCATCGAGCTCGAGCTGCTGGAACCGCCGGTGCCGGCGCGGTCAGTGGTCATCGACTCGGTCGTGAGCGCAGAAGCCGCCGCTCGCGACCTGCGCAAGCGACTCGCTCTCGGTCCCGGTCCGGTGTGGGATCTCCTCGCCGTCGTGGAGCGGGCCGGCCTCTTCGGCTTCTGCCTCGACCTCCGGGACGAGTCGCTCGACGGGTCGTACCTTCGCCTCGATGCCGGCGGTGTAGCGGTCGTGAACGGAATGGCGCAGTCGGGGCGCCGCCGCTTCACGCTCGTCCATGAGCTCGGCCACCATGTCTTCGCTGATGACTTCTCGGTCGAGTGGATCGTCGGCTCGGACGGCGAGGATCGGGAGCGGCTCATCAACGCCTTCGTCATTCACTTCCTGATGCCTCGGGAGTCACTGATCCCCAGGTGGCAGGAGCTGGACGGCCGCGCCGACCCTCGGCAGGCTGCGGTCGCGCTGGGCGCGGAGTACGGCGTCAGCTGGACTGCCGTTCTCGGCCACCTGCGCAACCTCGAGCTCATCGACTCCCGCGTCCATGAGCGCCTGGAGCGGGAGCGCCCAACGAAGGCCGACTATCTGGAAGGCGGCCTGACGCTGCACGAGGAGCTTGCGCCGCCTGCGGTTCCTCCCAGGTTCGCCCAAGCGGCCGTCCGCGCGTTCAAGCGTCACAAGATCAGCCGCGGGCGGGCGCTCGAGCTGCTGCACGGCGCGGCCACCGCCGAGGACCTGCCGGCAGAAGACCGAGTGCCGCTCGAGTCCATGCGTGCCCAGTTCGACCTGGACTGAGGATGGCGATCCTGGTCCTCGACAGCGCGCCCCTCAGCACGTTTGCGAGGGCGAGGCGGTTGGCGCTGCTCGACCAGCTCACCGCCGGCGACGAGCGCGTCACCACTCGGGCCGTGCTGGAGGAGATTCGGGACGGCGTTTCCGATCACCCGGAGCTTCAGGACGTCCTCGACCTCGCATGGCTCCGAGTCGAAGCGCTCGACACGCTCGACGATCTGCGGCTCTTCGCCGAGTACGCGCGCCGGCTCGGCTCGGGTACGCACGACATCGGCGAGGCCACCGTGCTGGCCTGGGCCGAAGGTCACGGCGCGACCGCCTTCACCGACGATGAAGCTGCCGTCCAGATCGGCCGCGAGCGCGGCGTCCGGGTCGTGCGGACGCTCGCCCTGGTCGCGCGCGGCGTGAGGCGCGATCTTCTTTCCGACGAGCAGGCCGACCTCCTCGTCAACGACCTGTTGCGCGCAGGAGGCCGGTTCCCGTTCGGGCCCGGCGAGTTCATCCCCTGGGCGCGGGAGCAGGGGCTTCTGGATAAGGGCTCGCACGGAAATAGTCGATCTGCGTGACGGTCATTCCAGCGGTCTCGGCTTGATCAGCCTCCTCTACGTAGACGACCCCACGCAGAACCTGGACCTCCCTTGCAAGGGGGCGATGGCGAAGGTCATCGCCGAGATTGCGAAACGGCGGCAGATCGTCGTCGCCACGCAAGACGAGGACTTCGTGACGTTCCTCAAGGGCGAAGGGTTCCCGAAGAACGCAATCGTCCACCACATCACGGCGTGGGACGGGAATCCGACGGTCGAGACGACCACGCCGGCGTCGGCCTGACGGAGAGCGCGCATGCTTCCGACCACCATCAAGGCGGAGGTGAAGCTCACGACAGGCGGCGGCGTTTCCCTCGCCGCGCGTGAGCTCGACGCGCTCGAGGTGTCGGATCCGGGTGCGGTCGGTCTCCTCGCGGTCCTGTTCGTGGGCGGCGACCGGGAGCTCGACGGTCGGTGGACGATCGTGGACGCGGCGGACTACCACGGGCGGAACGGCGAGAGCGTCTCGGCGGCGCGGTCGGCGCTTGTCGCGACCGCGCGGACGCAGCGCTGGCTGGACCCACTCCGGCGGCACGTGGACGATCTGTGGCCCGCGTTCCTGCAGGCGTTCGTAGGCGCTGCGGAGAGCGGGCACGCGGAGCTCGTCGCGGAGCTGGACGGGCTGCACCGCGAAGGGCGACTCCGCGAACGGCTTCCCCGTGATCGGGTCCTCGGGATCGAGCACCTCGCGACGGTGAAGGATCTGGTGCGGCGCCACGGCGAATCCGACGCCGGGCGCCTCGCGCAAGATCTGCTCGCGTACCTGCTCACGCTTGCGGGTTATCGGAAGGTGACCTTGAACGCGGTGGGCGTCCCAGATTTCGTCCTGGAGGACTGTACGGCGGCCGAGCTCGCCCAGCGCGTGACGGTCTCGCTCCCCCGGTCGGACGCGGAGCGTGTCGCCGCGCATTGCCGGGCTGCGGGGGACGAGCGGCTCGCGCGCACCGTGGAGGCGAGCATCGGCAAGAAGGGTTGAGACGAAGGTACCGGCCGACGATGAGCGAGCTTCCGATCTTCTGAGCGGCCACGAGCGAATCAGCCTCGCGATACCGCGCGATTGCGTCGGCTGCGCGCCCTGGTCGGACGGTGCTACGGTTCAACCGCTTGACGTCGCAACGCGCCGATGTCCTGAAGGAGATGCTCGCTGCCCTCGCCGACGAGCTCGCCGAGGCTCGCACGTCGCGGAGTTCCGCGCTGCACGTCGTCCGCGGCCGTCTTGTCGACTCCACCTCCGAGCGGTCTCTGTATCAGTTCGATATGGATGTCCCGGCATCGCCGGTGCCGCCCGAGAGCCCGGTTTCGGTGCGCATCGAGGGTCGCGACCTCATCCGTGGCATCGTTGTGGCGGCCGAAGAGTTCCGGATCCTGCTGGAGCTCAGGGAAGACGTCGGACCCGCGGTCGCTGAGGCGCACCTGTCCGCCGAGCCCTGGTTCATTCTCGAGGCGCTCTCTCGTAGGCTCACCCAGCTCGGCGCGGCTCCCGAGCTGCAATCGCCAGCGGATGCCTGGCGCAACCCGGCGCTCGCTCCGGCGCTGCTCGGCGAGAAGGTGTTGGAATCAACGGAGCCCCGCCTTACCATCGAAGCCGGCCCGCTGAACCCCGAGCAGCGAGCCGCCGTCGAGCGCTGCGCCACGAACGCGCTTCACTTCGTCTGGGGCCCGCCCGGAACCGGCAAGACGGCGACGCTCGCCGAGACCGTCCGCGCGCTCGCCGGGCGTGGCGAGCGGGTCCTCCTACTTGCCCACTCCAACGTAGCCGTCGACGTGGCAATCGCGCGCACGGCGGACGCAACCGCGACGACTGAGCTCGTGCGGAGCGGGAAGGTGCTGCGCATCGGCACGCCCCAGCTTCCCGAGGTCTCTGGCCGAAAGGAGATCCTCCCGGAAGGCGTACTGGAGGAGCGCTGGCACGAACTGTTCGCGCATCGCGCTCAGCTGAGGGAGGAACGGCGTGAGATCGGCCGGAAGCTGCACGACACGAGAGAACCGGAACGGCGCGCCGAGCTCGCGCGACACCTCGATGCCGTCCGCACGGCACTCCAGGAGCTCGACAAGAGGATCCGCGAGCTCTCCGCTGACCTGATCCAGAACGCGACTGTGCTCGGCGTGACCCTCTCTCGCCTCTTCATCGACGACGTTCTCTGGGCGTGGAAACCGGACGCCGTCGTGGTGGACGAGGTCAGCATGGCCGCGTTCACGCAGGTGTACGCCGCCGCGTCGCGGGCGTCGAAGCGGGTTCTCTTCTTCGGCGATGCGCGGCAGCTTCCGCCCATTCACCTCGCGGACACTCCCGTCGCCCAGAAATGGCTCGGCCGAGATGCGTTCGAGGTCGCGTCGATCCGCGGAACCGACGAAGATCGGGACGGTGCTCGCGTGAGCTTTCTGGCCACGCAGTATCGAATGGGCGCCGCGATCGCATCTCTCGTGAGCCGGCTCGCGTACGGCGGGCGCCTCGTGACGCCCGATGGTGTTTCGGAGCGCGCGGGCGGGGTTTCGGCCATGGATCCCGCGTCCGGTGCAGAGCTCGTCTTCGTCGACTCGTCGCCGCTCTCGAGCGCATGCGTCAGAGAGACGAGGCGCGGCTCGTACTCGCGGCTCAACCCGCTGCACCTCGCGCTCACGGCGATGCTCGCCGACCGACTCGCCGCGAGCGGGTGTCGAAGCGTGAGCCTCATCAGCCCGTACCGCGCCCAGGCGGCGCTCGCCGCTCGGGCCGTCCGCCACCTCGTCGAGGAGGGCGTCGCCCGGGCTGCGACGGTCCACCGCTTCCAGGGAAACGAGAGTGACGCCGTCATCGTGGACCTCGTCGACGCGCGCCCACAGCTTGGGGCCAGCCACCTGACCGGGAAGAACGAGGACACGTCGCTCCGGCTGCTGAACGTCGCCCTGTCGCGCGCCAGAGGGAAGCTGATCCTCGTTGCCGACGCGCAGTTCGTCTCCGACCGTCACCCGGGCACCTCCCCCGCCCGTCGTGCGTTCGCGATCGGCAGGAACGATGCCGTGTTCCTCTCGGCGACCCGGGAGCAGCTCGAGCGACTCGCCCTTGGCACGAGAGTGAGCTGGCACGCGTCCTGGAGCACCGCGGACGACGAGGTGGCGCGGGACATCGCGGCCGCAAAGGAGGTGCTGGCGCATCTCCCAACGGGATTCGAGCCAATGCGTCACGTCGTCGTCGCGGTCGAGGCGGCGAGCCGGTCTGGCGCCGTGCTCGTCCAGGCGCCGCACACGATCGCAACGCGCTTCGAAGAATCACGGGCAGACCTTCGACTGATGCCGCTCAAGTGCGGGCTCGTCGTCATCGCAGCGCCAACCGCAGTGTGGGTCGGCGGCATCGATCCCGCTGCTCCCGTGGCGCGGATTGCGGGAGCGGAGCTCTGCGACGCGCTTCGAAATGCCGTCTTCGGTGACGCGCTCCAGGTGCCCGCTCCAGATGCGGACGCCGAGGCGCGCGTGAGCAGGGCTTGCGGCCGGTGCCCCGACTGCGGCGAGCCGAGAAGGCCACGGCGGGATCGCGGACGCTGGGTGCTTCGCTGTACCGAGCCCGCCCACTTGGCAGCCGCGCTCGGAGCTGACGCGCTGACGGCGATCGCGCGTGCGGCCGGTGCCGTGTGCGCCGAATGTGGCGGCGCCGCCGTCGTCCGTTGCGGACGTGGCGAAATGTTTCTCGGGTGCGAGAATTACGCGTCGGGATGCGAGGGAAAGCCTCCCCGGCTCGACGACCTGTTTCCTGAGTGACGGGAGGCACTGGTGGGCTTTCTCATCCCCGACAACCTGAAGAGCCGACCGGATGTCTCTCAGTCGCTGCGACGTGTCGCCGGCGCGTTCCAGATCGCGCTCGACGAGGATGTGCTCGTCTGGTTCGAGCCGCTCTATGACCCCGCGGGAGAGAAGCCGCACTTCGTGCTCCTCCTGCCGGATCGCGGGATCGTCGTGCTGGAGGTGTTCGAGGCCCGAGCGAAGGCCATCCTCGGGTTTCTCCGCGGTCGGCTCCGGTTCGAGCGCGACGGCCAGGAGATAGAGGTTCACTCACCGCTCAAACGCGCCGAGACCCACGCGGCGGCGCTCGTGGCCCGAATTCACGCGGAGGAGCGGCTGCGCGGCGTCGAGCTGCCAGTCGTCGCGGGCGCCGTGTTCCCGGGGATGACGGAGCAGGAGGCGCTCGACAAGGGGCTCGCGAGCGCGATCGAACCCGGGCGGTGCTTGTTCAAGGCCGAGATCGACGCCGGCGTGGACGGGCAGGGCGAGACCGCGATGCTGCGCACCTTCACTCGGATGCTGGGTGCGCAATTGAGTGAGCCGCTGTCTCGCGGCGCTGTCGACGTCCTGCGGGGCCTCATCCAGCCCTCGATCGTGATCGACGCCGTCCGTGGGGAGCAGCACCCGGGACAGCTCGTGATCTTTCGTCCGCCGGAGGGCGGCGACGACGCCGTCCGGGTCATGGATCGCAAGCAGGAGGCGATGGCGAAGAGCCTCGGCGAAGGGCACCGCGTCATTCGCGGCGTCGCAGGCAGCGGGAAGACGCTCATCCTCGTGTACCGCGCTCGGCTCGTCGCGGAAGCTTTTCCGGCAAGACGGTTCCTGCTCACGTGCTTCACGAAGACACTCGCGGGTCAGCTCGCGTCGTTGCTCGCGGACGTGCCGAACCTCACGGTGAAACACCTCGACGGCGTCATGGCCGGCGTGATCCGTGCCGCTCGCTTGCAACACCCCGGCTACGGCCAGGATGACCAGGGAGAGCTCGTCGCGCGCGCCGCGCTCCAGGCCATCCGGTCGGGCCGCGGCCAGCGCTACCACGGCGTGTTCCTCGACGAGGCCCAGGACTTCGGAACGACGGCGCTGCAGTTCGTCGTCAGCCTGCTCGAGGCGGGGAGCGACGATCTCGTCATCGTCGCGGACGCCGCGCAGAACATCTTCCGCCGAAAGTTCAGCTGGAAGCAGGCCGGCATCCAAGCCCAGGGGCGAACGCGCATCTTGAAGACGAACTACCGCAATACGAAGGAGATCCTCGAGTTCGCATTCCGGTTCCTCACGGGCGGGACGCTTCGCGCCGAGGACGTGCCCGAGATGGAGGATGAGTCGGCGGTCATCTCGCCGGAGTCCGCGCAGCGCTCGGGGCCTTCGCCTGAGCTCCGCCTCACACGCGACCCGCGGGAAAACGTACGCGCGACGGTCGAGACGGTGAAGGCTTGGCTCGCCAAGGGCGCTCGCCCCCGGGGCGTCGCTGTGCTCTATGCGTCAAGCAACGGTCCCGCTGCCGCCGCGGGGCTTCACGAGGCGCTCCGTGCGGCGGCGATCCAGGTGTTCTGGGCGACGAACCCCGGCGACAAAGGCGCCAAGATGCGCCTCGCATCGGCGACGGAGCCCGTCGTCTTGTGCACCATCCATTCTGCGAAGGGGCTCGAGTTCCCACGCGTCGCGCTGTGCGAGATCGGGCGCGATGGGGACGACGCGGAGTCTGCGCGTAAGCTCGCGTACGTGGGGATGACGCGGGCGACGGAGGAACTGTTCGTCGCGACGGAGGAGACTCACCCGCTCGCGGCGGACCTCCGTAGCGCTGCGGCGGTGCAGTCGTGAGCGCGTGGAGGGCGGATCAGGCCGACGTGGTCGCGGCTCGGTTCCCCGCGACAGGGACGCCGGCATCGGAAGGTTCGTCACGCGCCAGAGGAAGCCCGCGTCACCGCTCGCGAGCGCTGGCACTTCAGAGGGATAGGGCCTCCAGTCTAATTAGCTCTCCTCGTATTGGGGGCGGCGAGTGCGGGCGGAACCAAGACACGCTGGCGACGGCGCCGGCTCTGCGCTTGGCGCACGGCGGCGGGGTCTGGCGCTGAGCGCATGGGCGTGCGTTGGTGCTCGTACAATTCGTGCGTGTCGCGCTACTGTTACGCGGGTCGCGCCTCGCGCGGCGGGAAGGACATACCGTGAATCGCTCTGGTCGAGTCGTTCTGGGCGTCTTCGTTGCGTTGATGCTCTCGTGCGCTGCACACGAGAAGGCTGGCGACTCCGCCGCCGCGGTCGGCGACTGGAAGAGGGCCGTAAACGAATACCGCACAGCGGTCCAGAAGAACCCGAGCGACGCGAAGCTTCGGCAGAAGTACGCCGAAGCGAAGGGCCATGCGGTCGCGACGTCAACGCGGAAGGCGCAGTCCTGTGGAGCTCAGGGGAACTGGGAGTGCGCGCTAAGTGAGGCCGACTTCGCGACCTCGCTTGATGACTCCCTCGCCCCTACTCTCGCCCCGCTGCGCGCCGATGCCGCTCGACACGTCGCCTTGTCGAAAGTGTCCGAGGCACGCGCCGCGACTTCCCGAAACGACCTCGACAGCGCCCTCGCTTCGCTCCGTTCGGCGTCGAAGACATCGTCGTCGACCGACGTTGCTGAAGCGGTTCGCGCAGCAAGCATCGAGTGGTCCGCAAGCGCCGCCTCTGCTGCGGAGTCGCTCCGCCAGTCGCGTCGATACCCCGAGGCGCTGAACCTCCTCTCATCGGCGGCCGAGTACGACCCGACTCTCAAGTCCCGTGTCGTAGCTCTTCAGGCCGAGTACGAACAGTTCAAGGCAGCGGAGCACGATCGCCTTGTTGCCGAGGGAGACGCCGCGGTCGCGTCGAAGAAGTGGGCGGACGCCGCCGAGCGGTTCCAATCTGCTCAGCAGATGAGGGCGGACTCGCGCGCGGCCGCGGCCGAGCGGTACGCGCGTGCTATGGCCGCGGGAGATACTGCTGTTTCCAAAGGTGAATGGCGCGCGGCGGAGCAGTCCTACCGCGCTGCGCTAGATTCCGGCCAGGACCGCAGTGACGCCGCGCGCGCCTTGGATGCTGTTACGGTGCGCACGTACACGATTCGCCTCAGCTCGATTCTCGTGCAGCCCGCCCGTCCTGACGGGCAGCCGTGGGTGGGCAAGCCGAACCCTCTATTTGGGCAGCTTGTGGCGATCACTGCGGGTGTCGTGCTCACCCCCGCGGCGGGCGTGGTCGCGTCTAAGATAGTGAAGGCAGTGGAGAGCATCCCGCCTGAAAACACGCCGACTCTCGTCGTTGAAATCACGCTTCCGGATGGCCGCCGATTCGCCACCCGGCCCCACCGCGCGCTCTACTGGAACCCCGCGTCGCAGCTGACGGTGGAGACCAACGCCTATGACCAACGGCCCCTCGTGCTGCGCGTTGTGCATCGAGAGCCGAACGGGACCGAAGCGGGCGTCGGGACGGTTCAGTTGCCGTTGCGCGAGGTTGCTACTCGACGGCAACTCGCGCTGACCGATGCTTCCATTGCACGCCTGGAGCTGTCCGCGGACGCGAGCGGCTCCTCACTTGAAGGGACTGTTTCGCAAGATCTTCAGCCCGTTCCCGATGCCACGAATGTGGCTCCGGTAGTCTCGCTCCCGTCGCCGAGCAGCCGCGGCTACAAGCTCGCCAGAGTCGAGTGCCAGGTCGCGCAGGGTGATTTTTCGGATGAAGGCGGTCTCGACGGTCTACCGGATCCGTACGTAGAGTTGATCCAGGGTGGGCGCATCGTGTACCGCAGTCAGGTTCTCAAGGATCAGTATCAAGCGAGCTGGACCCCGGAACGTAGTTTCCTGTTCGTCCGTCCCGACGAGGCGGTTAGCGTACGCGTGTGGGACAAGGACGTCCAAGAAGACGACCTTGTGTTCAGCTACGACTTTACGGTTCAGGCAATCGGTTCAGGAACAGTCGAGGCAAGGACGCAGCGAGGGAGCTACGTCCGTCTTTCCTTCGAGCCGCGCCGCGGCGGACCCTAGCGCGTTGGCTCCTTGTCAGGGGGACGACCAAGAGTACTGAAGGCTCCCGGTAAAGTTCGTAAAGTGAGTATCTGTTCAGCTGCTGGGGGGAGGTCGCCACCGAACCGGATCAAGCCCACCCAAAGCGTCGCCCGGATCGCGTGCAGCAGGCCGAAGTCGGCGCTCGTGACGGTCTCGACCTGCACGCCTACCCCACCGCCCGCCCGAACACCTTCTCATTGTGCCAGCGCAGCAGCGCCCGGTCCGGCCGCTCGGCCTGATTCGCGGGAGCGAGCACCTTCTTCCCCTGCATGTCGTAGTAGGTCCGGCCGTTCTCGTATTCCTCGCGAAGCCGTCCGCTCACCTCGAACTCGAGGTCGGGCGTGATCGTGACGTATCCGCGATCGAACAGGCGATGGATGTCGGTGCGCAGGAGGAGTCCATTGGTCAGTTCGTGCCGGCCACCCTCACGGAACGGCCGGATGTGCGCGACGTCGAGCACCGGGAGCGAGTGCTCGCCGGTCACGGCGCACGCGCCGCTGTACGCGTCGGTGACGGCGAGCCGAAACGTTCCCTGGCCGAGCCGAGGCGTGACGAGCACGGGGGCTCCGAACCGAGGCGCGTCGGGATCGAGGAGGAGCTGGGCCGGCTCGCCGGCGACGGGCACGCATCGGGCTCTGGCGCGCTCCAGGCACTTCTCGAATACACGCTTGCCCTCGCCATCGGCGAGGTCGTAGCTCGCGCCGCTCACGATGTTCCGCGAGAACCCGGCCGGCTCTCGCACCCACTCCGCCTCCTCGAAGAAGACGGGCTGCGAGATCATGATGCAGCCGACCTCGTACTGGCGCCGGGGATCCGGTGGCTGACCGTGCCGGTACTTCTCGATCCGGCTGCACATCTCGTCGTACGTCGCGGCGCCGTTCTTCTCCTCGAAGGACTCCCAGGCGAGCCACGCTGGGGCGCGCTGGTACCGCGCAAAGAATCCGAACCCGCCGATCGCGTAGTGCGGCTTTTTCAGCCGGAAGAAGAACGGCTCGCCCGGCTGCAGCACGCCGAACCCGCGGCCGCCCGACGGCTGCCAGAAGTTCACTTCGTCGAGCGGCTGGCGCTCGCGCAGGAACTCGAACCAGTCCTGGTCGGTGTTGCCGAAGTACCCGCGCACCGGACGTCCCCCGAAGAGGACTTTACCCCAGCGGGGGCACGGAGCGGAGAGGCGCCAGGTCGCGCGGCCGTGAGCCGCCGTGAAATGTCCGCCCCCCGATCTATCGTCCCGGGGTTCCGGAGACTTCCGAGTGCCACAAGACCCGATCCGCCGCGACCCCGCCGTCGCTCCGCTCCCGCGCGCGCCCACGCCTCGTCTCCTCGACCAGGTTCCGGTCTTCCGCTACGTCACCGCGGAGAACGCTCCGAACTATCGCGCCATCCTCGAGGTCTTCGTCGAGGCCAAGGAGCACTACGTCATCGAGCTCCGCCCCGCCGAGATCCGCGACCGGCTCGCCCGCTCGGGCCTCTTCTTCGAGCTGCCCGCGGCCGAGGACCTCGATCGCCACCTCGACCAGCTCGCCGAGTGGAAGAACCTCCAGCGCTCGCACGACACGGGCGCGGTCTCACGCATCGACGATTTCTACCGCCGCCGCTATCTCTACCGGCTCACCCCCGAGGGCGAGGCCGCGCACCGCGCGGTGCGCGACGTCGAGGCGACCGTCGGTCGCTCGGGCGCCCTTCAGACCTCGATGCTCGTCGAGATCCGGGACGCGCTCGCTGCGCTCGCCGCCGCAGCCCGCGCAGGGGACGCGGCGGCGCTCGTCCGCGCGCTCCACCGGCTCCGCGGCGCGTTCGAGTCGCTCACCGGAGAAGCGAACCTCTTCCTCGGCGAGCTCGACCGCCACGCGGCCCAGGAGCGCGTCGACGAGGACCACTTCCGCGCCTACAAGCACGCGCTGCTCGCGTATCTCGGTCGCTTCATCGAGGACCTCCGCCGGCTTCGACCCGAGATCTCCGACCGCCTCGTCGAGGCGGAGGCCGAGGGTGCGGACCGTTTCCTCGCGCTCGCCGCGACCGCCGCGGACCTCCCGCCGGTCCTCGACGGCGGCAACCCGGTGGCGCGCTGGGTCGCCGACGAGCGCGAGCGCTGGGACGGAATCCGCGCCTGGTTCGCGGGCGCCGGTGGCACGCCGCCGCGGGTCGAGCGGCTGCACGCGGCCGCGCTCGCCGCCGTCGTCCGCCTCGCCCGCTCGCTCGCGCGGCTCAACGACCGCCGCTCGCGCCCCGTGGATCGCGCTGCAGATTTCCGCACGCTCGCGAGGTGGTTCTCGGCGTGCGCGACCGACGACGACGCGCATGCGCTCTGGGCGAGCGCCTTCGGGCTCTACCCGGCGCGCCACCTCCACCTGGAGGAGGACGACCCCGAATCTCGCGCGCCCGGACGAGTCGTGGTGGGACGCGCCTCCGGTGGAAGTTCCGGTCCGGCTCCGCACGCACGGCGCCGTCTCGCGCTCGGGCCGGCCGCCCCCCGCGCTCGACTTCAGCGACGGCCGCACGTGGATGGCCGCCCGCCGCCGCCGCGAGCGGGCCGAGATCGAAGGGGCCATCGCCCGCTTCGCGGGACGCGGCCCGCTGCGCTTCTCCTCGTTCGCGGCGCTCGAGCGCCCCGAGCTCGACCAGCTCCTCGCGATCCTGGACGAGGCGCTCGTTGCGCCCCGGGCGCCGGACGGGGTGCGCCGCGCCCGCAGCGCCGACGGACGCTTCGACATCGTGCTCCGCGCGCCGGCAGGCGAGCGCGCCTGGGTGGTCCTCGACACGCCGTCGGGGCGCCTCCGCTGTCTCGACTACGAGCTCGAGGTCTCCGCGGCCGCGCGGGCGCGGAGCGCGGCGGGAGGGGAGGCGCCGTGAGCGGACCTGCCTTCGAGGAGGCGCGCGCCGTCGAGCGCCGCCGGGTCCTGCGCCGTCTCGTGGCGAGCCCGCTCCTCCTCGCCGACCGCGACCCGGACATGTTCGCCGCGGTGGTTCGCCACCGCGCCGAGCTCTCACGATGGTTCGCGGACAACGCCGGCTGGACGCTCCTCGTGGACGCCTCGGCGGGGCACGCAAGGCTCATGAAGCGGCCCGCGCGCCCCGATCCCACCCGGCCGGCTCGCGCCCCGGGCAAGGGCCCCTTCGATCGGCGCCGCTATGCGCTCCTCTGCCTCGCGCTCGCTGCGCTCGACGACGAGCCGGCTCAGGTGACGCTCGCGCGCCTCGCCGAGGCGGTTCGCGACCTCTCGCTCGAGGAGCCGGAGCTGCGGCCGTTCGACCCGGATCTCGCCTCGGAGCGCCACGCCTTCGTGGATGTGATCCGGCTCCTCGCCGATCTCGGCGTCCTCGCCCTCCGAGACGGCGACGCGGAGCAGTACGCGCGCTCGCGAGAGGGCGACGCGCTGTACGACGTCCGGGAGCGGCTCCTGTCGCAGCTCCTCGCCGCGCCCCGGCCGCCTGCGCTCGCGGGCACCCCGGAGCGCATGCGCGAGGAGGAGCGTGGAGAGACCGAGGAGGGCGAGAGGATTCGCGCGCGCCAGGAGGTGTTCCGGAGGCTCCTCGACGATCCGATCCTCTATCTCGACGACCTCGATGACCGGGCGCGAGAGTGGCTTCAGGGCGGAAGCGGATTCGTCTACGAGCGGCTCCTGCGCGACGTGGGCCTCTCCACCGAGCGCAGAGCCGAGGGGCTCGCCGCGATCGATCCCGAGGGGACGCTCACCGACACGGGCTTCCCGGAGGGGAGCTCGACCGTGAAGCACGCGGCGCTCCTCCTGTGCGAGTGGCTCGCCGATCGCGCCCGGGGCGCGCATGCCGCCGGCGCAGAGGGCGCGCCTGCCCCTGCGCCCTTGGACGAGGTTGTCGCCCGCGTTGCGGCGCTCCGCGCCGAGCACGCGGGACGCTGGTCGAAGGAGTACGAGGACGGCGACGCTGGGGCGGCCGAGCTCGCCACGGACGCGCTGCGGGTCCTCATGGGCTTCGGTCTCGCCGCGCGCGTGGACGGCGGGTTCGTGGCCCGTCCCGCTGCGGCCCGGTTCTCGCCGAAGCCGATCTCACCGTAGGAGGAGTCATGTCGAGCACGACCGCCATACCGGCGCGGCTCCCCGGACCCGATCGCGACCGATGGACCGTGCTGCGCGCCGGGATCCAGAACGTCTGGGAGTACGACGACCGCGAGTTCGTCTTCAACCGCGGCCGGCTCCTCCTGCGCGGGCAGAACGAGGCCGGCAAGACGAAGGCGATGGAGCTCCTGTTCCCGTTCCTTCTCGACGCGGATCTCGCGCCGCAAAGGCTCGATCCGTTCGGGACGACGGCGCGGCCCATGCGCTGGAACCTCATCAACGAGTCGGATCCGGACGCCCAGCAACGCATCGGGTACCTCTGGCTCGAGCTCGGCCGGCTCGAGGCGGGCAAGGCGATCCACTGCACCATCGGCGCCGGGGTGAAGGCGCGCCGCGGCTCGTCGGACGTGGACGCGTGGTTCTTCGTGACGTCGCAGCGCCCCGGCGCGGACGTCCGGTTCGTCGTCGAGGGCCGGCCGCTCGCGAAGGGCGAGCTCACGCAGGCCATCGGGACGAACGGGCAGGTCTTCGACCGGCACGGCGACTATCGGCGCGCCGTGAACGCCCGCCTCTTCGCGATGCCGGACGAGCAGTACGCGGCGCTCGTCGAGACCCTGCTGCACCTGCGCCGCCCCCAGCTCTCGAAGACGCTCGACCTCGACCAGCTCTCGCGGTTCCTGTCGGCGAGCCTGCCGCCGCTCGACGCTCGCGTCGTGGGCCCGATCGCGGAGGGGTTCGAGCGGCTCGATCATCACCGCTCGGATCTCGAGGCGCTCGAGGAGACGCTCGGCAAGCTGCGGGGCTTCGACCAGGTGTACCGCGACTACGCGCGGGCGATCGCGAAGGGGCGCGCGCAGGAGCTCGCTCGCGCGGAGAGCGCGTACCAGCGGGCCCGGACCGAGACGCGCGAGCGCGCCGCGGAGCTCGAGGCGCTCCTCGGGCGCCGCGCGGCCGTCGAGAAGGCGCTCGTGGAGCTCGGTCTCCGCGAGCGGACGCTGGTCGAGCGGATCAGGGCCTTCGAGGACTCGGACGCGTACCGGGCGGCGAAGGACCTCGACGAGCAGGAGCAGGCGGCGCGCCGCGCTGCGTCCGTGGCAGAGGACGCCGTCAGTCGCGCGCGCGAGGACCAGGGCCTGTTCACGGCTGCCTCCGCGCGTTCCAGCGAGGCGGCTCGCGAGGCGAAGGAGCGCGGGGAGGAGATGGAGCGCCTCCGCACAGTCGCGACGGAGCGCGCGAAGGACGCGGCCCTCGCGGGCGTGCACGCCGCAGTCGACGCGCTGGCCGGGAAGGGCGAGGCCGACGGAGCGTCCGGTGCGCTCCTGGCGATTCGCGCGCAGCGTGACGCGGTCGTGTTTCAGCTGCGGGACCTCGCGCGAGAGCTCGCCCGCGCCGTCGAGGCGCACCGGCGTTCCGAGGAGCGCGCCGGAGAACGTGCCGCCGCTCTCGAAGCCGCGCGCGACGCGCTGAGAGAGGCCGAGCGCCGCTGCGGCGAAGCCGAGGAGGCGTGGGTCGCCGCAGCCGAAGCGTGGCTGGGCGGGCTCCGCGTCCTTCCGCGTGAGGCGCTGCCCGGTGCCGAGGGCGAGGATGCGCCCGACCCTGCCGGGTTCCGCGCAGCGGTGGAATTCGCGGCGGAGCCGCTCCGCCGCTCGATCGCGGGCGATCGCGCGGCCGCAGCCGCACGGCTCGCCGCGGTTCGTGCGGACGAGGAGGCGCTCCGGGAAGAGCGCGACGCGCTCGCCCGCGCGCCTCATCCGACGCCGCCGGCTCCCGCCTGGCGTCCGTCCCGCTCCCCGGACCGGCCCGGCGCGCCGCTCTACGTCCTCTGCGACTTCGGGCCTGCCGCGGCGGGTGCCGAGGCGGCGATCGAGGCCGCCCTGGAGTCGTCCGGCCTGCTCGACGCGTGGGTCGAGCCGGACGGCACGCTCCTCGATCCGCGGACCGAGGACGTCATCCTGCGTGGGCCTTCGCCGTCGCTCCGGGGGCGTTCGCTCGCCGACGTGCTCGTGCCGGTCGTCGCGGGAGGCGTCGTGGAGGACCGGGTCCGGACGGTCCTCGCGAGCATCGGGTTCGCGACCGCAGGCGAGACGCCGGACGGGAACGCCTGGATCGCGGCGGACGGGCGCTGGCGGCTCGGCCCGCTCCACGGAGCGTGGATGAAGGCCGCACCCGCATACGTGGGTGCGACGGCCCGCGAGCGCGAGCGGGCGCGACGGATCGCGGACCTCGAGGCGCGCTTGCGTGCGCTCGGCGAGACGGCGCTGGCGCTCGAGTGGGAGGTAAGAGCCGCAGGGGAACGGCTCGACCTCCTCGCGCGCGAGCTCGGGTCGATCCCGCGCGGCGCGGAAGTCGAGGCCGCCCGAGCGCGGGTGGGCTTCTGCGCGGAGGCGCACGCCGACGCTCACGCGAAGCACGTCCTCGCGGAGCGCGCCGCGAAGGAAGCGGAGGCGGCGAGGGCGGTTGCCGCGGCTGCGCTCGACCAGGCGGCCGGGAGCGCGGGGGTCGGCGCGTTCGCGCGCGACCCGGACCTGCTCGCGGAGCGCTCGCGCGGGTACTTCGAGGCGGGGGACGCGCTCGTCGCGGCGGTACGCGAGCTGAGGCGCGCCCTCGCGACGGCGGAGCGCGAGGCGCGCGCGGCCAAGGAGGCTGGCGAGCGCGCCGGGCACTCCCTCGAGGCGTCTGCGCGGGCGGCGGAGGAAGCGGCCGCCGCCGCTGCGCGCGCCGCGGCGCTCCGAGAATCTTCGGGCAAGGAGCGGGACGAAGTGCTCGCCGCGCTCGAGGCCGCCCGAGGCGACGAGCGCGAGACGCGGCGCGAGAAGGATGCCGCCGACGTCGAGCTGCGCGGCCTCGGCGAGCGGGTGGGCGAATCGCGAAAGGAGGCCGAGCAGGCGGAGCGCGCGGTCTCGGAGCGCGAGGAGGAGCGCAAGACGGCGGCCGCCGGATTCCGCGCCCTCGCGGACTTCGGCGTCCTCCAGGCTGCGGGGTTTCCCGTCTCGGAGCCTGCCTCGGAGTGGAGCTTCACCGCCGCGCTCGAGCTCGCGCGCAAGGTGGACGGTGCGATCGAGATCGGGGCGAAGCTCGAGGAGCGCGAGAAGGCGGAGGACCGGCTCATGCGCCGCCAGGGCGACCTCGCCCTCCAGCTCCCGCCCGACGTGCGCGTCATCCCCTCGCGTGCGGGCGAGGTGCTCTCGTACCAGTTCACCTGGATCGGCCGGACGCGGCCGGCGGCGGAGGTGATCGGCGAGATGGAAGCCGACGCCGCGGCGCGGATCGCGCTGCTCGGGGAGGAGGAGACGCAGCTCCTCGAGGAGTTCCTCTCGGGCGAAGCGCACGACCACCTCGCGTCGAGGCTCCGGGAAGCACGCGCGCTCGTCGATCGGATGAACTCCGCCATCGAGGGGCGGACCACCGCCGCGGGGGCGCAGGTGCGTCTCGACTGGTCGCTCGACGACGCGGCGCAAGCGGACGCGAAAGACGCGGTGCCGCTCTTCCTTCACGCTGGCCGTCTCCTCTCCGAGGCGAATCGCAAGGCCCTGCGCGCGTTCCTCCAGCGGCGCCTCGCGCAGGCCCGCGACGCGCAGGGGGACCGCTCGCTTCAGGACCGCCTGCTCGACGTCCTCGACTACCGCACCTGGCACCGCTTCCAGGTCGAGCACCGCACGCCCGGCCAGCCCTGGGCGAAGCTCACGCGCAAGGCGCACGCCGCCGGCTCCGGCGGCAAGAAGGCGGTGATGCTGCACCTGCCGCTCTTCGCAGCGGCAGCCGCGTTCTACGACTCGGCGGACCCCGCCGCGCCGCGGGTGATCGCGCTCGACGAGGTCTTCGCCGGGATCGACCGGCCAACGCGCGGGAAGCTCATGGGGCTCCTCGCCGAGTTCGACCTCGACTTCATCATGACCTCGTACGAGGAGTGGGGCTTCTACGAGGAGCTCGACGGCCTCTCCACTTACCACCTCTCCCGCGAGCCCGGTCACCGCGGCGTGTTCGCGGAGTGGTTCGTCTGGAACGGCCGCGAGCGGGTTCTCATGGAGGATTCGTGACGGAGTCGGGCGAGGACCGGATCCGCGCGCTCCTCGGCGGGCCGCTGTACGAGAAGCTGTTCGCCGCGGCGCGCCGGCGCGTCGAGGAGGCGGGGGAGGGCGCTCGCTCGATGATGGTCGCTGGCCTCGACGCCTCGGAGCGTACGGCGCTCGCGGACCTCCTCGGCCTGGGCTCGCTCCCGGACGGCTCCGTGCGCCTCGACGTCGAGCGACTCGACGCTGCGCTTCGCGAGAGTGCGGCGGGCGTGCCGCTCAGGGGCGTGCTCGAGGCGCTCGGTGGCCCGCTGCGCGATCGCCGATCGGAACGCGTCAGCGAGCGCGCCGAGCGTGAGCGGATGTGGTCGGAGGCGAGAACTCGGCTCGAGGCGGCTGGACGCGGCGAGCTCGTCGAATGGCTCGAAGCGCTGCGCGCTTCCGGCGTCCTCGCGCGCGCCGCTCGCGCGGGCGGTCGCGTCCAGCAGGAGCTCCTCGAGACGGTCGTCCCCATCGCGCTGCGGCTCCCTGCGAGTGGCCAGCTCCTTCCGGTGTTCGCCGCGTCCGTCGCGGGAGACCCGCACGCGCTCGACCCGGGGACGTCGCTCGGCGCGCTCGTGCTCCGGGCAGCCGCCGCGATCGCCGGCAGGCGCGACGTCCCATCGTCCGCGCCCGAGCGCCGGCGACTGTGGCGAGAGGTCGGGATCGACTGCGATTCGCTCTCCGCGGACGTGCTCGTGCTCGGCCTGCGGCCTGCCGGAGAGGACCGCCTCGCCCGCCACCTCCGCGAGAGCGCTGCGGCCGGCGAGCCGAAGCGGGTGACGCTCCGCGAGCTGTCCCGCGCCGAGCTCGCGCTCGCGCAGGGGACCTCGGTGTTCGTCTGCGAGAATCCCGCCGTCGTCGAGGCCGCCGCCGATGCTCTCGGCTCGAGCTGCGCCGCCCTCGTATGCGTCGAGGGCGTCCCCTCCACGGCCGCGGTGGAGTTGCTCCGCCGCATGGGCGCGACCGGTGCGCGTGTCCGCGTACACGCTGACTTCGACTGGGCAGGACTTCGCATCGCGGGGCAGGTCATCGCGCAGACGCGCGGCGAGGCGTGGCGGTTCGGGGCCACGGACTATGCTGCTCAGGCGGCATCCGGACGAGCGGGACCGCGACTGAACGGGCCGCCTGCTCCGTCGCACTGGGATGAGAGCCTCGCGCCCGCCATGGTCAGAACGGGTATCGCGGTCCCCGAGGAGCAGGTGCTCGCCGCTCTCCTCGCGGATCTCGAAGCCGCGGGAGGCAGGCAACTCTAGCCCGTCTTTTCCGGAAACAGCCCAGGCATCCAGCGAGCTGCCAGAGTTGCGGGAAACGCAAGCCGCAGGGGAGCGCGCACATGGTCCGAAGCAACGATGCCTCGTTCCACCAGCGGGGCGACGATTCGCCGGGCATGCCGGTCCGTGGCGCCGAGCAGGCCGGCTACGTCAGCGCGCGGGAGCTCGCCACGAAACAGAATCGCCTCGAGTAAGTTGCCGGCTTTGGCGGGAAGACTGCCGAGCCGCACCTCCTCTTCTGCCCAGAGCAGGATGCGGGTTCGCAGGCGATCGGGTTGAACCAGTCCTTCCATGAACGTGACCTGGTCGATGCACGCTTCCAGAAAGAAGCGCGTGAACTTGGCGAGCTCTTCCTCGCTGAGCGCGCCTCGGCCGTCGAGATCGTTTCGGCGCGGCAGGTCGCAATTCGAGAGGTGGGCCTTGTAGGAGGCCACGCTGCGTGCGAGTCCTCGCGATACCGACCAGATCCCGCCGGTGTCCAACGTCTCCAGCAGCATGGCATGAGACATGAGGCGAGCGACGCGCCCGTTACCATCGAGGAACGGGTGAATCCACAAGAGTCGATGATGGGCTGCGGCTGTACTCAGGATTGCGTCGGTCTTTCCGCGCTCGCTGAAGGTACGTTCGAAATGTGCAAGGAATCGAGGTATGGCGCCAGGGCGATCGGAATGTGCTGGCCGACCCTCACGTCCCGCCGTCGCAGCTCGCCAGGCGTGACCCTCAAACGCTCATGGGTGTCGGGCTCCTCGACCCAAAGCAACTCGTCCGGCAACAACTCACAGAAACGTCGGTGGACCTCGCGTAGAGCGTCCGAGGTGACGGTACGGCCTTTGAGTCCGCCCTCGTCGATCCACTGTTGCACTTCGATATGTGCTCTCGCCTCGAGTTGCAGATCGCGCTTGCGGCGATCTGCGCTGTAGTCGTTTCGAAGGGCGCGCTCGATGTCTAGAGGATGGGTGTCGTGGCCCTCGATGAGGTTGCTGTAATAGCAATTCATCGATCGGACGAGATCGGCGAGGGCGGTCCGCACGCCGTCCGGCAGGCTCCGGCGGAACCCAGCCGACCGGGCCGCCAGATCCACGGCGAGATCGGTCAGAGCGCCCCGATGAGGCGAGCCTTCGCCGATCAGCATCGGCTCCATCGCTGCGACTGATTCACCTTTGTCGGGGGCCGCCGCTGTGTCCGGTTGCATGTCCGATGCTTGCATGACCTGAAGTCGTTCATACCAGCGAAACGGATCGGCATCAAGCCAGCAGCGTCCGCAAAAATGTCCGGGTGAATGTCCGCCTTGATGGGGCGTCGGGGACGAGCTACCGAGGGCAGGGGGTCGCCCAGAAGCACGAAGGCCCCACGGCTAACCTGCCGTGAGGCCCTCGGCTTACTGGCGCGCCCTAGGAGCCCGTAGGGCGTTGGGCCCCGCTTCGCGCTGACGCGCTACGCGGGGCCCGGGCAGGGTGCGGCGCCGGAGACGGTTGAGGTTACGGCTGCGGTTCCGGCGCGCGGTCACGGCTGCGGCTGCGGCTGCCCCTGCGGCCGCGACCACGCCTGCGCGATCGCCGGGAGCGGCCGGAAGCCGCGCCGGAAGAGCTTCAGCAGGTTGTGCGTCGCGCAGACGAAGGACCACTCGGCCCTTACCTTCTCGAGACCGCGGAAGGAGAAGCGGCGGAAGCCTCTCGCCTGCTTGATCTGGCCGAAGGCGGGTTCGACGATGCACTTGCGCCGCGCGTAGATCGCCTTCCCCTCGGCGGTCGTGAGCTTGGCTGCCATGGCCGCCCGCGCCTGCTGCGCGGGCGTCGGGCTCTGGCTCGCGGGCGGGGTCTGCGCCGTGTCACGCCCGATGGCGATGTACGCGTCCACCCCGTGCGCCGCGCAGGCCTCGGCGTTTTCGCGCGAGAAGTAACCGCTGTCCGCGGTCGCGACTGCCGGAGCCTCGCCACAGTTGGCGATGACCTCAGCGAGCATCGGCGTGAGGTGCTCCTGATCGGGAGGCTGGTTCGTCACCGCCGCGGCCACGATGATCTGCGACTCGGCGTCCACCGCGGCCTGCGCGTTGTAGCCCTGCAGGATCTCGCCGCCCTTCACCATGATGCGGCTGTCGGGGTCGGTGAAGTTCCGCTGCGCGGTCGGCTTGGGTGTGCCGTCGGTCTCGGCGGGCACGCGATGATGCGGCAGATCGCTGGATGAACCGCCGGCCCCCGGACCGTCGTCGTCGGAGTCGTTCCCGGTCAGCTCGCGAGCCTTCTCGTCCGCTTTTCCGGCTCGCGTCGCCGCACGCTTTCGCTCGACCGGATCCACGCTCTCGTCGTTCGTCTTCTCGCGCTGAGCCCGCGCCTGCTCGCGCAGTTCCTCGGCTCGTGCCTCGGCGGCTTCCTTCTCCAGCGCCGCCTTCGCCTCCCGGATCCGGCTCAGGCGCGACTCCCGTCGCCGCAGCTCCTCCGGCAGATCCTCCGGTGCCTTCCCGACGCCGTACTGCGCGTCCTCCCGCGAGTCCGTCTCGTCGGCCTTCGCGAGCAGCGCCTCCACCTCGGCCGCGAGCCGAAGCTCCTCCTCCTGCATGCGCTTGTAGCTCATCGCCTTGTGCTTGCTCGCGTTCGCCGCCACCTTCGACCCGTCGAACGCCACGTGCCCGAGCTTCACCAGCCCAGCCTTCCCGCACAGCCGCAGCACTTGCACGAAGAGCTTCGCCAGCGCCTCACGGTACTCCAACCGGAACTGGTTCACGGTGGTGAAGTGCGGATGCTCGCCGCCCGCGATGACCCGGAACGCCACGTCCTCGTAGGTCGCCCGCGCCAGCCGCCGCGACGAGAACACGCCCACGCAGTATCCGTAGACGAGCAGCGCCACCATCATCGCCGGCGGGTACGGCCGCTCGCCCCGCCCGTCCTTCTCCTGGATCGCGTCCTCGATCGCCGCGAGGTCGAGCGCCTGCGAGACTTCTAGGACGAAGTAAGCGAGGTGTCCCTCGGGCAGCCATTCGAGTGGCGACGGCGGCAGCAGGAACGACTGCGTGGGCGACCAAGCCCGGTAGCTCTTCATGGCGCGAGTGGATCATGACTCGCGCCTCGTGTCGATCTCGACGGCACGCACTCCACGTCAACTCCTTTCGGGTGGGGTCTGCCTGGAACGGCGCACGCCCCGCGCCAGCCCTCACGCAGCGCTCGCGGCTCACCGGGGCTGTCACGGGGCCTGCGCCGGAGGAGGGCAAACCCCACCCGAAAGGAGTTGCCACCATGTCCTTCGATGCCTTCGACGTCGCCCTCGAGCTGATTCGTCACCTCCGCGAGCCGCTCGCCGCGATCAGCGAGCGCGACCCTGCCCTCGCCCAGCAGCTCAGGCGCGCCGCAGCCTCCGTGCCCCTGAACCTCAGCGAGGGTCGCCGGCGCCATGGCCGCGACCGCATCCACCTCTGGCGCGTCGCTGCCGGCAGCGCCGATGAGGTCGTCGCCAGCCTCCGCGTCGCGGAGGCCTGGGGCCACGTAGACGCCGCCTCCATCGCGCCGTCCCTCGCGCTGTGCGACCGGGTGCTCGCCATGCTCTGGCGCCTCACCCACTGACCACTCGCCGCCGCTGCCGCAGGCGCATCCGCAGGCGGCATCGGCATCCGCAGCCGGAGCCGGAGCCGCAGCCGGAGCCGCAGCCGGAGCCGCAGCCGGAGTCGCAGCCGGAACCGCAGCCGCGTAGGCTTCCGGCCGCCCGCAGCGAAGCGGAGGACGGCCGGAAGCCATCTATGCCGTACGGGCTCCTAGTGCATCTCTCCCGGCGGGCCGATCGGCGTCCCTGGGCTGCCCCCCGTGCGGGCGGCCTTCCGCTCCCCTTCTGGGGAACAAGGCGTTAACCTGGCGGGGCGCTTGTCAGGGGCGCGGGGTAGGATTCATGCCTCGACGGGCCGGAGTGGACATGGCCGAAGAGACGCGAGGAAAGATCAAGCGCCAGTGGGAGCGCAGAGTAACGAGCGTGCTGGTCGCACTGGTCGCGCTGTTCGTGGTCTTCTTCGTACCGCAGGAAATCGCCGAGCCGATCACTAACCGATTCACTGGTTGGCAGAACCTCGTTGTGAAGTTAGGGGCATCCGTCCCGATCATGCTCGTGCTGCCCTGGATCATCTTCGCACAAGACCACCTTGCGACCGGCCGATCGAAAGCTTCCAAGTTTTTCCGCGACCACTACCCGTCAACGTTTGCCGTCGCGAAGTATGGCTTCACGCGCGAGCAAGCTGACAAGGAATGGTTCGACTACTTCAATAAGTGGGAAACTTCCGGGCATCCTGACCGAGGAAACTACGAGAGTACGTTTCAGCGTAGCTACTCCCTGCGGCTGATCTACTATCTTAAGCGACTATTGCTTACGTTTGTTCTGCTGGCACTGATCGCAACTGCGCTATCGTGGCTCCTGAAGACATCTGATGCTCATCCATTGCTCGCCGCGCGCTTGGCGATCATCGTATTGGCGCTCCTGATCCTCGGCTGGCTTCACTTCTCCAACCGGTTTTGGGTCGTCCCCGCTGTGCCTGGCGAATACGAGGCGACCGGTGCCTATTTCAAGTACAAAGAAATAAGCGGGATTCTTCGGCAGAAGTTCCAGGATCAGATACTCTCGAAGAGGAAGTCGTCGTGAGGATCTACTTCCATAAGTCGTGCTTCGACGGGATCGCGTCTGCAGCGCTTGCAGCGTGGTTGGCAGACGGCGCTAATGATTTCGAGCCCGTGGACTACGAACGACGGAAGACGTGGGAGAGCGTCACGCTTGATGCGAACGCGTGCGTCGTTGACTTCTTGTACCACCCGCAGGCTCGCTGGTGGTGGGATCACCATGCCACGCCATTCGTCAGCCAGGCGGCGCGCGCGCACTATGACGCTCGGCAGTCGCGGTTTGTGCACTGGGATCCCGACGCGCCGTCTTGTGCGGGCCTACTTCTTCGCAAAGCGCTCGCTGGTCGAGAAGTCCCTGCGCATCTACAGGATCTCGTGCGGTGGGCCGACAAACTGGACAGCGCTTCGTATGAATCTCCAGAGGACGCGGTACTGAACCTCGCGCCGGCCCGCCTCATCTCATTGAGCTTCGCCATCGACGACAGCGCGAAGTATCACGACCTACTGATTCGCGCTTTGCTGCGCGAGCCGGTGCAGGAGGTGTTCGTGCGCTCCGAAATCCACGAGCGTTGCGAGGAGGCTCGCCGCCGCTACACACGTGGCATCGAACTGTTCCGACGAGAAGCGAGGCTTGATCGCGGCGTGGTGCTATACGATCTCATCGTGACTAATGAGCAGATCGTCGACAGGATGATCCCTTATCTTCTTCATCCCCAGGCCGATTACACTCTCGGCGTGGTCCGGAACGGCGGGCGCGTGAAGTTGACCTGCAATTCCAACCCGTGGCGGCGCCCGCAGGGACCAGACCTCGGCAAGCTACTCACCAGATATGGCGGCGGGGGTCACCACGACGTCGCGTCTGCCTTGCTTCATGGTGCAAGCCCTGCGATGCTGGCACAGGCGGTGAACGATATCGCCAGCGAGCTTCAGCAGCATCACCGGACGGACGGCCGCGAGCTTTTGAGACTGGCTCACTGATTTCGGCGGCGGCTACACGAGGCTGAACGCACCGCGGGCTCGAATGGACTGAGAGTCCGAAGGCAGTTCTCCCTCCGGATCGCGCCGGCGCGGGCTGCCAATGGACTGAGAGTCCGAAGGCCGAAATGCCCGTAGGTAATCCCTCTGGATCCTTCGAATTCGTAGTCCCGACGCCCGCCTGCCAAAGTGGGTTTGCGAGGACTACGAATCCGAAGGCCAGAGGTTCAAATCCTCTAGGAGCCCGTACGGCATAGATGGCTTCCGGCCGTCCTCCGCTTCGCTGCGGGCGGCCGGAAGCCTACGCGGCTGCGGTTCCGGCTGCGACTCCGGCTGCGGCTCCGGCTGCGGCTCCGGCTGCGGCTCCGGCTCCGGCTGCGGATGCCGATGCCGCCTGCGGATGCGCCTGCGGCAGCGGCGGCGAGTGGTCAGTGGGTGAGGCGCCAGAGCATGGCGAGCACCCGGTCGCACAGCGCGAGGGACGGCGCGATGGAGGCGGCGTCTACGTGGCCCCAGGCCTCCGCGACGCGGAGGCTGGCGACGACCTCATCGGCGCTGCCGGCAGCGACGCGCCAGAGGTGGATGCGGTCGCGGCCATGGCGCCGGCGACCCTCGCTGAGGTTCAGGGGCACGGAGGCTGCGGCGCGCCTGAGCTGCTGGGCGAGGGCAGGGTCGCGCTCGCTGATCGCGGCGAGCGGCTCGCGGAGGTGACGAATCAGCTCGAGGGCGACGTCGAAGGCATCGAAGGACATGGTGGCAACTCCTTTCGGGTGGGGTTTGCCCTCCTCCGGCGCAGGCCCCGTGACAGCCCCGGTGAGCCGCGAGCGCTGCGTGAGGGCTGGCGCGGGGCGTGCGCCGTTCCAGGCAGACCCCACCCGAAAGGAGTTGACGTGGAGTGCGTGCCGTCGAGATCGACACGAGGCGCGAGTCATGATCCACTCGCGCCATGAAGAGCTACCGGGCTTGGTCGCCCACGCAGTCGTTCCTGCTGCCGCCGTCGCCACTCGAATGGCTGCCCGAGGGACACCTCGCTTACTTCGTCCTAGAAGTCTCGCAGGCGCTCGACCTCGCGGCGATCGAGGACGCGATCCAGGAGAAGGACGGGCGGGGCGAGCGGCCGTACCCGCCGGCGATGATGGTGGCGCTGCTCGTCTACGGATACTGCGTGGGCGTGTTCTCGTCGCGGCGGCTGGCGCGGGCGACCTACGAGGACGTGGCGTTCCGGGTCATCGCGGGCGGCGAGCATCCGCACTTCACCACCGTGAACCAGTTCCGGTTGGAGTACCGTGAGGCGCTGGCGAAGCTCTTCGTGCAAGTGCTGCGGCTGTGCGGGAAGGCTGGGCTGGTGAAGCTCGGGCACGTGGCGTTCGACGGGTCGAAGGTGGCGGCGAACGCGAGCAAGCACAAGGCGATGAGCTACAAGCGCATGCAGGAGGAGGAGCTTCGGCTCGCGGCCGAGGTGGAGGCGCTGCTCGCGAAGGCCGACGAGACGGACTCGCGGGAGGACGCGCAGTACGGCGTCGGGAAGGCACCGGAGGATCTGCCGGAGGAGCTGCGGCGACGGGAGTCGCGCCTGAGCCGGATCCGGGAGGCGAAGGCGGCGCTGGAGAAGGAAGCCGCCGAGGCACGAGCCGAGGAACTGCGCGAGCAGGCGCGGGCTCAGCGCGAGAAGACGAACGACGAGAGCGTGGATCCGGTCGAGCGAAAGCGTGCGGCGACGCGAGCCGGAAAAGCGGACGAGAAGGCTCGCGAGCTGACCGGGAACGACTCCGACGACGACGGTCCGGGGGCCGGCGGTTCATCCAGCGATCTGCCGCATCATCGCGTGCCCGCCGAGACCGACGGCACACCCAAGCCGACCGCGCAGCGGAACTTCACCGACCCCGACAGCCGCATCATGGTGAAGGGCGGCGAGATCCTGCAGGGCTACAACGCGCAGGCCGCGGTGGACGCCGAGTCGCAGATCATCGTGGCCGCGGCGGTGACGAACCAGCCTCCCGATCAGGAGCACCTCACGCCGATGCTCGCTGAGGTCATCGCCAACTGTGGCGAGGCTCCGGCAGTCGCGACCGCGGACAGCGGTTACTTCTCGCGCGAAAACGCCGAGGCCTGCGCGGCGCACGGGGTGGACGCGTACATCGCCATCGGGCGTGACACGGCGCAGACCCCGCCCGCGAGCCAGAGCCCGACGCCCGCGCAGCAGGCGCGGGCGGCCATGGCAGCCAAGCTCACGACCGCCGAGGGGAAGGCGATCTACGCGCGGCGCAAGTGCATCGTCGAACCCGCCTTCGGCCAGATCAAGCAGGCGAGAGGCTTCCGCCGCTTCTCCTTCCGCGGTCTCGAGAAGGTAAGGGCCGAGTGGTCCTTCGTCTGCGCGACGCACAACCTGCTGAAGCTCTTCCGGCGCGGCTTCCGGCCGCTCCCGGCGATCGCGCAGGCGTGGTCGCGGCCGCAGGGGCAGCCGCAGCCGCAGCCGTGACCGCGCGCCGGAACCGCAGCCGTAACCTCAACCGTCTCCGGCGCCGCACCCTGCCCGGGCCCCGCGTAGCGCGTCAGCGCGAAGCGGGGCCCAACGCCCTACGGGCTCCTAGCGAGTCGAGCACTGCGCTGCTCGTTGATGTACTTCGCGCCCGCCTTGTCGCGCGCTGTTCCGAAAGTCCGACCGCTCCGCTGGTCGTTCGGCTGGGATCCGCGGGTGCTCGCGCACGGCACGCCGCGGGCACATGCGTTCGTCGATCGCGCCATAGGGCCTCACGTCACGAGGTCGCCGCCGCCGAGGTCCTTGCCGAGCCAGAACAGGTCGAGGTCGCGCGTCCCACGGTGCCGCGTGTAGAAGCCGGCCAGCGCCGCACCGCCCGCGAGCCTCCAGGCCGGGACGATCCCTGCGAGGGCGCGGAGGACCTCCACCTGCGCCGAAGTGAGCCTACCCTCGCCCATGTCCCCCCTCGCGCCAGCGCTCGAGGAGCCACTGCCACATCGACATCGAGCGCCCCAGGAACCGCTCGAGGCGAGGCCACAGCTCGATGATGTCGGCCAGGCGAACGAAGAGGAACACGTCGTCGGGCTTCGCCTGTCGCATCAGCTTGGTCACGAGATACGCCCGCACTTCCGGATCGGGATCGCGCAGGCCAGCCCGGAACTGGTCCAGGGTCATGTCGACGTCCCACAGGAAGTAGGGGCGCCCCTCCGCGTCGACCATCCGGTCGGGAGCCGTCGGGTTCAGGAGCGACATCGCCCGGAATATACCGTCCTCGCATCACGCGCACACCCGCGCTGATTCGACGGAGGCGTCAAGCACCCCAGCAGGTCGGAGAGATCGACGCCCTCGGGCGACGAGCCCGACGCCCTCATCGAGGCGATGGCCGCCCACGAGAACACGCGCGAGCACTACCAACGCGTGCGCGGTCTCCACCCGGACGCGCTCCCGCCGGTGGAGCGCGCGGCGCGTACGCTGTTCCTGAACCGCACCTGCTACAACGGGCTCTATCGGGTGAACAGGCATGGCCTGTTCAACGTGCCGTACGGCAACCAGGCCCACACAACCTTCTTTGAGGCGTCGGATCGGCGGCAGGCAGGAGAGACGCGGCCGCGCCGCGGAGATGCCCGATTCGGATGCCGAGCTTGGCGCACGCGCTCGTCGAACGCGCCATCCGAGCGGGCGCTCATCTCACGAGCCGAGCAAGTCCAGGAGCACGCGCGGCTTCACGACCTGCACGCTTTCGTGCTCCCTCGGTTCCGGGAATCGGAAGTACGCGCGCTTCATCGTGCACCCTCGGCGTCCACGGCTTCAAGCGGAGACATTAGGGGCGCGCCATGTCGCCGCCTCGCATACTCGTCACCGGCCCGCCCGGGATCGGCAAGACGACGCTCGTCCTTCGGGTGCTCGATCTCCTGCACGGTAAGCGTTTCACCGGGTTCTACACGGAGGAGGTCCGCGGCCGCACGGGACGAACGGGGTTCCGGATCGTGACCCTCGACGGGCGCACGGCGCAGCTCGCGACGGCGGGAGGGGTGGGCGGTTCACGCGTCGGCCGGTACACCGTCCACCTCGCGGTGCTGGAGGCGGTCTGCGAGGACGCGCTCGAGCCCAGGGCCGGCATCGACGTCGTCGTCATCGACGAAATCGGCAAGATGGAATGCCTCTCTCCGGCGTTCGTGCGCGCGGCGCGGCGCGCGCTCTCCGGACCGGTGCCGGTGCTCGGCACGGTCGCGCTCGCGGGCGGCGGCTTCATCGCCGAGGCGAAGCGTATGCCCGGCGGCGAGGTGATCACGCTCTCGCGGGAGAACCGGGATTGGCTACCCGCCCAGGTCGCCGCGTGGCTCGCGGCCGGGCGCGGGGGTCGGGACGCGTGAACCGCGTGCTCGTCCTCTTGCCGTCGAGGCGGTCCTCCACCCAGCTCATCGCGGCGAGCGCACGCGGCCACCCGATCGTCGTGATGGCGAGCCTCACGGCATGGGAGACGTCTTCCTTCGAGCAGCCGCCGGCGAGCGCGAACCGGACGGCGGAGTGGACGCCGCCTTCGGTGCCGAGCCCGATCGCGATGCCGAGCTTCACGAGCCGCCGCTCACGTTCGGACAGCGTCCCCGTCTCGTGGATCCGGCGCCCCAGCTCCTCGAACGCGTCGTAGACGTCGGGGTGGGCCTTCTTGAACCTCAGGAAATTCTCGGGAAGCTTCTCGCGCATGGAGGACCTCCATCACCTGTGCTGAGGGTAACGAGCGCTCGAAGACGGCGCCGGGTTGCCGGAGACTCGGACGCTCCTCGGGCCAGCAGAGCCTCAAGAACAATCGGAAATTCTGATGGAACTGGTCGTCGCCGTTGCGCTGACAGTTCCAGGTCATTCGGCCCTGGCGCGGCCGGAGCCGAGGCGGCGATCGAGGCCGCACTCGAGTCGTCCGGGCTACTCGATGCGTGGGTCGAGCCGGACGGGACGCTCCTCGATCCGCGGACCGGGGACGTGATTCTGCGCGGGGCTTCGCCGTCGCTGGGGTGTTCACTCGCCGACGTGCTCGTTCCCGTCGCCGCCGGAGGCGTTGCGGATGATCGGGTCTGGACCGTCCTCGCGGTGGGATGAAGCACTCTCGCGAGCCATGGACCGCACGGGAATCGCCGTTCCGGAGGAACAGGTCCTCGGCGACCTGATCGCAGACCTCGACAGCTCCTCGTGACGTCCCTAAGGGGACGTCTGCCGGCTTTCAGCGGATGCGTGCCCGTCCCTATGTGGGGCGGATGTTGAGTGGCTTCCCGTGCAACCGCCCGATCCATCTACGGAACCTGCTCGTCAGGTTGCATTGTTCGCCAGACTGATGTATCAAATATACGGAAAATTTCATACGCTTGGTCGCCTGCCATGCCTCAGCTCCACCCTCAGCTTGAACCCGGCCGCGTCTACCGCACCGAAGACCTTGCGCGCTGGTCCGCGAACGCTCCTCGTCTCGCCAAGCGCCTCGTCCGCGCCGGTCAGCTCGTGCAGCTGCGCCATGGCCTGTTCGCAGGGCCCAAGCAGAGCCGGTTCGGATCGGTTCCGCCGACCGACGAGGAGCTCATGCGGGCGTTTCTCAGGGGCGGGTCGTTCGTCTTCACCGGCCCCGAGCGCTGGAACGCGCTCGGACTCGGCGCAACAGCCGTCTTTTCCGCACCGCTCGTGTACAACACGAAGCGCTCGGGAGAGGTCGAGCTCGGTGGCAAGCGCTTCCTTCTGCGCCGCGTGGCGTTTCCCAGCGACCCGACGCCCGAGTGGTTCGCGGTGGATCTCCTCGAGAACGCCGAGCGCGCAGGAACCTCTGCGGACACTGTTGCGACTGCGCTCGCGAGCGCCGTCGCGCGTGGCAACTTCGACCGTGGGCGGCTGTTCGCAATGGCAAGCGAGTACGGAACCGCAACGACCCGGAAGCTCCTTACGCGGAAGCTGCAGCCCTCGCCGTGACGTTCGTCCACGAAGACCGTGAGTTCCCCGATCTTCTCCGGATCGTCTCCGCGCGGCGTGGGCTCGGTCTCGGGCTCGTCGAGAAGGACTACTGGGTAACGCACACGCTGTGGGCCCTGCACCAGTCCGGTTTCGAGATCTGGTTCAAGGGAGGAACGTCGCTCTCGAAGGGGTTCGGCCTGATCGACCGCTTCTCGGAGGATCTCGATCTGAAGATCGAGGGCGGGCGCGCACAGCTTCCCGATCCAGGTAACTGGAGGAGCGAAGGGACGCGCGCGATCCAGGAAAGGCGCGCGTACTTCGATGCCCTCGCGAGCGCGATTCGCGTCCCGGGCGCCAGCGTGACGACGGAGGCGGTGAGCTCCGATCCGGCGCAGCGCAACGCGAACTTCCGCGTCGAGTACCCAGGGTTCCATCTCGCCCAGCTCCCGACGCCGATGCGGCCGTACGTTCTGCTCGAGGTCGGGAACGCGCGCGTTGCGCCGTCCGTCGAGATGGGGATGACCTCGTTCGTCCACGACCATCTCGCGGAGATCGGTCAGCTCGGCGCGTTCACGGACAACAGGCCACGGAACCTGCGGTGCGTCCATCCGCTCGTGACGCTCCTCGAGAAGATCGATGCGCTACAGCGACGAGCCCTGCGCGAGGACGCGGAGCCCGCCACGTTCGTCCGGCACTTCGAGGATGCGGCCAGGACTTCAGCGCTCGCCAGAAGTGGTCCACCCCTGCTCAGCAGGACTGGTCCAGGCTGGTGACGTGATCGGGACGCAGGCTGGTTGCGGGGCCTGGAGCCGAGGCCGGGTGGCGGTCGGGGAGTAGAGGCAGGTCGCCCCCGGCCGCCGGCTCGATGGAGCGGGCGCCGAGGGCGAGCGTGCTGGGCGGCATGGTCAGCCCTGCGGGTCGCGCAGCGAGGGGCCGTCGATCTTCACGGTGTGGCACTGGTGGCGCAGGCGGCTGAGCAGCGCGTCGACGAGGTCCTTGTTGCCGAGGAAGTTCGTGCCACTCGTCGTAGTCGAGGTTGGTGGTGATGATGGTGGGCTGCCGGCGGTAGCGCTCCTCCATCAGCTTGAAGAAGATGTTGGTCTGCTCGGGCTTGAGGTTGAGGTAGCCCATCTCGTCGATGCAGCAGGACGTCGACGCGCGCGAGGCGGTTGAGCAGCTTGCGCGTCGAGCGGTCGGCGAGCGAGGCGTACATCTCGTCGAAGAGGTCCTGGGCGCGGACGAAGATGGCCGCGGTAGCCGTTCTGCAGCGCCTTGAGCAGCAGGCCGGAGGCGAGTCCGGTCTTGCCGACGCCGGTCGGGCCGATGAAGACGATGTTCTCGGCCTTGGCGATGAAGTCGAGCTCGGCGAAGGTGCGGATCTGCCGCTGGGAGACGCCGGGCTGGCGCTTGAAGGGGAAGGACTCGAGCGTCCACTGCTCGGGCAGGCCGGCGTGCTTGATGCGCCAGGCGAGCGCGCTCTCCTGGCGGTGCTGCCACTCGCGCGCGCAGCAGGCGGGCGAGCAGATTCTGCGAAGGGCGTGCTCGTCCTTGTCGGCCTTGGCCAGCTCGCTCGTCGAGGATCTCGGCGATCTTGCGTGAGGTGCAGGCTCTTGAGCAGCTGCTCGAGGTCGTCAGTCATCGTCGTGGTCCTCCGTCGTCGTCTCGTCGTCCGGCAGGACGAAGTAGTCGTGGCGATCTGCCGGAGCACCATGCGCTCGAGCCGGTCGAGGTCGAAGAGGCCGTACTGCTCGGCGCGGCGTGCACGGCGGTCGAGGAGCGGAGCCGCGCGGGTACTCGCGCAGCATCCGGAGCAGCCGGCGCAGCGCGAGCGTGCCGCGGCCGCGGGCGTGCTTCTTGAGCGCGGCGACGTAGGCGGCGAGCGCCGGCGCGGCCGCCAGGAGCTGCCGCTCCTCCTCGGGCGGCGGCGCCGACCGGCGTCGCCCTCGCCGCGCGGCGGGCGGTGCGCGGGGTCGGTCACCCGCGCGCTCGCGCGGCTCGACGACGCGTCGCGTGGGTGGCGACGCAGCCGCGGGCCCGTCGAAGACCTCGATCGCGCTCCTTGGTCTCGCGCACCTCGAGCTGCCGGCCGATGAGCTGGTACGGGCACGGAGTAGCGGTTGCGCGTGCACGTTGACGTAGCCCTCGGCGTCGACGATGCGCTGGTGGAGCTGCGTAGACCTCGGGGACCCAGAGCGGCAGCGGCTTGAGCTGCGGCTGCTCGGCTGGCGAAGAGCTCGCGCCGGCTGACGCGTGCAGCGTGCTTGCGTGTGGGTCGGCGTTGACCTTGTCGCACCAGGCGCGCGCCTCGCGGTTGAGCGTCGTCCCAGTCGGCGAAGTCGCGGCCGGCGAGGAAGTTGTTCTCGATGTAGTCGAAGGGCCGCTCGACGCGCGCCGAGCGGTTGGCGTCGCCCTTCTCGTGCGCGGCGAACGTGAAGCCGAAGCGCTCGGCGAAGGCCACCATCTCCGGCACCGGGCACCATGTCCTTGCCCGTGCCCGAGAGCACCACCACGTGCGTGTTGTCGATCATGCAGCGGCGGGCGGCGCCGCCGAAGTAGCGCAGGGCGTCGGTCGAGGAAGACCTTGCACTCGAAGCGGGTGAAGCGCGGGTAGAGCTGGATGAAGATCATCCGCGAGTAGCACAGGACCAGCGACGCGGTCTGGACTCGGCGGCAGCTTGCCGCCGATCTTGGCGTCGTGCGGCGAGGTGTCGTGCTGCATCTCCTCGCCGGGCGCGAAGTCGTAGCTGGCCGGCCGGCTTCCTGGGCTCGTGGCCGATGCCGTGCCGGCGGCAGAAGGCGGTGAGCGCCTGGTAGGAGAGCGTCGCGCCCTCCCTCGACGAGCTCCTCGTGCACGCGCACCAGGTTGCCCTTGCAGCCGGCGTAGCAGCGTCGAGGATCTCGTCGCGGTACGGCGTCGGCCTTCTCCGGGCGCTCGATGCCGCGGCACCTCGGCGCTGCCGCTCTCGAGGACGTCCTTCACCGCGCCGCGCGAGATGCCGAGGGCGTGGGCGATGCTGCGCGTGCCGTGCCCCTCCTTGCGCAGGCGCAGGATGGCGGCCCGCGTCGCTCTGGTCAAGCATCGCCGAGCTCCTTCTCGCAGCTGGCGACGAGGCGCAGCGGCGTCGGCCTTCGCCTGAGCGAGGCAGCGGCGCACCTCCTCGCGCTCGGGCGGCGCGAGCTGCCCGGCGAGCCCATCGCGCAGGTGGCGCAGGCCGCGGCGGGCGATCCCGCCGAGTGCGCCCAGGTCCGCGAGCAGCACCGCCGCCGCACCCTGCTCGGCCGCATCGGGGCGGCGGCGCGCCGCCTCCTGCGCGCGCAGGAAGAGCGGTGGATCGGCGAGCAGCGCTCGCGCGCGTCGCGTCGTCGCCGCCATGTACGCGGCGTACAGCGCCCCCACCTGGCGGCTCGTCGGCTGGAGCGGTCCGATCGCGGCCGCCAGCCGGATCGCCGTCCTCCCGGTTGGCGCGCGCCAAGGGCACCAGGTACTTCATCGCCGCGTGCGCCACGATCTCGCCCCGGCGCACCTGCTCCTGGATCTCGGGCGGCAGCTCCACGACCAGCGCCAGCCGCCGGCTCACCCAGCTCACGCTCTTGTCGAAGCGGCGCGCCGAGCTCCTCCACCGTCAGGCCGAACCGGTCGCGCAACTCGCGCGAGCAGCCACCCCTGCTCGAGCGCGCCGTCGCCGTCGGCGCTACGCATCAGCCGCTCGAGCAAGAGCGCCTCGGCCTCCGCGAGGTCCCACGCCACCGCGCGGCACCGTGTCGCGCCGCAGGCGCACGAGCGCGCGCACGCGCTTGTAGCCGTCGACGAGCACCTGGCGCCCGTCGTCGCCAGCGACGACCACCACCGGCACCTGCTGGCCCGCGTCCGCCAGCGAGGCGAGCAGGCGCGCCTCTCGCCGCGGGCTCCTCTTGCGGAGCGCCTCGTAGCGCAGGTCCAGCCGATGGAACTCGAGATCCACGCGGTCGCTACGCTGGCACACCCTCGATCTCGTCTTTCGCGGCGGGCGGGAGTACTCGCGGAGATCCTCCTGTAGATCCGGGGACCTGGCCCTTCATCACGTCTTTCGCGTGCCACACGAGTAGTCGGCCGAGACAGCCAAGGATCTCGGCACCTTGGACCCCTAACTCGTCTTTCGCGAGATCCCACGGCACTCGGGGCAACGGCGGCGGCACGCGCGGCAGATCGCGGTCCTCGTCCGCGGCCCACCTACCGATCCGCCAGGCGATCGCGTACTCCGGGTGACGCTTGCGCCAGGCCGCCTGCGCGCGCTTCCGCCGCTCGGCCTGGCACTCCGACCGCGGGCAGGCGCGCTGGCGATCCCCTATGCGCCGATCAGGCTGAAACCATCGGTGACAGATGCGGCACGGCCGCTTCTTGGCCATGCCCGGTCATCGTCGAGGCGCTGGCCCTGCGCCCACCACGGACGCCGCCGCGCCTCCATGCACTCACCGTCACCTGGACCATTTCTCGCGAGCAGACCCGGGTCAATTCTCGTGAGCGCCGAAGGCCAGGATCATCATGCACGCGTCGAAGCTGCCGCCGCTCGACGGGTACGAGAGCGCGCGCGCACTCGCGCTCGAGATGCACGCGCGGCGGCAGATCGCTCGCGTGCCCGCCGCGAATGACGATGCCTTCCGTGTCGTGGAGAGCCCGCGGTGGGCCGTGATCCGGCGCGCGCATGCAGCCATCGCGAACATGTTCTGGGGACCGCGCATCGAGAGCGACAGCGCCTTTGAAAGCATTCGTTCCTGGATCGCTGCCGCGATCGAATGACATTCACCCGCGGGCGGCGTAGCGGCTGGCGTTGAGGAGGCGCAGGCGCGCCATCGCACGAGCGAGTTCGAGTCTTGCCTCGTCGGCGAGGGCGGCGCGCTCGAGCACCTCCTCGCCGCGAGCCGCCTGCGCCCGGAGGACCCGGCGCCGCAGGCGCGCCTCTCGCGCGACGCGGACCTGCTCGAGGCGCTCGCCCAGCGCGCCCTCGAGCGCGGCGACGTGGAGGTCGCCGCGATCCACCTCGGGTGGGCGGCCCGGGCCTCGCCGGAGCGGGCGAGCGTCCGCGCCGCCCTCGACGGCCTCGCGCGGCGGGCGGCGGCGGAGGGGCCCGCCCTCGCGCGCCGTCCTTCCGGGGCGGAGGAGCGGCGCGGCACGCGGCGCTGACGAGCGCGCCGCCTCGTCTGTCAGGAGCCCGTGCGCGCGAGCGGGGGCGGCGCGGCCGCGGGCGCCCCCTCCGACGGATGCGCGGCGGTAGCGGTGATGAGCCGCGCCTCGCGCTCGAACGTCGCGTAGTGCCAGGCCCACTGCAGGAGCACGGCGGCGCGGTTCCGGAAGCCGACGAGCGACAGCACGTGGACGGCGAGCCAGGCGACCCAGGCGGTCAGGCCGGAGAAGCGCCAGCGCCCGCTCTCGGCCACCGCGGCGGCGCGGCCGAGGGTGGCCATCGAGCCGTTGTCGACGTAGCGGAAGACCGCCGGCGGCTCGCCGCGGAGCGCGCGGAGCACGTTCCGCGCCGCGTGCCGCCCCTCCTGGATCGCCGCCGGCGCGACGCTCGGCACGGGCTTCCCGTCCGGCCGACGCACGCTGGCGACGTCGCCGACGACGTGCACCTCGCCACGCCCGGGCAGGGTCAGCTCCGGCGCGACCACCACGCGCCCCGCCGTGTCGAGCGGCGCGCCGAGCGCGCGCGCGAGCGGCGACGCGGCGACGCCCGCCGCCCACAGCACGGTACGCCCCTCCACCCGCTCCTTGCCGATGGAGACGCCGTGGCCGTCGATCCCTGTGACGCGCACGCCGAGGTGCACGTGCACGCCGATCCGCTCGAGCTGCTTCTGCGCGGACCGGGAGGACGCCGGCGAGTAGGACGGCAGGAGCCGGTCGCCGGCCTGGAGGAGCAGGACGCGCGCCCGGTGCGGGTCGATGTGGCGGAACTCGCTCGCGAGCGTGTGCCGCGCGATCTCGGCGACCGCGCCCGCCAGCTCGACGCCGGTGGGCCCGCCGCCCACGACGACGAACGTGAGCCACGCGCGTCGGCGCTCCGGATCGGCCTCGCGCTCCGCGCGCTCGAACGCGACGAGGATGCGGCGGCGGATCTCGAGGGCGTCCTCGATGGTCTTGAGCCCCGGCGCGAAGGCCTCCCACTCCGGGTGGCCGAAGTAGGCGTGGGTCGCGCCGGTGGCGACGACGAGGTGGTCGTAGGCGAGGACGTCGCCGCCGTCGAGGGTGAGTGTCCGGCGCTCGACGTCGACGCCGCGCACCTCGGCGAGGAGCACCTCCGCGTTCCGCTGCTTGCGCAGGATCTGGCGGGTCGGCGTCGCGATGTCGGCCGGGTTCAGCCCCGCCGTCGCGACCTGGTAGAGCAGCGGCTGGAACAGGTGGTGGTTCCGCCGGTCGACCACGGTGACCTGCACCGGCGCGCGCGCGAGCGCCCGCGCGCAGGCGAGCCCCGCGAACCCGGCGCCCACGACGACGACGCGCTGCCTCTTCTCCGGCGCGGCCGGCGCGCCCTCGCGCGCGCGGGCCGTCGCCGCGGCGCCGGACGGGGCCGCGAGGCGCCGGGCGCCGCGCGGCGCGGAGCGCCGGCGGAAGAGGAACAGCGCGACCGAGACGAAGCACCACGCGACGTACAGGGCGAAGGCGGCGGCCAGGACCGCGCTCGCCGCGATGATGGCGTTGAACAAGAGAGCACCTCCTTGCGAGTCGGACCGCTGGATGCAGTCCTGTACTCACTCGCTGTGACGGCACGGCGGCTCACGCGACACGCGAGCGCGACGGCGCTCGACGACGGGCGCGCGGGTGGCACGGGGCCGCACCTCCGCGCACCGCTCGGGCGGCGCGAGCGCCGGCCGGGAATGGAACCGTTCCGACGAGGACGCATTCCTTCTCCCGGTGAAACGATCCGGTGACGGCCCCGGCGGGGCGCCGCCCCGGTTCGCGGCCCTCAGCGCTCTCCGCAGAGCGCCGGCCGCGCGATGTTGACCGTGTGGTCAACCCACTCGATCACGGCGCGCACGCGCGGCGTCCGCCGCAGGTCCTGGTGCACGAGCAGCGACAGCTCGTGGTTCACGGGCTCGGGCCCGCATCGAGGGCGACGAGCTCGCGGTCGCCGTCGGCGACGAAGCAGGGGAGGACGGCGACGCCGGCGCGCGCCGCGGCGACGAGCGAGGCGGTGCTGTTGCAGCGGAAGGCGACGCGAGCCAGCGCTCCTGCGGCGCGCTGGCGAGGCTGTCGTCGAACGTGACGAAGGCGTCGCGCCGGAGGTCGACCTCCGGCCGGCGGCCGGCGAGGTAGGCGCGCGAGGCGTAGAGCCGGTACGCCACGTCGGAGAGCTTGCGCGTGACGAGCCCCGCGTCGCGCGGCCGGCCCATCCTGAGCGCGAGATCGGCCTCGCGCTTCGTGAGGTCGAACCGCCGCTGGTCCGCCGCGATCTCGAGCAGCACGCCGGGGTGGCGCGCGGCGAGCGCCGGAAGCGCCGGCACGAGGAGGTGCGCGGAGAGGTGCGTCGCGGTGGTGAGCCGCACCGTGCCGCCCGGCGCGAGGTCGTGCGCGTCCGCGCGCCGGGCCACGAGCACGTCCTCCTCGACACGCGAGGCGAGCGCGGCGAGCTCGTCGCCGGCGGCTGTGCGCGTCCACTGCGGCCCGCGCTCGAAGAGCGGCAGCCCGAGCTCCGCCTCGAGCGCCGACACGCGGCGCGCGACCGTGTTGCGGTCCACGCCGAGCGCGCGCGGCGCGCGAGAGGCTCCCCGTCCGCGCGAGCTCGAGGAAGTGCCGCAGGCTCGTCCAGTCGAGCGCCCCCGCGCGTCCGTGCGCGGGGCCGGCGCTTCCCTGCGCCTTCATCCGCTCGCTCGCCATCGGTACTTGTCTAGGCGCGCCGCTCCGGTTTGGGAAGCCGGACGGTGAACTCCGCGCCTGCCCAGGCCCTCGCTCGCGACGCTCACGGTGCCCCGGTGCATCTCCACGAGGTCCCGCGCCAGGGCGACCGAGGCCGAGCCCTGCCTTGCTGCGGTCGATGGTCGTGTCGCCTGGGTGAGCGGCTCGAAGAGGCGCGGCGAGCCCCCGCCCCGTTGGGCCGGCCGACCGCTGCGTTTCAGCGAGGGGCGAAACGTGCCTCCGCTCGAGGGCTCACCCTGACGAACCCGAGCTGTCGCGTATGCAGAAGCGGACCGGCGTGTCCCCTTCTGCATACGCGGGCGCAGCAGGTGCGCAGCGCGAGCGACCACTTGCACCCCAACGATGCCTCCCGCGGACGCACCGGTTTCCACCGCCCACACGGAGTCGCAAGGGCTCGGAATCACGGAGGCGCAAGATCCCCCTCCGGGCGCAACAGGCGCACCGTCCGCACCGCCTGGCATGGGGAATGGGGCGCATATGGGGCGCGAGAAGTTGCCGGTCAGTGAAGCCGTCGCCGACGAGCTCGAGAAGATGGCAGGTGAGGTCGCCGAGGCAGTCGCCCGCGGCGAATTCGAGCGGGCGCGCCAGCTCACCGAGGCGGCCATCCGGCTCAGGACTGCCGACTCTCCACCTGCGAAGAGAGCCTGATGACGAAGGGCCCGCTGCCTTCGTATTCGTAGACCGTATTCACCCACCGTGCATGTATGCGGAGAGCCTGCGGATCCGTGCGATTCAGGGCGGTTGGCGCGGTCGCCGCGACCACACGAGGCAACCCGACTCCACACGATTCGGACCGGTTCACGGCAAGATTTCGTCATAATCTCCCATCTCCCTTTACACGCTCGGGCGATCATCGACGCGAATCCGTTCTCCCCGACTTGCCAAGTACGCGTGAATCGTCGCGACCACCTGCGCGCCTTCCCCCACCGCCGCCGCGACGCGCTTCGTCGACCCGGACCGCACGTCGCCGATCGCGAACACGCCGTCCAGGCTCGTCTCCAGCGCTCTGCGACCCTCGCCCGCGTCCGCGCCAGCGCGCACGAATCCCTTCGCATCGAGCGCGACGCCAGACCCGGCCAGCCAGGACGTGTTCGGGTCTGCACCGATGAACAAGAACAACTGGCCGATCGGACGGCGCGTCTCCTCGCCCGACAGGACATGTCGCCAGCGGATCGCCTCCAGAACGCCCCCTTGTCCCTCGAGCGCGGAGATCTTCGTCCGTAGCAGCACCTCGACGTTGGCCAATCCCGCGATGCGGTCGACCAGATAACGGGACATGTTCGTCTCGAGGCTGGCGCCGCGCACGATGAGCGAAGCCTTGGAGACGAGAGTTGCGAGATAGACCACCGCCTGGCCCGCGGAGTTGCCGCCGCCGACCAGCGCCACGTCCTTCCCCGCGCACAGTCTTCCCTCCAACGGAGAGGCCCAGTAGTGGACGCACGATTCGTCGAATGCTGAGAGATTCTCGACTTCGAGTCGGCGGTAGCTCGCGCCGCTGGCGATCACGACGGCCCGCGCCCTGAGCCGCTCGTCGTTCGCGAGCCGCAGCTCGAACCGCGCGGTGCCCCTGTCGCCGTCGCACCGCAGTCCCACGACCTCGTCCGGGATCGCCATCTCGGCGCCGAACTTCTGGGCCTGGTTGAACGCGCGCGCCATCAGCGCCATCCCGGAGATGCCGGTCGGGAATCCGAGGTAGTTCTCGATCCGAGCCGACGCGCCCGCCTGGCCGCCGAAGGCCCGGGAATCGAGCACGATGACGGACAATCCCTCCGAGGCGCCGTAGACCGCTGCGGCGAGACCTGCCGGTCCGGCGCCGACGATCGCGACGTCGTACACCCGGGCTGGGTCGATCGGACGGACGAGGCCGAGGCATCCCGCGAGCTGGACCTCGCTCGGGTTGCGCAGCATGACGCCGTTCGGGCAGAGCACGATCGGCAGCTCCGATGGCTTGATGTGGAAGCGCTCGATCAGCGTCTTCGCACACGAGTCGGTGCCGGGATCGAGGCGGCGGTACGGATGCCCGTTCCGCGTGAGGAATCCGCCCAGCCGCAGCACGTCGCCATCGCCCGCCTGCCCGACGATCACTGGCCCGCTGATTCCACTCTCGAGCAGGCCGACGCGACGCAGAATGAACGCGCGCATGAAGCTTTCCCCGAGCTCCGCCTCCGCCACGAGCACGTCAGGCAACCTGCGCGACAGGATGACGAGAGCTTCGACCGGCTTCGTCGCTTGCGCGTCGACCAGTGATGGGCGGCCCGAGAGCTGGCCGAGCTCGCCAACGAACGAGCCCGGGCCATGCGTGACGATCGCTTCGTCGGGCCCGAGTGGCCCGTGCTGCGTGATCGCCACCTCGCCGCCCAGGAGGACGAATACTCCCGGGCTGACGTCGCCGGCCTTCACGAGGTACTCGCCCGCGGGGTAGCTCCGGGCGTCGCCGAAGCGCCGCAGGCGCTCGATCTCCGCCGGGCGGAGCGTCGGGAACATCTGCTCGTACCGTGTCTCGATCACTGAACGTGGAGGCGATGCCATCGGCCGCTCCCAGAGCTACTCCGCGAAGATGGCGGCGGCGTCCGAGCCGGCGCACGCACGACGCCGCAGCACGTGAGAGGCATGGACGGGCGACGCGCCGGATGCACCGGACTTCGACGGGCCCTTTGGGCCGTTGGTAAGCGGAGAGTTGCGGTGAGCGCTCGCTTTCGTGGCGCACGATCGGGCGCCTGAATTCGGCGTTGACTTCGCGCGCCTCTCGGCCAGATCAGGCTGTGTGCGCGCCGAGTCGACTCTCTCTCGCATCGGCGCGCACTCAGGAGGCGACCATGTGCAGGGATCTCAGCGCGCTCGTGCGGCGGAGGGAGGAGCCAGTGACGCCGAGCGCGCACGGCTGCGAGGAATGTCTCGCGCAAGGCGACTCGTGGGTGCACCTCCGGCTCTGCATGACGTGCGGGCACGTGGGCTGCTGCGACGATTCGCCCAACCGTCACGCGACCGCGCACTTCAGCGGGACGAAGCACCCCGTGGTGAAGTCCTTCGAGCCCGGCGAGGACTGGGCGTGGTGCTACGCGGACGATGATCTCGTCGCGTCCATCCCTGCGTTCCCGATCGAGTCTCCGCTGGAGCACTACGCGTCGCCCGGCGAATTGCGATAGGCGCGCGCGGCCTCCGTCGAACCGGACGGTTGAGCTCCTCTACCGAGGGGCAGGCCCCGTGAACATAGACGCCGTCGTGCTCCTGCACGGCTTTCCAATCTCGTCGCACATGTTCAGCAACCTCATCCCCGCGCGCTCGCTCGCACGATGCGCTCGAGCCTGAACGCGGCCTTCCCGGACAGCCCGAAGCTCTCGAGCTCCTGCGCGAGCTGCTCGACGCTTCCCTGGCCCGCCACGTAGCCGTTGAGGCGCGCGGCGACCGTGGAGTCCACGAACTGCTGCGGGGAGTACGCCCGGAACTCTTCGAGCAGGTCCGCTTGCCGGCGCAAGTAGTATTTCTGGTGATAGTGCTCGGCCAGATGGAAGCGCTCGAGCGGCGCGAGCATTGTGTACACCTCGCCGTGCAGTCCCGCTGCGATGCGCTCACGACTCGCCACTGCGACGCGTCGCTGCTCGTCTCCCTGGTAGAAGAGGGCTGCCATGTACTGGCGGTTGAGGGATTCGCGCCCGGGACTGTGGCTCGCCCAGAAGAGCTCGAGCAGTTGCTCGTACGAGGTCCGTGAATGGTCGTAATCCACCTGGAAAGCCTCGGTATGGTCTCCGAGGTGGTGGTAGGTGGGGTCGCTGAGCGTGCCGCCCGTGTAGCCGACGCGGGTGCGCACGATGCCGGGGTGACACCCGAACCGGGCGTCTGGTGTCCAGAATCAACCCGCGGCGAACGTGGCCGTCTCCAGGGCTGCCGGCGGGTGGGCGTCGAGGGGCAGGAGGTGCGACTGCTCGGGGCGGGGACTTCCGGTGGGATGCATCGACATCCTCTCCGCCCAACTTGGGCGAGTGGAGCCCGGACCTCCTGAGCATTCGGGCTCGAGATCCCAAGAGTGTCCATCGGAGCGGGGGCGTTACACCCCTGGGCGCTTCGTGACCCGTCTCCACCCGCCCAACGCTTCCGCTGGAGACGTTCGCTCGGTCCACCGTTCGCTGCGCTCACGCTTGCGCCGGACGCGTGGACGTACATGACCGCTGCGGACGAGCGGCGAGGCCCGGCAGCCGCGCGGCGCCTCCTCAGGCGCGGCCGTAAACGGGAACCACAGCGCCGCTCACGTCCCGCGCCGCGTCCGAGAGCAGGAAATCGATGACCGCGGCGAGCGACTCAGGCTGGACCCAGCGCGACGCGTCGGCGTCCGGCATGGCGCCGCGGTTCGCGGCGGTATCGATCGTGCTCGGTAGGACGGCGTTCACGCGTACGCCCGCATCGAGGACCTCGATGGCGATCGCGCGGGCAAGCGCGACGACGGCGCTCTTCGCTACGGTGTAGGCGGCGGCGCCGGCCCCTGACCACGGCCGTTCGACATTGCGGGAGCCGATCACCACCACGCTCCCCGCGCGCCGCGCCACGAGCCGAGGCAGGAGCGTGCGAAGTGCGCGCTGGGCGGACTCGAGGTTCTCGTCGAGCATGCTCCGCCAGGTGCCCTCGTCGCGGTCCTCGTGGAAGGGACGGCCACCGCGCCAGCCACCCGCGACCAGCGCTGCGCCCGAAATAGGGCCAAGGCGCGACTCGACGACGCCCAAGGCCGCGTCCCAGCTCGCGATCGAGTCTTCCTCGAGCGGAAACCCCGCGAATTGCCGCGCCGAGATCCTTCTCGAGCGTGCGAAGGCGATCCTCGTGGCGACGGAGGCCCACCCCCGCGACCCTGTAACCGCGCGCGACGAGGTGGCGGCAGAGCGCGGTCCCGAGCGCTCCGGCCGCTCCGGTGATCACGATGACGCGTGACATGGCCGTCCTCCTGTCATCGACATCAGATCCGCGCGCTCTCGACCCAGCCGCGTTCAGGGCACGAGCACCGCGCGGAAGCGGACGCGGTTGGACATGACCTTCCCGAAAGCCTCCTCGGCCTTCTCCAGCGGGAACTTCTCGATCCGCGGGCGGACGCCGGTGAGGGCGCTGAACGTCAACGTCTCCTCGGAGTCGATCGCGCTGCCGCTCGGCCAACCGGCGATGGTCTTGCCGGAGAGGAGCGAGAGCGCCGATACCTGGAGTGGCTCGAAGGCCGCCGCGACGATGAGCAGCTTGCCGCGCGGCTTGAGCCCGTTGATCGTGCTCGCGATGGCGGCGCTGTGTGGCGCGGTCGCCAGCACCAGGTCGGCCCCGCCGAGCCTTCTCAGCCCCTCGGCCGCGTCCACCTTCTGCGTGTCGACGTACTCATGCGCGCCGAGCTCGCGCGCGAGCGCTTCCTTCTCCGAGCCGTGCGAGAGGGCGACGGTGCGAAATCCCATCCGCGCCGCATACTGGATCGCGAGGTGGCCCAGGCCGCCGATGCCTTGCACGGCGACCGTGTCGCCGGGCCTCGCCCCGCTGTTGCGCAGCGAGTTGTAGGTGGTGACGCCGGCGCAGAGGAGGGGGCCGGCCTCGAGCGCGTCGAGGTCGTCCGGGATGCGTGCCGCCGCTTCGTATGGGACGACCGCGTACTCCGCGTATCCGCCGTCGAGGGTGACGCCGGTGATCTGGGCCTTCTCGCAGTTGATGAAGTCTCCCTTGCGGCACGGGATGCACACGAAACAGTGGCCGCCGTGCCAGCCGACGCCGACGCGGTCCCCCGGCTTCCACGCCGTGACGCTTGCGCCGACCGCATCCACCCGGCCGGCCATCTCGTGGCCAGGTACGCGCGGGAGCGTGAGCCCCGGGTATGCGCCGCCCCTCGTTACCGCATCGCTGTGGCAGACGCCGCATGCCTCCACCCGGATGCGGATCTCGCTCGGGCCAGGATCGCGCACGTCGCGAGAGACCACTTCGAAGGGACCATTCGGCTTCGAGACCTGCACCACCTTCATCTTCGGCATGAGGGAGCTCCCGGCTCTGGACGGTAAAGGGTCTAAGCGCCTCCGCCAGTCGCGGCGGGCCCGCACTTCGCTGAGCCGGCCGCGTCGGGCCTCGAGCGCCGAGCCGAGCGCCGACGGATACTTCTCGTATCCGCAGATCGGCTCGCCAGCGCAGCGTTGGGCGCAAAGGCGGCGATGTACCCGGACATCTCGTAGAAGCGCTGGGCCCGATCGACGTCGGAGACGGGCACCACCACAACCTCGAGTTTCATTCCCACGACCTCGGCTCCTCTCCTCGTGTTGCTGCTCTCTCCCTGCTTCGTCCGGCCGAGTCCCCCGGGTGCTCTCGCTCCAGGTACGCCGCGTACCAGCTCGGCCAGTCCGGGTCCGGGCGGCCGGTCTGCGCCTCGTGCTGACTATGCGCATCCGCCGCGCGCAGGAGGGCTTCGCGCCAGTTCCTCACAGAATGAATCTCGCTTGCATGGGGCCTCCTATTTATCAACTGCGCCGAAATCGTACTCGGTCACGAGAAAACGCCGGTCAATAGCCGTCGACCTCGACGACGGCCTCGGCAAAAGCGCGCGGGGCTTCCTGCGGCAGGTTGTGACCGACGCCCTTGACGATCCGGTGCGTGCGCTTGCCGGAGAACTTCTTGGCGTAGGACGTGCCGTCCGACGCTGGCGCGACGCCATCGGAATCACCGTCCAGGGTGATCGTGGGCACGGCGATGACGGGACCCTCGGCAAGTCGCTCTTCCAGGTCGTCGTATCGTGGGTCGCCTTCGGCCAGGCTCAGCCGCCAGCGGTAGTTGTGGATGACAATGCTGACGTGATCCGGGTTGTCGAAGGACGCTGCGGTGCGATCGAACGTGGCGTCGTCGAAGTGCCATTTCGGCGAATTGACCTGCCAGGTGAGCTTCGCGAACTCGCGCCGGTGTGCGTCGTAACCCGCCCGGCCGCGCTCCGTGGCGAAGTAGTATTGGTACCACCACCCGCGCTCGGCCTTGGGCGGCAACGGAAGCTTGTTGCGTTCACGGTTGTTGATCAGGTACCCGTTCACCGAGACCATGGCCTTGCAGCGCTCCGGCCAGAGCGCCGCGATGATGTTGGCCGTCCGCGCTCCCCAGTCATAGCCGGCGAGGATCGCCTTCTCGAGCTCGAGCGCATCCATCAAGGCGACGACGTCGAGCGCGACCACCGACTGCTGCGCATTCCGGAAGGCTCCGCTCGAGAGAAAGCGCGTCGTGCCGTGGCCGCGCAGGTGGGGCACGGTCACCCGGTAACCCGCCGCCGCCAGCATGGGCGCGACATCGACGAAGCTGTGGATGTCGTAGGGCCAGCCGTGCAGGAGAACCACCGCGGGACCATCGGCCGGACCGGCTTCGACGTACCCGACGTTCAGGACGCCGGCGTCGATCTGCTTCAGCGGGCCGAACGACGTGTTCGTGCCCGGCTTGAGCCTGGGCAGACGACTTGCCGGCTCGCTCTTGCCGGACCGCGCCTCCGCAGCGCCGAACGTGCCGATGCGGGCGGCGGCGATGGTCGCGGCGGCAGCGCCAAAGAAGCGGCGGCGACCATGGTTCACTTGTTCGGGCACTTGTCATCTCCTTGTTCGATCCCTGAATCGAGGACGCACGCGGTGCGCGCCGCCCTCATCGGCTCGAGTCAGCGGAGCCATCGGAACGCTGAGCGAATCTCGCTCGGCGCGGCGGAGGCGCCGGCGGCCGAGCCGGTCCGGGCGCAGCCGGGGGCGAGCAGGACGAGGCCGAGGCGCGCTTGCGGCTGCTGAGGTGGCAAGAATGCTGCGGCGGTCACGCGATGACGATGCTGCGGACATGACATTCTCCTTTCAGCTCATCGTGGATTGGTAATTGTGGGCGCGAGGCGTGAATCACCGTCGCCTCGACGAACGTGCACGATGCCGCGCAGCTCGACGAAGTATCCGGAGTGTACGCTCGTGATGCAGAACACGAGCGCCTCGCAACTCGGGCAGCGCAGCACGGAGCCCATCGCGCCGCCGTAAAGGTGCAGCGCCCCGACCGTGGAGGCCCGTCCGCACTCTGCGCAGGTGCAGGACGCGGTCGTCATCTCAACCGCGAATACCTCCCGCAGCACCCCCGCGGCGCCGTTGCCGTCCAGGACGAGCTCCTCACCCGACGCGCCCATGTCACCTGCCTCCCGTGGGCCCGAAGCGCTCGGTCCGGATCCGTTCGGAGGCGTGGCCGAGCGAGACGAGCAGCGAGGCGACGGACTCGACCATCGGCGTGGGCCCACAGACGTACGCCAGCGGCCGGGCCTCTGGCGCGGGGAGTACCTCGAGGAGCATCTCGCGATCGATCCGCCGGGCGTGGCCCCGCCAGTCTGCAGGCGCATCGCGCGTCAAGGTGTGCGTCACCTCGAGTCCGTCGCGTCGGGCCGCGAGGCGTGCGAGCTCGTCGCGGTAGATCACGTCCTCCACCGTTCGCCATGAGCAGAGAAGACGGGTCGGGACTTGGCTCGCGCGCGCCGCGCGATGCCGTATCATCGCCATGAGCGGGGCGATGCCGCTGCCGCCGGCGACGAGCGCGAGGGGACCGCCCTGGGCCACGGTCCACGTGAACCAGCCGCCGAGCGGTCCCCGCAGCTCGAGGCGATCGCCCGCTCGCAGCTCGTCCGTGAGGAACGTGGACACCTCGCCATCCTCGAGGCGCTCGACCGTGAGCGCGATCCCGTCCTCCTCGGGCGGCGACGCGATCGAGTAGCTGCGCTGCGCCTGGTACCCGTCCTCCGCCGTGAGCCGCACGTCGACATGCTGCCCGGCCACGTGCCCTGGCCAATCCGGGACCGCGAGCCGGATCGTCTTCACGCGTGGGGTTTCGACCACGATCTCCCGCACGTCCGCGCCGAGCCATGGGATGGGCGATGGCTGCACCGGTCAGTCTCCCGCGTAGCGCTCCTCTTTCCAGGGATCCCCGCGGAGGTGATACCCGTGCGTCTCCCAGAAGCCGGGCTCGTCCTCCTCCATGAACGCGAGACCGCGCACCCACTTCGCGGACTTCCAGAAGTAGAGGTGCGGCACGAGCAGCCGCGCGGGACCCCCATGTTCCGGATCGATCGGCGCCCCGTCGTACTCGTAGGCGACGACGCCGCGCCCGTCGAGCAGATCTTCCAGCGCGAGGTTTGTCGTGTACCCGCCGTCGCAGAACGCCGTGACGTAAGGTGCGAGCGGGTCGAGCCCGGCGGCCTCGAGGAGGGCGTCGACCGTGACGCCCTTCCACGAGGTGCCGAGCTTGGACCACTTCGTCACGCAGTGGATGTCCACCGTGACGGTGGAGGAGGGCAGGGCGAGGAGATCCTTCCAGCTCCAGGTCGCGAGCTCGCCGTCGTCCACGTCCCGGAGCACGAACGACCATGCGTCGAGCGGCGTGCGCGGGGTCGGGCCGGCGGACAGGACCGGGAAATCGTCCGTGACGTACTGACCCGGTGGAACCCGCGACGGGTCCGCGCGCGGCCGTCTGCTCTTGAACCCTCGCGTTACCACGACGGCCTCCTTTCCGTGATGCCCTTTGTGTCGTCAGGGCGCGTCCTGCGCCGTGAAATCCTCGCTGCTACATGGTCGACAAGCGCCGCCTCGTGGCACGGCGTGCAGCCGCTCGCCAGTGCTCGACGCCTTGGTGCCGGGTAGTGGTCGTGGCACACCGCTGCGCCGATGCCGGGCGCTTGTTGCCCGCGCCGCCACGCCGACGCCGCTCCCGCAGATCAGGAGCGCCCGCTCGGCACGTCCGTCGAGCACCGCCAGCCCGACCGCCAGCGCGTGGTCGGCGTAGTCGCTCGGCGTCGCGTCGTGCGCGCCGAGATCGAGCACCTCATGGCGGCGCGAGGCGAGATGCGCCTGCAGGCGCTCCTTCAGCGCGTACCCCCATGATCGGGCGCGGCTGCGGCCCTCATCGCCCGTCCCCGTCGTGTGCATGAGCGCGGCGAGCCGCGCGTGCTCCAGAGTTCGGACGTAGCCGATCACTCACTTGAGCGCCCAGGCGAGCCGCCGGCGGTCGGGATCGCCAGGTAGCGAGAAGCGGCGGCGCGCGATGTCGGCGAGGAAGGCGCGGAGGGCGACGCGCTCGCCCTCGCTCGCGGCCGGCATGAGCCGGATCGTCACGGCGCGTGAGCCGACGTGGACGGTGCCGGGCGCCGCGAACAAGGTGGCGAGCAGCTTCTTCGCCTCGCGGGGTCGGTCCATGCGCTTCGCGAGGAGGACCGCGAAGTCGGACTCTAGATTCGCGAGCGCGGTGCGCAGCGTGTCGAGCACGTTCTTGTAGCCGAGCTCGTGGCGGCGGAGCTTGCCGGCGAGCGGGGTGGCGCTCACCGGTGCGACGGCGGGGACGGTCGCGCGCAGCGCCATGAGCTCGCGCTGCCGCTCCATCGCGGCACGGGCGTCGCGCTCGTACTGCACGCGCGCGGGGTCGTCCGGGTCGGCGCGCACAAAGTTGCGCCACGCCTCGCCCTCCGCGGTGTGCGAGAGCTTGAGCATGCGGTCGAGCCGGCGGCGCGCCGGGTTCGGCACGAGGGCGTCGGGCGGGTACTCTTCGACGCGCCGTCCGTCGAGGTGATTGATGCCCCAGCGCTCGACGCCGTGCTTGAGCTGGTTCTCCTGCAGGCCCCACCGCGCCAGGTGGCCGCGGATGAGCGCCTCGGCCGGCAGCTCGGACACGGCGAGCAGGTTCACCTGCTGTCCCTCCTCGGTGAGGAGCGCGATGCGCCGGACCCGGCCGCGCTCGCCGCGCAGGTTCTTCTGCGGCGCCTCGGTGTACGCGATCCGGATTGGCCGGCGCGGCTCGCTCGCGAGCGTGAGAGTGAGCGACTCCTTGAACTCGGTCGCGCCAATCTCCGGGTACGGCTTCCGCTCGTAGGTGACGAACTCCGCGCCGGCGTCGCGCAGCTCGGCCATCGTCTCGGGGAACGCGCCGCCGCGGTCGAAGACGAGCACCGGGGTCACCTCGTCTCCGAGCGACAGCTTCGCGAATTCCACTACCGGCATGAGCCACTGGCACAGCGAGTCGTGCGAGGTCGTGCTCATCCGCCAGAGCGGGCAGCCCTCCTCGTCGTGCACGTAGTAGTCGGTGGTTCCCGGCACCGCGCGCTTGTCCTGCATGCGCCAGCCCTTGCGGATCACGTGCTGGCCGGTGTACGGCCGCAGGTGATTGTCGACGTAGAGGAAGACTCGGTCGTCGCCCTCGCCGGCGCGGGCGAGCAGGCGAGAGGCCATCGCCTCCGGGAACGTCTTCGCGGCGACGTCGGCGAAGTCGTGGAGCACCCGCCGCGTCCAGCTCGCAGAGATTCCGCCGCGGCGCCGCAGGAGCGTGTCCACGCTCGCGGTCTCGAGCCGCCGAACCCCCTCGACCGAGCCCTCGCCGAGCGCGAGCGAGATCGCCGTCGCGTCGATGGCCGCGCGGAGCGACGCTCCCGTCACCTCGCCTTTGTGCTGCGCGGCGAGGTCGTAGAACCCGAGCTCACGCAGCCCACCGAGGAGGAGCCACGAGCCGACGTGCTGCACCACGGTTCCGGTCGGCGGCGCGACCGCCTCGAGCGTCGGCTCACCAGGAGTCGCCTCGGTGGGGGCGGCGACGGGAGCCGTGGTTGGCGGGGCCTCCTCCACGGCGTCGGCCGTGTCGTTCGCCACGACGAGCGCGAGCGAGGGCTGCGCAGGTGCGGCCGCGTCGGAGGGCGTGGCGGACGCGGTGCGCCCGGCGCTCCACTGGCGATACACCTTGTGGACCGTGCCGTAGCTCGCCTGCTTCGCGACCGCGCCATGCGCCGCGCGAGGACCGAGCCCCTTCTCGAACAGCTCCGTCAGCCGCTGGAGCAGCTTCGGCGTCCGCACCGTCCAGCCGCCGCGCCGGCCGTAGTCCGCGACCGCGCGAGCGCCGCCGTGCTTCCTCCGCGTCGCCACCCGGCCCACGGTCGCGACCGACACCCGGAACGCCCGCGCCACGTCCTCGCGCGAAGCCTGTTCCATCACCACCGCAATGTACACGTCGCGTGAAGCGACGTCGTCGCGGGCGTAGACGCCGAGGAGCTCGCCGCGCACGAACACGGCGCACGTGCCGTCGTCGTGCTGCTCGACGCACCCGCCCTTCCCGAACCAGATCCGACTCGGCTCCGCCTCCGCCACGCCCGCCAGCATCGCACTGCTCGCCGTCGCGATCATCGGCAGCCATCGTGGCACGGCCGATCTCCGCCCCATAGATCGCCGCGTGTCCCATCCCCTCTTGGATCGTGAGACCGCTCCGGCACCGCGAATCTCCACTCACGCAGGGTGACTGACGATACGTCGCTCAACCCCGCGATGTTCGATCGGTCTGCCCGGCCGGGATATGGTCACGCGCGAACTCTGGTGCGCGTGGGTCAGGAAGGCGGCCAGGGCGTCGCGGCCGGCGCGGAAGCCGAGCAGGGCGAGCTGGGTGGCGAGGTCGGGCGGGTCAGTCGGCATCGTAGGTCTCCAGGTCATGGGGCACGACGTCGCGGTCGTCGGCGTGCGCGGGCAGGTGAAGATCGACAGGGACGGGGCGGCGGCGCTCCACGCGCAGGCGGTCACAGGCGACGGCCAGCGCGCCGGTGTCACGCAGGCCGCGGGCGACGATCTCGGCGACGGCGGCGGCGAACACCTCGTCGCCGTACAGATCCAGGAGCTTGATGGCGCGGGTGACCTGGATGGCGAGGCTCGGGCCGGAGAGCGCCCAGCGCTCGAGGAGCGCGCCGAAGTTGGGCGCGACGGCGCGGAGGCGGTCACGGCCCTTGAGATCCCGTGCTGCGCGCCGCTCTGCGACGAGCGCCGCTCGGTGCTGGGGCTGCTCGATCACCTGGCGCTTGCCGTAGTTGCGTTGGTGGTGCGCGATGCAGGTGGCCCCGTCGAGCACGCGGATGGTGACGTCGTCCGCCACCAGCGTGAGTGCGCGATCGGCGTGGTCGGTGGGCACGGAGTACCGGTTGGTGTCGAAGCGGACGAACGCCTGGGAGTCGGCGCTGGCCGGCTCGACCCGGTCGGTGTCGGGCAGAGGCTCGGGCTGCGCGAGCAGGCGGTGGCGCTCCTCGGCGAGCACGTCCGCGACGGTCCTGGGCGCCAGCACGGGGTGCGGCCGGGGCTGCGCGATCTCCGCCAGGAAGCGCAGGAGCTGGGTGTTGCCCTCGGCGATGCCGGTGATGGTGCGCCCGGCGAGGAAGCGGTCGCGCAGGTAGCGAACGGCGCGCTCCACCTTCCCCTTGTGCTCCGGTCGAGCCACCGCGCAGAGGCGCGGCTCGACCCGCATCTTCCCGCACAGGTCGAGGAGCACGGGATGGAACCGAACCGCATCGCCGCGTCGCTCGAGCACGACGATCTTGGGGTTATCGAAGAGCCATTGGCGCGGGACGCCACCGAACGCGCGGGCAGAGCGGACCAGCGACCGGGTGAGCGAGTGCACGGTGAGGTCGAAGACGAACTCGCCCCACAGGGCCCGCGAGTGGGAGAGCACGATGACGAAGAGCCAGAGTGCCCGCTCCCCGCCGGGCACGGCGACCTTGCCGACGTACGCCCAGTCGACCTGTGCCTGCTCGCCGGGGAGCGGCTCGGTGCGGAGGTACACCTCGCGCCGTGGCTTGGGCCGGACCTCTGCCACGAACTCGCGCAGCGTGCGGACCGCGCCGGCGTAGCCGCGCTGAGCGATCATGTCGTGCAGCCGGGTGGCGCGCAGGCGCGGGTAGCGGGCCAGCGTCTCGGCGATGAAGGTGCGGTACGGATCGACGAGCCGCGGCCGCGGGGCGGCGCCCGGGCTCGCAACGCCGAGCCCGAGGACGCGGCGGACCACGTCGGGGTGGATTCCAAGTTGCCCGGCGATGGTGCCGACGCGCCAGTGCTCCGCGAAGTACAACCGGATGATCTCCGCCTCGATCTCCGGCGTCGTCACCGCCCTCCTCGCAGGCTGAGCTGCCGCAGGTCGCTGAACGAGCCGAGCCCGCGGCGGCGACGGCGCGGGTCGACGACCTCAACCTCGTAGTGAAGCGTCTCGCGTCCGATGCCGAAGCCGTCGCAGAGGCCCAGCGCGGACGAAGTCCCCTCGGCGTCCGCACACAGCACAACGGACAGGGGGCGCTGCAGCCACAGCGAAAGCCCCTCCAGCAGGGTCGGCGCCGCGGTGGGGTGCTGCGCTCCAGGCGGCGGCAACGCCGCCCTCAGCAACTCGCTCTCCCCGTAGGTCAGGTAGAGCCGGGTCACCTCCGACGACGGCTTGCAGAGCAGGCGTGGTCTCAGCATCGGGCGCACTCGCAGTGCTGATCGCGACGCCGGCGACCATCGCCGCGGTCCGATCAGCTCGCACGCCCAGGCTGCCCGCTGCGTCAACTTCGTCGATACCCTGATGCGTCACTTTCTTGCGGGCGCGGTGGTCCGCCTGGCGCGCCGCATGGTCACGCCGCCCGGCGCGGGACGCCTGGTGTCGGCGGCCCGCCGCCCGCAGCGAGCCTCGCCGGCCGGCATCCCTGCACGGCTTGCTGCAGTACTGCTGGCCCCGGTCGCAGCGCCGGCAGACGTGGAACACCGCCGCGCAGTGACCGCAGCGGCCCTCGCGGAAGCTGTCGTCGAAGCCGTGCCCGGCACATGATGAGCGGCACACCCCTGGTCCGTACACCGGCCCGCACGGAGCGCGAAATGTCCAGCCACGGAAAGAAGCTCGCCAAGACCGAGAAGGAAGCGCGCAAGCACCAGCGGGAGGCACAAGAGCTCGACAAGCTGGTGAAGGCTACGGCCGCCACCTTCCGCTCCTCCTACGAGACCGGGGAAGACTGCGCGGCCGAGTGCGAACACCGACGCGCCGATTTGCTCGCCGACCTGGACTACCGCCGGCTCCCCTACGAGATCTGGCGCGGCAGGCCCGGCGCCGAGACGCTGGTCTGCGCCATGGCCGACCTCATCGCGGAGAACGAGCGGCACCTTGTGGCGATCGAACAGCTCTGCCGCCGCCTCGACGACCTCTCCAAGAACGGGACCTGGCACGAGACCCTCAGCCCCGACCTGGTCCCCGACGAGCTCATCCGGCGCAGGCTCTTCTCGGACCCACCGGCCTGAGCGCCTGGCCGACTCAACCGTCAGATTCCTACGTTCCGAAGCCGCCGTTCACACCCGGGGGGCTAAAGCCGCGGAACCACTTCCAAGATGACGCGTTCCCCTGGCGAGGCGGCATCCCCCTTCCCGTTATCAGCGTCTCGGTGTAGGCTAATGTAGGTGTGTGTGGGTTGAACCTACAAGGAGACCTCAGATGGTGAACGTTCCCGGAGCGGGCGATCACGTCCTCGCGCCTGGAGGTGCACCCGCAGAGCGTCGGTTCGGACTGTTCGAACGTCGCTCATGCCAAGGCGGGCGGCGGAAGCACGCCGAGGTGAGTCGCGCGAGCGCCACCAGGGCCTGGAAGGTCCAGGACGTCGCCGAGTTCCTTCAGGCGTCCGAGAGCTGGGTTCGCAACGCCGCCGCCGGGGGGCGGCTGCCCTGCGTGAAGATCGGCGGGCTCCTCCGGTTCGATCCCGACGAGATCCGCTCGCTGGCGCGCGCCCAGGCGCCCGCGCGCGCACTTCCGCGGCGATGAACTCGCGCGATTAGGACGCCACGATGGCAAGCGCCTACAGACGGACGTTCTTCATTCACATCGCTCGAGACGCTGCCGGCAAGACCACTCGCACCTTCGTCTCGAAGCGCGAGGCGGAGAAGCTGAAGGCCGCCGGCGAGAACATCGAGGAGCGCGCCGGGAAGCGGTGGTACGTGCGCTACCGCGACGCCGCCGGCGGGTGGCACGACGAGCGCACCACCGCGCGCACGAAGTCCGACGCGCAGCGGATCGCGCTCGACCTCGAGCGGAAGGCCGAACGGCAGCGCCAGGGCCTCGAGCCGCTCCCCGGCGATCCGACGATGACGCTCGGCGAGCTCTGCGACTGGTGGCTCCACGAGAAGTGCCCGCCGGGGAGCCTCGTGGGCGAGAAGAGCCGGCTCCGGCTCCACGTGAAGGACCATGCGCTCGGCAAGCTCGCGCTGGCGCGCGTCACCGCGGTGAAGGTCGAGGAGCGCCTTCGTGAGATGGAGCGCGACGGCCTCGGGCCGAACTCGATCAACCACCTTCGCCGGGTGCTCCTGGGGATCTTCCGCCGGGCGACGAAGGCCGGCCTCTGGTACGGCCCGAACCCGATCGAAGCGGTCGAGACGCGCCGTTCACACGAGCGCGCCTACGCGACGCTGAAGCCGCACGAAGTCCCCATCTTCCTCGCGCACGTGCCGCCGCAGTGGCGCGAAGTCTTCGCGACGGCGCTCTACCTCGGGCTCCGCAAGGGCGAGCTCTTCGTGCTCAAGAAGAGCGACGTCGATCTTCGATCGCGGATCGCGACGATCCAGCGCTCGTACCTGCGCGCGACGACGAAGGGCGGCCACGTCGACACGCTGCCGATCGCGCCGCAGCTCGTGCCATACCTTGAGCACGCGATCGCCGCGTCCGGCTCCGAGTACATGTTCCCGGGCCCGGACGGCGGCATGCGGTCGAAGGACAACGACATGGCGCGGCTGACGCCGGTCGTGTGCAAGCGCGCCGGCCTCGTGGACGGCTACGACCACTCGTGCCGCCGCTGCAAGCGGAAGGGAATGCCCTACGTCGAGCGGCGCCCCGACGCCGGAAAGCGGAAGTGCCCGCAGTGCGGCATGCAGCTCTGGGTCACCGTGCTCCCGCGCCCGATGCGGTTCCACGACACTCGGCACACGTACGGCACGCTGCTCGCCCAGGGCGGCTTCGACGGCGTCAAGCTCCAGCGCGCGATGCGCCATCGCGACTTCAAGATGACCGCGCGTTACGTCCACACGAACGTGGAGGACCTGCGGGGCGTGGGCGCCTGTCTGCCGCCCGCCGCGCTGGAGCCGGTCCCGCCCTTCGACTCCGCGCCGCTTCGCGGCGCTACGCTCAGGGCGAACGGATCGAATACCGCGAGCGGGCCGAACGAGCTTGCAGCAGCGCTAACTGCAGGTTTGCTGCAAGTAGGCGGGAAGGGGAAGAAGAAGGGGCCGGGTCCCCTGAAGAACTCCCAGGAAAACCCGGCCCCTATGCTGGCGCGCCCTAGAGGATTTGAACCTCTGGCCTTCGGATTCGTAGTCCGACGCTCTATCCAACTGAGCTAAGGGCGCAACCTCTCAACCCCGAACCTCGACTGCAACCTCTCGAGTACCTGTCACTGACTGGCGGAAAGGGAGGGATTCGAACCCTCGATACGGTTACCCCGTATACTGGTTTAGCAAACCAGCGCCTTCGGCCTCTCGGCCACCTTTCCAGAACCTCGTCTCCTCTCCAGCTGGCGGAGGAGGAAGGATTCGAACCTTCGGAGGGCGTCAACCCTCAGCGGTTTTCAAGACCGCCGCCTTAAACCGCTCGGCCACTCCTCCCGAATCCGGCCTCGTCCTCGAACGTTCCGCAGCCCGGTCCCTGTCACCCCGGCGCGCTGCGAGTCGCCCCATATACGGCACGCGGGCGCGGGGATCAAGCGGCGGATCGCGGGGTTCCGCAGCTCGGGGCGCGCCGCGGCCCCGGCCCGCCGCCCGCCCGTCGCACCTCCACCCACGCGCCGAAAACAGGTAACCTCCGCTCCACCCGGGGTGCGGACTCACCCAACCGGATGCGGGGGTCGCAATCGCTCCATCCCCCCGCCGCGACTCGCCTTCCGCAACCGCCACGCTGGCGCGCGGCATGAACTGGTACCCTGGCCGAACCAACCCGACGCCGCACGGACCCATGGCCGCCATCGATCCGCCCAAGCCCTACACGCCCGCGACGCCCGCCGCGAACGAGCTCACGTACGTGCCGCCCGGCCGCCTGCTCGCCACCGCGGATCCGAAGCCGCTCACCACCATCGTCTCCACCGGCGCGGTCGTCTGCGTCTGGGATCCGGTCTCCGGCGTCGGCGGCATGGCCCACTTCCTCCTCCCCGAGGCCGGCAACGCGCCCCCCGCGCCGCGCTTCGGCGACGTCGCGCTGAAGACGCTGCTCTCGGAAGTGGGGAAGCTCGGCGCGCCCGAGCGCCGCCTCCGCGCCAAGGTCTACGGCGGCAGCGCTCCGCCCATCCAGACGACCGGCGGCCACCTCGGCGACCACAACATCGAGGTCGCGCTCGCCTTCCTCAAGAATCGCCTCGTCTCGGTCCTCGAGAAGGAGACGGGCGGCGCGAACGCGCGAAAGATCATCTTCAGCCCGAAGGGCGGCATCGCGGAGGTGACGCGAATCGGGCCGAGTTGAGCAAATCGCCGCCGTAGTGACAGCAGTCACATCCTTCGGTCGCCGCGCCTCTCATCATCCATCGGCATAGATGACGTGGCGGGGGCCTGGGGGGACCGCGGCGCTGCCGGGAACAAGGACCGGCGGCGCCGCTTGTTTTTCGGAGCGCTATCGCTCCACGCCGCGCGGGAACGCCTGCGGCGCGATGCGCTCGAGCCCGTTCATGTACGGCCGCAGCGCCTCGGGCACGACCACCGTCCCATCCGCCTGCTGGTACTGCTCCAGGATCGCCACCACCGTCCGGCCGATCGCGACGCCCGAGCCGTTGAGCGTGTGCGCGAGCCTGGGCTTCCCGCCCTCGCCGCGGGTGCGCACCCGGATCCGCCGCGCCTGGAAGTCCTCGCAGTTCGAGACCGAGCTGATCTCCCGATAAGCGTCCTGCCCGGGGCACCACACCTCGATGTCGTAGGTCTTCGCCGACGAGAAGCCCATGTCGCCCGTGCAGAGCAGCACCACCCGGTGGTGCAGCCCGAGCCGGCGCAGCACCTCGCACGCGTCGTCGAGCATCTTCTCGTGCTCGGCGTAGCTCTCCTCCGGCTTCGCGAACTTCACGAGCTCCACCTTGTGGAACTGGTGCTGGCGCATGAGGCCGCGCGTGTCTTTCCCCGCCGCGCCCGCCTCGGCGCGGAAGCAGGGCGAGTAGGCGCAGTACGAGATCGGCAGCGCGTTCGCCTCGAACACCTCGTCCCGGTGCATGTTCGTCACCGGGACCTCGGCGGTCGGGATGAGGTAGAGCGGCGTCTCGTTCGCGGTCTTGAAGAGGTCGTCCTCGAACTTGGGGAGCTGCCCGGTGCCGGTCATCGTCTCGCGCGTGACGAGGTAGGGCGGCAGGATCTCGGTGTAGCCGCGCGAGGTGTGGACGTCGATGAAGAACGAGACGAGCGCGCGCTCGAGCCGCGCCGCGGCGCCCTTCGAGATCGTGAAGCGCGAGCCGGAGAGCTTCGCCGCCTGCGGCCACTCGAGGACGCCGAGCGCCTCGCCCAGGTCCCAGTGCGCCTTCGGCTGGAAGTCGAAGCGCGGCTTCTCACCCCAGGTCGAGACGAGCTTGTTGTCCTTCTCGTCCTTCCCGTCCGGCACCGACGCGTGGGGCGGGTTCGGGACGAGGAGCAAGAGCCGCTCGATCTCGGCCTCCACCTGCGCCAGCTCCTGCTCGCTCTTCTTCACCTCGTCGCCGAGCGCGCGAAGCTGCGCCCGCGCGCCCTCCACCGCCGACTTGTCGGTCTTCGCGAGCTCGCGCATCTTCGCGTTCGCGTCGTTCTGCTCCTTCTTCTGCCGCTCGATCTGGAGGTTCAGCTCGCGGCGCCGCGCGGCGAGCGGTCGCACCGGCGCGAGCGCCTGGACGGCCGCCTCCCCGCGTCGCGCGAGCCGCCGCTCGAAGCTCTCGTAGTCCTGTGCGACCGCCTTGAGATCGAGCATCCTGTCTCCGTACGGGGGCCGACCTTCCGCTCATCCTGAGCGTAGGGCCCGCGCAGCGGGCCCGTAGTCGAAGGACGCCAGGATTAGTCTTTAACCTCCGGTCGGGCAAGGGGTCTTCCATGTCGTGACCCCGGCGAACCGCATGAGCGAAGACGAGCGCGACAGGCCGGGCTTGCGGGTGATCGCGGGCGGGATCACCCCCGCGCGGCGCGAGGAGGCGCTCGTCGCGGCCTTCCTCGTCGGCGACGACGACGCGTTCGGCGAGCTGTTCCGCCGTCACCAGCTCCTCGTCCTCTCCATCGTCCGGCGCTACGCCGCGAGCGCCGACGACGCGGCCGACCTCGTGCAGCGCACCTTCCTCCGCGCCTTCGAGGTGGCGCGTCGCTCGCTCGCGCGTGGGGCGCGCAACGCGCTCCCGTTCCGCCGCTGGCTCATCCGAGTCGCCATCAACCTCGCGAAGAACCACCGCCGCGACGCGGCCCGAATGGTCCGTGCAACGCTCGACCACGCCGGGGCCGCTGGCGCGACCGAGGCCGTCGGCGCCGATGCGCTCCTCCGGCGCGAGCGCCAAGAGCGGCTCCGCGCCGAGGTGCTCCACCTCCCGCGCCGCCAGCGCGAGGTGCTCACCCTCCGCCTCGACGCCGAGCTGCCCTTCGCCGAGATCGCCGCCGCGCTCGGCATCACCGAGAACTCCGCCAAGGTGAGCTTCCACCACGCGACCCGCGCGCTCCGCGCGGCGCTCGCTGGCGAGGACCAGCCGTGACCGCCTGCAAGGACTTCGACCTCCTCCTCACGCTCCACGCCACGGGCGCGCTCGACCCTGCCGAGGCCTCCCGCCTCGAGGACCACCTCGCCGGCTGCGCCGCCTGTCGCGCCGAGGCCGCCAAGGACGCCGAGGCGCTCGCGCTCGCGAAGCTCCCGCCGCCGTCCGAGGCCGAGCGCCGCGCCCTCGCCGATCTCCCGCGCCGCGCCGTCTCCGCGCTGCACCGCGCCGATCGCCGCCGCGCCGGCTGGAAGCGCGCCGCCGCCGGCATCGCCCTCGCCGCCGCCGCGCTCCTCGCGGTGGTCGCGCCCACCGTGCTCCGGCGTCCCCCGGCGCCTCCGCCCATCCAGCTCGCCGCGGCCGCCCTCGCCTGGCAGGAGCCGGACCTCGACACGATCTGGGACGACTCGGCGGTGCTCGATTTCGGCGGGGCGGCGGCGTCGACGTCGGCGTCGGAGGGCGACGCCACCGACCTCACGCTCGCCTCGATGGACTTCTGAACGCGAAACACGAAAGGAGCAGCACATGAGGAAGCAGATGCTCGTCGCAGTGATGATCGCCGCGCTCCCGCTCGCCGCGCTCGCCCAGGGCGCGCCTGGCGGGACCCCAGCGCCGGGCGCGGGGCAGCGCCCGGGCCAGGCCGGCCAGCGCCGGGACCCGGAGCGGATGGAGAAGCGGATGCGCCTCGCGCGCACGCTCGGCCTCGCCGAGGCGCTCGACCTCGACGCGCCCCAGGCGCTGAAGCTCGGAGAGACGATCGCGAAGTTCGACGAACGCCGGCGCACGCTCCACAACCAGATGCGCGACGCGCGTGAGGTCCTGCGCCGGGCGGCCCAGGGCGAGAAGGTCGCGCCCGCCGAGGTGGATCAGGCGATCCAGAAGGCGCTCGACGCGCGCGCGCAGATGCAGGCGGTGGACCGCGACACGATCGCGGCCGTGACGAAGGACCTCACGCCCGAGAAGAAGGCGCGGGCGGTCCTCTTCCTCTCGAAGTTCCACCGCCGCTTCGCCGGGCACGGTCCGGGCATGGGTCCGGGGATGGGGCCGGGGATGATGGATCACGGCGGGATGGGCCCTGGCGGGCGCGGCGGCCCAGGGCGCGGCGGTCGCGACGGCTGGGGCATGGGGTCGGACGCGGGCCCCGGGCCGGGACCGATGATGGGGATGGGTCCGGGTTCCAACGGCTGGGATGACGACGCGGACGACTAAGCGGCATAAACTCCGGGCGTGAGCCCTCCACCGCCGCCAGGTCGCCAGCGTCTCGCCGTGGTCACCGGCGCCTCCGCCGGAATCGGGGCCGCCCTCGCGAGGATGCTCGCGCAGGGCGGCCGCCCCGTTCTCGCCGTCGCGCGCCGCGAGGACCGGCTCGCGGCGCTCGTCGAGGAGGCGCGCGCGAACAAGTGGGCGCCCATCCACGCGCTCGTCGGCGACGTCGCGGAGCAGGACACCTCGTGGAAGATCGCCCAGGCGGCGAACGACCACGGCGGCGCGGCCTGGCTCGTGAACAACGCCGGCTTCGGCTACCACGGCGCGTTCGAGACGCAGGACCCCTCCCGCCTCGCCCACATGGTCCGCCTCAACTGCGAGGCGGTCATGTTCCTCACCCACGCGCTCCTGCCGCAGCTCCGCGCGTCGGGCGCCGGCGTCGTCCTGAACGTCGCCTCCGCGGCCGCCTTCCAGCCGACGCCGTACATGACGGTGTACGGCGCGTCGAAGGCCTTCGTCCTCTCCTTCTCCGAGGGGCTCGCCGAGGAGATGCGCGGGAAGAGCATCTGGATCGGCGCCTACTGCCCGGGACCGGTCGAGACCGAGTTCGGCGAGGTCTCGGGCGCGCGCGGGCGGATCGAGCACGTGCCGCAGGTCCTCTCCGCCGAGGACGCGGCGCGCGAGGCGCTCGCCCAGATCGCGAGCGGGAAGGTGATCCACGTGCCGAAGCCGCTCTACCGCTTCGCGTCGGCGACCGTACGGCTCTTGCCGCGGGCGCTCGTGCGCCGGATCTCGGCGCGCGCGCACTGGCTGGAGAATGCGTGAGCCGCCGGCGCGGAGGAGGGAAGGGCGGTGGGGGGACCGGGATCGCGCCGGTCTACGAGGGGCCTGACGTGCTCACCGCCTTGCTCGCCCGCGCCGGCTCCCCGCACGACGCGGCCGCCGTCGCCGAGGTCTTCGCGCGCGCGCAGGTGGTCGGCGAGCCGCGCTCGGCCGTGATCCCTGGGCTCTTCCCGACGGAGCCGCACTTCGAGTCCCCCGAGGAGGCCCGCCGGCTCTACTCGAACCTGTTCGGGCTGTGGGCTCGGCTCGCCGCCGGGCTCGGTCCGCACGACGACGCGCCCGAGGTCGTGCCGGAGCCGCCGTCCCCGCCGCCGCTCCCGACGCGCGGCATCGCGTCGGGTCGCGCCGCCCCCGCCGACGTGGTCGAGGCGGTCTGGCGCCACCTCGCCGCCTCCCCGCCTCGCGACGTGCAGCGGCGCCGCGACCGCTTCCAGAACGTCCAGCCCGACCTCGCCGCCTGGCTCGACGCGGCGCCCCTCCCCGAGTCGGGCGCCCTCGCCGCGCTCGACCTCACCTTCGAGGGGTGGGCCATGCTCGACCAGGCCTTCGGAGACCGGCTCGGCCCGGTGGAGTGGAGCGAGCTGCGCGCGATCCAGAACGAGCCGCCGTCGCTCGAGCAGTCGCAGCCCGCGATCGCGCTCTATGCCGCCGAGCAGCTCGACATCCTCGCCGACGAGGACTCCGCCTTCGGCGCGGCGGAGCGGGCGCAGGTGGAGAAGGTGGTCGCCGTCGCGCTCGCGGCGCTCACGCGCGCCGTGCGCGAGCCCTCGTAGATCGCCGCGCGCTGCGCGACGCGTACGCTTCCGCTCCGGGTGCGAGCGCATCCCACACCCGCGCCTGAATCCAGCAGGCAGCCGGGCCGTCCCACGACAGGACCGCCGCCGTCGCGGTACGCTTCCGACTTCCACCGATTGCCAGGAGAAGACCCGATGCGCCGGACCATTCTCGCCCTCGCCCTGCTCACCGCCGGCACGCTCGCGGCGTGCGCCGGGCACGAGAAGCTCGGGGACCGCGCCGCCGCGGTGGGCGACTGGAAGTCCGCCGAGGCGCAGTACGCCGAGGCGCTCCGGAACGAGCCGGGCAACCCGGAGAAGCGCGCGAAGTGGCAGCAGGCCCGGCAGCAGGCGCTCCAGGGCGCGGTCGCCGCGGCGCGTGCGTGCCAGGTCTCGCAGGACTGGGAGTGCGTCTTCGCCGAGTCGGACTACGCGGCGCGGCTCGAGCCGGGCAGCACCGAGTACGCGGCGATGCGCGCCGACGCCGGGAAGAACGCGGGCTTGCTGCGGCTCCGCCGGGCCACCGAGGCCGCGGCGCGTCGCGACCACCGCGCCGCGTTCGACCTCCTCGCCAAGGGGCGCGCGGCGTCGAACGACCCGGGCATCGCGCTCGAGGCCTCGCGCATCACGCCGGGGATCGTCTCCGGCGCGGTGCAGGACGCCATGCAGCTCCGCGCGCAGCAGCAGTTCCCGCAGGCGATCGAGCTCCTCACCCTGGCCGCCGGCGTGGACGGCGGCGTCCGCCCGACCCTCGATCAGGTCCGCGGCGAGTACGAGCGCTGGATCGACGCGCAGTACGAGGCGGCGGCGCGGCAGGGCGACGCGCTCCTGCGCGAGCGGCGCTACGCCGAGGCGCAGGGGCAGTACGAGGCGGCCCTCAAGTTCAGGAAGGGCGGCCGCGCCGAGCCGCTCGCCAGGTACTGCCGCGGGATCGCCCACGGCGACGCCGCGCTGCAGCGGCGCGACTGGCCGGGGGCGACGCGCGCCTACGACGAGGCGGTGAAGTCCGGGATGGACTCGGGCGGCTACGCCACGGCGCAGCTCGAGCGGGTCCGGATCCGGCCCTTCGCGATCCGCCTCCGCTCCGTGCTCGTGAAGCCGGTCCGGCCGGACGGCGCGCCCTGGGCCGGCGGCCGCTCGCGCGGCTTCGACCGGCTGGTCGGCATGCTCGCCAGCGCCGCCCTCGACGCCCAGGCCGACCGCGGCCGCGCCGCGCTCGACGTCTACGACGTCCTGCCCCACGAGAACCGGCCGAACCTGTTCGCGACGATGACGCTCCCCGACGGCCGCCAGTTCGTGACCCCCGTGCAGAAGGCGATCCGCGCGCGCTTCGAGTCCGTCGTCGTCGTCGACACGAACTACTTCGACGACCGGCCGGTCTCGATCCGGATCGCCCACGCCGCCGAGGCCGGGCCCGTGGAGGTCGGCGCGGTCACCGTCCGAATCGGCGACCTCCTGAATGGCGGCGAGGTCGGCCTCAAGGACCGCGCCGTCGTCGAGATGAAGGTCGTCGCCGAGGCGTCGCCGCTCAGGGACGGCGCCTCGGAGGGGTTCGCGCTCGTGACGGTCGCGCCGCAGCAGGCGAGCGGACCGCCGCCGCGGCGCTGACGCTGGGGGGATCGGGATGATGCCAGCCAGACGAAGAGCGCTGCTGGTCGGAGCCCTGGTCGCGTGCGCGTCGGCGTGCGGACGCGAGGCGAGCAGCTCGCCCGGTCCGCCGCCGGACACGACGCCGCCGGCGGTCAGCTTCACGGCCCCCGGTGACAACGCGACCGGCGTGCCCACGAACACCCTCCTGATGGTGGCGTTCTCCGAGGCGATGGATCCGTCCACCGTCACCTCGGCGACGTTCACGGTGGCCGGCGTCAGCGGAAACGTCACGGCGAGCTCCACCACCGCCACCTTCGCTCCGTCCACCGCGCTCGCCTTCGACACCCTCTACGTCGCGACCCTCTCAACGGGGGTGAAGGATCTCGCCGGCAACCCCCTCGCGGCTCCCCACAGCTGGACGTTCACGACCGGCGCGGCGCCCGACGTGATGGCGCCGACGGTCAGTCTCACCGCTCCGGCGAGCGACGCGACCGGTGTGCCCACGAACACCACCCTGGTGGTGGCGTTCTCGGAGGCGATGGATCCGTCGACCCTCACCTCGGCGACGTTCACCGTCGGTGGCGTGAGCGGCACCGTCATCGCGGGAACCACCACGGCCACGTTCACCCCGTCGACCGCGCTCGCCTTCGACTCCGCCTACACCGCCACCATCTCCACCGGCGTGAAGGACCTCGCCGGGAACCCCCTCGCCGCCCCGTACGGCTGGACGTTCACGACGCTGCCGGATCCCTGCCTCCCCGAGCTGAGCTGTGCCGCCCCGAGCGGTTCGGGGGGAGACGAGATCTGCATCGCCGGGCGCGTGGTCGATGGGGCCGATCTCGCGACGGTCATCGACTCCGCGACGGCGGAGAAGATCCAGGTTCGCCTCTACGAGGCGCTCAACTTCCTTGCCGACCCGACCACCCTCGCGTTCCGGACGCTGACGGTCGGGAGCGGCCTCGACAGCTGCGGGCGCTTCACCGCGCGCTTCAGCACCGCCGGAGATGCTCCGAACGGCTTCGTCACGGTCGTCACCGCCGGCAGGCCAGGCACGGCGAGCGAGAACGACTACATCCTGGGCACGACGTCGCGTCGGGTCTTCGCCGGGGCCAATCTCACTGCCGCCCGTGCCTATCTGGTCACCCGGGCACAGGACCAGGCCTGGTCGACGGCCGCCGGCGGCCTCGGGGGGACCACCTTCGCCGCGGTCGGGACGTTGGCGGTGCGCTACCACCAGGGCGGCACCGAGGCCGACCCGATCCCGGGCAACCCGATCCGCGGCATCGTCCCCACCTGGAACGGCGTCACGGACGCGAGCCAGGATCACTTCTTCAGCGACAGCGGCTCCACGACGCTTCAGACCATCGGTCCGCTCATGAGCTCGACCGGCCCCGATGGCTTCTCGTTCCTGACGATCGGAACCAGCCTCGGGAACGTGAGCGCCGGCTCGGCCTGCATCACTTCGGGAGGGAGCCCCGGGACCCTGACGGTCACCGGGGCGACGCTCAGCGGCACCACCTCGGGCGCGATCGTCTTCTTCAACCTCGAAGTGATCTGCTTCTAGCCTCCGCCGTGATCGCGTCCCGGACGCTCGGGTATCGAAGCGCGATCCCGAGCATCTTCAGGATGGCGCGCCCGTCCACGATCCGCCCGCTCCGGCGCTCCTGCGGCCCCGAGGAGGCGTCCTCGGCGGCGGGATGTCCGAGCAGCGCGAGGACCTCGCGCGCGCTCATCGGCTCCTCGTCCGCCACCGGGAACGCGCCGGACACGTCGGCCGCCAGCGCGGCCGCCGCGATCGCGGCGAGGTCGTCCACGTGCACGCGCGACACGATCGCGTCGAGCGACCCCGCGTGCCCGAACCGGCCGCCGCCGGGCGCCAGCGCGCCTCGCCCGGGGCCGTAGATCGCCGCCGGGCGGAGGACGAGCGACGACCACGCGCCCGACGCCAGCTGCCGCTCCGCCTCGACCCGGAGCCTCCCTCGCTCGGTGACGGGGGCCGCCGGCGTCGTCTCGTCCACCCGCGGGGCGTCACCGTACACCGACGTGCTCGACAGATACACGAACCGCGCCGCGAGCCCGGCGAGCGCCCGGACGAGCTCGCCCGTGATCTCCCTTCCGTCCGCGCGGCGAGCGGGCGGGATCGTGCAGAGGACCCGCAGGCCGCCGCCGAGCCGCTCTGCCGCTGCGCGAAGGCCCGCGAACGATGCCGGGTCGCTCGCCTCGAGGAGGAGCGGCTCCGCACCGAGCTCGGCCACCGCCTCGGCCTCGCGCGCGCTCCGCACGGTCGCGACGACGCGCTCCCCGCGCGCCGCGGTCGCCCGCGCCACCCGCGACCCGGTGTAGCCGCAGCCCAGGATGAGCGCCGCCATCCAGGGGAGGATACGCGATCGCGGCGCACGCGCGACGCTCCCCGGCTTTGCGCCGCGAATGCATGCGCTTGCGAATCGGGACGTTGACACCGCGCGACGGCACGCGCTACGAGCCGTCCACAACACGAAACGCCCGGGTGCCCGCGAGGGCATGACAGGGAAGCCGGTGAGAATCCGGCGCGGTCCCGCCACTGTGAGTGGGGAGCCGCTTCCACGAAGCCACTCGGCGGGAGCCGGGGAAGGCGGAAGCGGCGCAGAGGGAATCCCCTCCGAACCCACGAGCCAGGAGACCTACCCGGGAATCGAGGTCCGGCATGCCTCCGGCTTGCCGCCTTTCGGGCGCGGAGATCGCCCGGGCGGCCCCCACATCATCCCCCCGTCCCGCGCTCGCCGCGCTCGCGCTCATCGCGCTCGCCGTCCCTCGGCCCGCACACGCCATGCACCTCGCCGACGGGATCCTCCCCTTCGGATGGGCGGCCCTGTGGTCGGTCGTCGCCGCCGCCGGGGTGGCCGTCGGCCTCGTGCGCCTGCGGCAGCGCGTGAGCGACGACCGGCGCGTCCGGCCGCTCGTCGCCCTCGTCGCAGCCCTGGTGTTCGTCCTCTCGTGCATGCCCATCCCGGTGCCGCTGGTCGGGACGTGCTCGCACCCCTGCGGAACGGGGATCGCCGCGCTCCTCGTCGGTCCGTGGCTCACCATCCTCGTCACGGTCGCCGCGCTCCTCTTGCAGGCGCTCTTCCTCGCCCACGGTGGCTTCACCACCCTCGGCGCGGACGTCGTCTCGATGGGGATCGCCGGGGCGTTTGCCGGGTGGGGGGCGTTCCATGCGCTCCGCCGCGCCGGCGCGCCGCTCGGCGTCTCCGCGTTCGCGGCGGGCCTCCTCTCCGACTGGGCCACCTACGCGGTGACCTCGCTCGAGCTGGCCACCGCGCTGCATGGTGCGCGGCCGCTCGGCGTCACGGCGCTCACCATCTTCGCGGCGTTCCTGCCGACGCAGATCCCCCTCGGCGTGCTGGAGGGGCTCCTCGCGGCCGGCGCGCTCACCTTCCTGCAGCGACGCCGGCCGGACCTTCTCGTGCGCGCGGGCCTCGTCGCGGCGGAGGACCCGGCATGATCGCGCACGTCGCCCCGCTTCTCACGATGGTCGCGAGCGCGGCCGCCGCCGCCGCGGAGCGCTGGCCCGGCGTCGACGAGACGGTGGTGGAGCGCGTCGCGGTGGCCGCCGGCCGGACCCCGTGGACGGTGCCCTTCGCGCCCGAGGGGGACGCGCTGCTCTTCGCGTTCCTCATGGCCGGGCTCGTCGGCGGGTTCGTCCTCGGCTACACGTACCGGGCGCTCTTCTCCCCTCCCGCCCAGCCCGGCGAGGAGCGACGTCCGTGAGTGCCGGGCGCCTCGTCAATCCGCGGGTCGCGCTGGGGGCGGCCGTCTCGGCCTGGTGCGTTGCGCTCGCGTCGAGCGGCCTGGCCGGGCCGCTCGCGGTCGCAGGGCTCGCTGTCGTCGTCGTCTCCGCGCTGCGGCGCCTGCGGGCGCTGCGCGCCCTCGCTCCGGCGCTCCTCACCGGCGCGTTCGCGGCGGCGCTCCAGGCGTTCCTCGGCGCGACGCCGGACCGCCTCGGGGGGGCGGCGCTCCTCGTCGCCCGCGTCGCGGCGTGCGGCGCGGTCGGCGCCGCGCTCGCTGCCGCTGCGCCGTTCCCGGACCTGCTCGCCGCGCTCGCCTGGGCGCACGTCCCGGCGCCGCTCCTCGAGCTCTTCGCGCTCGCCGAGCGGCAGCGCCACGAGCTCGCCGAGGCCGCCTGGCGGGTGCGCGACGCGCAGCGGCTCCGCCTCGGCTGGGTCGGCCTGCGCCGGTCGGTGCGCTCGGCGGGCGCTCTCGTAGGGGCGGCCGCGTGTCGCGCGCTCGCGCAGGCCGACGTCACCGCGGACGCGCTCGCGCTGCGCGGGGCAGTGGGGCCGCTCGCGCCCGCATCGCTCCCGCCTCCCACCCGGCGGGATGCAGCCGTGGCCGTCACGGCCGCGCTCGGGCTCGCCGCGTCGCTCTTCGCGGCCGCGGGAGGGCTCTCGCCTTGATTCCGGCGCTCCAGGTCGACGCCACTGCCCTCGGGCCGCGCGGCGCGCCGCCGGCGCTGCGCAACGTACGCCTCCACGTCGCTCCGGGCGAGCGCGTCGCGCTCCTCGGCGGCAACGGCGCCGGCAAGACCACGCTGCTCCGCGCCGCCGTCGGCCTCGCCGCGGTGGATGGAGCGGTCCATGTCCTCGGTCGCGCCATCCGCTCGCCGGAGGAGGCCGTCCGCGCCGGCGCCAGCCCTGGCCCTGCAGAACCCGGAGGACCAGCTCCTCGGCGCGACCGTGCTCGAGGACGCGATGATCGGGCCGCGCCACGCGGGGCTCTCGCTCGATGCGGCGCGGGCGCGCGCGCGGGAGGCGCTCGCCGACGCCGGGCTCGTCGGGATGGAGGACCGTCGCCATCGAGCGGCTCAGCTTCGGCGAGAAGCGGCGGGCCGGGCTCGCCGCAGTCCTCGCGATGGACCCCAGGCTGCTGCTCCTCGACGAGCCCACCGCCGGGCTCGACCCCGCGGGCGAGCGTGAGCTCGCCGTCGTCCTCGCCCGGCTCGCGCACGAGCGCGGCACCGCCATCGTCGTCGCGACCCACGCGATCCACCTCGTGCCGCTCCTCGCCGATCGCGCGCTCGTCCTCGGCGACGGCAGGGTGCTCGCCGACGGCGCCGTCCTGGACGTGCTCGCGGACCTCCCGCTGCTCGTCCAAGCGCGGCTGCGCGCCCCCGCCGCGCCCGACGTCGGTTGCCGCGAAATCCCTCGTCACTCCCCCGCGCCCCCGGAGGTCCCCTCGTGGAACGTCGCTCGATCCTGATCCTCGGCCACGGCAGCCGCCGCTCTCGCGCGAACGCCGAGTTCGAGGTGCTCGTGGAGCACTTCCGCGCGCGCGCCCCGGAGCGCGAGGTCGGTCACGCCTACATCGAGCTCGCCGAGCCGCTCCTCGCCGACGGCCTCGTGGCGGCGGCGCGCGCGGCGGAGCGGGTGACGGTGCTCCCGCTGTTCCTCTTCGCGGCGGGGCACGTGAAGCACGACGTCCCGGCCGCGCTCGCGGAGGCGAGGCGGCGCTTCCCCGGCGACGCGATTCGAGGCGTCGCCCGCGCTCGGGGTGGAGCCGGCGCTCGTCGCGATGGCCCTCGAGCGCGCCGGCGCGATGGTGCCGCTGCGAGGCGACGAGGCGGCGCGGACCGTGCTGCTCGCCGTCGGGCGAGGCTCGAGCGACCCCGAGGCGAACGGCGACTTCTGCAAGCTCGTGCGGCTCCTCGGCGAGGGCGGTGGGTTCGCGCGCGCCGAGCCGTGCTTCATCGCGATCACCGGCCCGGGGTTCGAGGAGGCCGCGGCGCGCATCGCCCTCTCCCGGCCGGAGCGCGTCCTCGTCCTGCCCTACTTCCTGTTCGAGGGGCTCCTCGTCGAGGAGCTGCGGGAGAAGGTGGCGCGCTTCGCCGCCGAGCATCGTGCGATCGACGTCCGGCTGGCCGCCCACCTCGGCCCCGACGATCGGCTCCTCGACGTGCTCGAGGCCCGGCTGGCCGCCCTGGATCCGTCGAAGGAGGCGAGAGCGGCGTGACCGGATCCCGGCACGAACCTCCGCACCGGGTTCACGACCGGCGCCTGTGCCGCCGCGGCGGCCACGGCGGCCGCGCGTGCGCTCGTGACGGGTGCGGCGCCCGCCGACGTCGAGATCGTGCTCCCGAACGGAGCGCCGGCGCGGTTCGCCATCGCGCGTGTGGAGGTGACGGTGGCCCGCGCCACCTGCGTGGTGGTGAAGGACGGCGGCGACGATCCCGACGCGACGCACGGCGCCGAGATCGTCGCGACCGTGGCGCTGCGGGACGCTCCCGGCGTCGAGCTCCGCCGCGGCGCGGGCGTCGCCATCGTGACGAAGCCGGGGCTCGGCCTCGAGCTCGGCGCTCCCGCGATCACCCAGGTGCCCCGGCGCCACATCGCGGCGGCGGTCGAGGCGGAGCTCGCGCGGATCGGCGCCGGCGCGGTGATCGAGATCAGCGTGCCCCGCGGCGAGGAGCTCGCGCGCGCCACGCTCAACGCGCGCCTCGGCCTCGTCGGCGGCATCTCGATCCTGGGCACCACCGGGATCGTGCGCCCCTTCTCCGCGGCGGCGTACGGCGCCGCGGTCGCCCGCGCGGTGGACGTCGCGCGCGCCGCCGGTCTCGGCGAGGTCGTCTTCTCCACCGGCGCGCGGACCGAGGCGTGCGCGATGGGGCTCTACCCGGCGCTCCCGGAGGAAGGCTTCGTGCAGGTGGGCGACTGCGTCGGCCTCGGGCTCCGGCGCGCGGCGCGCCGCGGGTTCGAGGTGGTCCGGCTCTTCGCGATGGTGGGGAAGCTCACGAAGCTCGCCGCCGGCCTCATGCAGACCCACGCCTCGCGCGGCGAGGTGGATCGGGCGCTGCTCGCCGCGCTGGCGGCGGACGCCGGCGCGCCCGCGCCCGCGTGCCGCGCCATCGCCGAGGCGACGACCGCCCGCGGCGCGCTCGAGATCGCGGCGCGGAGCGGCGCGGCCGATGGCATCGCCAGCGCGCTCTGCCGGCGGGCTGCGGAGCGGTGCGTCGCGCACGCGGGCGGTGCGCTCCGGGTGGCGATCGCGCTCGTGGGGTTCGACGGCGCGGTGCTCGCGGTCCACGCGGAGGCGGCATGAGCGGCCAGGTCCCGGCGGGACGCGCCATCGAGGACGAGAGCTTCCGCATCATCGAGGCGGAGGCCGGCGCTCACGGCTTCGCCCCCGACGCGTGGCGGGTCGTGCGCCGGATGGTCCACGCCACGGCGGATTTCGACTTCGCGCGCAACGCCGTCCTCCATCCTGCGGCAGTCGAATCGGGGACCGCAGCGCTCGCGCGCGGCGCTCCGGTCGTGTGCGACGTCCGCATGATCGTGGCCGGGCTCTCCCGCGACCGGCTCGCGCGCGCGGGGTGCGCGACCCACTGCTTCGTCGCGGACGCGGACGTCGCCGACGCGGCGCGCGCGGGGGGGACGACCCGCGCCGCGGAGGCGATGCGCAAGGCGCACCGCCAGGGTCTCCTCGACGGCGCCGTCGTCGCGATCGGGAACGCGCCGACCGCGCTCTTCGAGGCGATCCGCCTCGTCCGCGACGAGGGCGCGTGCCCGGCGCTCGTGGTCGGCGTGCCGGTCGGGTTCGTCGGCGCAGCGGAGTCGAAGGAGGCGGCGCTCGCCCTCGCGGTGCCCCACCTCGTGGTCCGCGGACGGAAGGGTGGCACGCCCGCCGCCGTCGCGGCGGTGCACGCCCTCCTCGACCTCGCGCTCGGGGGACGCCCGTGAGCCGCCCGGTCACCGTGGTCGGCGTCGGCGACGACGGGCGCGCCGGCCTGTCGAGCCGCGCCTCGGCGGCCCTGGCGCGGGCCGGCGTCCTCGTCGGCGGCGAGCGCCACCTCGACTTCTTCCCGGAGCTCACGGGCGAGCGCGTGGTGCTCCGGCGCGACGTCGCCGCGGCGCTCGCGAGCTTGCGCGGCCGCGCGGAGCGCGAGACGGTCTGCGTGCTCGCCTCCGGCGACCCGCTCTTCTTCGGCGTCGGCGCCCGCGTCATCGAGGCGTTCGGCGCGGAGCGCGTGGAGATCCTGCCGCAGCCGTCCTCGGTGCAGTGGGCGTTCGCGCGGATCGGCGTGCCGTGGGACGATGCGGCGTTCCTCTCGCTGCACGGGCGCGCCCGCGAGGGCTTCCTGGTCCGCCTGCGCCGCCGGGCCAAGGTGGCCTGTCTCACCGACGCGGCGAGCACGCCGGCGACGCTCGCGCGCCACATGGCGGAGCACGGCGAGACCGGCTGGACGGCGTGGGTCTGCGAGCGGCTCGGCGGAGAGCGGGAGCGGGTGCGCCGCTTCCGCGTCGAGGCCCTCGCCGCCTGCGACGACGTCGATCCGCTGAACGTGCTCGTCCTGGTCCGCGACGCCGGCTGGCGCCCGCCGCCGATCGTGCCGTTCCTTCCGGAGCGCGCCTTCGAAGCGCGCGGTGGGCTCGTCACGAAGCGCGAGGTCCGGATCGCCGCGCTCGCGGCGCTCGCGCTTCGCGAGGACTCGGTCGTGTGGGACGTCGGAGCGGGCTCCGGCTCGGTGGCCATCGAGGCGGCGCTCCTCGCCACGGAGGGGCGCGTCTTCGCCATCGAGCGCGACCCGGCGACCGCCGAGCTCTGCGCCCGCAATCTCCGGTCGCACCGCGCGGACAACGTCCGGCTCATCGTCGGGCGCGCGCCCGCGGTCCTCGTCGGCCTCGACGCTCCCGACGCGGTGTTCGTCGGTGGCAGCGGCGGCGAGCTTCCGGGCATCCTCGACCTCGCGCTCACCCGGCTCTCCCCGGGGGGAGGCTGGTCGTGAACGCGGTGACCCTCGAGACGCTCGAGGAGGCGCGGCGCACCATCGCCGCGCGCGGGCTCGTCCCCGAGGTGACGCTCGCGAGCTTCGCTCGGGGCGTCCCGATCGCGGGCAAGCTGCGCCTCGACCCGCTGAGCCCGGTCCACGTCGTCGCGGCGGAGAAGCCGCTGCGGGGGGCGCCGTGACGGCCCGGCTCTACGGCGTCGGCGTCGGCCCCGGCGCGCCGGATCTCCTCACGCTGCGCGCGATCCGCGTGCTGCGCGAGGCGGACGTGCTCGCGACGCCGCGCAGCGCGGACGGCGCGGAGTCGATCGCAGGGGCCATCGCCCGGTCGGCGGTCGGCGAGATCGCCGGCCAGGAGATCCTCCCGGTCACGTTCCCGATGACGCGCGACCCCGCCCGCCGGCGCGCGGCGCTGGAGACGACGCTCCAGTCGATCGGAGCGCGGCTCGCGGCCGGGAAGACGGTCGCGGTCGTGAGCGAGGGTGACCCGCTCCTGTACTCGAGCTTCATCGACGTGCTGCGCGCCGCGCCGGAGCGCTTCCCCGGCGTGCCGGTGGAGGTGATCCCGGGCGTGTCCTCGATCACCGCCGCCGCCGCCGCGGCCGCCGTGCCCCTCGCGGACGGCGCCGAGCGGCTCGCGGTGCTGCCGGCGCGGGCGTCGATCGAGGAGCTTCCACGGCTCGCGGGCACGTTCGACGCCGCGGTGATCCTGAAGGCCGGGCCGGTCCTGCCCGAGCTCGCTGCCGCGCTCGAGCGCGCCGGGCTCGCAGACCGGGCGATCCTCGTCTCCGCCGCGACGACGCCGCGCGAGGAGGTCGTGCGCGGCCTGCGCGGAGTGCGGGAGCCGCGCGGGTACTTCTCGCTCGTGATCGTGCCCGGATCGGGCGGGGAAGGGGACGCGTGAGCGGCGAGGTCGCCATCCACGCGGTCACGCGCGGCGCGCTCGCGGTCGCGACGCGGCTCGCGAGGGCGCTGCCCGGGGCGGAGCTGCACGTCTCCGAGCGGATCGCCGCCGCCGCCCCGGGAGCGCGGCCGTTCCCGCTCCCGATGAAGGAGGCGGTGGCGCGCTCGTTCCACGCCCACCGCGGCCACGTCTTCGTGGTCGCGATCGGCGCCGTCGTCCGCATGGTCGCCCCGCTCCTGCGCGGCAAGGGGGAGGACCCCGCCGTCGTCTGCGTGGACGAGGCGGGGCGCTTCGCGGTGGCGCTGCTCTCCGGCCACCGCGGGGGCGCGAACGCGCTCGCCGTGCGCGTGGCGGAGGCGCTCGGCGCGCAGCCGGTCGTCACCACCGCCTCCGACGTCCAGGGCACGCTCGCCGTCGATCTGCTCGGCGCCGAGCTCGGCTGGGTCCTCGAGGATCCGCGCGACAACGCGACGCGGGCGAGCGCGGCGGTCGTGAACGGGGCGCCCGTCGCGGTGGTGCAGGAGGCGGGACCGGACGGCTGGTGGCCCGAGGAGCGTCCCCTGCCGGCGAACGTCCGCGTCGCGTCGACCTGCGACGACCCGGCGGTCGCGGCGGCCGAGGCGGTCCTCCTCGTCACCGATCGCGCGCTCGCGCCGGACGACCCGATCCTGCCCCGCGCCGTGCTGTACCGGCCGCGCACGATCTGGCTGGGGGTCGGCTGCGATCGCGGCGCGCCGGCCGATCTCGCGATCCGGGGAGCGGAGGCGACGCTCGCTGCGGCGGGGCTGGCCGCCGGCTCGATCGCCGGGATCGCCTCGATCGACCTGAAGGCCGACGAGGAAGCGCTGCACGCGCTCGCCCGCCGCTTCCGCTGCGGGGTCCGCTTCTTCGCCGCGCCGGCCCTCGACGTGGCAGAGGGCATCGAGCGGCCGTCGGCGCGCGTCGCGCGCCTGGTGGGCACGCGCGGCGTGGCGGAGCCGGCGGCGCTCCTCGCGTCCGGCGCGGACCGGCTCCTCGTCCCGAAGCAGGTCTACACGGAGCCGGGCGCCGGCCGTTCGATGACCTTCGCGGTGGCGCGCGTCGCCCGGGGAGGAGGCCCTCGTGCCTGACGGCTCGCTTTCCATCGTCGGCATCGGTCCGGGTGCGCTCGAGCAGATGACCGGCGCCGCGCGGGCGGCGCTCGAGCGCGCAGAGGTCGTCGTCGGCTACGGCCCGTACCTCGATCTCGTGGCGCCGCTCCTCGCCGGGAAGGAACGGGTCGAGGGGCGGATGACGGAGGAGATCGGGCGCGCCCGCGCCGCCGTGGAACGCGCGCGAGCGGGGGCGCGGGTGGCGCTCGTCGGGTCGGGCGACGCCGGGGTGTACGGCCTCGCGAGCCTCGCCCTCGAGTTCCTGCGCGAGGCGGGGTGGCGCCGCGGCGAGCCGCCCGACCTGGAGGTGCTCCCGGGCGTCACGGCGCTCCTCGCCTGCGCCGCGCGCGTCGGGGCTCCGCTCGGCCACGACTTCTGCGCGATCTCGCTCTCGGACCTCCTCACGCCGTGGCCCGTGATCGCCCGGCGGCTCGAGGCCGCCGCGGGCGCGGACTTCGTGGTCGTCCTCTACAACCCGGCGAGCACGCGGCGCCGCTCGCCGCTCGCCTCCGCGCGCGAGATCCTCCTGCGCCACCGCGCGCCCGCGACGCCCGTCGCCGCGGTGACCGCGGCCTATCGAGAGGGCGAGCGGATCGCGGTGACCGACCTCGAGCGGCTGCTCGAGGCGGAGGTGGGCATGAGCACGACCGTCATCGTCGGATCGTCGTCGACGTTCGCGTTCGAGGGGCTCCTCGTCACGCCGCGCGGCTATGCCGCGAAGTACGGCTGGGACGGCGCGCCACGGCCGGGCGAGCGGCCCGGAGCACCGCTCGGCGGAGGGGATCGCTCATGAAGGTCTGGTTCGTCGGCGCCGGTCCCGGGGATCCGGGGCTCCTCACGCTGCGCGGCGCGGAGATCATCTCCCGCGCGCCGGTGGTCCTCTACGCAGGATCGCTCGTGCCCCGCGAGGTGGTGGCCCGGGCGCGCCCGGGCGCGCGCGTCCTCGACACCGCCGCGATGACGCTCGACGAGATCGTCGAGGAGATGCGCGCCGCGCACGCGCTCGACCACGACGTCGCGCGGGTCCACACCGGCGATCCGTCGCTCTTCGGCGCGATCGCCGAGCAGGCCCGGCGCCTCGACGCGCTCGGCATCGAGTACGACGTCGTCCCAGGCGTCTCCTCGTTCACCGCGGCGGCCGCCGCGGTGAAGCGCGAGCTGACGCTGCCCGGCGTGGCGCAGGCGGTGATCCTCGCCCGGGCCGAGGGACGCACGGGCGTGCCGGAGGGGCAGCGGCTCGCGGACCTCGCCCGCCACCGCGCCACCATGGCGCTGTTCCTCAGCGCCGGCCTCCTCGAGGAGGCGGCGCGCGATCTCGCCACAGCGTATGGGCCGACCTGCCCTGCGGTGCTGGTCCACCGGGCGAGCTGGCCCGACCAGCGCGTCATCCGCGCGACCCTCGCGGACGTCGCCGCCCGCGCGCGCGAGGCGGGGGTCGACGCGACCGCGATCGTCCTCGTCGGCCCCGCCCTCGGCGAGCCGGCCTTCGAGGACTCGAGGCTGTACGACGCGAGCTTCGCACACGGCTTCCGCCCGACGGGCGCGGGGTCGAGATCCAAGGAGGAGCCCCATGGCTGAGCGATCCTCGCGCCCCCCCGGCCGGGCGCGGCGCACCGGCTTCGTCCACCTCGTCGGCGCCGGCCCCGGCGATCCCGGGCTCCTCACCGTCCGCGCGGCCGAGCTGCTCCGGATCGCGGAGGTGGTCGCCCATGACGAGCTGGTCCCGGCTGCGCTGCTCGACCTCGCCCCGGCGTCGGCGGAGCGCATCCCGGTGGGACGGCGCTGCCGCGGCCCGGAGCGGGAGTGGACCCGGATCCATCCCGCAGTGGTGGAGCGCGCGCAGGCGGGCCTCCGGGTGGTGCGGCTCAAGGCCGGGGACCCCTTCGTCTTCGGGCGCGGTGGCGAGGAGGCGGAGGCGCTCGCGGAGGCGGGGATCCCGTTCGAGGTCGTGCCCGGGATCACCGCCGCGCTGGGCGCCGCGGCGAGCGCCCTCATCCCGCTCACGCACCGCGACCTCAGCTCCGACGTCACGTTCGCGACCGCCCACGAGCTGAGCGGATCGGGCGGGCGCAGCGGCTGGCCGCGCCTCGTGTCGAGCGGGACGCTCGTCCTCTACATGGGCGCCCGCGCGCTCGCGGCGAACCTCGCCCGGCTCGTCGAGCACGGGCGCGCGCCGGCGACGCCGGCCGCATGGATCGGCTCGGCGACCCGGCCCGAGGAGCGTGTGGTGGTGGGCACGCTCGCCGACCTCGCGTCGCGCGTCGCCGCCGAGCGGCACGATGGGCCCGCGATCGTGGTGGTGGGAGAGGTGGTCGCGTTCCGTGAGCGGCTCCTCGCCCTCGCGCGGGAGGCGGCGGCGTGAGCGCCAGAGCGCATCCCACAACCCCAAGCCGTCGCGAGGCGCACGATTCCGTCGCCGAGCCGGGGCTGCTCCTCGTCTACACCGGAGACGGGAAGGGGAAGACGACCGCCGCGCTCGGGCTGGCGCTGCGCGCGCTCGGCCGCGGGCTCCGCGTCGCCGTCGTCCAGTTCGTGAAAGGCCGCTGGAAGACCGGGGAGCGCCTCTTCGCCGAGGGCACCCCGGGGCTCGACCTGCTCGTCATGGGCGAGGGGTTCACCTGGGAGGGTGACGACCCGGCGCGCCACGCCGACGCGGCGCGTGCCGCCTGGACCCGCGCGGCCGAGCTCCTCCGGAGCGGCGAGCACGCCGTCGTCGTGCTCGACGAGATCACGTATCCCCTCTCGTACGGCTGGCTCGACCAGGCGGAGGTCCTCGGCGCGCTCGCCGCGCGGCCGGCAGGGGTCCACGTGGTCGCGACCGGGCGCGACGCGCCGCCGGCACTCGTCGAGGCGGCCGATCTCGTGACCGAGATGCGCAAGGTGAAGCACCCGTTCGACCGTGGCGTGCGCGCGCAGCCGGGGGTGGATTTCTGATGGCCGCCGCCGCGATGCCGCGCCTCGTCCTCGCCGCCGCCTCGAGCGGCGCCGGGAAGACGACCGTCGCCGTCGCGCTCACAGCGGCGCTGCGCCGGCGCGGCCTGCGCGTCGCGCCGTTCAAGTGCGGCCCGGACTACCTCGACCCGACCTGGCACGCGCGTGCCGCCGGCGCCCCGAGCCACAACCTCGACGGCTGGATGATGGGGCGCGAGGCGTCGCTCGCCACGTTCGGGCGCGCCTCCGCCGGCGCCGACGTCGCGCTCGTCGAGGGGGTGATGGGGCTCTTCGACGGCGCGTCGCCGCTCGGCGAGGAGGGCTCGACGGCGGAGATGGCGAAGTGGCTCGGCGCGCCGGTGATCGCCGTGCTGGACGCCTCGGGGATGGCGCGCACCGTGGCGGCGGTGGCGCATGGGCTCGCGACCTTCGACCCGGCCGTGCGCGTCGCGGCGATCCTCGCGAACCGCGTCGGGAGCCGCCGTCACGCCGACCTGCTGCGCGAGGCGCTCGCGCCGCGGGTCCTCGCCGGAGCCCTGCCCGACGTCGAGGAGCTGCGCTTCCCCGAGCGCCACCTCGGTCTCTTCGCGGCGGACGCCGCGGTCCTCGGGGACGCCGCGCTCGCGCGCTGGGCCGAGATCGCGGAGGAGTCGATCGATCTCGACGGCCTCCTCGCGCTCGCGCGCGACGTGGCGCCGCTCGACGTCCCCGCCGCCGCGATCCCGTCTCCGTCCGGAGCGGCGCGATGCCGGATCGGGGTCGCGTTCGACGAGGCGTTCCACTTTTACTACGAGGACAACCTCGCGCGGCTCGAGTCGCTCGGCGCGGCGCTCGTCCGGTTCTCGCCGGTTCGCGACGCGGCGCTCCCCGACGTCGACGGCCTGCTCCTCGGCGGCGGCTACCCCGAGGAGCACGCGGGCGCCCTCGCCGCGAACGTCCGGATGCGCGACGCGATCCGCGCGTTCGTGCAGGCGGGGCGGCCGGTGTACGCGGAGTGCGGCGGGCTCATGTACCTCGCCCAGGCGATCCGGACCCGCGACGGCGCGGAGCACCCGATGGTCGGCCTCGTCCCGGGCGTCGCCACGGTCCGTCCTCGGCTCGCCGCGCTCGGCTACGCCGAGGTGGAGACGCGCGCGCCGACGCTCCTCGGTCCCGCCGGGCTCCGGTTCCGCGGTCACGAGTTCCGCACCTCGGAGCTGGAGGGCATGCCCGAGGGCGCGCCGCGAGCGTACGCCGTCCGGCGGCGGCGCGGCGGCGAGCCGTTCGCCGAGGGCTACGGAGAGGGGAGCGTGCTCGCGTCGTACGTCCACGCGCACTGGGCCTCGTGCCCGGCCGCCGCCGAGGGGTTCGTCGCCGCGTGCGCCGCCTCGAGGAGGTCCGGATGACGGCCGCGCACGCGCGCTCCGCCCCGTCGCTCAGGCGCGAGGGGCGCTGGCTCGTCGTCGAGCTCGGGGGCCCGCACCAGGTCCTGTCCTGGGCGGTGGTCGGCGGCGGCCGCCGCGTCGCGACCGACGTCGTGTGGCGCGAGGTCCGCGACGACGAGCTGCGCCCGCCGGCCGACCCGGAGCAGCTCCTGCGCGAGGGGCTCGCGCGCCTCGGGCTGCCCGGCGCGGTGGGGCTCCTCACGAGCCGATCGCTCGATGCGTACGTGGAGGCGGAGCGGACCGGCGGCGGCCTGCGCGCCCGCTGCGTGGCGACGGTCGGGCTCGGGAACGCCTTGCGCGCGGGCGATCCGCCCGGTCCGTCCGCCCGCATCGGCACCATCAACCTGCTCTGCCAGCTCTCGGAGCCGCTGTCCGACGGTGCCCTCGTGGAGGCGCTCTCGATCGCCGTCGAGGCGCGCACGCTCGCGGTCCTCGAGGGCGCGGTGTCGAGCGGCCGGAGCGGGCTCGCGGCGACCGGCACCGGAACGGACTGCGTCGTGGTGGCGGCGCCGCCCGGGCGCGGGCTCCGCTACGCCGGCAAGCACACGCTGGCAGGCCACCTCGTCGGCGCTGCCGTCCACGACGCGGTCGCGCGCGGCGTCTCGCAGTGGAAGCGGGAGCGCGGGCCGTGAGCGAGCTCATCCTCGTCGGCGGGGGCGCCCGCTCCGGCAAGAGCGCCTTCGCGCTGGCGCTCGCGCGGTCGCTGGGGCCCCGCCGCGCCTTCGTCGCGACCGCCGAGGCGCGGGACGGGGAGATGCGCGAGCGGATCGCCCGCCACCGCGAGGAGCGCGGCGCCGAGTTCTCCACCGTGGAGGAGCCGCTCGAGCTGGCGCGCGCGGTGTCGGCGCTGCGCGGCGTCGACGTGGCCGTGATCGACTGCCTGACGCTGTGGCTCTCGAACCTGCTCCTGCGAGGCGACCCGCCCGCGGAGATCGCCTCCCGCGTCGAGAGGCTCCTCGGCGCGCTCGCGACGGCGCCGTTCCGCTCGATCCTGGTCACGAACGAGGTCGGCATGGGCGTCGTGCCGGAGAGCGCCCTCGGCCGGGCCTTCCGCGACGTCGCCGGCCGCGCCCACCAGGTCCTCGCCGCCCGCGCCGATCGCCTCTACCTCGCCGCGCTCGGCACCGTCCTTCGCATCCGCCCCGGTCCCATCGTGGAAACCCGCAACCCTGGAGATCCCTCATGACCCAGCTCGAGACCACCCTCGCCCGCCTCCGTCCGCCCTCCGCCGAGATCGCCGCCGACGTGCAGCGGAGGCTCGATCGCAAGACGAAGCCGCTCGGCAGCCTCGGCCGGCTCGAGGAGGTCGCGTGCGCCGTGGCGGGCATCCAGAGGACGCCGACGCCGGAGCTGCCGGTGAAGGCGGTCGTCGTGATGGCTGGCGATCACGGCGTCGCCGACGAGAGCGTGAGCGCGTTCCCGCAGGCGGTCACCGGCCAGATGGTCCGGAACTTCGCCGCCGGCGGCGCCGCGATCAACGTCCTCGCCCGCCAGGCCGGCGCGCAGCTCGTCGTCGTCGACATGGGCGTGAAGGAGGAGCTCCCGCCGCTTCCCGGGGTGCGCTCCGCGCGGGTCGCCGCGGGCACGCGCAACATGGCGATCGGCCCGGCGATGACGCGCGCCGAGGCGGTGCGCGCGCTCGAGACCGGCATCGGCATCGCGGAGGAGCTCGCCGACGACGGCGTGACGCTCGTCGGCCTCGGGGAGATGGGCATCGCGAACACCACCGCGGCGAGCGCGCTCACGGCGGCGTTCACCGGCATGTCGCCCGCGGAGGTGACCGGCCGCGGGACGGGCATCGACGACGCGACCTGGCAGCACAAGGTGGACGTGATCCGGCGCGCCCTCGACGTCAACGCGGCGGTGCCGTGCGAGGCGCTCGACGCGATCGACACGCTCGCGCGTCTCGGCGGGTTCGAGATCGCCGGCCTCGCCGGGGTGGTGCTCGGCGCCGCGTCCCGCGGCATCCCGGTCCTGACCGACGGGTTCATCGCGACGGCGGGCGCGCTCGCCGCGGCGCGGATCGCGCCCGACGCCCGCGGGGCGATCCTCGCGTCGCACCGGTCCGTCGAGGCGGGGCACCGCGCGCTCCTGCAAGCGCTCGGGACGAAGCCGCTCCTCGATCTCGACCTCCGCCTCGGGGAAGGCACCGGCGCGGCGCTCGCCATGGCGATCGTCGAGGCGTCGATCCGCGTGCTTCGCGAGATGGCGAGCTTCGACGACGCCGGCGTCAGCGGGGCGGTGCGGTGATCGGACCGCCGCCCGACGCGGCGCTCGCGCTGGCGCTGGCGTTCGCGCTCGACGCGATCGCAGGGGAGCTCCCCGCGGCGCTCCATCCCGTCGTGTGGATGGGGCGTGCCATCGGCGCGCTCGAGCGCCGGGCGCCGCGCACGGGGAACGCCGCGCAGCTCGCTTACGGGGCGGCGATGGCGCTCGCGGTCCCCGCGGTGTTCGCGGGGGGCGCTGCGGCGCTGGTCTCGCTCGCGGCGCCGTGGCCGGCGGCCAGGCTCTTCACGATGGTGCTCCTCCTCAAGTCCGCCTTCGCGGTCCGCGCGCTCGGCCGCGCGGCCGCGGAGGTGCGCTCGGCGCTCGACGGGCGCGACCTCGCCGCGGCGCGCTTCCGGCTGCGGGCGCTGTGCAGCCGCGACGCGTCGGCGCTCGGCGAGGCCCAGGTCGCGGCCGCGGCGGTCGAGTCGGTGGCGGAGAACCTCTCCGACAGCTTCGTCGCGCCGCTCTTCTGGTTCGCTCGTCGCCGGCGTCCCCGGCGCCGTCGCCTACCGCGCCGTCAACACGCTCGACGCGCGCATCGGCTACCGCGGTCGCTACGAGTGGCTCGGCAAGTGCGCGGCGCGGCTCGACGACCTGCGCGAACCTCGTTCCCGGCGCGGCTCACGGCGGCCCTCCTCCTCGCCGCGGGCGCGCTCTCGGGCCGCGACGCTGCGGCGCGGCGCGCGCGTGCTGCGGCGCGACGGGGGCAAGCACCGAGAGCCCGAACGCCGGACGGCCGATGGCGGCGATGGCCGGGCTCCTCGGCGTCGAGCTCGAGAAGGTGGGCCACTACCGGCTCGGCGACGCGCTCGAGCCCGTCGGCGCCCCCACGATCGCCAGAGCATGGCGCCTCGTGCACCGTGGCGGCCGCCCTCGCGCTCGCGGTCGCGCTCGCCATCGCGTCCCTCGGGGTGCCCCGTGGCTAGCGCACGAGACGCCGCCACGGGGCGGGTCCACGGCGGACTCGCGCCTCGCCGAGCTCCGGGCGCTCGGCGTCGATCCCGCCCGCCGTCGTCGACTTCAGCGTGAACGTGAACCCGTACGGCCCGTGCCCGGCCGTCGCTCGAGGCGATCCGCGCAGCGCCGCTCGATCGCTACCCGGATCCCGACGCGACCGAGGTGCGCGAGGCGCTCGCCGCGCGCTGGCGCGTTTCGCCCGGCCGCGTCGCGTTCGGCAACGGCGCGAGCGAGCTCCTCTGGACGCTCGCCGCTCCGTGCTGCGCGGGCGGCGCGCTCCTCGTCGTCGAGCCCGCCTTCGGCGAGGTGCGGGCGGCGGCGGAGGCGGCGGGCGCTCACGTGCTCGCGTGGCACGCCCGGGAGGAGCGCGGGTTCGTGCCGGACGTGGACGCGATCTCCGACGTCCTCCGCCGCGAGCGCGCCGGCGCGGTGGCGCTCTGCACGCCGACGTCGCCGACGGGCGCCGCGCTCGCGCACGACGACGTGCTCCGCCTCGCCCGGGCGCACGAGGACGTGCTGTTCCTCCTCGACGAATCCTTCCTCGCCCTGAGCGATCGACACGAGGACCTCGAGCGGAAGTTGCCGGATCAACGTGCTCCGGCTCCGATCGCTCACGAAGGACCACGCCGTCCCGGGCGTGCGCGCCGGGTATCTCCTCGCGCCCGAGCCCATCGTCCTGGCGATCGACGCGGCCCGCCCGGCCTGGCCGACCGGGACGCTCGCGCAGGCGGCCGGATGCGCGGCGATCGCGAGCGAGGCGTTCGTCGCGGAGAGCCGCGAGCGGCTCCGCGCCGACCGGCGCGCGCTCGAGGCGGGCCTGCGCGCCCTCGGGATCGAGCCGTTCCCGTCCGTCGCGCCGTACCTGGTGTTCCGCTGCGCCGACGCGGCCGCGCTGCGGCGGCGCCTCCTCGCGCGGCATGTTCTCGTGCGCGACTGCGCCTCGTTCGGCCTGCCCGGGGATCGTCCGGGTCGCGGTGCGCCCGGCGCCGGAGCGGGAGCGGCTCCTCGCCGCGCTCGCGGAGGAGCACGCGTGACCGCGCGCACCATCATGGTCCAGGGGACCGCGTCGTCGGTGGGCAAGAGCCTGCTCGTCACCGGCCTGTGCCGGCTGTTCCGCGCGCGCCGGCCTGCGCGTCGCGCCGTTCAAGGCGCAGAACATGGCGCTCAACGCCGCCGTCGCCTCCGACGGCGGCGAGATCGGGCGCGCGCAGGCGGTGCAGGCCGAGGCCGCCGGCCTGCCCGCGACGGTCGACATGAACCCGATCCTCCTCAAGCCCGAGGGGGACGCCCGCTCGCAGGTGGTCGTGCTCGGCAAGCCGTGGGCGAGCCTGCATGCCGCCGAGTACCACGCCCGCAAGCCCGAGCTGCGCCGCGTCGTCGCGCGAGAGCCTCGCGCGGCTGCGGCGCGCGTGCGACCTGGTGGTCATCGAGGGGGCGGGCAGCCCCGCCGAGGTGAACCTCAAGGATCGCGACATCGTCAACATGGACGTGGCGCGCGCGGTGGACGCGCCGGTGCTCCTCGTGGGCGACATCGACCGCGGCGGCGTCTTCGCCGCGTTCGTCGGCACGATCGAGCTGCTCGAGCCCGACGAGCGCGCTCGGGTCAGGCGTTCGTGGTCAACAAGTTCCGCGGCGACCTCGCGCTCCTCGAGCCGGGGCTCGACTTCCTGCGCAACCGGACCGGCATCCCGGTCCTCGGCGTGCTGCCCTACCTTCGCGGGCTGCGCATCGCCGACGAGGACTCGGTCTCGCTCGACGAGCGGCCGCGGACCCGGCGCGCCGGTCCGGGCGACCTCGACGTCGCCGTGGTTCGGCTCCCGCGCATCTCGAACTTCGACGACTTCGAGCCGCTCGAGCACGAGCCGGGCGTCGTCGTCCGTTTCGTCGAGCGCGCCGCCGAGCTGCGCGGTGCCGACCTCGTCATCCTTCCTGGCTCGAAGAGCACGATCCCGGACCTCGCCTGGCTAGGCGGCCGGCTTCGCGGAGGAGATCGCGGCCCGCGCCGGCCGCGGCGAGCCGGTGCTCGGGCTCTGCGGTGGCTGCCAGATGCTCGGCGGCGCCGTCGAGGACCCGCTCGGCATCGAGTCGGAGGTGCTTCGCGCCGACGGCCTCGGGCTCCTGCCGCTCTCGACCCGGTTCAGCCGTGAGAAGGTGACCACCCAGGTGCGGGCCCGCGCGGTGGAGGCCTCGTTCCTCCAGCCGCGGGACGGCGCTCCGATCGCGGGGTACGAGATCCACATGGGCGTCACCGCACGCGCGGACGGCGGCCGCCCGGCGTTCGACGTCATCTCCCGGAACGAGCGGCCGTGCGCGGTCCCCGATGGCGCGGTGGGCGCGGGCGGGGCGGTGGTGGGCACGATGCTCCACGGCATCCTGGAGAACGAGGGCGTGCGCGCCGCGCTCCTCGATCACCTGCGCGCGCGCCGCGGCCTGCCCGCCGCGCCCGCCCGGGCCGGCGCGGGGCGGCAGGCGTCCTACGACCGGCTGGCGCGCGCGGTGGGCGAGGCGTTCGACTGGAACCTTCTCTCGCGCATCGTCGGGCTCGACCTCCCGCGGCCCCAGCTCGGCGAGAGCGCCCCGTGAACCGGCTCCTCGTCGCCATCGCGTTCCTGACCCGGCTTCCCGTCCCGCGGTCGGGCACGCTCGACGCGCGGGCGGTCGGGCGCGCGTCGCTCCTCTTTCCCGCGGTGGGCCTCCTGCTCGGCGGCGCCCAGGCCGGCGCGCTCCACGTGATGGCGGCGCGGCTGCCGGCGACGCTCGCGGCGGTCCTCGCGGTGGCCCTCGCGGCGGCGCTCACGGGCGCGCTCCACCTCGACGGCCTCGCCGACACCGCCGACGGGTTCGGCGGCGGCCGCGATCGCGAGCACGCGCTCGCGATCATGCGCGATCACGCCGTCGGCGCCTTCGGCGCGACCGCGCTCGTCCTGGTGCTGGCCGTGAAGGCCGCGGCGCTCGTGGCCCTCGCGTCGGCAGGCGCGTGGCGATGGATCGTGCTCGCGCCGGCGCTGGCCCGCTGGGTCCCGGTGGCGCTCGCGCGCGCGCTGCCGTACGCGCGGGCCGGCGACGGCCTCGGGCGGACGGTGACGGACGGCGCCGGCAGGCTCGAGCTCGCGGGCGCGACGCTGCTCGTGGTGGGCGCCGCGGTGGGGCTCGCGGGCGTGCGCGGCGTCCTCGCGCTGGGCGCGGTCGCGGCGTTCGCGCTCGGGCACGGGCTCGCCTGCCGCCGTCGCATCGGGGGCGTCACGGGGGACACCATGGGCGCGTCGGTGGAGCTCGCCGAGTCGCTCGCTCTCGTCGCGGGCGTGGCGCTCGGATGAGCGACCCGGCGGCGGCCGGCGGGACCCGCCTCTTCCTCGTCCGGCACGGCGAGCCGGAGGAGTGGGCGCGCGGCGTGTGCTGCGGGCGGCTCGAATCCGGGGCTCTCCGCTCTGGGTCTGGAGCAGGCCCGGCGGGCGGCGTCGACGCTCGCGGGGGCCGGCGTTGACGCCCTCTACTCGAGCCCGAGCCGGCGCGCCCTCGACACCGCGCGTGCGATCGCCGGAGCTGCCGACGGGAAGGTGAAGCTCGACGAGCGGCTTCGCGAGATCGACTTCGGCGGATTCGAGGGGCTGACGTACGAGCAGGCCGAGCTTCGCCACCCGGAGGCGTTTCGCGCCTGGGTCAGCTCGCCCGGGACGGTGCGCTTCCCGGGCGGAGAGAGCTGGGACGATCTGCGCGCCCGCGTCCTCCCCGCGGTCGAGGCGATCTGCTCGTGCGAGGAGGGGCGGCGCGTCGCGGTCGTCGCGCACGCGGGGGTGGTCCGGGTCGTCCTGGCCGAGGTCCTGGGCGCGAGCCCGGACGCGTGCTTCCGGATCGCCGTCGATCACGCGTCCGTCACCGAGCTGGAGCGGACTGGGGGCGCGTGGACCCTGCGGAGCACGAACCGGACGTGAGCGGGGCTCTGGAGATCGCGTCGCGGCGCCTTCGCCGCGGTGATCGCCTACGCCGGCAGCGCGTCCACGAACACCTGGAGCGCGGCGTTGAACGCGTCCGGGTTCTCCATGTTCGAGAGGTGGCCCGCGTCGGGGACCTTCACGAGCTTCGCGCCCTTCACCGCCTTCGCCATCTTCTCCGACTCGGCCGGCGGCGTGAGCTGGTCGTGCTCGCCCACGATGACGAGCGTCGGGCAGCCGATCGCGGCGAGCGTCGGGGTCGAGTCGGGGCGGCGCGCCATCCCGCGCTGCGCCGCGGCGATCCCGGCGGGCGTTCCGCCGGAGATGAGCGAGCGCACCTCCTTCACGATCGCCGGATCCGGCTCGGGCCTGAGGAGCTTCGGCATCATCTCGTCCGCCACCCAGGAGAGCCCCTTCTCGAGGACGGTCTTCGCGAACTTCTCTCGCGTCGTCTTCCCCTCGTCGGTGTCCGCGCCCGCGCGCGTGTCGCACAGGGCGATGCCGCGGAACAGGCCCGGCGCCTGCCGGTAGAGCTCGAAGGCGAGATACCCCCCCATCGACAGTCCGGCCACCGCGGCCCGCTCGATCCGGAGGTGCTGCATGAGCGCGCGGACGTCCTGCGCGAGCAGGTCCATCGTCGAGGCCTCGGGGGGCACGCTGCTCTTGCCGAGGCCGCGGTAGTCGGGCGCGACGACGCGGTGACGCTTCTCGAGCGCCGCGATCTGGCGCGACCACATCCCGGAGTGAAGCGGGAACGCGTGCAGGAGCAGCACCACGTCCTTCGAGGTCCCGCTGTCCCGGTAGTGCAGCTCCGTCCCGTTCACGCTCGCCCTGGGCATGCTCGAAGCTTTAGCACTTCCCGGCCGCCGCCCAACCGGAGGAACATTACCCCCCGAGGGGGGCGTCACGGATCGGTCGTCCGGAGCCTCCCCGCATCCGAAGGGGAGGACGCCATGTCCGTCGTTCACGCGCTGTCGATCCTGGCGGTCGCGCTCGGGCAAGCCCCCGCGCCGAGCGCCGGCCAGCCGCCTGCCGCAGAGGCCGCGCCAGGGCGGGCCGCCCCGCAGCGGCCCATCACGCTCGCGGAGCCGCGCGTCGTCCCCGCGAAGCCGCCCCCGCCTGCGCTCGTCCCGGAGGGCGCGGCGGTCCTCCGGCTCGACCGGACGTCCCGCTGCTTCGAGCGCCCGGGCGGGGGACGCTGGCGCGCGCAGTGCGACGCGGGCCCGAAGACCTGTCTCGTGGCGCCCGACGCCGAGCTGTCCCCGGACGGCGACCCGAGAGCCGACCTCGACCGCGCCTCGCCTTGCGTCCTCCCCGGCTGGCGCGAGGAGGACCTCATCCCGCAGGGCTACACCGTCGTCCCGGCGCTCGCCGAAACGCCCCCTGGCTGGCGGCGTGACGAGCGGCAGCGCGTCATGCAGGTGAACTTCGACCTCGCTCGGCGCATCTGGCTCGGCGCCGGGTACGGCGCGGGCAGCTTCCCCTGGTCCGATCAGGGCGAGGCGACCGCCGGCGTGCGCTGGGACATCCCGTTCCGGATGGCGGGCGCTCCGGCGCTCGCACGGGTGCGCGCGCTCGAGACCTTCGTCGGATTCGACGGCACCTTCGCCGACTTCACCGTGTTCGGCGTGGACGCCTCGCGCGCCTACCCCTCGCCGCTCGTCCGGATCACGACGTTCGTCGGCAAGCCGCGCCGCTTCGACCCGCCCCTCTATGTCGGCGGCTGGCTCGAGGTGGTGCGGGTCGAGACGCTCCGGACCGAGACCCGTCGCTGGTTCGACCGGGTGTCGTTCGGCGCGGCGGCGCTGACGCTCGACCTGTGGCGCTCGCGCGATCTCGCCTCGTTCGTGCGGCTTCGCGGCGGCACGGGCTTCGAGAAGGTGGACCAGCTCACGGACTCCGCCTGGACCCCGCAGGCCGGCGCGGACCTCGACCTGACGCTCGACCGGGCGGGGTTCCACCACGCGCGCGGGACGTTCCTCGCCGAGTGGATCCGCCCGGCCGGGTCCGGCGACTTCCAGCCCACCGATCCCGCCGTGGAGCGGCTCCCCTCGCGCCGCCATCGTTACACCGGGAAGGCCGAGTACGAGTGGATCTTCCTCGCGGTGAACGATCAGCCGCTCTCCCTCGTCCTCGACGGGCGCGTCCAGAGCCGGAACGACGTCCCCGAGCTGCCGGCGAAGTGGCACTTCCAGGGGACGGCCTCCGTCCGCTTCAACCTCTGGGCGCCGCCTCGCCGCGACGCCGCCCACCAGGAACAGCTGTAGGGCCGGGCCGTGGCGGCCGCCCTCCTCGCCCTCGCGCTCGCCGCGCAGGCGGGCGATCCGTGCGTCGCGACGGACGCGCGCGGGCGGACGTTCGCGCTCTGCTTCGACCCGGGGAACCGGCTCGAGCTGTCCGTGGGCGGGGCAGGAGGAGGAAGGGAGCCCTTCGCCGGGGGGGCGCTCGAGCTCGGCGCGGCATTCCGATGGAGGCGCGACGTCCGGACCCGCGGCGGGACGCTCGAGTGGCTCGCGGACCAGACCTTCGGCGAGGCGCGTGCGCTCTTCACGAGCGGCGGCGGGGAGCCGCGCGCGGCCGAGGGGCTCGCCTGGCGCGGCACCTTCGTCCGCCATCGGGCGAGCCCGTTCGTGCTCGTCCCCGGCCCGCGGCCGCTGCGGCTGCCGTTCCCGTTCGACGTCGGGCTCCGCGTCGAGGTCGGCGGGGCGGTCTGGGACGCGGAGCGCCCCCGGGACCTGCGCCTCGCGCCGATCCGCTCGGCGCTCCTCCTCGATCTCGGTGGGCACGGCCCGCTCCGGCGCCTCGCCTTCGGCCCCGAGCTGTCCTGGGGCGTCCGGATCCGGAGGGGCGAGGAGACGGTCCACGACATCGTCCCGTTCACGGCGGGCGTCGTCGACGTGCGCGCCGAGTCGCAGGACGGCCTCCACGTCCTCGCGCTCGCGCTGCGCGGCGGGTCGGCGCTCGCCGTGCCCGGCGGCGCGGAGGGGTTCCTCGAAGGACGCCTGACGGTCGAGCGGGTGGTCGTGGCGGTGAACGATCGGCCGGTCGCGGTCTATGCGTCGGGCGCGATCCGGACCGGAGCGCCGGGCCGCGGCTTCGAGGCGAGCGCCGGGATCCGTGCCGGCATCCGCCCGTGAGCGGGTGAGCGCCCCGGCGTCCCGGGGGCGGCTCGCGCCGGTCCGGGTTACAAAGGCGGGATGAATGGACTGGAGCAGCGCGGCGCGCCGCGCGAGGGGATCGGCTACTTCGCCCGCTTCGGCGTGACCGAGCGGCTCATCGCCGAGGCGCTCGCCGCGGCGCTCTCGCGCGGCGGCGACTCCGCCGACGTCTTCTTCCAGCACCGGGTCGCGACCGACCTGGGGCTCGAGGACGGCGCGGTGAACCGCGCCTACGCGTCGGTCGAGCTGGGCGTCGGCGTCCGGGTCGTGAAGGGCGACCAGACCGGCTACGGCTACACCGAGGACCTGTCGCTCCCCGCCGCTCCTCGAGTGCGCCCGGACCGCCGCCGCCATCGCCGACGGGCCCGTCGCGCGCCGGGCCCGACGCGGCTTCCACGTCGCCGCCGACCTGCCCGGACCGCTACCCGCTCGTCCGGCCCTGGGAGGAGGTGCGGCCGGACGAGAAGCTGCCGCTCGCTCGCCGGCCTCAACGCAGCGGGCCTTCGCCGCCGACCCGCGCGTCCAGAAGGTGAACGTCCACCTGCGCGACGAGGCGGGCGCGATCCTCGTCGCCGACTCGACGGGCCGGCTCGTCGAGGACGTGCAGCCGATGACGCTGCTCTCGCTCTCGCTGCTCGGCCGAGCAGGACGGCCGGCGCGAGCAGAACGGCTACAACGTCGCCGGCCGCGCCGGCTTCGAGTTCTACACGCCCGAGCGGCTCGACCGGCGTGGTGCGCGAGGCGGTGGCGCGCACCGACCATCCTCTTCGAGGCCGGGCCGCCGCCGGCCGGCGAGATGCCGGTGGTGCTCGCCGCCGGCTCCTCCGGCATCCTGCTCCACGAGGCCATCGGCCACGGCATGGAGGCCGACTTCAACCGCAAGGGCATCTCCATCTACGCCGACAAGATCGGCAAGCCCATCGCCGCAGCCGTTCGTGAACATCGTCGACGACGGCACCGCCGCCGGACGCGCGCGGCGCGATCAACGTGGACGACGAGGGCAACGCGGCCGGCACGCACCGTGCTCGTCGAGAACGGCGTGCTCGCCACCTACCTGCACGACGCGATCTCGGCGCGCCACTACGGCGTCGCCCCCACCGGCAACGGCCGGCGCGAGAGCTACCGCCACCCGCCGCTGCCGCGCATGCGCTCCACCTACATGCTGCCCGGGCCGCACCGACCGGAGGAGATCATCCGCTCGGTGAAGAAGGGCATCTACTGCGCAGAACTTCTCGAACGGCCAGGTCCAGATCGGCGCCGGCGACTTCACCTTCTACGTGAAGAACGGCTGCCTCATCGAGGACGGCAAGCTCACCCGGCCGGTCAAGGACGTGAACGTCATCGGCAACGGGCCGCAAGGTGCTCGAGCAGGTGGACATGGTCGTCGACGACCTCGCCATCGACGAGGGCGGCTGGACCTGCGGCAAGGACGGCCAGAGCGTGCCGGTCTCGCAGGGGCTGCCCACCGTGCGCGTCTCCTCCATGACCGTCGGCGGGCGGGGAACGTGAGCCTGGACCTGGACCGGACTTGGACTGGACCTCCGATGACCGATCGCCGCGACGCCGCCCGCCGCGCCGCGGACCTCGCCGCGAAGAAGGGCGCGGGCGAGGCCGCCGCGGCGGCTGGCCGGGCGCGCCAGGTCGAGGTCGCCTGGCGCGACGGCAAGGTCGAGAAGGTCTCCGAGGCGACCACGCGCGGCCTCGGGCTCGACCTCTACGTCGACGGCCGCTACGCCTCCGTCTCCACGAGCGACCTGCGCCCCGACGCGCTCGACCGCTTCGTCGAGGACGCGGTGGCGCTCGCGCGCGCGCTCGCGCCCGACCCGTTCCGGCGGCTGCCCGACCCGGCGCTCTACCGGGGCCAGGCGCAGGTCGACCTGGAGCTCGAGGACCCCGTCGCACGGCGCGCTCGACGCCGCGACGCGCCGCGCGCATGGCCGAGGAGCTCGAGGCGGCCGCCCGCGCGGTGCCGGGCGCCGACCGGATCCTCTCGGTCTCGACCGGCGTCTCCGACACGCGCGCCGAGAGCGTCCTCGTCCCCTCGAACGGCTTCGAGGGGACGCGGCGCGGCACCGACTTCTGGATCTCCGCCGAGGTGACGGTGAAGGACGCGGACGGCCGCCGGCCGGAGGACTCGGCGGCCTCGGGCGGCCGGTTCCTCGCCGCGCTCGAGCCGGCGCAGGCGGTCGGGAGGCGCGCCGCCGAGCGCGCCCTCGCCCGCCTCGGGTCCGCGAAGGGCGAGTCGGCGCTGATGACGATGGTGGTCGACGCGCGCGCCGGCGGACGGCTCGTCGCCGCGCTGCTCGGGCCGCTCGCGGCGGCGGCGCTCCAGCAGAAGCGCTCGTTCCTCGAGGGCAAGCTCGGCGCGGCCGTCGGCAGCGCGCTCCTCGACCTCGCGGACGACCCGCTCGTTCCGCGCGGTCTCGGCTCGCGCCTCTACGACGGCGAGGGGATCGCGGCGCGGCGGTTCCCGGTCTTCGAGGGCGGCGTCCTGCGGAGCTACTACGTCGACACCTACTACGGCCGGAAGCTCGGGATGCCGCCCACCACCGCGCGCGCGTCGAACCTCGCCTGGCGCCTGGGCTCGCGCTCGCAAGCGGACCTCCTGCGGGAGATGGGCGACGGGATCCTGGTCACCGGCTTCCTGGGCGGCAACTCCAACGGCACGACCGGCGACTTCTCGCTCGGCGTGCAGGGCTTCCGGGTGCGCGGCGGACGCCTGGCCGAGCCGGTCGGCGAGATGAACGTCTCCGGCAACCACCTCGAGCTCTGGCGGCAGCTCGTGGCCGTCGGGAACGATCCCTATCCCTACTCCGCGATGCGGACCCCGACGCTCGTGTTCGAAGGCGTCCAGTTCGCGGGGACCTGAACGTACCGCCGGAGGGGGGCTCCCCCACAGGCTCGTTCGGCGTGCGTTTGCGGGCCGGGGACAGCGTAAATATCTCTTGGTTGATGGTGTCCGTACTGGTGGTTGATGACGAGAACGACATCCGCGAGGCGGTCACCGAGCTGCTTGCCGAGGAAGGGTATCAGGTGCTCGGCGCGGGCGACGGGGCAGAGGCGCTCCGGAAGGCGCGCGCTTTCCACCCGAGCGTGGTCTTGCTCGACCTCATGATGCCCGGAATGAGCGGCTGGGAGTTCTGCGCCGAGCGGAAGCGCGACCCCGAGCTCGAGCGCATCCCGGTCATCGTCCTGTCGGCGCTCGGGCGTATGCCCGGCATCGACGCCGCAGGCTATCTCCAGAAGCCGTTCGAGCTCTCGGACCTGCTCACGGCGGTGCGGGAGCACGCGCACGCCGCGTAGGCCCGAGCTCCGAGAGCACCTTCACGACCAGGACGCCGCGCGGGCCGCCCCCCGCGAGGAGCGTCCAGGACCCCGCCCGGGCGATGACGACCGCCCGTGAGATCCACCCGCGCACGTCTTCGCCGGCGCCGAGCGCGTCGCACGCCGCGCGCAGCACCTGCTCCAGCACGTCCCACTCTGCGTCAAGCTCACCCAGCGTGCGCCTCCGGTCGCGCGCGTCGACCCGGACGACTCCCACCACGTCGGCCCAGGGCGCGCCGGGGTCGCCGTCGCCGGCGAGCGCCTCCGCGGCCAGGGCGAGGAGCGGCTCGATCAGGCCGTCGAGGAGCCCGGGGAAGCACCCCGGCCGGGCCACCGCCCGTGCGCCACGCCAGGCGCGGGCGAGATCCGCAGTGGAGGCGGCGAGGGCATCGGCCGACCGGCGCACGCCGAGGGTCATGGCGTCTCCCCGAGGAGCCATCCGAGGGCGGCCTCTGCCTCGCGCTGCAGGCCGGGCAGGTCCTCCACGAACAGGTGCGTCGCTCCGGGTACCGCCGTGAGCCGGCGCGGCCCGCGTGAGCCGCGGAGGGCGTCCTCGATCTCCGCGGGCGTGGCGAACGCGTCGCGCTCCGCCTGGACGACCGCGACCGGCTTCTCCACCGTGCGGAGGCGTCCGGTCTCGCGGAAGTCCTCGACGCCTTCCGCCCGGAGGGCGACCCCCGCGAGGAGCAAACCATGGACACGAGGATCGTTGCCGCCCGCGACGACCGCCATCCAGGCGCCGAAAGAGAACCCGCACGAGAGGAGCGGCACGCCCGGCTTCTCGCGCGCGAGCCAGTCCAGCGCCGCCCGCGCGTCGTCCGCCTCGCCCAGGCCCTGGTCGTACGCGCCTGCGGACCGACCGACGCCTCGGAAGTTGAACCGGAGCGCGGCGCCGCTGCGCGCCGCGACTGCCTTCGCGATCCGGTACGCCGCGTGCGTGTGCATCGTCCCGCCTCGAGCCGGGTGGGGATGGCAGACGACCGCGGCGAACGCGGGGTTCAAAGGGCCGTCGATGAGGCCCTCGAGGCGTCCCGACGGTCCGGCGAGGTCGACGTTCACACGGAGAGGAGGTAACTCGAGTTCAGGTCGAGAGCAGCGCCTCGAACACCCGCCGCCCATCGTCCCGGCCGAGGATCGGCTCCGCTGCCCGCTCCGGGTGGGGCATGAGCCCGACCACGTTGCGGCGCGGCCCGCCGGAGATCCCGGCGATGTCGCGGGCGGCGCCGTTCGGCGCCCCGCCCACGTACCGGAAGGCGACCTGCCCCTCGCCCTCGAGGCGATCGAGCGTCTCGGCATCCGCGAAGTAGTTTCCCTCCGCGTGCGCGACCGGCATCGTGAGCGTCCGGCCGGCGAGGCCGCGCGTCACGGGGGTCTCCTGCCCGTCGATCCTGAGCGTCACGTCGCGGCAGAGGAACTTGAGCGAGGCGTTGCGCATGAGGACGCCGGGGAGGAGCCCGGACTCGCAGAGGATCTGGAAGCCGTTGCAGATGCCGAGGACCGGCCCGCCGCCGCGCGCGAACGCGACGACGTCCTCCATCACCGGCGAGAAGCGCGCGAGCGCGCCGCAGCGCAGGTAGTCGCCGTAGCTGAAGCCGCCGGGGAGGATCACCGCGTCGAGCCCCGCCGGCAGCCGGTCCTTGTGCCACACGTACGCGGCGTCCGCCCCGCAGGCGTGCTTCACCACGTGGTAGACGTCGTGGTCGCAGTTCGAGCCGGGGAAGGTGACGATCCCTACGTGCATTTCCGTTGGCCCTCGGCCGGGCGCCGCGGAGCGGCGCGGAGTCGAAGCATCACAGCTCGATCCTGTAGTCCTCGATGACGGTGTTCGCGAGGAGCTTGCGGCACATCTCGTCGAGGCGCGTGCGCTCCTGCGCCTCCGGCACCTTCTCGTCGAGGGTCACCTCGATGAGCTTCCCGAGCCGCACGTCCGCCACCTCGCCGTACCCCATCGCGTGCAGCGCCCGGTTGACCGCCGACCCCTGTGGGTCGAGCACGCCGCGCTTCAACGTCACGAACACCCGAGCCTTCTTCGCCATGGCGCGGCTTATAGCAAATCCGCCCCCCGACAGCCTGCCCGGGGTTTGCTAGGGTGGCCCTCAGATGGCGTGGGACCTCCAGGAGATCACAGCGCTCACCTTCGTCGCGCTGGCGCTCCTCGTGGTGCGGGCGATCGCGGCGGCGCTCGAGTCCTCGCTCGTCGCGGTCGGGCTCTCCCGGGCGCAGGAGCTCCTGGCCGAGCCCGAGGCGGGCGCACGCGCCCGGGCGCTCGTGCGCCTGTACGAGGACCCCGAGGACACCGCCTTCACCGGGCGCGCCGTCGCGACGATCTCGACGATCCTGGCCGGCTTCGTCGCGGGGTTCGTCGGCGCGGTGCTCGCGTCCGGGGCCCGCTGGTGGGGAGGGCTCGGCGCCGCGCTCCTCGCGTCCCTGGTGTCGCTCCCGCTCGCCGCCGCCGGGCGCGGCCTCGGGGCGACGCACGGCGAGCCCGTGGCGCTCGCGCTCGCGGTTCCCTTCCGCGCGCTCCGCGCCGTGCTGCGGCCGCTCGCGTTGCTCGTCCGCGTCCTGACGGGGAGCCGCGGCCGGTTCACCCTGCCGCCGCCGCCGCTCGACGAGATGGAGCGCGCGCTCGCCGACTACGCGAAGCGGCAGGGGCGCGGCGCCGAGGCGACGAGCGAGCTCATCCACAACGTGTTCGAGTTCCGCGACAAGGTCGCCCGCGACGTCATGGTCCCGCGGACCGACGTGGTCGCGGTCGAGGTGGAGACGCCCGTGCCCGAGATCCTCCGCATGCTCGCGGAGGAGGGGCACTCGCGCATGCCGGTCTTCCGCGAGAACCTCGACCGGATCGAGGGCGTGCTGCACGCGCGCGATCTCGTCCCGCTCCTCGCGCACCCGGAGCTGATCGTGCTCCGCGACCTGCTCCGCCCCGCCCACTTCGTGCCCTGGTCGAAGCCGATCGAGCAGCTCCTGCGCGAGCTGCAGCGCAAGCACCTCCACATGGCGTTCGTCGTCGACGAGCACGGCGGCATCATGGGGCTCTGCACGATCGAGGACGTGCTCGAGCAGATCGTGGGCGAGATCAGCGACGAGTTCGACGAGGAAGGGCGCGCGGTCGAGGTCCACTCCGACGGCACCTTCACCGTGCAGGGCGAGGCGGCGGTCCGCGAGTTCAACGTGGCGGCCGCCGCCGACGTGCCGGAGGACGACGGCTACGAGACGATGGCCGGCTTCCTGAATTCGATCGCGGGGGCGATCCCCTCGAAGGGCGATCGCCTGTTCTGGCGGGGATGGGTGTTCACCGTCGCCGAGGCGGATCCGCGCCGCGTGACGAAGGTGCGCGCGACGCGGGTGAAGCGCGCGTGACCCCCGTGCTATGAGAGCGGCATGTACGCCCTCGCGATCATCCGCTACCGAAAGCCGCTCGAAGAGGTCCTGAAGTTCGTCGACCCGCACCGCGCCTACCTGCGCGAGCTGAAGGCGAAGGGGATCCTCGTCGCCTCCGGCCCGTTCGAGCCCCGCTTCGGCGGGGGGCTGCTGCTCCGCGTCCCGGACGAGGGCGCGGACGCCGCCCTGCTGGGGGTGAGGGACGGCGACCCGTTCGTGAAGGCGCAGGTCGCGCAGTACGAGCTCCTCCCGTGGCTTCCGAACATCGGGAAGGAAGACCTGGACCGGATCTGACCGCCGGGGGCGTCCCCTCCGGCGGGTGCCTGGGTGGCCGCCGATCGCTACACCTTCGGCATGCGACAGCGGAACGGGGTCCGGATCGGCCAGCGCGTGCGCGACCTCGACGGGACGTCGCTCGGCCGGGTCACCGCGCTGTACGAGCAGGGCTTCGCGATCCGGAAGGGGCTCCCGATCCTGTTCCGCACCGACCACGTGGCGCGCTACGACGAGGTGCGCGGCGTCCGCGACGGCGAGCTCATCCTCGCGCGCTCGGGTCGGGACCTCTTCGCCCTCGCCGCCGGCGAGGTGGGCCCCTCGTGGCGGATCCCGGTGCCGCCCGAGTTTCCCGGCATCGCGACGCCTCCCGAGGCGGCCCTCCTGCGCGAGGACCTCGCGCGCGGCGCCGTCGGCGGCGAGGGACCGCCGCCGCCTCTGCCGTCCTCCGAGCACGCCGCGCCGCTCGAGGTCGAGACCGAGCGCGAGTACGAGGAGCGGGCTCCGCGCCCGCCCGCGGCCGCCCCGCCCCCGCGCTGAAGCGACCGAGAGTGAATCCGGGATCATCGCCGCGCGCGCGGTGTCAAATATTTGCCTCGCGGATCCCGCTGTCGTAGTCTCCGATATCGTCGCAAGATCCCATGATCAGTCGGGATCTCCACGGGCGGCGGGGTGGGCGGGCGGGTATGGACGGCGGGTCGGGCAGCTCGAGGCACATGCAGGACCCGGAGGGCCTCCTCCGGAGCGCGCTCGAGAAGATCGTCTTCTTCGAGTGCAGGGTCTCGCAGCTCGAGTCGGAGCTCGCCTCCGCGCAGACCGCAGCGGAGCGTGCGCGCGGCGATGCGTCCGCCTCACGCCGGCGCGAGGTCGAGCTGGAGCAGGCCCTCGCCGCAGAGAAGGTGCAGCGCGGCGACGGCGACCGGCGCGCGGACGAGGCCGCGGAGCGCGTCCGGCTGCTCGAGGCGGAGCGGGAGCGGCTCCTCGCCGGCCTCGTGGACCGCGCCCGGATCGCGGGTGCGCCGGACGGGTCCGAGGCTTCTGCGGAAGAGGACGGGCAGGCGGATCTCGCGGGGTTCATCGCCGAGCTGCGCGCCGAGATCGAGACGCTCCGTGCGTTCAAGGCGTCGGCGGTGGCGGCAGGGTTCGGCGCCGCCGCGCGAGACGGGGGCCCCGCCGTGGCGACGGCGGACCGGGGCGGACGGCGCGCGAGCATCGCGGAGCTGGGCGGGCGCTTCGACGCAGCCGGACGCGTGGGCGTGACGGTCGGCGATGCGACGCGGATGAAGGACCTCCTCGCGACGCGCTCCGATCGGGCGCTCTACGAGCGGTCGATGGCGGACCTGGACGCGCCGGACACGGGGAAGCGTCTCCGCGCGGTCCACGCGCTCGAGGCGCTCGGCTCGCGCGCCGCCGCGCCGCTCCTGGCGACGGCGCTCGGGCGCGAGCGCGAGCCCGAGGTGAAGGCGGCGCTCCTCGCGGCGCTCGCGCGGGTGAAGGGGCCGTTCGCGGCGGACCTCGCGGCGCGTGAGCTCGGCGACGCTCGGCCCGCGGTGCGGATCGCGGCCCTCGAGGCGCTCGCCGCCGCCGGCGACCCCCGCGCGACCGAGCGGCTCGCGGCGTCCCTCTCCGACGAGAGCCCGCTCGTGCGCAGGCGCGCGGCCCTCCTCCTCGGCTTCGCCGCCGGTGATCGCGCCGACGAGGCGCTCGCGACCGCGCTGTCGGACGCTGATCGCGGCGTGGCGCGGGCCGCCGCCGCGGCGCTCTCGGGACGCCCGAGCGCGCGCGCGCAGGGCGCGCTCGCCCGCGGGCTCGAGCACCCGGACCTCTCCGTGCGCCGGGCTGCGGCGACCTCCCTCGGCCGCGTCGCGGGCGAGGCGGTGGACGCGGACGGTCCCGCCTCCGCGCGGCGCGCGAGCTGCCGGCGGATCTCCGAGAAGCTCGCCGCGATGGACGGGGACGAGCTCAGGGCCGCCGTCCTCCGCAGCGCGGCGACCACGAAGGCGACCGCCGAGCGGGTGATCGCGGCGACCGCCCACGTCCACGAGCGCGCCCGGCCGCTTCCCGTCCCGACCCCGACCCCGACCGCCACCTCGACCTCGACCGAAGACTCGGCCGTTCACCCTGAGCGTAGCGCCGACGCGGAAGCGTCGGCGCGAAGTCGAAGGGCCTCGACCTCGGCCGCAACCTCCCTTTCGCCCCTCCGATCCCGCACCGCCGTCGCAGTCGTCGATGCGCCGGAGCCCGGAGCCGACGATCTCGAGGCGCGCGTCGTCGGCGAGATCCGCGCGGCGCTCCGCGGCTGCAGCGCGGAGCAGCTCGCCTCCGTGCTCGGGACCCCGGCGGACCGCGTCGATGCGGCCCTCGCGGTCCTCGCGGTACGCGGCAGCGTGGAGCGGCGCGGCACCCGCTGGTTCATGAGCTGAAGCATCCAGGAGACGCGATGGACAACGTCCGCTACAGCGCCAAGCGCCTCGCCGAGATCGTCGGCGCGACCCCCAAGCAGGTGGAGGGCGCGCTCGGGAAGAAGGACGGGTTCGCGCCCGACGACCTCCCGGTTCTCCGCGAGAAGCTGCGGCGTCCTCCGGACCCGTTCCCCCCGCGCGTCCAGCTCTTCCTCAACTTCAAGGGCGGCACCGGCAAGACCAGCCTCTCGTCGTCCTACGCGTACCGGCTCGCCGAGCGCGGCTACCGCGTGCTGATGATCGACCTCGACAGCCAGGGGCACGCCACCAAGTGCCTCGGCCAGGAGGGCGGGACGGCGGAGCGGACGCTCCACGACGTGCTCATCCGCAAGATGCCGCTCGACGAGGTCACCATCGAGACCGCGCATGCCCGGGCTCGCGCTCGTCCCGGCCAACCTCGCCATGAGCACGATCGACCTCGCGCTCATGCCGCTCGCCGGTCGCGAGTTTCGCGCTGCGGAACGCGCTCCAGGGCGTCGCGGCGCGCTACGACTTCGTGGTGATGGACGCGCCGCCCTCGTTCGGGCTCCTCAACCTGAACGCGCTCATGGCGGCGAACGACCTCATCATCCCGGTGCTCGCCGACTTCCTCTCCTACGACGGGCTCCGGCTCCTCTTCGAGACGATCCAGGGGCTCGAGAAGGACCTCTCGCACCAGCTCGAGAACATCTTCATCGTCGTGAACGCCTTCAACCAGACCTTCCGGATCGCGCGCGAGGCGCTCGACGCGCTCAGGACGCACTACGCGGACTACCTGCTCGACAGCGTGGTCCGGCAGTGCACCAAGTTCGCCCAGGCGTCGAGCGAGGGCTGCCCGATCTTCGGCTACGACCCCGACTCGAAGGGGGCGACCGACATCGACGCCGTCCAGGACGAGATCCTCGGGCGGATCCGGCGCGCGGCCGGGGCGGCCGCGGGCGCCGCGGGAGCGTGATCATGCGCAAGGCCTTCGACGCCAACGTCCCGAAGCTGAAGCCCAGGCTCGGCCGCGCGGGGACGAGCGAGCTTCCGGCTGCGACCCCGACTCCGACGCCCGCTCACCCTGAGCGTAGCGCCGCCCTAGGCGGCGCGGAGTCGAAGGGGACCGCGACCCCGACCACGACCCCGACCACGATCCCGACCGCGATCCCGACCGCGAACGCGAGCCCGACGGCGACCAGGTCCAGGTCCACGACCACGTCGACGTCCACGACCACGTCCACGATCGGCAGCGACGAGACGAACGACGTCCTCTCCCGCAAGGAGCGGCTCGACAAGATCAAGCGGCGGGTGGCGGAGGCTTCGCGCCCGCAGCCGCGCGCGCCCGCGGTCCCCGCCGATCCCGCCCGGGCAGCCGAGAGCGTCCTCGCCATCGTGCACGACCTCGAGGCCGAGCTCGTCCGGGCGCGCGAGCGCGAGGAGGCGCTCCGCGGAGACCTCGACGAGGTCCGGCGCGAGCTGGCGCGCGGGGCGGGCGAGGGGCGCTCCGCGAGCGAGCGGCTCGCCGCCGCCGAGAAGGAGCTGGAGGAGAAGCGCGGCGTCCTGCGCGACCTGCTCGGCGAGATGGAAGCGCTCGAGGAGGAGCGGGACGAGTCGGTCCGGCGCGCCCAGGCGCTCGCCACGCTCGACGAGGAGCGCGCCCGGCTGCTCGAGGACCTCGGGAAGCGCGCGGACGAGGAGGCGCGGCTCCGCGCCGACCGCGAGGCAGAGGTGGAGCGCCTGTCCGAGGAGCTGCGGATCGCCGGGGCGGACGGCGCGCGGCTCCGCGGCGCGGTCGGCGAGCTCGCTCGCGAGCGCGACCAGCTCGGCGCGGAGCTCGACCGCGCACGCCGGGAGCGCGACGAGCTCGCGGAGGCGAAGCGGGCGCTCGAGGCGGTTCACACGGCCCTCGCCCAGGCGCGCGCGCGGCTCGGATAGATCGCGCGCGTATCGCCACGTCCGGGTGCCGCTGGGTGAAGTGGCGCAGTGTTGCACGCAAGTCGTGCACCTGCTCGCGGTGCGGCGACGATAAGCCGCAGCGTGCCCGCGTCTCGCCGGCGCGGTCCGGATGTACAATTCAGTCAATCGGGGACGGCAATCAGCGGCGCGCCGCGAGCGCGACCGCAGCCACCCGATGACGCGACCGAAGCGGATCGCGGGGAGGAAGGCCGGGACCCGGCGCGCCGGGAGGGGGAGCGCCGGGTCCCTCGGCTTCGGCAGGGCGGGGCAGGGGCGAGCGGGACGGCCGCACACCGTCCCGCTCATTTCTCACCGGCACCATGCGTTCCGCTTCAAGTTGAATCCTGGACGTGGACCTCGACCTCGACCTCGACCTGGGTGGGTCCAAGACCAGGACCAGGACGAGTTCAGCTCGGGCGAGCAGCCATCACTTCGACGCGGCGCGATCGATCGGCGTCACCCGCCGCTCGCGGATGCGATCGAGCGCGTCGAAGGCGGCGTACTTGTACGCCTCGCCGAGCGTCGGGTAGTTGAACACCGCCTCGGCGAAGTAGCTGCAGGTCGCCGCCGAGGCTCATCACCGCCTGGCCGAGGTGGACGAGCTCCGAGGCGTGCGGGCCGATGCAGTGGACGCCCAGCACCTTCCCGTCGTTCGCATCGGCGAGGAGCTTCAGGAACCCGACCGCCTCGCCGATGAGGTTCGCGCGGGCGTTTCCGACGAGGCTCGTCTTGCCGGCGACGTACGCGCGCCCCTTCGCGCGGAGCGACTCCTCCGTCTCGCCGATCGAGGAGACCTCGGGGATGGTGTAGATGCCCACCGGCAGCAGGCTCGTGAGCTCGCGCCGCTCGGCGCCGCAGGCGTGCGACATCGCCACGCGCCCCTGCTCCATCGAGACCGAGGCGAGCATCGGGAACCCCACCAGATCGCCGGCCGCGTAGACGTGCGGCACCGCGGTCTGGAAGTGCGCGTTCACCTCGAGGAGCCCCTTCTCCGTCGCCGTGAGCCCCGCCGCGGGCAGGTTGAGCAGCTCGACCGTCCCGACCCGTCCGGCGGCGACGAGCACCTTCTCGGCGACGAGCCGCGAGCCGTCGGAGAGCGTGACGAGGACGTCGCGGTCGCCGGGCTCGAGCTTCTGCGCGCGCACCTGCTGGTGCAGCTCGATGCCGGTCATCGCGAAGAGGTCCTGCATCGCGTGCGACAGCTCCGCATCGAGCCAGGGGAGGAGCCGCTCCTTCGAGTCGATGAGCGAGACGTGCACCCCGAGCGCGGCGAAGAGCGAGGCGTACTCGCAGCCCGCCACCCCGCCGCCCAGGATCGCCAGCGAGCGCGGCACGCGGTCGAGCAGGAGGATCGAGTCCGAGTCGTAGACGTGGACGTTGTCGATCGTGTACAGCGGCGGGTGGAACGGGCGGGTCCCCGTGGCGAGCAGGACCACGTCCGCGCGGAGCTCCTGGAACATCCCCGCGCCGCCCGGGATCTTCACCTTGATCGTGTGCGGGTCGGCGAAGCTGGCGGTCCCGCGGAACTGCTCGACCCCGGCGCGGTTGAGCGCCGCCCGGATGCGGGAGTGCTCGCGGCCGGTGACGAGCCCGCGGCGGCCCATCAGCTCCGGAACGGTGACGGTGCCCGAGACCTTCACCTCGATGCCGTGGGCGTCGCGGCTGCGCGCCTGCTGGATCGCGAGGGCGGTCTCGCGGAGCGCCTTCGAGGGGATGGTGCCGGTGTTGGCCGAGGCGCCGCCGGGCACCGCCTCCTTCTCGACGAGCGCCACCTTCTTCCCGGCAAAGGCGGCGGTGATCGCGCCGTTCTCGCCGGCCGGCCCCGAGCCGATGACCACCACGTCGTAGTGGAGCATGCGGGTCCACGTATAATGCATGGGCGCTCGCACTTCGATTATTCTTCGGGCTTCCGTGCAGAGCGCCCCGAAGAACCCGGTCCTCGGCCAGGTCCAGAAGAACCTCATGGTGGAGCTCGACGAGCGCCGCCGCGCCCTCGTCGCCGGCGGCAAGCGGCTCTTCGACTTCGGCCTCGGGGATCCGAAGGAGCCGACGCCTCCCTTCGTGAAGGAAGCGCTCCGGCGCGGCGTTCCCGAGGTCTCGCAGTACCCGAGCGCGTTCGGGACCGTCGCGCTCCGCCGCGCCGCGGCAGGGTATCTCCAGCGCCGCTTCGGCGTCGTCGTCGAGCCCGAGAGCCAGGTCCTCGCCTGCGCCGGAGCCAAGGAGGCGATCTTCCACCTGCCGCTCGCCTTCGCGGGCGACCCGCGCCGGCGCAAGGTGGTGATCCCCGATCCGGGCTACCCGACCTACGAGGTCGGCGCCCGCTTCGCCGGGCTCGAGCCCGTGCTCGTCCCGCTCACGGCGCGGCGCCGCTTCCTCCTCGACCCGGAGGACGTGGGAGAGGAGGTGCTCCGGGAGACGCTCGTGTTCTGGGTGAGCTACCCGCACAATCCGACCGGCGCGGTGGCCCCGCGCGACTACCTCCGCCGCGTCGGCGACGCGGCCCGGAAGTACGGCTTCATCGTCGCGTCCGACGAGTGCTACGCGGACATCTACTTCGGTGCGCCGCCCCCCTCGATGCTCGAGGTCCAGGTCGAGAACGTGGTCGCGATCCACTCCTGCTCGAAGCGGAGCGGCATGACCGGCTACCGCACCGGGTTCATGGCGGGCGATCCCGACCTCATCGCGATCCTGCGGAAGCTCCGGAGCCACCCCGGGGTGGCCTCGCCCGAGTTCGTTGCGCCCGCCGCGGTCGCCGCGTGGACCGAGGATGCGCACGCCGCCGAGCGGCGCGACATCTTCCGCACGAAGCGCGACCGGTTCCTCGCCTTCTTCGCCCAGCACGGCCTCTCGGCGGACGCCTCCGAGGCGACGCTGTACCTGTGGGTGAAGGTCCCGGCAGGCGAGACCTCGGGCGGGTACGCGCGGCGCCTCCTCGACGAGGGGATCGTGGTGGCGCCGGGCACTGCGTTCGGCGCCGGCGAGGGGTATATCCGGGTCGCGCTCGTTCCCACCCTCGCCGAGTGCGAGGAGGCGGTGCGGGCCTGGTCCAGGGTGAAGGTGAGGACATGACGGACTTCGAGGACGTGCAGAAGCGCATCGAGGCGGCCTTCCAGGACCGGACGAAGCTCGCCGACCCGCTCTACAAGGCGGCGGTGGTGCAGGCGCTCCACGCGCTCGATCGCGGCGAGCTGCGCGTCGCGCAGAAGGTCGAGGGCGAGTGGAAGGTGAACGCCTGGCTCATGCAGGCGGTGAACCTCTTCTTCGCCATCTCGACGATGGAGACCGAGGAGTTCGGACCGTTCCAGAGCCGCGACAAGGTCCCGCTCAAGAAGGACCTCGAGAAGGCCGGGGTGCGGGTCGTCCCCGGGGGCGTCGCCCGTTTCGGTGCGCATCTCGAGGCGGGCGTGGTGCTCATGCCGGGCTTCGTGAACATCGGCGCGCGCGTCGGCGCCGGGTCGATGGTGGACACGTGGGCGACGGTCGGATCGTGCGCCCAGGTGGGCGCGAACGTCCACCTCGCCGGCGGCGTCGGAATCGGCGGCGTGCTCGAGCCGCCCGGCGCGCGGCCGAACATCATCGAGGACGGCGCGTTCATCGGGAGCCGCTGCATCCTCGTCGAGGGCGTGCTCGTCGAGGAGGAGGCGGTGCTCGGCGCGAACGTCGTGATCACCGCCTCGACGCCGATCATCGACGTGACCGGACCGGCGGAGGTCGTCCTCAAGGGGCGCGTCCCGGCCCGGTCCGTCGTCATCCCGGGCACGCGGCCGAAGCAGTACCCGGCCGGCACCTACCAGATCCCTTGCGCGCTCATCGTCGGCCGGCGCAGCGCCGCGACCGACAAGAAGGTCTCGCTCAACCAGGCGCTGCGCGAGTTCGAGGTCCAGGTGTGATGTCCGCCGCAGGGCCGACCGAGCTCGCCGAGGCGCTCGCCCGGCGCACCGAGGCGCTCTGCGCGCGCTTCTCGCCGATCGGCACGGAGCGCGAGATCGCGGACGACGTCGAGGCCTGGGCGCGCGGGCGCTTCGCCCGGGTCGAGCGCATCCGGAGCTCGCTCGTCGTCCACGTCGATCGTCCCTCCACCCCCGCAGCCGCCGCGGAGCAGCGTCCGCTCGTCGCGCTCTGCGGGCACCTCGACACCGTCCCGGTCCACGAGGAGGATCGGCATTCCCCGCGGCGCGAGGGCGGGCGGATCGTCGCGCCCGGCGCGTCGGACATGAAGGGCGGGCTGGCGGTCATGATGGAGCTCGCCGAGCGGCTCCCGCGCGAGCGGCGCTTCTGCGACCTCGTCCTCGTCCTCTACGCGCGCGAGGAGGGACCGTACCTCGAGAACGAGCTCGAGGAGGTGCTGCGGGATCCCGCCCGGCTCCGCGGGACGGAGCTGGCGCTCTGCCTCGAGCCGACCGACAACGTCCTGCAGCTCGGCTGCGTGGGCTCGATCCACGCGACCTTCACCTTCCTCGGCCGCGCCGCCCACTCGGCCCGCCCGTGGCACGGCGAGAACGCCGTCCACCGCGCCGGGGCGCTCCTCGTCGAGCTGTCCGGGCGCGCGCCGCGCGAGGCGCGCTCCAATGGCCACACGTTCCGCGAGGTCGCGTCCGCCACCCGGATCGAGGGCGGCCGGGCGCGCAACGTCGTCCCGGACCACTGCACGGTCAACGTGAACTTCCGCTTCGCGCCCGACAAGACGCTCGAGGCCGCGGCGGACGAGCTGCGCACCCTCGGAGCGCGGCACGGTGCCGAGGTCGAGCTGACGGACCTCTCGCCCGCGTGTCCCGCCTATGGCGATCATCCCATCGTCCGGCGGCTCGTCGAGCGGACCGGCGTCGCGTCCGAGCCGAAGCAGGCGTGGACCGACGTCGCGCGGCTCGCCGCGCACGGCATCGCGGCCGCGAACTTCGGCCCGGGCGCGACCTCCCAGGCGCATCAGCGCGGCGAGTGGGTCGAGATCGACGCGCTCGCGAAGGGGTATGCGCTGTACGAGCGGTTTCTCTCCGTGTCGTGATCGGATCCTGGACCTGGACGTGGACGTGGACCGCGCATTCAGCTCACGCGGGCTACGCCGGGAGTCCCCCTGGACCCTCGACCTCGCGTAGGATCGCGCCGTGCTCCCTCTCGTCCTCGCCGCTGCGCTTGCCGCCGCACCCGCTCCCTCCGCTCCGCCCGCGATGCAGCGGACGCTGGAGACCCGGTTCGCGCAGGAGGACTGGGACTCCCCCTCGTGGCGCGACGACGACGACGAGCGGCCGCCCCGCATCCGGCTCACGATCTGGGGCGGCGAGGCGCTCGGGTCCGCCGGGAGCGGAACCGGGTCCGGCTTCTACGGCGGGGAGGCGTCATGGGCGTTCAGCCGGATCGATCTCGGCGTGATGGGCTCGGCGTACCGGAATGTTCCGGACGCGACGCGCACCGTGACGCCCGTCGTGCTCGCGCGGCTGACGCAGCGGTTCAAGACGCGGCGCGGCGTCGAGGCGGCGTTCGGGTTCGGCGTCGGCGCGGGGCGGCCCCGCGGCTGGACCGCCTGGTACCAGGTCGCGCTCGGCGTACGGGTCCCCCTCGGCCCGCTGTTCCTCGCGGGCGAGCTGGGGTTCGAGTCGCGCGATCTGCTCCGGCTCGGCGCCGGCCTCGGCGTCGCCTTCTTCTAGAGTTCTACAACCCCCGGGGTTGCAGTGACGTGACGGCCCGCCCCGCGAGGGATGGGCGCCGGGTACCTCCGGCCGGTTAAATCGACGGCCCTCGAGATGTCGCCCGTCCCGCCGCCACAAGGAGCACACCCATGAAGCGAGTCCTCGCCCTGGCCGCCGTCCTCGCCCCCGCGCTGTCTCTCGCGGACACGACGGCCTGGAACATCGACCCGGCCCACTCCCACGCGAGCTTCACCATCCGGCACATGGTCATCAGCAACGTGCGGGGGGAGTTCACGAAGCTGAGCGGCTCCGCCAGGCTCGACGAGAAGGAGCTCGCGGGCTCGTCCGTCGAGGCGACCATCGACGCCGGCAGCATCGACACGCGCGTCGCCGATCGCGACAAGGACCTGCGCTCGTCGAACTTCTTCGACGTCGCGAAGTTCCCGAACATCACCTTCAAGTCCACGAAGGTGGAGAAGGCGGGCCGCGGTGCGCTCAGGGTGACGGGCGATCTCACCATCCACGGCGTGACGAAGACGGTCGTGCTCGACGTGACCGGCCCGACCGCCGAGATCAAGGATCCCTGGGGCATGGTCCGCCGCGGCGTCTCCGCGTCCACGAAGATCAACCGCAAGGACTTCGGCCTCGCCTGGAACCAGCTCGTCGAGGCGAGCCCGATCGTGGGCGACGAGGTGAAGATCGAGATCGAGGCCGAGCTGATCAAGCAGGCGCCGGAGAAGCTCGCGCCCCTGCCCGCCGCGGCGAGGTGACCCGCGGGCACCGGCGCTCCGGCGTCCCCGCCGTCCTCGGCGCGGACGCCCGGGAGCCGCTCGGCCGGCGTGGACCCCACTGAACACGCGTTCGGTATCATGGCACGCCGGTTGCTCCGGCGTGTCGCATGCCTGAACCATCCGGCGCGCCCACCGCCCCGGTGGAGCGCCCCCGCGAGCGGCTCCTCGCCGAGGGCGCGCGCTCCCTCTCCGACGCGGAGCTGGTCGCGCTCCTCATCGGCACCGGGACGGCGCGCCTCTCGGCCCGGGCGGCGGCGCTGGGCCTGCTCGAGGCGGTGCCGCTGCCGGAGCTGGCCTGGTCGACCGCCGACGCGATCGCGATGGTGCCCGGCATCGGGCCGGCGCGCGCGGCAGCGATCGCCGCGGCCTTCGAGCTGGGGCGCCGCGGGGCGTGGTCGCCACCCCAGCGCGGCGAGCGCTGCCTCGATCCGCGCCGCGTCTTCGAGCTGATGCGCCACGCCGCTCATGCCGAGCGCGAGGGCTTCCACGTGATCCTGCTCGACGTGCGCGGCCGGCTCATCCGCGCCGCGCAGGTGGCGGAGGGCTCGCTGTCGCAGTGTCCGGTGTCGCCGCGGGACGCGCTCAGGCCGGCGGTGCGCGAGGGCGCGCACTCGATCGTCTTCTGCCACAACCATCCGAGCGGCGATCCCTCGCCGAGCGCGGACGACGTCGAGCTCACCGATCGCCTGCGCGCCGCGGCGGAGCTGGTCGGAATCCTCGCCCGCGACCACGTGATCGTCGCGGCGAACGGCTACTACTCGTTCGTCGAGGCGGGGAGATGGCGCCGGTAATGGCATGATGGGGAACGAGTCGGCGGACGTGTCGTCTTCGACTACAACTGCATGAGGCGGGAGGCGTCGTGGGAACCGAAGAAGAGATGAAGGCAGAGCTCGAGCGGCTGAAGGCGGAGAATGCGGCCCTCAAGGCGCGCGGCAGCAGGGGCGTCTCGATGAAGGTCAGCGAGAAGGGCGCCGTGTCCGTCTACGGGCTCGGTCGCTTCCCGGTGACCCTGTACCAGGAGCAGTGGCTCAAGCTGCTCGACCTGGCCGATGACATCCGGCAGTTCATCAAGGAGCACGAGGGCCAGCTCAAGAAGAAGGAGTGAGCACCCCCGAGCGCGCCGGCCACGGGGCCGCGGAACGCCTTTGCCGGCCGGCGCACGGCTGAGCTACGCTCGACCGACCGCGGAGAATCCCGATGAATCGCGTCCTCGTCTTCGCCCTGCTCGCGCTCGCCGAGCTCGCGCTGATCGGCCTCAACTACCCGGCAGACCTCAGCTACGACCCGGCCACCGGCACGGTGAGGAGTCAGACCTACCCGTCTTACTGACTCGCGGGGGCGCCGCGCGCCGGGAGCGCCGCAGGCTCGCGCGCTAACGCTTTCGCGGTACGTGTCCGCCCGCGAGCCGCTTCGCCTCGTCGCGCTCCGCGCCCTTCGCGCCCGACTTCAGGGCTCGTTCCCCGAGCTTCCGGGCCGCGGCGGCGTCCCCCGTCGCGAGCGCCGCCCGTGCGGCGGACAGGAGCACCGTCGGGTTTTTCGGCGCGACGCCCACGGCGCGGTCCGCTGCGGTCCGGGCCTCCTTCGGCTGCCCCTCCGCGAGCCACGCCGCCGAGACGAGCCGGAGCGCGCCGGCGTCCTTCGGCGCGGCGAGCAGGACGAAGTCGAGGTCTGCCCGCGCGGCAGAGGGCTGCCCCGCCTCGAGCCGCGCTTCCCCGAGCGCGCGGCGTGCGGCGAGGTCGGTCGGGTCGAGCTTCACGGCCCGCTCGAGCGGCGCGAGCGCGTCGCCGGGGCGACCCGTCGCGAGCAGGATCCGCCCGAGCGCGACGTGCCCCTCGGGCGCGAGCGGCTCGCGGGCGGTGGCGGTCCGGAACGCCGACTCCGCATCGGCGCGGCGCCCGACGGCCTCGAGCGCCTGCCCGAGCGCGACGTGCGCGTGCGGCGGCGGGGTCTTCGAGGCCGTGAGCCGCTCGAGCAGCGGAACGGCCCGCGCCGCGCGTCCGTCCGCGACGTCGACGAGCGCAAACCAGACCGCCGCCTCGGCCGGGATCTTCCCGTCGCGGCCGGTCTTCTCGAGCTCCGCCCGTGCCTCCCTCCACTGCCCGAGCCGGTACCGCGCGATCGCGCGCTGGATCCGGACGGCGCGGCCGTCGACGCCGTCGGTCGCGGCGAGCGCCTCGGAGAACCGCCCGCGCCCGATCCGAGCGCGGGCCAGCAGGACGTGGTGATCCGGCTCGCGCGGCTCGCTCGCGACCGCCCGGGCCGCGGCCAGCTCCGCCTTGTCCCACGCGCGCGCCTGGAGGTTCAGCTCGGCGGTGGTCGCCGCGAGGCGGGCGCTCTCGCCGAGCGTCTCGGACGCGCGGGCGAGCCGCGCCGCGGCGGGACCGGGCTCGCCGAGGGCGGCCTGCACGCGGGCGCGGACGATCTCGAACCGCAGCCGCAGGTCCTGCGGCGGCGCGCTGCCCGGATCCGCCTCGACGGCGTCGAGCTCCTTCCGCGAGACGTCCAGGTCGTGGTCGAAGGCCAGGCGCGCCTCGGCGGCGCCCACGATGGAGCGCGGATGCGTCGGGTGCGCCGCGAGGGCGGCGCCGTAGTACGCGAGCGCCCCCTCGGGATCCCCCGCGGCGAACGCGAGGTCGCCGAGGTCGGACAGGGCGCGGAGCAGGGGAGGGTTCGCGCGCGCCGCGATCTCGAGCCGGCCGCGCGCCCCCTGGACTTCGCCCCGGCCGGCGAGGATCCGCCCCGCGAGCGCCTGGACGAGCGCGCCCGAGGACGGGGGCGCCGAGAGGATTGCCGTCTCCGCCGCCTGGCGCTCCTCGGGGCTCCGCGCGAGAAGCCAGCTCGCCGCGGCGGCCCCCTCGCCGGCCTCGCCCGACTCGACGAGCGTCCGCGCCTGATCGCGGGCCTTCTCGTCGTCGTGCTCGGCGGCGAGGACCGCCGCCACCTGTGCGGCGAGCGAGGCGACCTCGGGGTCCGTCGAGCGCCCGCGCGCCTTCGAGAGGAGCTGGTGCGCCTCGCGCAGCGACGCGAGCGTGTCGCGGGCGAGCCCCGCCCTGCCGTAGGCGGCGGCGCCGGCGGCCTGGATCGCCGCGTTCCGCGCCGACACGAACAGGTAGATCCCACCCGCCGCGCCGAGCGCGACGGCGAGCGCGCCGCCCAGGACCAGGCGGCGGTGCCGGTGGACGAACGACGAAGGCGGCTCGGGGGCGGCGAGGAGCTTCTCGCGCAGCTGCTCCGCGTAGCGTGCCGCCGCGCGCTCCGCCTCGGCGGGATCCGCAGCGCGTGCGGGAGCCGGCTTGGGATCTCGGATCGCGGGGATGTCGAGCCGGGAGGCGAGCGAGGGGATGACGTCGCGCGTGGACTCGCCCGGGATGTTGTAGAGGACCGACTTCGGGTTGGCCCGGGCGGCCGGCGCGGAGGGGAGCGGCGGCGGAACGGTCGGAGGCGGGGTCGAGTTCGGGGTCGGGCTCGCGGTCGAGCTCGAAGGCGCGGTTCCGGTCGCGGTCGGGATTGCAGGCGAGGACGTCCCGCGCGCGCGCGGCGCGATTGGCCGGTACGGCTCCGTGCCCTCGGCTGCCTCGTCCTCGAGGGCGATCGGCGCACGCGGCGTCGGAGCGGCGGCGGGCGCGGGCTCCCCCTTCACGCGACGCTTCGCGTCCTCGAGCCAGGTGCGGATGCGCGCGTCCGCCGGCTGGAGCTCCGAGGCGCGGGCGAGGACGGGCAGCGCCTCGCGGTGGAGCCCCTTCGCGATGAGCGCCTCACCCACGTGGTTGTATGCGTATGGGCTCGCCGGCTCGAGCGCGATCGCGATCTCGAACTGATCCATGGCGCCCTTCGCGTCGCCGGACTCGAGCAGGGCCCGCCCCCACGTCACCCGCCCGAGGATCGAGCTCGGGTGGTGCTCGAGGCCGCGGCGACAGACCTCCACCGCACGGGCGCACTCCCCCCGATCGACGAGCACTTTCGCCAGCTCGACGAAGATGCGCGACCGGGGATCGGCAGTGAGGATCTGCTCGTATTTCTCGACGATGGACGCCATCTCGCAGCGGAGCCGAGCGTATCACGCAAGCGCGGCCCGCCACCGACGACGAGGCAAGTCCTTCAGCGGGGGATGTCGGCGCAGGTGGGCGCGCGCCGGCGGGCATCCAGGACGACGCTCCGGGCGGCGGCGGAGAAGCAGCGCCGGCGCCGCGCCGGAGGGTTTCCAGGCGGCCCCGTCGTCATCCGACGGGGCTCCGGAGGAACGCCGCCACGCAGCGGGCCACCTCCTCCGGCCGCTCGTACGATGGACCGTGAACCGCGCACCCTCGATCGCGTCGATGTCGGTGGAATGCATCGGGCGCCGTTCCACGGGGTACCACGCTCCCGGCACAAGGTGGTGGACCTCTACCTGACCCTTGGGCTGGGCTGGGCGTTCTGACGTGCCTCCGCAAGCACCGGCTCCGCGAGCTCGTGGAAGAGGGTGTCGAGCTCCTCCGGCGCGAGCGAGCTCCTCGCCTCGAGCGACCAGGTGAGGAGCTCGATGAACGCACCGGCGACGAAGGCGACCACCGCGTCTCGCCGCGGTCCGGCGGCGAGCACGGTGGCGAGATCCTCCCGCACGAGCTCGAGCACGAGCTCGCGGAACCGTCGCTGCACGACGTGCCCGCTCTTCTTGCCGACGATGGCGAGGAACAGCCGCCGCTGCTCGTGCGCGTGCTCGATCAAGCCGCGCGAGAACCCCAGCGGGCCCGTCCGCCCGGACGCCGCGAGCTGGGCGCGCAAGGCCCTGCCCAGATCTTCGAGCCCGCCCCCGACGAGCTCCTCCTTGTCGGCGAAGTGCGTGTAGAACGTGGACCGCCCCACGTCCGCGCGGTCGCACACGTCCTGCACGGTGAACCGCTCCCAGCCTCGCTCGAGGATCAGCGCCACGAGCGCGTCGCGAAGCGCGCGGCGCGTGCGCTGGACCCGGCGATCGGCCGTACCGGGGAGCTTTCCGCCCATCGTGCGCCTCCCGTTCCTGGACAGTGGGCCGGCGGATGTCCGTTACCGGCCGTTCGCGGCCTCGCTGTCGATTGCGTCGCGCCCGCCTCCGCTCATACTGGACATCATGTCCAATACAGGACGAGGTGTCCATATGATCGATCTCCGCAGCGTCACGAAGCACTACCCCGCCGAGGGCGGCGGCTTCACCGCCCTCCGCGACGTCGACCTCCGGATCGCGCCGGGGGAGTTCGTCGCGGTGGTGGGCAAGTCCGGCAGCGGCAAGTCCACGCTCCTCAACCTCGTCGCCGGCATCGACCGGCCGAGCGCGGGCGAGGTCCACGTGGCCGGGACGGCGCTCGAGGACCTCGACGAGAGCCGGCTCGCCGCCTGGCGCGGCCGGAACGTCGGTGTCGTCTTCCAGTTCTTCCAGCTCCTCCCCACGCTCACGGTCCTCGAGAACGTCGCGCTCCCGATGGATTTCTGCTCCACCCGTTCTGCACGCGCGGCCCGCGCGTTCGCGATGCAGCTCCTCGAGCAGGTCGGGATCGCCGACCAGGCGGGGAAGCTCCCGTCGGGCCTCTCGGGCGGCCAGCAGCAGCGCGCCGCAATCGCGCGCGCGCTCGCCAACGACCCACCGGTCCTGGTCGCGGACGAGCCGACGGGGAACCTCGACTCGAGGACGGCGGCATCGGTGCTCGAGCTCCTGGCGGCGACCGCGGGAAAGGGGCGAACCGTTCTCATGGTCACGCACGAGCGCGACGTCGCCGGCCTCGTGGACCGGGTCGTGACGCTCGCGGACGGCCGCGTCGCCGATGACGTGCAGCACGCGCGGCTGCGCGCGGAGGCGTCACATGGCTAGCCCGCGCTGGACGAAGCTCGCCCGCGACGTGCGGGCGGAGCGGGGCCGGCTCGCCCTCATGATCGCGGCCATCGCCGCGAGCCTCGCCGGCGTGGGCGGTGTCCTCGGCGCCTACTCCATCCTCACGCGCGAGATCGCGGTCAACTACCTCGGTACGCGGCCCGCCGCGGCGACGCTCGAGGTCCAGGGTGGCACGGATGCCGCGCTCGTGGCCGCGGTCCGGCGCCTCCCCGGGATCGCCGACGCCGAGGCCCGCGAGGTGTTCCTCGCGCGGGCCCGCGTGGGGAGCGACTGGCGCCGCATGCTCCTCTTCGTCGTCGACGACTTCGGCGACGTGCGGCTCAACCGCTTCCGCCTCGAGCGCGGCGCGTGGCCGCCGCCCGACGGCACGATGCTCGTCGAGCGGAGCGCGATCTCGATGCTCGAGGCGGACGTGGGAGGGAGCGTCGTCGTGAAGACGCCGGAGGGTGCGGCGACCGAGGTCCCCATCACCGGCATCGTCCACGATCCGGGCCTCGCGCCCGCCTGGCAGGAGCGGTCTGGCTACGGCTACATCACGCGCGGCACGCTGGCGCGCCTCGGTGAGCCTCCCGTGCTCGGCGAGCTCCGCATCGCCCTCTCGGGCGAGCCCGGCGACGCGCGGGAGATCGAGGCCCGCGCGGCGGAGGTGGCGCGAGTCCTGACCGAGCGCGGCCATCCGGTTCGCGAGATCCGCGTCCCGCCTCCCAACCAGCACCCGCACCAGCGCCAGATGATCACGGTCCTGGTGATGCTGCTCGCCTTCGCCACGATGGCGCTCGTCCTCTCCGCCGTCCTCGTCGCGTCGTCCTTCGCCGCCTTGCTCGCCCGGCAGGTCCGGGAGATCGGCGTCATGAAGACGCTCGGCGCGACGGCCGCGCAGATCGCGGGCCTCTACGGCGCGCTCGTCGGCCTCGTCGGCGCGGTGGCGGCGCTCGTCGCTGCACCGCTCGTCGTCGTCGGCGCGCGCGCGCTCGCCGGAGCGGTGTCACGCCTGCTCAACCTCACGCTCTCCAGCGAGGCCATCCCGGCGTGGGTCTTCGCGGTCCAGGCCGCCGCCGGCGTCGCCGTGCCGCTCCTCGTCTCGGCGATCCCCATCGGCCGCGCCGCCCGGCGGAGCGTCCGCGACGCGATCGACGACCACGGCGCCTCCTCGGACATGCCTCGCGCCGCGCTGGCGGTCCTCCCGTCGCCGCTGCGGAACGCGCTCCGGCGGCCGGCCCGGCTCGCGCTGACGCTCGGGCTCCTCGCCGCGGGTGGCGCGATGGCCATCACGGCCATCCAGGTGAAGCGCGGGTGGGAGGCGAACGTGGCCAAGGTCTACGAGACCCGCAGCTACGACGTGGAGGTGGTGCTTCACGCGCCCGTGTCCAGGGCGCTCGCGGGTCGGCTCGAGCGGGAGCCTGGTGTGCGTGCGGCGGAGGCGTGGGGATACGCTCCCGCGGCCTTCACGCGGCCCGGTGCCATCGATGTGGTGCGCACCTATCCGGACCGCGGGCACGGGAGTCTCGTCGCGATGGGGCCGCCGCCGGCGACGGCGCTCGTCCGGTTCCCGCTCCGGGCCGGTCGCTGGCTCGGCCCGGAAGACCGCGGCAGCGACGCCGTGGTGCTGAATCACGCAGCCCTCGCTCAGGCGCCTGGGCTGCGGATCGGCGACGAGGCGCGACTCTCGATCGGCGGCCGGCCGACGACGTGGCGGCTCGTCGGGGTCGTCGAGGAGATCGGAGCCGCGGGCGTCGCCTACGTGGCCGACGCGGCGTTCGCGAGCGCAACCGCGACCTCCGGGCAGGCGCGGCTGCTGCGGGTCTCGACCACCGCACGCACGCCCGCCGAGCGGACCGACATGATCCGCGGCATCGAGCAGGCGCTGGAGAGGGAGGGCGCCTTGGTCGAAGTGGTCCTGCCGCTCGCCGAGCTCCGTACCGCGATGGGCGACCACGTCCTCGTCCTCGTGCAACTCCTCGTGGCGATGGCCGTGATCCTGGGCATCGTCGGCGCGCTCGGGCTCGTCTCGGCGATGGGGGTGAGCGTCGTCGAGCGGACCCGCGAGCTCGCCGTGATGAAGACCCTCGGGGCCACCCCCGCCCGGATCGCGAGGATGCTCCTCGCGGAGGGGCTCACGATCGCCGCGCTGAGCTACGTCCTCGCGTGCGCCCTCTCCGTGCCGCTCACGATCCTCGTCGATCGCGTGGTGGGGAACCTCGGGTTCCTCGCGCCGCTCCCGCTCGTCCTCTCTCCCGCGGCCGCCCTCGCGTGGCTCGGGCTCGCGACCACGGTGACGTTCGCCGCGACGCTCGTTCCGGCGCGGCGGGCGTCGGCGCTCGTCATCCGGGAGGCGCTCGGGCGGACGTGACGCGCCGTCACTGCTTGCGCCCGCTCGCGGTCCGCGCGCAGGGGTCCGTGTCGAGCGGCGCCTCGGGCGCCCCGAGCAGGGACGCGTCGCAGCCGAGCGCCGCGAGGATCATGCGCTCGGTGTGGCGGATCGCCCGCCCGCGCTCGGCCTTCGTGAGCTGCACCGAGCCCTCGACGATGAGCGAGGCGAGGCCGTGCACCATCGACCACGCGGCGATCTCCGCGCCGGCGCGCGCCTCCGCCCGCACGGCGCCCGAGGCGACGAGCGCGTCGAGCGAGTCCACCAGGATCGTGTACGGTTCGCGTTGCCCGTGCACCCCGGCGGCGACGATCTGCTCGTGCGGGCACCACGGCCCGAACATCACGCGGAACTGCGACGGGTGCTGGACCGCGAACTCCACGTAGGCGAGGCCGACGCCGAAGAACGCCGCGACCGCGTGGCCGGGCGTCCCCGGCTCGCCGGGCACCCGGGAGATGGCCCGCTCCATCAGGTGCGCGAGCCGGTCGAACGCGTCGCGGGCGAGCGCGGCGAGCAGCGCGTCCTTGTCCTCGAAGTGCCGGTAGGCCGCGGCCGGTGACACGCCCACCGCCCTCGCGGCCTCGCGGAGGCTGAACGCCTCGACCCCGTGCTTCGCGACGAGCGCGAGCGACGCCTCGAGGAGCGCGTTCCGGAGGTCGCCGTGGTGATAGCGGCCGCCCCTCGAAGGGGTGCCAGCGGGTTCCCTCATACCTCCATGTTGACACCGCTCACTTCGCTTGGCAATGTGTGCAGCGTTCACTCGTCAGCTCGACCGTGCTCACGCGCATCGTGACCCCGGTGCTCTACCGCCTCCTCCCGCCCTCGGTGGAGGAGAGCTTGGAGCGCGTCGCCGCACCCGTCCACCCATCGCCGGAGGCCGTTTCCGCGTCCGCCTGAGCTCCCTCGGAGATCTCCATGACGACGTTCACCGCCGCAGCGCTCCTCGTGGCGCTGTCCCAGACCCCGTCCGTCCTCACGCTCGACGACGCGCTCGCGCGCGCCGACGAGGCGAACCTCGACCTCGCCGCCGCCCGGGAACGGCTCGCCCAGGCGCGCGAGGAGCTGTGGAAGGCGTGGAGCCAGCAGCTCCCGCAGATCACGGCCGGCGCCTCGTACACGCGGAACAGCCAGGACGTGCGCCTCGACCTGCCCACCGGCTTCTACGTGCGCGACACCGGCGTTCTCCAGGGTCCTCCCGCCGGCGGCGGCGTGCCTGGTGCTCCGACGACCTACGCCGTCGTCCCGTCCGGCGTCATGGAGGCGGTCCTCCAGAAGCGCGACCAGCTCGGAGCGCAGGTGCAGGCCACGCAGGCGCTGCTCGCGCCCCAGCTCTGGTTCGCGATCGACGCAGCGGGGCTCGGCGCTCGCGCCGCCGAGCGAGGTCTCGCGGCGGTGCGGCAGGAGGTGCTGTTCGGCGTCGCGCAGGCGTACTACGGCATGGCCTCGCTCGCGGAGGCGCTCGACGTCGCGAAGCGGCTCCTCGAGATCGCGCGCCGCCAGGAGGGCGATGTCCGCACGCGCTACGGCGCCGGCACGGTGCCGAAGGTCGCGCTCGTGCGGGCCGAGATCGACAGCGCCCGCGCCGAGCAGGACGTGGTCCGCGCCACGAATGCCCATGCCTCGGCGCGGGTCGGGCTCGCGCTGCTCCTCGATCGGGCGCCGGACTTCGACGTGGTCCGGCCGCCAGAGCCGTCGCTCCCGACCGATCCCCGCGAGCTCGAGGACCTTGCCCTCCGCGACCGCCCGGACCTCCAGGCGGCGCGGCTCTCCGAGGCGGCCGCCGGCGCGCAGCGGAGGTCCGTTGCCATGCGGTACCTCCCCGCGCTCGGCGCGTTCGCGCGCTACCAGCTCTCGAACGTGCGCGGCTTCACCGGCGAGACCGACACGTGGGCGGCCGGGCTGGCCGTGAGCCTCACGATCTTCGACGGCGGCCTGCGCGAGGCCGAGCTGCGGCAGGCCGGCGCGCGCGCCGCGGAGGCGGCCGCCCTGAGGCGCGGCAAGGAGGCGAGGGCGCGCGCCGAGGTGACCCAGGCGCTCCTCGACCTGGGCAGCGCGCGGGCGAACGCGGCGAAGGCACGCGAGCAGCGCGAGCTCGCCGCCGAGAACCTGCGCCTCGTCTCCGCCTCGTACCAGGCCGGCGCCGCGACCGCCGTTGAGCAGGCGGATGCGACCGCGTCTTTTCGGAACGCGGAGCTCGCCGTCACGGCGGAAACGCTCACGGCGAATCTCTCGGCGCTGCGCGTCCTCAAGGCGGCCGGCGCGTTCGAGAGGGCCCCGCTCGCCCCCCAGGGGGCCCCCGAAGAGGAGCGCGGCTCCGCCGCGAGGACGGATCTCGGGCCTTGACCGGCACCGGCGGAGGGAGTTATGAATCGGCGTACCCCCCCCACCCCAGGGGAGGGGACAGGAAGGCCGATCTTGAATCACTCGAGCTCCGAAGGCCGCCACGCCCTCGATCTCCTCAAGACCGCACGCGGTCAGGTGGAAGGGATCATCCGCATGGTCGAGGAGGATCGGTACTGCATCGACGTGTCGAAGCAGATCCTCGCCGCGCTCGCCCTGCTCAAGAAGGCGAACCTCGTCATCCTCAAGCAGCACATGAACACCTGCGTGAAGGAAGCGTTCAGGACGAGCAAGGGCGCCGACAAGATCGACGAGATCGCGCTCATCCTGGAGAAGTACGTCGGATAGCCGGGTCGACGGAGGCTGACGATGGCGCAAGCGGCGGCGAGGGCAGGCGACGAGGCGGTCCCGGATCGCGCGGGGAAGACGGTCCGCATTCCGATCGGCGGAATGACCTGCGCCGCTTGCGCGAAGACCGTCGAGCGGGTCGTCGGGAAGCTCGACGGCGTCGGCTCGGTGTCGGTGAACTTCGCGACGGAGAAGGCCCTCGTCGAGTACGAGAGCTCGCGGGTGCGGCTCTCGGAGATCAAGCAGGCGATCGCGAAGGCCGGCTACACGCCGCTCGCCCTCGACGCGGGGGCCAGGGCCGACGAGCACCAGGAGGCAAAGGAGCGGGAGATCCGGGTCCTCTGGAGCAAGTTCCTCGTCTCGGCGGCATTCGCCTTGCCCCTGCTCGACCTCGCCATGGGCCCGATGCTCGGCTTGCACTTGCCCGCGGCGGTCGACCCGATGGGCCATCCCCTCCGCCACGCACTGCTCGAAGCGGCCCTCGTGCTCCCCATCGTCGCGGCGGGCCATCGCTTCTACGTCGTCGGCTTCAAGGCCATCCTGCGGTGGAGCCCGAACATGGACTCCCTCATCGCCATGGGGACATCGGCGGCGATCCTCTACAGCGTCCACTCGGTCGTGAGAATCGCGCGCGGTGAGACGGGCGCGATGGAGAACCTCTATTTCGAGACGGCGGGCGTCATCATCACGCTCGTCCTTCTGGGCAAGGCCCTCGAGGCCGTCACCAAGGGTCGGACCTCCGAGTCGATGAAGAAGCTCATGGGGCTCCAGCCGAAGACCGCGACCGTGGTTCACGGCGACGCGGAGACGGAGCTCCCGATCGAGGAGGTCGAGGAGGGCGACGTCATCCGCGTCCGGCCCGGCGAGAAGATCCCGGTCGACGGCGAGGTCCTCACGGGTCGCACCGCGATCGACGAGTCGATGCTCACCGGAGAGAGCATGCCCGTCGAGAAGGAGGTCGGCGCGCCGGTCATCGGCGGGAGCATGAACGGGAACGGCTCCATCACCTTCCGCGCCACGAAGGTGGGCGCCGACACCGTCCTCGCTCGCATCATCAAGCTCGTCGAGGACGCGCAGGGATCGAAGGCGCCCATCGCGAAGATGGCGGACGTCGTCTCCGGCTGGTTCGTCCCCGTCGTCTTCGCCATCGCCGTCGCCAGCGGCGGCCTGTGGCTCCTCGCCGGCGAGACGCCGGGCTTCGCGCTCACCGTCTTCGTGGCCGTCCTCACCATCGCCTGCCCCTGTGCGCTGGGCCTCGCGACCCCGACCGCGATCATGGTCGGCACCGGAATCGGGGCGGAGCACGGCGTCCTCATCAAGTCGGGCGCGGCCCTCGAGACGGCGCACCGGATCGACACCGTCGTCTTCGACAAGACGGGCACCCTCACGAAGGGGCGGCCCGAGGTGACGGACGTCGTCCCGGCGGCGGGCTTCGACAAGCTCGGGCTGCTCTCCCTCGCCGCCGCTGCGGAGAAGGGCTCCGAGCATCCGCTGGGCGAGTCCATCGTACGCGCCGCGGAGGAGCGCGGCGCGGCGCTCCATGCCGTGAGCGACTTCAGCGCCGTTCCTGGCCACGGGATCGAGGCCACGGTCGGAGGCCGCCGCGTCCTCCTCGGAAACGCGAAGCACATGGCGGCGGGCGCGGTCGATCTCCTCGAAGGCGCGATCCACGCGGAACGGCTGTCGGCCGAGGGCAAGACCCCGATGTTCGTCGCCGTCGACGGGCGCTACGCGGGCCTCGTCGCGGTCGCCGACGTCGTGAAGGAATCGAGCGCTCGAGCCGTCGCCGCCCTCCGCCGCATGGGCATCCGGGTCGCCATGATCACCGGGGACTCGAAGAGGACTGCCGGGGCGATCGCGAGGCGGGTCGGCATCGACCGCGTCCTCTCCGAGGTCCTGCCCCAGGACAAGGCTGCGGAGGTCGCGAAGCTCCAGGCCGAGGGCTGGCGGGTCGCCATGGTCGGCGACGGCATCAACGACGCGCCGGCCCTCGCCCAGGCGGACATCGGCATCGCCATCGGCTCGGGCACCGACGTCGCCATCGAGAGCGCCGACGTCGTCCTCATGAGGAGCGACCTCATGGACGTCCCCACGGCGATCCAGCTCTCCAGGAGCGTCATCCGGAACATCGAGCAGAACCTGTTCTGGGCCTTCGGCTACAACGTCCTCGGCATTCCGGTGGCCGCGGGCGCACTGTACGCGTTCGACGGGCCCCTCCTCAGCCCCATCTTCGCCGCGGCTGCGATGTCCCTCAGCTCGGTGTCCGTCCTGACGAACGCATTGCGACTCAAGCTGTTCAAGCCGCTCGATGGAGCGGGGAAAGAGGAGAGGTCATGACGAAGCACCTCACGATCGCGGGCATGACCTGCGGCCACTGCGTCGCCCACGTGAAGACGGCGCTCTCGCGCGTCCAGGGGGTCGCCGGGGCGGAGGTCGATCTCGGCAAGAAGCTCGCCGTGGTCGAGGGCACCGCCCTCGACGATGCCCTCCTCGAGGAGGCTGTCGCCGACGCGGGGTACGAAGTGGTCGCGATCACCTGATCGCTGGAGACGGAGGGCGTCATGGCGAGGGCGACCGGCTCATGCCACTGCAGGAACCTCACGTACACGCTGGAATGGCCCTCAGCTCTGCTTGCGGCTCAGGTACCGGTCCCACGCCGCGATCAGTGCGATCGCCGCGACGAGGACGACGAGGCAGTGGAAGAAGGCGTGCAGCGACATGGGGCCTGGGGCTCGCAATGCGCTCGGCGAACACGCCGATGAGGTAGTAGGAGATCCCCCAGCAGACGAGCTGGGAGAGGCCGAGCCGGAGCGTGAGGCCGGGCGTGATGGGGCTTGCCGGGGACGTTTCTGCGTCGGCGCGGTGCGCGGCGCTCATCGCGCGATGCTATCCCTCGTTCCGGTAGCTCGGTACAAGGAGGGGGCACCGGCGTTCTCGCAAGGCCCTCCGGCGTTGGCGCAGGGCAGGAGCGACGCCCTCGTGATAGGCGGGGATGGAATAGCCCATGCGCCTCGCGAACGTCCTGAGCATGCTGGAGCGCCGCGCGCCGCGGCTGACGCCTCGTCTGCGGAGATGGTTCGTGGAGCGCGGCGTGCCGCTGAACCGAGCCATCGGCTTGCGCGTCGACCACGTGGCCTCCGACTCGAGCCGGGTCGCCCTCCGCCTCCCTCCCCGCCGAGGAAACCTGAACGTGGGCGGGACGGTCCACGGCGCGGCCATCACCGCGCTCGCCGAGACGGTCCACGGGATGGCCGTGCTCTGGCAGTTCTCGCCCTCGGACCACGTGATGGTGACCCGCAAGCTGCGCGTGGAGTTCCTCGCGCCGGGGAGGGGAACGCTCTTCGTCGAGTTCGCCCTCGACGAGACGTTGCGGCGCTCCATCGCCGCCGAGCTCGCCCGGAGCGGGAGCTGCGACGTCCGGCTCACGAGCGAGGTCACCGACGGTGGCGGGAACGTCGTGGCGCGGCTGGTGGGCTCCTACGTCATCCGCCGCCGCCGCGAGGAGGCGCACGGACCGTCCGCTCGACGCCCTCCCGTGCCATGAGGTTGGTGAGCACCTCGCAAGGCGGAGCCAAGAATGCGATGCCCCTCGGCGCCCGCCCGCGTCCTCGGTTCACGTCGGGGGACGTTACGGAACAGCGTTTCCACGCAACTGGCTGTGCTAGCGTCGTCGAGCAATCCTGGAGAAGCTCAGCGGCGAGCGGCCGGCTCTGGACCGGCAGGGCGCAGGTTCGAATCCTGCCTCCAGGTCTATTTCGACGCGACATGGAACAAGAAAAGGACAGCCGCATCGGTCCCAGGTACCCCTTCGCGCAGCTCGTGCGCGCGCTCTCGCATGGAGGGGAACGGGCGAAGGCTCTGGCCGAGCGGTGGATGCAGGTCCTTCGTGGGCTCGCGGACGGCTCTCTGGAGATCGGCTCGCGAACTCCGGTCAAGGAGTCGCCTCCCTGGGTGACCCTCGAGGTCCTCCATGGCGGTTTCGCCTCGGGGAACCTCGCCGCTGGGGGGCCACTCCAGCCGCACGAGCGCGAGAAGCTCCCGTCGGTGCAGCGCGCCGTTACGGAGCGCGCGGCCCTGAACCGGTACTACCTGAGCGACGAAGGGCGTCGTGAGCTCGCGGGCATGCTCACCAGCGGCAGCTACCGGATTCGATTTCCGGAGGAAGCTGCCCTGCTCGTCATCGTCTGGCTCCTCGAGCGCGGCGAGACAGAACGAGCGGCCGGCCTTCTGGCGACGATCGAGCCGTTTCTCGACAGGTTGCGGTTCTACCCGGTCCCGGCATCCCGGCCGCTGGGCTCCGGCGGTAATCTCCACGTCGAAACGGCGGGAGACGCCGTTCGGAGCCTTCGTGCGCTCCGGCGCAGCACGCGCGTCGAGCGCATGAACGAGGCTCTGCTCGTCTGGACTCCCCTGTACGACCGTGCCGTTGCGCTGTTCCTGGAGACCGTCGAGGGAGACGTTCCGACCCTGCGGAAGGCTGCGTCTGGCGAGCTGGAACGCGGTCCGAACGGCCAGCCTGTCGTACAGGGTGGCTGGCCATGCAGGACCTTTCCGGCCGGGTGGGCTGACCGTGCGCGCCAGCTGCTGAATGACCATGCGAGCGCGCGGGTCCGCCAGCGGTTGTGTACGAAACCGGAGAAGCCGAAGGAAAACTTCGCGCGCTTGAGGACGTACCTCACAGCCTGCGAAGCCGATCACTCCACGCTGACGGGTCGCGACGTGGGTACGATCCGCAGGATTCTCGCCTCGCATGTCACCGCGCACGGAGCTCCCGGATCGGAGCGACTCGAGCGCACGCGGGCAGCACAGATTCGCTCGGCGCGGGCGCCACTGCACCAGGACATTGGCTTCGCCACGGCAGAGCGGCTCGCGACGTTTCCTCAGGACGAGGGAGTTTCCGACCTCGGACGGGTGGTGAGCTCAGCGACTGACCGTCTCGGGATCCCCGCGCTTCCTCGGCAGATCGCTCGGAAGGCTGCTCGGTGCGCCGAGGCGCCACCCGAGCAGCTCATCCGAGATGGAGTGATCCCGTCGGCCGAGACGCTCGCCAGAGTCGTGCCGCAGATGGCCGCGCGCGTTCGCGGCTCCAGCATCGAGGACGCGGCTCTCCGGCGAGTGTACGAGGGGACGTACCTGGCGTTTCGTCGTCGTCGCTCGCTCCTGCTCCTCGATCTCGCGAGCCAGGTTCGCCTGAGCGAGCTTCCGTGGATTTCTGCCGTTGAGCCCTGGGTTGGGTCGAACCGGGCTTCGGCGGATGCGGCTCGGCAGACGCTTGCCAGAGTCGCCGTGCTCGCTCTGGAGTCGTTTCCTCACACGGTCATCCCGAACAAGCTCGTGACCGAGGTCCGCACCCTCGCAAGCGCCGCCGGTCCATCGCTGCCGTTCGTGAATGAGCTCGCGTCCGACATCTTCATGGGCGCGTTCTCGGAGACGTTCCTTCGCGCAGCGCACTTGGCGGCGCGCCGGCTGCGCGGTTCGCTGTACGAGCGGTACTACGGCGTGCCGTACGACCGCGTTCTTCGGCTGGACGATCTCGAGAAGCAGGGCTTCGGGGTCGCGAGCTCTTCTGGCCTGGGCCGACTGTGCGAGGAACTCGCGGGGACTCCCGAGCGCGCCCGCTGGTCTGTGGCCAGGAACGGCACCATCATCGAGCAGGCCCAGATCATCACGACCCAGAACCTCGCGACGCTGTTCGAGCTCGACGAGGTGTCGCGCGCGTTGCACCCCCTGCTGCCCACTCTGGCCCGTCGCTGCTTCGAGTGGGTGTGTCGCGAGCTGCGCATGCGTGGCTCGCACCCGAGCGCGCTCAGGACCGCCAAGAACGCCGCCTACGCGTGGCGACAGATGGTGTTCTACCTGTCGCTCGCCGGGGATGGTGAGCCGGACGAGTTTCTTCGGTGGGCAGCAGAGCAACTCGATGCCGGGTCGGCCGAGTTCCGAACCCGGTTTGCGCCGGCGATGGCTGGCCTTCGTGCTGTCGTGAATGGGGAGGTCCTCGGGAAGGGCTCAAACGGCCGCCGATTCCTCGGCTGGTCCCTCGGGCCGCACTGGATCCTCGCGGGAGGGTGACTCCGCCATCGTCGTTCCATCTGCTTCGGACGCCCGAAACGTACGCGGGGTGAACATACGAGGCGGTCCGCCCCACGTCCCGACCGGATCCAGTCGGGGACGCAAGCCTCGCCGGGTTGCGCCGACCCCAATGAAAAGGGCGAAAGCCTCTCGGCCTCCGCCCCAGGTGCTCCAGAGCGCGGCCCGCGCCTGGAAGCCGAAAGCTAGAACGGAATGTCGTCGGGGCCGCCGCCGCCGCCGCCACCCGGGGGTCCACCACCCCCACCGCCGCCGCCCGCATCTTCCTCGAATCCGCCGGGCGGCTCGTCCGCGGGGCCGTGCCCGCCGCGTCCGCCGCCTCCCGCACCGCCTGCGCCGGCTGCGCCGCCCGCGCCGCGCCCACCCAGGAACCGGACCGTGTCGGCCACGACCTTCACCTTCGACCGCTCCTGACCGCTCTGCTTGTCCTGCCACTTGTCGGTCTTGAGCCGGCCCTCGACGTAGACCTGGCGGCCCTTGGCGAGGTACTCGCCGCACTGCTCGGCCTGCTTCCCCCAGACCTCGACGTCATGCCACTCCGTCTCTTCCTTGCGCTGACTGGTCTGCTTGTCGGTCCAGGAGCGTGAGGTGGCGATGCGGAGGTTCGCGACCGCCTGTCCGCCCGACGTGTAGCGGACCTCGGGGTCCTTCCCGAGGTTCCCGACGAGGATCACCTTGTTCACCATCGCGCTTCTCCCGTGGCCTGCGGGTTCGCAGGCGTCTTCCGAGCCCTCGCGGGCGGTTCGGGCGCGGCGTGGATCGCCGCGCGAGGAACCGGACCCTAGCAGCGGCGTCTGACACGCGCGCGCGGGCCGTTGAACGGGGTTCTACTCGCGAGGTACGGGCGGCGCCGGAACCCGTGAGCCCGGTTGGCGCGGCCCCGAGAAGGCAGGCCGCCCAACCGGAGTGCTGCTCCTGAGCGGCCGCTCCCAGCCGCTCAGAAGCCTCCGCACGTGCAGCCGCTCACCAGCCCGGTGCAGACCTGGAAGTCGGCGGTGAAGCACGTCCCGGCGCAGCACGGCGTGGCGCCGTTGCACGCCTCTGCGTCCGCGGCGCACGCCGGGGCGCCGCAGGTGCCGCTCGGCGCGCTCGGGGAATCCCGGACGCAGACCGTGCCCGAGCAGCAGTCCGAGTCGGCGGTGCAGAGCCCGCTCGGCCCCTGGCAAGGTGCGACGCAGGTATGGGACGTCAGGTCGCAGTTCGACGAGCAGCACTGGCCGTTGGCCGTGCAGGCCGTGGCGTTCGGCAAGCAGCTCACGCACTGCAGTGGCGTGCCCGTGCACAGCTTGCTGCAGCAGTCGGCGCCGGTGGTGCAGCCGATCCCCACGTCGCTGCATGAAGTGGTGTCGACGCCGCACTTGAATCCGGGGCCGGCGCCGTCCAAGAGGCACGAGTTCGGCGCGCAGCACTCGTCTGCGCCCGTGCACGTCGCCCCTGTCGGCGTGCAACTGGGTGGGGGCGCCGTGCAGTGGAGGACGCCGCCGGCGTCGGGAACGCACGGCGCGCCGTTGCAGCACTGATCGCGGAACTGGCAGACGTTCGCGATGCCCGTGCCGGCCTGGATGCAGCAGGCCGGATCGTTCGCGTCGTAGCCGGTGGGGCACGCGGTGCAGTCGTCGTTCGGGCATCCGCCGAAGCAGCGGTAGACGCCGTTCGCGTCGGGCTTGCAGACCGCCTTCTTGCCGTCGCAGCAGTTCTGCGACGCGTTCACCGCGCCGGAGCCGCCGCAGATGTTGCCCGGCGGGTTACAGGACGTGCCGTTGGTGCAGCGGAAGTCGTCCTTCGTGCTGGAGTCGTTCCGCGGCGGGTTCGTGTCGCGCCCGGTCGTGTCGCAGAACACGCCGTAGGGGTTGTCCGCGGGGTGGAGGGCGTCGGGCGAGCCGCCGCAGCAGGCCTGCGTCTTGTCACAGTAGTCGCCGGTCATGCGGCAGCCGCTCGCCGGCTGGCACACCTTCACGCCCGAGCCCAGGTCGAGGCACAGGCGCGTGCAGCAGTTCGAGTCCTGGGCGCAGGGGTTTCCGTCCTGCGTACAGCTGCCGGGCATCTGCTTGCAGCGCCCCGGGTTCGAGAGCGTCGTGTCGCAGACGCCCGAGCAGCATTCGTCGCTCTGGAAGCAGATGTCGTTGTACGCGTGGCAGGTGTAGGAGGGGACGCAGGTGTTGCCCTGGCAGTTTGCGGAGCAGCAGTCGCTCCCGAGCGTGCAGCTGTCGCCGAGGGTCTTGCAGCCGTTTCCGCCGGGGAGCGCGGCGCACGCGCCAGGCGTGCCCGTGCAGACGCCGGTGCAGCACTCGGTGCCGGCCGTGCAGCCTGCACCGCTCTGCTTGCACGAGGTCCCGCCGCAGGTCCCCGTCTGGCAGGAGAGCGTGCAGCACTCGCCGGAGGAGCCGCAGGACGCGGTCGCCGACTTGCAGAACGCGCTCGTGGTGCAGAATCCGCCGCTGCACACGCCCGAGCAGCAGGCTGGGAGGGCCGGGCCGCAGGCATTTCCCCCGTCCGTGCACGACACGCCGGGCGTGGCGCAGGTGCCCGCGTCGCAGAAGCCGGAGCAGCACTGCGAGTTGCCGCTGGGGCAGCTCACCCCCAAACCCGTGCAGGTGTTCGCGGGCTGGGTGCACACGCCGTTCGCGCACGAGTTGGTGCAGCAGTCCGCGTTCGTGAAGCAGCTCAGGCCCGCCGCGTTGCAGCTCACCGCGTCGACGCAGAGGTCGCCGGCGCAGCTGCCCGAGCAGCACTGCGACGGGATCGTGCACGCCTGGGTGTTCGCCGCGCAGGCGGGGACGATGCAGGTTCCGGCCGGACATTCGAGTCCGATGCAGCAGTCCGCCGTCGTGACGCATGCGGCGGTGGCGGCGCCGCACGACGCGGCCACCGTGCACACACCGCTCGTGCAGCTGTCGGCGGTGTTGCAGCAGGGCACCATGGCCGAGCACGCGCCGCCGGTCGAGCCGCACAGCGCGGGCGCGACGCACGTGTTGGACGTGCAGGTGTCCGCGCCGTTGCAGCACGGGTCCGTGGTGCAGTCACCGCCGGTGTTGGCGCAGACGGCGGGCGCGGTGCAGAGGGTGCCTGCCGGCGAGGTGGTGCAGGTGTCGGCAGTGTTGCAGCACGTCGCGCTCACGCAGCTCGCGCCGGTGCCGGAGCAAGTGATCGGGGGAGCCTGCGTCGCGGGCGGGTCGCCACCGCCGCCCTTGCTGCAGCCCACGAACGCGACGACCGCGAGGAGCGCGACGACCCGCGCCCTGATCATGAATGAAGCCATCTGCGCCTCCCTGTCACTCGCTCCCATGACACCACCAGCGCGAGCAGAAGTCGATTCCCCGACCCGCACGTGCAGTGCGTGCCGGACCCACTTGTCGTGCGCCGTCCGCCTGGCGCGTACATCCCCGGCTCGGCGCGCGTGTCGTACTATCAGTGCGCCGAGATCGCCGCCGGGGAACGGTCCGGGATCACGTGGCCCACCCCGCACCCGGGCCCGCGCAGGACCGCGACCGCGACGATCACCGCGATCGCGATCGCGACCGCCACCGTCCACTCGAGCGTGGCGCCGGTCGCGCTCCCCGCATCCGAGGTCGAGGCGCGCTCGCCGAGCGAGCCCGGCTCGCGAAGCGGCGGCTCGATCTCGAGATCCGATGCGGCCCCCGCGCCCGCCGCCACGTGCTCGACCGCGCTCGCGGTGAGATCGCCCTCGAACACGCGATCGACGACGTGCGATCGTCCTCGCTCGATGGGCGTGCTCGCGTCGCGCTTCCTCGTGTCCACGTCGTGCACGTGAGCCTCCCCCCGCCAAGCGCCCGTGCCCGCCCCGCCGCCGCCCACCTCGCGCCCGAAAACGACTGCTTGCACCATCGTAGCGAGCGCCGCCGCGGGCGTAAGGGCGAGCGCGCCCCACAGGTCGGTCGATGTCGGAAGGAGCGCGATTTCGGTTTACGGATCGTGAACGCGAACGTTGCCGCCTGGGCTGCGAGCCGGAAGCGTCCCGGACGCAGGGACGATCGCCGGCGCGCTGCGCGCCGCCGCCCCGGCCGCGAGCGCCGCCTCGACGCGCGGACGGAGCGTCCGGGCGAAGGCGCCCTGCTCGTCCTGCCGCTCGGTGGCTGCGCGAAGCGCCGCCGTGAACGGATGCTCCCGCTGCTCGCTCCCGGCGAGCCCCGCGCCGATGGCGCCGATCGTCGCTTCCTGCGCCGCAGGCGACGCGGCGCGGATCGCGGCCACGAGCTCCTCCGGGGCCATCGCCGCCACGTCCGCCACCACCTCCGCGAGCGTGGCGGCGAGCCGGCCGTCGAGCGCGGCGGCCGGCGCGAGCTCGACGAGGCGCGCGAGCGCGTCCGCGTTCCCTTCCGCGGCGAGATCGCCGAGCGACGGGAGCACCGGCGCGTGCGCGCCGGGGACGCCGGCCTCCGCAGCGTTCCACAGCCGCCCGAGGGCCTGAGGATCCTGCGGCACCGCGTCGAGGAAGGTCCGGCGCGAGGTCTCGCCGTCGGGCTCGGACAGGTACACGCACTCGCCGACCGCGAGGCGGAGCGCGGGATCCGACTCCGCGCGGAGCGCGGTCCTGAGGAAGCGGAGGTTGCGCGGGTCGCCGGCGCGGCCGAGCGCGTAGTACGTCCGCACGGAAGCGGCGAGGTCTGCGGGAGCAGGCGCCGGCTTCGCATCGGCGGACGCCCCCCTCGCGAGGGCGACGGCCGCACCGAGCGCCCCGGGCGTGCCGCCGCTCGCCGCGAGCGCCGTCCCGATCGCGTCGAGCGAGCGGACGGCCGCGGACGGCCGCCCGGAGAAGTCGTTCACCAGGATCGAGAACGCGAGCGTCCGCCGCCCGGCCGTCTCGACGTACCCGGAGAGGCTCGTGACGTTCTCGAGCGTGCCGGTCTTGGCACGGAGGCGCCCCTCCGCGTCGGTCCCCTCCATGCGCCAGCGGATCGTGCCGTCGCGCCCTGCCACCGGCAGGGACGCGACGTACTCCGCGTGCTCGGGGAAGCGCGCCCACATGGCGCGCAGGAGCGTCGCGAGCTGGCGGGCGCTGAAGCGGTTCGTGTCGTTCAGCCCGGAGCCGTTCTTCATCACGTACGCGCCACGCGGGATGCCGATCTCGGCGAGGAACTCCTCCACCGCCTGGATCCCCTTGGCCCACGATCCGGGGCCGCCCTTCACCTGCGCGCCCAGCGCCTTCACGAGCTGCTCGGCGACGAAGTTGTTCGAGGTCTTGTTGAGGCGCCGCACGATCTCCCCGAGCGACTCCGACTGCGACACGTGCACGAGGCGCGCGCCGTGCGGCACCTCGCCGATCCGCACCCGCCCGGTCACCTTCACTCCGCGCAGATCCAGGAGCCGGCGCAGGGTGTGCCCGAGGTAGAGCCCCGGCTCGTCGATCCGGCGCCACACCACCTGGCTGCGGCTCCCCTGCGGGATGCGGCCGTCCACCACGATGCGCTGGCGCGATCCCGCCGCGATCGAGGACACGACGAGCCGGCGCCGAGCGTTCGGCGCCACCGTGGTCGCGCGGACGACCAGCTCGAAGAGATCGCTCGCCGGCTCCAGCTCGACCCGGGCCCGCGCGCCGCGCCGCTCCCCCGGGGCGACGTGGACCGAGATGGTGTTCCAGTTGAGCGAGGCGGCGCCGGTCGGGGCGAGGTAGCTCTTGTCGCCGGTCTCCTGATCGAATCCAGGTCCGAAGCGCTCGCCGTCGAAGAAGGACTCGTCCACGACGACGTCGCCGACGCGTCGCAGCCCGAGATGCGCGAGCTCGCCCGCGAGCGCCCACATCCGCTCCGTCAGGAGCGAGGGGTCGCCCTTGCCCTTCACGTGCAGCGCCTTCACCGCGGAGGAGCCCGCGGAGGCCGCGTCGACGTACAGCTCGGTGTCGAAGCGGAAGTCGGGGCCGAGGCGCGCCAGCGCCGCGGCCGACGTGACGAGCTTCACGTTCGAGGCGGGGTTCAGCAGGACGTCCGCGTCCTTCGCGTACAGCGTCTGCCCGCTCTCGACGTCCCACACGAAGATCCCGGCCCGGGCGCCGGCGAGGGGCGACGCCTCCACGATGGTCCGCAGCGCGCCGTCGAGCTCTTGCGCGGCGGGGTCGCCGGCACGGACGGCGGCGGGGGTGAGAAGGACTGCGGCGAGCGTCGCGAGAGCGGGCGCGAGGGAGTGGCGGGACGTCGGCACGGGGTTCCTTTACCGGAAACCGGGAGACGGGCGCGAGGAGAGCGTCCGAGCCACCCGGCGCCAGCCAGAACGTCCGGGAGGCCGCCGAAAATTTCGGCGTCGATTGACGTACGACCACTCGCCCGGTAGGGTGTGGCGCTGTGAGACAGGTTCCCACCGAACCTGCTGTTTCCGCGGCGGAAAGCCGCACTCACGCCGCGCTCGAGCGCTTCGAGCGGTTCCTGGAGAAGAAAGACCTTCGCCTCACGGACGCGCGCGCCGCGATCGTGGAGGCCGCCCTGGCGCGCACGGGGCACTACCCGATCGAGGATCTGATCGCGGACCTGAAGGCCCGGGGGATCCGGGGCTCGAAGGCGACGGTCTATCGCACGCTGCCGCTCCTCGCGGAGGCCGGAATCCTCCAGCCCGCCATCGTCGCCGGCGACACGAGGAGCTACGAGACCACCTTCGGCTCGGATCACCACGACCATCTCATCTGCAGCCGCTGCGGCAAGGTGGTCGAGTTCGGGTTCGAGGCGTTCGAGATCCTGCAGCAAGAGGTGGCGGGCCGCTACGGCTTCCGGCTCGACACGCACCACCACGAGCTCGTCGGCACGTGCCCGGAGTGCCTCGCGCGCGAGGGCGGCAACCCCGAGCCGCCCGCGCCAGCCGCTGCGGGCGGCGCCGCGTAGCGCGTCATCGCGCCACCGGAGCGGGCGCGCTCGGCTCGAGTCCGGTCGAGCGCTCTCCTCGCACGCGCGTCACGAACCGCTGCGCAGCTTCCGCCAGCTCCCGCCTGAGCCGGAACGCGATCCCGAGCGCCAGGACGACCGCCGCCCATGCCGCGGCCGATGCGGTCCGCGTCGCGACGAGGATGACCGTGACGGGGACCGCCGCGTCCGCACCCACCATCTCCCTCACGAAGTGGGAACGCCGCGCGCCACGGGGGAGCTCGATCTTGGCGGGAAGCCCCTCGTAACCGCGGCCCGCGTCGGCGCGGCGCTCCTTCTCGCGCGCGGCGAGCGAGTCGACGTCCCCGTTCGACACGGCCCCGACCTTGCCGACGAGGTTGCTGCTGTACGCCGCGGATTCGAAGCCGGACTCGCCCGCCTCCCGCACGAGGCCCGCCGCCGCGAGGGCGAGCGCCGCGACGGCGAGCGCGACCGCTCCCGACGCGAAGACGGCAGTGCGGCGCCACCCGGCGAGCTGCCGCCAGGCGATCGCCGCCGCGAGGACGACGAGGGGCACCGCTCCGGCCGCGAGCAGGACGGGGCGGGCGTCGGGCGCGAGCGCGGCGACGAGCCCAACCGACGCGGCGAGGACGAGACGTCGCCGCCGTCCCACGCCGCCGAGCGCGAGCAGCCGCTCGAAGAGGACGAGCACGATCGCGATCGCCACGAGATCGGATGGCCGGAGGAGGTGCAGGCGTCCCGTGGGGGCGAGCGAGTCGTAGATCGGTATCCACTCGCGCGGGTACCGCAGCTCGAGGCCGGCGCGGCTCGCGGCGACGCCCGTGCGCGGCAGCTCGAGCCGGGCGAACGCGAAGCCGAGCCGCGACGCGAACGGTCGGACCTCCTGCGTGAGCACCTCCTGCCGCCCCTGGCCGAGCGGCAGGAAGAGCTGCCCATCCGCGTTGCGGGTCAGGAACACAGGCTCCCCTTGCACGCTCGCGAACGTGGGATCGCCGCGCATGGGGAGCGTGAGCGCGGGCGCGCCCTGGTTTTCGATGATGAGCGTCGTCTCGCCGCGCGCCTTGCCATCGGCGCCGAGGAAGAACACCTGCGTCAGGTCCGCGACCGCGAAGCCGGCCGTCTTGAGCGCCTCGAGACGAGCCGCCGTCCAGGCCACCTCCGCGGCGCCGTCGAGCAGGAACGCCTGCGCGCCGCGATGGAGGGCCGGCAGCCCCACCTCGCCCACCCCGACCCGCTTCGCTGAGGCGCGGACGTCGGGACGGATCAGCGGATGGCTCTCCAGGAGCAAGTACTGCAGGCTCGCCTCGACAGGGGGGACGAAGCTCGTCCCCGTGAGCCGCCCCGACAGCTCGATCGCGGTCTCGCCCGGCGGAAGATCGAACCGGTACCGCGATCCGTCCGCGTCCCAGGCGACTGGCGCGTTCACCGACTCGACGTGCTCGGCCGCGCGGAGCGCCACCTCGAACCGTCGATGCCTGCGGCCTGGGTTCCGGACCTCGAGCCGATAGAGGAAGACGCTCTCGTCCGGAAGCAGCGTCACGCGGTAGCGCCCCGTCACCGAGGGCGGCAGCGCCTCGCCGCCGTCGCCCTCGATGCGCCGCACGATCGAGAAGCTGCGGCCCCCCTCGCCGCGCACCAGCTCGCCGTCGGCGACGGCGGAGGTGACCTCGAGGACCGCCGCGGTCGCCTCCGCGGCGAGCCGGTCGCTCCCGTCGAGCGCGACGCGGCACCGGAGCTGGAAGCGCTGGGCGAGCGGGGTCAGCACGAACTCCCCCGCTTCGCCGCGCGAGAGCAGCGCGTCGCCCTGGCACGCGTAGAGGCGGAACCCCTCTCCGGTGAGCACCCCCGCGCTCGGCTGGGTCCCCGAGGTGCGACCGCGCAGGTCGATGGCGAGGTCGCGCCGGGCGAAGCTCCCCAGCACGCTCAGCTGATCGACGACCGTGAGCGACGGCCGCTCGCGCAGCTTGCGAAGCGCCTCGTACTCGTCGAGGGGAATGGTCACCGAGGGTGCCGCCGCGGGCGCGGCGGCGAGGAGCAGCGCGACGAGCATGTCCATGATCCCCTCCGGGGGCATGAGAGCAGGGGCGTCGGCGCCCCGTCCACCCAGAAACGCGCGGCGCGCGATTTCGATCCCGCACGATGGATCGCGCTACCCGGCGATCGCGGCCCGCACCGCCGCGCCATGCGCGAGGCGCGCCTCGACGCGGTCGAGGAGCGCGGCGCCGCGCGCGGCCCACCTCGCGGCGCGACAGGCCGCAGGGCGCGCCCGACGGCGAGGTCGAGCTCGCGCTGCGCCGGGCGCGCGAGCATGGCGGCGAGGTCGGTCGTCACCGGGTCGCTGCGCGAGCGCGGTCCGGAGCGCGGCGAGCGCCCCCGCGATCCGCGCCGAGCGCCCCCGGCGCCGGGACGGGCGCCGCGGCGAGCACGCGGCAGTCGACGTCGGCGATGGCCTGCGCGCCCGGTGAGCTGGCGGGCGCCCTCGTCGATGGCGAGCCGGACCGGGCGTGGCGGAGAGGACGAGCGCGAGCAGCCAGGCGGGCGATGCCGCGCGGGAAGAGGGCGTGCCACTTCTTGTCCTCCCAGAGCCCCGCCTCGTTCAGGAAGGCGAAGGCGCGCGCGCCCACCTTGGCCGGGTAGAGGACCGGCGCCGGCGCCGCGGCCAGGGGCGAGCCGCCACCAGGTGCCGCCGGCCGGCGCAGGTGGGGCGCTCGGTGGACGCCGGCCGCCTCGCCCGCGGCGACGTACGCGAGCGCGGCCGCCGTGCGGGCGCTCGGGCCGGAAGAGGACCCGCGCCGGCTGCGCCCGCTCGGGCGCGCGCGCCTCCTTGAGCGACGCGAGGAGCGGGACGACGTCCGTGGCTCCGAGCGCGACCTCGCCGAGCGAGCGCCGAGCGGTAGCGGCCGCGCGCCGAGCGGGACGAGGTGGAAGAACGCGTTGCAGCCGCGTCTTCATGCCGAAGCGGACGTCGCAGACGTCGCCGAGCGCGCACCGCGCCGGCGCGGCGCCGGCGCCGCGACGGCGCGAGGCGCCAGGCGCGGCGAGGAGCTCCCGCCGCGGCGAGCGCGGCGAGCTCGCCGTCGGCGAGCTCGTCGAGCGGCACCGACGGCCTCCGCCGCCGGCCGCTCCGCCGCCCCCTCCACCCAGACCGCGAGCAGGTGTCGACCGAGGCGGCGAAGCTGCCGGCCGCGCGCGAGCGGAGCCGGAGCGACGAAGCCGCCGCGGGCCCGCGCGTCGGCGCACGAGCGGCGCGCGGAGCGCGAGACGTCGAGCGCGCGCGGCCAGCACCAGCGCCGCCACCGGCGCGTGGCGCAGCGCGACCGGCGCGAGGTGGGCGGAGAGGTCGGCCTGGCGCGAGAGGCCGCTCGCGCGGCGCGGCGCGCGCCTTCTCCGCGGCCGGGAGCGCCTCGTGGCGCAGGAAGGGCGGGTTCGCGAGGACGAGGTCGGCGGCGGGCCAGGCGCGCGCGAGCGCGTCGGCGCGCCGCACGTCGCGCGGCGGCGCCGAGGAGGCGCGAGCCGCGCGCGGGCGGCGCGGGCCGCGAGCGGCGCGAGCGTCGAGCCCGGGGAGCCGGAGCCGCGCCCCGACGCCGCGAGCGAGCCGCGTCCGCCGCCGCGAGGAGCGCGCCGCCGCCGCAGGCGGGTCGAGCACGCGCGCGCCCGTCGAGCGCCGCGGCGAGCCGCCGGTCGCGCGGCCGGCGAGGAGCAGCGCGGCGAGCGCCGTCGGCGCGGCGCGCGGGCCGCCGCGCCGCGCGGCGAGCGTGCGCGAGCCCGAAGGCGGCGAGGATGCCGCGCCTCGCGCCGCTGGCGTGAAGACCGCGCCGCGCGCGCCGCCGAGCGCGCGCGCGCAGATCGCCTCGAGGAGCGTCCCGTCGAGCCGCTCGGGCGCGGGGTCGTGCTCGCTCCCGGCGTCGAGGTCGGCGAGCGGCGGCGCCGCGGTCGCCGCGCAGGCGCCGCAGCGCGGCCCGGAGCTGCGCCGGCGGGCGGGAGCGTCGCGAGCGCCGCCAGGGCGCGGTCGTTCGCGGTGGGGGTCACGGCGCGAGCGGCACGTCGAGGAGCGGCGCCCCGCCGCGCCTCCGGCGCGTCGAAGTGCCACCACTCCATCGGGTTCACCCGGAACCCCTCGGCCTCCATCGCGGCGCGCAGGGATCGCGGTTGCGGCGCGCGGTCGGCGGAGACCCCCGCCGTCGCCCCGGCGCGGGCGCGCGGCCCGAAGGCGTCGAAGGCGGTCGGCAGCTCCACTCCGAGCCGTCCGGGGCGGACGAGCCCGACGTCGACCGCCGCGCCGCGGTTGTGGTTCGAGCCGCTGCGCGGGATCGGCGACGAACCCGCTTGCGAGGCATGAGCCGCCACATCTCGCGCTGGACGGCGAGCGGCCGGTAGCAGTCGTACAGCGCGGAGCCGCAGGCCCCGCGCGCGCAGCCGATCCGCCGCGCGCGAGAGCCGTTCCGCCACCGGGCGGAGCAGGAGGCAGCGCGCGCCGGGCGGGTAGACGGCGCGTCCGAGGAAGTTCGAGGCCGTCGCGTAGCGCAGGTCGATGACCGCGTCGGGGACGAAGCGGGCGGCGTCGGCGAGCGCGGCGTCGGCGGGCCCGGGGATCCGGGCGGCGGCGACGAGCGCCGCCCAGGCGAGCGGGAGCACGCGGCCATTCTACCGCTCGGCGCAGGCGTCGTGCCTGCTGCCACGTCCCATGCCCGGCGTCGGAGCGCTCGCGGACTCGCGCCACCTGGCCGCGTCGTGCCGGTCAGGCGCTCGCGTCGGCGCGGCCGCCGGAGCGCGCGAGCGGCGGCGCGCGCGGGACGCGGCGGGCGCTCGGGACGAGCGCGAGCGCGAGCAGGAGGCCGCCCGCCGTCAGCTCCGCCGCACCCGCACCGCCGTCGCCCGAGCTTCGCCCTGCCGCGACGAGCCAGAGCGCGGGCGCTGCCATCGCGAAGCGCGCGCGCGGCCACTCGAGCGCGGCGAGCGACCCGATGCAGACGAGGAGCCCCATCGCGATGTCGTGGAGGACGGCGCCAGGGGTCGCGTAGCCGATGAGGAGCGGGGCCAGCATGAGCCCGATTCCGACCGCAAAGCTGCCCCACCTCGCCGGCATGCACAGGAAACGTAGCGTGGGTGCCATTCGGGTCAAGGGGCGCGCCCGGACATCCGCACGCCCGGTTGGGGCTCGCTCCGCCGTTCGTCCTGCGGTGTCGGAGGGCGACGGGAGGGCGACAGACCTGATTGGCGGCGGTAGCCGCGCGCCCTGACGGCCGGCTGGAAGTCCGGACGGTTGAGCCGCCGCCCGGTGCCGACCGGCCGCGTGCACAAATTCGCACGCCGATCTCCACTCAGGGTACGAAACGGGTGCGGCGGGCGATCCATGAGATCGCCCGCCGCGAACGGCTTGTCGCTGGATGGGAGTCCGGCGTGAGCCAACGACCCCGAGATCGTACTGGAGGAGATCGATGAGGGAAAGAGCAACGCGGAGGGTGGCGGGGCTCCTGGCGGCGCGGCTGCCGGAGCTGGACTTGGAGGGGGTGCCCGACCCGCGCGCCCGGGAGGGCCGCTGGTCGCTGGCGCAGATCCTCCGGGCGACGCTGGTGGGGCTCATGGCCGGGTGCCGGAGCCTGTGGGAGACCGAGCAGCTCACGGAGGCGTTGTCTCCGGCGGCACGGCGGCTGCTGAGACTTCCGCGGCGGCTCGCGGACACGACGGCGCGGGACGCGCTCTGCCGCGTGCCGCTCGCCGGGCTTCGGGCGGTGCTGCACCGCGCGGTCCGCGCGGCGTGGCGCCGCAAGGCGCTCGCGCCGGTGGGGCTGCCGATGAGCGTGGTCGCGCTCGACGGCAAGGCGACGTCGCTGCCGTGCATCAACGGCGAGTTCGCGCAGACGCAGCATCCGGAGCAGGGGCTGCCGTACGGCATCGTCCGGACGATGACGTGCGCGCTCGTCTCCGCGGCGGGGCGGCCGTGCATCGACGCCATCCCGATCCCTGCCGCGACGAACGAGGTGGGCCACTTCCAGACGGCGTTCAAGAGCCTTGTTGCGACCTACGGCGAGCTTTTCGACGTCATCACCTACGACGCCGGCGGCTTCTCCCGCGCCAACGCCGACGCGGTGGTGGCCGCGGGCAAGGACTACCTCTTCGCGCTGAAGGACGAGCACCGGACGATGTGCCGACTCGCCGTCGAGCTGCTCGCCGCCGAGACGGTGATCGCCCGAACAGAGGACGTGCTCGACGACGGGACCACCGTCGTCCGCTCGCTCCGGCTGCTCCGCGCCGACCCGAGCTGGTCCTACGGCGACGGCAAGACGCCCGACGAGTCGGTCTGGTCGCACGCCAAGGCCTTCCTCTCTGTGGAGTACGTGAAGGTCCAGCACGGCATCGTGGTCGAGCGAGACGACCGGATGTTCGTGTCGAGCTACGACCCGAAGCGGCTCACCACGGCGGAGTGGATGCTCCTCGTCCGGAGCCACTGGGGCGTCGAGAACCAGAATCACCACACCTTCGACACCGCCTTCGTCGAGGACGACCGTCCGTGGATCGAGGCCGACGAGCACGGCATGCTCGCCGTGCTCCTGCTCCGCCGGATCGCGTACACGCTGCTCGCGCTCTACCGGTCGGTGACGCTGCGGTCGGACGAAGGCCGCGCCACCCGCTGGAAGGCGCTGCTCCAATCGGTGCGCGACGTGCTCATCGCCGCCACCGAAGAGCATCTCGCGGGCCTGCGCCTGCGCGAGACCGCCGTCACGCTCTGAAACCGCCGGACTCCCACCGCAGCGCCGACATCGCAGGGACGTGAGGGAGCGGTCGCCGCCGTCGGCGCCGGCCGCCCGTGGCTGCCGCTCGCCTCGACGTCCAGCAGAACCAGCCGCCCGGCGCCCCCGACGGAGGGGCGTAAGCTCGGGATCGGCCAGGCCGATCGTGTCTGGGGAGGGCGACTCCGGAAACTGGCGCTGTCGGACACCCCCGATAGGATGCGGCGGCGCGGACGGGAACCACCAGGATGCGGCCATGCGGAAGCGGCGGCCAGAGCGATCCCGCGCGGAATCGACGATGACCTATACCGAAGAGCGCGTCGCCGCCGAGATGGGTCGGGTGCTGCTCGCGCTCTACCGCGCCGGCATGCAGGTGAGGCTGTGGCCAGACGCGATGAGCGGGCGGGCCGCGGCGCGGATCGTGGCGGGCCCGTCGGCGAGGCGGCGGCGCGCGGGTCCGCGCTCGGCGACCGGCGCCGGGGACTCCCCGCTCCAGGCGATCTACGCGGCGGTGGAGCGGCTCAACGAGCGCGCTGGAGCGATCGTGGTCCCGCTCGACTAGGGAACGTCGCTACGGGAACAGCCCGTCCAGCTTCCGCGCGATGTCGTCCTGCACCTTCTGGCGCATCGAGCCCGGGATCAGCATCGGGAACTTGAGATCGACGGTGACCTCGCCGTCCTGCACCAGGTACGCTCCGGAGATCCCCATCCTGGAGACCTTGCCGGTCCTGGACTGGTGATCCTTCTCGTAGTCGAGGGAGAGCTTCTCGGCGATCCGCGCCATCACCTCGTCCACCTTCGAGTAGATCTCGCCGGCGCTCCTTCCGGGATAGCTCTTCTTGATCTGAGGCATCGTCACTCCTTGCGCGTTCGGTCCTCGCGCTTCGCGTAGAGAGTTGGGTCGGGAATGCCCGCCTCGGCAAATCCTTTTCGGCGCAGCGCGCAGGCATCGCACCGCCCGCACGCCCTTTCGCGGACAGGGTCGTAGCACGAATGGGTGATGCGATAGGGAACGCCGAGGGACGTCCCGAGGCGGATGATCTCCGCCTTGGAGAGCCGGATCAGCGGCGCGCGGATCCGGAGCGGCGTCCCCGATACCCCGGCCTTGGTTCCGACCTTCGCGACCCGCTCGAACGCGCGCAGGAAGGCGGGCCGGCAGTCGGGATAGCCGGAGTAGTCGATCGCGTTCACCCCGACGAACACGTCCTGGGCGCCGATCGTCTCGGCGTAGGCCAGCGCGAGGGCGAGGAGGACCGTGTTCCGTGCCGGCACGTAGGTCACCGGGATCCCGCGCGACATCCGGGCCGGGCTCCGCCCCTTCGGGACCGCGATGGACGGGTCGGTGAGGGCGGAGCCACCGAACGTGGAGAGGTCCACCTTGACGACGCGGTGCTCCTTCGCGCCGAGCGCCCGCGCCACGCGCCGCGCGCGGGCGAGCTCTCCACGGTGGCGCTGGCCGTAGTCGACGGAGAGGCAGTGGGTCTCGAACCCCTCGTCGCGGGCGACCGCGAGGCACGTCGAGGAGTCGAGCCCGCCGGACAGGAGGACCACCGCGCGGCGACGTCCGGCGCTCACGGCGGCACCACCGTTCCGATGAGCGTGTAGCGCGTGGCGCACGGCAGGCAGGCCCCGCACGTGCCGCCCGTCACGCTGAGCTGCTCGACCAGGGCCCCCTGGAACCCGGTGGGCGAGACCGCGTCCGGCACGACGTCGCCCGAGATGACGACGCGCGAGTGCGCCGCGCAGGTGGGATCGCAGCCGCCGAGCACCGCTCCGTCGGAGCTGTCCTCGACCACCCAGCGCGTTCCGGAGCGCATGCCGAAGAGCGTCGCTCCGCCCGCGCGGCACAGGACGCCTGCCGTTCCGGTGGCGTCCGAGGAGAGCTCGCCGGAGAACGTGAGCTCCGCGGGGAATCCCACGGCGGCCGAGCAGTCGGGCAGCTTCGGATCGGGGTCGAGATCCGGCGGCGCGAGCGTGCCTGCCGCGACCTTCGTCCCGGTGAAGGAGAAGCTTCCCACCGGGCCGCCGGGGCACGACGCGGTGTCGTTCGTCGTGCACCCGGCGAGGAGGGAGGCGGCGAAGGCGAGGAGCGCGGTGCGGGTCATGGCGAGCCAGGGGTCAACCGAGCACCGCGGTGCGAAGCTCGAGGAAGGGATCGGACATTGCGAAGAGCGCGAGGTCGCGCAGGTCGGGGAGCGCGAGCGCGTGGGCGGGATCGAGCGCTCCGGCCTCGAGCGCGCCGGTCGAGGAGCGAGAGCGCCCGGAGCGCCGTGCCGGGGTCGCCCGCGTACAGGAGCGCGACGCGGTTCGCGGTGCGCCGGAGCGCGGCCGCCAGGGCGCGCGCGTCGGTCTCGCCGAGCTCCTGCGACGCTGCCGCGCCGAGCTCGGTCGCGGCGGCGCGGACGGGGGCTGGCACCTGCGACTCGAGGACCGCGAAGAAGGCGCCGGCACGCTCGGGCGGGAGCCCCATGGACGGCGGCGCGCCCTTGCTGAACCGGCAGGCCAGCTCGAGCAGGATCCCCACGTCCTTCGGCGCGAACCGTCCGACGAGCGCCCAGCCGTGCACGAGCAGATCCAGCGTTCGCGCGGCGAGGAACGAGAGGACGTCCGCGTCGAGGTCCGCCACGCCGGCGGCGAGGACGACCGAGGGCGGCTTCGTGTTCTCGAGGACGATCTCGAGGCCCGGTCGGGCGGAGAGGAACGTCAGGAACGCGCGGGCCCCGAGGGCATGGGCCGCCCCTTCGAACGCGGCGGACACCGCGGGGGCGCGCCCGGGGGCGAGCCGGTCCTCGAGCCCGACGCCGCGGCGGCTCAGGTCGGCAGGGAAGAGCGTCTCGAGCCACGGGGCGAGCAGGCACAAGAGCCGCGCGAGCGGACCCGTCGCGCCGGGGGCGGCGACCCGCGTCCGCAGCTCCTCCGGCATCCGGCTCGCCAGCGCGGCGGACGGCAACGGCGCGCGCGAGTCGGTCAAGAACGCGGCGATCGACGCGGCGAGGCGACCGCGCTCGAGCAGGCGCGGGGCCGCGGCCCCGGACGCAGGCGCGATCCGTGCCGCGAGCGCGGCCACCGCCGAGAGTGCCGGCGCATCGGACGGGTCCCTGCGGGCGAGCTCCATCCAGGCGTCGAGCGCGCGCGGCGAGGTCTCGGGCGCGTCGGACCAGACCGCGATGAGCGCCCGGCGGGTGTCCGGATCGTCCGGCACGAGGGCGAGCGCCTTCTCGAGCATGACGGTGGAGCGCTCCGGCGCGTCGACCTTGTCGCGGAGCACCTCGGCGAAGTGGCGGAAGCGTGCCGCCGCCGCGAGCGGGTCGTAAGCGGCGATCGCGTCGGCGCAGACCTCGCCGAGCTGCACGTACTCGTCGTAGAGCCCGAGCTTCTCGGCGACGCGGGACAGATCGCGCGCGACGGTGAGGTCCGAAGGGTCGGCCGCGAGCGAGAGCGAGAGCCGCTCGTATGCGCCCGGGAAGTCGTGCTGCTCCATTCGGGTCCGCCCGTCGCGGGCGAGCTCCTGGGGGTCCTTCGCGGCGGGCGCTGCACCCGGCGCCTCGACGGGACCGTGGGCCTCGTCCGCGGCGGCTTCCGACCCGAACGCGATCGTCTCCTCGTGCGGCTCGAACTCGAACGGCGCCTCCGCGTCGCCGCCCGGAGCATGGAGCGCGACGGGTTCCTCGGGCGCAGCGCTGTCGTCGGGCGGCTCGAACGCGATCGGCTCCTCGGCGTCCGCGGAGGGATGCGGCGGCGGCTCGAACTCGAACGGCGCCTCCGCGTCGTCGCCCGGAGCATGGAGCGCGACGGATTCCTCGGGCGCAGCGCTGTCGTCGGGCGGCTCGAACGCGATCGGCTCCTCGGCGGCAAATCCCTCGGCGGCTTCCTGTACGGACCCCCCAGATGCGTACGCTCGCGGCTCGGGCGCGCGGGCCGACGAGCGGTCGAGGGCCTCGGGATCTCCCGGCGCGGCGGCGAGGACCTCCGCCCAGACCCGGGCGGCCTCCTCCGCGAGGCCGGCGGAATCGAGCGCCCGCGCGAGCTTTCGCGTGTGGACGCCGCGCGTCTCGGACGGCAGGTCCGCCGGGGCGACCGCCGTGAGGAGGCGCGCCGCGGCCTCGGAGTCCCCGGCGGCGAGCGCCTCCGCCGCGAGCAGGACCCGGTCCGGCACCGCGCCGGGGCGCGCGTGGACGGCGGCCCGGTATGCCCTCGCCGCTTCCGAATGCCGGCCGGCGTCCTCGAACAGGCACGCGGCCCGGAGCGCCGCGGAGGCTGCGTCGTCTCCGTCGGTCCGGATCGAGACCGCGAGATTCGCCCGCGCCGCCGCGAGGGGATCGCCCAGGGCGGCCTCGATGCGGGCGCACGCGCGCCAGGGCTCGGGCGAGTCGGGATCCGCCTCGCACGCCCGCTCGAGCGCGGAGCGGATGTCGCCAGCGGGTGCACCGGCCGTCGCGAGCGCGTCGGCGTGCGCGATCCACTCGGCGGCAAACCGCCCAGCGGCCTCGGGGTCCGGCGCGCGATCATCGTCGCCGGACGCGATCGGCTCGGCGATGGGCGGATGCGGCTCGGGCGGGCCGTCCGGCCCCATGCCGCCCTCGAGGGAGGAGGGACCGAGTGCGGACGGGACACCGAGCTGCGCCGAGAGCTCGGTCTCGGCCTCGAGCGCGGCCCGCTTCTCCTCCTCGAGGCCGAGCGCCGTGGCACGCTCGACCCGGGCGCGGGCCGCGGCGAGCGCACCCGCGGCGTCCCCGCGGGCGGCGTGACCCTCCGCGAGCGCGGCCCAGGAAAGCCCCGCGTGTGCATCGAAAGGGGCGAGCGACACCGCCCGCTCCAGGTGCGGCACCGCGTCGATCGGCTTTCCGGCGAACGAGAGCGCGAGGCCGATCCGATACCGGGACGGCGCCTCCGCCGCGCCGGGAAGCTCCCCGGGCGATGCATCCGCGCGCTCCAGCAGCCGGGCGTCGATGACCGCCGCCGCCGCGTCTCCCCGCGCGTCCGCGAGGCACGCCGCGAGCGCCGCCGCGAGGCCGGCGTCTTCCGGGGCTTCCGCCAGCGCCGCCTCGTACGCGGCGATGGCCTCCTCCATCCGGCCCGTCGCCTGGAGCGCGTCACCGCGCGCGCGATGGCAGGAGGCCGCCTCCTCCGGAACGCTCCGCGCGCGGGTGGAGAGGATGGCGTCGAGCCGGTCGGGGTCCGCTCCGGCGTCGCGCAGCGCCTGCGCGAACGCCGCCCCGTCCGCCGGCCACGCCTCGAAGGCGTCGCGCAGCGCGGCGCTCGCTTGCGCGTCCTCGCCCGCCGAGTAGAGCGCCTCCGCGGCCTGGCGGAGCCGCACCGCCCGCGCCTCGCCGGTCGCCCGTGCGGCGCGGGCGAGAAGGATCTCCGCGCGTTCGAGCGGGCGGTCCTGGTACGCCTCGGCGAGGGCTGCGGCCGCCGCGTCGTCGTCCGGGTCCGCTTGCACGAGCGCGGTGAGGTGCGGGATCGCGTCGTCCCACCGGCCGAGGCCGACGAAGAGCCCCGCCGCGGCCCGGGCGGCCCCGACGTCCGCAGGGCTCGCCGCCGCGACGGCCCGCCACGCCTCGGCGGCGAGATCGCGATCCTGGGGATCGGTGGAGGCGGCGAGCGCCGCGGCCGCCTGGCGGCGCAGCGCGATCCCCGCGTCCTCGCCGGTGAACCGGGCGGCTCGCTCGAGCTGGAGCCGCGCGTGCTCTCCGGTGCGCCGCGCGTCGGCGAGCAGGGCGAGGAGGCGCTCCTCCGCGCCGTCGTGACCCGGCACGTCGGCGAGGGCGGCGCGGAGCGCGGTCTCGGCGCGGTCGTCGTCGCCGGCGGCGCGGTGCGCGTCGGCGAGCCGGACCAGCGCGTCGGCGCGATCGGGTCCCGGCTGCGCCCGCGCGGCACGGTCGGCGAGCAGCTCGACGCGGAGCGGCGCGCCTTCCGCACCGCGGGCGCGCAGCACGTCGTCCAGCCGCTGGAACGTCTCGTCCGAGTCGGGGTTCGCCGCATACGCGCTCCGCAGCGTCTCGGTTGCGCCGGCGAGGTCGCCCGCCTCGCGCTGCAGGGCGCCGGCCGCGCGGAGTCGCGCGGCGGACTCGGCGAAATCGCCGTCGGCGGCGGCGAGCGCGTCGAGCTGCAGGAGGTCTCGTGCGGCGTCGCCGAAGAGCCCGCGCTCCCGCTGGCACGCGATCACCTCCTCGAGCAGGTCGCGCGCGGCGTCGCGGTCACCGGCGGCCTGCGCCGCTGCAGCGGCGTCGTGCATCGCCTCCAGGAACGCAGGCGAGGAGGCCCCCTCGGTGCCGCGGATCGCCTCGGCGCGCCGGCGTGCGACGCGAAGGGCGAGGGCCGGGGACTCCGCGGCTTCCCGGCGGGCGCGCCGGAAGAGGCGCTCGGCGAGCCCCCGGTCCTGCGCCTCGCGCAGCGCGCCCTCCGCGGCGCGGGCGAGCGCGAGGGCGCGCCGCCGCTGTGAACGGCAGCTCTCGGCGGCCTCGGCGAGATCGCGCACGGCGCGGGCGCGGTCCGGATCGAGCTCGAACCGGATCAGCGCCGCATCCACGTCCTGCGGGCGCAGGCGGAGCAGCTCGTCCAGCGCGCGGATCGCCACGTCGCGCTCTCCCGCGCTCTCCGCGAGATCCGCCGCTTGCCGGCAGAGCGCCACCACCTCCTCGGGCGGGATTCCCTGGAACTCCGCCTCGAGGAGGCGCCGGTGGAGCACGAGCGCCTCGGCGGCGCCGCCCAGGAGGTAGAGCACCCGCGCGAGCAGCGGGCCGGCGAAGGCGAGATCGTCCTGCGACCGCGCGAACGCGCGCCGCGCGCAGCGAAGCGCGGACGCGAGATCTCCCGCCGAGAGCGCCACCGCAGCGGCGGCGCGGAGCGCCGAGGCCGCCTCGCGCGGGTCGCCGGCCCGGAGCGCGTACGCCTCGATCGGCGCCGCGGCGGGGCGCCCGGGGAGCGCGTCGCGGCGCAGGCGTGCGTGCTCGTCCGCGAGCGCGCGGTCCGGTGGGAGCGCCGCGAGCGCGGCGCGAAACGCCTCGTCGGCCTCCGCGGGGCGCCGCAGCGCCACCAGCAGGCGGGCGCGGTCGAGGAGGCGCGGTGCGGCCGAAGGCGGATCGAGGAGCGCCGCATCGGCGAGGAGCGCGGCCACCGCCGCCACGTCGCCCGCCGCGAGCGCGGCCGCGCGGCAAGCCTCGACGGCGGCGAGATCCCGCGGCGCGAGGGCCCGGGCCTCCTCGGCGCTCGCCCGGGCGAGGACCGGATCCTTCGCCTCGCGCGCGAGCACCGACAGCCGGACCAGCGCCGCCGGCCGCGCGCCGGTCGGGAGCAACGGCACGAGCAGCGGCAGCGCCTCGCGCTCGGCCGTGGCGTCGCCGCGCTCGCGAGCGATCCGCACCAGCACCTCGAGGACGGCGCGCGCCGTGTCGCGCTCGGGGCGCATCGGGAGGACCGCACGGAGCGCCTCCTCCGCGCCATCCACCCCGGCCGCGAGTGCCTGGAGCGCGGCATCGGCGAGCTGCTCCGCCGCCGCGGGCTCGGCGCGCTCGCACGCCCGCCGCGCCTCGTCGAGGAGCGCTCGCGCCGGCGCGGCGCCGAGCGGCGCGCTCCCGGCGGGTGCGCGCGCGGTCCGGGTCGGCTGGGGGGTGGGTTCCGGCCTCGCCGTGGGGTCGCGCGCGGGGGCCGCGGCGCGCTCGAGCGCCTCGAGCCGCGCGCGGGCGCCGTGGTCCTCGGGGACCGCCGCGCAGTATGCGGCCAGGTGTCGGCGCGCGCCTGCGCCTGCGCCTGCGCCGGCGGCGGCCGCGGCCCTCGCGGCGAGCGCGAGCAGGCCGACGCGCTCGTCCTCCGCGAGCTCCTCGCCGGAGAGCGCGCCCTCCGCGTCCGCGAGCGCGCGCGCGGGGTCGCTCGCCGCTCGCACCGCGGCACGGCGGGCGAGCGCGGGCGCGAAGCGCGGATCCTTCTCGATGGCGAGATCCAGCGCGGCGGGATCGCGCGCCGTCGCGTGTGCCTGCAGCGCGAGGCGGGCGGCCTCGCGGCCCTGCGCCAGCCGGGCCCGCGCGACGAGCGCGGCGGCTGCGCCGGCCCGGTCGCCGTCGGCGAGCCGCAGCTCCGCGAGCCGCGCCAGTTCCCGAGGCGCCATGGCGGGATCGGCGGCGGCGCGCTCGAGGGCAGCCCGCGCGCGCGCCGCGTCTCCGTGGCGCTCGAACAGGCGCGCCGCCTCGACGTACCGGCCGAGTCGCTCGAGGACGTCCGCGCGGGCGCCGTCGTCCCCGACGCGGTCGAGGACTTCGTCCAGGAGCTCGGCCGCTCCCGGGACGCCGTGGGCGAGGGCGCGCTCCGCGTGGTCCCTGGCGGCGGAGACCTCGCCGGCAGCGAGCGCGGCGCGGGCGGCGCGCAGCTCGAGCGTCGCGGCATCCTCGGGGCTTCCGGTCAGGAGCGCCCGGAGGGCTCCGAGCGCGAGCCGGGCATCTCCGGTTCGCTCGGCGAGATCCGCCTGGGAACGGAGCACGGCGGGGTCGCCCGGCGAGATCGCGCGCGCCTCCGCGAGCGCGGCCAGGGCCTGGCTCGGGGCGGAGGCGGCGAGGACGCGCGCCCGCTCGAGCCAGCCTTCGGTCGCGAGCGGAGCGTCGCCCGCCTCCGCCGCGGCGCGCGCCCGCTCCGCGAGCAAGGGCGCGATGGCGGCGGGATCCCCCGAGCGGCGCGCGAGCCGGAGCGACGTCTCGAGCCGCGCCGCGCTCGGCGACGCCTGGCGCGCGGCCGCAACCGCCTCGAGCGCGCCCGCGAGATCGCCCGCCCGCTCGCGGGCATCGGCGAGCCGATCGAGCACGCCGGCGCTCTCGACCCCGGGCGCGCACACCGGCAGGAGGCGATCGAGCGCATCGCGCTCCGCGACGGCGTCGCCCCGCTCGCGCGCGAGCCGCGCCAGGCCAGCCAGCGCCGGGCGGCAGGCGCCGTGCGCGGCCGCCGCGGCGGTGAAGCGCGAGCGCGCGTCGCCGGCGAGGCCCAGCGCGAGCGCCGCCTCGGCGGCCTCGGCGAGGAGCGCGGCGCGCGCGGGAGGATCGGGCTCCAGCGGAGCGAGGCGATCGAGGGCCGCCATCAGCGGGCCGGGCCGCCCGAGCGAGCGCTGGAGCGCAGCGATCCGGCGCAGCAGGGTCGTGTCGCCCGGAGCGAGGGGCGCTGCCTTCTCGAGATGCGCGGCTGCGGCGGCTCCGTCGCCCAGGCGGGCGGCCACGTCCGCCAGCGCGATCCGAATCCCGACCGCGAGCGCCGCGGCGCCCGGCGCGGACGGGTCGAGGAGGGCGAGCGAGGCGGCGTGATGGTCGGCCGCCTCGGCCCACTGCCCGGCCTTCTGCGCCGTGCGCGCGGCCCGCGCGTGGGCGTCCGCCGACGGCGCCAGCTCGGCCGCATCCCGGTACCGGAGGAGCGCGTTCTCGGCGTGCTCCAGCGGTCCTTCCCACAGCGCTCCCGCCTCGAGCGCGACGCCCGCGGCGCGGGCTCGCTCTCCCCGCGCGAGCAGGAGCTCCCTCAGCCGGTCGAGAACGCGCACGGCCCGGAGCGGCTCCCGCGCGGCGGCGCACGCGCGGGCGAGCGAGGAGAGCGCGTCCGCGTCGTCAGGCGCGATCCGCAGCGCGTGATCGAGGTGCAGCCGCGCGCCGGGCGGGTCGGCCTCGAGGAGCAGCTCGCCGAGCTCCGCGTGGGCGCGGGCCTTCGAGGCGGGCTCCGGATCGTACGCGACGAGCCGGCGGTTCGCGCGCAGGAGCGCCTCGCGGTCACCGGCTTCCCGGGCGAGCGCGCGCAGCGCGCGGAGCGCAGGGACGTGGTCGCGCCGGATCCCCAGCGCGACCTCGGCGGCGGCGAGCGCGTCCGCGGGCGCTGCCCCGGCGAGCCCGTAGGCCGCCTCGGCTGCGGCCACGGCGAGGAAGCTCCGCCCGCGCGCGGCGGCGCCCGCGGCGAGCGCGGCGAACGCGCGCGCGGCGCGCTCCTCCTCGCCGCGCGCGAGGCGGACCTTGGCCTCGGCGGCGAGCGCCGCCGGGAGACCGGGTCTGCGTGCGAGCCACTGCGCGGCGAGATCGAGCGCCTCCTCGTGGAACCGCTCCTCGTGCGCGAGCAGCGACAGGAGCCGCTCCGCCGCGAACGGGTGGCCGGCGGCGCCGGGAGCGGCGAGGTAGGCCTCGCGCGCGCCGTCCCAGTCGCCCCGCGCGACGAGCGCTTCTGCGTCGCGGAAGGTGCGGGCGCCCTCGTCCGCCGCCAGGAGCTCGGGATCCGCGAAGGTCGCGGCGGGTCCGGCCGCGGCGCGGTCCCATGCGATCCGGGCGACCCCCGCCGCCACCGCCGCTCGCGCGATCCGGGCGTCGCCGCTGCGGGGGAGCTTCCAGCCGCGCGGCGCGAGGACCCGGCGGAGGAGTGGCGCGAGCGGCTCGGGCGGGAGCGCGTCGGATCCGACCGCCTCGAGGACGGAGCGGGCGAGGTGCGGCAGCGCCGCGGACGGAATGGGTCCGGACCCGAGCACGCGCGGCGAGTGGAACACCAGCACCACGCCCTGCTCGCCCGCGGGCAGGAGCCCGGCTTCCAGCGTGAACGCCGGCCCTCCCGAGAGCCGGCCGGCGATCTCCACGAACCCGTCGCGCGCCGCGATGCGGGGCTCCTCGACGCCGAACGCCGCGATCCCGGCGGCCGAGAGCGCCTCGTCCGCGGCCGCGACGTCGATCACGACCGACAGCTCGACGAGGTCCGCGAGGCGGTGACGGAACTGGCCGGCGCCCTGTCCGACGTCGAACGGGAACTTCACGTCCGGGATCTGGAGCGTCAGGGACTCGAGGCGGACGCCCGCCGCGATCGCCTGATCCACGAGGCGGACGAAGGCCCCGCCGCGCTCGAGGCGCAGCTCGAAGCCCGCTCCGCTCCTCGTCGCGACAGGGGAGGGTGGGGCGGAGGAGTTGTCCTTCGCCTCGGCCAAGGTTCGAGAATTCTACCCTCGGATCCGGGGGATGGCGAAATCCGACCCCGACCTACCGGTTCACCGACGCCATCCCCGCTGGATGGTACCGGTCCCCGGCGGCGGCCCCCTTCGGCGCGATCCGACCCCGACCCGATCCCCGGTCGATCTACTGCCTACTGCGCCTGACGCTTCGCGCTGCCCGCGTCCTGCGCCACCTCGGCCTGGGGCCGGCGGTAGATGACGACGCTCCGGCGCGTCTGGAACTCCTCGTCCTCGCGCGCGACCACCGTCACGACGTTGTTCCCCGGCTTGAGGGGGAGGTCCGCCTGGAAGTCGAGGCTGGCCGCGTTCGCGGACTCCGGGACGACCTTGAAGAAGACCTTCTGATCGTTCACGAAGACGAAGACGTCGCGCAGCCGCGCCGCGCCCTCGGCGGAGCTCGGCACGGAAGCGCTGCCCTGCAGGCGGAACGTGTCGCCCTCCACCACGGGCGCGCCCTTCATCGGATCCGGCGAGATGGCGATGCGCGGCGGCTCGCGCTGCCACGCCTCGGCGAGGAACCCGGAGCGCGGCCCCTTCGCCCGCTTCACGTCCGTGGCGGCGACGAACCCGAATCGTCCCTTCTGCCACTCGACGCGCCAGAAGTCGCCCACCCGTGCATCGGCGGCGAGGAGCGCCCCGCGCTTCGCCGTCGCGATCGGCCACGCCGACGGCGCCGCGCCCGTGCGCAGGATCGCCTCCGCCGCCTCGACGCGGAGCATCGTCTTCGTCGCCGCGACCGCCGGCTCGTCCTTGGCCACCGGCCAGTTGATCTTCTCGGACACGAACTCGTCGATCTTCTCGTCGACGATCTGGACGCGGAACGGCAGCTCGTCGGATTTCGAGCCGCGCCTCAGCTCGATCTCCATCGACGTCGAGCGCGTCTCGCCCGGCTTGATCGCGCCGAGCACCTCGCGCCCCTTCTTGATGAAGAGCTTCTCGTCGCCGAGGTTCTTGAGCGACACGTAGGTCTTGTCGCCGGTCGCGCCGGTGCCGACGTTCCGCACGTCGACGCGGACGTTGAACGTCTCGCCGCGCTGCGCGAGGCCGTCGCCGTTCCCGCCCACCTTGTCGTCGACCTGGACGGTGAAGGCGAAGATCGGCTTCGGGACCTCGACCACGCCGAAGCTCGTGGGGAGGTCGGACGGGGCCTTGCCCGCGTCGTCCTCGAAGTGGAGGGTCACCTCGTCGCGCCGGCTGTCGGTCCCCTTCGGGATCTTCACCGGGACCGCCCAGCTGCGGCGCTCGCCGGGGCGCACCGTGCCGAAGACGAACTCGCGCCGATCGAGGAGCGGGTTCTTCTCCGCCTGCGTCCAGGCGCGGAGCCGCTGGAATGGCGCGTCGCCCCGGTTCTCGACGGTGACCGTCCACTGCACGGTCTCGCCGGCGCGGAGGTCGCGCCCGCTCGGCGGCGAGACGGTGACGACGGCGCGCGGCGTCCCGCTCGGCTGGCCGTTCGACCAGTCGACGCCGAGCTCGCCGAAGCGCTTCGCGAGCCGCGTCTCCTCGTCCTGGTGCCGCTGCGCGACGAGCGTCTTCGCCCCCTCGAGCAGGCGGGTGCGGTCGGCGTACGGCGCGCGCTTCAGGAGCTCGCGGGCGAACCGGATCTGGTAGTCCTCGACGAACTTGTCGGGATCGGCCTCCGCCTCCTCGTCCTCCTGCTGCTCCGGGGTCAGCTCCATCCCGGCGTGCGCGGCGCGGCCCTCGCCCTCCTTCTTGAGCGCCTTCGCGACCTCGTCCTCCTTCTCGTCGAGCAGGTAGCGCAGCTCGAGCGGCGCCTTCTCGACGCGCCGCTTCTTCTCCTTCTCGGCGCCTGCGCCGCGGCGCCGGGCCGCCGGCCGGGTTCGAGAAGTGGCGATCGAGGTCGGCCTCGCCCATGGACGCGGGGCGGGGCGAAGTAGTTCACCTGCTCCTTGAGGGCGCGGCCCGGGAGCAGCAGCACGTCCGGGGTGATGCCGACCTCCTGGATCGAGATGTCGCCCGGGGTGAGGTACTGGGCGATGGTGAGCTTGAGCGCCGCCTCCTCGTTCGCGCGGCCCGGCTCGTTGAAGTCGTGGAGCACCTGCACCGAGCCCTTGCCGAAGGTCTGCCGGCCGACGACGAGGGCGCGGTCGTTGTTCTTGAGCGCGCCGGCCACGATCTCGCTGGCCGAGGCCGAGCTGTTGTTCACGAGCACCACGAGCGGCAGCCGCGGGCAGGTCGGTGGACTCGGCGCGTGGCCTCCTTCACCTCGTTGATCCGCTGCTTGTCGCCGTCGCCGACGGTCTTGACGATGACGCCCTCGGAGAGGAACAGGTCGGAGACCTGGATCGCCTGCTCGAGCAGGCCGCCCGGGTTGCCGCGCAGGTCGAGGACGAGCCCCTCGAGCTTGCCGCCCGCGCCTGCTGGCATCTGCTCCTGGATGGCCCTCGAGAGGTCGCGGGTGGTGTTGGCGGAGAACTGCGAGAGCTTCACGTAGCCGACGTTCCCGTCGAGCAGCTTCGCCTGCGGGACGGTCTCGACGTTGATGACCTCGCGGGTGAGCTGGAGCCGCTTCGGCTCGGGCCAGCCGCGCGCGGGCCACGGTGATGGAGACCTTGCGTGCTGGGCTTGCCGCGCAGCCGGTCGACCGCGTCCTGCAGGTCCATGTTGATCGTGGACTGCTCCTCGATGCTTGCTGGATGACGTCCTTGGCCTTGACGCCCGGCGCGCTGCGCCGGGGTGTCCTTCAGCACCTTCACGACGGTGAGGTTCCCGTCGCGCATGGCGATGACGAAGCCGAGCCCGCCGAACTCGCCGCGGGTCTGGAGCTTCATCTCCTTGAAGTACTTCGGCTCGAGCAGGACCGAGTGCGGGTCGAGCGTGGAGAGCATGCCGTTCACGGCGGCGTACTCGATCTCGCGCAGGTCCTTGTGCGCGACGAGGTGCTCCTGGACGAACCCCATCACCTCGCCGAGCACGGTCCGGATCTTCCAGATCGAGTCGACGCCGGCCAGATGTCGAACTCGCGGGTGGCGAGCCGACCGTGAGCGTGAGCTTCGGCGGACTTCGCGTCCCCCTGGACCATCACCTCGGCGACGGTCTTCTCCACCGACTCGAGCGCCGCCACCACCATGTGCTTCGGATCGATGCGCGACGGATCGACGTAGTTGTCCTTCACCGAGAGGATCACGCGGGAGAGGATCGGGAGGCGATCGAGCCGGTACTCGCCGCCCTCGTCCGCCCGGGCGTGGACCGGCAGCGCCCCCTTGTAGGCGACGGCCGGTGCCGCGTCGGGCTCCGCGCGGACGAAGCGGACGGTGACGCCGAGCGCGAGCGCGAGCGCGGCCACGAGGGTGGCGAACAGCCGGAACGGGCGGATCATGGAGGGTGGCCGGGGCGAGGGGAAGGAGGCGGGCAAGCGCAAACCTGCGTAACGTCCGAGGATAGGGTGGCGCCGGAAGCCGTGCAAGCAGATCGGCCCCCCGGCGCCCGCTGGATCACGAGAACGCCCGGCGGCCCCGATCATGCCCGGGCGGCGTGCGGGGTCGATGACGGCCGCCCTCCCGGGAAGCTATACGAGGGCGCGCATGTCGCTCGACGCCCGCACGCACGAGAGCCCGCCGATCCGCGGCGTCGACGACCTCGTTTCGTGGTTCCGCGGCAAGGAGCGGCCGCGCGAGCGACTGGAAGGTCGGGCCTCGAGCACGAGAAGGTGCTGCTGCGCGCCGGCACGCTCGGCGCGGTGTCCCTACGAGGGCCGAGGCGGGCGTCGCCGCGGTGCTGCGCGGCCTTCGGCCGGTTCGGGTACGAGCCGTTCGAGGAGGACGGGCGGGTCATCGCCTCGCAGAAGAGCGGCCTCACCGTCTCGATCGAGCCGGGCGGGCAGCTCGAGCTGTCGGGGCGGCCCTTCGCGGACGTCCACGTCGTCGCCGCCGAGCTGGACCGGCACCTCGAGAAGTGCCGCGCGATCGCGGGACGGAGCTCGGGCGTCGAGTTCCTCGCCGCTGGGCTACCGCCCCTGGGGCGTCGCCGCCGACGGGCCGTGGATGCCGAAGAAGCGCTACGCGGTGATGCGGCCGTTCCTCGCGGCGCGCGGACGGCTCGCCGAGGACATGATGGCGATGACCGCCTCCGTCCAGGCGTGCTTCGACTTCTCGGGCGAGCGCGACATCGCGCGAGAAGCTCCGCGTCGCGCTCGCGATCCAGCCGGCGGTGACGGCGCTGCTCGCGAACTCGCCGATCGTCGACGGGCGGCCGTCGGGGTGGAAGAGCTACCGGGTCGCGGTCTGGGAAGAGACCGACCCGGCGCGCTGCGGGCTCCTCGCCTTCGCGTTCGAGCCCGGGTTCGACGACGACGCCGTACCGCCGCTACGTCGAGTGGGCGCTCGACGTGCCGATGATCTTCCTGCGCCGCGACGGTGCGTACCTCCGACCGGGCGGCCGTACCTTCCGCGCAGTTCCTCGCGGAGGGGATGGCGGGCGAGCGCGCCGACGCTCGCGGACTGGGAGGACCACCTCACGACGGTCTTCCCCGAGGTGCGGGTGAAGGGGGTGGTCGAGGTGCGAGGGGCCGACGCCTGCGGCCCCGCCCTGACGAAGGCGCTCGTCGCGCTCTGGAAGGGGATCCTCTACGACCGCGAGGCGCGCGCCTGGGCGTTCGACGCGGTGAAGCGCTTCTCGATCCCGGAGCGACGCGCGCTCATGGTCGCGGCGGGCCGGGAGGGGCTCGCGGGTCGGGCGCCGGACGGGCGGCCGATCGCCGAGCTCGCCCGGACCGTGATCGACGCTGCAGCGAGCGGGCTGTGTCGCCAGCACTGCTGCGGCGCAGCGCGGCGACGACGAGCGCATCTGGCTCGAGCCCCTCCGCACCATCGCGGCGGCGTGCCGCTCGCCCGCAGACGAGGCGCTCGACGTCTTCGAGCGAGGTGGCCCCCGCGCGCTCGCTGCCTCCTCGAGGTGCGCGTAGGCGCACGTGGTGCGGGCAGGCGGATAGCCCCGATCGGGCGGGGGGCGGACTCCGAGCACGTGATCGTGCATGATCGTCGTTTCCGAGGCCCGTCCGTGAATCCGGAGAGTCCAAGCGCGATCTCGCGCCTGCGGTTGCAGGCGTCAGAGGCGGCGAGTGAAACGGCGTTTGCGCTCCTCGACGGGCTCTGGCACGGTCCCGTCGGGCTCGCCGTCCTCGATCCTGCCCTCCGGTTCGTCCAGGTGAACGAGCCGTTCGCGGAGGTGAACGGCGTCCCCGCCGCGGCGCACGTCGGTCGCTCGCTCCCGGGCGTCGCCGCGACCCGCGACTCGGGCCTGTCCGAGGAGATGGAGCGGCTCGAGGACGCGTGCCGGGTCGTGATCCGGACCGGCCGCCCGTTCCTGAACCTCGCGGCGCACGGCCAGCTCCCGGATGGGCGCGATCGCGAGTGGCTCTGCTCGGTCTTCCCCATCGCGGCCGCGGACGGAACGGTGCGGGGCGTGCTCGCGATGGTGAGCGACGCGACCGACGACCGGGAGCGCGAGCTCGCGCTCGCGCGCGCCCGCGACGAGGCCGAGCGCGCCGTCCGCCGCCTCGAACGGCTCCTGGAGATCACGGCGGCCCTGTCGCAGGCCCGCACGGAGGAGGACGTGATGTCGGTCCTGGTCCTCCAGGCCGACCGCGCATTCGGCGTCTCCTCCGCGGTCGCTTACGTCCTTCGCAACGGCCAGCTCGAGCTCACCGCGGCCGTCGGGCCGCCCCTGCTCCACCACGACCGGTTCAGCCCTCTCCCGCTCGACGCGCCGTTGCCCGTGGCCGCCGCGGCGCGAAGCGGAGTGTCGATCTGGCTGAACAGCCCCGACGAGATCTCCCGGGCGTTCCCGAAGTTCGCGGAGTACGCGCCGCATTCGCGAGGGTTCAGCGCGCTGGCAGCCCTCCCGCTCCGGGTCGGCAACGCCATCCTCGGCGCGGTCGCCTTCGGGTTCGCGACGCCCGGCCCGCCCCCGCTCGACGAGCGAGACCTCCTCGCGGCCGGCGCAGAGCAGTGCGCGCTCGCGCTCGATCGCGCCCGGCTCCTCGACGCGGAGCGGGACGCCCGCGCCGCGGAGGCCCGGAGCCGGGCGCTCCTCGACGCCCTCGTCCAGAACGCGCCGATCGGGATCGCCTTCCTCGACCGCGACCTGCGCTTCCAGCGGCTCAACCAGCTCATCGCCGACATGAACGGGGTCGCGCTGGAGGCGCACCTCGGGAAGACGGCGCGCGAGCTCCTCCCGGACATTCCCATGGACGAGCTCGAGGCGGCGTGGCGCGAGATCCTCGCGACCGGTCGCCCGATGCTGGATGTGACGGTCGAGGGCGAGACGCCCGCAGCACCCGGGAAGCGGCGCAGCTGGCTCGAGAGCTGGTACCCGGTGCGAAGCGGCGAAGAGGTCCTTGGCATCGGCACGCTCGTGCGCGAGGTCACGGCGGAGCGCGAGGCCGAGGAGTTCCAGCGGAACGTGCTCGGCATCGTGGGGCACGACCTGCGGAACCCGCTCGCGGCACTCGTCAACTGCGCAAACCTGCTCGTCCGCACCGAGGACCTGCCCCCCGAGCGCTTGCGGCTCGCCGCCCGGATCCTCGCGAACGCCGCCCGCATGGAGCGGATCACCTCCATGCTGCTCGACTACGCGCGCGTCCGGGCCGGACAGCGGCTGCCGCTCCATCTCCGCCCGTGCGACCTCTCCGCCGTGGTCGAGGCGGTGGCCGACGAGTCCGAGGCCGCGCACCCCGGGCGCGAGGTTCGCCGGAGCGGCTCGGGCGACCCGACGGGCCACTGGGATCCCGACCGCATCGCGCAGGTGCTCGCGAACCTGGTGTCGAACGCGCTCGACTACAGCCCGCAGGGCACGATCGTCGAGCTCGCCTGGCGCGACGAGGGCGAGGCGGTCGCCATCGAGATCGCGAACGACGGCGTGCCGATCCCTGCCGAGGACCTGCCGCGCCTGTTCGAGCCGTTCCGGAGGGCGGAGCGGCAGCGCGCCGGCGGCAAGGACGGGCTCGGGCTCGGCCTGTTCATCGCGAGGGCGATCGTGGTCGCCCATGGCGGCAGCATCGAGGCGCGCTCGGCGACCGGCGAGCGGACGTCCTTCACGGTCCGCCTCCCGCGCGAGCCGAAGGAGAGCTGAGCACGGGGCGTTCGCCCTTCAGTCGTGCCGGACGAGGGTGAGCACGCCCATCACGGCGATGCCTACCACGAGCGCCGCGGAGAGCCGCCACCTCGACGTTCCCCGCCGGTGCAGGTCGGGGAGGATGTCGGACAGCGACAGGTGGAGGAACGTCCCGGCGCTCGCGGCGAGGGCCACGGCTGTGAACTTCTCCACGGGGACGACCTGCCGCAGCAAGACGTAGAGCCCCGCCCCGGCGGGCACCATCAGCGCGAAGGCGGCGTTCATCGCGACCGCCTTGCCGCGCGAGTAGCCCTCCGACAGCAGGATCGCCGAGAGGGAGAACGAGTTCGGCACCTTGTGGGCGAGGATGGCGAGGAAGACGAGCAGGCCGAGCTCGGCGGAGACGGACGCCGCCGCCGAGGGCGAAGCCGTCCACGATCGTGTGGGCGCTCATCCCGATCCACGCCGCGACGCCGAGCGTGTGGACGTCGCAGCCGGTCCCGTCCGATCCGCGTGGCCGTGGTGCTCGTGATCGTGCTCGCCCTCGTGGTGCGGCAGCGGCGCGCCTACGGTGGAGAGGCGCCGGTTCGGGCCGGGCTCGGCGCAGACGTGGACGAGCACGAACCGCTCGAGCAGGTAGAGGACGAGGAAGCCGAACACCACGAACGGCACCACCGCGCTGCCCCCGCGCTCCACCGCCTCGGGCAGCATGTGGAAGAAGGCGGCGCCGAGCATCACGCCCGCCGACAAGGAGAGCAGCGAGGTCGGAGCGGCGGAAGGTCGCGAACAGCGGCAGCGCGCCGCCGGCGAGCGCGCCGAGCAGGATCGCCCCGGTGTAGAGGGAGAGCGCTCCGATGTCGGTCATGCGTCGTCGCCGTCCGGCGCCGGGTCGCGTCGGGGGCTGCCTCGAACGCCGCGGATCCCGGCGGGAAGTGCTCGTCGATGAGCCGCGAGACGTCGGCGGCGGTCTGGAGCCGGTCCGCGTCGCGCCGGAACAGGACGCCGCCGCGCCGGCCGCGCGTGTACCAGAGCAGGTGCTTGCGCAGCTCGCGCACCGCGTGCCCGCTCCACCTCGGCGGCGGGCTCGCCGCGGTCGCTGCCGGCGCCGGTGCTCGATCTGGAGCGCGACGTGCCGGAGCATGACCGCACACCCACTCGTCGCGCGAGGGCGGCGGCGGGCGCGGCCGGCCCAGCTCGGCCGCCCGCAGCTCGCGGAAGATCCACGGGTTCCCGCAGGCGCCGCGCGCCACGAGCACCGCGTCGCAGCCGGTCTCGGCGCGCATGCGCAGCGCGTCGTCGGCGGTCCAGACGTCGCCCGAGCCGAGCACCGGGATCGACACCGCCTGCTTCACGGCGCGGACGAGGTCCCAGCGCGCACGGCCGGAGTACATCTGGGCGCGCGTCCGGCCGTGGAGCGACACCGCCGCGGCGCCGGCCTGCTCCGCGGCGCGCGCGACCTCGACGCAGTTCAGCTCCGTCTCGTCCCAGCCGGCGCGGATCTTCACGGTGACCGGGACCGCGACCGCCGACCGGATGGCGCGAACCGCCTCCGCGACGCGGGCCGGGTCGCGCCCGAGCGCGGCGCCCGCTCCGCTGCCGCACACCTTCTTGACCGGGCAGGCCATGTTGACGTCGATGATCCCGGCGCCGGCGTGCACCGCCACGGCCGCGCCGCGCGCGAGGACGTCCGGCTCCGCCGCGAAGACCTGGACGGCGAACGGCTCCTCCTCGGGATCGCGGTCGAGGTAGCTCTCCGTCTGGAGCGTCCCGTGGACGAGGCCGTGGGCGGAGACCATCTCGGTGTACGCGAAGCTCGCGCCCATCTCCCGGCAGATGGCGCGGAAGGGGCGGTCCGAGACGCCGGCGAGCGGCGCGAGGAAGAAGCGTCCTGGAAAGGTGTGGGGGCCGATCTGCATGGAAGCCGCCGGGGCGGCGTCGGGTCTAGCAAATCCGATCGGCGGAGGAAATGCCGGAATGGCGAGCACCGCCGCGGGTTGCTGCTAACGATTGCGTGCCCGAAGCGCAACCTGGGGGACTGACGGCCGCCGGCCCGATGCGCACCATTCCAGGGCCGGGTCCCCCGGGCGAGGAGGCGGGCGGCACCCGATTTTGATCTTGGCGCGCCGCCGTTTACCATGGACGACAGGCATCGGCCCCTCCGGCCGTTCGCCCCGCCCCCGAGGAGCGATGAGGCCGACCCCCTTTCCCCTTCTGTGCGTACTCGCCCTCGCCGCGCCGGCGGTCGCCCAGACCTCCGCGGCGGTGCCCGCGGATCCGCAGGCGCTCCCTCCCGCTGAGCTGCCCCAGGCCAAGCTCGTCGCATCCGCCGTCGCTCCCGAGACGCCGGTTCCGACGGTCGAGCGGCTCCTGGCAGACGAGGCGCTCCTCGCGGCCTCACCCGACGTGCCCGACGAGCCCGCCGTCGCCGAGGAGATCGACAAGGAGTCGGCCGAGCTCGAGGACCTGCGCCGCGCCGAGGAGGCGTCGCACGTCCAGGACAAGTCGACGGCGGCGTCTCACCAGCCGGGCACCGGGCGCATCGCGCTCCTCCCCGAGCTCGATCACGATCTCGCGCAGCTCCAGGCCGAGTACGACATCCCCATCGAGGTGAACGAGGCGGTCGTCGGGTACATCCGCTTCTTCCAGTCGCGCGCCGCGCGGCCGCACTTCGTGAAGTGGCTCGGGCGGTCGCACCGCTACATGGACCGCTACCGCGCCATCTTGAAGGAGGAGGGGATCCCGCAGGACACCGTCTTCCTCGCGATGATCGAGAGCGGCTTCGGCAACTTCGCCTACAGCCGCGCCCGCGCATCGGGCCCGTGGCAGTTCATCGGGGCGACCGGGAAGACGTTCGGCCTGAAGCAGGACTTCTGGGTGGACGAGCGGCGCGATCCCGAGAAGTCCGCGCGCGCAGCGGCGCACTACCTGAAGCAGCTCCACTCGCAGACCCGCGACTGGCGCCTCGCCTGGGCGGGCTACAACGCCGGCGTGGGCCGGATCTTCAAGGCGCGCGCGAAGGGGTACGAGGACTTCTGGGAGATGGCGGCGGTCCCGGGCCGCAAGGTGCTGCGCGCCGAGACCAAGGGATACGTGCCGAAGCTCATGGCCGCCGCGATCATCACCAAGCACCCCGAGGCGTTCGGGTTCCGCGCCGAGGAGATCGACCCGCAACGCTGGGACGAGTACGTGGAGGTGACGATCCCGTCGGCGACGCTCCTCGGCGTCGTCGCGCGCGCCGCCGGAACCGCCGAGCGACAGCTCATGGATCTGAACCCCGAGCTGCGTCGGGCCTGCACGCCGCCGCGCCCGTACCAGCTCAAGATCCCGAAGGGCCAGGCTGAGGCCTTCGCCCAGAGCTGGCCGGCGCTCCAGGGCAAGGTCCGGATGACGTTCGCCGGGCACGTCGTGCGGCGGGGCGACACGCTGTCGTCGATCGCGGTGCGCTACGGCGTCCCGACGGAGGGGATCACCGAGATGAACGGGCTCAGGTCGGCGCGGAAGCTCCGCATCGGGCAGGAGCTCATCATCCCGAAGCCGATCGGCGGTGGTCAGCTCGCGGCGCGCGCGCCCGAGGCTCAGGGCCCGAAGTCCCGCGTCGCGAAGGGTCGGGTGGGCGCGCTGGAGTCTTCGCACCGCGCCGAGCCGACGCGGGCCGAGCCGGTGGCGATGCACGCCGCGGCCCAGCGCTCCGACCGGAGCCGCTCGACGCTGCGGGTGAAGCCCGGCGATACCCTCTGGTCGATCTCGCGCCGCCTCGGCGTCGAGCTTCTCGAGCTCTGCCGCTGGAACGGCATCGAGAACCCGGGCCGGCACAAGCTGCTCGTCGGCGCGCAGCTCGTCGTCTACTCCGGGCGCGGGTAGCGCGAGAGAACGAACGGCAGCGCCGTCGTGCCGGCGGCGCTCCGGCCCGTGTCCGCACCCCATCCCCACGTCTGCACGTCTGCACGTCCCCCCCCCGGTTCCACGGGGCTCCCCCCCGGGCATGGGGACGCACAGGTTGAGCGGAAGCTTCGTCAACGGGGGGGACCATGAACGCACGTGTGATCGGGACGACCATTGCGGTCGTGCTCGCGATGGCATGCAAGACCAGCGGCTCGCAGTCGAGCGCCGGAGGGAGCACTCAAACCTCGTCCAGCGGGACGTCCACCGAGCAGCAGGGCTCTCAGGCGTCGTCGGCCGGGCAGGAGGGGTCGCAGCCCGGCGCGACCGCGCAGGACCCGCTGATGAAGCCCGGCCCGGCGATCAAGGGCCACGCGTCGGACCAGGTGGTCCTGGGCGAGATCGGCCACGTCTCTCCGTACTCCGTGTCGATCGTCTCCGACCGCGGTGACACGACGACGCTCGAGATCGTGCCGCAGACGACGATCGTGATCGAGGGAATGGACGCGAGCTCGACCGACCTCGAGGAGGGCCAGCCGGTGCGCGCGAGCTTCAACGAGGTGGACGGGCAGGACGTGGCCGTCCAGATCCAGGTGCTTCGTTCGAGCACCGGCGGCGGCACGGGCAGCGGCGCTTCCGATCAGGGCACCGCTCCCGATGGCAGCTCGACCGGCGGCGGCAGCTCGACCGAACCTGCCGTACCGAGCGACGCCGGGTTCCGCTGAACCGGCCCGTTGCGGTTTGCGCCGGGCCTGCGCCGCGGGCCCGGCGCGGCGCGCGTTCAGGAGAGCGTGCGCGCCGGATCGACGCGGGCCGCCGCGGCCGCCGGTGCGAGCGCGCCGAGCACCGCGGCGGCAATCGGGACGACGAGACCGAGCGCCGCCAGCCACGGCGGGAACGCGAAGAACGTCTCGGGCCGGAACGGGAAGTCGGGCAGCAGCGACGCCGCCGCGCGATCGGCCAGCGCGGCGGCGCCCAGCGCGAGCGCCGCGCCGACGACTCCGCCGGCGAGCCCGACGATGGCGCCCTCGGCGAGCACGATGCGCCGCACGTCGGACGGTGCCGCCCCGAGCGCCTCGAGCACCGCGATCTCCTTCGCTCGTCCGCGCACGCTGGCCGAGAGCGATTGGGCGATGGCGAGCGCCGCGAGGCCGCACATGATCGTGGCGAGGAAGACGAGCGCCCCGGTCGTCACGAGGACCACCGTGCCCACCCGCTCCGAGGTCGCGCGCTCGCCCTCGTCGACGGAGAGCCCCATCCGCCGCACCGCCGCGGTGAGCGCCGGCACGTCCTCCGGCCGGCGCGCGAGGATCGTCGCCTGCGTGTACCCCTGCTCCGGCTTGCCGTACTCGGCGTGGAGCCGGCGCACCGTGTCGAGCGGGACCGCGACCAGATAGATGGGGACCCGATCCGAGAGCCCGACGAGCTTCAGGCGGGCGTCGTACACCCGATCCTCGGTCTTCTGCGGGACGATCGAGTAGCCGATCTTGACCGGCAGCTCGAGGCCGACCACCGACAGGCCCGCCGGAAGGCGGCGCACGCCCCACGCGGGCGCGATGGTCTTGTTGTAGATCTCGAGGAGCCGCCGCGAGAGGAGCACCGGGATCGGCCGGTCGGCCGCCCGTCCCGGGTCCGCGAACGACCGCCCCTCGCCGACGTCGCCCTTCACGAGCTCCGGCGCGACGCCGACCACCGGGATCTGCAGCTTCATCCCCGGGGGCCAGTTGTAGTCGAGCCCCCGCGGGGGCCCGGGGGCCGCCACCGGCACGCGCAGCGAGATGCGCGGCCAGACCGCCATGGCGCCGGGGAGCGCCGCCATTCGCCCGAGGGCCTCCTCGTCGAGCTTGCCGCCGCCGAGCACGCCGCCGAGCGCGACGTTCCCCGGGACGACCTCCACGAGGCGCGCGTCGGCGGGGAACATGCGCTGCGCGGCGCGCGAGACGCCGAGCCCGAGCGCGAGGAAGAACACCAGGGTCGCGGCGCCGACGCACGCCGCCGCCGCGTTCACGAGCGAGCCGCGGCGATCCGCGCGCAGCGCGGCGAGCGCGATCCAGAGGAGCCCGCGCGCGCGCCTCATCTCGGCCACAGCCTTCCCTCCTCCAGGTGGAGGACCCGCGACGCGGCGCGCGAGACGCGCTCCTCGTGCGTCACGACGAGCACGGTGAGCCCGCTCGCCGCCAGCTCCGCGAACCGGCGGATGATCCCCTCGCCCGTCACCGCGTCGAGGTTACCGGTCGGCTCGTCCGCGAGCAGCACCTTCGGGCGGGCGAACAGCGCGCGGGCGATCGCGACGCGCTGCCGCTCGCCGCCGGACAGGCGCGCCGGCGGCTGACCCGCCTTGTCCTGGAGGTCGACCTCGGCCAGCGCCCGGGCAGCTCGTGCGCGGATCGACGCGGGGGTCTCGGCCCCGTCGCGGCGCAGCAGCCCCGGGAGCATCACGTTCTCGAGCGCCGACAACCCCTGCAGAAGGTTGAACGACTGGAACACGAAGCCGACCCGGCGGTTCCGCAGATCGGCGCTCGCCTCGGCGGAGAGGCCGGCCAGGCTCACGTCCGCGACGACGGCCTCGCCCCCGAAGTCGCGATCGAGCGCCCCCGCGACGTAGAGGAGCGTGGACTTCCCGGAGCCCGAGGCGCCGACGATCGCCACCATCTCCCCCGCGGCGACGTCGAGATCGACGCCGCGCAGGATCGGGACCTCGCGGTCCTGGTCGCGAAACGCCTTCGTGACGCCGCGCAGCCGGATCACCGGGCCTCCGCGGCGGCGGGACGGGCCTCGACCTCGAGCGCGAGGACGAGCGCGCCGTCGGACAGGTCGGCGCGGATCGAGACCGCGGCGACCCGGGCGGCCGGATCGACCACCCGCTCGACGAGGGAGCGCATCACGAACCCCGACGGACCGCTGCCGAAGGCCTCGTCGGGGAGCGCGCGGATCGCGGCGACGAGCCGGCCCATGTCCAGCGCCACGCCGCCGAGGCCTCCGGACAGCGCCGCCTCCGAGCCGGGAGTGGGCGGCGTCCAGCCCGGCCCGTCGCCGCCGAGTCGCGCGACGAGCGCGTCGATCCGGCCCGCCCGGCCCCCTGCCGCGACGATGCGGCGGCCGGCGGCGTCGACCTTCCAGGCGATCTCGCCGGAGGGCGTCGCGAGCCGGGCCACGCCGTCGTCCTTCGCGCGGCCGCGCCGCACCGCGCCCACCGCGCGCGCGAGCCGCTCGGCCGCGCGGGCCGGATCGGATCCCGCCTTGAACGGCAGGATCGCCTCGAACTCGAACGCGCGGAGCGGATCGAGGCGGGCGGCGCTGGCGGTGAGGTCGCCGAGCGCGAGATGCGCCGGCAGCGACAGCGCGAGGGCGCCGCCCGGCGCGAGGACGCCGAAGAGGTCACGGTCGAGATCGATCCCGTGCTGCGCGATGCGCGTCCGGTCTCGCGCGGGCAGCATCGGGACGAGCTTCTTGCCGAGCGCGGCGAAGTCGCCGTCCCAGCGGGCCGCGAACGGCGCCTCGGGGTCCAGCCGTGCCACGAGCGGGGCCGCCCGTCCGTCCGCGCGGAGGGCGCGGAAGGAAGGCTCGCGGGCACCGAGGAGGACCGCGGCCCGTGCGACGAGTCGGCGCGATCCGGCGGAGACCCCGAAGGCGACGCCGTCCGCGAGCGCCCAGCTCCCGGCGAGGAGCCGCGAGCCTGCGGGGACGAACCCGATCGCCGCGACCGGATCGCCCAGCGCGCGGACGGCGACCTTCCACGCGGGCGCCTCCGCGAGCGACGCGGCCGGATCGAGCGCGGCGGCCTCCGCCACGAGCGCCGCGCCCGACGGGTGCGTCGTGATGAGCGTGGTCCGATCCACGACCGCGTACGTCAGCGCGGCGGCGCCGCCTCCGGGACGCCGGAAGCTGACCGCCGCGACGGAGCCGTGCGTCTCGGAGGTCCGCTCGGTGGCGCCGAGCCGGTCGCGGGCGATGCGCGCGAGGAGCCGCTCGATGGTCGCCGCGTCCGCTGCGGGGAGGACGAGGAGCGTCGCGCTGCCCACCTCGCCGTGCGGGCCGGCGCGGTCGAGGAGCGCGAGGGCGGCGCCCCGGCGCGGGTCCACACCCGCGCCCGCGAGGGCCTCGCGATCGAGGGGATCGAAGCCGAGCTGCGCGGCGAGCGCGCCCCGCGCACCGTGGAGCTCGCCGGCGCCGGGGAAGCCGGACACGGACGCATGCAGCGCGGCCAGCTCCTCGGCGGCGCGCCCCGCCTCGGGGACGACGATCACGGCGCGCGGCGCGGCCGGGACGAACCGCTCCGGAGGCGGTCCGCGGCGACCGCCGTGGCAGCCGAGGATCGCGAGCGCGGCGGTGAGGACCGCAGCGCGGATCGGGCGCCAGAGCACGTCCTTTCCTTACCATGGTAGAGAGAGCGCGCTCATGATCTTCTCCCACGAGGACGACGCGCCGATCGCGCTCGATCTCGCGCCGGACTGGCGCGCGCGGCTGGGACCGCTCGCCGACGCGCTCGAGCTCGAGATCGGCGCCGGGCACGGCGGCTTCGCGCTCGCGTTCGCGCGCGAGCGGCCCGACCGGGCCCTCGTCGCGATCGAGCAGCGGCGTAGCTTCGCCGACGCGCTGCGGTCCAAGGCGGAGCAGCGTGGCCACCGGAACCTCGTCGCGATCCACGGAGACGCGCGGATCCTCGCGCCGCGGCTCTTCCGGGCGGACTCGCTCGCCGCCATCCACGTCCACTTCCCCGACCCGTGGTGGAAGCGGCGGCATCACCGCCGGCGCCTGGTCGACGACCGGATGTCGCTGCTGCTCCTGCGCCTGCTCGAGCCCGGCGGGATCCTCGACTTCCGCACCGACGTCGAGCGCTACGGCCGCGGAGGCGGTCCTGCGCCTCGAGGAGATCGGGTTCGAGAACGAGGCCGGGCGGGGCGCCTTCTCGGACGCCCAGCCCGGCGAGATCCCGTCCACGCGGGAGAATCGCTACCTCGAGACCGGCCAGCGCGTGTGGAGACTCCGCCTGCGCCGGCCGCGGTAGTGCCGCTACTTGCCGTTCGAGGTCGAGCGATGGTTCGACCCGCCCGCCGCCGGCGTGCGGCCGACGTCGATCCGGACCGCGACGTCCTGCCCGTCCTGCTCGTTGTAGCTCGCGCGGGCCGGTTGCCCCGCCTTGATCTGGGAGGTCCTGGATTCCTCCTTGAGGCCGGAACCTGGGCGCTCGGAGAGCGGGCGGCCATCCCCACGGCGGAGGCTCGGACGGGCGGGCGGGCCCGTGCGGGGCTACACTCCGGGGCCATGCCCAGGCTCGCCCTCGCCGCCGCCATCGCGTCGGCGCTCCTCGCCGCCCGGGTGCCGCCGTACGGCGGGACCCGCCGAGACCTACCGTGCCTTCGCCGCCGCGGCGCGGTCGCGCAACGCCGACGCGGCGGACGCGGTGTGGGCGCATGCTGTCGGCTCGCTCGCGCGAGATCCTCGACGCGCGCGCGAAGGAGATCGCGGCGCGCGCACCGGCGGGCGTCGTGCCGCCGACCGGGAAGGACCTCGTCCTCGGCAACCTGGCGCTCCGCGCCGCGCGCATCCGTTCGGCGGTGGTGCGTGCGCGAGTCGCGCGATGCCGCCGTGGTCGTCCGTCGAGGAGGAGGGCGCGGCGGCACGCGCGAGAGGTCTCGCTGGTGCGCGAGGCAGGCGTGTGGCGCGTCGTTCTCCCGTTTGATAACTAGTCCCCCCTGCCCATGACGAAGAAGACGCCGACCGCCGCCGAGATCCGCGAGGCCTTCCTCCGCTTCTTCGAGGAGCGCGGCCACCGCCGCGTCGCGAGCTCGTCGCTCGTCCCGCACAACGACCCCACGCTCCTCTTCACGAACGCCGGGATGGTCCAGTTCAAGGACGTCTTCACCGGCCGCGAGAAGCGCGACTACTCGCGCGCGACCACCGCGCAGAAGTGCGTGCGCGCCGGGCGGCAAGCACAACGACCTCGAGAACGTCGGCTTCACCGCGCGTCACCACACCTTCTTCGAGATGCTCGGGAACTTCTCGTTCGGCGACTACTTCAAGAAGGACGCGATCGCCTGGGCCTGGGAGTTCGTGACGAGCCCGCAGTGGCTCGGCGATCGATCGCGGCGCGGCTCGCCGCGACGGTGTTCGCCGGCGAGGGCTCGCTCCCCTGGGACGAGGAGGCGTTCGAGCTCTGGAAGGGGCAGGGGGTCCCCGCGGACCGGATCCACCGGCTCGGCGCGAAGGACAACTTCTGGGCCATGGGCGACACGGGCCCGTGCGGCCCGTGCTCCGAGATCCACTACTTCCAGGGAAGCGACATCCCGTGCGCCGAGGAGCGCGCCGGGCGGAAGTGCCTGGGGGTCGCCTGCGACTGCGACCGCTGGCTCGAGATCTGGAACCTCGTCTTCATGCAGTTCGAGCGGAGCGCCGACGGGACGCTGACGCCGCTGCCGAAGCCCTCCATCGACACCGGCGCCGGCCTCGAGCGCATGGCCGCGGTCGCGCAGGGCAAGCGCTCGAACTACGACACCGACCTCTTCCAGAACATCATCCGCGCCATCGAGAAGCTCGCCGGGAAGAAGTACGGCGCGAACGAGGACGACTCCGTCTCGATGCGGGTCATCGCCGACCACGCGCGCGCCACCACCTTCCTCGTCGGCGACGGCGTGCTGCCGTCGAACGAGGGGCGCGGCTACGTGCTCCGCCGCATCATGCGGCGCGCGATCCGCCACGGGAAGCGGCTCGGGCTCGAGAGGCTGTTCCTCGCCGACGTGTGCGGCGCGGTGATCGAGGAGATGGGCGCGGCCTACCCGGAGATCCGCGAGAACCGCGCCTTCATCGCGCAAGGTCGCGGCCGCAGGAGGAGGAGTCGTTCCGCCGCACGCTCGACAAGGGCCTCCAGATCCTCGGCGAGGAGATGGCCCGGCTGGAGAAGGCGAAGGAGACGGTGGTCCCCGGCCAGGTCGCGTTCCAGCTCTACGACACCTTCGGCTTCCCGATGGACCTCACCCGCGTCATCGCCGCCGAGCGCGGGCTCGGCGTCGACGAGTCCGGGTTCGACCGGCACATGGCCGAGCAGCGCGCCCGCTCCGAGTGGAAGGGCTCCGGCGAGCAGGCGGTGGGCGATCTCCAGAAGGCAGATCGCGGCCGAGATGGGCGAGGTCCACTTCCTCGGCTACGAGACCCCGGTCGCGAAGGCCGAGGTGAAGGCGATCATCGCCGGCGGCACCCGCGCGGCGAAGGCGTCGCAGGGCGACCGCGTCGAGATCGTCACCGCCGCGACCCCGTTCTACGGCGAGTCGGGCGGGCAGGTCGGCGACGTCGGCGCGATCACCGGCCCCAGGGGCATGGTCGAGGTGAAGGACGCCCAGCGCCCCGTGCCCGGGCTCGTCACGCACGTCGGCGTCGTCACCTCCGGCGAGATCGCGGTGGGGGACATCGTGGAGCTCGCGGTGAACGACGAGCGCCGCGACCTCATCCGCGCAAACCACTCCGCGACGCACCTGCTCCAGTTCGCGCTCCGCGAGCGCCTCGGCGAGCACGTGAAGCAGGCCGGGTCGGTGGTCGCCCCGGACTACCTGCGCTTCGACTTCTCGCACTTCCAGCCGCTCGGGGACGACGAGCTCGCCGCGATCGAGCGGCGGGTCAACGATCTCATCCGCGAGAATGCCGAGACCGACACCTCCGTGCTCGAGCTGGAGAAGGCGCGCCAGGCGGGCGCCATGATGATCTTCGGGGAGAAGTACGGCGACGTGGTCCGCGTCGTGCGCATCGGACCGTCCAAGGAGCTCTGCGGCGGGACCCACGTCCGGCGCACCGGGGACATCGCGTTCTTCAAGATCGCGAGCGAGGAGTCGATCGCCGCGGGAGTCCGCCGCATCGTGGCGTACACGGGTCCCAAGGCAGTCGAGCTGTCGCAGCGCGAGGCGGACGAGCTCAGGCGTGCGGCCGCGCTGCTCCGCGCGGGCGCGTTCGAGGTGGCGCAGAAGGTGGAGGCCGCCCAGAAGCGCGTGAAGGACCTCGAGCGTGCGCTCGAGGAGGCCTCCTCGAAGATCGCGACGGCCCAGTCGGGCGATCTCGCCTCGCGGGCGAAGGCGGTCGGGGGCGCGAAGGTGCTCGCGGCGCGCGTGCAGGGCGACGGCAAGAGCCTGCGCGATCTCGCCGACCGGCTGCGGGACAAGCTCGGCAGGGGCGTGGTCGCGCTCGGCGCGGAGGCGGACGGCAAGGCGATCCTCCTCGTCGCGGTGACGAAGGATCTCACCGCGAAGGTGAAGGCAGGGGACCTCGTGAAGGAGGGCGCGAAGCTCGTCGGCGGCTCGGGGGGAGGTCGGCCCGACATGGCGCAGGCGGGTGGTCCCGACCCGGCCGGGATCGACGAGGCGCTCGCGCGCATCGAGGAGCTGGCCGCGAAGTCGCTCGCGTGAGCGCGTCTCTCGCGTGACGCGCGGCGGCGCGAGCGGACACGCATGCGGTGTCAAGCGCTTCCAGCCGTTGACCGGCGCGGACCGCGGTGCCTACGATCCGCTGCGTCGATGCCCATCTCGGTCCCCCGAACGCGGAAGGCGCGCGCGGCCTCACCCGTGGTGGATCTCTCTCTCGCGCGCGACGCGAGGCGCCTCCGCGAGCTGATCGCGCGCTGCCGCGCCGTGGACGAGATGAACCGGAAGTCGCTCGCACGGCTGTTCCAGACCGGGCTCGTGTACACGCGCCAGGGCGCGCGGCTCGGGCGGGACCTCCTCCTCGCGCACCAGCACCTCCTGCGCGCCTCCGATCTGCTCGCGCGCATCGCGGACCTGCCCACCGCGGCCGCGAGCGGCGAGGCGAGCGCGCTGTACGAGGAGGCCCAGTCGCTGCTCGCGCGCACTGCGGAGCTGACCGCGCGGTCCGGGGTCGTGCTGGCGCGGGGGTAGTCGGCTCCGTTCTGTTTTCCACGCGCGGCGTTTCGTGCGAATGATGGCGGCATGTCATCCCGGCTCGCTGCGGTGACGGTCGTGCTCCTCGCCCTCGTCGCGCCGCGCGCGGCTCGCGCCGAGCCGGCCGCGTCGCTCCGGCTGGCGCTCGCGCCGGCGGTCGGGTCCGTCGTCCCCGGCTTTCCGGTCTCCGACGCGATCGGGTTCCAGTTCCCGCTCCAGCTCGATCTGGGCTGGGCCGTCGGGCCGCTCACGGTCGGCGCGTACGGCTCCTGGGGCTACGGGCTCGTCGGCAAGTGCCAGGGCTCGTGCAGCGCCTCCGTCGTCCGCACGGGCCTCGAGGCCACGTGGACCCTCGCGAGCGTGCCGGAGCTCCGGGGGGCGGCGCCGTGGGGAGGCGTCGGCGCGGGATACGAGTGGGCCACGGAGCGGCGCTCGGAAGGCGGCAACGCGGTCACGACCACCTGGCGCGGCTTCGAGCTCTTCTCGGTCCAGGGCGGGCTCGAGTGGCGGGTCGCGCGGGCGGTGGCCCTCGGTCCCTTCCTGCTCGTCGGCGTCGGCCGGTACACGAACATGGCGCTCGACGCCGGCGTGGACGCCGCGTCTGCGGAGCTCACGCACCGGGCGGTCCACGCCTGGATCCACGTGGGCGTGCGCGGGCGCTTGGTTCTCGACGGGCGCAAATGAACGGCACGCTCGTCGAGATCGAGGTGGACTCGCCCGCGCTCGCCGGGAACCCGCTCGGCGACCCGGCGCGGCGGACGGTCCTGGTCTACGTCCCGCCCGGCGGCGCGACCGATCGCCCGACCATCACCTTTCTCCACGGCTTCACGGGGAGCGTTCGCGGCTGGGTGAACACGTCCGTGTTCGCGCCCACGGTCCCGGAGCGGATCGACGCGCTCGTGACGGCCGGGGACATCCCTCCGGTCGTCGGGGTGTTCCCCGACGGCATGACCGCGCTCGGCGGCACGCAGTGGACGAACGCGCCCGCGGTCGGACGCTACCAGGACTTCGTCGCCGAGGACGTCCTTCGGCAGGTCGAGGCGCGGCTCGGGACGCTCGCGCGCCGCGAGGCCCGCGCGGTCGTCGGGAAGTCGAGCGGCGGTTACGGCGCGCTGTGCCTTGGAAGAGACCGCCCGGACGTGTTCGCGGTCGTCGGCGCCCACGCGCCCGACTGCTGCTTCGAGTACTGCTACGTGCCCGACCTCCCCAAGGCCGCCGCCGCGCTGCTGAGCGCGCCGGACGCCGCGGCCTGGCTCGAAGGTGCGAAGCGCCGCGCGCGAGAGACGAAGCTCGCCGGCTCGGACCACCCCGCCATCAACATCATCGCGATGGCGGCGCACTACTCGCCGCGCGCGGGCGCGCCGCTCGGGCTCGAGCTTCCGTTCGACCTGCCCACCGGCCGGCCGCGGGACGAGGTGTGGGCGCGCTGGCTCGCGCACGACCCGGTGCGGTTCGTGCCGGGAGCGGCGGAGGCCTACCGCCAGCTCGAAGGCGTCTTCCTCGACTGCGGCATGCGCGACGAGTTCAACCTGCGCTGGGGCGTGAGGATCGTCGCGGCGGAGCTCCGCGAGGCCGGGGTCCGCGTCGAGCACCAGGAGTTCGACGACGGCCACATGGGGACGAGCTACCGGTACGAGGCCTCGCTCAGGTGGATGGTGCCGAGGCTCGCGCGGGAGTGAACGACCGACGTGGACGTGGTCGTGGACCTCGTCCTCGTCGTAGACCTCGACCTAGACCTCGACCTTGTCTTGGTCGAAGTCGAAGTCGAAGTCGAGGTCCAAGTCCACGTCCACGTCCACGTCCACGTCCACGTGCGCGAGCGGGGCGCGCTACTCCCTCGGCGCGGAGCCCCCCCGCCTCAGGAACGCCGGGATGTCGTACTGATCCTCGGCCTCGAGCGGCTTGAACGTGCTCGCGTCGCGCCGCTGGTGCGGCGCCCGGGCCGTCGCGGCGGCGGGGACTACCGTCTGCGCGAGCCGGATCGGCTCCTTCCCCTTCGCCTCCGCCGGGAGCGGCGGCGGAAAGGCCTTCACTGCCGCGGCCTGCGGGACCTGCACCTGGACCGGGCGCCCCTGAGGCCGCCGCTCGCCGTCGCGCGGCTGGAAGCCGGTCGCGATCACGGTGATCCTGACCTCGTCGCCGAGCCGCTCGTCGACCACCGACCCGAAGATGATGTTCGCGTCGGGATCGGCCGCGGACTGCGCCATCGACACGGCCTCGTTGACCTCGTGCAGGGTGAGGTTCGCGCCGCCGGTGATGTTGACGAGAAGGCCGGTCGCGCCGTCGAGCGTGACGTCCTCGAGCAGCGGCGAGCTGATGGCGGCCTGCATCGCCTCGATCGCGCGCCGCTCGCCCGTGGCCCGGCCCGTCCCCATGAGCGCCATGCCCTGCTCGCTCATGATGGTCCGGACGTCGGCGAAGTCGACGTTGACGAGCCCGTGCACGGTGATGAGGTCGGAGATGCCCTGCACGGCGTTGAGCAGCACCTCGTCGGCCCGCTTGAAGGCGTCGGCCATCGACATGTTCTCGCCAGCGACCGAGAGCAGCCGCTGGTTCGGGATGACGATGAGCGTGTCCACCGCGGCCCTGAGCTCGGCGATGCCGCTCTCGGCCTGCTTGCGCCGGCGGTTTCCCTCGAAGAGGAACGGCTTCGTCACCACGCCCACGGTGAGCGCGCCGGTCTTCTTGGCGATGTCGGCGACGATGGGGGCGCCGCCGGTGCCGGTGCCGCCGCCCATGCCGGCGGTCACGAAGACCATGTCGGCGCCGTCGAGCGCCGCGGCGATGGCGTCCCGCTCCTCGAGCGCCGCCTGCCGGCCCACGTCCGGGTTCGCGCCCGCGCCGAGGCCGCGCGACGCGCCTCGCCCGAGCTGGAGCTTGAGGGTCGCCTTGTTGGCCGCGAGCGCCTGCACGTCGGTGTTGGCGGCGATGAACTCGACGCCCTCCAGCCGCGCCGCCACCATGGTGTTGATGGCGTTGCCGCCGCCGCCGCCCACGCCGATGACCTTGATGCGGGCCGCGTCCTGCTTGTCGGTGTATTCGATCATGTGATCGTCCCCCGCGGTCTAGAAGACCTGCCCGAGCCACTCCTTCATCCGGTTCTTCACCTTGCGGTAGACGTTCTCCTCGCGGATCTTGAAGTACGGGCTGCCGTCCTGCTGCTGCGCGCCGTAGATCACGAGGCCCACCGCGGTGGCGTACATCGGGCTCTTCACCACGTCGACGAGCCCGCCGATGCCGCGGGGCAGCCCGCGCCGCACCGGCATCCCGAGCACCTCCTCGGCCATCTCCGGCATGCCGGCGAGGAGCGTCGAGCCGCCGGTGATGACCACGCCCGGAGGCGAGGATCTCCTCCATCCCGCACTTCTGGATCTCGTGCTGGACCAGCATGAAGATCTCCTCGACGCGCGGCTCGATGATCTCGGCGAGGATGTGGCGCGAGAGCACGCGGGGCTGGCTGCCGCCCACGCTCGGGACCTCGATGGTCTCGCGACTTGTCGACGATGGACGCCATCGCAGACCCGTACTGCTTCTTGATCCGCTCGGCCTCGTGGGTGGGCGTGCGCAGCCCGACGGCCACGTCGTTCGTGAGGTGGTTGCCGCCGAGCGCGATGACCGCGGTGTGCCGGATGGAGCCGTTGTGGAAGACGGCGATGTCGGTGGTGCCGCCGCCGATGTCGACCAGGCAGACCCCGAGCTCCTTCTCGTCGTCGGAGAGCGTGGCGAGCGACGAGGCGAGCGGCTGCAGCACGATGTCGGCGACGTTGAGGCCGGTGCGCTGCGCGCACTTCACGATGTTCTGGGCCGAGGAGACCGCGCCGGTGACGATGAGCGCCTTGGCCTCGAGCCGCACGCCGCTCATCCCCACCGGCTCCTTCACGCCGTCCTGGTCGTCGACCACGAACTCCTGCGGGAGGACGTGGATCACCTCGCGGTCGAGCGGGATGGCGACCGCCTTGGCCTGATCGATGACCCGGTCGACGTCCTGCTGCCGGACCTCCTTGTCCTTCACCGCCACGACGCCGTGCGACGGGAACGCCTTGATGTGACCGCCGGCGATGCCCGGTGTAGACGGTGGTGATCTCGCACCCCGCCATGTGCTCGGCCTCCTCGATCGCGCGCTTGATCGAGGCGACGGTGGCGTCGATGTTGACCACCACGCCCTTCCGCAGCCCCTTCGACGGGTGCGTGCCGATGCCGATGATGTCGATGCCCTCGTCGGTCACCTCGCCGACGATGGCGCAGATCTTCGTCGTCCCGATGTCGAGGCCGACGAGGATGTCTCCGGTCTTCGCCATGACCACCTCCGGGCGAGTTCGCGCGTCGCGCTTCGCCCTTCAGCGCCCTCTCGGGCGCGGTCCACTGTATCGGGGGGACGCGATGAGGCTGCGCTCCCCCCTCCCTCCTCGCTCCGTCATCGCCAGCCGGACGGCGACCCAGTCCGGGTGCCGCCGGTTGTCGAGGTGGAGCACCTCCGCGCTCTGCACCGTCGACCTCGAGCGCCGCGAGGACCTGCTCGAGGCGCGCGAGCTTCTCCGGGAGCGCCCCGTGTCCGAGCCGGATCTCGACCCCTCGTCGGCCCCACCCACAGCGTCGTCCCGTATTCCACGTCGATGTGGATCTCCGAGATCGGCGCGCGGCGATCGAGGCCGCGCTCGGCCCAGCGATCGAGCGAGCGCCAGGGCGCCTTCAGCAGCGGCTCCACCTCGCCGCGCGGCGCTCGACCCAAGCCTCGCGCCCGATCCCGGTGACGACCGGCAGGTCGAGCCCGTCGCCCGGCACGGCGCGCTTGAACACCTCGCCGTTCGCGTCGACGCAGGTACAGGCCGCCGAGATCCACGAGCGCCGCGGCGCGCCGCTCGACCGCGCGGACCTCGAGGGCGGGCGGGAGCGGTCCGGCGCACCTCGACCGAGGCCATCCATGGGTGGCGACGCAGCGCCGACTCCATGAGGGCGGTGTCGCAGAGGAGGAGGTGGTCCCCGCGCTGCACCGGCGAGAGCTCCATCAGCTCGTCCGCGCTCGCCCGCGCCAGCCCCGAGAAGCGCACCTCGCGGATGCGGAGGAGGTCGCCCGCAGCCGAACTGGCGCCAGGTGAGGAACCCCGCGCCGCCGACCACGGCGGCCGCGACCACCGGCGCGACGAGCATGGAGGCGGCGCGCGCGAGCTTGCGGCGCGCCTCGGCCGGATCCCTGTCCACCCGTCGCCGGTTCTGACCCCGCGCCACCGCCGCTCCCGCCGCCCGGTCCTCGCGCTCGCCGCGAGCCGATGAGGGATTCCGGGCGCTATCACCCGAGGGTGCAGCATGCCTCAGCACCGCAAGCTGGCAAGTTTTCGGACCCGAACGTCTCGAACCGCACCGCCGCTCGCGACCGTTGTGCTGGATCAAGGTTTCGAGACCGACAAGTGCGAAGGATCCAGCCGGCGCGGGTCCAACGACGGGGGCGCGACCGCGGCGCCCCGGAGCGGAACCAGAATGGTCGGCCGGATCACGAGCGTGGCGGGAATCGGTGTCGTCGCGGTCCTGGTGCTCGCCGGTCCGGCGGGCGCCGCTCCGGCGCAGGCCGCCGTGAGCAAGGCGGCGGCCGCGCGGGGACGTCCGGTCGCTCCGCTGCCGAAGGACAAGGCGACCCACTCCCACGCGCCGTACGAGAGCGGCCAGTGCGGCGTCTGCCACCAGAACGCCGATGCGGCGAGCCCCGGGCCCATCCGCAACGCGAGCGTCAACGAGCTGTGCTTCGAGTGCCACGACGACGTCCGGGACGTCATGGCGCGCAAGTACAAGCACCTCCCCGCCCAGGAGGCGTGCACGAACTGCCACAACCCGCATAACGCGGCGCAGCCTTCCATGTTGGTGGCCGAGCTGGCGGAGCTCTGCACCCGGTGCCACGCGGGCATCGAGAGCCAGATCGCGAAGAGCCGGGTGCAGCACGGCGCGCTGAAGAACGGACCGGAAGTGCGCGAACTGCCACAACCCGCACGCCGCGAACATCGAGCGGCTCCTGATCGCGCTCCCCTTCGATCTCTGCCTGACCTGCCACCGACGCGACGGCATGGTGGCCCACGACGGCAAGCCGCTGATGAACATCAAGAAGTGGCTGGACGAGAACGACGTGTGGCACGACCCGGTGAAGGCGAAGGACTGCTCCGCCTGCCACCGCACGCACGCCGGCGACAACTTCCGCCTGCTCGTCGCGGATTACTCGGCCGCCTTCTACGCCCCGTACGACCGGAAGAACTACGCCCTCTGCTTCGAGCTGCCACAACGACAAGGTGGTCACGGTCGAGGAGACGACCACGCTGACCGGGTTCCGGGACGGCTCGCGCAACCTCCACTACGTCCACGTGAACCGGAGCGCGGCCGCACCTGCCGGGCCTGCCACGAGGTCCACGCGTCCAAGCAGGCCCATCACATCCGCGACGGCGTCCCGTACGGCCCCAAGGGCTGGATGCTCAAGATGAACTACACGAAGCTGCCGAACGGCGGCTCGTGCGCGAAGACCTGCCACGACACGAAGACCTACGACAACAAGACCGTCAGGACCGCGGCCCCCGCGAAGAAGTAGGGAGGCGGACGCATGGTCATGAACAGCCGCCTCTCGCTCCCGCTCGCCGTGCTGGCGCTCGCCGCCGCGCTCCCCCCGGTCGTGCGGGCGCGCGCCCAGCCGGGCGTGCAGCTCGAGAACGTCGAGCTGAAGACGCTCGGGGGCGGGAAGGCATGGCTCCTGTCCGCGAGCGCCAAGGCCAACGTGTTCGTGTTCTTCCGCTCCGGCCAGGAGCGCTCGGTCGACGCCCTGAAGCAGCTGGCGGCGTGCGAGAAGGAGATGGCGGGCAAGGCGGTGTACTGGGCCGCGGTCGTGAGCGGCTCGGACGCGGGCGCCGGCGCGCAGGCGGTCGTGCAGCAGACCGGCATCAAGATGCCGGTGCTCATCGACGAGGGCGACGTGCTCTACGACCGCCTCGGGGTCCGACTGCACCCGATGATCGGGATCGCGGACGGGAAGCTCCAGCTCATGGCGATGGAGCCGTACCGGCAGCTCGAGACCTGCGAGATCATCCGGATGCGGATCAAGCTGCTCCTCGGCGAGGCCGACCAGGCTGCGCTCGAGAAGGCGATCAACCCCGATCGCTCGCCGCTGGGGTCCGATCCCGCGAAGCGGGCGATGCGCGACGTGCACATGGCCCGTCGCCTGCTCGACATCGGCCAGTACACCGACTCGGTGAAGTTCGCGCAGAAGGCCCTGCTCGTCGCGCCCATCCCGCAGGCCTACACCGTGATGGGCGAGGCCTACGTCAAGCTCGGAAGGTGCGCCGAGGCGAGCAAGGCTTTCGCGCAGGCGCTCGCGCTCGACCCGAAGGAGAGCGCCGCCGTCGAGCCGGCGAGGGCCGCGTGCAGGTGAGGAGCTACGCCCTCAGCGCCGCGGACTCCAGGATTCGCTCGCACAGGTCCGGGAACGGGATCCCCAGGCCCGCGGCGATCTTCGGGACGAGCGAGGTCGCCGTCATCCCGGGCAGCGTGTTGATCTCGAGGATGTAGGGCGTGCCGTCGGGCGCGATGATGAAGTCGACCCGGGTGACTCCGGCGCAGCCGAGGCCGCGGTGGGCGGTCTCGGCCGCCTCCATGACGCGCTTCGCGTGCGCCTCCGGGATCCGCGCGGGGTAGTAGTACTTCGTCGTTCCGGCGGTGTACTTCGCCGCGTAGTCGTAGAACTCGTTCGCGGGGACGATCTCGATCGCGCCGAGCGCCTTGCCCTCGAGCACCGCGACGTTCACCTCGCTCCCCTTCACGTAGCGCTCGACGATGACGTCTCCCTTGAAGGTCGCCGCGTCCCGGCAGGCGGCCTGGAGCTTCGTCGGGTCCTTCACGATGTGGACGCCCACCGAGGAGCCCTCGCCCGAAGGCTTCACCACGCAGGGCAGCCCGAACGGCAGGTCCGACGCCGCGATCTCCCCCGCGCGCGCCGCGGGGAACACGCGGTAGTCGATCACCGGGATGCCGAGGGCCTTGAACATCGCCTTGGCGACCACCTTGTCCATTCCCATCGCGGAGGCGAGGACGCCCGACCCCGTGTACGGGATCCCCATCGCCTCGAGGAGGCCCTGGACGCAGCCGTCCTCGCCCCAGCGGCCGTGCAGCGCGTTGAACGCGACGTCGATCTTCCGCTCGCGCAGCCGCTCGGGGAGATCCCGATCCACGTCGACGAGCACCACGTCGTAGCCCTTCGAGACGAGCGCGTCGGCGCAGGCCTTTCCCGTCCTGAGCGAGACGTCGCGCTCGGTCGAGCGCCCGCCGTACAGCACCGCCACCTTCTTGCCCGTCCACTTCATGGGTTGCCTCCGGGGATGTCTCCGGGCAGCTCTTCTGCAAGGAACTCGCCGAGGAGCCGGACCTCGGTCTCGAGCACGACTCCGAACTGCTCCTTCACCCGCGATCGCGCGAGGTTGACGAGCGCGAGAACGTCGCTCGCCCGCGCGCCGCCGAGGTTCACGACGAAGTTGGCGTGGACGTCGGACCACGTCGCGCCGCCGATCCGGTGTCCCTTCAGCCCCACCGCCTCGATGAGGCTTCCCGCGAACGCGCCGGGAGGGTTGCGGAACGTGGAGCCGAAGCCGGGGCGGTCGAGCGGCTGGGTGCGGCGCCGGCGATCGCGATCCTCCTGCATCACCCGCTCGCTCTCGACCACGTCGCCCTGGCGGAGCGCGAACTCGACCCGCGTCGCGATCGCGCCGGGCGGGAGGCGGCACGTCCGGTACGCGAACGCGAGCTCGCGCGCGTCGAGGAAGCCGGCGCCGTCGGCGGTCGCCACCTCCGCGCGCCGGACCACGTCCTTCATCTCGCCGATGCGCGTGCCCGCGTTCATCGCGAGCGCGCCCCCGAGCGTCCCGGGGATCCCGGCGATGAACTCCATCCCGACGAGGCCGAGGGCGTGCGCGCGGACCCACAGCCGCGAGGTCGGCTGCCCGGCGCACAGGAGCAGCGTCTCCCCGCGGGCGTCCTCCGGCGCCAGGCCGGGCGGGACCCGCAGGACGACGCCCCGGACCCCTGCGTCGGCGACGAGCGTGTTCGCCCCACCGCCGAGCACGTGCAGCGGAACGTCGAGCTCGCGGACCGCGCGGAGCAACGTCGCGAGCGCGTCGGGGTCGGCAGGACGGACGAGCAGGTCGGCCGGGCCGCCGATCCGGATCGTCGTGCGCGTCGCGAGCGGCGCGTCGCGCAGCACCTCGCCGCGGACGCGGCGGGCGATCTCGTCGCGCCAGGAGTGCGAATCGGCCTTCATGTCTGCAAGAGCGCGAGCAGCTCGGGCCCGGCCTGCGTGACGTCCCCCGCGCCGAGCGTGAGGACGATGTCGCCCGCCCGGACGCGAGCCTGCGCCGCGCGCGCCAGGTCCGCGCGCGGCACGAGCGTGACGTCGCGGTGGCCGCAGGCGCGGACCGCGTCGGCGAGCGCGCCGGACGTCGCTCCGGGGATCGGCTCCTCGCCGGCCGCGTAGATGTCCGTGAGGAGCAGGACGTCCGCGTCGTTGAACGCCGTCGCGAACTCCGCCATGAGGTCGCGCGTGCGGGTGTAGCGGTGGGGCTGGAACAGGCACACGACCCGCCGGTGGAACGCCTCGCGCGCACCGAGCAGCGTGGCCCGCACCTCCGCCGGGTGGTGGCCGTAGTCGTCGACGACGGTCACGCCGGCCGCCTCGCCGCGCACCGTGAACCGGCGCTGCACCCCGCGGAAGGAGGCGAGCGCGGCACGGACCGCGTCGGGCGGGATCCCCATCTCGTCCCCGAGCGCGACGACCGCCAGCGCGTTGAGCGCGTTGTGGCGGCCCACCATCTGGACCTCGAAGCGGCCGAGAGGCTCGGTTCGCCGCGAGGCGTCGAACCGGACCGAGTGCCCGTCGACCTCGATGCGATCGGCACGGTAGTCCGCCTGGTGGCTCTCGCCGTAGGTGACGTACCGGCTCTCGACCTCGGGGAGCAGTGACTGCACGCCGGAGTGGTCGTGGCACAGGATGGCGAGCCCGTAGAACGGGACCCGGTTCACGAAGTCGAGGAAGCCGCGCCGGAGCGCCTCGGCGGTCTTCCAGTGGTCGAGGTGCTCCGGATCCACGTTGGTGACGATCGCGATGGTCGGCGGGATGCGCAGGAACGAGCCGTCGGACTCGTCGGCCTCGACGACCATGTAGTCGCCCTTGCCGAGCTTCGCGTTCGAGCCGAACGAGTTCACCTTCCCGCCCACGACCGCCGTCGGATCGAGCCCGGCGTGCGCGAGGAGGTGGGCGGCCATCGACGTGGTGGTGGTCTTCCCGTGGCTCCCGGCGACGGCCACGCCGTACTTGAGCCGCATCAGCTCCGCAAGCATCTCGGCGCGCGGGATGATGGGGATCTTTCGCCGGCGCGCCTCCACCACCTCGGGGTTGTCCCGCTTCACGGCGGACGAGATCACGACCACGTCCACCTCGGCGATGTTCTCCGCGGCGTGCCCCCTCGCGATCCGGCCCCCGAGCGCGGCGAGGCGGCGGGTGATGTCGGACTCCTTCAGGTCCGATCCCGACACGGCGTAGCCGAGGTTCAGGAGCACCTCGGCGATGCCGCTCATGCCGATGCCGCCGATGCCGACGAAGTGGATCTTGGCGGGCCTGGAACGGAAGAGGCTCATGGGATCTCGGGGGCTGGCGCTCTCGGCGTCACGCTGCGGGGTCCGGGGGCCGCGCCGGGGCGGTGGGGCGCTCGCGCGGCTGCCCGGTGGGCGACCCCCACCGGCGGCGGACGAGGTCGGTGCAGACGTCGGCGATCTCCTTCGCTGCCTGCGGATTTCCGAGGCGGCCGGCGGCGCGGGCCATTCTCTCGCGGCGCTCGGCGTGCGTGAGGATCGCGCGGATCTCGCCGGCGAGCAGCTCGCCGGTGAGGTCGCGCTCCTCGATCATGACCGCCGCGCCCGCGTCGACGAGGCTCTTCGCGTTCTGGACCTGGTGGTTGTCGGCGGCGGCCGGAAACGGGACGAGGATGGACGGCTTGCGGCAGACGGTCAGCTCGGCGAGCGTCGTCGCGCCCGCGCGGCACACGATGAGGTCCGCGCCGGCGTACGCGGCGCTCATGTCGGTGATGAACTCGCGCACGTCCGGGTCGAAGCCGCAGGCGCGGTACCCGTTCTCGACCTGCTCGCGGTCGCGCGCGCCGGTCTGGTGCGTGACGCGCAGGCGCTCGCGGAGATCGGCCAGGTGGGGGAGCGACTCGACCACCCGCATGTTCAGCGCGTGGGCGCCCTGGGATCCTCCGAACACGAGCAGCCGCGACGCGTCGTGCCGCGCCTCCGGACGCATGAAGTTCTCCATGAGCGTCCGGCGGATGGGGTTCCCGAGCTGGTACACCTTGTGACGCGGGAAGTGGCGCGCCGCCTCCGGGAACGCCGTGAACGCCGCCTGCGCGATCCGCCCGAGCACGCGGTTCGTGAGGCCCGCGATCGCGTTCTGCTCCTGGATCGCGGTCGGGATCCGCAGGAGCCACGCCGCGAGCACCACCGGCCCGCTCGCGTAGCCACCGACGCCGACGACGATGTCGGGCCGCCAGCGCCGCAGGATCTGCAAGGACTGCCAGAGGGCCAGCGGCAGCAGCATCAAGTTGCGCAGCGTGTCCACGAGCCCCTTCCCCTTGAGCCCGCGCACCTCGATCAGCTCGATCGGAAACCCCGCCTTGGGGACCACCGTCGCCTCGAGCCCGCGCGCCGTCCCCACGAACACCACGTCGTTCCCGGGATGGCGCGTCACCACCTCCTCGGCGATGGCGATGCCCGGGAAGACGTGCCCGCCCGTCCCGCCGCCGGCGATCAGCGTCCTCATGAGGCGCCTCCCGCCGCGACGGGTACGATCCGGACCGCCGCGACCGGCTGGCGCAGGAAGCCGCCCCGCTCGCTGCTCACCGCCAGGAGCACGCCGGAGGCGCCGAGGAGGGTCATGAGCGAGCTTCCGCCGTACGAGACGAACGGCAACGTGAGCCCCTTCGTCGGCAGGAGCCCGAAGACGACCGCGAAGTTGACGAGCGCCTGTGCGCCGAGCAGCGTCGTCACGCCGAGGGCGGCGTAGCAGCCGAACGCGTCCGAGGCGTTCAGCGCGGCGCGGAGCCCGCGCCAGACCACGATGGCGAACAGCGCGAGGAGCAGGAGCATGCCGAGGAGCCCCGCCTCCTCCGCGATCACCGCCGCGATGAAGTCGGTGTGCGCGGCGGGGAGATAGAAGAGCTTCCCCTTGCCCTGCCCGAGCCCCTGCCCGAAGAACCCGCCGTTCGCCGTTCCGAGGAGCGACTCCCAGAGCTGGAACCCGGGTCCGGCCCGGTAGCGCTCGGGATCGAGGAAGGCCATCACCCGGACCCACCGGTACGGCGTGGACTTGACGAGATGCCACGTGATCGGGACGGCGAGGACGCCGGCGAGGAGCAGGTACCCGACCCGGGCGCCCGCCGCGAAGAGCATGGCGAGCAGGACCACGAACAGGATCACGCCGGTGCCGAGATCGCGCTGGACGAGGCAGAGCAGCACGAAGACGGCGGTGACGACGAGGTGCGGGAGGACGCCGATCGAGAAGAGGCGCACCTTCTCCTGCTTCCGGGAGAGGGAGCGGGCGAGGTAGAGGACGAGCACGACCTTCGCCGCCTCGGCGGGCTGGAACTGGAGCGGGCCGAGCGGGATCCAGCGCTGCGCCCCGCCCGCCGTCTTGCCCACGAAGGGCACGAGCACGAGCGCGACCAGCGTCGCGGCGAGGAGCGGGTACGCCAGCGTGGCGATCCGGCGGGGGCCGAGCTTGAGCGCGGCCGCCATGAGCCCGAGCCCCATCGCGCCGGCGAGGAGCTGCCGTTTCAGATAGAAGAACTCGTCGAACCCGAGCCGGCGCGACTGCGCCGCGGGGATCGCGCTCGCGGAGTAGACCATCACCGCGCCGACGGCGGCGAGCCCGAGGATCGCGGCGAGGAGGAGTCCGTCGAACGGGGGCGCAGCGCGCGGCGCGGCGGTCTCCTCGGTGCTCATCGCGCCAGCTCCTGGACGTGGCGGCGGAACGCGTCGCCGCGGTCCTCGTAGCTCCGGAACTGATCGTAGCTCGCGCAGGCGGGCGAGAGGAGGACCACCTCGCCCGCGGACGCGATCCGGGCGGCCCGCTGCACCGCCTGGGCGAGGGTGCCGCACGGTTCGGTGCGGCACAGATCCCCGAGCTCCGCCTCGACCTTGGGCGCGTCCTCGCCGATGGTGAGGAGCGCCTTCACGCGTCCCTCGAAGAGCGGACGGAGCGGCGCGTAGGGCGCTCCCTTCCCGCGGCCGCCCATGATGAGGACGACGCGCGCGCGGGCAGGGGAGAACGCGGAGAGCCCGACGGCGGTCGAGTCGACGTTGGTGGCCTTCGAGTCGTTCACCCACTCGACGCCGTCGCGCTCGGAGACGAGCTCGAGCCGGTGCGGCAGGCCGGGGAAGCGCGTCGAGCCCGGTCTGCACCGCCGCGCCGGACACGCCGAGGATGCGCGCGCAGAGGACGGCGGCCATCGCGTTCTCGCGGTTGTGCCGGCCGCGCAGCGCGCGGTTCCGCACGAGGTAGCGCTCCTCGGCGGCGGAGGCGGGGCACAGCACGATCGCGGTGCCGCCCGGGCCGGGGTCCACGTCCGGGTCGCGCGCGGCGCCGCGGGCCGGCGGGCCGAAGCCGAAGGTGTGGAGCGTGCCGCGCGAGGCGGAGGCCATCGCCAGCGCGCGAGGATCGCGGGCGTTCGCGACCGCGGCGTCGCCGGGCGGCTGCAGGCCGAAGAGCCGGGCCTTCGCGGCAGCGTACGCGTCCACGTCGGCGTAGCGATCGAGGTGATCCGGGGTGACGTTCAGGATGGCGGCGACGCGCGGCCGGAGCCGCTCCACCCCGTCGATCTGGAACGAGGAGAGCTCGAGGACGATGGCGTCCACCCGCTCGCCGGAGAGGACGAGATCGCACAGCGGCGTCCCGAGGTTTCCGCCGGTGAAGGTCCTGCGGTCGCGCGCGAAGAGCGCGCCGGTGAGGGCCGTGGTGGTGCTCTTCCCGTTCGTCCCGGTGATGGCGACCACCGGGACGCCGGGCAGGAACCGGGCGGCCAGCTCGACCTCGCCCCAGACCGGGACGCCGCGCGCGCGGGCCGCCGCGACCTCCGGGATGGAGAGGGGGACGCCGGGCGAGGCGACCACCAGGTCCGCGCCCTCGAAGTCGGCGCGGTCGTGGCCGCCGAGCGCGCGCCGGACGCCGGCGCCGTCGAGGGCAGCGAGCGGGACGCCGAGGTCCGCGGCGGGCCGCCGGTCCGTGACGGTGACGCGCGCGCCCTCGCGCGCGCAGAGCCGTGCCGCGGCGACCCCGCTCCGCGCGAGCCCCACCACGGTGATCTTCCTGCCCCTGAGCTCCGGCGCTGCCACGTTTCCTCGCTACCTCAGCTTGATGGACATGAGCGCGACGAGCGCCAGCATGACCGAGAGGATCCAGAACCGGACGATGATCTTGGGCTCCGCCCAGCCCTTCAGCTCGAAGTGGTGGTGGATGGGCGCCATCCGGAAGATGCGCTTTCCGGTGGTGCGGAACGACCAGACCTGCAGGATGACGCTCACCGTCTCGCCCAGGAACACGCCGTGGAGGATCGCGCTCGCCACCTCGTTCTTCGTCAGCACCGCGAGCGTTCCGAGCCCGCCGCCCAGGGCGAGCGAGCCGACGTCCCCCATGAACACCGAAGCCGGATACGTGTTGTACCAGAGGAAGGCCACGCCGGCGCCGAAGATGGCCGAGCAGAACACGCCCAGCTCCTCCGCGCCCGGGATGTAGGAGATGCGCAGGTACTCGGCGAGGCTGAACCCGGCGATGGTCGCCCCCGCCACGTAGGAGAGGGCGAGGAACGCCATCGACGAGACGATGGTGGGCCCGATGGCGAGCCCGTCCAGGCCGTCGGTGAGGTTCACCGCGTGCGACGTCCCGACGATGACGAGCAGCATGACCGGGAGGTACAGCCAGCCCAGGTTCGGCTCGAAGAAGCGCGTCGGGACGAACGGGAGGGTGAGGTGGAGATCGACGTAGCTCCCCACCCGGAACCAGGGAAACCCCGGCGAGAGATGGAAGTTCCAGTCCGTGAGGACGCCGTAGTACACGGCGAGCACCCACACGGCCTGCAGGAGGAGCTTCCGCCGGCCGGCGAGCCCCTTCGAGTTGCGCTTCGAGATCTTGAGCCAGTCGTCCCAGAAGCCGACCGCGCCGAAGCCGAGCGTCACGAGGAGCGCCGCCCAGACGTAGCGGTTCGCGAGGTCCGCGAAGAGCAGCGTCGAGACGGTGACGGCGAGCAGGATGAGCGCGCCGCCCATCGACGGCGTCCCGGTCTTCCGCTTGTGGGCCTCGGGCGTGTCCTCGCGCACGTTCGACGCGCCGTACTGGAGCGTGCGCATCCGCTCGATGAAGAAGGGTCCGAGCAGGAGGCCCAGCACCAGCGCGACGAGCCCGGCCGCCACGATCCGGAAGGACGGGTAGCGCAGCACGTTGAAGACGCCGACGCGAGTCGAGAGGGGATAGAGCAGGTGGTAGAGCATTCAGGGAGCCATCACCGGAGGGCCTCGACGAGCCGTTCGAGCTTCATGCCGCGGCTGCCCTTCACGAGGAGGACGTCGGTCGCCCGGACCGTGGCCTTCGCCCAGCGGACGAGCGCATCGATGTCCTCGGAGTGAAAGGCGTCGAGCCCCGCGGCGCGGGCGGCATCGGCGGCCGCGCGCGTCCGCGGCCCGAACGTGGCGAGCACGCGGACGCCTGCCCGTGCGGCTTCCGCGCCGAGCGCCCGGTGGGCCTCGGCCTCGAAGGCGCCGAGCTCGAGCATGTCGCCCAGCACCGCGACCGGACGTCCGCCCTGGGCGGCGAGGTCGACGAGCGTGCGGAGCGCGGCACTCATCGAGGCGGGGTTCGCGTTGTAGCAGTCGTCCACGAGCTGGACGCCCGAGGCGAGTCGCTCGAGGCGCAGGCGCCGCCCGACGGGCCGGACGTCGGCGAGGCCACGGACGATCTCGCGGTCGGTGCACCCCAGGGCGATCGCGGCGGCGGCGGCGGCGGCCGCGTTCGCCGCGTTGTGCGCGCCCACCAGGCCAGGGATGTGGACCGTGACCTCGCGGTTGCCGATACCCAGCACGAACCGGAGGCCGTCCGTCCCCTGCGACACCACCTCGAGCACGACCACGTCGCCGCGGCGCCCCTTCGCGGCCGAGAACGTGATCGTCCGGCGCCCGGAGGCCTGTGCGCGCTTGAGCAGGCGGGCATCGTCAGCGTTGGCGATGGCGATCCCGCCGTCGGGCAGCCCCTGGTAGAGCTCCGCCTTCGCGTCGGCGACGGCGTCGACGGTGCCGAGCCCCTCGAGGTGGGCGGGGGCGGCGAGCGTGACGATGCCCACCTGCGGCAGCGCGATCGCGGCGAGGCGGGCGATCTCGCCGGGGTGGCTCATCCCCATCTCGATGACGGCGGCCTGGTGCGCCGCGTCGAGCCCGAACAGCGTGAGCGGCACGCCGATCTCGTTGTTCAGGTTTCCCTCGGTCTTCAGCACCTTGCCGCGCGTCGCGAGGATCGCCGCGATCATCTCGCGGGTGGTGGTCTTGCCGTTCGACCCCGTGACGCCGATGACCGGGATCGAGAAGCGGCGGCGGTGGTGGCGGGCGAGGGCGCCGAGCGCAGCGAGGGTGTCCGGCACGGCGAGCCGTGGCAGCGGCGAAGCATCCGCGGCCCGCGCCTCGGCGACGACGGCGGCGGCGGCGCCCTTCCCGGCGGCGTCGGCGAGGAACTCGTGGGCGTCGAAGTGCTCGCCGCGCAGGGCGACGAAGAGCGTCCCCGCACCGATGGTCCGGGTGTCGGTCGAGACGCCCTCGACGGCGTCGGGCGGCGCCCCGATCCAGCGCCCGCCGGTCGCGGCGGCGAGCTCGTCGGGGGTGAAGCGTGGTCCGGTCATGCGATGCCGAGCGCCCTCCGGGCCTCATCGCGGTCGGAGAACGGGAGCCGCTCCCGGCCGACGATCTGGGATTGCTCGTGCCCCTTGCCGGCGAGCAGGACGGCATCGCCGTCGCGCGCGGCCGCGATCGCCATCCCGATCGCGGAGCGGCGGTCCAGCTCGATCGCGAAGCCGCGCTCGTCCATGCAGAGCGCCTCGGCCGACAGCCGGCGCAGGCCCCCGCGCTCGAGCCCCGGCACGATGTCGCGGAGGATGGCGGCCGGATCCTCGCTGCGCGGGTTGTCGCTCGTCACGATGACGAGGTCCGCGCCGCGGGCCGCGGCCTCCCCCATGAGCGGACGCTTTCCGCGGTCGCGGTCGCCGCCGCACCCGAACACGCACACGATCCGCCGCGGCCCGAGCGCGCGCAGCGCGTCGAGCGCGCGGGAGAGCGCGTCGTCGGTGTGGGCGTAGTCCACGAACACGGAGACGCCGCGCGCGGCGAACCGCTCGAGCCTTCCCGGCGCACCCCGGCACTCCGACAGTCCCCGCGCGACCGCGTCGAGGGGGAGATCGAGCGCGAGCGCGAGGCCCGCCGCGCAGAGCAGGTTCTCGACGTTGTGGGCGCCGACGAGCGGCGAGCGGACCGAAAGAGACCCCGCCGGCGTGCAGATCACGGCGGCGATCCCGGACAGCCCGGCCACGACGTCCTCGGCGCAGAGCTCGTCGTCGCTCCGCCCGCCGTGGCGCCACAGGCGTCGCCCCGGACCGAGCTGGTCCGCGAGCCGCGCGCCGAAGGGATCGCGCACGTTCACCACCGCGATGCCGTCGGGGGCGAGGTGCTCGAGGAAGAGCCGCTGCTTCGCGGCGAAGTAGCGCTCCATGTCGCCGTGATAGTCGAGGTGGTCGCGCGTGAGGTTCGTGAATCCTGCCGCGCGGAACCGCATGCCCGCCACCCGCTCCTGTGCGAGCGCGTGCGAGGACACCTCGAGCACGGCGACCCGCGCGCCCGCCGCGCGCATCTCGGCGAGCAGCGCCTGGACGGTGGTGGACTCGGGCGTGGTGTGTGCCGCAGGCCGCTCGGCTCCCGGCCAGCGGTGCGTCACGGTCCCGAGCATCCCGACCGGGACCCCGGCGGCCCGCGCACACGCCTCCACGAGCCAGGCCACCGTCGTCTTTCCGTTCGTGCCGGTGACGCCCGCGAGCACGAGCGCGTCGCCGGGACGGCCGTGGATGTTCGCCGCCGCGATGGCCATCGCGCGGCGCGCGGAGGGGGCGAGCAGGAGCGCGGCCGGCGCGCACGGGACGGCGTGCTCCGCGACGACCGCGACCGCGCCTCGGCGGACCGCCTCCGCAACGAAGTCGTGGCCGTCCCGCTCCACGCCCGCGAACGCGAAGAAGACCGCGCCCGGGACGACCTCGCGTGAGTCGCCCGTCACGCGCGCGACGTCGGGGTCTCCGCCCGCATCGCCGCGGGCGCCGGTCCCCTGGATGATGGCCGAGAGCTTCATTCGGAAAAGAACTCCATGCAAACCGACGTCCGGGCAGTTTTCTTCGGGGCAGCGCCCGCTTGCATGCGCGCGTGTCGCGGCGGACACGCGCGCCGCACATCCTAGCCCATCGCTAGCCCGCGGGCGCGAGCGTCATCCGAACTCGGGTGCCGCGCGCGACCACCTTGCCCGCGGGCGGGGACTGGGACACGACCCGGCCGGACCCCGAGATGGCCGCGGCGAGGTCCGCGTCCTCGAGCCGGCGGATCGCCACCCGGGCGGGGAGGCCGGCGAGCGCCGGCACGGTCGCCCCACCACCGACCACCCGGGCGGAGCGGCGATCTCGCCTGCTCCAGCGGGGGAGGGCCTTCCGGCTCCTCCACCGGCTTCTCGACGGGAGGCGCCTCGGCGACCTCGGCCTGCGCCGGCGGAACGCCGAGCATCTTCATGGCGTACTCCGCGATCTCGCGGAACGCGGGCGCGGCGACCTCGCCCCCGAACACGTCCTGCTTCGGCTCGTCCACGAAGACCCCGATGACGATGCGGGGGGCCTCGGCCGGCGCGAACCCGACGAAGGAGCTGAAGCGGCGGTCCTCCGAGTAGCCTCCCGAGACGGGGTCGGCTTTCTGGGCGGTGCCGGTCTTGCCGGCGACGCGCCAGCGGTCGAGCCGCGCGCGCTTCCCGGTGCCGCGCGGATCCTCCACGACGCCGACGAGCCAGCGCGCGATCGTCGCCGCGGCCTGCTCCGAGACCGCGCGCCGGACGACCTCCGGACGCGCTTCGTCGAGCACCTCGCCCGTGGCGGGATCGACGACGCGCTTCACGAGGTGCGGTCGCAGGAGGACCCCGCCGTTCGCGATCGCGGCCATCGCGGCGGTGATCTGGAGCGGGCTCGCGGTGAGCCCCTGGCCGAAGCTCTGCGTCGCGAGCGCGATGTCCGAGCGCGGGAACGGGAGCGAGCCCTTCGCCTCGCCGGGGAGCCCGGTGCCGGGCCGTTCGCCGAACCCGAACCCGGCGAGCGCGTCGTGCAGCCGCTCCTTCCCGAGCCGCGCCGCGATCCGGGCCGCCCCCACGTTCGACGAGACCGCGATGACCTTGGAGGGGCCGATCCAGCCGAACGCCTCGTGATCGTGGATGACGTGCGCGCCGATGGCGAGGCTCCCGTCGCCGCAGTCGATGGGATCGAGCGGCGCGAGCGCCCGCCGATCGAGGGCGGCCGCGACGGAGAACGCCTTCATGGTGGAGCCGGGCTCGAAGGCGTCCGCGATCGCCCGGTTCCGCATCTCCGTCGCGCGCCGCGGCGCGTTCGGGTTGTGCGGGGGCCAGCTCGCGATCGCGAGCACCTCGCCCGTCCGCGGGTCGAGCGCGACCGCCATCCCCGCGGCAGCGCGTGCCCCCGCCGCGGCCCGCGCCAGGGCGCGCTCGGCGGCGAGCTGGAGTCCCTGGTCCACGGTCAGCTCGACCCGCGCCCCCTCGCGCTCGCGCGCGGCGGACGGGTCGCCCGAGAGGACCGTGCGTCCGGCGCCGTCGCGGAGCGACGGGACCTTCGCGGGCGAGCCGGCGAGGAGGTCGTCCACCGCGAGCTCGACGCCCTCGAGCCCGTTCCCGTCGTCGCCGACGAAGCCGAGGAGCTGGCTCGCGAGCTCGAGCTTCGGGTAGTAGCGACGCGTCTCGTTCACGAGCGCGATCCCGCGCAGCCGCTGGTCCTTCACGATCCGCTCGACCGCGCCGGCCTCCGCGGGGGAGATCCGCCGCGCGAGGAACACGAACCGGGAGCCCCGGGCGAGCTTCCTGCGGAACTGCGAGACGTCGCCGCCGAGCGCACGAGCGATCTTCGCGAGCGCGGCGCCGGACCGGTCCTCCTTCCGGAGGATCGCCGGATCCGCGAAGACGGAGCGCGCGTCGGCGCTCCCGGCGAGGAGGACGCCTGCGCGGTCGGTGATCGGCCCGCGCCGCGGCTTGAGGACGAGCTCCCGTCGGTACTGCTCGACCATGCCGTCGACGAGCTCGTCGCGCCGCAGGACCTGAAGGTGGAAGACGCGCGCGGCCACCGCTCCGAACCCCACCGCCAGCGCCGCGGCGAGCGCGAAGATGCGGACGACGATCCAGCGGGAGGCGCGCGGGTCCGACCCGGGGCGCATCGCTATCTCCCCGGGGGCGTACGTCCTGCGACGAGGACGCCGGTCGTGCGCGTCCGGGATGGCTCCGCCGGGCCAGGTCGATGCTTGACCCTGTCCACGCCCTTCCCGCCCTCGCCCGCCAAGGCGATGTGCGGGCCCGCCGCCGACACCGCGCCCGGCGCCGGCGGAGCCATGCCCAGCCTGGTCCGGGCGACCTTCTCCAGCACCGCGGGAGACCGGAGGGTCTCCACCTCGATGCGGAGGCGATCGTGCTCGGACGTGAGAGTGACGTGCTCCTTCTGCAGCTCCCCGAGGGCGTACCCCGCCGTGAGGACGCGGGTGCGCGACCAGACGTGGAACACGCCGACGGCGGCGAGGAGCGCCACCACGAGCGCCGTCCAGCCGAGGCGCGCGACGGGGCCGCCGAGGGGGAGCGCCCGGGTCATCGCACCTTCTCCACGGCGCGGAGCTTGGCGCTGCGCGCGCGGGGGTTCGCGGCCACCTCGGCAGCAGCGGCGACGACCGGCTTCCGCGTCACCGGCGCGAACGAGACCACCGCGCCGCAGGCGCAGACCGGGAGGTCCGGCGGGCAGGTGCAGGTCTGGGTCAGCGCGCGGAACTTCTCCTTCACCATCCGGTCCTCGAGCGAGTGGAACGAGACGACCGCCGCGCGGCCGCCCGGCGCGAGCACCGCGGGGAGCGCCTCGAGCCACGCCGCCAGGGCGCCGAGCTCGTCGTTGACCGCGATGCGCAGCGCCTGGAACGTGCGCGTGGCGGGATGGATCTTGCGCGGCCAGGCCTTGCGCGGGATCGCGCCGGCGACGATCTGGGCGAGCCGCGCCGTGTCGATCGGCTCCGCCGCGTCCACCGCCCGCTTCACGGCGCGCGCGATGGGACGCGCGAAGGGCTCCTCGCCGTACTCGCGCAGCACGCGCGCCAGCTCCCGCTCGTCGATCCGCCGGAGCAGGTCTCGCAGCGGCTCGCCCTCTTCGCCCATCCGCATGTCGAGCGGTCCGGGGCGCGAGAAGGAGAAGCCCCGCTCCGGCGTGTCGAGCTGCGGGGACGAGACGCCGAGATCGACCAGGGCGCCGTCGACCGCGGAGAGCCCGAGCGCGTGTAGGACGTTCTTGGCGTCACGGAAGTCCGCGCGCACCGCGCGGAACGCCTCGCCGAAGCGGGCCAGCCGGGCGCGCGCGGCGGCCAAGGCGCGCGGGTCCTTGTCGATCCCGATCACGCGCGCCCCTCGCTCGAGGAACAGGAGCGCGTGGCCGCCTCCGCCGAGGGTCCCGTCGAGCAGGAGCTTGCCGGGCGCCGGGCGCAGCAGCTCCACCACCTCTGTCGCCAGCACCGGCTCATGGACGAACTCGCTCACGCCTTCCCGAAGAGGTCCACCCGCTCATCCGGCGGGATCTCCGCCGCCATCTGCTCCGCGTGCGTCGCCTTGTCGTAGAGGTGGATCACCGGGCCCATGCCGACCCAGACCACGTCCTTCTGGAGCGCGGCCCACTCCCGGAGCGCCGGCGGGACGAGCACGCGCCCGTGGAGGTCGAGATCCACCTCGTGCGCGGACGACACGAACCGGAGGACGTTCCGCTGCCACCGGGCATCGAGCGGCGACGCGGACATCACCTTCTTCACGAGCTCGTTCCAGACCGACTGCGGCAGGGCGAGCAGCGCGCGCCAGTGCGGGTACTGCATGAGGACGATGCGCGGCTCACCCGCGGCGGCGAGCGCCTCGCGGAACTTCGCCGGGAGGCTCGTGCGCCCCTTCGCGTCGATCGCGTGGTTGAAGGTCCCGAAGAACACTGGTTGCCCGATCTTGCCGCTCAGATCCGCTCGTTGCCACTTTTTCCCACTACCGAGGTCGGATCTACGGCCGATCACGGAGGGAAGTCAATGCGGGCTGACGAGGACTGACAGCGCGTTCAGGCAGGGCGATATCGCACATGGGGGCGCGATCGGGATCGCGGTCGTGGACGTGGTCGTGGACCTGGACCTAGTCCCAATGCCAGTCACTTAGCGACCTTCCGCCGTTGCTTCGGGCGCTTGCGGAGGTAGCTGCTCATCTTCACTTTCACTGCGCGCGGATATGATCGCGCGCGGCGCGGCGGGAGGATGAGGCGAGCAAGCTTCGTGCGAAGATTGCGAAGGTGCTTGGGGATCGCCCCGGGCGAGGCGACGGCGCACCAGAGCCACTCGTCGCAGACGAGGTGGAGGGCCGTGATGAAGCTGATGCGAGTTGGCTCGACGCCTGCCTCGTCCGCCACGCGCTCCATTTCGAGGCGGACGAGGTTGTATGCGAGCAGGATGCCCCAGATCTCCTGCGCCACCGCGGTGGGGCTCTTGCTGCGGATGGATTCCTCGCGCTCGAGCACCTCGGTCTTGATCTCGTCGTAGCCGAGCTCGATCTCCCATCTCTCATGGTAAAGGCCGGCCATCTCAGCGGCGGGGTAGCAGTCGGCGTCAAGGAGCGACGTGAGAAGCGTCTGCGGCGGGAATCCCTTGCGCTGGTAGCGAACTGCCCGGGCGAGGAAGACCTTCGGAAGCGTTGGATCCTTCTTCCGTGCCTGGTGCGAGACCTCCAACTCGACCAGTTCGTCCTTCGGTCCCAGGCGCTTCACCACGCGCCAGCTCGTGTTCTTCTTCGCCCGGATGAGCCAATGCCGCTCCTGGCCGGCGCGGGACAGAGGGATGAGCACGCCCGCGACGAGGAAGGCCCGGTCGACGATCGTGAGCGAGCGGTCCGGGACCTCGGACCACAGCTCGTTGGCGTAGCTGTGCTCGCCGAGCGTGTAAGGACCGAAGCGGGCCGCGGCGAGAAGATGCGACCGCACCGCCATGAGGGCCACGGCCCGCGTCATCGGGTAGCCGCTCTGCGTTCGCCCTTTCGCGCTGCCGAAGTGCACGCGATTCTCGTCGGAATCGGGGACGCGCAGCGCCGTGCCGTCAACCGCGTACAACGCCAGCCCCCGCCAGCGGTGGCGATCTGCGCTCGCGTGTGCCCAGTGCTGTGCGGAGTGCCCGAAGAGCCACGCCATCGGCTCCTCGCCGAGCCGCGCGCGAGCCTGGGGGACGGCGCTCGGCGCGATCGGTGCCTCGCCAGCGCCAGGCAGCGCCAGGTCCAGCTTGTCGACGACCTCCACGATGGAGCGGTCGCGGAAAAGCGCCATCCCGAGGACAAGCCACACCACCTGCTCGGCGGGCAGCCGCCGCTTCCTGACGGTGGCGGTACCTGTCGCTTGGAGCGCTTGCTCGATCCACTCGTGGGGCAGGTGCCTGGCGAACGCGCCGAGCTTCTCGGGGCGCGGAACTGCTGCGGTGGAAGCGAGAGACGAGGCCAGGCGCATGCGATCGCTCCTTGCGATCGCCGCATCATGATCTCCTCGATCGGGTCTGCAAGACTTCGCCCGGCCTCGCCGAAAAGGCGAGGCCGGGCGATCACTTGGCTGCTATCTGATCGGCATTGGACCTAGTCCTAGTCCTAGACCTAGACCTATGACCGAATCGTCGAGGTCGAGGTCGAAGTCCACGTCCAGGACCAGGCCCAGGTCGACGGAGAGGCGCCATGCCTTCACTTCAAGGGAAGACGCTCTTCATCACCGGCGCGAGCCGCGGCATCGGCAAGGCGATCGGGCTCGCCGCCGCGCGCGAGGGCGCGAACGTCGTGGTCGCCGCGAAGTCCTCCGTCCCGAACCCCAGGCTCGAGGGGACGATCCACTCGGCCGCGGAGGAGATCGAGCGGGCCGGCGGAAAGGCGCTGCCGCTCAAGTGCGACATCCGCGACGAGGGCGAGATCCAGGCCGCCGTCGCCGCCGCCCTCGAGCGGTTCGGCGGCATCGACGTCCTCGTCAACAACGCGAGCGCGATCTACCTCGCGGACACGCTCAACACGCCGATGAAGCGGTGGGACCTCATGCACCAGGTGAACGTCCGGGGGACCTTCGCGTGCTCGCAGGCGTGCATCCCGCACCTCGCGAGGAGCGCGAACCCGCACATCCTGAACCTGTCGCCCCCGCTGTCGCTGAACCCGCGCTGGTTCGGGCCCCACGTCGCCTACACGATCGCGAAGTACGGGATGAGCATGTGCGTCCTCGGGATGGCCGAGGAGCTGAGGGATCGCGGGATCGCGGTGAACGCGCTGTGGCCGCGGACCGTCATCGCGACGGCCGCGCTGAACCTCCTCGGCGGCGAGGACACCGCCAAGCACGGGCGGACCCCCGAGATGGTCGCCGACGCGGCCCTCGCGATCTTCCGCCGGGACGCCCGCAGCTGCACCGGGAACTTCTTCATCGACGAGGACGTGCTCCGCGCCGAGGGCGTCGCCGACTTCGGCAAGTACGCCGTGAGCCCGGGAGAGCCGCTGATGAGCGACCTGTTCGTCGACTGAAGCGCGGTGCGCGCGACGGCTACTTCTTGCGACCGTAGTGCGCGGTGAAGGTCGCGCTGCCGATCGTGCTGGCGCGCGTCGTGAACCCGATGAGCGCGGGCGACGCATCGGCCGGGACGTCGAGCTTGTCGGTCTTGAGCGCGAACACGGTGAAGATGTAGCGGTGGGGCTTGTCGCCGGGCGGCGGGCAGGCGCCCCCGAAGCCGGGAGTGCCGAAGTCAGTCCGCCCCTGGGCCGCCCCCTCGGGCAGCGGCGCCTTGCCGCTCCCGGCGCCCTGCGGCAGCCCCTTCGCGGTCGCCGGGATGTCGTACACGACCCAGTGCCACCAGCCGGAGCCGGTCGGCGCGTCCGGGTCGTAGACCGTGACGACGAAGCTCTTCGTCTCCTTGGGCGCGTTCTCCCATGAGAGCTCGGGCGAGACGTTCGCGCCCGTGCAGCCGAAGCCATTGAAGACCTGCTGCTCGCCGAGGTTGCCGCCGGGCTTGATGTCGGCGCTCTTGAGCGTGAACTTGCCCGCTGCGGCCGCGGGGGACGCGAGCGAGAGCGCGGCGAGGACGAGGAGGGTGCGCATCGGATTCCTCAGAGTGAACGTGTGGCCGAACGATATGTCACGAACTCCGCAACGACGCGCGGCACCAGATGGGGACGCCTGCCCGGGCGGGAGCCCGCCAGCCCACCCGGGGGAGAGCGGCGTCAGCCGACGTCGCAGACGCCGGCTGCGACGTACAGGTTCGGGCCGACGCGTCGGTAGCCCTCGTCGGCCACGAGGAGGTCGAGCGCCAGCGTCGCGGCGTCGTCCGCCGCCGCGTCGGCGCCGGGGCGGTGCTCCGCGTCGAAGACCTTCAGGTACCCGTGGCAAGAACCGCAGGCCTCCGCCTTGGCGCCACGGTCCCCCTCGGCGTGGAGGTACTCGATCTTCTCGCCGCCGCAGACGGCGCAGAGCGCGCGCGGCACGTGCCACTCCGCGCAGCACAGAGCGCAGGTCACGTAGCGCAGGCGGTCTCCCCCCTGGATGACCGCACCGACCGGCGGGCCGCCGCAGACCGGGCACGCTCCGTGCGCGGGCGGCAGCGCGCGCGGGTCGAGCGACGACGCGAGCGAGGCGAGCCAGGCCTGGAGCGCGGCGCCGACGAAGGGCACGCACGCGACCTGGTCCTGCGGCACGTCGCCCGCGAGGACGCCGTCCGCGAGCGCCTCGAGGTGCGAGACGCCCGAGTCCGCCAGCCGCCGCAGCGCGTCCTGCGTCTCGATCGGCAACCCCTGGCCCTGGATCGAGGACAGGAGGACCCCGAGCATCCGGCGCCACGCGCCGTCTCGCGGGAGGCATTCGAAGGAGAGCGGGGGGCCGTCGCCGGCGGCCCGCGCGCGGCCGGCCGGGACCTCCCGCGCCGCCCGCGCCTGCCCCGCGGCGACGCGCGACAGGAGGAGGAGCCACTCCGGCGCGGCGTGGCCCGCGGAGAGGGACCGGAGCCGCGCCGCGCGCGCGTCGAAGAGGAGACCCGGGTCCGGGAGGCGCAGCGGCGATGCATCGCCCCCCGCCGCCTGGGCCGGGCCCGTGTCGCTCACGGACCGTCCTTGCCCGCCACCTTCGCGTACCAGCCCGGGTGGTGGAAGCGCGCCCAGGCGCGCGTGACGGTGCCGCGCGTCATGGCGCGGATCGACCCCTTCGTCCAGTACGCGGCGTAGAAGTGCACGCCGATGCCGACGAACATGATGAAGGCCAGCACCGCGTGGATCAGGCCGGAGGCGCGCTTCACCGGCGCCGCGAACGATCGGTGCGAAGCACGGGCGCCAGATGAGGATCCCGGTGACGAGGAGCCCCGCGATGATGAAGATCATCGACCAGTACATGAGCTTCTGGCCGGCGTTGTACTTGCCTTCGACCGGAACGTCCTCGCCCTCGCGGTTCATGTACCGGAACATCCCGCGGATCCACTTGCCGTCGCTCGGGACGAACGCGTTGTCTCGCCAGAGCCGCGCCGCGTACGGGCAGAAGACGACGGCGATCGCGACGCCGAGGAACGGGTGGATCACTCGCATGAACGCCCCGCCGCCGAACAGCGCGCTCGTCCAGAAGAAGAACGGGTGGAAGAGCGCGAGCCCGGACAGGAAGAGCGCCGACGTACAGGACGGCCACGGCCCAGTGGGTGAGCCGCTCGCCGTGCGTGTAGCGGGGGAGGAGGTTGGGATCGGAGCGCGGCGGCATCTGCTGGAGCGGTCTCATGGCGCGCGACCTCCCTTCTCGCGGCCGCCCTCTGTCGACCTCGAGCGGCCCGACCTTCATGTAGTGGAAGATGCCGGCCAGGACCACGCTCAACATCGTGACGACGCCGAGCGTCTTCGCGAATCCGCTGCGCCACAGCGCCACGAGCGGCGAGACCTCCGGGTTGACCGGGAGCCGGTAGATCGCGGGGTCGCCGTGCGGGAGCACGTACATCACGTGCGTCCCCCCCACGCCGGCGGGGTCGTAGATGCGCCGCCTTCTCGAACCCGCGCTCGCCCGAGCTCCGCGACGCGCTCGCCGGCGAGGTCGAGCATGTCCTCCTTCGAGCCGAAGGAGAGCGCCTGCGTCGGGCAGGCCTTGATGCAGGCCGGCTCGAGCCCGACCGCCACCCGGTCGGAGCAGAGCGTGCACTTGTAGACCTTCTGGTCCTTCCCGCGAGAAGCGCGGGATGTTGAACGGGCAGCCCGGTCTGGCAGTAGCCGCAGCCGATGCAGTGCTCCTCCTGGAAGTCGACGATCCCGTTCGCGTACTGGACGAGCGCGCCCGGCGCGGGGCAGGCGCGCAGGCAGCCCGGGTCCGAGCAGTGCAGGCAGCCGTCCTTGACGATGAGCCACTGGAGCCCCTTGCCGGGGAGCTCCTCCTCGTAGAACCGCATCACCGTCCACGAGCGGTCGGTGAGGTCGGGCGGGTTGTCGTAGACGCCGACGTTCGCGCCGACGTCGTCGCGGAGGTCGTTCCACTCCATGCAGGCCACCTGGCAGGCCTTGCAGCCGATGCACCTCGAGACGTCGATGAGCTTCGCCACCTCCAGCGTCTCCCGCACCTGGGGCGGCGAGCTGGTGGAGGCGGAGCGCCGGATGACGTCGAGCGACTGGAGCGCCATGGCCGCCTCCTTCCTAGGCCACGCCCGCCGGAGCCTTCTCGACGTTCACCAGGAACGCCTTGAACTCCGGGGTCTGGACGTTGGCGTCGCCGACGAACGGGGTGAGCGTGTTCGTCGAGGTAGCCGGGCTTGGCGAGGCCGACGAAGCCCCAGTGGATCGGGATCCCGACGGTGTGGACCTCCTTGCCGTCGATCGTGAGCGGCTGGATGCGCTTGGTCACGACCGCCTTCGGCGACGATCTGGCCGCGCTTCGACTGCACGACGACCCGGTCGCCGTTCCGGATGCCCTTCTGCTTCGCGAGCGCCTCGCCGAGCTCGACGAACTGCTCGGGCTGGAGCACCGCGAGCGCGCGCACGTGCTTGGTCCAGAAGTGGAAGTGCTCGGTGAGCCGGTAGGTCGTGGCGACGTAGGGGAACTCCTCCGCCTTGCCGAGCGTCTCCCGGTCGCTTCGGGAAGATGCGCGCGGCGGGGTTCGCGCCGGTCTTCGGGTGGAACGCGTTCGCCGTGGGTGACTCGAACGGCTCGTAGTGCTCCGGGAACGGCCCGTCGGTCATCTTGTCCGGTGCCGAAGAGCCGGCCCACGCCCTCCGGGTTCATGATGAACGGGTTGACGCCCTCCTCCGGCTTCGCGTCCGGCCGCATGTCGGGGACGTCGTTGCCGACCCACTTCGTGCCGGTCCACCAGACGACCTTGCGCTTCGGATCCCACGGCTTCCCGGACGGATCGCAGGAGGCGCGGTTGTAGAGGATGCGGCGGTTGGCCGGCCAGGAGAAGCGCCCAGCCCGGGTAGAGGCCGAGGCCGCTCGGGTCGGAGGTGTCGCGGCGCGCCATCAGGTTGCCGGCCTGCGTCAAGGAGCCGCAGAAGAGCCAGTTGCCGCAGCGCGGTGGTGCCGTCGGCCTGCAGGTGCGGCGAAGGTCGCGAGCTGCTCGCCCTCCTTCGCCAGGAGTCTTGCGTCGCGTCCTTCGGGTCCGGCACGTCGGCGAGCGCCTTGCCGTTGAACTCGCGGGCGAGCTCCTCGGCGGACGGCTTCGTCGCGATCTTGTAGTGCCAGGTCAGGTTCAGGATCGGGTCGGGGAAGGTCCCGCCCTCCTTCTGCGTAGAGCGCCCGGATCCGCGTGAAGAGCTGCGCGACGATCTCGGGATCCTCCTTCGCCTCGCCGGGCGGCTCGGCCGCCCTTCCAGTGCCACACGAGCGTGCGGCCGGAGTTCACGAGCGAGCCGTCCTCCTCGGCGAAGCAGGAGGACGGGAGCCGGAAGACCTCGGTCTGGATCTTCGCCGGGTCGACGTCGTTCAACTCGCCGTGGTTCTGCCAGAAGTTCGAGGTCTCGGTGGCGAGCGGGTCGATCACGACGAGGAACTTCAGCTTCGAGAGCCCCTCGATGAGCTTCGTCCTTGTGCGGGAACGGAGGCGAGCGGGTTGAAGCCCTGGCAGACGTAGCCGTTGAGCTTCCCCTCGGTCATGAGCTCGAAGACCGCGAGGACGTCGTAGAGCTTGTCGAGCTTCGGCAGCCAGTCGTACGCCCAGTCGTTCTCCTTCGTCGCCGCCTTCCCGTACCAGGCCTTCATGAGCGAGACGAAGAACTTGGGGTAGTTCTGCCAGTAGTTCATCTGGCCGGGGCGCAGCGGCTTCGGCGTCCGCTTCTCGAGGTAGGCCTGGTAGGTCCGGCTCCGTCGTCGCGCGGGCAGCGTCAGGTAGCCGGGGAGCGACGTCGCGAGAGCAGGCCGAGGTCGGTGAGCCCCTGGATGTTGGAGTGGCCGCGCAGCGCGTTCACGCCGCCGCCCGCCATGCCCATGTTGCCGAGCAGGAGCTGGATCATGGCCATGCAGCGGATGTTCTGCGAGCCGACCGTGTGCTGCGTCCAGCCGAGCGCGTAGAGGCTGCGTCATCGTCCGGTCCGGCGCGGCGGTCGTGGCGATCGTCTCGCAGATCTTCTGGAACTCGTCCTGCGGGGACGCCGGTGACGTCGCGCGACCATCTCCGGCGTGTAGCGCGCGTAGTGCTTCTTCAGGAGCTGGTACACGCAGCGCGGGTCCTGCAGCGTCGGGTCGACCTTGGCGAAGCCGTCCTTGCCCGATCTCGTAGGTCCAGGTCGAGCTTGTCGTACTTCGCGCTTCGCCTCGTCGTAGCCGGTGAAGAGGCCGTCCTCGAACTCGAAGTCCTTCGTTCACGAGGAAGGACGCGTTGGTGTACGCCGACGACGTAGTCCTTGCTGGATCGCGTCGTTCTCGAGCAGGTAGCGGATGACGCCGCCGAGGAAGGCGATGTCGGTGCCGGGGCGGATCTGCGCGAAGAGGTCGGCCACCGCCGCGGTCCGCGTGAAGCGCGGATCGACCACGATGAGCTTCGCCTTGTCTTGCGCCTTGGCCTCGATCACCCACTTGAAGCCGCAGGGGTGCGCCTCGGCGGGGTTGCCGCCCATCACCAGCACGACGTCGGCGTTCTTGATGTCGACCCAGTGGTTCGTCATCGCGCCACGGCCGAACGTGGGGGCCAGACCGGCCACCGTGGGGCCGTGTCAGACACGTGCCTGGTTGTCGACCGCGACCCCTCCGAGCGCGCGGATCACCTTGTCGGTGATGTAGCCGGTCTCGTTCGAGGAGGCGCGAGGCGGCCAGGAAGGCGGTGGTGGTCCAGCGGTTCACCGTCTGGCCGGCGGCGTTCTTCGCGACGAAGTTCTTGTCGCGGTCGTCCTTCATCAGCCGGGCGATCCGGTCGAGCGCCCACTCCCAGGTGACGCGCTTCCACTTGTCGGAGCCGGGCGCGCGGTACTCGGGGAACCTGAGCCGGTTGGGGCTGTGGACGAAGTCGAGCAGCGCCGCGCCCTTCGGGCAGAGCGTGCCGCGGTTCACCGGGTGGTCCGGATCGCCCTCGACGTGGATGATCTCGGTCCTGGCGTTCTTGGACTCGTCGCCGAGCGACGTAGAGGATGACGCCGCAGCCGACCGAGCAGTACGGGCAGGTGTTGCGCGTCTCGGTGGTGCGCGCGAGCTTGAACGTGCGGACGTCGGCGAGGACTCGGTCGGGCGAGAAGCCGAGCGCGGCGAGGCTCGTCGCGCCGATGCCCGAGGCCGACAGCTTGAAGAACTGCCGTCGCGTGAACGCCATCTCGGACCTCCAGATGTGTCAGCAACGGTACTCCCCTCGATCGCGTGCGGCTAAAGTTCCAGCCAACTTCGATGGGTACTTTCGGCGGAAGCGCGCCGCGTCGAGGTGTCGATGCGCACAATCGTGGAGCGATGAAGTCCACGATACGTCACATCCGTGGCGCGCCGCTCGATTGCGCGGCGTTTGCCGGTTCGAGATCTCGCGCAGCGCAGGCGCGCGGAGGACGGGCGCACGCGCGGTTGCTCGGGATGGTCCCGTTCCGGGTGGGTGTCGGCCGCCCGCTCCACAGGCGGGCGGCCGCGCTCAGCGCCGGAGCGCCTCGAGCCTCCGTCCCGCCTCCTCGAGCACGTCGTCCGTCTTGCAGAACGCGAACCGGACCTGCCGCCGCGCGGGATCGCGCTCCGGGTGAAAGCTCGACACCGGCACCGACGCGACGCCGTGCTTCACGACGAGCCGTGTCGCGAAGGTCACGTCGTCGTCCTGCGACAGCTCCGAGTAGTCGGCGATGACGTAGTAGGCGCCCTGCGGCGGCGTCGCCCGGAAGCCGGCGCGGTGGAGCGAGGCGCAGAGGAGGTCGCGGCGGCGGCGGTACGCGCGCGCCATCTCCTCGTAGTACGCCGCCGGGAGCCCGTCGATCGCGGCCGCGACCGCCTCCTGTAGCGGGGCCGGGGCGCCCACGGTGAGGAAGTCGTGGACCTTGCGGATGGCCGCGGTGAGCGGGGCGGGCGCCACGATCGTGCCGATGCGCCAGCCGGTGATGGCGAACGTCTTCGAGTACCCGGAGACCGTGATGGTGCGCTCGCGCATGCCAGGGAGCGTCGCCATCGGGACGTGCTCGCCTTCGTAGAGGATGTGCTCGTAGATCTCGTCGGTGATCGCGTAGGCGCCGTGCTTGACGCAGAGCGCGGCGATCCCCTCGAGCTCGCGCCGCGAGAGGACGCGGCCGGTCGGGTTGTTGGGCGTGTTCACGATGATCGCCCGGGTCTTCTGGCCGAACGCGCGTGCGACGCGGTCGAGGTCGAGCGGCCGATCGGTCGGCATCGGCACGAACACCGGCTGCGCGCCGCAGAGGATCGCGTCGGGGCCGTAGTTCTCGTAGTAGGGCTCGAACACCACGACCTCGTCTCCGGGATCGACGAGGGCCAGGACCGAGGACGCCATCGCCTCGGTCGCGCCGCAGGTGACGGTCAGCTCGGTCTCGGGATCGACCGCGAGCCCGTACCAGCCCTCGTACTTGCGCGCGACCGCGTCGCGGAGCCGCTTCGCGCCCCAGGTGATGGCGTACTGGTTCATGTCGTCGCGGATGGCGCGCGCCGCCGCCTCCTTGAGGAGGTCGGGGCAGGGGAAGTTCGGGAAGCCCTGGCCCAGGTTGATCGCGCCGTGCTGGTTCGCGAGGCGGGTCATGCCGCGGATGACCGATTCGGTGAAGCCGTGGGTGCGTCGGGCGGTGTGCATGGAGAGGAGTCTAACCGGAGGCGCCCGCGGTCGAGGTCGGGGTCGCCGTTCGAGGTCGCGGTCGTGGCTGGGCGCGATAGCATGGAAACCTGTGAGCCTGCAGGAGGAGCTCCGCGAGCAGCGCGACGGGACAGGTCCGCACCGGACCCGGAGACGCTGGGACCTCCTGGCGTTCTGGGCCGTCGTCCTCGGCCCCGGCTTGGCGGTCGCCCTCTGGGCCACGGCTCGCCAGCGCGTGGGCGATCTGGAGGAGCGCCTCGTCCGCGACGCGAACGCGGCGTTCTCGCCCCGACACGTCCGTCCGGTTCACGTCGACGAGGCCGCCCCCGGAGCGTTCGGCGACGCGGTGGCGCGCCACCTGCCCCGCATCCATGCCGAGGCTCGGGCGCTGAAGGGCGACGACGCCGCCATGCAGACCGCTCGGGCGATCGTCGCCGGTGAGCGGCGGGTCACGGACCTCCCGGCGACCTACGCGCGGGCGCTCGACGTGATCGGGCCCGATCTGGACGGCCTCCTCCGCGGAACGCGAGCGGCCAGTGCGGATCTCCCCGCCACGCGGGAAGCGTTCGTGCCGCACGACGAGGCCGACTGGGTCTCGTATCAGTTCGCCGCCCTCCTCTCGGGCGTACGGATACGGCTCGCCCTCGCGGCGGGGAGCCCGGGCGCTGCGGCCGCGGAGTGTCTGGACGGCCTCGCTCTGGGACGCGACGCCGCCATCTCGGCGGGGCTGGTCGGGCAGATGGTCGGGGCGGGGATCTTCGCGCGGCTCGTATCGCCCTGCGCCGACGCGCTCGGAGTGCTCGAGACCGGCTCGCGGCTGGACGCGGCTCGCCGGGTCCGGGCGATCCGGGACGCCGTCCCCAGCGTGCCGGAGATGCTCCGGATCGAGTTCCTCGCGGGCGAGCTCCTCACGTACGGTTCCGTGATGAGCGGCGCCGCCCGTGACCGGCTCGTCTCCTCCGCGCTCCCGCACGTTCGTTCCGGAGAGCGGACTTTCCAGTGGTGGGAGCCTTACATGCTTCGCGATGCGTGGGGGGGAACGCGCCGATCGTGGGACGCGCTGCTCCGCGCCGCCGGCACGAACCGAGGCGGCGAGCGCGACGAGGCATTCGCCGCGATCGACCGCGATGCGCTCAGGCGGGTGAACCCCCTGATCGCCATCCTGCCCGTCAAGGCGTACGGGAAGTACGCGCGCCGCAGCGAGGCGGGGACGCTGCGGCTCGACGCGCTCGTGCTCGCCGCATGTGCCGCGGCGCACCGGAGCGAGACGAGGGCGTGGCCCGCGACGGCCGCGGAGCTCGCCGTGCGCGGCCTTCTCCGCGAAGACGAGGCGTCGCGGCTCGCGGCCGCCGAGCTCGCGGTGCAGGAGGGCGGGGATGTCCTCGCAGTGAAGGTTGCGCTGCCGCAGCCGTCCGAGACGGATCCCGCCGAGCTGATCCTGCGGGTCAGGGCGCGGATGCGGCCCGCCGCCGCCTCCGCGACGCCAGCTGCGCCACGCCGACGATGACAAGGACGGTCACTGAACCGATTGCGCCATACACGATCGCGTTTCCCTTCGGCACGAGCGCCGCGGCGAGCGCGATTCCGCCGAGCAGGAGGCCGAACCCACACGCGGCGGCGAGGAGCTGGTTCGCGAGCGCGCGCCAGGCGGAGAACCGCTGCGCCTCCGCCAGGTACTTCACCCACAGGACTGCGCCGACGACGCACGCCAAGGCGGCGACGTACGTGATCGGTTCCGAGGCGCTCTCCGAGATCGCGATCGCCGAGGCGAGCCATGGCGGGACCGGGTCCAGGTCCGCCGCCGCGGCCCGGAGCGGGACCTCCGCGAGCAGCGGCCATCCCGCCGCGACGAAGGGCGCCTGCGACCACGCGAACGCCGCGTGGACCTCGTGCGGGCGCGCGGTTCCCCCGAGCAGGCGGCCCGTCCAGTGGAGGAGCCGGCCGTGAACGAGCATGGTGAGCACCGCCGTTGCCGGCAGGATCGCCATCATCACGAGCAGGAGTGCGGGGCCGAACCCCCGCGAGAGGAGGGAGTCCCTCTTCTCGGACAGGTTCAACATCGGGGCGACGAGCCCTTCCACCCCGACGATGAACAGCACCCAGCGGCGGGGATCTCGTTCGAGGCGGGCGCGGAACCAGCGCCGCGGCGACAGCCTCGTGCGCCAGGAGGCGCTCCCGCCAGCGGCGCCCGCCGTCGATCCCACACCCTCGACGCGTGGCGTCGATCCCACACCATCGAGGTCGCGTTCGGCGCGCATCCCGTCGCGCACTGTATCCCGTCCCGGTCACGTCCTGAACGCCGGCGCGCGGTGCCCACGGGACCGCGATGTGCCATGCTGACCGTTGGCGCCCCCGCGGCGCCGTAAGGAGGCGCACCAGACATGCTCGCGCTCGCCATCCTCGTCGGCCTCGCCGTGCTCGTGGGGCTCGCCTGGATCTCGCTCCACAACGGCCTCGTCACGAAGCGGAACGCCTACCGCAACGCGTTCAGCCAGATCGACGTCCAGCTGAAGCGCCGCTACGACCTGATCCCGAACCTGGTCGAGACCGCCAAGGGCTACCTGAAGCACGAGCGCGGGACGCTCGAGGCGGTGGTCGCCGCCCGCAACGGCGCCGCAGGCCGCCGCCGCGACCGCCGCCGCAGTCCCCCGGCGACCCGGCCGCGATGCAGGGTCTCGCCGCGGCCGAGGGCGTCCTCGCCGGCTCGCTGTCGCGCCTCCTCGCCGTGGCCGAGGCCTACCCCGACCTCAAGGCGAACCAGACGATGGCGCAGCTCATGGAGGAGCTCTCCTCCACCGAGAACCGGATCGCCTTCGCGCGGCAGGCCTACAACGACGCGGTCATGACCTACAACAACGCGCGGGAGACCTTCCCCGGGACGCTCCTCGCCGGCGGCTTCGCCGCCGCGCAGCTCTTCGAGATCGAGGCGCCGGCGGAGCGCGAGCCGGTGAAGGTCGCCTTCTAGCGAGCGGCGACGGTCGTGGCCGCGCGCCCGCGCGACGATGGACTTCTTCGCCGCCCAGGCGGCGGCGCGGCGGCGCACCGCGCGTCCTCGTGGTGCTGGTTCGCGCTCGCGGTCGTGGCGACGGCCGCCGTCGATCTGGGGTCGGGATCGGGGCCGTCGTCGCGATCGGCTCTTCCGACCGCGACGGACCTCGCCGTTCTCGGCCCGAGCTCGCCGGATGCGGTCGCTGGGTGGCGTCGGCGCGGTGACGCTCGCCGGGATCGCGCGATCCACCGCGCCGCGACTCGGCTCCGCGGCGGGGCACGCGGTCGCGCGCATGCTCGGGGGCGTGCCGGTCGACCGGCGAACGCGAGGACGCCGGCGAGCGGCGCCTCGTCAACGTGGTCGAGGAGATGGCGATCGCGGCCGGGCCTCCCGGTGCCGGCGCTCTACGTCCTGCCGGCGAGCCGGGCATCAACGCCTTCGCCGCCGGGCTTCTCGCCCGACCGCGCGGTGGTCGCGGTCACCCGCGGCGCCCTCGACGAGCTCACGCCGCGACGAGCTGCAGGGCGTCGTCGCCCACGAGCTCTCGCACGTGCTGAACGGCGACACGCGGCTGAACCTGCGGCTCCTCGCGCTGATCGGCGGCCTCACCGCGCTGGCCGCCGTCGGCCGGCTCCTGGTCCGCATGACCGACTCCGGACTCGCGCGTGCGGTCCCGGCGGAGCGGCGGGGGCGGCGATCCTCGCCGGCCGGGTTCTGCATCTGGGCGGCGGGGTCGATCGGGCGCCTTCTTCGGCGCGCTCATCCGCGCGGCCGTGAGCCGGCAGCGCGAGTTCCTGGCCGACGCCGCCGCGGTCCAGTTCACCCGGAACCCGGACGGCCTCGCCGGCGCGCTCGCCAAGATCGCGCGGGCCGGGTCGGCGATCGGAAGCGCCTTCGCCCCCGAGGCGGCGCACCTGTTCTTCGCGAACGGGCTCGAGTCGCGCTGGCTGGCGAGCCACCCGCCGCTCGAGGAGCGGATCCGGCGCCTCGTGCCCCAGGGGCTCGCGCGACCGGCGCGCGCCGCGGCGGGCGAGGCGGTCCCCGCGACCGGCGAAGCCGCGGCGATCCCGGCGATTCCCCTCACCCCGTCCGGCCTCGTGGCGAGCGTCGGAAACCCGGAGCCGCAGCACGTGGCCCACGCGGCGCGCGTGCTCCTCGCCATCCCGGCCGAGATCGCGGACGCGGCCCGTGCGCCCGCCGCCGCCGCGGCCCTCGTCCGGGCGCTCCTCGCCGATGCGGACGCGACGGGTCGTGCCGTGAAGCTCGGCCTGCTGGCGGATCCGATGCTGCGCGACGAGGTCGAGCGGCTCGCGACCGCCCTCGCCGCGGTGCCGCGCGCCGATCGCATGACGGTACTCGATCTCGCCCTCGCCGCCCTCGACGCGCTCCCCCGCGATGCCGCGGCCGCCCTCGTCGCCGATCTCCGGACGCTCGCCGCCGCGGACGGCCGGACGACGGTCCTCGAGTGGTCGGTGATCCGGATCGTCAGCCGCCGGCTCGCACGCCGGCTCGGGACCGAGCGGCGGCCTGCGCCGGGCCGGGTGCTCGAGGACGTGCAGGTGGACGTGCTCGATCTCCTGTCGGTGCTCGCCTGGTCGGGTGCGCGCGAGGAGCAGCGGGCGCAGGCGGCCGTCGACGCCGGAATCGCCGCGCTCGGGATCCCTGGACCGTGGCGGGTGCTGCCGCGCGACCGGATCGGCGCGAAGCGGCTCGAGGCGGCGCTCGAGCGGCTCGAGGGCGCGAGCCCTGCGCTCCAGGAGCGCGTCGTCGAGGCGTGCGCGGCGGCCGTGGTCGCGGACGGCCAGGTCCTCCCGACGGAGGGCGAGATCGTGCGCGCGGTCGCGGCGTCGCTCGGCGTGCCCGTGCCGCCGCTCGTGCCGGCTCCAGCCGCTCCGGCTGCGGCGGGAAGCGGGGCCGCTTAGGTTCGCGACCGCGACCCACGTTCACGCGGGGTTCGGCCGTGGGAATGCTCACGGTCTGAACGCCGAGATCCCCGTCACCGCCTCGCCGACGACGAGGAGGTGCATGTCGTGCGTGCCCTCGTACGTGTAGACCGACTCGAGGTTCGCCATGTGGCGCATGACCGGGTACTCGCCGAGGATGCCGTTCGCGCCCGAGGATGGTGCGGGCCGTCGCGCAGAATCTCGCGCGCCACGGCGACGTTGTTCATCTTGGCCATCGAGACCTGGGCGGGCGTCACCTTCCTCTCGTCCTTGAGCCGGCCGAGCTGCAGCGCGAGGAGCTGCCCCTTCGTGAGCTCCGTCACCATCCACGCGAGCTTCTCCTGCTGGAGCTGGAACGAGGCGATGGGCCGGTCGAACTGCACGCGCTGGAGCGCGTAGTCGAGCGCGCACTGGTAGCAGGCGTCGGCGGCGCCGAGGACGCCCCAGGCGATGCCGTAGCGGGCCTGGGTGAGGCAGGAGAGCGGCCCCTTGAGGCCCGTCGACGCCCGGGCAGCAGGCTCCGCTCCTCGTCCACGACCACGTCCGTCGAGGACGAGCTCGGAGGTGACCGACGCCCGCAGCGACCACTTTCCCTTCATCTCCGGCGCGGTGAACCCCGGCGTCCCCTTCTCGACCAGGAAGCCGCGGATGCCCTCGTCGGTGCGCGCCCACACCACCGCGACGTCGGCGATCGAGCCGTTCGTGATCCACATCTTCGTGCCGTTGAGGCGCCACTTCCCTCCCGGCTGCCGACGGCCCGGGTCCGCATGCCGGCGGGGTTCGAGCCGAAGTCGGGCTCGGTCAGGCCGAAGCAGCCGACCGCCTCGCCGCGCGCGAGGCGCGGAAGCCAGTGGTCCTTCTGCGCCTCGGACCCGTAGGCGAAGATCGGGTACATCACGAGCGAGCCCTGCACCGAGGCGAAGCTCCGGATGCGCCGAGTCGCCGCGCTCCAGCTCGTACATGAGCAGCCCGTAGGCGACGCTCGAGAGCCCGGCGCAGCCGTACCGCGCCGGGAGGGTCGGGCCGTAGAAGCCGAGCTCCCCCATCGGGCGGACGAGGTGGCGCGGGAACGTCTGCTCCTGCGCGTGGCGCTCGATGATCGGGCAGCACCTCGGCGTTGACGAACTCGCGCGCCTGCTGCCGCACCATCCGCTCCTCGTCGGTGGAGGAGATCCTGGAAGCCCATGAAGTCGGTCAGTTCCCTGGAGGCCATCGCGTGCTCCTGCTGATCCGGGGGAGGTGCCCCAGTCATCATCGCAATATGATCTCCCGGTGCGAAGCGACGCCTTGTCGCACGTCCGGGTCCTCGACCTCTCCCGTGTGCTGGCCGGACCGTGGGCGAGCCAGGCGCTCGCCGACCTCGGCGCCGAGGTGATCAAGGTCGAGCGGCCCGGGCGCGGGCGACGAGACGCGCGAGCTGGGGGCCGCCCTGGCTGCGCGACGCGCGACGGGGCACGAGACGCGCGAGTCCGCGTACTTCCTCGAGCGCCAATCGCGGCGAAGAAGTCGATCACCGTCGACCTCGCGCGCCCGGAGGGCCAGGCGCATCGTGCGCCGGCTCGCCGCGCGGGCGGACGTGCTGCTCGAGAACTACAAGGTCGGCGGCGCTCGCCGCGCTACGGCCTCGGCTACGAGCAGCTCGCGCGCGGTCAACCCGCGGCTCGTCTACTGCTCGATCACCGGCTTCGGCCAGACCGGCCCGTACCGCGACCGCGCCGGGCTACGACTTCCTCATCCAGGGGATGGGCGGTCTCATGAGCATCACCGGCGAGCGCGACGACGTGCCGGGCGGCGGCCCGCATGAAGGTGGGCGTCGCCGTCACCGACCTCCTCACCGGGATGTACGCCGCGACCGCCGTGCTCGCGGCGCTCGCGCACCGCGACCGGACGCGGCGCGGGCAGCACATCGACCTCGCGCTGCTCGACGTGCAGGTCGCGATGCTCGCGAACCAGGCCCAGAGCTACCTCGTCTCCGGCGCGCGCGCCGGGCCGCCTCGGCAACGCCCACCCGAACATCGTGCCGTACCAGGCGTTCGCCACCGCCGACGGGCACATCGTGCTCGCCGTCGGCAACGACGGCCAGTTCGCGCGCTTCTGCGAGGTCGCCGGCCGCGCCGGAGCTGGCGCGCGGATCCGCGCTTCGCGACCAACGCCGCGCGCGTCGCGCACCGCGGCGAGCTGGTGGCGCTGCTCGTGCCCGTCCTCGCGGCGCGCGCCGCCGCGGCTGGATCGCGGCGCTCGAGGCGGCCGGCGTGCCCTGCGGGCCGATCAACGACCTCGCCCAGGTGTTCGAGGATCCCCAGGTGCGCCACCGCGGGCTGCGCGTCGAGGTGCCGCACCCGCTCGCCGGGACGGTGCCGATGGTGGCGTCGCCGATCCGGCTCTCCGCGACGCCGATCACGTACGAGACGCCGCCGCCCACGCTCGGCCAGCACACGCGCGAGGTGCTGGTCGAGACCCTCGGGATCGAGGAGGCGGAGGTGGTCGCGCTGCGGGAGAGGGGCGTCATCTAGATCGCCTCGCGCGGAGGACGGGAGGAGTCCAGGCGAACGGGAAGCTCGAAGGAGTGCTCGCGCCGGTGCTGACGCCCTTCGGCGCGGACCTCGCCCCCGATGCGGCGCGGCTCGTGCGGCACTGCCGCTGGCTGCTCGAGCACGGCTGCGCCGCGCTGGCGCCGTTCGGCACGACGAGCGAGGCGAACTCGCTCTCGGTGGACGAGCGCGAGCGGCTCCTCGACGCGCTGCTCGACGGCGGGGTCCCGGCGGGAAGGCTCATGCCGGGGACCGGCTGCTGCGCGCTGCCCGACACCGTCCGGCTCACCGCGCAGGCGGTCCGCCGCGGCTGCGCGGGCGTCCTGATGCTGCCGCCCTTCTATTACAAGGGCGTCACCGACGACGGCCTGTTCCGCGCGCTTCGCCGAGGTGATCGAGCGGGTCGGCGACGATCGACTGAGGGTGTACCTCTACCACATCCCGCCCGGTGGCCCAGGTGGGCATCGGGCCGAAGCTCGTCGAGCGGCTCCTGCGCGCCTACCCGCGCGCCGTCGCCGGGATGAAGGACAGCTCCGGCGACTTCGCGAACACGAAGACCATGCTCGACCTCTTCGCGAAGGACGGCTTCGACGTCTTCGTCGGGAGCGAGAAGTTCCTGCTCGCGAACCTGCGGGCGGGCGGCGTCGGGTGCATCACCGCGACCGGCAACGTCAACGCCGCAGCCATCGACCGGCTGTTCCGGGAGTGGCGCCGCCGCGGAGGCCGAGCGGCTGCAGGAGGTCGTGAACGAGGTCCGCGGCGCGGTGGAGAAGGTCCCGGTCATCCCGGCGCTGAAGGCCGTCGTGGCCCATCACGCGGGGGACCCGGCGTGGGTCGACCGTGCGCCCGCCGCTCGTCGCGCTCGCCGCCCGCGGCACGCGAGGCCGCTCCTCGCGACCTCCGCCGCGCTCGGCTTCGCGATGCCGGGCCTGCGCGGGTGACGGCGTGCCCGGCGTCACGTCGGCGCGACGCGCTTCCGAGCCACTGCACGGACGACCAGGACGGCACCAGCCCGACGCCGATGACGTCGGCGGCGGTCGTCGGGTACACGAGCAGGAGCCCCGCCGCGATCAGCATCAGCCGCTCGCAGGAGCGTAGGTCTTCCGGAACATCCAGCCCTGCACGCCGCAGGCGAGCGCCGCGATGCCGAGCGCGCGCGGTGACGGTGACGTGGATCGATCCTGGACCACGTCCCCTTGAGGAGGAGCCCGATCCCGGACGGATCGAGCACGAACGCGAACGGGACCAGGAACGCGGGGAGCGTGTACTTCCAGGTCTGGAGCGTCGTCCGGTACGGGTCGCCGCCGGTGATGGCGGCCGCCGCGAACGGAGACAGCGCGGTGGGCGGCGACACCTCCGAGAGCACCGCGTAGTAGAAGACGAACATGTGCGCGGCGAAGTCGGGCACGCCGAGCTTCGTGAGCGCCGGTGCCGCGATGACGACGCAGATGATGTAGCTCGCCGTGACCGGCACCGCGAGCCCCACCACCCAGATCACGAGGGACGTGAGCACGGCGGTGGCGAGCAGGTTCCCGTGGGCGAACTGGATCACGATCGAGCTGAACTTGAGCCCGAGCCCGGTGAGCGTCACCACCCCGACGATGATGCCGGCCGCCGCGCATGTGGCCGCGACCGACAGCACGCCGACCGAACCCGCCTCGAGCGCCTTCACCATCCGGGTCCGGTGGAGCGGCGTGTCCGCGGTGGGAAGGAACGACAGGGCGGTCTCCCGGCGGATGAACGAGAGCCCCGCCGCGAGGAGGATGGCCCAGAACACCGCGATGACCGGGCTGAAGCCGAGCAGCATGAAGACGACGATCGCGACGAGGGAGCTGAAGTGGAACCCGCGGTGCCGCAGCATCTGCCGGAGGCTCTCGCGCGGGCGGACCTCCACCGCGCGAACCCCGAGCTTGCGAGCGTCGAGCTCCACCATGAGGAAGAGCCCGAGGTAGTAGAGGCCGGTCGGGATCGTCGCCATGAAGATCACGTCGAGGTACGAGATCTTCAGGAACTCGGCGATGAGGAAGGCCGCCGCGCCGAGTACCGGGGGAGAGATGATCGCGCCGAGTCCTCCCGCCGCGAGGAGACCGCCCGCCGCGTCCTTCGCATAGCCCGCCTTGGCGAGCAACGGGTACGCGACCGAACCGATCGTCACCGTCGTCGCGACGCCGCTGCCCGACGGCCCGCCGAGCAGGAACGAGGAGAGCACGATGGTCCGGCCCGCGGCGGCACGCTTCCCGCCGGTGACCGCGAGCGAGAAGTCGATGAAGAACTCCCCCGCCCCGGACTGCGCGAGGACCGCCCCGTAGATCGTGAAGAGGATGATGAAGGTGGCCGAGACGTCGACGGGCGTCCCGAAGATCCCCTCGAGCGTCATGTAGAGCTGGCCCACGAGCCGCTCCACGTCGTAGCCGCGGTGGGTCCAGGGGGAGGGGAGGTACGGGCCGGCGAAGGCGTAGGCGATGAACGAGGTCACCACCCCCGCGAGGATCGCTCCGGACGTACGCCGCACCGCCTCGATCAGGAGCGCGATGAGGGCGACCCCGAAGATCAGGTCCCAGCGCGTGGGCGTGACGGCGCGCTCGATGAACTCGTCGAAGTCGATGAGCAGGTACGCGATCGTCGCGACGCCGACCACGGAGAGCAACACGTCCGACCAGTGGATCCGCGCCCTGAAGCGCGCCGCCGCGGGGAAGAGGAGGAAGACGAGCGCCAGCACGAATCCGACGTGCGTCGCGCGCAGGATGTGAGCGGGGATGATCGCGTAGGCGGCGTACAGGTGGTAGAGCGACATCGCCACCGCGCCCGCGGTGACGGCGATTCCGACCCGGCCCGAGAGGCGACGGACCGCACCCTCCTCCTGCTCGACGAACTTCTCGGCCTTCCGGCGCGCCTCCTCGTCGACGACGACGTCCTGCTCGGGGGGGCGCTCGCCGGGTGCCATCCGTGCTCCGCCTCTCTAGCGCGCGGCGCTGGCCATGCGCCAGCCGGCCGCCGCGGTGCGACGCGCCGCCCGCATGACGATCCGCTCGCCGTGGTCCCCGAGCTCGAGGAACGAGCGCTCCACGCCGCCGATGCGGAGCCGCTGCGGCGTCCCGGCCGCGACGCGGAAGACGACCTCCGGCATCGCCCGCCTCATCGCGTGCCGCTCGCCGGCCGCCAAGATCCCGAAGTACTCGCGAACGGCCGCGCTCGGGCTCGAGACGGCCTCGAGCACGATGCGGCCGTCCTCGATCACGAACTCCTCCGTGACCGGCTGGTCGTACATGGAATGATGATAGACGACCGAGAAGACCTCGCCCGGCCGGATCGTCGCCCGGAAGGTGCGGCCCCTGGCTGCGTTCTCGAGCTCGAGCACCGTGACCGGCCGGAGCGCGGCCATGAGGGCAGCCGCCGCGAGCGCGGTCCCGGCGAGCGCGAGGCGCATCGTCACTTCTTCGGCTTCAGCCCCTTCTCGGCGAAGTACCTCGACGCACCGGGGTGGAACGGCACCGGCGAGCCGATCTCGAGCTGCTTCGTGAGCTCGAGGTTGTTCGCCTCCGAGTGCACCGCCACCAGGTCCGCCTTGTGCTCGAAGGTCGCCTTCACGAGGTCGTGGACCAGCTTTTCGTCCATCTTCGCGTTCACGACGAGGAGGTTCCACACGTCCGCCACCTGCGCAGCCTTGTCCTGGCCGGGATAGGACTTCGCGGGGATCGTCCCCTTCACGTACAGCGGGCCGTACTTCTTCACGAGGTTCGGGATCGCGTCGGTGTGGTCGAGCAGCTTGATCTTCATCCCGGGCGTGGCGGCGAGGTCGGTCACGGCGGCGGTCGGGACGCCGCCCGACCAGAAGAACGCGTCGATCTTGCGATCCTTGAGGGCGTTCACCGACTCCGCCACCGAGAGCTTCTCGCGCTTCACGTCCTTGTCCGGATCGATGCCGAGCGCCTCGAGAATCCGCAGCGCGATCACCTCCGTGCCGCTGCCGGGAGCGCCCGTCGCGATGCGGCGGCCCTTCAGGTCCTGCATCCGGTTCACCCCGGTGCCCTCCACCGTCACCCACTGGCTGTGGTTCGCGTACAGCACCGCGATGGTGCGGACCGGGACCTTCTCCTTGAACTTGCCCACCCCGTTGAAGCCGTCGGCGGCCGTGTCGGCGAGGGTGAAGGCGATGTCCGCCTTCCCGGCGCCGACGAGCTTGATGTTGTCCACCGAAGCGCTCGTCACCTCGGCGGTCGCCTCGAGGCCGGGGATCGCCTTCGAGAGCACGTTCGCGAGCCCGCCACCGAGCGGGTAGTACACGCCGCCGGTCCCGCCGGTGACGATCGAGAGTCTCTGCGGCTGCTGGGCGCTGGCGGGGACCGCGGTGATGAAGGCGAGCGCAGCGAGGGCGGCGAGGCGAGCCATGGTGCCTCCTTGGCAGGCGTGTGAGCCCCGAGTTAACCATCCGCACGCGCGCAGCGCCCCTCCCCGAACGGGGCCATCACGATGCGTGAAGACCGTAGCCCGCCCGACTGCACACGTTCGTGGTCGACCACGTTCTTCAGAGCGCGATCTTCGGCAGGTGCGCGAGCGACTCCTTCACCTTCTCGGCCGGGTACTCGAAGTCCTCGAGCTTCCCGGCGAAGTAGGCGTCGTAGGCGCCCATGTCGACGTGGCCGTGGCCGGAGAGGTTGAAGAGGATGGTCTTCTCCTTCCCCTCCTGCTTCGCGAGGAGCGCCTCGTCGATGGCGGCGCGGATCGCGTGCGACGACTCGGGCGCGGGGATGATGACCTCGGTCCGGGCGAACTGGACCGCCGCCTCGAAGCACGCCAGCTGCGGCACGGCGCGCGCCTCGACGATCGCCGGCGTGGACGAGCTGGGAGACGAGCGGCGAGGCGCCGTGGTAGCGCAGCCCGCCGGCGTGGATGCCGGGCGGCATGAAGTCGTGACCGAGCGTGTACATCTTCGCGATGGGCGCCATCTGGGCCGTGTCGCCGTAGTCGAAGGCGTAGACGCCCTTCGTGAGCGTCGGGCAGGAGGTCGGCTCGACGGCGAGGATCCGGATCTTCTTGCCGGCGGCCTTGTCGGCGACGAACGGGAAGCGCGATCCCGGCGAAGTTGGAGCCGCCGCCGTGGCAGCCGATGACGACGTCCGGGTAGTCGCCGGCCATCCTGCAGCTGCTCCTTCGCCTCGAGCCCGATGACGGTCTGGTGCATGCAGACGTGGTTCAGCACGCTGCCGAGCGCGTAGCGCGTGTCCTCGTGGGTGGCGGCGTCCTCGACCGCCTCGGAGATGGCGATGCCCAGCGAGCCCTGGCTCTCCGGATCCTTCGCGAGGATCGCCCGGCCGGCGTTGGTCTGGTCGGAGGGGGACGCGATCACGTTCGGCGCCCCAGAGCTGCATCATCGACTTCCGGTAGGGCTTCTGCTCGAAGCGAGACCTTCACCATGTAGACGGTGCACTCGAGGCCGAACATCTTGCAGGCCAGCGACATCGAGCGTGCCCCACTGGCCGGCGCCGGTCTCGGTGGCGATCCGCTTCGTGCCGGCGATCTTGTTGTAGTAGGCCTGCGGCACCGCGGTGTTCGGCTTGTGCGAGCCGGCCGGCGAGACGCCCTCGTACTTGTAGTAGATCTTGGCCGGCGTCCCGAGCGCCTTCTCGAGGCGGTGCGCGCGGATAGAGCGGCGACGGGCGCCAGAGCCGGTAGATCTCGCGGACCTCGTCCGGGATCTTCATCCAGCGCTCCGGCGACATCTCCTGCTCGATGAGCCCCATCGGGAAGAGCGGCAGCAGGTCCTGCGGCGTCACGGGCTTCTGCGTGCCGGGGTGGAGCACCGGCGCAGGCGGGCCCGGCAGGTCGGGGATGACGTTGTACCAGTGGGTCGGGATCTGGTTCTCGCCGAGCAGGAACTTGGTCTGCATGCGCTCCCTCGAGGCCTGTCTTGGCCCGTCGAAAGAGCGAATTAGCGCAGGATGCCAGGTCGCGAGTCAAGGCTCGGAGCCCGCCGACCGCGGGCCGCGCGCCGAATCGGCTCCGCCGAGATCGAGGTGGCGTCGGCGGCCCGTGCGGGCGCCATGCGCTCGGGCCTGCCATCCGCTCGGGCCGTCGGTTCCAGCTCCCGAGCGGGCAGCGGGTCCGCGTCAGGCCATCACCTCGCCGCCGTCCACGTCGATCGCCTGGCCGGTGACGATCGGGCTGCTCGCGAGCCAGACGGCGACGTCCGCCACCTCCTCGGGCAGCGCCGCGCGGCCGACGGGATTGTCGGAGAGGATCGCCTCGCGCGCCTCCGCAAGCGAGCGCCCGGTGGCGTTCGAGATGGCCTCGACCGTGTCGTCCAGCATTCTCGTCTCCGTCCAGGACGGGCAGATCGCGTTCGCGGTGACCCCCTTCTTCGCCGCCTCGAGCGCGAGGCTCCGGGTGAAGCCGATGAGCCCGTGCTTCGCGGCGGAGTAGGCGGACCCGTACTTCAAACCGATCCGACCGGCGACGGAGGCGACGTTCAAGACCCTCCCCCAGTGGCGCTCGTACATCGCGGGCAGGCACGCCCGGGCGAGAAGGAAGGGAGCGGTCAGATCGACGGCGAGGAGCGCATCCCACGTGGCGTCGTCGGTGCGCTGGACCGGGGCGCTCGCGTGGATCCCGGCGTTGTTCACGAGGATCTCGACGGGTCCGAGCTGCTCCGCCACGATTCTCGGCGCGCGGGCGATCATCACCCGGTCCGACACGTCGAGCGGAAAGAAGTGGGTGCGACGCCCGAGCGCGGCGATCTCCGCCGCGACGGCCTCGATCTCCGGCACGCTCCTCGCCGCGACGGCGACGTCCGCCCCCGCGCGTGCGAGGGCGAGCGCCACCGCGCGTCCGATGCCGCGCCCTCCCCCCGTGACCAGTGCGACCCTTCCCTGGATGGATTCCATCTCGTCGGCTCCCTGGCCAGACATTATCTCGTCCTCGGCCGTGCGCTGGCCCGAGCACGCCCGCGCCGAAGGGCCCACGGGCCCCGCCCGGAGCAGGCGGGCTCGCCGTTCATGCCCGTCCCTCGGCCGCGGTGCAGCCAGGGTGTATCCGCCCGCTCCGGGTTGGCGCAGAATGGAGCCGGATGACCGAAGACCGGCGCTCCCACCCTCGCTTCCCACTCATCCTCGCCGTCCAGTACGTCGGCGCAGAGACCGTCCTCGACTACACCGAGAACCTCTCCGAGACCGGCCTGTTCGTCCGGACGGAGCGCGAGTTCGCGCTCGGTGACCGTGTCACGCTCGTGATGTCCTTCCCGCAGCTGCTCGAGCCGGTGGAGCTCCAGGTCGAGGTGGTGCGAAAGCGGAGTGCGTCGCTGGACTCGCCCGGCGGGGTCGCCGTGCGCGTTCCAAGCGATCGCACCGAGGACCGGGAGCGACTCGTGGACGTGGCGCGAAGGATCGGCGCGCCGCGTGGACCCGAGCCGTCGATCCGGGTGCTGCTCGTCGAGGACAACGCCCTCGTCGCCTCGATGTACACGGCCGCGCTGCGGCGACTCTCGGAGACGGACCACTTCCCGCCGCTCGGGGTGGAGGTCGCAGGAGACGGGGCGGCGGCGTTCGATCGGCTGCTCCGGCCTCCAGGGATCGACGTGCTCGTGACGGACCTGTTCATGCCGGTCCTCTCCGGGATCACCCTCGTCGAGAAGATCCGGGCGGAGGGCGCGCTCGCCGAGTTGCCCATCGTCGTCATCACCTCCGGCGGCGACGTGGAGCGCGAGCGCCTCGAGTCGCTCGGAGTGACCCTCTTCCTGCGCAAGCCGGTGAGCTACCAGGACGTCGCCGGTGCGATCCGCACGCTGCTCGGCGTGCGCCTCGGCTCCCGGGCCGTCGCACCACCGGCGACCGCCGGAGGGACCCCCAGTGGGGGCGGCGGCTCTCGGGGGTTGACCGGCGACGGTGGGGTGAGCATGAATGCCGCAGACGCAAAACCGGCCTCCCGCCGGTGAACCGAGGAGTGGTCGCCTCGGTCGCGAAAGAGGGTCCGCCTGCGAGCGGACCCTTCTCATTTCCAGGTCGGCAGGGGAGCGGACGACGCGCGCCGGCGCGCCCGGGCGAAGAGCATCAGCGCCGGAGTCGCGAGCGCGAGCGCGTAGCCGGCGTATCCGATCCGCGAGAGCGCGAGGCTCAGATCGCCCGCGCCGTGGAGCGCCGCGGACGCGAGGAGCGGCAGCGCGAGCGCGGCGGCGGGGACACGGCTTTGCAGGGCCGGCGCGACCGCGAGCGCGACCGGGACCATGAGCAGCGCGTGCGCGACGGGTCCGAGCGCGGCCCGAGCGAATGCGACGCCCGACTGGTCCCCATGGAGCACCGTGAGGGTCTCGAGCGAGGCGAATCCCGCCGCGACCCCCGCCGCGACCGCGAGCACCGTGCGCGTGCGGACCCCCCGCTCGACGACGAGGAGGATCCCGACGAGCTTCGCCCCCTCCTCGATGAACCCGATCGCGGCGGCGAGCAGGAACGCTCCGGCATCGCCGCGGCCGAGCCGCTCCCAGCGCACGTCGACGCCCGCGACCGTGGCGGCTTCGTACGCGACCAGCGCGAGCCCGAATGCGGCGGCCCCGCCGAGAAGCGCACGGGACGCAAATCCCCCCGTCCTCTCCCCTGCGCGCCGCGCGGCGAGCGTCGCCCAGACGGCTCCTGATCCGGCGACGGCGATCGGAAGCGCGGCGTCCCACATCTCCTGCAACGTGGGGCGCCGCTGCAGCGGCGCGAGGCCCCGTGGCGGTCGCCCACCCGGCGAAGGCGGCGTGCCGGGGCCGCGGGCGCGTGTGGCGCTCCGGGCCGTGCGCCCCGATCATTGCCCGGCTACCGGGGCCGGGCTAACGTCGCGGCCATGGAAAGGGTCGCTGCGCACATCACGGGGACGGTCGTCCGGATCGAGAAGCGGCTCGGCGAGTCGGTGTCGGCCGGCGACGTCGTCGTCGTGCTCGAGTCGATGAAGATGGAGATGCCGGTCGAGGTCCAGGGCGCCGGGAAGGTGAAGGAGGTCCGCTGCAAGGAAGGGCAGGCGGTCTCGGAGGGCGACCTCCTCGTGGTGATCGAGTGAACGGTCCGCGAATCCGGGTCGAGGAGCGCGGCCTCGCGCGCGTCCTCGTGGTGGACAACCCTGCCAAGCGCAACGCGCTCGATTTCCAGGCCCTCGAGGAGATCGAGAAGGCGTGCGCCGAGGCGACGCGCGATGCGGTGCGCTGCCTGGTCGTGCGCGGCGCCGGTGCCGAGGCCTTCTCCTCCGGGTTCGACATCGCCGAGATGGCCCTCACCTCGCGGCGCGGCGATCGCCCCGACGAGGCCGTCGAGCGTGCCGCGGACGCGCTCTCGGCGTTGCCGTGCCCGACGGTGGCGTTCCTGAACGGGGCCGCGTTCGGCGGCGCGTTGGAGCTGGCCGTGACGTGCGACCTCCGGGTCGCGCGGGCGGGGGTGAAGCTCGCGATGACGCCGGCGAAGCTCGGCGTCGTCTATCCCGAGGGTGGGCTCCGTCGCTTCGCCGATCTCGTAGGGTCGGCGCGGACGCGCGAGCTCTTCTTCGTCGGTCGCCCCATCGACGCCGACACCGCGCTCGCCTGGGGGCTCGTGAACCGGGTCTCACCCGCGGCGACCGCGGAGGCGGACGCGCTCGCGCTCGCGGGCGAGATCGCGGAGAACGCGCCCCTCGCGGTCCGCGGCATGAAGCGGATCCTCCGGCTCCTGGAGGGGACGCACGAGCGCGGGCTCTCGGCGCCGGAGCGCGAGGAGATCTCCGACCTCCGCCGCCGCGCGTTCGAGAGCGCCGACCTGCGCGAGGGGCGCCGCGCGTGGGAGGAGCGGCGCGCGCCTCGCTTCAGGGGCGAGTGAGCACGGTCGAGGGCGGCGCGTCAGGGTCGGAGGCCGTGAGCGCACCGACGGCCCAGCCGGCCGCGAGCCCGATCGCGAGGGCAACCACGCCGGCGCCGATCGCGAGCTTCAGGATCCGCCCCCGGCCGGAGCGCGGAGGGCGGGCCGGGACCGGCGCGGACGACGGCGCAGGCGGCGTCAGGTCCTCCGCGGCGGTGAGCTTCACGGTCGGCGCCCGCGGGTCGACGCGCGGCCCCGGCGGCAGGGGCGGGGGAGCGCCCGGGTCGAGCGGCATCCCCTCGGCCAGGACGGCGAGATCGTAATCGCCGATCTGGACGAGGTCGCCGGCGCGAAGCTTCCGGCGGCCGGCGATCCGCTCGCCGTTCACGCGCGTCCCGGTCAGGCTGCCGAGGTCCTCGACGAACACGCTCCCGTTCTGCCGCACGAAGCGCGCGTGCCGCCGCGAGACGTTCCGGTCGCCGAGGCGGAAGGTGACCCCCTCCGCGGCGCGACCGACCACGATCGCGTCGCCCGTGAACGGGACGATCGACCGGGTCCCCGCCTCGTCCTCGATGACGAGCTTCATGCCCCTTCCCGACGACCCGACTAGGGCGAACGCGACGTCTTCGTCGCCTTCGCGTCGAGCCGCGACAGCTTGCGCGTGAACCGGACCCCGTCCTTCTCCGGGAGGACGACGAACTGGTCGATCTCGTGCCCGACGAGGACGAGGTCGATCCGGTGTCGCTGATCGAGGCGGACGTCGCCGAGCGTGATCGGCGTTCGCCCGGCGGGGCGGTCGTCGAACAGGACCTCGGCGCCCGACGGGACGCTCTCGACCGTGATCGATCCGACGCTGGACTCGAGCCGCGCATGGACCCTCGCCACGAGCTTCCCCGGCTGGCTCGGCACCGACACCGTGATCTCCTTCACCTGCGGTCCACCCAGAGTAACAGTATGCGGCTGTGCCAGGAAGACGTCCTCGATCGCCGCGGGGGTGACGTGCCCCGTCCGGCGCCCGTCGAGGCTCACCTGGAGCCCCTGGGGCTCCGACGTCACGAGCACGACCCCCGGGCGGACCCAGGGCTCCCCGAAGTGGACCCCCGCCGCGCCGCCGGCCGCGAGCACGAGACCGACGAGAACGGCGGTCCACATCCTCACGCCGCGGTGGACGATGCGGACCTGCGGCTTGCGGTGGGCGGCGCGCTGCGCGTCCTGCGATGCCTGGAGGTGCGGGTCGGTGCCGGGCTGGATCGTCCCGAACGCGCCGGGCGTGGGCGTCGCGGAGAACGGTCGATCGCCCTCGGCCTGCGCGCGCAGCTCGGCGGCGTTCGAGAGGACCTTCATGATGAGGGGGTCGTGCGCCCGGCCCTGGCGCTGCTTCCCGATCTTGTCCGCGAACACCTGCTTGATCTGATGGGCGAGGTGGTCCTGGATCGCCGACTGCGGCGTCGGGAAGAGGACGTCGACGAGCGCGTCGGCGAAGCTTCGCGCGTCCAGGTAACGGTCATCCGGGTCGTAGGCGAGCGCCTTCGCCACGATCGCATCCACGTCCTTCGGCAGCCGCGGCTCGATCGCGGTGGGCGGCACCACCTTCGCGCGCCGCGACTCGATGAGAGACTCGACGTCGGTCGCCTTGGGGAACGGCTTCTGGTTCGTCAGCAGCTCGTACAGGATGATGCCGGAGGCGAAGATGTCGACGCGGTGGTCCCACCGCTTCTCGAGCGAGGCCTGCTCGGGCGCCACGTACCCGAGCTTCCCCATCAGCATGCCCTCCTTGTAGTTCGAGAGCTTCGACTCCGCGGCGGCGCGGGCGATCCCGAAGTCGAGCAGCTTCACCTCCCCCTCCCAGGAGACGAGGCAGTTGTCGGGCGAGACGTCGCAGTGGACGATCTTGAGGGCATTTCCCGAGGCGTCCAACTTGCGGTGGGCGTAGGACAGTCCCTGCAGCAGCTGGAGCACGAGGAAGATCGACTGCTCGGGGGAGAGGTTCGCGCCGGCGCGCGCGAACGCGGTCATCATCTCCTTCATGGAGATGCCGTTCACGAGCTCCATCGCGATGAAGTAGTCGCCGTCGATGATCCCGCACTCGTAGATCTGGGCGACGTTCGAGTGCGTCAGCTGGACGGTGAGCTTCGCCTCGTTCACCAGCATCTTGGCGAAGTTCTCCTCCTGCGCGCGCGCGCCGAGGATCCGCTTCACCACGAGCTCCTTCTCGAACCCGCCCGCCCCGGGGACCCGGGCGCGGTAGATCTCGGCCATTCCACCGACCGCCAGCCGCTGCAGCAGGAAGAACTTCCCGAACAGATGCGGCTTGAACTCGGAGGAGGCGGTCTGGGAGGCGGCCTCTGCCACGGTGAATGGATGTTAGCCCGATGCGAACGGGGCTCACAAGTGCGCAGGACGGCGAGGAAAACGACAGAGGCCCCGGGGTCGCCCCGGAGCCTCTCGGATTGTGTCGCGGGCGCGGGCTAGTACCAGTCGAAGCCTAGACCGAGCGCCCAGAACGAGGACCGCTGCGGCCCCGTGGTCCCGCCGTCGTGGTCGCCCCAGAACTGGGCCGAGTAGTCGAGGTTGACCGTCATGTTGAACTGGCGGCCGAGCCAGAACGCGTACCCGACCCCACCAGTGAGGTTCGTTCCCGAGAAGTCGATGGATCCGTTCAGGCTGCTGCCTGTGACCTCGAGCGACATCCGCGAGAGCCCGGCCCCGCCGCGGAAGAAGAGGCCGCGCTCCAGCGGGAAGAACGTTGCGACGGCATCGTAGTTCACGATCGTGAGCGTGGCCGTCGCGCCCTGGTCGGACGCGCTCGAGCTGACACCACTGAGATCGAAGCCGAGCAGGACGCGAGGCGTGAGCGTAGCGCCCACCTTGAAGTTGAGCGACACGGTGGTCGGGCTCTTGCCGAAGAACTCCTTGAAAGAGGAGGTGCCTGCGGCGTCCTTGATCCGGCCGTCGCCGCCGCCGATGCCGAAACCGATGTACCAGGTGTCGCGCTGTCTCTCAGGGCGCGAATCGTACGACGCTGGCGGCCGCGGAGCGTACTGAGGAGGCGGCGCGTACTGAGGCGGCGGAGCGTACTGGGGCGGCGGAGCGTCCTGCCCCTGCGGCTGCTGCTGCGCTGTCTGGGGCGGGGGGGCGGCTGGCTGCCCCTCCGGCGGCGGCGGCGCGTACTGCGGCGGGGCCTGGGGTGCGGGCTGCGCGGTCTGCTGTGCAGCGCCGAGCAACGGAACTGCGACGAACAGCAATGCGATGGCCTTCCGCATGTGGGGGTTCCTCCCTCGGCCCTGGAGCGGGCGTGCTGGCAGCGTACCCAAAGCTCGGTGCCACGTCACCCATCCGGGCGGCGAGCGATGCGCCTGGCGATGGGCAAGAATCCCGCCATGAACGAGAGCTTCGAGAAGCTCGCAACCCGCATCGTCGCGGCTGCGGGAGACGGGATCCTGTTCGCCGATCGGCGAGGCGTGATCCGCCTCTGGAACGGGGGCGCGGAGCGGATCTTCGGCTGGACCGCAGCCGAGGCGATCGGGCAATCCCTCGACCTCATCATCCCCGAGCGGCTGCGCCCGCGGCACTGGGAGAGCTGGGACCGCGTGATGGAGACGGGCGTGACCCGCTATGCGTCGGAGACGCTCGCGGTCCCCGCGGTGCGCAAGGACGGCGGGACGCTCTCGATCGAGTTCACGATCCAGCTCGTGCGTGACGACGCGGGGACGATCCTCGGCCCCGCGGCGATCGTGCGCGACGTGAGCGCCCGGTTCGCGCGCGAGAAGGAGCTGCGGGCGAGGATCAAGGAGCTCGAGGCGAAGGTGGCGCGTTAGCGCGTCGAGGTCGGGGTCGGCATCAGGGTCGCACGGCCACCGCGTAGACCACATGATACGTGGCGGGCACTCCGGAGCGCCCGGCGTGCGCCTCGTCGTAGCGGCGCAGCATCTCGAGCGTCCGCGCCCGGCCGCCGAGCCCGGTACGGCCGGGGACGGCGCTCGCGGCGCCGACCTCCTTCAGCGCGCGGAGCACCGCGCGGGAGTCCTCGTGCCACTCGACGAGATCCTCCTCGAACACCGACGGTGTGCGGAACCCGGCCGCCGCGAGCGCGCGGACGACCTCATCCTTCCCGAAGAACGCGTGCGTCCGTGCGCCAGCGTCGGCCCCCGCGGCAGCCCGCCATGCGTCGCGCAGCTCGGCGAGCGTGCGCGCGCCGAAGAGGGCGAGGCAGAGGACGCCCCCTGGCGCGAGCACCCGGTGGGCCTCGGCGAAGGCGGGTCCGAGCCGGGGGAGCCACTGGAACGTCGACGTCGAGACGAAGAGATCGAACGCAGCGGTGCGGAACGGGAGCGCTTCGGCGTCGGCGGCCGCGACCAGGGCGGTCGGGACGATCGCGCGGGCGGCGGCGCACATGCCCGGGGCGAGATCGACCGCCGCGGCCGCGAGGTCCGGGCGCGACTCGGCGAGGCGGCCCACGAGCGCGCCGGTGCCCGCGCCGACATCGAGCGCGCGGCGCGGGTGCGGCGCGGCCTCCGACAGGAGCGCGAGGACGCGCTCCCGCACGCGCCGCTGCACGGTCGCGCGGACGTCGTACGTGGGCGCCGACCGCGAGAAGGAGGCGCGCACGCGCCGCTTGTCGACCCGGTTCACGCGCCCGCCGCGCCGATGGAGAGGATGGCGTCGGCGAGGACGCCGGGCCGGGAGAGGAACGGGGCGTGTCCCGCGCCCGGAACGATTGCGAGCCGAGCGCCCGGAATCATGTCGGCCATCGCCCGCGACGCGCCCACCGGGCAGATCGGGTCCCGCTCGCCGTGCAGGAGGAGGACGGGCAGGTCCACGTGCGCGAGCGAGCTCCGCAAGTCCTCGTGCGCGAGGACGGCGAGGCCTGCTCGCGCCGCAGCGGCGTCGGGGACGGGGATCGCGGCGCGAACGGCGTCTGCGCGCCGGCGCTCCTCCGCGTCGAGCTCGCCTTCGGCGAACATCGCTTCGAAGAAGCGGACGGCGGCGCGCGCCGGATCGCGGCGGACACGGTGCGCGAGCACCTCGACGCTCTGCGCCGGCAGCCCATGCGGCCAGCCCTCGCCCGAGGTGAAGCGGGGCGTTCCGGCGACGAGCACGAGCGCCGACACGCGCGTCCGCACGAGCGGGAGCGCCGCGATCGCGACCTGGGCCCCGAGCGACCAGCCGGCGAGGACCGCCCTCTCGAGCCCGAGCCCGTCCACGAGACCGGCGAGGTCGTGGGCGAGGTCCGCGAGCGAGAACGCGCCCGGTCCGGAGCGGCCGTGGCCGCGCAGGTCCGGGGCGATCACCCGGCGCGCGCGCGCGAGGACGGCCGCTTCCGCGTCGAAGACGGCGGACGACAACGACCACCCGTGCACGAGCACCACCGGCGCGCCCGTCCCGCGGTCCTCGTGGTGCAGGGTCCCCATGGAACCGGGGAAGATACCAGCGCCCGCCCGCTCGTCAACCCGGTGCCGGACACCGGGTTGACGATGCGGAAAGCACCGGAAAGACGGGGAAACTGGAGCGACATGCGCGGCGTGGAGTACAGTCCGGGCGTGATCCCCGAGGTGCGGAAGGCGAACGCCCGCGCGCGGGCGCGGCTGCAGGCGGAGGTGCGCCGGACGCTCGGAGCGATGGGCTACGAGGAGGTCGAGACGCCCTGCCTCGTCCCGGCGCCCGGGATGGAGCCGCACATCCAGGCGTTCGAGGCGGCGTTCGTCCCGGACGCCGGCGGCGACCGCGGCGCGCTCTGGCTCCACACGAGCCCCGAGTACGCGATGAAGCGGCTCCTCGCCGACGGGCTGCCGCGCGATCTTCCAGCTCGCGCGCGTCTTCCGCAACGGCGAGGTCTCGCCGACGCACAACCCCGAGTTCACGATGCTCGAGCTCTACCGGGCGGGCACGGACTACCGCGGGCATCATGGAGGACCTCGAGCGGCTCGTCGAGGCGTGCGCGCGCGCGCTCTCGCCCGACGGCGTGCCGCGCGTCGTCCGCGCCGGCGGCCGCTCGACCTCGCGGCGCCGTTCGAGCGGCTCACCGTGGCCGACGCCTTCCGGCGGCACGCCGGCGATCGACCTCGCCGCCTGCGGGAACGACGCCGCGGCCTCGCGGCGGCCGCGCGCGCCGCCGGGCACGACCCCGGGCCGGCGGGCGAGCCGTTCGACGACGTCTTCTTCCGCGTCATGCTCGACGCCGTGGAGCCGCGGCTCGGGCGCGAGGCGGCCGGTCTACCTCGTCGACTGGCCCGCCTCCGATGGCGGCGCTCTCGCGAGTCAGGCGCGACGACCCGCGCGGTCGCGGAGCGGTTCGAGCTCTACGCGGGCGGGCTCGAGCTCGCGAACGGCTTCACCGAGCTGACCGACGCGGCCGAGCAGCGGCGGCGGTTCGTCGACGAGCAGGCGCTGCGGCGGCGCCTCGGGCGCCCGGTCTACCCCCTCGACGAGCGGTTCCTCGACGGCGGTGGCGCGGATGCCCGACGCCGGCGGCGTCGCGGTCGGCTTCGACCGGCTCCTGATGCTGCTCGTCGGCGCCGACACGATCGCGGACGTGCTCCTCTTTCCGGCGCACGAGTTCCTGCCGCACGGAACGTGACCTCGCGGGGTCGTCCCCCGCCTACCGATCAGTGCGCGATCTGCTCCGGGTCCGCGGCGCGCACCGCCACGACGGGGCGCTGCGGCAGCTCGACGTGGAAGGCGGCGCCCTCGCCCGGTCTCGACTCGACCCGGACCGTCCCGCCGTGGGCCTCGACGATCCGCTTCACGATGTAGAGCCCGAGCCCGAGCCCGCCGTAGTTGCGCGAGCGAGACCGCCCGCTCGAAGCGCTCGAAGATGTGGCGCTGGTCGGCGGCGGTCGATCGCCGATGCCGTGGTCCCGGACCTGCAGGAAGGCGCGGTCGCTCGCGCGTCCCGTAGCTCGACCTCGACCGGCTTGCCGGCCCCGTACTTGACCGCGTTGGCGAGCAGGTTGATCACCACCTGGCGAGATGCGCAGCGCGGTCCCAGTAGCCCGCGCACCGGCTCGCCGCGGATGCCGAGCGCGGAGCCGGCCTGGGCCGCCTCGTCCTCGACCGCGCCGCAGCGCCTCGGCCACCACCGCGCCGAGCTCCACCTCCTCGACGTCCAGCTCGAGCCGGCCCATGTGGATGCGCGACACGTCGAGCAGCGCCTCGACCAGCTTCTCCAGCCGCTGGCCGGCTCGCTCGGCCGTGACGAGCACCCGCTCGACGGAGCTGCGGCGGGCAGCCGCTCGATGGCCTCGCGCGTCGACCACCCGCCGCATGTTCTCCAGCGCCAGCCGGAGCGCGGTCAGCGGCGTGCGCAGCTCGTGCGAGGCGATGGAGAGGAACTCGTCGCGCGCCGCCACCGCGGCCTGGGCCTCGCCGTAGAGCCGGGCGTTCTCGATGGCCTGGGCGGCGCGGTGGGCCAGGTCGTCGAGCAGCGTCTCGTCCTCGCGGGTGTAGGGCGCTCCGCCGACATCGCGCATGAGCGTGATGTGGCCGAAGACGTGCCGCCGGTGCTCGAGCGGCGCGATCATCAGGCTGGAGACGCCCTCGAGGTACGGCCAGTACTCCGGCTTCATCTCGCCATGGACCATCTCCGGGGTGAGCTCCGAGATGCGCAGCGTCTTCCGCCCGGCGAGCACGCGCGCGGTCATCCCCTCCGTCGTGCGCTGCGGCGCCGCCTGGATCACGCGCCGGCGGAGCGCGGCCCGCTCGGGGTTCGGGTGGTAGACGGCGACGGGGACGAGCCACGCGTCGTCCGGCGAGACGATCCGGATGAGGGCGCCGTCGCCGATCAGCTCCGAGAGCCGGCGCGCGACGGTGTCGAGCGTGGTCTTGTAGTCGAGGCCGGAGGCGAAGACGCGCGAGGCCTCGGCCAGCGCCTCCAGCCGCCTGGCCTGCTGCCGCAGCGCCTCCTCGGCGCGCGTGCGCTCGGTGATGTCGAGGCCCGTCGCGACGACGACCCGCACCTCGCCGTCCTCGTCGAGGAGCACGGTGTTCGACCACGAGACGAGCCTGCGCCTCCCGTCCTTCGTCACCCAGTGGCTCTGGGAGCGGTTCGGGTAATGGCGCGCGACGAGCCCCGCGAAGTTGGCCTGGACTCCCTCTCGCTCCTCGGGGAGGAGCAGGAACCCGAGCGACTTCCCGAGCACCTCGTCGCGGTCGTACCCCGTCGCGACCTCGCAGGCGGCGTTCCAGCGCACGACCCGCCCCTCGCGGTCGAGCACGACGACGAGCGCGCCGACGGTCTCGATCACGATCTGCGCGAGGTCATGGTCCTCCACGGTCAGCGGCCTCCTAGTACTCGAACCCGCTGCCGCCGATGAACTCGCGGAGGAGCGACGTGGGCGGGACGTGGTCCGGGTAGATGGAGACGAACCGATCGACGAGGTGGCGCAGCCGGTGCGCCGTCGGGTAGGCGGGGTGGTCCTGCGGCACCTCGAGCAGGTAGCGCTCGGCGTAGACCTTGAGCACCGCCGGCTCGTAGATGAGCGCGGAGTCGAACACCGCGTCGGCCTCGCCCTGGAACGGGATAGATGTGCTCCCGCTCGCCGGCCTGGACCGACGGCCAGCGGAGCGATGTTCTCCGCGGCGCTGTAGCCGCGCTGGTGGCGGTCGCGGACGATGCGGCGGAGCAGCCGCAGGTCGGTCGTCGACACGCGCGTCAGCCGGTCGAACGGGAGCGGTCGTCGCCGGGTGGATGAAGATCCGGTACAGCGCGCCGCGGCGTGGAGTCGTCGCCGAGCAGCCGCGGGTTGAGCCCGTGGATGCCCTCCAGCATGAGCACGTCGCCGGGGCGGAGCTGGATCGTCGGCGCCGCCGCTCGGGGTGGCTCTGCCCGGTGAGGAAGTCGTAGCGCGCGGTCTTCACCGCCTCGCCCGCCGAGCAGCCGCCGCACGTGGTCCTGCAGCAGCGCCGAGGTCGAGCGCCTCGAGCGCCTCGAAGTCCCAGTCGCCGTCGGCGGCCCGCGGGGTCTTCTCGCGATCGACGTAGTAGTCGTCGAGCGAGATGCCGACCGGGTTGACGCCGTCGATCTGGAGCTGGACCGTGAGCCGCTTGATGAAGGTGGTCTTGCCCGACGAGGACGGGCCGGCGATGGAGATGATGCGGATCCGGTCGCGCGCCGCGGCGATCTCGTCGGCGATGTGGCCGATCCGCTTCTCGTGGAACCCCTCGGCGACCCGGATGAGCTGCGAGACCTGGCCGGAGATGCAGAGCTCGTTGAACGCGCCGACGCTCGTCACGCCCATGGCGGCGAGCCAGCGCTGGTGCTCCTCGGCCATGTCCAGCCGGGCGCCGGGACGGCGCCGCGGCGGGCGCGGTCGGCGCGGGGTCCCGCCGCCGTTCCGCGGGTCCCGCTTCCCCGAGGCCGAGCGCGAGGCCGTCGGGGTGCGCGTCGCAGCCCGAAGCCCGTGCAGCCGCCCGGTGGTCGGCAGGAGCGGCCCCATCGAGAGCGCGTAGCACCTCGCCGCAGGAGACGAGCCGCACCGTCGCCTGGCGCCGGATGCGCAGGAGCCGCGCGGCGTCGTCCCAGCCCGCTCGCGGAACCACTTCTGGGCCTCGTCCGTCGCCCAGTACTCCAGCCGGAACGGCGCGTCGGCCGCGGCCAGCTTGCGCATCGCGTCCGCGATCCGCTCCGCCAGGACGGCGCGGTCCTGCGCGCCGTCGCCCTGCACGACCACCACCTGGTGCGTCCCGCGCGACGGGCCCATGCGGACCTCGCAGCTCCGGCGTCGACCTGGTGCGCGGCCTCGAGGAGCAGGAGCCCGAGCGAGTGGGCGTAGATCTGTCGCCCCTCCCAGTGGCTCGCGGTGAGCGGCGCGATGCTCGCGTCGGTGATGACCGGCGTCGTGAGCGAGACCGGCTTCTGGCCGAGGAGACCGGCCACCACCATCGCCCCGTCCACCTCCGCAGGGAGAAGGTCGATGACCCGTGTCCCGGTCCGCACGCGCCGCTCCTCACCCGCGACGCGGACGACGATCTCCTGTGCGCGCGGGAGCGAGCGGCCGCGGAGCAGGAGTCCCATGTCGCCGGTGAGCTGCGCGAGCTCGTCGGCGAGCGCCGTGGCCATGCCGCTGGCGATCTTCGCCGCGAGGCGCGGCTCGTTCCGCTCGAGATCCGCGAACGAGGTCGCGGACAGGCGCGCGACCGCGAGCGGCCCGTCCGAGGTGACGGTCTCGCCGCGGTGGCGACCGCCGAGCAGGGCCAGCTCTCCGAACGAGTCCCCGGGGCCGAGCTTCCGGAGCGCGAGCTCCGCGCGCCGCAGCGTGGCCGTTCCGGCGAGCACGAAGTACAGGTGCTTGCCCGCGTCGCCGTCGCCGTGCATGCGCGTCTTCGCGGGGATGTCGTGCAGCTCGAGGCGAGCAAGGAGCCGCTGACGCTCGCCCTCGTCGAGCCGCGCGAGGAGCGGGCTCCCAGCGATCGTACGAAACGTCTCTGCGACGAGCTGCTGGGGCCGTGCGGCCAATACGCCTCCTTGCGCCGAAATGCTACCGCGCCCTCCGGCTCCCGCGACAGGGGGGTCCCGAGCGGCGGTCCGGCAGGGTTCTCACAGCACCCTGGCAAACAGGCACTTGAGGTACCGGGTCTCGGGTACCCCGAGCAACACCGGATGATCCCGCCCCGCGCCGCGACGCTCGAGGAGCTGTACGCGACGGCCCGCGTCGTTCGCCGCGTCGAGCACGAGCGCCTCGAGCGCCTCCTCCGGCAGGTGGTAGCTGCACGACGACGTGACGAGTACCCCGCCGGGGCGCAGGATCTGGAGGGCGCGAAGGTTCACCTCCTTGTAGCCTCTGCGCGCCGCGGGCAACGCGTCCTTGTTCTTCGCGAACGCAGGGGGGTCGAGCACGACGAGATCGAAGGCCGGCTCCTCCTCGGAGCGGTCGCGCAGGTAGTCGAAGGCGTTCGCCTCGACGATCTCGAGGTTCTCGGCGCGGTTGAGGAGCGCGTTCTCGCGGAGGAGGGTGGCCGCCCCGGCCTGCATCTCGACGGCGGTGACCCGCTCCGCCCGGCGGGCGAGCTGGAGCGCGAACCCGCCTGCGTAGCTGAAGCAGTCGAGGCAGCGGCCGCGCGCATACTCGCCGGCGCGCAGGTGGTTCTCTCGCTGGTCGAGGAAGGTGCCCGTCTTCTGCCCAGCGAGGAGATCGACGCGCATCCGCACCTCACCCTCGCGGTAGCTCGATCGGTCCCGGCGGGTCGCCGCGCAGCACGCCCTTCATCTGCGTGAGCCCCTCGAGCTCCCGGACCCGGACGTCGTTCCGCTCGACGACACAGCGCAGGGAGAGCGCGTTGGCGACGAGATCGGCGAGGAGCGCCTTCCTCCGGTCGGTCGCCGGGACGAGCGTCTGGATCACGGCGGCGTCGCCGTAGCGGTCCACCACCAGGCCCGGGAAGGAGGTCCGCCTCGCCGTGGACGAGCCGCACGAAGCGCTCGCCGCCGAAGAGGCGCTCGCGGAGCTCGATCGCGGTCCGGAGCCGCGCCGCGAAGAACGCCTCGTCGACGGGCTCCTCGTCGCGCGTGACGACCCGCAGCGCGATCTTCGACCGCGCAGACCAGAATGCCTTGGCGAGGAAGCGGCCGCGACCGTCCACGAGCGCCACGACATCCCCTGCCTCGAGCGCCGCAGGCGCGCTCTCCACGTCGGCACGGTAGATCCAGAGGTGGCCGGCCTCGAGCCGGTCCGCGCCGCGGCGGGTGATCTTGATCTTCGGCTCGAGCATCGCGTTGTCCTACGACAAGCGCGCCGCGCAGGCCAGTGCTCCTAGATCCCGACCGCCTCGCGGAACACGGGGCGGCCGTCCTCCTCGCGCAGACGGCACGCGGCCATGAGCGGGTCGTGCTCGAACACGAGGATCCCGTCGTCCTCGAGCGCCTCGGCCATGAGGACCTTCTTCTCCTCGATCGTGGTGAGCGGCAGCGCGTCATACGCCATCACCCAGCTCGGCCGGAGGTGCGCGTGCGTCGGGATCACGTCGGCGCAGAACGTGACGTGGGTCGAATCGCCGTGGAAGCGCGGGAGCTGCTGTCCTTCGGTGTGGCCCTCGGAGGCGATGATCTCGACGTCGGGGAAGAGCGGGGTGTCTCCCTCGAGGAGGTGAAGCAGGTTCGAGTGCTGGAGCAGCTCGAAGTCCTCCCCCCGGAAGCTCCCCGCGTCCTTCTCCGAAGGCGCGTGGGCGAGCTGCCACGCGCGGCGCTGGACGTGGTGCGTCGCGCGCGGGAAGGCGAGCTCGGGCCGCCCGTCGGGGCCGGACCGCGTGGTGCCTCCCGCGTGATCGAACTGGAGGTGCGTCAGGACCACGTCCGTCACGTGATCGCGCGCGAGCCCGTGACGCGCGAGGCCGGCGTCCAGCCCTCCGCCCGATCGGTCGATCGCATAGAAGTCCACCCGCCTGGCGTCCCAGCGGTCGCCGATCCCGTCGTCCACGAGGATCACGCGCCGCGCGTCGCGGTCGACGGCCAGGAGGCAGCGCGAGGCGAGCCGGACCCGGTTCCGCCCGTCCGGCTCGAGCTTGCGCTCCCACAGCGCACGCGGCACGACGCCGAACATCGCCCCGCCGTCGAGCGCGTAGAACGCGTCCACGATGCTCGCGATCTCATAGCGGCCGACGCGCACGCGGCTCTCCTAGGTACGTACTAGCCGGAAGATCGCCCGAGTCTAGCGTATTCTGCTGGCGCTACCGCGCGCGCAGGTACTGCTTCGGCCACGGGCCCTCGTGCCCCAGCGCCCTGGCGGCCCGCAGCGGGAAGTGCGGGTCGCGCAGCATCTCGCGGGCGAGCAGGACCAGGTCCGCCTGGCCCGTGCGGATGACGTGGTCCGCCTGCTCCGGTGACACGATCATCCCGACTGCGCCCGTCGCGACCCCCGCCTCCTTCCGGATCCGCTCCGCGAACGCGGTCTGGTACCCCGGGCCCATCGGGACCTGCGCGTTCCAGGCGAGCCCTCCCGAGGAGACGTCGACGAGATCGACCAGCGGCTCGAGCGCGCGCGAGAGCTCCACGGATTGGTCGACGTCCCAGCCTCCGGGGACCCAGTCGGTCGCCGAGATCCGGACGATGAGCGGGAGCCGCTCCGGCCAGGCGGTCCGCACCGCCTGGAGCACCTCGCGCGCGAGCCGGGTCCGGTTCTCGAACGAGCCGCCGTACAGGTCGTCGCGCTGGTTGGCGAGCGGCGAGAGGAACTCGTGCAGCAGGTACCCGTGCGCACAGTGCACCTCGAGCACGCGGAAACCGGCGCCGACGGCGCGGCGGGCAGCGGCGGCGAACGCGGCCACGATCCCGCGGATGCCGTCGCGATCGAGCGCGTGCGGAACCGGGTGACCATCCGCGAAGGGGAGCGGGCTGGGTCCGACCGGTGTCCACCCGCCCTCCGCCAGCGGGATGGGACCGCCGCCGTCCCAGGGCGCTCGGACGCTCGCCTTGCGCCCGGCGTGCGCGAGCTGCAGCGCGGGGACCGCGCCGTGCGCCTCGATGAAGCGGACGATGCGGGCGAGCGGCTCGATCTGCCGGTCGTCCCAGAGGCCGAGGTCGGCGGGCGAGATCCTGCCGCGCGCCTCGACGGCCGTCGCCTCGAACACGACCAGTCCCGCCCCGCCGACCGCACGCGACCCGAGGTGGACGAGGTGCCAATCGGTCGCGTGCCCGTCCACCGCCGAGTACTGGCACATGGGCGAGACGGCGATCCGGTTCCGGAGGGTGACCGACCGTAGCGGGAGCGGCGAGAAGAGGTGCATGGGACGGGATTCGACTCCGGTGCGGCGTCGGGTTCAAGGGTGCCGAGGGATCTCGGCGGGGTCGGGGTCGCTGTCGTGGACCTGGACGTGGACGTGGACGTGGACCCTGTCGAGGTCGCGGTCACCCTTGCGTCTTCAGCATCACCCTCAGCAGCTCCGCGATCCCCCATGCCTGCGCCACGCACCCCCTCGGCGCGTACGGCGCCTCCGCGTCGAACACCTCCGAGACCTGGCCGACACACGCATCGCCGAGGTGCGCCACGAGGCCGTCCAGGAACCGGCGTGCCGCCGCGCGATCGCCATCCACCTTGAGCCACGCGTCCACGAACGGCCCGATGAGCCAGCTCCAGATCGTCCCCTCGTGATACGCCGCGTCGCGCGTACGCAGGTCGCCGTGGTAGCTCGCGCGGTAGTCGGGATGGCCGCGCGCGAGCGAGCGCAGCCCGACCGGGGTGAGCAGCTCGGCGCGGACCTTCTCGACCACCGGTGCCCACAGGGCTCGATCGAGGACCGGGTCTGGCAGCGACACCGCGAGCAGCTGGTTCGGCCGGCAGGCGGGGTCGTCTCCGCCCTCGCCGTCGACGACGTCGTAAAGGTAGCCGCCCGCCGCGTACCAGAACCGGCGGTTGAACGACTCGCGCGCACGGTCCGCCGCCTCCGCCACTGCGCGGGCGTCCGTGTCCCTGCCTTCCTCGCCGAGCCAGCGCTCCAGGACCCGGAGCGCCCGGTACCAGAGCGCGTTGATCTCGACCGCCTTCCCGCGCCGCGGCGTCACCACCCATCCCTCGTACTTCGCGTCCATCCAGGTGAGCGCGTATCCCTCCGCGCCCTGGCGGAGGAGGCCGTCGGAAGGATCGACTCCGATGCCGAAGCGCGTGCCGCGGAGGTGATGGCGGACGACGTCCTCCATCGTCGGGAGGAGGCGGCGGAGGGTGCCACGGTCTCCGGACTCCGCCACGTAGCGATCGAGCGCGTGGAACATCCAGAGCGTGGCGTCGGCGGTGTGGTAGAGCCCCTCGGCGTTCCCCTCCGGGAAGAGGTTCGGGATGAGCCCGTTCCGCACGTGGCGGGCGAAGGCGCGCAGGACGGCTGCCGCATCGCCGTGCCGACCGGTCGCGAGCGTGAGCCCCTCGAGCGCGATCATCGTGTCGCGGCCCCAGTCGGCGAACCAGGGGTAGCCGGCGATCACGGTGCGCGGCTCGTACCCCTCGGCGCGCGCATGCGCGGCTTCCTGGACCCGCCCGGCGGGCTCGACGACGAACGCGTCGGCGGCGAGGACCAGCTCGGAGATCGGCTCCTGCCGCGCCGCCGCCGGGGCGCGCTCCAGGAGCGCCTCCCGGCGAGCGCGCTCGGAGCGCGCCGCCTCGCCGGGGCGGAGCGCGACGACGACGTCCCACGGCTCGGAGGACGCGACCAGCGTCACCGGCGCGCCCTGGTCGAGGTCGACCTTGAAGAAGCCCGGGCTGAAGAGGTCGCCCTGCTGATCGTGGCCTCGGCTCCCCTCGATCCGGTAGACGACCTCCGCGAGCCGCTCCTCCTCGACCGTGAACGCCGGTCGCTGGCCGTGGAGCACCATGCGCAGCGGGGGAAAGCGGTCCCCCTCGGCGGCGATCTCGTATCGACCCTGCTCGACGAGGAGACGGTAGCGCCCGAGCGGAGCCGATACCGGTGCATGGTGGGGGCGGAAGTGCACGCCGGGACGCAGCGTGAGGCGGAGCGGTCCCCGTCCCGAGAGGAGACGGTACGAGATGTGGACGGTGTTCTGTCTGTGAGAGAGGAGGACGCGCTTCTCGATCGCGGCGCCGTCCACCTCGTACGTCCACACCGGCATCCCGAGCTCCAGGCGGAACTCCCGCAGGTGCTCGGCCCCGTGAAGCGCGAGCCCCGCCGCCCGCTCCTCGGCGCCGAGTCGCGCGGTCCGACCGCCGGGGAGCCGCACGCGGTCCGACAGGTGCGAGAGCATCACGGTACGCCCCAGGTCCGGGAGCGCAGCGACGAGGAGACCGTGGTAGCGGCGCGTGCAGACGCCGGCGATTGTTCCGGTGGCATAGCCCCCGAGGCCGTTGGCGACGAGCCACTCGCGGTCGAGGAGCGCCTCGGCGCCGTCCGACGGGCGCCAGCCGACCCGTAAGACTTCAGCCAACGCGCGCCCCGGGCGCGATCAGGAGCCCCGCGTGCCCCGGCACCCGGAGGTCCCGCTCGTCATCGACCGTGGCGGTGCCGCCTCCGCCGTAGCGCGGATCCTCGCTCGACCACGAGACGCTCCAGCCGGCCCGGTCCGGCGGCGCGATCAGCGGCTCGGCGCTCTCGGTCCTCACGCGGCGAAGGTACTCACCGGCACGGGCGCGCGGCCGGTGGAGTGCACATCTCCCGTGCGGACGGCGAGGGAGGGCGCGATGGAGGCGAAGGCACGGACGAGGGGCTGGCAGCCTGGGCGGCTTGCCGCGGGGGCCGCGGGCGCGTTCCTGCTCTGGCGCGGGGCGTTCGGGCGGGGCCGCGGCTGCGCCGTGCCGACGATCGCCGGAGTCCTGATCCTGCGGCGCGTCTTCAAGGCGGCCGAGCTGCGCGCTGCGCCAGCGGATGCCGCGGCGGCGAAGGGCCGGCCCGAGGTCATCGAGGCGAAGAGCCCCGCCGAGCTCGAGCCCGGGATCGCGTCGGCGTCCCCCCGGCCCACGTTCCCGGACCGCGTGGAGCGCCGCGGGGACCCGCCGCAGTAAGGCGCTGCCGCCGCGAGGTGCGCGCGCCCGCCTGAGGTCCGGCAGCTCCGGCGAAGCCCGCCGGCGAGGCGAGCGCCCGGCCGAGCGGGGAACACGTAGAATCGCGGTCGTGCCCCGAGCGCATGACGTCCCGCTCCTGCTGGCCACGCGCGCCCTCCGCATGTTCGCGTACGGCCTCGCCTCCGTGGTCCTGGTGTTGCACCTCGCGGCGGCCGGCGAGGGCGAGTCCCGCATCGGGCTCCTCGTCTCCCTGACGCTCCTGGGCGACGTCGCCGTCTCGCTCCTCGTGACGACCCGAGCGGATCGAGTCGGCCGCAGGCGGATGCTCGTGATGGCCGGAGCGCTGATGCTCGCCGCGGGCGCGGTGTTCGCGACGACCACCGCCTTCCCGCTCCTCGCGATCGCGGCGACGATCGGGATCCTGTCGCCCTCCGGGAACGAGGTGGGGCCGTTCCTCGCCATCGAGCAGGCGGCGCTCGCGCAGGAGCTCTCGCCGGACGCTCGCACCTCCGCGTTCGCGTGGTACCAGCTCACCGGGGCGTTCGCCACCGCGGCCGGCGCGCTCGCTGGAGGTGTGCTCGCGGAGGCGCTGCAGCGCGCGGGGACCGCACCGCTCCGGAGCTACCAGATCGTCTTCGCCGGGTACGCGATCGCCGGGGGCGTGCTCGCGGTCCTGTTCACACGCCTGTCCGACGGCGTGGAAGCGCGCCCGACGTCCGCGCCGGCCCGGAGCACCCTCGGATTGCACCGCTCGCGCGCGGTGGTCCTGCGCCTGTCCGCGCTCTTCTCCCTCGACGCCTTCGCCGGCGGCTTCGTCGTCCAGAGCTTCGTCGCGTGGTGGTTCCACAGCCGGTTCGGCGTCGGGCCGGCGCTCCTCGGCGCGATCTTCTTCGGCGCGAACGTCCTCGCCGGCGTGTCGGCGCTCTCCGCGGCGACGATCGCCCGCCGGTTCGGCCTCGTGAACACGATGGTGTTCACGCACCTCCCCTCGAACGTGCTCCTCGCCCTCGTCCCGTTCATGCCGACGCTGCCGCTCGCGATCACGGTGCTGCTCCTGCGGTTCTCCATCTCGCAGATGGACGTGCCGACGCGGCAGTCCTACACGATGGCGGTCGTGGAGCCGGACGAGCGCTCGGCGGCCGCGGGCGTCACCGGCATCGCGCGGACGGTCGGGGCGGCGATCGCGCCGCTCGCGGCCGGCCCGCTGTACGCGAGCGCGGCGCTCGGGGGGGTCCCGTTCGTGGTGGCAGGAGGGCTGAAGGTCGTCTACGACGTCCTGCTGTGGAGGGCGTTCCGCAAGCGCCCGTGATACCTCTGCGCGCCGTGCGCCGCACGAGCCGCCCCCTCACCGTCGTCGCCCTCCTGCTCGGCCTGTTCCTGGCCGCGATGGAGATGACGGTCGTCTCGACCGCGATGCCGACCGTCGTGGCCGAGCTCGGCGGGCTGCCGCTCTACGCCTGGGCGTTCGCGGGCTACATGCTCGCGACGACGGTCACCGTCCCGATCTGGGGGAAGCTCGCGGATCTGCGTGGCCGCAAGCCCGTCCTCCTCGCCGGCATCGGCCTGTTCCTCGCGGGATCGCTCGCGTGCGGGCAGGCGGGCTCGATGGCCGAGCTGATCGCCTGGCGCGCCGTACAGGGGCTCGGGGCCGGCGCGATGCAGCCCGTCACCTTCACCATCGTCGGCGACCTGTTCGACGTGCACCAGCGCGGCCGGATGCAGGGGCTGTTCGGAGCCGTGTGGGGCGTCTCCGGGCTGGTGGGTCCGCTGCTCGGCGGCGCGATCGTGCACTCGGTCGGGTGGCGCTGGATCTTCTGGTTGAACCTGCCGTTCGGCCTCGCGAGCGCGGCGGTGCTCGCGGTCGCGTACCACGAGCGCCCGGAGCGGCACGCCCATCGGCTCGACGCCGCCGGCGCGGCGCTCCTCTCGATCGCGGTGATCGCGGCGCTGCTCGCCGCCGGGTCCCGCGGCATGGCGCTCGTCGCCGTCCCGGCGGCGGTCGCGGCCACGTTCGCCTTCCTCGCCGTCGAGCGCCGCGCGCGCGAGCCGCTCCTGCCCCTCGACCTCTTCTCGCATCGCGTGATGGTGGTCGCCTCGGCGGCGGGCGCGCTCATGGGCGCAGCGATGTTCGCCACCGTCACCTACGTGCCGCTCTGGGTCCAGAGCGTCCTCGGCCGGACGGCGACCGCCGCGGGAGCCGCCATCGCGCCGATGGCGCTCGGCTGGCCCGTGGCGAGCGCGATCGCGGGACGGCTCGTCGCCCGGCTCGGCTACCGCCGCCTTCTCGTGACCGGGTTCGCGACGAGCGCCGCGGCGGCGGTGCTCGCCGCGGTCGCCCTGCGTCCCGGAACCCCGCTCGTCGTCGTGCAGGCGCTCATGGCGGCGTACGGTGCGGGGCTCGGCATCGCGAATCCGCCGCTCCTCATCGCGGTCCAGACGAGCGTCCCCTGGAGCCGGCGCGGCGTCGCGACGGCGAGCACCCTGTTCTTTCGCACCATCGGCGGCACGCTCGCGGTCGGGCTCCTCGGGGGCGTGCTCGCGGGCGCCCTCGCGCGCGCGGGTGCTCGCCCCGAGCTCGTCGAGAAGCTCCTCTCGCCTGCGCGCGCGATGCTCGCTCCCGCCGCGGTCGCCCCCGTCGCGGGCGCGCTCCAGGGCGCGATGGCCATCGTCTTCTGGACCGGCGCCGGGATCGCCTGCGCCGCGTTCGCGGTGGTGCTCGCGTTCCCGCACGTCGCGATCTCCGCGCCCGTGGCCGAGCGTCCCCCCGCCTAGATTGCCCCTCTCATTCGTCACTTCCCTCGGGGTACGGACCGCGGGAACGCTCTCGAGGGAGCATTCCCCTCCGGGCGCTGGCCGGGGAGGCCCCTCGGCCGTGCTCGGCGACGGACGAATGCGCCGACCGGCGGCGCTGGGTCGAAGGGGCCTTGAAGCGCAGGGGCCGGGCACTTCCGTGCGTGCCAACGTCGCGCGCGGGAAGGATTCCGTGCTGGGGTGACGGATCTGGCGCGCCGTTGTCACGCAAAGTGCAGGCCCGGCTGAAGTACTGACGACCGTGTCCGTCCGCAGCGCACCCATCGTCGCGGCGGTGCCGACGCCTACGCGCAGCCGAGGGACCTCCCCTGCTCGCGCGCCCGGACGGACGTACGTGTTCCGGCGCACCGGCATTGGTCACGCCGCGCCGGCGCCCGACCACGCCGCTCCGCCCGCCGGGGGCGCGCGGACGGGAGGGCCCTCACCGCGCGCAGACGTCGGAGACGTCTCGATCATCGGTGCGCTGCGGACGGATACGCAACAAAGTACCTTGGCCGCCTCGCACTTTGCGTGACGACGCCGCGCAGCAACCCCGCCGCCGCGCACGATCGACTTCCTGGCGCGACGTCGGCACGCACGGAAGTGCGCGGCATCTGCGTTTCTGCGTCCTTGCGGCAGTACGGCGCCCGGTCGCGCATTCGTCCGTCGCCGAGCACGGGGAGGGCTCCCTCCCGTCCCAGCCCCCGGTGCGGGACCGCGATCCGCCGCACAGCGCGCCCCCTAGATCGCCGCGAACCCGCGCGCGAGATCCTCCAGGAGGTCGTCCGCGCTCTCGAGGCCGACCGACGCGCGGATGAGCCCGTCCGCGATGCCGAGCTGCTCCCGCGTCTCCTTCGGGACCGACGCGTGGGTCATGATGGCGGGGTGCTCGATGAGGCTCTCCACGCCGCCGAGCGACTCCGCGCACGCGAAGAGACGGACGGCGCGGAGGAACGCCGCCGCGGCAGGCAAGCCGCCCCGGATCACGAACGAGAGCATCCCGCCGAAGCCGCTCATCTGGCGGCGCGCGAGCGCGTGCTGCGGGTGTGACGGGAGGCCGGGGTAGACGACGCGCTCGACCTGGGCATGGCCCTCGAGGAAGCGTGCGACCTCGAGCGCGTTCCGGGCGTGCCGCTCCATGCGGACGGGCAGCGTCTTCAACCCCCGGAGCACGAGGAACGCGTCCATGGGCGAGGGCACGGCGCCGACGGCGTTCTGGAGGAACGCGAGCCGCGCGTGGAGCTCGTCGTCGCGGGTGACGACGGCACCGCCCACGACGTCGGAGTGGCCGTTCAGGTACTTCGTCGTGGAGTGGACGACCACGTCGATGCCGTGGGCGAGCGGCCGCTGGAAGACGGGCGTCGCGAAGGTGTTGTCGACGACGGTGCGCGCGCCGTGCGCTCGCGCGATGGCCGCGACCGCAGCGAGGTCGACCAGCTTCAGCATGGGGTTCGTCGGGCTCTCGATCCAGACGAGCCGCGTCTCGGGCCGGAGGGCGCGTGCGACGTTCCCCGGGTCCGTCATGTCCACGGCGTCGAACGTCAGTCCGTGACGGCGGAACACCTTGTCGAAGATCCGGAACGTGCCGCCGTACACGTCGTCCGAGGCGAGGACGTGATCGCCGGCGGAGAGCAGGTGGAGGACGGCGTCGGTCGCGGCGAGCCCCGAGGCGAACGCGAGGCCATGGCGGCCTCCCTCGAGCGCGGCGAGGCAGGCCTCGAGCGCGTCGCGGGTGGGGTTCCGGGTGCGCGAGTACTCGTAACCCTTGTGGACGCCGGGGCCGTCCTGCACGTACGTCGAGGTCAGGTACACGGGGGTCATGATCGCGCCCGTCGTCGGATCCGGCGCCTGCCCCGCGTGGATCGCCAGGGTGTCGAAGCGCAGCTTCGAGTCGTCCATGATGCCGTCTCCGCGACCTCGACCGCGACCCGCGACCTACTTCAGCTTCTCCCCGAGGAACTCGATGAGGTCGATCTTGGTGAGGATGCCGGTGACCTTCTCCCCCTCCTTCACCACGGCGACGTTGTCGTCGTTGAAGATCTCGCGCAGGCGCGCGAGGGGCGTGTCCGGGCCGACGAGGCCCTGGATCGGCTGCACCAGCGGGTCCACCACCTCCGAGAGCCGGTGCTTCCCCTCGATGAGGAAGTTGAGCAGGTCGTACTCGTGGATCATCCCGACCGCCCGCCCCGCGTCGTCGAGCACGGGCATCTGCGAGATGTCGTTGTCGCGCATCCGCTTGACGACCGCCTCGACCTTGTCGGTCCTGCGCGCCGTGATCACCTCGCCGCGGCGCTTCCCGAGCACGTCCTTGACGGTGGCGGCCGAGACCGGCCCCTCGCCGTTCACCGGGAAGCCGTTGTCTCGCATCCACTCGTCCGAGAAGAGCTTCGACACGTAGGACCGGCCGCCGTCGGGGAGCGGCACGACGACCGTCTTGCCCTTCCCGAGCTCGCGCGCGACCTGGACCGCGACGTGGACCGCTGCACCGGAGGAGCCGCCCGCGAAGATGCCTTCCTCGCGTGCGAGCCGGCGCGCCATCACGAACGCCTGCGCGTCCGTCACCTGCCGCACGTCGTCGAGGACCGAGAGGTCCATCGCGCCGCACATCATGTCCTCGCCGATCCCTTCCACCTTGTAGACGTGGGGGGTGGACAGCTTCCCGGTCTTGAACATCGAGAAGTAGACCGACCCCACCGGATCGACGCCGACGTTCAGGATGCGCGCGTTCTTCTCCTTGAAGAACCGGCCGCACCCGCTCATCGTTCCGCCCGTCCCGAGGCCCGCCACGAACGCGTCCAGCCGCCCGCCCGTCTGCTCCCAGATCTCGGGCCCGGTGGTCCGGTAGTGGGCCTCGATGTTGTCGGGGTTGTGGTACTGGTTCAGGTAGAAGCTGTTGGGCGTCTCGGCCGCGATCCGCTTCGCGACGGAGTAGTAGCTGTCCGGCGACTCGGCGGCCACGTTCGTGGGCGTCACGATCACCTGCGCGCCGAACGCCTTCAGCGCGTCCTGCTTCTCCTTCGACATCTTGTCCGGCATCGTGAACACGCAGCGGTATCCGCGGACCGCGGCGAACATCGCCACCGCGACGCCGGTGTTGCCGCTCGTGTTCTCGACGATGGTGCCGCCCCTGCGCAGGAGCCCGGCGCGCTCGGCCCGCTCCAGGATGTGGAGCGCCATGCGGTCCTTGATGGAGCCGCCGGGGTTCAGGTACTCCAGCTTCACGAGCACCGCAGCGTCGTCCGGGGCCGCGAGCTTCTGGAGGCGGACGAGCGGGGTGCCACCGATCGCGGAGAGGACGTTCTCGTGGGTGGACATGGGGCGCTTTCCCGAAAAAGGCCGAGAGTTCGAGGGCGACGGGGCGTTATAGGCCCCCGCTCGCCGCTCCGTCAACGCGTGCCCTTCGACAGGCTCAGGGTGAACGGAAGGACGAAATGAGCGACCCCCAGATGGAAGCCCGCGTCCGTGGCGCGGTCTCGCGCGCGAGCGGCCGGGACGCATCCCACGACCCCGTGCGGCGCCTCGCCGGCCACGCGTCCCTGCGCAGCTACTGGCGGGTCGGTCGGCCGCCCGGCGCGCTCGTGGTGATGGTCGTCCCGCCGGACGCGAAGCCGGAGGAGGTCACGAGAGGAAGCGCGCCGGCGGTGAACCCGTTCGTCGACGTGCAGCGCTACCTCGCCGGCCTCGGGGTGCGGGTCCCCGCCATCCACGCCTTCGAGGAGGCGGAGGGGCTCATGGTCCTCGAGGACCTCGGGGACGAGATGCTCGAGACGCGCCTCCTCGCGGGCGACGCGCAGGGCCCGCTGTACGAGCGCGCCATCGACCAGCTCGCGCGCCTCCGCGCGCGCGCCGAGGCGCATCCGTCGGGCTGCATCGCGTTCGGCCGCAGCTTCGACCGCGAGCTGTACCGCTGGGAGCTCGACCACTTCGTCGAGTGGGGGGTCGAGGCGTGGAAGGGCGAGAGGCTCTCGCCCGCCGAGAAGGCGGTCGTGGACCGCTGCTTCGATCGCATCGCGGGCGCCCTCGAGTCCGAGCCGAAGGGGTTCACCCACCGCGACTACCAGTCGCGCAACCTGATGGTCCTGCCCGGGGGCGAGCAGGCGGTGATCGATTTCCAGGACGCGCTCCTCGGGCCGCGCCAGTACGATCTCGTCGCGCTCCTGCGCGACAGCTACGTCGAGCTCGACGGCGCGTTCGTCGACGCCATGCTGCGCCGCTACCTCGATCGGCTCGCCGTCGAGGGCGGGCCGCGGCTCGACCCCGGCCCGTTCCGCGACGTGTTCGACCTCCTCACCATCCAGCGGAAGCTCAAGGACGCGGGACGCTTCGTCTTCATCGATCGCGTGAAGAAGAACCCCGGCTTCCTTCCGTCGATCCCGGCCTCGCTCCGGTACGTGCGGGACGCGTTCGCGCGCCGGGCCGATCTCGCGGAGCTGCAGGGAATCCTCGCGCGGCACGTCCCCGAGCTGGCGCGCTGATCCGCCGCTCTGCTCCGCACTCATCGTCTGGGGCTGTGTCTCACAGATCCCTTCACTCAGGGTCCGCGATGACTCACGCGCGCCGTCCAGGTGCGAACCAGGAAACCCTTCGAACTTCGCTGCCTCGCGCGAGTTCACGGTGCGGCAATCCGCCGCACGCGATGGGCGGTCCCGGTTGCATCGAGGCCAACCGCATCGCTCGCCGCACCGCCGCTCGCCGCACCGGGGGTTCCATGAACGACCTGCGCATCGGCACTCGCCTCTCGCTCGCCTTCGCCGCCATGCTCCTCATCACGCTGGGGGTCGCATTCTCCGGGTACCGCGGGATGGAGCGGATCACCGCCGTCACCCGCGAGATGCTCGACGGCGACGCCGAGCTGTCGCGTCTCGCGGACGACGCGCGCGCGTCCTCCCTCGAGCTGCGCCGGTTCGAGAAGGACTTCCTCCTCAACATCGGGAGCCCCGACAAGCAGGCCAATTACGCGCGCCAGTGGGGCGACGAGCTGCGCAAGTTCCGATCCGGCCTCGATGAGCTCGCGAAGATCGCCTCCGACGCAGAGCGCGCCCAGCTCGCCACGACGCGCCGCGAGCTCGACACGTACCAGGCGGGGTTCCAGAAGGTCGAGGAAGCGATGCGCGCGGGCTCGATCTCGACGCCGCAGGAGGGGAACGCAGCCGTCGCGCCGGTGAAGGAAGCGGTCCGCGCGCTCGAGATCGCGATGGACGACATGGCCGAGCGGCACCACAAGGCCATGCAGGGGCAGAAGGACGTCATCGCCGCCGCGGCGGTCTCGGCTCGCACCGCGATGATCTCCATCTTTCTCCTCGCCATCGGCGTGGGCGTCGCCGTGAGCATCGCCATCACGCGCTCGATCACGGGGCCGGTGCGGCGGGCGGTGGAGGCGGCCGAGCGGATCGCGAGCGGGGACCTGCGCGGGTCCGCCGAGGCGAGGAGCACGGACGAGATCGGGCAGCTCCTCGCCGCGATGAAGGCGATGGCGGACAGGCTCGCGCAGATCATCGGAGAGGTGAGGAGCGGCGCGAACGCGCTGGCGGGCGCTTCGGCGCAGGTGTCGGCGACGGCGCAGACCCTCTCGCAGGGCACCGCCGAGCAGGCGGCGAGCGTCGAGGAGACGACGTCGTCGCTCGAGGAGATGAGCGCGTCGATCACGCAGAACGCGGAGAGCTCCCGGCAGACCGAGGAGATGGCGAAGGAGGGGGCGCGCAACGCGGAGGAGAGCGGGCAGGCGGTGTCGGAGACGGTGACTGCGATGAAGTCGATCGCGGAGCGGATCTCGATCATCGAGGAGATCGCCTACCAGACGAACCTGCTCGCGCTGAACGCGGCGATCGAGGCGGCGCGCGCGGGCGAGCACGGGAAGGGCTTCGCGGTGGTCGCGACGGAGGTGCGCAAGCTCGCCGAGCGCGCGCAGAAGGCGGCGAAGGAGATCGGGGCGCTCGCGGGGACGTCGGTGGACGTGGCGGAGCGTTCGGGGCAGCTCATCGTGGAGCTGGTCCCGGCGATCCGGAAGACGGCGGACCTCGTGCAGGAGGTGGCCGCCGCGTCGGCGGAGCAGTCCGCGGGCGTGGGGCAGGTGTCGAAGGCGATGGCGACGGTGGACCAGGTCACGCAGCGGAACGCGTCGGCGGCGGAGGAGCTCTCGTCGACCGCGGAGGAGATGGCGTCGCAGGCCGAGGCGCTCCAGCAGCTGATGGGCTTCTTCCTCGTGAGCGACGGGGCCATCGAGCCCGAGCGCGTCCACGCGCCCCGGCACGGCAAGCCCACCGCGCTCGCACAGGCCACCAGCTTCGCCGCGCAGGGCGCTCAGGTGAAGGCGGCGCTGCCGCAGCACCGGACGAACGGTCCCCGCGCGAACGGCGGCTTCGAGAAGTTCTAGCCGCGAGAGGGCGTATCCGAGGCACCCAGGGTCTCCGAGCACCCGCGCGCTCGCGCCCGGAGCCGACCCTTAGCGTTAGGTGAAGTGACCGAAATCGCAAACGAATTCAGAATCGGCGGCTGCCGAAGCGCTCGCCCCGGCACTTGCAGCGACCCAGGGTGCAGGGCATTCTCCGTGGACGCTCGGGGGAGTCGCTTGATGTCCAAGGTCCGCATCGGCATTCGGCTCGGCGCCGCGTTCTCGCTGATCTGCGCGTTCCTGCTCGCGCTGGGCGGGCTCGGCCTGGCCGTCATGGGGCAGATGCACGCGATGAACCAGGAGATCACCCAGGGGACCTGGGCGAAGGCGCGCGCCGCCGAGCAGCTCGCGGCGGCAGCGCTCGAGATCACGGTGGCCGGCCAGGAGATGATCCTGGCGGACGGCGACGAGACGGTGCGCATCGCCTCCGCGAAGCTCGCGCGAGAGCGGCAGGGCGCCGAGGTGCAGCTCGAGCGGCTCGGGTCGGTCGCGTCCGGCGACGCAGAGCGCAGGAGCATCGCCGACGCGAAGCGTCTGGTCGGGGACATCGGGCCGAAGCACGACAAGGTCGCCGCGCTCCTCACCGCGGGGCAGCCGGTCGCCGCGCAGAAAGCGATGGACTCGGATCTGACTCCGCTGCTCCACCGCCTGCGCAAGGTGTCGGAAGACGTGACCGCGACGGCGCAGCAGGAGGTCGACGACGCGGCGCGGCGCCAGGACACGGCGTACCAGAGAGCGCGTGCGGCCGAGGTCGCGCTCGCGTTCGTGGCGCTGCTCGTCGCGATCGCGGTCTCGCTGCTCGTGACCCGCTCCATCGTTCGCCCCCTCTCGGTCGCCGTCCGCGTCGTCGAGCGCGTCTCCCGCGGCGACTTGCGGGAGCGGGTGACCGTGACCGGCGACGACGAGGTCGGGAAGCTGCTCGCGGCGGTGAAGGCCATGTCGGAGCGGCTCGCGCAGATCATCGCCGAGGTGCGCGCCGGGGCGGATGCGCTGGCCGGGGCGTCGGCGGAGGTTTCCGCGACGGCCCAGACGCTGTCGCACGGGACCGGCGAGCAGGCCGCCAGCGTGGAGCAGACGACCTCGTCGCTCGAGGAGATGAGCGCCTCGATCACCCAGAACGCGGACAGCTCGCGTCAGACCGAGGCGATGGCGAACGAGGGGGCGCGGAACGCGGAGGAGGGTGGGAAGGCGGTCTCCGAGACCGTCACGGCGATGAAGGCGATCGCCGAGCGGATCTCGATCATCGAGGAGATCGCGTACCAGACGAACCTGCTCGCCCTGAACGCGGCCATCGAGGCGGCCCGGGCGGGGGACCACGGGAAGGGGTTCGCGGTCGTCGCGACCGAGGTGCGCAAGCTCGCCGAGCGTGCCCAGAAGGCCGCGAAGGAGATCGGAGCGCTGGCGGGGAAGTCGGTCACGGTGGCGCAGCGCTCGGGAGAGCTGATGGGAGAGCTCGTGCCCGCGATCCGCAAGACGGCGGACCTCGTCCAGGAGGTGGCCGCCGCGTCCGCGGAGCAGTCGGCGGGGGTGGCCCAGGTCTCGAAGGCGATGGGGCTCGTGGACCAGGTGACGCAGCGCAACGCTTCCGCAGCCGAGGAGCTCTCGTCCACCGCCGAGGAGATGGCCACGCAGGCGGAGGCGCTTCAGCGGCTGGTCGGCTTCTTCGCCGTCCCGGAGGACGCCCAGCCTCGGCCTCGGCTGCACACGGTCGAGGCCGCGGCGCCGGCACCCGCCGCCCCGAAGCAGGCCGCCCTCCCCGAGCGGAAGGCGGGCGGCGCACCCGGGGACGGCGGCTACCGGCGCTTCTAGGCGAGCCGCGCTACTCGGCGCCGACGCCGAGGTACGTGCGCAGCTTCTCGTCCTCGAACTTCAGCTGGGCGCTCTTCTCCGGCGCCAGCAGCGACACGACGATTCCCACCGCGAACGCCGCCGTCATCGAGAAGAGGATCATGAGCGACGACGAGACATTCGGGGATCCTCCGTGGTCGGGAACGGCCAGCTCAGCCCATGGCAGGCCGATTTGCGCGCTGCCCAGGGCAATTGCGGGGGGATTGCGCATTTCGGTGCCGGCCGTCAATGAGATATTGGCCACCAGAGGCCCATGAAAGCCTCCGGGGCAAATCGTGCGCGCAGCCCCTGCGACGCGCGCGCATCGTTGGCGTTTCGGCGGCTTCCGGGTACTCTCTCGGGCCCTCGCCTGCGAACAAGTGCCGCACCCGCCCCAGGGCACGCCGCGACGACGAGATCCCCGGATGAAGCTCGCGCTCCTCGCCGACATCCACGCGAACCTGGAGGGGCTGCGCGCGTGCCTCGAGCACGCGGCCTCGCAGGGCGCCGAGCGCCACGCGTTCCTCGGCGATCTCGTCGGGTACGGCGCGGATCCGGGCGCGGTCGTGGACGTCGTGCGGTCCCACGTGGAGCGCGGCGCGCTCGCGGTCCGCGGGAATCACGACGACGCGGCGCTCCAGGGCGAGTCCGAGCTCATGCACCAGGCGGCCGAGCGCGCCATCGCGTGGACGCGCACGCAGCTCTCCGACGCGCAGCGTGGGTTCCTCGCAGCGCTCCCGCTCGTCGTGCGCGAGGACCGGGCGTTCCTCGTGCACGCCAGCCCGGAGCAGCCTCCGGAGTGGATCTACGTCACCGATCCCGCCCGGGCCGCAGCCGCGCTCGCGGCGGCCGCGCCCGCCACGTGGGTGTTCTGCGGGCACGTCCACGAGCCGGTGCTGTACACTCAGGGCGCCACGGCCCGGCCCTTGCCGTTTCGGCCCGTGCCGGGGGTCGCCATTCCGGTGCCGACCCATCGACGCTGGCTCGCGGTGGTGGGCTCGGCGGGGCAGCCGCGTGACGGGAACACCGCCGCCTGCTACGCCATGCTCGACACGAACCGCAACACGCTCACCTTCCACCGCGTCCCGTACGACTGGCGGACCGCGGCGGCGAAGGTGCGGGCGGCGGGGCTCCCGGAGAGCCTGGCCCGGCGCCTCGAGCGGGGGGAGTGACGTGGGCGCGCTGCTCGATCCCGGCACCGAGCTGGACGGGTTCCGGATCGAGAAGCGGATCCACTCCGGCGGCATGGCCGTGATCTACCGGGTGACCGGACGCGGCGTCGGGTTCCCGATGATCATGAAGGTCCCGCGGCTCGGATACGGCGAGCCCGGCGAGACCGTCGTCTCGTTCGAGGTGGAGCAGCTCGTCCTCCCGGCGCTGACCGGACCGCACGTCCCGCGCTTCGTCGCCGCGGGCGACCTCGCGCGCCAGCCGTACCTCGTGATGGAGCACGTCGAGGGGCGGTCCCTGGCCGAGTGGGCGGACACGGCGCCGATCGACCCGGCGGAGATCGCGAGGCTCGGCGCGGCGCTCGCGACCGCGCTCCACAGCCTCCACCTGCAGGAGGCGATTCATCTCGACGTGAAGCCCTCGAACGTCATCATCCGTCCGGACGGCGAGGCGGTCCTCATCGATTTCGGCCTCGCGCGCCACGGGCACTACCCGGACCTGCTGGCGGAGGAGATCCGGAGCCCCATCGGATCGGCGCCCTACATCTCGCCCGAGCAGGTGCTGGGCGTGCGCTGGGATCCCCGGAGCGACGTGTTCGCGCTCGGGGCGGTGCTGTACGAGCTCGCCACCGGCAGGTTCCCGTGGGGCTCGCCCGCGAGTCTCTCGGCGCTTCGCATGCGGCTCTGGCGCGATCCGGTCCCGCCACGCGCGATGGTGCGCTCCACGCCCCAGTGGCTGCAGGAGGTGATCCTGCACTGCCTCGAGCCGAACCCGGTCAACCGCTACCCGTCCGCCGCGCAGGTCGCCTTCGACCTGACGGATCCAGAGCAGATCGGGGTCGGTCCCCGCGGCCGGAAGCTCCGCCGCGACGGGCCGTGGAAGGTGCTGCGCCGGTACGTGCGGGCGGCGGGTCTCGAGCCCGGCGACGCCCCCGCGCCCACGCACCGGCTCGCAGGACCGGCGGTCACCCTCGTCGCGATCGCGACCGAGCACGTCGATGACGCGCAGCTCGATGCACTGCGCGAGGAGGTGAGGCGGATCCGGGCCGCGGGTGGCGAGCAGCGCGTGGCCTGCATCACGGTCATCCGGCCTCCGCCCGAGGTGGGCAGCTCCCGCGAGGAGGATACGGCGACGAGCCAGCGCATCAAGCACCTCGTGATCCTGCGGCACTGGGCGGAGCCGCTCACGCTCGGACCCGGCGAGATCTCCTTCCACGTGCTGGAATCGACCGATCCGGCCGAGGCGATCGTCAAGTACGCCCGCCAGAACCAGGTCGATCACATCGTCATCGGCGCGCCCCCGCGAAACGTCCCGCTGCGCGGGATGCTGGGCGCGGTCTCGAACGGGGTCGCGAGCAACGCCGCGCCCGAGCCGCTGCAGATCTTCCGCCTCCTCGGCACGGTGTCGACGAAGGTGGCCGCCGAGGCGCCCTGCACCGTGACGGTGGTCCGCCCGCGCCACTAAGCCGCGTCGTGGTGGATCTCGCGGTCCTTGGTCTCCGGCATGAACAGCGTACCGACGACGGCGGTCATGACCGCGATGATGATCGGGTCAGCCCGAGAAGAACTGCTTCGCGATGATCGCGGCGAGAGACCCGTACAGATAGAAGTCGTACCATTCGAAAACGGTACCGAGAGAAGACGCAATGATGACGCGACGCTCGTCCTTGGTGATCGTATCCGGCCACGCAGACCTTGCGCGAACGGCACGGCCGGCGGTCCTCGCACTGCGGAGTCCGGGATTCTGCCGGACTCTTCGGCGCCGAGGAAGCGAACGGACTGCGCCCTCGCGTTCCGGAAGCTTCACGGCGGCCTCGATCCGTGAGACCACCGCACCAGGGAGGAACGCCGTGACCCCTGAACAGCAGGCGAGCTACTGGCGCCGAAACCTGTCCTACATCGCCGTCTTGCTGGCGGTATGGGCCTCGGTCTCATACGGTGCGTCGATCCTCTTCGCCGACGCGCTCGACCGCGTGATCGTCCTCGGGTTCCCGCTCGGCTTCTGGTTCGCGACGCAGGGATCGATCCTGACGTTCCTGGTGCTGGTCTTCGTGTACGTGAAGCTCATGAACGATCTCGATCGCAAGTTCGGCGTGTACGAGCGCTGACCGCACCCCGCGCCCGCACCTCATCGAAAGGACGCCATGGGAGTCAGCGCCTGGACGTGGGTCATCGTCGTCGCCTCGTTCGTCCTCTACATGGGGATCGCGCTCTACACGAGGGCGAAGTCGGCGGTGGACTACTACGTCGCCGATCGCCGGGTGAACCCCGTGCTGAACGGGATGGCGACCGGAACGGACTGGATGTCCGCCGCGTCGTTCATGTCGATGGCCGGGCTCGTCGCCGTCATGGGGCGGGACGGCTCGGCTTACCTCATGGGCTGGACCGGCGGGTACGTGCTGCTCGCGGTCCTGCTCGCGCCGTATCTCCGCAAGTACGGCAAGTACACCGTCCCGCAGTTCGTGGGTGATCGCTACTACTCGTCGGCCGCCCGCGTGGTCGCGCTCTTCTGCGCCATCGCGATCTCGTTCACCTACGTGGCCGGGCAGATGCGCGGGGTCGGCATCGTGCTGGCGCGCTTCCTCGGCACGAGCATCGAGCAGGGCGTCGTGGTAGGCGCGGTCATCGTGTTCCTGTACGCGGTGCTCGGCGGGATGAAGGGGATCACGTACACGCAGGTCGCGCAGTACGTGGTGCTCATCGCCGGCTACCTCATCCCCGCGATCTTCATGTCGATGATGCTCACGGGCAGCGCGGTCCCGCCGCTCGGCATGGGCGGAACGCTCACCCGTGAGGGCGCCGCGCTCCTCGGCGCCCAGCCCGGGCAGCCCCTCCTCGAGGTGCTGAACCGGATCAGCCGGGACCTCGGGTTTCCCGCCTTCACCGCGGGCTGGAAGTCGCGCCTCGACGTCGTGGCGATCACCGCCGCCCTGATGGTCGGCACCGCGGGGCTGCCGCACATCATCATCCGCTTCTTCACGGTCCCCAAGATCCGCGACGCCCGCTCCTCGGCGGCGTGGGCGCTCGTCTTCATCGCGGTCCTCTACACCACGGCTCCCGCCGTGGCGGTGTTCGCGCGCGCGACGTCGGTCGCGACCGTACACGGGCTCCCCGCCGCCGACGCGCCGCAGTGGTTCCGCGACTGGCAGGGGACGAAGCTGGTCGGGTTCGAGGACCGCGACGGAGACGGGCGGATGCGCATGAGCGCCGACCCGGCCCGGAACGAGGTGACCATCGATCCGGACGTGCTCGTGCTCGCGAACCCGGAGATCACCCGGCTGCCGCCGTGGGTGGTGGCGCTCGTCGTGGCGGGCGCGCTCGGGGCCGCGCTCTCGACTGCCGCGGGGCTCCTCCTCGTGATCGCCGCGGGGATCGCGCACGACCTCGTGAAGTCCGTGCTGTTCCCGCGGATGACCGACAAGGCCGAGCTGCTCGGAGCGCGCATCGTGGCGCTCTCGGCGGCCGCGCTCGCGGCGTGGTTCGGGCTGCATCCGCCCGGGCGCGTCGCCGAGGTGGTGGCGTACGCCTTCGGCCTCGCCGCCTCCTCGTTCTTCCCGGTGATCCTGGCAGGGATCTTCTGGAAGCGGGCCACCAAGGAGGGCGCCATCGCGGCGATGATCTCCGGGATCCTCTTCACCGCAGGCTACATCGCGTTCTTCAAGATCCTGCGCCCGGACCTGAACGGTCCCCGCCACTGGCTGCTCGGCATCTCTCCGGAAGGCATCGGCTCGGTGGGGATGCTCCTCGCGTTCGCCGTGATCGTCGCGGTCTCGCTCGCGACGGCCGCACCGCCGCGCGAGGTGCAGGAGCTCGTCGCGAGCCTGCGGTATCCGCGCGAGGCGCATGAGGCCGGCGGCCCGTCCGCAGGCCGACGCACCTTCCGGTAGCGCCCCGCGGGTTCACCGTGGCGCCGCGCGGCAGTGCGCTATGTTGGTCGTGCATGGGCGCGCTCGACCCGGTGGCGTACGTGCGGGCGATGCCGCCATTCCACGCCTTGCCCGAGGCGCTGTTCGCCGCGGCGGCGCGGTCGCTCGAGGTCGCCTTCCATCCCGCCGGCACCTGGCTCGTCCGGGTGGGGGGCGCGCCGCTCGAGCGGCTTCACGTCATCCGTCGCGGCTCCGTCCGGCTCGAGCGCGATGGCCAGGCGGTGCAGGTGCTCGAGGAGGGAGAGACCTTCGGCTACACCTCGCTCATCACGCGGCAGGCGAGCTTCGACGTGGTGGTCGAGGAGGATCTCCTCGCGTATGAGCTGCCCGAGCCGGAGTTCCAGCGGCTCCGCGCGGCGGACGCCGCGTTCGCGAGCCACTTCGCGGTCGGGCTCGCGGACCGGCTGAGGAACAGCCTCGAGCACTCCCCGGTCGTCCAGTTCCAGGCGGACCTGTCCCAGGAGATCGGTCGCCTGGTCCGGCGCGCCCCCGTCTGGATCGACGCGGTCTCCACCGTGGGAGAGGCGGCGTGGCTCATGCGCGCGAAGGGGATCTCGTCCGTGCTCGTGCGGAGCGAGCCCGCGGGCATCGTGACGGATCGTGACCTCGCGGAGCGCGTGCTCGCCGAGGGGCTGGGCCCCGAGGCGGCGCTGGCGCAGGTGGTGTCGCGGCCGCTCCGCACGCTCGCGGCGAGCACCCCGCTGCACGAGGCGTGGGCGGTCCTCCTCGAGTCCGGTTTTCACCACATCCCGGTGACGCGCGGCGAAGAGATCGAGGGCGTCGTCACCGCGAACGACCTCCTCAAGGCTTCCACGCAGGGACCGATGGCGGTCCTGCGCCGTGTCGAGCGGCTCGCCTCGCGCGACAGCCTCCCGGGCTACGCGCGGAAGGTGGCCGAGATGGACGCGGCGCTTCTCGCGGCGGGGCTCGACGCGACGGTCATCGCCCAGCTCGTGTCACGGCTCAACGACGCGCTCGTCCGCAGGATCCTCTCCTGGGCGGAGGCGGACCTGGGAGAGGCGCCGGCGCCCTGGGCCTGGATCGTGTTCGGGTCGGAGGGGCGCCGCGAGCAGACGCTCCTGACCGACCAGGACAACGGCCTCGTGTACGCGGACGAGGGCGCGGCCTGGCGCGAGTGGTTCCAGCGGTTCGCGGACCGGGTCAACGCGGACCTCGAGGCGGCGGGATTCCCGCCCTGTCCGATGGAGCACATGGCGCGCGCCTCCCACGACACCCTCTCCGAGTGGACGCATCGCTTCAACGCGTGCATCGACGAGCAGCGGCCCCACGCGGCCGCGCTCCTGTTCGACTACCGGAAGGTGGGCGGCTCCCTCGACCTGTCGCCGCTCGTCGCGGCCACCAGGCGCGCCCAGCGGAACCCGCTCTTCCTCCGGTTCGTCGCGCGGACCGCGATCGAGCACCAGCCGCCGGCGTCGCTCGCGCTGCGGCTCCGGGGCCAGTCCACCTCGGCCGACCTGAAGGCGCAGGGGATCGTGCCGGTCGTGTTTCTCGCCCGCTGCTACGGGCTCGAGGTCGGGACCGGGACCGGTGCCCGCGCCACGCTCGATCGGCTCGCGGCCGCCGTGGAGGCGGGGCTCCTGTCGGAAGACGCCCGCCAGAGCGTCGCGCAGGCCTACCGGTTCCTCCTCGGGCTTCGCCTCCGCCATCAGCTCCGCACCCTGTCCGAGGGGCACGCGCCGACGGACGTCGTGCGGCTCTCCGACCTCTCCGCCATCGAGCGGAGCCGCCTGAAGGAGTCGTTCCGCGCCATCAAGCGCTGGCAGGATCGGGCCGCGTATCACTACCGGACGGACTTCTTCTGATGAGCGCGACGAAACCCCTGATCTGGCTCAGGGCCACGCCGCCCTTCCGTGCGCTGCCCGCGCCGCTGTTCGAGCGCGCCGCCGGGGCGGTGGACGTGGCGTTCCATCCAGCCGGCACGTGGCTCGTGCGCGCGCGCGGCAAGCCGCTCGAGCACCTCTTCATCATCCGCAAGGGCGCGGTCCGCCTCGAGCGCGACGGGCAGACGCTCCAGGTGCTCGAGGAGGGCGAGACGTTCGGGTACATCTCGCTCATCACCGGCCGGGCGACGCTGGACGTCGAGGTCGACGACGACCTCGTCGCGTACCGCCTGCCTGCGGCCGAGTTCCGGCTTCTCCTGGAGGACGCGCAGTTCGCGAGCCACTTCGCGGTCGGAGTCGCGGAGCGGCTCAAGTCCGCGCTGTCGCAGTCGCCCGTCGCGACCTTCCGGACCGACCTGTCGCTCGAGGTCCAGCAGATCGGGCGCGAGCCGGCGGTCTGGGTCGACGCGGACGCCACCGTCGGCGAGGCGGCGCGGCGGATGCGCCAGGAGAAGGCCACCTGCGTGCTCGTCCGGAGCGATCCGCCCGCGATCGCGACCGAACGCGATTTCCGCAACCGCGTGCTCGCGGAGGGGCTCGGGCCCGAGGCGAAGGTGGCCACGGTCGCGACGCCGTCGCCGCGGACGGTGCGGGCCGGAACGCGCATCTACGACGCCTGGGCGGTGCTCCTCGATGCCGGGGTCCACCACCTCCCCATCGTGCGCGGCGAGGAGATCGTCGGCGTCCTCACGTCGACCGATCTCCTGCGGTGCTCGGCCCAGGGACCGCTCGCGGTGCTGAGGCGGGTCGAGCGGCTCCACACCCGTGAGAGCCTGCCCGGCTATGCGGGGACCGTCACGGAGATGGCGTCCGGCCTCCTCGCAGGCGGCCTGGACGCGACCGTGATCGCGGGGTTCGTGGCCCGCCTCAACGACGCCCTGGTCGACCGGATCGTCCGCATGGCGGAGGCCGACCTGGGAGCGGCGCCGTGCCGCTGGGCGTGGCTCGCCCTCGGCTCGGAGGGGCGGATGGAGCAGACGCTCCTCACGGATCAGGACAACGCGATCGTCTGGCAGGACGAGGGGCCGGAGACGCGCGCGTGGTTCGTCGCGTTCGCCGAGCGCGTCAACGCGGACCTCGAGGCGGCGGGGTTCCCGCGCTGCCCGGGCGGCTACATGGCGCGCGCCTGGAACGGCACGATCGCCGAGTGGACGCGCCGGTTCGAGGAGTGGGTGGACGCGCCGTCGCCCGAGGCGGTGCTGCGCGCCGCGATCTTCTTCGATTTTCGCCGGGTGGCCGGGACGCTCGAGCTCGCGCCGCTCGAGCGAATCATGGGCGAGGCCGTGACGAAGCCGGTCTTCGTCCGGTTCCTGGCGCGGTCTGCGCTCGAGTTCAAGTCTCCGCCGATGCTCGTGCTCACGCTCCGCGGGAAGTCCACCGTGGACCTGAAGCTCCACGGGATCGCGCCGGTGGTGCTGCTCGCGCGCTGCTACGCGCTGGAGCTCGGGGGCGGGCCGCGGAACACCGTGGCCCGGCTCGAGGCAGCCGCCCGGGCGGGCCGGCTCCAGGAGGACACGTTTGCCGCGGTGGCGGAGGCGTACCGGTTCCTGGTCGCGCTCCGGCTGAGGCTGCAGCTCGAACACCTCGCGAAGGGCGAGCCCCCCTCGAGCTCCGTGCCGCTCGCACAGCTGACCGCGCTCGAGCGGAGCCACGTGAAGGACGCGCTCCGCGCGGTGAAGGCGTTCCAGGACGCGGGCGCGCTCCACTTCAGGACGGACTTCTGATGATGCGGAGAGACGACGCGTGAGGTTCTTCTCGTCGCCGGCCTGGGACTCGGCCGTCTACTGGGCGCTCGATCTCGAGACGGGCGGGCTGGACCCGAAACGCGACCCGATCATCGCGCTCGGGATGCTGCCGATCCGGCGCCGGACGGGTGCGGCTCGGCGAGGCGTACAGGACCCTGATCCGTCCCGCCGCCGGCCGTCCCATCGGCGCGCAGTCGGTGCGGGCCCACCAGCTCGTGTGGGGAGAGGTGAAGGACGCACCGCTCGTCGCGGAGGTGCTGCCGGAGGTGCAGCGGCGGATGGCGGAGGGCATCCTCCTCGTCCACAACCGGGCGATCGACGTGGCGTTCCTGAAGGACGCCTACCGTCGCTGCGGCGCGAAGTGGCCTTCACCAACCGTGGTCGACACGGTGGACCTGCTGGTGCGGCTGGCACGGAAGGCCCATCTCCAGCACCCGGAGCTGCCCGCCGACCCGCCGGAGGTGAACCTCTCCACGGCGCGTGAAGCGTACGGGCTGCCCGCCTACGAGGCGCACGACGCGCTCGCGGACGCGCTCGCCACGGCGGAGCTGTTCCTCGTCCTGCGCCACGCGGTCGGGGCGCGGACGGTCAGGGACCTGCGCTAGCGGGCGAGCGAAGGGGCAGCCGGATGAGGCTGCCCCGGAGCGAGCGGGGGCTCGGGGGGGCGCGAGGGCGCAGCCCGAGTGTCCCCCCGCCAAGATGATTACTTGTTCACGACCTTGACGACGCCCCAGATCACGAGCCCCATCACGGCGAGCCCGCCGACGAACATGCCGAGCTGGGCGCCGGACACGTTCATCTCCGACATCGACTCGGTGCCGGATTCGCTGGCCGCCCGGGCGACGCCGACGGAAGCCGCATAGACGAGCGAGGCGAGCCCGGCGCGCGCAGCAAAAACCTTCTTCATCTTGGATCTCCAGGTGAAAGGGTGGCGGATGATACGCGAAACGAGCCGGAGACGAAAAGCCCCCTGCGCCGTCGAAGGCGCAGGGGGCTTCACCTTCGAGGACTGATCCGGTCTACGCCGGCGAGTCGTGGTGGATCTCGGCCTTCGTGTCGGTCTCACGCATGAAGAAGATGCCGACGACGACGGTCATGGCGGAGCCGATGACCGGGTACCACAGGCCGGAGTAGATGTCGCCCGTCGCCGCCACGATGGCGAACGCGATCGTCGGGAGGAACCCGCCGAACCAGCCGTTGCCGATGTGGTACGGCAGCGACAGCGACGTGTAGCGGATGCGCGCGGGGAAGAGCTCGACGAGCCACGGCCCCATCGGCGCGTACACCATGCACACGTAGATGACGAGGATGACCAGGAGCAGCATCACCATCGGGTAGTTGACCTTGCTCATGTCGGCCTTCGCCGGGTACATCTTCGTCGCCTCGCCGAGGGCCTTGGCGAACTCACCCTGCTTCGCCTTGAACTCCGGTCCGGCCATCGCCTTCCCGTCGAAGCTCGCGATCACCACGCTGGCGCCGACCTTGACGGACGCGATCGTGCCGGCGGGCGCCGCCTCGTTCGTGTACGGGATGCCCTTCTTGGCGAGGAGGCTCTTCGCGATGTCGCAGGAGCTCTTGAACGTGGACTTGCCGATCGGATCGAACTGGAAGCTGCAGTCGTCCGGGTTCGCGACCACCAGCACCGGAGCGTTCTGCTGCGCGGCGAGGAGGTCCGGGTTCGCGTACTTGGTCAGGCCCTTGAAGATCGGGAACAGCGTCAGGGCGGCGAGCGCGCAGCCCGTGAGGATGATCTTCTTGCGGCCGATCTTGTCGGAGAGGACGCCGAACACGACGAAGAACGGCGTGCCGATCGCGAGCGAGGCGGCGACGACGAAGTTCGTGGTCTGCCCGTCGAGCTTCAGCATCTGGAGCAGGAAGAAGAGCTCGTAGAACATGCCAGTGTACCAGACCACCGCCTGACCCACGAGGCCGCCGAAGAGGACGGCGAGCACGATCTTGAGGTTGCCCCAGCGGAGGAACGACTCGGTGATCGGGGCCTTCGACGCCTTCCCCTCCTCCTTCATCCGCTTGAACACCGGCGACTCGTTCAGCTTCATCCGGATGTAGACGGAGATGATCAGGAGGAACAGGGAGATGATGAACGGGACGCGCCAGCCCCACGCCTCGAACGCCTGGGGCCCGATGATGATGCGGGTCGCCACGATCACGAGGAGCGAGAGGAAGAGGCCGACCGTGGCCGTCATCTGGATCCAGCTGCAGCTGAACCCGCGCCTGCCCGGCTGCGCGTGCTCGCAGACGTAGGTCGCCGCGCCGCCGTACTCGCCGCCGAGCGCGAGGCCCTGCAGGAGGCGGAGGGTGATGAGGATGATGGGCGCGGCGATGCCGATCGTCGCGTGCGTCGGCAGGAAGCCGACGACCGTCGTCGCGAGGCCCATGATCATGATGGTGATGAGGAACGTGTACTTACGGCCGATCATGTCGCCGAGGCGGCCGAAGACGATGGCGCCGAAGGGGCGGACGAAGAACCCGGCGGAGAAGGCGAGCAGCGCGAAGATGAACGAGGTGGTCTCATTCACTGCGACGAAGAAGTGCTTGCTGATGATCGCGGCGAGAGAGCCGTACAGGTAGAAGTCGTACCACTCGAACACGGTTCCGAGCGAAGAGGCGACGATGACGAGACGCTCCTCCGCGCTGATACCTTTCGTGGGAGTGGGCGGCACCTGCGCCGGTGCCGTTGAAGCCGCGTGCAACTGAGCCATGTGGTTCCTCCGGGTGAATTGCCGATGCTTCAGCGCTGGGGTCGAACGAGGCCGGTCTTGATGCCAATCAATTGCCCGGATACGTTGGGCGACTTCATGAGCGCACCGTCTTGCCATGGGTCGGGTCATGTGGTCATGACGCGAGGAGTCAAGACGCAGGTGTTTCTGCGCGCCACAATGCCGCATTTGCGCAAAAGAAAAATGAGCATGGTCTCAACGGGTTTCCCGTCGCGGGCGCGATCGCGCGCGAATTCAGCGCCACACGGGGGAAGCCGTCGAATCGATCCCGCACCGGAGGACCCGCCGCGGCCGGGTTGCCCCGGGGGGGGTTGAACGCCGATCCCGGCCAAGCGAAAGTGCGCGGAATGCGACTCCTCCTCATCGTCGTCATCGCCCTCGTCCTCCTCGTAGGCGTCCAGTTCCTGCTGACGTGGCTCGCCTCGCGGCGCCGCGTCCGCGTCGAGCGGATCGGTGGCATCGCCGTCATGCGGCTCGCCCGCGGCCGCAACGTGGTGCTCGGCGGCCTCGCGCTCGGTCCGGCGGTGGTGCTCGCCATCCTGCCGCTCGCGATGCACGAGCGCGGCGGACTCGGGCTCGCGTTCGCGACGGTCATCGCGCTCGCCGCGTTCGCGGTGAGCGTCTACTTCTTCGTGGCGGAGGCGAGGAAGCGCATTCGCGTCGACGACATCGGGATGGAGCGCGTGGGGGTGTTCACCCGGCGTCGCCTTGCCTGGCGCGACGTCCAGAAGATCGCGTACAACCCGACGAGCCGGTGGTTCTTCGTCGTCGGCAAGGACGGCACGCGGATGTGGGTGTACGAGTCGTTCGAGGGCGTCGGCGACTTCGCGGAGCTGGCGCTTCGGGGCGTGCCGCCCGCCGTGCTCGCGGCGGAGCCCTACGCGCGCGAGGAGCTCGAGGAGCTCGCGGCGGTCTGACGGAACACGAGCAGGGCGGCGAGCGCGACGACCTCGACCCCTGCCGCCCACGCGAAGAGCGTCCCCGCGCCGCCGAGCCGGTCGTACGCCACGCCGGAGAGCGCGTACCCGACCGCGTTCGCTCCGCCGAAGACCACGCCCGTGAAGACCGCCTGTCCGGTGGCGCGCAGGCGCGGCGGGACTACGTCCGCGAGCGCGCGCATCGCGCTGCCCCAGAACAGGCCGAAGGTGAGGCCGTGCATGGCCTGGAGCCCCGCCACCGCGAGCGGATGGCTGGCGCCGGGAGAGGAGCGTCCAGCGGACGCGCAGACCCCGCGAAGGAGATCGCGAGGAGCGTGCGGAGCGAGAAGCGGCCGCTCCAGCCGCGGGAAGGCGAGCAGCACCGCGATCTCCGCGACCACGCCGATCGCCATGCCCGCGCTGGTGACGTCGTCGGGCAGGCCGAGGTCGCGGACGAGCACGCCGAAGAAGACGTGGTACGGCGCGCAGGCCGCCCAGTGGAGCGCCGCCGGACCGAGGAGGACCCAGCAGCCTGCCGGTCGCGGAGCAGGGCGAGCATCTCGCGCGGAGCAGGGCGATCGCCGTGGCGTGGCGCCGAGGGCAGGCCGCGCGCCACGAGCGCGTACGCCCCGACGCAGAGCGACCACCGTCACCGGGACGAGCAGGTCGGCCGGGCCGGCCGCCGCGGAAGGTGAGGAGCCGCCCGACCGCGAGCGTCAGCGACGACGAAGCCGAGCGAGCCGAAGAGCCGGATCCGCGCGTACGAGATGCCCGGGGTGCTCGCGGCTCCGCTCGCGCAGTCTCGATGGTGATCGAGTCGGCGAGCGGCACCACCGCGCGGTCGCCGAGCGCCATGAGGACCACCACCGCCCCGACCTGCCACGGGCGTGCGCGCGAAGGGCAGGAGCAGGACCGCGACCGCCGCCCAGCCCGTCGCGAGCCGCAGCGCCCGCTGCGGCGTCGCGCGGTGGTCGGCGAACGGTCGCCCAGGCGATCGCGACGATGGGCGCGAGCGGGAACGACGGCAGCATCTGGATGGTGCCGATCTGCTCCCCGGAGAAGCCGAGGCCGCGCAGGTAGCGCGCGAAGAACGGGAGGAGCGTGCCGACGTCGCCGTAGTAGAGGAAGTAGAGAGGCGCAGGCGCGTCGCGGGCGACATCGGCACCGCTCGCATCTACCACGGCGGCTCCAGGAGGAGCACGATGGGCGACCGGTCGGGATGGTCCTCTGCGCAGGGCTCGGGCACGCGGCTCCGGCCGCTCACCGAGCGCGTCCCGAAGCCGGCGGTGCCGGTGTGCGGGCGTCCCGCTCGTCCGGTACGCGCTCGCGCTCCTCGCCGGCGCCGGCGTCCGCCGCGCGGTGGTGAACGTCCACCACCTCCCGGACGGCGATGGAGCGCGGACGGCGGCGGAGGCCGCGCGCGGCGCTCGGGATCGCGCTCGCCGTCTCGCGCGAGCCGGTCATCGCCGGGACCGGCGGCGCGCTCCGCGAGGCGCGGCGCGCTCCTCGCCGGCGCGGACGCCATCGTCCTGCTGAACGGCGACGTCCTCTTCGACGTCGACCTCCCGGCCGCGCTCGCGGCCCACCGCGCCGTCGGGCGCGCTCGCCACGATGGTGCTCGCTCCCCATGCCCGCCGGGCGCGCGCTACGCCACGCGTGGAGGTGGACGCCGGCGGGGCGGTGCGGCGCATCGCCGGCGCGTTCGGGCCGGGCGGCGAGCGGCCTCGTCCCCTGCACTTCTCCGGCGTCCACGTGCTCTCGCCCGCGCTCCTCGACCGCGTCCCGGCGGAGCCGTTCGAGTGCGACGTGAACCGGCACGTCTACCCGCCGCTCATGGGCTCGCGGCGCGGTGCGCGGCCTGGTGGCTGGACGGCTACTGGAACGACCTCGGCACGCCGGCGCGCTACCTCGAGGCGAACCGCGACCTGCTGCTCGGGCGCGTGCCGCTCGGGCGCTTCCCCGGCGCCGACCCGTTCGCCGGTACGCGCGAGCTCGAGCCCCGGCGTGCGCGTGGCGCCGGACGCGCGCGGTCGACCCCGCCGCGCGGCTCGTCGCGCCCGTGTTCGTGGGCGCGCGCTGCCCGTCGCCCGCGGGCGCGTCGCGTGGAGGACGCGGTGCTGTGGGACGGGACCGCGCTCGCGCCGGCGGAGACCGTGGAGCACGCGATTCGCGGGGCGCGGGTAGCGGCGGGCGGTCGTGCTGACGGCGGACGGCGGACTGACCCGCGACCGGTCGCCGACGCGATCGCGGTCGGGCGGGACGGGGACCGGAGCGCGCCTACAGCGCGCCTGCACGAGCACGCAGGTCACGTTGTCCGCCCGCCGGCCTCGTTGGCCGCGTCGACGAGCGCCTGTCGGCGCGCCGCGGAGGTCGCCGCGGGTGCCCCCGGAGGATCTCGGCCATCGCGGTCGTCCGGGACCATGCCGGAGAGGCCGTCGCGAGCAGAGGAGCGAGCACGTCGCCGTCCTCGACCTGCTCGCGAGCGAGGTCGACCTCGACCGCCTCCTTCATCCCGAGCGCCCGCACGATCACGTTCTTGTGCGGGAAGGCCTCGATCTCCTCCGGCGTGAGCGCGCGGCTCTTGCGGTAGTCGTTGAGGAGCGAGTGGTCCTCGGTGAGCTGGCGCAGGGCGCCGCTCGCGGAAGAGGTAGGCGCGGCTGTCGCCGACGTGGCCGACGAGCACCGTGCCGCCGGCCTTCGGGAAGTAGGCCGCGACGAGCGTGGTGCCCATGCCGCGCAGCCGCTCGTCGGTCGCGCGCGCGCTCGAAGATGCGCAGGTTGGCGAGCTTCACGCCGGTGAGGAGCCGGTTCTCGTCGTAGCCGCGCGCCGGGTCCATCTTGTACGGCCAGGTCGCCTCCTCGTCGCGCCCGGTCGTCCGGAAGAACTCGGCCATCTCCTCGACGGCGATGCGCGGCGGCGACCTCGCCGGAGGCGTGGCCGCCCATCCCGTCGGCGACGCAGAAGAGGCTCTCCTCGGGCAGGAGGAGGTAGGCGTCCTCGTTGTGGGTCCGCTTCCGGCCGACGTCGCTGGTGCCCGCGTGGCTGAGCCGCATCCCGAAGGAGCGTATCACGGCGTATCACGGCACGATGATCTCGACCGGGGGCCCGGTCTCGACGCGGACGGTGCGCTCCGCCGGGTAGAGGTCGCCGTCGACGGTGAACCGGGGGCCGATCGCCCTCGATGAGAGCTCGCGGGCCACCTCGTCCAGCGCGAGGCGCCGCCGCCACGGCGCGCCGCCGGAGCAGGCGCGGGATCGCGAGGGCGAGCTGGCCCGACGCGAGCCGGTCACCCCGACCGCGTGGAAGAAGCCCGGCTGCTCGCCGCAGCGGGCGAACGCGCGGAAGCCGAGCCCGATGTCCGGCGTCGGCGCCGGCCGGCGAGGGCGAGGTAGCGCCCGTCCGGCCACTCCTCGCCGTCGGTGGTGACGTGCAGCGCGCTCGCGCCGCGTGAGCGCCCGCGGCGAACGGGCCGCCCACGAGGGCCGAGCCGAACGCCGCGCACCACGAGCACGCGCGGCGAGGCGGGGGAGGGGTGCCCGGTCGCGGTAGTAGGCCTCGAGGAAGGTGACGACCGCGCCCGTCCCGAAGATGAACCCGTAGCGCGGCGCGCCCGCCGTCGGCCTCCACGCGCAGGAGGTCGCGCTCGCACCGTCGCGCAGCGGGAGCCCGCGCGCGGCGCCGCACGAGCACGTCCTCGCAGGATCGCTCCGGACGTGCCGCGCGATCCCGTGGCCGTGCGCGACGGTGTTCATCGCGCCGCCGCGCAGGAGCAGCAGGCGCGGGAGGCGGCTCGTCGCCGTAGGCCCGCGCGAACGCGGTGAGGACGAAGTGGCCCGTGCCGTCGCCGCCGTTCACGCCCGAGGACGTCCACGCGCGCGGCCCGGAACCGCTCCACCGCGCGCTCGAGCTCCTCGGGCGTCGAGGCGTCGAGCGACCTCGCCGTCGTCGCCGAGCTGCGCTCCGCAGCCGCCGCGCGATGTCCGGGGTCAGCGCGGTTGCGCCGCGAGCGCGGGTTGTTCACGATCCCGATGCCGCCCATGCCGACCCTGCCGCTCGCTCGACCCCCCGCTCCAGGTCGTCCTCGTCTCGCCCCAGATCCCGCCCAACACCGGGAACGTGGCCCGCACCTGCGCCGTCACCGGCTGCCGCCTCCACCTCGTCGGCCCGCTCGGGTTCTCGCTCGACGACAAGGACCTCCGCCGCGCCGGGCTCGACTACTGGCGGGAGCGTCGCCCCGGAGGTCCACCGCGACTGGCCCGAATTTGAGGCCCGCGCGCTCCGCGGTCAAACGGAAAAGCTGCACCTGTTCACGCGCGCGGTCCGACGCGAGCCTCTTCGACGTCCGGTTCGCGCCGGGCGACTTCCTCGTCTTCGGCCAGGAGCAGCTCGGGCTTCCCGCCGGCGCTGCTCGAGGCGTGGCCCGAACGGCAGGTGGCCATCCCGCATGCGCGCGGGGGCGCGGAGCCTCAACCTCGCGGTCGCGGTCGGGGTCGGCCTCTACGCAGCGTTCGCCTCGCTTCGGCGGGCGCCGGTGTAAGATAGGATGTCGCCCGATGAGCTTCCTCGACCGAACCCGGCAACCTCGCGGAGACCCCGCTCGCCGCGATCCTCTCGAGGCGCTGAACCTGCGCGCGAGCGGCGTACTCGAGGTCGCGCACGGCGGCGGCACGTCGCGGCTCTGGTTCCGCGACGGCCGCCCGGTCGGGGCGCAGGTCTTCGCGGGGTTCAAGCCGCTCGGCATGATGCTCCTGCAGGCGGGCCTCATCGACATCGACGCGCTCTCGCGAAGCCTCGCGAAGATGGCCGAGAGCCGGCGTCCGCAGGGCGAGATCCTGGTCGAGATGGGCGCCGTCTCCGCCGAGGACGTGGGGCGGATGCTCGCGGAGCAGCAGGCCGGCTACTTCGGCCTCATCGCCGCGCTCGACGAGGGCCCGTTCGTGTTCGACGGCACGACGCCCGGTCCCGGAGTGGACGCGCGGCGCGCGCCTCTCCCCGGTGCGGACCATCGTCGACGCGCTCGAGCGGCCGCAGGCGAACGCGCTCGTGGCGTCGGCGCTGCAGCCCGTCGCGTCGGGCCGCGTGCGCCTGTCCTCCGGCTATCCCGAGGTGGCGGAGGCGTTCCGCTGGTCCGACGCCGAGCGTGCCCTGGTGGCCCGGCTCGAGCGACCCGATGACGATCGAACGTTCCTCTCGGGGTCGGCGGTGCCGCCGGAGCGGGCCCGCGCGATGCTCGCGGGTCTCGCTCCTGCTGGGGCTGGTCGCGCCTGCCGCCCGATTCGCGCGGCGAGCCGGAGGACACGACGATCGGGATCGCGATCAGCAGGGAGGACGTCACGACCGGCTACCCCGTCGTGGGGGCGCCCATGCCGGCGCCGCCGGCGCAGGCTCCCGCTCCCGCGGCGCGACGCAGCGATCCGGCCGAGGCGCGCGCGCGGCGGCAGCGGCTGCTCCAGCAGGCGATGCGGAACATGGGGGTCGGCCCGTTCGCCGGCCCGCGGCCGCCCCGGCGCCGACCCCCGCGCCTGCCCCGGGCCCCGCCTCGACCGCGCGCCGCCCGGACGGCGCGACGGGCGCCGAGGCGCAGCTCCGCGACGCGCTCCTCGCGCTCGCGCCGCAGGCGCGCGACAAGGACCTCTTCGTCCGGCTCGGCCTGCCCGAGACCGCCGGCCGCGAGGACGTGAAGAAGGCGTTCCTGTCGCTCGCGCGGCAGTTCCACCCGGACCGCTTCGCCTCGTCCGGCGCTCGCCGACCTGCAGGACGTGGTGAAGGACTTCTTCGCCGCGGTGAACGAGGCCTACGAGGTGCTCTCCGACGACGAAAGCGCGCCGAGTACCTCGCCGAGCGCAAGGGCGCGGACCGCGGCGCACGCCGAGGCGGCGCGGGTCGACTTCCAGAAGGGCGAGGCCTGCCTGCGGACCCGCGACTTCGCACGGGCGCGCGGCTTCCTCGAGTCCGCCGTGCGCGCCGATCCGCGGCCCGACTACCAGGCCGCGCTCGCGCTCGGCGTTCGTGGTCGATCCCGACTCGCAAGGACCGCGCGCGCGCGCAGGCGCTGGTCGCCGAGGCGGCGAAGGACCCGGCCTGCGATCGCGCCCACTTCGTCGCCGGCGTCCTCGCGCGCGACGAAGGGGACGAGGGCGACGCCGAGCGGCACTTCCGCGCCGCCGTCAAGGCGAACCCGCGGAACGCCGACGCGGTCCGCGAGCTGCAGGCTGCTCGAGGCGCGCCGGGCCGAGAAGCGGCGCTGACGCCGAGTTGACGAACGGGCGGTTCTCGGGCGTGATCCCGGTCGCGCGCACGAAGTCGGAAAAGCGCGGAAAGGCGATGGCTTGGCGAAGCAGCACCTGCTCCTCGTCGACGGCGATCCGAAGTCGCTGCGCGTGATGGAGGTCTCGCTCAAGAAGGCGGGCTTCTCCGTGACCACCGCGGTGCACGGCCGCGACGCGCTCGAGCAAGTGCGAGATCTCGCCGCCGGACCTCATCCTCTCCGACACCAAGATGCCGGAGATGGACGGGTTCGAGCTGTGCCGCCGGCTCAAGCACGACGAGCGCTTCAAGGGCACGCCGTTCATCTTCCTGACCGGCCAGAAGTCGGTCGAGTACAAGGTGAAGGGGCTCGAGCTGGGCGTCGAGGACTACCTGACGAAGCCCATCTACATCAAGGAGATCGTCACCCGGGTGAAGATCCTCCTCGAGAAGAAGGAGAAGGAGCGGCTCGAGAAGAAGGACCTCAAGGCGAGCTTCGCCGGCAACCTCTCCGACATGGGCGTCGTGGACCTCGTCCAGACGCTCGAGATGGGCAAGAAGTCGGGCGCCCTCCACGTGAAGAGCACGAAGGGGCTCGAGGCGGTCTGTCTACTTCCGCGACGGGCGGATCCTCGACTGCGAGCTCGGGCAAGCTCGCCGGGGAGAACGCCTTCTACCGGCTGCTCAACTGGCAGGACGGGGAGTTCGCGATCGAGTTCAGGCCCATCGAGCGCGAGGAGCGGATCCCGGTCTCGACGCAGGGGCTGCTCATGGAGGGGATGCGCCGGATCGACGAGTGGGGGCGGATCGTCGAGCAGCTGCCGTCCCTCGACCGCGTCTTCGAGATCGACTACGCGCTCCTCGCCGATCGGCTCGCCGAGATCCCGGACGACGTCAACGCGCTGCTGCGGCTGTTCGACGGCCGGCGCACCCTGGATCAGGTCATCGAGGAGGCGGACTACGACGATCTCGCCGCCGCCGGGGTCATCTCGAAGCTCTACTTCGAGGGGATCATCAAGGAGGTGGCTTCGCCGCCGCCGGAGCAGCCGATCGTGACCCCCGCGCCCGGGTTCGGGCCCGCGGTGACGTCCGCCGCGCCCGAGTCGCCGCTGTCGCGCCGCGAGGCGCCGCACCAGCCGGCGCCCGAGCCCACGCCCGAGCCGGAGGGTGTCGACTGGTTCGCCGGGCCCGTCCCCGCGCCGGCGGCGGCCCAGGTCCGGGCGCGCCAGGCCGAGGTGGGCGCGCCGACGGCCCGCGCCGAGACGGCGCGCGCCGAGCACTTGAAGGTGGTGCCGTTCCCGCAGCGGCGGCGCGATGCGGGTGACGAGCCGCCCCCCGCGCCGGCGCGCGTCCCTTACGCTCCGCCGCCCGCACATGCGAGCGCGCCCCCTCCGCCTTCCGCCCCGCAGCCGGCCCCGCCCGCCGCGTTCCGCCCCGCTCCGCACTTCTCGATCCCGGTCCCGCCTCCGGGCACCGTTCCTCTCCCGGCGTCGCTCGGCGGATCCGCGACGACGCAGGCTGGCATCTCCGCGGCGCCCGCGCCGCCTGCCGACGCCGAGCACCGGCCCACCGGCACGTTCGCCGTCGCGTCCTCGCCCCCGCACCCGACGGGAGCCGTACCGGCCGCCGCGAGCCCGCCCGAGGCCGCGGCGCCCGCGACACGATCGCGCGCGCCGCTCGCGCTCGTGCTCGTGCTCGCTGCAGCTGGAGGAGGGGCGTTCCTCGCCCTCCGCTCGAAAGGCGGTCCACCGCCCGCCCCGAGTCCTGCGCAGGTGGCTCCCGAGGCGAAGGCTCCGCCGCCTTCCGCGGCGGCGACACCGCCTCCCCCGGCGGCGGCCGCGCCAGCGCCAGCGCCGACCCCGGCTGCACCCGAGCCCGTGCCGCCCGCGGCACCGGAGCGGACCACCGTCGCTCCTGCCCCGCCAGCGCCTCCCGTCCGCGCCGCGCCGCCGCCGAAGAAGCCGCAGGATTCCGAGTACCGCCGGCTCCTCGCCGCCGCGGAGAAGAAGTACGAGGTGGGCCGCTTCGCCGAGGCGATCGCCGACTACCGCCGCGCCGTGGCAGTCCGCGCCGACGGCCCCGCGCTCGTCGGGCTGTCGCGCGCGCTGTACGACTCGAACAAGCCCGCGGAGGCGCTCCGTACGCTCGAGCAGGCGATCCAGGCCGATGGCCGATACCCGCCCGCCTGGCTCCTGCTCGGCGAGATCCACCAGGGCGAAGGACGGAACAAGCAGGCGAAGGCCGCGTACGAGCGGTTCCTGCAGCTCGCGCCCCGCGGAGACCAGGCTCAGGCCGTGCGCGAGATCATCACGAAGCAGCTGAAGTGAGTCCGCTCGCGCCGGACCGGCGGCCGGGTTAAGTTCCGGTCCTTTCCGGGCATCCAAGTTCGAAATTCGTTCATGAAAGTCCTCGCCATCGAGACGTCGTGCGACGAGACGGCCGCCGCCGTCGTGGAGGACGGCCGGCGCGTGCTCTCCGACGTCGTCGCGACGCAGATCGAGATCCACCGGCGCTGGGGCGGCGTCGTCCCCGAGCTGGCGAGCCGCAACCACGTCGTCCAGGTGATGCCGGTCGTCGACGAGGCGCTCTCCAGCGCCGGCGCGGGGCCCGACGCGATCGACGCGATCGCGGTCACCAGCGGCCCCGGGCTCGTGGGCGCGCTGCTCGTCGGCGTCCAGGCGGCGAAGGCGCTGGCGGTCGCGTGGCAGAAGCCGCTCGTGCGCGTGAACCACCTCGAGGGGCACCTCGTCGCGGCGTTCCTCGCCGAGCCGCCGCCGGCGTTCCCGTACCTCGGGCTGGTCGTCTCCGGCGGCCACACCTCGCTCTACGCTGCCCGCGGCTTCGGCGACTACCGGCTCCTCGGCCAGACCCGCGACGACGCGGCCGGCGAGGCCTTCGACAAGGGGGCCAAGCTCCTCGGCCTGCCGTACCCGGGCGGCGTCGCGATCGACCGGCTCGCGAGGGAGGGCGACGCGAACGCGCACCGGTTCCCGAAGGCGATCGTGAAGGGCGCGGACCTCGACTTCAGCTTCTCCGGCGCTGAAGACCGCGCTCCTCCACCACGTCCGGAAGCACGGCGTCCCCGAGGGGCGGCGCGCTCGCCGACCTGTGCGCCAGCTACCAGGAGGCGATCGTCCGCGCGCTCGTCGAGAAGGCCTTCCGTGCCGCGCGCCGGCTCCAGTTCGATCGGCTCGTCGCTGTCCGGCGGCGTGGCCGCGAACAGCCGGCTGCGGGCCGCGGTCGCGGAGCGGGCGCAGGAGTACGAGGGGATGCAGGTGTTCGTCCCGCCCGTCCGGCTCTGCACCGACAACGCCGCGATGATCGCCGTCGCCGGGACCCACGCCCTCCTGCGCGGCGAGCGCGCCGGCCCGGAGCTCAACGCCGATCCGGCCTGGCGGCTGTGATGCGGACCGGCTACCCCAGCCCACGGGCGCTGCTCGAGAAGTACGGGCTGCGCGCCAAGAAGAGCTGGGGGCAGAACTTCCTCGGCGACGACGGGATCCTCGACGACATCGCGCGGCTCGCCGCGCCGGGCCAGGGCGACCTCGTCGTCGAGCTGGGCGCCGGGCTCGGCCACCTGACGGCGCGGCTCGCCGCGCGCGACGCGCGGGTGATCGCGGTCGAGCGCGACCGCGACATGGCGGCCGGTGCTGCGGGGCGAGCTCGGCGAACGGGTCGTCCTGCTCGAGGCCGACGCGGTCGAGATCGACTACGGCGAGATCCTGCGGGTGCACGGCGGGACCGCGCCCCCGATGCCCGCTCACCCTGAGCGTAGCGCCGCCGCAGGCGGCGCGGAGTCGAAGGGGACCGCCAAGCTGGCCGTCGTCGGGAACCTCCCCTACCACCTCACCTCCCCAATCCTCTTCTCGCTCCTCGACCAGGCCCCGCGGATCGCGCGCGCCGTCTTCCTGCTGCAGCGAGAGGTGGCCGAGCGGCTCGCGGCCGCGCCGGGGACGCACGAGTGGGGCATCCTCTCCGTGCTCCTGCAGCGCGAGGCGGAGGTGTCGATCGAGCGGATCGTCCCCCGGGGCGCGTTTCTCCCGCCGCCGAAGGTGGAGAGCGCAGTGCTCGTCGCGCTGTTCCGCCCCCCGGCGGACGAGGTGCGCGACGAGGGGCGCTTCCGCCGGCTCGTGAAGGCGGGGTTCGCACAGCGCCGGAAGACGCTCGCAAACGCGCTTCGCGGCCGCACGCATCGACGAGCCGGCGCGACTCGCGGCCGCGTTCGAGCGCGCGGCGGTGGACCCGGGCCGGCGCGGCGAGACCCTCACCGTCGCGGAGTGGGCGGCCCTCGAGCGCGCGACCGCCGACCTCTCACTTTCACGGGCGCCCACCCGCTAGCTCTGCCCGCCCACGCCCATCGGTCGAGCGGGCGCCCGTGAAACTCTACGATCCCATCGTGCGGGCCGTGGCCAGGAGGAGGCTCATGTTCTTTGCCCCGTTCTCACCCAGGTACCGCCGGAACCTCACCGGATCGAGGCGCATCGCCCGGATCGTCGAGAGGACGATCGCCTCGTAGGACGGCGCGTTCGGCTTCTTGAGCTCGAGCGCGATCTTCAGGATGGCGCGGTGGAACGCTGGATCGATGGCGGTCTCGTCCGCCGTCCGGGTATTCGCCTTGGTCGCCACTCGGCTCGCCATGCTCACGCCTCCCCGCCCGGCCTCCGCTGAACGATGGCGACGATACGTGACGCCGCATGCGGCGTCAACCAGCCCCTGATCCAGGGATCACGGGATCCGCGATCGAAATGTCACGCTCGCAGCGCAGCGCGCGCGCGGGGGCTCTGGCCTGCGGGCGCAGCGCTGCGCTGCTTGCGGCGCAAGAACTGGCGTGGCAAGCTCCCGCGCTCTCGCACGATTCCCAATGACGGAGCGGCCTCGCTACATCGCGGTCGAAGGGCCGGTCGGCGTCGGCAAGTCCGCGCTCGCCCGCATCCTCGCCGAGCGGCTGGGGGCTCGCCTGATCGAGGAGGCCCCGGAGGAGAACCCCTTCCTCCGCGCCTACTACCAAGACCGGAAGAAGCACGCGTTCCAGGCGCAGCTCTTCTTCCTCCTGTCGCGCTTCCAGCAGCAGCAGGCGCTCTTCCAGCAGGACCTCTTCAGCCGGTCGACGATCGCCGACTACCTCTTCGCGAGGGACCGGATCTTCGCGCTGCTGACCCTGGGCACGGACGAGCTCGCCCTCTACGATCGGGTCTACGAGCTGCTCGGACCGCGGGTCGTGAAGCCCGACCTGGTCGTCTACCTGCAGGCCCGCCCCGAGGTGCTCCTCGCCCGGGTCCGCCGCCGCGGCCGCGACTACGAGCGCTCGATCGACGCGGCGTGGCTCGAGGGCCTCGCCAAGGCCTACAACGACTTCTTCTTCCACTACGACGAGACGCCCCTGCTCGTCGTCAACGCGAGCGACATCGACCTCGAGGGAAACGCGGAGGACGTCGAGGCGCTCCTCGCCGTCATCCGGAGGCACCGGAAGGGGACGCAGCACTACGTGCCACTGGGCACGCGAACGTATTAGATTCTCCTCTCTCGCCAATGGGCAGGACCCCGAAGCGCGGGGCCTACACCGGAGGTTCCGAGCATGTCGACCCAGAGCGGCGCCGAAGAAGCGCGTCACCATCCACGAGCTCCGCCGGATGAAGGACGCCGGCGAGAAGATCGCCATGGTCACCGCCTACGACGCCACCGCGGCGCGCCTCGTCGGCCGCCGCCGGCGTCGACGTGGTGCTGGTCGGCGACTCGCGTCGGGATGGTGGTCCAGGGGCACGACTCCACGCTCCCGGTCACCCTCGACCAGATGATCTACCACTCGGCCGCGGTGCGCCGCGGGCTCGACCGCGACGGCGCGCGCGCCCACCTCGTCGGCGACATGCCGTTCGGCAGCTACCAGGCGAGCGTCGACGACGGCGGTCAAGGCCGCGATGCGGCTCGTCGCCGAGGGCGGCGTCGAGGCGGTGAAGCTCGAGGGCGGCGCCGACTTCGTCGAGGTGATCCGCCGGATCGTCCGCGCCGGCGTGCCGGTGATGGGCCACATCGGCCTCACGCCGCAGTCGGTCCACAAGATGGGCGGCTACGTGGTGCAGGGGAAGGACTCCGACAAGGCGCAGCAGATCCTGCGGGACGCGCGCGCCCTCGAGGCCGCCGGGTGCTACGCGGTGGTGCTCGAGTGCATCCCCGCCGAGCTCGCCCGGATCGTCACGGGCCAGCTCCGGATCCCGACCATCGGCATCGGCGCGGGCCCGCACGTGCGACGGCCAGGTGCTCGTCCTCCACGACCTCCTCGCGCTCGACCCCACCTTCACGCCCAAGTTCGTGAAGCGGTTCGCCGAGCTCGGCGCCGCGGTCCAGGGCGCGGTCGCGGCGTACGTCGGCGAGGTGAAGGCGCGCACCTTCCCCGCCGACGAGCACAGCTTCCACTCGTCGTCGGTCCGGCTCGTGCCCGTCCGCCGAGGACGACGACCGCGAGGAGCCGCAGGGCGGCGTGATGGGCGCTCCGGTCTGATGCGGGCCGGTCCGCGCGACGGGATCAGCGTGAGGACTCCCGAGCTCATCACGGACCCGGCCGCGTGGCAGGCGCGCTGTCGCGCCGACCGCGAGGCGGGCGTTCGCATCGCGCTCGTGCCCGACCATGGGCTACCTGCACGACGGCCACCTCTCGCTCCTGCGCGAGGCGCGCCGCATCGCGCCGACGCCCGAGCGGCCCGCGCCGGAGGCCTCGCCCTGGCGACGATCTTCGTGAACCCGACCCAGTTCGGGCCGAACGAGGACCTCTCGCGCTACCCGCGCGACCTCGAGGGCGACCTCGCGAAGTGCGCGCGCGGCCGGCATCGACCGCGTGCTCGCGCCGTCGAATCCGGCCCAGATCTTCGCGCCCGGTCACGAGACCTGGGTGGACGTGGAGCGCGTCGGCCCAGGGGCTCTGCGGCGCGTCTCGCCCCGGCCACTTCCGCGGGGTCGCGACCGTCGTGGCGAAGCTTCTGAACCTGACGCGGCCGCACGTGGCGGTCTTCGGCGAGAAGGACTTCCAGCAGCTCGCGGTGATCCGCGCGATGGTGCGCGACCTCTCCTTCGGGGTCGAGATCGTCGGGATGCCCATCGTGCGCGAGGCGGACGGGCTCGCGCTGTCTTCCCGCAACGCGTACCTGTCGGCCGAGGAACGAGGCCGGGCGCTGTCGCTCTCCCGAGCGCTGTTCGAGGCGCGCGACGCCGCCGCCCGCGGCGACCGGGATACGGAGCGGCTGCGCGCCCGCGCCCGCGAGCGGCTCGCCGCCGCCGGGGTGCGCGTGGACTACGTCGAGATCGTGGATCCCGACACGCTCGCACCCGTCGCTCGCGCTGCGCCCGGGAGCGTGCTCCTCGTCGCGGCGTTCGTCGGCACGACGCGGCTCATCGACAACGTGCGCCTGCCATGAAGAGGAAGGGGGGCGGGAAGCCGGGCGACGGCGAGAAGGTGGTCGCGACGAATCGTCGCGCGAGGTTCGACTTCGAGATCGAGGACTCCTGGGAGGCCGGGCTCGTTCTCACGGGGAGCGAGGTGAAGTCGCTGCGCGAGGGGAACGTGAACCTCTCCGACGCCTACGCGATGCCGCGCGGCGACGAGCTGTTCCTCGTGAACTGTCGGATCGGCGAGTACAAGCAGGCGGCCCAGTTCGGTCACGCACCGCTGCGGGATCGCAAGCTGCTCATGCGGCGCGGCGAGATCGACCGGATCCGCGGGAAGATCGAGCAGCGCGGCTACACGCTCGTGCCGCTGCGGCTCTACTTCAAGGACGGCTGGGCGAAGGTGGAGCTCGGCCTCGCGAAGGGGCGATCGCACGAGGATCGGCGCGATGCGATCGCGGAGCGCGAGTCGCGCCGGGAGATGGATCGAGCGCTCGCGCGCGCCCGGCGGCGATAGCCGCAGGTCCCAGCCCCAGGCGAGCGCGCGGGCCCCGGCGAGCGCCAGCTCGGAGGACCCGGCGCTCCCTCCGCCGGGTGGCGGCGCGGTCTTCGATGGGTCGTGCCTCCCGGCGCGCAGCGGGTTCTGGTACCGTCACCTTCAGCGGAATGTTCGACCGGCTGATCCTGACGGAGGAGCTCGTCGACTGCCGCGGCGAGACCATCGCCGCGAGCGGGAGCATCCTCTCGCTCGATGCGATCACCGAGGTGGGCCGCCGCGCGCGGCCGGACCCCGGCCGCACCCTCGAGGAGACGCCGCTCGCCGCCGACGTCGAGGTTCCGCTCGAGGAGCACGTCTACCGCCATCTGTTCGCCGGCACCGGCGTGCAGGCGGCGGTCCGGTCCGCGCTCCTCGCGATCCGGCTCCCGGAGATCCTGCTGGAGGAGCTCCTCGCGATCCGGCGATCGGGCGCTCCCATCCACCTGCACGCGTTCGCCACGGCGGCGGTGGCCGTCCGGATGCTGCTCTCCGTGGTGGGGGGCGCGCGGGGCCTGCCGGAGCTCGCCGCGGCGGCGCTCCTCCACGACATCGGCATGCGCCACCTGCCCGCGCGCGTGCTGCGGCAGCGCGAGCGGCTCGGCCGCGACGATGCGAGCCGCGTCGCCGCGCACCCGCTCATCGGCGCATATCACCTCGCATCGGTGCTCGGCGCGCACCCCGCCGTGATCGCCGCGTACAGCCACCACTGGCGATGCGGGCAAGGGTACCCCGCCCTGTCACGGCCGCCGGCGCGATCGATCGAGGTGATCTCCGTCGCGAGCACGTTCGTCGCGCTGACGCAGGCGCGCCCGTTCCGCCAGCATGCGTACGACGCGCGCGGCGCCTCCGACATCCTCGCCGCCGAGGCGATGGGCCGCCACGCCGACGCGAACACCGTGAAGCTGCTCGTCCACGCGCTGCGCGGCGGACGCGGAGACCCGCGCTCCGTCCGGTTCGGTCGAGAGCGGGCTGGCCACGGTCCCGACGTGAACCGGTACGTGCACGTCGCGGCGCCTGCGCGCAGCCCGGCGTGATCGAGCCAGCGCATCGAGTCCAGGCTGCCCAGGAGGCGAGATGACGGACATCCGTGACGACGACGTGATCCTGCACCACTTCTACCGGGTGGCCCGGCAGCGCCCGGACGCGGTGTACCTGACCCAGCCCGTCGGGAGAGGTCGCGTCGACGACATCTCGTTCGCGCGCGCGCTGGACGAGTCGAAGCGCATGGCGGCGTATCTGCGCTCGCTGCGCCTGCCGCCGCGCAGCCACATCGCGATCATCTCGAAGAACTGCGCGCACTTCATCCTGAGCGACCTCGCCATCTGGATGGCGGGTCACGTCTCCGTGGCGCTGTACCCGACGCTGGACGCCGACAGCGTGCGCCACCTGCTCGAGCACAGCGAGGCGAGGCTCCTCTTCGTGGGGAAGCTCGATGGCTGGGACGAGATCAGGAAGGGTGTCCCCGAAGGCTTGCCGTGCGTCGCCTATCCCCTGGCGCCCGAGACGAGCTTCCCCGCGTGGAACGCCATCGTCGCGCAGCACGACCCGATCCCGGACGAGCCCCGCCGATCCCCCGAGGACTGGGCGCTCATCATCTACACGTCCGGCAGCACCGGCCGGCCCAAGGGCGTGATCCACAGCTTCGCGACCATCTCGGCCCCGACCCACGGGATGATCAAGCTGCTCGCCGTCGACGCACGCGATCGCTACCTGACGTACCTGCCGCTCGCGCACGCGATGGAGCGCTGGGTCGCGGAGTGCGTCTCGCTCGTTGCGGGCGCCCACCTCTACTTCGCCGAGAGCGTCGACACGTTCATCGAGGATCTCAAGCGCGCGCGCCCGACGCTGTTCCTCTCCGTGCCGCGCCTGTGGCTCAAGTTCCAGCACGGCGTCCATGCCAAGGTCCCGCAGAGCAGGCTCGAGCGGATGCTGAAGGTGCCGATCGTCTCGGGGATCATCAAGAAGAAGATCCTCCGGAACCTGGGGCTCGGGGAGGTGCGCTTCGCGGGCAGCGGCTCGGCGCCCATGCCGGCGCAAGTCCTGACCTGGTACCGCGATCTCGGCCTCGAGCTGCTCGAGGGCTACGGCATGACCGAGAACTTCAGCTACTCGCACGTGACACGCCCGGGCCGGGGCAGACCCGGTTTCGTCGGCCATCCCCACCCCGACGTGGAGTGCAAGCTGAGCGAGGAAGGCGAGGTCCTGGTGAAGAGCCCGGGGAGCATGATCGGCTACCTCAAGGAGCCCGAGCTCACGCGCGAAGCGTTCACCGCGGACGAGTTCCTGAGGACCGGCGACCGGGGCGTCATCGCCGACGGCCAGCTCATGATCACGGGCCGCCTCAAGGAGCTCTTCAAGACCACCAAGGGCAAGTACGTGGCGCCCGCACCGATCGAGAACATGCTGAACGCCGACGGCCGGATCGAGCAGAGCTGCGTCGCCGGCTCGGGACAGGCCGCGGCCCACGCCGTCGTTCAGCTCGCGGAGCACGTGCACGGCGCGGTGCAGGACCCGAGCGTCCGTGCGGAGGTGACGAGATCGCTCGAGGCCTTGCTGGAGCAGGTGAACCGCAAGATCCCGCCTTACGAGCGCCTGGCGTTCATCGCGGTCGCGAGGGACCTTTGGACCGTCGAGGGGGGGTGGTTGACGCCCTCGATGAAGATCAAGCGCAGCGTGATCGAGGAGCGCTACGCGCCGGAGCTGGAGCGCTGGTACGCGGCCGGCGCGAAGGTGCTCTGGCAGGAGTGACCGCCGCGGCTCTGCGCGGCCGGGTGCGTCACCGCCCGAGCCCGGCGGCGTCGCGGAGCGTCTGCCAGGTGTAGATGCCCGTCGAGTGGCCGTCGGACCAGTGAATCTGGACGGCGTAGTTGCCCACGGGGAGGATCTCGAGCGGTCGAACGTCGGGCGGGATCGTGGCCGGATCGAGGATCTTCCGGCCGGTGCCCTCCTCGACGCAGCCCGCGCACGGGCAGAAGTCACGCAGCCGCAGGGAGGGGATCGTCACCTCCGGCCCGCCCGGCCAGAGGATGCGGAACTCGTTCTGGTCGGTGAGGTCGATCGCCTCCGGCGGCTCGACGTCCTGCTTCGTGAACGCGACGCGGTCGAGAAGTCCCATGGCGGTCCCTCTCATGCCGCGGCGGGTGAGGGCCGTCAAGCCATCCGCGCGAGCGCTCCGAGGAGGGGCGATCGGTCCTCGAGCGGGGCGACGCACGGCCGGGCGTCCGCCACGTAGAGCTCGGACGCGGACAGGTCCGGCGCGAGCCGAAGCACGGCGGAGGAGCGCGTCCCGTATTCCGGATCGCCGTGGATGCAGGTGTCGGCGCCCTGGGGAGGACCGTGCACCGTGAGGAGGTCGCGGACGTGCGCGACCGAGGGCTCGAGCGGCCACCGAGACCGGACGAGGTCGCCGCGAGGGCAGCTCCCGACGGGGGATCGCTCCGTCACGACGTGGAGTCCGGGGGCGAGGTCCGTGAGCGCCGTCCGCTCGCCGTCGTACCACCACAGGAACGCCGACCCGCCATCTGCGACGAGGAGGTGGAACGGGTTCCAGCGCTCCGCCGCCAACGCGCCGAGCGCCTCGCGCGCGGCGGCCGCCGAGGGGGCGGCGAGGGCGAGCCCCACGATCTCGCCGCGCGATCGCCGCGTCGGATCGGGATACCAGGCGAGCGGGGCATGGTAATTCGTGAGCCCGGCGAACACCCCGCGCGCCGAGACCCCCATCCACGTCCCACCCGCGACCGCGTCGCGCGGGGCGGCGTGGCGGATCCCGTTCTGACCGTCGCGCAGCGCCCATCCCTCTGCGGCGCGGCCGAGCCGCTCGTCGCGGTTCGCGCCGACCACGATGGGCCAGCGCCGGTCCACGCGCCAGGCGACGGCGAGGGTGCACATGGCGAGGTTGTAGCGCGATATGAGCGGAGATGCCCGGACCTGGACGTAGACGTGGACGTGGACCAGAAAAGCGCGGGGCCCGACCGTCTCCGGCCGGGCCCCGAGATTCCGCGGCAGGTGAACGCTACTTCACCTTGCGTGCCGTCTTCACCCGCTCGAGCAGCAGCTCACGCGTGAGGGCGAGCGGCCGGGGCAGGGTCTTCCCGAGCTTGTCGAACCACTCCTTCTGCGACTCGAGCTCGACCTCCCACTCGCCGAGGTCCACCTTCATCGCAGCGCGGACCGCGTCCTGGCTGATGTCGAGGCCGCCCAGGTTCAGGTCCTGCTCGCGCGGCACGTAGCCGACGATCGTCTCCTCCGCCCCGACCCGCCCGTGGGAGCGGTCGAGGATCCACTTCAGGACGCGCATGTTGTCGCCGTACCCCGGCCACAGGAACTTGCCGTCGGCGCCTTTCCGGAACCAGTTCACCATGAAGATCTTGGGCGGGTTCGGGATCCGGCTCTGCATGTCGAGCCAGTGCTGGAAGTAGCTGCCCGCGTCGTAGCCGATGAACGGCAGCATCGCCATCGGGTCGCGGCGCACGCCCTCCTTCAGCCCCTGCGCGGCGGCGGTGGTCTCGGAGCCCATCGTCGAGGCGAGGTACACGCCGTGCGTCCAGTTGAAGGACTGGAGCACGAGCGGCATCGTCGTCGAGCGGCGGCCGCCGAAGATGAGCGCCGAGATCGGAACGCCCTTCGGATCGTGCGCGAAGCGCGACAGCGCCGGGTTGTTGGCCATCGGCGCGGTGAAGCGGCTGTTCGGGTGGGCCGCCTTCTCGCTCGAGCCCTTCTTCCAGGTCGCGCCCTTCCAGTCGATCATCTCGGCGTAGGGCTCGTTGTCCTTCCCCTCCCACCAGACGTCGCCGTCCGCGGTCCGGGCGACGTTCGTGAAGAGCGTGTCCTTCTCGATCGACTTCATCGCGTTCGGGTTGGTCTTGCTGTTCGTCCCCGGGACGACGCCGAAGTAGCCGAACTCCGGGTTCACCGCCCAGAGCTGTCCGCCGTCGCCCGACGCGCATCCACGCGATGTCGTCGCCGACCGTCCGGATCTTCCAGCCGTCGAACGTCTTCGGCGGGATCAGCATCGCGAAGTTGGTCTTGCCGCAGGCGGAGGGGAACGCGGCCGCGACGTAGCGAGACCTCGCCCTCGGGGCTCTCCGCCTCGAGGATGAGCATGTGCTCGGCGAGCCAGCCCTCGTTCTTCGCGAGGTAGCTCGCGATGCGCAGCGCGAGGCACTTCTTGCCGAGGAGCGCGTTGCCGCCGTAGCCGGAGCCGACCGACCAGATCGTGTTGTCCTGCGGGAAGTGGCAGATGAAGCGCCGCTCCGGGTTGCAGTCCGCGACCGAGTGCATGCCGCGGTTGAACTCGTTCGACGTCGCCGAGCCGGTCGAGCGCCACCTTCCCCATCCGCGTCATGATCCCCATGTTCAGCGCGACGTAGACCGAGTCGGTGATCTCGATCCCGACCTTGGAGAACGGCGAGTCGGACGGGCCCATGATGTAGGGCACCACGTACATCGTCCGGCCCTTCATCGCGCCGTCGTAGATGGCGCCGAGCTTCTTGTACGCCTCCGTCGGCGTCCATCCAGTTGTTGGTCGGGCCGGCCTCCTCCTTCGTCGGCGTGCAGATGAAGGTGAGGTGCTCGACGCGGGCGACGTCGTTCGGGTTCGAGTGGTGGTAGTAGCAGCCCGGCCACTTCTTCTGGTCGAGCGGGATCAGCACCTTCTCGCGCCACCGCCTGCTCGGTCAGGCTCTTCTTCTCGCGCCTCGCTGCCGTCACACCAGTAGACGCGGTCGGGCTTCGCGAGCTTCGCCATCTCGTCCACCCAGCCGAGGAGATGGGGGTTCTTCGTGGGACGGTCGTTCGTGGACATCTGGCTTCCTCGTTTCAGCGTTCCGGGTTCTTGCTTCTCGCCGTCGTTCTTGCGTCTCGCCGGAAAAACACGCGTGGCGACGGGCTCCTACGTCATGTCGGGGCACCCAAGCTAGCGCACGGCCACCTCTCAGTCGAGCCCTGAGATCGAGCCTCAGGAACCCTAAGGCGGGGTCCCTCCGGTCGCCGCGTAACCTAACTTCCACCTGGCATGCGGGAGCGCGTACACGGGCCGACGCTCATTCCCGGAGGCGCCCGCTTCTCGGTGTGGGCGCCCAGGACGCGGCGCATCGCGGTCCGGGCGGCGGGGCGCGACACGCCGCTGAGGCCGCAGCGGAGGGGCTGGTTCGAGGGGACCGTCCGCGGGCTCGCCGACGGGAGCGTGTACGCGTTCGTGCTCGACGACGGCCGCGTGCGACCCGACCCCGGATCGCGGCGACAGCCCGAGGGCGTCCACGGCCCCTCAGCCGTGCTCGATCCGTCGCGCCATCCCTGGGGGGACGCGGGCTGGCGCGGGCTCCCGCTCGACGCGCTCGTCCTCTACGAGGTCCACCTCGGGACCTTCACGCAGGCAGGGACGCTCGACGCGGCGGCGGCACGCCTGCCCGACCTCGTGGACCTCGGCGTCACCTGCATCGAGCTGATGCCCGTCCAGCCGTTCGCCGGCGAGCGCAACTGGGGCTACGACGGCGTCCTCCCGTACGCGGTCCACGAGCACCTCGGCGGGCCCGCCGCGCTGCAGCGGTTCGTCGACCGCGCGCACGCGCTCGGGCTCGCGGTCTGTCTCGACGTCGTCTACAACCACCTCGGTCCGGAGGGGAACTACCTGTCGGAGTTCGGGCCGTACTTCACGAATCGTCACCACTCGCCGTGGGGCGACGGCTTCGACTACGACGGCGCCGACTCGGGCCCGATCCGCTCCTTGATGGTCGGCGCTGCGGTCCAGTGGGTGCGAGACTTCCACGTCGACGTCCTGCGCCTCGACGCGACCCACGCGATCGAGGACGCGAGCCCTCGCCACCTCGTCGCCGAGATCAGCGAGCGGGCGCAGCAGGCGGGTCGGGCGGCGGGTCGGGTCGTTCACGTCATCGCCGAGAGCGACCGGAACGACCGGCGCGTGCTCGACGCGCCGCCGGCGGGCTGGGGCTGCTCCGCGGTGTGGGCGGACGACCTGCACCACGGGATCCACGCGCTCCTCACCGGCGAGCGCGAGTCGTTCCTCGCCGATTATGGCCGCGCCGAGGACGTGCGCCGGGCCCTCGCCGAGGGCTTCACGTACCAGGGGCAGCATTCGGCGTACCGCGGGCGGCCGCACGGCACCGAGGTCCGGGGCCTCTCGCCCTCGCGCTTCGTCACGTGCCTCCAGAACCACGATCAGGTCGGGAACCGGCCGCGCGGCGAGCGGATCGCGACGCTCGTCCCGTGGGAAGCGCTCGTACCCGCCTCCGCGCTGGTGCTCCTCGGCTCGGGGACCCCGCTCCTGTTCATGGGCGAGGAGTACGGCGAGACGCGCCCGTTCCTGTACTTCACGAGCCACGGGGACCCGGCGCTCGCGCGCGCGGTGTCCAAGGGCCGCACCGGCGAGTTCATCGCGAAGGGGGTGGAGGACGTGCCCGACCCGCAGGCGCCGGCCACGTTCACCGCCTCGCGGCTCACGCACCGGCGCGACGGGCGCCACGGCGAGCTCCGTGCGCACCATCGGCGGCTCCTCGCGCTCCGCCACCGCCACCTCACCGCGATCACGGCTCGCTTCCCCGAGGTCGCGGTGGAGGGGGCCGCGTTCACCCTCCGCCGCGACGGGCTCGTCGTGCGCGCGAACCTCGGAGCCGCGGCCGCCGGGGGGCTCGGGCCGTGGGCGCTCGAGATCGAGGAGGCGCCGCGCGAGCGCGCCGAGCCGGTCGATCCGCGGCACGCGCTGACGACCGGCGATGGCCGGGGGCTCGCGCCCTAGACGCTGCGACGCGTGGTACCGTCGGTGGAACCCGCCGAAGGAGCCCCCGATGACCGGACTCTCCGTCGCCGCCGCGCTCGCCGTAGCACTCCACGCCGCCGAGCCGGCTCCCCCCTCGACGGCGCCGCAGGCGAGAGCTCCCGAGAGCGAGGCCGCCGCCGCGATCCAGAAGGCGATGGAGCGTGAGCTCGCGCCGCTCGCCGCGAAGGCGTTCGCGACGCCGAGCGGGATCCGGGGCTCGGTCGAGGCGGCGACCGCGCCCGAGGTGAAGGTCGCCGACGGGGCCGAGGAGCTCGCGATCTCGCTCGGGACGGAGCAGTCGCTCACCTGCACCTTCTTCGCGAAGCGCGTCGACGTCGGGGCGACGACGTGGCGGCTGGCCGAGTCCGTGAAGAAGAACCTGAAGCTCTTGATGGTGCGGCCGGTCGAGATCTCCGCGGTGGCGGGCAGCGCGCTCGTGGTCTCCGAGCTCGTCTACCAGACGACCACGGAGAAGGGACCGATGGTCGGCCAGCTCAAGGTCGCGATCTACGCGCACGACGGTCACTCGTTTCTGTGCCTCCACGACGAGCCCGGGTACGGCAAGACGTTCGCGCGCGCCGTGAAGGGGCTCGCGACCTCGCTCCAGGGTGGCGGCGAGGACCCGCGGGCCGGGGCCCGCTTCGCCGAGCTTGCGGTGATGCACATCGGGGGGACGCCCATCGGGTACTCCGAGCACATCCTGTGGGACCGGAAGGGCGGAGGCCGGGTGTCCACGTCGTACGGCGCGCAGCTCATGCCCCGCGGCCCTGCCGACCTCGTCGCCGTCGACTCGTACTCCGAGGAGGAGATCGACGCGAAGGACCTCCTGGCGTCCGGGAGCTACGCCCACGTCACCAACGGCGAGACGGACACGACGATCCACCTCACCCGTGGGAAGAACGGAAAGACGTTCCGGTACGAGGGCGAGAAGGAAGGGAAGCCGCTCCGCGGGACGTTCGCGACGAAGGCGGGGCTCTCGACGGATCTCTGGTTCGCGCGCCGCTTCGCCGCCACGGCGAAGGCGCCCAGGGGCGACCTCCGCCACGAGGCCTACTCGGTCGAGGCCAATCCGGTCGCCGCGCTGCCGATCGTCTACCGGAAGGATCCTGCCGGGGCGCGCCGCGCGCAGATGGAGCTCGGCCCGATCCGGATCGCGGGCGAGCTCGACGCGAACGGGCTCTTCGCGATCGGCGAGATGCCGGTCGGACCGACGAAGCTCGTGGTCGAGCGCGTGTGGTCGCGCGGCGCGCCGTGATGCCCGCTCCCGACGGCCTCCCCCGCGAGCACCTCGCGCCATGACGCGCCTCGCTCCGCTCGCCGTGGCTGCCGTCGTCGCCTCCGCGACGGGCGTCGCGCGCGGGGACGACACCGCCGCGATCCTGCTCGCGGTGCTCGACGTGGAGAGCGCGCCCGGGCTCGCCGTCGGCGGCCCGCTCCGCGCCACGATCGAGCTGAACGCGTCCGCCCTGCCCAAGCTCGCGAGCCTGCGAGAATGGTTTCCTGGCGTCCGGGAGTCCGGCGGCCGCGTCGCGGTCGTCCTCGAGGGCCGGAGTCCGTCCGCGACGCGCCGGCCCACGGCGGCCCACCGCCGCGCGAGCTTCCTCGTGGACTTCGACCGTCCAGAGGTGGCGCCGTTCCGGGAAGAGGTGGAGCGCCATGCCGGGTCGCGGGCCGCCGAGGAGCTCGCGACGGTCGTGAGCGCCTGGGTCGAGCGGAAGACCATGACCCGCGGCATCGACGTCGCGTCCCGTGTCGCCACCCACCGAGAGGGTGATTGCACCGAGCACGCCGTCCTCCTCGCCGCCGCGGCGCGGATCGCCGGGCGAGCGGCGCGCGTCGTTTTCGGGGTCGCGCTCGTCCCGGTGGAAGGCCGGCTCCGCGGGTTCGGCCACGCCTGGGCGGAGATCCACGACGGCAGCGGCTGGCGCACGGTCGACGCGACGCCGCTTCCGGCGGGTGTGCGGTACCTGCCCCTCGGTGCCATCGGCGACGAGGGGCCCGGCTACCTCGTCGGCGCGTGGGCGAACCTCTCCCCGATCGACGTCCGGCGGCTCGTGCTGGAGCCGGCCCTCCCAGCCAGGGCCGCGCCGCCCATCGCCGCGCCGCCCGACCCCTGAGGAGCGGGGTGGCGGCACGGCGGCGCGTCGGGAGACAGTGTAGATCTCGGATGGCTCCATGACGTCCCTCCCCTCGCGGCGGCGCAGCTACGCGCTCGCGGTCGGCGTCGCGGCCGTCGCGCTCGCGGCGACCAGCGCGACCGTGCGTCCGTTCGGGGGCGCGTACCTGTACTTCCCGCTCGTGGCGGTGTTCGTCAGCGCGCTGTACGGCGGTCTCGGCCCCGGCCTCGTGACGATGGCGCTGTGCACGCTCGGGTTCGACCTCCTCTATCTCGGGCCGCCGCTCCGGCTCGGCGTGTCCACGACGGACGACGTGCACCGGCTCGCCGGGTTCGTGCTGTTCGGGGGCGCCGCCTCGTGGATCGCGGCGCGCTTCCAGCGGTCGCGGCACGAGGCGGAGCGGGCCCGGCGTGCGGCGGAGGCGGCGAGCGAGGAAGCGCGCCGCATCGGAGCCCAGCAGGAGCGGCTCGTCGCGATCGTGAGCCACGATCTGCGGAACCCGCTCGCGGCGCTCGCCGGGAACCTCGGCCTGCTCACCCGCCTCGGACCTGTCAGCGATCGGCAGGGGCAGGTCGTCGCGAGCATGCGCCGGACGGTCGCGCGCATGGACGGGATGATCCGGGACCTCCTCGACCTCGCGCGGACGCGGCACGGTGGCCTCGTGGCGCTCTCGGCCGCGGACGTGCGGGCGGGGGACGTCTGCGCACGGGTCGTCGCCGAGATCCGCGCCGCGCATCCGGACGCGGAGTTGTCGCTCACCGTGGACGGGGACGATGCCGCGCAGCTCAATCCCGAGCGCCTCACCCAGGCGCTCTCGAACCTCGTGGAGAACGCGCTCCGGTACGGGAGACCCGGTGCGCCCGTCCAGGTCCGCGTCACGGCGCACGAGGCCGAGCTTGCCATCGAGGTGCAGAACGCGGGCGCGCCGATCCCGGCGGAGCTCCGACCGCAGCTCTTCGAGCCGTTCCAGCGCGGGGCGCAGGGCGGAAGCGGGCTCGGGCTCGGCCTGTTCGTCGTGCGCGAGATCGCGCGGGCGCACGGCGGCGCTGCGCGGTTCCGATCGGACGTGGACGCGACGGTGTTCGAGATCCGGCTGCCCCGCCGCTGCGCTGCGCGTGAGGGCACGAGCGCGGACGGGACGTGACTACTTCCGCTCGAGCTTCTGCCGCAGCAGATCCCCGAGCGTCCCGAAGCCCTTCCCGCTCGTCTTCGGGGCGGCCGCCTTCATGTACTCCGCGGCCTCTTTCCGCTCCGCCGCCTGCTCGGCGCCCGTCTTCGAGAGCCGGATCCGGTGCTGCTCGTCGATCGCGAGGATGAGCGCCTGGAACGTGTCGCCCGGCTTGAACGCCCTGCGCAGATCCGCGCCGCGCGGGGTGCCGGTCTCGCTCGCCGGGACGAGCCCGCGGCCGCCGGCGAAGCGGACGAACACGCCGAAGGGCTCGATCTTGTCCACCGTTGCCTCGACGACGTCCCCGGCCCTGGGCGGCGGCGGCGGCGCGGGGCGCGCGGGCGCTTCCGGCCCGCCCTTCGGCTCCGGGCGCGGCGTGAGCGTCTTCACCGACAGGCTGATGCGCTCGCCCTTCTTCGGGTCCTGGTCGATCTTCAGGACCTGCACCTGGACCCCGTCTCCCGACTTGAGGAGGTCCTGCGGCTTCGACACGCGATCCCAGGAGAGCTCGGACACGTGGACGAGCCCCTCGACGCCGCCGAGGTCCACGAACGCTCCGTAGTCCTGGACGCTCGTGACGACGCCGTCGAACACCGCGCCCGGCGCGAGCTTCTCGCGCGTCGTCTTGGCCTTCGCGGCGCGCTCCTCCTCGAGGAGCGCCCGGCGAGAGAGGACCGCGTCCCGCTGGTCCGCGCGCTGCACCCTGAACAGGAGCTTCTGTCCGACGAAGGACGTGGGATCGCCGACGAAGCGCACGTCGATCTGCGAGACGGGGCAGAAGGCGCGGACGCCGTGGACCTCGACCTCGAGGCCGCCCTTGTTCACCGCCTTGACGATTCCCTCGACCGGGAGCCCGGTCCGGGCGGCCTCCACGAGCGCCTCGCGCGCGTGGTCGCGCGGAGCGCGGCCGTGGCCCTTCGAGAATCACCACGCCGCGGTGGCCGGCCTTCACGACCACCCCGTCCACGATGTCGCCTTCGCGGGCGGCGACGTTTCCGTCCGCGTCCTTCAGCTCCGCGACGTCGATCATCCCCTCGGCGATCCCGGACCCGAGCTCGAGGAATGCGACGTCGTGGCCGAGCTGGATGATCTTGCCCGCGACCTTGTCGCCGACCTGGAACCGCTGGCGCGGCGCCTCGTCCGACGCGGCGAACATGTCTGCGAACGTGCCCTCGTCGGCCGCCGCGAGCTCGGGGGCCGGCGGCGGCTCGCCTCGCTCCGGCGGCTCGCCGGATGCGCCGCGCTGCTCCTCCCGAGGCCGCGCCGGCTTCTCGCGCCTACCGCTGCGGTCCCGGTTGCCCGGACGATCGCCGCGGGGCGGACCGCGCCGCGATGCCGGCCCGGATGTGGCCGGCGACGTACGCCCTCCCGCCTTGTCGTCGGCGAGCCGCTGCCACAGCGGGCGCGGATCGTGCTTCTCCTGCTTCGCCGGCTCGGGCGCGAGCACCTCCTCCTGCGGCGTCTCGATGCGAGCGCCGGGGGGCGGCGGCTTCACGTGTCCCTTGCGAATGACGACCGGACCCGCCGATCCGGGCTTCTTCTCGTCGGCCATGGCGGCGCTGTCATAGCACGCCGGCCGGTTCTCGCGTATGAGTGCCCGCATGCCGGAACGGCGCATCGTCGTCTTCCTGTCGCACGCGGACGCGGGCGCGCTACGCCTCGCCGGCTCGGCGGCGCTGGCGGCGGCCGCGGCGGGTCATCGAGTGGACGTGTACCTGTTCGGGCCTGCGGTCCGGGTCCTCGTCGAGGCCCACGACGGCGAGCCGGATGACCCCGCCGCGCTCCTCCACCAGGCGCGCCGGTCGGGCACGTGCCGGCTCGTCGCGTGCAGCGCGAGCGTCGTCGAGGAGAAGGTCTCCCTCGACCTCGCGCAGACTGCGCTCGACGCCGTGGTCGGCTGGCCGACGATCCTCGAGTGGTCGCGTGGCGTGGTAGACCGGCTGTTCTTCTGAGCCCGGGCAGGGCGGCGCCACCCGTTCGGCTGGTGGCCTGCCGGCCGGGCATGCCCCAGGATCGTCCGTACGGGTTGCCCGCGGAAGAGCGGGCGGTCGCGAAGCGTTCGTCAGGTCGTCGCCTCTCTTGCACAGGAACTTCCCATGGTCAGCCTCGCGCTCGATCCACCTCCCTCCTCCCGCCGCGAGGGTCCTCATCGCGGCCGCACCGCGACCGCGTTCTCGATCTCGATCCTGGTCGCGCTGGCGGCCGGCTTCTGGCTCGGCCGCGCAACTGCGCCGAAGGCGCCCGGCTCGGCGAGCGTGAGCGCGGCGGGGACCCCGGCCCCGACCGCGGTCCCGACCGCGAGCGCGGCCCCGGCCCCGACCGTGACCCCGACGGCGACCGTGACCCCGACGGCGACCCCGACGGCGATCGCGGTTCCGACGGCGACCGAGATCCCCGGGGTCCATCGCCTCGTCGTGACCGTGAACGGGGCACTCGAGGAGTCGATCGGCCTCGCGCTCTCGAAGGAGGAGCGGCGGCACGCCGAGGAGCTCACGGCGGTCGTGAACCGGCTGCTGGTATGGGATCTCCAGGTCGCCCGAGACGGTCGCCGCGGCGACAAGCTCGAGGTGCTGTGGTCGCCGCCGTCCGCGGTGGCGCCCGGAGTGCCCGTCTCGGGCGAGCCGGTCGTGCTCGCGCTGCGCTACGCGTCGTCGAAGCTCGGTACCGTCCTCGCGGCGTACCGGTACGAGCCGAAGGGTGCGCGCTGGCCTCGCTACTACCGGGCGGACGGACGCGAGGTCGAGGCGCGGCTCGTGGACCCGCCTGTCGCGGACTACGAGCAGATCACCTCGCTGCTGCGCGACGGACGGCGCCACAAGGGCGTCGACTTCAAGGCGCCGGTGGGATCACCCGTGATCGCGCCGTTCGACGGCGTGATCGAGCGGCGCACCTGGCACTTCGCCGCGAACGGCAACTGCCTCGACGTCCGCGACCCCGCGACCGGACGGCATGCGATCTTCCTTCACCTCGACGCACTGCCGAAGGAGATGCAGCCCGGGCGCAAGGTCCGGAAGGGCGAGGTGATCGCCGCGTCCGGGAACAGCGGCCACTCGTTCGCGCCGCACCTTCACTATCAGCTCGAGGACGCTTCCGGCCGCGTGCTCGATCCGTTCGAGGTGCTCCGGACGGAGCGGCGCGCGGTGCCCCCCGGCGAGAAGGCCGGCTTCGAGGCCGCGCGCGCGAAGCTCGACGGCAGCTTCGGGAGCTGACGAGCGCGGCGGTCGCCGCGGTCAGGGGAACATCGCCGCGGCGTACTCCTCGAGCGCCACCTCGAAGCTCGGCTCGAACCGCTGCCGGTACACCATCGTGGTCGCGATCTCGGCCGCGAGCATGGCGGACCGGTACTTCGACGGGAGCGCCTTCACGCGCAGCCGATGCTGCGGCGAGCTCCGGAGCAGCGCGGGGAGGTGCGCGAGCAGCGCCCGCCGATAGGCGGGCTTCTTCCAGGCGTCGGGGTGGGCCTCGAAGAACTGGAACAGCCGCGCCTTCTGGGCGTTGATCTCCAGGCTGATCGCGTCGGAGAGCTCGGTGTAGTTGCGCTTCCCCGCCTCCTCCCGATGGCGCCGGAAGATGAGGTTCGCCTCGTCGGCGGCGCGCTTCTCGAGGATCGCGAGCACGTCGCGGACGTAGGCCTCCTTCTTGGCGAGGAACTCCTTCTCGGTCAGGAGGAGGTTCCCGATGATCTCGTACGAGGACGAGATCACGCCGCACTTGTTGGCGGAGGCGTCGCGCAGGATCACGACGCCCGCCTCCTGCAGCCGCCGCCGCGCGTCCGGGGTGAGGAACGAGTTCGCCCCCTCGACGATCACGCGCGCGGTCGGGGAGCCGTCGTCGCGAAGGAACTGCCGCCAGTTGGTCCCGTCCACCGTCTCGGGACGCCCGCCCGCGGGGATGAACAGGTCGGCCTCGACCGTGAAGAGGAGTGCGTCGAGCTCCTTGTGGAACTCGTCGACGGTGACCCAGCTCTCCCGCAGCCCCGAGGGCGTCATCTCCACCCGCCGGAACAGCTCGCGGAGCCCCTCGGTCCGGCGGACGTTCCGGTACAGCACGAACCCTCCCGGAGAGAGCCGCGCCGGGTCGAAGGCGTCCGCGTCGCTCTTCAGCACGATGCGCGACAGCGCCCGGCGATCGAGGCCTTTCGGATCCATCAGCGCGCCCGTGCCGTCGACCACGAGCCGGATCTGCACGCCGGGGCAGCGCGCGAGCAGGATCCGGATCGCGTTGCCCGCCACGTCGCCGTTCGGGCCGCCGGTGAGCTTCACGCTGAAGCGGTCCTTGCGGATGTTCACCCCCCGCTCCCGCATGGCGGTCTCGGCGAAGGTCACGACGCCGGTCGAGGTCACGCCGTACTGCTTGTGGTTGATGCCCACCGCCTTGCTGGACATGATGCCGGTTCCGAGCACGTACCCGCGGCGCACCGAGAGCGCGGCGATGGCCTCGATCATCTCGTCGTGCATGTTCTCGTCGGGCCCGAGCTCGATCGGCTCGTCCTCGCGGTAGTAGTCCACGACGCGCGCGTGCTTCGCCTTGCCGCCCTCCGTGACGAACAGGTCGAGGAACGCGCTCGCGAACCCGTACTGCACCCTGTGCAAGATCTGTCGGGTCCGCTCCCGGTCGGCGAGGTCGGGCGTCCGCAGCACGACGACGAGCTTCGAGCCGCCCTCGTAGATGTCCTTGTTCTTGAGGTGCTGGGTGTGCGCGAGCACGTACGTCTCGCGGAACACCGTGTTCGCGACGGTCACGTAGTCGTCGCGACTCTGCGTGAGGATCGTCCGCCAGCCGCCGCGCGCGATGTCGGAGAAGCCGATGTGGTAGCCGACGCCGTTCCGGCCGCAGAAGAACGTGACGCGGAACGGGCGCTCCGGCGGAAGATCGCCGGTGAAGTCCGGCCCGAGGTCCTGGAGATAGGCCGGGTCGAGCCGGAAGGCGAGCGCGCGCTTCTCGGCGACGAAGAAGTTCGTCTTCAGGGTGCGGCGGATGAACGCGAGGGCGGTCCGGAACAGCGACCGGCGGAAGTCGTCCAGCATCCGGTGGCCGGTGTTGTACGCCGCGAGCTCGCGCTCGGCCTGGGCCGACTCGCGCCCCCAGCGCGCGTCGCGATCCTTCACGTCGGGATCGAAGCGGAGCTCGAACAGCCGCACCAGCCGGAGCGAGATCTCCGGGTTGGAGTGGAACGCCCGGATCACGTCCTCGTGCGTGTAGCGGGTGGGCTGGTTGTGGGCGCAGTTCGTGTGGCAGAAGCCGATGAACGCGCTCACGAGCGAGGCCTCCTCGCCGGTCATGAGCCGGGCGAGGACGAAGTCGCGGTAGGTCGGCGAGTCCGTGTTCAGGATCTGCGTGTTGTGAAGCTCGCCGCGGAGGCGGCGGAAGAGCGCCGATCCGGGCGCGAGCCCCTGTCCCTTCCTGTGCAGCACATGAAAGCTGCCCAGGAACACGGGCTGTGCCCCGGTGGCGACGGTGAGCGTGACGGAGCGGCGCACGCCGAGGTCGAGGGCGTTGAACACCTCGAGGACCTGGGCGATGAAGTCCCGCTGCGGCGGATTCTGGACCGCGAACAGCACGTGCGCGTCGGCCCCCGAGCCTTCTCCCGGCGCCTCCGCGGCGAGGAAGATGCCGGCGTGCGCCTCGCATTGCTCGAAGAGCCACACGAGCTGCGCGAGGTGTCGCGCCGGCGCGAACCGGACCGCGGCTTCCTCGTTCAACCACAGGATGCGCAGGATCCGGTCGGCGTCGCGTGGGGCGATCGCCGGCGTCCGCTCGCGCAGCTCAGCGAGGACGTCGCGGCGAAGCTTCTCCGGAATGTCGGCAGCGGCGGCTGCGATCTCCGCGCCCGTCCTGCGCCCGAAGGCGTAGCGCTGGATCTCGAGGTACCGGTCGAGCCCGGGGACCGGCGCGTCCGAGTGGGAGAGCTCGGCGCAGGAGATTCCCCGGGCCTGGATCCCCTGGAGCGTCTCGACGATCGAGCCGGGCACGTCGAGCCGCGCCACCACCAGCTCCGCGTCGCGGTCGACGAGCACGAGCTGCCGCTCGCGCGCGAGGCGTCCGAGCCCGACGGCCAGGGCGACGAGCGCCTCGGGGCGCGCCCGCAGCGACCCCGACCAGAGGCCCGGCACGTGCGTGTCGAGCCACCTCAGGCTGGCGGCGCCCTCGCGCCCGAGCGCGTCGAGGGCGGCCGTCAGCTCGGCGTCGGGCCCCTCGGCCGGGGGGACGACTGCGCGGGGACGCGACGCGGGCATGGCTGGCCTCCGAGGTCAGGGCGTGATCCCGCCCATGCAAAGGTACTTGATCTCGAGGTAGTCCTCGATCCCGTACTTGGAGCCCTCCCGCCCGGTGCCGGACTCCTTCACCCCACCGAACGGCGCCACCTCCGTCGAGATGAGCCCGGCGTTGATCCCGACGATCCCGTACTCGAGCCCTTCGGAGACGCGCCAGGCGCGCGCCAGGTCGCGCGTGTAGAAGTAGGCCGCGAGGCCGAACTCGGTCGCGTTCGCCATCCGGATGGCCTCCGCCTCCGTAAAGAACTGGAACAGCGGGGCGAGCGGGCCGAACGTCTCCTCGCGCGCGACCGCCATGTCGGCCGTCGCGCCAACGAGCACGGTGGGCTCGAAGAACGTCCCGCCGAGCGCGTGGCGCTTCCCGCCGCTCATGATCTTCGCGCCCTTCGCGAGCGCGTCCGCGATGTGCTCCTCCACCTTCCGGACCGCGTTCATGTCGATGAGCGGGCCCTGCTGCGTGTCCGCCTTGAGCCCGTTGCCGACCTTCAGCTTGGCCACCGCCTCCGCGAGCTTCGCCGCGAACGGGGCGTAGACGCCCGCCTGGACGAGGAAGCGGTTCGTGCAGACGCAGGTCTGGCCGGTGTTCCGGTACTTGGAGGCGAGCGCGCCCTCGACGGCCGCGTCGAGGTCGGCGTCGTCGAACACGATGAACGGCGCGTTGCCGCCGAGCTCGAGCGACAGCTTCTTCACGGTCGAGGCGCACTGCTCCATGAGCTGCTTGCCGATCGCGGTCGAGCCGGTGAACGTCACCTTGCGGACGATCGGGTTCGTCGTGAGCTCCTTCCCGATCGGGCCGGAGGCGCCGGTGACGACGCTGAAGACCCCGGGCGGGATCCCGGCGCGCTCGGCGAGCTCGGCGAGCGCCAGGGCGGAGAACGGCGTCGCGGTGGCGGGCTTCAGCACGACCGGGCAGCCCGCCGCGAGGGCGGGGCCGGCCTTGCGCGTGATCATCGCGGAGGGGAAGTTCCACGGCGTGATCGCCGCGACGACGCCGATCGGCTCCTTCAGGACCACGATCCGCTTGTCGCGCGCGTAGGAGGGGATCGTGTCGCCGTAGATCCGCTTCCCCTCCTCGGCGAACCACTCGATGAACGAGGCGGCATAGGCGATCTCGCCGCGCGACTCGACGAGCGGCTTGCCCTGCTCGGCCGTCATCAGGATCGCGAGGTCCTCCTGGTTCGCGAGGATGAGGTCGAACCAGCGGCGAAGCAGGCCCGCGCGCTCCTTCGCCGTGCGGCTGCGCCAGCCCGGCCACGCGGCCTGCGCCGCCTCGATCGCGCGGCGTGTCTCCGCCGTGCCCATGCGCGGCACGGTGCCGAGCTGCTCGCCGGTGGCGGGGTTGTGCACCGGCAGGACCTTGCCGTCGTCGGCATCGGCCCAGGCTCCGCCGACGTAGCACTTCTGGCGGAGCAGGTACTCGTCCTTCAGCGGGATCGCGGACATGGGGTCCTCTCGTGGCCTCGGTGAAAGCGGTCGGCGCGTCAGAAGCCGAGGTACGCCTCGCGCACCTTGGGGTCGGCTTCCAGCTCGTGGCCGGTCCCTTCCTGGACGATCCGGCCGTTCTCCAGCACGTAGCAGTAGTCCGCGACCTTCAGCGTCTGGTTCACGTTCTGCTCCACCAGGAACACGGCCAGCCCGTCGGCGTGGAGCGCCCGGATCACGCGGAAGATCTCCTCGACCATGAGCGGCGCGAGGCCGAGGCTCGGTTCGTCGAACATGATGAGCGCGGGGTCCTGCATGAGCGCGCGGCCGATCGCGAGCATCTGCTGCTCGCCCCCGGACATCGTCTCGGCGATCTGGCCTTTGCGCTCCTTCAGCCGGGGGAAGGTCTCGTAGACGCGCGCGAGGTTCCGATCCTTCTTGGCCTTCGTGCGCGCGAGGTACGCGCCCGCGCGGAGGTTCTCCTCGACCGTCATCTTCGGGAAGAGCTGTCGGCCCTCCGGCACGAGGGTGATCCCGAGGTCCACGATCTCGTGCACGGGCTTTCCGCTGATGACCGCGCCCTCGTAGCGGAGCGACCCCGCGCTGGTGCGGACGAGGCCGCAGATCGTCTTGAGCGCGGTCGTCTTCCCGGCGCCGTTCGCGCCGATGAGCGCGACGAGCTGGCCGCGCCGCACCGCGAGGGAGATGCCCCACAGGACCTGGGTGTCGCCGTAGCCGGCGGACACGTCGACGGCTTCGAGGACGTTCATGCGCGCGCCTCCCCGAGGTACGCCTCGATCACGGCGCGGTGGGAGGCGACCTCCGCGGGCGCGCCCTCCGCGATCTTCTCGCCGAAGTTGAGCACCACCAGCCGGTCGCTGATCTTCATGATGACCCGCATGATGTGCTCGACGATGAGGATGGTCATCCCGCGCTCGCGCAGCGCGAGGATGAGCTCGATGGTGCGATCCACCTCCGTCGGGTTCAGGCCCGCCACGACCTCGTCGAGGAGCAGGAACGACGGCTCGAGGGCGAGCGCCTTGCTGATCTCGAGCCGCTTGCGCCCGGCGAGGGTCAGGCTCGCGGCGGGCAGGTCGGCGCGGTCGGCGAGCCCGGTGAGCTCGAGAACCTCGCGGGCGTGCGCCTCGGCGTCGGCGCGGCGCGGGTGACGGAGGAACGCGGCGATGACGACGTTCTCCATGACGGACAGGCCGGCGAACGGCTTCACGACCTGGAACGTTCGGCCGACGCCGCGCGCGGCGAGCGCGTACGGCGGGTCGCCGCTCACGTCCTTGCCGTGGAACAGGATCCGCCCGCGCGTCGGCGCCAAGTAGCCGCTGATCACGTTGAAGAGGGTGGTCTTGCCGGCGCCGTTCGGACCGATGAGCCCCACGATCTCGCCCGGGCGCATCTGGAACGATACGTCGCACACGGCCATGAGCCCGCCGAACGCCTTGCTCACGGACTCGACGCTGAGGATCGGCTCGGGCATGGCTCAGGCCTCCAGCTTGCCCGCGCCGGCGGCGGCCGGCGTGACGGGCACGGGGAGCGGCCTGGGCGCGCCTCGACGCAGGCGGGCGCCGAGGACGCCGTTGGGGAGGAACACGACGCTGAGCGCGATCGCGGCGCCGAGGATGATGACGTAGAGCACCTCGTACTCGGCGAGGTACGCCCAGAAGATCGTCTTGAAGGCGAAGATGAGGATCGCGCCGACCACCGGGCCGATGAGGGTCCCCATCCCGCCGAACACCACCATCACGAGCGCCTGGTCGCTCACGAGATCGCCGAGCGCCGAGGCGGGATCGATGAACGTGACCCAGTACGCGAAGACGCCGCCGATCACCCCGGTCGGGACCGCGGAGAGCACGAACGCCTGGATCTTGAGGAGCGTCGGGTTCAGCCCGAGCGCCTTCGCGCCCTGCTCGTCCTCGCGGATCGCCTTGAGCTTCAGGCCGAACGGCGCGCGCTCGAGCAGGAACCACAGCAGGACGAAGGTCGCGCCGACGACGCCGAGCATCGCGTAGTAGAAGAACTGCGGGTGCAGGAACGGCGGGAGCCGCATCCCGTCGGGGCCGCCGGTGGCCGGCATCATGAGCGCGAGTTGCTGGACGCCGCGCGACAGCGCCCAGGTCGCGATGGCGAAGTAGGCGCCGCGCAGCCGCAGCGTGGGGAGCCCCGCGATCACCGCGGCGACCGCCGCGACGACGCCGCCCGCGGCCGCGGCGGGGACGAACGGCCAGCCCGCGCGGACCATGAGGATCGCGGTGGTGTAGGCACCGATCCCGAAGAACGCGCCGTGCCCGAAGTTGAGGTAGCCGGTGTAGCCGGCGAGAACGTCGAACGCGACCGCGAGGCCGACCCACATGATGGCCTCGGTGGCGACGCGCAGGAGGAACGTGTCGCGGAGCACCGCCGGCACGCACGCGAGCGCCGCCAGGACGACGAACGAGGCGAGGAGGCGACGGTCCTTCATGGCTCAGACCCCCTTCCTGAACAGGCCGGTCGGGGACACGAGCAGGATGAGGTACAGGACGCCGAAGACGGCGAGCAGCGTGTACCCGGGGTCGAGGTAGATGAGGAACAGCGACTGGATGATCCCGAGGAGGAACGCGGCCGCCGGGACGCCGGCGAGGTACCCCATCCCGGCGAGCACGACCACGAAGAACGCGAAGATGGTGTATTCGGGCCCCATCTTCGCGGAGACGGCCAGGATCGTGCCGATGAGCACGCCGGTCATGGCGCTGACCCCGACGTAGATCGCGTAGACGAACGCGCTCGTGCGCCGGTTGTTCACGCCCATGAGCCCCGCCGCGTCCTTGTGCTGGGCGAGGGCGCGGACGCCGAGGCCGAAGTCGGTGTGCTTCAGCAGGTACTGCAGCCCGACGGTGATCGCGATCGCGTACACGAGCCCGGCGAGCCGGACGTGCGAGACGGTCAGGAAGAAGCTGCCCTTCTCGAAGAAGAACGACCCGGTCGAGAACCGCGACGGGATCGAGAGGCTGTAGAAGCCGAAGAACGTCTGGGCGAGGCCCCGGAACATCAGCGACAGGCCGAAGGTGAAGACGAGCCCCATGAGCAGCGGGTTGCCCTTCTTGCCCGAGAGCACCCGCTGGATGACGGGCTGCAGGAGGTATCCCAGCACCGCGAACACCACGAACACCGCGGGGAGCAGGAGGAACGGGTCCATGCCCGTGGCGCGGTTCAGGTAGAAGCCGGCGAACGCCCCGAACATGATCCATTCACCGACCGCGAAGTCGATGACGTGCATCACGCCATACACGAGCGAGAACGCCACCGCGATGATGATGTAGATCGCGCCCAGCATGACGCCGTCCATCAGCGCCTGTGGCAGCAGCTCCATGACGTCCTCCTCGCTCCCGCGAGCGCGGCGCCGGAGCGGCGCGACCGCCGCGCCGCCCCGGCTCCCGGTCCCTACCGCTTGCTCCAAGGGGTCATCGGGTACTGCGCCTTCATGGCGTTCTTCGCCGGGCCGACGACCGCGACCTTGCCGGCCTGGATCTGGACGGTGAGCGGCGAGAGCCCGATGTTCGAGTGGTAGAACTCGCCCTCGGTCGCGAACTTCACGCGTCCATAGAACGTCTGGACGTCGACGGCCTCGAGCGCCTTCACGAGCTCGGCCCGCGCCGACTCGCCGAGCGGCGGCGTCGCCTTGATCCGCTCGACGGCGACCTGGAACGCGATCCCCGCGGCGGAGGAGCCAGCCTGCGTGTAGTCGGCCGGCACCGAGAAGGCCTTCACCGCCGCGGCGGCGTACGAGGGCGCATCCTTCCAGAGCACCTGCCCCTTGGTCGGCGTCGTCTCGGTCCAGACCGCGCCACCGAAGACCTCGTTCGCGTCTCCCTTCAACGCCTCGACGAACGCGGGCTCGGTCACGCCGTAGTGCATGAGCAGGGCGCGCGGCGCGAAGTCGATCTGGTGCAGCCCCTTCACGAGCTTGATGAGCTCCTCGTCGTGACCGCCGAAGGCGACGATGTCGGGCCTGAGCCCCTTCACCGCGGACATGAGCGGCGTCAGGTCCTGACCCGCCGGCACGATGTTGAACTTCACGACCTTGATCCCGGACTGCTTCGCGGCGGCCTCGAACGCCTCGGCGGTCGCCTTCGAGAAGGTGTCGTTCGAGCCGAAGATCACGGCGGTCTTCGGCGCCGGCGACAGCGCCGCGAGCGTCTGGATCGCGGACGCGCCGGTGAAGTTGATCGGCGGGATCGTCCCGAACGTGTACAGGAACTTCTGCCGCCAGATGAGCGGCGACTCGGCGGAGCCGGTGATCATCGGCACCTTGTACTTCTCGACCACGGGCGCCACCGCGAGGGTCACGCCGGAGGAGTACGGGCCGAGCAGGAAGTCGACCTCCTCCTGCGTGATGAGGCGCTCCGCCGCCGCCGCTCCCTGGGACGGGTTCGACTGCGCGTCGGCGTAGACGAGCTTCACCGGGTACTTCTTCCCGCCGACCGCGATCCCACCCGCCTCGTTCACCGCCTGCGCCCAGAGGTCGTACCCACGCTTCGTGACGTTGCCGCCCGTCGCGAGGTCGCCGGACAGCTCGGTGACGACACCCACCTTGAAGTAGTCCCGCGGTGCGCCGGCGAGAGCGGGGCCGGCCACGACGAGCGCTGCGAGAGCCGCGAAGATCCGTCGCATCATGATTCCTCCTCGAGGTCGGCGCGCCCCTCGCGGCCGTCCCAGTGGTCATCGCCGATAGCGAGCAGCGTGCCACCGCGAGGGGGGCGGCCGGCAGCGCGGGACGCGGACACGGGCGGCTCGCCGGGACGAACGCGATCTTGCGCAGAGTTCAGGGTGCTTGGACAGCGGCCGGCCGACCGCCCGCCGCCGCCACCGGGGTGGCCATCGGGCCCGCGGGCGCAGCCGTCCATGCATCGCCGCTCGATGCAGCGGCGCATCGACCTCGGCAGCGGCGCATCGGCGCCGGCGCGCCGGAGGCCGCGCCGCCGCGGGTGCAGCTCCCGGGGCCCGCCCTGAAGTCGAGGAGTTGAGGTCTCGCGGCGCGCGCGGGGGCCGAGAGGGGCCGTTGGTACGGCCGCTGCTATCCGGTCGAGCGGGCGATGCGGAACCGGCTCGAGTCGAACCGGCCCGTCGCCAGCGAGGAGATGCTGCGCATGACATCGAGACAGGCCGAGTGCCAGGCGCGCCGCGACCGCCACGTGCCGCAGGGCACGTTCCACGCGACGCCCGGCTTCATCCGGGAGGCGCATGGCGCGGTGATGGTCGACGTCGACGGGCGGGAGCTCATCGACTTCGCCGGCGGGATCGGGGTCGTGAACGTCGGCCACTCCCACCCGAAGGTCGTCGCGGCGATCAAGGACCAGGCGGAGAAGTACATCCACACCTGCTTCCACATCGCGATGTACGAGCCCTACGTGGACCTCGCGGCGCGCCTCAACGAGCTCGCGCCCGGCGACTTCCACAAGATGACGCTGCTCGCGAACAGCGGCGCCGAGGCGGTGGAGAACGCGGTCAAGATCGCGCGGCACGCGACGCGCCGGCCCGCGGTGATCGCGCTCGAGAACGCGTTCCACGGCCGGACGCTCCTCGGGATGACGCTCACGAGCAAGGTGAAGCCGTACAAGCACGGCTTCGGCCCGTTCGCGCCGGAGGTGTACCGGATGCCGAGCGCGTACTGCTACCGGTGCCCGTTCGGCCTGAAGTACCCGTCCTGCGGGACCGCCTGCGCCGACTACCTCGAGGAGTTCTTCGTCGGAAACGTCGCGCCCGATCAGACCGCGGCGGTGATCGCCGAGCCGATCCAGGGGGAGGGCGGGTTCATCACGCCGCCGCCCGACTACTTCGCGAAGCTCCAGGCGATCTGCAAGAAGCACGGGATCGTCCTCATCGTCGACGAGGTCCAGAGCGCGATGGGGCGCGCCGGCAAGCTCTTCGCGATCGAGCACTGGGGGATCGCGCCGGACCTCGTCACGACCGCGAAGAGCCTCGGCGGAGGGCTCCCGCTGAGCGCGGTCACCGGGCGGGCGGAGCTCATGAACGAGCCCCACGTCGGCGGGCTCGGCGGCACGTTCAGCGGGAACCCCATCGCCTGCCGCGCCGCGCTCGCCGTGCTCGACATCCTGCTCGCCGACGGCCTCCTCGCCCGGGCCGTGGAGCTCGGCGACGAGATCCGGGCCCGCCTCGACGCGCTCCACCAGAAGTACGAGCTCGTCGGCGACGTGCGCGGCAAGGGGCCGATGCTCGCGATGGAGCTCGTGCGCGATCGCGAGAAGAAGACCCCCGCGGCGGAGGAGACGAAGAAGCTCGTGAAGCTCTGCTACGCGAAGGGGCTCGTCCTCCTCTCGTGCGGAAGCTTCGGCAACGTGATCCGCACGCTGATGCCGCTCGTCATCACCGCCGAGCAGCTCGATCGCGGGTTCCAGATCCTCGACTCGGCCCTCCAGGAGGTCTCGGCCGCACGCTGAGGGCCGGCGCGCGAGGAGAGGCGAAGTCCACCCCCACCGAAGGCGCAGGACCACTGGGCACGAGAGTGCCGGGAGACCGATGATGACACGCGAATCGAAGACCGAACGCCGGACGACCCTGTGGAGGCTGCGGCGCGCGGCAGGCGCAGTCGCGCTGCTCCTCTTCTCCGACCCGGCCGCCGCCGCCGACCTCAAGGTGGGCGGCTACGCCAAGGTCGACCTCATCTACAGCGACCGGATCGCGGGCGGCGGCGGGAGCAAGGTGGCCGAGTTCGCGGGCGGCGCGAGCGCCGTTCCGCTCGCGAGCGATGTCGACGCGAAGCACGGCGACGCGATGGTCAACGCCCGAGAGAGCCGGTTCAACCTCACCACCACCGGCGAGTCCGAGGGGGTGAAGCTGAAGGGCTTCATCGAGGCGGACTTCGTGACGAACGAGGGCAGCGCGTACGTGTCGAACAGCCGCGGGCTGCGCCTCCGGCACGCCTACGGCCAGGCGACCATGGGGAACGGCGTGTTCGTGCTGGGAGGCCAGTACTGGTCCAACTTCCAGAACAACGAGCAGTTCTACAACACGGTGGACTTCAACGGCCCGGCGGGCCAGCTCTACAATCGCGCGCCGCAGCTCCGCGTCGGCTGGAAGGGCGGAGGCGTCACCGCGACGGTGTCGACCGAGCAGAGCGCGGTCCTGACGCCGGACGGCTCGATCCCCGCCGTGCTCGCCCAGAGCCCGGCGCTCCCGATGTTCACCGGCAAGGTGCACTACGCGGGGAGCGGCTTCAGCGTGCAGGCCGCGGTCGCGTACACCCAGAACCGCGCCACGACGGACCGGGTCGACGCCTTCGGCGGGCAGTTCGGGGTCGAGGTCCCCGTCCCCCTCGGAAAGCCGGTCACGCTCCAGGCGTACGTGAGCTACCTCGACGGCGTGAACCACCTCGCCAACGGAGACTTCGGCGACGCCGCGGTGGTCGGGACCGAGGTGAAGAACATCAAGACCACCGGCGGGTACGCGGGCGCGACCGCGCAGGTCGCGAAGAAGACCGCCGTCAGCGGCTACTACGGGCGGCGCGAGGCGGACAGGGCGGTCGCGTCGACCGGCGAGGACAAGCTCCAGGAGAGCGTCCACGTGAACGTGGTGCAGAAGCTCTGGGGCGGGCTCGAGGCGGGCCTCGAGTACCAGTACGGCCGTCGCCAGCAGTTCGACGGGCAGAGCGGGGAGATGAACCGCGTCCAGGGGGCAATGTGGTTCTACTTCTAGGGTGAGCGCGGGGTGACCCGGAGGCCCCGCGGGCACCGTCCCGCGGGGCCTCCGCGTCGTCCCTCACGCGTGGGCGAGCGCGGACCTGACGTTCCCCACGAGCGTGAGCAGCCGCGGGCCGATGTCGTTCAGGGCGCGGATCAGACGATGCCGTACTTCTTCATCTTCCGCGCGACCGTCGACTGGTTCACCCCGAGCGCCTTGGCGATCAGCTGCTGGCTCCCGTACCGCTGCCGGGCCTCGAGGAGCATCGCCCGCTCGGTGCTCTCGAGCGCCTGATCGAGCGTGAACTCCTCGGGCCACCGGGTCGCAGGCGAGGGCGCGGCGCCCCCGAGGACGTCGGCGGGGAGGTCCGAGACGTCGATCGTCTCCGCCTCGCTCATGACGACCAGCCGCTCGCAGAGGTTGATGAGCTCGCGCACGTTCCCGGGCCAGGGATAGGCGAGCAGGGCGTCGCACGCGGCGCGGGAGAGCCGTCGCTGCACCCCGAGCCGCTCCCCGTACAGATCGACGTAGTGCCGGAGCGTCGGGAGGATGCACTCGGTCCGCTCGCGCAGGGGTGGGACGTTCAGCGGGATGACGCTCAGCCGGTAGTAGAGGTCGAGCCGGAACGATCCGGACTCGACCATCGCGCGCAGGTCGCGGTGCGTGGCGGCGAGGATCCGGACGTTGAGCTGGCGCGCCTGCGTGCCGCCGACGCGCATCACCCGGCCGTCCTCGAGGAACCGCAGGAGCTTGACCTGCGAGGAGAGCGGGAGCTCGGCGATCTCGTCCAGGAAGAGGACCCCGCCGTCGGCGAGCTCGAAGTACCCCGGCTTGCCCTTGGCCTGGGCGCCCGTGAAGGCGCCCTTCTCGTACCCGAACAGCTCGGCCTCGACGAGCGACTCGGGGATCGCGCCGCAGTTGATCTTCACGAGCGGCTTCTCGGCGCGCGCCGAGTACTTGTGGATGAGGTCCGCGATGAGCCCCTTGCCGACCCCGGACTCGCCCAGCACGAGCACGGTGGAGTCGACGCTCGCGACCTTGATCGCCTGGCGGAGCGCCTTCTGCATGCACGCGCTCTTCGCGATGACGCGGCGCGACTCGATCCTCTCGAGCTGCATCTCGAGCATCTGGTCGCGGTACCGCTCCCGCATGTTCTCGTGCTCCTCGATCTGGCGGTGCAGCGCGTCGATCTCGGTGATGTCGCGCTCGTTCACCACCACCCGGATGATCCGGCCGGCCTCGTCGCGGACGGGGACCCCGCTCAGCGTCAGCTTCCGGTCCTTGCGCGTCTGGAACATGTTCACGGGGCCGCCGGTCCGGAGGACCTCGAGCGTCACCGAGCGGTCGATGAACCCCTCCGCGACGAGGTCCCGCATGTTCTTCCCGACCACGTGGTCCGCCGTGACCGAGTTGAGCCGCTCGGAGGCGGGGTTGATGCGGAGGACGTTCGCCTCGCCGTCGCAGATCCAGAGCCCGTCCTGCGACGAGTCGATGATGGTGTCCTGGGCGCGCGTCAGCTCCTCGTACTCGCGCATCTGGTGGGCGACGGCCTCTGAGTCGGTGATCTCGACGAGCACGCACAGCGCGCCGAGGAGCGCCCCCCCGCGTCGGACCGCGAGCACCTTCGCCAGGTACGTCGCGTCGTCCCGCCGGATGACCGCCTCGCCGGCGTCGTCGCCCCGCGCGGTGGCCCGCGCGATCTCGGCCGCGATCTCCGGGGCCGCGCCCTCGAGGTGGACGCCCGGGGCCGCGCCGACGGCCTCCTCCGCGGCGCGGTTCGCGTAGAACACCGTCCCGTCCGCGCGCACCGCGAACACGCCGTCGAGCACCGCCTCGCTGAGCGCCTCCCAGTCGAGCCCCTGCGCGCGCAGGAAGCCCTCGAGGAGTGGGGTCGATGCCGACGCCATGGCGCAGCGTATGCGCGTTCGCATCGCGAGCGCAACGGCGCATACGCGCGGGTCGTGCGGGGCCCGCAGCGCCACCGAGCGGTCGGAAAAAGGAGAAGGCCGCCCCTCGCGGAGCGGCCCTCGGCAATTCAGGTCGTGAAGCGGCTTACTTGTCCAGCTTCCGGCCGCCCTCGGCCGCCCACTTCTCGAGCATCTCGGTGGTGACGGACTTCGGACGCTCGATCGCGTAGCCGAGGCCGCGGTCCCACACGAGGTTCGCGAGCACGCCGAGCGCGCGCCCGATGCCGAAGAGGACCGTGTAGAAGTCCCACTCGCGGACGCCGTAGTACCACTGGATCACGCCGGAGTGCGCGTCGACGTTCGGCCACGGGTTCTTGGTCTTGCCGTGCTCCGTGAGGACGCCCGGCGCCACCTCGTAGATCATGTTCACGAGCTGGAAGAGCGGGTCGTTCGGCAGGTGCTTCTTCGCGAACTCGTTCTGCGCCGTGTAGCGCGGATCGGTCTTGCGGAGGACGGCGTGGCCGTACCCCGGGATGACCTGCCCCGAGTTCAGGGTGTCCCAGAGGAACTGCTTCAGCTGCTCCTTCGAGGGCACCTGGTTGTTCAGCTTCTTCATCGTCGCCTGGATCCAGCCGAGCACCTCCTGGTTCGCGAGGCCGTGCAGCGGGCCCGCGAGGCCGTTGATGCCGGCGGAGTAGGCGTAGTACGCGTCCGAGAGCGCCGACGCGACGAGGTGGGCGGTGTGCGCCGAGACGTTCCCCGACTCGTGATCCGAGTGGAGGATGAAGTACATGCGCGCGACGTCGTCGTACGGCTTCTTCTGCCCGATCATCTGGGCGAAGTTGCCGCCGAAGTCGAGCTTCGCATCCGATGGGATGTGCGTGTCGCCCTTGTACTTCATGCGGTAGATGTACGCGGCGATGACGGGGAGCCGCGCGAGGAGCGTCATCGCGTCCTCGTACATCGGGTCCCACATCTCCGTCTTCTTGAGGTTCCCTTCGCCGTAGCGCTTCGCGAACACCGACTCGCGCTGCATCGTGACGATCGCGGCCGAGAACATCGACATCGGGTGCGCGTCTCGGGGCATCGCGCGGAGCACGTCGATCACGTACGCCGGGAGCTGCTCGCGGCTCTTCCAGTCCTCGAAGACTTCCTGGGCCTGCTGCTTCGTCGGGATCTCGCCGGTCAGCAGGAAGTAGAAGAAGGACTCGACCGTCGGCATCTCGCTGCCGGGGACGGTGTGCTCCTTCAGTGCGGCGAACGTCTCCGGGATCGTCTTCTGGCGGAACCGGATCCCTTCCTGCGGGTCGAGGTAGGAGATGTCGGTGACGAGGCTGCGGATGTCCCGCGCGCCGCCGATGCACTGACCGATCGTGACCTTGTCGATCACGATGTCGGCGAGCTCCTTGTTCAGCTTCTGCGTACGGGGGCGGAATGCCTCGATCTTCTCCTTGAGCTTCTTCTTGAGCATCTCAGCCATGTGACACTCCCCAGCCTGCGAAAAATTGAGTTGGGCGATGCGGTGAGCGCGGTGAACCGAGGGCACGCATCCTACCCGTGCCCCACATTCCGGATCAAACGAGATCACGGGCGTAAGTCATGGAGCCCGAAGGTCTATTTACGCGTCGCGGGCGCCGCGCTGCCGCCATAATCAGCCGGACGAGCGAGCGCCGGAACGCGTGCAGGGACCGGCCGTCTGGGCGACTTTCGGGCGCGCGAGAGATCGCGTATCGCCCTCGATGTGCGAGTCGGCCTCGAAGAGGCTGCGCGCAACCGCCCCGCGACTCAACGCCGCACGCCCGTCGCGGCGCCCGGCGGAGGCGCGGCCGGGCGTCTGCGGCAGAGGTTGGGGGCAGAACGGTCGTCAGCGCCGGAGGCCGGCGGCGAGCGCTGCGGCGACCTCCGCGGCCACCGTCGAGCCAGGCCGGCGGAGGGGTGAGGCCGCGGCGGGCGCGGGCGCGACGGGGGCCTTCGCGGCGGCAGACTCCACGTTTTCTGCAGACTCCACGCGGAGCGGCTTCTCGGCGCCGGCGGCGGACCGGCAGGTCCGGCACCACGGCTGGTTCCGGATCGCGCCGTCCGTCATCCTGCGCAGCCCGAACTGCGAGAGCGGCCGCATCTTGTGGCACTTCAGGCACATGAGGGTGATGAACACCTCGTTGCCGTCGGCGTCGTACACCGACGAGCGCCGGCGTTTCGACTTCGCGGGCGCGGAACGCTCGCGCGTCCGCGCGGCTGCCGGCCTCTCGACGTCACCGTTCGCGATCGCGGGCGCGACCATCACCTTCACGGCCATCTCTCGGGACCTCCTGGAAGCTCGACGCCGCTCCTGCGAGCAACAGCCCGACCGTACCGGGAAGGTCTGACAGCGCTTGCCGCGCCACTCGAGGCCTGGACGTGGACCTCGACCTCGACTTGGACCTGGACCTGCTGGCTCAGCTCAGGCGAGGAGACCTCTAGATCCGGCCGTTCAGCGACACGAAGACCTGGAGTACTCCCGCGAACGCCACGATTGCGGCGGCCGAGACCGCCGGTTTCGAAGATGCGCGGAGCCACGCCAGGAGGCCGGGGATCGCGAGCGCGAGGCCGAGGACGAGCCCGAGCGGCACGCGCGCGACGTGGAGCCGGAGCGCGCCGAACGCCATCGCCACCTCGAGCCCGCTCGCCACGATCGTGAGCACCGCCAGCGGGCGTGCGACGGCCGAGAAGAACAGCACCACGGATGCGGCGAGGGCCGACACAGCCAGCGCGACGTGCAGGGTCATGATGCACGCTTCGTACGACGATCACCCCTGACGCCGCAAGCGCGGGCGCCCGGCCCAGGTCCGCACACATCGGCAAACGTCTAGGCGCGGCGCGCGAGGATCTGGCGGAGCACGTACGGCATGATGCCGCCGTGCCGGTGGTACTCGGCCTCGATCGGCGTGTCGATCCGGACCGTGACCGAGACCTCCTCGACCTTGCCGTCGCCCCGCCGCACGACGAAGAGCGCCTGCTGCCGCGGCGCGAGCTTCCCCGCCACGCCGAGCAGGTCGAACGTCTCCGACCCATCGAGCCCGAGCGTCTGCGCGGAGACGCCGTCCGGGAGCTGGCACGGCACGATGCCCATGCCGACGAGGTTCGAGCGGTGGATGCGCTCGAACGAGCGGGCGACGGCGAAGCGCACCCCGAGGAGCGCAGGCCCCTTCGCCGCCCAGTCGCGCGACGACCCGGCGCCGTACTCGTGGCCGGCGACGACGCAGAGCGGGATGCCGTCCCGCGCGTACTCCATCGCCGCGTCGTGGATGGGCATGCGGCGACGCGTGGGCTGGTGCTCCGTGACACCCCCCTCGACGCCCGGAACCATGAGGTTCTTGACCCGCACGTTCGCGAAGGTCCCGCGCACCATGACGTGGTGGTTTCCCCGGCGGGCGCCATAGGTGTTGAAGTCCGAGACCGGCACGCCGAGGGACACGAGGTACTGCCCGGCGGGCGAGCTCGGCTTGATGGACCCCGCGGGGCTGATGTGGTCGGTCGTGACGGAGTCGCCGAAGATCGCGAGGGCGCGCGCGCCCGTCAGGTCGTGGTGGGGGAGCGGCTCCGTCCGGAATGGCGTGAAGTACGGCGGCTCCTGGATGTAGGTGGACGCGGGATCCCACTCGTACAGCTTCCCTCCGCGCACCGGCAGCGCGTTCCAGCGGTCGTTCTCGCTGAAGCCACGGCCGTAGTTGTCGCGGTACGCCGCAGGGTCTCGCGCCGCGTCGCCGAGCCCGGCGATCTCCTCGAGCGAGGGCCACACGTCGCGCAGGAACACCGGGCGGCCGTCCTTGCCGATCCCGAGCGGCTCATGATCGAGGTCCACGTCCACGCGCCCGGCGATGGCGAACGCGACGACGAGCGGAGGGCTCATGAGGAAGTTGGCCTTCACGCTCTGGTGGATGCGGGCCTCGAAGTTCCGGTTGCCCGAGAGGACCGACGCGACCACCACGTCGTTCTCGCCGATGAGCGCGTCGAGCCGTTCGTCGAGCGGGCCCGAGTTGCCGATGCAGGTGGTGCAGCCGTAGCCCACCGTCTGGAACCCGAGCGCGTCGAGGTCCTTCTGCAGCCCGGTCCGCTCGAGATAGGTCGACACGACCCGCGAGCCCGGCGCGAGCGACGTCTTCACCGTGGGCTTCACGCTCAGCCCGCGGGCGACCGCCTTGCGGGCCAGGAGGCCCGCCGCGAGCATGACGCTCGGGTTGGACGTGTTGGTGCACGAGGTGATCGCTGCGATGACCACGTCGCCGTGCCCGACCTCCACCTCGCCATCCGGGATCGGCAGCCCGGGCGCACGCCGGACCGGGTCCGGCGTCGGGCGGTTGTTGACCATCTCGTACTCGGTGTCGGTGCTCGTGTTCTTCTTGCGCCCGTCCGGCACCGAGTCCGGCTCCTGGAGCCCGCCGCCCGGGTTGCCGCCCTCGCCGCGGGCGCCGGCCAGGTGCCACCGTCGCGAGATCTCCTCCGGCGGCTTGCCGAAGCCGGTCGCGTCCTTCCTCGCGAACAGGTCGCGGAAGGTCGCCTTGAGCGCGGGGAGGTCGATCCGGTCCTGCGGCCGCTTGGGTCCCGACACGGACGTCCGCACCGAGGCCAGGTCGAGCTCGACGACGTCGCTGTAGTCCACCTCGCCCCGCCGCGGCATCCGGAGGAGCCCCTGCGCCCGGTAGTACGCGCGGAACGCGTCCACGAGCTCCTTCGGCCGACCGGTCATCTCGAGGTACCGGGCCGACTGCTCGTCGGGCGGGAAGAAGCCGACGGTCGCTCCGTACTCGGGCGCCATGTTCGAGAGCGTCGCGCGCTCGGGCACCGGGAGCGTCGCCGCCCCCTCGCCGAAGAACTCGACGAACTTCCCGACCACCTTCTGCTTCCGCAGGAGCTCGGTCACGTGGAGGACGAGGTCCGTCGCGGTGACTCCCTCGCGGAGCGCCCCCGCCATGTGCACGCCGACGACGTCGGGCGTGAGGAAGTAGGTCGGCTCGCCGAGCATCGCCGCCTCGGCCTCGATCCCGCCGACGCCCCAGGCCATGAGCCCGAGCCCATTCACCATGGGCGTGTGCGAGTCCGTGCCGACGAGCGTGTCGGGGTACCAGACGCCGTCCTTCTCGAGGACGCCGCGCGCGAGGAACTCGAGGTTCACCTGGTGAACGATCCCCATGCCCGGCGGCACGATCCGCAGGCCGTCGAACGCCTGCGTCCCCCACTTGAGGAACTCGTAGCGGGCGAGGTTCCGGTCGAACTCGAGGTCCATGTTGACCCGGAGCGCGCCCGAGGTCCCGAAGGCGTCCACCTGGACCGAGTGGTCGACGACGAGGTCCACGGGCACGAGCGGCTGGACGGCGAGCGGGTCCTTTCCGAGCCGGGCGACGGCGGACCGCATCGCCGCGAGGTCGACGAGGAGCGGGACGCCGGTGAAGTCCTGGAGGAGGACGCGGGCGACGACGTACGGGATCTCCCGGGTGCGCTCGCCGCGCGGCTGCCAGCGCGCGAGGGCGCGGACGTCCTCGTCCGTGACGCGGTGACCGTCCACGTTGCGGGCCACGGACTCGAGGACGATCCGCAGCGCCACCGGCAGGCGCGACACGGGGCCGAACCCCCGCTCCTCGAGCGCCGGCATCGACACGAGCTTGCCCGTCCGCCCGGGGGCGATCTCGAAGGTCCTCAACACACCGAGCGGGTCCACCATCGCCATCGGAAGCCTCCGTCCGGAAGGTACTTACGCGCGCGCCCCGGCAAGGCAAGCGACGGAACGGGGGCTGCGGTAGACAATCCGCGCAGCGACGGGAGCGTGCATGCGGGTGCCATCGGAGCTCTACCGCCCACCGCTCGGGCTCCTGACCGATCTCTACGAGCTGACGATGGCCTTCGCGGCCTGGAAGGAGGGGGCCGACCGGCGCGAGGCGGCGTTCTCGCTCTCCTTTCGCAAGAACCCGTACGGCGGCGGGTTCGCGATCGCCGCCGGACTCGAGCACGCCATCGATCTCGTGGAGCGCTGGAGCTGCGGCGAGGAGGACCTCGCGTTCCTCCAGGACCAGCGCGGCGCGGACGGCGCGCCGCTCTTCGAGCCGGCCTTCGTGGACGCGCTCCGGCGGCTCACGCTCGACGTCGACGTCGAGGCCGTCCCGGAAGGGACCGTCGTCTTTCCGCACGAGCCGCTGGTCCGCGTCTCGGGACCGGTCGTCCCTTGCCTGCTCCTCGAGCCCGCGCTGCTCGCCATCGTGAACTTCCAGACGCTCGTGGCGACCAAGGCCGCCCGGGTCTGCATCGCGGCGCAGGGCGACCCGGTCATCGAGTTCGGGATGCGGCGCGCGCACGGGATCGACGGGGGGCTCTCGGCGAGCCGCGCCGCCTACGTCGGCGGCTGCGACGCCACCTCCAACACCCTCGCCGGCCGCCTGTTCGGGATCCCGGTCCGCGGCACGCACGCGCACGCCTGGGTGATGCTCCACGCCTCCGAGCGCGAGGCGTTCCTGGCCTACGCGCGGGCGCTCCCGGGCAACTGCGTCTTCCTGGTGGACACGTACTCGACGCTCGAGGGCGTGGCGCACGCGATCGAGGCGGGGCGCTGGCTGCGCACGCAGGGCAAGGAGATGCTCGGGATCCGGCTCGACTCGGGCGACCTCGCCTGGCTCTCGCAGCAGGCCCGGCGCATGCTCGACGAGGCGGGGTTCCCGAAGGCCGCGATCCTCGCCTCGAACGAGCTCGACGAGCACGTGATCCAGAGCCTCAAGGACCAGCAGGCGGCCATCGCGATGTGGGGCGTGGGCACGCGGCTCGTGACCGGCCACGACGACGGCGCGCTCGGCGGCGTCTACAAGCTCGGCGCGGTCCGGTCGTCGCCGGACGCCCCGTGGGAGCCGAGGCTCAAGCTGTCGGACCAGATCGAGAAGACGACCATCCCGGGCGTCCTGCAGGTCCGGCGCTTCTTCCACGACGCGGAGTTCTTCGCGGACGTCATCTGGGAGGAGGGGCTCGGGCTGCCCTCGCCGTGCGTGATGCTGGATCCCGCCGACCCGACACGCCGGCGCGAGATCCCGCCGGCGGCGAGCTTCGAGGATCTCCTCGTTCCCGTGTTCCGCCGCGGCCGCCGCGTCTACGACCCTCCGCCGCTCGCCGACGCACGGGCGCGGACGAGGGCACAGCTCGCCCGGTTCCACGGCGGCGTGAAGCGGTTCATGAACCCGCACCCGCATCCGGTGGGGCTGGAGCGGAGGCTGCACGAGCTGCGGACGCGGCTCGTGCTCGAGGCGCGGCGCGCGCCGGCGTAGCACAGGGGCGTCACCGGCATGAGGTCCGTCAGCCGCAGCGACCCGGACGGCGTCGTGAACACCGTCTCGAGCACGTTCGTCCCGTCCACGTAGCGGCGCTCGGCCCGAGCGGGCCCGGCGGGCGAGATGCGCCAGCTCCCCGCTGTCTCGTCGAGGAGCGCTCCGAACACGGACGGGCTGTCGAAGCGCGTCGCGAGGTGGCACCCCTCCGCGACGTCGAGCGGCCCCGGGCGTTTCGCGGCGCCGTGCACCTCGAGCAGATGCGCGCGGCTGCGCGACGTTTCAAGGGGAGGGCGCCGGTGCCGCGAAGGTGCCGCTCGGGCGGGGGCGGACCCATGGCGCCAGCGGCGCGCTCCAGACGGGGTTTACCCACCGTGATGACCTGCGCGGCGCGCTGCGCTTGCCGAGGGCCCTTACATTCGAGCGTCAGGTCGCCGCAGCGGACGTTCGCGCCGAACTCCTCGCCGACCCCCTGCTGGAACACGCAAATGATGACGTCACTGGATCGGGCGAAGCGCTGGGCGGGGGCGCGATGGTGGCAGGCGAGCGGGCGGGCCGACCGGAACCGGCACGAGCTCTACGGAGGCGCCACCGGGCTTCGCATCGTCACCTTCCACGGGACGCCTCCTCGCGACCTGCCCGAGCTGAGCCGGATCGTGCGGTGGTGCCGCGAGCGGTTCGGGCTCGCGACGCCGGCGGATGCGGATGCACTCTTCGACGGACGCTGGCGAACCGCCCCCGTCGATCGGGTGCTCTTCACCTTCGACGACGGGCTCGCCAGCAACTACCAGGCCGCGGAGTGGCTCTGGAGCGTCGGCGTGTCGGCGACCTTCTTCGTCGTGCCGTCGCTCGTCGACCGGACCATCGGCGAGTTCGTGCGCTTCCACGAACGCTTCGACGTGAAGGCCTACCCGCCCGTCCGGGACGAGAGTGCCCGGGGGCTCTCGTCCGCGCAGCTGCGCGAGATCGTGGCGATGGGTCACCGCGTCGCTGCGCACAACTTCGCCCACCGTGATCTCGGGGGCCTGCACGCCCCATCCGACCTGCGCTACGAGATTACGAACGCGCTGGAGCGCGTGGCCGAGCTCGTCGGCGCCGAGTGCCTCGACTTCGCGATCGGGTTCGGCCAGCCGTGGAACGTCTCCGAGCAGGCGACCGCCTACCTGCTCGAGCACTGCCCTCGCGTGTACGCATGCCATCGCGGGCTGAACGTCCCCGGGAAGACGCCGCGGTTCCTGCTCCGCCACGCGCACGAGCCGGAGCACCCGTTCGCGTTCACGTGCGCGTGTCTCGAGGGGGCCGCGGATCACCGCGCCGCCGCGGGCGTCCGGGAGATGATTCGACGCGGAGGACCGCTGCCGTCATCGCGCCCGTTGCGGGTGGCCCGTGCGTGGCGCGCGAGCGAAGGGGTGCGGGCCAGTGCGGACTGAGGTTCGCCGCGTCGGGACCGAGGCTTTCGAGGAGATCTACCCGCTCCTGCAGCGCTTCCCCACGCGGCGCATGTCGAAGGCGGACTGGCGCTGGCTGCTGTTCACGAACCCATGGGCGGACCCGACGCGCTGCGGGCACGCCCTGTACGTCGACGGCAACGTGGTCGGGTACATCGGGACGCTCTGCACGACGCGGCGCGTGCTCGGGCGCACGGAGCGCTTCTGCAATCCGTCGTCCTGGATCGTGCTCGAGGAGTACCGCTGGGCCAGCCACCTGCTGCTCCGGCCCATCGTCGCGCTCGAGGACCACACGCTCGTGTGCCTGACGCCCTCCGACGCCGCGTGCCGCATGTTCACGCGGCTCGGACTGCGAATGCTGGAGACCGAGCAGCTGGTGCTCGCGCCCGTCCCGCGGATCGCCGAGGTGGCTCGCGCCTGCGCGGGCTCCTTCACGACGTCGATCGAGGAGATCCAGGCCGAGCTGACCAAGGACGAGCGCACGCTCTGCCGGGACCTCTCCTCGAGCCCGGTCGCGCACCACGTCCTGCTCTCCCGTGGCACGCGCCGCTGCTACGTCGTGGCGACGCTGGCGCGGAAGCGGCACGTCCCGTACGCCGAGATCCAGTACCTCGGCGACCGCGAGCTGTTCTGGGAGCAGCGGCTCCTTGCGCACGCGGCCCTCTTCCGGTCGATGGGGGTGCCGGGCCTCGCGCTCGCGGTCGACCGCCGGTTCCTCGTGGGCCGGCCGCCGCCCGCGGCGCTCCGCTGGAAGAAGGCGCGCATGTACCGTCCGACGCGCGACGACCTCACGCCCGAGCTGATCGACGGGCTGTACTCGGAGCTGATGGGGATCCGGTACTAGAGTGGATCACCATGCCCATCCACGTTCCCGCGCCCACCCAGCCCACGAACAAGTGCCCGAAGTGCGGCGCCGACGGCGTCGCGGAGCACGCCGTCGGCAACATGACGAGCTACGTCTGTCCGAAGTGCGGAGCGAGGTGGATGGCGACGCGCTGACGGGTTCAGGCGGCGTTGCGGGCGACGACGGCGTCGCACACGGGTGCGCCGCGTTCGCTCGCCGCGCTCGGCGGTCGGAGGGCGCCCAGCGGAACGTCGAAAGGCGCGAGCGCGAGACGGACCGGCTCGAAGCTCCGGAGCTCCGACCACCTGGTCGAGACGGCTCTCGTCCCGCTTCCCGGGACCGTTCCAACGGCGACCGCGCTGGCGGCCGGCACCTCACGCATGTGCGCGGGCGCTCGGCGACGAGCGGCTCCGCTGCTGGGGCGCGAACGACGCCGGGCAGCTCTGCGTCGGTACGACCACGGACACCGGCGTCGGGCTTCCGACGATTCCGCTCGGGCGGTAGCGGGCGAGGCAGTTTGATACACTTGCGCCCGAGGGCGACGCACCATGTCCGAGGAAACCGGCAAGTACGTGTGCATCGCGGCCCTGATGACCGCGGGGGCGTTCGGGGTCCGGACCTCGTGGGCTTGCCACCGGGCCCGAAAGCGTGGCTTGCCTGGCTCCGACGCGATCGTGTGGGCGGGCTTGGCCTTCGTGTACGTCCTGTTCGCCCAGACCAGGCTCGCCAGGGTCCTGGGATGGCTGAAGGGCCTGGGTTCGTGGCTGCGCTACATGGCGCGGCAGCACGACCTGTATGCGAATCGCCGCGCGTATCAGGTGGCGGCGACCGTGGCTGTCGCCGTGATCGTCGGCGTCGTGCTCGCGATCGGAATCGCCTCGATGTGGGACTACATCAAGCGCTACCGTCTGGCGATCGGGTTCACCGGGTTGGCCGTGGGGTTTGGGATGATCCGGTTCATCTCGCTGCACGAGGTGGACGCCTGGAACGCGGCCATGCCCTGGATGCGCGTGGTCGTCGAGGTGACGGCGGCCGCGGGAGCCTCGGCGGTGGCGATCGTTCGGCTTCGGCAATTGCGGGAGTTCGCGCGCCTGCGGGGTGGGTAAGGGCTCTTGCCCTACGGCTACACCCAGCGGCGCACGCGGGCTTTGTAATCGCGGTAGGTGTCGCCGAAGCGCCGTTCCAGGTACGCCTCCTCGCGTGCGACGACGCCGTAGCGGATGGCGATTGCAAGGGGCAGCGTAAGAATGAGGATCGACGGGCTGCGCACGGCTATGCCGATGCCGCCGTACACGAGAAACAAGCCCAGATAGATGGGATTGCGGGTCCAGCCGTGAATCCCGGTCGTCACCAGCGCGCGGGTGGGCTTGTTCGTAGGTACTGGCGTCCTTGCCCGTGAGAAGTTGCGTATCCCAGCGACTGCGAGCGCCAAACCGATGAGGATCAGGGAGCCGGCGATCATCCAGCGGACCAGGTCGATCCTTGGAATCGGGAACGGCAAAGGCAGCAGGCGATCCGAGACGAAGCCGAGCAGAAGAGCGGCGAGAAAGAGGAGGGGCGGTCGCGCGATGACGCCCGCGGTTCCGGTGTCGGTCACTTGTTGCCCAGCCGAGTCCATACCCATGCCTGCTCCCGCCGATGCTGGGGGCTACGCAGCCAAGAGTCGCGCAGAAACGACAACCAGGGTGTCATTCTGCAAGTTGACAAACCCGGTGTCAACTTAGAAACTGGTACACCCAAAAGGAACGGTGGCGATGGCGTCGGCACGACACAGGACCGAGGTGCGCCGAAGGACGAGGGCGAACCCAATCGTCGACAGCAAGGCCGAGGCGGTCGCGGAGCTGATGCTCGAAGTGGCCCAGTGCTTCTTCAGGATACGGGCGGTCGGCCAGAAGACAGGGCTCATCACCAGCTGGGGCGGCGGTGCCTTCGGCTTCATCCGAAGCCTCGCGCTGCTTGGTCCGCTCACCGTGCCGCAGATCGCCCAGATGCGACCCACCAGCCGTCAGCGGATGCAGCGGCTGGCGGATGAGCTTGCGGCCGAGGGGCTGGTGGAATTCATCGACAATCCGAAGCACCGGCGGTCGAAGCTCGTGCGGCTGACGCCCAAAGGTGACGCGCGCTACCGCGAGCTCAACGCCCGGTTCCTTTCGATCGCATCGACCATGGGCCTCGCTCTCAGCGAAGCGGATATCCGCAAGACGATCGAGATCGTGCGGCATCTAAGCGATGATGTGAAAGCGCGTTCGGAGCGGCTGCCGTAGTGTGTGACGCCTGCGCGTCCAGCGAAGCATTCGTGGACGTGTCGGATCTCTCCCGAGAACTGAAGCCATTGGGGGAGATATGCCATGGACACCTGCGATCGAGAGGCCCCGGGCACATCGGTCCCGCGCCCGCCGAAACGCGCCGAAATGATCACCGAAACCGCCCCGGCCGCTCTGCCGTCCCGCCCTCACCACCGCCCGCCCTCCCCCTCACCGCGGTCCCGCCCCGCCGACGCCCGCCCGCAGCTCCTTCACCATGCGAATCGCGTCCCAGGCCTCGCCGCTCCTGCGGCGATAGCCGCGCCGCACCGTCCCGCGCGCGCCGAAGTGGTGCTTCTCGTACAGTGCGATCGCCGGCGTGTTGTGCGGGAAGACGTGCAGCACCACGCGCTCCGCGCCCCGGGCCTCCGCCCACGCGACGCACGCCCTGACGAGCGCATCCCCGACCCCCTGCCGGCGCCGGTCCGCCCTGACGAGCATCCCGAGCTCCGGCTCCGAGCGCCCCGCCATCGCGGCGAGGCCGACCAGCTCGCCAGCGTCGTCGCCGACGAGGATGGTCCCCTCGCCGGTCTGCATCAGGTCGCGCCAGCGCGCCCCGATCTCCCGGCGGTCGATCGGCGCCTCGGTCGCGAGCCACTGCCCCTCGCCCGCGACCGCCTCGAACAGGTCGAGCGCGGCCTCCATGTCGGCGTCCTCGAGCGCCCGGACCTGCACGGGAGAACGCTAGCATGTCGCTGACGCGTTCACGCCTCGCGGCCTGCGCACGTCGGCCAGGGCCGGCTGCCCTCCGGGGTGAGCCGTTGCCCCGGATGTCCTGCGCGCGCGGGAGGGAGCGTCCGCCCGTTTTCGGGTTAGGGTAGGGGGGCATGGGCACCCCGAACCCTTGGACCGTCGTCCCCGCCGCCGACTACGAGCGGCACATGGGCCCGGAGGGCGTCGATCAGCTCGCGCCGCTCTCCGCCATCTTCCAGGAGGTCTACCTCGCGGCGCAGCCGGACCGCGTCCTCCTCCTCGGGTGCGCGACGGGCAATGGCCTCGAGCACGTGAACCCGACCGTCACGCAGAACGTGGTCGGCGTGGACGTGAATCTTCAGTACCTCGGCATCGCGCGCCAGCGCTTCATGCACCTCGGGCCGAAGCTCGAGCTGTTCTGCTCGGAGGCGGAGAAGTTCCGCGCCCCGCCGGGGAGCTTCAACCTCGTGCACGCCGCGCTCGTCTTCGAATACCTCCACCCCGAGGTGCTGGTCCGCCGCATCGCCGAGTGGATCGCGCCCGGCGGGACGTGCTCCGTCGTCCTGCAGCTCCCGGGCGGCGAGGGCGCTCCCATCGCGCCCACGAAGACCATGCAGATCATCGAGAAGGCGATGAAGCTCGTTCGGCCCGAGGAGCTGACCAGCCTGTTCGAGCACTACGGGCTCTCGCGCAAGCGCGCGAAGAACGTCGCGCTGAAGCACGGCAAGAGCTTCTGGGTCGCTGCCTTCGGCCGGCCCGCGTAGAGCGCATCCGTTACCCCGCGGCCTGCTTCGCCTCGTGACGGGCGAGGGTTACGGGATGCGCTCCGGCGGCCCCGCGCCGGATCAGCCGAGGCGGCCGAGGAGCCGCAGCACGCCGTCCAGGAACGTGATCGGGTGCGGCGGGCACCCGGGGACGTGGAGGTCCACCGGGATCCCGCCGAGCGCGGCCTCCGCCCCTCCGGCCACCACCGGACTGCCGCGGAAGACGCCGCCGGAGATGGCGCAGGCGCCCACCGAGATGACGAGCTTCGGCGCGGGCACGGCCTCGTAGGTCTTGAGGAGGGCGAGCCGCATGTTGTCGGAGACCGGTCCGGTCACGACGATGCCGTCCGCGTGGCGCGGAGACGCGACGAACTGGATCCCGAACCGGCCCGCGTCGAACTGGATGTTCCCGGTCGCGTTCAGCTCCGCCTCGCAGCCGCTGCACCCTCCCGCCGACACCTGCCGGAGCTTGAGCGAGCGGCCGAACAGCCGCAGCATCTCCGCCTTCAGCGACGCCGCGAGGATGCGGCTCGTCGCGCGAGACGACGAGGTCGTCGCGCGTGCGCGCCGCGAGCCGATGGTCGTCGGTGAACCGGATCGCGCCGGGCGGGCACGTCGTCGGCGCAGGTGCCGCAGAAGACGCACCGCCCGAGGTCGATCGCGCATCGTCGGCTTGCCGGGATCGAGGATCGCCTCGGTGGGGCAGACGTCGGCGCAGGCGCCGCACCCGTCGCCGCAGCGCGCGGGATCGACCACCGGCCGGCCCCGGAAGCGAGCGGGGAAGCCGCGGCGCTCCGTCGGGGAACGCGACGGTCTGGCGGCCGTAGCGGAGCCGGAAGGCGAGGATGTCGATCATCAGAGTCGTGACCCGCGTACGAGAGGTTGAAGCTCTTGTTGCAGAGCGGGAAGTCCGAGATCTGCCCGTCGCGCAGCGCCATGGCGAGCCCGAACCAGTTGTGGAAGGATGGGTCCTTCACCTTGTAGCGGTCGAAGCGGCCCTGCTCGTCCGTGAGCGCCACGTGGGCGATCTCGCCGCGCCACCCCTCGACGAGCGACACCACGAGCGAACGGGGCGCGAGCGCGCCGGGCGGCGGCGCCCGGGCGTCGCCCTGCCGGGCAGGTTGTCGAGCTGACTCGCGACGAACTCGGCGCTCCGCTCCGTCTCGAGCAGCCGGACCCAGCGCGCGCGCGAGCACGTCGCCCGCCCGCCGCCGTCGTCACGGGCACGTGGACGAACCGGTAGATGCCGGACGGCATGGTCGCGGCGGACGTCGCGGTCGACCCCGCTCGCCCGCGCCGCGGGGCCGACGAGCCCGAGCTCGAGCGCCGTCTCGCGCGAGACCACCCCGGTCCCGTCGAACCGGGCGCGCACCGAAGGCGACTCGAAGAGGAGCGACGACGCCCCCTTCGCCTTCTCCCACGACCCGCGGACGCGGGCGGCGAGCGCCCGGGCCTCGGCGGCGCCGAGGTCGAACCGGACGCCGCCGGGGACGACCAGGCCGCGGCCGAAGCGGTTGCCGCAGATCTCGGCGGAGGCGTTCAGGAAGTCGCGCGCGCAGCGCGCCGCAGTAGCGACGCGGTCGGCAGGAAGCCGACGTCGCCGCGAGCGCCCCGAGGTCGCCGACGTGGTTGGCGAGCCGCTCCAGCTCGAGCGCCACGCCGCGGAGCGCCATGCGCGCGCGCCGCTGGGTCGTGCCTCGCGAGCGCCTCGATCGCCTTGCACGTACGCGAGCGCGTGCCCGACCGACGGTGTCGCCGGCGATCGACTCGACGAGGGTGAGCGATGCGCGCGATCGGGGCCGCCGCGGAGCATCGCTCGACGCCGCGGTGCTGGTAGCCGAGGACGATCTCGAGGTGGAAGACGTGCTCGCCGTGGCACTGGAAGCGGAAGTGGCCGGGCTCGATGATGCCGGCGTGCACCGGGCCGACCGCGACCTCGTGCACCTCCTCGCCCTGGACCGTGAAGAACGGGTACTCGCCCGGGATGGTCGCGCGCGGGTCCTTGCGGCCGAACGCGTCGGGTCCGGCGCGGAGCGGCGGCTCGAAGCGGAGCGGCTTCAGCCACGGGTGGCCTTCGGGGCGCACCCCGAGCTGCTCGGCGATCTCCCGCTCGAACCCCTGCGCCGCCGGAGCCGCGGAGGAGAGCGCCGGGTACGCGCCGGCCACCTCCGTCGAGAGCAGGCCGAGCTTCCCCTCCGGATCGTCGGCGACCACGGCGGTGAGCAGGACCCGGTCGCCCACGGGGCGTCCGAACAGCGCAGCGAGGCGGCCGCCCGCGCGCAGGACCTCGAGGACGATCGTCCGGAAACGCTCGACTCGGAGCACCGGCACGGCGCCGGCGTCCACCGCCTCGCCGTTCCAGGTCTCGAGGACCTCGGTGCCGCCGCGGTGCTGCTGAAGGGCTTCGCTCATGATCACTCCCACCGTCCGCCGACCAGGGCCGCGGCCGCGCCGAAGAGGTCCTTGAGCGACTGCGGGAGGAACAGGCCGAGCGCGAGCACGAGCACCATCAGGACGAGCGGGGGCGCTGCCATCAGCCACTGGTCGCGCGTGGCGCGGACCCGCGGCACGGAGCCGGGATCGCCCTGGACGACCGCCAGCACCGTCGTCCCCATCCCCACGAAGATGACCGCGAGGAAGCCGAGGAACAGCGCGCCGACCCAGAAGCGGCCCGCGCCGAACGCGCCGTTCAGGATCTGGAACTCGCTGAAGAACGGGCTGAAGGGCGGCGACCCGGTGATCGCGAGGAACCCCGCGAGGAAGAGCGGGCCCGAGACCGGGAGCACTCGCGCCGCGCCGCGGACCTCGTCGGTCGTCTTCGAGCCGAACGCGCGGTGGATGTTGCCGGCCGAGAGGAACACGACCCCCTTCGTGAGGCCGTTGTTGAGGCAGTGGAAGAAGGCCCCCGCGGCGGCCCCGCCGCCGAGGCCGATCCCCAGCGCGAGGATCCCCATGTGCTCGACGCTCGAGTACGCCAGCATCCGCTTGAAGTCCTTCTGGCCGACGACGAACACGGCGGCCAGGGCGATGGAGATGAGGCCGAGGCCGACGAGGGCGTCGCGCGCGAACGCGTCCTCCCCGGCCGCGCGGGTCACCTGGAAGACCCGGACCACCGCGGTGAACGCGAAGTTCGTGAGCCCGCCGGCGAGGAGCGCCCCGAGGAGCCCGGGCGCCTCGCCGTACGCGTCCGGCTTCCAGGAGTGGAGCGGCGCGAGGCCCATCTTCGTGCCGTAGCCGACGAGGAGGAAGACGAAGGCCGCGCGCACCCACGGGCGGGAGAGCGCGGGGCCGGCCGCGACGAGGTGCTCGACGACCAGCGAGCGGGGGCCGCCGGGCCCGGCGCCGGACAGGGCGAGGAAGAACGTGCCGAGGAGCGCGAGCGCGATGCCGAGCGAGCCGATGAGCAGGTACTTCCAGGCGGCCTCGAGCGAGCGGGCGTTGTGGTTGAAGTAGATGAGCGGCGCCGTGGCGAGGGTGCTCGCCTCCATCGCGACCCAGGTGAGGCCGAGGTGATGGGAGAGCGCGACGGTCGTCATCGTCCCGAGCAGCGCGAGCAGTCCGCCCACGAACACCCGGTTGTCGCGGTCGCTTCGCTGCGCGAGGTAGCCCTGGGCGTAGATCGCCGACGCGAGGAACAGCAGGGTCGTCGTGAGCAGCGTGATCTTCCCGAGCGCGTCGAGGGCGAGCCACGCCCCGGGCCGGGCGGGCGGCGGCGCGGCGAGGAGCGCTGCGACGCCTGCGGCGTGCAGGAGCGCGCCGACGACCATCGCCACCGGCCGGTGGCGATTCGACGGCACCACGAACGCGACCGCCGCGACGGCGAGGGGGGCGATGATGACGAAGAGCATCTCAGTCCTTCAGGGCCGACAGCTTCTCGGTGTCGAGCGAGGAGAACTCGCGGTTGATGTGGAACATGACGATCCCCATCACGAAGACCGCCGCGAACAGATCGAGGAGCACCCCGGCCTCGACCATGATCGGCATGAAGTCCGAGAGGAGCAGGCCGAAGACGAACACGCCGTTCTCGAGGACGAGGAACCCGAGCACCTGGTTCACCGCCTTCTTGCGGGAGACCACGAGCAGGAGCCCGGCCCAGACGGTGGAGAGCGCCGTCGGGACGAGGAACGCGTGGGCCAGGCCGTTCGGGAGCGGCAGGCGGCTCGAGAATGCGAACGCGAGGGCGACGCCGATCCCGCCGAGGACCATCGACGGGACGAAGCCGACGATCGGCTCCATCTCGCGCCGGATCGAGGCCTCGCGAATGGCGCGGAACATCAGCCAGGGGATGAGCAGCCCCTTGATCGTGAGCGCGCCGATGGCGAGCACGAGGGCGTGGCCGAGCGAGTGCCGCTCCTCGAGCAGGAGCAGCGGCAGCGCCCCGAGCAGCGCTCCCTGGATCGCGACCGTCCGGATCGCCGCGCCCAGGCGGCTCGAGGCGAGCAGGAACAGGTCGATGACGACCACGAGGATGAAGACGAGCTCCGCGAACGAGGACATGGGCATCACCGCAGGAGGAGGACGAGGGCGAAGGCCGACAGGACCGACGCGCCCACGAGGAGCTGCGGGACGCGCAGCATCCGCAGCCGGGCCATGGCGGACTCCACCACCCCGATCGCCACCGCGAACATGAGGAGACCGGCGAAGAAGAGCGCCTCGGAGGCGAGCACGCCTCCCCCGTGGCCGAAGACGAGGCGCGCGAGGATCGCGCCGAACAGGAAGAGCTTCAGCGACGCCCCGTAGAGGATGAACGCGAAGTCCGGCCCACCGTGGTCGAGGACCATCACCTCGTGGATCATCGTGAGCTCGAGGTGCGTGTTCGGGTCGTCCACCGGGATGCGCGAGTTCTCGGCGAGGGCGACGACGAAGAGGCCGATCGCGGCGAGCACGAGGGCCGGCGCCGCGTGTCCCCACGCGGCCGGCAGCCCGGGCCCGAGCATGCCCGAGAGCGAGATCGTATCCGTCGCGCGCGCGAGGACGAGGAGGCAGAGGAAGAGGGCGGGCTCCGCGAGGCTCGCGAAGGTCACCTCGCGCGCGGCGCCCATCCCCTCGAACGGCGATCCGGTGTCGAGCGCGGCGAGCGCCGTGAAGAAGCGCGCGAGCCCGAGCAGGTACGCGAACAGGACGAAGTCGCCGCCGAACGAGATCAGCGACGGCGCCCCGCCCATGGAGAGGAGGAGCCCGGCGGAGGCGACCGCAGCCAGGCCGATGATCGGGCCGGCGCGGAACACCCACGACGTCGTGCGGCTGTACACGGCGCCCTTGCGAAGGAGCTTCGCCAGATCCCAGTAGGCCTGCAGCAGGGGCGGTCCCTTCCGGCCCGCGAAGATCGCCTTCGTGCGGTTCACGACGCCGATCACGAGCGGCGGCAGCGCGAGCAGCGCGGCGACGTGGAAGAGGGAGCGCATGAGCATGGGCGTGGTCACCAGACGAACCCCCAGGTGAGGATCGCGACGAGGGTCGCGAGCACGAGCAGCATCTGGAACTGGATCCGCCGGAGCGAGAGCTCGCGCGCTCGCGTCGTGAGCCAGCCATAGGCGCGCGCGGCGGGCACCAGCGCGAGATCGAGCACGGAGTCCGGCACCTCGGTGTGGAACGCCGCGCCTGGCGGGAACACCCCCTCCGGCCGCTCGATCGTGACGCGCTGGAAGATCGCCCAGGAGAAGCGCCCCACGATCATCTCCGCGAACGACGAGCCGGTGTACTGCATGCGCGCGGTCGGAGCGGAGAAGCCGCACCCCCAGGTGTCGACCGGCGCCGCTGCCGGGCGCGCCGCGAGCCGCCTGCGCCGCAGGAGCCAGACGGCGGCGGCGGCGGCGAGGAGCGCGAGCGCGACGAGGCTGATGCGCAGCGCGCTCGCGGCCGCGGCCGCGGCCGGCCGCTCGAGCGCCCTGGCGTCGAGCCGCGACCATGCGGCGGCGGCGCGCGTGAGCGCGGGGAGGGTCGCGGCGGGCGCGAGGCCGATCGCGGCGCAGGCGGCCGCGAGGACCGCCATGGGCGTGAGCATCGACGCGGGCGGGTCGTGCGCGCCCTGCGCGTGCGTGCTTCGCGCGGTCCCCAGGAAGACGACGCCCACCACCTTCGCGAAGCAGGCCGCCGCGAGGCCGCCGACGAGCGCCAGGATCGGCGCGCCGAGCGCGGCGAAGGCGAGGAGATCGCCGCGCGGCCGGCCGAGCGCGTCGAGGAAGCCTAGGACGACGAGCCACTCCGAGACGAAGCCGTTCAGGGGCGGGAGCCCGCTGATCGCCGCGGCGCCGACGACGAACAGGGCCGCGGTCGCGGGCATCGGGCGGGCGAGCCCCCCGAGCCGATCGATCTCGCGGGTCCCGGTCGCGTGCTGGATCGCCCCGGCGCCGAGGAAGAGGAGCGACTTGAAGAGCGCGTGGTTGACGACGTGGAGCGCCGCGCCGGCGAAGCCGAGGACGACCAGGGCCGGGGCGCCGCGCGTGCGGCCGATCAGCGCGAGCCCCGCCCCGAGCGCGATGATTCCGATGTTCTCGACGGTGTGGTAGGCGAGCAGCCGCTTGAGGTCGTGCTGCGCGAGCGCGAACGCGACGCCGAGCACCGCCGAGAACGCCCCCGCGACGAGGAGCACCACCCCCCACCAGGCGGGCGGCGCGTCGAAGAGGCCGCTCACGCGGAGGATCCCGTAGATCCCGGTCTTGACGACGACGCCGGACATGAGCGCCGAGACGTGGCTCGGGGCCGCGGCATGCGCGGGGGGGAGCCAGAAGTGGAGCGGCATGAGGCCCGCCTTGAGCCCGAACCCGAGGAGCGCGAGCACGAAGACCCGCGCGCCGAGGAGCCCGCCCGCGTGGAGCCCCTGCATCGCCGCGAAGTCGAACGACCCCGCCGCCTGCCGGAGCAGCGCGAACACCGCGAACAGCGCGAGAGTCCCGACGTGCGTCGCGATGAGGTAGAGGAAGGCCGCGTTCTGCACCTCGCGCCGATCGTGGTCGGTCAGGACGAGGAAGAAGTTCGAGAGCGCCATCACCTCCCAGCCGATGAGGAACACGATCGCGTGGGAGGCGGCGACGAGGAGCACCATCCCGCCGACGGCGAGGCCGTAGAAGATCTGGAGCCGCACCGCGGCCAGCCCGAGCGCCTTCTGCGGGAAGTAGCGGAGCCCGTAGATCGCTCCGAGCCCGGACACGAGCGAGATCGGCAGGAGGAAGATCGCCGACACCCCGTCCAGCTTCAGGGCGAGCCGCGCCGACGCCGCCGCGTCCCCGCCGAGCACTGCGGCCGCCGCCGCGATGCCGAGCGCGCACCCCGCGCAGAGCAGGGCGCAGCAGGCCGCCTGCGCGGCTGCCGGGCGCCGCGCGAGGGCGGCCGCCGCGAAGCCGCTCGCGGACGTGAGGACGATGGCGCCGAGGACGAGGCCGATGGTCATGGAAAGCGGCGGTAGAGGAAGAGCAGGGCCGAGAGGACGAGGATCGTGGCGACCGTGTAGAGGAGCTGCAGGTTGAGCCGCGCCTGCTGGAAGCTGCGCAGCCGCCCGAACCACTCCGCCACCTGGCGGAACGCGGGCTCGAACACGCGGGCGCGCGCCGGGTCGTCCGCGTCGAGCGCGAAGCTCGCGCCCTGCGGGAACACCCCCGCCGGCGACTCCTTCCGACGCCGCGGCCGCAGGATGGCGGGGGCGGCGGCGCGCATCGCCAGCTCGGCGAACGAGGCTGCGGTGTACTGCACGCGCGCGCTTTCCTGGGCGAAGCCGCAGCCCCACGTGGACGACGCGGCGACGCGGCGGCCGGCCAGCATCCGCCGGGACGCGGTGGCGAGGAGGATCGCGAGGAGGACCAGCGCCCCGAGCCCGATCCGCATCGGGCCGGAGAGCGCCGAGGCCGCGGGCGCGAGGGCGGATACGACCTCGTCCTCGCGGACGCCGAGGACGATCGCCGCCGCGGGGGCGACGAGCGCGATCGCCTGGGCCGGGAACAGCGCGACGGCGACGTTTCCCGCCCCGAGCAGCCCGAGCGGGAACAGCAGCAGCGCGCCGCCCTCGTGCGCGTCCCTCGCCTCCGCGCTCCGCGGCTCGCCCAAGAGGGCGATCCCGAGAAGCCGGGTGAACGCGATCGCCGCGAGCGCGCCGACGAAGGCGAGGGTCGCGAGCGACCCCCACGCGAGCAGGCCGAGCGCCGCCGGGGCGCCCTCTCCGCCGCGCAGGAGCCCCAGGTAGATGAGCCACTCGGACACGAACCCGTTCAGCGGCGGGAGCCCCGCGAGCGCGACGGCGGCGAACACGAGGAGCCCGCCCGTGGCGGGGAGGCGACGGAGCAGCCCGCCCATCCGCTCGAGGTCGCGCGTCCCCGAGCCACGGACGAGGCCGCCCGCGCCGAGGAAGGCGAGCCCCTTCATCAGGGCGTGGTTCCAGACGTGGAGGAGCGCGCCCGCCATCCCGAGCGCGGCGACGGCCGGCGAGCCGGTCGCGGCCCCGACGAGCCCCATGCCCGCGGCGAACGCGATGAGCCCGACGTTCTCGATGGTCGAGTAGGCGAGCACGCGCTTCAGGTCGCGCTGACCGAGCGCGAGCGCGAGCGCGGCGACGGCGCCCGCGAGCCCGACTCCGCCGAGGACCAGGCCGTATCCCGCCGGCGCCGGCGGCAGGAACGTGAGCATCCGCAGGATCCCGTACACGCCCATCTTCACGAGGACGCCCGACATGAGGGCGGAGACGTGGCTCGGCGCGGCGGGGTGGGCCTCGGGCAGCCACACGTGGAGCGGGACGAGGCCCGCCTTCGTGCCGAAGCCCACGAGCGCGAGCGCGAAGAGGACCGCCGCGGAAACCGACAGGAGCTCGGGGTGGACCCTCAGCGTCGCGAAGGCCTCGAACCGGAGCGACCCCGCAGCGCTCCCGAGCGCGAGGAACGCGGCGAACAGCGCCGCGGTCCCGAGATGCGACGCGACGAGGTAGGTGCGCGCCGCGTCCCGCACCGCGCGCTCCTCGTGCTCGTAGGCGACGAGGAGGAACGACGCGATTGTCATCACCTCCCAGGCGACGAGGAACAGCACCGCCTGGCGCGCAGCGAGGAGCAGCGCCATCGACGCGAGCAGGAGGTCGAAGAAGAAGACGAACGGACCGAGCGGACGCCCGTCATCGGCGTGCATGTACCCGGCCCCGAAGATCGCGGTCGCGAGCCCGACGGCGAAGAGCGCCGCCGCGAACACCGCCGAGAGCGGATCGAGGCCGAGCGCGAGCGCGCCGTTCGGGACCTGCCAGGCCAGGTCGAGCGTGGCCGGGGGGCCGCCCAGTGCGGCGAGCGAGGCGGCCAGGCCGAGCGCAGAGCCGAGCGCCGCGCCGGCGCTGCCGATCGCGAGCGCGACGCGGGGGCGCGCGGACGCGGCGAGCGCCGCGACGCCGGCGCCGATGAGCACGATGATCGCGGCGAGGTACAGCGTCACGGGGCGACGCCTCCGCCCTCGCGCGACGGCTCCGGCGCGCGCGGCGCGCGCTGCCGGGCGATGGCCTCCTCGACGCGCTCGATCTCCGGCACGAGCTCCTCTGCGCCGGCGCGCGCCTCGAACTTCTTCAGCACCGCGGGATCGCGCAGCGACCCGGCGACGAGCGCGAGCAGGTGGAGGTGCACCCGCGTCGACGGGCTGACGACGGTGACGAGCGTGTGCACGGCATTTCCGTCGAGCGCCTCGAAGTCCACGGGGCGATCGAGGTAGCACACCGCCACCGCAGGCCGCGGAATGCGCAGGACGATCGGGTTGCGCGGGTGCGGGATGGCGATGCCGTTCCCGAACCCGGTCGAGCCCAGCGCCTCGCGCGCGAGGAGGACGCGGTGGAGGAGCTCGCGATCCGACGTCGGCGGGAGCGGGAGCCGCTCCACGACCGCGCGCAGGATGCTCGACTTGTCGGTGCCGGAGATGCCGCGGTGCACTCCGCCGGCCCGGATCGCGTCCGCGAGGCTCGGGAGCTGGGGGTGCTCGAGCTCGGCCAGGAGGTCCGGCGAGATGTCCATGTTCCGGGCGGCGGCGAACTCGAGCAGGTCGATTCTGTTCAGCCGGTACTGGTCGTTGACCCGGGACGCGGCGAGCTCTCCGGTCTTCAGCCACCGGTACAGCGTGGCCTCGGAGACCCTGAGGAGGCGTGCCGCGTCGCGTGCTGTGAGCTGCATCCGATTTCTTCCCTTTCCTGACGCCCGCGGCGCGTCGGCCCGCGCCCGGCATTCACCGCCAGGCCGTGCTCGATGATGATCGCAGGCGCTGTCTCTCGCGTCGGTCGGCGCGCGCGTCAGCGCGACCGGGCTTCCGCTCCGGTCGGGAGGCTCTGGCGCGTCCTATCACAAGCGGGGGATTCCGGGGCCGAGCCCCGCCAAGACGGTCCACACGGCGCCCAATGATGCCACATCGGCGCCCGCTCCGCGCGCAAACAGGCGGGCGGCCGCCCGCGTGCGCAGCCGTCAGGGCGCCGCGTCCCGGAACACCTCGATTCTCGGCCTCCCCGATGCGAACGAGCCCGACGCGCGTGAGCCCGCCCGCGCGCCCCACGCCGGGGCCGGCGAGGATCTCGCCGCGCGCTGCGAACGCGACGAGCCGCTCGGCCTTCTCCGCCGCCGGACCGAGCGCGGTCAGCTCGAACCCGGTCGCGCCGGCCGAGTTCCCCGCGAGCACCGGCCCGGACTCGAGCGCGGCGCGCACGTCGAGGCCTCGGTTCGCGCGGATCACCGTGCGCGCATTGCGTGCGGCCCGCAGCGCGCGCTGCGCGTCGTCCGGCCGTGCCCCGGCGAGCCCGAACACGGCGAGCACGCCCACGCCGGCGAGCCGCCCGACGACACCGCCCGCCTGCAGCGCCGCGTGGGCCGCCGCGTCGAGCGCGACCCGGAGCCGCTCCGGTGCGTCCGGCACCGGGTCGAGGCCGATCGCGTCGATCGAGATCCGGAGCACCGTCGCGAGCCGCGGCGCGAGCGCGTACGGGTCGGCTTCCTCCGGCTCGTGCGCCGCGGGAAGCCGGGTCGAGAGCGTTCCGTCGGTCCGCACGGTCCCGCGCCGCACGACGGATGGCGGCGGTTCCTCGGGGACCCGGGGCAGGTCGGCGACGACATGCCGGACGGTGAACCGCACGTCGGTCCTCCCCAGCCGCACCACCGCTCCGTCCGGCACCTGGGCCTCGCCGACCCGGTCCTCGCCGATGAACGTGCCGTTCCGGCTCTCGAGATCGACGACCCAGACACCGTCGTCGCGCCGCTCGAACATGGCGTGCATGCTCGAGATCCACGGATTGCCGATCTGCAGGTGCGCCTCCGGCGATCGCCCGATCACCGCGGGCACGTCGCCCAGGACGAAGACGGTTCCCGCCGCCACTCCGTTGAGGACCACCAGCTCCGGCACGGCGACGAGCGCCCCTTTCTGCGACGGCGGTGGGTCCCATGATACCCTAGACTGCTCTCGCATGGCCCCCACGCGCTCGCCTCCCGGGCCGTCCGGCGCGGCCCAGGACCGCGTGGCGGGTCGAGTCCTCGGCGGGCGATATCGGGTGCTTTCGCGCCTGGGCGAGGGTGGCATGGGCACCGTCTACCTCTGCGAGCACGCGGTGCTCGGGCGGAGGTACGCGGTGAAGGTGCTGCGGCCCGATCTCGGCGAAGACGCGGAGCTCGTGGAGCGGTTCCGGAACGAGGCGATCGCCGCGAGCCGGATCGGCGGCGAGAACGTCGTCGACGTCCTCGACTTCGGCGAGGAGGACGACGGCGCCTTCTACTACGTGATGGAGGCGCTCGAGGGGCGGAGCCTGGGCGCGCTCATCGCCGAGGACGGGCCGATCGAGGTCCTGCGCGCGCTCGCGCTCGTCGAGCAGATTCGTCGGGCCCTCGGCGCCGCCCACGCCCGCGGCGTCGTCCACCGCGACGTGAAGCCCGACAACGTCTTCGTGGTCCGTCGCGAGGATGGCGCCGAGCAGGTCAAGGTGATCGACTTCGGCATCTCGCAGGTCGCGCTGGAGGGGCCCCGGAAGGAGCGGCTGACCGAGGCCGGCGCGATCATGGGCACACCGGAGTACATGGCGCCCGAGCAGGCCGCCGGCGACAAGGTGGACCACCGCGCCGACGTGTACGCGCTCGGCGTCCTCGCCTACGAGATGCTCACCGGGACGCTCCCCATCCTCGCCACCACGCCGATCGCGACGCTCGTGGCGCACCAGACGCGCATCCCGGACGCTCCGAGCCGGCGACACGCCGGCATCCCGCCGGAGGTGGACGCCCTCGTCCTCGCCGCGCTCGCGAAGCGCCCCGAGGACCGTCCCGCCTCGATGGATGCCTTCGCCGCTCGGATCGTGGCGCTCCGGACCTCGGCCGCGCTGCGCCACGGCATCGCCGCATCGCCTGCGGGGCCCTCGCGCCATCCCGTCGAGACGCTCGCGCTCCCGGCGCCGCCGCGGACGCCGCGCCGGCGGATGCGCGCCGCCATCGCAGTCGCCGTCGCGGTGGCGCTGCTCGCGTCCGCCGCGACGATTCTGGGCCCGCACGCGGCGCGCGCCCGCGGTCGCCGCCGCGCCGGCGGCGCTGCCGGCCGTGCCCGAGCCGGCGCCCGCCGCGACGCCGCTGTTCCCCGCCTCGCGGCCGCCTCCGGCCGCCTCCGACTCGGCGGCGCCCACGGGTCGCGCGGCGGCCGCTCCGGAAGAGCGGCGGCGCGAGCCCCCCGCGGTCCGCACCGCGCGGCGCCCGTCCCGGGACCGCCACCCCGACGACCCGAACGCCACGGGCGCGCTCAAGCCGGATCCGTTCTGATGGCGACGCCCACCTGCATTGAGCTACTGCGGCGCACGCTCCCTGCCTGCGCCGGGCGGGCTCGTCGCTGCGCTGCTCCACATACCGTGAAGGTATGCGTCCGCTGCTCGCTCCTCGCGCGCCCGGCTCGGCGACGGGATCGTGCGCCTCGTGACGCTCAACGCAAGAGGGCGGCGCCATGATGCTCCGCCTGGCCGCCGCCGTGCTCGTCGTCGGGGCGCTGGTCGCCGCGCTCCCCGCGCGTGCGGACGATGTCGCCGAGGCGAAGGCGCGGTTCAAGAAAGGGGTCGAGCTGTACCGCGATCGCCGGTGGCGCGAGGCGATGCTCGAGTTCGAGGCGGCCCACGCCGCGAAGCCGCACGGCGCGATCCAGTTCAACATCGCGCAGTGCCGCGAGCGGCTGGAGGACTGGCCGGGCGCGCTCCGGAGCTACCAGGACTACCTGCGCGAGGTCCCGGACGCGAACGACCGCGCCGCGGTGCGCGCGGCGATGCGCCGGCTGGAGGAGCGGCTCGCCGCGGCGGGCGCGCAGCTGCTGCTCGTCTACACGGCTCCGCCCGGAGCGCGGCTCTCGATCGACGGCAAGGAGCGCGGGAAGACGCCGCTGCACGCGGTCCTCGCGCCGGGGAAGTACGAGCTGGTCGTGAGCCTGGACGGCCACGAGACGGTGAAGGACCACGTCGACCTCTCCGCCTCGGCGTCGCGCGTCGTCGATGTCGTCCTGCGCGCGGTCCCGCGAGCGCCGGCAGGCGCGGTCGCCGCCCCGGACCTGACGCCGCGACCGCCCGCCGCGACGCCGCCGGTCGCGCCCGCCGTGCCCGCCGTGCCCGCGCCCGCGTCGCCCAGGCCGCGCCGTTACCTGCCGGTCTGGATCGCCGCCGGGACGGCCGCCGCCGCCGTGGTGGCGGGCGGGGTCCTCGGCTGGTCGGCACGGCAGGATGCATCGGCGATCGACGCCATGTCGGCGGCGGACCGCGCCGCGGCGACGCAGCGCGCGCGCGACGCGCAGACGAAGGCCAGGGCGGCGAACGTGCTCTACGCCCTCGGCGGTGGCGCCGCGGCGGTGGGCGGTACGCTCTTCGTCCTCGAGGCGAGGTTCTAGCCCGTGCCGCGCAGCTCCGGTCCGCGCCCGGGCGCGCTCTTCGCGGCGATCGCGGCGGCGAGCCTCCTCGCCGGGTGTCGCGTCGACGTGAACGGCGCGCCGTGCACGATGCCGGGCTTCGCCACCGACTGCCCCGATGGCCAGGCGTGCGGGAACGACCTCCGCTGCAGCGCCCGCGCCCTCGCGTGCGCGGAGTCGCGGTGCTCGCCGGGGGAGAGCCACTGCTCGGCGGAGCTCCCGAACACGGCGATCCGCTGCGACGACGCCGCCGATCCGGTGTGCGGGAGATGGGTGCAGGACGACTGCGGTGCGCGCGAGATGGAGTGCCCCGGCGTGCACGGGAGCGACGGCTGCGAGTGCCCGGTATACATCGGGACGACGATCGTTGCGGATCGGCGCGGGTCTCCGTCGGCGAGCGCGCGCCCGTTCCCGACCGGGAAACCGGAACCCCCCGAGTGCCGCTTCGGTCGCCTCGGGGACGCGCTCGCGGCCGCGTCGTCGCTCGCGCCGACCGCGGCCATCGTCGAGATCGACGGCGCGGCGGGCGACCCCGTCGTGTTCGGGACCACGACCGGCGAGGACTGGCCGCTCTTCGTCGCGACGAATGTCACGGTCCTGGCCGCGCCGCCGCCCGCGGGCCCCACCGTGATCCGCGGCGGGCCGGGCGCGGCGACGCTCGTGGACGTGCGCGGGGCGCTCGAAGGCATCCGCGTCGAGGCCGGCGGAGCGACCGGTACCGGCGTGGTGGCGTCCTGCGCGGCGGGCGGCTTCCCGACGCTCCGGCACGTCGCTGTCGCCGGCGGAGGCACGCTCGATGTGGACGGGACCGTGACCGCTGGCCTCGCGCAGGGGGTGGCGGTCGTGACGGCGCCGGGCGGGTGCGGTGCGCGGCTCACCGGAGTCCAGGTGACCGGCGTCGCGGGCCCGGCGCTCACCATCGGCCCGGTGGACCCGGCCGCGGCGACGACGGTGGAGGTGCTCGGCGGGAGCTTCGGCGCGAGCAACACGGGCGTCTGGATCCGCGGCGGGAGGGTGACCTTGAACACGGATCCGGAGACGGCGGCGAGCGTCGTCGCGTCCGGGAACGCGTGGGAGGGGGTCGTGGTCGGCGGGCAGGGCGACAGGCTCCCGTTCAGCACCACCGCCGTGGAGGTTGCGCTCGAGCGGGTCGTCATCGACGGAAATGGCGGGACCGGGCTCGTGCTCGCCGAGCTCCCGCTCTCGCCCGCCCAGTCCCGGGTGCGCGCCAGCGGCTGCGACCTTCACGGCAACGGTGCCGCGCGGCCCGCGCAGTACGGAAGCGCGAGCGCAAGGCGCTCGGCGGGCGGCGCGCTCGTGGATCTTCGCGAGATGATCACCGAGTTCACGTTCGGCGGGAATCGACTCTGGTCGAACCAGGGTGACGACCTCGCCTTCCAGTCGAACGCCTCCTGGTCGATCTCGCCGGGGGTGTGCGGCAGCAGCTCGAACGTGTTTGCCTGTGCCCCGGGCGACTGCCCGGGAGGTCACTGCTCCGTCGCGACTGCCGGCCTTGGACAGGTCGATGCGGCCTACAACGTGTGGCCAGATCTGCAGGTCGTGCCGTACTACGTCACGTCGGCCGTCAAGAACACGATGACGTATTGCACGGGGGAGGAGCCGGGTGTTCCGCCCATCCCCTCCTGCCCGTAGCCGCGCGACGGCTAGACGTGCGCTAGACCGTCCTGCGCCTGGTCCCCATCACCATCCCGGCGACGAACAGCAGGATGACCGCGCCGACGATGCTTCCGATGAGGCCGGATGGCTGGAACTGGGTGGCCGAGCCGCCGAACAGCGCGGAGGCGACCAGCCCGCCGATGAGCGAGCCCGCGACGCCGAGCAACGTGGTCATCACGAACCCCATCCCTTGCCGGCCCGGGACCACCGCTCGCGCGATGAGCCCGACGATGAACCCGAACACGATCCAGGCAATGATTCCCATGCGTCGCCTCCTCGCCGGGAAGGTGGTCCCGCTCCGCGCTCCGCGCCCGCGAGGCCGGGGGCTCGCCGGCCGGGCGGACGTGGCGCAAGTGCTGCGGGCAGCGGGCGTTTTCGGCGGGTTGGGCCGCCCGCCCGTTCCTTGACGGCCCCCCTGCCCGGCGGGTAGCGTCGGACACTCACGAAAGGGGTGTCCGTGCGGCTCGTCCTCGCCTCGCTCGCCTCGCTCGCCTCGCTCGCACTCGCGACGCTCGCGGCGTGCGGTCCGATCCAGTCCACCGCCGCGCTCATCGACGCGGACGTCGAGATCGATGCCGCGCGTGCGGCCGGTGCGGCGCAAACGTCTCCGTACGAGTTCACGAGCGCCGAGATGTACCTCAAGAAGGCGCGCGAGGTGTCCGGTCGCGCCCGCTACGAGGCGGCGACCCGGCTCGCGACGAAATCGCTCGCGCTCGCGAAGGAGGCCCGCAAGAACGCGGTGGCCGCCTCGAACAGGACGGAGAACCCGTGACGCGCCGGATCCTCCTGGCCGTGGCGGCGCTCGCGGCGTGCGCGTGCGCGGCCAGCGGCAAGCTTCGCGAGAACGCGACGGTTGTTCGCTCCGAGATCGAGAAGGCGAAGCGCTCCGGGGCGATGCGCTGCGCGCCGAAGGAGCTCGCGCTCGCCGAGGCGAACCTCCAGTTCACGGAAGAGGAGGTCGCGTACGGCGACGCGGAGCGCGCGAAGCAACACCTCGACGCCGCCGAGAAGAGCGTCAAGGACGCGCTCCGGCTCTCCACGACCTGCGGCCCGACCCAGGTCGTCATCAAGAAGGCGCCCGAGGAGAAGCGGATCGTCATCGAGAAGACCGACCGCGACGCGGACGGCGTGCCGGACATCGAGGACGCGTGCCCCGATGTGGCGGGCAAGCCGGAGTTCAAGGGCTGTCCGGACACCGATGGCGACGGCATCCCGGACTCCGAGGACGCGTGTCCGACGCAGCCCGGCCCGAGAGAGACGCAGGGCTGCCCGGTCGCGAAGGACACCGACGGCGACGGGATCCCCGACGACATCGACCGCTGCCCGCTCGATCCGGAAGACAAGGACGGCTTCCAGGACGAGGACGGCTGCCCGGATCCGGACAACGACGGCGACGGGATCGTGGACAAGGCGGACGCGTGCCCGAACACGCCCGGGCCGCTCGAGAACCATGGCTGCCCGTTCCAGGACACCGACCGCGACGGCGACGGGATCCCCGACCGGCTCGACAAGTGCCCCGACCAGCTCGGCCCGGCGCCGGACGGCTGCCCGAAGAAGTACACGCTGGTCGAGGTGAAGAAGGACAAGATCGAGATCAAGCAGCAGGTCCACTTCGCGACCGCGAAGTTCCGCGTGCTGCCGGCCTCGTTCAAGCTCCTGAACCAGGTCGTGCAGGTGCTGAACGACTTCCCGAAGATGCGCATCTCGATCGAGGGTCACACCGACAACATCGGAGGCGAGAAGGCGAACATGCGCCTCAGCCAGCGGCGCGCCGAGGCGGTCCGCGACCATCTCGTGTCGAAGGGCATCTCGCCGGGCCGCCTCGAGGCGGTCGGCTACGGCCCGACGAAGCCCCTCATGTCCAACAAGACGGCGCGCGGGAAGGCGAAGAACCGCCGGACCGAGTTCCGGATCATCGCGCTCGAGTAGCCGCCCGCGGCGCCTCGGGTCAGGGGTTTGGGATGCCTCGCTTCGAGGTCTTTTGTCCGGCGGCGCCGCCGGCGCTGCCCGTGGACGTGACGCTCCGGGTCGAGGCCGAGCACTGGCTCGCAGCGCTCAAGGCGGGGCTGCAGAAGGTGGGCGGCGCGGAGGTGGCGAGCAACGTCCTGTGCGACATCCAGGCGGACGGCTCGATCCACGTGACGGATCCGCGGGGCGGGCGCGTCTTCCGGATCGCGGAGCTCCGCGCCGACGCCGCGCAGGCGCGCGCCCCGGCGGAACGGGGACCGCCGGTCCCGCCCGTCCGTCCGTCGGCGCAACCGGATGGCGTCGTGCAGCTCGAGCGCCCTTCCGCGCCGACGCCCGCCCGGATCGGCCGCGCCCCCGCGCCGTCGGCCGAGGACGTGCTCGCGCAGCTGTTCGAGAGGGTGGGGGATCCGTCGCGCCATCGCGACCGGAAGAGCGGGCTCGCGTTCCTGCTCGATCTCGCGATCGAGACGGTCGAGGCGGATGCGGGCTCGGTCTTCCTCTCGCGCCCCGACGGCGCGCTCGCGTTCGAGGTGGTGCGCGGTCCGCGCGCGAAGCAGCTCGTCGCGCTCGGCGAGACGGTGCCCATGGGCGTGGGGATCGTCGGCTTCTGCGCCCAGGAGGACGTCTGCCTGGCGGTGTCGGACGCGGAGAAGGACCCGCGCTTCCACCGGGCCATCTCGGAGGCGATCGGCTACGAGACCCGCTCGCTCCTCTGCGCGCCGATCGCGCGCAAGGGGCGCGTGCTCGGCGCGCTCGAGGTCCTGAACAAGCGCGGCGGCGTCCCGTTCGGCGCGACCGACCTCGCGACGCTCGCGTACCTCGCGCACCAGGCGGCGGTGATCCTCGCGCGCCTCCGTGGCTGATTGGGGTCGCGGTCGGGGTCGGGGTCGGGGTCGGGGTCGGGGTCGGGGTCGGGGTCGGGGTCGGGGTCGGGGTCGGGGTCGGGGTCGGGGTCGGGGTCGGGGTCGGGGTCGGGGTCGGGGTCGGGGTCGGGGTCGGGGTCGGGGTCGGGGTCGGGGTCGGGGTCGGGGTCGGGGTCGGGGTCGGGGTCGGGGTCGCGGTCGCGGTCAGGGTCGCGGTCGCGGTCAGGGTCGCGGTCGCGGTCAGGGTCGGGGTCAGGTCGGGGGCCGCGGTCGCGGTCGGGCCGGGGCCGCGGTCGCGTTGGGGTTGGACGTGCCGCTCAGGGAAGTCGCACGCGGCCCGAAGATGCGGCCTGACCGAGCCGGATGGCGTTCCCTTCGTGGACTGCGGCCCAGACGCGCCACTCGTCGGCGCGGTCGACGTTCGTGAGCTGGCCGCTCTGGACGTCGTACTTCCGCACGCCACCGCGACTGAAGATGCTGCGCGATCTGAACCAGATCGTTTCGCCGTCGATGGCCACGATGGGCTCGTAGGCGCGATCCACGTCGATATTGCTCGTGGGACGGTACAGCAAAGGGTGCTCCGGATCGAACCTGGACGCCTTGTAGAGCCACGCCACGTCGCCGTCCGCGTAGCGAACCGCAAGCGCACGACAGGTTGGTCCCGCGGGTCCCTTCCCAGCGTCCGAGTAGCACTCGATGGCTGCGAACTCGTGACCATCGCAGAGGATGGCGGTTCCGTCCGGGCCGAGCGAGCACTGCTTCGTGAGGCCGTGACCGTGAGACGCGAGCAGCACCGGCTTGCAGGCGATGACTGCACCAAGCAGCGAGACGAGACCGAGAAGGAGCCGCTGCGGACGCATCCATTCATGCTACCGGATCGCGTTCGAGAGGCCGCACTCCTCTACTCCTCCTCCGGCACCTCCGCCTCGCCCTTCATGATCTCCCGCAGGACCACCGTCGCGTACGAGCCCTTCGGCAGCTCGAAGCGGGCGCGGTAGCCGTCCCCCTCCGGCTCGACGTGCACCTCCGCCCGCAGCCGCGCGGCGCGGCGCGTGCCCTCCGCCTCGCCGCCGCCGCGGGCAAAGGCCTCGAGGGTCATGCCCTCCGCCGCGAGGATCCGCTCCTCGCGCACGAGCGCCGCGGCCGCCGCCGCCCGGAGCTTGTGGCCGAACATCGGTCCCGCGGGCGAGATCTCGAAGGCTGCGACCCGGGGGCCGTCCACCGCGGGGTCCTCGCAGGTGAAGAGCCCGCCGGAGTCGAGCTTCTTCATGACGTCGCCCGCGAGCGCGGCGGCGAACAATCCGTCCGCCATCCGCTCCCCGAGCCAGCGGTTGAAGAGGAGCGCCTGGTACGCCGAGATCGAGAGCCGGCGCAGGAAGCGATCCCGCGCGGCGCGCCGCGCCTCCGGCGTCTCCTCGCCGCGCAAGAGCGCACGGCCCACCTCCGCGTTCCGTCCCTCCGTGCCGAACCGCTGTGGCCCGAAGAAGTTCGCGAGCCCCCGCGCGGCCAGCGCCTGGGCGGCGGCGCGAGCCCGGGCGGGATCCCCGCCGCGGACGAGCAGCGAGAAGACGTTGGCGCGGACGTGCCCGGTCCGGAGCTTGTTCGCGTGGCGCGACGCCTCGACGATACGGAGGCCCGGGCCGGCGAGCGCGGCGACGTCCGGGTCGGACGCGACCGGGAACGAGAGCCACTGCGTCGTGACCGCGTCCTTGTCCTTCATCCCGGCGAATCCGGCGTCGCGCTCGGGGACCCCGAGCGCGTGCGCCAGCGTCCGGACCGCGTCGCGGGTGGTCCGCCCGCGCTTCTCGATGCGGAGGTAGAGGTGCGGGCCGGCGCCGGAAGGGAGGTACGCAGCCACCTCGTCCACCCGGAAGTCCTCGGGCGTGGTGCGGACCGTCCCGCCCGACCCGGGGAGGTCCGCGGTGACGAACGGGAGCGTCGCCATCATGCGACCGACGTCACGCGAGCGCCTCGAGCTGCGCGAGCTTCTGCTTCACGGTGCGGCCGAGCGCCTCGTCCACGTCGCGCGGGATGCGCTCGCCGGCGAGGAACAGCCAGAAGAAGAGCGCCTCCCGGAGCGCATCGAGCGCCACCTTCGCGGGCGCACCCGACCCGTCCATGCGGCGCAGAAGCTCGGGGTCGAGCGTGGCGAGCGCGCGCGCGACCGCCGCCTCGTCGAGGCCGCCGTCGCCGGAGACCGAGAGGCCGCGCACGAACGGTGCCCAGGGATTCGACTCGTCGAACAGGAATCCCTGGGCCGCGTCGAGGAACCCGGCGCGCATGCCGGTGGGGACCGCCTGCGCGACCGTGCGGAGGAGCTCGTTCATCCCGGCGACGATCGTCGGGACCCGCTTCTCCGGAGGCGCGCTCGCGACGGGTGCCGCGATCGCCTCGACGTATCCCGCCTCGGCGAGGTGGAAGAGCATCTTGGTCGCGTCGAACTCGTTCAGGTGCGCGAGGGTTGCGACCTCGGCCACCGTCCGGCGCCCGTCCACCAGGGCGAGGAGCGCGTTCTCGGTGGGGCGGAGCGTCATCGGCCTGCCCGGCTCGCGGCGGCGCAGGAACGCGTCCGGCCCGGGGACGCGTGCCTTGAACAGCGAGAGCTCGTCGATGCGCCGGATCCCGTCCATCAGGAGCGACTGGGTGCTCACCGAGAGGGGCGCCGTGACGCGGTCGCCCGGATCCTCGTCGATGAGCGCGAAGGTGCCGGACTTGGAGAGCAAGAGCGCGTGGAACACGGCCACGACCTGCTCGTGGAGGCACTTGTAGAGGTCGGCCGGCTTCATGATCCCGGCGTCGGCGAGCATCTTGCCGACCGGTCGTCCCGCCGAGGTGGCCTCCGCCACCTGCGTCTCGGTGGCGTAGCCGAGCCGCACCGCGACCTCGCCGAGGCGCTCCCCGGCGGCGCTCGAGTGCGCGCTCCGGACCTCGCCGCCCTGGAAGGCGATCGATCGCTCCGCCCCGCCCGCCCACACGGTGAGGACGCCGGAGAGGCGCGACTGGTGGACGAACGCGATGAAGTCGGCGATCGGGAAGGCGGAGAGGTCGCCGGCGACGATGCAGCGGGGCCGGTCCGCGAGCGCGCCGGTGACCGGGGTGCGCCTCGCGACGAGGAGATCGCTGGCCGATGGCAGGAGCACGAACCGTCCCGCGCGATCGGCGAGCGCTCGCCGCGCCGGGTCGGAGTGGGGCACGACCCGGCCGTGTGCGTCGATGTCGAGGTGAAGCGGCATCGTCGTCAGGGTCAGTCGCGCTGCCAGCCGCGGTGCTGCGCCCACTCCTCCTCGTCCTGGAGCGTGAACTCGAGCCCCTCCTCCGAGTAGTCCATCAGGACGAGCGGGCGTCCGTCGAAGAACAGCGACGGGGTGCCCTTGATGCCCGCGGCGCGCGCCTCCGCCTGCGACTCGCGGATGCGTGGGAGGAACCGCCCGTCCTCGAGCGCGGCGCGGAGCGACTCGGGTTTCCCGCCGATCTCGCCCGCGATCCGGGCCAGCTCGTCGGGTGAGTGCGCGCCGGGGCTCGAGAAGAGCGCGTCGTGCATCGGCCAGAACAGCTTCTGCTCGCGCGCCCACTCCGCAGCCTGCGCCACTTCGAGCGCGCCGGGGTGGCTCTCGATGGGGAACGGCTTGAACACGAGCTTTACCCGACCCTTGTGCGCCTCGACGAACGACTCGAGCACGGGCCGGACGAGCTGGCAGTACGGGCAGGTGAAGTCGGAGAACTCGAGGAGGGTGATGGGCGCATCGGGGCTGCCGAGGGGCGGGCCGAAGCGCGAGGCGTCGAGCCGGACCCGCTTGTCGAACGAGGCGTAGTAGCCCGTCACGAGGCGCGCGAGCTCGTCCCGCTTGGCGCCGGCGCGGACGAGCCGCGCCGCGAGCGCCGCCATCCGAGGCGCGTGCCGGCAGGTGCGGTGCTCCCGGAGGCACTGCGCGAGCGTGTGGGGGCACCCGCAGTAGCAGAAGGTGTCCTTGGCGAAGTCGGCGAGCAGCTGCCGCTGCTCCGGTGCGAGCCCCTCGAGCGAAACGCCCGGGAGGATCGCGTCGCCCGCTGCCGCCGGCTGGGCGGGCGGCGCATCGGCCGCACGGGCCGAGAGCGCGGCGACGGCGAGGGCGACTGCGGCTGCGGTGCGGCGGATCGTCATCGAGCATTCCCTCGCGGGGCGAACGGCCCGCGATCGTACACCGGAACGGCGGCGGGCCGGCTGCGGTTTGATCGTGGCAACTGCCCCGTGCTTCCCTTAGACGCACGCCGTGGAGCTCACCCCACGACCCGACGAGCGGGGATCGCTCCGGAAGGAGCCGGGCGGCCAGCTCGGCGTGGCGCTCGTCTACCCGAACGCCTACCGGCTCGGGATGGCGAACCTCGGGCTCCACGCGGTCTACCGCCTCGCTCAACGCACGATCCCGCGGCGTCCTCTGCGAGCGGGCCTTCCTGCCGGAGGACGGCGGGGAGCCGCGCACCGTCGAGTCCGGGCGGCCGCTGCGCGCCTTCGACGTCGTCGCGTTCTCGCTCTCGTTCGAGGACGACTACCCGAACGTCCTCGACCTCCTCGCCCGCGGCCGGCCTCCCGCTCCGCAGCGCCGCGCGCGACGAGCGCCACCCGCTGGTCGTCGCCGGCGGCATCGCGGTCCAGATCAACCCCGAGCCGGTGGCGCCGTTCTTCGACGCGCTCCTCGTCGGCGAGGGCGAGGTGCTCGTCCCGCCGTTCCTCGCGTCCGTGCGCGAGGCGCTCGGGCGCGGCGCGTCGCGCGCCGGAGCTGCTCCGGGCCCTCGTCGCGCGCTCCGCGGCGCCTACGTGCCCGGCCTCTACGACGTCGCGTACGCCGACACGCGCGCGCCGGGCGGCGCGTGGGTGACGCGCTTCGAGCCGCGGACGGCGCGCCCGAGCGCGTCGTCCGCGCCTACGTCCCGGACCTCCGCGGACGTCGCCACCTCGCGCGTGGTGGACTCGCCCGACGCGCAGTTCGGCGACCTCTTCCTCACCGAGGTCGCCCGCGGCTGCCTGTGGGGCTGCCGGTTCTGCGCCGCCGGCTTCGTGCAGCGCCCCTACCGCGAGGTGGACCTCGAGACCCTCCGCGCCGAGGCGCAGGAAGGGCATCGCGCGCGGGCAGCGCATCGGGCTCGTCGGGCCGGACACGAGCGACTACACCGGCCTCGACCCGCTCACCTGCTTCCATCGGCCAGGAGGGCGGCACCTTCAGCCCGTCGTCGCTCCGGGTGGACGCCATCACGCCGGCCGCTGCTCGCGCCGCATGGCGGACGGGCGGCGAGCGCTCCATCACCATCGCGCCGGAGGCCGGCACCGAGCGGATGCGCCGGGTCGTGAACAAGGACTTCACCGACGACCGGATCGTGCAGGCGGCCGAGAACGCCATCTCGCAGGGGATGCAGCACGTGAAGCTGTACTTCATGTGCGGGCTCCCCACCGAGACCGACGACGACGTCCTCGGGATGGCGCGGCTCGCGATGCGCATCCGCGAGGAGGTCATGATGCCGTGGGCGCGGCGGCGCGGGCGGATGGGGCGGATCACGCTCTCCGTGAACCCGTTCGTGCCCAAGCCGTGGACGCCGTTCCAGTGGGCGCCGCTCCAGCGACCGCGCGGCGCTCGAGGCGAAGCGGCGGCTCCTCGAGAAGACGCTCCGGCCGAAGGGGATCGACGTCGAGCTGCTCTCCCCGCGCGAGGCGTATCTCCAGACGCTCCTCTCGCGCGGCGACCGGCGCTGCGCGGACCTGCTCGAGATCGCGCACGCGGAGACCGGCGGCGACCTGCGCGCCGCGCTCCGCCGCTGGCCCCACGATCCCGACTTCTTCGTCGCACCGCGAGGCGGGGCTCGAGGAGCGGCTCCCCTGGGACTTCCTCGACCACGGGCTCACGAAGACGTTCCTCGCCCGCGAGTACCGGCGCGGCGTCGGGGGAGAAGCTCACGCCGAAGTGCGCAGGTCGCGACCTGCCGCGCCTGCGGACTCGACTGCGCGGACCACCCGGAGCTCGCGACCGGCGGGTGAGCCGGGCCGTGGTACACAGCGGGACGTGACGCACGAGGAGGCCATGCGTGAGGCCCTCGGTCTCGCCCGCGAGGCGGGCGCGCGAGGCGAGGTGCCGGTCGGCGCCGTCGCGGTCTTCGAGGGTCGGGTGGTCGGCCGCGGCGCGAACGGTCGCGAGGCAGGGCAACGACCCGACCGCGCACGCCGAGCTGCTCGCGATCCAGGACGCCGCGCGCACGCTCGGCCGCTGGCGCCTCACCGGGGTGACGCTCGTCGTCACGCTCGAGCCCTGCGCCATGTGCGCCGGGGCGATGGTGCTCGCGCGGATCGACCGGCTCGTCTACGGCGCGAGCGATCCGAAGGCCGGGGCGGTGGGATCGCTCATGGACCTGTCGCAGCGACCCGCGGCTGAACCACCGCTTCCCGGTCGAGCGCGGGCTCCTGGCCGGACGAGGCCGGCGAGCTGCTCCGAGACGTTCTTCCGGGAGCGCCGGGGGAACGGAGATGGGGCGAGCGGATAGCTTGCCGCTTGGCTTGGCCCGGAAGATCGGTTAAATCCGCCCGCGGAGAGCTGGCCGAGCTGGTCGAAGGCGCCTGACTCGAAATCAGGTGTACCGGTAACGGTACCGGGGGTTCGAATCCCTCGCTCTCCGCCACTTACGGACGGCGCGAGCGCAGGGGCAGCGCGATCAGGGCTGCCGGCGACATGCAGCGAGCGGAGGGGCAGGCGGATGAGCCTGTCAGGAACGAGGAGGAGACATTTGCGAGCGAAGGGGCAGGCGGATGAGCCTGCCCCGGAGCGAGCCGGGGGGTCTGGGGATGCCGTAGCCCCTCGGCCCCGGTCGAGATCATGAGGTCCCGGCCGCGGGGCGGAGGCCCCCCACTACGATCTGGAGAGGTGACCGAGCGGTTGAAGGTGCACGACTGGAAATCGTGTGTACCGGGAACGGTACCGTGGGTTCAAATCCCACCCTCTCCGCCAGCAATCCGAGCTCCCGCGCGTTACTAAGGTGGGAGTCGAGCCGGCGGCATCGGCCGGGAGAGCCGGCCCAGAATCCTCGGGCGACGTGGGGGTTGCCGAACCCCGCCAGGCCCGGAAGGGAGCAACGGTAGGTGGTCCTCCGTGCGCCCGGGGATTGTGGGCCGGCTCGTTTTACTGCTAGCTCTGCGCGAGCGAGCAGCCAGGGGTGCGGGGGCGCGCGGCTCCCCTTTGCGAAGCACAAGGGAAGCCGAGCACTCCCCCAATCACAATGTCCTACCTCGTCCTCGCCAGGAAGTACCGGCCCCAGCGCTTCGGGCAGATGTCCGGGCAGGAGCACGTCGTCCGGACGCTCTCGAACGCCCTGAAGACGCGGGCAGATCGCGCACGCGTTCCTGTTCACCGGGCCGCGCGGCGTGGGCAAGACCACCACCGCCCGCCTCGTCGCGAAGGCGCTCAACTGCGAGAAGGGGCCGACGCCGGAGCCGTGCGGTGCCTGCGCCCCCTGCGTCGAGATCGCCGAGGGGCGCGCCGTGGACGTCGTCGAGATCGACGCCGCCTCGAACAACGGCGTCGACAACGTCCGCGACATCGTCGAGGGCGTGAAGTACCGGCCGGCCCGCGACCGCTACAAGGTGTTCGTGGTGGACGAGGTCCACATGCTGTCGCAGGGCGCGTTCAACGCGCTCCTGAAGACGCTCGAGGAGCCGCCCGCCCACGTGAAGTTCGTGCTCGCGACGACCGACGTCCACAAGGTTCCGGAGACGATCCTCTCGCGCTGCCAGCGCTTCGACTTCCGCCGCCTCGACGCTGCAGCAGATCGCCGAGCAGCTCGCCAGCGTCGCCGCGTCGGAGGGCATGAAGCTCTCGCCCGCCGCCCTCGCGCTCGTCGCCCGGCAGGCGGAGGGCGGGATGCGCGACGCCCTCTCGCTCCTCGACCAGGTCCGCGCCGCGTGTGGCGACGCCCCCGCCGACGACGACGTGGCCGAGGCGCTCGGCGCGGTCGACGCGGCGGCGATCTCGCGGATCGCCGGCGCGCTGGTTCGCCGCGACGGGGCGGCGGTGCTGGTCGAGATCGAGGCGCTGCACGCGCGCGGGCTGGAGATGAAGCGCGTCGCGGAGGAGCTCGTCCGCCACCTGCGGAACGTCGTCGTCGCGAAGCTCGTCCCGGCTTCGCCGTTCGACCTCCCGGACGCCGAGCTGGAGGAGGTGCGCGCCCAGGCGGCGACCGCCGACGCCGCGCAGCTCACGCGCCTCTTCGACCTCGTCCAGCGTGCGATCCCCGACGTGAAGCTGTCCGAGCAGCCGCGCTACGCGCTCGAGGTCGCGCTGCTCGAGGGCGTCTTCCTCGCGCCCGGGGCGCAGGTGTCCGAGCTGCTCGCCCGCGTCGAGGCGCTCGGGAACGGTGCGCCGCTGCCGCCCCGTCCCCCGCCACCCGGTGGCGGGCGGCCCGCTTCGAGCGCCGGCTCGGCCGGTCCCGCGGCCGGTCCCGCGGCCGTTCACCCTGAGCGTAGCGCCGACGCCGAGGCGTCGGCGCGGAGTCGAAGGGCGATCCAGCCCTCGACCGCGCACTCCGCCGATCCCGGCGACCGCTGGCGCGGCGCCGTCGCGGAGGTCGAGAAGTCGAGCCCGCTCCTCGCGCCCGCGCTCAAGGAGGCGGCGCTCCTGTCGCTCGCGGAGGGCGAGGTCGTCATCCAGCTCCCGCCCGGGATGCTCGGCGACGCGGCCGAGCGCCGACGCGCGGACATCGAGGCGGTCTTCGCGCGCCACTTCGGCCGTCCGACCCGGCTCGTGGTGAAGCGCGGCGCCGTCGCGCCGTCGCCCGCGCCCGGAGCGCCCGCCGCCGCCGCGTCGATCGCGCAGGCCGAGGCGGCGGAGCGGCAGGCCCGCTCGTCCGCCGTCCGCGAGGCCGCGCGCGGCCACCCGAACATCCGCGACGCGGCGAAGATCCTCGACGGCGGCATCGACAAGATCGAGGAGCTGTAGCGGCCCGAGAGGACCCCATGGACATCCAGTACCTGATGCGTCAGGCGAAGAAGCTCGAGAAGGCGATGGCCGACGCGCGCGAGAAGCTCGCGGAGATCTCGGTCGAGGCCGAGGCCGGCGGCGGCCTCGTGAAGGTTCAGATGAACGGGAAATGCGAGGTGACCCGCCTCGTCATCGATCCCAAGGCCCTGGAGCCGTCGGGCTCCGCCGGACGGCGGGCGGAGGCGCAGCCGCAGCAGACGATCGCCCCGGCCGACGTCGCCATGCTCGAGGACCTCGTGTCGGCCGCCGTGAACGCCGGCGTCGAGAAGGCGCGCGTCGCAGCCGACGCGCACATGGCGAGCGCGACCGGGGGGATCAAGATCCCCGGGCTCGGGTAAGCGCGCCCATGGCGGTCGCGGATCCCATCGCGCGGCTCGTGAAGGAGCTCGCGAAGCTGCCCGGCATCGGCGAGAAGAGCGCGCAGCGGCTCGCCTTCCACATCCTCAAGGCCGGCCCCGGCTACGCGTCCGACCTGGCCGCGGCGATCGCCGGCGTGGTCCGCGACGTGCGGCTCTGCTCCTCGTGCCAGACGCTCACCGATCGGGATCCCTGCGCGATCTGCGGCGATCCGCAGCGCGACGCGCGGTTCCTCTGCGTGGTGGAAGGCGTGCCGGATCTGCTCGCGGTCGAGCGCACGCACGAGTTCCGGGGGCGCTACCACGTGCTGCACGGCGCGCTCTCGCCGCTCGACGGGATCGGGCCGGGGGACCTCAAGATCCGCGAGCTGCTGGTGCGGCTCGAGCGCGAGCCGGCGGACGAGATCGTGCTCGCCACGAACCCGGACGTGGAGGGAGAGGCGACCGCGCTCTATCTCACGAAGCTCCTGAAGCCGATCGGGCTCAAGGTGACGCGAATCGCGCAAGGTGTTCCCATGGGCGGCGACCTCGAATACGCTGACCAGGTCACGCTGGCGCGAGCCCTGGCCGGCCGACGGGAGCTATGACCCACACGAACTGCGACCGGCCCGGGCACTCGCGCTCGAGGAACGGCCCGAGCGCCTCGATCCGCCGCCCTTCCAGGATTGAAAGCGGAGCGTTTCCCTGGTATTCGGCCATGACTCGGGTCGTCGCGGAGATCCAGCGCGCATGAATTCCGGCTTGGTGATGTACGAGGAGGAGTTCCGGCTCATCGCCGGGATCTGCGACCGGCTCACGCGCGACGCGAACGCCAAGGTCGTCTTCCTCGTCGACAAGAACGGTCAGCTCATCGCGTCGAGCGGCCAGGCGCAGAACCTCGACACGACCTCGCTCGCCTCCCTCACGGCCGGCAACGTCGCGGCGATGGGAGGCCTCGCGAAGCTCATCGGGGAGAAGGAGTTCCCGAACCAGTTCCACGAAGGCGAGAAAGAGTCGCTCCACATGAGCATCGTGGGCGGCCGGGTCGTCCTGGTCGTCATCTTCGATGCGAAGAGCTCGCTGGGGCTGGTGCGCCTGCGGGTGAAGAAGGCGGGAGAGGAGCTCGCGAAGGTCTTCGACGTGCTCGCCAAGAAGCAGGCTGCGCCCGGGGCCGCGAGCCCATTCGCCGAGATCACCGACGACGACATCGACAACCTGTTCAGCGAGTGATCGACGGATGAGCTTCATCAACTACAGCTCGCGCGAGATCAACTGCAAGATCGTCTATTACGGCCCAGGTCTCTGCGGGAAGACGACCAATCTCCAGTACGTCTACGCGAAGACCAACCCCGAGGCGAAGGGGAAGATGATCTCCCTCGCCACCGAGACCGAGCGGACCCTCTTCTTCGACTTCCTGCCGCTGTCGCTCGGCGAGATCCGCGGTTTCAAGACCCGCTTTCACCTGTACACGGTCCCCGGCCAGGTGTTCTACGACGCATCCCGCAAGCTCATCCTGAAGGGCGTCGACGGCGTCGTGTTCGTGGCGGACTCGCAGATCGAGCGCATGGAGGCGAACCTCGAGTCCGTCGAGAACCTCCGCGTCAACCTGGGCGAGCAGGGCTACGACCTCGCCAAGATCCCGTACGTCGTGCAGTACAACAAGCGCGACCTCCCCAACATCGCGACCGTCGAGGAGCTGCAACGCCTCCTGAACCCGAAGGAGGTCCCCGAGTTCCAGGCGGTCGCGCCGACCGGCGTCGGCGTCTTCGACACCCTCAAGGCGGTCGCGAAGCTCGTCCTCACCGAGCTGAAGAGGGGGGGGTAGCGCTCCCCCGCGCTGGTCGGGCGCGGCGAAATGCGCCGCCCCTGTGCTACAGTCGAGCCCTTGGCCGTTGATTCGCCGGAGCTTTTCCCCGGAGGCGGAGGGTCGATCGTGTCGAGCTCCTTCAGGTTCGCCGGACTCCTCTGTGCCGTCCTCCCGCAGCTCGCGCTCGGGCAGGCCGCGCGTCCCGCCCCGAATCCGTCCGCAGCAGATGCCGCCAAGCCCGTCGTCACCGCCGACGAGGCGAACGAGCTCAAGGCGCGCACGCTCGAGGAACGGGTCTCGGATCTGAAGGAGAAGATCTTCCGGACGAAGGCGCGCCTGATGAACCTGCAGGAGATGGTCATCGGCGGCGACGTCACGAGCGGCTCGAAGGCGGTGCTCGTGCACCGGAACGAGATGGGCTCGTCCTTCTATCTCGAGTCCGTGTCGTACGTGCTCGACGGCGCGCCCATCTACACGAAGACCGACGTCGACGGCGATCTCGAGAAGCGCGAGGAGTTCGAGATCTTCAACGGCCGCGTGGTCCCGGGCAATCACCAGGTCGCGGTCATGCTCGTGTACCGCGGGCACGGCTACGGCCTGTTCAGCTACCTCTCGGGCTACAAGTTCAAGGTCCAGTCCTCGTACACGTTCACGGCCGAGCCCGGCAAGGTGAACACGATCAAGGTGGTCGGGTTCGAGAAGGGCGGGCTCACCGCCGAGCTGAAGGATCGGCCCGCTGTCCGCTACGACCTCGAGATACAGCGCGAAGAGCTGCGCCGTGGCACCTCGCCGGCTGCTGGGGAAGGCTCCCGGAAGTGATCTCGAAGGCACGCATCGCGGCGGCCGCGTTCGCGGCCGCAGCGGTGGCGCCGTGGCCGGCGGTCGCAGCGGCGGCCCATCCGTTTGCGCAGGCCGATCGCGAGCGGGAGGCGGCGGAGGTGCGCCTCCGGGACGCGGAGGCGTACGGGATTCCGCCCGACGAGGCTGCCGCGCTGCGGGCGGATCGGAGCCGCGAGGCCGGGGAGCGACAGCTCGCCCTCGGACACTGGCGAAACGCGGCGATCCTCCTGGGACAGGCGGTCGACGAGCCCGACTGGCGCGGTGCCCGCGAGCGACCCTCCGCCCTCTTTCACCTCGCGGACGCGCTCCGGCGCGAGGGGCTCTGCGGAGCGGCGCGCGTGCGCTTCGCGGCCACCCTCGCCCTCGGCGACCCCGAGCACCGCGCCGAGGCGGTGGCGGGCGCGCTCGAGTGCGCGGTGAAGGAGCGCCGCGCCGCGGACGTGGAGCGCCTCCTGTCCGAGGCGGAGCGGGCCTTCCCGGCCGGGCCGCCGGCGGAGGTGCGCTACGTCGCGGCGAAGGCGCTGTTCGAGCGCCGCGACCTCCCTGCCCCGGAGCGGATCGCGTCCGCGACCGCCGCGTTCGAGAAGGTCGGGCCGCCGTACCGGCTCCAGGCCTGGTACTTCCAGGGCGTCCTCCGGATCCAGGAAGGCGACCTGCACGGCTCGCTCGCGTGGTTCGAGGCCTGCGCGGACGCGGACGCGCGCGATGGCCGCGACCTCGAGGTCCACGATCTCTGCCAGCTCGCGCTCGGCCGCGTCCACGCGGAGATGGGCGACGCGACGAAGGCGCTCCTGTGGTACGCGGCCGTCCGGTGGGACTCGCCTCGCTTCCCCGAGGCGCTCCACGAGGCCGCGTGGGCCCACGTCCGCGCGAAGCAGCTCGATCGGGCGCTCGCGACGGTCGCGACCCTCGTCGAGCTCGAGCCCGAGTCGCCGTTCGCGCCAGAGGCCACGCTGCTGAAGGGCCACCTGCTCCTTCGCCTCGCCCGGCACGCGGACGCGAGCGAGGCTTACAACTTCGTCATCAACTCGTACGCCCCGGTCCGGGACGAGATCGACGCGCTCCTGTCGATGCAGGAAGATCCGGCTGGCACCTTCGACGCGCTCGTCGACGGGTCGGACCCGGACCGCCCGTTCGATCTCGCGTCCCTCCTGCCGCCGACCGCGGTCAAGTGGGCGGCGGGCAACGAGGAGGTCTCGCTCGCGCTCGGGCTCGTCCAGGAGATCGACGGCGCCCGGCGCGAGGTGAAGGAGGCCCGCGATCTCGCCGATCGGCTCGACGCGCTCCTGCAGCGGGGCGGCGGACTCGACGCTTTCCCCGCCCTGCAGCGCGGCTACGCCCAGGCCGCGGCCGCCGAGAACGCGGCGGCGCGGGCCGAAGGGATGTACGTGGCCGCCCTCGAGTCCGCCGTCGAGGAGGCGGTCCCGCCCGAGCGGCGGGGCGAGCTTTCCCGGGCCCGTGAAGCACGGCGGGCGATCGAGCCGCGCTTCGACCGGCTCCCCCGGGGGCCGCAGCAAGTGGCGGAGCGTCTCGCGAAGCTGCACGCGCGGGTGGACGGGATCGATCGGGAGGCGTTCCGGCTCGAGATCGTCGTCCGGGGGTGCGCGGCCGCGATCGGCGGCACCGAGGCGTTCGTCGAGCAGCGCCGGTCCGAGACGAGCGCCGACGCGGCCGGATCGCAGGAGCTCGCCGAAGAGCTCCAGAAGCACCGCGCCGTCGTGGACGGGTACGGGGCGGAGCTCGTCGCGCTGCGCCAGGAGATCGCGCGGGTGCGAGACGTGGCGGGCGGAGTGGACGCGGTCGCGGAGGAGTCGCGCCTGCGTGCCGCGTATCTCGAGGCGGTCGAGCGCGAGCGGGTCGCCGCGGAGGCGGAACGGGGCGCGGTCCGCGCCCCGGTGCGGTCGCTGTTCGCCCGGGTGGACGCGGCGCGGATGCAGCTCGAGGCGTTCCGCTCGCGCGCCCGTGTGCTCCAGGACGGCCTCGTCGCCGCCGCGAAGCGCCGGGCGGCGAACCTGCGCGAGCGGGTGGCGGAGGAGCGGGTCGCGATCGCCGCGCACGACGGAGCGCTCGACGGGATGCAGGCGGGATCGAGGGACCTCGTCGCCGCGATCGCGCTCCGCTCCATGACGCAGGTGCGCGCACAGCTCCACCGCCTCGTCCTGAAGGCGGATCTCGGGGTCGTGGACGTCGCCTGGAGCCGGAAGCGCCAGCGGCTCGAGAAGATCCAGCAGCTCGCCGTGCAGAAGAGCGCCGAGATCGAGCAGCTCGATCGCGAGTCCCGGACCGTGCTGCGGGAGGTCGATTGACGCGGCGCGCGTTCGCCGCCCTGGCCGCGGCGCTTCCCTGCGCGGTGCTCGCGCAGGGAGCGGTGCGTCGGGGCGCGGTGGCCAGCCCGCCCGCCTACGTCTCGTGCCAGGACCGCTCCGCAGGCGCGGACCGCGCCCGGGCGGGCGTCGTCCGGCGCCACGCGGTGCAGCCCCCGGTGTCGGACGCCCAGGCGCGCAGCGAGCTCGAGGAGGCGGTGAGCGCGTGGGAGGAAGAGGCGAACGCGTTCCGCGGCGAGCTCCAGGGGATCGTGCACGAGCAGCTCGACGGGCGCCGCCGCTTCCTCGCGGAGAGCTACGAGCAGGCGATCCGCGATCTCGAGGTGCTCGAGCGGAACGAGCGCGACGCCGCGATCGCCCGGTTCGAGGAGTTCCTCGCCCGCTACCCCGACGAGCCTCAGCTCACGCCCGACGTGATGTTCCGCCTGGCCGAGCTGTACTACGAGAAGGCGAACGACGACTTCGACCTCGCGATGGCCGCGCACCGGGACGAGGCGGCGAAGGCGGTCGCGCAGGGCCGCGAGCCTCCGCCGGAGCCGCTGAAGAGCTACGCCCCGTCGATCGCGCTGTACCAGAACCTCATCACCGGATATCCGAATTTCAGATATGCGCACGCGCTGTACTACCTGCTGGGCTACTGCCTCGGGGAGATGGGGCAGGGCGCGGAGGCGCAGGCCGCGCTCCAGACGCTCATCGAGCGTTACCCGCAGAGCCCGTACGTGCCGGAGGCATGGGTGCGGCTCGGGGACTGGCACTTCGACGCGGTGGAGGCGGACTCGCTGCCCAGGGCGGTCGAGGCGTTCGGCCACATGGTCGCGTTCCCCGGGCACCCCCTCTTCGCGCGGGCGATCTACAAGCTCGGCTGGGCGTTCTACCGGGTCGACGACTTCGAGCACGCGGTCGACGCGTTCACGCGCCTCCTCGATCACTACGTCGCGACGGCCCGCAGGGGCGAGGCGCCGCGCGGCGACATCTGGCCGGAGGCGGTGCAGTACACCGCCATCGCCTTCGCCGACGAGGGCTGGGGCGGCGTCGCCCGGGCGCGGGCGTTTCTTCGAGGCGAAGGGCCGGCGGCCGTACGAGGGCGAGGTCTACGCGCGCCTCGGCGACGTGTACTTCGAGAACACGAAGTACGCGCGCGCGGTCGAGGCCTACCGTGAGGTGCTCGCGGCGGCGCCCCTCGCGCCCGACGCGCCGAAGATCCAGGCCAAGATCGTGCTCGCACGATCGCGGGACCGGCAGTTCGACCAGGAGGCGGCGGAGCGCGAGGTGCTCGTCCGGACGTACGCGGAGGGCACTCCCTGGTGGGAGAAGAACAAGGGCGATCCGGATCTCCTCGCCACCGTGCGCGAGCTCTCGGAGAAGAGCCTGCTGCGCGCGGCGAGCTTCCATCACGCGCGGGCGCAGGCGCTCGAGAAGAGCGGGCAGGTCGACGCGGGCGTGGCGGAGTACCGGACCGCAGCGCGCGTCTACGGCGACTACCTCGTGCGGTTCCCGCACTCGAAGCAGGCGTACGAGCTCTCCTACGATTACGCCGACTGCCTCTACCGTGCGCTCGAGTTCGACGCCGCCGCCCGCGTGTACGGTGCGGTGCGGGACAACCCCGCCGGCGACCGGTTCGAGGGGGAGGCCGCGCTCGCCGCGATCATCTCCTGGGAGCGCGAGATCACCCGGCTGCAGCAGAGCGGCGAGCTGGAGGACCGCAAGGTGCTCCTCTCCACCGATCGCGCCGGGAAGGACGTGGTCCGAGCCGACCCGGTCCCGTACGCGTACCTCCACCTCGTCCAGGACTCGGACGTGTTGCTCGCGCGTCATCCCGGGCACGAGAAGGCGCCCGCCATCGCCTACGCGGCCGGCGAGGTCTTCTACCGGTACGGCGAGCTCGACGAGGCGCGCTGCCGCTTCGAGGAGGTCGTCGCGCGCTGGCCCACCGCAGAAGTCGCGCAGTTCGCGGCCAACCTCATCATCGAGACCCACCTCGCCGCGAAGGACTGGGCGGCGGTGGAACAGGCGTCGGCGCGCCTCCAGTCCTCCGAGGTCGCGAAGAACCCGAAGCTCCACGCCACGCTGCAGAAGTTCAAGCTCGGTGGCCGATTCAACCGCGCCATGCAGCTGATGGACGCGAAGGCGTGGGAGGAGGCGGCGCAGCTCTTCCTCGCCCTCGTCGCGGAGGAGCCGAGGCACGAGTTCGCCGACAAGGCGCTCTACAACGCCGCGAGCTGCTTCGAGAGCGCGCGGCGGTTCGAGAGCGCCCTCGGGCTGTACGAGCGCATCGCCATCGAGTACCCGGGGGCGGCGCTGGCGGACGAGGCCCTCTTCCGCGTCGGCTACAACGCCGAGAACACGTACGACTTCGAGAAGGCGGTGGACCGATACCTCGCGCTCGTCGAGCGGTACCCGAAGTCGCAGCACCGCAAGGACGCGCTCTACAACGCGGCGCGCTCCCTCGAGAATCTCCAGCGCTACGACGAGGCCGCGGCCGCGTTCGCGCGCTACGCGGCGCTCTACCCGGACGCCGACGACGCCGCTCGCACCCAGCTCCACGCGGCGCTCGTCTATGGGAAGCTGGGCGATCGCAGGCGGGAGGTCCAGGCGCTGAAGGACTTCGTCCGCCGCTTCTCGCGGACCCGGGAGCACGAGCTCGTCATCCAGGCGCACCTCGAGCTCGCGCACGCGAGCCGGCAGCTCGGGGACGAGAAGGCGGCGCGGGCGAGCTGCCAGGCGGCGGTCGCCGAGTTCGCGCGGCGCGGGCTCCGGCCGGAGGACAACGCGCGCGCCGCCGCCGCCGCCGCCGAGGCTCGCTTCCGGCTCGCCGAGTACGACTTCGAGCGCTACGACCGGATCGTCCTGCCGGCCACGACGCACACGAAGAAGCTCAAGGCAGCGCTCGAGGCGAAGCTCGCCGAGGCGAAGAAGGTCGCGCCGCAGTACGACGAGGTGATGCGCTTCAAGCGGGCGGACTGGATCCTCGCCGCATTCTACCGGAAGGCGTTCCTGTTCGAGCGGCTCGCCCAGACGATCTCCGAGGCCCCCGTTCCCCCCGAGTTCAAGAAGAAGGGGGCGGAGGAGTACCTGGCGGCGTACCAGGATGCGCTCGCGCAGGCGGCGCAGCCGTACGAGGACCAGGCGGTCGCCGTGTACGTGCAGGCGATCGAGGCCGCCCGCAAGCTCCACGTGAAGAACGAGTGGACGAAGAAGATCGGGGAGTCCCTCGCCCGGTTCCGGCCGCGGGAGTACCCGGTGATGAAGGAGGCGAAGGCGCGGCTCGTCGACGACGACGTCTCGCCTCCGCGGTTCGCAGACACCCTCGATGGTCCGACGCGGCGCGCCCTGCGGGGCGCCGAGCCGGCCACCGCTGCCGGCGAAGGCGCAGCGCCCGCAGGGAACTAGGAGCGATCGTGACGCGGCGGATTGCCATCTCCCTTCTCCTCCTCGCCGGCGCAGCGTGCGCCACCGCCGGGAAGGGGCCCCCCATCCACCAGGCGGACCAGGGGCTGCCATCGGCGTCGGAGCTCCCGGACGACGGGGTCGAGCGCGCCGCCTACACCGCGGCGCACGCCCACGAGGCGAAGGGCGACGCCGCGGGCTCGGCGCACGACCAGGCGCGCGGCGAATGGGCGACCGCCGCCAGCGGGTACGCGGAGCTCGCCGCGCGACCGGCGGCGGCGGAGTGGCGCGTGCCGCTCCGGCACCGCGCAGCGGAGCTGTACCTGCGCGCCCAGCGCTGGGAGAAGGGTGCGGAGGCGGCCCAGGCCATCGTCGGGGACGCCCAGGCGAGCGAGACCTCGCGCGCGATCGGCGCGCGCGTCGCGGCGACGGCATGGCTCGGCGCCGCGAACGCCGCCGTGAAGGCTGGGCAGCTCGAGAAGCTCGACCTCGGGCTGGAGCGCAAGAGCGCCGCCCGTCCACCGCCGCCGCCGTGGAAGCGGTTCCTCGATGCGGCGGACGCGTACCTTGCGCGCGCCGGGGCGGACCCCGAGCTGCGGCGCCCGGGAGATCGGCGGCCGTCCGCCCCCGACCTCGCGCTCGTCGCGGCCGAGGTGCAGTTCGCCTACGGCGAGCTCGACGACGCGCGCCGCCGCCTCGAGGCGACCCTGGACCGCTGGCCCGCCGATCCCGAGCTGCTCGAGCAGGCGATCCCCCTGGTCCTCGCCACGTTTCTCGCGCGCGGAGACCGGGCGGGACACGCGGCGGCGATCGACCGGCTCCAGCAGCGCATCGAGGCGGAGGCGGGGAAGTCTCCCGAGAAGAAGGCGGCTCTCGTGAGAGTGATCGAGGCGCTCGGACGCGCCCGTGCGGGCGCGCGCTTCTCGGCCGCGGAGGACCTGCTCCGGCAGGGTAAGGCTGCCGAAGCGGCGCGCGCGTTCGAGGCTGCCGCGGAGCAGGGTGCGGGAGACGCCGCGAACGCGCTCCACAACGCGGGAGTCGCCTGGGATCAGGCCGGCGATGCGGTCAAGGCGGCGGCGGTCCGTGACCGGCTGCTCCGGACGCACCCCGACGCCGCGGTGGTCGCCGAGGACGCGCTCCGGCTCGCGGCGTTCCGCTCGCGGCAAGGCGATCACGCCGGGGCCGCCCAGCTCTACGAGGACTTCCTGCGGCGCTGGCCGACCTCGCCGAGCCGGTGCGTCGCGCTCCGGAACGTGGCCTCGGAGCTCGATCACGGCAATCGGGCGGTGGATGCTGCGACGCGGTACCTCGCCTTCGGCAAGGACGAGGCATGCGCGAAGGCCGAGCCCAACATCGCCGCCCGCGCGCTCGTCCGTGCGGGGCGTCTCTCCGCAGCACAGGCGAAGGCGGCCTACACTGCGGCGGCGGCGCTCGAGGGCGTCACCGACCCCGAGGCCAAGGCCCAGGTCGCGGAAGCGAAGCGCCGTCTCAAGGGGCTCTAGGCGAGATGCCGTTGCGGATCTCCATTATCGTCGCACGGCTCGCCTTCGCGGCGGCGATCCTCGCGACGGGGGTTCGCGTCGGCGCCGCGCCCGACCAGGGCTCGGTGCCGGCCGCGAACGGCCAGCGGCCCGCGCCGGTGGCGGCGCCGCCCGACCGCCGCGCCACTCCGGAGGAGGGGGCGGCCGCGAGGAGCCTCTTCGCGGAGGGGCTGCGGCTCGAGGCGCAGGGCGACCTGCGCGCTGCGTCGAGCGCGTTCGAGCGTGCCTACGACGCCGACCCGAACCTCGCGCACGCCGGGGTCAACGCGGCGCTCCTGCGAGAGCGGCTCGGTGACGGCGCTGCTGCCGGGATCATCTACGCGCGCGTGCTCGACCACCATCCCGGGTTCGGCCCGGCGGTGCGCAGCCTCGTCCGCCTCGCGATCCGGGCAGGAGATCTCGCGGCGGCGGAGCGGGAGGCCCGCGCGCGCATCGCGCGCGGCCCCGACTCTGCGGCGCAGCGCAATGCGCTCGTCGACGTCCTGCTCGCCGCGGGGCGGCTCGAGGAGGCAGCGGAGGAGTCCCGCCGCGCGCTCAAGCTCGACGAGCGGAGCGTCCCTGCGATGGTGAACCTCGCGACCGTGTACCACCGCAAGAAGCGGCACGAGATCGCGAGGATGGTGCTCGAGAACGCGCGCGCCATCGACGACCGCGACCCGACCGTCTGGAACCGGCTCGGGCTCGTCGAGCTCGCGAGCGGGAACCGCGCGCAGGCGCTGGAGGACTTCAGGACCGCCGCCGCGCTCGGTCCGGACTACCCGGAGGCGCGCGCCAACCACGGCGCCCTGCTCGCGGAGGCGGAGGACTTCCAGGCCGCCACCACGGAGCTCGAGGCCGCTGCGCGATACGCGCCCGGCAACGCGGCGATCTGGGTGAACCTTGGGAATGCGTACCGCGGGATCCGGGAGTTCGAGAAGGCGGAGGGGGCGTACCGCAAGGCGCTCGTGCTCGACCCGGCCATGGTGGACGCGGAGCTCAATCTCGCCGTGCTCTACCTCGACGGCGAAAAGCCCGCCACGCCGGTGCTCGAGCGCCTCGAGCAGGCGCTCGCGCACCTCGACGCGTACGAGCAGAAGGGCGGCCGGGAGCCGATGGTCGCGGAGTACCGCAAGGACGTAGGGAAGGCGATCGAGCGCGAGAAGAAGCGGCTCGCGCGCGAGGAACGTGACCGGCTGCGCCGTGAGGCGGAGGCGACCCCGACCCCGACGCCCGCTCATCCTGAGCGTAGCGACGCCGCAGGCGGCGCGGAGTCGAAGGGGACCGCGACCGCGACCCCGACGCCCGCTCATCCTGAGCGTAGCGACGCCGCAGGCGGCGCGGAGTCGAAGGGGACCCCCACCGCGACCCCGTCCACGTCCACGTCCACGGATGCGGATGCGGCAACAGGAGACCCATGACCGCTCCCCGCATGCTTGTGGCGCTCTTGGCGGCCATGCTAACCATCTTCGCGGTCCCAACCCGCGCGCAGAGCGCGGCGAACAGGAAGAAGCCGCCGCCGCGGAAGATCCTCCGGCTCGACGAGCTGAAGGTCGAGGGCCGGATCCAGAAGCCCCAGGCGATGTTCCTCATGCCCCGGGCGAACCTGAGCTACCGGGAGCTGGACCGCTCCGAGCCGCTTCTCCCCAAGGTGACGAAGGCGGTCGAGAAGGATCCGTTCTAGCCGAAGGAACCGTTCGAGGAGACCAGCGGACAAGATGGCCTCTCAGCAAGCCAAGGTCCTCCGCATCGGGGTGATCCAGGGCGGCAAGATCGTCGACGAGCGCGTGCTCCCGGCGCGACAGCCCGTCACGATCGGGTCCTCGCCACGGAACACCATCGTCGTCCCGCTCGCGAACATGCCGGAGTCGTACCTCGTCTTCTCGTACGAGGCCGACCACTACCTCCTGCAGCTCGAGCAGGGACGCTCGGTGCCGGTCACCGACGACGAGCGCGGCAAGATCGTCCTCGGCGAGGTGACGCTGCTCTGGCAGTTCGTCACTCCGCCCGCCGAGGTCGCGCAGCCCGTCCTCCCGAAGGAGGCGAAGGGCGCCCACTTCAAGAGCATGGACCGGCTGTTCGTGTCGGTGCTCGCGATCTCATTCCTCGTCCACTCGGGCGCGTACGCCGCGCTCGCCGGAGCCAAGCTCCCGAACGAGGTGACGCTCGAGGAGATCCCGGACCGCTACGCGAAGCTCCTCATCCCCGAGCGTCTCCCGCAGCCGCCGCCGAAGCGCGAGGAGAGGAAGCCCGAGGTCGCCGCGGAGCAGAAGCCCGAGACGAAGGAGCCGGAGAAGCGGGACCCGGAGAAGAAGCAGGAAACGCCCGAGCAGGTGGCCCGGCGCAAGGCGATGCGGGCCGCGGCAGTCGCGCAGGCGGTTCAGTCGAAGGGGATCCTCAAGGTGCTCGGTGCGCTCGGCCCGGCGACCGCGACCGGTGCGGTCGCCGACGTGTTCGGCTCCGCGGGCGGGATGGGCGACGTCGCCACCGCGCTCTCGGGTGCGGGTGGTGTCGCGGTCGCCAGCGACCCGGGTGCGGGCGCGGTGCGGAAGGGCGGCAACGCGGGCGGAGCGGCCTCGATCGGGAGTCTCGCCACGACCGGCGGCGGCAAGGTCGGCCTCGGCACGAAGACCGAGGTCCGCGTGTCGGGCTCGGTCGCCGCCGAGGAGGCCGACGTCGACTCCTCCGACATCGATCCGGGCAAGCTCGGCGCGTTCGTTCGCGCGCGGATGGGGCTCATCAAGGCGTGCTACGAGAACGCCCTGAAGCGGAACCCCGGCCTGAACGGCAAGATCTCGATCCGCTTCACCATCCTCGCGACGGGCGGCCTGGCCGACGTGGTCTCCGCGCAGAACACCGTCGGCTCCCCCGAGGTGGCGGCCTGCATCGTGAGCACGATGCGATCGTGGCGCACGCAGTTCCGACCGCCGGGGCCGGTCACCGTCGAGTACCCGTTCGTCTTCCAACCGGTCAACTAGGAGCACCATGAGGTCGCTGCGCCTCATAGAGGTCCGGGAGCTGCTCCACGGCCAGCCGTTCGCCGCGTGGTGGAGCAAGTGGCAGCACGCCACGGGCGCGGTGCGCGAGGCGCGGGCGCGCCAGCAGGACCTCCTCTCGCAGTCGGAGCTGATGACGGTCCGCTCCGAGCTCGCGCGGCGGGCCGCGACCGACGCCTCCTCGCGCGCGGGCGACGCCGAGGCCGGAGGAGCGGGGAGCTTCGAGCGCTGGCTGCTCGGCGCCGAGCGGAGCCTCGTCGCCCGCCGCATCGAGCGCGAGGCGGAGCGGCTCCTCCGGGAGGCCGAGGAGCGGCGCAACCGGGCGAAGAAGCTCGCGGCGGAGGCGGAGCAGGCCGCCCGGGAGCTGCGCGACGCCGAACGGCGGCAGACCGCGCTGCTGGCGGCGGCGCGCGAGACGCTCGGATGCGTGCCGGGGACCTCATTCCTGTACTGGCGTCACCAGGACGTCCCGCGCGCCGCCTTCGCGGTTGCGCTCGCGGATGACCCGGACGGCGCGAACATCGAGGTGAAGGCGCTCGAGATCTACACGGTCAGGCGGCAACGCGGGGTGCCGTTGCTCGAGCCCGCCCGCGACGCCGGGCTCGGCGTCACCATGGACGAGGGAGATGGCCCGCGCGAGCAGCCTCCTCGCGAGCGCTCGCGCCCCAACCGCCGATGAACGCCCTTCTCCTCGCGGTCGTCCTCGGGGCTGCCTCGCTCTCCAGCTTCCCGCGCGACGTGGGCGGGCGGATGTCGCAGCCGGCGATCGGAGTGCTGATCGGCGGCGCGCCCGCGGTGGTCGTCACCGCCGGCGAGAAGGTCATCGCGCTCCGCGGAGACGGCAGCCCGGTGCCGGGCTTCGCGATCGCGCTGGGAGCGGGCGAGGCGGCGAGCGGCCCGGCCGCCGCCGCCGACATGGACGGGGACGGTCGCCCCGAGATCGCGGTCATCACCGCCTCCGGCCGCGTATTCCTGTGGAGCGGGGGTCTCCTCCCCGGGTTCCCCGTCGCGCTCGGCGCGCGGGTCCGCGCCGGGGTCTCGTTCGGCGACGTGGACGGCGATGGCCGTCCCGAGCTGCTCGTCGGCGACGAGAAGGGGCGCGTCCACGCCCTCAGGCGCAACGGCAAGGAGGTGTCGGGCTGGCCGGTCTCGGTCGGCGCGCCGATCACGAGCTCGATCTCGTCCTCCAGCTTCGGCGGCGGGCGCGCGATGGCCTTCGGGTGCGAGGACGGCAAGGTGCACGTCCTCGACGGCAAGGGCCGCCCGCGCCCGGGCTTCCCGCTCGTGACGAAGTTCTCGGTCACGGGCGCTCCCGCGTTTGCCGACGTCGACGACGACGGGGAGATGGACCTCGTGGCCACCAGCCAGGACTTCGGCCTGTACGTCGTGAGCGCGAAGGGGCAGCCGCTGCCCGGGTTTCCGGTCCGAGCGGGGTACCGCATCTACGAGGGAGCCGCGATCGCGGATCTCGACGGAGACCGGCGCCTCGACATCGTCTTCGCGTCCGCCGACGGGCTGCTCCACGCCGTCGACGGCAAGGGCGCGCCGCTCCCTGGGTTTCCGGTGCGGGTCGGCGTGCGGCTGTTCTCCGGACCATCGGTCGGAGACCTCGACCGCGACGGAGCGCTCGACGTCGTCGCGGTGGCCGCGGACGGCACCGTCGCCGCGTTCAGCTCGAAGGGAAAGCCGCTCGAGGGATTTCCCACCGCGCCCCTCGGCAGCGACGTCGGCGCCTCGCCGCTCCTGTTCGACGCGACCGGCGACGGTGCGCTCGCCGTATTCGTCGGTCTGCCGAGCGGCGCGCTGCACGCGCTCCGCGCCTCGCGGGGCGGCGCCTCGCGCGCGGCCGTTTCGTGGCCCGGCCCGGGCCACGACCCGGCGCGGTCCGGCCGTTATGGCCCGAACGCGCCGTCGTACAAGGAGATCGCGCTCACACCCACCGAGCCCCGTGCCCGGGACAGCCTGAAGGCCCGCTGGCGCACCGTGTGGCTCGACGCCCGTCCGGGCGAGCCCGCCCCAGCGCCGCGGATCGGCTGGCTCCGGAACGGGGACGCCGTCCCGGCGCTCGAGGGCAAGAAGGATCTGCCCCCCGGCACGGTCAAGCGCGGAGAGCGCTGGCGATTCGTCCTCTCCTCCGCGGCCGGCCGCTGGGAGAGTGCCGAGGTGCGGGCCCTCGACACCGCGCCCGGCGAGCCCGTGGTGGCGCTCGAGCCCGCCCTCCCGACGCGCGGGGCGGACGTGAAGGCCGTCTTGCGCGAGCCTGCCCGCGATCCGGACGGCGACCCGGTGCGCCACGAGATCCGCTGGCTGCTCGACGGCCTCGACACCGGGGTGCAGGGCGAGCAGTTCCCGGCGAACCTGCTCCGGAACGGAGCGCTCCTCGCCGCGCGCGTCGTCGCGAGCGACGGCGAGCTGACCGGACCGCCCGCGCTCGCCCAGACGCGCGTCGGCGACACCGCACCTGGCGCGCCGCGGATCTCGCTCGAGCCGGCGACGCCGGGGCGCGCGGACCCGGTGCGCGTGCTGCTGGACGCGCCGGCGACGGACGCCGACGGCGACGCCGTGATCTACCACCACCGCTGGACCGTCGACGGGCAGCGCCGGAACGTGCCGCTCTCGACCGCGCTCCTCGGTGGCGCGCTGTTCCGCAAGCACCAGAGGATCGAGGTGGAGGTGCGCGCGTTCGACGGTCAGGTCGAGGGCCCGCCGGTCCGCGCCAGCGTCACCTCGCGAAACACCTCGCCGACGGCGCCGCGCGTCGAGGTCCGCCCCGCTCGCCCGCGGCGCGGCCAAGCGCTGCACGCGGCCATCGTCGCGCCCTCCGAGGACGTGGACGGCGACCCCGTCAGCTATCAGTTCACGTGGCGAAAGAACGGCGTCCCGTTCAAGGGAGCGACCGCCGAGGGACGCGAGATCCCGGGGGCCGAGGTCGCCCGCGGCGATCGCTTCGAGCTCACCGTCACGCCCAGCGACGGAGAGGCGAGCGGCGCCCCGGGGACCGCGACCGTGGCGATCGCGAACACGCCGCCGTCCCCGCCGCGCATCGCGATCGAGCCCGCGCGGCCGCGCGGCGGCGAGCCGCTGAGGCTCGTCGTGCTCGAGCCCGCGCGCGACGTGGACGGAGACGAGGTCATGCTCCAGATCGCGTGGACGCGCGAGGGGAGGCGGACCGGCACGGGGCAGGAGACGCTGCCACCGTCGCAGTTCCGCAAGCACGAGCGCGTTCTGGTCACCGTCACGCCGCGCGACGGCGAGGATGTCGGCGAGCCCGTCGCGTCCGAGGTGCTGGTGGACGATGCCCCGCCGACGGCGCCCGTCGTGGCGTTCGCGACCGACAGGCCGGACGTCACGGCCACGCTGCGCGCGGTGATCAAGGTGCCGCCCAGCGATCCCGATGGCGACGAGGTTCGCCTCCAGTACCGCTGGATCCGGGACGGCGCGCCCGTGCCGCTGCCCGACGGCGGGGTCTCGTCGCGGATCGCGCCGTTCTGGACGTCGTCGAGCGAGGTGCCGGCGCGAGAGCTTCGCAAGGGGCAGCGCTGGACCGTCGAGGTCCGCGGCCACGATGGGGAGAAGGTCGGACCGGTCGCGCGGGCGGCGACGACGATCGTGAACACCCCGCCTCCTCCGCCCCGCATCGCCTTCGCACCCGAGCGCCCGAGGCGGGTGGACGGGATCGCGGTATCGCTCGAGCAGCCGCCGGACGTGGACGGCGACGTGATCACGTACCGGTACTCCTGGACCCGCGACGGGCAGCGGTACGAAACGCCCGCGGACCAGGCGCAGATCCCGCGCGGCGTTCCGAGGAAGGGGCAGCGCTGGGCGGTCGAGGTCGTCGCGAACGACGGCGAGCGCGACAGCCCGCCGATCCGTCACCAGGCGGTCATCGCCGACACCGCGCCGGGCCCGATCGCGGTCGCGCTGTGCGATGGGCCGGTGCCTGCGGGGACCGTGCCGCAGGCGCGCATCACCGAGAGGGCGTCCGACGCGGACGGCGACGCCGTCACGTACCGGTACGAGTGGACGGTGAACGGGAAGCCCGTCGCGCCGGCGAAAGGGCTGCCGCGCCTCGCCGCGCCCGCGCTGCGCAAGCACGACCTCGTGCGCGTGGTCGTGGCGCCGTTCGACGGCGAGCTCGCCGGGCCGTCCGCGGCGGGCGAGTGCGAGGTCGAGAACACGCGGCCCGGCCCTCCGGTCGCGGCGCTCGATCCCCAGCCGAGCGCGACGCGGGGCATCTCCGTCGCGATCCGGAAGCCGTCCACCGATCGCGACGGCGACGACGTGACCTATCGATACGCCTGGTCTCGCGACGGCGTCCGGACGACGTACGACAAGGCGGTCATCCCGCCCGGCGTTCTCCGACACGGGGAGGCCTGGCGCGTCGAGATCACGCCCTTCGACGGTGAGAACGCGGGCGAGCCGGCCGTCCTCTCGACGGTGGTCAAGAACACGCCTCCCCCGGCCCCTTCGGTCGTGCTCGTTCCGGCGACGCCTGCGGCCGGCGAGCCGGTGGTCTGCCACGCGCGCGCGCCCGAGCGCGACGCAGACCGCGAGACCATCACGGTGCACCACCGCTGGCTGCGGAACGACCGCCCGGTCGCGATCGCGGAGGCGAGCGCCGCGCTCCCGGCGAAGGTGCTCCGGCGTGGAGAGAGGTGGCGGTGCGACGCGTGGTCTTTCGACGGAACCGCAGAGAGCCCGCACGCGTTCGCAGAGCTGACGGTGCGGAACAGCCCGCCTTCCGCTCCGACCCTCACGATCGAGCCGAAGCTGCCCCGGCGAGGGGACGATCTCTTCTGCCGGATCGAGACGCCCTCGGCGGACCCCGACGACGATCCGGTGACGTACGCCTACGCCTGGACCCGCAATGACCGCCCCGCCGCGGCGGGAGCGGATCCGACCCGAGTCGAGGCGGCGAAGCTCGCGAAGGGGGACCGCTGGCGCTGCGCCGTGACGCCCTCCGACGGCGCTCTCGCGGGAGCGTCCGCCGCAGCCGAGCGGACCGTCGTCAACACGCCGCCGGGCCCCGCCATCGCCAGGATCCAGCCCGCCTTGCCTCGCGCGGGTGACCCGATCCGATGCGAGATCGCCTCGAGGGCGGAGGACGCGGACGGTGACGCTGTGCGGTATCGCTTCTCATGGCAGCGGAACGGCGCCACGCAGCCGTTCGCGGAGAGCGCGCACGAGGTGCCGGCGCGCCTCGTGAAAGCCGGGGACCGCTGGCGGTGTCTCGTGACTCCGACCGACGGGTCCGAGGACGGCCCGACGACGGGGACCGAAGAGGCGCTCGTCTCCTCCGACGCACCGGGCAGCGTGCCCCCGGTCTCCGAGCGCCCTGCAGAGCGCCCCCTGCGTTGACGGCCTCCTTACAACCTTGTAACCTCAAAGAGTTTTTCACTTCGAACCCAGGCGGGGAGTGCACGTGATCCGCATGAGACCTTTCCTGGTCATCGCTTGCGCGCTCATCGCGAGCACCGCCAGCGCCCAGAGCGCTCCGCGCCGATCCGGCGCTCCCCCGGCGCCCCGCCCCCAGGCCGCCGCCCCGGCCGCTGCCCCGGCAGAAGCGAAACCTGCGGGGACAGAGAAGCTCGAGGCCGCGGCGGACAACATCGCCCGCATGAGGATCGCGCTGAGGATCGTGCTCGGGCGCGCCGAGCAGGCCCGCAACGAGAAGGACGTCGTGAAGCTCAACTGCGTGAACGAGAAGCTCACGCAGATGAAGGCGCTCCTCAAGGTCGCGGAGCAGGCGGACGTGGCGCTCCGTGAGGCCGTGATGACGCGGGGCGGAGGCGAGGCGGAGTCCTCGAAGCTGGCGATCGCGCGCACCAAGGTCGACCGGCTCCGCCGCGACTCCGAGCAGTGCGTCGGACAGCTCGCGTTCATGGTGGACGAGCGGACGACCATCGAGGTCGAGCAGCCGGCGAATCTGCCCGGCCGCGGGAGCCCGGGGCTCGGCGTCGCTCACCGAGGCGAGAACCCGGCAGACGCCGTCGGCGAGATCGGGCTCGCGGAGCCCACCCCTCCTTGCGGCGGTCTCGGCGCGCCGTTCTGCCCTCCTCCCGTCGTCCGGCCGCCTGCGGCGAGCCAGTACCGGTGAGCGGGGGTCCGGGCGTGAACGTGGGCGCGTCCGCGTCCGGCCGCGCACGCGTCGCGATGGCCTCGACGTGGCGTGAAGCGGAAGGCGAAGGGGAGCTCCAGGCCATGCACCGAAGCATCTCCAGATGGACGAGGGTGGTCGCCGCGGTGCTGCTCGCCGGCGTCGCCGCCGTCGCCCAGGCGAGCGCCGGGAACGGCATCCGGTTCGGTGGCGCGGAGGGGCGGCTCCATCCGTTCCTGGACCTCGAGACGCGCTACGACTCGAACGTCTCGTACACGCCGACGAACGACGCGGTGTCCGACCTCATCCTGCACGTGCGGCCGGGCGTCGATCTCAAGGTCCCGGGGGAGCTCGCCTCCGTCGAGTTCTCCGGGGCGCTCGACTGGGCGAACTACCTCGGCATCGACGATCCCAGCACGAAGGATCTTCTCGAAGTTCTACGGCGACGCCCGCCTCGCGGCGCAGTTCGCCCGTCGCAGCCCGGTCTCCGTGCGGGTGGACGACGACTTCCGGCGCCAGGTGTCCACGACGTCGCTGGCGGCCTCGTCGCGGGCGGTGGTCTCGAACTGGAACGCGCTCTCGCTCTCGGTCCCGTGGACGCCCGGCGGCGGCGCCCTCGTCGTGACGGCGTCGGGCCAGTGGCTCCTCGAGACGTTCGAGAAGTACCAGGACGACGCCGGCGGCATCGACGTCGGAGACTACGGCTACAGCCAGGTCCGCGGCGGCGCCGAGGTCCTGTGGCGGTTCCTGCCGCGCACCTCAGCGGTCTTCTCGGGCGGCTACTTCACCCGCTCGCCGAACTCGCCGACGCGCGCCGACGAGGCGACCGGGTTCGACCTCGCCGCGGGCATCACCGGCCTGCTCACCCCCAGGATCGCGGCGACCGCGAAGGTGGGCTACGCCGCGACCTCCGCGCAGAGGGCGGGGGCGCTCAGCGGCGCGACCCCGCCGCCGTCCGAGGACGCGAGCACGTTCGTGAGCGACGTCGGGCTCGAGTGGCTGCCGCTGGAGACGATGTCGGTGCGCGCCGGGTACACCCGCTCGCTCGGGGTGGACCCGCTCGCGTCGGTCTACGTCGCCGACGGCGTGAACGGGGCCGTGCGCGTCAGGGTCGCAGCGCGGTTCGCGTTCCACGCCGGCGCGCGCTACGACCGGCTGAAGTTCACCTCCATCTCGGGCGCCGAGACGAGCTTCCTTCGCGTGGACCCCGGGATCGACGGCATGGTCGGAAAGTGGCTCAACGTCGGCGTCGGGTACGTGTACAGCACGCGCGTCGCGACCTGGCCGGCCGCTCCCGTGCCCGATTACGCGAAGAACGAGGTCTTCCTGAAGCTCGGCCTGACGTACTGATCGGCCGAGCGATGGGCAGCCCCTCCGTTGACGGCTCGGGGGCGCCTCCGCTAGACGTTCCGTCCGCCCCCGCGATGCACAACGCACCCCGACCGCTCCTCCTGCTCCTCGCCGCAGCGCTGGCCGCGGGCGGGTGCGCGAGCGGCGGCCGCAACGCTCTTCCGAAGGATGCGCTGCCGGTCCAGGTCGGGGCCTCGACGCTCGGGCCCGGCGACGTCATCGAGGTGCGCGTCTATCGCGAGCAGGAGATCTCGGGAATCTACCAGGTCGGGTCGGACGGCGACGTGATCTTCCCGCTCTGCCAGCGGGTGGTGGTCGCGGGGCTCGCTCCGAACAAGGCGGCCGAGGAGTTCCGCGACTGCCTGGCGGCGAGCTTCATGCGCGACCCGCAGGTGACGGTGCTCGTCCGCGAGTACAACTCGAAGAAGATCTTCGTCTTCGGAGAGGTGCAGAAGCCCGGGACGTTCACGTACCAGGACGGCATGTCGATCGTCCAGGCGGTCACGCTCGCCGGCGGCTTCACGCGCACCGCCTCCCAGAACAAGACCTCCGTCACCCGGCGCATCAACGGGCAGGAGGTCAAGGTGAAGGTCCAGGTCCAGGACATCGCGCTCGGCAAGCTGCCCAACTTCACGCTCGAGCCCGGCGACATCGTGTACGTGCCGGAGTCCCTGTTCTGAGCGCGTGACGCGGGGGCGGGCGCGCTGGCCGGCCGGGACACCGATCCGCAATCGCGAGGTACGCGCTGGCCGCCCGGGCACCGGCCCTCCGGCGGTGCTCGGCGCCGCGGTGGGTTGCGGGCACGCGCGCGGACGGCGTGAGACCGATTGCGCGCGTCGCCCGAATTTTCGCCGGCACTTCGCTTCGCGGTGCCGGCGTCCGGGCTCCGCGCCCGCGTCATGGCCACACGCGCGCGGCGGCGAGCTTCCCTGCATGCGCGCCTGCGCGCAGCGCCTCCGGGCGGTGCCCTTCGGGCGGACTGCGCTTACGTCGCTCGCGCGTGGGATGCGTGAGCGCCCGCCGGCCAGGGACGCCACGGCGAGAGCTTGAACTGACCGCGCTCGAGCCGCTTGTAGACGAGCACGAAACCGCCCTTGTCCCAGGTGAGGATCTTCACCCGGTCGCACCGAGGGCAAAGGGCGTCATCATGTACCACCTCGTCTACGCATCGAAGGACCCGCTCGGCGACAGAATTTGGCAGAGCATCACGAGCGCGACGCAGCGCGAACTCGGGCTGTCCGTGTAGTAGCTACTCGTGCTGGTCCCGCGCCGGCCGGCGTTCCGAAATCCTCCTCGTCCCCGGAGCACCCTGAATCTCCGGCCCTGACGCGGTCGAGCCGGGGGTGGTCCGGTAGCTCGCTACCGGGACGGCCGCTACCCGCGCCGCCGCAGGCGCGGCGCGCGCCCTGGCGCGACCCTGCTGCTTGCTGTTGCGCGGCTTCGCCCATTCAGCCCGAACTCGCAGGTCGCCGCGCGGTGGCTTCAGCGCCGTGATCGAGCCGTGACGCCGCTACGAACAGCGCCGCTTGCAGCAGCAGCACGGTTACAAGCGCGAGAAACCTGACGTAGCGCCAGTCGTACCCAGCCCACAGCAATTCAAGCGCAGTGGTGCACGTGGCCACGGCGACGAAGAGCCCGACCAACGCGTTCCGGTGTGCGGCCAGCATACGCACCAGAAAGCCCACGACCGAGAAGACCCCGACGTTCACCGCTATGGCAACCGCCCCCGCGACCGCTCGGCCCGAGTTAGCTTCGATTACGGCGAGCGGCCGGGCAGGCCACATCAGTGACACCAGGTCCGCGACGAACCGGCCCACCCCTCCCGACTCGCGTGCGCTGGGCCACGCTGCGTACAAAAGCGGGCCCGCGAGACCGGCTCCTGCGAACAGCCAAATGGTCACGCGCGACCTTCGAGAGCGGCTGCGGGTCATGACTATTGTCCCTTGAGCCCGTCGAAGAAGGGGGACGGCGCAGGACCGCCATACGGACCAGCATCCAGCCTGCACTCCTTCAAGCACTCCCGCACGAAGCCGGTGCAGTTTCTGTTGACGAGATTGTAGGGGCCCGGCTTCGCGCCGCGCCGCGCTCGGCAGTTCTCCATGCACTGGTCCTTCTCTGGTGGTGACGGGAGCGTCTTGCATTGCTGCTTCTTCTGCTGGTCCGGCCTTATCTCACCCCAATCGCGGAACGGGTCCCAACTGTTCGGATAGAACCCCGACGTTTGCCTGGAGCCTCCAGGGCCAAATCCCACATGCCCGAGTCCCCAGGCTGCGTCTGCGTAGAAGCACACGTCGATGTCGAGCCCCATACGGTTGGTGTACACGAGCGGATTGCCCATCACGTACGTGTACCAGTCAGGCGTCCAACTGACCGCCTTGGCTTCGCCCGCCGACGCAATCGGGTCCGACTCCAGATACCTCCCCACCCCCGGCAGATACCACCTGTTCCAATTGTAGTACGGCCCCTGCATGCTGATGCCGGCCGCTTGGAAGAGCCGCTCGTCGTAGGCCGGGGAGCCGCAGGTTCGTCACTTCCTGTCGGTCCGCCGCGAGTTCACCGTAGGCGCAGGTCGAATCCCAGTGCGTTCCGGCGCATGCGGGCGTCGAGCTCCAGGTGCTCGCGTTGCCGGCCAGGTCGATCCCCCTGACGCGAGTTTCCGTGTCCTCACGTTCGTCCCGGGTAACCGTCCCAGAGGCGGCTAAGACGGGGAAGGTGCTGTCGGCCGTCGCGAGCTGCACTTGACGAAGCGTACCAGACGGAGAGCGAAGGGGCTTGCTTCCTGCTGGACGCCAGCACGGAGGGCGCAGGACGGGGCGGGCCCCGTCCAGGGGCGCGCCCCTGGACCCGCCGGTCCTGGCGTCCGGGGTCCCCATGAGTTACACTGTATCTCATGGCGACGACCACGATGGTTCACGTTCGGCTCGACGAAAAGGTGAAGACGAAGGCCGAGAAGGCGCTCGCGGCGATGGGGCTCTCCATCTCGGATGCGGTCCGCGTCCTCCTCACCCGCGTCGCTGCCGAGAAGGCGCTCCCCTTCGAGGTGAAGGTCCCGAACGCCACCACCCGGGCTGCCATCGAGGAGGCGCGGCGCGGGAAGCTGCGAGCCTTCGGCTCCGTCGACGACCTCATGGCCGACCTGAATGCGCCAGAGCCCCCGAAGCATTGAGCCCACGACCGCCTTCCGGCGGGACTTCAAGCGCGAGTCCAAGGGCGTCCTCCGCGGCCGGCTCGAGGATCTCCTGCGCCCGACGCTGACCGCGCTCGCCGCCGACGACACCCTTCCGCCCGCCAACCGAGATCATCCGCTAACGGGTGACTGGAACGACTGCCGCGAGTGCCACATCCGCGGCGATCTTCTGCTCGTCTACCGCAAGCCCGACGACACGAGGCTCCAGCTCGTCCGCCTCGGCTCGCACTCGGAGCTCTTCGGCTGAGTGACCGCGCCGCGGGGGAAGTCCCGCTCACGCCTTCCCGCCGACGAGGTCCTTCAGCTTCCCGAGCACGCCCTGCTGGCTCTTCCGGTAGGCCTCCTGCTGCTCGCGCTCGATGTCCTCGTGCGTCTTCCACTTGCCCTGCCTGCGCAGCTCCTCGATCTCGAGACGGCGCTTCTCCTTCGCGCCCGTCTCGGCCGCGGCGGCCTCCCTCGCCTTTCGCTCGGCCTCGGCCTTCGCCTTGGCCGCCCGCGCCGCGATCGCGCGCAGCTCCTGGACCCACGGCATCTCCGCCGGCCTCTCCCGCGCCTCGGCGTGCGCGACCACCTTGCGGAGCTTCGATGCCGCCTGCTCGACGGTGAGCACCTCCAGGAAGTCGACGAGCTGGTCCTCGGTGAACGTCTCGCGGAAGAAGTGCAGCGCGAGCTTCCAGATGTTGTCCGCCCGCTTCGCCGAGCGCGTGATGATGAGGACCTTCGGCCGGCGCAGCTCGTCGCCGGGCAACGCGCCCAAGTAGTAGCTCCGCCGCTGCGCCCAGTGGCGGCCCGGCCGCTCGAGGCCGCGCGACTCCCAGAAATACTCGTGCGCGCGTCGCAGCTTGTCGAGGATGGTCCTCGTCTCCTTCGCGCCGGCGACGGGCTCCGTGCCGCGGTCCCACTCGATGAAGTAGCGCGTGCAGTTGTACGTGTCCGTCTCAAGGATCGCGTCCGGGTCGTACGCGAGCGCGATCTCGGGCTTCTCGGTGAAGCGGCCGTAGGCGTCCTTGCTTGCCCTCGAGCACCAGAGTTCGCACGTGACCATATCCCAGCCGGGCAGACGGATCGAAGTCCGCGGGGTTGAGCGAGGTATGGCCAGTCACTTTGCGTGAGCGGGATTTCGCTGCGCCCGAGCCGTCCCACGATCCAAGAGGGGATGGGACAAGCTCCGATCTATGGGCCGGAGATCGGCCGTGCGACGATGGCGGCGGATGATCGCGACGGCGAGCAGTGAGATGCTGGCGGGCGTGGCGGAAGCGGAGCCTCGGCGGAGCTGGTTCGGGCGTGGCTGCTGCGTCGAGCAGCACGACGAGGGGACGTTCGCGGTCTTCGTGCGCGGGGAGTTGCTGGGAATCTACGCCGCCGAGGACGTGGCCACGCGGGACACGCTCATCGCAGTGGTCCGGGATCAGGCGTCGCGCGAGGATCTGGCGTGCGCGTTCCGGGTGTCGCCGGCGACGGTGGGGCGGGTCATCACGCGGTTCAACAGGGGCGGCTTCCGTGAGGTCGCGGACAACGGTCGCCGCGGCGGCCGGACCGTCCGGACGCCGAAGCTCGAGCGCCGGCTGGCGGAACTGTTCGAGAGAGGCGTCGGCCCGCGGGCCGCGCACCCGGACGTGGCGAAGAAGGCGAGCTACGGCACGGTGTACGCCAAAGTCACGGCGAGCTCATCGTGAAGCTCGCCGCCGCTCTCGGCGTCTCGACCGACGAGCTGCTGGGCTTCTCCGGCAAGGAGCCGTCCGTCCGGCCCGCCGTGAACGATCGCAGGCTCTGGCGCCGCATCACGGCGATCAACAGGCTCTCCAAGCGCGACCGCGCCGCGCTGGTCCGCACGATCGACGCCTTCCTCGCCAAGGCGCAGCATCGGCTCCGCTGGTGAGCTGCGCGGACCCGATGCTCGCGCCGTTCGGCTGATAGACGGTGACGTTCATGGTGCCCGAGAAGCTTCCGGCCGTTGCCCGCATCGTGAAGCGCTGGCCGGCGATGCCGCTGAACGTGTAGCGACCCGCTTGCCCAGCCCGTGTCGTCTCGTAGATGGTAGAAGCACCCGCCGTCGAGAGCGTTCCGGAGATCGCCTCCGAGAGGAGCACGGTGAGGGTGGCCGACGTCGTCGTCCCCGTGGGACTCACGGCCAGGGAATACGTACCGGTGACGGGAAGCCGAGGTAGCTGGTAGCTCCTCGGCGATGACGCGTAATCGAACCACAGCATCGTCCCGTCCGGCTTGTAGACGTACAGGTTGACGCTCTCGACAGGCGTGGTCGACAGGGCAGTGAGCGCGAGACCTAGGTAAGCTCCAGAGTTGCCACTGAACGTGTACCAGCCGTTCTGGGCCGCCCCCAGCACGAGGGTCTTCGCTGGATCGCCGACCACCAGCGTGTCGGTCGCTTTGCTCTGCAATCGGAGCGTCACCTGTCCGACCGTCAGACCTTGAGGCACGACCGCGACCGTGTACACGCCCGATACCGGAAGCGAGCCGAGGTCCATCTTCGTGTTGGCTGCGCTGCTCAGCTGCGCAGACCGGATGATGGTGACGCCGTTCGGATGGTAGACAGTGACGCCGATGGTCCCCGAGTAGGTCCCGGCCGTGGCCTGCATCGTGAGTTGCTGGCCGGAGGTACCGCTGAAGGTGTAACGACCCGCCTGCCCGGCCCGTGTCGTCTCGTACGTCGTGGCAGCGCCGTCGGGTGACAGCGTCCCGAGAATCGTCTGCGAGAGCAGCACGGTCAGGGATGCGGCCTTGGTGCCGTCGGGAGTGACGGTCAGGATATAGGTGCCGGCCGCGGGAAGCTGAGGCAACTGGAAGCTCGTCGCAAACGACGCCGAGCCAGTCCAGAGTATCGTTCCGTCGGGCTTGTACACGTAGAGGTTGACATAGCCGCCGGCAGGCGTCGTCGAGAACGCGGTGACCGCAAGCCCGAGGAGATCGCCGGCGTCGCCAGCGAAAGTGTACCGGCCATTCTGTGCCGCGCCGAGCGCAAGGGTCTTCGAGGGATCGCCGACGACCAGCGCGTCGGTTGCGACGCTCACGAGTCGAAGCGTCACGGGGCCAAGCGCGACACCCGGGGGGACGACCTCTACCGTGTACACGCCCGACGCCGGGAGGGAGCCGAGGTCGATCTTCCTGTCGACCGCGGTGGTCAGCGTCGCAGACCCGATGCTCGAACCATTGGGCTGGTAGACGGTGACGCCGACGGACCCCGTGTAGCTCCCGGCAGTAGCCTGCATCGTGAATCGCTGGCCGGTGGTGCCGCTGAAGGTGTAGCGACCCGCCTGTCCCGCCCGTGTCGTCTGATAGGTGGTTGGAGTGCCATCCGTCGCGATGGTTCCGGTGATCGCACGCGACAGCACGAACGTGGCGGAGACCATCGAGGTGCCCGACGGGAGGATCTCCAGCGTGTACGCGCCACTCGTGGGCAAGGACGGCAATTGCATGCCGTACGCGCCAGAGATGGTGTTGCCATAGATGACCCTGTCGGCGGAGTCGTAGACCCGGAACGTGATGTATCCGTTTGCCGGGGCGGTCGTCAGGGAGTTGAGGCCAAACGACAGGCGGTCGGCCGCGTTTGCGGCGAACAGGTACCTGGCTCCTTGCCCCGGGTTCACGTTCTGGAACAGACCAGGCTCGCCGTCGACGGAAATGGACCCGACGCCTGGCCTCGAGAGGAGAAGCGTCAGCGACGCCGCGGCGACTCCGGCCGGCCTCACGAGCATCACGTGGGTGCCGGTCTGGGTGAGCGCAGGCAGCTGAGCGCTCATGGGCGCGGTCACGGTGCTCTCGTAGACGTACGTGCCGTTGGGCGCCCAGACGGAGATGGAGACCGAGCTGCCCGCCGGGTCCGTCTGGATGGCGGTGCACGCGAAGCTGAGACGGTCTCCTGCGGTGGCATCGAACGTGAGCCACCCGTTCTGCCCCCTCGAGAGTGCCATCGACGTCGCCGAGCCCGGCGTGAGCGCCGCCTTCGGCTGGGGGAGAACCTGGACCCGGAGCTGGCCGACGGCTCCAGACCCGGGCTTCACGAGGAGCGTATAGGTCCCGGATGCCGGGAGCACTGGCGGTACCACCTTGCGATCTCCGCTCGCGGGGGAGAGAGGCTGCAGGAAATGCGAGCTGCCGGTTGGCGTGAAGATCTCGAGTTCCGCCGAGAAGGCGGTTTCTCCCACGAGCACCGTGATGCGTTCACCTGCAGTTCCGTCGAAGATGAGCAGGCCAATCTTCCCAGGCTCTGCGAGATCGATGTCCGTCGGAGCGCCGGGGGGCTGGCGCGCAGCGAATCCCACCTCCGCGTCGGAGTAGCCGCCGGGGATCACGAAAAAGTCTTCCGCGCTCATCCCGATTCCGACGGGCGAGGTGACCCGAACCTTCCCCGAGGTCGCGGTCGAGCCCACGGTGGCGACGAGCCAGTTGGTCGACGCGCTCGTCACTTCGGCAGACCCGTCGCCCATGGCCACGGTGTTGGAGGCCGGGTTTGCCGCGAAGTTGTAGCCGGTGACGGTGAGCACCGTCCCCGCGGAGCCCAGCTTCGGAGTGAAGTCGGAGACGACCACCCCCTGCACGACCGTGAAGTCGGCGAGGCTCGCGGCACTGTTCCCGCCGGCCGTCACCGAGATCTTCCCGGACCCGGCGCCCGCCGGGACGACGATCGCGATCTCCGTGGGGGTCGACCACACGACGGTTGCTCGGAGGCCACCGAGAGTGACCGGGTCGGACGGCTCCAGGTAGAAGCCGCTTCCGTAAACCGTCACGATGTCCCCGACGCCGCCGACCCGTGGCGAGAAGTCCGAGATGGTTAGCCCGGGCGCCACCGAGGAAACCACTTGAATGATGTTGCCGGCCGAGTCGTAGAGATATTGGGCTCTTTCGCCCGGAGTGCTCCCAGGAGAGCCCACTGTCAGGGGCTGAGCGCGCGTTCGAATGGAAGGATCTTCCTTCCCACAGCCCGCAGCGGCGTGAACCACGAAGAGCGCCAACGCGGTGATCGCGGCCGGCGATGGCCTTGCCCGAGGAAGCCCCACGCGTCACCTCGTCGGTGGCATGCGGACCAGCCCCGGACTGACCACCCGGCAGCCGCCCGCATAGCCTGAAACGCGACCGCCTGCGAGGGAACGGGCGGCTCGCCAATGCGCACTTCCCCCCGTTGCCGGCGGGAGGTCCCCGCCCTGCCGGCAACGACGCACCGAGACCGTCAGTGCGCCCGCACGGAAACACATGTAGAGCGAAGCCGCAAGGCGGATCGTGCAACTCGCGGTGAAGCCTCGGGATCCGCGGCTGCCTCACGATGCGCACGTGCCCATCGAGCCAGGATAGGCTGCCCCGGGCGGCCAGTGCCTGTTGAAGGGGATCGGCCGCCCCGCGGACCGACCGGCGCATCCACGCCCTCCCGCGCCGGCCATCCGCGTCGAACCGGGCCGTTTCCGCGTGGCACGGCCCCTGCTGAACGGGCGTGCATGCTCGTCCGCGTCCGGTGCGCCACCGTGCTCGGCATCCAGGCGATCCCGGTCGACGTCGAGGTCGAGGTCGCCCCCGGGATGCCCCACTACCACCTCGTCGGCCTGGCCGAGCGCGCGGTCCAGGAGGCGAAGGTCCGCGTCGCGGCGGCGATCCGGAACCTGGGCATCGCGATGCCCTCGAAGCGCGTCGTCGTGAACCTCGCGCCCGGCGACCTGCGCAAGGAGGGGACGGGGTTCGACCTCGCCATCGGCATGGCGCTCGTCGCCGCCATCGAGGCGGTCCCGGCGCAGGCGCTCGCCGGGCGTGCACGTGGTCGGCGAGCTGTCGCTCTCGGGAGAGGTGAAGCCGGTGCGGGGCGTCCTCCCGATCGCCATCGCGGCGAGGCGCGCCGGCGCGCGGAGCCTCGTGGTCCCGGAGGCGAACGCGCTCGAGGCGTCGGTGGTGGAGGGGCTCGACGTCCTCGCCGGCGCGCCACCTCGGGGAGGTCGTGGCCTGGGCGCGCGGCGAGGCGGGGCTCCCGTCGCCGCTCGGGGCGCCCAGCGCTGCTCCGACCCGGAGCCAGGCGCTCGACCTCGCGGACGTGGCCGGCCAGGACGGGGCGAAGCGCGCGCTGGAGGTGGCCGCCGCGGGCGGCCACAACCTCCTCCTGTTCGGTCCGCCCGGCAGCGGCAAGACCATGCTGGCGCGGCGGCTCCCCGGCATCCTGCCGCCGCTCGCGTTCGACGAGGCGCTCGAGGCGACGGTGGTCCACAGCGTCGCCGGGCTCACGCGAAACCGCGGGCCTCCTCACGGAGCGCCCGTTCCGCGCGCCGCACCACTACGGTCTCCGACGCCGGCCTCGTCGGCGGCACGAGCCGTTCCGCGGCCGGGCGAGGTCTCGCTGGCGCACCGCGGCGTCCTCTTCCTCGACGAGCTGCCGGAGTTCCGGCGCCACGTCCTCGAGTGCGCTGCGCCAGCCGCTCGAGGACGGCGAGGTCGTCGATCGCGCGGGCGGGGCGGACGCGTCCCCTATCCCGGCGCGACGTCGATGCTGGTCGCGGCGATGAACCCGTGCCCCTGCGGCTACCACGGCGACCGGGCGCGCCGCTGCCGGTGCACCGCCGACGAGCTGCGTGCAGTACCGGCGCCGCGTCTCGGGCCCGCTCCTCGATCGCATCGACCTGCACGTGGACGTGCCGGCGGTCGCCGCCGGCAGCTCCTCGGGACGGGCGGGCGGAACGCCGACCGCGCGAGGTGCGGGAGCGGGTCGTCCGGGCGCGCGCGCACGCAGGCGCAGCGCGACGGCCCGGCCCAGCGCACGGCTCCGCGGAGCGGCGCTCCGGCGACGCTGCGCGCCGGACGCGGACGGGCGGCGGCTGCTCCAGACCGCCGTCGAGCGGCTCGGGCTCTCGGCCCGGGCGCACGACAAGGTCGCTGCGGGTCGCGCGGACCATCGCCGACCTCGAGGGCGTGGACGGCGTCCGCGCCGTCCACGTGGCGGAGGCCATCCAGTACCGCGCGCTCGACCGGGCGATCACCTGACCATGCGCCGCCACGCCGGCGGCGGATCACCCCCCGCACGCGGGGAGAACACGGGGACCACCATGAGCAAGCTCACGGAGAAGATGAAGGCCCTCGGCCAGGCCATCGCCGGGATCGAGAAGCAGTTCGGCAAGGGGTCGATCATGCGCCTCGGCGACGAGACCGAGCCGGCACCCGGTCGCGGTGGTCCCGACCGGCTCGCTCGGCCTCGACCTTGCGCTCGGGGTCGGCGGACTCCCGCGCGGCCGGGTCGTCGAGATCTTCGGCCCGGAGTCCTCGGGCAAGACCACCCTGGCGCTCCACGCCATCGCCGAGGTGCAGCGCCAGGGCGGGGTCGCGGCGTTCATCGACGCCGAGCACGCGCTCGACGTGACCTACGCGCGCAAGCTGGGCGTGAACCTCGCGGACCTGCTCGTGTCGCAGCCCGACACCGGCGAGCAGGCGCTCGAGATCGCCGAGCAGCTCGTCCGCTCCGGCGCGTGCGACCTCGTCGTGGTCGACTCGGTCGCCGCGCTGGTGCCCAAGGCCGAGATCGAGGGCGAGATGGGCGATCCGCACATGGGCCTCCAGGCGCGCCTCATGAGCCAGGCGCTGCGCAAGCTCACCGCGGTGGTGTCGCGCAACCAGTCGATCGTCGTCTTCATCAACCAGATCCGGATGAAGATCGGCGTGGTCTTCGGCAACCCCGAGACCACGACCGGCGGCCACGCGCTCAAGTTCTACGCGTCGGTGCGGCTCGACATCCGCCGCATCGGCCAGGTGAAGGAGGGCGAGAACGTCGTCGGGAGCCGGACCCGCGTGAAGGTGGTGAAGAACAAGGTGGCGCCGCCGTTCCGCGAGGCGGAGTTCGACATCCGCTACGGCGTGGGCGTGGACCGACTCGCCGAGGCGGTCGATCTCGCGGTGGAGCGCGGGCTCCTCGAGAAGTCCGGGACGCACTTCGCGCTGGACGGCGAGCGGATCGGGCAACGGGCGCGAGCGCGCGATGGAGTGGCTGCGGGCGAACCCCGAGGCGTTCGCGCGGCTCGCGGCGAAGCTGCGCGAGCCGGCCGGAGCGCCGGCCCCCGACGTGGCTCCCGCGATCGCGGCGGCGGCAGGGTAGCGGGGCATCCGACGCGAAGCCGCGGCCGGCGCGTGGTCACATGAAGAAGTAGCGCAGCGTGACGTTCGTGACCCAGCTCGCGTGATTGCGCAGCGCCGGCGTCTCGAGCCCGCCGATGTCGTAGGGATGGCCGAAGTGGACGCGCAGCAGCAGCGGGCCGAACAGGACGTTCACCCCGAGGACGCCGGTGAGCGTCCGCGTGTCCCACGCACCGAGGTCCTGGCGGTGCACGGTCCCGTCCAGCCGCGTCGTCGAGTTCCATCGGTCGAACACGCCGCCGAAGTCGAGCGCGGCGACGCCCTCGACGTAGTCGAAGATGACCAGGCGGACCAGGGAGTCGAGCGGGAGCTGCAGCTCCGCGTTGGCCACGTAGAAGTTCCGGCCGATGAGGTTCTCGACGTCGAGCGGGTAGAAGCCGCGCAGGTTGTCCGCGGCGGTGAGCCACCAGCTGCGCTCCCACAGCCGGCTCTGCTTGTCGGGCGAGAACGACGTCCCCACCGCGGCCCGGAACCCGATGTTGGCGCGGCGCCCGAGCTGGAAGTACTGCTGCGCGTCGAGGTGGGCGAACCCGTGCACGGCGCTCCGCCCCGGCAGATAGCCTCCGCCGACCTCGGCGAGCACCGAGTGCCCGGCGAGCGGACCGGTGGCGTAGTCGTACCGGATGGTGTCGTACCCCCAGCGGAACGTCGGGGAGATGGTGAGGTTCACGCTCCCGTTCCGCTGCTCCCATGCCTCCCGGTTCGGATACTCGGAGGTCGCGGTCGGGAAGAGGTCGCCGCAGCTCAGGGCCAGGACGTTCGTGAACTCGACCGGGCAGTAGCGCTGGGTGCCGCCCAGGGTCAGCTCCGCTTCGACGCGGCGGAACCGGTCGAGCGGATATCTCAGCGCTCCGAGGATCCCGAAGTCACGCTGGTAGTAGGCGATCGAGGGATCGAGCCGGTCGAGGTTCTGCTGCACGAAGTGGAAGCCGCCGAGGACCCAGCCGAGCCGCTGCGAGCGGTTCTCGTAGAGCGCGAGCGCCTGCGTGTACTCGAACGATCCCAGGACCGAGAGATCGACGAACATCACGTGGTCCCTCAGCATGTCCGAGAAGAGGACCGCCGCGCGCCCCGCGACTGCGTTCCCGGCGCCGCCGCCGTAGATGAAGCCCGCCTCCGGCTTCCAGTTCCTGAGCGACAGCGCGTCGTAGGTCCTCGGGTCCTGCGGCAGGTCCACGGTGGGGATCTCGAGCACGTCGCCGCCGGCGGGCGGGATCTTCACCGGCGGCGACTCGAGCCAGGCGACCTTGGGCACCTCGACCATCTTGAACGTGCCGCCGTAGAAGGTGCCCGCGAACACGCCGCGTCCCTTCGGCGCCAGCGCGGGGGCGACCAGGCCCGTCGTGAAGTCCGTGATCTGCTGGGTGGCGCCGTCCTTCAGGAGATACAGGTCGAGCTTCCCGCCCGAGTCGGAGGAGAAGAGGACGGACCCGTCGGGGAGCGCGGACGGGTGCCGATCGGAGTTGGGCGCGGTGGTGAGCCGGACACGCTGGCTCCCGTCCGGCGCGATCCGGAACAGGTTCGTTCGTCCGTGATCGGTCGCGTCCGACGCGAAGGTGATGCCGTCCGGACCCCAGGAGAGATCCTTCTCCGAGTACGGGTCCTTCGTGAGCCGTCGGGCCTCGCCGCCCTTCAGCGAGCACACGTACACGTCCTGCTGGCCGTCGCTGGCCACACCGACGAACGCCAGCTCGCGCTCGTCCGGCGAGAGCGCCGGGTCCGACACCTGGATGAAGCGGCCTCCACCGGGCGGACGGACGCCGAGGACGCGGCGCTTTCCCGCGGAGACGGTCGGCGGCTTGCCCTCGGGGGTGTCGTGGCGGTACGGCAGGACGTACACGCGGTCGCCGCTCCCGTGCTGTGCGGCGAACACCACCACGCCGGCGCCCACCGCGGCCACCGAGAACTCGATCGGATGAAGCGACTCGGTGCCGGGGACGCTGTCGGTGGCGATCTCGACCGCGCCTTTCGGGTTTCGCAGGTCGACCAGGAACAGCCGCGCCCGGCCTCGCGCGCGATCGATGCCGCGAACGACGGCCACCGTGCCGTCGCGAGAGACGACGAAGTCCTCCGGCTCGTACGGGAGTCCCCGGATCTCGCGGAGCTGGGGCAGGTCCTGCTTGGCGCGCAGGTACTCCGGGTAATACCGGCGCTTGAGCCACGCGCGCCAGCGGCCGTCGACCTGCTCGATGGGCTCGTTCAGGACCCGCCGGACGAGCGCGCCGAAGCTGCGGATGGGCGAGGGCGCCTGGCGGTTGTCGCCCTCGACGAGGAGGTACGCGTTCTCGAGGAACGCCTGGATCTTCTCCTTCCCGTACGTCTCCGCGATGAAGGCGATGCGCGCCTGGCCGAGCTTGTACGTCGGAATGTATCCCCGGATCCGATCCTCCGCGAACGGCAGGATCTCGTAGCCCTTCGATGGATCCGGGTTCCAGACGAGGTCGCGCAGGAACAGGTCGGTCTCGGTGTCGATCCCGCCCTTCGAGTAGTACTCGGCGATGCCCTCCGTGAACCAGAGCGGCAGGAAGTTGATCGCGGAGGGCATGTCCTCCGCGCCCGCCAGATCGAGCATCTTCTGGATGTGGAACTGGTGCACCATCTCGTGCGTCGACACCTCGACGAACTTCGAGTGATCGCCGAAGTACGGGACCGCCATCTTCAGGTCCTCGGGTGACGTCACGCCCAGAACCGACTCCGTGACCTGGAACACGTTCTGGGTCTGGAACTCCCGCTGGGTGGCGTAGAGGATGTACGGGATGCGCCTGGTCGGGTTGTAGTGGAACTGATCCACGAGGCGCGCGAAGGCGCTCTGGATCGCGGGCAGCGCGCGCACCGCCTGGGCAGCCTCGTTCCTGTAGTAGTAGAGCCGGAGCCCGCCCTTTCCGCCCCCGGGCGGCGGGACGTCGACGTACTGCCAATCAAACTCGTACCAGGCCACCTGGTTCTGGCCGGGCCGCTCGGGAAGGACCAGCGCCTGGTCGAGCCCCTTGTGCGCGGGCGCCTGAAGCTGATCCATCGTGTGCAGCGTCTCGCCGAAGCTCGGCGGCCGGCCCTGGAACTGCGCCTCCGCCACGAGGGGCAGCAGGGAGGCGAGCGCGCGGATGATCGTCTTCATCCCGATCAGCGCAACGTAGGGACGCCCGGGTGGGCGAGCAACCGAAAGGATGCCTCCTCGCTCTGCGCGCATGCGACCTCTCGGGACATCACCGCACGGGGTGGATGGCGTGGCGCGCGCCACCCACCGTCAGGAAGAAGCGCCCCGACCCCGGCGGGCTCTCCTCGATCGCGAGGCCGAGCGCGACCTGCGCGGCACGCCCGAACCGGGCGGGATGACCGCCCTTCACCACGCAGCGGAGCACGCCATCCGCCCCGACGGCGAGGGTCGCCGGGTCGAGCGGCTCGCGCGAGCCGTCGGACAGCAGGATCGAGGGGGCGCCTCCGGCGGGATCCTGGATGACGCCGCGGACCCCGTACGGCGCATCGTCGACATGGACGTAGGCGCTCTCGCGCCCGATCCGGACGAGGTAGCGCCCATCGGGTGTGCGCTCCAGCGACCGCCAGAGCACCTCGAGCGTGCGGGCGTGTGTGACGGGCTCGCCGCGATGGAGCAGGCGACCCTCCGCATCGATGGAGAGGCCGCTCCCGGCGCGGAGGAGCTCGAGGGGATCTGCAGGTAGGGCCATCGCCGGCATCATAACGGGCGACCCGACCGGCGAGCCGGTCGTGAGGGGTCCCGGGGAAGCTCGGCACGGGGGCGCCGGCGCGCCACGTCACCGGACGGCGATGCGCAGGAGGTTCAGCGACTCGTATGCGGCCTGGCGGCGGATCCGCTCGCGGTCGCCCCGGTACAGGCGCTGGACGTGCTCCGTGGCGGACGGCCCGGCGAGGGCGAGGTGAACGGTGCCGACCGGCTTCTCGGGCGTCCCGCCGGTCGGCCCGGCGATGCCGGTCACGCCGATGCCCCAGGTCGCGCCCGCCGAGCGACGGATCGCCATCCGCGAGCGCCCGCGCCACCTGCTCGGACACCGCCCCGTGCGCCGCGAGCAGCGGGGCAGGCACGCCGGCGACCTGCTCCTTCATGGTGTTCGCGTACGCGACGACGCCGAGGTCGATCACCGCGGACGCGCCCGGCACGCGCGTGATCAGCTCGGTGATCAGCCCGCCGGTGCAGCTCTCCGCCACCGCGACCCGCTCACCGCGGACCGCGAGGCGCGCGACGACGATCTCGGGGAGCTCGTCCTTCCCTTCGCCCCAGATCGCGTCCCCGAAGATGGCGCGCACCGCCGCGGCGATCCGGTCGGCTCGCGCGGCGGCGCCGGGGCCCGGCACGGACCACTTGAGGTGCACCTCGGGCCAGTGCGCGCGGAACCCGAACCGGACGCCGGCGTTCGCCGGATCGTCCATCACCGGACGCATGGCATGATCGGCGTGCGACTCCGGGACGCCGAACAGCTTCAGGACGCGCGCGGCGGGGACGTCGCCGAGCCGCGCCGCGATGCGCGGCAGCAGCCATTCGTCGCAGAGGCCCTTGAGCTCGACGGGCACGCCTGGGCAGGCAGATCACCTCCGCGCGCCCGACCTTCACGGCGAACCCGGGCGCGCTCCCGAACCGGTTCGGGATCACCTCCGCGCCGCGCGGGAACCGCGCCTGCTTCTCATTGTTCGGCGTCATGGTCCGGCCGAACTTCCGGAAGCGCTCCTCGATGGCGCGGAGCGACGGCTCGTGCAGCTCGAGCGGGACGCCCAGCACCGCCGCGACACGCTCGCTCGTGAGGTCGTCCTCGGTCGGGCCCATCCCGCCGCTCATCACGACCACGTCCGCGCGGGCGGAGGTCTCGCGGATCGCCGCGTCGAGGTCGTCTCGGTCGTCGCCGACGAGCGTCTTCCTGCGGACCATCACGCCGAGGTCCCACAGCCGGTCCATGAGCCAGGCCGAGTTCGTGTCGACCACCTGGCCGGTGAGGAGCTCGTCGCCGGTGGAGAGGATCTCGACGTGCAGGGTCACGGGATCACCCCGACCGCCTGCAGCGCGCGGAGCACCGCCCAGGCGTAGACGGCCGCGGCGACGTCGTCCATCACGACGCCGAACCCGCTCTTCACGCGGTCGAAGGCCGAGGCCGGCCAGGGCTTCAGCACGTCGAAGATCCGGAACAGGACGAACCCGGCGACCACGGTCGGCCAGGAGAAGGGGACGAGCGCCATGGTGACGAGATAGCCGACGACCTCGTCGATGACGATGGGCGACGCGTCCACGACCTCCCAGTAGCGCCCCGCCCGGTCGGCGGCGAGCATCGCGAGCGCGCAGAACGCGAACGTCGCCGCGAAGTAGCCGCCGGGCGGCAGGCGCGAGAGCGCGAGGTAGAGCGGGATGGCGCCGAGCGTGCCGACGGTCCCCGGGGCGACGGGCGCGTAGCCGCAGGGACCCCAGGCGGCGAGGAGGACCCACGCGTCCGGCGGTCCCGCGGGGCGCGGCGGCTTCTTCGTCACGGGACGCGGATCACGGGATCAGATGTACTCGTCCTGCTGCTCTTGCTTGTCGGTGTCCACGTCGTCCGGATCGGGCTCGAGCGCCTCGTCGGCGGCGAGCTCGGCGCGGACCGACGCAGGGAGGCTGGCCTCGTCGCGGGAGGGGCGCGCCCGGGCGATGAGCGCCTCGGCGAGCCCCATCGCGATGTAGGCGGCCATGTAGACGACGAGGACGAACGAGGCGCGGGTCGCGATGCCGACCGCGACGCCCGCGACGGAGACGAAGGCGAAGACCGTCAGGCTCTTCGTCGAGAGGTGCAGGTCCTTGAACGTCCGGTACCGGATCGTCGAGACCATGAGGAACGAGAGCAGGACGACCACGAGGGCGACGGGCACGCGGGCGGCCGCGTTGGTCGCCGCCTCGAACTGGCGGTAGTGGGCGATGACGAGCGCGACGATCGCTCCCGCGGCGAGCGGGATCGGCAGCCCGACGAAGAAGCGGGACGAGCCCTTGTCGCCGCGCTGCGAGAGGACGTTGAAGCGCGCGAGCCGGAGGGCGCCGCACGCGGCGAAGGAGAAGGAGACGAACAGGCCGACGAAGCCGAGCGGCGCGAGCGCCCACTTGTAGACGAGCAGGGCGGGCGCGGCGCCGAAGGAGATCACGTCGGCGAGGCTGTCGAGCTGCACGCCGAAGTCGGACTGCGTCTTGGTCATCCGCGCGACGCGGCCGTCGAAGGCGTCGAAGAACATCGCGAAGAAGATCGCGAGCGCCGCCTGGTAGAGCTGCGCCGGCGTGGCGTCGCCCGCGCACAGGACGAGCGCGTAGAACCCGAGGAAGATCGAGCTGACCGTGAACAGGTTCGGCAGGACGAACATCGCCTTGCGCAGGTTGATCTGCACCTGAGGACTCTCCTACCGCGATCTCGCCCCCGCCGAGCGATCGCGCGCCCGTTCGGGGGGCGTCCGGTTTCGAGAGGCTGTCATGCGCAGCGGTTCTTGTCGAGTGGGGCGACGCCGGTCAAGGCCGGAAGTGCACGGCGCTTACGCCGTCTCGCGGCGTCCGATATCGATCTTCCACGCCTCTGGCCCGATTGACCCCGCGAGGCGCGCGCTGCTAGACCGGTAGTACCTCCCGCGCCGACCGCGGAAAGCTCCTCGGGGGAGGGTGGGATCTGGCGCCCCGCGAGCACGCCTCGCCGGGGCGCCTCTTCATTCTCGGTGCGCCGCGCGTCAGCGCAGCGCGCGCGCCGACGCGGTGGTCGTGGCCGAGGCCATCCCGAGCCAGGGCAGCGGATCGGAGGGCTCGCCCCCGCGCCAGACCTCGAAGTGAAGGTGCGGACCGGTCGCGGAGCCGGTCCTGCCCACCAGGCCGAGCGGCTGGTCGAGCGCGACCGCGTCGCCGGGAGCGCACAGGATCGCCGACAGGTGGCCGTATCGCGTGGTCAGGTCGCCGGCGTGGCGCACCTCGACGAGGAGCCCGTAGCCGCCCACCCACCCGGTCCGCACCACCCAGCCCGGCGCCGCGGCGCTGACGATCTTCCCGGGCGAGGCGGCGAGGTCGATGCCGTAGTGCATCCGGCGCCGTCCCTCGACCGGGTGGAAGCGCATCCCGAACAGCGACGAGAGCCCAGCCTGCTCGACGGGCCAGCGCAGCTTCGCCGGTGGCGATCGGGTGAAGAGAGCGAAGCCGAGCGCGCGGGCGGTGTCGACGCGGCGCCCGAACCGCGCCGCGCGCAGCCGGATCCCGTCGGCGAGGTCCGAGGGCGGCGCGCCGAAGCGGCGCTGGTCGTAGTCCCACTCCGCCTCCACCGTGACGCGGGCGCGGATGAGCTCGAGGAGCGGCGTCTGCGGGAGCGGTCGCTGCAGGTAGCGATCGAGGTCGCCCGCGAGGGCGCGCCAGGCCGCGACGACCTCGTCGGGGAAGCCGCGCTGCGCCGGCAGCCGGCTGCGACGCCCGCGCGCCTCGGTGGTGAATCGGACCAGCGTGGTGTCGATTGGCGGTCCCGCCGGGAGCTCGAGCGCGACGGTCTCGGGTGCGGGGACCGCGACGGGCGGCGGCAGCGGTCCCTCGTTGAGCGGCGCCTCCGGCAGCGCGGCGCTCGGAGGGAGCGCGAATCCCGCCTCGGCAAAGGTCATCCGGTGGGGAGACGCGTGGGAGCAGCCCGCGGCCGCGCCCGCCAGGAGCGCCGAGAAAGCGATGAGGAAGACGGGCGCTTTCGGCGGGGCAGGGCGCACCACGCTGCGGAATGTTAGCACGCGCTCGTTTGCCGGCCCCGTCCCTGGACCCGGGGTGTGGGAACGGGTCCGACCTTGGAGCCATGCTAGCATCCGCGCTCGCGATGCCCGCGCCCCGCAAGAGGCTCCGCCGGCCCGACGCGGCGAAGCGCGCGCGCGCGGCGGAGATCGTGGACCGCCTCGAGCGCGCGATGCCCGACGTCCGCATCGCGCTCGAGTTCGAGAACGACGTCGAGCTGCTCGTGTCGGTGATCCTCTCCGCCCAGAGCACCGACACGGGGGTGAACCGCGCGACGCCGGAGCTCTTCGCGCGCCTTCCCGGACGCGGCCGCCTACGCAGCTGCCAGCCCGGAGGACCTCTGGCCGTACATCCGGAGCCTCGGCCTGTACCGGAACAAGGCGAAGGCCATCGTCGCGGCGATGCGGGCGATCGCCGGCGAGCACGGTGGGCGCGTGCCCCGCACGCGCGAGGCGCTCGAGGCGCTGCCCGGCGTCGGTCCGAAGACGGCGGGGGTGGTGCTCGTCCACCTCGGCGCGGCCCACGCCTTCCCGGTGGACACGCACGTCGGTCGGGTGTCGCGGCGGATCGGACTCACGCGGGAGTGGGACCCGTCGAAGGTGGAGCGCGACCTCACGGCGCTCCTGCCGGAGGAGCGCTGGGCGAAGGGGCACCAGCTCTTCGTCTGGCACGGCCGGCGGACCTGCAAGGCGCTCGCGCCGGCGTGCTCGCGCTGCCCGCTCGACGACCTCTGCCCGAAGCGGGACGTGCCGCGGGCGGTCCGGCGGTAGACAATTCAGGTCGGGATCGAGGTCGCGCTGCGTTGCCGCCCCTATTCGCGCGTGTTACATGAACCTCGCCGGAGCCGTCCGGGCGAACGCGTCGGTCTGCAGGGTAGGGGCCGCCGAGGAAAGTCCGGGCACCACAGGGCAGGGTGCCGGTCAACGACCGGTCGGGGTGACCCGCAGGAAAGTGCCACAGAGAACAGACCGCCGAACGGCGCCGCGAGGCGCGCGTGGCAAGGGTGAAACGGTGCGGTAAGAGCGCACCGCGCTCCTGGTGACGGGGGCGGCACGGCAAACCCCACCTGGTGCAAGAGCAAATAGGGAGGCGTCCTCGCCGCAAGGCGGGGTGTCGGGCGGCCCGCCCGAGCCTCCGGGTACGGCTCGCTGGAGGCGCGCGGCAACGCGCGTCCGAGAGGAATGTTCGTCGCCGCGGGTTTTCCCGCGGAGACAGAACCCGGCTTACAGGGCGGCTCCGGTCTTTTCCCTCTTGAATCACAGTGCTAGACGCGCCGCTTCGGGGCGTCTGGCACTCATCTGGCTTTCGGCTCGGACTTTCGGCTGTCAGGAGCCGAACAGAAGCTCGTCCGTCAGTTCCTGCGTGGGGAGGCGGTTCTCGTCGATGATCTTGGTGAGCGCTCGTTGGAGCAGGTCGTAGCTGTCAGAGAAGTTGTCGACGGTCGCTCCCGAGCGCGAGCCGTGAGCTGTGCTCGATCGGGCGACGTAGAGCTTCTGCACGTCACGGAACAGGACAAGGCGCGCAGGGCCAGGTGGCTCCAGGAAGGCTGCGATAGCCGCTGAGAGTCGGAATCGCTTCTCCGAAGACTGCGGGGCAAAGAGCCGTTCGAGCGCTCCCCAGAACAGCATCATGGAGAGCGACAGCCGCGGTGCGAAGAACGCACTGTCTGCTGCTTCGATCGCAACGAACAGAGCATCCCCAGGGCGCGCGAGGTCCGAGGCGCTTCTCCATCGCTGCTTGACCCATTCCAGCGTCGCGACATCCAGGGTGTCGATCCCCGGCGTGCGGAACAGGCTCGTGCGCCCGAGTTCGCCAGCTTCTCACGCATACCTTCGCGGAGTTCAATGAGGCATGGCTCAGGGATTGCGACCGAGACACCGACCTGCGCGGCTAAGGCGAGTATGGCTTTGACTCCCGATGCGGCTTCGGGATCCGCTCGGCCGTGCAAGCAGTTCGAGTCCAGCACGATCATCATGGCAGTCTCACTTCCGCGCGACGCGCACGTTCTTCAGCGCTTCGAGGAAGCGCCGAGCATGCCGAGCCAGCCGGTTGACGTCTGGCTCGGCGTATTGCGGCACGTGATCCGCCATGAGCGTCAGGAGCGCCTCCAGGTCGTCGAGCGCCTTGTCGTCGTCCACGTTGTAGATCGGATCCGGGTTCACGAACATGGCGGCGATCATAGCGCCCGTCTCGAACGGGCGCCGCAAAGTCGGGCGCCTGTGAGGGCACTGCACGAGCGCGCGCGGGACCGCTAGCGATCGACGCTCCATGCCGCGTAAGCTGAAAGAATGGCTTGGACAGCGCTGGTTACGGCGGGCGTCGTTTCCGGTGTCGTTTCGCTCCTCACCCTGCTCCTGAAGGAAGGTCTCTTCCCTCGGTCGCTTGAGCAGTGGCGAGAGCGTCGCAGCCTTTCGGCGACCTACCGGCGCTATCGTGATCCGATCGTGCTTGCGGCGCGGGAGCTGGCCGGCCGATTCGCGGAGATCCACGATGAGTTTCCGACGGTCTTCCTCGACGAGTCGCTGTGGCAGAAGGAGGACCCGTTCGACCTCTTGAACAACACGGACAACGTGCATTTCCAGAAGTACAAGCTGACCAGCACCGTCTACCGACTCTGCGCCTTCTTCGGATGGATCGAGTTGTACCGCACCGAGATCGTGTTCCTGGACGCGGGCCAACACCGCAAGAACAAGACGCTCGACAAGTGCCTGCATGATGCGCAGGCGGCTCTCGCTGATGGAACCCTGAACGAGCACGAGGACTGGAGCGAGTGGACTGATCGCCTTCTCTTCCGGGAGGAGCAACGTGCGATCGGGGAGGCGATGATTCGGGGAACCAGCCCCGATCGCTCCGTCATGGGCTATGGCGCGTTCACATCCGCGATCGTGGACAACGATCCACTCTTCGCGCGAGCCGTTCGTCCTGTCCTGGCGTTCGTGACGAACGCCACTAGTGAACGCGACTTCCGCAAGGTTCGTTTCCGCGAGTTCGTACTGCACCTCATCGAGCTAATCGAGGAGTTGGACGGGAGCAGACTCCCCGAGCACATGCGCGAGTGGAAGACGAACGTTCTCGCACGACGCGACCCGGAACAACGTTGGCTCCACCTCGCTGAGGATGTCGCCGAGGCCCGGCTGCCATGACCGCACGCAGGAAACCAGGGCCGGTCGTGAGCGGCGAAAGCGCGGCCCAGAGCCGGCCCTCCACGGGGCACGTAAGAGGGCGGAACCGGACGCGATCGGACCCCTCCGAGCGAAGCACCCCGACGACCACCCACGCACGGCGTTTGACAGATTCGCGTGTGATGCCGCAGGCGAGGATGAGGGGAGGCACCCCCTCACCGGCTGTCCCGCTGCTGTTCTGCTGCCATCTGCACCGCCCGAGTGACTTCGCCACGCTGTCAGGAGCATTCACGCCTGCTCTGGAATCGCGCTCTGGACGCGAAAATGAACGCGCCAGACCACTCGGTGTGGTCTGGCGCGTTCACTGCTCGAAGTCCCCGGCTTACAGGGCGGCTCCGGTGTTTCGTTCGAACGCGGTTCGCCGCCGGCGAGCGTCCTACATCGCCGGAGCGGCCGCATTCGCGACGCGGATCTGGTTCATCCGCTCGATGAGGGCCGCGATGTTCTTCCGCCCTTCGCGGTGGCGCCCTGGGCGCACGCGGACACGAGGGAGATCGCGCACGCTGCGAGGGCGACGCGAAACGTTCGGGGCCGAAGCATGTCAGGTCTCCTTGCGGCCCACGCGCCGTGCGCCGGCCGCCAGGGATCCATGAGACCACGTCGGGGTGGCGCATGTCTGAACCGGATCCCTGGGACACGGATGTTCCGAACGAGCGCGTGGCGACGCGCTCCTACACGCTCACCAGGAGGACACCTGCCGTGCACCCGAGACCGCAGGTACACGCCCCTGGTCAGTCGCGGCGGGACGCGCGGCGGCGCAGGCGCGTGCCCTTCTGAACGCGCTCGCCCCTGGGCTCCACATCCGGCTGATCTGATGCAGCGAGCATGGCGCCGGCGGACCGGCGGCGAGCGACCGCGAACAGGCCAAGGAGCAGCGCAGGCCACGGCTGGTTCAGGATCCGCGGCGCCGACGTGGTGATGTGGTACGCGAGCGGGAGGGGAGTAGCGGCATACACGAGCAGGAAGGCGGCGTATGCCCCGAGCGCGGGCACCGCGTAGGAGCGGAGGAGGGCACGAGGCCGCGCGCCGGCGAGGGGCGCGAGGATGAGCGGGACCAAGGGAAGCCCTCGCCCGTACCCGGGCAAGTGTCCCGGGACCGTGGCGATGATCTGCCGCCAGCGCGCGCCATCCAGGACGCGGTCGGCGATGCCGACCGCGGATTGCCCAGCGGTCAGCGCCGCGGCGAGCGCCGGCGCGATGGTCACCTGGAAGTGCAGGCGGGCGGCGAGTGGCAGCGCCGCGCCCAAGGCCAACGCCGCGGCCCGGCGGAGCGCTCCGGCGCGGCCCGCGCGCACGAGGGCTGCCGCTCCGAAGACGGCCGCGAACATGAGCCCCTCGTCCTTCGTCCACGCCGCGAGCCCGAGCGCGAGGCCGGCCACCCCATCGAGCGCCGCCCGCCGCCGCCCCTCGGCGCCTTCCGCCTCGATGAGCGCGGCGACCGCGGCGGCGACGAGGGCGCCGGCGGGGATGTCGGCGCCCTGCGCGTACGCCCAGAGGAACCACGTGCTGGTCCCGGCGAGGAGAACGGTCGCCGCGGCGCCCGCGACGAGGCCCGCCTGCCGGCCAGCCCCGCCGAGCAGGACCAGCAGCGGCGCGAGCGCGAACACCCCCGCAACGACTCCTGGCGCGGCGGCGGTCTCGCCAGCGTACGCCCAGAGCCGGGCGACCGCGGCCGGGAGGAGCAGCGGATAGCCGGTGTTGCTCCACGCGAGCGCGGCGTCGAACGCGAAGCGCCACCCGCCATTGCCACCGCGGAACAGGAACCGCGCCCGCTGGTTCCAGATGGCCCATGCGTCCCAGTCGCCATGGGGCGACGCGGCGGCACCGCGCACGAAGAACACGGCGGCGAGCAGGATCGCGACGAGCGCCACCGCGAGCGCCGCCCACTCGACGCGGGTCGGGGCGGGTGCGGGTGCCGCGTCCGCCGGCCGGCGTCTGCGGAGCGCCCAGGCGGCGACGAGGGCACAGAGGACCGCCTCGCTGATGGCGTATCCCCGCCCGAGCGCCGCGCCCTCGAGGAGCCAGGCGTACACGAGGATCGTCGTCGCGGCGGGGCCGAGGAGGAGCGCCAGCCCGGCCCGCAGAGCGTGCCCAGCGACTCCCTGGGGCGATGGGTCCGCGAGCCGAAGGAGCGCCCACGCGGCTGCGCACGGGAGCAGCACGCCGCAGGCGAGGAGGATGGCGGTCATCGCGCTGGTCGCCCCAGGACGACCACCGGACCGGCCGTTTGCAGGGGGACGAGGCCAAGCGCGTCGGCGACCCGGCCTATCGCTCGCGGCGAGACGCCCACTGCGGCGACGCGCTCGACGCGCTCCGGGCGGCAGCCGGGGTCCATGAGGCTTCGGGCGCAGGCAGAGAGCCGAATGGGCTCCACGATCGCGGGCGCAAGCGCGTACTGCGCCGAGAACCAGCGGACCTGGTCCTCGGACTCGTTCCGGCCGGGGACGAGGACCCCGACGCGCTCTCCCGCCGCAAACGAGGCGCGCACCGGCGCGAACATCTCGTCGGCCGGGCCTCCGACATTGAAGGCGAAGCGCTGCGGTGGGGAGACCGCCAGCCCGGCGATCCCGCCGATCCCGAACGCGGCTGCGACGACGAGTGCGGCGACGCGAAGCCTTCCCTCCAGTCGGATCTCCGCCCCGAGCCGTTTCATGCGAGGACGTTATATCGGATGGCCCGCGAACATGGCTCAAGACCTCCACGACGAGATCGATCGCGCCGCGCCGAGCCGCATTCCTTCGGGCGTGTGGGTGCTCGGCGGCGTCAGCCTGCTCATGGACATCTCCTCCGAGATGATCCACAGCCTGCTGCCCCTGTTCATGGTCACCACCCTCGGCGTCGGCGCCTTCACCGTCGGCGTGATCGAGGGGCTGGCCGAATCCACCGCGCTCATCGTCAAGATCTTCTCAGGAGCGCTGAGCGACCATCTTGGCAAGCGCAAGGGGCTGGCGGTGATCGGATATGCGCTGGGCGCGCTGGCGAAGCCGCTGTTCGCCATCGCACCGACTGCGGGCGTGGTGCTCGCGGCCCGCCTGCTGGATCGGGTGGGCAAGGGCGTGCGCGGCGCGCCGCGCGACGCGTTGGTCGCGGACATCACGCCTCATCATGTGCGCGGGGCGGCCTTCGGCTTGCGCCAGTCGCTCGACACCGTGGGGGCCTTCATCGGCCCGCTCCTCGCGACCGGACTGATGCTGCTGTGGGCCGGCGACTTCCGTTCTGTGTTCTGGGTGGCCGTGATCCCCGGGGCGATGGCAGTCGCGCTGCTCCAGCTCGGGCTGCGCGAGCCGGAGCACCACCACGCCGAGCGGCGCACCAACCCGATTCGCCGGGAGAACCTGAGGCGCCTCGGCGCGCCGTACTGGTGGGTGGTGGGCTTCGGCGCGGTGTTCACGCTGGCCCGGTTCAGCGAGGCGTTCCTCGTGCTGCGCGCTCGGCAAGGCGGCGTCCCGCTCGCGCTGGTGCCGCTCGTGATGGTCGCGATGAACGTGATCTACTCGCTGTCGGCGTACCCCTTCGGCAAGCTCTCCGATCGCGTGAGCCACACCCGGCTGCTGGCGTTCGGGCTGGTGGTCCTCATGGCAGCCGACCTGGTGCTGGCCCTCGACGGTCGCTGGGGCGTCGTGCTCGCCGGCGTGGCGCTCTGGGGTGTGCACATGGGCATCACCCAGGGCCTGCTGGCCAGGATGGTGGCAGACACCGCGCCCGCAGACCTGCGCGGCACCGCCTACGGATTCTTCAACCTGATGAGCGGGGTCGCCATGCTCGTCGCCAGCGCCTTGGCCGGGCTCCTGTGGGATCGAATGGGGGCGTCCGCCACGTTCCACGCGGGGGCGCTCTTCTGCGTCATCGCGCTCATCGGACTGGCGTGGCGCCCCATCGCGCGATCCACGCGCGCATGATCCGGCGCCGGGCCGACAGTCGCGCGCGGCTCGCTACAGGTCCACGCGCCCGAGCCGGCGAACGGCGAACGCTGCACCGCACGTCGCGTTCCCCCACCTCAGCGCGTCGCGATCGGCTGCGCGCCCCTCTCTCCGCGGTACGCCCGATAAGCCTGCAGGACGAGCGCGCCGATCCCGAAGAGGAGCGCCGCGAAGGAGACGAGGCCAAACATGGGCGTAGAAGGGTATCGGAGCGCGTGGCCGTGGTCAGCGGCGCCTTCGGGTCCCCGCAAGCGAGCGAGGCTGAGCTGTCACCGTCGCGAAAGGGACGCGCTGTATCTGTCGCCCTGACCGACGGGGCTCCAGAGTGCGCGTATCTGCGGCGACGGCCCGGCTTCACATGGCTCGACGTCATCGCCTGCAAGGAGGACCCGGATGCGCCTCATCTCCATCGAAGGAAACGACCAGCGCCTCGACGGAGGCGCGATGTTCGGCAATTGCCCGCGGCCGGTCTGGGAGAAGTGGGCATCCCCGGACGATCGAAACCGGATTGCCCTGGCATGCCGCGCGCTGCTCGTGCAGGAGCCGGCGAACCGGGGGAGGCAGGCGCGGAACGTACTCCTCGAGACGGGAGTCGGCGCATTCTTCGAGCCGAAGCTGCGCGAACGCTTCGGCATCCAGGGCGAACGCCACGTCCTCCTCGAGTCGCTCGACAAGGCCGGGATCCGTCCCGAGGACATCGACGTCGTGGTGTTCTCGCACCTGCACTTCGACCACGTCGGCGGAGCCCTCACCGCCTGGAACGAGGGTGAGCCGCTCCGCCTCGTGTTCCCGCGCGCCTCGTATCTCGTGAGCGAGCGCGCGTGGGAGCGGGCACGGCATCCCCACCCGCGCGATCGGGCCTCGTTCATTCCCGAGCTGCGGGAGCTGCTCGAGGCCACGGGGCGGCTCGAGCTCGTGAAGGGCGATCGGAGCGAGACGCTCGGGTCCGCATACTCATTCACCCTCTCCGACGGGCACACGCCTGGCCTCCTGCTGACCCGGGTGGACGGCTGGTGCGAAGGCCCGATCACGTTCGTCGGCGATCTCGTGCCCGGCGTCCCGTGGGTGCACGTGCCGATCACGATGGGCTACGATCGCAACCCCGAGCTGTTGATCGACGAGAAGAAGGCGCTCCTCGAGCGCATCCGCGAGGAGAGGGGGTGGACCTTCTTCACGCACGATCCGAGCGTGGCGGCCGCACGGATCGACCGCGACGCGAGCGGGAAGTACGTCGCGGTCGACGGGCGAGCGGCGCTGTCCTGAGCGTCACGCGGATCGCGCAGAGAGATCGGGATCGCCGGGATTACGCAGGTCCAGCGCGAGCGCAGCATGCGCGGCCAGCAGGTCGAACACTGCGTGATCGGACGCGGCGAGCCCCGCCTTGTGGCCGAGCAGCCTGAAGATGGCGAGCGCGCCGGCGGTGTCGTCCCCGATCTTCAGGGGGATGCAGGCGGTCAGGCGCTCGTCGCCGCCGCCCACGGCGGAGCCGCGGCCGGCCAGGTACGTGGTGCCGGTCCGGGCCACGCCGCCGATCGCGCCGGCCCCGAGCGCGACCTCGCGGAGGGGCTCGGGATCGATGCCACATGACTCGACGAGCACGAGCACGTCGCCGCGGCGCTCGAAGATCGCCAGCTCCTCGGAGCCGATGAGGTTCATCATGATGTCCTGCAGCGCGGCGACCGCGTCCACCCGCGACTTGCCCGCATGGAGCCGCTCGAGCGCGACGAACAGCTTCGCCGCCTCGAGGGTCTTCTCCTCGAGCGCGGAATACTCCTGGCGGAGGCGGGCGTTCTCGGCCTCGGTCTGTACGAGCCGTTCGCGCAGCAGCGCCCGCTCGGCGCTCGCCTCCGCGAGGCCGCTGCGGGAAGCCTCGAGATCGGAGAGCAGCCGGCCGCGCTCGAGCCCGATCGCGTCCGGCGCGGAGGAGGTCACGGGTGGCGGGGTGTTCGCCGCCGCGGAGATGCGAGACCCGGCGGCATGACGCTCCTTGTCGCTGCGCAGCGACTCGACGAGCTCGCGCAAGCTCTCGCTCACCTTTCGAAGATCCCGGCCGTGTCTCTCGCCGGACGACGTCGCTCCCGAGTCTTTCCCCAGTTCCAGCATGACCCCCTCCGTTTGGTGATCGGCTCCCGTGCGAGGCGCATCGCGACACGTAGCCTCTGACGCGAGGGCCATGGTGCTCGCTGCATTTCCACGGCCAGCCCGCAGAGCGCCTCGAACGCTGATCACGACGAGACTCCCACCCTTCGACAAGGCGCTGCGGTCGTTTCGAGATCCCAGCGTACGTGGTTCCCCCTGGTGCTCCATGGGATCGTGCCTCGGGGCAGGGGTTCTCGAGGACTCCCGAGTCAGGTCCGTCACCCACAAACCGTTTGGGGTGGCCCCGGGGGTTCACCCGCAACTCAGGGTCACGTGACACCTTCGCGGCGCACGGCGCGAGACGTGCTGCGTGGCGCGGTCACGTCGCGGCGGCGCGAGCGCTCAACCGAGCGGACGCCCTCGCGGCGGCTGGCGCGCATTCACGCATCGTCACATGGGCGCTGCGCCGGCGTCTCGCGTCCAGATGGCGCGTCCTCCGCCGCGACGCCGACTCGGCGGCGAGCAGGGCTTGCCCCTGCAGGACCGACTACAAGTATGGGCTGGTGGGCACGGACCGGAAGGTCGCGATTCGCGCAGGCGGTTGCTCGTTGCTCGGGGATGCACGAAGGGAGGTCGGCGACGTGACCCGGAGTCAAGAAAGCTCCGGTCGCCTCGGGAGTCCGGCGGGAAGCGCGGAGCGCCGATGCACGACGTACTCGCCCGATAGATCACATGGCGTCACTGTGAGTCGGTAGGCGTCTTCCTGGGTGGCTCAGCGCTTGCACTCCGCGTGACAGTTCGCAGCGCAACGGGTAGGGCCGGGAGCCGCCATGGAGGAGGGCAGGAGGCGATCGAGTTCGAGGTGCCGTTCCGACCTCAGGGCGCGCCTCGCGCTCGCCGACCGGATGACGGCCCTCGGGATGATCGCCGCCGGAGCCGCCCACGAGATCGCCACGCCCCTCGCCGCCATCGCCGCCAACCTGGATTTCCTGAGGGGGGTCCTCGACGACGCGAGCAGACTCGCCGGCTCGGTCGATCCGAGCATGCCCGAGAAGCTCGCGGAGGCGCTGCGCAACGGCTCCGAGGCCCTGGCAGACGCGCTGGCGGGAGCGCAGCACGCGTCTGGCATCGTTCGGGACCTCAAGGCATTCTCGAGACCTGCCGAGGAGCATCGCGTCCCGATCGAGGTACGCATCGCCGTCGATCGGGCGCTGCGCCTCGTATCCCCGGAGCTGCGGCACCGCGCACGGCTCATGACCGAGTTCCAGGAGGCTCCGCAGGTGCTCGGCAGCGAGAGCCTGCTCACGCAGGTGTTCGTCGACCTCCTCGTGAACGCCGGCCAGGCGCTGCCGACCGCGTCGGCGGTCGACAACTTGATCGCCGTCCGCGTCTGGGAGGACGGAGGTGACACGGTCGTCGACGTGCGGGATACGGGCTCCGGCATTCCGAAGGCGCTCCTTCACCGCATCTTCGAGCCGTTCTTCACGACGAAGCCGCCGGAGCTCGGGACGGGGCTGGGGCTCTGGACGTGCCGCCAGATCATCTCGGCGCACGGCGGACGGATCGAGGTGGACAGCACTCCGGGACAGGGAACCCGGATGCGCGTGCGCCTCCCCGCCTGCGCCTGCGGCGACGACGCGGCGCGGGCCGTGGCTCGGAATGCGTAAGAGCGCTACCCGCCCACCGACGCGATCCTCCGCTCCACCGCCTCGACGAGGTACGGCCGCAGCTCTCGGGGGGTGATGATGCGGTCGAGAGAACCCACCTTCAGGGCCCGCTCGACCGTGTGGATCGCGTCGAACTCCTCCGCGACCTCGCCCACCTTCTCCGAGCGGACGGCGGTCAGGATCTCCTCGAGCCGCGGAGCAGCGCCGCTCGACGAAGCCGCCTTCTCCGCCTCGACGACGCCGGGGTGCTTCCTCGTCCGCAGCTCCACCTCGCGCGCGAACACCACCGCCGCCGCCGGCGCGCCGCCGATCACCGACGCGCGCGCGCCCTCGACCGCGACCACCTCGATGTCCTCGCGGAGCGTCTTCGAGAACACGACGAACGCGCCGCCGTGGTAGCGCGAGACGACGCAGAAGACGATCGGACCGCGGAAGTTCACGACCGCCCGCCCGATCTCGGCGCCGTACTCGAGCTGGAGCCGGCGCATCGACTCGGGCGACCCGTCGAACCCGGAGAGATTCGCGAGCACCACGACGGGGCGATTCCCGCTCGCCGAGTTGAGCGCACGCGCGACCTTCTTGGACGACTGCGGGAAGAGCGTCCCCGCCGACCAGAGCTCCGGCCCGTCCGCGGGCACGAACTCGAGCCTCGGCAAGGAGCGCGACTCGATGCCGAGGAGGCACACCGGTCGCCCCCCGAGGTGAGCGTCCCAGACGACGGCGGTGTCGCCGCCGCGCAGGTCGCGCCAGCGCTCGAGCGGCGGGTGGTCCTGGTCGACGCACGCGGACATCACCCGGCGGATGTCGAAGGGCTTCTTGCGATCGGGGTTCTTCTCGGCGCTGAACACGTCCCCGACGGTCTCGAATCCCGAGCCGCCGGCAGGCCCGTGCGGGAAGCTTCGCACGTCGCGATCGGCGGGGTCGCTCGTCGTCGCACGCCGCGGAAAGCGCTCCCCGGGCGCGACGTACGTGTGCTCGTAGTGGAGGAGCAGCAGCTCGATCGCCTCGCCGACGCTGGCGGCGCGGTACTGGGCCTGGCCGTTCGGCCCCATGATCCGGTCGTACCCGCCGATGCTCTGGTTGTCCTCGCCGGAGACGCTCCCCGAGTACTCGAGCGCCTCCTTTCCGGTGAGCACCATCGCCGACCCCGACGTCATCACCAGGATCCCGCGCGTGTGCATCAGCATCGTCGCCTCGGCGTTCCAGTACGGCTGCGCGCCGACGTTGATGCCGGTGACGACGACGTTGATCTCGCCCCCGCGCTGCGTGAACTCCACGATCCGGCGCAGCACGATCGAGATCCAGTCCATGTTCTCGGTGCCGCTCTCCATCGAGATCTTCGCGCCGGCGGACACCGCGAACCACTCGAGCGGCACGCCGAGCTTCTCGGCGAGCGCGATCGCGGCCACGATCCGCCGGCACTCGGGCTCGGCGACGGACCCCATCGCTCGGCTCGGGTCCCCGAGCAGCGCCACCCGCTTCATGCCCTCCGGGTACCGATCGGTGAAGCTCGTCACCACTCCCACCACGACATTCGCCGCGTTCTTGCCGGGCGGACGCTCGACGGGCACGAGCGCCTCGCCGGAGGCATCGAGGTCGTGCTCGACGAAGGCGCCGCGGGGGACAGAAGGCTGCGGCTGCTCCGGCGCGAGCTGGCGGACGATCTCGAACGGGTGGACGAGGCCGCGCCGCCGGAGCTGCACGACGCGCTGCTGGTACTCCGCGAGCGGCTCGAGCGGGCGGTCCGTCGGGACGTCCCAGCGGAGCGACAGCCTGCCGCGATCGCCGGCGACGATGCGGAGCAGCGTCTCGGTCGGCTCACCCGTCGCGGGGTCCGGGATGCGCGCGTCGATCAGCACCATCTCGAGGCCGAGCCCCTCCGTCGCCGGCGCGAGCCGCTCGGCGAGCGTGCGGATCTCCTCGGGCGACAGCCCGAGCGGCGGCGTCACGGTCAGGAGGACACGGTTCCACTCGAGCCGCTGGTGGGGCGCGCGCCCCGCCTGGAACCTTCGCATGCCCGCGAGCGCCTCGTGCAGGACGCGCTCGAGCTGCGGCAGCTGGACCACGCGCCCGCTCTCGTCGCGCACCGGCGTGAGGTCGCGCACCTCGGCGGCGGCGAAGAGCCGCTCGTCCTTCGGGTTCGCCTGGGCGACGCCCCGGTACAGGAAGACGTCCTCCGCCGAGGGGAGCCGATCGAGGTCGAACTTCTCGAGGCGGACGAGCTGCATCCGGCGGAAGAGCATCGGGTGGATCCCGCGGTAGCGGCGATCCTCGCTCCAGCTCCCGTTGCGACGGAACGTGAAGTGCTGCTGGCTCGCCTGACGGCCGAGGCCGCGTCCGCCGAACCCGATCACGACCGAGACGCGCCGGACCGCCGCGCCGAAGGCGATGGCCTCGATGGTGGCCCGCAGCGCCTCCGCCTGCTCGTCCTTCCCGAGCGGCGCGCCCTCGTGCCAGAGGTAGAGCTCGCACGCGACGGCGCGGCCCTCCGGCGCCTGCGCCGCGAGCTTCGCGAGGTGCCGTGCGGCCTGCTGCGCGTCCGATGCCGGCGCAAAGCACGCTGCGGCGCGGAACTGCTCGCCGCCGTGGGCGTAGTCGGCGAACGCGCATGCGACGCCGGCCGCCTCCCGCGCGACCACCGGGGCGAGCGGCCGCGCGCGGTAGTAGCGGCGCAGGAGCGTCTCCACCAGCCGGGGGCGCAGCGCGGGCGCCGAGGCAGCAATCCGCGAGAGGAGCAGCGTCGCGAGCGGGTGCGGGCACTCCACCAGCCGCTCGATGATCTCCTCGCGCTCCGCTCCCTGCGCGTCGGCGAGCCGAGCGAGGTCCGCCTCGGCGCGCACGTACGTCGCCCGGCGGACCTCCTCGAGTCCGGGCTGGTCGAAGCGGCGGTAGCGGAGCTCGCGTGCGAGATCGGCGAGCGGCGGGAACCGCTCCTGTCCCAGCTCCGCGAGGACGTCGAGCAGCGCGCGGGACCCGGCGCCGCCGCCCGGCGGCAGCCCTTCGCCGGCGAGCCGCCGCTCGAGGATCGCGAGCACCGGCGGGAGCTGCTCGTCCGCGCGCTCGTAGGCCTTCTGCATCCGGAGCAGCGCGATCTCGAGCGCGCGTCCGGGCTCCTCGAGGGACAGTCCGAAGTGCGAGAGCGCCCGGCGGAGCGTCGCGACGAACCAGGGCGAGAGCCCCTCGCCCCGCTTCTCCGGCTCGTGCAGGTAGCGCCACAGCTCCTCGAGCGGCGGGCGCCCTTCGGCGCTCTCCTCGACGGGGCGCCCCCGCGCATAGAGCGACTGGACGTCGGCGAACGCCTGGACCACCTGTTCCTCGGCGCGGAGCACGTCCGCGTCGTCGGGCCGGACCGCCGCCGCCTGGCGCCAGCGCGAAGCGAGCCGCCTCGAGTCCGCGAGCGAGACGTCGAACCCGAGCACGAGGCCGCGCAGCTCGTCGAGCGCGGCCAGATAGCGGATCCTCGGAGACGCGGGCTCGGGCGCCGGTTCCGCCCGCACCTCGAGCGGCGCGGGGGCGTAGGGCGCCATCTCGTCGCCGGGAGGATCGATGCGGACGAGCGGGGCGCCGGCGTCCACCTGGGCGTTCGCGACGGTGAGCACCTCGCGCACCGTGCCGGCCGCAGGCGCGGTCACCACCATCTCGACCTTCATCGACTCGATGCGGGCGACCGGGTCGCCCGCGGCCACCTGCTGCCCCGGTGCGACCGGGATCGCGACCACCACCGCCGGCATCGGCGAGACGACGATCCCCGCCGGCTCCCGCCGGATCGTGTGCGGGACCCCGTCCACCTCCACGAGGTACCGGAGCCCCTCGACGGCGCAGAGGATCCGCCAGCGCCGCCCGAGACATCCGAGCCGGCGCTCCGCAGGGCCGAGGCGGTCGACCCGGACATCGACCGCAGCGCCCCCGGCGGGCGCCACGCGATAGGCGTCGGGACCGGTCTGGCGAACCTCGAGCCGGTGGCGGCGGCCGTGCCAGCGCAGCTCGACGCTCCGTCCCGACGACGGGCCGACGCGCGGACGCCCGCGCCGGGCCTCGGCGATGAAGCGCGCGCGCTCGATCTCGAGCTCGGCGTCGTACGACTCGATGGCCGCCGCGATCAGCGCGACGTCGGGGTTCAGCTGCACGAGCTCCTCGTCCCTGCGCGCCAGCGCCGCGAGGAACCCGCGGCCGACCTCGCCGGACCGCACCTCGGGCCGGGCGAGGAGCCCTCGCAGCCAGGCGCGGGACGTGGCGCTGCCGCGCACGAGGACGTCGGATTCGGACAGCGCCTGCTCGAGCCGAGCGGCCGCCTCGTCCCGCTCGTCGGCGACGGCGATCACCGTTGCGAGCACCGCACCCGCGGTGGCCTCGTCTCCCTCGGCGAGCGTCGGACGGGCGCGGATGCCCGGTCCCGAAGGCAGCCGCATCAGCTCGACGCGGCCGGAGCGCGCCGCGTCGCCCTCCGGATCGCGCGCCTGGATGCGCGCCGCGAGCGCGTGCCGGCGGCGCGCGGGCGCCCTCCGCTCGAGCGCGCCGCCCGCCGCGATCCGCAGCGCGAGGCGCACGAGGTCCACGCCCACTGCCTCCTCGAGCGCGGGAGCCGACCGCGCGAACGCATCGACCTCGAGCAGCGCCAGCCTGCGGCTCCCCCGCGTCACCGCGAACCGGACCACGCCCACGCCCGTCCAGCCGGTCATGAGGAGCGCTCGCTCCGCGAGGCCCCGCAGGACCTCCTCGACCTCCGCGAGCCCGGGCGCAGGCGACTCCACGACGATCGCCTCCTCGCCGACCGAGAGCGACGCATCTCCCGTCCCGAGCGCGTGGGCGGTGCCGGCGCGATCGCACGCGACCACCACCTCGACCACGCGCGTGGCGGCGTCCCGCCCCTCGGCGTCCTCCGGAGCGATGCCGAGCTCTGCCGCGAGCTCCGCGATCGCGCGCGGCGCCGCGAGCCGGCGGAGGGTCTCCGACGACGGGCCCACGGGCGCGACTCCCGCTCGCGCGCAGGCGTCGGTGAAGGCGGAGCGCTCCTCGAGCGACGCCGGCCCGAGCCAGGCGGTGGTGGCGCGCGCCGCCCGGAACGCATCCTCGAGCCGCTCCCCGAGCTCGACCGCCTCGTCGGCCTCGCGGACGAACGAGGCTCCGCGGTGCTCGGGCGCGTGGACGGCGATGGTCGGGCCGGCGCGCCCCGCCGCTGCGAGCTCGGCGAGCGCGCGCAGCACCCGGCGCGCCCCGCCGTGTCGGTCCAGCACCGCGACCCGTCCCAGGTGGCCCAGCCCCTCGCTTCCGCGCACGCGCTGCTCCCTCCAGGCCGCCCCGATCGCGCCGCGCGAGGGCCCACCCGTCCGCGCGAGGGTCTAACGCATGTCATCGTCGTGCGCCTCAGGTTTCGAAGGGGCGGGTGGTGCGCGTCCGGTGCGGGGGCTGACGGGGAAGCGCTCGAAGGATGCGTCGTGAGAGGTGCGGGTGCGACGGCACGGCCGCGGGCGGTGACCGGCGGCGCCCAGGCAGCTGTACGGCGGTGTGGGCCAGTCGTCACCTTCGACCGGTCGTGTCGAGGTGGAATTCGGCCCTGACGCCCTGCGCAGCGCGAGAGCGCCCCGCTCCGTGTACTCATGGCTGCATGGTCGGAGTCCCTTCGATCCCGCGGAAGATCGCGAACGCGACCCTCGGCCTGTTCGAGCGGCCGGAGCTCGGGTTCGAGGAGCGACGCAAGCGGAAGCTGTTCGCGGTGCTGATCGTCCCCGGGGTCGGAATCCTCCTCTCGTTCGGCGTCCATCACCTGCTCCGGCGCGACGTCCTGGAAGGTCTGCTCGACCTCGCAGCGGGGATCTGGCTCGTCGCATCGCTGGTGGCGTTCCGATTCCTCGAGAAGGGCCTCATCGTCTACCGCCTGAACACCGGCGTGCTGGGGCTGCTCTTCGTGTTCCTCGCGGCGAAGGGCGGCGTCCACGGGAACAAGCTGATGTGGGCGTTCAGCTTTCCGCTCGTCGCGTTCTACACGCTCGGCAAGGCGGAGGCGCTCGTGTGGACCGGCGGCGTGCTCGCCCTCATCGCCGGAGTCCTCCACGCGCCCGTGGGCGTGTTCGCGCACCATGAGTATCCGGCGGAGCTGAGGATCCGCTTCTACGTCGCCTTCTTCCTCGTCGCGAGCCTGACCTACATCTACGAGTCCGTTCGGGAACGCTCCCAGACCGGGCTCGAACGAGAGCGGAACGAGCTGGAGGGCGAGAAGGCCAAGCTCGCCGAGCTGTCGGTCGCGCTCCAGGAGGCGAACCGCGCGCTCCGGCTGAGCGAGGAGCGACTGAAGCGCGCCCAGGCGATCGGCAAGGTCGGAAACGTCGAGTACGCCGTCGCCTCCAGGACGATCTGGGCCTCGGAGGAGGCGCTGAGGATCCTGGGCCTCGACCCCACGCAATCGCGATTCACGCGCGACGTGCTGGAGCGGATCGTCCCGGACTTCCGCGCGTTCCGCCGGGACGTCCAGGAACGGATGCGGACCAGTCAGGACTGCGCGCTGGAGCTCACCGTGCACCGGCTCTGCGACGGCAGGCCCATCGTCCTCCAGGCGAAGGTGGCGCTGGTCGCAGACGCGGCGGGGCAGCCCGCCAAGATCGTCGGGGTCATCCAGGACGTCTCGGAGCGGAAGCGGGCGGACGAGGAGCGGAGCAGGCTGGAGGAGCGGCTCGCACGCTCGGAGAAGATGGAGGCGCTCGGGCTCCTCGCGGGCGGCGTCGCTCACGACCTCAACAACGTGCTCGTCGGGGTCGTCGGCTATCCGGATGCGCTCATCGACGAGCTGCCTTCCGGGAGCCCTCTCGTCGAGCCGCTCACGATCATCCGCGACTCCGGGCAGAAGGCGGCGGCGATCGTCCAGGATCTGCTCGCCCTCGCGCGCCGGGCGGTCACGCGCCACCAGATCCTCGATCTCGACGAGGTGGTTGCGGAGTATCTCGCGACGCCGGAGCACGCGAGCGTCATGAGCTTCCATCCGGACGTGACGCTCTCGGTGCAGCTCGCTCCCGGTCCGAAGCGAATCCAGGGCTCCGCGGTGCACCTCAAGAAGGCGATCCTGAACCTCGTCTCCAACGCGGCGGAAGCGGTGCCCGGCGTCGGTCGCGTCGTCATCCGCACCGACCTGCGCTCCGATGCGGCCGGGAGCGCGACGGGCGAGCCGGTCGAGTCCGAATGGGCGGTGCTCCGGGTCGAGGACAACGGGATCGGCATCCCCTCCGAGGACATGGCGCGGATCTTCGAGCCGTTCTTCACGAAGAAGAAGCTGGGGAGGAGCGGCACCGGCCTCGGCATGGCGGTCGTGTGGGGCACGGTCCAGGATCACCGCGGTCACGTGCACGTCGAGAGCGCCGAGGGCCAGGGAACCTCGATCGAGCTTCGCTTTCCCGTGACGCGGCAGGCTCCCGCCGAGCGTCGCGCACCGGTTCCGGTCGACGACTACGTCGGCGCGGGGGAGTCGATCCTCGTCGTGGACGACGTGTCGGAGCAGCGCGAGCTCGCCCGGCGGATCCTGACGAACCTCAGGTACTCGGTGCACGCGGTCGGGAGCGGCGAGCATGCCGTCGCGTTCGTGCGCGATCACCCCGTCGATCTCGTCGTGCTGGACATGATCATGGACCCGGGCATCGACGGCCTCGAGACGTACCAACGGATCGCGCAGGCGAACCCGCGACAGCGAGCGATCATCGTCTCCGGCTTCTCCGAGACCGAGCGCCTCCAGGAAGCGCAGCAGCTCGGTGTCACCGTGTACGTACGGAAGCCGTATACGGTCGAGACGCTCGGGATCGCCGTTCGGCAGGCGCTCGGGCGGGACCCGGCGACGGTGCGCCTGGACCCTCGCTCACTGCGATGAGCGGCCCCGCGTCCCGAGCCGTTACGGCTTCTGCCCCTGCGGGCCCATCATCTTCTCCATCATCTTCTTCTGCTCGGGCGACATGTTCTTCATCGCCTCTTCCATCTTCTTCTGCGCGTCCTCCATCTGCTTCTGCTGCTCGGGGGTCTGCGCCATCACTCCCATCATGCTCGTCTCGCGGTAGCCGGCGGGGACCTCGAACAGCGAGGCCGGGAGCGACCTTCGCTCGACCTTCACGATCTCCATGCGGAGCTTCTCGTCGCCGGCCTCGGTGTGCTCGACCATCCGGACCGGATAGCCGGTCACGCCGGTGTCGTGCACCGCGCCGATCCATCCCTCGCGGCCGGTGTCCTTCATGGCGCGGAGCCAGGCGCCGGACAGGAAGTCCCGCGCGAAGCACGCGTCCCAGATTCTCGTCCTTCCCCTTCCGCTGCACGCTCACCTTCTCGCACGCGAAGCCGGCCACCTTGTCCTTGCCGCCTCGCGTGACGGTGTAGCCGCCGTCGTCCCGCTCGCGGGCGGCGTCGTCGCGGTCCGACTGGAGCACGGTGAACGTCTTCGTCTGATCGTTCACCATCCAGCTCTTCCGGGGCTCCGCGATCTTGCCGAACACGATCGTCCGGTACGTGCCCTTGCCGCCGAGCGCCTTCTTCATCTCGGGGGAGGACTCCGGCACCTTCACCTCCGTCTCCATGCGCCACGCCTTCGGCGTGAGGTAGAGGCGAGCGGTGCCGTTCGTCTTCTTCCCGCGCTCCCCGGCGACGATCTTCATGTCGGCGGTGCCCTCGAACTGGGCGAAGGCCGGCAGGGCGTTCAGCGCGAGGGCGAGGGCTGCAGCATGTCGGAGCGTCACGGTGGCCTCCCAGGGGGCTCGGCAGGGAACTTCGGAGGTCTAGCGCGAAGCGCCGCGGCGGCGCCAATGCCCGGGAGGGGGGCGCCGGCCGATCGCCTCCGAGAAGCGCCTCGCGGAGGCTAGCTCCGGACGCGGAGCTCGCGCAGCCCGGGCGCCTCGCGTCCGGTGCGCGCGACGTACTCGAGGTAACCCCCGCCGTACGGGACCGGGCCGTCGGGTCCGAGCTCGAGCACGCGATTCGAGAGCGCGCCCAGGAATCGCCGGTCGTGCGAGACGAACAGCATCGTCCCCTCGTACCCGGCGAGCGCGCGGACGAGCATCTCCTTCGTCGCCACGTCGAGGTGGTTCGTCGGCTCGTCGAGGACGAGGAAGTTGGGAGGGTCGAACAGGAGCTGCGCGAGCACGAGCCGCGCCTTCTCGCCGCCGGAGAGGACCCGGCAGCGCTTCTCGATCTCGTCGCCCGAGAAGCCGAAGCAGCCGGCGAGCGTGCGGAGCGAGCCGACGGAGGCGCGCGGGAACGTGTTCTGCGAGCATGTCCCAGACCGTCGCCTCGCCATCGAGGAGCTCCATCGCGTGCTGGGCGAAGTAGCCCATCTTCACGCTCCCGCCGACCACGGCCGTCCCGGCATCCGGCGCGGTGGTGCCCGCGACGAGCTTGAGGAGCGTGGTCTTGCCGGCGCCGTTCGCGCCGAGGACGCACCAGCGCTCGCCGCGGCGCACGAGGAAGTCGAGGCCGTCGTAGACCGTCCGGGTGCCGTACCGCTTCGAGACGCCCGCGAGCTTCGCCACGTCCTCGCCCGAGCGCGGCGCGCTCCGGAACTCGAAGTCCACGGTCCTGCGCACCTTCGGCGGCTCGACCTTCTCGATCTTGTCGAGCTTCTTCACGCGGGACTGGACCTGGGCCGCGTGCGAAGCGCGGGCCTTGAACCGCTCGATGAACGCGAGCTCCTTCTTGAGCATCGCCTGCTGGCGATCGAACTGCGCCTGCTGGTGGGCGTCGGCGATCGCGCGCTCGCGCTCGTAGAAATCGTAGTCCCCCGAGTAGGTCGTCAGCTCGCCGCCGTCGATCTCGACGATCTTGGTGACGACCCGGTTCATGAACTCGCGGTCGTGCGAGGTCATGAGGATCGCGCCCTCGTAGCCCTTCAGGAACTGCTCGAGCCAGATGATCGACTCGAGGTCCAGGTGGTTCGACGGCTCGTCGAGCAGCATCGCGTCGGGCCGCATGAGAAGGATGCGCGCGAGCGCGACCCGCATCTTCCAGCCGCCGGAGAGCGCGCCGACGTCGCCGTCCATCATCTCGGGCGTGAACCCCAGGCCGGCGAGGATCTCTCTCGCGCGGGCCTCGAGCGCGTATCCGCCCAGCTCGTCGAAGCGCGCCTGCACGTGGCCGAACCGCTCGACGAGCGCGTCGAGCTCGTCCGCCCGGGCCGGGTCGGCGAGGGCGTGCTCGAGCTCGTGCAGCTCGGCCGCGACCGTGGACACCGGCCCCGCCCCGTCCATCGTCTCCGCCACGGCGCTCCGTCCCGCCATCTCGCCCACGTCCTGCGAGAAGTGGCCGACCGTGACGCCGCGGTCGATGGACACCTGGCCCTCGTCCGGCTGCTCCTCGCGCGTGACGAGCCGGAACAGCGTCGACTTCCCGGCGCCGTTCGGCCCGACGAGGCCGACCTTCTCGCCACGGTGGATGACGGCCGAGGCCTCGACGAAGAGGATCTGCCGCCCGTGCTGCTTGGAGATGCCGTCGAACCGGATCACGAGGTCCGGCGTTCTCTCACGCCGGACGGGGCGGTTCAAGCGGGTGCGCGGCCGACGCGCGCGGTGGGCGCCGCGGGGACGAGCGGCTACCATTCGGGCGCGTGTGGACCCTGACCGCCAGGGACGGGACGGACCGGCTCCTCGCCGGCGCGGTCTACCTCGGCGCGGTCGTCGCGTTCCTCCTCGTGCAGGAGCTCGGCCTCCGGCTGCGGCGCGAGGAGCACCGCGCCTGGTGGGCCGGCACCGGCCGCGACCTCCTCAACGTGGCGGGGCTCTTCGCGATCGCGGGGGCGCTGCGGCTGGTCGGGCTCTCGTCCGGGGCCGCGCTCCTCGTGGGCGGGACGCTCACCCTGCTCATGTTCGGCGCGTCCGTGCTCGTCGGCACCCAGCTCTCCACGCGCCATCCGCGGGCGTGGGCGTTCGCGGCCGGGCTCCTCCTGGCGATCCCGGTCCTCCTGTCTCCGGCCCGCGTCGTCGGCGCGTTCGCCCGCGTCGCGGGAGCCCTCTTCCCGGGCGCGCCGTGACCGTCGCGAAAGAAGAAGGCCGCCGGTCTCCCGGCGGCCTTCGATGCGGTTGGCTGGTGGTACGGGGCTACATCATCCCGCCCATGCCGCCCATGCCGCCGCCCATGCCGCCGCCGGCGGGGCCAGCGGACTCCTCCCTGGGCTTCTCGGCGACGAGCGCCATGGTGGTGAGCATGAGCGAGGCGACGGACGCCGCGTTCTGGAGCGCGGTGCGCGAGACCTTCGTCGGGTCGATGACGCCGGCCTTCACGAGGTCCTCGTACTCGCCCGTGGCGGCGTTGAAGCCGAACGCGGTCTCCTTCGACTCCTTGACCTTGTTCACCACGATCGACGGCTCGTACCCGCCGTTCGCGGCGATCTGCCGGATCGGCTCCTCGAGCGCCCGGCGGACGATGTCGAGGCCGAACTTCTCGCCGTTCTCGACCTGGACCTTCTCGAGCGGCTTCAGGCAGCGCAGGTACGCCACGCCGCCGCCCGGGACGATGCCCTCCTCGACGGCCGCGCGGGTCGCGTGCAGCGCGTCCTCGACCCGAGCCTTCTTCTCCTTCATCTCGGTCTCGGTCGCCGCGCCGACGTTGATGACGGCGACGCCGCCGACGAGCTTGGCGAGCCGCTCCTGGAGCTTCTCGCGGTCGTAGTCGGAGGTGGTCTCCTCGATCTGCGCGCGGATGGTCTTCACCCGGGCCTCGATGTCGACCTTCTTGCCGGCGCCGTCGACGATGGTGGTGTTCTCCTTGTCGATGGTGATCCGCTTCGCGCGGCCGAGATCCTTCAGCGTGACCTGCTCGAGCTTGAGGCCGAGCTCCTCGGCGATGAGCTTGCCGCCGGTGAGGATCGCGATGTCCTCGAGCATCGCCTTGCGGCGATCGCCGAAGCCGGGCGCCTTCACCGCGCAGACGTGCAGCGTGCCGCGGAGCTTGTTCACGACGAGCGTCGCGAGCGCCTCGCCCTCGACGTCCTCGGCGACGATGAGGAGCGGCTTGCCGGCGCGGGCGACCTGCTCGAGCAGCGGGAGCAGGTCCTTCATGTTCGAGATCTTCTTCTCGTTGATGAGGATGTAGGCGTCCTCGAGGTTCGCCACCATCCGCTCCGCGTCCGTGACGAAGTACGGGCGAGAGGTAGCCGCGGTCGAACTGCATGCCCTCGACCACCTCGAGCGTCGTCTCGAGGCCCTTCGCCTCCTCGACGGTGATGACGCCCTCCTTGCCGACCTTCTCCATCGCCTCGGCGATGATGTTGCCGATCGTCTCGTCGCCGTTCGCGGAGATGATGCCGACCTGGGCGATGTCCTTCTTGCCCTGCGTCGGCTTCGAGAGCTTCTTCAGCTCGGCGACGATCGCCTCGACCGCCTTGTCGATGCCGCGCTTGATCTCCATCGGGTTGTGACCCGCCGCGACGAGCTTCGAGCCCTCGCGGTAGATCGCCTGGGCGAGCACGGTCGCGGTGGTGGTGCCGTCACCGGCGACGTCGGAGGTCTTGGAGGCGACCTCCTTCACCATCTGCGCGCCCATGTTCTCGAACTTGTTCTCGAGCTCGATCTCCTTCGCGACCGTCACGCCGTCCTTGGTGATGGTGGGGGAGCCGAAGCTCTTCTCGATGACGACGTTCCGGCCCTTCGGCCCGAGCGTCACCTTCACCGCGTCAGCGAGCGTGTTCACGCCCTTGAGGATCGCCTCGCGGGCCTTCTGATCGAAAATGATTTCCTTAGCAGCCATGGCTGTTTGGACTCCCGTGTGCTGGGGTGGGGGCGCGGACTAGCCCTCGATGACGCCGAGGATGTCCTCCTCGCGCATCATCAGGTGCTCCTCGCCGTCGATCTTGATCTCGGTGCCGGCGTACTTCGAGAACAGGATCCGATCGCCCGCCTTCACGTCGAGCGGGCGGACCTTGCCGTCCTCGAGCACCTTGCCGTTGCCGACGGCGATCACCTTGCCCTCGATCGGCTTCTCCTTCGCCGTGTCGGGGATGATGATGCCGCCCTTCGTCTTCTCCTCCTCCTGCACGCGCTTCACGATGATGCGGTCCTGCAGCGGCCGGATCTTCATGTGCTACCTCCTCCTTGTGCTGATCCCGCCGTGGGCGGGACGCTCGGTAAGATTCCGGGATGCCCTGGCAGTCGCTCGCTCGGACTGCCAAAGGCGCGCGTATCGTAACCACCGCTCCCCTCGTGTCAAGCGACCATGCCGGTCGCCCAGCCGCCCGTGCTGAAAGACCTTTTCACGCCGGGCTGGCAGTCCGGGCATCCGACTGCTCGCACCGTTCCCTCGGTGCCGGACAGCGCGGGGGAAGGCGCGAGGCGCAGCGATTGGCAGTCGAAAAGCCCTTTTGCTACCGGGAGTTGCGCCACAGGAACCCCGGCGGTACCGTTTTGGTAGGGCGCCCCCGCAGGGAAGGAGGGCAGGCGTCCCGGAGGGCGAGGAGGCGACGTGAGCGAGCGCATCCTGATCGGCAAGACCGCGCACGAGTGGTTCCGGGAGATGCTGGGGGACGCCCTCTCCCACCGGCGCATCGAGATCCAGCAGGACACGGAGTTCTATCTCGTGAACCTCCTCGCCGGCTTCCTCGAGCGGGAGCGGCTCTTCGTGGAGGAGGAGGACGGCACCGTGACGGTGGAGCCGCTCGCGCTCATCCTCCTGCGCGCGCTCGGGGCGGACCGCCGCACGCGCGCGGCCCACCTCCGGCGGCTGGGCGACACCGCCCTCTTCGTCTCCGGCTTCTTCGGCGACTCGCTCGCGCGCTCGCTCGTGGACGTGGACTACTACATCGCGATGGGCGAGCGGGCGTACGGGACCCTCGCCGAGACGGAGCGCGGGCCCGGGCTCGACGCGCTCTACGGGGAGCTGTCGGAGCGCTTCGGCCAGTTCGTGGACCTGTTCGCCGAGATCTCCGAGCTGTCCGATCTCCGCTCGAACCGCGGCCTCGTCCGCCTCTACGAGCGGTTCCTCGCGACCCGCGACGCCCGCGTCGGTCGGCTCCTCCGCGACCGGGGCGTCGCGCTCTTCTCCGGACCCGGCGCGCCGCCGAAACGGGGGCTTCCGCAGTGAGCCGTCGCGCGAGCGACACGCTCGAGTTCCTGCAGCGCGAGCTCGAGGCGATCTACCGGGTCGAGGCGCCGCGCGTGGAGGAGTTCCTGGTCGGCTCGGACGCGGCCCGCGCGGTCGGGTGCGCCCCGCGCGCATCCGAGGAGCTGCTCGTCCTCGAGGAGGAGGACGGCGTCGCCCTCGGGCTCTACCTCGCCCCGGGCGTGATCGCCGCGGCGGCGGGCGCCGACCCGCACCACCGCCGCCCGCGGCTCACCGCGCGCGGCGCCCTGCGCGACGTCGCGTGCGCGGCGGAGGGGGTCTCCCACTTCGTGTACCTCACGACGCGGGCCGCGGCGGGGCGGAGCGTCTCGCTCCTCGAGCTGGAGGTGCAGGCGGAGGTCGACAAGTTCGCGCTCTTGCTCCTGCACCTGTGGCGGCGGGGGCTCCGGCGCATGAGCGCCGCGCTCCGGCGCCGGCTCTTCGAGCGCGTCCGGTATCACGCCTGGCTCGGCGCGGAGGAGCGGCAGCGCTACGAGGAGGCGAACCGGCTCGGCGGCGGATACGCGCGCTGGCTGGAGGGGCGCTTCGTCGACGGCGCCGACATCGAGGGCCTCCTGCGCGAGCTGCGGCGCACCTACCGGCGCGGCGGCGACGAGAAGCTGTCGTACCTGGGAACGCGCACGCAATGAGGGCGGGGGGCCACTCGCTCGCCTCGAAACGCGAGAGGGCACGCCGTTGCGGGCGCGCCCTCCGTCTGCCGGACCTCGGGCCCGGGCTAGCGCAGGGTCCGGGTCTGCCCGGCGGGGATCGTCGCCTTCTCCTTGTCGAACTTGCCTGACAGGGCGTCCCGCACGGAGCGATCGAAGCGGACCTTGCCGGTCGCGATCTCGCGGAGCGAGAGGACCGGCGGCTTGTTCTTGAGGTTCGCCATCAGCGGCCGGGCGCCAGCCATGAGCTGGCGCGTCCGCTTCGTCGCGAGGAGCACGAGCGCGAAGCGGTTGTCGACCATGGGGAGGCAGTCTTCGACGGTGACGCGAGCCATGAAACCTTCCTTGAACGACGGGGACTTCCCGGGGAGGGCGGAAGATATGCGGCCGCGTGCCCTGGGTCAACCTTCGCGGTCGGAGCACTAAACCGGGGGGGCGAGCGGGCGACGAACGTCAGGGCTTCCACCAGCCGCCGCCCGGGTTTCCGGCGTCCATCGCCTCGGCTCGAAGCTTCCGCTGATCCTGGTTGGGATCGAGCTTCACGAACGCGCACATCTCCTTCAGGCGCGAGTAGACGCGGTCGCCCACCCTCTTCGAGAGGGTCATGAACTCCGCGTCGCGCGCGAACTCGGGGCTGCGCGTGTTCACGCCGCGGCCGGGCTCGTGCTTCACGGGGCTCTCGCTCTCGTCCTGGAAGTAGTTCGTCGCGAAGAGCGTCGCGAGGCCCGAGTTGAAGCGCCGGCTGATGAGCTCATCGAGCATCGACCGCTCCCACTCGGTGCCGCGCTCCTTCCCCAGCTCGTCGATGGCGAGCACCGGCACGGACAGGAGCGGACGGAGGATGTCCATGTGGCTTCGGTTGGAGTTGAAGCCAGCGCGGATGTCGGAGAGGAGCAGCATGAACTCGACGTATCGCCCGGGGATCCCCTTCTCGAGCGCGAGGTGGCGGAGAGAGGCGACGAGGAGGTGGGTCTTTCCGGCGCCCGGCCGTCCGTAGAGGAGGAAACCTCGGCTCGCGACGTCGCTGCGGAACTTGCGGGCGAAGTCCTCGGCGACGACCTTCGCGCGCTGGTGGTCCTGCGACCAGCCCTTGAAGTTCTCGAACGCGGCCTTCGCGACCGCCGCCGGGATCCCGATCTGGTTGAAGACCGAGATCCGCTCGTCGAGGTGGCGGCAGGCGCACACCTGGGCGACCGCGGACGCGCCGACGGGCACGAGCGTGTAACCGGTCTCGCCGCAGCGCGTGCAGGCCTGCTGGCACGTGCACCGCCGCGCTCGCGCCGCCTGCCCGAGCACCTGCTCGACCACGTAGCCGCAACCTCCGCACGCGCAGGAGCTCTCGGGGGCGGCCATACGAGCGCGGAGTCTACACCGTTCCGCGGAGGCAGGTGAGCCCGGCCCCGCGCGCCAGATCGTCGAGGTAGGTGCGCAGCGCGTCGCGGTACGCCCGCGGGCTCGTGCCGCGAGCGCGGCGGCCCGCAAGGACCCGGATCCGCGGCCCGAGGGCGCGCCGCTCCGCGCGGGGGAGCGCGCCGAGCCACACCGCCAGGATGCGGGCGTCGGCCGCCGCGATGGCCGCGTCGACGCGCTCGAGCGGCGAGCCGGGATGCGCGTCGGCGGCCGCGAGGGCTCGCCACGCGGCGCGGTAGCCCTCCCGCCGCGCTGCATCCGCGTCGCGCCCGGCCCCGGCGATGAGCTCGCGCGCAGCGCGGAGCCGCGCCTCCGCCGCCACGTCCTCTTCCGGGGGCGGCGGCGCATCCCCGACGCGGTCGTGCTGGTACGCCCGCCACTCGTCCTCGACCGCGAAGCGCAGCGCGCGGATCGATCGGGGCGCTCCGGCGCGTCCCTCGGCAGGACGGCGCAGGCCGCTCCTCAGTCCACGGCAGACGATCGCGACCGGCACGCCGCGGCGCTCCCAGTCGGCGACGACGTCCTGGTCGAGGGGAGAGAGCATGAGCCCGCTGCCGCGCAGGCCGAGGAAGTACTCGGCGACGACCGCCTGGTAGTCGAGCGCGTCGCGAGGGAGGTCCGACATCGGCGCGAGCTTACGGCGCGGGTCCGACGATCGCGGTTACTCGGACGGCCGGCAACCGACGCAGGACCGCGCCTCCCACCCCCCTCGCATAGGGGTCACCCCGCGATCAGCTCGGCCTTCACTTCCGCTGCCGTCTGCGGCCGCCGCACCGGGTCCTTGTCGAGGAGCCGCTCCGCGAGGCTCACGAGCTGCGGGTTCGCGGTCGAGTTCGACGAGGCGATCGGCGGCGGGCGGCAGGTCAGGATCTCCCGCCAGAGCCCGACCGGATCGCTCGCGATGAACGGCGGCGCGCCGGTGAGCAGCTCGTAGAGGATGACGCCGAGGCTGTACAGGTCGCTCCGCGCATCGACCGCATGGCCCTGCGCCTGCTCCGGTGACATGTAGCGGTACGTCCCCACCACGCGACCCGTCTGCGTGAGCGCGTCCTTCCCCTCCGGCGCCGTCTTCACGAGCCCGAAGTCCATGAGGCGCGCCTGGCGCTGGTCGTCCACCATGATGTTCGACGGCTTGATGTCCCGGTGCACGAGGCCGTGCGCGTGCACGTACCCGAGCGCGTCGGCCACCTGGCCGAGTGCGACGCGCAGCCGCTCGATGCGCGAAGGTCGGTTGAGCGCTTCGCGGATCTCGGGCGCGAGAAGCGAGCGCGGCGGCGAGACGTGCGGCGTGGCGTACGCCGAGGGGGACCAGGCGACCGCGTGCGGCTCGGTGTCGGGCTCGTCCATCATCGCCGCGAGCGCGCGGATCGCGTCGGGACCCGACGAGAGGTCCGGCGGAGACCCCCGGCTCGCCGGGTAGGGCGTGTCCACGTCCATCGGCACGGGCGCGAGGTCCTCGTCGTCGATCACCGGCGAGAGATACGCGCGCAGGTCGAGCCCCTCCACCAGCTCCATCGCCAGGAACGAGTAACCCTCCGAGACCCCCGCCTCGTAGACGCGGACCACGTGCGGATGGTCCAGCTCACGGAGGACCTCGTACTCGCGGGCGAGGCGCCGGGCCGCCGTGGCGTCCACCGCGGGAGCAGGCCCGAGCACCTTCACCGCCGCCAGCTGCCCGCTCTGCTCGTGACGCGCACGGTAAACGGTTCCGATGCCGCCCCGTCCAATGACGGAGACGATCACATAGGGACCGATGCGCCGTGGGGGCACGGAATCGAGGATACGGTCGCCCGACACGGGAATCAAACGCGCCGAACGGGGGGCGTTCCGGCATGCTATAAGCCGCGCGTGGAGCGCTCAATCGTCGAGGAGCTCGAAGCGCGCGTGCGCGCGCGCCCGCTCCCCCGCCACGTCGCGATCATCATGGACGGGAACGGTCGCTGGGCCGAGGCCCAGAACCTGCCGCGGGTGGAGGGGCACCGCGCCGGCGCCGACGCGGTGCGCGCGGTGACGCGCACGGCGCGCCGGATCGGCCTCGAGGCCCTGACCCTGTACGCCTTCAGCACCGAGAACTGGGGCCGGCCGGAACCCGAGGTCGGCGCGCTCATGCACCTGCTCGCCGAGTTCCTCGAGTCGGAGCGCGACGAGATGATGCAGAACGCGATCCGGCTGAACGCCATCGGAGACCTCGCGCGGCTCCCGGCGACCGTGCGCGAGAAGCTCGCCGCCGTCCGCACGGCCACCGCAGCAAACCGCGGCATGACCCTGACGCTCGCCCTCTCGTACGGCGGCCGGCAGGAGATCGTGGAGGCGGCGCGGCGCGCGGCGGCCGCCAAGGGGGCGTCCCTCGAGGCGGGCGACATCGAGGCGGCGCTCTGGACGTCCGGGCTGCCGGAGCTCGATCTCCTCGTCCGGACCAGCGGCGAGCGGCGGATCTCGAACTTCCTCCTCTGGCAGTGCGCCTATGCCGAGCTCGTGTTCACCGACGTGCTCTGGCCGGACTTCCGCGACGCGGAGCTGCTCTCGGCGATCGGCGAGTTCCAGGCGCGCGAGCGCCGGTTCGGGATGACCGGCGCGCAGTTGGCGCACGGGCGCGATCGGGAGTGAGGCACGCATGGGCGCGCTCGACCCGAAGAACCGCAGGAACCTCGTCCTGCGCATCGCGTCCGCCGCCGTCCTCTTTCCGATCGCGGTCTGGTTCACGTTCCGGGGCGGCATCTCGTTCGCGCTCCTCGCGGGCGGGGCCGCGGCCGTCGCAGCGGCGGAGCTGGTCCTCATGTTCGGAGGCGTGGGGGTAGGGGAGGTCCTCGGGATCGCCTTCGCCGGGGCCATCCCGCTCATGGCCGCGTTCGGAGCGAGCGGCGACCTGCTCCCCGGCTGGTCCGGGCTCGCGCTCGCCGCCGCGACCGTGGTGCTGCTCGCCGCCTTCCTGTTCCGCCGCGCGCCGCTCGAGCAGATCCCGCGCTCGGTCGCGGTGGTCGCGCTGTCATGGCTCTACTGCGGGCTCCTCCTCGCCTCGCTCGTCGCGCTCCGCCTCCACTTCGGAGTGGCGTGGGTGATCCTGGCGTTCGTGGTCACGTGGGCGAACGACACGGCCGCCTACTTCACCGGGCACGCCATCGGCCGGCACAAGCTCTACGAGCGCATCTCGCCGAAGAAGACGTGGGAGGGTTTCGCCGGGGGCGCCGCCGGCAGCGTGGTGGGCGCGCTCGTCACGCGCTGGCTCCTGCTCGAGGGCGGCCTGTCGATCGCGGCGGCGGTGGTGATCGGGCTCGGCGCGGCGCTGCTCGGGCCGCTCGGGGACCTCGCCGAGTCGATGCTCAAGCGGGCCGCGGGCGTGAAGGACTCGTCGCGCATCATCCCCGGGCACGGGGGCCTGCTCGACCGCATCGACGCGCTCCTGTTCGTGGCCCCGTGGGTCTACGTCTGCGCCAGCCACCTCGTGACCCTGCTGTGACGGACCCCCTCGCCTGACCGGCCCTTTCGTGGCGCGTGACACGCTGCTAGAGATCCGCCCGTGAAGCGCGTCGCCATCCTCGGCTCGACCGGGTCCATCGGGGTCCAGGCGCTCGACGTGGTCGCCCGCTTCCCGGAGCGGTTCGAGGTCGTCGCGCTCGCCGCGGGGAGGAACACGGCGCGCCTCGCGGAGCAGGCGCTGCGCTTCCGGCCCCGCGTCGTCGCCGTCCAGGACGAGGCGGCCGCCGGCGCGCTGCGCGGCCTCGTTCCGAAGGGGGTCGAGGTCCTCGCCGGCGACGCGGGCGCGGTGGCGGTGGCCTGCCACCCGGACGTCGACTTCGTGCTCGCGGCGATCTCGGGCGCAGCCGGGCTGCGCTCCACCGCCGCGGCGATCGAGGCGGGCAAGGCGATCGGGCTCGCGAACAAGGAGTCGCTCGTCCTCGCGGGCGAGCTGCTCATGCGGCGCGCCGAGGAGCGGGGCGTCGCGATCCTGCCGGTGGACTCCGAGCACAGCGCCATCCACCAGTCGCTCCTCGGGCACAACCGGGACGAGGTGCGCCGCCTCATCCTCACCGCCTCCGGCGGCCCGCTCCGGACGGTGCCCGGCCCGGAGCTGCGCGACGTGACGCCCGCCCGCGCGCTCAAGCACCCCAACTGGTCGATGGGCGACAAGATCACGATCGACTCGGCCACCCTCATGAACAAGGGGCTCGAGGTGATCGAGGCGCGCTGGCTCTTCGGCGTCGACCCGCGCCGCATCGACATCATCGTGCACCCCGAGTCGATCGTGCACTCGATGGTCGAGTACATCGACGGCTCGATGGTGGCGCAGCTCGGCGTGTCCGACATGCGCGGTCCGATCAGCTACGCCCTCGGCCATCCCGGGCGGCTCCCCCTCGACCTCGCGCCGCTCGACCTCGCCCGCCTCGGGAAGCTCAGCTTCGAGGCGCCCGACGCCGCGCGCTTCCCGGCGTTCACGCTCGCCTACCGCGCGCTCGAGATCGGCGGCACCGCGCCCGCCGTCCTCTCCGGGGCGGACGAGGCGGCGGTGGCTGCATTCCTGGCGGGACGCTGCCGCTTCACCGAGATCGCGGAGCTGTGCGCCGCGGCGCTCGAGGCGCACGCGTCCGAGCCGGTCCGCTCGGTCGAGCAGGCGCTGGCGGCGAGCGAATGGGGCCGTCGCGAGGCGGAGCGCCGGGTGGGGCGCGGGTAGAGAGACCCGCGGCGCCGGGAGTTGGCGCCGCCACCAGCGGCTCCATGGCGTCTCCGGCCGGCTGGCGCTCTTGGCCGCTCGCGACGAGTCCCGTGAGCGCGCAGTCCGCCCGAAGGGCACCGCCCGGAGGCGCTGCGCGCAGGCGCGCAAGCGATCAACCCGTCGCCGCGCGCGTATGGCCAGAACGCGGGCGCGGAGCCCGGACGCCGGCACCGCGAAGCGAAGTGCCGGCGAAAATTCGGGCGACGCGCACAATCGGACCTCGCGCCTTCCGCGCGTGTGCACGCAACCACCGACCGCGCCGAGCACCGCCGAAGGGCCGGTGCCCCGGGCGGCCAGCGCGTGCCGTCCGAGTGGGCCCAATCAGCGGCATCCCGGCGCGTTCGTCCCCGTCCGGGACCGACGCGACGGCGCCGCGGACGGAGAGCGGCTAGACTGACCGGAGATGGCAGCGGCCCTCGTTCAATTCGGTGCGATCGTCCTCTTCCTCGGCGGGCTCATCTTCATCCACGAGCTCGGGCACTTCGTCGTCGCGAAGGCGCTCGGGGTGAAGGTGCTGCGATTCTCGATCGGGTTCGGCCCGCGCGCGCTGGGCTTCCGCCGCGGCGAGACCGAGTACTGGATCTCGGTGTTCCCGCTCGGCGGGTACGTCAAGATGGCCGGCGAGATCGGGGACGAGCCGGAGCACCTCGCCCCGGAGGACAGGGGCCGCGGCTTCCTCGAGCAGTCCCCGTGGCGGCGCCTCGCGATCTCCGTCGCCGGTCCGGTGGCGAACCTCGCCTTCCCCATGCTCGTCTACTTCGTCCTCGCGGTGGCCGAGAACGGCCACCCGACGGCCGGGCCGTTCGTGGGAACCGTCGCGCCGGGTTCGCGGGCGGCGGTCGCCGGGCTCCGGCCCGGAGACCGGATCCTCTCGATCGCCGCGCCGGGAGGGCCAGCCCGGCCGGTGCGGCGCTTCGACGACCTCCGCGCCGTGGTGGCGCCGCACCCCGAGGTCCCGCTCGTGGTGCGCGTGCAGCGTGACGGGAAGGAGATCCCCCCGCTCACGATCGTCCCGGCGCTCGAGGTGGAGCGAAACCCGATCGAGTCGACCCGCCGAGGCGTGCTCGGGGTGAGCGCCAGCTACGCGCCGGCGGTCGTCGCGCCGGCATTGCCCGGCTCGGCCGGGCCGCTCGAGCCCTTCGACCTCGTCGTCTCCGCGGGCGGAAAGCCGGTGCGCCACGTGGTCGAGCTCGAGCGCGTCGTCGCCGCGGCCGGCTGCGCGCCGATCGATCTGCAGGTCATCCGCGAGCAGCCGCTGGAGCTCCCCGGCGCGACGCTCGCCCGGCCGCGCGCCCTGGACCTCGCCGCGGTCCCCACCTGCGACGCGGAGAAGCGCCGCGCGTTCCTGCCGGCCGATCCGACCCTGTCGACCTTCGTCGCGGTGGTCGAGCGCGGCAGCCCCGCCGAGCGCGCCGGGATCCGCCGCGGGGACGCCATCGCGTCGGTGAACGGGAAGCGCGTCCTGTCGTTCCGCGACATCAACGCGCTCAGCGCCGAGTTCCTCCCACCCCCCGCGCCCGCCGGCGAGAAGGCCGACCGCGACCGGCCGGAGGCGCGCGTGGAGGTCCGGCTCGGCCTCGCGGACGGACGCACCGCCGTCCTCGCGGCGGCGAAGGAGAAGTACGTCGACGAGATGGAGCGCGAGGAGCGGGTGCGCTGGGTGCTCGGGTTCTTCCCCGAGCGGCGCCGGATGGTCGATCAGGCGGCGCTGCTCGTCGAGGAGATCCCGATGCAGCGCAGCGTTCCGGAGATGTTCGACTACGCCTGGGACCGGCTCCGGACCGTCGTGCGGCTCACGCTCCTCGGGATCGTCAAGATCGTGACCGGCCACATCAGCTTCAAGAGCGTGGGAGGCCCGCTCATGCTCTTCTCGATCGCCTCGGAGGCGGCCGAGGAAGGCTGGTCGAGCTTCCTGTTCCAGATGGCGCTCATCAGCGTGAACCTCGGCCTGATGAACCTGCTGCCGATCCCGGTCCTGGACGGCGGCAACATCGCCCAGGCGCTGCTCGAGGCCGTGACTCGCCGGCCGCTCTCCGCGCGGACGCGGCTCGTGGCGCAGGGCGTGGGGCTCGTCCTGCTCGTGACCCTCATGCTGTTCGTGTTCAAGAACGACATCGTGCGGCTGATGGGATAGGAGAGCGGGCGTGCTCGTCGCCGCGCTCGACACCGCCACGCTCACCTTGTCCTGCGCGCTCGTGGATCTCGCCCCGGGTGCGCCGCCGCACCTGCGCTGCGACCGGACCATCGTGGCGGGGGCTTCGGGGGAGCCTCGTCCAGCTGGCCGCGGGTTCGCTCCCCGCGGGCACAGCCTCGAGCTGCCGCAGGCGCTCGTGGATCTCCTGCACGCGGAGGGGCTCGCCATCCCAGACGTCGAGGGCTTCGCGATCGGGCTCGGACCGGGATCGTTCACCGGTCTCCGCATCGGGCTCGCCACGTGGAAGGGGCTCGCCTACGCGAACAAGCGGCCGATCGCGGGCGCGTCGAGCCTCGCCGCGATGGCGCTCGCCGCCGCCGCCGAGGCGGAGGACGGGGCGCTGCTCGTGCCGCTCCTCGACGCCAGGAAGGGCGAGGTCTACGCCGGCTTCTACCGCACGCGCGGCGGCTACATCGTCGAGATCGCAGACGAGGCCGCGCTCGGGCCGGCCGCGCTCCGCGCACGGCTGGAGACGCTCGCCGCGCAAGGAACCCAGCCGCTCGTGTTCGGGGAGGGCCAAGACGCCTACGCCGAGGCGCTCTCCGGCATTCCGCGCCTCGCCACGGCGATCGCGACGCCCCCTGCTCACGCGGTGGCAGCCGCGGTGGCCGAGCGGCTCGCGACGGCGGCGTACGATCCCCAGGCGCTGTTCGCGCTCGAGCCGCACTACGTCCGGGCGAGCGAGGCGGAGCTCAAGTTCCCGAAGGGGCTCGGGCCAGGAGCGGGCGAGAAGGTGCGATGAACGTGTTCGTCACCGGGGCGACCGGGCTCATCGGACGCGCCGTCTGCAGCGGGCTGCTGGGCCGCGGCCACGTCGTGACCGCGCTGTCCCGCTCGCCCGACGCGCACGAGCGCCTCCCGAGAGGGACCCGCGCCGTCGCCGGCGACCCCACCGCGCCGGGAGCGTGGCAGGACGAGCTCGCGCGCTGCGACGCGTGCGTGAACCTCGCCGGCGAGCCGCTCGCGGACCGGCGCTGGACCGGAGCGCGGAAGCGGGTGATCCGGGCGAGCCGGGTGGACTCGACGCGCAACGTCGCGGATGTCGTGCGCGAGCGCGGGCCGGCGGTGCTCGTCTCGGCGAGCGCCGTCGGATTCTACGGGTCGCGCGGAGACGAGATCCTCGACGAGACCACCGCGGCGGGGGAGGGGTTCCTGGCGGAGGTGTGCCAGGCGTGGGAGGCGGCCGCGCAGCCGGCGGCGGCGCGCGCGCGGGTGGTCCTCCTCCGCAGCGGCCTCGTGCTCTCGCGGGACGGCGGCTCGCTCCCGCAGCTGGTCCGTCCCTTCAAGGCATTCGCGGGAGGGCCGCTCGGCGACGGCGGGTTCTTCCAGCCGTGGATCCACCTCGCGGACGAGGTCGGCATCGTGCTGCACGCGCTCGAGGACGAGCGGGCGCGCGGCCCGATGAACGCGGCCGCCCCGGAGCCGGTCCGGAACCGCGACCTCGCTCGCACGATCGGCAAGGTCCTGCGCCGGCCGAGCGTCGTGCCCGCGCCCGCGTTCGCGATCCGGCTCGCGGTGGGCGAGATCGCGGGCGTGGTGCTCTCGAGCCAGCGCGCCGTCCCGAGGAAGGCGCTCGAGCTGGGCTACCGGTTCCGGTTCCCGGAGCTCGAGGCGGCGCTCCGCGACCTGCTCCGCTGAGGTCCGGCTCCGGGCACGGTTCAGGCGCCCGGGTTGAACCGGGCCGCGCGCGCGGCTAGCTTGGCACGCGCATGCGCTCACTGCCCGCGAACCGCGCCGACGTCGAAGCGCTGCCCGGACCGTACCGGAGCTTCTGGGAGGAGGCGCGCGGCGTGCTCCCGGAGGAACGGATCTTCTGCGATCCGGTGCGGACGCTGGCCTACGGGACGGACGCGAGCTTCTACCGGCTCATTCCGCGGATCGTCGCTCGCGTGCGGAACGTCCCCGAGGTCCAGGCGCTCATCGCCGCGGCCCGGCGCCATCGCACGCCGCTCACCTTCCGCGCGGCCGGCACCAGCCTCTCCGGCCAGGCGGTCACGGACTCGGTCCTCGTCCAGCTCGATGGGTGGAAGAGGCGCGCCGTCGCGGACGGGGGCGCCACGGTGGTGCTCGAGCCCGGGGTCGTCGGCGCGGAGGCGAACGCGCTCCTCGCGCCGCTCGGCAAGAAGATCGGACCGGACCCGGCGTCGATCGCGACCTGCCAGATCGGGGGGATCGCCGCGAACAACGCGAGCGGGATGTGCTGCGGCACGGCGCAGAACAGCTATCGGACCGTCCGCTCGGTGAAGCTCGTCCTCGCGGACGGGACCTTCGTCGACACGGCCGACGCAGCCTCGCGCCGCGGCCTCGCCGAGACGCACGCGCCGCTGCTCGCGGGGCTCGCCGCCCTTCGCGCGGAGATCCTGGCGGACGAGCCGCTCGCCCGCCGCATCCGCGAGAAGTACCGGATCAAGAACACCTCGGGGTACGGGCTCAACTCGCTCGTCGACTTCGAGGACCCGCTCGACATCCTCCTGCACCTCATGATCGGCTCGGAGGGCACGCTCGCCTTCATCGCCGAGGTGACCTTCGCGACCGTCGAGGAGCACGCGCACAAGGCGAGCGCCCTCATCCTCTTCCCGGACGTGGAGACGGCCGCCCGGGCCACGCAGCGGCTCGCGGAGTCGGTCGCGGCGGTGGAGATCATCGACCGCGCCTCGCTGCGCTCCATCGAGGCGAAGCCCGGGATGCCGCCCGCCCTCCGAGCGCTCCCGCCGGACGCCTGCGCGCTCCTCGTCGAGGTGCGCGCCGACGATCCCGCTGCGGTCGGCCGGGCGGCGGAGGCCGCCACGGCGCTGCTCGCCGGGATCCCGACCCTCGAGCCGGCCGCGTTCACGGCGGTCAAGGCGGAGTACGAACGGCTCTGGGACGTGCGGCGCGGGCTCTTTCCCGCCGCCGCCGCCGCCCGCCCCGCCGGGACGACGGTGGTGATCGAGGACATCGTCTTCCCGATGGAGCACCTCGCCGCAGGGACGGTCGAGCTTCAGCGGCTGTTCGCAGCTCACGGCTACCGGGAGGGGATCATCTTCGGCCACGCGCGCGACGGGAACCTTCACTTCGTCATCACGCCGGACTTCGGCGACCCGGCGGAGATGGAGCGGTACCGCCGGTTCATGGACGATCTGTGCGAGATGGTCGCGTCGAGGTTCGGCGGCTCGCTCAAGGGCGAGCACGGCACCGGACGGAACATGGCGCCCTTCGTCGAGCTGGAGTGGGGCGCGAAGGCCACCGCCATCATGCGGCGGGTGAAGGCGCTCCTCGATCCGGAGGGGATCCTGAATCCGGGCGTCCTCCTGAACGACGATCCGCAGGTGCACCTGAAAAATCTGAAGCCGCTGCCGCGCGCCCACGAGATCGTGGACCGCTGCACCGAGTGCGGGTTCTGCGAGCCGCGCTGCCCGTCCCGGGCGCTCTCGCTCACGCCGCGCCAGCGGATCACCGTCCGGCGCGAGATCGCGCGCGTCTCCGCGGCAGGCGACGAGGCGCGCCGCAATCGGCTCGAGCGAGACTACGCCTGGCTCGGCGACGACACCTGCGCAGCGGACGGGATGTGCGCGACCGCCTGTCCGGTCGGGATCGACACCGGGAAGCTCACGAAGCTGCGGCGCGCCGAGGCGCGGTCCGGGCTCGCGAACGGGATCGCGGCCATCGCCGCGAGGCACTTCGCGTGGACCACCGCCGGCGGGCGCGCGGGCCTCGTCGCGATGCGGGCGGTGCCGGGCCTGCCGGTCCTGCGCGATGCGCTCCCGCGGCCCGCCAACGGGTCGCTCGAGGACGTCGTCCGCGGGCGCGACCGGAAGGTCGTCTACTTCGCCGCCTGCGTGGCGCGCATGATGGGCCCCGCGGCGGGCGACCCCGATCAGCGCCCGGTCTCCGCCGCGATGCTCTCGGTCCTCGACAAGGCCGGGTACGACGTGCGCTTTCCGTCCGGCCTCGCCGGCCTCTGCTGCGGCCTGTCGTTCGAGTCGAAGGGGTTCCCGCGGCTCGCGGACGAGAAGGCGCGCGAGCTCGAGCGCGCGCTCCTCGCGGCGACCGAGGGCGGGAAGTTCCCGGTGGTCTGCGACACGAGCCCGTGCGCGCAGCGCATGAAGGCGACGATCGACCCGCGCATCGCCATCCACGACTCCATCGAGTTCGTCCACGACCGGCTCATGGAGCGGCTGCGGTTCGCGCCGAGGCCGGGCCCCATCGCGCTCCACCTGACGTGCAGCGTGACGAAGATGGGTCTCGAGCCGAAGCTGCGCGCCGTCGCGCAGGCGTGCGCGGAGCGCGTCGTCGTCCCTGCGACGGGCTGCTGCGGGTTCGCGGGCGACAAGGGGTTCACGAATCCCGAGCTCAACGCGTCCGCCCTGCGCGAGCTCGGCGCCGCGGTACAGGGGTGCGAGCGCGGCTACTCCAGCTCGCGCGGGTGCGAGATCGGGTTGACCACGCACGCCGGGATCCCGTACCAGTCGCTCGTCCATCTCGTCGACGCGTGCACGTCGCCGGCCGGCGCCGCCCGCGAGACCCCCGGAGTCCCCGCGTGACCGCTTCTTCGACCCGCCCGATCACCCTCGCCCTGGTGGGCGCGACGGGCACGGTGGGACGGACCGTGCTCGAGGTGCTGGACGACCTCGACATCCCGGTGACCTCGCTCCGGCCGTTCGCCTCGCCGCGCTCCGCCGGGACGACGCTCGGCTTCCGCGACGACGATCTCAGGGTGGAGCCGCTGCGCGAGGGCTCGTTCCGCGGCTGCGACGTGGCGATCTTCTGCGCCGGCCCGGCGGTCGCGCGCGAGTGGGCGCCGCGCGCCTGGGCGGACGGCTGCGCGGTCGTGGACGACTCCCCCGCGTTCCGGATGGAGGCGGACGTGCCGCTCGTCGTGCCCGAGGTGAACGGCGGCGCGGTCGCCGGCTTCCGCGCGAAGGGGATCGTCGCGAACCCTTCCTCGAACGTGACGGCGCTCGCCCTCGCGCTCGCGCCGCTCCGCGACGCCGCCGGGCTCCGGCGCGTCGTCGTGGCGACCTACCAGTCCGCGTCCGGCCTCGGGCAGGGTGGGGTCGAGGAGCTCGAGCGTCAGGCCCGCGACCTCCTCAACCTGCGCGAGCCGGATCCCCCCGCGCGCTTCCCGCACCGGCTCGCCTTCAACCTCATCCCGCAGGTGGGGCCGTTCCTGGAGAGCGGCGCGACCGAGGAGGAGGCGAAGATCGTCCGGGAGACGCGGAAGGTCCTCGGCGATGCCGAGCTGGGCATCGCGGCCACCGCGGTGCGGGTCCCCGTGTTCTTCGGCCACTCCGCCGCGGTGAACGTCGCGACGCGCCGCCCGCTCGGCGTCGCCGCGGCACGCGCCGCGCTCTCGAAGGCGGCGGGCGTGAAGGTGGTGGACGATCCCGCGCAGCGCGTCTACCCGATGCCCATGCTCGTCGGCAGCGAGGACGCGGTGCTCGTGGGACGCCTCCGGGACGACGTCTCGCAGGAGAACGGGCTCGACCTGTTCCTGTCGATCGAGAACACGCGCAAGGGCGCCGCGACGAACGCGGTCCAGATCGCGCAGCTCCTCGCCGCGGCGCGCGCCGAGTGACAAAATGGCATCCGGCCGCGACGCTGGGTGACAAATTGGCGAGCCGACGTCCGACGGCGCGCCCGCGCTCGACAAATCGAGAGTCGCGTCGCGAGCGTCGCCGCCTTGCCATCGTGGCGCCGCGCTTGCAGAATCGCGCTTCCATGAGACGCGCCTGGCTCTTCGCCGTACTCGCTGCGCCGGTCATGGCGCTGGCGCAGACGCCCCCGCAAGCCACCGCCGGGAACATCACGGTCGGCGAGGTCGCCCACTCGAGCACCGACAACTTCATCAACGCGGCGGAGTGCAACGGGCCTGGGATCGTCCACCTCGGGTGGCAGATCACGGGGACGTTCCCGATCGGCGGCGTCACGTACAAGCTCTACGCCGCGGACAAGTCCACGAGCGGCGAATGCCCGAAGCAGCCGGACGCGAGCATCTCGCTCATCGCCCACGAGGTGGCGTCCGTCGTTGCCCCGGTCGGCACCAACAATCCGGTGGCCGATGCCACATACGCGACGAGCGCCATCGTCACCGCGGCCGGGAAGGACGCGTGCAACCAGACGACGGCCGAGTCCATCTATCTTTGCGCCGAGGGCATGGACCCGAACAGCACCAGCACCACCGCCGTCGGGCAAGCGCGCGTGACGATCACGCTCGACCGGAGGCCCCCCGGCACGCCGGGCGGCGTCTTCGCGGAATCTGGAGACGAGGCCGTCAACGTGTTCTGGGACGCTCTCCCCAGCACCGCCGACCCGACTGCGGACTACTACCTCGTCGACGCCCAGCCCGTTTCGACGACGGTACCGCTCGAATCCCACGCCCATCCACACGTCGGCCCCGGTGGTGGGGAGCCCCCGCCCGTACCGCTTCGGCGGCCTCGTCAACACCGTCGTGTACCGGGTCCGCGTGTTCGCGTTCTCGCCCGCCGACAACCGCAGCCCCGATCCCACCTACGACGTGACCGCGCAGGCGCTGCCCTCAGCGGATTTCTGGGAATCGTACAAGGCCGCCGGCGGCCAAGAGCAGGGGGGCTGCGCGAGCGGACCGGCGGGCCTCGTCGCGATCGCCGGGGCCGCAGCGGTGCTCGCGCTCGCGGCGCTCCGGAGGCGCAGGTGAAGCGAATCGTAGTCGCGGCCCTCCTCGCCGCGCTCGCCACCGCCGCGCGCGCCGAGTCTCCCCGCTGGGGCTCGTTCGACATCTCCTTCGGGAACTACAAGCCCGACATCGACGCGGAGTTCGCGGGGACGACGGCGGGACCGTTCGAGCAGGCGTTCGGGACGGGGCGAGGCTGGATGTTCCGGGTCGGGGCCGCGAAGGCGCTCTTCACGAACGCCGGCTCGCTCGAGGTCGGGTTCCAGACCGGCTATCACAAGAGGACCGGGAAGGCGCTGAGCGTGGACCCCATCACCCAAACGGTCGTTGGCCCGTCAGGCGACGAGACCACCTTCCACATCATTCCCACCACGCTCACGCTGACCTACCGCTTCGACTTCCTCGCCGATCGCTACCGGATCCCCCTCGCACCGTACGGGCGCGCTGCGCTCGAGCGCTACAACTGGTGGGTCACCGACGGGAAGGGATCGACGTCCAAGACCGGCGCGACCAACGGCTGGTCGATGACGGGCGGGCTCGCGCTCCTCCTCGACTTCTTCGACCCGGACCTCGCCCGCGAGATGGACAACGACTCGGGCGTGAACCACACGTACCTGTTCTTCGAGGCGCGGAAGAGCACGATCGACGACTTCGGCTCGAGCAAGAGCTGGAACCTGTCCGACAAGAACCTGTCGTACGCGGGCGGCCTGCTCTTCGTCTTCTAGAGCCGGCTCTGATGATTCGTCACAACATTTTGCGCGCCGCGCTGTGCGCCAGATCGCGGTCCCGCACCGGGGGCTGGGACGGGAGGGCCCTCCCCGTGCTCGGCGACGGACGAATGCGCGACCGGGCGCCGTACTGCCGCAAGGACGCAGAAACGCAGATGCCGCGCACTTCCGTGCGTGCCGACGTCGCGCCAGGAAGTCGATCGTGCGCGGCGGCGGGGTTGCTGCGCGGCGTCGTCACGCAAAGTGCGAGGCGGCCAAGGTACTTTGTTGCGTAGCCGTCCGCAGCGCACTGATGATCGGGACGTCTCCGACGCCTGCGCGCGGTGAGGGCCCTCCCGTCCGCGCGCCCCCGGCGGGCGGAGCGGCGTGGGTCGGGCGCCGGCCCGGCGTGACCAATGCCGGTGCGCCGGACACGTACGTCCGTCCGGGCGCGCGAGCAGGGGCCTCCCCGGCCAGCGCCCGGAGGGGAATGCTCCCTCGAGAGCGTTCCCGCGGTCCGTACCCCGAGGGAAGTGACGAATCATCGTGCGCCGCGAAGCGGCGCGTTCTCAGCGGGATGAAAGGAGCCCGCCTCGAATGAATCGAGCATCCGAGTAGCGAGGTCCCCTGCGTGCCGCCGCGAGGCGTCCAGCAGAAGCGGGGCCAGGATGCCGGTGGGCAGCAACCCACCGGCTGCGAAGCGACGGGCCGTAGCGCGCAGCAAACCCAGACGTAGCCTCGTAAACGCAACGGAGAGGCCGAGCCTCTGATGATTGGGCGAAGGCAACACCCACCGGGCAGTCTCGATGACGCCGGTGGCGCTCTCCCGGGGTATCAGGGACGGCACGCCGCGAAGGGAACGCGCTGAACGCGGGAGGCCTCGACCGGCGCGGTGAAGCGACCGCGACCGCACGCACAAGGCCGCGAGCCGAGGCGGGTGGGCCGGACGAGGAGTCGGACGAGTCCGTAGTACCGACGAAGGCGGCGAAAGCCGCTGGAGGGAAGGGGCTCTACTCGAAGATGCGACCCCTGCAAGGAAGGAGCTGGGGATTGTGGCGACACTAAAAACCCCAGAGAAGCTCCGGGAGCTGCAACGGGCGCTCTACCTACGTGCCAAGAGGGAGCCGAGCTTCCGTGCGTACGCACTGTACGACAAGGTCTTTCGGACGGACGTGCTGGCCCACGCCTACGCGCTCTGCAAGGCGAACGGCGGAGCCCCAGGTCCCGATGGCGAGACCTTCGAGGACATCGAGACGCGCGGCAGCGAGGCGCTGCTGAAGGAGCTGCACGATGAGCTGAAGGCGAAGCGGTACCGGCCTGGTCCGGTGAGGCGGGTGTACATCCCGAAGCTCGGCGGCGGCGAGCGGCCGTTGGGAATTCCCAACATCCGCGACCGCGCCGTGCAGATGGCGGCGAAGCTGGTGCTCGAACCTCTCTTCGAGGCGGACTTCGATAGGGACTCCTACGGATTCCGGCCGAAGCGGAACGCGCACCAGGCACTCGACGCCATCCGCGAAGCACTCGGGCAAGGGATGTGCTGGGTCATCGACGCCGACGTCACGGCCTACTTCGACACGATTCCACACGACCGTCTGATGAAGGCGGTGGCGGAACGAGTCGTGGATGGCGCGATGCTGGCGCTGGTGAAGGCGTTCCTGGAGGCGCCCATCGTCGACGAGCACGATGGTGGACGGCCGAAGCGGAACGCGCAGGGCACGCCGCAGGGCGGGGTCATCTCGCCTCTCCTCGCGAACGTGTACCTGAACCTCCTCGATCGGAACTACCGCAGGCGCGTGGAAGCGGGCAGCCTCGACGGTCGTCTGATCCGTTATGCGGACGATCTCGTCGTGCTGACCCGCCGGCGACCGGACCGAGAAATGGCATGGGTGAAGTACCTCATGTCGCGGCTTGGGCTGACGCTTCACGCGGAGAAGACGCGGATCGTGAACGCCAGGAAGGAGCACTTCACCTTCCTGGGGCACACGCATTTCTGGCGCCGAGGGGAGCTCTACCTCGACATCGGAAAGAAGGCGCGCAGGCGCATCCGCGATGAGCTGCGGCGGAGAACCCGAAGGACGGGGCTCGACCTGGATCAGCTTGTCCAGGAAATGAACCTCTATATCCGAGGAGCCCGGCACTACTACCGCCGGGTGCTGCGCAAGCGGCTCTCCAGCCTGGATCACGACGTCGGCGGCCTCATCGCGCGGTGGTGGAGACGGAAACACACGCTCCGCCGGCCAGCATGGTCGCTCGTGCAGGGAGGCGCGCTCTACAGGCAACACGGGCTCGAACTGTGGAACCTGTCCCCGGCCCTTCGCCCAGCAGACTCAAGGCGCGGGAGGTGAAGATCGAGGGAAGCCGTATGCGGGAAATCCGCAAGTACGGTTTGAGGGGGGGCCGCTGGCGCGCACGTCACAGACGGCGATGCCGGGGTCTATCCCGACAGAGAGCCGGCTACAGGCTCAGCTTCCGGTGCTTCAGCGCCGGGAGCTCCTGCCGGACCCGCTCGAGGCGCGGCCGGCTGAACGGCGCGACGCACACGCCCTCGCCGTCGGGGCAGCGCGCGAGCACCACGCCCCACGGGTCGACGATCATCGCGTTGCCGAAGGTCTGGCGCGTCGGCGAGTGGCGGCCCACCTGGGCGGGCGCGATGACGTAGGCGAGGTTCTCGACCGCGCGGGCGCGGACGAGCACCTCCCAGTGGTCCTTCCCGGTGAAGAGCGTGAAGGCCGACGGGATCGTGATCACCTCGGCCCCGAGGCTCGCGAGCTTCCGGTACAGCTCCGGGAAGCGCAGGTCGTAGCAGACGGTGAGCCCGATCCGGCCGAGCGCGGTGGGAGCGACCACGACCTTGTCGCCCGGGATCACCACCTCCGACTCCGCGTACCGTGCGCCGTCCGGGATCGACACGTCGAAGAGGTGGATCTTGCGGTAGGCGGCGACGATCGAGCCGTCGTCGGCGATGAGCGGCGCTCGTGTTGGCGGTCATCTTCGGGTTCGGCGACTTCTCCGCGATCGAGCCGGCGACGATGAAGATCCCGCGCCGCTTCGCCACCTCGCGCACCGCGGCGAGCGTCGGCCCCTCGAGCGTCTCCGCGCCGGCGAGCCTGCCCTCCTCGGGGCCCATGTACGCGAAGTTCTCCGGGAGGCCGACGAGCTTCGCGCCGAGGTCCGCGGCCTCGTTCACGAGCCGGATCGCCACGTCGAGGTTCTTCGCGCGGTCGGCCGTCGAGGTCATCTGGACGGCGCCCATCAGGTAGCCGGACGGAGGCATTTCATTTCCTTACCATGTCCGCCCAGGTGCGACCGTCCAGCTTCTACACGACCTTCGAGGCGGCCCAGGTGCTGGGGGTGTCGCTCCCGACGGTGGTGAACTGGATCAAGGGCCGACGGCTCAAGGCGCACCGGACGCCCGGAGGACATCGCCGCATCGCGCGCGAGGATCTCGCGGCGTTCATGCACCGCCACGGGATGCCTGTTCCCGGAGAGCTGTCCGGGGCGGCGCCGGCCCGGCGGAAGGCGCTCGTCGTCGGCGAGCCGGGCCCGGCGCGCGAGGGGAGCGTGCGGCAACTCGCCGCAGCGGGGTATGCCGTGGAGCAGGCGTCGCCCGGCTTCGCCGCGGGCGCGGCGGCCGCTCGGTTCGCTCCGGACGTGCTCGTCGTGTTCGCCGAGACACCGGATGGGGGCGAGTCGATCGGCGCGGCGCGGAGCGATCGCGAGCTCGAAGGGGTCCCCATCTTGGCACTCGCACGCGCCGAGTGGTGCGAAGCGCTCGAGGAAGCCGGGATCGCTGCGGTCGCCGCATCGATGGGCGAGGGCGCCCTCGCGGCCGCCGTCGAGACCGCCCTGCGCGGCGCCGCGCCCCGAACAGGCTCCAGCCAGGACGCGGCAGGTGCACGGCCGCGCCGCCCGAGACGCAAGCGGACGTAGGTGCGGATGCGACCTGGCGGGCTGCCGCCGGCGCTCCGTCCGATTGAAGCGCCGTCCGCTCGCCGCTATGCTCTCCGTGCAGCCTCCCGCACGTCCTGCAGAGCGATGTTCCGCGTCGTCATCGCCGTCCTGGTCGCACTCTCGGCAGCCCGCACCCACGCGGCTGCCCCGCGACGTCACGTCGATCCGGATGCGATGCGCGAGGTCGTCCGGCGCGACGACGGCGAGCGGCGCGCATCCCCACGCGCCTTCTCGCACTACCTCGACGCACGCCGTCACTCACGCACGGGCGATCTCGGTCGCGCCGTGGAGCAGCTCCGCCTCGCGGTGACGTACGACGAGGAGAGCCCCGAGCTGCGGGTCTCGCTCGCCGAAGCGCTCGCCGAGATGGGCGAGCTGGTCCCGGCGGAGGGGGAGGCCCGCCGCGCCCTCGAGCTCTCGGCGACCGGCGCGACGGCGTCGGAAGCTCACGTGCTGCTCGGCCAGATTGCCGCCGCGCGCCGGCAGACGGACCGGGCGTCGCTCGCGTTCCGGAGCGCGATCCGAGTCGAGACGGCGCTCGCCGCGGCGGGCGAGGCGCCCGATCCCGAGCCGTGGCGGCTCCTCGCAGCGCTCTACGCGGAAGCGGGCGACGAGGAGGCTGCGGTCCGGACGCTCGAGGACCTGGCCGCGCGGCTGCCCGGGGATGGGTCCGGCTTCCGCGAGCTGGGGCGCACGCTCCTCGAGCGGCGCGAGCCTGGCCGCGCCGAGCGGTACCTGCGCCGCGCGGTGCAGCTCGACGGGCGAGATCTCGAGGCGCTCCGGCTGCTCGCGCAGGCGCACGAGGCGCTCCGCCGCGAGCCGGACGCGCGCGAGGACCTGCTCGCGCTCCTGCGGATCGAGCCGGACGACGGACGTGCATTGCTCGCGCTCGGGCGGATGGCGCTGCGCCAGGGCGACGCGGCGGCGGCCCGCGAGTGGTTCCATCGGTACGTCCGGGCGGCGACGGATCGCGCGGACGCCCACGTCCGGGTGGTGTTCCAGTGGCTCGAGACGAGCCGTGGGCAGGAGGCGCTCGCGGCGGCGCGGGCCGGGATCCAGGACGCGGGGCCGGACGCACGGCTCCGGTTTGCGGAAGGGCTCGCGCTCCAGGAGCTCAGGCGCTGGCCGGAGTCCGCCCAGGCGCTCGCCGCGGTCTCCTCCAACGCGGGAGAGCTCTTCGCGTCCGCGCGCGTCGCGCTCGCAGAGGCACTGTCGCGCTCCGGGCGGCATGCGGAGGCGGAGCGGGCCCTGGAGGCTCCGCTCGCCGGCAAGCCGAACGACGTGCGGCTCCTCATCATGCGCGCCGCGGTGATCGACCGCGCGGGGCGGTCCGCCGAGGCGATCGCGCTGCTCCGCCGTGCGATCCAGGCGCGCGCGCGGACGCCCGAGGATGGCGAGCTGTCCGACCTGTACACCGCGCTCGCCGAGAGCCTGGTCCGCGCCGGACGGCCGGCGGACGCCGTCGCCGCGCTGCAGGCGGCGCTCGCGGCGCGGCCGCGCGACCAGGAGCTCCTGTACGCGCTCGGGGCCGCGTACGAGCGGGCCGGGCAGGGGGAGGTCGCGGCGGCGCAGATGCGCGCGCTCCTCTCGCTGAACCCGGACCACGTGGAGGCGCTCAACTTCCTGGGCTACGCCTACGCGGAGCAGGGCGTCCGTCTCGAGGAGGCGGAGAAGCTCGTGCGGCGCGCGCTCGAGATCAAGCCGCGCTCGGGGCACGTGCTCGACTCGCTCGGGTGGGTCCTCTTCCGGCGCGGCGATCACCGCGCCGCAGTCGAGGCCCTCGAGGAGGCGGAGTCGCTCGCCGGGCCCGACGCCACGATCCTCGAGCACCTCGGCGACGCATACCGCGCCGCGTCCCGCGTCGGCGATGCCGCGCAGGCCTACCGGCGCGCGCTCGGGAGCGTCGGCGACGAGATCCCTCCGGAGCAGGGGAAGCGGCGCGCCGCGCTCGAGCGCAAGCTGCGCGAGGTGACCGAGCGGGCGGGACGTCGTTAGAGCGGTGCCCGCACGTTGCTTGACCGCACCGCCGGCCGCCGCTACGGTCCGAACGCCCATGGTTCCTTCGTTCCCGACCGAGGCCGAAGCGCGACACGAGGAAGGGTTCCTCAACTCCGCCGATCACCTGCGCCTGTACTGGCAGCGCTTCACGCCCGAGCGCCCCATCGCCACCGTGGTCGTGCTCCACGGCGGCGGCGATCACTGCGGCCGGTACCCCGGGATCACGGCCGCGCTCGTCCGGGCCGGGTTCCAGGTTGCGCTCCTGGACTTCCGCGGACACGGCCAGTCCGACGGCCGGCGCTGGCACATCGACTCCTTCTCGGACTACCTGAACGACCTCGACGCGTTCGTCGCGAAGCTGTCGCAGGACGGGGTCGCCCGGGATCGTCTCTTCGCAGTGGGCCACAGCCAGGGCGGTCTCATCGCCGCGCTGTGGGCGATCCGGCATGGCCGTCTCCTGTCGGGCGTCGTGCTCTCCTCGCCCTACTTCAAGCTCGCGCGGAAGCCGCCCGCCGCGAAGGTGCTCGCCGGGAAGCTCGTCGGTCGGGTGGTGCCGTGGCTGCCGATCGCCGCCGGTCTCCAGATGTCGCAGCTCACGAGCGACCCCGAGCTGCAGCGCTGGACCGATCGCGACCCGCTGTACGGGCGGGCGACCACCCCGCGCTGGTTCGAGGAGTCGAGCCGCGCGCAGCTCGAGGCGCTCCGTCGCGCGCCCGAGCTCGAAGTGTCGGTCCTCGTGCTCGCCGGCGGCGCGGACGAGATCGCGGACGTCTCCGCCGCGCGGGCCTTCGTCGCCGCGGCAGGCTCGCGGGACAAGCGCATCGTCGTGTACGACGGGTTCCGACACGAGATCTTCAACGAAGTCCGCCGAGACGAGCCGATCGGAGAGGCGGTCGCATGGCTGACCGCCCACGCGCGGTGAGCCTGGCGACGGGGACATTGACTGCCCCCTCGACCGCCCTCTATCCTGCCTCTCGTCTCTCTTTCGCTCCCGTTGGCGCTCGGAGTGAACCTCCCGGAGGAATCGAAACCCATGGCTGGCATCGAGAAGGTCCCGTCGCCCCGAAGCGGCGCGCATACGGTGATCGGAAGCTCGATCGTGATCGACGGTGAGATCTCTGGTGACGAGGATCTCGTCATCCAGGGCACCGTCAAGGGCCGCATCAGCTTGAGAGAGAGCCTCTTCGTAGAGGGCTCCGGCGTGATCGAGGCCGACATCGAGACGGCGAACGTCGAGGTGTCGGGTCAGGTCACCGGCAACATCGCCGCGAGCGACAAGGTCGAGCTGAAGGCCGACTGCAAGGTGGTCGGGGACATCCGCGCTCCGCGGATCCTGATCGCGGATGGCGCCCTCTTCAAGGGCAACGTCGACATGGACGTCAAGGAAGCGAAGGGGAAGTGACCGTGACGACCACCACTGACGGCACCACCATCATCGGCGAGTCGATTCTCATCAGCGGCTCCTTGAACGGGGACGAGGACCTCACGGTCCGCGGCCGCGTCGAGGGGACGCTCACCCTCACGAAGACCCTCGTCGTCGAGCCGACGGGCATCGTGCGGGCCGAGGTCCAGGTCAAGAACTGCGTCATCGCGGGCGTGGTCGTCGGGAACGTGACCGCGACCGAGTCCGTCGAGATCACGAACGAGGGGCGGATGGTCGGCGACATCGCCGCCCCCCGCGTGATCATCGTGGACGGTGCGAGCTTCCGCGGTCGCATCGACATGGGCGAGGTGAACGTGGAGGGCGCGCGCAGCTCCGATCGCGCCGTTCAGGCCCCTGCGCGGCCTGCGCTCCGTCCGAACATCGCCCGCCCCGCCCCCCGGGCGATCGAGGCGAAGAAGGAAGAGAAGGCTGCGCCGGCCGCCCCCAAGTTCCCGGTGCCTCCCGCGCCGGTCGCGATGGGCGCGGTGAAGCACAAGGTGATCGTGAAGCGGAAGTAGTCTAGGTTTTCGGGCCATGGAGCTCGAGCCTCGCACGACGGTGCCGGCCCACGCGACCGGCGCCGTCGAGCTTGTTCCGCTCGCCGCGATCGCGGACGACGCGACCTTCCGGCTCCGGGACGTGGGCGACGTGGCGGTCCTGGCGGCGTCCATCGGGCGGCTCGGTCACCTCGTCCCGGTGGAGCTCCGGCCCGCTCCGGGTGCGCTCGCGGGAGGCCCCCGCTTCCAGGTCGTGGCGGGGTTCCGCCGCCTCGCGGCGCTCCGGCTCCTCGCGCGCGAGCGCGTCCTCGCCCGCGTCCACGCCGCGCTCGACGACGACGACGCGTGGGCGATCGCGCTCGCCCAGGCACTGCTCGGCGAGCCGCTCCAGGCTCCGGAGCTCGAGCGGCTGCGGACCCGGCTCGCCGACGCGAGGGTCGCGCCGTGGGCGGAGGAGCTTCTGGACGAGGCGCTCGTGCGCGCCCCGGTCGACCCGGAGCTGCGGGAGCGGTTCCTCGCGTTCCTCGCTGGCGCGCCAGCGCCGGGCGCCGCGCCCGAAGACGCGGGCGAGGATGCGGCCGAGGATGCGGGCGGGGATGCGGCCGAGGATGCGGCCGAGGATGCGGGCGAGGATGCGGGCGAGGATGCGGGCGAGGATGCGGGCGAGGATGCGGGCGAGGATGCGGGCGGGGATGCGGCCGAAGATGCGGGCGGGGATGCGGCCGAAGATTCGGGCGGGGATGCGGCCGAAGACGCGGGCGGGGGCGCCGAGGCAGCGGAGGCCGTGGAGGGCGCGACGGCGGACGGCGATCTCGAGGAGGCGGCCAGCGCCGACGCGAGCGTCGAGGTCACGCCCGAGGAGCTCGCGGAGGACCTCGCGCAGCGCATGTCCGATGCGAACCAGGACCTCGCCGTTGCCTTCGAGGCGTGGAGCGATCTTCCCGAGGAGGGCCGACGGATGATCGTCGAGCAGGCCAGGTACGTGGCGGAGCTGTACCCGTTCCTCGCGCGGCGGGGGCGACGATGACGCTCGACGGCGATCGTGCGCGGCTCCTCGAGCTGCTCCGGACGCTCTCGTTCGAGCGGCGCAAGGTGATCCTCGCGTCCGGGCGGGAGAGCGACTTCTACATCGACTGCAAGCGGACCGCGCTCACGGCGGAGGGGCACGTCCTCATCGGCCGCGTGCTGTTCGATCGGGTCCGGAAGATCCGCCCGCTCGTGCGCGGCGTCGGCGGGCTCACCCTGGGCGCGGATCCGATCGCGAGCGCCATCGCGCTCACGAGCTTCCTGCAATACGAGCGGCAGCGCGCGCAGGGGCAGCCGGATGAGGCTGCCCCGGAGCGAGCGGGGGGTCCGGGGGGGCAGTATCCCCCCGGTACAGTGGACGCGTACATCGTCCGCAAGGAGCCGAAGGGGCACGGCACCGGGCAGTGGATCGAGGGGCGGAAGACGATCCCCGACGGAAGCCGCGTGGTCGTGATCGAGGACGTGGTCACCACCGGCGGGAGCGCGCTCAAGGCGATCGAGCGCTGCCGGGCGGAGAAGCTCGAGCCGGTCGCGTGCATCGCCCTCGTGGATCGCCTGGAGGGCGGTCGCGAGGCGATCGAGGCGCAGCGCGTGCCCCTGGACGCCCTCTTCACGCGGCAGGACTTCATCCCATGACCGGCCGCCGGACCGCAGCCGTCGCAGCCCTCGCCCTCTCCGCGTGCGCGTTGCACCGTGCGCCGGTTCCCCAGACCACGGAGGGCGAGTGGGCGCTGCAGCGCGACGCCTTCACCCGGCGCGCGTTCCTCTACGACGGGCTGAACCATCGCGCGACCGGCACGGCCACCTTCCTGTCGCCCGCGGTCCGGGAAGCCCGCGCGCGCCGGCTCGGCGACTGGCTCGGCTGGACCCCCGCCGAGCTCGAGGAGCGGCTCGCAAAGGAGCGCGCCGAGGCCGAGGCGGGGGAGGAGCTCGTGCTGTCCTTCTACGCGGCCGAGCGCCACGACGACGACCTCGACGCGCCGAGGAGCGTCTGGCGCGTCGCCGTGAAGGTGGACGGCACGGATGTCGTCTCCTCGCGCGTGACTACTTTCGAGCGCGACGCGACCCTCCTCGTGCTCTTCCCCTACATCGGGCCGTTCGACACTGCATACCGCGTGCTCCTCCCCCATCCGCCGGGGGGCCCCCTCGCCGGGCGCGGCTTCGTTTTCGAGGTCGCGAGCGCGCGCGGCAAGGTCTCGATGGACTTCGGAGCGCCGAACGGCGTGATCACGCCGCAGCAGCCGGCTCCGCCGCCGTAAGAGCGGGGGGACACTCGGCCTTCGCAGGCTCGGCCTCGCGCCCCCCCGAGCCCCCCGCTCGCTCGTTACTCGAGGTCGCCGCGGGTCAGCACGGTGTCGCGCAGCCAGCGATCGTCGGGCTTCGGGTGATCGAGCAGGTAGTGCAGCCCGCGCGATTCCTTGCGCTGCCGCGCGCACTCGACCACCAGCATCCCGACGTCCGCGAGGTTCCGCAGCTCGACCAGATCGGGCGTCAGCTTGTACTTCCAGTAGTAGTCGCGAATCTCGTCGCGCAGGATCTTGATGCGCGTCCGCGCCCGGTCGAGCCGCTTCATCGTGCGGACGATGCCGACGAAGTTCCACATCGTGCGCCGCAGCTCGTCCCAGTTGTGCGTGACGACCACGCCCTCCTCCGGATCGAGCGCGTCGCCCGGGTTCCAGTCGGCGATCGGCACGTGCGGCCCGCTCACCTCGTCGAGATCGTCGATGGCGCGAAGCGCGGCGCGCCGGCCGAACACGACGCCCTCGAGGAGCGAGTTCGACGCGAGCCGGTTCGCGCCGTGCAGCCCGGTGCAGGACGTCTCGCCGATCGCGTAGAGGTGGGGGATCGACGTCCTCCCCATGAGGTCCGTGACGACGCCACCGCACAGGTAGTGCGCCGCCGGGACCACCGGAATGGGCTGCACCGCCATGTCGATCCCGAACTCCTTGCAGGTCGCGTGGATGTTCGGGAAGTGGTCGATGAGGAAGCTCTTCGGCAGGTGCGTCATGTCGAGGAACGCGCAATCGTCGCCGCGCCGCTTCACCTCGGCGTCGATCGAGCGCGCCACGACGTCGCGTGGCGCGAGCTCCTTGCGCGGGTCGTAGCGGATCATGAAGGCTTCGCCGGCCGCGTTCCGCAGGATGCCGCCCTCGCCGCGGAGCGCCTCGCTGATGAGGAAGTTCTTCGCCTGAGGGTGGTAGAGGCAGGTCGGGTGGAACTGGAAGAACTCCATGTTCGCGACGCTGGCCCCGGCACGGTAGGCCATCGCGACGCCGTCGCCGGTCGCCACGTCGGGGTTCGACGTGTACAGGTAGACCTTCCCGGCGCCGCCGGTCGCGAGGACGGTGACCCGCGCCGAGACGCCGGCGATCTCGCCCGAGGCCCGGTCGAGCACGTACGCGCCGATGGCCCGGTTGGGACCGCCGATCCCCGCCTTGCCGCTCGTCACGACGTCGACCGCGACCTGGTCCTCGACGATGCGGATGCCGCGGTGGGCGCACGCGTCGAGGAGCGCGCGCTCGATCTCCCGCCCGGTGGTGTCCTTCGCGTGCGCGATCCGCCGTCGCGAGTGGCCGCCCTCCCGCGTGAGGTGGAGCCGATCGGGCGCCTCGCGGTCGAGCTCGACGCCGAGCGAGAGCAGCCAGCGGATCCGATCGGGTCCCTCCCGGACGGTCACCTCGACCGCCTCACGCTTGCAGAGCCCCGCCCCGGCGACGAGCGTGTCCTGCACGTGGAGGTCGAAGTTGTCGTCGGTCCCGAGCACCGACGCGATGCCGCCCTGCGCGTACTGGGTCGACCCTTCGGAGCGATGCCGCTTGGTCAGGACGAGCACGGAGCCGTGCTCCGCAGCCTCGAGCGCGAAGGTCAGCCCCGCGATCCCGCCTCCGAGCACCAGGAAGTCCACCTGCTCGCCGGTGAGGACCGTCATGGGACGGATCTCTAGTCCATGTACGCGAACGTAGGGGAATAAAGTTGTCCGGCCGAGCGTGCTGCTGATAGCTTTTCGCGTGATGTTCGTCGTTCGCGTCCTCGCCGGGCTCGTGCTCGTCTGCCTGCTCAGCAGGCCCGCGTTCGTCGCGGCGGAGGAGGTGTACTCGTACGTGGACGACGACGGGGTCGTGCACTTCTCGAACGCGCCGACCGACCGCCGCTACCGCAAGGTGAACCGCGCCGGCGGCTCCACGATGTACCGCAAGTCGCCGCAGGCGCGGGCTCGGCCGGTGGCGGAGTCGTCGTCGTCGCTCGCCGCGAGGCTCGATCGCTGGCGCGGCCAGATCCGCGCCGCAGCCGAGAAGTACCGGCTGCCCGAGAAGCTCCTCCTTGCGGTGATGGCGGTCGAGTCCAATTACGATCACCGCGCGCTCTCGGAGAAGGGCGCGATGGGGCTCATGCAGCTCATGCCCGCCACCGCGAAGGACATGTTCGTGGACGACGCCTGGGATCCCGCGCAGAACATCGAGGGCGGCGCGCGGTACCTCAGGATCCTGGCGAACCAGTACTCGGGCGACCCGGTCCAGGTCCTCGCCGCGTACAACGCGGGGCCCGAGGCGGTGCGGCGCGCGGGTGGGGCCGTACCGAACATCCCCGAGACCCGCGAGTACGTTCGCAAGGTCGTGGAGCTCTGGAAGACGTTCGAAGCGGGGCGGTGAAGCGTGGCACGGCTCTCGGGCGGCGACGAGGTCGAGGGGCTCGACGAGGAGTTCCTGTTCCACCTGAACCGCGGATCGGAGCTGCTGGTCCGGGGCGAGGCCGAGCCCGCCCGCGCGTCGCTCGAGCGCGCCCTCGAGCTGCGGCCGAAGGACGTGAAGGTCCTCGGGCTGCTCGGTCAGGCGTACTACAAGCTGTCGCGCTTCGACGAAGCGTCGAAGGTGTGGCAGCGGCTCGTGGACGACAATCCGGTCGAGCCGTCCGCACGCGTGAACCTCGGCCTCGCGTCGCTCAAGGCGAAGCGCTACGTCGACGCGGTGAAGCAGCTCGAGATCGCGCTCGACCTGAACCCCGAGCACAAGAAGGCGATGGGCTACCTCGGGCTCGCGCTCCTCGAGTCGGGGAACCTGACCCGCGCGCGGGAGTGGTTCCGCAAGTCCGGCTCGGACCAGATGGTCGCGCGCTGCGACGAGCTCATCGCCGGCCGCGCCAGCGGAGCGGGTCTGGCCTCGTCGGGGCCCGCGGGCGACGCGGCGCACGCTTCCGGCGAGCCCGAGCCGTCGGAGTCGCCCTCGCCCGAGCCGCTCCGCACTCCGCCGCCGGGCGACGTCGCCGCGTACCGCCCAGCCGCCTCGGGCGCCGTCCTCGGCCCGTGGGCGGCCGCCCGGCTCGTGCAGCCCGCGCCAGGCGAGGTCTTCTCGGTGGCGGGCGAGGCGCTCTCGGTCGCCGTCCACGGCGAGGTGCGCGTCCGCCTGGACGGGCTCTTCGCGACGCAGGGACAGGTCGCGGTCACCGGAGAGATGAAGCGGTTCCGCGGACGCGCCATCGACAAGACGTTCGGCGACGGCGCGATGCGCATGCACCGCGTCGCGGGCGAGGGGGTGCTGCTCTACCGCACGCAGGGGCGCCGCTTCAGCGCGCTCGATCTCGGGTCCGACGCCGCCTACCTGCGCGAGGAGGTCCTGTTCGGGTTCGAGGAGGGTGTCGCCTTCGAGAACGGGCGCGTGCCGTCGTCCATCTCCGCGGAGCTGAACCTGGTGCACCTCCGCGGCCGCGGCCGGTTCCTGCTCGCGACCGTGGGGGAGCCGGTCTCGGTGGACGTCGGTCCGCAGGGGCCGCTCAAGGTCCCGCTCGCGGCGCTGGTCGGCTGGATCGGCGCGCTCACGCCGCGCGTGTGCGCGCTGCTCGACGATGGCGCCGACCCGGTCGTGGTCGCGGTGGAGCTGTCGGGCGAGGGGCGGGTCCTCGCCGATCCGGGCGCGGGCGTCACCGCCGCCTTCGCGGAGGGCTGACATGGAGCGGTCGCTCCGGCGGGAGTTCCTGAACGCTCCGAACGCGATCACGCTCGTGCGGATCGCGATGATCCCGGTGATCCTCTGGTTCACGTACCACGAGTCGCGCGTGGACAGCTTCATCGCCGCGATGGTGTACGCGGTCACCGGGATGACCGACTTCCTCGACGGGTGGCTGGCCCGCAAGAAGGGGCTCGTCACGGTGATCGGGAAGTTCCTCGACCCGCTCGCCGACAAGCTCATCGTGATGGCGGCGCTCGTGATGCTCGTACACCTCGGACGCGTGGCCGCCTGGGTGGTGATCGTCGTGATGGCCCGCGAGTTCATCATCACGGGCCTGCGCACCATCGCGATGAGCGAGGGCGTGGTGATCGCCGCGGGGCAGGAGGGGAAGTCGAAGACCGCGTTCCAGCTCGCGGCCATCACCTTCCTGCTCCTTCACTATCAGTACCCGGTGGACGCGATCCTCTTCACGTTCGATCTCGACGCGAACCGCGTCGGGACCTGGCTCCTGTACATCTCCCTGTTCTTCTCGGTGTGGTCGGCCTGGAACTACTTCGCGAGCTTCATCCGGGCGGTGTACCGGCCCCATCCGGCGGGCAAGACGGACGCGGAGGAGCGCGCGCCGGAGGCCCGCAGAAGGGCGGAGTGAACGCGCTCGTTGCGGGGCGCGGAGCGCTCTTGACACTCCCCGGAGGCGCTTCTATAAAGCTCCACCTTCGCAAGATTCTTGCGGGAATAGCTCAGTGGTAGAGCATCGCCTTGCCAAGGCGAGGGTCGAGGGTTCAAATCCCTTTTCCCGCTCCAACTTGCCCCCGACAACTTCCAGTGTTGTCGGGGGCTTTTCGTTGGTCGTCCCTTCGACTGTAATCCTGGTTGTAACCTCGACTGTAACCTCGTCGCCGGCGGTGCCGCCGAGCGCGCCGTCCCAGGCCGCGCGGTCGATCGCGAGGACCGCCTCGCACATGCCCGGCCACTGCATCTCGAGCCGCGTGTAGTAGTCCGAGGCCCGCTTCGGCTTCGGGTGCGTGATCAGATTCACGTGGAACTCGGAGGCTCCGGCGCTGAGCGCGAGGTTACGGAAAGTGGAACGAGACTCGTACTGTCGCTGCGTCGGGAAGCCGAGCGTCTCCAGGTCCTGCTTGAACTGCTTGTAGGTGCCGCTCACGAGGCGCTGCTTTCCGTCCTCGCGCGGGAAGATGAGATCATCCGGCTGCGGCGCGCGGCCCATGTAACGGGCCCAGCCCTCGTCCCACCACCGCTCGAGCATGCCCTGGAGGACCGGGTGGATCGGGATGTGGAGGGTCGCTCCGGTCTTCGTCGACTTCTCGCGCCGCATCGGGCTGTTGAACGCCGCCTCGAGCGTGAGGCGCCACAGCGGCCGCCGCGTCCGGTCGAGGTTCCGCCAGCGCGCGTTCGCACCTGCTCGATGGAGAACCCGGCGCGCTCCCGCCAGCCGCGTTCCTTGTCCTCGATCGCGGGGAGGTGGCGCTCGGCGTTCCAGCCCGCCGTCGGGTTCCGGCGGATCACCTTGCGCTCGGCAGCGTCGGCGAAGAACACCCGGACCGCGCTCGCCACGTTCCGGACCGTGCGCGAAGCGATGGTGGTGCCGTCCCGCTTCGAGCGGTGCTCACGGAGCCCGACCACCCAGTCGAGGAGGGCGACCTCGCCGTCATCGGTCCCGAGATTGGCGATGGCCAGCGTGCCGAAGTGGGGCAGGAAGTGGCGCGTCATCACCACGGCGTCGGTCTTCCAGGCCCACGGCCGGGTTCGCTGGCGAAGCGGAAGCCACGTCTCGTCGTAGAAGCGCTGCACCGTGAGTGCGCCGAGGATCTCGCGACGCGCGCCGGACCGGGCCTGGGCCTCGAGCTCGTTCGCGAGCGTCTTCGCCTCGGCTTCCTCCTCGGTCTTGGAGGACGCACGCTGCTCGACTCCGTTCGCGTCGGTCCAGCACATCCACCAGAACCGCGCGTTGTTCCGGCGATACACGAAGGCCATGTGTTACCTCCCCTTCGCGGCCCGGGCTGCGAGGATCTGGCGGGCGCGCTCCTGCACGTCGACGGGTTCAGCGGTTGCGGCTTCGACGGCCGCGCTCGCCTGCTCGGCGGTGGCGACCACGTCATCGACGTTGACCAGGTACTTCTGCTGCTTCGGGTCGGCGCTGCGGTTCTTGAGCCTCTTCGGGATGCGGCCATCTCGGGCCCACGCTCGGATCGTCTTCACCGGAACGCGCGTCAGCCGGGATGCCGCCGGCGTCGTCATCCACCGAGACGGTTGGACTGGGACGGTGGGCGTGAGCCGCACGTCCAGCTCACCGCGAACGATCTGCCGCAACGCGTGGACGAGAGCCGAGCCGAGCACGCCTTCCGGGCTCGCTCCGCCGCTCGCCAGCACGGCCACCGGGAGACACGGTCAGAGGGGCTACGAGGGGCCGCCGTCGTTCCACGAGTGGCCACGCCACGAGACGAATGCAGTCGGGGCGTGCCGCCCCATCCGCGTCCGCCACCGTGACGGCTGGTCCAGAGCGCGACGCGGGAACCTTCACTGACATCCAAGGCCTCCTTGTCGTGGCTCCGCTGCCGGGCCGTTCACTTCTTGCTCGGCTTCTCCCGGTGCTCGGTCGGCTTCCGATCGAAGCCGGGAGCCTTCTCGTAGACCTCGTGGTACCGCCGCATCAGCACGTGCTGGATGTAGCGCCTGCGATCGAGCCCGGTCGCCTCCTGATCCGCCTGGAGGAGACCGATGACCATGTCGGGGAGGCCGAACCAGCTGTAGAAGTCGTGGGCGACGGTCACGAAGTACTCGTTCAGCGACCATCCGCGCTTCTCGGCCTCCCTCATCATCCAGCGGCCGAGGTCGCTCGGCATGCGGATGGTGACAACGGTTTTCTCGGTCGTCGGCACGGCGGAGCGGGCGGGGAGGTCTTCGGGTCTGCGCTCGTTCATCGTGGTCTGTCCCTCGGCGACTTGCGTACATGATCCTACCTGAACGGACCCGATGGTGCAACACTTGCGATTCACGATAGATGCACCTGAGATTCGGACCTGATATGGAGCAGTTACATGCCTGGCGTGGCTCGACCACTCGCGTCCGCAGGGTGGGGACGCGGTGAAGACGCTCCGGCGGGCTCCGGACGCAGTTCGCGACCTCGTCCGACTCCGGGACTTCCTGGGCTCCATGAACGGGCGGCCGCCGCTCGCGCCGCCGAACGTATCAAGCAGGCAGCGGAAACGCTCCGCGAACGCCCGGAACTCGGCCGTTTGGTGGAAAACGAAGACTGGCGCGAGTTGCTCGCACTCGCCGGGCGAAGTGCGCACGTGCGGCCGTTCCGGACGGACCCCGCGGTCGCGGCTTACGCGTGCCGATCTGATGCCGGGGTCGCCGCAACATCTTCAGGAATCGGAGGCGGGGCAGCGCGTCCTGCGCTCTTCCCTAGCGCATTGGCAAGCGCCGCAAAGCCACCGATCCCGCTCACCGCGGCAAACAAGAACACCATCCCGGCCCGTTCCAAGTCCGAGAGGCGCTCGAGGATCGCCGGCGTGAGGCCGCCCTGAAGGCAGAGTGCGAGGTACCTGAGCGACAAGCCGATCCCGATCGCCGCAAGGATCGCGAGCACGACACGAGCGATGAGCACTTGGTGGCCTGTCTCAGTACGGCTCCAATGCCGCCACACCGTGCCGGCGACGAGAAGAGTCGCGAGCAGCGTAAACCAGCCGACGCCGATGACACGATCGAGCGCTTCACCTAAGGTGCGTGCAAGGTCAGGCATCCTTCGCCGCCTTTCCCGCCACCTCGCCCACGCCTGCGCCTAGCGCGCCTCCAAGAAGAGCGCCCCACGGCCCGAACAGCGCGCCGAGTGCGCCGCCGATGAGGAGCCCTGCCCAGACGCTGCCTCGCTCGTCTTTCGCGGCAGGCGTGACCACCCCATTCTGGTCGCAGTAGTGAGCGCCATCAGGTCGCTGCACGACGTAGCGTCGTGACCCGTCATCTTCCTCGAGAATGAAGATCGGGTGGCCTTCGGCACTCGTTCCGACGGGACCTGGTAGGTATCGTGCCACCGAACAAATCTACCGGGCGGTCTGACAGGGACCTTGCGGCTCGGCCGGTCATCCGCACCGCCGCGCCGCAGCACAACGTGCCTCAAAGCTGTCGGGACGGTACGTCGCGAGTCCCTTCCCGGTGTACGATTCCGACTCGGAACGGGGGATGCGCGGGGACGGGATCTGCGCGGCAGCCCGGCACGGGGAACCAGTGCCCAGCGTGAACGAGACGAAGTTCTTGCCGGAACGCATCCCAGCGCTGGGCGAGCTGGTCCAGGTCCGCTCGCGGCGCTGGCTCGTCGAGGAGGTCGTCGAGGCCGCCGCGCCGGGCCAGTCAGCCGCTCGTCCGCCTCGCCTGCGCCGACGACGACGCCCAGGGCCAGTCGCTCGAGGTCTTCTGGGACTACGAGCTCGACCGCCGGATCCTCGAGGACGAGGGCTGGGCGCGACCTCGCCGCGAAGGGCTTCGACCCGCCGCGCCAGTTCGCGGCCTTCCTCCACACGCTGCGCTGGAACTGCGTCACCGCCACCGACCCGAACCTCTTCCAGTCGCCGTTCCGCGCCGGCATCAAGATCGACGCCTACCAGATGGAGCCGCTGCGCAAGGCGCTCCGGCTGCCGCGCGTCAACCTCTTCATCGCCGACGACACCGGCCTCGGCAAGACGATCGAGGCGGGCCTCATCGCCCGCGAGCTGCTGCTGCGCAAGAAGGCGAAGACCATCGTCGTCGCCGCGCCGCCGTCGGTCCTCGAGCAGTGGAAGGACGAGCTCGAGGAGCGCTTCGGCCTCGTGTTCGAGATCCTCGACCGCGCCTACCTGACGCGGATGCGCCGCGAGCGCGGCTTCGGCGTGAACCCGTGGCGCACCCACAGCCGCTTCCTCGTCTCGCACAACCTCCTCATCGACCCGACCTACGCGGACCCGATGCGCGAGTGGCTCGGGCCGCTGCTGCCCGGGAGCCTGCTCGATCCTCGACGAGGCCCACCACGCCGCGCCGTCGAGCGGCGGGCGCTACGGCATCGAGACCAAGTTCACGCGCGCGATCCGCGACCTCGGCGGCCGCTTCGAGCACCGCCTCTTCCTCTCCGCCACGCCGCACAACGGCCACTCGAACAGCTTCTCCACGCTCCTCGAGCTGCTCGACCCGTACCGCTTCACGCGCGGCGTCAAGGTGCGCGGCAAGAAGGCGCTCGAGGACGTGATGGTGCGCCGCCTCAAGGAGGACATCCGCGAGGTCCAGGGCGGCTTCCCGAAGCGGAACGTCGATCCGCGTCGAGATCGACGGCCTGCCCGCCGACGCGCCCGAGCTCGTGCTCTCGCGCCTGCTCGACGAGTACCGCACCGCGCGCGAGGAGCGCTTCGCCGACGACCGCGCGCCGGGCGCAGGCGGCGGCGGGGCTGCTCGTCGTCGGCCTGCAGCAGCGGCTGCTCTCGTCGATCGAGGCCTTCGCGCGCAGCCTCAAGGTCCACCGGGCGACGGTGGAGCGGCAGTGGGAGAAGGGGCGGGCAGCGGCGCCGACGCCGCACGGCGGCGGAAGCCGCGCAGCTAGACCTGCTCACCGCGGCGCCGGACGCCGACGACGAGCGCGGCGAGTGGACCGCCGAGGAGCTCGAGGCCGAGGAGGCCGCCGCAGATCGAGGCGGTCACCGCCGCGGCCGAGGCCGAGTCGCCCGCGCGATGCGGCCGCCGAGGCGCTGTGGCGCCGGGAGCAGGCGCTGCTCGACCGGATGCAGGAGATCGCCGAGCAGACCCGGCACGCTGCCGGACGCCAAGATCGCGCCGCCTCGTCGACTGGATCCGCGAGAACCTCTGCCCGGACCTGCCGCCGTTCGGCAAGCGGCCGAAGGGCGCGCCGCCGAAGTGGAACGACCGCCGCGTCCTCATCTTCACCGAGAACCGCGAGGGCACGAAGCGCTACCTGAAGGACGATCCTCGAGCAGGCCATCGAGGGCACCGACCGCGCCGACGAGCGCATCGAGGTCATCGACGGCCTCACCAGCGGCGCGCGGCGCAAGGAGATCCAGCGCCGCTTCAACACCGACCCCGCGAAGGACCCGCTGCGCATCCTGCTCGCCACCGACGCCGCCCGCGAGGGCCTGAACTTCCAGGCGCACTGCACGGACCTCTTCCACTTCGACCTGCCCTGGAACCCGGGCCGCATCGAGCAGCGCAACGGCCGCATCGACCGCAAGCTCCAGCCGGCGCCGGAGGTCCGCTGCCACTACTTCGTCCTGCCGCAGCGCGTCGAGGACCGGGTGCTCGAGGTGCTCGTCCGGAAGACCGAGACCATCAAGAAGGAGCTGGGCAGCCTCTCGAAGGTGATCGACGACGACATCGAGCGCCGGCTCGGCCAGGGCATCCGCCACCGCGACGCCGAGCGGCTGGCGCGCGAGATCGAGCGCGGCCGACCTCGACGCCGAGACGCAAGCGCGATCACCGAGGAGGAGCTCGAGGCGGCGCGCGAGCGCCAGGAGGAGCTCGAAGGCGCAGATCGAGCGCTGCCGGAGCCTGCTCGAAGGCTCGCGCAGCTGGGTCGGGCTTCGAGGCGGCGCCGTTCCGCGACGCGCTCTCCTGCTCGCTCGAGCTGCTCGGCGCCGAGCCGCTCGCCGAGGACGACCGACGAGCGACGGCCGACCCGTCTGGACGCTTCCCGCCGCTCGACCGGCGCGCGGAGGCCGACCCGAGCTGGGCCGCGCACGCTCGACACGCTGCGCGCGCCGCGCAAGGCAGAACCAGAAGCTCGCCGACTGGCGCCGCGAGGCGCCGATCCGGCCGGTCGTCTTCGAGGACGCGGGCGTGCTCACCGAGGACACCGTCCACCTGCACCTCGAGCAGCGCGTCGCGCAGCGGCTGCTCGCGCGCTTCCGCTCGCAGGGCTTCATCCACCACGACCTCTCGCGCGCCTGCCTCGCGCAGGCCGGCGACTCGATCCCGCGCGTGATCCTGCTCGGCCGCCTCTCGCTCTACGGCCGCGGCGCGGAGCGGCTGCACGAGGAGCTCGTGCCCGTCGCGGCGCGCTGGGTCGAGCCGTCGCAGCGCAAGGGGCCGCTCGAGGCCTACGCGCGGGACGCGGAGGCGAAGACGCTCGAGCTCCTCGAGCGCTCGCTCGGCGACGGCGGCCGCCGCATGCCCGGCGAGGCGATCCAGCAGCAAGCTCCTCGACGCGGCGCCGCGCGACATCGAGGAGCTGCTGCCGCAGCTCGAGCCGCGCGCCGAGGAGCTGGCGGCGCGTCGCGATCGAGCAAGCTCGCGCGAGCGCGGCGAGCGCGAGGAGAAGGACCTGCGCGAGACCCTCGAGCGGCAGCGCGAGCGCGTGCGCGAGGAGCTCGCCAAGCACGAGCGCGAGTTCAAGCAGCTCACGCTCGACTTCGGCGACGAGGAGAAGCGCCAGCTCGAGGCCGACATGCGCTCCTGGCGCAGCGCGGCTCGAGCAGTTCGACCGCGACCTCGAGCGCGGAGCCGCAGCGCATCCGCGAGTTCTACGAGGTGCGCGCGCACGCGCGTCGAGCCGGTCGGGCTCGTCTACCTCTGGCCGGAGACGAACTGATGCGCCATGGCCAAGCTCGACCCCGAGATCCTCGCGCACCTCGAGTGGCTCGGCTTCGTCCGGCCGACCGGCCTCGTCGTCTCGGCGCCGGCGCTGGTGCGCGCCGGGGCGATCCTCGACCGGCGCGACGCCGAGGGGCAGCGGCTCCTGCGCGCGTGCGTCGAGGAGCGCGCGTTCGACCCGAAGGAAGGCCCGGTCCCGTGCCTCGCCCGACTTCCGCGCCTTCGCGCGTGCCGTCCTCGGCTGGAGCTTCTCGCCCAAGGGCTACGCCGGCACCGCCGAGAGCGCCGATCCCGCCCGAGCTCGAGGTGGCGCTCGCCGGACTACGGCGAGACGCTGCGCCCCGACTTCGCCGTGCGCGAGCTCGAGCCGCAGGACGGCGCGTCCGCCGTGGCAGCTCCTCGTGCGGGTCCTCGAGCCCGGCGAGGACTTCGACCGCGTGGTCGCGCGGCCGCGGCGCAGCTCGAGGCCTCGGCGCACGGCCGCATGGAGCGGCTGCTGCGCCAGACCGGCGTGCCGGCGGGCCTGCTCTTCAACGGCCGCGCGCTGCGCCTCGTCTCCGCGCCGCGCGGCGAGAGCTCGGGCTGGCTCGACTTCCGCGTCGCGGACATGGTGCAGACGGCGGGCCGGCCGATCTCGCACCGCGCTGCGCCTGCTGCTCGGCCGAGCAGCGGCTCCTCGCGCTGCCGCGCGCGCAGCGCCTCGCCGCGCTCCTCGAGGACAGCCGCAAGTTCCAGAACGAGGTCAGCGAGCGGCTCGCCGAGCAGGTGCTGCACGCGCTCTACGAGCTGCTGCGCGGCTTCCAGGCCGCGCACGACGCGTCGAAGGGCGAGCTGCTGCGCGAGCCGCTCGCGCGAGCACCCCGACGAGGTCTACCGCGCGCTCCTCACCGTCCTCCTGCGGCTCGTCTTCCTGCTCTACGCCGAGGAGCGGGACATGCTGCCCGAGGACGAGACCTTCCTGCGCTACTACTCGCTCGCCGGCCTCTACGAGCGGCTGCGCGAGGACGCCGCGCTCTTCCCGGACACGATGGACCAGCGCTACGGCGCCTGGGCGCAGCTCCTCGTCCTCTTCCGCATGATCCACGACGGCGCCGAGTGCCGGCGCGATGCGGCTGCCCAAGCGCCACGGCGTGCTCTTCGACCCCGACCGCTTCCCGTTCCTCGAGGGCCGCCCGGCCGGCGGCGCGCGCCAGATCCACGAGCGCATCGAGCCGCCGCTCGTGCCCGACGGCACCATCTACCGCGCGCTCGAGAAGCTCCTCGTCCTCGACGGCGAGCGCATCTCCTACCGCGCGCTCGACGTCGAGCAGATCGGCTCGGTCTACGAGACGATGATGGGCTTCCGGCTCGAGACCGCGACCGGCCGCTCGGTCGCGATCAAGGCCGCAGAAGAAGCAGGGCGCGCCGACGGCGGTCGACCTCGAGGCGCTGCTCGCGCGAGCCCGCGGCCAAGCGCGAGAAGTGGCTCCAGGACCGCGCCGACCGGAAGCTCACCGACACGGTCAAGAAGGCCGTGGCAGAGGCCGCGACGCTCGAGGACCTGCACGCGGCGCTCCTGCCGGTGATCGACCCCGCCGCCACGCCCGACCTCGTGCCGCAGGGCGCGATGGTGCTCCAGCCGAGCGAGGAGCGGCGCCGCTCGGGCTCGCACTACACGCCGCGCGCGCTCACCGAGCCGATCGTGCGCACGACGCTCGAGCCGATCCTCGCGCGGCTGCGCGGAGCCGACGGCCGGCCGCCCCGGCCCGACGCAGATCCTCGACCTCAAGGTCTGCGACCCGGCGATGGGCTCGGGCGCGTTCCTCGTCGAGGCCTGCCGCCAGCTCGGCGACGCGCTGGTCGAGGCGTGGCACGCCCACGGCGAGCGTGCCCGCGATCCCGCCCGACGAGGACGAGGTGGTCTTCGCGCGCCGGCTCGTCGCGCAGCGCTGCCTCTACGGCGTGGACCGGAACCCGGTGGCGGTGGACCTCGCCAAGGTCTCGCTCTGGCTCGTGACGCTGGCGAAGGACCACGCGCTCACCTTCGTGGACCACGCGCTCCGGCACGGCGACTCGCTCGTCGGGCTCTCGCGCGACGCAGATCGAGGCGTTCCACTGGGACGCGGAGCGCCGAGCTTCCAGGCCGGCTTCGAGACGGTGCAGCGTGCGCGAGCACGTAGCGAAGGTCGCCGAGCTGCGCGACAGGATCCGCGAGGCGGACGAGAGCGTCTCCGACTGGGAGCTGCGCGACCTGTGGGACGAGGCGCAGCTCGAGCTGCGGCAAGGTGCGGCTCTTCGGCGACCTCGTGCGTGGCGGCGTTCTTCGACGGCGAGAAGCCGAAGGAGCGGGAGGCGAAGCGGGGCGAGTACGCCGAGCGCGGTCGCTGAGCGGCGAGGCCGAGCGCTACCGCGGCTGCGCTCGAGGAGCGGCGCCACGCCGAGCCGCCGCTCGCGCCGTTCCACTGGGAGATCGAGTTCCCGGAGGTGTTCGAGCGAGAGCGACCCGGGGTTCGATGCGATCGTGGGCAATCCGCCGTTCGCGGGGAAGAACACCGTCGCTGCCGGAAACGTCGGACGGCTACCCGGACTGGCTGAAGCAGATCCACGAGGAAAGCCACGGCAACGCCGACCTCGTCGCCCACTTCTTCCGGCGAGCGTTCGAGCCTGCTTGCGCGAGGGTGGCGCCTTCGGGCTCATCGCGACGAACACCATCGCCCAGGGCGACACGCGCGCGACCGGCCTGCGCTGGATCTGCACGCACGGCGGCGAGATCTTCGCTGCGCGACGGCGCGTGCAAGTGGCCGGGGCTCGCCGCGGTCGTCGTGAGCGTCGTCCACGTCGTGAAGGGCGCGTTCGACGGTGCCCGAGCGGCTCGACGGCCGCGAGGTCGAGACGATCACCGCCTTCCTGTTCCACCGCGGCGGCCACGAGGATCCCGGCGCGCCTCGCGGCGAACGCAGGCAAGAGCTTCCAGGGCAGCATCGTCCTCGGGCATGGGCTTCACCTTCGACGACACGGACAAGAAGGGCGTCGCCACGCCGATCGCCGAGATGCAGCGGCTGATCGCGAAGGACCCGACGAACGCACGAGGTGATCTTCCCGTACATCGGCGGCGAGGAGGTCAACACGAGCCCGACGCACGCGCACCACCGCTACGTCATCAACTTCGGCGAGCGGAGCGAGGAGGAGTGCCGGCGGCGCTGGCCGGACCTGATGGCGATCGTCGAGGCGAAGGTGAAGCCGGAGCGGATGAAGAACAACCGCGAAATGTCGCAAGAGGTACTGGTGGCGGTTCGGCGAGTGCGCTCCGGCGCTCTACGCGGCGATCGGCAGGACTCGAACGGGCTATTGCGATCTCGCGCGTGGGCAACGCATTTGCGTTCTGCTGTAGTGCCGTCCGACTCGCGTCTTCAGCGAGCGTCTGGTGGTGTTTCCGTATTCGGCTTGCGCGGCCTTCGCGAACCCTTCAGTCGCGGGTCCACGAGGTCTGGGCGCGATTCTTCAGTGGCACGCTGAAGGACGACCTCATGCTACACCCCCTCCGACTGCTTCGAGACCTTCCCCTTCCCGATGGACTGGGAGACTGATACCCGGCTTGAAGGCGCGGGCCAGGCCTACTACGAGTTCCGCGCCGCGCTCATGGTCCGGAACGACGAGGGCCTGACCAAGACCTACAACCGCTTCCACGACCCCGACGAGCGCGACGCCGGACATCCTGAAGCTCCGCGAGCTGCACGCCGCGATGGACCGCGCCGTCCTCGACGCCTACGGCTGGACGCGACATCCCGACCGACTGCGAGTTCCTCCTCGACTACGAGATCGACGAGGAGGAGTGGGGCGACAAGAAGAAGCCCTGGCGCTACCGCTGGCCCGACGAGGTCCGCGACGAGGTGCTGGCGCGGCTGCTCGAGCTGAACGCCGAGCGCGCGAAGGAGGAGGCCCGCGCCGGCGCCGGCCAAGAAGGCCCCCGCGGCAAGCCTCTGCCGAAGCCGAAGGGGCGTGGCGGCGGCCCGAAGAAGGGTTCGAAGCGGAAGCCGAAGGACTCGGAGACGGGGGACCTCTTCTCGTGACGACCACGAAGATCGACATCGCCGTGCCGTCTAGCTCACTCGAGGTCCGCGCGAAGCTCGTCGAAGCCCTGCGGCTCGATCTCGTCGGCCCGTGGGCGGGACACGCCTTCGCGGACGAGCGGCTGCCGGGCTGGGTGCGGCCCGTCGAACTGGTACCTGACCGGCTTCCTCATCCCCGTCGGGCACGCCGCCGGAGAAGGCGCCGACGCCGACGAGGACGACGACGCTTGGCGTGGTGCCCGAGTCCGGCGGGGCTCGCCGAGGAGATCGAACGAGGAGCGCAAGGCCGCGAAGAAGGGCTTCTTCCCCTCGTCGATGGGCTCTGAGCTTCCTGGTTCCGGAGCGCGGCAGCGTCGCTCGACGGTCACGGTCCGCTGGGGCGACTACGAGCAGGCGGAGATCGAGGGCGAGGACGGCAAGCCGCTCGCGAGTCTGGCAGCGGCGTCCGCGCGAGGCGACGGTCAGCGTCCCGCTCGCCGGAGCCGCCGGATCCCGTCGTGCTCGACGTGCCCGACTCCGGCGGCCTCGCAGCTCCACGTCGTCGAGCGGCTGGTCGCCGCCGAGGAGCTCGACGGAGCAGCTTCCCGCGGGCACGCGCTCGGTCTCGGTCTTCCTCGTGAACCACCGCACGCCGGACGCGGAGCAGCCCGGACCAGCGCCTACGTCTTCCAGGCCGAGCTCGAGGTCCGCTGCGACCGAGCCGTTCGTGCCGCGGCCGGACCTGCGCGGCGCGCTCGCCGCCGAGTGGGACGAGCAGGTGGCCGATCTCCACTACGCGGACACGCCGGAGTACGCGACCGGCCACGGCGTCTCGGCCGAATGGGAGATCGTCGACGGCGCGTGCCGCGTGCTCCGCACGGCCTGGATCCCGAGCGCCGAGGTGGAGAAGACGGCGACCGTGGACGTGCCGGGCGTCGAGCTGTCGATGGAGGCGCTCGGGGCGCTCGCCGATGGCGCCGCGGCCGACGGCGCTCTGCGGCCGCTCGTGGACGCAGTACCGCGACTGGATCGAGGCGCAGCGCGCGGGCATCGCGGCGCTGCCCGGGAACGCGCCGCGAGACGGCCGAGGAGCTGCTGCGGCTGCGCGGGCTCGCCGCCGACCGGATCGAGCGCGGCATCGGCGTGCTCGCGAGCGACGCGGACGCCCTCGATGCCTTCCGCGTGGCGAACCGCGCCGTGGCGCGGGCGCTGCGCAAGCGGCTCGAGCATCGACGACGCCGACGCTGGCGCGCCTTCCAGCTCGCCTTCCTCCTGCTGAACCTGCCGGGCCTCGCCGACCCGACGCGACCCCGACCGCGAGACGGTGGACCTGCTCTTCTTCCCGACCGGCGGCGGCAAGACCGAGGCGTACCTCGGCCTCGCGGCGTTCGCGATGGTGCTGCGGCGGCTGCGCCACCCGGGCGACGACGGGCTCGCGGGCGCGGGCGTGAGCGTCATCATGCGCTACACGCTGCGGCTGCTCACGCTCGACCAGCTCGCGCCGCGCCGCGGGGCTCGTCTGCGCGCTCGAGCTGGAGCGCGAGAAGGACGCCGCGCGCTACGGCGACGTGGCCGTTCGAGATCGGCCTCTGGGTCGGCAAGGCGGCGACGCCGAACGGCCTCGGGACGCAAGGGCGACGGCCGCTCGGACTCGGCGCGCACCAAGGTGCGGCAGTTCAAGAACGACCCGAAGGGCAAGCCGTCGCCGATCCCGCTCGAGAACTGCCCGTGGTGCGGCACGCGCTTCGAGCCCGACTCGTTCGCGCTCCTGCCCGAACGACGACCAGCCGCGCGAGCTGCGGATCGTCTGCGCGAACTTCGAGTGCGACTTCACGCGCGACCGCGCCGCTGCCGATCGTCGCCGTCGACGAGCCGATCTACCGGCGGCTGCCCGGCTTCCTGATCGCGACGGTGGACAAGTTCGCGTCGCTGCCGTGGGTCGGGCAGGTCGGGCGCGCTGCTCGGCGGCGCGGACCGGCACGACGCGACGGGCTTCTACGGCGCCGCGGAGCCGGGCAAGGGCACGCGCCTCGCGGCGCCGCTCCCGCCGCCCGACCTCGTCATCCAGGACGAGCTGCACCTCATCTCCGGGCCGCTCGGCACGATGGCCGGCCTCTACGAGGCGGCGATCGAGGCGCTCTGCGTGCGCGAGATCGACGGCCGCGCGGTGCGGCCCAAGATCGTCGCCTCGACCGCCACGGTGCGCCGGGCGCAGGACCAGATCCAGGCGCTCTTCGCGCGGCCGCTCACGCAGGTGTTCCCGCCGCCGGGCCCGGACCGGCGCGACTCGTTCTTCGCCCGGACGGTGCCCGCCGTCGGAGGTCGCCGGCGCGGCTCTACCTCGGCGTCGCGGCGCAGGGGCGGAACCCGAAGGTCGTGATGCGCAAGGCGTGGCTCGCGCTCATGGGCGCCGCCGAGCGCTGCCTACCGCGACGCCGGCGGGCACAAGAACGACGAGAACCCCGCCGACCCGTACATGACGCTGCTCGGCTACTTCAACAGCCTGCGCGAGCTGGGCGGCGCGCGGCGGATCCTCGAGGAGGAGGTCCAGAACACGATCAAGGGCTACGGCGCGCCGCAAGCGCGATCGGCGAGACGACCGGGCTCTTCCAGGACCGCAAGACCTTCTCCGAGGTGGTCGAGCTCACCTCGCGCGTGTCCACCGACAAGGTCGCCGAGGCGCGGCGGCGGCTCGAGCTGCCGCTTCCACGAGATCGAGCAGCGCGTCGACTGCGCCATCGCGACCAACATGATCTCGGTCGGCCTCGACATCCCGCGGCTCGGGCTGATGGTCGTCCTCGGCCAGCCGAAGACGCACGCCGAGTACATCCAGGCGACGAGCCGCGTCGGCCGCGACGACGAGCGGCCCGGGCCTCGTCGTGACGCTCCTCAACGTCCACAAGCCGCGCGACCGCTCGCACTACGAGCGCTTCCGCCACTACCACGAGACCTTCTACCGCTCCGTCGAGGTGGCGAGCGTCACGCCCTTCTCGGCGCGCGCGCTCGACCGGGGCTTCGCCGGCGCGCTCGTGGCGCTGGCGCGGCACGCCGAGCCCGAGCTGACGCCGCCGCAGGGGGCGGAGCGGATCGCGGACGTCCGGGCCGCGCTCGAGCGGCGGCTCCTCGACGCCTTCCTCGAGCGCGTGCGGCAGCAGCCGATCGCGGACGAGGAGGAGCGCGAGGAGCGGCTGCGCAGCGTGCAGAACCGCGTCGTCGACCTGCTCGACTCGTGGCGCAAGGTCTTCGAGGACTACCAGGGCAGCCGGCGTCGGCATGCAGTACCAGAAGTACGAGCTGAAGCAGCCGAAGCCGCTGCTGCGCGAGATGCTCGACACGCGACTTCGAGTCCGAGCACCACCGGAAGTTCCGCGCCAACCGCTCGCTGCGCGACGTGGAGCCCGAGGTGAACCTGTTCCTCAAGGACCTGAGCGGCGCACAGGTGGAGGACGGCGCATGAGCCGGAAGGCGCACGGGCAGATCCGGCGCGAGCCAGGTCATCACGACCTACGGCCCGGGCGCGCTCATCGACCTGCCGCAGCACTCGGCGATCGTCGGCGGCCTCGACACCTGGCCGAAGCCGGGCGACCTCGAGGAGATCGTCGAGCCGCGGCTCTCGCGCAAGCTCCAGACCATGACGGGCGTCGCGGCGCCGCGGCTCTACGCGCCGCCGCCCGACTCGAACGATCCGCGCGAGCCGCCGACGGGCATCGGCGCGTGGCGCTTCCCGGAGTGGTTCGTCGTGCAGGAGGAGGCGGCGGTGGCGAGCGCGAGCGGTCGCGCCGGCTCGTCCATCGCAAGGCGCTCGACGAGAAGGGCCGGTTCGACGGCCGCGCCGGTCGTGGCGACCCGGTTCGTGCGCGCCTGCCCGAGGGGACACGTGGACGACCTCGACTGGTGACGCTTCGTCCACGGGGCGGAGGACGACTGCCGCCGCGGCAGCTCTGGCTCGACGAGCGCGGCACGAGCGGCGACCTGGCCGACCTCGTCGTGCGCTGCGAGTGCGGCAAGTCAGCGCGGCCTGCTACGAGGCGCACGATACTCGAGCTGAACCCGCTCGGCACCTGCCGCGGGGCGCGGCCGTGGCTCGGCCGGAACGCGAACGAAGACTGCAACCTGCCGAGCCGCCTGCTCATCCGCACGGCGTCGAACGCCTACTTCCCGCAGGTGGTGAGCGTGCTCTCGCTCCCGGACCGCGGGAGCGGCGGTCGAGACGGCGGTCGCGCGAGCTCTGGGACGATCTGCAGATCGTCGAGGACGCGCGCGGACCTCGCGCTTCCTCAAGAAGAAGCCGAAGGTCGCGGAGCGGCTCGCGCCGTTCGCCGACGAGGAGGTGCTCGACGGCGATCCGCGCAGCGCAAGAGCGGCGACGGCGGAGGAGCGGCCGGTCAAGCAGGTCGAGCTCGAGGCGCTGCTCGCCGCGCCCGAGGGCTTCGGCGACGACGTGCCCGTCGACCCGGACTTCCACGCGCGCCGCCTGCCCGATCGAGCCTGGCGCCGCTCGAGCGCGCTCGCGACGGCATCGAGGCGGTGATCCAGCTCCACCGGCTGCGCGAGGTCCTGGCGCTGGTCGGGTTCACGCGCTTCGAGGCCGTGATGCCGGACATCGACGGCGAGTACGAGACCGACGTCGAGCGCGCGCAGATCGCGCTCGAGCCGGCGTGGTTCCCTGCGGTCGAGAACCGCGGCGAGGGCGTCTTCGTCCAGCTTCGCGCCGGCGCGGTGAAGGCGTGGCTCGAGCGGCCGGCCGTGAAGCGGCGGCTCGACTCGCTCGTCGCGGGACACGAGCGGTGGGCGAGAAGACCGCAAGACGCGAGCGGCCGTTCCCCGGCGGGCCGTACGTGCTGCTGCACACGCTGTCGCACCTTCTCATCCAGTCGCTCGCGATGCGCTGCGGCTATCCGGCGAGCTCGATCCGCGAGCGGATCTACGCCGACGCGACCGGCGGACGCTTCGGGCATCCTCCTCTACACCGGAAGCCCCGACGCCGAGGGGACGCTCGGTGGGCTCGTGCAGCAGGCGCGGCACATCGAGGATCACCTGGCGCAGGCGCTGCGGATGGGCGCGCTCTGCTCGAACGATCCGATCTGCGCCCAGCACGCGCCCGGGCGAGAGCCTGGAGGGGCGCTGGCTCCACGGCGCCGCCTGCCACGGCTGCGCGCTCGTCGCCGAGACCTCCTGCGAGATGCGGAACGACTACCTCGACCGAGCGCTCGTCGTGCCGGTCCTCGGCTGCACCGGCGCTGCGTTCTTCGGCGCCCGCGCATGATCGACGCGCTCCTCGACCTCCCGGCGCATCTTCGGCAGCGGCTCGCGAGCGCGCTCGAGTCGGGGCTACTCGGGCCCCCGTACGCTCTGGCGTCGGTCAGGTCGGTCGTGAACGCGGGGGAATCGAGTCAGGCGATCTCAGACGCGTTGGCGGCTCTCGAGAAGACGGGGATGGCTGGTCCGGCGGTCGCGGAGGTGCTCGGGGTCGCCGATCGCATGGCGGCCCGCGCGCCCCGCCTCGATCTCGTCTGGTCGGGCCCGAGGTGGCCGGGTTGCACGCGCGCAACACCCGGCGCGTCTACGAGGAGCTGCTCGGGAGCGCTGCGCGTTCGGTCTGGGCCTCGCACCTACGCCTTCTTCGACGGTCCGAGCGCGTTCGACGTCCTGGCCAAGCGGATGGACGCGACCCCGACGCTTCAGGTCACGCTCCTTCTCAACATCCAGCGAAAGCGTGGAGACACGACGGTCGCGGATCAGCTCGTCCGTCGGTTCGCCGATCGCTTCTGGAAGCACGAGTGGCCCGGCGCCGCGCGCCCGAGGGTGTTCTACGACCCGCGCGCGCTCGAGCCGGAACGGCCCGGCGGCGTCCTCCACGCGAAGGCAGTGGTCATCGACGACGAGGCCGTGTTCATCACATCGGCGAACCTCACCGAAGCGGCCCTCGACTCGAACATCGAGCTCGGACTTCTCGTCCGCGACCGCGCTCTGGCGGCGAGCGTCTCGACGCACTTCCAGGTGCTGATAGATCAGAAGGTGCTCGTGCCGCTGCCTGCGATGTGAGGCTTCAAAAGGTGGGGCATCGACCGTGAGGACTCGCTGGCGGCCGACGGCTCCCGCGGCCCCGCTGAGGCGGTCTCCCGTCCGGCGCGTGCGGGAGCGATCGCGTACCCCCTCGGATCGCCTGGACTTTCTTAGCATCTGCCAGACTGCCGGAGTATAAGAATTCCATGGCCGAAGGGCGTCTACTGCGCCAGCTCATGAAGGCTGGAGCCCAGGGTGATGCGGGTTCGTTCCGCCGCGCGGCCGAAGAGGTCATTCGAGAGGAGCGAGCGAAGAAGCATCACCTCCTCGCGACTGACCTGGAGCGCATCCTGTACGGTGAGTCGAAGACCGCACAGCCGCGCGATGGCTTTCATCCCGAGCCGCCCCGCGACACCGAACGCGGGCTTTCGCTTATCGAGATCCGGCAGCCTGTTCGTAGTCTTCAGGACATCGTTCTCTCGCCCGAGAACCGTGCGGTGCTCGATGAAGTGCTCGTCGAACAGAGCCGCTCGGACGTGTTGGGCAGCCACGGCCTGAAGCCGATCACGAGGCTCTTGTTCTGCGGACCGCCCGGATGTGGGAAGACGACGGCCGCCGAGGTCCTCGCGACCGAACTCGGCCTCGAGCTGGCGGTCATCCGGTTCGATGCCGTCGTGTCGTCATTCCTCGGCGAGACCGCGGCAAACCTGCGGAAGGTCTTCGACTACCTCGACCAGGGTCGGTACGTCGGACTGTTCGATGAGTTCGACGCGATCGGGAAGGAGCGCGAAGACGCATCCGAGCATGGCGAGCTGAAACGAGTCGTGAACGCGTTTCTGCAGATGCTCGACGGGTACCGCGGGCGAAGCCTGATGATCGCCGCCACGAATCACGAACGTCTACTCGACCGAGCGCTTTGGAGGCGCTTCGACGAGGTGCTGGTCCTCGACAAGCCCACGCCGGAACAAGTGCGGGACCTTCTCGCGGTGAAGCTGAGAGGAGTGCGATCCGAGCTGCCGCTCGACGACAGCGGATTCCTGGGCCGACTCTCGGGGTTCTCGCACGCTGACGTGGAACGGATCGTCATTCGAGCAGTGAAGATGATGGTTCTGAAAGGCCGCGAGTTCCTCACGAGCGACATCTTCGATGAAGCTGTGAGCCGCGAGGAGAAACGCGTTGGACTGGTAGCAAAGCTGTAGGCGGGTATCATGCGGGAGGGGATCCCGCATGGCCGACTACGAGCATCTGCCGCTCGCGCGCTCCGAACCCGTCAACGAGATGCGAACCAGGCCGGGGCGCGGTGGGCCGCGGCCCGCCGATCCCAGCGCCTACGCGCGAGGCCTTCTCGAGGGCCTCGAGCAGGGAATCACACAGGCATCGCTGCTGAAGTCGGGATTCGATCCGCGACTCCTGTTGAAGCTCACGTACGAGGGCGATCCGGAGGAGCTGCGGAGCATTCCTGGCCTGGATGTCGTCTCCCAGGAGGAGAAGACCGCCGTCGTCGTGTTTGCCGACGATGGTGCGATGGGGGAGTTCAAGAGGCGGCTCAACCTGATCGCTGACGGGAGGAGAGCCACCCGCGAGGACGTCCTCTTCGCGATCAAGGCGTTCGACACCTGGACGCCCGATGACCGGGTCGGGTCTACCTTGCGGCACGAGCCTTTCCTCGAACAGGGAGATGGGTGGCTCGATGTCGAGTTGTGGCCGCTGGAGCTGCCGCGCGATCGCGACGCGATGCTGACGGAGTTCACCGCGTGGTGCGCTGCGAACGGGGTCGTCGTACTCGACAAGCTGAACAGGGGCGCCCTCGTGCTGGTGCGCGTCCGTACGAATCACGCAGGGTACAGGGCGCTGCTGCACCTCAGGGACGTCAGGGCGGTCGACCTGCCCCCGAAGCTCAAGGTGGGGTTCGAGCTGCTCACGATCGACCTCCCGAGCCTAGCGATCACAGGTGCGCCGGAACGCGAGGCTCCCAGGATCGGGATTCTCGACAGCGGGATCGTGGCAGGGCATCCGCTCCTCGCGCCCGCGGTGGGAGAAGCAGCGTCGTTTCTGCCGGAGAAGGACGGCGCGGACGAACACGGCCACGGGACCATGGTCGCTGGTCTCGCGCTGTATGGCGACGTGCGAACCTGCATTGAGAGCCGATCGTTCGCTCCTCGCTTTCACATCCTGAGCGGCCGGGTGACGGACGAGAACAACGAGAACCTGTCGACCCTGGTAGAGAACCAGGTGGCGGATGCGGTGAAGTACTTCGCCGACACGTACGGCTGCCGGATCTTCAATCTCTCGGTAGCGGATAGCCGGCGCGTGTACGAGGGCGGCCACATCGGCCCGTGGGCGTCGGTTCTCGACGACCTCGCTCGTGAGCACGGGGTCGTCATCGTGGTTGCCGCAGGAAACTTCCGGGGGACGGATACCGTTCCGTCGGACTGGGTAAGGGAGTATCCGGAGTACCTCCTCAAACCTGAGGCCCGCCTGCTGGATCCCGCACCGGCGGTGAATGCACTGACCGTAGGCAGCATCGCTCGCCAAGAGCTGACGAGGATGGCGGAGCACTTCCCGCACGATCCGGCGTACCGTCCGATAGCCCGCGGAGGAGAACCGTCGCCGTTCACACGCTCAGGCCCGGGGGCGAGAGGAGCGATCAAGCCAGAGCTCGTGCACTACGGTGGGAACTGGGCCGTGGACGCCCGCGGGGGAGCGAAGCCTTCGCCTCTGGGCGAAATTTCGACGGGTCACAACTTCGCGACGGGTAGGCTGTTCGAGGTCGAGGCGGGTACGAGCTTCGCGGCGCCGAAGGTGGCACACCTCGCGGCCGAGATCATGGCTCGGTACCCGAAGGCGTCCGCGAACCTGGTCCGCGCCCTCATCACGGCGAACGCCCGCGTTCCTGACGAGACACGCGCCCGGTTCGAAGGGAACGAACTCAACGTCCGCTTCGTCGTCGGCTACGGTTTGCCGGATGACGTGCGCACGTTGTCGTCGGCGGAGGCGATAGTCGGGCTCGTGGCGGAGGAGGAGATCCCCGAGAATCACACCCACTTCTTCGAGCTCCCGATCCCAGAGTCGTTCTACGCGGGCGGGGCCCGGCGACTGCGCCGGATCACAGTGTCGCTCGCGCACACGCCCGTGGTCCGCCGCAGCCGGGTCGAGTACAAGGCCAGCCACTTCGACTTCCGCGTCGTCCGCGCGAAGTCGCTTGCCGATGTCTCGCGCATCTTCAAGAAGACGCCGAAGGACGAGAAGGTCCCGATGAAGGGAGAGGTCGACAGCTTCGAGCCGAAGAAGACCCTGCGCGGGAAGGGGACGGTTCAGGCGGCGACCTGGGACATCAAGCAGCCCCAGGCAACTCGTTGGCGAGACCCGCTGTTCGTCGTGGTGACTCGCCGTGTGCCCTCGTGGGCGCGGGGCTTTCTCGAGAAGGAGCCATACGCGCTCGTAGCGGTCCTGGACGACTCTGCGAACGAGCAGGCGCGACTATACGCCGAGGTCCGAGCGCTGCTCCAGGCTCGCGCACAGGTCCGGCCGCGGGTGCGGTTCTAGCGCGTCGCCGTCGGCTTGCGGTTGGGCCGCTGCGGTTGGGCGCTCCGCGCGTGCCCGCGCCCTTGTCGAGAGGCAACGGCAGAATGCGCTATAATGAACTCTCGTGACAGCGCTCCTTGCCGGCGCACGTGCCCTGGCCCCCGTCGGCAGTGGCGGCGCGTTTGGTGGCTCTCACCGTCTGCGGAGGATCCGGTTCGCGAGTTGATGCACCGGGCTCTCGTCGCGGCTGAACACTTCGATCTGGACCTCCCGCGCGGCGCCCTCAAGGACCTCAGGTTGCTCCGTGAGGAGTTTCCGGACGAGAGGGTCGAGTGTGAAGTCGAACACGAAGAACGCTTGGCTCACGCTGGCGTGGTGGATGAAGCCCAGCCGAGTCAGAAGATCAATGCTGGCCTCTCGCGCGTCGACCCGGATCACGTCCCCCTGCAGGAATCCGACGAGCACCGCCTTCGCCTCGGCGGAGAGACCGCTGATCGTGTTGAGTATCTGCTGCCGACGACGCCTACGCCGCAGCGGCGCGGACATGAAAGCGGAAGATCTGCGCAAGCGAGGAAATGGCAGCCACGAGGAAGGCGCCCTTCGCGTAAGGCAGCCACTCGGACGTAACGAGCGAAGCGCCGAACGGCGTCCAGATCACAGCAGCAGCTACGGCCATGGTGGCGAACGAGACGGGCGTCTTCCTCCGCACGAACGCGAGCGATGAGTAGGCGCACTCAACGAGCATCGCAGGGTGCCCCGACGAGCCCCGTGCTCGCGAACATGGTGATGTTGCGCGCGTTCGAGGAGATCGAGGCGAGGGCGCAGCGGATCGGGGTGCGCGTCTCGTCCTGGCTCGACGACTTCGCGTTCTCCGGGACGCGGGCGCGCGAAGCGATCGGGTTCGCGTACGACGCGTTCGGGAAACTCGGCCTCCGGATCAGCCGCAAGAAGACGTACATCTTCCGCAGCGACCGTGAGGCACAGGAGGTCACTGGACTGGTACTCAACCACACGCCTTCGCTCGGCCGGGAGAGGATACGCGAGTTCCGCCGCGCCATCGCCGCCGCCAGGGCGGAAGATGTTACGGAGTACCAGCTGCAGCGCGTCCGCGGGCAGCGCGCCTTCGCGGGCATGGTGAACGAGTGCCAGGGCGCGGCGCTCGCGCGCCGTGCTGCGGGCCTGCCCGAGCATGGTGTTCCGGCTGGCCGGCCACCGAGCCGGTTCGTCCTCGCGCCCTGCACCTGCGCCCTGGGCCGTGGGATGGTCCGGCGGATGGCTCAAGCGCACGCCGCCTGATGCTCGTTTGCGGGCCGCCGTGCCAAGGCTTCACGATGGCCGGCAAGGAACGGAGGAGCCGTGCAGCGCGACGCCAAGGGAGGAGTCAGAATCGAGACCAGGACATCCTCGACCGCATCTACAAGGAGAAGGCGCAAGAGAAGATGCTTCGTCCCAAGCAGTTGGAGGACTATGACTGGTAGGCGGGGTCTCGCCTTAACAGGTACGAGAGCGGCGGGCGTCGAGCGGGTCGGCGTCACCCCGCGGAAGTACATTCTCCACGACGCAGGTGAGGGCGCCGCGTGACTGTATTCGACCTGGACGCATTCGAGCGAGACCTGCGCTCTAAGATGGCCGATGGCATTCGCGGTACCCTGGTATCCGTCGCCACGGTTGCCATGGAGCCGGGGCCGCCCGACTTCATCACGTGCCGTTGGCTTTTTGATGAGCAGCCCAGCAAGGGCGAGCAGACCACCACCACCATCACGTACGGAAGACTTCGCTTGTCGGAGTGGTGGCTGCCCGGTCCACTAGGAATCAAGACCCTCGTCGATGTCCTGCGAGGTACGACTCCGCTGGAGGGCGTGACCTTCCGGCCGGGACCGGTGGTGGGTGAGCGGTTCACCCTGGCCGACCGAACGTACTCGGGGTGGACGGAGCATCGCTACGAGATAAGGCATCAGGCGGAGCGACGCGATCGAGGCGGAGTCCTGCGACTGCCCGCTAGCGCAAGCCGGCTCCGGCCGTACGAGTCGGGTGCGCACGCGGTGGCCGACTTCGTGTGGGGGGATGAGCGGCACGTTTCGGGAGGCGATCCACCCCACAACGAGGTCCTCATCGCCATCGTACCCGACAGGCGCGCACGTTTCCTGGACGTGGACATCACGGGTCAGAGGGCGACGGTCCAGGTCGAGGTGCGTGTACAGGGAGTGGAACTCCAGCCCCTAGCCCATACGGCCACCGGGACGAGGCCGCTGGAGAACCACACAGTAGGCATCGGGTCTGCGACGGAGGTCGGGTTCGCGTTGCCACCGGACACGAAATCGCTCGGGTTGTACCTCGTCCAGGGTCAGGACCACCTGGCTGAGACGCGCGTGACGCACCCGGACCTTCTCGCGCGAGACGATCAGAGTCCGCTATCGCGCGAGAAGGAGCAGAAATTCGGGATTCTCGACGCACCCAATCTCTTCGCGGCCGACATCGCCGAGGCCTTCGGCGTGCTCGGGGCGGCAATTATCTACCTCGACGTCGACCACTTCAAGGCCCTCAACACGCGGCACACTGAAACGGTTCTGGACGAGACCCTTCTCCCGGAGTTCCAGAAACTAATTGCGGATGTGACTCGGGGTCACGGGTTTGCCTACCGGGAAGGGGGCGACGAGTTCGTGATCCTGCTGTGGAATTGCACTCTCGCCATGGCGGAGGCGTTCGTGCTCGATGTGGTGGAGCGCGTACGCACGACGAGGTTCGACGTGCGGGGCCAGACGGTTAGTCTCACCATCTCGGCTGGAGTTGCGACGGTCGCGAGCGTGGAGGTCGCGAACGATGCGAAGGAACAGGCCAATCTCGCCAAGAAACACGCCAAGGAAACGGGCCGAGACCGCGCCTCGGCCTGGGCATCCACCGGGCCCAGGGCGGTGGCAGTGCGCCGCAAAGGCCCTAATGTCTGGCAGCGGCTGCTGGGGGCTCGCGAGGGGTGACCGCAAGGGCGGGGTAGGAGTTGCAGCATGGCATTCAGGTTCGGGGCGATTGTCCGTCGTCTCTTCAGACTCGACCGGAAACTCCTCCCTCGCGAGGTGTCTCTTGAGCCATTCCGGAGCGAGTACGTCCCGGCGCTGACTACCTGGGGCGCACCGAAGCCGCTCGTACTCGCCGCTACGCTCGCCGAGGACACAGGCGGCGTCGCTGTCTGCATCTTCGCCCGAGGGCAGTTGGTTGGACTCGCATACGTCGTGCGCGACGAGGAAGCCGTCGGCGTAGTGGCGAAGGAGGTCGGAGTCATCGTCAGCAAGCAGCACCAACGCAAGGGCGTTGGCTTGCATGCGATGCGTGCCCTCATCGAACACTGTCGACAGGCAGGATTTCGCAGATTGCGAGCCAAGGCCCGTGTTGGCTCCGGCGGCGCTGCGCTAGCGCGGAAGAGCGGAATGAAGCCGGTGCACGTCGAGGAGAACGATGAGTTCTTCGAACTGCAACTCAGCGCCGACGGGTAGCTGCCACGGTATTCGTTCGAACATGGCGAGCGAGGAACGCGGGGGCGTTGTCAGGACCATCGACGTGCACTTGGAGTTGTCGTGGCGCGACGCGGGCGCTCTCGGGCTGGACGCGGCCGGGAGCCTGGTGTTCCCCAATCTCTTCCAGAAGCCCCGCCCTCACCGGGTGACGCTCACGGGAACGCGACGCGGGGAAGGACCTTAGCGCGACGGCCGACGTCGCGCGGTGCGAGCACTGGACCTCGCCCGCGCGGACACGCTCCCAGAATTGCTCTTGGTGATCTCAGCGAGACGACGAGGATCCCGTGCGAGGAGCCGGAGCAGGTTGGTCATCGGGACGCTCACCTGCTGCCCACCGGACTCGTACTTCTGGAACGCGCGCGTCCCGCCGCCGAGCAGCTCGCCCGCTCGGCGCTGTGAGAGCCTGAGCCGCTCCCGGATGTTTGCCACCTGGCGAGGGCTCAGGACTCTCTCGACCTTTGCTCGCAGCTCGAGGAACGCCCGCTCGCGCTTCGCCAGAGCCTCTCCCTCGAGCACCGCCTCCCCGCACTTCGTGCACCAGTGTCCCGAGATCCGGACGCGGGCCTTGTGGCCCTTGTAATCGACGGTGTCCGTCCGACTCTCGAAGAGGGCGGGACCGCCACACTCCGGGCACCGGACGCTCTTCTGCCGCTTCGCCATGGCTACTTCTCCTTCATCGAGAGGATGAGCCGCCCGAGCTCGTTCACCGTCAGCTTCACGTAGAGCACGAGCCCGCCCCATGGTACGTGGTACACGTCCTGCCAGACGCGAGGATCGGCGTGGCTGGTCATGGACTTGTAGAAGTTGCTCCGTTTCATACTCTGCACGACCTGGACGACGTCCTCGAGCGTCAACCCGAGCTGAAGTGTCGCGTCCTGAGCGGAGCGGGTCATGCGAAGCGCCCTCGCCGTTCGGAACTCCAGCCGGAACCCTTCGAGGTCGTACGTCGGCTTCCGCTTCTCCATGGTCATCCTAACACTGGCACCTTTAAGGTGCCACAAGTAGTTCCCGGAACGGGACGGCAGGCTAGGCTCCCTCGAACAGCATCGTCGCTGATGGGGCCGACAGCGCCGAGCTCCCACCGCGCCGAAGGGCGCGCCTCCTGAGGTCGATCCCGGTCGACGGCGCGCGGTCCTGCGGAGGCGGCGAGTACGACGGGAACCGCGAGGTGTCGAGATGGTCGAGCCTCACGAGGTCGAGCGTCGCCGGGGCGTTGATCTGGGCGACGGCGTACCCCTGGGGCAGTTGGCGGATGAGATTCGGCGAGACGTGGTACTCGTCCACCTCGCGCGCCGACCCGAGCCCGGTCGGTTCGTGGCCGAGCAGTGCGGCCAGCGTCTGCTCCGTGCGCTTCATGGTCTTGTACGTGCCGCTGAGACCGGCGACGTACTCGGCGTCCGCACTCTGCCGGAGGCAGATCTTGACGTTCGTGTTGTCGGCCACCTGGTCGACAAAGCCCCGCTCGGCGGCGGCGAGGTCGCCGCGCATCGACTGGTGGCTGATGGTGATCGCCATCCCGGCGGACCTCCCCTTGTTCAGGAGGTCGACGAAGAGCGGCATCGCGAACGCCGCGAACTCGTCGATGACGATCGACGCGAAGCTACGCGCGAGCTGGCCGTCCTGGACCATCCCGGCCACGCTGTTCAAGTCCGAGATGACGAGCTTGGCGACGAGCGGCGCCGTCTCCGGGAACCGCGCCACGGGCAACGCGAAGTAGACGATCGAGCCAGCCTGGTACGCCTCGGCGAGATCGAGCGTCGGCTCCGGCGCCTTCAGGAGCTCGCCGAAGTCGGTCATCAGCAGGGCCTCGAGCTGCGACCGCAGCCCGAATGTCTCGACGACGTAGTCCTTCCAGCGGCCGGCGACGTGCTCGAGCTCGGCGCGGCGGTCGATGTCCGGCACGGTGTCCGCCAGCGCCCGAAGGGCGGCGAGGTCCGACAAGGCTGCGAGCACGTCGTCGAGCGAGTAGGGCAGTCGGGTCTCCTTCAACGACCGCAGGACCCGCAGCAGCACGGCCTTCGACTGCGCCCGGTAGAACCCGTTGTCCCAGCGCAGCGCGGCCATGATCTTGTCCACCTGCTCGTTCGGCGTCCCGTTCAGGAGCGGCGAGTACGAGTGAGACTGCTCCGGCCGTCGCAGGTCAAAGACCCGAAGGTCGCCCTCCCTGCCGGCTTCTCGGGCGAGGCCCCAGATCGCGGACAGCGTCTCGCGGTCGCCCTTGCCGTCGATGAAGATCGCGGCGCGGCCGGCGAGGATGTCGCTCCGGAGCGCCGGCAGGAGAACGCTCTGCGTCTTGCCGGTCCCGGTGGCTCGCCATGCTCCAAGCCAACCGATCGGTGGCGCCAGCGGATCGTGTGATGTCCGACGGTGCCCTGGGGAGAACGTAAACCGTTGTCCAGCATCCGCTGTGGGCAGAGGACTTCCTCGGGTACGTGTCGGGCGGACACATTACCCAGGCAAACCTGCACTTCAAGCCGGCGTAGCCGATGCAGGGGAGCAGCGCGAGTGATCGCGAACCGATCGGCGACCCTCCGAGGGGTACGTCCACGCGGTCGCATAGGCATCGACCAGCTTTGACCGCGATTCGCACCCGATCCCGCCGCTGCCGACGTAGTGTTGTCGCCGTGCCATCTCCACATCACCGCTACGTCGTCGTGCTTCGGGCTCCATCGAGCGCGCGGCTCCACTTCGGCGAAGAGATCGTCATCGACAACTTCCCGAGCACAGCCGGCCCCGTGCACTGCACGTTTCGAACGCACTTCGTCAACGAGGGGTTCGCTGTGGACGTGCCGCGAGGCGTGTACGCCGAGGTTCTGAGCGCCGCGCCGAACGCTGACGAGGCGTTCACCGACGCGATGAACGCTGCGATGACTCTCAAGGCGTACATCGGGTTCTGCACCAACGCGAGCGTCGGCGATTTCGAAGTGGAAGTCGCGTTCGACGTAACACCCGACTCCGATCAACACGAATACGTGCAGCAGTTCGTGCGCGCTCCGGCAGGGATTCCACAGCCGGGGCGATGGGTATCCATCGGTCCTACGCGCCAGTTCGTCCAGGCAGTCGCCGCTCACCACAGGTTCGATCGAGTCCACAGGGCGATCGTGCACTACGAACTCGCGCTAAGATATTGGCGACGTGAGTTCGCCGTTCTCGCGCTGTCGCACCTCTGGATCGCAGCAGAAGCGCTCACGCCCATCGCGAAGGATCAACTCAAGGCAGCCGAGGGGGTTGCCGACGATGATGCGCTTGCTGCCGCCCTTGGGATCGAGAAGAAGAAGCTTGATCCCGAGGTGCGGAAACGCGTGCTGTTTCACGAAGACGCGGAAACCTACAGGTTGGCGCTGCGGGCTAGTGACGCTTACGAGCACAGCTTCGAGGACTTCCACACGGTCTGGCAGAAGGCTACGGAGGTCCTTGAGAAGACCGCTTCGCACGTCCGCACGTTCATCTTCGAAATCGCAGGTGTTGCGGCCGAGGCGCGTACCGCGCTGCTCGCGGCTCCTTACGACAGACCGTTCGATGCCATTCCTCTGACACGGAGGATCCGCGGCGTATTGAACGGCCGCGTGTCGCAGCTTACAGCGCCGGAGCAACTGTACCCACTGTTGAAGTGGTCATCGAAGATCATCAGCTTCTCCCGCGCGCCATCGGGCAACTACGAGTTTTCGGCGAAGGACGACTACACACCCGTCATCGGTCAAGGAACGACGTTCACCGGAAGCCGCGTTGAGTTCTACGGCCCGCGCCCGGATGATCCGTCGTGGACAGGGCCAGAGGAAATGAAGGTCGATGTGGAGTACAAGTCAGCGGCGGATCACAGTACCGCCGCACCTCCACCGGAGAACTCGACACCCTCTTGGCGGCGCGTCGCAGCTGCCGCGAGCAATCTCTTGTCGGAACTCCGCGCGGTCCTGCGGCGACGGCGCGCGTGACGCGCGACCGTCCTGCGTGTTGGCGCAGCCGTGGTTCCTACGCGGAAGCTATGGCAAGGGCCTCATCCACACGTACCCGAACCAAGCCCGACCAGAGGTGTTGCCGCGCTCCCAGGATGACGGCCCGCGGCCCGATCTCGCGCGAGCAGCGTGATGGAGAGTGGCCGATCACCGCTGTGACGGCCACCGCGTAGGTCGGCAACTGGCGATCACGGACGGTGATGGTATCGAGACCACCGAGGAGGGGGCACCGGCGCGCCGCCGGCCCCGGAAACGGGTGACGGGGAGCGTGTTAGAGCACGCCCCCCGTCGTGCCCCGGGCCTGTGCTGGCAGGCGACCGGAGCAAGAGTCGAATCGTACAGGCTGCGCTCGACGTCAAGGCCTGGCTGGCGCGGCTGCCGGCCGTGGACGAGGTGCGTCCGGGGCGGTGCCCGGCCTGTGAGGCGCCGAGCCGACCCGCGGGCGGTGCGCTCGGTCTGCACGGCCACGGCCTGCGCGAGCGGCACCAGTGGGGCCCCGCTGGGCCGGACGGCCTGCCCGAGCTGATCGGGCTCCTGGTCCGGCGTTACCGGTGCCTGGCCTGTGGCGCTGTCGTGATGGTCGTGCCGCGCGGCGTGCTCCGGCGCCGGCTCTACTCGGCGAGCGCGGTCGCGCTGGCACTCGCGCTGTTTGGCAGCGCGAGGCTCGCGCCGGTCGAGGTACGGGCGCGACTGAGCCCGCTCCGAATCGTTGGGGCAACAGCGGCGTCCGGCTGGGCGAGCCTGCGCCGATGGTCCCGCGCCGTCCGCGCCGGCCGCCTTTTCCCGGCAGTCCGCGCCCTGCCCGCGGAGGCGACGCTGCGCCAGGTGGCAGCGCGCACGGCGACGACGCTCGCCGCCTACGCGCCGGGGGCGGGAGGGCTCGCCATCGAGTCTGCCGCGTTCATCGGGGCGAGCATGTGAGCCGAGGTCCATCGCCACGGCGGCGCGAGCGGCGGCGGTTCCACCATCCACCCGGAGATGCTCGGGCACCTCCACATCCTCCTCAACTATGAGTGGGACTCGAAGGCGCTCCTCTCGGTGATTCTGTTCGGCCTCCCCGAGCTCTCGGATCAGCTCAAGATGCGCCGCTTCCGCTCGCTGCACTCGCGGCTCCACTGGCGGCTGCACATCGACCAGCTCACCCCCGAGGACACCGCCGAGTACCTGCGCTACCGCTTGAAGCGCGCCGGCTGCGACCGGGACGTCTTCACCCAGGACGCGGTGCAGATGCTCCACGAGGCCGCCACCGGCGGGATGCGCGACCTCGATCGGCTCGCGACCGGCTGCCTCCGCGAGGCGGCCCGCAACAAGCGGAAGCTCGTCGAGCGCGATCTCCTACCGCGCGTCCTGGACCGCGACGGCCTCGAGCGGGACCGGTGACCCCGATCACCTGCGGCCTCGTCCTCGCCCCGCGCCGCCTCGTCGCCGTGGTCCTCGGACCCGGCGGCGAGGCGCGTCGCGCCATCCGCGCCGCCCTCACCGACGACGCCCGCTACGGTCTCGTCGCCTACCTCGCCAACGCCGGCGCCGAGATCGTCGCCGCCGAGGCGCTCGTCCGCGGCGATGCTGTCGCCCAGCGCGCCCTCGCAGCCGGCCTCGTCGCATGGGTCGCGCCGGACGCGCTCGCAGCGGCCATCACTCGCGCCGCGGCGATCACCGACCCAGCACGGACCGCGGCCATGCTGGCGCGCCTCCCCCGCGTCCCGCTCCTGCGCGCCCAGCTCCGACGGCTCGCCTCGGCCGTCGAGCCGAGGCAGGTGCCGCTCCTGTGATCCGGTCCTTCACGCGCTTGCGCGGCGCCCGCGCACCGCCCCGGTGGACACCAACCAGCCGGGTCGCGACTCCATCAACCAGCGTGCGCGGCCACAGTGGGGACGCCAAGGAGGACGAAGATACGGGCGAGAACGGCCGAACTCCCTGGTGGCCCACAGGTTTTCGCGGTCGCCCCCCCTGCAGCCTTCCTGGCGCTGCCCTTCGCGGGCCCGATCGTGTATATACGATAGTAGAAGGTCGGTTCGTTGATCGGGAAAGTCACTCATTCGGCCCATCGCAGAAGATGAAGGAGGTGAACAATGACGGAGAAGGTGCATCACGTCATCCACGTCGGGAAGATGGAGCAAACCTGGGAGGAAGACCTTGTGAAGGCGAGCGCGATCATGATCCGCGCAAACTTCACGCCGCCTGACGGGTTCATCCTTGAAGCGCTGACGCATCCGAACGGCGACGTCGTAAAGGATTATCAACCGAACGACGAAGTCGACCTCCGCGATGAGAAGTCGAAGTTCTTCAGCGTTACTCCGGGGGGAAGCGGTAGGTCATGAACGAGAGCGAACTTCCGCAGAAGCTGCAGGAGAGTCTGGCAGTCCTGCGCGCCGAGCGTGATCCAAGTGCTCGGTTGGATGCCGTTGAAGGCAACTTCGCCTACGTGTTTGTCCACGCGCTTCGCAAGCCCGTCGTGGAGAAGGAGCCCGACGAACACCTCGGCGGGTGGATCCGATTTCCGGTGAGCTTTCCTGACAACGGACCGTGGGGGCTTGTCACGATCGCTGCGCTGCCGGGTAAGAACGGCGGAATCAACGGGGACAACCACCATCCCGGACACGACAACGCGAAGCCAGTTCGAGACCGTGGAGGCGACCACTATTACAGCTGGACATGGTCTGAGAGCCCGCCTGTCCGGAGTCCTGCCGATATTCTGGGAGTGGTTCGATGGTTCGAACGAAGAATCCGACTCGGGATGTCCTGAACTTCGCCGTTACTGAATCACAGCACGACACGCTCAGGGCTACGCTTTTCCCGCCACCGAAGAAGAGCCAGCGTCTCGATCCAGAGCATGGCACCCTTGCCACTCTAAGGGTCGCCACTGGACCCAGGCGACGGTCGCTCCTGCTTGCGAATCTTGTTCCTCAAGAACGAGGCGATGTCCGTTGGACAGATGACGGCCTCGTCATGTCAAACGCTTACTATCGGCGTGCGATTAAGCAAGCAACCGTTGAAAATGCGGGCGTCATCCACTTCCATTCTCACCTGGGAGCAAAAACCGACCGACTGATTCCTAGTCCGCCGAGCAACCAAGATCTGAAGAGTGACAGGCGAGAGCTATACGCTGTAGCTCAAGCGCTCGACGACAACATGCCCGTGGCAGCAGGAATCATGACGCCGAATGGAGCGCTAAGCGTTCGAGAGTACCATTTCCTTCAACCGAAGAACGACCGAGAGGCCCGACTTCATGCGTACACATCTGCAGGCGGCAGGTACTGGTATGCAGAGAAGATCCGGGTTGTCGGACAATCATTACAAATATATCAAGGCGTTCCGGGCAAGGCAGCGCCGACCATTGATCTGAGATTCTTCGATAGCAGCCTTCTCCTGTGGGGGAAGCCCGGTCAGCAGGCGTTGGCTCTGCTCCGGGTTGGGATCGCGGGACTCGGCGGGGTTGGTGGGATTCTGGCTGAGCACCTGGCTCGCGTCGGAGTGGGCTCTCTCGTCCTCGTCGACTACGACTCCATAGATGAGGCGAACTTGAACCGGGCGCAGGGAGCCACAATCTTCGATGCGCGATTAGCCCGGCCGAAGGTCGACTTGTATGCAGATCTCGCTCGAAGGTCTGCTACCGCGACAGGGTTTCGGGCAGAAGCCCACGTTGCTAGCGTTGTGGAAACGACTGGGCTCGCTCCTCTTCTGGACTGCGATCTCATATTCTGCGGTGCTGACAGCGCGTTCGCACGCCAAGTACTCGACCACGTCGCTTACGCCCACCTCATACCAGTGGTGGATGGTGGCACCACGTTGCTCGGGGATCCGAAGACGGGTGCGTTTCTCGCTGGCAAATCCCAGGTGTCCGCTGCGGGTCCTGGGCTTCCGTGTTTGGAGTGCCAGGGCGCATACACACAAGCTGAAGCAACGGACGCTCGGGAACGACCTGCGGCGCGGCGTTATGCTCAGCTGGGAATGGATCCGGCTGACAACGAAGCGGATGAGCTTAGGGCCCCGAGTGTCATAGGTCACAATGCGCTGGTCGCTGCTCTCATGCAGCTCCGACTCCTCGCCATCGTCCTCGGAACGACGCCTGATACGCGAAAGTATACCCAGCGATATTACGCGGAGCGTGGCACCATGTCTCGAGTCGCGCTCGATAGCTGTAAGGGCGAATGTTCGAAACCGGCGATCACGGGGATGGGAGACCAGCACTGGATTCCGACAGGAGAAGATCCCCGACGGCGTTGACGTGGAAGCGGGTACGTGACGTAGGAACAGTATATCCAGACCAACTCGTTACACTTCCGGAAGATCCGCGATGGCATCTGGCACCGGCGCAAGGGTGAAGAAGCTTCGAGAAAAGCAGGGCATGACTCAGCAGAGCCTTGCAGAACGCGCTGGCATCAGCGTGAGTTTCTTGTCCGAGATCGAGAACGAGAAACGAAATCCTAGCGGTCGCGTTCTGCTGCAATTGTCAACCGCCCTGGGCACGACCATGGACTATATATTGCGTGGTATTGAGCCTCCTCTCGTGCCTCGCCGAGAACCCACGCAGATTCCAGCGGACCTTGCGCTGGCGGCAGAGCGGGCCGGTCTGAGCTACCGCGCCACGGTCACTCTGTATGACGCTTACCGCCAGATCGTGGCACGGAGAGGCAGCGAGCCGGACAAGGAGCCGAGCGCAGAGGAGTGGTTGAACATCTATCAAGCGCTCAAGAAGTACATCGAGGGCTGACGATGAGTGCGCCTGCGGAATCGGATGAGCGAAAGTACCGTCAGAAAGTGCGCAGCGCTGCGCGCCACCTCCGCTGCGCGGCACGCGAGGCCGCAATCGTAAGTCGGTGTCGGCAAACCGCTGATGAACGCTGCGACGCTATCGATCCAAACCTGATCCCTGCCGACCGGCTCGCCGTCTTGGCCGACCATGGATCGGTGCATTTTGAGGTGGCCCGCACTGACACCGAACTGGATCAGATCGTCGAGCGCTATGCACGGATGGGGGAGCTTGGGTTCGCGCTCCGGCGGCCCCGCTTCGATGAGGAACTGCTCGCCGCCATTTTGAGACGCCGCACGCTGGCGGAGGGGGATCGAACGTTCGTTGCGTTGGTAGATGCCCGAGGGCGGAAGGAACAGATGGCCTTCTTCTCGCAGGCGCACGAAGTGGCGCACCCGGTTCTCGAGCCACAGCTCGTTTTCGACTTTCGAGATGAAACCAAGAAGCGGGATCGCTGGGAGACGCTCGTAGATCGAGTTGGCTCCGAAATGGTGTTCAGCGGGCTCGGGTGGAAACGGGCAGTCGACAGGATCTTTCGCGTATCGGAAGGCCCGACGATGCGGTCGTTGTGCGATCTGCGGACCGAGATGGCTAAGGAAGCTAGCCTCACGGCGGTCTGCTTGGCGGCTGCGAACCAGGCTGCGCGGCCGCTCCTAGTGATCTGGGCTGGTGAGGAGACCAGTCAACGCGATCCGGAACCCATGATGCGAGTTCTCCAGACGACTCCCAACACTGCTGCCAACGACTTGGCCACGTATATTCACCGAAAGCGACGCGTTCCCGAGTCATCGCCTATCGCGCGCAGCAGGCGTTCTGGAATGTCATGCTGCGGCTTTGAGAATCTTGCTGATTGGCGGAGTTCCGACGGGACTGGGCTCCCCTGCAGGCGAGTGTGGACGGCCGCCCGTCCGATGGGGAGCAACGTGTTTGCGATCGTTGACTTCGGCTCGGCGGGAGTGTGGTGAAGAGAAGGACCTTGCGTGATCCCGCTGTAAGATGTGACCGTTTCGGGAATTCGTGAGAGTGAGCGCGGGGCACGGTACGGACGCGCATCCGTGCGCAGCCCAGCAATTCCCTCGGATGCTCGTTCACCTTCGAACGTCCGCGGCGCGGCACGTCCGATTAGGATGCTACCCTGCCCCGTATGCCTGCCATGTTCCCGTGGCCGACACCCGAACCCGGCGACCTGCGCGATCGGGAAGGCCGGGGCGCAGCAACGGCGCGCGCTGTCGTCGAGTGGTTCGTCGAACGGTGGGCGCCTGGATTCCGGATCCCGCCCACGAGCCCTCTCGGTGCGATGCTCGAGGTTGTGGCACGGCATGAGGGCGGCGAGCAGGTGCGTCCGTTCCAGTCGGTCGAAGAAGAGCTGGCGTGGAGACACCGGCTCCTCGCGCTCCGTCGACTCGACTGGGCCATTCGTGCGCTCCACGGACGGGCTGGCTCGCTACGTGGCGTCCACCAGTCATTCATCAAGAAGGAGCTCGCGGGGATCGATTCGCCCGCGGGTGCGTGGGGCATGCCCACCGGCGTTGGCACCGTGTGCCTTGCCGGTCGCCTCATGCAAGCATCCGGCGGAAGGATGACGATCACTGGGAACCTGGCGGTGGGGCACGACATCTGCTGGGACCCGGCGACCGGCGGCAGCGTAGTGATCGAGCGCAAGGATCGTGCATACAACCAAGGCGCGAACGAGCATCTCGGAAGCCGAGTCCGTTATCTCGTGAGCCGAATCCGCGAAGCGGGTCCTGCGCTACCTACAGAGCCGGGGGTCGCGCGCGTGCTAGCGGTTGGCTTCCCGGGGTTCGTCGCCGACAACCAGGCGAACCGCGTTCGGCGCCGGATTCAGGACGAGCTCGAAGCTGCGGTAGGACCATCCCCCTCGCCCGCCAACAACCCCGACTACCTGATCGTCGATTTCGCGGGCGCCAGGTCCACCCTGACCGGTGGCTACGACATGCAGACGTTCTCGCAAGTCATCGACTTCGCGTTCGAGCGGCCGGAATGGCTCGCGGTGAGGAGCGCGTTCAGCCGGGGGTTCACTGTCCAGGGCGCGCATCTCCCTGGTCCGTGGCCGATCCAGGCGGAGTACGTCCGCGCGCCGCGTCCGGCGCAGCCTGCCCGGTCCCGGCGCCGACGCAGATAGGGACGCGGTGGGTACCCTCCCGTGGTTCTAGCCACAGGTCGACCTCAAGGAACGTCTGGCGCACTTCCGGCTGGCGCCCCACGAGGAGAAGACGCGCCTGATCGAGTTCGGAAGGCTCCCCGCCCTCCGGCGAGAGCAGCGCGGCGAGCGGCGTCCGGAGACGTTCGCGTTCCTGGGTTTCACGCTCTACTGCGGGAAAACCAGGGACGGGCGATTCATCGTGAAGCCGAAGACGCAGAGCAAACGGATGGCCCGCAAGCTGAAGGAGCTGCGGGTGGAAGCCCGTCGGCGGATGCACGCGCCAGTTCCCCTTCAGCACCGCTGGCTCTCCAGCGTTCTGCGTGGGCACGACGCGTACTACGGCGTGCAGTCCAACTTCCGGGCGCCAGAGTTCGCGCGTGACCATATCCCGGCCGGGCAGACCGATCGAACATCGCGGGGTTGAGCGACGTATCGTCAGTCACCCTGCGTGAGTGGAGATTCGCGGTGCCGGAGCGGTCTCACGATCCAAGAGGGGATGGGACACGCGGCGATCTATGGGGCGGAGATCGGCCGTGCCACGATGGCTGCCGATGATCGCGACGGCGAGCAGTGCGATGCTGGCGGGCGTGGCGGAGGCGGAGCCGAGTCGGATCTGGTTCGGGAAGGGCGGGTGCGTCGAGCAGCACGACGACGGCACGTGCGCCGTGTTCGTGCGCGGCGAGCTCCTCGGCGTCTACGCCCGCGACGACGTCGCTTCACGCGACGTGTACATTGCGGTGGTGATGGAACAGGCTTCGCGCGAGGACGTGGCGCGGGCGTTCCGGGTGTCGGTCGCGACCGTGGGCCGGGTGGCGACGCGGAGGAAGCACGGCGGCGCTCGCGCGGTCGCGGACTACGGCCGGCGCGGCGGCTGGACGGTGCGGACGCCGAAGCTGCTCCAGCGGCTGACGGAGCTGTTCGAGAAGGGGCTCGGTCCTCGCGCGGCGCATGGCGCGGTCGCGAAGCAGGCGAGCTACGGCACGGTCCACAAGGTGTATCGCCAGTGGAGCGCCGGGCGCACCGCGTCCGCCACGCCCTCTGACGCGGCCGCACCTGCGCAGCCCTCGCTCGCGCTCGTCGTGGCGAACGACACGGCCGACGCCGTGGAGGAGGCCCCGCCAACCACGGCTCCCGTCGCCGCCCCCACCGAGGCGACTCCTGGTGAGCCGACGCTCGAGGCGGTCGCGCCGCCGACCGGAACCGTGGTGCAGCACGTCGGCTCGTGGCTCCTCCTCGGTGGGCTGCGTGAGCTCGGGTTCTACGACCTCGCCGCGCAGCACAAAGGCGAGGTGACGGGAGCGTCGCTCCGCGCGGCCATCGACGCGACGGCGATCTCGCTCGCGCTCGGCGAGGGCTCGGTCGAGGGGGTTCGGCGGCTCGAGACCGCGAGCGTGGACACGCTCCTGCGGCGCCGCGGCGGAATCTCTGCGAGCTGGACGCGGCGGGTGCTCCACGACTTCGCCGACGTCGCCGCGAAGACGTTCCCGGAGGCGATGGCCTCTCGCCTGCTCGCCCGCGCCGGCGAGGGCGACGACCGAGTCTTCCTCTACGTCGACAATCACCTGCGGCCGTACACCGGCCAGCACGTGATCCGCAAGGGCTGGCGCATGCAGGACAAGCGCGCGGTGCCGGGAACCACCGACTACTACGTGCACGACGAGGAGGGCTGCCCGCTCTGGCGGATGAGCACGACCTCGCACGACTCGCTGTGCCAGTGGCTCATGCCGGTAGTGGAATTCGCGAAGCTGTCGCTCGGAGACGAGGTGACCCCGGTGCTCGTCTTCGACCGCGGCGGCGCGTTCCCCGAGACGATGGCCGAGCTGCGCGACGCCGGCGCGGAGTTCGTCACCTACGAGCGGAAGCCGTACCCGGAGATCGGCGCGACCGAGTTCAAGGAGTCGCTCACTCTCACGCTCGCGAGCGAGCCGCGCCGGCCAATCCGGATCGCGTACACCGAGGCGCCGCAGAAGAACCTGCGCGGCGAGCGCGGCCGGGTCCGGCGCATCGCGCTCCTCACCGAGGAGGGACAGCAGGTGAACCTGCTCGCCGTGTCCGAGCTGCCGGCCGAGGCGCTCATCCGCGGCCACCTGGCGCGGTGGGGCCTGCAGGAGAACCAGCTCAAGCACGGCGTCGAGCGCTGGGGCATCAATCACCTCGACGGACGGCGCGTCGAAGAGTACCCGCCCGACGCCCTCGTGCCGAACCCGGCGCGCCGCCGGCTCGACCGCATGCTCAAGCTCTCGCACACCGCGGAGGGCGAGGCGTGGCGCAACTTTGTGCGCGCCGACCCGGACGACCCCGCGCGCGTGCAGTACGAGCGCGACGCCCGTGCCGCGATGGAGCGGCAGCGCGAGCTCATGGCGCTGCGCGCGACCGTCCCCGCCGTCGCACCGGTGAGCGCCACCCCGCTCGCCGGCAAGCTCCGCCGCCACGAGCTCGGCTACAAGAACGTGCTCGACACGCTGCGCACCGCGCTCGCGAATCTAGAGTCCGACTTCGCGGTCCTCCTCGCGAAGCGCATGGACCGACCCCGCGAGGCGAAGAAGCTGCTCGCCACCTTGTTCGCGGCGCCCGGCACCGTCCACGTCGGCTCACGCGCCGTGACGATCCGGCTCATGCCGGCCGCGAGCGAGGGCGAGCGCGTCGCCCTCCGCGCCTTCCTCGCCGACATCGCGCGCCGCCGCTTCTCGCTACCTGGCGATCCCGACCGCCGGCGGCTCGCCTGGGCGCTCAAGTGAGTGATCGGCTACGTCCGAACTCTGGGGCGCTCAGCAGCTTCCATCACCAGGTGCGGCGCATCTGGTACCGCAGCCTCCGGCGGCGCAGCCAGCGTCGCCTCACCTGGGAGCGCTTCAATGAACAGCTCGACCGTTTTCCCCTGCCCAAACCCCGGCTCACCGCCCCTCGAATGGTTCTCGCCGCATGACCTCCGTTACCCTCGGGAAGAGCCGAGTGCGGGAAAGCCGCACGCTCGGATCTGTGAGGGCGAAGCCAAATGGCTGAGCTACTCGACCACGAACTTCGGGCATGAGGCCCGTCCGACCCGCCGGGCAACCGGCTGGAGGCCCTGAAGGGTGACTACGCGGGGTACTTCAGCATCCGGATCAACGACCAGTACCGGATCGTCTTCCGCTTCGAGCGCAGCGATGCGCGCGATGTCCAGATCGTCGATTACCACTGAAGTGAGGACCACCATGCTGCCGAAGAACCGACCCCCGACTGCCCCCGGCGAGATGCTGCTCGAGGAGTTCCTCAAGTCTCGCGGCGTCACGCAGGTCGAGCTCGCGTCGCGGATGGGCGTTCCGATCCAGCGGGTGAACACCATCGTCAACGGGAAGCGGGGGATCACCGCGGAGACGGCCATCCTCCTCGCGGAGGTGCTCGATACGACGCCAGAGTTCTGGATGGGACTCCAGGGCGACCACGACCTCTGGCATGCTCTCAGGAAGCGGGCGGCGGCGAAAGGGAAGGGGAGCGCCGTCGCGGCGCGCGTGCGGAGGACGGCGGTCCACGGGGCGAGGGGGCCCGCACCGGGGTGCCCGAGGGACAGCGAGCCTCGGCCGTGGTCACCGCCGAGGCGATGCATCAGTTCTACGCCAGGCAGCCCGTACCGTTCGCGGCCTGAGGCGCGTCGAACTCCAGCTCAGCACCCGCGCGCGGCAGCAAGTAGAAGGTGCCCTGCATGGGGCGACGGCTTGCGGACGCCGGGCGTTCACGATGGGTCGCGCGCAGCGGCCACCTCTACAAGCGACGGAGGACCTCGAACATTCGAAGGGTGGCGTCGGCGGCCTGTTCGGCGAGCAGATCGACGCTCCCTCCCTTCGAGAGTTTGATGTACGGTGGGAAAATCGAGTAGTCGTCAACGTCATGCTCGATCCCCACTTTGTCGAGGGCCGCCCTGAACTCGTCGATGGGGCCGCGCTTCTTGACCGTGAGCGAACCGTAGAGGTCGATCCGTCCAGCTGATCTGTTGTGTTCGAGCCCGAACCAAACGTCGTACAATCGATCTGTCATGGCCTCGGGAGCTGGCAACCAGACGGCCCGGTGTTTGAGGGTCGCCGATTCCCAATGCCTCTTCCTGGGAATCCCCACCTTCGTTGCGAAGCTCGCCGCGGAGGCATGGAGGAGTTCGACCGTGAGCTGCTGGATGTGATTCACCGCAGCCTGGACGGCGGCGCCTTCCTCTTCCGTAAGTTCTTCCGGGAGCGTGTCCCCCGAGAAGAGCTCCTGCCAGTAGTCCGGATTGCGGACCGCGAACTCCATCACGTCTGAGATCTCAGTCATTCCTCGACTCCGCTCGGTCGCATCTTGTCGAACAGGCGAAGCGCCTTCCGCTGTTCGGAGAACGTCCACCGGTCCCAGGCGCCATGTCCTCCCGCCCCGAGGAGCAGGGCAACGGACTTGAGATACCTGGCGAGATACCCAGGGGGGCCGATACCATCCGCCGCAAAGGGCAGCCACACTCGAAGCAGGTCACCGAGAGTGACGTGCTCGCACGCGAGTTCGGAAGAAGGGGCTTCAGCGTCCGAAAGCGTCAGATAGACTAACAACGGCGTACGCGTGCCGTGCTTGTTCTCGAGATCACTTCGATACCGCGAGAGCTGGTCGGGGCCCTCGGAAGCATGCACCTTCACTTCAACGTAAGCCAGAAGCCCCGGCGTGGCGATGCGGATGTCGACCCTGCCCTTCTCCACGAGCGACTCGGGTGTGACGCTTGCGCTTCGGAGGTCGGCCGGGTCTAGGAGCGCTTCGGTACAGCCGACCAGCTTGAGGAATGCTCTGAGCAGGCTCAGGCCCACCTCGGGGGATTGGCTGGGGTTCATGAAGAATGCGATTAGCCGAGAGTGGGTCGGCTCGTGGTGCAGGTCCTCCTGGGGCCCGAGCAGGTCGGGGAGGGCGTCGAGCGCACCCAGTGCAACCCGTTCGCGGGGTGAAAGGGCGCTCCGAGTCCGATTGTTCGCGTCCCTCATCCGCCGCCGGAACTCATCCGGTCGCTCGATGAACAGACGGCGGAACGAGTTCAGCTTCTCGGTGGCATCGAGGATGGGCTGGGATGGGAGGCTAGCCGCACGCCTGGCTAGTTCCCGGAAGAAGTCTATGCGAGGCACCAGTGCGGGCGCCTGTCGGATCCACATCGCCGCGAGCTGACGATGAAAGGCCAGCCGTGGAGAAACGACGGCGGCTGCGCTGACTGCGCTGATGTCGTCACTCTCCTGGTTCATCGGTGCTTGGCCCAAGCCGGCGAGGCTCGCCAGATCGCATTGTTTCCTACGGGACGGGTGACCTGCGGAGTTTCGCTTTGCGCTGGCGCCCAGACGGTCTCCACGAGGAAGCCCGTGTGGGCGCCGACGACGGGGTCCACCGGATATTGAGAACCAGTGAGGCGGTCTGCGAGCACCGGATCCGAGATACGGTTCAAGGCGGAAGCTCCGGTAACCGGGTCGGCCGGCGGCATCACCCTGAAGGTTCCGATGGCGTCGCACCGAGCCGAGCCGGCGCTGTACGCGAGCAGTACCAGGTCGCCGACGCGCACGTTCCCGACATTCGCACAGAGGCGCCCTGCCGAGTTGTACGCCGTCCTCCACAGGACCTCTTCCGTCAGGGCAAGCTCTGCCGTTTCCCACCGGTTCGCTTTCGAGGGGCTAGCGAAGTAGATCCAATCAGCTTCGAGCCCGTCCGGGAGTATGGCACTCGCGGTTTCACTCCGGGCACGGGCGCCAGGGGACTTCGAGTGCGTCGGTGGCGGAGCGGCGGCAGCGCGGTTCGGATCGTCGTGCGAGCGAAGCGACACCTGAGCACATCCAGCTGCCACGTCCAAGATGACGCCCTCCCTGAGACGACCGCTCCTGTCGAAGCAAGGCGTTCCAACGGTCACGACGACAGCCGCCTGCACACGCCGAAGCTGCCATCCAAGCCACGCGCACAGCGCCGCATCGAGCTCGTCGTGGCTTGCGGGCGCGCGCGAAAACACGAGCCCGAGGCCACGCAGGAGCGCCTCACGCGCAGCGATCCCGGCCCGCGTAGCCTTGTGCGGCAACGGCTGCGCAACGAGCTTACGCCAGGTGGCGCCCGGGTATGCCTCGAGCATAGTCGGGGCGAGGTCGTCCGGGTTCCTAATTGGGTTCCACCCTGCCTCGACCAGCCGCTCGGCGAGTTCGACGCTCCCGCGAACGAACCCCGCGAAGGGCTTCGTTCGCGGTTGCGGCAGGGCATCAGGTGTCTTGCCGGGCGTTCCGAGGAGCCGCTCGCAGGTTCTCATCACCGCTCCGGGTGTGCTCATGGCGAGCGGCCCGTCAATCACAAGTAGATCACCGGATGCGGCGCCAGTTGTGACTGGGGCGAGCCACGCACCGAGATCGGTCATCGGAACGCCCGGAAGCCTCTCGAACACGCAGCGCCCGGACTCATCGACGATCGCCGCGTCAACGGGCCTCGGCTTGGCGGCGTATGGATCGGTGAGATCGAGTCCGATGGAGGCCATAGCTTGTGAGCCAGCGCCCAATGTACACGACGAACCCGGGGCGGTGGAGAGGTTGGAGTTCGCGCAGTAAGTTCAACGAACACCCCGAGCTGCATCGACGCGAAGCCGGCGTGCGTTGACCACGCCTCTAGGGGAGCGGTCCCTCCGGGTGCGGCCGCAATGCCGAAAGCAAAGGCACGTCGCGGGTCGCGCGACCGGGAGGGCTGCCCTTCCTGCGCATGGTGGCTAGGCACCGATGAAGGTCAGCGATTCCGGAATGGCCGTCGGCTGCGAACCGGCCCGGGGCTGAGCGGCGCGCCTCCTGAGGTCGAGCCCCGTCGACGGCGCGCGGTCCTGCAGGGGCGGTGAGTACGGTGGGAACCCCGAGGTGTCGAGATGGTCGAGCCGCACCAGGTCGAGCGCGGCCGGGGAGTTGATCTGCACGACGGCGTGCCCCTGGGGCAGCTGGCGGATGAGGTTCGGCGACACGTGGTACTCGTCCACCTCGCGCGCTGACCCGAGCCCCGTTTGGTCGTGGCCGTGGATGGCTGCGAGCGTCTGCTCGGTCCGCTTCACCGTCTTGTAGGTCCCGCTGAGCCCGGCGACGTACTCGGCATCGGCGCTCTGCCTGAGGCAGATCTTGATGCTCGTGTTGTCGGCCACCTGCTCGACGAACCCGCGCTCGGCCATGGCGAGGTCACCGCGCATCGACTGGTGGCTGATGGTGATCGCCATTCCGGCGGACCGCCCCTTGTTGAGGAGGTCGATGAAGAGGGGCATCGCGAAGGCGGCGAACTCGTCGATCACGACCGATGCGAACCCCCGCTCGAGCTGCCCGTCCTGGACCATCCCGGCGACGCTGTTGAGGTCGGAGATGACCAGCTTCGCGACGAGCTGCGCGGGAGCCGCCTGCCGTCGACGGTCAGCTCCCTGACCAGGAACCAAGGCGCCGCAACGAGCCCGACGAGCAACCACGGCACGAGAGCGAACTGGAGGCGCCGGAACACCGGCAGCGGCCGGCGCCAGATCCACCACCAGACCCGCATCGGCACGCCGATGCAGACCTGTACCCACGCCACGCCGGCCCAGGCCGCGAGCCGCAGCAGGAGGACGCCGACCTGCATCATCCAGCCGACCAGGGCGATCACAGGTCACCTGCCGAGGGGCTGGCCGGGGTCGACGTCGTCCACCAGGCCCTCCGCTCCGCGAGCGCGGCGCTCGTCGTGAAGCGGAACCGGCTGAGGTCGGGGGCCTGGATGCCCCAGAGGTCGCTCTTCGCGAGGACCGCGGGGAGGACCGTCTTGAAGAGGTGTGCGAGGTCCGCCTTCTCGGGCACCACGTAGAGCACCAAGTCTAAACTTGGCGCCGTCCACCTGACGTACCGGCTGAAGATGTCGAGGTACCGCGGGAGGCTCTTCCTGGTGAGCTCGAGCTCGACGGCCACGGTCCCCCGGCCCGGCACGGTCACGAGGCCGTCTGGGATGTGCCTCGACTCGACTCTCGCCGCAGCACGCGCTCGGACCGCCACCCCGTGCCACCGAGGTCCTTCTCGAGCAGCCACCGGAGGTCGGTGGCTGCCCGGTCGTGGACGAAGTTCTTCCAGTCGATCTCGTCGAGCCGCGCGAGGCCGTTCGACCGGTCGGACCCGATGAGGAGCTCGAACCCGAGCCGTCCGGGGAGCAGCGCGCCGGCCGCCTCGGTGTAAACCGGAACCCTGCGCAGCACGTCGAAGCGCACGAGCTTCCGCAGCCGCTCGAGCACGTACCAGTTGCCCGGCCGCGCACGCCGGCGGAGCGTCCCCGGCGTCGGCACCTCCTTGCGAGGCGCATGCGGATTCTCGGGCCCCGCCGGGAACCACCGCGCCACCTGATCGAACATCAGGAACTTCTGCTCGTGCGCCCAGCTCAGGACCTCCCGGTCCCGGGCTCTCAGCGTCACCCGTCGCCACGGCCCCCGAGCCCTGGCCGGCCCCGCCCTCCTCACTGCCAAACGAACCCGTCCGCCCTCCGGCGTCCTCCCCTGTCTCGACCTTCTCCCTCTCCACCATGTCTCTCATTTCTGTCTCTGTTTCTGTTTCCACTTCTTCACCTTTCCCTCTGCCTTGCCTTCTTGCCTGCACCCTTCACTGGTGGTGTAGACTCGGGGTGCAGGCCCGAAGGCGGGCACGCTGCTCCACGTCCGCCTCCACGTGGTCGTCGACGCGATCGCGTCGCCCGTCCTCGGCGCCATGCGAATCAATGCGAATCAGTGCGAACGTCGGGTCGGGTTCGCGCTCCGTCGCGTTCGTTCGCACAGGGGCGCTCAAGAGCGCGCGGCGGCTGGCGTTCTTCGCGCCAGCCTTCGCGTTGCTTCGCATTCCGGAACTCGATGCCGTGGTCACGGCGACACCTCGGTGCTGCTCTACGGAGGCGGTACCCTGCTGCGCGGCGCCTACGGGCGCGCGAGCCAGGCGGCGAGCGCCACTACGATCACGGCGCATGCGCTCGCGACGGCCTTCGGCGGCGCACCACGGCTGCCACCCGCCAAGTGGGGGATCCGCGGCCTGCTCGCTGTCATCCTGGGCCACCTCGTGCCGGGTGGGCTGCTCGCCGAGGCACAGGCCGCCCGCTGGCCTGCGCGGACAAGTGGCGCGTGCCTTCGCGGCAGTGACCATCGTGCCGCCGCGTTCGCTCGTCGGCGCGATCGCCAAGAACGCCGCTGCTCATCGCGCGGTCAGTGACGGGTGCCGAGGCCGTGGCATCGAGAAGAGCTACGCATCCTCGTCGTAGTCGATGACGTGCTCGGCGGGTGCTGTGCCGCGCCAAGCCATCGGGAGCCCCAGGACGAGGGTGTCGAGCCGAGGGTCATCGAACCCCTCGCCGACGTACCGGCCGGTGGCCACCACGAGGCGCTCTTCGCCATCGGGGATTGCCGCGAGCGAGGCAAGAGCCTCCTTGCGCTCCCGGGTCGACAGACCACCGTGCAAGACGACCAGGTGCCGCGCAACACCGCGGAGCTTCTGGACGAAGAGCTCGAGGTGGTCCCGGCGCTCGGTGAGGAGGAGCGGCGACCGCCCTGCCTCGAGCGCGGCGATCACGTCGTCGAGGATGAGTGCGTTCCTCGCCTCGTCCGCTGCCATCGCGGCGTAGAGATCCTGGATCGCCTCGCCAGGGTTCCAGGTCGCGGAGAACGAGGTCTCCCGGATGACGAGCCCGTGGGCGAGTCCGCGTGCGGCGGCCGATGCCTTCGCGCTCACGGCGAAGCGAACGGGCCCGAGCTGCATCTCGACGATCGGGTCGTGGCCATCGCGGCGGTGCGGCGTCGCGGTGAGGCCGAGGACGAAGCGCGCCTTCACCTCCGAGAGGACGCGCCCAAACGAGCTCGCCGAGACATGGTGGCACTCGTCCACGACGACGTGGCCGTATCCGGCGACGACGTCCGAGGACGGTCTTCCCGGTGCCCGGCGGGGCGACGATGATGCCGATGTCGTGCGGCAGGATGGCGGCGGCGGCACGGGCTTGAACCTCGGTGAGATCGCCTCGGAACTCGATCTGGATCGGCTCGCCGTTCACGCGCTGATCCTCGACGACCGGTTTGCCGCCCCACTCGGCCACGAGCGCCACGGCATCGGCTTCACACCCCCGCGGGAGGCTCAGGAACGCGCCGGACTCCTCGGCGCACGTCACGACGCGGGGCGTCCCCCTGGTGCCGAGGTGCATCGCCTGCTTCTTGTAGAACTCCGGGTTCTGGAAGGCGGCGAGGCGGCGAAGCGAACGCCCAGGCCACGCCCCTGGCGCTGCGCCTCGCGGGCGACGAGCTCGGCGGTGGCCGCGGGGATGCGCGGCACACCGGCGAGGAACGCCCACTGGTCCGGGTGGGGCCGAAGCGCGTCGTCGACGAAGACGGTGTTGCCGCGCTCGCGCGCCTCGCGCTGGAGGGGCAGGGCGATGAGGTTCCCGAACCCGCCGCGTGGCATCGTGTCCTGGTTCGGGAAGAGCCGATCGTACGAGTCCATGCCCAACTCGGGACGCCGTGACATGGTCTCGGTGAGCAGGTAGCAGCCGAGCCGACGCGCGACGACGGCTGGGACCGGCTCGTCGAAGAAGAACCATGCGTGGGCGCCGTTGCCGGAGCGGGAGCGCTCTACGGCGGTTGGGAGGCCGACGGCGCGGCAGGTCTCGGCGAACGCGCCGACGTCATCGGCCCAGGAGCCTTTGTCGAAGTCGATGGCGAGGAGATGGCAGCGCTCGTTGTGAAGCAGCGGGTAGACGCCGATGACGTGGTGCCCTTGCAGGTGCTCCTGGATGACCTGCGGCGTGACCGGGCCGAACGCCTGGTGCGAGCACTCGCCGCACTTCACCTTGGGCTTCTGGCAGAGCGGTCGCTTCCACTCGTTCGAGCAGAACGGGGACCAGCCCTTGGTGCCCTTCCTCTCGTTCGTCCAGAAGCGCGGGGACGGAGATCGTCACGGCCTCGGCAGCGGCCAGGTGGCGCCGCGCGGCCGTGATCTGGCACGGATGGCCGCTCGCTCGGCGTCGAGCACGGCGAGCCTGGCCTCGAGCCGTACCAGCTCGTTTGCGATGTCCTCTCGATTCTGCGTCACGTCACGTCACCCGATGCGCGGTTGCGGCCCAGCTTGGTCGTGCCGGATTCATCTACCATCGCCGGCGCTCGAAGAAGGGTCTCGCTTTGCCCAAACCGCGGGGCGAACCCGCTACAGGTGATCTTCCTCGTTCGACCCGAGTCGAGACCCAGCGGGAGCGCGGGAGCGCCACGCCCTGCTAGCCTCGCCTGCCGGGCCGCTCTTATGATCCGGGCGTGACTCGAGAAGAGGTCCAGCGCCGACTCTCCGAGCAGCGAGCCGAGCTCACGAGGCTCGGGGTTCGCTCTCTCGACATCTTCGGTTCTGTAGCCCGCGGCGAGTCCGCACCGGACAGCGACGTGGACCTGCTCATCGACTTCGACCGGTCCATCGGACTCTTCCACTTCTTCCGGGTGCAGCGGCGGCTGGAACAGATCCTCGGCTGCCGCGTGGACCTGGTCATGCGGGAGGCCGTGAAGCCGCAGCTCCGCGACCGGATCTTCCGCGAGGCTGTCCGTGCCATTTAGGGGGGCGTCTCGGGACATCTTCGATGCCTGCGGCGCGTCCCGAAAGGTGCGCGGGCAGCCCTAATCGGGCAGAATTCGGCCGAACCCGAGGGACGGAGACAGACTCGCGAGGTAGGAGAAGGACGGGCTCGGACCATGGCGACGGCAGACCAACTCAAGGCGCTCATCAGGAGCCACGCTGAGGGCGACGAGACCCGGTTCTACGCGATCGCCATGCAAATGGCCGCGCAGGCTGCTCGCACCGGTCACACGAAGCTTGCGCAGGAGCTTCGGAAGCTGATCGACGAGATGCGCGCCCGCTCGGTGCCCGAGCACGCGAGCGAGTCCCGGCCCGTCCCACTGGTTCAGCCGCGCGGCGAGCTCGCCGGGCTGCTGACGGTCGGGTACTCGAAGACGCGGCTCGGGGAGATGGCGCTCGACCCTGAGGTACAGCGCCGCATCGAGAGGGTGCTGGTCGAGCAACGCCAGCGCGGCCGACTTCAGGAGCACGGGTTCACGCCGATCCGGAAGCTGCTTCTTGTGGGACCTCCCGGTACGGGCAAGACGATGACGGCGAGCGTTCTCGCTGGCGAACTCGGACTTCCGCTGTTCACGATTCAGCTACACGCGCTGATCACGAAGTTCATGGGCGAGACCGCCGCGAAGATGCGTCTGATCTTCGACGCGGTCGCTCAGAGCCGCGCGGTGTACCTCTTCGACGAGTTCGACGCGCTCGGATCAGATCGCGCGTCCAAGAATGATGTCGGCGAGATCCGGCGGGTGCTCAACTCGTTCCTGCAGTTCCTCGAGCAGGATGCGTCCGAGAGCCTCGTGCTCGCCGCCACAAACCACCCCGCCCTCCTCGATCGAGCGCTGTTCCGTCGCTTCGACGAGGTGATCGAATATCGATTGCCGAGTATCGAGGTTGCAGAGCAGGTGATGAGGGCACGGCTCGCGCTTCTCGACACGTCAAGGGTGAGCTGGTCCGATGCCGCGGGCGCCGCACGCGACCTCAGCCACGGTGACGTCGTTCGGGCCTGCGAGCAGGCCGCCAAGAACGTGATTCTTGCTCACCTGAGTGGGATGGACACCGCCACGCTCGTGGAGGCGCTCGCGGATCGCCGCGCGGCGCACGGTGCGTAGCAACCCTGCGGATGCCAGCGCCCCGGAACCGAAGGCACGTCGTGGTGCCGGACGCTCCCGCGGTAGAGCCGTACACGCCTCATCCGCCCGCCATTCCGCCTGAGCTGCTTCCGGCGCCGCGCGGCGGCCGGCCAGCGCACGGTACCAAGCTAAAGGCCTCGCTCCTCCGGGCGGAACGCGAAGTGAAGAAGGCGCGCGCCGCAGCGGGATTCGAGGTGCATGGCGCGGAACCGGGCTTGTACGTGCAGTTCGAGAGCGTGCCCGGCATCCCGCTCAACGTCTCGAGTCTGGAGGATCAGCGCAAAGGTATCGAGGTCGTTGCGGCGACCGCGCAGGCGTTACCGGACGAGACGCGTCAAGACAAGCGCGCGGTTGTGGTTGAGCGCGCGACCGTGTTCGTCCCGGAAGGCCAGGTGAAGCACTTCATCACCCGGTTCGAGAAGTATGCCGCGGCGGGACCAAAGAAGAAGGGCGAACAACGGCACGAGAACATGCTGGACCGCGTCGCCGCACTACGGCGCGCGACGCTGCGCGCGCTCTGGACCGATGAGCCTGGCGCATATCCTGCCGACGCGGACGCCATCTGGTGGGAGGTCTGGCTCCGTAAGACGGACGGGAACGAACTCGCTCGGTTCCTTGAGTTCGCGCAGCAGGTCGGGCTCCGTGTGGGCGAGCGTCGCCTGGAGTTCGACGACCGTGTCATCTTACTGGCATTCGGGACGGAGGATGCGCTGTCGTCCTCTGTAGACCTGCTCGAGGACATCGCGGAGGTTCGCCGCGCGAAGGAGCTGGCGGGCTTCTTCGCAGATGCGGCTCAGCCCGAACAGGCGGAGTGGACCCTCGAGCTCGTCAATCGCCTGCAGCCGCCAGCGAAGACCGCTCCGGCGGTCTGCTTGCTGGACACTGGAGTTACGCGGGCCCACCCGCTGATCGGACCCGTGCTCGATGATGCGGACCGGTATGCCGCCAATCCGGCGTGGGGGTTCGAGGACGACGGGGGTGCGCCGGAGATGCACGGCCACGGTACGGAGATGGCCGGCATCGCGGCGTACGGTGATCTCGCGTCCGCGCTCGCATCTCCTCACGGTGTCGTCCTGGCGCACCGCCTTGAGTCCGTCAAGATCCTCCCTCCCGAGCGGTTCGGCAAGAACGACCCCGACCTGTACGGTGCGGTAACGGCGACTGCGGTGAGCTATCCCGAGTCCCGTCTCCCTGACCGCGTCCGCGTATTCTCGATGGCGGTCACTTCGAACGACGAGCGCGATCGTGGCCAGCCGACGTCGTGGTCGGCCGCTGTCGATGCCCTCGCGGCAGGGAGGTCCTTCGACGCGTCGCGGCAGGGGCTCGTCTACCTCAATGGCGCGGACGACGCTCGAAGACTGTTCGTGCTCGCTGCCGGAAACGTCTCCCGGCTGGAGCGGAACCATCTTGATCGGAGTGACGTCGAGGCCGTCCACGATCCGGCGCAAGCATGGAACGCACTCGCTGTCGGAGCTTGTACCGAGCTCTGCGATTTCGATGATCCCTCGTTCGAGGGCTTCGAGCCCGTCGCAGACCACGGTGACCTATCGCCGTGGAGCACGACATCTGTCGGGTTCGCAGCTTCATGGCCCATCAAGCCTGATGTGGTCGCGGAGGGCGGGAACATCGTCGTGGACGGGCAGGGAAACCTCGATTTCCCAGTCGCGGACCTCTGCCTCCTGACCACCTTCTACAAGCCGAACGAGAAGCTGTTCGTGCCCACGTGGGCGACGAGCCCTGCGTCGGCGGCCGTCGCACGGCTGTGTGCACTCGTCATGGCAGAGTACCCGCAGTTCTGGCCCGAAACGGTCCGGGCACTCGTGGTCCATTCCGCCGAGTGGACGCCCGCGATGCGCGCGCATCTGAAAGGCGCGGGCGCTTCGAAGGTGAAGCGGGCCCGTCTCGTGCGGCGATACGGGTTCGGAGTCCCGAGCGTGACGAGGGCGCTGCGCAGCGCGAACGATGCGCTCACGCTGGTGGCGCAGGGGACGATCCGCCCGTTCGCCGATGGGAAGATGCGCGAGATGAACGTGTTCGAGCTGCCGTGGCCGAAGGAGGAGCTCGAGGCTCTCGCTGACGCGCCGGTACGGCTACGGGTGACCCTGTCGTACTTCGTTGAGCCGAATCCCGCTCGCCGCGGATGGCAGAAGAGGCACCGCTACCAGTCGCACGGGCTGAGGTTCGAGGTGAAGGGGCCGCTTGAGACCGTCGACGACTTCCGTAAGCGCCTCAACCAGCGCGCGCTCGACGAGGAGGAGCTGCGTCCGACCACCGCCGCGGACGACCAGTGGTTCCTAGGCGAGCGGGCCCGGAACACCGGGTCCCTGCACTCGGACACGTGGACTGGAACCGCAGCCGATCTCGCCGAGCGCGGAGTGATCGCGGTGTTCCCGGTCACCGGCTGGTGGAAGGAGCAGAAGAAGCGCGACCGGAGTGAACTGGGTGTGCGGTACGCGCTCGTCGTCTCGATCGAGACGCCCGGTGTTGAGACCGACATCTGGACGCCCGTCGCCCAGGAGGTCGGGCTGGATATCACCACAGCGATCGGGATCGGCTGAGGTTCGGACGCTCGACCGAGATGGAGCTGAAAAACTACTCGGCTTGATCCGTGAGCGGTTTGGCCGCCACCGACGTTCGCGGTCAGTGCAGGCTCCCGCACCTTGTCAAGGTGCGGGAGGTGGCCCGATCCACCGCGCATTCTTCAACCACAACTCGCGGATAACGGACGTTTCGGGCGGCCAGTCGTAGAGCTTCTGGCGCGCTTCAATGCGTGCCGCGTCGGGGAGGGCTGCGAAGTAGTCGTAGGTGTGCCGGAGCCCGGCCTTGAAGTCCTGCATCGCGACGAACGCTTGGTCGGGTCGCATCAGCGCCGGCGCGAGGGCACGGTGGAGCTTGTCGTCTGACACGAAGACAGAGCAGAACGGCAGGTAATACAGGTACTGAAGGTCAAGAAGGTTCGTGGGCTTCCACGAGATGACGTCGTTGCGCCACGCCACGAACATGGAGAGCAGCGCGTGCAGACAGTAGTGCGCGTACGGCGCGAAGGAGCGAAGGAGACCGCCGCGTAGCCGCCATCGGACTGAGATCCTCGACCGAGTACGGCTGGGGACTGCTAGGTGGTCGAGAAGAAGAGCGAGCCAGAGATCCTGGAGGGAACCGGTGTCGACCAGCCCGCGAGCGACGCCCACCGCTTCTTCGGGAGTACACGCGCGCGGGATGATCATGTGGTGATGGTTCACGAACTCGTTGACGCCCGTGAAGCTGAGGCCTTGCGAAGCACTCCGCCACTTGGCTGCCAGTTCGTGATCAGCCTGAGTAGCCTTCCCACTGGCGAGCCGCACGATCAGATGATTCAGAGGACCGTCCTCGACGAGGGCAGCCGCACCCTCCTCGTCCTCGGCAATCGTCATGTATGCCGGGACGATGCGCCCATCCAGAGGAACGTCGGTTCCGGCCAGCGTGTTGACGCAGATAAACTTGGAGTCCTCGTTCAGGAATTCCCCGCTGCTGCCGAACTTGGTGGCTAACTCCCTCACCTTCTGTTCGGGGATCGTGCCGTCGCGGTAGCGCTTGGTGAGATCCCCAAGCACCTCGAGGATGAGGACGGGCGTGATGTTCTCGAGGAAGTACCGCCTGAACTCGATGTGCTCGACGTACGACAGCGCCTGGAACGCTGACTTGTCGAGAATGGCCGGGGGGCCGCCCACGGGGACGAGCCTAGACGATCGGCCTTCGCAGCGCCTGGCCGCGGATCATTCGGCCGCCAGGAGGCGCGTCGATCCCAACGGCTTGAAGTTCCGCCATCACGCTCGGCACGGCAACGAACACGAGCTCAGGCGCGCGATCCTTGGGATCGATCGCCCGGAGGAACCTTCGCGAGAACTCCCAGAACAAGTCGCCCGCCATCCCAGCACCCGCGTCGGTGGCGGTGCGGTATCCCGAGTACTCCTGTTCACGGCTCGGGAGGAGAGAGTCGAACGCGCGCAGTTGCTCGTCACGTGACTCATCGTCTTCGGCCGCGCGAGCAAGTTCGTCCCAAACCGATGCTTCAAGCCCTTCCATGAACGGCCCGCGGAGCGAAGGCCCAAGCACCTCGAAAGCGACGCGATCCGCGAAGTGGACGAAGAAGACGACTGTCTCGATCAACGCCGCCTCGGGGGCGAGCGGCGGGACCACAACCTTCTGCGCGGCCTGTGCAACCAGTGTGCGGGTCCACCCTGCGGCGACGGCGGTCATGTAGACCCCGAGCACGGCACCCTTACGAGCGACGTTCTCGGGTGTATTCGGGCCCCCGGCGAACATCTTCCAGTCCACGCCCATGCTCGGCATCGTCTCACGCCTCGGCCGCGTGCGCTCGATCTGGTCCCTCGGAGGCGGCAGGCTTGACGCGTTGGAACCGAGAACCTTCCACCACGGGCGGGCTGTTGTCTGTGCACCGCGTCTCCCGCATGTCTCCCGGAACGCGGGGCACGACCGGGGAAAGAGGGGGAAGGGCGGGGAAGCGGCTCCGCGATCGAAGTGCTCGTCATGACGGCCGAAACGACAGAAGGGCGTGGACTGTCGCTTAGTTAGTGTTCACCGCCAGGCAAACTTCAAATCCCTTTTCCCGCTCCATCTAAGGCCCCGGTTCGCCGGGGCCTTTTTCTTCACGTAGCAGGTTGTGCCTCCACGCCGCCTTCTCGGGGCCCCGGGCTCGCAGGGTTCGCAGGAGCCGTCCGGCGAGGCTCCCGACCGTCGCGACCGCCGAGGCGATCCGCTCGCTCCATGGCTCGCCGCAGCTCAGGCGGATGCAGTTCCGGTGCGCTCGCGTGGCGGAGAAGATCTGCCCCGGCGCGATGGCGACGCGGGCCCGGAGCGCCGCAGCGTGGAGCTCGAGGGCGTCCACCGCGGGCGGGAGCTCGATCCACAGGTAGCAGCCGCCGCGCGGCCGCGACACGCACGTTCCTGCCGGGAACGACTCCGCGACCGCCGATGCCATGCGGGCGACGATGTCCTCGAGGCGAGACCGCAGCGTCCGGAGGTGGCGGTCGTAGCTGCCTGTGCGGAGATAGTGCGCGATGGCGCGCTGCGTGAGGGTAGGGGTCGCGACGTTGGTCGCGAACTTGAGCCGCTCGACCCGGTCGCGGAACCGGCCCGGCGCCACGAAGCCGACGCGGAAGCCCGGAGCGAGCGACTTCGAGAACGAGCCGCAGAGGATGACGAGCCCGTCACGATCCCACGCCTTGGCCGGCTTCGGCCGCACGTCCCCGAAAGCCAGATCGCCGTACACGTCGTCTTCGATGAGGGGTATGCCCCGCACGGAGAGGAGCCGGACGAGACGACCCTTCTCGGCGTCCGGCATGAGGCCGCCGAGCGGGTTGCTGAAGTTCGGGACGGCGACGACCGCGGCCACGCGGTTCCCCTCGAGCCGGCGCTCGAGCTCGCTCACGTCGAGCCCCGTCCCGGGGAGGGACGGCACCTCGAACACGCGAAGCCCGAGCGATTCGATCGCCTGCAGCGTCCCGTAGAACGCCGGGGTCTCGACGGCGACCGTGTCGCCCGGGGACGCCACCGCGAGGAGCGCGAGGTGGATCGCCTCGGTCGCGCCGCTCGTCACGACGAGATCGTCGGGAGAGAGCGCGCATCCATGGGCGACGGCGCGCTGCGCGACGATGCGGCGGAGCTCGAGGAGCCCGGGCGGCATCTCGTACTCCACTCCGCCCGTCCGGGCCCGGCGCGCCACCGCGCTCATGGCGCGGGCGAGGGCGCGCGCGGGGAGCAGGGCGGCGGAGGGTGTCGCGGCCCCGAGCGGCACGAGGCGCGGATCGCGGGCGGCGCGGTAGACCTCCTGCACGAGGTCGCTCACCGTGACGGCGGTCGCGCCCGGGTGCGGCCGGGCCGGCGACGGCAGAGGCGCGATCGCCCGCGCGCGAACGAAGAAGCCGGAGCGTGGCCGGGCCTCGATCACCCCGACGGACTCGAGCTGCGCGAGCGCCTGGATCACCGTGGACGCGGAGACCCGCTCGTCCCTGCGGATGAGTCGGATGGACGGTAGCCGGTCGCCCGCCGCGTACGTGCCGTCCTCGATGGCCTTCGCGTAGCGGCGCGCGATCTCCGCGTACCGCGGGCGCGTGGCGCGCCCGTCGGCGGGCCCGGGGCGTGTCGCTTGCGGCATCGAGGGCATGGTAGCGCCCGCGCGGCGCCGTGGAAACTGTACCGGTGCCATATCGGCAACTCTGTATCTGCACCGCCTCGTCGCGGAATGCTACCCATCCAGCATGACCGGACCGTTGGTCAGGAGCGTCGGCGGCCCCATGGCGGCGTCAGGGCTTGCGTCGCGTCTCATCGCGCGAGTGCTCCACGCAGCCAGGCGGCTGATGCGGCCCGTAGCACGCGCCGCGCGGGTGGAGCTCGAGCTGGCGGATTCCGTCGCATGGAGCCGCCGCGTCGGCCTCGGCGGCGCGACCGTGCACTGCGCCGCGGGCTCGGTGTGGCTCACGCGCGAGGGCGACCCGGAGGACCGGGTGCTCGAAGCAGGGCAGGTGTTCCGGAGCGAGAAGCTCGGACGGATCGCCGTGCTCGCGCTCGGCGCCGCGCGCCTTGTCGTCGAGGGTGATCTCAAGAGGCGCGCTCGGAGCGCGTCATCTTGCAAGTGATTCCGCTTCGTTAGGCTTGCGGCGCCGGTCGACGCCGCGCTCCAGATCACATCGGCGCGCCGTACCCGCACGCCTGGTGGGGCGGCGCCGCGGGTTGTGGTTACGACTCAGTAGTAATAGCTTCTACTCGGAGGACCGGATGGCCGAGAAGGCGAACATGGCGGTGAAACTGGACCCCGGGATCCGCGAGAGGCTCCAGGCGCTCGGCGAGGCGAAGCGACGGAGCCCACACTGGCTGATGGTCGAGGCCATTCGCCTCTACGTGGAGCGCGAGGAAGAGATCGAGCGCGCCCGAGCGGAGACGCGGGAGCGCCTCGCCCGCTACGACGCGACCGGCGAGTACATCGCCGACGAGGACGTGCAGGCGTGGCTCAAGACGTGGGGCACGGCGAGTGAACAGCAGCCGCCCGCTCGCATCCGCAAGGTGCGGACGCGGTGAAGACGCTCCGGTGGGCTCCGGACGCAGTTCGCGATCTCGCCCGACTCCGGGACTTCCTGGGCCCCAAGAACGCGGCGGCCGCTGCTCGGGCCGCCGAACGAATCCTGCAGGCGGCGGCAATGCCCCGGGAACGCCCAAAGCTCGGCCATGTCGTAGAAGACGAAGACTGGCGTGAGCTGCTCGCACCTGCCGGCCGAACCGCCTACGTGCTGCGGTACCGCATCGACGAGGACGCGGTGGTCATCGCCCGCGTATGGCACAGCCGCGAGGACCGATGATGAGGCGCACCGTGAAGGACGCGGACCTCGACAGCCTCCCGAGCTTGAACCATGACTGACCGTGAGCGCTTCGACGTCATCCTCGAATACCTGGGAGCGCTGCTGAGTCGTGTTGGATGGCTCTGCGACGTAGTGATGATGACGATGATGATGACCGGAAGCGGATCGCGGGCTGCTCGAGAGGTGATGCGGTAGGTGCGACGTGAGGAAGCGATCACGGCCCCTGCGCGGCTTCCTTCCGGCGATCCGGCACTCGCGGCGTTAGGGCGGCGAGCTCGCCCTCGCACCCGCACTCCTCGCCGCGCCATGCCTCTGCGCCTTCCCGCGCGATGAACCACGTCATCGAGAGCGCGGCGACGGGGTCCGCCCACCACCAGCCGAAGGCGGCATTCAAGCCGATACCGGTGAGCGTGATGACTGAGAGCCAGAAGCACGCGGTCGTCTGGAACGCGTCCGCATGGAGCGCGCGACTCCCGAGCTGCTCCGCCGCACGCCGCTTCGCCCGCGCGAGCCACTGCATCGCGACGATCGACACGAGCGTGAGGACGACCCCGACTGCGCTCGGCCGAGGCTGGTCGCGGTTCCAGAGCGCGAGGGCGGCCTCGACGCCGACGTAGGCTGCGAGCAAGAACAGCGTCGCGCCGACGAGCCGGTGCGCCCGTGCGTCGAGGCGCTCCACCGCCTCGGGGTACATTCCCCGGCGCTCCGCGAGGAGGCGCCACACGAGGACGCCGCCGGAGGCGCTCTCGACGAAGCTGTCGATCCCGAAGCCGAGGAGGGCCACGCTCCCGGCCAGTACCGCCGCCGTGATCGCGACCACGCCCTCGACGACGTTCCACCCGATCGTGAGCCCCTCCAGGCGAAGGGCGTGCCGGATGGAAGAAGCGCGATGATCGACTGCGACGTCGTTCAAGAGACACCGCCCTGGCGGGGGTTGCGAGCGCGAGCCCGAACTCGATATCATTCAAACGTGCGTTTGAAAAGACCCGCCCGGCAGCGTCTCCCGACCGCAACCTGCGGCGACCTCTGCAACGTCCCCTGCTTCAAGGAGGAGCTGGTCGCACGCGTGAAGCGCGACCTGCCCTCCGATGAGGCGCTCGAGGAGGCGCGCGTCCTGTTCGCAGCGCTCGCCGACCGCACTCGCTTGCGCATCCTGCACGCGTTGCTCGTCGCGGACGAGCTCTGCGTCTGCGACGTCGCCCACGTCCTCGGCATGAGCGTCGCGGCCGCCTCGCATCACCTGCGCAAGCTCCGGCAGCTCGGCATCCTGAAGCTCCGGAACGACGGAAAGATGGCCTATTACTCGCTGCGGGATCGCTTCGCGGCCGACCTCGCCACGCACGCCGTCCGCCAGGCTGCGGCCTGAGGTCGTTCAAGCATGCCCGAGAACGACGGCTCACACCGCTCCGAGGCGCTCGCGATCGTCTCCGAGCAGCTCGCGGAGGCGATCGCCGCGAAGAAGTGCCACGCGTGTGGGTGCTTCCATGCGGCCGTCGCTGCTCTCGAGCAGACCGACGCGGGTCGCCGCGAGCTGGCGCCCGTGCTCGCGCGCGCGCGAGAGACGTTCGCGCCGAGGAAGTACGACTGCCTCGGATGCGAGGTCTGCTTCCCCGCGGTCGCGGAGAACGCGTTCGCCGATGCCTTCCCGGACCAGGCGCGCGCACCGCTCTGTCCGACCGACGCTCCTGCGCCGCGGAGCGGCTGGCCTCCGCTCCCCGGTGACTACGTAGTCGTGCGCCACGGTGCGCCCGTGGCGGTATGCACGTTGAACAGTTCTCATCTCGAGAAGGACATCGCGGAGCGTCGACCGGGCGGGCTCGCCATCGTGGGCACGCTGCATACCGAGAACCTCGGGATCGAGCGAATCGTCCGGAACGTCCTCGCGAACCCGAACGTTCGATTCTTCGTGCTCTGCGGTGAGGACACGCGCCAGGCGATCGGCCACCTTCCCGGTCAGTCGCTCGCGGCGCTCTGCGCGAACGGCATCGACGATGCCGGCCGGATCCTGGGCGCGCGCGGAAAGCGGCCGGTCCTGAAGAACGTGATGCGCGAGGAGGTCGAGGCGTTCCGGCGTCAAGTGGAGCTCGTCGATCTCGCCGGCGTCGAGGACGGGACGCGGATCGCGCGCGAGATCGAATCGTGCGCGCCGCGAACCCCTGGACCTTTCGCTGGCGCTCCCGTGGTCGCGGCCATCCCCGTCATCCGGGCGCAGGAGCCCGGACGGCTCGTCCTCGATCCTGCCGGGTTTCTCGTCGTCTACCCGGACCGCACCCGCGGCCTTGTCGTGGAGCACTACGCGAAGGACGGTGTCCTGGAGCTCGTCATCGAGGGACCGACGGCGAGCGCGGTCGGAGCGACCGCGGTCGAGCGCGGGATCCTGTCGCGACTCGATCACGCGGTCTATCTCGGCCGCGAGCTGGCACGCGCCGAGGAGAGCCTCCGAACTGGCGCGCCATACGTGCAGGACCGAGCTCCGGGCCCGGGTCCGGCCGAAGAGGCGCCCGAGAGCTGTGGATGCAGCGGCTCCACCTGAACACCCGCTGACGCCGGTCGGCGTCCCGCAGGAGCAACGCCATGAACGCAAAGACCCTCGGCGCGCTCGCCGTCGTGGTGGCCGCTGGCGCCCTCATCGGGGTGAAGGTGGCGCGGCAGCGTCCGGCGGAGGCCGCCGTCACCGCGCGCGCCGCGAGCCCGTCGGTCGTCCTCGTCGCGGATCCCCGCGAAGCCGACAGCGAGTGCGGCTGTGGCCAGATCATCCGGCGCGTCCGCGAGGCGAAGGCGCGCGGCGTGGATGTCCAGGAAATCGGCCCCGCTAATCCCGGCGCTGCCCGGTACGCCGTGACCGTGACGCCGACGGTCCTCATCCTGGGCGCGGATGGAAGCGTGGTCGCGCGCCGCGAAGGCGAGTCGAGCGACGCGCTCGCTGCGATCTCCGCGGACCTCGCCCGCCTCGAAGGTCAGAAGAGGTGACCGCGCTCGTCGAGGCCCTGCGCGCCGCCGCGATGTCGGGCGGCCTCCTCGCCGTGCCCCTCGCGCTCGCTGGCGGCGTCGTGGCCGGGCTGAACCCCTGCTGCTTCCCCCTCTATCCGGCCGCGGCCGCGACCTGCTGCGCGGGTCGTTGCGATCAACCTGCTTCGGGCTTTCGGCACTCGGGCGCCTTCGTGGTGGGCGTCGCGACGGCGACCGCCCTGCTCGGTGTGGCGGCCGCAATGGCCGGGCGCGCGCTGTCCGGGCTCGGCGGATGGGCTCCCTACATGATCGCCGTCGTCCCGATCGCGATGGGACTTCATCTCCTCGGCTGGGTGAGGATCCCGCTTCCTTCCTTCTCCGGGACCGTCCGCACCGGAGGGATCGTCGGTGCATTCGCGACGGGGCTCCTGCTCTCGCTCGTGATCGCGCCCTGCGGAACCCCCGTGCTCGCCTCGGTGCTGTCGTTCGCGGCCTACAAGCAGAGCGTCGCCTACGGCGCCGCGCTCCTCTTCTCCTACGGGATCGGAGTGGGCCTCCCCATGGTGGTCCTCGGCACGGCTGCGAGCGGCCTCGCACGTCGGCTCGACCGGCTCGGCTGGCGCCTCTGGGTTGACCGACTCTCGGGCGCCGCGCTGGTCTCGCTCGGCTTCTACCTGCTCTGGGTCGCGTGAGCGCCACGCCTCCGTCGCGGTGATCCCGCGCGGCCGCGCGACCCGGCGCCCAGCGTCGCGCCAGGCGCCCGGGAACCGGGATTAAACGCACGCCGCACGGGCAGGTCCACTTCTCGAGCTTGCTCCCCTTCGGCTTCGCCGGCGGCTCGGGGAGGAGCGGCCGCGGCTCGTCGGTACTGCCGGCCTCGAGCTGGTCCAAGCTGCTCCGGGATCTCGACGGCCCATCGAGTCAGACCCCCTCGATATCAAGGGCCTCCACCCTGGAGCCCACCATGCCCGCCGCTGCCGCGCGCTCGCCGACCTTGATCGAGCGCCTCACCCCCGACGTCGTGTACGGCGCCTTCCAGGAGGAGGCGCTCGGTGAAGGCCGCGACGCGGTCGAGCAAGGGCGCGTGTCTCGGCCTGACCTGCGGCCAGCGCGGGCGGACGCCGTGGTGGTCGGGGCCGACCGGCGGGCCCACCGCGCCCGCCTCGGCTGGATCGACGACGGCCTCTTCTCATCGTGCACCTGCGGTGCGAAACGATGCGGGCACACGGCGGCGCTCGGGCTCCTCCTGCTCGGCGAGGCGCAGCCAGCGGAGATCGAGGACGAGGAGGTGGCCACGTCGCCCCGCGACGTGGAGCGGAAGCGCCGCGAGTCGCGCGGCGCTTCGGAGCTGTTCGAGATCCGGCGGCGGCCGGGTGGGCGGCAGGGCCTTTTCGGCGAGTACCAGGTCGCCTCCCCGTCCTCGCGCGCCTACCACGTGACGCTGCGCGCGCTCGACGCCGCGCACAATGGCTGCACCTGCCCCGACTTCGCGACGAACCTCCTCGGCACCTGCAAGCACGTGGAGGCGGTGCTGCATCACCTGCGCACCGACGCGCCCCGACGCGTGAAGCGCGCGCTCGGCGAGGGCCCGGCGGCGAGCTACCTCCATCTCGTCTTCGAGCCCGACGAGTCGGTCGGGATCCGCCTCACGGACGGTGCGCGGCCCGTGGAGCGGCGCCTGGCGGCGCGATTCTTCGGGCCAGACGGCCGGCTGCGCGGCTCGCTCACGGCAGCATGGCCCGACCTCGAGCGCGCCGCGATGGAGGCGGGCGTCGAGATTCCCGCCGAGGTGGCGCGGTTGGGCGAGCGGGCGGTCGAGGCCGAGCGGCTGGAGCGGCGCCGCCGCGCGGTCGAGGCCGAGGTGCGCGCGGCCGGAGCGGAGCAGCCCGGCCTGCGAATGAAGCTTTACCCGTACCAGATCGAGGGGGTGGCCTTCCTCGCCTCGCGGGGGCGGGCGCTCCTCGCCGACGAGATGGGGCTCGGCAAGACCGCGCAGGCCATCGCTGCGATGGCGCAGCTCGCCCGGCGCGGCGAGGTGCGCCGGACGCTGATCGTCTGCCCGGCGTCGCTGAAGCACCAGTGGCTCCGAGAGATCCGCCAGTTCTCCGGCCTCGGCGCGGAGGACGTCGCGGTGGTGGCGGGCCCGCGCGAGGCGCGGCAGGCGGCCTACGCCGAGGCGCCGCCGGTGCTCGTCACGAGCTACGAGCTGGCGCGCGCCGACGAGCGCGAGCTCGCGGAGGTGGCGCCGGACCTGCTCATCCTGGACGAGGCGCAGCGGATCAAGAACTGGCGGACCCGGACCGCCTCGGTGGTGAAGGGGCTCAGGAGCCGCTTCGCCTTCGTCCTCACCGGCACGCCGATCGAGAACCGGCTCGACGATCTCTACAGCCTCATGCAGGTGGTCGATCCGCACCTCTTCGGACCGCTCTGGCGGTTCAACGAGGAGTTCACCACGCTCGACGCCAGTGGCCGGCCCACCGGCTACCGGAACCTCGACCGGCTCCGGGCTCGGATCGCGCCGGCCGTCCTGCGCCGCCGCAAGGAGGAAGTGCTCTCCGATCTCCCGGACCGGCTCGTATCGCGGCTCACCGTGTCGATGACGCCCGAGCAGCAGGGGATCCATGAGGATGCGGAGGGGAGCGCGTCGCGGCTGCTCGCGATCCTGAAGCGGCGCCCGCTCTCTCCGGTCGAGGAGCAGCGGCTCATGCGCGCCTTCCAGCGGATGCGCATGGCGTGCGACGCGGCCGGGCTCGTGGACAAGAAGACGCGCGGTGCGCCCAAGATCGACGAGCTCGAGCGGCTCCTCGAGGAGATCTGCCTCGGCGACGGCCGCAAGGTGGTCGTCTTTTCGGAGTGGGAGCGGATGCAGGCCATGGCGGCCGAGGTGTGCGAGCGGCTCGGCGTCGGCTACGTGCGGCTCCACGGCGGCGTGCCCTCGGGCGCGCGCGGCCGGCTCATCGACCGCTTCCGCGAGGACCCGAAGTGCCAGGTCTTCCTCTCCACGGACGCCGGCGGCGTGGGCCTGAACCTCCAGGCGGCGAGCCACGTGGTGAACCTCGACCTGCCGTGGAACCCGGCGGTGCTCGCCCAGCGGATCGCGCGCGTCCACCGGCTCGGCCAGCGCGAGGCGGTGAACGTGGTCCTCCTCGTCTCGGAGGGGAGCTTCGAGGAGCGCCTGGAGGGCACCCTCGACGGGAAGCGCGCGCTCTTCGCTGCTGCGGTGGGCGACGACCACGAAACCGTGGAGCTGGAGCGCTCGACGATGGCTCGCCGGATCGCGACGCTCCTCAGGGGCGAGTTCGCGGCTTCCACCGGGCGGGCGGCTGCCGCGGCGACGCCGCCCGATCCGGTCGCCGCACTGCGTGCGCGCATCGGCGATGCGCTCGAGCAGGTGGTCCGGCTCGCCGACGGCCGACTCCTTGGCGTGGTCCGCGGCGAGGCGTCGGCGGTGGCGGCGGAAGGCGCCATCCTGCTCCCGGCGAGCGCCGCCGAGGCGCTCCACCCGCTCGGGAGCGCCTCGCCTCTTGCCGGGGCCGAGGTGCTCTACCGGGCGCCGCGGAGCGCCGGGGCGGACAATCCCGCGCTGGCGGCGCGCCGTGATCTCGTCGCCCTCGCCGAGCGGAAGAAGGTAGGTGGCGGCGCGCTCGTGTCGGCCGGCCAGCCGGCCGAGTCGCTAGGTCTGTTCCGCGACGCGATGGCGCTGGCGTGCCGCGCGCTGGACCCGCGCGGCGATCCCGGGTCCGAACCCGCGGCGCTGCTTGCCGCCATCCACGGCCACCTCGTGTCGGCCGGGCTCCTCACGGAACCGGAGGCTGGCGCGCTGGCCCGGGCCGGAGAGGCGGCACGCGCGTTCGCGGCGGTGACCATCGCTCCGCCCGACTCGCTCGTCGCGGCGATCGCGGCCGACGCCGGCGCGCTCATTGCTCGGGCCAGGGTCGGGGTGGCGAACGTGTGACCCGACCAGGCAAGGACGGCAAGAGATGAAGAGGCGGGCGAAGCGAGGTCATTCCTGCTGGTGCTGCGGTCGTGTGAGGGCCAACGAGCATTTCTCCGGCCGCGGCCACGCGCGGCATCTTACCGTCTCGTTGACTGGAACGGCTTCATTCGGCGGAAGCACAGGAAGAGCTTCGAGCGGTTCCTCTCGCATGCGGACGAGCGGATTCGCCGGTACGCGAGTGAGGTGGCCGCGCGCGGCATGGCGTTTCCCGGGCACCGCTCGGCCGGCGATGCCCTTCCAGCTACAGCGCCGGGCCCTTGCCGCGCTGGCCGCTCCAGACCGCGACCACGCGCACCTCATCGGGCTCGACGATGCGGTAGTAGACGAAGTGCTGGGTGCGCGGCAGCAGCACGCGCCGGCAGTCTCGACCACTTCCGGTCACGTATCGGGTCCCGCTGCGCGGCGCAGTCTGGATCAGTTCCAGGGCGCGGAAGAGCTCGTGCTCAAATAAGTCCGGCGAGTCCCGTCGGTTCGCACGCCACCAAGAGTCGCAGCGGTTGGCTTCCCGCCGCGCCCTGGGCGACAGCTGGACCTTCATCCTCGGTTCGCCCGGAACTCGGCCCAGAACTCGTCCAGGCTCATCCCAAGGCCTGCGTCGAGCTCCCGTTCCGACTCCTCGATCGAGGCGTCCAGCGCGGCGCGCTCGGCCTCGCTCATCTCCTCGTCGAGGATCACGTGTGCCTCTGAACCCTCGGGGAGTTCGGTCGGCTCGTCGACCACCACCTGGCCGCCCTTGATGTGCGCCTTGAGGACTCGCATCACCCTCATTTTAGCCGGCGGCGGCAGCCCTGGCCACGGCCCCAGAACGTCCAAGGAGGACCGCTGATGGCAGGCCCAGGTACCCGGTGGCTCCGCTGATCCGGGGGCCGCGCGGGGCCGGTGGTGACATCAACGCGAAGTCTACCTCATCCTTCGGCCGGTGGCGGTGGGGGACCGCTGTATCGACCCCTGCGCACGCAGGAATCGAGAGGCACTAGGCTCCTTCGAACATCAGCGTCGCCTGCGCAACCGGCGGCGCTGTGCTCTGCGCGCGACGAGCGGCGCGCCTCCGGAGATCGAGGCCGATCGACGATGCACGGTCCTGAAGCGGCGGGGAGTACGCCGGGAATCCCGAGGTGTCGAGATGGTCGAGTCTCACCAGGTCGAGCGTCGCCGGGGCGTTGATCTGCACGACGGCATACCCCTGGTGCAGCTGGCGGATGAGGTTCGGCCCCGGTCCGTTCGTGGCCGAACAGCGACGCGAGCGTTTGCTCCGTCTGCTTGATGGTCTTGTACGTGCCGCTGAGCCCTGCGACGTACTCGGCGTCCGCGCTCTGCCGGAGACAGATCTTGATGTTTGTGTTGTCTGCCACTTGGTCGACGAAGCCCCTCTCGGCGGCGAGGTCGCCCCGCATCGACTGATGGCTGATGGTGATCGCCATCCCGGCCGACCTCCCCTTGTTCAAGAGATCGACGAAGAGGGGCATCGCGAACGCCGCGAACTCGTCGATGACAATCGACGCGAATCCCCGCTCGAGCTGCCCGTCCTGGACCATCCCGGCCACGCTGCTGAGGTCCGAGATGATGAGCTTCGCGACGAGGGGCGCCGTCTCTGGGAACCGCGCCACGGGCAGCGCGAAGTAGACAATCGCGCCGGTCTGGTACGCCTCGGCGAGATCGAGGGTCGGCTGCGGCGCCTTCAGCAGCTCGCCGAAGTCGGTCATCAGCAGGGCCTCGAGCTGCGACCGCATGCCGGAGGTGCCAGTGGCAAGTAAGGGAGGAGCGAACGCCGGCGCGCCACGACGCCATGACGTCATACGCTCAGGAACTCGGCCAGCAGCCGCCAAGCGACGAGGCAGGGCGCGCGCATCTTGCGCGATTCGCGATTCGCGAATAGCCTACGCATGTGCTCCCGAAGTCCGCGCAACTGAAGCCCCAGGACGTCCTCGTCCTCCTCAAGCTCGCCCTGCAGGGCGACGTCGCGTGGTCGTACCCCCAGGTCGCCGCGGCGCTCGGCATGAGCGCCTCCGAGGTCCACGCCGCCGTCAAGCGGGCCGTCGCGGCGAAGCTCGCCATCGCCCAGGAGCCCAGGCGGATCGGGGTTCACTCGCAGAACCTGCTGGAGTTCCTGGTGCACGGCGCGAAGTACGCGTTTCCGGTTGCGCGCGGCCCCGTCACGCGCGGGTATCCGACGAGCTACGCGGCTCCCGCTCTCCGGCAAAGGCTCGTCGGGAATGAAGGACTTCCGCCGGTGTGGCCGGATCCCGAGGGTCCTGTCCGCGGGGAGTCGTTCTCGCCGCTTTACGCGTCGCAGGCCGTCGTCAGGGCCATTCTCGCGGACCCGCAGATGTACGAGGCGGTGGCGCTCATCGATGCCATACGTGGGGGCACGGCGAGGGAGCGGAAGGTCGCGACGGATCTCCTCGAGCGGATGCTCCTCGAAAAGCGCAAGCGATGACCCGCAACGTCGAGATGCTGGTGCGGGCGGCCCGGGCGCTGGGGGACCTTCGGGACGAGGTCGTGTTCGTCGGCGGAGCCGTCGTGGACCTGTTCATCACGGATCCCGCCGCGCCCCACCCGCGCTTCACCGAGGACGTCGACGTTGTGGTCGAGGTCACGACGCACGGCGCGTGGTCTGGGCTCGGGGAGCGGCTCCGGTCACTCGGGTTCCGGGAGGATCAGCGTGAGGGCGCGCCACTCTGCCGGTGGCTCTTTGGCGATCTCGCAATCGACGTGATGCCGGTCCTCGAGCGCGTGCTGGGGTTCTCGAACCGGTGGTACCGGATGGCGCGGAAGCAGTCGGAAGAGCGGGAGCTCCCGGGAGGCGTTCGGATACGCGTCGTCCTCGCACCGCTCTTCGTCGCGACGAAGATGGAAGCTTTTCGGTCTCGCGGTCGCGGTGACTTCGTGGCGAGCCACGACATCGAGGACATCATCGCCGTCGTAGATGGCCGTCCGGGGCTCGCGGACGAGGCGAAGCTCGCGCCGGCGCAGCTCCGGCGCTTCCTGCGGACCATGATCGCGCGATGGCTGGAGGACGCGCGCTTCCTCGAAGCCGTCCCCGGCCATCTCCCCGGCGACTCCGCCAGCCAGGCCCGTGCCCCCGTCGTGCTCGAGAGGCTGCGATCGATCGCGGGTGCCGAGGCCCCCAAGCGCCCGACGGGTGGCGCACGACGGCGCCGGTCACGTCGGCAGAGGTGACCATCGGGTTCCTAACCGCGCTCGCGGGGCGAAGCCGGGGGGATGGGACCACGGCCCGCGGGTTGCTTCTTGCCGAGCGAGCCCATGCTCCCTCGAACACCAGGCGTCGCCGGCGCAACCGCCGGCGGCGGCGAGGTCACCCCCGCATCGATTGATGGCTGATGGTGATCGCCATCCCGGCCGACCTCCCCTTAGTTCAAGAGGTCGACGAAGAGCGGCATCGCGAACGCCGCGAACTCGTCGATGACGATCGACGCGAATCCCCGGCCGGTCCACGCTCGATCTTCAAGGAGTTCCCCTCGCGCGCTGGCGCGTGCGTTCGATGACCCAGGGCTCCTGAAACCGAAGCGACTGCCCGTCGTGGAAGACGCAGAGCGTCTTCACGCGCGCCAGCTTGGCGGCGCTGTCGAGGCGCGTAACTTCGGAAGCGGTGAGACCGCCCGAGCCCCCCTTTAGCTGAACGAGCCGTACCTCAAGCTCGTCCGGCGAGCGGGTGGCGATGCGTAGCAAAACGGCATCGACGATCCCCGTACGCGGTTGCCCGCTCGGTGCGTCGAGGAAGAGCACATACCAACCCTTGGTCTTCGCCCAAACTCGGAGGGCCTCTTGGCTCTTGAGGGCCGTCTTCCGAGCCCTGAACGGCGCGCTGCGCATCGTCATCCAGGCGGCCTGCGCGGCCTTGCTCCGACGCGCTTGTTCCTCCGCCCTGCGGCGGCGGAGGGTCTCGGCCGCCTTGAGACCTGCTCTCCGCCGCACGAGCGCAAGCCTGTCGCGAGTGGTCATGGCCGAAGGCTATCGCAGCCCGCTGTGGATGCGAACATCGTGGCGCCACTCCTCGGCGAAGTAGTCGGTGTCGACCCGCTTGATCTCGTAAGTACTCACCGTGTTCACGCCGATCCCCGAAGTCTGGTCTTGATCCGCCCTGGCGGACATCTGCGCCGCCGCCGGCCGGCGGCGCACCGCTGGAAGCTCGAGCTTCATCGAGTTGGAGCCGGCGTCAGCCGGGAGGCGTGGCATTGGAGCGAGGCGTGGGGTCACGGGCCTCGCGCTATTGCCGAGCTCAACAGCGGAGATCGCCACGCCGAGGGGCGTGTCCCCTCATCCGTGCGCCAGCACCTCGTCCAACGCGCGCTGCACTATCGTTCGCGAGCGGCGCGAGGGAATGCGGTCAGCCCAGGCGCGCACCGCGCTCCGGCGGAAGCCGCGCGGCAACTCGAGCTCGGGCAACGCGGCGAACAGACGCCCTCGAGGGGGTGAGAGGTAGAGGAAGTCGAAGAGGGCCTTCTCCGGAAGAGCCAGCTTCATCCCCGACGCCGGATCGTACTCGAACCCGCCGAACAGCTCGGGGCGGATGTGGTGGACGCTGTAGGTCGCGACCTTCGTCTCGATGCGGTCGCTGCGTGGAGGGAGACGAGATAGATCAAGGAGGGGATCTGCATGATCATGCCGCGCCGGTAGAGCGCGGTCTGCTGCGATACTTAGCTCGGATACGGCGCGGTCACGTACTCGGCCAACGCCAGCGGATCGGGCCGGTCCGAGAGGGCCCAGACTCCACGCCGCACCGGGGTGACCAGGCCCGACGAGGCGAGCCGCCGGAGCGTCAGGCTCGCGGCTGCCGTCGATATACCCAGAACGGCCGCGGCATCCGCCGTGGTGGCGGCCGGCACGTGAAGGCTCCGAAGCCGTCCCAGGGCTTCACGGGCGTTCATGACGCGCCTTCTCCAACAGATCGACGACCCGCATCTGAAGGGCGTCCCACGCCTCGCGAGATCCGTGCGTGTCGAGATGGTCGGGCTGCAGGTACGATCCCACCTGCGACTTGAAGTCGGCGTAGGAGACGTTCGAAAGGCCGTTGCGCCGCGAATCCGCCTCCACGGAGCGGCGCGGGCCCGCCGGATCCCTTGACACGAACCCCTGGCTATCCATACTTTCGCAACCGTGGAAACGACCTCCGTCCGCGCCCGCATCCCGCGCATCCGCTCGCGGACGAGGGGCGCGTGCGAGGTCGTCTGCGTCGACGAGCGCAGGGTCGCGGCCGTGCGGGCCGCGTCGCCAGGAGACGATGCAATCGTGCGCGTCGCCGATCGGTTCTCGGCCCTGTCCGATCCGACCCGCGTCCGCATCCTCCACGCGCTCTGCCGCGCTGAGCTCTGCGTCTGCGACCTCTCGAAGGTGGCCGGACGATCGATGCCGGCGACGTCGCAGCAGCTGCAGCTCCTTCGGCGGCTCGGCCTCGTGAAGTTCCGGATGGACGGGAAGCTCGCCTACTACAGCCTGGCGGACGCGTGGGTCCAGGACGCGCTGGACACCGCGCTCGACGGGGACGCGGGGGGGCGGAAGTGACCCTGCGCTCGCTCCGGCTCATCGTCGTCTTCGTGGTCACCGCGCTCACCTCGGGCATCCCCCACGTCGTTGCAGCCGCGATGGACGACGACTGCTGCACCGAGTCCTGCGACGGCCCCGACGGCAAGCGCTGCCCGCCGAACTGCGACAGCGGGGAGTGCGCGAAGGTTCAGGCCTCGCTGGGAGCCAGCTTGGCCCCCTGCCTCGGCCCGCGGCCGGCGGCCGCTGGCGCGGTCGCAGTGGCCGAGGCCTGTCCGGAGCTTCCGCTGGTCGTCACCGGCGTGTTCCATCCGCCGATAGCCTGAGCCGCTCCCCTCCTGGGAGCAGTGTGCCCGCACGCGCGGGCATCCCGTCCTTTTCAAGACCGAATGACGCGGTCGCGCGGGAGCGCCACCGTGCGCCCGCGCCATGCGCGCGGCAGGAGCGAGTCGATGCGTTCATTGATCGTTGCGATCGTCGTGGCCGTCACCTCCACACTGGCCTCCCCGAGCCGCGCTGGAGAGCCGGCCGCGCCGGCAGGTACGGTCGCGAAGGCCGAGAAGTGCGAGCACGGGGTGAAGAAGACGATCTGCACGCGGTGCAACCCGAAGCTCATCCCGGTCTTCAAGGCGAAGGGCGATTGGTGCGACGAGCACGGCGTGCCGGAGAGCCAGTGCGCGAAATGCAACGCGAAGCTCGCGAAGGAGGGCGTCCAGTGAGCCGGGTCCCCTTCGCCGTCGCGCTCGCGGCGATTGCGGCGGCGGGCTGCTCGCGCGGCGCTCCCACGAAGGCCGCCGGGTCGCCGGCCGCGAGCTCTACGCAAGCTCACGGTCACGAGCACGAGGCGCATCCCGTGGAGAAGGTGGCGACGAGCGCCGACGCGCCGAAGCTCTGCGAGCACGGCGTGCCCGCAGAGCTCTGCACGCGCTGCAACCCCGATCTCATCGCCGCGTTCAAGGCGATGGGCGACTGGTGCAAGGAACACGACGTCCCGGAGTCCCAGTGCACGAAATGCAACCCGGGGCTCACGTTCGCGGCGGCGAACCCCGCGGCGCAGGGCGGGCCCTGGTGCAAGGAGCACGCTGTCCCGGAGGCGAAGTGCACGAAGTGCCGGCCGCAGTTCATCGCGAAGTTCATCCAGGCGGGCGACTACTGCCGCGAGCACGGCTATCCCGAGTCGGTCTGCCCCTACTGCCACCCGGAGAAGGTGAAGGCGGCCGGGCACGCGCTTCCCACGTTCCCCGAGCCGGGGACGAAGATCCGGCTCGCCTCCGCGGCGACGGAGCGTGAGGCCGGCATCGAGACGACGCGCGTCGCGGAGCGCCCGTTCGCGGCGACCCTCGACGCGGTCGGCCAGCTCGAGTTCGACCAGAACAAGCTCGCGCGGCTCTCGGCGCGAGGGGAGGCGACCGTCGTCGAGGTGAAGGTGGACGTCGGCGAGGACGTCCGGCGGGGGCAGACGCTGGTCGTGCTCGCGTCCGGCGCGGTGGGCGGCGCGCAGTCGCGGCTCGCCGCGGCGGAGGCGCGCGTCCAGGCGGCGCGGGCGTCGCTCGAGCGCGAGGAGTCGCTCGTGAGCGGCGGCATCAGCTCGCGGCGGGACGTCGAGCAGGCGCGGACCGAGCTCGCGACGGCGGAGGGCGAGCGCGACGCCGCGCGAGCCGAGCTCCGGGCCGTGGGGGCGGGCGACGCCGGTGGCGGGGGGCGGTACGCACTGGTCGCGCCGTTCGACGGCACCGTCGTGGGCCGGACTGCCGTGACGGGCCGGGCCGTTTCGGCGGAGGACAGCCTGGTCGAGGTCGCCGACGTGCGGACGCTGTGGGCGGTGCTGGAGGTCCCCGAGGAGCACGCGGGCGCCGTTCGCCCCGGGCAGCGGGTGACCGTGCGCGTGGACGGATCGGGCGAGGTCCGTGAGGCGCGCGTGACGCGGGTCGGGGCCTCCGTCGATCCGCGCACGCGGACCGTGCGCGTCCGCGTCGATCTGCCGAACAAGGACCGCGCCCTCCGCGCGGGCTCTTTCGTCCGTGGCACGATCGAGGTGTCGCCGCCGCGACGCGCGCTCCTCGTCCCGCGGGACGCCGTCCAGCGCGCCCAGGAGCACGATCTGGTGTTCGTCCGGACCGGGCCCGGCCAGTTCGACCCCGTTTCGGTGGAGATCGGCGCGCGCGCGGGCCGCGAGGTGGAGATCGTTCGCGGCCTCGCGCCCGGCGTCGAGATCGTGACGACCGGGGCCTTCGTCCTGAAGACCGAGATCCTCAAGGACTCGATCGGCGCCGGCTGCGCCGACGACTAGGAGCGATCGTGCTCACGCGAATCATCGACTGGTCCCTCCGTCACCGGTCGGCGGTCGTCGGGACGTGGCTCGCCATCGTCGTGGCCGGCGTCCTCTCGTTCCGCGTCCTCCCCATCGACGCGTTCCCCGACACCACCCCGCCGCAGGTGCAGGTGAACACGGTTGCGCCCGCGCTCGCGCCCCTCGAGGTCGAGCGGCAGATCACCATCCCGGTCGAGCAGGTGCTCGCCGGCCTCCCGAAGGTCGAGGAGCTGCGGTCGATCTCCAAGTTTGGACTCTCGCAGATCACCCTGCAGTTCCAGGACGGGACCGACCTCTGGTTCGCGCGGCAGCAGGTCTCGGAGCGGCTTTCCCGGCTCGAGCTGCCCGCGGGGATCGAGCGGCCCGCGCTCGGGCCCGTCGCGACGGGTCTCGGCGAGGTCTTCCACTATCTCGTGAAGGGTAAGGGCAAGTCGCTCGAGGAGCTCCGCACCGCTCACGACTGGATCGTCGCTCCGCAGCTCCGGAGCGTCCCCGGCGTCGCGGAGGTGAACGCCTGGGGCGGCAACGAGAAGCAGTGGCACGTCGTGGTCGATCCGCGGCGCCTGCAGAAGTTCGATCTCGCGCTGGGCGACGTGTACGAGGCCCTCGAGAAGAACAACGCCAACGTCGGCGGCGGGGTGCTCGATCGGGGCGGGACGAGCCGCCTCGTGCTCGGCGTCGGAGCGCTCACGGGCGCGCGGGCCATAGAGGGCGTGGTGGTCGCTGCGCATGACGGCGTGCCGGTGCGGATCCGTGACCTCGCCCGGGTCGAGGTCGGCCACGAGATCCGGCGCGCCGCGGTCACAGCGGACGGGGAGGGCGAGGCGGTCCTGGGCCTCGGGTTCATGCTGATTCACGAGAACAGCCACGAGGTCACGAAGGCGCTCGCGGCGCGGCTCGCGGAAGTCCAGAAGAGTCTCCCCGCCGGCATCACCGCCGAGCCCGTCTACGAGCGCACCGACCTCGTGGACCTCGTGCTCCGGACGGTCCGAAACAATCTGCTCGAAGGCGCGCTCCTCGTCGTGGCGGTGCTCTTCGTGTTCCTCGGCAACCTGCGCGCCGGGCTCATCGTGGCGAGCGCGATCCCTCTGTCGCTCCTCTTCGCGTTCAGCGGGATGCTCCGGTTCGGCATCGCCGGGACGCTCATGTCGCTCGGCGCCATCGACTTCGGCCTGGTCGTCGACAGCTCCGTGATCCTCGTCGAGAACGCGGAGCGCCGGCTCGGGCTCGAGGGCGGGAGGCGCACGGTCCGTGAGGTCGTGCGGGATGCCGCGGTCGAGGTGCGGAAGCCCACCCTGTTCGGCGAGCTCATCATCGCGCTCGTGTACTTGCCCATCCTCACGCTCGAGGGCGTGGAGGGGAAGCTGTTCCGTCCCATGGCGCTCACCGTCGTGTTCGCGCTGCTCGGCTCCGTGCTGCTCTCGATGACGCTCGCGCCGGTGCTCGCGTCCTTCGCGCTGCGCAAGGGCGCCCACCCGAAGCCGCGGCTCGTGCGCTGGCTCGAGCGGCGGTACGAGCCGATCCTCGCGTGGGTCCTCGGGCACTCGCGCTGGGTGCTCGGCGGCGCGGCCGTGCTCGTCGTCGTCGCCGCGGCCGGCGCGCTCCGGCTCGGCAGCGAGTTCGTGCCGCGCCTCTCCGAGGGCACCATCGTGGTGAACGTCGCGCGGCTCGCGGAGGTGTCGCTCGACGAGTCCGTCCGGATGGGCGACCGGATCGAGAAGGTGATCCTTGAGAAGTTCCCGGACGAGGTGGAGCGCGTCTGGACGCGCACGGGGACGCCCGAGGTCGCGACGGATCCGATGGGGGTCGAGCTGTCCGACGTGTTCGTCGCGCTCCGGCCGCGAGAGCGCTGGAGGAAGGCCCGAACCCAGGGCGAGCTCGTCGAGGCGATGCGGCGGGAGCTGGAGGTCCTCCCCGGCGAGCGGCTCGCCTTCACGCAGCCGATCGAGATGCGGTTGAACGAGATGGTCGCTGGCATCCGCAGCGACGTGGGCGTGAAGCTGTTCGGCGACGACCTCGACCTCCTCCGCGCGAAGGCGCGCGAGATCGAGACCGTGCTCCGCGCCATCCCGGGCGCCGCCGACGTCACCGTCGAGCAGGTGACCGGTCAGCCGGTGCTGCAGATCGCCGTGGACCGCGACGCGATCGCCCGATACGGGATCCCGGCCCGGAGCGTGCTCGACGCCGTGGAGGCCGTCGGGGTCCGTCACGTGGGCGAGATCCGCGAGGGAGACCGGCGCTTCGAGCTGGGCGTCCGGCTCGCGGAGGAGTTCCGGGATCCCGATGCGCTCGGCGCCGTCCGCGTGGCGGGGCCCGGCGGCGAGCGGATCCCGCTCTCGCGGCTCGCCCGGATCGAGGAGCACTCCGGACCGACCACCATCCAGCGGGAGTGGGGCAAGCGGCGCGTGGTCGTCCAGGCCAACGTGCACGGGCGTGACCTCGGCTCGTTCGTGGCGGCGGCGCGGAAGACCATCGACGAGCAGGTGGAGCTGCCCGAGGGATACTTCGTGCGCTTCGGAGGCCAGTTCACGAATTTGGAGCGCGCGCGGACACGCCTCCTGGTGGTGGTGCCCCTCGCGCTCGCCCTCGTGTTCCTCCTCATCCACGTCTCGAGCGGGAGGCTCCTCGACACGCTCCGCATCTTCAGCGGGATCCCGTTCGCTCTGGTCGGAGGCATCCTGGCGCTCACGCTGCGCGGGCTGCCGTTCTCCATCTCCGCCTCGGTCGGCTTCGTCGCGCTGTTCGGCGTGGCGGTGCTGAACGGGCTCGTGCTCGTCTCGCGGGTCCGGCAGCTCCTGGATCGTGGGGTCGCGCTCGCGGAGGCGGTGCGGGACGCCGCGATCTCGCGTCTCCGCCCCGTGCTCATGACCGCGTCGGTCGCATCGCTCGGGTTCGTGCCGATGGCGCTCGCCACCGGCCCTGGCGCAGAGGTCCAGCGCCCCCTGGCGACGGTCGTGATCGGCGGGGTGCTCTCCTCGACCGCGCTGACGCTGCTCGTCATGCCCGTGCTCTTCACGGCGCTGCGGACGAGGCGCGACGCGGAGCGCGGCGACGGCGAGGACGACGAGGGTTCGGGGCGCGACGCCGAGCCGCCGAGGGTGGCGGCGATGCGCGAGGAGCGGGCATGAAGGCCAAGGTCATCCTCGCAATCGCGGGGCTGTGCGCCGCGACCGCCGCGGGAGCGGAGCCGCTCACGAGCGAGCGGGCCGTCGAGCTCGCGCTCGAGCGGAACCCGGAGCTTGCGGCTGTCGCCGCGGACGCGCGTGCGGCGGGGGCGCGGCTCTCGGGCGCGGAGCTCCTGCTTCATTCGAACCCGGAGCTCTCGGCAGGAGCGGGGCCGCGAAGGAACGGCGCCGCGCGCAGCACCGACCTCGAGGTGTCGCTCTCGCAACGCGTCGAGGTCTTCGGCCAGCGCGGTGCGCGCATCGACGTGGCGCAGGCCGAGCGGGACGCAGCCGAGAAGCGTCTCGCCGCGCGTCGCGTCGCGGTCGCCGCCGAGGTCCGCTCGGCCTTCGCCCGGGTGCTGGCGGCCGATCGCCTCGTCGCGCTTGCTCGGGAGGAGATCGCCGTGGCGCGCGAGGCCGTCCGCGCGGTCGAGCGGCGTCTCGAGCTCGGGGGAACGTCGCAGCTCGAGGTGAACGCAGCGCGCGTAGAGGCCGGCCGCGCGGCGCGCGCGGTCGCGGTCGCCACCCGGCGTGTGTCCGCGGCGCGGGCCGAGCTGCGAACCCTCCTCGGGAGCGACGCGGGAACGCCCTTCGAGGTCGCGGGAGAGCTGCCCCGGCCGAGCGGCGTGGGCGCGCTCGATGCGGACGCGCTCGGCAAGCGCGCGCTGGAGGCCCGAGCCGACCTCGTCGCCGCGCGCCGCGAGCTCGATGCGGCGGAGGCCGAGCAGCGCGTCGCGGCGCGCGAGGCGCTTCCCGTGCCCGCGATCGGCGCGAGGTACTCTCGCGAGGAGGGTGCCGACATCGTCCTCGGAACGTTGACGTTCGATGTCCCGCTCTTCAACCGGAACCCGGCGGGACGGGGCGTGGCGTCGGCGCGCGTGGCTCGGGCACAGGCGGAGCTCGCTGCCGCGGAGCGGCGCATCCGGGCGGACGTTCTCGTCGCGATCGCGCGGCTCGAGACGGCGAGGGACGCCGCCCAGGCGTTCGAGGGTGAGGCGCTCGCCAGCGCGGAGGCGAACGTCTCGCTGGCGACCCGGGCATACGAGGCGGGGAAGATCGGGCTCGCCGAGCTGCTGCTCATCCGGCGGAGCGCGGTCGAGGCGCGGCGGGATCACCTCGAAGCGCTCGAGGAGCTTGCGGAGGCCGAGGCGGAGCTCGCGCGCGCCGTGGGGTCCGAGCGGCTCGTCGCGGCCGGAGGTGGGACGTGAACGATGTTCTGGAACAGGGGCGCGCGAAACCGGGGACGCGAAGGAGCCATGACCGAGAAGCAGATCTACCGTACGCGCGCAAGCGGGCCGCGGGGACACCCACGGACGGCGACCACGCGATGCGGCGAGTGCGTTGCAGCTCGATCGAAGGGCACGCGCGGGCGCCTGCCCTCACCGGAGGATGGAACAGAAGTCACTCGGTCGGGAGCGTCTGGGCGTATCCGAGAACATCCACGACGTCCTGGACGGACCAGCCACTCTGGATTGCCGACGGCATGGCCGTGCCCGGCTGGCCAAAACGCACCTTGTGCAGGAATTCCCACGGATTGTCGACTGCCACCGTGCCCACGTATTCTCGCTCCGCCTGGGTGCCGAAGTTGATCTGCTTTCCATCGCTGCCGTGACAGGCCGCGCAGACGGAGCTGAACCGCGATTGTCCGCGTGCCACATCAGCGGCCTTCGGCTTCTTGGACGCGTCATCGATGTACTGGGTCTCGTCGATGATCCCGTCCTTCATGAACTTGACGATGTCCCGGATGTCCCTATCGGAGAGATGAGAGCTGAAGGACGACATCGCGGTAGCGGGCCGTCCGTCCTTCACGGTGTCGAAGAGCTCTTCCGCAGGGTCCTCTTGGCTCGCATGCAGAAGGCCCATCACGCCGGTGAAGTGGGAAGAGCCCTGCCCGTAGGCCCCGTCCCTTCCCCTGTAGTCCCAGCCGTGGCACTCCTTGCATCTCCACGTGTCGGAACCCGTCCGCGTCCCCGCCGTCAATCCATACCCAGGATTGGCGGAGGTGGGCTCGATCGGGTCGAGCACCCCGGGGACCGCCCACCACTGATCGTAAAGTTGCCCGCCCCTGACCAGGTTCGCCTCGTCAGAGGGCGCGGCCTGCCCGCCATCATCGTTTCCGCAGCCGTTCATCACGGCGACCGCGACTACGGCAAACGGGACTACAACGATCAGGCGCATTGCATTCGTATGTCTCATCGCCGGCTCCCAGCAGAATGCCAAACAGACACCCACATCCAGCGCACCAAGGGGTGACGGCAGCAAGCGGTCCAATGGCTCACCCCGAATCGCCGGAGCCGTACGAGCGGTCCGTCATCGCAGGGCCAAGCGCGGAACCACCGGCGTGACCGGCGTACACGACGGGCGCTCCTACGCCTGCCGGCGGGTCGCCGCGGCGTCGTGGCGGTCGACGGATCGGCTTCCCTCGCGCCTGTCGCGGGCACCCTGACGGGGTGGCCTTGTGTTCCCCATTGTGGTCCCGCGGATGAGGGTTCACGCTTCGTCGCAGGGCACGCCTTCTTTGCCGGTCGGGGTCGGGCCGGGTCGCGGAGGCGAGCATGACCAGCGGTACTGGTGCGAACAAGGGCGTCGCGGGCGTGAGCCGGCGCGCGTTGATCGCCGGGCTCGTGGCGGGTGCCGCGATCGGCTCCGCGGTCGGCCTCACGTGGTCCGGACCTCCCGCCGCCGTCACTCAGCCCGTCGCCTTCGATCATCGGCTCCACGTCCACGAGCTGGAGATCGCCTGCGCCACGTGCCACGCGTTCGACGCCCCGGCTCCGTTCTCGGGGTTACCCGAAACCGAGACATGCGCGAGCTGCCACGCGGAGCCGCTCGGGACGAGCCCGGAGGAGGCGAAGGTCGTCGCGGCCGCGAAATCGGGCGCGAGGCTGGCGTGGGCACCGCTTCAGCGCGAGCCGCGGCACGTTTTCTTCTCGCACCGTCTCCACACGGAGGCGGCACGCATCGCGTGCGATGACTGCCATCCCGCCTTCGCGGACGCGCGCGCGCTACCACCGCGCGTGCCCTCGATCCGGATGAGCGACTGCCTACGCTGCCATGAGCGCGCGGGCGCCCCCACCCGCTGTACCGCGTGCCACCGGTGAGAGGAAAGGAGACGTACGTGCTCGGGCGCAGGCGATTCCTGGGGTTCACGGTAGGTGCAGCCGCGGGGGCGGCTGTCGGCGGCGCGGCGGGCGCCGGTCTACGAGCGCTCTTCGCCTCCGCCGAGTCGCCCATCGTCCCGCCGCGCGGCCCCGAGCGCGTCGTCCTCTCCGTCTGCGACCTGTGCTCGGGCGGCTGCGGCGTGCGGGTCCGCATGGTCGGCGACCGCGCTGTGCGGGTCGAGGGCAACCCGCTCCACCCGGTGAGCGGCGGCCGGCTCTGTCCGCGCGGCCAGGCGGCGCTCCAGGCGCTCTATCACCCCGATCGCGCGGAAGGCCCGCTCCGCCGGCGCGGTCCGCGCGGCGATCTCTCGTCGTTCGTGCGCGCCACCTGGGACGAGGCGCTCGGGGAGATCGGCGCGCGGCTCGCGGAGATCCGCGCCGCCGGCCGGCCCGAGGCGGTCGTGCTCGTCACGGGAGGCGGCGGCGCCGGTCTCGGGCCTCGCGTCGCGCGCCGGTTCCTCTCCGCCTACGGCTCGTCCAACCACGTCACACTGCACCGGGGGGACGAGGCCGCGGCGATCGCGCTCCTCCTCGCCCAGGGCGTGCGCGCTGCGCCCGCGCTCGACCTGCAGTCGGCCGACTACGTGCTCTCGCTCGGGAGCGCGCTGCTCGAGGCGTGGAGCGCACCCGTCCACGCGACGCGCGCCTACGGCGAGTTCCGGCAGGGCCGCACGGGCAGGCGCGGCAAGCTCGTGCACGTGGAGCCGCGGCTCTCGATCACCGCCGTCTCCGCCGACGAGTGGATCGCGGTGCGCCCCGGGACCGAGGGCATCTTCGCACTCGGCGTCGCGGCGGCCATCGTCGGAGAGGGGCTGCACGCGAAGCCGTTCGTCGCGGAGCGCATCGCAGGGCTCGAGGACGAGCGCGACGCCGGCGGGCGGATGCGCCCCGGCCTGCGCTCGGTCCTCGCACAGCACTACCGACTCGAGCAGGTGGAGGCGGAGACGGGCGTCCCAGGCGACGTCATCCTGCGCGTGGCGCGGGAGTTCGCCTCCGCAGGGGCCAGCCTGGCGGTCGGACCGAGAAAGGGGCCGCTCCTGCCAGGCCGGCTCTTCGACCACCTCGCCGCGGGCGTGCTCAATGCGCTCGTCGGCGCGGTGGACGCCCCGGGCGGCCTGCTCGTCGCGGATGAGCCTCCGCTCCCCGCGTGGCCCCCGCTGCCCGGCGGCGTCGCAGCCGCGGGGCGCGCTCGGGCGAGGCTCGACGGCGCCGGCGCGGAGCGGCCGCTCCTCGCCTCGGATCCAGAGCGGCTCGCAGAGGCCATCCGCGCGAGGGCGCCATACCGGGCAGAGGCCCTGCTCCTCCTCGACGCCGACCCGGCCTTCGCGTCGGCCGCGCCCGAGGCGTTCGCTGCCGCGATCGAGCATGTCCCGCTCGTCGTCTCGTTCGCCGCGATCCCGGACGACACCGCGCTGCTCGCCGACTGGATCCTGCCGGCGAGCCACTACCTGGAGCGCGCGGACCTGCACACGACGCCGGCGGGCGTCCCTTATCCGCTCGTGAGCCTCGCCCGGCCCGCACTCCCGCGCCCGGTCCGCGACGCCCGGCCTGCCGCCGAGGTGTTCCTCGACCTCGCGCGGCGCATCGCGCCCGAGCTGGCCGCGGCGCTCCCGTGGAAGGACCTCGACGCGCTCCTGCACTGGGAGATGGAGGGCCTCCACGCCGCGCGCCGGGGCGCGGTGATGGGCACCGCCTTCGACGAGGCGTTCGTGCGGATGATGGAAGGGGCGGGCTGGTGGGCGCCGGGGTATCGCACCGCCGCGGAGCTCTGGACGCGCGCGCACGAGTCCGGCGGCTGGTGGGACCCATTCTACGACCACGGCGACTGGCGCCGCGTGCTCCGGACGGCCTCCGGCCGCGTCGAGCTGCGCGGCGATCTCCTCGCGCCGCCGCCGGCGGCGCCGGACCGCGACGGGGCGCTCGCGCTCCTCCTCTTCGAGCCCCTGCCGATCGCGGGCGGGACGGGCGCCGAGCTGCCCTTCCTGCAGGCGATCCTGGATCCCGGGCACGAGGCGCACTGGGAGACCTGGGCGGAGATCCACCCCGAGACCGCCGCCCGCCTCGGCGTGGCCGACCGCGACTGGGTGCGCCTGGAGTCGCCCCGTTCGTCGCTCGTGGCAAGGGCGCGGGTGACGGCGCGCGTCGTGCCCGACGCCGTCGCGGTACCCGTCGGCCTCGGCAAGCGCGGCGGAGGGCGGTGGGCGAGCAAGATCGGCGCGAACCCGCTGCGTCTCCTCGCGCCGACCCACGATCCGCTATGCGGGCTGCCGGACTTCGGCGCGACGCGCGTGCGCGTCGTGCGCGCCCGGCCGCCGAACGGGAGTGCATGATGGCGCGCTGGGGCATGGTCATCGATCTCGATCGCTGCACCGCCTGCCAGGCGTGCGTCGTCGCGTGCCAGGTCGAGAACAACGTCCCTCCAGCCGACTCCAGCGACGCGGCGCGCGGCCGCGCGATCTCATGGCTGCGCCTGGTCCCTCTCGACGGCCGCGAGGCGCATGGCACCCGTCCGGCGCTCCGACTCGTGCCACTGCCTTGCCAGCACTGCGATCTCCCGCCGTGCACGCCCGTTTGCCCGGTGTTCGCGACGCAGAAGGACCAGGAAGGGTTCGTGGCCCAGATATACCCGCGCTGCATCGGGTGCCGGTACTGCACCACCGCCTGCCCCTACACCGTGCGCGATTTCAACTGGCGACGGCCGGAGTGGCCCGCACCCATGGAGCAGTCACTCTCGCCAGACGTATCGGTTCGACCGCGCGGCGTCGTCGAGAAGTGCACCTTCTGCCACCACCGGCTCCAGCTCGCGCGGGACCAGGTGCGCGCGGAGGGACGATCGTTGCGAGAGCAGGACTACGTGCCTGCATGCGTCCAGACCTGTCCCGCGAACGCGATGGCCTTCGGCGATCTCGACGATCCGCGGAGCGCCGTCGCACGCCTCTCCCGCAGTCCGCGCGCGTTCCGTCTGCTCGAGGAGCTCGGCACGGAGCCGAAGGTCATCTACCTGTCGAAGGGAGAATGGGGTGCCTGATCACGAGCGTCACGACGACGAGCGGCTCTTCGCTCCGGTGATGCGGACCGGCCGTGGCTTCTGGATGCTCGCCGCGTGTGCAGGTGTCCTCGGCCTCGTCGGGCTCGTCGCCTGGCTCGTCCAGCTGCGGCGGGGGCTCTCCGTGACGGGCTTGAACGTGCCGGTGTACTGGGGCCTCTACATCACCCACTTCGTCTTCTTCATCGGGATCAGCCACGCCGGGACGCTCATCTCGGCCATCCTGCGCCTCTCGAACGCCGAGTGGCGGAGGCCGATCACGCGCGCCGCGGAGGTGATCACCGTCCTCGTCCTGTTCTTCGGGATGGGCTGCATTCTCCTCGATCTCGGCCGGCCCGACCGCGCGCTGTTCGTGCTGACCCATGCGAACCTGCGCTCGCCGCTGCTCTGGGATGTCATCTCCGTGACGACGTACCTCACGGCGAGCACCATCTACCTCTATCTGCCGCTCATCCCGGACATCGCGCTGCTGCGCGATCGCCTGCCCCAGCGGCGCTGGCTATACCGTCCTCTCGCCCTCGGCTGGGAGAGCACGCCGCGCCAGCAGCGGATCCTGCACCGGGCGATCTCGGTCATGGCCGTCCTCGTCATCCCCATCGCGGTGAGCGTCCATACGGTCGTGTCGTGGGTGTTCGCGATGACCGTCCAGCCGATGTGGCACTCGACGATCTTCGGGCCCTATTTCGTGGTCGGCGCGATCTTCTCGGGGATCGCGGCGATCATCCTCGCGATGGCGATCGTCCGGCGCGCCTACCGGCTGGAGGCGTACCTGAAGCCAGTCCACTTCGACAATCTCGGGATCCTGCTCCTCGTGATGGCGCTCCTTTGGTTCTACTTCACCTTCGCGGAGTTCCTCACGACGTACTACGGGGCAGAGCCCTCGCACATGGCCGTGTTCCTCTCCAAGACCGAGGGCCGCTTCGCCCCCTCCTTCTGGACCATGATCGTCGCGTGCTTCGTCGTTCCCGTCGCGCTCCTCGCGAGGCGGCGGACCCGGGCCACCGTGTGGGGGACGGTCGTGGCCGCGCTCTCGGTGGAGATCGGCATGTGGCTCGAGCGTTTCCTCATCGTCGTGCCGAGCCTGTCCGTGCCGCGGCTCCCCATGGAGGCGGCGCCGTACGCCCCGTCGTGGGTGGAGTGGTCGCTCTTCGCGGCCTTCGTCGGCGTGTTCATCCTGCTTTACGCGGTCTTCACGAAGCTCTTCCCCATCGTCTCGATCTGGGAGGTGCGCGAGGGGCGGGATCACTCGGTCGCCGACGTCGCGCGGCGCGTGGAGAGCTACCTGCCCGGCGGGGGGGCGGTGCCATGATCGGTAGGCGTGCCGGCGCGGCGCTCGCGCTCACCATCGCGGCCGCCGCCGTCGCGCTCACCGTCGGCGCCGCCGTCCCCGGGCCGATCGAGCCGGCGCGCGGGGATCCGATCCGCGGGCAAGCGCTCTTCGTCTCGAAGGGCTGCGTCGACTGCCACGCGGCGCGAGGGACCGGCGGGCGCGTTGGGCCGGATCTGGGTCGCGCCGCCATCAAGGGATCCCTTCCCGAGATTGCCGCCGGGCTGTGGAACCACTCGCCCGTCATGGAAGCGAAGATGCGCGAGTTCCGGGTGGCGCGGCCCAGGTTCGAGGGGAACGAGCTCGCCGATCTCATCGCCTTCCTCTACTTCCTCAACTACTTCGACGAGCCGGGCGATCCGAGTGCGGGCAAGGCGCTCTTCGCGGAGAAGCACTGCATCCGATGTCACGCGGTGGGGCGCGAGGGCGGCACGATCGGTCCGCGCCTCGACACCATTCCGCGGGGCGCGCCGCCGCTCCGCATCGCGCAGGCCCTCTGGAACCACGGCCCGGCGATGATGGACGCGATGCAGCGGATGGGGCTCGATCCGCCTCGCTTCCGCGGCAGCGAGTTCCTGGACCTCGTCGCCTTCCTGCGGAGCCGGGGCGTGCGCGCGGCACCTCGCGAGTTCCGGTCGGCCGGCGATCCGGAGGCCGGCCGCCGGCTGTTCGCGAGGAAGGGCTGTGCGCGCTGCCACGCCGTGTTCGGGCGTGGCGGTCGCGTCGGACCCGACCTCGGCCGCGCCGAGCTCCGCGGCAGCGTCACACAGCTCGCGGGGACGATGTGGAACCACTGGCCGGCCATGAGCTCGGCGATGGAGGCGATCGGGATGGCTCCGCCCACCTTCGCGGGCGACGAGCTCGCGGACGTCTTCGCGTACCTCTTCCTCGTCCGCTACGACGGGCCTCCGTCCGACCCCGCGCGCGGCGCGGCTGTGTACGGCGGGCGCGGCTGCGCCCAGTGCCACGGCGCTGGCGGGGAGGGCGGCGTCGGGCCTCAGCTCCGGGGGCGGATGGCCGGAGAGGCACCGGAGCAGATCCTCCAGCGGATGTGGAACCACGCGCCGGGGATGTTGGAGCAGATGTCGGCGCAGGGTACCGCGTGGCCGCGGTTCGAGGCAGGCGAGCTCGCGGACCTGCTCTCCTTCCTCGCGGTAGGGATGGAGGTGCGCGCGGCGCCCCCGCCCCGCCGCTACCCCGCGAGGCGTCTCTGAACGGTGCCGTCGGCGCCGACCTCGACCGCGAGCGGCACCACAGCCACGCCGTATTTCCTGGCGAGATCCGGACCTGCGCCCACCTGGTTCGCGAAGCGCGGGGGGCGACTGTCCTCGAGCGGCCCCTCGCCAGGCGCTGAACCGCTCCCACACCAGTCTGACCTGCGTCCCCTGGGACGCTCCTCCCGTGCGCCGCCCCCGGCGAGGGCCTACCTACGTGCGAGCGGCGCGCGCGGGCGCCACGATTATCACCCGTGCATCATCGAAAGGACGCTCCCCATGCCCCTGCGAATCGGCGACGAAGCACCGAATTTCACGGCGCAGACTACCCAGGGCCCAATTGAGCTCCACCAGTGGATCGGGACTCAGTGGGCGATTCTGTTCTCTCACCCCAAGGACTTCACCCCGGTGTGCACCACCGAGCTCGGCTACATGGCGCGCATCAAGCCCGAGTTCGACAGGCGCAACACGAAGGTCATCGGCCTGAGCGTGGACTCGGTCGAGGACCACGCCAGGTGGGCGAACGACATCAAGGAAACACAAGGCGCGGCGCCGAACTACCCGATCATCGGCGACTCGGATTTCAAGGTCTCGAAGCTCTACGACATGCTTCCGGCGACGGTCAGCGGCGACGCCAAGTCGCGCTCGCCGGCGGAAAACCAGACGGTACGAACGGTCTTCCTCATCGGACCCGACAAGAAGGTCAAGCTCATCCTGATGTACCCGATGACCACCGGCCGCAACTTCGACGAGGTGCTGCGGGTGCTCGACTCTATCCAGCTCACGGCCAAGTACAAGGTCGCGACGCCCGCGAACTGGAAGCAGGGAGAGGACGTGATCATCGCCGGGTCCGTCAGCGACGACGATGCCAGGAAGCAGTATCCGGGAGGCTGGAGGGCGCCCAGGCCTTACCTCCGCATCGTCCATCAGCCGACGGGGTAGGGCCGTCTGCTCGTGGCCTGCGCGACGTCGCTCCGCGGACCCGGCGGTCACCATGCGGGCGGGCGGTCGCCCGCGCCGCGCAGGAGCGCTCATCACGGGTCCAGCGTGCGTGGTGCAGGACGCGGACAGCCACGTCATCCGCAAGGAGATGCGCCACTGCATTCTCGGTCTCGTGGAGCTGCGACCTCTACCGCGACGAGCGGAACGAGCTCGCCTGCGATCGCAAGCCGCCGGCCGGATCCTAGCGAGCGTCGCCTCCGCCCCGAACGCGCCGTGGTCGGGTGGTCACTCACGCAGGCTCCCCTGATCGTCTGACGAGCGCCTCGACGAACCGCGCCGCCGCGGAGACGCGCGCGCTCGCGCGAAGGTCGGCGTGGGTGACGAGCCACATCTCGCTCGCAGGCGCCTCGAGGCGCGGCAGGACGTTCACGAACCGGGGATCGTCGCGCACGTAGCTCGTCGTGAGGAGCGCGATCCCGGCGCCCGCTGCGCACGCCGCGTGAAGAATGGTCGTCGCGCTCGCGCGCACCGCCACGTTCGCGCCCGAGGCGATCCGCAGGAACCATGCCTGCGAGCGCATCCTGTCGAGGTCGCGGTCGTAGATGACGAGGTCGTGCGCCGCGAGATCGCGTGCGGTGCTCGGCGCTCCCCTGCGCGCGAGGTAGGTGGCCGAAGCGTACAGCGCGTAACGCTCCGTCCCGATCCGTCGTGCGACGAGCGACTTCTCGCGCGGCCGGAACAGCCTCAGCGCCACGTCGGCCTCCCCTCGCGTGAGATCGAGGACGTGAACGCTGGGGATCACCTCCACCGTCAGCCCCGGGTGGGCCGCGAGAAACTCGGGCAGGGCGGGGCCGAGCACGAACGTCGCGAAGCCATCGCCGCAGGTCAGGCGCACGCTGCCGGTAGGTCGCGCGTCGGCACCGGTGAGCTCGCGCGCGGCGTCCTGGATCTCCGCCTCGACCCGCTCGGCGCGCGGCAAGAGTGCGCGCGCCGCCACCGTGGGAGCGAGTCCGTCCGGGGTCCGCGCGAACAGGCGTGCGCCCACCGCGTGCTCGAGCGCCGCGACGCGGCGGCCGATGGTGGTTGGCGCGACGCGAAGCGCACGGGCGGCGCCCGCATGGGTGCCCGTGCGGTGGACGGCGAGGAAGACGCGCAGGTCGCTCCACTCCAGGAGGGGCACCACTGCACTATTGCACGCCCGACATGCGAGATCATGCAGTTCCGATCGGTGACTTCGCGGGACATCCTGCATCGGGTCCGCGGCCGAAGCGCGTGCCGCGGCGGAGGAAGGTTGCGATGGCCAGGAATGGCACGATTGCCGACAGGATGAACAGGGCTCGTTCCTCGCTCCTCGTCGTTGCGTGCATGGTGCTGTCGATCGCGCTCTGCGCCTGGGGCACGATCGGCTGGCGCCGCGCCTATCGCGCGCAGGCCGAGTTCGAGAATCTCGCGTGGGCCGAGCAGCTCCGGGACGCTCAGCTCCTGCGGATCGTGGTGAGAGGCGGCGAGGCTGCTGCGCAGCTGGCTCTCGACGGAATGTCCGAGGCCGTCCCGGCCGCCGTCGGCGGAGAATGACCGACGTCTGTACGGCCGTGCATCGCCGTGACGGGAGTGCCGGCCGGACGACTCTCGCCCGTCGAAAGCGGACCCCTCACCGGGGTCGTGAAGGCTGGTGAACCGCGGCGGGCGTCCAGACGCGGCTCCGGCGCGTCATGCGCTCCGCTGCGGTTTCGCCATCGAAGTCGACGCGGACCGGGGGTCGCGTGAACGCCGCGCGCTCATCGAGCACATTGGCGTTGAGGGTGGCGTACGTGACGCCCTCGATGTTGCAGACCGCCGCGACGTAGACGCCGCAGGTGCGGCACACGAGGAAGTCCGCCGTGCGCAGCGCGAACCGATAGCGCGAAACCTCGGCGGGAGCGCGCAGCGTGATCTCGACCTTGCCCGCTGGATCGCTCGCACCGGTCGCGCCATGGCGGCGGCAGAAGGAGCAGGCGCACTCGCGGAGCTGGAGATCCGACGCGGCCTGCGTCGGCTCGAATGCGACCTCGATGTTTCCGCAGTGGCATCGACCCGCGTAGCGCATGCGGTATGACTAACGACTCAAGTTCGGGCTCGCACGAGAAGTGGTCGCGCGCCTAGGCTGTAACGTCATGGGGAATGTCCTCGAGGTGGAGGGGCTCTCGGTTCGCCTCGGCAGGACCGAGGTTCTGCGGGACCTCAGCTTCTCGGTTGCAGCGGGAACCGCGCTCGCCGTCATCGGACCGAACGGCGCCGGGAAGACCGTCCTCTTTCGAGCGCTCATCGGCTCCCTTCCGCACCAGGGAGCGATCCGCTGGGCCCCGGGGACCCGCATCGGGTACGTGCCGCAGAAGCTCGACATCGAACGCGATCTGCCCGTCACCGGGCGCGACTTTCTCCACGCCAAGGCCGACGTGTCGCGCGTGCCCGCGGGCGATGCCGCCCGTGCGCTCGAGCTCGTGAACTTGTCTCCAGGCGCCGCGGACCAGCCCATCGGTGCATTCTCCGGCGGCCAGTTCCAGCGGCTTCTCCTCGCGTCCGCGCTCATGGGTAAGCCCACCGTCCTCCTCTTCGACGAGCCGACGGCGGGCGTCGACGAGCCCGGGGAGGAGCGGCTCTACGAGATGATCCACCGGCTCCAGGAGACGGAGCGACTCACCCTGCTCCTCATCTCCCACGAGCTGAGCGTCGTCTATCGATACGCCACGAACGTGCTGTGCCTCTCGCGCGAGCAGCCGTGCTTCGGGCCCCCGGAGGAGATCCTGACGCCCGAGCGGATCGAGCAGGTGTACGGCACGCCGCTCAAGTACCATCACCACTGATGCAGTGGCCCGGGCTCACGCTGTCGATCGGCATGGCGGCGGCCGCGGGGCTCGTCGGCTGCTTCGCCGTCATGCGCCGGATGGCACTGGCGTCGGACGCGATGTCCCACGTCGCGCTTCCCGGGATCGGGCTCGCGCTGATGTTCCACTTTCATCCCGTGCTGGGAGGATTGGCGGCGCTCTTCGTGGGCACGCTCCTGGTCTGGGGCCTCGAGCGTCAGACCCGCATCTCGACGGAGACGGTCATCGGCGTGGTCTTCTCGCTGGCGCTCGCGGTAGGGAGCATGCTCGCGACCGGGGACGAGCTGGTGGACGCGCTCCTCGGCGCGCCGGGCACGCTCGGCGGATGGGAGCTGGTCCTCGGGCTCGCCGGCGCCGCGGCCGTGGTCGCCTTCGTCCTGACGCAGCGGAACAGGCTCGTGATCGCGCTGGTCTCGGGAGACATCGCGCGGACCTCCGGGATCCGCGTCGCCCGCCTCGAGCTCCTGTACCTGCTCGCGTTCGCGCTCACCGTCGCGCTCGGGCTTCGTTACCTGGGCGTCCTCCTCATGGGGTCACTCGTCATCATCCCGGCGGCGACGGCGAAGCACCTCGCGCGCAGCCTCGACGGGATGTTCGCGATCTCCGTCGGCGTGGCGGTCGTTTCCACGCTCGCCGGGGAGCTCGTGGCCTCGCGCCTTCACCGAGCTACCGGACCGGTGATCATCGCGATCGCGGCCGGGCTCTTCCTTGTGAGCCTTCTCATTCGCCGGCGGTCCTGAAACGTCATCGGATCGGTGCCCCTCGGCGCTCTGCCGCGGCCTACGTTTCCCGTCACCGATGCGTCACCGCCCCTTCGCGAGCGTGTCGCCGCGGACCTATACGGTCCGGCCACCATGAATCCCTCGATCGCAGCGCAAACCGCGAGCCCGCGGGCGCCGTTCGGAATCGCGCTCGTGGAGATCGAAGTCGTCTACCCGGGCGGCGTGGGGAGCAGCAGCGGGTGGGGATCGCGCGGGCGCTGGCGCAGGAGCCGCAGATTGTCCTCGCGGACGAGCCGGTAGCGAGCCTCGACCCCGCTGCCGCGACGAGCATCCTCACGCTGCTGCGCCGCATATGCCGCGAGGACGGGATCACCGCAGTGGTGAGCCTCCACCACGTGGAGCAGGCGCTCACCCACGCCGACCGCGTCGTCGGTATCGCCGACGGCCGCGTGGTCCTCGACGCGCCCCCGCGCGCGATCGACCGCGATGTGCTCGCCGATCTTTACGCTCTTCCCGCGCGCCATGGCCGCGCCGCGGAGCGGCCGGTCCGGTCGATCGATCCCACCCCAGCCCTGGAGGCCCGATGAAGCCCATGCCGCTGCTCGTTCTCTCCGCCCTCGCCGCCGCCCTCGCTGCCGGCCCGGCGAGGGCCGCCGATCCCGACCCCGGAGTCCTCAAGATCGCGCTTCTCCCTGACGAGAACGCGGGCACGGTCATCAAGAACAACGAGCCGCTGAAGCGCCACCTCGAGAAGGCGCTCGGGCGTCAGATCGATCTCGTCGTCACGACCGACTACTCGTCGATGATCGAGGCGATGCGCCACGAGCGGATCGACCTCGGCTACTTCGGCCCACTCTCCTACGTACTCGCCAAGCAGAAGAGCGCGATCGAGCCGTTCTGCGCGATGATTCAAAAGGGCTCGACCACCTACCAGGCGGTGGTCATGGCCTTCATGCCCGACCGGATCGACGAGGCCTTCCTCGCCGCCTGCCCCTCTCTGCGCGTGGTCGCCGGCGCGCTCAAGGGATACGACAACTTCGACGTGGAGGCCTGTGTCCGCCGCGGCGTCTGGTTCACGGTGGTCCCGGACCTCCTCACCGTGCCGACGGCGGAGCTGGCAGCGGGCCTTCTCCTCGCGCTCGCACGCAGGATCCCCGAAGGAGACGCGCTCGTCCGAAGCGGCCGGTTCTCCGGCTGGCGCCCCATCCTCTACGGGACCGGGCTTGCCGGGCGGACCATCGGGATCGTCGGAATGGGGGCGGTGGGCCGGGCCGTCGCGCGGAGGCTCGCGTCGTTCGAAGCTCGCCTCGTCTACGCCGACCCGACCGAGGTACTCGAGGGCGAGGCGAGCGGCGCGCGGCGGATGGCGCTGGACGAGCTCCTGGCGGCGAGCGACGTCGTTCTCCTCTGCGTCCCGCTCACCCCCGCGACGCTTCACCTCGTCGATGCGCGCGCGCTCGCGCGGATGCGTCACGGGGCCCTGATCGTCAACGTGGGTCGCGGGTCCGTGGTGGACGAGGCCGCGGCGGCGGTGGCGCTCAGCGCGGGTCGGCTCGGCGGATATGCCGCCGACGTGTTCGAATTCGAGGACTGGGCGCGCGCCGATCGGCCGCGGGAGCTCTCGGCGGCGCTCCTCGCCGCCCGCGATCGGACCGTCTTCACGCCGCACCTCGGGTCTGCGGTGGACGACGCGCGCCGGGAGATCGCGCTCTGGGCCGCGCGGAGCATCCTCGAGGCGCTCGACGGACGGGCCTCGCGGGGTGCCATGCGAACATCGTCGGGCACCTGCACTTCGGCGTGACGGCGAGACACCCATCGCGTACCTCGGGAGCACGCGTGCGATACGCACGCTCCCGCGTGAGAATCGGAGGCGCTGATGCAAGCAGGTCGACGGGAACGTTGCGGGCGGTGCGGAGCGGACCCCTTTGCGGCGGGAGAGCCGTACACGTCGTGGATCTGGATCACCACGGATGGCGACGTCGAGGAGCATGCGCTGCGGCTCTGCGTGCCGTGCGGCCGGGAGTTCCCGTCCAACCGGGCGTGCGACGAGTATCTCCGGCTTGGCTTCTACGGATGAGGTCACACGGCGTCCGGAAGATGGCGCATGGCCGTCACCGCACGGACACGGACGCACTCCACACTCTCAACGCAGCTGCTCGTGGTCAGCGGCGGGTGGGGACGGGGACGAGTAGTGGCATGGAGGTTGCCCGTGACCGTTTCCATGCTTTACGGACTGTATTGCAGCGGCCACCGCGACGTGATGCGCCTGTTGGCAGTGGGATTCTCGGAGCGCGCGCTCGAGCGGTGCGTCAGCAGGGCAGGGGTCACCGCGCTCGAGCGCGTCATCCTCGAGCTTGCGCTCCACGACGCGACCAACGGCACGCCCATGCGCTCGCGGGAGCGGTTCGACCGTGCCGTCGAGCAGGGTGCGCCACTCCTGCGAAGCCTCGGGCTTCGCCTCGACCGCCAGGAGCGGGCGGCCATCGACGCCCGGCCCGGCGTGATGGGCCGAGCCCCGATTGGATACGCGCCGCAAGACTCGACACGGATAGTTCACGCGGCTTTCGCCGCCGCCGAGCGCGATCTTGCGTAATGAGTCGAGCATCCACTGGAGGAGATCGCATGGCACGACTCATCGCCGCGTGGGTACTCGTGGGGTCCTCGACCGTCGCCGCGTCGCCGGCGCAAGCGCGCGGCGCGCCGGCGGAGCTCGCGTTCGCCAGCATCTTCGAGAGCGCGCCTGGGCCGCTCCGGCCGTCCGAGCGGCTCGTCGCCCTCGCCGGGCAGCGCGTTCGCATGGTCGGGTTCATGGCGCGTCTCGAGGATCCGCCGAAGGGAGCTTTCTGGCTCGTCCCGCGGCCGACCGAGTGCGACGAGTCCGGTGCCGGCATCGGCGACCTGCCGCCCGACGCGGTCCGCGTCGTGGTCCGCTCGGCGAGCGGGAAGCCCATCTCGTTCGTGCCCGGCGCGCTCGCGGTCACGGGCGTCCTCGAGGTGGGGAACCTCGCCGACGAGGACGGTCGCGTCTCCGCCGTTCGGGTCGTCCTCGATCGCCCTTCCGACATGCGGCCCCACGCAGCCGCGAAGTCCTCACGCCGCACCACCCGCACGATGGAGTTCTCCCGATGAAACGGTCCTTCGTAATCCTCACCCTCGCAGTCGTGGCCGGACCCGCGCTCGCGGCCCCCTCGAGCGTCACCGTCGCCCCCGCCGACGGAGCACGTGTCCTCGTCGCGCAAAGGTTCGATCTCCGCGTCGAGGGGAAGGGCTCCGGTCCCTTCTCCGCGACGCTCGCGGTCGATGGCGTCCTCATGCCGTTCACGTCCGGCGCGCAGAACACGCTGGAGACAGACGGCATCACGCAGGCGGGCTTTGGCGGATTCAACGTCCGCGGCTTCTCGAGCGCGATGCCCGGCAGGCATGAGATTGTCGCGACGCTCACCGACGCGTCCGGCACGACGACCGTCCGCTCGCACTTCGACGTCATCGACCCGTTCGCCGGTCGGGGCGGCGGCAAGCCGCTCAAGAACGTCATCCTGATGCTCGGCGATGGCATGGGGGTCGCTCACCGGACCGCCGCACGCCTCGTCCGCTACGGCGTCACGGGCGGTCAGCCCGACGGCTGGCTCGCGATGGATCGTCTTCCCGGCACCGGGCTCGTGTCGACTCACTCGCTGAACAGCATCATCACGGACTCCGCGCCGGGGATGGCCTGCTACGCGAGCGGCAGCCACGCGAGCAACAACCAGGAGGGCGTGTACCCTGCGCACGTGACGAACGCCTTCTATGCGCCGCGCGTCGAGTACATGTCCGAGTACCTCCACCGCGTGAAGGGCACCTCGCTCGGCCTCGTCACGACCGCCGACGTCGAGGACGCGACGCCCGCCGCCAACGCGGTCCACACGGCGAACCGGAACGCGGGGCAGGGGATCGTGGACCAGTACCTCGACGAGGCGGACGTGGCCGGCACCGGCCAGGGAGGCACCGGGCTCGCCGTGCTCATGGGCGGCGGGCGGCGCTGGTTCCTTCCGAGCACTCAGTGGGGCTCGTCGCGCTCGGCCTCCAACGACTACGGCCCGCTTCCGGCCGATGTCCCGGCCGGATGGAGCCTGTCCTCGACCGCGGCGGGCCGCGTCGACGCGAGCCGCGACCTCGTCGCCGACTTCGGACACGCCGGATTCACCTACGTCGACACCAAGGCGGCGCTCGACGCCGTGACGTCCGGCGCAGGCCCGGCGAAGCTCCTCGGGCTGTTCGCCTACGGCAACATGAACGTCGCGCTCGACAAGATCGCGAAGCGGCGGGGCGCGCTCGTCCCCGGCGCCTCGAGCTACGCGGTGGACGACTACCACGCGCCCGACCAGCCGATGCTCGACGAGATGACGTCTGCGGCGCTGAAGGTGCTCCGCAACAACCGGAACGGCTTCGTGCTGATGGTCGAGGGCGCGCACATCGACAAGCAGTCGCACACGATGGACGCGGAGCGCGCCATCGGGGAGGTGATCGAGTTCGATCGCGCCGTGGACGTCGCGCGCCGGTTTGCCGAGGAGACCGGCGACACGCTCGTCCTCGTTCTCGCCGACCACGAATGCTCCGGGTTCAGCCTCATCGGTGCGCTCGCGGGCACGGTCGACGCCCTCCGCGCCGCGCCGTCCGACGCCGGCGCGCTCGACCCGCTGGTCCAGCCGGACCGCCAGAAGCGCGTCGGCACGTACGACGCCGCAGCGTTCCCGCGCTACGCCATCCTCGGCGACGGCTACCCGGCGAGCTACGACGTGGCGGGGAAGCTCCTCGTCGGCTACGGGGCGAGCGGCGACCGCTACGAGACCTGGCTCACGAAGCCGACCCCGGTGATCGACAGTCTGCTCTCGAGCAACATCAAGTCCGAGCTCGCCTCGCTCGGCTACGCCGGAGAACCTGTGCTCCGTGCCGAGAGCGCAACCGGCATGTTCCTTCGCGGCCAGGCCGCGGGCCTCACGCAGGCGGTTCACACGGCCTCGGACATCCCGGTGTCGGCCTACTCGGGCCCGATGAGCCGCGCCTGGCAGCGGTTCGTGGGCGTCCAGACCAACACCGACGTCTTCTTCAAGGTGATGCAGTCCGTTCTCTCTGACGACGAGCGCCTCGATCCGGCGGACACCAACATGTCACCTGACTGATGCGCTTTCGCCGAGCAGCGCCCACCGTCCGGTGGAAGGCTATCGAACATGGAAATCGCTCAGCCGCGAGCGCTGCTCGGCCTCTTGATCCTCATCGCGACGTCGCTGGTCGTGGTCGTCTACGTGTTCCTGCGAATGGTGGGAGTCCTCGGTCAACGACACGTGGACCACCCACGTCGAGGCCAGCACTAGGCCCGACCGAGACGCGACCGAGCTCTCGGGAGCCTCGACCCCGCGACGGTGCCCCAGGACGTCGAGGAGCGCGCGCGCGTCCGGCTCGGCGAGCTCGTGAAGAAGCTCTCCCGCTGCGGGGCGGACTTCGCCGCCGTGGCGCGCGCGGAGACGGACGAGAAGCAGGAGGCCGAGCGGGGAGGGGAGATTGGCTGGCTCGCCGAGGAGCAGCTCATGCCCGCCGTCCGGCCGGTGGTGGTGCGCCTGCCGAAGGACGGGGTGTCCGAGCCCGTCCGGCTGGACGATGGCTGGCACGTGCTCAAGGTCCTTGACGTTCGGCCGGCAGGGACGAGCCCGTTCGCAGAGGTGCGGCAACGGGGAAGGTGATCGACCCCAAGGGCTGCGACTGCCCCGAAGGATACGAGAAGAAGGACGCGGGCGAGGGCAAGGCCCGATGCATCGTCGGCAAGACCGCCGCGGCACGGTGACGGGGCGGTGCCGCGCGCGCCTCCCGTCTCGCCTGCGACGGCGGTCAGCGTGCGGGTGACGGCCGGTCGGGTTCCGCGACCGGCTCGCCTGCCTCGGGCGCAGCGTCCTCCGCCTGGACGAGGGCCGGCACGCCGGGCGCCGCGGCGAGGTTCTCGTTCAGGAACGCGGGATCGTCCGTCACGTCGCGCACGACGAGCGGGCCCAGCCAGTCCGGAAGCGCGACCTCGGTCGCACGCGCCGGGAGCTCGACCTCCGCGAGCACCAGATCACGATCCGTGAATGCGTCGATCTCCCATACGAGCGAGCCGTCCTGCACCCGATGCCGCCGCTTCGCGACGCGCCGGCCTTCGGTCAGCGGCCAGAGCGTCTCGAACACCTCGCGCGTCGTCTCCTCTTCCGCCTCGAGCCGAGTCAGGCCGGCCCCTTGCTCGAGCGCGCGCCAGTAGCGCTCGCCCTCGGGCCCGCGCACCCGGCGGATCCGCTCGCGCAGGCGGGCGCCGGGGAGCCACCCCTGTGCGATGTCGACGACCTCCGCCTCCGCCGCTTTGGGCGGCAGGCCGGCGAGCAGATACTTCCGTTCACGCTCGAGCTTGCCGCCCGCGCGGGCCTCGAGCGACGCGGCGACGGCCCGCACCTCGGCCGCGAGCGTGTCCATGCCGCCCGCACACCATTCGCGCTCGAGATCCGCGTGGAGCGCGTCGCGCCGCTCACGCACGAGGCGCGCGAGCGCGAGCAGGCCCGCCCCCGGGCTCGCCCGCAGCCGATCACGCACCGCCACGCCGCTCGCGCCCTCTGAAAACAGGGCGGCGTGGAGCTGGCGGGCCCGCGCCGCGGCGCCGTCCACGAGCGCCTCGCGCAGCTCGCCCGCGAGCACGTGCGCGTCGTGCAGATCCCCGAGCACGTCTTGAAGGCGCTTCAGGTGCTGGACCGACTCGCTCGCATCGGCGTGGCGGTGGCCGCGAAGCGGCTCGATCAGGTAGCGCAGCCGCTTCCCGTCGATGCGCGCCCGGTGTACGCCTTCCTGATCCGAGGGGCCACGGATGGCGCCCATCGTCTCGCACAATGCCTGGACCTGATCGCCGACGAGCGAGGCGAGCACGCCTCCGAAGCTCGTCCCGGCGATGCCACCCGCCTCGACCTTCCGTTCGTACGTCCGGAGCCGCCCCTGAAGCTTCTCAGCGACACGCAGGTACCGATCGGCCACGCGCGCCGGATCGGGGCCGCCGCGAGCTCGCGCCTCGAAGCGTTCGATGAGCAGATCGAGGCCGACGCGCTGGCGCTCCGACGCGAGCGCCTGACGCTTGGTCCTCAGCCACGCCAGCTGGACCTCGGCATCGCGCGCCTCGTTGGTCGACCGCGCGATCCTCCTCAGCCTCTGCTCGTGTCGCGGCGGAACGCTGTCCTCGAGCCAGGGCCGAAACGCGCGGAGCGCGCTCCTCAGCCGGCGGAGCGCTACGCGGAAGTCGTGCAGCACCTCGTCGCCGGCGCCCGCTGCGAGCCTCTCCGCCGCCTTGCCTGCCTCGGAGAGGAGGCCCAGCGCCACGACGCGCGCGCCCTCCTCCGACGAGAGGTCGACCGTTCGTTCATCGATCCGCATGGACCGACACATCATGTGGTGAACCGCGCGGCGCGGTTCGCCCCCGCTGGGTATCCAGCGCATTTGTCACAATTCGACGGCGGCCCCAAACAGAAGGCGCGCTGCGCCATGACAGACAATCAGAATGGACAGGTAAGGGGCACCAGCGTGGACCTGCTCGTCGTGCGGCATGCCATCGCAGAGGAGCGCGAGGTGTTCGCCCAGACCGGGAAGGACGACGCGGAGCGCCCGCTCACAGCGGAAGGGCGCCGCAAGTTCCAGCGCGCCGCCCGCGGGCTGCGGAAGATCGTCGACTCCATCGACCTGCTCGCGACCAGCACGCTGGTCCGTGCGATCGAGACGGGCGAGATCCTCGAGGCAGCCCTGGGCATCGAAGCGACCGCGCGCCTGCCCGAGCTCGCCCCCGACGCGGACCCTGCTTCACTCCTCCGCTTGTTGCGACGCCGGCGCCGGCATCGGGTGGTGGCGGTCGTGGGCCACGAGCCACACCTCTCGCATCTGATCGGGTACCTGCTCGTCGGGCGAAGCTTGGGATTCGTCGATCTGAAGAAGGGCGGCGCGTGCCTGCTGGCCCTGGGCACGGCCCCGGAGCCTGGACGCGCGCAGCTCCTCTGGCATCTCACCGCAGGGCAGCTGCGCCGTCTGGGACGGTGACCGGCACCCTTCCCGGCTCAGGCGCGACTCGTCTGTGCGCGCCTGCCTTCGCTCCCCACGATCCTCGCGATGAGCCCGAGGAACGACCGGATGTCGTTCTCGGCCTCGTCCGAGTCGACGACGACCAGCGTACGGAGCCAGTCCGGTGCGAAGCGTGCCGGCGCCCACGCCCGCGGGTGAACCTGTCCGGCGCGGAAGGGGTCATCCTTGAGCGCCCGCAGGAGAAGGCGCCGGTCCGACCCGTGGTCGAGCCGCGAGAGCGCTTCGCGTCGCGAGAGCCACGCGACCTCGTCGACCTCGTCGTCGGTCACGGGGACGCCCAGGCGGATGGCGCGCATGTGCCAGTAAAGGACCAGCTTCTTCAGCACCTTCTTGAGCTGACGCGCCTGGTGCTTCTCGCGGGCGCGCGCCTCCATCCAATCCGCGTCTAGCATCTTCCTGGAGCGCGGCGCGCGTCAGCGCGGCGGAGCCGCCCGTACCACCGGCGTTCGAACGCGCGACGGCGCCAGGCGGCGCGTGCCGTCGAGCAGCACCTGCTGCGTGTCGATCCCGTCGCCGCCCGCGGGGATGCGCAGGTACGTCCCGTCCGTCTGCAGGCGCCAGGCGCGCGCGTCCTCGCGAAGCTGCGGACGGAGGATCTCGTCGACGATGCGCGCGCGCAGGAGCGGATCCTCGACCGGGAGCATCACCTCGACGCGCCGGTGCAGGTTGCGCGGCATCCAGTCGGCCGAGGACAGGTAGCACTCGGCGTCGCCGCCGGTCCCGAACACGAACACGCGGCTGTGCTCGAGGAAGCGGTCCACCACGGAGGTGACCTGGATGCGCTCCGAGACGCCGGGGACGCCCGGGCGCAGGCAGCAGATCCCCCGGACGAGGAGATCGATCTCCACCCCGGCGCTGCTCGCGCCGTACAGCGCGCGGATCACGTCCGGGTCCACGAGCGCGTTCACCTTCGCGATGATCCGGCCGTCCCGGCCGGCGCGCGCGCGCTCCGCCTCGCGATCGATGAGCGCGATGAGCCGCTCGCCGAGGCCGAACGGCGCGACCGCCAGCCGCTTCCATTCCGGCGGCTCGGAGTAGCCGGTCAGCATGTTGAACAGCGCCGACACGTCGTCGGCCAGATCCTCACGGGCGGACAGGAACGACAGGTCTGTGTACTGCCGCGCCGTCTGGGGGTTGTAGTTTCCGGTGCCGAGGTGCACGTAGCGCCGGATGCCGTCGTGTTCGCGGCGGACCACCAGCGCCACCTTGCAGTGCGTCTTGAGGCCGATGAAGCCGTAGACCACGTGGACGCCCGCCTCCTCGAGCCGCCGCGCCCAGGCGATGTTGTTGGCCTCGTCGAACCGTGCCTTGATCTCGACGAGCGCCGTCACCTGCTTGCCGTTGTCGGCGGCGCGTGAGAGCGCCCGAACGAACGGGCTGTCACCGCTCGTCCGGTAGAGCGTCTGCTTGATGGCGAGCACCGCCGGATCCTCGGCCGCCTCCTCGATGAATCGTACGACCGGGTCGAACGACTCGTACGGATGGTGCAGGAGGACGTCCGCCTTGGCGACGACCGACGCCACGCGCTCACCGTCCTGGAGGCTCGGGGGGACGTTCGGCGTGAACGGCTCGACGCGGAGCTCGGGCCGGGGATCGCCGTCGCCGAGGGCCAGGAGATCGCCGACCTGGAGGGGCGCCCCGACGCGGTAGACGTCGGACGCATCGAGCTTGAGGGCGCGGGCCAGCTCGCGCTCGAGCTCGGCCGTCGCCGCCGCGGAGATCTCCAGTCGAACCGCCGCGCCGCGATCCCTTCGCCGCAGCTCGGCCTGGATCGTCGAGAGCAGATCCTCCGACTCCTCCTCGTCGTAATTGAGATCCCAGTTCCGGGTGACGCGGAAGGGGACGGCCTCGGTCACGGCATAGCCCGGGAAGAGATCCCTCACGTGCTCGCCGATGATCTCCTCGAGGAGCGCGAAGGCCTCCGCCGACGCGGAGGGGAGGCGTACCACGCGCGGGAGCACCGCCGGGACCTGCACGACTGCGATGAGCTGGGCCTGGGCTCGGCGACGGCGGCGACCCTCGCGCTGCAGCAGGACGGCAAGGTTGAGCGACTTGTTCCGCAGGTGCGGGAAGGGGTGCCCGGGATCGACTGCCAGCGGAGTCAGCGCCGGGAAGACGTCCTCGACGAAGTGCTCGCGGGCGCGCTGCCGCTGCTCTGGCATCATCTCGCGCGGCGGGACGAGGTGCAGCCCCGCGGCGGCGAGTCCCGGCAGGATGCCCTCGCGCCAGACCGCGTCGTGCACCTCCACCAGTTCGTAGACGCGGGCGCTCACGGCAGCCAGCTGCTCCGACGGAAGCAGCCCGTCCGCCGGCGCATCGGCCACCCCTCCCAGGATCTGCTGCTTCAGGCCGGCGACCCGGACCATGAAGAACTCGTCCAGGTTGGAAGCGAAGATGTGGTGGAACTTGAGCCGCTCGAGAATGGGCAGGCGCGGACTCCGCGCCTCTTCGAGGACGCGGGTATTGAACTCGAGCCAGGAAAGCTCGCGGTTGATGAAGAGGCGCGGATTGTGCGGTTCGAGAGCCGGACGCGGATGCTCGGAGGGAGCCGTTCGTGTCCCGGCGGCGGCTGCGGCACTGGTGCTCGTCATCGGGCCCATGAATCGTCGCAACCAGCGGCGAGAGCAGGACACTCTGCCCGTCGCCGCACGGTCTTTCCGTGACGTTTCCGTAGCGCTTCGGTGTCGATGGAGTCCCCGCCGGGTGTAGCGTCGGGGTCGCAGGTTAGATTCTGCGCGAGGCCCGCTTGGTGGCACACGGCAACAACCACGTCTTCGCGGCGATCGACGTCGGCACCAACGCGGTGCGGCTCGAGATCGCGCGGATGCTGCCCGATGGCTCGCGCGAGACGCTCCACCAGGAGCGGGATCCGATCAGGCCGGGGGAGGGGGTGTACGCCAACGGCGTCGTCTCCGCGGAGGTGGCCGACCGGCTCCTCTCGACCTTGCGACGCTACGGCGCCCTTTCGAAGCGGTACGGAGCGCGCGTCATGGCGGTTGCGACGAGCGCGCTGCGCGACGCGAAGAACGGGCCGGAGATCGTGCGGCGCGCGAGAGACCACGCCGGCGTTCCCCTCGAGGTCGTCTCGGGACGAGAGGAGGCGAGGCTCATATGCCTCGGCGTTCTCCAGGGCCGGCCCGGCCACGCCCGCTCGCTGGTGCTCGACATCGGAGGGGGCTCGACCGAGGTGGCGCTGGCGCGCGGCGAGGAGCCGACGGACCTGTGGAGCGTCCCGCTCGGCGCGGTGCGGCTCACGGAGATATTCGAGACCGGCGGACGCGTCGCGCCGAGCCGGCTCGCGGCGCTGCGCACCTACGCCGCCGAGGCTTTCCGCGAGGCGATCCCGGCCGACGTGCAATCCCCGCGGACCGGCCTCGGCAGCTCCGGCACCATTCAGGCGGTGGTCGACTTCGCGTCCGACGGAGACCGCCGCGCGACCCGGCGCGACGTGAGCGACGCCGTCGACGAGCTCGCTGCCATGAGCGTCTCCGCGCGCCGGCAGCGGTTCGACGCCCGGCGCGCGGAGATCGTGGTCGCCGGCGCGGCGATCCTCGAGGCGGCGATGCGCCACCTCGGGCTGGCGTCCGTCGCTGCCGTGGACACGGGACTTCGGAATGGCATCCTGGTCGAGCTGAGCCGCGCCGGCGGTGACGTCGGCGCGCCCGCTGACGCGCTGCTGGAGCTGGGCAGGCGCTTCGCGTTCGACGAGGCGCACGCGCACCAGGTGGCGCGCGTGGCGCTGCGCCTCTTCGACCGGGGGAGCCGCATGCATGGCCTCCCGGCGTCGGCGCGGCGGGTGCTCGAGGCGGCGGCATTGCTGCACGACCTCGGCCACGCCGTCTCGCCGAACGCTCACCACAAGCACTCGTACTACCTCATCTCCAATGCCGACCTGCCCGGGTTCGGCGAGCGCGAGCGGCAGCTGGTCGCGCTCGTCGCGCGTTACCACCGGCGGAGCGCGCCCGATCGTCACCGCGCCGATCTCGAGCCGCTCAGCGCGTCCGAGTTTCGGACGGTGCGGCGGCTCGCGACCCTCCTGCGCATCGCCGACGCCCTCGATCGGAGCCACCGGCAGCCAGTCCGCGCGGTCGATCTCCGGGTGAGCCGCCGCGCCGTCGCGCTGCGCCTCAACATCGGCGCGCCGGTCGATCTCGAGCTGTGGGACGCCGGCCGCGAGGCCAGGCTCTTCCGCCAGGTCTTCGGACGGCGCCTCGAGATCGTGGCGCGCCGCGTGCGCGCCCCACGCCGCCCGGGTTCGGCGCCGGATCGCGTTCAGCGGCGCGTCACCGACACCTCACGGGAACGCCACCGAGCGCGCGTACCGTAGCCGCGCAACACCGAACCGGCGCGCGCCGGAGACGGCCCATGAAGAAGCTTCTCAGAACGCGGATCCTGATCGTCGAGGACGATGCCGACACGCGCGAGATCCTCACGTACGCGCTCGTGCATGACGGGTTCGACGTCGAGGGGGCGCCGGACGGTGAGTGCGCTCTCGAGATGATGAGGGCGCGCCGTCCGGATCTCGTCCTGCTCGACCTCTGGATGCCTCGCCTGGATGGACACGAGGTGATGGAGGCGATGCAGAGAGATCCTTCGCTCTCGAGCGTGCCGGTCGTGACCATCTCCGCCTCGCCAGTGGAGACCCCGAGCGCCGCGTTCGCTCAACGTCCAGAAGCCGTTCGCAGTTGCGGAGCTCAAGGAGGCGATCCGGTTCGCACTCGTGCGACCGGTCTGCGCGTGAGGCTGACGCGGCCTCGAAGGCGCGTGTCGACCGGTGACACTTTCGTGTCGGCGGGGCCGGACTTCCTAACGCCGCGGAATTCCGGCGGTCGGGCGCCGGTCCTCCCGCGCGGCGGCGATGGCGCACCGGAGCGGCAGCGGGTAAGAAGCCACGACCCATCGCTGCGGAGATCTCATGCATCGCGAATCGATTTACGTCTGCATCTACGGCTCCGGAGATGACGAGCAGGTCGCCCACGTTCGCGCCTGGGACGACGAGGAGGCCGCGGAGCTGTTCGCGCGCGAGCTCGAGCTCGAATCCGACCGGGGCCGGGTGGGCGCGACCGAGATCCGTGTGCGTGTGTTGGTCCTCGGCCACTCCGAGCTGTCCAGCGCCTTCTCCGGTCCGCTCGAGTCGCACTGATCCGCCGCGTGGAGCCTGGATTGCCCCCGCCGCTCGCTCGACGCCGCATCGCGCTCCTTCGCCACTCCAAGCCCGTCCACTCGGCTTCACCGCGCCCGCACGCGCGCGCCGTCGCGGAGATCGCTCGTGGGCCGGAGCACCACCCGCTGCCCCTCCGACACCCCGGAGACGACCTCCACCTCGTCCGCGCTCGCAGCGCCGACGCGGACTTCCCTGAGCCGCGCGCGCCCGCCCTCGACGACGAACGCCGCCCAGCCGCGCTCCGAGCGAAACAGCCCGCTCGCCGGCACCTTCACGGCGTCGTCGCGCTGCGCGACGGTGACGCGTCCCTCGACGCGCCATCCGTCCCCGAGCCGCCCCCATCGTCCGCGGTCCCCCGCCGGATCGACGAGGACGAGGACGCGCTGCTCCTCGACGCCGAGCGCGCTCACCTTCGAGAACGCCGACGGCTCCACGCGCCGGACGACGCCGGCGACGGGCTCGCCGCCCCAGCCGCCGATCTCGACGGGCGCCCCGGTGCTGACGCGCGCGGCCTGCTCCGTGAGGAGCTCGAGCGCGACCTCGAGATCGCGCGGATCCCCGATCTCGAGGATCGGCGCGCCCGCCTGGACCGGGCCGGGGCTCTCCTGGACGACCCGGAGCACGACGCCCTCGACCGGCGCCACGAGCGGGATGGACCCCGCCGCGAGGCCGCGGGGAGGTTGGAGCAAGGCCTCGACCGACCTCCGGTCCGCGCCCGCGCGCTCCACCGCCGCGCGCGCCGCGACGACCTGCTCCGCGGCGGTGCGCGCCGCGACCTCCGCCGCCTCGAGCGCAGATGCGGAGACGGCCGCCCCTCGAGCGAGCGCGCGGGAGCGGGCGAGGGCGCGCGCCGCGTCCTCCTCGGCGACGCGCGCGCGACGAAGCGCGGCGCTCGCCTCCCGCTCGGCCGCGCGTGCGGCCTCGAGGCGCGCCTCGGCCTCCGCGCGGGTGCGCGCGTCGAGCGGGGCGGCCATCAATGGCAGGACGTGCGCGATGACGGCCCCTGCGCGGACGCTGTCTCCGGCGTGGACGTCGACGCGCTGAAGCGCGCCCGGAGTTGGAGCGGCGACGACGTGCCGCTCCTTGACCCTCGCCTTCCCGGTCCCCTCGACCCACTCGGTGATCGGCCCCCGCACCGCGGGACTCGCGTCGACCACCTGCCCGCGCCGCGCGACCTGCACCGCTGCCCCCGCCGCCGCGAGGACCACGACTGCAAGGACCACGCGCTTCGAGGTCATCGCTCACTCCCGCGACTTCAGGACGTCCACCAGGTCGAGGCGCGCGACCCAGCGCCGCGCGAGCAGGATGAGCGCTGCAGCCGCCGCGACGACCGTTCCGACCGCGCGCATCCAGGTGCCGGGCTCGACGACCACCGGGAGCCGGAACAGGTCGGACGTCATCGCGTGCGCCGACAGCGTCAGGAGCCCGAGACCGAGCCCGCACCCCAGCGGCACCGAGACCAGCACGAGCGCGCCGAGCTCGCCCGCGAGGATGCGCCAGACCTCTCAATCCGTGAACCCGAGCACCTGCAAGGTCGCGAGGTCCCGCGCGCGCTCCGCGTACGCCACGCGCGCCGCGTTGTAGACGACGCCCCCTGCGAGGACGAGCGCGAACCCGTTCAGCACCGCCACGACGCCGTCCATGAACCGCCAGATGACGTCCTCCATCGCGCGCCGGAACTGGGCCGCGAGCGTCACGCCCGCGACGCGCGGTCGCTCCGCCGCGCGAGACTCGAACGCCGCCTCGGTGCCCGGCTCGAGGGAGAGCACCGCGCCGCTCGCGAGCTCGCCGTCCCCCATCTGGGCGTTGAGGGCAGCGAGGCTCGTCGTGGCGGACACCCCCACGAAATCGTCGACGAGCGCCGCCACCCGCAGCGAGAGCAGCGGCCGCCGTCCCTCGTGGACCCGGGCCAGCAGCTCGTCGCCGACCGTCACGTCCAGGATGCGCGCGAGCTGCGACGACAGGATCACGCCGGCGGGCGGCACCGGTACGATCCGGCCGCGCAGGTCGACGATGCGCCAGAGGGTGGCGCCGGGCTCCAGCCCGGCGAGCTCCGTGCGGTAGCTGCGAGTCCCGTGGTGGAGCGTCGCGGCGACGTGCCGGAAGGGCTCGACCGCGCGGACGCCGGGCATCGAGCGCAGCTCGACGAGGGCGTCGCGGCCGGTCGGATCGGAGAAGACCACGATGGCGTCCTCGCGCCGCGCGACGTCGAAGTTGAGCTGGAGCACGACCCGGAGCGCGTCGCCGAGCGCCCCCGCCACGACGATCACCGCGATCGCGGCGGCGAGCCCGAGCGCGGAGGTCGCGGCGCGCACCGGTCGCCGCAGGAGGTTCCGGAGGACCATCCTCGCCGCCGGCGAGAGGACCCGCATCGGGATCCGGCGCTCGAGCCGCGTCCCGCTGAAGAGCGCCGGCGGCTCGGGCCGCATCGCCTCCGCCGGCGGGAGGCGGGCGGCACGCCGCACCGCGCCCGCGACGCCGGCGAGCGCCGCCAGCGCGCAGAGCGCGGCGCCGGCGGCCAGCACCGTCGGCGCGTCGGCATAGACGAGGTACGGGAAGCGGAAGAAGCCTGCGTACATCCGGGCGAGCGCGCCGCCGAGCACCACACCCGCCACCGCCCCGGCGGCGGTCCCTGCGAGGACGATGGCGCCGACGAGCTTCGCGTAATGCGCCGCGATGACGAGGTCGGAGTATCCGATGGCCTTGAGCATCCCGATCTGCTGGCGCTGCGCTGCGACGAGGCGCGAGGTGATGACCCAGAGCAGGAATGCCCCGACACCCAGGAAGATGGCCGGCGTGACGACCGCCATCGCGCGGAGCTCCATGATCTCGTTGGTGAGATACCGATCCGAGATCTGGTCCGCCCTGCCGTGAGCGCCGGCGCCGCCCCACGGCTCCAGCACCCGGTCCATCGCGGCGAGCACGTCCTGCTCCACCGCGCCGGGGGCGAGCCGCACCGCCACCGCGTTGAACGCTCCCTCGAACCCCGCCGCTGCCGCCAGCTCCGTGCGGGGCATCCAGATCACCCCGAAGGCGCGGTCGTCCGGGAAGATCATGCCGTGCCCGATGGCGTAGACGTACTCGGGCGAGAGCGCCACGCCCGCGATGCGGAGCCGCTCGCGCCGGCCGTTCACGATGGCCGCCACCTCGTCGCCCGGGGAGAGCCCGTTCGCCTGGGCGAAACCTTCCGTGACGAGCGCCGCGGCGCGCTCGCCCGGCAGGAGGTCCCGACCGGCGCGAATCGTGAGGCGGTTCAGCCGCAGCGGCTCGCCGTCCGGCACGGAGACGAACACGGCACGCGCCGTGTGTCCGGTCGGGAGGGCGACGCGCCCCACGGATACGACGCGCGTCTCCATCTCGGCGATGCCGGGGAGCGCCGCGAGCCGCGCGGCGACCGCCTCGGGGGCACGCCGGACCGACGCGAACGCGTCCGCGAAGCGCTGCTCCGCGTAATACGCGTCGCGGGTCCGGCGCATGGCCCGCTCGGTGAGCGCGGTCGACGCCCATGCCGCCATCGCGCACATCACGAGCGCCCCGATGGCGATCGCCTGACCGCGCATCCGTCCGAGATCGTGCCAGGCCTTGTGATCGAGCGCGCTCACCAGGAGATCTCTGCAGCCGGACGCCGCGACGCATGCTGCGTGATCCGGGCGATCCGCCCGTCGCCGACGTGGACCACGCGGTCGGCCATTTCGCCGATGGCCGCGTTGTGCGTGATCACGACCACCGTGGTGCCGAGATCGCGGTTCACCGCCTCGAGCACCCCGAGGACGATGCGCCCGGTCGTCGCGTCGAGCGAGCCGGTCGGCTCGTCGCAGAGCAGCACGTCCGGGCGCTTCGCGACCGCGCGCGCGATCGCGACGCGCTGCTGCTCGCCGCCGGAGAGCTGCGCCGGGAAGTGATCCATGCGGTTCTCGAGCCCGACGAGCCGGAGCGCCTCCTCCGGCGCCATCGCCCTGGCCGAGATCTCGGAGGCGAGCGCGACGTTCTCGCGCGCGGTGAGGCTCGGGACCAGGTTGTAGAACTGGAAGACGAATCCGACGTGCTCGCGCCGGTACCGCGTCAGGTCGGCCGGCGAAGCGCCGATGAGGTCGTGCTCCCGATACCGCACCCGCCCACCGGTGGGCACGTCGAGGCCGCCGAGGATGTTGAGCAGGGTGGACTTGCCGCTGCCGGACGGCCCCAGGATGACCACGAACTCGCGATCGAACAGCTCGAGGTCGACGCCCCGCAGCGCCGGCACGTCCACGTCTCCCATCCGGTAGATCTTCTCGAGGCCGCGCGCCTCGAAGGCCGGCACCCGCGGCGGCGGCTCGGATCGGGTCCCCACGCCCACGACGCTCCTCTCCGCGGTCCCGGCCCTGAACCACGAAGCAACGCTCCCGCTCCCCACGCTCCTCCCGCCGCGCGCGCGGCACCAGCGAGATTCCGGGGCCGCACGGACGGAGGGCCCGAGGCTGGGGCGGGCAGGACGGCGCCCGAGCGAGCGGGGGCTCGGGCGCTCGCGTGCGCGCGTCGCGCGCCGGCATCGAGCGAGGTGAGGCGGTTTCGTCGAATCACGACAGCGCGCCTCCGAACAGCTCGGGGGCGAACGCACGGAACAGGCCGAGCACGCCGCCCGCCAGCACCACGGCGACGACGTTGAGCCGCCACTTCCACCAGGTGAGCGCCGCGAACGCCGCGAGGCCGAGCGCGACGGTGACCCGGTCGATCACGCCGCTCGGCATGAAGGCGACCTTCGCGAGCGGGATCGAGACGGAGAAGATGAGCCCCACGACTCCGCAGGTGACGCCCTTCAGGAACTCGTTCACCCCCGGCCTGGATGTGAGCCAGTTCATGTAGCGCGCGGCGGACAGCACGAAGACGAACGAGGGCAGAAAGAGCCAGAAGGTCGCCGCGGTTGCCCCGAGCCACGGGGCCCTGGCGCCGTTCCCGGCGAGGAAGCCGACGAAGATGCCGATGGAGATGAGCGGCCCCGGCGTCGTCTCCCCGAGGGCCAGCGCGTCGATCATCTGCCGATCGGTGATCCACGCGTACGACGCCACGGCCCCCTCGCGGATGTACGGCAGCACCGCGTACGCGCCGCCGAACGAGAAGAGTCCGACCTTCAAGAAGAACCAGGAGATGTCGAAGAGGCGCGTTCCCACCGACTCGGCCGCGTCGGCGCGCCCGGCGAGCAGCAGCGAGGCCGCGGTCGCCGCCAGCCGCGAGCCCGGCCCCATCCTGCGCCAGGCGATGAAGAGGAGACCGCAGCCGAGGAGCACGACGAGGAACGGCAGTCGCCCGAAGTAGAAGCCCGCGAACGCCGCGACCGCGAGGACCACCGCGAGCGGGCCCTTCAGCGCCGCGCGCGAGATCCGCACGAGCGCGGCGAGGAGCAACGCCAGCCCGACCGGACGGAAGCCCCACAGGATGCCCAGCACCTGCGGCGCCTTGCCGAACCGGACGTAGATCCAGGCGAGCGCGGTGAGCGTGACGTAGCCAGGCAGGATGAACAGCACGCCCGCGAGAATGCCGGCCCAGGTGCCGGCCTTCTTGTAGCCGACGTAGATCGCGAGCTGCAGCGCCTCCGGGCCAGGCAGGAGGTGGCAGAAGTTGAGCGCCCGGATGAACTCGTCCTCGTCGAGCCACTTCCGGCGCTCGACGACCTCGAGGTGCATGAGGCCGATCTGGCCGATCGGTCCTCCGAACGCGAGCCAGCCGAGCTTGAGGAAGTACCAGAAGATCTCGGACATCGAGACCTGCTGGACGTCGGCGGACGGGGCTTCGTCGGCGGTCGTCCTCTCTCGGTTCACATCGGCGTCCTCTCTGTCGCCGCTCATCCGAGCGGCGTCGCGGTCAGCGCGTCGAACCAGGTGACCGAGTCGGCCTTGGTCCAGACAGCGAGGAGCATGGCGCCCATGGACATGATCATCCGCATCGCAGTCCCTTTCTCGCTCCGATGACGATGGCGGTCGCGACGATCAGTGCTTCGTCGCGCCCGCGTGCAGCGCGTACAGGTCGTCGAACAGGGCGGCTCCGCGGGCGAGCCGCTCCTCGTCGTCCGCGTGGGCCGCGGCGATCCCGGCGACGAGCTGACCGATGCCAGGCGCCTCCTCGCGGCCGTACTTCGCGTCCTTCACGTCGATGTCGTGGACGATCTCCGCGATGGCGCGCAGCGCGGGATCGGCGAGGCCGAAGCGCTGGACGAGGACCTCGAACGTGCAGAGGTCGCCCTCGTGCGTGAACTCCGCCTCGAACATGTCGAAGCGCAGCTCACCTTCCTCGGGCCGGTATCCCTTCGCCGGCACGAACTTGAACCGGGCCTTCGGGTCGATGAACCTCCGGATGAGCCAGGCGCTCGCCATCCGGTCCACCTTGATGCCGGTGCGCGTGACCCAGGTGCGCCCCTGGTATTCGGTGCGCTCCAGTGCCGCCTTCCCCGGCTCGTGTCCTTCGACGCTGGGCTTCATGCGTGCCTCCAGTCCGGAGACGAGGCCCTCGACGACCTCGCGCCCGGGTGCTCCGAAGAAGTCGATCGCCGCGAGCTCCGAGCTCCGCTGGCGCAGCCGCGCGATCTGCGCTGCGGCCTCGGCGCGACGGTTCTCGGGCGGCGGGCCCCGCCTCGGCAAGGCGGCAGCCGTGGCCCGCGCCTGGTTGGCGAGCTCGCGGTAGTCCGCCTCGCGCGCGGCCTGGAAAAGGCTCTTCACCTGCCCGTCCGAGAGACCGTCGATGAAGCGCGCCTCGACGATCGACGCATCGCCGCCGCCCTTCACGATCTCGCGCAGGACCCACTGGAAGTCCTCCTGCGTCTCGTCATCGAGAGGGAGCGCGTAGACCGAGTTCTTGATCGCGACGGCGCCGATCCGGTGCAGGTGGCGGCCGATCTTGACCCGCAGGTACGCGGGCATCGGCGGGATCTGGTGGATGAGGAGCATCCAGCGCGCCTCGGGCGGGCCGGGGGCCGTGGCCTTGCGTGGTGTCTTCCGGTCGGTCAAGTGGATCCGTATGTAACAACTGAATTACTGAGGTGCAACCCGATTACGGACGCCTCATCCAGACGCACTGGTCGTTCGCGGGACGGTCGAGCGAGGGGTCCGTGTCACCTTCCGCCTGAACCGACTGGCGTTCGCGCGCTGCGGAGGCGCGCCTCGAAGCATCTACGGCCGTCCGGGCGGGCAGGCCATTGCGGGAGATCCCGTAACGCTTGTAGCCTTCGATCACCTGCGTCGCACCGAGGCGGCTCAGCCCGTGGTCGAGGCATCCATGCCGCGCAATACGAGACCGCGTCAGCTCCTGCTCCAATCCAAGCTGCAGCCGCCGCTCAGCGGCCGCTTCGTGGTGCCGCGGACCCGACTCGTCGAGCAGGTGGAATCCGCGAGCCATGCGCGATTGATCGTCGTTCGCGCCCCCGCCGGCTTCGGGAAGACGACGCTCATGGCGGAGCTCATGGCGCACCTGCGCAAGCAGGGGACGCCTGCCGCCTGGCTCACGCTCGACGTCGCGGACAACGATCCAGTCCGCTTCCTCACGTACCTCATCGCTGCGATCCAGAAGGGCATCCCGGAGTTCGAGCTGCGAGGCCACGAGCCGGACCTCATGTTCGCCGGGCATGCGCCGACGGGGGTGTTCCTGTACCTCCTCGACCGGCTGTCGACGCTCGCCGCGCCGCTCACCCTGTTCCTCGACGACTTCGCGGTCATCCGATCGCAGGAAGTCCTCGAGATCGTGCGTCAGCTCCTCCAGCACCTCCCGCCTAACAAGCGGATCGTCGTCGCGCTCAGGCAGACGCCGGATCTCGGTCTCGGGAGGCTCCGCGCGCAGGGCGAGCTCCTCGAGGTCGAGCTCTCGGATCTCCGGTTCACCCGGAGCGAAGCCGAGCAGTTCGTGAAGAACACGCAGCGCATCGAGCTGGACGAGCGCACCATGGACGGGCTCTACCGCTTCACCGAGGGGTGGCCCGCGGGGCTGCAGCTCTCGACGCTCTCCGCGGCGCTCCGGGAGAATCGGCAGAACCACGATCAGGGGCAGGTGGGTGTCGCCCGGAACATTGCCGACTACCTGGTCGAGGAGGTCCTGCGGTGTCAGTCGGAGGACGTCCAGTCGTTCCTCACACAGACGAGCATCCTCGGCAGGCTCACGGGCCCGCTGTGCGATGCCCTCACCGGCCGAACCGACGGCGGGGAAATGCTCAAGTTCCTCGAGGAGGAGAACCTCTTCCTCATCCCGCTCGACGAGGAGCGGCGCTGCTACCGCTACCACAGCATCTTCGCGACGTTCCTCCGGAACCGGCTGGAGCAGCGAGACCGCAAGCAGTTCCTCGAGCTGCACAAGGCGGCCTGCGAGTGGTACGCGGCGGGCGGTGATCTCGACGAGGCGGCCGAGCACGCGCTCGCCGTCGGGAACGTCGAGTTCGCCGCGGAGTACATGGCGCGCTCTGCGTTCGACCTCGTGAGGACGGGGCAGGCGGCGACGGTGGCGGTCTGGGGAGATCGGCTGCCGCCACAGGTCCTCGACCGTCACCCGGAGCTGCAGCTCGCGTACGCCTACGCGCTCACGATCCGTTACCGGTACGAGCAGGCGCTCGAGGTCCTCGACCGGCTGGGCCGGAATGTGGAGGAGTCGAGCACGCGGCCGCGCTTCATCCGCGATCTGCGCTGCGTGCGGGCCATCTCGCTGTTCGTGCAGGACAGGATCCCGGAGTGCGAGCAGATCACCATGCAGGTGTTGGCGGAGCCCGATCTCGAGGAGGACCGGCAGACGAGGTTCCTGCCGACGGTCTTCACCTTCGGGGCCTACTTGAAGATGTCCGTCGGCAAGTGCGAGGAGGCCCTCCGGTATCTCTGGAAGACCGACCAGCTCGCCGGCGAGGCGACCGGGGTGATGAAGCTCTACGGCAGGTTCGTCGCCGGGTCCCTCTGCTTCACGCAGGGAAGGCTCCGGGAAGCGCTCGCGCTGACCAGCTCGACGCTCGCAGACATCGAGTCCAGCCCGGCCCGGTACTCAGGGGGCGGGACTGCGGTCGCCGTGCTCCAGGCCGAGATCCTGTACGAACAGGACGAGCTGGCGCAGGCGGAGAAGATGCTCCTGGCCTGTCGAGCCATGCTGCCGACCCTCATCCCGGACCTCATGATCGTCGGGTTCCGCATGCTCGCGCGCGTGCGCCTCGCGGCAGGCGACCTCAACGACGCCACCCGCCATCTCACGCAGCTCGAGCGACTCGGCGCCGAGCGGGGCGCCCCCCGCGTCTCCGCAACGGCCCGACAGGAGCGGATCCGAATCGCCCTCCAGCGCGGGGAGCTGGGGCGCGCCCTCGAGATCCACACCGAGCACGACGATCGGGCCGCGTGGGCGCCGTTCGAGGGTCGCTGCATGAAGGGCAGCGATCCCGAGACGCCCGAGGTGACCCGGCTCCGGTTGCTGATCGGGCAGGGACAGGCCCGAAAGGCCCTGGAGGCCGCGAAGGACGAGCTGGGGCGCGCCGAGAGCTCGGGATTCTTCCGGCAGGCGCTCCTGCTGCGGATCCTCGCGGCGAAGGCCCACGAGGCGTGCGCAGAGAAGCGCCAGGCGCTTCGGGTGCTGCGGGAGGCGCTCGTGTCGGCGCAGGGCGATGGGTTCGTCCGAAGCTTCGTGGACGAGGGCGTCGGGAGGATGATCCACGAGATCCGGAAGGTCGTCGCGACGGCGTCGATGCGGGGAAACGAGGCGCTCTCCCTCGAGTTCCTCGACCGTCTGCTCCGGGCGATGGGCGAGGTCGGCGCGGCTTCCGTCGAAGGCGAGGCGGCGCCCGGCGCGGGAGCGGCGGAGGCGCTGACGGACCGGGAGATCGACATCCTGCGCAAGGTGGCGATGGGGCTCTCGAACGACGACCTGGGCGATCAGCTCTGCTTGTCGGTCCACACCGTCCGCTTCCACCTGCGCAACATCTACCTGAAGCTCGGGGCGCACAACCGGACCCAGGCGGTGGCCCTCGGCCGCCAGCTCGGGCTCATCGGGTGACCGAGACGCCCGGATCGCCTCGTCGATCCGTGGAGTTGCCGCACCGTGTCGGCCGTCACCCCGGCGGTGTCCGAACGCGGAGCGAGGACCCGCGACGTACCGGCAATTCGGACGGGTCCGAATCCCACGCAAGTTCAGTCCGTTCGAGCGGCGACGGACCGTGCCGTGGCGCCGCATCGTGTCCAGGACGGACGGGAACGTGGGAGCGCGAGCCCGCCGCAAGGAGTGCTCGGTGCGAACGCTCATCAAGAATGCCTTCGTGGTGTCGGTCGATCCGACCATTGGCAACATCGATGGCGCCGACATCCTCGTCGACGACGGTCGTATCGCCGCGATCGAGCCCAAGATCGACGCCGCCGACGCAGAGCTGATCGACGCGACCGGCCATGTTGCTGCGCCTGGGTTCGTCGACACGCACCACCATCTCTGGCAAGCGGCGATGCGGGGACTCACCGCAGACTTCTCGCTCCTCAACTACTTCATGGGCATTCGAATGTTCGCCGCGAGCTTCTTCCGGCCGGAGGAGATGTACGCGGCCCAACTTCACGGTGCGCTGCAGGCGTTGAACGCGGGGGTGACGTCCATTGCCGACTACTGCCACAACATCCACTCCCCAGACCATGCCGAGGAGAGCATCCGTGGTGTTCGCGACAGCCGCGCCAGGGTGATCTGGTGCTACGGCTTCAACCAGGCCCCGGTGCCACATCTGGTGTTGAACGGGCCCGCGCAGCGAGCCGACCATCTCCGCGGCCTCGCGGTGCGGCACTTCGCGTCCAAGGACGAGCTGGTCACGCTCGGAGTGTCTCCGGAGGAGTCCTTCTTCTGGCCCGACATCGCTTACGGGCGCACCGAGTTCGCCGTGGCGCGCGAGGTCAGCGCGCGGATCTTCTGGCACGCGAACTCGACTCGCAATCTGGCGACGAACGCCCCCCACCGCGATGCGGCGGTGCTGGCGGAAGCCGGCCTCCTCGGGCGCGATGTCGTCCTGGTTCACATGGGGATCACCGAACCGGACGAATGGGCACACGTGGCCGCGCATGGCGCCCACCTGTCGTTCACGCCAGAGACGGAGCTTCAGATGAGTCTCGGCTGGCCCAGTCTGAAGGCTGCGCAGGAGCATGGAATCGATTTCGGGTTCGGAATCGACATCACCTCGAACAACAGCGCCGATCTGCGCTTTCAGCTCCGGCTGATGCTTCAGGCCGAACGCCACCTGCGTCGGGCCGACCATCTCGGGGAGACGATGGGCGACGTGGCGCTGAGCTGTGAGGACGCCCTGTACTGGGGAACGATGGGAGGCGCGAAGGTGATGGGCCTCGACCATCTCGTCGGCTCGCTCTCGCCGGGAAAGGCCGCTGACATCGTCCTGCACGACATGCGGGGCATCTCGATGACCGGCTGGAATCGTGCGAATCCGGCGTCGGCGCTCATCATGCACGGCGGCACCGACAGCGTCGCGACGGTGCTGGTCGGCGGCAGGATCGTCAAGCGCGAGGGTCAGTTGCTCGACGAGCAGCGCGCGTGCGCGCTCCTGCGGGCCGCCAGCGACCATGTCTACGGCGAGATCGATCGCCATGGCGGTATGCCCGCAGCCGCCAGCCGGAAGCTTGCCGAGCTCCAGGCGGGCTGAATCGCGAAGGCGTGGCCATGACGGAAGAACGCGCAGCCTGCGCTGCCGATCCGCGGGCACAGCACGCTCCGTTGCGGGGTCCGAGCCGCGCGCCGGGCGCGGAGGAGCGCCGGCAGATGGCGCAGCGCCGCGCGGCAAGCCGCGGTGCGCGAGCTGCAGGCGGAGCAGCGCGCGGATCCACGTCGGACGCTGGCAACCGAGACTCGGCGAGCTGGCGTCGCACGCTCGGTCGGCCCCGCGCCGTACCGGCATTTCGGACGGGTTCGCAATCACCGCCATTTCCGTCCATTCGAGCGGCGACGCGCGCGCCGCATCGTCGCATCGTGCGGACCATGACGGCGGACGTGGACGCACTCGACGAGATGTCGGCGGAACCGAGCGGCGAGGGATCGCCCGAGACCGGAGGCAACGTGGCTGCCCAGACCATGAAGAGCAGGAGCAAGTGGACGCAGCGGCTGAAGGCCGCCTGGACCGCGGCGGCCGTCGCGGCGCTGGTGGGAGCGGCCGGCCGTGCCGGGGCCTTCGAGATCGCGACTGGATCGGACGATCTCGTGCTCCGGTTCGACAACAGCCTGCGCTACAACCTCGCTTATCGAACCGATGCCCAGAACAACGCAATCCTCGGCAATCCGAACGCCGACGACGGGGACCGCAACTTCGACGAGGGCATCGTCTCGAACCGGCTCGATGTCCTGTCCGAGCTCGATCTCAGCTACGGCAAGAGCTATGGGCTCCGCGCCAGCGCGGCCACCTGGTACGACGACCGGTACCGCACCCGCGTCGGCAACGACTCGACCGCCACCTCCAATCACCTGGAGAACGGGCAGCCGGCTCTGGGCCTGAGCAGCGGCGCCGACAGGTTCGGCGGCCCCAATGGCGAGCTGCTGGACGCATTCGTCTTCGGGCGGTTCACCGTTGGAGACGTCTCCACCTATCTGAAGTTCGGCCGTCACACCGTGTACTGGGGCGAGAGCCTCCTGCTCGGAGGCTCGACGCACGGCATCTCCTATTCGCAGATGCCGATCGACGTCGCCAAGGGGTTCGCGGTGCCGGGAACGGATGTGAAGGAGCTGTTCCGACCGCTCCTCAGCATATCGGCCACCTCGCAGCTGACCAGCAGTCTCTCGGTCGCGGGGCAGTACTTCCTGCAATGGGAGGCCTATCGATTCCCGGAGGCGGGCTCGTACCTGTCCTTCAGCGACGCACTGCTGGAGGGAGGTGAGTCCATCATCGCCGGGCCGGTGCGGTTCACGCATCGGGCCGACGTCCATCCCGATGGCAAGAAGGACTGGGGCCTGTCGGCGCGCTGGACGCCCATGTGGCTGGAGGGGACGGTCGGCGTCTACTACCGGCGGTTCTCCGACAAGCTGCCGCAGACGCACCTCGTCCCGGCTTCGCTCGAGTACTTCTTCGCATACGCCGATTCCATCGACCTCGTCGGCGTGAGCGTGTCCAAGCAGATCCTCAACGTCAGCGTGGGCGCGGAGCTCTCCGCGCGCAGGAACATGCCGCTGCTCAGCGACGCGGCCGTGATCGCTCCCGGGAGCGCGCTCCCCGCCGCGGGCGAGACGTTCGGGGCGCGGGGCGACACGTTCCACGGCGTCCTCAACTTCCTGGGGGTGCTGACGCGGACGCCGCTCTGGGACGCGGGCGCCTGGACCGCGGAGCTCACCTGGAACCGCTGGGACCACGTGAGCCAGGGCGCGCAGGTCTTCAAGGGTCGGGACGGCTATGACCAGATCGATCGGGTCAGCCGAGATTTCGTGGGCTTCGGGGGCGGCTTCACCCCGACCTGGTTCCAGGTCCTCGGCGGTGTTGACGTGTCACTGCCGGTGACGGTCAGCCGCGGCCTGTCCGGCAACTCCGCCGTCCTCATGGGAGGGAACAAGGGTGCCGGGACGTACAGCATCGGCGTCTCGGCGGATGTCCGCAGCCGATACCGATTCGACCTCAGATACTCGGACTTCTTCGGCGACTTCACCACCGGGCCGACGGGCGCGGCGACGGTCTCGAACGGCGTGTTCGGGCTGCTCAAGGACCGCGGGACGGTCGCCTTCACGGCCAAGGCCAGCTACTAGGGATTGGAGAACACAATCATGACGCGTCCAAACATGTGCGTGGCCATCGCGGCCGTCCTGTCGCTCGGATATGCAACCGTTGTCCACGGAGCCGTCGGCCCGGACGAGGTCGGCAAGCTGGGCACCACCCTGACGCCTGTCGGCGCCGAAAGGGCGGGCAACGCCGACGGCGCGATTCCCGCGTACACGGGCGGGCTCGTCGAGCCACCCGCGGGGTTCGTGAAGGGGTCCGGCGTCCGCCCGGATCCGTTCGCGAGCGAGCGTCCCCTGTTCTCGATCGACGCCGCCGGCATGGGCCAGCACGCCGAGAGGCTCACCGAGGGCACGAAGGCCCTGATGAAGAAGTACCCCGGCTATCGCATCGACGTGTACCCGACGCACCGCACGGCCGCGTTTCCGGCGAGCGTGTCGGAGCACACGGTTCGGAACGCCTCCAAGGCAAAGGTGGCAAATGGAGGGCTGACGCTGCAGGACGCAAGAGGGGGCTACCCGTTTCCCATCCCTCGCGACGGCGTCGAGGCGATGTGGAACCACCTGGCCTGCTTCGGCGGCCAGCACTGGGTGGGCAAGGTGGAGTTCTGGAACGTCGCCAGCTCCCCGACCCTGGTCGCGCGCTTCGACTGGTATCAGGACTCCCCGTACTACGACGCGCGCGGTTCGGATTCGGGACCCCTCGTTCGGATCCGGAACGTCTACACCGGGCCTCCCCGCAGGGTCGGCGAAGGCACGGTGCTCCATGAGCCCCTCGACTTCGCCCACGATGTCCGGCGCGCGTGGCAATACCTGCCCGGACAGCGCCGGGTGCGTCTCGCCCCTGACATCTCCTTCGACACCCCGAACCCCGCCACCGCCGGTGCCACGGTCTACGACGACACCTACGTGTTCAACGGGTCGATGGAGCGCTTCGACTTCAAGATCGTCGGCAAGCGGGAGATGTACGTGCCGTACAACGCGTACCGGATCACCTACCTCCAGGGCGATCCCAGGCAATTCCTCACGCCACGGTTCCTCAACCCCGACATGGTCCGCTGGGAGCTGCACCGGGTGTGGGTGGTGGAGGCAAAGCTGAAGGCCGGCAAGCGGCACATCTACAGCAAGCGGGTCTTCTACCTGGACGAGGACACCTGGCGGGCCCTGTCGGCGGACGAGTACGACCTGCGCGGCAACATGTACCGGATTGGCTTCGCCTATCTGACGCAGAGCTACGACGTCGCCGCTCCGCTGACGATCATGACCAGCCACTACGACCTCATCTCCGGCATCTACGCCGTGAACACCTGGCCCCACGACGGCAGCGTCGTCTACAAGGCGCCGCCGACGGAGCAGTGGTTCACGGCGGACTCGATGGCGGCGAGCGGGATCCGCTAGAGCGCGAGCAGAGGAGCTCCAGGCGGCGTGAGCCGTCTGGAGCTCCTCCCAGCGAACGTCCCATGCGTGAGGAGCGGACCTTGAGCTCAGATCGAATCCGCCGAGCCGCCGGAGCAGGGCTGATCGCGCTCGCCCTCGCAGGCGCCCGCGAGACCCTCGCGTTCCAGGCGGTGATCGAGACCCCAGCGGCGAGCTCCAGGCTCGCCCGGAGCGCGCTGCTGAATGGGGTGGCACGAGCGGGCACGCGCCTGGTCACCGTCGGCCAGCGGGGCCACGTGCTGTACTCGGACGATCAGGGGCGGAGCTGGGCTCAGGCGCGGGTGCCGGTCAGCTCCGATCTGGTGGCCGTGCACTTTCCCTCCCCGGACAAGGGGTGGGTGGTTGGGCACGACGGCGTGGTGCTGCACAGCTCCGATCGTGGCGTCACCTGGACCCACCAGCTCACGGATCCTGCCACCGCCGGCCTCGGCCCCGACCGATCCATCCTCGATGTCTGGTTCGAGGACGAGGCGACCGGCTTCGTCGTGGGCGCGTTCAACCTCATCCTCCGCACCACCGACGGCGGCAAGACCTGGGAGCGGTGGTCGGACCGCACGGAGAACCCCAAGAACCTGCACCTGTACGCCGTCCGTCATATCGGTCAGGACCTGTTCATCGGCGGCGAGCAGGGGCTGCTGATGAAGCTCGACCGCAAGGCCGACCGGTTCCGGGCGGTGAAGACGCCGTACGAAGGCACCTTCTTCGGGATCACCGGCACGCCGGCCGCGGTGATCGTCTTCGGATTGCGGGGAAACGCCTATCGCAGCCCGGACGGCGGCGCCAGCTGGAACCGAATCAGGACCGGAGTTCAGGTCGGATTGACCGGTGGCACGGTGACCGAGGACGGGCGCATCGTCCTGGTCAGTCAGGAGGGGCATGCGTTCGTGAGCGCCGACGACGGTGCGACGTTCGCCGCCGTCAGGTTCAAGCGGCCCTTCCCGGCGTCGGCGGTGGTGAGCGTCGGCCCGGATGCTCTCTTGCTCGCAGGCACGCTCGGCGTGCAGGTGCAGCTCCTCGAGTAGCGCGATCGGTGGGAGACCCATGGCATTCGCGAACGACGAGCGTGACGGCACCGGGGCGGTCCGGGACCTGAAGGAGTTCGACACCCGATCCGGGAACCGGCTCGAACGCCTCATCTTCAACAACCGCATGGTCGTGGTCGTCGTCTGCGTCGTGACCACCCTGCTGCTGGGATCACGTGCCACGAAGCTCGGATTCAACGCGAGCTTCGAGAAGATGATCCCGCAGAACCATCCGTACATCCGGAACTACCTCGAGAACCAGAGCGAGCTGCGCGGTCTCGGCAATGCGATCCGAGTGGTGGTGGAGAACACGCGCGGAGACATCTTCGATCCGGACTACCTCGACGTCCTGAGGCAGATCAGCGACGAGCTCGTCCTCACCCAAGGGGTCGATCGCGCGTGGGTGAGATCGCTCTGGACCCCGGCGGTGCGCTGGAAGGAGGTCACCGAGGAAGGGATCCAGAGCGGCCCCGTCATGCCGGATAGCTACGACGGCTCGGAGCCGAGCATCGATCAGCTCCGGCAGAACATCGGCCGCGCGGGAATCACCGGCAGGCTCGTGGCGAACGACTTCCGGTCCACGATGATCTTCGTCCCCTTGCTGGAGCAGGACCCCGGCACCGGGCGGGCTCTCGACTACCGCGAATTCTCCCGCCAACTCGAGAACAACGTCCGATCGAAGCAAAGGGACGGGATCGCGGTTCACGTCATCGGCTTCGCGAAGCTCATGGGCGACTTGATCGACGGACTCATGAGGGTGATGACCTACTTCGCCGTCGCCGCCGCCATCGCGACGGTGGTGATCCTCTCCTACACGCGGTGCCCGCGCAGCACGGTGCTGGTGATCGCCTGCTCGCTCGTGGCGGTGGTCTGGCAGGTGGGCCTGATCGCGCTCCTCGGGTTCGAGCTCGATCCCTACTCCATCCTGGTTCCGTTCCTCGTCTTCGCGATCGGCGTCTCCCACGGCCTGCAGAAGATGAACGGGATCATGCAGGACGTGGGACGGGGCACCCACCGGCTCGTCGCGGCGCGCCTCACCTTCCGGCGCCTCTTCCTGGCCGGGCTCACGGCGCTCCTCGCCGATGCGGTCGGATTCGGGGTGCTGATGGTGATCGACATCCCCGTGATCCGATGGCTGGCGCTGACCGCCAGCATCGGCGTGGCGGTGCTCGTCTTCACGAACCTCGTGCTCCTGCCCGTGCTGCTTTCGTACGTCGGGGTGAGCCCCGCGGCGGCCGAGCGCAGCCTCCGCGAGGAGGCCCAGGAGAAGAGCGGCAGCGGCGCGGGCCGGTTCTGGAGCGTCCTCGACCGCTTCACCGAGCGGCGCTGGGCGGCCGGAACCGTTGCTGCGACCGCCGTCCTCGCGGCCGCCGGGCTGATCGTCGGCGCCCGGATCCAGATCGGCGACCTCGACCCGGGTGCGCCGGAGCTCCGGCCCACCTCCCGCTACAACCGGGACAACCAATACATCACCACCCACTACGCCCTCTCGAGCGACCAGTTCGCGGTCATCGTGAAGACACCGCCCGACGGCGCCCTCAGATACGAGACCCTGGTCGAGGCCGACCGGCTGGCGTGGGCGCTGCGGCAGGTGCCGGGGGTCCAGACCGCCACGTCCCTCGCCGATCCCGTGCGTCAGGTCACGGCCGGCAACTTCGAGGGCAATCCCAAATGGCTGACCCTCGTGCCCAACCAGAAGATCCTGAACGAAGCGGGCTACCAGGCAGCCACCCTCACTCCCGACATGGTGAACCTGGAGGGCTCGGTCCTCCCGGTCATCGCCTATCTCTCGGACCACAAGTCGGAGACGCTGGACCGGGTGGTCCAGGTAGCCTCCGAGTTCGCGGAGAGGCACAGCGAGAAGGACCGCCGGTTCCTGCTCGCGGCGGGGAGCGCCGGGATCGACGCGGCCACCAACATCGTCGTCAGGTCGGCCAACCGCGTGATGATGCTGTACGTGTACGCCGCGGTGATCCTGCTGTGCTTCGTGACGTTCCGAAGCTGGCGCGCGGTGGTCGTGGCGGTGGTCCCGCTCCTCGTCACCTCGATCCTCTGCGAGGCGCTGATGGTGATCCTCGGCATCGGCGTGAAGGTGGCCACGCTGCCCGTGATCGCGCTGGGCGTCGGGATCGGAGTGGACTACGCGCTCTATCTTCTCAGCGTCCAGCTCGCGCAGCAGCGGGCCGGGGCGTCGCTCCGCGAGGCCTACAGGCGCGCGGTCCAGTTCACCGGCAAGGTGGTCGGCCTCGTGGGCATCACGCTCGCAGCGGGGGTCGTCACCTGGGCCTTCTCGCCGCTCAAGTTCCAGGCCGACATGGGGGTCCTCCTGACCTTCATGTTCCTCTGGAACATGGTCGGCGCGCTGCTGCTGATCCCGGCGCTGTCGCACTTCCTGCTGAATGGAGCAGCTCCCGCCGTGCCCCGTCGATGAGTCGATCGTCCACGAGCAAGAGGAGGACGCAAATGGAACGGACGTACTGGAACATGGAGATGGAGTCGATCCTCAACACGCCGAAAATGAGGGAGCTCCAGCTCGCGAAGATCCAGCGGCTGGTGAAGCGGCTCTACGAGGGGAAGCCGTTCTGGAAGCAGTGGCTCGACAAGGCCAGGGTGAGGCCGGGAGACATCACCTCGCTCGACGAGTTTGCACGGAGGGTGCCGGTCTTCGACAAGGCGCAGCGCCGCAAGCTGGCCGAGGAGTGCAAGTTCGACATGGCGGAGGTGGTGGACCGGACGATCTCCGTGCCGCTGGAGGACGTGGTGCTCATGGCCGCGACCTCGGGCACGACGGGCGAGCCCACCCCGTATCCCTTCACGAAGAACGACCTGGAGTGGTTCTCGGAAGGGATCACCCGGGTGGCGTGGCGGATGGGCATTCGCCCGCAGAGCCGGGTGGTGCACGCGTTCGGGCTCAGCATGTTCATCGCGGGGGTTCCGTACGTCATCTGCCTGCAGAAGCTGGGGTGCCTCGTCATTCCGGTGGGGGCCGAAGGAGGGACGGAGCGGATCCTCCGGTACGCCAAGTACTTCAAGCCCGACACGCTCTGCTGCACGCCCTCCCTGGCGGAGCACCTGATCGAGAAGTCCCCGGAGATGATCGGGGTCGGCGTCGGCGACCTCGGGATCAAGCGGCTGTTCTGTGCCGGAGAGCCGGGGGCCGGGATCCCCGAGGTGCGGAAGCGGATCGAGTCCGCCTACCGGGCGAGGCTCTATGACCACGGCGCCGGCCTGGGCGTGTCCTGCGACCAGGAGCACTACCAGGGGATGCACTTCGTGGGAGAGGACCTCTGGTACTACGAGCTCGTCGATCAGGAGACCTTCGAGCCCGTCCCCTTCGAGGACGGCGCCATCGGCATCCCGGTCCACACTCTGCTCGGCGGCGAGGGGTTCCTCACGCTGCGCGAATCGCTCGGCGACGTCGCCCAGGTGTTCACCGAGCCGTGCCCGTGCGGCAAGTCGGGGTTCCGCTACAAGGTGCTCGGCCGCACCGACGACATGCTGAAGATCAAAGGGGTGATGGTCTATCCCGCGGCGATCGACGGCGTCATCAGCTGCTTCATCCCGCGGGTGACAGGCGAGTTCCGGATCGTGCTGGACGAGCCGCCTCCCCGGGTGGTCCCGCCCCTGCGGCTCAAGCTCGAGCACGGGGAGAAGGTGAAGCAGGAGGAGCTCGGGGCGCTCGCCCGCGAGATCGAGGAGAGGATGAACTCGAAGCTCAGGGTGAGCCCCCGGATCGAGTGGGTCCCTCCGAACACGCTGGAGCGGTCCACCCACAAGACGAAGTTCATCGAGAAGGCCTACGAACGGAAGGCGTGAGCCGCCGCAACGAAAGCGTCAACCCATCACTCGAAGTGACGAGAGGAATACATGCCAGCGAAAATCCGCCGTGTGGTGACCGGCCTCAACGACAAGGGTGAGTCCGTCGTCGTCCTCGATGGCGAGGCCACGAACGTCCTCCTGTTCCCGGGGTGGCCGGGCGCGGGCGCGACCGAGCTGTGGGTGACGAGCGAGATCCCGGCCGACATCTCCGGTGCCAAGGACCGCGGGGCCCGGCCGTTCAAGCACGATCCCGACGAGCACGGCACGATCTTCCGGATCGTGGAGTTCCCGCCGGACCGGGAGGGCGGCCTGAAGAGCGACGGGGTCGAGAAGATCTTCGACGCCATGGCGAGCGAGCACAAGCCGTCGGCGAAGGATCGCGTCCGGCACCCGAGCATGCATGTCACGGACTCGGTCGACTACCTGGTCGTGATCTCGGGTGAGCTGACCATGATCATGGACGTCGGCGAGGTCACGCTGAAGCCGGGAGACTGCATCGTCCAGCGAGGCACCCGGCACGGCTGGGCCAATCGCGGCGACACGCCGGTCGTCGTGGCGGTGGTGCTGGTCGACGCGAAGAAGCGCGCCGTCCCCGCGCTGGCGAGCGCCTCGTAAGCCCGGAGCGACCCCATGGGAAGGACCAAGTCGAACGAGGTGCTCGTCGCCGGCGTCGGGATGATCCCGTTCACCAAGCCCGGAGCGAGCGAGCCGTACCACCTGATGGCCTCCCGCGCCATCCGCCTCGCGCTCTCCGATGCCGGGCTCTCGTACGAGAAGGTGCGCCAGGTGTACGCCGGCTACGTGTTCGGAGACTCCACCTGCGGGCAGCGATCGGCGTACGAGGTGGGGATGACCGGGATCCCGGTGGTGAACGTCAGCAACAACTGCGCGACGGGATCCTCCGCACTCTTCCTCGCGCGCCAGGCGGTGCTGAGCGGCGCCGCGGACTGCGTGCTCGCCGTCGGATTCGAGCAGATGAACCCCGGCGCTCTGTCCGTCGTGTTCCAGGATCGGCCGAGCCCGCTCGAGCGCTTCGACGCGGCGGCCGCCGATCTGGTCCAGGCCGAGGAGATCCCGCTGGCGCTGCGGTACTTCGGGGGGGCGGGGCTGGCGTACATGGAGCAGTACAGGACGGGGCTCGAGACGTTCGCCAAGGTCCGGGCCAAGGCGAGCCGGCACGCGGCCAACAATCCGCTCGCGCTCTTTCGCACGGTGGTGACGGAGGAGGAGGTCATGCGCTCGCCGGCGGTCTGGCCCGGCGTGATGACGCGACTCATGGCCTGCCCGCCCACCTGCGGCGCCGCCGCCGCCATCCTGTGCACCCCGGCCTTCGCGGAGCGCCATGGCGTGCGCGCTCCGATCCTCATCCGCGCCCAGGCGATGACGACGGACACGCCCGCGACGTTCGAGGCGAAGGACATGCGTCAGCTCGTCGGCTACGACATGGCGCGCGAGGCCGCACGCCAGGTGTACGAGCAAGCCGGGGATCGGTCCCGATGACCTGGACGTCGTCGAGCTCCACGACTGCTTCGCCCAGAACGAGCTCCTCAGCTACGAGGCCTTGGGGCTTTGCGGCGAGGGCGAGGCCGAGAAGTTCATCTGCGACGGCGACAACACCTACGGGGGTAGGGTGGTGACCAATCCGTCCGGTGGTCTCCTCTCGAAGGGGCATCCGCTCGGCGCGACCGGGCTGGCCCAGTGCACGGAGCTCGTGCACCAGCTCCGTGGCGCAGCAGAGAGGCGCCAGGTCGAGGGCGCACGCCTGGCCCTGCAACACAATCTCGGGCTCGGCGGCGCGTGCGTGGTGACGCTGTACGAGCGGGCCTGAGAAGCTGCCCGAAGGCACCTTCGTGCGCTTCGGAGGGCATGTTCGGGTTCGAGCGCGCCCGTCCAACGGACCAGGACACCCGTGACGAACCCGCTCGCCGAGACCTACGCCCCCGAACCCCGCGACGAGCAGCTCGTGGAGCGTGCCCTGGCCGGCCAGCGGGAGGCGCTGGAGGAGCTCCTGAGGCGTCACCAGCGGTGGCTCTACAGTCACGCGCGGGCAACGGCGACGTGCACCGATGGAACTGCACCGAGGTCTACCGCCGCGACCCAGGGGGATGGCGCATCATCCAGACGCACTGGTCGTTCGCGGGAAAGCCGAGCGCGGGATGATGCTTCAGGGGACCGGTTCCGCCCCGAGCGGGTCGCGTTGTAATCTCCTGCTCCAGGAGGCTCCTCGATGCCGCGTCACGCAGCCCTGCTCGCGCTCGTCGTGCTCGCGGAGCCTCCCGTCGTGGCTTGCGCTGCGGGGCCGCGGCTCGTCATCCCGCGACTCTTCCGGCGAGGGGACGCCGGATGACCGCTCCCGACGTGCGGTTCGAGCGCGAGCGCTTCAGCCGCGGCGTGGTCCGGGCCGCACGGCTGCTCGCGAGCATGCCGGCGACGGCGGACGTCCTGGAGGAGAGCCGGGAGATCCTCCGCGTCGCGTTCTCGCCCGATCTCGTGTGCCTCGCCCGATGTGCGCGCGACGGCGTTCGGTGCAGCGATGCGTGCGCGCTGCGCGACGCCGACATCGAGGGGCTGCCCCGGACGGTGTCCCGGGTGATCGAGACCGGTTCCGTGTCCGTCGCGGAGCTGGATCTCCCTTCGCCGACGGCGTGCGTCGTGCTCCCGGTGAACGTCCATGGCCGAACCGAGACCGCCATCCTCGTCGGATACTCGGGCGCGCCGGAGCTGCCGTCTCACGTAGTCCAGGCGCTCCGGGACGTGGCGGACCTCGTCGGCGCCACGCTCGCGCGGCAGCAGCTCGACCGCGAACGAATGACGCTCGCCGTCGAACGCGCCACCCGGGCCGTCGCGGAGCAGACCGAGAACCGGGCCCGGCTCCTCTCGAAGGCGAGCAAGGCGCTCGTCGCGTCGTTCGACAGCGACGGCACGCTCTCGAGCCTTGCCCGGCTCATCGTGCCGCAGCTCGCGCACTGGTGCACGATCGCGCTCCGCCGGGAGAGCGGACCCACGGCCGCCGAACAGGTCGTTTGGGTCCAGGTGGATCCGTCGAGCGCCGAGGGAAGCCGCGAGGTTCGCGCGGACCGCGGTCCAATCGATGGCGCGGAGCGCGTGATCGCGACGTGCGAGCCGGAGCTCCACCCCCAGGTCCCCGAATCGTTCCTCGCCAGGTGGGCGCGCAGTCCCGAGCAGCTGCGGCTCGCCCGCGGGCTCGGGCTCGCCTCGGCGATCGTGGTTCCCATCGCGGGTCACGGGGCGGTCCTCGGCGCGATCGCGCTGGGCGCGTCGGATCGGCAGTACGCCCCGGAGGACGTCGCCGCGGCCGAGGAGCTCGGGCTCCGGACGGGAACGGCGATCGAGAACGCCCGGCTGTACCTGCAGGCCCAGCAAGCCATCGGCGCCCGCGACCAGTTCCTCGCCGTCGCGTCGCACGAGCTGAACACGCCCCTCACCGCCCTGATGCTCGTCGTCGACGCAGCGGAGCGCGCGCTCGAGAAGATCCCGGATCCGCCCGAGCGCATGCGCGCCAACGTCGCCGCCCTCGCGCGGCAGGGCCAGCGCCTGACCAAGCTCGTGAGCAACCTCCTCGACGTCACGCGCATCCAGGCCGGCCTCCTCCACCTCTCCATCGAGCCGATGGACCTCTGCGCGGTCGTCCGGGAGGTGGCCGCGCGCCACGAACCCGAGGCCGCGCGCGCCCGCTGTGCGCTCGAGGTCGTCGCGTGCGGCGCGATCACGGCCACGTGGGACCCGGGTCGGGTCGACCAGGTCGTGAGCAACCTCCTGTCGAACGCGCTCAAGTACGGGGCCGGCAAGCCCGTCTCCCTCGTGGCCGAGGTAGACGGCGACGTAGCGCGCCTCTCCGTGACGGACCGCGGCAGCGGGATCGCGCCCGAAGATCACGAGCGCATCTTCCAGCGCTTCGAGCGGGCCGTCCCGGACGGTGGGCCCGAGGGAATGGGCCTCGGCCTCTGGATCACCCGCGAGATCGTGCTCCGGCTCGGCGGCTCCATCCGCGTCGAGAGCGGGCCCGGGGCGGGCGCACGTTTCATCGTGGAGCTGCCGCTTCAAGGGGTGCCGGCGCAGCGCTGACGCGAGCGCGGGGTCCGCGGGCGGGCGCGAACCGGCTCCGTCCTGGTTGCCGGCGCATGGCGCGGCGCGGTAAACGGGGTTCGGTGCTGCGATTCCTCCTCGTGTGCGCGGGCGGCGCGCTCGGTTCCGGCGCGCGCTACCTCGTGTCCACCTGGGCGGTACGTGCACTGGGGGCGGACTTTCCCCGCGGCACCATCCTCGTGAACGTCACCGGCTCGTTCGTGCTGGCTCTGATCTTCACGATCCCGGGGAGCCGCATCTCGCCCGAGCTGCGGCTGTTCCTCGGCGCCGGGGTCCTCGGCGGATACACCACGTACTCGTCGTTCAACACCGAGACGCTCGCCCTGATCGACCAGGGGAGCCCCGGGCTCGCGGTCGCGAACCTCGGGCTCACCGTCGCCGGCTGCCTCGTGGCCGGGCTGGCTGGCCTCGCTCTCGGACGCCTCCTCGGCTCCTGAACCGTCGGGGGGAGCGCGCAGGACTCGCAGCGGAGCGGCCAGGACGCGCAGGGACCGGGGGCTCAGCAGCCGCTCGGTCCGATGAGCAATGCGTTCGACCGCGCGCGCATCGACCTCCTGCTCGGCAGGATGCTGAGGGCTACAGCTCGAGACGCGGCGCGAGCGCAGCCCGAGTGCCCCCCCCCCGCTCAGATGAGCCCGAGCCGCGCCGCGTCCTCCGGCGTGTTCGCGTTCTCGAGCGAGCGACACGCGGGGTCGACGGTGCGCCACTCCGCCTCCTCCACGATCCGGGCATTCACGGCGCGCGCGAGGTCGTGGAGCGACGGCTCGCCCGTGCCGAGGAGCCGCTCGAGCGCGGGGAGGCATGTCCGCGACCAGAACGCGTGGAGCGGCTCGAGACGTCCTCCGGCGCGGACGAGCACCGCGTCGGCGCCCTCGCGCCGCGCCGCGAGGAACGCGATCGCGCCCTCGTCGAGGAAGGGCATGTCGCACGCCGCCGCGAAGATCCAGGGGGTGGACGCGGCGGTGAGCGCTGCGTGCACTCCACCCGGCGCGCCGCGCCCGGTGACGACGTCCGGCACCACCGGCACGCCCAGCGAGGCGTACGGCCCGGGATCGTTCGCGACGACCAGCCCGCGCCCGAACATCCGCAGGAACAGCGCGATCGAGCGCGCCGCGATCGGCTCGCCGCCGACGCGGAGCAGCCCCTTCGGCGCGCCGCCCATCCTCGTGGCGCGGCCCCCCGCGATCAGGGTGCCGGTGCAGTCCTGGACCATCGCCATGGTCCGACATGGTAACGCGCGGCGCCATCGCCAAGGGGGTAGGGCTGGCACCGTCCGTACGATTCGGGTAGAACCTTGCCCCCCGTGACTCCGGAGCAACGCATCGAGGCCTTCCGCGCGTTCGTGGCGAGGAGTCCCGACGACGCCTTCGCGCGCTACTCGCTCGCGATGGCGCTCCGCTCCTCGGGGCGAGGCGGCGAGGCGGCAGCCGAGTTCGAGGAGCTTCGACGAAGGAAGCCGGAGTACGTCCCGGCGTACCTCATGCTGGGGCAGACGCTCGAGGGGCTCGGCCGCGACGGGGACGCAGCCAGGGTCTACGAGGACGGGATCGCCGCGGCGATCCGGGTGAACGACATGCACGCGCGCAGCGAGCTCGAGCAGGCGCTCGAGGCGGTCCGCGCTCGAGGAGCAGCCAGATGACGGATGGGAACGAGAGCACGCAGCCGGCGGTGATGCCGTCGCTCGGCGGGCTCCTGAAGGGCAAGCGCGCCCTGATCACCGGCGTCGCGAACGACCGGTCCCTCGCGTGGGCCATCGCGCAGGCGTTCCACGCGGAGGGCGCGGAGCTCGCCTTCACGTACCCGGGCGAGATGATGGAGAAGCGGGTCCGCCCGCTCGCGGAGAGCCTCGGCGCGAAGGCGATCCTCGACTGCGACGTGGCGAAGGACGAAGACATCGACCGGACCGCCCAGGAGATCCGCAAGGTCTGGGACCGCCTCGACGTGCTCGTCCACTCGATCGGCTACGCGCCGCGCGACGCGCTCGACGGCCGGTTCACCGAGGTCACCACCCGCGAGGCGTGGCGGATCACGCTCGACATCTCGGCGTACTCGCTCGTCGGGCTCGCCCGCGCCTTCAAGCCGATGATGCCCCCCGGCTCGAACGTCGTCTCGCTCACCTACTATGGCGCCGAGAAGGTGGTCCGGAACTACAACGTGATGGGCGTCGCGAAGGCGGCGCTCGAGTGCGCCACCCGGTACCTCGCCGACGACCTCGGGATGGACGGCATCCGCGTGAACGCGATCAGCGCCGGGCCGGTGCGCACCCTCGCGGCCGCCGGCATCAAGGGAATGCGGACGATGCTCTCCGAGAACGCCGAGCGCACGCCGCTCCGGCGCAACATCGACCAGGACGACGTCGCGCGCGCCGCCCTCTACCTCTGCTCGGATCTCGCCAAGAGCGTGACCGGCGAGGTGCTCCACGTCGACGCCGGGCAGAACATCATCGGCGTCGTGTCGATGGGGTGAGCCGGGGGCCCAGCCCCCGCTGCTACGGAAACCGTCCGCGGCGCGCCGGCTCTCCTGCGAAGGGGTTCAGCCGGCGCTCGTCGCCGACGAGCCCGCCCGGGCCGTGCCCGGCGTGGAAGCGGACGTCGTCGCCGAGCGAGAAGAGCCGATCGCGGATCGACCCGATGAGCGCGTCGAGGTCGCCGCCCGGCAGGTCGGTCCTCCCGACCGATCCGGAGAACAGCGTGTCGCCGGTGAACAGGAGGCGCGCGTCCGGGAAGAACAGGCAGCACGACCCCGCGCTGTGTCCAGGGGTGTGGATCACCTGGGCGCGCTGCTCGCCGACGACGAAGCTCTCGCCGTCCGCGTGACGTCCGTCGATCGCCGGGGCGTCGATCGGCTCGAGCCCGTGCAACGCGGCGATCCTCGGGAACTCGTCGATCCAGGGCTCGTCCGCGGAGTGGAGCGACACGGGCGCGCCCGTGCGCGCCTTCGCTTCGGCCGTCCCTCCGACGTGGTCGACGTGACCGTGGGTGCAGAAGATCCGCCCGACGTGGAACCCACCCGGCTCGCACATGCCGAGGACGCGCGAGGTGTCGCCGCCCGGGTCGACGATCACGGCCTCGCCGGTGCGGTCGCAGGCGGCCAGGTACGCGTTGGCCGCGAATGGGCCGACGACCGCGTGGCGGACGACGAGCATGTGCGGGTCGGCTAGTACGAGAACGACGAACCGCAGCCGCAGGTGGTCTTGGCGTTCGGGTTGCTGAACTTGAACCCGGCGCCCTGGAGTCCGACGACGTAGTCGATCGTGACGCCCTGCAGGTACATCGAGCTCATCGGGTCGACGTAGAGCTTGACGCCCTCCTGCTCGAAGGTCATGTCGCCGTCCTTCGCGTCCTTCTCGAAGTCCATCGAGTACTGGAACCCGGAGCAGCCGCCGCCCATCACGCCGACGCGGATGCCGTAGTCCGCCAGCCCCTCGCGCTGCATGGCGTCCTTCACCATCTCGACCGCCTTGGGCGTGAGGAGGACGGGGGAAGCGTCCATGCCGAGATCAGCGGGGGTCGGGCTGGTGGGCTGCTGGGTGATCGCGTCCATGAGTTCTCCGGCTCCGTTGCGGGGGTCCCCCGCGATTGACAACGCGCAAGAGCATAACAGGGGGGGTGGGCCGCTTCAATCGAAGGGCCTCGACGTACTCCCTCGGGGGTGTCCGATTTCCTAAGCCCTTCCGGACAGATGGCGTCCACCATCGACTGGAAGGACAGCGCCGGTGACGAACGGCGCGTCGGCGAGGTAGCGGACCGCCTGCGCCACGTCGCCTGGATCGCCTGACCGGCCGAGCGGGATCCGGGACGTCAGCGTGCGGCGGGTTGCCGCAGGGTACGCATCCGGCCAGAGCACCGTTCCCGGCGCGACCGCGTTCACGCGCACCTCGGGAGCGAGGTCGAGCGCCAGGCACTCCGTCAGCCGGACGAGCGCCGCCTTCGACGCCGCGTAGGCGGCGTAGCCGCGCCACGGGACGAGCCCGCCGCCGACGTCGGCGACGTTCACGACCGACCCCCTCGAGCGCCGCAGCAGCGGGAGGAGCGCCTTCACGAGGAGGAGCGGTGCGCGGGCGTTGAGGTCCATCTGTGCGTCGAACGCAGCGGCGTCGGTCTCCTCGACGGGGATCGCGTCGAAGGCGGCGGCGGCGTTGACGAGGAGGTCGAGCCGGGAGAACCGGGCGCGGAACGCCGCGGCGAGCGCTGCCGGGCCGTCGGGGAGCGCGAGGTCCGCCTCGAGGGCCGCGGCGAGGCCGCGCGGCCGGTGCGTCCGGTAGTGTCCCGCGACGCGCCAGCCGTGCTTCGTCAGGTCGCGGGCGATGGCGTTCCCGACGCGGACGCCCGCTCCAGTGACGAGGGCGACGCGGGCGGGGGCCACGCTAGCCTCCGCTCCCGCGGCCCGGGTCCCAGAGCGGCTCGTCGCGCCGGGCGCGCTGGTTCGCGAGCCGCGCTGCGACGAACAGGAAGTCCGAGAGCCGGTTCAGGTAAGCGAGCAGCGCCGGCTCGATCTCGGTCTCGGCCGCGAGCAGCACCGCTCGGCGCTCGGCGCGCCGGCAGACGGTGCGTGCGAGGTGGAGCGCAGCCGCGGTCCGCGTGCCGCCCGGCAGCACGAAGCGCGTGAGCGGCGGCAGCTCCGGCTCCCATGCGTCCATCGCCCGCTCGAGCCGCGCGATCCACGCCGCGTCGACGGGTGGGATGGCCGCCCGTGCCTTCGCGCCGTGCGGCGTCGCGAGCTCCGCGCCCACGCAGAACAGCTCCCCCTGGATCTTGCCGAGCTCGGAGTCGATCTCGGGGTGCTCGACGAGCGTCCGCGCAGCGCCGATCGCGGCGTTCAGCTCGTCCACGTCGCCGTAGGCCTCGACCCGGTGATCGCTCTTCCGGACGCGCGGACCCCCGAAGAGGCCGGTCTCTCCGCCGTCGCCCGTCTTCGTGTAGATCTTCACGGTCGGGACACTATCGGAGGGGTCGGTCGGGCACAACGCCCGCGCGAGAGCACATGGAGCCGCCGTTCCAGGGAGAGGCGCTGGTGCGCGTGGGCCGCGCGGCGGCGGAGCGGGCGTGGGCCGGGGGGATGACCGTGCTCCGCCCGGACGGGACCGTCGTTCCCATCCCGCTCGTGGCCGAGCCGGAGGCGCTCTCTCGCGCCGCGCTCGCGGCGGCGGCCGCCGAGGCGCAGGCCATCCTGTCCGGGTCGGTGAAGCTCGCGAGGATCGCTGCTCGCGGAGGGCGACGCGCGCGACCGCGCGGCCCTGGTCGAGCCGTTCTCCGGGCTCGAGGCGGAGGCGATGGCGCGCCTCTTCGACGCGCCGCTCCCGGTGATGGTCGCGCGCGTGGACTTCCTCGCCCCCGAGGGCGGCGGGCCGCCGCGCGCGCTCGAGCTCAACGCCACCATCCCCGCGATGCCCGCCTACGCCGACCTGGCCGCCTTCTCCTGGATCGGCGCCGCGGCCCGCGAGCGCGGCCTGTCGCCGCGCGCCGAGCGGACGCTGGTGGCGCGCTGCGGGAGCCACATGGAGCGGCTCCGAGAGACGCTCGTCGCGTTCTACCGCGCACGCGGCGGCACGCGCGAGCGCCCCTCGATCGCCCTCGTGGCCCGACCCGGCGACGCGCAGATCGGCGAGCTGCGCCGGCTCGCGGCCCACTTCCGGCAGATGGGGCACGACGCGGCGAACCTCGTCCCGGTCGAGTGCGAGCCGGAGCGCTGGGACCTGCTCTACCGGCACGTCTGGGCGCATCGCGTTCCGCCCGACGCGCCGTTCGCGCGGGCGCTCCGCGATCCGGTCCGCTTCGTCATCGCGAACCCGGTGAACGGGCTGCTCGAGGCGAAGGCGCTGTTCGCGCGGCTGTCCGAGTGCGCGGAGGACCTCGAGCTCGCCGCCCGCGCAGGGCTCGACGCGCGCGAGCGCGAGGCGGCGGCGCGGCTGCCCTGGACCCGGCGGCTCGACGCGGCGCTCGCGCCGCGCGTGCTCGCGGAACGCGAGCGGTTCGTGCTGAAGCGGAGCTGGGACTACGGCGGAAAGAGCGTGTTCCTCGGCGCGGAGTCCTCGCCGCAGGAGTGGGCCCGCGCGGTCGAGGCGGCCGCCGCGGACACACGCGCGGGCGGGTTCGTGGCGCAGGAGCGGGTCTTCGCCGTGCGCCGTCCGGCGACGCGCATCGCGCCCGAGGGCGTCAGCCGAGGAGATCTGGTCCGCGACCTCTCCACGTACTGCGGGCTGGGCCCGTCGCGGCCAGATGGCTCGGTCGTGCGCGCGGCGGCATCGCCCATCGTGAACATCCTCGGAGGCGGCGGGCTCGCACCGGTGATCCCGGATGACGTCGTCGAGGAGCTCCTGTGATCTCGGGCGAGAGCCGGGCGACCCGCTGCGTGATGGGACGCGTCGAGCGGGGCGAGGAGGTCGTCGCCGCGCTCCGCGCGCTCGCGCGGTTCGAGAAGATCGACGCGGGCTTCGTGCGCGCGCAGGGCGCCGTCGAGGATGCGCAGCTCTCTGCGTACGACGCCGCCGCCCGCGACTACGTCGAATCAGGGAGCCTCGCCGGACCGGCCGAGCTCGTGTCGCTGCAGGGCAGCGTGGCGCTCGAAGGTGGCATGCCGGACGTGCGGCTCTGGGCGGTGCTCGCTGGCTCGGCCGGCGCAGGCGCGCGCGGGGAGATCGCGGCGGGGCTCCTCGTCCGAGCCCGCGCGGTGTACGTGGAGTTCGCGATCGACGTGTACGACGAGGGCGATCTCGAGCGGCGCGACGACTCCGACACCGGGCTGGCGCTGTGGCGGCCCCCGCGGAGGCGGTGAGCTCGCGCGCGTGATCCCGGACCCGTTCGGGGGCGCGCGGCGCGGTTGAGAACGTGCAACTTCCTGCGCCTCGAACGGCGCCGAGATCGGGTCTCGACGTTGAACGAGGAGCTCGCTCGCGACGGTCGATTGCGCGTGACCCAGATGAAGCAGCCTGGCGCAGCAGGCGGGGTTCGACGAGCACGTGGCGAAGCCCGCCGCAACGGAGCGGCTCGAGAGCATCCTCGCCCGCGCGCCGGCGCTCTCGGCCTCGCGTGGAGGTTGCGAGCTCGCTCGCCGCGCTCGATGAGCGCGGAGACGGTCGCCTTCATACGTAGCGAACCCCAACGGGGTTTGCCGCCTGAGTTCCAGGCGCTTCCGAGTGGCACGTCATGACACCCAGGGTTCTCGTCCCGCTCCTCGGGATTGTTGCGGCGCTCGCGTGGGGCGCCACCCTGCTCGTCAACGGAACGACGCGGTCGTGGTTCGAGCGAGACGTCTCGCCTCGCGCGGCGGTCTTCCGGTACACCAGGACGGGCCTCCTACGATGACCTCTTCTCGCGACGATTCGCCGACGACTGCCGTCGCCGGGGCCCGCCTGTTCCAGACCATGCTGCGCCCCCTGCAGGCATTCTTCCGCCTGGAAGCGGCGAGCGGGGTCGTCCTCCTCGGCTGCGCGGTCGCGGCCCTCGCCTGGGCCAACCTAGCTCACGACAGCTACCGGCTCGTGTTCGACACGCCCGTGACCATCGGCCTCGGGGGAACCACGGCGCGGTTCTCCCTGCTCGAAGCCGTGAACGACGGGCTCATGACGCTCTTCTTCTTCGTCGTGGGGATGGAGATCAAGCGTGAGCTCGTCCTCGGCGAGCTCCGAACGCTCCCGAAGGCCATGCTGCCAGCGATCGGCGCGGTCGGCGGCATGGTCGTGCCGGCGGCGATCTTCCTCGCCTTCAACGCGGGCGGTTCCGGCGCGCCGGGGTGGGGCATCCCGATGGCGACGGACATCGCGTTCTGCATCGGAGTGCTGACGTTGCTGAAGCGCCGCGTTCCCCACGCCCTCATCGTGTTCGTGATGGCGCTCGCGATCTTCGACGACATCGGCGGGATCCTCGTCATCGCCCTCTTCTACGGGACCGGCGTCCAGCCCGGCTGGCTCCTCGCCGCCGCGGCGGTCACCGCCGGCGCCGCCGCGATGTCTCGCGCGCACGTCCGCAGCGCGGTCGGCTGGACGATCGCAGGCATGCTCCTCTGGTACATGCTCCATCACTCCGGTATCCACGCGACGATCGCGGGCGTGATCCTCGGGCTGGCGATCCCCGCGCGCCCGCGGCGGCCACTGCACGACGTCCTCCGGGAACTCTCGTCCTACACCGCCGCGCTCACCCGCACCGCCGAGGATGAGGGGCGGGACGAGGTCGAGGTGCACGGGATCGAGGAGCGCCTTGAGGAGCTCGAGGCCCCCCTGACGCGCTTCGTCCACTCGCTTCATCCATGGGTGGCGTTTGGCATCATGCCGCTGTTCGCCCTCGCCAACTCGGGCGTCCGTCTCTCCGCGCTCGATCCTTCACAGGTCAGCGGGCGCATCGCGGTGGGGACCGCGGTGGCTCTATTCCTCGGCAAGCAGGCGGGCATCTTCGCGTTCACGATGGGTGCCGTCAGGGCCGGCATCGCCGGGCTCCCAGGAGGCGCATCGCGCACGAAGCTGCTCGGCGTCTCGATCGTCGCCGGCATCGGGTTCACCGTCGCGCTCTTCATCGCCGCGCTCGCGTATCCCTCGGAGCCAGGCCTTCTCGACGAGGCGAAGCTCGGGATCCTCGCCGGGTCGCTCGTCTCCGGAATCGTCGGCGCGCTCCTCCTGCGCTGGACGGAGCCGGTGGGAGTGGCGCGAATCCGCACCGAGAGCTCGGTGGAGAGACCCAGCGAGGTCTGACGCTGCCACGACCCGACGTGCCGTTTCGCGGGTTGACGCGGCGCTCGGCGGCGGATATCAGGACCATGGGTGCGGCACCCGGTCCCGGGGCCGCAGGCTCACGGAGTAGTCGGGCCGCTGCTCCACGAACCGGAAGGGTCGCGGCAGCGACTCGCCGCTCGTGGCGCGGAAAGCCCGTCGAGCCATCCACGAAGCGCGATTCGCCTCGCCGGCTTCGATCCCTCCGCATGGGTCCTCGTCCTCGAGGGCCTTCGCGAGGTGAGCCGTGGCTGCTCCAGACAGAAGACGGAACGCAGCGTCGCGTGCGCGCGACGCGATGAGGCGTCACGAGGTGCTCGCGTCCGGGGTTCTCTGTGGGATCGTGGGCGGCGTCGCGATGGTGGGGCTCGCGACGATCGCCGCGGCCTGGCAGGGCATCCCGGCGGTGCATCCTCTGCAGGTCATCGGTGAATCGTTCGTCGGTCCCGAGGCGTTCGACAGCGCCGCAGCGAAGATTGCGTTCGGCGGGCTCATCCACCTCGTCACGTCGGTGGCGTTCGGCGTCTTGCTTGCCGCCATGATTCCGCGAGACTTCCCCATGGCGAGCGCGATCGTCGCGGGCGTCGGCTTCGCCCTGTTCACGCTCATGTTCATGATGTCCTTGGTCGTGCCTTGGGCAAATCCCGGGTTCCGGCCGGGAATGCAGGACATCGGCGGGACCTGGGTCATCGCACACGCCGTCTTCGGCGTCGCGCTCGGCATGACGCCAGCATTTCGGCGCTGGCTCTCTCGCCAGGCGAGCGACGCGTCTGCGCCCGACGCTGAGCGGGTCCGCCCGGAAGGCCCTGTCGCGCGGAGCATGTAGCGGCGCCCGCAACGGCTCGAAACTCGGCTATGGTCTCCGGTGGTGGTGCCCTCCTCGAAGATCCTGGTCGTCGACGACTCGCGGGTGCAGCTCGACTGGCTCGTCCAGGTCCTCGAGCGCGAGGGGTACGCCGTGAGCGGCGCCGCCGACGGCAAGGAGGCGATCCGCAAGGTGCGGACCGATCCTCCCGACCTCGTCCTGCTCGACATGATCCTGCCCGACATGGACGGGCTCGAGGTGCTGCGGATCGTGAAGGCGCGGCCCGAGGATCAGTTCATCCCGGTGATCATCCTGTCCGTGAAGGCGGACCTCGATTCGAAGGTGACGGGCCTCCGGATCGGCGCGGACGATTTCCTCGCGAAGCCGTTCGCGGAGGCGGAGATCCTCGCGCGCTGCGCGGCGATGCTGCGCATCAAGCACCTCCAGGAGAGGCTCCGGGAGATGCAGAAGAAGCTCGAGGAGCAGTCCATGACGGACTCGCTCACCGGCCTCAAGAACCGGCGGTTCTTCGACGAGCGGCTGAACGAGGAGTTCCGGCGCGCGCAGCGGTACGGCGACTACCTGTCGCTCATCATGATCGATCTCGATCACTTCAAGGAAGTGAACGACCGCTTCGGCCACCCCGCGGGCGACGTCGTGCTGCGCGAGGGCGCGTTGCTCATCCGCGCGTCGATCCGCGATCCCGACATCTGCGCGCGGTATGGCGGCGAGGAGTTCGCGGTGATCCTCCCGAAGACACACATGTCGGGAGCGCTCGCAGTGGCGGAGCGCATCTGGCGGGAGCTTGGCGCGAAGCAGTACGTCATCTCGCCGAGCGGCCCCGTCCCCCCGGGTGCCGACGCGGCGGCGACCCAGGTGTCCAGGTCACCGCCTCGATCGGCATCGCGTTCTACCCGTCCAAGGACATCAGTTCGGCTGAGCTCCTCGTCCGCTTCGCGGACGAGGCGCTGTACGAGGCCAAGCGCGCAGGCCGGAACACGATCTGCCTGTACCAGGCGGCCGCGTACCGGTACGAGGCGGCGAAGGGCTGAGGTGCTCCCGCCGTTTCCGGCGATCGAATTGCGCTACCTTCGGTCGAGGAGACCCATCCCCCTGGGGTGTATCATGACCCGGGAGTGATCCGTACCCGGTCGAGCGAGCAGACATCTCCTCAGAATCACGCGCCCAGGGGTCCCGTGGACCTGGTTCAACCGATGCAAGACCCACCGCAACCAATGGTGGATTCCTCGACGAGTGACGTCCGGCCCGAGCCATCCGGAGAGGCGCTCCCCGAGACGAGCCTGCTCGTCGTCGACGACGACGAGCACGTCCGGCGCGCGCTGCGGCGCGTGCTGCGCCGGACCCGGTGCCGCGTCCTGGATGCGCCCGACGCCGAGGGCGCGCTGGCGATCCTCGAGCGCGAGCCGGTTCACGTCGTCGTCTCCGACTACCGGATGCCCGGCATGTCCGGCGTCGAGTTCCTCCGCGTCGTGAAGGAGCGCTGGCCGCGCATCCAGCGCGTGCTGCTCACCGGCCAGGCCGACTCGACCGCCATCGAGGAGGCGGTCAACCGCTCCGAGATCTTCCGCTTCATCTGGAAGCCCTGGGACGACGGCCACCTCCTCATCACGATCCAGAGCGCCATCGATCAGTTCTGGATCGTCGAGGAGAACGAGCGGCTCCAGGCGCTCGTGTCCGACCGGAACGCCGAGCTGGAGCGGCTGAACCGGGACCTCGACGGCAAGCTGATCGCCCGCTCGGAGGCGCTCGTGCGGGCGGCGCAGGAGTGGCGCGCCTGCTTCGACGCCATCGGCGACCCGCTCGCCATCATCCGACGGGCGGGTGCGAGGTGGTCCGCGCCAACACCGCCTTCGCGCGGGCGGCCGGCGTGACGCCCGAACATGCTCGCCGGGCTGCGCTGCACCGACCACGCCTTCGGCACGCTGCCCTGCCCGTCCCGCTGCCTCATGCACGACCGCGGGCGCCGAGCGCGAGACGGTCGTTCGCGGAGCGCACCTGGCTGGTCCGCGCCTTCCCGTTCGAGGCGAGGACGAGGGCGCGCTGGTCGTGGTCTTCAAGGACGTCACCGACGAGCGCGAGGTCACGCGGCGCCTCTTCCACGCCGAGAAGATGTCGGCGCTCGGGCAGCTCGCCGGCGGCGTGGCGCACGAGATCAACAACCCGCTCGGCGGCATCCTGGCCTTCGCGCAGATCATGAGCCAGGAGGACCGCAGCGCCGAGGACCAGGAGAACCTGCGCCTCATCCAGGACGCGGCGATGCGCGCCAAGCGCATCGTCGAGTCGCTGCTCCGCTTCTCGCGCGGCCGCGCGACGAGGAGAAGGGGCCGGTCGACCTCGCCGTCGTGGTCGACGACGCGCTGTTCCTCCTCCAGCCGCAGCTCAAGGAAGGGCGGCTCGAGATCGTCCGGCAGCTACGGGCCGGCGGTGGCGCGCGGCAACGCCAACCAGCTCCAGCAGATCGTGGTCAACCTGGTCGTCAACGCGATCCAGGCGATGGCCGGCGAGGGGACGCATCACCGTCGGCGCGGCATCGCCGGGGCAGGGCGCGTGGAGCTGTCGGTCGCCGACGACGGCCCGGGTGTCCGGCCGGAGCTCGCGAAGCGGATCTTCGAGCCGTTCTTCACCACCAAGCCGGAAGGGCAGGGGACCGGCCTCGGCCTCTCCATCTGCTACCAGATCGCCGAGGAGCACGGCGGCATCATCCGCCTCGAGAACCCGCCGGAGGGCGGCGCGCGGCTTCGTCGTCGACCTGCCGGCCGAATCCGAGCCGTGACAGCGAGGGAAGCGCCATGGACGAGACCCGAGACCAGGCCCGTCCGCGTGCTCATCGTCGACGACGAGCCCGCGCTGCTCAAGGCGCTCGAGGCGATGCTGCGGAAGAAGGGGCACGACGTGGTGGCGCTCGACTCGCCCATCGCCGCCACCCAGCGGCTCGCGCACGGAGGACTTCGACGTCGCCCTGCTCGACATCAAGATGCCGCAGCTCTCCGGGCTCGAGCTGCTCAACGCGGTGAAGCACCGGCGGCCGGAGATCGAGGTCATCATGATGACCGGCCACGCCACGGTGGAGACGGCGCTCGCGGCGGTGAAGGCCGGCGCCTACGACTACCTCATCAAGCCCTTTCGAGCGACGTCGAGCTCGTGGCCCGCGTCGGTGGCCGAAGGCGGCCGAGCGCAAGGCGCTCTGCAGGACCGCAACCGCGAGCTGGAGACGCAGCTCCGCGAGCGCGACCGGCACCTCGCCGGACGGGCTGGTCGGCACGTCGGGCCGATGCGCGAGGTGACCCGGATGATCGACGCGGTGGCCTACAGCGCCGCCACCGTGCTCGTGCACGGGCGAGAGCGGCACCGGGCAAGGAGCTCGTGGCCCGCGCCCTCCACGCCCGCAGCCCGCGCCGCGCCCAGCCGTTCGTGGCGCTCAACTGCGGCGCGCTCACCGAGACGCTGCTCGAGAGCGAGCTCTTCGGCCACGTGAAGGGCGCCTTCACCGGCGCGCAGCGCGACCACAAGGGGCTCTTCGACGCCGCCGACGGCGGCACCATCTTCCTCGACGAGATCGGCGACATCCCGCTCGCCACCCAGGTCCGCCTGCTGCGCGTCCTGCAGGAGGGCGAGATCAAGCGGGTCGGCTCGGCCGACTCGGTCAAGGTGGACGTGCGCGTCATCGCCGCCACGCACCGCGACCTGCCGAAGCTGGTGAAGTCGGGGAAGTTCCGCGAGGACCTCTTCTACCGGCTCAACGTCATCACCATCCCGCTGCCGCCGCTGCGCGACCGGCTCGAGGACGTCCCGCTCCTGGCGCACCACTTCCTGCGCCGCTACTCCGAGCGGCTCGGCGAAGAAGGTCCGCACCGTCTCGCCGGAGGCGATCGAGCTGCTCTGCGGCTACCGCTGGCCGGGCAACGTCCGCGAGCTCGAGAACGCCATCGAGCGCGCCGTGGTGCTCTGCCGCGGCGACTCCATCATGCCGGCCGACCTGCCCCCGGCGGTCACCGGGCGCACCGCGCCGCTCGTGCGCGAGGCTCCCGCCAGCGGCGACGAGGCCGCGTGGCTGGCGCTCTCCTACGCGGCGGCCAAGGAGCAGGCGCTGCGCCGCTTCGAGAAGCGCTACGTCGACGCGCTCATGAAGGCCTGCGACAACAACATCTCCGCGGCGGCGCGCAAGGCCGGGATGGATCGCTCCAACTTCAAGCGGGTGCTCCGCAAGTACCGCACCGACGTCGAGCCCGACTCGGGAGACGAGGGCGGAGACCTGGCGACGGCCTAGCCCGCGCGAGCCCGCCGCGCCGTCACGGAAACAGCGGCTCGGGCAGCTTCGAATTCGCGACCGCCCGCTCCGTGTCGAAGCGGAGCAGCGGCGCCTCCTTCGCGAAGACCTCGACCGCCCGCGGGAACCAGTCGCCGCCGGTCGCCGAGCCCCAGCCGACGAGCCGGACGTCGAGAAGCTCCTTCCCCTCGGGCGCGACGAGGCGCAGCGGACGGAAGGCATCCTTCTCGACGAACATGAGGGGCTTCGCGTCCTTCGCGCGCCCGCCGAGGACGTACGCGATCCGACCGTCGAACCGGCCGAGCGTCGCGTCGCCGAGCGCCACCCCGCGCTTCGCGAGCACCGCCGCGTACACCGCGGACGCGTCTCCGGCCGTCTGCGTCGCGAGCAGCGCGCACGTCGACCGTACGAACGCCGCCGCCGCAGGGATGTCGGCGAGGGCGCCCGTGAGCTTCCCGTCGCGGACGGCGACGAACGCCCGCGCCGCTTCCGGGATCTCCGGCGGGGTCAGCTCGAGCCGGCAGCGCCCCGGGACCTTCATCAGGAACCGGGCGGGCGCGCGGGTCTCTGCGCCGACGCCGCGGATCCCCGCCGCAGCGGCGAGCCGCTCGCCGACAGCGCCGCGCGCGATGACCGTGCCGCGGACCTCGAGCGTGTCGAGGCCGAGCGCGGCGCGCCGCTCACCGAGCCGGCGCAGGATTCCGGGGACCGGGAGGATGTACGCGGCGGCGGGAAGGGCGGCGGCGAGGGCGAGCGCGGCCACGGCGCGGCGAGCGCGCGTCACCTCGTCACCTCCCGCAGCCACTCGCGCAGCGCCGGCGCGAGATCCGGACGTTTCAGCGCGAACGCGATGTTGGCCTTCAGGTACCCGATCCGGTCGCCGGCGTCGTATCGATCGCCCTCGAACCGGTAGCCGAGGAGCCCCTGCTCGCGCGCGAGCACCGCGAGCGCGTCGGTGAGCTGGATCTCTCCGCCCACGCCCGGCTTCACCTGCTCGAGCACCTTGAAGATGCCGGGCGGGAGCACGTAGCGGCCGATCACCGCCAGGTTGGAGGGCGGGTCCTGCTTCGGCTTCTCGACGAGCTGCTCGATCCGGATCGTCCGCGGGTCGATCGGCTTGCCCGGCGGCGATCCCGTACATGTGCGTCTCCTCGCGCGGCACCTCCATGAGGGCGATGGTCCCGAGGCCGTGCCGCTCCCAGCAGTCGGCGAGCTGCTTCGCGCCCGGCACCGGCGCGTCGATGATGTCGTCGCCGAGCATCACGACGAACGGCTCGTCGCCGACCACGTCCTTCGCGCAGAGGACCGCGTGGCCGAGGCCGAGCGGCTCCTGCTGCCGCACCGTGACCACGTTCGCCATCTGGGCGATGGCGCGCATCTGCCGCCTGAGCTCGTGCTTGCCGGTCCGCTCGAGGTGCGCCTCGAGCTCGCCGGCGATGTCGAAGTGGTCGACGATCGAGTCCTTGCCGCGGGCGCAGACGAGGATCACGTCGCGCACGCCGGCCGCGACCGCCTCGGCCACGATGTACTGGATCGTGGGGATGTCCACGATGGGGAGGAGCTCCTTCGGGACCGCCTTGGTGGCGGGAAGGAACCGCGTCCCGAGCCCAGCGGCCGGGATCACCGCCTTGCGGATCTTCTTGGCCATGGTGCTGCGAATCTAACACCTGTTCCGGCGGGACACTCGCGTTCGGCCTCTCCCGCCCGGCGCTCAGCGCTCGACGCGCTCCGCCTCGGTCTTGCAGTCGATGCAGAGGTCCGTGACGGGGCGCGCCCGCAGCCGCGCGGGCGCGATGCTCCGGCCGCACGCGGTGCACTTCCCGAAGGTCCCTGCCTCCAGCCGGGCGAGCGCGTCCTGGATCTTCCCGATGAGCCTTCGGTCCCGGTCGCGCAGACGGAGGGACCAGTTGCGCTCCTCCTCGACGGTGGCGCGGTCGTTGGGATCGGGGATCTCGTCGCCGGTCTCGCCGGACATCTCGTGGACCGCCTTCTCGCCCTGACCGACGAGCTCCGCGAGCTGGCCTTCGAGGATGGTGCGGTACCGTTCGACCTCGCGGTTGCGCATCCGGAACCTCCCTTCTTCCTCGACTCGACGCTAGCGCGATCCGCGGTGCGCGCGAAGGGGCCAGATGGCGTCCTTGCCGGGGGCGCTCCTCGCCCGTATCCTCGCCGGGTGCACGCACGGATACTCGTCGCCACAGCCTTCCTCGCTGGAACCGCCGTCGCCGCAGAGCCGCCGCCTCCCGGCGGTATCCCGGACATCGTCGGACCACGCACCCTCGGCCTCTCCGCCGCGATCGGCACCGCCTCGGGGAACGACGGCCTGTACCTGAACCCAGGGGCCATCGCGGCACGCAAGCGCTACTCCGTCGAGACCGGGGTCCTCGTCGATCGGCGCGGCGCGACGACCACGGATCGCTTCCTGGGTGCCTCGGCGGTGGACTCGACCCAGCCGGTGACGGCCGGCGTCTCGTTCCAGCGCGCGCAGAAGGGGATCTACACCGGCAACGTGGTGCACGGCGCGCTCGCCGGAGCGCTGATGCCGGGCTTCCTGCTCGGCGTGGGCGGGAAGTGGCTCTCCGTGGACGGGCCGCGCTCCATCTCCGCGGCGACGGTCGACGCCGGCATCCTGTGGCAGGTGAGCGAGCTCATCTCGGTCGGGGGCGCCGGATACAACCTCGTGTCGGTCGGCAACGACGCAGTCGCGCCGATGGGCGCCGGCGCAGGAATCGCGCTCGGCAGCGACCGCAGCCTCCAGGTCACCGGCGACTGGCGCACCGACTTCGATCGCGCCGGCAAGACCACCAACCGCTACGCCGCGGGGGTGGAGGTGCTGCTCGGGAACCTCGTTCCGATCAGGGCGGGGTGGATGAACGACGAGACGCTCGACACGCAGTGGTGGTCGGTCGGCTTCGGCCTCGTGACGCAGAGCGGGGTCGCGCTCGACGTCGGGTACCGCCAGAGCTTCGACGCGCCGTCGGCGCGCACCATCGGCGCGACGCTCAAGCTCTACCCGTTCCAGTAAGACCCTCCGCGTGCGGCGCGACGCCTGCGTCTCGCTCACCGGCGCGGGAGCGCGGGCAGCACCACCGCCGCGCCGCTCGCCGCGTTCTCGCCGCGCCACACCGGCACGCCCCAGACCTCCTCGACCCGCTCCGCCGTGAGGACCGCCTCCGGCGCGCCGTCGGCGACGACACGCCCCGCCGAGAGCACCACCACCCGGTCGCACGCCGCCGCGGCGAGGTTGAGGTCGTGGAGCACCGCCACCACGCAGAGCCCGGCGCGTGCCGCGACCTGCGCCATCCGCATGGCCGCCACCTGATGGCCGAGGTCGAGGAACGCGGTCGGCTCGTCGAGGAGCAGCACGCGCGGCTCCTGCGCCAGCGCACGGGCGAAGAAGACGCGGCGCCGTTCGCCGCCGGAGAGCGCGTCGAGGCGCCGCTCCGCGAGCTGCACGAGGTCGCAGGCCTGGAGCGCCCCCTCGACCGCGCCGCGGTCGAAGCGGCTCGACACCGCCAGGAGCCCCTGCCGCGGTGCGCGCCCCATCATCACGGCCTCCCGCACCGTGAACGGCCACGCGATCCGCGGCTCCTGCGGAACGAGCGCGCAGACGCGCGCGACCGTGCGGCGGGGCGCGGTCGCGGGGTCGAGCCCGGCGAGCCGCACCTCTCCGCGGTCCGGGGCGAGGAGTCCCGCCACGAGCCGGACCAGGGTCGACTTGCCCGCGCCGTTCGGCCCGATCAACCCGACGAACTCGCCCGAGCGCGCGGTGAACGACACGGCCGCGAGCGCCGGTGCGCCACCGTAGGAGTAGGACGCGTCCCGCACGTCCACGATCGGCTCCGGCCAGGGCGGTCCGGGCTCCCGCGCCGTCATCGGGCGCCCTCCGCGCGGGCGGTGCGCCTGAGGAGCCAGAGGAAGAACGGACCTCCCACGAACGCGGTGACCGCTCCGACCGGTGGCTCGGTCCCGAGGGGCAGGAACGCGAGCCGGGCGACGGCATCGGCGAGGACGAGGAACGCGGCGCCGAACAGGGCGGACGCGGGGATGAGGAGGCGGTGGTCCGGTCCGACCACGCGCCGGACGAGGTGGGGCACGATCAGCCCCACGAACCCGACCATCCCGGCGAGGGCCACGGCAGCGCCGGTCGCCGCGCTCGCCGCGAAGAAGATCCAGGCGCGTGCGCGGCGCACGTCGAGCCCGAGGGCGGCCGCCTCCTCGTCGCCCAGCGTGAGGAGGTTCACCTGCGCGGAGAGGGCGACGAGGACCGCGACCGCCGCCGCGACCGCGACGGCGCCCCAGGCCTGCGTGCCCGCGGACTCGTAGCCGACCGCGCCGACCAGCCAGTAGGTGAGACGGCTCGCCTGCTCGGGCGGGACGAGGAGCTTCATGAGGGTGATGACGCCCGCGACGAACGAGTTGAAGACGATCCCGACGAGGAGGGCGGCCTCGGGCACGAGCCGGCCGGCGATCCGGCCGAGGCCGAAGACGAGGAAGGTGGAGAGCGCGGCGCCCACGATCGCGCCGAGGGCGACCGGCGGGGCCGACCCGAGCGCCTCGCCCGCCCAGCCCGACAGGCGCGCGAGCCCCGCCGCCGCGACGAGGACGATCGAGCCGCCGAGGGCGGCGCCGCCGGAGACCCCGAGGACGAAGGGCTCGGCGAGCGGATTGCGGAGCAGCGCCTGAAGCGCGGTGCCGGCGGCGGCGAGGGCGCAGCCGACCAGCGCGGCAACGAGTGCGCGCGGGACGCGGAGATCGAAGAGGATGGCCCGGTCCGGGTCGGTCCCCGCGAGCGCGGCGCGGAGCGAGATCGGCTGCGCGCCGACGAGGCTCGACGCCGCGACTGCGAGCACCACGGCGAGCACGCCCGCGGCGAGCGCGAGCGCCACGCGGGCGCGCGCCGAGGTCACCGGCCGCCCTCCCGGTGGATGCCGCGGCAGAGCGCGTCCAGGCCGCGCACCATGCGCGGGCCTGGACGGATGAGGTCGTCGTCGGCGAGCCGGACCACCGCGCCGCGGCGGACCGCCGGGATCGCGGCGAGCCGCCGGATCCCCTCGGCCGCCTCCTGCGGGGCGGCGTCCACGACGACGTCGGGGTCGTCCGCCACCGCCTTCTCGAGCGGGTAGATCGGCCAGGGGACCTCGCCCTGGACGACGTTCCGGGCACCGCACACGCGGAGCAGCTCCTCGGCGAAGCTCCGCTGGCCCGCGACGATGAGCGGCTCTCGCCCGACGACGAAGAGGACCCGCTTCGGCGCGCGGCCGGCCGCGCGGCGGCGCACCGCCTCGACGCCGTCGGCGAGCTCGCGGGCGAGCGTCTCGCCGCGCGCAGGCTCGCCGAGCGCGTCGGCGATGACGCGCGGGGACGCGAGCACGTCTGCGATCCCGTCGATCTGCAGGGCGAGGATCGGGAACGGCCGCCGCGACGCGCGCGAGAGCTCGGCGATCTTGCGGACCGCGCCGGCCGCGCTCCCGTTCGTCACCCACACGACGAGGTCGGGCAGGAGCCCGACCACCGCCTCGGGGTTCGGGTCGAGGTAGCCGCCGATGCGCGGCAGGTTCGCGACCTCGCGGTTGTCGTCGAGCCGGGTGACGCCGACCAGCCGGTCGCCGAGGCCGAGGGCGACGACGACGTCGGTGACGCTCGGCGCGAGGGCGACGACCCGCCGTGCGGGCGCGGTGGGCCGCGGGCCGATCCAGACCGGTCCGCCCTCCGCCAGCCCCTTGCCGGTCGAGCGGAGCTCGTCCGCGCGCGCGGGGGAGCGCGCGGGGACGAGCGCCGCGACGAGCACCGCGACGGCGAGAAGCGGGGGGCGGCACGTCACTGCGGACACGTGATGTCGGCGACCGAGGCCCAGGGATAGTCGCCGCCGGAGAGCGGGCAGATGTCCACCGGCGCGTCCGCGGTGTGCCCGACCGGGTCGAACCGGAGGACGGCGCCCGAGGCCATGTCGCCGACGTATCCCATGCCGCCGCAGAACGCCACCTTCGCGGGGACGAAGTCCCCGAGCTCGATCGGAGTCCCGAGCACCGGGATACCCGCGGAGACGTCCACGGGGAGGAGCCGCCTGGGCGCGAGCTCCGGGTAGGAGTACGAGCCGCAGGCGACCCAGAGCGTGGTGCCGAGGAGCACGACGTCGCCGGGCGAGCCGCAACTCGCGCCGAGGTCGACGATGGTCACGTCGTCGTTCGCGGCCGGCGTGATGATCGCGAGCCGTCCGCTGCCCGCCGGCTTCGCGTACATGACGCCCCAGAAGTCGTCGGGATCGTCGGCGAGGTTCTTCAGCGTGACGTACACGTGATCGGCGTCCGCCGCCACCGCGTCCGGGAGGGGCAGTCCCGGTGCGTCGCGCGAGCCGGGGAGGGAGAGGAGGTCGATCGCTCCGAGCGCGACCCCGCTCTCGAGGTCGATCTTCGCGACCGCCTGGCCGCTCGTGGGGCCGTTTCCGTAGAGCGCCACCCACGCGGTGGTGCCGAGGACGGCGAGGCCGTGCGGGTTCGGTCCGGCCTGCTGGCCGGGAAGCGGGATCTCGTCGAGGACGCTGCCGCCCGAGTCGAGCACGAGCAGCGTCCCCGCGCCGGCGTTGCTGAGGAGGAGCATGTTGCCGTGGACCTGGAACCGGGACAGGTCGTTGCTGGAGACGCTCACCGTACGGACGCTGCGGGTCGGATCGAGGGGGAAGATCGTCACGAAGGCGCTCGACGGCCACACCGCGCTCGCGGCGACGACCGCGGCATCGAGGAAGGCGACGTCGCTCGGAGCGCCCGGCGTGGCGAGCGCGTCGCCGGCCAGCGCGAGGTCGGCCGTCAACGGCTGGACCTCGTTCGTCGCCATGCATGCGACGTAGAGATCCGCGCGGCACTGGCCGCTCCGGCACCGCTCGCCGGGCGCGCAGGCGTTCCCGCATGCGCCGCAGTGGTAGGCGTCGCCATCGAGATCGACGCAGGCGCGGTCGCAGGCCGTGGTGCCGGCAGGGCAGGTCCCGACGCAGCCGCTCCCGGCGTCGCAGAGCTCGGCGGGCGCGCACGCGTTCGAGCAGCTCAGGCAGTGATCGGGATCGCGGGCGAGGTCGGTGCACCGCGCGTCGCAGACGGCGATCCCGGAGGCGCAGGCGCAGGCGCCTGCCGAGCAGACCTCGAGGGCGCCGCAGGCGTGCCCGCACGCTCCGCAGTTGTGGGCGCTCGAGAGGAGCGACACGCAGGAGCCGTCGCAGTCCGCCTCTCCCGCGGGGCAGAGGAGCTCGAGCGAGCAGCTCGCGAGGAAGGTCAGGGCGACGAGCGAGGCGAGGGTCTTCACGGCATCACCTCCGCGCCGTGCGAGCCGCCGCGCAGCGTGACGAGCACCATGCGGCCTGGGAGCGGGCTCGCGAGCGGATCGACCAGCGTCCGGTCATCGAGGAGGTTCCGCACCTCGGCGTGCAGCGCGACGTTCCCGCGCCGCGAGAGGCCCAGCGCGGCGCCGACGTTCCAGGTGGTGATCGCCGGGATCGACCAGGTGTTGCTCAGGTCGGTGAACTGGCGCCCCACGCGATGGGCCTCGACGTGCGCGCGGAACGGACCCGGGGCGATGGAAGCGCGCGCGAAGATCCGGTGGCGGGCGCGGCGCGGGAGCTCGTTCCCGAGCGTTCCCTCGACGCCGCGCAGGTTCTCGGAGTCGAGGAGCGTGTACGCCCCCGCGATCGACAGCCCGAGCGCCGAGCGGAGCCGCGCAGTCGCGATCTCCGCCTCGAGGCCGCGGACGAGCGCCTTGCCGGAGTTGAACGGCTTGAGGCGCCCCAGGCTCGCCTGCTGGTACCAGATCAGGTCGCGGTAGAGCGTGGCGTAGCCGCCGAAGGACGCGTGCACCGCCGGGACGTCCACGACGAGGGCGGCGTCGCCACCGAGCCCTTCCTCGGAGCGGAGCAGCGGGTTCGGCAGTACGACGCCCTCGGTGAGGTAGAGCTCGGCGAAGCTGGGCGCGCGGAACGTCCGGCCTCCGCTCGCCCGCAGCGCGAGCGGGCCGACGAGGCGCAGCGACGCGCCGAGCTTCGCCGATACCCCGGAGAACTCGCCGATCCGCTCGGCGCGGACGGCCGGGGAGATCCGGATGCGACCGAGGCCGAGGAAGACGTCCTCGGAGACCGCCGCCGCGAGCGTGGAGCGCGAGCGGGCGTCCGCGAACCCGTCGCCGCGCAGGGTCTCCCCCTGGGCCTCGAGCGTCAGTCGGAGCTGACCGCCGGGGTGGAGCACGCGCGCCTCGCCGGCGAGGCGCGCCGCGCCGCCGCGCTGTGCGACGAGGGCGGGGTCGATCCGCGTCGCGACCCGGTCGCTGCGCAGGGACGCGCGTCCGGCGAGGAGCACACCGCGCCACGGTCCGGGCGCCGAGACGCGGGCCGCGAGGAGGACGCGCCCATCTTCCTGCCAGTCGCGCGGCGTGAGCCGGTACGGCGAGCCGGGGAGCTCGCGCCGCCCCGCCGAGAGCAGCGCCACGGTCTCCACCCGCGCGGCGGCGAGCTCGGAGGAGAGCTTCAGGAGCAGGCCGCCGCGCCGGACCGCGTCGTTGCGACGGATCTCGTCTTGCACCGCCAGGTCCCCCGTCGTCGGCGATGGTCGAAGTCGTAGTGGAACGAGCCGCCGGTTTCCTCCCCGGCGGCTCCGACGAGCCCGGTCCAGCCACCGGCGGAGAACGCCCCCTCTGCGGACGCGCGGCGCGTGTCGAACGAGCCCGCCGTGGCCTCTCCCGACCAGCCGGACTTGCGCGAGCGGGTGACCACGTTCACGACTCCGCCGAGCGCGCCGGCGCCGTAGTGCGCTCCCTCCACCCCGCGGACGACCTCGATCCGCTCGATCCACTGGCGCGGGATGCTGGAGAGGTCGACGCCACCGCCGAACGCGGTCTCGAGCGGGATGCCGTCGAGGAGGACGAGGACGCCGTCCGCCGCCGCGCCCCGGAGCGAGACGGTCGTGAGATGGCCGAGGCCCCCGTAGTCGTTCACCGCAACGCCAGGCGCAGTGGAGACGAGCTCGGCGACGTCCTTCGCCTCGCCGATGAAGGTGGCGGCGTCGATGACCGTGGCGGATGCGGTGGGATCCCGCTCCGCCTCGCCGCGCTTGCGGTGCCCGGTGATGACGAGCTCGCCGACGGCGGGGAGATCGTTCGCGAGTTCGGTGTCGGTCGCGGCCGGAGTCGGGGTCGGGGTCGGGGTCGCGGTCGGGGTCCCCTCCGACTCCGCGCCGCCTGCGGCGGCGCTACGCTCAGGGCGAGCGGGCGTCGCGGTCGGGGTCGCGGTGGCCCCCGACGTGGTGGCCGCGGCCGCCGGCTCCACCGTTGCCGCCGCTGGCTGCGCGGAGGTCGAGAGCGATGGGTCGAGCGGCGCCGCTGCCTCGGTCTGCCCGAGCGCGGTCGGAGCGGCAACGACGGCGAATAGGAATACGAGGGCGCGTGTGCGTCCGGAGAGGGGAGACGTCCCGTTCATGCGCCGGGTCTCCTTCGGACCCGAGAACCGCAGGACGGCGCACCATGCGCCGCCGCTCGAAGGGAGGTCTCCTGGCTTCCGGGGCCGCGGGGCCTGGTTGCTGCTCCGCGTCGGCGTCCTCCACCTTCCCGCCGCGAGCTTCCGCGGCAGTGGTGGCTACATCGAGGCGCCTTCACCCCGGCTACAGTGGCGGGACCGCGCCGGACTTGGACCGGCTTCCCTGTTCCTTCGAGCCGAGACCCAAGTAGCGAACTTGCGGGAACGCTGTCAACCGCTCGCTCCGCCGCTGCCCATATTGGCGTGCCCGCGTGCGTGAAGATGACGCAGCCGCGTCACCCTCTCCCCCGACGGACGAGGGAGAGGGCCGCGGCAGTCACTTGTGCGAGGCGACCGGCGCGATGTTCGGCGCGACGGCCGCGCCGACGGTGACCTTCGCCTTCACCTTCTCGAGCCACGCCGGGCCGAGCCCCTTGACCGCGAGCACGTCCTCGACGCGCCGGAAGGGCTGCCGCTGGCGGAGGGCCACGATCGCCCGGGCCTTCTTCTCGCCGATGCCGGGGAGCCGCATCAGCTCGACGACGGGGGCGCGGTTCAGGTCGACCCGCTCGCCGGGCGAGAGCGCCTTCCCCCCGGCGAGGGCGGGCGCCGCGGCGACCAGCACCGCCGCAGCAAGGAGCGGCCGCGCGAGGGCGCTCACGGGTGCACCTCCACCGTCTCCAGGCCGTTCTTGCGCGCCCCCGCTCCGGCCGACGGGCGTCCGTCTTCGCGCAGCTCGCGAATTTGAAGTCGGTTCGTCCCGAGGGGCAGCGCATCGAGCAGGATGGCGATGCTCCCGTCGCGGTTCGTGAACGCGACCCCGATCTTCGGCCAGAAGGTCCGCTCGCCGTCCTTCTTGTCCGGGACCGCGTAGACGACGAGCCGCTTCCCGCCGCCGTTCGTTCCGTTCGTGTCGCTCATGTCTTCTCTCCGTTCGTTCGTGCGCGCGACGTGCGCGTGACGGGTCGGAGAGCAGCGGGCGTGCCGCGGCCAAGTGCCGGGGATCACGCGCGTGTGACACGGAACGGCGGTTCAGGTGCGGACGCCCGGGCCGCCGAGCGGTCACCCGGGCCGGAGCTGCGTGCGGAGCCAGCGCGCGGTCTCGACGAACGACGGCCCGTCGTGGATGAGGTTGCGGCCGCGGTCCACGGTCGAGATCGCGATCCGCGGGGCGAAGGCGCGGTCCCAGCCCCGCTCGGCGACGAGCGCGCGCGCGTCCACGGGGTGCTCCGGCTCGGAGAAGACGACCACCCACTCCGGCGCGAGCCGCGGCACCTCGTCGAGGTCGGGGCGCTCGTAGGTGTCGGCGCGGTCGCCGTGCACCGGATCGAGCCCGGCGAGCCAGAGGAGGTCGTGGACGAAGGCGAGTCCCCCCGGGCGCCGCACGTGGCTCCCGAACCAGAGCTCGCAGTACGCCCGCGGCCGGGGCGCCGGCGCGGTCCGGACCAGCTCGGCGCACTCCGCCTCGAGGCGATCGCAGAGCGCCCGCGCGGCGGCGAGCCGCCCCACGAGCGCGCCGAGCGCGACCGTGTTCTCGAGGATGCCGGCGCGGCTCCGCGGCACCGGCAGGAGGAACACCGGGAGCCCTGCCGCGGCGAGCCTGCGCGCGAGCGGGAGCTGCACGCCGTCGGTGGCGATGACGAGATCCGGCCGCGCCGCCGCGACCGCGGCCGCATCACCGGACACGTACTCCGCGACGACCGGGGCGGTGAGCCCCGGGACGTACCGGGCGCACCAGGGCGTCACGCCGACGACGGCGCCGCCCGCGCCGAGCGCGAACAGCGTCTCGGTCGCCGACGAGACGAGCGAGACGACGCGGGCGGCGGGCCCATCGAGGGCGAGCACCGTCCCGAGCGCGGGGACGGGGACCTTCACGGCGATCAGTTCATCCCGGTGGGAGGGAAGTGCGGCGCGTCGCCGAGATCGACGGCGCCGAAGCGCGCCTCGTACTTCGCCAGGTTGTCCTGGATCGCGTGCAGGAGCCGCTTCATGTGCTTCGGCGTGGTGATCGCGCGCGCGCGGACCGTCGCCTTGGGCGCCTGCGGCTGGATGTAGATGAGGTCGAGGGTGAACTCGGTCTCGGTGTGGTTCACGAGCGCCGAGTTGACGAACACGCCCTGGGCGGTGGACGGATCGATCTCGATCTGGATCTGGATGGTGTGTGCGGGCGGGGTGGGGTTGTCGGCCATGGCAAGGGCTTAGCAGGAATGGGGATTGAAAGGCGGTCCGAACGGGGATAACCGTGGACGGCCTTGAGCCGGGACGGGATCGAGCATGGTGGGGAGTTCGAGCTGGCAGGGGGGCCGGACGCGGTCCTGCTCCTGCATGGCCTCACCGGCTCGACCTTCGAGATGTCGCACGTCGCGCGCCGGCTCCACCGGGCCGGCATGCGCTGCCTCGCGCCGCTGATGGCGGGCCACGGCGACGCGCCCGAGGCGCTCATCGGCGTCCCCTGGGCGGAGTGGGTCGGCAAGGCGCGGCGCGACCTGGCCCGGCTGGAAGGCGCGCGCCGGACGTTCGTCGTCGGGTGCTCGATGGGAGCGCTCGTCGCCTGTGCCCTCGCCCACGATCAGCCCGCGCGCGTGGACGGCCTCGTCCTCCTCGCGCCGGCGCTCGAGCTCGCCCTGCAGGGGAAGCTCGGCGCGCTCCTGGGCCGCTCGCCGGTGCTGCGCGGCCTCGCGATCCCGAAGCGCGGCGGGGCGGACGTGGCGGACGTCGCGATGCGGGAGAAGAACCCGTGCATGGACGCGGTGCCGCTCGCGGCGGTCGCCGAGCTCCGCGCGTTCCAGGCGCACGTGGACCGGCAGCTCCCCGGGATCGCCGCCCCCGCCCTCGTCATCATGGGCACGCACGATCACACCGTGACGGTCGGCGGCGCACGCCGGCTCGCCCGCCGGATCGGGAGCGGGCCGGCGGAGCTCATCCTCCTCCGGCGGAGCTGGCACCTGGTGGGCGTCGACGTCGAGCGCGATCGCTGCGCGGACGAGGCGGTCCGCTTCCTCGAGGCGCTCCCGATCCCAGGCCGGCGCACGGCGCGCCCGAGCCGACGAAGGACGAGGTGACACATGGCAGCGGCTTCGCACGTCCTCGCGATCGACCAGGGCACGACCGGCACGACGGTGCTGATCCTCGACCGCCGGCTCGGGGTGCGGGCGAAGGTGAACCAGGAGTTCCGGCAGATCTTCCCGAAGCCCGGCTGGGTCGAGCACGACCTCGAGGACATCTGGAGACTCGACCATCTCGACCGTCCAGCGTGCGCTCCGCGAGGCGGGGCTCCGCGGCGGCGACATCGCCGCGATCGGCATCACCAACCAGCGCGAGACGACGGGGCTGTGGGACCGGCGCTCCGGGCGCCCGCTCCACCACGCCATCGTCTGGCAGGACCGGCGCACCACCGACGACTGTGCCGCGGCTCAAGGCCGAGGGGCACGAGCCGCGCGTGCGCGAGAAGACCGGCCTCGTCCTCGACCCGTACTTCTCCGCGACGAAGCTCCGCTGGCTCCTCGACCACGTGAAGGGGGCGCGGCGAGAAGGCCGCGGCAGGGCGAGCTCGCCTTCGGCACCATCGACACCTTCCTCGTCTGGCGGCTCACCGGCGGGCGCCGTGCACGTCACCGACGTGTCCAACGCGAGCCGCACGCTGCTCATGGACCTGCGCACGCGCGAGTGGGACCGCGAGCTCCTCGATCTGTTCGGCGTGCCGCGCGAGCGTGCTGCCCGAGATCCGGCCGTCGTCCGAGGTCTACGGCACGACCCGCGGCGTGAAGGTCCTCCCCGACGGCATCCCGGTGGCGGGGATCGCCGGCGACCAGCAGGCGGCGCTCTTCGGCCAGGCCTGCTTCGCGCCGGGCGACGCGAAGTGCACCTACGGCACCGGCGCGTTCCTGCTCCTGAACATCGGCGCCGGAGCCGGTCGTCTCCTCGCGCGGGCTCCTCACCACCGTCGCCTGGAGCGTCGGCGGCGAGGTCGCCTACGCGCTCGAGGGGTCGTCGTTCATCGCGGGCGCCGCGGTGCAGTGGCTCCGCGACGGGCTCGGCATCATCAAGAAGGCGGCCGACGTCGAGGCGCTCGCGAGCAGGTGAAGGACTCGGGCGGCGTCGTGTTCGTGCCGGCGCTCGCCGGGCTCGGCGCGCCGCACTGGCGTCCGGAGGCGCGCGGGCTCATCCGCGGCATCGACCGCGGCACCACCGCGGCGCACGTCGCGCGCGCGACGCTCGAGGGGATCGCCTTCCTCATCCACGACCTCGTCGAGGCGATGCGGGCGGAGGCGCACCGGCCGATCCCGGTGTTCAAGGTGGACGGCGGCGCGTCGCAGAACGACCTGCTGATGCAGTTCCAGGCGGACCTGCTCGGCGTGCCCGTCGAGCGCCCGCGCCTCATCGAGACGACGGCGTTCGGGGCCGCGTTCCTCGCCGGGCTCGCCACCGGCGTCTGGAAGGATCGCGAGGAGATCCGGAGATCGTGGAAGGTGGGGAAGCGCTTCGAGCCGCGGCTCTCGCCGCAGGAGCGCGAGGCGCAGGTCGCGAGGTGGCGGAAGGCGGTCGAGGCGGCGTGAGAGCGCCCGCCGCGCTCCCATCGCCCGCCTCGGCCGTGCGGCGTCACACGACGACGAAGTTGGCCATCATCCCCATGTCCTCGTGCTCCAGCTTGTGGCAGTGCATCAGGTACAGGCCGCGGAAGCCGTCGAACCGCACGAGCACCTCCACCGTCTCGCCGTCCTGGAGCAGCACCGTGTCCTTCCAGCCGCGCTCCCAGGAGAAGATCGTCCCGCGCCCGCCGGTCCGGCTCTGCACCTGGAACGAGGCGCCGTGGACGTGGACGGGGTGTGGGGCGTTGCCGCCGGTCCTGAACCGCCACAGCTCCGTCTGGCCGAAAGGCACCTCGAAGTCGATGCGGTCGATGTCGTAGACCTTCCCGTTGATGCGGCTCATGCCGTCGAACGAGAACTCGCGGGTGGTGACGGGGGGCCCGAGCGGCACGATGGTCGAGAGGCTCGCCGGCACCGCGGTCGTGTCGGTCACCTGACGCGCGACGGTGAGCTCGAGCAGGTCCCATCCGGCGTTCAGATCGCGGAGCATGACCTTCGTGCCCACCGCGAGGGTCCGGAAGTCCACGAGGAGGTCGAGACGTTCGCCCGGCGCGATCTCGATCTCGCTCTCCCACGCCGTCGCCGCGAGGAGGCCGCCGTCATTCCCGATGATCGCGAACGGCGCGCCGTTCGAGAGCGCGAGCCGGAACAGGCGCGCGTTCGAGCCGCACAGGACCCGGAACCGGTAGAGGGCGGTGTCCACCGCGAGCCCGGCGTCTTGCGTGCCGTTGACGAGGGGGATCTTGCCGAGGAAACCGGATGACTTCGCGGTGTAGGTGAGGGCGCCCGAGGAGTCGATGTTCGCGTCGCGCACGACGAGCGGCACCTCGTGGGCGCCGGACGGCAGCGCGAGCGCGGCCTCCTCGTCGTCGTTCACGATGAACGCGCCCGCGAGGCCGAGCGCCACCTGCTCCCCGGTCAGCATGTGCGTGTGCGGGTGGTACCAGTTGAGCGCCGCCCGCTGGTTGACCGCGAACTGGTACGAGTAGGTTCCGCCGGGAGCGACGGCGTCGCGCGGGTGCCCGTCCGCGGCGGGTGGGACGACCATGCCGTGCCAGTGGACCGTCGTCTCCTGCGCGAGGCCGTTCGTGAGGGTGACGTCCGCGGAGCCCCCGCGCGATGCGCGGAAGGTCGGGCCGGGCAGGTACCCGTTGTACGCCAGCACGCTCCGTGGCTGGCCCTGAACCGAGAGCGTCGCGGGCGCCGCCGCGAGCGCGTACCCGGCCGCCGAGACCGTCGGTGGAATGAACAGCGGGTTGCGCGTGGCCGTCGGCCGCGGGCGTGCCGCGAGCACGCCCACCGGCAAGCCCGCCGCGGCCACGGCGCCGAAGGCGCCTCCCATCGCGCGGACGAACGTCCGACGCGTGATGCTCGTCTGGTTACCCATGGATGCCCTCTCCCCAGCAGGCGCTCGCCCGCTTGGAGGCCAGATATGCCTCCGCGCGGGCTGCGGCAAGGGGGCGCGCCATCCCACATGGGGACAGGAGCGCATCCGCCGCCTGGAGCACCCGGTCCGCGCCGGTCTCGGCGAGGCCGGGCCCGCGCGAGCTGGTCGAGCACGCCGCCTGGCAAGGAACGCCGCCGGACTTCCCGTGAAGAACCGGGCGCCAGCGAGCGGGGGGGCTGGCCCTCGCCCGCGACTTGGTTGGACAATGGCCGCATGCGTCATGCAGCGTGGCGACTCGCCGGCCGCGTTCGCTTGAGGGCCAAGCTCGGCTTCCTCGCAGCGACGGCGACGCTCGCCGTGCTCACCTCCACGGCGTACCTCACGCTGCGGCTCTTCCGCGGGCAGCTCCTCGAGCTCCTCGCCGAGTCGAGCTCGAACCAGAGCGACGTCCTGCGCATCGTCCTCGAAGAGCAGATGACCGGGGGCGATCTCAGCCTGCTGCGCCGCCTCGTGAGCGACATCGGCCGGGAGCCGCACATCCAGTGGGTGGGCGTGCTGAACACCGAAGGACGGGTGCGGATGACGAGCGACCCGGGCGCGCTCGACCTGGTCATCGACAGATTGGCGCCTGACTGCCGCGTCTGCCACGAGCACGCCGCGGCGGACCGGCTGCGCTCGGTGACCCTCATGCGGCCGGCCGGAGACGTGCTGCGCACGACGACGCCGCTCCTCAACCGCCCGGCCTGCCAGCGCTGTCACGGGACCTCGGCGCGCATCAACGGCATGCTGATCATCGATCGATCGCTCGCCCCCCTGCAGAAGGCGATCCTGTCGAGCCGCGCCCAGGTCGTCGCGGGAAGCGCGGCGGCGGTGTTCGCGCTGCTCGCGAGCCTCGGCTATGCGGTCGAGCGACTCGTGCTCGCGCGGCTGCGCCGTATCCGCGAGGCGGCCCGCGAGCTGGGCCACGGCAATCTCGCGGCGCGCGCGCCGGAGGAGAGCGCCGACGAGCTCGGCGATCTGGCACGCGACTTCAATGCCATGGCGGCTGCCCTCGCCTCCGCGCTCGATCGGCTGGGCGCGGAGCGCCGGCAGCTCGACGAGCTCGTGAACGGCATCTCCGACGGCGTGGTGCTGCTCGACGTCAGCCTCAAGCTCGTCACGACCAACCGCGCCTTCGACGCGCGGTTACCCGCGCAGGTCCGGCCACTCGTCGGTTCGAGCTACGCGACGATCGCCCGCGCCGCCGGGTTCGAGGGCGCGGACGGCTGCTCCTCGCTGGCGCAGCGGGCGCTCGCGAGCGAACGGCTCGAGAAGGAGATCGTGCGGCTCGGCGGCCCCGAGGGCGAGCGGGCGGAGGAGATCTACGCACAGCCGCTGCGTGACGAAGACGGGCGCGTCACCGCCGTGATCGAGGTCTGGCGCGACATCACGAACCGGATGGCGCTCGAGGCGGGGCTCGAGCAGTCGGAGAGGCTCGCCGCCATCGGGATGCTCGCCTCGGGTGTCGCGCACGAGGTGGGGAACCCGCTCGCGGCGATCGCGACGGCGGTGGAAGGGCTGCTCCGCCGCATGGAGGGACCGGGCGACTCGGATCCGGCCGAGGTGAAGGAGTACCTCGAGATCGTCCGCAAGCAGGTGTTCCGTTGCCGCGACGTGACCGAGAGGCTGCTCGGGTTCGCGCGCATCCCGTCCCGGCAGCTCTCGACGGTGGACGCCGCAGCGGCAGCGCGGGAGGTGCTCGCGCTGGTCGCTCGAAAGGCCCAATCCCAGCATGTCGAGGTGCGCGCGTCGCTCGCGACCCCTGCGCCCGCGCTCGCGGAGACCCTCCTCCTGGAGCAGGTGCTCCTGAATCTCGTGCTGAACGCGCTGCAGGCGATGCCCACGGGAGGGGTGCTCACCGTCGAGGTGCACGAGGCCGGGGATGTTGTCGCGGTCACGGTGGCGGACACCGGACCTGGAATCCCGGAGTCCGTGAGGCAGCACCTCTTCCAGCCGTTCCGGCGCGCGCGGCCGAACGGGGAGGGGACGGGGCTCGGGCTGTTCCTCAGCGAGGCGCTGCTGCGCAGGTGCGACGGGACGATCGCGGTCGAGAGCGACCCCGGGAAGGGGGCGGTGTTCACCGTCCATCTGAGGCGCCCGGCCGTCGACGCGCCTGACCCCCAGCGAGAGATCGGATAGGAGCGCGACGAGCCCCATGCGCGTGTTGATCGTGGACGACGACGAGGCGCTGCGCGATCTCCTGACGAGGGAGCTCTCCCGCTCCGGCCATCGCATCGCGCAGGCGGCCGACGCCGCCGCGTGTGTCGCGCAGCTCGAGGCGGAAGAGCCTGACGTCGTGCTCCTCGACCTGATGCTGCCGGACGAGCCCGGGATCGAGGTGTTGCGCAGGGTGCGCTCGGGGTGGCCGGCGCTCGAGGTGGTCGTGCTCACGGCGCACGGCACCGTGGACACGGCGCTCGACGCGATGAAGCTCGGAGCGTTCGACTACCTTCGCAAGCCGTGCCACCTGCAGGAGCTGGAGCTCACGCTCGAGAGGGCGTGCGAGCGCCGGCGGCTCGGCGAGGACAATGCCCGGCTGAAGGAAGGCCTGAGCCTCGGCACGCTCGGCCCGGAGCTCGTGGGCGAGGGTCCCCGCTACGAAGAGCTGCGCCGCCTCGTCGCGAAGGTCGCGGCGAGCGACAGCACGGTGCTCATCCGGGGCGAGACCGGCACGGGGAAGGAGCTCGTCGCGAGGAGCATCCACCGCCTGAGCCCGCGCCATGACGAGCCGTTCGTCATCGTGGACTGCGCGGCCCTGCACGAGAACCTCCTGCTGTCGGAGCTGTTCGGGCACGAGCAAGGCGCCTTCACCGGCGCCACGAAGCGAAAGCACGGCCTGTTCGAGGTCGCCAACGGCGGCACCATCTTCCTCGACGAGATCGGGGACGTGACCCCCGCCGTCCAGGCTGCCCTCCTGCGTGTCCTCGAGACCTCCTCGTTCCGGCACGTGGGCGGGACCCACGAGATACGCGTGGACGTGCGGCTCGTGACCGCGACCAACCGCGCGCTCGAGCGCCTGGTCGAGGAGGGGAAGTTCCGGCGGGACCTCTACTTCCGCCTGAACGCGATCAAGGTCGAGCTGGAACCGCTCCGGCAGCGCCGGAACGAGATCCGGTTCCTCGTGGAGCACTTCGTGGCGCAGCACAATGCCCGCCATGCGGCGCGCAAGCTCGTTTCGCCAGGCGCCGCTCGGGTCCTCTCCGCCTACGACTGGCCTGGCAACGTCCGCCAGCTCAGGCACGTGATCGAACGCGCGCTCGTCCTCGCGGACGCGGACGCGATCACGCCGGCGGATCTGCCCGCGGAGGTGCGCGAGGCCGACACCCGGTTCGGACCCGATCGGCCGGCGCTCACGCTCGCGGAGATGGAGCGCCGTCACATCGCTCGCGTGCTCGCGGAGGTCGGCGGGCACCGGGCGCACGCCGCGCAGCTGCTCGGGATCAGCGAGCGCAACCTGTACCGGAAGATCCACGAGCACGGACTCGACGCGCCCGACGTCGAGGGCGGCGGCTAGTACGACCTGGTTCTCGCGACGGCGCCGAAGTGACCAGGGTGTACGCTGACGCCGCCTGTCAATCTGGCAGATCGCCTGGACTTCGGAATTCGCTGAGCCGCTGGGCAATCGGCACGGCTTGACGCGCCGCAAGCCACTTTGGCAGCTGGACCGCCCCCGCCGCAGGATCGGGCTGCCCCCGTTCTCGCCGCATGTCCGCGCGTTTCCGCGTTTCACCGCGGGTGGCACGGATCTGGGATCTGGACCGGGGAGAACCGCGCTGCATGGGAGGACATATGTGGGTGACCTTCGTGATCGCAGCTGCATTCTTCGTCGCGTTCATCGCGATGGGGTACTTCGGCATCCAGGAGCGCGAGCAGCAGAGGGAGCGCGAAGGTGCGGCGGTGCTCGCGAACGCCTCGGTCCCGCAGCCCGGCTGCTGCATGCTGTGCAACGCCCCGCTCAGGCGCGCGGCGACGAGCGACGAGGTCGTCTTCGAGCTCGAGCACAGGATCGACGCCGAGCTGAGGGACATCGCCCACGCCCTGCACACTGCCCCGGAGAGCTTCGGGCGGATCCTCCAGGCCTAGCCACGGACGGAGGACGCCTTGACCGCGACCGAGACGCTGAACGATGCAGAGCTGTTCGTCGGTCTATCGGACGACGACTGCCGGATGATCGGAGCCCTCGCCCGGCGGCGCAGCGCGGCGGCGGGAGAGACGCTGTTCCGCCTCGGGGACCCCGCCGACGAGCTCTTCGTCATCCGCCGTGGCCGGGTGGAGCTGACGTTTCCGCTGATGGTCATGGGGGAAACGAAGGAGACCCGGTTCCAGTCGCTCGAGCCGGGCCGGACGCTGGCCTGGTCCGCGCTGGTGCCGCCCTACCGCCTGACGATGAGCGGCCGGGCCTCGACCGAGGCCGAGCTCCTCGGGTTCGAGCGCGCGCGAATGCTGAAGCTGTTCGAGGAGCATCCGGCCGTCGGGTACGTCGTCGAGGCGAACCTGTCCCGTGTCATCGCGGCTCGCCTGCACGAGCTCGTTGCGCTGTGGGTGAGAGAGGTCCAGCGGAATGTCTCGCAAACCTATCGGTAGCCCGGCCCTGCTGCTCGCGCTGCTCGCGTCGGCGTGCAGCGCCGACGTGACCCAGCCGATCGCCTACAACCACCGCCTGCACGTCGGAAAGCTCGAGCTCGCGTGCGACTTCTGCCACGAGACCTCGACCAGCGGTGAGGTGGCCGGGCTCCCGCCGCTGTCGACGTGCGCCGCCTGTCACGAGCAGGCGAACGGCACCTCGCCCGAGGAGAAGAAGGTCGTCGAGGCCGTTCACGCCGGGAAGGAGATCGCGTGGGCGCGGCTGTACGAGCTGCCGCGGCACGTCTACTTCACGCATCGGCGCCACGTGGCGGTCGCGAAGATCGCCTGCGAGCGCTGTCACGGTGAGATGCGCGCACAGGCGCGCCCGCCGCCCGCCGCCCTCGTCGCCCTCACGATGAACGACTGCGTCCATTGCCACCGCGCCAGCGCCGCGAGCGGGGACTGCGCGACCTGTCACAGGTGAACGCGAAAGGCGGTCATGCCCATGGCGATGCGAAGGCGCGACTTCCTGAAGACCGTATCGACCGCCGCGGCGGCCGCTGGCGTTGCTCCGCTCCTCGCGTCGTGCGGCCGGCCCGCCCGCGCCGGTGAGAAGGGGAGGCGACCCGAGCTGCCGCCGCGTGGCTCGGCCGAGTCGTGGATCGTCTCCACCTGCGGCGCGTGCCCGGGCGGGTGCGGGATCCGGGCGCGGCTCGTTGCGGGCCGCCTGGTCGGGATCCGCGGAAACCCGCTCCACCCGGTGAACCGCGGCGGGCTCTGTCCGCTCGGCCTCGCGGGCACCCACGCCCTCTATCACCCCGATCGCGTGCGCGGTCCGCTCCTGCGCTCCGGAGCGGGCGGCGAGCTCCGGGCGGCCAGCTGGGACGAGGCGCTCGCGGCGGTGACCGCGCGGCTGCGCGATCTGCGCGGGCGTGGCCTCTCCCACACCGTGGCGCTCGTGGACGGTTCCCGTGGTCTCTCGCGCCAGGTCGCGGCGCGGTTCCTCGACGCGTACGGCTCCCCGAATCACCTGGGCGGGCGCCCCTGGAACGACCTCGGCCCGCGCGAGCACCTGCGCGCGATGCAGGGCGTCGAGACCGCCGCGGCGTACGACCTCGAGAACGCGGCCTTCGTCCTCGCGTTCGGCTCGGGATGGCTCGAGGGAGCGGCGTCCCCGGTCGGCGCCGCGCGCGCGTACGCCATCGCACGGCGCGGTCGCAAGTCGGGGCGGGTGAGGGTGGTCCACTTCGAGCCTCGCCTGTCGGTGAGCGCCGGCCGCGCGGACGAGTGGATCCCGGTCGTCCCCGGGACGGAAGGGATCCTCGCCCTCGGGCTCATGCACATGGTGCTGCGGGAGGGGCTGGAGAGCCGCGAGTTCATCGAGGAGTGGAGCAGCGGGTTCGAGCCGCTCCGGGCGCTGGTCCTGCGCGACTACCACCCGGACGCGGTCTCGGAGCGGACCGGCGTCCCGGTGGCGACCATCATCCGCGTGGCGCGCCAGTTCGCCTCCACGCGGCCGGCAGTCGCGATCGGCGACGAGCGGAGCGGCCCGGGCGCACAGTCGCCCGGGACGGCCATGGCGATCCACGCGCTCAATGCGCTCGTGGGCGCGATCAACGCGCCGGGGGGCGTCCTCACGGCCGCCGCGGCCCCGCTCGACGCGCTCCCGACGGCTCCCGCGGACGAGGTGGCGGTGCGCGGGCGAGCGTCCGCCAGGATCGGGGCAGGTGGCCGCGCCGGCAGCGATCTCCCCGCGCTCCAGTCGTGGCTCGAGGGCGGCGGCCGCCATCCCATCCACCTGCTCGTCGCCTATGGGTCGGACCCCGTCGCGGCCCTCGGCGGTGGAGAGCGTGCGCGGACGGCGCTCCGCAAGGTCCCCTTCGTCGTGTCGTTCTCGTCCTTCCTCGACGACACCGCGCGCCAGTCCGACGTCGTGTTGCCGAACCACACCTACCTCGAGCGCTGGCAGGACGACCCCACCTTCACCTCGCGCGGGTTCCCCGTGCTGGGGCTCCGGCAGCCCGTGCTGAAGCCGCGCCACGACACGCGCGACGCTGCCGAGGTCCTCGCCGAGATCGGGCGCGGGGTCGGCGGGCCCGTTCGCGACGCCCTCCCCTTCCGCGACTTCGCGGAGGTGATCCGGCTGTCGGCGCGCGGCATCCACCGCGCAGGTCGCGGCGCGCTCTTCGACGTACCGGAGGCCGAGGCGTGGGTCGCGACCATGGAGACGAATGGGTGGCGGGCCTCGAGCTTCGGGAGCTTCGACGAGTTCTGGGAGGGCCTGAAGGCGCGCGGCGGATGGTGGGACCCGATGTACGACTTCGGCGAGCGCAGCCGCGTCCTCCGCACGCCGAGCCGGAGGTTCGAGTTCGCGCCGCTCTCTCTCGCGCTCGGGCCGGACGCGTCGCCTGGAGCGCCTTCCCTCGTGGCCGCGGCCGTCGCCCCGGAGGGCTATCCGCTCCGGCTTCACCTGTACCCGCTGCTCGCGGCGTTCGGGGACAGCCAGGGACCGCTCCCCTGGGTCCAGGACGTGCTCGGGCGCGAGCTCGGTCAGAGCTGGAGCGCCTGGGTGGAGATCGCGCCCCTCGATGCCACGGCGCTCGGGATCCAGGACGGCGCGCACGTGAAGGTGGAGTCGGCGGCCGGCACCGTCCTGGCGCGGGCAAAGGTGTACCCGGGCATCCGTCCAGGCGTCGCCGCGATGCCGGTCGGACCGGGTGGGGCTCCCGGCGAGACGTGCCGCCGCGCCCTCGAGGCGCAGGCGGGAGCGCTCGCCGGGCTCCGGAAGGACGCCCCCGCCGCCGACGCGACGAACGGGGAAACCTGGGTGCGCATCCGCAGGGCATGAGGCGAGCCATGACCGAACGGAAGGGGAGCCCGCGCTGGGGGATGGTCATCGACCTCGACCGCTGCACCGCGTGCCAGGCCTGCGTGACCGCCTGCCAGAGCGAGAACAACGTCCCGCCGCCCACCGCCGGGAGCGCGGGCCAGGGCCGCTCCATCCGCTGGATGGACATCGTGCCTTACGTCGAGGGGGAGTATCCGCGGGTCAACACGCGGCTCCTCCCGCGGCCCTGCATGCAGTGCGATCACCCCCCGTGCATCAAGGTGTGCCCGGTGGGCGCGACGACGAAGGGCGAGGACGGGATCGTCGATCCAGGTGCACGCGCGTTGCATCGGATGCCGGTACTGCACCGCCGCGTGCCCGTACACGCTCCGCTACTTCAACTGGTACGAGGGCTCCTGGCCGGAGGACCTCGGGCTGGCGCTCAACCCCGACGTCTCGGTGCGGCCCAAGGGCGTCGTCGAGAAGTGCACGTTCTGTCACCATCGACTGCAGAAGGCCCGTGATCGCGCCCGCGCGGAGAGCCGGGAGATGGAGCCCGGGGAGTACGTGCCGGCCTGCGCCGAGGCGTGCCCGACCCAGGCCATCGCGTTCGGCGATCTCGACGATCGGAACAGCGAGGTCGCGCGCATGGCCCGCTCGCCGCGGGTGTTTCGGCTCCTCGAGGATCTCGGCACGGAACCCAAGGTGTTCTACCTGCGGGAGGGCTAGCGATGAGCGCTCGTGTCGAGGAGCTCCGGGAGAACGCGCCCGCCGCGGAGCCGGGAGTCGATGTGCTCCCCGCGCCGCCCCGGGAACCGCAGGAAGACGAGGCGCTCCTCCGGCCCGTGCTCCACACCACGTGGCGGTTCTGGACGATGGCCGCGGTGCTCGCCTCGGTGGCGCTCTGGGGGGTGAATGCGTACCGCGTGCAGTTCCGGTGGGGACTCGGGGTCACCGGACTCAACAGGCCCGACTACTGGGGCATCTACATCACCAACTTCGTCTTCTTCATCGGGATCTCCCACGCCGGGACGCTCATCTCGGCGATCCTGCGCATCGCGCGCGCCGAATGGCGTCGCGCGATCACCCGCTCGGCCGAGGTGATCACCGTCCTCGTGATCTTCTTCGGCGTCGGGCAACATCGTCATCGACATGGGCCGCCCGGACCGGCTCATGAACGTGCTCAAGCACGGCCGGTTCCAGTCGCCGCTGCTCTGGGACGTCGTGAGCGTTTCGACCTACCTGATCGGCTCGACGCTTCTACCTGTTCCTGCCGCTCATTCCCGACATCGCGATCCTGCGCGATCGGACCGCCGGGTTCGCGCCACCGCTTCTACCGGGCGCTGGCGCTGGGGTGGACGCGGCACGCCGAAGCAGCACCGGATCCTCGAGCGTGCTCATCTCGATCATGGCGATCATCGTGATCCCGATCGCCGTCTCGGTGCACACGGTCGTCTCGTTCGTCTTCGCCATGACGGTCCAGCCGATGTGGCACTCCGCCATCTTCGGCCCCTACTTCGTCGTCGGCGCCATCTTCTCCGGGATCGCCGCCCTCATCCTCGCGATGGCGCTGATCCGTTCCGATCTACGGCCTGCAGGACTACCTGAAGCCGGTCCACTTCAACTACCTCGGGGTGCTGCTCCTCATCATGTCGCTCCTGTGGTTCTACTTCACGTTCGCCGAGTACCTCGTCACGTTCTACGGAAGCGAGCCCGTCCACATGGCGGTCTGGTGGGCGAAGATCTCCGGACCGTTCGCCTCCGCCTTCTGGACGATGGTGGTCTGCTGCGTGGTCGTGCCGGTCGTCATCCTCGCGAACCGCAGGACCCGGACGGTGAAGGGGACCGTGATCGCCTCGATCACCGTGGTCATCGGCATGTGGCTCGAGCGCTGGACGATCGTGGTGCCGTCCCTGTCGAACCCGCGGCTCCCCGGGGCTGACGGGAGCTACTTCCCGAGCTGGGTCGAGTGGTCGATCTTCGCGGGCTGCGTCGCGATGTTCACGCTGCTGTACATGGTGTTCACGAAGCTGTTCCCGATCGTCTCGATCTGGGAGATCCGCGAGGGGCGCGAGGCGGCCGTCGACGAGGTGGTCGCGCGCGTGAAGTCCTATCTTCCGCCGCGAGACCTGGCGGGGAGGGCGCCATGACGCTCCAGGGCTCGGTGACCGCGTCGCGGGCGCTCCGGCTCGCGCTCCTCTGTGCCGCCGTCGCGGCCGTGCCGGTGTCGTCGTCGGGAGAGAGCGCGGCGGCGCCCGCCCACGCGCCTCGGGGGGACGTTCGCCGCGGCTCGGCGGTGTTCATCGCGAAGGCCTGCGCCCGGTGCCATTCGATCTGGGGCCACGGCGGCGAGATCGGCCCCGACCTCGGACGGACCCGCGCAGGTGCGCTCACGGACTCGGAGCTCGCGGCGGCCATGTGGAACCACGTCCCGCGGATGTGGGGGAAGATGCACGAGGAAGGGATTCCGCACGTGGCGATCGCGGAGGGCGAGATGGGCGATCTCTTCGCGTACCTCTCGTTCGTGCGGGCGCTCGACGAGCCGGGCGACCCCACCGCCGGTCGCTTCCTGCTCGCCGAGAAGCGCTGCGGCGTGTGCCACGCCGTCGACGACCGGAAGGGACGGACGGCCCCGGACCTGCGGCGGTGGGCGCGCTATCGCAACCCGGCCGTCTGGGCCAAGCTCATGTTCGACCACGCGCCGCGCATGATGCAGGAGATGAAGCGCCGCGGGATCTCGCCTCCCTCGCTCGATGCGCGCGAGCTCGCGCACATCGTGAGCTACATCCGCTCGCTGTCCGCGAGCGGTGAGGCGGAGCTGCTGGATCCGGGGGACGCCGCCACGGGCGAGCAGATCTTTCGCGAGCGGCGGTGCACTCAATGCCACGCGGTGCGCGGCAAGGGCGGAGGCGTGGGGCCCGATCTCGGCCGGCGCGGCTGGGTGACGTCGTTCACGGGGGTCGCCATCGCGCAGTGGAAGCACGCGGCGGGCATGCGCGCTGCCATGGCCGAGCGGGGGAATCGCGGCGCCGACGCTCACGTCCCAGGAGACGGCGCACGTCGTCGTGTACCTGTTCTCCGCGGCGTACGCCGATGAGCCCGGGTCCGCCAGCCGCGGGGCGGAGATCTTCGCGCAGAAGGGGTGTGCGTCGTGCCACGCGGCGGGCGCCGCTCCGTCGCTCGACCGCTACCGCGGGCGAGCCACGCCCGTCGCGCTCGCGCGAGACCTCTGGATGCATGGGCCGGCCATGCTCGAGCGGATGCGAGAGCGCGGGGTCCGCTGGCCTTCGTTCACCGGGGACGAGATGCGGCACCTCCTCGCGGCCCTGAACGCACCAGCGCCCTAGTACTACCTGGTCACTTCGTCCGCCTGCTGCGAGCGCCGATGCTCTCGCTGCGGCGGGCGGGCTCCTCACTCCGCTGCTCGACGCCGCGTCACGTGGGCCTCCGCTGCTCGTTCGTCGCGCGCCCGCCTCGCTTCGGCCTCGGCGCTCTCGCGACGGCGCAGAAGTGACCAGGTAGTACTAGCCTAGAGAGCGCTCCGGCTGACCGTCATCCGATCCGGTCGAGCGCCTCGGCCACCGTCCCGACGCCCTCGACCGCGATCCCGGGCGGAATCTCGGCGTGCCTCGCGTTCGCCGTCGGGAGGAGCACGCGGTCGAAGCCGAGCCGGGCCGCCTCCGCGAGCCGGATCTCCGGCTGCGAGACGGCGCGCACCTCGCCGGCGAGCCCGACCTCGCCGAGGACCAGCGTCCGCGAGGGGAGGGCACGCTCGCGGAAGCTCGAGGCGAGCGCCGCCACCGTCGCGAGGTCGGCCGCGGGATCGTCCACCGACAGCCCGCCCGCGACGTTCACGAACAGATCGCAGCCGAGGATCTCGAGCCCGATCTTCTTCTCGAGCACCGCCGCGAGCAGCGCGACGCGGTTCCCGTCGATGCCGAGCGCCGTTCGGCGCGGCGTGCCGAAGCCGGCGGGCGCGACCAGCGCCTGGATCTCGACCAGCACGGTGCGCGTCCCGTTCAGGACCGCCGCGACCGCGCTCCCGGGCGCGTCCGCCGGCCGCTCCGCCAGGAAGAGCGCCGACGGGTTCGGCACCTCGGCCAGGCCGCCCGCCTTCATCTCGAAGACGCCAATCTCCGAGGCCGAGCCGAACCGGTTCTTGTGCGCGCGCAGCACGCGGTACGGATGGGCGCCGCCCCCCTCGAAGTAGAGGACGGTGTCGACCATGTGCTCGAGGACGCGCGGCCCGGCGATGGAGCCGTCCTTCGTGACGTGACCGACGAGGAACACCGGCGTCTCGCTCGTCTTCGCGTACCGCATGAGCCGCGCGGTCACCTCGCGGATCTGCGTGACGGTGCCGGGCGCGCTCTGCAGCTCGGGAAGGTACTGGGTCTGGATCGAGTCGATCGCCACCGCGGCGGGCGCGAGCGCGTCCGCCGCCTGGAGCACCCGGTCCGCGTCGGTCTCGGCGAGCAGCTGGAGGTTCTCCGCGCCCGCGCCGAGCCTGTCGGCGCGGAGCTTCACCTGGCGCGTCGACTCCTCCCCCGAGACGTAGAGGATCGGCCGATCGGGCCGGGCCCGCGCGAGCCGGTCGAGGGCGGCCAGGAGCAGGGTGGACTTGCCGATGCCCGGGTCACCCCCGAGGAGCACGAGCGAGCCCGGGACCACACCGCCACCGAGCACACGGTCGAGCTCGCCGATTCCCGTGCGCTGCCGCTCCTCCTCGCGCGCCTCCACGTCGCGGAGCGGGACCGGCCTCGCGGTGGAGGCCGCTCCCCAGCCGCGCGCCGGCCCCTTCGGCTCGGGCGCGGCGAGCTCCTCCTGCATCGTGTTCCAGCGCTTGCAGCCCGGGCACTGCCCGAGCCACTTCGGGCTCGTCTGGCCGCACTCGGCGCAGGCGTAGATCGTCTTCGCTCGGGAGGCGGGGCGCGACATCGTGCCCGGAAATAGCACGGCGCCCCGACACGCCCTTTCGGGCGCGCCGGAGCGCCGCCGTCTCACGCGCCGACGTTCAGACCGTGGCCGACCCGCGCCGCATCACCGCGAAGATGAGCGAGATGACGGCGAGCACGAGCAGGATGTGGACCCACGATCCGATGGCCGACCCGGAGACGAGCCCGAGCGCCCAGAGAACCAGCAGGATGACGGTGATCGTCCAGAGCATCGAACCCTCCCCCTTCTGCAAAAGCTAGCCACCGGCGAACCGGACGGGGAGGACGGCCCAGTCCCCCTTTTTGGTGGGTGAGCGGGAGGGCGGGACCCCTCGGACATCGCCGGGTTACGGATGCCGGCGCTCGTCAACCAGAGGCGGGCGCTCGGTTGACGAGCGGGACTGGGCTGGTATCTTGGCTGACCCCATGTGTGAGACCCACGGCCGACCGCTCCCGCCAGGCATCGAGCCCATCGCCGGCGCCGAGGCCCGCCGGCTCATCCGCCACAGCTCCGGCCCGGAGCTCGAAGGGCTGCTCGAGCGCGCCCGCGCCGTGCGCGAGGCGGTGCACGGGCGCGAGATCGCGCTCTGCGGGATCACCAACGCGAAGAGTGGCCGCTGTGGCGAGAACTGCGGGTTCTGCTCACAGTCGGCCCACTTCCCCGAGGCGGAGGCGCCGGTCTATCCCCTCATCGACGCGGAGGACATCGTCGCGCAGGCGAAGGCCGCGGAGCGCGCCGGGGCGCGCGAGTTCTCGATCGTCACCTCGGGCACACGCATCGCGAAGGACGAAGAGCTGGCGGTGCTGGAGGACGCGGTGCGGCGGCTTCGCGCCGAGACGGCGGTCGAGCCCTGCGCCTCGCTCGGCCTCATGCGCGAGCCCGAGCTCGTCCGGCTCAAGGCCGCCGGGCTCATGCACTATCACCATAACGTCGAGACGGCGCGGAGCTTCTTTCCGAACGTCTGCACGACGCACACGTACGACTCGCAGCTCGAGACGATCCGCACGGCGAAGCGGCTCGGCTTCAAGCTCTGCTCGGGCGGCATCCTCGGCATGGGCGAGACTCCCGAGCAGCGGGTGGAGCTGGCGGAGGAGCTCCGCGCCCTCGGCATCGGCTGCGTGCCGCTCAACTTCCTGAACCCCCGGCCCGGGACGCCGATGGCGCACGTGAAGGCGATCACGGCCGGCGAGTGCCTCGCGGCCATCGCCGTCTTCCGGCTCATGCTGCCCGCCGCGCACATCTTCGTGATGGGCGGGCGCGAGGTGAACCTCGGCGAGCGGCAGGACCTCATCTTCCGCGCCGGCGCGAACGGAACGATGGTCGGCAACTACCTCACGAGCGCCGGGCGCGCCCCCGACCAGACCGTCGCGATGGCCGAGGGGCAGGGGCTCACGCTGCGGGCTCCGGACACCGGCCGGCCCTGGTCGTACCAGGGGCACGCGCCGCACGACGCCGACTGGAACCGCCGCGCGGTCGAGGGGGAGCGCAAGCCGGCGCTGCCCGTGGTGCCAAGTGCTCCGACCCAGGCATAGTGCCTACTGCGAGCGCCGATACTCTCGCTGCGGCGGGCGGCCTCGTCGGTGCGCTGCTCGACGTAGGTCTACTACGCCTCCGCTGCTCCCTCCTCGGGCGCCCGCCTCGCGTCGGTCTCGGCGCTCTCGTCACGTCACCATGCCTGGGTTGGAGCGCTAGTGGGACGCGCGGCGCTCGACTGGATCGACGGCGAGCTGGACGCGCTCTCGGCGAAGGGGCTCCGGCGCGCCCTCGAGCCGCTCGGCTCCGCCCAGGGCGCGGTGGTCACCGTCGACGGCCGCCCCGCGGTGAACCTCTGCTCGAACGACTACCTCGGGCTCGCCGCAGACCCGCGCCTCCGGCGCGCCGCGGCGGAGTCCGCGGAGCAAGAGGGCGCGGGGGCGGGGGCGGCGCGGCTCATCGCGGGCGACCTGCCGATCCACGGTCTGCTCGAGCGCCGGCTCGCCGCGTTCAAGAAGACCGAGGCCGCCCTCCTCTTCAACTCCGGCTATCACGCGAACGCGGGCGTCCCGGCCGCGCTCGTCGGGCGGGGCGACGCCGTGTTCTGCGACGTGCTCGATCACGCCTCGATCGTGGACGGGTGCCTGCTTTCCCGCGCGGAGCTGGTGCGCTACCGGCATCTCGACGTGGCCGAGCTGGATGACCTCCTCGGCCGCACCCAGGCACGGCGGAAGCTCGTCGTCACCGACTCGGTCTTCGGCATGGACGGCGACGCCGCCCCGCTGCGCGAGATCGCCGACGCGTGCGAGCGACACGGCGCGATGCTCTACGTGGACGAGGCCCACGCGACCGGGGTCCTCGGGCCGACCGGCGCGGGGCTCGCGGAGGCGCTCGGGGTCGCCGGCCGCGTGGACGTCCACATGGGCACGCTCGGGAAGGCGCTCGGGTCGTTCGGCGCGTACGTCGCGGGCTCGCGCCGGCTCGTGGACCTGCTCGTCTCGAGGGCGCGCACGTTCATCTTCACGACCGCGCTCCCGCCGGCCGCCTGCGGCGCCGCCATCGCCGCGCTCGACGTCCTCGCCGCGGAGCCCTCGCGCCGGGAGCGGCTGCGGGCGCTCACGGCGCGGATGAAGGCGGGCCTCGCGCGGCTCGGGTTCGACGTGTCTCGGGTCGTGGCGCCGATCTTCCCGGTCGTCCTCGGCACCGAGGAGCGCGCGCTGGCCGCGGCGCGCGCGCTGCGGGACCGGGGCTTCTTCGTGCGCGCCATCCGGCCGCCGACGGTGCCGCGCGGGACGAGCCGGCTCCGCGTCGCGCTCACCGCCGGGCACACCGAGGCGCAGCTGGACGCATTCCTGGACGCGCTCGAGGAGGTCGTGCGGGAGCTGCCGCGCGAGCGCTGACCCGCGCGTGACCTGCGCCGGGTACCCCGGGCCGGTATGGTCGGCAGCGCGTGCCGTCCAGGTTCGAACGGTGCGGCGCCTCAGGGCGTGCGGCCCGAGATGTGGGAGGCGACGACCTGCGGCAGCGACCGCGTGTCGATCGGCTTCGCCAGGTATCCGTCGCAGCCCGCTTCCCGCACCCGCTGCTCGTCGCCCTTCATCGCATAGGCCGTGACGGCGATGACGACGATTCCGCGCGTCGCCGGATCGGCCTTGAGCCGCCGGGTCAGCTCGAAGCCGTCGATGCCCGGCATCTGCATGTCCATCAGGATGAGCGTCGGCCGGAACTTCTGGAGCAATTCGAGCGCCTCCTCCCCGTCCGACGCACAGCGCACGTCGTATCCCCTCTTGGCGAGGAGGAACGAGACGAGCTTCATGTTGAGGGGATTGTCGTCCACGATGAGGATGGGTTCGCCGGCCATGGTCCCCTTCTTTCGCGTCACAGCGCCTGCTCCTTGCGATGGACGGCCGCTTCCAGCTCCGCCAGGACGCGGCTGCCGCCCTCCCCCTTGGAGACGACCGCGTGCGCGGACTCCCGCAGGAACCTGCGCTCCTCCTGGCTCAGGTCCTTGACGGTCCAGACGATGACGGGCACGCGCCGCCCGGCGGGCTCCTGGCGCAGGTGCTCGAGGAACTCGAAACCGTTCATGCCCGGCATCACCAGGTCGAGGATCACCGCGGTCGGCAGCGACTCCCGCAGCGAGTGCAGCGCCGACGCTCCGTTGCGCGCGCAGCGCGTCCGGTAGCCGAGCTGCTTCAGCGTCGTCGAGACCAGCTTGATCGAGCTCGGGTCGTCGTCCACAACGAGGATCGTGCCCGGCCCGTTCGGCGGGACGCCCGCGCGCGTCAGCGCCGAGAGCAGCGCGGCGGCATCGATGGGCTTCGGCAGCACGTCCTGCACGGCGAATCCGGCGATCGCGTCGCGCTCCGCCACGACCGTGACGACGATCACAGGCACCTCCTGATTCGCTCCCTCGGCACGGATCCCCTTCAGCACCTCGAGGCCGCTCATGTCGGGGAGGAGGAGATCCAGCGTGATGGCGTCGAACGAACGGGTCTTGCAGAGCTCGAGCGCCGCCGCTCCCGTCGCGGCGGGCTGCACCGAGTATCCGGCGCCGGAGAGGATTTCGACGAGGCGCACCTGATCGCCCGGGTCGTCCTCGATCACGAGAACGGCCGGCGCATCGCCGCGGGCGACCGCCGGTCGGATGTCGGGAGCGGCCTCGGGCTCGCGCGACCTCCGCGGCAGCACGGCATGGAACGTGCTGCCTTGCCCCAAGGTGCTGCGCACGCCCACGCTGCCGCCCTGGGCTTCGACGAGCCGCTTGGTGAGCGCGAGCCCGAGGCCGGTGCCGCCGTACCGCTTGTCGCTGCCGTCGTGGATCTGCTGGAACTCGACGAACAGGCGCGACAGGTCCTCGGGCGCGATGCCCCTGCCGGTGTCCTCGACCTCCAGGCGGAAGTCGTGCTCGCCGTCCGCGGTCACGCGGACGGAGACGTTCCCTCTCTCGGGAGTGAACTTGAGGGCGTTGGAGAGGTAGTTGTACAGGACCTGCTTCAGGCGGCCTGGATCCACGATCAGCTCGCCGAGCGCAGGATCGACCCGCGCCTGCACCCGCACTCGCCGGGTCGCCGCGGTGGTGCGCAGGATCGCCAGCACCTCGGAGACGAGCTTCCCCGGCTTCACGCGCTCCGGCCGGAAGTCGAGCTTCCCGGCCTCGACCTTCGACAGATCGAGCACGTCGTTGATGAGCTGGAGGAGATGCCGGCCGCTGCGCAGCACGTCGCCGAGGAACTCCTTCTGCTGCGCCTCGAGCGGGCCGACCTCCTCGTCGTGCAGCAGCTCCGCGAAACCGATGATGGCGTTCAGCGGCGTGCGCAGCTCGTGCGACATGTTGGCGAGGAACTGCGACTTGTACGCGCTGGCCCTGGTCAGCTCCTCCGCCTGCTGCTCCAGCCGCCCCCGCGTGTCCACGAGCGCGGCGTTCTTCTCCTCGAGCGCGCCCCGCTGCGCCTCCAGCTCGCGCGTCTGCTGCTGCGTCTCCGCGAGAAGCGCGCGCAGCTCCGCCCGGCCCCGCGCGGCCTCCAGCGCGATGGCGATGCTCTCGCGCACGGAAGCGAGGAGCTCGGTGGAGGGGGCCTGCCAGGGCCGGAGGCTGACCACCTCGAGGACTCCGGTGACCTTGCCGACGCGAAGCAGGGGGACCAGCACGATCGAGCGTGGGGATCCCTCGGCGAGCCCCGAGCGGACCCGGAGCTGGTCTGCCGGCGCATGCACGACCGTGATGCCGGCCTGGAGCGCGGCCTGTCCGACGAGTCCCTCGCCGGGACGGAAGCCCGGGACCTCTTCTTCCGCGGAGAGCGCGTGCCGTCCGAGGACGCGAAAGACGCCGTCCGGATCGGCGGTGTAGAGCGCTCCCACCGGGCAATCGAGATAGCGGCAGAGAAACGACACCGCACGGTCCGCCACCTCTCGCGGCTCCAGCTCTCCGCGGAGCTGCTCCGACAACCCCGATTGTGCGCTCTTCAGCCAATCGATGCCGCTCCACTCGGACTCCAGCCGCTGGAGGCTCTGGGCCATCTGGTTCGCCTGTCTGGCCAGATCGCCCAGCTCGTCGCCGCTCACGACCGGAATGGCAGAGCCGAAGTCGCCCCCGCCGAAGCGCCGGAATCCGGCCGTGAGGTGGGCCAGGCCGCGCAGGAGGTCGCGGCTGATCCAGAGCGAGAGGAGCAACAGCACGACCAGGCACGCGATGCTGAGCCCCAGGCGCACGCGCGAGCCGGTCTGCTGCGCCTCCGCCGCCGCCGAGAAGGCGTTCGTGAGCTCCGACTTGTCGAAGACGGTGGCCTGGTCGAGGAGCTCCGCGACGCGAGCCTGCTTGGCTTGCAGCTCGGCCATCAGCGCGACGACGCCCTCACCGACCTCGTGGGCGATGAGCCGGGCGGAGACCGCCTGTCCGGTGTCGTGATAGTCCTCGATCGCCAGCGCGAGCGCGGCGGACAGCCGCGGCTCCACGGCGCCGGAGGCGTCGGCGAGCTGCTGCAGCAGCACCTTCTTCAGCTCGGCCGTCCTCGCGAGCCTCTCGCTGTCGCTGGCCGCGACGGCGTCCTGGAACCCGCGCTGGATCCGCTCGAACTGCGCTTCGAGCTGCGGGCGAAGGCCCACCTTCGGCAGGTAGTGCCGCCGGATGTCGGCGAGGTGTCCTTCCACGTTCCGGGCGGTGACGGCGCTGGAGAGCACCAGCGCGACGAGCGCGAGCGCGGCCGTGGCCACGATGGCGACCAGCTTCGATCGGAACGAGAGTCTCATGCGGCCCTCAGTCCACGTCCACGGCCCTCGCGCCCTTGACGCGCGTGCCGGCGGCCACGTACCCGATCGCGCCGGGATGGCTCAGCACGTAGGAGACGACCGCGGCGTCGGCCAGCTCCGGCGGCGGGAGCCCCTGTCCCGAGAAGATCCGCTGCTGCCAGTAGTTCCTCACCGATGCGACCGACAGCGTCAGGATCTCCCGCGAGAAGCGGGCTCGCGCCGGCGAGTCCGGCCCCAGGTCCACCGGGCGGATGGGAGTGTCGTCGGGCCAGCGCGTCGTGCGCCGGAGGAATGCCTCGGTGAGGAACTTGCGATCGAGCTTGGAGACGGGATTCCCCGGATGCACGATCACCACGTAGGTGGAGCGCTGCGACTCCGCAGGCGTGGCAGCCGCGGCCAGCGAAACGAGGATGAGCGTGACGATCCTCAAGGCCGCCTCGGGGTCAGAAGTAGGCCGTCGTCTTGAGGGTGAAGAGCGCCCAATCCGAAACGAGGGCGCTCAAAGGCCGGTTGCCGTTCAGCCCGGAAGAGAGTCCCGCCGTGCCGTGCATGTAATGGCCTTCGACCTTGATCAGCCAGTACGCGTCGATGTCGAAGCGGAGCGTGAGCGCGACGTCCTGCTGCACGGATTCGCGCCCCGTCCGGTGGGCGACGTCGGGAAACAGGAGGGAGTAGTAGGCGCCGGCCTGCAGCCAGGGACTGGCGCGATAGGTGGCCAGCGCATAGGCCCGTTCGCTGGTGGTCGAGCCCTCCGGAACGACGGCCGGGTTGCTGCTCTTCGCCTCGACGAGCCATCGACTGTATTCTCCTGCGACGAGCAGATCGCGCACCGCGTACTCCACCGAGGCGACCCACAGCGTCGCCGGGATCTTCACGGCGATCGGGGCCGGCTCCCCGGGCGCGAGAAGGTCGGTGTCGATACGAAGGACCTGGACGCTGCCGCCGACGCGCAGGCCGCCGACGGGCGGCCCCCATAGCACGCGTGCGCCCACCACGAAGGGCACCTCGAGGTCGAGGATCGTCAACGGGCTGCCGGGCTGCGGCCGCACGTCGAGGAAGATCGTGCCCGCATACAGCCTGTAGTCGAGGCTGCCCGCCGATCTCAGACCCGCGTACCCGTAGATCTCCATGCCGGTCTGCGCCAGCAGGAAGTCGCGGTTCTGGGTCGGATAGATCGACTGCGGGAGCAGGACGGCGGTGCGCGCCGAGTCGACGTCGCTGGTGTCGTTGTAGAGCCCGAACGGCAGCTTCACGCGGCCGGCCCGGACACCGAGCCAGTCCCGCCAGCGGTAGTCGAGATAGTACCAGTCGAGCGTGGCCCGGTAGTCGCCGATGGGGCCCAGATCCCGGGAGAAGAGCTGCACACCGAGCCGCAGCCGGTCGGTCGCGGGCACGGTGAAGTTCAGCCCCACATCGGAGAACTCGAAACTCCCCCGCGAAGAGTCGGCGAGGTAGTCGTTCGCCGAGGTCAGGAGAAAACCCTGACTGACGAAGCCGTGCACCTCGAGCTCGGGAACGTCTCCCCGCAGGCTCAGCGTGGCGGCCGCCGCTGGTCGGTATGCGAGAAGAACGGCGGCAGGCACCACCAGGAGGAGGCGTTCCGTCACGCTTCTCCGGCACTCCCGGCTCATCGCGGGCGCTTGGCGTGTGACGCGACGCGCTTCGAGATCCGGTCCATCACGGCACCACGCTCCTTTCGATCTTCACTTCTTCAGCCCACGACTCCAGCCAACGACCGGGGCGAGGCCGTGCGTGGCCCCCGCTGGGCGGGCGGCCGCAAATTTCACCGGCACGCACGAGCGCAGGGACACCCGCCGTGGGTTTACTTCAAGAGTGAGTGCGCCAGATTGTGGGCGCGCGCGAGCCGATCAAGTCCTGATTGAGGCCCAGCCCTCGCGAGGGCAACCGGAGGTACTACCTCTCCGCCAATTCGCCGGCGATGAGGACGTGGTGACCTCGAGGGGGCGGCAACGGACACTTATAGAGCCGCCGCTGCTAGCACCCGCCGCTCATGGCATTAGAAGAAGGGGCGATGGCGAGTCGCGCGTCGCGGGGTAGTCCCGGCATGCCGAACAGAGGCCGACATCCACTCGGGAGGAGCATGGACGGTGCCTCCACCGTCAGTGCGGGTCGATATCTGCGGAGCGCGCCGATGGCTGAACCCGAGGTTCATGCGGCCGCGTCCACCGGACGGGCGGCCTCCATCCTGGTGGTCGATGACGATCGCAGGAATCGCGCTCTCCTGCGGGGGTACCTGTCCCCGACGCACGACGTGGTCGAGGCGGAGAGCGGGCCCGAGGCGCTCGAGCTGCTCGCGCGCCGGTCGGTCGATTCTCGTCCTCCTCGACGTGATGATGCCCGGCATGAGCGGATTCGACGTGTGCCGGGAGGTGAAGAGGCGCGCCGACGGCAGCGCCCTTCCCGTCCTGCTGCTCACGGCGCTCAGCGACCAGGAGACCCGCAACGCGGGCCTCGAGGCGGGCGCAGACGATTTCCTCTCCAAGCCGGTGGACCGCCGGGAGCTGGCGTTGCGCGTCGCCGTCTTCCTGAGGTTGCGCGAGCAGGCTCAGACCATCCGGCGTCAGCTCGAGCAGCTGCGGCTGCTCGATTCCGTCAAGGACGACCTCGTCTCGCTGATCGTGCACGACTTGCGGAATCCGCTGGCCGCCGTTCTGGCGTTCCTGAACATGTTCCAGGCCGAGATCAAGGACGCCGAGATGAGGGCGGACGTGGTCTCGGCCCTGGGCGCGGCCGGAAAGGTGCGTGAGACGCTGGACGACATGCTCCAGGTGCGGCTGCTCGAGGAGGGCAAGCTGGACCCGCGCGTCGACGCGCTTCCGATCGCCGATCTCGTGAAGGACGCCGTAGCGACCGTCGAGCCTGTCGCCAACGAGCGCGGCGTCGCCGTGGCGGTCGCCATCGGCGCCAACCCGGTCCTGCCGCTCGATCGCAAGCTCGTGCGCCGAGCGGTCGAAAACATGCTGTCGAACGCGGTCAAGTACTCGCCGACCGGCGAGACCGTGGACGTCGAGGTTCGCTCAACGGACGAGGGTGTGGAGATCGCGGTCGCGGACCGCGGCCCCGGCGTTCCGGACGCGCTCAGGACGGCGCTCTTCGAGAAGTTCGGGTCGGTCGAGCTGTCCAGAGGAGAGGCTCGCCGGGGCCACGGCCTCGGGCTCTACCTCGTGAAGCTCGTCGCCACCGCGCACGGAGGGAGGGTCGTCATGCGATCCCGGGACGGAGGGGGCAGCGTGTTCGGCCTGTGGTTCCCGGTGAGCCCGAGCCAGGCATGACGATCCGGCCGATGAGCTTCTGGACGCGTTTCGCCGACGGTGATGCGTCGCGTGACTCCGGCACGGCATCCACGACGTCACTCGTCCTCTCCTGGCTCGTCATCGCGGGTGGAATCGCAGTCCTCGCGGGCTGGCACTTCGACGTCGTCCCCCTGAAGTCGCTTCTGCCCTACTACATCACGATGAAGGTCAACACGGCGCTCTCGTTCGTCTCGCTCGGGCTCGCCCTGCTCCTGCTCCGACGAGATCCAACCACGACGAGGAGGAAGCTTGCGGCGTCGGCGCTCCTGCTCCTCATCGCGACGATCGCGCTGCTCACGCTCGGCGAGTACGCCTTCCATGTGAACCTCGGCGTCGACGAGCTGCTCTATCCGGATCCGGGCGGCCGGGGAGGTCGATTCCCGCCGGGGCGGCTTGCGCCCATCACGGCCGTCAACTTCCTCCTGGCGAGCGGCGGTCTGGCCTTGTCCCACCTGAAGCTGCGCCCGTCCTTCCGGACCGCGCACGTCCTCGTGCTGCTCTCGTTCGTGCTGGCGTTCCAGGGGTTCGTAGGCTACTTCCTCGGCACCACCTACACGTTCGGCGTCGCCTTCTACTCTCAGATGGCGGTCCACACGACCGTCCTCTTCATCCTCGGCACGTCGGCGATCTTCCTGTCCCGCCCGCGCAGCGGCCTCATGGAGGTCGTCACCAGCTCGACCGCTGGGGGCGCCCTCGCCAGGAACCTCGTCGGCTCCGCGATCGTGGTGCCGCCGCTCGTCTTGCAGCTCGCGCTGCTCGGCGAGAAGAGCGGTCTCTATGACGCGAACTTCACGACGCTCCTCAGGGTCGTCGGGAACAGCGTCTTCTTCGGCGGTCTGGTCTGGCGAAACGCGACCACGTTGCACCGCATGGATCTGAAGCGCAGGCGCACCGAGGAGGAGAGCGAGGCGCGCATCGTCGAGCGCACGGTGGAGCTGACCCTGGCCAACGCGGAGCTCAAGGCCCAGAAGGAGGAGCTCGCTGCCCAGCAGCGGGAGCTGGAGCGGAAGAACGTCGAGGTGGAACGCGCGAACCAGCTCAAGTCGATGTTCCTGGCGAACATGTCTCATGAGCTGCGCACGCCCTTGAACTCCATCATAGGCTTCTCGGACCTGCTGCTCGCCGAAGCGCAGGACGCGCTGCCGCCGCACCACGTCGAGTACGTCACGAACGTCCTGGCGAGCGGGAAGCACCTGCTGGACCTCATCAACGACATCCTCGATCTCTCGAAGATCGAGGCAGGAGAGATCCGGCTCGAGGTGGGGACAGTCGACTCCGCCGAAGCCGTGGCAGAGGCCGTGGCGCTCATCGGTCCGACGGCCCGGGCGAAGCAGATCGAGGTTCGGAAGCAGGTGTGGGCGACGCGGTCGGCGTGGGCCGATCGCGGCAAGCTTCGGCAGATCCTCCTGAACCTCCTCTCGAACGCGGTGAAGTTCAGCCCCGAGGGCGCTGACGTCGAGGTGCGAACCGAGGACGAGGGCCCGTTCGTCCGGTTCCGCGTTCGGGACGAGGGGCCGGGGATCGACCCGGCCCTGAGGCCGCACCTGTTCGAACCCTTCATCCAAGGCGAGAGCCCACTCGTGAAGAAGCACCAGGGAACCGGCCTCGGCCTCGCGATCTCCAAACGGCTCGTGGAGCTTCACGGGGGAACCCTGCAGCTCGTCTCGGAGACGAGGCGCGGGAGCGAGTTCACGTTCACCCTGCCGGCCGCCCCGGGGGAGAGGCTCGCCGTGCTGCCACGGGCCTCGGCCCCCGCCGACGGTCGGGACCCAGCCATCCTGGTAGTGGAAACGGAAGGATCGGCGTGAGGCGCGGTCGCGCCCGCCCCGAGGCGAGTTGCGAGGAAGAGGAGGTGTCCGGATGGCGAAGGTTCTTCTCGTGGACGACGAGCCGACGATCCTGCGAGCCTATTCCACCTTGTTGCAAAAGGCGGGGTACGACGTCGAGAAGGCCAACGACGGCGCCGAAGCGCTCGGACGGCTCGGCTCGCAGTCGTTCGACGTCATCGTGAGCGACATCTCGATGCCGAGGATGAGCGGTCTCGACTTCCTCAAGGCGGTCCGGGAGCGCGATCAGGACGTCCCCGTGGTTCTCATGACCGCGGCCCCCGGGCTCGAGACCGCCGTGAAGGCGGTGGAGTACGGGGCGCTGCGGTACTGCGTGAAGCCCGTGGAACGAGATGAGCTCGTCGACACCGTCCGCCGTGCGGTCGCTCTCCACGGAATGGCCCGGCTGAAGCGCCAGGCGCTGGAGCTCCAGGGGGTCGAGGGCCAGCGGCTGCGGGACCGCGCAACGCTCGAGGTCAGCTTCGAGCGAGCCCTCGAGACCCTCTGGCTCGCGTGCCAGCCGATCGTCTCCTGGCGCGAGCGGAAGATCTTCGGTTACGAGGCGCTCATGCGCACGGGCGAGCCGACGCTGGCGCGGCCGGACCTCGTGCTGGAGGCCGCCGAGAGGCTGGGACGGTTCCGGGATCTCGGACGGGCCGTCCGATCGCTCGCCGTCGCGGCGGCGCGCGAGGTGCCCAATGGCGCGATGCTCTTCATGAACCTCCACGCCTCGGATCTGGATGACGAGGACCTCCACCATCCCGGTGCGCCACTCTCCCAGGTTGCCGATCGCGTCGTGCTGGAGATCACCGAGCGCGCGTCGCTGGAAGGCCTGAAGGACGTGAAGGCGCGGGCCGCCTCGCTTCGCCGGCTGGGATTCCGCATCGCCGTGGACGACCTCGGCGCGGGCTACGCGGGGCTCTCCAGCTTCGCCCTCCTCGAGCCAGAGGTGGCGAAGCTCGACATGTCCATCGTCCGCGCCATCGACGCCGACCCGAAGAAGCAGAGCATCGTCAGGTCGATGGCAAAGCTGTGCGATGAGCTCCACGTGATCGTCATCAGCGAGGGCGTCGAGACGGCCCCGGAGCGGGACGCCCTTTCGGACGTGGGCTGCGATCTCTTGCAGGGATATCTCTTCGCTCGTCCGGATCGCGGGTTCCCGACCCCGCGATGGTGAAGGAGAGTTCCGGAAGGAAGCCGGCTCGGTGAGAGAGGAGGCACATCGCATGGACGGGCCTCTTCGGCGGGATGGCGCCCTTCCTCGGGCCCGGCCTGCCTCGACGGAGTTCGCGTTGGTCTTCGGGCGGATGACCGCGGCGAAGTTTCCGGCCGCGAGAAGGCTCGTGCTCTCGATCCCGTCGCTCTGCGACGGGAAGGTGGTCGAATGCGACCTTGCTTACCGGTCGCGCTCCAGGCGCTTCGCGGCGCTGATGCGGTTCGCGAACCCCGTGGATGAGGTCATCCTGTCCCGGGTCCGGTTCTGGGCCGCGAAGATGGGCGGTCGGGCCGTGACGCTCTCCACGAAGACGGCGCGCCGACGCTCGGATTGCCGGCAGCTCCTCGCGCGCTGCGACCTTCACCGCCTCGGCATCCAGCCTGGATTGCTCGGCGACGCGTTGACCCGGGTAGCGCTGGCCGTCGGAGCCTCTCCAGACGAGCCGGGCCCGTCCCGTCCGAATCTTGATCCTCGCAGACTCGCGCCAGACATGGGACGGCGTCGTCTATGAACCGGACAAGCGGCGCCTTTTCCTCCCGAGCTCCCTCTCGCCGCCGAAGGGGGACGAGTTCGCCGTTCAGATCTGGCGAACCGACGGCACCAGGCTCGAGGTCCATGCGAGGGTTGCCCTGGCGTTCGGACCGGGGCAGCGGGGCCCGGGCGCACCGGCCGGCTTCGCGCTCCACCTCCTCGACCCCACGCCCGAGCTGGTCGACACCGTGGAGGAGCTCACCGATCCGCGCCGCGGCGGGCGTCGCACGGCCCCGCGTTACGCCCTGGATGCCCCGGTGCTGGTGCGCCCGCGCGGGAGCGCGGGGCGGCCGGTAGCACGTCTCGAGTACGCCACCGAGGAGGAGCTGGCAGCGGACTACGTCGCCAACCTGTCGCAGGGCGGAGCCTTCGTCCGCTCGGCAAGGGCGCTCCCGGTCGGCACCGAGGTGCACCTGGAGATGTGCCTTCCAGGCGGTGCGGTGGTGGAGGTTCCGGCCACGGTGGTCCGTTCCGGCGCGGCCGGGATGGGCATGCGCTTCGGGCTCGACGCCCGCGGCGAAGCACAGCTCGGAGAGATCATCGCCCGCATCGCCGCCCGTCGGCGCCGCGCGCTCGTGGTGGATGACGACGCACTGGCCCGACGCATGGTCGCGGACGCGCTGGCGGAGCGCGGCTTCGAGGTCTTTGCCGCCAGCGACGGAGTGAGCGGCGTGGGGGTGCTCACCGACGAGCTCCTGGGGCTCGATCTGGTGGTCGCGGACTTGCGCATGCCAGCGATGGACGGAGAGTCTTTCCTGCGGTTGGTACGTGGGGTTGGCGGTGAGCACGACCTCGCTGTGGTCGTGATCTCCGGATCGCTCGACGCCGGTCTCGAGGCACGGCTCCACCGCGAAGGAGCGGACGCGGTCCTCGACAAGGCGCTCGGGCCCGAGCTCATCGCTCAGGCCTCGGACGCAGTCTTGGAGCGGAAGCGACTTGTCACTGGTAGTGGCGGTGGAGCTCTGACGCCCACTTGACGCCGAGCTGCTCGGCGTTTCCCGCGAGCCATTCCGAGAAGCGCGCGCGCTCGAGGAGGTCGTGCGGGAGCTGCCGCACGAGCGCTGACCCGCGCGTGACCTGCGCCGGGCCCCCCCGGGCCGGTATGGTCGGGAGCGCGTGGAGAGCATCGTCGCGCACTTCGGCCACCTCGCCGTCTTCGGCGCCCTCGTGGCCGCGGGGCTCGGGGTCCCGATCCCGGAGGAGCTGACGCAGCTCACGGCGGGCGTGCTGGCGCACGAGGGGATCCTCGATCTGCGCATCGCGATCCCCGTCGCCTGGCTCGGGATCGTGGCCGGCGACACGATCCTGTTCGCGCTGGCCCAGCGGCACGGGGAACGCCTGCTCGGAACCCGCGCCGCGCGGCGGGTCCTCACGACCGAGCGCCGCGCCCTCCTCGAGCGCCACTTCGCGCGGCACGCGTTCCTCACCGTGGCCGTGGCGCGCCACACCGGCGGCGTGCGCTTCCCCACGTTCGTGTTTGCCGCGACGCACGGGGTCCGGCTCGCGACGTTCGTCCTCGCAGACGCGCTCTCGGCGCTCGTGTCGGTCCCGCTCGTGGTGGGTGCCGGGTACCTCTTCTGGCACCACCTCGCCGAGGCCAAGCGGGGCGTCCGCATCGTCGAGCTCTCGATCCTCGCTGCCGTCGCCGCCGGCGTCGCGGTCGTCGTCCTCGTGCGCCGGCGCCGGCGCGCCGCCGCCTGACCAGGATGCGCGACAAGCCCCGCCGTTCAGGGCGGGGAGGATAGCGCCCGGGAGGGCGGGGCTCGATGCTCCGCTCTTCCGATTCAGTCCGGTCGCTGCTGCTGCTCGATGTACTGGCGCACGATGGCGATCGGGGCGCCACCGCAGGACGCGGCGAAGTAGCTGGGGCTCCACAGCACGCCCTTCCAGTACCGTTTCGCGATGTCGCGGCGCGCTCGCCGCAGGAGACGGCTGGAGACCCCCTTCATGCTGTTCACGAGGCCGGAGACAGAGACCTTCGGAGGGTACTCCACCAGCAGATGCACGTGGTCCTCCTCGCCGTCCATCTCGACCAGACGGGCCTCGAAGTCGCGGCACACCGCGGCGAAGATCTCCCGCAGTCGTTCGATGGCGGGTCCATCGAAGACCCGGCGGCGGTACTTGGCCACGAAGACCAAATGCACGTGCAAGTTGAAGACGCAGTGCCGGCCGTGTCGGAGTTCGCTCTCGGCTGTCATAGGGCAAGTGTATCGTGCGTTCATGCGGCTGTTGAAGGCCTACCGCTTCCGGCTCGAGCCCACGCCGACTGTGGCGCGGGAGATGGGCCGCGTGGCGGGATGCTGCCGCTTCGTCTTCAACCGTGGCCTGGAGCTGGAACGTGAGCGGTTCGAGAGGAAGGAGAAGCACCTCGGGTACGCCGCCTTGTGCAAGGAGCTCACGAGCTGGCGCCATGCGCCGGACACGGAGTTCCTGGCGTCCGCGCCCATCCACGCGCTCCAGCAGGTGCTCAAGGATCTGGACCGCGCGTACCGCAACTTCTTCGAGGGCAGGGCCGACCTGCCCCGCTTCAAGAAGAAGGGCCGCCATGATGCGTTCCGGTACCCGGACCCGAAGCAGTTCGCCGTGGACGACCGGCACGGCCGGGTGAAGCTGCCCAAGCTCGGCTGGGTGCGCTACCGTAGGAGCCGCGCGGTGAGCGGCACGCCGAAGCAGCTCACGATCTCGCGCGAGGGTGAGCACTGGTTCGTCTCCATCCAGACGGAGCAGGAGGTCGCGGCGCCCGTCCACCCGGCGAACAGCGCCGTCGGCCTGGACGTGGGCGTGGTGAAGTTCGCCGCGCTCTCGAGCGGTGAGACCTTCGCGCCAGTGAGCAGCACCCGAAAGTACGAGAAGAAGCTGGGGCGGGAGCAGCGAGCCCTCGCGCGCGGGGAGAAGTACAGCAACAACTGGAGGAAGCAGAAGGCCCGCATCGGGCGCCTGCACATGAAGATCGCCCGCATCCGCAACGACTTCCTGCACAAGACGAGCACGACCATCAGCAAGACCCACGCGCTGGTCGTTCTCGAGGACTTGTCGGTGAAGTCGATGAGCCGAAGCGCTCGGGGCACGGTCAACGCCCCGGGGCGGAATGTCCGCGCGAAGGCGGGCCTCAACAAGTCGATCCTCGACCAGGGCTGGGCCGAGTTCCGGCGGCAGCTCGAGTACAAGCAAACCTGGCGCGGGGGGATGGTGATCGCCGTCGACCCGCGCAACACGAGCCGGACATGCCCCATCTGCGGGCACGTCTCGGCCGAGAACCGGAAGACTCAGGCCGTGTTCCGGTGCGTTCTTTGCGGCCACGCCGCGGACGCCGATGTGAACGCGGCGCGCAACATCTTAGCGGCGGGACTACGCCGTGATCGCCTGGGAGATACGAAGAGCGCAGGAGGGCTCCCGGCCCAGGAACCCACCGTGTCGGAGGCAGCGTGTGCCGCCTCTTAGCCGGAATCTCCGGTCTTCAGGCCGGAGAGGATGTCAAGCTGCTCTTCTGGCTGCTCGGAAGGCGAGGCTAGCGCGGACGTCCGCCCTACCGCGTGAATTCGTGGGCCCGCTCGCGCATCCGCTCGACGGCGTCCCGGGCGCGGGACTCGGGCGTCTGGGCCGTCCAGACCCGCGTGAGCCAGCCGGCCGCGAACCCGAGCATCCCCGCGATCAGGATGGCCCAGACCAGCGTGCGCCGGGTGTCGGGTCGCGGCATCGCTAGATCCCCATCTGATGGACCTGGTAGCCCCGCTCGCGGAGCGCGCGCAGGATCTCCTCGACGTGCTCCGGGCCGCGGGTCTCGAGCGTGAGCTGGAGCGTCGTGTCGCCGAACCGGTACGCGAAGGCCCGGGTGTGGTGCACCTCGATGACGTTCGCGCGGGCGTTCGCGACGATCGACGAGACCTTGGCGAGCTGGCCGGGCTTGTCCTGGAGCGGGACGCTGATCCGGACGAGGCGGCCGTCCTTCACGAGGCCCCGCTCGATGACCCGCGCCACCAGGTTCACGTCGATGTTGCCGCCGGAGATGATCGTCACGACATCTGCGGCCGTCGATCCCGCGCACCTTGCGCTGCATCAGGGCGGCGACGCCCACCGCGCCGGCGCCCTCGACGACCGTCTTCTCCTTCTCGAGCAGGTACAGGATCGCGCTCGCGATCTCCTCCTCGGAGACGGTCACGATCTCGTCGACGAACTTCTTCACGTGCTCGAAGGTGAGGTCGCCGGCGCGCTTCACCGCGATGCCGTCGGCGATGGTGTTCGCGGGGTCGAGCGTCACCGGGTGTCCCGCCTCGACCGCCTGGAGCATGCAGGGGAGCACCTCGGTCTCGACGCCGATCACCTTGACGCCGGGCCGGAGCGCCTTCACCGCGACGCCGACCCCGGAGATGAGCCCCCCGCCGCCGACCGGGACCAGGACGACCTCGAGCTCGGGCACCTGCTCGAGCATCTCGAGGCCGATCGTCCCCTGGCCCGCGATGATCGTCGGGGTCGTCGAACGGGTGGACGAAGGTGAGCTCCTCCGCGTGCTCGAGCCGGCGCGCCTCGGCATAGGCCTCGTCGTAGTTCGACCCGTGGAGCACCACGCGCGCTCCATGCGCGCGCGTGTTCGCCACCTTCATGATCGGGGTCGCCTCGGGCATCACGATGGTCGCCTTCACCCCGAGGCGACCCGCGTGATAGGCGACGGCCTGGGCGTGGTTCCCGGCGCTCGCGGTGATGAGGCCGCGATCGCGGTCCGCGGCGGGCATGAGCAGGAGCTTGTTGAGCGCCCCCCGCTCCTTGTAGGCGCCCGTCATCTGGAGATTTTCGAGCTTCAGGTGCGCGACGGTTCCGGTGAGCTTCGAGAGCGTCTCGCTGCGCGCGCAGGGCGAGAGGTAGACCCGGTCTCGAATCCGGGCGAGGGCGGCCTGCACGTCCTGGAGGGTCACCATGAGGTGCCCGGACGCTAACGCCCGACGCCAGGTTTTTCAATCGGAGCGCGGGATGGGATACGCTTTCGAGATGGCGCGTATCACCACCGCAACGACCGCGGACGATCTGGACCTCGCCCGCGAGATGTGGCGCGAGTACGCTCGCGTCGTGGACGACCCGGCGTGGTTCCCGGGGTTCGAGTCCGAGGCGGCCGAGCTCGGCAAGATGTACGGCTCGCCCAACGGCACGTTCCTGCTCGCATGGGAGGGCAGCGAGCTCGCCGCGTGCGGAGCGCTGCGCCGCCTCGACGCCGACACCGCCGAGTTGAGGCGGGTGTACGTCCGTCCCAAGTTCCGCGGCCGGGGCCTGGCCCGGACGATCTCGATGGCGCTCATGGGCGAGGCGCGCGCCCTGGGCTACTCCGTGGTCCGGCTCGACATCCCCCCGAAGCTGTCGGAGGGGCTCAAGCTGTACCAGTCGCTCAGCTTCCGGCAGATCCCGCCATACGCGAATCAGCCGCCCGGCGCGATCTGCATGGAGGCCCGCGTCAGGTCGGGGCCGCGGTCCAAGTAGCGCTGGCCAGTGGAAGTAAGCGCTGGCTAGTGCTGCACGAGCCGGCGGGCGAGCTCGACGCGATTGCGCACGCCGAGCTTGTCGAAGATCGTCTTCAGATGGCTCTTCACCGTCTGGGAGGCGATCCCGAGCCGCTCGGCGACCTCGCGGGAGCGGAGCCCGTCCGCCACGAGGAGCGCCACCTCGCGCTCGCGGTGCGTGAGCCCGTCGGACGGCGCCGGCACGGGCACCGGCTCGGGCCCGAGCTGAACCGGCTCGGGCAGCGGCTCGCGCCACAGGTGCAGCTGCGTCTTCCCCTTGCCGACTGCGGTCACCTCGACGCGGAGCCGCTCGCCCAGCCCCTCCATGACGAGCGTTCGCCGGATGCCGGGCGATCCCGCCTGGGCGCCCTGCGTCAGCCCGCGCAGCTCCGATGGGACGGGCGCGCCATCGGCGGCGTCGGCGAAGAAGACCTTGAGCATGTCCTCGGCCTGGCGATCACAGCGCAGCACCCCGTCGCTGTCGCAATGAGCAGCGGCGCCCCGCGGTGCTGGGACGCGAACATTGGCGCGCATCATCGTCAACCCCCTTAGAAGACGACTCGTTTACTGGCGGTCCCTCATACTACAGGGCCAGCAACCCCCGGTCAGCCGCACTCGGGGAGCACCCTTCTTGTTTGAGTCCGGTAGCATTCTACCCAGGGTCCGGCGGTGGCGTCCCATCCAGCCTCGCGTCCGGGACGGGGTCGAGGCGCCCAGGCGGCACGCCCCGCACGACCCACGCCCGAAAATCTGCGGGATGCGCGGGGCGTCCCGTCGCACGCAGGTACCGGAACGCCGGGCAGGACCCGTGAGCGCCGCGGCAGTACGCTGCGACGACGTCGCGCGACACCGGAAGCGGTCCGCCCGCAACTGCGCGGCATTGCGGCTGCTGCGAGCGGCGAAGAAGTGGACAGCTCATGCGCGCGGGCGGCGCCCTTGCGACGAAAGCTAGGGCGCGTTCGCACACGCGGCGGCAGCGAGCGCTCGGCTGCTTGGTGCTCGTACTACGAGCAGAAGCGGACCTGAGAGGTCCACGACACGGAGGCCGGTCGCGAGCGCCGGCGTCGGAGTAAGCGATCGCTACTGCGCTGCGCGCTCCGCTGACGCTTCGAGGTTCAGCACCATCGCGGCCGAGGTCTGCGCCGCGAGCGACGTGCGCATCCCTGGCGGCGCGCCCCAATCGACGCCGAACGTTCCGGTCGCCGGGTCGCGCGCGAGTCCAGACCGCCTCGGCATCGGCGTGGAGGAGGGCGGCGAGGCCGGGCAGTTCCGGATCCGCGGCCGCGAGCGCGGCGAGGTATCGATGGCAACGGCCTGGAGCCGGCGCCTATTCTGCGGGGAGGCGAGCGGGCGAAGCGGCGATCGCAGCAGGCAGGCCGGAGGCCTGCGTCGTGAACCCGACCACGACGCCGGCGTGATCGGAGGGAGCGAGACCGGTCGGCGTCCGCTCCGTCTCGTCCACCTTCGCGGCGGTCGTCGGGCGCACGTCGGCCGCGTGGAAGACGAGGTCGATGCGGGTCGTGTACGCGCCGCTCTCGAGGTCCGCGCTCCAGCAGCAGGTGAGCCCCGGGTCCGATCCCTTCACCTCGGTCCAGGAGTCCACGAGCCCCGTGCCCGCCGCCACGAACGTGGCGTATCCGGTCGAGCCGGGCGGGAGGTTCATGTCTCCCGCCACGATGGTCGGGAGCTGCGCGGCCTTCGAGAGGTTCACGAGGTCCTGCGCCTGCTGCCCGGCGACGTCCGGTGAGAACGCCTCGAGGTGCGTGTCGAAGAAGCGGAGGGTCTTCCCGCCGGAGCGGAAGTCCGCCGCGACCCAGCCGCGCGGGATCGTCAGGTGGATGGGGGGCGCGCCGGGGGTGGGCGGCGGCAGGTCGACGACGGCGAGGTGCGGGTAGGTGCCGGAGGTGGCCGCCGTGACGGGGAATGACGTCTTCGCGAGGATCGCGTCGCGGTCGGTGATCCGGTAGTCGGTCCCGCTCGCGCCCGTCACCTCGACGTCGCCGTTCGAGACCGAGCCGACGATCCGGTACGAGAGGCCCCTCGAGGCGAGCTCACGCACGAGGATGTCGAGGAAGTCGTAGGCGACGGTGGTCGCGTTCGGGATGGGCAGGCGATCGCCCGGCGTCTGCGTCCTCCAGAGCGCTGCCTCCTGCAGGCCGACGAGGTCCGCGTCCGACGCCTGGATCGTGTCGGCGATGACCTTTGCGCGGGCGTTGAAGTCGGTCGCCTGCACGGTCGCCCAGATCTGCTCCACCACCTGGGGCAGGTCGGCGCCCGGCGCGAGCAGCAGATCGAGGTCGCCGCCGAGGAACAGGTTCTGGGTCATGACCTTGAAGGTGGTCGGCCCCTCCGGAGGCGCGGCTGGGAGGGGCTCGTTGTCGTCTCCGCACCCGGTCGCGACCCCCGCCGCGATCGCAATGGCGAGGAGAACCGTTCGGAACCGGCGCATGCGGAGACCCCCCTGTGGCGCCCGTGAACCGCTGCGCCACCTACGATCTGCGTTCGCGCCGACCGGGTCGGCAGGGGCTCAGGGAGGGTGCTACCGCAGCTCCACCTCGAACCCGAGCCGGCGCGCCGACTCGAGCAGCTCGTCGGCGGGCTGGACCTTGAGCGGCACCGTGATGCGTGGTCTCGCGTCTGCTCCGGGATCACGGCCCGGACGCGTGACGGCGCACGCCCCGGGGTGCCGCCCGAGCAGCGCCTTCAGGGTCCCGGCGCGGTCGGCAGTGAGCCGGTCGGCGTCGATGCGCAGCGCGACCTCGGAGGTCTTGTGGTTGCGGACCTGCGAGAGCGGCTCGATGTCGATGGCGATGATCTCCGCCTTCGGGTTCTCCTCGTCGCGCGTGTTGAGCCGCACCTCGCCGTGGACGAGGAGCGGGCTCGTCGCTCTTCACGAAGCGTCTCCCAGTCGCGCCCAGCCCTTCTGCGCCGGCCGGCCGTTCTGCGCGGCGCGCCCGCCCCAGCAGATGACCTCGACGGTGCCGGACAGGTCCTCGAGCGTGAAGAAGCCGAAGCGCGTCCCCTTCTCCTTCGTTACTGCGCTCGCGCAGGGTCGCGCACCACGCCCACCACCGAGACCTTGTCGCCCTGCCGCTTCTGCGAGACCGCGGCGCAGGTCGTGGAGGCGTAGCGGCGCGCCTCCTTCTCGTAGCCCTGCAGCGGGTGGCCGGTGATGTAGAAGCCGAGCGCCTCCTTCTCGAAGGCGAGCCGCACCCGCTCCGGCCACTCCTCGACCCTCGACTCGCCGACCAGGTCGCCCGGCTTCGGGTAGCGCGGCTTCGCTCCACCTCGGCGGCGCCGCCGCCGAAGAGGCTCGCCTGGCCGCTCTGCCGGTCGGCCTGGGCCGACGACGCCGGCCGCGAAGGCCGGCGTCGATGCCGGCGAAGAGCTGCCAGCGCGGCACCCCCTCGAAGTCGAAGGCGCCGCTCTTCACGAGCGCCTCGACCACCTTCTTGTTGATCCGGCGCGGGTCGACTGCGCGAGGCGAAGTCGAAGAGGCTCTTGAACGGGCCGCCCTCGCCGCGCGCCGCGAGCGATCGCCTCGACCGCGGAGTCGCCGACGCCCTTCACGGCGCCGAGGCCGAAGCGGATGCGGCCCTTCGACGCGTCTTGCTTCGGCATCGCCGGCGCGCGGCGGGAACGCCGGAAGTCCTTCGCCGACTCGTTCACGTCGGGCGGCAAGCACCTCGATGCCGTCTGGCGCGCGCCTCGACGATGTGGGCCACCACCTTGTCGGTGTTGGAGGCCTCGCTGGTGATGAGCGCGGCCATGAACTCGACCGGGTAGTGGGCCTTGAGCCAGGCGGTCTGGACGGTGAGGAGGCCGTAGGCCGCCGAGTGGCTCTTGTTGAAGCCGTAGGCGGCGAACTTCTCCATCAGGTCGAAGATGCCGCCGGCGACCGCCTCGTCGACGCCGCTTCGCCTGCGCGCCGTCCAGGAAGCCGACGCGCTCCTTGGCCATCTCCTCGGCCTTCTTCTTCCCCATGGCGCGGCGGAGCAGGTCGGCGCGGCCCAGGCTGTAGCCGGCCAGGACCTGCGAGATCTGCATCACCTGCTCCTGGTAGACGATGACGCCGTAGGTCGCCTCGAGGATGGGCTCGAGCTCGGGGTGGGGGTAGCGGACCTTCTCGCGGCCCGTGCTTGCGGTCGATGTAGACGTCGACCATGGTCCGGCCGTCGTCGAGCTTCTGGTCGAGCGGGCCGGGGCGGAAGAGCGCGCCGGCGGCGATGACGTCGTCGAACCGCGAGGGCTTCATCTTCGTCACCATGTCGGTGAAGCCGGACGACTCCATCTGGAAGACGCCGTCGGTGTCGCCGCGGGCGATGAGCTCGTAGACCGCCGGGTCGTCGAGCGGGATCTCGGTCGGCCTGCGAGCGTCGTTCCGCTCGGGGTGGTTCTGCCGGACCAGCGCGTGAGCGCGTCGTCGATGACGGTGAGGGTCTTCAGGCCCAGGAAGTCGAACTTCACGAGCCCGGCCTTCTCCGCGTCGTCCTTGGCGAACTGCGAGACGAGCATGTCGCGACTTGTCGTCCTTGTAGACCGGGACGTACTCCCAGAGCGGCTTGTCGGCGATGACCACGCCGGCGGCGTGCAGGCCGGCCTGCCGGTTCAGCCCCTCGAGCGCCATGGCGATGTCGAGGAGGTCCTTCGTGGTGACCGTCTGCTGCGTGCCCTCGGGCTCGGTCCACTCGCGAGACCACGGTGGGCTTCTCGTACAGCTCGGTCAGGCGCGGCTCGTTCTCGATGCACTCCTTGAGCGGCGGCGTCTTGCCCTGCACCGGCTCGGGGACGAGCTTGGCGATGCGGTCGCCCTCGGCGAAGGGGAGCCCCATGACCCGGACCACGTCGCGGATCACCGAGCGGGCCTTGAGCGAGCCGAAGGTGATGATCTGGCCGACGTTGTCCTGGCCGTACTTGCCGCGGACGTAGCGGATCACCTCGTCGCGCCGGTCCTGGCAGAAGTCGATGTCGAAGTCGGGCATCGAGACGCGCTCGGGGTTGAGGAAGCGCTCGAAGAGGAGGTTCCAGCGGATGGGGTCGAGGTCGGTGATGCGCAGCGACCAGGCCACGATGGAGCCGGCGCCCGAGCCGCGCCCCGGGCCGACCGGGACGTCGCGCTCCTTGGCCCAGTTGATGAAGTCCTGGACGATGAGGAAGTAGCCGGAGAAGCTTCATCCTCCGGATGACGCCGACCTCCATCTCGAGCCGCTGCCGGTAGAGCGTCCCGGTCGTGGGGGTACTTGCCCTCGATCTCCTTGAAGCGCCGGTCGAGCCCCTCGCGCGCCGAGCTTGCCGAGGAAGTCGTCCTCGGTGACGCCGTCGGGGAGCTGGAAGCGCGGGCAGGTAGCTTCGCGCCGAGCGTGCAGCTCGACGTTGCACAGCTCGGCGATGCGCAGCGGTGTTGGCGATGGCCTCCTTGCAGCCGGGGAGCGCGGCGCGCCATCTCGTCGGCGAGGTGATGAAGAGGCCGTCGGTGTCGTGCTTGAGCCGGCTTCGGGTCGGTGAAGGTCTTGTTGGACGCGATGCACATGAGGACCTCGTGCGCCTTCGCGTCGCTGCGGTTCACGTAGTGGGCGTCGGCGGTGGCGACGAGCGGGATGCCCTCGTCCCTCGAGAGCTGCGGCCAGCCGCGCGTTCACCTCGAGCTGCTCCGTCATGCCGTTCGACTGGACCTCGAGGAAGAAGGAGCCCGGCTCGAAGATGTCGCGGTACTCGCGGGCGGCGTCGCGGGCGCCGTCCATGCTCGCCCTGGCGGATGTAGCGCGGGATCTCGCCGCCGAGGCAGGCGGTCAGGCCGACGAGCCCCTTCGAGTGGTCGCGGAGGAGCGTCTTGTCGATGCGAGGGTCGTAGTAGAAGCCCTCGGTGAAGGCCTTGGAGGAGAGGATGCGGAGGTTGGTCCAGCCCTCGGCGTTCTTCGCGAGGAGGATGAGGTGGCGGCCGATGCGCTCGCTTGCGATCGAACCGGTCCGTTCCGGCGACGTAGGCCTCCATGCCGAGGATGGGCTTCACCCCGGCCTCCTTGGCCTTCTTGTAGAAGTCGACGGCGCCGAAGAGGTTCCCGTGGTCGGTGACCGCCACGGTCTTCATGGCCCTTGCGCCTGGACGGTCTTGAGCAGGTCCTTGATGCGGATCGCGCCGTCGAGGAGCGAGTAGAGGGTGTGCAGGTGGAGGTGGACGAAGTCGGCGGCCATCGTGGGATGGGGATCTAGCAGGCGGGTCCGACAGACGGAAGTGGACCGATGTTCGCCCAGCAGGCTGGATTTCCGCCGGTTTCCCGTGTCCCCACGCGCGAGCGGGGGGAGAGGGTCTGGGAGGGCGCGGCGGCCGAACTTGAATCGGCTGATGTTGTCATGGCGCCAAGGACCACCGCGTCCCGCGGCGGTGACGCGAAGCACGCTTCGGCGGAGCGCCAAGAGCGCGGACGAGGCAGCCGTAACAACTCGACGCGCGGACGCCTGCGGTTGCCGCAACCAGGGAAGCGGGTTCTCGAAGGAGGGGTTTCACACAAGAAGGCCTCCGAGACGCCTTCGAGGCTGAAGACCCCGGGCGCCCCGCCACGTCGTTGCCAGTAAGACTCGCCACAAGTAGGCGCGCCGGCGGAACAAACGCGGTTCACTTCTTGTGCGCTTCTGTACCGTCGCCTATGCTGGCGGGCACTTGGGGGCGGAGCCGTGCGACAGGTTGCTGACCCTAGTTCAGTGGTTCTGATGAGCGGGGGACCCGACTCAGCTGTGTGTGCCCACTTTTTGGGGCGCCGCTCGCCGAACGTGCGAGGACTCTTCGTTGATTACGGGCAAGCCGCTGCGGCGCTGGAACGTCGCAGTGCTCGCCGGCTAGCACGAGGTCTAGGTCTCAAGCTGGCCAGTCTCCGCCTGGCACCCGCGCCGAGATTCCGCGAAGGGGAGATCCGCGGCCGTAATGCGTTCCTCGTATATACGGCACTCCTCACGTTCCGTGGCGCTTCGGGTCAGATCGCTATGGGCATTCACAAGGGGTCCCCGTACTACGACTGCTCGGAGGCATTCTTCAACGAGACGAGACGCGTGGTTGCCGAGTGCTCCGGGGGCGCCATTGTGCTCGTAGCTCCCTTGCTGCGATGGTCGAAACGAGACATCCTCGAATATTGTGAACAACGGGGCATTGACTTGCAGCACACCTACAGTTGCGAACGAGGCACGCTGCCTCCCTGCGGACGATGCCGTTCTTGCATAGACATCGAATCTTGGCACTCATGAATAATAGGGCGATCATATGCAGGGACGCGGTTGTCGCCGAAACCCCACTCCTTGTGCCTTCGTTTTCTAGCAAGGGCCTGCGCTCGCAGCAGTTTGCCGACTTAGTGCGCTTCGCTTCGGAGTTTGTCACGGACACCGCTCTCGTGAGTGCATATGACTTACACTACTCAAGCGCTCCACTAAACGTTGCGTTTCCAGAGGTGCTGTTCGTAGACAGCGGAGGATACGAATGCAGCAAGGACGCCGAATACGCTGCGGTTATCGGTCACGAAGAGAGTGATCAGCGGCCTTGGACGCCGCATATGCATCGCGCTGTCCTGCGGTCGCTTAGCGGGGTTGGTGGCGTAATTGCGATAAGCTTTGATCATCCGGATGTACGTCTAAAGTACTCAGAGCAGATTGGGCAAGCTCGACTGCTGTTCGATGAGCTCCCAGGTCTTGTGTCCGAGATATTGGTCAAGCCTGAGTCGACATTCCCAGTGCTCGGGCCGTATCAGTGGTCGGCGGTGAATCTTCGGCCGTTCATCGAAGCGCTGGCCACATTTAGCGTTATCGGTGTTACGGAAAAGGAGATTGGCAGTTCGTTGGCTCAGCGCGTACGCTTCATTCGCGACCTCCGGCACCTACTCGAAGCGGCCGGTTCGAACACACCCATTCACGTCCTGGGCAGCTTGGACTTCATCACAACCCCACTGTACTTCATGGCGGGGGCGGACATATTCGACGGCGTCACATGGGCGAGATACGCCATGCGCGACGGAGTGTGTTGCTACCTGGCAAACACCGAGTACCTAAAGTACCCAGTAGAGCGGAGCGAAAGAGAACTGCGCGCTTTGAGTCAAAAGGACTCACTGTACGCGTTGTCGCGCCTGCAGAGCGAACTGCGCGAGTGCTCCGATAGCAGGAGCCTCGATGCGCTTTCGCATCACCGTGAGTTTCTAAAGGCTACCGCGAAAACGTGTGGCTTGGAGGTGTGACAATGGGAGGGGGCGGAGGAGGGGGTAACGGCGGAAGCGGGACTCGGTCGCCGTCCGACCTCGCGGCAAGCATCCGTGACGCAGAGCGAGATGCGGTGGAAGCAGAATTCGCCGCGGAGCTGGGCGGGTATCTATCGGAGCTTCTGGCGGCGTTCAACAATCGCGACGCGGGGCTTGTCGCGAAGCGGGTCGAGGACGCGCTACGGAGTATCGGGAAGGACATCGAAGGGGACGTGGAGAAGCTGTTCGGCGGTTCCGTTGCTAAGCACACTTATGTTGATGGCCTAAGCGATATTGATACACTCGTGTTGTTGAATAGGAGCGAGCTGGCGGGTGAATCGCCGCAGTTCGCGCTCGGCGCGCTTGGGCAGAGCCTACAGGATCGCCTCAAGGATAAGGCGGCGGTGTCGGTCGGTAAGATCGCCGTGACGATTGGTTATGCGGACGGAATGGAAATTCAAATGTTGCCAGCGTTGCGGACGGACGCTGGCCTGCGGGTCCCCGCATGGAGTGCCAACAGGTGGTCGGAGATAGACCCAACCGCGTTCACGGCTGCACTTACGCGGCACAACCAGCGGCTTGGCGGGAAGCTCGTTCCCGTGATTAAGTTGGCGAAGGCCGTGAATACCCGCTTCCCGGAACCTCAGCAGCTCAGTGGGTATCACCTCGAGTCGCTGGCGATCGCTGCGTTTCGCGGCTACTCCGGAGAGCTCACCCCGAGCGCTATGCTGCCGCACTTCTTCCACCGCGCCGCCGAACTCGTGATGACTCCGATGGCCGACAAGACCGGGCAGTCTCTTCGGGTTGACTCACACTTGGGGTCCGCTAATAGCGCGGATCGTCAAAAACTTTCGCACGTCCTCGATCGAACGTACCGTAGGATGCAGAATGTGCTCGGAACTCAATCCATTTCGGCGTGGAGGCGCTTCTTTGAGTAGCGGGGGTCAAGAACGCGTACTGGCGCGGGCTTTCACGGATTATCTCTCAATGAGGTCTGCTGTCGTGAGTTGGGGGTTTGGCGCGGAGATCCAGTGGCAAGCGCAGAGATCACTCAAGAGGTTCACGGAGTCCGACCTTCTCCGCGAAGCTGCATGGGTGATTCTGTGTTCGGGGTTTCGGGTCGCAGTCGTTGAGCGCCTCTTCGACTACGTGTCTTTGTGTTTCTGCGACTGGGAATCCGCGGATTCGATTTGCAGGAGCCGTCGGCTGTGTGTGGCGACGGCAATGGCGGCCATACGCAATGAACGAAAGCTGAACGCTATTTGCGATATTGCGCGAATCGTTGCCGAGACAGGCTTCCCGCGCATCCGCGAGCGAATCATCGCGCGGCCTGTCGAGTCCTTATCGGAGTTGCCGTTTATCGGACCTGTAACATCCTACCACCTCGCGAAGAACTTGGGTGCGCCGGTGGTGAAAGCTGACCGTCATCTCGAGCGCGCCGCCCGCCGGTACGGATATGGCGATCCCTTGTCTTTGTGCGCCGAGATTTCGTCGAAGACCGGTGATCCCGTGCAGTGCGTCGATCTTGTGATCTGGCGTTACTCTGAGCAAGTGCAACATCGTAACATTCGCCCCGTCGGTATCGCGTGACGGTCCGTGACTTCGCACTCAGTGTAGTCGCGGGAGTGATCTCATGGATAATGGGGCTGGCTATCGCGGCGGCCGCGTCGCGCTGGGTGCGCAGTGCAATAATCGGCGGGTTTTCTCGTGTCGTTGGGCTCGACGTAGACTACGTGTACCGAAATTCGAGTGACGCGGCCGAAGATGTTCGTGATGCACTTGCAGACTCCGGTCGTGTGAGGATGTTGCTCGGCAGGGGCGAAGAGCTTCATCGCGACACATTTGCGCCCACATGGGACTCTGCAGGTCGGGAATTCACGCGAGTGTTGCTCCCTTCTGTTCGCATGGATGGCGCCGGAGTGGATTGGACGCGTCACCGAGAGCGCGAAATTGCGCGCTTTGATCCGGGGTTTCGTCCCGGCATGCTAGCAAGGCAGATTGAGCAGAATGTAGAATTTCTGAAGGGGTATGCTGACAAAGGCATGCTGGAGGTAAGGTCGTTCGACGCTCCGCACCTCGGACGAGTGATCATCACGGATCGTTGGGTGTTCTTTACCCCGTACAGGCGGGACAAACACGGGCGTGCGTCAAAGGTGTATCGGTACATGGCCGGAGGAGAAATGTTCCGATGGTTCGAGCGAATGTTCGATCAGCTCTGGGATCCTGCGGCTACCTAGCGTCTGCCAGCAACCCATGTGCTACAAAGTCCGCGGCAACAGCGGCTGCCCGCTCCGAAGCAAGGGCATGGTATGCGTCGTCCTTGTTTGTATTCGCAAGGTCTGAGATTCCGCGGATGATGAGCCACGGGAGCTCGACGCGGCGGCAGGCCGCCGCAACTCCGCCGGCCTCCATTTCAACTACTTCGATCTTGCCGTGAACATTCTTGCGAAGTGCGGGGATGATGGTTGGGTCGCGGACGAGCTTCTCGCCGCTTGCGATTGTAGTCAGTCGGATCGTGAACGGCGCCGGTGGCGCAGGCGATTCGGAACTCGCCGCTTGTCCTGCGCTCGACCAACACCGATGGACTCCTGCAAGTCTCGAGTGTGGATCCAGAGCGAGGTAAGCGGTGACATCCTGGTGGAGTTGGTACGACATGGTCGAGATGTCCGGACGGGGAATCTGCGTGCTCCCATAGTCATCGACGACAAGCGCCGCAGACTCATAGGCAACGACTCGTTCCGCGATTACGACCTCTCCAAGGTGGCAGTTGTTCTCAGCGCCTCCTGCGATCCCGGTGAATACTACGAGCTGCGGTCTAACCTCCTGACTCAGTTCTGTGACGGCGACCGCCGATGATACGTTACCCGCCGTCCCGAGAGCGCTAATCGCGATGCGATAGGTTATCGGGCGGATCTGTGACTTCATGGTCGCGAGCCATACTCTCGTCCCGCTGGTCGTGGCCACCCCGGTCCCGGTCGCGCCGAATGCTGCCAATAGGGCCCGTAGTTCAACTGGAAGCGCAGCTAAGACAAGAACATCGGCGCTAATGTCGTTCACCGGCGATGGCGGCGGCTGACGCCTACGGAGCTCTGCAGAAATAAGGGGGATCAGTGACTCCGCAACCGCCTTGGCATTGTGACCCTCACCCAGAGGAGTCAGCGCGAGATGGGTTCGCAATCTGTTCGGAACGGCCGCAAAAAAGAGCTCGGGGCGATCAAGCGCTGCGCGATACAGCGCAGGGCCTCCGACGGTATCGTCGGCTGATGCGCCAACGTCGATGTCGAACGGGAGCACGGGCGCGCCGCGCTCTTGGAAAAGGCGCGCAAAATCCAGAACACCTTTTCCTCCTCCGACCACAACCAATAAGTCCGATAGGCGAGCGATAGTGCTGCGGATCATCCCCCCGAAGTGCTGCGCGTCGTCCACAAGGGCTGTGTCTAGCACTCCGAAGCTGAGGAGGTCCTGAATCAGTGCAAGTCTCTCCGGAGGGATGCGTCCGCGCAGCGACTTGTGCGACGTGACCACCAATAGCCTTCGTGTCTCGGCAGTGGGAGGCTTCGTGGAGAAGAATCGGTGCGCCTCTTCGACCACGGTCCAATCGAACACGAGCGAACACTCGTTATCGTGCGTGCGTGGTTCGCCTGCGGCGAACACAACGAGGTCGGCGCCGGCCTCCAGCAGCAGCTGCGTCAGTGTTCGCACAAGCGTGTGCGCATTTCGAAGGCGCTCGATGGGGCACGACGCGGAAGCACTCCCTGCGATGTGGACTCGACGCTTCTGAAGGGACATGTGTGTCACCATCGATCGCGCAAATACGTTAGTGCTTGCGTGCGCCGACATGCCCGGCGCAAGTATTGGATGAGTGTATCAGGGGTATCACTTCCCTACCCGACCGCCACAGTTGCTCGCTGATAGAGAGTGCCCGGCATTGCGTCCTCAAGCCGCCACACGATCTGCATCGGCCGCTCGCCGCTCGCGGACTCGAGCGTCACCGGGCCGAGGAACCAGTACGGCTCCGCGACGCCGTTCGGCTGCTCCTGCGTCTCGCGGACGAAGAGGAGCACGGTGCTGGTCTTCGCGAGGTAGCGGTGGCCGGTGGGTGAGCCGGGGTGGGCGGCGTTCTGGCTCTCCCAGTGGAAGCGGGACGGACTCATCGCGTAGTCGCGGTACATGGTGGACGGTGAAAAGCCGGCGTCGGTCTTCTTCAGCGTGACGAAGAGAAGGTCGACGTTCTCCTTCTCGACGTAGAAGACGCCGGCCTGGAGGCGAGGAATCTGGCCGGTCTGGCCGACGACGCCGAAGGCGGCGAGGACTTCTTCCTGGCGGTAGCGGGCGTGGATGTGAAGGGGGACGCGGTCGGGCGCCCTTCGACTCCGCGTCGCCTGCGGCGACGCTACGCTCAGGGCGAGCGGTTGGTGGGTCTGGCTCCAGGGAAAGACTGCGTCGCGAAGCTCGTCCTCGAGATGGTCGAGGAGCTGGGACAGCTCTGCGCGGAAGGTCGCGCTCCGGCGTGCTGCTTCGAGAGCGACAGGCGCGTCTGCGGGCCGACGGCAATCGACGAGCGCAGCGGCGGTCATCGCGATCAGGCGAGACTCGCGTGGCGTGGCCGGCGGCACGAGGGATGCGTCCGCCGCCACTGCGCGGAGCAAGGCGAGGCGCTCGGGGTCGGTGACGTGAACGATCGCGCGTAGGCCAGCGTGCAACGCGCGCGCCTCGTCGTCGAGCGCCGGCGCCCCGAACGCGAGCTGGCGAAGCGACGTGAAGCTCCGCTTGTTCGCGTACAGCTCCGTCAGCGCGACGCCCGCCTCGCGCAGGAACTGGCCCAGCGTCGCCTCCGGCCCGAGCGAGACCAGCTCCTCCGTGAGCCATCTCTGCCCGGCGCCGATGTTCCGGCGGATGTTCCCGAGCACGATGGCCTGCGCCTGCGGGTCGAGCTGCATCGCGCAGCCGGGCGGCAGGTACGGGAAGCCGGCCTCGATCTGCCGCTCGACCTGGCGCGTCGTCCCGCCGAGGAGCGTCCGGAAGCGGCGGTCGAACCGGAACTCCTGCCGCGCGTTCCCGATGAAATCGAGCACGGTGAGGCACGGCTTCTCGCGGTGGAGGCGCAGGCCGCGGCCGAGCTGCTGGAGGAACACCGTCGCGCTCTCGGTCGGCCGGAGGAAGAGGACGGTGTCCACCAGCGGGATGTCCACGCCCTCGTTGAAGAGGTCGACCGTGAAGAGCGCCTGGAGCTTCCCGGCCTCGAGCCGCTGGATGGCGGCGTCGCGCTCGGGGCCGGGCGTGTCGCCGGTCACGGCGACGCTCGCGATGCCGGCCTCCTCGAACCATCGCGCCATGAAGCGCGCGTGCTCGACCGAGACGCAGAACCCGAGCGCACGCATCTGCGCCGGGTCGCGAACGCGGCGGTGCAGCTCCTGGAGCACGAGCCGCGCCCGCGCGTCGCTGCCGGTGTAGAGGCGCGAGAGCTCGTCCCGGTCGTAGCCCCAGCCGCGCCGCCACGCGACCGCGCCGAGGTCCACGGGGTCCTTCGCGCCGAAGTACTGGAACGGCGCGAGGAGCCCCTGCTCGAGCGCGTCCCAGAGGCGCATCTCGTACGCGGTCCGGCCGTCGAACCAGCGGCGCACGTCGCCGCCGTCGTGGCGCTCGGGTGTGGCGGTGAGGCCGAGGAGCACCCGCGGGCGCACGTGCGAGAGGAGCCGGTCGTAGGTGGGCGCCTCGGCGTGGTGGAACTCGTCCACGATGACGACGTCGAAGTGGTCGGCTGGGAGGTCGCGCGCGAGGTCCATCCGCGCGAGCGACTGGATGGTCGCGAAGACGTGCTCGCCGTTCGCCGGCCTCGTGTCGCCCGTGAGGAGCTCGCCGAAGCCCGGATCGCGCAGGACGGCCGCGAACGCGCCCTGGCTCTGCGCCAGGATCCGGTCCCGGTGCGCGACGAAGAGCAGCCGCGAGCGGGGCAGGGTGGTCCGGAGCCCGGCGTAGTCGAAGGCGGCGACGAGCGTCTTGCCGGTGCCGGTGGGCGCGACGACGAGGTTCCGCGTGTGGCCGCGCTCGCGCTCGACCCGCAGCGCCTCCAGCATCGGCTCCTGGTACGGGTGCGGGCGGAGGTCGAAGCGAAGCGCCGGCGCGCCGCTCCCGTCCGCGCCCCTCTGCGCGGCGAGCGCCTTCACCACCCGCTCGCGGTCGCGCGCGGGGTCGAACGGCTCGAACTCGTCCGAGTCCCAGTACGACTCGAAGGCGGCGCGGAACTTGTCGAGGAGCGGACCGGAGTCGCGCCAGGCGAGCCGGACGTTCCACTCGAGCCCCTCGTGCAGCGCCGCGTGCGAGAGGTTCGACGAGCCGATGTACGCCGTGTGGCTGCCGCTCTCGCGATGGAAGAGCCAGGCCTTGGCGTGGAGGCGCGTGCGCCGGTCGTCGTAGGAGATCCGGACCTCGGCGCCGAGCTTCGCCAGCTCCTCGATCGCGCGGATGTCGCTCGCGCCGATGTACGTAGTCGTGAGGACCCGAAGCGGCGTCGCCTCACCGCGGGCGCGCGCCCGGGCGACGAGCGCGGCGAGGTCGTCGAGGACGAAGCGGAGGCCGCTCCACTTCACGAATGCGCAGAGGAGGTCCACGCGGTCCGCGCTCGCCAGCTCCCGCGTCAGCTCACGCCCGAGCGACGGCTCGTCAGGCGCGTTCACGAGGAGCGCGCTCTCGGCGAGAGGGGTCTCCGGGAGGATCATCGGAGCGGCGACGCCGAGCGCCGGGCGCGCGCGGACGAGGCGGAGGTGACGCGGCGCAGGCACGCGGGTCTCGCCATCATCGAGCGGCGAGTCGCTGCAATGCTCCGCGGCCGCCTCGGTGAGCGTCGCCAGCAGCCGGTTCAGGATGGCGACGCGGCGGGTCTGCTTCTCCTCGGGCTCGCCCTTCACCGACGCGAGGACGCGCTCGACGAGCGGGCGCAGGTGCGCGGCGGCGAACGACGGGGTACGCGCCGGGTCGAGGTCTCCGATATCCACCTCGCGGGTGCGCCCCGCCTCCTCGGCGAGCGCTGCGAGCGCCTCGTCGAGGAGGTGATCGTAGACGCCGTCCTTCAGGCGTCGCGTCATGGAGGGATGTTACACGACGAGGCGTGGAAGGGTTGCGCGGCGAGGTCCCAAATGGCGAGCAAGACGCAATCTCTCGAACGATGGCTGGCGGAGTACGTCGCCATCGTCACTCGAGCGACGGGTCGAACGCTGGACGACGTGCTCGCTGACCCCGAGGAGGCAGCGCGCTCCGGCATCGGACAGGACGCCGCGTTCGCGCTCGGCGTCGTTGTCGGGGCCTCGGGGGCGCTCGACCTCACTCCGCTCGAGCTGATCGATCTGCTCCGGCCCCGTCCTGAATAGGCTCACGGTGTGGATCGCCTCGTCCTGAAGATCGACTGGACGTTCGTGTCGTCGGGCAGGAACATTTCGGACACTGCGTATAGGCCGGAACGTCATACGGCGCATGTACTCTTCGCTCATGACGAGTCGGAGTGCTTCCCGACCACGTACCGTCGCGGACGTGTTGGCGTTCCTCGGGCTCGACGCCGAGCGTGATGCTCCGAGGTGTCCCCCGGACGCGTTCGCGGTCGCACCCCAACCCCCAGCGCCCGTGCTTGCACGCGTCCCTGTGGGTGGTAAGAATCGAGGCAGCCATGGGCATCGATCCTCGCGAGGCAACGCTTCTGACGCTGGTTGCGATGCAGCTCAAGAGCGGCAAGCGTCCAGCGGATGTGCTGGCGTCCGTGGAGTTCAAGGACGAGCACATTCGGGAGATCGCGCGCGGTCTGGCGGGAGACGAGAGCGTCTCGCCCAGCGCCCGGGAAGAGGCTTCCCGGATCGCTGAGTGGGCAGGTCTCCGAAGGCCGAACGCCGCATAGCTGTGTCCCGAGCCGGGGATCGGCGCTCGCCGCGGGCACCCCTCGTGTTCCTCCCCGCCGCTGGTGGAAGCGCGTCGTTCTGGCGGCCGGTGGCGGACAGGCTGACCGACCTTGGTCACGACGAGTGTGAGCACAGCCCGTTACTAGGACCGACCGTTCGTGCGATAATTTGCCTCTTCGTTCCGGGAAGGTGGACCCCCATGCCTGTCGCGCCTCGCGTGCTCGCCTCGATCTCCTGCTCGAGCGGAGGGGGTGGCGGCGGCGGAGGCACGGGGGGCGGCCCGGGGGGCGGGACCTGGTCGAGCCCCGTCTACTTCCACCCTGCCGGGGGCTTCCCGATCGTCGTCTCGGATATCCGGACGGCGGTGGATTCGACCGGCGGCGCGATGCTGTTCTGGTCTGCGGTGTACGTCGGCACGACGGTCACGACGGAGTACCAGCACAGCCGCTACGCCGCGGCCTCGGGCTGGAGCGCGCCCGTGCCCTTCGCGCCGACCGTGCCCATCGGCGCGATGCCGGAGATGGGGATGCAGGGCGACGGTGAGGCGGTCCTCGCGTGGTACGCCTGGGACCCGAGCGGAATCGGCTCCGTCTACGTCGCGCGCACCGCGCCGGGGAGCGGCTTCCCGGCCGACCCCGCCGTCCTCACGACGGTGGACTCGGTGCCGAGCGGCCTCCGGCTGCACGTGAGGGAGTCCGGCCATGCGGTGCTCGGCTGGACGAAGAACAACGCCGGCGGCGGCGGGCCCCTGAGCGCGTGGGCCGCGGTGTACGCGCCGGGCGCGGGCTGGTCGGCTGCGGCCCCCGTCGAGCAGGCCACGAGCGCGGTCGCGAGCGGAAGCCTGCGCGTGGCGGCCGACGGGAGCGGCGGCGCGCTCGCGGTCTGGAAGGAGGAGGACGCGGGCGCGCCTGGCATCTGGGCCAGCCGGTACGTGGCGGGATCGGGCTGGGGCCGCAGGAGCTTCTCGACACGTCAGCCCACGCCACCGCGCAGCCCGACATCGCGGCGGCGGCGGATGGGCGGGCGCTCGCGGCGTGGATGCAGGAGGACGCCGACGGTCTCCTCCAGCAGGTCTACACACGCCGCTTCGATCCCGATACCGGCTGGGCGGCGGCGGAGCCGCTCATGTCCTCGACGACCGCGACGGGCTACTCGTTTCCATACCCCCGCGTCGCGATGAACGACGCGGGCGTCGGGCTCGCCGTCTGGCGCGAGCTCGTCCGCGCGAGCCTCGACTTCGCCGCCTGGGGCAGCCGCTCGCCGGCGGGCGGCGGGTGGAGCGCCCCCGACCGCATCGCCGACGCGCTCGGGCTCTACGGACCGACCACCGGCGGGCAGGACAGCTGCCTCGCCCCGGCCCTCTTCGCCTCGGGAGACGGGATGGCGACCTGGGGCGCCAGCGACCGGGTCTACGCGCGCGCCTTCGGCGCCGGAGGGTCGTGGGGACCGAAGGTCGAGCTCGGCGACTGGACGCACCCCGCGCACGGCCCGCGGATGGCGATGAACGGGGCGGGACAGGGATTCGCCGCGTGGGTCGAGGACCTGCCCGGCCCGGTCGCGCAGGTCGGTGTGAGGGTCTACTCGCCGCCCTGACGCTCTCGCTCCCCACCGGCGCCACGCGGATCGTGTTCGCCGTCGGCCCCATTTGGATCGTATGCGACCCGCGCGTAAGCACCCTGGATGTCAGAGACCGAGCGCTGGTCCGCGCCGAATCGGGTCGCCCGATGGGTAACTACGTGGAGCGAGGACGCGTCTCGCCGTCGTCGAGCGGCGCGTCGCTGCAGTGGTCCGCGGCCGCCTCGGTGAGCGTCGTGGTCAGGTCCGTCAGCCGTTCCTCGACGTCACGATCCTCGATGATGAGCGCGTGAACAGCGCGCCAGGCGTGGGCGATCTCGTGGCAGAGCACGCCCACCAGAACGTCGGGCTCTCCGATGCGCTCCTCGGCGACGCCGAAGTGGCAGGACCCGTCCTCCCCGATTCCCGCGAACCAGGCCGCGGCGCCGTCGTGTCCCCACTTCCTGGCGCCGCCGCGCTCGTCGAGCTCGTGGACAACTTCCGGTTGGGAGAACGTGTCGAGGTCGACCTCGAGGTGACCCAGGCCGGCGTGGGTCATGATGCGTTTCAGGAGGGCGCGCACTCCCGCCTCGCTTGGCTCGAATGCGCCGGGGAAGTCCCGCTCGGTCGGCTCGAGGATGGGGGCCGCCAGGAAAGTCTCGACCCCTCGCGCGTCGATGAGCTCGCCAAGCGCATCGAGCAGCCACGCGCGCTCGTCGGCGGTCAGGATGTCGGCCATTCCTCCCTCCCCGTGAATGCGCTAGCGCTCTATGCGATCGGCCGCGCTACCGCTTCCATCGCCTTCATCCCCGTCCCGAACTTCGCCATCGCCTCGCGATTCCTCTCGAGCTCTCCGTACGGGAGCCACCGCACGTTCAGCTCGCCGATGCGCCGGAACGCCGGCCGCTGGAGCTGCCGGCGCACGTCATCTTCTCGATCGTCGGGCGCGACCAGGAATAGCCCGGGGAGCCCGCCGCCCTGCGTCTCGGCGAGATCGAGCATGCGCATGATGCCGGTCTGGATCGTGGTCGTGTGCTCGACCTCGAACGCCGCCTCGACCCGCCGCGTAGCGCGATCGAGCCACAGGACGTCGATGAGCCGGATGAACTCGGAACCTGCACAGTCCACGAGGGCGGGCGGAAGCGCGTCGAGGCACCCGTCGCCGAGCCGGCCGTCGCCGCAGGCGCGGCTCCGGTCGTTCGACGCGACCCAGACGTCGAAGCCGAGCGCGCGCCCGAGGTCGCGCAGCCAGCCCTGGACCTCCGTGTGCGTCCGGTCTCCGGCGGACGCGGCCTCGCGCGCCTTGCGTTCCTTCACGCCCTCGTTGCGCACCTGGCGAGGTCGGCTTCCCACGCGGCGAGCGCGACCGCATCGTCCGTGCGCGGCGGCGCGACGTAGCGGCCGGCGCCGACGTCGAACAGGAGCGCCGGCGATCGCGCCGAGGTCGTTCGACAGGAGATCGCGATGGTCGGCGTTCGAGTCCGGAGATGCCCCTTCGCGCATCGCGAGGTAGTCGTCCCAGCTTCCGAGCTTCACCTTGGCGCCGGTGAGCGCGTTGTAGCCCTTCACGATCGCGGTGTTGAACGGCGGCGCGAGCGTGGGGTGGAGGAAGTAGAGGAGGTTGGCGGCGGCCGGTCCGAGGCCCTTGATCCTGCGCTCGGTCGAGCCGCCGGATCGCCGCGATCAGCGCTGCCTCCCCTCCGCAGCAGCAGGCGCACGCGTCGAGGAAGCGGCCGAACGCGAGCTGGTTCTCGCGGTTCTCGTAGATGTCGGGGATGCGCAGCTTCGGCTTCCACAGGAACGCGTGGTCCGCGCCCTTGAAGATCTGCCGCTGCTCGGCGATCGAGCCGACGACGGTCTTCGAGCGACGACCCCTTGTAGACGGTGCCGAACGTCCCCGCCTCGATGTCGGCGACGACCTTCTCGATGCCGCGCCGGATCGAGCGGAAGTTCTTGAGCCGCTCCTCCCAGAGAAACCACGTCCGGTAGGTCCCGTGGAGATCTTCCCGCCAGCGAGTGATCAGTTCCCGAAGCGGTGCCGGGTTCATGGGCTGCATCGTACGGCACGGACAGTCCAAATATCCGATCTTAGACAGCCGTGCTCGCGATCGGGATGCCGATCGCGAAGGTTGCGAGCGAGAATGCGATCGGTGTGGTGGCTGGCTTGTGGATTTAGCGTGGGCCGTTGCCATCGTCCGCCTGGGCTGGTTCCGCTGCCCTCGCTGCCACGCGGCGTTTCACAGAGCGCGCACGAAGAGCGTAGCAGCGTCTCGTGCCGGCGAGGTATCCGGCACCGTTCCCCCTCCTTGCTGCACCCCAGCCGTCCGTGACACGGTCCTGGTTGCGGGCCGTTCGCTCCGCCGCCAGGAATGCTTGGGAGAGAATGCCTTGAATCAGAACGCCCTCTCGGTGTCCGCTGGTCACCATCTCGGCTCGAAGTTCGAGAGCTTCCAGCGTCTCACCGTTCGCCAGCGCAAGAAGTGGTTGGAGATCCTCCTCTCGCTCGAGATGAAGAACGAGTACGACGTCTTCGACCAGACGCAGAAGCCGGTGCTGCACGTCAGCGAGGAAGGCTCGGGGTTTCTCTCATTCCTGAAGCGCGTCTTCCTCGGGCCGGCCCGGCCGTTCACGGCGTCGGTGACCGATCCCTCGCGGTCCGAAGTGTGGATGCAGATCCGGCGGCCGTTTCGCTTCATCTTCCACCGGCGTGCGCGGCCAGACGCGCGGCGCAATCCGCAAGCGCTGGAGCGGATGGGGTAAGGAGCTCTTCACCGACGCAGACAATTTCGGCGTCGAGCTCGCGAACCTCGATCGCGACCTGAAGATGCTCGCTTTCGCCGCGACGGTCCTCATCGACGTCGTTCACTTCGAGCGGAGCAAGGGGTAGGAGTCGCGCGGCGTGTGCTCCTGACGCGCTTGGCGCGCACGGGCACGTTCGATTGATGCCCGCTTCCGCGGACTCCGCTGCAGCCGCTCGCGTCGCTGGACCTTCTGCTTCAGGACGGTTCCCAGCGATTTGTCCGGATACTTCTTCCAGCTCGTCTTCCGCTTCCGCTCCGCCCGTGCGGCGGCCGCGTCGACTGCCAGCGCATCCTCGTCGACCGTGACCAGCGACACCGTTCCCGCATGACGCTCCGCCCGGCTGCGCAGTCGCTTTCGCAAGGGGATTGACTTCCGCGCACCGTGCGGGCTCTCGCCATACGTGTTGCGTCGGTCCTTCTTCAGGCTGAGTCGCTTCTTCTCCTGCGGGGTCCGCCTCTTCACCGAGTCATCTTCGGTTGTCGTGGTCCGTCCCGCAAGGGAACCACTCGCTCTCTGCGTTACTTCGTGCGCATGGCGAGCCATCCGCAGATGAACACGGCGAACGCGCTCGCGACGAAGCCCGCCTGGGCGGCCCAGCGAGAAGGGGGACGGTTCGGCGCTCGGGGTCTAGTGCTCGGTCTAAGTCGCCCGGGGCAGACCGGCGAGGAGGAACTCCTGCCACGACACCGCCTCGACGCCACGCGTTCTCGACCCAGGTCCCGAAGCGCTCCGGTCGCGAGCGCGCGTCGGGGGGAACGCTCCGGGATAGGAGCCGAGCCGGACGACGAGCTCGGCGGCCTCGACCGGCGGCACTCCCAGCTCCTGCGCGATCGATGACGCGGACCAGTGCGCGAGCGTGAGGCGCCGTCGAAATCGGGCGGTGCTCCAGGTTTGCGAGCGGGGGTCCTCAGCGAATGCGCCTTTACGGCTTCACGCCCATCCCCTTGAAGAACGTGTAGCAGAACACCCCGTCTGCTTCGGCCGCCCGCCGCAGCCCGGCGATCCCGCGTTGCCACGCTGCTGCGTCCACGAGCCCCGCCGCGAGCGCTTCCTCGCGCACCCCCTCGACCATCGCGGTGAAGGTGTTCCTGGTGAAGCCTTCGACCCACTCCGGGCGGCTCGCGTCCACGTACACCATCCGTGGCGAGACCACGACGTCGCGGAGCTGCGCCTCGCTCAGCAATGGGAAGAGCTGCCGGCCGAGGAGCGCGTTTCCACCGGCGCGTGTCTGGAGCGTGACGAGGCAGTCGATCGCCCGCCGCGCGTCTGCGTCGTCGGGATGGAAGAATGTCGAGCCGTGATCGCCCTCGATGACGGTGAGAGTTCCACCCGGCCGAAGGCGCGACACGACGCTCGCGAGCGCCTCGCGCGGCCGCGACAGGTGCTCGAGCACGAAGCACACGAACGCGTGGTCGAAGCTCGCCTCCGGAAAGGGAAGGCCGTAGACGTCCGCCTGCTGGAACGTGGCGTTCTCGAGCGACGCCGCTCGCGTGCGGGCCCTCGCGGCCTCGAGCGAGTCGGAGGACACGTCGATGCACGTGAACCGCGCCCCGGGGCTGTTGCGGGCGAGGATCACCGTCTGGGCGCCGACGCCGCAGCCCGCCTCGAGCACGTTGCTGCCGGCGGGGTAGCGCGTGTCCCCGTGCAGCAGCTCCGTCAACGTCGATGCCTGGTCGAGAAGGCGCGCGCGCTCGCGCTCGGAATAGCCGTGCACGTACTCGGGGATGCGCTCGCCGGGCATGCGGATGACCATATCAGCCCCCGGTGCCCTCGCCGGGCCCGCGACCGTCTGGCTCACCGCAGCGCCCACTCCGCCACGAACGCGCGCCCGCGCTCGACCCATGCCGCGAGATCGCGGTCGTCCTTGAATCCCGTTGGCGCCACGAACACGTACCCCTTCATGGGACGTCCGGTGAAGTCCATCGTGCGGGCGTGCGGCTGGGAGATCGCGTCCTCGTGGTGCTCGGGGCCCACGCGCACCATGAGCTCGTCCTTCGCGATGCCGACGAACATCTTTCCCTCGAGGAGGAACGCGAGCCCGCCGAACATCGCCTTCTCGGTGACGCCCTTGCGGCGGGCGAGGCTCTTGCGGATCCGGTCCGCGAGCCGCGTGTCGTAGGCCATGCGCGACCCTTAACGTGGCCAGGGCGCGCTCGCATGCCCACGGCGAGCCGTCACGGGCGCCGAGCGCCGCTGCGTCACCGCACGTGCTCGGGAACCGCACAGCCCGCGCCGTCGCCTCGTCGCGGTGCGGGAACCTCCCGACGACGCCGGGTCGACTCCTGCTACTTCGCCGCGACCGCGTTCCAGACTGCGAGCGTGTCGGGTGAGCCCTGCGAGCGGATGCCGTTGTCGCTCAGGATCTCGTCGGTGGCGGCGAGCACGTCCTTGCGCACCAGGACCATCGACTCGGCCCCGCGCAAGGCGAACTCGAAGGTCACATAGTCGTCGCGACAATCGCGGAGGACCGCGACGAGGTGGTGGAGGCGCTTGATTGGAATCCCGTTCACGGCCCTGAGGACGAGCGCAGCGGGGCTCGAGTAGCCCTTCGAGCTGCGGTGCGGCAAGAGCGGCGACGAGACGACCACCAGCTCCTCGCCTTCGAACGCCGGAGGCTCCCCCAGCCGCTTCACGAGGGGGCTTCCGAGGAACGCGAAGGAGCCGAAGGCGTTCTTCGTTCCCGCCGCGGCGTTGAGGGCGCCCATGAAGTCGGAGGTGGCCGCCGAGAACACGAGCGGACCGTAGACGAAGTACCGGGGGTACGCTCCGTCGAGGTCGGGGATCAGCATCGGGTGCTCGGACGACACGGGGAGCAGGATGGGGATCTCCTTGCCGCGCCGCACGACGGTCAGCGGGACCTTGCCGTCCTTCGCGAGCGTCTGGACCAGGTACTTGAAGGAGACGCGCAGGCGAGGGCCGACCCGGATCATGCCCTGGTCGTCGACGCGCGTGTCCCCGATCCGCGTGATGACGTCCCACTCCTTCAGCGGATAGGCGGCGTCGGTGCGGAAAGGCTGGTGCACCACCATGCCCTCCACCGAGCGGTCGAGCTTCAGGAACGAGCGGAGCGCGGGGCTCTCGAGCGTCTGCAGGATGTCGAACATGGCGGGCTTGCCGCGGTACCTTCCGCCCGAGACGTCGTTCAGGAACAGCTCGATCTCCTCGCAGGGGATGATGTATCCGATGTTCTGTGCCCCCCCGAGCGCCGCGAAGGCGAGGCCGACCATCTTGTCGCCGACGACGGCCGGGCCGCCGCTGTTCCCCGGGTTGATCGCGGCGTCGATCTGGATCCGCAGGCCCGAGACGGCGAGGAACCGGTACCAGGCGAACTCGATGCGCGACACGATCCCCCTCGTGATCGACAGGCCCGTGCCTCCGGTGGGGAAGCCGTAGGCCATCACCGTGTCCTTCACGTCCGGAAGCGTGCGGGCGCACGCGAGGGCGGGGTGAGCGGCGAAGAAGGCCTCGTCCTCGAGCTCGAGGACCGCGAGGTCGATGCCGGGAGCGACCGCCTCCACCGTCGCGGAGATCTTGTCGCCGGCCTGGTTGGCCTGGACCTGCACCTGCGTCGCGTACAGCACGACGTGCGCGTTCGTCAGGATGCGCCGGCCTTCGATGATCACCCCGCTGCCGGTGACCTCCTGAGGAGCTTGCTTGGTCCAGGGCCGCACCGGGTCGGGATAGCGCACCGTCGCGAAGACTTTCACGACCGCGTTCTCGACGCCGCGGGAGGCCTCCGGGACCACTGCCGCGACAGCCCGGAGGGACGCATCCCCCTCGGTGCTCGAGGGCGAGAGGCGCTGGGCTGCGGCAGGGGACGCCGCGAGCACCAGCGCGCAGACGATGGGGAGGGTTAGGAGCCGCATGCCGCGACACTACCACCGCGTCCCAAGCGGGAGGCAGGCGCTCCTACAGCTCGGCGCGACCTCGGAGCTTTCGAAGGCGCTCTTGGGGCCCAGCGAGAAGGGTGACGGTTCGGCGCTCGGGGTCTGGAGCTCCGGCGCGGTGTAGAGGGTGCACTGTGACGCGCCTTCGCGTCCGCTCGTCGCGTCATGGATCGGTGGAGGCAGACGGCTTGGAGCCGAAGCGGATCGTGGAATTACTCTGGGTCGGGGATTCCGGTGCCGAAGGACAAGCTCCGGGGCATTCTCTCGGAGCTCGACACGGATCGCTCCGACCGATGATCTATCTCGACACCTCGGTCGCCCTCGCCGAGCTGCTCGCGGAGGACCAGCGCCCCCCGGACGCCCTGTGGCGCGAGCCGCTCGTCTCGCGCCGGCTGCTCGAGTACGAGCTCTGGGCACGCGTGAACGCGCGGTCACGACGCCGTCTTCGACGCAGCCTCCGACGCGCTCGCATCACCATCAGCATCTGTTCGCGGCGGGGTCTCGAGCGGGATGTCCACGCCATTGCGCGCGGCGACGTTGGCCCGCACCACGTCCGTGAGGCGGCGCTCGAGCGCCTCGCGATCGGCGAACAGATCCCAGGCGGTCGCAGCGCCGCTGACGTCCACGGAGTGCGCACACGGCAGGTCTCCCACCCAGGCGATCCGGTCGACCGGTCTCGGGTGGCTGTCGTACGGCGAGGGCTCGGCCCGCATCGCCTGCTCGACCTCGTTCGCGACCTCGTCGCTCGGTATCGGCTGCGCCGGGGCGTACCGGTACAGGTTCTGGAGACCGAGGCCGCCGTCGAGAACTTCCCGGAGCGTCGCGTCGGCGTGCTTGTCGAACTGCACCGAGCGGCGGATGACGTGCGACAGCCCCGAGGCGAAGTTGGCGCCGCCGTAGGCGAGAGCGGCCCAGCGGTCGGCGAGGATCTCCTGCAAGCGGGATGCGCCCTGTGAGACGCGCAGGAAGAGCTTGTGGAAGTTGGTGACGAAGAGCCAGGCGGGGTTGTACGGGGTCGCGGCGCCGCCCTCGGCGAGCGACTGGGCCATCTGCAACACGCTGCGCCGCACGGCCAGCGCCAGCCCTCCGCCCGCCGTGTCGCGGTTCACGAAGTGGCCGTACTCGTGCGCCAGGATCGACTTGAGCTGTCCCTGGGTCATGCCGTCCAGGAGCCCCGCTCCGAGGATGAGGCAGCGCTCGGTGCGGCCGGAGAGCTGTCGCGCCAGGCCGCCCTGCTCGTAGACCGCGGCGTCCGTGCCGGGCGTCATGAACACCGAGTCGACCGGGCGCGTGCCGACGCGGGCCGCCGCCTCCGCGAGCGCGTCGCGGAAACGCGGGTGTTCGGCGACGTCGACCCTGAGCCCCGGGTCTGAGCGCTTCCCGCGCACCAGGCTGGCCCACAGGGACTTGACGACGGCCCACAGCGAGACCACCACGACGATCGCCACGAGCGCGGCGAGCTTCAGCGGGATCCGGCCGATGGCCGCGAAGGCGAGCCACAGGCCGTACGCGGCGCCGACGACGATCAGGATCACGAGGGGAAGCGACAGGTAGTACACGGCGCAGGTGAGCCAGAGGACGATCCGGTAGACGCCGCGCAGCGCCACGGTCCCGGCGCTGGACGCCGCGCGCGGATCGCCGATCATTTGGCGCGCGCCGCTGAGCGTCACGGCGGAGAGGACGACGCCCGCGAGGAGGAGCAGCGCGAGTACCGCCGCCCACGTCCCGACGGCCCAGAGAGCTGGCCACCCGTAACGCGACCAGAGCGGCTCGTTCCGGTCGATGAGGCCGCCGAGATCGTCAGCCGTCGCCGCGTCGAGCCCGGCGGCGCGGGCCGCAGCGAGGTGGCGTCGGGCGTCGCCATAGCGATCGCCGACGAGAGCGGCGAAGACGCCGCAGTGCTCCGTACCGAGCTCCCGAGGCGCGAGCACCTGCAGGCGGTCGGCCGCGCGCTTCAAGAGCTCGAGATCCTGCGTGCGGAGCGAGAGGTCGCAGGCGCTGAGAGCGATGAAGAGGTCCTTCGGGTCACCGTCGAACGCCTTGCGCGCGAGGTCGGCGGCCGCTGTGAGATCCGACCTGCTCGGCTCGGCGCCGGTGCCACGGATCGTGAGGGCGTCGGCGAGCGTCATCTGGTTGGCCGGTGTGATCTTGGCCGCGAGCGCCGCGCGGCACAGCGCCAGCGCTCCGGCGCGATCCTTCAGCTCCAGGCGGGCGCGGCACTGGCGTCGCAGCGCGTGATGAAAGCGCGGCGCCACGGCCAGGACGCGGCCGTAGCCGTCGAACGCCTCCTGCCATCGTCGCTCGCGGTACGCGACGGCAGCAGCGCGCGCGTCGTCCGCCGCCTGCGGTGCCACGACGGCCAACTCGGCCAGGAGCTTATCTTCGAATGCCATCGCCGATTGCTCAGCCGGCGTGGGGCTCGCCGCCAGAAGCATTGCGATGAGAGCGGTGACCCACATGCGTTACCTCCGCGTCTTCAAGGGGCCCGGGCGACGGGTCTCGGACGACAGACCGTGAATCGGGGTGAGACTCGGAGCGAAAGAGTAGCACCGTGCGGAGGAGCCCGGTTGACCTCCAGGCGAAATGGATGATCGGAGCGAGCGGACGTCGCAGACCATCGCACGATCGCCGACCCCGACCCACCCGGATTGCAGCCGGACTACAGGCGCTCGTCGTTGTAGCCGCGCCCAACTTCACCACAGGGCGAAGTCCACCCCGGCGCGGACTCTCCAGCCTCCGAACCGCTCGGCGTCGCGGCCCGGGAACACGTATCCGCCGGTTGCCGTCACGAATACGTTCCGGTCGCTCCAGAGGTGCGCCCCCACGAAGGGCACCGTCTGGAAGACGCCCCCGAGCTGCTTCTGCTGCATACCGCCGATCTCGATCCCGAACACCGGGACGAGGAAGCGACGGCGGGGATTTCGCTCGAGCGACAGGTCCATGCCAATCGCGTACGAGACTCCGACGCTCCTGTCCGCATGGGTGGCGTCGAGCAGGGCAATGTCGAGGTAGATCCGGCCGTGGCTCGGCCCGCGATCCCTCGTGTCGTGGACCCAGCTCCCGATGACGAGCTCGAAGGAGGGGCCGTGGAACGCGCCCTCGCCCGCGCCCGCCGGGAAATACGCAACGTACTGGGCGCCGGGGAGGAACCAGCTCTCCCAGCGCTCCTCCACCACGATATCGATGTCGAGCGCGTTGCGGCCGCGACCGTCGCTCGCGACGAGCGTCACCCTTTGCAGGCCGCGCTGCGTCCGCGCCGGGATCCAGACCAGCTTCGCCACGCGGACCGAAGCGCGCGCGCCCTTCGCGTCAGCCCCGGATCCCGACGGCTCCTCCACGTGCAGGCGCGCTCCCGCGGGGAGCCCGTGGGCCGTGACCTCGACGCGGTGGCCGTCCCTGTCCACGACCTCGAACTCCGCGGAGAAGGTCTCGCCTACGTACGCCCTCCACACGTGGCCGGGGACGTCCCCCCGGAACGACGGTGGCGAGTTGGGCGGTTCGGCATCCGCTCCGAGAACGACGAGCAGGGCGGCGGCGATTCCGATCATGGCGAGTCCCTCATGCCACCGGCGCTCCGACGGGCACTGAAGCGGACGCCGAACGGCTCAACGCACGGTGAGATCAAAGGACAGCCGACCGCGGTCTCCTCGTCAAGGAACAATGTCGCGGCGCGGCCGGGTGTTCGAAAAGATCTGGGCATCGGGACAGCTCGCTGCACCGGACGGCCTCTCAGATTGCCTCTCCGATCGACAGGTACCAATTCGCAGACTCTCGGGAGACGCCGCGGTCGATCCTGAGAATGACGCGGTCGGCCCGGTCCACGGTGACTCTGAGGCCGGCCCCGCCGGCCGGGACGAAGCGCTCCCAGGCGAGAGCGCCCGGGCGCGGCGCCGCCTGGCCGACGCCGCCAAAGACGCCCACTCCGAACCGCCAGAAGAGCGGCATGACGTACTCCGCCTGGAACGAAAGGGCGGTTTGATCGCGCCACCGCCCCGCGAGGACGCCGCGCAGCGAATGTTCGCCGCCGAAGGTGGGGAGCATGTAGAAGGGCACGTTACCCGAGGCGAGCTGGAGCCGGGCCTGCAGTGCCATCCGAGCGCCACGCCGAAGGGGAAGCGGAAGCCAGGCCCGCGCGTCCAGATCTCCGTCGAGGAACGTGCCCGAGCCGCCGCCTGGGCCACGGAGCGAAGCGACGGCGGGGCCGGCTCGCGCCGACAGGAGAAGACCGCGCTCGGCCGAGAAGACGTGGTCGCGCGTGTCCCAGGCCGCCGTGGCCGCCAGCGAGAGAACCCGCCCGCCCCGGCAGCCGGTCACGGCGCAACGCTCGAGCAGGCCGCCCGGATCCAGCCCGTCGAGCGCGTCGCTCCTGCCACGCACCTGCAGGCCGAGCCACAGCCCGCGACCCTCTCCCGCGTCCACGGTCCGCGCCGCCAGGCTCACTTCCGCGTTGATCGACCGAGGCGTGTAGGTCTCGCGGCGAGCGCCGCTCGCCATTCCGGGGTCCCAAAGCTCGCTGGGCCATCGTTCGTCGCAGAAGGCCCCACCCGTCCTCACATCCCCCTTCGACAGGTAAAGATCCCAGATCGCCGACGCGCTCGTTTGCCCACGAAGCGTGTGCTGAAGCGACGCGCCGATGGACGAGGCCCGACCGGTAGCCTGCGCTGCCGGATCGGCGTGGAACCAGAGGAAGCTGCCCGCACCGAAGACCCAGGCGGTCTCGGGCGCGTAGCGGGCGTAGGGGGCGCCCACCAGCCGGATCGGGCCCGTCAGCCATGGATCGGGGGGCTGAACCAGCGCGCGGGGCGGCGGGTCGAACGATGCGGCCGAGGGGTGCGTGGCGGGATCGGCACGTGCGGACGGCGCCACGGCGAGCAGGTAGACGCAGGCTGGAACGAGGACAGCGGAGGCATGTGTCACTCGCGCATGTGTCACTCTTCATTGGTACTGCGGATCCGGGGTCCTCCTTCCTTGACAATTATCAGCGGACAATGTGCGCAATGCTCGATAAGCGAAGATTCTCGCTCGCCGACGTACTCGAAAGCGTGCGTTCGCCCCCTCACACCTCACCCCCTGTTTCGGGCGGATATCGGCAGCTCACCTGACGCATGCGCGATGTGGGTGCGCCTTCGGCAGAAGCTCTCCGCCTCGGCGAAATGGATTGCGTATCCAATCGCGCGCTTCGCGACACTGGGCGACCGGTGCCGGACAGTCGCGAACATGGGCGACGCCCGGTACGAGAGGAACGGCGCCGGCCGTGTCATCCGCGACACGCAGATGTGCGGTGAGGTCGTTACCTCGGCGAAATCACGGAATTCGCTCCTCGATCCGTTCGGCATGGGTCTCGCACGAGCCCAGCGTGCGCGCCGCGCCACCGGACGTTGACATCCGGTTACGCCGCGACTGAGAGTGATCGCGACTCTCGGGAGGGCGAATGGAATCGACTGGAAGTGGGGGTGGTGTGCTCCGCGCCGTCGCGGCGCTCCTCCGCCGAATCTTCGGCACGCCGAGCTGGGCGCCGCCACCCTGGGCATCCGCGTTCGCCGCCCAGGTACGCCGCTTCCGCGCAGCTGCTCGCACGTTCGCTGCCGCGCACCGACGCGCGGTCCTCGCGGGAGTGGCTGGGCTCGTCGTGGTCGCGCTCGCGCTCGCGGGCGTGGCGCGCTGGCTCGAGAGCCGGCCGAAGCCGCTGCGGATCGCGGTCGCCGTCACCGCGCCCGCGCTCACGGCCATCGAGGTGGTTCCGCGCCCCGCTCCGCTTCGCCTACGCTTCGACGCCTCCGCCGCGCGGCTCGAGCGCATCGGAAAGCTCGTGAGCCAGGGCGTCCGGCTCGAGCCGGCGATATCGGGCGACTGGAAGTTCGAGGACGATCGGACGCTCGTGTTCCGCCCGGCGCAGGACTGGGGCGTCGGACAGGACTACCGCGTCACGCTCGATCGCTCCCTGTTTCCGGCGCACGTCCTGCTCGAGAGGTACGAGGTCACGTTCCGGTCCGCACCGTTCGAGGCGCGGTTCGCGCACTCGGAGTTCTACCAGGATCCGACGAACCCCCAGCTGAAGCAGGTGGTGGCGACGCTCTCGTTCAGCCATCCGGTGGACAGCGCCGACCTCGCCAAGCGCATCGTCCTGCGTCGCCGTGGCGAGGCGAGTGGCTTCTTCGGCCTCGGCGGCAAGGGGCACCCGTTCACGCTGTCCTTCGACAAGCTGAAGGGCGAGGCCTACGTCCGCTCCGAGCCAATCCCCATTCCCGACGACGACACCGCGATGATCGTGACGCTCGAGGCCGGCGCGCGAGCGACGCGCGGCGGCAACCTCGCCGAGCGTCCGATCCGGACCGAGGTGACCATCCCCGGGATGTACACCTACTTCCGCGTCGAGCGGGCGCACGTGACCCTCGTCCCGAACGAACGGCTCGAGCCTGAGCAGGTCCTCGTCGTGGAGACGACCGCCGGGGCGACGGAGGAGGAGCTCTCGAGGAACGTGGCCGCCTGGATCCTCCCGAAGGATCGGCCCGCGCTCGAGGGCCAGGAGGCGGTGAAGGACTACCGCTGGCACTCGGCGGTGGAGATCGGCCCCGAGGTCCTCGCCAAGGCGACGAAGCTCCCGCTCGCCGCGATCCCGGCGGGGCGCGACGACGCGGTCCTCCACAGCTTCAAGGTGCAGGCGCCGGTCGGCGCTCACGTCTACGTGCGCATCGCGAAGGGGACGCGGAGCTTCGGCGGCTACGTGCTCGCCAAGGAGCTCGCCACGGTGGCGCGCGTTCCGGAGTTCCCGAAGGAGGTGAAGATCGCCCAGCCCGGTGCGCTCCTCAGCCTCTCCGGGGAGAAGATGGTCTCGATCCTGGCGCGGGACGTCGACGGGCTCCGCTTCGAGGTCGCGCGCGTGATCCCCGGCCAGGTGGCGCACCTGGTCACGCAGACGAGTGGCGCGTTCGCCGATCCGCAGTTCGAATCGTATCGCTTCGGCCCGGACGACCTCACCGAGCGGTTCGAGGAGAAGCGGCCCCTGCAGAAGCAGGCGCCCGGGAAGGCCCAGTACGCGGGGTTCGACCTCGGCAAGTACCTGGGCGACGGGAGCGGCCGGCTGCGGCCTGTTCCTCCTGACGGTCGATAGCTGGGATCCGGTCCGAGATCGCGCCACGGGCGCCAAGGACCGGCGGTTCCTGCTCGTCACCGATCTCGGGCTCGTCGCGAAGACGAACGCGGACCGGAGCCACGACGTCTTCGTGCAGTCCATCAAGAGCGGCACGCCGGCGGGCGGTGTCACCGTGCAGGTCCTCGGCCGCAACGGACTCCCGGTCGTCTCGGCGACCACCGACTCCGACGGCCACGCGCGCCTGCCGCGGCTCGACGACTTCAAGCACGAGCGGGCGGCCGTTGCGTTCCTGGCGCGGCGCGGCGACGACATGTCGTTCCTGCCATTCCAGCGCTCGGACCGCCAGCTCGACCTCTCGCGCTTCGACGTGGGCGGTGTGGTCACCGGCGGCCGACCGAAGCTCGATGCGTACCTCTTCTCCGACCGTGGCCTCTATCGCCCCGGCGAGCTTTTCCACGTCGCGTTCGTCGTGAAGCCACCGGACTGGCGCGCGCCGCTTGCGGGCGTGCCGCTCGAGGAGGTCATCACCGACCCGCGCGGCCTCGAGGTGCAGAAGGAGCGCGTCGCCCTCCCGGCCAGCGGCTTCGCCGAGCTCTCCTATCGGACCGAGGAGACCGCTCCAACCGGTTCGTGGGTGGTGAGCCTCTATCTGGTCGAGGCGAATGGAAAGCGGGGCGCGCTCCTCGGCTCGACCACGGTGCGTGTCGAGGAGTTCCTGCCCGACCGGATGAGGATCGCGGCCCACCTCTCCGCCGAAAGGGCCGAGGGCTGGGTCTCGCCGAAGGACCTGAGGGGACGGATCTCGCTGCAGAACCTCTTCGGCACGCCGGCCGAGTCGCGGCGGGTCGCGGCGGAGGTGACCCTGACCCCCGCGCCTCCGGCCTTCCGCCTCTGGAAGGACTACGTCTTCAGCGATCCGCTCCAGGCCAAGAAAGGCTTCTCCGAGAGACTCGAGGACGGTCAGACCGACGCGAAGGGCGAGGCGGCGTTCGCCCTCGGTCTCGAGCGCTTCGAGAAGGCCACCTATCGGCTCGCCTTCGGCGCGGAGGGTTACGAGGCCGAGGGCGGACGTGGCGTGACCGCGGCCGCGACCGTCCTGGTGTCACCGCTCCCTTACCTCGTCGGCTACAAGCCCGACGGCGAGCTCCGCTACGTCTCACGCGGCAGCGACCGGTCCGTCCGGCTCGTCGCCATCGGCCCGGACCTCGCCAGCATCGAGGCGAAGGGGCTCGAGGCGGAGCTCGTCGAGCTGCGGTAGGTCTCGGTCCTCGCCCGGCAGAACGACGGCACCTACCGCTACGAGTCCGTCCGCCGCGAGATCTCGCGCGGGAAGAAGCCGCTCGAGATCGCTGCGAAGGGAACGCGCCACGCGCTCCCCACCGGTGAGCCGGGCGACTTCCAGGTGGTCGTGCGCGACGGCGACAAGGTCGAGCTCGCGAAGATTCCGTTCAGCGTCGCAGGGGCCGGGAACCTCGCGCGCTCGCTCGAGAAGAACGCCGAGCTCCAGGTGAAGCTCGCCAGGACCGACTTCGCGCCGGGCGAGGAGATCGAGCTGCAGATCACCGCGCCCTACACCGGCGCCGGCCTCATCACCATCGAGCGCGACCACGTCTACGCGTGGAAGTGGTTCAAGACCACCACCACGAGCTCCGTGCAGACGATCCAGGTGCCGGCGGACCTCGAGGGCAACGGCTACGTGAGCGTGGCGTTCGTGCGCGCCCTCGACTCGCACGAGATCTTCATGAGCCCGCTCAGCTACGGGATGGCGCCGTTCTCAGTGTCGCGCGAGAGCCGGACGGTCCACCTCGAGCTGTCCGCGCCGGAGCTGGCCCGCCCCGGCGAGCCCTTCAGCATCCGCTACCGTGCGCAGAAGAGCGGGAAGGCGGTGGTGTTCGCCGTCGACGAGGGCATCCTGCAGGTCGCCCGCTACGAGACGCCCGACCCGCTCGCGCACTTCTTCCAGAAGCGCGCGCTCGAGGTCCGCACCGAGCAGATCCTCGACCTCATCCTGCCCGAGTTCTCGGTCGTTCAGGCGCTCTCGGCGGCGGGCGGCGACGAGGGCCAGGCTGCCATCGCAAAGAACCTGAACCCCTTCAAGCGCAAGCGAGACAAGCCGGTGGTCTACTGGTCCGGCATCGTCGACGTGGACGGCAAGGAGCGTGAGCTCACCTGGATGGTCCCGGACGACCTTCAACGGCACGCTGCGGGTGATGGCCGTCGCGGTCTCGCCGGCGGCGGTGGGCGCCGCCGCTCGCAAGGCGCTCATCCGCGGTCCGTTCGTCATCACCCCGAACGCGCCGACCTTCGTCGCGCCCGGAGACCTGTTCGAGGTGAGCGTCGGCGTGGCCAACAACGTCGAGGGCTCCGGAAACCGGGCGAACGTGAAGCTCGAGCTTGGCGCGTCCGAGCAGCTCGAGGTGCAGGACGCCGCGGAGCGGATGCTCGAGGTCGGGCAGGGCCGCGAGGCGAGCGCCACCTTCAAGGTGCGGGCGAAGGGCAAGCTCGGATCGGCCTCTCTCCGGTTCACCGCGGTGCTGGGCGACAAGCGCACTCAGCAGTCCGTCGACCTCTCCGTGCGGCCGCCGGTGCCGTTCCAGACGGTGATCGTGTCCGGGCACGTTAGCCCCGGTCGACAGGACGAGCAGCCGATCACCCGGCGGATGACCCCGGAGTTCCGCACGCTCGAGGTCTCCGCCTCGCCCCTGCCGCTCGGGCTCGCGCACGGCCTCATCGGCTACCTTGCGAAGTTCCCCTACGGCTGCACCGAACAGCTCGTGTCGCAGGCGTTCCCGGCGATCGTCCTGAGAGGCCGGCCCGAGTTCGGGTTCGGGCCGGAGAAGGTGGAGGCGAACCTGGCCGCGGCGCTCCGCATGCTGCGCGCTCGCCAGAACGCCGAGGGAGCGTTCGGCATGTGGGCGGCGAACGGGTTCGTCTCCGAGTTTCAGACCGTGTACGCGCTCCACTTCCTCACCGAGGCGAAGGAGCGCCAGTACCCGGTGCCGCAGGACCTGCTCCAGCGCGGGCTCGATTACGCGCGCGGGCTCGCGACGAGTCGCTCCGCAGCGCTCAGCGACGCGCGACTGCGCGCCTACGCCCTCTACGTCCTGACCCGAAACGGCGTCGTGACCAGCCGCGAGGTCGCCTCGTTGCGCGAGGCGCTCGACAAGCAGAAGGACGGGGCATGGAAGAAGGACCTCGTGGCGGTGCACCTCGCCGCCACCTACGCGCTCCTGAAGCAGGACGGCCCGGCGGCGCGGCTCATCGGCGAGGCCCGCATGGGAACGCCGCAGCAGCCGGACTATGGCGTGTTCTACGACGGCCTCGTCCATGACGCGCAGCTCCTCTACGTGCTCGCGCGCCACTTCCCGGACCGGCTCCCGACGTTGCCGCCCGACGCAATAGACGCGCTCACCCGGCCCATTGCGGCCGGGAGCTTCAACACGCTGTCTTCCGCGTACGCCATTCTCGCGCTCGACGCGTACGCCCAGGCGGCCGGCGCCGGCGCACGACAGGTGGAGGCCGCGGTCTCGGAGCTGCTCGCGGACGGCAAGGCCCGGCCACTCGTGCTTCCCGGCGGGCTCTTCCCGAAGGTCGCCTTCGCCGCAGATGCGGCGAAGCTGCGCCTCGGGAGCACCGGCGAGCTGCCGGTGTACTGGCAGGCGACGCTCGCCGGCTTCGACGCGGCCCTGCCCAGCGCCGAGGTGAAGGACAAGCTGGAGGTCTTCCGCGAGTACCAGGACGGTAGCGGAAAGACCATCAGCGGAGCCAAGCTCGGCGCGGAGATCGACGTCCACGTGAAGATCCGATCCCTCGGCGGATGGCACGCAAACGTCGCGGTCGTAGATCTCCTGCCGGGCGGTTTCGAGCCGGTCCTCGCCGAGCAGGCCCGCGTGGTGCCGCAAGAGACCCACGCGCGCGAGGAGGGAACCGGGCACGGCAGGTCTCGCGGGAACGCCCAGGGTGAGGGTGAGGGCGAGGGCGAGGACGGCGAAGGCGACTCGGAGGAGGGCCCACCGCCCGAGCAGGGCGTCGAGCACGAACGACAGGCGGGGGCTGGTGCGCTGCCGATCGGCACGTCCGGGTCCACCTGGGCGCCGGAGTATGCGGACGTCCGCGAGGACCGGGTCGTCCTGTACGGCGCAGTCGGGCCGGAGACTCGGGAGTTCGTCTACCGGATCAAGGCGACGAACCGGGGTACGTTCACGGTGCCACCGCCGTTCGCGGAGTCGATGTACGACCGGACCGTGCACGCGCGCGGTCTGCCCGCGCGGCTCGAGGTGACGGGCAAGGGCGAGTGAACCGCAGGCGGAAGATCGCTCTCGCCGGGAGCGCGGTCGCCGCGGCTGTGGCGGCGTGGCTACTTCTGCCAAGGCCGCCACTCCGCGAGGGACTCGGCTTCTCTCGCGCGGTCTTCGATCGCGAGGGCCGGCTCCTCCGGCTCACGCTCGCTCCCGACGAGCGGTACCGGCTGTGGGTACCGCTCGCGCGCATCTCACCGCGCGTGATCGACGCGACCCTCCTCCACGAGGACCGTCTCTTCCGGCTCCACCCCGGCGTGAACCCGGTGGCGCTCATCCGTGCCGCCGCCCGCACGTATCTCGGGCGCGGTCGTCGCATGGGCGGCTCGACCCTGACGATGCAGCTCGCCCGGATCCGCTACGGCATCGACTCTCGGACGGTGGGCGGGAAGCTCCGCCAGATCCTGCGCGCCGTGCAGCTCGAGCGGCATTACTCGAAAGAGGAGATCCTCGAGGCGTATCTGAATCTCGCCCCGTACGGCCGCAACATCGAGGGCGTGGGCGCGGCGAGCCTGATCTACTTCGAGAAGGACGCGGAGCGCCTCGGTCTCGACGAGGCGCTGGCCCTGGCGGTCATCCCGCAGAGCCCGGCTCGCCGTGCACCAGGACAGCCGGGCGGCGCGCTGGAGGCGGCGCGTGCGGCGCTCGGCCGGCGGTGGTCCGCGGCGCATCCGAGCGACCGGACCGAGCATGCGGGTCTCACGGCGCAGGTCGCCGCGCGCGCCCCGGAGGCGCTGCCGTTCCTCGCTCCCCACTTCGTGGACGGCGTGCTCGCTTCCGGCCGAGAGGGGACGGTCGTGACCACGCTCGACCTGCGGCGGCAGCGGCTCGTCGAGCGCGCGCTGCGCGCTCACGTCGATCGGCGGCGCGCGGTCGGGATCGACAACGCCGCCGCGCTGCTCGTCGATCGCCGCTCGATGGAGGTCCTGGCGGCGGTCGGCTCCGCGGACTTCTTCGACGCGCGGATCGAAGGTCAGGTCGACGGCACGCGAGCGAAGCGCTCGCCGGGATCGGCGCTGAAGCCGTTCCTCTACGCGCTCGCGCTGGAGCAGGGCCTCGTCCACCCGCTCTCGGTCCTGAAGGACGCGCCGGCGCGCTTCCGCGGCTACGACCCGGAGAACTTCGACGGCCATTTCGCTGGGCCGCTCTCCGCGACCGAGGCGCTCGTCCGCAGCCGCAACGTCCCCGCCGTCGAGGTCGCGACACGGCTCGATCCCGGCCTGCACGCGTTCCTCTCGCGCGCCGGGATCACCGGCCTGCTGCCCGAGGCCCACTACGGCCTCGCCCTCGTCCTCGGCGGCGCCGAGGTGACGATGGACGAGCTCGCCGGCCTGTACGCGCTGCTGGCGAACGGCGGGCTCCTCCGCCCGCTCCGGACGCGCCTGGCGGCGCCAGCGGCGCCCGGACAGCGACTCCTTTCCGAGGAGGCCGCGTGGGTGGTGCTCGACATGCTCGAGCAGAACCCGCGGCCGGAACCCACGTTCACGGGGAGAGTCACCCGTGATTCCAACCCGATCGCATGGAAGACGGGAACCTCGCACGGCTACCGGGACGCCTGGGCGGTGGGCGTCTTCGGACCGTACGTCCTCGCGGTCTGGGTCGGGCGCTTCGATGGACAGGGGAACCCTGCGTTCGTCGGGCTCTCGGCGGCGGCGCCGCTCCTCTTCCAGATCGTCGACGCGCTCCGGGCCGAGGGGCGGCTCGAACCCGCTTCGCGACCGCGACCTCCCGGGCTCGTCCGCGTCGCGGTCTGCGCCGTGTCCGGCAAGCTGCCTGGACCACACTGCCGCCACACGGCGACCACCTGGTTTCTGCCCGGCATCTCCCCCATCGACACCTGCGACGTGCACCGCGAGGTTCATGTGGACCGCGCCGGACGGCGGACCTGCGCCGCCGTTCCGGGCATGCGCAAGGAGGTGTACGAGTTCTGGCCGTCCGATCTGCTGCGGCTCTTCGCGGAGGCGGGGATCCCCCGGCGCGTTCCGCCGCCCGAGGCGCCGGGCTGCCGGCTCGACGAGCGGGCCGCGCGGGGCGTGCCGCCGAGGATCACCTCGCCGCAGGAGGGCGTCACTTACTCGCTGCGCGCGGCGACCGTCGGGGAGGATCCCATCCCGCTCACTGCGGTGACGGACGCGGATGCGCGCGAGCTCTTCTGGTTCGTGGACGCCGAGCTCGTCGGCAAGAGCCGTCGCGGCGAGCCGCTCCTGTGGAAAGCGCGGCCGGGACTCTTCCTGGTGCGCGCCGTAGACGACCAGGGCCGCGCGGGAACGGTGCGGACGCGGGTGGCGGTGGTTCAGTAGCTCCCACCTCTCGGAGGACCCATCCGGCGGGTCAGCGCAGGGATGTCTGAGCCATGCCCGCGGCCGCCCGGCGCCGCTCCGCTGCGGCCTGAATCGCGGCGCCACCCGCGATTGCCGCAGCGCCGCGGTCCGCCGCGCGGGCGGCGTCCGTCGGCTCGCACACGCAGCCGGCCGAGTTGCTGATGATGACGACTGCCGCAAGCCTCATGGAGAGCGCGTCGCAGTACGAGACGCATTCGGTGGCCCGCTCGCGCGGGGGCGCGTAATTCGCCGCGCCCTTGACGGCGCAGCCCGGCGCGGCGAGGGCGAGCAGCAGGAGCAGGCGGTGGCGCATGGGGTCCTCACAGTGTTGGCGTTCCGAGCTCAGGTGCGAGATCGCACATCACGAAGCGTATCAGCTAGGAATCGCGTCGCGTAGCGCTGACGCACCTGCTGGCGATCGAAGCGGGTTCAATCCAGCAGACGATCGTGCGCGACTACCGCGCGCTCGTCGCCTCGTACCGGGAACGGGTCCGTGACGGGAGCTACCCCTCGATGGACGCCCCGGCCTCCTCTCGCCGTCAGGAAGACGACGGGCAGGCAGCTCGCGTCGTCGCGAGAAACCGTTCCACCGCATCCGCCACCTCGCGCGGGCACTCCATCGGCACGAAGTGCCCGCCCGGAAGCAGGACGAGCTCCGCGCCGAGCAGCTCCGCGAGCGGACGACCGACGGTGTCGACGTCGAGGTAGGTGTCGCGTTCGCCCCACAGCACGAGCGCGGGCACGCGCCGGGCGCGCAGCGCCGGCATGATCTCGACGGTCTGTCGAGGATTCAGCGCACGGGCCGCGCGGATGAGCTTGGCGCCGCCCTCCTCGCCCTCGTACGGCGCGAGCACCTCGCGGACCGCGTCCTCTCCGATCCTCGCCACGCCGCTGCTCGTTCGCATCTGCCGGACGAGCACGCGGAAGAGACGCGACGGTTCCCGCCAGGTCAGGATCGGGGCGACCGCGTCCATCGCCCACGCGTCGGCGTGCACGCCGTCCATCAGCACGAGCTTCCGGACACGCTCCGGCGCCCGCGCCACGAGGAGCTGTGCGGCGGCGGTGCCGACGTCGTGCGCCACGACTGCGGCGCGGGCGAGGTGGAGATGATCCAGGAGGCCGAGCATCCATCCGGCCTGGCTCGCCATGTCGGGCTTCGCCGTCGGGGGGCAGTGCGAGTCCCCGTAGCCGACGAGGTCCGGCAGGATGACCCGGAACCCCGCGTTCGCGAGCAGTGGCGCGACGCCCTTCCACAGCAGCCGCGTCGTCGGGAAGCCGTGCAGGAGCAGGACGGGCTCGCCTTGCCCTTCGTCGTCGAACCGGACGCTCGCGTCTCCGAGGCGGACGACAGGCATCTCGGCATGTTCTCGAATCGTGTCGAGCCAGTCCACTCCGGAAAGCCCACCGCACGTGCTCGGCGCGGAACCGCACAGCCTGCGCCGTCGCCTCGTCGCGGTGCGGGAACCTCCCGACGACGCCGGGTCGGCTCCTGCTACTTCGCCGCGACCGCGTTCCAGACCGCGAGAAGTCAGGACTACGCGAAGTTGACATTAGTGTTAACAGTTCGTATTTACGAGTCGCGTGATATCGGACCGCCAGGCCGTCGAGCTGTTCCACCTCCACTTCGTGCGCCTGCTCTGCTCGGGGCCGTCGAAGGGCAGCTTCGCCATCGAGGGGGGCTGCAACCTGCGGCTCTTCTTCGAAAGCGTGCGGTGCTCCGAGGACATCGATCTCGACGTCGCTGGACTGCCGGTCCACGCGCTGAAGGAGAAGGTTTCCGCCGTCTTGAGCGGCCCAGCGCTGTCCCTGGCGCTCCGAAGCCGCGGCATCGCGATCGCGAGCGTCACCGCGCCCAAGCAAACCGAGACGACGCAGCGCTGGAAGGTCGGCCTCTCCGCCGAAGGGCATGCCACCCCCCTCCACACGAAGATCGAGTTCTCGCGACGACCAACGATGGAGGAATCCAAGGTCGAGCCGATCGCGGCAAGCGTCTTGGCCGAGCATCAGCTGATGCCTTTTCTCGCACCTCATTACCCCCTCGCGGCGGCCCTGCGCCAGAAGGTCGGGGCCCTCGCCGGTCGGAGCGTCGTCCAGGCGCGGGACGTGTTCGACCTCGGTGTGCTGTTCGCCAAGTCAGGGGGCAAGGTGGATGCGCTCCAGTCGATCCGCTCTGTTCTCCCGAAGGCGATCGAGCGGGCGATGGACGTCTCCTACGCCGACTTCAAGTCGCAGGTGGGATCGTACCTGCAGCCGGACCACCTCGACACATACGGATCCCGCGAAGCGTGGGACGCGCTCCAGATGCAGGTGGTCGACCTCTTGGAGAAGGCGCGTCATGAACGCCCGTGAGGCCCTGGGACGGCTTCGGAGCCTTCACGTACCGGCCGCGACCACCGCCGATGCTGCGGCCGTTCTGGGCGTGTCGACAGCAGCCGCGAGCCTGACACTGCGGCGGCTCGCTTCATCGGGCCTGGTGACCCCGGTCCGCCGTGGGCTCTGGGCTCTCTCCGACCGACCCGATCCGCTGGCGTTGGCCGAGTACGTGACCGCGCCGTATCCGAGCTACGTATCGCTGCAGACCGCGCTGTACCGGCGTGGCATGGTCATGCAGATCCCATCCATGATCTATCTCGTCTCCCTCGCGCGCAGCGACCGCATCGAGACGAAGGTCGGCACCTACAGCGTCCATCACGTCCGCCCCGAGCTGTTCGGCGGGTTCGAGCACGATCCGGCGTCGGGGACGAAGCTGGCTCTTCCGGAGAAGGCCCTCTTCGACTTCCTTTACCTCTCACCCACTCGAGGGCGTCTGTTCACCGCGTTGCCCGAGCTCGAGCTGCCGCGCGGCTTCCGCCGCAGCGTCGTGCGCGAATGGGTTGGCCGCATCCCCTCGCGCCGCTCGCGAACGATAGTGCAGCGCCGGCTGGACAAGGCGCTGGCGCTGCGCTCGGAGACGGCGAACCCGAGGCGAGGGAGCTCGCCGTGGATGCGGGGAGCGCCCAGGGATTCTCGGAGGCCATCCTCCGGATGAGGCTGCGAACCTCCCGCGGGAGGGCGGGCGGCCCGGCCGACGGGCGTGCCGAGAGAGGCGGGCCCAGGAGAGGTGGAATCCCGCGCGATGCCAGCGAACGACTGTCTCCGGCTGGACGATGACGAGGACCCGCGCCCAGCCCGGCCAGAGGTTGCGCAGCGCCACCCAGAAGGCGCGGTCGGCCGGTTGGAGAGAAGGTCGCTGGCGAGAGGCGAGGGTGGCGAGTTGCTGGCGCAGGGCAAGGTTCTCGAGCACGAGGTCGCGGCGAGAACGGAAGGCAGAACGCAGCGCGGGAACCAGCGCCGCCAAGAGGCGGACCATGGCGCGGCAAGATCGTGGCCACCCGCGGATTCGTCAACAGTTCCCGGCCGACGGAATTCTGGCGAGGCACGCGCCTCCTGCGTGAACCATGGTTGACGTCGGCGTGAACCAGAGTTAACATCCTGGCGTGCCGGCGATCTACACGACCCCGGTCTTCGACAAGTGGTTCGAGCGTCTCCGCGACCGCCAGGCGGCCGCCCGCATTCAGGCGCGCATCGATCGAGCGGAGTCCGGCAACCTGGGCGACTGCAAGCCGGTGGGAGAGGGCGTCTCGGAGATGCGGATCGACTACGGTCCTGGTTACCGCGTGTACTTCCTTCAGCGCGGGCTCGAGGTCGTCATCCTGCTCGTCGGCGGCGGTAAAGCGACCCAGGCGAAGGACATCGAACTGGCGAAGAAGCTCGCGAAGCAGGTGTAGGAGAGCAGATGGCAGGCAAGATCAAGCTCAAGAAGTGGGACTCGGCACAGCACCTCAAGACCGAGGCGGACATCGCCCGCTACTGGGAGGCTTGTCTCGAAGAGGGCCGTGATGATCCCGCCTTCATCACGATCGCGCTCGGGAACATCGCCCGTGCACGCGGGATGTCGCAGCTCGCTCGCAAGACCGGGCTGACGAGGGAGGGCCTCTACAAGGCCCTCTCGCCCGGTGGAAACCCGGAGTTCGGTACCGTGATGAAGGTCATCCGGGCGCTCGGGCTCGAGCTGAGAGGCGCGACGGCGAAGGGGTGAGCGCTTCTTCAGCGGATCGCACGCACGGAGCGCGCGCTCCTCGGCGACGTGCGCGCGGCCCTCTTACTGCGAGTCGCACCACGAAAGTTACGGCAAGATTCCGTCAACGCGAGACGGGCCTGTCCAGCGCAGTGCTAAGGCCGCGCGCTGGCGGCCGATTTGATGGGCCCCGAAAGGCTTCCCGCTTGGCCTTCGGATTCGTAGTCTCTCGCAAACCCGAGCTCCTATCGATTCGACACGCGCGTCGCCAAGTCCCCTGAATCCTTCCGCTCTCTAGCCGAGAAGGAATCACGCCAGCGGCTCCGCGCCGCGCTAGTCGGGCTTCGCCGCTGCCAGGATCTCGCCGACGAGCTTCTGGCGGAAGTCCTCGAGCCCACGGATCTCGTCCGCCGCGCGCGCCAGGGCGCGGCCCATGGCAGCGATGGGAAGCTGCTCGAGCACCCAGGCGAGCGTGACGGGCGAGTAGCCGGCATCCTTGCGCGGAGCGTCCGCCAGGGCGCGGACGAGGTCGCCGCCGGCATCGAGCAGAGCGCGAACGTCCTCGAGATCGCGCAGCTCGGAGCGGCTCAGAAGTGCGCACAGCTTCGCCACCAGGATCTCGTGAGGCGGGTCCACGAGGATCCGCACGTCTCCGAGCGCATGCTCTGTCGGGTCCGCGATGGTAGGAACCGAATCGGCGACGAGATCGACGATCACGACGTCGGAGCCGCGCACGACGCGTAGCCGGCAGAAAGCCGGCTGCAGGACCTGGCCGGCGAAGCCCGCGGCCGCGAGCCGCCGCAGGATCTCCGCGTCGAGCTGCGCGAGGTCCTTGCCGAGCCAGAACAGGTCGAGGTCGCGCGTTCCACGGTGCCGCGTGTAGAAGCCGGCCAGCGCCGCACCGCCCGCGAGCCTCCAGGCCGGGACGATCCCCTGCGAGGGCGCGGAGGACCTCCACCTGCGCCAAAGTGAGCCTACCCTCGCCCATGTCCCCCCTCGCGCCAGCGCTCGAGGAGCCACTGCCACATCGGCATCGAGCGCCCCAGGAACCGCTCGAGGCGAGGCCACAGCTCGATGATGTCGGCCAGTCGAAGGAACAGGAACACGTCGTCGGGCTTCGCCTGCCGCATCAGCTTGGCCACGAGGTACGCCCTCACTTCCGGATCGGGATCCCGCAGGCCGGCCCGGAACCGGTCCAGGGTCATGTCGACGTCCCACAGGAAGTAGGGGCGTCCCTCCGCGTCGACCATCCGGTCGGGAGCCGTCGGGTTCAGGAGCGACATCGCCCGGAATATACCGTCCTCGCATCACGCGCACACCCGCGCTGATTCGACGGAGGCGTCAAGCACCCCAGCAGGTCGGAGAGATCGACGCCCTCCGGCGCGTCACGGAGAGGATCGTCCCGCGGTCGAAGAGGAGACGCACGGCAGCCGGACCGAGCAAGGGTCGCGCTAGCATCCCGATGAGACGACGCTGCGCTACCGCCCCGGTGGACATCGTGATCGGGTCGGCTCCGGGCTGGGCCAATCCGTGGTCGCGCGCTCGGCGTGGCTCCGTCCTCGAGGTCGAGCCCTGGAGGTGACGGTGGCGCTGGATGGCGAGGTGTGGCGCCTCGACCGGCGTGACATCCAGGCGCTGCGCGTGCTCGGAGGCGCTGATGGCGCGTAGGAGGGTACGCGAGCGGCGTGGCACCTCGTCGAGGCCTGGAATGTCTACCCGCGATAGACTTGCCACGAAGAAACAGCGCAACTTCGGTCGCCGGCATCAGCCAAGCACCGCCAGACTCGACGCGATGTCGAAGAGGCAACGGTCGACGCCTACGGGGAGTCGGAGCAGCGCGCTGGGTTCTACACGATGATGGAAGACGACCTCGCGTTGCCTTTCGAAGCCCAGGTGCTCGGAGTGGAAGTCATCGTCGAGCGCATCGACCTCACCAGCGCCGACGAGATTGTCGCCACCTGCACGCGAGGGCGCGCGCGCCACGCCATTCCAATCCTCGAGCTGCCTCTCCCTTTACCGCCGCCCGCGGGCGCGGAGTGGATCGAGGCGTACCGTCGCTGGACGCGACGCCCGTGTCTGTCACGCGTCCTTCATGCGACCGGGATCGGCTAACGATCGCCGTACGGGACCGGTGCCCGAAGGGACCGGTGCGCGGGGGCCGGTGCCGGACAGCCGCGAATGATGGTCGTTCGCGGGGTCGTCCGTGGACAGGGGACGAGGCGATACACGGGCGGGCAGTCGTCAGCGCCGCGGCGGAGGCTCGGCCTCGGCCGCCTCGTCAATGTCGGCCGCGGAGCGCGAAGCCTCGGTCGAGATGCCGCTATTGCGCGGCGGACCGGCGAGGAGGAACTCCTGCCACGACACCGCCTCGACGCCGGCGCGTTCCGCCTCGGCGCGCCCCTCCGCCGCGCAGATCGCGAGCGGCCGGAACTGCGGGTTGCGCCGGACGAACTCGAGCAGGCCACGGAGGTCGCTCGAGCGGAACTTTCCCGTCTTCACCTCGAAGGCCCAATTCCCCCAGCTCCCCTCGACGACGCCATCGACCTCGAGCGGCTCCTCGCGCCAGTACGAGATGCTCTGGCCCGAGTTCCAGGCATGCGCGAGGCACGCGTTCTCGACCCAAGTCCCGAAGCGCTCCGGTCGCGAGCGCGCGTCGGGAATGCCCGCGGGGTCCATCACCGCGACGAGGGCGTTGTTCAGCGTGACCAGCTTCGGCGGCGCGGCGCGGCGCCGTGCCTGCCGGGCTGACCACTTCGGAAGCGGCGCCACGAGGAACGCCTCCTCGAGAAGCGCGAGGTAGTGCGCGATCGTCTCGAGCGCGCCCCCATCCTGGAGCTGTCCCTCGATCTTCTGCAGCGACACGATCTGGGCGGGCGACGACGCGGCGACGCCGAACACCTGCCTGAGCAAAGCCGGGCGCCGCACCGCGGCGAGCGCGACGATGTCGCGTCCGATCGCAGGCTCGAGGATCGCGTCGCGGACGTACGCGGACCAGCGCGGCAGGTCCTCCCGCAGCGGGAACGCTCCGGGATAGGAGCCGAGCCGGACGACGAGCTCGGCGGCCTCGACCGGCGGCACTCCCAGCTCCTGCGCGATCGATGACGCGGACCAGTGCGCGAGCGTGAGGCGCTCGAACCGGCCGGCGAGGCTCTCGCGGGAGCCGGCGTTCAGGTGGAGCGCCGACGAGCCGGTCGCGACCAGATGAACGGGGGTGCGGCGCCGACGAAAGCGGTCCCAGATCCCCTTCAGGCGCGCCGCCCAGCCGTGAAGGAGGTGTGCCTCGTCGAGCAGGACGACGGCGCGTCCCCGCACCGCGGCGACGTCCTCAGCCCTGGAGAGGAGCCGCTCCCAGAATCCGGGCAGCGCCGCCTCCGGCGCGTCCGCCGCCGCGTAGACGGCCTGCTCGCCCGCGTCGCGCGCGAGCTCGAGCAGCAGCGTCGTCTTCCCGACCTGGCGCGGGCCCGCGAGGAGCTGGATGCGCCCGGGAGCGGGCTCGGCGAGGCGCCGGGCGAGGATGTCCCGGCAGCCGCGGTAGTCGAGCCGGAAGGCATCGTCCGACATGATCGAATACTTATTCGACTACGTCTGATACGCAAGCTCTCGCCGCCGGGGCGTCGAAATCGGGCGGTGCTCCAGGTTCGCGAGCGGGGGTCCTCAGCGAATGGGCCTTTGACCATATCAGCCCCCGGTGCCCTCGCCGGGCCCGCGACCATCTGGCTCACCGCAGCGCCCCCGGGTTCGGCTACCCTTCGACCGGGAGCGAACATGCCATCGCATCGCTTCATACCTGGCGCGGCCTTCGGGTTTCTCACCCCGTCATACGATGGGGAGGGTTGGGAGCCGCATGCCGCGACACGACCACCGCGTCCCAAGCGGGAGGCAGGCGCTCCTACAGCTCGGCGCGCCCGGGCGCGGGCGCCACGTCGAACGTCGGGGCGTGCGGGCAGGCGCCTCTCCCGGCCTACAGCTCGAACCCGAGCCGCAGCGTTGCTCCGATGGTCGTGCCTCCGAGCTTGTACGAGCCCGCGCTCCCTGCGCTCCCTACCGTCACCGGGACGTTCTCGGTGTTCACGTCCCAGCGGACGAACCCCCACACCCCGATCGAAAGCGGTCCGCCGCCGAGCTTGACCGTGAAGCCTGGCCGCAGGCCCACGTAGAAGAACCACTGGTCCTTCGAGCTGGCGGTCACGATCTCCGGGTTGCTGGCGAAGTTCCCGTAGCGGTGCCCGCCCGCCTCGGCGAGCAGATCGATCTTGAGCGTCGTCCCGAGGGCGACCCCTGCGAGCGCCCCGATCGCCGTCTGGGACGCCGTGTCATTGCCGAAGGTCGTGTCGACGATGGCACCCAGCTCGAGCCCGCCGAGGTTCAGGAGGAGGTCGCCGCCGGCCATCTGGAGCGAGCTCTTGAACAAGCGCGGCTCGCTCGTGGCGCCGCTCACCGCCGAGCTGAAGTCCGCCGAGGGTGGCCGCTCGATGCCGTAGAAGCCCTCGATCTGGACGGCCGCGCTCGCGGCGGCTGGAGTGAGCAGCGCGACGGCAGCGAGAAGCCCGAGTGTGCGGCGTACCATTGTCGCCTCCCTTGTGACGCGACGTGACATCCTCCGCTGCGTCCGCATGAAATGTGCTCACCGTGGGACCGCGGATGCGCGGCGCACGAGATCCCAGGCGATTTCGACGGGATCCACGGATCGAGCGCCTGCCCGGACGCTTGCAAGCGGCTTGTATGACCTCCACTCCACGACCCAGATCCACGTGCGGACGATCGTCCACCGGATGTTGCAGCCGTAGCGAATCGGTGCTGCATCACCTGCGCGCTGCGCGCGTCTGTGCGGCCTTGCGAAAGTAGCTCCCAGAAGCTACTTTCGTCTCGTGCGCACCGTCGGCCTCAAGGTCCTGAAGAACAAGCTGTCGGAGTACGTCCGCCTGGCCTCCCAGGGCGAGACGGTCCTCATCGCGGACCGCGATCGGGTCGTCGCGGAGCTCGTCCCGCCGCAGCCCGGACGCGCGGAAACGGTCTCGGACGCGGTGCTCGCATCGCTCGTCCGCGAGGGCGTGGTCTCGCCCGCCTTGGTCGGCCCGGGCACGCGCCCGCGAACCCCGGTGCCGAAGGACAAGCTCCGCGGTGTCCTCTCGGAGCTCGACACGGATCGCTCCGACCGATGATCTATCTCGACACCTCGGTGGCGCTCGCCGAGCTGTTCGCGGAGGACCAGCGCCCCTCGGACGCCCTGTGGCGCGAGCCGCTCGTCTCGAGCCGGCTGCTCGAGTACGAGCTCTGGACGCGCGTGAACGCGCGCCGCGCCGCGACGAGCCACGGGGACGGGGTCCGGGAGATCCTGGCGCGCGTGTCGCTCGTCGAGCTGGCCCCTCCCGTCCTGGCGCGCGCGCTCGAGCCGTTCCCCGCGCCGGTGCGCACGCTGGACGCCCTGCACCTCGCGACAGCGCAGTATCTCGTCGCGCGCGACCAGAAGCTCGCGCTGGCGACGTACGACGGGCGGATGCGGGCATGCGCGGAGCGGCTCGGGATCCCGTTGGCGGCCGTCTGATGATCCAGGATCCACGTCCCCACCTCGTGCGCCACGAGCAGCGCGACGGCGATCGCGGCCGCGGCGAGGTGGATGGGCACCGCGTATCGAAGCTCCTTCCTCACGCCCGACATGCTGGTGAACGTGGTCGATCCCGTGAACTGGAGCGCCAGATAGGAGCTCGCGGCCGGCGCGAGCACGTACGCGAACGCCGTGAGCAGCAGGCCGCTGCCGTGAATCGCCGGGACCAGCGCGGCGTATCCGAGGGTGAGCGCGAGACCGACGAGCCACCCCTTCATCGCGAACGCGCGGCCGGGCACGATCGGCAGGAAGAGCGGCGTCAACAGGGCGCCCGAGACCGACCGCGACGAGTCCGAGGCCGGCGAAGGGGAGCCCTGCCGACCAGACCTTCACGAGGTGTAATCCCTCCGGACCGACGCCGAAGAGCAGGAGGATGAGCGCCGCATACGCCGCGAGTACCTTCATGGCTGGGATGAGCTCCATCGGAACGAGAACCGCTCGTTCGCCGATCCCGAACCGCACGCGCCGCATCTCGGCGGTTGCCTCGAGCCCGGCGCCCAGGTACGCGGCGATGTCCGAAGCGCGTACCGGCCCGAAATGCACGCGGAACCCCGTGGCCCGCTGCACCTCGTGCGCGCTCACCCCCGGAGCGCCGAGCTGCGGCACGATGACCCGGCGGTGCCCCACGACCCGCTCGAGCGCGACTGCATGGATGCGGCGGGCGAGCTCCTCCGTCCCGAACGTTCCCTTGCCGGCGGCGCACCAGACGTTCACGCCCCGGGTGTCGAGCACGAGCACCCACGCGTCGAACCATACCGAAATCTGTGCCCACACCAGCGTGGCAGGTTCAGGTAGGCTTCGATCCGGAGCGAACATGCCGGTCCATCGCCTCATCCCTGGCGCGGGCTTCCGGTTTCTCACCCCGTCGTACGATCGCCTGAGCCGCCTCCTCGGGCTCGGCGACCGGTTCCGCGCGTTCGAGGTGCGCACCATCGGCCCGGTCACCGGCAAGCGCGTGCTCGACGTGGGCTGCGGGACCGGCGAGCTCCTGCGCACGCTGTGGCGGGAGGCGAACCCGGCACGGCTCGTGGGGCTCGATCCGGATCCGGAGATGCTCGCCCAGGCGGACGCGAAGCTCCGCGCGTCGGGCGTCGCCGCAGAGCTGGCGCGCGGCTGGGCGCAGGCGCTGCCGTTCCCCAATCACTCGTTCGATGTCGTCCTGTCGAGCCTCATGTTCCACCACCTCGACGCTCCGACGAAGCGCGCGGCGCTGCGGGAGTGGCGGCGCGTGCTCGCGCCCGGCGGGGCGCTCGTCCTCGTGGACTTCGGCGTGCCGCGTTCCAGGCTTCTCCGCGCGCTCCTCTGGCCAGCGCGGCTCGGCCTGTTCGAGCACGTCGCCGAGAACCTCCGCGGGCGGATCCCGACGCTGCTCGAGGAGGCCGGCTTCTCGTGGGAGGAGGCCGGGCGGTATGGCGACGTCGTCGTCGCGCACGTCGCGCACCTCGTCGGCGCCGAAGCCGGCGACGGCACCCGAGGGAGCCCCGCGTGAACGTCTAGAGCCGGCGCGCGCCGCCGAACGTCCCGCCGAGCTCGAACGCGAAGAAGTTCTTCGAGAGCTTCACGTTCGTGGGGGCCGTTGCCCCGACGGCCTGCGTCGCGACGACCATGTCGCCGCCCATCACGGCATGGTACGTCGCCGCCAGCCGGAACCAGCCGAGGTTGACGCCGACCTGCGGCGCGAACCCGAACCCGCGGAATGACTGCGCGGTCTGGACCACGGTTCCTCCCGAGATGCTCTGCGACCCGGCGCCGATGCGGTAGAGCCCGAGCCCGAGGCCTACGAACGGCCGCACCGGCGAGGACGTGAGGTAATAGTCGACCTTCGCGAGCAGGGTCGTGATCGCCCGTGCTCCCTGCGACACGTTCGCAGACGCGGACCCGGTGCCGGAGCTCACGTTGATGTCCTGGGTCACGAAGGCCGCCGCGTCGAGGCGGAGGCCGACGGCGAGGTGATCCGTCGCGTTGAACTTGGGCTCGAGGGCGACGCCGCCGCCCCACGACGTCACGTCGGCGGGCGCGTACGCACCGTAGAACGTGAGGTCGACGCGGATCGGCTGGTACGAAGGCGCCTGCGCCCGAGCGGCGGGCGCCACGGCGGCGACGAGGACGGCGAGGATCGGGAGGGCGGATCGCGTCATGCGGTGAGCTCCTTGTGGGCGTCCCTGCACACGGGCGAACGCTTCACCATACGCGAAGGCAGCCATCGCGAAAAACCGCACTCACGCCGACATCGACGCACGTCGCGCGGGCGATGTGCGTCCGGGAGCTTCTCGCAGGAGCCCCGATGGTCGAAGCATCCGGCGCCAAGCTCGTGACCAGAGTGATTACTGAATGAGTAGGGAAGCAGCGAGGCCGACGCGTATGACTGCGGAGCGAGGTGCGCGATGACAGCGAGGCCGGGGAAGCGGACGCGCAAGAGCGGGCGCTCGGGGAGCACGAAGGCAACCACCCGCCGGTGGTCCCGCCAGGTGATGGAGCGCAGTGACGCGCTCGACCTCGAGCGCGGCGTGTTCAAGCTCGGCCCGCGCGAGATGGCGCGCTCGCTGAAACGCTCCGCCGAGCGCAGCACGCGCAAGAAGTCCTCCCCGTTCCGGTCCGCCATGTCGATGCTGACGTTCTACGAGAACCGCGCCGGCCGGAACCTGCCGGCCGCGAAGAAGCAGGCCATCCGGAAGGCGAAGGACGAGCTGCGGAAGCTGTACGGGCGCCCCGCCCCGCGCGGCTGACGCTCGCGACGCATCACGTCCCCCCCGACCGACGCACTGACCACAGCATGGTGCAGCGTCCACGGACCGGCTCGCCCGTCATGGCACGCCCGGCCCCAGGGATGCGTGGATATCGAGGTATCATGGCGCGACGGGAGCCTCGATGAACGCCGTCGTCCGGATGACCGCGATCGTCTTCAGCTCCGCGGCCGCGGTCGCATGCTCGAGCAAGTCGAGCGGTTCGGACGTCACGCCGCCACCGAGGCCCCTCGTCGAGCGCCTCCCCATCGACGGCGCCGTGGACTTCTCGGCCTTCGCCTCGCTTCAGGAGCGGAGCGTCGACCTCGTCGACGCGCTGGGCGCCGGGACCACGGTCGCGACGACGACGCTGCGCTGGGCGATCGCCAACGACGACGCGGACCTCTACGTCGCCCTGGAGTGGGACGATCCCACGGAGAACGCCTTCGAATCCCGCGCTCGGGCTGAACGACTTCGACGGGGTCGTCCTCTTCTTCGACAACGACGGCGACGGGGTGCTGGAGCAGAACGAGGACGCCCATCGCGTCATCATGAGCATCTACGGGTCGCTGTACGGCGACCTCCACGTCGACGGTGGAACGACCGCGGACGACGTCGCCGCGGACGGCCTGGGCAGGATGACCTGGTCGGCGGGGAAGCACCGGGCCGAGTTCCTCGTCCCGCTCGCCGCCGATGCTGCGGGACAGGACGGCCTCCTGAACGCCTCCACCCGGTTCAACGTGATGATCTACGACCACGTTCAGCTTCTTGGGCCGTTCTCGGGGAACATCGGCTGGCTCGCAGGGTCCGTGGTGCCAGGCGCCGGGACGAGCACGAGCGCGTGGCCGACGCTGACGTACGCGACGCCCGGGCAGTACGCTCGGCCCGAGCTCCCATCGGCGCTCACCGGCCTGCTGGTCTTCATCAGCGACCACGAGAACGCTCTCGGCGAGATCTACACGTTCGACCCCGGCACGGGCGCAGTCACCCGCGTGACGAATTCCACCGGTCTGTACGTGGACGGCGTGTCCCTCTCGCACGACCGGACGACGATCGCGTTCCACGGCGCGCCGGGCAGCAGCACGGCCTACGCCGACTACGAGATCTACACCGTGGGCGTGGACGGCACCGGTCTCACGTCGATCACGAGGAACGCGATCCTCGACGGACACCCGGGCTGGTCGCCCGACGACACGGAGATCGTCTACGCGTCGTTCCGGAGCGGCGGGAAGGCGTCGCTGGTCCGAATGACCGCGGCCGGCACGGAGCTCGCGGTGTTGACTCCGCCGGGCGCGGACGACAACGATCCGGACTGGCTTCCCGACGGCCGGATCGTGTTCAAGACCGACCGGTTCAGCACGGCGCCGGAGGTGCGCATCGCGGTGATGGACGCCGACGGCACCAACGTCGTGCAGCTGACGAGCGCGGCCGGCACGTCGGACCACGATCCTACCGCCACGAGCACGGTCGCGGTGTTCGAACGCTTCCCGAAGAGCACCAACTACGCCACCGATCCATCGTCGGTCTTCACGCCGTGGCACATCGTGGAGGCGCGCATGGACGGCAGCGGCGAGCGGATGCTGATGGCCAATGGCTGGGTGAACTGGCTCCCCGTCGCGAATCCGTCGGGCGGCTATCTCGTTTACCTGCGGTCCGTCGGATACACCGATGCCCGGATCATGACCCGGGACGGCGAGGACCTGGGCAGGCTGATCCCCGAGCAGACGAAGATCCGGTACATCGATTGGAAGTAGGCCAGCCGGGGGATTCACCTCCGCGGCGGTTCCGCGAGCGCGCGCCTCTGCGGCAGCGCCGCGCGCGGGGGGAGCGCGCTCGCTGCCCCGAACCCCACCGCCATCGGCGACGCCAGCACCGGCCACGTCTCCTTCGCGACGTTCGCGGGCTCGTCGCCCTCGAACCCGAGGAGGCTGTACTTCCCGTAGTGGGGCAGCTTGCGTCCGAGCGCCGGCAGCGCGCCCGGCCGATCCGCGCCCACGAAGGCGACGACCTGCGCCGCGTCCGCGGGGTTGCGCGCCACCACGACCACCGCGTGGGTCGGCCGCGAAAAGGTGGTCCGACCGACGCGCAGCTCCCGCTCGCCGAGCGCGGCGCCGTACGCCGTGACCGCCTCCGCGACGACGCCGCGAAGGCGGTTCTCCCAGCCGAGGATCCAGACGGCCTTCCCGGGAGGGATGCGCTCGAGCTCCGCGTCCGTCACGATCTCTGTGCCGGCGCTCGCCCAGCTCTGGGCGAGCACGGCGTACGCAGCGCGCAGCTCGGGGGGCGCGGACGAGGGCAGCACGATCATCCGCTGTGTCGCACCGAAGGCGCCGCTGAGCGCCGGCGGCAGCTCCGCCGGGTCGACGCGGCGGAACACGTCGTATTCCGGGTCCACGTCGAGACGCGCGGGCACCTCGTCGACCGCGAGCGTGAAGCGCTGGCGCGGCTGCGCGAGGTACACCGTCCGCCTCACCGCCTGCGCCGATGACCGGAGCGTGAGGTACACCGGAACGTCGAGCGCGTACGGCTTGCCGCCCTGCGTCTGCGCGAGGGTCAGCTCGAGCGTGTGGGAGCCGCCGCGCGTGACCACCTCGGCGGACTCGAGGCGGATCGCCGGCGCGCCGGGCCGGTCCACCCACTCCTCGAAGAACCACGCGAGGTCCTCGCCGGCGGCGGTGCTCATCGCGCTGCCGAGGTCCGAGAAGGACGCGGCGTGGAAGCGCTGCTCGGCGTAGAAGCGCCGCAGCGCCGCGACGAACCGCTCGTCGCCCATCCGCTGGCGCAGCATGTGGAACACCATGAGCACCTTGTCGTAGCCGATCGCCTGGGTCACCGAGCCGTGCCGCGCGCGGAACTCGCGCACGGCGAGGTCGCGGTTCTCCGCGACGTAGTCCGCGTACCGCTGCAGCGACGTGCGGCGGTACTCGGCGCCCCGGCCGCTCTGCTCCTGGACGAGGTGGTCCGCGAGGTACGCGGTGAGCCCCTCGCACCAGTTGCCGCGCTCGACGTCGACGAACACCCCGTTGCCCCACCAGTTGTGCAGGATCTCGTGCGGGTAGCTCGAGTGGAGGATGAACGGGAGGCGGATGACCCTCGGCCCGAGCAGGGTGAAGGACGGCATCCCGTAGCCCGTCTCCCAGAAGTTCTCGACGAGCGCGAACTTCGCGTACGGATAGGGCCCGAGCAGCCGCTCGTACATGGAGAGGTACTCCTCCCCGGCCGCGAGGTACCCGTCTGCGAGCGCGGCATCGTCGGAGCGCAGGAAGGTCTGTACGAGGACGCGCCCGGCGGTGCGCGCGCGCTCCACGAAGGGTCCCGCCACGAGGAAGACCTCGTCCTGCGGCTCCGCGCTCTCCCAGCGCACCCGCATCCCGCTCGCGTCGCGGTCGTGGCGGGTCCGGCGGCCCTGGGACACGACGTCCCAGCCGCCGGGGACGCGGACCTCCAGCGTGAACGAGACGAGGTCGGCCGAGAGGAATGGGAGCCAGCTGGTCGAGCCGGAGAGCACCGCGCCGTCCTTCGAGACGAGGCCCGGGCTGGTGCCCGACTTCCGCGCGTACTCCTCGCCGCGGTCCTCGACCGCGTGGAAGACCCTGCCGCCGTAGCGGACGGTGAACTGGCGCTCGCCCGGCGCGAGCGTCAGCTCGAAGGACTCGACCGGCACGGGGGCGGCTTCCTGGCCGACGTCGTCCATGCCGGGACGCGGGGAGGGGCCGCGCGGCTTTGCGACGAGCGGCGCACCCGACCCGACGCGCTCGGGCGAGAGCCCTGCGTGAAGCGAGAACACGACGCTGTCGCCGAGCCGCGCGCGGAGCTCGGGCGAGAGGGTCAGGGTGTCCTCGACGAGGACCACCTCGCGGTCCGGTACGAGCGTGGCGTGCACGTCGTGCGTGAGCGCGGCGACGGGCGCCGCCGGCTCCTTCGCGGCGGCCGGTCCGGCGGTCGCCGGCACGCGCTCGCGCCGCCCCGCGCAGGCGCAGGCGAGCGCGATGACGATCACACGCACGGTCCGGGTGGAGCGCATCGATCCCCCTCGCGCCCCGGAACGGCGGCGCCGCGGCTCACGTATCGCGCCGGCGCCGATCGCGCAAGGGACATGGCCCGTGTCGAGGCGCCGCGCACTGGCGCCGACCGCCCATCCCGAACCTCAGGTGGATGAAGCCGTTACCGTCGGAGGTCCCACGGTCCGGTGCCGTCCCAGCCGGAACAAGTCTCGAGCTTCGTACCGGACCGCGCCCGGCGTCGGGTCGAAGGCCACCTCGAGCGCGGCGCGTGCCACGGACGCAACGGGAATGGGCCTCGCGCTCGCCGGCAGCACGGGCGCGAGCGGCCTCAGGAGCCGCAGCGCCCATCGCTCGCCGGCGCGGTACTCCCGGCGCTCACCGTCGAGCAGACCGGGGCGCAGGATGCGGGTGCGCGGGAATCGCAGCGCCTCGACGTCGCGCTCCAGCTCGCCCTTCATGCGCGAGTAGAAGATGCGCGAGCGTGGAGATGCTCCGCCGCTCGACACGAGCACGTAGGTCCCGACGCCGTTCCGCCGCGCGGCTTCGGCGGTCCGGAGCTGATACGTGTGGTCCACCTCGTACTGCGCTGCGGGCGTCCCGGCGGCGCGGATCGTCGTGCCGAGCGCGCTGAACAGCACGTCTCCCTTCACGAAATCGCTCCACGAGCCGGGCGCGTCGAAGCCGATGACGTGCTCGCGCAGCTTCGCGTGCGTGACGCCGGTCGAGCGCCGCCCCAGCACCACCACGCTCGAGACGCGCTCGTCCAGGAGGAGACGCCGCAGCAGCTCCGAGCCGACGAGACCCGTGGCACCGATCAACACCGCCTTGATCATTGCAGTGGTCCTCCGCTCGATGCTTAGGAGGCCGATATCTCCTATGCTTGACCCATGCGCAAGCTCCGCGTGGACGTCTGGTCCGACATCGCTTGCCCGTGGTGCTACGTCGGGAAGCGCCGGCTCGAGGCGGCCGTCGCCCGCATGCCGCCCGGCCACGTGGAGGTCGTCTGGCGGTCGTTCGAGCTCGATCCCAAGGCGCCCCGTGCGCCGCGGGCGAAGACGTCCTACGCCGAGCGGCTCGCCAAGAAGTACCGTTCCTCGCTCGCGCAGGCGAACGCGACGATCGAGCGCATGACGAAGGTCGGAGCGGGGGACGGGCTCTTCCTCGACTTCGGTCGCGTGAGGCCCACGAACACCTTCGACGCGCACCGGGTGCTTCACCTCGCGCGCGAGCGGGGCGTGCAGGGCGACGTGAAGGAGCGGCTGATGCGGGCCTACTTCACCGAGGGCGAGGCGCTCGGGGACGCGAAGACGCTCGCCCGGCTGTCGGGGGAAGCCGGGCTCGATCCCGACGAGGTCCGCCGCGTCCTCGGCGGGGACACGTACGCGGACGCCGTCCGCGCCGACGAGGAGGAGGCATGGCAGCTCGGGATCCATGCGGTCCCGTTCTTCGGGATCGGAGGCGTGTACGGCGTCTCCGGCGCGCAACCGGTCGAGGTCCTGCACGGCGCGCTGATGCAGGCATGGGCGGAGGCGCCGGAACCGGCGACGCCCGAAGGCTCTGGCTGCGGCCCCGGCGGCTCCGCCTGATCGCGGCGGTGCGCGCTACCGGTAGCTGTCCGTCGTGACGGCGGAGGGCCAGACGGCGCGCTGCGATCGGTCACGGCGGCGATTCACTTATTGTGCTTCGCCGGATCGTGCCCCTTGCCCTTCGCGTGGCAGCGGCCGTCGCTCCACTGGTGTCCCGGCGGGCAGTCCTTGGCCGACGACGCCGAACGGCTGGTGCCGCGCGGCGCCACGACGACGCACCCGGTTCCGGCGACCGCGACGGCGAGCGCTGCTGCGAGGAGGATCTTCATGGTCGGGCTCCCGTCTCGGTGCGCTCGAGCGAAGCGCGCCGCGGCATCCTGTATCCATTTCACCGGGGAGCGTGTCACGAGCGTTCTCCGCCGTGCAAGGGGCTGAACGATCCCGACTCGCCGACCGTTGCCCACATCCGCCCATTCGAGCGCGACGACGCTCGCCAACCCGAGCCGGTTCGTCGAGGCGCGCGTCGCGGAGGGCGCCGGCAGGTACGTCGAGCTGCAGGAGCGACGACGCACCGCCCGCGCCTGGCGGGGTCCAACCCGGAATGTCCCTCTGCGGCAGCCCGGTCGTGCGGCGAGGATACGCACCATGAGCACGCCCCGTATCCGCCGCGAGCGCCGCGACCACGTCCTCGTCATCACGCTCGCCCGCGCCGACAAGAAGAACGCCTTCGATCTCCAGATGCTGCAGGAGGTCTGCGACGCCTACGCCGAGCTCGACCGCGATCCCGAGCTGCGCGCCGGCGTCGTCCACGCGGAGGGCACCGCGTTCACGGCGGGCCTCGATCTCGCGAACGTCGCCCCGGCCATCGCCGGCGGCGGCACGCTCCTGCCGCCCGACGCGGTCGATCCCTGGCGGACCTATGGCCGCGCCGTCTCGAAGCCGGTCGTGGTCGCGGTGCACGGCCTCTGTCTGACCCTCGGCATCGAGCTCCTGCTCGCCGCCGACGTCCGGATCGCCGCCGAGGACGCCCGCTTCGCGCAGATCGAGATCAAACGCGGCATCTTCCCGTTCGGCGGCGGCTGCGCCCGGTGGGTGTCGACCTGCGGGTGGGGGAACGCCATGCGGTACCTCCTCACGGGCGACGAGCTCGACGCGCGCGAGGCCCATCGCATCGGGCTCGTGCAGGAGGTCGTGCCGGGCGGGGCCGCCGCGGTGCTCGAGCGCGCGCTCGCCGTCGCGGGCACCATCGCCGCGCAGGCGCCGCTCGCGGTCCAGGCCACCCTCGCCGCCGCGCGCCTCGCCACCGCCGCCGGCGAGCAGGCTGCGGCGCGCGAGCTCGTGCCGACCTTGCAGCGCCTCATGGCCTCCGACGACGCGCGCGAGGGGCTCCTCTCGTTCCTCGAGCGCCGCCCAGCACGATTCACCGGCCGGTAGGCGAGCGACGCGTCGCGCCGTCCAATGGCCTCGCTAGGGCCCTCCGATCCCGAGGAGCTCCAGGAACCCGCGCACCACCTGCCCGCGGCCGTCGTGCAGGAACAGTCCGAACTGTGCGACGAGCGCGTAGGCGATCCCGAACTGTGCCAGGGCGAAGCCGGCGAGCGTGAACTGGCTCAGGCTGATGATCCCGATCCCGAACTGCGAGATCGTGATGCCTCCGATCGCGAACTGCCCGATCGCGATGACGCCCTTCGCGACGACGGGCCGCCGGTTTGGCCGGTACTTGAACGACACGTGCAGGAGCGGGAGGCTCCCGATCGCGGCGGTCGACCGATACTCGAAGCCGTACCCGTCCCATTTCGCGCGCGCGGGAAACGGCGCACCGCAGGCGGGGCATGCCATGGCCTGGTCCGACACCTCCCGTTGGCACTCGCGGCATGGTTTCATCGTCGCTCCTCGCGCAGCCGCTCCGCGGCGTCGACACAGAGCGTATCCAATCACGGGCTCACAGGCACGCTGCCGGCCCGCAGGTGGGCCAGGGAGCCTTCAGTGCGCCCGGTTCCGCGCCGGCGTCGCCGTCTACGGGCAGGCCGCGCCGCCGCCGGAGCAGACGCACTGCCCGGCGCCATCGCACCACTTCGTGCACATCGCCTCGGCGCAGCCGGTCGGGCCCGGAGGGCAGACCTGGCAGGCGTCGTGGCACTTCTTCCCCGCGCACGGGTCGTAGCAGAGCCACGGCGTCGCGGGAACGCAGCTGCCGTACCGATCGCAGGCGGTCGCGACGAGCGTCATGCACGGGACCGTGCCGCACGGGTTGCACGAGTCGCCGCACGCCTTTCCGGCGCACGGGTCTGGTGGTGGCGGCGGCGTGCACGACACCTCGTCCTGCACGCATGCACCCGCGTCATCGCAGTGGCCGAGCAATGACGGCATCATGCAGGGCGGCATCGAGGACCGGCACGGCGGGTCGATGACGCACTCCGCACCGCAGGTCTTGCCCGAGCACGCGTCCGCCGGGTGACACGTGAACGTTCCGGCGGCGATGCACGCGCCGTCCGGATCGCACGCCTTCAGGTCGGCGGTCTGCGCGCAGCTCGTGTCATCGGCCGCGCAGTCCGTGCACGCCGCGCCGCAGATCTTCCCGGCGCAGGGCTCGTGCGGAGTCTTCCCGCATCCGCCGCGGGACGACGAGGTCATTGCGAGCAGGAGCAGCGCGAAGCACGCGACGGCGAGGCGCATGGGGTTCCTCGGAAACCCGCATACGCCTGCGGCAACCGAGGGTCAAGGCGAGGCCCCGTGCCGGATCGTCCCGTCGGGGGGCAGGTCAGTGCCGCGCGTCCGCCGCCGGGGGCTGCGCCCCGGGATCCTCGGGCTTCATGAGCTCCGGGCCCGGGGGGACCTCCGGCAGGTTGAGCCGCTCCTGCCGGGCGCGCAGGATCTCGCGGAGCACGATCTGTGCCGACGCGGCGAGCGGCACCGCGACGAGCGCGCCGGGGATCCCGCCGAGCTCCGTCATGAAGAGCGCCGCGATCAGGATGACGAGTGGGTTCAGGTCGACCGTGCGCCGGTACACGAGCGGCGAGACGACGTTGTTCTCGAACTGCTGGTAGGCGATGAAGTAACCGACCGTGAATACCCCCATCCAGATGCCATTGTTCACCCAGGCGACGACGGACAGCACGGTCCCCACGAGGAACGCGCCGACGTACGGAATGACGCTCCCGATCCCGCTCATGACGGCGAGCGGGAGGAAGTACGGCACGCCGATCACTGCGAGGAAGATGCCGGCGAAGAGCGCGTTCGTGACGACCAGGAGCAGCATTCCGCCGATGTAGCCGCCGAGCGACCGGTAGATCTGGGTGAGCAACGACGCGTAGCGCGCGCGGCTCTCGGGCTTTGCCTGCGCGAGCGCCGACCAGACGAGCTGCCTCCCGGACGCGAGCATGAAGAGGACCACGAAGAGGACCGTCACGAGCTCGGCCACGCCGGTCAGGATCGCCCCGACGATCCCCAGCACCGGGTCGACGAGCTGCCGCGCGACGGAAGGAAACCGGCTGCGCTCGTCAGCGAGGAGCTGGTCGAGCGGGACGTGACGCTCCAGGAACCGGACCGGCGCCGTCTCGCGGAGCTTCGTCAGGAGCGCGGGGGCGTTCTCGGCGAGCTGCCGGATCTGTGCGACGGCGGGCGGGACGAGGACGAGGACGATGCCGGCGATCGCTCCCACGACCGCGAGCATGACGAGCGTGATGCCGAGCCACCGGGGGAGGCCCCTCCGCTCGAGCGCCTGGACGGGGCGGTCGAGCGCGACGGCGATGAGGAGCGACGCGACGGTGATGCCGATGGCCAGCGGGGCGCGGACGAACACCCACGCGGCGAGCGCGATCGCGAGGACGGTGAACGCCACCGTGGCGGTCCGCTTGATGGTCGTGCGTACGCTCGCCGGGTCCATGCTCTCTCGCAACCGTGTGCATCGCGGACCGCCGGTGGCTCACGGGCCGGAGGAGCCCAACCCGGGAGGTCTCGCCGCGGCGCGACCACGAATCGCACCCACGGGCTCAAGCGCGCCGGCCGCGCGACGGTCCCGGTGAGCTCGCGCTCGGCACGATCGAGCGCATCCTCGAGGACCGCGTCGTGGGCCTCGAAGCGGTGTGGGCATGCGAGCGCAGAGTACTCCGTGCCGCCGCCGCGTGCCCGGTACGCCCGCGCGGCACGCCCGCGCAGGCGCCTCCCCAGCTCAGGTGCGACGGAAAGTGACAAGCAGCATGCCGCCTGTACGCAGGGCAATCAGCGCGACCCTGGCCCGGGCTCGGGGGCGGTTTGACGCGCTGGGCCGAGCCGCCGGAACGGATGCGGCGATCCGCAACACTAGGCGAGCGGGGCCGACCTGCGTTACCACTTCAGACATGCCCTACGCGCTCGTGATTGCCGGAAAGGGCGGGCGACGCTCACAGGCGGCGCGCAACGTCGCCGAGGGGCTCGTGGCGCGAGGGCTCCGCGTCGGAGGCTTCACCCAGCGGACGACCGAGTCGGAGGCCGGCAGGAAGAGGATCGACCTCGTGCACGCACGCGACGGCAGGACGGTCCCGTTCGCGCGCACGGCAGTTGCCGGAGCGGAGCTTGCGGCGTGCTCGCTCGCCTTCGAGCCGGCCGCGTTCGAGGAGGCCCGCCGGTGGATCGAGGCCGACGCGCCGGAGACCGACATCCTCGTCCTCGACGGCCTCGGGAAGCTCGAGCTCGCCGGAGAGGGGCACCGCGCGAGCATCGCGCGCGCCCTCGAGACCGCACCGCTCGTCGTGCTCGCGATCCGCGACGATCAGCTCGTCTACGCGCTGGAGGCGCTCGCGCTCGACGAGCCGATCGCGGCCTACACGGACGGCTCCGGCGCCGCCGCGCTCGAGTCCTTCGTGGCGCAGGTGGCCCGCGCCGCGCAAGGCCGCTGACGCTCCGCGACTCATGATCATCAGGGGGCCTGGCGGGGCGCGTGAGGCTCCGCTACGGCACCAGGACCACCTTCCCGACGTTCAGTCGCTGCTGGATGCGCCGGTGAGCGTCGGCGGCGCGCTCGAGCGGGAACGTCGAGTCGACGTGCGGCTTGATCCTGCCCTCGCGCCAGAGCGCGATGAGCGCGTCGGCCGCCTCGCGGATCATCTCGGGGCGGTTCCAGAGGTGGCCCAGATTGAAGCCAGCAACGCCGCGGTTCTCGCCCATCATCCGCAGCGGGCTGAACCGCGGGATCCGGATCCCCTGGGACACGAGCCTGAGCCAGCTCCGCCGCTCCCCGCCGCTCGCGTTCGCAAACCCATAGGCCACGATGCGGCCGCCGGCGCGGAGCAGCGCGTACCCCTTTCCCCAATCGCGCCCTCCGAGCGGATCGAGCACCACGTCGATGCCCTCGCCGCGCGTCAGGGCTCGCACCTCCGCGGCGTAGTCGCGGGTGCGGTAGTCGATCGGGTGGGTGCAGCCCTCCTTGCGGATGGCGTCGTGCTTCGAGCCGCTCGCGGTGCCGAACACCTCCGTGTCCGGGATCGTCCTGAGCAGCTGCAGGGCCGCGATTCCCACCCCGCCCGCCGCCATGTGCACGAGGACCCGCTCGCCGCGCCGCACCGAGGCGGTCCTGAAGATCATGAGCCACGCCGTCAGGTAGTTCACCGGCAGCGCCGCGGCCTCCTCGAACCGGACGCCGTCCGGGATCTCCCAGGTCGCCGCGGCCTTCACGCAGATCGTGTCGGCGTGCCCGCCGAAGCGCACGAGCGCGAACACCCGCGCCCCGACCGCGGGCCGCTCCACGCCCGGGCCGACCGCGTCCACGACGCCCGCCACCTCGTAGCCCACCACGCACGGCGGCTTCGGCGCGTCGGGGTAGAGCCCCTGGCGCGCCATCACCTCGGCGAAGTTGAGGCCGGCGGCGCGGACGCGGATGCGCACCTCGCCGGCGAGGGGAGTGGGATCCGGCGCCGTGCGGACCTGGAGAACCTCGGGCCCACCGTGGCGGGTGATCACGACTGCGCGCATGCGTTGCCTCCCGGGCAAGGCTCTACCGCACCCTGCGCGAGGGCACGACGGCTTCCTTGGGACCGCCACCCGGAGTAACGTGCCCGACGCGATGAGAACGGGCGGTCCGCGCGGGCGAGCACGAGGCTTCGCGAAACGGTTTCGCCTGCGCCGGCTCGAGGGCGAGGTCTCGCTCAAGATCGGCTGGGCGTACGCCCCTTGACTCGCGCTCCCACCCCGGCGCGGTCGCCGCGCGTACAGTTCACGACATCGGCGCGACACCCGGGCAGGGCGGAAAGCGCACGGAAAACGTGCGTTCGTGCCTCGGCTCCCCGTTTGCCACGTGAGTCCCCGCTTGCCCGCTCCTAGCTTCGCGGCGGGAGGCGACAGTCCGGGCCCCACCCGAGGCCCGCACAGGAGGTGCTCATGAACCCACTTCGACTGCGGATGGCCGTTCTCGCGCCCGCGCTGCTCCTCGCGTGCAGCGGCCAGGACACGGGCAAGATCTCCGTGCAGCTCACGGACGCGCCGGGCGACTTCAAGGCTGCGGTCGTGACGATCACCGAGATCGCCCTCGTCGGCTCGGGCGGCACCATCGTCCTCAGCAACGCGAAGGTGACGACCAATCTGTTATCGCTCGCGAACGACACGGCGAAGCTCGTCGATCAGGCGGTGGTTCCGTCCGGGAGCTACGGGCAGCTCCGGTTCGTGATCACGGGCGGCTACGTGGAGGTGGAACAGCCCGACGGCGGGTCGGTCATCTACGCGTCGTCGCCGAGCTACGAAGGGCTCCCGGACGGTGCCGTCGTGGGCGGCACCCTCAAGATGCCCAGCTACGCGGAGTCCGGCCTGAAGGTCGATCTGCGCGGCGGCCTCGACGTCGGCACCGACGCGAAGGTGCTGCTGGTCGACTTCGATGTCGCCCAGAGCTTCGGGCACGACGCGGGCGACTCCGGATCGTGGGTGATGCACCCGGTGATGACGGCGATCCAGCTCGAGCTCTCCGGCACGCTGAACGTCGCCGTGAAGCTCGGGGCGGGGGTGGTGCTCCCTGGCACCACGACGCTCGCGCAGCTCAGCGCGGTGCTCACGAACGCGGGCGGAAGCGCGGAGACGTTGCCGCTCACGGACGCGGGCGGCGGCACGTTCGCGGCGAGCTTCCGGTATCTCGTGCCCGGCGACTACAGCCTCGACTTCACCGCCTCGGGGCTCACCTCGTTCGTCATGGATCCCGCGGTGCCCACGACGGTGACGGTTGCTTCGGGTCAGGCCACGGCCGCGAGCTTCACGGTGACCTCGGCGCAGTGAGCGCGCGGCGGCCTATCGGATGATCTCGGCGATGCCGAGGAGCGCCGCGTCGAGATCGGCGCCCTCGCTCCGCGCGCCAGGGAGGTTCACGACGACGCCGGCGCGGAGCCCCCGGTTCACGAGGCCGATGGCGAGCCCGGCCTCGACCATCTCCTTCGAGCCCGCTGCCGAGAGCACCGCGTTGCTCCGGGAGATCCGTGCGATCTCCTTCACCGACTGGTCGAGCCGCGCGCACACGTACAACCCGGCGGGCGCCACGGCCCGCAGGCGGGCCTCGAAGTCGGCGGCGTCGTGGTACGGCACCGCTGCCACCTCGATGGGCAGCCCGGCCGCGACGACCTCGCGCGCCACCGCCTCGAACGCGGCGACGAACTCGTCCCGCTCGGCCTCGGAGCGCCGGTCACCCGCGCGGAACGCGATCGCCACCCGCACCGCCTCCCGGGCGCGCAGCTTGAGGTTGCGGTCGTAGACGAGGACGCGCAGCAGCAGCAGCGCCTGTTTGCGGGGCGTGAGGTCCTCGGCGCGCGCGACGCTGCCGACCGCCACGAGGGCGGCGAGCAGGAACGCGACGGCGGCTCGGACCAGGATGCGCACGCGGGGCCTAGAAGCGGTACCGGAGCCCGGCGCGGACGGTCCGCGGCGATCGGGGCATGGCGGAGACGGGGGCGAAGTCGCCCGGGACGGGATCGAGCGCCTGCGCGCCCAGGAGGTTCTGGATTCCGAGCTCGAGCGAGAGCCCCTGCGTCCTGGGCAACTCGAGGGTGGTGAACGCGTTGAGCAGCAGCGCGGCCGGCACGTGACTCGCTCCGTCGCCGCCGACGATGGTGGGGTCCTTCGCGCGGGGCGACGCGACGGACCCGTTCAAGGACAGCGTGAGCGGCCGCCACAGGGCCCGGCTCGAGAGCGCGAACGTCGCCGTGAGCTTCGGGAAGTTGGGGTGCTCCGGTCCATCGACGGTCTGCACGGACATTCCGGCCCAGGCGTGAAGGTCGTCGCGCCAGGCGAGGCGCACTCCCAGCTCGCCGCCGCGCACCCGCATCGCGCGCATGTTCAGCGCCATCTCGCGGTAGTCGGACGGATTGGTGCCCACCGCGCCCGGGGCGAGCACGCTCCCGAAGGCGATCAGGTTTCCATAGACGTTCTGGAACAGGTGCGCCGACAGCGACGCAGCGCCGCCGAGCCGGCGCTCGTACCCGAGCTCGATCGAGCGCACCGTCTCCGGCTTGAGGTCGGGGTTCGCGAGATAGCTCGAGCCGTCCGCGAAGAACGCCTCGGTGGCGGTGGGCGCCCGGAAGCCTTCCGAGTAGATGAGCTTGACCGTGTCGCTCCCCGTGGGCCGCCACACCCCGGCGACCTTGGGGGTCAGCCGGCTCCCGAAGATCTCGTGCGCGTAGAACGTCAAGCCGCCGTGCAGCGTGAGGGTCGAGCCCACCGCCTGCTCCATGAGGAGGTAGGCGTTGAGCGTCCCGTACGTCTTGTCGATCGGAGGAAGCTCCGGCTGGGTCCGGGGGTCGGTGTACGAATGCTGAACGGTGACGTGGTGCTCGCCATCCGTGCCGGCGAGGACGCGCGTGCCGATCGCCGGGCGCCACGTGAGGCGGACGTCGGCCGAGAGCCACCGATCGCGCGCGTCGTCGAAGAACATGCCCGAGCCGTCCGGGGGCGGCAGGTAGGAGAACGTGTCGCGGTAGAGGAAGTCGTCGTAGGAGGCGCGTGTCTGCAGCGTGAGCGAGGAGGAGAGGGCGCGGGACCAGCCGAGCTGCACGAAGCACGTGCGGTTCAGGAGCGTGTTGCGCTCGTCGCGCAGGAGGCTCGAGTACGGTGCGGACGGGATGCCACGCGCGAAGCGGCCGCACGAGGCGCTCGCGGTGAGGTCGCGCCAGGACGCGCGCGCGTAGCTCTGGAGAGCGTCCGCGAAATCCATGTCGCGCACGCGGCCTCCGGCCGGATCGGTCCGCGCCAGCTCCGGATAGGCGTGATCGAAGCCTCGCGTCGCAAAACCCTCCGCGCTCGCCATCCAAGAGACGCCGTTCCGCGTGCCCGTGGCGAGCACGCCCAGCTCTTCCGAGCGGAGCGCCGTCTGCGCCGCATCGCCGGCCATCGAGACCTCGCCGCCCGGCGCGGCGCCGGTCGTGACGAGGTTCACGACCCCGAGGAAGGCCGTCGGACCATAGATGCTGCCGACCGGCCCCTTGATGACCTCGATCCGCCGGACCGCCGCGAGCGGAACGGGCAGGTCGCGTCCGAGGTAGGACTGGCCGATCCCGACGCTGTTGTTGAGGGGGTGTCCGTCCACGAGCACGAGGAGCCGCGTCGTGTAGTCGCCGAGCAGGCCCACTCCGCGGACGCCGACCATCGGATAGAGGCCGTCCTGGTACGCGAACAGGCCGGGGACGGTGGCGAGCGCGTCCTGCAGCGTCCGGAACCCCTGGCGGCGGATGTCGTCGCGGGAGATCACGAACACGGAGCCGGCGGAGTCGGACGCGCGCTCCTCGTGCAGCGACACCGCCTCGACGGAGAGATCGAGGAGCGACTCGAGGTCGAGGCTCGCGATGTCGACCTTCTCGCCCGGACGGTCTTCGTCGGCGGACGCGACCGCGGGGAGCACGCCGAGCGCGAGCGCGACCATCAGCGCGCGGGCCATACGCCCGAGCGCGTCAGGCCCTCGCATCGACGATCCTCCGCAGCTTCTCCAGATCGATCGGCTTCTCGAGCCAGACGCCGCGGTAACGCTCCATGAACTCGGAGGCGTGGTCGGTGAACGGGCCGCCGGTCATGAACGTGACCGCCGCGGCCTGGTGCGGGGCGACGCGAGCCAGCTCGGCGTGAAAATCGATGCCGGTCATCTCCGGCATCATGACGTCGCAGAGGATGTGGTCGAACCGGGCGCCCCCGCGGATGAGGTCGAGCGCGTCGCGGCCGCTCGTCGCCACCATGACCTGATGTTCCTGCTCGAGCGCACGCCGGACCGCCGCGCCGACGAGCGGCTCGTCGTCGACGACGAGCAGCTTGACCTGAGGGACCCGGGCGTCGGCAGGTCCGATCGCCGCGACCGCAGGCGTCGGCGATTCCGCCTGAGCGGCGACCGGTGCCAGGGCGACGCGGAACGTGGTGCCGACGCCGACCTCGCTCTCCACCGAGATCTCGCCGCCCATGGAGAGCACGATCCCCTGCGAGATGGAGAGGCCGAGCCCGGTCCCGGAACCCACCGGCTTCGTCGTGAAGAAGGGATCGAAGATGTGCGGCAGGTGCGACTTGTGGATGCCGGCGCCGTTGTCCTGCACCTCGGCCACCACCCAGCCGCGCGCATCGGTCAGGAGCGCGACGCGGATGAGCCCGTTCCGTGCGCCCTCCGGGATCGCCTGGGCCGCGTTGAGGAGCAGGTTCAGCAGCACCTGCGTCAGCCGCACCTGGTTTCCCTCGACGAGGGGGACCCGCGAGATGTCGTGCTCGAGCCGGGCGCGGTGCTTCAGCTGGTGCGCCGACATGTCGATCGCGGCGGCGAGCGCGTCGGCCACGCTCACGGGCGTGCGCTGGTCGTCGTCGGTGCGGGCGAAGGCCTTGAGCCCGCGCACGATGTGGTGGACCCGGTCGGCGCCCTGGTGCGACTCGGTGATGGCGTCGCGCAGCTCGGCGATCCGGCGTTCCAGCTTCGCCGCGTCGGAGTGGCCGTGCAGCATCGAGGCGATGGCGGGCAGCGCCTGCTCCGCGTACTCGAGGTTCGCCTTCATGAACGCGAGCGGGTTGTTGATCTCGTGGGCGACCCCCGCCGCGAGCCGCCCGATGCTCACGCGCCGGTCCGCGTGGATGAGCTGCTCCTGCGTCCGCCTGAGCTCGGCGAGCCGATCGGACAGCTCGCCGTTCGTGCGCTCGAGCTCCGTCGTGCGCTCCGCGACCCGCTGCTCGAGCCCCGCCGCGAGCGCCTCGATCGTGGCCTTCTGCTGGTAGAGCCGGTCGAGCATGTGCGCGAGCGCCCGCGCGACGGCGCCGGCCTCGTCCCCGCGGTCGAGGGGAAGATCCGCAGCCGCGGCGAGGTCTCCGCCCGCGATGCGGCGGGCGACGCGCGCGATGCCGAGCAGGGGGCGCGCGAGCAGCGTGCCGATGAGGAACGTGGCGATGAGCCCGGCCGCGAACACCACGCCGGTCGCCGCGGTGACGAAGTGCCGGGTCTCCCTGCGGCGCGCCTCGAGGTCGTCGAGCCTGAATCCGACGAGCAGCGCGCCGTGCCGGTCCATGCGCGTGGAGAGCGCCACGCGCAGGTTCAGGAGGCCGCCGCGATACGCGAGGTCGTCCCCTCCCGCGCTCACCAGCGGTCCGCCCGGCGGCGGAGCGCCCCAGGCCGCGAGCTCCGAGCCACCCTCGCGGGTGAGGACTGCATACGTCGCGCCGCGCGTGTGCTCCAGCATCCCGAGCACCCGCCTCGCGCTGACGGGATCGTCGAAGTCGAGCGCCGCCTCCGCCGCCGCGGCCGCGAGCCGCGCCAGCTCGAGGGCGCGCACCTCCACCAGGGCGCGGGCCTGGTCCTCGAGCCGCGCCGGGAGCCAGGTAGCGAGGGCGACGAAGAGGGCGGCCAGCAGCGCAGCGAAGATCGCGACGAGCCGCGTACGCTGCGAAAGCGAGAAGATCGATGTGCGGAGCGTCCCCATGCGCTCGAGACGAGCTAGCGGCGGATCGCCGGCGCGCGGCGGGGCGCGACCGCGAGCGCGATGAGCGCGAGGACCAGGGTGAACGCGCCGCTGCCGCCGGTGCTGCTGCACCCGAGCGAAGCCGCGCCCGCGTCCGGCGATGGCTGACAGAGGCCGAGCTCTCCGCGTCGGGTCGACTTCACGCAGACCTGGGCGCCGGCGCAGTCCGACTGGACGAGGCACAGCTCGCCGGGGGCGACCTCGAGCGCCAGCGCGACCTCGCCGGCGTCGAAGGAGGAGTCCCCGCCGTAGACCGCGGTGATCGTGTGGCCGCCGGTCGCGAGCCAGGGGAGATCGAGCGTCGCCACGCCTGCGGAGAGGGTCGCGGAGCCGATCGTCGCTCCGCCGTCCAGGAACGCGACGGTTCCCGTCGGCGTGGCGCCGGCGCCCGTGACCGTCGCGCGGAAGGCGAGCGGTTCGCCGAACACGGGTGCGCTCGGGAACGCTGCGAGATCCAGGGCCGGCGTCCCCAGCACGACCACCTGTGCCAGGACGGTCGAGGTGGCGCCCAGGAAGGCCGTGTCGCCGCCGTACACCGCCGTGACGGCGTGGCCCCCGACGGGCAGGGAGGACGTGGCGAGCGTTGCGATGCCGCCGCTCAGGGGTGAGGTCCCGAGCGCGGTCGTGCCGTCCATGAAGGTGACGTCCCCGGTCGGCGTGCCGCTCCCGGGTGCGATGGGCGAGACGGCCGCCGTGAAGGTGACCGGCGCGCCGAACGCCGACGGGTTCGCCGCCGAGGCGAGAGACGTCGCGGTCGCCATTCGCGCCACGGTGACGCTCGCGGTCGCGGACCGACCCTGGCCGGAGTCCGGCGGCGGAGTGACCGTCGCCGCGTGCTCGAGGGTCGTGCCGGCCGCCGCGGCGCTCGCGGTCCCCGTGATCGTGAAGGTGACGGAGGAGCTCCTCGGCAGGTCGAGCGTGCTCGCGATGGCGTTGCCGCTGCCGCCGGAGGTCGACATCGTGGCCCCGCCGCCGGCGACGGCGGTCCAGGTGACGCCCGCGATCCCGGAAGGCACCGTGTCCGCGAACGAGACGCCGCTCACCGGGTTCTGATCGTCGTTCGCGACCGTCACCGTGTAGGTGACCGTCCCGCCGACCGAGACCGTCGCCGGCGTCGCGACGTGACCGAGCGTCAGCGTGGCGGGTGCCGTGACGAGGAGGTCGCGGACCTCGTGAATCCCGGTGAACCAGCCCGACGATGCGCTGAACCCCAGCTTGAACGTCGCCGGGGGCGCCGCCTGTCCCGGCGCATTTGCGAAGTCATAAGGCGGGACGACCACCTGAAGGCCGGAGCCGAAGTCCATCTCGACTTGCACGGTGCCCTTCGCGATCGAGATCCGGACCGGCCGCGCCTGGGCCCGGCTCCCGGTGGAGATGCTCTGCGAGAGCGGGGCGACGCCGATCTGGGCTCCCGTCAGGTACTGGAAGCCGTTCACGTCGAAGCGGCTTCCGGAGCCGCGGATCGCGACCGCGTCGGGGCGCTGCCCTGGCCCGCCCCGGCCCCACAGGCAGTCCGAGAAGTCGCCGTACTCGTCGAAGCCGATCCCGAGGTGGCCGTTCGCGATGCCCGCGACCTTCGCCGCGGCCGTGCCGGTGCAGCTCGCGAACTCCGACGAGTAGCCGAGCGAGCCGCCGTCCGCTCCCTGCGTGGGCGACTGGGTGCTGCCGTCGATCAGGTAGAACGCGAGGCCGTCCGCGCCCGGCGCGCTCCCGCCATAGGTCGCGTAGACGAAGGAGACGACGATGTTCGCAGTGGCGGGGAAGGCGGTGTCGTGGATTGCGTTCCCGATCTCGTACTGGCTCCCGGACGTGAGCCGGAGCCAGCCGTCGTCCGCCGGGTCGACGGTGCCGCTCGTGAGCTGCGCGCCCCCGAGGACGGTCCAGCTCCCCGGATTGCCGCTCCGGAACGATTGGCGGATCGGAAACTGCGCATTGGCGGGGAGCGCCGCGAACGCCGACGCGGCAGCGCACGCGCAAGCCAGCAACCGTGCGTAGAAGCACCATCTCTGGGCTGCGGTTTTTCGACGCACTCATCCGCAATAGCACATCGGATGGCCCCCGCACTGTACCGAACAACCCGGGTGCGAGCCAGGCGCACCTTTGATCATATTGACCCCGCTCGAGCGCCTCGCGGAATTCCTCGGCAAGCCCGCGCCCCGACGCCGGAGCGCGTCACGGCCGCGGCGCGCGCGGGCGCGCCACGCCGGTATGCCGCTCGTTCCTCGCGGGCCTTTGCTCCGGAGCGACTGCCTGGCCCCGCCCAGGGGTTTCGGCCTATAACGTGGCCCCACCTCGACGGAAAGCAGCGCCGAACGACATGGCCAAGGAACACACCAGCGAGCTCCTGCTCGACTTCGGACCGGACGGACGGACCCTCCTGCCGGTCGTCACCCAGGACGCCCGCACGAAGGACGTCCTCATCCTCGCCTTCGCGAACAAGGAGGCGTTCGACGAGACGCGGCGGAGCGGGTACGCCACGTACTGGAGCCGCAGCCGGAACGAGCTGTGGAAGAAGGGACTCACCTCCGGCGACCTGCTCCGCGTGGAGGAGATCCGCATCAACTGCGAGCAGAGCTCGCTCGTCTTCCTCGTCACGCCGCAGGGCAAGGGCGCCTGCCACGCGAAGCAGCCCGACGGGCTGCCGTACAAGTCCTGCTACTACCGGCGCATCCTGCCGGATGGGACGCTCCAGCTCGTCGAGAGCGGCGCGTCGCCCGCGCCGCAGCGCTGAACGTCACCGGAGAGCTCGAACATGCAGAAGACCGTCCTCAAGATCGGGATGCCCGCCGGCTCGCTCGCGAGCGCGTCGCGCGGCGGCAACCTCGTCGACCTCCTCGCCTCCGCCGGGTTCCGGACCTCGGGATACGACAAGGGCGGCCCCACCAAGTTCACGGGCATCAACGTCCTGTTCGGCTGGGACGGGCGGCCCCAGGAGTTCGGGGCCCAGCTCGAGATCGGCGAGCTGGACGTCGCCATCGCGGGCGACGACTGGATCCAGGAGCGCGTCCTGGAGATGAAGATCGAGCACGGCGTCGAGATCTGCCTCGAGCGCGTGATGACGCTCAACCGTGGCGAGGTGCAGCTCGTCGGGATCGTCGCCGACCCGGCGTTCACGACGACCGAGGCATTCCTCCGGGCCGTCGCGCCGGCCAAGCCGCTCCTCGTGGTCGCGTCGGAGATGCCCTATCTCGCGCTCGACTGGATCCAGAGGAAGCTCGCCGCCGCCGGCCTCGCCGACCGGTTCCCCGCGCACTCGGTGCAGAAGTACAAGACCCCGCCCAAGATCCAGAAGGGCATCCTCGTGTACGAGTCGTGGGGCAAGACCGAGTCGAAGGTGAAGAACGGCGCGGTCGACGTGGGCCTCGAGATCTCGCAGACCGGCGGCGCCATCAAGAGCTACGGCCTGACCATCGTCGAGACGGTGATGCGCTCGCAGACCAGCGTCTACACCCACGCGAACGTCGCGAAGGACCCCGAGAAGCGCGAGCTGCTCGAGATGTTCCTGCTCAACCTGTACGGGGCGACGCACGCAGAGAACAAGGTGATGCTGCTCTTCAACGTGCCCAATCAGCTCTCCGACGAGGTCGAGCGCTACCTGCGCACGAACAGCCTGTTCGGCGACGAGCCCACGCTCAACCGCGGCAAGGAGTACACCGAGTACAACATCCAGGTGGACGCCGACGACCGGGAGAAGCCCGTGGCGATGGTGCGGTACACGCTCGCCAAGCTCGGCGCGCGGAGCCTCAACACCGTCCCGATCACCTCGTCGATCCCGGGCCTCAAGGCGATCCGGAAGGGCTGAGGGCCCGAGGAGCCACGACGTGTGGGGCGACGGCTCGGTCGTGCTCGTGCCGGCGCCGGGCCACACACCGGGGTCGATCGTCGCCTTCATCACGCTCCCGTCCGGCCCGCGCTACGCGTTGCTCGGCGATCTCGTGTGGCAGCGCGAGGGGATCGAGATCCCCGCCGAGCGGCCGCGGCTCACGCGCTGGCTGGTCGACGAGGACTCCGCCGCCGTCCGCGCCTGCATCGAGCGGGTGGCGGGGATCCACGCGCGCTTCCCCGAGATCCGTCTCGTTCCGGCGCACGACGCGCGCGCCCTCGCGTCGGTGCCGGCCTTCCCGGCCGTCGCGCGCTGACGGCGCGGGAGCTTCGCGCGGCGTAGAATGAGCCTCGTGCGCGGCGTCGAGCAGATCCCCTGGCTGTATGACGCCTTCATGTCGGTCCAGGACCGGCTCGGGCTCCGCGCATGGCGCCGCTGGCTCGCCGGTGGTGCCCGCGGGCGCGTCCTCGAGGTGGGCTGCGGCACCGGCCGCAACCTGCCGTGGTACGGCAGCGGCGCGACGCTCGTGGTCGGGCTCGACCCGGCCCTGGACGCGCTCCGAGCCGCTCGCCGCCGCGCTCCCGGCATGCCGCTCGTCGTCGCGAGCGCAGAGGCGCTGCCCTTCCGCGATGGCACCTTCGACACGGTGGTGAGCGGTCTCGTGTTCTGCTCCGTGCCGGATCCGATGCGTGGGCTCGCGGAGGCGAAACGGGTGCTCACGGCGGGCGGCTCGCTGCGCATGGTCGAGCACGTCCGATCCCGGAGCCGCCTCGGCGGGAAGCTGCAGGACCTGGTGCAGCCCGCGTGGACCTGGGTGAACGGAGGCTGCCGCCCGAACCGCGACACGGAGCGGAACGTCGAGGCGGCGGGGTTCGCCATCGACGAGGAGGGCCGGCGCGCGAAGGGCGTCATGCGCCGGTTCAGCGCGCACGTCCCCGCGCCGAGCGGGCGCTAACGACGAGACTTCGGGTCGCTCCCGGCGCGCTTGCGCTGCGAGCGGGGCTCCTCCGGGCGCTTCTCTGCGGGCCGGTTCTTCTCGGCCACGGCCGCGAGCTTCGCGCGGATGCTCGCGCGATCGGGAGCCGCGAGCCGCGCCGCCTCGAGGTGGATCGACGCGACCGGGAGATCGCCCCGCGCGAGCGCGCTCGTGCCCAGCGCCTCGAACATGTCGGCGAGGCGCGTGAGGCGCGCGCGGGTCGCGGCGTCGTCCGGATGCAGCCGCTTCGCCGCGAGGAGGTGCTCGAGCGCGCTGTCGTTGCCCGTGGCGCGGCCCTCGCGGAGGCACCGGTCCGCAGCGCGAACGAGCGCCGCGACGCGCGCCTCGGGCGTCATCCAGAGGCCGAGGTGGCGCGCGACCGCGTAGCCGCCCGCCGCGAAGACGAGCGCGACCGCCACCACCACGACCGTCGCGCGCTGGAAGCGGGCCACGCGCCGCTGGATCGTCGCGGCGACCTCGCCGGAGCTGGCGAGCGGATCGCCGCTCGGGAGCACCTCGTCGTCGAGCGCAGCGCCCGGCACAGGCGGGATCTGCGAGGGAGCCATGGACCACGGCACGGGTGGAGGTGGAGGCGGAGCCGGGGCGCGCGGCTCGGCGCGCTCGAGGTGCACGAATCGCACGTTCACGCCGGAGCGCGTGTCGAGCTGGACGTGCGCGTCGACGACGGCCTCGCCCCGAAGGACCTCTCCGTTCCTGAACTCGAGCGCGACCTGCAGGCGCGTGCCGATCGGCCGCTGGTGCTCGGTCGGAACGCGAAGTCCCCGCTCCGCGACATGACCCGCGAGGCGAGCGTAGTAGTCGCGCTCGTCATCGCACGGAACCTTCACGCGCAGAGGTGGCCCGGGTATCGCGAGTTCCACGGTGAGTTGGATTCGACCCGCCTGCGAACCACCTGTCAACGTGGGCGGCTGTGTGGCGCGGCCACACGCGGACGATCTCCGGGAACGTTCAAGGTGTTGCGGCGGCTCCCGCCCCGGACGGTCCCTCGTGCGGGCCGCCCGCTGCGCGCAGCGTCGTCCGCGCGCTCGCTACCTCGACGTCGCCTTCGTCCCGCCGCGCGAGCCGGAGCGCCGGCGCTTCGCGGCGCCCTTCGCTTAGGGCGGACGGTTCGGCGTGCGTCAGCCGACGCGCACCGACAGCATCGAGACGGAGCCGCCGTCGAAGCCCTCGACCGGGAAGGAGAGCGGCTCGTCGCCCTCGTGCTGCGCGAGGACGTACAGGAGGGGAAGGAAGTGGTCGGGCGTCGGCGCCGCGAGGGCGGCGTCCTCGCCCATCGCCTCCTACGCGACCACCGCGTCGAAGTCGCGGGCGGTGATGAGCGCGCGGAGCCTCGACTCGAACCGGAGCGCCCAGTCGTACGCCATCCCGGTCTGCTGCCCCCACGCGTACGTGTGGAGGTTGACATGAGCATTCCGGGCCCTCTCGTGTCGAGCGCGGGCACGGACTGTCCCCGTCGTCGCGCGCTGCATACCTCTAGCGTCAGTCGAGAGGAGGACGACCATGGCGAGGATGACCATCAAGAAGTTCACGAAGCCCGACGAGACGCGCCCGTTCGAGAAGGGGCGCGCGGAGATCGTTCGCCTGGAGGAGGGCACGGTCGGTCGCGGGGTATTCGAGCCGGGCTGGAAGTGGTCGGAATGCGTGAAGCCGATCGCGGGAACGGAGAGCTGCGAGGCCGCGCACCTGGGCTTCGTCGTGCAGGGGCGGATGCATCTGCGGATGAACGACGGGCAGGAGGACGAGATCGGTCCGGGCGACGTGCTGATGATCCCGCCTGGCCACGACGCGTGGGTCGTCGGGGACGAGACGTGCGTCGTCCTCGACTTCGCCGGGATGGAGCACTACGCGGAGCGGGCGGAGGAGAGCCGCCGCCAGGCCGGAGCGCCGCCGGCGCAGCCGGGCGCGTACTGATGAGGAATGCGGCCGGGCGGCTCGCGTCGGGCCGGGCCGCCCGCGCCCGCTCTCGTCTCGTGGCGGGCCCCGCTCCGTTCTGATGGTTCCCGTGCGCCCGCCGAGCGCACCCCCCGCATGAGCGTCCCATGTTCACGGTGCGCGCTCCGTGACGCTGTACCGAGCTCATGCGACGAGCGGCCCAGCCTGTACCCGGCACCAGGTGAAAGTGTCGCGCCGCGCCCTCTTGTCGGGTCGTTCCAGGTGTGGTGCCCCGCTTCCCCGGGTACGACACGTCACCACATTCCGGCCGAGGGATGGCTCGCTCGCCTGCCAGCTCACGTATGACGACCTGCGCCGCCACCGCGGGGTACGTCGGGTTGTGGGCGGCCCTCATCGCTTTCTGGGCGCCCGCCGCACCCGTCCCGTGCGAGGTGCGCGCGCTCGCGTCCCACCGGCCCGGGAGCCCCGCGACCTGGAGCGCCGCACCACGCGTGTACGACGAGGTGGAGCGCCGCATGGCGGAGATCGTGCCGGCGCAGCGGACCCGCGTCGCGCGCGCGATCCTGGAGGAGGCGGCGCGCGCCGCGATGGACCCGCTCTTGGTCCTCGCCGTGATCGAGGTGGAGTCTCGCTTCGATGCGCACGCGGTGTCCGAGGCCGGCGCGGTGGGGCTCATGCAGCTCCTCGACCCCACCATGCGCGAGGAGGTCGAGCGCTCGCGCCTGGCCTCCGCCGACCCGTACGACCCGGTCGCGAACGTGCGCGCAGGGGTGCGGTACCTGAGCAGGCTCGTGACCGCGTTCGACGACCTCGAGCTCGGCCTGCTCGCGTACAACGCCGGCCCGAACCGGATCCGCCGTCACCTGCGCGAGGGCGCGGTGCCGGAGCGGCTGCGCGCGTACCCGCGGACCGTCGCGCGCGAGCTGCGGCGGCTCGTGGGCTCGCCCGAGCCGGAGGCGGGTGACCGGAGGCGGCTCGCCGCCGCCGGCTCGCGGCATCGCCCGGCGCAAATGGCCGCGCACGCGCGTGCAGACCATCTCGCCGGCGCGCCCGGGCGGGCCACCGCCATCCCCGTGCTCGTCGCGACCCCGCTCGGCGCCGCCGCTCGCGACGAGCAGCCGATCCTCGTCGCGCTGGCGAGCGTCAGACGAGCGCGTTCGCCCTTCGGAGGAAGTAGCGCTCGTTCCCCTCGATCGCGTTCTTGAACGCGAGGACGCGGTCCGCCTCCGGCACGTCTCCCTGGACCCGCACGCAGAACGGAATCCGCCTGCCGTGCACGACGAGCATCGGCCGCCGGTCCGCACCAAGGATCCAGACGCGGCGCCTCGTGCACGCGATCGCGAGCGGCGGGAGCCACACCAGGAACGACGAGATCGCGATGATGAAGGCGATCGCGGCTGCGACCACCGCCGCCTCGAGGTGCGGCACGGTCTTTCCCGCGACGGCCAGGGCGGCGATCACGACCGTGGAGGCTGCATAGCGGGCCAGCGTCCGGCGGATGACGCCCTGCTTCACGATGGTGAACGTGCCGTGGGTCAGGTACGCGCGGCGCTGCGCGTCGCTCAGGTGCGCGAGGAGCAGGGCCTCCGACCGCGCGTCGGGGGCCGCGGGACGACGGATCGCGCCCACCGCGTCACCCGCCCGCGAGCGGCGGCTGCAGGATGATCTCTCTCGCGCGGGGGTCGAATCGGCGTATGTGCGTGGCGCCCGTTCCGGAGCGGTCCGGCACGAACGCGAGATACCCTTCGCGAACCTTCGCGTCGAACGTGAAGCGCGCTCTCTCGAGCCGTTCGTCCTCGACAGCCGGATCGTACTCCAGCCCGTCGTCACCCCTGCTGCTCAGCACTCGAAGCATCGCCATGGCGTTGGTTCCTCACCTCCCGAAACCTTGGGGTCGGGAGGTCGCGGCGTCACCGGGAGGGCGCTGCCCCCCCTGCCTGGCAGGAGAACGCCCGGCCGCAGCGCGAGGCGGGTCTACACCACGTACTCCTTGACGATGCCGGCGGCCCGCTGCGACACCTCGCCGACGGCGAGCGCGGCCTGGTTCGTGGAGGCGAGTCGCGCCATCGAGTCGTCCATCATCTTCGAGAGGTCGTTCACGGCCGCGAAGATCTGGACGATCCCGGTGTTCTGCTGGCTCACCGCCGCAGCGATCTGCCGCGCGGCGGCGAAGTTCTGCCCGACGATGCCGGAAAGCTCGCGCAGGCTGTCGCCCGACGACTTCACCTGCAGCAGACCGTTCTCGATCCGGCTGGAGCCGGACTGGGTCATGGACACCGCATCCCGGATCGCGCTGGTGATGTCGTTCAGGATCTCGCGGACGCGCTCGGTCGCCTGGATGGACTGGTCGGCGAGGCTGCGGATCTCGCGCGCGACGACCGCGAAGCCCTTGCCATGCTCACCGGAGCGCACCGCCTCGATGGCGGCGTTCAGGGCGAGCATGTTCGATCGATCGGCGAGGTCCTTCACGGTGTTCGTGATGCCCGCGATCTGCTGGGCGCGCTCACCGAGCTGGTTGATGCGCGCGGAGATCTGCTGCACGCCGTCGCGGATGTCCGACAGGCCCGACAGCGTCTGCTCGACCGCGGTCTCCCCCGACCGCGAGATCTCCTCCGCCCGCCCCATGGCCTCGAGCACGGAAGTCGCCTTCTGCTCGGTCAGCGAGGAGGTCTGCTTGATCTCCTGTGCCGTGGTCTGGGTCTCCTGCAGCGCCGCAGCCTGGCGGGAGAGCGTCTTGCCCTGCTCGTCGTTCGAGCTCGTCAGCTCGACGACGGACGTGTCGAGCCGCTGCGACGTCGACTGGAGGTTTCCGAGCGCGTCACGCAGCTTCACCACCATCTGCGCGAACGCGCTCGAGAGCTGACCGATCTCGTCCTCCGAGGAGACGGACAGGTTCTGGCGCAGGTCGCCCTTGCTCACCACCGCCTGTGCGGCCCCCGTCAGCTCGTGGATCGGCCGCAGGATCCGCCGTGTGACGAGCGTCACGCCGATCCCGAAGAGCACGATGGTGATGGCGATGCCGATGAACGTGAACGCGAACCCCTGCCGCATGTTCTCGCGCAGGGAGCGCGTCGTGTAGTACAGGTTGAGCGATCCGACGGGGCGCCCGTCCGCGTCCTTGAACTCACGGTGATACTTGATCACCTCGGACTCCTGGAACTCCTTCGCGCCGAGGGCGTTCACGGTCAGGAGCTTCGCCTGGTCGTCGTAGAACGCCGCCAGGACGATCTCGGGATCCTTCATCGCCTCCTTCGTCATCACGTCCAGCTCGCGAAGGTTGTACGTGGCGACGAAGCCCTTGCCGACCTGCTCCATGAAGCTCGCCATCGCCTCGCCGCGGGACGCCATCATCTTCTCCGCGGACCAGCGGGTCATCACGATCAGTGACGTGCCGAGCAGGCCGAGCAGCAGCACGAGCAGGACGATGGTCGGGACGAGGAACTTCTTGCCTACGGTCTTCAGCGAGAAGAAGCGATTCATCATGGCTCGAGTCCGGGTCTCGTCGCGTCACCTTCGCCGGGGACTGCCCCATTGACTCATGGTGAAGCAACGTTGAGTGATATCGCGACCGCCGCCGTTTGGCCGATCCTCGGCTCGCCGGGCGTGCGAACGCCTCAATCGTAGCCCTGCTCCAGGGAGGAGGAAAGCCTGCGTCTCCTTGCCGTTCCGCGAAGGCGCTCGCGGCTCGTGCGCGCGCGAAGCGACATGTCGGATGCGCACCGCTTTCCGATGGCGAGCGCTCGCTGGCGGTCGATGCTCCCCCTCGGGTGCACCGGGATCGCCAGCGAAGTCGTTTGGGCGCGGGATTGCTTCACGCCTCGACCTCTGGGAGACTTGCCTCGCGCCCGGAACACGGAGCAGACCATGGCGAAGAAGGTCTTGCTCATCGACGACAGTCCGACGATCCGCAGCATCGTCCAGATCTACTTGATGGGACGTGCGCTGGAGTTCGTAGAGGCCGCGGATGGTGAGCGGGGACTCCAGCTCGCCCGGCTGCTGGGCGTCGATCTCATCATCGCGGACGTCAACATGCCGAAGATGGACGGGTTCACGCTCGTCAAGCGCATCCGCGGAGAGGTCGGGAAGCTCGGCAAGGTCCCCATCGTCCTCCTCACCGGCAGCGCGGCCGTGGCCGAGAAGGATGCGCTCGAGTGCGGCGCGAACGCCTTCGTGCGCAAGCCCGTCTCGAGCGGCGATCTCGTCCGCGTCGTGACCGGGCTGCTCGCTCCCGAGGCCCCGCCGTGAGCCTCCCGCACCTCCTCCTGGTGGACGACAGCGCGGCGATCGTGGAGTACGAGCGCGCGGCGCTGTCGGCGCACTACGCCACGAGCTCGGCGTCGGACGGGGCGGAGGCCCTCGAGAAGGCGCGGGAGATCCGGCCCGCGGCGATCCTGCTGGATCTCTCGATGCCGCGGATGGACGGCGAGGAGGCGCTCTCGCGGCTCCGGGCGGATCCCGAGCTGCGCGACATCCCCGTGATCGTCGTCTCGTCCGAGCGCGCCCGGGGTGGACGGTGCCTGTCCGCGGGCGCCGCGGGGTTCCTGCCGAAGCCGGTGCGCGCCGACGAGCTGTGCGCGATCGTGGAGCGCGTGCTCCTGGATGACGCCCGCCGCCGCCGCGAGGGCAAGCTCTCCGTCCTCACGGTTCGGGTCGGCTCGTTCGAGGCCGGCGTGCCGCTCGACGCGGTGCGCACGGTCGCGATGCTCCCCCGGACGACCCCGCTGCCCGCGGGTCCGTTCTACCTCCGGGAGATGTTCGAGCTCCATGGTGAGCCGGTCTGCATGCTCGATCTCGCCGCACGTCTCGGCGTCGCGTACGCCGTGACCCTGCTCGACCGCAAGATCGTCGTCGTCGACGCGGGCACGGCGCCGCTCGCGATCTGCGTCGACCATGTCCGTGACCCCGAGGAGTTCGCGCGCAGCGCGGTTTTCGCCCCTCCGGGAGCCGACGGGGCCGGTCCGCTGCGGGGGATCGTGAGCGCCATGGTGCGCACCGCGGAAGGCACGATGCCGGTGCTCGACCCGGCCGCGCTGGTGTCGCCCCGGCTCCTGCGCCGCCTCCCCTCGCTGGCGCGCGCGTCGCCCGTCGCGGCGGGATAGCTGGAGGCGACGGTGGCCACCGACCTCGACGAGCGCGCGCTGCAGGACCTCCTGCCGCTCGTCGCGAGATGGACCGGGTTCCATCCGGACGCGATCCGCCCGGACGCCCTCCGGCGCGTCGCGCGGTCGCTCGCGGGTGTGGCCGGGGCCGAGCAGCTGCTCGCGCGCGCCGCGGATCACGATCCCCCCGTGGTCGCCGCCCTCGCCGCAGGCATCACCGTCGGGGAGACCTACTTCTTCCGGCAGCCGGAGCACTTCCAGCACCTCGGCCAGATGCTCCGCGACGGCGAGATCGCGTTCGGCGCGCGGACCGTGCGGGCGTGGAGCGCGGGGTGCGCCACCGGCGAGGAGACCTACTCGCTCGCGGCGACCCTCGCCGCAGCGAGATTCGCGGACGTGGAGGTGATCGGCACCGATCTCCTCGAGCGGAACGTCCGCGCCGCCGAGCGCGGCCATTACGGTCCGTGGTCCTTTCGCGGACACTGCCCGATCCTCCACCCGATCACGGAGGTGGCGGGGTCGCGCCCGGGGCGAGACGAGACGGTGGAGATCTCGCCGTGGCTGAGGCGCCATACCAAGTTCTGCGTGGCGAACCTCCTCGATCCGCAGCCGGCGTTCGCGGGCGAGTTCCATGCGATCATGTGCCGGAACGTCCTCATCTACTTCTCCTCCGAGGCGGCGCGGACTGCGCTCGCGAACCTCGCGGCGGCGCTCGCTCCCGGCGGCGTGCTGTACCTCGGGCCGATGGACGCGATCGCGGTGCCGCCGGAGCTCGTGGAGATCGGCTCCCCCGGGCTCAACATCTACGCCCGTTCGTCGGGGCGGCGAGAGGCGCGACCGCCCCGGCCGCCGCCGGCGCGGACGAGCGCCCCTTCGACGGGCGAGCGCGGCGGGTCGCCCGCGGTGCCGCCGCCCGTCACGATCTCCGAGCCGATCGCGCTGCACCTGCGTGCGCTCCACCTGCTCGACGCCGGCGATCGCGTGGGCGCAGAGGGGCTGCTCGATCGGCTCCGCGCATGCGCTCCCGAGTACCTGCCCGGCAAGCTCGAGCTGGCGCTCGTGCGCGGCCGCGCCGGGAGGCGCAGCGAAGCGGCGCTGCTCATGCGGGAGATCCTGGCGGCCACGGCGTCGTTGCCGCCCGAGCAGGTGGTCCCCGGCCCGGAGGACCTCTCCGTCGGCTACCTCCAGGCGTCTGCCCGGGCCTACCTCGGGCCGGAAAGGGGTCGGGCATGAAGGTCCGCGAGGGCGCGAACGCCGACCTGCCGGACGACGTCGCGGAGGTCCTGCGCGTTCGCGCGGAGAGGTTGCGCGCCAAGCCCGCGGCGGACGAGGAGGCATCCGAGGTCTGGGTGGCGGAGTTCCCGCTCGGCGACGACCGGTTCGCGCTGCCGCTCGAGGCGCTGCGCGCGGTGCTGCCGCTCTCGCTGGTCACGCCCGTCCCGCTCTCGCCGCCCCACGTCGTCGGGGTGCTCCGGTTCGATCGTCGCATCATCTCCGTGCTGAGCCTCGCGTCGCTGCTCGGGAGCCCGGGCTGGCGGCAGGATCCGACCGTGGTGGTGGTGGTGGATCCGGGCTGGGGCCGCCTCGCCGCGCTCGACTGCGAGGCGATCCCGCGGGCCCTGCCGATCCCTGCGGCGGCCGTGGAGGCCGCCCGCGCCGCGAGCCCCGCCGGCCAGCTCGTGGAGATCGTCACGCCCGGGGACCGGCACCGGCTCAACCTGATCGACCTGCGCAACCTGCTCGAGCTCAGGCGAGAGGGACGCCATGGCGCGTGACCAGCTCCTCGAGAACCTCGTCCGCGACTTCGTGGGGGAGGCGGATGAGCTCGTGCAGCAGACCACCCGCAACCTGCTCGCGCTCGAGCGGGTGAAGGCGGGCGCGGAGCCGCCGGCGGGCGCGCACGCGGAGGTCGCGCGGGCGCTCCACACGCTGAAGGGCAGCGCGGCCACGCTGGGCCTGTCCGAGTTCTCGGAAGTCGCGCACCGCCTCGAGGACGTCTATGCCCCCGTTCTCGCCGCCCACGCAGGCGTACCGGCGGCGCTCGCGGACACCTTGCTCCGAGCCCTCGACGCGTCGATGGAGTGGTTGCGGGCGCGCGCCGCCGGACGCGACGGGCCCGGTCTCGATGTCATCGTCCAGCAGATCGCCGCCGTGGCGCTCTCGCCGGAGGAGCGCACTCCCGGCGCGCCCTCGGGCGCAGCGGACCGAGCGAAGCAGGACGCGCCGGGGGCGCCGGTCGCCGAGCCCGCCGATCCCGCCGATCCCGCCGGAGGGTGGCGCGTCGCGATGCGGCACGTCGTGGCGCTCATGCGGGAGGTCGATCGGCTGCGCGAGCTCCGGCTGCGCATCGACCAGCGGGCGCGTGACGTCGAGCACGCGCTCGAGGGCCTCGCGCGGCTGGGGATGCTCGCGCAGACGGCGGAGCCGCGCGCGGTGCTCATGGGGGTCCGCACCGCGATGGCCCGCGACGGCGCCGACCTCGGGGAGCTGGTCGAGGGCCTCGACGACGCGATCAAGGAGGTCTGCACGCTGCCGGTGCGAACGCTCCTCGAGCCGCTCGAGCGCGCGGTGCGCGACGTGTGCCGGGCGCGCGGCAAGCAAGCGTCGCTGAACCTCGTCGGAGGCGAGCTCTCGCTCGATCGCCGCGTGCTCGAGGCGCTGCGCGGGGCGCTGCTCCATCTGGTCCGGAACGCCGTGGACCACGGGATCGAGATGCCCGAGGTGCGCCGCGCCGCCGGAAAGGCGCCGGAGGGCACCATCGACGTCCGGGTCGAGCAGCAGGGCAACATCGCCTTCCTGGAGGTGGCCGACGACGGTGGTGGGCTCGATGCCGCGCGGATCCGCGAGGCGGCCGAGCGGCATTCCGTCGTGACCCGGGCCGAGCTCGATCGCATGGGGCCGGCGGAGGTCATGCAGCTCGTGTTCCGGGCGGGGTTCACGACCGCCGACACCGTCACGGAGATCTCGGGCCGCGGCGTTGGGCTCGACGTCGTGCGCAACCAGATCCAGGCGTTGCGCGGCTCGGTCGACGTGCAGAGCGTCCCTGGCCAGGGCACCCGCTTCTCGCTCTCCGTCCCGACGGACATCGGCACCTCGCCCATGCTCCTCGCGCGGGCGAGCGGCGCCGTGTTCGGGCTTCCCATGCTGGCGCTCGAGGGAGTGGTGCGGGCGCGGCAGGACCGGCTGCACCTCGCCCGAGGGCAGGCGCGCTTCGAGCATGAGGACCGGGTCCTGCCGCTGTTCGATCTCGGCGCTCTCGCGGGCCTGCGCCAGGCGTTGACGCCTTCGGAGGGGCAGCCGCTGCTCGTCGTCCACGTGCGGGGCCAACGTGCGGCGGTGCTCGTCGACGAGATCCTCCACGACCTCGAGCTGGCGATCCAGCCCCTGCCACCCGAGCTCTCGGGGATCGCTGCGTACGAGGGCGCGGCGTCCCTCGCTGACGGCGAGTTCGTGATGGTGCTGCGTCCCGAGTGGCTCGTTCGCGCCGAGCGCCGTGCGGCGGAGGTGGCCGCGTCCGCGAGGCGGGCGCTCGTGATCGACGACTCGCTGACCGCGCGGGCGATGCACCGGGCCATCCTCGAGTCCGGCGGGTTCACCGTCCATGCCCTCCCGAACGCCACGGACGCCGTGGCGAGACTTCGCCAGACGACCTACGCCGTCGTCGTCTGCGACGTTGCCATGGCGGGGATCGACGGCGTCGCCTTCACCCGGCTCGTGCGCGGCCACCCGGACACCCGCGGGATTCCCGTCGTGCTGGTCTCGGCGCGAGACGACGCGGCGACCCGCGCCGCGGGGATCGCGGCGGGAGCGGACGCGTACGTCTCCAAGAAGGACTGCGCCGCAGGCCTGCTCCTGTCGGAGGTCTCGGCCGCCATCGCGAGGAGATCGGCCGGGTGACGCGGCCCATCACGGTCCTCGTCGCGGACGACTCGCGCGCCGCCCGGCGGACCCTCGTCACGTTGCTGGGCGAGGCGCCGGACCTCCGCGTCGTCGGGGAGGCCGCCGACGGCGAGGAGGCCGTTCGCCTCGCGCGCCAGCTGCGGCCCGACGTCGTCACCATGGACGTGCAGATGCCCGGGATGAACGGCATCGAGGCCACCACCGCCATCATGGAGCAGGCGCCGTGCCGGATCCTGGTCGTGTGCGCGGTGAGCCAGCGCGAGGCCGTGGACCTCTCGTTCCGCGCGATCTCGGCGGGTGCGCTGGAGGTGATCGCCAAGCCCGCTCCGGGAGAGGACCCGCGCGCGTGGGGACGCCGAGCGGCCGAGTCGGTGCGGCTCATGGCGGAGATCCCGGTGGTGCGGCGGCACCGGCGCGCGTCCTCGGCTGCACACGTCGGCGCGATGGGGCGCGTGGATGCCTTCGGGCTGGTCGCCTCGACCGGCGGCCCCGTCGCGCTCATGCGCATCTTCGCCGAGCTCCCCGCAGGCCTCCCGATCCCACTGTTCGTGGCGCAGCACATCATGGCGGGATTCGGCGCCGGCCTGGCGCGCTGGTTCGGAGCGGAGTCCCGCCTCACGGTGAAGGTCGCCGTCGAGGGGGAGGCGGCGCGACCGGGGTGCGTGTATCTCCCCCCCGACGGGAGGGATCTCACCGTGGACGGGGACGGGTTGGTGCACGTGCCGCGGTGCGCCGACGCGTGCCACCCGTCCGGCGATCGCCTCCTCGAGTCGCTCGCGACATCCTACGGGAGCCGCGCCGGCGGGACGGTGCTCACGGGGATGGGCTCCGACGGCGCCCGTGGGCTCGCGGCCGTGCGGCGGGCGGGAGGGGTCACGCTGGCGCAGGACGAGGCGACGAGCGTCGTGTTCGGCATGCCGCGCGCGGCGCGCGACGCCGGGGCGGTGAGCGTGCTGATGCCCATCGAGGACATCGCCCCGGCCATCGTGGCCGCGTCGCGCCCGCGCTGAAGCGGGGCCTCATGCATCACTTCTCGCCGGGCAGCTTCTCCAGCTCGGGCGGCTTTCCGCTCGCCTGCCGCGACTGGACCCACTGCTCGAGGGTGATCGCCGCCTCGTCGCCGCCCATCCGATCGATGATCTCGAAGTAGTCGAACTTCTTCTTGTCCTTCTCGACGACCGCAGGCGAAGTTCCGCGCATCAGGAACACCGTCTGGACGGACTGGTGATCGAACTTGCGCCAGTACTGCTGATCCTTGAGCAGCGTGTAGCGGCTGCCTTCGAGCGCCTTCACGACGCGTGCGCCGTCGAAGCTCTTCGCCCGCTCGGCGGCGGCCTTGTACTCGAACATGATCGCGTAGGCGGACGCGCCGGAGGTGGTGGGGTAGACCCCGTACTTCTTCTCGAACTCCTCCACGAACTTCTGGCCCCGCTTGTACCCGTACTTGTAGGGCACCTTCCACGTCCACGGCATGGGAGCGAGCACGCCCTCCATGTTGCGGGCCCCGGCCCCCTCCGCCATGTGATCGGTGAGGGCAGGAACGACGATCTGCGCGTAGTCCTTCATCCCGAGCGCGGCCGCGACGTTGACCGCCTTGATCATCTCGGTCCCGAACAGGATGATCACCAGGACGTCGGGGTGCTCGGCCTTGGCGGCCGCGATCACCTGCTTGAAGAGCGCGTCGTCCTTGATCGGGAAGGGCGTCAGGACGCTCTTGTGGACGGTCGCGTCCTCGGTCCCGGTCAGCTTCCGGAAGATCTCCTCGGTGGTGGTTCCCCAGCTGTAGTTGGACGTGATGTAGAAGTACTTCTTCCCCTTGAAGTGCGTGTTCAGGTGTCGCGCAGTGATGTTGGCGCCGAACGTCGAGTCGTAGCACTCGCGAAACACGAAGCGATGGCCGCCCGCGCCGGTGGTCGCCTGGCCGTACGTGAGCGTGCCGAAGAACGGGACCCCCTTCTGCTGCGCGATCTCACCGACGGCAAGGGCTACCCCGGTCGATGCACCGCCGAAGATCATCTTGACGTCGTGCTGCTCGATGAGCTCGAGCGCGTTGCGCTTGCTGATCTCCGGGTTCGACTGGGAGTCGCGAATGACGAGGTCGATTCGGCGCCCCAGGATGCCTCCGGCGGCGTTGATCTCGTCGGTGGCGAGCAGCGCTGCGCGAAGCTGGTCGAGACCCTGCTGAAAGTACGGCCCGGTCTTCGGATAGTTGAGCCCGAGCTTGACGGATTCCGCGGCGCGGGCGAGGCCGGAAGACGAGACGAGGAAGATGCACGCAGCGGCGCGCAACCAGCGAGCGAGCGAGGTATTCACGTCGTGACTCCTGACGGGACGGCGAGTCCCGCCTGACCGCCCCTCCCACCAAGACGACGGTACCACGCGCCCGGCGAAGATCGGAGTCGGTGGCGGAGAGCGCCGGTGTCGTCCGCGGTGCGCTCGGCTCGGTGCCGGGCCTCCGACCCATCAGGTCGCGAGGTGGTATTCCCGGACCAGGCGATGCTGGAGCTTCCGCGCCTGGCGGAACGCCTCCTTCAGCACTCGCCGGTCGAGCTCGTTCAGCTCCCGCGGATCCACGCGGTTCGCGCCTTCCAGGCGGCTCGCCGGTCTGCACTGGTTCCGGAGCCGCAGCAGGTGGATGAAGTGGAACCCGTCGATCATGGCCGCGACCCCATCCTCGCCCAGATCGACCGCCTCGGCGGCGGTGCGGAGCCGCTGGGCGGTGCTCGTGTACGGGACCCGGTTCGCGAGGGCGAGGATCCGCGCCGCATCCACGAACGGGCGCGACCCGCCGTGCTTGAGATCGAGCGTGTGCGGGAACTCCTTGCACCGATCGAAGACGAAGTCGCGGACGGTCCCCAGGGGCGGCTGGCACTCGAGGGCGGCGGCGGCCATCGTGCGGAGGAAGATGGGACGGTCCGCCGACGCCGCGAGGAGCCGGTCGCGGAGCCGCTCCACGAGCGTCTCGTCCCCCCAGATCGGCCGCAGGTCGAAGGCGATCACGGAGCTGAGGAGCGCCTTCGGCTCCGGCTCCTCGATCCACCGGGAGATCGCGCGCCACCACTCCTTGAGCGTGAGACACCAGCGCGGGTTGCCGGCCATCACGCCGCCCTTGCACAGGGGAAACCCGCAGGCGTCGAGGTCCTCGTTCACCTTCCTCGCGAACGGCAGCAGCGCGGACCGCACCGCCTCGGTGTCCCCGCCGGCGGCGTCGAAGACGAGCCCGTTGTCCTGGTCGGTGCTGAAGGTCTGCTCGAGGCGCCCCTCCGACCCGAGCGCGATCCAGCACATCGCGACCGGCGGCAGGTCGAACCCGTCGGCAGCCAGATCGATGACACGGATGGTGAGGAGGTCGTTCAGCGTCGAGATGTAGTGCGTCAAGGTCTCGGCGCCGACCGCCTGCGCCATCAGCGTCTCGGCGAGCGCGCGGATGGCGAGCGCTGCGCTCCGGAGCGCCGCCACGTCGCGGGCGGCCTCGATCGCGGCGCCGATCTCCCGGACGCCGACGCGCTGGAGGCCGAACAGCTCCTCCTGCGACACGAGGCCGACGAGCCGCCGCGCAGCGTCGACCACCACCACGTGCCGCACGCCGTTTCGTGCCATCGTGAGCGCCGCCTGGTGCGCGCTGGCGTGGCGCTCGAGCGTGATCAAGCCGCTCGTCATCACGGCGGCGATGGGCTGCTGGAGATCGCCGCCGGGGAGCGTCACGCGCTGGACGAGGTCCTGGAGCGTGAAGATCCCGAGCGGCACGCCGCGCTCGGGATCGGCGACGATCACCGCGCGGGCGCCCGCAGCGTCCATCCGCTCGAGCGCCTGCCGGACGGTGGCGTCGAGCGGAACGGTCACCGGCGTCCGGCCCATCACCGCCGAGAGCGGGCTGTACATCGTGACGAGCGGCCGGCGCCGCTCGTCCGGCGCGGCGAGGCTCGTCCGGCGCGGCGGCAAGGGTGGCATGTCAGGGCACGCCGAGCATCTGCTTGATCTGGGCGACGAGGTCCTTCGTCGAGAACGGCTTCGTCACGTACGCGTCCGCGCCGAGGCCGATCCCCTTTGCCACCTCCGTGTCCCGGCCCTTCGCGGTGAGCATCAGGATCTTGAGCCCCTGCCGGCGCGGATCGGAGCGGATGCGCTGGCACACCTCGAACCCGTTCATCTTGGGGAGCATGACGTCGAGGACGACGAGATCGGGCGATCGGTCGGCGACGGCCGCGAGCGCCGCCTCGCCGTCGCCGGCGACGATCGTCTCGAACCCCTCTCGCTTCATCAGGAACTCGAGCGACACGACGATGTTCGGCTCGTCGTCCACGATGAGGATGCGCTTGCTCATGATGCCATCCTAGCCCGCCGCCTGTGCCGGAGGGCCGCTCGCGACGTCGGTCTTGAGCGGCAGCACGAACGAGAACGTGGCCCCGTGGCCGAGCTCGCTCTCGACCCAGAGCCGCCCCCCGAAGTGCTGGACGATGCGCCTGCTGATCGGGAGCCCGAGGCCGCTGCCGCGGGGCCTCCCGCTCAGCGTGTCGTCCACCTGCCTGAACTTCTCGAACACCGTCTCGTGGTGCGCCGGGGAGATCCCGGGGCCGTTGTCCCGCACGTCCACCCGCACCGCGCCGTTCTCGGTCGAGAGCCGCACGTGGACGCGTCCCGCCGCGGGCGGGCTGAACTTCGCCGCGTTCGAGAGCAGGTTGAGCATCACCTGCATCAGGCGGTCGCGGTCGGCCCGCACGGGAGGGACCTCCCCCGAGGTCGAGACCTCGATGGCGACGCCGCTCGCGCGAAAGAGCTGGCTCGTGAACTCGGCTGCCTCTCGCACGACCTCGCGCATGTCGATCTCCGCGGCGTGCCACTCCGCGTTCCCCGACTCGATCTTGGAGAGGTCCAGCACCTGGTTGATGAGCCGGGACAGGCGCTGGGTCTCCTTCACGATGATCCCGAGGAACCGGCTCCGCTCCGCCACCGCGATCTCCGGGTTGTCGAGCAGGATCTCCGAGAACGAGCGGATCGAGGTGAGCGGGGTCCGCAGCTCGTGCGTCACGGTCGACATGAAGTCGTCCTTCATCCGGTCGAGCTCCTGGAGCCGCACGTTCGCGGCGCGGAGCTCCGCGGTGGCGGCCTCGAGCTCGCGCGACTTCAGCTCGAGCTCGTGGCTGTACGCCCGGACCTGCGACGCCTCGTCGAGGATGTCCATCACCTCGTCGAGCGTGGGCGCCTCCTCCTGCACCGCCGACGCGACCATCACGCGGGCCGACGCGCTCCCGATCGCGCCGGCGAGCTGCGTCTCGGCGAAGTGGACGAGGTCCGCGTCCACGTGGAGGTCGTCGATCGAGCCGAAGCCGCCGCGCCGCGCGTAGGCCAGGAACCCCTCGCGTGCGCGCTCCGGCCCGAGGAAGCGGCCCGTGAGGGAGAGCAGATCCTGGAAGGTCGCGCTGCCCTTCCAGGTGCGCGAGCGATCCACGCCGTGCGTGTGGACGAAGACGTCGACGAAGCGGGCCGCCTGGCTCCGCTCGGCGACGCTCGGGGTGCCCGCCAGGGACACGCCCACGTACAGCGCGATGTTCGCGAGCAGGCTCCAGAACAGGCAGTGCGAGATCTCGTCGAGCCCGGTCAGCCCGAAGAGGTGTTGCGGCTTCAGGAGCGCGACCCCGAACAGCCCCTCGGTCAGGTAGTCCTTCGGCAGCCACCCGGACTTCGCGATCGAGGGCAGCGCGAGGGTGTAGGCCCACACCGCGAACCCGGCGATGAGCCCGGACATCGCGCCGGCACGCGTCGCGCCCTTCCAGTAGATGCCGCCCAGGATCGCGGGCGCGAACTGCGCCACCGCCGCGAAGGAGATGAGGCCGATGGCGACGAGCGCGTACGCCTCGCCGGCGGCGCGGAAGTAGATGTACCCGAAGATCAGGATCGCGGCGATGGCCAGGCGGCGGATGCCGATGAGGAGGCCGGTGAGATCGTGGCGCTCGTTCAGGCGCAGCGAGCGGAGCCGCAGCAGCACCGGCATGACGAGGTCGTTGCAGACCATCGTCGAGAGCGCGATCGTCTCGACGATCACCATGCCGGTGCCGGCGGAGAGGCCGCCGATGAAGGCGAACAGGGTGAGCCCCTGCGCGTTCCGCGACATGGGCACGGTGAGCACGAAGGTGTCGGCGTCGACGCCGCGCCCCGCGAAGAGCATGAGGCCGCCGAGCGCGACCGGCAGGACGAAGAAGTTGATGAGGAGGAGGTACAGCGGGAAGAGCCAGATGGCCTTGTGGAGGTGGTTCTCGTCCACGTTCTCGACGACCGAGATCTGGAACTGCCGCGGCAGGAACATGATCGACAGCATCGAGAGCACGGTCAGCGCGGCCCATGTTCCGTAGCTCCCCGCGGAGGCCGGAACGGTCAGGAGCGCGTCGAGCCGCGGCGTCTGGCTCGCGAGGCGGAAGATGTGGCCGAAGCCGTCGTACACGCCGTACGTGACGAACGCCCCGACGGCGAAGAACGCGAGGAGCTTCACGACGGACTCGAAGGCGATCGCCGCCACGAGCCCCTCGTGCCGCTCGGTCGCGTCGAGGTGGCGCGTCCCGAACAGGATCGCGAACGCCGCGAGGATCATCGCGATGTACAGCGCGCTGTCGCCGAAGAACGAGTCGACCGCGGCCTTCGCGGGGACGACGATGTCCGGGTAGTGGAGGAGGATGGTGAAGCTGCCGGAGATCGCCTTGAGCTGGAGCGAGATGTAGGGGATGACGCCGAGCACCGCGATGACGGTGACGAGCCCGCCGAGGGCCTGGCTCTTTCCGTAGCGCGAGGCGATGAAGTCGGCGATCGAGGTGATCCGGTAGGTCTTGCTGATGCGGATGATCTTCCGCCAGACGTACCACCACAGCCCGACCATCAGCGTCGGGCCGAGGTACACGGGCAGGAACCCCATGCCGCTCGAGGCGGCTCGCCCCACGCTCCCGTAGAACGTCCAGGTGGTGCAGTACACCGCGAGCGACAGGGCGTAGATGTACGGGTTCGCGATGATCGAGCGGCCGCGCTCCGCCCGCTGATCGCCGTAGTAGGCGATCGCGAACAGCACGCCGAGGTAGGCGAACGAGGCGAGGACGATCACCCACGCCTGGAGCATGCGCCCGCTCCTATTCTCGAGATCGCTCGATCGCGTACGCCATGACGCCGATGAGCGCCGTCCAGGCGCCGAAGACGTATGCGTACAGGAGCGGGACCCCGCCGACCGTCGCAGGCCGGGTGAAGAGGAAGAGGATGGGATAGTTCAGCAGGATGACCCCGGCGCCGAACACCGCGATCAGCCGCTGTCCCGTCTTTCGCGCCCGCTGCATGGTCGCGTCGGACTATATCGCCCCGCGGTCGCGACGCGAACCCGCGATCGCGCAGGAGCGTCGGGCGCCCAGGCGGGGCGGGTCGCGGTCCCGGTGCGATCGGCAAGCCGGGCGCTTCGTCGTTGCGCCGGCCGCGAAACCACGTCAGATCTCGACGAGAGGTGCGACATGGCGGACGTGGTGTATCGCTCCGAGGTGACGATCGAGCGGGTGAAGGGGCCCCTTCGCCGCGCGGACCTGCCCGGGGAGACCGAGCCGATCTTCTTCGGCGTCCATGGCGCGGTCGCGGCGCACTACGGGCGCGCGCCGGGGTCCTTCGACCCTCACGCGACCACGCTCGACTACGTCGTCGCGGCGACCGCGGGTTGACTGACGGGGACGTTTGGAGGCGCGCTGGAGGCGCGCCAGATTCCCGCCGCTGAAGGCCGCCTCGTCGGACGCGCGACAGGCGAGGTGGAGCTCGAGGACAAGGTCCTCGTCATCCGCCGCATCCACGTGCGGCTCGAGCTACGCGCCGCTGCCGAGCACCGCCAGACCGCCGAGCGCGTCCACGGCTTCTACGCGAGCTCCTGCCCGCTCTACCGGACGCTCCGGCCGGCGATCGCGATCTCGACCGAGCTCGTGTTCACCCAGGAAGGCTGACCCATGCCGTACTTCTCGCGCCGGCTTCCCCACGTCCTCACGAAGGCCGACCTCGTGATGCTCCTCGCACCGACGTACGCGAAGGCCCGCGCCGTCGACGAGGAGGAGGCGAGCGAGCGCCTCTCTCGCGCCCTCGCGGCGCCCGGGGCGCTCGATGACGTCTACCGCGGCGTCTCGCAGGCGCTCGCCGATGCGAAGGGGCCGCGTACGCCCGAGGACGCGCTCGTGGACCGGCTCTCCGCGGGCGTGGTCGCCCGCCGCGCCCGCGCCAGGGCCGCAGAGGGGACGCCGGGGATGTCGGCGGTGCTGGTGCGGCTCGACCTCGAGATCGGCCTCGCGCCGGAGTCGATGCGTGCGACCCTCGCGACCCCGAAGGGACGCGCCCTCCTCGACGCTGGGCTCCGGGAGCTCGGAGCCCATGTCGTGAAGGAGCTCCTCCGCGGCTGACCGGCGCGCGTACCCTGCGACCTCGACATGGCCAAGAACGATCGCGAGCGGTGGAACGCGAGGCACGCGGAGGAACCTCCCCCGCCGCCCTCGCCGTTCCTCGCCGAGCTGGATCCGGTGCTCCCGCGCCGCGGCCGAGCGCTCGACGTGGCGGGCGGCTCGGGGCGGCATGCGCTCTGGCTCGCGCGCCGCGGGCTCGAGGTGACGCTCGCCGACGTGTCGGACGTGGCGCTCGCGCGCGCGGCGGACGATGCGCGGCGGGAGGGGCTCCAGATCACGACGCTGCAGGTCGATCTGGAGACGGCGCCGCTGCCGCCGGGGCCGTGGGACGTGATCCTCTGCACGTACTTCCTCCACCGCCCGCTCTTCGCCGCGTTCGCGGCGGCGCTCGCGCCCGGCGGCCTCCTCGTGGCGGCGCACGCGACGCGGGCGAACCTCTCGAGGCACCCGCGTCCGGGGCCGGATCACGTGCTCGAGGACGGCGAGCTGCCCGCCCTCGTGCGCGGGCTCGAGATCGTTCGCACCGAAGAGGGCTGGCTCGAGTCGGGCCGCCACGAGGCGCGGATCGTCGCACGGCGGCCGGCAGGGCCGGGGTGACGCGCGCGACCGGCGCGCGGACGCCCTCAAGAACGGCCGCCCGGCTGCACGACGCCGCACCGGCAGAGCACCTCGAGGAACGTGTGCCTCGCATGGCGCCCTCTCGACGACGTCTGTCGTCCTCGCATTCACTTCGACAACGCCGGGGGCGCGGCGTGACGGTCCCGCGCGGGGATGACTCGGGACCGGGCATGGCCCCGCCGTCGGGCCGGGCACCGGAGCCGAGGCGCCTGACGGAAGTCCGCGGGAATGGCTTCCTTGCGCCGCTCGGCGCGATGGCACGAGGTGCGCAATGCCTGTCCCGCGGAGGTCACGATGGGGCGGGCATTCGAGGTGATTCGCACGCGGGAGCTCGAGGGGCTCTTCGGCTACTTCGGGCTGGAGGTCGAGCCGGCGCTCGTCGCGGCGCACCGCGACCAGATCGCGCAGCGCTTCGCCGCCGAGGTCCAGGAGATCGTCCGGCTGTGCAGGCGCCTGCGCGAGAAGGAGCGGTTCACGCTGTTCCGCGAGGCGCTCCGTCTGGCGTACGGCAGCGCCGTCTTGCGGAGCGCGCCGGCGACGGCGTGATCGGCCGCAAAAGGAATTCCGGAGCGCGGGGGTCGGTTCGCCCGGCATGAACACGCTCCTCGCGAAGCTCGCCCGCCTGCTCGACGCCCTCGTGCTCCTCGACCGTCGGACCACGCTGCGGACGGTCGAGGTCCCGGTCCGGAAGTAGCCGGCCCGGGACGCGCAAAGCCCGACCGCGCGCCGCCAGGGCATCTCACACCACCCTACCGGGTTCCCTCCTTTTTCCGCAAATCAAGAGGTGCTTTGGCAAGCGCTCCTCTTCTACGATGGATTGTCGCAGGGTCACCCGGAGGTCGCGCGCATGGCACGGAGCTCTCGAACCATCATCGTGACCGCCGCCCTCGCGTCGGGCCTGCTCGCGCCGGCCCTCGCGCACCCTGCGGAGGTGGCGAAGGTGCCTCCCGCGGCCGCTCCCATTGCGCTCGCCGCGCCGAAGGACTTCTCGAAGGCGATCCAGGTGCTCGAGGACGCGACCGGCGCCAAGGGCGAGAAGATCCGCGTCGGCAACGTGTCGCTCGATGAGGGACGATCCTTCGCCATCGAGCCGCACGTCGCGGAGCGTCTGCTCCGCGGGAGCCACACGGCGTTCCGCAAGGCCGGGTTCTACCTGTTCCGGTACGAGCGCAGCTTCGGCATGGCCGGCGACAAGGACCGGATCGGACTGATGCGGACGACGGACTGGAACGCCGTCGTCCGGCGCATCGGGACGGCCGGCACGAAGGCGCAGCCGACGAACGACAAGGTCGTCGCGTGGCTGGACGCTCTCGCGAAGGACGAGCCGTTCGACCTGGTGGAGGTGGGCGTCGACTATGTCGCCGGCCGCTTCCACGGCGCGCCGAAGAACGCGATGGCCGTCGCGAAGCGGTGCGCCGAGTTCGCGCCCGACCTCGTCGCCGGTCGGGCGAGCACCCTCGAGCTGCTCGCGCACGAGATCGCCGCGAATCGCACGCTGTATCTCATCTGGTAGCGCTGCGCGGGAGTCCGGGCGGGCGCAGAGGGCCCGCCGCGTCCATCCTCCAAGCCTGATGGATCACAGCGCCCGGATGGCGGCCGCCGCCACGGCGAAGTGGCAGGCCGCAGCCGCGACGACGAGGGCGTGGAACACCTCGTGGTAGCCGAACACGCGCGGGAACGGATCGGGCCGGCGTGCGGCGTAGACGAGCGCGCCGAGCGTGTAGGCGGCGCCCCCGGCCAGGAGGAGCGCGATGGCGCTGCCGCCGAGCGCGGCCCGGAGCGCTGGCACCACCGGAACGACGGCCCATCCGAGCAGCACGTAGACCGCCGCGACGAGCGGCTTCGGCGCGCGCACCCACAGGATCGACTGGAGGACGCCCGCGGCGGCGCCGACCCAGGCGATCGCGAGGAGGGGAACCCCGCTCGCCGGCGGCAGGAGCAGGCAGAACGGGGTGTAGGTCCCGGCGATCAGGAGGAAGATCGCGGAGTGATCGAGGCGGCGCATGAGGAGCCGCGCGCGGGCGTTCCACGTGGGCCGGTGGTAGAGCGCGCTCACGAAGAAGAGCGAGAAGAGCGATGCCCCGTAGACGATCGCGGCGGCACGGGGGCGCCCGGGCCCCGCGACGACGGCGAGGCCGCCCCAGGCGAAGAGGGCGGCCGCGGCGGCGATCTCGTGGGACACCCCGCGGAGGAGCGGCTTCTCGTTGGCGAGCGCGGTGCGCACGCCACGGATCATGCGAAGCAACGGTCACGCGCGTGTCACGGCGCGCGTGCGTGCGGCGGGTCGCCGCGCCCCGCTACCTCCGGCGCTTCGACCCCCAGGAGCCCACGAGCCGCGGCTTTTCCTGGGAGCCGCCGCCCGCGTCGCCGCCGCTCCGCTGGGCGCTGCCGTGCGTGCCGCCCGAGCGAGAGGAGGCATCGCGCCGCGGCTGCGCGCGTGCGTGCGCCTGCCGGGATCGGTGCGGCGCCGGGCCGGACGCGCGCACCTCCGGCTTCCGCTTCATCTCCTCCTGGAAGACCTCGGCGTCGCGCGGCACCTCGGCGCGGGGGATGGCCGCCCGGGTGAGCCGCTCGATGTCGCGCGAGCAGCTCGCGCTCCTCCGGCGCGGAGAAGGTCGAGGCGCGGCCGCTCGCCGCGGCGCGCGCGGTCCGCCCGACCCGGTGGACGTAGTCCTCCGGCACGTGCGGCAGGTCGAAGTTCACGACGTGGCCGATCTCGGCGACGTCGATGCCGCGCGCGGCGATGTCGGTCGCGACGAGCACGCGGTAGGTCCCGTCCTTGAAGCCGTCGAGCGCCATGCGCCGCTGCGCCTGCGAGCGGTCGGCGTGGATGCGCGCCACCTTGTGGCCGGCGCGCCCGAGCGCCTTCCACACCTTGTCGGCGCGCCGCTTCGTCCGCGTGAAGACGAGCGTCGAGACGTCGTCGCGCGCGAGCAGCGCGAGGAGGAGCGGCGAGCTTCTCCTCCTGGCCGGCGAGGAAGACCTGCTGCTCGGCGCGCGCGGCGGTCGTGCCGCTGCGCGCGACCTCGACGCGGACCGGGTTCGCGCAGGTGGGCGCGAGCGAACTCGGCCACCTCGCCCGCCATCGTCGCGGAGAAGAGCAGCGTCTGCCGCTTCCGTGGCACGCGCGCGAGGATGCGGTCGAGCTGGGGCTTGAACCCCATGTCGAGCATCCGGTCGGCCTCGTCGAGGACGAGCACCTCGATGCCGTCGAGGCGACGCGGTCCTCTGCTGGAGGTGGTCGACGAGCCGGCCCGGCGTCGCGATGATCACCTCGGGCCGCCGCCGCAGCGCCTCGGTCTGGGCGCCCATCCCGACGCCGCCGATGACCACCGCGCCGCGCACGTGCCGGCCGTGCCCGAACCGCTCGAGCTCCTCGCCGATCTGCAGCGCCAGCTCGCGGGTCGGCGCGAGGATGAGCGCGCGCGTGCCGGTCTTGCCGGCGAGCCGCTCGATGATGGGGAGGAGGAACGCCGCGGTCTTGCCGGTGCCGGTGGCGGCGGTGCCGATGACGTCGCGCCCCTCGAGCGCGGGCGGGATGGCCTGCGCCTGGATCGGGGTGGGGTGCTCGAAGCCGGCCTTGTCGAGGGCGTGCAGCGCTTCGGGGGAGAGCTTCAGGTCTGCAAAGGACTTCGTATCCAAAACGGTGGTGCTCCTCGCGCGAGCGGCGCGCGGGATCTCCCGCGGCGCGTCGCGCATCTGTTCGAGGCCGGATGTTCCTTGGGGGTCCGCGCGCGCCGGGAAAGCCCCGGCGGGTACAGCGTGAGCGGCGCGGTGGGTCGAAACGGCCGGAAGACGTATATCCGACCCGGCGGGCGCGGGCAATGTGACCGCCGTCTGGACCCACCCACTCCAGCCGTCCTCGGCACCTCACGAGGGGAATCGCGGGTGACGTCACGCCCGCCGCCGGCCGCTCGCTCGCGCCCGCCGCACCTCATCCGCGAGCCCGAGCTTCCGGATGCGGAAGTTCAGCGTCGAGGGCTTCATGCCCAGGATCTCCGCCGCGCCGCCCGGGCCGGTGATGCGTCCGTGAACGTGGCGGAGCACGTGTTCGACGTGCCGGCGCTCCGCCTCGGCGAGCGTCACGAGCTCCGAGCGCTCCGCCGGTGCGGCTGGGGTCGCCCGGGCCGCGCGCGTCGCCGCGTCGAGCGCAGGGATGCGCAGACGCGGCGGCTCGGAGAGGAGCACCGCCCGGTCGATGATGTGCTCCAGCTCGCGCACGTTCCCGGGCCAGCCGTACTCGAGCATCCGCCGCATGTCGGCCTCGCCGATCCCGTCGAACCGGACGCCGCGGGCCCGGCTCGAGCGCTCCATGAAGAGGAGCGCGAGGGTGGGGATCTCCTCGCGCCGCTCGCGGAGCGGCGGGACGCGGATGGGGAAGCCGGCGAGCCGGAAGTAGAGGTCCTCGCGGAACCGGCCCGCGCGCACCTCCGCCTCCAGATCGCGGTTCGTCGCCGCGACCAGCCGGAAGTTCGATCGGATCGCGCGCGTCCCGCCGACGCGCTCGAAGGTCCCCTCCTGGAGGACGCGCAGCAGCCGGACCTGGTCCCCCGGCGCCAGCTCGCCAATCTCGTCGAGGAAGAGGGTGCCGCGGTCCGCCAGCTCGAACCGTCCCTTCGCCTGATCGGTCGCGCCGGTGAACGCGCCGCGCTCGTGGCCGAACAGGCCGCTCGCGACGAGGCCGGGCGAGAACGAGGCGACGTGGACGGCGATGAACGGCGCTTCGCGCCGCGGGCCCTGGCGATGGATCTCCGAGGCGACGAGCTCCTTCCCGACGCCGGTCTCGCCGGTGACCAGCACCGGGGTCGTGGACGGCGCGACCCGCGCGACCAGGTCGAGCACGCCGCGGAGCGCGGGCGAGTCGCCGACGATCCCGCTCCCCGGTGAGGTCGCGGGCGTCGTGGAGCGCCAGTAGCGGTTCTCCTCCTCGAGCCGCTCGCGCGCCCGCGTCAGCTCCTGCCACAGGGCCACGTTCCCGAGGAGGATCCCGAGCTGGACGGAGAGCACCTCGAGTGGATCGGTGTCGGACGGGCGGAGCGCCGGGGTGGCGTGGCGGGTCTCGAGGCAGGCCCAGCCGGAGCGTCCCTCCGCCGCGAACGGCACGACGAGGAGCTGGCCCGCGGCCATGTCCCCCGGCGTCCCGGGCGCGGGCAGCGCCTCGATGGCCGCGGGGGCCCGCGCCGCCAGGAGCCCCAGGACCGCCTCCCGCCAGGGGGCGGTTCCGCCGCGGGCCGCGAGCAGCCGCGGCGCGTCCCCCCTCTCCACGAGCACGCACCGCTCCGCTGCGAGCGCGCGGCAGAGCCGGGCCGCGATCTCACCCCAGGTGCCTTCGCGGCGGGCGGCGAGCGATCCGAGGCGGCCCAGCTCGAGCAGGACCCCCGTGAGGCGCGCGTGCGCGGCCTCCGCGGGATCGGTGCCGAGGCTCGGCTCCGGGCTGAGCGCCTCCGCCTCTTTCCGCTCCGCGTCGAGCCGCCGCGCGTCGGCGGCGCGGCCGCCGCCCCGTGCCAGTCCCGCTGCGTCGGCGAGGGCGCGCGACAGCTCGTATCCGGAGCCCGCCTCGCGAAGGAGCGCGATCGAGCGATCGAGGTGCTCGCGCACCGCGCGGAGGTCGCCCTCGCACCCCGGCGCGCGGGCGAGCTGGCGCGCGCGGTAGCGATGGCCGAAGCCACGCCAGCTGACGTTCCCGCCGAGGAGGCGGTCGATCTCCGCTCCGAGCTCGAACCCCTCGATGCCGATCCCCCGGATGTCCAGCTCCTCGAGGAGCACGAGCGTGCACGCCCCCGCGAGCCACGGCCAGCCCGATCGGTCGCGCACCGCGAGCCCGGTGGCGAGGATCGGCGGCACCTCCTCGTAGCGCTCCTCCCAGGCGCGAACGCACGCGAGCGCCTGGGCCGCGAACCAGAGGTGGAGCGGGTCCGTTCCGCTGGCCGCGTAGTAGGCGTACGCCCGCTCCGCGTGATCGCGGGCGGCCGCGAACTCCTCCAGGTCGGCGTGGGCGATCGCCGCGAACAGGTCGGCCTCCCGCTCGAGCGCGACGAGGCCCCGCTCGGCCCCGAACGCGCGGATCCGGTCGATGAGATCGAGTGCGCGCGGGAACTGGCCCGCCCGGCCGTAGGCGCCGGAGATGACGAACAGGCCGGTCGCCGGCGCGGAGCTCGACGGCTCGATGAGCGACGCGATGTCCTCCGGGACGTCCCCGAGCAGCGCCTCGAACGTCTCGACCGCGTCGCGCGGACGCCCCTGCAGGGCGAGCCCGACCGCCAGGTACATGTGGATCTCGGCGCGGGTCGATCCGGTGGAGGCGGAGGCGGCGTCGCGCGCGTGGGCGAGGTGCCGGGCGGCGACGTCGGGCTTCCCGTCGCGCACGGCGGCCGCCCCGAGCGCGCCGTGGAGCACGCCCTGCGCACCCACGTCGCCGAGCGACACCGCGAGCGCCATCGCCTCCTCGAGATCGGAGATCGCCAGGCCGGTCATGGTCCGGAGCAGGCGAAGGCTGTGGAGCACCACCCCGAGCCATCCGCGCGCGCCGCCGGGAAACTCGTCTCGCGCCCTGCTCGCCACGAGCGCCCGCGTGATCTCGCCGGCGATCGCGTGGCGCCCTTCGCTCGCGGCCGCCCCCGCCGCCTCGATGCCCCAGGCGATCCGCTCCGGCGTCGCGAGCAGCGCGCCCCAGTCCGCGGGCGTGGCGCGCGCGAGGGCCTCCTCGCGGCGGCGGGAGTCGCCGAAGCCGAACAGGCCCGGGCCCGGCTCGACGATCCGTCCGTTCGTCCGGGCGGCGGCGAGGAACGTCCAGAGGTCCGCCGGCCGCGCCAGGTTCCAGCCGACGAGCGTGTCGATGGAGAGCGGGATGGGAGCGGCGGCGAGCGCGAGCTCGAGGAGCTGCGACGGATCGGGAGCGACGGCCATGACACCCTCCACCGTGCGATCGCGAAATGTTGTGAGTGGTAACATATCGCTGACAACCCGTGGTGAGCTGCATTGCAAGTCCGCGAAAGGACGCGCTGAAAAGGCGGCATGCCCAGTGCTTTCCCGGCGGCCGTGACCCACCGACTCGACGTTCGCAAGCAGGGCGGCACCGTGGTGTTCGAGCTGCAGGGACTGCTCGACCGCGCCGCCCTGGAGAGCCTGCGCGCGTCGCTGCAGCTCACGGCCGAGAGCGGCGCGAGCGCCCGGATCGTCCTCCGGGCGGGCTGCGAGGTGGAGCGGTCCTGCCTCGCCGAGCTGCGCGCGCTCGGCGTCGAGATCGTGGCCGAGTCCGCCTACCTCGCGCGCTGGATCGCCTCATGACCGAGCCGAAAGGAACGCACAGATGACCAGGCAGCTCTTCGAACTGTTCGCCCGGGCCGGCGCAGGGTGGGTGATGTACGCCCTCCTCGCGCTCTCCGTCGCCTCGATCGCCGTGATCCTCGAGCGGGCGCTCTACTTCCGGCGCGACGGCCGGAGCCGCGCCGCGACGGTGATCCCGCTCCTCGCCTGCGGACGCCTCGAGCAGGCACGGCTCGAGGTCGAGGGGCAGGTCGGGCTCGAGGCGGAGGTCGTGCGCTCCGCGGTGGACGCGGCGGGCGGAGGCCCGGCGAGCGTGGCCGAGATCGTCGCCTGTACGATCCGCCGCGAGCGGCCCGGGTACGAGCGCGGCCTCGGCTTCCTCGGCACCCTCGGCTCGAACGCGCCGTTCCTCGGCCTGTTCGGGACCGTCGTGGGGATCATCAAGGCCTTCGCCGACCTCGGGGTCGGGGCCGCCAAGACGGCCGGCGCGGCCGCCGTCATGGCAGGGCTCTCCGAGGCGCTCGTCGCGACCGCGGTCGGCATCTTCGTGGCGATCCCCGCCGTCGTGGCCTTCAACGCCTACAACCGGAGGCTCAAGGGGCTCGTGACCCGCGCGGAGGCGCTCGCGCACTCCCTCGCCTCGCACCTCGAGAAGGACGACGTCCGCGGCGCGGCGCTGGCGCAGGCGCGGAGCGTTCGATGCGCCGTGAAGGCCGTCGAGCCGGCGACGGACGCCGCGTAGGGAGGGGACCATGGCCGCCCAGGTCGAAGATCACGGCGAGGAGATCACGGGGATCAACGTCACCCCGCTCGTGGACATCACCCTCGTCCTCCTCATCATCTTCATGGTCACCGCCACCTACGTCGCGAAGGAGGCGATCGCGGTCGATCTCCCCCGCGCGGCGTCGGGCGGCGAGAGCGTCGGCCCCACGCTCGCGTTCGCCCTCGATCGGGAGGGCAAGCTGTTCCTCGACGGCGCGCCCGCCACGGCCGAGTCGGCGCGCGAGGCGGTGCGCGCGGCGCTCGGGAGGAGCGCGGAGGCGCGCGCGCTGATCAGCGCCGACCGGGCGGTTTCGCACGGGCGGGTGGTCGAGGTCATCGACCTCGTGAAGCGCGAGGGGCTCACCCGCTTCGCCATCGACGTCGAGCGCGCGGAGAACGCGGGCTGGTAGCCCGCGCGGAGGGGAACGTGTCCACGGTCACGAAGCGCACCCGTTCGGTCGCGATCCCGATGATCGCCGTCTCGCTCGCGCTGCACGGCGCGGCATGGGCCGCGGTCGCGCGGGTCCGGCCGGCGCCGCTGCGCGAGCGGATCGAGCTCGAGGTGGTCTCTCGGCCGCGCACCGCGCCCGCCGCTGTGCCCCTCCCCGCGGCGCCGCCCCCGGAGCGCCGCTCCGCGCGCCCGACCGTCGCTTCCGCGCGGACCGTCCCGACGCCCCCGGCGCTCGCGTCGGCGCCGCAGACGCCGCCTCCGGGCGCGCCGCGCGCGCTCCCGAGGGTCGGCCTCTCGCTCGGCTCGACCGTCTCCTCCGGCGGGTTCGCGATCGGGGTCGGGAACACCGCGTACGGCAAGGCGGAGGAGACCGCCCCAGACCCTTCGTCCGTCCGGCCCTACGCCGGCGGTGTGGTCCCGGCCGCGCGCCTCACCGTGCAACCTCGGCCCGTGCACCTGCCGCGGATCGAGTACCCTCGGGACGCCCGGAAGGAGGGGATCGAGGGGCAGGTGGCGCTCCTCCTGCGGATCGACGCAGGCGGGGCCGTGGTGTCGGTGCGGGTCGTGGCCGCGCCGTCGCCTTCGCTCGCAGCCGCTGCGGAGGAGGGCGCGCGCGCCTTCCTCTTCAGCCCCGCGCTCGTGCAGGGCGAGCCGGTCGCGACCGAGATCCGTTTCACGTACACCTTTCTCCTCGAGTGAAGAGGTTCCCGATGCGACCTCCGAAGAAGATCCTCCTCGTGGTCCTGCTCGGCGTCGCGCTCGCCGCGCGGGCGGAGGACGCGCCGGGGACGCTCACGCGCCCGCCTGCGGTGGTCGAGTCTGCCACGCCGGAGTACCCGGAGCCCGCGAAGGCCCAGGGCGTCTCGGGCGAGGTCGTGCTCGAGCTCGACGTCTCCGCCGAGGGGCAGGTCCTCGACGCACGCATCGTGAAGCCCGGCGGGAACGGCTTCGACGAGGCGGCCCTCGCCGCCGGAAGGAGGCTCCGCTTCTCGCCCGCCGAGATCGACGGCAAGCCGGCCGCGGTCACGATCGAGTACCGGTTCCGCTTCGACGCGCCGGCTCCGCCGCCGCCTCCGGCCGCCGTGGCGACGCTCCGCGGCGTCGTGGTCGAGCGCGGGACGCGCGAGCCGCTCGCGGGAGTCGCGGTGAGCGTGGAGGACGCGAGCACGCGCACGGATGGCGAGGGCCGCTTCGAGCTCGCCGGCCTGCCGCCCGGCGCAGCGACGGTGGTCGCGTTCGACCCGGCCCACGACCGGTTCGAGACGGACGAGAGGCTCGAGGCGGGGAAGGCGCTCGAGGTCCGCTACTACCTGCGCCGCGCCGCGAGGGACGCCTACGAGGCAGTCGTCGTCGGCGAGCGGGAGAAGAAGGAGGTGACGTCGGTCTCGCTCACCTCCGGCGAGGTGAGCCGGATCGCGGGCGTCTCGGGCGACACCGTGAAGGTGGTGCAGAACCTGCCCGGCGTCGCGCGCGCTCCGGGCGGCTTCGGGCTCCTGGTGGTGCGCGGCGGGAACCCGACCGACACCCGCGTGTACGTGGACGGGGTGGAGGTGCCGCTCGTGTTCCACTTCGGCGGGCTGATCTCGATCGTGCCGAGCGAGCTCGTCGAGGCGGTCGACTTCGAGGCGGGGAACTTCGGCGTCCGCTACGGGCGGGCGACGGGCGGCCGGATCGACCTGCGCACGCGAGATCCCGGGGCGAAGCGGCTGCACCTCGTGGCCGACGGGAACCTGTTCCACGCCATGGCGATGGCGGAGGGCCCGGCGCGGGAGGACGTGTCGATGGCCATCGCGGTGAGGCGGTCCTACGCGGACGCGCTCATCTCGGCGGCGGCGCGGAACACCGATCGGTTCACCGTCTCCGTCGCGCCCCGCTATTACGACTTCCAGGGGAAGCTCACCTGGCAGGCCACCGCAGATGACACGGTCCGGCTGTCGGTGTTCGGCTCGGACGATCGCATGGTGTTCGCGGGCGTGAAGACGGGGGGGCTCGAGGACCTGGACGAGCTCCGCATCGGCACCTCGTTCGCGCAGGCCACGGCGTCGTGGGACCACCGCTTCTCGGGTGTCGCCCGAGCGCGCGTTGCGGTTGCCCAGGGCGTGATCGACATCGCGAACCGGTTCGGCGAGTTCGCCTCGGAGCGGGACCGCTTCCACATCACGACGGTTCGCGCGGAGGCGTCGCGTGATCTGGGAGACCGGCTCACGCTCGCGGCGGGTACGGACACGCGCTTCCTGCCGGTCTCGTCGCTCGAGCTCGAGTACCCCGAGATCCCTCGGCCGGGCCAGCTCCCGAGCCCCGACCCGCGGAAGATCCGGGCGCACCTCCGGCTCCAGGCGCTCGAGGCGGGGATCTGGACCGAGGCGACCTGGAAGCCGGTGCCCGGGCTCATGATCGTCCCCGGCGTCCGCGCCGAGCGCGTCGTGCTCATCAACGGGATGAGCTGGCTCGATCCGCGCCTCTCCGCACGTTACACGGTACGTGACGGTACGACGATCAAGAGCGCGGTCGGGCTGTACCACCAGGCGCCGCAGCCGGTGTACCTCACGCGCGAGTGGGGGAACCCCGACCTGCACGAGGAGGGCGCCTGGCACACCATGGCCGGCGTCGAGCAGCGGATCGCCGGCCCGCTCTCGCTCGACCTCCAGCTCTACTACAAGGCGCTGTTCGACCTCACGCTCCCGACGGCCGGGTCTGAGCGCTACACGAACGACGGCACCGGGAAGTCGTACGGGGCGGAGCTGCTCCTCCGCTGGAACCCGGGCGGCCGCTTCTTCGGGTGGCTCGCCTACTCGCTCTCGCGCACCGTCCGCGATCAGCAGGTGGTGGGCGGAACGATCATGCCCGGCGGCGAGGAGTTCGATCAGCCGCACAACCTGGTCGCGCTCGGGACCGTCGACCTCCCCGAGGTGTGGAACGGGTTCTCCAGCGGGTTCCGCCTGCGGTACACGACGGGGAACCCGTACCGCCGGGTGGTCGGCGCGGTGTTCGACGCGGACACGGACGAGTCCCAGCGGGTGGTGGAGGCGTCTGCGAGCGCGCGAATGCCGGCGTTCTTCCAGCTCGATCTCCGGGTGGACAAGCGCTGGACGTACCGCACCTGGATGCTGACGGCGTACCTCGAGGTCCAGAATGTCACGAACCGCAAGAACGTCGAGAACGTCGCCTACAACTACGACCACTCGCAGCAGGGCTGGACCACCGGCCTGCCGCTCTTTCCATCCTTCGGCATCCGCGCCGAGTACTGAGAAGAGGACGCGATGAACCGGAACCTCGCGCTCGCCGCCGCCGCCCTGGCCACCCTCGCCTGCAGCCCGGACTTCGATCCCGCCTCCAAGATCGAGAAGCTCCGGGTCGTCGGCATCCGCGCCGACCCGCCGGAGATCGAGCCGGTCTCCGCCTCCACCGTCGCGCCCGACCGGGCCGCGCTCACCTCGCTGGTGCTGCGCCCGGAGGACTTCGACCCGGCTGCCGCGCGAACGACGACGGTCGTCCATGTCGCCTGCGTCCCGACGCCGGGCGATCCGACGCCGAGCCCGTGCGTGATGCTCGAGACCCTCCGCGATCCGACCGTCGCCATCGCGAGCGCCGCCCAGGCTTACTGTGCGGGTGGAGGAGGCGGCGACCCGCCCTCCATCGGCTTCGCAGGCGTCGAGGTCTGCCGCGCGGCGACGTGTGTCCCTGCGGTCGTCGGCGGGACGCCGCTGCCGCCCCAGGTCGCCGTCCCGGCCGCCTTCGCCTTCCCCGCCGCCGGACCCGAGCGAATCCTCGGGGTTCAGGCGGTCGTCCTCGCCTTCGCCCTCGACGCGACGCCCGACGAGCTCGTCGCCGGCGCCGGGACGACCTGTCCGATGGGCGACATCGCGGCGCGCTTCTCGGAGCTGTGGCCGGCGCGCGAGCACGTGCTCGCGACGAAGCGGGTCGTGATCCGCGGTCCGGACATGCCGCCCGCGGAGGAGCCGAACCGGAATCCCGTGATCGATGGGATCCGGGCGGGCGAGGCGAACCTCATCGATCCCCTCCTCACGACGACGCTGGCAGGTGGGACGATCCCGCTCAGGCCGATCCTGCCCGCCAGCCCGGACTTCCAGCCGTACGCGAAACGCGATGCCGCGGGGCTCGTGATCGAGAGCACGGTCGAGGAGTGGGTCTACTCGTGGTTCAGCACGGCGGGCGAGATCGACGAGCTGCACACCCACGGGTCGGACCCGGACGACTGGACGGTCTCCGGAGCGTCCGCGGTGGTCGCCGTCGTGGTTCGCGATCTCCGCGGCGGGACCCACTGGGGCGTTCGCAGGGTCGTCGTCGCGCCGTGATCGCGGGATTCCGCTATGGCGGACGAACGTCTTGACAAGCGGCGGCCTGTTCCGCTAAAACGGACATGCCTCCAATCGAACGAACCAGGGAGCAGGAGCGATGAGCCAGGGTGCCGCCGCCGTGATCGACCTCGAGGAGCTCCGCCGCCGCCGCGCGGCACGGGCTCTTCCGAAGCCCCCGCCGGCGGCCCCCCGGCCCGCCCCGATGCTCGTCCCGATGTGCGTCGTCTGGGTGCCGGTCTGGACCGTCGCGTGAAGGCGTCGCAGGCGCGCGCCGGTGCGGCCCCGGCCCCGGACGCCGGCCCGGCCGAGCACGACGACCTCTCGAAGGACCTCGCGCCCGTCCTCGGCGCGAACCTGCGCCGGCTCCGCACCAAGCGCGGCCTCTCCCTCGAGCGGTTCGCGAAGGAATCGAACGTCTCGCGGGCGATGCTGTCCCAGATCGAGCTCGGACACTCCGCGCCCACGATCAACGTCGTCTGGAAGATCTGCTCGGCGCTCGGCCTCCCGTTCTCCGCGCTCATCTCGACGAAGGGCGCGGCGACCGTCTCGGTGCTGCGCGCCGACCACTCGAAGGTGCTCACCAGCCGCGACGGGCGGTTCTCGTCGCGCGCGCTGTTTCCGTTCGACGCTCCGCGCCGGGTCGAGTTCTACGAGCTGCGCCTGGCCGCGGGTGCGGAGGAGCAGGCCGAGGCGCACGCGCCCGGCACGACGGAGTACCTCGTCGTCGCCGAGGGCGCGGTGGAGATCGAGGTGAAGCGGGAACGCATCGCGCTCGGCGCAGGCGACACGATCGTGTTCCAGGCGGACGTGCCGCACGCCTACCGGAACCCGGCCGGCGCCGGCGCGGTCATGTACCTCGTCATGACCTACGCCGACGTCGTGGGATAGGGCGGTTCGCGCGCGGTCAGCGCGTGGCGACCATCATCGGCATGCCGCCGCACGCCATCATGCAGGGCATGCCCATCGCCATCATCGCGTTCATGGCGTTGCAGCGGTCGGCCATCATCTCCATGCCGGCCTGATCCATCGGCGTCATCCGGCAGACCATCCCATCCTTCGTCATCTCGACGGTCATCCGGCACATCATCGGCATCGCCATCATGGGCATCGGCATCGAGCCCATCTGCATGGGCATCGGCATCATCCCGGGCATGACGCCCATCGGCATCATGCCTGGCATCGGCTGCATCCCGCCCATCTGCATGGGCATCGGCATCATCATGGGCATCATCGCGGGCATGGCGCCCGGCTGAGCCGGGGTCATCCCTCCCGCCATCATCGGCATCGCGGACATCGGGGTCATGGGTGCGCTCCTCCGTCGGGCCCGCCAGGGCGGGCACCCCGCCGAAATACGCACCGGCCCGGCCGCGCGCCAACGTGACGCGGGTGTGCCCGCGCTTTCCTCCGCGCCATTGGCGGCGCCGCCGCTCGAGCAGGCGATCCCGGGCGAGCGCCCCCTTGACACCGCCATCCGTTATAGCGGATGGTTGCGCCCTCACAGCCCCACGGAGGGAACACCGATGGCGCGCATCTTCGAGGACAACAGCCGCAGCATCGGAGGCACGCCGCTCGTGCGGCTCAACCGCATCACGCAGGGGCTCGGCGCCACGGTCGTCGCGAAGATCGAGGGACGGAACCCCGCCTACTCGGTGAAGTGCCGCATCGGCGCGGCGATGATCTGGGCCGCCGAGCGGGACGGCGTGCTGAAGCCCGGCTCGACCGCGAGAGACCATCGTCGAGCCGACGAGCGGCAACACCGGCATCGCGCTGGCCTTCGTCGCGGCGGCGCGCGGCTACCCGATCGTCCTCACCATGCCGGAGACGATGTCGATCGAGCGGCGGCGCATGCTCCGCGCGTTCGGCGCCGAGCTCGTCCTCACCGAGGGCTCGAAGGGAATGCCGGGCGCGATCGCGAAGGCGGAGGAGATCGTCGCGAGCGATCCGCAGAAGTACTTCATGCCCCAGCAGTTCAAGAACCCGGCGAACCCCGAGATCCACTTCCGCACCACCGGGCCGGAGATCTGGGACGACACGGACGGGAAGGTCGACATCCTCGTCTCCGGCGTCGGCACGGGCGGCACCATCACCGGCGTGTCCCGCTACATCAAGCGGGAGAAGAAGCGGCCGCTCCTGTCGGTGGCGGTCGAGCCGGTGCACTCGCCGGTCCTCACCGCCGTGCGCAAGGGCGAGCCGCCGAAGCCCGGGCCGCACAAGATCCAGGGCATCGGCGCCGGCTTCAAGCCGGACGTGCTCGACCTCGAGCTCGTGGACGACGTCGTCACCGTCTCGAACGACGAGTCGATCGAGACGGCGCGGCGGCTTCACAAGGAAGAGGGGATCACCGCCGGCATCTCCTCGGGGGCGGCGGTCGCCGCTGCGCTCCGGGTCGCGGCGCGGCCCGAGTCGAAGGGGAAGCTCCTCGTCGTCGTGCTCCCCGACGCCGGCGAGCGGTACCTGTCGAGCGCGCTGTTCGAGGGGATCCCCGCCTAGGCGTCCTTCTCCTGCAGCGGGCCGTGCTGCTCGCGCCAGGCGGCGAACCCGCCTGCCAGGATCTTCACGTGCGCGAAGCCGAGCATCCGCAGCTCGTCCGCGACGCGCGCCACCTCGGCGTCGTGATCGTCGGCGCCGTACACCACGACCGGACAGTCGCGCGCGACGCGCGTCGCGTCACGGATCAGCGTGTGGAGGCGGACGCGGACGGCGCCCGCGACCTGGTCCGCCGACGATTGCCAGCTGCCGTCGCCGCGCGCGTCGACGAACGCGACGGGCTCCCTCCGCGACATCCGCGCCACGACCTGACGCGGGGTGATCCTCGAGACCATCAACACGGCTGACTCCTCGCTGGCGGTCGCCTGCGCGCTCCGCCGCATGTCCTGTCCACGTTCGTACCGCCCGTCGTGCAGCCGGCGTGCCGCGGGGAGGTCGTTCCTCGCGCGTCACTTCCGCCTGACGGAACCGCACGTTGCGCGACGGCGCTCCCGTTCTGCTGCGCTATCCGCTACGCACTGCGAAGTGACGTACCCACAACGTCCAGGCTGCGCAATCCATTCGCGCCCGCGACCGGGGCGTCCGCGCGGCGGAGCGCGCGGTGTCTCACCCGCCCGGAGGCACCCGGGCGTTGCGCCCGGCCGCCGGAGTGATGAGCTTCGCTGCGCGATGCGGCGGCACCTCCGAAAGCTCCTCGTGGGGTTGGCGGCAGCGGCGGCGGCCCTGAGCGCAGCGGGCGAGCGGCCTGCGCTCCGCCTCTCGACCGAGTTGCGTGTCGTGCCGCCAATCGCGGATCCCACGCTCGTGCCGGGCATCGCGCGGTGCACGAGCGACGGCCGGTGCACCGTCACGGACGCGGGCGGCACGCGGCCGGGGACGCCGCTCGTCATCGACCGGTGACCGCCGCCTGGGGCGCGTCGCGATGCGAAAGCACGAACCGGTGGAGCGCGAGCGGCCGAGCAAGGGCGAGCACGGGCCGGACTGGGCGCCGATGGGGCCGGAGTGGGTGCCACCCGCCAGCCCCGCGGTGGAGAAGCGACCGGGCGGCGGCGAGCCGGCGAAGAAGGGCGATGACGCAGGTTCGGAGCCCGGGAAGGCGGGCGATCCGCCGATCGAGCGTCCCCTCGGGCGGCGCTCGCGCCACGGTCCGCGGTCATCCGAGCGCGGACGCTGAGCGGCCCGCATCCGCGCGGAGGACGAACCCAGTGGAGCCCCGCCCGCCCCCGCGGACGGGGCCCCTCCCGCGGCAGGCGTTCCCGGTGTCGCGCCGCAGGATCTTCGCTCCGAGCGCGATCAGTGCGTATCGGGCCGCACCTCGCGGCCGGCGCGCTCGAGGCCGCGGCCGAGCCGCTGGCGGGCGTTCCGCGCCGCGACCTCGCTGCGGCGGAGCGCCTGCTCGACGACGTCGCGGCCGCGGTCGAGCACGCGCGAGATGCCGCGGCCGAGCGCGTCGCGGCTCCGGTCGTACGCGGCGGCGCCCGCGTTCGCGATCGCGTTGGCGGGAGGTTCGTCCGGAGCGGCCGGGTGCGGCCGGGTCGGGGCGGTCTCCTTCGCGCGGACCAGCGCGTCGCCGAGCGACTGCAGCTCGTCGGCCGAGAGCGCCCGCTTGATGGCCGGAAGAAGGTCCCGCTCCTCCTCCTGAACGTGGCGACGAACGTTCTCGATGAGCACGTGGACCTTCGCCTCGAACCGCTCATCGTCCCCGCCCAGCCGCTCGATCTCGGCGAGCGCCAGCTTCGCGAAGTGGTGCTCCTCGAGCGCGAGCAGGACCTGCGGCGCCTGTCCGTTCGCGCGCGCGCGCAGCACCGGATACACGAGCTGCTCCTCGATCGCCGCGTGGATCGAGAGCTCTCGCACGATCCGATCCGACACCCGCTTCCGGTCGCTCCCGGTCCGCGCCCGCTCGAAGCGCCGGAACAGCTGCTCCACTGCCTGGTGATCCTTCTTGAGGACGCCGATGGCGTCACTCTGACTCGTCTGTGCCATGGCGCCAAAGTCGGCATCGGACCGCGTCGGCGCAATGCGTCAACCCGGCGTGCGGGCGCGGCGGCGTCGGGCTCCCGCGCAGAGACGGCGCGAGGGGGGCCGTGCGGCGAGGCGAGCGAGGCCCGGGCCATCGAGCGGGGAGGCGTGGCGCTGCCGGGGTAGAATCGCCGGCCCGCATGGACCCCCAGCGCTTCCGCTTCCGCGCCGACGTTCTCCGCTCCGCCGCCTCCCGCACGCGCCGGCGACTCCTGATCTCGGTCGCGGCAGCGGCGATCGCGGTCACCGCGCTCTGGGAGGGCGTGCTCAGGCCGCACGGCGCGCGCGCGTCGACGCTTGCCTTCGCGCTCGTCCTGCTCGCGATCCTGGCGCTGCTGTCCCTCCGGCGGCGGCTTCGCCGTCTCCACGCGCGGTGGTCGTCGTTCGAGGTCCAGCTGGAGGACGGTGCGATCGGGCGGGTGGTGAGCGGATTCCCCCCGATCCGGATCGCGCGCGCCGACCTCGCGGTGGTGGAGGAGGGCGCTGCGGGGCTCGTGGTTCGCGACCGCGCGGGGCGATCGTTGCTCGTCCCGCGTGAGGTCGAGGGCTACGACCGGGTGCGCGAGCTGCTCGCGGGCTGGCGCTGACGGGCAACGACGCCTTGGCCCCGAACTGGCGGGACCGCTGCGCGCGCGGTACACGGAATGAGCGATGGGCCTGTCGTTCATCCCCCTCGGCGTGGGCGACGCCTTCTCCGCGGTGCACTACTCCTCGTGCATCGCGCTCGAGAGTGGTGGGCGCTGGCTTCTCGTGGACTGCCCGCACCCGATCCGCAAGATCCTGCGCGAGGGCTCCGGGGCGGAGGCCCCGCTCGACGTCGCGAGCTTCGAGGCGGTGGTGCTCACCCACGTTCACGCCGATCACGCCTCCGGGCTCGAAGGGTTCGGGTTCTTCACCCATTTCGTCCTGCGGCGGCGCGCGCGGCTCGTCGCTCATCCCCGCGTGACCGCGCGGCTCTGGGACGGGCGGCTCGCGGGCGGCATGGACGAGCTCGCCGAGCCCGAGACCTGGGCTCGAAAGCGGATGGGGTTCGCCGACTACTTCGACGTCGAGCCGCTCGACGACGCGCGGGCGGTCCGGGTCGGGCCTTTCGAGATCGAGTGCCGGCCGACGCGACACCTCGTTCCGACGACGGCGCTCCGCATCCGGGCGGGAGGGAGGACGCTCGGCCTCTCGGCAGATACCGCGTTCGATCCGGCGCTCATCGAGTGGCTCGCGCAGGCCGACCTCGTGCTTCACGAGACGGGTCCGGGGATCCACACGCCTTACGAAGCGCTCGCGTCGCTGCCCCTCGGGACCCGCAGCAAGCTCCGGCTCATCCACTATCCGGACGACTTCGACACCGCGGCGAGCGTGATCGAGCCGCTCGTCGAGGGCAGGCGGTACGCGGTCTAGGCTCTAAGCCGAGGCTGCGACCGGCTCGGATGGCGCGATCCACCCCGGCGCGCGCGCGGCCCACGGCCGCGCCCGCTCGAGCTCTCCTGCGATCCGGAAGAGCGTCGCCTCGTCGCCGGACCGCGCCACGAACTGCACGCCCACGGGCAGGCCGGCCGCCGTCCAGTGCAGCGGCACGCTCATCGCGGGCTGCCCGGTCTGGTTGAAGAGCATGGTGTTCCCGGTCGCGTCGAACGAGCGCGCGCTGAGCTCGTCGAACAGCTTCTCCAGCAGGGAGCGCGACCCGATCCGCGCCAACGCCCGGAGCCCGAGGCGCTCCAGGGGCCGGGACGTCACGGCGCCGATGGGCAAGGGCGGATGTCCCATCGTCGGGGTGACGAGGACGTCGTGATCCTCGAAGAACGCTCCCAGGATCCGCCCCGCCCGGTGCATCTCCCGTTCGGCGAGCACCAGGTCCTGCGCCCTCAGGGCTCGTCCACCCGCCGCGAGGGCCCAGGTCTCGAGCTCCAGGAAGCGCGGCCCCGCACGCCGCCCGGTGAGGCGCGCGGCGGCGTCGACGTCCGCGGCGACCGTCGCGGCGAGCGCGACGAGGTACGCGTGGACGAGCGCGTCGCGCGGGAGCTCCGGACACGTCTCCACCACGTCGTGCCCGAGCCGGGCGAGGAGGCGCGCCGCATCGTAGACCGCCTCGCGGCACTCCGGCGCGGTGGTCCGGCCGAACAGCGGCGCGTGCGTGACGGCGATCCGGAGCGGGCCCGGAGGAGCGTCGACCTCGGCCGCGAACGGACGCGCGGGGGGCGGCGCGACGTGGGGATCCCCGGGGACCGGCCCAGCGATCGCGTCCAGGAGCGCGGCCGAATCGCGCACGCTGCGCGTCACGACGCCTTCGGAGGTGAGCCCGCAGAAGTACTCGCCGAGGGGGGCCTGGCTCACGCGCCCGCGCGTGGGCTTCAGGGCGAACACGCCGCAGGCGGAGGCAGGGATCCGGAGCGAGCCGCCGCCGTCGTTGCCGTGGGCCGCCGGGACGATGCGAACCGCGACCGCCGCGGCGGAGCCGCCGGACGAGCCGCCGGAGGACCGATCCAGGTCCCAGGGGTTCCGCGTGGGGCCGCGCAGCGCGGGCTCGGTGGTCCCGAGGATGCCCAGCTCGGGAGTGTTGGTCTGGCCGAAGAAGACGAGGCCGGCCCGCTCCAGGCGCCGGACGACCTCCGAGTGCTCCGGCGCGATCCACCCCTCGAGCAGGCGAGACGACCCCGTGAGCGGGTGCCCCTTCCACGCGGCGAGGAGATCCTTCAGGAGGAAGGGGACGCCGGAGAGGGGGCCCGGCGGGAGCGGTCGTCGAGCGCGCTCCCGCGCCTCGTCGTCGTAGCGCGCCACGATCGCGTTGACGCGTGGGTTCCTGGCGTCGGCGCGCTCGAGCGCCGCGTCCAGGAGCTCGAGCGGGGTGACCTCGCGGCGTGAGACGAGCGCCGCCAGGCCGACCGCGTCCAGTCGATCGTATTCGGGCAGGTGCACGGGGTCCGCATCACTTATAGTTTGAGCCGTGTTCCTGGGCCACATCGGAGTTGCGTTTGCCGCGAAGCGCGTCGCGCCGCGGACCTCGCTCGGGACGCTCCTCGCAGCGGCGGTGCTCCTGGACCTCGTCTGGCCCATCTTCCTGCTGCTCGGGATCGAGGAGGTCCGGATCGATCCCGGGAACACGGCCTTCACGCCCCTCGAGTTCGTGCGCTACCCGCTGACGCACGGTGCCGTCGCGGTCGCGCTCTGGTCGCTCGCGTTCGGCGCGGTGTACCTCGGTCGGACCGGGTACTGGCGCGGCGCCGAGACGGTCGGGGCGCTCGTCGCGTCCCATTGGGCGCTGGACCTCGTGACGCATCGCCCCGACCTGCCGCTCGTGTGGGACGATCCAAAGGTGGGGCTGGGGCTGTGGAACTCGGTGCCGGCGACGGTCGCGGTGGAGCTCGCGATCTTCTTCGCGGGACTCGCGCTGTACGCGCACGCGACGCGGCCGCGGGATCGCGCCGGCCGGATCGCGCCGTGGCCCTTCGTCGCGTTCCTCCTGCTGATCTACGCGGCGAACGCCCTCGGGCCGCCGCCGTCCTCATGGCGTCTCGTGGCGGTTGCGGGCCTGGCGCAGTGGCTCTTCGTGCCGTGGGGGTCCTTCATCGATCGCCACCGCTCCGCGGCGGTGGATCCCGCGGGCGGGGCGCCTGTCACTGCTTGAGCTGGGGCCGGTGCCCTGCGCCCTCGTCGAATCCGTGCGCGACGACGAAGTGGTAGATGGGCGCGGGCTCCTCCGCGGTTCCCCCCACGAGCTCGAAGACGTACTGCCCCTGCTCGCCATCGGGGTCGGGCATCGCCTGCACGAACAGGACCTCCCGCGCCTCGATCAGGAGCTCGCCGAGGAGCTGCTTCCCTCGCATGAGCTGGACCGTCGGCGACCGGTCGTCGTCCTCGTCGAGGTGCCAGTGGAGGTCCTCGGCGTCGTAGAGGTAGGCGTCCGGGGTGCCCGCGCGCAGAATGCAGTTCGGGTGGCGCTTCAGCCATCGCCAGAAGCGGTCCAGTGCGAGCGTGGCACCGGTCTCGACGGTCACGGGCATGGGTCGGAATATACCGCGCGGGAGGTCAGGGATGAGGATGCTCGTGCTCGCCGCCGCTGCGTGCGCCGCCGCGTGCGCCACCGCCGGGGAGGCGGTCGCGCCGCGCGTGCCGCCATTCCGAGGCGTCCGCTCGCTCGCGCTGGTGCGATCGGCCGACGCGCGCGGCCACGCCGCGAAGGACCCGCTCGACGGGCTCGACGAGACGCTGCGGGCGCGTGGGTTCGCGACGCGCCTCGTGGAGCTCGGGGGCAAGCCGCCGCCCGAGCTGGCGGCCGTCGAGCGGCTGTTCGGCCAGCTCGGGCTCCGGGCCGAAGCGGGCCGTGCGGAGCGCATTGCGAGGCCGGTCTCGTCGGCGGGCGCCGACGCGGGCGCCGTCGTGGCGCAGCTCGGGGTCGACGCCATCGCGAGCTACCACCGGATCGAGCGGCGCCGGACACCCGGGGCATCGACGCTGCCGTCGCCGGCGCTCCCCGGATCGGTGTTTCCGTCGCCGCCTCCGCCCATCGCCGATCGGCCGCTCGGCGCGTTCGTCCTCGTGGACCGGGACGGGCGCGCCGCGACCTTCGCGTGGGGTGACTCGGGCCCGATCGACGATCCCGCGGTACCGCTGAACGCGGCGGAGGCGATCGATCTGCTCGTCTCGGCCCTCACGGGCGAGGCGCGGGAGGAATGAGGCGGGGGGCGGGAGCCCGGTGGATCAGCGCTCCGCCGCCGGTCCCGGTGCACGATGGGTGAGTGTCGAGACCGCCTCGACCGCACCTGCGCGCAGGTAGAGGCGCGGCACGCGCGCGGTGACGCCGGCGAGGATCTCCCACGAGATCGTGTCCGCCAGCGCGGCGAGCTCGTCGGCGTCCACCCGCTCATCGCCGTCGCGGCCGAGCAGCGTCACGACGTCGCCCGACCGCCACCCCCGCGACTGCGGTGACGTCGACCATGCACATGTCCATCGCGACGCGCCCCACGACCGGTGCGCGCCGGCCGCGGACGAGCACGTGGGCGCGGTTGCCGAGCCCGCGGCGGTAGCCGTCGGCGTAGCCGCACATGACGAGGGCGATCCGCGACGGCCGTGCCGCCGCCCAGGTGCGGCCGTAGCCGACGGTCGCGCCGCGCTCGATCTCGAGCACGCGCGCCACCCGCGCCCGGAGCGAGAGGACCGGGCGGAGGTCCGCGTCGGTTCCGCACCACGGCGCGGGTCGATAGCCGTACATCGACAGCCCGGTCCGGACCGCGTCGAGCCGCATCTCCTGGTCGAGCAGCACGCTCGCGGACGCGGCGCAGTGGCGCTCCTTCACGAACGGGAGCCGCGCCGACGACCTCGCGCAGGACGTCGAACTGCCGGCGCGTGAAGCGCTGGTCGCCCTCCTCCGCCGCGGCGAAGTGCGTGAAGAGCCCCTCGACCTCGACGCCCGGCGTGGCGCGGGCCCGCTCGGCGAGGGCGACGAGCGCGTCGGGCGCGAGGCCGTGCCGGTTGAGGCCGGATCTCGAGCTCGAGGTGGATGGGGACCGTCCAGCCGGCGCGGCGCGCGGCGCGCGGAGAGCGCCTCGACGAGGCTCGGGTGCGCCGACCGTCGGGCGCAGCCGCAGCGCCACGACCCGCTCCGCGTCCGACGCGGGCGTGTGGCCGACGACGAGAACCGGCGCGTCGATGCCCGCCTGCCGGAGCTCCTCCCCCTCGTCGACGCAGACGACCGCGAGCCCAGCCGCTCCGGCCTCGAGCGCCGCGCGCCCGCACGCGACCGCGCCGTGGCCGTAGGCGTTCGCCTTCACGACCGCCCACACGCGCGCGGGCGCGGCGCGCGCGGCGAGGAGCCGGACGTTGTGGGCGAGCGCGTCGAGATCGATCTCGGCCCAGGTGGGGCGACCGCCCCACGCGGACGGGAGAGTGGACATGGCGCGCATGATAACCGCGTCACGCCTCGAGCGTGCTACCCTGTCGCCCCTTTCACCGGGCGCCCGAGCGCCCGCAGGGAACCAACGACGCCATGAGCCAGAGCCGTTACCAGGATCTTTCCAAGTCCCTTGCCGAGGCGCGGACCCGCTTCAGCGCGTACCGCTCCGAGTGCTTCTTCTTCGCCGCCACCCTCTCACGCGGGTTCATGGAGTACACCGGGTGGCCGCGGGAGCTCGTCGCATACCAGCCGGTCTCCGCCGCCGAGGGAGGAGCGCCGACCCAGAAGATCGAGGAGGCGATGCACCTCGACCAGGACGGCTTCTGGCACTTCGGGTTCCGGCTCACGCTCGACGAGCCGAAGGGGAAGGGCTCGATCCTGCTCCGCATCCGGTTCAAGAAGCTCGAGACCCGCTACATCATCAGCGTGGTCGGGTTCGAGGACTTCGAGGTCGCGGCCCCCACGCCCGAGGCGCTGCAGCCCATCTACGACTCCATCATCAACGCGGTGAGGCGCCACTTCGACTACGGGCTCCGGCTGTTCCTCGAGAACGGCGGGCGCGGCCTCAAGATCCCGATCTCGGCCGATCAGCTCGCCGCGCTCGCCCGCGACGGCGGGTAGAGCGTCCTCGCCTAGTGGCCGCCCGGCTTCGCCGGGTCCGCCGCTGTGGTGCCCGCGCCCTTCGGGGCGACGACGACGATCCGGTAGACCTGCCGGGCGCCGCCGCCCCCGGAGCGGTCGAACGAGCAGATCGTCTCGCCGGGGCGGAGACCCTTCACGCCCCTGCCGTCGGCGGTGATCGCGACCACCGCCGAGATCGTCGCACCTCGGCATGATCCCGAGGGGCGTCTTCTCCTCGCCGATCGTGAGGGTGAGCCGGGGCGGCTCCTCCGCGCGCGCGAGACCGGCGAGCGAGGCGAGGACGAGGGTGGTCGCGAGCATGCGCATGCGCCCATTCTAGCCCTTTGCGCGCTCCGCTCGTCAGGCGGCCGCGAACCGCGCGCGCCTCCGGCCGCGATCCCACAGGTCGTCGGCCAGCGCGCAGCCGGCGCAGCGCGGCTCGCCGTCCGCCTCGCCGGGGTCGGCGAGCCGTCCGCACCCGCAGCGCGCGAGGCGGCTCGTGACGAACTCGACCACGGCGCTCACGACCGCATCGTCCCGGAGGATGCGGCGGTGGCCGAGGCCCGAGGTGACGTCGAGCCGAGCGCGCCAGGCCTCGGCGACGGCGCTCCCTGCCGCCAGCGGGACCTCCGGGTCGTCGCGGTCGTGCACCACGAGCATCGGGGGCGGGGCCGCCGGCGCGCATCGGGCCACGTCGACGCCGTCGAACGTCACGCCGACGGCGCGCACGATGCTGTGCTCGAGGGCCGCCCGGGCGCCGAGGGACAGCCGGAGCGACGACGCGATGCCGTCCACGAAGGCGACCGGCGATCGCGGAGGCGCGACGAGCGCGGCCGCGGCGACGTCCAGCCCGCGGGAGACCGCGAACGCGACGGCGGCGCCGCCCACCGAGTGACCGACCGCGGCGCGGGCGCGGTACCGGCCCGCGACGGCGGAGGCGGCGCTCGCGATGCCGACCATCGACGTGGTCCGTCCGCCCGAGCGGCCGTGCGCGGGCGCGTCGAACGCGACCGCCGTGCAGCCGGCGTCCGCGAGCGCGAGCGCGACGGGCGAGAGCTGCCCGCTCCGGCCACCCCAGCCGTGGACGAGCAGCACCGCGGGTCCGGTGCCCAGCTTCCAGCCGCGCAGGGCGAGGCCGCCGTGCACCAGCGCGAACGGCTCGGCCGCCGCGAGCGCCTCGCGCTCCCGCCGCGGCGGCGGGTGGCGTGGCGGCGTGAGGAAGAGCCGCGCGCCGGCACGCCCGGCGAGGGCGGGGGAGACCGCGTCGAGCGCGGCCAGGCCGGCGCGGAGCGGCCACGGGATACCAGAACGACCGTTCGTGCTTTTATCGGGGCGGTGACGGCGAGCCATGGTGACCTCGGGGGACGGTGCGCCGCTACACGGCGGCGCGGCAGGAGACGAGGAGCCGGTCCACGGCGCGCCGCGCGCGCGCGGTCGCGCGCGGATCGCGGAGCAGCCGGACCGCGTGATGCGTGGAGAGCATGATGCCGTGCAGCTCGAACGCGATCTGCTCGGGATCGACGTCCTGCCGGAAGTGACCCTCGGCGATCGCGCCCTTCACCGCCGTGGCGAGCGACGCGAGCCAATCGCGCTGGAGCGCGACCAGCCGATCGCGCGCGGGTCCAGGCTTGTCGTCCAGCTCGACCGTGGCCTGGACGAAGAGGCAGCCCCCGGGCTGCGGCACCTCCAGCGGCCACCGCTGCCAGCGCTCGAACAGGGCTCGGAGCCGAGGCTCTCCGCGTGGCGCCTGCAGGGCAGGGCGGATCACCACCTCCACGAACCGCTCGGCGGCACGCTCGAGGGTCGCGATCTGGAGCCCTTCCTTCGAGGCGAAGTGGGCGAACAGTCCGCTCTTCGAGAGGTCGAGGGCGGACGAGAGCCGCCCGATGGTCAGGCCGCCGAGCCCCACCTCGCTCGCAAGCTCGACCGCGCGCTCGAGGATGGCTTCGCGGGTTTCGGCGCCCTTGCCCATGGCGACAAACTAGAACGACCGTTCGTTCTATGCAACTGCCCCACCGGGGCCCCTATCGAGCGGGATCGCGAGCGGCTGCCGCGTCGGCCGGCGCCTCGCCGGGCGCGTACGAGACGAGGGCGGCGGTCGCGTGGCCCACCGCGAAGTCGGTGGTGATCCGGACGACGATCCGCCGCTCGTCGTCGCTGAACCACACGTGCGTGGGGTTCTTCTCGCTGAACTTGCCGGTGAAGCCGGTCGGCACGCGGACCTTCACCGCGGGGAGGTCACCGATGCGGGTGGCGACGGTCTCGCGCGCGACCACCTCGGCGACGATCATGCTCAGCCTCCGGCCCGAGAGCACCGGGAACTGGTGGCGCATCCCGTCGTCCAGCGGCAGTGTCCGCAGCTTGAAGACGAGCCCGACGAAGTCGATCGTGCCGGGAGGCACGTCGACCACGTTGGTGTTGTCGTACTTGCCCCGCTCGCGGACGGTCGCCTTGTTCGCGATCCGGTCGAACTGCACCGTGTCGCTGTGGCGATAGCTCCCCTCCACCGCGTCGAGCGAGGCCGACCGGGGGAGCCCCGTGGCCGGATCGAGATACGTGGAGAGCTGCTCTCGAAGCGTGATGAAGCTCAGGACCGAGCTGGTCTGGGCCTGGAGGAACACGGGGGCGACGCTGGGCTCGACGCGACCGACGAAGAGACGGGCCTTGCCCATGCGGACGCCCAGGAACGAGATCGCGAACTCCATCGTCTCGTTCGAGCGCGGCCTGATCGGCGAGACGGCGACGGAGGATTCGAGGGCGGCGGCGGGCACCTGGATCTCGGCCCCCGGCGACGGCAGCTGGGCCGGCAGCGCGAGGGACAACAGGAGGGCGGCGGTTCGGAAGGGCACGGCTCCGCGCAGGGTACCGCAGTCCCGTCAGGACACGAAGCTCGCCTCGTAGCCTGGGTCCTCGACCGCCAGCGCATCGCGCGCCGCCTCGAGCGGCCGGGTGCAATCCAGCATGACCGCCAGCTCGCTCGTCTCCCTCGCGCCGATCGACCCCTCGTAGGCGCCCGGATGCGGCCCGTGCATCACCCCGGCCGGGTGATGCGAGATGGAGCCCGGGCCGACCCCGCGGCGCGACGTGAACCCGCCCCGGACGTAGAAGATCACCACCTCCGCGAAGTCGAGCCGCTCGGTGTAGAAGCGGCGGCTTCGCTCGAGGTCGTGGACGTAGTAGTGGAGCGCCTCGATGCGAACCAGGCCGAGCGGAGACGGCCGCCGCGTCACGGCGTCCTCCGCTCGGGCGGCGGCGCGTCGGGCTGGCGATCGGGATGGGCGGACTGGAAGGGCGCGAGCGCCGCGCACGCCTCCGCGATGCGGCGCAGCGTCGGGAACGGGGCCACGTCTACCGCGTAGCGGCCCGCGTTGTACATCTGCGGCACGAGATAGCAGTCGGCGAGACCCGGCGCGTCGCCATGACAGAACCGGCCGGCGCCGCCGTCGTTCACGGCCCGCTCGAGCCCCCCGAGACCGCGCGCGATGTGGAGGCGCGCCCATTCGCGCTCCCAGCCGGGGACCTTCTCCTTCAGCATCCGCAGGACGATCGCGTTCTGCAGCGGCTGGATGCCAGAGTTCACGTGCTCGGCGAGCGCCCGCACCCGGGCGCGGCCGTCGAGATCGGGAGGCAGGAGGGGCGGTTCCGGAAAGCGCTCGTCGAGCCACTCCAGGATCGCCATCGACTGCGCGAGGCGGAGCGTCCGTCCGTCCTCCTCCACCTCCAGCACCGGGACCTGCGAGAGCGGGCTGCGCGCGCGGTGGGCGTCCTGGAACTGCTCTCCCGCCCCGAGGTTGATCGGTCGGAGCTCGTGGGCGAGCCCCTTGAGCGCGAGGCCGATGCGGACGCGCCACGCGGACGACGACCGCCAGTACGTGTACAGCCGGAGCGTCATTGCGCCACCACCTGCTGCGCGATCGTGCCGAAGAGGTTCCTCCCCGCGCCGTCGCGAACCTCGATCTCGACCGTGTCGCCGGGGAGCATGAAGCGCGTCCGCGCCTCGCCGTCGTCGATCAGCTCCTGCGCGCGCTGCTCGGCGATGCACGAGTACCCGCGGCCGCGACCCGCGTTCGATACCGTTCCGCTCCCGAGGATCGTGCCGGGCGTGAAGGCCCGGGTCTTCGCGATGTGCTGGATGAGGTCGAAGAACGAGAAGTGCATGTCGGGTCCCGTCTCGAGGTCGCCCACGAGCTTCCCGTTCCAGCGGATCGTGATGCGGAGCCAGACGCGGCCGTCGCGCCAGGCCGGGCCGAGCTCGTCCGGCGTGACCGCGAACGGCGAGTAGGCGGTCGCGGGCTTCGACTGGAAGAAGCCGAACCCCTTGGCGAGCTCGTCCGGGACGAGGTTCCGGTAGGTGAGGTCGTTGGCGAGGCAGAGCAGGCGGACGCACCGTGCCGCCTCGGCCGCACGGGTGCCCTGCCGGACGTCGCCGAGCAGGACGCAGACCTCGCCCTCGAAGTCGAGCCCCCAGGCCGAGTCGGGCAGCGGGATGTCGTCCGTCGGCGCGAGGAGCACGCCCGACCCGCCCTGGTACACGAGCGGATCGGTCTCCAGCGTGGGCGGCGGCTCGGCGTTGCGCGACCGGCGCACGAGACGGGCGTGGTTCAGGTAGGTCGAGCCGTCGATCCACTCGTACGCTCGCGGCAGCGGCGACAGGAGCGCGCGCGGGTCGAGCGGCTCGCCGTCGACGTCGCCGGCGTCGAGCGACGCCGCGAGCGCCCGGAGTGACGGCGCGCGCTCCTCCCAGTGGTCGAGGGCTTCCTGAAGCGTCGTGGCCACGCCCGAAGCGTCGAGGACGGCCTCGCCGTCCTTGCGGACGACGACGAGCCGGCCGTCGCGGCTCCCGTCGCGTGCCGTGGCGAGACGCACCGTCGAAGAGTTAACAGCGCCGCGTCGCGGTGGCGAGCGTGCCTGCGGGGGCACCAGACGCGTCCCGTGAGGGGCGAAGCCCGAGTGTCCCCCCGCCATGGCGAGCGCAGGTGCAGCCGGGTGAGGCTGCACCGGCCCGCCAGCGGGCCCCCGAAGTCGAGCGCGGCTCCGCCGCGGGTACGGATCTCGAGCGAGCGGGGGGTTCGGGGGGGCGCGAGGGCGAAGCCCGGGTGTCCCCCCGCCATGGCGAGCGCAGGTGCAGCCGGGTGAGGCTGCACCGGCCCGCCAGCGGGCCCCCGAAGTCGAGCGCGGCTCCGCCGCGGGTACGGATCTCGAGCGAGCGGGGGGTTCGGGGGGGCGCGAGGGCGAAGCCCGAGTGTCCCCCCGCCCAGATGTCCGCTATGAACGGGCAGTGGGCGGGCTCTCCCTGACGGTCCACCGCGCCATCGCGGAGATCCCCGCCGAGGAGTGGGACGGGCTTTCGGCGCACGAGCGGGAGGACGCGAGCCCGTTCGTCCGCCACGCGTTCGTCGGCGCGCTCGAGGAGAGCGGCTCGGCCTCATCTCGCGCGGGCTGGTCCGCCCGCCACCTCGCGCTCCGGCGCGGGAGGGTGCTCGTGGCCGCCGCGCCCGCGTGGCGGCGCACCGACTCCGACGGCGACTTCTCGCGAGACTGGGACCTCGCCGCCGCGGCGCAGCGCTCCGGGATCCCGTACTACCCGAAGCTCGTCCTGGGGATCCCGTTCACGCCCGCGACGGGAAGGCGCCTCCTCGTCGCCCCCGGCGAGGACCGCGCGACGGCAGCCGAGGCGCTCCTCGCCGCGGCCCGCCGGCTCGTGCGCGACGAGGGGATGGGCGGTCTCCACGTCCTCTTCCCCCCGGCGGACGAGGCGGTGATGCTGGAGGCGCTCGGTCTCGCGGTGCGGGTCGACTTCCAGTACCACTGGCGCAACCACGGCTACGCGACGATGGACGACTTCCTCGCCCGGTTCACGTCGAAGCGCCGGAACGCCATCCGGCGCGAGCGGGCCGCTCCGGCGCGGCAGGGGATCACGATCCGGACGGTGCGCGGAGACGAGCTCGCGCGCGATCCCTCCGGCTGGGCTGCCGAGTGCTACGCGCTGCACCGTGCCTCGACCGACCGGATGGCGTGGGGGATGCGGTGGGTGAACCGCCGCTTCTACGAGCGCGTCCTGCAGGGCATGCCCGACGCCGCGGAGGTGGTCGAGGCGCGTCGAGGCGGGAAGCGCGTCGCGATCGCGTTCAACCTCGCCTCGGCGACGCGTCTCTTCGGGCGCTACTGGGGCGCGATCGAGGAGCACCCCTTCCTGCACTTCAACGTCGCCCTGTACCACTCGATCGAGGAGTGCATCCGGCGGGGCGTCCAGGTGTTCGAGGGGGGCGCCGGGGGCGAGCACAAGGTGGCACGCGGGTTCGAGCCCGCCGAGACGTACACCGCCCACCTGCTCGCCGACGCGCGCCTCGACGGCGCGGTCCGTCGCCACCTCGCGGCGGAACGCGACCAGCGCACCGGCGCCGTCCGGCGCTGGCGCGAGGAGCACCCGCGCCTGGGGGGCTGATCGCGGTCCGCGACGGCGGCGCGCTCACGGGCGCATCGGCCGCCGCGTCGTCTCCAGGACGACCTCGCGGCGCCAGACGGCACCGCCGTGCGCTCGGGCGAGGGCGCGGGCCTCGGACAGGACGCGGTCGAGGTCGCCGGGGCCGAGGGCCGGCCCCGCATACGACAGCGAACGGATGACGGCCGAGAGCGCCTCGTCGTCGAGGGCGATCTCGTGCTCGAACCGCTCCGCCGCGGGCGGCGGCAGGCCGGCGACCGACGCGAGGAGCGCGACCGGCGGCGGCCGTGGCCGGGCCCTGGCGTTCGCCCGCGCGAGCAGGTCGCGCAGGGCGCGGAGGAAGGGAGTGTCCGCGAGCGTCGGCACGACGATCGCCAGCGCCCCGCCCGGGGCGAGCAGCCTCGCCACCTCGCGCCCGCAGCGCTCCGGGTCGACCCACTGCAGCGCGTCGGCGACGAGGACGAGGTCGAACGCGCCTGCGGCGAGGCCGGTCTGCTCCGCCGCCGCGTGCACCGGCTCGACCGACAGGCCCGCCGCGTCCGAGGCGAGAACCTCGAGCATGCGGCGCGCCGGCTCGACGGCATGAACCCGGGCGCCGAGCCGGGCGAGCGGGATCGCGAGGTGGCCGGTCCCGGCACCGAGATCGGCGACCCGAGCGCCCGGACCGCCCCCCAGCTCGAGGAGACGCGCCGCCAGCGCGGGCGGGTAGCCCGGCCGGCGCCGGTAGTCGGCGGCGAGCCGGTTGAACACCCAGCCGGACGGGTCCGAGACGGAGACGCTGCGCCGGGACATGGCGTCAAAGGACATAACCCGGAGGCGACCCGAGCGGTGCAGCCGGTTCGATGCCGCGGGCAGGCCGTGCTCCGAGGGTCTGGCGGCGGCGCGTGCACACCGGACCCTCGTCGCGCACGTGCGCTCGGCGCCGGGCCGGTGTACGCATGGGCGGTGATGCCGACCATTCCCGAGCCGCTGCGCGCCGCCGCGCGCCGCGCGCTCTCGCTCCCGGACGCCGCGCTCCTCGCCGAGTGCGAGGAGACGTTCTTCACCGGAGGCGGACCTGGCGGGCAGCACCGGAACAAGACGGAGAGCGCCGTCCGGCTGGTTCACCGGCCGACGGGGACGACCGTCACGGCGACCGAGCGCCGGAGCCAGGCCCAGAACCGCAGCGCCGCGCTCGCGCGCCTCCGCGAACGGCTCGTGTCGCTCGCACGCCGACCGAAGCCGCGGCGGCCGACGCGCCCGACACGAGGGGCGAAGGAGCGGCGGCTCGCGGACAAGCGCCGCCACGGCGAGCGCAAGTCGTCGCGCCGCACATGGGACTGACGCGTACAAGCGCAGGGCAGCCGGATGAGGCTGCCCCGGAGTCCCCCCGCTAAGACGACAGCTGCGATCCGATGGGCACCGGCTCGACGATCCCCGCGTCGACGAGCCGGCCGACCGCGGCGCGGACCTCGTCGGGGACGATGCCGGTCGTCTCGAGCGCCTCGCACAGATGCGAGAGGCCCAGCCGCTTCCCGGAGAGCTCGACGATGACGACGCCGTCCCCGGGCGCGACGTTCCGGGGGACCGCCCAGGCGGTCAGGGCGGACTCGAGCGCGGAGCGGCCGCTCGCGCGGGCGCCGAGAACGGCGCAGCGGTACGCCTCCTCCGCGTCGGCTCCCGCCGCCGACAGCGTGAACTTCTGTCCCCGCGGCCAGCGCTTCCGATCCGACGGTTTGCCGATGAGCATCGAGCGCCGTATGTCCGCCAAAGCCGCGCGGAAGTCAACGCCCTCCAGGGCGGCGCGCGCCGGGGCGTGGCGTACCGGGGCGTGGCGCGCCGGCGACGGGCCGACAAGAAGGAGGGAGATGCGAGCGGGAGACACGCCGCGGCCGCGAGCCGCGCCAGGGTGGGGGAGGGCGCACGTCCTGGCCATCGGCCACTCGACCCGTCCCCTCGGCGAGCTGCTCGCGCTGCTCGACGCGGCGGGCGTCGCGACGCTCGCCGACATCCGCACGATCCCGCGCTCCAGGGCGAACCCGCAGTACGAGGGGCCGGCGCTCGCCCGCGCGCTCGCGGAGGCCGGGATCCGCTACGTGCACCTTCCGGCGCTCGGAGGGCTGCGGCACGCGCGCAAGGGATCCCTCGAGAACGCCGGGTGGCGCAGCTCGAGCTTCCGCGGCTACGCGGACTACATGCAGACGCCCGAGTTCGAGGAGGGGCTCTGCCAGCTGCGCGCCATCGTGCGAGAAGGGCCCGTCGCGCTGATGTGCGCGGAGGCGGTCCCGTGGCGCTGTCATCGCTCGCTCCTCGCGGACGCGCTGCTCGCGCGGGGAGTCATCGTCCAGCACGTCACCGGGCGCGGCCGGACCCACCCGCACCGGCTCACGCCCTTTGCCCGGCTGGACGGGCGGAAGGTGACCTACCCGCCTCCCGTGCCCGGCGCCGGTGACGCCGTACGATGACGACCCGCCACGAACAGCCAGCGCGGCACTCCCTCGCTCGTCCCATCGCGCCACTGCTTCGCCACCTGCCGGACCACGCTCTAGAATGGCGCCCGCCGTCCTCCCGGAGGTCTCGACCGATGCTCGCCTCGCTCGTTGCCGTGACGCTCCTCGTTCCCACCCTCGGCAGCGGTCCGCGCGACGCCGGCGCCGCTCCGCGAGACGACGTGCGAGCCCTCGTCCGGCGCTGCGTCGCGGCGTACGGGGGAAAGCCCGCGCTCGCTCGCGCGGCGGTGACGAGGCAGGAGGGGCGGGTCACGTCGATCCTCCACCCCGGCGCACCGGGCCGGATCCTCCGCGCCTACGCCCGTCCGGGCCGCCTTCGCGTCGAGACCGCGTTCGCCGAGACCGAGCGGGAGGCGCGGGTGCTCGACGGCGGGCGCGGCTGGCGGAACGGCGAGGAGGTGGAGAGCGCTCGGCTCGCCGCGATGATCCTGCAGGCGGCGCGGCTCGATCTCCCGGCGCTCCTCTCCGCGTGGGAGGCGCGGCTCCGGGATCACGGGACGGCGGAGCTCGACGGCGGGATGGTCCGCGTCGTGGCCCTCCAGCCTGCGCCCGGGCTCCTGGTCGAGGCCGCGATCGACACCGCGACGGCGCGGATCGTCCGCTCGCGCGGCAGCTCGCGGGACCCGGCCATGCCCCTCGAGTTCGTGACCACCTACGAGGACTTCCGCAAGGTGGACGGGGTCCTCGTCGCGTTCCGCGAGCGGAACTGGGCGAACGGCCGGAGCACGGGCGAGACGGTGCTCGAGAAGGTCGAGTTCCCGAAGGCGCTCCCGGACGCGACGTTCCGGCCGTGACCTACGTCCCGACCCGAACGAGCCGCAGCACCGGCCGGTCCGGGTCATGGGGGCCCGAGAGATCCACCTCGCAGACGATCGCCCAGTCCACCTCGCCCGCCTCGTCCACGATCCGCTGCGTCGCCTCCCAGCGGCGGGCCCCCGCGTCCTTCACGAACGTGTGGTGCGGCCGGCGCGCGGCGGGGGTCGTGTCGATGCGCGGGTGCTCCGCGAAGTACGGTGCGAGCTCCGCCTCGAGCCGGGCCGCGGTCCAATCCGACCCCGGCTCGAGCGCGGCGAGCGCCCCCTCCCAGTCCTTGCGCGCGAGGGCGACGAGCAGCGCGTGCAGCTCGTTCCGGAGCCGGGCCGCGAACGCGCGCGGGTCCGCCCACAGCGGCGGCGGTCCCAGCGCGGCGCGCGGGTCGGCCTGCGCGGTGGGCTCGAACCCCGCGTCGCGGAGCCGCTCCCACTCGTCCACGAGCGACGAGTCGACCCCGCGCACCGTCGCGCGCAGGAATGTGATCACGTCCAGGAGCTCCTCGTTCCGGTAGCTCTCCGGGACCGTCTGGACGACCGTCTTGTACGTCTCCGACAGGTACCGGAGGAGCAGGCCCTCCGACCGCTGCAGCTCGTACTCGCGCACGTAGTCGGCGAACGTCATGAACTTCTCGACCATCTCTCGCGCGATCGACTTGGGTCGGATGTTCTCCTGCCCGACCCAGGGGTGCTTCGCCGCGAACTCGTTGAAGGTGGAGTAGACGAAGTCGCGGTTCGGCTTCGGATATTCGACCTTCTCGAGCTCCGCCATCCGCTCGTCGTACTCCATCCCCTTCGCCTTCATCTCGGCCACGGCCAGGCCGCGCGCGCGATCGAGCTGCTTCCACAGGATGACGTCGGGGTCCTCGAGGATCGACTCGACCATCGAGAGGACGTCGAGCGCGTACGTCTCGCGCTCGGGGGGGATCTTCGGGAGCGTGTCGAGCAGGTACAGCGCGAGCGTGTGGAACAGGGAGAAGTCGCGCTGCAGGCCCGGAGCGGGCCGGAGGTACGCGCCTCGAAAGCCGTCGATGCGGCGCACCTCGACCAGCCCCGCCGCACGCAGCGTCCGGAGCCGCTGCGCCGCGCGACGGCGGTGGCGCGTCCTCACGTAGTCGTTGCCGTGCGAGCGGCCGATGATCTCCACGAGGCGGCCGTAACCGCCGCCCACCCGCGAGGTCTCGCTCTGCAGCAGGTTCACGAGCAGCCCGAACGTCGGCTCGAACCGGCTCTCGAGCGGCTCCGGCTCCTTCTCGCGCAGCCGCTCGAAGGTGGACCGGTCCCAGTGGACGTAGCCCTTCTGCGGGGGCTGCCTCTTCACGACCTTCTTCCCGGCCGCAGCCTTCTCGGAGAGCTTCTTGTTCTCGATGACGTGCTCGGGCGCCTGGGCGACCACGAACCCGCGCTCGTCGAACCCCTTGCGGCCGGCGCGCCCGGAGATCTGGTGAAAGTCGCGCGCCGACAGGATCGCGGTCTTCTCGCCGTCGAACTTGCAGAGCTGCGTGAACAGGACCGTGCGGATGGGGACGTTCACGCCCATCCCGAGGGTGTCCGTCCCCGAGACCACCTTGAGGAGCCCGCCCTGCGCGAGCTTCTCGACGAGGAGGCGGTACTTGGGCAGCAGCCCAGCATGGTGGAGGCCGATCCCGTGGCGCAGGAAACGCTGGAGCTCCTTCCCGAACGGCGAGTCGAAGCGGGCGCCGTGCAGCGCCTCGGCGATGCGCGCCTTCTCCTCCTTCGACGAGAAGTTCGCGGACATGAGATTCTGCGCCTGCTCGGCAGCCGCGCGCTGCGTGAAGTTGACGAGGTAGATGGGGCCTTGCCCGCGGAGACGAGCTCCTCGATCGTCTCGTGGAGCGGCACCTCGCGGTACTCGTGCTCGAGCGGCACCGGCCGCTCCGCGCCGCGGACCGCGGCCACCTCCCGCCCGGTCACCTCCCGGAGCGACGCCTCGATCGCGCGCGTGTCGCCCAGGGTGGCCGACATGAGCAGGAACCGAGCCCGCTCGAGGACGAGGAGCGGAACCTGCCAGGCGACGCCGCGATCGCGATCGCCGTAGTAGTGGAACTCGTCCATCACCACCGCGTCGACCCGCGGGTCCGCCTCGCGGAGCGCCAGGTTCATGAGGATCTCGGCGGTGCAGCAGACGATCGGCGCGTCGCGATTCACCGCAGCGTCGCCGGTCATCATCCCGACGTTCTCGGGGCCGAACAGCCGGCACAGGTCGAAGAACTTCTCGTTGACGAGGGCCTTGATCGGGCAGGTGTAGAAGGAGCGTTTCCCGGCGGCCATCGCCTGGAAGTGCAGGAACGTCGCGACGAGCGACTTGCCCGAGCCGGTCGGCGTCGCGAGGACGAGGTGCTTGTCGTCGAGGAGGTGAAGGATCCCCTCCTCCTGGTGCGGGTAGAGCGAGATCCCGGAACGCGCCACGAACGAGACGAACCGATCCAGCACGGCGTCCGGCGCGAGCGTCTCGCCGCCAGGCGGGAGGAGGGCGGCGAGCGGGGGCTCGCCGGCGAGTGCCGGAGCTGCGGGAGCTGCGGGAGCGGCGGGAGGCGGGGCGAGCGCGGCCATCGGTCGACGGGTGTACCGCGCCGGCGCGGGGTGTGCCAGGCCGCGACGCCGGGTGGCCGCGCTCCCGTGGCTCTGGCGGGCGTGGCGGCCATGATCCAGAATGTCCGCTCACCGAGACGGGAGCCGCATGCACAGCCGCAGATACGCCTTCTACGGTGCGGTGCTCGGGCTCGGCTTCCCCATCACGTGCACCGTCGTCGACGCGTTCACGCAGGGTCATGGCCTCGGTCTCGGTGCGCTGCTCCGCGCGCAGGCGAGCTCGCCGCTCCTGTGGATCGTGGACACCGCGCCGTTCTTCCTGGGGGTGCTCGCGAGCCTCGCCGGCCGCGCCCAGGATCACGTGGTCGCGGTGGAGGACGCGCGCCGCGAGGGCCATCTCAAGACCGCTTCGGAGCTGTTCACCGCGGCCCAGGCGTTGCTCGCGACCGTCTCGTCGTTCTCGTCGATGACCGCGGAGACCGCCGCCTCCGTGCGCGAGACCACCGCGACGATGGGGCAGCTCGGCCAGACCGCCACCCGGGCGGCGCTCACGGCCGAGACGGTGATCGGCCTGGCGCGTCAGGGGGAGAAGGTGTCCGTCGACGGGCTCGCCGCGGTCGAGACCTCGCTCGGCGAGATGATGAAGCTGAGCGACGAGGTGCGCGGGCTCTCGGGCAGCATCGAGGCGCTGAACGGGCGGATGCGGGACATCTTCGAGATCGCGTCCGTCGTGGACTCCATCTCCGATCGATCCCAGCACCTGGCGGATCGGGCGGCGGCGGCCAAGGAGGCTGCCCGCGCGCCCGGGTTGGCGGACCTCGTCGGCGAGATGCGCAACCACTCCGAGGAGGCGAAGCGCGCGGCGGTGCGGGTGAAGGGGATCCTCGGCGGCGTCCACGACGCGATGCTGGCCGCCATGACCGCCGCGGAGGTCGGCGTCCGGCGCGCGGAGCAGGGAGCGACGGTCGCGTCGACCACGGGCGAGAGCATCCGCCGGCTCGCGACCGCCCTTCGCGATTCGTCACAGGCGGCGAAGGAGATCGCCACCGTCGCGCAGCAGCAGGACCACGGCATCGATCAGGTCCTCCAGGCGATGAACGAGATCTACCTCGCGACGCAGGAGACGATGTCGTCGACGCAGACGGTCGCGACCGAGGCCAAGGCGCTGAACGACCTCGCGTCCGGGCTGAAGCGGGCGGTGGAGGTCTAGACGAGTGTGGGTGTGCGGCGGAGAGGCGCATACTCGCCTCGGCCGTGTGGACTTCGCGGTCCGGCGGGCACGGGGTACGCTCGTCCTCGTGAAGACGGCCACCCAGCGATCGACGGCCGACCCCCGCCAGATCGGCGCGGCGGCGCTCGATGCGCACCCGGTGCCGACGCTGGTGGTGGACGGCGCGTTCCGGGTGGTGCTCACGAACGCCGCCGCGCGCCGGCTGCTCGGCGCCCGCGAAGGGGTGAGCCTCGCAGACGCGCTCGCCTGCGCCGAGCCCCACGCCGCGGCGGCTCGCGGGGCCGTCGCGCGCTGCACCGGGTGCGCGTTTCACCGCTGCGTCGAGCGAGCGCTGGCGGGCGAGACGGTCCGCGAGCGCGGGTTCGTCCTCCGCATCGGCGCGGGCGGCGAGCCCGCCGATCTCCACCTGCTCGCGTTCGCCGCGCCGTTCGAGCGCGACGGCGCCCCGCACGCGATCCTCACCGTCGACGACGCGAACGCGATGCTCGCCGATCCGGGCGTCATCCAGATCTGCGAGGGCTGCGGGCGGATCCGGGACGAGGAGGGCCAGTGGCATCCGCTGCACCGGTACCTGCAGGACCGGCTCGGCCTGGAAGCGGGCGGGCCGCTCTGCGAGACGTGCGACCCGGGGAGCGCTGGCCGCACCGGGTGAGGGTGGGCGCAGGTGGGTCCGCCCCCTTTGATCCGGGGCGCGAAACCGGCATCCTCGCGGCGTGCATGCGCTCGCCTGCCTGGCCCTGGCCATGGTCGCCGCCGTCCCTGACGTCGACCTTCCGCTCGGGGACGCGGCCGTGCCGATCGACGTGCGGATGGAGGTCCGGACCGGAAACGGCGCCTCGTCTCCACCGATCGCCTGGCGCTCGCGCCCCGACGGCACGCTGGAGGGCTTCGCGCGGGGGCCGGAGTGGGTCGCGATCGTACGGTTCGCGCCCGTCGAGGGCGGCGCGCGGGCGGTCGAGCTCGTGCTCCGCTGGACCGCCCCCGCGGCGCTGGAGCGCGCTGCGCTCGTCCTGGGCTGGAGCGGCTCGCCGCGCGCGGTGGGCCGCGATCTCGTGTTCGGGCCGCTCCGGGGCACGGTCCGGTCCGGGGTGGGCACTCCCGTCCTCGTCGCGGCGGGTCCGGTCGTGCTCGCAGGCGGACCGGGGATCATCGGGGCGCGGGTCCAGCCGTCGGCGGGCGGGGTCGAGGCCGCCCTCCTCGTCGACGACGCGGACGAGCGGCCGTTCTCGACCTACGAGACCTGCTGGGATCGGCTTCCCGCCCGGGCGCAGGGGAACGTCCGCTGGTCCGACCTCGAGGTGCGCCGCACCGTGCGAGGCATCGTCCGGGCGCGGGGCGACGAGGACGTCGCGCACGCGACGCTGTACCCTCTGGCCGACCCCGCGTCGTTCCGACCGCTCGTGGTCGAGCGGTGGCCTGCCGGCGCGCGCGCTGCGGTCGTCCTCACCGACCATGCGGACCGGACCGACCCGGACGCCCTGCGGGCGGTGCTGTGGGGAAGCTCGGACCCGCGCGCCGAGGGAGGAATCGGCGCCGGGCTGCTCGGCCGCGGGCTGAAGATTACCCGGACCTTCTTCGTCCACGCGCACCGCGGTGCGCTCGATGATCCGGAGATCCGCCTGCTCGCGCACGAGCTCGCCGAGACGGGCTCCGAGGTCGCCCTCCACTCCGTGACACCGGAGCGGAACGACCGCGAGGCCGTGCGCGAGGGGCTCGCGGCCTCGGCGGCCTGGAGGCCGAGGACCTGGATCGACCACCAGCCGTACACGAACTGCGAGGCGATGTCGTCGCGCGGCGCCGGAAGCGAGGGCCCGTTCGGCGTGCGCGATCTCCTCGCCGAGGGCGGCTTTCGCTGGATCTGGGCGGCGGGGGACGTGGAGGGTCGGGCGGGCACGCGCATCGTGAACCTGCTCGGCGGCGATCCGGCCCAGCCGCGGCCCGCGGTGTTTCCCCTCCCGCAGGACCCCAGGCTGTGGGTGTTCCGATCCTCGATGTTCCATGCCGCCCCGGCCGAGCTGGCGGCGGCGCTCTCGGACGCGGAGCTCGCGCGCCTGGAGCGGGAGCGCGGCCTCTTCGTCGCGCACACCTACCTCGGCCCGTCGGCGCGGACGACGCAGTCGGCCGATCAGCTCGCCCGCCTCGTCGTCGTCGAGGGGAGGGGCGCTTTCGCGATCCACCCGGCGCTCGACGCGGCGCTCGCGCGCGTGGCGGCGCGGGTGAGCGCGGGCCGCCTCGTCACGCTCACCTGGGCCGAGGCCGGGGACCGGCTGCGCGCGCTCTCGGACGTGGAGGTCGAGTACCGGCCCGACGGATCGGCCGAGGTCCACAACCACGGCGCGGATCCCATCGCCGCGCTCACGGTGGCGCTGCCTGCCGCGGGGCTCGACGTCGCCCTCGAGGGGGCGGCGCTGCTCGGGCGCGACGACGAGGGCGCGCTCGCGCGAGTGTGGTTCGACCTCGGCGCGGGCGAGAAGGTCGTCCTGCGCGCCTGGGACGGACTGGATCCGGTCCCGCTCCTGTCCGAGCGTTGAGGCACGAGGCACCCCGTAGGCTAGGATCTGCCCGTGCGCATCCGGCCCATGGAGGCGGCGGACGTCCGTGTCCTCGCGGAGGGGCTCGCCGCCGTCCCGCTCATGATCCGCTACGGCCGCGACGCGGCCGCCCTGGCGCGCGCGCTCGAGGCGGCGCTCGGCCGGGGTGAGGGGCTCCTCGTGGCGGAGGACGACGGCGTCCTGCGCGGGGTCGCCTGGTTCCTGCCCTCCGGCACGCTCGCGCTGGGCGGCTACCTGAAGCTCATCGCGCTCCTGCGCGGCGGGGAGGGGAAGGGGACGGGGGCGGCGCTCCTCCGCGCGTTCGAGCACGAGACGGCACGCGCGTCGGCGCACGCGTTCCTGCTCGTCTCCGACTTCAACGACGGGGCGCAGCGCTTCTACGAGCGGGAGGGGTACCAGCGCGTCGGCGCGCTCCCCGGCCTCGTCCTCCAGGACGTCGCCGAGGTGCTCTACTGGAAGCGGCTGCGCTAGCGCGCATCCTTCCAGCGCGTGCGCGAGAGCCACTCGCGCACGGACGGGCGCGCGAACACGGCCCGCGCGTAGGCGGCGAGCCGCTCGGGGCAGGGATCGCCGTTCGCGACGAGCCGCTGGAGCATGAGCGCGAGGTCGGCGTCGCCGGGGGTGAACTGTCCGGCGATGAACGATGTGCCGGGCGGCAGCACCTGCTCCGCGATCCGGAAGAGCTTCTCGGCCGACGCCCGGGCCTCGGGGCCGAGCGGCGCCACGGGCTCCCCGTGGAAGATGGTCGTGGTCGGACGCTCGCGCCGGAGCGGCGCGAGATCGCTGCGCAGGAACGACTGGACCATCCGGACCCACCCGCGCCGCCGGGGATCGTCCGGGTACAGGCGCGGGTAGGCCGGGGGCCCGAAGACCTCGTCCACGTACTCGTCGATCGCGGAGGACTCGGCGAGCCAGAAGTCGCCGTGCCGGAGCGCGGGGACCTTGCCCGTGACGGACGGCCGGGCGTACTCCGGCCGCTCGTGCTCCTTCCGCTCGAGCGAGAGGACCTCGAGCCGGAACGGGACCCCCTTCTCCACGAGCGTCACGAACGCCGAGAAGACGTAGGGGCTCGTGAACTGGTCGTTTCCGTACAGGACGAGGTCGTCGGGCATGACGCCCTTCACTTCACGATGTCGAGCAGCTCCACCTCGAACGTGAGCACCGCGTTGCCCGGGATCCCCGCGTTGCCGCTGGGGCCATAGGCGAGCTCGGACGGGCAGACGATGCGGGCCTTGCCGCCCACCTTCATCAGCTGCAGCCCCTCGGTCCAGCACTTGACCACCTGGCCGAGCGGGAACTCGGCGGGACCGCGCTGGGCGGTCGAGTCGAACACCCGTCCCGAGACCAGCGTCCCCGTGTAGTTGACCTTCACCTTGTCGCTCACGGTGGGGCTCGGGCCGGTCCCTTCCTTGATCGGGATGACGATGGCGCCGGACGGGGTCTTCTTCGCCCCGCTCTCCTTCGCGGCCTTCGCGAGATACGGGACGCCCAGAGCCTTCTCGCGCGCCGCGGCCTTCTCCTGGGCCTTGGGAGCGCGGGTGCGCGCGAGATCGTTCACCGCCCCCTGCATCGCGGCGTCGAGCTGGAACTTGGGCTTCCCGGCCCAGCCGTCCCGGACGCCCTTCAGCACCGTCTCGAGCTCGGCCTGCGACAGCGAGAACACGTCGAGGCTCGAGGCCACGGCGAGCCCGACCCCGTACAGCGCCTTGTTCGGGTCCATCGGCTTCTGCGCGGCGGGCTTCTCCGGCGCCTTGTCGGCAGGCTTCGCCGCGGGTTTCTCGGCGGGCTTGTCGCCAGGCGTCGCCGCGGGAGCCTCGGCCTTCGGCGGGGCAGGATCGGCGGCGCGCGCGACCAGGGCGGGCGCGAGCGCGAGGATGGCGGCGAGGACTTCGAGTCGCATGCGAGGTTCCTTTCGGATGAGGGCGGCGCTCACGGGACCGCGTCCGGTGGAGGCTCGATGGCGGCGGCTTGGATCGCGACAACGCGCTCCTCCACCTCGTTGAGCTTGCGCTGCAGGAAGCGGAAGATCGCCACGATGACGCTCGCGATGGGCACCGCCAGGAGCGCGCCCACGATCCCCCAGCTCCGCTCGCCGATGAGCAGCGCGAGCACGATCAGGACCGGGTGGATGCGCGAGGCGGTCCCCATGATCTTCGGGTTCAGCACGTACGCCTCGAGCGCGTGGATGACGAGGATCCAGCCGAGCGCCAGGAGCCCCTTCGACAATCCTCCCGCCGTGAGCGCGATCAGGACGATCGGGATCGAGGAGAGGACCGTCCCGAAGATGGGCACGACGTACAGGAGCGTCGCGAGCGCCGCGAGGGCGAACGCGAACGGCACGCGCAGCACGAGCGAACCGACGAGCGTGAGCGTGCCGTTCACGAGCATGATCGTGAGCTGGCCGCGCACGACGCCGGAGAGCCCGGAGTCGATGCCATGGAGGAGCCGCCGGAGATCGCCGCGCCAGGCGCTCGGCACGACCGCGTCGAGCGAGCGCACGATCCGCGGCGCGTCCATCGACATGAACGCGGTGAGCATGAACAGGAGGACGAGGAAGAAGATCGCCTTCAGCGTTCCCGCGAGCAGCGCTCGCGACAAAGCCACGACGTCGCCCAGCCGGCCGCGCAAGGAGTTGGAGGCGTCGCGCAGCGCGTCCGCGATGCCTGCCCCGAGATCCACGCGCAGCCGCGCGCCGTGGCGCCCCTCGCTCGGCAGGACGTCCACCGGGATGCCGTAGCGCTGCATGAACGCATCGATGGAGCGCGACCAGGACTCGACCTTCTCCGGCCCCACGCCGCTCAGGAACTCCCGGAGCTCGAGCAGGCCGCGGATCGCCTCGCGGTAGATCTGCGGGAAGATCGAGACCGCGAGCACGTACAGGCCGACGGAGAGGAACAGGTACACGACCAGGACCGCGCCCCAGCGCGGCACGGTCCGACCCCGGATGCGCACGTGGATGAGACGCTCGATGAACGGATCGATGATGTACGCGGCGAGCGCCGCGAGCACGAACGGGAGGAGCGCGTCCCAGGCGGCGAAGAGGACCGCCAGGACGATGACCCAGAGCGTCGCCGTGATGGCGAGGAGCTGGGTCCGCGGACGGCGCCAGAGCGGGACGGCTGGCTGCATCGGGCCGGCAGTATCGCTCAACCCGCCGCGGCGCGGGGGGCGAACCGGAGGCGGGCGCCCGGTTCGCCGCCGAGCCGCGTCACTCCTCGAGCGTCGAGATGTCGCCCTCGGGCAGGCCCTGCGCGCGCGCCTTGAGGACGCGCCGCATGATCTTCCCCGAGCGGGTCTTCGGGAGCGAGTCCACGAAGGTCACCTTCTCCGGGCGGACGATGGGGCCGAGGTGCTGCGCCACGTGCGCCTTGACCTCGTCCGCGAGCTGGTCCGACGCCTTGAATCCCTGCCGCAGCAGGCAGTAGGCGTGGATCGCCTGCCCCTTCACCTCGTGCGGGAGCCCGATCACCGCCGCCTCTGCGACCGCCGGGTGCGACACGAGCGCGCTCTCCACCTCCGCCGTGCCGAGTCGGTAGCCGGACACCTTGATGACGTCGTCGGTCCGGCCGATGACCCAGAAGTACCCGTCCTTGTCGCGCTTGGCCGAGTCCCCCGCCATGTAGCGACCGGGGTACTTGGTCCAGTACTGCGTCACGTAACGGTCCGGGTCCTTGTACAGGGTCAGCATCATCGCCGGCCACGGCTTCTCCAGGACGAGGAAGCCCTCCTCGCCGTCCGGCACCGGCTTGCCGGCGTCATCGAGGATGCAGGCCTGCTGCCCAAAGAACGGCTTCGCGCCCGAGCCCGGCTTGAGGGGCATCGTCGGGACGGGCGTAATCATGAACATGCCGGTCTCGGTCTGCCACCACGTGTCCATGATCGGACAGCGGCCCTTCCCGATGACGCGGTGGTACCACTTCCACGCCTCGGGGTTGATGGGCTCGCCCACCGACCCGAGGATCCGGAGCGTCGACAGGTCGTGCCGGTTCGGCCACGACTCGCCGAAGCGCATGAGGCCACGGATGGCGGTGGGTGCGGTGTACAGGATCGTGATCCCGTACTTCTCGACGAGCGACCACCAGCGGTTTGGATACGGGTAGGTCGGCGCGCCCTCGTACATGAACGTCGTCGCGCCGAGCAGGAGCGGGCCGTACACGATGTAGCTGTGACCGGTCACCCAGCCCGGATCGGCCGCGCACCACCAGCGGTCCTCGTCCTTCACGTCGAAGACGTACTTGAGCGTGGAGTAGATCCCGACCTGATACCCGCCGTGGCCGTGGACGATCCCCTTCGGCTTCCCGGTGGTCCCGGAGGTGTAGAGCACGTAGAGCGGATCGTCGGCTTCCATCACCTCGGTCGGGCACGCGGCCGTGGCGAGGGGGAGCTTCATCAGCTCGTGGTACCAGTAGTCGCGGCCCGGCTCCATCCGGACCTCATGGGCGGTGCGGTGCACCACGATGACCGTCTCGACCGTCGGGCAGCGGCGGACCGCGTCGTCGACCGTCTTCTTCAGCTCGACGATCTTCCCGTTCATGAAGCCGCCGTCCGCGGTGACGACGATCTTCGACTCCGAGTCCTCGATGCGCCCCTGCAGCGCGTCCACCGAGAAGCCGCCGTACACGACCGAGTGGATGGCGCCGATCTTCGCGGTCGCGAGCATCGCGATCACGATCTCGGGGATGCGCGGCAAGTAGATGGTGACGCGGTCGCCCTTCTTCACGCCCATCGCCTTCAGGACGTTCGCGAACTTCGAGACGTCGCGGTTGAGCGCGAAGTAGGAGTAGGTCCGGACCTCGCCCTTCTCCCCGACCCACACGAGCGACAGCTTGTTCTTCCGCCAGGTCCGCTGGTGGCGGTCGAGGCAGTTGTGGACGATGTTCGTCTGCGCGCCCTTGAACCACTTGAAGAAGGGCTTCTGCGAGGAATCGAGGACCTGGTCCCATTTCCGGTACCACTCGAGCTCCTCGGCTTCGGCGGCCCAGAAGCCCTCCAGGTCCTCGTTCGCTCGGCGGGCGATGGCGTCCCAGTCCTTCACGCGGCCCTGGGAGACGATTTCCTGAGACGGGTAGAAGACCTCGCCTTCGAGCTGCGGATGCGACTTGGGGCTCATCACGGCACGACCCTCCAATCTCGTTCTGATGTAAGGACGGTTTGGCTTGGGGTCCGCGCCGGGTGGCCGGTCACGGCTGGTCAACGAGCGATCAACCTTAGCAGAAGCAATCAGCCGCTCCAACCGGGGTCGGGAGCGTCCGGCGCGTACGGGGGGGGGGCCGGGCACGGAGCGTCCTCGCGCGCGGCCCGCCGCGGAGGTTATCCTCCCGCGGTGATCCTGCCTCCGCCGCTCCGCCCCGGGGACGCCGTCCGCGTCGTCGCGCCGTCGAGCCCGTTCGAGCCGGCGGCGCTGGAGAAGGGGCTCGAGGTCCTCTCCGGTCGCCTGGGGCTCCGGCCGCGCATGCGGAACGATCTCGTCGCCCGGCGGGGTTACCTCGCGGGCGATGACGCCCGGCGCGCGGACGAGTGGCGCGAGGCGGTCGCGGATCCGGAGGCGCGCGCCATCTTCTGCGCGCGCGGGGGCTACGGTGCGATGCGGATCCTGCCTGCCGTCGATCCCGCCCCGCTCCTCGCGCGCCCCAGGGCGCTGGTCGGCTTCTCCGACATCACCGCGATCCACGCGGTCCTGAACCGGGCCGGTCTCGCCACCGTGCACGGGCCGGTGGTGACCCAGCTCGGGCGCGCCCCCGACGACGCGGTGCGCCATCTCGAGGCGGTGCTGTTCGGCGGGGCGCCGCGGCCGAACGCGTGGGAAGTCCCCGCGCTCGGTGCCGGGCTCGTCGCGGCGCGCACGATCCGGCCGGGCCGGGCGTCGGGTCCGCTGCTCGGCGGGACACTCACGATCCTGGCGCATCTCGCCGGGACGCCGTTCGCCCCATCGCTCGAGGGGGCGATCCTCCTGCTGGAGGACGTGGGCGAGAAGCCGTACCGCATCGATCGCTGCCTGACCCAGCTCCGCCTCGCGGGCGCGCTCGAGGGCATCGCGGCGCTCGCGGTCGGGCAGCTCACGTCGTGCGACGATGCCGGAGTGCTCGCCGCCGACGTCGTTCGAGAGGCGGCGCTCGCGCTCGGCGTCCCGGCCATCGAGGGGCTCCCGGTCGGACACGACGACGCCAACTTCGCCGTCCCGCTGGGCGCGCGCGCGACGCTCGTGGCCCCGGCGCCGGGCGACGAGGGGCCGCCGCGCCTGCTGTTCGACGCGTGGGCCACGCGGGCGGGGGCGGCGTGACTCCGGTCCTCGCAGGCATCGCGGGGATCCTCGAGGAGGGGAGACGTGACGGGGTCGCGGCGGCGCTCTCCGCCGCCGTCTTCCGCGGCGGGTCGCTCGCGCACGCGAGCTGGCACGGCGAGATCCCGGTGCCCATCCCGCGCGCGCTGCGACGGGACGACGTCTTCGACGTCGCCTCGCTGACGAAGGTGATGGCGACCACGACGCTCGCCGCGCAGATGGTGGCCGAGGGCGTGCTCGCGCTCGACGAGCCGATCGCGGGTCGCCTGGCCGGCTTCGAGGTGCGCGGGAAGGAGCAGGTGACGCTCCGCCACCTGCTCGCCCACACGTCCGGGCTGCCGCGATGGCGCCCGTACTACGAGCTGGCGATGGCGGATCCGGTCGCTCGCGCGGCGTTCCTGCCTCCCGGGGAGCGGCCGCCGCACGCGGCCCTGCGTGATTCGTTCGTGCGCGGGCGCGAGCTCGTCCGGGCCGCCGTTCTCGCGGAGACGCTCGACGCTCCCCCGGGCACGGCCGCGGTGTACTCCGATGCCGGCTTTCTCGCGCTCGGCTTCCTTCTCGAGGAGGCGGGCGGCGCGCCGCTGGACAGGCTCGCCGAGCAACGCGTGTTCAACCCGCTGCGCCTCACCTCGACCTTCTTCCTCGACGGGCTCGCGCCCGCCGAGGCCCGGGAGAGAGCGTCGGGGCGTGCCTTCGTTCCGACGGAACGCTGCGAGCACCGGCACGAGGTCAACCAGGGGGCCGTCAACGACGACAACGCCTGGGCGATGGGCGGCGCAGCGGGCCATGCGGGCGTGTTCTCGACGGCGCTGGAGGTGGCCGCGCTCGGGCAGGCGTGGCTCGAGGCGGTGCAGGGGCGAGGGTCGATCATCCCCGCGGCGGTCGCCGATCGGTTCGCGCGCCGCGACCCGACGCCCGGGACGACACGCGCGCTCGGCTGGGACACGCCGTCCACCGAGGGCTCGTCGCTGGGGACACGGCTCGGACGTCGCGGTTGGGGGGCCATCGGCCACCTCGGCTTCACCGGGACCTCGCTGTGGATCGACCGCAACCGCGAGGTGGTCGTGGCGCTGCTCACGAACCGGGTGTACCCGACGCGCGACAACGAGCGGATCCGGGAGTTCAGGCCGCGGTTCCACGATGCCGTGGCGGAGGCGCTGGGGATCAAGTAGACCGCGGCTCGGGCGGCGTGGACGTGGACGTGGACGTGGACTTCGACTTGGACCTCGACTTCGACTTCGACCTGGTCCGGAATGTAGAAGTTCAGGTCTACGTCCACGTCCACGTCCACGTCGAGGTCTAGGTCGAAGTCGCGGTCGAGGAGAAACGCGTGGTCGACTGGTCCAAGGTGAAGCGCATCCACCTGATCGGCGTGGGTGGCACGGGGATGGGATCGTTCGCCGGCATGCTCAAGGCGGCGGGCTACGAGGTCACGGGGTCGGACGAGAACGTCTATCCCCCGATGTCGACGCAGCTCGAGCGGTGGGGCATCGGCGTGCTGACCCCGTATCGCGCCGAGAACCTCGAGCGGGCACGACCGGACGTCGTCGTGGTGGGGAACGTCGTGCGCGCGGTGAACCCCGAGGCGACGGCGATGCGCGAGCGGGGTCTCCCGCACGTCTCGTTCCCGGCGGCCCTCGGCGAGCTCTTCATCGGGCCGCGCCACGGCGTCGTGGCGGTCGGGACGCACGGCAAAACCACCGCCTCGGCGATGATGGGGGCGCTCCTCCACCACGCCGGGCGCGACCCGTCGTTCCTCGTCGGAGGCGTCACGCGGGACTTCGACTCGAACTTCCGTCTCGGGCGCGGGCCGCACTTCGTCGTCGAGGGCGACGAGTACGACACCGCCTACTTCGACAAGGGCCCCAAGTTCCTCCACTACCGCCCCCGCACCGCGATCTTCACGAGCTGCGAGCTGGACCACGCGGACATCTACCGCGACGAGGTCCACTACGAGAGCGCGTTCGAGCGGTTCGTGGACCTCCTGCCCGCCGACGGGTTCCTCGCGGCATGCGCGAGCTACGAGAGCGTCCTGCGGATCGCGCGCCGCTCGCGCGCGCCCGTCGAGACGTATGCGGTGGACCGCCCGGGCGCCGACTGGGAAGCGCGGACGCTCCGCCTCGCGCCCGACGGCGCTCGGTTCACGCTCGTCCGGCGCGGGCGCGCGCTCGCCGACGTCCACCTCCCAGTCGGAGGCGCCCACAACGTCGAGAACGCGCTGGGGGTCGCCGCGGCGGCGACCGCCCTCGGCCTCTCGCCCGCCGAGATCGCGGCGGGGCTCGGCGCGTTCCACGGCGTGAAGCGGCGGCAGGAGGTCCGCGGCACCGCGGGCGGGGTCGTGGTGGTGGACGACTTCGCCCATCACCCGCGCGCCGTCGAGAAGACGCTCGCCGCGATCCGCGGGACCTACCCGGGGGCGCGCCTCCTCGCCGCGTTCGAGCCGCGGTCCAACACGAGCCGGCGCAAACTCCACCAGGGCGCGTACGCCGCTCCCGCGACCTGGGGCGACGCCGCCGAGGTGTTCCTGCTGCGGCCCGCCCCGACCGACAAGGTCCCCGAGAGCGAGCGGCTCGATCTCGGCGCCGTGACGCGCGACCTCTCCGCCGCGGGCAAGCCGGCGCGCGTCTTCGCGAGCGTCGAGGAGATGGTCCCGGCCATCGCGGGCGCGGCGCGCAGCGGCGACGTCATCGTCGCCATGTCGAACGGCGCGTTCGGCGGCATCTGGGACCAGCTGCTGGACGCGCTCGGCCGCCGCTAATCCCCCCGGGCGCTGGGCCGGGAGGTCCCCTCGCGCACGCTCGGCAACCCGTGACTCCCCCCGGGGGCTTGGGGCCGCGAGGGCCCCCTCGGACGTGCTCGGCTTCGGACGAATGCGCGACCGGCGCTGGACTGTCGGAATGGGCCCAGAAGCGCGGAGGCCGGCGCACTTCCGTACGTGCCAACGTCGCGCGGAGCAGGCCGCCTGCTCGGAGGAGCGGGGTTGGCGCGCGGCGTTGTCACGTAAAGTGCAAGCCGGCTGAAGTACTGACGACCGTGTCCGTCCGCAGCGCACCGATCATCGGGCGAGTCCGGGCCTGCGCGCGTCGAGGGGCCCTCCGCGGCCTTGCGCCCCCGGCGAAGGTGATGGCGCGTCCGAGCGCGCCCGTCGCTGGGTCGGTTGCCGTCTTCCTCTTGGACGATCATCCCGCACGGGAACGCTCGTACATGCTGCCACGCCCGCCGGGCGCCCAGGCCGGGGAGGCCCCTCGCCCGCGCGCAGCGGCTCGGCACCTTTCGAGCATCGGTGCGCTGCGGACGGACACGCAACAAAGTACTTTAGCCGGAATGCACTTTAGGTGACGACGGCGCGCGCCCAACGCGTGTCCCAGCACGGCAACTCCCCCGCGCGCCGTCGGCACCTACGCAAGTGCCCGGCCAGTGCGGTTCTGCACCGCACGACCGTCCGGCGCCGGTCGCGCATTCGCCCGCGCCGCGAGCACGGCGAGGGGACCACCCCGGCCCAGCGCCCGGAGGGAGTCGCCGTGCCGCGAGCACGTCCGAGGGGCCCTCGCGGCCCAGCCCCCGGGGGGACGCCCGCCCGCGCTCGCAATGCGGCGTGACCTCGCGCGCGCTAACGGAGGGGGGTGCAACCGAGCCGCCCACCCTCGCTGGGCCTGCGTCACGCGGCGTTGCGCGTGAAGGACCTCGCGGCCGCGGAGGACTTCTTCGTGCGCGCGCTCGGCTACGAGATCGAGTGGCGGCCGGACGCGGAGAACGTCTACCTGCGCCGCGACGCGGACAACCTCGCGCTCCACCGCGCGGCCGAGGCGGGCGGGCCGGGGCTCCTCGATCACCTCGGGATCTTCGTGGCGCGCGCGGAGGACGTGGACGCCTGGGAGCGCTGGCTCGACGCGGCCGGCGCCGAGATCGTCGCCCGGCCCCGGACACACCGCGACGGCGCGCGGTCCCTGTACGTGAAGGGGCCCGAGGGGATCCTCGTCCAGATCCTCCATCATCCGCGCGCGCTCGCGCCCTGAGCCCTCGTCTACCCGTGGCACGCGCGGCACATCGCGTTGTCGCGGATGTCGTCGCGGTCGTGCGTCGAGAGGAACTTCCTCGGATGCGGCGCCTTCGTGCCCGCAAAGCCGCCGACCCGGTGGCAGCCGACGCAGGTCGCGTCCGCTCCCTGGTCATGGCAGCCGGCGCACGACGAGATGTCGCGCCGCGCGGCGTCGCGGTGGCGCTGCGGCGTTCCGATCGGGCCGCTCCACCCCGGGCCGTGGGACGCGGGCCGCTGGACCGCCCCCGACGCGGTCCTCGACACCCCCTGCAGCGCGTGGCACGCATCGCAGAACCCCGACCCGTGGCACCGCTTGCAGCTCGCCGGGTTCGCGCCGGAGTCGATCATGTGCCGGGAGACGTAGTCGCCGCGGTGGATGAAGCCGCGGTCGACGCGCTCGGGGAAGAGGTTCTCGAGCCGGGTCGGCGCGGTCGCCGACGAGTGGCACGAGGCGCAGTAGGTCTGGTCGTGGCACTGCGCACAGCTCTCCGCCGACGGCCGCGCCAGCGCGCCGTGGCTCGCGATCCAGTTCCCCTCGTGCCGGAACGCGCTCTCGGGCCGGTAGCCCTTCAGGTCGACGTGGCAGGGCATGCAGCGCGCCTGAGCGAACGCCGCCTGGTGCACGTGGCACGAGGTGCACGCCTCCATCGGCGGGGTCCGCGGCGCGGTGTCCCCGGCCTCGGGAAGCTGGCGATGGCACGCCGTGCAGCTCGAGACCCGGCTCAGGTGGTCCGCGTGGGAGAACCGCACCCGGAACTCTCGCGCGCGGGCGGGCAGCTTCGATCTGGGGTCGGCGTCGTGGCAGTCGCTGCACGGCTTCCGCTTCGACGCATTCTGCGGGATGCGGACGTGGCGGACCGCGGAGTCGAGCCGCGTCGCCTTCTGGATGCCGGCGTGGCACTCGAGACACGTCACGTCGGCGTCGACGTGGACCGAGTGCGGGAAGGTGTAGGCGGGCTGCTTCGTGGCGTACGAATCGACCTTTGCGGGCCTGTAGCCGCAGGCCGCGCCGGCGAGCGCAAGCGCGAGCGGGACGAGGCGGATCCTGGCGTCCATCACCGCACCTCCGTGCTGCGGTACGTCTGGGCGTACACGACCTTCGCCATCACCTCGAAGGTCCGCTCGAGGAACGGGGTCGTCCCGGCGCGTCCGGAGAGCACCGCGCTCAGCCCGCGCGCGAGCTGGTAGCCGGCCGACGCGGTCCCGCTGAGCGCGGAGCTCTCTCCGTTCACGTCGTCGCGGAACACGTGCAGGAGCACGTCGAGCGCGGCGAAGGCGCGCCCGAGCTCGCGGCGCGCGTAGACGCGCCCGCCGGCGTAGCCGTTGTCGAACGCATCGAGGAAGAAGCCGTCTGCCCCGACGCGCATCGGGCCGCGCTCCCATTCGAGCCGCGCGTCGGCCTCGTGCCCGACGTACCTGGCGGCGTCCTCCGTCGCGCCCGGCTCGAGCTGGAGGTGGTACGAGCCGCCCGCGCGCAGGCCGTGGCCCACCTGCCAGGTGGCGCCCCCGCCGAACGCGTGCCGCTCCTCCGCGGAGAACACCGACAGGATCGAGTTCCGGGCGAGGAACAGATCCGGCGCCACGAAGCGATAGTCCGCCTCGACGAGCAGCCCGCGCGTCGCGTTCCAGCCGGCGCGCACCGTCCCCTCCGAGATCCGCTCGTCGTAGACGCTGTACGCGCCGAAGCCGGTGAGGGTGACCGGCGCGGCGAGGCGGAGCCGCAGATCGGCGCCGACCTCCTGCTTCACGGGGTCCCCGCCGTCGCTCACCACGTTGGCGGAGGCGCCGAGGTCCAGGCCGCGACCCGGAACGCCCGGAAGCGCGAGCGACCAACCGAGCCGGCCGCCGTAGGCGAGATCGCCGCCGAGCGGGTTCCAGCTCCTGAGCCCCGATCGCGTCGCGAACCGCTGCGAGACGGGCACTCCGGCGTAGGCGGACACGCGGAAGCCCCAGGGGAGCAGCCCGATCGCCTGTCCGCCGTCGACGTGGATCATCCGCGCGACGCCGGTCTGCACTTGCGCGCGCCCGAGCCGGAGCGTGAGGTGCCGATCCAGCAGCCTCCCCTGCACGTAGCCGGTGAGGACGTCACCGGTGAGATCGTGGTGCGTGCCGTTGTCCCATCGCCGGTCCTGGAGCTCGTACGATCCCCACGTCGAGAGCGCGATCGTGAGGTCGTCCGCGAGCGGGTTTCGCAGGTCGCGGGCGGTGATGGAGAGGATCTCGAACGCAGGCGCCACCGTGACGAGGTCGGGAGTCGGTCCGGGCCCGCGCGTCTGCTGCGCGACGTTGAGGAAGGTGGTCGCGTCGACCTCGATCGTCCCCGCTCGTGCTGCGGATGCAGCGACCAGCGCGATCGCGGCGAGCAGCTCGGCAATGCGCATCGTGGACCTCCGTCCGAAGTCCAGCGACGTTGACACGCCGTGACGTCTCTCCCAACAGGAACGTCGGGGGTGGGGCGTGCACCCTGGAGTGACTATGATGCGGACGATGAGGACGACCCGGCTGGGATGGATCCTTGTGGCCGCGGTGGCCTGCGCATCCTGCGCGGGTCCGCGCGCCGCTCGGCGCACCTCGCCGCTCGTCGGGAGGAGCGTGGACCTGACCGCGCAGGATCTCGGCGGGCATGAGGTCCGCGTCCCGAGCGGCGCGGCGAAGATCGCGGTGGTGGACTTCTGGGCGACCTGGTGCGAGCCGTGCCGGGAGCAGCTCCCGTTCCTCGCGCGGCTCGCGGCCGAGTACCGGCTGCGCGGCCTCGAGGTCTATGCGGTCTCGTTCGATGAGGATCGCGCCGCCGTGGAGGAGTTCCTGGCCCGGACGCCGGTGGATCTCGCGGTGCTGTGGGACAAGGGGGGGGCGGCGCTCTCGGAGAAGCTGGAGGTGACGCGGCTCCCCACCACGGTCCTCATCGACGGGACCGGAGTCGTGCGCTCGGTCCACCTCGGGTTCGATCGGGCCGAGGGCGCCGCGCTCGACCGCGAGGTGCGCAAGCTGCTCGCCGAGTGAGCATTCACCTGCGATCGTACGTGAAACGGACGCGCTCGCGCTCCCGGTCCACCTCGCCCGCGTCGGCCGGCGACTCCCGCAGCCAGAACGCCATCTCGTCCGCCTCCCAGGCGTACGGGGCGCCGTCGATGCGAACCCTCCCTTCCGCCACCGCCAGCGTCGCCTCGATGAGCGGAACGCCGGCGAGATCGCGGACGAGCGCCTCGAACCGGCCCTGACGGTCCGGATCGACGAACTGGAACTCGTGCCGCGCCGCGTACGCCGTGTGGTAGTGGGCAGGCCGGAACACCACGCCGCCGAGGCCGAGCCGGATGGCCATGCGCGCGAGCATCGTCCCGATCTCGCGGGAGAGCCCGAGCCCGGGCACCTCCTGGCCCGGCAGCCTCGGCCGCTTGTCGCTGAACTGGGCGCGCGGGTTCCGGAGCGAGAGCCAGTGGACGTACAGCGCGTCGATGCCGGCGACGCGCCGCCTCTCGAGGACCGCCTCGATGAGGAGGTGCTCCTGCCCGCCCGACTGGCCGAAGATCCGGACCCGCTCCCCCGCGCCCGGGGAGTCGAACGAGGCGCGGAACTGCCGGTACCCGAGCCGCTCGAGCTGGTCGAAGATGCCGTACCGGTACATCGCGTGTTCCATGCCCGCCGCGCTGTAGAACCCGAGCAGGAGCCCCCGCCGGCGCGGACGCAGGCCGAGGTCCTCCTCGATGTCGGCGGCGGTCAGCTCGCCCGTCTCGGTGAGCTTGGCGGGTGAGAGCGCGGCGGAGACCTGCGCGAAGCGCGCCGACATCGGGTCGTAGCCGCCCGGGATCTCATCGCGCGAGGAGGCCGCAACCGCCATCCCGGTGCCGGCGAGCACGTGCCAGGCGCGGCTGGAGTAGCCTCCGCCCGGAAGCCAGACCGACGGGATGCCGTCGAGCTCGGACGCGATCAGCAGATCGCGGTCGCGAGCACCCGCGACCGTGAGCCCGAGCGTGCCCATTCGGTCTCCGGCGAGGACGTCGCCGCCCGCGATGACGAACGCGAGCCGCGGCCGCGGCATCCGGGAGAGCAGAGCGCCGAGCGCGTCGAGGTACGGCGCATCGCCCGTCCCCACCGGCAGCGCGGTCTCGTCGACGCGCGGAAGCGGGCCCCACTCGGCGCCGGACAGGGAGCCGATCCAGACGTCCGGGTCCGCCTCGAGGCAGGCGGCGAGGCCGTCGGGCGGGTGCGCGTCGAGGTCGAGCACCGCGACCTGGCCGCGGAACCCCTCGGCCCGGAGCGTCGCGACGGCGACGGCGATGTCGTTCACCGGGCACAGGCCGGCGGCGGTCGCGGGACCGGCGTGATGAAAGCCGCCCAGCAGGTTCAGCGCCGGCGCCCGCGTGCGCAGGGTCTCTCGCGCGCCGCCGAGCGTGCCCCCGCAGGCGAGCCGGACGGTGGTCATCACCTCGTCGACGGAGACGTCGCTCGGGTCGACCGCGAAGATGGCGGCGAGCGTCTCCGGACGCCCGAGCGACTCGAGGTGCTCGGGGGTGTGCACGCGCGCGAGGTTCTCGAACGAGATCCGGTGCGGCCTGCGGAACGCGCTCTCCGTCGCCGCGCCACACTCGCGCAGCCACCACGCGGCGAAGTCGGCGCGGCGCGGCTCGAGGCCGAGCGTCGCCTCGATGCCCGACAGCGGGAGCCGGTAGAGGGGGTCGTACCAGACGGAGACGTCGCGGCGGTGCAGCCAGAAGGCGAGCCGCGTGAGGAGCGGGCCGAGGCCGAGCACCGGGCTCCTCCGACGCGCTCAGCCGTGGCCGGGCGGCGCGAAGGGCGGCTCGCCGCTGCTCTTCGGCATCGGTACGTCGAGCTTCGGGGGGCGGGTCGCCATCCACCAGCCGATGACGGTCTCGAACGCGATCCAGCCGATGGCGAACCACGCCGCGCGGATGAGCAGGCTGAGCGCGTCGGAGCACCGCGCGTACTGCTCGTCGAAGGTCCGCGCGACGTTCGTCCACCACGGCATCGCCCGGACCGTGAAGCCCACGATGAACACCAGGAAGATGGTGCGAAGGACCGCGAGCGCCTTGAGCATGGCGTGGAGTGTAGCGCGAGGCGGCCGCGCGCGGGGCCGCCTCGCGTCACCGGACGTGCGCTAGGGCCCCAGGTTCACGAGCCCCCACTTCCAGATGGGTGCGGCGTCGGTCCCCACGTTCGCGCGGACGATGGCGTAGTAGGCGCCGCCGCCGGACTTCACGAACGCGAATCGTCCGTAGTTGGATTTCGCGTCGCCGTTGAACCCGAGGATCGGGAACGGCTTGCTCGCGCCCGCCGTGAACGTCGAACCCGGCGTGGCGTCGCGAGAGAAGGTCGCGAGCGCCGTCGTCGCGTTCTGCGCGACCGCCCCGACGACGCTCGAGCTGACGAGCGTCGTCCTCAGGTGGTCCGGGACGACGGGGAGCCCGTTGACGCGCGAGGTGAGCGCTGCCGCGTCGTACACGCTCGTGCGCGTGGTGTAGAGGTCTGCGGAGTCCACCGAGAGCCAGAGACCGTTCGTACCCTGGAGCACGCCGTACGTCTGCACGGAGGGGGTCTGGAGGTTGCAGTTCGTGTGGATCTCGTACCGGCCAAGCCGGCCCGTCCCGGTCTGCAGGAGCCAGATCCAGGTCGTCCCCGTCGTCGTGCGCATCCCGAGCGGCATGTCCCCACTGGTGCAGGTCGGGCACGACACGATGTCCCAGTATTGCGTGCCGGTCGTGTCCGGGAAGAGGCGGTACACGGTTCCGCCGCCGGTGACGCCGTACGCGCACACGCCGGCATGCGCGATGTTCACGAGATCGGCGGGCAACGCGACACCGGGCGTCGCCGGGACCGTCGTCGCGACTATGGGTATCGCCCGGATGCCGGTCACCTTCTCCCATCGACCGCCGGCCTCGCCGACGAGCGCGTCGGTCGCGTCCGGCTTCAGCGCGACGGTGGTGGGCCTGGCCGCCAGCGTCACCACGAACTCCACGTCGAGCGTGGCGGGATTCGCGATCTTGAGCTGGTAGGCGTTCCCAGCGCCCGTCTCGACGAGGACGACGCGGTCCGTGCCGTCCACGTACACCGCGTCTGCGACCTCTCCGAGCGGGAGGATATAGGGGTCCACCTGCACGTCCACCGTGGAGGTTCCCGAGCTCCCGTTCGGTCCCCCGTGGTGGTCGTCCGCCGTGAGCGTGAGCGTGAACGTCCCCTCCGCGTCCGGCGTGAAGCTCACGGACGGCGTCGTCCCCACCTCGTAGCCGATCGGGATGCTGCTGCCGCCCGGCCTCGCCGTGACCGTCCAGCTCCAGGTGAATCCCGCGCCGCCGACGTTGCCGTTCGTGACGTCGCCGTTCACGTCGGTTGCGGTCCCGTTGAGCGGAATCGCGCCGAGCCCGAGGTTCCCGTAGCGCTTGGGCCCCGCGTTCGCGACCGGCGGGTCGTTCTGGACGTTGATGAACCGGCTCTTCGAGAAGACGGGATTGACCGAGTCGTCGACGGAGAGCCTGATCTCCCACGTGCCGGCTTCGTCCTCGTTCAGCGTGTACGTCGAGGTGCCCGTGGCGCGCGCGCCGCTCGCCCCCGCGCACGTCGTCGGCCCCGACACGACCGTGTAGCCGCCGTCCGTCGGCCCCTTCTTCGACCAGGTGCACGTGATCGGGCCGCCGTCGGCATCCGCCACGCTCGCCGTCGTCGCGAGCGGGACGTTGCGGGACTGGTACGTCGTCCCGAGGACGTCGGGCGGCATCACGATCTCGGGCGTCGTGTTCACCGCGTAGAACGTCACGTCGGCGAAGCTTGACCCGCCGGCGTTCGAGGCGGTCAGGCGCAGGACGTACGGCGTGACCGTACTGGCGACGTCGGGAGTGAAGGTCGGCGTGGCGTAGCTCGAGGTCGGGTAGAACGTGGCGGTGCTCCCGAGCGGTGCCGAGACCGTCCACGCGTACGAGAGGCCGATCCCCGTCCCGGCGACGTCCGGATCGTAGCTCCCGTTCGTGAGCTGGACGGGGATCCTGAACGGCACCGGGGAGGCGGGGATCATCCCGGCCACGGCCACCGGCGGGCGATCGACGGCGCAGAAGCCGCCCGTGCAGGCTCCGGTGCAGCACGGCGCGCTGCTCGCGCTGCACGCGCCTCCCGCGTTGCAGGCGGCGGTCGTGCACTGCCCGCCGATGCACAGGCGCGGCGCCAGGCAGTCGCCGTGCGTGGCGCAGACGCCGCCCTCGAGCGGGTTCGGCATGCAGGTGCCGTACACGCAACCGAAGGAGCAGCACTCCGCGTCCATCGAGCAGGACGACGTGAAGCTCACGGGCAGGCACCCCGCGAGCGGACCCTCCACGCTTTCCTTCTTGCACCCCGCGAGCGCGAGGACGATCGCGGGGAAGAGCACGAGGAGCTTCGTCGAGCGCATGTCAGGTCCCCTCTAGAGCCGGTAGGTCAGGCCGCCGGCGAAGATCCAGTCGGCGTTCCCGCGGAAGTCGAAGCCGAACGAGAGCGGCTCGATCGCGATCGAGAGGCGGGGCCGCACCGCCCAGTCGAGCGCCAATCCCATCCGCACGATCCCGGTCATGCTGCTCTGCCCGGTGTCGGTCCGGCGCCCCAGGAACTGCGTGTCGACCTGCTGCCAGGTCCAGCGGTTGACGATCCCGAGCCCCGCCTCGGTCCTGAAGGACACGCTCGATCGGCCGAGCGGCACCGACGCGCGTGCGGTCGGCGTCAGCTCGAGCGCGACGCCGCCCGACTCGAGCCCGAACCGCTTCGTCGTCGAGAGGAAGGTGGTGCGCAGCGGGAGCGCCCACCCGAGCGCGATCCCGGAAGCGGTCGTGCGCCACGGGATGGCGGCCTCGACCTCGATCATGGGCGAGCCGTCACCGCCGTTGCCGAGCGGCGAGGCGATGCCGGCCTTCCCGGCGACCAGCATCGTCCGGGCCGGCCTCGAGAGGCTGGTCCCCGGCGGAGGAGGCGGGAGCGGCACGGCGATCGAGCTGGGCGGCGCCGCGGACGCGGCGGCGGCCATGGCGACGGCGAGGAGCGCGAGAGCGCTGCGAGCGAGTGCGAGCATCGATTCTCCCGGGGGGATCACAGGCGATGAGAGACGGACGCGACCATGTCGAACGCGCTGCCGGGGCCCTTGCCGAACCGGATGTCCAGCCCGATGGCCTGGATCGCGACGCGGAGCCCGGGCGACGGCGTGAACTCCAGCCCTGCCGCGAGGCGCAGCACTGCACCGGCGCCGCTCTCGACGAGCTCCGACGTCTGGAGCCCCGCGATGGGCGGGAGGTAGGTCCGCCCCGCCGTGTAGACGAGCCCGAGGCCTCCGTCCGCGAACAGGTTCAGCTTCGGGCCGGCGACGTACGTGACGCGCGCCGCCGGGACCAGCTCGAAGACGTTGGCGTCCCACTGGACCTCGGCGGTCTGGACCCCGAAGAACGGATTGAAGGCGACGGGGACCGTCTCCTTCCCCGAGGGGTGCGTCACCGAGAGCGTCGCGACGAACGAGAGCGTGGTCTCGGGCGACACCCGCCGGATCGCGCGCTGCGCATCGATCCGGACCTTCGGCGCGGTGTAGTCCCGATCGCCCAGCCCGAGCTCGAACCCGAGCGCCGGGCCTACCTGCCATTCCGGAGATGGCTCATCGATCGCGCGCGCCACCGGCGTCGCGCGCGCGGGCGTCGCGGCCGCAGGAGCGGCCGTGCGCGTCGGCACGAGTGGAGCCACCTTCTGGGCGGCCGCAGCCGGCAGGGAGAAGCCGAACGCCGCGATCACCGCGGCGAGCATCGTCGCTTTCAAGGATCCCCTCCTCCGTCCCTGGGCCCCAGGCCGACGGCCAGTCGGACGCGCGTAGTGTACCGCGTGTACGCGACGCGTCCATTACTCGTCGTCAACGACGCCGATGGTGGAGGTGTGCCGATGTCGGAGGGAGATCCGGGTGCGCCGCGCCACCGCAGGGTTCCGCTGCGGAGCCGGGCTCCATCCGCTATCTTCCCCGCGCCCGCGAAGGGCCGGAGGTGGGCGTGGCGGACGCGGAGGAGCTGCGGCAGGCGTGCGCGGAGGCGGCCCGGAGGGGCGGCGCCGTGCTCCGCGAGCGCTGGGGCCAGGTCCGCACCATCGAGCTGAAGGGCGGGATCGATCTCGTCACCGACGCGGATCGGGCGAGCGAGGCCGAGCTCCTCGCCTTCCTCTCCGCGCGGTTTCCGGGGGCCGCCGTCCTCGCCGAGGAGTCCGGGGCGAGCGGGGCGGGCGCGGGCGGGCTCCGCTTCTACGTCGACCCGCTCGACGGCACAACCAACTACGCGCACGGGGTGCCTCACTTCGCCGTGAACATCGCCGTCTCCGACGGGAACGGCCTCGCCGCGGGCGCGACCTACGACCCGCTCCGGGACGAGCTCTACACCGCGGCGCGCGGCGGCGGCGCCTTCCTCGGCGCCGAGCGGCTCCGGCACTCGGGCCGGAGCGCGCTCGAGGGCGCCCTCCTCGTCACCGGCTTTCCGTACGACATCCACGAGAACCACGACGAGCCGCTGCGCCTCTTCGGAGCATTTATCCGGCGCGCGCGCGCCGTCCGGCGCTTCGGGAGCGCCGCGCTCGACCTCGCCTACGTGGCGGCAGGCCGGTTCGACGGGTTCTGGGAGCTGCGGCTCCAGCCGTGGGACGTCGCGCCGGGGATCCTCATCGCGCGCGAGGCGGGCGCGGCCGTGACGGACGTGGACGGCGGAGATCGGATGCTCGAGAGCGGGGACATCGTGGCCGCGCCGCCCTCGCTCCTCCCCGCGATGCTCGAGGTCATCGCGACGGAGCGGAAGGGCTCGCGCCCGGCGCCTGGGGCGCGACGCCCGCCGGCGTGATCGTCGCGGGCGGCGCGGCGGGGGCGGTCTCGGGTGGCACGGCAGGGGCCGGGAGCTCCTCCCTCGGCTCCGCCGGCGGAGGGCCGGCATGCCGCGCAGGCGCGGACCCGGTTCCGAAGTCGATGCCGAGGAGCGATTCGGGATCGACGAGCAGCCCGGCCGCGCGCGCGCTCCAGTGCAGGTGGGGCCCCGTCGATCGCCCCGTCGAGCCGATGACGCCGAGGCGGTCGCCCCTCCGCACCTTCGTGCCCGCCCCGACGTCGATCCGGTCCAGGTGGAAGTAGAGGGTGAACAGGTCGGCGCCGTGCCAGACCACCACCGTGTTCCCGGAGTAGTAGCAGTCGCGGGCGAGGACCACCTCGCCGTCGTTGGCGGCATGGATCGGCGCGCCGCGCGGCCCGTCGATGTCGAGGCCGTAGTGGACGCTCTCCTTCTTGCCGTTGAAGACCCGCTGGTCGCCGAAGCGGCCGTTGGTTCGGTCCCGCCTCGGCCAGTCGAAGTTCCCCGAGAAGAGCGGCGGAGAGAACGGGCGCGCGTACGCGGCGGCGAAGGCGCGCCGATCGCGCGCGATGCGCGCCTTCACGCGGGCGGGGGGCGAGACGAAGCGCGGCGCGACGTGGAGAGCGCGCGACGGGAACCCGGGCTCGACCACCTCGAGCGTCGTCGCGGAGGCTTCGCCCAGCGCGGCCGCGGCGACCTCGAGACGCACCGGTCCGGGCGTGGTCTCGAGCGGGAGCGCCGCGACGGCCCAGCGCTCCTCGCCGCGAGGCCAGAAGTGGAGCGGGCGTCCGGCGAGCGTCGCGGTGGGCTCCGGCCCCTCCCGCGGCGCCCTCAGGCGCACCAGCACCGCATCGCCGGGGCGCGCGATCTGCGGCGCGAGGAGCACGTCGCTCGCGGCGGTCGGGGCGGCCCCGGCGAGGAGCAGCACGACGAGGGAGACAGTGCGGCCGGCCGTCACGGAGGTCCTCTATTCGGGAAGCCCGAGCTCGGCCTGCAGCGACTTCACGATCCGGAAGTACTCGGACCGCGTGTACTTGACGTTCAAGATGTGGAAGTCCTGCTTCGCGAGGCCGACACATCCGAAGCAGTAGGAGCACTCGGAGCACGAGCGGGACAGGACCAGGTAGTTCGAGCGCGTGCAGCTCTCGCTCGAGACGCAGTACGCGCAGTCGTGGCAACCGGTGCAGTCGGTGCAGTGCGTGAGGTGGGTCGAGTCCTTGCAGCCGCTCGAGTGCGTGCAGCGGTAGCACTCCTCGCAGTCCGTGCAGAACATGCACGACACGCAGCGCCGGCACCCTTCGCATTTCATCGAGCCCGGGTTGGCGTCCTCTGCGGCGTACGCGCGGAGCAGCCGCTGCAGCTCCGCCTCGAACTCGCGGCGCGACAGGGCCGGAGGCGGCGGCGGCCGGAGCTCCTGGAACGTCCCCGCCGCCGTGTCGATGAACATCGGGCCGGTGACGACGCGCACGCCCGCGGGCGGCGTGACGGCGGCCTGCCGGGGCGCGATCACCTGCCGCGCGGCGTCCCGGTCGCGTGGCGGATCGCGCCGGGCCGGAGACACGGCGCGGGGAGCGGGGCGCGGGGGAATGGGTGGCCTTCGACGGGTGTCGGCCATCGACGCCATCCTGCCCCGGAACGGCGGCGAAGGGAAATCACCGCCCCGTGCGCTGCCGGAGCCGGCCGCCCTCGAGCGAGAGGACGCGCTCGATGCCGGGCGGCAGCTCGTCCGCGTGATGCGTGACGGTGACGAGCGCGGGGTCGCGACCTCGTGCCAGCGTCCGGATGATCCAGCCGCGCGATGCGGCGTCGAGGCCGGCGAGCGGCTCGTCGAGGAGCAGCGCCTCCGGTCCGGGCGCGAGGGCGCGCGCCACGAGGAGCTTCCGCAGCTCGCCGTAGGAGAGGGTGAGGAGGTGACGCGCGCCGAGGTGCGCGATCCCGAGCCGCGCCATCGTCTCCCGCGCGCGGGCCCGCTCGCCGGGCGTGGGCTCGTCGGCCAGCCCGATGGTCCCCTGGAAGCCAGAGAGCACGACCGCTTCGCCGGTCGCGTCGAACCGGTGCCGCGCCTGCAGCTCGGGGGAGACCACCCCGACGCGCCCCCTCAGCTCGAACGCGGCCGCCCGCTCGCCGAGATCGAGCCGCCGGACGACGCCGGACGCGGGCTGCTCCTCGCCGGCCAGGAGCCGGAGGAACGTGGACTTCCCGGCGCCGTTCGAGCCGAGAATGGCGACGCGCTCGCCCGCGTGGAGCGTGAAGTCGATGCCGGAGAGCACCGTGCGCCCCTCGACGAGGACGGTCGCGTTCGAGATCGAGAAGAGGACGCGGCGCGGGTCGGCGGCGTGGTCGCGGTCGAGTCGGGACGTGGACCTGGACCTGGACGTGGACGTGGACCTCGACCTCGACATGGTCGGGTCGTGGTCGCCGTCGGGAGCACCGTCACGGGCACGAGCACGGATCCTCCCCGCGTTCACCTCCACCACGGTCCCGATCTCGGGAACGATCTCCTCCTCCCGGTGCGTCGCGAGCACGACCGCCGTGCCGCGGCGCAGGACCCCGGAGACGTGCTCCAGGAACGCAGAGCGGGCGCGTGCGTCGAGGCCGTCGCAGGGCTCGTCGAGAAGGAGGAGCTCCGGCCCTGGGGCGAGCGCGCGCGCCAGGAGGACCCGCCGCGCCTCGCCGCGCGACAGCGCGAGCACGGACCGGCCGAGGAGGTGCCCGACACCGAGCAGCTCCGCCGCCTCGCGCACGCGCGCCGCCTGCGACGCCGTGGCGGCCTCGGGCGGAAACACCGCGTCGAACAAGCCTGAACGGATCACCGCCTCGACCGGGAGATCCCAGTCGTGCCGGAAGTAGGCGTCCTGCGCCTCGGGCGCGACGAGCGCGAACCGCTCGCGCGCGCCGATGGGGCTCTCGGAAGGCCCGTCCGCGCCGTGGAACAGCCGCCGTCCCGCGCTCGCCGGGTGAGGCCAGATGTCACCGCGCAGCAGCCGCAGCAGCGTCGACTTGCCGGAGCCGCTCGGCCCCACGACCGCGAGCCCCTCGCCCGCACGGACCTCCAGCGACGCCGCGGCGAGGAGGGTCGCACCGGCGAGGCGGACGTCCACGCGGTCCAGCGTCACGAGGGGGCGGCCCACCGCCGGATTCTAGTGCTCCGACCCAGGCATGGTGACGTGACGAGAGCGCCGAGACCGACGCGAGGCGGGCGCCCGAGGAGGGAGCAGCGGAGGCGTAGTAGACCTACGTCGAGCAGCGCACCGACGAGGCCGCCCGCCGCAGCGAGAGTATCGGCGCTCGCAGTAGGCACTATGCCTGGGTCGGAGCACGAGTCCCCCTCAGGTCGCGGCGGCGTGCTGGGCCGGAGGAGCGTTCGCCCGCGCCGCGGCGGTCGGGAGCCGGATCGTGAAGGTCGAGCCTCGCCCGACCTCGCTCTCGACCGAGACCACCCCCGCGTGGCGCTCGATGATCCCGTACACCACGCTCCCCGGCGCGCCGTCGGGCGCGCCGCCTCGCAGCAGACGATGCGCCGCGAGGCCTTGCGCCCCTTCGCCGCGCGTGAGAGGACGCGGTGGAGGTGCGCGGCCCGCCCACAAGACGCAGCCCGACGTCGGCACCCCGAACGGAGAGCATGAGCGTCCCGCGCGACGCTTCCGGTCAGCGGCTCGATCGGTTCGTCGCGGCCGCGCTCGCGATCGACCTGGCGCGCGCGCGGTCGCTCATCGGTTCCGGGAGGGTCCGGATCCGCGGGAAGACCTGCTCCATCCACCGGAAGCTGTTCGGGGGCGAGGAGATCGTGGTCGAGCGGCCGCCCCCGCGCCCCGAGCAAGCTCCCGAGGAACCGGCACCCCCGGTGCTCTACGACGACGCGGACTGCCTGGTCGTGGCGAAGCCGGTGGGGCTCGCCGTCGAGCCGTCGCGGCGGGGCGCGCCGTCGCTCGTCGGCGCCGCCAGCCGGCTCGGGGCCTTCGACGTGGCGGGGCGCGCCGCCCCGGGGCTCCCCCACCGGCTCGATCGCGACACGAGCGGATGCCTCCTGCTGGCGCGGACGGACCGTGCGCTCGTGGCGCTGAGGCGCGCGTTCGAGCAAGGCCGGGTCGAGAAGGAATACCTCGCCCTCGTCGCCGGGGCGCCGCCCGATCGCGGCGCGCTCGACACGCCGTACGGCCGGAGCCCTTCCGACCCGCGTCGCTTCACCACGCGCGTGCGTCTCGGCGCGCCGGGCACGGCTCTCGTTCACGGTCGAGGAGCGGCTCCCGAACGCGGCCCTCCTCCGCGTCGCGCTCGAGACCGGCCGCACGCATCAGATCCGCGTCCAGCTCGCCGAGGCCGGGACTCCCGGTGCTCGGGGACGCCGTCTACGGCGTCCCCTCCGAGGCGATCGGCCGTCAGGCGCTCCACGCGGCGCGCCTCGCGTTCCCGCGCCCCTCCGACGGTGCGCGCATCGAGGTCCGGGCCGAGCTCCCCGACGACCTGGTGCGCGCGCTCGCGGCGCTGCGCGCCTGACGTCCGCGCCACGGGAGTCAAGTCTTGTCCGGTGCGCGGGGGCGTGCCATGAACGCGCGGCCCGTGCTCGACCTCTCCACCCTCAACCCGCCGCAGCGCGAGGCGGTGACGACGCACCGAGGGGCCGCTCCTCGTCCTCGCCGGCGCCGGGCTCGGGCAAGACCCGCGTCATCGTCCACCGCATCGCCTACCTCCTCCAGCGCGGCGTCGACCCCGAGTCGATCCTCGCCGTCACCTTCACCAACAAGGCGGCGGGCGAGATGCGCGAGCGCGTCGCGCAGCGTCGCCGGCGCACGCCGCGGTCGGACGTCTTCGTCTCCACCTTCCACAGCTTCGGCCTGTGGCTCCTGCAGCGAGGAGCACGCGGCTCGCCGGGCTGCCGAAGCGCTTCGCCATCTGCGACGCCGGCGACCAGATCGCGCTCGTGAAGCGCTGCATGCGCGAGGTGAAGGTGGACGACCGCGCCTTCGACGCGCACCGCGTCCTCTCCCTGATCTCGCGCGCGAAGAACGAGGGGAAGAAGCGGATCTGCCCGAGACCGGAGGGGCAGGGGGACGACTACGACCTCGTCGCGGCGAGGTCTTCCCGCGCTACCAGCGGGCGCTCGCGGCGCAGCGCGCGGTCGACTTCGACGACCTCATCGCGCGCCCGGTCGAGCTGCTCTCGAAGGACGAGGCGCTCCGGAAGAAGTACGCGCGCCGCTTCCGCCACCTCCTCGTGGACGAGTACCAGGACACGAACGTCGCGCAGCTCGAGCTCGCTGAAGCTCCTCGCCGGCGAGCGACCGGAACGTCTGCGCGGTGGGCGACGACGACCAGGCCATCTACGGCTGGCGCGGCGCCGAGGTGAAGAACATCCTGCGCTTCGAGCGGCACTTCCCGGGCGCGAAGGAGGTCCGGCTCGAGCAGAACTACCGCTCCACCGGCCACATCCTCGCCTGCGCGAACGCGGTCATCGCGAAGAACCCGGCTCGCGCGCCCGAAGAGGCTCTTCACCGCCGTCGGGCGACGGGCGAGCCGGTCCGCGTCGTCGCCCTCCCGACCGAGGAGGACGAGGCGCGCTTCGTCGCGGAGGAGATCTCGCCGGCTGCGCCGGCGAGGGGCGGCCGCTCGGCGACTTCGCCGTCCTCTACCGGCTGAACGCGCAGTCGCGTGCCGCTCGAGGAGGCGCTCCGCGAGGCGTCCGATGCCGCACACCGTCCACGGCGGGCCGGCCTTCTTCGACCGGGCCGAGGTGCGCGACCTCCTCGCCTACCTCAAGATCTGCGTCGCGCCGCAGGACGAGGTCTCGCTCGCCCGCATCGTGAACGTACCGGCGCGCGGCATCGGCGACGCCGTCGCTCGAGCGCGTCCACGCGTGGGCGGTCGAGCGCGGCTGTCCACCTCTTCGACGCGCTCTCGCGCGCCGCGGAGGTCCCGGAGCTGCCGCGCGGCGCGGCGGAGCGGATCGCAGCCTTCGTCGCGCTCGTCGAGAAGCACCGCGCCCGGTTCGCGGAGGGGAAGCCGGCCGACGCCGCCCGCGCGCTCGTCGCCGAGGTGGACCTCTACGGCCACGCGCGCGCGAGCGTGCAGTCGTTCGAGGCGGCTCAGCGCAAGGTCGACGCGATCGACGGGATCCTGCGCTCGCTCGAGGGGTACGAGCAGCGGACCGCGAGACCGTCGCTCGCGACCTGGCTCCAGCGGCTCGCGCTCGACTCGCGCGCGGAGGAGGACCCGGCCGCGGCGGATGGGGTCGCCCTCATGACGCTGCACGCCGCGAAGGGCCTCGAGTTCCCGGTGGTGTTCCTGGTGGGCGCGGAGGAGGACCTGCTCCCCTGCGCCGGGATCCAGGGCGAGGCGCGTGACCTCGACGAGGAGCGGCGGCTCGCGTACGTGGGCATCACCCGCGCCCGCGAGCGGCTCTACCTCACGCGCGCCGGGGCGAGGACGAAGCGCGGGAAGGTCCACCCGCGGACGCCCTCGCGCTTCCTCGACGACCTCCCCGCCGCCGCGCACGAGAAGGTCGATCCCGCCGCGGCGCAGGAGGCGCCGGAGGACGTCGCCGCCTACGCCGCGGGGGTGATGGCGAGGCTCCGGGAGAAGATCGGGTCCCCGAGGAACTGATTCACCTCGACGTGGTCGTGGACGTGGACGTGGACCGCGACCTTGGCCCGACGCCCCCGCCGCGCTCAGCTGATCGTTCCAAGCATCTTCGTGAAGCGGCCGGCGTGGGACTTCTCGGCCTTCGCGAGCGTCTCGAACCAGTCCGCCACCTCGGCGAACCCCTCCTCGCGGGCGGTCCTCGCCATCCCCGGGTACATGTCGGTGTACTCGTGGGTCTCGCCCTCGATCGCCGCCTTGAGGTTGGCGGAGGTGTCGCCGATGGGGAGCCCGGTGGCGGGGTCGCCGACGCTCTTCAGGAAGTCGAGGTGGCCATGGGCGTGGCCGGTCTCGCCCTCCGCCGTCTCGCGGAAGTTCATCGCCACCTCGGGGTAGCCCTCCACGTCCGCCACCTTGGCGAAGTACAGGTAGCGGCGGTTCGCCTGCGACTCACCGGCGAAGGCGGCCTTGAGGTTGTCGTGCGTCTTCGTTCCCTTGAGGTTGTTCATCTCGGTCTCTCCTCTGCTGCGTTGGCGGGTCAGCGCTCGAGCGTCGCCCGCAGGAACCACCCGTTCTTCTCGAACTCCTCGATGACGGCCGTGAGCAGGTCCGCGGTGTCCTGGTCCTCGTGCCGGTCTGCCACGTCGCGCGCGCCGCGCAGGCCGTCGAGGTAGGTCTCGACCCGGTCCGCGAGCACCTGCACGGTCTCGAGGTCGCGCACCGCGGCGGGCGGGTACTCGGCCAGGGTCGAGGCCTTCGCGACGTGGCGGGCGGTCCCGCTCACGCGGGCACCGAGGGTCACGGCGCGCTCGGCGATCTGGTCGTTGAACGCCGCGAGCGACGTGGCGAACGTCTCGTACAGCGGGTGGAGGGCGGCGAAGTGCGGCCCCTTCACGTTCCAGTGGGCGACCTTGATCTGCGAGTGGAGGTCGAGCCCGTCGGCGAGTCGGGCGCCGAGCGCGCCCGCGATCGCGGCGCGGGCGTCGGCGGGGAGGCGGCTGGGGCTGCGGTAGGCGGTCTCGGGCTTCGGGTCTGGCGTCGGCATGGTTCAGATTTAGACAGCGTCTAAACATGGCGCAACGGGAAGCGCGGTCCGACGCGCGTCCCCGAGGGGGCGCCTGACGCCTCAGGAGCGGCGGCGTCCGGAGCGGCGGCCGCGGAGGACCACCTGGTACTCGCGGACGTCGATCCCCTTCAGGGCTTCCACGCGGCGGACGTCGAGGGCGCCCCACGGGACGTCGACGATCTCGCCTGTCGCCTCGTCGATGAAGTGGTGGTGCCGCTCGACGTTCGGGTCGAACACGACGTTCCCCTCCGCGAGCACGAGCTGGCGCAGCAGCCCCTTGCGGACGAACAGGTTCAGCGTGTTGTAGACCGTGGCGCGCGAGATCATCGGCAGCGTCCCGCTCACCTTGACCCAGACCTGGTCCGCCGACGGGTGCTCCTCGGTACGGAGGACGTACTCCGCCACCGCGAGCCGCTGGGCCGACGGCTGGATGCCGTGGCGCCGCAGGATCTCGGGCATTTCCGTTCGCACGAGCCTGGACTAAGTCCAGGGAAGGATCGTGTCAACGCGGGCGGAGAGGGTGGCGACGGGGCCTCCGCAGCGGCCCGCGACGGCCGGGCGGACAGGCGCCGCTTGTGGCCTCGGCTGGAAACCGCTAGATTCCGCGGGCCTCGGGGCGGCTCCCCGCGCTTGACAAGCGCGCGCCCCTCCTCTAAAAAGCGCGTTTCCAATTTCGGGATTTCTGTAGGGTTATCCATGGCCAAAGGCACCACCCGCAGCGTGACGAAGGCTGAGGCCCTCAAGGGTCGGAAGTGGTGGCTCGTCGATGCCGACGAGAAGACCGTCGGCCGGCTCGCGTCGCGCATCGCTTCGATCCTGAAGGGCAAGCACAAGCCGACCTACACGCCGTCGATGGACACGGGCGACTTCGTCGTCGTGGTGAACGCCGGCAAGGTCCGCTTCACCGGGAAGAAGGAGACGGACAAGACCTTCTTCAGCCACACGATGTACCCGGGCGGCGCGAAGCACACGCCCATGAACCAGATCCGCGACCGGCACCCGGAGGACATCGTCCTCAACGCGGTCCGCCGCATGCTCCCGCGCAGCGCGCTCGGCCGGCAGATGTTGACGAAGCTCAAGGTGTACGCGGGCGACAAGCACCCGCACGCCGCGCAGAAGCCCGAGCAGCTCCCGCTCGCGCAGTGAGGAAGGACACGATGGCCACGCAGGCGAACATCTCGGTCGGGCGCCGCAAGGAATCGGTCGCGCGCGTTCGGCTCGCGCCGGGGACCGGCAACATCACCATCAACGGGCGCTCGATGGACGAGTACTTCGGCCGCGAGACGTCGAAGATGATCCTCGTCGAGCCGCTCAAGCTCGTCGACCAGATGGGCAAGCTCGACGTCTTCGTGAACGCGAAGGGCGGCGGTCTCTCCGGCCAGGCGGGCGCGATCCGCCACGGCATCACCCGCGCGCTCTGCGATCTCAACCCCGAGTACCGGCCCGTCCTCAAGAAGGCCGGCTTCGTGACCCGGGACGCGCGCGCGGTGGAGCGGAAGAAGTACGGCCGCCCGGGCGCCCGCAAGCGGTTCCAGTTCTCCAAGCGCTAGACGGTTTCATCCAGGCTCGCACATCGGTACGGCCGGCCCGCGGCGACGCTGGGCCGGCCGTCTGTTATGGCGGGGGGGCACTCGCCCTTCGACGAGCTTCGGGCTCGCGCCCCCCCGAACCCCCCGCTCGCTCGAGATACGTACCCGCGGCGAAGCCGCGCTCATTGTCGGGGCCCCCTGGGGGGCCGGGGCAGCCTCATCCGGCTGCCCCTGCGCTCGCCGCGTCGCGTCGGCTTCGCCGCGCACGCGTCACAGCCAGGCCTCGGCGAGTCCCGCCGCCCCCTCCTGGAACTTCTGTCGAAACGAACGGTCCGCCCACTCGCGCGGGAGGATCTCCTTCGAGCGCTCGAGGTCCAGCATGAACCGATCGGCGAGCCGCGCGGCGAGGTCCGGCGCGTGCGCGACCACCGAGGCCTCCCACAGGAACGAGAGGCTCTGCGAGTCCATGTTGGCGGAGCCGACCACCGCGACGTCGTCCATGACGAGCGTCTTCGCGTGCATCATCGACGCCGCGTACTCGAAGATCCGGACGCCGCCCTCGAGCAGCCGCGGGTACGTGCGGCGCTGACCGGCGTGGACGATGGGGATGTCGTGGTGCGGGCCGGGGGCGAGGACCCGCACGTCCACGCCCGCCCGCGCCTGGGCGATGAGCAGATCCTGGAGGGATCGCTCGGGGACGAAGTAGGAGTTCGCGACGTACAGCCGCCGCCGCGCCGACGCGATGAGGGCGTAGTACATGCGCGCCGCGAGCGTCGTCCGCGCCCATGCCGGCGACGAGGGCACGACGGCGGCGCGCACCGTGCCGCTGCCGCGCAGGCGCGGGTACGCGATGGCGGAGAGCGGGTCTCCGCCCTCGTTCTGCCAGGATCGGTCGAAGGCGCGCTGCAGGTCGCCCACGATCGGCCCCCCGACGCGGGCGGCCGTGTCGCGCCACTCGCCTTCGCCCGCGCCGCCGCCGAGCCAGCTGCGCCAGATGCCGAACCCGCCCACGTACGCGCGCCGTCCGTCGAACACGAAGATGCGGCGGTGGTTCACGCGGAAGGGATCGGGCCAGACCCGATGCCGCCGCAGCTCCACCCCGCTCGCGCGCAGGCGCCGCTCGAGCGCCGGGTCGAACTTGAGCGAGCCGAACCAGTCGATGAGGATCCGGCACGCCACCCCCCGCCGCCGCTCGAGGATGGCGCGGCCGATCCGCTCGGAGGGATCGCCCTTCCCCATCCACATGAACTCGCAGATGTGGATCGACTCGTGCGCGTCCCGGATCTCCTCCTCGAGCGCGTCGAACACCGCCCCGTTCTCGACGAGCTCGACGTCGTTCCCCTCGCGGACGGGGACGCCCACCTCGCGCTCGAGGAGCACGTCGAGCGGGACGTCGACCGCGAGGCGCAGCATGCGGCGCGAGAGCTGGCGCCGGCGGATGCGGCGGGAGAAATGCCCGGCCAGGGCCCCCAGGACGATGGCCCACCCTGCAGTCGCCAGCGCGCTTCCCGCCCGCACGCTCGAACGTTCATCATGAGCGCCGCGCCCGGCACGCCGCCGATGGCGAACTTGCCGGCATGGCGAGCCGGGACGGCGGGTCGCGGCGGCTCCGGGCGCGGCATGCCGCTGTGGTCGCCGGCGCGCTCGTGCTCGGCGCCCTGCTCGTGTCCCTGGTCTTCTTCCGGCCGGGCTGGGACGCCGGACCGACGTTCACGCCGCGGTTCGAGCTGCGCACGTTCCTCGCCAGGCTCCCCTCGCACCTGCGCTGGCTCGGTGGGTTCGTGGCGCTCGCAGCCTTGCTGCCCGCCCTCCGCGCGCTCGTGTGGCGCGAGGTCCTGCCTCCTCCGGCGCCACGGTACGCCGACGCGTACCACGCGACGGCCCTCGGGGCGTTCATCCACAACGCGGTCCCCGGCAAGCTCGGTCCGCTGGCGGCCGCATGGGTGCTCGCGAGGCTCGCGCGCCGCCCGTTCGCCCCGGCGCTCTCGGCGCAGCTCGTCGCGAAGCTGCTCGAGCTCGGCGCGATCGTGGCGCTCGGCGCGGTCGCGGCTGGGTTGCGCGAGTCCGACGCCGCGCTCGGGCGCGTGGTGCTCGCGGGGGCCGCGCTTTTCCTCGTCCTCGCCTCCGCCGCCGCGGCGCTCGCGCTCGGCGCTCCGCGTGCCGCGGCGCGGCTCGCGCGCAGGCTGCCCCGGGCCGGGGCGGCGCTCGCGGCGCTCGGCGAGGGCGTCGTCGGGGCGGGGAGGCCCGCTCGCCTCGCCGCGGCGTTCGCGCTCGCGGCGCTGCCGGCGCTCGCCGCCGCGGTGGCGTACGCGCTGGCGCTCCGCGCGCTCGGGGTCGCGGAGAGCGCGGCCGGCGGCGCTCTCATCCTGTCGGTGATCGCGTTCGGCCAGTTCACGCCGGGCCTCCCCATCGGCGCGGGGGTGTACTGGTCGCTCGCGGCATGGGCGGCGCGACGGCTCGGCGCGGCCCCGGACGCCGCCGCCGCCCTCGCGATCCTGACGCATGCCGGCATGGTGGGCGTCGGGGTGGCCCTGGGGGGCGTCTCCGCGCTGGCGCGCCGCTCCGACGTCGCGGAGCTGTTCCGGCGGCGCCACGATCTGGACGGCCGCACCCCGGCGCACGGCGACGCGGCTCCACGCACACGCGCGCCTACATAGGGCGTGGTCCGCGCGTCCCGCGGACACCCGATTGGATCGGCCGAGATCGCGGTGCTACGCTTGTAAATGCATGGAGCTGAACGAGATCCTGCAGGTCGCGCTCCGCGCCGGCGCCTCCGACATCCACCTCAAGGCGGGCCTCCCGCCGATGTTCCGCGTCGACGGCTCGCTCGTTCCGCTCAAGGACGCCCGACGCCTGCCGCCCGAGGAGATCGCGCGGATGGCGCTCGGGATCATGAACGAGTACCAGAAGGAGAAGTTCAAGCAGACCAACGAGGTGGACCTCGCCTACGGCGTCCCCGGCCTCGGCCGCTTCCGCGTCAACGTCTTCCAGCAGCGCGGCACCATCGGCGTCGTCCTGCGCGTCATCCCGTTCAAGATCCAGTCGATCGAGCAGCTCATGCTGCCGAAGGTCCTGGAGAAGATCGCGGCGGAGCAGCGCGGCCTCGTGCTCGTCACCGGCACCACCGGCTCCGGCAAGTCCACCACGCTCGCGGCGATGATCGACCACATCAACGCGACCGAGACCTGCCACATCATGACGATCGAGGATCCGATCGAGTTCCTCATCCGCGACAAGCGGTCGATCGTGAACCAGCGCGAGGTGGGCGTCGACACGATGAGCTTCGGGCAGGCGCTCAAGAGCGCGCTGCGCCAGGATCCCGACGTGATCCTGGTGGGCGAGATGCGCGACCTCGAGACCATCGAGACCGCGCTCACCGCCGCCGAGACCGGCCACCTGGTGATGTCGACGCTCCACACCCTCGACGCCACCGAGACCATCAACCGCATCATCTCGGCCTTCCCGCCGTACCAGCAGAAGCAGGTCCGGCTGCAGCTCGGCTCGGTCCTGAAGGCCGTCATCAGCCAGCGGCTCGTCCCGCGCGCCGACGGCAAGGGGCGCGTCCCCGCCATCGAGGTGCTGCTCGCGACCGGCCGCGTCCGCGAGCTGATCGAGGACAAGGACCGCACCAAGGAGATCCCGAACGCCATCGCGCAGGGGCACGTCTCCTACGGGATGCAGACCTTCGACCAGTCGCTGATGGCGCTCCTCAAGTCCGGCCGTCATCACGCTACGAGGAGGCGCTCCGGCAGGCGACCAACCCCGACGACTTCGCGCTGCGCGTCTCCGGCATCTCCGGCACCAGCGACTCGAAGTGGGACTCGTTCGAGAAGGGCCACGAGCCGCAGGCACCCGCGTCGCCGCCGTCGGCCGCGCCTGCGGCCCGCCGCCCCGCCGCGGCCACCGCCGCCGGGGCCGCCGGCCCGCCGCAGCAGCTCGGGCGCATCGCGCCCGCGAAGACCGCCGCCCGCGCGGGCACGACGCCCGGCCCGTCCGGCCCGTCGCCGGGCCCGGGCGGCGACGACGACTTCCAGATCGAGCGGTTCTGACCGGCGTCGCCGACTGGGCGAGCCGGCGGAGCCCGTCGCGCGCGTGGTAGCTTCCACGCGGTCGCCGCTCGCCCGAGCGCAAGGACGTCGCGCTCCGGCTACCTCGCCGCGCGCCCGCGGACCGAGGCCCAGGTCCGGGCGCGGCTCGCCCGCGCCGAGCTCTCCGACGAGGCGGACGAGGTCGTCGCCTGGCTCGAGCAGCTCGGGTACCTCGACGACGCCGCCTATGCGCGGGCGCGGGCGCGCGGCGCTCGTCGCGCCCGGCCGGCTCGGGCCCGCGGCTCGCCGAGCGGCGGCTCGTCGCCGCCGGCATCGATCGCGGCGCGGCCCGAGAGGCCATCGCCGGAGCGGTCACAGTCGCCGGCCCGGGGGCGAGGAGAGGCCGCGCTCTGCCGGACGCTCGCCGAGCGGCGCGCCCGCACCGCCGACCTCGCCGCCCTCGACGATCGCGCCCGCGCCCGGCTGGCGCGCTTCCTGCTCGGGCGCGGGTTCTCCGGGAGCGCCGTGGCGCGGACGCTCGGCGTCTACGAGGACGCCGCGGGGTGATCTGCGATATATCCCGGCCCATGCGCCGCCTGATCGCCGCCGCCCTCCTCGTCGCCCTCGCCGCGTGCTCGAAGCACGTGTCGTTCTCCGGCGAGGTGAAGCTGCTGCCGACCGCGGAGGAGAACTACCAGGCCGGGATGGAGCTCCTGAAGAGCGAGAGCTGGCCCGAGGCCCAGAAGTTCTTCGAGTACGTGCGCACCAAGTACCCGTTCTCGAAGTACGCCGCGCTCGCCGAGCTGCGCCTCGCCGACGCGAAGTTCGGGCAGCAGCCAGTACGTGGAGGCGGCCGACGCGTACACGCAGTTCATCCAGCTCCACCCGAGTCACGAGGACGTGGACTACGCGGAGTTCCGGGTCGGCGAAGCGTACTTCAAGGACGCGCCCAGCGACTTCGTCCTGTTCCCGCCGGCGCACGAGAAGGACCTGCGGCAGGTTCGCAAGGCGGCGGACGCAGCTCCGGAAGTTCGTGGAGAAGTACCCGAAGTCGAAGCACCTCGCCGAAGGCCAGAAGCTCCTCGCGGAGGCCGACGGCCGGCTCGCGGCGCACGAGTGGTACGTCGCCGAGTACTACTTCAAGCACGGCCACTGGGCCGGCGCGGCAGGCCGGTACGAGACGCTGGTCGACAAGTACCCGGCTCGAAGCACGAGTCGGAGGCGCTCCTCAAGCTCGCCCGGGCGTACGTCGCGAGCTCGACGAGAAGCACCGGGCCCGCACCGCGCTCCAGAAGCTCATCGTGAAGCACCCGCAGGACCCGCGGCGCCCCGAGGCGGAGAGGCTGCTTGCTTCGCTGCGGTAAGGGTTGGCCCGGGAGGGCACGCGCCCTTCGACGAGCTGGCTCCTCGGGGTCCTCGTTCTCCTCTCCTGCTCCGTCGCGAGCCCTGCGACGGAGGTCCGCGAGGCGCTCTCGCGCGCTGCCCCGGTCGAGGTCCCCGCGGGCGAGGCCAGCATCGCCCTCGCGCGGGTCACGTTCGCGGACGTGACGGTCTCGATGGACGGTGGCGCGCGCCCTCGTCGTGTCGGTCGTGGAGGCGGACGGGCGCGTGCACGCGGGCGCGGCGCGAGATCCGGCTCGCCTACGTCGGGCGCGAGGCGTTCGCGATGGAGCGCTGCACCGGGACGCGCGCTGGTGCCCGCGCCGGCGTGCCGCTGCCCGCGCGCTCGCCGGCGTCGTGGAGGCGCTGCTCGACGGCATCCCGGCCGGACGGCCGGCGACCCGCTCGCGTGGCAGATCCGCGTCGAGCGCGACCGCGCGAGCGCGGGGGAGGACGCCGAGGTCGCGGCGGGGAGCCGGCGCCGTACGCGGCGTCTTCGAGGCTCGCCCGGGACGGCGAGCGCTGGCGCGTCGCATCCGGGCCATGAGTGTAGACTGCGCGGGCGGAGGGCGACGGACATGGACGACACCCTGAAGCAGGCCCTCGCGCTCGGGCGCGGCTACTACCTGAAGCGGGAGTACGGCGCTCGCCGAGCAGTACCTCACCGCAGGTCGTCGAGCAGAACCAGTCGTTCGCCGACGTCTACAACATGCTCGGCGTCATCTACCACGACCAGGGGCAGTACCAGAAAGCGCTGCGCGCCTTCGAGGCGGCGCTCCGGATCAACCCCGGCTACACCGACGCCGCGCTGAACCTCGCCGTCACCTACAACGACACCGGCAAGTACAAGGAGGCGCAGGAGACCTACCGGCACGCGCTCTCGCGCTCCGGCGCGCGCCAGGGCAAGCTCGACCGGTTCGTGCAGGGCAAGCTCGCCAACATGTACGCCGACATCGGCGACGTGTACCTCTCCTCCGGCCTCTACCAGGAGGCGATCGCCGAGTACCGCCGCGCGCTCGAGCTCGGCCCCGGCTTCGTCGACATCCGCGCCCGAGCTCGCCGGCGCGCTGCGCGACGCGGGCGAGCGCGACGCAGGCCATCGCAGGAGTACGAGGAGGTCGTGCGGCAGAGCCCGACCTACGTGCCGGCGCGGCTCAACCTCGGGCTCTCCCTGCTACGCGGCCGGGCCGCAAGGACGAGGCGGTCGAAGCAGTGGAAGGCGGTCCTGGAGATCTCGCCCGGGCAACCGGAACGCCGAGCTGTACCTCCAGCTCGAGGGCACCCCCTTGTAGTGCGAGCCCCTCGCATTGCCGCCGCAGGGCGGTACCGATATGGGAGGCGCATGACGGAGCCCGAGAAGAAGGTCCGGCTCACCGCGTTCAGCCACGGCGCCGGTTGAGCCTGCAAGATCCGCCCGGCGGACCTGGCGCAGGTGCTGCGCCACCTTCCACGGAGTGAGGATCCCGCGCGCGCTCGTCGGTCACGAGACGAGCGACGACGCCGCGGTGTATCGCCTCGACGACCGAGCGCGCGATCGTCGAGACGGTCGACTTCTTCACGCCGGTGGTGGACGACCCCTACTGGTTCGGCCGGATCGCCGCGGCCAACGCCTTCTCGGACGTCTGGGCGATGGGCGGCCGGCCGCTCTTCGCGCTCAACCTGGTCGGGCTGGCCGGTGGGGAAGCTGTCCATGGAGATGCTCGGCGAGGTGCTGCGCGGCGGCGCGGAGACGGCACGCGCTCGCGGGCGCGTCGGTCCTCGGCGGCCACAGCATCGACGATCCCGAGCCGAAGTACGGCATGGCGGTCACCGGGCTCGTCCACCCCGACCGCATCCTCCGCAACGTCGGGGCGCGCCCGGGCGACGGCTCCTCCTCACGAAGCCGCTCGGCTCCGGGATCGTCACCACCGCCATCAAGCGCGGGCATCGCGCCCGGGCCGCTCGTCGATCGCGTCACGGCAGCTGATGGCCGCGCTCAACCGGGCCGCGGGCGAGGTGCTCGCGGCGAGCGGGGCGGTCCACGCCCTCACCGACGTGACCGGGTTCGGCCTCCTCGGCCACGCCTGGGAGATGGCGACCGGCTCGGGCGTCGGGCTGCGCATCCGCACCGCGGCGGTCCCGGTGCTCGAAGGCGTGCACGAGCTCGCCGCGAAGGACGTGGTGCCCGGGGGCACGAAGGCGAACCTCGCGCTGGGTGACGCCGAACCTCCGCGTCGCCGACGGGCTCGCGCCCACCTGGCCGGTGGTGCTCGCCGACGCGCAGACCAACGGTGGCCTCCTCGCCGCGGTGGAACCGGGCCGAGCCGAGGCGCTCGTCGCCGAGCTGCGCGCCGCGGGCGTCCAGGCCGCCGCGATCGGCGATGTGGTCGCGGGTGAGCCTGCGAGGATCGAGGTCGGGTAAGAGCGCACCCCGTAACCCCGTCGCCTGCTGCGGCGCACGCCTCCTGCCTGCGCCGGGCGGGCTCGCCCCCCAGGGGGCCCCGAACGACGAGGCGGCTTCGCCGCAGTGATCGGATCTCGTCGCTGCGCTGCTCGACGTACCAACGGGTACGCCTCCGCTGCTCGCTCCTCGCGCGCCCGGCTCGGCGACGGAATCGTGCGCCTCGCGACGGCGAGGGGTTACGGGATGCACTCTGGGGTCGCGGCGATCCGGTCTGCTAGAATCCGCAGCCCGTGCTCGCATCCGTAACCGCCTCCGCCCTCGCGCTCGCGCTCGCCGCGCGGACCCCCGCATTCGTGGCGGTGATCGATCCCGGCCACGGCGGAGAGCAGGAGGGCGCGCTCTCGCTCCAGCGGCGAGAGGGAGAAGGACGTCGCGCTCGACCTCGCGCTCCGCATCTCGCGCCGGCTCAAGAAGATGGGCGCGAAGGTGGTGCTCACCCGGACCGGCGACTTCTCGGTGCCGCTCGCGAACCGCGCCGCGCTCGCGACAGCGCTGCGGGCCGATCTGTTCGTCTCCGTCCACCTGAACTCGATGCCCAGCGCCGAGCAGCGGCGCACGACCTCGCGGGATCGAGACCTACTTCCTGTCCGCCGATGCGACCGACACGCGCGCGAGCGCGGTGGCGGCGCGCGAGAACGCGGACCGGATCGCCGGCGAGCCCGAGATCGATCCCGAACGACCCGGTGGCCGGGATCCTCTCGTACGCTCGAGGACGCCGCGTCGCTCCAGGGTTCCTCTCGCCTGGCCTACGCGATCCACGAGCGGCTGGTCGCGTCGCTCGAGGCCGAGGACCACGGCGTCAAGCAGGCTCCGTTCTACGTCCTCGCCGGCGCGCGCATGCCTGCGGTCCTGCTCGAGGTGGGGTTCATCTCGCACGATGGCGAGGCGGCCAAGCTCCGGACCCGCGCGTACCGCGAGCGGATCGCGGACGCGGTCGCTGCCGGCGTGTTTGCCTTCCGCGCCGAGACGCGGCGGGCAAGCCGGTAGAAGCTCGAGGTCGGGGTCCCCTTCGACTCCGCACCGCCTTCGGCGGCGCTACGCTCAGGGTGAGCGGTCGTCGCGGTCCGAGGTCGGGGTCCCCTTCGACTTCGCACCGCCTTCGGCGGCGCTACGCTCAGGGTGAGCGGTCGTCGCGGTCCGAGGTCGGGGTCGAGGTCGGGGGAGGGCGCGAGGGCGTGGCGCCGCCTGCGGCCGCGTGCTATCGGCTCCGCATGTCCAGACCGAACGGCCGCGCCGAGCGCGAGCTGCGCAAGATCACTCTCGAGCCGGGCGATCTCGAAGCACGCGGAGGGCTCCTGCCTCGCGCGCTTCGGCGACACCCACGTGCTCTGCACCGCCTCCGTGGACGAGAAGGTCCCCCCTCACGTGTTCGGCACGGGCGCGGGCTGGGTGACCGCCGAGTACGGCATGCTGCCGCGCTCGACCAACGAGCGGATGGCGCGCGAGGCCGCGCGCGGCAAGCAGGGGGGCCGGACCCTCGAGATCCAGCGGCTCATCGGCCGCGCGCTGCGCGCCGCGATCGACCTCCGGGCGCTCGGGCCGCGCACCGTCACGCTCGACTGCGACGTCATCCAGGCGGACGGCGGCACGCGCACCGCCGCCATCACCGGCGGCTGGGTGGCGCTCGCCCTGGCGGCGCGCGCGGTCCGCGCCGGCGAGGAAGCTCGCCGCAGGACCCGATGCGCCGCAACGTCGCCGCGGTCATCGTCGGGATCGTGGACGGGAAGGTCTGCCTCGACCTCGACTACGACGAGGACTCGACCGCCGAGGTCGACATGAACGTGGTCGCGACCGGCGACGGCGAGCTGGTCGAGGTGCAGGGGACCGCCGAGGGGAAGCCGTTTCCCCGCGCCGACCTCGACCGGATGCTCGACGCGGCGCTCGAGGGCATCTCGAGGCTCAAGGAGCTGCAGCTCGCGGCGCTGAGCAAGTAGCGGGCAGGGCGATGGACCTCTTCTTCGGCACCACCAACCCGGGGAAGCTGCGCGAGCTGCGGAGGCTCGTGGCGGGCCTGGCGATCCGGGTCGTGTCGCCCGACGACCTGGGCGAGGCCGCTCCCCGAGGTGGAGGAGGACGGCGCGCACCTTCGCGGAGAACGCCGCGAAGAAGGCCTCGGCGCTGCGCCCGGTTCGCGGGGATGTACGCCCTCGCCGACGACTCCGGGCTCTGCGTCGACGCGCTCGGCGGGCGCGCCGGGCGTCCGGCTCGGCGCGCTGGTCGGACGAGGAGCCTGGTCCCGAGCCGGCGAGCGCGGTGTGCGAGCTGCCCGGGGTCGCGGCTGCCGAGCTCGGACCCATCGCCGGGCGCGCGGCGCGCGACGAGCGGAACAACGACAAGCTCCTCGCGGCGCTGACGGGGCGTTCCGGACGCGCGGCGTGGCGCGGAGTACCAGGCGGTGCTCGCGCTCGCGCGCCCGGACGGGACGCTCGTTGCGAGCGTCACGGGTGCTTGCCGTGGGCGGATCGGGCGCGAGCGCCGCGGCACGGACGGGTTCGGCTACGACCCCCTGTTCATTCCGACGGGGGGGCCGATGACGCCGGCCCCCCCGACCCCCCGCTCGCTCCGGGCAGCCTCATCCGGCTGCCCCGCGCTCGCCTGAACGCACCATGGCCGAGCTCCGGCCGGACGAGAAGGACGCGATCTCGCACCGCGGCGAGGCGTTCCGGCGGCTCCTCCCGGTGCTCGAGCGGCTTGGCACGCCTTGACGGACGAGCCCGAAGCGCTAGAAACCGCGTTCTTCGGGAACGGCCGGGCGGCCCGAACCCCGGCGAAGTTCCGGGGCGTAGCGCAGCCTGGTAGCGCGCCTGCCTTGGGCGCAGGAGGTCGCCGGTCCGAATCCGGCCGCCCCGACTTCTTTGACAGCGATGGGATGGCCGGGGCCGCGGACGCGGCGTTCCCGTGCGCGGAGGGTTCGGAACTCGAAGTTCCTGCGCCCGTAGCTCAGTTGGATAGAGCGTCGGCCTTCGAAGCCGCAGGTCGGGGGTTCGATTCCCTCCGGGCGCGCCAAGTTGGTTTCAAGTAGTTTACGGTGAGTATAGCTCAATCGGTAGAGCACTGGACTGTGGATCCGGGGGTTAAGGGTTCGAGCCCCTTTACTCACCCCATTTTCTGTCGAAGCGGAAGCGCCCGTAGCTCAGCTGGACAGAGCAGCGGCCTTCTAAGCCGCGGGTCGGGGGTTCGAGTCCCTCCGGGCGCGCCATCGGGAAGGCCGACGCAGTCAGCGGAACGTTGACAGGCGCGCGTGCGCGCTGGTAAATCCGCGCACCCTCGGCCATCCCGGAAGCAGCTTCGGGCGCGTAGCTCAACTGGCAGAGCAATGGACTCTTAATCCATAGGTTGAAGGTTCGATTCCTTCCGCGCTCACTGAAGTAGAAGGCCCGAAGCCCACAAGGCGACGGGCCTTTTCCTTTTCCCCATCCGGGACTGCGATCGAACTGCGATCCGGCTCCCCCGCCCCGTTCCCAGGCCGTTCCGGCGAGAGCTGCACGGCCAGGACGGCCCGGCACATCGCTGGCCAGACCTGCTCGAGCCGCGTGTAAAGCTCCGAGGCCTCCCGCGGCGACGGGTGGGTGATGAGGTTCAGCGCCTCCAGCGGCGCGCCGCCGCCGATGGCGAGGCTCCGGAACGTCGCCCGCGTCTCGTAATGGGTCCGGCCCTCGCGCAGGCCGAGGCGGTGCAGGACCGCCCGGAAGCCCTTGTACGTGTAGCCGTTCGGCCTGGAGCCGCCCTCCGGGCGCGGCACGATGAGGTCCTCTGGGGTCGGCGGTCGCCCCATGAACGCCTGCCAGCCGCCGCCGTACCAGGCGCGGAGAAGCTCGGCGAGGAGGGGGTGCACGGGGACGATCTTCTCGACGTTGGTCTTGGTGCTCTTCTCGGTCTTGTGCCGCGTCTCGTAGGCGGTGCCGACGTCCAGGCGCCACAGGGGGGCGGTCGTCGTGTCGAAGTCCTTCCAGCGCCGCGCCGCCACCTCGCCCGGCCGCATCCCGGTGAGGAAGTCGAGGGCGTACATCACCCGGCGGTCGAGCGGGATCCCCTCGTCGTGGAGGAACTGCCAGACCTCCCAGCCGGCGAACCCGGACCGGTTCCTCTTGCCGATGACCTTGTCCCGCTTCGCCGGGAGGTCGCGCTTCGCCCGCCAGGCGCACGGGCTCACCTCGAGGAGCTCGCGGTCGACGGCCTCGGCCATGAGGCGCCGGACCGTCGCCGCGATGTGGTGAACGCTCCGGGGGGACAGGGGCTCGCCCCCTCGGACGCTGGTCCGGGAGGGGAGGGCGCGGACCCACTCGAGCATCATCGCCTTCGTGAGCTCCCGGATCGGCAAGTCGCCGAGCTGCGGGTAGGCGTGGAACCGGAGCTGCGCGCCCTCGTTGTCGGCCGATACGACCCGCCGTGCCTCCCGTTCGGCGACCCACTGCTCGCCCCAGGCGCGGAACGTGAGCCCCCCGAGGCCGGCGCGGGTTTCCTTGCCGCCCCCGAGTACGTCACGCGCGCTTCGGGTCGATCGTCCCGTCCGCCGGCGCGCCGGCCTCGAGCCGGTGCACTACGTCGGCGAGCCCGAGCCGCACGCCCTTCAGCTTCGTGAACGTTCGCCGGCGTCGGGACGGGGGGGCCCCCACCTGTTCACCGGGCGGAATACCCGCTGCCTGCGGGGGTTGCGCGCTCGGGACCGTTTCTGAAACGGCCCGTTTCGATGAGTTCTTTGTGCGCTTTGGGGCCTTCTGGCTATCGTCGAGAGTCGTCATCCGGTCATCCTCTGCGATTCGGCGCCGTGATCGCGCGCTCCGCTATTGGCAGCGCCTGGCGCAGAACGCGTGCGTCGGGTACTCGCGCAGGACAGCGGACCACCTCGCCGCTCTTCCGATCGCTGCATTCGCTGAACGTGGGAGCGAAGCCCTACTTGCTGCAGTGAAACAACCTGCATCCGCACGGCGGGGAGCCGGGGTCCGGCGGGATCGAGCACATCGTGCAGGCCCTCCACGCCGCGCTGCGGCCGCCGCTTGACACCGCAGCCCGACCGGTGGGAGCCCGGATCTAGGAGATCGTCATGGGCGGAATCGTAATGTGGTCGCAGGCCGGGCTGTGTTTCAGGTGCGGGAAGCCGCTGCTTCAGGAGGTGAAGGAGGGCGAGCGGTTCAAGAGGGTCGTTCTCGTCGACACGGTCGACGGACGGCTCGGGATCTGCTGCCAGGAGTGCGTCCGGCCGGGCGACCGGGTCATGTAGGCTGGAGGTACTCACCGGGCGCCTCCGGCCGCCCGCGCGGCGCGGCGGGCCGCGGCGGTGATCAGGCGCCTCGCGAAGAACCCGACCGAGCTCGGGATCGTCTCGACGCGCCCGGAGTGGACCGCGGCGACGCCGTCAGCGACGCACTCCTCGACGGCGGCCTCGAGGCCGAGCGACCTCACCGCGGCCTCGATCTCGTCGTGGGGCTGCCCTGGACCAGGCGGCACGACCTCGACGCGGTCTTCCCGCCAGCGATCGGTCAGCGCGGCAGCGAGCTGCTCCGTGGCGGGGTACTCGCCCTGCGGCGGCGGCCGCTGCTGCTGTTGGGGACCTCGTGGGATCTCGTGAGCTACTGGGATCGCGTCGCCTTGTGCGTCGCGAGGTGCGTCGCCCCGTGTGTCGTGGGGTGCGTCGGGTGCTTCCGTGGGCCACAGGAAGCGCCTGTGCCGCAGAAACCTGACGATGGTAGGGGGTGCGTCGCGAGGTGCGCTGCGAGGTGCGCCGGAAGGTCCGCCGGGACGTGCGCTGCCGGTTGGGCGCGCCGGACGCTTCGAAATCAGGCCAATCCTGCAGCCCGACTCGAGGCTCCGCCGCACGAGGCTCTCGCCCTTTGACCCCGGTCCGAGCCGCAGCGCGGCCGCGAGCCTACGGATGCTGACGAAGGCCTCGCCCACGTCGATCGTCACCTGAACGCCGTCGACGTCTACGACGGCCGCGGCGCCGTACTGCGCCTCGAAAGCGAGCGACGTGAGGACGCTCCGCTGCGTGACCGGCAGCGCTCGGAGCTCGAGCTCCATCGCATACGGGATCGAGCGGAACCCTCCACGCGCGCGCCCCCTCCCGGCGGCGCTCACCTGCATTCCTCCTCGTCCTCGCCGTCGGACCAGTGCCTCGGCGCCGGCGGCGCCTCGCCGAGGTCCTCGAGAGCGCGGCGCGCCGTCCGGTCCCCCGCGGCCGCCCGCCGGCGGAGGTCCTCCCGGGCGCGCGCGCCTAGCTCGCGCAGCAGCTCCTCCAGCGCCGCCGGGCGCTCCTGGGAGCTCGCCGCCATCACCGCCAGCCGAGCGCGGAGGGGAGCGCCGTCGGGGCGCCGGCGGTTGAAGGCGGTGAGCCTGCCGCCGGGTCGCTCGCGATCGCGCGCCGCCCGAAGGGGGACCAGGCGTCGAAGGCGCCCCCAGCGGTCACGATCAGCGCGGTTCCGTCGCAGGCAACCACGACGGTTCCGGGCGGAGCGTGCGAGAGGTCGCGCGTGGTGAGTCCGTGCGCGGCGAGGGCGCGGGGGTCGAGGGGGACCGCGCGGGACGAATGCGGCGCCGGGCGCGGGCGTCGCCCCCAGGCCGCGATTTCGGCCGGGCTCAGGCTGGCCATCACCGGTCCCCCTTCGTGAGGCTCTCGACGGCGGCGCGGGCGCGGCGCTCTGCCAGGTCTCCGACGGGCGGCGCCGAGGGGGGCGGCTTCCCGCCGCGGGCGACGAGGGGGCCTCGAGCTCGGCGGTGCGGAACTTCCCGGCGGGCCCCGGCTGCAGACCGGCGGCTCGCGCCCAGCGCCTCAGCGTCGACACGCCGAGGCCCTCCCGCCTCGCGTGGGCGGCGATCGACGTCCAGGTGGGCCGCGAGAAAACCGGGAAGGTCGCGGATCGCGGTCCTGAGGGCCGCCTGGGCCTCCTCCCGCGCGATCCGGCGGAGCTCTGCCTCGATAGGGGACGCCGGTGACGACCCGGGGGGCGTCACGGCCGGCCCCCGCTGCTCTGCTTCGCCGGGAGGAGGTCCTCGACCTCGACGCCGAGCACCTCGGCGCACCGACGTGCCATCTGCCGCGAGAGCGCGCCGCGCTCGGCGAGGGAGATCGACGCGGGGTGGACGCCCAGGCGCTGCGCGAGTACGACCTGGGTGAGGCGCGCCTTCTCGCGCGCGAGCTTCAGGGGGCTGGGGGCGGTGTTCGACTCGACCATGAGCGGCGTAATACGCCGCCGCTCAGTGGGCGTCCGCCCGCTGTATCGTAGGAACCGGTCCTACGGAGCCGCGAGGAGCCTGGATCGGAGCTCGTCCGCGCTGGCCTGAGTCGCGCGCCCCCCGGTTGCGCGCCACGAGGACCACTCCACGCGAAGGACCTCCCAGGGAGGAGTCCTCTTGTCGAGGTCCCCCCTCAGCTCGTTCCACAGGCCTGCGGCGACAAGGAGCTCGTGGACCTCCTTCCACTTACCGCGCTTCGATGGCCTCAGCTTGTCGTCGAGGTTTTCCGCCCACGCGACGATCGCCCTCTTCGCCTTCTGCACGTCGACGCGCTTCGCGCAGTCCGGCCAGAGGGCGGCGAAGTCGCGTGCGAGCTTCCCGAGCGCCGACTCGATCGTGAGCCCCTTCTTGAACCCGAGCGCGGCGACCTCGAGCGTGTCCACGAGCCGCATTGCCGCAACGCGGGTCGCGGTGTGCCCGTGTACCTTCGCGTGCAGCTCGTCGACCTGGGTAATCGCTACGGCGACCGCGTCGTCCGGCAAGTCCTCGCGCGCGAGGAGGTCCACGGCGAGCGCCATTTGACGAGCGACCCACCGCGCCTTGATGAGGGCCGCGCGCCTCGCCGGGGAGAGGGCGTCGGCCCCTTCACCCCACGTGGTAGGGCGCAGGCTAGTGACCGCGGCCTGGACGAGAGGGGCGCAGGCGGCACAGGCGAGGATGTGCACCTCGTCCGTCGGCTCGGCGCCGCAGCCGATGCACTCCTGCTTCTCGGTCATGTCCGCCTCCCGAGGCGGTCCCGAGGCAAGAAGGGCGGGGGCTGGCGTCTCGGGTGGGCGCCCCGGCGGCCGGCCGGCGCCCCCTGCCGACGAACAGCGTACCCGCACTGTCCGACACGGCGGGCTCGGGAACCGCGTCAGACGCCGCCTCTACGATCCGCGGATGGCCGAGCACCAGGAACCCGTTCAGCCCCGCGCCGGCCTCGCCGACCTTCCGGACGTGGTGGACCTCAGAGCGCTCTCGGACGCGGATCTCGAGCGGCGCGGCATGGAGCTCAGGCATCGGATCGCTGATCTCCGTGGTCAGGTAAACCGGGCCCTCGAGGAACGGTCCAAGGGGCCGCCGATCGCCGGCGGGCGTGCCCTGAGAACCGAGTGGTTCGTCCAGGAACTCGAGCTCGTGCTGGACGCGCTGCGGGGCGCGCTCACCGACGTCGACCGGGAGCAGGAACGGCGAGCTGAAATTGCGGCTCGCGACCGAGAGCACCGGATCCTGAACTCGACCCGCCGGTCGACGGCCGTTCAGGCGGCCTGCGCCGTCGTGCTGGCTGGCATCACGTGGTGGTACGCGAGCCTCACGAGGGACCTGCTTCACGCGCAGATTCAGCCGGAGTTCGAGGCGCACCTCGACGACGGCACGGACACCGATCTCGTGCTCGAGAACCTCGGGCAGGTGCCGATCATCGACGTCCGGATCGATGTCGAAACCCACACCTTCATCGGGGCGAAACGGAAGAGCTTCGGCCGCAACGGGTCGCCCGCGTGCCGTCTCGGTCGGCTCGATCCCGGTGCATCGCATCGGTGCTCGCTCGCCGAGGCAGCGTCACAGGCAATGAAGGAAGCGAAGATGCTCTACCGCACGCTGGCGACGGCGGGTGAGGTCCCGCAGGAATCGCTCCTGGACCCCATTGTCGTGGCGCGTGTGAGTTATCGGCGGGCGGTCGACGGGAAAGCTTTCAAAACGACGCTCGCCTTCGCTGCACTATGCTGCGGACCGAAGGGCGAAGCGACGCTCCATGGAGGCCTAGGCGTCCCGAAGGACGTCGACGACGCGATTCGCGATCTCGCCTTCGGGTCACTGAGCGAACCGCGGCGCCTAAGTCCCTGAGGACCGGGGGACGCGCCGCCTCGGGGCGGCGAAGGCGCCTCCGCCGCTGAAGGAGCTGCACCTGTGGCGGGACCTTGTGGAGGCCCCGCGCCCGCCGCGACGGCGGCCGCTCGAGCCTTGACGTGGGCGATGGCCGGTGAGCCGATCGCCCCATGCCGATCGACCCCGTTTCGGAGTGGGTCCTGACCAGGGCCGGCGAGCTCGCGCTCGAGTGCGGATTCCGGCTGCTACCGAACAACTCGCGCCGCGTCGACGAGACCTACACGGCGATGCTCCAGGACGCCGTCCTCGAGATCGAGCGTGCCTTCCGGCGTCACCTCGCTGAGCACGAGGCCAGGGATCCCGGGTACGCCGAGAAGGTCCGGGCGGCGATCGACGACCGCGAGGCGCGCGCTCTCTTCTACCGACTCGGGATTGAGGCCGCGCACGCGACGACGGCGAAGCGGATGCGGCTCCTCGCACACGCCCTCGCGGGGCTCTACACGCCGGACGTCGACGCGGAGATGCGCTCGCGGGTGAGCAGGGCGGTGGTGGAGCTGGAGCCGAGCTCTGGACCGAGACGATCGGGCGCGGGAAGTCCGAACCACCCTTCTCGTGGCCAAGGTCGCGACCGGCGCGGCTATCGCCGCCGTGGTGGCCTCGATCGCTCAGGTCGCCGTCCAGGTGATGCAGCTCCGGAGCGACCCGCGGTCGCCTGCGGCTGTGGTCTCCACGCCCCTGGTGCGGTCCGCTCCGCCTCAGCCCGGTCCGGCAGCGGCGACGACGACGCAGCGCGCGAGGTAGCGCCGGCGATCAACTCGTTGCTGGCCACGGAACATCAACCCCGGTCGTTGGCACGTGCGGCAAGACGCCCACTCACGAGCGGGATGTGCCGGAGGCGGTGAGATTTCCGGAGTTGATCGGCGCCGTGAAGAGCGCGCCGGAGCACGGCGGCCCCCGTCTGGACTATCTGCGTGCTCGTCTCGAACCGCTTCGCTCCATGCGCAACGCCGTCATGCACGAGGGCTTGGCGCAGGTCCCGGAACAGGCCCAGAAGCGAGTTGCGAGAGCGCGCGAGGGCCTGTCTAAACTCGTCCTGGACGTGTTCGGGTTCGACTTCGTGAACCTACGCCTCAGCGAATTCGTGCGAACCCCTGAGCTGAGGGCGCTCCTGGCCGACGCTGAGAAGAGTGCAGACGCGCAGGACTACAGAGAGGCGCTCGTCGGGTGCGTCGCCGTCCTCGACCACCTCATGGGGATGTGGGGGGCGTTTCTCCGCGATCTCTTCGCGATCGAGAGAGGCTACAGGCACGAGGACGACAGGCACCGGGACCGGCTGATCTTCTCGCTTGGTGCGGGTGTGTTCCTTCCCGACCTGAAGAGGTTCCGGGAAATCACGAAGGGCGCCCATGTGTCACGCAGCGCAGCCGGGAACCGGTTCGCGACGTTCGGGGCTGAGTGGAAGGAGCCCGCCGAGCCCACGCGCCGCTCAGAGAACGTGCGATTTGGGCTCGACTTCGTTGGCGGGCTGGTGCTCCAGATCGAACCCAGACTTGGGCCAGGATGATTCTCTGCGTTCTCCCGATGCGGACTCCCGGTCCCGCGGGGATGATCCGGAGCGGGACAGCCACCGCTGATATCGTCCTCGACATGGAGGGAGCTATGGCGAAGCGCGCGCGACCGGAGCCCGGATCGCCTCCGATGTCACCGATTCGCTGGTGCGGCCAGACGGGGGTCGCGATAGCCCGGCGCGAGGACGGGTCGGGGTACGACTGCACCATCGGACGCGGCAACCAGCGGTGGTACGGCGTTGTCCCTCTTCCGTTCGGGATAGCCGAGGACGGGTCTCCCAGCATGACGGACGAGATCGCGCGGCGCGCTGTTGAAGCGGCGAGTTCCGAAGGATTCGACAAGCGAGTGAACTTCGACGGGCGGAGCGGAAGGTTCCTCATCCGGCGTCGCGAGAGCTACGACGCTCCGACCTACTAAGTCTGACGACGGCGCGCCGTGGGGCTACAGTTCACCTACCTTCAGCGCGTGACGTGGGCGACCGTCGCGTGAGCCGATCGCCCCGTGCCGATCGACCCGGTCTCCGAGTGGGCCCTCACTTAGCCGCCGGCGCGATCGCGCTCACCATCGGGACGCTTCGCAGACGGGCCGCAACCTCTCACAGATTCCCCTTGGCGCGGTGAGCGCCTGTCGGACGGAGCGTGCATGATGCCGCCGTGCGACGCTGGAGAATGCTGTACCTGACCAAGAGACTCTGGCTGGCGAGGCGATCCTGGCCGCTCATCGGGGCCCTGGTGCTCGTGGCCGCGATGGTCGCGTTCGTGTTTGTCTTCGAAGAGCCCCCGTGGCTCTCCGGGATCAAGGGCAACCTCACCGGCGAGGTCGTGGGCGGCGTGCTCTTCCTCCTCCTGGGTTTTCACTTCGGGAAGAAGGTCGAGAGCATCATCCTGAGGCGCGCTGACCTCGACGAGCAGCGGGAAAGGATGAACCGGTTCATCCGGTTCCTCGAGAGCGAGCGCCACTACAACGTCTGCTTCCCCGCCCTGGCCACGGAGGCCAACTCGCATGGCCTCGTCTACCGGCTCGAGCCCGCCCGTCACGAGGGGAAGGCCGTAAAGCGGGAGACCGAGATCGACACGCTATTCGTGGTGAGGGTCGCTCGACCAGCCTACGAGGACGTCCTCGAGCCCGAGCAGAGCGCTGATTACAAGCGTTCACCCATCAAGATCGGTGGCTTCTACTTCTGCGACTTCTACAACGGCGAGTGGCACATGGGGCCCAGCACGGCCAGACGAGAGTGGCTCGAGTTCCATCTCTTTGGGAAGCAGGGCGAGATGGAGCATAGCGTGACGGCCGAGAAGTTCTACGCCGCGGTGACCAAGGCCGCCGACGGCGGGTAGGGTGACTTCTCTCTCCCCCCAGTTCGCCGCGGCGGGGCCGAGCGTGAAGGGCTCCCACTCCCTCGTCGATGTCACCCACGGCCGCTATGCTCTGGGGCTCGGATGGAACTTCTGGTCAGCATCTTCGCGGCCCTCGGCGTCCTGCTAACCGCCGTGGAAGTGCTGCTGGGGTTCCCGCAGCTTCGAGCGCTCTACCGAGGGATCCGCGGTGCCCCGGGCGCAATCGGGCAGCGCGTCGACTACTGGGCGGCGATGCGGATGCCCGCCGTTCGGCCTGGTCACGACATGCCGCCTCACGTGCTCCGGCGACGGGAACGCCTGTCGACGGTCCGGCGCGTCGCGCAGTGGCTCGCGAAGACCGAGCCGAAGCCCCCGACGGCGCCCCGGCTCTCGTACCGCGACCGGCAAAAGCTCCGAGCCCTTGGCCTCGACGGCATCGTCGAGCACCTCGAGCGTCCTCCAAGGCGCTGACGCGGTCACGGCCCTCGCCCGGTCTCGACGAGCCGGAGCGCAGGCGGCAGCGCGCGACGCGCCGCCTCGAGCAGCTCGCCAGCCCGGGCCTGGTCGCCGCCGGCGAAGGGCCATGAAGGCTACGGACCTGCGACGACGACACTCCGGCCCTGAAGTCCGTGCCGCCCCCGGGACTTGGATTCCGGGATGAACCCGGATACGTGGGGGTAGCAGGCTGTTCGAGTGAAAGGAGACCCACGATGGTGACCGTCGAAAACGCCTTTGACCCCTATGTTCAGCCGATCTGCGTCGCCTGCGAGCGCCAGGCCGACCTTGTCGTGCGCCCTCCGCAGCCGACGTTGTGGAGAACCCTTGGCCCCGTCGTCAAGGCCACTGGAGCGACCGCGATGCTCTGCCCTTCCTGCCAGGACCAGGGGAACGCGACTCCTCGGGTCGAGCTACGAGACGTTCCAGAGTGAGCGGCCTATCGCTGAAGGCTGCGGACCGCCGCACGGGACCGGTTCCGCAGGCGATGGCCGCCCGCGGTGATAGCCTCCTTCACCTATGGCTCGGCGCCGAACGTATGACGAGCACCTCGCCTACATCGCGGGCGAGCTCCCGCGATGGGCGAACATTTCGATTGGCGGAGGTGTCCTCCTCCTCGTTGCGGGCGCCGGCGGCGCGGTCATCGCCGCGCTCGCGGCGGTGGGCGCTCCCGAGGTCGTCGCGAACGGGGCCGGCATCCTGACGCTGGTCGCGGGCGTCGCGTTCGCGCTGAAGCGCATTGACCCGTGGCTGCACGAGTTGCAGGACCGTCGCTCCCGACGGCGCCGCGTTACGATCGGGCTCCAGCCCACGCCGTGTTGCCCGGACCAATGCGAATGCGTGGAACACCTGGCGGCGCGAGCTCGCGCGGCCGAGGAGCGTGCTGCGCGCGCCGAGCAGGAACTCGCGCGGCTCCGCCGCTGAAGGAGCAGCACATTCCGCGGCGCGCAGCGCCCGCCATGAGGCGCAGGGCGCTCTGAGCTGCTTCGGCCCGGGTCAGTTTACCGGTTGGCTTCGCCAAGGATGATGGCGCGCAGGACGTTGTGCACGTCGAGTTGTGCCGATGCGAGGGACTTCAGGTCGATGTTGTGCAACTCCTGGTGGGCCTGCTCGACGTTCTGCGCGGTCCAGTCCTCGGTCAGCGACATTGCGTAGGCGTTTGCCTTTTCGCCGAGTGCGCGAGCCTTATCGGTGAACTGAATCGCGGGTAGCACCTCGTCGGGAGCGAGCCGCGCACCGGCTTGCGAGTAGGCCAGGATCACCTCGTCAATCGACTTCATGAAATCGATGTACGTCTGGTTCGCGGTGTCTAGAAGCTGTAACGCGAGTTCCTTTGCGGCCAACTCTTTCGTCGGCTTCGTCGCGGTCATGAGCATCAACCAAGTGACGCGCGCCACGGTCATGTTCGTGCAACGGACCACCGCGTCGTACACCTTGCCGGCCGCCTCGCCGCGAATGCGCTTTCTCCAGTCGCTCACCTGGGCGATGGCAAAGGTGACGCCGACGACGGTTGCGATGCCTCCGATTGCTTGACCGGCGGCCGAAGCACCCTCAAGCCAGGCGGGGATTGCCATTAACGGACCTTGAGCGAGGCAGCGAGGGCCTCGCGCACGCGCGCGGGGTTCTTCGGCTTCTCTGATACGGCCCCTGTTGACATGGCGCGCATGCTAGCACCTCGCCACGTCACTGCACGTTGCTACACTCGCCCCGTGGACGAGTGGGTTTGGATCACACGGGCTGGGGTCGCCGTCGCGCTCGTGCTCGCGCTGGTGAACACATCCTGGATCGTGGTGCAGGCCCGCCGCGCCAAGCGGGATGACGCGGAGCGCCGGGCGCGAGAGGCCCGCGACGCCCAGGCCGAGCGCGAGCTCGAGGCGCTCGTCGAGGAGCTGATGAAGCCGCACCCTGGCGGTTCGGGATGGATGATGATCGTACCCGGGTGCGGGTTCGAGCTAGGCGCTGAGCTGGGGGTCCGCCGTGGGACGCTCCGCGGCACGTGGCACCTTGGGCGCCTCACGGTGCGGATCGCTTCCCTCTACGATCGGGCCGACGATGAGTAGCCCCCAACGACGCGCTGGGGGCGCGCAGCGCCCGCGACGCGGTCCTCGGCCGCGGCGAGGAGCGCGGCTGCCCGGGCGCAGTCGCCGCCGGCGAGGGCCAGGGCGTTCGCCGCGCAGGCCTCGACGAGGGTCCCGTCGCTCGCGGTCAGGGGGTACGTCGGAGCGCGCGCGGCGCCGGCGGACCCGGGGAAGAGCGCTTCCGAGCGCGCCTGAGCGCCCGAACGTGCAGGTTCGATTCCTTCCGCGCTCACTCGAAGGCCCGCCGGAACACCGGCGGGCCTTCTCCTCTTCCGCCGCACTCGGGCTCACGGCCCGAGCCACTCGACGAGCGCGTAGCCGCGGTCGCGGTGCACGACCTCGTACCGGGCTCCCGGCGGCAGCTCGCTCGCGCGGACGATCGCGAGCTGGCCCGGTCGCGGCTCCCCGCGCGGCGTGGGCTGCTCGCGGTACACCGCGAAGCTCGGCGTGTGGACGCCCCACTGCACGGCGGGCTCCGGCCGCGCCCGCGCCGCAAGCGCCGCCCGCTTCACGGGCCCCTGCACCAGCTCGCCGATCCACGGGGTGGCCGCGCCGGAGAGGACGAGGGCCGTGGCGAGGGCGCCTGCCGCCGCGCGCCGCGAGAAGTCGGGGAAGAGCCGCACCGCGAGGAGCCACCCCGCAGCCGCGACGAGCGCCCCTGCCACGAGGGGCGCTCCGGGAACCTCCGCTCCGCCCGCGATGAGCTCCCGGTACAGCGGATCCCCGACGTGCGGCGCGACGTAGGGCGCGAGCGACGGCAGCGCCGCGACGATCGCGAGAAGCAGCGCCACCGCCCCGACCACGAACCCGCGCGCGACCGGGCCCGCCTTCTCCGCCTCGCGTGCGAGGAGCAGGAAGAGCGGCGTCGCGCCGTACAGCGCGTAGTGCGGCAGCTTCGTCCCGCTGAGCGAGAAGAAGACCAGGACGAACCCCGCCCAGCCCAGGAGGAACCGCGCGAGCGGGTCCCCCCAGAGCGCCCGCGCCCGCGCGACGACGCCCGGGACGAGCGGCGTCCACGGGAACACCAGGAGCGGCATCGCGACGAGGTAGTAGCCGAGGCTGCCGCTGTGCCCCTCGAGCACCGACGTGTACCGCGCGACGTTGTGCCGGACGAGGAACCCCTCGACGAACGCCCAGCCGTGCCGGTGCAGCGCGTACGCGTACCAGGGCGCCGCGATGGCGAGCAGGATCGCCCATCCCGCCGGATCGAAGGCGGCCCGCAGCCAGCGCCGCCAGCTCCGGCTCGTGGCGCACCAGGCCAGCGTCGCGCCGGCGGGGACGACGAGGGCGATGGGCCCCTTCGCGAGCAGCCCGAGGCCGATCCAGACGTACATCCGGCGGAGCGGGGCGCGCGCACCGGTCTCGAGATGCCTCCAGGCGTCGAGCACGGCGAGCGCGAGGAGCACGTTGAGGAGCCCGTCTGCCGTCGCCGCGCGGCCGATCGCCAGGACGGCGAGGCTCGTCGCCGCGATGGTCCCCGCGAGCATCGCCGCGCGCGGGCCGAGGCGCGTCCAGGCGAAGCGCGCCACCGCGAGGCACCACGCCCAGGCGCAGAGCGCGGACGGCAGCCGCAGCGCCGCCTCGTTCAGCCCGAACATGCCGACGCTCGCCGCCTGGAGCCAGTAGACGAGGATCGGCTTGTCGAACCTCGGGTACCCGTGGAGCGTCGTGAACCCGAAGTCGCGGCTCGCGAGCATCTCGCGGGTCGCCTCCGCGAACGCGCCCTCGTCGACGTCGAAGAGCGGGGCGGCCCCGAGCCGCAGCAGGAACGGCGCGAGCAGCGCGAATGCCCAGAGCGCCACCGCCGCGGGCGAGGGGACCTCGGCGCCGGCCGGCGCGGCGTTACCCGCGCCAGCCGACGTCGGGCGGGAGCGGAGGCGCGGGGGCGGCGTGGTAGGGCGGAGCATGTCGCGCCTCGTAGTAGATCCGGACGAGCAGCTCGGACAGCACGCCGGTGGTGAGGAACTGGAGGCCGCCGATCACGCAGAAGAACCCGAGCGACAGCAGCGGGCGGCCGCCGATGCTCTCGCCGCCGAGCTTGAGCGCGAGCAGGTACGCGAGGATCCCGCACCCGACCGCCAGCACGGCGAGGCCGAGCCCTCCGAAGAAGTGGCCGGGGCGCGCCCGAAATCTGAGGAAGAAGACGACCGAGAGCAGGTCCACGAGGACGCGGAACGTGCGCGAGAGGCCGTACTTCGACTGGCCCCGCACGCGACCGTGATGGGCGACCGGCTCCTCCGCCATCCGCTCCGGCGAGGTCACGGTCGCGAGCCAGGCCGGGATGAACCGGTGCATCTCGCCGTAGAGCCGCACCTCCCGCACCACCGAGCCCCGGAACGCCTTCAGGCTGCAGCCGAGATCCTGGAAGCGCAGCCCCGTCATCCGACGGATGAGCCGGTTCGCGAGCACCGACGGGATCCGGCGGAGGAGGAAGCCGTCGTGCCGGTCCCGCCGCCACCCGGCGACGAGGTCGAGATCCTCGCAGAGCAGCCTCGCGACGAGGCGCGGAATGTCCTTCGGGTCGTTCTGCAGGTCGCCGTCCATCGTGACGATCACGTCGCCGCGGGCCGCGTCGATCCCGGCCTGCATCGCCGCGGTCTGCCGGTAGTTGCGGAGCAGCCGCACGATCCGCACGTGCGGCCCGAGCCGCTGGGCCTCCCGCTGGAGCGCCTTGCCCGTCCCGTCGCGGCTCCCGTCGTCCACGACGATGAGCTCCCAGGGGAAGGGATGGCCGGCGAGCGCAGCGTGGATCGCCTCGAGCATCGGCTCGACGTTCTCGATCTCGTCGTACATCGGCACGACGACCGAGAGCCGGTGCGCGGGGACGGTCGCGGGCGGAGCGCCATCCGCCGCGGCGCCCTCGACGAGGAGGTCAGCCATGATCGTGCTCCTGGAGAGACACTCCTGCAAAGCCCCGCGACAGGAGGTAGCCGACAGCGCCCGCCGCGAGCGCCGTCGCGAACGAGACGAGGTGGACCGCCAGCGCGGGAGCGGCGATCTCGACCGCGCTCCGCCCGCGCAGCGCGGCGCCCGCCCAGACGCCGGCCTCGTAGGTTCCCAGCCCCGCCGGGCCCTGCAGCGGCAGGACCCCCGCGAGCTCGCCCCCGAGCGCGCCTGTCCACCCCTCCGTGGGGCGGAGGCCCGCGAGCGCCGCGAGGAGCGCACCGAGCGCCGCGAGCTTCACGCTCCAGCTCGCGGCGCAGAAGACCCAGCCACGCCAGCCATGCCGCGGCGCGAGGGCGAGCGCGTGGAGCGCCGTCCGCGCGGCACGGATCGGGCTCGGGTCCGCGGGCATCCCCTCGCGGACGCCCCCGCGCCGGAGCAGGTGAAGTGTGCCGAGGACCGCCGCGGCGAGCCCCGTGGCCCCGGCGAGCCTCAGGGCGGGCGCGATCCCGGGCCAGAGCGCCGCGGCCAGGAAGCCGAGGACGATCACGTCCTGCACGCGCATCCAGACGAGGCTCCCCACCGCATGCGAGATCGGGATGCCGAGGCGGCGGTGCAGAAGCCACGGGTAGGCCGCCTCGCCCCCCCGCATGGGCAGCACGTTCACCGCAGCGTTGTGCACGAGCATCACCTTGAGGCATGCGCCGAGCCCGACGGGCTGGCGCGCACCGAGCTCGGCCTGGATGCGCAGGGCACGGAGGAGATAGCTCGCCGAGAGCCCGGCCACCGTGAGCGCCCACGTCCACCACGGGACCGGCCGCAGCGCGCCGTCGAGACGGTGCCAGTCGATCCCGCGGGTGAGCCAGGCGAGGAGCGCGACGCCGAGCGCGGACGCTGCGGCGAGCCGCGCGATCGCGCGCGTCACGTGCGCGCCTCCACGCGTCGTCGCAGGCGCAGCCAGGGCAGCTCGGGCAAGGTCCGCAGCCCGGCCCAGACCGCGAGCGTGGCGAGGATCCACTGCACGGGCAGCGTCCGCCCGTACCCCTGGTCGATGACGAGGGCGGCGCCCGCGCCGAGCTGGGCGGCGGCGATGATCCACTGGCCGGCGGAGGTCGCGAGCCACGCGGCGGTCCGCGTCAGCTCGGCGAGGTGTACGGACACGCAGCCCGCCGCGACGCCGAGCGCCGCGCCTGCGGCGACGTCGGCGGGCCAGTGGGCGCCGGAGACGAGGCGCGAGAGCCCGATGGCGGCGGCGAGCACCGCACCGCTCGCGAGCACCCACGGGCGCCGCCAGAAGGGGCTTCCCGCGAGGAACAGGATGCAGACGACGGCGCACGCGGTCATCGCGTGCCCCGAGGGCATGGAGCGCAGGAAGAGCTTCGGCCCGACCACGTGCAGCTGCGCGGCGGTCAGCACGGACGTGGGGCGGGGCATGGGCATCGCCTGCTTCACGAGGTGGGTGAGGCCGCCGCCGATCGCGAACATCCAGGGCAGCGCCGCGACCACGCGCGGGTGGCGCTGCGCGTCGACGGTGCAGACGACCAGCGCGGACACGCCGAGCCCCGCGACGCTCAGCGTCTCCCAGACCGCATCGGGCAGCCCCCTCCAGCCGTTCAGGGCGAGGAACACGGGGGCGTCGAGCCCCGCATGCCGGGCGACCGATGCGGCGACCACCACGAGCCAGGCGACCGCGAGCGAGATCAGGTCGAGGCGGAGCCCAACTCGGGGATGCGCGATCGGGGGCGTCATCGAGGGATCTGGCGGGCGTCGCCCCGCTCGGCCACCATCGTGAGGGCCGAACGTTCGGACAAGGCGACAATCGGGGTGAGACCTGGCAATGGCACGCTCCCGCCATAGCTTTGAGGCCGAGCCAAAGAGTGAGCGCTCGATCCGCTTCCTCCATGTCACCCACCGTCCTGGTCACCGGCGCCGCAGGGTTCATCGGGGCGCACGTCGCCGCGGCTCTCGCCGATGCGGGTTGGTCCGTCGTGGGGTGCGACAGGGACGATCCACCGGACTGCGACGCGCTCCTCGCCCGGCTCCGGCACGACCGGGTCGCCCATTTCCTCGTGCCGCGCGGCGTCCCGTTCGAGGTGGTCGACCTGAGCGACGGCGCCGAGGTGCAGGAGCTCTTCGCAGCGCACCGGTTCGAGCGGGTCCTGCACCTCGCGGCACAGGCCGGCGTCCGCCTCTCGACCACCGCGCCGGAGACGTTCGTGCAGTCGAACCTCGTCGCGTTCGGCCACGTCCTCGAGGCCTGCCGCGACGCGGCGATCGAGCACCTCGTCTACGCGAGCTCGTCGAGCGTGTACGGCGCCCGCGAGGAGGTGCCGTTCCGGGAGAGCGACCGCGCCGACGAGCCGACCTCGTTCTACGCCGCGACGAAGCGCGCGAACGAGCTGATGGCCCACTCGTACGCGCACCTGTACGGCCTCCCGTGCACGGCGCTCCGCTTCTTCACCGTGTACGGCCCGTGGGGCCGTCCGGACATGGCGTACTTCGAGTTCGCGCAGCGGATCCGGCGCGGCGAGCCGATCACGGTCTACGGCCGCGGCGAGCTGAGGCGCGACTTCACCTACGTGGACGACATCGTGGAGGGCGTCCGCCGCATCGCGGCAATGCCGTGCGGCGCGTCGGGTGGGTCCGCGCCGCACGTCGTCTACAACATCGGCCACCACGAGCCGGTCGAGGTCCGTGAGCTCGTCCGGCTGCTCGAGCGGGCGCTCGGGCGCGCTGCGATCGTGCGGCACGCGCCGGTGCATCGCGGGGACGTCCCGATCACCTGCGCGGACGTGACGCGGCTCCGCGATCGGACGGGGTTCGCGCCGACCACCCCGCTCGCCGACGGCCTCGTACGTTTCGCGCGCTGGCTCGAGGCGTGGGACCCGCTCCCCGCCGGAGCTCCGGAGATCGCTAGTCCTTCTTCCCCCCCTGGATGACGCCGAAGCGAGGACGCTTGCGCTCGGGAAGACGAAGCCCACCCGCCAGGATGGACGGCCACGGGAACGCGCACTCGAACCGACGTCCGCGGAACGTGAGGCTGCAGCGGATGCCCCACTCGTCGAGGAGCACCTCGGGCGTGTCGCGCCCGACGACGAGGTTCAGCCGGACGAGCTCCTCGCGCTGGAGGTGCTCCGGCAGCACGGTGCCAGGCGCCCCGGGAGCGACGGTCACGTACTCGATCGCCGCGGCCGCTCGGCAAGCCTCCAGCATCTCCGTGTGGCGCCGCTGGATCGAGTAGAGGCGGAGCGCCCCCTCGGGCCAGGCAGGGCAGGCTGGAAGACACGGAGCATCGGCCGGGTGGTCGTGGTGCGCGTCCACGGCACCCTCTCTACTACAGTCCGTCGGCGTCGTCGCCGAACGTGGTAAACGACACGACAAGATGGCCGGGCGGGTGGCGGAATTGGCAGACGCTCTGGACTTAGGATCCAGTGCCGCAAGGCGTGAGGGTTCGAGTCCCTCCCCGCCCAAACCCCTTGACCGCGCTGGTCCGCGCACGTAGCACTACCCGCTTTCCGCAGTCATTTCCGCGCCGAGGCGAACAGGACATGAAGATCGAGGTCGAGAGCGTCTCCCCCGTCGAGAGGAAGGTCACCATCGAGGTGGATCCCGACCGCGTGGCGCAGGAGCTGGAGCGCGCGTACGTCGGCCTCGGCCGCCGCGTGAAGCTCCGCGGCTTCCGTCCCGGGAAGGCGCCGCGCAAGGTGCTCGAGCGTCACTTCCGCTCCGAGGTGGAAGGGGAGGTCGCCGAGAAGATCGTCCAGTCGACCTTCGCCGAGGCGGTGCGCGTCGAGTCCATCGACGTCGTCGCTCCGCCGCACGTCTCGATCACCGAGGGGGTCGCGCAGGGGAAGCCGCTCCGCTACACCGCGCGCGTCGAGGTGAAGCCGAAGCTCTCTCCCAAGGACTACAAGGGGCTCGAGGTGACGCGCCGGCCGCCCTCGGTCGCCGACGACGACGTCTCCGCCGAGATCACGAAGATCCAGGACTCGATGGCGCAGCTCGTGCCCGTCGAGGGCCGGTTCGACGCCCAGGAGGGCGACTGGGCAGTGATCGATCACGACGGCACCATCGACGGGAAGCCGTTCGAGGGCGCGCGCGCGGAGGGCGTCACGGTGAAGGTCGCGCCGGGCGGGGTGTCCGAAGGAAGCCTCGAGGCGCTGAAGGGCAAGAAGATCGGGGATGTCGTGGAGATCGAGGAGCCGTTCGCGGCGGACCACCGCAACGAGGAGCTCCGCGGGAAGACCGCGAAGATGAAGGTGACGCTCAAGGCGCTCAAGGCGCGCCAGGTTCCGCAGGTGGATCACGCGCTCGCGAAGTCCCTCGGGATCGATGGCGTGGAGACGCTCGACCAGCTCCGCGCGCGCATCCGCGCCGATCTGGAGAAGCGCGAGGCGCGCCGAGCCGAGAACGAGCTGCGTGACGCCCTCGTCCAGGCCGCCCTCACGAAGAACGAGTTCGAGGTCCCGCCCGCGCTCGTCGAGCGGGCGATCGACGCCATGATCGAGGGCGCGGCGGAGCGGTTCGCTCGCCAGGGCATCGACATCCGGCGGCTCGAGCTCGACTATGCCCGGATGCGGGCCGATCTGCGTGAGCAGGCCCTCCTGCAGGTCCGCGGCCGGCTGCTGCTCGACGCGATCGCCGACGCCGAGAAGATCGACGTCACGGACGAGGACCTCCAGGCCGAGATCACCCGCATCGCGGGCGAGCTGGGGATACCCCTTGCGAAGGCACAGAGCCAGATGCGCGGCAAGGACGCACGCGAGGCGCTAAAGACCAAGATCAGGGAGGACAAGGCGCTCTCCGTCCTGTCCTCCGCCGCGACCATCCAGCCGACCTGAGGAAGACCGATGCCCTACATCCCGATGCCGTACGTCGTCGAGCAGACGCACCGCGGCGAGCGCAGCTACGACATCTACTCGCGCCTCCTCAAGGACCGGATCGTCTTCCTCGGCACGCCGATCGACGACGACGTCGCGAACGTCATCATCGCCCAGCTCCTCTTCCTCGAGAGCGAGGATCCGGACAAGGACATCAACCTCTACATCAACAGCCCGGGCGGCTCGGTGACGAGCGGCCTCGCGATCTACGACACCATGCAGTACGTGAAGCCGCAGGTGTCGACGATCTGCCTCGGCCAGGCGGCCTCGATGGGCGCCTTCCTCCTCTGCGGCGGCGCGCCGGGGAAGCGCTTCGCGCTCCCGAACGCGCGCATCATGATCCACCAGCCCCTCGGCGGGTTCCGGGGTCAGGCGACCGACATCGAGATCCAGGCGAGGGAGATCCTGCGCCTCAAGGCGCGGCTCAACGAGATCCTGGCGAAGCACGCCGGCCAGCCGATCGAGCGGATCGAGAAGGACACCGAGCGCGACTACTTCATGGGCGCAGGTGAGGCCAAGGAGTACGGCATCATCGACGAGGTCATCGTCCACAAGAAAGCATCGGAGAAGAAGCCGCAGTAAGATGGAAGAGCAAGGCGGATGGAGGCCCCCGCCTGGAGCGGCAGACGGTCGAGCGGGCTCGCAAGGACGAGGGAACGATGGAGAAGCGCGAGACCCTGAGCTGCTCCTTCTGCGGCAAGTCGCAGAAGGAGGTGAAGAAGCTCATCGCCGGCCCGACGGTCTACATCTGCGACGAGTGCATCGGGCTCTGCAACGACATCATCGCGGAGGAGGTCGACGGCGAGGAGAAGCGCGAGCAGAAGCTCCGCATCCCGAGCCCCTCCGAGATCAAGGCGATCCTCGACGAGTACGTGATCGGGCAGGAGCGCGCGAAGAAGATCCTCGCGGTCGCCGTCCACAACCACTACAAGCGCATCGAGAGCCGCGTCGCCAGCGACGACGTCGAGCTGCAGAAGTCGAACATCCTGCTGCTCGGGCCCACCGGCTCCGGCAAGACGCTCCTCGCGCAGACGCTCGCGAAGATCCTGAACGTCCCGTTCGCGATCGCCGACGCGACGACGCTCACCGAGGCCGGCTACGTCGGCGAGGACGTCGAGAACATCATCGTCCAGCTGCTGCAGAACGCCGATCACGACGTCGAGCGGGCGCAGCGCGGCATCGTCTACATCGACGAGATCGACAAGATCGCCCGCAAGAGCGACAACCCGTCGCATCACGCGCGACGTCTCGGGCGAGGGCGTGCAGCAGGCGCTCCTCAAGATCATCGAGGGCACGATCGCGAACGTGCCGCCGAAGGGCGGCCGCAAGCACCCGCAGCAGGAGTTCCTGCAGGTCGACACGACGAACATCCTCTTCATCTGCGGCGGCGCGTTCGTCGGCCTCGACCAGATCATCGAGCGGCGCGTCGGCGGCCGCAGCCTCGGCTTCGGCGCGGACATCAAGTCGAGGAGCGAGAAGAAGATCGGCGAGCTGCTCGCGCAGCGTCCAGCCGGAGGACCTGCTCAAGTTCGGCCTCATCCCCGAGTTCATCGGCCGCCTGCCCGTCATCGCGACGCTCGACGAGCTCAACGAGGAGGCGCTCATCGACATCCTCACGAAGCCGAAGAACGCGCTCGTGAAGCAGTACCAGAAGCTCTTCGAGATGGACGGCGTGAAGCTCAAGTTCACGGACGGCGCGCTCCGCGGCCGTCGCGCGCGAGGCGCTCGAAGCAACAAGGCGGGCGCGCGCGGCCTGCGCGCCATCCTCGAGAGCGCGATGCTCGACATCATGTACGACGTGCCGAGCCGCCGGAACGTCAAGGAGGTCGTCATCAACGAGGACGTCATCGACAAGCGCGAGCCGCCGCTCATCGTCATGCAGAAGGAAGCGGAGAGCGCGTAGCGCTCGGCCGCCCGCCGCGGGGGGTCCCCTCCGCGCGCCGCACCTTCGCCCACTTGAACCCGCGCGACAAGGCGCTCCACCTGGGGCGAAAGCGCTCGCTCGCACGAGGGCCCCGGAACGGGATGAGCCGCTGCGTCGTAGCGGCGGCCGAACGAGCGGCCCGAACAACCGGGGGCGGTTACGTGTTGCAAGGTGTTAGTCTCTCCAGCCGGCCCTGCGGTGACGTCGGGTCGCACCAAGGAGTCATCGGACCGTGGCGATGTTCTCGCGCAGCGACGACGGCAAGAAGGACGGAAAGAAGGCGAAGAACCTCCCGCTCCTCCCGCTCCGCGACATCATCGTCTTTCCCGCACATGGTCGTGCCGCTCTTCGTCGGGCGCGAGAAGTCGATCGGCGCGCTCGAGGAGGCGATGGCGCGCGACAAGGAGATCCTCCTCTGCGCGCAGAAGAAGGCCAAGACGAACGAGCCCGCCGCCGGAGGACATCTTCGCGGTCGGCACCGTCGGGCACGATCATCCAGCTCCTGCGCCTGCCCGACGGCACCGTGAAGGTGCTGGTCGAGGGCAAGCGGCGCGCGCGCATCCGGCGGTTCGTGCGACACCGAGCGGTTCTTCCTCGTCGAGGCCGAGGAGATCGAGGAGCACGAGCGAGCGCACCGTCGAGGTCGAGGCGCTGATGCGCTCGGTGCAGGTCGACGTTCGAGACCTACGTCAAGCTCAACAAGCGCATCCCGCCGGAGATGCTCATGACCGTCGCAGACGATCGACGACCCGGCGCGCCTCGCCGACACGATCGTCGCGCACCTGCTCGCTCAAGCTCCCCGACAAGCAGGCGATCCTCGAGACGGAGTCGCCCGCGAAGCGGCTCGAGAAGCTCTACGAGCTGATGCAGGCCGAGATCGAGATCCTGCAGGTCGAGAAGAAGATCCGCACGCGCGTCAAGAAGCAGATGGAGAAGACGCAGAAGGAGTACTACCTCAACGAGCAGATGCAGGCGATCCAGAAGGAGCTCGGCGAGCGCGACGAGTTCAAGAACGAGATCCAGGAGCTCGAGGAGAAGATCAAGAGCAAGAAGATGACGCAAGGAGGCCACGCGACAAGGTCAAGAAGGAGCTCAAGAAGCTCAAGATGATGAGCCCGATGAGCGCCGAGGCGACGGTCGTGCGCAACTACATCGACTGGATCCTCGCGCTGCCCTGGTACGAGAAGACGCGAGGACAAGCTCGACATCGCCGAGGCGGAGAAGATCCTCGACGAGGATCACTACGGCCTCGAAGAAGTCAAGGAGCGCATCCTCGAGTACCTCGCGGTGCAGGCGCTCGTCGAGAAGATCAGAGGGCCCGATCCTCTGCTTCGTCGGGCCCCCCGGCGTCGGCAAGACCTCGCTCGCGAAGTCGATCGCGCGCGCGACGGGGCCGCAAGTTCGTGCGGCTGTCGCCTCGGCGGCGTGCGCGACGAGGCGGAGATCCGCGGCCACCGGCGCACCTACATCGGCGCGCTGCCCGGGCAAGATCATCCAGTCGCTCAAGAAGGCGGGCTCGAGCAACCCGGTGTTCCTGCTCGACGAGATCGACAAGATGTCGACCGACTTCCGCGGCGATCCCTCGGCGGCGCTGCTCGAGGTGCTCGACCCCGAGCAGAACTTCACCTTCAACGATCACTACCTCGACCTCGACTACGACCTCTCGGAGGTCATGTTCATCAGCACGGCGAACACGCTGGGCGGCATCCCGCTGCCGCTCCAGGACCGCATGGAGATCATCCGGCTCGCCGGCTACACCGAGTTCGAGAAGCTCCATCGCCGTGCGCTACCTGGTCCCGAAGCAGAAGGAGATGAACGGCCTCGACGACGTGGGCGTCGACTTCCGGCGCACCGCCATCCGGACCCTCATCCACCACTACACGAAGGAGGCCGGCGTCCGCTCGCTCGAGCGCGAGATCGGCTCGATCTGCCGCAAGATCGCGAAGGACGTCCTGAAGAGCGGTGGCCCGAGCGACCTCAAAGCGTACGACGTGTCGCGGAAGCTGGTCCAGAAGTTCCTCGGCGTGCCCCGGTACCGGTACGGCACCGCGGAGGAGAAGGACGAGATCGGCGTCACGACCGGCCTCGCCTGGACCGAGCTCGGCGGCGAGCTCCTGACCGTCGAGGCCCAGGTGATGCCCGGCAAGGGCAAGCTCATGATCACCGGCAAGCTCGGCGAGGTGATGCAGGAGTCGGCGCAGGCGGCGATGAGCTACGTGCGGAGCCGCGCGGAGCCGCTCGGGCTCGACAAGCGGTTCCTCGAGAGCGTCGACATCCACGTCCACTTCCCCGAGGGCGCGATCCCGAAGGACGGGCCGTCGGCGGGCATCACCATGGCGACGACGCTCGTGTCGGCGCTCTGCCGCATCGCCGTCCGCAAGGACGTCGCGATGACCGGCGAGATCACCCTGCGCGGGCGCGTGCTGCCGATCGGCGGGCTCAAGGAGAAGCTGCTCGCGGCCCACCGCGGCGGGATCAAGACGGTCCTCATCCCGAAGGAGAACGCGAAGGACATCCGCGAGATCCCGAAGAAGGTGCGGGCGATGCTCCAGATCGTCTGCGTCGAGAGCGCCGACGAGGTCCTCCGGGAGGCGCTCCTGGTCGAGCGCCCCGAGGAGTTCCTGAAGAAGCCCGCGGCCGGCGAGCCGGCGACCGCCGAGGCGCACGCGCAGGCCTGACCGCCCGCGAGCCTGACCCCGGGGTCTCGGGCCGCGCCCGGGATCCCCCAGGCAGTGGTCGGGGTGACGCGGCGTGGTCCGCCGCTCGCATGCCTTGCGTGCGTGCTCCCCGCCGACGCCGCCGACGTGCGCGCCCGCGCGCAGGCCTCGTTCCTCGGCCTCGCGCTCGGGGACGCGCTCGGCGCGACCGTCGAGTTCATGACGCCGGCCGAGATCCGCGCGAAACACGGGGTGCACCGCGAGATCGTGGGCGGAGGATGGCTCCGCCTGAGGCCCGGATGCGTCACCGACGACACCGAGATGTCGCTCTGCATCGCGCGCGCGATCGACGCGGCCGGAGGATGGGACCTGCGCGCGATCGCCGACCGGTTCGTGGCCTGGCTCAGGTCGAGGCCGATCGACGTGGGGAGCACCGTCCGCAAGGGGATCCGGCGCTACATGCTCGAGGGGACCCTCGAGGGCCCGCGCCACGCGGGGGACGGCGGGAACGGCGCCGTGATGCGGATGGTGCCGGTCGCGCTCGCGACGCTCGGCGACCCGGCGCTGCTCGAGCGGTACGCCGTCGAGCAGGCCCGGATCACGCACCATCATCCGCTCTCGGACGCCGGCGCGATCCACGTCGGCGAGCTCCTCCACCTCGCGGTCCTCGGTTGCGGGAAGTCGCGGCTCCGGCGCGCCGCCGACGCGCTGGTCGCGCGCACGCCCGCCTTCGCGTTCGTTCCGTATCCCGGCCTCGCGACGGGGTACGTGGTGGACACGCTCCAGACGGTCCTGCACGCGTTCTTCACGACACGCGGATACGAGGCGTGCGTCGTCGCCGCGGTGAACCAGGGCGCTGACGCGGACACGACGGGCGCCATCGCAGGCGCGCTCGCCGGCGCGTACTACGGACCCGAGCAGCTGCCGCGCCGCTGGCTGCGCCGGCTCGATCCCGCCGTGCGCGGAGAGATCGATCGGCTCTCGGAGAGGCTCGTCGCGCTCTCGCCGCTCGGGCGCGGGGAGGCGACCGGGACCTGACCCCGACCTCGACCTCGACCCCGACCTCATCGATGTGCCGTCAGCACAGCACCCGCTTCATCCGCAGCTCGCCCCCGATGACGAGCAGCTCGCGCTCGCCCTTCAGGATCGAGCGCGGGAAGAGGTGGCCCGCGAAGAAGATCCGCGGCGTCGCCACGCGCGCCTCGAGCACCACGTCCCCGAACTCCCACGCCCGCTCGCGGTCGTCCGTGAACGAGCAGAGGTTATTCATGCGGACGACCCACTCGCGCGGTCCGAGCGGCTCGACGATCTCGTGGGCGGCGAGGTCGTTCTGACCACGCCAGAGCACCGCGGTGCGCTCACCCGGGTGTCGTCGGGCGAGCTCGTACTGCGTGAACGTGTAGACGAGGTCGAGCTGAGCGTCGATGGCGCTCGTCCGAGCGTGGCCGCGCGTCCGGTCGGCCACGTAGCGTTCCCAGGCGGCGGGTTCGCGGGCGTCGAGCCGCTCGCGATGGAAGGTCGGCGGGATCCCGATGCGGCTTTCGACCCACCCCTTGAGCACCGCCCCTTCGACGGAGGACGAGTCCATGCCCCAGCCGCGCAGAAATCGCAGGTAGCCGTTCCGGAGGCTCCGCCGCGCGCCGGCGGTGGCCTGCTGCTGCCACTGGTGCAGCTGGAAGCGCACGTTCATCCAGTCATCGAAGCGCTGGGCGCGCTCGTCCGGGTCGCCGATGCCATCGAGGAGGTCGAACAGGAACCGGTTCGAGTCGCGCACACCCTGGATCTCGATGGGCTGCGGCCGCTCGTCGAAGTGGCGGGACGCGATCACCCAGGGCGGCAGGTTGCAGCGGTTGAAGGACGTCCGGTTCACGTGCAGGGCCTGCTCGCGGAGCGCGCACCGGCGCGCCGCGCTCGTCCTCGTGCAAGGGCGGAACGGCCCGCCCATCGGGCCGGCCCGCCGTGCTGCGCGACGCTCCTGCAAGCAGCGGGGCACGTCGCCGGTCCCGCCGCGGCGCTGGCACTCCGGTTGCTGTGGCTCCCCCACGATGAAGCCTCGCTGCGGGACGCACGAGGTGCAGGCGCTGCACGACATCTCGAAGGTCCTCGCGGTCGCGACGGACCTCTCGAAGGCGTTCACCTCCTCGCTGCTCGTGCTCCGCTCGCACCTCGGGCTCGAGAACGGGACCGTGTCCCTCTTCGATCCGGTGACGGGCGAGGTGTTCGTCGAGGCCGCTCCGGAGATCCCCGACGAGGAGCGGATCCTCGGCCGGCTCCGCCCCGGCGACGGGATCGTCGGGCGGGTGTTCCGCAACGGCCTGCCGGTCGCGATCCCGGACCTCGCCGACGAGCCGGCGTTCCTCAACCTGACCGGGAGCTGGCGGGATCACCACGAGGAGCGCCGCGCGCTCTACGCGGTCCCGCTGCAGGACGGGCGCGCGACGCTCGGCGTCCTCACTGCGGAGCGGCGATGGTCCGCGGGTCCGTTCTCGTTCGCGGAGGACCTGCGCGTCCTCGCGATCGTGGGCTCGATGCTCGCGACGCGCCTGCGGCTGCTGCAGCTCGACGATCCGAAGGCGCGGACGCGGGCCGAGCCGCCGCCGGTGCTCCCGGGCCGCGAGCGCTTCCGGGGTGTGATCGGCGCGAGCGCCCGCTGGCGCGCGGTGCTCGACATCGTCTCCCGCGTGGCGCCGAGCCGCGCGACGGTCCTGCTGCGCGGCGAGAGCGGGACCGGGAAGGAGGTCGTCGCGAGGGCGCTCCACGACCACGGACCGCGAGCGGAGCGGCCGTTCGTCGCGGTGAGCTGCGCGGCGCTGCCGGAGGCGCTCCTCGAGAGCGAGCTGTTCGGCCACGAGAAGGGGGCGTTCACCGGCGCAGCCCAGGCGCGCGCCGGACGGTTCGAGCTGGCCGACGGCGGGACGCTCTTCCTCGACGAGGTGGGCGAGCTGCCGGTCGCGGCGCAGGTGAAGCTCCTGCGCGCCATCCAGGAACGGCAGTTCGAGCGCGTCGGCGGGCGGCGGACCGTCACGGTCGACGTCCGGCTCGTCGCCGCGACGAACCGCGACCTCGAGGAGGCGGTGCGCCGGGGCGAGTTCCGGCTCGACCTGTACCATCGCCTCCAGGTGGTCGAGATCGAGCTGCCGCCGCTTCGCGCGCGGCGTGAGGACGTGCCGCTCCTCGCCGCCTGCTTCCTCGAGGACCTGTGCTCGGAGCACGGGCGCCGCGTCGAGCTCGCCGCGGATGCGATCACGGCGCTGACGGACCACGACTGGCCCGGAAACGTCCGGCAGCTCCGGAACGCGCTCGAGCGGCTGGTGGTCGCGCACCGCGGCGGGCCGGTGCGGGCGGAGGACCTCGGCTGGCTGCGCGCGACCGCGACCTCGACGCCCGCTCACCCTGAGCGTAGCGCCGCCGCAGGCGGTGCGGAGTCGAAGGGGACCCCGACGACCCCGACGAGAACAGTCCTCGCGGCGGAGCCGCGCTCATCGTCGGGGGCCCCCTGGGGGGCCGCGACCTCGAACCCGACCGCCGTCGCCGGAACCGAGCGCGACCGCGTCCTCGACGCGCTCGCGCGCGCGGGCCACGTCCAGGCCCGGGCCGCGCGCCTGCTGGGGATGTCGGTGCGCCAGCTCCGGTACCGGATCGCGAAGTACGGGATTGCCGTGGAGCGGTTCTGATGAGCCGAGGGAGTCGCCGATGAACACCCGCATCTCCATCCGCAGCGCGACCGCCGCAGACCTGCCGGTCCTGATCAGGCTCCTCGGCCAGCTCTTCGAGATCGAGGCGGACTTCCGGCCGGATCCGGCGCGCCAGCGCTTCGGCCTCGCCGCCATGCTCGCGGACCGCGAGCGCCGCGCCGTGCTCGTGGCCGAGCGCGACGGCGACGTCATCGGGATGGTCACCGCCCAGCTCGTGGTCTCGACCGCCGAGGGCGCGCTGTCCGCGCTCGTCGAGGACATGATCGTGGACGCGACCCACCGCGGCCGCGGCATCGGCGCCGCGCTGCTTCGGGACGTCGAGGGCTGGGCGCGCGGGCGCGGCGCGGCGCGGCTGCAGCTGCTCGCGGATCGCGAGAACGCGCCGGCGCTCGCGTTCTACGAGCGGATGGGCTGGCGCGGCACCCGGATGATCTGCCTCCGCCGCGGCCGCATCTAGGGGGAATCGACACGCAGGATGCGCGCGTCCTGTCGCGTTCGTGACACGAGCGCTGTCAGGTTCCGCGCAGGGTCCGCCGCGTGGCCGCGCCGGCGCGGGGTGCGCGTTGCCACATGCGCCCGTTTCGGCGGAGTCCTGCGCGTTCGCGCTCCGGTACGCCCCTTGCTCTTGGGCCCATGCCAGCAGCGCACGCGACAGGAGACCACGACCCATGAGGCAGATCGCGATCTACGGCAAGGGCGGCATCGGCAAGTCCACGACGACGCAGAACACCGTCGCCGGCCTCGCCTCGCTCGGCAAGAAGGTGATGATCGTCGGCTGCGATCCCAAGGCCGACTCGACCCGCCTCATCCTGCACGCGAAGGCGCAGACCACCGTGATGGACCTGGTGCGCGAGCGCGGCACGGTCGAGGACCTCGAGCTCGACGACGTGCTGAAGATCGGCTACGGCGACGTGAAGTGCGTCGAGTCGGGCGGCCCGGAGCCGGGGGTCGGCTGCGCCGGCCGCGGCGTCATCACCGCCATCAACTTCCTCGAGGAGAACGGCGCCTACACGCCCGACCTCGACTTCGTCTTCTACGACGTGCTCGGCGACGTGGTCTGCGGCGGCTTCGCCATGCCCATCCGCGAGAACAAGGCCGAGGAGATCTACATCGTCTGCTCCGGCGAGATGATGGCCATGTACGCGGCCAACAACATCGCCAAGGGCATCCTCAAGTACGCCACCTCCGGCGAGGTCCGCCTGGCCGGCCTGATCTGCAACTCGCGCAACACCGACCGCGAGGCCGACCTCATCGAGGCGCTCGCCAAGCGGCTCGGGCACGCAGATGATCCACTTCGTCCCGCGCGACAACGAGGTGCAGCGCGCCGAGCTGCGCCGCATGACGGTCATCGAGTACTCGCCGGAGCACAAGCAGGCCGAGGAGTACCGCGCCGCTGGCCCAGAAGATCGCCGAGAACAAGATGCTCGTCGTCCCGAAGCCGCTCGAGATGGAGGAGCTCGAGGAGCTGCTCATGGAGTTCGGCATCATGCCGACGAGGACGAGACCATGGTCGGCGTCGCCGAGGCCGCGACCGCCTGAGCGCGCCTACGAACGCAGGAGCGAGGACCGACGATGTCGAACGCGGGTGAAGAAGGTCGACGGCATCACGCAGGAGTCGACGCAGAAGATGATCGACGAGGCGCTCGAGGCCTACCCGGAGAAGGGGAGGAAGAAGCGGGCCCCGCACCTCGCGCCCAACGACCCGGCGGCCGGCAGCGCCTGCGTGAAGTCGAACCGCAAGACGGTCCCCGGCGTGATGAGCGCCCGCGGCTGCGCCTACGCCGGCGCCAAGGGCGTGGTCTGGGGCCCGATCCGCGACATGGTCCACGTCTCCCACGGCCCGGTCGGCTGCGGCTGGTACTCGTGGGGCACCCGCCGCAACCTCATGTCCGGGAAGAACGGCGTCACCCAGTTCGCCATGCAGTTGACCTCCGACTTCCAGGAGAAGGACATCGTCTACGGCGGCGACAAGAAGCTCGCCGCGCTGCTCACGCGAGACGAAGGAGCTCTTCCCGCTCGCCAAGGGCATCTCGGTCCTCTCCGAGTGCCCGGTCGGGCTCATCGGCGACGACATCAACGCCGTCGCCAAGAAGATGACGAAGGAGCTCGACCTGCCCGTCATCCCCTGCAACTGCGAGGGCTTCCGCGGCGTCTCGCAGTCGCTCGGGCACCACATCTCGAACGACACCATCCGCGACTACATCATCGAGACGCGCGAGTTCGCCGAGCCGGCGACGCCCGTACGACATCGCCCTCATCGGCGACTACAACATCGGCGGCGACGTCTGGTCGGTGAAGGCGCTGCTCGAGGAGATGCGGCCTCAACGTGAAGGCCACCTGGACCGGCGACGGCGAGATGGAGCGCATCGCCGCCACCCACCAGGTGAAGCTCAACCTCATCCACTGCTACCGGTCCATGAACTACATGTGCCGGGTCATGGAGGAGAAGTACGGGATCCCGTGGATCGAGTTCAACTTCTTCGGCCCCACCAAGATCCGCGAGAGCCTGCGCAAGCTCGCCGAGCGGTTCGACGACCGGATCAAGGAGAACGTCGAGAAGGTCATCGCGCAGGTACGACGCCGAGATGGAGAAGGTCATCGACGAGTACCGGCCGCGGCTCGAGGGCAAGAAGGTGATGCTCTACGTCGGCGGCCTCCGCCCGCGCCACACCGTCGGCGCCTACGAGGACCTCGGGCATGGTGGTGGTCGGCGCCGGCTACGAGTTCGCCCACGGCGACGACTACGAGCGGACCACGCCGGAGATGCCCGACGCGACCGTCATCTACGACGACGCCTCGGAGCACGAGCTCGAGCAGTTCGTCCACGAGCTCAAGCCCGACCTGGTCGGCAGCGGCATCAAGGAGAAGTACGTCTTCCAGAAGATGGGGCTGCCGTTCCGGCAGATGCACAGCTGGGACTACTCGGGCCCGTACCACGGCTACCAGGGCTTCCCGGTCTTCGCCCGCGACATCGACATGGCGGTGAACAGCCCGACCTGGAAGCTCGTGAAGTCGCCCTTCTAGAGCGCGTCCACGCAACCGCAGGACCTTCGCCGTGGGCCGGATGAGGCCTCGGACGGGAGACGACCATGGCGAACAACCTGGGACTCACCGTGAAGCCGGTCACCACCACCTCGCCCGAGGAGGAGGCGCGGGTCGCCGCGTGGATCGACACGCAGGAGTACCGCGAGAAGAACTTCGCCCGGCAGGCGCTGGTCATCAACCCGGCCCACGCCTGCCAGCCGCTCGGCGCCGAGCTGGCGCCCACGGCTTCGAGGGGACGCTGCCCTTCGTGCACGGCTCGCAGGGCTGCGCCTCGTACTACCGCTCCACGCTCAACCGCCACTTCCGCGAGCCGGCCCCGGCGGTCTCCGACGCGATGACCGAGGACGGCGCCGTCTTCGGCGGCCAGAACAACCTGCACGAGGGGCTCGAGAACGCGCTCGCGCTCTACAAGCCGAAGATGATCGCGGTCTTCACCTCCTGCATGCCCGAGATCATCGGCGACGACCTCACCGCCTTCATCAAGAACGCTCGGGCGAAGGGGTTCGTCCCGAAGGAGCTGCCCGTCCCGTTCGCCAACACGCCGAGCTTCAACGGCTCGCACGTCGACCGGCTACGACGCGATGCTGCTCGCCATCCTGCAGACCCTCACCGAGGGGAAGCGGGTGGAGGGGCGCTGCACCGGCAAGCTGAACCTCATCGCCGGGCTTCGACGCCAACACCGGCAACTACCGCGAGTACAAGCGGATCCTGGAGGCCTTCGGCATCCCCGCACGATCCTGGCCGACATCTCCGAGTCCTTCGACTCGCCCGAACGACGGCACCTACCGGCTCTACCCGGGCGGCACGCCGCTCGCCGAGGCGGCCGACTCGATCAACGGCAAGGCCACCCTGACGCTCGGGCCCTACGCGACCGACGAAGACCTTCGCCTGGATGAAGGAGAACTACGCCGGCGAGCACGTCTCGCTGCCCATGCCGATGGGCATCGCGAAGACCGACGCCTTCCTCCTGAAGCTCTCCGAGCTCTTCGAGAAGCCGGTGCCGGACGTCGCTCAAGGCCGAGCGCGGCCGGGCGGTCGACGCCATGACCGACGCCCAGCAGTACCTGCACGGCAAGAAGTTCGCGGTCTACGGCGACCCCGACCTGCTCGCTCGGCTACGTCTCCTTCCTGCTCGAGATGGGGGCGGTGCCCGTACCACGTCCTCTGCAGCAAGGGCTCGAAGAAGCTGGAGAAGGAGCTGCAGGCGCTGCTCGACGCCTCGCCCTACGGCAAGGGCGGCGAAGATCTGGATGAACCGCGACCTCTGGCACCTCCGGTCGCTGCTCATGACCGACCCGGTCGACGCGCTCATCGGCGACACCCACGGCAAGTTCGCCGCGCGCGACGCCAAGATCCCGCTCTTCCGCTTCGGCTTCCCGATCTTCGACCGCGTCAACAAGCACCGCACGCCGCTCGTCGGCTACCAGGGCGCGATCAACATGCTCACGCGAGATCTGCAACAAGTTCCTCGACCTCAAGGACGAGACCTGCGACGACCGGCTACTTCGAGATGATGCGGTGACGGGGAGTGAGCGATGGCGCCCCCTGGATCCGGTCACCCTGAGCGTAGCGGCCGCAGAGCGGTCGCGGAGTCGACTGGCTACGACGCCGCCGAGTGCGACACCCACGGAGAAGGGGGCGCCCAAGTTCTGCAAGAAGTCGGAGCCCGGGGAGGGGACCGAGCGGAGCTGCGCCTACGACGGCGCGCGCGTCGTGCTCATGCCGATCACCGACGTCATCCACCTCGTCCACGGCCCCATCGCCTGCGCCGGCAACTCCTGGGACAACCGCGGCGCCCGCTCGTCGGGCGCGCAGCTCTACCGCCGCGGCTTCACCACCGAGATGCTCCAGAACGACGTCATCTTCGGCGGCGAGAAGAAGCTCCACGCGCGCCATCGTCGACGCTGGCCGGGCGCTACCCGGCGAGGCGAAGGCGATCTTCGTCTACGCCACCTGCGTCACCGCCATGACCGGCGACGACGTCGAGGCGGTCTGCCGGCGCGGCCGGCGAGGAGGTCGCCGATCCCGGTCATCCCGGTCAACACGCCCGGGCTTCATCGGCGACAAGAACATCGGCAACCGGCTGGCCGGCGAGCTCCTGCTCGAGCACGTCATCGGCACCGCCGAGCCGGCAGCTCACCACCGACTACGACGTGAACCTCATCGGCGAGTACAACATCGCCGGCGACCTCTGGGGGATGCTGCCGCTCTTCGAGCGGCTCGGGCATCCGCATCCTCTCCTGCATCTCCGGCGACGCGCGCTTCGAGGAGCTGCGCTGGGCCCACCGGGCGCGGCTCAACGTCATCATCTGCTCGAAGAGCCTCACCAACCTCGCGCGCAAGATGAAGAAGCGCTGGGGCATCCCGTACCTGGAGGAGTCGTTCTACGGGATGACCGACACCGCCAAGGCGCTCCGCGACATCGCCCGCGAGCTCGACCTGGCGAAGGGCGGCGCCGGCGACACCACCATGCGCGACCGGGTCGAGGCGCTCGTCGCCGAGGAGGAGGCGCGCTGCCGCGACCGCATCGCGCCCTACCGGGCGCGGCTCGCGGGCAAGCGCGCGGTCCTCTTCACCGGCGGCGTGAAGACCTGGTCGATGGTGAACGCGCTCCGCGAGCTCGGGCGTCGAGGTCCTGGCGGCCGGCACGCAGAACTCCACGCTCGAGGACTTCCACCGCATGAAGGCGCTCATGCACCAGGACGCCCGGATCATCGAGGACACCTCCACCGCCGGGCTCCTCGGCGGTGATGCGCGAGAAGACGCCCGGACCTCGTCGTGGCCGGCGGCAAGACCAAGTTCCTCGCGCTCAAGACCCGCACCCCCTTCCTCGACATCAACCACGGCCGCGCCCACCCCTACGCCGGCTACGAGGGGATGGTCACCTTCGCGCGCCAGCTCGACCTGACCGTCAACAACCCCATCTGGCCGGCGCTGGCCGCGCCGGCGCCCGTGGGAGCTGGACGGCGGACGGCGCTGCGAGGCGCGTCCGCGCCGCGGCCGCCGGCCACGCCGAGCGCTCCTCGGCCGAGGACCTCGCCGCCTCGCGCGTGAAGGTGCCGGCGAAGGCGGCCACCGTGAACCCGCAGAAGAACTCGCCGGCGCTCGGCGCCACGCTCGCCTACCTCGGGCGTGGACCGGATGCTCGGCCTGCTCCACGGCGCGCAGGGCTGCTCGACCTTCATCCGGCTCCAGCTCTCCCGCCACTTCAAGGAGTCGATCGCGCTCAACTCGACCGCCATGAGCGAGGACGCCGCCATCTTCGGCGGCTGGGAGAACCTGAAGCGGGCCTCCGCCGCGTGATCGAGAAGTTCCAGCCCGGCGTGGTCGGGGTCATGACCTCCGGCCTCACCGAGACGATGGGCGACGACGTCCGGAGCGCCATCGCGCAGTTCCGGGAGGAGCACCCCGAGCTCGCGGCCGTCCCGGTGGTCTGGGCCTCCACGCCCGACTACTGCGGCTCGCTCGCAGGAGGGCTACGCCGCCGCGGTCGAGGCGCTCGTCGCGACGCTCGCCGAGGGCGGCGAGCACGATCCCCGACCAGGTGAACCTGCTCCCCGGCGCCCACCTCACCCCGGCCGACGTCGAGGAGGTGAAGGGGCTCGTCGAGGCCTTCGGCCTCGCCGTCCTCACCATCCCGGACGTCGCGAACGCCCTCGACGGCCACATCGACGACGAGGTCTCGCCGCTCTCCACCGGAGGCGTGCCGGTGGAGGCGATCCGCCTGGCCGGCCGGAGCGTCGCGACCATCTACGTGGGCGACTCGCTCGCACCGCGGCGCTCGCGGCTGCTCCAGGAGCGCGCACGGCGTCCCCGCCTACGGGTTCACCTCGCGTCACCGGCCTCGCCGAGGTGGACCCCTGGTGGCGACGCTCTCGGCGCTCTCCGGCCGCCCGGCGCCGGCACCGGCTCCGCCGCTGGCGGAGCCGGCTGCTCGACGCCATGGTCGACAGCCACTACCAGTTCGGCGCGCAAGAAGGTCGCGCTCGCGCTCGAGGCGGACGCGCTGAAGGTCGCTGACCGGCTTCCTCGCCGGGATGGGCTGCGAGATCCAGGCGGCCCTCGCGGCGACCCGCACCCGCGGGCTCGACGCCCTCGCCCTCCGAGCGACGTCTTCGTGGGCGACCTCGAGGACCTCGAGGAGGCCGCGGCGGGGCGCGGACCTCCTCGTCGCCAACTCCAACGGGCGGCAGGCGGCGGCCGAAGCTGGGCGTGAAGGCCCACCTGCGCGCCGGGCTACCCGGTCTTCGACCGGCTCGGCGCCCACGCGAAGGTCTGGGCCGGCTACCGCGGCACGCTGAACCTCGTCTTCGAGGTGGCCAACCTGTTCCAGGCGAACGCCACCGAGGCCCAGAAGCTGGCCCACAACTGACGCGAGGAGCGAGACATGCGGGTCGCATTCACGAGCAGCGACGGCCGGACCATCGACCAGCACTTCGGCATGGCCCGCGACTTCCGGATCTGGGAGATCGGCCCGGACACCGCCGCGGCAGGTGGCGACGGTCACGGCGCTCCCCGCCGGCGACGACGAGGAGGACCGGATCGCCGCCCGCGCGAACGCCATCGCCGGCTGCGCCATCGTCTACACGGTCGCGATCGGCGGGCCGGCCGCGGCGAAGCTCGTCGCGCGCCGGATCCACCCGATGAAGACCGGCGACGGAGGTGCCCATCGCGGAGGTCGGTCGAGAAGCTGCAGGAGGTCCTGCGGGGCACGCCGCCGCCGTGGCTCCGCAAGGCGATGGAACGACGGCCCGATCCCGGCCGCCGCGGACTGACTAGACCGTCCGACGCGATCGAGAGGAGACGCCATGGCGTACATCACCGGACTCACCCGCGGCAAGAAGGAGTGGACCCCGAGGTTCGTGAAGTCGATCGACCCGGAGCTCTGCATCGGCTGCGGCCGCTGCATCAAGATCTGCGCGCACGACGTGCTCGCGCCGGCGGAGGTGGACGAGGAGGAGTCGGCCAAGATGTTCGCCACGGTCGCGAACGCCGACGACTGCATCGGCTGCGAGGCCTGCGGCCGGACCTGCAAGAAGGACGCGTTCACCTTCGAGCCGCTCGCCGCCTGACCGGCGCGCACCAGGAGCGTCGCATGAGCCTCCCGATCCTCGGCCCGATCCCGAAGCCCCCGGCCGCCAACTGCGGCGTTCGCCGCGGGTGCGGGGCCCGCCAGCGGGCCCCCGGTGAGGGGCGCGGCTACGCCGCGGGTCCTGGTCTCGACGCGCACCCGCCGGAGTTGCCCGAGGAAGTCGCGGCGCTGGTCGCGAACCACCCCTGCTACAGCGAGGAGGCCCACCACCACTTCGCGCGGATGCACGTGGCGGTGGCCCCGGCGTGCAACATCCAGTGCCACTACTGCAACCGCAAGTACGACTGCGCCAACGAGAGCCGGCCCGGCGTCGTGTCCGGAGCGGCTCTCGCCCGAGGACGCGGTCCGCAAGGTGCTGGCGGTCGCGGCCGAGATGCCCGAGCTGGCCGGTGGTGGGCATCGCCGGGCCGGGCGACGCGCTCGCCAACGCCGACGCAACCTTCGCGACGCTGGAGGGCATCCGCGCGGGCCGCGCCCGACCTCACCCTCTGCCTCTCGACGAACGGCCTCGCGCTCCCCGAGCACGTCGATCGGCTCGCCGGCGCTCGGCGTTCGCCACGTGACGGTCACCGTCAACATGATCGACCCGGAGGTGGGCGAGCGGATCTACCCGTGGATCCTCCGGGACGGGAAGAAGGTCCGGGGCCGGGAGGCATCGCGGATCCTCTCCGAGCGGCAGCTGCTCGGGATCGCGCGCCTGCGCGAGCGGGGCGTGCTCGTGAAGGTCAACTCGGTCGTCATTCCCGGCGTGAACGACCGCCACCTGCCGGAGGTCGCGCGGGCGGTCCGCGCGGCGCGGGGCGTTCCTCGTGAACCTCGTGCCGCTCATCTCCGCGCCGGAGCACGGGACCCACTACGGCCTGACCGGGCCAGCGCGGTCCGACGCCGGCGGAGCTCGAGCGCGTGCAGCCGCGTGCCTGCGAGGTGCGACCGGCGCGGCTGATGCGCCACTGCCGCCAGTGCCGCGCCGACGCGGTGGGCCGGCTCGGCGAGGACCGGTTCGACTCCTTCACGCTCGCGCGGCTGCCGCCCGGGCCGGCCCGCGACGCGCGCGAGCTCCGGGCCGAGCGGCGCGCCGCCGTCGAGCGGGCTCGCGGCCGCTCGCGGCCCGCGCCCGGGACGCCGCGCTGGCTGCCGGGTCGCATCGGCGCCGGCGGACCTCACCGCGCGGGTGGCCGTGGCGACGAAGGGCGGGGGGCTGGTGGACCAGCACTTCGGTCACGCGCGCGAGTTCCTCGTCTACGACGTCGCACGCCACGGCGCGCGGCTCGTCGGCCGGCGCGCCGATCGACCGCTACTGCGTCGGGCGGCGAGGGCGACGACGACGCGCTAGCCGTCGCGCTGCGCGCGCTCGCCGACTGCGAGGCGGTGCTGGTGGCGCGGGTCGGGCACTGCCCGAGGGGCCAGCTCGCCGCGGCCGGGATCGAGCCCGTGACCGAGCATGCCTTCCAGCCGATCGAGGCGGCGGCGCTCGGCTGGTTCGAGACGTTCGCGGCGCGGGTGGCGCGCGGAGAGGTCGCACCCCGGCGCCGCTCGGGCCCGCCCGAGGCGCGCGCCGAGGTGGCCTGATGTCCGGCGCGATGCTCCCGGAGCTGGCGGGGCTGTCCGAAGCGGAGGAGTTCTTCGACGCGCTCGGCGTCGCGTACGACCCGAAGGTGCTCGGTGTCCGCCGGCTCCACGTGATGAAGGTCTTCGGCCTCGCGGCGGAGGCCTGGCTCGCCGCGAACGCCGGCGCGGGCCTCGCCGAGCGGCGCCGGTCGATCGCGAGCGCGCTCCGGCAGGCGCACGACGTGTTCGCGGAGGAGGACCGCGGCGCCGGCCGCGCGAACCCGTTCGCGCCCGGGCTCGTGCAGCTCGGCACACGTCGCTAGCGCCTGCCGTCGACGGCCGCGCGGAGGCGTTCGCCTGGATCGCCGCCGGGCTGGACACGCCGCCCGGAACACGCTCTCCTCCGAGTCGGGGGCGTCACGCCAACATTCCGGCCTTGCACCCATCGTGAGGAGACATCTCATGGTCCGCTCGCTGCTCTTCCGTGCGGTTCCGGCTCTCGGTCTGGCCCTGGCCTTGGGCGCCACGACGCAGGCGTTCGCCCAGGAGCCGTCGCGCGGGTGGAGCCTCGAGGTGGCGCTTGGGGCGGAGATGGGCGGTGGCGACACCACGTACCGCATCGAGGCGTCGGATGGCGTGGACAGCATCGCGAGCGAGCTCGAGTTCCCGCTGAGCAGCGTCATGCTGCGGGTGCAGGGTGAGCTCGCGGCGCCGATCGTTCCCGAAGAGGGCCGGTTCGTGCTCCAAGGCGCGCTGCTCACGTCGCCCCGCGAACGCGCGGGGAGCGGTACGATGAAGGACTCGGACTGGCTCTCCGGGCCGATGGAGATCTCGCTGGTCGGCGCACCGCACGACGGAAAGGACATCTACTCGGAGTCGGACGCGCAGCTCGATGCGCTTGTCCTGGACCTGCGCGCCGCCTGGGAGTTCCGTCCCGCGCGCGCGCCGGGGATGGTCCTCGCCCCGATGCTCGGGCTCCTGTACCAGCGGTTCGACTACAGCGTGAGGGATGCGCACCAGGTCGGGTACGGCCCTTACGCAGCCACCTACAGCGGCTTCGCGCCCGGCCAGGTCCTCGTGTACCGCGTCTCGTATCGGGCGCCGTACGTGGGGGCCCGGGCGGCGATCGCGAGCGGGCAGCTCACGGCGACCGCCGACCTGTGGTTCAGCCCGTTCGCGTCCGCGGACGATCGCGACGACCACGTCCTCCGCTCGAAGCTCTCGGAGACGGACGCGAGCGGGTCGGCGTGGCAGGTGAGCCTCGGGGCGCGCCTCGCGCTCGGGGCGGCAGACCTCGTCCAGGCGCAGGCGGCCACGGTGCGCATCAGCGCCACCGGGACGCAGCATCAGCGGTTCTACGCGGGGCCGCTCGCCGGCTCGTACTCTGACATCGACGCGAAGATCACCTCGACCCGGAACTCGTTCCTCCTCTCCTACGTCCACCGCTTCGCGCTCTGACGCGGGCGCGTCCCGCGGCGCGCACTTCGAGCCGTCGTCTGCCCGGACCGCCTGCCGGCGGACGCCCCCTGCTTGGCGGGCGATGCCGCGCGTGCCCAACGTTTCACGCGCATGGACGGAACGCGGCCCGGATCTTCGGGAGGGGCGCGGCGCCGCGCCCGTCCCGGCGCTCGCCACGGTCGACGCGGTCGCGCTCATCCTCGGGATCGTCATCGGCGCGGGAATCTTTCGCGCGCCGCCCGCCGTCGCCGCGAACAGCGGAAGCGCCGTGGCGATGATCGCGGCGTGGGCTCTCGGCGGCCTCGTGTCGCTCGCCGGCGCGATGTGCTACGCGGAGCTCGCCTGCGCGTACCCGAGCGCCGGCGGCGACTACCACTTCCTCGCGCGCGCGCTCGGGCGTGGCGTCGCGTTCCTGTTCGGATGGGCGCGCCTCACGGTCATCCCGACGGGCTCGCTCGCGCTCCTCGGGTTCGTGTTCGGCGACTACGCCGCCCAGGCGCTCGGCGTCCCCGCGTCGGCGAGCGGCCTCGCCGCGGCGATGGTGATCGGCGTGACGCTCCTGAACCTCGGAGGGCTGCGGCCCGCCCGAGGCGTCCAGAACGCCCTCACGGCGGCGCTCGTCCTTGGGCTCGTCGCGCTGATCTCGACCGGGCTCCTCGTCGCGCCTGCCCCGCAGGGCGCCGCACCCGCGGCCCAGCCGTCGTTCGGGCTCGCCATGGTCTTCGTGCTGCTCACGTACGGCGGCTGGAACGAGGCGGCGTACGTCTCGGCCGAGCTGCGCGGTGGCCGCCGAGCGATCGTGACCGCACTCGCCGTCGCCGTGGGCGCGGTGACCCTGCTGTACGTGCTCGTCAACGTGGCGTACTTGCGCGGCCTCGGCCTGGCGGGGATGGAGCGGTCCGGGGCGGTCGCGTCCGATCTCTTCTCGCGCGGCCTCGGCGCATGGGGCGGGCGTGCCTTCGCGCTCCTCGTCGTCGCGGCGGTGATCACGTCCGCGAACGGCACCCTGTTCATGGGTCGCGCCAGGTGTGGGCGTTCGGCCGCGACTTTGCGATGTTCGCGCCGCTCGGACGCTGGGACGGCCGCGCCAGCGCGCCGCCGAACGCGATCCTCGTGCAGGGCGCCATCGCGCTCGCCCTCGTGGGGTTCGGCGCAGCGTCCCGGAGCGGGTTCGAGGCGATGGTGGCCTACACCGCGCCGGTGTTCTGGCTCTTCTTCCTCCTCGCCGGCGTCTCGCTGTTCGTCCTCCGTCGCCGCGACCCCTCGGCACCGCGGCCGTTCAAGGTGCCGCTCTATCCACTGACACCGCTCGTCTTCTGCGCCGCGTGCGCGTTCCTGCTCTGGTCGAGCATCGCGCACGCCGGGCCGGGCGCCATCGCGGGGCTCGTCGTGCTCGCGACCGGGCTCGTCCCCCTCTGGCTGTCGTCACGGCGTGCGCCGCTCCGGCGCCCGGCCGCCGCCTGAATCGAGGTCTCCCATGATGGTCCGTCCGAAGCTCGCCGTCGCCGCCGTCCTCGCAGCGGTGCTCCTCCTGCCCGTCGGTCGGCCGTCCGCTGCCAGCGCCCCCCCCGCGGCGTCGACCCGGAAGCCCGACGTGATTCGGGTTCCCACCCCGGACGCGGTCGTGGACGAGATGCTCGAGCTCGCGGCCGTGAAGCCGGGCGACGTGGTGTACGACCTCGGCTGCGGCGACGGGCGCATCGTGATCGCCGCGTCGAAGCGCGGCGCGTCGAAGGCGGTGGGCGTGGACATCGACCCCGAGCGGATCGACCAGGCCTGGGCCAACGCGAGGGCCGCTGGAGTCGCGGACCAGGTGAAGTTCGTCCAGGCGGATCTCTTCGAGATCGACTTCTCCGACGCGGACGTCGTGACGCTGTACCTGCTCCCCGACCTGAACCTGAAGCTCCGCCCGAAGATCCTCGCGCTCCGCCCGGGCACGCGGATCGTCTCGCACGCGTTCGACATGGGCGACTGGAGGCCCGCGGTGGAGCGGACCGTCGACGGGAAGACGGTCTATGCGTGGACGGTGCCGGATCACGCGCCGCGCGTCCAGGCGAGAACGCCGCCGCAGCGTTAGCGCGGGGCGGGCTCACTCCGCCGCGACGCGCGCGTAGTACCGATGTGCGCCGCGGGCGGAAGGGAGCGGAACGAGCCCGAGCCGGGTGAGGTCCCAGCCCGGCGCGCCGTCCTTCACGACGACCCAGCGACGCGCGACCCGGCGCGCGCGCGCGAGCGCGGCCGGCGAGAGGGGGCGCGGATCGGCGAGGCGCCGGACGACGTCGAAGCCGGCCGGCTCCGCGCGCGCGTGGCGAAACATCGGGTCGAACAGCACGACGTCGAAGCTCCGGTCCGGCAGTGACGCGAGCGCGTCGGCGTGGTCCCCGGTCCGGATCTCGATGCGCCGGGCGGCCTCGTCGCCGTGCCGTCGGAGCCCCTCCGCGACCCAGGCCGCGAGCGCGGGCGACGCCTCGACACCGACGACGCGGCCCGCCGGCCCGACCGCCGTCGCCGCGACGAGCGCGTCGGCGCCGAGCCCGACCGTGCAGTCGAGCACCTCGTCTCCGACGCAGAGGCCGGCGGCGTCGAGGAAGGGGTCGCGCGCCGTCGGCGGGACGTCGCGGGTGTCGCGGCGGCTCAGGCGCTTCGCGCGCAGCGCGCCCATGCCGGGCGACCAGCGCCGATGCTCGCCCGCCGCGACGAGGAGGGAGCCGCGCGCGGGACAGGACGAGCAGCGCGTCCGCGCCGCACGACCGGGCGACCTCGGCCGCAGGCCGGTTCCCGCGCGCCGCATAGGGCAGGCCATGGCGCGAGGCCGCCGCGCGGGCGTCGGCCTCGTCGGCGGGGGAGGGGCGAAGCGGGGTCGTGACGGCCAGGCGCACGAGCGAGGTGATGACGCGATCGAGGGGGAGCCGCAAGGGGTGGCGCCGTCGGGGGGTCAAGGTCGAGGTCGAGGTCGAGGTCCACGTCCACGGTTGCGCTCTCACACGTAACAGTTATATAAAATTTCCACCATGAAGCCCCCGACCGGCCGTTCCGCCAAGGTCCGCAGCTTCTCCGCCACCGACGAGGACGTGGCGATGCTGGAGGCCGTCGCCGAGTACCACGGGTTCTCCAGGTCGGCGACGCTCGTCGGTCTCGTGCGCCGGGAGTTCTGGCGCCTGTTTCCCGCCGGTACGGGCGACATCAAGCCCGCGCGCGGCGCCCGGGTGAAAGCATGACCGTTCCCGTCTTCCCCATCCACGATCCCATCGCGAACCCGCTGGCGGGCAGCGATCTGCCGCCGGGCGAGCTCGCCGCGCTCGAGGAGGAGATCCGCGCGCTCGCGAAGGAGAAGGACGCGGTCATCCTCGCCCACAACTATCAGCTCCCGGAGGTCCAGCGGATCGCCGATCACGTGGGCGACTCGCTCGGCCTCGCCGTCATCGGAAAGAAGGTGCCGCAGTCGACGATCCTGTTCTGCGGCGTCCACTTCATGGCGGAGTCGGCGAAGATCCTGGCGCCCGGCAAGCGGGTGCTCCTGCCGAACCTGTCCGCGGGCTGCTCGCTCGCGGACTCCATCACGGCCGAGTCGCTCGAGGACTGGAAGGCGCGGTACCCGGATCACGCGGTGGTCACGTACGTGAACTCGACCGCCGAGGTGAAGGCGCTCTCCGACATCTGCTGCACGAGCGCGAACGCCGCCTCGGTCGTCCGGTCGCTGCCGCAGAACAAGATCCTGTTCACGCCGGACAAGAACCTCGGCAAGTGGGTCGCGTCGAAGGTGCCGGAGAAGCAGGTCGTCTGCTACGACGGGTGCTGCCCGGTCCACGACGTGCTCCGCTCCGCGAACGTGACGCGGGTGAAGTCGGCCAAGCCGGACGCGGTGATCATCGCGCACCCGGAGTGCCGCGCCGACGTCATCGAGATGGCCGACGAAGTCTGCTCCACGACCGCGATGCTGTCGGCGGTGGAGAAGCACCGCGAGGCGCGGACCTTCATCGTCGCGACCGAGCACGGCATCGTCTACCAGATGAAGAAGCGCTTCCCGGACAAGGAGTTCATCGTCGCCGACGGGTGCATCGGCTGCCGGATGCACTGCCCCTACATGAAGATGATCGACCTCTTCATGATCCGCGACGCGCTCACCCGCGGGAAGCACGAGATCGAGGTCCCGCTGGACGTCGCCGAGGGCGCGCGCCGCGCGCTCGAGCGGATGATCGCGGTGCCGCGGGACGCGTGAGGCTGGACGGCGTAGCGCGAGCAGAGTTGGGCGCGGTATCCTTCGCAGCGATGCTCGTCATTCCTGGGCTGGAACGTGCCCCCATCTCGCCCAACAAAGCGCATGACGCTCGACGAGATCACGCGCTGCGGACGCGGGTGGCTCCGTACGATCGAACTCCACCTTGGGATGAGCGCAGTGGGCAGGTTCGTCGCGGTCGACGTACATACGGGGTCCTATGCGCTCGGCGATACCGCTGTCGAGGCGCTCATGACCGCACGGGGTCGGTGGCCGGAAGGCGAGTTCTACGTCGGCAGGGTCGGCCGAGATTCCGCCTACACTCTTCGCACTCCCTAGACGCCTCGAGGCGACCGCGCAGCGCCTTGTACGAGTTCTCGACGTAGAAGCGGTGCTCGGTCGAGATCCGCTTCTGCTCGTCGCCGAGCAGCTGGAACCCGGTGAGGAGGCCGCGCAGCTCCGCGAGCCGCAGGAGCTGGTCCGGGAGCGCGACGTCGCGCTCGTGGCGGAGCTGGGCCACCGTGAGCGCGCGGTCCGTGCCGCCCGGGTGTCCGGTGACGAAGGTGAGCTCGCCGGCTCCGGCGCCCGCCTTGGACCACGTCATCGGACGCCGACCTGGCGCTCTCCCGCCTGCTCGGATGCGCGCGGCGCGTGTTCGCGCGTCCGAAGCATCGACGGACGCACGGTCGCGGCCAGGAAGGGGCGGGTCGCGCCCGATCGTGGTAAAAGTTCTCGACGATGAATCGGGTCAAGCTCTGGATTTTCACGATCCTCGTCGTCGGCGCCGGTTTCCTCGGCGCGCGCGCCGCCACGATCTCCCGCCGGGCGGACGCGATCGCCGCGTTCGACGCGCGGCTCGCCAGCGCGGCCGCGCACGTGTCCGCCTCGACCCGGGCGATCGCCCGCGAGGCGAGCGCAGCGGCCGCGTTCGTCGCGCGCGACGGCAAGCTGCTCGCTGCGCTGCACGCGAAGGAAGCGGCGCCGCCTGCACCCGCGCCGAAGGCGAAGAAGGGCAAGCCGGTCGCTCCGCCGCCGCCGAACCTCGAGGCCGAGGAGGCGAACCTGCGCGAGGCTGCGCGCGAAGCGCTCTCGACCGCCGAGCGGACCCTCGGCTTCGACCTGCCCGGCTCGACCGTCGTCACCGCCGGGAATCGCGAGTGGATCGCGAGGAAGGGCGAGCCGGCCAGCGACACCGAGGCCATGGCGTTCCTCCGCGGCGCGATCGGCGGCCAGCCGAGGCACGGTCACGTGCGCCTGAACGGCGGGCTCTGGTTCGCCTCCGCGGTCCCTGCCGGCGATGGGGCGGGCGTGGTGGTGCTCGTGCCGCTCGATGACATGTGGGCGCGCGTCCTGGCGGTGGCCGCCGGCGCGGACATCACGCTCTCGGTCCCCGACGCGAAGCCGGTCTCGACGGCGCGGCCAATCGAGGTTCCACTCCTGCACGCGGCGACGAAGCTCGCCGGCGCGGGCGACGTCGGGCAGCTCGGGGACGTCGACGTCTCGGTCGGACCTCTCAAGCTCCCGAGGCTCCCGCAGCCGGTCGGGGGCGGCGCGGCGCTCCGCGCGCGAGCCGTTGCCATTCAGGGCGTGAACAACGGATTCGTGGTCGTCTCCGTGCCGGCCGCCTCGACGCTCGATGCGGCGGCTGCATTCTACTGGCGCGCGCTCGCGGGCGTGGCGATGGTCCTCCTCGTCGGGCTCGTGCTCGGCTTCTTCATCCAATCGACGGAGCCGACGCCGCAGGTCCCCGACGCCCTCGTGGCCGCCGCCGCGCGGATCGAGAAGGGCGACTTCGCCGCGCGCGCGCCGAAGCTCGCGGGCAAGCTCGGCACGGTGGCCGCGGCCCTCAACCGCGCCGCCGAGGTGGCCGGGCCCGCGCAGGCGGCGCGGGGCGGAGCTGCGGCGCCCGCGCCGGCGGAAGACTGGTACCTGGGACCCGCGCGTCCCGCGCCCGCTCCTGCCCCGCCGCCTCCCTCGGCGGCGCCGCGCCAGACCGCCCCGATGTTCGCCGCAGCTCCCTCGGGCGGATCCGCGACGGCCGCCGCGCTGCAACCGGCTCCTCCCACCGCCGAGGCCGACGAGGAGACCCACTGGCAACAGATCTTCCAGGACTTCCTTCTCAGCCGGGCCTCGTGCGGCGAGCCTGCCGAGGGGCTCACCTACGACCGGTTCCGCCAGAAGCTCGAGGCGAACAAGGCGCAGCTCGTCGCGAAGTACGGCTGCAAGACGGTGCGGTTCCAGGTGTACGTGAAGGACGGGAAGGCGGCGCTCAAGGCGACGCCGGTGAAGTAGGCGTCACGCGACCGGCAGCGTCAGCGTGAACGCGGCTCCCTGGCCCGGCCGGGAGGTCGCCTCGAGGCGGCCCGCGTGCTCCTCCGCGATCCGGTGGGCGATGGCGAGGCCGAGGCCGGTCCCGCCCTCCTTCGTCGTGAAGTAGGGCTCGAACACGCGGGCGAGATCCTCCGGCGAGATGCCGGCGCCGCTGTCGCTGACGGTGAAGGTGACCCCGGTGGCCGCGCGGGCCGCCCGGATGCGAAGCGTGCCGCCCCCGCCCATCGCGTCGAGCGCGTTCCGCACGAGGTTCAGGAGCACCTGGAGGACCTGGTCGCGGTCGGCCAGGACCGGCGGGAGGTCCGGCTCGATCTCCCGGAGGACGGAGACGCCCGGGGGCGCCTCCGGAAACAGCGCCAGCACCGCGCCCACGAGCTCCTCCGGCGCGACCGGAGCACGCTCGGGCGCGGGAAGCCGCGCGAACCGGCTGAACTCGTCCACGATCCGCTTGAGCCGCCGGACCTCGTCCGACACCGCGCGCGTCGACTCGTCGAAGATCTCCCGGAAGTCGGGGCGCTGCTGGTCGAGCGCGTCGCGGAGCGTCTCGACGCTCATCGCGATCGGGGTGAGCGGGTTCTTGATCTCGTGCGCGACGCGCCGCGCCACCTCTCGCCAGGCGGCGACCCGCTCCGCCTGGGCCAGCCGGACGCGGCTCTGATCGAGGTCGGCGGTCATGTCGTTGAACGCCCGCACGAGGTCTCCGATCTCGCCGGACGCCTTCACGTCGACGCGGGCGCGGAGGTCGCCCGCGGCGACGCGCGCCGCGGCCTCGCGAAGCGCCTCCACGGGCCGCGTGACCCGGGCCGCGACGGCCCCCGCGGCGATCGCGGCCGCCGCGGTGCCCGCGGCGAGGGCCGCGAGGAACGCGAGGAGCACCGTGAAGCGCGCGCGGGCGAGCCCCTCCGACGCCACCGAGACCTCGATGCGAGCGGCGGGAGCGTTCGCCGCGCCGAGCGGGATGGAGCGGGCGACCCCGCCGAGCCGGCCGAGGAGAGACGTCACCCAGCGCGGCGCCTCGAGCCTGCGCCCGGTCCGTGCGTCGTCCTCCGGCGGCGCCTGCGCCTCCGCGAGGAGCGTGCCGTCGGCGGCCCGGATCGCGATCGCGCCGCCGGTGAGGGCGGCCAGGCGCGTGGCCCGCTCGCGCGCGAGGGCGGCGCCCGCGGCGACGCGGAGCGGCGCGGTGCCGCCGGGGAGGTCGCGCCATGCGACCAGGGCGAGGACGGCCTCGACCCCGTCGGGTCCGGAGCGCGACACGACCCTCGCCACCGCCCGTCCGGGCGGCGCGGCCGAGAAGAGCGCCGCGAGCTCCGGGTCCAGGTCGCCGGCGCGGCCGGGGAGGTGTCCGGAGGAGACGACGCGCCCGTCCGGCTCCGAGACGGCGAGGACGTCGAGCCCGCGCGCGGTACGCCACTCCGCCGCGCGCGAGGCCTCGTCGGCCGCGACGGCGCCGGCGTGGTCGCGCGCGAACGCCTCCGCCTCCGGGCTGCGCGCGAGATCGGCGACCGCGAGCGAGGCCTCCTCGCCGAGGCGCGCGAGCTCTCCCTCGATCGCGTGCGTCGCGGCGTCGAGGCGCGCCGCGTGCTCCGCCTCGAGCGCACGGGAGAGCGCGCGCGACACCGGCCAGAGCGCCGCGCCGAGCGGCACCGCCGCGAACAGGGCGAACGCGGCGGCGAGCTTCGCGCGGAGCGTCACGGGGGGGCTCCGCCGCCGGAGAGGAGCCACAGCTCGCCCGGGTCGAAGGTGCCGTCCGGGCGCGGTGTGAACCCCTGGAGCGCCGGGCCGAGCGAGGCGCGCAGGCCCGACGCGACGAGCGGTGCCAGGTCGAGATCGCGGGCCAGCCGATCGGCGGCCGCGACGGCGGCCTCGCCCGAGAGGCCGGCGAGCTCCGCCATCGCGCGGCGGGCGGCGGTGGGGCCGCGCGCCGCGAAGACGATCTGGCCCGCCGCGAGGGCGGGGCGCAGCCCGGCGACCGAGACCGAGAGCAGCGCCACGTCGTACTCGCCCGAGGCGAGCCGCTGCGCGTACCGCGCGTGGTCCACCAGCTCGACCGTGGCGCGGACGCCCGCATCGAACAGCTTCACCTGGATCCGCTCGGCGAGCGGACGCTGGTCGGGCGCCGCAGCGTCGGCGAGGAGCGCCACGCGCGCCGGTCCCACGGCGGGCGTGGCCGCGTGCGGCGCGGCGGCCGGCGCTCCGGGCAGGATCGCGGGGGGCACGAGCGTCGCGAGCGGCTCGGCGGGGCCGCGCACGAACCGGCGTGCCAGCTCGCTGCGATCGAGGCTGCCCAGCGCGCGGCGCACCGCCTCGGCACCCGCCCCGAGGCGGGCGCGGTGGAGGACGGCGACGGTGGCCGTGAGCGGCGGGCTCGCCGGCCTCGGACGACCTCCGGCCGCATCGGGACGCAAGACGAGGTCGAGCCCCCCTGCGCGAGCTGGCGCGCCGCGCCGCGTGCGTCCACCGGCCGGAGCTCGACCGCGTCGGCGAACGGGCGCCCCCGGTGGTGGTGCTCGTTGGCGCGCAGGAGCAGCGGGTCGGACGGCGAGCGGCGGGAGGCAGCGAGGAAGGGTCCCGCATTCGGCACCGCGAGGGGGAGCGTCGCGAGCAGCCAGGGGAGCTCGGGCAGCGGGAACGCCAGCGTCAGCAGGAGCTCGCTTGCGGAGAGGACCTGCACGCCTGCGAGCAGCGGGGCACGCCCCTCGAGCACGGCGTCTGCCCCGAGGATCGGGAGCGCCACCCACGCGTGCGGCGACGGCGTGTCACGCGAGAGCAGCGCGGCGAGCCGCTCGGACAGCTCGGCCGCGCCGAACGGGCGCCCGGTCGCGTCGGCGAGGCCGGGGCGAAGCCGCAGCCGGAATGCGCGCCCGCCCGCCTCGGCGGCAGGGACCTCGGCGAGGGCACCGGGGACGAGCTGGCCCCTCGAGTCGATCTCGAGGAGCGGCGCGGAAACCGCGCGCTGCGCGAGGGCGTCGAGGGTCGGAATCTCCGGGCTGCGCGCCGGCGGGGACGCCGATCCGCACCGTGCCGCCGTAGCCGGGGCGGACGCCGGCCGCGGCGAGGGCCGGGACGAGCGCGGCGAGCGCCAGGATCCGGGCCCTCACGGCGACACCTGGCGCGGGTCGGAGGTGACGAGGAGGAGGTCGGTCGCAGGCGTCCCGTCGTCCCCCACGACCACCGCGCAGAGGATCGCGTCGTCCACCCCGTCCCCCGTGAGGTCGCCGGCCGCGCCCGCGAGGATCGCGCCCGGGATGGGCGCGGAGTCGAGGAGGAGCGGCGCCTGTGCGAGCGGTGCGAGGATGCGGATCCGCTCCGGCGCGGCGGGATCGGGAGAGGACGCGACCAGCTCGGCGGCGCCGTCCCCGTCGAGGTCGGCGAGGGCGAAGCCGGAGCCGGTGAGCAGCGCCCCGCGCTGCGCGGCGGGAGGCGTTGCCGGAGCCACGGGTCGCAGGTCGGGGCCGAGGAGCTCGAGCGCGAGGTCCGTCCCGAGCACCGCGAACACGATCCGGCCGCCGCGGGGCGCGCACGCGGCGCCGTAGAGCCTCCGGGGCGAGCGTGGAGGCGCGGCGGGGTCGACGAGGGTCGAGAGGATATCGCGAAAGACGCCAGTCCCCGGCTCGTACGTGCCGAAGAGCGGCCCCGCCTCGGTGGCGCAGAGGGGCGCCGCGTCGAGCGCACCCGCCGCCTCGAGCCGCTCGCCGCGGAGCGCGAGCACCTCGCCGCGGATCGCGCCCGCCCGGAACGTCGCGATCCTGCCGCCGCCGAAGTCGCCGATGGCCACGGCAGCGGCGGGTTCGCGCACCGGCCTCGGGTCCTGGCCCGGGTCCACCGCCCGCTCGGCGACCCTCTCGCCGGCAGGCGAAAGGACGACGATTCCGTGCGTGGTCGCGGCGACGATGGCGGCGCGTCCGGGCTCGGCCGGCTCGCCGATCGCGACGGCGAGGACCTGTCCCGGCACGCGGGCGAGCTTCCGGATCGTGGCGAACGGCGCCCCCGCGGGAGCGGTCTCGCGCGCGAGGAGGAGCGTCTCGGGATCGGCGGACGCCCGCGCCTGCACGATCCGCGGCGGGATCGCCCGGGCGTCGGGACGGCGTTGCAGGAAGAACGACGCCCACGCCGGGATGAGCTCGCCCACCAGCGCGAGCTCGCGCCGGCCCGGGACGAGGCCCGCGCGGACCCGCAGGAGCCAGTCCTGGCCCGCCGCCCGCGCGGCGGCCTCCGGCTCGCCGCTCCCCCGCTGCGGCGTCACGGCGTACCCCTGCGCGGAGAGCGCCGCGTCGAGCGCCGTCTCGAGCGGTGCGCGCAGCGCGGCGGCGCGCGTCTCCACGACGAGGAGAAGCGATCGGCGCCCGTCGGCAGGCGGCCGCACCTCGCGCACGAGCGCGTCCGCGGCGGCCTGGAGCGCCGCCGGCGCCGCGGCGCGCGCGGCTTCGGGGCACAGGGCGAGGGCGAGGGCGAGGACGGCGAGACGCATGAGCGGCCCAGAGCCTACCGTGGTCCGATCAGTGGTCGTCCATGAAGAAGTTCTGCGGCGCGGCGCCCGGGCCGGACGCCGCCGTCGGGGCGGTGCCTGCGAGGAAGGCGGCGAACGGCGCGTCCGCCTGCCGCTCCGGCGCGAGGTGACCCGTCGCCGGATCGATCCGGACGAGCTCCACCCCGGGGACCGTGCGGAACTCGGCCGGTGGCCGGGCGCCGAGCGCTGCCTGCATGAACGAGAGCCAGGGCGGGAGGGCCGCGCCCGCGCCGGTCTCGCGAGGGCCGAGCGGCGCGTGGTCGTCGAAGCCGACCCAGACCCCCGTGACGAGCTCGGGCGTGAACCCGACGAACCAGGCGTCGCGGTGCTCCTGCGCGGTGCCCGTCTTCGCCGCGGTCGGACGGGCGAGCGCCTTCGCGGCGGCGCCCGTCCCCGACTCGACCACCTGCCTCATGAGCGAGGTAAGGACGAAGGCGACGTCGGGCCGGGTACCGCCCTCGGGGACGACGAAGCTGCCGGGGGCGGGTGGGGAAGCCTCGGCTGGCGGGGTCGCGCTCGAGGTCGAGGTGGGGATCGCGGTCGGGGTCCCCTTCGACTCCGCGCCGCCTTCGGCGGCGCTACGCTCAGGGTGAGCGGGCGTCGCGGTCGGGGTCGCGCTCGCGACCGGCAGCGCGCTCCCGTCGGGTGCCGCCTCCCATGCGGGAACGGGCCGGTGCTCCTCGAGCACGGTGCCGTTGCGATCGCGCACGCGGAGCACGAACAGCGGCGCGGCGTGGAACCCGCGCGCCGCGATCGAGGCGTACGCGTTCACGAGCTCGATCGGGATGACCTCGCCCGTCCCGAGCCCCACGGTGAGGTTCCTCGGCAGGTCGGTCGAGATCCCCATCCGATGCGCGAACGACGCGACCGCGTCCACGCCGACGGCGTCGACGAGCTTCACGGACACGGTGTTCTTCGAGTGGGCGAGGGCGGCGCCGAGGAGCATCGGCCCGTCGAAGGTGTCCTTCTCGAAGTTCCGCGGCTTCCACTCCTTGCCGGTCCACGGGTCGCGGTAGAGGTCGGGCGTGTCGTAGACCACCGTGGCCGGCGTGAAGCGCCTGGACTCGAGCGCCGCGCCCCACACGAACGGCTTGAAGGCGGAGCCCGGCTGCCGGCGCGCCTGCGTGGCGCGGTTGAACTGCGACACCTGGAAGTCGTACCCGCCCACGAGCGCCCGGACGCCGCGTGTGACGGGGTCGAGCGCGACCAGCGCGCCCTGCACCTGGGGCGTCTGCTCGAGCGAGAGCGGGATCGGCTTCCGCTCGCGCGCGGCGCGCTCGAGCGGGATCTTCCCCGGCATGACGCGCACGAGGATCACGTCGCCGGGGGAGACGACCTGGGAGACCTTCTTCGGCGCGGCGGTGGCCTGCGTCGCGTTCCACTTGCGCGCCCACTGCACGTCGGCGAGCGACAGCTTCCCGGTCGCGTTCCCGAGGTCCACCGTCGCCGCATGGTCGTCGACGGCGGAGACGAGCGCCGCGTAGATCTCCCCCGCCTCGAGAGCGCGAGCGCGGGCCATGCGGGCCACGCCCTTCTCCTCCGCGTCGTCGGCGTCGATCCCCTTCGCGTTCACGCGCCCGAGGTCCCACACGAGCACCTGCCCCGGGCGCGGCTCGGCGCGCGCGAGCCGCTCGCGCCAGAGCGGGAGCGCCGCCTCGAGCTGACCCGCCTCGAGGTGGAGGACCGGGCCGCGGAAGCCCTGCCGCTTGTCGACGGCCCGCAGGCCCGCCGAGAGCGCCGCCTCCGCGTAGCGCTGGAGGACAGGGTCCATCGCCACGTCCACCTGCAGCCCCTGCGTCTCGACCGCCTCCGCCCCGTACCGCTCGTCGAGCACCTTGCGGACCTCGTCGGCGTACCAGTCCCCCGGGGGCCGGTCCTCCGGCGGTCGCACCACGATCGGCCGCGCCGCCTCCGCGTCCGCCTGGGCCGCCGTGATGAACCCTTCCTCCATCATCCGGCGCAGGACGTACTTCTGCCGCGCCTTCGCCGAGGCGGGGTGGTTCACGGGGGAGTGGCGCATGGGGGACTGGATCACCCCGGCGAGCGTGGCCGCCTCGCCGAGCGTGACGTCCTTCACGCTCTTCCCGAAGTAGAACCGGCTCGCCTCCTCGACCCCGTAGCGCAGGTGCCCGAGGTAGATCTGGTTCAGGTACAGGAACAGGATCTCGTCCTTGGTGAGGTTCTGCTCGAGCCGTGGGGCGAGCACGAGCTCCTTCACCTTCCGCTTCACGCGCCACTCGCTCTGCAGCAGGAACGTCTTCACCACCTGCTGGGTGATCGTCGAGCCGCCGCACTTCACGCCGCCGAGGAGGAGCCCCTTCACCGCGCAGCGCGCGATGGCGAGGTAGTTCACGCCCTCGTGCTCGTAGAAGTGCGCGTCCTCGGCCGCGAGCACCGCCTTCCGGAGGATCGGCGGGATCTGATCGAGGTGGACGACGGTCCGCCGCTCGCGCGCGAACTCGAAGACCTCGCTGCCGTCGGCGCCGAACACCCGGGTGGTGACGAGCGGCTCGTAGTCCTTGAGGCCGCCGAAGGCCGGGAGCTCGCGCGTCCAGAAGAAGACGACCCCGGCCCCCGCCAGGCAGGCGGCCAGGCTGGCGAGCGCCACGATGCGTATGACCCGTCGGGTTCTGGGAGAGAGGCGGCGCACGGAGGGGAGGCGAACGATACTGCCCGGAGCCTCGTCCGGCAAAGCGCTGGTTTCGCGAGTGGGCATGGGGTCCGGCGGGCGAGAGAGCAGGCGGCGTGCCACCTGGAAACGCGCGGTCCGCCGCGGGATTCCCGGCGACGTGTCCCGGTGGACACGGGAACGTGGTCGTGGACGTGGACGTGGACCTAGACCTCCCCTGGTCGAAGTCGAGGTCGAGGTCGAAGTCCACGACCACGACCACGTCCACGACCACGACCAGGTCCACGTCCACGACCAGGTCCACGTCCAGGTCCACGTCCACGACCTGAATCAGGATTCGCCCATCCCCCGCTTGATCCCGAGCGCCCGCATCTTCTTGTAGAGGTGGCTCCGCTCGAGGCCGAGGGCCCGCGCCGTGTCGGAGACGTTGTCCCGATGTGCGTCGAGCGCTCCGAGGATGATCTCCCGCTCCGCCTCCTCGACCAGGTCGTGGAACGAGGCGCCGGCCCGGAAGCGGTCCGCCCGGGGGCGGCGCGCATCGGGGAGGACCGCGGCGACGTCGTCCCCGACGATCTCGGGCCCGTCGCACAGGATCGCGAGCCGCTCGACGAGGTTGCGCAGCTCGCGCACGTTCCCGGGCCACTCGTGCGCCTGCAGCGCGAGGAGCGCCTCGCGCGCGAGGCGCATCGGGCGGCGGCCGTTCCGCTCGCAGGCCTCGGCGAGGAACCGCGTCGCGAGCTCCGGCACGTCCTCCCGCCGCTCGCGGAGCGGCGGCGCGTGGATCGGGACGACGGCGAGGCGGTAGAAGAGGTCCTCGCGGAAGCGGCCCGCCTTCACCTCCGCCGCGAGGTCCTTGTTGGTCGCGGCCACGACGCGCACGTCGCAGCGAAGCGTCTGCTGGCCGCCCACCCGCTCGAACTCGCCCTCCTGCAGGACGCGCAGGAGCTTCGCCTGCATCGCGGGCGGCATGTCCCCGACCTCGTCCAGGAAGAGCGTCCCGCCGTCGGCCTGCTCGAACTTGCCGCGCCGCGCCGCGACCGCGCCCGTGAAGGCGCCGCGCTCGTGGCCGAACAGCTCGCTCTCGATGAGCTCCGCCGGGACCGCAGCGCAGTTGAGCTTCACGAAGGGCGCCGCCTTGCGGCGCGAGTGCTCGTGGAGGGCGCGCGCGACGAGCTCCTTCCCGGTCCCGTTCTCGCCGGTGACGAGGACCCGTCCCTCCGACGGGGCGGTGCGGCGGATCACGTCGAACAGCTTCTTCATCGCCGGCCCGCCGCCCACCATCTCGAGCGGCCCCGCCTCGCGCAGCAGGCGCGCGTTCTCCTCGCGCAGGCTCCGCATCGCGAGCGCGTTCCGGACCGCGACGAGGAGCTTCTCCTTCTCGGTGATGGGCTTCTCGAGGTAGTCGAAGGCGCCGAGCTTGAACGCGCTCCGGACCGTGTCGATCGACCCGTGACCGGACATGACGACGAAGGGAAGCTCCGGGCGTGTCTCGCGGGCCTTCTCCAGCACGGCCAGGCCGTCGAGGTCCGGCATCCGCACGTCCATCACCACGACGTCCACCGGCAGTGCGGCGATCTTCTCGAGGGCCTCCACCCCTCCGCCCGCGACCTCGACGGCGTAGCCCTCCATCGACAGGGCGCGCGAGAGGGTGACCTGGATGTTCCGCTCGTCGTCGACGAGGAGGACCGTGGCGGGCATGGGACGGGATGTTACTGCGCCGGCTTCGCCGTCGCCGCAGGGTGTATTCCGATGGGCCGGGGGAAGGAAATCCTTTGACAGGTGTTACGAACGGGGCCACTAAAGAGCTTCCGCACCACCGCGCGAAATCGCCAGAGGAGGCCACATGCGCCGCGTTCTCCTTCTCGCTTTGACCACCACCGCCCTCGCCGCGCTTGCCGGCTGCCCGGCCAAGCCGAAGCAGGGCGAGTGCAAGTCGAGCCAGGACTGCCTCGAGCAGGAAGGCTTCGGCAAGGTGTGCGTAGAGGGCCGCTGTCAGGAATGTGCGCAGGACTCGGACTGCAAGGACGGCTTCGTCTGCCGTGCGAACAAGTGCGTGCCGAAGCCGCAGTGCACGAAGGACGCCGACTGCCCCGAGGGCCAGCGCTGTGAGGCCGAGCGGTGCGTCGCGCAGCGCGACGAGGCCGCCGAGGCCGGGAAGGCGGCGGAGGCCGCTCGCGGCGCCGTCCCGCCCGAGTGCGCCGACGCCGCCTCGTTCACGATCCGGTTCGGCTTCGACCAGGCGACCCTCACGTCCGCCTCGCAGAGCTCGCTCCAGCGGCTCGCCGGCTGCGTGAAGCAGGCCCCCGCGAAGAAGATCACCGTCTCCGGGCACGCCGACGAGCGCGGGACCACGCAGTACAACATCGCGCTCGGCGCCCGCCGCGCAGAGTCCGCCCGCAAGTATCTCTCCGATCTCGGCGTCGCGACGAAGCTCGACACCGTCAGCTTCGGCGAGGAGAAGCCGCTGTGCACCGACTCGAGCGAGGAGTGCTGGGCGCGCAACCGCCGCGTCGAGTTCCAGGTCGATCGCTGATGCCCCGGAGGCTCGGCACCGCCGCGATCGTCGTCGGGGCCTCGACGCTCGCGGCGTGCTTCGTGCCTCTCGAGGCGGGGCGCCAGATGGAGGCGCGCATCCAGCGGCTCGAGGTGCAGAACGTCGAGCAGCAGCGCACGCTCGAGGACCAGCGTCAGGCGGTCCGGGAACGCGTCGAGAAGGTGGACCAGAAGATCCGCGAGGTCCAGGCCAAGATCGACGAGCTGAACCAGGCGGCGAAGCGGAGCGGGGCGGACCTGGGCGTGACGCTCTCACGTCTCCAGGACGAGTTCGCGAAGGTGAAGGGCGAGCTCGAGGTGTCGCAGCACCGGCTCGCCGAGCTCGACCGCGCCGTGGGAGGGCTCCGCTCCGACACCGACGCGCGCTTCACCGCGCTGAAGGGGCAGGGCGCCCTCGACGCCTACGAGGCGCGGCAGCGCATCGCCGCGCTTCCGAAGCAGGACGACAAGGCGGCGTTCCTCGCGCTCGCCCACAAGGAGGACGAGCGCGGCGAGAAGGGCATCGCGCGCGAGATCTACGAGGAGTACGTGCGCAAGTGGCCTTCCGACCCGAGGTCGGCCGAGGCGGGGTTCCGCGCGGGAGAGCTCCTCTTCGGGCAGAAGCGGTTCCGGGAGGCGCTCCTGTCCTACGGAAAGGTCGCCGAAGACTTCCCGCGCTCCGACCGCGCGCCCGTCGCGATGCTCGGGGCGGCGGAGGCGATGCTCCGGCTCGAGATGAAGGACGAGGCGATCTCGGTGCTCGGGCAGCTCGTCGAGCGGTACCCGAAGTCGGACGCAGCGGCGAAGGCGAAGGCTCGCCTGCGAGAGGTCGCGCCGCCCCCGCCAGAGAAGCCGCCGAAGGCGGCGAAGACCGGGCCGGAGAAGAAGAGGCCGGAGTCGAAGCGCAAGTAGCCCGAGCGTTCCAGGTGCGTCCAGTACGCACGTTTTTGCACACCTCCGCATTTGCTACAGCCGCAGCACGGCATTTTCACGGTCTTCCGCTACGCAACCCCGCGTTTCGACGTGTACCGATTCGCGGCACGTCTCTCGCAGGGACCCCCGGGGGAACGCCCCCGCCGAGGAGACCCCATGGCCCGCATCCGCATCGGTGAGATGCTCGTGGAGCAGGGGAGGCTCGATCCTACGCAGCTCCAGAGCGCGCTCGCCTACCAGCGCCAGTGGGGCGGTCGGATTGGCCGCGCCGTGGTCCAGCTCGGGTTCATGGACGAGAAGTCGCTCATCGACGTCCTCGGAGCGCAGCTCGCCGTCCCCGTCATCGAGATCGGCGACCGGCTCATCCCTCCGCACGTGCTCGCGCTCGTGCCCGAGAAGCTCGTCCGCGCGCGCCGCGTCCTCCCCCTGGCGCGCCTGAGCGAGGGCCGCCGCGGGCCCCTCGTCGTCGCGCTCTCCGATCCGGCGAACCTCGACGTCCTCGGCGAGATCGAGTTCGCGACCGGGCTGCAGGTGAAGCCGGCGCTCGCCGGCGAGGCCGACCTCGACCAGGCGCTGCAGCGCCACTACGGCATCGCGCCGCTCGCGCCGAGCCCGACCGGGTTCGCGTCGCGGAAGGACGCGATCGAGCTGGCCGATGACCCGGGTCCGCGCTCCGCGGACGGAGCGGGTCGCGGGAAGCTCCGCGGGCTGCACTGAACCAGGGCTCCCGATTCGCGCGCTCGCGAGCTCACGTTCGCGGGCTCAACGGTCGTCGTCGGTTTCGTCCTCCGGCTCCGCCGGTGCGCCTGCAGCGCGCCCCTCCGCGTGCAGCCCCCACTGCCCGATCCGCTTCATGACCGTGCTCTTCGCGATCTGAAGCTCCTTCACGACGGCGGCCCGGGTCCCCTTGTTCCGGCGGAGCGACAGGCGGATGGCCTCGCGCTCGATCTCCTCGAGCGTGAGACCGCGGACGTACATCGTGTCGTCGTCGCCGGCGGGGCCACGCGCCGCCCGGGTGTCCTCGAACATGACCGCCGCCGGCGGCACGACGAGCCCCTCGCCGCGAAACAGGAGCGCGCGCAGGACGACGTTTCGGAGCTGACGCACGTTGCCGGGCCAGTCGTAGCCTTCGAGCTTCGCCATCGCCTCGGGCGACCAGCGCAGCACGAGGCCGCGGGGTGCGGCGCGCTGCAGGAAGATCTCGGCGAGCGCGGCGATGTCCCCCCTCCTTTGCCGGAGCGGCGGCACCGTCACCGGGACGACGCACAGGCGATAGAAGAGGTCCTCCCGGAACTTCCCCGCCCGGACCTGCGCGCGCAGATCGCGGTGCGTGGCCGCCACGATCCGGACGTCGACGGTGATGGGCCGCGACGCGCCGACCCGCTTCACCTCGCCGAGCTCGAGGACGCGCAGGAGCTTCGGCTGCAGATCGAGCGGCAGCTCGCCGATCTCGTCGAGGAAGATCGTTCCGCGATCGGCCTCCTCGAAGGCGCCCTTGCGCATCCGCTCGGCGCCCGAGAAGGCGCCCTTCTCGTGTCCGAACAGCTCGGACTCGATGAGCGACTCGGCGATGGCGGAGCAGTTGACCGGGATGAACGGGCCGTCGCGCCGCCCGGAGCGCGCGTGGAGCGCGCGGGCGACGAGCTCCTTCCCCGTGCCGGTCTCGCCGAGGATGGTCACCGCGGCGTCCGACGCGCCCACCCGCTCGACGAGCTCGAAGACCTGTCGCATCGCCGCGTCCCGGGAGGTCATCCCCTCGAACGCCTCGGCGCGCGCGGGCTCCTGCGCCTCCCGTGGCTCGAGCACGATCTCCGCGTCGCCGAGCTGGACGGGGACCCCGAGCGGAAGCTCGGCGCGCGCGACCCGCGCCCCCGAGATGAAGGTGCCGTTCGTGGAGCCGAGATCCACCAGGATCCACCGCGCCCCCTGCGGCTCGATGCGCAGGTGGCGCATCGAGATGAACGGATCCTCGATCGCGCCGTCGCAGGTCGGGTCCTTGCCGACGACGACCCCCGCCGACGTGATCGGGATCGTGCGCTCGCGGCCGCCCGCGCGGAGCCGCAGCTTCGCGCCGGGCGGCGAGACGCGCGCCTCGCCCTCGGCCCGGAGCTGCGTGCCGCCCGACGCGTGCGTGTTCTCGGCGCCGCCCGCGACCACGGTGCGGAACAGGGCCCGCCACGTGCCGAGCGCGATCTCGGCGCCGTCCGAGAGGAGGGCCTCGGGGACCTCCGCACCGGCGACGCGCGTGCCACGTCCGGACCGGTCGACGAGGTGCCACGCGTCGCCGCGCCGCTCGACGACCGCCTGTACGCGCGAGAGGGTCGGGTCCGGCAGCGAGACGTCGCAGCCGGGATCTCGGCCGATGGCGGTGCGATCGTCGAGCGCCACGCGAAGGAGCTCCTCGCCGTGGCGGAAGAAGGCGAGCTCGGGCATGGACGCGGAGCGTACCGGACCGAAAGTGCACGGTGAAGCGAAATTAAGCGCAGCGTGAAGGGGACGCCGGCGCTACCCGCGCGCGAGCGCGTCGAACTCCGAGGTGCCCTTCAGCGTGTCGAACATCGGGTCCGACTGGAGCCAGCTCCGCACCTTGGCCGGGTCGGTCGCCACCGCCTTCCGGAGCGCGGCGAGCGAGTCGCCCGCCTTTCCCCAGAGCGCGTACAGGGCCGCGGTGTTGTAGTCGAGGAGGAGGTCCTCCGGTTGCAGCTCCCGCGCCTTCGCGTACGCGCGCTCCGCCTCCGCGTAGAAGCCCTTCTGCGCGTAGCAGATGCCGAGGTCGAGCCAGGCCTCGAAGTTCTGCGGCTCGAGCCGGACCACCTCCTTCAGCTGCCCGATCGCCGCGCGGTAATCCCCCTCGTCCATCAGGATCGCGGCCAGCTCGTGGCGGGGGAACGGGTCCTTGGGCGCGAGCTCGATGGCGCGCTTCAGCTCCCGGCGGGCATCGTCGAGCCGGTCCTGGTCGGCATAGGTGAGCGCGAGGTTCAGGTGGGCGTCGGGGTACTCGGGCTCCTGCTGGATCGCCTCCTGGTACTCGGAGATCGCCATGTCCGCGCCGTGCGAGGCGAGGAAGCAGGCGAGGTTGTAGTGCGCCGTGGCGCTGTCGGGCTCGAGCCGGATGGCCGTGAGGTACTCGTGCAGCGCCTCGCGCCAGAGCTTCTTCTCGGAGAAGACGGTGGCGAGGTTGTCGTGCGCGTGGGCGGAGCCCGGATCGAGCTCGATCGCCTTCTGGAACTCCTTGACGGCCTCGTCCAGCCACCCGCGGTCGGCGAGCTCGATGCCGCGCGAGTTGTGCGCGTCTGAAAGGGCGATGTGGTCCTTCTTGTCCCGGCTCACGGTCGTGGAGTCTACTGCCAGTGCCCCGTGCGGGGGGCGATCCTGTGGACGGATTCTAACCGCTCCCGTCGCTTTCGCCCGAGGAGCCGACGAGCGCGCGCCCGGCCGCCGGCCCGGGCCCCGGAGGAGACATGTCGCGCCGGAACGTCGCCCTCGCCGCAGCCGCAGCCGCGATCGTCGCGCTCGCGCTCGCGCGCCTGCTCGCTCGTGACGATCGAACGGACGAGGACCGCATCCGCGCGCTCATCGAGGGTGGCGCGCGCGCCGCCGAGGAGAAGCGGATCGGGGACGCGGTGGCCGGGCTCTCGGAGCGATTCCGCGGGGAGGGCCTCGACAAGGCGGGCGTGAAGCAGCTCGTCGCCTTCCATGTCCTGCGCGGCGACGCGGTCTCCGTCTCGATCGCGGGCTCCCGGATCCGGGTCGAGGGGGCACGGGCACGCGCCGGCGTGGACGCGATCCTCGTCCGCGGCAGCGGGAAAGGGAAGGCGCTCGCCGCGCTTCTCCCGGACGAGGCCGGCGCGCACCGGTTCGACCTCGCGCTCGAGCGTGAGGAGGACGGCTGGCGGATCGTCGCGGCGGAGTGGCGGCGGATCGATCTCGGGGAGGCGCTCGCGGGCCCGCCCGAGCCCGCCGCCCCGAGGTGAAGGAGACGGAGATGGCCCTGTACACGTTGCTGGACAGCGAGGAGCTCGCTGCGGCGCTGCGCGGCTTCGGCCTGCCTGCCCCGGAGCGCGTGCGCCCCGAGCCGAAGGGCGGCTACCATCGCGCCGGGCTCGGCGCGGACCGGCTCGTGAAGAAGGACTGGCGCCGCTATCGGGACCGGCTCGCGGCGCTGGTGGACATGGGCGAGCCGGGCTTCCGGCGGCTCGTGGGTGCCTGAGCGATGTGAGCGATACGCCTCAAAGCCCCGAGGCGATCTTCCAGACCCCGCCGATCTTCTGGAGCCTCATCCGGTGGACGTCGGAGTCGCGCCGCGGCACCACCCGGTCGGGCGTCTGCACGCGGTAGTACGAGTCGTAGAACAGCTCCGCCTGCGCCTCGTCGCCGGCGATCTCGATCTTGCGGATGGTGAAGTCGAGCCTGACGCCCTCTGCGTGCGGAAGGTCCTTGGCGAGCGCCGCCTCCAGGCCGGCCCGGTCGAGGTCGTCGGCGGGGTCGGGGGTCCCGCCCGTGTCGAAGTAGGTGGGTGCGACGAGGGCGAGCACCGCGGCGGCGTCGCGCTTCTCCATCGCCTGCCGGTACGCCTGCACGACGTCGTACACCGCGCGGCTGTCCGTCGTGCTCTCGAGGTTCGTGCCCGGGATCCGGCGAGGTGCGCAGCCGGCGGCGGCGAGGGTGATGAGGGCGATGAGGGCGGTGCGGATCGTCATGGCGGGACTCTGTCCCGAGCCCCGGCCGGCGTCAATGGGAACAGGAAGCTCGCCGGCGCCACGCGCCGCGTGCGCGCCTCGGACCGCGCCGCCGGGTCGGGCAGAGGAGGACATCGGCCCGGGGGTCGCCGGCCCGCGCCGGACCTGCTTACATTCGTGCCGCATGTCCCTTCCGAGCTACGAGTCCCTGAAGAGGTTCTTCGAGAGTGCCCCCGCGGCCCGCAAGGCGACGCGGCCGCTCGCGCGCGGCGCGCGCGTGAACCTGGCCCTCGACGGAGGGCCCGCGCGCTTCACCATGGAGACGGGCGCGCCGGAGGTGTGCGAGGGCGCGGCCGACGATCCCGACTTCACCCTGCGGCTCCCCGACGGCGCGGTGAGCCGGATCACCGGCCTCGGCAGCGAGGACGTCGGCGAGTTCGGCGTCGAGTTTTTCAAGCTCGTGCTCGAGCGGGATCCCGCCTTCAAGGTGAAGGTCTCGATCGACGCGCCCACGACCCGGCTGCTCGGCCACGGCTACCTGGGCGTGCTCGCGCTCGGGGGCATGAAGGTGACGTGGTGGCTCATCCGGAACGGGGTCAAGAACCCCAAGGCGGCCATCGACCGGCTGCGCGGCGTGCGGTAGCGCGGGTCTGATGATTCGTCACAACATTTTGCGCGCCGCGCTGTGCGCCAGATCGCGGTTCCGCACCGGGGGCTGGGCCGGGAGGGAGCCCTCCCCGTGCACGGCCGAGGGGCCTCCCCGGCCAGCGCCCGGAGGGGAATGCGCCCTCGAGAGCGTTCCCGCGGTCCGTACCCCGAGAGAAGCGACGAATCATCAGAGCGACTACAATGCTCCATACGCGCATCGCCGCAGCGACTCCTCGGCGCGGGCGCGGTCAGCCGCCGCTGCAGCCATCCCGGCGAGGGGCCGGAGCATCTCCTCGCCTGCCGAGCGCGCCCCCGCCGCGCAGCGCGCGTCGGCGAGGAGGAAGCGGGCCTCGCGGTCGAGCGCTGGCGCCAGGCCCCCGGCCGTGGCGCGGTCGAGCTCCGGGATCGCGGCGGCCGCCTCACCGCGCGTCGCGAGGGCGCGGCCGGCGAGGTACGCGGCCAGCGGGTGGTCGACCCGGGCGACGCGGGCGAGCGCCAGGGCCGGGTCGCCGTCGCCGAGAAGGAGCGGGCGCGCCGCGGGCCCGAGCTCGGGATCCCTCGCGGCGACGATCTTCGCCTCGAGGAGCCGGGTCTCGGCGAGCTCCGGGTTCGTGGCGAGGGTGCCGGACCACGCGGCCGCGGCCGCGGCGACGTCGCCGCGTCTCCACGCGAGGTCGCCCTCCGCCGCTCCGACCGCTGCGCGGAGCGCGCCGTCGTCTTCGGCGGCGCGGCGCGCGGCGCGGTACGCCTCGGCAGCGGCATCGAGATCGCCCGCCCGCGCGCGGACGTCGCCCATCGCCTTCAGGCTCGCGGCGCTCCCGGAGCGCTCCGCGGCCTTCCCGTACAGCGCACACGCCTCGGCCGCGCGCCCGACCGAGGCGGCGGATGCTGCCCGCGCCTCGAGCGTCGCCACCTCTCGTGCGCACGGCCGCGCGAAGAGGCTCTTCCTCCCGAGTCGAGCCCGCGCCGCTGCGCCGATCCCCGGCGGCGGCTCGACCCCGTCCAGGAAGCGCGCCCACTCGTCGGCGAGCGCTCGGAGCGGCACCCCCATCGCGCGGGCGACGTCGCCCGTCCGGTACGCCTCTCGCACCCGCTCGGCGCCGTGCCGTTCGAGCAGGAACGCGAGAAAGCTCCCCGCGGCCGTGTACGCGCGCGCCGGCGGCTCCGCGTAGAAGCCGGCGGGGCCGACGATGCGCGCCACGTCGGGGAGAAGCCCGAGCTCCCTCGCGGCGCGCGACCACTCGTGGACGGTGTAGCGGCCGCGGGGCGTCTCGAGCGCCGCCGCGAGCCCCTCGATGAGCCCCGGGGAGACGAGGACGGCCGCGCGCGCCGGCACGCCGAGCAGCCCACCCGCGAGCTCCGCCCCGACGACGTGCACGAGCTCGTGGCGGAGGAGGGGGTGCGGGAACGGAGCGTCCACGAGGTGGATCTCGCGGAGCCATGGCTTCGCGTACTCGGTCGCGGCTGCGCCGACGAGCCTGCGCTTCTCTTCCGCGCTCCGGTAGACGTAGGCGGTGACGCGCCCGGGGGGCGGGACGCCGAGAGCCCGCCCGACGTCCGCGAGATGGAACTCGCACTCCCGCAGGAGCGCGTCCACTGCCGCGGCCGGCCGCTCCGAAGGGAAGATCACGGTGCAGCGCGATCCTTCGCGCCTGCCGCCGAGCGCGCGCGCGACGGTGGCACGTGACCCGGACAGTCCGGAGAATTCCAGCGCTGCGCCTGCGGAGACGAGCGCCCCGACCGCGACGGCCGCCGCGACGAGGGGCCGCGCGGCGGCGCGCAGCCCGGCCGAGCCCGCCCGCACGAAGGCCTGCGCGACGGCCGCCACCGCGATGGCCTGTGCCGCGGCCGCGGCCGCGAACAGCGCGACGCGCAGGTCCGGCACGAGCGCCTCGTCGTAGATCGGTCCGGGCCAGGCGCCGAGGAGCGGGTCGAACACGAACGCCGCAGGCCCGCGGTAGGCGGCGTGGAGCGAGGCACGCGAGCGAGGCGAGAGCGGCGAGGGCGTACAGGCCCGCCGCGGCGGCGCGGCCGTGCGCCACGAACCCGACCGCGACGGCGAGCGCGGCGCCGAGCAGGATCGAGGGGACAGCGAGCAGCGGGACGAAGCCCGCCGCGGCACCGATCACGGTGCAGGGGCCCGAGCGCGGCGCGCACGAAGGCGCCCGCGACGAGGAGCGCGACGAGCCCGCCGAGGACGAGCGAGGACGCACCCCAGGCGGCGAGCGGCGACGGCGCGGGATGCGCTCGCTCCCGGCGCGCCGCGGCGATCCCGACGAACGGCGCGAGCAGGGCCGCCGCGAGGAGCGGCGGCCTCTCCGAGCTCCCAGCCCGGAGCCTCGAGCAGGGGGAGCGCGCTCGCGCCGGCGCCGAGCGCGAATGCCGCGGCGGCGCCGAACCGGACCGAGCGGCGCCGGGCGAACGAGCGGGCGATCTCGAGCGTACGGCCGTTCACGCTTCCCCCGATATCGGTCCGCCCGATCTACCGCAGCGAGGCACGCCCGGGATAACATGCCGCGCGATGGCGGAACACCGAGAGCACGGGCGCGCGCCCATCGAGCTGAAGGTCGACTACAAGAAGCTGAACAGCTTCTTCGCCGACTATACGAAGAACATCTCGAAGGGCGGCACCTTCATCAAGACGAAGAAGACGCTCCCCGTCGGGACGCGCTTCCTGTTCCGGCTCACGGTGCCGGGGCGTGCCGAAGCCCTTCGAGCTGAACGGCGAGGTGGTCCACGCGAGCGCCACCGGCGACGAGCCCGGGATGGGCATCCGCTTCGTGTGGACCGAGGAGCGCGATCGCGTCGCATTCGAGGGCGTCGTCGAGAGCCTGATGTACGAGAGCCTCGGTCCGCTCGTCGCGACCCGCCTGCTGCGGAAGTGAAGGGTCGCGAGCGCCGCCCGCGAGCTCACCACCGCGGCACGTTCTCGAAGCGCACCCGATCGCCCGGCTTCACGCCATGGGCCTCGGCCCACCCGCCGTTCACCTCGAGCACGTAGCGGCTCGGGCCGGCCGACCGCGGCGAGAGGTCCCCCGGGGTCGCCCGCGCGACGATGCCGACGACCCGCCCATCCTCGGCGATGAAGATCATGTCGAGCGAGATGAGCGTGTTCTTCATCCAGAAGGCGTGGGGCGCCGTCTCGTCGAACAGGAAGAGCATCCCCGCGTCGGGCGCGAGCTCGCGCCGGTTCATGAGCCCCTTCGCGCGCTCCGCGTCGGTGCGCGCGATCTCGACCGAGATCGCGTGGCGCCCGCCGGCCGCGGTCTCGACGACGACGCGCCCCGCCGGCGCGGTCGCGTCGGGGGCGCGCGACGCGCACTGGAGCGCAGCGAGCGAGATGACCGCGAGGGGGCGCAGCGCCATCACGGGACTGCGCAGAAGCTCGACGCCTGGAACTCCGGCGCGTACCGGTCGCGCAGCTCGGGAGAGAGCTGCGCGAGGAACACCGGGTCGAGCACCATCTGCCTGCACACGAGCCCCGTCTCGGACTCGAAGCAGTCCGAGTTCGAGACGCAGGACTTCGAGCAGTACCCCCCGGCCGCGCCCCGATCGTACTGCGACCCGGCCCCCGCGGGCGACACGATGCACACGAGGTTCTCGCACGTGAGGTTGCCGCTCTCGAAGTAGTCCGCGGTGGTCGTGGTCGCGCTCGGGGGCGGGGGCATGAGCGGATCGCTCTCCCACGAGTCGCCCCATGCAATCGTGCACGGCTGGCCGACATCGGGCTTCTGGCAGGCGGAGAGCGCGAGGAGCGGCGCGACCACGAGCAGCATGTTCGATGCGAAGCGGCGCATGGATCGCTGAATCGTTAGCACGCGCACGGCGCGGCGACAAGGAACGCTGTGGGTGGGCTACAGCGCCCTACAGCCACGTATGGACGTGGGTTTCCGGGTCGTCCCGCGTTGCCCGTCTTCCGCCCTTTGGCTAGGATGGCACCATCCGTCGAACCACGCCCATGAGATCACTCCTTGCCATCCTGTGGTTGGCCGCGGCACTCCCGGCGTTCGCTCAGGAAGCGCCGGGGCTCGATCTGTCCCAGCCGCCGAAGCAGAAGGATCGCGGCGAGACGACCGAGCTGCCGCCCATCGACCTGTCGAAGCCGGCTGAACCGTCCGTGAAGCCCACTCCCGCGCAGCCGGAAGCGCGGCCCGTCGTGCCCTTCTCCGAGAAGGACGTCGCGCTCGGGGACAAGGTGAAGGCGGTGCAGCGGAAGGGGTTCATGAAGCGCGGGCGCTTCGAGGTCGCGCCCGTGTTCGCGCTCACCGTGAACGACGCCTTCTACCAGAAGTTCGGCGCCGGCCTGCGCCTCGCGTACAACTTCCACGACAGCTTCGGGCTCGCGCTCCGCGGCGTGACCTACCGCAAGCCGGAGCTCTCGAGCCCGAGCTCGTGGCAGCCCGCCCCCATCCGGACCGACAACGCGCGCGCGGGCAAGATCGCCTTCGGGGGACAGCTCCTCTCGTCCCAGATCTACGACCAGCTGATGCTCGACGGCATCTGGTCGCCGGTCTACGGGAAGGTGTCGTTCCTCCAGAAGCAGATCATCCACTTCGATCTGTTCCTGTCCGCGGGGTTCGGCCTCGTCTGGACCGCTACGACCGAGCCGCCGCGCAACGAGGATCCGCACATCGCCACCGACTTCGGCGGCGGCGTCCGCTTCTATCCGAAGGAGTGGCTGGCGTTCGAGCTCGGCATGACGGCCACGCTTTATCCCGACCGCCCCATCGCCTCCCTTCCGGCCACGGTCCAGAAGGTCTTCGTCGCCAACGTGGGCCTCTCCTTCTTCTTCCCGACCACGTTCGAGTACGTGCACCCATGAGCGCCCGACGCACGAGCCTCGCCGCCGTCGCCGCGCTCGCCTGCGCGGCGCTCCCGCCCGCCGCGGCCGCGCAGTCCAAGTCGGACGCGTTCGCCGGGAAGATCCCGCCGGTCTCGGGCCAGCTCTACGAGAAGGCCCACCGCTTCGAGGTGACCGCCACGGGGAACCTCTCCCTGAACGACGCGTTCTTCACCAAGTACTTCGGCGGCCTGAAGCTCGGGTATCACTTCACCGAGAGCCTCTCCGCCGCCGTGCACGCGGCAGGCGGCGCGGCGGTGAAGAGCGGGTCCGCCGTGGTCTGCTCCGCGTCCACCGGCTGTGCCGACGCGAACGAGGTCATGCTCCGCCAGGTGCCGGGGCGGATCCGCTGGATCGCGGGAGCCGAGGCGGCCTGGGCGCCGGTGTACGGCAAGCTGAACGTGATGTCCGAGCAGGTGGCCCACTTCGACCTCTCCGTGTTCGCCGGGCCCGACCTCATCGCCTACGACACGGTGCTCGCCAAGGCCGACGCGGCGAGCGCGCCCGCGATGGCCACGAGCGTCGGCGGGCACGTGGGGCTCGGGGTGCGCGTGTTCTTCACGCCCTCGATCGCCGCCCGCCTCGAGCTGAAGGACTACGTGTACGCCGTGAAGGTCCCGAACATCGGTTCGGGCAGCAACTTGCAGAACCAGCTCTTCGCGGAGCTCGGGGTCTCCTTCTTCCTGCCGACGCGAAACCGCGCCCTCCGGTGAGCCCATGACGCGCGCGCTCCTCATCGTGCTGCTCGCGCTGCTCGCCGCGCCTCCTGCGCGGGCGCAGCTCGGGCTCGACCTCGGCGCGCCGTCCGAGAAGAAGGACGCGCAGAAGAAGGCCGACGCCAAGAAGAAGCAGGACAAGAAGAAGCAGGACAAGAAGAAGCAGGACAAGAAGAAGGCGGGCGAGAAGAAGAAGCCGCAGCGGGCCGCCCCGGCGAAGTCGCGGACGCAGCGGCAGGAGCCGCCCGCGCCGGTTCCGTCGCCCGCGCCCGCGCCCGCGCCCGCGCCCGAGACCCGTCCGGCGCCTGCGCCTGCGCCCGGTCCGGAGGGCATCCTCGAGCCGCCGCCTCCTCCCGCCCCTCCTGCGCCTCCCGCGCCGCAGCGCCCCGCCCGCAAGGAGAAGCCGCCGCCGCAGCCCGGCCTGACGCTCACTCCGCTCGACGAGAAGGCGAGCGGCGCCGCGAAGGCGCGGCTCGACGGGGCCAAGAAGCTCCTCGACGACAAGGCGACGGAGGCGGCCGCGCTCGCGTTCGATCAGATCCTGCGCGACCCGAAGCTCGCCTCGGTCCACGACGAGGCCCGCTATCAGCGCGCCAAGGCGCTCGCCCGTCTCGGGCTCGAATACTCCGCCCTGGCCGCCTTCGACGACGTCCTCGCTCGCGGTCCGTCCGGCACCCGCTTCTTCCACACCGCGATGGAGTGGCTCTTCTGGATCGGACGGCGCCTCCCGAACGAGCAGCCGTTGCTCACCCGCGTGGCCCGCCACGCGTCCCAGGGCGTGCCGCCGGCGTACGAGGACCGCGTCAACTACGTCCTCGCGCGGTACGAGTTCGAGCGCGGGCGCGCGCTCGCCGACGCGGGCCGCGCCGGCGAGGCGAAGGCGGCCTGGGCCGAGGCACGGCGGCTCGTGTCGCGGGTCCGCGAGGAGGGCGGCGCCGGCGGGACGGCGAAGGTGGTGCCCGCGGCGAAGACCTCGCCCAAGGACGCGCCGGCAGCGGAGGTCGGCGACGCGTATGCGCGCGCGCGCTTCGTCGACGGGCTCATCGCGTACGCCGAGGGGAACGACGCGGGCGCGACCGAGCTGTTCAAGGACGTCGTGCGGCTCACGAATCCGAAGAAGGCGCGGACGCCCGATCCGGACCTGCGCGAGCTCGCGTTCCTGCAGCTCGCCCGCATCCACTACCAGAACCGGCAGAACCGCTACGCGATCTTCTACTACGGCAAGATGCCGTGGGGCGGACAGCGCTGGCTCGAGGGGCTGTGGGAGGCCTCCTGGGCCCACTACCGCATCGGCGACTACGAGAAGACGCTGGGGAACCTGATCACGCTCCAGTCGCCCTACTTCAGGGACGAGTACTTCCCGGAGTCGTACGTCCTGAAGGCCATCGTGTACTACGAGAACTGCCGGTACCCCGAGGCGCGGCAGGTGCTCGAGCAGTTCTCCTCGCTCTACGATCCGGTCTACTCCGAGCTGACGCTGGTCACCGCGCGCGCGCGGACCCCCGACGCGTACTACGAGCTCGTGCGTGGCGGCGCGGCGGCCGGCGGGGCCGCGAAGAAGATCCTGAAGCTCTCGGAGACCGACCAGAACGTGGCGCGCCTCGTCGAGTCGATCGGCGCCATGGAGCGCGAGATGGACGTGGGCCTCGGCGGCCGGCGCCCCGAGTTCAGGCAGTCCGCGCTCGGGAAGGAGCTGCACGACAAGCTCGCCGCCGACCGCGCCGTGCTGGTGGAGGAGGCGGGGCAGCGGATGCGCGCGAAGCTCGAGTACGAGCGCGACCAGCTCCGGCAGCTGCTCGCGCAGGCGCTGCGGATCCAGATCGAGGTCTCCCGCAAGGAGCGCGAGGCGCTCGAGGGGTCGCTCGCGAAGGGGAGCCAGGTCGACGTGGTCCGCGACCTCAAGTACTCGCACGCGGTCTCGGACGAGCACCTCTACTGGCCCTACGAGGGCGAGTTCTGGCGCGACGAGCTCGGCACGTACTCGTACACCCTCACGAAGGGCTGCAAGGATCGCCTCCCGCGCGCCCGCCCGGCGGGCCGGTAGCCGGAGGAGAGGAGACACCGTCATGGCTCGCAGACTCGCCGCCGGCGCCGTCGCCCTGGCGCTCGCCGCGAGCGGTGGGCGCGCCGCCGAGCGCGCGCCCCGCGAGGCGGATCTCGGGCAGAAGCGCTCCGTCGCGCCGGACGCCGCGCTGGGCGGCACGCTCGAGGCGAAGAAGCCCGGGAAGAAGGAGGCGGGCGGCCCCGCCCTCAACTTCGAAGCCTTCCGGAAGCGGGTGGAGGTCGAGGTCTCGGAGAAGCGGCGCGAGGAGATCGCGTCGCTCCGGCGCCTGATCGAGCTCGGCGGCGGGTCGGACGTGGACACGCCCCAGTGGTACTTCCGGCTCGCCGAGCTGCTCTGGGAGGAGTCGCAGTACTTCTTCTTCGAGGCCAACCGCCGCGACGACCGGCTCATCGCGCTCGGGACGCGAGGCGATCCGCGTGAGATCGACCGTCTGATGGCGGAGAAGAAGGGGCTCGAGCAGCAGCAGAAGAAGCTGCGCGATCAGGCCGTCGCGCTCTACGGGGCCATCCTCAAGCGGTACCCGAAGTACCCGCGCCTCGACGAGGTGCTCTACTTCCTCGCCGAGAACCTCTCGAAGCGCGACCGGATGGATCCCGACGCGCTCAAGGCGTACCGCGCCCTCATCGAGCGCTTTCCGAAGTCGCGCTTCCTCCCGGACGCGTGGATGGCGGTCGGCGAGTACTGGTTCGAGAAGGCCAGCGGCGAGAACCGCATCGGAAACCTCCGGAAGGCGCTCGGCGCATACCGCAAGGCGGCCGAGTACCAGGAGTCCTCGGTCTACGGCTACGCGCTCTACAAGCAGGGATGGGTGCACTACAACCTCGCCGAGTGGAACGAGGCGCTCGAGCTGTTCCGGGCGGTCGTCTTCTTCGGCGAGCTCCCCACCGCGACGGTCCCGGCAGATCGCAAGCTCGCGCTCGTCAAGGAGGCGCGGAAGGACTACGTCCGTACCTACAGCCACGTCGGCTCCGCCGAGGGCGCGGCGGACGAGTTCAAGCGCGTCGGCGGCGAGGCGAGCTGGGTCGACATGCTCCGATCGCTCGCCGGGATCTTCTTCGAGGAGGGGAAGGACCGGGACTCGATCGTCGTCTACCACCGCCTGATCCAGGAGAAGCCCACGAGCCCCGAGGCGGCCTTCTTCCAGTCGCGCATCGTGACCTGCGCGGGGCGCATGGGGCGCAAGGACGCCGCGGTCCAGCAGGCCCACGCGTTCGTGAAGATGCTGCACGCGATCGAGGCCGCCGTCGATCCGAAGGACGAGAAGGGGCGCCGGGCGATCGCCGACGCGCGGCGCGACGCCGAGCAGACGCTGCGCGTGCTCGCGGTCCAGTATCACAACGAGTGGAAGAAGACGCGCGACGACCCGGTCGCCGGATTCGCCGCGGCGGTGTACCGCGACTACCTCGACGTGTTCCCCAACGAGCCGACCGCCTACGAGATGCGGTTCTTCCACGCCGAGCTGCGGTATGCGCTCGCCGATTTCCAGGGCGCGGGCGAGGAGTACGAGCGGGTGGCGCTCCACGATCTTCGCGCGCTCGAAGCGAAGCCGGCGAAGGGGGAGGCGCCGCCCAAGCCCGGCAAGTTCTTCAAGGACGCGCTCGAGAACGCGGTGTTCGCCTGGGACATCGTGGCGAAGAAGCTCGACGACGAGAAGAAGCCGTCCGGCAGCGCCGATCCGAAGAAGCGCCTCCCGCTCGCGCCGCAGCGGCAGCGCCTCCTCGACGCGTGCCTCCGCTACCTCAAGTGGCAGCCGAAGGGCGACAAGTGGGTGGAGATCGCCTACAAGGCCGCGCGCATCCAGTACCAGCACAACGCGTTCGGCGAGGCGACCGACCTCTTCACCCGCATCGCGCTCGACCACCCCACCCACGAGCTCGCCGGCTACTCCACGAACCTCGTCCTGGACGCCTACAACCTGCTCGGCGACTGGCGCAACGTGAACGGCTGGGCGAAGCGCTTCTACGCGAACGGGAAGCTGATCGAGGCGCATCCCGCGCTCAAGGCGGATCTCGCCAAGGTCATCGAGGAGAGCGCGTTCAAGGTGATCGAGGAGAAGGAGCGCGCGAAGGACCACGAGGGCGCCGCCGAGGAGTACCTCGCCTTCGTGCGCGATTGGCCCGGCTCCCGGCTCGCCCCGACGGCGCTCTTCAACGCGGCGGTGGACTGGGTGAAGGCCCGGCGCATCGACAAGGCGGTCGAGGTCCGGAACGTGATCGTGCAGAAGTACCCGGGGCACGAGCTCGCGCCGGCCGCGCTGTACGAGAACGCCGAGGCGTACGAGGCCATCGCCGAGTTCGACAAGGCGGCCGAGCTGTACGAGCGCTACTTCGAGGCCTGGCGCGCGTCGACCCGTCCGGCCCAGGCGGCGCGGGCGAAGGGCAAGAAGGCGAAGCGCGTGCCCGAGCCGGTCCGTCCCGCCGGGACGTACGACGAGAAGAAGGCGACGGACGGGATCATCAACGCCACCGTGTTCCGGGCCGGGCTGCGCCAGTGGGCGAAGGCGGAGGCGGCCAGCCGCGCGTACCTCGACACGTGGCCGAATGGCGCCGACGCGCAGCGCATCTTCCGCTCCCTCGCGGACCTGTACGCGAAGCAGGGGCAGACGTCGAAGCAGCTGAAGCAGCTCGAGGACTACCAGCGCCGGTACGCGAAGGACCCCGAGGAGTGGCTCGCGCTGCAGCACCAGATCGCCCAGCTCCTCGACAAGTCCGGCAACGCCCCGCTGGCGCGCCGCGTCCGGGCGCAGGCGCTCGATCACTGGCGCCGGAACAAGGACAAGGTGAAGGAGCGCGGGCTCGCGATCGTGGCGGAGGCGCTCTACGACGAGGTGGACGCCGGGTTCGCCGCGTATGACCGGATCACGCTCAACGTCACCCCGAAGTTCCTCAAGGCTCAGCTCCAGGTGAAGGCGAAGAAGCTGAAGGCCCTCGAGGAGGCGTACGGGCAGGTGGTGCTGCTCAAGCAGGCGGAGCCGGCGGTGTGCGCGCTCTACAAGATCGGGCTCGCCTACAAGCGCTTCGCCCAGGCGCTCTACGACACCCCCATCCCCAAGGAGATCCGGTCCGACACGTCGCTCGTCGAGGAGTACCGCTCGCTCCTGTCGCAGCAGGCGGAGCCGCTCGAGTCGAAGGCCATCGACGGCCTCGCGCTCGCCGTGAACGCCGCGCGCGACCACGGGGTCGCGAACGAGTGCTCGAGGCAGGCGACCGCGATCCTCATCAAGCACAAGCCCGACGAGTACGGCCCGTCGCCGGAGCTCGTCCCGGCGATCGCGCAGCCGGCGCTCCCCGACGCCCCGCGCGGATACGGCCTCCTCGCGGAGGTCGAGGGCGTCCCGGTGCGCGCGGCGGCGCGCCGCAGCGCGGACACGGTTCTCCCGCCGCTGCGGGGCCGGTCCATCGGAGGCCGCGACGAGGCGGCAGGCCAGGATCCCGATCCGCAGCGACGCGTCATCCGGGACGAGCCCGTCCCGGTGAAGCAGCGCGGCAAGGCGAAGAAGAAGCCCCAGGCCGACGAGGACGAGGACCTGCTGCCATGAGAGCGACCGTCCTCACCACCCTCCTCCTCGCCGCGCTCGGCTGCGCCAGCGCGCCCCCGCGCCCGGCGGAGCAGCGCCCGGCGAGCGGCGCCGCGCGCGCCGCCGCGGCGAAGACCGCCGCCGCGTCGAGCAGCGCGTCCGCCGACGCGACCCCGCCGAGCCGTCCCGCTGCGGGCGCCGCGAGCGATCCCGCGATCCCGCCGCGCGCGCAGCGGCTGTTCGAGGAGGCGGTACGCGCGGAGGACGAGCAGCGCAAGCAGAAGGTCCCGCTCGACTGGTCCTACCTCGAGCGGAAGTGGCGGGTGGTGATCGATGCCGCCGAGATCGCCGAGGCGCGCCACAACCTCGGCGTCGCGCTCGAGGGGCAGGGGAAGCTCGGGGAGGCTCGGGCGGAGTACGAGCGCGCGCGATCGCTGAAGCCGACGCTGCGACAGGCCGCCGTCAACCTGGGCGTCCTGCTCGAGAAGGAGGGAGATTCGCGCGGCGCCGCCATCGTGTATGCGCAGTGCGTGCGCGACTTCCCGGACGACGCGGTGTCGCGCGAGCGGCTCGCGGCGCTCTATCGCACGGCGGGGCAGCTCGACGAGGCGTGGCGGCTCGCCCGCGAGGCGCTGGTGCGCGAGCCGCGCGCCGTCGGCGCGTACAAGGTGCTGGCGCGCGTCGCGCTCCAGCGGAACGAGCTCGATCTCGCGAAGCTCGTCGCGCTCCGCGCCCAGAAGCTCGACGGGAAGGACCCGGAGCTGCCCTTCACGGTGGGCCAGGTGCTCGCGCGACAGGGCGACGACGCCGGCGCGGGGGCCCAGTTCCGGAAGGCGCTCGCGCTCGACGAGCGGTTCCTGGCGGCGCGGTACGCGCTCCTCGACGGCGCGGTCCGGAAGCAGGCGTGGGGGGGCGTCGCGGAGCACTCCGCGGCGATCCTCAAGCTCGACCCGGCGAACGCGGCGGTCCAGCTCGCCCACGGCCTCGCCCTTCGCTACACCGGCAAGCCCGAGGATGCCCTCGCGGCGTACGAGCGCGCCGAGAAGGCGTCCGGAGATCGCCTCGCCGAGGTGCACCTCGCCCGCGGCGTCCTCTACGCGCGGGTGAAGTCCGAGTGCGGGCCCGCGCTCGCCGAGCTGAAGGTCTACCAGAGCCGGGCCGGGCCGGTGATGCCCGAGGGGTCGCAGGTAGTGAAGCTGCAGCGCGAGTGCGAGACGCAGCTCGAGGAGAGCCGCAAGGCGGCAGAGGCGGCGAAGCAGATGCAGGTGGAGGCAGCGCGGCAGGCGGCCGGGAAGACCCCGACCGCCGCGAAAGATGGAGGCGCGAGTGGGGCGCCCTCGCAGGGGCACGCGCCTGCGCCCGCGCCGCCGCAACCTGCACGATGAGGCCCGGCCGCTTCTGGGCGGCTCGGGAGGGGTGGTAACATCGTCGTACCGAGGTACCGAGATGGGCAAGCTCCTGTTGATGTTGACGATTGCTGCGCCGCTCTTCGCCGCCGCCCAGGACAAGGCGGCGCAGCCGCCGCCCAAGGTCGAGTACGAGAAGAAGACGGTCATCAACTTCGAGGACGACACGATCGAGGGCGATCTCAAGCGGCCCGACGGCGAGTACGTCGAGGCGCGGCAGAAGGTCGACCACTCGAACCTCATCCGGATCCGCGAGGACTGGAAGGACAAGGTGATGCAGTCGTCCGGCGATCTCTAGCCTGCCGGAGCCGCCAACCCACCATGGCCAGCCCCATCATCATCAAGGTCTTCCGCGGGAACGAGCTCGTCCGCACGGAGCAGTTCGCCCGCGAGATCATCAAGATCGGGCGGCTGGCCTCTGCGCACCTCTGCCTCGACGACGAGAAGATCTCGCGCATCCACTCGGTGATCGAGGTCGCCCCGGACGGCGCGATCTCCATCATCGACATGGGCAGCGCGGAGGGGACGTTCGTCAACGGGAAGAAGATCTCCCGCGGCGCGCTCAAGCCGGGCGACCAGATCACCCTCGGCGGGCTCCGCATCGTCGTAGAGGGCGCGGACGCAGCCGCTCCCGCGGTCAACGCGGCCCAGAACGTGGCGGTGTCGCTGCCCGTCCGGGCCGCGCCGGCGCCGCCCCCGGCCGCCCCACAGGCCGCTGCGCCGAAGAAGACGAACGGCGCGTCGGCGGCGCACGAGGAAGCCGTGGCAGCCCCGGCGGCGGCTGCACCCGCCGCGGCCCCTGCTCGTGCTGCCGTCCCCGCGCCCGCTCGAGCGCCCGCTCCCGCTGCAGCGGAGCCGGCGGCCGTGGCCGCCGTCGCTTCCCCTCCCGCCGCCAGCCCGACCCCTGCCCCCTCGCCCGCGCGTGCCGCCAAGCGCGGGCGCCCGAAGCTCCAGCCTGCCTCGCGTGAGGCGGAGGACCTCTCCTCCGAGTCGGATCTCGGCGTCGAGCTGCGGCTCCTTTGGGGAGACTCGCTCATCGACGCGGCCACCTGGGTGAGGCCGAAGAAGCCGGTGCTCGTCGGCGAGACCCCGAGCTGCGCGATGCGGCTCGAGGGGATGCCGACCCCCGAGTTCCCCGTGCTTCGCTGGGCGGACGGCGAGTACCGCTTCACGTTCGCGCGCGGGATGACCGGCGTCGTCGAGGAGAAGGGCGTGCGCACGCCCTTCGGCGAGCTCGTCAAGTCGCGCAAGGCCTCATCGGACGACACCATCCAGAGCGCGTACTGGGTGCCGGTGCCGAAGGCCGGTGCCGTCCGCGCCGAGGTGGGCGGCAAGCTCGCGATCGAGGCCCGGCCGCGCAAGCCCGCTCCGCTGAAGCGCACGCCGTGGTGGGAGCGGATCAACCATCAGCTCCTGAACCTGTTCCTCGTGCTGTTGTTCCTGCAGGCCGGCTTCATCGTCGCGGCAAACAACTGGCCTTACGACACCGACGTCCTCGCCGACGACCTCTTCAAGAACCCGTCGCGGATGGCGAAGTTCGTGATCAAGCCGCCCGAGGTCCAGCCGAAGCCGCCCGGCCCGAAGGGCGAGGCGGAGAAGAAGGACGAGCCGGGCGAGGCGGCGGAGAAGCACAAGGGCGACGAAGGGCAGATGGGGAAGAAGGACGCGCCGAAGACCAACGCGCGCTCCGCCCCGAAGGCGATCGACCCGAACGCCAAGGAGATCGTGAAGCGGACGGGCCTGCTCGGCGTGCTCGGTCGCGGCGGCGGGGGCCTCTCGACGGTGTTCGGCTCCGGCGGCCTCGGCGGCGACCTGCGCGGCGCCGTCGGCAACATGTTCGGACCGGTGGTCGGCGACAGCTACGGCCTGGGCGGCCTCGGGATCCGCGGCTCGGGCTCCGGCGGCGGCGGGAGTGGGGAGACCATCGGCATCGGCGCGGTCGGCACGAAGGGCCGCGGCGGCGGGCTCGGCAGCTACGGCACCGGGGTGGGCGGGCTCGGCAAGAAGGGCGACCGCGACGTGAACATCTCCACCGGGACCGCCGTGGTGATGGGCTCGGTCGACAAGGAGCTCATCCGCAAGGTGATCCAGGACCACGCCGCGCAGATCCGCTACTGCTACGAGCAGCAGCTCGCAGTGAACCCGCGCCTGCAGGGCAAGATCTCGATCAAGTGGGTCATCAACGGCGACGGCAGCGCGGCGAGCGCGCAGATCGACCGCTCGGGCACGTCGCTCGAGGACGACAAGGTGCACGAGTGCATGATGGCCCGCATCGTCAGCTGGCAGTTCCCGAAGCCGAAGGGCGGCGGGATCGCCGTGATCACCTACCCCTGGATTCTTCGCTCGGCGGGCGCCGGCGCGCAGTAGGAGGCCTCGTGAGGACGCTCGTCGCCGTCGCGCTGCTCATCCCCGCCCTCGCCGTCGCGCAGGACGCGGCGCCGCAGCTCCAGGAAGATCCACGCGCCGCCCGGTTCAAGGACGTCGAGCGCGGCTTCTTCATCGGCTTCGAGGCGGGATATCTCGGGATGACGGACACGCCGACCGCGGATCGGGAGCGGTTCCGGCTCGCGGGCGAGTCGGGCGGGAGCGCGGGCGGGCTGCTCGTGGGCGCGCTCGTCGGCGTCGATCTCGGGACGCGGCTGTCGGTCGCGCTGTTCGCGCAGGGTGGCAACGAGCGCGCGAACGCGAACTATGGTGCGTTCAGCCTGCTCTCCGTCGGCGCGGACGCGAAGGTCGCGCTGCGCGGCTGGCGCGACCGGAACGACTGGGAACGCCTGTTCGTGTACGTCCACGGGCGCGGTGGGTACGCCAAGACCTATCCCGCGGGACTCTTCGGCACGACGGACGTCCTCCTCGCCGCCGGGCCGGGCGTGGAGTACTTCACGAAGCTCCGCCACTTCTCGATCGGCCTCGGCGCGGACCTCGTGTACGCGACGAAGGCGGGCGCTCTGGGCTTCGCGGTGTACCCCACCGTCCGGTACACCTTCTAGGTCCTGCTGCGGATCCGCCTCCTTCCGCGGGTCTACCCACTGTGGGTGAGTGTGCTGGCACCGCCCCGTGCCGTGCTCCTGGGACCGTCGCCGCTGTGTGAACCTACGGAGCATGTCGGCACCGGGTGCTATCATCCCGGCCCGAGATGACGGTCTCCTCGGGTTTCCGCGCCGTGCGCCTGCTCGCGTTCGCCGCGGCGCTCTTCCTCGCGGGGGCGCCGCTGCGGGCCGTCGCGGAGCCGTCGAGGCCTCCCGTGCGCGAGCGGGTGCTGATCGGCCTCATCCCCGAGCTCAACATCTTCAAGCAGAAGGCGCGGTTCAGGCTGCTCGGCGACTACCTGACGCGGAAGATCGGCGTCCCGGTGCGCTTCACGATCCTCTCGCGCTACGGAAACATCATCGAGGGCTTCGAGTCGGAGCACATGGACGGCGCCTTCTTCGGCTCGTTCACCGGCGCGCTCGCGATCGAGAGGCTCGGGGTCGTCCCGCTCGCGCGACCCGTGAACCTCGACGGCACCTCGACGTATCGAGGGTACGTGTTCGTCCGGAAGGACAGCGGCATCTCCGACGCCGACGGAATGCGCGGGAAGCGGATGGCCTTCGTCGACCGGGCCACGACCGCGGGGTACCTCTTTCCGCTCGCCTGGCTGCGCCAGCACGGGGTCGAGTCGCCGGAGCGCTTCTTCGCGGAGCACTGGTTCACGGGGAGCCACGACGCCGCCGTCGCTGCGGTGCTCGACCGGACCGCCGACGTGGGCGCGGCGAAGCACAGCGTGTTCGACCGCGTCCGGAAGGAGAACGTGCGGGTCGATCGCGAGCTGCTCATCCTCGCCTCCTCGCCGCCGGTCCCCTCGAACGGCCTGTGCGTGCGCAAGGAGATGGAGGAGGACCTGCGCGAGGCGCTCCGCCGCGCCCTGCTCGGCCTCCCGTCCGATCCCCAGGGTGCGAGCGTCCTTCGCGAGCTCGGCGCCCTCAAGTTCATCGAGACGAGCGCGGCGGACTACGCGCCCGTGGTCGAGCTCTCGAGGGAAGCGGGGATCCAGCTGAAGAAGTATCGGTACCGCAACCGGTAGGAGCGCCATCGTGGAGCTCGGATGAAGCGCAAGATCGTCATCGCCCTGCTGCTCGTGTTCGCCTTCTCGGCGGCCGGCGCGGTGATGGCGGTCGCGTACATCAAGTCCACGACGAGGGAGCTGCGGCGGATCTCCGAGCTGCACCGCATCGAGGAGATGCGGCAGCACCTCATCGTCGCCATCCAGGAGGCCCAGTCCGATCTCTTCACCGTGAACACGACGCTCGGCCATCGGGCGGACGTGATCACCGACAACATCTTCGAGCTCGAGGCCGCCGCGGAGACCTGCCTCGGGTGCCACCACACCCAGGACGTCCGGCGGCGGCTCGAGGGCGTGCGCGCGCTCACCGGCGCGTACGAGCAGGCGCTCAGTCTCTACATCACCGCGTCCGCGAACGCCGCCCGCATGGGGAAGCTGAAGATGGACGCTGCGGCCCTCGCGGCGGAGCTCCTGCGCACCACCGAGGACATGGCGGTCCAGGCGTCGCGCCGCGCCGAGGAGAAGGGGCACGCCGCGATGATGCGGTTCGATCAGGCGCGCGCGATCCTCACCGCGACCATCGCCCTGAGCCTCGTCCTCGCGCTGCTGGTCGCGATCCGCCTCGCCAGGTCGATCACGCTCCCCGTCGAGGCGCTCGTCCGCGCCACCCGCGCGATCGCGGCAGGGGATCTCGGCTTCTCCATCGACCTGAAGGACAAGACCGAGCTCGGCGAGCTGGCCGGGCACTTCAACTCGATGAGCGCGGCGCTGCGCGACGGCTACGCCGCCCTCCAGAGCGAGATCGAGGAGCGGAAGCGGGCCGAGGCCCGCCTCCTGTACGACGCCTTCCACGACGCGCTCACCGGGCTGCCGAACCGTGCCCTGTTCCTCGACCGGCTCCAGCACGTGATCGAGACCGCGCGGCGTGAGCCTCAGCAGCTCTATGCGGTGCTCTTCCTCGACCTGGACCGCTTCAAGGTGGTGAACGACACCCTGGGCCACCTCGTGGGCGACCACCTCCTGGTCGCGGTGGGCGAGCGGATCGCGGAGTGCCTGCGCCCGGGCGACACCGTGGCCCGGCTGGGCGGCGACGAGTTCGGGATCCTGCTGGAGCGGATCGCCGGCCCGCAGGACGCGCTCCAGGTCGCCGAGCGCATCCAGGGCAAGCTCGCGAAGGTGGTCGAGGTGGATGAGCACGAGCTGTTCGTCACCGCGTCGATCGGGGTGACCTTGCGCTCGGAGCGGTACTCCCGCCCCGAGCAGGTCCTCCGCGACGCGGACATCGCCATGTACGAGGCGAAGACGAAGGGAAAGGCCTGCACGGAGATCTTCGACGCCGAGATGCACGGGGGCATGGTCGATCGACTGCAGCTCGAGGGCGACCTGCGCCGCGCATCGGAGGGGGGGAGGAGTTCCTCCTCCACTACCAGCCGATCCTCGCGCTGCGCACCGGGAAGCTCATCGGGCTCGAGGCGCTCCTCCGCTGGGACAAGCCCGGGGGAGGGTTGCTCGCCGCCGCGGACTTCATACCCCTCGCCGAGGAGAGCGGCGCGGTCGTCGCCATGGGCGAGTGGACGATGCGCACCGCGTGCGCCCAGCTCCGGACCTGGCAGGAGCGCGTCCCCGCGCTCGCGGGCATCACGCTCTCCATCAACGTCACGGGACGGCAGTTCCGCCGCGAGGACTTCGTCGAGACGCTGCGCCGGATGGTGCGCGAAGCGGGGGTCGATCCACGCTTCGTCGCGGTGGACGTGACGGAGAGCGTCATCATGGATGACGTGGAGGCGTCCGCGGCGAAGCTCGGGCGGCTGCGGGAGACGGGCATCCAGATCCACGTGGACGACTTCGGGACCGGCTACTCGTCCCTCAGCTACCTCCACCGGTTCCCCATCACCGCCGTGAAGATCGACCGCTCGTTCGTCTCCGGGCTGCCGGGCCATCCCGAGAGCGAGGAGGTCATCAAGGCGATCGTATCGATCGCGGAGAGCCTGGATTTCGACGTGATCGCGGAGGGCGTCGAGCTGCCGGCGCAGGCGGAGAAGCTCGAGGAGCTTCGCTGCCGGTACGCGCAGGGGTATCATCTCGCGAGGCCCCAGGGCGCGGCCGAGGTCGAGGCTTGGGCCGCGGCCGTGAAGCCGCGAAGCGTCGCTTGATCGGGCCCCGCACCCGCCCCCCGGGACGGCACCCGTCAAGCCGCCCGAGCTTTGGCAACCGCCTGTAAGGGCTCGGGTTTCTGCGGCCCGCAACGTTGACCCTCCGGCGCGCCCGGCCCTATACTCCCGGAGCAGCGGCGCTTTTCCGGGCAGCCTCCCTCCCCAGAGCGATCCCAACTTGAGCGCACCCACCCTGGACGAGCAGATCCGCTCCCACCTCGAGACCCTCGAGGCCGCGCCCGGGGATGCCGGCGCCTTCCAGGCGCTCGAATCGCTCTACGAGACCGCCTCCCGTTGGGAGGACCTCATCGCGCTCTACGAGGGGCGGGCACGCCTCATTCGCGGCCCGCGCGCCCCGCTGCTCGCCAGGGCCGCGGACCTCGCGCACACGAGGCTCAGGAACGTCGCCCGCGCGGAGGAGCTCTACCGGCAGCTCCTGCGCTCCGATCCGGCCCACCCCGAGGCGCTCCGCTCGATGGTCCAGATCCTCGAGGAGCGCGAGGACTGGCCCGCCCTCGCGGCCGCCATCGACCGCGAGGCGACGGCGCAGAAGGACCCGCGCGAGGCGGCCCGCGCCACCTTCCGCCTCGGGGTCGTGCACGAGGAGAAGCTCGGCCGCCGAGATCGTGCTGCCCTCCTGTACGCGCGCGCCTGCCGGCTCGATCCTTCGCTGGAGGAGGCCCGGACGAGGGCGCTGGCGTGCTTCTCGGCGCTGCGCCGGTTCGGGCAGGCCAAGCGGATGCTCGACGCCACGCGGGCCGCCGGCGGCGACCCGAAGGCGCTCGCGGCGGGGTACGCCACGCTCGGCGCCGCCCTCGTCGACGAGCCGCTCGCGCACGACCTCGCGATGGACGCCCTCATCGAGGCGACGGCGCTCGATCGCGCCGCCCCCGGCGCGGCGCAGGCGCGGGAGCGGCTCAAGGCGTTCCCGCGCGCGTGGCGCGAGGAGGCGCGGGCGCTCGACGAGGCCGCCGCCCGCGCACCCGACCGCCGCGAAGCGGCTCGGCTCCAGCTCCGGATCGCGCAGATTCACGCGGCGTACGACTCCGAGGGAGCGGCGCGCGCGGTGGAGCGGATCGAGCGCTCCTGGGGGCTCGCCCCGGGGACCCGTTCGCGCTCGACCTCCTCGCTCGCGTTTACGGCGAGCGCGGCGATCACCGGGGCCACGCCGACGCGCTCGCGCGGCTCGCCGCGGGGACCCGCGAGCGGTCAGCCCTCGTGCTCCTCCACCTCGAGATGGCGCAGGTGGACCTGGTCCGGTTCGGCGACGCCGAGAGCGCGCTCGCCGCGCTCGGCCGGGCGCTCGACCTCGACCCCGCCTGCGAGAGCGCCGCGCAGCAGGCGTTCGAGCACCACGTCGACGCGGGGCGGTTCGAGGAGGCGCTCTCGCTGCTCGAGCGGCACCTCGCCGCCGCTCCCGAGAAGCCCGCCCACGCGCCGCTCCGCGTGCGCGCCGCCCAGCTCGCGAAGGAGCGGCTCGGGGACCCGGCGCGGGCGCGCCGCCATCTCGAGGCGGCGCTGCGCGCGGATCCCGGCGACGGCGCGGCGGCGGCAGCGCTGGCGCCCATCCTCGCGGACGCCGGCGAGTGGGGCCACCTCGCGGCGATGCTCGAGCTCTCGGCCGCGTTCGCCCAGGACCTCCCCGAGCGCGTGCGGCTGCTCGAGCGCCTCGCCGAGGTGCAGCAGGAGCGGCTCGGGAAGCCTCGCGACGCGCTGCGCACGCTCGCGCGTGCGTTCTCGCTCGACCCCGGCCGAGCGGCGACGCGGAAGGCGATGGAAGGGGCAGCGGCGCGCGCGGATGCGTTCGCCGACCTCGCGCGGGCGTACCGGTCCGCCGCCGACGGCCTGGAGGGCGATCTCAAGACGCGCAAGACGCTCCTCCGGCGCGTGGCGGAGATCTTCGATCGCGACCTCGGCAAGCCGGAGGAGGCGGTGCGCGCCTGGAAGGCGCTCGTCGCGGTCGATCCCGAGGACCGCGGCGCCTCGGCGGCCCTCGAGGCATGCATGGCGCGCGCGGGCCAGCAGGAGGAGCTCGCGAAGGAGATCGAGGCCCGCCGCGCCCTCGCGGCAGGCGACGAGCGGCGGGTGCTCACCGCGAAGCTCGCCCAGCTGTGGCACGACGCGGCCCGCTTCGGCCGCGCCGCCGGGCTCTGGCGCGAGGTCCTCGCCGAGGCGCCGCACGACGATCAGGCGCTGTGGGGGCTCCACGCCGCGCTCGAGGCGAGCGAGGGACCGCGCGCGGCGGAGGAGCGGATCCAGGTCCTCGCGGCGCTCGCGGCGCGCGCGAAGAGCGCGCCGGAACGTGCCGCCCTCGACCTCGCCCGTGCGGAGGTGCTGGCGGAGCCCCTCGGGCGCCTCGGCGAGGCCGCGGGCGTGATCCTCGGCGTGCTCCAGGGAGGCGGCATCGTCCCGTCGCAGACGGCGGAGGCGACCGGGATGCTCGAGCGCCTCCTCGAGCGCGGGGTGGAGCCGCTCCGCATCGCCCAGACGCTGGCGCCCATCTATGCCGGCGGAAACGAGCCGGCGCGACATGCGGCGATGCTCGAGACGATCGCGCGCGCTCTCCCTGCCGGAGCCGATCCCCGCGAGCGCGCGCGCCACCTGCTCGACGCGTCCGCGCTTCGCGCGGAGCGGCTCGGCGACGCCCGCGCGGCGCTCTCCGACGCCGCCGCGGCGCTGCGCGCGTGCCCGGAGCATCCCGACGCACGCCGCCGCTGCGAGGCGCTCGCGCGCGAGGTGGGCGCGCACCGCGAGCTGCTCGCGCTCCTCTCCGACGCGGCGCGGCGCCTCGAGGGAAAGCCCGACGACGAGGTGGCGCTTCGTCTCCGCGCCGCGGCGGTGGCCGAGGAGGACCTCGGCGCGTTCGACGAGGCGGCCGCCCAGCTGCAGCGCGCGCTCGTGCTCAGGCCCGGCGACCCCCCCATCCTCGCCGCCCTGACGCGCGCCGCGCTCGCTGCGGAGCGCTGGGCGGACGCGGCCGAGCTGCTCAAGACGCGCGCCGCCGCGTCGCTCGCCGCCGAGAAGGTCGCGCTGCTCGCGCAGCGGGCGGAGGTGCTGGCCGAGCGGCTCCACGACGGAGCCGCCGCCGCCGCCGCGCTGCGCGAGGCGCTCGCGGCCGCTCCGCCCGAGCAGCGCCCGCGCCTGCTCGCCCGGCTCGCCGATGCGCTCGGCGCAGCGGGTGACGCTGCCGGCCGCGCCCGCGCGCTCGCCGAGCTCGCCGACGTGTCGGCGGATCCCGCCGAGGTGTCGCGCGCCGCGCTCGCGGCGGCGCGGATCCAGGCCGGGCTCGGGGACGCCCGCGCGGCGGCGGAGGGGCTCGCAGCGGCGGTCGCGGCGAACCCGCAGGACGCGGCCGCGCTCGCCGCGCTCGAGGAGCAGCTCGAGGCGAACGATCCCGATGCGGTCCTCGCGGCCGCTCGCGCGCTCGCGTCCCAGCGCGATCCGCGCCGGCGCATCCGTGCGCTGGAGGCCGAGGCGCGCGTCCGGTCCGACCCGGCCGGGCGCGCCGCCGCGAAGCGCGGCGCGGCGCGCATCTACGAGCAGGAGCTGCGGCAGCTCTCGCTCGCCTTCGCCGCGACGGCGGACGCGGTCCGCGCCCATCCCTCCGACGCCGACGCGCGTCGCGAGCTGCGGCGCCTCGCCTCGGAGAGCCAGGAGGCGGAGGCCTGCGCGCGGCTGTACGACGAGCTGTGCGAGCACGCCGCCGAGGGGCAGCGTCTCGCGCTCTTCCGCGAGCAGGCGCAGTTCGCGGACGGCAAGCTCGACGGCGATCGGGCCGCGAACGCGTGGGCGCGCGTGCTCCAGGCGGCGCCCGGGGATCCGGGCGCGCTCGCCGCGCTGCGGCGGCTCCACCGCGCGCGCGAGCGCTGGGGAGAGCTCGCCGACGTGTGCGCGGAGCTGGCGCATCGCTCCGGCAACCCGGCGCAGCGCGAGGACGCGCGCCGCGAGGAGGCCGCGATCGCGGAGGTCCGGCTCGCCGACCCGGCCCGGGCCGCGGACGCGTGGGCGGACGTGGCGCGCCTCGCGCCCGAGGACGCGGAGGCCCAGGCCGCGCTCGAGCGGCTGTACGAGCGGCTCGATCGGCCGAACGAGCTGGCCGTGCTGCTCGAGGCGCGGCTCGCGCGCGGGTTCGACCTCGACATGGCCGCGCAGCTCGCGGAGCTCCGCCGGGAGCGGCTGGGGGACGCCGCCGGTGCGCTCGCGCTGCACGGCGAGATCCTCCGCCGCGACCCGCGGCGCGTTGCGTCCCGCGACGCGGTCGCCGCGCTCGCTGCGGCCCCGGGCCCGGTCGGACGCGAGGCCCTGGAAGCGGCGGACGCCGCGCTCCGGGCCGGGGGCGCGCACGCGAAGCGGGTCGCGCTGCGCGAGGCGCGGCTGCAGGCCATCGACGACCCCGGAGAGCGGGCGCGGTTCCTCGCCGAGATCCGGATCATCCTCGAGAAGGACCTCGCCGCGCCGGAGATGGCGTTCATCGCCGCGTGCCGGGCGTTCGCGGAGGGCGGCCCGGCCCGCGCGGCGGCCGACGAGGACCTGGCCCGGCTCGCGCGCGAGACGGGCAACGAGGACGAGCTCTCCACCGTGTTCGACGAGGCCGCGGCAGCGGCGCCGCCCGAGGAGGCGCTCGCGCTCCTGCGGCGCGCCGCCCGGTCACGCGTCGAGAAGGGCGGGCCCGACGCGGTCGAAGGCTGGAAGCGGGTGCTCGCGGCGGCGCCCGACGACGGGGAGGCGCTCGAGGCGCTCCAGCGTCTCTACGCCGTCTCGCGCTCGGCGGCGGAGATCCTGGGCGTCGCCCGCCGGCGGGCATCGCTCGCGGCGGGGCCGGAGCGGGTTGCGCTGCTTCTCGAAGCCGCCCGGCTCGCCGAGGAGATCGGCGACCCTGCCTCGGCCCTCGACGCCCTGCGTGACGCCCGCTCGGCCGATCCGAGCGCGGTCGAGCCGCTCCTCGGGCTCGAGCGGGTCCTGTCGCGCGGCGAGCCCGGCCCGGAGCTCGTGGAGGTGCTCGGTGCGCTCGCGTCCGCTGCGTCCGACCGCGCGCGCCGGCTCGAGCTGCTCCTCCGGCGCGCCGCGCTCATCGAGACGGGCCCCGACCCTCGCACCGCCATCGAGGCGTACGCCGAGGTGCTCGCGGAGAACGGCCGAGAGGCCCGGGCCGTCGCCGGGCTCGAGCGGCTGCTCGCGCGCTCCGACACCACCGGCGACGCCGCCCGGGTGCTCGAGGACGTCCACCGCGCCACCGGGGACGCGAGGAAGCTCGTCGAGCTGCTGGAGGTGCGGCTCGCCACCGCCGACGCCGCAGAGCGGTCTCCGCTCCTCGCCGAGATCGCCGCGCTGCACGAGCGGCTCGGGGACCGCGCCCAGGCGTTCCGGGCGAAGCTCCGCGAGCTCGAAGACGCGGCCGTTCGTGGAGCGGACGCGCCCGGTGCGCGGGCCGATCTCGAGCGGCTCGCCGCCGCGACCGGCGCGTGGGGCGAGCTCGCCCGCGCGTTCGAGGAGGCGCTCCGCGGCACGCTCCCCCGTGACGCGGCGCTCGACGTCCGGCGGCGGCTCGCGGTGATCTGCGCCGAGCGGCTGGGGCGCCTCGATCAGGCGGCGCGCTGGTTCGAGGACGTCGCGCGCGAGGCCGCCTCGCCCGAGACGCTGGGGGCGCTCGCACGGGTCTACCGGAAGATGGGGGCGCCGCGCGAGCTCGCGCGGACGCTGGAGCGGCTCGCCGAGGTCGCGCCCGCGAAGGCGGCGCGCAAAGAACTCCTGCTCGAGGTCGCCAAGATCATGGCCGAACAGCTCTCCGATCGCGAAGGCGCCGTCACCGCGTACCGGAAGATCCTCGCCGTCGACCCCGAGGACCCGAACGCGCTGCGGCTCCTCGGCAGCCTGCTCGGCGCCTCCGAGAAGTGGGACGAGCTCGCCGAGGTGCTCTCGCGCGAGGTGAACGTCGCCGACCGGCAGCCCAACTTCGTCGCCGAGGCGGCCGAGCTGCGCTTCCGGCTCGGCCGGATCCGCCACCAGCGGCTCGCCGACGCGGAGGGCGCGCTCTCCTGCTACCGCGAGGTGCTCTCGAAGGTCCCGCGCCATCCGGCCGCGCTCGCCGCCCTCGAGGACCTGGCCCGCGGCAGCGGACCGGCGGCGATCCAGGCCGCGCTCGTGCTCGAGCCGATCTACTCGGCGGAGGGAGAGCACCAGAAGGTGATCGACGCGCTCGAGGCGCGCGCCGCCAACGAGACGGATCCCGGCGTCAGGGCCGGCCTGCTGCGCCGCATCGCGGAGACGTACGGCGGACCGCTCCGGAACGCCGACAGGGCGTTCATCGCGGCGGGGCGCGCGCTCGCGGCGGATCCCGACGCGACCGCGATGCTGTCGCTCGTCGGCGCCTACGCCGCCGCGGCCGGGCTCGGCGAGGAGCACGCCGCCCTGCTCGCGGAGAACGCCGATCGTGCCCGGGATCCCGCCGCGCGCGCCGAGTACCAGCGGCGCATCGCTCGCCTCGCCAAGGCGGAACCGGCCCGCGCGGCCGAGGCGTGGCAGCGCGTGCTCGAGCTCGTGCCGGAGGACCGCGAGGCGATGGTCGGGCTCGTCGACGCCCTCCGCGGCGGGTCCGATCCCGACGCGCTCGCCCAGGCCATCCGGCGCGCGCTCGCGGTCGACGACGATCCCGAGCTCCGCGCGCGCCTGCTCGGGGATCTCGCCGCCGTCCTCGATGAGCGGCTCGGCGATCCCCAGGGCGCGATCGCTGCATCGAAGCGCCTTCTCGAGCTCGCGCCGAAGGACCGCGGCGCGCTCTCGCGCCTCGATCGGCTCTGCACGAAGACCGAGCGCTGGGTGGACCTCGGCGAGATCCTCGCGCGCGAGGCCGCGCTGGCGGCCGAAAATGGCGACGCTGCGGCGCTCGTCCCGCTCCAGTACCGACTCGCCGAGCTGAAGGAGACCCGGCTCCTCGACCGCGACGGCGCGCTCGCGCTGTACGAGCAGGTGCTGCGCGCCCGCGCCGATCACCCCGAGGCGATCGCGCGTCTCGAGGCGCTCCTCCAGAAGGATCCGACCAACACGCGCGCCGCCGTCGCGCTCGAGACGGCCTACGCGGGCCAGGGCGACGCCGCTCGCCAGGCGGCGGTGCTCGAGGTGCGCGCCGGAGAGCGGCCCGACGCGCTCGAGCGGAAGGCGCTCTACGTGGAGCTCGCGGACCTGCGCGAGAAGAAGCTCGAGCACCCGGAGCTGGCGTTCCTCGCGCTGTGCAAGGCGTTCCGGAACGACCCTGCCGATCGCGCGCTCCGCGATCGCATGGCGGCGCTGGCGGAGCGCAGCGGCCATGAGGAGGAGCTCGCCGCCATCTTCGAGGACGAGATCGACCGCCTGCCGCCGACGGAGACCGCCGAGGTGGCCCTCCGGCTCGGCGCGCTGTACGAGCACCGGCTCGGCGATCCCGCGCAGGCCGCCGGGTTCCTGCGGAAGGCGGTGGCGCTCGATCCGGGTGCGGCAGCGGTCGCGCTCCCAGCGCTCGAGCGGCTCTACGCGCGGCTCGAGTCGTGGCCGGAGCTGGCGGACGTCCTCGCCCAGCGCGCCGGCCAGGCGGTCGGGCCCGAGAAGGTCCAGCTCCTGTTCCGGCTGGGGCAGCTCTGCGAGGAGCGCCTCGCCGCCCCCGACCGCGCCGCCGATGCGTACGAGGGCGCGGTGAAGGCCGATCCGCGGCACCTGCCGTCGCTCCGCGCGCTCGAGGCGCTCTACGACGCCGCGGGACGGCGCGAGGACCTGTTCGAGAACCTCCGCGCGCAGCGGGCCGCGGCGACCGACCCGGTCGCGAAGGAACGCGTCCTCGCCCGGATGGCCGCGCTCGCGGCGGAGCTCGGCCGGCTCGACGAGTCGGTCGCGCTCTGGAAGGACCTGCTCGTCTCGCGGCCGCGCCACGACGAGGCGCTCGTCGCGCTCGAGAGCCTGTACGAGCGGCTGGAGCGCTGGGCCGACCTCGCCCAGCACCTGCGCGTGCGCGTGCAAGCCACGGTGGACCGGCGCGAGATCGCGCGGCTGAACGACAAGCTCGGCCTCGTCCTCGGGACGCGCCTCGGGGACCTCTCGCAGGCGGTCCAGTCCTACAAGGCGGTGCTCGACAGCGACCCCCGCAACCGCCGTGCGCTCGAGGCGCTCCGCGACATCTATGCAGCCCAGGGTGACACCGACGCCCTCGCGGGCGTGTACCGGCGGCTCGTGCCCCTGCAGGAGGACGCGTCCGGCGTCAAGCGGGCACGGCTCGAGCTCGCGGAGGTGCTGCTGCGCGGCGGCAACAAGCGAGAGGCGATCGAGCAGGGGAAGCTCGCCTTCGACATCGAGCCGCACCAGGCGGAGGAGCTCGTCCGGATCGAGGACGTCTTCCGACAGGCGGGCGCCGCGCAGGACGGCGTGCGCGCGGCGGAGGCGCGGGCGGCGCTGCTCGCCGCCCAGGGCGGACCCGCGGAAGCGGTCCCGGCGTGGCTCGCGGTGGCGGAGCTGTGGAAGGCGCAGAAGCGCGGCGACGCAGCGGCGACCGCGCTCGAGAAGGTGCTGGAGCTCGATCCGGCGAACCGCACGGCGTACGAGGAGCTGCGGCAGCTCCACGCAGAGGCGGGCAACTGGCGCGCGTACGCTCGCGTCTGCGACGTGTTCGCGCCGCAGCTCGCCGATCCCGTCGAGAAGCTCGCCCTCCTGAAGGAGGTCGCGGGCGTCCACGAGCGGAAGCTCGGCCAGAAGGAGATGGCGTTCCTCGCCTGGTGCCGCGCCCTCGCCGAGGCGCCCGGAGACCCCGACGCGCTCGACGCCGCCGAGCGGCTCGCCGCCGAGACGAAGGCGGACGACGAGCTCGACGCGGTGCTCGAGCAGGTCTCGGAAGAGGCGCGGGGGATGGTGAAGGCGAAGCTGCTCCTGCGGCTCGGCAAGCTCCGCGACGAGCAGCGGGACGACGCGGAGGGGGCGGAGCAAGCCTACCGCCGCGCGCTCGAGGCCGATCCTGCCAGCCCGGAGGCGCTCGAGGCGCTCACGCACCTCTTCAAGCGGCGTGGCCGCGTGCGCGATCTCGTCATCACGCTCGAGCAGAAGCTCGAGGCGGCGGCCGGGCTCGACGAGAAGAAGGCGACGCTCCTCGAGGTGGCGAAGATCTACGACGCCGAGATGAAGGACGTCGACGAGGCGATCGCCGCGCTCCGCCGCGTCCTCGAGCTCGACGGCGCCGACGCGGCCGCCCTCGAGCAGCTCTCCGCGCTCTACCGGCGCGAGCAGCGCTGGCAAGACCTCGCCCAGGTGCTCTCCCGGGCCCGCGATCTCGCCGCGGGCGACGAGGCCCGCGTCGTGTTCCAGCTCCAGATCGCTGCGCTTCACGAGAACGAGATCGGCGACGACGAGGCGGCCGTCGAGGGCTACCGGACGGTCATCGGGCTCGACGACCGCTCGCGAGAGGCGCTCGCCGGCCTCGAGCGGCTCTACACCAAGCTCGACCGCTTCGCGGAGCTGAACCGCGTCTACGAGCGGCAGATCGCGCTCGCCGAGGACCCGCGCGAGAAGGCGCGCATCCTCGCGAAGAGCGCGGGGATCCACGACGAGAAGCTTCACGATCCGAGGAGCGCCATCGAGAAGAACGAGGCGATCCTCAAGATCGACGGCGGGAACCTCCCGGCCGTGAAGGCGCTCGAGCGGCTCTACCGCGACGCTCGCGCCTGGGACCGGCTCATCAGCGTCCTGCAGCACCACCTCACGCTCGTGCAGGACCGGCGCGAGCAGGTGGCGCTCGAGGTGGCGATCGGCGAGGTGTGGTGGAAGGAGATGTCGCGCGTGGACCGCGCCGAGGCGATCTTCAACCACGCGCTCCAGCTCGACCCCGAGTCGCGCGAGGCGGTCTCCGCGCTCGGGCGCCTGTACGAGCGCAGCGGCAACTGGAACCTGGCGCTCGACATGCTCCGGCGCGAGGCGCGCATCGCCGGCGGCGGCAAGGACGTGGTCGACGTGCACGTCCGCATCGGCCGCATCTTCGAGGAGATGCTGCTCGAGCTCGAAGGCGCGAAGGACGCGTACGGCCGCGCCCTCCAGCTCGACCCGGGGTGCCTGCCCGCGCTGCGCGCCGTGAAGGGGATCGCGGAGCGCGAACGCGACCGCGACCGGTTCCTGGAGGTGCTCATCGACGAGGCGCGGTACGTTCCGGAGGTCGAGGAGAAGACCCGGCTCTATACCGAGGTCGGCCGCGTCTACCAGGAGGAGCGCGACGACCGCGAGCAGGCCACCCGCTACTACGAGGAGGCGCTGAAGCGGACCCCGGGCCATCCCGACGCCGCGAGGCCGCTCTCGGACATCTACGTCGCCCAGGCGCGCTGGGCGGAGGCGGAGCGGGTGCTCGACGCCATGCTCGAGCTGCTGGGACAGGGCGGCGACGCGAAGGAGCTCTGTCGCCAGAGCTACCGCCTCGGCTACGTCGCCGAGAAGCTCGGGAACCGCGACAAGGCGCTCGCGTGCTACCGCCGCGCGTACGAGCTCGACGCGACCTATCTCCCCGCGCTGGAGGGGCTCGGGCACCTGCTCGTCCAGGATCAGCAGTGGGAGGAGGCGCTCCGGATCTTCACGACGATCATCGTCCACCACCGCGACGGCCTCACCGATCTCGAGGTGGTCGAGACGCACTGGCAGATCGGCGAGATCGCCGAGAAGCTCGGCCAGATCGAGCGGGCGGCGAACGCGTTCAAGAAGGCGCTCGAGATCGACGGAAACCACGAGCCGTCACGCCGCAGCCTCGTGCGCGTGCTCGAGGGGACGGGCGACTTCGAAGGCGCCGTGGAGCAACGCCAGCGCCTGCTCCCGCTCCTCGAGGGCCAGGCGAAGTTCGAGACCTACGTCGCCATCGGCGAGGCGTGCCGCACCAAGCTCCAGGACCCGTACCAGGCCATCGACGCCTTCCTCGGCGCATCCCGCATCGACCCCACCGCCCTGGCGGTGACCGAGGCGCTCCTCGGCCTCTACCGCGAGACGCGCCAGGGGCAGAAGGCGGCCGACGTCCTCGCCCAGATCCTGCGCAGCCCGGAGGTGCAGGCCGACGCGGCGCGGGCCGCGAAGCTCCACGTGTCGCTCGCCGAGATCCTGCGCGACGAGGTGAAGGACGAGCAGGCGGCGGTGACCGAGCTCGAGCGGGCGCTCGACAAGAACCCGCGCCTCGTCCAGGCCTTCGGCGCCATCGAGGAGATCCTCACGAAGGCGAAGCGCTGGCAGGATCTGGAGCAGGCCTACGTCCGGATGATCGCGCGGCTCCCGAAGGGGCCGGAGGCGGGCCAGGCGCGGCTCGCGCTCTGGAAGACGCTCGGCGAGCTGTACCGGAACGTGCTGCGGAACGACGATGGGGCGCGGATGGCGTACCAGGTCGTCGCCAAGGCCGATCCCGAGGACGCGGTGTCGCTCGAGATGTACGCGGATCTCGCCGCGAAGAAGCCGGGCGAGGAGGGAGAGGCGATCGCCGCGTACCGCCAGCTCCTCGGGAGCGGCGCCAAGGCGCACAAGGCGGCCTCCGCCCTCGTGACGCTCCACGCCGGGCGCAAGGAGTACGACCTCGCCTACTCCGCGGCCCAGGTGCTCGCGCACCTGCTCGCCGCCGCGAGCCAGGAGGAGCTGCAGGTCGTCTCGCGGCTCCGCAAGTTCGCCCGCGACCAGGCGAGCCGCACGCTCGACGACGACGCCTGGCCGCTGCTCCTGCACGAGCGCGTCAAGGGTCCGCTCGCCGACATCATCACGCTGCTCGCGCTCCACGCGCGCCCGATGTTCGTCCAGAAGGAGAAGGACCTCGGGATCGTTCCGAAGAAGGACGAGCTGGACGTGCAAGGCTCGATGCTGTTCTTCGCGAACATGTTCAAGTACGTGCAGCGCACGCTGGGCTTCCGCGCCCTGCGCCTGTTCAAGAAGGAGGAGGTGGCGTCGCGCCTCCAGGTCGTCCCCACCGAGCCGACCGGGCTCCTCGCGGACGCCGAGATGTTCAACGAGCGCCCGAAGAAGGAGCTCTGGTTCGCGATCGGCAAGGCGATGGCGTTCGCCCGGCCCGAGCTGTTCCTGGCCCGGCTCATGCCGCACGACCAGCTCGACCTCGTGGTCCAGGCGGCCTGCTCGGTCGGGACGAGCAAGTTCGTCGTCACCGCCGATCCGCACCTGGTCGAGAAGCTGAAGCGCGAGCTGGAGCGGACGCTCCCGGAGAACGTCCGCAAGAACACGCTCAAGCTCCTGGCTCGGAGCTACTGCGACGTCCAGCACCCCGGCGACGTCCGCGCCTACCTCGACGGCGCGGAGCTGACCTCGAACCGTGCCGGCGCGCTCCTCGCCGGAGATCTCGAGGTCGCGCGCAAGGGGATCGTCGACGAGCGGCCGCAGGTGTCGAAGCTGAGGGAGGAGATGCGAACCCGCGATCTCGCGGTGTTCTGCGTCTCGCAGGAGTACGGACGTCTTCGCGAGAAGCTCGGACTTTCGTGCGTGGTCCCCGGATGATCTAGGATGGACGAGCGATGAAATTCACCTGTGACAGCTGCAGCGCCCAGTACATGATCTCCGACGACAAGGTCGGCCCGAGCGGCGTGAAGGTTCGCTGCAAGAAGTGCGGGAACGTGGTCGTGGTCCGGCGGGCGGTCGAGACGCCCGATGCGTCCGCGGCGGCGCCTGCCGCCGCTCAGGCCGCGCCCAGCTCCGCGGCCGGCGGGAACGGTCTCGACGTGGAGCTGGGGAACGCGTTCGACAACGTGTTCGGAGATCCCGCGGAGGCCAAGGGCGGGCCGGACGCCGACGCGGATTCGACCCAGGCGATGGGCGCCGAGGACGCGGCACGCATCGCCGCCGCTCCAGCCGCCGCCGCGCCCGCCGCGACGGAGTGGTACGTCGCCATCGGGCAGGCTCAGGTCGGGCCGCTGCCGCTCGCGGAGGTGAAGCGGAAGTGGGAAGGGGGAGACATCGGCCCCGACTCGCTCGTGTGGCGCCCCGGGATGGGAGACTGGCAGCCGCTCTCGGCGGTGGCGGAGCTGGCGGGCCACCTCGCCCCGGTTCCACGCGCCCGCGCGCAGCCGGCGCGCGCGGCGCCGCGGACCGAGCCGCAGCCCGCCCGCGAAGCCGCCGCGCCGACGCCCGCGCCGATGGGGGACGTGACCTGGAAGCCTGCGGGCGCGTCCGCGCTCGCGGCGCTCGCGAGCGAGGAGATCGCCGCGCGAAAGGCGCCGGAGCCGAAGCCCGCCGCGGCGCGTGCCGCCGGGGGGCCGGGCGGCGCGAGGTCGCTCGTCGACGCCCTGCCGGATTCGGGCGGGGTGGACCCGACCGGTGCGATTCCCCTCAGCATCAAGGGGATGGAGACGACGGGCGAGAAGAAGATCGAGCGGAGGTCCTCGATCGCCAGCCGCGCGGAGGAGACCCGGCACAAGCGCAGCATGATGCGCGCGGTGGTCATCGGCCTGATGGTGGTCGTCGTGGTCGTGGGCGGCGCCGCCGCGTACCTCATGTTGCAGATGAAGAAGATCGGCGCGCCAGCCGGTGCGGTGGCGACCGCCCCGACGCCGCCCGTCGCGGCGCCGGTCGCGGCGGCTCCCACGCCCGCTCCCGCGGCTGCGCCCGCCCCCGTGCCTGCGCCGGCTCCCACGGCGGCGCTCGCCCCCGAAGCTGCGCGGCCCCCCGAGGCTGCGCCGCCCGCGGCGCCGGTCGCGGCCGCTCCCGCCCCGGCTTCGCCTGCTCCGCCTGCTCCGCCTGCTCCGCCTGCGCAGAAGGCTGCGCCCGCGCCCTCGCGCAAGGCCGCGAAGGGGTCACGCAAGGACGCGCGGCACGAGGCCCCGGTGGCGCGCGCCGACGCGACCCCGCCCGTGCCGGCAACGCGGCCGCCTGCGCCGGCCCCCGGTGGCAAGAAGAAGGACTCGCTCCTCGACTTCGACTCGAACGACTCCGCGCTCGACGAGGCGCTCGGTGGCGGCGGCGGTGGCGGAAGGACGGTGTACGTGCCCCCGGCGCGGGCGGGCGCCCGCGCGGTCCCCGACAAGCTCACGCCGGCGCAGATCAACGAGTCGGTGGCGGGCCGGATCGAGGCGCTCCGGAAGTGCGTCTCCGAGCAGAAGGCGCGCGATCCCGCCGCGTCCGGGGTCCTGAAGCTCCGCTGGATCATCGGCGGGGACGGAAACGTCCGCGACGTGAAGGCGCTCACCGGAGAGTTCGCCTCGAGCCCGTTCGCCCAGTGCATCACCGGCGTCGTGAAGACCATCCGCTTCCCACAATCGGCGACGACGGGGCAGGAGGTCACGTTCCCGTTCTCGTTCTAGCTCGACCGAGCGCGGCGGAGCGATCGTGACGTTCGACCTGAAGCCCTCGCCCCGAGCGGACGCCCTGCGCCCGTTCGAGCGGATGGGGCTCGCCGATCTCGAAGCGCTGCGGCTCCTGCTCCGCGGCGGCTCCGTCATCGACTGGCGGCGCCTCGACTTCCGTGCACCCCAGGAGGTGGACCGCTTCCTCGGCCTGAACCTGTTCGACGTCGGGGATGCGCGCGACGAGCGCCGGCTCCGCTCCGTCCTGCTCCAGGCCGTGGACTACCTCCGGAACGAGTTCGGGTACCGCGTCGCGCTGCCCGTGGCGGAGCCGGCGGACGTGCGCGATCTGTTCCTCCTCGCATCCGGCGCGATCGAGCCCACCCGTTACCGTCGCATCGCCTGCGTCGTCCTGAAGGTGATGCACGTCATCCACCACCTCGAGGCCCGCGAGCTCCTCTTCCGGACCGCCATCCGCGAGGCGGACCTGGCCGAGCGCGCCCACCGCCGCATCATGGCGGAGGCGGAGCGCATGCTGGCCGCCGGGGTCGTGCGGGAGTTCGCCGGGAACGTGAAGACCCGCTCGTCGCTCGTGACGAAGCTCCTCGCCAAGAAGGAGTCGGTGGCGGCGCAGGTGTTCGATCGCGTCCGGTACCGGATCGTGGCCGACCGGCCCGACCAGCTCGCCCCGATCGTGCTGCACCTGACGCAGCACCTCTTCCCGTTCAACTACGCGGTGCCGGGCCAGACGCAGAACAGCCTGGTCCGCTTCACCGATCTGCTCGCCGCGCACCCGTCGGTCGCGGCCGTCGCGCACCACCTCCAGCTCCCTCCCGACATGGAGCGAAAGGATCCGGCGCGGCCGCGAAACGAGTTCAGCGGCAAGCAGTTCCGGGTGCTGAACTTCGTCGTCGACCTCCCCGTGCGGATCGACGATCTGCTCCCGCGGCTCGATCCGGTGCCGGACGAGCTGGGCCGGATCGTCTTCTCGCTCGTCGAGTTCCAGGTGATCGACGCCGAGACGGCGCGCCGGAACGAGGAGGGGGACGCGTCGCACGACCGCTACAAGCGGCGCCAGCTCAAGCGGGTGCTGCGCCGGCTGTCGCGCGGCCTCGTCGTGCCGAAGAAGGCGAAGCGGGCGAAGCGCGCGAAGCGGCCGCCGCGCTGACCGCGCTCACCCCGCGGCGGCCGCGAAGGACACCGAGTCCCTGCCGTCCGTCCAGCGCTCGTAGTGGAGGAGCCGCGCGCCCGTCCCGCTCGCGCGGATCGCCGCGTAGATCGGCGCGAGCCCGCAGACCCTGCGCCGCGCGTCGTCGCGCAGGGCGTCGCGGTGGAAGCCCTCGGCGTCGCCGGCGGCGATGAACGCGAGCGTCGTCCGATCCCGCGCCTCGAGCGCCATGGCCTCGGCGAGCGTGGGCGGGCGCGGGTCGCCGTATCCGGGGCCGACGTGGGCGAGGTCGGCGGACGCGATGAAGCAGGCGCGGCGGCCGCGCAGCGCGGTGCCGAGCGCCGCGAGGAACCGCGTGGTGAAGCGCGCGGGCTCGGCCAGGTGCGAGATGGACGAGCAGAGGACGGGGACCACCGCGAAGGGGCGCGGCCGGAGGTGCTTCAGCACCACGAGCTGCAGCTCGATGGAGTGCTCCCCGTCGTGCGCCGCCTCGTCCGAGAGCACCTCCGCGGCGCCGACCTCGCGCGCGATCGCGTCCACGACGGCGCGGTCGGTCGGGACGGGCCCGAGCGGCGTGGCGTGATCGCGGCGGCTCAGCGCGAAGAGGCGGGGCGGGGTCGCGTGCGCGGTGCCGAGCACCACGAAGAGATCCGCGTCGGTCGAGAGCGCCGCGTAGGCGCGCGCCCAGGCGACGGCGCCGCGCGGGTAGTCGATGTGGGGTGCCACGAGGAGCCGCGTCGCTCCGCCTCGGGCCGGCGCCGCAGTCCGGCCGGCGGGGACCCGCAGCCACTCATCGAGCGCGGTCCGCAGCGCAGCGGGCTCGGCGGGGTAGACGCTCCCCGCGCACGAGGGCGGCCGGGGCGCGGGCACGCTACTTCCTGTTGCGCTTCCGGTTCTTCTTGCGCGACTGGCGCTCCTGCTTGCGCTTCTTCTTCCGGGCGTCGCGCTCCTTCGCGGATTCGAGGGCGATCGGCTCGGGCGCGTAGCCCATGAGGCGGGCGCGCGTCATGGCGCCGGCGGCCATCGGCGGCGTGTAGCCCTTCGGGAGCCCCATCGCGCGCGCGGCATCCGGCGGCACGAGCCCACCGTGCAGGGCGCTCTCGACCGCTGCGGCGTCGTCGCCGAGGACGTCCTCCATCCCCTTGCCCTGCAGCTTCCGGAGCTGCATGAGCTGCTTCATGCCCGGGAGCCGCGCGAGGAGACCCGGCGCGGAGCCGACCTGCTTCATGACCCCGCGCATCGCGTTGTACTGCTTGAGGAGGTCGCGGACCTCCTTCTCGGTCCGGCCCGAGCCCTTCGCGATCCGCTTCAGGCGCCCGTCGGTGATGACGTCCGGCCGCTGGCGCTCGGCCTTCGTCATCGAGTGGACCATCGCGACGATCTTGGTGAGCGCCTGGTCGTCGAACTGGAAGCCCTCGGGCATGTCCCCGAAGATCGGGAACTTCTCCATCAGCTCGCCGAGCGGTCCCATCTTCCGGACGAGCTGGATCTGGTTCACGAAGTCGTCGAGCGTGAAGTCGCCCGAGAGGATCTTCTTCGCCTCGGCCTCGGCGGTCTCCTCGTCGACGTGCTGCTCGAAGTCCTTCACGAGCCCGACGACGTCGCCGAACCCGAGGATGCGCGAGGCGAGCCCCTCCGGGCGGAACTCCTCGAGCTTGTCGAGCGTCTCGCCCATGCCGAGGAACTTGATGGGCTTGCCGGTGACCTCCTTGATGGAGAGGGCCGCGCCGCCGCGGGCGTCGCCGTCGAGCTTCGTGAGGATGAAGCCGTCGAGCGAGAGGCGGCGGTCGAACTCGGCCGCGGTTCGTACCGCGTCCTGACCGATCATCGCATCCGCGACGAGGAGGATGTTCTCGGGCTCGACCGCCTTCTTGATCTCCTCGAGCTCGACCATGAGCTCCTCGTCGATCGCGAGCCGGCCGGCGGTGTCGTAGACGATGGCGGTGGCCTTCTCCCGCTGCGCCGCCTCGAGCGCCTGCCTGCACATCTCCGGCGGCGTCGTGCCCGGCGCGTGGAAGACCGGCACCCCGAGCCGGTCGCCGAGCACCTTGAGCTGCTCGACCGCGGCGGGGCGGTAGACGTCCGCGGCGACGAGGAGCGGCTTCTTCCCGTCGCGGAGCAGCTTGCTCGCGATCTTCCCGGCGGTGGTCGTCTTCCCGGAGCCCTGGAGCCCGACCATCATGATTCCGGTCGGGCGCCCGCGCACACCGTCGCGCAGCGACGTGTCGACCGGCCCCATGAGGGCCTCGAGCTCGTCGTGGCAGATCTTGACGAAGTGGTCCTGCGGCGTGACGCGAAGGACCCCGCGCTCGGTCTTCACCTTCGTGTCGACGACCTCGCCGATCGCCTTCTCGCGAACCCGGGCGACGAAGCGCTTCACCACCTCGAAGGAGACGTCGGCCTCCAGGAGGGCCACGCGGATGTCGCGGAGCGCGTCGTCGACCACCTCGGAGGTGATCTCGGTCCGCCCTTTCAGCTTGTTTCGCGCCGCCTTGAAGCCTTTTGAGACCGTCTCGAGCATCCGCCGTGGGACCTCCGGGAGCCGCGCTTATAACACGCCCATGTTAACGTTTCCGACCATGGACGAGGGTCCGCGCTTCTTCACGGTCGAGGAGGCCAACGCGCTCGTGTCGTCGCTGCAGCTCGAGTTCGGGCGCATCGCGCAGGCCCGCTCCGCGCTCGCCCCGCTCATCCAGGCGCTCGGCGGACCCGACGAGGCGGTCGCCATCCTGCACGACGGGGCGCCGACCCCGCAGGGGCGCGACGAGGAGGCGGACGAGCTGCGCCGGCTCGCGGCCGAGATCACCGGCGCGGTCGAGCGCATCAACGGGCTCGGCTGCCTCGTGAAGGACGTGGAGATGGGGCTCGTGGACTTCTACGCGGTGATCGACGACGAGCCGGCCTTCCTGTGCTGGCAGTTCGGGGAGCGTGCGGTGACCCACTGGCACCCGCTCGACGAGGGGTACGCCGCCCGGAAGCCGATCGAGGGGGCAGCGGCTCCGCCGCCCGCGTTCCTGAGCTGAGCGCGTGCTCGGAGCGCCGCTCGAGCAGCGCCCCGCGCCCAGCCTGTCATCCCGGTCCCGAGAGGGCCGGGCGCGCCGACAACCCGAGTGCGCAGAATCCCTCGACGGAGGTACGCCATGGGAAACCGAGCTCCGCGCGGCAGCCGGCAGGACATCGAGCGCGAGCTGGAGGAGTACGCGACCGACGAGGAGCGCCAGCGGCGCGGCAGCACCCCGACCGAGGACGTGATCGAGCGGGCGATGGAGACCGAGACCGAGCCTGGCGTCGAGTGGCACGCGGGCGAGGACGCCGGCGAGGTCCCGGACCGTGACGAGGAAGAGTCCGAGTCCACCGGCGGCAATCCGACGTAGCCGTGGTCCGAGTAGGGCCGCCCGGGATCGAACCGGGATGCCGGTCGCCCGGCGGGGGATTTTAAGTCCCCTGCGTCTGCCAGTTCCGCCACGGCCCCGCCCGCATCGTGCCCCAGGGACGGCGCGACCGGAAGCGTTGACCGAACGAGATGGCGCAGCCCCGCACGGTCGGGTTATGCGTCGCCCATGGACCCCCACGACGAGGCGCTCTCGAAGGCGTTCGATCGGCAGGCGCCCATGTTCGAGCGCTCCGCGCTCGTGACCGATCAGGCGGCGCTCGCTCGCCTCGTCGCGTTCGCGGCGCTGCCTGCGGGCGCGAGCGTGCTCGACGCGGGGTGCGGTCCGGGGCTCGTCGCCGAGGCCTTCCTCGAGGCGGGGTGCCGGGTGACGGGCGTCGACCTCTCCGCGGGGATGGTCGAACGCGCCCGCGCCCGCTGCGCGCGGTTCGGCGAGCGCGCGCGCTTCGAGCAAGGCGCGCTCGAGGCGCTGCCCGTTGCCGCGGTCCACGATGCGGCGGTGTCGCGCCTCGTCGTGCATCACGTCCCGGATCCGCTCGCCTTCCTGCTCGGGCAGGTCGCGCGCGTCCGCCCCGGCGGCGTGGTCGTGGCGAGCGATCACGTGGCCGACCCGGATCCCGCGCGCGCGCGCTGGATGCAGGAGATCGAGGTGGCGCGGGACACGACGCACGCGCGGAACGTCGGCTCGGGCGAGCTGGTGGACCTCTTCGCGCGCGCCGGGCTCTCCGGAGTCTCCATGACGGAGGAGCGCGCGCAGCTCGACTTCGACGAGTGGTTCGACCGAGGCACGCCGCGGCTCCCGAAGGCCGAGGCCCGCCGGATGCTGCTCTCCGGCACCGCGCGCGGGTTCGAGCCGGTGCCCCGGCCCGACGGCGGGATCACGATCGTCGTCGTCCGGGCGCTCGTCCGCGGCGTGAAGCGCGCGTGACGGCGCGTCACCCCCGCGCGAACCGCGCCTCGAACAGCGCGCGGAGCGCCGGGTTCCGGCGGAGGAGCCCGAGCGTCAGCTCGGCGTGGCCCGGGACATAGCCGTTCCCGACGAGCAGGGTCGCGTCCTTCCCCACGCCCTCGGCGCCGAGCGCGGCGGCGGTGAAGGAGGTCGCCATCGAGAAGAAGAGGACCGTGCCCCTGTCGCGAACCGCCAGGATCGAGGCGAGCTCGGTGCCCGGGACGCTCGCGCAGTTCACGACCAGATCGAACGGGCCTCCCGCGTCCTCGACTGCGGCCAGGGTCGCGACCGCGTCGGTCGCGTCCACCGCGATCGCACGGTCGCAGAGGCCCGCGGCGCGCACCGCGCCCAGCGAACGCTCCGAGCGGTCCGCTGCGACGAGCTCGCCCCGACCGGCGAGGCTCTCGCGCGCCTGCGCCAGCACGAGCGCGCCCGACTTGCCCGCGCCCACGACGAGCACGCGCATCTCCGGCCGGACGAGCCGCGCCGCGAACGCCGGCGCGCCGCAGACGTCGAGCGCCGCGAACGCGATCGGCTCGGGGAGGTCCTCGGGCAGCCGCGCCCAGGGGCCGCTCGCGAACAGGATCGCTTCCCCTTCGCAGGCGACCTGCTCCGCCTCCAGGCGGACCGCGGTGATCCGGTCGAGCCGGAGCGGGGTGAGCGTGAGCGAGACGAGCGTCGCGATCCGCTCACCGGGCCGGAGCGAGCCGGCGGCGGGGTGCAGCGGGCCGACGGCGCCAACCCGGCCGACCAGGATCCCGCCCGAGCCGGTGACCGGGTTCTGGAGCTTCCCGCGGGCGCGCACGATCGCGAGGATCTCCTCCGCGACCCGCTCCGGATTGCCGCCCGCGGCCGCCTCGAGCTGCCGGAACGACGCCGCATCGACGTTCAGCGCTTCGACCGCGATCGACACCTCGTCCTCGCCGAGGGGGAGGCTCGGGTCGAGGACGTCGGCGCGCTGGGGGAGCGCTCCCTTCGGGGAAACGACGCGGCGCAGGCCGTACGGGTCCATCGCCCTCACCTAACCTTTCAGGCGTCGGAGTCCACGATCACGAGCGGATCGAGCGCGCGCACCTCGTCCGGGAGGTCCGCGGCCGGTCCACGGAGGCGCACCTCGAGCCGGGCGCAGCGGGCCGCTTCGTAGCGGTGGCCCGCGGCGAGAAACGCGGCGCGGGCAAGGGCGAGCGCGGCGAGCGCATCGGTCGCGCGGCCCTGCGCGGCGAGCACCCGCGCGCGGGTGAGCCGCGCGACGGCGCCGAGCACGCGGCCGCCGCGCTGGCGGGCGATCTCCTCGAGCTGCGAGGCTTCGTCGCTCGCCTCCGCGACGCGCCCGCGGAGCAGCAGCACCCGGACCGCCTCGGGCCTGAACGCGGCGTCGCACGCGACGCAGTCGCCGTGGCGGGCGGCGCTCTCGGATGCGGCGCGCACCGCGTCCTCGGCCGCGTACACCGCTCCGGCGGCGAGCCGGTTCCTCGCCTCCGTCGCGTGGAGGCGCGTGACGGCATGGAGGCGGAGGAGCCCGCGCTCCGCGACGACGATCCCCTCGTCCACCGCGTCGCGCGCCTCCTCGAGTCGTCCGGCGGCCGTCAGGGCGGCCGCGAGCCGCTCGAGCGCGAGCGCCTCGCCGAGCGCCGATCCCGCGGCCCGGTGCCCGCGCACCGCGTCGCGAAGGATGAGCTCCGCCACGTCTGCGTCCCCGGCGGCGAGCGCGGCCGCTCCCTCTCCGCTCCGCGCCACCGCCAGCGCGTCCTGCGCGTCGCGCAGCCGAGCGCGCTCGGCGAAGGCGCCCGCGGCACGGGCGACCTCGCTCGTGGCGGCATCCCCGAGGAGGTCGCGATCCCAGAGGGCGAGGTGAACCTCGAACGGGTGCTCGGGCGCCGCATCCTGCAGGGCGCGCTCGGCGCTCGCCGCCACGGCGCGCGGTGCGGAGACCGGCTCCCCCGCCGCGGCGCGCGCGACAGCGGAGAGGTCCTCGCCGCGCGCGACGAGATCGCGATCGCCGACGCGCTCCGCCGCCGCGGCGCACGCCTCGGCGGCCGCGCGCGCCTCTACGTGCCGGCCCTCGTGCCAGAGGAGCTGCGCCTCGAGGTGGAGGAGCGGTGCGAGCCCGTCGCCGCCGGCCGTGCCTGAGGCGGCGACTCCCTGCGCGATCTCCGCATGCGCCTGGACGAGCTGGCCCGCCGACGCGAGCGCGAGGGCCGCCAGGCGGTGGGCGCGCGCGAGCAGCGCGGCGTCGGGGTGGCCGCCGCCGGGCCCGAGCAGCCGGGTTGCCTCGGCGAAGGAGCGCACCGCGCTCGCGATCTCGCCGAGGGCGAGCTGTACGCGGCCGGTGGCGTCGAGCAGCTCGAGGCGCGCCGACGGCTCGGGCGTGGCGCCGCGCGCGGACAGCTCGAGCGCCGCGGAGTAGAACGCGAGGGCCTCGCGGAGCCCCGCGCGGGCAGCGGCGCGGTGGCCGGCGGCGACGAGGTGGCGCAACGCCTGCTGCTCCTGGCCCGCACAGCGCCGGTGGAACGCGAGCGCCTCGGACGGCAGCTCGTGCGCGCCGGCGAGCGCCTCGATCGCGTCGGCCGCCGCGGCGTGGAGCGTGGCGCGGCGCTCCGGCGCGAGCCCGTCGTAGATCGCGTCGCGCACCACCGCGTGGTGGAAGTGGTACCCCGCCCCGTCCTCGTCCAGGAGCTTCGCGTCGAGGCAGACGCCGAGCGCGGCGACCGCCTCGTGCGTGCCGAGACCCGACACGAGCCGCACCGGCTCGAGCTCGAACCGCGTGCCGGCGACGGCCGCGGCGGCGAGCAGGACCTCCGCGCGCGCACCGAGGCGGGTGACGCGCCCGCGGATCGCAGCGGCCGGAACGGTCGGCAGGGCCTGCCCCGACTCGCGCTGGGCCCGCACCACCTCCTCGACGAGCAGCGGCGAGCCGTCGGTGACCCGGTAGATCTGCGCGACGCTCGCCTCCGACGGCGGCGCGGTGGAGAGATCGGCCACCTGCTCGCGCGTGCCGGCGAGCGAGAGGCGCGGGACGCGGACGCCCCGGGCGAGCCGGGCACAGTCGAGGTGCGCGAGCGCGGCCTGGATCGGGGTTCCGGCGTGGATGGCGTCCTCCGACACCGTCGCGACCGTCATGAACCGGAGCGCCTTCGCGCGGCGGGCGAGGAAGTGAACGAGGTTCAGGGAGGACTCGTCCGCGGCGTGCAGGTCGTCGAGGAGCAGGTAGATGGGCCGGCCATCGGCGAACGCCCGGAGGGCCGCCTCGACGCCATCGAAGATCGCGCGGCGCACGTCCTCGCCCGCGACCCCGGCCGGTGCGGCGGCGGTGAAGGGATCCGGGACGGCCGGGTGGGCGCGGGCCTCCTCGCGGAAGGCGTCCGCGAACAGCGCGTACGGCGCGCCCGGGAGCGTGCCGCCGATGCCGCACAGGACGGCCGCGCCCCGTGCCTGGGCGAGCCGCGCGCCCTCGACCGCGAGCCGCGTCTTGCCCACCCCGCGCTCGCCGAGGAGGACCATCGTTCCCGAGCCCTGCTCGACGAGCGCCTCGAGGAGCAGCAGCATCGACGCACGCCCGCGCACGGGTGACGGCTCGGTCGTCCCGAGCAGCCGGCGGGCGGCACGGCGTGCGCCGTCGAGGGGAGGGCGGGTCCGGGCCGGCCCCACCTCACCGCGCTGGATCGCCGCACGCAGCGCGCGCGTCTCCTCGGAGGGCCCGAGACCTGCCGCGCGCAGGGCGAGCTCGCAGGCGTCGTGCTGGCGGAGCGCCTCGGCGCGGCGGCCGCTCGCGGCGAGGAGCTGCATCATGAGCCGGTGCGCCTCCTCGGCGGCGGGGTCCGCCTCGATGAGGCGCCGGAGGAGCGGCAGCGCGAGCTGCGCGTCCCCTTCGGCCGCCGCGGCCCGGGCGAGCGGGAAGGCGGCCTCGACGAAGCGGCCGCGCAGCGCCTGGCGGCGCGGGCGAAGCCAGGCGGCGTCGCGGTCCTCCGGCGCGAGTTCCCCGCGGTAGAGCGCCACCGCCTGGATCCACCCCTCGCGCCCGCCCAGGCCGACCGCCGCCTCGAACACGTCCACGTCGAGCCACACGTCGCCCCGCAGCGTGAGCGCGCCTCCCTCGATGTCCACCCACCGGCCGCCGAGAATCTGGCGCAGGTCGTACAGCGCGCGGTGGAGGTTGTTCGCACCGCTCGAGGGGTCCTTGTCCGGCCAGAGCGCGTCGATCGCCTGCTGGCGCGACATGGAGCGCCCGGGCGCGAGGGCGACGAGCTTCAGCAGGTCGGCGGGACGGCGGCGGCGCCACGCGTGTGCCGGGATCGGCGCGTCTGCCCGCACCGCCTCGAAGCGTCCGAGGAGATACAGCCGCAACGGAGCCAGCGGGCGACCGCCCGCACGCACCCCAGCGTGGACCTGCAGTTCCACCCGCGGATTCCCCTCGCGGCCGACAGGGTAGCAGAAGTCGCGGACGCCGGGCCGTCCCGGGTCGGACCGCGCTAGATTGGCTTCGCATGCGATACCGGCTCTCGATGCCCGAACCCCATTCGCACCAGTTCCACGTCGAGGCGGCGATCGACCGACCTGGGGACGCGCTCGAGGTCGTGTTCCCCATCTGGACCCCGGGGAGCTACCTCGTCCGGGAGTTCGCGCGTCACGTCGAGGGGGCGCAGGCGGATGACGGCGCGGGCCGGCGGCTCCCGCTCGAGCGCGTCGACAAGCACCGCTTCATCGTGCGTGCCGGAGGCGCCGATCGGGCGGTGCTGCGCTATCGCGTGTACGCAAACGAGCTGACGGTCCGGACGTGCCACCTCGATGGGACGCACGGCTTCGTGAACCCGGCGGCGGTGTTCCCCTACGTCCCCGGCCGGGAGGCGGAGCCGCACGCCCTCGAGGTGCTCCCGCCGGCGGGGTGGCGCGTCGCGACCGCGCTCGACGGCGGGCCGACCGAGTTCACCGTTCGTGACTTCGACGCGCTCGCAGACGCGCCGATCGAGATCGGGACGCACCGGACCGTCAGCTTCACGGCGCTCGGCAAGCCGCACGAGATCGCGCTCTGGGGCCGCGGGAACGTGGACGCGACCCGGCTCGCCGAGGACGCGCGCAAGATCGTCGAGGCGCTGGGCGAGCTCATGGGAGGGCTCCCGTACGAGCGATACCTGTTCATCGTCCACCTCGCCGATCGCCGGCGCGGGGGGCTCGAGCACGCCGCCTCGACGACCCTCCACGTCGCGCGGACGGGCTTCTTCCCGCGCGAGGCCTACGAGGAGACGCTCGGGCTCCTCGCCCACGAGTTCTTCCATCTCTGGAACGTGAAGCGGCTGAGGCCCGCCGCCCTCGTGCCCTACGACTACGCGCGCGAGCAGTACACGCGGCTCCTGTGGTGGTTCGAGGGGGCGACGTCGTACTACGAGAAGGTCGCGCTCGCGCGGGCGGGGATCCTCGAGCCGAAGCGACGGCTCAAGATGCTCGCCCAGGCGCTCACCACGCTCGAGCGGACGCCGGGCGCGCAGAAGATGAGCCTCGAGGAGGCGAGCCTCCTCGCGTGGGTGAAGCTCTACCGCCCCGACGAGAACACGCCGAACAGCGCGATCTCCTACTACCTGAAGGGTGAGCTGGTGGCGTTCGCGCTCGACCTCGCGCTGCGGTGCGCCGGCAGCTCGCTCGACGACCTGCTGAAGATGCTCACCACGCGGTACGAGGCGGGTGGGGTGCCGGAGGACGGCGTGGAGCAGGTCGCCTCCGAGCTCCTCGGTCCCGAAGACGCGCGGCGCTTCTTCGACCGGTTCGTCCGCGGGACCGTACCGCTCCGGCTCGAGCTCGAGGCGTTCGGCGTCCGGTTCCGCCGGCGTGTCTCGACCGGGTTCGACGACAAGGGCGGCACGCCGCCCGCGCCGCGGAACGAGAACGGGCGCCCCGACCCGGGCTGGCTCGGCGTCGAGCTCGCGCCTGGGCCCGGGCCGAAGCTCGAGGTGCAGTGGGTCCACGAGGGGAGCCCGGCCCACCGTGCCGGGGTCTACGCCGGCGACGAGATCGTCGCGGAGGACGGGTTCCGGGTGGACCGCGCCGCGCTCTGGGATCGGCTGTGCGAGCGCGGTCCGGGTGGGGAGCTCCGGCTCACGGTGTTCCGCCGCGACGAGCTCGTGAACGTCGCCGTCGTGCTGGGCGGGGCGCGCGAGGACGCGGTCTGGCTCGAGCCCGCGCCGGACGCCACGCCGGAGCAGCGCGCCGCCTTCGAGTCCTGGTCCGCAGGGCGCTGGCCCGGCAGCGCCTGAACGTTTATATCGTTGCGGACATGGCCTTCGACCCGAAGCTCCACGCCGCGCGCCGCGTCCGCGTCTTCGAGGAGATGGAGCGCCGCGGCGGCGGCGTGATGGTCCTTCCCGCCGCCGACGAGCGGCAGCGCAACTCGGACTCCGAGTACCTGTTCCGGCAGGACTCCGACTACGCCTGGGCGGTCGGCCTCGACGAGCCGATGGGCGGCGCCGTGCTCATCGCGCGCGGAGGCGAGCGGAAGCTCGTGCTGTTCGTCCGCCCGCGCGACAAGGAGAAGGAGATCTGGAACGGCCGGCGCGTCGGGGTGGAGGGCGCAAAGGAGATCATCGGCGCGGACGAGGCGTACACGGTCGCCGAGCTGGATCAGAAGCTCGCGCCCATCATCGAGGGCGCGCCGACGCTCTGGTGGCGCATCGGGCAGGACGCGGCCTGGGACGCGCGGCTGGCGCGCGTGCTCGGCGAGGTGCGGGCCCTCGCGCGCACCGGCAAGAAGGCGCCGGAGGCGGTGGTCGACCCCGGGCGGATCCTGCACGAGCTGCGGCTCGTGAAGACGCCGGACGAGATTGCGAAGCTACGGAAGGCGGCGGAGATCACGGCCGAGGCGCACATGGCCGCGATGCGGGACGGATCGGCGGGGCGCCGCGAGCACCAGGTGCAGGCGGAGATCGAGTATGCGTTCCGGCGGCGCGGCGGGATGGGGCCGGGCTACGGGACCATCGTCGCCGCCGGCCCGAACTCGACCATCCTCCACTACCGGGCCGGCGACGCGATCCTCGAGGACGGCCAGGTGTGCCTCGTGGACGCGGGCGGCGAGTACGAGTGGTACACGGCCGACGTGTCGCGCACGTTCCCGGTGTCGGGCGAGTTCACGAAGGCGCAGCGGGACCTGTACGACCTGTGCCTCGCCGCGCAGAAGGAGGCGATCGAGGCGGTGCGGCCCGGGACGACGCTCGACGCGATCCACGATCAGACGGTGCGGCGGCTCACCGAGGGGCTCATCGGCCTGGGGCTCCTGCAGGGGAAGGTGGAGGAGCGGATCGAGGACAAGGCGACCCGCAAGTACTACATGCACCGGACCAGCCACTGGCTCGGCATGGACGTGCACGACGTCGGCGACTACTACGTGGACGGGAAGCCGCGGCCGCTCGTGCCGGGGATGGTGCTGACGATCGAGCCCGGCCTCTACGTCGCGCAGGACGACGAGGGCGCGCCGCCGGAGATGCGGGGCGTCGGGATCCGGATCGAGGACGACGTGCTCGTCACGCCGGAGGGGCGGGAGAACCTGACCGCGGCGGTGCCGAAGGAAGAGAAGGAGCTCGAGGCGGTCTGCACGCGGTGAGCGCTCGCGCGCGCTCGCGTTCCGCGGCGCGCCAGCTTCAGAGCCCCGCGATGGGCTGACCGCAGGTGAACTCGACGAGGTGGCCGTCGGGGTCGCGGACCATCGTGACGTAGCCGATGTCGCCGCCGCCGTCGAAGGGCGGCTCGGCGAGGATGCCGAGCCGGCGCCCCTCGAGCGCGAGCGCGTCCACCTCCCCGCGTGTGTCGCACTGGAACCCGAGGTGGTCGATCCGGCAGTCGATCTTCGTGAGGTAGAGGACGAGGACGAACGGCGGCGGGCCGGCCTCGCGCCGCGCCGGCGCGAGCCAGACCGTGTGGCCGGCGGGGCGGCCGTCGCGGACGATCTCGAGGGCGCAGAAGCGGCGGTAGAACGCGACCGAGCGGTCGAGGTCGGAGACCTTCAGGACGATGTGGGTCCAGCGGACGGGCACGGCCGCGATCATGCCGCAGCTTCGGCCGCGCGTCCGCTGCGACGTCAGGGCGAAGGTTTCGCCTGGCGCGACGAGATTTCCCGAGGGCCCGCGGGGATGCCGCTTGACACCCCGGCCGGCGTTCAGTAGATACGCGGCCTTACGTCGGCTTGGCGGTCTTCCCGGGACCGTGCTTCGAGGGCCGTCGCGTCGCACCGGGGAGTGGCTCAGCCTGGTAGAGCACTTGGTTCGGGACCAAGGGGTCGCAGGTTCAAATCCTGTCTCCCCGACTCAGCAAGCGCCCGTCACTTGGAGGTTTTCCGGGTGACGGGCGTTGTGTTTGCGAGGTGCGATGTGCGCTTCGATGTGCGTTTTCGCGCCCGGTCTCGCGTCAGTCTCTCGTGTGCAAGACGATGCCGTCAGCGGCCGCTCGCGCACGTCGCGACCGCGGTGCGGTCCGCGCTCACGGCGAAGGGACGACGAACGCAACGAGCGGAACCCCGCGAGGATGACCGCAGTGCAACGATGGTTCGGTTCCACTTCGCCGCGCGAGCCGGTGTCGGTCTAGCTGACGCTCCAACCGTCGAAATCGGGATCGCCTTCTCGCAGCGCCCGCGTCCCGTGCGGATATGAGTCCGCCGGGATGCGCCAAGTCAGGGTGCGACCGCCGGCACTCGCCTCGACCTCCAGATCGATCAACGGCGCACCAGCCGAAGCTGCGACCTCATCGAAGTCGATCTCGCATGCGAAGGGAGAGACGCTCTGGGCGTACTCCTCCGCTATCACCAGCTTCACCCGCTCCAGCCGCGCCGGGCCCTCGGAGGCGCCGACGACTCCATGGAACCGCTCCAGCGCCGAAACATCGTTCGCGACGAGACGCCGACGGAGTGCGTCGAAGCTGTCGTAGTCCAGCACCCCTTCTGCAACGAGGCAGACGATCCGGACGTAGCTGCCCTGATCTGCCGGGCTCAGAACGAGCCGGTCGCCCAGTCGTTTCGGTCTCGTCGTGATGATCTCCAGCCCGCCTTCCGCATCGCGGAGCAGCGTGCCCGTGTGGTGGATCGCCCCGCGGAAGGGCTCCATGTCGAAGTATAGGTTCCACCACGCGTCACCGATCTTCCGGTGGTTCGAGAGGACATCAGGCTCCGCGAGCCCGCCCGACGTCCGCAGTTTGTGGATCTCCTTCCGCTTCACGCCGAACGAGAGATCCCTCGCGCTCTTGACGCCGCTCGCTTCAAGAACCACTTCTGCGAGCACGTCCTGCACCTTGAACGCAAGGGCGAACGCGAGCGGTCGGAACTCGTTCAACGCCTCTTGCACAGGACCTGCGCACAGGCTGTCCCGAGTCTCCAAGAAAACATGCCTCTTGAGGTGCCCATTTACGCGGCGACCCCACTCAATCGTGCAGCGGCCCGCTTCCTCGCTCTGGAGGAACAGCCGCTTCCGGATCATGTTCAGGGTGGAGAGTTCGTACTCCGTCCCGAAGACGAAGACCGCGAGCGAGTAGGGCGGCATCGTCCCCATCCATCACCGCCGGTTCCGGTCAGCACGTCCGCCGAGCGCTACGCCGAGTTCAGTAACGGCTTCCCCGCGCGGAGTCCACCCGCCTTCGCGGCGCGCTCCACCGCGAACGCTGTAACTGCGTCCTCGACCACGACGAAGCGGTACGCCAGCTCGCGATGGATGAACTCCTTCACCTTCGCGTCGAGCGAGAGGCGTCCCGATGCGATCTCGACCACGTCCTCCCGCGTGAGCAGCGGTAGTACGAGGCGGTCGGCAACGTAGACACAGAACTGATCCCCGCTGCGTCTCCTGGACGCGTGATTCGCCAGCCTCGTGGCGAGGCCGCACCCAGTTCCCGAGGCACGGTTTGCCGTTTCGCCGCCAGGCGCTCATCGTTGCCCGGTTCATCTAGTATACGGTGGGCCGGTCGAGCAGGGCTCTGTGCGTGCGATTCTGATCGAGTGGCCAACTGCGCCCCGGACGTCGACCTTGCCGCGGGCTGCTCTGGGTGGGGAAGTCCGAGGACCTCGACCGCGACCCCAAGCTCGCCCCCGACCTCGACCGCACACCCTCAGTGCCGCCGCTCGCGCGACAGCCGGCGCAGCTCCTTCGACACCGCCTTCCACCGCTCGCGCTCCGCCCGCGCCGCGCCGCCCTCGCGCCGCTCCGCCTGCCGCGCGAGCTCGAGCGCGAGCTTGCGGTGGCTCTCGACGCGCGCGGCGTCGATGCGCCCGTCGGCGATCGCCTCCCGGACGGCGCACCCGGGCTCGGCCCCGTGCGAGCAGTCCCGGAACCGGCAGCGCGCCGCGATCGCGGCGAGGTCCTCGAACGTCGCGTCGAGCCCGCTCGCGTCCCAGAGCCGCAGCTCGCGGATCCCCGGGCCGTCCACCAGGGCACCGCCGCCGGGCAGCGGGAAGAGCTCGCGGCCCGACGTCGTGTGGACGCCGCGGTCGTCGGAGGCACGCACCGGCGCGGTGCGCTGCGCCTCGCGGCCGAGGAGCGCGTTCGTGAGGGTGGACTTCCCCGCGCCGGAGGGGCCCACGAGGACGCCGGTCCGGTCCGGGCGTAGGTGCGCCGCGAGCGCGGCGACGCCCTCGCCCGTGAGCCCGGACGCGACCTCGACCTCGACGGCGGGCGCGGCGGCGCGGGCCTCGGCGAGCGCGGCGGCGAGGTCCTCCGCCCGGTCCGGCTTCGTGAGGACGATCACCGGCTCCGCGCCGCCCGCATGCACCGCCGCGAGCGTGCGCTCGAGGCGGCGCGGGTTCGGGCCCTCGTCGAGCCCCTGCACGACGAACACGACGTCCACGTTGGCGGCGAGCACCTGCTCCGCGGTCGCGCCGCCCGCGACGTTCCGGGAGAGCCAGGTGCGGCGCTCGAGGACGCGCGTGACGGCGCGATCGGGCCCGGGGCTCGCGACGACGAAGTCGCCCACCACCGGGAGGACGCCCTCGGCGCGCAGCCGACCCGGGACGACGACCGGGTGGGCGCCGTCCGGGAACCGGACGAGGAGGCTGCGGCCGCGATCCGCGACCGCGCGGCCGACGAGGGAGGACTGGAGCTCCTCCAGGGAGAGCTGGGAAGAGAAGAAGGGACCGAAGCCGATGAGCTCGGGATGGACCACGGCGTACCTCGAGAGCGCGAGTGACGGACGGGATCCGCGCCGCTCGACGGCGGTGGCGGGATCCGGACGGGCGCGTCACCTGCCGTTCGGCGGGCGGACGCGGCGACTCGGGCTAGCGGGCACGATCCACGCGTCCGGAATAGACCGGAAGCGGGTGCGCGGGCAAGCGGCGCGTGCGGGGCCCCCCGACCGCGACCGGATCGAGGCGTTCTGCCCGAAGTGCGAGTCCCTCCAGTACGTCATCTCGAACTGGCGAGAGACGCTGTGGGCCGACGGACCGATGGCGCCCATCCCGGCTCGCTAATCCGCGCCCGGCTGGCGAGGCGCCGCGTCAACACGGCTATTCCCGGACGTTACGCTTCGGCCTCAGCGGGCGACCCGGGGCGCCGCGGGCGGCGTGGCCCCCGCCCGCGCCGCGCGCCGCACGCGCGGAACGACCCCGGCTATGGCCATCGCGGTGACGTCGCTCACGCGCGAGGCAAGCACCGGCGACTCGCGGATCGCGCGCTGGAGCTTCTCCACGTCCACGCTCGCCACCCGGCGGGCCACGCTCGGAGCGGCCTCCGGGGCCAGGGCCCTGCGCCGGACCGCGAGCGCCTTGTCCACGGGGCGAAGCGACACGTCGTACTTCACTCCCGCTGCAAAGAAGAAGGGATTTGCCATGTGCTCCTCCGCGCTGTCAGGCCTTGGGGTTTCGAGGGTCGTACGTGGGCGTGCCCGCGGGCATGTTCGCCGCCGCGGCCTGCCTCCTCGGCACCGCGTTCGCGGCCTGGAGCGCGACGGTCAGCCCGCTCGCCTTGCCCTCCAGGTTCGAGATCTTGCCGGCGAGATAGCCCGCGTGACTGATGCCGAGCAGGACGAGCCGCGGCGCCGGTGAACGTCGGATTCGTAGACCTTGACGGCCACTTTGGCAGGCGGGCGAAACGACTACGGATCCGAAGGATTCAGAGGGTTTGGGGCCACGAGATCAGCCACAGGAGTCAACCCGACTCAACCGCAATCGACACGATTCACGTCAAAATTCCGTCAAACTCCGCTCGCAGTGAAATGTGCCGTCCCGCCAGGAAGCGAAGAGCGTGGCATGTAATACCTAGTTCCGTTCACGCGTCTTTGCTTCCGGCGTGGCCTAACGACGCTCGCCCTTGCCGGGCACGATCCGGACCTTCGCGTGACGACGTGGGTCTCGAAAGGCGTGGTCTTGTACCTGACCCCGATCGAGGTCGAGGCGACGCTCGCTGTCGTCGAACGACGGTCCGTGGCGAGGAGCCGTCTCATGGTCGCGTCCCACTACACCGCGCTCATGCGTGAGTCTCGTGGCTCCCCCGGTCCGCCGGCTCGGCGAGTCTCCGCTCGGAGACGCGGTTCATGAGGCACCTGCGCATCGCGACCGCGGACCGTGCGCCGTCCGTCTGTCCGGCTCGCTCCGGACGCGCGCTAGCGCTCGGCGAGCGTCGCTTGGAACCGCTGCCAAGCGCTGGACAGCAGTGGCGGTCATTTCGGGACCAAGGGGTCGCAGGTTCGAATCCTGTCTCCCCGACATTCGAAGGCCGCTGATCTTCGAGGGGTTTCCCTCCGGGTCAGCGGCCTTTTTCTTGTTCGGTGAGGTGGGCCGCCCAACCGGCGCCCAACGCGAAGACGCGGCCGGCTGCGTCAGAGCGGGGAGGGCGCCCGGGACCAGCGCGTCGAGCGGGCCGAGCGGGAATCGCGCGAGCCCCTCGCGCAGGTCCTCGATGCTGAGGTGACCGTACGTCGAGGCGGTGAGGCGCACGTCCTTGTGTCGGAGAATCCGCTGCACGGTGACGAGCGGGACGCCCATCTTCAGGAGCAGGGTGGCCGTCGTGTGGCGCAGGTCGTGAAAGCGAACGTGGCGCGGGAGCGGCTTCGCCCAGAGGCGCATGTTGCAGCGCGGGCAGCGGCCGGGATCGTTGTCCGGCGCCTCCTTCGAGTAGCCGCAACCCTTCCGGCGGCAACGGTGGTCGTAGCCGGTGACGACGCCGGCGCGACCGAGCGCGCGGCGGAGGACGCGATCGAGCTTCACGTCCTCGGGGTGCATGCTCCCGTCCGGTCGCGGGAAGACGAGCGCGGAAGGTGACTCGCGGATCGTCGCATCGAGGAACGGCCGGAGCGGCTCGGCGATGGGGATGAGATCGGCGTGCCCGCCCTTCGTCGTGTCGTGGTCGTAGGAACGGCCGACGAGGATGGTCCCGTCGCGTAGGTTCACGTCGCGCTTCCGAAGCCCGAGCAACTCGCCCTTGCGCATCCCGGTAAAGAGGGCCGCCGCGAAGAGCGGGCGCCAGTGCACGTCCAGGTGGACGAGGAGGAGTTCCGCCTCCTCCGGCTGGAGGTACTCGGGCGGCCGCTTCGGAACCTTCCTGCGCTCGACGAGCGCGGCCGGGTTCGCCCCGCTCCAGACGTCGCGCTTGATGGCGCGGGCAAAGACGGTGTGGACGAGGCCGCGGAGGTGATTCAGCGACCTCGGGGCGAGCGCGTCGGTCTTGGCGACGAGAAGCCCTTCGAGACGCGCCGGTGTCACCTCGCTGAGCGGCAAGCCACCGAGTGTCGGCAAGAGATGCTTGCGCGCGACCTTGTCGATGTCCGGCGAGCGCCGGCGCCGGCCGTACTCCTCCCACCACCAGGAGAACAGGTCGTCGAACGACATTGCGGCGCGACGATCTGGGAGCGGCTCGAGACCGAGGCGCTGGCGGTCGGCCTTGTGCTCGAGGTCGCGGGCTAGCACGAGGGCTTCGGTCTTCGTTCGGCACTTGGTCCGCTTCTCGCGCCAGCGGCCGGTGGCGTCGCGCCAGCGCGCCGACCATAACTGTCCTCGTTTCGTCGCGGTGGCCATGTCGGTTCACCTACTTGCGCCTTGCGCGTCGACGCCGAGCACGAGTGCGCGCACCGCGTCGGGCCTGAACCGCAGCATCCGGCCCACGCGGACGCAGGGGAGCTCGCCGCGCTCGGCCGACTTGTAGACGTAACTGACGGAGCACTTGATGAACGCGGCTACCTCGTCCGCGGTCCACAGCGCCTCGCTCGCGCGGCGCCGTTCGAGTCCGTTGGGAGTGCCGGTCATGGTCGTCACCCTCGCTTCGCGGCGTGCGCTCCGGGCTTCTTCTCGAACCCGGGCCCCTTCTCGAGCACCTGGTGATACCGGGCCATGAGCACGCGCTGCAGGTAGCGCCGGCGATCGACCCCGAGCGCCTTCTCGTCGGCCTCTAGCTGCTCGGCGACCGGCTCCGGCGGCAGGCCGAACCACGTCGAGAAGTCGTGCGCGATCGTCACCATGAGCTCGTTCATGGACCAGCCGCGCCGCTCGGCTTCGTCCTGGAGCCAGTGGCCGAGGTCACCGGGGAAGCGGAACGTAACGACGGTCTTCTCGGTCGTGGGCGTGCCGGGGCGAGCGGGGAGGTCGATCGGCTTCCGAGTCGTCATGCGGGCTCCATGTAGGCCTCCATCCTACCTGGTGCGCCCGACACGTTGCAACGTTTTCGTTTCTGGCCAGCGATAGCCGATGCAGAACTACTTGCAGGGCTGCTCGCCGAGCTTCCCCACGCGAGCGGCGCGCACGAATTCGCGCAAGATGACCGATGCCGTCGCGCAGCGACGCTTCGCCTTCTTCTCCTTCTTCTGCATCCCGCTACTTCTTTCGCCTCTTCGCGGCTTGCCGCTGCCGCTTCCGCGCGTGCGCGGGATCTTTCAAGTGTCTAAGGCGCGCCTCCTCCTGTCGATCCCTGTCGGCCTGTTTGTCCTCGAGTTCTTGACGCTGCCGCTCCAACGCATCCCTTGCTTCCCGACGCACACTTGCCAGTTCTGCGGCGAGGGCAGATGCGCGCTCCTCCGCCTCCTGCAGTGCCCGGTCTCGCACCAGGTTCGCGGAAGAACGCGCCTTATCAAGTTCCCGTTCGAGCTCACTTGCGCGAGCCTCGGCGCTCGCCCGTTTGTCCTCCTCGCGTCGCGCCACGGCCCACGCCATCTGGCTAACGAACTGCGGCTTTTCGATGTCGGGCGTGCGCGCGAACAGGTCCTCCAGATCGGTCTTCGTGCGAACGTCATGCTCCACCGCGACAAGATAGCTTTCCTTCTCTTTGTCAAAATCCAGCTTGGAAGAGCTAATCAAGGACCCAAACACGCTCGTATATGTCGCGTCATCGACCACACTGACATTCATTGAGTAGTAGCTCGTCGCCATCGATTCGAAAAGCTTCTCGGGATCGTTCGCGGATGGGACAAGAAACGCAAGGTGGCGGTAGAGAGCTTCTGGGCTCCAGGTAATAAGCCCATCCTGCGGATACATTTGATCGAGCAACCGACTCGTGCTCACGAAATAGGCGAACCTCGGTTGCTGGGCCAAACGATAGTGGCCGTCTCGAATGCGCCGAATAATCTGGAGCGCTTCGGCCTCGGCCCGAGCTTGGCGCTCTCCCCCGCGGCTGGAACCTCTGTCGACGCGCTCGCGCCAAATCGCGGCAGTCAACGACCGGACCGCCTCGGCATCAGCTACGTCGTGGCCTACGTGCTGTTCCGGATTCCGCACGCCGATGCCGAGCGTATCCAGGAAGCGCGTGGTGGTGTCGTGTGTGCCGCAGCGCAACTGCTTGACGTATTCGCCGAAGGTGCGCCACATTCCCTTCTCGGCGCCACGAACAAAGCCATCGATAAACAAGTTCTCATAATAGTCGATGCGCTGGGTGACCTCGTACACATCTTCAATGGTCCCGACCCCATCGGCCATGCAATTGTTCTGCGCCCACCTAAACGCAGCATGAGCCTCGTCTATGAAGGCAGTCGTCGTTGTAGGACGGATCCCGAGGCCTCGCATGCAGGCCATGGCGTCCGTTGCGAAAGCATGAGAATGGCATTCGCGTGCGAGGAGCGGAATCAGGAAATTGGAGTCGCAGAGCCAAGCACTGTCCGCAGCCAGTGCCGCGCGAGCCTTTCTGCCATCGGGATCCTGGCCGAAAAGATGAAACGCGAAAAAGCCTTGAGAAATGCTCGCAAGATAGGCTCGTTGAGGGTCGGATGGCTTCGTGAGGAGATCCATCACGAACTCGACGTAGGTTGTGCGCGCCGCGAAGTCGCCGATGCCTGTCACGCCTGACATGATCGAGTCGAACACTTCGGCCATGTCGGCCCGCTCAAGCTGGCGTCCCTGAAAGAGCAGAGTCGAAGTCGCCAAGCCGCGCTTCCGAAACGCTGCGATCAGTGATCGCCTTAGAGACCCCACAAGCTCCGCAATCACAGTACTCGCGGGTACTGGATCGGACGCAGCCAATCGTGATTCGAGGGCGCCGTAAACCTGGTCCTCAAGTATGCGCTTATTGGTTGCGAGGGTCGCGCATTGGTCGAGCCCTCTCTGCGTGGCACGGATCGCTACGGCTTCTCGCGTTGCGAACTTCGCATCGCATAGGGCTCCGACTGACGCTGCGACGTGGCCTGCGGCTTCGGGGTGCTTAGGAACCGCCGGAGGAATGATGCTGGCCAAGAGCTCCGGCTCCGTCCGCGAAGCCGGATGAGCGCTGCAGAGAGTCTGGAGTACCTGCGGCTCAATCGCCCTGCGCGCGAGGGAGCCGCTTCCTGCACCAAGGGCCAGTTTGGAGTACAGCAGAAGCGACGACGCGACTTCCACCTCCCGTGGGTCAGGCAGGTCAAGTGGTATCGGCTCGCCAGAGCGAGGAATCACGAACCGATCGATGGCTCTAAGGGTGGCACTGAGGTGCGAGTGAGTTCCATCGGGATTGTCGTAAGAGATAATTCGAATGTTGTACTTGTTCTGGAACTTGCGAATGTCGCTCTTGCCCGCGTCTGAAACAATCATGTAGATGGGGCGCCCTGGCGCGCTAATGAGCTTGGCGTACTCAAGGACAAGGGCGAGATCGGGGTCGGTCAAGCTGTGCCCGACGACAACTACGGGAAGCGTACTGAGCAGCGCCTTCAACTTCTCGCGAAAATAGGCTCGCGCTTCGCCAACACGAAAATCCTGGTACTGGGTCTCCGTCAGAACGAGGCCGTCGACGTCTGCCAGCGTGCCATGGAGCTTCACGACGACTCGCTGGGTCTGATCGTTCAGCCCGATAAGGTCTTCGCGTGAGTTGCCTAAGGCGGTGAAATGCTCACCGAGTCTGCCGAGGTGGCGCTCTAGCTCGTTGTCCCAGTTGGTCGTCATGTACCAGCGGAAAGGCCATCGGGCGAGGTGCTCGTATACGCGTCCCGTAGCGTGACGCGACAGCATGAGTGGACGCAGCACTGTGAGGAGTTCTTCGACACCGCCAAGTGCTTCAGCGGCGAGGTCGAACAGCTCCGGAAGGCGAAAGGCGTCGATGAGCTTCTTGAATTCGGAACGGTCGTATTCTCCGCGCGTCGAAGCTGCAACCGCGTGTTCCGCCGCCTCCGCGAGTTGTCGCCAAGACGGGTATCCCATCGCGGCCGACGGGCCGGATCCAACCAGTGCTACGCAGCGTCCGGAGTTTAGGAGATGAAGCAGCTGCTTTGGGATCATGCCGGCTCCTGTGCCCGCGATGGCAGGGTTATAGCGACGAGGGTAACGCAGGCGTCACACGATGGGAGAACGAACGTAAAGGCCGCGAGGGCCGGGGGTAGGGGTGAACGACGGAACGTCCCATGTCGCCGAGCGCGGCGCCGTCTTGGCACGCCAAGTCAGCAGCGGCTTCCGGACCTGCTCGCCGCCGGAGAGCAGGACGTTAAGGAGAAGAGCACGTCGCGTGCCGAGCAACCCCGGGGCTTCCGCTTGTTCGCGCCGCGGCTACACACTACCGACGGCGAGGACACGAGCGCTCCGAACCACTCTGCGACGAGCTTCCGAAGCCGATCGGCCCCCTGCATCGAGTTGGTCTCGAGCCGGAGAAGACCGCCTTCGAGGATGGCGCGACCGATGAGCGTCGTCGGCAGTACTCCCTTGGCGTTCCCCTCCTTGACGAGGGAGACGGAGACGACCCCGTCGTCATCTCCCTCTTCTCGCTGTGCGTCCGGAAGGGGCAGGAGCGCGGCGACGACCTCATCCGCCTCCCGCGACGTCCAATCGGTCGATCGTGAGGATGAAGTCCCTCCGGATCCGGGAGCACAGGGATCCCGTGGCGCACCTTGGCGAGGGACAGGCGCGAGCGCGCGGCCCGCGCCGCCTGAGGTGATCGAGGTCGTGAAGCGGCCGAGCGCTACCGGAGCTGGCTCGACGAGGAGATACCGGCGCTCGGGGGGCTGACGCCGCGTGAGGCGGCGAAGCGGAAGGGCGCGCCGAGGAAGAGCCTCGAGTTGCTCCTCGCGGAGATCGAGCATGCTGAGGCGGGACAGCCGGAGCTGCAGCGGTTCGACGTCTCCGTGCTGCGACGCGAGCTCGGGGTTCGGTAGTCGATGCCCATCACCGATGGTGTAACGTCACCGGTGACGTCGGTCGAATGCGCGGGCCCGGGTCAAGAATCGTATTCACTAATGGATCAGCGCTGACGTCAGCCTTGACTATCGACACGCCGCGCGGCGAGGGGACGCCAGTAGGCACCTGTTAGGCACCCTGACTTTAGGTGCCGAACAAGGTGCCATCTCGCTTCGGCACCTTCGAAGGCACCCTGTTCGGCACCCGAGTCGGCACCCTGAACCGATCCAAGCCGCGGGAACGACTGTCCTTGCCCCACTTGGCAGGCGAGTCGTGCTCGAGGTTCTGGAGCGGGTCCCAGTTTCCCGACCCCTCTCCCGCAACCACTGGTAGAGGGGTCGGGAAAATGGGACCAGTAGTGGATAGGGAAAGAAGGGAGTGGGGCAAGGACAGGGATAAGGAAGATAACGGATAGAGGAAAAGGAATCGACGAGAGAAGAAGGTTTGGGATGAGGGTGGTGAGGATGAGTGAAGTGGTGGGGTGGTGAATGAGGGTGGGAACCAAGACGGTGCGGGTGTTCGGAGACGTCGTCGGCAAGGAGGGGGAAGAGCGGCGAGGATCAGGGACGGCGCGGGGACTGGGAGCCGGTCGCGAGATGCCGGGGAGGCGGGGTCGCGGGATTGATGAGGTTGCCGCGCGGTTCGACTAGGCGAGGCGAGCCGGGCCAAGGCTGAGAAATCCCTCAAATTCCAGCGCAGGAGTGTCCGACCCACTGCGTATGCTTCCGCTGCATGCAGCTCCGGGTTCTTCACACCGCCGACTGGCACCTCGGGCACACGCTCCATGGCATCGAGCGCATCTACGAGCACGAGAAGCTCGTCGCGTGGGTCGTCGACACGATCGAGCGCGAGTCGGTCGACGCGGTCCTGATCGCCGGGGACGTCTTCGACGCCGCGAATCCGCCCACCGAGGCGCAGGCCCTCTGGTATCGATTTCTGGTCGAGTCGTGGCGCCGGGTCCCGCACCTGCAGGTCGTCGTCACGGGTGGCAACCACGATTCGGCGGCGCGCCTCGACGCGACAGATCCGTTCCTCCGCGCGATGAAGCGCCTCTACGTCTTCGGAGGCGTCGCCCGGCGCGACGGCAAGCCCGACCTCGAACGCCTCGTCGTCCCGCTGTACGACCGTTCGGGCACGATCGGCGCTTGGGTCGCCGCGGTCCCGTTCCTTCGTGCGACGGAGACGGGCGCCGGGACGGAGGACGCTGTCGCCGAAGGTACGCGACGCTTCTACGGATCGGTGCTCGACATGGCGCGCGCGAGGAGAACGCCGGACCAGGCGCTTCTCGCGATGGGACACGTCTACCTCGTCGGCGCAAAGGTCTCCGAGCTGTCGGAGCGGCGACTCGTCGTCGGGAACCAGTCTGCCGTGTCGCACGACCTCTTTCCGGAGGACGTCGCATACGCGGCGCTCGGGCACCTTCACCTCGCGCAGCCCGTCGGCGGGCGCGAAAGCGTCCGATATGCGGGTTCGCTCCTCCCGCTATCACTGAAGGAGCGCGCTTACGAGCACGAGGTCGTCCTCGTCGATCTCGACGGTTCGCGTGCGGTGCAGATCCGCTCGCTGCGCGTGCCGCGGTTCGTGGACATCCTCCGCATTCCCGCAGATCGCGATGCCGCATCCATCGACGACGTGCTCAAGGAGATCGCGCACCTTCCTGAGCGCGGGCCGGGTCCGGAAGCAGGCAGGCCGCTCCTCGAGGTATCCGTGCACGTGGAGCAGCCCGAGCCGACCCTGCGCCAGACCGTCGAGGACGCTCTCGACCGCAAGGAACCCCGCCTCGCTCGGCTCGGCGTCCAGACTGCAGGCACGCAGCAGGCGCTCGGTGACGTCGAGGTGAAGGCGCTCGGCGAGCTGCAGCCCGAAGAAGTGTTTCTCCGGAAGTGGGAAACGGACTTCGGCGGCGCGCCCCCCGCAGATGTCCTGGCGGCGTTCCACGAGCTCCTCGGTGTCGTGAACCAGGAGCAGGCATGAGGATCCTCTGCATCCGCGGCGAGAACCTTGCGAGCCTTTACGGCCCGTTCGAGCTGCCGCTCGATGCCGGGCCGATCGTCGAGACGGGACTGTTCTCCATTTCCGGTCCCACCGGCGCGGGGAAGAGCACGCTCATGGACGCGCTCTGCCTCGCGCTGTTCAACCGGACGCCTCGACTGGGGGAGCGAGGCCGGTCCGTGATGGTGGGGCGGCCTCTGGACGACTCGTCCTTGCTCGTCGAGGCGAACGACGTCCGGAGCATTCTCTCGCGAGGGGCTGGCGAGGGATACGCCGAGGTGGATTTCGAGGGTGTTGACGGTGGCCGGTACCGGGCGCGCTGGAGCGTGAACCGCGCGCGCGGACGCGCGAACGGGCGACTGCAGCAGCCCAAGATGGTGCTCACAGACCTCGGTACGGGCGAGCCGGTCGAGGAGGGCCTCGCCGCGATGCCCAAGCGCGTCGAGCGGCTCGTGGGCTACTCCTTCGATGAGTTCAAGCGCGCGGTCGTTCTCCCGCAGTTCGAGTTCACGGCGTTCCTGAAGGCGAACCCCGACGACCGCGCTGCGATCCTCGAGCGCGTAACCGGGACCGACGTTTACACGCGGGTGTCGATCGCGGCGCACGAGCGCGCGGGCACCGAGGACGAGAAGCTCCGCGTCATCGCAGAGCGCGCCGGCGCGGTGACGCTCCTCACCGACGAGGAGCGGGTCGCATACGTGGACCGCGCCGCTGCGCTCTCGCGCGCACAAGAGGAGGCGAAGGCCGCCGCGAATGTCGCTGCCCATGCCGTACGCTGGCATGAGGCCGCGGCGAAGCTGGCGGCCGACGTCGCTGAGGCTTCGACGGCGCTGGCGCGGGCGACCGAGGATCGCGCGGCGGGGGAGCCCCGCAGGGCGGAGCTCCAGGCGGTCGAGAGTGCGCAGGCGCTACGCCCCTTGCACGATGACGCGGTGCGAACTGCCCGCGAGCGCGACGAGGCGGCGAAGCGGGTTGCGAGCGCGCAGGAAAGGCTAGCGGCAGCGAAGGGTGGTCGCGCCCGCGCTGGAGGCATCGAGAGTGAGGCCGCGAGCGCAGCGCACAATGCCGCGTCGCGGCTTGAGTCAACGCGCCCCGAACTGGCCCACGCACGCGAACTCGACGTCGGGATCGCAGAGGCGACGCGGCGGTCGGGCCAGGCGAATGACGCGCTCACGGCGGCGCGGGCGGAGTCGCAGAAGGCCGACGGCGCTCTCGCGCAGATCGGGCGCTCGATCGCCGACTGCGAGAGCTCGCGGGACCGAGCGCTGGCGTGGCTCAGGGACCACGGGGACCGCGAGTCTCTCGCCTCCGAGTGGCCTCGGTGGGAATCGGATCTGCGTGAGCACGCCTCCGTCGTCGCGGACCTTTCGCGTCGTGAGGCGACCCTCGCGGCCGCGCGAGACGCACTTCGTTCCGCCGAGGCGCGGAAGAAGGAGTTCGAGCGGAAGGCGCACGGGCTCGAAGCGGGGTTTGCGCGCCTCGAGCAACGCTCGGGCGCCGCGAGCGAGGCGGCGGCGAAGGACGACCCCCGCGCACTCAAGAAGCGAGCGGACGACCTCGCCGACCGGAGGAACGCTCTCAAGGACCTCGCGACTCAGGCGGAGCACGCGACGACCGCGCGGGCGGCGCGCGACGAGGCAATGGAAGGGGCGCGGACCGACTCCGCCACGCTCGAGACCGCTCGGCGCGAGGCGGAAGCGATCGAGAAGAAGATCACCGGCGCCGAGGCGGCGCTCACCGCCGCGCAGGAGGCGCTCGAGCGCATCGCCGCGGCGCTCGGACTCGAGGATCACCGCGAAGCCCTGGTCGAGGGCGAGCCGTGCCCGCTCTGCGGCGCGACGAGTCACCCGTACGCGAAGAAGGCGCCGTCCGAGTCGCTCCACCGCAAGCAGTCCGATGCAGTCGCGGCCGCCAAGAAGGAGGTCAACAGGCTGCGAAAGGCGAGCGCGGAGGCCGCGAAGAACGTCACCAAGCTCGAGACGAGCGTTGAGAAGGCTGGCAAGGAGGAGGAGCGCCAGGAGGCCACACTCGCTAAGGCTCAGGAGAAGTACTCGAAACTTCGGGACGAGTGGGGCATCGCGGGGGTGCCCGCACGCGCTCCGGATGCCGGCGGGAAACTCGCCACGATCCTCGCTGCCGCCGAGGCGGAGCTCTCCGCGGCACGGAAGGAGCAGGAGCAGGGGATCGCGCGCAAGCAGGCCGCCGACGCCGCACGGAAAGCGGTAGACCAAGCACGACGGGAGCTCGAGGAAGCGCGCAACGTACTTACGGCGGCCGTGCGCGAGGCCGACCGGGGTGCGAAGGACGTGGAGAAGCACGGGGACGCTGCTCGCGGTCTCGTTGTCCGTCGAGACGGCGTCGAGGCAGGTCTCGACCCGGCGCTCGCGTTCCGAAAGGACTGGCGCGCTGCGGCCCGGAACAATCCCGTCGCCTTCTCGCGTGAGTGCGCGGGCGTCGCTCGTGATCACTCCGAGCGCGACGCCGAGCGAAGCACCGCCGAGGAGCGGCTCGCGTCTTTCCGCCAGTCGCTCGAAGGCGCCTCCGCGCGTGCGGGAGAGCGGCGGCGGCAGACCGAGGAGGCAGCGGTAACCGTTGCGCGCGAGACGGCCGCGCTCGAGTCGGTGCGGAGCGCCCGCGCAAACGTGCTCGGTGGCCGTCCCGCGGACGCCGTCGAGAAGGAGCTGCGGGAGGCCGAGAGGGCCGCTCGCGAGCGGCTGGAGCTCGCGCGTCGCGCCTTGGCCGACGCGGAGCGGATGCTCGCGGCTGCGGACCAGGAGATCGCTGGCGTTGGCGAACTGATCGAGCACGCCGGGGCGGCCGCCTCGGCCGCGGGCCTTGCGCTGGCGGCAGCTCTTGCGGACCGCGGCATGGACGCGCTGCGCCTCGCGGCGCTGCTCGCCCGCGACGGCGCGTGGATCGAGTCCACGCGCCAGTCGCTCGCCGCACTCGACAGGACGGTCCACGAGGAGGAGGCGCGGCTCGCGGAGCGCCAGCGCAACGTGGGTGAGCACGAGGCGAGCGGGCGTCCAGATGTTTCGAAGGACGAGGCAGCGCAGCGCGCAGGCGAGGCCGACGCTCGGGAACGCGAGGCGGCTGCCGCGCTGACCGAGGTGCAGCTGCGCCTCCGCGAGGACGAGCGCGACCGCTCGGAGCTGGCGAAGCTCGCTGCCGAGCGGGACGCGCAGCACGCGGTCGCCGAGCGCTGGCGGCGTCTCGCGGACGTCATCGGCTCGTCCGACGGCAAGAAGTTCCGGACGTTCGCCCAGGGGCTCGCGCTCGACGCGCTACTCCAGCACGCGAACCACCACCTGCGGTGCCTCGCGCCGCGTTACGGCCTCATGCGCGTGCCGGGCACGAACCTCGAGCTGCAGGTCGTGGACCACGACTTGGGCGACGAGGTGCGGAGCGTGAACGGGCTCTCCGGTGGCGAGACCTTCCTCGTCTCGCTCGCGCTGGCCCTCGGACTCGCGTCCCTATCTACGCGCGTGACGCAGGCGCGTACGCTGTTCATCGATGAGGGGTTCGGGACGCTCGACCGCGACACGCTTGAGAACGCGATGGTCGCGCTAGACGGTTTGCGTGCAACGGGGCGCACCATCGGCGTCATTTCGCATGTCCCGGAGCTGCACGAACGCATCGGCGTGCGGGTCACTGTTGAGCGCGTAAGCGCGGGGCGGAGCCGCGTCGTCCTGCCGGATGGCCTGCTGCCGCCAGCAGCGCGCGCTAGCCGGGCTAGGGCGGGGTGATCCTCTCGTAAATTCAATGGGATCTCGCGATGCGGCGGCGGTGAAGTCTTCATCAGCATCGCTGGTGGCGGCCGGTTGGGTGCAGCCCTGTCAGGGGGTGCAGATACCCTGCGTCCTGCATGGGGGATGCACAAGGCTGGATAAGCACAGGCGGAGGTACGGTGGGGTCGACTCTGGCCTCCGCCGGGTTGGTTGTCGCTGTTCCGCCAGCTGTCCGTGCCCTCGATGCTGCTCGAGACGCTACGACTGGAGCCGCCGTCGACTCCCTTCTCGGCACGACCGGCCCACTCGCGAGGTGGAACCGTGCAAGGGCGAACCTCGTTCTCGACGAGGCTATGCGGAATCTGATCGCGCGGCAGGGTTCGGGGGTCGTGTTCGAGGGGATGACCCTCGCCTCCGTGCAGGACGCGGGGGTCAGGTACGGAGTCGCGCTCACGGCCCGCTTAGCAGGGACCACGAACGCTCCGCGTGCCGACATCATCGTCCAGGCAACGGGCGAGGCGATCGAGCTCCAACTCAAGACCGGCCGCGATCCCTATATTCGTTCCGCTATCCGTAATCGCGAGGATGGGGTTCGCCTCCTCGTGCCGCGGGACGTTACCTGCAACGAGTGGGCGCAGGACGCATGGTCATTCGTGGAAGTCGACGGGGTCGCGGTCGACACCCAAACGCGAGGCGAGATCCTCGCCTACTCCGAGCGCGCACTCGACCGACTCTCCGTCGGCGAGAGCAGCTTCTCGATGGCGGATGTTGCTGACGCGGCGTTCGCGAACTCGATAACGGATGGTCTAACAGCGGTCGTTATCGACCTGTCGTTGCAGAGACTATGTACCCCGAACGCCACCATCGACTGGAAACGTGCCGGGCGCGTCCTGGCTAAGGCGAGCGCGACAAGCGCGACCGCCACCTTCATGTCGGGAGTGATGACGCGCTCGATGTTGGCGCAGTCAGGTCGTTCCATCGACGGCACCGCGAGCATGCGGGCCGCCCGAGTGGCGTGGTGGGCACTCCCGAAGGCGTTCAACGTCATCTCGGACCTGTCGAAGAAGAGCGACGGCATCATTTCGGATGATGAGTTTAAGCGTCGGCTCTCCAGAGAGATCGGAGCTGCAACCGCCGAGCTAATCGCCTTCCGGTACCTTGCGCGGTTCGCTTCGCAGTTTGGCCCACTCGGAAGTGCGCTCGTGATGCTCGTCGGGAATTGGGCGGTGTCTTGGGTCGGCGCGTCGCTCGGCGAGTTTGTTTACGAACTCTCGAGCACGCCGACGCCTGTGCTGCCGGCGACCGGGGCTCAGCCGGAGCCGCGGCGGCTCGAGTCGGAAAGCGTCGCCCTACTCCTTCTCGAAGAGATGTCATCCGAGCAGATTCGGCGCGCTGCTCGCGCCGACGCGAGGCGTTGCGAGGAGCCCGGCTGCAGGCGCCGGCACCATGCGCGCGGCATGTGCGGAAGGCACTACATGCGGTGGTGGCGACGGAACCGGTGCCGCCTAATTCCCGCTCGTGTGCTGATCCAGGCGCCTAGCCCGAAATAGTACGCGAGGAGATGCATGTCTGTGACCACGAAGGCATCCACAGTAGTCTCTGCGACTCCGGTCGCATTGACAGCTCCGGTCGGCGTTGGACCCACGCCACCACTATTCGCCGCGCTCCACGACGCCGCGCAACAGGCGAGACACCTCCGCCAGGTTCTCGAAGATGACAAGCAGCGAATCGGCTTCTTTCTCGGCGCTGGCTGCCCACTTGGCATCTACGACGCGGCGGGTAAGAGCAGCCTGGTCCTGATTCCCGCGGTCGTGGAACTGACGAAGCGGGTAGCCGCTGGACTCGAAACGCGCGACACGGCCAGCGGAGGTGCTTCCGCCTTCAAGAAAGCTTGGGACGTTCTCTGGTCCGAGTGCAAACTGCCTGACGGCAAAGATCCAACAGTCGAAGACTTGTTAACGGAGTTGCGTACCCTCGCCAACCGACGAGGGACTGCCGACGTGTTGGGCCTGCCCAAGAAAGCGTTGAATGATCTCGATGTCGAAATTTGCGCCCTAATCACCGAGGAGATGAAGAAGAGTCTTCCATCCCATCGTTGCTCGTACAACCGCTTTGCATCATGGCTTGGCGGCCTCCACCGGCTCGCGCCCGTGGAGATATTCACGCCCAACTACGACTTGCTGTTCGAGCAGGCGTTCGAGCAGCAGCGGCTCCCCCACTTCGATGGGTTCGTGGGTTCAAGGGAGCCTTGGTTTGATCCCGCCTGCATGGAACACGATGCGATCTCTACCCGGTGGACGCGCCTATGGAAGCTCCATGGATCCATTAACTGGGAAAGGCATGAAGAAACGGTAAATGGAAGTTCGCGAAGTCGCATCGTCCGGGTCACGCGCGAGGCGCTCGCGGACAAGGTGATGATCTACCCGTCGCACCTCAAGTACGAGCAGAGTCGGCGAATGCCTTATCTGGCGATGCTTGACCGCGTCCGCGCATTCTTTCGCGGAGATGGCAGGAGGCATGGTGATGCCGGCAAGCGAGAAGAGGACGCTCCAAGGCTGATCGTTTGCGGTTACTCGTTTCTAGACGAGCACCTTAACGAGGTGTTGCTCGACGGCTTGCGGGGAAATCGGAAAGCCCACTGCTTCGCTCTCATACACTCGGGGTTGTCGGTTCATCCGAAGGTGATTGAGTACGCGTCCAAGCAGGGAAACCTAACGGTGCTCGCGCGGGACGGAGCGATTATTGGAACCCGCGCAGGCCTGTATCGGGAAGCAAGCAGCGGCGGCGATGAACAGCTGCCATGGCTCGATGAGGAGACAGTCTCGCCAAGCGAGCCCCCGAGCGTAGACAAGCGCACGCGCTGCCGCCTCGGTGACTTCCACTACTTCGGACTCTTCCTGGAGCGACTTTGTGGAGGGAGTGGGCACGATGCAAACCCAGACTCCTAGGACAGATCCGTCGCGGCTCGGGACCGTTGAGGACGTCAACGGTTCGAGCATAAGCGTCAAGCTGTCGGATGGCACGCCGAGCGGTCTTGTGTTTGTCAATGGCGAGGGATACAGGGTCGGCCAAGTGGGAGGATTCATCAGGATCCCATCGGGCTATGTTGATCTGTTCGGCGTGATTTCGCAGGTCGGCGCCGGGGCGGCTCCCGGGCCCGCTGAGATAGCGCCGCAGGCAGGAAATCGATGGCTTAGGGTCGAACTGGTCGGGGAGGGCCGAAGAGGGAGGAAGTTCGAGCGAGGGATCTCGCAATACCCTTCGATCGGTGACCCAGTCCACGTTGTGACGGAATCGGACCTGAAGGCGGTATACGCTCCGGGGGACGAGGATGCGTACGTTCCAGTCGGGAGAGTGGCGAGTGCGGAGTCGATCCGTGCGTACCTCGATATAAACCGCCTCGTCAGCCGTCATTCAGCTGTGGTCGGGAGCACCGGCGCTGGCAAGTCCAACGCTGTTGCCACGCTATTAGACGCAGTATCCGACCAGCAAAGATTCAGGTCGGCCCGCGTCGTGCTGTTTGACCTTCACGGCGAATACGCAAAGGCGTTCGGCGGCCGCGCCAGGGTGTTCAGAATCGGTGCGGATAACGATGTGAACGAAAGGGAACTGCACGTTCCGTTTTGGGCACTCACGGCGGAGGAGTTCACGGCCCTCGCTGTGGGCAGCGTGTCTGGAACTCCTCTCGCAATGCTGCAGGAGCGGCTGCTGTCCGCCAAGCGGGCTTCAAAGGCCGGCGGCGTTGGCCACGGGTTGTCGGATCTCGTCGTCACGATCGACACTCCACTTCCGTTCTCCGTGTATCAACTTTGGTACGATCTGTTCTCGCTCCAAAATGCGACGCACAATGTTAGCAAGAACCAGAATCAGTCCGAGTCGACCCGGACATACATCGTGGACGGGACCGCTCCGACCAAGGCAGTGGGAGACCCGGATAAGCTGGTGCGTCCCAGGTTTAGACCGCTGAAAGACGACAAGAATGATCCTGACAAAGTGTACGCGAGTTTCTACGCCGACACATCCAAGACCCATCTAGACGTCTTGGAGAGCAAACTCCGCGATCCCCGTATGCGGTTCCTTTTCACTCCAGGCGACTGGGCGGTCGCGAAAGACGGTACGACAAAGGCCGATCTAGACTCGCTGCTTGCCGCGTGGATCGGAGCGGACGCCCCCATTTCGGTGTTCGATCTGTCGGGCGTCCCTGCTGCGGTAGTGGATGATCTTGTGGGCGCCGTCTTGCGCATCCTGTATGACGCGATGTTTTGGGGGAGGTTTAGGCGAGAGGGCGCGCGAAAGCGGCCGCTTCTGATCGTATTGGAGGAAGCGCACGTATATCTCGGTGCGCAGTCAAAGAGCCGAGCTGCTACTGCAGCCCGACGCATTGCGAAAGAGGGACGCAAGTACGGAGTCGGACTGATGCTGGTCAGCCAGCGTCCCTCGGAAATCGACAGCACCATACTCTCGCAGTGCGGTACCATCGCGGCTCTTCGCCTCACCAACGAGACTGATCGGGCTCATGTGACTTCGTGTGCATCGGATAATCTCAAAGGCATGTTCTCTATGCTTCCGATTCTGCGCACGGGCGAAGCTCTGATCGTTGGTGAGGCGGTAAACATGCCGATTCGTGCAGTCATGGACCGCCTCCCCGAGGGACGGCGTCCCGACAGCGACGATCCCATGGTAGTCGTGCCTAAGGGGACGGACGGGAAACGACAGCGGCCCGGCGGGTGGACCGAGGTGGTCCAAGGCGAGGATTACAAGCCTCTTGTCGAGGCGTGGCGGAAGCAGGATCCGACGGCAGGCGGCGAAGCAAAGCCAGCATCGAAGGAACACACATCGATAGGATAAGGAGGCACAGTTATGCAGCGCACCGCAGTTACGTCCTCAATGATCGCCTCAGTCGGCTACGAAGACGAAAGTGGGACGTTGGAAATCGAGTTCAACAAGGGCGGGGTCTACCAGTACGCCGGAGTCCAGCGAGGCGAATACGATGGCTTGATGGGTGCGGAGTCTCACGGCAAGTACTTTCTCGCCAACGTTAAGAATAGGTATCCCACGACAAAGTCGTGATGCCCTACGGGCGGAGCATGACTGATGGCGAGTAATGCGTGCTTAGGCAGCGACAAGGCACACGCAGGTCCCTCTGAGGTGCATCGGTAAGCGTGATGGTGGGGGAATTGGGACCGCCGACATACGCGGCCGCTCGCGGTGCGGGGCTGGAGGCGGGGGAGGTCGAGGTGGGAAACGTCCAAGTGTTGATCGACGCGAACGTCTACCTCGACTTGTATTCGTCGAAGGACTTGCGCGAGCTGCTCACGACTCTTCCCACGATCGAAGGCCTGTTCGTCTCTCGACAGATCGTAGACGAAGTGACGCGTCGCCGAGTGCCTGTCACCATTGAGGCTTTCAAGCAACCGATCGAGAACGTCAAGAGGGCGGCCCTCCCGATTCCTGAGGCGGCGCTCCAGTCGTTCGACGACGAGACTTCGCAAGCGATCAACAACTTCACCGAGTCCGCGAAGGCCCTCAACTCGAGGCTTACTGCGGTGCTAGAAGCCACGTTGTGCAGAGTCTGTGACGGCACGGACGCTGTAAGCGTCGCGCTGGCGAAGCTGTTTCGCATCGCAGCGGAACCGGCGGAAGTGGAAGTCGCACGCGCGCGCGCCCGCCGTGAGCGGGGTACACCACCCGGCAAGTTCGAAAATCCACTCGGCGATCAGATTACCTGGGAGCAGTTCTTATCGCGGTGCCGCAATGGCAAGCACATCTTCATTGTGTCGCGCGACGGTGACTTCCTCGATAAATGGAACGGCTATCTCACGCTGAATCCGGTGCTCAGGGATGAGTTAAGAGACGTGGCGCCGAACGCCGTGGTTCATGTATTCCTAGAACTCTCCAAGGCGATTCCAGAATTAAGGAAGGTCATCGGGGCGGCGGTTGCAGTTCCGACACCGGAAAAGTTGGAGAAGGCGAAGAAGGCAGAGGAGCATGCTGCGGCGCTAAAATCAGAGAGAATCGCATTCTCATCGAACATCGCAGCCGTGGGATACGACGCCCCGTCCGAAACGCTCGAGATCGAGTTCCCTAACGGCAGCGTATACAAATACTTCAACGTCCCGACGGTCGTATACGAGCAGTTCGTGAGTGCGGCCTCCAAAGGCCAGTTCTTCCTTGCCAACATCAAAAGCGCATTCCCTTTCTCCCGCGTCGTTTAGCGATTGCGTAAGGTGGGGGCGCGAGAATGAGAGTGGGCCGATTAGGACCACCTTGATCGATGATGTCTCAAGGCGGAAGCAAACTCGGGATGGAACCGCAGCGCATTCCCGATGCGGACGCAGGAGAGCTCTCCGCGGTCGACCATCGCGTATACGGTCGCCCGACAGACATGGAGGCGGACTGCGACCTCTCTGACCGTGAGCAGGCGCTCGATTCCGAGTGCGCCTAGAGCCCGCCCAACCGGCGCCCAAGATTCGGTGGGATCCGGTGCGTTTCGTGCCACTCCGTCAGGCAGCGAGCCGGAACCAGCGCCAGGAATGTCTAACGAATCCGCCCCGGTGCCACTCGGTCCGAAGGCATCCATCCATGGTGAAGCGGCTTCGGGACCAAGGGGTCGCAGGTTCAAATCCTGTCTCCCCGACTCAGTAAGCCCCTGTCACCAAAGGCGATTATCGCCTGGGTGACAGGGGCATTTTCTTCGCCGATCGCGCCAGGGTGACGCCCGGGGTGACGCGGTACGAAGGGGCCGGATGCGCGCTGGGTGAATTCATCGAGCACGTTTCCGTGCGGCGCACTACGCTGGGCGCGTGCCGGCGCCCGAGAAGCCTGAGTTCGCTGACTACGAGCGGTGGCTGCGCGAGGTGGCCCGGATCGCGATCGACGCGAACTCGCCGCGCCAGTACAGGGTTGACGCGACGGCCGCTCAGACAGGCTGCCAAGCTCACGCCTTCTTCAAGTCGCTCGACCGAACCCTCCTGGCGGTCGCGCAGGAGTATCAGGCGCAGACCGGCGCGCGATTGTTCGCGGCCGAGGAGCCGCGCGTTGCCCTGAAACAGAAGAGCTTCGAGTCCGCTCTGAACAAGTCGTATCGCTATAACGTGCTTCGAAACGAAAGGTTTTCGGAGGCACCGGACGGCGGGTGGCTGGGGCCTGATCGCTGGTTCGAGGTGTTCGACGACATCGTTCGGTGTCAGCTCGTGTGCCGCTATTTGGACGGGCCCGGCTTCGTCGCTGAGAAGCTGGAACACGGGGCGCAGACTGCGGGGCTCGCGTGCGACTACGATTCCGTTCAGCATGATCGGGGCTACTACGCGTTCCACTTGTATGTGAAGGTCCCGGTCGACCTGTTCAAGAGCACGACGACGATCACCGTCGAAATCCAGCTCACGACACAGCTACAGGAAGTCGTCTACGACCTTACGCACGGGTTCTACGAAGACGTCCGGCTGATGGAGCGCGCGGATCAGAAGCGCGAAGCGTGGAAGTGGGAATATACGAGTGCCAGGTTCAAGGCCGGTTACCTGAGCCACACGTTGCATCTGCTGGAAGGGCTGATCGCAGAAGTTCGGCGGGAGCGGTTCGCACCCCCCGCTCCCGAGGTGCAAAATGAGCGCGCAGCAAAGCCTGAAGCCACCGACGCCGCAGGTGCCGTACCTCCTAGCAGTCCTGAGAAGGGTTCAGGCGGGTGAACTAAGGGTCCCTGCGTTTCAGCGCGGGTACGTCTGGAATGAGAAGCAGATCCGAGAACTGCTTCAGAGCGTTTACAAGGGATACCCGATCGGCAGCTTGCTGTTCTGGAACACCAGCGAAGTAAAGCTCACGGTCGAGGGCGGTGATCGCTTCCCGTTCCCGAAGGCTCCTGTCGAGGCGCCGGTCGCATTCGTGCTGGATGGAATGCAGCGCTTGGCGACTCTCTACAACTGTTTCTTCCCAGTAGATATCGCCAAGTTTCCCGTGTTCAACGTTGCCTTCGATCTGAAGGAGCAAGAGTTCGCTCAGGTCGGGAAGGAGCAGCTCGCGCCATCGCAGATCCGTCTGAGCTCGCTCTTTTCGCCTAAGGATTTCTTGGAGGCGCAGCGCCAGCTCTCGAAAGAAGAGGACGCCGACAAGCTGATCGATCGGGCGATCGCTCTTCACACGAGGTTTCAGGAGTACATCGTCCCCACGGTAACGATCGAGGGGCGAACAATCACCGAGGTTGTTGAGATCTTCGAGCGGATCAACAACACAGGGACGAAGCTGAGTGCAGTTGATTTCATGCGTGCCGTAACGTGGTCGCAGGACTTCGACCTCACGATCGAAGTCGGTAAGCTCAGCCGCCGTCTCGAAAAGGACGGCTTCAACATTCCACAGCAGACGCTCGTCAAGTTGGTTGCGGTCGCGCTGAAGCGCGAGCCCACGCTCGAAGCGATGCTGAAGCTGCGTGGTACCCCGACTCCTGAACTGAAGGGTGCGGTCACCGCTGCCGAGCACGCGCTCCGTGGAGTGATGGATTTCCTCCGCACTACGTTCCGCGTCCTCTCGTACGACTACGTGCCCTACGAAGCGCAGTTGCTTGTCCTCTGTAATCTGTTCCTGATCCAGCCCAATCCGAGCCCTGCCACTCGGAGCGCCGCGGGACGCTGGTTCTGGGCTACGAGCTTCAACGAAACCCTTCAAGGAAAGGCGGAGAGCGTCGTCGCGGGGCTGCTAAAGAGCGTTGATCAACTCGTGGGCGGTGACGCAAAGGCGTTCGAACCTCGACTCGACTTGGAGCCGCAGGATTTGATCAATCGGCGATTCCGCGCGAAGAGCAGCGCACTATCGTGCGCGCTTGGAACGCTGTTTGCGTCGCGGGCAGCCCGCAGTGTTGTTACGGGTGAAGAGATTCCGACCGACTACTTCATGTCGAAGTTCTCGACTGATAGCTATTGGCCTGTGTTCTCGACGGACGATTTGGAGGATCTCTACGACGAGGAGGTCGAGACGGCCAAGTTCGTCCCGAACATTGTTGTTGTCGGTCCCGAGGATCGAGTGGTCCTGCGGAAGATGGGCGACGGAGCAGTCGGTAAGGCCCTGTCTGCTTTGTCGAGAGACGCGCGGCGCGCCACGTTGGCCTCTCAGACGATTTCTCCTGAGTCCTTCAAGTTCCTTGCCGCTAACGACCTGGCCGGCTTCCTCCGCGGTCGGTCCAAGGACATCGTGCTCGCGGCGAAAGAGTCGATCCAGTAACAAGTAAGATCCCGCGCATGAACGAGGGTGGGCGCGAGCTGATCTGGACGCTCGTGACCGCGAGATCCACCACGTTCGGCGTGCGAGTCCTCTTCGGCTTCGCGCAGGACGCGGTGCCGTTCGCGACGTGGATGCGGGCGAACGGGTGGGTTGTCGAGGTGAACGGCACGAACCCGAAAGCATTCGGGCGGACGGCAGAAGAGGAGGAGATTGCCGCACGACTCGTCGCTGCGTTCGAGAAATGGAATCGAGTCGCTCACGATTCCGGGGGCCCCGGAGCGGGGCTGTTCCCGGTGGATCGTTCCGCCGGATAAGATCCGCTCATGCCGAGCGCGCGGCTTACACGCCTTCTCGATTACGTGGGATCGCAGGGACGGATCTGCCCGTTGCCGAACGGGTGGGAGCAACTGCGCCAGATCCTCGGCCCGGACTCTCCGAACATTGCGATCCTCGCGGGCTGGTACGTGGTCCCTCCGGTGTTCAAGGCGTTGATCGTCCGGTCGCAACTTGAGTACGCGGCCGAGCACGGCAAACTGACGCGAGTCGATCGCTTCCTTCGCGGGCTGCGCCCGAACGAGTGGTTCCAACTCTCCGCGCACGCGGAACGGGAGCGAGAGCAGGCCCGAGGGCAGCTTCCGCTCCCGTTCTGACGATCATTCCTCAAAGAACTTCTTGAGCTGCTGCACCACCGCATCGTGCTCGGGGTGCCGCTCGTCGTACATCGCGGGGTGCTTGCGCAGCGCTTCGAGCGGAGCGAGGCGAGCCGTCCGCTGCGCCTCGGCCGCCGCTGCCTTCTCCAGCTCCTTTTTCCGCTCCGCTTCCACCGCGGCCATCTCCTCTGGCGTCGGCTCCGGGCGGGCGTAGCCGTGCATCCCCGTGACGTAGGCTTCGCGCGCGTCGTCGCTGTCGAGCGCTGCGACGATCGTCTCTTCGCGGAGGATGGTGAGGAGGAGCTGCTTCGCCCCGCGGAGCGGGGTGTCGGGCGCGCCCTCCGCGGCGGCGAGGCTCTCTCGACGCGCGTGGTCCAGGGCGTCGATGTCGAGGTCCGTCCACCGCGATGCGAGCCCGAGCAGGGTGGCCGTCTCCTCGGGACCGAGCCGCGCGTGGCTCGCGACCTCGCGTGCGCGCTTCCGTGCGTCGTCGCCGGTCATGGCAGCACCTCCTTGCGGATCGCCGCGCGGATCTCCATCGCGCGCTCCACGATGGCAAAGCGGTGGCCCTCCACCCGATCGGCCACCAGCCGGCCTAGCTCCCCCACGATCGGGTCGGTTCCGAAGGCGGCGACGAGCCAAGATGCGGCGGCCTCGTGCAGCGCGTCGAGCGCGAGCTGCCCCCGTGAGGTGATCGCCTCGGCGACGATCCGTTCCTCCTCCTTCTTGATCGACGCACGGAGCGGGAAGATTTCCGCCTGTACCTGCCCGAGCGCGAGGTCGAGCGGGTTCACCTGGTCCTTGAGCCGTGTCTCCTCTTCGAACGCGGCTGTCATCGCCGCCTTCGCCTGCGCCGCCTCGGCCTGCGCCGCCGCGGTTCCGGCGATCACCGCCTGGATCGCCAACTCCTTCGCGCGGAGCTGCGTGTCGCGCGAGAGCTGTGAGGCGTGGACGGTGGCCGCGTGAACCCGATCCAGCTCTCCCCTGATCCGGTTGAAGAGCGCTTCCTTCTCGGCGAGCTGTGCTCGCTGCCTTGAGGTCCATGGCCGTCCTCCTTACGCGAACCGCGGGTGATCGGAGGCCCACGCGAGCGCGGCGGCCTTGTGCGCTTCGAGGGCGTTGTCGGTCGTGAGCGGGAACTTTGCCTTTGCGGCGGCCCACGCGGCGGCGGCGTCGAGCCCGCCCGAGCGGGCGACCGCGTAGGCGTCGCCGAGCCGGCGGATGTCCGTGGTCGAGAGGCCGTCCACACTCGCCGTCGCGAAATGGACGGTCGCGAGCACCTTGAGCTTGAGTGCCTCCGTGACCCAGCCGGGCGCCACCGCGGCGACCGCAGCCTCCCAGGTGTTCCCTGCGATCATCGAAGCGACGAGATCATCGAATTCCTTCTGGGTGGTTCCAGGCATGTTGTTGCCCTCCTTGGCCCCACACTGCCGAGGAGCGCTGGACAGTTCTCGGGGAGGTGTCCAGCGCTACTCGTCGAACCCCGGCCAGCGTCGAATCGTGCGCTCGTGGACGCCGACGCGGGCGGCTACGCGATGGCGCGCCTCCACGGAGCCGGCTCCGCCATCCCGTAGTGCGCTGTAGTGGCGCTGCGCTTCGAGCAGCTTCAACTCCCATGCGACGGCTGGGATCGATCGAAGGTATTCGAGGAACGCGCACTCCGGATCGAGCCACTGGATCTCGTCGAGGGTGAGCAGATCCTCTGCTACCGCGCGAGGTGGGGGCGGGAGAGGGCGCGGTGCGCCGGGTGGACGCGCACCGCTCACTTGCTGATCGCCTCCAGCGCTGCGCGTGGGTCCCGCGCCGGCCGCTCGCCTCCGATGGAGCGCCGCACGAGCACCGGCGCCTCCTCACGTTGAGCTGCGCTGCGCGCCGGCCGACCTCGCCGACCGAGTCGTGCAGCCGAGGAGCGCCACAGGCGGTTACCGCTCATGCAGCGGTACGTCGCGCGATTCGACCGAACAATCCGGGGGAACGCCGATGGCGAGGTGTCGTCTTGCACTTCGGCATCCCTGTGATTGCATCGACGTGAGATGATCTCCAGTCGGCCGGCCATGTCGCAGGAACGTGAGGAGGGTGCATGTCGGTTCTCGAGGACCTGAAGCGGCAGCGCGGACTGTTCGTGCGGAGCCCGTGCGGGCATGCCTTCCGCGTCAGCAGCGCCGGGCTGTTCGACGCCACGAAGACACTCTCGCCGGCAGCGTTGGAACGGCTCGCCGAGATCCGGGCGGACACGATGGATCTCCGTGACGAGCTCACGCGTCGGAAGAACAACGCGACGAAGCACGCGAAGATCGTCGCGAAGGCGGTGAACATCGGGAAGGTAGTCGAGAAGATCGCCCCGTCGCTCCCCGGCTTTCCCGTTCGACCGGAGGACTGCCGATCGCTGTTCGAACCGATCGACTACGTCGTCTTTCGCGGTCTCGGGGCAGGCGCCATCGAGGCCATCGAGTTCGTCGACGTGAAGAGCGGTAACGCGCGGCTGCAGGAATCACAGCGGGAGATCAAGCGAGCCGTGGACGCCGGGAGGGTGTCGCTGTTCATCGCCTCCGCAGTGAAGGAGGAGGCCGCGTGAATTTCGTGGGCGCGTTCCAGGAGATGAAGCGGATCTACGGGTTCTGCCCGTGCTGCGGCGAGATGTTCCGACTCAGTGACGCCGAGCTGTTCACGAAGGGGGCACCGCCCGGAACGCCATTCGATGCCGCCGAGGGGGCCCGTGCCCGGATCGAGAACCGCATTGCCGTCTTCGATGCCCAGGAAGCTGCGCTGAGGCAACGAGCGGTCGCCCTCGGGCAGCGCGCCGCGAAGCGGCGCCTAAAGCAGATCGCCCCGTTCTTCACCGGCAGGGGCGTCGATCCGCAAGACGTGAAGGTGCTCTTCGAGCCAGTCGAGTACGTCGTGTTCCGTGGGCTCAGTGGACGGGGGGTGCGGAACATCGAGCTGGTCGATCGCGAGCCCGACAGCACACGCCGAGAGAAGATTCAGCTCTCGGTGAGTAAGGCGATCGCTCGCGGTGACGTGGCATGGCGGACGATGCGGATCGACATGGACGGTCAGGTCGCGTGGGAGTGAGCATTCCTTGCGGCCCATGGCCTACGATCTGGTGGTGCGCAGCGAGGGGGATGAGATGGAGAAGCGCCAGTTCGACCTCAACATCGAGGAGATGCTCAGCCACTGGAAGCCTGAGCACGCGGTCCGCGAGCTCATCGCGAACGCGCTCGACGAGCAGCTGCTAACCGGGTCGGCGGAGGTGGAGATCCAGGCCGAGGGCGGCGGGTGGACTATTCGCGACCACGGTCGCGGGTTGCGCGCAGAGCACTTCACGATGAACGAGAACCCGGAAAAGGCCGGGCGCGCGGGTATCATTGGGCGCTTCGGTGTCGGCCTGAAGGACGCTCTTGCGACGCTTCACCGCGCCGGCGCCACGGTTGAGATCACTTCGCGGCATGGTCTCTTCCGACCGGAGGTGGCTTCGAAGCACGGCTTCGACGGCATCGCGACACTCCACGTAACCTGCCTGCCATCTCCGAACGCCTCGATGGCAGGGACGGCGGTCCGCATCTCCGGCATCCGGTCGGACCAGGTCCACCGCGCGAAAACGATGTTCCTGCGGTTCGCGGGGCTCGAGGTTCTCGACTCGACCCCATACGGCCAGGTGCTCAAGCGCGATTCTGCAGCGGGGCACGTGTACATCAACGGTGTCCGTGCGGCCGACGAGCCGAGCTTCTTGTTCAGTTACAACGTAACGGACCTCACGCCGGCAATGGAGAAGGCACTGAGCAGAGAGCGGATTCACATCGGCCGGACTGTCTATGGAGAGAGGGTGAAGTCCATCCTGGTGAACGCTTCTGCGCCGACGGTGATCGCGGCGCTGGCGGATCAGGTACGCCGCCGTGACGAGGCGGCAGCGAGCGATGAGATGTCCTGGGCCGAGGTCCGACAAAAGGCGACCCGTGCCCTCGCAGAACTCGCGCCCGAGACCGTGTTCGTAACGCGGGAGCAGTTGGAGGAGAACCGGAACCTTCTCGACGATGCCCGCCAGCGAGGACGGAACGTCATCGTGCTGACCGAGGACGACCTGCAGCGCGCACAACGCGAGGGCGCCAGTCTTACTTACGTGGAGGGATACCGCGAGGAGTACCAGCGCTCATTTCGCTACGACTTCGTCGATGAAGACGCTCTGGGCGTCGCCGAACGAGCCGTGTTCGAGGCTCACATGCCGGCGCTCCGTTGGTTCGGAGCCGACGCCGCGCGCTTTCCGGTCCGGGTGTCTCGGAACCTTCGGGAGGACTGCGAGACGCTCGGCGTCTGGGATCCGCAGTCACGTGCCATCGTCGTGCACCGGTCCACGCTGCGCGACGTGCGCACGTTCCTTGGAACGCTTCTCCATGAGCTCGCCCACGCCCGGTCGCACGCGGACGACGTCACGCGAGAATTCGAGGAGGCCCTTTCAGGCATGCTCGGCGAGCTCGGGCGTCAACTCCTCGCGGCACGAACCACCAAGTCCTCGCGGAGCCCCAGCCGCCAGCGGCGGAATCGTGACATTCGCGGCGTGGCGAAGGCGCCGAAGAAGAATCGAACTAGACGAGCGCGACGCCGCGCGACACGACAGCGACGATGAGAGCGCCGGGCGCGGCGAGACGGCGAGCCCCCTGCTGAGCGCAACCGCGCGCAGGGCTGCATGACATCACGCTACGTGCTTACCCCGTCCTCTACGTGACCCTTCCACCGGCAACGTGACGGAAATTGCAAGACCATCGCCTGGGAGCTGGGGCTGCCGACCGAGTGGAGCCGCGCCGCCCTCTACCGCGTCATCCGTGCCGAGGTGACCACCTGCGCCTTCGAGGCGAAGGTGCGCCCGGTCCTCGTCGTCGACGAGCTCAGCACCTCTGCAGCGAGGTGCTCGAGGACCTGCGGCTCCTAACCGACAACGAGATGGACTCGCAGAATCGGCTCTGCCTGCAGCTGGTCGGCCAGGCCGAGCTGCGGCGGCGGATCTCCATGGCGGTGCACAGGCCCTCAGCCAGCGCGTCGTCGCGCGTCACCGCGTTGGCGGCTTCACCCGCGACGAGCTCGCCGCTACCTCGTCCACGGCGCTCGAGGCGATCCACCACGCGAGGAGCGGGCTGCCGCGCAAGGTGAACCTCCTCGCGCACCACGCCCTCACCGCCGCCGCGCTCGCGAAGGGCAAGTCCGTCACTGCTGAGCACGTCCAGGCGGCGCTCCCGGAGGGTCATATGACCTGCTGCGGCCGCTGGCCCACCTCCCGCGGCCTCGTCGCGGTGCCGATCGACTCGGCCGGCCGGGCTCGGTCCTTCTACGTCGCCCCCATCGACGAGGCCCGCTGGGGCCTCTCCCAGCGCCTCGCCGCCGTCCCGCCGTCGGCGCCGACCTCGTCCTCGACGAAGCGCTCCTCGACTCCGACCGGATCGCCGAGTCGCCCACCGCGCCGGCATCACGGTCTGGATCGCCGCGCCGCTCCTCGTCGGCGCCCTCCGCTGCGCCGCCGGCATCACCCGGCACAGGTGCGGTTCACCGGGCGACTACGCCACACGAACGAGATCGAGACGGAGCGGATCGCACTCGCGAACCTCGCGACCGATCTCGCGGTGATGCTCGCCCCCTGAACTCGACTGTCCGCGTGAGGTGAAGAAGACGCTCGCGACCGTATTCGTCGCGTCGGAGATGGTCCGCATCCCGTCACGCACCGTGATGTTCCGCCTCATGCTGTCGGCGACCGAGTCCGAGCGCGAGGTGCTTCATGTTCGTGCGCGAGGTCACCCGCGTGCGCCTCCCGCTACCGGGGGAGCCCGACCGTCGGCGGCTTAGGTCAACGAGGCCGCCATACCGGTACCGAGCAGGTTGACGGCGTATGCTTCTCAGATGTATATGCGGTACATGATGTGCTGCTCATCCGATAGATAGAGAGATCTCGCTGCATCCGGAGGGCGCCATGTTCGCCTCCTTCCTGCGGTTGCTGCTCCACATCGTCCTGAGCCCGCGGCGCGTTATCATCGCGGCGCTGCTCGCGACGTTCTTCTACGCGGCGTTCGTGGCGACGAAGGTGCGACTCTTCCCGGAGTCGGGGCCCACGGCCGATCGCGTGGCGCGAGCGGGCGAGCGGGTCCACCCAGTACCGGGGCGCAGCGACGACCACCTGGCGGGCGCCGCGCGCGGAGCGCGCGGCGAGTAGGACGCCGACGGGGCCTATCATGGTCAACAAGGCCATCCTGGTGGGACACCTCGGCAAGACCCCGGAGCTGCGGCAGGCCGGAGGCCAGCCGTTTTGCGTTCTGAACGTCGCGACGTCTCGAGTGTGGACCGACAAGGCGAGCGGCGAGCGGCGGGAGGAGACGGAGTGGCACTACGTCGAGGTTTGGGGAGGCCTCGCCGAGCAGTGCGCACAGTTTCTCGCGACGGGTCGTCTCGCCTACGTAGAGGGTCGCTTCAAGAGCGAGCGGTGGACTGACAGGGCGAGCGGCCACGAGCGGCATCGGGTGAAGATCGTGGCCAGCGCGGTCCGGTTCCTCGGAACGAAGCGAGCGGCGGCGAGCCCGGGAGCGTCCCAGCGCGCCGCGGCCGAGAGCGCGAAGCCGACCGAGGCGCGGCAACTGGAAGAGCCGATCGGAGCTCCGGATCCGGAGCCGCCTCCCGAGGGCGATTCGTCGTTCGAGGCGCTCCCGACGATCTGACGCGCCGGTTCCCCTTCTAAATTAGTACCTACTCGGCAAGACCGCCGGGGGCTCACGGCCAGTCTGAGCTGAGCAGCGCCGATGCCCGTGCCGCATCGAGTTCGAGGCGAGTCTCCGGTGGGTTCTGTTGCGGCTTCCGAACGGAAGTAGGTTAGACATCCCCGTGGATGTATATTGCTATGCGCGACAGCATACGCTATCGTCCTCGCCGACTCCTTCCACAGGGGACCCACGATGCCAGCCAAACGCATCATCGTCGCGCTCCCGAAAGGCGGATGCGGGAAGACGGCCACGTCCGTCGCGTTCGCCTGGGGGCTTCAGCTGAAGAAGAAGCGGACGCTTCTCGTCGATCTGGACGTCCAGGGGCACTCCACGATCGGCCTTGGCGTCGACCTCACCGCGGCCAAGTACGCGGCGCTCGAATTCCTCGTGAAGCCGGAGGTCCTGTTCGCTCCGATGTCGATCCTGGACGGGCTCGATCTCGTTCCTGCGAGCCCGTACTCGGCCTACCTCGACATGAAGCTCAAGGAGGACGCGGACCGCGTCGGCCCAATCGCGGTGCGCGAGGCGCTCGACCGCGTTCAAGAGAACTACGACTACATCATCTGCGACTGCCCTCCGAACATGGGAACGACGTCCTACCAGGCGATCGCGGCCGGCCCGGTGCTCGCTCCCGTCGAGATGACTCGTCTGACGGTGACGACGATCGGGATCCTGCACGAGGTCATCAAGTCCGTGCGGCGCGCCGCTCCGCGCGCCGGGGTCGCCGCGTACGTCCCGACGAAGTGCCCGCCCGAGACGCAGACCGAGTTCCAGGAGGCATACGCCGCGCTCCGGGCGCTCGGTGCGAACAGGGTCCTCGAGACGCGCATCCCGGTGGCGACGGCGATCGCCCAGGCGCTCGCGACTGGCCAGTCGTTGTACTCGCCGCGCTTCCGCGATTCGAAGGGTCCGGGCGCGTACCTCGCAGCGCTCGACGAGTTCCTGCCGCGACTCGAGGAGGTGTCCCGTGCCTGAGGCGATCAAGTCGGCCCCGCGTTTCTCGGCTGCGGAACAGCTTGCGCGCGCCGCGAACGACGGTCCGCAGGACATGGGTGTGCCGCTGGCGGGAGCAGAGGGGGGCGCCGACGCCGACGCAACTCCGGATGCGATTCTGGACTCCATGCGGCCGAAGGAGCGGCGCCTCGAAGAGATCCCGCTCGAACAGATCCACCCGAAGGCTGGCGGGCAGACGCGCGAGAAGTTCGACGAGGACAAGCTCCAGCGGCTCGCGCAGAACATCAAGGCTCATGGCGTGAGCGAGCCCATCATTGTCCGGCCCGATCCCGCCGGCGGCTACGAGATCGCGGCCGGGGAGCGGAGGTGGCGCGCCTCGAAGATCGCGGGTCGCACGACGATTCCGTGCATCATCCGGCGAGACCTCGTCGGTGATGACACGGAGGCGCTCCTCACGCAGGTCGGCGAGAACCTCCACCGAGAGAGCCTCAACGTGGTCGAGGAGGCTCGAGCCCTCGCCGCGATCATGGAAAAGACCGGCTACGACGTGAAGGAAGCCGGCGAGGAGATGGGGAAGACCGTCCAGCAGGCGTACATGCTTCTGCGCATCAACGACGGCCCGACCGCCGTAAAGACGCGTCTCATCAACGGAAGCATCGATCTCCGCGCAGCGAGCGAGTTCATCCGCATCTACAACTGGTACGCGAAGGAGGACAAGGCTAAGGCGCTCACGAGGCTCGAGAAGGTGATGGATCGGGCCGAAGCGGAGGGCTGGGCGGTTCGCCGCCTGGAGGCGTTCGCGCGCGACCTCAAGGGAGGACCGAAGAAGAAGCCCGCGCTCGCAACGAACCTGTCGGACGCACCCGGTACGCAGGCTTCATCGCCGGCGCCGGCGGGAACAGGCGGCGGAGCGGCGGGTCCGGAGGTCGCGTCGGCAGCTGACGCTGCGTCCGACGAACGCGTGTTCGCCCTCGTGGAAGGAAACCGGCTCGTCATCAATCTTGCGCTCGTGAAGAGCGGCGCGATGGCCGTGGACGACCGCGTGGAGCTCATCCGGATCGTCGATGAGATCCTCACCGACCTGCGGCGGCGCTAATGTAGTGGTCCGCATGCCGATCCACGTCCCCGCGCCTACCCAGCCGACGAACAAGTGGCCGAAGTGCGGGACGGAAGGGATCGTCCAGCAGGCCATCGGGAACATGACGACGTACGTCTGTCCGAAGTGCGGAGCCCGCTGGGTGGCGGCGAGCTGACGCTCGACGTGGTTGAGACGATGAAGCACCCCGGCCCAAGCGCGCGTGGAGAGACGGTGCGGGAGGCGCTGGCCGCGCGCTCTGCGAGGGCCCCGCCACCGCGCGCGACCTCTCGGCGGCGGTTGTGTGGCGTGCGGGTACCGCTTCTCTGACCGGATCCGGTTCACGCGCCCCGGCGCCTGCTCGAGGTGCCGGAGCACGCGCATCGACCTGCCAGTGTTCCGCGTGGAGCGGGTCGAAGAGTGCTGAGGTCGGCGCTCTCGGCGCCGCGCGGACGCAGGTCAGGCGCCCTCGGGTCTTGCGGCACCCTGCGTGCCCGCCAACTCGCGCCCGCATTCGCGACAGTGCCTCGCGTGCACGTGCGTGAGGCCGCCGCACGCGGCACAGATCAGTTTCAACCTGTTCGGTGCTCTGGAGGATGATCGGGTGCGGCTCAGACTTCCCTCTTCATCCGGCACCACGGGGCGGCGGAAATGACCGTCGATTTCGACAAGGCCGTAGCGGAACTGCCGATTCTCCGAGACTTCATCGATTTCGTGAACAACCAGGTCGGCGTCTACATGGACTGCCTGGCCGGGTTCCAAGGAAACACCGTCAGGATCGAGCGCCAGGTCGCCAGGATCAACCGTCGGACTGGCGTTCGGTTCGAGGCTGGCCAGCCAGTGATGGTGTACGCGAGCCTAGAGGACCCGACCTCCCCACCTGTGATTCACCACCGGATCACGCGCGCCCACGACTTCCTGCGGGCGAACGCGGAGGCGGGCTTCAACGAGCAGCACGTCTGCTGGTCGATCATCGTCTTTCTGTTCGCGTACTGGGATGAGCAAGTGCGCCCGGAGATCGCTGCCGTTCGGGGTGTCGAGCCGAATGACGTGAAGGTCGATGCGTTGGGCGATCTTCGGCTGATCAGGAACAGCATCGTCCATAAGAAGGGCGTGCTGTCGGCGGCAGACCACGCGAAGCTAAACAAGATGGGTGCGCTCGTGAAGCCCGACGCCATGATCACTTTCAGTCACGAGGACATGCACCGGGTGTTTGTCGCAGTGAAGCAGGCCATCGGCGAGATCATCCTCACCTATACGGGGCATCTCCCAGGGGCGCCCGACCCGTCGCAGCTCGTCGATGTTGCGATAGCGAACGCGGGGCCGCGCAAAGGGCGCGACGAGAAGTAGGTGCCCGGGTCTCGCCGACGAGACCTGTGCCGACTGTGACCGGGATCGAAGCTGCCCCAGTAATTCCGACCCGGGCCAAAAGTAGAGGCCGTTTCGTCGGCCGCGTACAGTCGGAGAGCTACTTGGCGCGCGGGGGGCACGTGAAGCTCGAACGAGTCTTCATCCAGAACTATAAGTCGATTCCCGTTAGCGGGATCGAGCTGAAGTTTCGGGACAGGCTGGCGATCCTCGTCGGCAGGAACAACGCCGGTAAGTCGAACATCCTGAGTGCCATCTCGATAGTCGCGGGCTCGAAGAACCCGCGATACCTGCGGTACCCCCGCGAGTGGTTTCACGATCCGACTCGGGAACTGGTGGTCGAGGTCGAATTCTCAGGCGCCGACTTCGGAGAGGGGCGCCGGATCGGGCTTTCCGAGCGGCAGAGCCATCTTCTCGAAGCGAAGGATCGCAAGGGTCCGAGGCCGGGAGCGGGCCGGATCACGCTGCGGCTCGAAGCGTACCCTCCACCCGAACAGCGCGCCGAGGCAGGGATCGAAGACGGCGACGAACAGGACGGCCCCGAGGATGATCAGTCGTCGGACGCGCCTAAGACGACGTTTCTCATCTACGCTGGCGAGAACGAGATCAAGCGGACGGAGGATATCCGGTCGAGAATCTTCAAGTGCATCGGTGTCCCGGCGCTCCGTGCTCACTCGGATCTGCTCGCGCCATCCGTGTGGACCTCTTATGGTCGGCTGCTTCGGGACATCCTCGCAGACAGCGACCGCTTGGACGAGCTGCGGAAGCTGGTGACTGGCGCAACGGCGCATCTCCAGCAAACGCTCGCGAGCGAGGCGGAGATCATCACGAGGGCCGCGTCCACAACCGCGTTCGTTGACCGCGTCGATTTCCGCCTCACAAAGGAGAACGATCCGCTCGAACTTCTACGTAATGTGAGCCTCGGGGTGTCTTTCGGGAACCGAACGGACGATCTCGATGCCGTCGGAACCGGAACCCAGAGCGCCATCGTCCTCGGGATCCTGGAGTTGTGCCTGCGCCACCGGCCAACCCACGGGACACGCGTATTTCTCGTCGAGGAGCCCGAACTGTTCCTTCACCCGCACGCGCAGCGTGCGATGGCGCGCATGCTCCGGTCCGTCGCCGCCTCCGGCAGCTACGTCGTGATGACCACCCACTCCAGCGACATCGTACTCGGGATGGACATCCGAGATGTCGCACGCGTGGATAGAACAGGTAGTGGCAGCGCGACCGCGATCAGGCAAGTGCCCCCGAACACGGAGACGACCGACGCGGAGCGAGTGCTATCACGTCAAACAGCGGAGATGCTGTTCGCTGACAGGGTCGTCTTGGTCGAGGGACCTTCCGAGGAGGTGCTCCTCCCGGCTGTGTCCCGCGTCGTCGGCACACCATCGTGCGACTTCGACCAGCGGAACATGAGCGTCGTGAACGTCGGTGGGAAAAAGAGCTTCTCGCGATACGCGAAGTTCCTGGATGCGCTCGGCATCGAGTGGCGCATCGTGGCAGATCGCGATGCGCTCGACGGGAACGACCTGAAGGGGTTCTGGGCGCGCGCGGGAATCACTGAGGACCTCACGCCGGAGGAGCGGCTTCGGAAGCTCCGTAAAGTCGGGGTGTGCGTCCTTTGGTACGGAGAGATCGAGGACTACTACCCGCACTCCGCGCTCGCATCGCTCGCGGGGTGTGCCATGGACGACGTACCGGGGCTCATCGACGCCAATCGCGCTCTACCGGACCACCCGTCGATTGTGGAGGCGGTGTCCGAGCTTGTCGCCTCGCGACGCAACGATCTCGTCGCAGAACCGGTCGAATCACTGAAGCCGTCCGTCGCCGAGTGGTACCGCGCCACGGTCGCCAAGCTTCGCAAAGAGCGTGATCCTCGGCTGTTAAAGACCGGAGCCGCTCTCGTCCGTTGGCTGGAGCGGCCGAAGCCGGTCATCGCTGCCCGGGTAGCGGAGTGGATCCAAGCTCACTCAACTGAAGTGCCAATCAGGCTATCGCGGCTCCTGACGTGGCTAGTGGCTCAGGACCACTCCGAGGCGACGGCTCCGTCCGGCGTGGACCCGCAAGGATCCGAGTAAACGCCGTCCCTTTGGGAACTCGTGACGGTCCCCGCGCCCATTGCCTTAGGCGGGCGTCGCCCCGAGTAGCGCGATGACTTCCTGCATCTGGCTACAGGTGAGCCAAGCCAGCGATCCGCGCGTCACCCGAGCGCCTGCCGAAGCGCGTGTCGAGCCGTTACCACCTCCGCAGAACGACGAGCGCAAACGAGTGAACAACCGGTCAGGTTCTAAAGACCCGGAACGTCGGTGCTTCGTCGCTCCAAGGCAGCGAGACACAGAGCCAAGGTGCGGAGTCCTCGGCCTGTTCCCGCAGCATCTCCAGATCCGCAAAGACCTTCTCGCCGTGGGCAGTGTCGTGCGGCCCGAAGACGATCACCTTCACGTTGGCACGAATCGCAGCGACCTTGATCGCATCCTGAAGTACTGCGACGCGAGTCTGAGAGGGCGCGCCAACGCGGCCCCACTCGCTTTCGAGCGCGAGCCTAACGCAGCAGCGGGCCTGAAGTGCTGCGTCCCAGTACTCCGACCGCCAGTAGGGGTACTTCCCGATGGGCGGGTACTGCGGGTAGGTCGAGTGCGTCAGATCGACGAGGAACTCGCCCGACGTGCAACGCTGCGGCGACGTCCGCGTGCACGCTCTCGGAGACCGCGCATCGACCAGCACACCTTGCGGCGCAGCAGCCGAGAACCAATCGAGCACGAACTCGGTCCACGCCTCCGTCTCGCCCCAGGAGATCGATGAGGCGGCGTCCGTCAGTGCGCCGACGAATGCGGCGCCGCAGGCTTCCAGTTCATCCGCCGTGTACTGGTTGAACCGCTCGAACATGTGGTCACCCATGCTTCTGTCGCAAGAGCGTGGCGACAGCCTCGTGCTGGTGGAGTTCCGCAAGAGCGGCGATCAGAGTGTCCCCGGAGTTGGCGACCGCGTCCACGCTGATGTTCGTGATCGCCGACGCGCCAGCCTGCTGTTGCTGGGCCCACTCGGACCGTGGCCCCTCGAACGCGAGGTTCACCGCATCGTCCAAGATGCGTGATCCGAACGCTCAGAACACGAAGGGAACCAGGCGCCAGGAGCGCTCCGCGTACCCCTCCCACGCGCGGCCAAATTCACGGCGGAGCAGCGCCTCCTCGTCCCTCACCCGCCAGATCACGGGCTCGTGACAGAGGGCGTCTACCGTTATCTCCGCCACCCGCGGGACCTCGGCATCCGCGTCGATCGGCCCACGGCGCGCCGATGACGAGGGCGATGCTGACGACCTGGAGGAGCACGACACTGGCGGCGGACCCGCTTGTGCTCGTCGCCGGGGCGCGCAACGGGCGGCGGCACGAGGAACGCCGAGACGAGGGTGACCAACGTCGCGCGCGCCGCGTACGCGAGGCGCGCGGCATCGGCGACGAAGCCTCGGACATCTCCGAGCCCCCACCCGAGCATGGGCAACTCGACGAAGATGACCACTCCGACCCCGGACGCGACGAACGCTCGTCGAACGCTGCTCACGCGGTTGGCGTCCCTTCGTCTGATCGCGTTGGGCAGACGATACCGCGAGCCGGCGGTCCCGTTCAGGATCGTCTGGCGATGCGGCGAGGCGGAAGGCTACCGCCTGCCGCAGTGAGCTCCCGCCATCTGTCCACGCCCGCGCGCCGCGGCAGGGCGCGACGGCTTCGACGCCTTCAGCGCCTACGGTGCGGCGCTTCGCGTGAGGCACTTTACACGTGTAATGACTGGGAAGTGCCAATCGGAATGGCTTTACACGTGTAAACTGAACCTCGGCGCATGATTCCTGTTCCATTTCCTGTTCCTAATCCTGTTTCGTGGACTAAACAGGATACGTGCAGGGAATGCGGCAATCGCGAAGCGCAACACGCAGGCGCAAGTCCGCGTATTCCTTCCCTGGCCCCGCCCAGCATCAACAAGACGCAGGGGGCCGCAAACCTGTTCCTGTTTTCCCGACCCCTCCCCCCCAACGACCTGGGGGAGGGGTCGGGAAAACAGGAACGAAGGAATTGGATGAGAAGAGGGGGCGGGGCCAGGGAAGGAATACAGAGGGAAAGGAAGAATCGGAGGTCAAAGGGAGGGAAGGGTGGTTGGGGTTGGAGGAGGGGTACGGGTTCGAACAGGGACGATCGGGTGCGGACGGAACACGCTGTTCGTGAGGGAAGCGAAGCCGGACCGGAAAACCAGACGCAACATGGCCGTAGCGCCTTCACTTCGAAGGTTCCGTTGCGGGTCCCAGGGTCGTGGCGACGGCGGGCGACACCGCGCCGCCCTCCTGACGAGGCGGCGCGGTGCCGCCCACCACAGGAGGTCGCCCGTGAAGGCGAGTGCCACAGCCAAGAAGACGAAGACCGCCCCGAAGCCGCGGCCGGCAAGCGCGCAGCCGCTCCCCGTCCGTCTGATACCGATCGACGACATCGATCCGTCCCCGCTCAACCGGGCCGCCCGGAAGGTCGACGAGCTGGTCGCGTCGGTGCGCGAGCACGGCGTCCAGCAGCCGATCAAGGTCCGGCCGAAGGGCACCCGGTTCGAGATCGTGTACGGCGAGCGGCGCTACCGCGCCGCGAAGCAGGTCGGGCTGAAGGAGCTCCCCGCTACCGTGGAGGACCTTACGGACCAGGAGGCGCACGAGCTCCGGATCGTCGAGAACGCGTGCCGCGAGGACCCACACCCCCTCGAGGAGGCAGAGGCCTACGAGGCGCTGCTCGCGATGAAGGACGGCCGTGGCCGGCCGGTGCACACCGCGGACACGCTGGCGAAGCTCGTGGGCCGGTCCGCGCAGTACGTGTACGCGCGTCTCAAGCTCACGGCTCTCGTCCCCTCGATGCGGGAGGCCTTCTGGAAGGGGGAGCTCACGACGACCACCGCGTTCCTCGTGGCGCGGGCCGTGCCGCCGGCGCTGCAGGACGAGGCGCTCCGGGACATGCGCGAGGAGTTCCAGGACATCGAGGAGGGCGAGCCCTTTCCCGCCGACGACCTCGGTCACTTCGTGGAGCAGCGATACCTGACTCGGCTCGACCGCGCGCCTTTCGGGCTGGACGATCCGAAGCTCGTCTCGGAGGCGGGGACGTGCGCCAAGTGCCCGAAGCGGAGCGGGAACCAGCCGGGCCTCTTCGCTGACGCTCCGGCCGCGGATACCTGCACGGACATCGTGTGCTTCCGCAAGAAGGTGGCCGCGCACCACGAGCAGCTCGCGGCCGAGGTCCGCGGGAAGGGTGGCACCGTCCTCACCGAGCAGCAGTCGAACGCCCTGTACAAGGGCGGCCGGCAGCTCCCGTGGAACAGCAAGTACGTGGACCTCGACACCGCGTGCTTCGAGGATCCCGAGCGGCGGACGTGGCGGAAGCTGCTCGGCGACGTGTGCCCGACCCCGACGCTCGCGACGAACGCGGTGGGTACGCCGCACGCCCTCATCGGGAAGGCCGAGGCCCTCGCGGCGCTCGTTGCCGCCGGGGTGGAGTTCGCGCGCCCGCGGGAGGAGGGGAGGGGCGCCGACCAGGGCGATTCCGAAGACACCGGGGACGCCGACGACGTGGGGGCGGCGCGCGCCCCCGCTGATCCGGCCGCGGCGCGCGCGGCCGCCGAGCTGCGGCGCGCCACGGTCGCGAACCTCCTCTCCGCCATAGTGGCGGCGGCCGAAGCGCGGCCGGCGGAGGACGCGACGTTCGCGAGCCTCGTCTTCGACGCGATGATCCGCGGCGGCTACCGCGACGCGGTCGCGGACGCGGTGAAGCGGCGCGGGCTCGCGCGCGAGAAGGGCGTCACGCCTGAGGCGGTGCTCACGGAGCACGCGACCGCGCTCAGCGGCGCAGGGCTCCGTGCGCTCGTGCTCGAGCTCGCGATCGGCCGCGGGGCGTACTTCGCATGGGCGTCCAAGTACTCGGACCGGCTCACCGCGGCGGCGGCGGCGTACGACGTCGACATTACCGAGGTGGAGAAGAAGACGGCCGAGCAGGTCGCGGAACGCCGGGCGGAACGAGCGGCGCGGAAGCCGAAGAAGGTGCCTTCCGCCGAGTAAGCCGCGACCAGCGGCATCTCAAACACAGGAAAGCCCGCCGCTCCTCCCTGTGGCGTCGGGCTCACCGCCCCCCGGGGCTTACGCCCCGGGGGATTTCTTCTTCCGGATGCGCGCCTGCGCGGTCGAGGACGGCACCGCGCCGCCCGGCTGGGCGGGGCGGCGCGGTGCCGCCCCCTCAACTCCGAACAGGGAGGCCAGCATGTCCGTGGAGCTCATCCGTTCCTACACCCTCACCGGCGGAAAGCACGTCGGCGATCTCCTGTGGTGGACTCTCGCCGACGCGAGGATCACCCGCACCGTCCTCGAGACGGTCTGGAGCAACGCCGGGCTCGCCTCGAACCTCCTGCCCGAGCCGCCGACGCCGGAGAAAGCGCTTCGGACTGCGGTCCGGGAGGCGCACGTGGGTCAGCACGATCACCTCCTCCGCCTCGGTAAGGAGGACGACGACGAGATCGTGTTCGCCGTCGTCGCCGAGACCCGGGACGGCGCAGGAAACGTCTCGCTCGCGCAGGCCGCGCGGATCCGGCTGGATCGCGCGCGGCCGGCGAAGCTCGAGTCCGACAAGCCGGGGCACGATCTCGTCGTCGCGGTCTCCGCCGCTTATGACCGGCTGCTCAACACGCACACGCCGGACGACGTCCGGCGTGCGCTTGTGAAGACGCTCAGCTCGTGCGCCGCCGTCACGCTGCGCGACCACGGCGGCGTGTACTGGGTGCCGGCGCCGTACGCGGACACGCTTCGTCGGCTGCGCGACGCGGTCTCGAACATCGGCGCCTCGCGCCTGGACGTCGTCCCCATCCACGCCTCGCCCGAGGCGACGGCTGCCCTCGGTGACGCGGCCCGGGCGTCGCTCGACGAGGAGATCACAGCGCTCCGCGCTGAGATCGAGGGCTTCCTCTCGGACCCGCCGGAGCGCGCGTCGACGCTCGCGCGGCGGCTGGAGACGTTCGAGGGGCTTCGCGCGAAGGCCCGCCTCTACCACACGGTCCTGCAGGTGCAGGTCCAGGACCTCGAGACCGCGCTCAACAAGCTGACCCTCCAGGTGGAGGGGATGCTCCAGACGAAGGCCGCCTGAGGAGATGACCATGACGACCACCGCGCACTCGCAGCTCCAGCAGCTTCGCAGCGACCTCACGACCCGCTTCCCCGAGCGCCGCGATGCCATCGACGGCGCGCTCGCGGCCGTGCTCGCCGGCGAGCACGTCCTCCTGCTCGGTCCCCCGGGGACGGCGAAGAGCGCGCTCGTGCGCGCGATCGCGCAGGCGTTCGGGGGCAGCTACTTCGAGCGGCTCCTCACGAAGTTCTCGACGCCGGAGGAGCTGTTCGGCCCGATCAGCCTGAAGGCGCTCGAGCAGGACCGGTACCAGCGCGTCACCGCCGGGAAGCTGCCGGAGGCGGAGTTCGCGTTCGTCGACGAGGTCTTCAAGGCGAACTCCGCGATCCTGAACTCGCTCCTCACCGCGATGAACGAGCGGCTGTTCCACAACGACGGGACGCCGACGCAGATGCCGCTCGTCGCGCTCTTCGGCGCGTCCAACGAGCTGCCCGAGGGGAAGGAGCTGGAGGCGCTCTTCGATCGGTTCCTGCTCCGTTTCGACGTCCAGTATCTCCTGCGCCCGAGCAGCTTCCGCTCGGTGCTGCTCGCCCCGGAGCCCGCCTGCTCCGTAGCGCTGTCCATGGTGCAGCTCCGCCAGGCGCAAACGGACGTGGCCCGGGTGAAGGTGACGGACGAGACGGTCCAGGCGCTAATCGCGATCCGGGACGGCTGCCGCGCCGAGGGCATCGTCGCATCCGACCGGCGCTGGAAGAAGACGCTCAAGGTCGTCCAGGCGACCGCGTACCTCGCCGGCGAGGCCGCGACTACGCCCGAGGATCTCCTCGTCCTCACGCACGCGCTCTGGCGCGAGCCGAAGGAGTACTCGAAGGTCGCGCACATCGTCGGACAGCTCGCCGATCCGGTGAGGGCGAAGGCGGCCGAGGTCCTCGACGCCGCCCGCGAGACCGCCGCGCGGGTGGCCGCGCTCCGGAACTCCGACCGGAAGAGCTACCTCGCGCAGGCGGCGCAGGCGCTCGAGGAGTTCAAGGCTCAGCAGGTGAAACTCAAGGACCTGACCAGTGGCGCCGGGCCGCGCGCGAAGCAGGCGCTCGGAGACGCCGACCAGGAGATCGCGCAGCTCCACTACGAGCTCGCGCGGGCCGTGAGCGTCGGCCTCGGCCTGGGCGGCGCGCGCTGACGCGCAGCGGCCCTCCGCGGCCGCCGCCCTGTCGGGCGGCCGCGGACGGGCCGCGCGGACCTGAACCGGAGGCCACATGAAACGACTTCTTTTCGACATCTCGCGGTGGCACCTCATGCTCCATCGCGAGCACCGTCAGCTCGCGCGCGCCAACGAGCGCGACAGCGCGCAGGTACGGCTCGAAGACGAGCTCTTCGAGCGGCTCTACACAGGGGAGGGGGAGCGACTCCCGCCGAGCCGAACGAACCCGGCGCTGCGCGAGTGGGCTGAGCGCGTCCACGCCACCTGCGACCAGCTCCCGTCCTTCGCGCGTCTCGCGGCGGAGTGCCGCGGCGACGCCGCGGCCTCCGCTGCCGCGGTCGAGACGCTCGTCCACGAGCTGAATCTCCCTCCGCCGGAGGAACTGCCGGCGCCGGCTACGCCGGGCGTCGGCAAGGACCCGCTCCGGCGGCCGCTCGCGGCCGCTTGCGCGGCCGCGGCGCGCGCCGTGGAGACCCTGCGCGATGCCGTGGAGGGTCTCGCGCACGTGATGTTCCAGGGCGGGCATATGCCCGGAACTGGGACTCACGAGGGCGCGCCGCAGGAGCACGCTGCGGTGAGGCCGCTCGCGGCCCGGCTCAAGCTCGACGAGCGCCTCCGGCGCATCGCGATGCTCGCCGGGCGCTTCAAGCGGATCGCGGCGGCGAAGCGCCGCCAGCGCGTCAAGCACGGGGCCGACGAGGTCACCGACGTCGAGCAGGGCGCGGACCTCGGCCGCACCCTGCCGGTCGAGCTCGCGAAGCTCACTCACAGGCTCCTCCGGCTCGATTTCATGCGCGCACTCCTGGAGCGCCAGGCGCTCCAGTACCGGCTCGAGGACACGGCATCCCTTGGGAAGGGACCGCTCGTGGTGCTGCTCGACAAGAGCGGGTCGATGGAGGGACCGCGGGACATCTGGGCCACCGCGGTCGCGCTGACGCTGCTCGAGCAGGCGCAGCGCGAGCGGAGGGTGTTCGCGCTGCTCGGGTTCGACAGCCGCGTGAAGTTCGAGGCGGTCGTGACCCCCGCGGACGCGCTCCCCGAGGAGGGGCTCTTCGTCTCGTGCGGCGGCGGGACCGAGATCGCCGCCGCTGTCGCTCGAGGGCTCGAGATCATCCGCACGCACCCGGGCGTGCTCCGGAAGGCCGACGTCGTGCTCGTCACGGACGGCGGGTCGGATGCGAGCGAGGCGGGCGCCCTTCGGGAGAGCGCCGCGGCGCTCGGCGTCACGATCCTGGGGCTCGGGATCGGGGTCGAGCGCGAGTGGCTCCTCCCCTGGTGCGACGAGGTCCACGCGGTCACGGACCTCTCCACCGTCGACGACGCGAGCGCCACCGCCCTGTTCGCGGCGTAGCTGTGGGGGCGGCGCCGGCTGGCCAGTGCGTCTCTGAGGCGCGCGCGAGGGTTCGCCTTACAGCCGCCGCCGCTCCGCCGGGCACGGCCCGCGCCATCTCGCGAGAAGCCTCGCTGTCACGGGCCGGCAGGGCGGAGCGCCGGCCACGGCGAACCCTCGCGCGCTCGTGGGCTGCACCGCGCCGCCCGTGCCGGGCGAGGCGGCGCGGTGCCGCCCACCACAGGGAGACGCGATCGCATGGCCAGCCTCATCCCGACCAACCCAGCGCTGCAGCACGAGATCGAGCAGCAGTTCGGAGATCTCCAGATCGAGATCGTCCACTGCGAGCTCTGCGGTGACTATCACCCTCCCGAGTTGCACCTCTCCCGCTACAGCGTGTTCGAGGACGACGAGCCCGCGGACGCGTGAGTCGACCGCGCGAGCCGCGCGCCGACTGCCTGGCGCCACCGCGCCGCCGCTCACGTGAGCGGCGCGGTGCCGCGTTCAGCACAAGGAGAGCCGAGACATGACCCGGATCGCCACGAACCTTCTGCACGAGCAGCTCACCCTCGCGCGTCGCATCCTGTCAACGCCGCCGGACGGTCGGGAGGTCGGAGCTCAAGACGTCCTGCGCCTGGCCAGCGTGACGATCGAGCTGCACCGGAAGCTGAGCAGCGGCACGCCGTTCCCCTCCGTGTGGCTGGGTGGAACCCTGCGGTCTCCGGGCGAGAGAACGCGCGCTTCGTGATGGTGCTGCGGGCGACCTCGGGTCGCGTGCGCCGCCGCCGGGGCTTCATCGCGGCAGCTCCCGGGAGCGACGCCGGTCGGCGGCTAACTGCGCCTCGGGCGTCGGGAGCGCCGGTCGCGCCAGCGCGCGCAAGAGGCGCGCGCGCCGTCACGCCCGGCGACACGCCCGCCGCTTCGGCAACGCCGCCGACCGTCGTCGCGGGGCCGGCACCGCCCCGCCCGTGCCGGGCGAGGCGGCGCGGTGCCGCCCCCACTCACAGGAGCTGCCACGATGAAGCCCTTCACGGTCCTCGGTTACAGCGCGAACGACGAGGTCTTCTGCCCCGCGTGCCTCAAGTCCACCACCGGGCTCGGGCCTTCGGACATCGACTACAACGGCCGGCCGATCCTCCCGCTGTACGCGGCGGACGCGACGGTGCAGGAGGAGTGCTGCACGTACTGCGGGACCTCGCTCCTCGAGCTCCGGGCCGGCGCCGAGGCCCAGCGCGAGAAGGCGACGCCGGGATTCCAGGTCGAGAAGACCCGCCACCACGGGCGGCAGCCGGCCCTCCGGTTCGATCGGAAGCCTCCGGAGGACATCCGGGCGGAGCTGAAGCGCACCGGCTGGCGGTGGGATCCTGTCGCGCAGCTGTGGTGGTGGCCGAAGGGGGCTCCGGTCCCCGTGCCGGCCTCGCTGAACCTCCCGGCGCCGGCGGCGAAGGTAGTGGCGCGGCCGCCCACCATCCGGCGTCAGGCCGCGCGGGCGCAGGCGTGAGGGAGGTCGCCATGGCCAGGAACCTGGTTCGCGAGCGGCTCCTGATGGACGGTCCCCGGGCGCTTTCCGACGCCGAGCTCCTCTCGATGCTCGGCGCCGGCAGCGCCGCCAGCCGGCCCGTCCCCGAGCTGGCGTGGCTCTCGGTGGCCGAGCTTCGCCGGCTCGGCGTCGGCGAGGGGCGGGCTGCGGCGCTCGTCGCCGCATTCGAGCTCGGCCGGCGCGGCGCGTGGGCGGCGCCGAAGCGCGGCGAGCGCTGCCTCGACCCCGGCCGCGTGCACGAGCTCATGCGGCCGCTCGCGCACGCGCCGGTCGAGGAGTTCCACGTCGTGCTTCTCGACGTCCGCGGCCGCCTCATCCGCACGGAGCGGGTGGCGCAGGGTTCCGTCTCGCAATGCCCCGTAAGCCCGCGTGACACGCTCCGGGTGGCCGTCCGCGAGGGCGCCCACGGCATCGTGTTCGTGCACAATCACCCGTCCGGCGACGCGTCGCCAAGTGCGGATGACGCAGACCTGACGGAGCGCCTCAGGGCCGCGTCCGAGCTGGTCGGGATCATGGCCCGGGATCACGTCATCGTCGCGAGCGGCGGTTACTACTCATTCGTGGAGGCGGGGCGCTGGCGGCGATGATCGGAGGGGCGGAACCGAATCGAGTTCCCGATCTTCACATGGCAGGCTCGCCACGTTCGAACCATCGAGCGCCCGGAGTACAGCGCCGCCTCGCGTCCGGGGTGGTCGCCCGACGCGCCGCGCCCGTCGAAGCATGCCGGCCGGCATGGTGAAGATGGGCGGCTTGTTGCGGGCGAGGAGCTGGTCGGCGGCCTGCCGTTCGACGTCGGCCGCCGGCGGGGCTCTGGACAGGCGCCGGAGGTCTCCCCCGGGGTAGGATGGCGGCGGCCATGTCCACTCCGCGGAACGACGCCGGCGCAGCCCCAGCAGACGACGCGATCAACGCCTTCTTCTCGCACCCGATCCTGAACAGTCCGTACGAGTACCCCGCGCGTCACTGGGAACTCGACGCGACCGGCCAGCCCACCCAGCGGACCATCCCGACTCGTCGCAGGGCCGAGTTCATCACTCCCATCCCGAAGCCCAAGAAGCAGAAGGGCGGCGCGCAGTCGGCACTCGTGTTCGACGAAGGGAAGGGGCTCTCCACCGAGGGGCAGCAGTACGAGCACACGGCGATCATCAACGCCGTTCGCAAGGAGGTTGACGAGTGGCGGGCGATCACGAACCCCGCACAGTGGCAGGTCACCCCGGAGACGGAGCGGCTCCTCCAGCACTGGCGTCACCACCGCTTCGCCGATAAGCGGCCCTTCTTCTGTCAGGTCGAGGCGGTCGAGACGGTCATCTGGCTCACCGAGGTCGCGCCGAAGCTCGGCAAGAAAGCCGAGCACTTCCTGCGGCACCTCGAGAACGCGAACCACCAGGCCAACCCGGAGCTGCTCCGGCTCGCGGTGAAGCTCGCTACCGGGGCCGGTAAGACGACTGTGATGGCCATGCTCATCGCATGGCAGACGGTGAACGCCGTCCGGCGACCGCAGAGCAAGAGCTTCAGCCGCGGGTTTCTCGTGGTCGCGCCGGGCATCACGATCAAGGACCGGCTCCGCGTCCTCCAGCCGAACGACCCGGACAGCTACTACGCGAGCCGCGAGCTCGTCCCGCAGGATCTCGTTGGCGTCCTCGGCCAGGCCCGGATCGTCGTGACGAACTACCACGCCTTCAAGCTGCGCGATCGCCTGGAGCTGTCGAAGGGTGGGCGCGCGCTCCTCCAGGGCCGCCGCGGTGAGGAGCTGCAGACCCTCGAGACGGAAGGGCAGATGCTCCAGCGCGTCATGCCCGAGCTGCTCGGGATGAAGAACATCCTCGTCCTGAACGACGAGGCGCACCACTGCTACCGCGAGAAGCCGGGCGCCTCCGACGAGGAGGATCTGGCCGGCGATAATCGGAAGGAAGCGGAGGAGAACAACGAGGCGGCGCGCGTGTGGATCTCCGGGCTCGAGGCGGCGAAGCGGACCATCGGGATCTCGCGCGTAATCGATCTGTCCGCGACGCCCTTCTTCTTGCAGGGTTCGGGATACGCGGAGGGGACGCTCTACCCCTGGACCATGACGGACTTCTCGCTCATGGACGCGATCGAGTGCGGGATCGTGAAACTCCCGCGCGTGCCCATCGCCGACAACATCCCAGGCGGCGACATGCCGATGTACCGGAACCTGTGGGCGCACATCCGGACCCGGATGCCGAAGAAGGGGCGCGGAACGGCGGGAACGCTCGACCCGCTCTCGCTGCCGACGCAGTTCAAAACGGCGCTCGAAGCGCTCTACGGTCATTACGCGAAGACGTTCGAGGAGTGGCGGAAGGCGAAGATCGCCGTTCCGCCATGCTTCATCGTGGTCTGCAACAACACCGCGACGTCGAAGCTCGTCCACGAGTACATCGCGGGCTTCCGGCGCGAGAAGCAGGGCGGTGCCTCGACCTACCACGCCGGGGCGCTCGAGCTGTTTCGGAACTTCGACGAGCACGGGAACCCCCTCGCGCGTCCGCACACGGTCCTGATCGACAGCGTGCAGCTCGAGTCGGGCGAGGCGCTCGACGACAACTTCCGCAAGGCGGCGGCGGAGGAGATCGAAGTCTTCCGGAAGGAGATGGTGCAGCGCACCGGGGATCAGCACGCCGCCGAGAACCTCACGGATCAGGATCTCCTCCGGGAGGTGATGAACACCGTCGGAAAGGAAGGACGGCTCGGCGGCGACGTCCGGTGCGTCGTCTCCGTCGCGATGCTCACCGAAGGCTGGGACGCGAGCACCGTCACCCACGTCCTCGGGGTTCGCGCCTTCGGGACGCAGCTCCTGTGCGAGCAGGTCATCGGGCGCGCGCTGCGGCGTCAATCGTACGATCTCAACGCGGAGGGGCTCTTCGACGTCGAGTACGCCGACGTGCTCGGGATCCCCTTCGACTTCACGGCTCAGCCGGTCGTCGCGCCGCCCCAGCGGCCGCGCGAGACCGTTCACGTGAGGGCGATCCGGCCGGACCGCGACGCGTGCAAAATCGGGTTTCCGCGCGTGGAGGGGTACCGGCTCGAGCTGCCGGACACGCGTCTCGAGGCGAAGTTCACCGACGCCTCCCGGCTCGTGATCACGCCGGCGATGATCGGCGCGACGAAGACGCTCATCTCAGGGATCGTCGGCGAGCAGGTGAACCTCGACCTCGCCCACACCGCCGACGTGCGCCACTCGCAGCTCGTGTACGCGCTGACGAGTCATATGCTGCTCTCGAACCGGTGGCGCGACGAGGACGGCGAGCCGCGGCTGAACCTGTTCGGCCAGCTCAAGCGGATCGTGAAGCGTTGGCTCGATGGCGGATACCTGCAGTGCATCGGTGGGACGTTCCCGGCGCAGGTCGCGTACAAGGAGATCGCCGATCGCGCCGTGGAGCTGATCACGGCCGCAATCGATGAAGCGGCGGCACCGGAGCGGCGCGTCATGGCCATCCTCGACGCCTTCAACCCGACTGGCTCCACCACGCACGTCAGCTTCACCACGTCGAAAACGCAGCGCTGGACGACGGATCCCCGGCGTTGCCACATCAACTACGCCGTGCTCGACAGCGGGTGGGAAGGGGAGCTTTGCAGGGTGCTCGAGGCCCACCCGCGCGTCCGGGCCTACGTGAAGAACCAGAATCTCGGTTTCGAGGTGCCGTACCGGCTCGCCGGCCAGAATCGCCGCTACCGTCCCGACTTCATCGTCCGGGTGGAGGACGGGCACGGGGAGGAGGACCTCCTGAACCTCGTGCTCGAGGTGAAGGGCTACCGCCGCGAGGACGCCGATGCGAAGAAGCGAACGATGCAGACACAGTGGGTTCCCGGCGTGAACAACCTGGGGACCCATGGTCGCTGGGCATTTGCCGAGTTCACGAGCCCGTTCGAGATGGAGGCGGACTTTGGGCGGAAGCTGGAATCGATGCTGCGCGAGACCATCGACGCCGTCGCGTCCTCCTCCTCGAAGGTGAGCTGACATGGCGAAGCGGAAGAACGGCGGGAACGGCAACGGGACGAAGCAGGTCGATTCGTTCAAGCACAGGGAAGCGCATCGGAAGAACATCCCGAGCGCCGAGCACGAGGCGATCCTGCGTGAGCACGAGCGGACGCCGGTGCAGGTGGCCTATGGGCGCCGGAACCGCGACCTCGATCCGCAGCTCGTCTGGCGCGGCAAGGACCAGCAGGACTGGAGCGACCTCGTCGTCCAAGCGCCGCCGCTCTACATCCAGGAGAAGGTCCACCCGAAGGCGCTCATCGACGATCTGCGCGCGATCGTCACGCGAGCGGGAGCACGAGGCGGGCGAGTTCACGCCCGACCTGTTTGCGGACTTCAACGGCATCCCCAAGGGCGTCGACAGGACCGAGTTCTACAAGCACGAGCAGAACTGGTCGAACCGGATGATCCTCGGCGACTCGCTGCAAGTGATGGCGAGCCTCGCCGAGCGCGAGGGGCTGCGCGGGAAGGTGCAGTGCATCTACTTGGACCCACCCTACGGGATCAAGTTCAACTCAGAACTTCCAGTGGAGCACGACGACCCGCGACGTGAAGGACGGCAAGGCCGACCACATCACGCGCGAGCCCGAGCAGGTGAAGGCGTTCCGGGATACGTGGCGGGACGGGATTCACAGCTACCTGACGTACGTGCGGGATCGGCTCACGGTTGCGCGCGATCTACTCACCGAGTCCGGGTCGATGTTTGTTCAGATTGGCGACGAGAACGTGCACCGCGTCCGGGCGCTGATGGACGAAGTGTTCGGAGAATCGGCCTTCGTGAACACAATCGTGTTCAAGAAGAAGAGCGCGACGTATTCCACTGAGACGGTGTTCGACTACCTTGTCTGGTACTGCAGAAACCGAGATCGGCTGAAGATTCGCGACCTGTACGAAGCGCGAGAAGCGCCGGAGGAAGAAGCCAAGTTCAACACGATCGTCACGCCAGACCGCGTGTTCCACAATGTCGCTAAGCTGGGAGAGTCCGACATAGACGCTTTGTTGAACCGCGGTGGCAAGTGGGCACGGGTGAACTACCCGATCGTCAGCCAGCATCCAAGTGAGACGCGCAGCGGAGACTACGACTTCAGAGGTGAACGGAAGACGTGTGGCGTCAACAAGCAGTGGCGGTTCGGCACCGACGACCAGATGCCGCGCCTCGAACGAGCGGAGCGGCTCTTCGATGGGGGGGGCGCCTCTCTCGGTGGCGTCGTCTACTGGGACGATTGGAATCAAGTCGCGAAGCCAAACATCTGGGACGACATGCACGGGGAGAAGTATCCGACTTATGTGGTGCAGACCGCGACTGCTGCAGTTCAGCGTTGCGTCCTGATGACCACAGACCCTAGCGACCTCGTGCTCGATCCAACCTGCGGCTCGGGTACTTCTGCGTACGTCGCCGAGCTTTGGGGCCGCCGCTGGATCACGATCGACACCTCGCGCGTGGCGCTCGCCCTCGCGCGTGCCCGGATCATGGGGGCGCGTTACCCGTACTACCTCCTCGCCGACTCTCGGGACGGTCAGAAGAAGGAAGCGGAGATCACCGGGAAGGCTCCCTCCACAGCGCCCGTGCAAGAAGACATCCGGCACGGCTTCGTCTACGAGCGCGTTCCGCACGTCACGCTCAAGTCCATCGCAGACAACGCCGAGATCGACCTCGTTTGGGAAAAGTGGCAGCGCGAGCTTGACCCCCTCCGGGAGAAGCTGAATCACTCGCTCAAGAAGAAGTGGCAGGAATGGGAGATCCCGCGCGAACTGGATCACGGCTGGCCCGCAGCCGCCCAGAAGCTGCACGCGGCCTGGTGGGAGGGGCGCATCGCGCGCCAGAAGGAGATCGACGCCTCGATCGCCGCGAAGGCGGAGTTCGAATTCCTGTTCGATCGCCCCTACGCGGACAAGAGGAAGGTCCGCGTCGCGGGGCCGTTCACGGTGGAGAGCCTGTCGCCGCACAGAGTGCTGGGCGTCGGTGAGGACGACGAGCTGATCGATCCCGTTGCCGCGGACGGCGACATTCGCGACAAGCAGTCGTTCCCGCAAATGGTCATGGAGCACCTTCGCACGGCCGGCGTCCAGCAGGCGGACAAGAGCGCGAAGATCGACTTCACCTCGGTGGCCGCGTGGCCGGGGGAGCTCATCTGTGCGGAGGGCCGATACCGCGAGGGCGAGAAGGGTGGCGAGAAGCGCGCCGCGATCCTCGTGGGTCCCGAGTTCGGCACCGTGACGCGCCCCGACCTCGTCGCCGCCGCGAAGGAGGCCGCTGAGGGCGGCTTCGACGTGCTCATCGCCTGCGCGTTCAACTACGAGGCGCACGCCACCGAGTTCAATAAGCTCGGCCGTGTGCCCGTAATGAAGGCCCGGATGAACGCCGACCTGCACATGGCTGAGGACTTGAAGAACACCGGAAAGGGCAACCTGTTCGTCGTCTTCGGCGAGCCCGACATCGACCTCGTGCAGGACCGCGGCGGCTTATGGCACGTGAAGGTGAAGGGCGTCGACGTCTTCCACCCCACGACGGGGAAGGTCGAGAGCAGCGGCCCGGAGGGGATCGCCTGCTGGTTCGTCGACACCGACTACGATGAGGAGAGCTTCTTCGTCCGTCAGGCGTACTTCCTCGGCGCGAACGACCCGTACACTGCGCTCCGCACCACGCTCAAGGCCGAGATCGACGCCGAAGCCTGGGAGTCGCTCCACTCCGACACGTCGCGGCCGTTCCCGAAGCCGAAGAGCGGCCGGATCGCGGTGAAGGTCATCAACCACCTAGGCGATGAGGTGATGAAGGTCTTCCGGGTGACGTGATGGAGTTCCGGATCGCCGACACCTTCCGGGAGAGCCTCGGCCGGCTCACGGCCGACGAGCAGAAGCTCGCCAAGACGACCGCGTTCGACCTCCAGGCCGACCCTGTGAGCGCCGGGACGAGCCTGCACAAGCTCGACCGCGCGAAGGACAAGCACTTCTGGTCGGCGCGGGTGAGCCGCGATGTCCGGATCATCGTCCACCGGACATCCGAGAGTTTCCTGCTCTGCTACGTGGGCCACCACGCCTACGCCTACGCCTGGGCCGAGCGTCGGAAGCTCGAGGTCCACCCGCGCACGGGCGCCGCTCAGTGGGTCGAGGTCCGCGACACGGTGAGGCACCTGCCGCGGCAGCCCGTGCCTGCGGAACCCTCGATCAGCATGGCTGCGGACGCGCCGCCCTCGTCTCCCGCGCTGCGAACAATCACGACGCTCTCGGACGACGTGCTCCTCGGCTACGGCGTCCCGACCGAGTGGCTTCCTGACGTGCACGCGATCCGCGACGAGGACGGCCTGCTCGCTTTGGCAGCGCATCTCCCCGCCGAGGCTGGTGAGGTACTCCTCCAGCTCGCGACCGGTGCGCCTCCGCCGAAGCCGGCGCCTGCCGTACCGACCGAACCTTTCCAGCATCCCGACGCCCAGCGGCGCTTCCGAGTCATGCGAAGTGTCGAGGAGCTGGCGCGGGCGATGGACTTCCCGTGGGAGCGATGGACCGTCTTCCTGCACCCCGAGCAGCGACAGCTCGTAGAGCGGCAGGAGTCCGGACCGGCGCGCGTCACGGGATCCGCCGGGACGGGAAAGACGATCGTCGCGCTCCACCGCGCGGTGTTCCTCGCCCGCAAGTATCCGGACGCCCGGGTACTTCTCACCACGTTCTCGGAGATGCTCGCGAACGCGCTCCTCGAGCGCCGGAACTACCTCGTGCGGGGCGAGCCGAAGCTGGCCGAGCGGGTCGACGTGCACGCGCTCGACACGATCGCGCTTCGGCTGTACCGGCCGCGATTCGGCGAGCCGCGGCTCGCGACGGCGGAGCAGATCCGGGCGCTGCTGCATGATGCCGCAAGCGAGATCGCGCCGGGCAAGTTCACCGAGACCTTCCTCTGGACCGAGTGGGATCAGGTCGTCGACGCGTGGCAGCTCGAGAGCTGGGAGGCGTACCGCGACGTTCAACGGCTCGGACGGAAGACGCGGCTCCGCGAATCGCAGCGGGCGCTTCTCTGGAAGATCTTCGACGCCGTCCGGCAGCAGCTCGGGGCTGGCGGGATCGTCACGGGCGCGTACGTCTTCACGCGCCTCGCCGGAGTTCTCCCCGGCGAAGCGCGCCCGCCGTACGAGTTCGTGGTCGTGGACGAGGCTCAGGACCTTGGCGTTCCGCAGCTCCGATTCGTTGCCGCGCTAGGCTCGCACCGGAAGGACGCGCCTTCGCGGGAGACCTCGGGCAGCGCATCTTCCAGCAGCCGTTCTCCTGGAAGGCGCTCGGCGTGGACATCCGCGGACGGTCGCGGACCCTCCGTGTGAACTACCGGACCTCGCACCAGATCCGCCAGCAGGCGGACCGGCTGCTCGGAGCCGAGGTGTCGGACGTCGACGGCAATGCCGAGCGACGGGGTGGCACCGTCTCCGTGTTCAACGGCCCCACTCCCGAGATCCGCACGTTTCGGACCGAGGCCGAGGAGACCAGTGCGGTGGCGAAGTGGCTCGCGGCCAAGCAGGCGGCTGGCTACCACCCGCACGAAATCGGCGTGTTCGTCCGCTCCGAGGCGCAGCTCCCCCGAGCGCGCGGCGCGCTCGTCAACGCCGGGCTCCCCTACCGCGTCTTGGACGAGAAGCTAGCGACCAAGGACGGGGAGGTCGCGGTTGCGACGATGCACCTCGCGAAGGGGCTCGAGTTTCGCGCAGTGGCGGTGATGGCCTGCGACGACGAGGTGATCCCGAGCCAGGATCGCGTCGAGTCCATCGCCGACGAGGCGGATCTCGAGGAGGTCTACGCGACCGAGCGGCACCTGCTGTACGTTGCGTGCACACGCGCGCGCGACGCGCTCCTCGTGACTGCCACGAGCCCGGCATCCGAGTTCCTAGACGACATGCGGCGCAAGTGAGGGCCTCGGCTCGCGAAAGCCTGTAAAGTTCAACACGTGCTGGCGGACCGCGACATCGAGGCTCTCACTGTTGCCATTCTGGCGGTCGGCCTCTGGCCCGCCGAAAAGGTTCGGGGCGCGCTTCCGAGTCTCCGCGAGGCCGGTCTTCTCGTTCCGGCGGCCGTCGCCGCGATGGATCTCGGTGAACTCACGATGAAGCTTGCGAGGAATGGGTACGCTCGCGGGCTGCTCACGTCGATGTACGCCGAGCGATTTCAGGCGCTCATGAACGAAATTGCGCGGGGCGTGTTGGACGCTATCCCTGAGATGGTGCGCAACGGCGACAGGGAAGGGTTTAGGAGCGCGTTGCAGGAGATTCATGGCGTCGGGCCGAAGGTCGCGGCGAATGCGTGGAGTCTCATGGTCGGAGGTCGGTCTTGAATGTTCGCGCGCCGCGCTGCGAAGGCCCTTCAGAAGTATTGAGGCGTCGGCACGACGGTGCAGATATGTTCCCCCGCCGCGAGGCACACTGTGGCGTTGCCATGGAGCGACGCCAGTCCTAGCCGCTTTCGTTTGCGCTCCGCCATCCGCTTGTCGGGAGACGGTGGTCATCGGTAGGCGCGCGTGGCAGGCGTGCGCGACCGGAGACGTGGCAGACGGCGAGTGAGACGAGGTTCGCCGCGCTCTGCGGCTCCGTCGTGGCGCGACCGGACCTCTTCGGCCGCAGCTTGCAGACGCAACCCCTGGGCGTTCTCGCGTCGGCGGAGAACGGGATCGGCTCGCGGCATCGAACAAACGGTACTCATCCACGCAAGGTGTCATGCCTACGGCTGGCGCTCCCGGTAACGGCGCCTCCCTCGCTCCAGCTCGATCGGCTTCTTCAAAGGCGGCAATAGTTCATGGAAGCCGTCGTGGAGGTTCCGCCCGAGGCGGGCCACGATCGTGGCGAGTCTGTGCACGTTCTCGCGCGTCTCGCGAATGACCTGCTTCAACCTCACGGAGTCGTCGCCGCTCTTGTCGAGGTACTCCTGGTCCACCTCGCCGCCCTTGTGCTCATAAAGGTGCCGACGCTCGAACATCATGATCGCGAACGTGAGGTCTTCCTGCGCGACCCCCTTGAGCACGTCGATGTCGAAGGCGTCGGAGAAGGCGTCCGAGCATCGACGCAGGCTGTGGAAGCGTTGCGGGATCGAGTCCCGGCGCCGCTGCGTCAGCGGAACGCGCGCAACGAGTTGCCCGGCGAGCTGCTGAGCTATCGTGTCGAGGGCGGATACCAGGTCCTTCACGAAGCCAGGAAGGTCTTCGTCCGTCCCTCGATCCGCGCGTTCGTGAGCGGAAGCGACCGCAGCTTGGACGTGCGAGAGGTCGTTTCGGGTTCCGCACCCCGAGCAGTATCCGAACCGCCCGAGGATGTCGTTCCACTCGCCGCAGGCGCTGCAAGTGAACTGGGTCTGCTGTCCCTGCTCGGAGTAGTAGAACTTCGGCTTATCGGTCTGGCTCGCGGCGACCGCATCCGCGGTCGCATCGAACTCGATCGACGTTTCCCCGTCGGCGTCCGAGTCGAGAGCCTCGGTGATCAGTTCGCAGCAACGGGTGATGTAGGCTCGCTGCGCGGGGGTCACGAACTGGTGCGCAGGCGCGCGGAGCCCGCAATACGGGCACGTTATCGGCCAGGCGGTGGGCGCGCCGCTCGATCTCCAATACTTCGCGCACTTGAGGTGAGGGCATTCGTGACCGATGCGGCCTTCGCTATCTGATGCGACGAAGATGGTAAGGCAGCCGGGGAAGGGCGGAGGATTGAAGGGAGCCCCCTCGCCTCCGATCCGAATCATCCCGACCGGAATGCCCTGTTGCAGCGCGTACAGCCCGATGATCGTGGCGGGGAAGGGTCGCGTCTGCTGGATCCCGACCGAGTAGAGCCGTTCGCCCTGCTCGTTTCGCTTTGTCGTTACCAGGAACTGGGCGCCGCAATGGGCGATCTCGCGAAAGTCGGGTCCGGCCATGCTCGGAGTGTACCAACCCCGTCGAAGGAATCGGCAGCGCGCACCCGCCACACCGACGGGGCACCCGACGCCGACCGCCGCCTCGGGTCCTGGCGGCGCCGTCGAAGCGGGCGAGCCGGGCCTCGATCGCCGCCATACAGTCCGCCGAAACACCTCCGCGCCGACGTGGGATCCCGGCCCCATCATCCGGTCGAACACGGGCCGAGCCTTCGCGGCGGACTCCACCTCCCGGTAGTCGACGGGATCGAAGCCGCGCGCCTCCGCGACTGAGAACTCGCCTCGGTGCTGCCAGCGCACCCAGAGCGTCCCGAACCCGCAGTACCGAGCGCGGTGGACACCGGACTCGTCGCAGGAGACGAGCCAGCGGAGCACACCGGAACGAGGATCCGCTTCCACGAGAGCGGCGCAACGATGGCGGATGGATCAAGCCGTGGCGGCGCGCGTTGGTCGAGCCCGAGCCAGCCTCGGACCAGTAGGCCCCGAATGCGAGGTACAGGCTCGACCCCCTGGCCCGGGTGGTAGGATCGCGAGCTACAGCGCACGATTTGGATGATCAACTCCCTGTACCCGGACGCGGACACTGACGCGTACGACGCGCCGCGACGTGAGGCAGCGGAGCAGTGGATCAATGAGATGAACGAGGCCGTCCGCACGGACCACGAACCAGAGAAGTAGGGTTCGCGCGAGCAGCAGCAGGTCCGGCAGTAAGCGACTCGAGAGCGGCGAGCCGCGCGCCAAGTCTCGCAAGAAGCCCAGCGGTGTTCCTCGGAGGTGGTCGAGCTCGCGGCACCGCACCCGGGAGTATCGCCAACGTCGCTGGGTGCTGCGTCCGGACCCTTTGCGCTAGCAGTCTCAGTGACTTACGCGATTCCGTGCCGTAGTCTGCGGCCGGGCACTCCGCACGCGAGTGCATGTCTGTTGATCTGTATTCTCTGTAGCTGTATAAGCTCTAGCCAAGGGACCCATTCGATGTCTTCCAAGGAAACGCGAACCCCCAGGCAGCCGCCCCCGAGCCCGCAGGCTCCCGTGACGACCGAGAAGGTCATGCAGACGTATCGGATGCCGCGCGATCTCGTGGACTACATGAAGAAGCAGGCGCAGGACCGCGGCCTCGACCTCACAGCGTTCGTGAACCGCGTTCTCGACGGGTACCGGACCTACTACGGCCTGCCGCTCGCGGTGTCCGAGACGCTCGAGGCCGATCGCGAGGCGCTCGGGATGAGCAAGCTCGAGTACTTCCTCCACGTCTTCTACCGGCGCAGCGAGGCCATCCAGGCGAACAAGCCTGGCTTCGACAATCCGACCGCGAAGCGGCGGTAGGGCCTCGAGAGACGGATGACGCGCGAGCGTTTCACTGCTTCCTCCGAAGAGGCCGCCCGCAACGGGCGGAGCAGTGGACGCTCGCGCGAGCCGTCCTTCCGGCATCCAGCTCCGGAAACGTGGTGCGCCGCGGCGGCGCTCCTGCCGCCGCGGGTGCGCGTCCTCCTCTGCGTCATCCTCCTCTGCGCGGTTGCCCACGCCGGACTTTCGGTGTACGGCGCGCTGTCCGAACCGGACGGCGCGACCGTGATCGGCAACCTCGCTAGGCACCCCGCACTGGCTGGAGCCCTCGTGCTCGCCGTCGCGGTGCTCGCTCTGCTGATCCTGGAACGTCCACGCTCCCTCTCGCCGCGCGCTTACGTGGCGCAGCTGAGGAACCGAGCGCTCCAGGTTCAGGGCGACTTCGACGGCGCCCTTCGCCGTCGATTCTCGGAGCAGGAGGACACCGCCGATGATCCGCCATCCATCCCGCCGTAAGCCGTTCCTCGCCCCCAAGATCCGCTTCGCGCTCGGGCAGCTCATCCTGTTCGCGGCGCTCGCCGTCTATCCCTGCGTCGCTCAGGCGTACATGGGCCAGGCGACCCTCGAGTGGGTCAGCATGACCATCATCGCCCCGCTCGCGTTCCTCCTCATCATCATCACGATCGTGGCGGCGTTCGTGAAGCCGGACGTCGCGAAGCAGGCCGGCTACATCGCGATCATCGCCGTCGTCCTCCTCGCCCTGGTGAAGGGTGGAGGCGCGATCATCAACACACTTCAGGCGGGCTAAGCAGCGTCGCGGGAGAGCACCGTGCGCGCGCCGGTCTATCGCCACCTCGACACGAAGGCGACCTTCCTTGGCTTGTCGTTCCCGGCCGAGTGGGCGCTGGTGCTCTCGCTCGTGGCGCTCGGCTCGGTCGTGGATCGGCCGTTCATCGGGATGCTCGGAGCCGTGGGCATGTACGTGTTCCTCCGGCTCGTCGGCTACGGGCGTCCCGAGAACTTTCTCCAGCACTGGGTCTTGTTCCGGATCCGGGCCGCGTATACGCGCGGGAGGTTCAGTGGCTCTGCGCGCGCGGACATCCCCCGATTCCCGTTCGGCCCTTTCCTGTCACGCGACATCCCGCGACACCAGCCGGAGCGTCCCCATGCCTGAGCGTTCGTTCGCCGACTTCATCCCGCTCTGGCGGACGCTGCGCGAGGAGGGCGTCACCTGCCTCGTGACGCCCGCGCTCGACTACGTGGGCGCACTCGAGCTCGGAACACTCGACGTGCGCTTCGCGAGCGAGGACGCGATCGCTGGGGTCGGGGAGGGACTGCGTCAGCTCGTCGGCAGCCTGGAGGACGCGACGACGCTTCACTTCTTGTACCGCGCTGAAGTCGGGACGGCTGAGGAGGACATCCGGGAGTACGAGTCGACCTGCGCGGGTGCGCCGATCTCGCCCGCGCTCGCGGCGTACGTCACCGGTCGGGCCGCGTGGCTTCGAAAGCGCCCGCTCAGGCGCACCCGGGTCTACCTCTTCTTCTCAGAGCCCGGGTTTCTCGCGGCGCGGTTGCTGGGTGCGCGGCTCGTCTTCCGCGGAACGGGACGGTTCACGCAGAAGGATCACGTGGATCGGCTCCAGCGACTCGCGCAACTCCGCGATCGCTTGATGGCGCGGCTCTCGAGCGTCGGTGTGGCCGCGCGCGAGCTGGACCTCGAAGACCTCTGGCGCCTGCACTTCGAGCTTCTGAACCCGAACCGGGCGCGCGCTGGCGACGTCCCGCCACGCGTTCGGCTTCGCGACAACGTGTTCGCAGCGGGCACCATCGCCGCCGAGGGCGCGCATGTCGCGGAGTACACAGAAGCGGAGCAGGTCTTCCACGAGGATCTCGAGGAGGGGCACGGCTTCTTCCGCCAGGGCAAGACCCTCCGGCGCGTCGCGACGCTTAAGATCCTGCCCGAGGGCGGGACCGGGTACTACGCGACCGAGGGATTCCTCGACGACCTCAAGACCGCCGCCGGGCCGATGCCCTTCATGCTCGCGGTGACCGTGCACGTGAAGCCGCAGGGCGCCGCGAGATGGGCGCTGTCGACGCGTCACGAGCTCGTGACTCAGCTCCGCGGAATGCTGCCCTGGCTGTCAGCCCAGAGCGTCGCACAGCAGGAGGCGGAGCGGGCGCAGCAGGACAGCATCAGGGCGCTGTTCCAGGAGCTCAACGAGATGAGCACGAAGATCGCCTCGCTGAGCGTGTCGATCCTGCTCGAAGCCTCCTCGCTCGAGAGGCTGGACCGGTACACCGAGGCTGCGCGGGCAGCGTTCGCGAGAGCCGGCAACGCGCAGATGCAGGAGGAGACCTGGACGCAGATCCCGGCGTTCCTCTCGATCCTGCCGGGTGCCGGGCCGTACCAGCTCCGGAAGAAGGGCTGCACGACGAGGAACGCGGCCGACTTCCTGCCCGATCTACGGATCGTGGCGCGGGACGAGCCGGGCGGCCTCCGTGCTCCAGACGGACGGCGGAGACGTGTTCCGGTTCGACCCGTTCGACAAGAAGCTCGTGAACGCGCATCACGGCGTCGTCGTCGCGGACACCGGCTCCGGAAAGAGCGTGAGCCTGGGGGCGCTGACCCTGGACGCGAGGGCCGCCGGCGTCGAAGCGGTCCTCATCGACAACGGCGGATCGTGGGCGCCGCTCACCGAGCTGCTCGGCGGCGTGCACGTCCCGGTGGACCTCAAGACGAGCATCTCGCCGTTCGTTTCGTACGCGGAGATGGTCGACCCCACCACGGGCGAGCTCGCGAACGAAGAGCTCGAGCATGGCTGTCCAGTTCATCGAGGTGTGCGTCCAGGATCGAACCCGGCCGCCGTTCGACAAGGTGGAGAAGGACACCGTCTCGAAGGCGGTCCGCTGCCTGCTACGAGAAGAGCTTCCGACACCGGCCGGACGACCGCCCCCTCATCGGCGACTTCGCGACCGCGCTGCAGCAGCACCCGTGGTCGCACCCGGACGATCGCCGCATTGCCGACGACCTGGTCCGGCGCCTCGAGATCTTCACGACCGGGATCTACCGCGAGTTCCTGAACAAGCCGTCGAAGCTCCGCTTCGACGTGCCGCTCCTCACGTTCGACCTCGCCGAAGGTCTCGGAGAACCCGACGACGCGTGCGATCGCGATGGCGACGATCATCCAAGCGATCTCGAACCGCGCGCAGCGGCCCGGCGGACCGGCACGCTCGTCGAGGTCGACGAGGCGCACGAGTACCTCGGCGCCGACGACGCCACCGAGCAGTTCCTCGGCCGCTGCTACCGGAAGATGCGGAAGTACGGCACCGCGATGTGGATGATCTCGCAGAAGCTGAACGACTTCCTCGGCTCGCGGATCGGTCGTGAGGCGATCCTCGGCAACTCCACGATCCGGATCTTCCTGCGCCACCAGAAGGGCAACCACGGGCCGGTGATCGATCACTTCGGGCTCTCGCCTCGCGCCGCCGCGGCGTTCAGAGGCCTCGAGATGAAGCCGGGCCACTACTCCGACATCCTCCTCATGTACGGCGCTCACACGTCCGTCGTCCGGCTCACGCTGAGCCCGCTCGCCTACTGGATCCTGACGACCGACAAGGCCGACAAGGATCTACCTCGCGCGGGCCGGCGAGATGAACCCGCTCCTCGATCGGCTGTCGCTCTTGCAGGAGCTCGCTGCGCGCTACCCCAACGGGGTCGTTGGGGAGGTCTCGCGCCGATGACTGGCCCAGCAGCCCTTCCGCCGGGAGGCTCCATGCGTCGCATGTCGCGTTCGGTCATTGCCGCCGTGCTCGTGGTGGCGTTCTTCTTCGGCATCGGTATCCAGGCGGCGTCGGCGACACCGGCGGGCGACGCCCTCCTCGCGGACCTCGTGGCGAACGCGGCGAAGCAGCTGGCCCAGGGTGCCGAGGCGCTCAAGACCCTGCGCGAACAGTACTCGACGGTGAGAGAGGCGACGGGGTACGCGCGAGAGGCGATCGAGGTGGGCAAGTCGTTCAACGACTTCGCCTGGAAGCGCTTCGGCACGCGGTTCACCGAAGACCTGAACAACGCATACCCCGACGTCGCCTACTACCGACGGGAAGTCTTTCAGCGGGACGGCTCGATCAACGCGGAGTGGGGCAGCACGTACAGCGGGATCGATAGGCTCTTCACGTACTGCCTCGCGGACGTCGTCGGAGAGCGGCCGGCATGCGTGCAGCTACAGCGGCAGCTCGATTCGAACAAGGCGCTGCATGCGCTCGGCGCCACGTTCGGAGAGGCCCCGAAGGATCCGAAGACGATCCGCGAGAAGCAGGCCAAGGCGATCGACGCGGAGGTCGCCGCCGCGCTGCTCGCCGTCGAATCCGCCAAGACCCGACACCGTCTCGTCGAGCTCGAGGCGCAGGAGACCCGGCGACGCTGCGAGCGCCCGGCGACCGACCGCGAGCAGAGCGAGTGCGCGGCGGCCGCGCAGCGTGCGCAGATCCGTCTCCTCGAGGAGCAGGCGCACACGAACACCGCGCTCGCGGAGCTCGCTCGACTCCAGGCGCTTTCGCTCGAGCAGCACAACGCGGATCTCAAACGGCAGCTCGAGGAGGCGAGCGCGCGCCGCGTCGCGCTCGGAGATGGCGGAGCGGAGGTCGGGGCACAGAAGGTCGAGATCCGGACCGGCGGATTCTCGTTCAGGGACGGCGAGTGAGGGGGCGGCCTGTGCGATCTCTGAGCCCCTTCGTCGTGGCGGCCGTCCTCGTGACTGGCACCCCGGTCAGCGCCTGGGCCCGGGCCGCCGCGGACGTCGCAGTCGCGATCCCGCAGGCGGCGGGAGCGAAGGAGCTCGCGCTCGACTTCACCCAAGGCCCGCTCGGCGGACTGTTCGCGAAGGTCATGGCCCTCGCGAAGAGCTTCCTCTTCCTGGCGATCTTCATCGGCTTGTTCGTGGAGGCGTTCGGGCGCGCACCGGGGGCGCAGCGCGAGTACGGCGCCGTCGTGTGGAGGCTCGTGATCGTCCTCTTCCTGCTGACCTACTACCAGCACGTGTTCGGGACAGTGCTCAACCTCACCCGCTACATCGCCGACAAGATCGAGCCGGAGAAGAACGCGCTCCTCGCGTACCAGTCCGAGTCCGCGAAGTTCAAGGCGGCGATGCAGAAGAACCTCGCCCAGGCGCAGGCCGCGACGAGCGATGCCGGCCCGCAGCAGTCGTCCTACGGGGAGGCGTTCGGGGTCTCCGCAGCGCCGAACGAGAAGGGCAGCGGCTTTGCCGGGTGGATGTACGACACGCTGATCAACTTCTTCATCCTCATCGCACAGGCGGTCGTCTTCGTGGTGCTCTGGCTCTCGAAGATCCTGAGCGCGATGTTCTTCCTGCTTGGGCCGCTCGCGCTCGTGGCGGCGATCCCTCGGCCGAGCCACACGGGCGGGCTGTGGTTCAAGCATTTCGTGACAGTGAGCTGCTGGCCCATCTTCACGGGCCTGCTGCTCAGCATAGTCGTGAACCTCGGAGCCCAGGGCGCGGGCGGGGAGACGTACCTCGCATCGATCGTCTCGGCCTGCGTGATGGCGTTCACTGCGCTGTCCGCGCCGGTGCTTGCGAATCACATCATAGGTGGCGCCCTAGCGAACCTCGCGTCGGCGGGTCTCTCCTCCGCGAAGAACGTCCACAGGGACGTGAGCGGGGCGGTCGGGACCGGAGGCAATCTCGCCGGCTTCTTCAAGAACGTCGTCAAGCACTCGCAGGAATCCGGCGAATCGAAGAACGCCGGAGGCGGGGGAGGGGGGCCGAGGGGCGGCAATGGGAGCGGCGGGATCGCGTCGAACGCGCCGGGAGGCGGCGCGAGGCGCCCTTGAGGCCGTCCGTCGAGACGGGGAGGACTGACCATGGCACGCAACGAACCCGGGAGCATCTCCAGCGCACCGCCCGCGATCTGGCGGGCGTTCGCGGCACAGGCGGCGTGGAAGAGCTGGGTGATCGTGGGTCTGCTCGGCATCATCGGATTGCAGGCGATCGCCAACATTCGACTGGCCACCCGTCCACCGGAATACGTGGTCGTCGATGGCAACACGGGGGAGGCAACCCTCGTGAAGCACTCGCTCTCGACGGACGCTCTCCTCCGCTTCATCGCGGAGAAGACGAAGCCGCCGAAGCTCGCCGTCGTCCGCTTCACGAAGGACTTCCTGCATCTCGCGCTCGCCGTGAACAGCTCGACCATCGACGCGAACTGGCCGGCCGCCCTGCGGCTCATGAGCCCCGTACTCCGCGCAAAACTTGACGGGGAGTCGAGATCGCAGAAGCTTCTCGACACCTACAGGATCGCGCAACGGAAGACCGACGTGCAATTCGAGTCACTCGAGCTCGTGGATCGCACCGATACGCTGCTGGCCGTTCGCGCGGTGCTCAAGAGGCGCATTGCTCCGCTCATCGAGAACATGGGCGGAAGCGTCATCCAGGACAGGATCCAGGTCGACGTCGTGGAGGAGATCGTACCGGCTGGCGTGGACCATCCAGATGGCCTTCAGGTCGTCGAGTGGCGGATGGCGAAGCTCGAGACGTCACCGGGAGCCGCGGGCGCGACGGCGGCGCCTGTAGGCGACGCACCTTAACGGGGGGAGGGACTCGTGCTGCGCAGCAACTTCGCGGTGGTGGTCATTCTTGGTGGGCTCATCGGAGCAGCGCCGCTGGAGGCGAGTGCGGCGCCTGCAGCCAAGAAGAGTGCGAGCGCGACGTCGAAGGGCGTCGCCTCGCGAGAGCTGCGTCGCAGGACGCTCACGCTCGACGACGCGAGCGTGACGATGCTTCCGGAGCTTCACGTTGCTGGCGGCACCGCCACCGTCCTGACGTTTCAGGTGGCGATCGAGGAGGGCGGGGTCATTCCGGGCGCGGTGAAGGACCTCTTCTATCCGCTCGCGCAGACCGACAAGACCGTCATCATCGTGCCAAAGGCCGACCTCACGGCTCCCGTTCCGGTGAGCGTCTCCCTGAAGGACGGCACTGTCCTCTCGTTCAAGTGCCTCTCGGTGCCGCAGGATGCCGACGCTCAGGTCGACGTGATCTTGGCCCTGCGCGCGAGGGCGTCCCAGGAATCGGCCGCGGCGCTCAAGGGGATCATCGGTCAGCTCCGCGGGCAGCTCGATGAGTGCAAGGCGACGAGCGGTGATGCCGGCGCGCAGAAGCTTGCGGCGCTGTTCGTGACTCAGAGCGTCGACCAGCCGCAGGCGTTCGACCGCCACCAGCTGCACGCGGCGGAGCGGCAGAGCCGGCTTCTCGTCGAGGCGCGCTGGGCGTATCGGCTGCTCGGCCTCACATACGTCGTGCTCACGGTGGAGAACCGCGATCCGGATCGTCCGTGGGTGCTCGACCGGGCGGAGGTCAAGCTGACCGGCGCGGCCGAGAACACCGAGGTTCAAGTGAAGAGCGCGGTGGCGGAGTTCCCGTCGCTTCAGTCCGACACCTCGGAGCGCGTGGTCGTGTCTTTCCCGACGCCGGCGCTCTCGAGGGGCCAGAAGGTGACGCTCACGCTCCTCGAGAAGGAGGGGGGCCGGCGCGTCGCGCTCGAACATTTCGATCTGTAGGGGGGGCGTCCAGTGGCGCACGATCGAATCAACCCGGCTTACCTGCAGCCCGGGACGATGGTGGGGCCGTACGAGATCGTCGATCTCGTCGGGAGCGGCGGGTTTGGCTCGCTGTACCGCGTCCGGCGCGACGAGAAGACGTATGCGCTCAAGCTCGCCCATGTGCGCATGGCGGACGTGTGCGCCGAGGACCGGGCGGACAGGGAAGAGCGGATCGATCGCGAGATCGCGGCGCTGAAAACCCTGCGCCACCCGAACATCGTCCGGGTGCACTGCTTCGAGAGGTGGCCGGACCTGGAGGACGGGTACCCGTACCTCGTGATGGACTTCGTCGAGGGGCACCGCCTCTACGACTGGCGCCGCCAGACCTCACCGAGCCTGAGGAGGATGTGCGAGGTGATGGCGAAGGTGGCGGAGGCGGTCGACTACATCCACCGGCTCGGCCACTTCCACCGAGATCTCAAGTCCGAGAACATCCTCGTGCGGCGTGCCGACGGCGAGCCGATCATCGTCGACTTCGGCATCGCTCGGCCCATCATCTCCCACACCGTGACCCGGGCTCAGATGACGCTCGGCACGATCAGCCACTACGCGCCCGAGTACGCCGCCTGGACGGCGTCGAAGGACTTCTTCCAGGGCCGACAGTTCGAGTGGAAAGCGACGACGGACCTCCACTCGCTGGGCTACGTCTTCTACGAGCTCCTGACCGGAAAGCCTCCATTCCCGCGCAGCGAGAGCGAGAACGAGGTCCTCCACGCGATCGCGAAGCTCGTTCCGACCCTCCCCTCGGTACGAAGCAATCACCGCGTTCCGGGGGCGCTCGACACGATCGTGATGAAGCTCCTCGAGAAGCAGCCGGAGGCTCGGTACCAGTCTGGACGGGAGCTCGCGCAAGCGCTTCGCGACGTTCTCGATGCCGCGGGTCCCGAATGGGATGCGCCCTTCGACGTGCCGGACGGCGATCGCGTCGAGGCGATCACGCCGCGCGAAGGGAATCGCGGATCGCGGGCGGGCGTACCGACCCGTGTCGCGCCGCGCGAAGAGGGCGCCGTATTCGCCGAGGTAGAGCAGGGTGAGGCAGCGCTTCCCCTGATCGCCGAAACGATGGCGGCGGGCAGCGAACATGACGGACCGGCTGGCGCCGGCGGGGGCGCTGGGTTCAAGGCTCCGGCGGTCGTCCGCCCGACCTTCACGGGCATCGAACGAGCCGGGCAGGATCAGCGGGCGGACGATCGGGAGAGGCGAGAGCAACCCACGATCCCCACGGCGATTCGAAGGCAAGCCGAGAGGCTCGCCGAGGCGGCTGCGAAGCCCAGGCGATCGCCGGTCGTTCTCGTGGGTGGGGGACTGGTCGCGGCGGTTGCCTTGCTCCTCGTCACGCTGGCCGCAGCGCACGCGAAGCCGGAGCCACGCAAGGTCGATCTGCTCGCGGACGTCGAGAAGCAGCGGGCGAGCGAGGCGGCTCACGCGTCTGCGCTGCCGACGGCGCCGCGAGAGGTCGCGACTCCCTTCGGAATCGGGGATGCCCTCTCGCCCCCGACAGGACCGGCGGGAGCGACGAGAACGGCTCCGGCAGCGCCGCAGCATGAGTTCCGATCGCAGGACGCGGCCGGGCCGCCGAACCTTGGTGTCGCGCCGGTGCCACCCCCCGAACCCGGCTGGCCGTTGCACAACGGGCGAACCGCGGGCAATGCGGGACCCACGGGGCGAAGTGCGAACTCCGGCGAACCGACCTGGCTCAAGCGCTCCCAGCGACTCGACGTCGGAACGAAGGTCGCATCGGTCAAGAAGGGGCGCGGGGTTCCGCTCGGTACGCACCTCCGTGCCAAGCTCCTCAGCAACCTGGATAGCCGGACGATCGCGAACGCGCCGGTGGAAGCGATGCTCGCGACCCCTCTGGTGATGGAGGACGCGATCGTTCTGCCTGCCCGTACACTGATCTACGGGCAGGCGAGCACGTCCGCGGGGCGATTCACCATCCGGTTCACGCGGCTCCGCCTGCCCGACAACACCGAGGTCGAATTCAGCGGGCTGGCCCTCGACCGTGGAGACGGGAAGGCCGGGCTCGTGCCGGAGCGCCGGATCGAGCCGGGGCGGGACTCCGGTCCGGGAATCGGCGCGCGGGTGGCGCGCGGGACGGCGAACCGCGCGCTGCGCGAGGTCACCGGCGGCCTGGCGCAGGACGTCGCGCGCGGCGCGGGCAGCGAGGTCGTGAATGATCCGGGGCAGCCGGAACTGGGCGGAGGCTCCTCCGCGATTCTCCTCGACGCGCCGGTCCTGTTCGACGTGTTCGTCGCCGCTGCCTTCTAACCGTCGGTCGCATGGGGTCGGCGGCGCTCTCGTGGCGAGAGGTGCGCTGCTTGACGACATGCTGTTCGTATGTAATAAACATGTCCATACGTATTCCAAACAGCATGTCGCAAGCGGGTTTTGACTGGGAGGTCACGATATGCACCGCGATAGCTGCTCTCTGGCACTCCACGCACGCCGAAAGAGTCCGCTCGCCTTCATCACCTCGATGGTCGCCGCGACCGTCCTGGCGAGCTGCGGCGGCGGTACCCCCGTTCACGCCAGCAACGGCGGACCAGGTCACGTCGTCGGGCTCGTCGTCGTGTCCGGTCCGGTCGCGACCGCAAGCATCACCGCGTACCGCCTCGACGCGACGATGACACGCGGCGCCACCCTCGTATCCGGGACGACCAAGGCGGACGGGACCTTCGACCTCACCATCCCCGCGTACAACGGGCACCTCGAGGTCGTCGTCACGAATGGCAGCTACTTCGAGCAGGCCGCGGGCCTCACCGTGCAGGTCACGCGCGATCTCACTGCCGTCGTCTCTTCCTTCGGGGCGGGGTCGACGAGAACCATCACCGTGAGCCCCATCTCGACGGTCGCGACCGCGCTCGCCAGAGCAGACGTCCGTCGCGGCACCGCGTTCACGACCGCGGACACGAATGCGTGGACGCACGTGAACAGCCACTTCGGAGCGGTTGACTGGCGCGATGTCGTCCCGACGAACCTCACCCCTGCGAATGCCGTGAACGTCACGATGTCCGATGCCACCAAGGCCGGGCTCGTGCTCGCGAGCCTCTCGCAGGAGGCGCGGACGATCTCCGCCAACAGCGGCCTTTCCGCCGGTACCTCCGTCACCGCGTCCACCCTGGGCGGCGTCGCTGGCGACGATGCCGAGGACGGGATGCTCGATGGTCTCGCCAGCGCGACCGCCGTGATTCAGGGGACCGTCACCTCCACTGGTCAGACCTTCCGCGGCGATCTCGCGGAGGCGGTGCTCGCATTCGTCAACTCGCCCGCGAACAAGACGAACCTCCGTGGTACGGACATCTGGGCGCTCGCGACCGCGATGGCGACGAACAACGACCCGTACCTCTTCTGTCCCGGCCACACCGCCTGCACCACGGTCCTGCCGCCGGCGCCGGAGCTCCGAACCGGGCTTGCCACGTACTACGACGAGCGGCCCATGACGCTCGCGAGTGCTGCCGTTCCGCCTGTGTATCAGTTCCCGCCGGGTGCACCGAAGATGGACCCGATCACCGCTGGGATCTACAAGGCCGCGACCCGGCTCATGTGGACGACACAGCCTGATCCGGAGGTCCTCGAGAGCGCGAATGCCGACAACGTCCCGTTCGTCCAGGTACGGATCCCGGTCGGGGGCACGCAGCTTCCCCTCGCGACCATCAACTACGCGATCGACGACGGAACGAGCCGATCCACCGGGTCGCTCGATCCCTGGAAGAGCCCGCAGAGTACGATCACGAACCTGTACTACGACCTGCCGCTCTCGGCGAACCTCGTCGCATCGCTCGCCGGCACGGGCCCGAGCCCGCGCAGCCTCGACCTCTACATCACCGCAGCGGACATGAACGGCACCATCGCAAGCAACATCCACATCGGCAGCATCGCGTTCCACATCGTGGGGCCGCCGGTGTTCGTCGCCGAGGACACCCAGTACGCAACGTACACCAGCAACCGCTCGACGTTCGGCTACACCATCGGCACCCACAACTACGAGGATCTGTGGGACCCGTCGGTCACGTACTTTACCAACGGGATGGTTCGACTCGTGCGCTACGTGATCGCGAATCCCGCCCCTTACGCCGTGGCTCTCCAGAGCGCGTTCACCACGACGGGGCCGGAGGGCTGGCGGGTCACAGAGACGTGGCAACGTTTCAACGGAGGAAGGCTGCCCTCCAGCGTCGTCGCCGATGGAAAGGCCTTCGCGAGCTACTACTGCCAGTGCCTCGCGGGATGGTGCTCATCGAGTGCGCCCGGCGATTGCCGTTCGGCCGACCCCTGTACCTTCCCGAATTCGTTCGGACACGTCCTAGGCTCGGGCACGAGTTGGAACTGCGCGCCGACGGCTCCCCTCAACTACTTCGGGACCGGATCGAGCGCGGATCCGCCGTTCACCATCACGTCCTCGTCGACGACGAACATCAGCACGCAGATCTTTGCCAATCCCACCTCGACAGGGGACGAGACGACACTCGCCACGGTGGCGGACGGGTACCCCGTGATTCCCGGCGCATACGGTTCGACGCCGGGCAAGCTCGTCCTCTACGTCGTGCGTCCGGTCGCCCTCGGGCGGAGCTACTCCGACCTCAGCTGGAACAAGTTCACGAGCAGCAACAACCGTTACGAGGCCCCGGAGCAGCTCGCGTTCGTTCCGGATCACTGCTCGGGAATCGGCCTCGGCGAAAACACCTTGAATTGCTACTTCTATGGCTACTGGGGCGCGGTGTATCTCAGGTCGACGACCGAGTCCCTCAGCGGGGCCGTGACGCTCACGACGCGGGGGCTCTCCGGCGCGTTTGCGGTCGGTGAGACAACGACTCCGTTCACGACCGCGCTCAACGTTCCCTCCCTGAGCACTCACTGATCCGAGCACCCGCGACGCAACAGGCCGCCTCGGGTAACCCGAAGCTTCTTCCCATGTTGGAGACGATGCTCATGAGACTGGCACTTCTCGTCACGTTCCTCGCGCTTCCCCTCCTCGCGTGTCAGGGTCCCGCCGGCCACGACGGCGCGCCCGGTCGCGACGGCACGTTCACGCGCACCCCAAGCTACTGCAATACCTGGTCGACCTTCGCCAACGCCGGCGACAGCTGGTCGACGTCGGTAAGCTGCAACAACGCTCTCGACATCCCGCTCTCGGGCGACTGCTTCGAGCCCCAGGGGCTTCCGACGGGCGCCGCTCTCTCGGCGGCGGATCCGGTGAACTGGGACACGACGACCGCGATCGCCGGCTGGAAGTGCCAGTGGACCTGGCAAGGCGGGGCGACGCAGGTCGAATTCGCCATCAAGGCGGAGATCTGCTGCGCAACACCGTGAGGCTCGACATGCGCGGCCTCTTCCTTTTCCTCGCTGTCACGACGGTTTCGCTTCCGAGCGTCGCCCTTTGCGATCGCGGCGCCCTATCGCTCGACGGTGGCGGGATCCTGTCCGCGGCTCGAGTCCCCCCGGGAATCGGTACCGGGGAGTCCGTATTCGGCACCCTGGGCGGCGTCACCTTGGGCGCCCGCTACGGGCTGAGCAACAACGTCGAGTTCGGCGTCTCCGCCCTCTGGCTCGACGGTGCGCAGTTCAACAATGACGCTACGACCGTCACGAGGTCCGGCAGCGGCTCGTTCACCGGCCAACTCCAGAGCCAGGTGAGCCGAATTGGCGCGGGGGTGAACGTCCGCTACGTGAGAGGCCTCGTGTTCCGATGGCACGTTGGCGGTGAGCTTGGGTGGTCCCGCGTGTCGTTCCGGAGCATCGACCTCATCAACGTCGCGACCGACCCGCCGACGAGCTTCGGCGACGTTGGCCCGCGCACCCGCACGCTCGACGGGATCGTGGTCGCACCCATGGCTGGGCTCGAGTGGATGGCCACAGACCGCCTCTCGTTCGCGATCATGCCGCGGATCGAGTTTCTCCTTGGCGAGCCGCAGATGACGGCCTTCACGATTCCAGTGCTTGCGTCCTACAGCTGGTACGGGTTCTTCCGGTAGTTCCAGTAGAGCTGGGGCTGCGGCGCGCCGCCGGCCGGCGCTCAACCCACGACCCGGTTCCTGCCGCCGCGCTTGGCTTCATAGAGGCGCGCGTCGGCTGCCTTCACGAGCTGGTGAGGCGTGCGGAGTTCGCCCACCACGTCTGCGACGCCCATCGACACCGTCACCGGAATCAATCGGTCCTCGAAGAGGAACTGGGTGTTGGCGACGGAGGCGCGGATCGTCTCGGCGAGCTGCGCGGCGACGGCCCTCGGCGTCTCGGGAAGCAGGACAGCGAACTCCTCGCCGCCGTAGCGGGCGAATGTGTCGCCCTCCCGGATCCGACCGCGAACGACGGAGGCGACGTTCTTGAGGACATGGTCGCCTGCCATGTGTCCGTACGTGTCGTTCACCTTCTTGAAGTGATCGAGGTCAAACATCACCAGCGAGAGCGGGCGGGCGTACCGCACCGAGCGCCGGACTTCCGCCTCGATGGTGTCCTCGAAGGCACGCCTGTTGGCGATGCCCGTCAGCCCGTCCATGATCGTGAGCCGGTAGATCTCCTCGTGATACGCAGCCTCGATGTCGCCGGCGGCCAGGTACTTGAGGATGCACGGTCCGACCTTGATGAGGTCCCCGGAGCGCAGCTCGTGCTGCCCGACGGGCTCGTCCCCGACGTAGGTGCCGTTCACGCTTCCGCAGTCGCTTAGGAAGAACCCGCGGTCGCGACGATCGATTCGCGCGTGAGAGCGCGACACCGTCTCCGATTCGATGAAGATCGTCGACTCAGGGGAGCGCCCGATCGTGACGGCCCCCTCGGTGAGCTCGTGGCGGCGGCCAACCTGTAGCGGGTCAACCGACGCGCAGATGATGAGGCACGCCGCGCCAGTTCCGGGGCGGTTGCTGATCCTGGAAACCGCTGCAACTCGAGTGCGATGGGTCACTTCGAGCATCGCTCTTCCTCCCCAGATGAGGCGCGCAGCGCCGCCGTAATACACAGAGACATTGCATACCATTCCGTAGAGATGTATGACAGCGGTATGGATGGCACCGGTTCGCAGGCTCCGCTGGCGAAAGGCATCCGTACCCGGCTCGTCGTCGTGCTGCTCGGGCCCGCCGCTCTGCTCGAGCTCGCTTACCAGTGGCTCTCAGGACTTCAGGGACGCCCCGCGATGATGAGTGGTCCCCTGATTCGGCTGCTCGCGCCACTCGTTCACCGGTACCTTCCGGTTCGCGCGTGGATCCTCGAGCATCCGGGCACGACTGTGGCTGTGGCGCTCGCAGCGACGATCATCATCGTGCTGCTCGCCCGTGGCGCGTTGCTCCTTTGGCACAACCACGTGCTCGCGCGGGTGTCGGGGACGTACTTCCAACACGCGCCCCATTCCTTCCCCGTCATCCCCGTGGACCTCATGGCGGAGATCGGGCGGCGACCACCGCAGCACACCTTCGTCGGCCTGCGGCCCGGGCGACGGCTCCTGCGCGCTCGTGGACAACCCGTGTACCTCGACGAGCGCCAGCGCTCCACGCACACGCACATCCTCGGGAAGACGGGATCAGGGAAGACGCAGAGCGTGATCTGGCCGCAAGCCTTTCAGGACATCCTCGACGGGCGGGGAGTGGCGATCCTCTCGGGGAAGGGGAGCGACGAGGAGATCCGCACGATCAAGGCGCTCGCGCTCATCGCTAACCGCACGAGCGATCTCCGGGTGTTCGCGCTGCCCGCCTGGAACAGACCGGAGCTGCCGACGCACACGTACAACATGGTGTACGTCGAGCCCAGGAGGCCTCGCTCGCCCGGCGGCGATCCCGTGGCAACGGCCGAGAGGGTCTTCAAGGTCCTGCCGATGGGCGACAACGTCTTCTACAACCAGCAGGCGCAGATCATGTTCCGCAACCTCTGCCGCGCGCTGCACGGGATGGTCGACGAGCACGCTGTCGGGATCCCATTCGCTATGCGCGACGTCGCGGTCTGCCTCAAGGGCGTCGGGAACCGGAACCACACCTACAGGGGCGCGCTCGAGCTGGTGCTGCGCACCACGCTGGATCGCGAGGCGGCCGCTGAGATTCGCTCCCAGATCGACCGGCTCGGGCACGAGATCCACAAGGTGCTCTCCGGGCTCGTCGGCGCGGTCGACCAGTTCCTCGCGCCGATGGTCAACTCGTACGACCCGGACATCGTGCTCGAGCACGTGCTCGAGCGGAAGCAGATCCTGTACGTCCAGCTGCCGTCGAACCTCTACAAGATCCAGGCTCCCGCGCTCGGCAAGGTCTTCCTGCAGGACATCCAGCAGGAGGGAAGCCTGAGGCAGGTCTATCGTGCGACGCGCAGTCAGGTCCCGTTCAGCGTCATCATCGACGAGTTCGCGAGGTTCGCCGACCTGAGCATCGTGGATTCGCTGAACCAGCTCCGCGACGCCCGGATCCAGTTCACGATCGCTCACCAGTCGCTCGCGGACCTCGAGCTCGTCTCGCGCGAGTTCGCGACGTCCGTCTGGGACAACACGCGAGCGAAGATCGTGCTGAACCAGGACAACCCCGCGCTGTGCGAGATGGTGGCGAAGTCGATCGGCACGCAGAACGAGGTGCTGCTCACGGTGCGCAAGGATCCGGGCCCGTTCTTCACGTCGCTGCAGTCGGGCGTCGCATCGTCGCGTCAGGTGGAGAGCTACAAGCTCCACCCGAACCGGATCAAGAACCTCGCGGCGGCGGGGCAGGCGTACCTCTACACGGATTCGTCGATCGAGCCGCTCTGCCTCGGGCAGCTGCCCGAGTTGAATGCGGACTACCCACTCCCGATCCGCGCAGCAACAGACTCGCGAGGGCTGCGGCTCTACGAGCGCGTCTCGAGCGCGTCGGCCGGAGCAGAGGCCGACCTCGATCGGAGGAGCGCATGATCCCCGAGGCCGTCGTCGAAGAGGTGAGAGAGCGCGTCGACATCGTCGCCGCGATCGGGCGTCTCGTGCAGCTCAGGAAGGAGGGCGCCGCGTTCGCGGGACGCTGTCCGTTCCACGAGGAGAGGACGGCCTCGTTCAAGGTGTTTCCGGAGTCGAAGCGCTTCAAGTGCTTCGGGTGTGGATCCGGGGGAGACGTGTTCGAGTTCTTCCGGAAGCTCGAGGGCCGGAGCTTCCCGGTGATCCTGCGGACGCTCGCCGCCGGAGTCGGAGTCGACGTCCCGGATCGCGAGCTCACGCCCGCGCAGAAGCGGGCCTTCGGTGAACGCGCGGCGCTTCACTCCGCGGCCGCCGTGGCCGTGGAGCACTGGAGCGCGAACTTGTGGGGAACGTCTGGCGCGAAGGCGCGCGAGTACCTCACGTCGCGGGGCTTGCGTGACGACACTCTGCGCTCGTTCCGCATCGGGTACGCGGTCGCGGACTGGCACGACCTGCACAAGGCCGTTCGCGCCCGCGGCGGCGCCGTGAGCGACTTCCAGCGGGCGGGCCTCCTCGTCGACACGGGCGACTACCTGAAGACGTACGATCGCTTCCGCGACCGCATCATGTTCCCGTTCGCGGGGGCGGACGGGCAGGTACTCGGCTTCGGTGGCCGGTCCCTGACACCCACGACCTCGACGAGCCCGGGCCCGAAGTACGTGAACGGACCCGAGACGCCCCTGTTCAAGAAGAGCCGCGTCCTGTTCGGCATCGACAGGGGACGCGACACGATCCGCCGCACGCGCTCGGCGACCCTCGTCGAGGGGTACGTCGACGTCCTGATGCTGCACCAGGCGGGCTTCCCGGGGACCGTCGGCGCCTGCGGCACGGCGCTGACCGAGGAACACGTCGAGCTCCTTCGGCGTTGCGGGTGCGAGCAGGTCACGTTGCTCTTCGACGGCGACGCCGCGGGGGCCGCGGCGCCGACCGAGGCTGGGCGGGCTCTTCTCCGGGCCGGTCTCGAGGGGAGGGTGGCTCAGCTTCCCGGGCATGTCGATCCCGACGAGTTCGTTCGAGCGAAGGGACGCGCCGCGCTGGAAGCGCTGCTTGCGGCGGCGGTCCCCTTGACCGAGTTCCTGCTCGAGTACTTCACGCGAAAGCGGTGCCCGGACGGCGCGACGCACGCTTCCGCCGAGCAGCGCCTTCGGGCCGTTCGCGATCTCACGCCGTACGTGGCGGCGAGCGGTGACGAAGCCTTCCGGACGCTCCTCTTGAAGCGCATCGCGAGGAAGTTCGAGCTCGACATCGGGGTCTTGCGTGCGGAGGTGAGCAGGGTTCAGCCGCACAAGCGATCCCTGGCGCGCTGAACTCTCGCCATGGCACGTCGCCCCGGCACCGTCCTCACCGAGCGGGACCTTCGCTTGTTCGGCTATCTCGCCGTCGCGCGATTCCTCTCGGCCGAGCAGGTTCAGAAGCTGGTTGCCGCCCAGGCGTCGCCGCAGGTCGCGTACCGGCGACTTCGCAGGCTATGCCAGCCCTCGCGACACGGCGCCGACGCGCCGTACCTGCGGCGTTATGACTTTCGTCGGTCGGACGGCGTGAACTTCCCGATGTGGGCGCTCTCGCCGCTCGGATGGGCCGAGGCGGAGAAGGTCATCCCCTACATCAAGCAGCCCGAGATCCCGCGCGAGCTGGGGTGGCAGTTCCTCCAGCATGAGGTGCTGCTCACGGACATTCTCGTGGAGCTGGTCCTGACGCTCCGGCAGTCTCCGGATGCTCCGATCGCGGATCTCCCGTTCCGGTGGTTCAGCGAGCCCGAGGAGCAGCTCAGCTTCAGCCTGTACGACTCCGATGCGGGACTCATGACGCCTGCGGCGCTCAAGCCCGATGCGATCGTCGAGGCGCCGGGGATTCCCCGTCGCTTCTTCATCGAGGCCGAAACGGGCTCGCACAGCATCACGACGGCGAGCCCGCTCAACTACGGCGTCGTCACGAAGAAGCTGGCGCGGTACGCGGCGTACTTCACGGGCTTCGTAGAAAAGGGTAGCGATGCGACGTGGTACTCGCGTGCCTTTCCGGACCGCATGTTCCCGGAGCTCGTGTTCGTCGTCCACGCGGTCGGCCGCCGCGAGCGTGTGGAGGGAGCGATCAAGAAGTACCTGGGCGACACGAGGCCGATGACTCCGTTCGCGGTGCGGGTGGTGACCTTCGGGGAAGCTCCCGGCGTGATCGGGGCTCTCGTGCGAGGTGCCCCGGTGCCGCGCGCGCGGATCCTGACGATCGACGAGCAGAAGGCGTTCCGGATCCGCGACGGCTACAACGCGCTCGTGAGCGCCCTCAACGCGGCGGTCAAGGCGTTGGAGGAGCACAACCGCCGCCATCCGCAACTGCGGATTTCCCCTCCGGCGGTTCCGCGCGAGACGGTCATCGGCATGGCGGAGCTCATCAAGTACGAGCTGCTCGGCGAGGCGCGCGGCCCGGCGAAGTGGGCAGCGAAGCTCGTCGAAACGCGTGCGCAGGCGGTTTCGCGGGAGCGTGTAGCGCCGAGATCACTCCCTATGCGTGAAGCGTGGCCAGGCGTTCCGCGCGCCCTGATGAAATCCTCCTCGGGCGAGTAGACGTAGTTGTCGCCGCGTCCCAGAGCTGCGGCGTTCATGTGGACGCCACCTCGCCACGGGAATGCGCTCCGGGTAGTCGGCGAGGATGAGGTCCGGCGCGAGCGGCACGCGTAAACAGTCAACGGCAGGGTCGGAGGTGTGTGACAGAATGGCAGCCGGGGTCTCTGACGATCTTCGCGGCGCAGCGACTGGCACGAGCTAGTGAGGCGAGCGACGCAGTTCCACGGAGAGAAGATGATCCTGGCCGACAACGAGACGAAGCTCGACCTGCTCAACAATGAGGCGATCGCTTCCACGATCGTGCGGTTGCTTCGAACTCGCCCGGACAAGCCAGTCACGGTGGGCATTCACGGTGATTGGGGCGCCGGGAAGTCCAGCATCCTCGAGATGATCGACGCGGGGCTCGAACGCGAGGAGGGAGTTCTTTGCCTCAAGTTCAACGGTTGGAGGTTCCAGGGGTTCGAGGACGCGAAGATCGCGCTTATCGAAGGGATCGTCACGGGACTGATCGAGAGGCGACCGTTCGTCACCCGGACGGCCGAGGCCGTCAAGAACGTCTTCAAGCGCATCGACTGGCTGAAGGTCGCGAAGAAGGCTGGCGGGCTGGCGCTCACGGCGTTCACCGGGATTCCTACGCCCGATCAGGTTCAAGCGCTGGTTTCGACGGCGCAGAGTCTGTTGTCCGACCCCGCGAAACTCGCGACAAAGGAGAACGTCGAGTCGGTCCTCAAGAGCGTGACTTCGGTCCTGAAGCCCGAGGAGACGAAGAACGTGCCCGAGGAGATCGGCGAGTTCCGCAAGGCCTTCGACGAGCTCCTGAAGGAGGCACGCGTCGAGCAGCTCGTCGTGCTGATCGACGATCTCGACCGGTGCTTGCCGGATACAGCCATCGAGACGCTCGAGGCAGTGCGACTGTTCGTGTTCACGGCGCGCACGGCCTTCGTCGTCGCGGCAGACGAAGCGATGATCGAGTACGCCGTGCGGAAGCACTTCCCGGACCTGCCCGACACTACGGGGCCACGCGACTACGCCCGGAACTACCTTGAAAAGCTGATCCAGGTTCCGTTCAGGATTCCGGCCCTCGGGGAAGCTGAGACGCGTGTCTATGTAACGTTGCTCCTCGTCGGCGCTAAGTTGGGTGAGGACGATCCCGGGTATGAGAAGTTGATGGCGCTGGCCCGCGAACGACTGAAGAAACCTTGGGAGGGCGGGGTCCTTGACGCACGCAGCGTGGGAGAAGCTCTGGGAGAGCGCGCGAACCTCGCGAGCGAGGCAGTGGTACTCAGCGAGCAGATCGGGCCGATTCTCGCGAATGGTACGAGCGGGAACCCGCGACAGATCAAGCGATTCTTGAACACTCTTCTGCTTAGGCGCGGGACGGCTGACGCACGCGGGTTTGGAGAAGACGTGAAGGTACCCGTTCTCGCTAAGCTGATGCTCGCCGAACGGTTCTTGCCTCGCGTGTTCGAACAAATCGCTCGCGTCGCCGCTGAGAATCCGGCCGGTCGCTGCGAGCCGCTCGCCGGGCTTGAAGCCGCGAGTTCGGGCGTCGGGCAGGAACAGTCGGAGGCTTCTCCGAAGAAGGCCGCCCGCGCCAAGTCGCGCGACAGGGATGGCGGCAGCCTCGCGACGGCAGAGGTGGCCGGAGAGTCCGACCACCCCTTCGTCGCCGAATGGAAGAATTCGAAAGAAGTCCTGGCGTGGGCGCGGGTCCAGCCGCCGATCGGGAGCACGGACCTGCGCCCGTACCTCTTCGTTTCGAAAGACCGCAAGGACTACTTCGGTGCGGTCTCTGCGTTGGGACGGCTGGCCGCCGTTGTCGAGAAACTGCTCGGTCCGAAGATGGCTGTACAGGCTGAGGAGCAGAACTTGCGCCAGCTCTCCGCGGCTGAAGCCGGTCTCGTCTTCGACGGCGTTTGCCAAAGGATCATCGCAGGGGATTCATTCGAGAAGGTGCCGGACGGAGCAGAAGGTCTCGCAGTGCTCGTCAAGGCCCAACCGACTCTCCAGGGCGGCCTCGTCGATTTCCTGGGGCGCCTGCCGCGTGAACGGCTTGGGCCGTGGGTCGTCAAAGGGTGGGCTGGCGTCCTGACAGAGTCGGGCGCCGCGTCGAGATTTGGCGCTCTGGTCGAAGAATGGGCGAAGGCTGAAAACAATCCGATGCTTCGCGCCGCAGCGGCAGGGGTTGCGAAGATGCCGAAGAGCTCAAACTGATGGGAACCTCGAGTTCGTATCCAGGCCCGGGTGGCGGAACACCCCTGGTTCCGACTTGGCTCGGCGGCGAAGGGGCCGGAGGCACAGCTGGAGAGCCCACCGGACCCGACGGCGATCCGGCGGCGCCGGCCGGGCCCGGAGCGCCTGGGGCAGATCCTGGCGGCCCGCCGCCAGCGCCCCCTGAGCGAACACCGCCAGCGCCGCCGCGTGTCCCGGCTCGGTTCGGTGCCGCCAGGAGCAACTTCAGCCGGTTTGCGAGGTCAGGGGGAACCGACCGGCGCAGCCTCGGCAGGGCTGTCGCGGGGTACGTCGCCGATGCGTCCGGCGGTGCTCGGCGGGCGGCTTCGCGGATGGGCACGTCACGCTCGGCGAGCGCGACAGTGCTCGGGTTTCTCGCTGATGCGCGAGCGCGCGGTGGGGCAGAGGCGCTCAAGGCGCTTCAACTCGAACACCTCGCTGGCCGCCCAGTCGAGGAAGTGTTCCTGGCAGTAATGGAATACGCCTGCCCGGGAGCAGGCACGGTCGACGAAGGTATCGCGCGGGATGCGTTCATCGAGACTATCGTGGAGCTTGCGACCGAAGGGATAACGGACCTGAACGCGTTGACTGTCGATCAGACGCAGACGTTCTTCGAGCTGTACGCGGCGCACGCGATCGAGGCCCGCATCTGCAACGACATCGGGATGAAGGTAGTCACGATCCCCCGCAGCGTGCGAGCCGCCAGGCGTGTCCAGGACCAACTTCGGGATTTCATCCGTCGAGCTGTCGCGGATGCACTCGCGAACGCGCGTGCGGCGCTTGAGAGACTCACGCCCGCTCGCGTGAACTCGTTCGTGAACCGAGTGTATGAGAGCGCGTTCACGATCCTGAAGACACTCGGAGAGGCGGAGTCGGAGGCGCAATGAGGCGACATGTCATCGTCGGCCGGTTCGGTCCGGGCGACACCGGGCGTGTCCCGGCGGCGAATGACGAGGTCGTGACGGAGTTCGGTCTCGTCGCGTCGCAGAGGCGGCTTGATCACGGCCTCGGCAGCGCTATAGATGGCCTCACTGCGATCGGGTTCTACCCGTCTGAACTCGGGCTCGACCTCGCGGTTATCGCGACGCTCGTCCACCTTGCCGATACGCGAATCTCGCGCGGAACCGAATCGCAGGATTCGTGGACGCGCGAGATCCGGCTCGTCGTGCCTGTTAGCGATCCGGCGCGATGGCGTGGCGTCACTTCGGTTCTCCAAGTGATGCTGAACTTCCTCACGGGCGATCGCTGGATGATTGGAGTCAGGGCGCGGCCGACCGGCTTCAAGAGAGTGGTCCCAAAGAAGCCTGCGGACTGTGCGTCGCCAACGCAAGATGCTGTCTCGCTGTTCTCGGGTGGATTGGACAGTCTCGTCGGCGCGATTGACCTCCTCGAGACCGGGCACAACCCGCTCTTCGTCAGCCACGCAGGCGAGGGCGCGACAAGCGATGCCCAGAACACCTGTTTCGACGGGCTGAAGAAGAAGTACCAGGAGCGGCAGTTCGAACGCATCCGTGTGTGGATGACGTTTCCCGAGGGTGCCATCAAGGGTGTCGCGTCGGAGAACACGACACGCGGGCGCTCCTTTTTGTTCGTCGCCCTGGGCGTCTTCGCAGGAAGCGGGGTGGGGGCGCCGTTCACGGTTCACGTTCCGGAGAATGGTCTGATCGCGCTCAACGTCCCACTCGACGTCCTTCGGCTCGGCTCGCTGAGCACGCGGACGACGCACCCTTACTACATGCACCGGTGGAACGAGCTTCTCCGGAACCTCGGGATACCCGCGCAGGTGTCGAACCCATACTGGAAGAAGACGAAGGGCGAGATGGTCGCGAAGTGCGCCTCAAGTACCCTGCTGAAGCGGCTAGCGCCTCACTCACTGTCGTGCGCGTCGCCGACAAAGGGGCGCTGGGTTGGGCGCGGAATTGAGCACTGCGGATATTGTCTGCCATGTATCATCCGCCGTGCAGCACTGCGTGCCGCTTGGGGCGCCGCCGCGGACAAGACCGCGTATACGGTCTCGGACCTCCACGCGCAGAAGCTCGACACGATGCAGGCGGAGGGGCAGCAGGTTCGTGCCTTTCAGTTCGCAATCGATCGGCTTAAGTCGCACAGGGGAATCGAGAACCTCTTGATCCACAAGCCCGGGCCTCTGGACGAGGAAACGAGTCACCTTGCGGATCTTGCAGGCGTCTACCGACGAGGGATGGACGAGGTCGGCGGACTGCTTGCTGGCGTACGCGCGATGCCGAAGTGAAGGTGCCCGCGATGGCTGCGCGACTGGTTGATCTCCACTGTCACCTCGACCTCTATCCAGACTTCGGCGAGTTAGTTCGAGAGTGCGAGGCGAAAGGCATCTACACGCTTGGCGTAACCACGACGCCTCGGGCGTGGCCCCGCAGTCGGTCGTTGACCGCTTCCACGCGGTTTGTGCGGGCAGCGCTTGGGCTCCATCCCCAGCTCGTGTCGGAACGGGCCAGCGAACTTCCGTTGTGGGAGGAGTACTTGCCGCAAGCTCGATTCATCGGGGAGGTCGGACTAGACGCTAGCCCGCGGTTCTTCCGGTCGATGGAACTTCAGATACAGGTGTTCGAGCGCATTCTCCGCATGTGCGCTGAGGCCAGAGGGAAGATACTCAGCGTCCACAGCTTGCGCGCTGCCAAGTCCGTCCTCGATCTGATCGAGAAGTGCCTTCCGCCGGATCTCGGTCGTGTGGTGCTGCACTGGTGGACCGGGAGCGCTTCTGAGGCGCGCCGCGCGGTTAGCCTCGGCTGCTACTTCTCCGTAAACGCTGAGATGCTCCGCACCGCACCACGGCGAGAAATCGTAGCGTCGCTTCCGCTCGATCGTATCGTCACGGAAACCGATGGACCGTTCACGAACGCCGATGGGCGCGCCGCCCGGCCGGAAGACGCTGGACAAACAGTCCAGGCGCTTGCCCGCGTATACAAGGTAGACGCCGTAAAAATTGCGGACCTCATCAACTCGAACCTTCGAACGCTCGTGTCCGTGGAGGACGACCAGGAGTGAGGGGGGCGTCGCTGCCTGCCTGCTCCTGGAGGGGCGCCCCGGCGGGGGCGCCCGACTTGCGTTGCGCGGCCAGTCGCGTTATTCCTCAACTGTCCCTCATATTTGAGGGAGGAGGCGAACCATGCGGCTGGAAGCGACCGTACCCGACAACCGAGGCGCTGCCGTCCTGGAGCTCGCGGAAGAGCTCGGGTTGAGCCGTAGCCAGCTCATCGATGAGGCGCTCGCCCTGTTCCTGAAGGCTCTGATGGAGATCCGTCGCGGGCGGCGCCTGGTCACCCTCGATCCGCAGAGCTCGCAACCGGCGTGCGAGCTTGCCACGCCGACGTTGTCCGCCCTCGAGTGGGCGATGAGGCCTGAGAAACTCAACGTCCCAGCTAAGGCGCTCGCTCGGATGCAGGAGCTAGTGAACGCTCCGCCGAAGCCCGGAGCGCGACTGCGGGCTGCTGCGAAGCGCCATTTGAAATGAGCCCGGCCGAGGCACGCTCGTACGCCACCGTGCGCATCGAGGCGGAGGATGCCGCAGCGGGCTTTCGTTGCGGCAAGCACGCTCTCGACGACTACTTCGCTCGTCACGCGCTCCCGAACGACCAGGCTGGGATCGGACGCGCCTACGTCCTGAGAAGATCGCATGGTGAGCCCGACACGCTCCCGCGTGTGCTCGGCTTCTACACGCTGAGCATGGCGAGCGTCGCGTCCGAAGGGCTCGCCGCGGCGCTCGTGAAGAAGCTACCTCGGTACCCGATGCCTGTGGCCCTCATCGGCCGCCTCGCGGTGGACGAGCGTGCGCGGGGACGCCGGTACGGCGAGAAGTTGCTGCTGGATGCGCTGCGCCGGATCGTCGACGCGTCCGATCTCTTGGGGTGCCTCGGGATCATCGTCGATGCGAAGGACGAGGCGGCGGAACGGTTCTACGCCGGCTACGACTTCGTGACCCTGGAGGCCGAGGGGTGGCCACGTCGCATGTTCCTCGCGATCGCCACCGCGACGAGCGCGCTCGAGCCGTAGCTGAGGTTCTCGGGCTAGTCCGTCGCGGGCACCCGGATGGCTCCGGACGAGATCCTCACGGCCGGGATCCGCCCCTCGGCCACGAGCCGGTACACGGTCGCCCTGCAGACCCGGAGCCGCTCGGCGACCTCGGGGATCGTCAAGAGGCGACACGTACCGATAGTGCGCTGTGACTGAAACGTGACTGACGCGGCCAGTCCGGGTCGGCGGAGCCGGTCTGTATCGGATCGGCCTCTCCGCCGACTCCCAGTAGTTGCGGGCACATCCGACGCCGCCGGACCGGAACCGACTGTATCGGATCCCCGCGTTGAGCCTTCGGGACCAAGGGGTCGCAGGTTCAAATCCTGTCTCCCCGACTCAGAAGGCCGCGGCTCGCACGGGAAACCGGCGGGTCGCGGCCTTCGCCTTGTCTGGTCTTGGGACCAAGGGGTCGCAGGTTCAAATCCTGTCTCCCCTCACTCAGCAATAGCCCGCCGTCCCAGAGGTCTTGGAAGGCGGGCGATTCGTTTCAAGGGCCTCAAGGTGCGTTTCGAGGTGCGTTTTCGGGGACGCGCGCGATCTCCTCGAGTCGCAAGGCGCGAAAGAGCTTGCTGGAACGCCCCTTGTTGCACGGGAGCACCGCCACTGCTTCCGCCGCGGTGTCCAGAGATGCGCCGCGGTCCGCTGACTCGAAGTCCGCTACGAGCTTCGTCCACCTCGTCCGGTCACCGTCAACCCCAGCTGGGCGGGCGAGAGCGCTAGCTGAACGTGCGTGCTTTCGGACCCGAATGGCCACCTCGGCTGCGGAAGCGCCGGAGTTGCGGCGGGCGCTCAAGCGTTGATCCCACCAGAAGCTCAAACTCTGCGAGTGATCCTTGAGGCGCGCGGTCACCCCGCGAGCCACAGCCGGCGCAGGTGCGCGTCGATCCTTCCGGCGGTCGCTTGTGCGGAGACCATCCTGACCAGAAGCTTCCGATACCCCTTCCCGGGCAGGGCGCTCGAAAGCCACCACGCGATCCTATCGACGGAAATCTTGCCGGAGAACTTGGCTTCCGCCGTCGGCCACGGGACCGGGACCGGGAGCGCAGCCTTCACGCCGACGCTCCAGTCCAGTGACACTTCGCTCGATCTCTCCGACAGGTCCTTTGCCAACCTCCGCGCGATCTGCTTCATCTCCCGACGCTCCTCCGCGAGGGGGCGACCCTTGCCGAGCTCCTGTCGGATTCGGCGCCGAAGCGCGCGGTAGTCCTCGACGGCCGTGTTGGCGCGCAGCGAGAACGCGCGGTCGAGGAGTTCCTTTGGCGTCTTCGGTTCGTACCTCAGCAGGATTGGCAAGAAGGTCGGAAGTTCCGTCAGCTCGCAAGCGGTGCCGTCGCCAAGCGCCTGCCGGGCAGCCTGGAGTAGTTGCGCGAAGAGCTCTTCCTCCGTCCGCGGCGCTCCGAGCATCGCTGAGCCGATGAGGCGTGAACGCTTCGGCTGCAGCACGTGCTCCGCCATGTCCTCAAGGCGGAACTCGTCGCCGGTGATCTGCTGGGCGTAGCCCTGGAAGAGGAATCCTCCAAGGAGAAACGTCCTGAGAAGACGTTCCCGCTCGTCGTCGGTTGCGAGATCCTCGAGCTCTGGCTCCCATTCGTATCCATAAGCGGAGAGCTCGCCCACGATGCTCGCAGCGAGCTCGTCGGGGGGCGCGCCAACGCTCCGAACCTTCTCGAGCGCGGCGTCCTTGGTCGCGCGGTACACGGCGGAACCGCCAACGGTGACCGGGATCAGGAAGTCGCAAGTCTCGATAACCTTCGAGTTGCGGAAGGTCGTCCAGAGCTCGAACACGGGAAGCTCGACGTTCGACATCATGCAGTCGAAGAACATCGCGAGCGCGCCGACGTTCTTGGAGATCGCGTTCCACACCTGCTCGGCGTGTTCCGCTGAGGCGCAAGCCGAGCGGCCCTGGAGGAAGAGATCAGCGGTTCGGTAGACCATCGGGTCCACCACGGTCTTGAGCCCGCGGTCCCGCAGCTTCGCCCAGTCGTCATTCGTCTGAATCGCGATCGCGTCGTGTGGCATTCGTGCCTCCCAGCACTGTGGTCGCGGTGAAGATCAGCCTCCAAACCTAATGGAGAGATAGACGGCAGAGCCAGGCGCCAGACCGACCACTCGGAACGCGTGCGTCCATGGTCCGGGGCCGGCAATCTGGATCGGCAGGCTCGCGGCGCCCGCGGCGGCGGTCGGGGCACCGAGCGGAGCTCCGTCGAAGATGACGTCCGTCGGAGTCGCCTTGTTCTCGCCCGGCACGAAGGTCAGCTTCGAGCCGGCCTTTGCCTTCGCGGACCGCATGAAGAAGGGCAGGTGGTCCGAGGTGATGTCGATTCTCGCTTCCTCGCCGCGCACCAGGCGCGCGTACTCGGCCGGGAACTCCGCCTTCAGATCGAACGTCCGCGCGACGCCGTCGGCCGCCAAACGCTCCTCGACCGACTTGACCGCGCCGCCGATCACGCCCTGCACGACCTTGCGGTGCGTCTCGTCCCAGGACGCCGTGTAGTCGAGGTGGAGGATGACGTCGCTGATCGTGCCGTAGTCGAACATACGGACGCTCGTGGGGAGCTGGAGCAGCCACTTGCTCACCGCACCCGCTCCCTCGAAGGGGACGTACTTCTCGCCCCGGAAGTTGAGTTCGAACGCGCCGGCGTCGTTCCGGGCGCTGCTCGTGGTGATGGAGTCGACGCGCGGCCGCGGCGCGTCCTGTGGGTCGAGGCTCGGCTCGTAGCGCATCCAGCTGGCGTCGAGCGAGAGGGTCGCCATGACGTTCACGTACGGGCCGGCCACGGCAGGGATCGTGACGCGCACGGAGCGGAGCCGCCGGCGGTAGTCGCCCGGCGACGCCAAGTCGAAGAAGAGCTCCGGGACCGTGAACTTGCACTCGCCCTTCTGCCTCAGTTCGATCAGCGCTTGCGGGTTCCACTGCCGCAGCGAGAAGAAGTGATCGCTCAGCTCGCGCTTCGGCGCGTCGGTCTCCATATAGCGCTGCTCGAGGGACTGCAGGTCCAGGGCCAGGAGGTTGCCCGCGAGCAGCCCCGCGCGCGCCGGCTCCCAGTACTGCCGCGGCAGCAGCTCGCTCGTGTAGTCCTCCCGCTCGAACCGATAGGCCAGCTCCGCATGGCGCGTCATCCGGTAGGCCATCTCGAAGGCCTCCCGGTACGTCCGCTGGAGCTGCGACGCCAGCCACGTATAGAGCCCGAGTCCGCTGAACTTCTCCTCGTGGTACTCGAGCAGCTCCGTGTTCTGCGCGATGTTCTTCTCGTGGAGTTTGATGGCGTGCTCGGCGAGGTCGCAGGCAATCTCTGACGCCTCGATCTGCTTCTCGAGCTGCGTGACCTCGTCTTTTGACTGGTCGCGTTGGAAGCGCCACTCCTCGGCGCGCCGATCGTTGCGGGCTTCGAGGGCCGAGGACGCGGCAACGGCTCGAGCGACGTCTGCGAGTGCTCGTGTCCCCCCATGAACCTTGTCGACGGAGGTGCCCGTTTCCAGCCCGCCGTACTTCATGGCGAAAGGCGAGCCGACCTGCGGGGTCAGGTGGAGCACCGCGGAGACGAACTCCAGCGTCGCGGCGGAGCCGCTGAGCACCGACGCCGTGTGGGTCGCGATGGCTTCCGCCGTCTCCCACTCGCTGAGGCCAGCATCGAGCAGCCCGGCGTAGTACGCCCGCCGGTTCTCGACCGCCGTCTTCCGACGCCGCATCGACTCCAGGTTGGCCCTGGCGCTCTCCAGCTCCCACTCCTTCGCCCGGGTGGTCAGGGCCAAGAGCTGCTGGCCCTGCGTGGCCTGCAAGCGGACGAGCTCCTCTGAGTCCTTCCTCTCAAGTGCTGACTGCAGGGCCGCCCCAAACGACTGCACCGTCCCCGCGAACTCCTTCGCTTTCTGGAGGAGGTACGCGAAGCGGTACTGCGGGATCGTCCCCTCGATCGCCCCGAGCGCGTCCTCGATGGCGATCCCGGCGGCGCGCGCCCGCGCGAGGAGCATCGGATCGATGACCGGGGCGAAGAGAGAGAGCTTGCGCCTGCGCCCCGTGATGTCCTGGCACGCCCGGATCTTCCGGATGCGGTCCTCGACGCGCGTCCAGTAGCCCTCGAGCACCTCATTCCGCGGGATGCAGAAGGCGGCGCTCACCTGCCGGACCATCGCTCTGCTGAAGCGGTCACCCAGCGTGGGGAGGAGACGCTGGCCCGCCTTCATCGTCCATCGCCCCCCGAGGTGGGCGTACTGCTGGCGTAGGGAGAAGGCCTTTACCAGCTCAGGGGTTCGCGTCTGCGCGAGGGCCGCCTTGACGCGGACCGCAGCACCCGCGCTCAGCCCCTTGTTGGCGCCGGCGGCGCCGCCGCTGCCGATCACTCGCAGGAGCCAACGGGGCGTGCGGGTACTGTCCGAGGCGATGGCGGAGGAGGCGACGCTCCCGGAGTCGGTCTGGGGGACGAGGAACCCGGTCGTTCCCCTCGACGCGTTGACCGCTGCGGCGCCGGTCCGCGTGGCGGCGACGGTGGCGCTCGGATGGGACGCTGAGGGTCCGGCGGCAGAGCCGACGGTCACGGCCGCTCCGCCGGGCGGTGACGACGCCGCGCCGGACGGGTTCGCGGCAGCAACGGCCGTCGCGGGGGCGTTCCCGAGCATTAGCGCTGGCCCGGCAGCGCCACCTGAGACGGTAGCCGCGCTCAGGGGGAAGCCGAGCAGTCCCCTCAGGCCGAAGGCGGGGCCAAGCAGCGGAGGACCGGCCGTCGGGGGCACCGCGCGGACCGAGGCTGGGATCAGCTCCTCGATCTCGAGCAGGAACTCGCCGTCCCCGGAGATGGCGTCCTTGAGCTTGTCGTACGTGCGCGCGTCGCCGCCGAGCTCTCCGCACGCGCCGAGCTGGAGAGGGCGCGGGCCGAGGATCTCCGCGGCTGTCACGTAGAGCATCATCGCCTGGTTCACCGTCTCCATCTGGAAGACGGTGAAGCGCTCGTCCGCCCAGTCGAGCAGGTTGTCGATGTAGCGCATGACCGTGGCCTTCTGGTACGCGCTGACCCGGAGGCGCGCGATGGCGTGCGCGTTGAACGGGTCCTCGCGGTACTTCTGGATCGCGGTCGTGTCGGAGAGGACGTCGCGCAGCTTCGCCTGCTCCAGCCCGCGGAACTGGCGGTACTTCCAGTTCCGGTCGGTCTCGGGGGCGTTCGGGTCCGTCGTGGGCTCGGGCGTCGTCGGATCGAACACGTAATGGTACCAGCGCTGCGCGTGCTCGAACCGGCCCTGGGAGTTCAGGTGGTGCGCGATGAGGAGCGGGATGTGCTGGAAGATCTCCTGGTAGTAGATGCCGTACGCCGCGTCGTTGGCGATGGGATTCCGGATGGTCCGGTCGTGGGTGCGGGGGCCGTTCACCGGCGGAGCCGGCTCCGACAGGCCCAGCTGATATGCCGTGGACAGCAGCCCATCGAGGCCGGCCTCGAAGAGCCTTCGCTCGAGGTCCCGGACGAGCGTCGTTCCGAGCCGGTGCAGGACGTAGTGGCCGGTTACGGTGGCGCTCGGCTGCAGCAGGAGCAGCTCGTCCTCGGTCTCGATAATCGTCTCGTCGGGTGTTCCCGCGACCGCCCAGGTCCCCGCGTCGGCGGCGACGTTCGCGACCTTGGTCGCGGTGGACGACCAGCCGGGGTCGCTCCCCCAGTGCCGCTTGAAGACCTCAAGGTTCCCGGCGTTGAGGGCCAGTGCGGCGGCGACGGGGTAGTCGAATGGACACGCGGACCACTTCACCTGCGAGAGCGAGCTCGAGCCCCGGGTCAACACCGTGAAGTCCGGCAGCCCTTCGGTGGCGCTGGAGCCACCCATCCAGAGTGGCGCGCCGAAAACGTTCGACCGGAAGGCGAGGAGCGCGGACTCGGCCGCGGGCGACGTCGCGTGGCGCGTGTCGGTGGTCCGGAGCACCTGCCGATCGAACAGGTCGAGGGCGCCGCGGACGAGCTGTCCCGCGCAGTTCACGAGCATCCGATGGCCGTACGATGGGTCGATCGAGACGTGCGGTCTCTCCCACAGGAACCCGTCGACGGTGTAGCCCTCGCGGGCCTTGGTGTGGAGGTCGACGTCCCAGCGCGGCACGAGAATGTTCTTTCGTGCCTCCTCCAGGTCGACGTTCGAGTCGCGGTAGACGCCGAACCACGGCGAGAAGTTCGCGAAGAAGGCCTCGATGAAGGCCTGGAGCTCGGCCTTTTCCGCCAGCGGGTCGTCGATCGAGCAATCGGACTCCTCGAAGGCGGGGGCGGACCCCTGCAGGGAGATGCTCTCCGGCGGCGTCCACGCGCCGTCGACGCGAAGGGTCGTGAACTTCAGGGCGTAGCGGTGCGAGTAGCCGATGAAGCGCGACTTGCCCTCGTTGACCGCGTTCTGCGACGTCGTCGAGATCTCGTTCCAGAAGACGTGGAGCTGCCCGTCGTGGACGACGGGGCTGACATGCCGCGTCGGGATCCGCGTCTCGACCTTGCACCAGGGTCCATGGTGCGGGGACGCGAGCTCGTCCTCCTGGCTCCGGGCCAGGTTGCGGATCTCGCGCCAGTAGTGGGTGGGCGCCTCGCCTCCCGTCGCGCCGAAGAGGTAGATGACGTCCGTGACCTCGCCGCTTTCCTCGTCTTCGAGGTAGTGGTGGTACGCCCCGGCGAACTGCAGGCGTGCCAGCTCCTCGAGCCCGTTCAGGTAGCTGGAGTACGCATCGATCACCGTTTGCTTGGTGATCTCCTGCTGCAGGAGCTCGGACTCGAGCGCATGGAAGAGGGGGGTCTTGTCGTCGCGGGTGGTCGGGTCGAGGTAGTTCTCCGGCCAGAGGAAGATCTTCCGGTTCGCCTCCCAGACGCGATAGTGCTGGCGCCAATCCCACTCCTCGTCCGGTATGAGCGACGGCGGGACGCGAAGGCCGTCCTTCGACTCCTTCTCGAGGTTCATCCGGATGCGGTGAACGTAGAGCTGGAGGCTGGAGCAGGCTGCGACGATGCGCGAGGTGCGGAAGGCGCCGTCGACTTCCGGGTCGATCAGGAAGTGCTTGTACATCTCGCGCGCGTCGGGAAAGTCGGCGTCCGGCCCGTGGAGCATCCAGTCGATCAGGCCGTTGCGCTTCTTTTCGAGCACGCGCTCCTGGTACGGCGTGGCCTTCTCCAGCCAGGTCGCCTCGTCCGCGTAATTGGCGCGGAAGCCGGCGACCACCGCGGTCGAGGCTGCCCAGGAGGCTTCCACGTCGTCGCTGACGATCCCCTTGAGCGCCGTGGCGTCCACGCCGAGGGTGGCGGCGAGCTCGGCGTAGCCCTGCACCGTGAAGAGCGCCTCGACGGAGTCCGTCGGGATGCGCAGCGTCTTGACGAGGTCGCGTGCCACGGAGGAGTCGATCCCGAGCAGGACGACCGCGACGTCCGCCAGGGTGTTCTTGTCGGCCAGCAGCCGCCGAAGCTCTGCCAGCGCCCGGGCCGCGTCATCGCGGAAGCGCGCCTTGAGGAGCGCCTGCGTCGACGAGATCCGGCGGAGTGCGTCCGGACTCGGGGCGCTCCAGTCGGCGACTCCGAAGGCGGCCGCGTTCGCGGCCATGAGTTCGAGCGTCGAGGGCGCGATCCTCAGCGCGGCCACCATCCCGTTCAGGCGGAGCATCGCGAGCACCGCTGGCTTCAGGTTCGTAGGCAGCGGCCCGTCCACGAGGAAGTCGGATGACGGCGGAGCCCCCAGGCCGGCGAGCGCCGCCGTTACGACGGTCCGGGCGACCTCGACGTTCACCTCGAGGGCCTCGGCGAGCGCCCTAGGGAGCCGCTCGTCCGGGTGGTGGCTCCAGATGAGCTTGCGGAGCGCGTTCGCGTCGATCGGCTTGCCGTCGATGGGAGCGAGGTCCAGGTCTGTCCGCTTGGACGTTGCGATGATTCGGTATCGACCGCGGTCCTTGTCGAAGACCTTCCCCAGGTTGAGGGCGATTATCGTGCGCGACAGGTCCTCGCCGACTCCCTCCACCTGGGTGAGGAACGTGTCCGCGACCGAGACCGCATCCTGCTCCTTCAGCCACGCCTGCAGGGCCTTCCAGAGATCCTCGACCGCGCCGGTCAGCGCCTTCGCGGGCGCGAGGAGCAGGGTGAGCGCCTCCAGCGATAGCGGCGTGCTCTTCCACCAATCATGGAACCGAACCACGGCGAGCGCGCCGCGGAGCCCCGCGACGTGCGAGCCGACGTTGGGCGTCAGGCGGATGAGCGTGAACAGTTCCGCGACGTCGAGCTTCAGCCAGCGGGCGAGCGTCGCGTGCCGGAACACGAGGGACAGGTTGCGCCCGTCGAGCGGGAAGGAGCGGTCGCCGGCGGCGGGGGGCGGCAACGGCCGAGGATCGATCGGGGGTGCTGACGGCGGTAGCACCGGGCGAGGAGAGGCGTGGAGCCTCAGCCCGAAGAACCGTGAAAGGGCGGTAGCGGAGTCGGAGGGCGTGTTCGCAAACAACTCGTGCGCGAGCCCCTCGACCAGGGAGGCCAGCCCCGCCTCGTCGACGCCGAGCGCGGCGCGCAGCCGCAGGGCGCGCTCCTGAGCGAGGCTCGAGATCTCGGCGGCGTCATAGCGAAGCGCGGCGTCGGGATAGCGCTTCTCGAGCCGCATCAGGTCGGGCAGGTTGAACAGGAGGTCGTAGGGGGTCCGCTCCCTATCCTGCGGCCCCTTCCTGCGGTCGATAACGAGATCGGGCATCTCTCCGGCCAGCGCACAGAGCTCGTGCGGGCTCGCCTTGAAGCGCTCCTTGAGCAGGGCCGCGCGCCCTGCGTCCGCGAGCACCGTCGCGTCGAGGGTCTTGGCGGGGCAGGACGCGATGAACGCGTCCAGTTCCCTGGGCAGCCATGGGAGGTGGCGCTGTAGGCGCAATAAGCGGTGAACGCGGTCGAGATGGGGGAGCGTAACCCCGTGCACGCGCTCGATGTCGAACTGCACGCTCTCGGGCGACTTCTTCTCCGACCGGATCGTCAGCGGGTTCTCGCCGCCCACGAAACGCGATTTCAGGATCTCGCCGAGGTCGATTCGGGGGAGCTGTGTCGCGGTCACGAGCTCGCGCATCGTCAGGATGTCGTTTGCGGGCACGATGCCCAGCTTGTTCCTGATGTTGCCGTCGGAGGGGTCGGAGTTGGTGATGAGGTCGGCCTGGATCTTCGTGAGGCCGAGGGCTGCACGCAGCTGAACCTCCTCCGGTTCGCCCAGGCGCTCGGCGACGTCGACGCGCCGGAGCTTGAAGTGCTGGAGGTAGATCTCCAGCTCGGCGATCGGGAGGTGGAAGGGCTGGAGCACCGAGTGCCGGCCTGCGGGGAGCACCGTCTTGTAGACGGCAGTGGTGATGGTGCGCCGATCCGCACCGTCGGCGATGCCATGCTCGCGGGCGATGAAGCCCTCGAAGATCTCGCTCGTGAGCTGGAGCTGCGAGATCTCGGTGTGCGTGTTCTCGCAGGTGAGCGGCAGCCCCCAGAGGTCGGGGCGGCGCGTCTTGAGGTGCAGCGGATGGCCCTGCTTGCCCCTGAACGGGGCCTCGCCCTCCCTCACGTCCTCGTCGAGGACGTGCGTCTGGACGAAGTGCATCAGATCGACGAAGTACGCCGCCGGGCCCAGGATGGAGTCGCAGTGCTTGCAGTCGCAGGAGTCCAGGTCTCCGAAGAGCTTCTGGAGGTTGTCGAGGCCATCGAACGTGTCGCCGCGGGCGCCGCTCCGCACGAAGTCGATGACCTTCGCCCTGCGCAGGTTGCCCACCGCCGTGTTCTGCAGGCCGCCGCTGTGGGCGTCGATCAGCGTAAAGACGCCGTGGGAGAGTCTCCCGAAGCGATGGAGGTCGCGATCGCGGACCTTCGTCGCGCGACCGAGCGAGATGCCGGTCTCCTTCGCCAGTTGAGCTGGTGACATCGCTCCGGGCGAGGTGATGCGCTTCTTCAGCAGCTTCTCCGCGAGCTCCGCGCTCCCCGCTGCGGCAGCGGCCCCGCGTCGCGCCTGGAGGTCTCTGATGAAGGCCTTGCGCTGCGGCGCTTCGAGCCCGGAGAGATCGAGCGTGGCGCGATCCTTCGAGCCTCTGGAGATGTCCATCCGAAGGAGATCCAGCCCGGCGTTGTTGCTCCAGGCGCGGGCGATGGTGTCGAGGGCGACCGTCACGGTCTGTCCTTCGGTCCGGACGGTCGTCTCGGGCAGCGGCGCGCGAACGGGCGCGAGGGTCGCCGTCGGAAAAGCCCTGCTCACCGCCGCCCGAAGGGCATCCACCCGGGTCGCGCGCTCCTCCGGTTGCGCGGCCCGGGCGCGCTCCAGCACATCGCTCAGTGCGTCCGCGCTCATGTCTGCGAGGTCCGAGGGCTTGGTGGCCCCGCCGCGCCTGAGCTCGTCCAGCACGCGACCCGCCGCGGCCGAGTCACCGCGAGTCACTCCAAGGGCGAAGTTGCCGATGTCGGTGGAGCGCTCGGATCCGCCCTCCGGCGGCGGGGCGACGCCCGCGCTCTCCGGGTCCTCGACGTCGAACGTCCGCTCGCCGCCTGCGAAGGCGGCCGAGTCGAGCTGCAGGGTCTGCCCCGCGCGCGCGACCGAGATGAGGACGGAGTAGGTCACCCGCTCGCCGGCGCGCAGCTCGGGGAAGGATCCCTCGAACAGCTCCTCGTCGCGGGAGCGCGCCTTCGGGTTGAGCGTGAAGGAGCGAGGCAACCCTCCCCGGACCGTCATGCGGACGGAGACTGTGGGGCGCGAGGTCGCCGGGCCGACCGCGACCACGATGTTCGGACGCGTATCCGCCGCGACCACTCTTTCGGGAACGGCGGTGTCCGTGTCGCCGAACCGGAGGGAAATACCGTTCTCTTGGACCTTGAAGGTGGCCATATGGAGCCCCTCGTCGCGCTATGAGTGGTGGAGCAGGTGTCGCCTAGAGAGGGCGTCGTCCGGACGGTGCTCCGTTCCGGGGTTCAGACTCCGAGCAGGTAGTGCAAGCCGTTCTCGTGCAGGGCGTTCTTTCCAGCCTGCCAGTCGAGAAGCCACTCCGCACCGGGGATGGCGACGCCGGAGGCGAGGCCGAGGCCGGCGCTGGCGAGCGCCACGGGGGTCAGCGGCGCGGCCACAAGACCGAGCGCTGCGGTGGCGGCGCCGACCGCCACGCCTGCCGCCTTGAGCCACCGCCGCCCGCGCTGGGACTCGAGCCACTTGTCGCGAGCCTGAGTGACCTCCGCGAGCGCCTCCTGAAGGTCCGGGAGGGTCCTGGTCTCCAGCTCGGCCTCGAAGTCGTCGCTCCAGGGCTCGCTCTCGATTCGCCGCGCAATGAGCCCCAGCGTCTCCCTGACGCGCGCGAGCGCAGCTGCGTTCGACCTTCGATGTTCGAGGACTTCGGAAAGCGGGACCGACGGAGCCAGGATGGGGAGCTTGACCTCGGTGTCGGTCAGAGCGCTCCCCGCGAGCGCCCCCGCCTTGATGCGACGCTTGGTGATCCGGTCCTCCAGGACGTCGCGGATCGCGGGGTCCTGCGCCGCCCGCCTCAGCTTGTGGGAGAGCATCCGGCTGTGGAACGGGTCGTCCGTGATCGGCGTCGCGCCCGCGTGCAGCAGGCCGGCGAACAGGGCGTGGTTCATCATGATCGCCTCGCCGAGCGCGAGCGGGAAGTCTGCGTACCGGTACTCGAGTCCGCCGTTCGGTCCGTGCCGGTACTCGTCGTAGCTTTGGCCCGTTGCGGCGAATTCGAGGTAGGCGGCCGGATTCATCCCCGCTCGCTCCACGTACCTTCCGGAGTCCGTTGCGACTCCACGCGCGAAGTCGCCCATCAGGTGGCGCATCGTCTGATCGGTCTGCAGCTCCTGCGGGACCTTCGCGAGGGCTAACGTCCAGCGTTGCTTTCCCGTCCTCGCGGCGTGGCCTTCGCACAGCTTCACGAACTCGGGATCGCTGAGGTCGCGCCGAATGGCGTCCAGCATTGGCGCGGAGAACCGCTGCAGGACGTCCGCAGGCCTCACGACCTCGAGGAGCCCAGCGTCCGTCAGCTCCTTCAATGCCCCGCGCGCGACGTCGTCCGCACCAATGGTGTTCCAGCTCGCGCCGGCGGGGTCGAGGATCGCGAGCTTGTCGAAGTAGAGGGCGGCGACCTTGAGCAGGGGGAGCTGCGCGTCCGTGAGGGACGCGTAGGGGAAGTAGAGCAGTTCGTGCTCTGCCATTTCACACCTCCTCTCGAGTCATCGTGTTCGTGCCCCCGCCCCAAGGGCCGAGACGACGGACATAAGGAAGAGGGATAGCGCCGGAAGCGCCACACTCACCTCGAGGACCAAGCGTCTTCCCAACGCAGAGAGCGTAATGACTCCGGCGGCCGCGACGCCCATCCATGCAGGTATCCACGAGTGCGGTGGCGCACCCGAGAACGCTGTCGGGATTCCGGACGCGACACAGGCTGCGATACATTGAGCCCATCTGCAAGTGGCGCGCATGATCCGGCGAAAGGCTTCGCGAGAGAGTGGCTGGCTGCGATCCATGGTCGGCTATGGCACTGTGCTGTGCCGCCCCTGAGCCATCCCCTCATATGAGGCCGAAGATCTCGCGCGTGGCGGCGTGCTGACGGAGGAGTTCATCGAAGCGATGCATCAGCGGCCTCGCGCGCTCTTCGCGCATGGTGAGGAGGCAATCGAAGTAGAAGAGGCCCTGGTTTAGCAGCGAGTGCGTGCGGGTCTTCACGGTGTTCGCCTTCATCTTCATGTCGAGGCCGAGCGACTCGCCGGCGGCACCGAGCAGCGTGAGCAGGGAGACCGCGATGGCGCCGACGAGGAGGATCCGGTCCCGGCGCTCCGGCGAAGAGATCCTCGTGTCGGTGAGCCCCATGCCGAAGCGCAGGTTCTTCAGGTCGCGGAAGCTCTCCTCGATGGTGAAGCGCTTCCCGTACAGCTTCACGATGTCGGCGCCCGTCTTGTTCCCCAGGCTCGTCGCGAGGAGCCACGGCTCTTTCATGCCCTTGGCGTGCACGCAGACGACTGCCGCCACCTCGCGCCCAGCCTTCGTCACCTTGGCGTTCCTGAGCGTCCGCGGCCGGCCCGTGTCCGGCACCCAATCCTTCGCGGCGCGGGTCTCGCCGTTCTCGTCGGTGACCTTGATGACGCCTCGGAACCGAATGACGAAGTCGAACCCGAGCTGGTCCTTGAGGAGCTCGTAGAGCTTGTGATCCCCGAAGCCGCGATCCGCGAGCACGGTGACCTTGGTGGTGTTCGGCACCACCTCGCGGAAGCGCTCGAGCAGCGCATCCTCGTGCTCGTTTCGCCAGTCCTTCAGTTCCGACTTCGCGACCGACTTCCACAGCAGAGGCGTCGCCCGGCCGTGCTTCGTGACGACGTGCAGCGCAATCGTGGACTGGTTGTCCTGGTCGAAGTCGGTCCAGTCGAGCGTCACCACGATCTCGGGGCGGCCCGCGATGACGAAGGGGACCCAGTTCCCCGCGAGCTTCCAGACGTCCACACCGGTGTTCGAGAAGAACCGGTCCACCTGCTTGATGGCGTGCTTCGCGTCGAGCTCCTTCGCGACCGCCAGGGCTCGGCCGAGCGCGCCGACCGCGAGACGGGCTCCCTGCAGCGCGCCCACCGTCGCGTCGGCCAGAGAGTCCACGCGCTTCGCGTGGAGGTCGTAGTCGAAGATCGAGGAGACGAAGTCGTGCACGCGGCGAGGGCGGATGGCTTGAGTACGCATGAGCCCCGCACGATGATCCCAAGCCCGCGGAAGGTCTACAACTCACCCCATCCCATGACCGTGGGGATGAGGGGATCGGTCAGGTGCCGCCCTCCTGAGTTCCACAGCAAGTCTCGTGGGCCGTCTGTGTCCCCGCCGCCGAATAGCGATAGGCCGGTCTTGACGCCAACGTAGAGAAGCGCGTCGATGCCGTAATCGAGAAGCCAGCCGCAGGCTTGCGACCTCCTATCTGCTGCAGCGCACCATCGGTATCGCGCTCAGAAAGACCTGATCACACACCGGCGGTGGTTCCTCACTGATTGACACAGCAGACCCGGGCCGTGACTTCACTCGTTCCAGTGCTTCAGGATAGGCCTCTAAGTCCTCACGCTCCAACGCTCTCTCAATCTCATGCTCCCCCAATCCAAGGAGAGCAGTGAAGAGGAGCACGAGTGCTCCTATATAGCCCGGCCCTGCCGGCGCCCCCTTGACGCCCGCTCTGGCGGGAGGTTCTCGGGGCTGGGTGCGGCCGATTGCTTCTCGTGGTTCGCCCTTGACTGTTGGTTCGCCGCTCACCGAGGGCTCCGCGGGCGGGCGGGCCGCGTCAGGTGTGCGGCCTTCAGCTGGTCTGCTCCCGGAGACCGCTGCCGTTGACCCTGGGAGACGAACTGCAGTGCGACGAGCGATATCGCGCTCCAGGAACGCTTTCACCTCGGGAGAAGTAGCCTTGTTCAGCCCAGCCGCGCTCGCCTCGATCTCAGCGGGAATGGGAGTTTCTATTCCTTTGCCTGAGAATTTCGCTGGATGGCCAAGCTCTTGGTGGCCCAATTCATGGAGAAAGATGCCTTCGGCCTTTGCCAAAGCCGTCGTTCCCTCCTCTGCCGTGAACGCTGAATAGTTCAGTGCGATCTCTCCGGATTGGTAGGCAACGCCACCACCGGGCCCGATGAACTCCTGTGTGTAGTGCACCAACTTCGGATCGTATCCATACTTAAGTGCCAGCGACTCTACGTACTGCGTCCTGCGGGCCAGTTCGGAGCTCGAGATGGGTCTTTCCAGGCGAATGACATTAGGATCATTCGTCAGCATCTGTATGTGTTCGGAAAACGATTTGGGGGTTCCGGAACTCATGCCGTCGTCATCACGAAGACCGCTCGGCCTGTTCCGCACAAACCTATAGATATTGACACCGTCGACGGTCCCGGCGGGATCAGCGGCCACCCACCTCCCCAGCCACGCCGCGTAATACCTCGCCCCGTGATAACCAAACCCCGTCTCCTCATCTCGCTCCTTCCCCGTGTACCGGTACCTCCGGAGCGACACCTCCGCGGCGGTGCGTCCGGTTTGGAACGAGGTCGTCCCGTGCGGGTGGTACTCCTCGTACGAGACAAGCGCGCCCTTCTCGTTCAGCTCGACCGAAGCGGAGCCGAGGTGACTGCCGAGCTGGTACCGGGGAAGCGCGACGGGGTCCGCGACCTCGGCGCCGTCCTCGACCGTCTGCCAGTCGACGATCGCGACCCGGTGCCTGTCGTCCATCACGTGCAGCGTGTCGCGACGCAGCTCGACGGCGCCGTCGGCCTTGAACTCGCGATAGATCTCGAACCCGCCGACGTAGAGCCGTTCCTTCTCGCTCACGCCGTTCTGAGACTCGACGACCTTCCGCACTCGCTGGCCGGCCGCGTCGTAGACGTACCAGGCTGAGCCGCCGCCCCGCAGGTCCACGCGCTGCAGCTGATCCTCGAAGTCCCACGCCATCGTCGGCAGGTGGGGCATCGAGGTCATGTTGCCGTGCTCGTCGTGGCGGTACGGCTCCTCGAGTTGCTGGCCGTCGCCGAGGACGGTCCGCGAGAGGCGATTGTTCCTCTTGCCGCCCTCCAGGAGGCTGTCCGCCTCGTAGTGGTAGCGCCTGGTCCAGCCGCCGCCGTCGGCCAGGTGACGAAGCACGTCGAAGTTGCCGACCTCGTCGTACTCGTACCGGTCGGTGTAGTTGCGCAGCGCCTGCAGGTCGTTCGGGTGGTCGCGGCTTCCGACGAACGGGTGGTCGCGGTAGTTGCGGCCTTGCGGCTCGACGACGAGGGTGTTCTGGCCGGCGTGCTCGCGCCCGTTCGCCTCGATCAGCCGGTAGACCGCGTCGTAGGTGTAGGTCGCGACGGGCTCGATTGTCTCGTTGTCGCGGACGACGGTCTGGTGCGCCGCGTCCTCGATGCGCGTGATGTTGCCCGCCGGATCGTACGTGTAGCGGAGGTCCTGGACGACCTTCGCATCCACGAAGAGCAGCGAGGCGGTGGCGTCGGGGTCGGCCGGCCGCGTCGTCTTCAGATGGATTAGGCGGAAGGTGTTCGGGTCGTACTCGTAGGTGGTACTGGCGCCGTTGCCGTACCCGATCCATTGACGCTGCCCCCTGGCGTCGTAGTCGATGTCGGTGACGAACGCGCGTGGCGGTAGCGGCGCCGCGCAGCCGGACGTCCACCTTGTCGAGCAGGTTCGCCTCGTTGAACGTGGGGACGTAGACGCTGCCGTCCGGCGTGGTGACGGCCACGGGCCGGTCGAGGGCGTCATAGGTCGTGCTGGTCTCGAAGGTCCCGTAGTCGGCGGCCGGGTTCTGCTTCCAGTCGACCTCGGCCTTGTGGTTCGCCAGGAATGCGCGGCTGCTCTTCTCGAGGTTCCCCTTGAAGTCCCACTCGACGTTGGTGACGACGCCGGCGCCGTCGTACTGCCGGAAGACGCGGCCGCGGTGGTTCCTGGCCTCACCCTGGCCCTCGCCGTACTCCGTGCGCTCGGCCTCCCGTTCGCCGCCGTCTTGCTTCACGAACAGGCTCGTAGGCCTTCGCAGCGCATCGTACGTCATGCGACGTGCGAAGCCGCGGCTGTCCCCCGCTCGGATGGGATTCCCCGCAGCATCTGGGAGCGTCCACGCTCGCGCCGGCCTCCATGCTGGCCTGGTGGATGCGGTTGCCCAGCATGTCGTAGTCGTAGCGCATGACCACGCGCCCCTTCGCATCGGAGATGGTGCGCTGGTTCCCCTCGATGTCCAGCTCGACGCGCGTGGCGAACCGCGCCTCCTTGCCGTCGAGCGCGTGGCCCGGGCAGGCGACCCTGTCGTGGGCGACGGTCAGGAACGGCCGACCCAGCGCGTCGAGATGGGCCACCGTCGGCGTGTCGGCGTGGGCCGCGGCCTTGAGGGCGGCGTCCCGCTCCGCTGCGCCCATCGCCCCGTCGATCCGCCGGGCGTGCCAGGTCTTCCAGTCGCTCGGCTGCGCCTTGAAGTACTCGCCGACGAAGCCGCCGATGTCCTTGTCGGCCCTGGGATCCCCAGACTCGCCGCCCCGGGCAGCGACCGTGTCGTTCACGTCCCAGGTCGCCTGGCGCCACGGATCGAAGACCACCTTCTCGAAGGTGTCGTTCGGGTGAAGCGTGGCGATCACGCGCTCGACGGGGTCGTAGAAGAGGACGGGGCTCACGCCCGCCTTCGCGTCGAACTCGAAAGCGTGGGTCGCGCTGAAGAACGGCTCGTATTGCCGGACGCGCTTCCCCTTGTTGTTGAACACGGTCCAGCCGCTGCCCACCCAGCGCGGGTCGACGCTGGCGCCGCGGGCATCCACGGGGCTGGGCTCGGCCTGGAGCTTCTTCTGGACCTCGCGCCCGAGGCCGTCGGAGTAGGAGAGGCTGACTTGGATCCGGGTGGGGACGCCCTGCTCGTCGTGGACGTGCGTCTCCCGCGCGAGCGTGGCGGCGAAGGGAGGGGTTCCGTCCCGGGCGAAGGCGTGCAGGTCGTAGACGATGCGCGTGGTCGCCCGCCCGAGGAGCGTCGCCGCCTCTCCGCGCGGGGAGCCGGTGAAGCGCTGGACGGTCGCCAGCGCGGGGTCGCTGGCGAACCCCTCGAGCAGATCGCCAACCGCCTCTCCGTCCTTTCCCATCACGGCGGTCGCGACGACCATCCCGAGCGCGTCGAACGCGAGCGCGGTCCGGTTCCGGTTGGGATCGGCGACGAGCGAGGGCTGCAGCACTCGGTAGTCGTTCGTCGCGAGCGTGCGGTTTCCGACGGCGTCCGCGGTGGCGGTGACGAGAAGGTCGTACGCGTCGTATTCGACGGTCGAGCACTGGTCGAACGCATCCGCCGTGTTCCGCGGCACGAAGAAGTGCTCGCGCGCGAAGACGAGCTCATCCCCGGCGGTGAGCGCGGGGGCGGCCACGTCTGCGTTGGAGCGGAAGAACGCTCTCCCCGCGGGGATCCACCAGCTCCCGTCGAAGGGAACGTAGCCCCCCTGGTCGCCCCCCTTCCCGGTGAGCAGCGCGTCGGGGGCGGGCAGGAATTTCTCGTCCGCCGCGCCCGCGTTCCTGCGAACGAAGACCTGGGCGACGAGAGACGGCGTGAGCGCGAGCTTGTACGTCTCGCCGGGCAGCGCCAGCGACTCGACCTCGCCCTGAGGCGACAACGCCGTCAGATCGTCCTTGCGGTACACGGTACGGACGCGCTCGATCGGTCGGCGCTCCGGTCCGGCGTGTTTTGCCGTGGCCTCGTACGGGATCTCCTTCGCGTCCTCGATTCGCTCGAAGGCGCGATCGCTCCACTCCTCGAAGCTGAACCGCTCGCCGTTCTCCGGGGCGATGCCCGTCAACTCCCAGGTCGTGACCTCGGCAGGAAGCGGCGCCCTGTGGTGATCCTTCTCGGCGCCCGGGGGCAGGGCATTGCTCGTGAACGTGCTCTGCGTGTACGTGATCTTCAGGCGGGTCTGAGCGAGCCTGTCGTCGTCCGTGAGGTCGGGATCGGCCGGGGAGACGCCGGCCGTAGCCGATCGCGAGCGACCGTTTAGCACGTTGCCGAAGTCGTCGACCTCCAGCGTCAGCGCGTGCCCGATGCGCGGGATCGGCCGGGTTGCGCTCGTAGTGGTAGGCTGAGCGCCTCGCGGCGGTGCGCGAAGAAGACCGCGTGCGCGGTTGCCTCGCGCGAGGCTGGAGCCGCTCGACCGTGAAGTTCTGCTCGGTGACCGTGTAGGGGATGCGGCCTCCTGGCCGGTGCCGTCGAGCGCGTAGACCTCCTGCCGCAGCATCGAGCCCTTTGAGCGCGCGGCAGGCCTCGCGCTCCTCGTCGCAGCGTCAGGCCGTCCGGCAGGATCGTGTCGGGCAGCAGCGTGCGCAGGAAGGCGGCGAGGGCTGCGGCGTGGTTCGGATCGTCGGGCCTCGGGGGCGCCGTAGTACTCCGTCGCGAAGGTGCCGGCATGACCTCGCTCGACCTCGTCGATACACGCCGGTGTGGAACCATGTCCTCGTCAGCACGGGCGGCACGTGCGAGGCGGCGTCGACGTTGCTGCTCGCGTCGGGCGCGGCGCCGCCGGCGAAGCGCGGCGAACTCCTCGGTGTCCCACTGCTCGACCATGCCGAAGCCGCGGAACTCGCGCTCGACGCCGTCGAAGTAGCCGTGGTGGTACGCGTAGCGCGTGACGAAGCGGTTGCGCGCTGACGCGGTCGTAGCGTCTCGACGCGCTCGACCACGTGGACCGGGAACGGCAGCCGGGTGACCCATGGCCGGCCCGCCGCGCTTGTCCGCGCAGGTAGAACTTCGTCGACGGCGCGTACTCGACCCGGGTCTCGGCGCCGAGGTTGTTGACCGCCTTGACCAGCAGGTGCGGCTTCTGTCCGCCCATCAGGTCGACGTAGCGCAGCGGGCGCCGCGCGTCGCCGGGGAGAGGCGACGACCAGACGAGGCAGGCGGTGCCGTTGCCGAGCAGGTCGGCGCGACGACGATCGACGAGACGTCGTCGACCTGCGGGAAGACCGGCAGCCGTCGCGGCGGCGCTCCAGCGGTTGCCCGACTGGTTGAGGTAGAGCCGCACGCCGTCGCGCGCCGAGGTAGATGATGTCGGTCGTGCCCGAGCCGTCGATGTCGGCGAGCCGGATGCGCCGCTGGTCGAACTGGTCCGGCGCGTCGAACCAGGGCGCGTCGTCCATCGTCACCTTGGCGCCGAAGCGGCCGTAGCCGAGGTTGGGCCAGTAGCAGACCTCGCCGTTGCGGATGCGCACGAGGTCGGTCAGGCCGTCGCCCGACATGTCGGCGAGGTAGATGGACTGCGTGCCGTCGGCGAAGACGAGGCGTGGCCCGCGCTCCTCGTCGAGCGGCTGGGCGGACGCGACGCGCGGGGCCGAAGCCGTCCTCGCCGAGCGAGGGGTACCACGTGAAGGCGTCGTCTTCGGTGATCAGGACGTCGGCGTGGCCGTCGCCGTCGAGGTCGACGAACCGCAGGTTGGGATCGTCCCAGCGCACCTGCGGTAGCTGCCGGAAGCTCCGGAACGACTCCCACCTCTCGTCCCGCGTGCGCTCGTAGAACCCGGGCACCGGGCCTGCGAACGACACGACGTCGAGCTGTCCGTCTCCGGACAGGTCGAGGAGCTGGGTCCCGGCGCTCCCCGGCGGGAAGATCGACGGGCGGGAGCGTACGATCTGCAGCGGACCGAAGCGACCCTCGCCCAGGTTGGGCTTGTAGAAGGTCGCCCCCGCCTGCTCCGTGACAATCCCGGAGACGCCCTCGCCGTCGAGGTCGATCCACTGGTACGTGGAGCCGTCGACGCCGGCGGGGAGGTTCTCGGCGCAGGCGGAGTCGAGTCCGAGCACCTCGTCCCGGATCCTCGCCTGGCTGTACTCGAATGCGAGCGGTGGCAGGCTGCTCCGGAGGTACGTGTAGAACCGAACCCCGCTTCGCTCCCACGCTGGTGTCTCGGACCGCACGTATCCGGACTGGACGACCCGGGTGATGAAGGAGGCGAAGCGCGTGCTCCCACGGTGCGAGAGCTCCGCGTCGGCCTGCGGACGTTCGGCGTCGTAGGGGAAGTCGTCGTACTCGAAGGCGGTCGAGCGGACGAGGCGGGGCTCGTCTCCGAACTCGCGGAAACGGTGGAACATCAGCACGCGACGGCACCGCCGGTAGGTGCGTATCTCGAAGCCGGAGCGATAAGAGGAGAACGGGTCGGGGCGGACGCCCCAGGCGCCGTCGATCGGAGCCGCCCATGAGGCGCGGACGAAGCGGTACTGCTCCGCCTCGGGGCGCGCGGCGTCGAGCCGCAGCTCCTCGTAGTGCCCCTCGCCGTAGTCGAAGACGACGTCGAACAGCCAATCGTCGTCGGCCAGCGCCGTCGGTTCGGTCGCCCCCCACTCGGCGTCGCGGTTGGGCTTCCGGTTCCCGTACCGGATCCGCTTGAGATAGCGCCCGCTCTTGCGGACGCGGTTGCGCTCGTTCGCCTGCGCCAGGTCGACGCCTGCGTCGTTCTCCGCCGCATACTCGTAGACGATCGCGTTGCCTCGGTCATCCCAGCTCGCGCGGATGAGCCAGCTGAAGATGCGCGTCGGGCGGTCCGGGGCCGGGTCGTCCGGGTCGAAGACTCGGGAGGAGTTGTCACGACCGTACAGCGTCGTGACGTTCTCCTTGCTGATGGAGCGCCAGTGGATCTCGCCGGTTGCGAGGTGGGTCCAGCGCTCGATGCGCGCGAAGAGCCCCTCGATCCGCGGCCGATAGCGGTGGACCCGGAAGCCGTCCACTTCGTCGGACCAGCGCTGGCCGTCGTCCTTCAATACGGGGACGAGGTCTTCAGCGCCGGAGAGGATGTACTCGTCCGATTCGACTGCGTCGTCGTAACTGGGGAGTCCCTTGCCAGTCTTGCGCGTGATGGATGGGAGGGAGAGCGACCACCCGAAGCCGAAGGGGCCATTGCCGGCCCCCGAGTCGTAGGACAGCGAGAGTTGCGGGCCGAAGCCCGAGCGACCCGGGCTCGTGCGAATCGGGACGGTCATTGAGCCCGTGCCCGTGACGGGATTCGCTGCAAACTTCTCGCCCATGCCCCGGATTGCGCCGCCGCCCTTCGGAACGGTGATCGACGGGAGTACGGGCGCGCCGGTCGAGGGGGCTGCGCGCGCCGGGGCGGTGACAGGCGCCGCCGGTGCCGAAGCGTCGTTGGTCGGGCGTACGCCGCCCTTCGCGGTGTCTTCGTGCTCGCGCGCCACGCACCCACCCCCTGTGCGCCGAGGTGGGCAGTCTAGAGGGTTCACCGAGAGAACGTTTCCACTTTTCGAGAATGCACCCAGGAGGGGCGGACGCGCGCCGACGGCGCCCACCGTGACGCAGAGCAGCATCGCCAGTCACTCCAAGTGGGAGTAAGCCGCACCGGCGTCACGCCGGAGCGGCTGCGCGAGAAGACGTACAGATGATCTGCTTCGGCCGCGTCGCGCTCGATCAAGCTCCAGAGCCACGCCGCGCGCGTCTTCTCCTTGTTCTGCACGCACTGCGTGGTCTCGTCGGCGAGCACGACCTCATGATCGCGTCGCCGCAGCAGCACCGGACTTCTCCGGGACGTGGATCTGGAACTCGACGCGCGACGGGACTAGTTCGTAAGCTCGGTCTGCTGGCCGCCGCCGCGGCGGCTGAAGTCGTGTCCGCCGCACTTCGGGCAGACCTTCTGGTGGCGGCCCGTGGGAGGGGCGGCCCAACCCCGCCGCCGACGTCACGCGGCGCAGGATGATCCGCAAGAACCCCAACTACCTCCAGGCCTACGAGGTGCCGGCCGTCCTCGGCCAGCTCACCGGCCAGGAGCAGCAGGTGGTCGCGGTCGCGGTTTACACGGGCCTACGGAAGTGCGACGTGAGGTTCGAGGCGCCGAGCACCGCGACGAAGAGCACGGCCTTGTGGCACTCGCCGGTGAAGGCGTTCACCACATCGATGCCGTCGCCGCTGAAGTCGATGAACGTCTTCTCGCCGACGCGGTGGGCCTGACGCATCGTCGCCGAGAGCGGCCGCGCCCACCGCTGGTACTTGTCGCAGAACTGGCTGTACTGGAGGCCCGCCGGCTGCGCCTCCTTGTACTCCTGCCAGAGGAGCATCTTTGTGACGTGCCGCCGCTGGAGCTCGGCGTGGATTCACGCCCAGTCCGGCTCTGGCCGGTTCGACACCGGCTTGTGCTCGTCGGGGAAGAGGAGCTTCTCGAGCGCCGCGTGGTGGTCGAGCTCCGGTGGCAGCGGCCACATCAGCCCGGCGAGCGCGATACGCCCCAGGTACTCGCTTGCCCGTGCTTGGCGACAGCGAGCAGCTCCGTGCGATTGCCCGCCCCGACTGGCCGGCCTGAAGTCGCAGCCTGATGATCTCTCGCAGCTTCCGCATAGGTAGCCTCTCGGCCGCCATCCCGCCTCCTTGGTGGAGGCGGCATCAGCGGCGGACTACCCAGCGGCGTCAACGCTCCCGAGCGCCCGGCCGAGGCCGGTCACCTGATGATGCGTTCAGCGATCGGCTTGCTCCGGAATCGGTGATCGGCTTCGACCGGAATCAGCGATCGGCTTGGACCGGAATCCGTGATCGGCATGGGCCGGTGCACGCACGCAGGTACGCGGTGCTCCTGCTCCGGCGCATCGCCTACACGCTCCTCGCGCTCTTCCGGGCGGTGACGCTCCGCTCGGACGACCACCGTGCGATGCGCTGGCTCGTTCTGCTCCGCTGGGAAGCCATGCCCTCGTCGCCCTCGCGGCCGAGCACGTCGAGAACCTGCGCCCACGCGAGATCGCCGCCGGCACACGCTGAAATCGCCGGGCTCCTGCCCGCGGCGGGCGCGACATCGCAGGGACCTGAGGCGAGCGGTAGGCGCGCCCGGTGCCGGCCGCCGCGATTTCCGCTAGCCGCGACGTCCAGCCGACCGAGCCGCCCGGCGTCCAGAGCGGAGGGCCTGACCCCGGGATCGGCTTGGCCGATCATGCCTGTCAGAGACGGGGGTCCGAGGGCTTGCCGTATGACGGTGGGATGTAGTATGACATGCTAAGTAGATGTGCAATACTCATCGCGTCGCCTTTCGTTCAAGAGGTCGTCGGCAACGAGCAGGCGATCGGGAAGAAGCCCGCAGGTCGGCCCCTAAGGAAGCGGCAGCCTTGGCATGAAGCTCGAGACGGACAGCAGAACGAGTAGGTTCAGGACCAAGGGCGCGGCGGGCGTACCAGGCCATCGCGAGGGAACACCATGAGCGCCCCCGGAGCTCGGCCTGAACGGCGCGCGGCGCGTTGGATCGACCGATCCGATCTTTGCCGGCGGCTCGGGATCTCGCGCGCCACGTCGTATCGTCTGGAGGCCGCGGGGTTCCTGCCGCGGCCGGTGCGGATCGGGCCGAGAACCACTCGGTGGCCCATCTCGGAACTCGAGGCGTTCGAGCGGCGGCTCGTCGAAGACCGCGGGGCTCTCGACTTAAGGGAAACGGAGTCCTGAAGGACTTCGGCGGCGTCGCCCTCGGGGTTCGAGGCATGGTCCTGCCCTGTCCGCGCTTGGCCTCTTGAGTCGCATCGCGCTGGGGAGCACCTCTTGCGATTTCGCGATTTGTGAAGTGAACTTCGTGGCCGCGGGCGCGAGAAACGTCAGCGTCCATGACGGGCACCGCGGGACCGTCCTACTGTTCGCCATGGTGCTGGGTGCCCCGAAACGCACCTAGCGGCGCACCTTGCCGCCTCGAATGACAGGGCCCGCTACCCGAAAACGTCCGAGATAGCGGGCCCTTAGATGGTCGGGGCGACTGGATTTGAACCAGCGACCACTTGCACCCCAAAGATGCCTCCCGGCGCCGCACCGGGTCACACGGCGCGCATCGAGACTCAAGCGCCTGAGATTCCCGCGCCTCCAGATCCGCTGCCAGACGCACCGGGCGCACTCTGCGCAGGCAGCAGCACGGGAAATGGGGCGCCGGTGGGGCGCGGGGTCCAGCACACGAGCGTCCCGCCGCCGTCCTTGGAAGACCTTGCGAAGCGGGTCCGAGAAGCGGTGGCGCGCGGCAACTTCGACCTTGCCCGCGAGCTGATCGACGAGGCGGCGCGCGCGGCGGGTCCCATTAGGGGGAAGGGGTGAGAGCGACTGAGCAGGCACCTGGTGCCGTACCAACTCGACGGGTCAGCCGGACCGCCGCCGGGTGGCTGCCACCTGGTAGTAATACTTTCTGCCTGGGGCCCTATGGCGTCGCGAGCAGCGGATCGTCGGTCACGCCCACCGTGGGCAAGTCCAGCACCGCGCCGAGGTGGAGCGCGAGGCCGGCGCGACGTGGATGATCCCTGCCGGCGGCGGCGACGAGGAGGGCATCCGGCCGCCGCGCGAGCCGTCGCACCACCGCTTCGAGGATCGGCCCTCGCGCAGCGCGAGCAGCCCCGGCTGAAATGGCGCGTCGATCCGCAAGACAAGGGTGGAGGTGGCGATGACCTCGGCTCTCTCCTCCACGACCGCTGCCGCCCAGCTGATGCCGTCGGGTCCCGCGCGCCCGAACACCACCGCGCACGCGCCGATCCGCAGCGCGCCCGGCAGCGGAATCCAGGGTTCGTACGGCGAGGACGCGAGGCGCTCCTGCTCGCGCGCGAGCTCGTCTGGCGTGGCGGGCCAGGTCACGCATTCCGAAGACTACTGCGACGTCGTTACACCGGCGCGCTTTCGAGGCAACGTGCAGAGCACTGTCGAGGCGAGCACGTTCGTCCAGCTGCGGTCGTTCTCATCGAGGCGGGCGAGAGGAGTATTTCGACGGCGAGATCCCGCTGCGGAGGTGCCGGGGCGCCGAGGCGGAGACCCGAGCCTCCTCCCAGTCGTCGTCTCGTATCTACACGGCGACGACTGCGGGCTCGTGCCGTACGCGCCGCCGGGCCTGCCGCTCGCGATTGGACCGACTGCTGCACGCATCCTGCGGGAGGCCAAGTGTTCTCCACCCGGCCGCCGCCCCTCACTGACTGAGCCACGATAACTGCTGCACAACCGCGAGACCTTCCAAATCGGGCCGTTCCGGATCACCCCGTACCGGGTCGAGCACAGCACATTCGCTGTTATGATGTCGTCCTTCGCTCGGCGGAGAGGGCACGATATGCAAGCAGGCTTCAGCGAGACGCTTCACGCGGTGCGCACGCCGCTCGCGTTGGCTGCACTCGCCTTCCTGCTGGGAGCACCGATCCTGCGCGCGATCGTCAGCAGGCGGAGCTCGCCGAACGCCGACACCCGCGCGATCATCCGGTACGGCTTCGGCCTCGGTGGGCTTCTGGCGGTGCTCTCCACCGCTGCGACCGTCTACTCTGCCACCTTCGCGCGCGAGATACGCATCAGCGGCATGGTTCGCGACGCGGAGACGAGCGCCGGCCTCGGAGCGGTCGACGTTCGAGTTCCCGGAAGCGCGAGCGGAGCGACGGACTCGACCGGCAACTTCAGCTTCACGATCCCCGACTCCAGAAGGGCCGACGCGTACACGCTCGAGGCATACCGCTCGGGATATGCGCTCGAACGGGTGGCGGTCAGTGGTCCCATACCTTCTGCCTCCGGGATCACGATCGCGCTTCGACGCGCGCGGCACCCGCCAAGCATCTCGCTCCCCCAGAGCCTGACCGTCAGACACAACCTCGGAGTGCCTCAGGTCGAGATCGCGCTCACGTATACGAACCCCAACGGCGACCCGGTCACCCTCACCGACATCGGCCTCACCCTCGTCGCGCCCTCGGGCACGGCGATCCCGATGAACCTCGAGATGATGTCGGTCGCGCCGGGCCAGTTCGGGCCCGCGCTCGCGATGTGGAAGGTCGAAGGAAACCAGGCGGTGACGCTGCTGCACAGCTTCTTCAACATCGATCCGGACTTCGTCAACCTCCAGCAGCGTGTCTTCGCCGAGTTCACGGCCAAGCGCCTCGATCGTCAGACGCCGAATCCCAACGCGCGGCTGCTCTCGAATGCGCTGGTGCGCAGCCTCCGCGAGTACATGCGTGCCCGCTTCATCTGGGCGCCGGGTATCTGGCAGGTCAGGGCTCACGCACGCGCTGAGTCGGCGGTCGTGCAAGCGGAGGCCGCGTTCGTCCTCGGCGACACCGAGCTGAGACGAATGCGCGCCATCAGCGACTATTACCAGGCCGGCCTCGGCGTCTTTCCAAACTGGCGCTTCTGGTACTCTCCCGAAGCGAACCCGGCTGCGACGGTGCTGCTGTCGGCTAAGTAGCTAGAGCATGCGTGGCGCGTTCATTCAGGCCGCGGTGCGGGGTGGGCTTGATCTGCTCAGGCGCGACGGGAGGGTGAGGATCGAGCGAGCCGAGTGATTCCGTGCGGGGCCGAGCGAGCGCCCGCCGTGCGCGCCAAGGGTCTCGCATGGATCGCGGCATGCCTCGCGTCGCCGCGGCGGCCCCCGTTCAGGCCGTTGCCGGCGTGAACGCGCCGCCGGTCAAGGGCCGACGCGGACCGTCACCTCGGCGGAGAGCGGAGCGGCGAGGGTCCCGTCGAGCGCCAGCGGAGGCGTCGCGGTGACCGCGAGCGTGACCGACGTCGTCCCCGTTACGACGAGAACGCTCGTCGCCGCAGCGCCGTTCGCGTCCACCGCCGCGTTCTCCGGGAACACGAATGCGCCTCCGGGCGGCGCCGATCCCGTGACCGCGAAGCCAAGTTCCGTCCCCTGCGAAGGCTTCCCGCCGCCGGCCGATCGCGCCGTCACCGTGAGCCGGTTCGAGCCGCCGACCACGAACGGCACGGGCTGGGGGGCGAGTTCGAGCGTCTCGATACGTGCGGGCGCGAGCGGGACGAACTCGGTCGCGATCTCCCCCGCAATGGTCGCGTCGATCCGCACCGGCCCGAGGCCGGTGCCGGTCCGGAACGACGGCGTTGCGCAGCGGTCGACGCCGACATCGAGTTGGATCTCGCCGGCCGCCGCGCCGGACGCGCCGTTCAGCCACTGACCCTCGGAGAGGCGGAACACGGCTTTGAGATCCTTGGCGAGATCGCCTGCCTTCTCGGGCACGCAGGCCTGCACCGTCACGACGGAGCGCCCGTCCGCGATCTCGTCGCAGGGGAAACCCGCGGGGCACGAGGCGAGCACGACGACGTCGGAGGCGGTCACCGTCTCGGACTCGAGGCAGCCGAGCGGAAGGACGAGGAGCGGGATCCAGGCGGCGAGAGCTCGCATCACGTCACCTCGACCGTCGCGGGACCCGGGGTAAACGCCGTGCTCCCGTCATCGGCCGTCCCGACGAGCGTCGCGGTCGTCTTGCCTTCGAGCGCCACAGTGAACGTCTCTCGCGCGGTTCCGGTCGAGTCGGCGCGCTTCGTCTTCGTCTCGGGTCCCCAGAACGGCGTCTTGCCGTGGGTCTGCTCGAGCGTGATCTGCACGTCCGCGCCCGCCTTCGCGCCCGTCACGGTCACCGTGACGCCGCCCGGGATCGGCTTGCTGCGCTCGACGGAGCTCGGTGCCTTGGTCTCGACCTTTCCCATGGCGAAGCCTCCCCTCACTTGATCTGATCGCTCACGAACTTCACGACGTCGAAGTCGAGCGACGCGCCGAAGAACCCTGCCGCGTACAGCGACTTCTCCCGCGAGGCCGGGTTCGCGCTCGCCGCCTCGTAGAAGAGCGCGCCGCCGAGCACGCGCGTGAATTGCCCCGTCCGCCATCCGATCCCAAGGAGCGGGTACTTGCCTCCCATCGGTCCGCTGAGCGTCCGATTGCTCGATGACGGCGCGGAGATCGCCCACCCCACCGTGACCGATACCCGCTGCCACACCTTCGGGCCGACGAGATCGCGGACCGCGATCTTTCGCTCCACGGGGACGAGGTACAGGTTCACGCCGACGTACGATACGAGCCATGTCCCCACGTCATCGCCCGGCCACGGCGCGGCGAGCACGCCCAGGTCGACAGAGGCGTAGTTCACGGGCGAGGGCGTCTTGGTCCGGCCGGGCTCCAGCTTCTCGGAAGAGACGGTCTGCGAGCGCACCGCCTGGCGGACCTCCGACGTCGAGAGCGCAGCCTGAAGCTTTTCGCGCACAGTCGCCGCCGCGGTGTTCACCTGGGTCATCGCATCGGAGAGCGCCTTGTTCACCTCCGAGGACGACGCCCGCAGCTCGGCCGCGCGTGCGAACGCGGCGCGCCAGGGCTCGATTCGCCTCGCCTCGGCGACCGAGGAGGCCTTCTGCAGCGCCGCAAGCTGCGCGGTCGCTTCATCCTCGCGCATGAGGCTCGGCTCGGCGACGTACGCGCCGAGCGGCACGAATCTCTTCGCCACGCCGGAGCTCGAGCTCGGCGGGCCGGGCCGCGGAATCTGCGAGCAGCGCATCGCGCAGCTTGCGCGCAAGCGCCGCACGGTCCGCCGGCTTCGCGTCGCGGACGCGCTGCAGCCCCGCGATCCACGGGCGCAGCGGTTCGGCCGTCTCGGGCCTCACCGCCGCGCGCCGTACGAGCTGACCCTGGGCCTCGTCGAGCGCGGCGACGTCGTCCGGCTTGTGCAGCAGCTCGGACACCTGCGCGAGCCGCGTCGCCCCTCCCTGGGCCGGGACGATCGCGAGGGGGCTCCGCAGCGGATGCGGAGGGTCCCGCAGGTCCCGGAGCGCCGCGCGCGCGTCGTCCAGGCGCTCCTCGAACTTCTTCGCCTGTTTCCGGTTCGCGTCGCGCACGGCCTGGGCCTCGTGGAGGGGGACGCACGCGCCCGGTCCGCCCGCCGCCTCGAACGCGATGGCGGCCTGCGCTCCCGCCCGGTCGAGCTCGCCCTCGAGGCCGCGCGCCTTGATCGCGCGCCGGAGCTCCGCGGCGAGCCGCTTCTCGAAGTCGCCGCCGCTGCACTCGGGATAGCGCCCCTTGTCGTCCGGCGTGTTGAGCCACCCCGTCACGGTCCCTGCCGCATCCTGCGCGACCGCGGTCGCCTCCTCGTTCGTGAGCGCCTTGAAGACGATGATCCGAAAGCAGAAGGCCTGTGCGACCTGGAGCGGTGGGACCGTCGCCCGCAGCGTCGTCGCGTCGAGGATCATCGCGAGGTGATGCACCTGCTTTCCGAACGACGGCAGATCGTCGGGACAGTCCTCCCCGGGGGCCGGCCACACGTCGAGCGTGGCCCAAGTTCCGGCGTTCTGGCCCGGCAGCTCCAGCCGGAACTCCTCGCTCGCTGGCGGGGTCCCGTCGAAGACGATGGAGCGGCCTTCGCGGACGACGCGGACCGTAACCGGGTCGGCTGCGGCCGCGGGCCAGGGGGCGAACGAGAGCAGAAGCAGGGTCCCAAGGAGACGTCCGGCGAGGCATGTCATGTCGTGGCTCACGCGTCCCCCGCCCGTCATTCGCTCGCGACGGCTTCGCGCTGCGCCTGCGCTTCCTGGACGAGGTCCAGGTATCGCCGCAGGCGCCGGAGCGCCGGGTCCTTGTCCGCCCATTTCGCGATGGACGGATCGGCTTCGAGCGCCTCGTGGAGGTACTGGCGCGCCCGTTCCAGATCGCCGCCCGACCCGGGCTCGGGCTCCGGGTTCGAGTAGAAGCATGCGAGGTTGAGGAGCGACCCCGCGGAGAGCACCTCGGACCCGCATGACCCGAGCACCACGAGCGCCTCGTCGTCTTCATGGAGCATCCGCAGGCACGTCGCCCGCGCGATGCGCGCGTCGAGCGCCACCTCTCCGGCCTGTTCCGGCGATGCGCGCGCGGTCTCCTCGGACCTGCGGAAGTGTTCGTTGGCCACCCTCAGGAGCAGCGTGGCCCGGCGGCTCGACGGATCGAACGCGAACTGACGGTAGAAGGCGATCCCGCCCAGGTGGAAATCGGAGAGCATTCGAATCGCGTCGAACCGCGCGTTTCCCTGCGCCTGCTGCTGCTCCTGCTCGTCGGGGCGTACGCGTGCCTTCTCGAGGTACTTGTGAAGTCGCGCGTAGAGGCGCTTGTCGCGTTCCAGTTCGGGCGCGCGATCCGCCACCTCGAGGGCGGCGAGGTTGTACAGCGCAAGCCGATTCTCGGGATCGCGTACCAGGGCCTCGCGCAGCCCGCGCTTCGCGCGCGCCGGGTCACGCTTCCGATCGCTCGCGCCCACCGCGCCCTTCCAGTAGCTCCGCCAACTCGCGGTGCCAAACGCCCGGCGCATCTCGGTGCACCCAGCCTCGAGACACGATTTGCCGCGGTATTGGCGGGGGTGAGCCGTCTGCTCGTGGATCGTCCAGCAGGCCCATGCAGCCGCGGCGTGCGCGAGCCTCGCGTAGCCAGCGGCGGCCGCAGCTTTGGCATCACCCGGAGCTGGGCCGGGACCGCTCGACGCGCCTGATGCCGCCGCGGTGCCGCCCTCCGCGTCCTTGAGGACGACCGAGCCCCAGAGCTCCTTCGTCGGCTGGTACACGAGCCGCAGAAGGAGCCCATTGCCGCTTCCCGCGTCGAGGAGGACGGCCGAGAGCGAAACGGTGCGCGTCGGTACCAGCGCGAGGAGCGCGTTCCGGAGGACGTTGGTCCCCTTCGAGAGCGCGGTGAGATCGGGTAGCGTCGGCGGCGTCTCGACGGGGCCGTCGATGAGGGTTGGGCTGGTGAACCGAGGACGCCGCTCGAGCTGCTCGAGCTCGTGCTCGATGAGCGCCAGGATCTGTTCGCACGGGCCCGCCTCGAAGCCGGAGCCTCCGGCGGAGACCTTGTCTATGTCGAGCTTCAGCGTGCGCGGGTGCGCGAGCCGCACCCAGCGCACGAACAGGAACAGGACGAGGACGAGACCGGCGACCTCGGCGAAGACCACGAGGGCGCCGGCGCCGATTCCTCGTCCACCGTTCGACGCGCCCACCGGAGCGCGTACGGCGCGGCGAGCCTGTCGAGCCCCGCGATCGCGCACGGCGTCCCCGGGGCGGCTTCGAGGATCTTCTTGTACGCGTCCTTGGCCTCGGCATCGAGCCTCCGGTCCGCGAGCTCGTCCGCGGCCTCGCAGCTCCGCGCCGCGGCGCGCGCCCGGTGCGCGATCCGCTCGACCCCGGCGAGCGCGCACTCCAGCGTCGGGAACTTCTCCAGCACTGCGTCGTAGGCCTTCTTCGCCTCGTCCGTGCGGTCAGAGCGCATGAGCCGCTCGGCCGCCTCGCAGCGCGCCCCGGCGGCGCGCAGGAGGCCCTGCCTCGCGCAGTCCTGGGACGCGCTCTCCTTCTCCCTCGCGAGGTTGCCGTAGCGTTCCTCCGCCTGTAATACGTGTCCCGCCTCGAGGAGGCGGTCGGCTTCCTCGCAGGGGGTTGTCGCGGCTGCGGGCGGCGCGAGCGGCGCGACCGCGAGCGCGACGAGGGCAGCGGCGCGCTTCAGCGAAGCGGTGGCGGTGAGCGTCCGCATCGGTCCCCCTTGTGGTGCGGTTCGTGCGGGTTTCCGTGGGAGTGTAGACGATCCGGCCGCCGGGCTGTGACTCCGAGCGAGCGCGAGAACGTAGCGCGCGAGGCTGGCGCGTGCCCGAGCCGCCAGCGGGGGGAGGTCACGTCCGCGGCATTGGCGCGGCGCAACGCTCGATAAACGCGGCATTCGAGTACTCCAGGCCCCGTCCGACAGCAGCGTCCTTGCGCGGTACACGAAGTGACAGGATCTCTCGGTCGGAAGTCCCATGATTCCCGTCGCTTCCGCGCCGAGGATTGACAGGCCCCATCCGGCCGTGATCTTGTGCGCTCCGTGCGAGCTGGTGCTCGCGACGGAGGTGGCGATGGGGATGGAGCGCTGGCATCCAAAGCAAGAGGCGACGCGGCAGGAGGAGTTCCTTCTCAAGCGGCTCCATCGCACGAGGAAGCTCTTCGGGTTCCTGCGCCGTCATCGGCATGAGCTGTTTGACGACGGGTTCCAGGGGGAGCTGGAGTCGATGTACCGCAACACCGGTGCGGGGACGGACCCGGTGCCGCCGGCGCTGCTTGCGATGGTGGTGCTGCTGCAGAGCTACCTCGGGACCTCGGACGCGGAGGCGGTCGAGCTCGCCGTCGTCGACCTGCGCTGGCAGATGGTCCTCGGCTGCCTGGGCGCCACCGAGCCGCCCTTCTCGCAGGGCGCACTCCCGGCGTTCCGCGAGCGGCTCATCGCGAACGACATGGATCGCCGTCTGCTCGAGCGCACGGTCGAGCTGGCGCGGGCGACGAAGGAGTTCGACTGGAAGAAGCTGCCGAAGACGCTGCGGGTAGCCATCGACTCGGCTCCGCTCGAGGGCGCTGGCCGGGTGGAGGACACCCTCAACTTGCTCGCGCACGCGGCCCGCAAGGTGGTCGAGTGCGCCACCGATCTCCTGCACTGGACGCCCGAGCGCGTTTGCCGCGAGGCGCGTGCTCCGCTGCTCCTCGCGCCGAGCATCAAGGCCGCGCTCGACCGCGACTGGAGCGACCCCGTCCAGAAGGCGGCGGCGGTGAAGAGCCTCGTCATCGAGCTCGAGAACCTGAAGGACTGGCTCGCCGCGAATCTCGCGGCAGAGCTGAAGAAGCCGCCTCTCAGCGACGAGGTCGGGACGCTGAAGCAGCTTATGGGTCAGGACCTCGAGCCTGATCCCGGCGGGGGCGGGATGAAGATCCGCGAGGGCGTGGCAGAGGATCGGCGCGTCTCGGTCGAGGATCCGGAGATGCGCCACGGCCGGAAGAGCAAGACCAAGCGCTTCGACGGCTACAAGCGCCACATCGCGACCGACCTCGACTCGGGCCTCATTCTCTCCGGCGCGATCACGCCGGCGAACCGGCCGGAGAATGAAGCGGCGCCGGGCCTGGCCGAGGACATCGCGCACCAGGGCCTCGAGATCGACGAGCTCTTCATCGACCGCGGCTACGTGAAGGCCCCGCTCGTCGACGAGATCCTCGGTCGCGGCGGCGAGATCGTGTGCAGGCCCTGGGTCCCGAAGGGCAAGGGCATCTTCTCGAAGGCGGCCTTCAAGATCAGCGTGCGCGACCTCTCCATCACCTGCCCGGCGGGCGAGACCGAGAGCATCGTGTTCGGCGCGGTCACGGAATTCGATCCCGAGGTATGTGACCAGTGCCGGCTGCGCGCGAAGTGCACCGCGGCCGTCGCTGGCTCTGGACGGACCGTGAACATCGCTCCGGACGAGCGGCTGCAGCAGCGCCTGCGCAAGCAGATCGCGACCCCGCGAGGACGAGCGCGGCTACGCGAGCGCGTCGCCGTCGAGCACAAGCTCGCTCACCTCGTCCGTCGCCAGGGCCGCCGCGCTCGCTACCGTGGCGTGCGCAAGAACCTCTTCGACCTGCGGCGCGCCTCGGCTATCCAGAACCTCGAGGCCATCCAGCGCAAGGTGGCGTGATGAGATCCCTTTCAAGCTGTTCGGTGTTCTCTAGGGGCGCGGGTCGGGCCGTGAGGCCCGCCGCATAGAACAACGAGGAGGGTTCTCCTTTCCGTGTGCTCCTCGGCCGCTGCCTGCCCTGCTCCATCGTTGGTTCTTTCGCTACGCCGCGAGTCGTCCGTGCTCGCGGGTCTGCTGCTCGACCTTCACGCCGATGGCCCAGATGAAGCCCAGGAGCTCGCGGGCCACGGCCGTCACGGCTTGCGCCTTGCTCTTGCCGCGTCCGGTGAGCGACCGGTACCGCCCGTGTAGCCGGTGTTGGGCCTTCCAGGCGACCTCCTTCACGTCCTCGGTCAGCGGGCCTTGCCGCTTCTTTAGCGCGGCGCCGACGGCCGGCCGGTGGCGATATGACCACCCGGCCTCGACCACGATGTGCCGCAGATGGGCGTTGCCGGTCTTGGTGATCCCGCCGCGCCAGGTCCGCTCGCCGCTCGAGTGCTCACGCGCCACGACGCCGGCGTAGGCCATCAACTGGGTCGCCTTCTGAAAGCGAGAGAAGTCGCCCACCTCGCACGCGATGGTCACCGCCGACACCTTGGCGATTCCGCGCAACGACTGCAGCGCCTCGATGACCGCCTTCATCGCGGCCGGCGCCGACGCCACCACCTGGTCGATGGCCCGATCGAGCCGCTCGATCCGCGCCGCCGCGTGCTCCACCTCGCCCAGGTAGTCGAGCAGGGTCGCCTCCTGAGCCGGCTGCTCGAAGTGAACATCGCTCTTCACCCACGCCAGGTGCTTCGACGTCCACGCCTTCACGCCCTCCGGCGGTCGCCGCCCCTGCCGTAACAGGAATTTCGACAGGCGATGGCGCGCCCGGAGTTGGTCCTTCTTGCCCGCGCCTCGGGCCCTCACCAGGTCACGCAGCGCTTCGTGCGCCGCGTCCGGCACCCAGACCGCCGTGAGATCCCCGGCCCGGTAGCACCGCGCCAATTTCTCAGCATCGCGCCGGTCCGTCTTCACCCGGTCACCCGCCTTCACCGGCACGAGCGTCGGCGCCACCACCTCGCACTTCACGCCGAGTTCGCTGAGCTGCCAGTACAGCACGTAGCCGGTCGGCCCCGCCTCGTAGCAGGCGCGGAGTTGATCGGGTGGCCCGAGCTTCCGCACCAGCTTCCGGACCGACTCGGCCCTGTTCGGAATGGTGCCCAGGGACCTCACTTCTCCTCCTGGCTCCGCCACCGCCACCGCGACCGTCTCGGCGTGGACATCCAGACCCACAAACCGTAGCTTCTTCATGACCGGCTCCCTTTCGCATGTGGCTCTGCGTTGGGTTTCTCTCCGATTCGCAGCGTAATCCACGGCCTGCGAACTCGGAGCCGGTCGTTCCATGATGACTAGGCGCGCTGAGCGCATCGCGGAGTGCTTCGAGCGCGGCCGGCGTCGACTCCGGGATTCGCACGGGCTCGATGACGGGCGCGATCGCGTGCAGTTGCCCGCGCCGAGGGGGTGATACGGCAGAAGCTGCACCTCGCGGGCTCTCAGACGCGAGAGCACCTCGCGCATCGCCGCGACGTCCTCGGGCGCGTCGTTGCGCGTGGGTGCCACGACCAGCCTGCCGGTACACCAGCCCACCTCCTGCGTCCGCTAGCGCCGCTGCGTTGCGCAGGATCAGGTCGTTGACTGCCCCCGTGTTGTCTCGATGGCGCTCGGCGCGAGCGCCCTTGAGGTCGAAGTAAACGAGGTCGGCGCGACGCGCGAGTTCGACAGGCGCCCTGTCGCGACCGCGCCGGCGGTCTCGATGGCCGTGTCGTGGACAGCGCACGGCGCTTCCTGCGCTCGCGCAGCGGGCGACCCGTGCGGCAGGCGACGCGGACCCGCCTCGCCGTCCACGCGGTCCGGCTTGCCAAGTTGGATCCGTACTACCGAGCCGCCTACGCGGACCCGACCTTCGCGAAGGCGGGGACACAAGAGACCAAAGAGATCGTCCGTCTGCTCTCGATCGTGCCGTTCGACTCGCTCCGCCACCCGTCCACCCTGCTTCTGAACCCGAGCTTCGGTCGGTACTCGGACTTGGTCGGGGGTGCGGACGCGGACCTGATCGTCGGGAACCGCCTCATTGAGATCAAGGCGACGAAGAAGCCGCATGTCGAGCGCGACATGGTACGCCAGCTGGTCGGGTACATGATCCTTGCCCATCGGGCTCGCCGGTCGGACAGGTCGCTGCCTCGCCTGAGGACACTGGAGATCTACTTCGCCCGACACGGGTTCATGTGGTCGATGCCGACGGCGGCTATCCTGGGGTCGCCTGGCTACGCGGATGTCGAGCGCTGGTTCATCACTTAGGCAAAGGGCTGCCAGAAGTAGCGCAACGTCGGCCGCCGGGGGGAAGGTGGAGACGATCGCGAGAAACCGGCCGCGCCACGCGCGGCGGACAGCAGGCGCACGTTCTGCTTCTGGAAATCCTTCTTGTCGTACTGCGCCCGAGGGGTCTCGCACCTCTGGTTGGCCCGCTCGGCGCGTACAGCTCGAGCTGGCTGCGCGTACCGGATACAGGTACTGGACCGAATCCATGCGGTGCTCGAGGCTGGCCGCGAGCTGCAGCGGGCGGTCGCCGGGTTTGCGGATGCCGTGGATGCCTCCGCTCTTCGTGAAGATTACGATCCCCGGCCGGACCGGCACGGGCCGGCATTGCTTCCTCCCGATGGCGTACACCGAGACCTCCTGCGGCGCGACATTCGAGAGCCGCGGGTCGTCGTCGAGGCCGAGGTACGCGATGGCTTCGCCCTCGAACACGAAGTACAGCTCCTCCGAGCCGATGTGCTGGTGCGTTCCCCCGACGACGCCGGGCGGGACCCGTGACCTCGTGGAAGAAGACGACGTGCCCGCCGAACTCGCGCTGGAGGAGCCAGCGCATCTCGACTGCATCTGTGAGTGATGGGCCTCCTGGTCGAGCTCCGTAGAGGCGCGCTTCGACCAGGCGTCGATCTCGGCCGGTAGGGCTCTCCACCCGACGCCTCAGCTCCTCCTAAAGGACCTGCAGCAGTGCAGGGGCACGGGACGCTCCGCTTCGATAGTGTCTTGACGGCCGGGTACGCTAGCACCATAAGTATGGGCGGCGGTGAGTGAGGGCGCGCCCCGTGCGGGTTACGGCGTACGGGTGTGCGGGGCGGAGACGTGCTCGGTCGGGAGGAGGCCGCGATGAGCGAGTCACCACGTCCGCTGGAGGAGGTCTCGGCCGAGGCCCTGCTCAGAGAGCTGAGGCAAAGGAGCCGCGGTTCGGGTGAAGCGAAGGCGCTCGTCGAGCCGGGCGACCCCCCCCCCTCGCGCAGCGTGAAACGAGAGAGCTCGTTCAAGCGGTCCGCGCGAAGCAGCGTGTCGTATACGGCGTCGACGACCGGAAGGACTGCTACGAGATAGACAGGGTACCGGTTTCGCGGGCTACCGACTCCGTCGCCGCCCTATTCGATCGGTCGCAGGTCGTGGATCAGAATGATGGCACAGTGCGTCTCGTCCTGCGCCGCCTTCAGCAGGCGTACGATCTCTGCGATTCGGAGCCATTCAAGGACGAGCCCAACGGTAGGTTCTCACCGGGTTCCTCGTCGTGCCCGACGTGCTCGCCACGGCCGGTCAGCGTCCGGAAGAACGGGAACGTGGACGTGAGCCGGATCCGCGTGGTGTTCGGGTTCCGGATGGCCGCCCCGGGCGCGTCCCCCGCGACGATCCCGCCGCGTGACGTCTGCGGCGTGAGGGCTCTCATCGATCACCGCCTCTCCGCGGAAGGAACCGACTGGTCGCTCCTTCGTCTCGACCGCGTCGCCGCAGGTCGGCCTCCGCTCCGCGGACGGCGGAGCGGCACGATCGCGAAGGGAGCCCGCGTCTACGTGATCGGGCACCCGTGCGGTCTCCCCGTCAGGTACGCGCCCGGCGCCACGGTCCGCGACGACACGCCGGCCGCGTTCTTCACGGCCAACCTCGATACCTACGGCGGAAACAGCGCGCTCCCCGTATTCGGAGAGGACGACGTGGTCGAGGGCATCCTCGTCCGCGGCGACACGAACTTCGTGAGCACGGGAACGTGCAATGTTTCGCTCGTCGAGCCCCACCACCGGCGGGTGCGGCGAGGACGTCACCCGTTTCGCCCAGGGGCTCGCCGCGACGCTGGCGTCGCCCTGAGGTCGCGGCTCGCCGCTGCGCGTCGACGGTCTGAACACCACCGAGTACGCGACACGGGAGGCGATCATGGCAGATGCGAAGTCATTCGAATGCAAGGAGCTGGGCTGTGACCAGCGAGTCTACTGGGAGCAACGGGACGACACGGCGCTGCACTTGAAGCTCTTCCGAATTCGTGGACCGGAGGAGAAGCCGACGGAGATGACGGCGCACCTCACCTGCCCGGCGGGGCACACGCACGAATATGTGGTGAGCGTGTCATGAACTCGAGCCCCGATCCCGGAGCGCCCCCCGACGCCTCGAACCCGAGCGAAGCGGGGGGCGAGCGGAAGCAAGAGCCCCCCGCGGCGACGGATCGGCAGGCCGGGATTGAGGCGTCGCCGCGAGCGGCGGGATGCGACCCCGCTCATCCCTTGCACGTCGTCGTGGAGATGCGCCCGCCGCCGCGGCGACCGGCCCCTGGCCTCGACGCGGGGTTCTGGTTCTCGCTCTCGAACAAGCTCATCACGCGGGCGACCACGGTCCCGACCAAGGCAGCCGCGCGGCTGCAGGCGGGCGTCGGATGGTTCTGGACCGCTTACACGCTCGCGGTCACCGCCGGTCTCGGTCTCGCTGGGGATCGATACGCCCGGATCGTTCGCGTCGCGTTCGCGATTCCGGCGCTCACGCTCGTCGTCTCGTACTGGCTCGCAGTGCGGGCGCAGATGCCCGTCGTCTCGAAGTTCGACGCCCGGGTGCCCGACCTCATCCGCCAGGCGTACGTGAGAGGCGTCGAGAGCAAGAAAGAGACGCTGGACTGGGCGCTCCGGGCGGCGCTCGCGAGCGCGCTCCTCGTGGCGTTAGCGCTCGTCCTCACGGCCTGGATCGAGAGCACCCCTCGCCCGGCGCTCGCGGCCGAGCGCGTGCGGACGCCCGAGGCCGACGTCGTCGGCATCGCGGCCGACGTGGCGCCCGGGGTGTTCGCAATCCTGCGAACGACGCCCCTCGCGAGGGACGGAACCGCGGGTCTCACGGTCGTACAGGTCCATCGCGCGTCCCGCTCTGGCGATCTCGCCGCGGAGGTGACCGGACCCCACGCATACCAGTATCAGGTATCAATCGAGTGGCCCGACGGCACGCTGACCCGGTCAATGTCCGTACGGACGAGCGTGATCGAGCCTCAGGTCACCCTCAGTGAGCCGCCGTAGCGGGAGGTTTACGGACGCGCCGCATCGAGCCCGGCGCGCCCATCACGCGGAGGCCCCAGCGCATCTACAGAGCCCTGGGCTAACTCGGGCGGAGCGCCTAGAGTGGAACCAGCGACCACTTGCACCCCAACGATGCCGCCCGCGGACGCACAGGATTAGCCAGCAACCTACCCGACCTCGGCGGCACTACAAGCGAGTCGAAGCGCCGGCCGCCGCCCCGGGGACCATCGTGATCTCCGTCGCGTCGGCATTTTCGGGACGCACAGGTCTGTGCGCATCCCCGTGCTCAGGCGCGCCGCTTGGCGAGCGGGACCACCTTCGCCGCCTTCCCGAGCCCGATGCGGTCGAAGTCCGCCGCGACCAGCTCGGCCGCCTCGGCGCGCTTCTCGACCAGCTCGCCGCGGGCGTACGTGTCCGCGACGCCGGGCAGCACATGCGCGAGGCTCTTCTCCGCCACCTCGAACGACACGCCCAGCTCGCCCGCCTTCGAGCGCCACGTCCGGCGCAGGTCGTGGATGGTGAACCGCGAGCCCGCCGCGAGGCGCCCGCTGTCCTGAAGCCGAGCCAGCGCTCGGATGAGCACCTTCCGCCCGATGTGCTTCTTTGGGTTCTTCGGCGACGCGAGCACCCAGGGCGAATCGCCGGCCAACTCGCGCAGCTTGCGGAGGATGGCGACGCCCGTGCTCGGAATCGGCACGGTGAAAGGGCTCGCCTGTTCCCTGTCGTCGGGGTTCAGCTTCAGCCTCGCCACCGGGATGACCCAGCGCCCCGCGTCGAGGTCCAGCTCCTTCCACTTCGCGCCCACGAGCGAGTGCGAGCGGACCGGCGCGTAGAGGAGGAAGGCGATTGCGAGCCGCACGGTCGCGGAGAGCTTCCGCTCCTTCGCGCTGCCGTCGAGCAGGGCGTTCAGGTCGAGCGCTGTGAAGAGCGTCTTAACTTCGTCGTCGGAGAGCTTCCGGCCGCGCCGCCTGCGCTTCAAGCCGAGCTTGTCCGACTGGAGCACGGCAGCCGGGCTCATCTCCAGCGCTCCGACACCGACGGCCGTGGCGAAGATGGCCTTCACCTCGCGGAGCGCGGCGAGCGCGGCGGCGCGTCCGCCGACGTGGCGCGCCACTTCCTTGCCGTTCGCGCCGGTCACGGTCACCGTGCGCTCAGCCATCGCAGCGTCGATGACCTTCGTGATGTCCGGCGGGCGGACGATGCGCGCGGGCCACTCGTTGAAAGGCGGGCGCCTCGGGTCGGGCTTCGCGCTGAGGACGTGCGTGCGGATGATGCCCCAGCTCCACGCCGCGGACGCCGGGAGTCGCTTCGAGAGGATGCGCGTACGGTAAGCGTCGGCGAGCGCGTTCACGGTGGCATCCCCGGCGCCCGTCTCCGCCTGCCGCGTCTCGCGGGCATCGTGGAGCCGCTTGCGGGCGTCGGCGAGGGAGACCGCGGGCCAGCGTCCCAGCGGCACGCGCTTGCGCTTTGGCTTGCCGGTCTCCGAGTCGCGCACGTTCTCGAAGCAGTAGAACGTCTTCACCCCGCTCGGCCCGCCGATGACGGAGAGCCCCTTGCACTCTCGGTCCGAGACCTCCTCCTGCTCCTTGGGCTTCCAGTTCGCCAGCCACTCGCTCGTCAACGCCACCCTCTTGCGCTTCGCCACGGCGTCCTCCTCGCGACCCCTTGGTGCCGGCCACATCGACGACTTGGTGCCCGTCCGCGATGTGCGTTTGATGTGCGATGTGCGTCTTATGTGCGCGCTCAGGATACGAAACGAGACCTCGCGATACAAGGCGCGACAGGGTGAGACCGCCCGGATTGCCGGGGACTTAGGTCGTTTTCACGGGAAGTCGCGGGGTTGGTCCAGAACAGACCGATTGGTTCGGGACCAAGGGGTCGCAGGTTCGAATCCTGTCTCCCCGACCATCGAAGGGCCCGTCACCTGGCATGTTTTCCGGTGACGGGCCCTTCCCTTCTGACCTCCGCGGTGCGCTTTGCGGTGCGCTTTCAAGCCCCGGCGAGCTGCCGGAGGATGACGGCGGAAGGCGCCGGCTGAGGCGAACTGGCGCGTGCTGACCGGCGCCGAGGCGAGGTGGTCAGGAACGGGACGCACTCCCCGTGCTAGGTACCAGGGGTGTAGCTCGGCTCACGGCGGCCGGGCAGTCTCGTTATATCGCGCGCCCTTGGGCTGGCCTCCGACCCGCTACGGTAAGATGACTCCGATGCCGCAGTGGTCGACTACCGCGCTGCCGTGGGTCGCAGGCCTCGCAACTCTCGTCGCCATCGTTGGCGGAGTCGTCGGCATCGCATGGAACGCGACGCAGGCGCGCCGGGCGAAGCGGGAGGACGCGCGAAGAGAACGCGAGGAGTCCAACCGGCAAGCGACGGCGGAAGAGGCGGAGAAGCAGCTCGCGGAGCTGACAGCGGTGCTCAAGCAACTGCACCCTGGGAACGAGTGGCAGGTCGTTCCACCCGGCCTGGAGGCCGGCGCCGACCTTGGAGTCGAGCGCGGAATAGTGCTCGAACACTTCGACTACGGCGTGCGCAGGGTGCGGTTGAAGCACTGGAGCGACTCTATAGGGAACGAGGGCAAGGACGAGTAGGCTGCCACGGCGTGTCATCCCTCGGCGGTACAGCCATGAAGTCTTCAGTCATGCCCGAGCCTCCGCTCAGTACTCCCAGACGCGACCCGAGGGAGCAAGGTCACGCCGCTCTCGCAGAGACTTCATGGGCTTCGTTCTTCGTTGCGTGCAAGGTCGTCTTTGCACTCGCAACGCTCGGCATCGCTGCCGCGGGCACTCTAATCGCGCTGCATCAGTTCACTTCGGCGGTTGCGCTTGGGATGGTGGTCACGCTGCCAGCTGCGGGGCTTTGCGCGTACTGGGTCCTTGAACTTCACCGGCTGTCGCGCTGCCGGACGGCGCTCCAGACTCTCCTCCAAGCCGAGCGGTACACGGACGAGTTGCTTGCCGACGCGCGGCGTGAACGGGACGACGCTAAGGCCGAGTATCGGGAACTTCAAGCGAGCATGGCTGTCCAGCTTCAAGCCGCGCGAGCAGTCAGGGACCTTCGTGAAGGGGCAGACGAGCGCGACGACGAGCCGCTACCGAGCAGACGCAGAGGGCGAGAGTGATGGCGACCGAGATTCAGGTTCTTAAGGTGCTGAAGCTGCTCGACCGCCAGACGGTTCTCATCGGCGGCGGCGACCTTTCAAGATTCCAAGAGGGCACGGAAGTCGACGTCCTCGCAGTGGGCTCACCCCTGCAAGAAGTTGAGGGCGTACCGCTTGTAATCCCGAAGGCCCGCCTGGAGGTGACCTCAAACGCGGGGGCATACCTCGTCGCCTCGCCAGTCGTCACGACGTCGGACGAGACGGACGTGTTCTCTACAGTGTACAGGACTCGGAAGGTGCGGCGACGTGAGCCGCTGAACGTGGCCGAGACAGACCTCGCAGGAAACCCGGCGGGGCGTCCGATTGTGGTGGGCGACCCTGTCATCGAGGCTGGCAAACTTCAGGACTTCGTCAACGGCATGAAAGAGCACCTCCAAGGAAGGTAGGAGGTCGTCAATGCGTCTCGTCTCCATCACGCCGAAACCCAATGCTCAGTTCGTGGAGCCCACGCTGGGGTTCGAGCTGGTCTTCGCCTTTCGGCGCGGGCAGCAGGTCCCGCTCGACTTTACGCTCGTCATTGCATCCGCAGATGGTCGGCTCCTGGGCAGCGCGCGGCCGACCCTCATGCCCAGCACGGGCGCCACGAACGACCCGCTCCCCCTCGATGCCTCGACCTTGAACACGGGTGAGATGAGCTGGGTCGTGCACGCCTCGCTGCCGCTCACCGCAAGACAGCTCGACCACATTGAAGACCTGCGCTCAACGGAGCGCAAAGGGGATGTGCTCCTCAACTGTGACATCGAGGCCGCGAGCCTCGCGTCAAGAGCTACGGTTGCTACCTTGGTGCCTGGCCCCGATGTCCACGACGAGGGCGGCAAGGACACCGGCCAAAACCTCGTCTTCTACCTCCGGAACCAGTCAGCTCGCGACCGCTTTCACTCTCAGTATTCGGACATGTGGCTGCTGTCCGGCGATTCATCGCGAACCTTCTTGCAGCGCGAAGTCCTCAGACACCCGATGAAGGTCACCATCAGCTCGGGCGACTGGGTGCACGACTACACTGCGCCGTGGAGGGCGACTCGGTACATGGTTGTCGAGTTGCCGCAGCCGAGTTTCGTCATCGCGACGCCCGAGGTCGAGAAGCGCCTTGCCGGTGCCGTGAGCGCCCTCAACAAGGCTTCGCAGGACATGCTCAAGGGGGAGTGGAACGACGTCGTGGAAGACCTGCGGCCGGTTTGGGAGCTGCTCCGCAACGACGTCGATATCCAGCAGTTGCTGGCGCGAGACGGGTACACGCCGGCAGCAGTGGCGGCCTTCAACGAGAGCGTCAGGCAACAGTTCGAGCTGGCCTCGAAGTTCCTCCACAAGACGGACAAGGCTGGCAAGGCAGCCCCGGAGATTCGGGCAGCGAAGGAGGACGCTTTCCTCTGCTACTCCTTCGCGATGTCCATGGTGAACCTCGTCGCTCGCAAGGCGGAGCGGCTCGCGCCGCGCCCGGATGCCTGAGCGTTGCCCAGATTTCGAACTCGCTGACCCGGTGCAGTACGACGCGGCCGTCTTACTCCCGGTCGATGGCGAGCCGAAGCTACTGCGCCAGACGAAGGAGCTGATGCTGCTGCTCGCGGTCGCCTTCAACGACATCAAGATGCTCGCCTGGATAGACGAGCAGTTGAACAAGGGAAGGCCAGTCAAGGGGGAGCGCACTCCGTACGCGGGCCAGTGGTCCGGCGCTGCTGAATGGCTGGAGCGAATCTCGTCCGGCCTTGTTCACGAGCTGTACCTGCGGGTACCGGCCCATGCCGATCACCGATTCCGGAGCAAGCCGATCACTCATTCCGGCGGAAGGCGATCACCGATTCCGGAGCAAGCCGATCGCTGAACGCATAGCCAGGTGACCCCGCGAAAAACGGTCGCCCGGGCGCGTTGACGCCGCTGGGTAGTCCGCCGCTGATGCCGCCTCCACAAGGGAGGCGGGATGGCGGCCGAGAGGCTACCGATGCGGAAGCTGCGAGAGATCATCGTGCGCCGCGAAGCGGCGCGTTCTCAGCGGGATGAAAGGAGCCCGCCTCGAATGAATCGAGCATCCGAGTAGCGAGGTCCCCTGCGTGCCGCCGCGAGGCGTCCAGCAGAAGCGGGGCCAGGATGCCGGTGGGCAGCAACCCACCGGCTGCGAAGCGACGGGCCGTAGCGCGCAGCAAACCCAGACGTAGCCTCGTAAACGCAACGGAGAGGCCGAGCCTCTGATGATTGGGCGAAGGCAACACCCACCGGGCAGTCTCGATGACGCCGGTGGCGCTCTCCCGGGGTATCAGGGACGGCACGCCGCGAAGGGAACGCGCTGAACGCGGGAGGCCTCGACCGGCGCGGTGAAGCGACCGCGACCGCACGCACAAGGCCGCGAGCCGAGGCGGGTGGGCCGGACGAGGAGTCGGACGAGTCCGTAGTACCGACGAAGGCGGCGAAAGCCGCTGGAGGGAAGGGGCTCTACTCGAAGATGCGACCCCTGCAAGGAAGGAGCTGGGGATTGTGGCGACACTAAAAACCCCAGAGAAGCTCCGGGAGCTGCAACGGGCGCTCTACCTACGTGCCAAGAGGGAGCCGAGCTTCCGTGCGTACGCACTGTACGACAAGGTCTTTCGGACGGACGTGCTGGCCCACGCCTACGCGCTCTGCAAGGCGAACGGCGGAGCCCCAGGTCCCGATGGCGAGACCTTCGAGGACATCGAGACGCGCGGCAGCGAGGCGCTGCTGAAGGAGCTGCACGATGAGCTGAAGGCGAAGCGGTACCGGCCTGGTCCGGTGAGGCGGGTGTACATCCCGAAGCTCGGCGGCGGCGAGCGGCCGTTGGGAATTCCCAACATCCGCGACCGCGCCGTGCAGATGGCGGCGAAGCTGGTGCTCGAACCTCTCTTCGAGGCGGACTTCGATAGGGACTCCTACGGATTCCGGCCGAAGCGGAACGCGCACCAGGCACTCGACGCCATCCGCGAAGCACTCGGGCAAGGGATGTGCTGGGTCATCGACGCCGACGTCACGGCCTACTTCGACACGATTCCACACGACCGTCTGATGAAGGCGGTGGCGGAACGAGTCGTGGATGGCGCGATGCTGGCGCTGGTGAAGGCGTTCCTGGAGGCGCCCATCGTCGACGAGCACGATGGTGGACGGCCGAAGCGGAACGCGCAGGGCACGCCGCAGGGCGGGGTCATCTCGCCTCTCCTCGCGAACGTGTACCTGAACCTCCTCGATCGGAACTACCGCAGGCGCGTGGAAGCGGGCAGCCTCGACGGTCGTCTGATCCGTTATGCGGACGATCTCGTCGTGCTGACCCGCCGGCGACCGGACCGAGAAATGGCATGGGTGAAGTACCTCATGTCGCGGCTTGGGCTGACGCTTCACGCGGAGAAGACGCGGATCGTGAACGCCAGGAAGGAGCACTTCACCTTCCTGGGGCACACGCATTTCTGGCGCCGAGGGGAGCTCTACCTCGACATCGGAAAGAAGGCGCGCAGGCGCATCCGCGATGAGCTGCGGCGGAGAACCCGAAGGACGGGGCTCGACCTGGATCAGCTTGTCCAGGAAATGAACCTCTATATCCGAGGAGCCCGGCACTACTACCGCCGGGTGCTGCGCAAGCGGCTCTCCAGCCTGGATCACGACGTCGGCGGCCTCATCGCGCGGTGGTGGAGACGGAAACACACGCTCCGCCGGCCAGCATGGTCGCTCGTGCAGGGAGGCGCGCTCTACAGGCAACACGGGCTCGAACTGTGGAACCTGTCCCCGGCCCTTCGCCCAGCAGACTCAAGGCGCGGGAGGTGAAGATCGAGGGAAGCCGTATGCGGGAAATCCGCAAGTACGGTTTGAGGGGGGGCCGCTGGCGCGCACGTCACAGACGGCGATGCCGGGGTCTATCCCGACAGGCTGAAGCTGCAGGCCGGCCAGTCGGGCCGGGCGATCGCGCGGAGCTGCGGGCTGTCGCCGAGCACGGTGAGCGAGTACCTCGGGCGCATCGCGCTGGCGAGGCTGGCTGGCCGCTGCCGCCGGAGCTCGACGACGACGCCGCGCTCGAGCGGCTGCTCTTCCCCGACGAGGGCCACCCGGTGTCGAACCGGCCGGAGCCGGACTGGATCTACATCCACCGCGAGCTGCAGCGGCGGCACGTCACGAAGAGCTGCTCTGGCAGGAGTACAAGGAGGCGCAGCCGGACGGGCTCCAGTACAGCCAGTTCTGCGATCGGTACCTGCGCTGGGCGCGGCCGCTGTCGGCGACGATGCGGCAGGCGCACCGCGCCGGCGAGAAGACCTTCATCGACTTCAGCGGCAGCGGCCTCGACGTCGTGAACCCGCTGACCGGCGAGTGCCAGAAGGCGGTGCTCTTCCTCGCGGTGCTCGGCGCGTCGAACCTGACCTACGCGGAGCCGGTGCTGCACCAGGACCTGCCGACGTGGATCGGGCTGCCACGTCCGCGCCTTCGAGTACTTCGGCGGCACGACCGAGATCTGGGTGCCGGACAATCCGCGGGTCGGCGTGACGCAAGGCGAGCAAGTACGAGCCCGCTGCTCAACCGGACGTACGAGGACCTGTCGGCGCACTTCGGCGCGGCGGTGATCCCGGCGCGGCCGTACAAGCCGCGCGACAAGGCCAAGGTCGAGGCGGCGGTGCTGATCGCCTCGCGCTGGATCCTGGCGGTGCTGCGGAACCGCACCTTCTACTCGATGGAGGAGATGCGGGCCGCGGTGGCGGAGCTGCTGGAGAAGCTGAACGCCGGCAGATGCGGCGCCTGAAGAAGTCGCGGCGCGAGCTCTTCGAGGAGATCGAGCGGGCGGCCCTGAAGCCGCTGCCGGTGCGGCCCTACGAGTACGCCGAGTGGGCCCGGCCGAGGGTGGACCTCAGCTACCACGTCGAGCACGACGACCACTTCTACAGCGTCCACTTCTCGCTCATCGGCGAGCAGCTCGACCTGCGCGCCACCGAGACCACCGTCGAGATCTTCCGCCGCGGGCACGCGGATCGAGAGCTACCCGCGCAGCTACGCGAAGGGGAAGTACACCACGCGCAAGGAGCACATGCCGCGCGCCCACCTCGACCAGGTGGAGTGGACGCCGGAGCGGCTCACCGAGCTGGGCGAAGAAGACGGGGCCGCAGACCGCGGCGCTCGCTCGAGGCGATCATGGCCTCGAAGGCCCACCCGCAGCAGGGCTTCAAGGCGTGCCTCGGGATCCTGCGGCTGGCGAAGCAGTACCCGGCCCGAGCGGATCGAGCGGGCCGCCGCGCGGGCGCTGCACTTCCGGACGCTCAACTCCGGGAGCGTCGCCTCGATCCTCAAGAACAACCTCGACCAGCTGCCGCTGCCCGGCGACGAGCCGCAGCAGGCGCTGCCGCTCCACGAGAACATCCGCGGCGGCGGCTACTACCACTGACCACCCGAGACCGCGCCGACGCGGCCTCGCGGCGCCCCGGCGCCGGGCACCACGCCCGACCGCCGACCTCATCGAGGCCAGGGAGAAGTGCATGCTCGTGGAGCAGACGATGGAGAAGCTCGTGGCGATGAAGCTCAAGGGGATGGCGGAGGCGCTGCGCCGCTGGATGGAGCAGCCCAAGGAGAAGGAGATGACGCCGCTCGACCTCGTCGGCCTCCTCGCCGACGCCGAGTGGCGCCACCGGGAGCAGCGGAAGCTCACCGGCAGGCTGCGCACCGCGCGCTTCCGCCAGGACGCCTGCATCGAGGACATCGACTACCAGCACCCCCGCGGCCTCCAGAAGGCGGTGATGCTCGACCTCGCCGCGTGCCGCTGGGTGGAGGCGCACCAGAACGTCATCTTCAGCGGCCAGACCGATCCCATGACATTGTGCGCCTCCTCGCTAAGCCCTCGACTTCGTTGAAGATGCCTCACCGACGGGATCGGAACGTGGGCCGGGACGGCCCGTTTCAGCTTTCCTCCGCAGGAACGATGCCTGGGAGCTTCAGCGTTGCGGCATCGGCGGCGCGTGTCCTGACGCTATAGCCGCCCTCTCGCGCACGCTGGGCGGCCCGGCGGATCGGCTCCGAGTCGAGGGCGACCGCTGAGATCTCCCATGGCGCAGACGGCGCCGCCTGCGTTGCGAGCAATTGCTTGCGCGCGATGAGCTTGCGTACCACCGTTGCACTGACGCCGAGGTGTTCGGCTGCCTGCTCGAGCGTCAGGGTCGCCCGCGCGTTTTCCGCAGGATCGTGCGCGGGAAGGCCGAGCCGTTCGCGCACGCCGCGCACGCGCAGCTCGTTCCATGTGTTGCCGGCGCCAGTTCGCAGGCGCAGCCGGTTCAACGTCGCGGCGATCTGCTCGTCGGGCCAGCGCCCCGCCATGCGGCGCACCACCTCCGTGGCATCTTCGCCCGTCGTGCGGCTGTGGCGGCCGGTCTTGTTCTTCGGCACGCGTAGCTCCGTGTGTCGGCCTCCGACCCAGTGGATCACGAGTACGATCTCGCTGGCGCCTTCGTCCACGTCGGCGATGATCTCGTGGATGAGCAAACGGACGATGCGCTGTTTGAGCTTCATGTCGGCAGCGGCCGAGTTCCACACCGCTGGCAGATTCGCGGCCAGCGAAAGTAGCGTCTCGCGGTCGACGGTAGTCGTCGTCGTCGAGGCTTGTCTTGCTGCCTCGAGACGAGACTCGAGCTGCCCAACGCGTGAGAGGGCAGCGTTCCACCGCGCTTCCAGCTCGGCGGCGACCAGGCGGTTGTCGGGATCGACGCCCTCGTAGCGCCGCGCGGCCAGTCCTGCCTCATAGCGCGCCTGCTCGAGTTCGAGAGAGACGGCGTGCAGCTGGTCGTCGTGCTCCTGTGCCACGCGCTCGGCCGCCTGCATTGCGGCGTCGACAGCCTTCGGCTGTACTACCTCGAGCAGAACCGATGAGATGAACTGGTCAGGTCGCAGCCCGCCGAAGGAGATGCACCAGCTCTCGCCATGATTGATGTGTGCTCCACGGCACATATACCGCGGCACCCGGCTGCCAATGCCACCATAGGTCACGTGCAGCATCCGACCGCATCGTCTGCAACGCAGCAGTCCTGCAAGCAATGCCCGCCCGCCACGTCCTGCCTTCCGCGTCATGCGCTTCTTCATGTGAGCGTTCTCCGCCATGGCGGCCTGGTTGCGCTCGTACGTCGCCCAGGAGACGTAGCCGGGATGGTGTTCGCGAATCAACACCGTCCACTGGTCTTGGGCCTTCTCGTGGCCCCGCGTCTTGCGTGCCTTGCCTTCGACGACGCGCGTGCGCTCCCCAGTTCTGCCGTAAACGTACGCGCCGGCATAGGCCGGGTTGGTCAACACGGCGTGGATCGTGTTGTAGATGGGCAGCTTCCAGTGGGCCTTCCTCTGCGCATCGCCATAGGTCGCCGCTGGGAGCGTCACCTTGTTGCGTCTCAACCACAGGAGCACTTGTCGAGCGCTGCCCAGTTCATCGAACTTGCGGAAGACGAGGCGAATGGCCTCCTGCACGCGCCGATCGGGGTCGAGCTCGATCTTCCCCACTCGCGTCCAGCACAAGCCGATAGGCAGGCAGAACGCGAACTCGCCCCGTCGCGCCTTCGAGCGGATCGCCTCGAGCGACCTCTGTCGCAGAAGGCTCAGCTCGAATTCGTTCATCGTTCCCTTCAGGCCGAGCAGCAGCCGGTCGTTGATCAGACGAGGATCGTACACGCCGTCCGCGTCGATGACGAGCGTGCCGACGAGGCTGCATAGGTCGATGAGGTGGTGCCAGTCGCGACCGTTCCTCGCAAGGCGAGACGCCTCGATGCTGAGGACCGCGCCGACGTCGCCCGTGCACACGGCCGCCACGAGCCGCTGGAAGCCAGGGCGCTCGACCAACCCCGACGCCGATCGCCCGAGGTCATCATCGATGACTTCGACCCGCTGGAAGCCGAGCTCGCGGGCTCGATCGGCGAGCGCGTACTGGCGTCGCTGGCTCTCTCGGTTTTCGGTCAGCTGCGTAAGCGTTGATTGGCGGATGTACACCATTGCGCTGCGCCGCAAGTGCTCATCACGGATCTTCTCGCTCATCGCCTTCTCCTTCCCTTGCAATCCCGTCGTGCGTTGCGACGGCGACGAGTAGATCGGCCAGCGCCGTGAGAAGTTGGCGCTCCGCCTCGGTGGGCACCTCCGCTGGATACTGCACGAGCAGCGTCAGCCGCAGCTGCGGGCTCGGCGCACGCTTCTCCTTCATCGGTGGCCTCCTTGCCACCGAACGGCCTATCACCTCCTCCCGACCGAGTGGCATCGAGCAACCTCCCCAGCGCAACCAGCGCGCCCACCGAGGCCAGGGATGGACCGCTCGCATGGCGTGAGCAAGCTGCGGCGTCCATCATCCACACCGGCAGGGCGCAGATGGTGTCGTCGGGGAGTTCGCAGAGCAAATAGCCGCCGTCTGCGCGTGTTTGGCGTTGCTGCCGAACGTTGATTGGCCTACCGTACATAGGGTGCCAACGATAGTGCATCGTCACTCTAATTGATGCATGGGCACTATGTGACCGGCCCGACCGGCGTGGGGAAGAGCTACCTCGCCTGCGCCCTCGGCCAGAAGGCGTGCCGCGAGGGCCACTCGGTCGTCTACCGCCGCGCCTCTCGCCTCTACGACGAACTGGCCCAGGCGCGCGCCGACGGCACCTACTTCCTGCTGCTCCGCCGCCTCGCCAAGACCGCCGTCCTCGTGGTCGACGACTTCGGCCTCGAGGTGCTCAACGCCTCGCAGCGCAGGGACTTCCTGGAGGTGATGGAGGACCGCTACGCCACGTCGTCCACCATCATCACCAGCCAGCTCGACCCCAAGAACTGGCACCCCATCATCGGCGACGAGACCATCGCCGACGCCGTCTGCGACCGCCTCGTCCACAACGCACACAAGGTGAAGCTCAGCGGCGAGTCGCTCAGGAAGACGAGAGGCGACTTGACCAAGGGCCAGAAGCCGGCGAAGTAGACCTACCCAGCGGCGTCACGCCCCGGGTGATCGCCTTGCCGGAACGGGTGATCGGCATCGGCCGGAATGGCCGATCGGCATGGCCGGAATCCGCACCGTCCCGCGCCTCCACCACGGAGGCGGCGGGATGGCGACGGAGCGATTGTCCATGCGCAAGACGCGAGAGATCCTGAGGCAGAAGTGGGAGCTGGGCCGGACGCATCGAGAGATCGCGGCGAGCGTGGGGCTCTCGCTCGGCGCGGTGGCGGAGACGCTCGGCCGCGCGGCGGCGGCGGGCGTCGACTGGGCGGCGGTCCAGGCGCTGGCGGACGCCGCGCTCGAGGAGCGGCTCTACGGCGCGCGGCCGTCGTCGGCGCTCGTCCGTGCGATGCCGGACTTCGAGTACCTCCACGCCGAGCGGAAGAAGCCGGGCGTCACGTTGCAGCTGCTTCACCTGGAGTACCTGGAGAAGCACGCTGCGCGAGCGACCAGCGACGGGCGCGTGGCCGTGTCCTGCGACAGCCTTCAGGCGGCGGATCGAGTGCTGTCGTTCACCGGGCTCGCAGTCGGCGACGGGCAGCACGTGGGCTTGCGCATCCTCGACGCCGAGGTGCCGAGGGGCACTTCGTTCCTGGTGTACGTGAACTATCCGGCTGTGGTCCGCTGAAGGATCCGAGGCCGGTCAAGGTTGAGCGGCGGGCACCTCCCCGCTGCGGCCGGTTCCTGGCGAGACGCTTGGCGACGGCGTGGAGCTCGCTCGAGGGCGAGCGTAGGCGCGGCCGTAAGGTCAGAAACCTGCTGAGCTCAGGTCAACCCGACGCGAACTCGACGTGAACGTGGCTCTGCTCGTCGAATACGAGGGTCGCACCCTTGCCCTGGCACACGACCTTGATCGCCCCGTTGTCACCTTCGATATCCAATGCATAACCCTTGCCGTGCTTGCTCGTCCCGGGAAAGGCCACGGGCGCGGCCGCGAGGTCGAACACCTGGGCGCTTTTCCGACTCTTGGCCTTGATATTCCCCTGCTCGACGGCCTTCTTGAAGTCCCGCTTACACTGGGCAAGGAGTTTGTGCCTCTTCGCGGTTTCCTCGTATGTGGACTTGTCCTCCGGCTTTCCGACGGCCCCGCCGGTATACCCTTTCTCCGGGTTGGGCTTGCAGGAGAGCAATTGGGAACGGATGGTCTGTAAGACACTGGCCTGCGCTTCCAAGGGGAGCGTGAGGGAGTGCTCGACGGCTTGCAGCAGGTATTCCCAGTGGTAATTGACCTTCCAGAACTGATCCGAATCCGACAAGTAGCCGGCGATTATCCTTGCCCGGATCCTGGCCAACTCAGGCAGAAGCTTGTCGATGATGCGGGTCGTAACCTCGGTCTCCTTCACGCGGGGGTCGACCAGCCTTGCTCGCAGGTCGCGGTCCGATTTCCGCGTTTCCGGGCTCTCTCCCGATCCGCGTTCTCCTCCGGACACGGCTAGGGCCCTGAAGGTGCGTCCCCCCGGATCGACGCGTCCATCGGGAGACGCCATGTTGACCTTCCTCGCCTGGAAATGCCGGATCGCTTCTATGGTCGCGGCGGAGATGCGGCCATTCTCGTCCAAGGGAGCCAAAGGGACGAGGTTTTGCCGGTTGAGAAGGCTTTGCACGAGGCGCACATCGGCCTCGATATTGTCTCCTCCCTGCCCGACCGTACCCTGCAGCTTCATCGATTCCTCCGCTGCCTTTCCCCTCAGGAGGAACTGGGAATGGCGCGATCCAGGAAGATCAGGACGTCGTGCTTGCCGACGAGCGAGGCGAGGTGCAGGTAGATGCCGGCCAGGTCGGAATCGCGCACAAGCTTGTCCTGCAAGCATTGCAGGAAAGCCTGGCCGCCGCCGGCGGCCGCACAGGCGTCAAGGATCCCTTTGGCCTCGGCCACGGTGATCAGCTGGCGGGAGATCCTCTCCGCGTCCTGGAATACTGCCTTACGCTCGGAAATGAGATCGTGAAGCACCTGATTGCACCGTTGCAGCACCGAGACAGCCGTCGCATCCCGGATCTTGCGGGTCGTGGGTCTACCCTTGACTTTCACTTCCCCGCTCTGGAGTCCCCGGGATGCTTCGAGCAGTTGGGATCGCGAGACAGCGATATGGGACGCTTCCGGGAGACCGTCCCGCTTCAGGACGTCCTCGGCCGCCTTCAGCCAGGCCATGACCGCGTCGACGAAAGTGGCGCTGCGGCGCTCGAACCCGTCGATGAGCGCGGGAACCTGCAGTAGCAAGGCCCCGATTTCATCGACTTGGACGAACCGCAGCGGCATCGGAGCTTACTCGGGCACGAGTTTGTACGTGGGCTGGTCGTCGCCGTTCGGTATTACCTCGTAGGCATCTTCGACGAGGGTGAAACGGAAACGCGTCGCGCTTTCCGAGCTACCCAGCGACTTGATATCGCCAGAAGCGAGGCGGACCTCGAGATAGGGCGATGGGGCTTGGCCCGCGACGAGAACCTCCCGGAGTGCCTGCGCAGCCCTCGCCTCAAAGCCGGGTAGCTTCTCCTTGGCGTCCGGAAGCAGCGCGCCGATTTCCTTCGCGACGGCGACGGCAGCCGACTGTGCGACCCGCGCTATGGGCAACGGAGGTTTGCTCCTTCGATCTGCGGCCCGCTCAATTTCCTTCAGGGCCGCTGATGCCGCTTTCTCTGCGGCCGCGTTCTGCGCCTCGATTCCCGAATCCGCGAGCGCCCGGCCGAGGGCCGTCGCCAGCTCCTTCTGGCCGGGCGCGAACGGCTTCGCGTCCGCGGTTTCGGTCACGCCCTTCAAGGAAGACATGACGACGGGGACGTCCACGTGGATTTCGGGGAGCCGGAAGCGGGGGACCGGAAGATGCTTCAGAAGCTCATGCCCGCTGTACAGTTCGGCGATCTTGAGAATCTCCACGTCCGCCTTCATGCGGGCCTGCGCCGCTTCGGTCAGCAAGACGGCAATGAAGTCCCCCAGCTTGGGCATGGCGCAATCCTCCTCTCCGTGCGGCGCCTATTTGGTAACGGGCTGGGACTTGATGGAATCCTCGAGAATACCCAGGATCTTCTCCATCCCCGCCGGCATCTCGTCCTGGACCGCTCGGATGTGCACGGCCATGGAATACGTGCGATCGACCTTCGCGCCCGACTGCGTGTTCTTCTGGTACGAGGTGGAGACCTTCAGGTTGACCGAAGCCACGGCGAAGAGTGGCGGATACTTCACCTTGGCGTCGAGTGAGGCATCGACCTTCAGGGTTTCGTCCGTCTTCGTCTCCTCGACCGAGTTGATCTTGGCGTTGAAGTCGATCGTGGTCTCCTCGATGCGGATGAACGGAATGGGAAGCATCGTGAGGATCGGGACCTCGAGCATCATGGTCTGGATCTGCGCGGGAACCGCCGCCTTGGGCGCATCGAACGATGCAGTCGCGGTTGCGCCCGAGCCGGCTCCTCCTGAGATAGAGACGTTGGGAGTAGCGTTGTAGCCAGTCCCACCATTTGTCACATTGATTGCAGAAACCGATCCGCCGGTGATCACGGCAGTCGCGGTGGCTCCCGTCCCGCCGCCCCCGGTAATCGTGACGGTGGGGGCCGACGTGTAACCGGTGCCGCCCACGGCAATCGTGAACCCGGTCACGGTGCCGAGGGTCGCCGGCTGGAATGGGGCGACCTCCTTGGGATATTTGAAGGCAACGTAGATGGGGTCCCCCGTTTCCGGCTTCTCGGCGTCAGTTCCAGCCCCCGGTTTGAATCCCACGGCCTTGATGAAGTTCACGGAGCTCATTGCCGCTTTGGCCTGGGCATTGACGACGGCCATCAATGGGCCGCCGAGCATGGATTCGAAGTTGATGGACGAAAGTTCACGACCCGGTAACGCCATGGAAACCTCCTGGGTATTCAGAGCAGGCTAGGCGAGACAGCGCATTTGCGCGTCGGTAGGCTTTTCGGAAGCGACCCCCTACTGCGAGTAGACAGCCTCGCAACTCCGTACGGCCCCGGCAAGACATTTTTTCGGCAGACGTTGAGTATCGGTACCGGTCATGGTTCTTGACGACCCGGGCGCTGAGAGTAACACCATTGCCAAGAGTAACGCCCGGTTACGCCGTCGATCGCAATTAGCTTCTTGCTAGGCGGACGGAGTTTTCGGCAAGGACAACGGGGCGGAAGGAAAGCAGGTCCCGCGTGCAGTGGACGCAGACGACCGCCTTCTCGTCGATCTCGTCCAGGGACCCGGAAGGGGTGGCCCGAACCCGTCAGCGCACGCTCGCGGCGTCGTGCCTGTCGCGGACGATGGCGGGTAGGAGTTCCAAACCGTGATTCGCGACCGATAATGCCCATCCCGGAAACACTTGCCGGGAACGGGCGTTAGGCTCGACGAGAGGGGGCGAGCGTTTCTTCGGGATACGGCCTCGGGTGCTGTCGGCGCCGTGCCCAAGACGTAACTGGCGAAACCACAACTACGGCCGGGCAGGTCGCTGACGAGCTGGCCGCCATCGCTATACGCCCGCAACCTCACTCGCCTGGACCCCACGTGAGCGATGATCTCAAGCTCGCCCCCAGGGCCCCAGAGTTCGGACGTAGCCGATCATCTACTTGAGCGCCCACGCCAGCCGGCGGCGATCGGGATCGCCCGGGAGCGAGAGGCGGCGTCGGGTGATGTCGGCGAGGAATGCGCGCAGGGCGGCGCGCTCGGAGTCGCTCGCGGCGGGCATGAGGCGGACCGTCACGGTACGTGACCCGAGGTGGATCGTGCCGGGAGCCGCGAAGAGCGCGGCGAGCAGCTTCTTCGCCTCGCGCGGCCGGTCGAGGTGGCGGGCGAGCATGGTCGCGTAGTCCGACTCCAGGTTTGCGAGCGAGATCCTGAGCGTGTCGAGCACGTTCTTGTAGCCGAGTTCGTGGCGGCGGAGCAGGCCCGCGAGCGGCGTCTCGCTGACGGGCGCGACCGCCGGGACAGTGGCGCGCAAGGCCATGAGCTCGCGCTGGCGCTCCATCGCCGCGCGGACGTCGCGCTCGATGCCTTCGCGGTCGGGATCGTTCGGCGCGAGCCGGGCGAGCTTGCGCCAGCCCTCGCCCTCCGCGGTGTGCGAGAGCTTCAGCACGCGCTCGAGCCTGCGCCGTGCGGGGTTCGGCACGAGCGCGTCCGGCGGATACTCCTCCACGCGCCGGCCGTCGAGGTGGTTGATGCCCCAGCGCTCCACCCCGTGCTTGAGCTGGTTCTCCTGGACGCCCCAGCGCGCGAGCTGCCCGCGGATGAGCGCGTCGGCGGGCAGCGCCGAGACCGCGAGCAGGTTGATCTGCGCGCCGTCCGGCATGAGGAGCGCGATGCGCCGGAGCCGACCGCGCCCGAAGCGCAGGTTCTTCTGCGGCGCCTCGGTGTACGCGATGCGCGTCGGCCGGTGCGGCTGGCTCGCGAGCGTGATCGAGAGCGACTCCTTGAAGTCGGTCGCACCCAGCTCCCGGTACGGCTTGCGCTCGTAGGTGACGAACTCGGCGCCCGCGTCGCGCAGCTCCGCCATCGTCTTCGGGAACGCACCGCCGCGGTCGAAGAAGAGCACCGGCGTCACCTCTTCCCCGAGCGACAGCCGCGAGAACTCCACCACCGGCATGAGCCACGCGCAGAGCGAGTCGTGCGAGGTGGTGCTCATCCGGTAGAGCGGGCAACCTTCCTCGTCGTGCACGTAGTAGTCGGTCGTGCCCGGCACGGCGCGCTTGTCCTGCATGCGCCAGCCCTTGCGGATCACGTGCTCGCCCGTGTACGGCCGCAGGTGATTGTCCACGTACAGGAAGACCCGATCCTCGCCCGCGCCGGCGCGCGAGAGCAGCCGCCGCGCCATCGCCTCCGCGAACGGCTTCGCGCTCGCGTCGGCGAAGTCGTGGAGCACGCGCCGCACCCAGCTCGCCGTGACCCCGCCGGCGTGGCGGAGCAGGGTCTCCACGGTCGGCGTCGCGATCCGCCTCACGCCCTCGACCGAGCCCTCGCCCAGCCCGAGCGAGATCGCTGTCGCGTCGATGGCGGCGCGCAGGGACGCCGCAGCCACCGCGTCGCCGCGGTGCTGCGCGGCGAGGTCGTGGAACCCGAGCTCGCGCAGCCCGCCGAGCAGGAGCCAGGACCCCACGTGCTGCACCACCGTTCCCGTGGCGGGCGTGACCGCCTCGAGCGTCGGCACTCCGGGCGTCGCGGCCGACGGCGCCGAGACAGGCGCGGGCGCCTCGGCCGCCACGGCCGGCTGCTCCTCGGCCTCGCTCGACGCCTCGAACGAGAGCGCCGGCTGCGCGGGCGCCTCCGGCGGAGCGATGGTGGCGGGGGTGGCGGCGGGCTTGCCCGACTTCCACTCGCGGTAGATGGCGTGGACCGTGCCGTAGCTCGCGTGCTTTGCCACCGCGGCGTGCGCCGGCCGAGGGCCGAGCCCCTTCTCGAACAGCTCCACGAGCCGCTCGACGAGCTTGGGCGTCCGCACCGTCCAGCCGCCCCGCCGATCGTAGTCCGCGACCGCGCGGGCGCCGCCCTCGTTGAAGCGCGTCCTCACCCGCCCCACCGTCGCGACCGACACGCGAAAGGCTCGGGCCAGGTCCTCGCGCGACGCCTGTTCCATCACCACCGCGATGAACATGTCTCGCGTGGCCACGTCGTCGCTCGCGTAGATCCCCAGGATCTCGCCGCGCACGAACACGGCGTGCGTGCCGTCGGCGTGCCGCTCGACGCACCCGCCCTTCCCGAACCAGAACCGATCCGGCTCCGCCTCCGCCACGCCCGCCAGCATCGCACCGCTCGTCGTCGCGATCATCGCCGGCCATCGTGGCACGGCCGATCTCCGGCCCATAGATCCGCGCCTGTCCCATCCCCTTCTGGATCCTGGAACCTCTCGGGCGCAGCGAAATCCCGCTCACGCAGGGTGACTGGCCATACGTCGCTCAACCTCGCGGACTTCGATCGGTCTGCCCGGCCGGGATATGGTCACGTCCGAACTCTGGGGCCCGCCAAACGAGCTTCCGTAATGCGAGACATCCTGATCACCTGGGGCCACAACCAAGCGCTGCTCACCCGCCTCTCGGCGAGCGGAGCGCGATACATGGTGATAGGGAGCACCGCCGCGCGGTTCCATGTTCCTGAGTGGCGCGAGCCGAATGACCTCGATCTGGTCACCGAGCCTTCCGAGGAGACGGCTCGGAAGGTCATCGACGCGGTGAGTGCGATCATTGGGCGGCGCATCACGGATGACCCCAGCCAACTCGCGCGCCCGAACACCGGGGTCCCCGAGAAGACAGTGCTGAACGTAGACGTGCTGACGCCGATTCCTGGCTTCGACTTCGCCGAGCACTGGCCGCTCGCCGGGGAAGCGAAGATGGCCTACTCCTCGACTGTCGTGCGCGTCGCCTCGATTCAGACGCTCATCGCTTGGAAGCGGCTTGCGATGCCGCGAGAGCCCGATCGTGCGGCGGCCATCGCTTGCGACATCGGCCTTCTGGAACGAGCGGCCCGGCAGCCACAGCCCTGAGCGCGCCACGTCTTGTTCCGAGCTCACCATGTGGCAGACGGCGTCCTGGCCTCATGTGGCGGAGAGCGCCATTCTTGACGCGCGCGGGTAGAATGATCCTCGTGGGCGAGGTCCCGGAAAGGGTGAGCGATCCGACGCTGGCGGAGCTGCTCCGTCGGCTTGTTCCAGCCTACCAGCCGGAGCGCGTCTACCTCTTCGGCTCGCGAGCGCGTGGCGAGACCGGGCCGGACAGCGATTACGACATCCTGCTCGTCGTGCCGGACGACGCGCCGCCCGAGCGCCGGCGCGCCCGCCTGGCCTACGAGGTCCTCCGAGGAACTGGCGTCGCCGCCGACGTGCTGGTCTGGACACGCCGGGCCTTCGAGGAGCGACTCGGCGTGGTCATGTCCTTGCCCGCAACGGTGGTTCGTGAAGGGCGGGTCCTCCTTGGCGAGTGACCCGGCCGTCTTCGTCGAGACCCGCTCCTGGCTACACAAGGTGGAAGTTCCGCTACCCCGGGATCCCAGACGAGCCGGCGCTCGACGAGGTCGACCAGGCCATCGCCGTCGCGCGCGAGGTCGTCCGCGAGACAATCGCTCGCGTGCCCGCTGCCGCGCGGCCGTGAAGCGGCTCGTTAGCGACCATAGGCGAACGCCGATGCTTCTCTGTGCTGCGGGCGACATTCATGGAGCCATCGGCCGACTCTACGACGACGTCCTCGCGTTCGAGAGCGCGCTCGGCAGCCGGTTCGAGTGGGTGCTGCACGTTGGAGACTTCGGCGTCTGGCCCGATCCCGACCGAGTGGACAAGGCGACTCGAAAGCACGAGGGCGCGGGCGATTTCCCTTCCTGGTTCGCCGAGCGCCGTGCGGTGCCGCGCAAGACGATCTTCATCAAGGGGAACCACGAGGACTTCGTGTGGCTCGACTCCCGGGATCGCGAAGAGATCCTTCCGCCATTACGCGCGCGACGAGATCGACGAGCTCTCTCGGCGCTCCGGGATCGACGTCCTGCTCGTGCAACGACGCACCCGCGGGCGTGAAGTTCGATCGCCACCGGCGCGGCGCGGGATACGTGAGCGAGGCGGCGGGCCTCGACGTTCTGCTCGACCGCGTTCGTCCGCGGGTCTGCTTCTTCGGTCATCACCATACCCGGCTCGATGCCGAGGTCGCGGGCGTCCGTTGCGTCGGACTGAACAAGGTCGCGATGCCGGGGAACCTCGTCGCAGTGGACCTCGCGACTCGTGGACGCGGATGGTCGCTCCTCGGCGAGTGGCCGATGCGAGAACCAGTTGCCAGGTAACGATGTGGCGAGTCCGCGCTCGGGCCGAACAAGGTGCCGCGAAATCGCGATCCACGCCGCTCAAAGCGCAGGAGGGTGGATACCTCCTCGTCGCGGGGTGCTGGGAGCGGCATGAACCGTGCCGGGCCCCAGAGTTCGGACGTGACCATATCCCGTCCGGGCAGACCGATCGAAGTTCGCGCGGTTGAGCGACGTATCGTCAGTCACCCTGCGTGAGCGGGGAATCGCTGCACCGGAGCGGTCCCACGATCCAGGAGGGGATGGGACACGCCGTGATCTATGGGCCGGAGATCGGCCGTGCCACGATGGCCGGCGATGAAGGCGACGGCGACTGGTGCGATGCTGGCGGGCGTGGCGGAGGCGGAACCGAGTCGGATCTGGTTCGGGCGCGGCGGGTGCGTCGAGCAGCACGACGACGGCACCTGCGCCGTGTTCGTGCGCGGCGAGCTGCTCGGCGTCTACGCGCGCGACGACGTCGCTTCACGGGATGTGTATATCGCGGTGGTACTGGGCCAGGCGTCGCGCGAGGATGTCGCGCTCGCGTTCCGCGTGTCGGTCGCGACGGTGGGCCGGGTGGCGACGCGGAAGAAGCGCGGTGGGGTACGCGCCGTGGCGGACTACGGCCGGCGCGGCGGCTGGACGGTGCGGACGCCAAAGCTGCTCCAGCGGCTGACGGAGCTGTTCGAGAAAGGGCTCGGTCCCCGCGCGGCGCACGCCGCGGTCGCGAAACAAGCGAGCTACGGCACGGTGTACAAGGTGTACCGGCAGTGGAGCACCGGGCGTAGTGCGCCGAGCGCGCCACCCGCCGCGGTCGCGCCGTCACAGCCGACACTCGCGCTGGTGGCCACGAGCGACGAGGCCGACGTCGTCGAGGAGGCCACGTCGCCCGCGCCTCCCGCGGCCGCGCCCGCCGAGGCGACATCCGGCGAGCCGACGCTCGAGGAGGTCGCGCCGCCCGCGGGGACGGTCGTGCAGCACGTGGGCTCATGGCTTCTCCTCGGCGGGCTGCGCGAGATCGGTTTCTACGATCTCGCCGCGCAGCACCGGGGCGAGGTGCCAGGCGCCTCGCTCCGCGCCGCCATCGACGCGACGGCGATCTCGCTCGCGCTCGGCGAGGGCTCGGTCGAGGGCGTGCGGCGGCTCGAGACCTCGAGCGTGGACACGCTCCTGCGGCGCCGTGGCGGGATCTCGGCGAGCTGGACGCGGCGGGTGCTGCACGACTTCGCGGACATCGCCGCGAAGACCTTCCCCGAGGCGATGGCGGCGCGGCTGCTCACCCGCGCCGGCGAGGGCGACGACCGGGTGTGGCTCTACGTGGACGGTCACCTGCGGCCGTACACGGGCCAGCGCGTGATCCGCAAGGGCTGGCGCATGCAGGACAAGCGCGCGGTGCCAGGCATCTCCGACTACTACGTGCACGACGAGGAAGGTTGCCCGCTCTGGCGGCTGAGCACGACTTCGCACGACTCCCTGTGTCAGTGGCTCATGCCGGTGGTGGAGTTCGCGAAGCTGTCGCTCGGGGACGAGGTGACCCCGGTGCTCGTCTTCGACCGCGGTGGAGCGTTCCCGGAGACCATGGCCGAGCTGCGGGAGGCGGGCGCGGAGTTCGTCACCTACGAGCGCAAGCCGTACCCTGAGATCGGCGCGACCGAGTTCACGAAGTCGCTCACCCTCACGCTCGCGAGCGAGCCGCGCCGGCCGATCCGGATCGCGTACACCGAGGCGCCGCAGAAGAACCTGCGCGCCGGGCGCGGGCGGGTCCGGCGCATCGCGCTCCTCACCGAGGAGGGACAGCAGGTGAACCTGCTCGCCGTGTCCGAGCTGCCGGCCGAGGCGCTCATTCGCGGCCACCTGGCGCGGTGGGGCCTGCAGGAGAACCAGCTCAAACACGGCGTCGAGCGCTGGGGCATCAACCACCTCGACGGCCGGCGCGTGGAAGAGTATCCGCCCGACGCGCTCGTGCCCAACCCGGCGCGGCGCCGGCTCGAGCGCGTGCTCAAGCTCTCGCACACGGCGGAGGGCGAGGCCTGGCGCAAGTTCGCTCGGCTCGACGCGGACGACCCCGCGCGCGCACAGGCCGAGCGCGACGCCCGCGCCGCAATGGAGCGGCAGAAGGAGCTCATGGCGCTTCGTGCGACCGTCCCCGCCGTCGCGCCCGTGAGCGCGACCCCGCTCGCCGGCAAGCTCCGCCGCCACGAGCTCGGCTACAAGAACGTGCTCGACACCCTGCGCACCACGCTCGCCAACCTCGAGTCCGACTTCGCGGTCCTCCTCGCGAAGCACATGGACCGGCCCCGCGAGGCGAAGAAGCTGCTCGCCACGCTCTTTGCCGCGCCCGGCACCGTCCACATCGCCTCGCGCGCCGTGACCGTCCGGCTCATGCCCGCCGCCAGCGACGCCGAGCGCGTCGCCCTCTGCGCCTTCCTCGCCGACATCGCCGGTAGGCGCCTCTCACTCCCAGGCGATCCCGGCCACCGACGCCTTGCCTGGGCGCTCAGATGAGTGATCGGGTACGTCCGAACTCTGGGGCCCTCTACGTCTTTCGTTCGCGCAGCGGAACAACCCGCGCGGCTTCGCCAAGCCGGATCCGGTCCAGGGCCGCGGCGACGAGCTCGGCGGCCTCAGCGCGCTGGTCGACCATCTGGGAGCGACCGTAGACGCCCTCCATGCCCTCGAGCCCAGCGTGCCCGAGGGAGAGCCGCGCGACTGCGTGATCGATCCCGAGGTCCATGGCGAGGCTGCGCCACGTGCGCCGCAGATCGTGGACCGTGAGCCCTACCCGCGCTTCAGCACGACGTGCGTCGCAGCCTTCGAGGCGACGTGTTCGGCGACCCGAAAGCCGAGCGCGAGCAGATCCAGGCCGGACAGGAGGTGCTCGCCCGACCCGAGCAGCACGGGCGAGATCACGAGCTGCAGCTCGTCCACGAGCCCGGCGCGAAGGTACTGGCGGACCGTCTCCACCCCGCCTCCGAGGCGAATGTCCTTCGACCCTGCTGCCGCCCTCGCTCGCCGCAGCGCTTCCTCGATGCCCTCGGTCACGAAATGGAACGTGGTGTTGCCTTGCATCTGGATCGCCTTCCGCGGGTGACGCGTGAGGACAAAGACCGGCACGTGGTACGGCGGGTCGTCGCCCCACCAGCCCTTCCATCCCTCGTCCGGCCAGTCGCCTCGGATGGGCCCGAACATGTTGCGGCCCATGATCCACGCGCCGATGTTCTCCGTGCCGCGCCGGGCGTAGTCGTCGTCGATGCCGGTCGTGCCTTCCTTCCCCCCGTGGAACGCCTTGAACGTGCGGGTCGGGACGAGCCACCTGTGCAACTGCTCGCCCCCCACGCCGAGCGGGTTGTCCAGGTCCTGGCGCGGGCCGGCACCATATCCGTCGAGAGAGAGCGCGAAGCCGTCGACTCTGAGCTTTCCCATGGGACACTTCTCCTTTCTAGCCGCCGCCACGGCGGGTGTACGCGTCGAAGTGCGCGAGGAAGTCCTCCGTCGCAGCCGGGTCGAGTCCTCGAACTCGAAGCGCACGGCGAGGAGCGGCAGCGAGAGCAGCGCCACGCGGCGGGGAGGCTGCTCGCGCAGCGTAATGCGCACGTGGCTGGCGTCCACGGAGGGCGTGGCCCGCGACTCGAGCTACGCCGGCGATCATCAGGCCGAGCAGCATGACATGCGCGGGACCACCAGAGGCGAAGGCGAGACCGCGTGTGCGCCAAGCGTCAGCCACGCCTCGCGGCCTCGATCGTGGCGACGTCGATCTTCTTCATGGGCATCATCGCTTGGAAAGCGCGCCTTGCTTCCTCACCCCCTGCCGCGAGCGCTTCGGTCAAGACCCGCGGCGTGATCTGCCAGGACACGCCCCACTTGTCCTTGCACCAGCCGCACGCGCTTTCCTGGCCGCCATTGCCGACGATCGCGTTCCAGTAGCGATCGGTCTCTTCTTGATCGTCGGTCGCGATCTGGAACGAGAACGCTTCGTTGTGCTTGAACTCGGGTCCACCATTCAGGCCCACACAATGCACCCCAGCTACGGTGAACTCGACCATCAGCACGTCGCCCTTCTTGCCGCTGGGATAGTCGCTGGGCGCGCGGACAGTGCGACCCATCGCGCTATCTGGGAAGGTCTGGGTGTAGAAGCGGGCCGCGGCTTCGGCGTCCTTGTCGTACCACAGAAAGATCGTGTTCTTTGCCATGTGCTCGTCCTCCGTTTCGTAGCGTTCGGTATTGGGGTGAGGCCGTGTCGGCCATTGACCAGGGGGCAGTCGATCCGTGTGATGCGCTAATCGTAGCCGCCGCCCGCTGCACCAGGAATCGTCCAGCGCCCTTCGATGCGACGACCGTCGGGAAGCGATGCCACTGCGGCTGAACCCCCATCGCCGCCGGTCGACCCTATCGTTCGCACGCAGGATGGCTCGCGCACTTGCGTGGCCGGGAGCGTTGGTTGCGAGAGCCAGCAGCCACTCGTCGCTGCTCGCGCGTTCGCGTCGCCGAGTACCTGGCGCGCTACGCTCCGGCGTCGCCCGCTCGGTCGTGGCGTGAGCTCCCGGGAATCGCTCGGGGGCTCGAGCAGGTAGCGCTCTGCGAACACCTTGAGGACGCCTGGAAGACGAGCGCGTTCCAGAGGGTGATCGCGATGCGGAGCGTGTCGCGGCGGAGGTCGAACGGCGCGTCGGCCGCGAGCCCGTCGGTGAGTGGCTTCGCGAAGTCGAGGATGGTGGCGGAGATCTTCTTCACGGCCGCGATCCTGCCACCGCCGCGGCTGGAGGTCAGGCCGCGGCGGCGATCTCGTGCGGGAGCGGCGGCTTCTCGCCGCGCAGGGCGGCCTGGGCGGCGAGCCGCAGGTACGCTTCCGGCAGCGACCGTCGCACCCCGTTGGGGTCCACGCTGAAGAGTCGGCGCGAACTTGTCTGAGGTTCGCGCGCTGCTCACCAGGAGGGAGCCATTCGTTGTGAACGGAGGCAGCTCGGGTTATACTTTTGGTATGAAAACGGCGATCTCCCTTCCCGACGAGGTGTTCCGCGATGCGGAGCGCCTCGCGCGGCGCCTGAAGAAGACTCGCAGCGAGCTCTACAGGGAGGCGGTAGCCGAATACGTGGCTCGCCACGAGCCGGAGGCCATCACGGAGGCCATCGATCGGCTCACAGCCGAAGTAGACACCAGGCCAGACGAGTTTACCTCGGAGGCCGCGCGGCGCGTGCTGGAGCGCTCAGAGTGGTGATCGCTCAAGGGGACGTCTGCTGGGCCGACCTTCCCGAGCCAGTGGGATCCGGACCCGGGTTCCGACGGCCCGTCCTCGTGGTCCAGGGCGACGCCTTCAACCGAAGCCGTGTTGCCACCGTCGTATGCGTGCCGCTCACCAGCAACGTCAAGTGGGCCGAGGCACCCGGAAACGTCCTGCTGCCCGCGCGGAGCTCCGGGCTCTCCAAGGATTCCGTCGCGAATGTCTCGCAGATCGTCACGCTGGATCGCACGCTGCTCACGGAGCGCGTCGGTCGCATCTCGAAGAAGCAGCTAGAACTGGTGTTCGTGGGGCTGGACATCGTTCTCGGCCGGTAGATGCGCGCCGTCTTCGGTCCGTCGATCGCTGGCTCGTCCTCAGCGGGGTGGCTTCGATGGGCCCCTTCGTGGTGAAGGCGTGCACGGTCTGAGCGCTCTCACGTCCGGCACGGCGACGACGTTGTAGCCGTCAGATCGTCTTCGATTTCCCGATCGCCGGCGCGTTGCGGGCGGCAGGAGGAGCGAGCAGGCCGAAGTGGCGCGCTCCGTCGTGAAGGAAGCGCCGGCGTGCAGCGCTTGGGCGCTTCAGGTCGGCGCCATTCCGGGATGCAAGAGCGTAGAGTGGACGCTCGAGAGAGCGGTGGCCGCTCGTGCGCGGACCGCCGCCGTGGTGTTTCAGCCCAACGCCGTCCGGCGGGCGGCCGTATGCCTGAGGGCGAAGGGTCCCCGTAGGAGGAGACAATCCGATGGACGAGCAGGCTGGAACAGTGCCCGCGATGCGCTTCCCCGAGCGCTGGCTCGCGGTCCTCCGGATTGCCGTGGGAGCGTGGTTTGCGAAGGCCATCTTCACCAAGCTGAGCGTCACCCTGGCCTGGGGCTTCCTGCCCGTCCCCACCGCGTCGGATCGCTGGCAGCACGTGATGCCGATCCTGGTCGGCAAGTACGCGGAGGGCAATCCGATCGCCTTCTTCAGGGACTTCCTGCTGAACAGCGTGGTGCCGAACAGCCATGTGTACGCTCAGCTCACGGCGTTTGGGGAAGCGGCGGTCGGTCTGGGGCTCGTGTTCGGCTGTCTCACGACGCTCGCGTCCGCAATCGGCTTGGTGCTGGTCGTGAACTACGGCCTGGCGGTGCAGTGGCAGGGCTCGGCGCAGCAGGGTTTCCACTACATGCTCATCACGACGTTGGTCGTGATTCTGGCAACACGTGCCGGCCGGATGTGGGGGGTAGATGGTTGGATGCGAGTCCACCGGCCCGGGTCGTGGCTCGTGCGGGCGTCGCTCGGCTAGGGGCGCCGACGCGGTCGGCGACCGGCTCGTCCACAACTCCCACGGTGTGAAGCTCAGCGGCGAGTCGATCAGGAAGGTGAAGGGCGACTCGGCGAAGGCGCAGAAGACGGCGAAGGAGACCTACCCAGCGGCGTCACGCCCCGGAATCCGCCTTGGCCGGAACAGGTGATCGCCTGGAATGGGCGATCGGCATGGCCGGTACGCGCACGACGGCGAAGCTCGATCCCGGCAACCGCGGATCGGGCCTGCCGACGCCCGGGACGCGGCGCCGCGCCTATCCCGCCACGTCGTCGATGGTGACGTACACCATGGTCTGGTTCAGCAGCTGGTACGCGACCTCGCCGAACGTGATGGGGCCGTAGATGCCAGCGGTGCGGCGCCCCTCGAGCCCGGAGTGCAGGTAATTCAGGATGCAGTTGCAGGAGAAGGCGACGCGCCCGTCGATGCCCTTCGGGAGGCCCGAGGTGAACTCGGTGACGTAGTCCCCTACCGGCCGCGCTTGGCGGTATTGGATGCCGGCGAACACCGGCGCGTAGAAGTGGACCTCGCCCTTGGCATCGTCGACCTTCTGGAAGCTCACGTTGATGCTGGTCCCGCAGTAGTCCGCGACGAGCGGTAGCCGCATGTCCAGCCCCGCCTCGCGCACGTGCTGCGCGAGGTTGCAGCTCCGGCCGTCGATCTCGACGGTCGTCGCGGAGAAGCCGGTCTCCGGGAACGAGATCGCCGGACCGTCGCCCTGCCCGAAGATGTTGAGAATGTTGAGCTCGGCGACCTTTCCTTGCGGCAGGCCGACGTGCATCACCACGGCCTCCTGGTCCAGCGCCTCCCCGGTCTTGCCGTCGATGACCTTGGGGGAGGTCTTCCCGATCTCGGAGAGGTGAACGCCGGAAATCCAGCCGACGAGCGGGCGGGTGGCGAACTTCTCATACCCCGGCGCGTCGAGCGCGAAGGACAAATGAACCTGGCTCTGGGCTGGAGCGATGATGACCCCGAAGCCATCCTGGGGCAGGTCGGTGTAGACGTCGTGGATCTCCCGCGCACCGTAGCGGCGGATGGCTCGGCAGGTCAGCCCGGCCGGCAGCGCGCTGACGAATACGCGCTCGCGGTCGACGCAGCCGCCGGCGTCGGCCATGAAGTACGGGATGGTCCCGCCGATCCAGCTGCCGGGCGGGAGGCGCCGCAGGAGGCTCTCGTCCCCCGCCAGCAGGAGCGGCTGGCCAGCACGGATGAGCGCCGAAACCTCTTCCACCTGCAGGAGATGTCGTTCCATGTTGGCTCCTCAGCCGAAGATCATCTTCAGGTCATGCTGGACTGCCGGCGAGTCGGGGTTCTGCGCGAAGAGCTCTCGGAGCTCAGTCGCGAGCTTCCCCACGCAGGCGGGATTGCCGTTGCTCTCCAAACGGGCGCGAACGAGCAACAGTCGAGCCGCGAGGAACGATGGCTTTACATTCGCCTTGCCGGTCACCAGGTCACTCCATGTGAGGTGTGTCGCCAGAGGAACTTGCATTGTCACCTCTTGTGGTCTTCGCTTTCAGTGTCCTGCGATACTTACTTCTGCAAGCACGAAGCCAGGCGAGCGCATCTCCACGCGCGGCGAGGGCTCGCGAAGCCGCGCCGGGGGATTGGATGTTCGGTGTACGGAGCTGGAGCACGCGGCCCATCTTCCTCCACCGAATGATGGGGGTCCTACCCGCCGATGGTCGCGAGGGATGTCGTGCTGCCGCTGTACCCCTGGTCCAGCCGGTGCGCCGCCGGCTTGGAGAGCACGGCCGATGCGATGCGCTGGATCAGGGCCTCGTCCTGCGCGTCGGTGGCGAGGAGCGGCCGCAGCGGGATCGAGCGATCTCCGAAGAGGCAGAGCTTGAGGCTGCCGTTCGAGGAGACGCGGAGCCGGTTGCAGTCACCGCAGAACTTCTTGCCGTAGGGTGCGATGAACCCGAACGTGCTGGAGTGGTCCGGGTGGCGGTGGAGCTCCGCCACGCCGTCCCCGTGCTGGCGCGGCAGCTTCCGCCAGCCGAGGCTCGCGAGCTTCTGGATGACCTCCTCCGCCGGGAGGTAGGACTGGGCGAAGTAGTGCGCGTTGTCGTCGGTCCGCATGAGCTCGATGAAGCGGACCGTGACGGGGAGGTGGCGCGAGAGGTCGATGAAGCGACCGAGCTCGCCGTCCGACATCCCGCGCAGGAGAACGACGTTGGCCTTGACGGTGGGGATGCCAGCCGTGACCGCGGCGTCGATGCCAGCCAGGACCTCCGTGAGCTTTCCGTGCCCGGTGATCTGCTCGAAGCGAGTCGGATCGAGGCTGTCGACGCTCACGTTGAGCGCGGACAGACCGGCCCGCCGCAGCGGACCCGCCAGGTTGGCCAGCCGGTACCCGTTGGTCGTGAGCCCGACGCGGGTGATCCCGGGGGTGGCGGCCACGCGCTCGACGATCTCGACGATGTCCCGGCGCAGCGTGGGCTCGCCACCGGTCACCCGAACCTTCCAGAAGCCGAGGGCCGCGAAGGCCCGCGCGAGCCGGCCGATCTCGTCGAGCGACAGCGGCTGGTCCTTCGATCCGCTCGGACAGCCGTTGGGCAGGCAGTAGGTGCACCTGAAGTTGCAGCGGTCGGTGACCGAAAGCCGCAGGTACTCGAGCTTTCGTCCGAAGGCATCGGTCAGTCCGGCCGTCATCCGCCAACCTCCTACCGCTTGGCGCTTCACCGGTCCCTCGACCCCGGCCCAAGAGGCTGGCGCAAGAAGTCCCTGGCAAGGGGGGACCCGGCGCGCCTCTACTACGGAAGGCCTCTGTTTGAAGCAAGGCGCGCGCCACCGTCAGGGCACGTCCGTCAGCCCACCACCCTGGCGCCCGCTCCGTAGCGGGGAGGTCGCCCCCGGCCGGCGACCGTAACGCGGCCTGCTCGGACAGAGAGACATGTCACACCTTCGAGACAGCGCACCTCGTCGGCGGGAGGCCCATCCCAGACCAACCAGGCTCACCGTAAGCCGCTTGTCTCGCCGCAGGGCCGAGCGCTGCCCACGGTCACCGCCGCGCCGATCTTCCGCCTGTTCACCATGGGTCTTCTCCACGGCCTGACGCATCGGGCCGATAATCCACCACGGCCCGGTGCCGCAGCGACCACGTCCGGATCGACTTCGGCAGGTGGCTACCCACGGCTCCGACGACCAACGCGGCCATCATCACGCCCGGTCCCAGGGCCTGGGCCAGGCCGGCCGCGCCCACGTGGGCCAGGACGAGGAGCCCGCGCCCCTGGTAAACCCAGTGGCGGCTGTGGCTCGCCTCGCTCGCGAGCAGCGCCACGCCGGTCAGGGCTGTGGCCACGAGCCAGGCGTGGAGCGCGCTGGCCGGGATGCCGAGCCAGGCACCGCCCATCAGCACCGCCATGGCGCCCAGGTGCGCCGTGCGCAGCACGATCCCGACGGTCCGGGCGAGGCTCAGGCTCAGCGTGAACCGGGCCTGGCGCTCCAACATCTCAGGCCTCGAGCCCGTCGAAGCCGGGTCGGAGCACCTGGACGGACACCGGCTGCCCGGCCTCCAGGGTCCCCTGTTCGGCCGGGATGATGGCGATGCCGTCGGCGCGGAGCAGAGTCTTCAAGATGCCCGTCTCCTGGTTGCCGGCGGTCGAGGCGAGCAGCACCCCATCGTCGCGGCGCGACAGCCGCACCCGCGCGAAGTTGACCCGTCCCGGCGCCTTCGTGAGCCCTTCCTTCAGCAGAGCCCGCTGCAGCGGCCGGAACACGTGCCGGTGCCCCATCATCCGGAGCAGCGCTGGCCGGACGAACTGCTCGAACGTCAGCAGGGTGGAGACCGGGTTGCCCGGCAGCGAGAAGACCGGGGTCGAGCCGCGAACGGCAAAGGCGGTGGGGCGACCGGGCTTGATGTCGACCTTCCAGAACACCTGGCGCACCGAGAGCTCCTCGAGCACGGCCCGCACCAGGTCCCGGTCGCCCATGGAGACGCCGGCCGAGGTGACGAGCGCGTCGGCCGTAAGCCCCTTCTCCAGCAGCGCCCGCAGCGCTGGCCGGTCGTCGCGGGCGATGCCCAGGTTGATCGGCTCGCCGCCGGCCTGGAGCACCGCCGCCGCGACGGCCAGCGCATTGCTGTCGTAGACCTGACCCGGACCGATCGGCTCGCCGGGCTCGACCAGCTCGTCACCCGTCGACAGGATGGCGACGCGCGCGCGGCGGACCACCGGCACGGTGAGCTGTGAGGCGGAGGCGAGCAGGCTCACCTCGACCGGCCCCACCACCGTCCCGGCCCGGAGCGCCGGCTCGCCGGCGCGGAGGTCCTCGCCCCGGCGGCGGACGTGGGCACCGGGCTTCACGGCGCTCCGGAGCTGGATGGCGTCGCCTTCTTCCTGGACGTCCTCCACCGGCGCGATGGCGTCGGCGCCGGGCGGCAGCGGCGCCCCAGTCATGATCCTGATGGCCTCGCCGGGCCCGACGGAGCCATGGGGCAGGCCACCGGCCGGAAGGTAGCCCATGACTCGCAGTCTCACCGGACCCGTGCAGTCGGCCGACCGGACGGCGAAGCCGTCCATGGCGGAGTTGTCCCAGCGCGGCATGTCCCAGGGCACCGTCACGTCGGACGCCAGCACCCGGTTCACCGCGCTCAGCACCGGCACGGTCTCCGGCGGGAGAACCGCCACGTGCTCGAGGATGATCTTCCGCGCCGCTTCGTAGCCGGGCATGCCGCGGCAGTGCAGCAAGCGAGATGCCAGGCTGGTGTCGAGGCGCCCAGGTAGGCCGCGGGTGATTGGCCCCCGATCGAAACATTCTGCCGCTCGGCCCCGATGACGACATCGTCGTGCGCTGCATCCCGCCACACCTGTAGCATGGTGCCCACAATGCGCGAGACGAGCAGCACCGGGCCCGTCTCAGGGAGACAGCCCTCAGAGCTGAGGCGTTTGCCGGGAGTGCTTCGCCACGCTCGCTTCGACCGCCACGAGATCGCCGGGTCGCTCGGCGACCTGGGGACCTTCCTGCCGCTTGCGGTCGGGATGTCGGCCCAGAACGGCCTGGACTTCGGCGCGGCGCTCTTCTTCGCGGGGCTGTTCAACCTCGTCACCGGCCTGACATTCTCCATCCCGATGGCGGTCCAGCCGATGAAGGCGATCGCCGCGGTCGCCCTGACCGAGCATCTCTCGCTTCCCGAGATCCTCGCGGCTGGTGCGGCGGTCAGCGCCTTCGTCCTGCTGCTGGGCCTCACCGGGCTCATCGACTGGGTGAACCGAGTCGTCCCGAGGAGCGTGGTTCGCGGCGTGCAGCTGGCGCTCGGGCTCTCCCTGCTCATGAAGGGCCTTCAGATGGTGGCCGGGACCGGCGCACCGCTCGGCGCGGACAGCTACGCCACTGGCGCCGTCGCCGCGATCGCCGTTGTCGCGCTGTTCTCGTCGCGCCGGGTTCCGTCGGCCCTGGTCCTGTTCGTCGCGGGCGTCGCCCTGGCGATCTGGAAGACGCCGGAGATCGCGCAGTCGCTGCACCTCGGCGTCTCGCTGCCGCACTGGTCGCCACCGAACTGGCCCGCGTTCGTCAGCGCGTTCCCGAAGGCGGTGCTGCCGCAGATTCCGCTCACGACGTTGAACTCCGTGGTCGCGGTGTGTGCTCTATCCATCGATCTCTTCCCTGACCGCGCCGCCTCACCGAGGAGGGTGGCGGTCTCCGTCGGCATGATGAACCTCGTCGCGGCCTGGTTCGGCGGGATGCCGATGTGTCACGGCGCTGGCGGACTGGCGGGACAGTACCGCTTCGGCGCTCGCACCAATGGTTCGATCCTGTTCCTGGGTGCCGTGAAGATGGCCCTCGGCCTCCTGTTCGGCGCCTCGCTCATGTCGCTCTGCCGCGCCTTCCCGGCGAGCATCCTCGGCGTCATGCTGGGCTTCAGCGGTATCGAGCTGGCGCTCGTCACGCGTGATCAAAGCGACCGAGCGTCGGCCTCGACGATGCTGCTCACCGCGGGCGCTTGCCTCGCCCTGAACAACGTAGGCCTCGGGTTCGTCATCGGACTTTCTCTCGCTCTCCTCATGCGCTTGCCGCCCTTCCGCGTCGAGGACTCGCGGAACCGGGCGTGAGCGACGCGTCCTCACACGTTCCGTTCGTGTGAAGATCCGCTGGGCCCGGCGGGGCTACCGCTGGACGGCTGCCTCCGCGGCCGGCTTCTGGATCGCCGCCAACGCGGCAAGAAAGCGCGCGTTGTCGGCCGGCCGGCCGACGCTGACCCGGGCGTAGCCGGGCAGGTCGTAGCGGGCCATGCACTTCACCAGGACGCCGTGCGACGCCAGCAGCGCCACCCCCTGTGGGCCGGCGCGAAAGAGCACGAAGTTGGCCTGCGACGACGTGAACTCGACCCCGAGCGCGGCCAGGCCGCGCTCCAGCGTCTCTCGTCCCGCCGCGTTGTTCGCGACGGTGCGCTCGAGGTGTTCCTGGTCGTCGAGCGCGGCGAGCGCCGCGGCCTGCGCCAGCGTGCTGGTGTTGTACGGGCGGCGCAACCGTTCGATGTGACTGGCGAGCGCCGGCGTGGCGATGCCGTAGCCGATGCGCAGCCCGGCCAGGCCGTGCGACTTGGACAATGACCGGATGACGAGCAGGCGCCGAACGGCATGGAGCTGCGACCGCAGGTCTGGCCAACTGGCCGCCGTGGCGAATTCCCGATAGGCCTCGTCGATCAGCAAGCAGGCCTGCTTCGGAAGGGCAGCCAGCAAGCGCGCCAGGGCCGCGGGGGGAAGCACGGTGCCGTACGGGTTGTGCGGCGTGACGACGACGAGGAGGCGGGTAGCCGGGCCAAGTCGATCGATGAGGGCATCGACGTCGCAGTGACCGCCCGGCATCGGGCTCGCCACCACCGTGGCCCCGGCGCGCGACGCGGCGGCGCGATAGGCGGGGAAGGCCGGCGAGGGCAACAGCATCTCGTCGCCCGGCGCGAGCGTCGCCCGCACCGCCAGCTCGATGAGCTCGCTGGCCCCGCTGCCGAGCACGATCTGCTTCGGAGCGACGCCATGCTGCTGGCCCAGGCGGAAGCGGAGCGCGCTGCCGCTCGTGTCGGGGTAGCGGTGCACCTGGCGCGCGACGCGGTGAACGGCGGCCAGCGCCTTCGGCGAAGGGCCGAGCGGATTCTCGTTCCTCGACAGCTCCACGGCCCCGTCCACCGAGGCGTAGTGCGCCTGGAGCGAGGCGACCAGGGCCGGGTGAGGATCGGCGACCGGTCGCACCGCCCGGACGTAGCGCAGGGCCGCGCCGAGGTCCATACCCTGCACCACGTGCAGATACGCCGCGGCAACGGCCGGCGACCGGGAAATGCCCATCTCGCAATGGACCAGCACGCGGCGGCCGCGCGTGGTCTGTTCGAGCAGGAAGTGGACCGCCTCGTCGATCAATTCACCCGGGAGGTCGACGCGATCCTGCATCGCCAGAGCGAGCTGCCGCGCCACCGAGGGTGGCCGCGCCAGCGGCGCCAGCGACAGCAGCGCGTCGATGCCGAGGCCGGCGAGGGCGCCGTCTTCAGCGTCCTCCCGGCTGCCAACGACCAGGTGCGGGGTGATGAAGTCCATGCTGGGCCACGCTGCGGATCGTCTTGGGCGACCTGCCGGCGGAGCCGGTGCCGGGCCCTCTTCTCCCGCGGCGCAGCCCTCTCGCCTGGATAGTTGGAAGCGCCGCTCCGGTCAAGTCGGTCGGAGCGCTCCGGGCACGGGTCGTACCAGCACGTAACGCCGCCGTGACATGTCGCGCGACGTCGCGATGGCGCCAGCCTTGCGTGGCTCATGAGGTCGGCAAGGCGCTGCCGAATCGCGCACAGCGGCCGCCGGCCTTCACTCCCGGGGCTTGGCGCGAGGTTTGCTCGTGACGAACGCGCTACCCGACTGTCTGGCGGGAGAACGTGCAGCGCCTGGCACAGCCTGAGCCTTCGCCAAGGGCGACTGGAGACGAACGATGGCCATGATGATGGCACCCGGCGGCACGCTGGAGATGGCCAAGGCGGTGCTCGACGAGGGGGCCGACGCGGTCTACGTCGGCGTCATCGGCTGGAGCCGGCGCGGCGCGCAGGACGAGCTCGACGACGACGAGATCCGCCGTACCATCGACTACGCGGCGCGTCTCGGCAGGGAGGTGCGGGTGGTGGTGAACACTTTGCCCAGCTCCACCGAGATTCCGATGTTCCTGGAACGCGTGGCGCACTACGCCTCGCTGGGTGCGCGCGGCTTCATGATCAGCGACATCGGCGCGATGCGCTTGGTGCACCGGATGTTGCCCGACGTGCACATCCACACCAGCGTCGGCTGCGGCATCACCAACGTCGAGGACGTGAAGTTCCTGCGCGACCTCGGCGCCAGCTACATCGTGCTTCCCTACCGCCTGACCATCGCCGAGATCGCGCAGATGAAGCGGGAGGCTCAGGTCGGCATCGAGGTCTTCCTGTTCAAGACGCCCTCGGGCGGGAAGATCTGTCCGGGCAAGTGCATGATGAGCAGCTACTTCAGCTTTCGCCGCTGGCTCGACGCCCAGGGCAAGGACCACTTCTTCGGCTCGGCCTCGCGCGGCGGCGACTGCCTTCGGGTCTGCCAGACCGAGTGGGACTTCACCGTCGACGCCACGACCTACCAGCAGCCGATCACCATCAAGTCGAACCCCGCCCTCTGGCTCGGTGAGCTGCCGGCCTACCTGGCGGCCGGCGTCGATTGCCTGAAAGTGCCGGGGCGCGACCGCTCCGCCGGCCTGGTGCGGGACATCGTTCGCGTCTACCGGCGCGCCCTCGACCTCATCCAGGGCAGCGACAACCCCGACCTCGGCCGCTTCGCCGCCGAGCTGGATGTCCTCCGCAGCCGCTGGATGACGGAGCGCGGGAAGCGTGACAACCGGCTCATCTCTGAAGCCGAGAAGCAGTCTCGTGCCGCCCTCGTCGCCACCCTCTAGGAACACACTCCCATGTTCGAACTCTCGACCGACGTCAGCAACCTCGCGGAGCTCAAGGAAGGCGACTTCTCTGCGTACGACGCGATCTACCTGGGTGACTTCTCGTGCCCCGAGTACCCGAACAACTTCAGCTCGCACCCCGAGCAGCTCGAGGCGGGCCTCGCCCTGGTCAAGTCCCGCGGGCAGAAGGCGTATCTGCGCCTCTACGCGGTGCCGAGCAACCACGACCTGCCCTGGGTCGGCGATCTGCTCGACGCCGCGCTGGCGTTGCCCTTCGACGGGTTCGAGGTGCACAACCTCGGCCTGCTGCGCGTCCTTCAGGACAAGGGCAGCACGGTGCCGGTGCACTTCGGCGTCTTCGGGAACCTCTATACCCACGAGACGGCCAAGGTGCTGAAGGGCTACGGGGTGACGCGCGTGTATCCCAACCCCGAGCTGTCGCTGAAGGAGATCGCCTACATCGCCGAGAGCACACCGATCGAGGTGCTGTTGCCGGTGCACGGCAAGATCCCGCTCGTCATCTCGGAGACCTGCTTCATCATGGAACACACGGAGGGAGGCCAGGACGGCGCCGCCGGTCGTTGCACCCATGCCTGCACCGAGGACCACTGGCTCACCCGCGGGCGGGACGACGGCAGCAGCGCCGACTGGTCGCTCAAGGACACCGGCCGGATGACGCTGTCGGGCAAGGACCTGTGCATGGTCGAGCACGCCAACACGCTGGCCGTGCAGGGCTTCACCGCGTTCTACGTGCACAACAAGGGCGAGGCCAATGGGTACGCCGCCGGCGTTGGTCGCATCTACCGCGCTGCGCTCGAAAGCGCCTTCGGCTCCCAGGCCGCCCCCGACTGTGCGCCTTGGTTGGTCGAGCTCAACGGCCTGGCGCGCGAAGGGCTCTGCAACGGCTACTACTTCGAGGCCGCCGGCCAGCGCTATTTCGGGAGAAGCTGAGATGGTCCGGCTGCTGGCCCCGGGCGGTTCGCTGGAGATGGCCTGTACCGCCGTCGATGAAGGCGCCGACGTCGTCTACGTCGGCCCGCTCGGCTTCTCGCGACGTCCCTACGAATCCGAGATGGGCGACGCCGACATCAAGGCGGCGATCGACTACGCCCAGGCACGCGGCCGCGAGCTGCTGGTGGTCCTCAACACCCACCCGAGCCCCTTCGAGATGCGGCGCTTCCTCGCCAAGGCGGAGACCTACGCCGCCTTCGGCGCGGTAGGCTTCGTCGTCACCGATGTCGGTGCGCTCGCCGCCATGCGCCGGCTGTTGCCGAACAAGACCATGCACGTCAGCATCGGCGGTGGCATCAGCAACGCTCGTGACACCGATTTCTATCGGTCGCTGGGCGCCGACACCATCATCCTGCCCTACCGCTGGGGAGTACCGGAGATTGCCGCGGCCCGGGCGGCGAGCGACATCGCCCTCGAGGTCTTCCTTTTCGAGACGGTACAGACCGGCAAGATATGTCCGGGCAAGTGCATCATGAGCAGTTATCTGCGCTTTCGTGAATGGTTGCCGATGGAGGACCAGACCTGCTTCCACGGCAGCGCCAATCGCGGCGCCAAGGAGTGCTACCGGGTCTGCCAGGCCACCTGGCAATTCGGCACGGTCGACGCCGCGCCGGTCCAGCTCACGTTGCGTCGCGACGCCCGGCTCATGCTCGAACAGCTGCCGCGCATGGTCGCCGAGGGCGTCACCTGTTTCAAGCTCTCCGGCCGTGAACGTCCGGTGCCCATGATCCGGGATCTGGTGCGCTTCTACCGGAAGGCCATCGACCGCGTGCTGGCCGGGGCCGACAGTCTGGACGAGTACGCGGAGGAGCTGGCCGAGCTGCGGGCGCGCTGGGTCCGCGAGAAACGCAAGCGTGTCGACACCTTGATGGACCGCGCCTCGGGCTATGCCAGCTGAGTCCTTGGGCCGGCGCGTGGCCGAAGACCTGCCGCTGCTGCGCGCCACCTTCGAGGCCAGCGGCAGCGGGCGCTGGCTGATGCGCGCCATCGTCGAGCTCGGCCTCGACCGCTCCAACGGCTTCGGGCTCCAGCTCGACCTCGCCGACGATCAGGTGCAGGGCGGACTGCAGGCCACCGAGGCCCGCCTCGCTGCAGCGACGGCCGACCTGGTCGACACCGACTGGCTGTCGATTGCGCGCTGCCGGCGCTCGGGCATTCCGCTTGCCGCGGCCGTACCCTATGGCGCCATCTTCGGCGGCCTGGTGGCTCGCCGCGACGGCATCTCGACACTGCGCTGGCTCGCCGACCTGCCCGGCCGCCGCATCGGCGTGGTGCATCCGGACGACAAGAACTGGCAGCTCCTGCGGGCGGCCTGCCAGCTGCGGCACGGCTTCGACCCCGACACCGCCTGCACGCGGTTCGACGCCGGATCGAAGACCGCGCTCCGGCAGCAGCTCACCAGCGGCACGGTGGATGCGGCCCTGCTCTACTGGCACCAGGTGCCGGCCCTGCTGGCGACGGGTGACTTCGTCGAGGTCTGCGATCTCCTCGACCTCCTGCCGATGCTGGGCGTGCGGACCGTCCCCTCGACCTTCTTCGTCTTCCCCGACGCGCTCCTGGCAGCCCGGCCGGACCTGGTGCGCGGTTTCGGCCGGGCCGTCCAGGCGGCGGTGCGCGTCCTGCACGACGATGCGCAGGCCTGGCGCACCGTCACCGGCACCACCGGCGACGACCCTGCGGGATCGATCCTGCGAGCCAAGTGGCTGGCGCGCATCCATTCCGGGTGGACGGCCGACATGTGCACCGATCTGGCCGACCTGGCGCGCTTCCTGGGCGCCCCCGAGCTCCCGCCCGGCGTCTTCGCCCCCGGCTTCCTCTCGGAGAGCTGAACGATGACCGTACTCATGGCACCCGGCGGCACCCTGGAGATGGCGGTCTTGGCGCTGGAGCGCGGCGCCGACTCGGTCTACGTCGGCCCGCGCGGCTGGAGCCGCCGGCCTGCGAGCGACGAGCTCGATGACGGCGAGATCCGCGAGCTGATTGCCCACGCCTCCGCCAGGAACAAGGACGTGCGGATCGCCATGAATGTCATGCCGGCGCCTGCCGAGGTCGAGATCTTCGTCGACAAGGTGGACGCCTTCGCCGCCTGGGGGGCAGGCGGCGTCATGATCTGCGATCCCGGCCTCATACCCCGCGTGCGCCGGCGCTGCCCCGAGCTCGACATTCACGTCAGCGTCACCGCCGGCGTGTTCAACATCGACGACGTACGCTTCTACGACGAGATCGGCGCCGACTACGTCGTCCTGCCTTACCGCTGGGGCCTCGCCGAGGCAGCGGAGATCCGCGCCGCCAGCCCGATGAAGCTGGAGGCGTTCGTGTTCCAGGCGACGCATCGCGGGCGCATCTGCCCGGGACGTTGCTACTCGAGCAGCTACTTTCACGTGAAGCACCTCCGTGACGGAAACGCCAAGGACCACTTCGTCGGTTCGGCCTCGCGCGGCGGTAGCTGTCACCGCATCTGTCGCAGCACCTGGGCGTTGCACAGCGGCGGCCGCCTGCACTCGGAGGCGCCCCGGCTCAAGAGCAGCCCCGAGCTCCTGCTCTGGGAGCTGCCGGAGTACGTGGCGATGGGCGTGGAGCGGTTCAAGATCCCCGGCCGCGAGCGCTCGAGCTCGCTGGTCGCCGAGATCGTCGGTTTCTATCGGCGCGCGCTCGATCACGTGCTGGCCGGCAACGACGACGTGTCGCACTTCGCCGATGACTGGGTGGCGATCAAGGAGCGGTGGAGCGGCGAGCGAGGGAGCCGCGACGAGCGCCTGGTCGCTGGGGCGGAGCTCGTCGGATGAACGAAGAGGCCGCCGTCGACCTGGCCGAGGTCGCGTGGCACGACGGGCCACGGGTCGGCGGTAAGGCGCTGCGGCTCTCCCGAATGCTGCAGGCCGGGTTTCCCGTTGCTCCCGGCTTCTGCCTCGGCACCGCCGCGGTGGCCCGCTGGCGGCCGGCCTTGCACGAGAGGGTGCTCGCAGCCTATCGCGAGCTGGGCGGCGGCCCGGTGGCGGTCCGCAGCTCGGCGGTCGACGAAGACGGCGCGGCCGCCAGCTATGCCGGCGTCTACAGCAGCCTGCTCGGCGTCGACGGCGAGGCTGCCTTGCTCGCGGCCGTCGAACACTGCCTATCCGCCTGGCATACGCCCGCGGCGCGCCACTACCGGGCCGCCAAGGGGGCCAGCGAGGCGTTCGGGCTGGCGATCCTGGTGCAACGCATGGTCCCGGCGGTCGCGGCCGGCGTCGCCTATACTTGCGATCCACTCGCGCCGACTCGGCGCTGGGTGCATGTCGATGCGGTCTGGGGCCTTGCGGAGCCGCTGGCCGCCGGCCGGGTGGCCGCCGACAGCTACAAGCTTTCGCGGCGCGGCCGTCTGCTGGGTCAGAGCCTGGTCGCCAAGACGAGCCAGCTGGGGCCGTCGGGTGAGACCCCGGTGCCGCCCGATCGCGTGTGGGCGCCCTGTCTGTCGGCGCGCCAGGCTGCTGCGGTGGCGCGCCTGGCGGTGCGCGCCGAGGTTCTCTTCGGCGCACCCCAGGATGTGGAATTCGCGGTGACTACACGGGGCGTCTGGATCGTCCAGTCGCGCCCCATCGTCGTCACGCCGCCAGCTGCGACAGATCCGCTGGAGACCTGGCTCTGCGGCGAGCGGCAGCGCCTGACGCGCAAGGTCACTCGCCTGCGTCGGCAAGGGGTCCTGCGGGGAGGCGAGGTGGTGTGGAGCAACGGCAACGTCGGCGAGCTGCTGCCGACCCCCACCGCGATGAGCTTCGGCCTCTTCCGCCGCCTCTTCGCCGGCCGCCACGGCGCCATCGTCGCCGGCCGCCGGCGCCTCGGCTACACCTTCCAGCCGCGGTGCGTCGAGCACCTGTACGAGCTCATCGCCGGCCAGCCCTACTTCAACCTCGAGGTCGACGCCGCCACCTTCGACTACGGCGCCGCGCCGCCGCCCGACCACTACCTGGAGCGGGTGAGAGCGGCGCCCGACCTGGCCAACTACCCGGAGCTGAAGCTGTACGGCGAGGCCGACGCGGCGCCTCAGGCGGCAGCCTTCCGGGCGCAACTGGTCGACGCCGCCGAGCACTTTCTCGAGCGGTACGCCACGGAGATCGAGCCGCGACTCCGCCTCCCGGCGCCCAACTGGCCGGCCCTGTCGCGGGCAGCCACCGTCGCTGCCATGGGCCACCTGATCCGCCGCATGCGCCGCGGCCCCTGCGTCGAATTCGTGGTCGCCGCTCGCCTCGGCTTCCACTTCGCCGGCCGACTCCGGCAGGGCCTGCTGCGCTGGCTCGGTGGCGAGGGAGAGCGCCACTGCGCCGCGCTCCTGGCAGCCCTGCCGGGAAGTCTCGTGACGCGCCAGGCCCAGTGGCTGGAGGCACTGGCGCACCACCAGCTGAGCCGCGCCGAGTTCCTGGCCACCTACGGCCACTGCGCCGACAACGAGCTCGAGCTGAGCGAACCGAGGTTGGTGGAGTCTCCGGCCAAGCTCGATGCCATGCTGGAGGAGTTGCGTGCCTCCGGGAGCCGTCCGGCATCCGACTTCGCGCATCAGCTGGAGCGCCGGCGAGCGGCCGAGCAGGCGCTCGAAGCACGTCTCACCGCGCTCGGCGCCAGCCGCGGCGAGCGCGACGAGCTGCGCGCCGACCTCCACCGTGCGCAGCACCTGCTGCCGCTGCGCGAGACGATCAAGCACTGCTATACCGTCGGCCACGCCGAGATCCGTCGAGGCCTGTTGCACCTGGCCACCGGTCTGGGGTGGGACGCCGATCTCGTCTTCCAGCTCAAGCCGGAGGAGCTGCCGCAGGCGCTGCGCGAACCACGGCGCCTGCTGGCCGTGGCGGAGCGGCGGCAGGAGGAGCGGGAGCTGGCGCGGCAGGCGCTGCGTCGGCGGCTCCTCCCGGCCGTGATCTTCAGCGCGCACCTGGACGCCCTCGGTCAGTCGCCCGAGCTCGCGCAGGGCACGCGGTGGCGCGGCGCCGGCCTGTCGCCCGGCCAGGCGCGGGGGATCGCTCGCGTGGTCGACGAGAACACCGATGGGTCGTCCCTCCTGGCGGCCGGGATCTCGGGTGACGAGATCCTCGTCCTGCGCGCCGCCAATCTCGGGCTGGCGCCGCTGCTCCGGATGGTCGCAGGGGTCATCGTCGAGGTCGGCGGTCTGCTGGCCCACAGCGCCTGCCAGGCGCGCGAGGCGGGCATTCCCGCGGTCGCCCTGCCCGACGCCACCCGGCTCATCGCCGACGGAGCTCCGCTCTGGCTGGACGGCAGCAGCGGCCAGGTGACGCTCGCCACCCAAAGGGTCGATCACGCCCATGAGCACAGCCCCGCCGCGGTTTGACCTCGCCGGCAAGACCGCCCTGGTGACCGGCGCTGGGGCCAACGGCGGCATCGGGCACGCCATCGCGCTGGGTTACGCCCGCGCCGGCGCCCGAATGGCCATCGCCGACTGCGACGCGGCGGGGCTGGCGCAGAGTGCCGCCGAGATCGCCGCGCTGGGCGACGCCCCCCTGGCGATCGGCTGCGACATCGCCGACCCGGCGCAGGTGGCGGCCATGTTTCGATCCGTGGAGCGCGAACGGGGCGGTGTCGACGTGCTGGTGAACGTGCCCTTCGTCTTTCCTGCGCGGTGCAAGCCGCACGAGCTGGCGCTGGCGGACTGGGAGCGCATGCTGGCGGTGAACCTGACCGGCTACTTCCTGTGCTGCCGCGAGGCCCTGCGCCTGATGCTGGCGGCTGGGGGCGGCGCGATCATCAACATCGGCTCCAACGCCGGCGAGACCGCCCTGGGCCGTGGCGCGATGCCCTACAGCTGCGCCAAGGCGGCGGTGCACCAGATGACGCGAGAGCTGGCGGTCGAATACGCCGCCGCCGGCATCCGCGTGAACGCCCTCTTGCCGGCGCAGACCCTGACTCCGGGCCTGCGCGCGCACCTGGCCGTCCCGCGCTTCCGCGACCATGTCTTGCCGCGCATCCTGGCAGGCCTGCCGCAGGGCCGCCTGCTCGACCCCGAGGACTACGTCGCGCCGGCGATATTCCTGGCCTCGGACGCCGCCCGCGCGGTCAATGGCGTGCTGTTGCCGGTCGACGGCGGCAACCTCGCGATGAACGCTGGCGGCAGCCATACCTGGCCACCGCCCTGAACTGGAGACCACACCGTGCCCTGCATCCGCATCGAGACCACCCACGGCTGGCTGGCGGGCCGCAACCAGGCCCTGTTCGACGGAATCGATCGGGCGCTGGTCGAGGTGCTCGGCGTTCCGCCAGGTGACTCCCTGATGCGCCTGGTGTGCCACGAGGCCGCGGCGATTCGCCTTCCCCGCAGTGCCGATCCGTGCTTCGTGCTGATGGAGGTGTCGCTCTTCGCCGGGCGATCGATGCCCACCAAGCGGGCCCTCTACCGTGCCCTGACCGACGCTGTGGCCGCCCTCGGCGTCGCCCCGGAGCAGGTCACGGTGGCGCTGTACGAGGTGGCGCTGGAGAACTGGGGCATCCGGAACGGCCGTCCGGCCAGCGAGATCGTCTTCGATTTTCCGATCGCCGGCGCGGTGCGGCAGGAGGCGTGAGCAGGCCAGAGTGAACGCGCTCCGTCGCGCCGGTTGGAAGGGGCTCGCGTGGAAGCGCCGGCGTGGAGCGCTTGGGCGCTTCAGGTCGGCGCCATTCCGTGATGCAATAGCGTAGATTTGGACGCTTGAGAGAGCGGCGGCCGCTCGTGGGCGGACCGCCGCCGTGGTTTTCAGCCCCAACGCCGTCCGGCGGGCGGCCGTATGCCTGAGGGCGAAGGGTTACCCGAAGGAGGAGACAAGCCGATGGACGAGCAGGCTGGAACGGTGCCCGCGATGCGCTTCCCCGAGCGCTGGCTCGCGGTCCTCCGGATCGCGGTGGGAGCGTGGTTTGCGAAGGCCATCTTCACCAAGCTGAGCGTCACCTTGGCCTGGGGCCTCCTGCCCGTCCCCACCGCGTCGGATCGCTGGCTGCACGTGATGCCGATCCTGGTCGCCAAGTACGCGGAGGGCAATCCGATCGCCTTCTTCAGGGACTTCCTGCTGAACAGCGTCGTGCCGAACAGCCATGTGTACGCTCAACTCACGGCGTTCGGCGAAGCGGCGGTCGGTCTGGGGCTCGTGTTCGGCTGTCTCACGACGCTCGCGTCCGCAATCGGCTTGGTGCTGGTCGTGAACTACGGCCTGGCGGTGCAGTGGCAGGGCTCGGCGCAGCAGGGCTTCCATTACATGCTCATCACGGCGTTGGTGGTGATTCTGGCAACACGTGCCGGCCGGATGTGGGGGGTGGATGGTTGGATGCGAGTCCACCGGCCCGGGTCGTGGTTCGCGCGGGCGCCGCTCGGCTAGGGCCGCCGCCCCACCGAGATCGAATCGATCACCACCTGCTTGGCGACGTCCACGATGCTGACGCTCGCGCCGACGCCCTCCGTGACGTACGCGAGCCGCCCGTCGGGGCTGAACGCGATGCGCACCGGCTTGGTCTTGCCGGATGGGGAACTGCCCGAGCACGCTGTCCGTTGCCACGTCGATGACGGTGACGTTCCCGCCGGCCTCGGTACCCAGGCACCGGCGCCGTCACCTCGAGAGGGAGCCTGCCGGTCCTGATCGCGGTACCGCCCGCCCGTGAGGCCACCGACCTCCGGCACGAGCGGCGGATCCGTGACTACCTCGGATTCAAGAGCCTCGACGCGGGTCGATCGCGCGCGGGGGCTCGTCAAAACAGTGCCAGGTGCCAGACCGCCAGGAGGGGACCCTCATCGTCGTCGCTTTGCGGCACGAGCGCACGATAGCTTCGTAGATCGTCATGCTCCATCGCTGAGGGCGCGAACCGGCCTGCCCCAGCGACCGGATGAGGTGTGTCCCCCTTCTTCTTTTGTCGGGGGCCGGGCACCATGCCCGGCGCGGCGCGCAGGGTCACCCGGAGTCAGGCGGTGGGGAAGTTTCCGGCCGGCGCGATCATCGCGCTCAGCCACCGGCTCAGCAGATCCCGCGGTGGCGCAACCCGGACAGCGGCGGGCGGTGGTTCACGACGCTACGAGGGAGCCAACAGGCGCGCACGAGCAACTGCTCGACGAGATCCGATCCCTGCGTCGCGCTGGATTCACGGCAAGTCAGATCGCCACGAAACTCAACGAAGGCGGCTGGGTGACTCCGACCCAGCGGAACGCCTTCAACGAGCGGCTGGTGCGGGCAATGGTGTTGCGCTACGGCCCGATGCCACGCGGCCCGACACGGCCTCCGGACGACAACGGCAAGGAGCTGTGGCTCTCGGATCTCGCCGCCGAGCTCGGGATGCCCACGATCACGCTCTACGGCTGGCTCCGCCGTGGTTGGGTGAAGGGGCGCCACATCAACGGTAGGTGGGCGGTGGTGAGCGATCGGCGCGAGATCCAACGCTACCGCCAGCTCCGGCGTCAGCATCCGCCCCTCAGCTGACGTTGAAGATCAGTGTGACAGGAGGTGCATCATGCGTGGTCGATCACCACCAACCTCGCCTACAAGCAGTGGAGCACCGTCTTCCCGGGCGCCGCTTGCGTCGGCGCCCTCGTCGACCGCTTCGCCCAGCACTGTCAGGTGATCGACATCGACGCTGACTCTTGGCGCCACAAGGAGGCCAGCGAACGGTCGACATCGAAGAAGAAGCGCTCCTGACCGCATCCCCGCCGGCGAGCACGCGGCCCCGTGCGCCGGCCGGCGCACGGGGCCGTTGCACGATGGGCCTCCGGTCGAGCTCGACCGTCATTCCGAACCGGAAACTCGTCGCCGTCTACAACCTGGCGCCCGTCGTCGCCAGCGACGACGACCACCGGCACCTGCTGGCCCGCGTCCGCCAGCGAGGCGAGCAGGCGCGCCTCTCGCCGCGGGCTCCTCTTGCGGAGCGCCTCGTAGCGCAGGTCCAGCTGATGGAACTCGATATCCACGCGGTCGCTAGGCTGGCACACCCCCGATCTCGTCTTTCGCGATGCCCCTGGGTACTCGCGGAGATCCTCCTGTCGATCCGGGGATCTGGCCCTTCATCACGTCTTTCGTGTGCCACACGAGTAGTCGGCCGAGACAGCCAAGGATCTCCGTGCCTTGGACTCCGAACTGGTCTTTCGCGAGATCCCATGGAACTCGGGGCAGCGGCGGCGGCACGCGCGGCAGATCGCGGTCCTCGTCCGCGGTCCACCTACCGATCCGCCAGGCGATCGCGTACTCCGGGTGACGCTTGCGCCAGGCCGCCTGCGCGCGCTTCCGCCGCTCGGCCTGGCACTCCGACCGCGGGCAGGCGCGCTGGCGATCCCCTATGCGCCGATCAGGCTGAAACCATCGGTGACAGATTCGGCACGGCCGCTTCTTGGCCATGCCCGGTCATCGTCGAGGCGCCGGCCCTGCGCCCACCACCGGCGCCGCCGCGTCTCCATGCACTCACCGTCACCTGGACCATTTCTCGCGAGCAGACCCGGGTCAATTCTCGTGAGCGCCGAAGAACCACGGCCACTGCGAAAGCCAACGCGACTCGCAAGAAGCCCATCGGTGAACCCCTCTCGTGGGAAGAATCGGCTCGGGGAGACGTGTGCTCCTGGTGAACGGCGTCATCTCGCCTTCAGCGCGCTGCGGGTCGGGGGCTCGAGCATCGCGCGTATCTCGGGGCAGACCGATCCGCGCTGATGGATCCTCGTCGCGTCCGGCGCGAACGGCGTTCCGTTCACGCGAGCGCCCGCGTCGAGCAGCGCCCGCGCGATGCCGACGCAGATGATCGGGAAGGTGCGCCGCGGCGGCTTCACGGCGAAATCTCGATGCGTCGATACACGCCGTTCGCCGCGTTGGCGGCTTGCTGGACCGTCCGATACTCCACCCTCGTCACCTCGGTCGAGCGGGATGTCGTCGGCTCGGCTGGATCACCAGCTCCACATGAACCACGGCAGTCGGCCGAGGCGGAACCTCGTCCACGCGTCGAGCTTCGCCCACGGGCGGTCGAGCCGCTCGGCGCCGGGGAGCGCCGGCTGCGCCGCCTCCGCCTTCGGCGTGCCTCCGAGCGCTCGCAGAGCGGCTTCGAGGTGGAGCCACAGGTAGGGATGGGGCGGGATGCCGGCTTCGATCTGGAGCGCGCGATCCAGGCGACCGAGCTCGAACTCGTACGCTCGGCAGACGCCGGGGGCCGCGAGTGTCGCGAACTCCGACGGCCCAGGGTAGCCGTCGACGAGCCGCCCCTCCGGATCGAACCGGCGGTGTCGCTCCTCTCGGGACTCATGCCCGGAGAGCACGACGGGGGCGCCGATGCGCCGTTCCATCTCGCGTGCGATCGCCTCGAACGGCGGCGGCGCCCCCTCGAATGACCAGATTGGCCGCAGGATCCCCATGGTCACTTACCCGTGTTCGACACGGCCGTGGTGGCCGCGGAGGCTGCGGCGGTCGCTTCATATCCGTAGTTCACGCCGAGGTGCAAGAGAAGCGGCGTGCGGGCCCACTCGGGCGTCGCGACGCCGCCGGCCGTGAGGACCTCGCGGGCCGTCGTCGCGCAGTTCGGCCCGCACGCTTTCCAGACGGTGGACCCGAGATCGAGCGTGAGCTTTTCCGCCGTGCTCATGGCGGTGCGCGCGCTGCTCGCCGCGACCGGGATCTCGGTCATCAGATAGGACGCCTTCGGCGCGGCGCGCTCCGCGAAGGAAGCGGCGGGTTTTCCGGCGAGGTCGAACCAGAGAGTCCTGCCCTCCGACGCGACGCCGACGGCGTTGTGCCCGATCTGCGTGGCGCCCCGGTGCAGGTACGCGAGCGACATCGACGCGCCCTCCTCCGCGCCTGTGACGGCGAGCCGGCGACCCGCGGCTACCGCGACCGACGGGCCGGCACCGGCCGCGATGTCCACGCCAATGCCGATCTTGCGAGCGGTCTCGGGGGACGCACCCGCTGCCGTCGCGACCGCCTCGCCGGCCTGCTGCGTGAGGGTGTGCTTCACCTCGCCGCTCCAGATCGTGCGGAGCGCGGTTTGCCCGGTGTCCACGGCGTGGCCAAGGAGGAGAACGCCGCCGACCTTCGTGAGGCCGGTCGGCTCGGGAACCGCGAGCGCGCCGACCCCGCCCGCCGCCTCGAGCCCGGCGCCGACGAGCTGCAGCACGCCGATCCCGCGAGCGGCCCACGGGTTCATCCTCTGCTCGGTCCCGTCCGGGTCGATGAAGGAGATGGGATCTCCGCCGGCGTAGCTGTAGAGATTGCCCGCGAACCGTTTGGCGAACACGCGCTCCGGCTGCTCGAGGACGAGCGGGTCCGGGGTGGTGAACTGGTTCAGCTCGGGGTCGTAGTCACGAACGCCCATCCGGACGAAACCCAGGTCGGCGTCGAATCCCTTCTCGACGAAGTCGAGCGCGGCGGCGATTGCCGGGTGGACGTCTCGCCGCCCGATTGGCGACGCGAGCCGCACGGTCCCGTCCGGCTCCGCGATCACCGTACCCCGGAGGTCGGTGGCGACCATCTCCCATGCGCCGTTTCGCAGGACCCCGACGACGCGGCCCCCCAGCGTCACGGGCTGCACGAGCCCGCTCGCGTCCAGGTAGCCGTCGGCGAGGTACGCGGCCAGATAAACGCCGTTCTCGAGCTTCGCGAGGCGGTGGCCTGCCTCGTCGTAGACGAACGTCCACGTGCGCGCTCCGCGCGTCGCGCGAACGAGGTCGCCCGTGGGTCCGTACTCGAGCGAGAGATCGCCACGGCGAGTCGTGCGTCCGAGGTCATCGAGATCGCAGTCGAGCGACCCGGCCACGATCCGGCCGGGTGTCCGCACGATGTCCGTCGTGATTCCGCCCTCCACGATCCGGCTCGGCAGCCCGGACGGCTCGAACTGGTACCCGAACGCCGCCTGCGCCTGGGAAGCGCTGGAGAGGAACCGCTGCGGGCTGTAGCCGTAGGTCCGATTGAACGACTGCTGCCCGATTGCGAACGTCTCCTGCGCCACGAGCCCGCGCGTGTCGAACGCATGCGTCGCGCTCGCCGTGAACGAGGCGGTCACCTGCGTCGAGCCCATGAGCCGCCGCGTCGCCGAGTCGTACGACAGCGTGAGGCTGGTGCCCGCAGGCAGCTGTACGGACGACAGGAGCCCGTTCTCGTCGTAGCCATACGAGGCGAGCGGCACGCCATTCGCCGTGGTCGCCTCGACGCGGCCCGTCGCGCCGTACCGGCCCACGCGCGAGGTGGAGAGCACCGTCTGCGAGCCGGAATAGACCGTGGTCGTCTCCTCCTGGATGTCCCCTGCCTCCGCGTAGCGGAAGGCGGTGACGACGCGCCGCCAGCCGCCGAGCTCGAGGGTGCGCTGGAGGAGCCGACCGTCCGCGCGGTACTCGAACCGCTTCACGAAACCGTCCCCGACGACGGCCGTCAGGAAGCCGGGCGCGTCGACCGCCGTCGGACGCTCGGGCGTCGCGCCGTCGTAGTAGAACGTGAACGTCTGCGAGGCCCCTCCGGGGATCGCGTGCGTCTCCGTACGGACCCTGCCCACGCCGTCGTGGCTGGACGTCACCGTCCGCCGGAGCTGGCCGCCGGCGCTCAGGAACCGCTTCTCCACCACCAGACCGCTCGTCGCATCGTACCGGTACTCGACGGAGGCGACGCCGTCGCGATCGATCCGGGCGACGCGCCCGAAGACGTCGTAGCCGACCTTGTGCAGCGCGCCGTCTGGGAGTCTCACGCTGCGCAGCCGCCCGAGCGCATCGTACGCATACGTCCAGCCCGTGCCTGCCTCGTCCCATGCCGTCGTCACCCGGCCGGCCGCGTCAGAAGCGGACGTGACATGGTGCAGCGCGTTCTCCTGCGTGTCGCGGACGACGCGTCCGCTCGGGGGATCCAGGAAGAGGCTCTCGACCAGCCGCCGCTCGACCCCGACCTGCTGTAGGGCCGTCGATTCGACGGTGACGCCGAAGGGCCCCGACACCCGCACGTCCATCGGATTGGCGCCGTAGAGCGCCGCCCAGTCGAGGTCGAGCGGGCTCGCGGGCGCGCTGAGCGGGGCGCGCTGAAGGACCTCGGTGCGGCCCGTCGCCGGGAGGGTGCGGGAGACCGGGCCGAACGCCCAGCCGCCGGGCGTCTGGCCGGCGGACGCCACGGCCGTCCCGGCAGCGGTGTACAGATCGACCGCGGTCCGCACGCTGAGCGTTGCGGGATTGACGAGCGTGGTCTCGGTGACCGCGCCAGGCCGCGTGGGCGTGACGTCCACGTAGGACCAGGTCCGGTCCGGCGCGAAGCGTGTGCTCGCGCCCAGGTCGTCCCAGTCGGCCTGGAGCCGCTCGCGGCCGTCGTACGCGTACCAGCGATTGTGCACCAGCGCGGCGCGCGTCGTTCGGTACTGCAGGACGAGATTGGCGACGGGGTCGCGGCCGACCACCTCGGTGACGATGCCGACGGGTGACGTCACGGCGGCGGGCAGGCGCGTGCCCGGTGCGTACCCCACGACCGTCGCGCCGCGGCCGGGAACCGAGACGCGCTCCACGAGCCACTCCGGCGTGTAGGAGACGTCCTGGAGGGTCCACGGTCCCGCGGGTCCGACAGCCGACACGCGCGTGACGAGTCCGACGTCGTTGCGCGAGATCGCGGTCTCGTGCCGGAAGTCGAGCGTCGGATCGACGTGGGTCCCGCTCTCCACGACGTTCGTCCGCAGGCAGGCGAGGTGCCCCGCGAAGGCCGGCAGCGTCGCATACTGCGTGTCGATCGTGAGGGTGCTCGCGTGTTGCGGGTCGATCGGGAGGGTGCCCCCGGAGGTCTCCTTCAACACCTGCGCCTCGCAGAAGTCGCCCCACCACGCCGTCGTCCGCGTGACGTCCGCGACCTGCACTCCCGTCCCGTCCGTCGCGCGCCAACCGGCCTCGTTGCGGACGAGCCGCTTCCGCGGGATCCCCTGGTAGCTCGCGTCGTCATACGAGTTGTCGGAGTAGCGCTCGCTCCCGGGCACGAGCGCGTCCCGCGCCGTGGACTCGAGGAGCAGGCCCGCGTACCGGTCGTCGTTCAGGAACCGCGCCCAGTCGATCCCGAGGGGCGCGGTGCGCTGGACCTGGTCGTAGCCGAGGAGGAACTTGCCCGAGGAGTGCAGCGTGGGCGTGCCGTACGCGAAGTCGTACCAGACGTCGCCGTACCCGGAGGACTGGACGGACATGCGGGAGAGGACGATTTGGCGCTGCCTGCCGCCGGGCGAGGGAACCGCCCGCGCGTACTCGAAGGAGACCGCCGTTCCGCGGCCGTCGTCGGCCCACGCCATGAGGCCCGTCTCGGCGCCGTCCAGCGCCACGGCCCATCCCTGCCCGGACTTGGTGAAGGTGAGCTCGGTGTCTCCGCCGCCGGTCGTGGAGATGGCCACCGGCTTGGAGGTGTAGGCGTCCACGGACTGGAGCCCCGGGACCACGATCTCCTGGAACTCCGTCCCGCGGTTCATGAACAGCTTGGTGGCGTTCCCGTTGACGCCCGAGAGGACGACGTCGGTGAGCCCGTCCTTGTTGGCGTCCACGAAGGTGAGCCCGTACGAGCTGAGGTTCGTGAGGATGGTCCCGCTGGCGGTCCGCAGCGGGAACGTCCGGCCGGGCGAGACGAACTCCAGGCCGCCTTTCCCGTACCAGACGACGAGGTTGGACGACGACCGCGCGATGAGGTCGGGGATGCCGTCGCCGTTGAAGTCGTGGACCCAGGCGGTGTCGGGGGTGAAGGCGGGGGTCAGCGTTCCGATGACGGCGGTGCCGAACGAAAACGTGGTGGCGGTGCTGGTGTTGGGCAGCACCCGGTACCTGCCGTACTCGACCCGGACCAGGTCGGGCTTGTGATCCCGGTTCACGTCGACGAGGCGGATGGTCGGGCCGAGCGCCCACAGTCCGGGGATGGTCTGGAACGCCAGCCGTTGCCCGAGGCGGTTGCAGGCGTTGAAGTACGTGTTCGTCCCGTACGTGTCCTGCTGCAGCGAGACGACGTACTGGGTCTCGTCGCCCACCCCCGATCGCATCTGCGCCAGGGCCCGCGGCTTGTTCAGCGCGCTCGGCTGGCTCCGGCAGGCGGCGATCGCGTCCGGAGCGGAAGGGAGGGGCTCGATGGTGAACCCGGTATCGGTCTGCCGGGCCAGCCGGTAGTCGTACCCCCACTCGAGGTCGGACACGCCGTCATCGTTCTCGTCGAAGAGGGTGGAGCGGTCCGGCTGGAGCACGTTGGGGGCGATCTGGGAGAGCAGCGCCGTCACCTTCGGCGCGCTCACCAGGGCGGCCGAGGCCAGCTTGTCGCTCGACCGGTAGTAGGCGTAGGTGGTGGGCGGCGGCCGCTCGCCGCTCCGGAACACCTGCTGCACGCTGGCGAGATGGAAGCCCGGCCCGAAGCCTTCGTCGGCGTACCCGAGCTCGTAGCGCCAGCGCTCCTCGAAGACGCCGGTGCTGGCGTGCTTCGTGAGCACGGTCACGCCGCTCACGCGCCGGTCGAGCGAGAGCAGCTGTCCCGAGCGGTAGTCCTGGAAGGGGAGGGGCAAGGTCTCGTAGGCGAGATCGACCCGGTACTGGTAGTCGTCTCCGATGCCGCCGTACCACACGCTGGTCGCGAACTGCCGCCCGGAGGTGTTGGCGGTCCAGTCCACGCGCGTCTTGCGGCCGGTGACGGAGAGCACCTCGGTGAGGTGCCAGGCGTAGGTCCCTCGCGCCGTCACGACCCTGGCGGCGCCGCCGAAGATCATCCGCGTGCCGTCGGGGAGGTAGGCGGTGAGCGTGTCGGCGCTCTCCACCAGGCGCACAAGCTTGGACATGCCGAGGGGATACCAGCTCCCGTCGGTCCCCCTGACCATCCGGCCGAAGGGGCCGGTCAGGTCGTCGGTGGCGTAGTCGAGGTCCCCGAGCACGCGCATGCGCGTGACGGCGAGCGACGTCTGCCAGCCGGTGCCCCACTCGGAGACGCCGTTCTCGAGCGAGTAGGAGGGGAAGGGCGACGCCAGCGTGGCCCCGCGCTCCTGCGGCAGGGCGAACGGGCTGGGCAGCCCGAAGCTGCCGCGGGTGACGTCCGCGGGACCGAAGACGAGGCCGGCGAGCTGCCCGGCCAAAGATGCGCGCACCGGCGCCTTCAGCTCGGGCGTCTGCACCTTCGCGTCGATCCCCGTGGACGTCTGCGCGGAAGCGGTGAACGAAACCACGGCCACTGCCAAGGCCAACGCGACTCGCAAGAAGGACATCGGTGAACCCCCAATCGGTCAGACACCCTCGCGTTCGCGCTCAGCGCCAGTCGTCGATCGGCTCGAGCCCTCGAGGCGACGCGCGAAAGGAAGCCGGTCACGACCGCGAAGCGAGCAGGCCTCGCGGTCGTGCCCAAGGACAACCGTCTACGGACACATCGGCTGCAGGCCGATGCTGCTCCCCATCCGGCTGGCGACGCGGAATGCCAGCACCAGCTCCGACGCGTAATCCGCAGGCGCAGGGCCGTACGGTGCGTTCGTGATCCCGGCGAGCGAGATGTCGAACTGCGCGAACGGGGAGAGGCCGTTGCCGGCGCGATAGAGCGGAGTCGCGCTGTCCTTCATCAGGGCGTCGACCTTGTCCCAGATCTCGTAGTACTCCCCGGCCAAGACGCGGGCGCCCATGTTGAGCCACTGGTCGCTGCTGGCATACTCGTCGCTCACCATGCGGTAATTCTTCAACAGGCCCACGTCGGGGAAGTAGAGGTTGCGGTCGATGGAGACCGGGACTCGGAGACCCGGGAACTGCTCGAATTGATATGGCCGCACCATGTACACCGCCATCGCGGTGATCACGGGAACGGATTCGGTGCAGAGGAGGACGTTCGTGGACCCTGCGAGCATGGGGTAGAGGTCGGGCGGACCGATCGGAACGGAGACGAACGGGAGCTCCGCCACGATCGCGTCCCACACGACCTGCGCGCGCTCGGTCGGGATGCGCTGCCAGTTCGCGGGCTCCGGAGGGACCGCCGGGTTCGGGATGCCCACCAGGACGATGGCGTCGCTGAGCACCTGGCTGTTGCCGAGGCTGTCCTGGAGGCGCGCGATGACGTGGTCCGAAGCACGCGCCGCGGCGTTCGACCAATCCTTCATGTTGCCGGTCCAATCCAGCGGGGCCGGATCGAGCAGAACGTTCATCCCGAGGAGCGCGTTCAGCATCCTCGGATCGATCAACCTGAGCGTGGCAGGCTGCCTGAGATCGACGATCGGATACAGGTCCGCGATGAGCAGGTCGAGCAGGTTCTGCGACTTGCTCTGCATGACGTACGTGCCGAGATCCTTGAGGAGCCAGGTGGGCATCAGCGTCAGGAAACGCGCTTGCTCCAGGAGACGCCGCAGGTCGTTCGCCAGCGTGAGGTGCTGGAGCTCGATGAGCGCGATCTCGCGCTCGAGCGTGCGGGCGTCCACCTTTCGCTCGATCGCCGCGAGCTCCTTGCTCACCCAGGCCTCGAAGAACTTGAGGACCTCGCCCGGGTAGTAGCTGATCTGCGAGCAGCTCGCGCCGCAGGCCAAGACCAGGTCGGCGAACGCCTGGTCGCGCAGCGCCGCCATCTGCTGCGGTCCGACGCGTCCCTGCTCGATCAGCAGATCTTGATCTGCGCGCAGGTTGGCGAGCGCGTTGGCCATGCCCGTGCCGAGCTGCTCGGCCATCGCCCCGAACGGGCGGATCTGGTTGACCGACACCGTGAGCGCGCTCGTATTCGGGTTGGTGCAGGCGGGATCGACGACGTCGTTCACCACGAAGTAGAAGTCGGCGTCGTTGCTGACGACGACCGAGGTGAACGGCTTCTGGACCACCTGGACGTCCCGGATGTCGCTCCTCAGCGTTCCGTTGCGGGCCACCTGCACGAGGAGCAGGCTTCCGGCGGGGAACATCGGGAACGGGGTCGTGGGCAGGCGGATGCCGGTGGCGAACGCCGCGGACATTCGCCGCTCGCTGCCGGTGCTCTCGGCGTGGCTCGTCAGGTCGCTCGTCCTCGTGCCCGAGTCCCGGTACCTGCAGTACTCCGCCGACCCGCTGGCCCCGATGCCGATCGAGACGGGCAGGCCGGGGATGGGGATCGCGCCGCCCACCGACGCCGACGCGCCGCCGCAGTACTTCCTGCTCTTGCCCTCGTTCGTGTACTGCTCGACGGAGTGCACCGACGTGTTGGTGATCGCGGTGAAGTCGCCGTCGGTCAGCGTCACGAGGTACCCTTCGGGTCCGGTGAGCGCGGGATTCGGCACGTTGTACTGGTCCGTCACGTTCGTGAGCGGATTCTCGAACTGCGACGTGCGCAGCGCGCAACTCGGCGACCACACACCCGAGGTGTTCAGGTTGATGATGTCCCCCTTGGTCGCGACGATGGGCCACGTGAGCGGGCCGCCCGGTCGGGTGCCCGCGGCGTTGGACCGGAAATCCCCGATGAGGTCCGTCGGCGCCGGCGGGTCCGTACGGGCGAGCCACCGAGCGTCGCCCGCGGTAACGGTCACGTTCGCCTCGAGATGCGTGATCTCCGTCCCCGGCCTGCTCGCCACGATCAGCGCCACGTCATTGTAGGCCCGCATGAAGTCGCCATAGCGCGCCTCCTGGACCTCGATGGCGGTGCGGATGCCGGCGAGATCCTCCCGGAGCTGTCGCTCCTTCGCCATCCGCTCGTTGACCGTGTCGATCACGTTCTGCTGACTGCCGAGATTGGTCATCTCCTGCAGCACCGCGTTCGCGAGCTGCAGCCGTGTGGTGCTGTAGTTGGTCACCTCGGCGCGCAGGTCGGCGGTCCGCGTCTGAGCCCGGCTGATGACCTCGTTGACCCGACTCTCGCTGATCCCGGCGCGGAGGACTCCCGCGTAACGCGAATCGAAGAGCCCGGTCATGAAATAGCTGTTGGACCGCACGCGCGCTTCCTGGACGATCTTGGCCAATCCCGTCAATGGCGGTGTCAATCGTTGCGGGGGAGGCGGCGGGTTTCCGGGCTGAGGCGGCCTCGGCGCGATCAGGTCAGGGGTGTAGGTGGTGATCCCCGGCAGCGCGTCCAGCACGGCCTGCTCGAAGGGCGGGTGCTGGGTCGACAGCGCGCTGAAGACCGACTTCCAGGGGACCCAGATGGACGTGACCGTCGCAGGCGCCGGTCTCGCCACGACCTGGGAGAGGTCTGTCGCATCTGCGGAAGCCGCGAGGAGGTGGATCAGCTCGGCGATCTCCGTCTTCACCTGGTCGTTGGCGCACCGGATCAGGGAGCCGTTGTCCGGGACGTCGCGGAACCGGCAGGCGAGATCGTGGTACAGGCCGACCTGCGCGAGTCGCGATGACATGGATTGGAGCGCGTCCCCCATCACCTGGACGAGCGGAGCCGTCTGGATGGGGAGGGGTGAGGTGAACGCGGCGGCGAGCACCGTCCGGTCGGCCTCGAGCCCGTTCTGGAACAACGAGTCGAGCAGCGCGTCCGGAGGGTTGCTGCTCCCGGGCAGAGGCACCCCGACCTTTTCGTAGGCCGCCTTCCAGAAGCTGCCGATCACGCGGCTCGACTGGCTCCACACGAGCTCGTTCGCGGAGTCGCCACCCGCGGCGGGGTAGAGCCGCCGGTAAGCGGCATACCAATCGCCGATCCGCTTCAGGTGGCCATAGACGTCCGCCGTCACCAGCCGTCCGGCGTTCGCCTGCATCTCCCGTTGCGATCTGGCGATGACGTCGAACACGGCCCTGTCGTACGCATCCCGGTACTGCTGTTGCGGGCAGCTCGCGTCGAGCGCAGCGATGGGGGTCGCGGCCCAGATGCAGGTGTCGGTGTCGGCGAGGATGCCGCTGAAGGACGTCGGATCGCGCTGCCCGCGGACCCGCACGCTCGCGCAGCGGTCGAGCGCGGAGGCGGGGCCGGCTCCGTTCGTGTTCGTGCACGTCGGCGGCAGCTCGATCCCCGACCAGCCGCAGGCGCCGGCCGAAGTGTCGGTCTTCTCCAGGCAGAAGTCGCTGTCCCAGCAGTCTCCAGGGACATCGCACGCTTCGGCGAAGAGCGCGCGCCCCCGGATGACCAGCGTTGGGTAAGCCGCCGACAGCCTTATCGTGACCGGGTCACTCCCCGTGTTCACCGTGAGCTCGGTGTACCTGACGGTGCTGGTGTTCGTTCCGCCGACGTCGATCACCAGCGTGCCGTTCACGGTCAGAGGTGCCTGCCCGAACGCCGGCGCGGCCCCAAGCCCGACCATTGCAGCAAGCACGCCTAGGCACAGACGGGTCACGGGACCCACGTCGCGTACCACTGGTCGACGCCGCATCACCGCCTCCGTTTCGTGGCCGCAATCACTAGGGTTTTGCGAGTACGACGCAACAAGCTGGTTCGGCGAAAGATCAATTATCGATCAGTCGGCCAACGACGGAATTGGAGTATGTGTAAACTATAAATTGATTGACGTACTTGCAGGTGCCTTCGGTTGTCAGGATGCCGGCAGGTGGAGTGTTGCACGAAGAGTGTGTCCTGTAGACCAGCGTCCCTTGGGTGGCGCGAATCCTGCCGCTTGCCTGGAGGTTGCCGTTTACCTGCAGGTTCCCGGCAGGATCGAGGCGGAGACCACTCGGGCCATTTGCCCAGGGGGCGATCACGAACCCGCCACCTGGCGCTCCCGGCGTGCTCCCGCCGTAGAAGATGCCTCTGTCTCCCGCGGCCGTGGTGCCGTTGTAGGCGCCGGCCGCCAGGTTCGTATACAATCCTGACCATAGGACCGAGTTTCCGGAAAGACGTATTCCGTCGTTCTCGTTCAGCGTCGTGACGCTCAACTTCGAGGCTGGAGCTGCGCCAATCCCCACATTCCCATTGATGATCGCGCCGCCGGCAGGGGGAGAAGCGCCACCGAATCCTACGGTCAAGCCACCGTCGCTGCCGAGCAGCCCGTTCCCCATCCAAACACTCTTGCTGTTATGGCTTCTGATCCACCCGTAATCCGACATGTACCATCCACCGTCGTAGGTCTGGCTGTACCAGCCCGTGGCCCCCTCCGTCCTCACCCAGCCCGTGGCATGGACGTCGCCGTTGACGTCGAGCCTGTACGCAGCTCCCGGAACCCCGATGCCGACGTTCCCGCCCTTCGCGATGGTCAGCCGAGGCGAGCACATCGCGCCGTCAAGGGCGTTTCCAGTGCAGTTCAGTCCCGCGGAATCGGTCTGGTACTCGTAGAGCTGAAGGCTGTCCTGACCATACGCGGTGTTCATGTGCCACCATGACCACCGATGCGAGCGGCCATTCTCGTTCGTTCGCGCCAGCGAGAGCGCATTGATGTTCGTGCTGTCCGGGTTCGTCATCGTGATGGGGCCGGTGACGCTCAGCGAACGGTTGAAGTACGCGTTGCCTTCCCCTGTCGTGGTGCCCATGACCTTGAGGTTCTGCGCCCATGCCACCGTACCAACCATCGAAATGGCCGTGGCCACGGCGAACGTCGTCTTGGTCCTCGTCGAGAGCCGCATTGTTCTATCTCCCCGTACCTGTCACCGGACATCGTGCGCTAGCCGGTGGCTTGATTGACCCACGTTGGCGACACGCCGCTTCTTGGGCAGCTGAGAATCTGTCGGAGGCAGGGCGTAGCTGTGGGTGAAACGGAGCACGTTGGAGTGAAACGGGTCAAGGTCGATTTCGTTCATCGCGAACTCGACGACCGGTCGGCGCTGAAATTCGTGCGTGGTCCTGACGGCTTAACAATTTGTGAAAGGCGCGCGGCCTCGATGGGTACACTCCTCGTGCGTAGCGTGATCGGGCGAAAAGGACCTGGCGCATCTGTTTCACGCCGCGGCGAGTCAAACGTCAGCAGCGACTTCCGGTGGACAAGCACCCACGGCGTGACCTACGGTGACACCCTGGCCGAGTCCTTGCTGGCGAAGCTCAGACCGAGAGCGCGAGGAGGACCGTTGGAAACGAACGCCGTGAACGAGCATCTCCGCAAACGGGCACCTCTGAGAGGCTCGGCCCCCTTCGTGCTGTCGGTCGTCGTCCTCGTGGCTGCCAGCGGGTTCGCCGGGGCGATGCTACGCCCCCTGGGTGAGCGCTGGTGGCGTCCGAGCGTCCCGAACGCAGGCGAGCTCGCGCTGTTCCTCGAACATGCTGTAGTGGACGTGCGGCTCGGCCGCGCGGCTCCGCTCGTCCAGCGGCTCGGATCGCTGGCGGCACAGATCAGGGAGCCCGCGACGAGAGAACGCGTCCTCGGCCTCTGGACCGAGGCAGCTCTCCAGGCCGGCCGCCTGTCCGACGCCGCGAGCGCGGAGGCGCAGCGCGAAACGCTCGTCGAAGATCCCGAAGCGCGCAACGCGATCCGCCTTCGCCGCATCGGGCTGGCCGGGGCTCTCGGTCAGTTGTCTCAGGCCGCCGAGCTCGCCGAGCCTCTCATCGCCGGTGGGGATCCACGGCTCGCCGACGAGGCGCGGCTGCGCCTCGCGACCGTGATGGGCGAGAAGGAGCTGCGCTCGTGGATCGCGAACAGGGGCCCACGCGATGCCGAGGAGGCGCGGCGGGCCGGTCTGGCCGCCCTCCGGCTGCTCGGCGACGCCGGGGAAGCCGAGCGCCTGCTCGCACCGCTGGAGCAGACTGGCCAGCGCGATGCGAGCCTCTGCCAGGCACTCATGGACGTGTATTCCAAACTGGACCGGCCTCAGGATCTGGCGCGCATCGCGGGAGCGTTGCTTGACCAGACCAGGGATGAGAGCCAGCGGGCGCGCGTCGTGCTGCTCCAGGCGAACGCGCTCGCACGCGCTGGCAACACTCGCGCCGCCCTCGCGGCTCTCGAGCCGCTCAGGCGTTCGCGAGAGTTCCCGGTACGACAGGCGGCTCGGCGCGCCCGCTATGAGGTGCTCCATCAGGCTGGGCGGCTCCAGGCTGAAGTGGCTTCGCTGCGCGATCCGGCCGAGCGCGCCTTCGTCGCGCTCGAGGTCGAGCGCAACTATGGGGAAGCGGTGCGTCTGTACGGGGCGGCGAGCAGCGCCCACCCGGATTCGCTCGAGTTCGCCGAGGGCCTGCGCGAGGCCGAGCGACGTCGCGAGCTCGCCGAGCGGCGCGCGCTTTATCTCCAAGTGCTTGCAAAGGACCCGGAGGACCAGGCGACACGAGAAAAGCTACTCGGTGTCCTGGGAGCCATAGGCGAGGGGGAAGTAGCGCGCCAGTGGGTTGGTGAGGCGCTCAAGGGCCGCGAGGCCGCGCCGGAGGCGCTCGTCGCCGCCGCGTTGGCCCTCAAGAAGGCAGGGCTCGGAAGTGATGCCGCGGGGTACCTCGAGAAGGCCTACGCCGCCGAGAACGACATCTCGAAGAAGCAACAGATCCTGTTCTCCCTTGGCGACCTTTACGTAGGGGCGCGCCAGGAAGAGACTGCGCGGCGCTTGTACACCAGCCTCGCTGCAGATGGCGCGAATCCCGAGATCCGCGAGCGCGCCGTAGCCAGGCTGGCTTCATTGTTGCGGTAACAGGTGGAGGTCCGCATGCGACGGTACGTAACACCGATGTGCATCGTGCTGGCGGTCGGTTGCAGGAGGCAGGAACCCGCGAACACGAAGTCTGCGACCATGCCGGCGATGCCGGGGATGGCGCAGATGCGCGCCGGCTCAGCGGCATTTCATCTCGAGATCGGTGGCGTCTACGAGCGCTTCCAGGACCACAAGAGCGCCCTCGATCATCTATCGCAAGCGGCGAGGCTCGCGGAGGACTCGGTACAGCGCGTTCAGGCCTACTCGGCGCTCGCCCGCGTGAAGGAGGCTGCCGGCGACCGCGACGGCGCCATCGACGCACTAGAGCGGGCACGCGCAGAGATCGACAAGCTGAAGACGCCCGAACCGTCCGGAGGCCCCGCGCCCGCGGGACCTTTCGCTGGACCGGGGGTCGACGACGTCCTCGTCCGTCTCGCGCGCCTCTACGCCGAGGCGGGGCGGTACGAACAGGGCGACGCGCTCTGCGAACGCGGGCTCTCGGCCGCGCGCGAGCCGTGGCAGCGCGAGCAGTTCCATAGGCTCCAGGTCGAGCTCCACCGAAAGGCCGGGACGCTCGACAAGAAGATCGCCGAGATCGAAAAGGCACTCGATCAGACGCCGCGCGACGAGTCGGCACTGCGCTTCCTGGCGGTCGCGCTCTCCGGCGATGGAATGCCGGGACCGGCCGCGATGGGTGCACCGCCCGGCCAGCCGCAGGCCGACTCGAGCAAGCTGGTCCGCGTGTACGAGCGCTTGCACGAGCTCCGCCAGGATGATCTGCAAGTGCGGCAGAACTTGCAGTCGCTGCTCGAGCGAGCCGGCCGGATCGATGAGGCGGTGAAGCTGGCCACTGCGACGCACGCCACGACGCCGATGGAGTGCTCGGGACCCGTCGCGTCGCAGCCCGCGTCTTCCGCACTTCAGGCAGCAGCCGAAGCCATACGCATTCGCGCGCGCGCCGGGCAGACGGACAAGGCGCTCGCGGAAGCCGCGAAGCTCGCTGCACTCGCCAAGCGAGAGGGCATCGCGGCCTACCTCGTCGCCGCGGAACTCCATCTCGAGCAAGGCGCAGCTGACCGCGCGACTCAGCTCATCGGGCAAGCCGCCCGCGAGGCGCGCTCGCGAGAGGACCAGCGGCAGGTCGCGTTCGCCCGTGAGCGCGCGAGCACACGCGCGGCACGAGCGGACGAATTGAAGTCGATGTACGAACAGTGGAAGAGGTCGGACGACCCCTGTCTGCGACTCTCGGCAACCCAGCGCGAGGCGCAGCTCGCAATGATGGGAGCGGGTCCTGCGATGGCGCCGCCGCCTGCTCATCGGCCCTGATGGTGGGCGAGGACCTCGAGCCCCGGCACGACCCCGTCAGCGCCGGAACGCGAACGCGAACGTGAAGCGGCCCGGCTTGTCTTTCGGGTACGCGGCATCGCGCAGGTTCCAGTAGGCGCAGGCACGCACGTCGGATGGTGTCCTCGAGGATCTCGACCTGCGTGGCGCCGCCGGCGGCGGCGACGGTGACGGTGACCCGGACCTTGAGTTTCCCGGAGAGCGACGGCACCTCCGTCGCGCGCGCCCGGTAGGTCCGATCGACGAGCGCCTGGACCGCCCTCTGGAGCTTGCCCAGGTCCGGGCACGACACCTTCTCCAGATTCAGCCGCCGCTCGAGCCCTTCGAGCTCGGGCCTGGCGGCCTCGCCCCCCGCGCGCAGGGACCCGACCGCCTCCTGCGGCGCGCCGCGCCGGAGGTAGACCTTGCCCAGGCCGGCGTTCGCGACGGGATCCTTCGGGTCGCGCGCGAGCGCGCGCCGGAGCGCCTTCTCCGCGCCTTCCCAGTCCTGCGCCGCGAGCCGGATCTCCGCCACGCGGCGCCACTCCGCCGCGGACGGGTCGAGCGCCGAGAGCCGCTCGATCGCGTCGAGCTCGGCCGCGGGATCGTTCGCGGCCCGCGCCGCCTCGGCGAGCGCCGCGAGGACCTCCGGGGTCTCCTTGAGCGCGAGGGCGGCGGCGCTCCACGCGGCGCGGGAGCGCCCGGCAAACTCATCCGGTTGTCTGCCGGCCGCCTGAACGCCCGAGTGATCAAGTGGCGTTCGCCTCGACGCGGGAAGGTGGGGCATTCCCGCAAAACCCAAGCGAGGACGCGTGGCTTGGACAACACCCTACACGGCGCTTCCGAGCGACGTGGCCTCCGGGACAAGGTCCAACGCGCCGGACGGCGCAAGACGGGAGGCAATATGATTTACGCCCCACCTGGGCAGCCAGGCAGCAAGGTCTCTTTCAAGAAGCGCTACCAGAACTACATCGGCGGCCGGTGGGTGGAGCCCACCAAGGGCCAGTACTTCGAAAACACCTCGCCCGTCAACGGCAAGGTGTTCTGTGAGATACCCCGGTCCGATGCCGACGACATCAATCGTGCGCTCGACGCGGCACACGCAGCGAAGGACGTCTGGGGCAAGACTTCGTACGCCGAGCGCTCGTTGATCCTGAACAAGATCGCCGATCGAATCGAGCAGAACCTCGAGACCTTGGCGGTTGCCGAGACCTGGGACAACGGCAAGCCGGTCCGCGAGACGCTGGCGGCCGACCTGCCGCTGGCCATCGATCACTTCCGCTACTTCGCCGGGGTCATCCGCGCACAGGAAGGCACGATCGCGCAGATCGACGAAACCACTGTGGCCTACCACTTCCACGAGCCACTTGGCGTCGTGGGCCAGATCGTACCCTGGAACTTCCCTATCCTCATGGCCACCTGGAAGGTGGCACCAGCGCTCGCGGCCGGAAACTGCGTGGTGCTCAAGCCCGCAGAGCAGACCCCGGCATCTATCTTGGTTCTGATGGAGCTCGTCGGCGACCTGCTCCCCGCGGGTGTCCTCAATGTGGTGAACGGGTTCGGCTTGGAGGCTGGCAAGCCGCTCGCCTCGTCGAGCCGGATCGCCAAGATTGCGTTCACTGGCGAGACCACCACGGGACGACTCATCATGCAGTACGCGTCGCAGAACCTCATCCCCGTGACGCTCGAGCTCGGCGGCAAGTCCCCTAACATCTTCTTCGAGGACGTGCTCGCCAAGTCCGACGACTTCGCGGACAAGGCTCTCGAGGGCTTCACGATGTTCGCCCTGAACCAGGGCGAGGTCTGCACCTGTCCGTCGCGTGCCCTGATCCAGGAGTCCATCTACAACCGATTCATGGAGCAGGCGGTACCGCGCGTCAACAAGGTCAAGCAGGGGAACCCGCTCGACACCGACACGATGATCGGCGCTCAGGCCTCTTCGGAGCAACTCGACAAGATCCTCTCCTACATCGACATCGGCAAGCAGGAGGGGGCTCAGCTTCTGACCGGTGGCAGCCGCAACGTCCTGCAGGGGGACCTGAAGGACGGCTATTACGTGAAGCCCACCGTCTTCAAGGGCCACAACAAGATGCGGGTCTTCCAGGAGGAGATCTTCGGTCCGGTGGTCGCGGTGACGACCTTCAAGGATGAGAAGGAGGCTCTGGAGATCGCCAACGACACGCTCTACGGCCTCGGTGCTGGGCTCTGGGCCCGAGATGCCAACGTGGCCTACCGCATGGGTCGCGGGATCCAGGCGGGCCGCGTCTGGACCAACTGCTACCACCTCTACCCGGCCCACGCCGCCTTCGGCGGGTACAAGGGCTCGGGCTTCGGGCGCGAGACGCACAAGATGATGCTCGACCACTACCAGCAGACGAAGAACATGCTGGTGAGCTACTCGCCCAAGGCGATGGGCTTCTTCTAGGGGCGGTAGCCGCCCTCCGGCATCCCGGGTCAGCTCCCCCGAGTCCGGGGCCGGAGGGCGGCATTTCCAAAGGAGAGCAGATGGCACCTCCCCTCCGCGTCGTCGCCACGGAGGCGGCGCTGGCGCTCATCGAGCGGCTGCGCGCACGGCACGGCCCGCTCATGTTCCACCAGTCCGGAGGGTGCTGCGACGGCAGCTCACCCATGTGCTACGCGCTCGGGGAGTTCCTCGTCGGAAACGCGGACCGGCTCCTGGGCGAGATCGGTGGGTCGCCTTTCTACATCGGGGCCGCACAGTTCGAGTACTGGCGCCACACGCAGCTCATCATCGACGTCGTTCCTGGGCACGGCGGCATGTTCTCTCTGGAGAACAGCGAGGGCGTGCGCTTCTTCACGCGGTCCCGCGTCTTCACGGATGAGGAGCTTCACGCGCTCAAGGCGACAGAGGGCGCCACTCGGCTCCACTTCTGACGCAGAGCGCGGGCTCGTCGCGCCAGCGGTGAGTCAGCGTTCGATTCCGTGCTTGCGGAGCCAGGGGTAGTTTCAAGCTCATCCACGCGGATGGGCTTTTCGTAACCACACCACCTCCCGGCGCCCGACTCCTAACTGTCACCGTACCTGTGGCATGTCGCACGGGGTACAGCCGTGTGAAGCGCCCGCGCGTGCCGACGTGCTCGAAACCCATGAAATCCCGCGCCGCGCGACCCCCGGGTACGCTGTCGTACCTGGCCCGAGCGTTGCTCTCGAGGGTAGCGTCTCGGTAGGGAGGTGAAGGTGGCCAGCCAGGCGGGGATCACCTTCAAGCCCGCGCTGCTCAAGAACGCACAGGTCATCAGGTAGCGTCGAGGCGGCGCATGAAGATCCGGACGAGAGGCAGCATCTCGCAGTCGCTCCAGGCTTCGACGTTCTTCGTCATCGTCCTCGCGATCCTGTACGCGTCCGTCCCGCAGATCGTGAACGAGAAGGACGACGCCCTCTACCAGGAGAAGCTCGCGACCGTGCTCAGGCGCGTCGAGGGCGCGCGCGCGAACCTCGTCGCCTCGGCGCTCGCGGACGTGGAGTCGTACGTCCAGGCCGCGCAGAAGGGGGTCCTCGCCGAGCTGGCGGAGCAGGTCGGGACGGACGAGGTGCAGCTCGTCATCGTCGACGGCGAGGGGAAGGCCCTCCTTCGGCTGAAGCTCGCCGGAGGGACCACCGACCTGGGCGGCCGGGGATGGGTCCGGGACATCGTCGCGAAGCGCGGCGCCGGGATCGCACGGTTCGCGGAGGGCGGCCGGGACTACTGGATGCCCTACGGCCACTTCGCGCCGTGGGGGTGGTACGTGGGCTATGCGGTCGACGAGGCGCACAAGTACGCGGCCGTGAACCGGCTCCTGCGGCTGCTCGTGGGCGTCAGCGTCGCGGCCGTCGCCGTGCTGTTCGCCCTGTCCTGGATCGTCATCGGCCGGATGCTTCGCCCCATCCAGCGGATCGTGCGCGCCGCGGACGCGATCGGGGCGGGCGACCTCACCGTGGACGTCGGCGCGGCGGGCGCGGACGAGGTGAGCCAGGCGCTCGAGGCGATCCGCCGGATGGCCGAGCGGCTCCGGGACGTGATCCGGCAGGTGAAGTCGAGTGCGGACGCGATCGGCTCCGCGTCCGGTCAGGTGTCCTCCGCCTCGGAGACGCTCACCCAGGGGACCGGGGAGCAGGCGGCCAGCGTCGACGAGACCACCAGCGCGCTCGAGGAGATCGCCGCGTCGATCTTGCAGAACGCCACCAACAGCAAGGCGATGGAGGAGATGTCGCGGAAGGGGGCGGCCGAGGCGACGGAGAGCGGCCAGGCCGTCAGCGAGAGTGTCGTCGCGATGAAGCGCATCGCCGAGAAGATCGGCATCATCGAGGAGATCGCGTACCAGACGAACCTGCTCGCCCTGAACGCAGCGATCGAGGCCGCGCGCGCCGGCGAGCAGGGGCGCGGGTTCGCGGTCGTCGCGTCGGAGGTCCGCAGGCTCGCGGAGCGGAGCCAGAAGGCGGCGAAGGAGATCGCGGCGGAGGCGAGCACGAGCGTCGGCGTGGCGGATCTGTCCGGGGAGCTCCTCGATGCGCTCGTTCCCTCGATACAGAAAGCCGTGGGCCTCGTCCAGGAGGTCGCAGCCGCGTCGCAGGAGCAGTCCACGACCGTCACCCAGATCACCCGCGCCATGGGGTCGGTGGACAGGGTCACCCAGCAGAATGCCGCCGCCGCCGAGCAGCTCTCCTCCACCGCGCAGGTGATGGCGAATCAGGCGCAGTCGCTGCAGGAACTGGTCGAGTTCTTCCGCCTCGGCGACGCGACGCCGCGCGGGGCGGCGGCGCCGTCGCTACGGCGTCGGGTGGAAGCCCTGCAGGGCGTGCCGGCCCTCCCCGAGTCCGCGAAGGGCGGGCCGGCGGGCGCATCCCTGGGCGCGGCGACGGCGAACGGATTGCATCGGGGGTGACGGCGCGATCCGCGGCGCGTCAGCGCTCGGTCGCGCGCCTTGGCACGAAAGGTCCAGCCTGCAATCTCGCGCGAGCGCACGGCGTAGCGGTCCGCAGCTGCACGTCCGGGGGATCCGCGGTATCCGTTCAGACGAACGTCGTGCGCGTCATCCGGGGCGGGTCGTCACGCGGCTTGAATCACCTTTCCGGATCACGTGGATGGCGGTCGCCTTGAAGGACACGAACACCTGCTTCCCCTCGGCGAGCCCGAGCGTGGCGAACGACTCCGCGGTCACGTGCGCCACGAGCGGGAACCCGCAGTCCAGCTTCACCTTGAGATACGGGCCCACCGACGTCACGGTCGCGATCCTGGCCCGGAACACGTTCCGCGCGCTGCTCGTGTGGGAGGGATCCACGGCCTCGATGAGCACGTGCTCGGGCCGGATGCAGCAGTACACCGGCTCGTCGGGCGCTCCCTCACCGATGGCGTGGATCTCCTTCTCGGCCACGGCGACGACGATGGCCTGGCGGGCGCTTCGCCGGATCACCCCCTCCACGATGGTCTCCATCCCGACGCAGCTCGCGACGAACTCGTCGATCGGGTTGTTCATGACGACAGACGGCGAATCCGACTGGACGATCCTCCCGCCGTTCATCACCACGATCCGGTCGGACAGCCTGAGCGCCTCGGCCTGATCATGCGTCACGAGCACGGCCGCCATCCGTGCCTCGCGGATGGTCCGCTGCAGATCGCCGGTGATGGACTCCCGCGTCGGCAGGTCGAGGTTCGCGAACGGCTCGTCCAGGAACACCACCTCTGGCTCCACCACCAGCGCGCGCGCCAGGTTCACGCGCCGCGCCTCGCCGCCGGAGAGCTTGCGCGCCGAGCGCTCCGCCAGCTCCGTGAGCTTGAACCGCTCCAGGTGAGCGAGCACCCTTCGCCTCGTCTGGGTGCCGTCGATTCCCCGGATCCTGAGCCCGGAGGCGACGTTCTCGTAGACGGTCGCGTCGAACAGGAGCGGCTCCTGGAAGACCATGGCGAACCTGCGCCGGCAAGCGATCGTGGCGCGGGCGGATGCGATCGCCTCGCCGCGATAGAGCACCTGACCGGTGGTGCGCTCGAGCAGGCCCATCATCGACAAGAGGAGCGTAGACTTTCCGGACCCGTTCGGCCCGATGAGAGAGACGAACTCGTCGTCGTGCAGGTGAAACGAGGGGATGTCGAGGACCTCGACTCCACCTCGCTCCACCTTGAGATCCCGGAGCTCGAGGACGCATGGCGCTGCGGTCATCGCGGTCTGTCGCGCTGCTGGATGAGCGTGAGGGCGTAGTTCACCCCGAGCGAGAGCAGCAGGAGCACCACCGAGAGCGCGATCGCGACGTCGAAGTTGCCTCTCCCGGTCTCCATGACGGTCGCGGTGGTGAGCACCCTCGTGTACCCCTTGATGTTGCCGCCGACCATGATGGACGCGCCGATCTCGGAGATGACGCCGCCGAAGCCGGCCATCACCCCCGCCATGAGGGGCAGCCGCGCCTCCTTCATGAGCATCCAGACCATCTGCGCTCGCGTCGCGCCGAGCGCCCGGATCTGGAGCTTCAGGGCGGGGGGAAGGCTCTGCATCGCGCCGATCGTGATGCCCATGACGATCGGCGTCGCGATGATCGACTGCGCCACGACCATGGCGGCCGGCGTGTAGAGCAGGCCCAGGAACCCGAGAGGCCCATTGCGCCACAGGAAGATCGACACGAACAGGCCGACCACTACGGGCGGCAATCCCATGCCGGTGTTGACCAGGCTCACGACGATCTTCTTCCCGCGGAAGCTCCCGAGGGCGACGCCGGTCCCGATCGAGATGCCGAAGACGAGGCTGATCGCGGTCGCCGACCCGGATATCGCCAAGGACAGGAGCGTGATCCAGAGCACCTCGTGATCGAGCGTCACGAGGAGCTCGAGCGCCTTCCTGATTCCTTCGGCGATGAGCTCCATCAGAGCCCCAGCAACTCCGGCTTCTTCCCCGCATCTGGGATGAACAGGGGGGACCCCACCTTGTCGACGCCGAAGCGACCGATGAGCTCCTGCACCTGCGCCGACACCATGAAGTCGGCGAACGCCTTTCCTCCGGCCGCGTTCACCTTGGGCCATCTGGCCGGGTTCACCTCGATGACGTGGTAAACGTTCAGCAGGAGCGGCTCTCCTTGCATCAGGATCTCGAGGGCGAGCGGCCGGGCCTTGTTTTGCGCCAGGAACGTCCCCCGGTCCGCGAGCGTGTAGCCGCCCTTCTCCGACGCCACGTTCAGCGTGTCGCCCATGCCGAGCCCGGTCTGCTGGTACCAGGTCCGACCCTCCGGGTCGATCCTGGCTGCCTTCCAGAGGCCCTTCTCCTTCGAGTGCGTCCCCGAGCTGTCTCCTCTCGACAGGAACAGCGCCCCTGTGTGTGCGATCCTCGTCAGGGCGTCCTTCGACGATCCCGATGCCTTGATCTTCGCGGGGTCGCCGGGCGGCCCCACGACGATGAAGTCGTTGTGCATGACGAGCCGGCGGTTCACGCCATGACCCTCAGCGACGACCTTCTGCTCGTCGGCAGGAGAGTGAACCAGGAGGACGTCCGCCTCTCCCTTCCTCCCCATCGCCAGGGCCTGGCCGCTTCCCACAGAGATCGTCTTGACGAAGAAGCCGGTCTGCTTCTCGAAGATGGGGATCAGGACGTCGAGCAGCCCCGAGTCCTGCGTGCTGGTCGTGGTCGCCAGGATGACCGCCTTGGCGTTGTCCGCTGCGGCCGCGCGCGAGCCCGCGACGAGCGCGCACAGCGCGAGCACGGCGGCACATCGATGAAGGGCGGCTTCGAGTCGGTTCACGGTTGGTCCGTCCTTGCTTGGAGAGGGTCGAGGGTCAGCACGCCGTCTTGGCGAGGAGGGCGAGGGTCACTGCGGCAGCGCGATGGCAATCCAGAGGGACGCGAAGTAGGTGGAGGCGAGGACGACGAGAAGACCGAGCGCCGTGACGAGCTGCGCCTTGATCTTCGTCGCGACCCCGAGCTGCGCGTGCCACTTGTTGGTGACGATGAGCGCCTTGGTGGCGCCGAGCGCCTTCGCCAGCGGGCCGGCTTTCTTGGAGGCGCCGACGCCGATGAGGGGGACGTTGGGGATGTAGAAACCGCATACTTGGTTTTCGAGTGTCAAGGATCGGTCTCCGTTTCGTGGGTGATCCGGTTCGCGGAGGGCTTGATCGCCCGTCGACACAGCACCGAACGACGTGCTCTCGGCTGATCCTCGAAAGCAATCCCCGGGCCAGCATACGATGGCGTCCCCGGGGGCGTCGCGCGGCGCGGGAGCTGTTTCGAGCACGTCGGCATGCGCGGGCGCGCTGTCACACGGCTGTACCCCCCTGCGACATGCCACAGGTACGGTAACGGCGAGGGAGTCGGGCACCGGGAGGGGCGCTCGGCACGGCAAGCGGTGGGTTGCCTCCTCAGATCCCCCTGGGCGTCGGGACGCCGTGCTTGTGCACCCAGCGGTAGAGAGTCATCCGGGAGATGCCGAGGAAGGCGGCGGCGCGGGTGAAGCTTCCGCCACAGGACTCGATGGCCGCCAGTAACTCGGCGCGATTCACTTGCTGGGCCTGACGGGGCGGGGCGCGGGGGCCGACCCGGGTGGGCGCGATCCGCTCCGGCTCCTGGTCCCAGTGCTCCAACGCCAGGTCGGCGGCACGGAGCACGGCGGTGGGCGCGGTGGCTGCCGCCCGAAGGATCACGTTCCTGAGCTCGCGCACGTTGCCGAGCCACGCGTGGGCGCGCAGGGCAGCCATGGCGTCTGCGGCCAGCGTCAGTCCGCTGCGGCCGACCTCGGTCTCGGCTTCGGTCAGGAAGGCCTCGGCCAGCAGGGTCACGTCGTCGCCGCGCTCGCGCAGCGATGGGACCTGGACGGGCAGCACGTTGAGCCGGTAGTAGAGGTCGCGCCGGAACTGCCCGGTCTGGGCATGGGCCTCGAGCGGCTTGTTCGTCGCGGCCACCACCCGCACGTCGACCGCCCGGGAGTTGCTGGAGCCGATCCGCACCACCTCCCGCTCCTGGAGCACCCGGAGCAGAACGCCCTGGGCCGCCAGCGGGAGCTCGCTCACCTCGTCGAGGAACAGCGTGCCGCCGTTGGCATCCTCGAAGCGACCCGGCTTTCCGTTCTGGGTGGCGCCGGTGAAGGCGCCGGCCTCGTAGCCCAAGAGCTCGGCCTCGACCAGTGGCTCCGGGATGGAGGCGCAGTTCACCGCCACGAACGGGCCGCTGCGGCGACCGCTGGCGGCGTGGATCGAATGAGCGAGGAGCTCCTTGCCGGAGCCCGACTCACCGGTCAGCACCACCGAGAGGTCATTGGCGGCGGCGCTCCGGGCCTGCTCGACGCAGCGCCGGAACGGCGCGGAGCGCCCCAGGATCGACTCGAAGTCGTACCGGGCGCCCGAGAGCTGACGTGGACGCGGCCGTGACGAGGAGACGATCCGCAGCACGGCGCCCACCGGGGCGCCGGCGTGGCGCACCACAGAGAGCGCGATGACGTCGCCGCTCTCGCTCTCCAGCCGGACGTCGGCGATTGCGGCCGACGCGGGCTGGCTCAGCGCAGCGGCCAGGGCCGCCTGGAGGACCGGCGGCAGGGAGCGCGTCTCCACGACCCGGCGGCGAGCGGCGGCGCCGTTGGCCGCGATGACCCGGCCGCGCACGTCCACGGCCACGAGCGCGTCGCCGGTCTCCTGCGCCATGCGCAGCGTATGGCGCACCACCTCGTCCCGCACGCTGCGGGCAGCGGCGACGCGCTCCTCGAGGGCGCTGGCAATGGCCTTGGTGAGCTGCAGCGCCTGGCGGCGATGCACCTCCCACGGCCCGGTGATGTCGACGACGCCAACCGGCTCGGCCACCCCGGGCATCAGGATGGGCGACGCTGCGTCGCTCCAGGGGTGCCAGGCCTGGACGAAGTGCTCCGAGGCGAGGACCTCGATGGCCTGGCAGGTCACCAGCGCCAGCCCGGGTCCGCAGGTGCCCGCCGAGGCCTCGGACCAGCAGCTGCCAGGGGCGAAACCGATCTCCTCCTGGGCGCGCACCGCGATGCGAGGGTCCCCGTCCATCGACAGCATGAACCCCTCGGGGTCGAAGTAGGCCAGGACGTGATCCGACGCGCCGATGCGGCTGATGAAGCCGCGCAGCATCGGGGCCAGCACGCGGTAGACCTCGTCGGCGTCGCGGCGGCCGTCCAGGGCGGGCGGATCCAGAGAGCGCACGGGGCGCTTCAGGCCGGGATCGATCGCGTAGCGGTCGCGCGACCGGCGCCAGGAGAGGGCGATCTCGCTGTCGAGGTCGCCCGGCTCCAGGCCGTCGCGCACGAAGCGCTGCCAGGCCTCGTCCGAGCGGCGCCGGCGATCCTGCTTGCTGGAGCCTTCGTTCCTCAGCAGCATGGTTGGTTTGAGGCTAGCAGCATTGCGTGTTTGGCCACCAGCGTGTCTGCAATGGCCATCGGCAGGGCCACGCCGCGGCTATACTCCATGCCTCCCGCTTTCGCCCCGTCTCCCGAGGGGCGCGTACTGGCCCGGCCCTGGCCGGGCGTTCCGACCCGAGGAGTCCCCGCATGGCCGAGCCGACGAAGCCGCCCGAGTCCCCGTTCGCCGGGGGGCAGAAGTTCCGAATGATCGACGTCGGCGGGAAGCAGCCGACGCAGCGCCGCGCCGTGGCGGCCGGCCGCATCCAGATGAGCGCGGCGGCGTTCGACGCCATCCTGCGCGGTGCCAATCCCAAAGGGGACGTCCTCGCCCAGGCCGAGGTGGCCGGGATGATGGCGGCCAAGCGAACCGCCGACCTGCTCCCCCTCTGCCACCCGCTGCCCCTCGACCAGGTGGCCGTCCGCTTCGAGCTGGTGCCGGCATCCCGCGAGGTGGTGGCCCGCTGCGAGGCGGCCGCCACCGCCAAGACTGGCGTCGAGATGGAGGTGCTCGCCGGCGTCTGCGGGGCGCTGCTCGCCGTCTACGATCTGTGCAAGGCGGTGGATCCGGTGCTGACCATCACCGACGTCCACCTCGAGGTGAAGGAGGGCGGCAAGAGCGGCCGCTGGGTGCACCCGCTGCACGGGACCGGTCGTTGACGCCATGAACGCCATCAGGTCGGCGCCGCAGCCAGGTGCTCCAGCGCCTTCACCACCTGGTCGATGTCCTCAGAAGTGGTGAAGCAGCCGGATGAGAGCCGGACGGTCCCGGCCGGGAAGGTGCCGAGGGTGCGGTGGGCCATCGGCGCGCAGTGCAGCCCGGCGCGGACCGCGATCCCAAAGGAGCCGTCGAGCACCGCAGCCAGGTCGGCCGGCTCCCAGCCTGGTAGCGAGATGGACACCGTGGCGACCTGTCGGGCCGGATTGGCCAAGCCGTGGACGCGCAGGCCGCGAATGTCGCGCAGGCCGGCCAGCAGGCGTTCCGTGAGCGCCACCTCATGGGCCCGAACGGCGGCGACACCCCGCTCCGCGAGGAAGCGCAGGGCGGCCCCGAGGCCGGCCAGGCCGACCGTGTTCAAGGTGCCGGCCTCGAGCCCCTCGGGGAGCTCCTTCGGCATCAGCTCGTCCTCCGAGCGGATGCCGGTGCCGCCGTAGCGCAGCGGCGTGAGCGTCACGCCGGCCGCCACGAAGAGCGCGCCCGTACCGGACGGCCCGAGCAGCCCCTTGTGGCCGGGGACGGCCAGGAGATCGATCCCCAGCTCGCGCACGTCGATGGGCAGCGCGCCGGCGGTCTGGGCAGCGTCGAGGAGGAAGAGCGCCCCATGGTCGTGGGCCAGCCGCGCCGCCTCCCGGACCGGTAGGATGGTGCCGGACACGTTGCTGGCGTGGAGCATGGCGACCAGGCGGGTAGGGCGGGCCTGGAGCGCCCGAACCAGGTCGTCGAGGTCGACGGTGCCGTCCGGGGCACAGGCCACCTGCTCCACCGTCACCCCACGGCGGGCCAGCGCAGCCAGGGGCCGGACCATCGCGTTGTGCTCCAAGCTGGTGGTGACCACCCGCTCGCCCGGCCGGAGCAGCCCGAAGAGCGCCTGGTTGAGCGCATCGGTGGCGTTGGCCGTGAAGACGAGGCGAGACGGGTCCGGGGCGCCCAGCAGCGCGCCAAGCCGGCGACGGGTCTCGTTCACCACCCCCTGCGCCGCCACCGCCAGCACATGGCCCGATCGACCCGGGTTTCCCCCCGCGTCGGTGAGGGTGCGCACCATGGCCTCGGCCACGCCCGGTGCCTTGGGGAAGGAGGTCGCGGCGTTGTCGATGTAGATCAAGGTGGTCAGGCCCCGACATACCGGGCATACATCGAGCGTGCCACGCCCAGGTCGGACGTGCCCTTCACGATGGCGCGGCCGTCGGCGAACACGGTGAGCTCGCGGCCGTCGACGGCCAGGCGCACGAGGTACGGGCTGGTGGTGACTTCGCCGGCAGTCGCGAGGCGGTGTCCGATCTCGGCGAGGTCGAGCCGCAGCGGGCGGCCCGGGCTGACCTGGACGGCGTTGCGGCCGCAGAGGATCGTGGTCTGGCTGGTGGCCCGGGCCTCGAGGTAGTCGAAGCGGCGCTCGACGCAGCAGGGGCAGTCCGACTGCCGTGGGAATCCCGTCGCCAGCAGGTAGTCGTTGCTCCAGAGGTCGAAGGTGGCGACTCCACGGCCCAGGTTCTCGCGGTCCCCGATCAAGATCTTGACGGCCTCCGTCCACTGGACCGCGGCGACCAGGGTCACGATGGCGCCGATCACGCCGGCCGTCTCGCAGGTGGCCAGCGCACCGGCCGGCTGGCCGCCCGGGAAGACGCAGCGAAGGCAGGGCGTCTCGCCCGGCAGGATGGCCATCACCATCCCGGTCGCCCCGATGGCGCCGCCGTAGACCCAGGGGAGGCCGTGCTTCACGCAGGCGTCGTTCACCAGGTAGCGGGTCTCGAAGTTGTCGGTGCCGTCGATGACCACCTGCGCACCGGCCACGATCTCCTCCACGTTTGCCGGCGTGACGTCGGCGATGAGCGGATGCACCTTCACCTGGGAGTTGATCCGCCGGACCGCGTTGGCGGCAGCGACCGCCTTGGGGACCTGGGCGGCCGCGTCTGCCTCGTCGAAGAGCACCTGGCGCTGAAGGTTGCTCAGCTCGACGAAGTCGCGGTCGGCGACGACGATCTCGCCGACGCCGGCGCGGGCCAGCAGGTCCACCGCCGCCGAGCCGAGCGCGCCGCAGCCGATCACGGCGACGCGGGCGGCGCTGAGCTTGGCCTGTCCGGCCGCGCCGATGGGCCAGAAGCGCGCCTGACGCGAGTAGCGGTCGGAAACATCGGCGAGAGATGGCTTGGGCGGCTGGTCCATGGTGGGTCGAGGTCAGGCCCGGGTGGCCGGTGGGCGAGGATCGCACGTCCGGCGCGCCGGCCGGAGCTCCGGGTGAGGCAATGGATCCCGTCGATTGACAGAACTGGGCGGCTGGACCACGCTACCTCCGCGATGGCCACTTCCGATCATGTTGCCCGCCCGGACCAGGACATCGTGACGGTCGGCCTGCCAGCAGGCGGCATGGGCCGGCTGGCGCCGCTGTTCCAGCAGGGCATTCGGGTGCGAGTGGCGGCCGGGACGTCGGTGCGCGACTTCCTCGTCGACGATCTCGGCGTGGATCCAGAGTACGTCCGGTCGCGCATCACCACGGTGTTCCTGGACGGCTCCGTCGTGGACGACATGTCCACGGCCTGGCTGCACGAAGGCTCCCGGCTGGCGCTCTCCGCCGCCATGCCCGGCTTGGTGGGGGCCACGCTCCGCAAGGGCGGCTACTACGCGGCCATGCGGGCGGCCATCACCCTGGCGGCAGAACGGGGACCGACCACCGACGGGACCGTCGTTCAGGTGTCGGTGAAGCTCTTCAACCTGCTCATCGAGGAGCTCGGGCCCGTGCTCCTGGCGCACGGCTTCGCCCTCGCGCCCGCCGAGGCTGTGGAGCTCCTGGGCGAGCAGGACGCCCGGCTGCCGGTCGGTGTGCCCGACGTCTGGCTGCGGGTCGTGGCCCGCTGACGCGGTGCTCAGTGCAGGCACTGGAACACGCCCGTGCACCACATGCACGCGGCGCACGGGACGGTGCCGAGGTGGCAGTCCTCGACGACCTCGTCGCGCACGTCGCCGCAGAGCGCGGCGTTGCAGTCGTGGCAGAATGGATACTCGTAGCGGACCACCTCGCTGCGAAACTCGCCGAACGGGCCGCCGTTCCAGATCTCCAGGATGTCCCGCTGGCGGAGGTTGCCGAAGGCAAGCGGCTTCACCTTCTTCTCCGCGCCCCCGACGAAGCAGTGGTACCGGTGCCACAGGAAGTAGCAGGGGTGGACGTCGCCGTCCCAGGAGACGAAGGCCGAGCCCTCCTCGATGAAGTCGCACCGCCGGTCCCGCGTCGGCACCGAGGCCGGCAGCTTCAGCTCGATGCCGAGCCCGCGGGCCACCTCGGCCGCCTCGGCGAACGAAGCCTCCACCCGCTGCCGCAGCCCCTCGTCGCTCGAGAAGAGCCGGCCAAGGTGCAGGGTGACGCCGCGGGACCAGGCGTCCTTCACCATGCGCGTCACCCACTCCACCACGCGTTCCTCCTCGGGAGTGCGGTGGAAGCGCATGAAGATGTCGTAGTAACGGCCGAGGTCGACGCCGTCGGCCGCGGCGCGCGCCATCCAGTCGCGGTAGAGGGCTCGCGCTCCGTCGGTCGACGTCTCGAAGGCGGCGGCCTTCGCCATCTTCTCCGAGTAGGGGAGCATGTGCGTCACCAGGATGAACTGGACATGGTGGCGGGCCGCCCAGCGCACGAGGTCCGGCAGCTGGCCCACGTTGTCGCGCATGGCCACGAACTCGATGCCCAGGGACACCGGACGTCCCACCACCCGGGCGGCCGCGTGGACGTCGACGAGCGCCCTCTCCACCGCGCCCTGCTGGCCACCCGCCCGGAGCTTGCTGAAGACATCGGGGGCCACCGCATCGGCCGAGACGCAGACCCGGTCCACGCCCGCCTGGACGAGGGAGCGCGCCCGCGCCGCGGACATGAGCTGGCCATTGGTCTGGAAGCCGATCCAGCCGCTCGCCGGCATGTCCCGGCGCGCCGTGGCCACCATGCGCTCCAGGCCCGGGTGCAGCAAGGACTCGCCGATACCGTTGAGCACCAGCGCCTCGGTCCGCGGGAAGGCCGGGGCCAGGCGCGCGAAGACGGCCTCGTCCATGTCGCCGTCGTGGTCGCGCCCGCCCGGGGCCTGCTTCGGGCACATGGCGCACTGCAGGTTGCAGCGGGAGGTGACCTCGACGAAGAGCTTGGTGGGCGCCCGCCGGGCGGGGGGATGGTCGGCCGTGCCCGACGAGACGATGGGAAGGCCCATGGGCTAGCCGCCTCCGACCTTGGGGAAGATGGACACGGTGGCGCCGGCCGCCGGCTGGTAGTCGAGCTCGGCGTGGCGGCCCTGCACCAGCACGAAGCCGAGCTCGGCGCGCGGGATGGAGAGGTCGTCGAGAAGGCTGCCCACCGTCGAGCCGTCCGGGCGCTCCAGCTCGGCGATCTCGAACCGCCCCTGGCGAAAGGTCGCGAACAGCTTCACGGTCAGATGCATGCTGCCTCAGCGGCGTTGCACCCCTCGCCCGGTGAAACACGCGCGGGAGCGGTCGAACGAACCGACCGCTCCCGGCGAACGGACTGTCAATCTACCAGTTGAAGAGCTTGTCGAGCTCCGCGTCCTTCACCTTGAAGGTGACCTGGTGCGGGGCCACCGGCTCCTTCAGGAAGAACTCCGGCAGCCGGTCGTCCAGGGCGGTGAAGCCGGCGCGGCGGTTGAAGTCGCGCTCCGCCGACAACACCTTCTTGCCCAGCGCGGTCACGTCGTCACCGGTGAGGCTGAGGCCGTAGAAGGAGTTGAGGAGATCCAGCAGGCTCTGGAAAGTGTCCGGCTGGTCGAGGACGGGGAAGGCGATGAAGAGGCACATGCCCGTCGAGTCGACGGCGGCGGTGGCGATCTGGAGGTTGCGGGAGAGCTCCACCTGGCCCTCGGTGCCGAGCGGGTCGACGTAACCGCCCACCTTGAGGATGTTGGTGGCGATGGCGTAGCCGGCGGTGTGGTCGGCGCCCATGGGCGTGGTGGCGTAGGTCACGCCGATCCCCTGCACGGCTCGCGGATCATAGGCCGGGAGGGCCTGGTTCTTCACCACCGGGACCCGCTCCACGCCGAAGACCTTGCCGGTGACGCCGGCGCCCGAGCCGATGACCCTGCCCAGCGGCGTGCCTGCGCCGACCTCCTTCAGGAGGCGGATGGCGCCGGCCGAGTCGCCGAACTTGATGACGCCGGCCTCCATGGCCACGCCGATGGCGACGCCCACCTCGATGGTGTCGAGGCCGAAGTCGTCGTCCATCCGGTCGAGCTGGGCGATGGCGTCCAGGTCGTCGATGCCGCAGTTGCCGCCGTGCGACCAGACGGTCTCGTACTCCGGCTGCTTGGTGAGGTACTTGCTGTCCTTGCCGTGGAAGATGCCGGAGCACTGGATGACGCAGCCGCGCTGGCAGCCGTGGGTCGCCTGACCGCCGCGCGAGGTCTCCAGCGCCGCCAGCGTCTCGCCGCTGATCTTGGACGCGCCCTCGAACTGGCCGGTCTGGAAGTTGCGGGTCGGGTAGGCGCCGGCCTCGTTCAGGACGTTGGTGAGCACGTTGGTGCCGAACGCCGGTAGGCCCTGGCCGGTGACCGCGTGGCGCTTCAGGCCCTCGGCGAAGGCCTTGGCCGCGGCCTTGAACTTCTCCGGGTCCTTCGGCTTGGCGTAGCTCGTCCCCTCCTCCTTGAGAACGATGGCCTTGATGTTCTTCGAGCCCATGACCGCGCCGACGCCGCCGCGGCCGCAGTGGCGGGTCGGGCGCAGCTCGCGATCGGTGACGGCGATCGACGCGGCGCCGAGCTTCATCTCGCCGGCCTGGCCGATGGTCATGTAGGCGCAGCCATCGCCGTGGGTGGCCGCGAGCTTCGCCACCGTGTCGTAGTTGCCGAGCCCGCGCAGCTCGTTGCACTTCTCGAAGGAGACGCCCTCCTTGCCGATGATGATCTTCCAGAGGTCGTTCCCGGCCGGCCGACTCTCGAGGATGACGGCGGCGTAGCCGAGCTTGGCCAGGGCGGCGGAGCCCTGCCCACCGGCGTTCGACTCCTTGATGCCGCCGGTGAGGGGGCTCTTGCAGCCGACGGAGAGGCGGCTGCTGGTCGTGGCCGGGGTGCCGGACAGCAGGCCGGGCGCGATCACCAGCTTGTTGGAGGCGCCGAGCGGGGCGCACATCGGATCGACCTCGTCGGACACGAGGCACGAGGTGAGCCCACGGCCGCCGAGGCCTGCGTACTTGCCGAGCGCCTCGAGGGTGGCCTTGGGGCCGCCCTCGGCGCCCAAGTTGATTCGTAAAATGTTTTCCATGTGGGGGAGCTCTCCGTGGATATGGGTGTCGACCTGTCGCTTTAGCAACAGGCGGGCCACGGCGTCGGGGCCGTCCTCGGCGCCGTGAGATTCAGGCCAGCCGAGAACCGACAGGAGTTTCCAGTGGATGTCGCTGTGCCGAGGACCGGGCGGACCCGGGCGTGCTGCCTCACTCTCGATGTGACGTCACAAGCCTCCATGCACCTGTCACAGCGGCCGATCGAGCCCGGTGGCCAGCGCGACCGCGAGCAACTTCGGTTGCTATTCTTCGTCGCACGCGTTCGGGGCCTGCAGCTACAATTGGGCGGATGGCCGTCCAGGTACTCTACTTTGCCGCCGCGCGCGACGCGGCGAAGGTCGCTCGTGACGTGATCGAGCCGCCGCCGGCGACGGTCGGTGCGCTGCGCGTCCTCCTGGCCGAGTTGCGCCCAGGCCTGGCCGCAGTGCTGCCGCGCTGCCGCCTGGCGGTGGGGCAGGCCTTCGCCTCCGATGAGACGCCGCTGCCCGACTGCGCCGAGGTGGCGGTCATCCCGCCCGTGTCCGGCGGCGCCCCGTGCTTCCGCGTCACCGAGGCGCCGCTCTCGCTCGACGAGGTGGTGGCGGCGGTCTCTGGCCATGGGCTGGGCGGGGTGGTCACCTTCACCGGTATCGTGCGTGCCGACACCCACGGGCGCGCCGTGCTGCGGCTAGAGTACGAGGCCTACGCCCCCATGGCGGAGCAGGTGCTGGCCCGCATCGGGAACGAGGTGGGCGCCGCGAACGGCGCCGCCGTCGCCGTGGTCCACCGCGTCGGCGTTCTCGCGCCCGGCGAGGCCGCGGTGGTGATCGCCTGCGCCGCGTCTCACCGCAAGCCGGCCTTTCGCGCCTGCGAGGCGGTACTGGAGGAGCTGAAACGACACGTCCCCATCTGGAAGCGCGAGGTATTCCAGGACGGGGCCGTCTGGGTCGGGCTGGGACCGTAGCGTTCGTCCCGAGAGGCCCTCCGGTCCCGGTTCGCCACACAGCAGGTCGCTTCGAGCCGCGCTCGGTCTTCTCGACTTACCCCTGGTCGGCGGCCGGCGTGGAGCGGTTGCGCGCGATGCCATGATGCGCCAGGCGCCGGTACAGGGTCATGCGCGAGATCCCGAGCCGGCCGGCGGCGCGCGAGATGTTCCACTGGCAGGCGTTCAGCGCCTCCAGCAGCGCCTTGCGCCCGGCCCCGCCCACCTCGGCGGCCAGCGTCCCGTCGCGCGACGCGACCGTACCCGACTCCGCCTGTTCATCCTGCAGCAGGAGGTCGGCCGGGCCGATCTCGCTCGAGCGGGCGGTGGCCACGGCGCGTAGGATGACGTTCTTCAGCTCGCGCACGTTGCCGGGCCAACGGTGGGCGCGGAGCGCCGACAGCGCTTCGCCCCCGAGCACCAGCCCCTCGCGGCCGAGCTCGGCCTGGGCCTCGGCCAGGAAGGTTTGGGCCAGGTCCCCCAGATCGTCCTCCCTCTCCCGCAGAGGCGGGATCTCGATGGAGAGCACGTTCAGCCGGTAGTAGAGGTCGCGGCGGAAGCGGCGCGCCTTGATCTCCTCGGGGAGCGGTCGGTTGGTTGCGGCGATGATGCGCACGTCGACCCGGCGCGGCGCGCTGCCGCCCAGACGCACCACCTCCCGTTCCTGCAGCACTCGCAGCAGGGCGGTCTGGGATGGTCCCGACAGCTCGCTCACCTCGTCCAGGAAGAGGGTGCCGCCATTGGCGTCCTCGAAGCGACCGGCGTTGCCGTCGCTCCGTCCGCCGGTGAAGGTGCCTGCCTCGTACCCGAACAGCTCCGCCTCCACCAGGTCCGAAGGGATCGAGCCGCAGTTCACCGCCACGAAGGGGCCGTCGCGGCGCTGGCTGGCGGCGTGGATGGCGTGGGCGAACAGCTCCTTGCCGGTTCCAGATTCGCCGAGGAGGGTGACCCCGAGGGCGTTGCGCGCGGCCACTCGCGCCAGGTCAAGCGCCCGCCCCAGCGCCGCCGATGAGCCCTTGATGTGGCCGAAGTCGTAGCGTGCCGAGGCGCTGCCGCCACCGGTCGGCGCCGCGGCCGGGCTCCGGCCGCCGGGCGGCCGCGCGCTGCCACTCCGGCTGCTGGGCACGCGGATGATGGCACCCACCACGGCGCCGTCGTGGGTGACCGGAGAGACGATCAGGCTGGGCGAGTCCGGCAGCTCGAGCCGGATGTCGGAGGCTGAGATCGCCCCGGCCGGTGCACGGAAGGTGCGGAGCAGCGCGGCTCGATGCCGAGGCGGCAGCGCCCCGGCCTCGAGCACGCGGCGCCGGGCCGCGGCGTCGTTCACCGCCACCACCTCGCCGCGCCCATCCACCGCCACCATCCCGTCACCAGAGGCGTGGGCAGCGCGGAAGGCGTAGCGCACCACCTCGTCGCGCACGCTGATCGCCGCACGCAGCCGCTCTTCGACAGCGCGGGCGATGGCCTTGGCGGCGACGAGTGCCTGGCGGCGCTGCACTTCCCAGGGGCCGGTGATGTCGATGATCCCGACCGGCGCGGCGTTTCCCCGTATCAGGATCGGCGCGGCGGCGCAGCTCCAGGGCTGCCATGCCTCGACGTAGTGCTCCGAGGCGAACACCTCGATGGCGCGCCCCTCCGCCAGCGCCGTTCCCGGGCCGTTGGTCCCGGCCGAGTCCTCGGCCCAGCAGGCCCCGGGCCGGAAGTCGATCTGGGAGACGGCCTCCACGACGCCCGGCTCGCCATGGATGGCGAGCATCCAGCCCTCGCCATCGAAGTAGGTGACGACGTGATTGTCGAGCCCGAGGCGCCCGGCGAAGTCGGACAGGATGGGGCGCGCCAGGCGAAGGACGTCGTCCACCTCGAGGCGCTGCTGGAGAGCCTCCGTCGAGAGCTGCCGGATGGGGCGCTTGAGCCCCGGATCCATCCGGAGCTCCTCGCGGGCCCGGCGCCATGAGCGCGCAATCTCGGTGCCGATGCCTTCGGGCTGCAGCCCGTCCAAGACATAACCATGCCAGGCGCGGTCAATCGCTCGTCGGCGCTCCAAACGGCTCGTCGGGATGGCAAGGTTCATCACCGTGTACGAACTGTAACAGGATCGTGACTGGCACTTCTAGACGCACCCCTAAGTAGTGCCCGCACGAGGACCCGCGACAGGGGCGCCAGCGTGTCTCCGAGCCCGGCCGTCTCGGTGCTGAGATATGTCACATCGCGAGCTCTGTTCTCACCAAAACAGCCCCTCGCCCGCCTAGCCGCTGGCCCGACCTTCCGCGCGCTCCGCGCGTCGCGCCGCCAACGCGCCACGCTCCTGGCGCCGCCACGCTCCGATGTTCGACGAGGCCAGGCCTTCGCTCCGGAGCAGGGCGCCGACTCACCAGGCTTCGCGCAGGCGTCGACCTCCGCCAGGATCCTGCGCTGTACTCGCGGTGAAGTAGTGGCGCCGCGCCTTCTGGACCTTTTCTCGCGATCCGCCATCGGTGAAGACGCGTAACGGCGGGTCGCCGCCGGGTTGCCGGGGCGGCAGCGTGTCTCCGAGCGGATCGTCTCAGCACTGAGATATGTCACGTCACGAGCTCTGTTCGGCACGTGACACCTGTCGATGAGGTGAGCGCGCCAGGAGCCCTCCTCATCGGGCAAAGCACCGGACCCTCGCCCACCTGGCCGCTGGCCCGCTGCTTGCTGAACCCCGCCCGACCCAACTCTGCTGTGCAGGCGGCGGAGTTCTCAAGGGAGTCGGGTCGGCGCCCTGGGGGGCGTCGAGGCGCGGTGGCCCGGGCAGGCGTATCGCAAGCCTGCCCGGGCTTTTCTTCGGAGATGCCATGACCGAAGTCGCAAGGGTCGTCGCCACGGGCGCCGCCCTGGACCTGATCGTGCGGCTCCGCGCCCGCCTCGGGCCGCTCATGTTCCATCACGCGGGCGGCATCTGCGACGACGCGCCCTTGCTCTTCCCGGACGGCTATCTCTCGGTTGGCAGGCGGGACCGGCTCCTGGGGATGACGCTCATCGGCGAGATCGGCGGCTGCAAGTTCTTCATCGACGCCAACCAGCTCGAGGCCTGGAAATACCGGCAATTCATCATTGACGTGGCGTCCGTTCGCGGGGGGATGTTCTCCGTGCATGGGGGCCACGGCCTGCGGTTCTTCACGCGCTCCCGGATCCTCTCCGCTGAGGAGCTCGGCGACGTCGAGCCCCTGAGCATGTGTGACATGTCGCTGGTATGTACCCCCGCGTGACAACCCCCGTTGGCACGAGACGCGCCGCGGCGGCAAGGCCGTAACCTATTGAAAGTACGTCGTACCTATGTACCTCGGCTGACTCCTTCGGACTTGGCGCGGCGGTTGAAGTGGATCCCCCCCACAATGCCGCTGCTCAACGCACCCGTTTCGGGGCCCACTTGGGGGCGACGGAGTTCGTTCTTGGGAGGCAACATGCACATCACACGGACCACAGGCCGATTCATCGCCGCTCTCGCGCTGACCTTTCTGGCCGCGAGGGCCAACGCCGCAATCACCTTGAAGACGGATGACGGCTGGAGCCTCACCGTCGGCGGCTTCGTCAACGGCTTCGTGGTGAGCGAGTCCGGTGACGCGGCGCCGGCCGGGCACGCCGACCTCTATGCGCGCGGCACGGACGACTCGACCATCCGCATTCGCACGGGTCTCCTGCCGGGCCTCATCGGGTTCACCATGGCGGCTCCCGAGGTCGACGGGATCAAGACGGCGGCCCGCGTCGGCTTCTGGCCGCAGGTCAACGGGCTGCGCGGCGGTCGCACGACAATCAACGGTGCCAACATCGACCTGCGCGAGCTCAACCTCACCTTCGAGGGGAAGTTCGGCCAGGTGTTGATCGGCCGCGCGCTGGCGCTCTACCAGGGCAAGAACATCCTCACCGACATGACCCTGTTCGGCGTGGGCGTGTCCGGCCCGTTCGATAACGGCCCGACGCTCGGCCACATCGGCATCGGCTACCTTTACCCCTCGTTCGTTTCGCAGATGCGCTACACCACGCCCTCCTTCAGCGGCGTGAAGCTCGCCGTGGCCGTCGTCAATCCCGCCAATCCCGCCGGAACCCAGCCCACCGTTCTCGGGTCGCCGACCACCGAGGCCGAGCTGAGCTTCGCCGGTAAGTCCGGCACCGTCAGCTACCAGGCGTTCGCCAGCGGCGTCTACCAGGACACCAAGATCACCGGCAGCCGCACCGTCACCTCGGTCGGCGGCGCGGGCGGCGTGGGAGTGGGCTTCGCCGGCCTCGATCTTCTCGCCTCGGGCTTCATCGGGTCGGCTGTCGGCACCGACGGGGTCATCAACTCCGGCAACACCCTTGACTCGATCAATAAGGAGCGCACCACCTCCGGGTTCCTCGGCCAGGCGACCTACACGATCGGCAAGACCAAGCTCGGAGTGAACTACGGCCGGACGGATGTTAAGAAGACGGATCAGGACAAGATCGACAACGCGCCAGGGCTGCTCGACAACCGCCAAGCCATCACCGGCGCCATCTGGTACGATCTCGTTCCGTCCGTGAAGCTCGTCGCCGAGTACACCCACCTCGACATCGAGTGGGCGGACGCCAGCAAGCAGGGCTCGGACACCGTCGCCGTGGGCGCGTTCATCTTCTTCTAGCCGCCTCCCCGGCGGCGCAACACGAAGCGAAGACGGAGTGGCAGCTGCAGCTCGATGCACGTGAGAGGGATGGAGCCGGCCGCGCTCGGCGACGAGGCAGTCGCCCCGCGCATCCGGCGAGCTCGCGAAGCCCGAGGCGGCCCGCGAGAAGTGATGCGGCGAGATGCGATAACTTGACGTGCGAACCCGTGGTGGATGTCGAACCCAGCCCGGGGACGTTCCGACCGGAGGAGAAACGCGTATGACACGCTTCAAGGCGGCAGTCAGGCAGCTCACGAAGACTTTGCTCCTGGGGTGCGCCGCGCTGGCTGCGGCCGTCCCCGTGGCGCGGGCCGGGATCACCGACAAGGACATCCTCAACGACGCGAATACGCCGGGCGACGTGGTGTCGTACGGCGGGTCGCCGCACCAGCACCGCTTCAGCAAGCTCGACAAGATCAACACCAAGAACGTCGCGAGGCTCGTGCCGGCCTGGACGCTCTCCTTCGGCGGCGAGAAGCAGCGCGGTCAGCAGGCGCAGCCGGTCGTCTCCAACGGCCGGATCATCACCACCGCCTCCTACTCCCGCGTCTTCGCAGCCGACGTCCGCACGGGCCAGAAGCTGTGGGAGTACGACCACCGGCTGCCCGAGGGCATCCTGCCGTGCTGCGACGTCATCAACCGCGGCGGCGCCCTCTACGGTGATCTCTTCATCTTCGGAACGCTGGACGGCGTGGTGGTGGCGCTGAATCAGGCCACGGGCAAGGTCGTCTGGAAGACGGTCCTCGGCGACTACGCCGCTGGCGTCTCCATCACCCACACGCCCATCATCGCCAAGGGCATGGCGCTCGTCGCCATCGCCGGCTCCGAGTTCGGCGTGGTCGGCACCGTCAGCGCCCTCGACGCCAACACCGGGAAGGTGATCTGGGTCCGGCCCACCATCGAAGGGTGGCGCGGCACGAAGAACGGGCAGGACAACGGCATGACCGGCACGCTGAACGCCACCTGGCCGGGCGACATGTGGAAGAACGGCGGAGGCTGCGCGTGGAACGGCGGCATCTACGATCCCGAGACCAACCTGAGCTACTGGGGCGTCGGCAACTCGGCGCCTTGGAACCCGTACTACCGCCCGGGTGACAACCTCTACGGCAACTCGGTCATCGCCGTCGACGTCGACTCTGGCCAGATCGTTTGGCACTACCAGCACGTTCCGAACGACGCCTGGGACTACGACTCGATGAGCGTGCACATCCCGTTCGACCTGAAGAAGGACGGCAAGGTCGTCAAGGCCCTCGCCAACTTCCACAAGAACGGCTTCTTCTACATCCACGACCGGAAGAGCGGGAAGCTGCTGAACGCCACCCCGTTCGTGAAGAACATCACCTGGGCGTCGAAGATCGATCTCCAGACCGGCCGCCCGGTCGAGACCGGCAACCGCCCTGGCAATCCGGCCAAGAGCGCCGACGGCAAGAAGGGCACGACCGTCTGGACGGTGCCGAACTTCCTCGGCGGAAACAACTGGAACCCGCCGGCCTACAGTGAGGACACCGGCCTGTTCTACGCTGCGACCAACGAGTGGGGCATGGACATCTGGAACGAGCCCATCACCTACAAGAAGGGCGCGGCTTACCTGGGCGCCGCCTTCGTCATCAAGCCGGTCTTCCCGGATTACATCGGCTCGCTCAAGGCCATCGACCCCAAGGACGGCCACATCGTCTGGGAAGCCCACAACAAGGGCGTCTACTGGGGCGGCGTGCTCACCACCCACGGCAACCTGGTCTTCACCGGGACGCCCGAGGGCTACCTGAAGGCCTGGGACGCCAAGACGGGCAAGGAGCTCTGGAAGTACAACACCGGCTCGGGCATCACTGGCTCTCCCATCACCTGGGAGCAGGACGGCGAGCAGTGGATCGCCGTGGTCTCGGGCTGGGGCGGCGCCGTTCCCCTCTGGGGTGGCGAGGTGGCGAAGAGCCATGCCGCCATCAACCAGGGCGGCAGCCTCTGGGCGTTCAAGCTGATGAAGTAAGTCGTCGGTAACCGCGCTTTAGCCGCGGCCTCACCTCCTGGGACTGGGCGGTCCAGGAGGTGACGGCCGGGGCGTCATCCCCCAGGAGAAGAAAATGCGAAACGATCTGAAGCGTGCTCGAGTGGTGTGGCTGTTCACGTTGGCCGCGATGGCGCTGATCGCGCCGGTCGCCGGGCGTCCTCACGGGAACGTCGCCCCTCAGCCGGTGGCTACGCCGGGGCTGGAGTCCCTGGGCGAGACCTGGCGTGCGACCAATCCGTACCGAGACAATCCGGCGGCCATCAAGATTGGCGAATCCGCCTACGCCCAGCAGTGCGCGCGCTGCCACGGCATCAGCGGCGTCTCGGGTGGGCTCGCGCCTGACCTGCGGAGCCTGGACAAGGGAGATGAAGGTGACAAGGCATATCTGCCTCCGACGCGGCGTGGGGTCTTCCGGGACGGCCGGACCCTGATGCCGAAGTACGAGGGGATCCTCAGCCAGGAAGCGATGTGGGCCATCCGCACCTGGTTGGAGACCGTACATGTGGACTGACCGTCTGCGCGTTGGCCTCGCGCTGACGCTGGCGGTGTTCGCGACGGCCGCGTTGGCCGGCGACGCGCCTCTCCAGACCAAGCAGGCCGGGGTGCTGCGCGTCGCGGTCTACACGAACTACGCCCCGTTTGCCGACGGAGAGCAGGGCATCGACGTCGAGATCGGGAAAGCCTTGGCCGAGAAGCTGGGGCTCAAGGCGGAGGTTCGCGGCTACCCGGACGCGGACTCCATCGACGGCGACCTGCGCAACATCATCTGGAAGGGCCACCACCTCTGGCGCGAGCAGATCGCGGACGTGATGCTGCACGTCCCGGTCGACCCGGTCGTCATCAAGAAGAACGAGCAGGTGAAGATCTTCGGTCCCTATTTCAGGGAGCGGCTGGTCGTGGCTCGGAATCGCGCCCGCATCCCGACGCTCCCGACGATGCTGGTCTTCGCCACCGAGAAGATCGGCGTCGAGGTGGAGTCGATCGAGGACCGCTACCTGGTCGCGCATTACGGCGGCACGTTGCGGCCGAACGTGGTCCACTTCGCCACGCTGGGCGCCGCGACCGAGGCGTTGGTGAAGGGCGAGGTCGCTGCAGTCATGGGCCGCCAGACGCTCATCGAGGCGGGGCTGGGGAGCGCGGCGGAGAAATACGAGATCTCCACCGCCCCGACCCCCGGCATCCAGACCAGCGGCTGGGAGCTCGGGATGGCCGTCAAGGCCGACAACCCGGAGCTGGCCGCGGCCCTCGACAGGGCCATCACCGATCTGCTGAAGGAGGGGTTCGTGGAGCGCGCCTTCACCAAGCGCGGCCTTTCCTACCGAGCGCCGGTGGGAGTCGGGACCCCGTAGAATGCGGTGCGGCGGAGCTCGCCTGTCCTTCGAGAACCGACCGCGCCGCGCTTCCACGAAGCTCGGTCGCCAGGTGTCCCGGCTCCTCCTCGCGGCGCTGCTCCTGGTGAGCGCTGGCGCGGCGCGGGCCGGGGTCCTGACGAAGGAGAGCCTGACCCGGAGATTCCAAGAACCCTTCCTCGTAGGCGATCGGGAGACGGAGTTCCCGGTCTGGCCCATCTTCAAGCAGGGGGGGCCGCCCCGGCACACCATCGACCTCGTCGGCTACGTCTTCGAGTCGGCCGACCTCGCGCCGGTCCCTGGGTTCTCCGGAACGCCGGTGGATCTCCTCGTCGCGCTCGACACCGAGGGCAACTTCCTCGACGTCGAGGTGCTCACTCAGCACGAGCCGGTCTTCCAGGACGAAGCGCGCGTGGAGCAGCTGGTCAGGTTCATCACCCAGTACAAGGGGTTGAGCCTCAAGCAGAACATCACCATCGGCAGCGGCGGGGCCAGGGTGAGCCACGTCGGCAGCACCAGCGTCTACCTGGACGGCATCGCCAAGGCCACCGCGTCGATGCGCATCATCAACCAGTCGGTCCTCTCCGCCTCGCTCAAGGTGGCGCGGTCCAAGCTCGGCTTCTCGGGCGGCCGCGATCCCGACCTCATCGCCCACGTCCGCACCGACCTCTACCAGCCCCAGACCTGGCAGCAGCTCCTCGACTCCGGCCTGGTCCAGCACCGCGTACTGCTGAACCGGGACGTGGAGAAGGCCTTCGCCGGCACCGGGGGCGCGGGGCTCGACCCGGTGACGCTGGCGACGCCGGACGACATTTACTGCGACATGTACGTGGCCCTGGTGACCATCCCCATGGCCGGCCGCAACCTGCTCACCGACGCCGCCTGGAAGACGCTGACCGACCGGACCCCGGCCGGCGACCACGTCCTCCTCGTGATGGCAAGGGGGCGCCACCGCCTCGTCACCGAGAGCTTCCAGCGCAACACCGTCCCCGACCGGCTGTCGCTGCGCCAGAGCGGGTTGCCGATCGAGATGCGGGACCTGGACATCGACAACCCGCTGCGGGCCATCGGCCAGCCGGACATGGACATGGCGATGACCTTCCGGGTCATCTTCCAGTCCGGGCTCGACCCCGGCGAGACCATGCAGGTCTCCACGCGGGTGGCGCGCTCACACGGCATCATCTACCCCGACCGGTACCGGCAGGACTTCACCCTCGACTACACGGCGCCGGAGCGGTTCATCATCCCGGCCGCCGAGGACCAGAAGACCTGGAAGGCCACCTGGAAGGACCGCTGGCCGGAGATCGCCATCCTCCTCCTGTCGCTCGGGTTCCTCACCTGGGCGCTGGCGAGCCAGTCGGTCCTGGTGACGCGGCCGGGGTCGCTGCGCTGGTTCCGCCTGGCCTTCCTGGTTTTCACGCTCGGTTTCATCGGCTGGTACGCGCAGGGGCAGCTCTCCATCGTGAACCTGGTGGCGCTCTTGCAGGCGGCCGTCGCCTGGCGGAGCTGGGCCTTCTTCCTCTACGACCCGATGACCGCCATCCTCTCGGTGTACACGCTCGCCACGCTGGTGGTCTGGGGGCGGGGGACCTTCTGCGGCTGGCTCTGCCCCTTCGGCGCCCTGCAGGAGCTGCTGGCCTCACTGGGCGGGCTGATCGGCCTGCCCAAGGTGAAGCTCTCGGCGTCCACCGACCGGCGGCTCAAGTGGATCAAGTACGGCGTGCTGGCCGTGATCCTGGTCGCCGCCGTGATCTCGGCGCGCTGGAGCGACGCGCTGGTCGAGGTCGAGCCCTTCAAGACCGCCATCACCTTGCGCTTCGAGCGGACCTGGGCCCCCGTGACCTGGGCCGTCGCCCTGATCATGGCCGGCGCCGTGGTCTACAAGGCCTTCTGCCGGTACCTCTGCCCCTTGGGGGCGGCGCTCGCCCTGGGCGGGAGGCTGCGCCGCTGGAGCTGGCTGGCGCGTCGCCTCGAGTGCGGCCACCCGTGTCAGACCTGCCGCGGGCGCTGCGACTACCAGGCGATCGATCGGGTGGGGCACGTCGACTACGTCGAGTGCTTCCAGTGCCTGGACTGCGTAGCGGTCTACCACAGTGACGAGCTCTGCACGCCGCGCCTGGTGGCGCTCAAGGGCAAGCCCATGCGCCTCGCGGCCCGCCCGCCCCCGCCGGCGAATCGGACGCACGCCCGGGAGCGCACATGATGCAGCGAAGGACCTTCGTCACCGGGACCATCCTGGCCGCGGCCGCCACGGCCGCGGCCGTCTGGCGGGCCCGCGCGGGCTGGGCCGGCCTGCCCCGAGGCGAGAGCCGCCTCGGGCAGCGGATGCCGGACGGTCGCCGCCTCGTCCGCGAGGCCGGCCTCGCCTTCGGTACCACCGTTTCGGTCGCCGCGGTGCACGACGACGCCGAAGTCGCGCTCGCGGCCGTCCGTGCGGCGCTGGCGCAGGTCCGCCACGTCGATGGCCTCATGACGGTCTACCGGCCGGAGAGCCAGGTGGGCCGCCTCAACGCAACGGGCATCCTCAGCGACCCGGATCCCCACCTCGTCCGCGTCCTCGACTTCTCGCAGCGGCTCGCCGCCCTCTCCGACGGCGCCTTCGACGTCACCGTCCAGCCCCTCTGGCGCTGCCACGTCGAGGCGAAGCGGCGCGGGCGCCTGCCGACGACGCCGGAGATCGCCGCGGCGCGGGCGCTCGTCGACTGGCGCGCGCTGGAGGTCTCGCCTCTCCGCGTCACGCTGAGTCGTCCGGGAATGGGCATCACGCTCAACGGGGTGGCCCAGGGCTACGCCGCCGATCTCGCCTTCGCCGCGCTCCGGGAGAACGGCATCCTGGACGCCCTCATCGACGCCGGCGAGTACGGGGCCGGTGGGGAGCGCCAGCCCGGGCAGCCCTGGACGGTGGGCCTGCAGCACCCGCGTGACCCCGCTGCCGTGATCGCCTCGGTGCCCTTGGACGGGCGCTTCCTCGCGACCTCGGGCGATTACGCCACCCCCTTCACCGGCGACTTCACCTCCAACCACATCTTCGACCCCCGCACCGGCCGCTCGCCCCATGGTCTGAGCAGCGCGGCGGTGGCGGCGCCCAGTGGCATGGAGGCGGACGGCCTCACCAAGCCGATGATGGTGCTCGACCTCCCCCGGGCGCAGGTGCTCCTCGCCAGGTTCCCCGGCGCCGGAGCCGTCTGGATGGACAAGGGCGGCCGGATCGTCGCGTCCAGCGGCATGAGGCTCCTGGGCACGTGATTGCGTCTCGCGATGGGGCCGCGTTCCGGGAGCTCGGTTCGCCTTCCCGCAGCCACGCGCCCCCTGCTACTACTCGGTCGGAAGAAGGAGAGGCTTTGCCGATAGAACTGAAGATCGCCGTACCTCCGATGCCGTCGGCGTCGAGCCCGCGGCCCCGTCGCGACTGGCGCCCGCCAGTCCGAGCCAGACCGGTCCAGCTCGCCGCCGCCATCCTCTGGCTCGCGGCCGGCGCGGCGCGGGCCCAGGAGGCCGAGCCAGCGCGGCCGGACGAACCGCTGGTCGAGGAGCTGATCGTCGAGGCGCCCTCCCGCCTCCACGGCGCGGCGGCGCGGGCCGACGGCCTGACCGTCCAGGTGGTGGAACGCGAGGAGCTCGAGGCCGCCGGGGCTCGGACGGTGCAGGAAGCCCTGCAGGGGATCCCCGGGGTCCACCTCACCGACGAACAGGGCAACGGCTACCAGCAGGACCTGACGATGCGAGGCTTCATCGCCACCTCGGTCACCGGGCTGCCGCAGGGCGTCAGCGTCTTCCTCGATGGCGTGCGGCTCAACGAGCCGGGCGTCGAGGAGGTCAACTTCAACCTCATCCCGCTCTCCGAGGTCGAGCGCATCGAGATCATCCGCGGCCCGAGCTCGGCGTTCGGGCGCAACACGCTCGGCGGCGCCATCAACATCATCACCCGGCGAGGCGGCGACCGCCTGGAGGCCGAGGTCGAGGTCGAGGGCGGCAGCTGGCGGCATCGCGAGGCCCACGCTCGCGTGGCCGGGCCGCTCGGTCCGCTCGAGGGCTACCTGGCGGTCGGCGCTTTCGACGAGAAGGGCTGGCGGGTAGAAGGGGGAGCGAAGGGCGCCCAGGCCTTCGGCAAGTTGGGGTTCAGGCGCGAAGGCACCGACTTGACCCTTTCCTATCAGGCCCAGATCGACCGGATCCAGCAGGCGGGCTCGATGCCGCTCTCGATGCTCCAGCAGGACCGGAACGGCAACTTCACGGCTGGCGACTTCTTCCGGCCGACGCTCCATCTCTTGACCTTCAACGGCACGCGGCCGCTCGGCCTCGGCCTTTCGCTGGCGGTGAACGCCTTCTTCCGGGCCTTGGACGGAGAGCAGTTCAACTCGAGCTTCCTGAGCCCGGACACCCGGATGTTCAACCGCACCCGGAGCGTCGGCGGGGCGGCGCAGCTCGAGCACCAGGCGACCTTCGGCAGCTTGCGGAACCGGCTCACCCTCGGGGCCGAGGCGACGAGCAATGCGGTGCGGTTCCGGGTGCACGAGGAGCCGAATGCCCAGTTCGCCACCGCCGAGGACGGCTCGCTCCTGCCCCGGCGGCTGGCGGAGCTCGCCGACGCCCAGGTGGCGTTCGGGGCCTTTCTCCAGGACGGACTCCGGGTCGCAGGGGGACCGCTGGCCGGGCTCGGAGCGACCGCGTCGCTGCGCTACGATCGGGTCGACCACGACGTCGACGACACCTCCCCCGTCAACCCGGGCGGCGCCACCGGCACGGCCGCCTACCAGGCCTTGACCCCTGCCCTCGGGGTGGCGTGGAGCTTCGCGCCAAAGTGGCTGGCCACCGCCTCCTACACCGGCGGCTTCCGGGCGCCCGCGTTTCTGGAGATCACCTGCGCTGACGCCAACGCCCCCTGCATCGGCCTGCAGGCCGGCGTGGCGCCCGACGCCACCTTGACGCAGCTGCGCGCCGTCCGCTCCCGGGCCCTGGAAGCGGGCCTGCAGACCTCGCCGCTCCGGGGGCTCACCACCTCGCTCAGCGCCTTCCGGGTCGACCTCAGCAACGACATCTACTCCGTGACGCCGCAGGGAACGACGTTCGTCTACTTCCAGAACATCGGCGACACGCGGCGCCAGGGGGTGGAGGCGACACTGCGGCTCCGGCGCCGCCAGTTCGACGTCGACGCCAGCTACACCTACACGCGGGCCACCTTCGAAAGCGATGTGGATCTCGCCACCTCACGGACGCCCACCGGCACGCAGGCGGTCCGTCGTGGCGACGATCTTCCGCTGACGCCGCGCCACCGGCTCGACCTGGTGGGGCGGGTCCGACCCTGGCCGTGGCTGACGTTGGAGGCCGGCGCGCTCTACGTCGGCGCGCAGGTCTACCGGGGCGACGAGGCCAATGACGAGGCGCGCCTCCCGGCGTACGTCGTGGCGCGCTCGGGGGTCGAGGTCCAGTGGGGCGAGTGGTCGGCCTTCCTCCGCGTCCAGAACCTGCTCGACCGGCGGTACGAGAACTTCGGGACGTTCGCCCCGGACGGAAAGGCGCCCGGCCAGCCGGTGGTCCCGTTCTTGAACCCCGGCCCACCGCTGAGCGCGACCGCCGGACTTCGCTGGGAGCTCGGGTGAAGGTCCGTTTGCCCGACCACGCTCATGGAGACGTGATGCACACTGCCGGCCACATCCTGAGAACGCACCTGACGCTTGCGGCCGTGCTGGCCGCGGTCGCCGCGCCGCCGCCCTCCCGGGCCGAAGAGCCGAATCCGACCGGCGCCGCATCGGAGGCCCAGCCGCCCGCTGCCGCGCCGGAGGAGACCCAGCCACCGGCTGCAGCGCCGGAGGAGACCCAGCCGCCCGCTGCCGCGCCGGAGGAGACCCAGCCACCGGCTGCAGCGCCGGAGGAGACCCAGCCGCCCGCTGCCGCGCCGGAGGAGACCCAGCCACCGGCTGCAGCGCCGGAGGTTTCGCCGCCCGCCGCGAGCGGCGTGCCGGCGGAGCCGCAGGCAGCGGCCGCGCCGCCGCCGGCCGCGAAGGAGGCCCCGCTCGGCGAGGACATCGTCATCACCGCGACCCGAAGCCCGCGGCCGGTCCGCGACGTCCCGGCGGCGGTGACGGTGCTGCCGCGCAGCCAAATCGAGCGGAGCCCTGCCAAGGCGACCGACGAGCTGCTGATCACGGTCCCCTCCTTCGACCTCTTCCGGCGCTCCAGCAGCCTCGGCGCCGATCCCAGCTCGCAGGGTTTGAAGCTGCGCGGCATCGGCGGCACGGCCGTGTCGCGCACCTTGGTGCTCCTCGACGGAGTGCCGGTCAACGACCCGTACGCCGGCTGGGTCGCCTGGCGCGCCTTCCCGAGCCTCGGGCTCGAGCGGATCGAGGTGGTGCCGGGCGGGGGCGCGGCGCTCTACGGCAACTACGCGCTGGGTGGCGTCGTCCAGCTCATCTCCCGGCCCATCACTCCGCACACGGCGTCCGCCGAGGTGGAGGCCGGGTCGTTTTCTACCGACCGCTTCCAGGCCCATGTCTCCGACCGGCACGGCCCGGTCGGCGTCGCGGTCGATACCGAGCTCTTCGGCTCGGGCGGCTACAACGTGGTCGCGCCCGCCTCCCGCGGCCCCATCGACCAGGCCACGCCCAGCCGCCACGCGACAGTGAACGCGCGGGTCGAGCTCGAGGCGCGCCGCGATCTCACCTTGACGCTGCGCGGCGGCTACTATTTCCAGGATTCGAACCTGGGGACCCAGTTCACCACGGCCACCGTGCACCGCGCCGAGCTCTCGGGCAGCGCGGTGTGGAACGCGGGCGAGGCAGGCTCGCTCGCGCTCAGCCTGTTCGGCCACAGCGGGGACTTCTCGCAGGGGCGCGCCCGGGTCGCCGCCGGTCGCGTCAGCGAGGTCGAGTCCGGCCATCAGGACGTTCCCACGGACGACGTGGGCGCGAGCCTCGTCTGGCAAGGCCGACCGCTCCAGCTCGCCGGGACCCATGCCCTCTCGGTGGGCGTGGACGCCCGCCGGATCTCCGGCACCACCGACGAGCGCCTCTTTCCCCCCGGCGTCGACCCGACCAGCGTCATGCAGCGGGTGGCGAAGGGGGAGCAGCGGGCCTACGGCCTCTACGCCCAGGATGTCTATGACATCTCGGAGGCGGTCGAGGCGACCCTGGCGCTCCGCTATGACCATTGGAGCAACATCTCGGCCGATCGCACCCAGCTGCTCCGCGATGGCTCCACCACGGCCACGGAATTCCCCGACCGGGCCGACGAGCAGGTCAGTCCGAAGCTGGGCGTCCGTGTCCGCGCTCTCGACTGGCTGACCTTGCGCGGGTCGGCCTACCGGGCCTTCCGCGCGCCGACCCTCGACGAGCTCTACCGGCCGTTCCAGGTCGGGACGGTTCTGACGCAAGCCAACGAGAACCTCGAGGCCGAGACGCTCACGGGGGGGGAGGCAGGGTTCGAGGTGAGCCCGGGAGGCGGGGTGGCCGTCCGGGCCACCGGCTTCTGGAACGAGCTCGACAATCCGATAACCAACGTGACCATCAGCCCCGGCCTCCGGCAGAGGCAGAACCTGGGGACGGCGCGCATTCGCGGCATCGAGGCCAGCGGCGACTGGCGCTTCACGCGGGGCTGGACGGCGGGCGTGGCCTACACCTTCATCGACGCCACCGTCACCGACGCGCCAGCGAACCCGCTGCTCGTCGGCAAGCGGTTGTCGCAGGTCCCGAAATACCGCGGCACCGTCTCGCTCGCCTACGACGACCCGGAGACGTTCACCGCCGGCGCCCAGGTCCGCGTCCATGGACAGCAGTACGAGGACGACCTCAACGCCCTGCCGCTGCACGAGGCCGCCCTGGTAGACGTCTTCGCAGCCTGGCACGCCTCCCGGACCGTCGATGTGTTCCTCGGGGTCAATAACTTGCTCGACAAGACCTACCTGGTCGGCAGGTCGGGCGTGGATACCATCGGCCAACCCCTCTTCGTCCATGGTGGCCTCCGCTTCCAGCCGGGCCGCTAGCGGGCGACCGCTCGAACCGAAGGAGCACTGAATGCGCAACCGTTGGAGAAATGCCCTCGCTCGACTCGCCGCGTTGTCGCTCGGCGCCCTGGCCGCCGGCTCCGCCCGCGCCGAGGGCGGCACGGTGACCGGCAAGGTGATCGTCCAGCCCGCCAGGTTTCAGGACGAGACGGTGGTCTACCTGAAGGGCGTGCCGGGAACGCGCCCGGCGACCACGCACGAGATGGACCAGAAGAACATGAAGTTCCTTCCGGTCGTGATCGCCGTCGCCACGGGGGACACCGTCAAGTTCCTGAACCACGACGAGGCCGACCACAACGTGTACTCGCCGGACAACGAGGCCTTCAACCTCGGCACCTTCAAGTCCGAGGAGACGCGCAGCCACACCTTCGAGGAGCCGGGCGTGTACCGGATCAAGTGCAGCATCCACCCCGAGATGCTGGGCTACGTCTTCGTCGCGCCGAGCCGGCATGCCGCGGTGATCGATCGCAAGGGGCGCTTCACCATCACCGACGTCCCACCCGGCACCTACCAGCTGGCCGTCTGGAACGCGAATCTGAAGGGGCCCGAGAAGGCGGTCACCGTCGCGGCGGGGAAGACGGTTGAAGAAACCATCACCATCCGACGCTGAACGCGGCGCGGTGGCCCTCGTCGTTCTGGCGATCCTGCTCGTGGCGATCGCCGCCCTGGCATTCCTTCCGACGTGGCGCCCGCCGCCGCCGCCGACGCAGCCGATGGGCTTCAGCCACAGGGTGCATTCCGGCGAGCACCGCATCGGATGCACCGCCTGTCACGTCTATGCCGAACGATCGCCCATCGCCGGCATCCCCTCCATGGCGCGCTGCCAGGGGTGCCACAAGTTCGTGAAACAGGACCCCGACCGGCCCCAGCTCACCGAGGCCATGAAGCCGCTCCTCGCGTGGCTACGCCGGCGGCCGGCGGAGGCCATCCCATGGATCCGGGTGCACCGCCTCCCTGATCACGTCGTCTTCACGCACGAGCGCCATTTCGTCGGCGGCGTGCGCTGCCAGGAGTGCCACGGGGAGGTGGAGAAGATGGACCAGGTGCGCCAGGTCTCATCGCTGCTCATGGGCTGGTGCCTGGGGTGCCACCGGCGCAAGCAGGCCGAGAAACCGGCCGAGCGCATTCACCTGACGGAGTGTCTCACGTGCCACAAGTGAAGCGCCCCCTGGGCCGTCGCGAATTTCTGACCTGGACCGGCGCGGCCTGTCTGGCCACCGGCTGCTCTCCGAAGGGCGGCGTCGCCGAGCGCATCATCCCGTACCTGGTTCCGCCGGTGGACGCGGTGCCAGGGACGCCGCTCTGGTATCGCACCGTCTGCCGCGAGTGCCCCGCGGGCTGCGGCGTCACCGCCAAGAGCCGCGAGGGGCGAGTCATCAAGCTGGAGGGAAACCCCGACGATCCCATCGGTCGGGGCGCGCTCTGCGCGAGGGGCCAGGCCGCCATCCAGGGGCTCTACCACCCGGAGCGATTCCAGGGCCCCATGCGGCGCCAGGGCGGGGCGCTCACGCCGCTGGCGTGGGGCGAGGCGGAGACGGTGCTGGTGGAGGCCCTGGGGCGGGCGATGGCGCGGGGGAAGAGGCGCGTGCGGCTCCTGACGCGGCTCGAGCCGGGCAGCGCCGGCAGGGCGCAGCGCGCCTTCCTGCGAGCCATCGGCGCGGCGGACTCCGATCGAATCGTCCATGAGCCGCTCGACCCGGGGCCCCTCCGCGCCGCGGCCAGGGTCCTCTTCGGTCGCCGCGAGCTCCCGGTCCTCGACCTCAGCCAGGCTCGCGCGGTGGCCGCCTTCGGCGCCGACCTGCTCGAGACCTGGGGCTCGCCGGTCGAGCAGACGCGCCAGTTCGCCGGCGGCCGTGGCCGAATCGGGCCGGACCGGGTCCGCCTCACCTGGGTGGCCCCGCGCCTCTCGCTCACCGGCGTCGCGGCCGACCGCTGGATCCGGGCGCGCGCCGGCGGCGAGCTGGCCGTGGCGCTCGGTGTCCTCCGAGTCATCGTCGACCCTCGGAGCGGTGCCCAGGGGCTGGGGCCCGAGACCGGCCTGCTGGCGGCGCGGCTGGCGGCCCTCGATCCGGCCGCGCTGGCCGGCCGCGCTGGCGTGCCGTGGGCCGCCATCGAGGCGCTCGGCCGCGAGCTGGCGGAGCGGCGCCCGTCGGCGCTGGTCGGACCGGGCCCGGCGGCCCAGGGCCCTGAGGCGACGCGGCTGGCGGGCGTCCTCCTCCTCGCGAACCTCGCGCTGGGAAACCTGGGGACCACCCTGCGCTACGGACTCGACGCAGGTGAGGACGTCCCATCGACCGGCGCGGACGTCGAGGCGCTGGTGGCCGACATGGCCTCGGGCCAGGTCGACCTGCTGCTGGTCCACCACGCCGACTCCTCGGCGCGCTACCCGCCGCGCTCGGGACCGCGGCGGCCCTGGATCGCGTGCCGCTGGTCGTGAGCTTCGCGCAGCGACCCGACGGGACGACGGCCCGCGCGCAACTCGTCCTCCCGGACCACCACCCGCTCGAGTCCTTCGGCGACGTGTCGCCGCGCAAGGGCGTGCTCAACACGCTCCAGCCGGTCATGACGCCGCTGGCCGACACGCGCGCCGCGTCCCAGGTGCTGCTGGAGGTGGCGGCGCGCCTTCCGGCCACCCCTGGGCGCCCCCATGTCACCGACTTCGCGGGGCTCGTGGCGGCGCGGATTGGCTCGGCGCTGGCCGCGGCGCCTGGCGGGGAGATCCACCGAGCGACGCAGCAGCGCGGCGGAGCCTGGACAACGGCTCCCTCCGTCGAGCCCAGGCTCCGCCCCGGCGCAGCCGAGCTGTTCCTGGCGCCCCCGGTGCCCGCGCCGACGCCGGCCGAAGGGTCGCTCGACCTCGTGCTCTTTCCCACCGCGCTCCGGTCGGGCGGCGACATCCCCTGGCTCCGCGAGACGCCGGACGCGCTCTCCTCGGTCTCCTGGAGCCCCTGGGCGGAGCTGTCGCCCGCGACGGCCTCACGGCTCGGCGTGGCCACGGGCCAGACCGTATCCGTGACCTCCGTCGGCGGGGCGGACGGAACTGCCGGCCTACGTCTTCCCGGGGATCCGCGACGACACCGTGGCGCTCCCGCTCGGCGGCCCGGAGGCCGTCGATCTGGTGCCGTGGGCCGTCGAGGCGCTCTCGGGAGCGCCGGTGCTCGTGGGCGCTGCCGTGTCGGTCCGCGCCACGCGCCGTCCCGGCGCCCTCCCGCTCCTCGAGGGGAGCCCGTACCAGCACGGCCGAGGCATCCTGCCGGCGGTGAGCGCGGCCGCACCGGTCGCCTCCCGCCCCGACCTCTCGCGAACGATGCACGGCGGACCGGCGCACCCGCAGCACCGCTGGGCCATGGCGATCGATCTGGACCGGTGCACCGGCTGCCAGGCCTGCTCGGTCGCCTGCTACGCCGAGAACAACGTGCCCGTGATGGGCGCCCGAGGCCGCGATCGAGGGGCGCTACATGGGCTGGATCCGGATCGAGCGCTACCTCGGCGAGGCGCCGGGCGGCGCGCTCGACGTCCGGCTGCTCCCCATGCTCTGCCAGCAGTGCACCAACGCGCCCTGCGAGCCGGTCTGCCCGGTCTACGCGACCTACCACACGGCGGAGGGGCTCAACGCGCAGGTCTACAACCGCTGCGTCGGCACGCGCTACTGCTCCAACAACTGCCCCTACAAGGTCCGCACCTTCAACTGGCGCGACGTCCGGTTCGAGCGGCCGCTCGAGCTCCAGCTCAACCCGGACGTCACCGTGCGGTCGCGGGGCGTGATGGAGAAGTGCACCTTCTGCGTCCAGCGCATCCGCGCCGCCGAGGGCAAGGCCCGCACCGAGGGCCGAGCGGTGGTCGACGGCGAGATCGTGCCGGCGTGCGCCCAGACCTGCCCGGCGCAGGCCATCGTCTTCGGCGACGCGCAAGACCCCGGCTCGCGCGTCAGCCGCCTGGCCCGTGACCCGCGGGGCTTCGCGGTGCTCGAGGAGCTCAACACCCAGCCCGCCATCACCTACCTCGCCCGGGTGCGGGATCGGGACGACTCATGAGCACGGCCCGCCGCGTCCGGAGCGTCGAGGAGGCCGTCGTCGCCATGCATGGGCTGCCGGGCCGCTGGTACTGGCTCGGGCTGCGCGCTCTCCGGCGGGGCCGCGGCCTTCGGGGCTTTCGCCTACTCGATCCTCTTCCGCGAGGGGCTCCACCGGACCGGCCTGATGAGGCCGGTCGGCTGGGGCGTCATGATCGTCAACTTCGTGTTCTGGGTGGGCATCGCCCACTCCGGGACGCTGATCAGCGCCATCCTCTACCTCTTCCGCGCGCGCTTCCGGACGGCCGTCAACCGCGTCGCCGAGATGATGACCGTGTTCGCGGTCCTGACCGCCGGCCTCTTCCCGATCCTGCACCTTGGGCGGCCCTGGTTCGCCTACTGGCTGGCGCCGCTTCCCGAACCAGCGGCAGCTCTGGGTCAACTTCCGCTCGCCGCTGGTCTGGGACCTCTTCGCCATCTCCATCTACCTGGTCGTCTCGTCGATCTTCCTCCTGGTCGGCGTGATCCCGGACGCCGCCGCGCTGCGCGACCGCAGCACCGGCGGATGGCGGGCGCGCCTCTACGCCGCGCTGGCCTTCGGCTGGCGCGGCACCGACGAGCAGTGGCGGCACTACACCCGGGCCTACCTCCTGCTTCGCGGCCCTGGTCACGCCGCTGGTGGTGTCGGTCCACTGCGTCGTGTCCTGGGACTTCGCCGTGTCGATCGTTCCGGGCTGGCACTCCACCATCTTCCCGCCCTACTTCGTGGCCGGCGCCATCCTGTCGGGAGTGGCCATGGTCATCACCGTCCTGGTGCCGCTGCGGCGCGCCTACCGCCTGGAGGACCTCATCACCCCCCGGCACCTCGATCGGCTCGCGCGGCTGGTGATCCTCACCGCGCTCATCGTCGCCTACTGCTACGCCACCGAGATCCTGATCGCCCTGGGGGCGCCGGCGGACGATCCCGAGCGCTCGACCCTGGTCGCCCGGATGACCGGGCCCTATGCGCCGCTCTTCTGGCTTGCGGTGAGCGGCAGCTGCCTCGGCCCGCTCCTGCTGCTTTTCGGGCGGGTGCGGGGCTCGGTGCCGGCGCTCCTGGCCATCAGCCTCGCAGTCAACGTCGGGATGTGGCTGGAGCGCTTCGTCATCGTCGTCTCGTCGCTGTCCCACGGACGGCTGCCGTTCGGCTGGCGGCTCTACACGCCGAGCTGGGTGGAGCTGGCCCTGACGCTGGGCTCCTTCGGCTGGTTCTTCTTCCTGCTTCTGGTGGGGCTGAAGCTGCTGCCCCCGCTCTCGGTCGCCGAGCTCAAGGAAGAGGCCGCCCACCGGAGCGCGAGCGCCGCGCCGCACGTCGAGGAGGCTCGCCATGCCGGATAGCGTCGTCGGCACCTTCGCGGAGCCCGGGGTCGCGGCCGCCGCCATCCGCGCGCTGCGCGCGGGCGGGTTCACGGTCCAGGCCGCCTTGCCGGCGCCGTACCCGGAGGTGGTCGAGGCCATCGGCAAGCCAACGAGCGCCATCGACCTGGTGACGCTGCCGATGGCCGTGGCCGGCCTCGGGGCCGGCGTCGCTCTCGTCCTGGCCACCGCGCTCGCCTGGCCGCTCGTCACCGGCGGCCAGTCGGTCCTGGCCTTCCCGCCCCTCGTCGTGGTGGGATTCGAGGTGGCGGTGCTCGTCGGTACGCTGGCCAACCTGGCGGCCTTGGCCGTGGGGATCCGCCGCGGCGGCGCCCCGGAGGCCTTCCCGGCCTGGGAGCGCCTGGACGGCGATGCCATCGGAGTCGCGGCCATCGGCGGCGACGCCGCGGAAGCCGAGCGGCTCCTGCGCGCCGCCGGAGCCGAGGAGATTCGCCGTGCGAGCTAGCTGGCTCTGCATGGCCACCGCGGCGCTGGCGTGCGGCTGCACGAACGACTGGCGGACGGACATGTGGTACCAGCCGTCGGTTCGACCGCAGGCCGCGCCCCGCCCCGAGCCGGAGGGCTCGATCGCGCTCGGCGCCGAGGTCCGCTACCGCGGGCGCGACGCCACGGTCGACATCCACGATCCGATCCCGGCCACGACCGCATCGCTGGCGCGGGGCCATGCCATCTTCGACTCCCGCTGCGCCCCGTGCCACGGCACCGACGGACGCGGCATCGGGCCGGTCTCCCGGCTCTTCCCGCAGCCGGCCGACCTGACCTCGCCGACCGTGAAGTCGCGCACCGACGGCTTCCTGTGGGGGCAGATCACCTTCGGCGGCGACGCCATGCCACCGGCGGGCGAGGGGCTCGACGAGGCGGCGCGCTGGGACGTGGTCAATTACCTGCGCGCCATGCAGGAAGGGCGGGCAGCGCGGCCATGATCAGGCTCTCGATCGACAGGGCCGCTGCGGGCCTCGGGCGGCCGCTGGCGCGGCACTCCGCGGCGCTCGCGGCGCTGGGGGCGCTCGTCCTGGTGGCTGGGCTCGCCGCGGGGCGGGGCGACGCCGCGCTCGGGGCGCTGGAGGCGAGTTGGCTCTTCCTGGCCGGCCTCGCCGCCGGAGCCGTGGCGCTGTCGGCCGCCGTCCGCGTCTCCCACGGGCGCTGGGCCGATGGAATCCTCCATGTCGCCGAGGCGGGCGCGAGGTTCTTCCATCCGGCGCTCGCGCTGCTGGCGCTGCTGCTGGTCGGCGAGGCGGCGCGCGCCCGGCATGGCGCCGGCTCTGGAGGGAGCCTGGCCGTCCGGTCCGGCCTGCTGCTGGTCGCCAGTCTGCTGGTGATGGGCACGGGGTCCCGGTTCGTGGCGCTGGCGCGCGCGCGGGGCGAGCCGCCCTCGCGGGTTCGGGGCGCCGCCGTGGCCTACCTCGTCGGTTTCGCCGCCGGTCTCTCGGTCTGGGCCTGGGGCTTGGCGCCGGACCTGACCACCCGGCCGGCGTTCACGGTGGTCCCGCCCTACGTCTTCATGGAGCCTTCCTCTCCGGCGTGGCCGGCGTGGCGTTGGTGGCGGCGCTCCGGGGGCTTTGCGGCCCGGACGTCTGCCACGACCTCGGCAAGCTGCTCTTCGCCTTCAGCGTCTTCTGGGGTTACCTGCTCTGGTCGCTCGTCCTGCCGACCTGGTACGGCAACGTTCCAGGCGAGGCGGCCGTCCTCCTGGATCGGTGGAGCGGCGCCTCCCGGCCGGTCGCCGGAGTGGCGCTGGCCGGGGTCTTGGCCGTCCCGTTCGGCCTCCTCCTCGCCGAACGGTGGAAGCGGCGGCGAGCGCCGCTGGCCGCGGCCGCCGCGTCCATCTTGCTCGGCCTCTGGGCCGAGCGGTTCCTGCTGGTGCGGCCGCCGCTGGAGCTGCCGCCGGATCCCTGGAGCCTGCTGATCGGCGGCGCGGTGACGGCCGGGATGGCTGGCCTGTTCCTGCTCTCGGTGGGCGGTGGTCTGGCGGATGGTCCGCGTCCCCTTGAACCGCCGAGCCCCCCGACCACATGATGCGACCTACCCACCACGCGCGGCAGCGCTCTCACCGAAACGAGGCATCGATGTCGACATCGACCACGTCCCGCTTCTTCCGCCTCCCCCTCGCGCTGGCGGCGTTGCTGCTGGCGGCTACCGCCGGCGCCGAGCCCTTCGCCTACGTCCCGAACGAGAAGTCCGGGACGGTCTCCGTCATCGACACCGCCACCGACAAGGTGGTGGCCGAGATCGATGTCGGCGTGAAGCTGCGCGGCATCGCCGTCGCCCCCGACGGCAAGCTCCTCTACGTCGCCGACGGACGGCGGGCCGTCGTCCACGTGGTGGACCTGGCGACGCGCAGCGTCATCGAGGACGTGGAGGTAGGCGAATCGCCGGAGGGCGTCTCGATCTCGCCCGACGGGAAGTGGGTGGCCGTGGCAGTGGAGGACACCAACAGCGTGGCCCTGCTCGACGCCGCGAGCCGAAAAGTCGTGGCCAGCATCAAGGTGGCCGGGAAGAACCCCGAGCACGCCGTCTTCAGCCCGGACGGACGGTGGATCTACGTCGGCGCCGAGGAGGGGACCTCGGTAGACGTCATCGACGTGGCGGCGCGCAAGCCGGTCGCCTCCATCCCGGTGGGGCGCCGGCCGCGCGGCATGGCCTTCACGGCGGACGGCAAGAAGGCGTACGTGGCCTGCGAGGTCGCCGCCACCGTGTTCGTGATCGACGTGGCGGCGCAGAAGCCGATCGCGTCGATCAAGCACGGCGTGGTCGCCAGCGGCTTGGCGCTGCAGCCCGACGGGAAGCGCGTGCTGGTGACCGACGGGAAGAGCGGATCGCTGTTCGCCATCGACACGGCGACCAACGAGGTGGTCGGCTCGGTCGAGGTCGGGAAGCGGCCGTGGAACATGGCCTTCACCCCGAATGGCCGCAAGGTCTACGTCGCCAACGGCCGCTCCAACTCGGTGTCGGTGGTCGACGTGGCGACCCTCAAGAAGCTGACGGACATCCCGGTGGGCGAGCTGCCCTGGGGCGTGGCCATCCACTGAGGTGACCTCGATGGGCTCGCCCTTCGGCGTGGTGGGCCGATAGCGCTCGCGCTCGAGCTCGAGCGGCAGCCCCACCGCCGCGTCCATGAAGGGCAGCTGCGAGCTCGCGGGGGGGCTGCTGGCATGGCGGTGATGACCGAGGCCAGCGCACACCGTCACCGCCTGGACGGCCTTGGACCCGAGCCCCGGCGTCAGTGCGCCGGCCGCGCGATGCCGCACTTCGCGGCGCGCCGGTACATGGTCATCCGGGAGATGCCGAGCAGATCCGCGGCGCGGGTGAAGTTCCACTGGCAGTCCCGAAGGGCGCCGAGGAGCGCCTCGCGCTCCGCCTCGAGCACCGCCTCTCGCTCGGGGCGCGAGAGCTCGTTCGCGGACGCTGGCATCTGGCCGACGACGGGGAAGGACAGGTGGTCCTCGTCAATCTTGACCGTGGGAGCGGTCGCCGCCGCGCGCAGGATGACGTTCTTCAGCTCGCGGATGTTGCCGGGCCAGGAGTGGGCGCGCAGCGCCTCCATGGCACCGTCCGTGAGGGTCAGCCCGGCGCGACCCAGCTCGGTCTCGGCCTCGGCGACGAAGACCCGCGCCAGCAGCACGACGTCGTCCCCGCGATCGCGAAGGGGCGGGATGTTCACTGTGAGCACGTTCAGCCGGTAGAAGATGTCCCGGCGGAAGCGCCTGGCGCGCATCTCCTCCTCGAGCGGTTTGTTGGTCGCGGCGACGATACGCACGTCGACGCGGCGAGGCGCGCAGCCGCCCAGGCGGACGACCTCCTTCTCCTGCAGGACCCGGAGCAGGGCCGTCTGGGCCGGGCCGGACAGCTCGCTCAGCTCGTCGAGGAAGAGCGTGCCGCCGTCGGCGGCCTCGAAGCGGCCTGGGTTGCCGTCGCGGCGCGCGCCGGTGAAGGTCCCGTCCTCGTATCCGAAAAGCTCCGCCTCGACGAGCGGCGCGGGGATGGCGCCACAGTTGACGGCCACGAACGGGCCGGCCTGCCGGGCGCTGGCGGAGTGGATGGCGTGGGCGAACAGCTCCTTGCCGGTGCCGGACTCGCCCTCGAGCGTCACCGGCAGCGCGTTGCGGGCCGCCGCCCGGGCGTAGTCGACGGCGCGCAGCAGCCGGGGGGAGGCGCCGAGGATCCGGTCGAAGGCGTACCGGGCCGTCGAGCTCGGGCGGGGCGCGGGCACGACGGGTGCGGACGGCGCCGCCGATCCTTGGCTCCCGCGCCACTTGGGGGCGCGCACTGTCGGGCTCGCCGACGCGCGCACGATCGCCCCGATCAGCGTGCCTTCGTGGGTGACGGGCGAGACCACCAGGCTCGGCATGTCGGGGAGCTCCAGCCGCACGTCGTTGTCGCGGGCGCACATCGGACCGGAGAGGGCGCGCCACAGCGCCTCCCGGACCATGGGCGGGAAAGCGCCGGCCGTCACCACCCGTCGCCGGACGGCGGCGTCGTTGACCGCCACCACGCTGCCGTGGCCATCGACGGCCACCATGCCGTCTCCGGACGCGTGGGCGGCGCGGAACGCGTAGCGGACCACCTCGTCGCGGATGCTGCCCGCCGCGCGCAGCCGCTCCTCGATCGCGCGAGCGATGGCCTTGGCGGCCACCAACCCCTGCCGGCGCTGCACCTCCCAGGGCCCGGTGATGTCGACCAGCCCCACCGGTGTCTCGCGACCGGGATCCATGATGGGCGCCGCGGCGCAGCTCCAGGCGTGCCACGCCTCCACGAAGTGCTCCGAGGCGAACACCTCGACCGGGCGTCCCGCGGCCAGCGCGGTCCCCGGTCCATTGGTCCCTGCGGAATCCTCGGACCAGTAGGCGCCGGGCCGGAAGTCGATGGCCGAGACCGCCTCGATCACCTCGGGCCGGCCGTCGATGGACAGCATCAGACCCTCGCCGTCGAAATAGGTGAGGACGTGGTCGAGGAGCCCCAGGCGGCCGGCGAAGTCGCCGAGGATGGGCCGCGCCAGATGAAGCACCGCGTCCCGCTCGCAGCGCTCGCTCAGCTGGTCGGCGGAGAGGCGCCGGACCGGCAGCTTCATGGAAGGGTCGATCCGGTAGTCGATACGAGCGCGGTGCCAGGAGCGAGCGATCTCGTTCGCGACGCCCTCCGGCTCGATCCCCTCCTGCACGTACTGCTGCCAAGCCCGATCGACGACACGGCGTCGCTCGATGCGGGAGGTCGGCCTCGGAAGCAGCTTCATGTTCGAGCGACGGTACGTAGCAAGATGGGGGCCGGGCGCTCCCCGGCGCTTCATGCCGTCCGGACAGCGGAGGGGGCCGCGGGACGACCGCGTCAGGACGGGGATTCGCGTGGTCGCCGGTCCCGCGGACGCTCGCGCCCGGGGTCCCGAGCGGACTGGGTGCGGCGGCGCCGTACCAACCCGGCGTGACGTCGCGAACGGGTTGTTACATGTCCCGCTGGTCGACGCCGACGCGGGCCCCAGGACGCGGGGGGGGGGCGGTTGATTCAACGGCGCAATGACGAGCTTTTTCAAATTGCCCCGAGCTGCCGGCATGTCGATTGCTGATTCCCGCCAAACGCCGAAACAGAGGCTTCATGGGCGGTGGGTTCCCCACCAACGCCCTTCCATCATTGGTGCCCGCGAGGCACCAGCCACACGAAGGAGAACCGACATGAAGGTACTTCAGGCGCTTGCCGTTTCCATTGGCCTCTTGGCTGTCCTGGCCACCTGGTTGTTCCTGGGCCCGCTGGCGGCGTTCAAGATGCAGATCTGGCAGGCGTTCATTGCCTGGGCGTGCTTCTTCCACTGCGGCGGGAAGACCGCCGGCCTGGTGAAGACGCTGACCTGCATGATCCTCGGTGCCGTCGTCGGGATGGCTTCGGTGATGCTGGCCGGGCAGTTCGGCGCGCTGGGCGCGCTGGCGGCGCCGGTGGCCGTGGGCATCGGCGCGGCGGTGCTGGTGCTGGCCGCCAACGTGCCGGTGCTGTCCACCATTCCGGCCAGCGTGTACGGCTTCGGAAGCGTGGCCGGCCTCATCCTGTTGAAGGGCCTGGCGCCGGTCGAGGCCGTTGGGCCGACCATCGCATCGATCGTCCTCGGCGGCGCATTCGGGCTCGCCTCCGAGGTCCTCGGCGGTGTGATGACGAAGAAGGAAGTTCCAGAGCACCTCGTCGCCCGGGCCAAGCCCGTGAGCTGAGAACGACCGCGATCCCCCGCGCCGTGGAGGTGCGCTGATGCCTCCGGGAGCGAGCTCGCTGCGCCATCAAGCCGCCGCCCCTCGGTCCGCACGCGGCGGGCCGGGGGCGGCGCACCTGCGCCCGCACCCCCACGCCGACCTGCTCGTCGAACATGGCTGGTTGGTTCAGGCCTCCAGCGCCGCGAGCTCCTCCTCGGTGAAGAGCCGGGAGCGGGTGAGGAACCGGACGCCCTCGGCCCCCTCCAGCGAGAACATGCCGCCGCGCCCGGGCACCACGTCGATGATCAGCTGGGTGTGCCGCCAGTACTCGAACTGCGCGGCGCCCATGTAGAAAGGCTAGCCGCCGATCTCGCCCGAGCAACCGGTCGGAGTCGCCGATCGAGGAGGTCGCCGTCGCGGGTAGCACATGGGGGCGCTGCCGTCGCAGCAGCCGCCCGACTGGTGGAACAGGAGCGGGCCGTGCTTCGCCGCCAGGCGCGCGATCAGCGCCAGCGCGGCCTCGGTGGCGACGACTCGGGCAAGGGAGCGACATGGCTCGAGTGGCCTCCGGGCGAAACGGCCGTCCCCGGCCGGTGCATCGACGGCACTCGGGAGCGGCCTGCCGCGTCGGCTAGAAGAAGCCGAGCGCCTTCGGTGAGTAGCTGACCAGCAGGTTCTTGGTCTGCTGGTAGTGCGACAGCATCATCTTGTGGGTCTCGCGGCCGATGCCCGACTGCTTGTAGCCGCCGAAGGCGGCGTGCGCCGGGTAGAGGTGGTAGCAGTTGGTCCAGACGCGGCCGGCCTTGATGCCGCGGCCCATCCGGTAGGCGGTGTTGCCGTCGCGCGACCAGACGCCGGCGCCGAGCCCGTAGAGCGTGTCGTTGGCGATGGCCAGCGCGTCGGCCTCGTCCTTGAACGTGGTCACCGCCACCACCGGGCCGAAGATCTCCTCCTGGAAGACCCGCATCTTGTTGTGGCCCTGGAAGATGGTCGGCTTCACGTAGTAGCCGCCCTTCAGGTCGCCGCCGAGCACGTTGCGCGCCGCCGCCGGTGAGGACCTTGGCCCCCTCCTGCTTGCCGATGTCGATGTAGGAGAGGATCTTCTCCAGCTGCTCGGTCGAGGCCTGCGCGCCGATCATGGTGTCGGTGTCGAGCGGGTTGCCCTGCTTGATCCGTCTGGCGATGCGCGCCACGCGCCTTCTCCATGAAGCGGTCGTAGATCGACTCCTGGACCAGCGCCCGCGACGGGCAGGTGCAGACCTCGCCCTGGTTGAGGGCGAACATGGCGAAGCCCTCGAGCGCCTTGTCGACGAAGTCGTCGTCCTTGGCGAACACGTCCTCGAAGAAGACGTTGGGCGACTTGCCGCCCAGCTCCAGCGTCACCGGGATGAGGTTCTGCGCCGCGTACTGCATGATGAGCCGGCCGGTGGTGGTCTCGCCGGTGAAGGCGATCTTGGCGATGCGGTTGCGAGGAGGCCAGCGGCTTGCCGGCCTCCAGGCCGAAGCCGTTCACCACGTTCAGGACGCCGGGCGGCAGCAGGTCGCCGATCAGCTCCATGAGCACCAGGATGGAGGCGGGCGTCTGCTCGGCCGGCTTCAGCACGACGCAGTTGCCGGCGGCGAGCGCCGGCGCGAGCTTCCAGACCGCCATCAGGATGGGGAAGTTCCAGGGGATGATCTGCCCGACCACGCCGAGCGGCTCGTGGAAGTGGTAGGCGACGGTGGTGTCGTCGATCTCGGCCACCGAGCCCTCCTGGGCGCGGATGACGCCGGCGAAGTAGCGGAAGTGGTCGACGGCGAGCGGGATGTCGGCGGCGAGCGTCTCGCGCACCGGCTTGCCGTTGTCCCAGGTCTCGGCCACCGCCAGCATCTCCAGGTTCTGCTCCATCCGGTCGGCGATCTTGTTGAGGATGACGCGAGCGCTCGGCGTAGGAGGTCTTGCCCCAGGCGTCCTTGGCCGCGTGGGCGGCGTCGAGCGCCAGCTCGATGTCCGGCCGCGTCGGAGCGCGGGCATCTCGCAGAAGGGCTTGCCGGTGACCGGCGTGACGTTCTCGAAGTACTTGCCGCTTCGACCGGGGCGACCCACTTGCCGCCGATGAAGTTCTGCGTAGCGCTTCTTGAAGGTGACCTTGCTGCCAGGCTGTCCGGGATCGGCGTAACGCATGGGTGGCTCCTGGTTCGAGTGAGGGCGAGCGCAGCCCGCGCCGCTCCGGACCCTTCCGGACCGACGTGGCCGCACCGGCGTGCAGGCGACGAGGACTCGACCCCACGAGAGCAAGCGTCGGACCATGTGGCCCAACCCCTTGACTCGTCGACGCCGAGTTTCGCGCGCGCTCCGCTCCGACGCCCTGTGGTCCCGCGCCTTGTCAAAAGCCCGAGACGGATGTCCGAGACATGTCTCGGCTCCGAGACACCGATTGGGGTGCAGCCCGTTCCACGATCGGCGAGCGGTTCGACGCGACCCGCAGCTCGAGCGAGACCGCCCAGGCCGGCGCCGGCGCGAACCGAGCACAGTACGCGGCGGCGCTGGCGAACGCGCAGCTCGCCCGCGCCCGGGTGAAGGCGGCCGAGGCCGCGCTCGAGCTGGCTCGGCTGCGGCTCTCGTATACGGTCGTCGCCGCTGCGGCGGACGGGGTCGCTTCCCGGCTCTCCGCGCGCGCTGGGCAGATCGTGCAGCCGGGGCAGGTGCTCGGGTACCTCGTCCCGGCCCGGACCTACGTCGTCGCGAACTGACGAGCTCCCGCTGCGCGCAGGCCTCTCCGCGACGGTGACCATCCACACGCGGTAGCGATTCCACGCCCGGCTCCTCGCGCGCCGCCTGGCTCCACCCCCGCGCCTCGCGCGCGAGACGCTCACGTCCCGCGAGGTGCGCACCTTCCAGTCGCGGGCACGACGCCCGCCCAAGGAGGGGACACATGCGGAAGGTTGTGGCAGGCGCGATGGCCGCCGCTGCGCTCACGTGGGCGCAGGGCGTTCGCGCCGACGATGCGTCGAAGCAGCAGCAGAAGGCAAGCGACCCGGGGCAAGCCCGGACCGCGAGGGAGATGCGGGCCGAGGAGCGGGTCGACAAGGACCCGACGTTGATTGAGGGGGGCCGCGCCCAGTCGAGCCAGGCCCAGGCGCGGGGCGATTCCGGCCAGCGCGGGGAGAAGAAGCGCCTGCTGTTCGAGGGGAAGAAGAACTTCGACGTGGATGGGAAGGTCACGCAGGTCTCGCCCGACCGGATCACCATACAGCGAGACGATCTCCCTGCGGCGACGCTGCACGTCTCGCCGAACACCAAGATCGAGATGGATGGGAAGCAGGTCTCGACGCAGGCGCTGACGCGCGGCCAGGACGTGAAGGCCTCCTTCAACCTGTACGGCGAGAAGCCGGAGGCGTTGGAGATAAGGGCGCAGCGGACGGGTGCGCAGAAGGACCAGCAGAAGGACCACCAGAAGGAACTGCAGAAGATCCTGAGCGGCGAGTCGAGGTAGCGGCGCCGCGTGCGCCCGGCGTGCCGGCGCCGGCCGCGAGGGATCTCCATCCGGCCGGCGTCTTCGTTTGAAGCGACCGCCTGGCGGGGCGGCTGGGCTCTGGCGACGGGCGGTCCCTGCGAGTCGAGGCCGAGGTGATCAAGGATGCGGCAGGCCGCGATCGCCTCGGCGATGAAGGCGATGGGCTTCAGCCGGCCGCCGCACTCTGGGCGGGCGAGGACGTCGACGGCGAACACCTTCTTCAGGAGATCGGCCCAGGCGACGCGGTACCCGCGGGGGCTACGGGCCCGTCATGGGCTCGGTCGTTATCGTCAGCACCTCCGCGCCCGCCTGCCGGCCGCCCTCGAGCGCGACCACGAGGCGCTGGTAGGGCGCGTCGTCGTCCGCGGCGAAGAAGACGATGCGGTCGCCCGGCGCCCGCGCCGCGACCGCGCGCCGGAGCCGCTGCACGTAATCAGCGTCCGCGACCGTCTCGGTGTTGACGAGGAGGTCGCCGTCCTTCCTGACGCTCACCACGATCTGCGGGACGGGCTCGTCGTGCACCTCGGCCTGCTCCGCGTCCGGCACGCGCACCCACAGCATCTTCTCGATGAGGGGCGTCACCACCATGAAGATGATGAGCAGCACGAGGACGACGTCGACGAGCGGTGTCACGTTGATGTCAGCGGTCGGCTGTCCCTGGGGCCGAACGCCGTAGCGCCCGAGCCTCCTGCGGTGGCCGACGTGGCGGAGCACGCGGCTAGCCTCGCGGTCCCGCGACCTGCTCGACGGCGATCCGGACGCCGCGTGCGCCCGCCTTGCGCGCGATGGCCATCGCCCTGCGTATGTCGCCCACCGTGACGCGCTGGTCGGCCTTGAGCAGGAGGGGCCGGGTCCGCTCCGCGGCCAGCGCGGCGCGCAACCGCCGCTCGAGCCCGGGCAGATCGTACGGCTTCTGCTCGACCCACACCCGCCGGTCGGAGGTGATCGAGAGGATGAGCGGATCGCCGGAGCCGGGATCTTCATCGACGACCTGCGCCTTCGGGAGCATGACGTCCTTCCCGCGCTGGAGCATCGGTGTAATCACCATGAAGATGATGAGCAGGACGAGGACGACGTCCACGAGCGGCGTCACGTTGATGTCGCTCCGGATGCCCCCCTTTCCGCCAGGCGTCATCGCCATCGTCGGTCCCTTGCGCGCTGCGTCGTCCGCGCCGTCCGGCTACACCGCTCGGGCCGGCGCCCGACCGGCGTCGTCGAGCTTGCGCGCGACGTGATCCAGAAGCTCGTTCGAGGACTCGGTCATGTCGACCATCCGCCCGTCGACCCAGCCCTGCATCGCGTTGTAGGCCATGACCGCCGGGATCGCGACGAGGAGCCCGAACGCGGTGGTGACGAGCGCCTCGGAGATGCCGGCCGAGACGGTGCCGAGACCGCCGGACCCGGTGGCCGCGATCTGCTGGAACGCGTTGATGATGCCGACGACGGTCCCGAGCAGGCCGACGAACGGCGCCGTCGAGCCGACGGTGGCGAGGAGGTTCAGGCCACGCTTGAGGTTCTGCTGCTCGCGCTGGGCCTGCCGCTCGAGCGCGCGGGCGACGGATTCGATGGTGAGGTCCGGGCTCCCTGCCGTGCGCGTCATCGCATAGGCACGGAGGCCCGCCGAGAGCACGCGCCCGAGGTGACCGGCCGTGCCGGGGCTTGCGACCTGCGCCTTCGCCGTGTCGTCGAGCCCGCTCTTCTCGAGCGCGCCCGCGAGCGTCGCGGCAAACCTGCGGGAGTCGCGGCCGGACCTCACGAAGCTGACGAAGCGCTCCGCCATGACCACGATCGAGGCGAGCGACATCAAGCCCAGCACGTAGACGACGAGCCGGGCGAACAGGCCCGTGTGGCCCCAGAGCTCCGACAGCGTGAACTGCTGCATCATCGATTGATTCTCGGCGGTGGGTGGTGGACCTGCTACCGGAGCCTCAGCGTGATCTTGAAGTCGTAGTTGACCTCGACAGACCGGCCCCCCAGGGTCGCCGGGCGGTAGCGGCGCCGCTCGAGCGCGTCGATCGCCGCGCGGTCCATGAACGGCAGCCCTTTGAGAACGCGGCAGTCGAACACCTTGCCTTCGGTCGTCACGACGCAGCGCACGACCATCGTGCCCTGCACCTCGCGTTCCACGGCCTTGTCGGTGTACTGCGGATCCGGTCCGCTGAGCTTCACGGGCGACGTCATGCGGTCGTCGAACTCCATCCGCCCGCCCGTCGCGTCAACGACGCCGCCGACGACTCCTCCCGGAGCGCCGCCGACCTCACCGCCCGCGACGCCGGCTGCGGCCTCGACTTCGCCCGAGTCCACCGGCTCCTCCTCCGGAGGCCTCTCCTCCGGGATCTGGGTCGGCGCGACGACCGGCTGCGAGAGCACCGGCTGCTGCGGCCTGGGCTTGGGCCTGGGCCGCGCGGGCTGCGCGGCCTGCGGCGGCGAGCGCGGGGGCGGCGACGTCACGAACGTGATCGCAACCGGTTGACGGTCGGCCCCCCGCGCGCTCTGCCGAGCCCAGACCGCGAGCGCGGCGACGGCCACGTAAACGACCACTCCGATGACCGCTCCGGAGGCGAAGCGGCGCTTCGGGAGGGTCTCGTGTCTCAACACCGAATCGAACATTCCAGACCTCCTGTTCTACCGGGCCGCCGGGGCGAGCGGCAAGCACCGGCCACGAGCCCGTCTCAGGTAGGCTGCTTCCGAGACGGGCGCCCCCATGCCCGGCTGGAGGACGTCCATCCGAGGGGATCGCGGGATCTAACGCACGACGGATCGGCTTGGTCCGCTCCGGTCGCCTCTGGCTCCGAGACGTCGGACTCTGGATGGGCGGCCAACGGTACCTAGCACCCTCGCCAGAAGGGAGCGGCGCGGACAGTGCCGTTCCTCAGCGGCGGCTCCCGCCACCGCGCCAGGCGTCACCCGGTAGCCGGGCCACGAGCCCTCCGAGTACGGACTCGAGCGCGGCGTCGAGATCCCACGCACGTCCTGCCGCGAAGAGGGGCGTGATGTCGCCGGTGAAGACCGGGTCGCGTCGCTTGAGCACGCGACGATGCGCTCGCCGTTCACCGTCGGCTCCTCGAGGGCTCGCGCGAGATCGAACAGGTCGCGCCCCTTCTTTCGCTGGTAGAGCGCCCGGAGCTTGGTCCCGAGCAGCTCGTCGAGCTCGTACGTGGACACGTCGGCGCTCCCCGTGAACCACCGCGACGCCACCTCGAACGGCACGCGACGGTGACCCAGCACCGTGAAGTGCTCGCGCGAGTTGATCTCGACCTTGAGCTTCATCGGGAGGGGAGCAACGTCCTCAGAATGGAAGCGGTACAGGCAGTTCCCTCGCCGGATCAGGGCCTCGACGACTCTCTCGTGTGTCACCGGCATAGGTGGGCAGCGCTCCATCTCCCGCGCAGGTAGTGTCGCCGGGCTCACTGACACCAGGACCGGGGAGCGCCAGGCGAGGAGACGCCAGAGCCCCCTATCCGTCGGCATGTCGGGGGGGCCGCGATCGCCTTCACCGCCGAGTCCCTGCCCCGTCGTGCGCGGTTGACGGGCGTGTGTCGACGGCTATCGATTCCGGTGCAAGTGACGCGGCGAGGGTCCACAACGCGAGGGCGCGTATGCGCCTGCCGCCGTTGGTCGTCGTGGCGCTGGTTCTCTGGCAGCAGTCGCCAGTCGATGCCGCAACGCCTGGCCGCGAAGGTTCGGGCATGGCGTGAGTCTTGTGGCCGCGGTCCCTTCGAGCGTCGCGGGCGAATCCGGGGATGTAACCCTTGGCTACACGTCGCCGATCGGCGGTGGAGGCTCGTGGTCGAGTCGAGACTGGACCCGGCGCGCCTCTTTCGCTCCGTACAGACGCTCGATGAGCGCGAGGAAGCCGATCGTGAACTCATCCACCGAGCCGGTCACCTGGGTACGCGCCTCGTAGTACCGGGCTACGAGCGTGTCGAGATCGAGCGAGTGCCGCCTGTGGATGTCCTCGACTGCGTCGAGGTCGTGCGTCAGCGCGCGGGCGGCCTTCATGATCGCCAGGTCGTGAACCTCCGGGATGAGCACTGTCAGGCGCTTGAGCCCCTTGATGGTCAGCTTCGTGCGCCGTGACTCGTAGTCGTACGGAGGTGTGAAGAAGGTAACCGTCTGGACAGGAATAGGGTGCGCTGACCTCGCGCGTTCGACGGCCTTCCAGAAGTCCGCGTCGCTGACCGGCGTTAGGTCGATGTCCGTCGTGGCGTGGCGGGGATCGTACTTCAGGCCGATGGCCGCACCGCCGATAACGGTTACCGCCACGGGCCTGGGCAGTTCGCGATCGAGCGCCAGGAAGAACTTCTCGACATCAGCGGGCGGGAACCTACTGAGCGGGGACATGCTTCCTCACCATCTCGCGGAACGAATCCTCCGTCATGTTCATGAGGAAGTGCCACCGCGTGGCGGCTTCGGGACTCCGCCTCGCGGCGAGCTGCCTCTCAAACGCACCTTCGACGAGCGGGAAGTACCTCGGGCGCTTTCGCCGGGCGTCGCTCAGCTCCTCTGCGTGTGCGCGAAGATTCGGAAGGTCCGCGACCTTCGCCGTGAGATCGAGCAGCATCCCCAGCTCGGCTCTCAGGTTCATGCGCCGCGCCCGCTCCGTCAGATCCGTCCAATCGAGATCCCTCGCATGCTTCGCGACGACGACGGGAAGGACCCTGAGGACGGTCGCGTCGTCTCGGGCCGCCTTGAGCCCTCGGAGTAGCGTCTCCGCAAGCGAGAACGAGGGCTTCGGCTCCTCACCGAGCAAGGGGGCCCCGTACGCCGCAAGAGACCTGCGGACGGTTCGATCCCTGGTGCTCGAGACGGACGCGCTTCTCGCAGCCTTCACGAGGTCCGACAGGGCGGAAGTCGCGGGATTTCGTGGGTTGGGACGAACGACATGCGCCGGCCCAACTGCCCGGACCTCGACCAGGCCAGCTTCCTCGAGCCTCCGAACCTCCACAGCGACCGCTCGCGGCGTCAAGCCCGCACGCCTCGCGATTTCGCTCATGGAGGCGTCGGCCGCGGAACCCGAGAACAGGAGCTCCACCACGGCGCGCCGAGCCGTCGTCGGGAACAGCGCCTTCAGAACCGGAAGGGAAGAGGAGGTAGTATGAGATGACATGACCTAGTATTAGTAGAAACCGTATCATATGTCAACGCGGCCACCCTCTGGAGGGATACCGGTGCGTTTGCAGCCTCGTGTCGAAGCACTCCGCCGTCGCGCCCAGGCGGTTCGCAGGGCGCGAGCCTCGCTGCAACCTCCGCAGCGTCAGGTCCAGCGGCGACTACCCCGCTCTCGTTTCTGAGATTGGGAAGGAGGCCGGCCAGCAGCTCGCCCCGACCAGCCGTGCAGATGGGAGCGGCATGGCGATGGCGATTCACTGCCCCGCTGGCGACGTGCTCGCCATCCACACCGGGCTCCTCTACGCCGTGTTCGGCCCCGATGGTGAGTACGCAGACCTCGCGGACCGGCGTGCGTACCCCTCGATGCTGGATGGCAAGAGCATCCACACCGACATGCTCGTGACGAACGTCGGTAGGGTCGCGAGTACGGCGAAGGCCGCGCTTGCCGCAGCCCGGCTGCAGGACAGCCCCACGCCGTTGCTGAACGAGGTCGTCCCGGAAGTCTCGTTCCTGCTGACGCTCGCCGCCTACGTGCTCGGTGCGCTCGCGGGTGCGGGCCGCCAACTCGGCGAGGAGTACCCGTCCGTTGCAGCGGCCATCGCCGGCTCGTGCTTGGAGCAGACGTGGCCTGCGTTGGCGGCCCACCTTGACGAGATGGCAGCCACGCACGGGGCAGTTCAATCGTCGTGGACACCACCCGTTGTTCCTCGAGGCGTGGCGGCAGAGCGGGCGGAGGCTGGCGGCCAGGCGTCCGCACGTGGGGACCTAAGGGTGGCCCGGGAACTCATCGACAAGGGCGGCGCTCCTCGCGGGACGGCCAGCTCGCGCTCGAGCTGGCCGTCCCCGCCGCCCGTCGGATGGCTCTCACGTCGTACTGGCCTGCTCGATTGGCTCCGGTACGGCGCATGTCGCGGTGGTCTCGGCGCCGCCGCCTGCGGGAAGGTCGTCGCTCTCGAGCGCGGCGACGTCACCCCTTTCGAGCATGGCCGCCATCTCTTGCTCATCGGCGGAGAGGACCCGGTCGATGTCGAGCAGGAGGACGAACCTCTTGCCCACCTTGCCCACGCCGAGCAGGTAATCGACCTTGACGTGGGTCCCGAAGCTGGGCATCGGCTCGACGTCATCTGCCCCGAGATCGACCACCTCGCTCACCGCATCGGCCAGAAGACCCATCACGGCGGCCGCGCCGTCGAACAGGGTCTCGACGACCAGGACGCAAGTGCGGCTGGTGACCGCGGCCTCGGGCAGCCCAAACTTCACCGCCAGGTCCACCACCGGAACGATGCCACCGCGCAGGTTGATGACCCCGCGAATGGAACGCGGCGTGGAGGGGACCTTGGTGGTGCCCTCGTACTGCAGGATCTCCTTCACCTTCAGGATGCTGATGGCGTAGTCGCCGCCGGCCAGGGTGAACGCCAGATACTGCAGGCGCTCGGCCATTTCGTTCGCGGAGCTCATGTGACCCCCTTCTAGAAGCGCCTGTACCCGGTGTCAGGCGCCGGCACATGGCCGTTTGGATTGACGGGCTGGTTGACGACGGGGTGCGGCAGCGTTGCCGGAGCATGCGCCGGGAGAACGGCGGCGCGTGGAGCGGCAGGGGAGGGGCGCCACGGAGCGCCGCCGTGGTTCTCATTCACCTGGAAGAAGCCCATGAGCTGCTGCAGGGACTCGGCCTGCGAGGCCATCTCCTCGGCCGTCGAGGCCAGCTCCTCGGCGGCGGAGGCGTTGCGCTGCGTGACCTGGTCCACCTGGCCCATGGCCTTGTTGATCTGGGCGACGCCCGTCGACTGCTCCCGGCTCGCCGAGGCGACCTCCTGGACGAGGTCGGCGGTCTTCCTGATGGCCGGCACCAGCTCGGCGAGCAGCTGCCCCGAGCGCTCCGCCACCTTCACGCTCGAGCAGGCCAGGCCGCCGATCTCCCCGGCCGCCTTCTGGCCCGCTCCGCGAGCTTGCGCACCTCCGTGCGCCACCACCGCGAACCCCTTGCCGTGCTCGCCGGCCCGCGCCGCCTCGATGGCCGCGTTCAGGGCCAGCAGGTTCGTCTGGTAGGCGATCTCCTCGATGATGGAGATCTTCTCGGCGATGTCGTTCATCGCGGCCACCGTCTCCTTCACCGCCTGGCCGCTCTCCTCGGCTTCGCGAGCCCCCTTTGCGGCCATCTGCTCGCTCTGGCGGCTGTTCTCGGCGTTCTGGGTGATCGACGCGCTCATCTCCTCGAGGCTGGAGGTCGTCTCCTCCACCGAGGCCGCCTGCTCGCCGGTGCCCTGCGACAGCGCTTGGGACGTGGAGGACACCTGGCTCGCCGCCGCGGTCAGCGCATCCGCGCCGCTGCGCACCTCACCGATGACCTGCGAAAGGTTCCCTGCCATGTCCCGCATCGCCTCGTGGAGCTGGGAGACCTCATCGCGCCCTTCAACTACGATGGCCTCGCGCAGGTCGCCCTGAGCGATCCGGCGTGCCGTCTTCCCCGCCGCCAGGACGGGACCCGTGATGCTCCGTGTGACGAGCAGCGACAGGAGGAATGCGGCCGCGACGGTGGCGAGGACGATGACGGTCATCTGCGTGCGCGCCTTGACGTACTCCTCGCGGGAGGCCGCGAGCGCCTCGTTGACCAGCTCGCGCTGATGCTCGACCATGGCGAGCCAGGCGCGCTGGTAGTCCGTCTGCCGCGGGACCATCTCGTTGACGAGCAAAGTCGTCGCGGTGTCAGCATCCCCGGCGGCGAACGCCTGCTCCGTCCGCTTGCGGGCTTCATGGTAGATCGTCCGCACCCTACGGATCTCGCCGAAGAGGGCACGCCCGCGCGCGTCCTGCACCCGCGCTTCGTAGAGCTTGAGCTGCTCGCTCATCTTTGCCACGGCCTCCGCGATCTTGCGGGCGCACGCTTCGACCTGGTCCGGGCGGCGCATGAACAGGAACATGAGCTTCTCGACGCTCACCCGCGTGGTCTCCCACTGGATGTCCATCAGCGCGTTCGCGGTCCGCGTGAGCTCGAACGCATCGCGCACCTCGACGTCCACCGTCTGCTCGATCGTATGTAGACGGTAGAGCCCCAGCCCGCCGAGACCGAGGAGCGAGGTGAGCAGGAGTGAGAACGCGAGAGCGAGTCTCGTGCCGATGGAGGTGTTCCGCATGGTGTGAGCTCCAGTGGGAATGAGTTCGGGGCATCCCGTTCTGCAACGATCGCACCGCGGCCGAACGGGGACCTTCCCGTGTGCCACGATCAGTGAAAACACGGATTCACTCCGAGCGCGCCTAGGGGACACCCTCGTCCGAAGGGCCAGGTGAAATATCACCCGGGGTGTTTCTTGACTTATCGTGATCCCATCGTGCGCGCCGCGGGAGCGCTCGGCAGACACGATCGCCATCCGCGAGACGCCATCACCCGAGGCATCGCTGACGAAGACCTGACGCGCCGCGGCGCGAGGCAAGCTTCATGACGCTTCACCGACTTCTCGGGCAACGAGCAGGTGATCGGGCGATCACGTCGCCTGGCCGTAGACGCCCCTACCCAGACCCTCTGCGTGGGCCGGTGGTGGTGCTCGTCGGCAAGAAGGTGGAGATCTCGATCGAGCTCGAGGCGGTGAAGAAGGTCGCGGCGGTTCCCGCCGTCGCCTGGCGGTCACGCGGTGCCGTTCGCCGCGAGCCGATGCGCCGGCTCGAGGCGCCCCTCGTCGTGGACTCCACGGTGTGCCCTGCGGGAACCCGATGACCGTCCGGGCGCTCCGAGGTTCGCGCGAGGCGAGCCTCGGAGCGGTCACAACTACCGCGGCCCGAAACGCTCCTCGACCTCGCGGCACTTCAACAACCGCGACCGTCGCCCGTGCAGCACGCCTGCTCCGTTGGGCAGGGCGGCCCGCCGGCGCAGGTGCACACGCAGGTCTCGGGGTTGATGATCCCCGAGCAGCAGGCTCCTTCCTGGCAGGTGGAGAACGGGGGCCCGCACTGCGCATCGGAGATGCACCTCGAAGGCTTGCCGAAGCACTTCCCTGGGGGAGTGAACCGGGGCGCGGCATCGCGCCCGGCGTCGGGCGGGTTGAAGGGTCCCGAATACGTCTTGCCCCCGTCCTTGCTGATTGCCGCTTCGATGATGGTGCGGGTGCGCATCTCGTCGGTCGCGTCGAGCCGGCCCTTGTAGGGCTGCGCGTACCAGACGATGCCGACTCGCTTGTCGATCGTGCGATCGGGCGTCTTGCCGGTGAACACTGCGGGCTTCGAAGCCCATAGCCCGCGGCGGCTGCGGACGGTGCGCATGTCGGACGGCACGGGTCGCCGTGGCGCACGTTGATGCCGAACTCGCGCAAGCTCGGCGTCAGCGTGAGCTTCGGCTGCCGCTTCCACGGGCCACCGAAGTCATCGGAGTAAGCCCAGCCGTCGATCGAAGCCAGCTAGAACACGATCACCTTGTCCGCGGCGACGGTGAGCGCCGTGAGCTCGTCCAAGGTGCTCCGGCGCGCCCCCTCGACGATCTCGGCCTCCTTGAGGCCGCGCGCGTCCATGCAGCTGCCGCACAGGAGCACGCTGCCGCGCCGCAGGATCGGCTTCAGCATCCGCTCGAGGTTGTAGTAGCCGTTCGGCGTCGTCTGCCCGGACTTCCCGCACATGACCGCGTCGCCCATGAGAAACACCGTGACCTCGTCGGCCTCGTGCTTCGTGACGATGGATCCGGCGAGCCGCAGGCCGTTGTAGCTGCGCTCCGTTCCGTACGGTGGATCGTTCAGGATCATCAGGATCTTCATGAATGCGCTCCCGATTCGGCACGAATGGGTGGTGCGGTCACTTCACGTTCATGGTCTCGACGCGGAAGCCGTGGGCGGCCCAGTCGAGCACGCCGTCCTCCAGGCGAACTGCGTTGAATCCCTTGCTGCGGAGGAGGTTCACCGCCTCCACCGCGAGGACGCAGTAGGGCCCGCGACAGTACGCGACGATTTCCTTGTCGTGGGGAAGGTCCGCGAGGCGCTTCGCGAGCTCCGGCAACGGGACGGAGAGCGCCCCCGGAATGTGCCCTGCCGCGTACTCGTCCAGCGGGCGCACGTCGAGCACGGTCACCTCGCCGTTTCTCACCCGCCGGCGCAGGGCAGACTCGTCCACTGCCTCGAGCTGATCCCGCGCGGCGAGAAAGTCGCCGGTGATCCGCTCGACGTCCGCGAGTCGCGCCTCCGCGACCCGGCGGAGCGAGAGCAGGAGCTCGGTGACGACCGGATCTGCGACCCGGTACGTCACGTAGAGTCCCTCCTTGCTCGACTCGACGAGCCCCGCAGCCCGGAGCACCTGGAGGTGCTGCGAGGTATTCGCGAGGCTCATGTCGGCGAGGCGCGACAGCGCCTCGACGGTGCGCGGCCCCTGCGCCAGGAGCTCGACGAGCTCGATGCGATGCGAGCTGGCGAGCGCCTTCGAGATCCTGGCGAACTGCTCGTAGATGGCGTCCTTGAACTGGCGTCCGGAAGTCGTCATGGGCGAGTGATACTCAATAACAGTATTTAGTAACCGCTGGAAGCCTCGGCCGCGATCTCGTCAGGAGCGGCGGCCGGAAATCAACTCGAGCGCTTGACAGACCGTCGGCAGCGCCTGTACTCAAGTGGTTACTTAACTATCGCGACTCGCCTGCGGCCTCGGGCGGCCGTCAAAGAACGGGGCAACCCATGGCGGAGACGGTTCTCATCCTCGGCGGAGGCATCGGCGGGCTCGTGGCAGCCAACCGCCTCCGGAAGCTGCTGCCGAAGGAACATCGCGTCGTCATGGTGGAACGCGAGGCGTCCTTCGTCTTTGCTCCTTCCCTCCTCTGGCTCATGACCGGCGGGCGCACCGCCGAGGACATCTCGCGGCCCGTCCGGCGGCTCGTGAAAGAGGGGGTCGAGGTCGTGAGGGGCGAGATCCAGCGCATCGATCCCGCACGTCGCGAAGCCGTCGTCGATGGCAGGACGCTCGCGGGCGACCACCTCGTCATCGCGCTGGGCGCGGAGTTCGTGCCCGAGACGATCCCGGGGCTGCCGGAGGCGGGCCACAACTTCTGCGTGCTGCGGGGAGCCCAGGCGCTCCGCGAGACCTGGCGGGGCTTCACGGGAGGCAGACTCGTCCTGCTCACCGCCGCGCCGGCCTACAAGTGCCCGGCCGCCCCGTACGAAGCCGCCATGCTGCTCGAGCACAACTGCCGCAAGCGTGGGATCCGCGAGAAGACACAGATCGATCTCTACGCCGCGGAGCCGGGACCGATGGGAGTGGCCGGGCCGGAGGTCTCGAAGTCGGTGCGGCAGATGGTGGAGAGCAAGGGCATCGCGTACCACCCCGAGCACCAGGTCAGCAGGGCCGACCCGGTGGCTCGCACGCTCGAGTTCGCAAACGGAGCGCAGGCCGGGTACGACCTGCTCGTCTACGTGCCGCCGCACCGCGCACCGAAGGTCGTTCGCGATTCCGGCCTGTGCGGGGAGAGCGGGTTCATCCCGGTCGACCGCGCCACGCTCGAGACGAAGTCGCCCGGAGTGTACGCTCTCGGCGACGTCGTCTCCATCCCGCTCAAGCTCGGCAAGCCGCTGCCCAAGGCGGGCGTCTTCGCCCACAACGAGGCCGAGGTGGTGGCCAAGAACATCGCCCGTGCCATCACGGGCACGGGGCAGCCGGCAGCTTTCGATGGCGCGGGCGAGTGCTTCATCGAGACGGGGGACGGGAAGGCGGGCTTCGGCAAGGGGAACTTCTATGCCGAACCCCTTCCCGAAGTGAAGATGCATCCTCCGGGAGTCCGCTGGCATCTCGCGAAGATCCTGTTCGAGAAAGGATGGCTGCATCGATGGTTCTGAATCGCGTCGTCGAGCTCTCGATCAACCATCCGCGGAAGGTCATCGCGCTCACCGTCCTCGCCACGCTGGCCTTCGCCGCCCAGCTCCCGAAGGCCTCCTTCGACACCGATCCGAAGCACATGCTCCCGGTGACGTCCCCGGTGCGGCAGTTCAACGATCAGGTCGAGAAGGACTTCTCGCTCCACGCCGACGTCATCGCCGTCGGCATCGTCAACGCGAGCGGGGTCGTGAACGGGGACAGCTTGGCGCGAATCGGGGCGCTCACCCGCAGGATCCAGGAGATCCCCGGCGTCGTCGTACGCGACGTGGTGAGCCTCGCGACCATCGATGATGTCGCGAGCCGAGGCGGGGAGCTCGTCGTCCGGCCCGTGCTCCATCGGATACCCGGGTCAGACGAGGAGCTGCGGGCGTTCCGCGGCACGCTGCTCGGCAACCCCCTGTTCATCGGTCGAATCATCTCGCGCGACGCGACCGCGACTGCAATCTACGTTCCCATCGAGCCGAACGCGAACGGCAAGCAGATCGCCGACGCGATCCGCGCGCTCCTCCCGAAGGACGCGGGCGGCGATCGCTACTACGTGGCCGGGGATCCGGTGGCGAGGGACACGTTCGGGAGCGAGATGTTCCGCCAGATGGCGCTCTTCTCGCCCATCGCCGGCCTCCTCATGTGCATCGCGCTCTGGCTCATGTTCCGCAGCGCCGCGGTCATCGTCGCGAACATGGGCGTGGCCATGATCAGCATCATCTGGTGCATCGGGCTGCTCGTCGGGCTCGGCTTTCCGGTCCACATCATGAGCTCGATGAGCCCGGTGTTCCTCATGGCCATCGCGACCGACGTCGTGCACATCTTCAACGAATTCTCGTTCCGTTTCGGGGAGCTGCGCGACAAGCGCAGGGCGGTGCTGGAGACGATGGACGCCGTGGGGCGGCCCGTCGTCCTCTCCGACCTGACCACGGCGGTGGGGTTCGCCTCGCTGGCGACGGCTACCATCATCCCCGTGAAGGTCTTCGGCCTCTTCGTGGGGTTCGGGACCCTCGTCATCCTGATCATGAGCTTCACGCTCGTGCCGGCCATCCTGGTTCTTCTGCGCGAGGATCGGATCCCCGTCGTGCGCCGCAGCGAGGCGGAGTCGGGACGCCGCTCGATCTTGGTTTCGCTCGGCGAGTTCTGCGTGCGGCGGCCCAAGGCCATCGTCGTCGCGAGCGTGGCCGCGCTCGCCCTCGCCGGCGTGGGGCTCGCGAAGCTGAACGTCAACAACAACCTGGTGCACTGGTTCAAGCCGGCGAGCAGCATCCGCACGGCGGATCGTGTCATGAACGAGCGCCTGGGAGGCACGTCCACCGGCTACCTCGTCGTGGAGAGCCCTGGCGAAGATGCGATGAAGACACCCGCGGTGCTTCGGGGCATCGAGGGCCTCCAGCGGGAGCTCGAGCGCGATCCCATGGTTGGAAAGACCTTCTCGGTCGTCGACTACGTGAAGCGGATCAACCTGGTGCTCCACGACGATGATCCCGCGTTCGACCGGATCCCCGACTCGCCGGACGAGGTCGGCCAGTATCTCTTCCTGTTCGGGATGTCGGCGAAGCCGAGCGATCTCGACAACGTGGTGGACTACGGGTACCGGAAGGCGAACGTCTCGCTGCAGCTCAAGAGCTGGGACGCGGGCGTGATGCGCGACGTCATCGCCCGAGCGAACGCGTACCTCGCTGCTCACCCGTTGCCGTCGGACGTGACGGTACGGCCCGCCGGGATCGCCTACTTCAACCTGGTCTGGAGCGACGAGGTCCTGTACGGGATGCTCGAGAGCTTTCTCGCGGGGCTCGTCCTGGTCCTCGTCTTGCTCGTGGCCGAGACGCGCTCGCTGCTCTGGGGCGTCCTGATGTTCGTCCCCCTGCTCGTGACCGTCGCGGTCCTGTACGGCGCCGCTGGGCTCGTCGGCAAGGACTTCGACATGCCGGTCGCGGTCCTCTCGACCCTGTCGCTCGGCCTCGCGGTGGACTTCGCCATCCACTTCGCCGCTCGTTTTCGGCAGCGCTACCGCGAGCACCCCGATCTCAGCGAGGCCCTGGTGTGGGCGGTCGCGCGCCCGGGCCGCGGCATCGTCCTGAATGCGATCCTGTTCGCGCTCGGCTTCGCCGCCATGATGCTCGCCGACCTCACCCCGTACATCACCGTCGGTGTGTTCATGATTGCGATCATGCTGCTCTCGGCTGCGCTGAGCCTCGTCCTTCTCCCGGCCCTCATCCAGATGTTCCCGAAGCCGCTCCTTGCGCGAGGTACCAAGTGATCGAAGCGAATCTGGGCTGCCGTCTGCGTCCTCGCCGTTGCCGTCGCGCGGCCTGCCGGCGCGGCACCGAACGCCACCGAGATCGTCGAGAAGTCGCAGCAGGCGTTCTACTACCCGGGGGCCGACGTGCGGGCCAGGATCACGATGGACCTCGTCACGAGCAGCGGCCAGAAGCGGATCCGCGTGCTCACCATGCTGCGGAAGAACGGCCGCGGCGGCGAGCAGAAGTACTTCCTCTTCTTCCACGACCCGGGCGACGTTCGGCGAACCGCCTTCCTCGTCTGGAAGTACCCGGGGCGGGACGACGACCGCTGGATCTTCATCCCAGCGATCAACGCGGTGCGGCGGATCGCCGCCAGCGACAGCCGCTCGAGCTTCGTCGGGTCCGACTTCAGCTACGAGGACGTGTCGGGACGCGACGTCGGCGCAGACGTCCACACGCTGGTGCGCGAGGAGAAGCTCGGCGAGGCCGAGTGCTACGTCGTCGAGAGCAAGCCCAAGCAGGCCTCCGATTACACGAGGAAGCTGTCCTGGATCGAGAAGGCGACGTTCCTCCCGCTCAAGGAGGAGTACTACGACGCCCAGAACCAGCTCTCGCGCGTGTTCACGGCCGACGCCATCGAGCAGGTCGGCCAGGGAGGGGGGAAGAAGGCGTACCCGACGGTCGTCCGGCGGACGATGAAGAACGTGAAGAGCGGCCACGCGACCGAGGTTCGCTTCGCAGGAGTGGCCTACGATCAGGGCTTCGGTGACGACGTCTTCACCGAGCGCGCCCTGCAGAACCCGCCGACGAGGTGGATCCAGCAGTGAGACGGCGGCTCGCGATCGTCCTGGTCCTCGCGGCCTCGATCCGCGGAGCAGCTCGCGCGGACGAGGCCGGGCCTGGCCCGCTCTCGTTCCATGGATACCTCCTCGCCGAGACGGCCGGAAGGATCACCGATCAGCGTCCGCCGGGCGGAGACGGCGGGGACTACGTGCTCGGGGAGGAGAGGCTGCGCCTCGAGCTCGTGGGCGGCGCCGGCGGCGCGCAGTTCCTGGCCAAGGGCGAGCTGGCTCATGACTCGATTGGAAAACAGTTCGCGGTCGACCTTCGCGAGGCCTACATCGCCCATGCCGCGGGTCCGGTCGACCTCCGGCTGGGCCGCCTCATCGTCACATGGGGCGTCGGTGACCTCTTCTTCATCAACGACGTCTTTCCGAAGGACTGGGAGTCGTTCTTCTCGGGCCGCCCGCTGGAATATCTGAAGCTCGCCGTGGACGGGCTGCAGGCCCGCTTCTCGACCCCGCTCGCGCATGCGGAGCTCGTGGCGATCCCATCCTTCACGCCCGACACGCTGCCGTCACCCTCGCGCTTCTCCTTCTTCTTTCCCTATGCAGGCGTCGCGGGCCAGCGGGAGGAGCTGCCACGGTCGCGCTTCTCGAACACGGAGCTCGCGGCCCGGGTGTACCGGGAGCTGGCGGGATTCGACGTGTCGCTCTACGCCTACCGCGGGTACTGGCGCATGCCGTCCGTCCGGCTCGACGATCCGGTGGCCCCCACCGTCGCGACGCGGTTCTTCCCCGCGCTGTCGACGTACGGAGCGAGCATGCAGCGAAACGTCTTCGAAGGGACGCTGAGCGCCGAGGCCGGGTACTACGATTCACGCGACGACCCCGCCGGACGGGATCCGACCATCCCCAACTCGCAGTGGCGCTTCCTCGCGGGATACCAGCGAGAGCTGTCGCCGGACTTCACTGCGGGGTTGCAGCTCTACGGCGAGCTCATGTCGAACCACGGGGCGTACCGGAGCGCGGTGCCTGCCGGTGCGCCGCTCGAGGACGAGCTCAGGGGGGTGGTCTCCCTCCGGCTCACGCGCCTGCTCGACTACCAGGCGTGGAGGCTCTCGCTGTTCGTGGCGTACGGCCCAACGGACGACGACTACCTCGTGCAGCCAGAGGTCTCGTACAAGGTGACGGACGCCCTGAGCGTGCGGGCGGGCGCGAATGTCGTCGGCGGGCGCCACCCGTGGACCTTCTTCGGCCAATTCGATCAGAACGACAACGTGTTCGTGGCGGGCCGGCTGGACTTCTGAAAGAGGCAACGCATGCCATTCGCCGCTCACCAGATCTATCTCGACTACAACGCCAGCACGCCCATCGCACCCGAGGCGGTCGAAGCGATGCGCCCGTTCCTGACGGAGCACTACGGGAATCCGTCGAGCCACCATTGGGCGGGCGCTCCGGCGAAGGCCGCCGTCGAGCGGGCGCGCGGGCAGGTGGCGCGGATCCTGGGCTGCGCGCCCGACGAGGTCGTCTTCACGAGCGGCGGGAGCGAGTCCAACAACCACGCGCTCAAAGGCGCCTTCTTCGCCCACCGCGACCGTGGCGATCACGTCGTGACGACCGCCGTCGAGCACCCCGCGATCCTGCAACCGCTCCGCTTCCTCCAGGCCCTGGGAGCCGACGTCACCGTGGTCCCCGTGGACCGCTTCGGACGCGTCGACGCGGCGGCGGTGCGGCGCGCCCTCACGCCCCGTACGATCCTCGTCTCGATCATGCACGCGAACAACGAGGTGGGGACGATCCAGCCCATCGCGGACATCGCGGCCGTTACGCGTGAGCGCGGTGTCCTGTTCCACACGGACGCCGCCCAGAGCGTCGGCAAGATCCCCACGAACGTGAACGATCTCGGGGTGGACCTGCTCTCGCTCGCTGGCCACAAGGTGTACGCGCCGAAGGGCGTGGGTGCGCTGTTCATCCGACGCGGCACGAGGATCGAGCCGTTCGTCCACGGTGCTGCGCACGAGCAGGGCCGCCGGGCAGGCACCGAGAACGTGCTGCTCGCGGTGGCGCTCGGCGCCGCGTGCGAAGCTGCGATGCCGGGGATCGGGATGCCGAAGGTGCGGGAGCTCCGCGACCGGTTCCAGGCCGCGCTGGAATCTGCGTTTCGCGAGCAGGTCACGCTGAACGGTCACCCCACGGAGCGGCTACCGAACACGCTCAATGTGAACTTCGCCGGGCAGAACGGGGCGGAGGTCCTGGCGCGGGTGCCCGGCCTGGCGGCGTCGACGGGGTCGGCCTGCCACGCCGGGTCGGTCGAGCTTTCACCCGTGCTGACCGCGATGGGCGTTCCGCCGCACGAGGGGATGGGCGCCGTCCGGTTCAGCCTCGGGCGAAGCACGACATGGGAGGAGCTGGAGCTCGTGCTCTCCGCCATCCACACCGAACGATCCATCGCGCGCTCACGCTCGCCCTGATGATCGTCGGATGGGCATCGCCGGCCGGCGTCGCGCGTGCGCACGATTCCCATCCCGCTTCCGGTGGCGAGACGTCCTCGGTCCCTCCGACCCCTTCCCCTTCGTACGTGCCCCCTCCTCCCCCGGCACCCGGCACTGCGCGAGAAGGTCCACGCGATGGCGGACATGCACAATCGCCACCACGCCTCCGGTGAAGCGGGGCATGGTGCGATGGGCGGAATGATGAATCATTCCCAGCACGGCAGCTGAGCCCCTCGGCATGTCACGAGCCGCGCGTGCGTGCGGCGAGGAGAGGTCATGCGTTCGTTCGTCGTGCCGGAGAGCCAGTGCCGTCGTCGGTGGCACGGCGGAGCCCGCCAGGAGAAGACCGCGCGTCGGCTCGACCGCTCTCACGGACCGCGGACGCACCGGACGTACCGGTACGAGGTCCAGTGCGTCGTCTTCTCGTAGTTCCCGCACGCGCCCAGCGTGAAGCGCACGAACCACGCGTACTGGGAGTTTCCGACCGCCGTCGTGGATGACCAGAAGTCCTCGGCCGGCGTGGCCGGGAAGAAGTTCGCGTCGATGGCTGGCGACGCGTGCGAGTAGTCCACGACGGACAGCAGCTCCTTGATGTTGGGCAGCCGCCAGTCGGACGCGCCGCCCAGCGTCAGCGCCTCGCAGTACGAGATGGCCGGCTCCCAGGTCCTCGGCAGATTGTCACCCTGCTTCTGCCACACGAGGCCCGTGACGAGGTCCGTCACCGTCCCGTCGCCGTTGTCGGTGAAGACGGACGGGCGCTCCGCGCCCCGGACGCACCGGGTGTGGCCGGTGTCGTCCGGCTTGTACCCGTAGGCCGCGTACCCGTCGTCGAACCGCACGATCCAGACGTCCTCGGACGGGAGCAGGACGCCCGCGGTCGACGACCAGTAGCCGTAGCCGTACGAGTACCCGGTCCCCGGGAAGACGGTCGTGTCGATGGCGGGCGCAAACGCTCCGTAGTCGACGATCGACGTCAGCTCGTGCTCGGTCGGCAGGCGCCAGCCGGTGCCGGGGAGGGACACGGTCGAGCAGTAGGCGCTGGCGTCGGCCCAGGTCCTCGTCGCTCCGTCGCCTTGCTCCTGCCAGACGAGCCCGGTGACCTGGTCCGTGACCGTCCCATCGCCGCTGCCGAGGTAGGACGGGGAATGGATGGAATAGTCGCCGGCCTCGCTGTACGGTACCGATGCGGGCGGTCGCGTTCGCGACGCCGACCACGGCGGGGATGACGGGTGTGAGGAGCTTTCCGGCTTGCGCCTGCCCGGAAAGCGACGGGAGGTAGCGCGCGCGCGCAGCCGCGATCCTCGTCATCGCGCTCCACCGCGAGCGCCGCGGCCCGCAGGTTGGGATTCGCCGCGAGCGCCATCTCGATCGCACCTTCGAGCGTGACGAGCTCGTGTCGCGCGCCGTCCTCGCCCGCCGCCGCGCCGGTCGCGGCGAGCACGCCGAGGGCGAGCATGGCTCCGCGGCGCCTGATTTCACCCGCAGGAGGCAGCGCTCGCGTGGCAGCCCCTGTTGGCCGTTGCTGGTTCACTCGGAGCGCGAGCATACTGCGCGTCTACGCGAACGTCTTGCCGCCGCGCGCTCGGCGCGGCGATCGACGATTCGCCAGGGGGTAGGGCGCGTGGCGACGTGTTGAGACCCCGACCGACGCCTGTACCGCCTTCCTGGAGGTCCAACATGAGAACCGCCGTGCGGCTCCTGCCCCTCGTCCTCCTCCTCAGCGGCTGTCCGCGCCACGCGCCGATGAGCTTGCGAGCGCCCACCGAGCAGTCCGACTTCATCTTCAAGGGCACCGTCCTGAAGGTCGGCGACTCGAACCTGCCGCAGGTGCCTGCGTCGCCGTCGACGGCGACGGTGCGGGTCGATCAGATGATCGATGGCCCTGAGAGCCTGGGCGATCACTCCGGCAAGGAGGTCACGATCGAGCTTCGCGAGCCCGCGGCCGTCAAGGAAGGCCGCTCGTTCGTCTTCTTCACGCACATCGGTCTGTTCGGGCGCACGCTCGGCCTGCGCGAGGTCGAGCACCGGCCCGGCGATCTCAACCCGGCGGAGCTGCGCAAGCAGGTCGCCGCTGTCCGCTCGCAGATCCGCGACGACCGCCTCGCGGAGCGGATCAAGACGGCCGACCTCGTCGTCCTCGGGCGCGTCGCCGAGATCAAGCCGCTGGAGCGGAGAGAACCGATCGAATCGGAGCACGACCCGGAGTGGCGCGTCGCGACGATCCAGGTGGAATCTTCCGTCAAGGGACAGCCGGACAAGACGCTCCGCATCGTCTACCCCGCGAGCAGGGACGTGGCGTGGTTCCGCGCACCCAAGCCGGTGGTCGGCCGTGAAGCGATCTGGATCCTCCGCCGGCGCAAGCTGCCCAGCGTCCCGGAGGAAGCCTTCACCGCGTTCGAACCGGAAGACGTGCTGGACCGCTCGCAGCTCGAGCGCGTGCGCCGCCTGGCCAGCGGGGTGTCCCGATGAGCCGCGACGTCTCGCTCCTCCGGTCGAACCCCAGCTCGCCCGATCCGCTCGCCACATCGCGAGGTGCTCGCATGCAACGCCGTCACTTCTTCCAGGGCCGTCGCATCGCGGCGCCGCTCGCCTGGATGTCGATCGCGCTCGCTTCCGCCGCCGCCGCGCAGACGGTCACCGTGGTGGACATGGTGCCGCTGACCAACAGCAACGAGACCTCGCAGGATAGCGAGCCGCACATCGCCGTCGACCGCGCCAACCCGCTCCGGATCGCGGCGTCCGCCTTCACGCCCGACCCGACCGGCATCGTGACGAGCGCGCCGATCTACGTCTCCACCGACGGAGGGGCCACGTGGGCGCTGAACTCGATCGTGCCATCCGGAAACGGCATGACCGGTGACATCACCCTCGGGTTCGGCGGCACCAGCGGCCAGCTCTACGGCGGCATCTTGCTCGGGGGGAGCGGACTGCGGATGAACGTCCTTCGGGCGACGGACTTCACCAGCAGCACGCTGATGACCGTCCTCGTCGACCGGAACAATGTGGACCAGCCGTTCGTGCAGGGGAGCACCGCGCTTCGGGGTGCCGACGTGCTCCGCGATCGGCTCTACGTCGGCAACAACGATTTCAACGGCTCGGGTCCGGGGCGGCGCACCGCCACGATCGACCTGAACCTCGACGGCACGGCCGCGACCCCGCCGCCACCCTCCGGCTTCAACCAGGACCTGATCGAGTCGCGCGGCACGGGCGGTGCCAACCAGGACGGGCCGCCGATCCGACCGGCCTTCAACCTCGACGGCACCGTCTACGGCGTCTTCTACCACCGGACCGCCTCCTCCGGGGTCCTGCGCACGTCCGACGTGGTCGTGGTGCGCGACGATGGCTGGGGAGCCGGTGCGACGCCCTTCACGGATCTCGTGGACAGCGATGGCAGCGCTGGCGTCCGCGTGGTCACCGGGCGCTCCGTGCCGTGGTGCTCGGGCTCCACGCTCGGGCAGGAGCGCCTCGGCGGCACGGCGGCGATCGCGGTGTCGCCCATCAACAGCGGCACCGTCTACATCGCCTGGGCCGACCGCGTCGGCACCTCGACGACCTGCGACAGCACGATGGACTACACGCTCCACGTTCGCCGCTCGACCGATCGCGGCCAGAACTGGTCGGGCTCCGATCTGCGCACCATCACCAACGCGATCGTGCCCAGCCTCGCGATCAACTCTCGCGGCCGCGTCGCCTTCCTGTACCAGCAGCTCACCAACGTCGCGGGCGTCAACCGCTGGGTGACCCACCTCGAGGAGACCGACGATGACTGGGCGACGGCAGCGACCGATCGCGTGCTGCACACGGCGCCGGCCAACGTTCCCGCGGCGACGTTCCTCCCCTACCTCGGCGACTACGCGTTCGTCATGTCGGTGGGGAAGGACTTCCACGGCGTGTTCGCCGGCAACAACACGCCGGCGAACGCGAACTTCCCGAACGGCGTCACTTACCAGCGCAACGCCAACTTCACGACCGGGCAGCTCTTCCAGGCCAACGGTACGACGGTGGTGCCGCCGTCGATCGACCCCTTCTACTTCCGCGTGAACCTGATCCCGGCCTCGTCCGACTTCTACGTGCGCGACTGGACCGACAGCGCGGCGAGCGGCGACAACGGCGTCGAGCCGTCGACGCACCCATACTTCTACACGACCTCCGACGTGTGGAATCGCCGCAGCACCTCGCCCGGGGCGTTCGCGAACGACCAGCCGACGAACCAGGACGCGGGCAATGGCGCCGGCAACGTGGGCGACAACTGGGCCTTCACGCGCATCCGCCGCATGGCGCCGGCGCCTTCCGGCGGCGACGTGACGGTGAGCGCGCATCTCCTCGTCTCGAAGCTCGGCACCGGCAGCAACTACGAGGACGCCGGCAGCCTCGACCCGACGGTCTCCGCGGATCCCGACCCCGTGCTGACCTTTGCCGCTGCCGAGGCCGGGCCGAAGACGACTCCCGCCTACCACTGGCGCCTCCCCGCCGTCAGCTCGACACACCTCTGCCTCGCCGTCGAGGTCACCGCGCCGAACGACACGATCGTGCCGCCGAGCCTGGTGGGGAGCGCGCCGGGCTGGCCTTCGACGGACCTGCGCGTGCTGAATGACAACAACAAGGCGCAGCGGAACATGGGCTTGTCGACCACGCCCGCGGAGGAGGGCTTGTCAGGCGAGGGGCTCACCCGCTTCGCGCTGATCCACAACGCCGCGACGACTTACCGCGACATGATCTTGCGCGTAGAGGTCGCGCCGGAAGTGCGCAAGGCGCTGGGAGCGGCGCGCGTGGGCGTGATCGGGCAACACGAGCAGCAGGAGCTGCGGTCCGGCATGCGGATCACGCTGCCGAGGATGGCGCCCGGCGAGAACCGCTGGGTATCGCTCACCGTCGAGCCGCCGGCGGGAGCGCTCGCTGAGAAGAAGGGCGTGCTGCCGGTCTACTTCGACGAGATGGTCGGGCCGACGGCGGTCAACGGGTTCGCGCTCGCCGTGCAGCCGGCGCCCCGCGCGGTGGTGATCCGCGACCTGCTGGAGCTGCATCGGTCGGTGTTCACCCGCGCGGCTGCGCTGGGGACCGAGGCGGCGCAGGAAGAAGCGGTCATCGTCGACAAGCTGATGCCGAGGCGGGAAGCCGAGGTCACCGAAGGACAGTACCTCGAGCTGATCGACAAGCGCGCTCAGGCGTACCGCTCGTTCCTGGACAAGCTGATCAAGACGCCGGAGGGAGAGTCGCTCGCCGTCGCCCGCAGACTCGAGCGGCTGCGGACGCACGCTTCCGGCAAGGAGATCGGCCGCCTCCTGATCGCGCACCGCTCGTTCCTCGAGGGGCTCGACGCGCTGCTCACCGCTCGACACCTGGCGCAGGGCGATCCGGCCGACGTGCTGCAGATGGTCCGCTGGCAGGCGTCGATCGCGGAGCGGAGCGGCCTGGCGAAGGTCGCCTGCGCGTCGCGGCTCGCGAAAGCCTCGGGCCAGTTCGTGCAGGCGTACGGGCACCGCAAGATCACGAACAAGGATTACGCTGTCTTGTTGCGCGATCAGGCGGCCTGCCACCGCGAGCTCGCGACGGCGTTCGCCGGCGCGAGACCCGAGCTGAAGGCGCGCGCGGCCGAGCTGGCACAAGCGGGGGCCGGCAACAGGATCGCCGCCTTGCAGAAGGCCCACCGCGGGTTCCTGCTCGCACTCGATGCGGTGGTCAAGTAGCGGCCCGAGCGAAGACGCGAGCGCGTCGCTTCTTCCGTGCGATCTCCTCCGGCGCGTCCTCCCAGGGGCGAGCCTGCCGCCGGAACCTGTTGCCCCGAGGCACACGAGAAGGACGAGGGGCGCGATGCAAGTACCCGAATTCGTTCGGATGTCGTCGGTGGCTCGAAAGCTGCTGAAGGGTCGAGGAGAATACTCGGCGACAGCTGTTCGTCGAACTCGAGGAGGACAGAATGCGCTACCTGCTCGTTGCGTCGTCGCTGCTGCTCGGCTCGGTGACCCCGGCCCAGGCTCAGGTCAGCGTCGGCATCGGACTCCCCGGCGTGCAGATCGGCATCAACGTGCCGGTGTATCCGGAGCTCGTCCCGGTGCCGGGCTATCCCGTCTACTACGACCCTCGAGCGAGCGTGAATTACTTCTTCTACGACGGCGCCTACTGGGTGTACCAGGGAGACAACTGGTACGCGAGCAGCTGGTACAACGGGCCGTGGCAGATGGTGGGACCCGAGCGCGTCCCGCTGTTCGTGCTGCGCGTTCCGGTGCGCTACTACCGCCAGCCTCCGGCGCACTTTCGCGGCTGGCGCGCCGACGCGCCGCCACGCTGGGGTCAGCACTGGGGCCGCGACTGGGAACGGCGTCGAGGCGGGTGGGACCGATGGGACCGCCGCTCCGCCCCCCGCGCCGCACCGTTGCCGGTCTACCAGCGGCCCTATGCGGGGGACCGCTATCCTCGCGCGCCAGAGCAGCAACACTCGATTCGATCCGACCAGTATCGCTACCGGCCGCGCGAGGTCGTGACGCGGCAGCATTTTGAACGGCACGGCAACCCAGGCAACCCGCGGGCGGAGCCGCAACGGCAACCGCAAGAGCGGGGTCGGGAGCACGAGAACGAAGGGCGAGGTCACGGTCGCCGGTAATCGGGACATCGAGGCGGTCCGCCAGGTTCGAAGCCTGCCCCCGGAACTGCCATGAACAGACACCCGGCCGTCCGAGAGGGCGGCCGGGTTCGTGTATACCGCACGACCGGTCCGACGCCGAACGTGGTCGTTGTCCGGGCCGAGGGTGAATCTTAGACGTCGACAGGCTGGTACAGCTCGGCGCCCGCTACGGGCTCGAGATCCAACCGCCTCAGATCGTGAGGGGATTTTCGACCACGCGTCGTTCGGAGCCGCGCGTCAGCGCTCCTCGACGCGCTCCACCCGGAACACCGGCGGATCGATGCGGGTGCTCCGGCAGCTCGGGCATGCGCCGGGACGCGTGAGCCGGGTCCGATCCGAGAAGCGATAGCCACACGCGAGACAGGAAGCGGGCTCGACGACGAGTCGCTCGCGGTCGTGCGCGAGCGACCGCGATAGGTGCGCAAGGTGCTCGGCGACGTCCTTCTCCTGCAGGCCCACCGCCGCCGAGAGATCGCGGGCAGTAGCGGGGCCCTCGCGCAGCGCGCGCCGCAGCGCCTCGCGGACGGTCTCTCCACGCGCGCTCGGGCCGCGTTGCCTCATCGCGACATCGTAACCGGCGGGAGCCGCGTGCCGCACGGCCGGGAGGGCGCCTGCCCGTGTCCCGTTGGGGGGACGAGCTGCGGGCATTGTGGCTTGATCGGCCGCCGCGCTCACGCAATGGATTGACTCATGACGACACCGGACCTCTCCATACGCCCGATCGGTCACGTTCGGTCGCCGCTCGAGTCGCGCAGCGAGGCGCCACTGCAAGGCACCGAGGGCGCGCCCGACGCATGGCTCGAGCTCCACGAGAATGCGCTGCCCGGGCTCGACGGGATCGCTGCTGGGCAGGAGATCATCGTCCTGACGTGGCTTCACCAAGCCCGGCGCGATGTGCTGAAGGTGCATCCACGAGGCGATCCGGCCGTTCCGCTGAGTGGGGTCTTCGCGACGCGTTCTCCTGATCGGCCCAACCCCATCGGCCTGCACCGCGTGCGAGTCGCCGAGGTGGCTCGCAACAGGATCAAGGTGGGCCCCCTCGAGGCGATCGACGGCACGCCCATCGTCGACATCAAGCCGGCGCTTTCGGTTCGGGACCATTGAGGACGGACGCACTCGGCGCAGAACGAGAGCGACGGCGCCATCCGCTCGACGATGGCACGTTGCCACGGGCCAGCTGGGTGCCAGCTGCCGCTCCGTCGCCCTGTCCGGGTGCGGCGAGGCTGTGAGTGGTGGGTTAGACCTCGGCACGCATGCGGGAGTGAGCAGTGGAGCATGGCGGAACGAGCATGGCCGATGAGCGCCAGGCGCGCGACGTCTGGGCGAGCGGGGCCGCATACGAATCGTACGTCGGGCGGTGGAGCCGGCTCGTCGCACGCGAGCTCGTGAGCTGGCTTGGCGCGCCGTCGAAGTCCCGCTGGCTCGATGTCGGCTGTGGCACGGGTACGCTCGTGGACGCGATCCTGGAGCACGCGGCACCGCGCGTCGTGCTGGGGATCGATCGCTCGGAGGGCTTCATCGCGCATGCGCGCGCCCGCGTGACCGACGCGCGGGTCGCCTTCGAGGTCGGCGATGCGCAGTCGCTGCCGGTCGCAGGCGAGACCTTCGACGCGGTCGTCTCGGGGCTCGTGCTCAACTTCGTGCCGGAGCCGGCGAAGATGGTGGCCGAGATGGCGCGAGCGGGTCGGCCGGGGAGCGCGATCGCCCTGTACGTGTGGGACTACGCCGACGGGATGGAGCTGATGCGCTGCTTCTGGGACGCGGCGAAGGCGCTCGACCCGGCGGCGGCCGCCCTCGATGAAGCGGTCCGCTTTCCGGGCTGCGCCCCCGCGCCGCTCGAGGCGCTGTTCACGGCGACGGGCCTCTCCGGAGTCGCGACACGTGCCATCGACGTGCAAACCCGATTCCGCGACTTCGACGACTACTGGTCGCCGTTCCTCGGCGGACAGGGTCCCGCACCCACGTACGCCGTGTCGTTGCCCGAGGGCCGGCGCGTGGCGCTGCGCGAAGCGCTCCGCGCGTCGCTGCCGATCGCGTCCGACGGGTCGATTTCGCTCACCGCCCGTGCATGGGCGGTGCGGGGGTCCAAGGCGGACATCACGGCACCGCGGTGAACGTGCAGGCCAGGGCTCGCGAGCGAAGCGGCGGAGGTGATGAGGCGCGCTGCAGCGGACTCACTCGATCTCGCAGTCAAGTCGCTTTCCGAATACGAATCCGAGAAAGGTCCAGCGCAGCGGCAGATGATGCGAGACCTCCTCACGAATCCAGGCCAGTTTCGCCGGCCCTTCGGCGGGCCACTCCCGTGTCCTGCGCTCGTGACCGCCTGGACGAAGGTGCGCGGGCCGGTCCCCATTCTCGTCGCGAAGCTCAAGTGAGCCTGGCCTGCGAGTCCTCGACGTGAGCGCGATCGCGCCGCTCACGGCGTGCTGAGCGGCGGCGCCGCGCCCGCGAGCGCCTCCGCTCCGGCGCGCGCTGCGTTCAGGTCCACCGGGCCGGCGATCCCGTGGACGCGGCCGCGCGGCCAGAACTGCCAGACCGCCCACGCGTGCCCGGGGTCGAGCGCGGGCTCGGCGAGGAGGTCCCGAACCCAGAGCGGGCCCGTCGCCGCCCCGCCGCGAAGGAACCGGTCGTACGCCTCCGGCGTCACGTACAGGAGCGGGCGCCGCCCGAGCACGCGCTCCACCTCCGACAGCCACGTCGCGACCTCGCGGGCGATCTCGTTGCGTGGCGGCGACCGGCGGCACTGGCCGCCCAGCTCGACATCGAGGGCCGGCGGCAGCGCGTCGGGCGCGCGCGGCACCACCGCGAGAAAGTGGCGCGCCTGGTCCGCCGCCGGCCGGCAGAAGCTGAAGAAGTGGTACGCGCCGACCCGGAGGCCGGCGCGGCGCGCCTCGCGCCAGTTCTCCTCGAACCGAGGATCGATCCAGTCGCCGCCCTCGGTCGCCTTCACGTACGATGGAGGCGCCCAGCACGCGCTCGCTCTTCGGGTCGATGAGTACCTTCAGGATCCCGGCCCTCTCGCCATGGTCTGGCCTCGGGTCAAACCTAAGCCTCGCCGGGGAGCTCGATCACGGCGGCGCCAGACGGCCGTCCGCCGCGGATCAAGCTGCCGCTCGACGTGCTCCCAGGCTGGAGGGCGGCTGCCGTTCGATGAGGTCGCCTCTACCGATGGCTCGACTGCCTATCGTTGTGGGCGTCGCGCGTCGTTACGTTGGGCTCGGATCCAGACGTTGGCCCCGGATCCAGCGAGGAGAACATCATGGCGAACGCAATCGTTCACAGGTCGGGTGAGGGCAGGGCCTACTGGATGCTCGGCGGGCTGTACGAGGTCCTGCTGTCGGGCGACGAGACGGGCGGCGCGGCCACCGTCATGCAGATCACGATGCCGCCGGGCATGGGCCCGCCTCCGCACATCCATCATGGCGTGATCGAAACCGTCTACGTCGTCGACGGGACACTCGCCTATCATGTCGACGGCAAGAAGATCGACGGTGGCCCCGGCTCGCTGTTCCGCATACCGGCGGACACGCTCGAGCGGTTCGAGCCGACGAGCAGGTGCCGGGTCGTCGTGACGTACGAGCCCGGCGGGATCGACAAGTTCTTCGCCGAGGCGGGCGAGCCCGCGAAGCGGCCCGAGATCCCTCCTCCGCCGACCTCAGCGCCCGACGTCGAGCGGCTGGTGAAGCTCGGCTCCCGCTACGGGCTCGAGATCCAGCCGCCGCAGCCGTAGCGGAGTGACACGGCCCCGACCTCGCCGTGACCGCACGAGCCTGGGCAGGTCGCGTGCGGTCGGCGAGGTTCACGAGCCGCGACGATGACGCGGCCCCGGTGTTCGGACGCCGGGCCGCATCGCGCGGGCGGCGAGGTCGAGATGGCCGGCCGTCCCCGAGGTGTCGAGGTTCGCCTTGCACTTGCCGCACGGGGCCTGGCGCTCCGAGGCGAGGAGCGGACGAGGCGGCGGTCGCCACCAACGCGATGACCGAACGGCTCGGCGCGCACCTCACCTCCCTGATGCGCACCCGGGTGGCGAGGTGCTCGCCTTGCTCCGCGCCCGGAAGCGCTCCACCTCAATGACGTGAGCGCGAACGCAAGTGCGGCCAGGCCGCCGGGAGGCGGGCCGCCGATCGAGCGTCTGCGGGCCTTCTTCGCCGACCAGATCTGGCGCGCGCGCGCAGACCTGGGACGGGGGCGGGCGTTTCTCTACTCGGTGGCGCGCATCGCCTCTACGTCATCCTCCCCAATGTCCATGTTCGTCCGGCCTCCGCGCTGTTCGGCGCGGTGGTGAGCGCGCTCCTCTGGCAGGGAGCGCTGATGCTGTACGTTCGCCTGCAGGTCGGAGTGGCGGGGTACAGCGCGCTCTACTCGGTCGTGAGCGCGGTTCCCGTGTTCCTCGTGTGGACGTACATCTCGTGGGTGATCGTCCTCGTCGGCGCCCAGGTCGCGGCGAGCCACCAGAACGTCCGCGCGGTTCGAGAGCGCTTCCTGACCGGCAGGATCGATCAGGCGATGCGGGAAGCGCTCGCCGTCGTGTTCGCGGCGCACGTGGCGCGCGCCTTCCTCTCGGGCATGTCCCCTCCCGGCGAGACGGCGCTCGCGGAGCTCGTGGCGGTGCCGGGAGCCGCGGTCGCGGACATCATGGATCGGCTGATGCGCGCCGGGCTCCTGGTCAGGATCGCGAACGGGAAGCAGGTCGGCTACTTGCCGCACCGTGAACCCGGCACGATCTGCGTGAAGGATCTCCGGGATGCGCTGAGACGGGGCGCCCACTCGGAGGAGGCCCGTGCCGACCTCGACCGGCAGCTCGCGCCGGAGCTCCGGGCATTGCTGCGCGCGCTCGAAAAGGAGGATCGGGAGTCTCCGGGGAACAGCGTCACCCTTCGGGAGCTGGCGGCGATGGTCGGTCCAGGTGCGCGGGGACCGGCGTCCGCCGTCGAGCGCGCTCGCGAGCCGCCGACAGGCGCGGCGCCGGCTGCGCTCGACCGGCACTGATCGCGAGCACGGTGGGTGAACGCGGACATTCGCGGACACGCCGCCTATCGCTTCGGCTCACGCGGGTTCGGCATCAAGGACGGCGCCGACCCGCAGGTTTCGGGGCCGGCATGCACTTCCTGTTCTGAGGATGCAGCGACGCGCTCGCGCCCGCCGCTCGACCGCAAGGGAGGCGCGGCGTGGCGCGTCGATCCGGGGGTCCGGCCGATTGCGCGCGGCCGGACCTCGTTTCCCGCCCGACTCTCGCCGCCGGACTCCCCGCGACCGGGTAGATTGTCCCGGTGGAACCGGTCGTCACCCTCCGCGGCCTCACCAAGCGCTTCGGGACGCTCGAGGCGCTCGCCGGCGTGGACCTCGACATCCTGCCGGGCGAGATCTTCGCGCTGCTCGGCCCGAACGGCGCGGGCAAGACGACCCTCATCTCCATCGTGGCGGGACTCCTCCGCGCGACCGCGGGCGAGGCGCGCGTCCTCGGGCACGACGTCGTGCGCGACTACCGGGTGACGCGCCGGGCGGTCGGGCTCGTCCCGCAGGAGCTGAACTTCGATCCCTTCTTCACCGTCGAGGAGACCCTGCGCATCCAGGCGGGCTACTTCGACGTGCGGCTCTCGGAGGAGCGGCTCACCGAGATCCTGGAGGCGCTCGACCTCGTGTCGAAGCGGCACACGAACAGTCGCGCGCTCTCGGGCGGCATGAAGCGGCGGCTCCTCATCGGGAAGGCGCTCGTCCACGATCCGCGGGTCCTGTTCCTGGACGAGCCGACGGCGGGCGTCGACGTGGAGCTGCGGCGCGCCCTCTGGCGGTACGTCCGGTCGCTCCGGGCCCAGGGAACGACGATCGTCCTCACCACGCACCACCTCGACGAGGCGGAGGAGCTCGCCGACCGGGTCGGCGTCATCGATCGCGGGCGGCTCCTCGTCGTCGAGGAGAAGAACGCGCTCCTCTCGCGGCATGGCGTTCGGACGATCCGCCTCACGCTCGCGGCGCCCACCGCCGCCGTGCCGCCGCCGCTCGCCGCGCTCGGCGCGCGGGCCCTCGCCGGAGGCGCGGCGCTCGAGATCGAGGTCCCGCCGGGCGGCACGGCCGGGCCGGTGCTCGAGGCCGTCGCGGCAGCGGGCCTCTCCGTCGCCGATGTCGAGACGCGCCGCACGACGCTCGAGGACGTGTTCGTGCGGCTCGTCGCGGCCGGCGCGCGGGAGGGCGGCGCGTGATCTCCTACGGGACGTGGACGCTCTTCGCGAAGGAGGTGCGGCGGTTCCTGCGCGTTCCGGGCCAGACGCTCCTCTCGCCGGTCATCACGACCGTCCTCTACTTCGTCGTGTTCGGGTGGTCGCTCGGCGGGCGGCTCCGCGAGGTCGAGGGCGTGCCGTACGCGCGGTTCATCGTCCCGGGGCTCATCGCGCTGGGCGTCGTGACGAACACCTACTCGAACACCGCGTCGTCGCTGTTCGTGATGAAGCTTCAGGGCACGGTGGTGGACCTGCTCGTCTCGCCGCTCACCTATGGGCAGATCGTCTGGGCGTTCGTCGGGGCCGCGGTCGTCCGCGGGCTCCTCGTCGGCGGCGTGACCTTCTGCGTCGCGGGGTTCTTCACCGGGTTCCAGGTCGCGCACCCGCTCGTCGCGCTCGGCCTCCTCCTCCTCGCCGCGATCCTCTTCGCCGCGCTCGGGCTCGTCACCGCCATCTGGGCGTCGACCTTCGAGCAGGTGAACTTCATCCCGACGTTCTTCATCACGCCGCTCACGTTTCTCGGGGGCGTCTTCTACTCGGTCGAGATGCTCCCGCCCTCGTTCCGGCCCATGACGCTCGCGAACCCGATCTTCTACATGGTCGACGGGGTGCGGTTCGGGATCCTCGGGTTCTCGGACGCGCCGCCCTGGATGGGCGCAGCGCTCCTCGCCGTGCTCGCGGCGCTCGCGGTCGCCGCCGCGTACTCGCTGCTCCGCTCCGGGTACGAGCTGCGGGGCTGAGGTGCCCGCGCCGATCGGCTGACTCGTAGCTCCGTCCGGGTGCTTGAACGCGTGTCCAGGGCCAGTTACGTACCTGCAAATCTTTGGAGGATACGCAGACGCAGAGAAGCAAGGAGTTCGAGGAGCTCGCGCCCTACATTGGCGCAATTCGAAAGCACCCTGTCCTGACGCGCGACGAGGAACGGGTCCTCGCGATGCGGATCCGCAGAGGAGACCTCGCGGCGAAGCAGAAGATGGTTCGCCACAATCTCGGCCTCGTCGTGGCCATCGCACGCAAGCAGCGTCGGGGTGCGGTGGGGCTCGAGGATCTCATCCAGGAAGGCAACATCGGCCTCATGCGCGCGGTCGAGAAGTTCGATCCGCGGGTCGGGACGCGCTTCTCGACGTATGCCTCCTGGTGGATCCGCGCCTACGTCGGGAGATACCTGAAGGAGGCGCGCTCGGCGGTGCGGCCGAAGTCCGGCACCGTGGCGCAGCCAGACTTCTCGCTCGACGCGCCTCTCGGAGACGAGGAGGGCAGTGGCTCGCACCTCGATCAGATCGAGGATGAGCGGCCCAGCCCGGAGGACGAGCTGCTTTCGTCGAGGAAGGATCTTCGCGTCCGGGAGTCGCTCTCGAGGATCCGCAACCGCGTTGGTCCGCTCGGCTGGGACATCATCCACAATCGGCTGGGGCGGGATCCGCCCCAGACGCTGGAGCAGATCGGGCGACGATGGGGCGTCTCGCGCGAACGGGTGCGTCAGGTCGAGCGGCAGACGAAGCAGTTCCTTCACCGGTATCTGGAGCGCGTGAACGACGTCGACGACGTGTGCGACGCTGCCTAGCGTGCGGCACTCGTCGTGATGCGCCCGAGAGCTTCGTTCAGAGCGCAGCCGAGCGGGCGTGGGGGCATGCGCCCGGAGAGAGCAACCGCGTCGCGCGGGAAGCGGGCGCGCCCGGCCGCCGAACAGGGAAGGCCCCATCCGTGCGCGATGGCACCGCCGCCGCAGGCGTAGCGTGTGCTGGAGAGAGCCGCGCTCCCATGAACTCGAACGCGAAGAGGAAGAGGGGCTTCAACATTGCCTTCATGCTCCTCGGAGCGATCGCGATGATCGCCCTACAGTACGAGTTCATTCACTCTCGGGAGGTCGCGACCGTTCCGTACAGCGAGTTCCAGAAGCTCGTCCGAGAGAACAAGGTGGCGCGCGTCGTGGTCTCGGCGGAGCAGATCGAGGGAGAGTACAAGGAGGAGATCGGGGGGAAGAAGCGGTTCGTAACGACGCGGATCGAGCAGGACCTCGCGAAGGATCTCGACGAGCACGGCGTCGAGTACGCCGGCCGGTTCCAGGGCGGGCTCATCCCTCTCATCCTCTCGTGGGTCGTGCCGGTCCTCCTGTTCTTCGGGATCTGGGTCTTTCTCGGCCGGCGGATGGCGAAGCAGCTCGGCGGCGGCGGCGGCGGGCTGATGGCCATCGGCAAGTCGAAGGCGAAGGTCTACGTGGAGTCCGACACGCACGTGACCTTCGCGGACGTCGCCGGCGTGGACGAGGCGAAGGAGGAGCTGAAGGAGGTCGTGCAGTTCCTGAAGGACCCGGCCGCGTACGGGCGCCTCGGCGCGCGCATGCCGAAGGGCGTCCTCCTCGTCGGGCCGCCCGGAACGGGCAAGACGCTCCTCGCGAGGGCGGTCGCGGGCGAAGCGGGCGTCACGTTCTTCTCCATCTCCGGCTCCGAGTTCGTCGAGATGTTCGTCGGTGTCGGCGCCGCGCGCGTCCGCGATCTGTTCGAGCAGGCCCGCGCGAAGGCTCCCGCCATCATCTTCATCGACGAGCTCGACGCACTCGGCCGGGCCCGTGCCTCGATCCCGGGGCTCGGCGGTGGGTACGACGAGAAGGAGCAGACGCTGAACCAGCTCCTCAGCGAGCTCGATGGCTTCGACCCTTCCTCCGGGATCGTGCTCCTCGCGGCGACGAACCGGCCGGAGATCCTCGACCCGGCGCTGCTGCGCGCCGGCCGGTTCGACCGGCAGGTGCTCGTCGATCGCCCGGCCCGCGGCGGGCGCGAGGCGATCCTGAAGGTCCACGCGAAGAAGGTGAAGCTCGCCTCGGAGGTGCAGCTCGAGCACGTCGCTGCGCTCACGCCCGGCTTCACGGGTGCGGACCTCGCGAACCTCGTCAACGAGGCGGCGCTCGCGGCCACCCGCCGAGGTGGCACGGAGATCGCGATGGGCGACTTCAACGTGGCCATCGAGCGGATCGTCGCGGGCCTCGAGAAGAGGAACCGGCTCCTCAATCCCCGCGAGCGGGAGATCGTCGCGCATCACGAGGTCGGGCACGCGCTCGTCGCGGCGGCGCTCCCGGGGTGCGACCCGGTTCACAAGATCTCGATCATCCCGCGCGGCATCGCGGCGCTCGGCTACACGATGCAGCGCCCGACCGAGGACCGCTACCTCATGACGCGTGAGGAGCTCGAGAACAAGATGGCGGTGCTGCTCGGCGGACGCGCTGCCGAGCACCTCATCTTCGGTCACCTCTCGACCGGGGCGGCCGACGACCTCGTCAAGGCGACCGACATCGCGCGCGACATGGTGACCCGCTTCGGCATGGGCGCGCAGCTCGGGCCGGTGACCTACGACACCGAGCCGGCCTCCTTCCTCGGCCAGCTCACGGGAACGCAGCGGCGCTACGCAGAGGAGACCGCGCGCGAGATCGACGTCGCCGTTCGAAACACGATCCAGGCGCAGTTCGAGAGAGCACGCGGGATTCTGGCCCGCAACCAGAGGCTCCTCGAGGAGACCGCCCGCACCCTCCTCGCGAAGGAGACGCTCGCCGATGCGGAGCTCGCGACCGTCCTCCACGACGTCCAGAAGGAAGAGCCGCGCGTCGCCGCGACCACGGCGCTCCGGGCGTAGGCCTGCTCAGACGTCGAGCACGGGCATCGCGGTCAGGCGATCGACGTGCCGCACCAGGCACGGGTCGTGATACGCCCTCGTCTCGATCGGGCTGCGGGTCTTGTCGAGGCGGACGCCGTGGATCGAGGCGACGAGCTGGCGTTCGGAGAGATAGACGATGTCGAGCTCCGTGAACCGGGCCGTCGATCGCTCGGACCGGAGCACGAGCTCGTCAATCCACCGGACGAGAAGGCGCTCAGGGTCTGATGCCGTGATCGCCACCTCCTGGTCCAGCTCGACGGGTGGATCGAGGGGATCGCCGCGGACGATCTCCGCGACGGTGCGTGCCGCCGCGATGAACAGCTCGAATGAATGGCCGTTGCGCTGCAGAGCCTTTGTGCGTCTGCGCTGTGCGGAGGATGCGGCCGCCGAAGGGGTACGCCGGCGCGCGTCCGTTCGGGCTCCGGTCTCGATGGGTGCAGCCGCGCGAGGCACCATGGCGTCGTCCCCCTGTTCCGGGGGCGCGCACCGCGCTGGCTGTTCGGCTCGGCGCGGTCGCTGGAACCGCAAGCAATGCGTGCACGTCCAGCTCGGCCAGTCCTCACGTGCTGCCTGGTCGAGACAGCCGTCGTAGCTGCTGCAGAACAGGCTTCGATGCTCGGACACGCGTCCTTCGGCGATCGGGCTGCGCAACGGTCGGGGTCCTAGCTTCGCGGACACGGCGAGCTTCCTCCGAACAGACGGAGGGTGAGCAAGCCGCGGGCCGAACAGGTCATGCGCCAATTCGCAGCGCCCCTGTTGCGGCCGCGACAAGCCTGCGCGTCACGCGGCCTTGCCTGCAACGCATGCGCGGCGCGGCGCGGCTGTGGCGGCGAACCGGCACGGCCGCTTCCCAGTCGTCGCGCCGCCCGCCCCATGCAGCGCCCAGAGGTCCGCCGCTCCCATGGCGGTCTGCCTACGACTTCCGGTGCCGCCGTCCGAAGCGCCCCACAGTGCCGGCGCGGCTGGGGACGCGCGGCGTAGATTGCCATCGAGAAGGGAGGAGACATGCTGAACTGGCTCAAGATCCTGTGCGCGGTGGACTTCTCGGAGAGCTCGCGAGACGCACTGGAGCACGCGGCCGAGCTCGCCCGCCGGTTCGAAGCGGAGCTCACGCTCATCCACGTCCGCGAGGTGCAGCGCGTCGTGGGAACGGAGATCGTCCCGACCGAGAAGCTTCTCGAGGAAGAGGCCCGCGAGCTGGGCCACAAGCTCGAGGAGTGGAAGACCGCGGCGGAGGAGATCGCGGGGCGGCCGGTGCGGACCTTGCTGGAGAGTGGGGCGGCGGCGCCGGAGATCGTCCGCGCGGCGGCGCGCGAGGCGTTCGATCTGGTGGTCACGGGAACGAAGGCGCGGAAGGGGCTCAGCCGGATCCTGCTCGGGTCCGTAGCGGAGAGGGTTGTCCGGGAGGCGCCGTGCCCGGTCCTCGTCGCGCGGCGCGTGCCGGATCGGGGCGACTGACGATCGCATCCGCCACGCGGCGCCCGGTGCTCGCGTCCGCGCCGGGTTCGGATACCCAGGCACCGTGTGGATCGCAGTCGATGTGCGAGGAGGGATCGTGCATCGAGAGATCATCGAGAAGCCCGGCCCGTGGCCGATCACTCCGAACCTGTCGGACTACGATCGCGCTTGCGCCGGGTTCTCCTGGGCGGACGCCCGGGCGAAGCTCGACGGGCTCCCCGGCGGACGCGGCCTCAACATCGCCCACGAGGCGGTGGACCGCCACGCGTCCGGAGCGCGCCGCGACCGCGTCGCGGTGCGGTTCCTCTCGGCCGAGGGCCGGCGGAGGGATGTCACGTGGAGGGAGCTTGCCGAGGCCACGAGTCGCTTCGCAAACGCCCTACGCGCGCTCGGGGTCCGCAAGGGCGATCGCGTGTTCGCGCTGCTCGGGCGCGTCCTCGACCTCTACGTGGCGGCGCTCGGCACGCTCAAGTACGGGGGCGTGTTCTGCCCACTCTTCTCCGCGTTCGGGCCCGAGCCGATCCGCGCGCGGCTGCAGCTGGGTGGTGCCCGGGTGCTGGTCACGACCCCGGGACTGGCGCGCCGGAAGCTGGCGGGGGTCCTCGAGGCGCTCCCGTCGCTCGAGCACGTGCTCGTCCTCGGCGATGGCGCTCCGGCCGGCCTCCCGGCTGCCAAGGCGCTCGGGCCCCTCCTCGCGCACGCCTCGCCCAGCTTCGAGATCCCCGCCACCTCTCCCGAGGATCTCGCGCTCCTCCACTTCACGAGCGGAACGACGGGCCGACCGAAGGGCGCGCAGCACGTCCACGAGGCCGTCGTGGCGCACCACGTGACCGGGCGATTGGCGCTCGATCTCCATGACGAGGACGTCTTCTGGTGCACCGCCGATCCGGGCTGGGTGACCGGCACCTCGTACGGGATCGTGTCGCCGCTCACCTGCGGCGTCACCAGCGTCGTCGACGAGGCGGAGTTCGACGCGGAGCGCTGGTATCGCATCCTTCAGGACGAGGAGGTCACGGTCTGGTACACCGCGCCGACCGCGATCCGGATGCTGATGAAGGCGGGGCCGGAGCTGGCCCGCCGGTTCGACCTCTCGCGGCTGCGCTTCGTCGCGAGTGTCGGGGAGCCGCTCAACCCGGAGGCGGTCGTGTGGGGCCAGCAGGCCTTCGGGCATCCCATCCACGACAACTGGTGGCAGACCGAGACCGGCGGGATCCTGATCGCGAACTTCGCGGCAATGCCGGTGAAGCCCGGCTCCATGGGGCGCCCGCTCCCCGGCATCTCGGCCGCCGTCGTCCGCCGCGAGGATGGCGAGGGCGACGTCGAGGAGGTCCGGGAGGCGGACGTCGAGGGGGAGCTGGCGGTCCGGCCTGGCTGGCCGTCCATGTTCCGCGGCTACATCGGCGACGAGGAGCGCTACCGGGCGTGCTTCGCGGGAGGCTGGTATCTCACCGGCGACCTCGCCCGCCGCGACGCCGACGGCTACTTCTGGTTCGTCGGCCGGAAGGACGACGTCATCAAGTCGGCGGGCCACCTCATCGGACCGTTCGAGGTGGAGAGCGCACTCCTCGAGCACCCTTCCGTCGCGGAGGCGGCCGCCATCGGGAAGCCCGATCCGGTGGCCTTCGAGTCGGTGAAGGCGTTCGTCTCGCTCCGCGCGGGGTACACGCCGTCGGAGGCGCTGCGCCTCGAGCTCATCGGGTTCGGCCGCAGCCGACTGGGGAGGGCGGTCGCACCGAAGGAGATCGAGTTCCTTCCCACCCTGCCACGGACCCGCAGCGGCAAGATCATGCGGCGCCTGCTCAGGGCGCGCGAGCTGGGCCTGCCGGAGGGTGATACCTCCACGCTGGAGGGCGGAGCATGACGACCGCGATCCCGAGCGCCCTCACCCGCGAGCACGGCCTCGCCCTGCTGCGCGACATGCTGCGAATCCGCCGCTTCGAGGAGAAGTGCGCCGAGCTGTACGGCCTGGGCAAGATCCGCGGCTTCCTCCACCTGTACATCGGTGAGGAGGCGGTGGCAGTCGGCGCGCTCCAGGCGCTGCGGACGGAGGACGCCATCGTCGCCACGTACCGTGAGCACGGCCACGCGCTCGTTCGGAGGATCCCGGCCCGGGCCATCATGGCCGAGATGTACGGCAAGGCGACCGGCTGCAGCCGCGGGCGGGGCGGGTCGATGCATCTCTTCGACGCGCGGACCCGGTTCTACGGTGGGAACGCGATCGTGGGCGGCGGGCTGCCGCTCGCGGTAGGGCTGGCGCTGGCGGACAAGCTGCGCGGCGAGCGCCACGTGACGGCTTGCTTCTTCGGCGACGGAGCGCTCGCGGAGGGGGAGTTCCACGAGTCCCTGAACCTCGCGGCGCTGTGGAAGCTGCCGGTGCTCTTCGTCTGCGAGAACAACCTGTACGCCATGGGGACCGCGATCGAGCGCCACCAGGCGCAGCTCGACGTCACGCTCAAGGCCCGCGGCTACGCCACGCCCGCCGAGAGCGTGGACGGCATGGACGTGCTCGCGGTCGAGGCAGGCGCGCAGCGAGCGGCGGAGTACGTGCGATCGGGCGAGGGACCGTTCCTCCTCGAGGCCAAGACCTACCGGTTCCGGGCGCACTCCGCATATGACCCGGAGCTCTACCGCCCGAAGGAGGAGGTGGAGCGCTGGAAGGCGCGGGATCCCATCCCTGCGCTGCAGACTGCGCTGAGGGAGCGCGGCCTCCTGAGCGGCGAGGACCTCGACCGCTTCGAGGCCGAAGCGACGCGAGAGATCGACGACGCGGTCGCCTTCGCCGAGGCCTCGCCCTGGGAGCCGACGGAGGACCTGTTGAAGGACGTCTGCGCCGGCCCGCCGGAGGGAGCGACGCCATGAACACCACGTACCGCGAGGCGGTGCGCGCCGCGTTGCGCGAAGCGCTGCAGCGCGACCCGCGCGTCTTCCTGATGGGCGAGGACGTGGGGATGTACGGAGGAACGTACGCGGTCACCCGGGGGCTGCTCACCGAGTTCGGTCCGGAGCGCATCCGCGACACGCCGCTCTCCGAGTCCACCTTCGTCGGCGCGGGCATCGGCGCCGCCATGGCCGGCATGCGGCCGATCGTGGAGGTGATGACCGTCAACTTCAGCATGCTCTGCCTCGACCAGATCGTGAACAACGCCGCCACGCTTCGCCACATGTCGGGAGGCCAGGTGTCGGTGCCGCTCGTCGTCCGGATGGCCACCGGCGCGGGCCGCCAGGTGGCCGCGCAGCACTCGCACAGCCTCGAGGGGTGGTACGCCCACATCCCCGGCATCAAGGTGCTCGCGCCCGCGGTCCTCGCGGACGCACGCGGCATGCTCTGGACGGCGCTCGAGGACCCGGATCCGGTGCTCATCTTCGAGCACGCCGCGCTCTACAACCTGGAGGGCGAGCTCGCCGCGGACGCGGGCCCGGTGGACATCGCCCAGGCCGCGGTGCGCCGGCCGGGCCGCGACGTCTCGCTGTTCGCCTACGGCGGCACCCTCGGGAAGGCGCTGCAGGCGGCCGAGACCCTCGAGAAGGAGAAGATCGACGCCGAGGTGATCGATCTCCGCGTCCTTCGCCCGCTCGACACGCTCGCCATCCTCACGTCGGTGCGCAGGACCCGCCGCGCGGTCGTCGTGGACGAAGGCTGGCGGAGCGGGAGCCTCGCAGCCGAGATCTCCGCCCGCATCATGGAGGGCGCCTTCTACGACCTCGACGCGCCGGTCGCCCGCGTCTGCACCGCGGAGGTCCCCATTCCCTATCCGCGGCACCTCGAGGAGGCAGCGCTGCCGCAGCCCGCGTCCATCGCGGACGCAGCGCGGCGGCTGGTCAGCCATGCCTGAGTTCCGCATGCCTTCGCTCGGCGCCGACATGGAGGCCGCAACGCTCGTCGAGTGGAAGGTGAAGGTCGGCGACACCGTGAAGCGCGGCCAGATCGTGGCGGTGGTGGACACGAACAAGGGCGCGATCGACATCGAGATCTGGCAGGACGGGGTGGTCGACGAGATCCTGGTTCAGCCCTTCGCGAAGGTGCCGGTGGGCACCGCGCTCGCGGTGGTGCGGGCTGCGGGCGAGGCCCCGGCACCTCGAGCCGCTCCGCTCGCCGCGGCGGCTCTCCCGACTCCTCTCGCCGTGGTACCGCCCTCGATGCCAGCCGCCGCCGCCCCAGGACCGCCTCAGGTCGCAGGGCCCCCGCCTTCCACGAGACCGCGCGCCTCGCCGGCTGCCCGGGGACGCGCACGCGACCTCGCGGTGGACCTCGCGGCCGTACGCGGCACCGGGCCGGGGGGCGCAGTGACGCTGACCGACGTGGAGGAGGCCGCGCGGCGCCCGGCCCCGGGCGTTCGCCAGGCCGTCGCCGCGGCCATGGCGCGGTCGAAGCGCGAGATTCCCCACTACTATCTGGGAACCGAGATCGATCTCTCTCTCGCGCTCGCCTGGCTCGCCGCAGAGAACGAGAGGCGCCCCGTGACCGAGCGACTGCTCCTCGTGGCGGTGCTCCTCAAGGCGGTGGCCCTTTCAACGCGGGAGGTGCCGGAGGTGAACGGTCTGTACGTCGACGGTGCCTTCCGGCAGAGCCCGGCGGTTCACCTCGGGCTCGCCATCGCGCTCCGGCGGGGCGGCCTCGTCGCGCCGGCCCTCCACGACGTCGATCGCAAGTCGGTCGGCGAGTTGATGCGCGACGTGAACGATCTCGTGGCGCGCGCGCGCAGCGGCGGCCTGCGGAGCTCGGAGCTCTCGGACGCGACGCTCACCGTCACGAGCCTCGGCGATCTCGGGGTGGCCACCGTCTACGGCGTCATCTACCCGCCGCAGGTCGCCCTGGTCGGGTTCGGGCGCGTGCTGGAGCGACCCTGCGCGATCGGTGGCCGCGTCGAGGTGCGGCCCGTGATGGTCGCGACGCTCTCGGGCGACCACCGCGTCAGCGACGGCATTCGCGGAGCCGCCTTCCTCGCAGCCATCGACCGCCATCTGCAAGCGCCGGAGGCCCTGTGACGCGCGAGGAGATCCGGCGCGTCGTTCTCTCGCTCCTGGGCGCCATCGCCCCGGAGGTGGATCTGTCCGCGATCCGGTCGGACGCGGATCTCAGGGAGGAGCTGGACATCGACTCGATGGACTTCCTGCGCTTCGTCGTCCAGGTTCACGAGAAGCTGGCCGTGGACGTCCCGGAGATGGACTACCCGCGGATCCGCACGCTCGACGGCTGCCTCGAGTACCTGGCGGAGAAGTCCCGGGGGGCCGAGGTAGCCGCCGTGCGCGACCGATCGGAGCTTCACCCGCAGGGGGGCCAATGAGTCCGATGTCGGTCTTACGCGAGGTCCGCCACCGTCTCGCCGCCGAGCTTCGCGTCGACGTCTCGCACCACCCCATCGCGATCTCGTTCGCGGACGGCGTCCTCACGATGGAGGGCGAGCTGGTGGACGTGGGCGCGAAGAAGATCGCGCTCGAGCGCGCCGCGTCGGTGCCGGGCGTGGAGCACATCATCGATCGGTTGCGCATCGTGCCGGCGCGCACGATGGGCGACGCCGAGATTCGCGATCACGTGCGAGATCTGCTCTGGGAGGAGCCGGCGCTCCAGCCGCTCGTGCGGGCACCGCCTGCGCCCGAGAGCGGACAGGCGCTTCGCCCGGACACCGTCCTCGGAACGATCGGGATCTCGGTGGATGACGGCGTCGTGACGCTCGACGGGGTCGTCCCGAGCCTCGCCCACAAGCGGCTCGCCGGAGTGCTCGCCTGGTGGGTTCCGGGAGTGCGCGACGTGGTGAACGGGCTGGAGGTCGTCCCGCCCGAGGAGGACGAAGATGGGGAGATCACCGATGCCGTCCGCCTCGCGCTCGAGAAGGATCCGCTGGTCGACGCGAGTGAGATCGGCGTGTCGACACATCGCGCGGTGGTGACTCTGAGCGGGGTCGTCCCCTGCGACGTGGAGCGCGACGCGGCCGAGCGGGACGCGTGGTGCGTCTTCGGCGTGGACGGGGTGAGGAGCGAGATCGAGGTGCGCGGTTGAGCGGGGCACGCGGAGGCGCCTGGGATGCGCTCCAGCTCGAGCAAGCGGGATGGTGGGCGCGTCAGAGCGCGCGCTCCGCGGAGCGTCGCAGCGTCAAGGCGCCCTCGCCAGAGACGTCGAATCGCGATCCCCCGCCGCTGATCCGGTTGAGGGTGTCGGCGAGCCATCCAGCCTCGTCGGGCGCCGCCCGGGCGAGCCTCATGTTGCGGATCCGGAACGGCCGCATCCGGAGCCCGATCTCTCCGCGCAGCGGATCCATCGTCACGACGTAGGCGAGGACGAGATCGTTGCGGTATGCCTCGTATCCGCTGATACCCTCGTAGTCGTCGATGAAGTCCCCGCAGCCGTAGAGAACGAGGCGTCCCCGGTACACCTCGATCGGCCGGACGTGATGAGACGAATGGCCGTGGACGACGTCGACCCCCGCGTCGACGAGGCGGTGGGCGAAGCGCACGTGGTCCGAAGGGACTTCCCATCCCCAGTTCGTCCCCCAGTGAACGGAGGCGACCACGACGTCGCCCGGTTGCTTCACGCGCCGGACCCGCTCGGCGAGCTCCGACGCGGTCCGTTCGTCGAGGCGCCGCACCAGGTCGACGCCGCTCCGGGCAGGTGCCGCGGCCCAGGTCGGAGGGATGCCGCTCTCCTCCGTTCCGAACGCGATCACGACGACCCTGCCGGCGCCGGCGACCTCCACGACCGCGGGGCGGCGGGCCTGCGCAAGATCGAGACCCGCGCCGGCGACCTGCACGCCCGCCTTCCCGAGCGTCTCGAGCGTGTCGACGAGGCCCGGACGGCCGTGATCGAGCACGTGGTTGTTCGCCAGGGCGCAGACGTCGATCCGGGCGGACGTGAGGCAGCCGACGTTCTCCGGGTTCATGCGGTAGTGGACGCCCTTGCCCGGCCAGCGCTGCTCGCTCCGGGTGATGCTCGTCTCGAGGTTGACGATCCGGACGTCGGCCCCGGAACACTCGGGCTCCGCAAGGGCATCTCCCCAGATGTACGAGAACGCGACCGGGCGCGGGATCGGGCCGTTCGCGGCCTCCGCCAGCTCGACGTACGAACGCGCGTCGACGACGCTCTGCTCGGCCAGGCCGGGGTCGCCGGGGTTCGGCAGGATCTGATCGACGCCGCGGCCCGTCATCACGTCGCCGCAGAGGAGCAGCGCCACCATGTTCCGCCCGCTTCCGCCGAGGGAGGGCTCACGAGGCGCTGGGCGTGAAGGCCGCCGGACGGGCTACCTTCTTGCTTCCCGCTCGCTGACCTCGCGCAGCGTGTCCGATGCGCGTCGGCCGCGCTCGTGCTGGGCGATGTCGGAGAGGCTGATGACCCCGATGAGTCGTCCCCCTTCGTCGACGCTCAGGATTCGGGACTTGTGGTTCTTCGCCATCACCCGCTCTGCGTCGCGGATGTCATCCTCCGGCCGGCACGCGACGACCTCGCGAGTCATGACGTCCTCGACGAAGGTGCTCGCGGGCTTCTTCGCCGCGACGAGCCGGATCGCGATGTCGCGATCGGTGAGGGTCCCGAGGACCTTCATCGACTGGTCGCAGACGGGCAGGAATCCGATGTTCTCGTCCCTCATCAGGACCGCGGCCTCCTCTACGGTGTCCCGCGGTGAGACGCACTTCACGTCGCGCTTCATGATGTCTCCGCACTTCATCGCCACACCCCCGTCGTGTCGAGCAGACGGAGATCCGAGCAGCCGAACGGCCGGCGCATCGCGGATCCCGCTCTGTCCTCGATCTTCACGTTGCGATTGGAGCCGGTCGATTGCACCGCGCGCTCAGCTGGGCGGCCGCAGGAGAGCGCGGCGCGCGATCGGCGCAGCCGCTCGCCGCGGCAGCGAACGAGCGGTGAGTCGGTCGCCGGCAGGCCGGCCCCCGTGGCCGGGCCACCCCCACCGGCGGATGGCCGAGTGCGCTGAAGCGTTTCCGGCGGCGCTGGACGTGCAACGTCAGGCGGGCGGAGGCGCGCCGACCGCCGCGCGCTCCGGGAGGTGGCGCTCGAACCACCGCGCCGCCAGCCCAGCGACCGTGCCGAGCGCTCCGGGCTCCTCGAACAGATGGCTCGCACCGGGAACGATGGCGAGCTCCGCGGCCGGAAGCCGCTGGAGGACGGCGCGGCTGAGGCGCAGGACCGTCTCGTCCCTGCCGCCCACGACGAGCAGTACGGGGGCGCGGACCTTCCGCAGCGTCTCCAGGTCGACGAGATCGGGGCGGCCGCCGCGGGAGACGACCGCGGCGATCTGCTCGGGCATCACCGCCGCTGCAGCGAGCGCCGCGGCTGCGCCGGTGCTCGCGCCGAAGTAGCAGAGGCGAAGCGCGCGCGTGCGCGGGAGCTCGGAGATCCAGCGGGACGCTGCGAGAACGCGGCCGGTGAGGAGCCGGATGTCGAACCGGAGCTGCGCCGTGATGGCGTCCTCGGCCGCCTCGTCCGGCGTGAGCAGATCGAAGAGCAGCGTCGCAAGCCCTGCATCCTGCATCGCGCGCGCGACGAAGCGGTTCCGCGGGCTGCGCCGCGTCGAGCCGCTTCCGTGCACGAACATGACGAGCCCCCTCGCGCTCTCCGGGAGCACGAGGTCCGCATCGAGCTCGCCCGGGCCGAGGCGGCCATTGTCGAACGGGATGGCCAGGGTCTCCTCCTCCGGATCCGACGGCCACGCCCCGATCCGCTCGAGCTCCCGGGCGCCGTCCGGCGCGCGCGCGCGGTGCAGACACGCGACCACGTCTTCGTCGGAGATCTGCTCGAACCGCTCGTACCACTGCCCCACCGCGAAGAACACCTCCGGGAGCTCGACTGCGACGATCGCGTCGAATTCCGATCGAAGCTCCGGCTCCGACGCCGCGGCGATCACCGGCGCCGCGAGCACGACGCGGGCAGCCCCGCGCTGCCTCGCGGCACGCCCGGCGGCGCGCGCCGTCGCACCGGTCGCGACACCGTCGTCGACGACGATCACGGTCCTCCCCGCGAGGTCGCGCATCGGCCGGTCGCCGCGATAGGCCTGCATCCGCCGCGCGACCTCGGCCCCCTCGCGCGCCGCGAGCTCCGTCACCCACTCGACGCCGACGCCGACGTCGCGCAGCGCCTCGCGGCTGATGAAAACCGCTCCGCCCTCGGCGATGGCGCCGACGGCGTACTCCGGCGAGCCGGGCGCGCCGATCTTGCGAACGACCATGACGTCGAGCTCGGCATCGAGGAGGCGCGCCACCTCGGCCGCGACCGGGACGCCTCCTCGCGTGAGCCCCAGGACGATCGGCCGCTCCGCCCGGTAAGCATCGAGCCTCCCGGCGAGCAGCCGGCCCGCATGCGTTCTGTCCCGGAAGATCATGGCTCCCCTCCACGCCGAACCATCGGGCCACCACCGGGCACCGTACTCACCGTCTTCCAGATGCGCGACACCCGCGTCGATCCGAGCCACCGTTCGCTGCTGCATTGTCCGAGCACAGATCAGCATCGACTCGGCGCGGGCGTGCGTCCATCGGGCCTTCCGGAGAACCGCCGAGCGGGCAGACGCGGGTGCGGTGGGTGAGCACGAACGAGGGCACCCTCGGGGAGCGGGGGCGGACGGGCCCGAAGAAGTCCAAGCAAGAGCCCTCGGTGGAGGCGTACGTTTGCAGCGGGTCGGTGCGTCGCGGTTCCCGGAGCCTTGCGACCTAGAGCGAGCATGTCTTCGTGCAGAAGTGCTGCTTTCGTCGCTTCGCTATGCGTCCTTGCCGTCGCGGCGGGTTGCCAGGAACGAGCCGCCTCTCAGGGCGATCCTTCCAGCCGGACACGGGCGGCCTCTTCCCGGGAAGCGGAGAGGGGGGCGATGGTCCGCGAGCAGCTGCAGGCCCGCGAGATCCGAGACCGGCGCGTGCTCGACGCGATGCGGACGGTCCCCCGTCACCGCTTCGTCTCCGAAGCGTTTCAGCCGTACGCGTACTCGGATACGCCGCTCCCCATCGGCCGCGGCCAGACCATCAGCCAACCCTACATCGTGGCGTTCACGGCGGAAGCCCTGCAGCTTCGGGGGAACGAGCGCGTGCTGGAGGTGGGATCGGGCTCGGGGTACGCGGCGGCGGTGCTGTCCCTGCTCGGCGCGGAGGTGTACGGCATCGAGCTGGAGCAGGAGCTCCATGACCGCAGCGTCGTCACGATCCGCGAGCTGGGCTACTCGAACGTCCACCTGCGATCCGGGGACGGCTTCCGCGGCTGGCCGGAGAAGGCGCCGTTCGACGCGATCGTCCTCAGCTGCGCCGCCGAGGCGATCCCCGAGCCGCTGTGGAACCAGCTCGCGGAGGGTGGGCGGTTGCTGTATCCCAAGGGGACGGCGGACGGTCTCCAGGAGCTGGTGCTCGTCACCAAGACGAGAGAAGGTCCACGCGAGAAACGGCTCGCGGCGGCGCGCTTCGTTCCGATGCGGCGCCCTGCGCTCACCCCTTGACGACGCCGATCGGCCGCAGGCGCGCGACCCTTCGCGCGAGCCCGGCGCGGTGGACCACGTCCACCACACGGTCGACGTCCTTGTACGCGAGCGGAGCCTCCTCCGCGAGCTCCTGGTTGCTCGGGCAGCGAACCACGATCCCGCGCGCGAGCAGCTCCTTCCGGAGCACGTGCCCTTGCACGCGCCGCTTCGCAGCACCCCGGCTCATGGCCCGTCCCGCACCGTGGCAGGTGCTGCTGAAGGAGAGCGCCCCGGCCTCATCGGTGCCGACGAGGACGTACGAGGCCGTCCCCATGCTGCCGGGGATGAGCACCGGCTGGCCCACCCCCCGGTACGGCGCCGGAATCTCGGCGCTCGATGGGCCGAACGCCCGCGTCGCGCCCTTGCGATGGACGCAGAGCGTCCGGTCTCCATGGCGCTCGATCTTGGCGGTGTTGTGCGCCACGTCGTAGACGAGCCGCAGCTCCGCTCCGGGCTTCCCGTGCAGCACTCGACGGAAGACCTCCTCCGCGCGGTGAGCGATCAGCTGGCGATTGCAGAACGCGAAGTTCGCGGCGGCGCACATCGCGCCGAAGTAGCTCCGCCCCTCCCGCGAGGAGAAGGGCACGCATGCGAGCTGTCGATCCGGGACGGTGATCCCGTACTTGTGCAGCACCTCGTCCATGAGCTTGACGTAATCCGAGCAGACCTGGTGGCCGAGGCCGCGCGAGCCGGTGTGGACGAGGACCGTCACCTGGCCGGGAGAGAGGTGGAAGGCCTCCGCGGCACTCTCGTCGAAGATCGCATCGACGACCTGCACCTCGATGAAGTGGTTGCCGCCGCCGAGCGTGCCGAGCTGATCCTCCCCGCGTCGCTTCGCGCGCTCGGAGACCTGGCCCGAATCGGCACCTCCGATCGCTCCGCCCGACTCGATGAGCGCGAGATCCTCCCGGCGCCCGAGGCCATGCTCGCGCACGAGGTAGGGGCATCCCTCGCCGAGCACGCGATCCATCTCGTCTCGCGTGAGCGCCAGCCGCCCGTGCCGCCCGTAGCCGGCCGGGACGCTGCGGCTCATCTCGTGGACCAGGGCCTCGAGCGACGGGGCGACGTCCGCCTCGCGGAGGTCGGACACGAGCAGGCGCACCCCGCAGTTGATGTCGAACCCGATGCCGCCAGGCGAGATGACGCCGTCCGGCAGCCGCGTCGCGGCGACGCCGCCGACCGGGAAGCCGTAGCCCTCGTGCATGTCCGGCATTCCCAGCGCGGCGTCCACGATCCCGGGGAGCGTCGTCACGTTCACGAGCTGCGAGATGCTGCGGTCGCGGCGGATCTGGCCGAGGAGCTCCTCGTCCGCGAAGATGCGGGCCGGGACCCGCATGCCCGTGCCGGCGCGGGGCTCGAGCTCGTACAGGCAGGTGCCGACGATGCGCAGCTCCACGTCGGTCGGCGGTGCCGAGGTCCACATGCCCGCACCCTCCTTGTTCGCGTCAGACATCGAGGATCACCTTCGCGCCGAACGCCCCGGCGTGCTCGGTGATGGAGAGACCGTGATACGTCGCCGCCTTGACCGGGTTGCGCAGCCGCTCGAGGCGCGTGCCCCGGAGCGTGGCGGCAAGCTTGTGGTCCGACAGGTGCGTGATCTCGAACTCCGTGAAGAGCACCTTCGCGACTTCCGAGCGGAAGATGAGCTCATTCAGCCACTGGACGAGAAGCGCCTCGCGGTCGCCGGCGGTCACCACGACCTCGTCGCTCCAGCCGGTGGGGGGCTCGAGCGCAGTCCCGTGCATCAGCTCGGCGAGCGCGCGACCCGCCTCGGCGAAGAGCGCCGGCAGCGACGGAGCGTCGAGCCGGATCTCGAGCTCACCGCGATGCTCCTCGAACGAGTGGCTGGCAGGGGATGCCATCTTCAGCAGAAAGCATAGGCCTGCGCACCGGCGCGCGTCGCGAGGCGTGGGGTGCCTCGTGCGCACGCCAGTCGGGCGCACGCCGGGTCGGATTCTCCGGAGGGTAGCGCGTTCGGAGCGACCCGCCTTGTTGACCCAGCGGTCACCGCCGCAGGACGTACGATGATTCGAGATCGCTTGCGGCCCGCGGCCTGGCAGGGGCCCGGAGGAAGCAGGGAAGGGGGCGCACGATGGCGGCCTGGAAGAAGATCTGCTGTCCGGTGGACTTCTCGTGGCAATCGCGCATCGCGATGGAGGAAGCGGCAGACCTGGCATGGCGCTTCGGCGGCGATCTCACGCTCGTTCACGTGGACGATCGGCCGCTTCCCGCGGTCGAGGCGCTCATGGCGCGCGAGGGGCGAGACGAAGGGAAGGTCGCGCTCGAGCGAAAGCTCGCGGCCTGGAGGGACGAGGCCGAGCCGATCGCCACGACGACGGTGGACCACGTCCTCCTCGCCGGCGGGCCCGCCGAGGAGATCGCACGGTTCGCGGGCGAACGCGGCTACGACGTCATCATCATGGGGACGCGCGGCCAGACGGGCCGCGAAGGCTGGGGTCTCGGCTCCGTCGCACAGGCCGTCGTGCGCGAGGCGCCGTGCACGGTCGTCGTGGTGCGCGGTCGAGTCTCGCGCCCCGCGGACCGCTTCCCTCCCGGCTGACGTCAGACCTCGGGTCCCGGAAGCTCGGCCTTGGGCTCCGGCACCTCCGCGAGCGTCGCCTCGGTGAGCAGCAGGACGCTCGCCACCGAGACGGCGTTCTCGAGCGCCAGGCGAACCACCTTGGTCGGATCGACGATGCCTGCCTCGACGAGGTCGACGTACGCGTTGCGCGCGGCATCGAATCCGAAGTTCCCCGATCCGGCGCGCATGCGCTCCACGACGACCGCGCCCTCGACATCGGAGTTCATCGCGATCTGCCGGGTGGGGATGCCGAGGGCATGGCGCGAGGATCTCGAGCCCGGTGCGCTCGTCGCCCTCGCACGAGGCCTCCTCCTCTCCGGACGGCGTCGATCGCTCGCAAGAGGGCGAGGCCGGCGCCGGGGACGATGCCCTCGGCCACCGCCGCCTTCGTGGCGCTGATGGCGTCCTCGAACGCCTCCTTGCGGCTCTTCAGCTCGGCCTCGGTGGGCGCGCCGACGTGGATCACCGCGACTCCGCCCGGCGAGCTTCGCGAGCCGCTCCTGCAGCTTCTCGCGATCGTAATCGCTCTTCGTCTCGCGGATCTCCCGCCGGATGCTGCTCCGTACGCGCCTGGATCGCAGCCTTGTCGCCTCCGCCGCCGATGATCGTGGTGGTCTCGCGGGCGACGACGACACGGCGGGCCTTTCCGAGATCGTCGAGCACGAGGTGCTCGAGCTTGACGCCCAGCTCCTCGGAGACGACGCGCCCACCCGTGAGGATCGCGAGGTCCTCGAGCATCTCCTTGCGCCGATCGCCGAAGCCGGGCGCCTTCACGGCCGCGCAGAGGAGGGTGCCGCGCATCTTGTTGACGACCAGCGTCGCGAGCGCCTCGCCATCGACCTCCTCGGCGACGACGAGCAGGGGACGCCCCGCCTTCACCACCTCCTCGAGAAGCGGGATGAGGTCCTTCATGACGGTCAGGCGGCGGTCGGTGAGCAGGATGAGCGCGTTCTCGAGCACGCACTCCATCCGCTCGGCGTCGGTGACGAAGTACGGCGAGAGGTAGCCGCGGTCGAACTGCATCCCCTCGACCACCTCGAGCGTCGTCTCCGTCCCCTTGGCCTCCTCGACCGAGATGACGCCCTCGCCCCCGACCCGCTCGACCGCGTCGGCCACCAGCTCGCCCATCGTCGCGTCGTTGTGCGCCGCGATGGTCGCGACCTGCGCCTTCTCGCGGCGGGCTCGTCACCGGACGCGACATGCGCGCGCAGGCTCGCGACGGCGGCGCGCAGGCCCGCGATCGAGCCCGTGCTTCAGCTCGATCGCGCTCGCCCCCGCCGCGACGTTCCGCACGCCCTTCCGCGAAGATCGCGTGCGCCAGGAGCGTCGACGTCGTCGTGCCGTCGCCGACCGCCTCGCCGGTGCGCTCGGCCGCCTGGCGCACCATGCGGATCCCGAGGTTCTCCGTGGGATCGTCGAGCTCGAGCTCCTTCGCGATGGTCACGCCGTCGTTGCAGACGATCGGCTCTCCCCACTTCTTGTCGATGAGGACGCACTTCGACTTCGGCCCCAGCGTCACGCGGACCGCGTTGGCGAGGAGCGTGGCACCACGGAGGACCCCCTCGCGCGCCGCCGCATCGAAGAGCAGCTGCTTCTTCATGGTGAAAGCTTAGGACTCTGGGACAGAGGCGCCGCCGGGGCGGAAGGGGGCCCGCGTTCGCGGTGCGGAGTTCAGGGGGCCTTGGGCACCCATGGCCCATTTCGCTTCACATACAGTCGTTTGACTGCCGCCCAGGCGACACGATGCGCGGTGGGTTCATCCCCTCCGTACCGTTCCCACGCGTGGTTGAACGCTTCGCGATAGATGTCCTGCGCGTGGGACGGAAGATGAGCACGCACCGACGGTGGGAGGTCGTCGTTCGCTGCATATGGCACCCGTGCTGCCCCGTTCGTCGTCGAGCGCACGAGATGAGCGCGCGCTCGGCAGATGCGCCCTGTCGAGGTGGCGTTCCAGAGCCGCGCCCGGTCCTACGCGCCGGCGATCCCGGCCGTCTGGAGCGCCGATGCGCGCGTCAGCTCCTCGCCGACGCGGCGAACCTGCTCCGCGGGCACGTCCTTCACGTGCGTCGAGATGACCCACGTGTGCCCGAAGGGATCGACGACCATTCCCATCCGGTCGCCCCAGAACGTGTCCGAGATGTCCCGGACGCTCCGTGCGCCGGCGTCGAGCGCGTTCTTGAATACGGAGTCCACGTCCTCGACGTAGATCCGGATTGCGGTCGACCCGAACGCTTCCGGGCTGGGCGCTCGTACCGAGCTGTGGGGCAGCTCGTCGCTGAGGAACAGCACGCTATCCCCGATGCGCAGCTCCGCGTGCCAGATGCGGCCGTCTGACTTCTGGTACCGGGTGATCTCTTCGGCGCCGAAGACCCTCTTGTAGAAATCGAGTGCCCCGGCCGCATTGCGCACGACCAGGTTGGGCGTCACGCTGTGGACGCCGGCGGGAAGCGGAATTGCCTGGGCCATCGCCAATCTCCTCTCGCGTTATGGTCCCGTCCGGTATCCATCGGGCGCAACGGCCCTCGTGGGGTATGACCTCATGAGTCTCAGCGTCGCTCCCCGCGGCTCGGGACGATGAACGGCCGATGGACGTGTCCGCCGGCGCTCCACGCTTCGTGAGCCCGGGCTTCCACGTGCAGCTCTCGCGCGCGCTGCGCAGCTCCCCCTCCGCCACGGGTCGCCCTCGAACCCAGCGGGGGTCCGCGCGACGAGTGCGCGCTTCACCCGAATGTGCTGCATCTGGCGTTCCGGGGGGAGTCGTGGTCGACCCGAACGAGTCGCCGGCCCAGTCGACCTGACGCGTTCGCGCGCGCGTACCGTAGGAGCGCGCGCATCGCGCTGCGAGGACTGGAACATGAGTGGCCGCGGAACATGGGTGGACGGCAGCAACGTCGCGCTCCTGACCGACCTCTACGAGCTCACCATGATCGACGCGTACCTCGCCGAGGGCCTCGACGAGGAGGCGGTCTTCAGCCTGTTCGTCCGGCGGCTGCCGCAACGGCGCAACTACCTGGTCGCCTGCGGCCTCGACGACGCGCTGTCGTTGCTCGAAGGGCTGCAGTTCCCGGACGACGCCATCGCCTACCTTCGCTCGCTCGGGCTCTTCTCGGCTCGGCTTCTCGGGTGGCTGCGAGACTTCCGGTTCACCGGCGACGTCCATGCGGTCCCGGAGGGAACGCCGATGTTCGCGGGGGAGCCCGTCATCGAGGTGGTGGCGCCCCTCCCACAGGCGCAGCTCGTCGAGACCGCGCTCATGAACCAGGTCCACTTCCAGACGGTGGCCGCCTCGAAGGCGGCTCGGGTCGTGTCAGCGGCCGCCGGACGGACCGTCGTGGACTTCGGCCTCCGCCGGATGCCTGGCGCCGACGCCGGGATCAAGGTCGCGCGCGCGGCGTACGTTGCCGGGATTGATTCGACGTCGAACCTCCTCGCGGGGCAGCTTTACGGCATCCCGGTTGCCGGGACGATGGCCCACAGCTACGTTCAGGTCCACGCGACCGAGCTCGACGCGTTCCGGGCGTTTGCGCGCGTGCACCCGGCTACCGTGCTCCTCGTGGATACGTACGACACGCTCGCGGGCGTTCGCGACGTCGTGAAGCTGGCCCACGAGATCGGCCCCGCATTCCTCGTCCGCGCCGTCCGCCTCGACTCCGGAGATCTGCTGGAGCTCTCCCGCGGTGCTCGCCGGATCCTCGACGACGCGGACCTCGCCCGGGTGGAGATCTTCGCGAGCGGCGGGCTCGACGAGGACGCCATCGCGCGGCTCGTCCGCGAGGGAGCGCCGATCACCGGCTTCGGCGTGGGGACGGCGATGGGCGTCTCGGAGGACGCGCCGAGTCTCGACATGGCATACAAGCTCGTGTCGTACGCCGGCCGCGGGCGGATCAAGCTCTCGCCGGGGAAAGCGGTCCTGCCCGGGCGGAAGCAGGTGTTCCGGCGCGAGCAAGACGGCCGTGCGACCGCCGACGCGATCGCAGTACACGACGAGTCGCATTCCGGGCGGCCGCTCCTGTCGTGCGTCATGACAGCCGGTTCGCGGCTCTCGTCGCCTCCGGGCCTGGAGACGATCCGGGCGGTGGCGCGGGAGGAGCGCAGCCGGCTTCCGGAGCGGATCGTCGCGCTCGAACCCGCCGATCCGGCCTATCCGGTCGAGGTGAGCCCGAAGCTCGCCGCCTGGCGCGAGACGATCGCGGCGGAGCATCGTCGGTGAGAGTCGATCTTCCCGTGTCGCGCAAGGCGAGGGGCTCTCGAGCTCCTCAGCGCACGAGGAGCACGGCGACCCCGGTCGCGAGGAGCCGATCGAGCACACCGCCGGGCGCGGCGGACGCGATCGGGGGAAGCACGACGAGCGCGGGGCCGAGCCGCGCGATCACATCGATGAGCGCGAGGGTGCCGCCGTCGGACGTGCACACGATCGACGGCGGCTGGTCCTCGGGCACCAGCCGCCGGGCCGCGGCGACCGCCCGGGCTCCCACGAGGGTGCCGTCGTCGACCGCCACGACACCGCCGCCGACGCGAGCTCCACGTGCGAGGAGGAGTACCGACGCTGCCGCGCGCGCCGCGGCGGCGCGGGCTGTGTCCCCGATCGCGCCGCGCGCCGGCCGGCCGTGACCCGCCGCCCCGAGGATGACGAGATCGGCAGCGGCCGCCGCCGCGAGCACCTCGCGCACGACGCGCCCGCGCGTCACCCGGAACGAGTACGCGACCCGGTGGGACGACGCGGCGCGTTCGAGCGCCTCGCGGGCGTGGGACGCGAGCGTGCGCAGCACGGTCTCAACGGAGGCGCGATCGAGCCGCTCGACCTCGCCGCCGGGGCTGCGGACGATGTCACCGAACGGGAGCGCTGCAAGGCGGAGCAGGTCCTCGTCCTCGACGAAGAGCCCCGCAAGCTCGGAGCCGAGCCGCGCAGCGAGCGATGCCGCGGCCGCGACCGCGTCGAGGCTCGCGGCGGAGGCGTCGATCGCCACGAGGATGCGGCGCGCCCAGAACGGCTCCTCCTCAGCCACGCTGCGACTCCTGGTCATCGCGCCCGAAGGCAGCGAACGCTCGGGCGCGAGCAGCGAGCGCCGCCAGGCGTGCGGCGACACGCGCGTTGAAGCTGCCCTCGGGGAAGCGGCCCTCCGCATCCACCGCGCCGGGAGGGAGGGCGGTGAGGAGCTCCACTCCCTGGTCGATGGTCGCGACCGGATAGATCCGGAACATCCCCTCCGCCGCCGCCGCGACGACCTCGTCGCGCAGGACCAGGTGCGGGACGTTCGCCGCGGGGACGAGCACCCCCTGCTCGCCCGTCAGGCCGCGGGCGTGGCACAGATCGAAGAAGCTCTCGATCTTCTGGTTCACGCCCCCGACGGCCTGCACGCGCCCGAGCTGATCGACCGAGCCGGTCACCGCGAGCGACTGTCGGATGGGGACCTCCGCGATCGCGGAGAGAAGCGCGTACAGCTCCGCCGACGAAGCGCTGTCCCCTTCGACGCCGGAGTACGACTGCTCGAAGACCAGCGTCGCCGCGAGCGTCAGCGGCTGATCTCGACAGAACCGTCCGCCGAGGTAGCCCGCGAGGATGAGGACACCCTTCGAGTGAACGGGGCCCCCCAGGGCGACCTCGCGCTCGATGTCCACGACCTCGCCGCGGCCGAGCCGGATGCGCGCGGTGATGCGGCTGGGACGCCCGAACGGGCGTCGCCCGAACTGGACGACCGAGAGCCCGTTCACCTGTCCGATGCGCCCGCCGGCCGTCTCGACGACGAGGGTTCCGCGCAACAGCTCCTGGTGCACGAGCTCGCGTACCCGGCCCGCGCGACGCTCCTGGGCGTCCACCGCCGCGCGCACGTCGCCCGCCGAGACGACCGTCCGCCCTGCCTCCCCGGCGTGGTGGTCCGCCTCCCGCAGCAGGTCGCGGATCGCCGTGACGTCGGTGCTGAAGCGGGTCGAGTCCTCCGCGAGCCGCGATGCCTCGTGGAGCACGCGCTCGACGGCGCCGCGATCGAGCACGCGGAGCCCGTCGCGCCTTGCGAGCGTCGCGACCAACCTCGCGAAGTCGCGCTCCGCGTCGGCCGAGCGTGGGGTGACGTCCTCGAAGTCCGCCTCGATCTTGAACAGCTGCGGGAACTCGGGATCGAGCATCGACAGCAGCCGCCAGACGAGTCGGTCGCCCACGAGGACGACCTTCACGTCGAGCGGGATGGCCCGGGGCTCGAGCGTCGACGTCGCCGCGAACCCGAACAGCCGCTCGGGTGACTCGATGCGGATCTCCCCCGCGCGCAGCGCGCGCTTCAGCTCCTCCCACGCGAACGGCTGCGCCAGGAGCTTCCGCGCGTCGAGGACGAGGTACCCGCCGTTCGCGCGGTGCAACCCGCCAGGACGCACGAGCGTGAAGTCCGTGACGAGCGCGCCGAAGTGCGCGTGGTGCTCGATGCGGCCCATGAGGTTCCCGAGCGTCGGGAGATCCTCGTACACGACCGGCGCGCCCTTCCGTCCGGCGTGATCGATCATGACGTTCACGCCGTACCGCCGGAGCGCGGGGATCTGCGCGAGGAGCTTGCGGATCTGGGTGGCGGCGTCGCCGTCCTCCTCCTCGGAGCCGGCCAGGAACTCGTGCACGTTCTCGACCACGTCCGCCTGGACGGCGTCGAGGTGCGCGAGCACCTCGGGCAGGTCGGCGTACCGCCGTCGCAGCTCCTCGAGCAGGTGCCCCGCGGCGGAGAGCGCGACCTCCCGGTTGAGCTGCTTCACGCGCTCCCGGTTGCGGCGCTGGAGGTCCGGCATCGCGCGGATCGCCTCCTGGAGGCGGCCCTGGAGGTCGGCGATGTCCCGGCGAAACCGCTCCTGCAGGTCGGCCGGGAGCTCGCGGAAGCGGTCGGGCTCGATCACCTCGCCGTCCTTCGACGGCGCGAACCCCATTCCGAGCGGCGTCCGCAGGAGCGCGACGCCCTTCGCCGAGGCTTCTCGGCGGACCTCCTCGATCGCGCGCTCTCGGCTCTCTTCCAGCTCCTTCTCGAGGAGCTGGACGCGAATGCGGTAGTCGGCGCTCTCGAACGCTGCGGGGATGGCGACGCGCAGCTCGTCGACCAGCTTGTCCATGTCGCGGCGCAGCTCGGACGCACGGCCCGGCGGCAGCTCGACGGCCTTTGGGCGGCGCGGATCCGCGAAGTCGTTGAGGTAGCACCAGTCGGACGGTGTGTCCGCCTCGAGCCCGGCGCGCTCGAGCATCTGCAGCACGAGGGCGTGCTTCCCCGCGCCGGGCGGCCCCATGACGTAGGCGTTGTAGCCGTCTCGCCGCAGCGCGATGCCGAGGCGAAGCGCCTCGGTGGCGCGGGCCTGGCCGATGGGGAGCTCGACATCCTCGAGCTCGCCGGTCGTTTCGAACTCCAGTCCCGCGCCGAGGCCGCGGCTGCGGAGCGCTTCGGACGAAAGCGGCGTGACCGGCATCTGACACCCCCATCCCGCTGCGATCACTCTACTCCTGGGCCGCGGCCCCGCTGGGGCGACCCGCAGCCTCACCCCCGCCGGGAGCAGTCCCTGGAGCTGCCATGTTCATGCCGGTCGTATCGCGGCGAGGCGTGGTGCCGGGACCTGCTCGTCTCGCCGCTCACCTGCGGCCAGATCGCATGGGCGTTCGTCGGGGCCGCGGTCGTCCGCGGGCTCGTTGGCGGCGTGGGCGGACTCGAGGCGCCCACCCGCACGTCGAAGTGCCCGCGCTGCGGCGTGTTGTGGATCCCGAGGAGCTGTGCCAACGTCACGCGCCGTGCGCGTGTGGTCAGCGCCCACGAACCGAGGAAGAGAGCGAGCCCATGAGCAAGACACCTCCAGATCCCCACTCGACGGCGGCCGCACGGGCCGCCGGAGCCGCGGAGAGCGGCAGCACGACCGGCTCGCCCCTGCCCGGCCCGAACACCCTCTCGGTTCACGGTGGCGACACCCGGGCTCGGGCCCATCAGGCGATCCCGATGCCCATCATCCAGACGGCGACCTACGCGTTCGCGGATACCGCCGATCTCGTGAACTTCATGCAGCAGCGCAGCATCGGCGCCAACGTCGAGGGGCGCGAGGACTACGGGCGTTACGGCAACCCCACGGTCCAGTCCGTGGAGCGCAAGGTGGCGGCGCTCGAGCACGCGGATGACGCGGTGCTCTTCTCCTCGGGGATGGCGGCGATCACGACGTTGCTCCTGGCGAGCCTGCCGAGCGGTGCGCACGTCGTGATGACGGACGACTGCTACCGGCGGACGCGCCAGTTCTGCCTCGTGTTCCTGAAGCGGCTCGGGATCGAGACCACGGTCGTGCCGATGGGCGACACCGCGGCGCTCGAGGCCGCGATCCAGCCGAGGAAGACGCGCTTCATCATCTCCGAGAGCCCGACCAATCCTTACCTCCGCTGCGTAGATCTGAAGGTCCTCGCCGAGATCGCGAGCCGGCACCGGGTCCAGACCATCATCGACAGCACGTTCGGCACGCCGCTCAACCAGCGCCCGCTCCAGTACGGCATCGACTACGTCACGCACAGCGCGACGAAGTACATGGGCGGCCATCATGACCTCCTGGCCGGGGTCGTCGTCGGGAGCAAGAGCCGCGTCGCCGCCCTTCGCGACGCGCGCGGCGTCCTCGGCGGCATCGTCGATCCGCAGAACGCGTACCTGCTCGAGCGCGGCCTGAAGACGCTCGGGCTGCGCATCCGGCAGCAGAACGAGACCGCCCTGGCCGTCGCTCGCCACCTGGAGAAGCACCCCAGGATCGAGCGGGTCTGGTATCCGGGCCTGCCGTCGCACCCCGATCACGAGGTGGCGCGCAGGCAGATGAGCGGGTTCGGCGGGGTGGTCAGCTTCGAGGTCCGGGGCGCGCTCGACGAGGCCAGCCGCTTCATCGATGCGATGGAGATCCCCTACATCGCGCCGAGCCTGGGCGGCGTCGACAGCCTGATCGAGCAGCCCGCGCTCATGTCCTATTTCGAGAAGACGACGGAGGAGCGGCTCGAGCTCGGGATCAAGGACAACCTCGTCCGCTTCGCGATCGGCATCGAGGACGCGGTCGACATCATCGCCGACCTCGATCAGGCGCTCGCGGCGTAGCGCCGGCGCGCCGGCAGTACGCGCTTGCGCGCCCGATCACCGGGCGCGGCGCGTGCCGAACGTGGTCATCAGGTTGTAGAGGTGCGCGCGCGTGATTCCGAGCGCCCGCGCCGCGAGGGTCACGTTGCCACCACACCCGTCGAGCGCCTCCTGGACCATCTCGGCCTGGAACCGGTGCGTCGCGGCGCGCAGGGTGGCGGGGGTCTCCGCCTCTTGCGGCGGCTCTGCGCGCATCGGGAAGACGTGATTCCGCTCGATCACGCGGCTCGAGTCCCCGTGGGCCCGGATGACGGCGGCCTCCATCGCGTGCGCCAGCTCTCGCACCTCGCCGTCCCAGCGCTCCCCCTCGACGGCGCGGAGCGCGCCCGCGGTGAGCTCGAGCAGGGGCAGGCTGTTCGCGGCGCACGCCTTGCGGCAGAACTCGGCCGCGAGCGCCGGGATGTCCCCGGCCCGCTCCGACAGCGAAGGCATCCGGATCGGGAACACGTTCACGCGATAGTAGAGATCCTCCCTGAACCTGCCCTGCGCGATGAGCGACTGCAGATCCTGGTTCGTCGCGGCGATCACGCGGACGTCGACCTCGCATGGGACGGAGCTGCCGAGCGGGAAGAACCGCCGAGACTGGAGCACCTGCAGGAACGTGGCCTGGGTGTTCGACGGGAGCTCGCCGATCTCGTCGAGGAAGAGCGTCCCCCCGTCCGCCGCCTCGAACTTGCCGGTGAGCTTCTTCCGCGCGGTCGAGTGCGCGCCGGCGACCGCCCCGAACAGCTCGTTGGCGATGAGCTCCGAGGGGATCCCGCCGCAGCTCACCTCGAGGAACGGGCTGCCCGCCCGCGCGCTGTTGTCGTGGATGAGCCGCGCGAGGTGTGTCTTCCCGGAGCCGGACGCGCCGGTGAGCAGGACGGTCGCCTGCGTTCGGGCCACGCACGCGACCTGCTTCAGCAGCTCGGCCACCGCGGGGCTCGAGCCGACCAGCGAGTCGACCTTCAGCGTTCGTCTGAGCTCCTGCGTGGGATCGTGCTGCTCCGCGCGCCGGCGGAGCAGCAAGCGATCCACGAAGGTCGCCATATGCTCCGCGAACATCTCGGCGCGCGCGCGGTCCGCGTCCGTGAAGCTCCCCGGCGCGATTCGGTCCTGGAGGTAGACGACCCCGACGATCGGGGAACGGCCGATCGGGACGCAGAGCACCGCCTCGAGACGCTGTGCCTGCACGCTCCCTTGCGCCCGGAAGCGTGGATCGCCGAGCGCCGAGGCGGTCACGATCGTCTCGCCGGTGGCGAAGGTCTCCTGGATCACGGAGCGCGAGAAGGCCCCCGATCCGTCGTCGTCCCGGAGCCCGCGTTCGAGCGAGAAGGACGCCGGGTTCTCCGGGGTGGTGCGGTCCCACAGCTTGATGGCGCCCCGCCGCGCGCCCGCGATCTCGATCAGCAGCCCCAGCGCGGTCTCCAGGAACTGCTCGATGTTCTGCTGCGAGCCGAGCTGCAGCAGGCTGCGGTACAGGTCCCGCTCACGGCGCACGCCGGCAATGTCGGGATCGCCCACCATGTCCGGAGGATACCATCGCGGCGCGCCGGACCGCGCCGTGGGCGCGCGCAGCGGTCCTATCCGTCCGCGTTCGGTGGGACGATGCGCTGCGGGGTCAGCTGGAGCTGCCGCATCATGTCGCGATCCCAGCACTCGAGCGCGTCGTACCCCGCGACGTAGCGGCGGGCGGCGTTCTCGACGGGGTTGCGGATGCTCCGGATCTCGAGGCCCGACGCCAGGAGCGTGCGCCGGTAATACGGTCGATCGCTGGCGCCGAGCCGCGTCCAGTAGTGCTGCGCCACGCGGTCCAGGCCGGCGAGCTGGCGGCACAGCCGCTGATAGTGATCCGCGACCTCGTCGGGAGAGATGCGCTTCGGCCGGTGGCAGACGGTGTAGCCGTCGAAGTCCCGGATCGACGCGCCGGGGAGGATCCGTCCCTCGCTGGCGAGCGCGTCGAAGAAGGGCGTCCCGGGGTACGGGCAGACGATCCCGACGAACGTCACCGCGAAGAACTGCATCTCCTCGAGGTACCGCGGGAGGCGCTCGAGGTACTCGTTCGTGTCCGCGTCCGAACCGACGAGCAGTCCGAACGAGAGCAGGATGCCCTCGGCAAAGCAGCGCCGGATGACCTCGTCGACGTCGCGGATCCGGTTGTGGGCCTTGTTCATCGTCCTGAGCGCTTCGGGATCGAGCGACTCGAGCCCGGTGTACACGTACCGGCAGCCCGCCTTGGCCATCAGCCGGACCAGCTCCCGGTCGCGCAGCACGTTCAACGTGACGGCGCATCCCCACGTCTTCCGCAGCGGCACGAGCGCCTCGCAGAGCCGGCGCAGGTACTCCGGCGAGCCGCCGAGGTTGTTGTCGAGGAATCCGAACGCGCCGTCGAACACCCCGAGGCAGTTCTTGTTCCAGGTGAGGCGCGTCGAGATGTCCTCCACGACCTCCTGTACCGGCCGGAATCGGTAGCGTTCGCGGCCGGTGAGCACGCAGAAGTTGCAGGAGAACGGGCAGCCGCGCGACGCCTCGAGCGTCGGGAGGCGGAACGGGTTCTGGCGATAGTCGATGAGATCCCAGCGCCAGGGCCGAACGTCGAGGGCGGCCCCGCAAGCGTCGTAGCGCGGGCGCAGCCGCGCCTCCTCGAAGTCGCGCACGAGCTGCGGGACGTTCGCCTCGGGGTCGCCCGTCACGACCGCATCGAAGTAGCGCGCGCAGTCGTCCGGGAACTGCGCCGCGTGGCGGCCACCCGCCACGGTCTTCATCCCCCGCCGGCGGAACAACGTCGAGAGCACCTTCGTGTGCTCGTACGAGGAGTGCAAGTACGAGAAGAACACGAGGTCCCACTCCCGATCGAGCGGGATGCCGACCTCCTTCTCGTTGTAGAGCTCGATGGTTGCCGAGGGCGGGCACAGCCCCGCGATGAGCTCCGGGACGCCCGTCTGCATCGCCGAGCGTTCCTTGCGGGGCAGGCGCGTCGGGTGCGTGTAGGTCGCGATGACGGCGATGCGCACGTCAGGTCCGAGGGGAGAGCGCGCTCGCCGGTTGCAGCTTCAGCTCGTGCCGCAGCGCCTCCGCCTTCGACAGGAGCTCGGCGCGGCGGTCGGGGACGAGGTCCGCGGCGTCCCGATACGCGGCGAGCAGCCACAGCGGGTTCGGAGAGGCCTCGAGCAGCGTGATCGCCTCGGCGACGAGCCGGCGCGCGCAGTCGGGACGACCGGCACGCGCCGCCTCGAGCGCGCGAACCCTCAGCATCGGGCCGCGGAGCTGGGGATACGAGCGGGCGACTCGGCGCAGGCGGCGCAACGATCGGCGGAGCACGGAGCGCAGCACCGCCCGCCGCCTGGGCGGCGCGGTCTCGATCCCGAGCAGCGCCGCCTCCGCCGCATCGACGAGGCCGACCTGCAGGAAGGGCACCTGCACGTGATAGCGAGAGAGCACCTTGAACAGTCGCCGGGCCGCTCGGGCGGCGCCGCAGGTGTCGCGTTCGTGAACGCTGATGGACGCGAGGTGGCTCAGCGCGGCGACCTGGTTGGCGACGTCCCCCACGGACCGGGACAGCGTCACCGCCTGTGCGAGGTCGCGCCGGGCGTCGTCCGCGGAGGCGGACCCGCGCAGGTAACGAATGTGCGGACGCCAGCTCAGTGACCAGGCCAGGTGCATGTCGCTGCCCATGTCGGCAGCGACGGTGGCCATCTCGTCCCATGGCCGCTCCGCAGCGTCGAGGCGGCCCGCCAGGAAGCTCGCGGTCGCCTCGAGCATGAGGGCGGTGAGGAGCTCCCAGGTCTCCGAGACGTCCTTCAGCTTCGCGATCGATCTCTGCAGGATCTCGCCGCCCTCATCGAGCTCGTTTGCGAACAGCGCCAGGGCCCCGAGCCGCCCGAGGGCGATGCCCTCCGCGAGGCCGCTCCCCGAGCGCGCGGCCAGCGCCACCGCCCGATGGAAATGCGAGGCGGCCCGTCGCCGCAACCCGGCCCCGAGCAGCAGCACGCCGAACGCGCCCTCCGCGAACGCGCGCGTCGCGTCCTGGTTCGAGTCGCGGCAGAGATTCATCGCGGCGAAGCCGGCCCACCCCATCTTGCGCATGTCGACGAAGTAGTAGATGCGCATCAGCAGGAAGAGCACGTTCGCCTGGCGCTCCAGCAGCGCTGCATCGCCCGGGGGGCGCCCCGACCATCCGAGCAGGCGGCCCACGCCGTAGCGCACGATCTCCGCCGCCGTGGCCGCGAGCAGCCGCGCTCCGCTCGAAGGGAGGCGTCTGCCCAGCAGCCGCAGTGCCGTCTCGAGCTCCGCGATCGCCGTCTTGAAATCGCCCTTCTCCTGGAACACCCGGCCCCGGCTGACGTGGATCGCGGCGCGATCGGTCGCATCGCCCGCGGCGTCGAGCGCCGACGTCAGCAGGACGAGCGCGCGGGCGTGGAGCCCTGCTTGCCGGCACGCCTCGCCCGCCTCGATCTCGATCTCGTGCCGCTGCCGGGCGCAGTCGGGGGAGCCCAGCAGCGAGAGCGCCGTCTCGAAGTGCCGGACGGAGTCGTGGCTCGCGTACACCGCGCGCGCCTGGCGCGCCGCGAGGAGGCTGTAGCGGAGCGCGGTGGGTGCGTCGCCGGCCCCGAGCGAGTGGTACGCGATCGCCTCGAGGTCGGCGGCGCTGAGCTCACCGCTCCGCTGCAGGGCTGCCGCGAGCGCGGCGTGGGTGCGGCGCGTCTCCGGCTCGGAGAGCATCGCGACGACGAGCTCGCGGATGCGGTCGTGATACGTCTCCGCCGTGTCGTCGCTGCGGGTGCCGCTCGTCCGCACCAGGTTGGCGTTCAGCAACGAGAAGATCGCGCCGGGATCGCCCGCAGTCTCGCGAAGCAGGCGCTGCGGGAGCGGGCGTCCTGCGACCGCGAGCACCGCCAGGATCTGCCGGGAGGCCTCCATCAGGAGCGAGATGCGGGTCCGCAACAGGTCGTCGAGCGTCGTGTGCCGGTGGGTGCCGGATCCGACCGCCTGCTCGCGCTCGAAGCGCGCCAGCTCGGACAGGAAGATCGGGCTGCCATGGCCCTCGAGCGCGAGCGCCTCCGCCCGCTCGCGCGTCTGCGGGTCGTCGCTTCCGAGCAGCCGCAACACGAGCGCCACGGAGTCCCCGGGCGGCAATGGCCCGACGTTCACGCGGCACTCCTGCACCTCGCACGCCTTCAGCATCGCCTGGAACGCGAGGAGCGCCGCGCTGCTCGCCTCGTCCTCGCTGCGGTAGCTGAAGATCCACAGCGCCGGGCCGTCGCCGGCGGCGAGGAGCTCACCGAGGATCTCGAAGCTGTCGGCGTCCCCCCACTGGAGGTCGTCGATGTGGATGACCAGCGGATGCCGGAGCGCGAGGCGCGACACGAGCTCGCGCAGCGCGGCCGCCGCGCGTCGCCGGAACGTCCGCACGTCGGCGGCGCCGTCGGCGGACGGGGCGGCCCCGACCGCACCCGGCCAGAACCGGCGCAGCGCCGGGAACATGCGCCCGAGGAGCTCCCGGTCGGGCGGCGATACCGCCTCCCGCTCGGACGGCGACCAGCGTGCGAGCTCGCCCACGAGCGCGTCGATGAACCCGTCGAGCGTCTTGTTCGGGACGGACTCGCGCTCGTGACAGCGTGCCTCCAGGACCAGTGGACCCGCGGGGTCGCGCCGGAGATCCTCGAGGAACCGGCGGCACAGGGTGGACTTGCCGACACCGGAGCGCCCGGAGACGAGCGCCGCGACGGGGCCTCCCTTGCTGGCCCCGAACGCTTCACTCAGCGCGCCGAGCTGCGCCTCGCGCCCCACGAACAAGCGTTCGTGCTCGTGAGCCGCTGCGCTCGCCACGAGCCCCCGTCGCTCGAAGGCGCCGAGCGTCTGGAGGATCTCCGGGGTCTCGGGGCGCTGCTCCGGATCGCGCGACAGGAGGCGCATCGCGAGATCGGCGAGGTCCCGCGCCTGCTCCCCCACCAGCGGTCGCGCGTCGGGTGGGGTGCGCGTCAGCTTCTGATGGATGAGCGCCCCGGCGTCCCCTTCGAAGGGGAGCCGCCTCACCAACGCCTCGTACAGCATGGCTCCCACCGCGTACCAGTCCGAGGCGGGCGTCGCCGGGGCTCCGAGCGCGAGCTCCGGGGCGACGTACTCGGGGGTACCGGAGAGCATCATCGGCTTCGGCCCGTCGTCCGCCGCTCGCGCGGGTTGCACCCGCGCCCGCACCAGGCCGAAGTCGAGCAGCACGAGCCAATCCGCGGGCGTGACCAGCACGTTCGTCGGCTTGATGTCGTGATGGAGCTTGCCGGCGCTGTGGATGCAGGAGATCGCCTGCGCGAGCTGCCGCAGCGCTCCGCGGAGTCGCTCCTCGCCCGGCACCCGACCGTCGCGGGCGCCACGTGCCGGATCCGGCGCGAACGGCGGCAGCTGCGTCGCCCATGACCGGAAATCGACGCCGTCCACGAGCTCCATCGTGAAGAACCACTTCTGTGCGACGGAAGCGAGCTCGTACAGGCCGACGAGGTTCGGGTGCGACACCTGCGCGAGGGAACGGAACTCGTTCTTCATCTGCAGGATGCCTTCCGAGTCCATCCGCTGCAGCACCTTCAAGGCCACCTCGACGCCGCGCTCCTGGTCGAACGCGCCGAACACGACGCCGATGGCGCCCGCGCCGAGGCGCCTGCGCAGAACGTATCGGTCCGTGTCGGGAAATTCCGTGCAGCGCATCAGATCGATTCATGGAGCCGAGTGGCTGTCCTGCAGTTTACGGGCATCCCATCGCGGACGGAAAGTCGAAGCGCGCCGAGAACGCACCATCCGTGCGTCAACGCGCGTTGACGGTCGCGGGCGGACGTGGCAAGCGCCGTGGTCACCGAGCCACGTCGTTGGATGGCGCCGATGCGGCTTCAGCCGCGAAATCAGGACCTCGGAGCGACCGGTGCGTCGTGGCACCGCCCTTGCGTTCCAGGGTCTCACGATGGTGACCCTCCTCGACCTGCTGCTCTCGCGGGCTCGCAACACGCCGGACGGCGTCTACTTCAGCTTCGACGGAGCGCCTCACACCTACGCCGCCGTCGCGGACGGCGCGTTCCGCGTTCGTGATCGGCTCGCCCTTCTCGGCGTGAGCCCCGGGGCGAGCGTCCTGCTGTTCCTCAGCAACAGCCCCATGTTCTTCCACGCGTTCTTCGGCGCGCTCCTGCATGGCGCCGTCCCCGTTCCGCTGTCACCGCGCACGGGCGCAGGCCGGGCGCGGGCAGTGGCGATCGATTGCGTAGCGGCAGCGGCGCTCGGCGACTGCGACGCGGGCGACGCGCTGGGTGCGGTCGGCGCGCTGGGAATTCCGGCGCTGACCGGCCCCGACGCGAAGGGAAAGACGCTGAGGTACGACACGCCCCGTCCGGGCCCCTCCGCCTTCATCCAGTACACCTCCGGCTCGACCGGCACGCCGAAGGGCGCGCTCGTCTCCCAGCGGGCGATGCTCGCCAACGTCGCGGCATTCGCGCAGCGCGTCGAGGCGGGGGAGCGCGACGTGTTCTCCTCGATGATGCCCCTGTTCGATCCGATGGGGCTCGTCTGCTTCGGGCTGGCGCCGCTGTACGTCGGCGCGCCGCTCGTGCTCTTCCCCGAGGACGCGCTCAGCATGTATCCGTGGCTCGAGGGCTTCGGCGCCCATCGCGTGACGGTGAGCGGAGGGTCGAACACGCTGCTCCGGCTCGCGGTCCGGATGGTGGCGAGCTCGGCGGGCTACGACCTCTCGACCGTGCGGGTCCTCGCGTGCGGGTCGGAGCCCATCTTTCCGGCGACGCTGCACCGGTTCGAGCAGGCGTTTGCCATTCCGGGACGGGTGAAGCCCGCATACGGGATGGCGGAAGCGACGCTGTTCGTGACGCTCACGGGCGCGCGAGAGGAGTGCGTCGTCCACGCGTCGCGCAGCGTGTCGTGTGGCCGGCCCATCGACGGCGTTTCGGTCGCGATCGACGTGAACGGCTCGGCCACGCGGACCCCATTCGAGCCGGGGGAGATCCTCGTCTCGTCGCCATCGCTCATGGATCGGTACGTCGGTGCGACCGCAGCGCCGCCCCTCTTCTTCGAGCAGTCGCTCCTCCGCACCGGCGACGTGGGATTCCTGGATGACGAGGGGCGCCTGCACGTGCTCGGCCGAAAGGAAAGCCTCTTCGTTCGTGGCACCGTCAGCATCACTCCCGTCGACGTCGAGGCGCTCTCCAGCGAGCGCCCGGAGGTGAGGCTCGCCGCCGCCGTCGGCATGCCGAGCGGTGCCGCGGCCGGCCACCAACTCGCCCTCGTGCTGGAGGTCGGCGGCGAGCTCCTCGACAACCGCGAGAAGCAGCGCGCGATCGCGCGGACGATCTGCAGCGAGGCTCACCGGCGACTCGGCTACCAGCCCGACCTCGTGGCGTTCACCGCGCGAGGAAGGATCCCGCTCGCGCTGAACGGGAAGGTGCAGCACGCCGCCCTGCGCCACGAGCTCAGCGCGGGCGCGTTCAACGCGACGAGCGTCGTTGGCGTGGCAACCCTGGCCTGAGGTGACGATGACGACCGGAGTCCTCGAGCGCGGAATCGACAGGATCGACCAGCGCGACACCCGCGATCTCGAAGGCACGCCGTGGGCGCACGCCGCGGGGGGGCCGGCGTGCGTCATCCTGGTGCTCGACATCTCCAGCTCGATGGCGGGCGACAAGCTCGAGGTCGCGAAGCAGTCGCTGCTGAAGCTCATCGATCACCTCGTGCCGGGTGACTTCTGCGGCGTCGTCGTCTTCTCGATGCAGGTCGAGACGCTCGCTGCGCCGGAGGAGATGACCGAGACACGCAAGCGCGAGCTGAGGCGGCTCATCGACCGTGTCCGGCCGGGAGAGAAGACGAACCTCGGCGGCGGCATGCTCGCCGGCCTGGACCACGCACGGATCGCGAAGCTCCCGCCGGGGATGCTCGCGCACGTGCTCGTGTTCACCGACGGGATCGCGAACAGCGGGCCGGCGAAGACCCCCGACGAGCTGCTCACGCTGCTCGAGGCGAACCGCGGGGATGCGACCCTCTCCGCGTTCGGCTGCGGGAACGACGCCGATGTCGAGCTGCTCCGCGATCTCGCGGCGAGGGGGAACGGGAACCACGCCCGTGTGTACGGGCCGGAGGACGCGGTCGCCGCCTTCCTGCGGGAGCTCGGGGGATGTGCGACGAACGCGCAGCGAATCGAGCGCGCGTGACCCGGGGCGCGCGGACGGAGGCAGCGGTCGCCATCAGGTGAGAAGCGGGGCGGGGAGAGGGGACCGGATCGGGGCGTGGAGGGCGCCCCGGTCCGGTCGCCTCGATTCGACCGCGTCCAGCACAGGACGGCGCTCTATCCGTAGTCCTTCTCCTCGAGCCGGTCCGCCGAGGTGGCGTCCGCCTCGTGGATCGCGCTCTTGCGAGCTCTGTCCTCGCCTCGCGGTGCTCCCGGTACCACTCGCTCGCGGCGATCATCGACATGACCTCGTTGGTGCCGGTCCAGATCGAGGCGAGCCGCAGGTCGCGGACGATGCGCTCGACCGGGAAGACGTTGGTGTAGCCGATGCCGCCCATCACCTGCATCGCGTTGTGCGCCACCTTCTGGCAGGACTCGGTGACGAACTTCTTGGTCTCGGAGACCAGGCGCCGGACCGTGGCCCGGTCGGCGCCCCGCGTCGCACCGCGCGGCTGGTCGTGTAGACCATGGCCGCGCGCCGCGTCGAGCAGCATGGCCGCCTCGGCCACCTGGAAGCTCACGCCCTGGAACTGGTTGATGGGCTGGCCGAACGCCTTGCGCTTCGAGCGTGTAGCCCGGTCGCGACCTCGAGCGCCGGGCGCGCCGCGCCGATGGTCATCGCCGCGGTGCCGAGCCGCTCCGGGATCATCATCGTGTCGAAGACCGCCGCGCCGCCGTGCAGCCGGCCCAGCAGGTTCTCCTTGGGCACCCGCACGTCGCGGAAGACGATCGCGGCCGGCGCCGCCGCCGCGGCAGCCCATGAGCCCGTAGAGGTACTTCGTCTCCACGCCCGGGCCGCGGTCGACGATGAAGCAGCTGATCCCCTCGTGCGGCTTGGCCGCCGGGATCGGTGCGGGCGTAGACGAGGAAGTAGTCGGCCGCGCTCGGCGCCCGACGATGAAGCGCTTCTGGCCGTTGAGGACGAAGTGGTCGCCGCGGTCCTCGGCCGCGGTGGTGGTGCCGAAGAAGTCCGAGCCGCCGCGCGGCTCGGTGAGGCACTCGGCGGCGAAGATCTCGCCGCGCAGCAGCGGCTTCACGTACTTCTCGCGCTGCGCGTCGGTGCCGTGCAGGACGATCGGCGTCGCACACCAGCTCGGCGCCCACGCCGAAGACGCAGGCGAAGATGTAGCCGAGCGTCCCGACCTCCTCCATCACCATGGAGGTGGAGACCCAGTCCATGCCCGCGCCCGCCCCAGCGGCTGCGGGTAGCGGCACGCCCATCAGGCCGCGCCGGCCCGCCTCGCGCGAGGAACTCCTTCGGGAAGCGGATCTTGTCCTGGTCCATGTCCAGGATCATCTGGCGCGGCACCCAGCGCACCAGGTCGCGCACCTCGTCGCGCAGGGCCAGCTGCTCCCTCGGTCAGCAGGAACTCGAACATGGCGGCCTCCGGAGCTGCAGGGCGGCGAGCTGCGCGCCCCGCTCGAGCTTCATTGTAGCGGGCGCGGGTCGCCGTGCTCGTCGCCAGGGCGGCTGAAGCTCCGGCGCTCGCGTCGCTGCGCGGCACGGCGTCAGCCGGCCGCCGCGGCGGTCGCCCTCGCCTTCAGCAGCTCCAGGACGAGCTCCCGGAACGCCGTCACCTTCCGCGGAACGTGCTTCGCGGCCGGGGTGACGATGTGGAGATGCCCGGCCGGACGCTCGAAGCGGGGGACGATCCGCACGAGCCGGCCCGCCACGACGTCGGCCTCGGCGACGAAGGTCGGGAGGAGCGCGATGCCCGCGCCGGAGCGAACGGCATCACGGGCGAACAGGAGGTCGTCGCAGACGATCCGCGCCGAGCGCCCGGCGGCAGTCTCCTTCGGACCCGCCACGCGGAGGTTCTGCGGCCCGCCGCGGAACGCGATCCAGTCGTGCTCGGCGAGATCGGCCTCGCTGCGTGGCGTGCCGCGACGGGCGAGGTACAGCGGCGAGGCGAAGAGGTGGAACAGGACCGGTGCCGCTCGTCGCACGATCAGCGACGAGTCGGCGAGTCTGGCGGCGACGCGAAGGGCGACGTCGAAGCCCTCCGCCACGAGGTCGACCACGCGGCCGGTGAGGTGGACCTGGACGGACACCGCCGGATACCGCGCCGTGTAGCGCGTCACCACCTCGGCGAGGAACAGCACTCCGAGGTCCACCGGCGCGGTGACCCTGAGCGTCCCGGAAGGCGCCTCCTCGCGCTCGGGGAGCTCCCCGAGCGCCGCCTTCACCGCGCGGAGCAGCGGGGTCATCCGGTCGTAGAGCGCGGTGCCCGCCGCCGTGAGCGAGACGTGGCGCGTCGTGCGGAAGAGGAGCTGCGCGCCGAGCTCGTCCTCGAGCCGCGCGATGCCGCGGCTCGCCGACGACTTCGGGATCCCGAGCTCCTTCGCGGCGGCGGAGAAGCTCGCGGTGCGCGCGACGGCCTCGAAGAGGGTGAGGAGGTTCAGGTCCATCGTTCCTCCCGGGGAACGGAGATGTGCGTCATCGATCATTGCGCGACTGAGGGAACAGCAGCAAGTTCCCTCCGTAACGAGCGACACGCTCCCAACCCAGCGAGGAAACGAACATGACGAACCCATGGGACATCGACGTCGGCCACTCCGCCATCCACTTCTGGGTCCGGCACATGGTCATCTCCAAGGTGCACGGCCGCTTCGCCAGGTGGTCGGGCGCGATCCAGCTCGACCCGCACGACCTCACCCGCTCGTCGGTCGAGGTCGCCATCGACACGGCGTCCATCGACACGCAGGTTGCGGACCGCGACGCCCACCTTCGCTCGGCGGACTTCCTCGACGCGGCGAAGTACCCGCAGCTGACCTTCCGCTCGAAGCGGATCGAGAAGGCGGGCGCCGGCTACCGCGTCGTGGGCGACCTCACCCTGCACGGCGTCATGCGCGAGGTGACCCTCGACGCCGAGTTCGCCGGCACCGGCAAGGACCCCTGGGGCAACGAGCGCGCGGGCTTCTCCGCGAAAACGTCGCTCGACCGCCGCGACTTCGGGCTGGTCTGGAACGCCGCGCTCGAGACGGGGGGTGTCCTCGTCGGCGAGAAGGTCGAGATCGCGATCGAGCTCGAGGCCGTGAAGAAGGCCGCCGCCGCTCCCGCGGCGGCGTGAGCCGTCACCCCGTCACACTCCTCGCACAAGAAGGAACGAGCCCATGAAGAAGGTTCTCGCCTCCCTGCTCTCCCTCGCGCCTGCCCTGGCGCTCGCAGCCTCGAGCAACTGGAACATCGACGTGTCGCACTCGCAGGTCGGGTTCGCGGTGAAGCACCTCGTCATCTCGAACGTTCGCGGCGAGTTCGCCGCCTACCGCGGCAAGGTCGTCCTCGACGAGTCGGACGTGACGAAGTCCACGGTGGACGCCACCATCGACGTGAACAGCATCGATACGAGGGTCGCCGACCGCGACACGCACCTCAAGAGCACCGACTTCTTCGACGTGGCGAAGTACCCGAGCATCACCTTCAAGTCCACGAAGGTCGCGAAGGCCGGCAACGACGCGTTGAAGGTCACGGGCGATCTCCACGCTCCACGGCGTGACCAGGCCGGTCGTGCTCGACGTCGCGACCACTCCGGAGGTGAAGGGGATGTTCGGCGAGACACGCCGCGGCTTCGCGGCGACCACCAAGATCAGCCGAAGGGAATACGGGCTCGCCTGGAACAAGCTCATCGAGGCCGGCCCCGCCGTCGGCGACGACGTGACGATTCGCCTCGACCTCGAGCTCGTGAAGGACCAGCCCAAGACCGCGTCCAGGTAGTCCTCGCGTCGCACCAAGACCAAGGGCCGGCTTCCGCCATGGGAGCCGGCCCGAGGGTCACCCTTACCGACGCGCCGCACCCGCGCCGCGACCGCGGACGGCCGCTTGTGCGGGGCCTCGAGCCCGAGCCGATCAGCCCGAGCGAGAGCCGCATCCCGAGCATCACGCCGCCGGCGTGCGACACGGGGACCGACCAGGTGGGCCCGGCCGGGACGGGAGCGGCCGGAGGACCGTCCGCTGCGAGGAGGAACAGCGCGAGCACCTGCGGCGAACACGTCACGTGGTGATGATAATCGGTCCATGGATCACTTCGAGCTGCGGGAGCCCGACCGCGTGCGGCGCCACTCGTCCGAGCGGGTGAACGCGAAGATCGACGCCGAGCTTACGGCGAGCGCCCGGCATCCTCTGACTCCGGAGGGCGCGCGGGCGAAGCTCACGCTCCTCGACCGCGAGTGGGACCTCGATCGCGCCCTCATGGCGAGCTTCGCGGTGCTCGGCGGGCTCACGCTCACGCTCGGTCTGCGCGCCATCCGCGGGAGGAACAAGGCGAACGGGTGGCTGGTCCTCTTCGGAACGCAGATGGCATTCCTCCTCGTGCACGCGGTGTACGGATGGGCCCCGCCCGTGCCGGTCCTGCGGCGCCTCGGGTTCAGGACGGCGCGCGAGATCGAGGCGGAGCGCCACGTGGTCGCGTCCCGGATCGCGCGCTGACGCCGGCGGGCGGCCCGCGGCTCTGCTCAGGCGTGCTGCTCGGTACGCGGCGCTCCGTGGCGCATCGACGGCGGCCCCGCTGCGGGCGGATGCTGCGTCGCCTCCAGCTTGCTGAGCTGCAGCCCGCGTGCGACGTCGGTGTCCGAGAGCACCCCGACGAGCGCTCCGGCCTCGACCACGGGGATGACGGGCGTCCGCGCCTCGGAGAGCACCCGCATCGCCTTGGACGCCTCGTCGCTCGCGTCGACGGACGGCACCCGTCGAACCACGTCCGCGACGCGGATCCGCTCGCGGTCGGCCGAGGGTACGCGCTCGACGTCCTCGAGACCGACGATTCCGAGCACGGTGCCACCTTCCACGACCGGAAACGCGAGCCGGCGCTCGCGCACCATGCGTTCACCGACGTCGAACACCGAGCTCGACGGGTCGACGGGCTGTGGCCGCGACCCCATGAGATCGCGCACGTGGATGTGGCCGAGGAGCGCCTTCACGAGGACGCTCCGGTCCTCCGCCTCGGCGCCCACGTACACGAAGAAGGCGATGACCATCAGGAGAACGTTCGGGGCAAAGAATCCGACGACTGCGAACAGCACCGCGAACGCCTTTCCTGCGCGGGCGGCGATCCGCGTGGCCCGCAAGATGCCCCAGCGTTCGGCGAGGATGCCCCGGAGGATCCGGCCTCCGTCCATCGGGAACGCTGGGAGGAGATTGAACACCCCGAGCACGACGTTCAGGTAGAAGAGGTGGAAGATCGCGAACTTCAGGTTGAAGAGCGCCGTGGCGCCGGCCGCGCGATACAGGGCGTAGAAGATGCCGCCGAGCGCGAGGCTCGCGACGGGCCCGACGAGCGCCATCACCGCCTCCTGGCGACCGGTCTTCGGACCTTCCGAGATCTGGGACACGCCCCCGATCATGAGGAGCGTGATGTCGCGGACGTGACCTCCCTTCCTGATCGCGTACAGCGAATGCGCGAGCTCGTGGACGAGCACGGAGAGGAAGAGGGCCAGCGCGACCGCGAGACCCCACGCGAACGGGGACCCCCAGAGCTGCTCGGCCGGAACCTCCGCGACCCGCGCCGCCTCGGTGAACACCCGCCCGAAGCCGACCGCCAGGAACGGGAGCACGATGAGGAAGGTCACGTGGATGCGGATGGGGATGCCCCGCACGCTCCCGATTCGAATGGCCCCACCGTTCATGGCTGCCTCCACCGGCATCGCGTTCCGCGCGGGCCGCCGCACCGCTGCGGCGGACGAGCGCGCCTGCGCCGCTCGTGGTGCTCGAGGACCCGCTTCAAGGTGGCCATGCGAAGGCGTGCTGCAGCGCGTCGCGACCCGAGGCGGGCGTGGCCGCTCGGTCACCGACGGCTCCGCCGGACCCCTGCACGCTCGACTCGGCTCCGAGTCCTCGCTTCGCTCGTCGACGAAGGCGGCGGCTACTCGCTGGGAGGCGAGCCGCGCCGGCGGCCGTACGCGACGGCAGCGGTGAGCGCCCGCGCGCACACGTCGAGCGCCTCCTCCTGGCCGTCGTGCCCGCCCTTGTCGAAGTCGTCCGGGCGCGTCGCCATCGCGTTCGTGACGTGCGCGAGGCACGCCACGGGCTTGCGAAGCGTGCTCCCCATCGCGAGGAGCGCGGCGGCCTCCATCTCCACGGAGAGGATTCCCTCCGCCCGCCGCGCGGCGATGAGCGAAGTGCTCTCCCTGAACGGCGCGTCCGTCGTCCAGGACGCGCCGCGAAGGACCCGGGTCGCGCCGCCTTCGAGGGCGCGGGCCACCGTGTCGGTCAGCGCAGGGTCCGCCTCGACATAGTGGGACGGCGGAAGGTAGTGGTAGCTCGTGCCCTCGTCGCGCAGCGCGCGCTCGACGAGCACGAAGAAGGGTGGCCGGGCATCGGACGCGATGAGCCCCGCCGACGAGATGCTGACCAGCGCCTGACACCCCGAGGCGAAGAGCTCCTCCGCGACCAGGACGGCGAACGGCGCGCCCACGGTGCCGCCGACCACGCCCACCTCGGCGTCACCCGCCGTCCAGCGGTAGAGCTTCGTGTGGAAGCAGGGCCAGTCGGGATCCGGCACGGCGCGACCGGAGGCGACGAGCCGCTCGACGAGCTCGCCGTCCATGTCGAGCAGGCAGCCGGCCGGGACCGCGCTCTCGGAGAGGCCCTTCTGCCGCCTCGCACCTTCGAGGAGATTGCCCGGCCGGAACACCGGAGATTCGGTGGCGTCGTGATCGATGATCGGCGTCTGCTTCACGATGGTCCTCAGGGGGGATCCTAACCCCGAGCGCCGCCATTCAGAGATCCTCAGACGGTCCGTTCCGACGGAGCCTTCTCGAACGAGAGTGAGCGAAACCCACGAGGCCGTTGAACTCCCTACGGGCGCCGATGTGTGCCTCCTGCAACATCGGCCGGTTTGCCGGGATCTCTCATTTCGCCGGATGACCGTTCGCTGAAAGACCGCCGTTCGGAAATAGCGTGGCTCCCTCCCAGGTTCGTCCCGGTGACCCACCGGGGGGCGAGGGAGCCACCGCAATGCAGCCATCCAAGCAAGCCATCGTCGGAACGCTCGCCGTTCTACTCATCGTCGCGGCAGGTTGCGGCGCGAGCCAGGAAGGCGATGACGCCGTCGCGGCGAGCGCGCTGGCGAACACGGCAGTGACCTGGTCCGTGCTCGAGGCCGGCGGTGGCCTGGTGGATTCCACCGGCCTCTACACCGCTCCGGGTTCGACGGGGACCTTCCACGTCGTCGCGACGAGCGTCGCCGACCCGGCGATCTCGGGCAGCGCCGTCGTGACCGTGGGCACCGCGCCGCCACCGCCTCCCGTTCCCGTGGCCGCGGATCGGATCACGACCTGGAGTCCGGGCATCGAGCGCGACGGGCAGCTCGGTCTGCCGCTGGGGGCGGACGGCCTGCCTCAGCGCACGACCGTCTGCGCCACGCTCAACCCCGGGGGCAACATCCAGGCTGCGATCACGGGCTGCGCTCCGGGACAGGTTGTGCAGCTCAATGCCGGCACGTATTCCGTCTCGTCCACGATCGTCCTCACGAAGGGTGTCGTGCTGCGCGGGGCGGGCTCTTCGGGGGCCCCGGCGGGCACCACCATCGTGAAGACGGGCGGGGGGACGGTGATCGCCGTCGGGACCGACGGCGACTCGACCTGCTACGGCGGGACCGGATATGCGCTGACGCGCGATGGGGCGAAGGAGTCGAAGACGGTCTCGGTGGGATCGGCCGCAGGCAACTTCGTGGCCGGCGACCTCGCGCTCGTGGACGTGGTCGACGACAGCACGGTCCGGCAGGGGGACTGCTCGTACTACAAGCGGATCAGCGGTCGATCGGTCAGCCAGCGCGTCGAGATCGCGGGCGTCGACGCCGCGAGCGGGACGCTGACACTGAGCTCTCCGCTTCACTGGGGCTTCCGGTCCGCCAGCCCTTACGCGGGCCAGATCACCCGTGTCACGCGGCCGACCACGCGGTGGGCGGGCGTCGAACATCTGCGGCTCCAGGGCGGGACGAACCCCGGCTACAACGGCGAGATGGCGGGCGGCATCGACATCTCCAACGCCGCCTACTGCTGGGTGAAGGACGTCCAGACCGACGGCACCATCGGCGGCATGCACGTCGTGTTGACCGGCACCTACCGCTGCGTCGTGCGCGACAGCTACTTCCACCACTCGGCGAACTACGGCTTCGGCACGGACTGCTACGGGATCGTGCTGCGCTGCGGAGCGGCGGACAACCTCGTCGAGAACAACATCGTGCGGTACATGAACAAGCCCATTCTCATGCAACGCTTCGGGTGGCGGCAACGTGATCGCCTACAACTACGCCGACAACTCCTGGGCAACCCCGGCCGCGTGGCAGGAGGTGAACATCGACTGTCACTGCGCGTTCCCGCACATGGAGCTCATGGAGGGCAACTATGCCCCGCACATGGGCGCATCGACCACGCACGGCAACGCGGGCTACCTCACGTATTTCAGGAACTACGCGTCGAGCCAGTTCGCCCCTCCGGCGGTCTATGGCTCGACGGCCACACAGACCGGCAACGTGACGGCGCTCGAGTTCGATAGCGGCGACATCGGCATGAACGTGCTCGGGAACGTGCTCGGGACCGTGGGAGTCAGCAGGGTCTACGACGGCTACGACGCAGGCACCTACTCCATCTACCAGCTCGGCGCGGGCGGCTCGGGGGCGACGGACGTGGCGGCCACGTCGCTCTACCGGCACGGGAACTTCGACACCGTCTCCAACCAGACGCTCTGGAGCTCCACGAGCTCCAGCCGGACGCTCCCGGCCTCGATGTATCTGTCCGCGAAGCCCGGCTGGTGGCCAGCGGGAACCCCGTGGCCGTGGGCGGGCCCCGACCTGACGCCGATGTTGGGGGTCCTGCCCGCCAAGGCGCGCTCCGACGCGATGGGGCCGTAGCGGGCCCTCGAGAGCGCGCACGCGTGCACGCGTCGGGACAGGCCGCGTTCCGTTGGCCGGAGGGACCTTCGAGCGTGCGGTTGTGCCCGAGGACTGCCGACATTACTGACGGCAGATGATCTCGCAGGCGGTGACCCGCGGCAGAGGCAAGGTCGCGACCCTCGTGGTCACGAGTCTCGTCATGGCGTGTGCGCCGCCGCACGTTTCGCACGCGGCGCTGGCGCACCTGCCGGACGAGCTCCCGGCGCGGCCGGTCGAGCTCGCGAGCGACTCCGGCAGCACGGTCCGCGGCTGGTTCGCGCCCGGCCGTACGGGATCGGGAGCCGTTCTGCTGCTGCACGGCATCGGAGCGAGTCGCCTCGACATGCTGGGCCGCGCGCGCTTTCTCGCTGCGGCTGGCTACTCCGTGCTCCTCATCGACTTCCGCGGCCACGGCGACAGCAGCGCTGCGCGCTCGACGTACGGCGGCCTCGAGAGCCACGACGCCCGCGCAGCGGTCGACTACCTCCACGCCGCTCTGCCGGGCGAGCGGGTCGGCGTGATCGGGGTCTCGATGGGAGGTGCCGCGGCCCTGCTCGGCCCCTCGCCGCTCCCGGTGCAGGCGCTCGTCCTCGAGTCCGTGTACCCCACGATCCGGGACGCCGTCAGGGATCGGCTGCGCGCGTGGCTCGGGTCCGTCGGTCAGGCGCTCCTGCCGCTCGTGATGGGATCGCTCTTTCCTCGAGAGGGCGTCGGGGCATCGGACCTCCGGCCGATCGACCGCATCGACCAGCAGACCGCCCCGGTGTTCGTGCTCGCGGGCGGAGCGGACCGCTACACGACGGCGCGGGAGGCGCGGGACCTCTTCGCGCACGCGCGCGAGCCGAAGGCCTACTGGGAGGTGGACGGAGCGGCGCACGTGGATCTGCACGCCTTCTCGGGAGCAGAGTACGAACGCCGGGTCGGCGCGTTTCTCGCGCGTCATCTCCGCGCCGACCTCGATGCAGGCTCACAGGTCATGGCTGGCCCCGGGTTGGCGCCGCGCGCGGAGGCCGAACAGGACGCGGAGCGCGCCGCTCGAAGCGACGATCCCACATAGCGCCACGGTCGCCAGAAGCGATACGAAGGCGACCGCGAGGAACTGCACGACGAGCGACGCGCGCCACTGCACCACGGCGAAGGCAACGGCCACGATGATCCCGTGGTGCAGCACATAGAAGGGGTAGGCCATCTCGCTGGCGCGCTCGAGGGTGGCGCTCCCTCGCGTGAAGTGTCGCCGCGCTCCTCCGAGCAGCGCGACGATCCACGCAGCGGCGCCGCAGGAGTATCCGCCCCAGAGGAGCACGCCGCCCGCAGTGCGGGGAAACGGAAGCCGGGAGAGCACGTCGCCGGGCCAGGCCCATGAGCAGAGCGCGACCGAGATCGCGATCGCGAGCACCAGGGCCGCTCGCCAGTGTCGGTCCACGGCGCGCTGGATGCGCGGCTCTCCCGCGAAGATGAACCCGGAGACGAACGCCGGAAGGAGCAGCACGCGGCTCGACCAGTCGTAGGCGAGCGGTGGGATGCGGGGGAACAGGAGCTCGATCGCCACGCGGATCGCGATCGCAGGCAGCAGGAGCCACGCGAGCCCACCCGGCGCATCGCACCACGCGGCGAGCGCCGCCATCAGCCGGCGACCGGATGGAGTACGCAGCCACTCGAACAGCGGAAGCGTGACGAGCGCGAATACGAGCAGGAACACCAGGAACCAGAGGTGGTGCCAGGAGAAGTTCCCGCGCGGGTAGATCCCTTCGAAGAAGTGAGGATAGAAGTCGAGGAACGAACCGTCGAACTGCCCGCGGAGGCGTCGCTCGAGATACACCTGCGGCGGCACGAGGACGAGGATCCCGGCGACGAGAGGCAGCCCGAGGCGCAGCAGCCGCTCGCGCACGTAGTCCCCGCCGGAGCGCTTCGCGAGCGCGTGCCAGGAGGTCTGGCCCGCGAGGATCATGAAGAGCGGCATGATCCAGGGGGCGGGGAGGAACACGACCTCCCCCAGCCACTTGCTGCGCTCCGAGCTCACGATGTGCCACGCGTCCCAGGGGTTGAACGGCTCGGCGGCATGGATCGCGAACACGAAGAGCATCCCGATGACGCGAAGCCACTGCACGTCGGCGGAGGGGAGCGCGGCCTCGGAAGACCCGCGCCAGCAACGTTCGATCGCGCGCATCCTTCACCACGCGTGCGTGACGATCCCGAACGCGATCCAGAGCACGATGGCGAAGACGATCACCCCGACCGTGAACCGGAAACGAACGCGCCAGAGCGCTCTCCCAGCGAGGGCGCGTCCGTGGCCCATGCCCGTGGCGAGCCCCTCCCAGACGAGGACGCTCGACGCGAGCGCCAGGAAGACGAAAGTGCCAATGACCAGGACTCGGCCCACGATTCATGATTTGCTCTCCTCCGCGTCACGTGTCGCGGGTGGAAACCGGGTCACCTCCGGAAGGGCGCGCGCGGCTGGCGCCCGTCCCACCGTTCGGGCCACCCCCGCTCGCCGGTCGCGCCGGGGCCCGAGACGACCTGCCGCACGCCACCATGGCGTCGGGGCCCACGTGCGCATGCGCGGTGCCCTCTCCCCGGAAGGTCCCAACGGAGCGCGCTCCGCGGCTGCGGGTTGGACCTAACATCTCGAGCGGGGACGCCATGCTGGTGAAGGACGCCATGACCGATCGGGCCGAGACGATCGGGCCGAATGATTCGCTGCAGGCCGCCGCTCGCGCGATGAAGCAGAACGGTGTCGGAGCGCTGGTCGTATGCGACGAAGATCGCGTGATCGGAATCCTGACCGACCGCGACATCGTCGTCCGGAACATCGCAGAGGGGGGAGCTCCCACCGAAGCGGATGTCCGCAGCGCGATGACGCCCCAGGTGATCGAGTGCTGCGAGGACGATGAGCTCGAGGGAGCCGCCACGCGCATGGCGCGTGGCGCGGTGCGCCGACTGGTGGTGCTGGATGCTTCGAACAAGCTCGTGGGCCTGCTGAGCGTCGACGACATCGCGCTCCGCAGCCCCGCGCTCGCAGGGGAGATCATCGAGCATGTCCGCGCCCCGGAGCGGCCGATCCGTCGCGGCCCATGGCCGTGGTGGGAGAGCCCGGAGAGCTGATCCGCTCTTCAAACGGCGCGCTGCCCGAGGTTCAAGATCGGCTGCACCCGCTCGCACCACAGCCACTCGCCCGTGTCCAGGACGACCGCGTCCTCGTGTGTGCCCGCCGCCATCACGATCCTCCATTGCTGGATGAACGCGAGATCGACGAAGATCCGCGCGCCGAAGATCGCGAACGGGGGCTCCGCGCCTGCATCGCAGGGCCTGAATCGTTCGCAGAACTCGGCTTCGGGGATGAGCTCGGCCCGAGACCCGGTCGCCTCCTCGAGTACGGACAGGTTCACGCGGTCGGTCGCCGCGACCACCGCCAGTGCCAGCTCGTCTCCGACCCTCACCACGACGGGCTTTGCGACGCGATGCCCGCCCACGTGCTCGGCGGCCGCGAGATCCTGCGCGCTCGCGGCGGCGGCATGGGTGTGGTGCGTGTAGCTCCGGTAGCGCTCACGCAGATGGGCTTCGATGCTCGCGGGGATCATGGGCGCTTGCCCCCAGAACATGCTCGCACGGGCACGAGCGCGGCGAGGTGCGGTGTATTGGGGGCGGCCCCTCGGGGAACCATCTCAGGGCGCCCCTCGAGCCGGGCAGCCATGCGGACGATTCCCCGTCACCCGCTTCGCCTGCGAGGCGCTTCAGTCGCACGCCGACTCGATGCAGGCGACTACGTCATCGGGCCGCCGGCCGTCGCGCCTGCCTGCGGCCGACGTCGATGAGCTCGGTGTGGCCGAACCCCTTCGTGTAGTCGATGAGGGAGATCACCTTCGGCGTGACCTTCACGATGGCGGAGGCCGCGAGCTCCGCCTCCGTCAGGGAGTCGATCGGGGGAAACTTGCGCGTGAGGAGCACGAGCGCCTTCCTCCGCTCCGCCGGTCGCGCGACCTTCGCATCCGCCCCCATCGACAGTCCCTGGATACGGTTCCAGTCCTTCTCTTCTCGGTTGATGGTGAGGGACACCTTGCTCGAGCGCGCGAGGTTTTGGATCTTCTGGCAGTCCCGATCGCACGCGAAGTACAGCGTCAACCCGTCGTTCGCGTAGGCGACGGTCGTTGCCTGCGGATAACCGTCGGCCCGGACGGTTGCGAGGCTCATGACGTCGTTGTTGGCCAGCAAGCGGAGGATGAGCCGCTTCGTCTTGTTCTTCATGGCTGCCTCCTTCTGCTCGCCGGAGAACGGTTCGTTCGTGCCCCTGTCGCACCGTGGCGACGGTGACACGATCCGGCAGGGCTCACAAAGGGTGGAGGCCTTTGCTGGGGGCGTGCGGCTCACTCGCGCTCGAGATGCACGAGCGCCTGGGAGACAGGCGGCAGGTCAGCGGGCAGAGAAGTCATGCCCACGCCACGCACTGAGCTGTCCGGCGGCCGCGCGCTCAGGTTCGACGTCCTGCGATCCGTCGGAGGAAGCGCTTGGTCTTGCGCTCGACCTGGCGCACGCGCTCCCGTGACGGGTTCCAGCGCGCGCCGAATGGGAGGCCTCTCGAGCGGAACCGACGAACGGGCTCGTGGCGTCCGGCCGAGCGACCGAGCGGCGCGCCGATTGGGTCTCCCTTGGCGGGACTTGAAGTTTCTTCAAACAGGGCTAGAATGAACAACAATGAGAATGGAAAGGGGAAACAGAAACGAAATGGAGGCTCTCGCTCCGTACATGAGGGCGGTCCGCGAACAGCGTCCGCTCACGCGGGACGTGGAGCGTGACCTCGCGATCCGCGCCCGCAGCGGCGACGCAGCGGCGAGGGACGAGCTCGTTCGTCGGCACCTCGGGCTCGTGGTCGCGTTCGCGCTGAAGCAGGCTCGCGGCACGGTGCGGCTCGACGAGCTCGTCCAGGAGGGAAACCTCGGGCTGATGCGTGCCGCGGAGAAGTTCGATCCAGACGCCGGAACGCGCTTCGCCACGTACGCTACGTGGTGGATCCGCGCCTACGTGTGGAAGTACCTCAGGCAAGCTCGGTCGGCGGTGCGGCAGCGAAGCGGAACCGTCGCGCGCGAAGACGTGTCGCTCGATGCGGCCATCGACGAGGACGGCGACGTCTCCCGCCTCGATCGGCTCGAGGACGAGGGCCCGACGCCTGACGAGAGGTATGCTTCTTCCGAAACGGATCGCCGGCTCCGGGATTCGCTCGAGAAGGTGCGGGGACGAATCGGCGCGCTCGGCTGGGACATCATCAGGACTCGGCTGCAGCAGGATCCGCCGGACACCCTCGAGCAGATCGGCAAGCGCTGGGGGGTGTCGCGGGAGTGGGTGCGGCAAGTCGAAGGCGCCACCAAGCGGTTCCTTCGCGGGTATCTCGAGCAGGTGACGCAAGACGCGGAGCCTGCCGCGATGGCCGCATAGGGCAACACGGCTGAGATCGACGGCGGAGGAGGCTCGAGGCGTGGCTCGCGACGGGGCGCGACGTTGTGGTCGATGTGGGGGCAGCGATCTCCGCGAGTCCACGGAGACCCTGTCGGTGGCGCTCCCGCGTTCCGGTGTGACCGCCTCGGCTCGAGTGCCCGTCCAGCGCTGCGGCAGCTGCGACGGTTCACATGTCGATGGGGCGATGATGGACCGGTTCCAGCTGGCGGTGTGTTGCGAGCTGGCCAACGCCGGGGTGCACACGGGCGAGGCCATTCGTCTCATGCGCAAGGCCCTCCGCCTGCGCGCCGCGGATCTGGCGCGACTCCTGGACCTCACGCCCGAGACGATCTCTCACTGGGAGACCGGCAAGGCTCGCCCGAATCGTGCGGCTTTCGTGACGGTCGGCGCGCTCATCCAGGACGCGATCGACGGGAGGATGACGACGCGAGACAGGCTCGCCGTGCTCTCGGAGGGGCGCGCGTATCCGCGGGTGCTTTCCATCAAGCTCGGATAGCAGGGGGACGGCCTTTCGCGCGCCTGTTCGGACCGCGTGATCGCAGGTTGCGGTTGGGGCTGGCCGATTGCACCGGCCGTGCTCGCGGAGGGGCCGACGAAGGGGTCGGTGCGGCGGCAAGCCGCCGAACGTCACGCGACGGGTGCGCGCAGTGACGCGCGGCCTCAAGATCTCGGAGATCGGAACGTGCCAGAGCTGCGGCGGCTGGCGCGCACGGGCGCGCCGCCGCGCCGCGCCCAGGGGAGGTGAGCGATGCAGAAACCAGTCGAGCTGAGGTGGCACAACGTCGACCCGTCCGACGCGGTGAAAGCGCATGTGCGCGAGGAGGTCTCTCGCCTCGAGCGTTTCTGGGGTCGCATCACGGGCTGCGCCGTGACGCTGGAGGCGCCGAGCAGGCACCACCGTCACAGCGGCGCGCAGTACCGGGTGCGGATCGAGCTCTCCGTCCCGGGTGGCAAGCTCATCGTGGGACGGGATCCGCCGAAGACGTGGGCCCACTCCGACCTCTACCTCGCGGTGAAGGCAGCGTTCCGGGAGGCGGGGCGCCAGCTCGAGGACCACGTCCGGCGCCTCGACGCGCGGGTGAAGACGCACGCGTCGCCGACGCTCGCGACGGTGGCGCGGATCCTGCCGGAGGACGGCTACGGGTTCCTGAACACCGCGGAAGGGCGCGAGATCTACTTCCACGAGCACAGCGTCCTGCGCGGCGGATTCCGGCGGCTGCGCGTCGGCAGCGTGGTGCGGTTCGTCGAGGAGTCCGGCGACGAGGGGCCGCAGGCGAGCACGGTCGCGCCGGTGAGCCTGAGACGGGCGAGGCAGGTCGGACGCGAGAACGCAGGCACCGCGCCCACGATCCCGAACGCCGCCGGCGGCGCCCGCAGGGGTCCACGGAGGAAGCAGAGACCGTGAAGGGGCGGACCCTGCGGCATGGCACACGGCCCCATCGGGCGACTCCGGACGACCCGGACCCGCGACCGGCTGGAGGCTTACGCTCTGCGTGGAGCGTCTGGAGTGAGCGGGCGTTCCTGTGGCGGGCCGGCGCGATGCGCACGGCACTTCGATCGGCGGAGGTGCGGACATGAAGGTGAGAGAGGTGATGACGGGGACTGTCTGGACGTGCCGCGCCGAGGAAGCGATGTCTGCCGCGGCAAGGCTGATGTGGGAGCACGACATCGGTGCCGTGCCCGTCCTGGACGCAAAGGGACAGCTCGCCGGGATTGTGACGGACCGTGACCTGTGCATGGGCGCCTACTTCACCGGCGAGCCGCTCGCGGCCGTTCCGGTGGAGCACGCGATGTCGAAGGTCGTGTTCACGAGCGAGCCGGGGCAGACCGTCGAGCAGGCTGAGGAGCTGATGCGGTCGAAGCGGATCCGGAGGCTGCCGGTGGTCGAGAAAGGCAAGCTCGTCGGGATCATCTCCCTCGGCGACCTCGCGCGGGCGGCCCAGGGGCGGAAGGCGATCCTCGCGAGCGAGGTGAACGCGACGCTCGCCGCGATCGTGGAGCCGAGGCGGATGGCCGCCGCCGCTGTGGCGTGAGCAGAGCCGGCCGCGGCACCGCATGCTCCGTCGCCTCGGACGGCTCCAGGCTGTCGCGGATCGTCATCAGCAGCGACATCGTGCGCTGGATTGCCCAGCGAGCCGGCCATCTCCATACCTAGCGTGAGCCTGGTCCGAGAGGTCTGCGCCTCGAGCGAAGGACGGCAGGTCCAGCGTCACGAATCCGGAGGAAGAATGGCCGGCATCGAGTGGAGGAGCATCTGCTGTCCCGTCGATTTCTCGGAGCCGGCGCGGGCGGGGCTGCGCGTCGCCGCCGACCTGTGTCGCCGCCTCGGGTCCGAGCTCGTGCTCCTGTACGTGGAGGCGGGCCCGAAGGTCGCGGAGGAGCTGCCGCGCGCTGGGCAGGTCGAGAGCGAGCTGGAAGCCTGGAAGGAGGAGGCGGTGCGCCTGGGAGCCGGGCGAGCCACGGTGGCTCGCGCCGGAGGGCCGGCCGAGGTCGCGATCATGGAGCTCGCGAGCTCGAGAGACATCGATCTGATCGTGATGGGCACGCACGGCCGGATCGATCGCGAGCACATGCTCACCGGCTCCGTGGCCGAGGGCGTCGTCCGCAACGCCCCGTGTCCGGTGCTCACGGTGCGCGCGGGCCGGAAGGCGTGACCGGCGGAGGCGCTCGTCCCTGCGCTCGCCCATCACTTCACGAGCAGGGCGCTCGGGTGCACGCAGCCGGCCGGTGCACGCCAGGCCGGCTCTCCGGAGGGTAGCGCCGTTCGGAGCGACCCGACGGGTCGACCGAGGACTCGCCGCCGCACGACGTAGCATCTTTGGGAGAAGGAGGCCCGCCGTGATCGAATGGAAGAAGATCTGCTGCGCGGTCGATTTCGGGGATCCGTCTCGGGTGGCAATGGAGCAGGCGGCCGATCTGGCGAGACGGTTCGAGGCGGAGCTGACGCTCGTCCACGTTCTCGTTCCGCCTCCCGCGGCTGCGAGCGACGTGCTCGTCTCGTCGCGAGGGATTGCCGGCATCGGGGCCCAGGAGCACGAGGAGAAGCTCGCCGAGTGGCGCGGGGACGCGGAACGAAGTGCCGGGCGTCCGACGCGTTCGCGCGTCCTCTGGGGCGATGCCGCCGCGGAGATCGTGCGCCACGTCCGTGAAGAGCGCTGCGACCTCCTCGTCGTCGGTACGCACGGGCGGACCGGGATCGCGAGGGTCGTCCTGGGGTCGGTGGCGGAGCGTGCCGCGCGGGAGTCCCCATGCCCCGTGCTCGTCGTCCACGATCACGGCGCGCGCGAGAAAGCGGAGCTGGCAAGAGAGATCGAGCAGTACCGGTGAGATCGCTCCCACGAGCGGAGCGTGCTCCGTCGCGGGTTCGGGCGCCTCCGCGTCGGGAGAGACAACCCTCGGGTCTCACCGGGTAGGCCTCGCGGGCGTCGGCCGCTCGTCCTCTCTCTCCTCGGTCGGCCGACGCGGGGCAGGCGCTTTGCCTGGTTCCGGAGGTGGCTGCGGCTTCGCCGGCGGCGGAGCGGCCCGTTCCCGCTCCGCCGCCCCGCGCTCCGGCGCCACCTCCGAGCGAGGCGCCGGTGCGGCCGGTGCCGGCGCGGCGGGGGCGGGCGCCGGTCTCGCTGGAGCGGCCCGATCGCCGGGCCTCGGGCGTACTCCGCCTGGCGTGGGCCGGTAGACGGGTACGGCGCCGGGCTCAGGGCGCCGTCGCGCGTCGGCAGGTTCCGGCACCGCCACGATGCGAGCCGGGCGCACCGGGCGTCCCGCCTGCGTCTCCACGAGCTGCCGCGGCGGTCCGCCGAGTCGCGGTGCAGGGGACGGCCGTCCGGACGGGCGCGGCGGCGCCGGGCGGCTCCCGCGAATGAGCGCGGGGACGCGCGGGCGGGGCACCGCGACGACGTCGACGCGCACCCCGACGAAGCTGCCCACGGGCACGAAGATCCAGTGCGCCGGCTCGAGCGGGTAGCTGTCCGCCCACCAGTCGACGAAGTCGGGGTAGAGCGGTGCCCAGCCGATGAACCCGTCACCCACTCGCCACGCGACCCAGGCTGGCCCCCACACGTACCCGGGGACCCAGACCCAGGCCAGCACGGGATCGTACGCCCACCGTCCGTAGTGATAGGTCGCCCAGCCCCAGGGCTCGTCCGCCAGCCAGAACCAGCCGTCGTCGGTCCACACCCATTCGCCGTACAGGTACGGTTGCCATCCCGCGCCGACGTGGATGGGGCGCCACACGCGCCCGTAGCGCGCGGCGGCGATCCACTCACCGTGCATGGCGAGCGCGCCCTCGAACGCGTCGAGGGTGATTTCCGCCTGCGGCGGCGGAGGGATCGGGCGGCTCCGCGCCGGGGCGCAGCCCGCGACGACGAGGATGGTGGCCAGGAAGGTGCGCGCCTGCATGGGGATCCCCCTCCGTCACACCATGCGTCGAGCGGCGGTCTCCGGGAGGTGGGGAACTGGGGCGCCTCGGACGAGGCGAGCCGCCGAGCTCCCGACTCCCGCACCTTGCGGAACGGCGCTGGGCTGCCTCTCCCGCGGGAGGCGCTCGCCGGGTCGCCCACCCGAGCGGCGGCGCTCCACCCCGACGTGCAGCGCCCCCCGGATGTCCGGCGCCGGTCCCTCGCCGCTGACGGATCATGAATTCATGGCGCACATCCCAGAGTTCCTCGAGCTTCCGATCGATCGCTTGATGACGCGTCGCCCGGACACGGTCGGCCCGGAGGATTTCCTCGGCGACGCTGCCGGACTCATGGTGTCGGGCGGATACCGTCACCTGCCGGTGGTCGACCCCGACGGCCGCATCGTCGGCATGCTCTCGGAGCGCGATCTCCGCGCGCGGCTCGGGAGCGAGCTGGAACGGTTCGCGGAAGCGGGTCGTCAGCTGCTCAGCGACACCGTCGAATCCGCGATGCGGCCGAACCCGATCACCGTCCCTCGGCGCGCACACGTGCGCGAGGTGCTGGAGACCCTCATCGACGACCGCGTCGGTGCGCTGCCCGTCACGGACGACGCCGATCGGCTCGTCGGGATCGTGTCGTACATGGACCTTCTCGCGTACGTGCGCGAGCATGCACCCGCGCCGCCGCGGCGGCCGAGCAAGCGCGGACGGCCGTCGTCAGCCGGCGCCCGGTCGCTCGAGCGAGCGCCCCGCGAGCTTCGCAAGTCGACCAAGCGACGTCGACGCAGCGCCCACGACGACCGGTGAGCGGGGCGGGCTCGACTTCTCCTCCTCTCGCTGCGAGCCCGCCGGCTAATGCGTCGCTCCGGCGAAACGGTCCGGCGCGGCGGCAGCCGCGCGACTCGCGACCAGCTGCTCCTCCTCCAGGACGCGGAGCGTCGTCCGGACCAGCGCGTCCGGGTTCAGGCTGATCGAGTCGATCCCCCGCTCGACGAGGAAGGCGGCGAACTCCGGGTAGTCGCTCGGGCGCCTGTCCGCAGATCCCCACCTTGCGGCCCGCGCGCGTGGGCGCACGTCGATGAGGTGCGCGCACGAGCCACTTCACCGCCGCGCTGCGCTCGTCGAAGAGCGGCGCGACCGTCGTCGAGTCGCGGTCGACCCCGAGCGTGAGCTGGGTGAGGTCGTTCGAGCCGATCGAGAAGCCGTCGAAGAGCTCGGCGAAGTCGCTCGGCGAGGAGGATGTTCGACGGGATCTCGGCCATCACGTAGACCTCGAGCCCTCCGGCCCCGCGGACGAGGCCGCCCTCGCGCATCGTCTCGAGCACCTGCGCGCCCTCCGCCGGGGTGCGGCAGAACGGGATCATCACCTGCGAGGTTCGTCAGCCCGAACTCCTCGCGGACGCGGCGCACCGCGGCGACCTCGAGGAGGAAGCCCTCCTGGTACTCCGGGTGGTAGTAGCGGCTCGCGCCGCGCCAGCCGAGCATCGGGTTCTCCTCGCTTCGGCTCGAACGGCTCGCCGCCGAGGAGGCGCGCGTACTCGTTCGTCTTGAAGTCGCTGAACCGGAGGATCACCGGCCGCGGGTGGAACGCGGCGGCGATCGTCGCGATCCCCTGCGAGAGCCGGTCGACGAAGTAGCGCGGTCTTGTCGGCGTAGCCGCGCGTCACGCGGTCGATCTCGCGCCGCATCGTCCGGCGAGATGCGTCGCGTACCGCGTGAGCGCGAGCGGGTGGACGCCGACCCAGCCCGCGAAGATGAACTCCATCCGCGCGAGCCCGACGCCGTCGCTCGGCAGGAGCGCGAGGCTTGAGCGCCTGCTCGGGGTCGCCGACGTTGAGCATCATCCTGCGTGCGCGGGCGCGGCAGCTGCGACGGGTCGATCTCCTCGACGTCGAACGGGAGCGCGCCCGCGTAGACCGTGCCCACCTCGCCCTCGGCGCAGCGAGACGGTGACGTCGCCCCCGTCGGGATCAGCGCCGTGCGGCGTCGCCCGTGCCGACGACCGCCGGGATCCCGAGCTCGCGCGCGACGATCGCGGCGTGCGAGGTGCGGCCGCCGCGCTCGGTCACGATCGCCGGCGGCGCGCTTCATCACCGGCTCCCAGTCCGGGTCGGTCGCCTCGGTGACGAGGATCTCCCCGGGCTGGAACGCCGAGCTGCTCGGAGTCGCGGATCGACGCGCGCGCGGCCCCTGACGCGATCGCCTCGCCGACCGCGAGGCCCTGGACGAGCGGACTCGGCCTGGCTCGCGCGAGCGTGGTAGAGCCGCAGCGTCGGCGCGCTCGTCGCTGGCTGTGCACCGTCTCGGGCCGCGCCTGGACGATGAAGAGCTCGCCGGTCACGCCGTCCTTCGCCCACTCGATGTCCATCGGCGTGTCCGCGCCGCGTGCTCGCGAGTAGTGCTCCTCGATCCGCGAGCGACCAGCGCGCGAGCGTGAGCACGTCGTCGTCCGAGAGCGAGAAGCGCGCGCGCTCCTCGGGCGGGACCGGGCTCGCTGCGGACGCTGCCGGTGGCCGCTCCCGTCGTAGACGAGGCGGACCTCCTTCGTGCCGAGCTTCCTCCGGACGAGCGGCCGGAGCCCGCGCCGAGCGTCTGCCTTGTGGACGTAGAACTGGTCGGGGACGACGCGCCCCTGCACGACGCTCTCGCCGAGGCCCCAGCTCGACGTGACGAGCACGACGCCGCGGTGCCCGGTCTCGGGGTCGAGCGTGAAGATCACGCCGGCGCTCGCCAGGTCCGAGCGCACCATCTTCTGCACGCCGACCGAGAGCGCGACCTGCATGTGCTCGAAGCCCATGTCGATCCGGTAGCTGATCGCGCGCGGGGTGAACAGGCTCGCGTACGCGCTTCCGCACCGCCTCGGCCACGAGCGCCGGCGCCGCGCACGTTCAGGAAGCTCTCCTGCTGCGCCGGCGAAGCTCGCGGTCGGGCAGGTCCTCGGCGGTCGCGGACGAGCGCACCGCGACGTCGGTCGCTTCCTCGCCGTAACGGCGCAGAGAGGTCGCGGTACGCCTCCAGGATCTCGCTCTCGAGCTCGGGCGGCAGCGGTGCCGAGGCGAACAGCTCCCGGATCTCGCGGCTGCGCCGCTCGAGGTCGTCGACGTCCCGCGCTCGCAGGACGCCGAGGATCTCGCGCACCGGCCCCTCCAGCCTGCTCGAGTGGAGGAAGCTCCGGTACGCTTCGGCGGTCGTCGCGAACCCGCCGGGAATGCGGACTCCGAGCGGTCCCAGCTCCCGGATCATCTCGCCGAGCGAGGCGTTCTTGCCTCCGACCTCCGGGACGTCCTCGAGCCCCACGTCCTCGAACCGCCGAATCCACCGCATGTGCCACCTCCCGTGGGCGCCTCACTGCGCAACGAAACCTCCGTCCACCGGCATCGCGATCCCGGTGACGAACGAGGCCTCGTCCGAGCAGAGGTACAGGACCGCCGCCGCGACCTCCTCCGGACGACCCATGCGGCCGACGGGCTCGAGAGCGACGAACTGCGCCTCGACCGCCGGGTCCATCCCCGTCACGCGGTCGATCATCGGCGTGCGGATCACGCCCGGGCACACCGCGTTCACCCGGATCCCCGACCGGGCGAGCTCGAGGGCCGCCGTGCGCGTGAGCTGCACCACCCCGCCCTTGGAGGCGCAGTACGCCGGCAGCGCCTGGAAGCCGACGAGCGCGGCGACCGACGCGTTGTTCACGATCGCGCCGCGACCCCGCTTCAGCATCTCCGCGATCTCGTGCTTCATGCACAGAAAGGTCCCCTTCAGGTTCACCACGATCGTCCGATCGAAGTTCTCCTCCGTGCAGTCGGCCGTGGGGGCCTTCCTCCCCTCGATGCCGGCGTTGTTGAACGCGATGTCGAGCCCGCCGTATTGGCGGACGACCGTCCGAACCAGGGCCTCGACCTCGGCTGCAGAGGAGACGTCCGCCCGGACGAAGATGCCTTCTCCCGCTTCAGCGCGGATCTGCGCGAGCGTCTCCTCCTCGCCTGCGGGTGCCACGTCGACCACCACGACGCGCGCCCCTTCCCTTGCGAACGCGAGCGCGGCGGCCCGGCCGATGCCCGAGCTGCCTCCCGTCACGAGCGCGACCTTCCCCACGAATCGTCCGGGCATGCGAAAGCTCCTCCTTGGCGCGCCCGACGAGCCTGATGTGCATCGGCGGTGCCGTCACCAGGTCGAAGCACCTGGAGCGGTGAACGCGCCCCTCCTTGCCGGGGGTGCCGCACCCGATGCGGCGGGGCGCGGCGCCACGCGCAGCGTTTTCAGGGCGGGCTCGCGCACGACCGCCCAGCGGCTCGGCTCGTCCCGCCCGGCCGCCGGCCTCGGAGAGACGCCTCGGAGGCACGGGCTCGATGAGCGATCAGAGCTTGTAGCCGAACCGGCGGAGGAGACCCTTGCGCTCCTCCACATCCGCGGCGCCCTCCACCCCGAGCGGCGTCGCCCCGTCCACGACCCCGAGGATCCCGCGGCCGCCCGGCGTCTGCGCGACCACGACCTCGACCGGATTCGCCGTCGCGCAGAAGACGGTGCAGACCTCCGGCACGAGCTTCAGCGCGTTCAGCACGTTCACCGGGTACCCTTCCCGGAGGAACACGACGAAGCAGTGGCCGGCGCCGATCGCCTGCGCGACGCGGGCCGCGGCGTCCACGAGCGCGGGGTCGTTTCCCGATCGCCGGACGAGCCGTGGCCCGGAGGATTCGCAGAACGCGAGCCCGAAGCGGAGCTGCGGCGAGCTGCCGGCGAGCGTCTCGTGCAGGTCCTCCACCGTCTTGATGAAGTGCGCCTGGCCGATGATGACGTTCGCGTCGTCCGGCTTCTCGACTGGGACGGAGAGGATCTCCATCGCGACCTCCCGGGGCGTGCTGGCGCCATGTTCGCGCCCGGCGAGCAGGGCGCGCTGGCAAAGACGGGGGGCGCGGAGGGGCGCCGTGCGCGCTCGCCGGTGGTGAAGCAGGTCCGGCACGCGATCGGGCTCGGCCGTTCAGGGCATGCGCTCGCCGGGTCGCGTGCGCACGCCGTGCGCGTCCGGAGCGGCCGGCGCAAATCGGCGCGGCCGCTTCGGGCCACGATCGGGTCGGCCGTTCGCATCGCCATCCGGAGAAGCGTCCCCGTCGCGCGCTCCTGTCGTGAATGCTCGGCAGGGTAAACCCCGCGGAACGACGGATGCACGCGTCGCCGATCGGAGGGAGGGGCGATGAAGATCACCGTCAGCGTCATCAAGGCAGACATCGGCTCGATCGGTGGGCACACGGCGCCTTCGCCGGCAGTGATGGAGGCCGTGGGTGCGTTCGTCCGCAAGGAGAGCCGGGGCCTGCTCGCCGATTTCGCCACGAGCCATACGGGGGACGACATCGCGATCCTCATGACCCACGCGCAGGGAACCGCGAACGCGCAGGTTCACAAGCTCGCGTGGCAGGCGTTCATCGCCGGCACGGAGGTGGCGAAGGCGCAGGGGCTCTACGGAGCGGGTCAGGATCTCCTGAAGGACGCGTTCTCGGGAAACGTGAAGGGGATGGGGCCGGCGGTTGCCGAGATGGAGATCGAGGAGCGGCCCGCCGAGGCGTTCCTCTTCTTCGCCGCCGACAAGACCGACCCCGGAGCGTACAACCTGCCGCTCTACCTCGCCTTCGCCGACCCCATGAACACCCCGGGCCTCATGCTCGCGCCGAAGATCGCGAAGGGGTTCAGGTGGGTTGTCATGGACGTCGAGCACACCGGGGGCGATCGGGTGATCGAGCTCATCACGCCCGAGGAGCTCTACGACCTCGCCGCGCTGCTCCGCGACACCGAGCGCTTCGTCGTGGAGTCCGTCTGGTCACGCGCGACCGGCGAGCAGGCGGCCGCGGTCTCCACGTCGCGCCTCCACAACATCGCCGGCAAGTACACTGGGAAGGACGACCCGGTCATGCTCGTGCGCACCCAGATGAACTTTCCTGCGACGGGCGAGATCCTCGCCCCGTATCAGATCGGGCATTACGTTGCCGGCGGGATGCGCGGCTCGCACAACCAGCCGCTCATGCCGGTGGGTCTGAACTCGGGGACGAGCTACTTCGACGGTCCGCCGTGCGTGAGCTGCGCGGCGTACTCGATGCGGGGGGGAAGCTCACCGGACCCGTGGACGCGTTCGCACACCCCTTCTGGCAATCGGTGCGCCTGCGCGTCGCCGAGAAGGCGGTCGAGATGCGCAGGCAGGGGTTCTTCGGGCCGGCGATGCTGCCGATGGGCGAGCTCGAATACACGGGGATCATGGAGAAGCTCGCGGCGCTCGAGAAGCGGTTCGCCGTGCGGCCGGGCTGATCTCGGCGCGAGGAGACGATCATGACGATCGTGTGCGGCACGGACCTGTCGGAGCGGTCCCGCCCGGCGCTGGCGGCGGCGGCCGCGATCGCTCGCCGCACGCGCGAGCCCCTCCACCTGGTGCACGTCGTCGTGGGTGGCGAGCTGCTCGAGGGGGACTGCCGCGAGCGGCTCTCCGCCGCCGCACGCGCGATGCTCGCTCACGAATCGGAGCGCATCTCGGTGGACGCAGGCGTGCAGCGGACCGTGCTGATCGGGCACGCAGTCCGGGAGCTCCTCTCGTTCGCCGATGCCGAGCACGCGGCGCTCGTCGTCGTCGCTTCGCAGGGGCACGCGGCCTCGCCGCTCTACCGGATTGGCGGCACCTCCGAGCGGATCGCGCTCGAGTCACCGTACCCCGTGCTGGTCGTGAGGGACGCGGCGCCGTTCGAGGAGTGGGCGCGGGGAGACCGCCCGCTCCGGATCCTCGTCGGCGTCGACTTCACGACCTCCTCGCTGAGCGCCGTTCGCTGGGTGAAGACGCTGCGCCGGGCAGGACCGTGCGACGTGGTGTTCGGGCACGTCTACGACGGCATCGACGTGCTTCGCCGGTACGGCAGGAGTGGAGTGGCGTCCCTCGTCGAGCCGGACCCGGGCGTCGAGCGCATGCTCGAGCGCGACATCGCGGCGATCGTCGGCGACCCCGGGGGCGCCGGGCAGGTCGCCTTCCGGACGCACCTCGCGCTCGGCCGTCTCGCGGACCAGATGGTGGAGCTCGCCGACGCGGAGCGCGCCGACCTCGTCGTCGTCGGGACTCACCATCGCCGCGGGCCGGCACGGCTCTGGTCCGTCTCGAGTGGCGTCCTGCACCTCGGCCGGATGTCGGTCGTGACCGTGCCGACGTCGCCGGGAACGTTGCTCGGGCCGGAGGGGCTCCCGGAGGTGAAGCGGGTGCTCGTGGCCACCGACCTGTCGGACATCTCGCGCTGGGCCGCCACGTTCGCGTACGCGCTGGTCGGCCGCCGCGGCGGGGACGTTCATCTCCTGCACGTCGTCCAGTCGCCGGGACGCGACGAGGAGCGCTCCGCCGCCGACGCCGATCTCGCACGCCGGCTCCGAGCGTTCTCGCCGAGCGCGGCCGGGCGCGAGGGCATCACCACGCACGTCGAGATCGCGCATGGCCCCGTCGTGGCCGAGATCTGCGCGGCCGCGGAGCGCCTCGGCGTGGATGTCGTCTGCATCGGCTCGCGCGGGGAGTCCGGCTTCATGGCGCTCCTCGGCTCGGTGGTGGCCGGGGTCCTCAGGGAGAGCGCCAGGCCGGTGCTCGTCGTGCGGCCACCGCCGGTCTAACGGGAGGATTCGGCCCGAGGGAGGTTCCATGCGGCTCGGTGAGATCATGACGCGCGAGGTGAAGACGGCGGATCCGCGTGAATCGGCCGAAGACGCCTACCGGCGCATGCGCCTCCATCGCATCCGCCACCTGGTGGTCATGGAGGGGAAGCGCGTCGTCGGGATCATCTCGGAGCGGGATCTCGGTGGGAGCCGAGGCACGGCGCTTCGCACCGGGCAGACCGTCGAGGAGCTCATGGCGCGCGATGTCGCCACGGCCGCTCCCGAGACGACGATCCGGCAAGCTGCGAACATGCTCCGTGGCCGGACGATCGGGTGCCTCCCCGTGATGGAGAGCTCGAAGCTCGTCGGGATCGTGACGGTGACGGACCTCCTCGAGCTCGTCGGAGAGGTGGTTCGCAAGGCGTCCACCGACGCGAGGTGGAAGCCGGTCCGGCGGATGGGGCGCTGGCCGCGCAACGTCGCCGAACGGCACGCGAAGCACTGACGGGCTCGAGCCCCGCACGCGGACAGGCCGGCCCGCAGCTCGGTCTGTCCCGTCGCCAGCCTTCACGCAGAGGAGAGCCGAAATGAAAGCCATGCTCGCGATCCCATTCCTCGCCCTGGCCGTCCTCGCGCCTGCGACGGCGGCCGCGCACTGCGACACCCTCGACGGACCGGTCGTGACCGCGGCCAGGACCGCGCTCGAGAGCGGCAAGCTCGAGCCGGTGCTGGCGTGGGATCCAGCCCGCCGACGAGGCCGAGATTCGCGACGCCTTCGCCCGAGCGCGCGCCGTCCGCAAGGGCACCCAGGAGGCGCGCGACCTCGCCGATCGCTGGTTCTTCGAGACGCTCGTCCGCGTCCACCGCGCTGGCGAGGGGGCGCCGTTCACGGGGCTGAAGCCCGCCGGGACGCCGGAGCCGGCGGTCGCGGCCGCCAATCGCGCCATCTCGAGCGGGGACCCGAAGCAGCTCGAGACCCTCCTCGTCGACGCCGTGCGCGAGGGGCTCGCCGTGCGCTGGGCGGCGCTCAAGAAGGAGAAGCGGCCGGGGGAGGACGTCGCGGCAGGGCGTCGCTGGGTGGCCGCCTACGTCCCATTCGTGCACTGGGCCGAGGGCATCCACGCCGCCGCCGGCGCCAAGAAGGGCGGGTCGGACCACGCCGCCCACATGGGCGCCGAGAAGCACGCCGAGCGTGACGAGGGCGCCGCGCCGGCGAAGCCACACGCCCACTGAGGACGCCGGAGTCGAAGGCAGACGCGCTGCGCCTACGCGAACCGGCGCACCAGCGCCTCCAGGTAGCGCGACCGCACCTGCTCGGTCGCGAGCAGCCGCTTCACCGGCGGCAGCCTGAGGATGGCGCCGAGGAAGCGCGGCCAGCGCGCGGTGGCTCCAGAGCAGCCGGTTGTCGAAGATGAGGTCCTGCAGCTTGCCGCGCTCGATGCGCCATGAGCACGGCGCGGTGCGCGCCGTTGAGCGGCGTGAGCGTCCGCTGCGGCCGCGCTCGCCAGGCGTGAGCGCCTCCGTCGCGGCAGGTCCGGACGCAGACGCCGCAGCCGAGGCAGAGCTCCTCGTCGAGCCGGGCCACGCGTCCGCTTCGGCCGCCTCGGATCGTTGGCCGAGACCGCCGACGAGCGCCTCGACCGGGCAGGCCGCGCACGCACCGCTCGCAGCCGGTGCAGGCGCCCTCGTCGACCGCGGGGAGGAAGTTCGTGGTGTGGATCGGGGTGCAGCGGCGGCGAAGCGGCGCGCCGCGATCATCGCCTCGCAGCAGCAGCCGCAGCAGTTGCAGATGAAGTTGACGCCCTCGCGGACGTTCTCGCCGAACTGCACCAGGTCGTGCTCCTGGGCCTGCTGCAGCAGGTCGAGCCCCTCGGCCACGTCGACCGCGCCGCGCGTGGCCGTGCCGGATGAGCGACTGCGGCCGAGGTGTTGAAGGTCATGCAGATGTCCTGCGGCGCGTCGCAGGCGCGGCCGACGTGCTCCATCTTGTGGCGGCAGTAGCAGAGGCCGATGCCGCGGTGCGTGGCGGTCGCGGATCACCTCGCTGGCCCGCTCGTAGTCGAGCACGTGGAGGCGCGTTCTCCGGCGAGAGGGCCGGCTCGCTGCACGAAGGCGCGGCCGAGCTGCGTCTCGCCGCCGGCGAAGAGCGCGCGGACGAAGTCCTCCTCGACGTTCAGGTACTGGTAGAAGAGCTCGGCGAGCGCCTTCTGGTCGATGTCGGCGCGCACCCGCATCATCGAGAACTCGAAGAAGCCGGCCATGGGCGGCGGCAGGACGTACTCGGTCCCTCCGGTCCCTCTCCAGTCGACCAGGAGCGCCCGCGAGGCGAGCGCGTCGAGCACGCGTGCGCGCCTCGGCCTCGCCGATCTTCCAGATCGCGGCCGCCCGCGCGGCCGTGAACGGGCTGGATCGGCAGCAGCGCGACCAGCGCCGCCTCCCGCTCGCTGAAGAGGATCGTCAGGATCTCGGAAGAGGCGCTCGGAGGGCGGCGCCCCCTGGGGGAAGCGGTTGAGCCGCTCGGTGAGCCGGTCGTAGACGGAGCGCGACGTGTGGTGGGCCATGCGGTGGCGCGGGATCAGGGGAGGGGCGAGAGCGCCGCCGCGCCGAGCCCCCGCACGATGGGTAAGATGACCGCATAGTGGATGCCGGCGCCGGCGATCACGAGCACGTCGAAGATGCCCTGATAGCCGAAGACGTCCGGAACCGGATCAGGCCGGCGAAGATAGTAGATGAGCGCGCCCGCGCTGTACGCGATCCCGCCGACTGCCAGGAGCATCACGCCGTGCGGGCCGACCGCCGCGTGGACGGCCGGCACGAGCGGCGTGATGGCCCACCCGAGGGCCAGGTAGATCGGGATCGCGACGTACCGTGGAGCATCAGGGAACACCACCACCCGGGCGATTCCGAAGAGCGCCACCGTCGCGACGAACGCGAGGAGGGCGGACCCGACCCGCGGGTCGATCGAGAGGCAGAGCGGAGCGTAGGTTCCGGTGATGAGCGCGAAGATCGCCGCGTGGTCCAAGCGGCGCAGCACGCTGCGCGGGCGCGGTGACCAGGTCGGCCCGTGATAGAGCGCGCTGACGCCGAACATGATGACGAGGCTCGCGCCGTAGATGCTCGCGGCGACGACGCCGCGCGTGCTCGGCGCCACCTTCACCAGAACCGCCCACCCGGCGAGCGCAGCGAAGAACGCGACGAGGTGGGGCATGCCGCGAAGCCGCGGCCTTCTGGAACCGACCGCGACATCCTCGTTCACGTGAGCCACGCCGCTCCGGCAACAGGTCAGGTTCAGCACCCTCGGCACCATGCGTATCACGAGATCGAGACCACCTGCTGGTCCGCTCGCACCTTCCGGCCGAGCGCGACGTGCCGCCGGTGACGCTGGCGCCCCGCTTGCTCACATCCGGAGCCCGGGTGCTCACCAGGCGGAAGCTCGTTCTCGAGACGAGGTGTGGGTCCTGCCGAGCGCCGGCGCTCGGCATTCGCAATCGGGCGCGGACTCGGCGCCGGTGCGAACCGCGCCGACGCGAGCGTCGCCGAGCCCCCGCTCGACTCAGCCGCTGATTCGTGATCTCGTGAGCGCAGGAGGTCCTCGGTGGCCACACTCGACCGCTACGTCGAAGCGATGTCCAAGCAGCGGGGCGATGGGCTGATCTTCAAGCCCGGCGTCGCCCCGGAGCTCGTCTCGGGCGGCGCGGCGCGGCCAATCGCGTCGAGGGCGATCACGCAGGAGCAGATCCAGATGCTCCTCGGGGAAGTGCTCGGTCCGGACGTCCTCACGAAGACGGCCGGCAGCACGGGCACGTTCGCGTACCAGAGCCCGTTCGGGCCCGTGACGATCTCAATCGTACGAGGCCCACAGGGGCTCCTCGTCCGCGTGCAGCCGGGCGGGGACGCTCCCGCGGCGCCGCAGCCGGCGGCCCGGCCCGCCTCGGTCGAGGCGCCGCGCGCGACCGGCGGCGACGGGCCGGCTCCGCGCAACATCGACGAGCTGTTCCATCAGATGCTCGACCTGAAGGCGTCGGACCTGCACCTCAAGAGCGGCAAGCTGCCGATGGTCCGCGTCGACGGCTCGATGATGCCGCTGCCCGGGCGCCCGCCGCTCGAGCGGCGGACGCTCGACGGCGCTCGTGCACGCGATCATGCCGGAGCGGAACCGGGCGGAGTTCGCCGAGACGAACGACACCGACTTCGCCTACGAGCTGGCCGGGCCGCGCGCGCATGCGCTGCAACGTCTTCCGGGACCTCGCCGGCGTCGGCGCCGTGTTCCGCCAGATCCCGACCAAGATCCTGACCGCCGAGCAGCTGGGGCTCCCCCAGGCCGATCCTCGACTTCTGCGAGATGGACAAGGGGCTCGTCGTGGTCACCGGGCCCGACCGGCAGCGGCAAGTCGACCACGCTGGCGGCGATGATCGACCACATCAACGAGCACCGGGACGACCACATCATCACCATCGAGGACCCGATCGAGTTCGTCCACCAGGACAAGCAGTGCCTCATCAACCAGCGCGAGGTCGGCGCGCACACCAGCGGCTTCGGCGCGCCCTGCGCGCGGCGCTGCGCGAGGACCCGGACATCGTCCTGGTGGGCGAGATGCGCGACCTGGAGACGATCGCGATCGCCATCGAGACCGCCGAGACCGGCCACCTGGTCTTCGGCACGCTGCACACCAACACCGCTGCCTCCACCGTCGACCGGCATCATCGACCAGTTCCCCGCCGACCGGCAGGAGCAGATGCGCACGATGCTCTCGGAGTCGCTCAAGGGGGTGGTGGCGCAGACGCTGCTCAGGAAGAAGGGCGGCGGCCGGGTCGCCGCGCTCGAGATCCTGGTCGTCACCCCGGCGCGTTGCCGAACCTGATCCGCGAGGGGAAGACCTTCCAGATCCCCTCGATCATGCAGACCGGCCGCAGCCTCGGGCATGCAGACGATCTCCGACGCGATGATCGAGCTGGTGAAGAGCGGGGTGGTCGAGCCGCAGGAGGCCTACGACCGCTCGCCGGTCGAAGAAGGAGTTCGGCCTGATGCTCACCCGCAGCGGCTTCAAGGGACCCTGGAGCGAAGGAGCGGCTGGCATGAGCGCAGGAGACGGTCAACGACTCAGCAAGTGGCGGCTCTTCGCGGACATGACGGCCGAGGACGTGCGACGTCGTCCTCGCGCGCCTGCGAGAGCGGGTGCTCGTCGCGGGCGAGGAGCTGTTCCGCGAGAACGACGCCGGGCGACTGCGCTGTGGATCGTCCGGAGCGGTCGGGTCGAGATCTTCAAGAACATCCGCGGTGACGTGGACCGCGTCCTCGCGTCGCTCGGGCCCGGCGACGTCATCGGCGAGATGAGCTTCGTCGACGGATCGCGCCGGTCGGCGGGCGCGCGCACGACCGAGGCGTCCGAGCTCCCGGTGCTCTCGCGCGCCGGCGTTCGAGCAGGTGCAGCAGGAGCGGCCCGACGTCGCCGCGGTGTTCTACCGCAACCTCGCCGCCATCATGGCCGAGCCGGCTGCGCACCACGAACGAGCTGTACCGCGAGAGCGTCGTCTTCAGCATCGAGGCGACCGGCGCGAGCACGCTGAACCTGGCGGACATCGTCGAGGAGCTGCGACCCGACGACGGTCCATCTCTCCGGCGGGATCGCGATCACCGGTCGGCTCCTCCAGATGGACCACAACGCCGCCGGGCTACACCCTCGTGCTCAAGGACGACGGGCGGGCAAGCTGACCATCGTGCCGTACCACGCCATCCAGCGGATCGACGTGGCGTGAGGAGCGTTCGATGCCGTTCGACGCTGCCATGTCCAACGTGAGCCGCACCGACGTACGCGCGCGGGAGCTCGCAGAAAGCGGGACCGCGCTCGCGCTCGCTCGAGTCGAACCGCGAGTCCTCGATCTCTGGCGCCGCGCCGGGACACTGGACGCTCTCGGAGAGGATCGCGTCTTCAGCACGGTGCGCGCCGCGGTCGAGGTCAGGTTGCGTCTGCCTCCGCCGGGCGCAACGGACCTGGTTCTGGCTGGATCACCCTGAGCGGGAATGACTTCATGAGCGCCTTCGCCTCACGAGATGGCTCGCGGCCTCCACCGACCGCGTGTGGGACATCATCGGTGACCCCGCCTCGTCGCCGGGTCCCGGCATCGTGACCGTGGAGCGTGCCGGCTCCGTCGACGGCACCGGACTGATCCGGATCGTGAGGCTTGGGCGAGGCCGCTTCCGGGAGAAATCACTTCGTCGGGCCAGGGTACGCGCTCGGCTACCGCTTGCTCTCCGGCGCCCCGGTACGGGACTACACGGGCTCGGTGACGCTCGACGAGTCTCCGGACGGAGGCACGGTGGTGCACTGGAGCATCAGCTTCCGGCCGTCCATCCCGGGCAGCGGTCCGCTCGTCTCGTTCCTGACGAGGCGCTCCGTGAAGCGGGTGCTCGACGTCGTCGACGCCCGCACCCGCCCTGACCAACCCTCAACCCTGAAAACCGTTTGTGGGCGCAAGTCCACCGAGGGTTCGAATCCCTCCTCCTCCGCTTATGGAGCGGGAAGCCGGCTCTCGGAGCGGGTTCCTGCGCCGGTAGACCAGGGATAGTCAGGACGTCCCT
>CAVRIC010000001.1:0-265508 GCA_963721145.1 uncultured delta proteobacterium | reverse complement strand
TACGCATCGGCTAGGGTCTTCACGGAGCCCGAGTACCGGAAGATTGTCTCCTCGCTGCCGTGACGTGATGACGTGCGAGCGCATCAGGCGCGCTTCGCGCCGGCCCTCCGCCGGCGCAGGCCGTCCACGCTCCACGCCCGCCACCTCGATGATGTGAGAGGTGGCGAGGCTGCCGCGCAGCTCGCGCTGGAGGGCGTCGCCGGGTGCGGGGCGGACCCAGGCCCCGAGTGACCTGTCGCGTCCACCTTTTGCCAACGTGGTCTCTGCTCCCCAGGTTGTCGTGCGGCGCGGCACTCGACGCGACGAGTGGCGACGGCGTGGCGTCGAGCGGGCGCACCCCCGAGTGCCATCCGAGCGGGCGGTGACTGCGCGCGCGCCGCCGATCCGTCGATGCGAAAGTGGGGGGGCCGTGAAGAAGCTGCTCGTCGTGGCGCTGATGGTCGTCCTGCCTGCCGGAGCCCTGGCGCAGAGCATCACGATCAAGCTCGGAACGCTCGCCCCTGCCGGGTCCGCCTGGCACGAAGCGCTGAAGGACATGGCGCAGCGGTGGGAGGAGGCCTCCGGCGGCCGGGTGAAGCTCCGGGTGTTCCCGGGGGGCGTCCAGGGAGACGAGGGAGACATGATCCGGAAGCTCGGGATCGGGCAGCTCCAGGCGGCCGCGATCTCGAACGTGGGCATGCACGACGTCGTGACCGAGCCGCAGACGTTCTCCGCTCCGCTGCTCTTCAAGGACGAGTCGGAGATGGAGTGCGCGTTCGCACGCGTGAAGGACAAGCTCGAGTCGGCGCTCCGGCAGCGGGGGCTCGTCGCCCTTCAGTGGAGCCGGATCGGGACCGCGGCGTTCTTCTGCAACGCACCGTTCAGGACTCCGGCCGAGATGGCCCGGGCGAAGATGTTCGCGTGGGAAGGCGATCCGGCAACGGTGAAGGCGTGGCGCACGGCCGGGTTCCACCCGGTGGTGCTGTCCTCCACCGATCTGGTGCCGGGGCTGACGACCGGGATGATCGACTGTGTCGGCAACGTGCCGCTCTACATGCTGACGTCGCGCACGTTCGAGAAGGCCCGCTACATGATCGATCTCCCCATCGGCTTCGTCCTCGGCGCCACCGTCGTCCGGAAGGAGACGTGGCACCAGATCCCGCCCGACGTCCAGCCGAGGTTGCTCGAGATCTCGCGCGAGATCGGGGCGAAGATCGACGCGGAGGTTCGCCGCCTCAACGCGGACGCGGTGGACGCGATGAAGAAGCAGGGGCTCGAGATCGTGCCGGTCGAGCCGAAGGAGTGGCTCCCGACCCTGGAGCGGAGCTGGACGGTGATCCGCGGCGAGGTCGTGCCCAAGGAGTTCTTCGACGAGGTCCAGGCGGCACGTGACGCGTGCCGGTCCGACGTCGCGTCCGCTCCTCGCAGGGCGAACTGAGCGCCGGCGCGGCTCTCGACGTGGAGCGATCGGGCCCGAGCGTGGGCCAAGGGGGAGAAACGATGGCAACGCTGGGCGGCAAGGTTGCGCTCGTGACGGGCGCCGGGTCCGGGATCGGTCGCGAGGTCGCGCTCGCTTACGCGCGCGACGGCGCGGCCGTCGTCGTATCCGATCTCGACGAGGAGGGCGGGCGCGAGACGTGCACGCGGATCGCGGCGGCGAATGGCCGCGCGAGCTGGTTCCGCGCCGACGTGGCGCGGCCCGTGGAGTGCGAGGCGCTCGTGGCGGAGGCGGTGCGCGTCTTCGGTCGGCTCGACGTCGCCTGCAACAACGCCGGGATCGCCGGTGCGATCGCGCCCGTGGCCGAGCAGCCGCTCGATGCGTGGGACCGCGTCATCGCGGTGAACCTCTCGAGCGTCTTCTACTGCATGCGCGCGCAGATCCCCCAGATGCTCCGGGCAGGCGGCGGCGTCATCGTGAACATGGCGTCGATCCTCGGCGCGGTCGGATACGCCGGGTCGGCCGCGTACGTCGCCGCGAAGCACGGGATCGTGGGGCTCACCCGGACGGCCGCGCTCGAGTACTCGGGACATGGCATCCGCGTCAACGCGGTGGGCCCGGGGTTCATCGAGACGCCGCTCCTGTCCGGGCTGGACGCGGCCGCACGGGCGGCGGTGGTCGCTCTCCATCCGATTGGCCGCCTCGGTCGTCCGGACGAGGTCGCGGAGCTCGTCTCGTGGCTCTCGTCCGCGCGCGCGTCCTTCGTCACGGGAGCGTACCTCCCGGTCGACGGCGGGTACCTCGCCCGGTGACGTGGATGTGGGACCAGGCGGTACACCCGCCGGGGTCCCCTGCCGTGCGGTCGCGGCGCGCTAGAGTGCGCTCGGGGGAACTCACGGAGTGTGACCATGAAGAAGCTCGCCGCCGCGGTCCTCGCCCTCGCGGTCGCCACGCCGGCCCTCGCCGGCAAGGTTGCAGGGGTCGAGTTCCCGGATTCGGTCAACGTCGGCGGAAAGAAGCTCGCGCTGAACGGCGCCGGTGTCCGGAAGAAGTTCGCCGTGCTCAAGATCTACGCGGGCGGGCTCTACCTCCCGCATCGCGCCCGTGACGCCGAGGCGATCATCGACGCCGACGCGCCCAGGCTGGTCCGGATGGTGTTCCTGCGTGGCGTCAGCAAGACGCTGATCATGGACACATTCCGCGACGGGTTCGAGAAGAACTCGCCGGGACCCGCGCTCTTCGATCTGCTCGCCAATCTCGAGTCCATCGCGCCCGCGATCCCGGACGACGTCAAGAAGGGAACCGAGTTCTTCATCAGCTACGTGCCCGGGGAGGGGACGACCATCAGGTCCTCGGGCGCGACGAAGGTGAAGCCGGTCACCGTGCAGAGCAAGGAGTTCGCCGACGCGATGCTCCGGCTGTGGATCGGGCCCGTGCCGGCGGACGCGGATCTCAAGACCGCGATGCTCGCCGGGAAATAGAACCGGGGACGGCGGGCGAGCGGTCTACCCGCGCGCCGCGCCCTGCTCCCGCGCCGCCTTCACCCCGCGCCGGAACGCCTCCTCGTTGACGGCGAGGAGCGCCTGCTTCCCGCCGAGCGCCTGCCGGATCGCGGCGAGGAAGCTCTCCTCCGGCAGGAGCGGCACCGCCGCGCGCAGCGCGCCGAGCGCGACGATGTTCTTCGTCCGCGGCTCGCCGAGCTCGCGCGCGATCTCCGAGCATGGGACCGCCACGACGCGCACCGACGGGGCGAGCGACGGCGGCTCGCGGATGACCGAGGCGTCGTAGAGGACGACGCCGCCGGGGAGGACGTCCGGGCCGAAGCGCGCGAGGCTCGGCGCGTTGAAGGCCACGAGCACGTGGGGCGTCGCAACGTCGGGCGAGAGCACCTCGTGCTCGGCGAGCCGAACGTCGGCGAAAGACGTCCCGCCCCGCGACTGGGGCCCGTAGCTCGGGATGTGGGTCGCGTCGAAGCCCTCGTGGATCGCGGCGCGCGTGACGAGCATCGCGGCGGTCTGTGCGCCGTCGCCGCCCGCCCCGGCGAGCTTCAGCCCCACCTCGCCGCCGAACAGCTCGCGCGGGAACCCGGCGGCGAAGCGCGGCGGCGGCTCGGCGTGCGCTCCGATGGCCTCGAGGAGCGGCTCGGGGTCGAACCCGGGCGTCGGCCACGACCACGGCTCCGCCGCCACGTCCTTCTTCACGCCGAGCGGGAAGACCGGCAGCATCTTCTCCTTCACCCAGCGCTCGGCCTCCACGGGCGTCATCCCGAGGTGGGTCGGGCACTCGGACAGGATCTCCACGAACGAGAAGCCCCGGCCCTCGACCTGGACCCGGAGCGCCTTCTCGATCGCCCTGGCCGCGCGGACGCGCTGCTTGGCGTCGAAGAGCGCGACCCGCTCCACGTACACCGGCGCGTCGAGCTGCGCGATCATCTCCGCCATCCGGAGCGGCGAGCCCATCGCCCGATCGCGGCCGCGCGGGCTGGTGGTCGTCTTCTGCCCGGAGAGCGTGGTCGGCGCGAGCTGGCCTCCGGTCATCCCGTACACCGCGTTGTTGACGAAGAGCACGCTGATCGGCAGGCCCTGGGCCGCGGCGTGCACCGCCTCGGTGAGCCCGATGGCGGCGAGGTCGCCGTCCCCCTGATACGCGATCACGATGCTGTCGGGGTTCGCGACCTTGTGGCCGACGGCGACGGCGGACGCACGCCCGTGCGCCGCCTGCGTGTTGCCGACGTCGAGGTAGTAGTAGAGGAAGACGGCGCAGCCCACCGGAGACACCGCGACGGTGCGGTCCTGGATCCCGAGCTTCTCGATCGCGGCCGCCAGGTAGTTCTGCACGAGGCCGTGGCCGCAGCCGGGGCAGTAATGGGTGCTCTGCGCCTTCAGCCCCTCCGCGTGGTCGTGCCGCTCGAAGCGGTCGAAGAAGACGCTCACGCGCGTGCCTCCCGCCGCGGCCGCGCCGCCCGGACCGCTTCCACGATCTCCTGCTGCGAAGGCAGCACGCCGCCGAGCCGGCGCACGTTCCCGATCTCGATCCGCGCAGGCACGCGGGCGTGGCTCATGGCCAGCCGCAGCTCGTCCTCGAGCTGGCCGTCGCTCGCCTCGACGACGACGAGCCGGGGGGCGCGCTCGAGGAGCGGCGCGAGCTGGCGGATCGGGAACGGCCACACCGTCTGCGGCCGGAAGAGGCCCGCGGCGATCCCGTCGCGCCGCAGCGCCTCCACCGCGCCCTTGGCGATCTGTGACGGCGTGTTGCAGGCGACGACGAGCACCTCCGCGCCCTCGCACCGGAAGAGGTCCGCGCGCTGCTCGGTGTCGGAGATGCGGGCGTACTTGTCCACGAGCTTGCGGACGTGCGCCTCCTGGTCGAGCTCGCGGAGCTGGATCGAGGTGACGAGGTTCCGGCGATGCGCGGCGTCGCCGGCCACGGCCCACGCGGGCCGCCCCGGCCGTACCGCGAACGGCGGGAGCGTGACCTTCCCGGTCATCTGGCCGAGGTACCCGTCTGCGAGGATCACGACCGGGTTCCGGTCGCGGAACGAGAGCTCGAACGCGAGCATCGTGAAGTCGAGCATCTCCTGCGGCGTCGCGGGCGCGAGCACCACCGCGTGCGTGTCGCCGTGTCCCAGGCCGCGACAGGCGAGCTTCAGCTCCGCCTGGGCGGGGCCGATGTTCCCGAGGCCGGGCCCCGCGCGCATGACGTTCACGAAGACGCCCGGTAGCTCCGCCCCGATGAGGTACGAGATCCCCTCGAGCATCAGGGCGAACCCCGGCGATGACGTGAACGTCATGGCGGGGAGCCCGGCGGCGCCGCAGCCGTACATCATGTTCACGGCGGCGATCTCGCTCGGCGCCTGCAGGAACGTGCCGCCGAGCACCGGGAGGAGCTTCGCCATCAGCTCCGCCCCCTCGGTCGACGGCGTGATGGGGTAGCCGAAGAAGTGGCGGCAGCCGGCGAGCAGCGCCCCGACGGCGGCGGCGTGCGTCCCCTTCGCGATGAGGGGACGGACGTCGCGCAGCTCGATCCGCGACGCAGGCACCTCGAGCGCCTGCGGCGGGGCGGGGAGCGGCGCCTCATCCCCGGCCGCGACGAGGCCATAGGGCTCCGGGCACGCATCGATGCAGAGGCCGCACGCGTTGCACCGCTCGAGATCGAGCAGGACGGGGACGAGGCCGCTCAGCGCGTTGATGTCGCTGCCAGCCGAGATGCAGCCCTGAGCGCACGCCTCGAGACAGCGGCTGCACCCCTTGCAGTACTCGGGCTGGAGCAGGGGCTTTGCTTTCATTGGAACCCGCAGCAAACCACAGAATGGGATGCGGCGGAACGCCGCTTGATGCACCGCGCCATGACCGTCGCCGCAACGTCCTCGCGCGGAACGCGCCGCGCCTCTCATGGGGTGCGCGCCCCGTCTCGCGGGCTTGTTCGACGGCGGATCACACCCGAAGTTCAGCCGCGCGACAGCGGATAGGCCATGTGCCCAGCCGATGGTGGACCCCGTCACCGGGCACGTCACCGCTCTCTCCTGGAGGACTCGAATCATGCGCTCCGCCCCCATCTCGATCCTTCGAGGCACGAGCCTGGTCGCCATGGCGGCGCTCGCGTTCGCGCTCGCCCCCGAGGCGGCGACCGCGGGCGAGCTGGCCGGAATCCCGGCGGCGCGCCGGACCGCGTGGAACCCGGGAATCCCCGGCGGCGTGCCCGTCCGCACGAAGGTGTGCGCGACGATCCCCGCCGATCGCCATGGCAACGGGACCACCGACGCGACCCCCGCCATCCAGAAGGCGATCGACGGCTGCCCCGAGGGTCACGTCGTGCTCCTGCCCGAGGGGACGTACCGCACCACCCGCGCCATCATGATCCCGAAGGGGATCGTGCTGCGCGGGGATGGCCCGACGCGGACCCGGATCCGCGCGGAGGTCTCCCAGACCGCCGCGATCTACGTCGCGAACCTGTGGCCCGAGTATCGCAGCCGGCCCGTGGACGTGACCGCGGACGTCCCGAAGGGCTCGCGGACGATCCCCGTCGCGGACGCATCCGGGTTCGCGGTGGGCGACATCGTCCAGATCGACCAGCTCGACGACCCGTCCTACGTCTACCGCGGCGGCCTGCGCTGGTGGATCCGCGGACCCAACGCCGGGGACAACCGGCGCCCCGTCTCGGCAGACGGGTATCGCTGCCAGGGCCAGACGGTCGAGGTGGTGGCGAAGACCCGCACCACCCTGACCATCGCGACGCCGATCCACCTCGGGTTCAAGCGCGCCTTCCACCCCCAGGTCTACGCGCCCACCGGACCGACGACGCACTCGGGACCGACCGTCCGATACGCGGGCGTGGAGGACCTCTACGTCACCGGCGGGCGCAACGGGATGATCATGATGCTGAACGCCGCCTACAGCTGGATCAAGAACGTCGAGAGCGACGGCTCGCTCACGACGGGACGGGGCCAGGTGGGCCATCACATCGATCTGGAGAGCTGCTACCGCTGCGTCGTGCACGACAGCTACGTCCACGACGCGAACGAGGTCGTGCAGGGCGGCGGCGCCTACGGCATCTCCGTGATGTCGCAGAGCTCGGAGTGCCTCGTCGAGAACAACATCATCGTGAACCTCAACAAGCCGCTCGTCACGCAGGCGAGCGGCGGCGGGAACGTCATCGCCTACAACTACGTGGACGACGCGTGGACGCGCGTGGCCGCCAACGTCCAGGAGACCACGATCGACGCGGGGCACGCGGCGTTTCCGCACATGGAGCTGTTCGAGGGGAACTGGGCCGCCCACATGGGCACCGACGTGGTGTGGGGCAACTCCGGGTGGATCACCTTCTTCCGCAACCACGCGGGGAGCCAGCAGCGCCGGACCCCGCTCGTGCCCGAGGTCTGGGACGTGGAGGCGATCGGCCTCGAGGGGAGGGGCGTCGACGTCAACATCGTCGGGAACGTCCTCGGGGCGCCCGGCAAGGGGCTCAAGTACGAGGTGACGTCCAATCCGCCCGGGACGGGGCGGCCGGCGGTGTACCGGATCGGGCACCGGGCCGACGGCGGAGGCGGAGGCGGCGACGTGAACCGGTACGAGGACCCGTCCCGGGCCGGGAGCACGGCCTCAACGCTCCTCCGGCACGGCAACTTCGACCACGTCACGGGAGAGGTCGTGTGGGATTGCCGCATCGCGACGCGCGACCTGCCGCCGTCCCTGTACCTCTCGAGAAGCCGGCCTTCTTCGGTGACGATCCGTGGCCTTGGGTCGATCCGACCGGCCGGACGAAGCTTCACGTGCTCCCCGCGAAGCGGCGCTTCGACGCGCTCACGCACGGCGCGGCGATCCGTTCCGCTGTGGACCGCCCTGGAAGGCGCCAATGACGCGAGCCCCGATCTGTGGGCGTCCGCCACCGCGGGGCGAGGATTAGATCACGCCGCGAGGTCCGATGAAGCACCTCCTCGTCTCCATCATCGTCGCCACCGTGGCGGTGCCCGCGCTCGCGGCGCGGTACGTGAGCCCGCGCCGCGGCGTGCTGCGCATGGTCCTCTTCTTCCTCCTGTTCGACCTGGTCTATGTCGCTTACCTCACGCTCGTCCACGCGACCTATGGGCTGCCCGCGGAGTGAGCCGGCACGGGCGAGACCGGCCCCATGATCGAGGCGGCGGCTCCGTCGCGTGAAGGCGAGCGGCCGCGCAGCGCGGCCCTGGCGCTGCTGCTCCTCTGCCTCGGGGCGGCGACCGTCGTCACCGTGGTCGCCAGCGCCAACCCCGGGCTCGCGCTCCTGCCCGTCGCGCTCGTGGCGGCCGCGTACGCCGCGACGCGCGCGCCGCTCCGCTGGTCGGCCGGGGCCCTCTTGCTGGCCGTCCTGTCGCTCGAGGTCTCGTCCGACGCGGCAGGGATGTGGCGGACGCCGCTCGCCGCTGTGGGGGACCTGCTCCACGACAACCTCGAGCGATCCGCCGGGATCCCGGGCGTGCCGCTGAGCGGGCTCGACCTCCTGTCGGTCTTCCTGCTCGGCGTCTTCGTCCTGCGCAGGGGCGGCTCGCCCGTCGACCGCAGCGGCTCCATCGCGGCCCCGGCGGTCGTGGCGGCGTTCCTGCTGCTCCACGTCGGCGGCATCCTGTTCGCCGAGGTCAACGGCTTCGTACGGGGCGCCGGCTCGGCGATGTGGAAGCTGCACCAGCTCCTCCAGGTCCCGCTCCTGGTGCTCCTGTTCCAGGCGACGTTCCGGGGCCCGCGCGACCACCGGCTGCTCGGGCGGATCGTGGTCGTCGCCGCATGCATCAAGACGCTGCTCGCGGTCTGGGTGCAGCGGGTCGCCGCGCCCGCGCTGACCGGAGGAAAGCTGGCGTACGCGACCAACCATGGCGACTCGGTCCTCTTCGCGGTGGCGGCGTTCATCCTGCTCGCGGACCTCGCCGAGCGGACGGACCTGCGCCGCGCCGTGAACGCAGGCCTGCTCCTCCCGATCATCCTGGTCGGGATCCACGAGAACGATCGGCGGACCGCGTGGGTCATGCTCGCCATGAGCGTGATCGCGGCGTACGCGGTGGGCGCGCCGCAGCGGTGGAAGCGAGGCGTCACCCGCTTCGCGGTGATCGGCGGTCCGATCCTCCTGCTCTACGCCGTCGCCGGCTGGAACCGCGCCGGGCCGCTCTTCGCCCCCCTCCACACCCTGCGAACGCTGAGCGATGCGTCCGTGGACCGATCGACGCTGTGGCGCGAGGTGGAGAACTGGAACATCGCGATGTCGATCCGCGAGCACCCCATTGCCGGCATCGGCCTCGGCGGGGAGTACACCGAGTTCGTCCGCGGCGACGACATCTCGTCGATCTTCCCCGACTTCAGGGCCTTCCCGCACAACAGCGTCCTCGGGTTGCTCCTCTTCTCCGGCGCGCTCGGCTTCACCGCGATCTGGTCGCTGTTCGGGCTGGTGGTGTTCCTCGCGGTCCGGTCGCACCGCCTCGCACGCGACGCGGAGGACCGGGTCGCCGCGCTGTGCTGCATCGCGACGGTGATCGCCTGCGCCGTGCTGGCCTACGGCGACACCGGCGCGCACTTCACGCAGTACCGGGTCCTCACCGCGCTCGCCATCGCGGTGTCCGGGAAGCTCGCGGTGGCGACCGGCGCGTGGCCCGCGCCCGCGAGGCGCGCCGGCCGTGCGGCCGCCGAGGGATGACGAGAGGGACGCACATGGACCCGAGCCGACGCACCCTCCTCATCTCCCCGTGCCGCGACGAGGCGAAGTTCCTGCGGCGCACGCTCGACAGCGTCGCGGCGCAGTCGATCCCGCCCGCGCTGTGGGTGATCGTGGACGACGGCTCGACGGACGAGACCCCGCAGATCCTGGAGGAGTACGCGCGGCGGCTTCCGTGGCTCCGCGTGCTCCGCCGCTCCGACCGCGGCGGGCGCAGCGTCGGGCCCGGCGTCATCGACGCGTTCTACCGCGGGCTCGCGACGGTCCAGCTCGAGGACTTCGACTACGTCTGCAAGCTCGACACGGATCTCGATCTCCCGCGGACGTACTTCGAGCTCCTGATGCTCCGCATGGAGCGCGAGCCGCGGCTGGGCAGCACCTCGGGGAAGCCGTGGTTCCATCACCCGGACACGGGCGTGCTGACGCCGGAGACCATCGGTGACGAGGTGTCCGTGGGGGCGTCGAAGTTCTACCGCGTCCGGTGCTTCCGCGAGATCGGCGGGTTCGTCCGTCAGGTCATGTGGGACGGGATCGACTGCCACCGCGCGCGAATGCTCGGCTGGATCGTCGAGAGCGTCGATCGCGAGGAGCTCCGGTTCCTGCACCTCCGGCCCATGGGGTCGAGCCACAAGGGCATCTGGACCGGACGCATGCGCGACGGGTTCGGGCAGTACTTCATGGGAACCTCGCCGGTCTTCATCGTCGCCCGCGCCCTGTACCGGCTCCCGCGTCATCCCGTGCTCACCGGGAGCGCGGCGATGCTCTGGGGCTACTTCTGGAGCTGGCTGAAGCGCATGCCGCGCTACGACGATCCGGAGTTCCGGCGGTTCCTCCGCCGGTACCAGCACACGAGCCTCGTCGTCGGGAGGGCCGCGGCCGCGCACAAGCTGACGCAGGAGCGGGCGCCCGTCTGGTGGGCCGCCCATGGCGAGGCCCAGCGGGCGGCCGCCCGCCAGGACGCGACCTGCAGCGCGGTCGAGGGCACGCTCGCCCGATTCCACTGAATCTCCGTCAGATCTCTGCGAGATCGCGCCTCCTTGCCGCCCACGCGGCAGGTGGGGCGCTGTACGTAATTCCAGCGCCGAGAATGTTCTGCATCCGTCCAGGCGTTGACGCGTTCGCTCGGACCAGGGTGGGTCGCTCCGCGACCGAGGAGGAGGCCGATCGCCGGCTTCGTCACGCCATGGTCCTGACCACGCGGAGAACGACCGGACATGATCAACACGCGCAGCAGCCTCCCGTTCGCAGCCCTCATCGCACTGCTCCTCGTCGCCTGCGGGAGCGAGACGACGGACGTCGCGGCGACGTCGCCCGCGGGGGTGGTCATCACGCCGGCCGAGGCGGAGGTGTCGCCCGGCGCCGGCCTCACGCTGTCGGCGACCGTGCCGGGATCCCAGAACGTCGCCGTGACCTGGTCCGTCCTGGAGCCCGGTGGCGGGAGCATCGACGCCCAGGGCTTCTACACCGCGCCCACGTCACCCGGCGCGTTCCACGTCGTCGCCACGAGCGTGGCCGATCCCTCGCTCACGGGGACGGCCCAGGTGACCGTCAGCGCGTCGACCGGGGGAGACCCGGTCGCCGCCGCCGGGATCGCTGCGGATCGTGCGACGACCTGGCGGCCGGGGATTCCGGGCGGAGTGCCGGCGCGGACGACGGTGTGCGCGACGATCTCCGCCGCGACCTACGGCAACGGCAGCACGGACGCGACCCAGGCGATCCAGAACGCGGTGAACGCCTGCCCGGCCAACCAGGTCGTCTTCCTGCCCGCCGGGACGTACAACCTCTCGAACGCGATCCTGCTCAACCGGCCGGTGGTGCTGCGGGGCGCGGGGGCGAACAGCACGACGCTTCGACGTTCCCCCGCCGGTGTGGCCGTCATGATCGGCAACTGGACGGTGCTCGGTACGGGCGTGAACCTCACCGCCGACGCAGCCAAGGGGTCGACGACGCTCACCGTCGCGGACGCCTCCGCGTTCTCGGTGGGCGACGTCGTCCACCTCGACCAGCTCGACGATCCCGCCGTGGTCCAGGGCCAGGACTGCCCGTATCTCAAGCGCGGCACGAGCGGCGCCTGGCGCTCGATCGGGCAGATGGTCGAGGTCGCGGCCAAGTCCGGCAACACCCTCACGCTCTCGTCGCCACTTCACTGGCCGTTCAAGACGTCCCTCCGGGCCCAGCTCGTGCCGCTGAGCCCGAAGGCGACGAAGTACGCCGGGCTCGAGGATCTCCACATCGTGGGCGGCGGGACCGTCGCGGTGAACGTTCAGTACGCCGCGTACTCCTGGATCAAGGGGGTCGAGACCGACCACGTGGACGGCGTCCACGTCGCGCTCGCCGGCACCTACCGCTTCACGCTGCGCGACAGCTACGCCCACCACTCGGCGCGGTACTCGTACGGCGGCACCTCCTACGGCTACTCGCTCGAGTGGCAGTCCTCGGACAGCCTCATCGAGAACAACATCGTCTACTACATGAACAAGCCCATTCAGTTCCGCGCCGCGGGCGGCGGGAACGTGGTGGCCTACAACTACGTGGACGACTCCTGGTCGCAGCCCGACTCGGGCGGAAACTTCTGGTTCCAGGAGGTCAGCATCGACGTCCACTGCGCGTACCCCTTCATGGAGCTGGTCGAGGGGAACTACGCCCCGCACATGGGCGGCGCGTCCACCTGGGGCAACGCCGGGTACATCACCTACTTCCGGAACCAGAGCACGAGCGTGTTCCGGACCGTGGCGCTCACCGGCCCGAACGCCCCCGGGAACCAGGCCGCCATCGAGCTCGACGCCCGCATGCAGGACATGAACGTGGTCGGGAACGTGCTCGGCACCGCGGGCCTCTCCGGTGCGAGGTTCGAGACGAAGGACGCATCGAGCTGCATGACGTTCGTCCCGTTCGTCTACCGGTTCAACTACGACGGCGCGACCGGGTACTGCACCTTCCCGAGTCCGGTCGACACCCAGTCGTCGGACACGATCCTCCGCCACGGCAACTTCGACTTCGTCACGAACGGCGTGCAGTGGGATCCGGGGGTCGCGAGCCGGGCGCTCCCGCCGTCGCTCTACCTCAGCGGGAAGCCCGCCTTCTTCGGGACGAGCCCCTGGCCCTGGGTCGATCCCACCGGGACCCCGCGGGTCAACACCCTGCCGGCCAAGGCCCGCTTCGACGCCGGAACGCCGAACGGATGACGGCTCGAGCGTGAAGGACGTCCGCCGGGGCCCTCGAGCGAGGGCCGCCGGCGGACAAGAGGGTGGGCTCCGAGATCGGGGGCCGGTGCCGCGCCGTCGATGCACACCTTTCCCGCCGCAACGGCGGGAAGGTGCACCGTGAAGAGCGCGCTCGAGCATCTCCAGACCACCGGCACGACGTGGGATCACTGGCGGCGTCACGCGGACCGGGCGCCGGAGCGGGAGGCGATCGTCCACGTCTCGGCGGAGGCTCCGTCCCGGCGGTGGCGCTGGCGCGAGCTCGTCCAGGCCGCCTCCGGCGTGGCACGCTGGCTGTCCGAGGCGGGCGTGCGGCGCGGCGACGTGTGCGCGCTGGTGGTGCGCCACCACCCGGACTTCTATCCCCTCTATCTCGGAGTCGCCGCCCTGGGGGCGCTCCCGTCGGTCCTCGCCTATCCGAATGCGCGGCTCCACCCGGACAAGTTCCGCCAGGGCCTCGAGGGCATGTCGAGACGCTCCGGGCTCGATCACATCCTGACCGAGGAAGATCTCGCCGGGACGGTCGCGCCGCTCGTGTCCGGCAGCGGAACGACGATCCGCCAGGTGCTGTATCCGCTCGGTGCGCTCGCGAGCGCGGAGGTCCGCTCCGCCCCCCTCGTCGATCGCGAGCCCGCGACCAGCGCCGATCCCTGCCTGCTCCAGCACTCGTCCGGCACGACCGGGCTGCAGAAGCCGGTGGTCCTCACGCACCGGGCCGTGCTCGAGCACGTCCTCCTGTACGGCAGGACCCTGGCGCTCACGGAGGCCGACCGGATCGCGAGCTGGCTGCCCCTCTACCACGACATGGGGCTCATCGCGGCGTTCTACCTGCCGCTGCTGTGCGGCATCCCGGTCGTGCAGCTGAGCCCCATGGAGTGGGTCGCGTCCCCGGCCCTGCTCCTCAAGGCCGTCTCCGACGAGGGGGCCACGCTCTGCTGGCTTCCGAACTTCGCCTACAACTTCATGGCGGACCGGATCCGCGACGACGACGTCGACGGCGTGAGGCTCGACAGCCTGCGGATGCTCGTGAACTGCAGCGAGCCCGTGCGCGCCGAGAGCCACGCGCGCTTCCATCGCCGGTTCGAGCGGCACGGGCTCCGTCGCGAGGCGCTCGGGGCCTGCTACGCCATGGCCGAGACCACCTTCGCGGTCACCCAGACCGCGCCGGGGCGCGAGGCGCGCGCCGTCACCGTCGACCGGGCGGAGCTCAAGCGCGGCAACGTCGTCCCGGTGAGCGACGCGAGCGGCGGCCGGCGCTCCGTCTCCTCGGGTGCCGTGATCCCCGGCTGCGACGTGCGGATCGTGGACGAGGATCGCCGCGACCTGCCCGCCGGCAGGGTGGGCGAGATCGCGATCCGCTCCGTGTCGCTCTTCGACGGCTACCGCAACTACCCGGAGAAGACCGCGGAGGTGATGCGGGACGGGTGGTACCACAGCGGCGACCTCGGGTTCCTCCACGAGGGCGAGTGCTTCGTCATCGGGCGCAAGAAGGACCTCGTCATCGTGGCCGGGAACAACATCCTCCCCGAGGACGTCGAGGACGCCGCCGGGCAGGTGCCGGGCGTGATCCCGGGGCGGGTCGTCGCCTTCGGCGCCGACGACGAGGAGCTCGGGACGGAGGTGCTGTGTGTCGTCGCCGAGACCGAGATCGCGGGGGACGCCGGGCGCCGGGCGCTGCGGCTCGCGGTGATGCAGGCGGGCATGGCGATCGACGTGACCATCGCACGCGTCTACCTCGTCCCGCCGCGGTGGCTCATCAAGAGCTCGTCGGGCAAGCCCGCCCGCGCCGCCAACAAGGGGCGCGCGCTCGACGAGGTGGCCTGGAAGTGACGTCCGACACGGAGCGCCGGATGATTTCGGAGAAGCTGAAAAACGTGATCCTCGAAGAGCTCGAGCTCGACGCCTGGGACATCCACGAACGCACCACCGCGGGCACCGTCCCGGGGTGGGACTCGCTCAGCCACGTCCGGATCATCAGCGCGGTGGAGGCGGCCTTCGGGATCCGCTTCAAGACCGCGGAGATCGTGCGGCTGCGCGACGTCGGGCAGCTGCAGGCCCTGATCGACGCGAGGACCTGAGCCCCCGCGGAGCCCGGGCCGATGTCCTTCGTCTCCGCCCCGTTCGCGATCGTCCTGGCCCTCGCGCTCGGGGCGTGCCTCGTCCTGGGCCCGCGCGGCCGCGTCTTCAGCCTCCTCGCCGCGAGCTGCGTGCTGTACGCGATCTGGGGCGCGCCCCACCTGCTCGCGCTGCTCGGTGCCGTGACGATCGTGTCGTACGGGTGCGGCCGGCTGCTGGAGCGCTGGCGAAACCTGCCGCTGCGGCGCGCCGCGCTCGGGCTCGGGATCGCCGCGTGCCTCGGCGCGCTTGCCCTGGTCCGCATCGGGACCGGCGCCGGGCCGGTGGCCGCGCTCGGGGTGTCGTACTACACGCTGCAGGCGATCTCGTACCTGCTCGACGTGAGCGCCGGCGTGGTCCAGGCGGAGCGCGATCTCCCGCGCTGGGCGCTCCACCTCGTGTTCTTCCCGAAGCTGCTGCAGGGGCCCATCGAGCGCGCCGATCACCTGCTCCCGCAGCTCCGCGACCTGCCTCGGCCGTCGCTCCACGACCTCTCCGCCGGGGCCCGGCTCTTCCTGTGGGGCCTCTTCCAGAAGGTCGTGGTGGCGGATCGCATCGCCCCGTTCGTGGACGCGGTGTACGGCGACGTTCGCCGCTTCGAGGGGCTGCCCCTCGTGATCGCCACCTGGCTGCTCGCCGCGCAGCTGTACTACGACTTCGCCGGCTACACCGACATGGCGCTCGGCGTCGCGCGTCTGTTCGGGATCCGCCTCGTGCCGAACTTCGCCGCGCCGTACCGGGCGCGCTCGATCGCGGAGTTCTGGCGCCGCTGGCACATCTCGTTCTCCTCGTGGCTGCTCGACTACGTCTTCCGGCCGCTGCAGCTCACGCTGCGCGACTGGCGGACCTGGGGGACCCCGCTCGCCCTCATCGCGACCTTCCTCCTCTCGGGGCTCTGGCACGGGACGGCCTGGACCTTCGTGGCGTGGGGCGCGCTCCACGGGGTCTTCCTGGCCGCGTCCGCGCTCTACCGGCCCTGGAAGACGAGGGTGGCGCGCGCGGTCCGTCTGGAAGGGTCGTGGCTCCGCGGACCCCTCCAGGTCGTCGTCACGTTCCACCTCGTGTGCGCGGCGTGGATTCCGTTCCGCGCCGCATCGCTCCGAGACGCGCTGCACGTCGCCGGTCACGCGGTGTCGGGCCTCGCCGGCTCGCTCGCGCGCGTCGCGGCAGGCCGCGACCTCGCGTCGCTCCTGGTCCTCGGGCAGCCTGCGAGCCGGTTCGCGGCCATGCTGGCGGTGCTCGTGGCCACGCCCGTCCTCGCCGTCCTCCTGCAACGCGGCGAGCGGCCGGGGGACGCGGCGTCACCGGAAGCCGCCCCGGCGCGGCCCTGGACGCTCGGCCAGACCGTCCTCGCGTCCGCGCTCCTGTACTGCGTCGCCTTTCTCGGGACCGCGACGCGCAGCTTCGTCTACCAGCAGTTCTGAAACGTGCGCGGCCGCGAGACCCATCGGCGGATGGCCGCTCTGCTCCGGGTGATGGTTCACCTGGTGGTGGCCGCGCTCGTCCTCGAGCTCGCCGCGCGGGTCGACAATCGACTCACCTACGGGGCACCGCTGTGGGAGCCGTACGGCCCGGAGATCCTGCGCCGGGTCGGTCCGGGCGGGGTGCCGCAGAACGTGCCGGGGGCCCGGTTCGAGAGGTGGCGCATCAACGGGCTCGGCTTCCGCGGCGGAGAGATCGAGCGTGACAAGGCGCCCGGCACGCTGCGGGTCGCCTGCCTCGGCCAGTCGGAGAGCTTCGGCCTCTACGAGTCCGAGAGCGGTGAGTGGCCCGCGCGCCTGGGGGCGCTCCTGGAGCCCCGCGGCGTGGAGGTCGTGAACGCGTCCGTGGTCGGGCTCGGACGGCGTGGGCGGCGTTCGTACCTCGACGGGCACGTCCTGCCGCTCCGGCCGGACGTCGTCGTGCTGTACGTGAATGTGCTGGCGGAGCTGGGATCGCCGCGCGCATCCGACGCGGGTCCCGCGCCCACGCAGGCGCCCGCCCCACGGGTCCGCTCCCGCCTCCAGGCCAAGCTGAGGCTCGCGATCCAGGGCGTGGTGCCGACGTCGCTGCGGGCGCGGCTCAGGGAGTGGCGCATCGATCGCGAGCTGCGCCGTCGCCGTCAGGCGGAGCCGGGCGGCAGTTTCGCCGACGTCGTTCCGCCCGGGAAGGTCGTCGCGTTCGAGGAGCACCTCGGGGAGCTGATCCGGGTCGCCCGCTCGGGCGGGGCCGCGCCGGTGCTCGTCACGTACCCCTCGCTCGTGGACGAGCGGAACCGTGAGGCGTTCCACCTCCAGATCGCGGACGAGCAGCTCTGGAGCCCGGGGTGGTCCGAGCTGGGCCTCGTCGACGGGCAGCGGAAGCTGAACGAGGCGGTGCTGCGGGTCGGGCGGCAATGGGGAGTGCCGGTGGTCGACCTCGCCGCCGCGGTTCCGAGGACGCTCGAGCTCTTCGCGGACGACGTGCACTACACCGATCGCGGAGCGGCGCTGATCGCGGAGCGCATGCGGGCGGCGCTCGACGAGGCGGGCCTGCTCGGGATTCCCGCTCCGGGCCGCACCGTGCCCGCGCGCGTCCCGGGCCGGCCCTGATGGTGCCGGCGGCGAGCGCCAAGAGGGTGGGCACCGGGAACAGGGCCGCGGCACAGGGGCGACGATGCCATTTTCGAGCATCGAGCTCCGCGGAGGCGTGACATGGACATCGCTCGGAGGGTGAGGCAGTTCGTCGTCGAGAACTTCTACGTCGACGCGGAGGAGGTCGCGGTTGACACCTTGCTCATCACGAGCGGGCTGGTGGACTCGACCGGGATGCTCGAGCTGATCTCGTTCCTCGAAGCCGAGTTCGCGATCCGGATCGCTGACCACGAGGCCACCCCCGAGAACCTCGAGAGCGTCGCTCGCATCGTGTCCTTCGTGGCGCGCAAGCAGGGCAGCTCGGCGGCCGCCTGAGCGCGGATCACGTCGGACGTGCCGCGCCGCCCGGCGAGCAACGCTCGTCGCGCGCAGCCGGGGCCCCCCCCTGCCCGCGCTGACAATCCGTCACATCTCGGATCGCGGGGCAGGCCGAGCGCATGATCGGCGGGAGCTCACCGGGCCGAGGAGGCTCGTCACGAAGGCGGCGGCCGCAGCGCAACCGCACGGGGGAGACGCACCGGCAAGATCGGCTTGCAATGTGGCTCGGGTGCACGCCGTTCGTGACGTAGTCGAAGTCGCCGTGGCGGAGGAGCGCGTCCGAGGCCTGGGTGTCCACCGGGCTCGGGAAGGTGCAGTACCCGGTCGCGACGGAGAGGCCGGGCGCGTGCCGGCGGGCGTGGGCCATTGACGTATGGTGACTTCCCCCACCCGGAATCGAGCGCTCCAGCGGCCGGCGGGCGGGGGGACGATCGGGCGAGCCATCGCCCCCACGGATCCGCCCCCGCGGTACGCCGGCTCGTGCGTCACGGAGCGTGAATGGTCCGTCGAGGGACTGTGTGCTCCGGTGCGGGCGCCACAGCTTGCGGCTGCCCGGGAGCCGAACGATCTGCGGCCGCTCGGGGTCCGAACGACGGGGAACGGCACGTGGCGCAGCTCGTCGACACGCGCGGAGGGCGACCGGAAATGATCAGGGCCGGCATCATCGGCGTCGGCAAGATGGGGATCTCCCACCACGCGATCCTGGGGGCACACCCACGGGTGGAGGTGGCGTCGATCTGCGACAGCGCGGCGTACGTCACCTCCGCGCTGCGCAAGCACACCGGCGTGAGGACGTTCAGCGACTACCGCGCGATGATCGACTCGGGCGGGCTCGACTGCGTGTTCGTCGCGACCCCGACCGGAACGCACTTCGACGCCGCGTCGTACGCCCTCGAGCGCGACCTGCACGTGTTCGTCGAGAAGCCCCTCTGCCTCGATCCGGCGCAGAGCAGGCGCCTCGCGGACGAGGCGAAGGCGCGCCGCCGCGCCAACCAGGTCGGGTACCACAACCGGTTCGTCGGGACCTTCCGCGAGGCGCGACGCCTCGCGCGGGGGGGCGCGCTTGGCGAGGTCTATCACGTCGGCGGGACCGCCTTCGGCCAGGTCGTGATCCGGCCGAAGACGGGGCTCACGTGGCGCGCGAAGCAATCCGAGGGCGGCGGCTGCCTGCACGACTACGCCTCCCACGTCATCGACCTCATGAACTTCATCGTCGGGCCGCCCGAGCAGGTCCTCGGCGCGCACCTGCGAAGCGTCTACTCGAGGGACGTGGAGGATGCGGTCTACGCCACCTTCCGCTATCCCGGCGGCGCGAGCGGCCAGCTCGAGACGAACTGGAGCGACGAGACCTACCGGAAGATGAGCACCACGATCGCGCTCCACGGCACGAAGGGGAAGATCGTCGTGGACCGGCAGGAGTGCCGCGTGTACCTCCGCGGCGGAGCGGAGCTCGAGGACTACCCGTCCGGCTGGACGTCCAGGTACACCACCGAGCTGCAGGTCCCGATCGCGTTCTACCTGCGCGGAGAGGAGTACTCGGCGCAGATCGACGCGTTCGTGGACGCCGTCCAGTCCGGCAGCCCCGATCACGAGAACTCGTTCGCGAGCGCCTACGAGACCGACCGGGTCGTGGACCTCGTCATGACCGCCGCGAGGGGCCGCTAATGCATCGCATCCTGTTCGGCGACAACCAGTTCTTCGGCGTGAACCACATGTCCGAGGAGAAGGCGCGCGCGCAGGCGATGAAGTTCAGGGATGCCGGGAGCCATCATGCGCGTGCTCGACGGCGCCTACGACCTCGGCATCGACGCGTTCATGTGCACGACGCACGATCGCATGGGCGAGATCGTGGACGCGATCCGGAGCGATCCGGGGCGGTACGCCCGGCTTCGAGTTCTACCCGTGCATGCCGTACGCGCACAAGTACGCGAACTCGGTGGGCGAGGTCGGGATCCTGGAGACGCTCCGGCGGTTCGCTCCGGGCGGCCTCGTGGAGACCCTGTTCAAGGGCGCCAAGGCCGTCGTCGCGCAGGACGTCGGTCCGGCTGATGGAGCTCCTGGTCGACGCCGAGATGAAGCGGTTCCGGGGGCTGAAGACCCCGGTGATCTTCGTGCAGAACGTGGTGACGGACCTCCTGCTCGGGCTCAAGCTCCACGACGTGCTCGCCGCGTTCGATCGGCCACATCCGCGAGCGGTACGGCGCGGAGGCCGGCTTCATCACGATGAACCTGCCGCGGCTGCGTCGACGCCCTCGAGGAGGCCGGGGTCCGCAACCCCATCGTCTGCGCCAACATCAACAAGATCGGGTTCCGCATGTCGGGCGGCATCGACGCGTACCGGGAGGTGCTCCGGTCCGGCCGCTGCCGGGCGATCGCGATGTCGGTGTTCGCCTCGGGGGCGATCCCGCCCGAGGAGGCGATCGAGTGGGTGTGCGGCCTCGAGGGGCTGCACGCGATCGTGTTCGGCGCGTCGACGCCAGGCCACATCCGGCGGACGAAGGAGCTCATCGAGGCGGCGTGGGGACGGCCGCCGGCCGTTCGCCGCGCGGGACCCGAGCTGGTCCCCGCGCACGCGCCGTGAGCGAGGAGCCGGAATCGATGCGCCGCCGCGTGAGGCTCCTGAACGTCGACGTGGACGACATCACGATGGAGGAGCTCTCCGGAACGTTCCGCGAGGGCATGCTCCTGACGCTCCACGTCGACATGATCATGAAGCTGCAGCGGGACCGGGAGTTCTTCGAGATCCTGCCGCAGTTCGACGTGGTGACCTGCGACAGCCAGATCCTGTTCGTCGCGGCCAAGCTCCTCGGGACGCCGCTCCGGGAGCGCGTGTCAGGCTCCGACTTCTTCCCGCGCTTCTACATGCGCCACCGCGACGACCCACGGATGACGGTGTTCATCTGCGGGGGTGCGCCGGGGGTGGCGCAGATCGCGGCTCGCAACGTGAACGCGAAGGTCGGCCGGACCATGGTGGTGGGCACCGCCGCGCCCCCCTTCGACTTCGAGCGGCGGCCCGGCGAGGTCGACCGGCTCCTCGCGCGGATCGACGCGTCGAAGGCCACGGTGCTGCTCGTCGGGCTCGGGGCCGGGCGGCAGGAGAAGTTCATCGTGAAGCACCGGCATCGGCTCCCGCACGTCCGGACGTTCCTGCCCCTGGGCGGCACGATCGACTACGAGGCGGGCACGCTGGAGCGCCCGCGCTCCTGGGTGACGGACGCCGGGCTCGAATGGCTCTACCGCCTGGCGCGCGAGCCGCGCCAGCGCTGGCGGCGGTATCTCCTTCACCAGCCGCCCGTCGTGGTTCGGCTCGCGCAGCAGGCGGTGGGCACGTACCGGAACCCGTTCGCGAAGCCCGGCCTCGCCGCGGCGTCCGGCCCGGTCACTCCACCAGCAAGCAGCCCGCGATCCGCTCGCGCCCGATGAGCTCGGCGGTGAGCCGGACGTCGGCGGCGCGCGTCCGTCCGCGCTCGACGCACACGACGACCGCGTCCGCGTGTCGCGCGACCGCGCCGCCGAGCGGCTCGGAGATGACCGCGGGGATGGCGATGACGAGGCGCGCCGCCGGCGAGAGCGCGAGCGCCTCGCCGCCGATCGCGTGCGGGATCGACGCGCTCTCGGGCGCGTCACGGTCGAGGGTCGTGGCGGTGACCTCGACGAGGGCGGCGCGTCGCGCCGACGGCTCCTGCTCGCGTTCCATGCGCTGCTGAAGCTCGGCCAGCGCCAGGGTGGACCCGTACTCGAGCGAGCTGAGCGCGATGGCTGTGACCGGCACCTCGCAGAGCTCCTTGCCGACCGCGGCGAGGCACCTCGCGACCTCGGCGGCGGAGCCGCCCGGATCGGCAGGCACGAGGACGATGGACCTCCACGTGCGCCGCGTGATGCCGAGCCAGAGCTGCTGGTACCGCTTCTCCGCCCGGGGATCGAGGCGAAGCATGGCCTCGTTCGGTCCGACGTTCACGCTGGGGTGGGTGCGCATGGGCTCTCCGGGTGAGGGTGGAACAAGATGCGGACGTGGGGGCGGAGGTTCAAGGCGCCCGTCCCGCCGTCGCGGCGGATGCCGAGACGAAGACGCCGCCCTCGTAGAACGACGGCAGCGCGGGGCTCGCGGTGTGCTGCCAGTCGGCGTAGACGCCGCCGCCGAGTGTCACGTGTTCCAGCGCCGCCCAGCCGAGCTGCGTCGCGAGCGAGACGCGGGCGACGTCCCCCGAAGGCACCCAGGACCACGTTGCGCCGCCGCGGCCCGAGAGCGTCCACCTCCTCGCGAACGCCCACCCCGCGATTGCGGTCGCCTCGAGCTGCCGCGCGACCTCGCCCGTGGCCCGGTCGATCGTCGCGCCCAGCCGCACGGCGACGTCCTCGAAGAGCTCGCGACGCGCGTCGGTGTTCGCGAGCCCCAGCTCGGCGGCCGGGGCGATCTCACGCCGCTCCCCCGATGCGGGATCCCGCATGACCCCCACGATCGCCCCTCCGCCCATCCGGCCCTCGACCTGCGGCGTGAACCGCCGGCGCCACGTCCCGGTGATCGCGGCGATCGCCGTCGTCCGGTCCAGGATCTCCGCCCCGATCGCGTCGAGGTGCCCCACGAGGCGGTCGCGCCTCGTCGCGCTCCAGCTCAGCATGCCCTCGGCTCGCACGCCCCGTTCGACCGGGGCCAGCGCACGGGAGGCGGCATCCTCGCCCCCGCCGATGAACCAGCCCACGGAGGTGGTCATCGTCGTCCGGGGGTCCGTGGACCCTTCCAGGCGGAGGTCCGCGCGCGCAGAGCGGTACAGGACGACCTGTCTCGTCGTGATGGTCTGGAGGTCCGCAGGAGCGCGGCGGCTCTCGCTCAGGAGGTCGGTCCGGCCGCGCGCGCCCCCTGCGAAGGCGTCGAGCTGCCAGACCGGGTCGAGTCGCAGCCGGGCGCGGGCGTCCGCCGCGTGGAGCACGTCGAAGTGGTCTCGCGTGAGCAGATCGGGCGCTCGCAGCAGCGGGTGGTACCCCACGGCGATCCCGAGGTCGGGACCTGCGAGCGCGGCGCCGACGCGCGGCTCCACGGTGCCCTCGGCGATGGTCGTGGACGGCCCGACGCTCGGGAGGGTGGTGCGGGTCCGCGCCCCGGTCGCGACTCCCGCGTCGAGGTGAAGGTCGTCCCACGCGGCGAGCGCGACCGCGACCACCAGCCCCGCCGGAAGCGCCACCATCACTCGACGACCACGCTGTCGCCCGGTCGCAGCACGAACGACGCAGCCGGGCGCTCCGCGCGGGCCAGGGCCGCGAACGTGAAGCGGATCCGGATTGGCCCGGACGTCGCCGGCCGCAGCACGTAGACCTTGTCGCGGTGCGCGTAGGGGGTGAGCCCGCCCGCGGCCGCGAGGGCGACGAGGACCCCCGCTCCGCGCTCGACCTCGTGCACCCCCGGGTGCGTCACCTCCCCGATGACCGATACCCGGAGCGGCCGCGCCTCGTCCACCGTCACGGTGACCACCGGGCTCACGACGTAGCTCTTCAAGTCCGACTCGAGGCGCCGCGACAGCGCGGCCGGCGTCTGCCCGCTCACGGCGACGTCGTGCAGGAAGGGGAGGGAGATGCGCCCGTCGTCGCGGACGCGCGCGTGGGCCTGGGACATCGAGTCCTGGTTCCACACCCTCACGCTGAGCACGTCCCCGGGCGCGATGCGGTACTCGGGGTCCGCCGGGGGGGCGGGCGGCAGGTGCTCGACCGGGATCCCGCCGGCCGCGTGGGCGCGGCAGCCTGCGGCGACGAGGAGGGCGACGAGCGCCGGCGCGCGCCGGCAGGGACTTCCGGCGGTGGAGACGGGTCGTGCGTGCATGGCGGAGCGGTCGATCATCGATGTGCTCCCGAGGGTCCCGCGCCGCGAATCGCGCAGCGGCACGTGTGCGCGATCTACGGAGCGCACGCGGCGGGCGGTACCGCCATCGCGGGGCGCACCACGCGGGAGCCCCTCGCGACGGCGTACGTCGCGCGCACGCGTCGCGCACCCGACGGATGCAAGCCCCGCGACGTCACCGGCGCGCGACCTGCGCGCGGTGCCGCAGCGGCGCCCGCACCGCGCCGCCCGGGACGGGCGCGCTCGCCTGCCGACCTCCCCTCACGAGTAGGGATCGGTACCGCTCGAAGAGCGGGCGGAACTCGTTCTCCCAGTTGTAGCGGCTCCTCGAGAGCCGCAGCGCGTTCGCCTTCAGGCGCGCCCGCAGCGCGACGTCCGCCGCGAGGCGGTTCACCGCGGCCGCGATCTCCCGCGGATCTTCGGGGTTGACGCAGAGCCCGACCTCCTCCCCCTGGACGAGCTCGAGCATCCCGGGATAGCTCGCAGCGATCACGGGCAGCCCCATCATCATGTACTCGAACACCTTGTTGGGCGCGCAGAGGTAGTTGTTCCGGCAATCGTTCCGGTACAGCACGATGCCCGCGTCCGCCGAGGCGGTGTACGGAGGGAGATCCTCGTAGCGGACCCGGGGCAGCACCACGATGCGCGGGTGGCCGGCGAGCGCCGCGGCAGGGTCGGCCCATGCGCCGAACCCGCTCCCAATGGCGACGAGGACCACCCCGTCGTCGAAGTGGTGAGTCGCCGCGGCGATCTCCTCGATGCACCGCATCGAGTCGATGAGCCCCTGGTACAGCACGATCGTGGAGCAGCGGATCCCTCGCCGCGCCAGCTCGTCGCGAAGGACCGTGCTCACGATGGGGGGCCGGTACGGGGGGCAGTTGCGTACGGTCATCGGGGTGCTGCGCGCGCGGAACTCGTCGCGGTAGATGCGCGACCGATGCTCGTCCGGCGTGACCACCTCGTCGCAGCGGGGCACGAGCATCCGGTCGAGGAGCCGCCAGAAGCCGGCGAAGGGAACCCTGGCGTGCTTCTCGGACCAGAGCTCGTGCGCGTGGTACACGACGGGCTTTCGGCGGAGCTTGGCCGCGAGGATCGTCGGCAGGAGCGGCGGAAGGTCGTGCGCCTCGTACAGGTCCGCGCGGGATCGCAGGGCCCGGACGGACGCCTTCACGGCGTACTCCGCGTAGGACAGGACGTACTGCACCGCCGCGATCGCGGGACGTGTCGTCCCGACCCCGAAGAGGGAATGGAAGAAGCGCCGCGTCCGGATCGGGATCCGATGCGTGGTGAAGCCGGGGGCGTGCTCCTCCGTCGGGCTCGACGAGGCGCCGGAGCCGAGGCACAGCGCGTCCACCTCGAGCCCGGAGCGTGCGAGCGACACACCCTCGTTGAACATGGGAGGCAGGCACGTCGGCGAGTCCTGGTACGTGAGCATGCAGATCTTCGATCCGCGCGCCGGTGTCGAGTGCGTCGCGCGATGGCTACCCTCCCGTCGTCTCACGAGCCCCTCTCTCCGCAAATGGGTCCCATGCCCCCGCCGCCGAACACGAAGATCCTCATCGTCCTCGGGACGCGCCCCGAGGCCATCAAGCTCGCGCCGGTGATCCTCGACGTCCAGAACCGCCCCGGGGCTGAGGCGCGCGTGTGCCTCACCGGACAGCACCGGGAGATGGTCGCGAGCATCCTGTCGTTCTTCCGGATCACGGCCGATCGTGACCTCGACGTGATGCGGCCGAACCAGCCGCTCAGTGCGCTCGCAGCCCGCAGCCTCGCCGGGCTCGACGACGTCCTCACCGAATTCCTTCCGGACTGGACCATCGTGCAGGGCGACACGACGACCGCGTTCGTCGCGGCGCTCGCGTCGTTCCATCGTCACGTGAAGGTGGCGCACGTGGAGGCGGGGCTCCGGAGCTTCGATCGGGTCGAAGCCGTTTCCGGAGGAGGCGAACCGGGTGATGACGGCCGCGCTCGCGGATGCGCACTTCTGTCCCACCTCCGCCGCGCGCGAGAACCTCCTCGCGGAGCGCGTCCCCGCCGACCGCATCCACGTCGTGGGAAACACCGTCGTCGACGCACTGCACATCGCGCGGGAGCGGCTCGGCGACGGAGGGCCGGCGCTCCGCTCGCTCCGGCGCTCGTTCCCGCGCCTCGATCTCGCATCGGCCGTTCGTCCTCGTCACCGGCCACCGCCGCGAGAGCTTCGGGCAGCCGTTCGAGGACCTCTGCCGGGCCATCCGGGACGTCGCGGCGGGCGAGAGCGTCCAGTTCGTGTACCCGGTGCACCTCAACCCGAACGTGCGGCGGCCGGTGTTCGACATCCTCGGCGCGGCGCCGAACGTCCATCTCGGCGAGCCGGTCGGATACCCCGAGCTCGTGTGGCTCGCGCAGCGATGCCGGTTCATCCTGACCGACTCGGGAGGGATCCAGGAGGAGGCGGCGGCGCTCGGGAAGCCGGTGCTCGTCATGCGCGACGTGACGGAGCGGCGCGAGAGCGTGGATGCGGGCGTGTCGCGTCTCGTCGGGACGAGCCGATCCGTCATCCAGGAATGGACGCTCCGGCTGCTGCGGGACGAGGCCACGTACCGGCAGATGGCGAGGAAGGTGGACGTGTACGGGGATGGACACGCGAGCGAGCGGATCTCCACGGCGCTCGGCCTGGCCGGGGGCGGGGCCGATCCGCGGAGGCTCGAGTGAGCGACCTCGCCGCCGTGCACGGGGGAGAGCGGGGGCTGCTGCGCCGGATCTCCGTCCACCCCGCGGTGCCGGCAGGCATCCGGCGGGTCGTGGCGCAGGTGGAGAGCTCCGATCTCGCCTATCGCCTCGCGCACGGCGCGTTCTGGTCCCTGGCCGGCGCGGCGCTCTCTCGCGCGCTGGCCCTGGCGGCGTCGGTCGTGACCGCGCGCATCCTGGGGAAGGAAGGCTATGGGGAGCTCGGCGTCATCAGCTCGACGCTCATGACGTTCCAGGCGTTCTCCAGCCTCGGCCTCGGCATGACCGCCACGAAGTACGTGGCCGAGCTGCGCGAGCGGGACCCCGAGCGGGCGGGACGCATCCTCGCGCTCTCCGCGGTGGCGAGCGCCGCGACCGGGCTCCTGGCGGCCGGCGCGATGTGGGGCTTCGCCCCGTGGCTCTCGGCACGGATGCTCGACGCGCCGCAGCTCGCGGGGGCGTTGCGCGTCGCCGCCGTCGCGCTCTTCTTCACGACGATGGGGGGCGCCCAGACCGGGGCCCTGGCAGGGTTCGAGGCGTTTCGCACGACGACGTGGCTGAACGTGGGCACCGGCGTGCTGTCGGTTCCGGTCGCCGTCGCGGGCGTGTGGCTGTGGGGCCTCACGGGCGCCGTCTGGGCGATGGCGGTCACGGCGGCGGTCCAGTGGGCGCTCACCCACGGCGCGGTGCGGGCACACGCGCGGCGGCTCGGCATCCCCATCGGCGTGCGCGGGTGGTCGCGGGAGCAGCGGGTCCTGTGGACCTTCTCCTTGCCGGCGCTCGCGCAGGGGCTGATGGTCACGCCCGTGTCCTGGGCGGCCGCGGCGATCCTGGTGAACCAGCCGCGCGGGTATGCCGAGATGGGCGCGTTCAGCGCGACGAACCAGTGGTACGCGGCGGTGCTGTTCCTGCCTACCGCCCTGAGCGGCGCGGTGCTGCCGGTGCTCTCGGAGCGCGTCGGCCAGGGCGACGCCGCCGGCGCGCGCAAGGTGCTGCGCGCGGCGATGACCCTGAACCTCGTGGTGGTCGCGCCCATCGTCGCGGTCGGGGCGCTCGCGAGCCCGCACATCATGGCCATGTACGGCGCCGCGTTCGGCGCCGCGTGGCCGACCCTGATCGTGGTCCTCGTCACCGCGGGCCTGGTCGCCGTCACGAACCCGGTCGGCAACGTCCTCGCCGCGTCGAACCGCCTGTGGCTCGGCTTCCTGATGAACTCCGGATGGGCCGCGGTGTTCCTCGGCGCGACGCTCGTGCTCGTCAAGTGGGGCGCCCTCGGCGTCGCGGGCGCGCGGCTCGTGGCCTATGTCGTCCACGCCGTGTGGACGCTCTGGTTCGCAGCGGCGTTCGTCCGCGCGAGGCGCGCGGTCGCGAGCGCGTGAGGGCTGCCGGTCGCGCCGCGCGTGGTCTCTCCTTCTCGTGCCCCCACCGGTCCCGCCCCTCGCGCGCGCGAGGCTGAATAGATTCGCGGTCGCCACGCCAACCGGGGGTGCCGCCGATGCACGGGCTGATGGAGAGGATCGCGCAGCGAGCTGCGGTCGTCGGAGTGATCGGTCAGGGGTACGTCGGGCTGCCGCTCGCGCTCGTCTTCTGCGAGGCGGGGCTCCGCGTCGTGGGCTTCGACGTCGACTCCAGGAAGGTCGAGGCGATCGGACGCGGCGAGTCGTACATCCGACACATCGGGCCCGAGCGGGTGGCGGCCGCGGTCGCGAGCGGGAGGTACTCCGCCACGTCCGACTTCGACCGGCTCGGCGCGTGCGATGCGATCATGATCTGCGTCCCGACGCCGCTCGGAGCGCACCGCGAGCCGGACAACTCCTACATCCACGCGACGGCCCGCGAGATCGCCCCGCGGCTCCGCAAGGGCCAGCTCGTCGTGCTCGAGTCCACGACCTACCCGGGCACCACCGACGAGGAGCTGCGGCCGCTGCTGGAGGCCTCGGGGCTGAGGTGCGGAGAGGACTTCCTCATCGCGTTCTCTCCGGAGCGGGAGGATCCCGGCCGGAAGGACTTCACGACCCGGAGCATCCCGAAGGTGGTCGGCGGCGTCGACGACGCCTCGACGAGTGCCGCCGCGGCGCTCTACGCGCTCGCGATGGAGCGGGTCGTTCCCGTCTCGAGCGCCCGGGTCGCGGAGTCGGCCAAGCTCCTCGAGAACGTCTTCCGGTCCGTCAACATCGCGCTGGTGAACGAGCTGAAGGTCATCTTCGACCGGATGGGGATCGACGTGTGGGAGGTGATCCGGGCCGCCGAGACGAAGCCCTTCGGCTTCATGGCGTTCCACCCCGGGCCCGGGCTCGGCGGGCACTGCATCCCCCTCGATCCCTTCTACCTCGCGTGGAAGGCGGCCGAGCACGGCGAATGGGCGCGGTTCATCGAGCTCGCGGGAGAGGTGAACACGCGCATGCCGCGCTACGTGGTGAGCAAGGTGGCCGAGGCGCTGAATGCGGACGGCAAGGCCGTGAAGGGAGCGCGCGTGCTGGTCCTCGGCCTGGCGTACAAGGCGAACGTGGACGACGATCGCGAGTCGCCGTCGTACGAGATCATCGAGCTGCTCCAGCGGGCCGGAGCGCTCGTCGACTACTGCGACCCGTTCTTCCGGGTCGCGCGGAAGACGCGGAAGCACGATCTCGGGCTCCGGTCGGTCCCGGTCGATGCCGCGGCGTTCGCCCGCTACGACGCGCTCGTCCTCGCGACCGCGCACGACGCCTTCAAGGACGGGAGCCTCTACCGCGACGTGCCGCTCGTGGTGGACACGCGGAACGTGGTCGAGGGGGCGCTCGGCGCCCAAAGGGCGAGCGCCGCCAGGCCCCGCCTGTGGAAGGCGTGAGGGGCGGCGCGGCGGCAGCGCCCGCGGGGCGCACCGGTCAGCGCGGGACGTCGCCCAGGACGGGCAGCCCCAGGCTGCGCTCGAGCTGCCACCGCTCCAGGATGCGCCCTCCGCCGAGATCGGCGGCCGCGGAGGCGAAGAAGGCCATCGAGAGCCCGCCGAGGACCCCGCCCACGACCGCGAGGAGGCCGTACGGCTTGATCGGCTTCCTGGGGAGGAGCGGCGGCGCGATCATGCTGTACCGGTACTTGAACGCGGCCTGCGCGGTGTCCATCTCGACCCGGGCGGAGTCGATCCGGTCGAGCAGGTTGGAGCGCTGGCGGAGCAGGTCCTCGAGCCGCCTGCGCTCGAACTCCAGGCGCGGGTCGTCCGTCCCGACCAGGCGGAGGCGGACCCCGGTTGGATCGGACTCCAGGACGGGGCCGCTCGCCGCGTCCGGGCTGGGCCGGCCACGGAGCGCGAGCTGCCGCTCGAGATCCTGGGCCTCGGCGCGGAGCGCCGTGATCTGGGGCGAGGGCTGCGACAGGCTCTCGAGGGCGGCGCGCGTGCTGATGAGCGTCGGGTGGCTCGGAGCGTAGACGGTCTGCTCCCGCGCGAGCTGCGCCTGCAGATCGGCGAGCCGCTGCTGCCGGAGCGCCTCGAGATTGGTCAGCGCGCGGCGGCGTGCCGCGAGGAGCGCGTCGAGCCGGGCGGCCTCGTCGTCGGGGGCCGGCCCGCGAGCGCGACCGACCCCGCTCACCGGGCGCAGGGACCGGATCCCGAGCGACCGCTCCCGCTCCTCGACCCGCTCGAGGGTCGCCGCGACGTCCCGCTGCACCTTCGCGTCATGGGATTGCAGGATGGCGACGGTCTCGCCGATGGCCTTGATCTCGGAGGCGTACCGCTCGTCGAGGAAGGTCTGCAGGGCCGCCTCGACGATCTCGCAGGCGATCTCGCGATCCGACCACACGAACGTGATGGTGACGGCGCCCTCGGGGGAGACGGTGACCCAGAGCCGCTCCGCGAGCGTGGCCACCAGGTCCTCGAACAGCCGGGCCGGGTCGCGGGCCCGGCCGGTCAGGCGTTCCACGAGCCAGTCGCGCGCGCGGACGGCGGGAGCCCGGTTCGCGAGGTACCGCTCCATCAGGCGGGTGTCCTCCGCGAGCGCGACGAGGTGCTCCCGCCGGATCACCACCTCGCGCGCCGCCCGCGCGGGCGCGTCCCATTCGCGGTTCATCCCCGGGTTGGAGAGCGCGGCCATGACCGGGTTGCGCTGCGCGAGGATGCTCGCCTCGACCTGATAGCGGTGCGGGATCACCTTCACGGCGACGACCGCGAGCGCGAGGATGGAGAGGAACGACGCGAGCGCGAGCGCCTTGTGTCGCCGAGGGGCGCGGAGCACGAACCCCAGCTGGTCGCGGAGGGCCGCGAGGCCGAGCGCGTCGGGATCCGCGGCGTGTCCCGGCGGCTCCGGCGCTCGCTCGTTCGGGGACGAGCTCCCCGGTGGACTGGACGGATGGCTCACGGTCGCGTTCCTCTCTCGGCTCCCTCGGATCCCCCGCGGCACGTTGGTCACGCGCCGTGGGCCGCGCTCGTCGTCGCGGCGCGGCGAGCAGGGGCTCCCCCTCGCGGTGAGCCGGGTTGGGTGTGGGCGCTCCGTCAGCGCGCCCCGCGCGCGCCGAGCACGGCAGGGATCGTCTTCAGGCAGATGTGGAGATCGCTCCAGAGCGACCAGCCATCGATGTACTCGAGGTCGAGCTCCATCCAGCGCTCGAAGTCGATCTCGTTCCGGCCGCTCACCTGCCAGATGCACGTGATCCCCGGCTTCACCGAGAGCCGGCGCCGCTGCCAGCGCTTGTACCGGCGCACCTCGGAAGGCAGGGGCGGGCGCGGGCCGACGACGCTCATGTCCCCGAGGAGCACGTTCCAGAACTGAGGGAACTCGTCGAGCGACGTCCTGCGAATGAGCTGGCCGACCCGGGTGACGCGCGGGTCGCGCGTCATCTTGAACACCGGCCCGGTCATCTCGTTGTGGGCGAGGAGCTCCTCCAGGCGGGCCTCCGCGTCGACGTGCATGCTCCGGAACTTCACGATCTCGAACGTCCGGCCGTTCAGGCCGACGCGCCGCTGGCGGAAGAAGATGGGCCCGCGGCACTCGAGCTTGATCGCGACCGCGATCGCGGCGAGCAACGGGGAGAGGAGCAGCAGCGCCAGCGCGCTCGCGAGGATGTCGAAGGCGCGCTTCGCGGCGAGCGCGAGGGTATCCGATGGGGTTCGGGTCAGGGCGAGCATGGGGACGCCGGCGACCTCGCCGACGGAGAGCCGCGCCCGGCCGAACTTCATCACGTCGAGCGAGATGCGGACTCCGACGCCCTGCTCCTCGCAGTCGAGGATCGCCTCCTGCATCGCCGCGAGCCGCTCGCGCGGGACCGCGAAGACCACCTCGTCGAGGACGTGCTCCTCGAGGACCTGCGCCATCTGGGACACGTTGCCGAGGATGACGCAGTCCGCCCCGGCCGGCGGGGCCCCGTCCTCCACGATGTATCCCGCGAGCTTCAGCCCCCACTCCTGGGCCCGGATCATCTCGACGAGCTCGGTGGCGTGCTCGCCCGCCCCGACCACCGCGTAGTACCGGACACGGCGTCCGCTCCGCCCCATGGCCCGGAGCACCGCCCGGATCGAGAAGCGGATCCCGACGAGCAGGACCCAGGCGATCACGTAGTACGCGACCACCGTCATCCGCGAAGCGCTCTGCAGCTTCACCAGGAAGAACCCCGCTGCGGCGAGGATCCCCACGAGCGCGAGCGCGCGCGTGACCCGTCCGAGCTCGGCCCAGGGCGAGCGCGAGCGTGCCTCGTACACCTGGTAAAGCCAGGCACTTCCCAGCCAGAGGAAGAAGGAGAAGATGAGCGGCGGCCCGTACACCGAGAACGGATGCGGCGGAAGCGGCGCCGCGCCGGGCATGAGCTGCGTCACGGCGAGCGCGATGGGAGCGGCGATGCCGAGCGCCGCCAGGTCCCCGAGGCGCAGCAACGCGTCACCCGCACGAGCACTCTCCCGGAACATCGGCAGCCCCCCCTGGCCGTAAGGATCTCGGCCGCGTCCTCGGCAGCCTGCCCACACCATCGGACAAGCGCATCCGCTGGGTGGGGCCTCTCGACCGAAGCGCTGCATCCGTACGAACCCGCGCTGCGCGCGACGGATCCCTCCACCGTGCGTGAGGGTCCGACGGACCGCGAAGCCGAGCGAGCAGGCGCCGACTCGCCGGCTGCGGCGCGTCAGCCCGCCTCGCTCGTGACGAGGAACAGCGGCTTCATCTCGAAGCTGCGGAACAGGGGCCGGTAGCGCTCCACGTCGTAGTGCTCCCGCACGTTCACCACCTTCTTCATCGAGGTGACGACGTCGAGCGGGACGTTGTCGTAGCGGCCGTTCTTCAGGACTACGAGCCGGCCGTGGAAGCCCTTCAAGATCAGATCGAGCGCGAGGTTGCCGTACGCCATGGGGACGATCGAGTCGATCGCGTCCGGATCGCCGCCGCGCACGAGATAGCCGAGCTTCTGGGTGATGACCTCGACCTTCTGGCCGCCGTTGTACTTGGCGGAGAGGTCCTGCAGGTGCGCCGAGACGACGTCGCCGATGCCGCCCGAGCTTCGCGTGGCCGTAGGCGTCCTTCGCGTCGCTCGCGAACACCATGTCGCCGCCCTTGAACATCGCGCCCTCCGAGACGAGCAGCGACGGAGTACTTGCTCGGGTTCCGGTTGCGGTCCTCGATGAGCAGCTCGGTGAGCCGCTCCATGTCGAACTGGTGCTCCGGGATGACGCAGCGGTTCGCCGCGCCGGCCATCGTCGGGAGGAGCGCCGTGAACCCGGCGTACCGGCCGAAGACCTCCATCACCAGGAACCGCTCGTGGGACCCGGCGCTGGTCCGGAGCCGGTTCGTCATCTCGATGGTGCGGGTGACGCAGGTGCTGAAGCCGATGCAGTAGTCGGTCCCGGGGACGTCGTTGTCCATGGTCTTGGGGATGGCGACGACCTTCACGCCCTTCCGGTACAGCCGCACGCCGTACGAGAGCGTGTCGTCGCCGCCGATGGGAATGAGGTAGTCGATCCCCAGGAAGTCGAGGTTCTTGAGGACGTGCGGCGTGAGATCGTTCACCTCCGCCCCGTAGGCGTCCCTGAGGTGCTCGGGCACCGCGTCCCGCCTCACGTGGCTCGGGCGCGTCCGCGAGGTGTGCAGGAACGTCCCGCCGGTGCGCCCGGCCCGGTTCACCACCTCGTACGTGAGCGTCTGGGTGTGCTCGGAGTTGTCCGCCTGGCGGTCCGGGATCGAGCTCCACGAGGCCGCTCCAGCCGCGCCGGATCCCGATGACGTCGTAGCCCTCGCGCCGCGCGCGCGATCGTGACGGCGCGGATGGCAGGGTTGAGGCCGGGGACGTCGCCCCCGCCGGTGAGGATCCCGATCACGCCCTTCTTCGTCTTCACGTTGGCCACGTCCACCGTCCTCCTCGGCGCCCCGAGGCTCTCCCGCCCGTGCCCGCAGCTCGCCCGACGTCCGACGGGCGCGCCTTCGCTGGGGCGCGTCCGGGCCCGTGCGCTCACGGCGGCTCGGGTTCGCGCGTGCGATATAACCGGGCCCCCGCCGGCCGCGCCGCCCTGCGTGGCGACGGGGCCGCGTGGCGCGGGGCGGGGTCACCGCGAGAGCGGCGAGCGCGCATCGGCGCGCCGCGGCGCCGGCGCCCCTGGAGCTAGCGACGCCCGTTCCCCGACTCCATCACGAGCTGGACCAGCTCGGCGACGGAGCCGACGCCGAGCTTGTGCATCACGCGCGCGCGGTGAACCTCGACCGTCTTCATCGCGATCCCGAGCTCGTCCCCGATCTGCTTGTTCATGCGCCCGGCGACGACGAGGTTCATCACCTCCCGCTCGCGCTCGGTCAGGCTCGCGAGCCGCTGGCGGACCGCGAGCTCCTGCCGGCGCGACTCGCGCTGGCTCCGGTCGCTCTCGAGGCACTGCGCGACGAGGCGCAGCATCTCCTCGTCGTTGAAGGGCTTCTCGATGAAGTCGATCGCTCCCTTCTTCACCGCCGACACGGCCATCGGGACGTCTCCATGGCCGGTGACGAAGATCACCGGGAGCGTGACGCGGCCCCGTCCCAGCCGCTCGAACAGCTCGAGGCCGCTCATCCCCGGCATGCGCACGTCGAGCACGAGGCAGCCGTGCATGTTCTCCCGCACCTGCGCGAGGAACGCCTCGGCGCTCGCGTAGGCCTCCACCCGCAAGCCCTTCGACTCGAGCAGCCAGACGAGGGAGTCCCGCATCGGCTCGTCGTCGTCCACGATGTACACGCGCTGCGTCGGGTCCACGACGGACGCCTCCTCTACGCGGCGGGGAGCGTGAAGCTGAAGACGCTCCCCCCGCCGGGGTTGGGCTGGGCGGACAGCCGGCCGCCGTGGAACTCCACGATGGACCGGCAGATGCTGAGCCCCATGCCCATGCCGTCCGGCTTGGTCGTGAAGAACGGGACGAAGAGCTTCTCCGCCTCATCCGGCCCGAACCCGTGGCCACGGTCCGTGACGGCGACCTCCACCACGCGGGGACCGCCGTGGCGCGCCGAGATGGTGACCTGGCGCGGCTCCCGGGAGCCCTGCATCGCCTCGACCGCGTTCTTCACGAGGTTGAGCAGCACCTGCTCCATCATCACGCGATCGGCGTAGATGGGGGGCAGATCGGCAGGGACGTCCCGCACGATCGCGACGCCCGCCTTGCGGGCGTCGATCTCCGCGAACCCGAGCGCCTCGTTCACCACCTCGGCGACCGCGACGGGAGCGCGGTTCGGCTCGCGCTTGTTCACGAACTCGCGGATGCGCCGGATGATCGTGCCGGCGCGCTCGGCCTGCGCGCTGGCCTTCTCCATCGCCGCGGTCACGGCGGCGAGCTCGAAGCGCTCGGCGCGCAGGTGGTTTACGCTGCCACGGCAGTAGTTGGCGATGGCGGCGAGGGGCTGGTTCAGCTCGTGGGCGAGGGACGAGGCCATCTCGCCCATCGTGATGAGGCGCGAGGTCTGCTGCACGCGATCCTGGTGCTGCTGGCTCAGCTCCTGGGCCCGCTTGTGCTCGGTGATGTCGAACATGGAGGCCATCCAGCCGGTCTGGCGGCCGTCCGCGTCCATGAGCGGCGAGATGTACATGCGCGCGTGGAAGCGCTCGCCCGACTTGCGCCGGACCCGGACCTCGAACCCGGTGCGGGGCGTGTCCCCGTGCATCCACCGCTCGGTGAGCTGGAACAGCGTGCCGAGCTCCTCCTCCGGCCAGTACGGGAACGGCGGCGTCGAGCCGAGCAGCTCGTCGGCGCCGTACCCGACCATCTCGCAGAAGGCCGGGTTCACGAACGTGATGCGCCCGTCCATGTCCACGGCGCGCAGGCCGGTGACCACCGACTCCTCCATGGCCTTCCGGAAGGCGTGGTCGCTGCGGACCGCGTCCTCCGCGCGCTTGCGGTCGGTGTTGTCGTGCGCGACGCAGTACAGGAGCTTCTCGTCGAGCGCCGGGTTCGCGCTCCACACGAGCCAGCGGAAGCTCCCGTCGGCGCAGCGGCAGCGGTTCTCGAACCCGGTGGAAGGCTCTCCCGCCCAGAGCTTGCGGAGCTCGCGGCGCGTCGCCGCGACGTCGTCGGGATGGACGAGATCGAGCACGTTCCGGCCCTGCAGGAGCTCGGGAGCGAGATGGAGCACCCGCTGGAACGCGGGGCTGGCGCCCAGGATCCGCCCCTCGAGATCGAGCACGCAGAGGAGGTCGAGGGAGAGGCTGAAGATCCGGTCTCGCTCCCGCTCCGCGCGGAGCCGCCGCCGGGTGTGCGCGGCCAGCGCCCAGAGGCTCCACGCCATCAGGATCACGAGGCCCGCGATGAAGGCGGTGACCATGCCGAACGGGACCCTGGAGTCCACCGCGTAGGCCGATACCCGCAGGCGGAGGCCGTGGCCGGGCGGATCGAGGGTCACGCTCTCGGTGAGATCCGTCTCGGTGGTCATTGCCGAGCTGGCGGAGAACACCCGCTCGTCGTTCTCGAGGACCACGCGGTACTTCTCGAAGAACCACTGCGGCGCGACGTGGCGGAGGAGCTCGTCGGCCGCGTAGATGCCGACGATCGTTCCGGCTGATCTCCTCTCGTTCGTGACCGGCACGTGCAGCTCGATCGCGGCACGGCTCTCTGGCTCGGCGGGCGGGATCGCGTAGGCGGGCAGTCCGGTCCGGTGCGCGCTCTGGAATGCCAGCGTCTGCTCGACGAACGACAGCCGCTCTCCGGTCTGCCAGGAGGCGCTCTGGGAGGGCGCCACCCAGCGCACGACCTGGTCGGCGTCCACCCACGCGACGTGGGTCAGCTCTGCATTGTCGGCGAGGAACGCGGCGGTCTGGGCGTGGAACACGGCCTCGTCGAGCGACGCATTCGCCAGGTCGGCGGCGAGGCGCTGCAGGAACGCCTGGTTGTCCGCGAGATTGGACCGGATCGTCTGCTCGGCCCACTGGATGTCCTTCGCGATCGCACCCCGGCGCGTGTCCAGCTCGTACTGCCTCAGCACCGCGAGGAGCGCGAACAGCGCGAGGACGAACAGGCCCAGCACGAGGTGAGGGAGCACCCACACCCAGCCGCCGCGGGATCGCGCGCTGCGCAGGGCTCCGGCGATGCGCGAGAGGATGGAGGACATGGCGGCGGTGCGGCGTCCTCGTTTTTCCGCCGAAACGCCTGCGGGGGCAAGGGGGGCGGCCGTCCCCCGGGCCGTGGATCGGCGGGCCACCCGCTCGGGATCCGGGTTTTCCCTGATAGGGAAAGACGCAATGTCGGCGCACTGGGGCGGCGGCGTAGGGTCCCCCCCATGCTCCTCCGCTCGATGAAGACCGTCTCCCGCGTCCTCGGATGGATCGAGGATGGTCTCTGCGCCCTCGCCCTCGGCAGCGTCGCCCTCATCATCTGCGGCCAGGTCGTCTCGCGGTACGTGTTCAACTACACGCCGTCCTGGTCCGAGGAGCTGTCCCGCTACCTGGTCGTCTGGACGATCTTCATCGGCACCGCGGTCGGGGTGCGGAAGAACATCCACATCGGCGTGGACGCGTTCATCCGGCTCGCGCCGCGCTGGATGAAGGTCGTCTTCGAGGTGCTGCTGAACCTCATCGGGGCGGCCGTGTCGGGCGTGCTCATCTACCTGGCCGTGCTCTTCATCAAGGACACGATCGACTACGAGCAGCTCTCCCCGGCGATGCAGATCCCGATGTTCCTGCCGTACCTCGCCATGCCGGTGGGGCTCTCCTTCGCGGTCGTGCACTTCCTCCATGACGTCGTGAAGCTCCTCGCCAGAGGCGAGGAGCCCCAGGCCGCCGCGCTCGCCGGCGTCGCCGCTCCGGAGCCCACGCCGTGACCGCCGCCGTCTTCGGTGTCCTCGGCGGCTTCCTCGTCACCGGCACGCCCATCGCCATCGCGCTCGCCGCGACGGTGCTGGTGGCGCTCGTCCTGTTCACGCAGGTCCCGCTGCTCGTGGTCGTGCAGCAGATGTTCAACTCGGCCGACTCGTTCGCGCTGATGGCGATCCCGCTGTTCGTCCTGTCCGGGAACATCATGACGGCGGGCGGGCTCTCGAAGAAGCTCATCCGCGTCGCGACCGACTTCTTCGGGCCGCTCCCGGGAGGGCTCGCGATCGCGGCGACTGCCTCCTGCGCCTTCTTCGCAGCGATCTCCGGCTCGTCGCCCGCCACCGTCGCCGCCATCGGGTCGATCATGATCCCGGCGCTGATGCGGGCGAAGTACGACGAGAAGTTCTCCGTCGGGATTGTGACCGCCGCCGGGTCGCTGGGAATCCTCATCCCGCCGTCGATCCCGATGGTGGTCTACTGCCTCGCCACCGGCGAGCCCATCGGAAGGCTCTTCCTCGCGGGCGTCGTCCCGGGCGTCGTGCTCGCGGCCATCTTCGCCGTCCAGTGCTACGTCGCCGGGAAGCGGCAGAAGTTCGAGCGCGCGAAGCGGCCGAGCCTTCGCGAGATGGGCCTCTCGCTCAAGGACGGCGGGTGGGGCCTCGCGATGCCGCTGATCGTCCTGGGCGGCATCTACGCCGGGGTGTTCACGCCGACGGAGGCCGCCGCCGTCGCGGTGATCTACGCCGCCTTCGTCGGGACCGTCATCTACAAGGACATCAAGCTCCGCGACTACCCCAGGATCATCACCGACTCGGCCGCGGTCGCGGCGATGATCATGTTCATCATCACCGCCGCGTCGGCGTTCAGCTGGTTCCTGACGAGCCAGCAGATCCCTCAGAACGTCGCCACGTGGATGGGGGGAACATTCACGCAGCCGTGGATGTTCCTGCTCGCCGTGAACGTGCTGCTGCTCGTGGTCGGTTGCATCATGGAGCCGAACTCGGCCATCCTCGTGCTCGCGCCGCTGTTCTTCCCGGTCGTGCAGCGGCTCGGGATCGACCCGATTCACTTCGGCATCGTCGTGATCGTGAACCTCGAGCTCGGCATGCTCACGCCGCCACTCGGCCTCAACCTGTTCGTCGCTTCCGGAATGACCAAGCTGCCGCTCGATCGGGTCGTGCGGGCGGCGGTCCCCTTCATGGTGTCGATGCTCGTCTACCTCATCGTCGTGACGTACGTCCCGAAGCTGTCGACGTTCCTCCCGGAGCTGCTCAGCACCACGCCGTAGCCGCCCCTTCGCTCCCGATCCACCGCGCCGTCAAGGAGAACCCATGTTCCGCAAGTCCCTCCGCATCCTCGCCGCCGCGGCCGCGCTGCTCGCGCTCCCGGCGGCCGCCGTCGCCGCGCCTGCCGCCGCGCCTGCCGCCGCGCCGAAGTACACGTTCAAGCTCGCGCACGTGATCACCGCCGGAACGCCCATCGATCTCGGCGCGAAGCGCTTCGCCGAGCTCGTCAAGCAGCGGACCAAGGGCGAGGTCGAGATCAACGTCTTCCCGGCCGCCCAGCTCGGCGCCGAGCGTGCCATCATCGAGGGCGTGCAGCTCGGCACGATCGAGATGTCCTTCACCACGACCGGCGCGATCGGCGGCTTCGCCCCCGAGTTCCAGGTGCTGGACCTGCCGTACCTCTTCCCGAGCTACGAGTCGGCCTACACGTACCTCGACGGCGAGCACGGGAAGAAGCTCCTCGGGCTCCTCGATCGCAAGGGCATGCACGGCGTCGTGTTCCTCGAGAACGGCTGGCGCAACTTCACGACGTCGAAGAATGCGCTGAAGCGGCCGGAGGATCTGAAGGGGCACAAGATCCGCGTCATGGAGAGCCCGATGTACATGGGCCTCATCCGGACGCTCAACGCGAGCCCCACGCCGATGGCGTACTCGGAGCTTCCGAACGCGCTGCTCCAGAAGGTGATCGACGGGCAGGAGAACCCGTCCGTGAACATCTACTCGGCGAAGATGTACGAGTCGCAGCCCTACATGATCCGCGACCAGCACAGCTACAACGTCATGATCCTGAAGGTGAACGGAAAGCTGTGGAAGAGCCTGCCGGAGGGCATCCGCGCCGCCATCGAGGCGTCCGCCTTGGAGGCCCGTGACTTCCAGCGCAAGCTCAACCGCGAGGCGGACGGTCAGTTCGTGAAGAAGCTCGCCGCCAAGGGCATGAAGGTGTACGAGCCGACGAAGGAGGACGTGGCTGCGTGGCAGTCCGCCACCGCGCCGCTCTGGGAGGAGGCGAAGAAGATCGCGGGCGAGAGCTGGGTCGTCGAGACGGTTGCGTTCCGGAAGGAATGGGACGCCGGCAGGTACAAGGCCCAGGAGAAGCAGTACGTCGAGTCGTACAAGAAGATCTCCGTCCCCGTCGACCAGGTCATGGCGAGCTTCAAGTAGGCGGTCGCGGAGGACCGACCGCAGGCCGGCGGGCCCGGGGGCAATCCCGGGCCCGCGTTCCCTTCGCGACCGCCCCGCGCAACTCGCGCCCCGATGATAGAACCGGGCGGATGCGGGAGGATAGGCCAGCGGCGAACGACGCGCAGCTTCGAGGCGTGGCGTTCGCCGCCGGCGCGTACCTGACCTGGGGGCTGTTCCCCCTCTACTTCCGGGCGCTCGAGGGGATCCCCTCGCCGGAGATCCTGGCGCACCGGATCGTCTGGTCCACCGGGTTCCTCGTGCTGCTCGTGACGGCACGGCGCGCCTGGAGAGGCGTCGTCGCGCAGCTGCGCGTGCCGGGGACGCTGATCCGGCTCTCCGCGAGCGCTGCGCTCATCTCCGCGAACTGGCTCACCTACATCTGGGCGGTGAACGCAGAGCACGTCCTCGACGCGAGCCTGGGGTACTTCGTGAACCCGCTCGTGTCCGTGCTGCTCGGGGTCGTGTTCCTGCATGAGTCGCTCTCGCGCGCGCAGCGGGTCGCGGTGGCGCTCGCCGCCGCGGGGGTCCTGTCGCTCGTCGTGCGTGCGGGCCACGTGCCCTGGATCGCGCTCTCGCTGGCGGTGTCGTTCGGGCTGTACGGCCTCGTCCGCAAGCGCACCCGGGTGGACGCCACGGCGGGGCTGCTCGGGGAGGTGGCGGTGCTCACGCCGCTCGCGGCCGCGTACCTCGCGCTCGTCGGCGCGCGGGGGGCGAGCCACTTCGGAGCGGGCGCGGTCCGCACCGCGCTCCTCGTCGCGCTCGGCGTCGTCACCGCCGTCCCGCTGATCTGGTTCGCGGTCGGCGTCCGGCGGCTCAGGCTCGCGACGATCGGCGTGCTCCAGTACCTCAACCCGACCATGCAGCTCGGCATCGCGCTGTTCGTGTTCGGCGAGCCGTTCACCGCCGGCCACGGCCTCGCGTTCGCCTGCATCTGGGCGGCGCTCGCGCTCTACACCGCCGACGCGGTCGCCTCGGCACGCCGCGGGCGCTGAAGCGCGGCGCGGGCGCTGAAGCGCGGCGCATTCCGGCGGGCAGCAGCGGGCGCTTCGCGGTATGATTCGAGCCGGGGTGACGCCATGGCCAGGCACTCCGTAGCCCTCCTCCTCGCTGTGTCCTCGAGCCTGTTCCCGGCCGGGGCTCGTTCCGAGGACGTGCCGGGACCCACGCCGGTACCGCCGGCAACCCAGGAGCCCGCCGCTCCGTCGAGCAATCCCCCTGGGGATGCTCCCCCGGCTGCACCGCCCGCGGCGGCCCCGGCGCCGCAGCAGGACGCGCAGCCTGGGCCGGCGGTCGCGTCGGCCCCGCCCGGTCAGTGGGTCTACACGCAGCAGTACGGCTGGGTCTGGATGCCCTACGCCGACGCGTACACGTACGCGCCGCCGGACGGGTATGGCGAGCCGTACATGTACGTTTTCTACCCGACGCACGGGTGGACTTGGGTCGTCGCGCCGTGGGTCTGGGGATGGGGCCCCTGGCCGTACTTCGGTCCGTGGGGCTCGTTCCGCTTCGCCTGGTACGGCCACGGCTGGTGGCGGTATCCCTCGCGCTGGCAATACCGGCCGGGGTTGGTCCGCGGCGGCTTCCCTGCTCCGGTCGTGAGGCCGTCGCGGAGCAGCTCGGCCGTCCCTCTCGCGCCTGCGCCGCGCGGCACCTCGTCCGCCTCCCCCATCCGGTCCGCGCCATCCCGGTCCGCGCCGTCCCGCGGCGGGGGTACCGTGAGCCCCCGTCGCTGAGCGGTCCGCAGCCCCCTCCCGAACCCGCACGTCGCGGCATGCGACCCCTGCCGCGTCGGGTCGAGCCTCGCCGCCTGGCCTCGCGCTCGCGCACGTGCTCGCCCTGCGGTCCGCACTTCGCTGATGCGCGGGCCGGAGTCCGCGGCTACGCTCGACGGCGCTCCGGGTCGATGCCGGCCCGGTCTCTGGCGGGAGGCACGAAATGAAAGTGGGATTCGTCGGGCTCGGGATCATGGGCCGACCGATGGCGGGGCACCTCCTCGCGGGCGGCCACGAGCTGTACGCGCATGACCACAAGCCGGTCCCGCGGGAGCTCGCCGACGCGGGCGCGATCGCCTGCGGCTCCGCGAAGGAGGTCGCGCAGAAGGCCGACGTCGTCATCACGATGGTGCAGGACACGCCGAACGTCGCGGCCGCGCTGTTCGGCCCGGGCGGCGTCGCGGAGGGGCTCTCGCCGGGGAAGATCGTCGTCGACATGAGCTCCATCTCGCCGATCGACACGAAGGCATTCGCGAAGCGGATCGAGGAGCTCGGCGGCCGCTACCTGGACGCGCCGGTCTCCGGGGGCGAGGTGGGCGCGAAAGCCGGCACCCTGACGATCATGGTCGGCGGCCCGCAAGACACGTTCGAGAAGGTGAAGCCGCTGTTCGCGCTGATGGGAAAGAACATCACGCTCGTCGGCGGGAACGGCGACGGCCAGACGTGCAAGGTCGCGAACCAGATCATCGTCGCGCTGAACATCGAGGCGGTCGGCGAGGCGCTGCTGTTCGCCTCCAAGATGGGGGCGGATCCGGCGCGGGTGCGCCAGGCGCTCCTCGGCGGGTTCGCCGCGTCGCGGGTCCTCGAGGTACACGGCGAGCGGATGCTGAAGCGCACCTTCGACCCGGGCTTCCGGATCGAGCTTCACCAGAAGGACCTGAGCCTCGCCCTGAGCAACGCCCGCCAGATCGGCCTGTCGCTCCCGAACACCGCGACCGTGCAGGAGCTGTTCAACGCCTGCGCCGCCCGGGGCGGCAGGAAGTGGGACCACTCCGGCCTGGTCCGCGCGCTGGAGCTCCTCGCCGATCACGAGATCGGCCAGAAGAGCTGACCTATACGAAGACCGCATGCTGAACGTCCGTGCCATCGTCTTCGGGGCGCTCCTGGCGTCGCTCGCCTGCTCGAGCGGCGACGCGCCGCGCAGCCACGCGAAGGTGCTGCGGCTGGCGATGGCGGAGGAGCCGCCGCAGCTCGACTCGACGCGCGCCACGGACCAGGTGAGCAACTTCGTGCTCGGGCACGTCATGGAGGGGCTCACCCGGTACGGGAAGAGCGGCGAGATCGTGCCCGGGGTCGCGGAGCGCTGGGAGTTGGGAGAGCGGCGCGCCGTCTTCCACCTCCGCGCGGATGCCCGCTGGGCGGACGGCAAGCCCGTCACCGCGCACGACTTCGTCTTCGCCTGGCGGACCGCCGTCGATCCGAAGACCGCGTCCGAGTACGCGTTCATCCTCTATCCGGTGAAGAACGCCGAGGCGGTGAACGCCGGGAAGCTGCCGACCTCCGCGCTCGGCGTGCGCGCGCGGGACGACCGGACGCTCGAGGTCGACCTCGAGCGGCCGACCGGCATCTTCCTCGGGCTCACCGCCTTCTCGACCTATCTGCCGCTCCGCGAGGACTTCTACCGGGAGCGCCCGGGGCGGTACGCCGCGGACGCCGGAGACCTGCTCTCGAACGGCCCGTTCGTCCTCACGCGCTGGGTCCACGCCGCGAGCCTCACGTTCGAGAAGAACCCGCGCTACTGGGACGCCGCTCGCGTCGCGATCGATCGGATCGAGGTCCCGTACTTCACCCAGGACCCGACCACCCGGTACAACCTCTTCAAGGACGGCAAGATCGACCTGACCGGCCTCGATCGCGATCTCCTCGGGACGGGCGCAGGCGGACCGCTTCAAGATGAAGAGCTTCGCGGCCGGATCCGTCTTCTACGCCGAGTTCAATCACCGCGAGGGGCGGCCGACCGGCGAACATCCACCTCCGCAAGGCGATCCGGCTCGTCTTCGACCCGCAGGAGTACGTGTCGAAGGTGATCGGGATCCCCGGCACGCGCCCGGGCGTCTCGCTCATCCCGCAGCTGGGTCCCGGGCGTGGAGAAGCCGTTCCGGAAGGAGTACCCGGTCGAGCCGGTCCGCCCCGACCTCGACGAGGCGCGGCGCGAGCTCGAGCTCGCGCGCAAGGAGCTGGGCGGCACGATCCCGCCGCTCGTCTGGCTCACCGGCGACGAGCCGATCACCGCGCGGGAGTCGGAGTACTTCCAGTACCTCCTCTCGAGCCGGCTCGGGATCGCGCTCAAGATCGACAAGCAGACCTTCAAGCAGCGGCTCGCGAAGATGACGCAGGGTGACTTCGACATCGTCGCCGCCGGCTGGGGCCCGGACTACGCGGACGCGATGACCTTCGCCGACCTCTTCACGAGCTGGAACGAGAACAACCGCGGGCGGTGGCGGAACGTGCGCTACGACGCGCTCATCCGGGAGGCGCAGCAGACCGCCGACCCGCGGGCGCGGATGGACGCGATGGCGGAGGCCGAGCGGATCCTGCTCGACGACGTCGGCATCCTGCCGAAGAGCGAAGCGGCGAGCGTCTACGTCCACGGCCCGCGCCTCACCGGGATCGTCCGGCACGTGGTCGGCCCCGACCCGGACTACACCCATGCCCGGATCGAGGAGTAGGAGAGAGGCCGCGTGCTCGTCTACACGCCTGAAGCGGCTCCTCGCCGGCACCGTCACCGTCTTCTTCATCGCGACGGCGACCTTCGCGGCCATGCACGCGGTGCCCGGCGACCCGCTCACGACCGGGAAGGCGCGCAACGCCGAGATCCGCGCGAACCTGCGGGCGCGGTACGGCCTCGACCGGCCGGTGCTCGTCCAGTACGGCGTGTTCCTCCGGAACATGGCCAAGGGGGACTTCGGGATCTCCTTCACCCAGCAGAACCGCTCGGTGAACGACATCATCCGCGAGCACTTCCCGGTCTCGGCCGTCCTCGGCGTGCTCGCCCTCCTCTTCGCGACCGCTCGGCGGGATCGCTCCTCGGCTCGCTCACCGCGCGCTACCGGGGCCGGATGGCGGACCGGACCATCCTCTTCCTCGTCGTCCTCGGCATCTCGGTCCCGAGCTTCGTCTTCGCCGCGCTGGGGCAGCACGTGGTGCTCGTCGCTGAACCAGCGCGCCGGGACGACGGTGCTGCCGGTGGCGGGCTGGGGGACGCTCCGGCACATGCTCCTGCCGGCGCTCGCGCTCGGCCTCGGGACGCTCGCGTTCCTCACCCGCCTGATGCGCTCGTCGCTCCTCGAGATCGTCCACCAGGACTACGTGCGGACCGCGAAGGCGAAGGGGCTCCCGCCCTGGCGGATCTTCGTCTCGCACCAGCTCCGGAACGGGATCCTGCCGGTCATCACGCTGCTCGGCCCGGCGCTCGCGGCGATCACGACCGGCGGCTTCGTCGTCGAGAGCGTCTTCGCGATCCCGGGCCTCGGCCGCTACTTCGTCCAGGCGGTCCAGCAGCTCGACTACACGGTGATCATGGGGCTCACCGTCTTCTACGGGGCGTTCCTGGTCCTCATGGTGATCGTCGTCGACATCGTCTACGGCCTCGTCGATCCGCGCATCCGGGTGGCGAAGGAGGCGGCGTGAGCGGCCGAGCGACCGCAGGTCGCTCGCTCCTGCCGGAGGACTTCGCGCCCGCAGTCGCGGGGCGACGTCGTCGCGCGGGCCGGCGCGGCCGTCGCTCTCCTACTGGAAGGACGCCTGGATCCGGCTCAGGAAGAACCGGCAGGCGCTCGCCTCGCTCGCGCATCATCTGCGGCGCTCCTCCTCTTCACCGCTGGTCGGGCCGCTGCCTGTGGCGCGTGGACCCGAGCGCAGGCCGGTGCTGACCCGCGTCTCGGAGCCGCCGCGCTGGGCAACGCGCCGTGGTCCTCGCGGAGCCGCCGCCCTACGAGGAGGTCGTCGTCGCGGGCGGCCGAGGCCGCCCCGCGGCCGGACGGCGCGAGCCTCGCCCGCGCCGGCGCTCGCTCGGAGTCGTCGGCGAGCCGACCGTCGCAGTCGGTGCGGCTCGCGCTGGTCGCACGTCGCCGGGCGCGGCGGGCTACCTCGTCTACCGCTCCACCTCGAGGCCGGGCGGCGACTACCTCGGGCTTCCGATGGGCGAGGTCGGCGCCGGGAACGTCGTCAGCTTCGAGGACACGTTCAACCTCGAGCCGACGACCTACTGGTACTCGGTCGTCGCGACGAACGGCGCCGAGTCGCAGGCGTGCGGCCACGATGGAGGTGACGCTCGCGCCCGGGATCTCGCTCGTCGACGCGAAGACGATCGATCCGACGCGCGAAGCCGGGCGACGTCGTCGCCCGGCCCTGGCGGCCGTTCGGGACCGACTACCTCGGCCGCGACCTGCTCGCCCGGCTCATGCGCGGGCGCGCGCGTCTCGCTCTTCATCGGCTTCACGGCGCCGCTGCTCGCGATCCTGATCGGCGTCTTCATCGGCGGGATCGCGGGCTACGTCGGCGGGCCGGGTCGACCACTGGCTGATGCGCATCACCGACTTCGTGATCGCGCTGCCGTTCCTCCTCTTCATGATCCTGTTCCAGGTCGCGCTTCGGCGTCGGCCCCGGCGAGAGCGGCATCGGGCCGATGCTCGTCGCGATGATCGTCCTCTCCTGGACGGGCGCGGCGCGGCTCACGCGCGGGCAGGTGCTGCAGCTCCGCGAGTCGGAGTTCGTCCAGGCGTCGCGGCTCCTCGGCGCGCGACCCCTCTACCTCCTCCTGCGCCACCTGCTCCCGAACACGCTCGGCGTCATCCTCGTCTCGCTCACGTTCGCGATCCCGAGCGCGATCTTCACCGAGGCGTTCCTGTCGTTCATCGGGATGGGCGTCGCGCCGCCGACGCCGTCGTGGGGCTCGATGTGCAACGACGGCATCAAGACCTTCCTCGTCTATCCCGCACGAGTTCCTGTTCCCCGCCGCCGCCATCAGCGTGACCGTGCTCGCCTTCAACCTGCTCGGCGACGGGCTGCGCGACGCGCTCGACCCGCGGATGAGGTCGGTCGAATGAGCCTGCTCGAGGTCAGCGAGCCTGCGCGTCGAATTCGCGACCTACGGCGGCGTCGTGAAGGCCGTCCGCGGCGTGAGCTTCTCGCTCGACGCGGGCGAGACGCTCGCGATCGTCGGCGAGTCGGGCTGCGGCAAGTCGGTCACGGTGCAGGCGGTGATGGGGCTCATCCCGATGCCGCCCGGGCGGATCACGGCCGGGTCGGTCCGGTTCGAGGGCCGGGAGCTGGTCGGGGCTCCCGCCGAGGGAGGCCGAACCGGATCCGCGGCAAGGAGATCGGGATGATCTTCCAGGACCCGATGACCTCGCTCAACCCGACGATGAAGGTCGGCCGGCAGATCACCGAGACGCTGCGCTACCACGAGGGGCTCTCCGGCGCGGCGGCGCGCCGGAAGGCGATCGAGCTCCTCGAGCGCGTCCGGATCCCCGACGCGCGCGCGCGGGTCGACCACTATCCGTTCCAGTTCTCCGGCGGGATGCGACAGCGCGTGATGATCGCGATGGCGATCGCCTGCAACCCGAAGGTGCTCATCGCCGACGAGCCGACCACCGCGCTCGACGTCACCGTCCAGGCCCAGATCCTCGACCTCCTGAAGGACCTCCAGCGCGAGCACGGGATGTCGATCATCCTCATCACGCACGACCTCGGCGTCGTGGCGCAGATGGCGGACGACGTGGCCGTGATGTACGCGGGCAGATCGTCGAGCAGGGGAGCCGTCGACGACGTGTTCTACCGCCCCGCCCACCCGTACACGCTCGGGCTCCAGCAGGCGATGCCGCACCGCGACGAGCGGCGGCGCGGCCGGCTCGAGCCGATCGAGGGGAGCCCGCCCGATCTCTTCAGCCCGCCCGCCGGGGTGCCCCTACTTCGAGCGCTGCCCGTGGGCGATGAAGGTCTGCGGCGCCGAACGATCCGCCGCTCTGGGCCGTCGCAGCCGGGCCACGCGGCGCGCTGCTGGCTGCACCACGCGAGCGGCGCGGCGGCGCCGTCCCGGAGCGGCTCTTCCAGCGGCGCGCTCATGCCGGGGGGGACCGTCGCATGAAGCCGCTCCTCGAGGTCCGCGATCTCAAGAAGCACTTCGAGCTGGAGCACGGCCGCGTGCTGCAGGCGGTGGACGGCGATCTCGCTCGAGATCGGCGAGCGCGAGGTGCGTGGGGCTCGTCGGCGAGTCCGGCTGCGGGAAGTCGACGCTCGGCAGGACCATCGTCGGGCTGCACGACAAGACCGCCGGCGAGGTGCGGCTACCGCGGCGAGCTGCTCCCGGCCCGCTACCGCGCCGGAGGACTTCCGGCGCTGGGCGCGCAAGATCCAGATGATCTTCCAGGACCCGTACTCGTCGCTGAACCCGCGCATGACCCTGCGCGAGATCGTCGCCGAGGGCCCGCAGCATCCACGGCATGTGGCGACGCGGCGCGAGGCGCAGGCGCGCGTCGGCGGCGTGGCTCGAGCGCGTCGGCCTCTCGCCGGACCAGATGTCCCGCTACCCGCACGAGTTCTCCGGCGGCCAGCGGCAGCGCATCGGCATCGCGCGGGCGCTCGCGCTCGAGCCGGAGCTGGTGGTCTGCGACGAGCCGATCTCCGCGCTCGACGTGTCGGTGCAGGCGCAGGTGGTGAACCTGCTCGCCGACCTGAAGGAGACGATGGGGCTCACGCTCCTCTTCATCGCCCACGACCTGTCGATGGTGCGCTACGTCTCCGACCGGATGGCGGTCATGTACCTCGGCCAGCTCGTCGAGCTCGGGCCGGCCGACGACGTCTACTTCCGGCCGCAGCACCCGTACACCCAGTCGCTCATCGCGGCGAACCCGGCAGGCGGATCCCGAGCGCGAGCGGCGGCGGGCCCCGGCGGCGCCGCGCGGCGAGATCCCATCGCCGGTGAACCTCGCGCACGGCTGCCGCTTCGCCGGGCGCTGCCCGTTCGTGACGGAGGTGTGCCGCGTGCGCGACCCGGTCTGGCGCGAGGTCGAGCCGGGGCGGTTCGTGGCGTGCCACCTCTTCGATCCCGCGAGCGGCCACCCCGCCGCCTGCACCGCTGCCGCGCTCGGCACCGGGACCAGCACCGGGACCGGCACCGGCAGCGGACCGGCACGCTGACGGGGGGCCGGCTGGCGCTCACGGACCGCTCGCGACGAGGCCCGTGAGCGCGCAGTCCGCCCGGAGGGCACCGCCCGGAGGCGCTGCGCGCAGGCGCGCAAGGCGATCAACCCGCCGCCGCGCGCGTAGGGGGCCAAACGCGGGCGCGGAGCCCGGACCGCCGGCATCGCGAAGCGAAGTGCCGGCGGAAAATTCGGGCGACGCGCACAGTCGGCCCTCACGCCTCCCGCGCGTGTGCCCGCAACCATGCCTCGCGCCGAGCACCGCCGGAGGGCCGGTGCCTCGGGCGGGCCAGCGCGTGCGGTCCTCGATGGCTCACCCGCACCCGGCCGGACTCGCCCGGCGCGGAGCCTCGGCGGGCTCCCGCCGACCGAGCGCGACCTCGATGGCACAGCCCGCGCTGAGCGTGCGGTGGATCCTGCAGCGCTCGACGAACGCCAGCAGCTCCGCCCGCTGCGGCTCGTCCAGCCGAACGCTTCCCAGGTCGAGCCGGACGTCGATCCGGGCGAGCCTCGACTCGTCCGGGGTGGTCTCGGCCCGGGCATCGAGCGTGAAGCCGTCGAATGCGATCCGCCGCTCGCGGAAGAACTGCCGGACGTAGTGCCCGATGCACCCGCAGAGGGCGGCGAGGAGCGTGTCTCCCGGGTTCGCGCCCTGGCCCTCCGGGCCGAGGACGAACCCGTAGCCCCTGCTCGTCGCGTGGTACCTCGCATCGCCCCTGTTCTCGACCGTGGCTGCGTACATGAGCTTCTCCTTGGTCGCGCCGCGCCGCGCGGCACGCAAGGGCAGCGTGCCCCCGGCCGCGCGAGGAGCACAGACACAGCGGCTCACTTCGCCGGCAGGCACAGTACGCGGGGGCGCAAACTGTATCCGTCACTGAAGCCGCAAACTGTATCTGTATCGACCGGGCGCTCGAGCGCGTACCATGGGGCTCGATGCGCGCGAACGGATCGCAGACCACGGGAAGGCCGCTGCTGTACGAGCAGATCGCCGCGAACGTCGCCGAGCTCATCGACGGCGGGACCTACCGGCCCGGGGACCGGATCCCCTCGATCCGCGAGCTCAGCCGGCAGATGCGCGTGAGCATCAACACCGTGATGGAGGCGTACGCGCAGCTCGAGAACCGGCGCCTCGTCGAAGCGCGGCCGCAGTCGGGCTACTACGTGGCGTGCCGGCTCGACGAGCCCGACGGAGGGCACGAGAAGGGAAGGGCGAAGAAGGAGCTGGCGGCGAGCGCCGTGGAGATCGGGCGCGGTCCGCTGGAGGTGATGCGCAGGCTGGCGGACCCGCTGCTCGTCCCGCTCGGGCGAGGCGTGCCGAACGTGGAGTTGCTCCCCGTCGACAAGCTGAACCGGATGCTCGCCGGGGAGTCGCGCCGCTTTCGCGTGGACAGCGTGTCCTACTGCGGGGCGAAGGGGCTCAAGCGGCTGCGCACGCAGATCGCGAAGCGCTCGCTCGACGCGGGGTGCCGGTGGTCGCCCGAGGAGATCGTCGTCACCTCGGGATGCGTCGAGGCCGTGACGCTCGCGCTCCTGGCGACGTGCCGCCCGGGCGACACCGTCGCCGTCGGCTCGCCCGTCTACTACACGTTCCTGAACTCGATCCAGTGGCTGGGCCTCAAGGTGCTCGAGATCCCCTCGACGCCGCGGGAGGGCATCAGCCTCGACGTCCTCGCCTACGCCATCCGGCACAACCCGGTCCACGCGTGCCTCGTCATCCCGAACTTCAACAACCCGCTGGGCGGCGTGATGGCGGACGCGCACAAGCGGGAGCTCGTCGAGCTGCTCGCGAGGCGCGACATCCCCCTCATCGAGGACGACGTGTACGGGGACCTCGGGTTCGGACCTCACCGGCCGACCTCCGCGAAGGCCTTCGACGCGAAGGGGCTCGTGCTCGCCTGCGCGTCGTTCTCGAAGACCCTCGCGCCGGGGTACCGGGTCGGGTGGATCGCTCCGGGCCGGTTCCAGGAGAAGGTCGAGCGACTCAAGTCGCTCCTCAACCTCGCGACGGCGTCGCCCACCCAGCTCGCCGTCGCCGAGTTCCTGACCAGCGGTGGCTACGATCGCCACCTCCGCTCGATGCGACGGGCGTACGCGTCGCAGATGGCGCAGGTGCGAAACGGGATCGCGCGCTGGTTCCCCCGCGGCACGCGCGTCACGAGGCCTGACGGCGGGTTCGTCGTCTGGGTCGAGCTGCCGGACGCGGTGGACGGCCTCGCGCTGTACGAGCAGGCGCTGCGGGCCGGGATCTCCATCGCGCCCGGCGCGCTGTTCACGATCGGCGAGAGGTTCCGGAACTGCATCAGGCTCAGCGCCGCGTTCTGGTCCGAGCGAATCGAGCAGGCGCTCAGGACCGTGGGCGACCTCGCCCGGGCGATGGCGTAGACGAGGCAGGGAGCCTGCCCGCGTGTTTCCACGCCAGGCGGGCGGCCGGCTGCCGCGGACTCGACGGCAGTCGGGTATTTCCCGACGGTGCCCCGCCGGTGTATGGCTACGCCCGATGAAGACCCTGACCGAGCTGAGTGGAACCCTGATCCGGACTGCGGCCGCGGCGATCGCGGACGCGCGGCGATCGCTCCCCAAGGACGAGAAGCCCACCGCGGCGCCTGCCGCAGCGCCGCCCGCGGAGGCGCCGGTCGCCGAGGCGCCGCCGGCGGAGGCGGCCGAGGGCGCCGCCGCGGCCCCGACCGTGGAGGCATCGCCCGCGGAGGGCGCACCGCCACCGCCACCGGCGGCCGCCGCGCCGAAGCCGCGCGCGGAGAAGCCGGCGCCCGAGGCCGACAGCGAGGCGGTGAAGGCGATCCTCGACGCGGCGGTCGCGAAGGCGACTGGCCTCTCCGGCGATCGGCTCGCGCTGCTGTGCGCCGCGGTCGAAGCTGCGGGGCGGCGCGCGGAGGACGTGCGCCTCGTTCGCGTGTTCGGCCCGGAGGAGCAGGTGCCCGGTGCAACGGCGATCGCGGGCCATCAGTACGTCGTGGACTACTTCCCTGCATCGATGAAGCAGGTGGTGAGCTCCTCTCGCGAGGATCGTGGGGGGCGCGGTGGTCGCGGTGGTCGCGGCGGCGGGGGCGGGGGCGGAGGGGGCCGCGGCGCGAAGGGCGGAGCCGCGACGGGCGGGTTCTCGATGGACTCCCTCCGGGAGGATCGCAAGAACGAGCGCGGCGGGCGCGGGCGCCCCGCCGGAGGGAGAAGGCCGGGCGGGGATCCCAAGAAGTAGGCCTGCGCCGCGCTCGAGCATGCACGACCCCCTCGCACCGCTCATCGTCGACGGCATCGTCGACGAAATCTGCGGGCGCCTGAAGAGCGGCAAGGAGGCCGATCTCTGGCTGGTCCGTCACCGCGGCGAGCTGGTGGCGGCGAAGGTGTACAAGGCGCGCGAGGCGCGGAGCTTCCGGAACGATGCGGGGTACAGGGAAGGGCGTCAGGTCCGCGACACCCGCACGCAGCGCGCGATGGATCGCGGCAGCCGCTTCGGTCGGACGGCGGCGGAGGAGGCGTGGAAGGCGAAGGAGGCCGATGCGCTCCACGCGCTCCACGCGGCGGGGGTTCGCGTCCCGTGCCCGGTGATGTTCTACGAGGGCGTGCTCCTCATGGAGCTGGTGGTGGACGCGCACGGGCGCCCCGCCCCGCGCCTCATCGACGCCCACGTGCCGCGCGAGCAGGCGGCGCCGCTCTACGCCGACCTGCGCGCCCAGGCCATCCGGATGCTCACCTGCGATCTCATCCACGGAGATCTGTCCCCCTACAACGTGCTCCTCGGGTCGGCCGGCCCCGTCGTGATCGACTTCCCGCAGGTGGTCGGCGCGGCGCACAACAGCCAGGCGGAGTCGTTCTTCCGGCGCGACGTCGAGAACCTGCGCCGGTTCTTCGCCGCGCTCGATCCCGCGCTCCACGCGGCGGACGGCGACGCGCGCGAGATCTGGCGGGCCTACGTGCGGCGCGAGCTGACGCCCGACTTCGTGCCGACGGGACGGACCCAGCCTCCGCCGCCGCCGCGCGCACAACCGGAGCACCGTCGCGCCGAGCGGCACCCGCGGTCCGGGCCCGATCCGCGTCGAGATGCCCCGCGGCACGGTCGCGAGCCCGACCGCCGCCCGGAGCCCCAGCGGCGGCGCGGCGGCGGGCAGCCGGAGGTGATCCGCGTCTCGCGCCCGGCAGTCGGATCCGCCTCGGCGCCGCCCTCCGCCCAGCACCGGCCGCCTTCGCAGCCGCCGGCCCAGCACCGGCCGCCTTCGCAACCGCCTGCCCAGCATCGACCGCCGGCGAACGCGCCGCACGGTCACGGGGTTCCGGCGGGCGGCGGCGGGCAGCATCCCCCCGGGCGACGGCGTCGCCGCAGACGGCGCTAGCTGTGGTCAGTGGACCGCCGGGGCCTCTCCTTCCTTGATCTCGATCTGGCGGCCACGCTGCGCCTCCTTCGGGAGCGGCATCCGGATCTCGAGCACGCCGTTGTCGAAGCGCGCCTCGGCGTCCGCGGCCTTCGTGCCTTCGGGAAGCGGGATCGCGCGGCGGAACGAGCCGTAGACCACCTCGCTGCGGTACGTCCCGCCGCGCTCCTCCTCGACCTCGCGGTGGCGCTCGCCTTCGATCACGAGCGCGTCCTCCATCACCTGGATCCGGACGTCCTCCTTGCGGAGCCCGGGGAGATCGGCGCGCACCACGAGGTTGCCGTCACGCTCGACCACCTCCATCCGCGGCATCCACATGACGTCGCGCCCGGCGAAGAGTCCGCGCTGGAGCTCGCGGCCGCCGGTGCCCCCGAGCTCGTCGAACATCCGATCGAGGTCGTCCATCATCCGGCGCAGGAACGAGAATGGGCTGAGGCCAATCGGCCCGAACGCGCCGAGGTCCGCAGCGGTCGACCCTCGCCGCACCATCCCGGCGCCTTGCCGGCCACCTCCGGTGCCGGTTGCCCCGCGCGCCCCTTGCCCCTGCTGCTGCGCCTGCTGCTCCTGCGGTTGCGCCTTCGCCCCCTTGCCCTGCTGCGTCCCCGGCTGCCCCGATGCCTGGTTCTGTCCGCCCCCTGGGTTCGTCGTCGCCATGGCTGTTCCTGTCCGGGTCTGCGACCCGGCGTCCGCGGCGCACTCGCGCCGCGCTCGGCGTCGTGCCGTCGATCAACGGTGATGACGGCGCGGGCGCGCGTCAAACGGCGTGAAAGCCGATGCCCAGCGCGCGGCCGGGCGCGCCGCCTCTCGGGGTGCGGGCCGCCGTGGGCGTCGCGCCCAGGCCGGGTACGTCAGCGCTCGGTCTCGATCCGGTCGCGGAGCCGGTATCCGACTCCGGGCTCGGTCACGAGGAGGCGGGGCCTGGCGGGATCCGCCTCGATCTTCTTGCGCAGCTCGGCCATGTGCACGCGCACGTAGTGCGCCTCGGTCGCGTTCGGGCCCCAGACGTCGCGGAGGATCTGGCGATGCGTCAGGACCTTGCCGGCGTGGCGCGCGAGGAGCGCGAGCAAGCGGTACTCGGTCGGCGTGAGCCGAACCTCGCGGCCCTCCACGGTCACCTCTCGGCGCGCGAGGTCGATGCGGAGCGGGCCCGCCTCGAGCACCGGTTCCTCGGTCCCGCTCGCCCGTGCGTGGCGCAGCGCGACCCGCAGCCGGGCGAGCAGCTCGTTCACCCCGAACGGCTTCGTCAGGTAGTCGTCGGCGCCGGCGTCGAGCGCGTTCACCTTGTCCTCCTCGCGCCCTCGGGCGGAGAGGACGATGATCGGTGCGCGAGTCCACTCGCGCAGCCGCCGCGCGAGATCGATCCCGTCGCCATCCGGAAGCCCGAGGTCGAGGAGGTAGACGTCCGGGTTGTGGCTCGTCGCGAGCTGCTCCGCCTCGCGGACGCTGCCCGCCTCGATGAGGCGGTAGCCGTGGGAGGAGAGCGCAGCGCGGAGAAAACGCCGCATCTGAGGCTCGTCCTCGACGACGAGCACGAGCGGTCCGGCGGTGGTCATGCGGCGGCCCCGCCGCCCGCCTCGGCCGACTCCGGCGGCGGCTCCGCCGGGAGCGGAAGGGTGAGCCGGAACACCGCGCCGCCTCCGGGGCGGTTCCCAGCGACGAGGCGCCCGCCGTGCGCCTGGGCGATGGCGCGCGCGATGGGCAGCCCGAGGCCGACGCCACGCACGCCGGAGTGGGAGCCTCGGTGGAACCGCTCGAACACGCGCTCCTCCTCGCCCGGCGGGATCCCGGGCCCGCGGTCGCCCACGTCCACGACGAGGGTCCCTCCTTCACGCGCCGCGTGGATGTCGATCTCGGTGCCCGGCGGAGTGTACTTCGCGGCGTTCTCGAGCAGGTTCAGGAAGAGCTGCTCGACCAGCACCGGGTCGATCGAGAGGAGCGGCACGTCGTCCGCGATCGCGGTCGTCACCTTGCGGCCGGCAAGCCGGCGCTCGAGCCGGGTGAGCGCGCCGCCGATCACCTCGACGAGCGGGACCCACTCGCGTTTCGGCTGGACCGCCCCGGAGTCGAGCCGCGTCATGTCGAGGAGGTTCGAGACGAGCCGCTCGAGCCGCTCCGCCTCCTCGCAGATGGTCTCGACGAGATCGCGGCGCAGCGCAGGGTCGAGCGCCGCGCCGTCGCGGAGCATCGTTCCGGCGCCGGTGATCGCGGCGAGGGGCGTGCGCAGGTCGTGCGACACGGCGGAGAGGAGGCCGCTCCGGAGCTCTTCGGTCTTCGCGCGGAGCGCCGCCTGGCGCGCCTCCTCCGCGAGCCGCACGCGGTCGAGCGCGAGCGCCGCCTGCCGGGCGAAGGCGTCGAGGAGCGTCCGCTGCTCCGAGCCGAGGCCACGCTCGCGCGACGGGCGCAGCACGAGCACCGCGACGACCTCGGCCCAGCTCCGGAGCGGTACGCACAGGACGGTCTCTCCGGGGAGCGTGTCGGTGCCCCGGCCGGCGACCTGCGCGTGGTCGTGCGCCCAGCGGGCGACGGCGAGCTCCGATGTCTCCAGGGTTGTCTCGCCGGGGTGGGCGGCGAGCGGGACGATCTCTTCCCGACCCCGGGCGCGTAGGAACACGGCGGGCGCCCCGAACGCCTCCGCGACGGTCCGCGCGCACACGCTCGCCACTCCCTGCTCGTCGAGCGCGCCGCCGAGCTCGCGGCTCAAGGCCAGGAGCGCGGAGGTCCGGCGCTCGCGCGCCACGGCCTCCTGCCGCTCCTCGCGCAACCGGAACGTGAGGGTCGAGATCACGACGCTCACGCCGAACATCATGGCGAACGTGAGGACGTATCGTGCGTCGGCCACCGCGAACGTGAACGACGGCGGGACGAAGAAGAAATCGTACGCCGCGACCGCCAGGGCGGCGGCGAAGAGGGCCGCGCCGCGCCGTGTGATCGCCGAAGCGATCATGACGCCGAGGAGGAACAGCATCACGATGTCGGGGAGGTCGAGCAGCTCCTTGACACCTCGGGCGACGACGGTGGTCGCGGCGATGACCCCGACGGCGCGGAGGTAGTCGCCGGTCGCCGCGCGTGAGGCAGCTGGCATCTCGCGCCGCCCACGCTCGGCCTCAGGCGCACCCGAGATGACGTTCACCTCGATCTCGCCGCTGCCGCGGACCACCTCGTCCAGCAGCGAGCCCGAAGACGAGATCGCGCCAGCGCGGGTGTCGTGGCTTGCCGATGCACGATCCGCGTGACGTTGTGGCGACGCGCGTACTCGAGGAGCGCCTCGGAGACGCGCGTTCCGGCGAGCGCGGACCACCTCCGCGCCGAGCGACTCGGCGAGCCGCAGGTGCGACTCGAGGCGCTCGCGGTCCTCGTCGCTGAGCGGCGGCCTGCCCACCGCCTGCGACGTAGGCGGCGACCCAGGGCACGCGCAGGCCCGCGGCCATGCGCCGCGTCGCCCGCACCAGCCGGGCCGAGTCGGGCGCCGGGCCGACGCACACGAGGATGCGCTCGCTGGTCGGCCAGGTCGCCTCGACGCCGTGCTCGCTCGCCGGTACTCGAGGACGTCCGCGTCCACGCGCTCCGCCGTGCGGCGCAGCGCCAGCTCGCGCAGCGCGAGCAGGTTGCCCGCGCTGGAAGAAGTGCTCGCGCGGCGCGCTGCGCCTGCTCGGGCAGGTAGACCTTCCCTTCGCGGAGCCGCTGCAGCAGCTCCTCCGGGCGCGATGTCCACGAGCTCGATCTCGTCGGCCCGCTCGAGGATCGAGTCGGGCACCGTCTCGCGGACCTGCACGTGCGTGATCTGCGCGACCACGTCGTTCAGGCTCTCGACGTGCTGGACGTTCACGGTCGTGTAGACGTCGATGCCCGCGTCGAGCAGCTCGAGCACGTCCTGCCAGCGCTTGGCGTGGCGCGAGCCCGGGCGCGTTGGTGTGGGCGAGCTCGTCGAGGAGCAGGATCTGCGGGCGTGCGCGCCAGCGCCGCGTCGAGGTCGAACTCCTCGAGGGCGCGGCCGCGGTAGGGCGAGCTGTCGCCGCGGGCAGGACCTCGAGCCCGAGCAGCAGCGCCGCCGTCTCGTAGCGGCCGTGCGTCTCGACGACGCCCACGACGACGTCGACGCCCTCGGCGACCGAGGTCGCGCGCGACCTGGAGCATCCGGTAGGTCTTGCCGACGCCCGGCGCGAAGCCGAAGAAGATCTTGAGCGCGTCCGCGCCTCCCGCGCCTCCTCCTCCTGCAGGCGCGCGCGAGGAGCGCGTCCGGGATCGGGGCGCTCGGGCGGGCCGTTCATGGGCTGCGCCATCCTCGTCACGGTCGCGCGTGCGACGTCCCGCGGCAGATCGTCCAGCGCGAGGTTCAGGCGCAGGACGTTCACGCGCGGGGCTCCCGAGGAGCCCGAGCGAGACGCTCCTCGACGTGCGCCTCGACGAGGTCGCGGACCTGCGCCTCGGCGGAAGGCCGCGTGCCGCGCGCCACCCGCGCCACCTGGTACAGCGCCGCGGCCGGGCGAGACGTGCGGATCGAGGCCGCTCCCCGAGGCGGTGACGAGGTCCACCGGGACGGGCGCGGCGTCTGCCGGGTCCGCCGCGCGCAGCGTCGCGATCCGGGCCTTCGACTGCGTCGTGCAAGCGCCGGGTTGGTCGGTCCCGAGGTTCGAGCCCGGCGGAGGCGCGGCGCGTTGTAGGGAACCGGCGCGGTGGCCGACGGCCGGCCCCAGAAGTAGCGCGGGTCCGAGAAGCGGCTGGCCGATGAGGGCCGAGCCGACGGCCGCGTGCCGCCGTGCACGAGCGAGGCTGCCGTTGGCCTGGCTGCGGGAAGAGCGCCTGGGCGATCGCCCGTGATCGCCAGCGGGTAGACCAGGCCGGTCAGCAACGGTGAAGAGCGCGAGGAGGACGAGCGCGGGGCGGAGCATGGCTGTCGGATCCTCATCAGGCGAGGTGCGAGGGCGGTGAGCGACAGGTCGATGGCCTTGATGCCGGCGAAGGGCAGCGACGACGCCGCCCACCCCGTAGACGAGGAGGTTGCGCCGCAGGAGATGCCGGCCGCGGCGCGGGCCGGTAGCGGATCCCGCGGAGCGCGAGCGGGATGAGCGCGACGATGATGAGCGCGTTGAAGATGACCGCGGACAGGATCGCGCTCGTCGGGCGAGTGCAGGCCCATCACGTTCAGCGCGCCGAGCGCCGGATAGGTCGCCGACGAACGCGGCCGGGATGATCGCGAAGTACTTGGCCACGTCGTTGGCGATGCTGAACGTCGTGAGCGCGCCGCGGGTCATCAGCATCTGCTTCCCGATCTCCACGATCTCGATGAGCTTCGTCGGATTCGAGTCGAGGTCGACCATGTTGCCGGCCTCCTTCGCCGCCTGCGTGCCGGTGTTCATGGCGACCGCGACGTCGGCCTGGGCCAGCGCGGGCGCGTCGTTGGTGCCGTCGCCGGTCATGGCCACCAGGTGGCCCTTCGCCTGGTACTCGCGGATGTAGCGCGAGCTTCGCCTCCGGGGTGGCCTCGGCGAGGAAGTCGTCCACCCCCGCCTCCGCGGCGATCGAGGCGCGCGGTGAGCGGGTTGTCGCCGGTGATCATGACGGTCCGGATGCCCATCCGGCGCAGCTCGGCGAAGCGTCTCCTTGATGCCGCCCTTCACGATGTCCTTCAGCTCGACCACGCCGAGCACGCGCGCGCCGTCGGCGACGACGAGCGGCGTGGCGCCCTGCGGCGACCCGTCCTCCACGATCGCGCCGGACCTCCGGCGGCACGCGGCCGCCCTCGCCCTCGACGAACCGCGCGATCGCGTCGAGCGCGCCCTTGCGGATGCGGCGGCTCGGCGCAGGTCCACTCCGCTCATCCGGGTCTGGGCGGTGAACGGGACGAACGTGGCGGCCGGCGCTCGAGCGTCGCGGCCGCGGAGCCCGTGGCGCTCCTTCGCGAGCACCACGATGCTGCGCCCCTCGGGCGTCTCGTCCGCCAGCGAGGCGAGCTGCGCCGCGTCGGCGAGCTCGAGCTCCGGCACGCCGGCCGCGGGGAGAAACGTCGGTCGCCTGCCGGTTGCCGAGGGTGATGGTGCCCGTCTTGTCGAGCAGGAGCACGTCCACGTCGCCGGCCGCCTCCACCGCGCGCCCCGAGGTGGCGATCACGTTCGCCTGGATCATCCGGTCCATGCCCGGCGATTCCGATGGCGGAGAGGAGGCCGCCGATGGTGGTGGGGATGAGGCAGACGAGCAGCGCGACGAGCACGGTCAGGCGCACCGGCGCGCCCTGGCCCGGAGCGCGCGGACCGCGTACAGGGAGAAGGGCAGGAGCGTCACGGTCGCGAGCAGGAAGACGATGGTGAGGCCGGCGAGCAGGATGTCGAGCGCGATCTCGTTCGGGCGTCTTCTGCCGCTTCGCCCCCTCGACCATCGCGATCATCCGGTCGAGGAAGGTCTCGCCCGGGCTCGGCCGTGACGCGGACCACGAGCCAGTCGGAGAGCACGCGCGTCCCGCCGGTGACCGCGCTGCGGTCGCCGCCGCTCTCGCGGATGACCGGCGCGCTCTCGCCGGTGATGGCGCTCTCGTCCACCGAGGCGACGCCCTCGACGACCTCGCCGTCCGCCGGGATCGGCTCGCCGGCCTCGACGAGGACGCACGTCTCCCTTCGCGCAGCGCGGGCGCGCGAGACACCTCCGCGTGCGCGTCGCGTCGCCGCGAGGCCGGCGACGTCGAGGCCGGATCGCTTGGCCGACGTCCTGGCGCGCCTTGCGGAGCGTCTCCGCCTGGGCCTTGCCGCGCCCCTCGGCCATCGCCTCGGCGAAGTTCGCGAAGAGCACCGTGAACCAGAGCCAGAGCGACGACGGCGAGGATGAAGCCGGGCGAGGCCTCGCCGCGCCCGGTGACGAGCGGCGTGGACGAAGAGCACGGTCGTGAAGGCGCTCCCGACCTCGACCGACGAACATGACCGGGTTCCGGACCATGTGGCGCGGGTCGAGCTTCCGGACGGCGTCGCAGCGGCCGCGCGAACGATCCGGCGCAGGATCGCGCCCGGGGTCGAAGGCAGCCGCCGATCGGGCGGTCGGCAGGCGGCGGCGACGGTGCGGGGACTCGATGGACGTGGCATGGCGTTCACCGGGACGAGGGATCTGGAGGTGCTCGACGACCGGGGCCGAGCGCGAGCGCGGGGACGAAGGTGAGCGCGCCGACGAGGAGCACCGTCCCGACGAGGAGGAGCGACGAAGAGCGGGCCGTGGGTGCGGCAGGGTCCCGGCGCTCGTCGGGGACGCGCTTCTTCCGCGCGAGCGACCCGGCGATCGCGAGCACCGGGACGATCACCCAGTACCGGCCGACCAGCATCGCGATGCCGCCGAGCGACCGCCTAGAACGGCCCGCTCGCGGTGAGCCCGGCGAAGGCCGAGCCGTTGTTGTTCGACATCGGACGAGAACGCGTAGAGGATCTCGCTGAAGCCGTGCGGCCCCGGGTTCGCCGAGCCGGCCGGCCCCGGCGGGGACGACCGCAGGCGAGCGCGGTCCCCACGAGGACCACGGCGGCGGGAGCGAGGATGACGAGCGTCGCCATCTTCATCTCGAACGCCTCGATCTTCTTGCCGAGGTACTCGGGCGTGCGGCCCGACCATGAGTCCGGCGATGAAGACCGCGACGATCGCGAAGAGGAGCATCCCGTAGAGCCCGGAGCCGACGCCGCCGAACACGACCTCGCCGAGCTGGATGAGCCACATCGGCACACAGCCCGCCGAGCGGCGTGAAGCTGTCGTGCATCGAGTTCACCGAGCCGTTCGAGGCCGCGGTGGTCGCCGTCGCCCAGATCGCCGGCTGTCCACGGGGCCGAAGCCGCGCCTCCTTGCCCTCCATGTTGCCGCCGGGCTGGAGCGCGCTCGGCGCCTGGTCGACGCCGAGCGCCGCGAGGGCCGGGTTTCCGCGCTGCTCGGCGGCGACGGTGGCCGATCATCAGCGGCAGCGAGGATCGCGACCATCGCCGCGAAGATCGTCCAGCCCTGCCGCCGGTCCTTCACCATCGTCGCCGAAGGTGAAGCAGAGCGCGGCGGGGATGAGCAGGATCGCGAGCACCTCGAGCAGGTTCGAGAGCGGCGTCGGGTTCTCGAACGGGTGAGCCGAGTTGACGTTGTAGTAGCCGCCGCCGTTCGTCCCGAGCTGCTTGATGGCGATCTGCGAGGCCACCGGGCCGAGCGCGACCACCTGCTCGCGTGACGAGCTCGCCCTTCCGGCGCGCGGCGGATCGCGCAGCGCGAACCGCGCGTCGCGCCGAGAACGTCTGCACCACCCCCTGCGAGACGAGCAGCGAGCGCCAGGACGCGCGAGAGCGGGAGCAGGACGTAGAGCGTGGTCCGGGTCAGGTCCACCCAGAAGCTCCCGAGGCCCTTGCGCCGAGCGGCGCACGAAGCCGCGGATGAGCGCCAGCCAGCACCGCGATCCCGGTCGCCGCCGAGACGAAGTTCTGGACCGTGAGGGCCACCATCTGGACGAGGTGGCTCATCGTCGACTCGCCGCCGTACGCCTGCCAGTTGGTGTTCGTGGCGAAGCTGACGGCGGTGTTGAAGGCGACGTACGCGCCGACCGCCGGGAGGCCGGCCGGGTTGAGCGGGAGGAGGTGCTGGAGCCGCTGGAGCGCGTAGACGGCGAGGAGCCCGGCGAGGTTGAAGAGGAGCACCGCCGCGGCGTAGCGCCGCCAGCTCATCTCCTCCTTCGGGTCGACGCCCGCGACGCGGTAGAGCACCCGCTCGACGGGCGCGAGAATCCCGGCGAGGCGCGATTCGCCGGCGAGCACCCGCGCGACGTAGTGGCCGAGCGGCACCGCGAGCGCGGTGAGCACGACGAAGTAGAACGCGATCGAGGCGATGGCGGTCGGCGTCACGAGAGCTTCTCCGGGAAGAGCAGCGCGAAGACCAGGTACCCGAGGAGACCGACGGACAGCGCTCCGGCGGCGAAGGTGAGGATGGTCATGGCGGTCTCAGAGCCGCTCGCAGAGCTTCACGATGGCGAAGGTCGCCGCGAAGAACACGGCGGTGACGGAGAGGAGCAGGGCGTCGATCATGGCGTCAGCCTCGCGCCCGCGCGTGTGCGGAGCTGGGAGAAGAGCTCGCGGCCGGTGAGGAGCGCGGCGGCGGTCGCGAACCCGACGATGCCCGCAGACCAGTGGCCGAACCCGGCGAGCTCGCCGATCACCGGGGCGAGGTTCAGGCCGAAGAGCGCGCCGATGAGGACGAGATCGCTCGCATCCGGCACCGGGTCGGCGGCGGGCGGCGGGGGATCTCTCACGACGGCGAGGTGGGTGGCGGACCTCATACGCTGCGGCATCCTTCGACCTCGAGGTTAGAAGCTTCGACCCTGAGGTTAGGAGCGGGGAGGTCCGTTGGATGTCAGCGTTCCGCGGCGAGGCGTCAGCCCCGCGTCAACGGAGCTGCAGAGTCATAATGTTCAAGAACGTCGGCTGATTGGGCACCTATCTTGATGCCGCCTTGATACGTCGGGAGCTCTTCTTGATCCCGGGCTGATGCGACGCGCGACAGTCTGCCCCGCTTCGAGAGGACCGATGGAAGCCCCGAAAAGCCCCAAGCCCCCCGAACGAGTTGCCGACGGAACGCCCGCCCCCACGCCGACCCCTGCGCCGCAGTCGCAGTGGAGCGTGCGCCGCTTCCTGTTCGGCGCGCCGCGCGACGTCCAGGACCCGCGCACGTACCACCACATCTCGCTCATCGCGCTGCTCGCCTGGGTCGGGCTCGGCGCCGACGGGCTCTCGTCCTCCGCCTACGGTCCCGACGAGGCGTTCCGCGCGCTCGGCGAGCACACGCTACCTCGCCGTCGTCCTCGCGCTCGCGACGGCGTCACCGTCTTCATCATCTCGGTCGCCTACACGCAGATCATCGAGCACTTCCCGTTCGGCGGCGGCGGCTACGTCGTCGCGACCAAGCTGCTCGGGCCCGGCGTCGGGCGTCGTCTCCGGCTCGGCGCTGCTCGTCGACTACGTCCTCACCATCACCGTCTCGATCGCCGCCGGCGGCGACGCCATCTTCAGCTTCCTGCCGCCCGGGCTGCGCCGCCTGGAAGCTGCCGCTCGAGGCGCGCGGCCATCGGCCTGCTCGTGGTCCTGAACCTGCGCGGCGTGAAGGAGTCGGTCACGGTCCTCGCGCCGATCTTCGGCCTCTTCCTCGTCACCCACGTCGATCCTCATCGTCGGCGGCATCGGCGACGCACCTGCGGCGAGGTGCCCGCGCGTCGCCGCGCGAGGTGGCGCAGCGGCTTCCGCGCCGGGCTCGCCGAGCTCGGCGCTGTGGGGCTGTTCGCGGTCTTCGTGCGCGCCTACTCGATGGGCGCCGGCACCTACACCGGCATCGAGGCGGTCTCGAACGGCCTCCAGATCATGCGCGAGCCGAAGGTGCAGACCGCGCAGCGGACGATGGTCTACATGGCGGTCTCGCTCGCGGTCACCGCCGGCGGCATCCTGCTCTGCTACCTGCTCTTCCGCGTCGCGCCGGAGGAGGGCAAGACGATGAACGCGGTGCTGCTCGAGCGGTTCGCCGGCGGCGTGGCGCGTGGGCGGCGTCGCCGGTCGGGCCGCGGCTTCGTCGTCGTCACGCTCGTCGCCGAGGCGGCGCTCCTCTTCGTCGCCGCGCAGGCCGGCTTCATCGACGGGCCGCGCGTCATGGCCAACATGGCCATCGACTCCTGGCTGCCGCACCGCTTCGCCCAGCTCTCCGACCGGCTCACGATGCAGAACGGCGTCCTGCTGATGGGCGGCGCCGCGCTCGCGACGCTGCTCTGGACCGCGCGGCGACATCCTCACGCTGGTGGCGATGTACTCGATCAACGTCTTCGTCACCTTCTCGCTCTCGCAGCTCGCCATGCTCCGCTACTGGTGGCGGACCGCGGAGCCGAGGGGCGGAAGCGCGGCTTCGCCATCCACGGCGTCGCGCTTCCTGCTCTGCGTCGCGATCCTCGTCGGGACCGTCTACGAGAAGGGCGAGCAGGGCGGCTGGGTGACCATCGTCGTCACCGGGCTCGTCGTCGGCGCTCTGCTTCGTCATCCGGCGCCACTACCGGACGGTCCAGGCGAACCTCAGGCGGCTCGACGCCATCCTGGAGGCCCTCCCGCCGCACACGGGCGGCCCGCGCCCGGTGCTCGACCCGAAGCGCGCCGACCGCGGTGCTGCTCGTCGGCGGCTACGGCGGGCCTCGGCGTGCACGCGCTCCTCACCGTCCAGCGGATCTTCCCCGGCTACTTCAAGAACTTCGTCTTCGTCTCGGTCGGCGTGATCGACTCGGCGGCCATGAAGGGCGATCGAGGAGGTGGACCGGGTCCGGCTCCGGACCGAGACCTCGCTCGAGCAGTACGTGGACCTCGCGCACCGGCTGAAGCTCGCCGCCGACTACCGGATGGAGGTCGGGACCGAGGCGGTCGCCGAGGCGGAGCAGCTCTGCGTCGCCAGGTCGCACGGAGTTCCCGCGCGCCGTCTTCTTCGCCGGCAAGCTCGTCTTCCAGAAGGAGCGCTGGTATCCAGCGGCTGCTGCACAACGAGACCGCCTACCAGCTCCAGCGCCGGCTGCAGTTCGACGGGCTGAACGCCATGGTGCTGCCGGTCCGCGTGCTCGAGGCGGCCTGAGCCTGCGGCTCGGTCCATCCGCGTCCGTCAGGCGAGGAGCCGCTCGATGGCGGCGGGATCCGCCGGCTTGGTGACGTGCGCATCGAAGCCCGCCTCCGCCGCGAGGCGAACGTCCTCGGGGTCGCCGAACCCGCTCACCGCGACGAGCTGGAGGCCGGGAGGGCCGCCCCGGCGAAGGGCGCGCGCGACGTCGTATCCGGACATCCCCGGCAGGCCGATGTCGCAGATGACGATGTCGGGGGGAGCCTTGCGCACGTGCTCGAGCGCGCTCGGCCCGTCGTAGACGATGTCGGGCGTGTGCCCGAACATCTCGACGAGCTGGGCGAGCGTCTCCGCCGCGTCCGCGTCGCCGTCCACCACGAGGACGCGCCGGCCATGCGCTGCGGTGCGCTCACCCGGGCCACGCGCCGGAAGGGCAGGCGAGACGATCGGGAGCCGCACCACGATCTCGGTGCCGGCGCCGGGACCGGCGCTCTCGGCGCGCACGCTCCCGCGGTGCAGCTCGACGATCCCCTTGACGAGGGCGAGGCCGAGACCGAGGCCACCCTGCGACCGCTGGAGGGAGCCCGCCGCCTGCACGAACGGGTCGAACACGTGGGGGAGCAGGGCCGGCTCGATGCCCACGCCCGTGTCGCGGATGCGGAGCTCGGCGTGCTCGCCGGTGGTCGCCAGCGTCACCGCGATCCGCCCGCCGCGGGCCGTGAACTTGGAGGAGTTGCCGAGCAGGTTGGCGACCACCTGCGCGATCCGGGTCGCGTCGGCGTCGGCCCAGACCGCACGGTCGGGGATGTTGACGGTCAGCGCGAGCCCGCGCTGATCCAGCACCGACCGGAAGTCGTCCACCGTGCGCCGGACGACCGCGGCCAGATCCACGCGCTCGCCGCGCAGCTCGATCTTGCCGCGCGCGATGCGCGTCACGTCGAGGAGGTCCTCGACGAGTCGCGTCAGGTGCTCGGTCTGGCGCTGGATCACCGCGCGCGCCCGACGCGCCTGCTCCCCACCAGGATCGGTGTGGTTCAGGATGTAGATGGAGTTCCGGATGGGCGCGAGGGGGTTCCGCAGCTCGTGCGAGAGCATCCCGAGGAAGTCGTCCTTGCGCTGGTCGGCGTCGCGGAGCGCCCGCTCGGTCCGCTTGAGCTCCGAGACGTCCCGGACGAACAGGGCGATGCCGCCCTGCCGCGTCGGGAACGCGCTCACCGAGGTCCAGAGGTCGAGCGGGGCGTAGTACTCCTCGAAGCGCGACGCGACGCGATCGCGCATGACGCGGTGGACCTCGCTCCAGTACCTCCGGTCCGGATCGGCGGCCTCGGGAAACACTTCCCACAGGACCCGCCCGAGCGTCTCGTTCCGAGGCTTGCCGCTGAGCCGCTCCTGCGTCTCGTTCACGAGGACGATGCGGAAGTTCGCGTCTACGGCGAGGAACGCATCACCGTGCTCGAGGACGCCCATCGCGAGCAGGAGCCGCGCGTCTCGAGCGTCCGGGCTGGCGCCCGTCGCCTCGTCGGGAGCGGGCAGCCTCGCTTGCTCGGGCGTTGCCGGAACCGGCGCAAAGGGCCTCGCGTCTTTCGAGATGCGTGCCATGGGTAGGACCAACAGCGCCCACTGGGGCACACATTCCCGCGGGCAGATGGGGCGGCCGGCGCCGTGCGACGGATAAGGCTACAGCTACAGCGCGTCCTCGCCCCGCTCTCCAGTCCGGATCCGGATCGCCTCGTCGATGCGCGTGACGAAGATCTTGCCGTCACCGATGCGGCCGGTCCGGAGCCAGCGCTCGAGGTCGTGGACGATGCGCGGCACGAGGGGATCGGGGACCACGATCTCCAGCTTCACCTTGGGGATGAAGTCCACCGCGTACTCGGCGCCGCGGTACAGGGCGTCATGACCGCGGGAGCGCCCGAACCCCTTCACCTCGCCCACGGTGAGCCCCGAGATCCACGGGTGGCCGGCGAGCGCAGCGCGGACCTCGTCCACCTTGGACGGCGGGATGATCGCCTCGATCCTGGTCACGTGCCTGCGGGCTGCACGCAGCGCGCCAGCGCGAGCCCGCCCCGCTCCGGGCGCAACTCGACCGCGAGCGCCCCCCGCGCCCGATTCTCGAGCACCCGCGTGCCCGCGGCCTGGTCAGCGCACGAAGGGCGCGCGCCGCCGGGGGTCTACGCGGGCGGCAGCACGTACCACTGGCCCTTCGCGCCCTGCTCGCGCCGGAGGAGCCCCTCCTTCTCCATCTGCTCGAGCAGACGCGAGAAGGACGAGAAGCCATGATCCCGCTCGTCGAAGTCGGGCTCGCGCCGGACGATCGCGGCCTTGATGGCCGACGGGTTCACCGGTGCGGTCGCGCGCGCGAGGATCGCCGCGGCGGCCTCCCGGGCCACCTCCGGGACGACCTTCTCCTGCTCCTTCTCCTTCTCGCGGGAACCCTTGTCTCCCTTGTCCCGCTCGCGTGCCTCGCCGCGGCGGCGCTGGCCACCGGCGCGCAGGTAGACGAACTCGTCGCACGCCTTCACGAAGAGCGGGCTCGTGGACTCCTTCACCGCCATGCCGATGACGGTGCGGTCGTTCTCGCGGAGCTTCGCCGCCAGCGGGCAGAAATCCGAGTCTCCCGACGCGATCACGAACGTGTCGATGTGCTCGCGCAGGTACGCGAGCTCGAGCGCATCGATCACGAGGCGCACGTCCGCCCCGTTCTTGCCGGCCCGCGTCGAAGGGGGGACGTCCATCATCTCGACGCCGTGATCGTGGAGCCGCTTCGTCGCGCCCGCGAACCGGGTCCAGTCCGCGTAGGCGCGCCGAAACACGACCTTGCCCTTCTCGAGCAGGACGTCGAGAGCAGGCTGCAGGTCGAAGCTGTCGGGATCGAGTCCCGTGCGGGTGACGAGGTTCTCGAAGTCTATGAACAGGGCGATGCGCTGGTCTTCATTCGGGTCACGCTTCATTCAGGTCCTCCGGGCCGACGGGCCCGCCGGACGGAACCTGACAGGGTGCGCGCCTCGCCGCAAGCAAAGCATCAATGCGCGCTGGGCGCCGGCGCGGCGGCGGCCTTGCCGGCGCTCGCCGAGGCCATCCCCGCGGGTCGGCGCGACGCGCCCTCGAAGGTCGCCCCGCGCTCGACGGCGAGCGACGGCGTCTCGACGTCGCCGTGCAGCGTCGCGGTCTTGCGCAGCTCGACCGCGTCGCGTGCGACGATGTTGCCCCGCAGCTCGCCCTCGATCACGATCGTGCCGCACGAGACCTCGGCGTTCACCGTCGCGTCCTCGCCGACGACGAGGACGCCGTCGGTGACGATCGACCCCTGGAACGTGGCGTCGATCCGCACCGCCCCGGAGAAGGTGAGCTTCCCCTCGAGCCTGACGCCCCGGCCGAGCCGGAGGTGGTTTCCGCGGGGCGCGTCCGGCTCCTGGACGGGCACGGACACCGGCGCGGCGGTCGGCGGCGCCGCGGGCGGAGCGGCCAAGCGGTCGCTCGGCGTGACCTGAGGAGGCGCCCCGGGCGGCGGCGCGGCCAGGCGATCGCTCGGCGGTGTGGCCGGCGGCAGCGGTTCTGCCCGCGAGGACGGAGCGGACGGGTTCAGCGGGTCGAAGAGCGGCTTCTCGGTCCTGTTCCAGAACGACATGTCACCTCCCGACAGCGGACGCCCCTCATACGCTCGGGGCGAGCGGAGAATTCCGGCCTCCCCTCCAGCCGGGCGCGAAGGTCGTCGAGCGCCAGCTCCGCTTCGGCGCTCCGGTCGACGAGAACCAGCGCGCGCCGCTCCTCGAGATCGCCGGCCGGACGCCCGTCACCAGGATCGTCGCCGCCGCGACGCCGATCCGCACTCGGCTCGCCGACGAGGCGTCTCCCGCAGGCTGAGGGCCGGTGACGGCCTGCCGGATCGCCGCCGCGCGTCCCGCGTCTGCTCGACACGCATCCCTTTCGCGGGATGCTAGACTCCGGCGGCCTCGCAACCCCATTCGCCAGAGGGATCTCACATGCGCTTCGGGACGTCGGTCGTCGCTGCGCTCGCCGTTCTCCTGCTGTCGCCCTCGCTCGCCGCCGCCGCGAAGGCGAAGGAGTCGAGGGAGGACAAGCTGAAGAAGCCCCGCATCGCCATCCTCGACTTCAAGGCCGCCGACGGCGCATGGCACTGCAGCGGCTGGGGCAACAACGAGCACCGGATGTCGAACGTGCTCCGCGACCTGTTCACCACCGAGATCATGGAGCGCGCCAAGGGCAAGATCCGGGTGATCGAGCGGGAGCGGCTCGCGGAGGTCCGGAACGAGCTGAACTTCCAGCAGAGCGGCGAGGTGGATGGCGCGACCGCGCAGCAGATCGGGAAGCTCCTCGGCGTCCGCTACATGATGACGGGCAAGATCACCCGCTTCGCCTGCAAGAAGAGCGAAGCCTCCACGGGCTGGGGCGTCGGCGCGCTCGTCGGCAAGCTCACCGGGTCCGGCACGGCTGGCGCGGTCGCGGGCAGCGTGAACACCGCCAAGGTGAAGTTCAGCGGGCGACTCGACATCCGGCTCGTCGACACCCAGTCCGGCGAGATCCTCGCCACGTTCAAGGACGAGGAGGACACGGCCGACACGTCCGTCAAGGTCGCGGGCGGCGGGTCCGAGGTCGACTACGACGACGAGCTCGCGAACAAGGTGTTCGAGCCCATCGTCGAGCGCATGACGCCGAAGATCGTGAAGAAGACCGGGGTTCTCCACGAGGAGAACCTCGCGGACGAGGACGAGGAAGACGCTCCGCCCGCGAAGAAGAGGGCCGCGTCGAAGGACGACTAGACGCGAAGCACGACTAGACGGCGAGCGCCGGGCTGCTACGCTCCGGCCATGGCCGCCACCCGCGATCGCGTCGCCGCCCCGCCCCTCGCGAATCCGGCATGGGGCGGCCTCGATGCCTCGCGCGCGGCGGCGCTCGTCGAGATCGGTCTCGCGCTCTCGTCGACGCTCGATCCCGATGCGCTCCTCGGCGTCGTCGTCGATCGCGCGGCGCAGATCGTGGCCGCCGACGGCGCGACGCTCTTCCTCCACGACCGCGCGTCGGGCGAGCTCTGGAGCAAGGTGCTGCGAGGGGCGCAGCTGCGCGAGATCCGGCTGCCGGTCGGCCGCGGCCTCGCCGGATGGGTGGCAAGGTCCGGGAAGGCGGTGGCGGTCGCGGACGCGTACCAGGACGCGCGCTTCGATCCCGCCATCGACCGGCGCTCCGGGTACAGGACGCGCTCGGTCGTGTGCGCGCCGCTCGTCGGACGCAACGGCCAGATCCTCGGGGTGCTCGAGGTCGTCCACCGGAAGGTCGGCGTCTTCGGACCGGAGGAGCAGCGCCTCGTCGCGGCGGTCGCGTCGCAGGCGGCGATCGCGGTGGAGAACGCGCAGCTCTTCTCGGAGGCGGCCGAGCGGAACGCGGCGCTCGATCTCGCGCGCGCGGACCTGGAGCACCGCCTGGCCGAGCTCGACCTGCTCCTCGGGGTGGAGCGGCGGCTGTCGGCCGCGCCCGATCTGCGCGCCGGCATCGACGCCGTCCTCGAGCACGCGCTGAAGGTGGTCCGCGCCGACGCGGGTGCGGTGCTGCTCGTCGAGGAGCGCTCCGGCCAGCTCTACTTCCGGACCGCCCGCGGCGGCCGCCCCGACGCGGTGATGGGGCTCCGCCTCCCGCGCGGGAAGGGGATCGCCGGGGTCGTCGCGGATCGCGGCCGACCGATCCTCGCCAACGACGTCGCCAAGGAGAAGGCGTTCGACTCCCGCCTCGCCGACCGCATCGGCTACGAGGTGCGCTCGGCGGTGTGCGTTCCGATCCGCGACGGGGACGAGACGGTCGGCGCGCTGGAGCTCCTCAACAAGCGGGGCGGGTTCACGGAGGAGGATCAGGCCATCCTCGCCGCGGTCGCCGCCCAGGTCGGCGTGCGGGTCGCGTCGGAGCGGGTCCGCGACGAGCGGGCGCGCGAGGACCGGCTCGCCACCATCGGACAGCTCCTCTCCGGGATCATGCACGACCTGCGGAACCCGATGACGGTGATCTCCGGGTACATGCAGCTCATGATCCGGGAGAACGACGCGGCCGAGCGCGAGCGCACGTGCGACCTCCTCCTCAAGCAGTTCGATCTCGTGAACGCGATGACGCGTGAGGTGCTCGACTTCGCGCGCGGCAAGGTCCAGGTCTTCCGCCGCAAGGTCCTCGTCAACCTGTTCATGGACGACGTGGCGGACGCGCTGCGGCGCGAGCTCGAGCCGGCGGGGGTAGAGCTGCGGGTGCGCCTCTCGTACGCGAGCGCGGCGCGCTTCGACGAGGTGAAGCTGCGGCGCGCCATCGTGAACGTCGCCCGGAACGCCGCGCAGGCGATGCCGAAGGGCGGCCGGTTCTCGGTCCACGTCGCGAAGCGCGGCGACGACCTGGTGTTCCGGATGAGCGACACCGGCCCGGGGATCGCGGAGGAGATCCGGGAGCGCCTCTTCCAGTCGTTCGCGACGCACGGGAAGGAGGACGGGACCGGCCTCGGCCTCGCGATCGTGAAGCGGATCGCCGAGGAGCACGGCGGGAGCATCGCGTTTCGCACCCGCACCGGGCGCGGAACCACGTTCACCCTCACGATCCCGGCCTGAGCGCGGCGCGGGCCGGGCGAGCGCCCGTCCGCCCGTCCCTCACGGCCCTTGCGGGGGCATCGGTGGCGCCGGCGGCGGTGCGTCTGTTAAAACGGATGCCATGCCTGCTCCCGTTCCTGCCGCGACCTCGCGCGAGCGCGCGCCGTTCTCCGACCCGCGGGACCTCGACGAGTTCCTCGCCATGCTCGGCAAGTTCGAGCGCGGCGAGATCGGCGCCGAGGCGTGGCGCCACTTCCGGCTGCTCCACGGCACGTACGGGCAGCGGCAGGCGGACGTCCACATGCAGCGCATCAAGATCCCGCAGGGCGTCCTGTCCGGCGCCCAGCTCGAGGCGCTCGCCGACGTGGCGGAGGCGCACGGGCGCGGCTTCGTCCACGTCACGACCCGCCAGAACGTCCAGATCCACTTCGTCACGCCGCGCGGCGCCGAGGCGGCGATCCGGCGAATCGCGGAGGCAGGCATCACCACGCGCGAGGCGTGCGGGAACTCGATCCGCAACGTCACGGCCTGCCCCCTCGCGGGCGTCGCGGCCGACGAGGTGTTCGACCCGAGCCCGTACGCCGAGGCGTTCACGCGCCACTTCCTCCGCCACCCGCTCTCGAGCTCGCTGCCCCGGAAGTTCAAGGTTGCCTTCGAGGGCTGCCCGGAGGACCACGCCGCCGCGGCGATCCACGATCTCGGCTTCCTGGCGCGCCTCGGGCCGGACGGGGGACGCGGCTTCCTCGTGCGCGCGGGCGGCGGCACGGCGACCTTGCCGGTGTCGGCGCAGGTGCTCGTCCCGTTCCTGCCTGCGGGCGAGCTGCTCGAGCTGTCGGAGGCGGTCGTCCGCGTCTTCCACCGGCTCGGCGATCGCGTCCACCGGCAGGCGAACCGCATGAAGTTCCTCATCCGGAAGCTCGGATTCGACGGGTTCCGCGCCGAGGTCGAGGCGGAGCGCGAGAAGGTTCGCGCGGAGGGCTCGCCCCGCCTGGGCTTCGATCCGGAGCGCCCGCAGGAGGAGCTGCCGCCCGAAGGGGAGCGCCCCGCGGCGCCGGCGCCGGACACGATCGCGGCGCGGGTCCGGGCCCAGCAGCCCAGGGGACCGGGCGTCGTCCCGACCATCGAGGTCGACGTCGCGCCGCTCGCGAGCGCGCGCAGCGCCTTCGAGCGGACCAACGTCCGGCCGCAGCGGCAGCCGGGGTACGTGGCGGTCGAGGTGGTGCTCCCGCTCGGCGACGCGACCTCCGCCCAGCTCCGCGCCGTCGCGGACCTGGCCCGCGCGCACGGAGACGGCTCGGTGCGGCTGACGCGCGAGCAGGACCTCGTCCTCCGCTGGATTCCGCCGGGAGGCGGTGCCCGCGCTGCACGCCGGGCTCGCCGCGGCCGGGCTCGGCCGCAGCGGCGCGGGGACCGCGGCGCGCGTGACGAGCTGCCCGGGCGCCGAGAGCTGCAAGCTCGCCGTCACCCAGTCCCGCGGCCTCGGGCGCCTCCTCGAGGCGCATGTCCGAGCGCACCCGGAGCTGGCCGACGCGGCGCCGGGCCTCGACCTCAAGGTGAGCGGATGCCCGAACGGCTGCGGCCAGCACCACGTGGCGGCGATCGGGTTCCAGGGCAGCGCGCGCAAGGTGAACGGGCAGGCGGTCCCGCAGTACTTCGTGCTCCTCGGCGGCCGCCTCGGCGCCGACGGCGCGAGGTTCGGCCGCCTCGCCGCCAAGATCCCCGCCCGGCGCGTGCCCGCTGCGCTCGAGCGGCTCGTCGCGCTCTACCATGCCGAGCGCGCCCAGGGAGAGGACGCGCCTGCGTTCTTCGCCCGGATCGACCCCGCGCGGGCGCGGGCAGCCCTCGCAGACCTCGCGCAGCTCGACGCCGAGGCGCTCAGCCCCGAAGACCTCGTCGACCTCGGCGAGAGCACCGCTTTCCGCCCGGAGACGGGCGAGGGCGAGTGCGCAGCCTGAGCGGCCTGCGCGCGGAGGCCGGCGGGCCGGACGCTCGTCCGCTTGACTGGACGAACGGCTGCTATATAGGATGAATCCGTTAAAACGGATTCGGCGCCAACTGCCGCGGAAACGGGAGGCAAGGCATGAGGACGGGGAAGAGGTTCCGGGGAATCGGCGCGGCGCTCGCGATCGCGGTGAGCGCGGGGCTCGTCGCGGGCGCGCCGGCGCGCGCGGCGGCCGCGCCGGTGCAGCTGCTCAACGTCTCGTACGATCCGACGCGCGAGCTGTACGAGGCGGTGAACGCGGCGTTCGCGAAGCAGTGGAAGGCGAAGGGCGGGCAGGACGTCGTCGTGAAGCAGTCGCACGGCGGGTCGGGCAAGCAGGCGCGCGCCGTGATCGACGGGCTCGAGGCGGACGTCGTCACGCTCGCGCTCGCGTACGACGTGGACGCGATCGCGAAGGCCGGCTTCCTCGCCGCGGACTGGCAGAAGAAGCTCCCGCAGAACGCGTCGCCCTACACGTCCACGATCGTGTTCCTGGTCCGGAAGGGGAACCCGAAGGGCCTCAGGGACTGGGACGATCTCGTGAAGCCCGGCGTGCAGGTGATCACGCCCAACCCGAAGACCTCGGGCGGGGCTCGCTGGAACTACCTCGCGGCGTGGGCGCACGCGCTCCAGAAGAACCGCGGCGACGAGGGCAAGGCGCGGGAGTTCGTCCGTGCCCTGTTCCGGAACGTGCCGGTCCTCGACTCGGGGGCGCGCGGCTCGACCACGACGTTCGCCGAGCGCGGCATCGGCGACGTGCTCCTCGCGTGGGAGAACGAGGCGTTCCTCGCCGTCGAGCAGCTCGGGAAGGGCCGGTTCGAGATCGTCGCCCCGAGGTCTTCGATCCTCGCCGAGCCGCCGATCGCGGTGGTGGACAAGAACGTGGATCGTCACGGCACGCGTGCCGTCGCGCAGGCCTATCTCGAGTTCCTCTACACCGCCGAAGGGCAGGAGATCGCGGCGAAGCACTTCTACCGCCCGCGCGACGCGAAGATCGCCGCGAAGTACGGCGTCCGGTTCCCGAAGCTCGACCTCGTGACCGTCGACGGCGTGTTCGGCGGCTGGCAGAAGGCGCAGGCGGCGCACTTCGGCGACGGCGGCGTCTTCGACCAGATCTACGCCCCGGGATCGTAGCGAAGCGCCAGGCCTGGACGGCTCCCACCGGTGACCCGCGTCAACGGGGGACGAACGCGCCGAACCGGAACGTGAGCCCGAGGGCGGCCGAGACGCCGCCGACCCGTGACGAGACGGAGTACCGGTCGGCGACGGTGGAGGTGGTCGGCGCGAGGTACCGGACGTCGAGCGCGAGGAGGAGGCGCTCGAACACCGGGAGGCGGGCGCCTGCCGACAGCAGCAGCCCGGTCGCGCTCGAGCCTACCTGCGAGTCGGTGTCGGTCGTGCGGTACGAGCTGAAGCACAGCAGGTCCACGCAGCGCGTCACGTCGTACTCGGCGTCGAACTGGACGAAGCTCACGTGGACGCCGCCGCCCGCCCAGAGCTCGAACGGGCCGGCGCGGCGCGATCCGCTGAGCTCGAACAGGAACGTGCGCGCGCTCGTGGTGGCCGATCGGTACGTGTAGAACGCGTCGTTCCAGGCCGCCGACACCGGAACGTCGCGGCTCGCGCGCGACCACCCGAAGAGCACGTTCGTCTCCACCCGGACGCCCTGGATCGACCCGAGCGTCAGCCCGAAGCCGACGAGGCCGTTGGGCGCGCCGGCCTCCGCGACCCCGTAGCTCGCCATCACCTCCCAGCGGAACTCGCCTGCGCGCGGAGAGACGAGGGGACGCACGGGGACGAGGTCTTCGTCCTCCGGCCGCGGCGGCGCCGCGCGGGGCGGCTCGGGCGCGGAGGCGGGGGCCTCCCAGGGCGACGCGGCGGTTGCGTTCGATGGCGCGGTCGTCGCCGCGACAACGGGATCCGGCTGTGGCGGCGACGCAGGCCCAGCGGGGGAAACCGTGTTCCCGGACCGTGGGTCCCAGGTCGCAGGCGGCTCGTCCTGCGCTCCGGCCGCCCCGGCATGGAGCGCGAGCGCGAGCGCGAGCAGCCGCGATGAGGCCATCGGAACCCTCCTCAGCGCCGCGGCGCGCGGCCCGTCCAGCGTGGACGATCGCACGTCCGGGCGTGCGACGGCGACCCCTTTCGCGCGACGGGGGCGCGGTTCGAAGCGCCTACAGTCCGCTCGCCGTGAGGCTGTCCGCCTGATCCGCCGACGCGGGGAAGACGCGCACCCGCCGCGGCGAGAGGTGGACCTCGTCTCCCGGCGCGAGGCCGAGCGCCTCGCTCTTGCGCAGGTCGAGCTCCACCTCGACGGCCCCGCCGTGGCCCGGCGTGGTCAGCTCGACGCGCACCGCCGCGCCGAGGGGCACGAGCCGGTCCACCTTCGCGGCGAAGCTGCCCGGGACCTCGTTCCGGTGGATCTCCAGCTCGTGTGGCCGGACGAAGACGTGGGCCTGGGTGCGCGACGCGCCTCCGGGCGCGGCGAAGACGAGGTCGTTCACGTACGCGCGCTCGCCCTCGACGTGGCCCTGGAACACGTTCACCGCGCCCAGGAACCGCATCACGAACGGGCTCGCCGGCTCCTCGAAGACCTGGGCGGGCGTGCCGACCTGCTCGATGCGCCCCGCGTTCATCAGGACCACGCGGTCGGCGACCTCGAACGCCTCCTCCTGGTCGTGCGTGACGAACACGCTCGTCACGTGCAGCTCGTCGTGAAGCCTCCGGAGCCAGCGGCGGAGCTCCTGGCGAACGCGCGCGTCGAGCGCGCCGAACGGCTCGTCCAGGAGGAGGATGCGCGGCGAGGTGGCGAGCGCGCGGGCGAGCGCGACCCGCTGCCGCTGGCCCCCCGAGAGCTGGTGCGGGTATCGCTCGCGCAGCCCATCGAGCTGCACGAGCCCGAGCAGCTCGTCCACGCGTGCCTGGATCTCTGCGCGGGGCCGGTGCCGGACCCGCAGGGCGAAGCCGACGTTCTCCGCCACCGTCATGTGCCGGAAGAGCGCGTAGTGCTGGAACACCAGCCCGACGTTTCGCTCGCGCGCGGTGCGGGCGGAGATCTCCTCGCCCGAGTGCCGGACCTCGCCCGCGTCGGCGGTCTCGAGCCCGGCGAGGATCCGGAGCAGCGTGGTCTTGCCGCAGCCGGACGGACCGAGGAGCGCGACCAGCTCGCCTTCCGGGACATCGAGCGAGACGTCGCGCAGGACGGTGTGGCTGCCGAAGGCCTTCCACAGGCCGCGGATCTCGATGCTCATGCGGGGCTCCGGCGCTGGGCCTCGCGGCGCGCGAGGTGCTGCCTCCACTCGAGCGTCTTCTTGGCGACGAGGGTGACGAGCGCGAGGACGAAGAGGAGGGACGCGACCGCGAACGCAGCGCGGAACTGGTACTCGTTGTAGAGGATCTCGACGTGGAGCGGGACGGTGTTCGTCACGCCGCGAATGTGGCCCGAGACGACCGAGACCGCGCCGAACTCGCCCATCGCGCGCGCGTTGCAGAGGATGATCCCGTACAGCAGGCTCCACTTCACGTTGGGCAGCGTCACCTTGCTGAGGATCTGCCAGCCGCTCGCGCCCAGCACGAGCGCGGCCTCCTCCTCCTCCGTCCCCTGCGCCTCCATGAAGGGGATGAGCTCGCGGGCGACGAACGGGAACGTGACGAACACCGTCGCGAGCACGATCCCGGGCACGGCGAACACGATCTTGATGCCGTGCGCCACCAGCCAGGGCCCGAACCAGCCGTGCGCGCCGAACAGGAGCACCGTCATCATCCCGGAGATGACGGGGGAGACCCCGAACGGCAGGTCGATGAGCGAGACGAGGACGTTCTTCCCCGGGAAACGGAAGCGGGTGATCGACCAGGCCGCGGCCAGCCCGAAGAGCGCGTTGAGCGGTACGGACACCGCGGCCACGAGAAGCGTGAGCTTGATCGCGGAGAGCGCGTCCGCGTCCGCGAACGACCGCCACCACAGCGCGAGCCCATCCCTCACGGCCTCGACGACCACCGCCGCTGCGGGGACGAGCACGAACGCGCCGATGAAGAGGAGCGCGACCGCGGTGAGCGCCCACCGCACCGCGCGCGGATCCTCGTCCGGGCGGCGCGCCTGGCGCGGCGCGGGCCGCCCCGCCGCAGCCGGCGCGGACATCGAGCCGGTCGGGGCCGGGGCGGGGAAGCTGCCCGTCCCCGAGCGCAGCGACGGCGCAGCGCCGCTCATGCGAGCCCCGCGCGTGCCCGCGTCCAGGCCTGCAGGCGGTTGATGGCGAGGAGCAGCAGGAACGACGCGCCGAGCAGCACCACCGCGATCGCCGACGCGCCGGCGTAGTCGTACTGCTCGAGCCTGCCCATGATCAGGAGCGGCGCGATCTCGGTCTTGAGCGGCATGTTCCCCGAGATGAAGACCACGGAGCCGTACTCGCCGAGGCCGCGGGCGAAGGCGAGCGCGAACCCGGTCAGCGCGGCGGGCAGCAGGACCGGGAACAGGACGCGGCGGAAGGTCTGCCAGCGGTCTGCGCCGAGCACCGCCGCGGCCTCCTCCAGCTCCGCGTCGAGGTCCTCGAGCACCGGCTGCACCGTCCGGATCACGAAGGGCAGGCCGATGAAGGTGAGGGCGATCGTGATGCCGAGCGGGCTGAACGCCGCGCGGATCCCGAGCGGCTCGAGGAACCGGCCGATCCAGCCGTTCTTCGAGTACACGGCGGTGAGGGCGATCCCGCTCACCGCGGTCGGGAGCGCGAAGGGGAGGTCCACGACCGCGTCCACGAGCGAGCGGCCCGGGAAGCGGTACCGGGCGAGCACCCAGGCGACGAGCACGCCGAAGACCACGTTCAGCGACGCAGCCGTGAGCGCCGCGCCGAAGCTGATGCGGTAGGACGCGAGCGCGCGCGGAGAGGCGATCACCTTCCACGCCTCCGCCCACGAGAGCGCGCTCGATCGCAGCGCGAGCGTCGAGAGCGGCACGAGCACGACGAGGCACAGGTACAGCACCGTGAACCCGGTCGAGAGGCCGAATCCGGGCAGCACCCCTCGCGAGCGGCGAGCGGCGGTCGCGACACGCGTCGCGGTCATGGCCGCGAGGTCCCTCCGCCGCCGCGGGGGCCGGCGTGGAGGCCGCACTCGGTCTTCTCGCGGCCACGCCAGCGGCCGGAGCGGGGATCCTCCCCTGGCTTCACGGCCGTCGTGCACGGCGCGCATCCGATGCTGAGGTACCCCTGCGCGTGGAGGGGGTTCGTCGGGACGTCGAAGCGGCGGAGGTAGGTCCACACGTCGTCGCTCGTCCAGGCGGCGATGGGGTTCACCTTCACGAGCCCGAAGCGGGCGTCCCACTCGACCACCTTGGCGCCGGCGCGCTCGGGCGTCTGATCGCGACGGATGCCGGTGACCCACGCGCCCAGCGTGGAGAGCATCGCGCGGAGCGGCTCCACCTTCCGGGCCGCGCAGCAGGCGTCCGGGTCGCTCTCCCAGGGCGGCGGGCGGCTGCGGTCGAGGGGCGGCAGCTCCGCCTTGGCCGCACGGATGCGGATGCCGTACCGCTCCTCGAGGCGCCTCCAGAGCGCGTACGTCTCCGCGAACAGGAACCCGGTGTCGAGCGTGAACACCTCGACCGGAAGCCCGGCGCGGGCGACGACGTCGAGGAGCAGGTTGTCCTCCGGACCGAAGCTGCTCGCGAGGGCGATGTTGCCGGGGAAGCGCGGTGCCACCGCCTCGAGGATCTCGGCGGGCGACTTGCCTTCGAGCGCCTGCGCGAGGGCGGGGAGCTCGTCACGGAGGGTCGTGGTCACAGGATCATCCCCGCGCCGACGGTGTCGTTGGTCGCCTCGTCCACGACGATGAACGCTCCCGTGGAGCGGTTCTCCGCGTACGGGTCGGCGAAGATGGGCTGGGCGAGCCGCAGCGAGACGCGTCCGATGTCGTTCATGGAGAGGCCCATCGCCGGCTTCCACTCGAGCTCGGCGAGGTCCACCCGCTGCGCGATCTCGGCGATCTTCGCCTTCGTCTCGCGGGTGGTGTGGCGGACGAGGTAGCGGCGCGCCGGCGAGAGCGGGGCCTCCGAGAGCCAGCACAGGGTCGCGTCGATCTTCTTCAGCGCCGGGGGCGCCTCGGAGGCATGGACGATCATGTCGCCGCGCGAGACGTCGATGTCGTGATCGAGGAGGAGGGTCACCGACTGCTCGCTGACCGCGGTCTCGAGCGAGACGTCGCCGAGGAGGATCTCGCGGACGCGGGTGGTCCGGCCCGAGGGGAGGACCTGCACCTCGTCCCCCACCGACACCTCGCCCGACTCGACCTGCCCCATGTAGCCGCGGAAGTCGTGGTGCTCGGCGGTCTGCGGCCGGCACACCCACTGGACGGGGAAGCGGAGCGTCTCGGCGTGCTCGCTGTGTGCGGCGGGCGCCGTCTCCAGGATCTCGAGCAGCGTCGGGCCGCGGTACCACGGCAGGTGCGTCCCGCGCTCCACGACCCCGTCGCCCTCGAGCGCGGAGATCGGGATGAAGCGCACGTCCGCGATCCCGAGCTTCTCCGCGAAGGCGAGATAGTCGGCGCGGATCTCCTGGAACCGCTCCTCCGACCAGCCGACGAGATCCATCTTGTTCACCGCGACGACGAGGTGCGGGATGCCCACGAGGTGGGCGAGATAGGAGTGGCGCCGGGTCTGGGTGAGGACGCCGCGGCGAGCGTCCACCAGGATGATCGCGAGGTTCGCGGTCGACGCCGCGGTCACCATGTTGCGGGTGTACTGCTCGTGCCCGGGCGCGTCCGCGATGATGTACTTGCGGGTGCCGGTCGCGAAGTAGCGGTACGCGACGTCGATGGTGATCCCCTGCTCGCGCTCGGCCTGCAGGCCGTCCGTGAAGAGCGACAGGTCGATGACGGCGAGGCCGCGCCGCTTCGAGGTCCGCTCGATCGCGTGCAGCGCATCGGCCAGGATGGACTTCGTGTCGAGGAGGAGCCTGCCGATGAGCGTGCTCTTCCCGTCGTCCACGCTGCCGCAGGTGAGGAACCGGAGCAGCCCATCTTGAGCGACGGGCGCATCGGGCGGGAGCACCTGGGCGGCGAGCACCGGGGCGGCCATCAGAAGTACCCCTCCTTCTTCCGCTGCTCCATGGAGGCATCGGAGGTCTGGTCGTCGAGCCGCGTCGCGCCGCGCTCGGTGATGGTCGTCGCGGCGGTCTCCGCCACGATCTCGTCCAGGGTGCGCGCGGTGGACTCGACCGGAGCGGTGCAGGTGATGTCGCCGACCGTCCGGAAGCGGACCGAGACCTCCTCGACGACCTCGCCTGCGCGGGGCGGCGTCACCGGCGTCACCGGGACGAGCGCGCCGCCGCGGCGGACCACCGCCCGAGCGTGCGCGAAATAGATGGAGGGAAGCTCGAGCCGCTCGCGCGCGATGTACTGCCACACGTCGAGCTCGGTCCAGTTCGAGATCGGGAACGCGCGGATGTTCTCGCCCTTGTGGATCCGGGCGTTGAACAGGTTCCACAGCTCGGGGCGCTGGTTCTTCGGGTCCCACTGCCCGAACTCGTCGCGGAACGAGAACATCCGCTCCTTCGCGCGGGCCTTCTCCTCGTCGCGGCGCGCCCCGCCGATGCAGGCGTCGAGCTCGAGCTCGGCGATCGCGTCGAGCAACGTGACGGACTGATGCTTGTTTCGCGACTCGAGCGGGTGGCGCAGCACCACCTTGCCCGCGCGGATCGAGTCCTCGACGGACCGGACCACCAGCCGCTCGCCGAGCTCCGCGGCGCGCCGGTCCCGGAAGTCCATGACCTCGGGATAGTTGTGGCCGGTGTCGATGTGGAGGAGCGGGAAGGGGAACCGCCCGGGGCGGAAGGCCTTCTCGGCGAGCCGGAGCAGGCAGACCGAGTCCTTTCCGCCCGAGAACAGCAGGGCGGGGCGCGCGCACTGTCCGGCGACCTCGCGAAGCACGTGGATCGCCTCGGCCTCGAGCCAGTCGAGGTGCGAGAGCGGACGGGCGCGGCCAGCGGGCGGCTCCGATCCGGTGGGCGTGGGCGGTGGATGAACATCCGGCATGACGGAGGCCATCCTATTAAACGGAGGACCCTCTCGTCAAGCGGACGGCCGGCCTGCCCCGCCGCGCGCCTCGCGCGTCGCGCGGGACGGCCGCATCACAGCGGCGCCTCGGCGAACTCGCGCCCGTCCCACCGGAACCGCTTCACCTCGGTCACCCGCCCGCCGCGGATTCCGAGGACGAGGTACTCGGCCCCTGGAACCGCGGGCGCGCCCTCCACGACCGCGTCGGCCCGGTCCTTCGCGGAGAAGTACGCCCCGGTCTCGACGTGCGAGTGCCAGACCGCCGCGATCTCGCCGCCCCGGGTCTCGAGCTCGCGGTGCACCCGGAGCTGCTCCTTCGCGTCCATCAGGTACGAATCGCGGCTCGTCCGGGGAAAGCGCTCCGGGTCGGCCGCGTGGTAGCGGTCGGCGACGTTGGGGATGCGCTCGACGTGGAGCGCGCCGCCGCGCCGGACCACGAAGCCGCACACCTCGCGGTCGGGCTCCGCCTCGCACAGCGCGACGATGCGAGCGACGATCGCGGCGTCGAACGCGGGCGCGCTCACCACGCGATCCTCCGCTCCCACCGGCCCGGCTCGAAGTACCGGTCGGCACGATCGGGCAGGACCGTGACCACGTTTCCGCGCTCGCCCGCCGCCGCCATCCGGGCGGCGACGGCCAACGCGCCCGCCACCGCGGCGCCGGCGGAGTGTCCGACCCGGAGCCCCTCCTCGCGCCCGAGGCGCTCGGCCATGGCCCAGCCGTCGTCGGTCGGCATCGAGATCTTCCCGTCCAGCTCCTGCTCCCGGTAGATGGGCGGGACGATCGACGATCCCATGTGCTTGAGCCCCTCGAGGCCATGGAGCGGCTCGGCGGGCTCCACCGCGAAGCAGCGGACGCCCGGTGCGAGCCGGCGCAGGCCGCGGCTCGTCCCCATCACGGTCCCGCCCGTGCCGATCCCGGCGACGAACGCCGCGACCTGGCCGTCGAGCGCCTCCGCGATCTCGACGGCGGTGCCGTGCTCGTGCGCGCGGGGGTTCTCCTCGTTCCCGTACTGGTCGGGGTAGAACCAGCGGGTCGGCTCGGCCTCGACGAGCGTGCGCACCTTCCGGATCGCGCCGTCGGAGCCCTCGAGCGGATCGGAGAAGATGAGCTCGGCGCCGAAGGCGCGCGCGATGCGCTTGCGGGCCGGGGAGACGTTCGCCGGCATCACCAGCGCGCACGGGATCGCGAGCGCCGCGCAGATCCAGGCGTAGGCGACGCCGGTGTTTCCGCTCGTCGAGTCCACGAGCGTCTTTCCGGGGCCAAGGCTGCCGTCCGCGAGCGCTGTCTCGATCATCCGCAGGGCAGGGCGGTCTTTCACGGAGCCGCCGGGGTTCGCGAACTCGCACTTCGCGAAGATGCGGATGCCGGGGAGCTCCGCGCCGATCCGCCGCAGGCGCACGAGCGGCGTGCTGCCGACGAGCCGCGCGACCGAGTCCACCGGCGCGGCGCCGTGCCGGGGCGCCGTCATCGTCGTCCCTCCCGCGGCGCCTCGAACCACTCCTCCATCGAGAAGTAGCGCTCGCCGGTGTCGCCGAACACGGTCGCGACCACCTTGCCGGGACCGAGCTCGCGCGCCACCCGGATCGCCGCCGCCGCCGCCGCGCCGCTCGAGATGCCCACGAGGAGCCCCTCCTCGCGCGCGAGCCGCTGCTTCGTCTCCCACGCCTCCTCGTCGGTCACGGTGAGGACCCGGTCGTACGCGTGCCTGTCGAGGACCGCGGGCACGAACCCGGCGCCGAGCCCCTGGATGCGGGTCGGACCCGGAGGTCCGCCGGAGAGGACGGCGCAGGCGGCGGGCTCGACCGCGACGACGAGCACGCCGGGGCGCGCTTCGCGGAGGACGGCCGCGACGCCCGAGAGCGTCCCGCCCGTCCCGACCCCCGCCACGAACGCGTCGGGGAGGGCGCCCGCAGCCCGGAAGGCCTGCACGAGCTCCGGTCCGGTGGCTTCCCGGTGGGCAGCGGGATTCGCCGGATTCTCGAACTGCTGCAGCAGGAGGGCGCCGTCGCGGGTCGCGATCTCGTGGGCGTGCGCCACGGTGGCGGGGATCCCGTGCTCGGCGCGGGTGAGGACGACCTCCGCGCCGTACGCGACGAGCGCCTGGCGGTGCTCGAGGGCGGTGGAGTCGGGCATCACCAGGGTGAGCTGGTAGCCCTTCACTGCGCAGACGAGCGCGAGGGCGACGCCGGTGTTGCCGCTCGTCGGCTCGACGAGGCGGACGCCGGGCCTGAGCCGACCGTCGCGCTCGGCGGCGGAGATCATCGCCAGGGCGATGCGGTCCTTCACCGATCCGGCGGGATTGAAGGACTCGAGCTTCGCGTAGACGGCCGCGTCGCCGAGGCGCACGACGCGCCGGAGGCGGACCACGGGAGTGCCGCCCACGGCGTCGAGGATCGACTCGAGCGGCGGCGCCGCGCGGGGTCGTGCAGAGGGCGATGGGGGCGGCTTCGGCCTCACGCTAGTACCGCGGCACGGTCGGGTCGATCTCCTCGCTCCAGCGCAGGATCCCGCCCGCCAGGTTCCACACCCGCTTGAATCCGGCCGTCTGGAGCTGGCGCGCCGCCTTCGCGCTGCGCATGCCGCTCTTGCAGTAGAGGACCACGTCGCGCGCGCTGTCGAGCGTGCGGAGCGACTCCGCGAAGGACGAGAGCGGCGCCAGGCGCGCCCCCTCGATCCGGCAGATGTCCCACTCGTGCGGCTCGCGCACGTCGATGAGGTCGAGGTCGTCACCGCGCTTCAGGCGGGCCGCCAGATCCGACGGGGTGAGCGCCGGAACGGCGACCGTTCGTCCTCCTCGCCGCCGCGGATCCCGCAGAACTGCTCGTAGTCGACGAGCTTGCGTGATCTCTCGCGTTCCGCAGGCGGGGCAGCGCGGGTCCTTGCGGAGCTTCACGGTCCGGAACTGCATCGTGAGCGCGTCGACGAGCAGCAGCCGGCCGACGAGCGGCTCGCCGATCCCCGCGAGCAGCTTCACCGTCTCGGTCGCCTGGATCACCCCGACGAGGCCGGGGAGGATGCCCGAGCACCCCGCCCTCCGCGCAGGAGGGGACGAGCCCGGGCGGCGGCGGCTCCGGGTACAGGCAGCGGTAGCAGGGGCCGTCGGTCGTGCAGAACACGGTGGACTGCCCCTCGAACCGGAAGATCGACCCGTAGACGTTCGGCTTCCCGAGGAGCACGCAGGCGTCGTTGACGAGGTAGCGGGTGGCGAAGTTGTCGGTCCCGTCCACGACGAGGTCGTAGTCGCGCACGATCTCGAGCGCGTTGTCGGAGGTGAGCCGCGTCTCGTGCGGGATCGACCTGCACGTGCGGGTTCACGTCGAGGATCCGGTCGCGCGCCGAGTCGACCTTCTTGCGCCCGACGTCCTTCGTGCCGTGGAGGATCTGGCGCTGGAGGTTCGTCTCGTCGACGACGTCGAACTCGACGATCCCGAGCCGCCCCGACGCCGGCGGCGGCGAGGTAGAGGCCGATGGGCGAGCCGAGCCCGCCCGCGCCGACCATGAGGACGCGCGCGTCCTTCAGCCGGCGCTGCCCCTCCACGCCGACCTCCGGGATGATGAGGTGGCGGCTGTAGCGCAGGATCTCCTCCTGCGAGAGCGGTGGGAGCGCCGCGATGGGTCGGCCGATCGGCATCGTTCACCCTCCGGCGATGGCGGGGACGACGACGATCTCGGCGCCGTCCGCGACGGGCGTCAGGAACCCCTGCTGGAACCGGATGTCCTCGTCGTCCAGGTAGAAGATGACGTACGGATACGGCTCCCCCTTCGCGTCGCGCAGCCGCGTCGCGAGCTCGGGGAAGCGGGACGACACGTCCGCGACGACGTCGCCGACGGTGGCGCCCTTGGCCTCGTGCACGGTCTGGCCGCCGGCGGCCTTGGCGAGGACGGTGGGGAGTCTCAGGGTCACGGGCATCGGGGTTTCTCCTAACGCTGGGAGTGGACGAGCGCCGCGACCTCGCGGAGCTTCGCGTCGATGACGGGGGCGGGAGCGAGCGCGGGCTGGACCGCCTCGACGGTCTTGAGGCCGTTCCCGGTGATGCAGAGGACCACCTCGTCCTCGGGGCCGAGCTTGCCGTCCCGCACGAGCGTGCGCGCCGCCGCGACCGTCACGCCGCCGGCGGTCTCGGTGAAGACGCCGGTGGTCTCGGCGAGGAGCTTGATCCCGTCGACGAGCTCCGCGTCGGTGACCGCCGCCGCGCCGCCGCCGGAGCGCTCGATCGCGTTCGCGGCGAAGCGGCCGTCGGCGGGGTTTCCGATCGCGATGGAGCGGGCGATGGTGTTCGGGACCACCGGCTCGATCTTGTCGCCGCCGCTGCGGACGAGGTTCACGATCGGCGCGCAGCCCGACGCCTGGGCGCCGAAGATGCGCGGCGCCTTGCCGTCGGCGAGGCCCGCCTTCGCGAGCTCGGCGAAGCCCTTGTCGAGCTTGGTCGCGAGCGATCCGCCCGCCATCGGGGTCACCACGGCGTCGGGCAGCCGCCAGCCGAGCTGCTCGACGATCTCGAAGGCCATCGTCTTCGAGCCCTCGCCGTAGTAGCCGCGCAGGTTGACGTTCACGAGCCCCCATCCGAACCGGTCGGCGACCTGCAGGCAGAGGCGGTTCACGTCGTCGTAGGTTCCGCGGACGCGGACGAGCTTCGAGCCGTAGATCGCGGTCCCGATGATCTTCCCGATCTCGAGGTCGTCCGGAACGAAGATCCAGGCGCCGAGCCCAGCGCGCGCGGCCTGAGCCGCGACCGCGTTGGCGAGGTTTCCCGTGGAGGCACACCCGACGGTGTCGATGCCGAGCCCGACCGCGGCGTTGAGCGCGACCGCGACGACGCGGTCCTTGAAGGAGAGCGTGGGGTGCGAGACGGCGTCGTTCTTCACGAGCGCGCGCCGGACCCCGAGGGCGCGTGCGAGCGCGGGCGCGTCGAGGAGCGGGGTGAACCCGGTGTCCGTCGAGACCACCGGCTCGTCGAGGAGCGGGAGCCACTCGCGGTAGCGCCAGATGGAGCGGGGGCGGACCTCGATCTCCTCTCGCGTGGGGAGGCGTCGGCTCGGATCGTAGACGGGCTCGAGCGGCCCCAGGCACTCGGGGCAGATGGCGAGCGGCGCCGGCTCGTGAGGAGCGCCGCAGAGGCGGCAGGCGAGCGGAACGAGGCGGGGTCGCCGCGCGCCGTGTTCCGCGGACGGCGCGGCACGCGCTGCCGCGACGGGGGAGGACATGTGACCTTCCTTCAGCCTCGCCCGGCCGGCCGTCTGGCGTCGTCGGGCGAGAGGCTTTTTAGCGGTTGGTTTTACGTGGCCGCAATACGCCGCAAATCGCCACGATGCTCGGACCTCGTGGAAGCATTTCCGTTTAGGCGGATGTCATCCTATGCAGCGGACGTTCCTCCTGTCAAGCGGACGGGCTCACGCCGCGCACTCCCCCTCCTGCGTCGAGGGCTGGAACGGCTCGCTGGCCCCGGGCTCGATGAAGTCCGTCTCTCTCGCGTCCTCGAGGCGCAGCTCCTCCAGCGGCGCGAGGAGGTCCGTCGCCCGCGCGTGCTCCCGCGCGAAGAACGCCCCCGCGTCCTCACCCGGTTCGCGCGCCTCGAGGTAGAGCCCCACGAGCCGCTCGATCGCCTCGGGGATCCGCCGGGCGGGGACCTTGGCGGCCAGCTTCCCGAAGCGCGCGCCGCCGGCGGTGGTGCCGCCGCCGAGAAGGACGAAGTACTGCGGCACGGCCCGGCTGCCGAGCCTGCGCGCGCTGCCCTGCAGGCCGATCGCGGCGACGTGGTGCTGCGAGCAGCCGTTCGGACACCCCGACACGTGGACGCTGAGCGGCGTCGCCAGCGCTGCCGCGCCGAGCTGCGTCCGGACGCGTTCGGCGGCGAGCCGGGCGACGGAGCGGGTCCGGGTCACGGCGAGACGGCACGCCTCGGCGCCGGGGCAGGCGACGACGTCCGCCGCGGATCCGGCCCCGTCCCGGGCGAGGGCGCCCGCCGCCAGACGCGCGTGGAGCGCCGGAACGTCGGCCTCGGCCACCCAGCGGAGGTGGACCCGGCCCGTGCTCGCGAACCGTACGGTGCCGTCGCCGTACGCCAGCGAGAGCTCGGCGAGCACCTCGAGCTGGGCGGCCGTGACGTCGCCCTGCGGGAGCGCCACCGTCACGATCGAGGACCCCGGCTGCCGCTGGGCGGACACGTTGGTCCGGCGAAACAGCTCCAGCGCCGCGCGCGAGGGCGCGAGGTCCGGCGCGACGGTGGGCGGCAGGCCCGGGCCGCGCGGCGGGGCCGCAGCGACGCGCGCGGCGATCTCCGCGGGGGACGGCGGAGCGGGCCGGACGTGGCGCGGCGCTTCCTCGACGGGAGGTCGCTCGGGATCGAAGGGGAGCCTCGGCGCGCCCTCCGCACGGATCCCGCCGAGCGCCTCGTCGACCAGGGCGCGGAACGGCGCGAAGCCGAGATCGCGCACGAGGAACTTGAGCCGGTTCCGCTGCTTGTTCTTGCGGTCCCCGCGGGCGTGGAAGACGCGTACGAGCGCCTCGGCGAGCGCGAGGACGTCCGCCGCGGGCAGGAACTCGAACAGGGGCGCACCGGAGGTGCACGCGGACGCGGTGCCCCCTGCGACGGTCACCGAGAAGCCCCGCCGCTTCTCGGGCCCCTCGCCGCGGATCGCGGCGCGGAGCCCGAGGTCCTGGATGGCGGTGCCGACGTGATCGCCCGCGCAGCCTTCGAACGCGATCTTGAACTTGCGCGGGAGCGAGGACGCGAGCGGGTGGTCCAGGAAGTGCCGCGTCATCGCCTCTGCATAGGGCGTGGGATCGAACACCTCGTCCGTCGAGACGCCCGCGAGCGGACAGGTGACCACGTTCCGGACCGCGTTCCCGCCCGCGCCGGCGCTGGTGATGCCCGCCTCGGCGAGGCGGCGCAGCGCGGGCTCGAGATCGGCGGGTCGCACGAAGTGGAGCTGGAAGCTCTGGCGCGTCGTCACGTGGCCGAAGCTGCGCGAGAAGCGCGACGCCACGTCGGCGAGGGCACGGAGCTGGTCGGCGGACACGAGGCCCTGGGGCAGCTTCACCCGGAGCATGTGCACGCCGTCCTGGCGCTGGGAGTAGGCGCCGCGCACGACCCGCTGCGCCCGCCACTGCTCTGCGTCGATCTCTCGCCGCTCGAAGCGATGAAGCGCGGCGACGAACGCGTCGATGCCGCCGGGGTCGGCGAAGCTCGCGCGGGTGCGGCCCTCGGGGAGGGGGGCGGGCGTGGTCATGGGATGCTCCTCGCCGAGGTCGCGTCCTCGGCATGTCGGGCGGGCGCTGCCAGGCGGTCGCGGATCCCGGCGGCGAGCGCGACCACCGCGCCCACCACGAGGACGCCGGGGAGGTGGGCCCGGTCGGAGGCGAGCTCGGCGGTGCCGAGCCCGGCGAGCGTGCCGGTCCAGGCGTACGCGCCGTCGCTCGACGCGCCGAGGACGATGGCCGCGGGCGTCTCCGGGCTCCAGCCGCGCTCGAGGAGGCGCGCCGCGATGCCCGCGCGCTCCGCGAGCCCCATGAGGACGACCACGGTGAGCGAGCCGGGCGCGAGGCCGTCGAGGACGGGCGCGTACGCCGTCTCGGCGTGGCCGGAGACGACGGCGAACCCCGCGGAGAGCCCGCGGTGGGTCACCGGGATCCCGGCGAGCGCAGGCGCGGCGATCGCGGACGACACCCCGGGAACGATCTCGAACGCGACTCCCGCGGCCGCGAGCGCGAGCGCCTCCTCGCCGCCGCGGCCGAGCACGAAGGGGTCCCCGCACTTGAGGCGCACGACGCGCTTGCCGGCGCGCGCGCCGCGGACGAGGAGCCGCTCGATGGCGCGCTGGGAGACGCTGGGCCGGCCGGCACGCTTGCCGACGTAGAAGCAATGCGCGCGCGGCGCCAGGCGGAGCACCTCCGCGTCGAGGAGCGCGTCGTACAGGACGAGATCGGCGTGCGCGAGCCGCTGGGCGGCGCGCCGGGTGAGGAGGCCGGGATCTCCCGGCCCGGCGCCGACGATCGACACGAGCCCCGGCGGCGCCGGCGCCTCGTCCCCCGGCTCCCCGGAGTAGAGCGCGCAGAGCTTCCGGAGGAGGAGCGGTCGGCGCGTGGCGAGCGGCACGCGCTCCCGCTTCCACCCCGCCCGCTCGTGCTCCGCCGCGTCCACCCATGCGCCGAGGTCCCGCGGCAGGACGGCATCGAGCGCCTCGCGCAGGAGCCCGGCCAGCGCGGGCGCCCGTCCGCCCGTCGAGATCGCGACGGTCACGTCTCCGCGCCGGAGGACCCCGGCGGTATAGGCGCTCGCCGCGTCGGGATCGTCCACCGCGTTCACCAGGATGCGCCGCGCCTCTGCCGCGGCGGCGACCTCTCGGTTGACCTCCGCCGTGGCGGCCGCGACCGCGAGCCAGGCGCCGTCGAGGTCGGCTGGCCGGAAGTCACGCCGGAGCACCACGGCGGCGCCCTCGGCGACATCGGCGCGCACCTCCGGCGCGACCACCGTCACGCGCGCGCCGGCCTCGGCGAGCTGGCGCACCCGGACCGCCGCCATCGCGCCGCCCCCGACGACGACGACGTCGCGTCCGGCGAGCTTCACGAACAGGGGGAGGAGGTATGGCGCCGCGGGACGGTGGGACATGCGGCGTTATCCTAGATAACGGACACGTCTCCCGTCAAGCGGAGGGCGGATGGATTTCCTTCAAAGCGGACGGGTCAGCGGAACCGGGCGGCCGCGGCCCCGAGCGCCTCCCGCTCGCACCAGGCCGCGAAGCGGCGCGGGAGGGATTCGTCGCTCCCCCGATCGTGCGCGAGGAGCGCGTCCAGGTCCACGGCCGCCCGCGCCGTTGTGCTCGAGCATGTCGTCCTCGCGGCGGCGTTGTATAGCATGCGGTCGGCGAGGAGGCCGCGCGATGGCGAAGCCGAAGATCGAGGATCTCGTGAAGGGGAAAGGCGCCGAGGCGGTGCGCGGGAAGACGGTCGAGGTGCACTACACGGGCTGGCTTGCGGACGGGACCCGGTTCGACTCGTCCGTCGGCGGCCAGCCGTTCTCGTTCCGGATAGGCGCGGGTGAGGTCATCGACGGCTGGGACCGCGGCGTCCTGGGGATGAAGGTGGGCGGGAAGCGAAAGCTCACGTTGCCGCCGGAGCTCGGATATGGCGCGAAGGGCGCCCCGCCGGAGATCCCGCCGAACGCCACGCTCGTGTTCGAGATCGAGCTCCTCGCGGTCTACTGAGCCTGCCGCCGCCTGGGCGCCGCCGGCGGGCTCCCGCGTCAACCGGCGAGCTGCGAGAGCGCCGTGTCGATGACCAGCAGCGCGAGGCGGTCCCGCTCGGCATCCGGCAGCCGCTTGAACGCGAACGTCACGCGGACGGTCCCGGGAGACTGCTTCATCTCGGCGGGAACGACCGCGGTGATGATCGGCTCGGCGCCGGGGACGCGAAGACTCGCGGTGTGCTCCTCGGCGGGAGGCGGCTTCGCGAGGAGGACCGAGAACCCGCCCGCCGAGAGGTCGATGGTGGTCGCGCGGACGCGCGTCACCGCCGTCTCGAGGTCCACCTGGAGCGCGCGCGCGACGCGCAGCGCATGTCGCGGGACCTCGCCCGGCTTGGGCGTGAGGCGCTGTGCCGCCATGAGGGCACGGGCGAGCTCGTCACACCCGGCGCGGTAGTCGTCCGCATCGGTGCCCTGCAGCTCCCCCTTCTTTGCGCTCTCGTGGAGCGTGCGGAATACGCGCAGCCAGTCGGCGAGCGCCATCTTCATCCTCCCCGAAGCCCCACGAAGGAGACCACGATTCCGTCGGCGTGTCGATCCGGGCGCGCATGCGCACACTCGATCGCGTGCAGCGTGGGATCGTCGCGCTCATGTATCACGGGATCGGGGAGCCGGCGACGCACGTCGCCCGCGGTCGAGGCAGAGGCGCGCTGGCGGTGTTCCTGCGCGGGCGCGCCGGCGTCGCCTGGGTGCGGACGGGGCGCGCGCCGGCGGCGCGGTGAGTCACTCCGCGATGGCCACGTCGACGGGCGTGGGCGCGAGCAGCGTCGCGAGGTCCTGCGGCGCGAGTCCCACCAGGAACCCGCGCGACCCGCCGTTCACGTAGATCCGCGGCAGCTCGAGGATGGAGCGCTCGACGTACACCGGCATCGCCTTGCGCGTGCCGAGGGGGCTCGTCCCGCCGACCTGGTACCCGGAGTGGCGGTTCGCCACCTCCGGCTTGCAGATGCGGATCTCGCGCCTGCCGAGCTGGCGCGCGAGCGCCTTCGTCGAGACCTCGCGGTCGCCGTGCATCAGGACCACGAGCGGCGCGCCGGCGTCGTCCTCCATCACGAGCGTCTTCACGACGGCGTGCTCGTCGACCCCGAGCTCGCGCGAGGACACGCGCGTCCCGCCGCGCTCCTCGTACCGGTACAGGTGCTCCGTGAACGGAACGCGCCGCTCGCGCAGGAGCCGCGTCGCCGGCGTGGAAGGGGTCTTCGCCATGCCCCGCGAGGATAGCGCAGGGTCGCGGGACCGCGTCAGGACTGGCGAAGGCCGAGGAGCGCGCCGAGGCGCGGCTTGCGGTGGAGCGCCGTCCGCCGCGATGCGGACAGGTGGAACCCGACGTCGGACAGGTCCGAGACCGTGGTCGCGAGATGCCTCAGACCGGCCGGGAGGGGGTCGAGGATGGGCGCGAGCTCCCGTGAGCCACGCGACCGCCGCCGCCGGAGCGCGACCCCGCCGACGACGGCGGTGGCGACGGCGACGGCGAGGGCGAGGGCGAGGGCCAGCATGAGACCCGCAACCTAGATCGATCGCCTTGCCGCGGCGGCTGCCCGGATGGGATCTCTCCCGGGGCGCGTCGCGGCGCCGCACCCTCGTCATGGGGGCAGCCGTCCCGGCGCACGGCGCCTCGCCCGGGCGTCACCCCCAGGGCAGCAGCCACCGATGCCTCGCTGCTTCCGGCTCGCGCAGGAGCCGACGCCGTGGCGCGCATCGCCCTCGGCGCCGCGGAGCGCGGGCGGTCGCGCGCGACGTGGACCTTGACCCGCGTTCGCGCCCCGTGAGATCCCCGGCGCGTGCGGATGCGCACCGAGAACCTCGCGGTGATGCTCACCGACATGAAGGGGTTCACCGCCGCGACCAGCCGCCAGTCGCGCGAGGAGAACGCCCGGATGCTCGCGCTCCAGGACGAGCTCGTGCTGCCCGTGGTGCGCGCCTTCCGCGGTCGCCCGGTCAAGACGATGGGGGACGCCTACCTCGTCCTGTTCGCCTCGCCCACGTCGGCGCTTCTGTGCGGGATGGCGGTCCAGGACCGGCTGTGGGACTACGGCCGGCGCGTCCTTCCCGGCGAGCGCATCGAGGTGCGCGTCGTCCTCACGCTCGGCGAGGTCCGCCTCGTCGGGTCCGGCGTGCGGGGGGACGTGTACGGGGAGGCGGTGAACCTGGCGGCGCGAGTCGAGGCGGAGGCCGAGGCGGGCGAGATCTGGTTCTCCGAGGCGGTGCGGCTCGTGGCGGACCCGACGCAGGTCGAGGCGGAGGATCTCGGGACCCGCCGCCTGAAGGGGATCGACGAGGAGGCCCACCTGTTCCGGGTGCGGCGCGCGCCGTCCCGCGACGGAGAGGACGCGCCACCGTACGGGAACGCGGCGCTCGGGCGCGTCCTCGGGCTCGCCCCGCCCGACCCGGCGACGCTCGCGCGCGCGATGCGCCGCCGCACGAGCCCCCTCTTCGTCGCGGCGCGCGCTGCGGCGGAGCTCGTCGCGGCCATTCCGCTCCGACCCGCGCTCACGGCGATCGCCGCGGTGCTGCTCGCGATCGGTGCATGGTGGTTCTTCTCGACCGCCATCGAGCGGCAGATCGCGCGCGGCGACCTGGCCGGCGCACGGGCGTCCATCGACGCCCGGGCCGCCGAGCGCGGCGCCGAGGAGCCGCAGGTGCTGTACCTGCGCGGGCGGCTCGCGGCGGCGCGCGCAGCGGCGGGAGAGGGCAGCGCCCGCGAGGCGTACCGCTGGTGGACGCGCGCGGTGGTCGCCGGGAGCGGCGCGGCCCTGCGCGCGCTCCGGGACGAGGCGGAGGCGTGGGAGTGCGAGCGGCGGCGATTCGCCGCGCGCGCGCTCGCGGACACCCGCTCTCCCGATGCGCTCCCTGCGCTGCGCGACCTCGACGAGAAGGAGCCGCCGGCGCGGGATGCCCTCGAGAAGGTCCAGCGGTTCCTGGGGGCGGGCGGCGCGTGCGGCGCCGGGGACATCGCGCGCGAGGGGATCCGCGCGATCGAGGCCAGGAAGAAGAAGTGATCCGCCGCGGTCGGGCGCGGTGCGCTCACTCCGCCGGTCCGCGCGGGCGCCGCATCCACAGGGCGAGCTGCGGCGCGCGCTCCGCCGCGTTGCTGCGGACGCGCTCCAGCGCGGCGATCCCGCTCGCGAGCAGCGCTGGAGGTTCCTTGCGCCCCCGCGCGACGAACGCCGCGGCGCGCAGCACGAGCTGCGCCGTGGTCGCAGCGCCCCGCACGGCGCGCGTGGCGCACAGCCGGCCGGTCGCCGCGGCGACGCGCGCCGTCGCCCGGGCGCGTCCCTCGGGGTCGCCGGCCACCCGGATCGACGCGAGCGAGGTGCGCACCGGCTCGAGGAGGCGTGAGCCGCGGACGCCAGCCCGGTCGAGGTGCCGGCCGCCGTACGGGAGGTCTCCGCTGCGCCGCACCAGCCGGTAGAGCACGAGCGGCTCGGGCTCGCCGTCCACCGCGCGGGGGCCCATCTCCTCCGACGGGGCCTCGCTCCGCGCCATCGTGAGCCAGACGGCGCGCGTGAGCCACACCTCACCGGGCGCCGCGACGGCCGAGACGGCGCGCGCAGTCCCGAGCGGCGGACCGGCGACCCCGTCGCGCTCGAGCCGGAGCTCCCCCTGGTGCACCCCGATGCAGAGCTCGGACGTCCACGCCGGCCGCGCGTCGCCCTTCGCGGCCACGTCCTGGAGCGCGGCGGCGCACTCCACCGCATCGGTCGGCGAGCGGAAGGCGAACAGGCTGCCCCCGCCGTCGCACGTCAGGCGTCGCCCGCCGAACGCGTGGACGACGGGCAGCACGAGCGCGTCGTGCGCCACGAGCGCGGTGGCGCGTGCGGCGGCGTCGAGCGCGGCCGCTCGCTCTTCCCACCGCGCGATGTCGACGCGGACCAGGGTCAGGTTCACCGCCGTCGGGAGCGCGGCGGACGGGATCCCGAGGAAGCTCGCCCGCACCTCCTTCGAAGTGTGCCGGAGCGGAAGAACCACGGCGTGGCGCCCGGTCGCGGTGGGCCGGACGGGCACGTTGGCGCCCGCGAGCAGCGCCAGCAGCTCGGCGCTCGAGCCGGCGCGGCGCGCCCAATCCTTCTCCGTCGCGCGCGCGACGAAGTCCATCAGCCGCGGCCACGCGGCGAGCTCGGGCGCCACCGAAGCCGGGCTGGGCACCCGCTCGAACGCGTGCGCGGCGACGAGCGCGCGGAGATCGGAGGTGTCGAACGGGTGCCGCCCGGTCAGCATGACGAAGGCGAGGATCCCCGAGGCGTACAGATCGGCGCGGCGATCCACCTCGCCACCGACCGCCTGCTCCGGCGAGAGGTACTCCGGCGTGCCCACCACGAGCCCCGTCTGCGTCCGGGTCGCGTCCGCGCGCGCGTCGGACCACTTCGCGATCCCGAAGTCGAGCACGCGCAGGAGCTCCGCCGCGCCTTCGCCCGACAGCCAGAGGTTCTCCGGCTTGAGGTCGCGGTGCACGATCCCTTCGGCGTGGGCGGCCGCGAGCCCGTCGAGGAGCTGCCGCAGCAGGCGCACGACGCGGGTCGGCGCCAGCCGGCCCTCGCGCTCGAGCACGGCGCGGAGCGGCTCGCCCTCGAGCAGCTCCATCACGAGGTACGCGCGGCCGGCCGCGTCCTCGCCGAAGTCGAGCACCTCGACGACGTGCGGCGACCGCAGCCGGGTCGCGACGCGCGCCTCGCGCCGGAACCGCTCGCGCTCGGGCGGGCTCCGGCACAGATCCGGGTGGAGCACCTTCACGGCCGCCTTGCGGCCCACGTGGACGTGCTCGGCCCGATAGACGGAGCCCATCCCGCCCTTCCCGAGCAGCGCCTCGATCCGCCAGCGTCCGTCGAGCACGCTCCCGGGCGCGAGGTCGCCTCCGGGCTCCGGTGCTCCATGGCCGACGGTGGACCCGGGCACCGCCTCACCCGCCACGGAGCACACCCATGAGCACGACTCCGAAGACGATCACCACGAGCAGGGCCACGAGGCCCCCCACGAGCAGCATGAGCAGCACGCCCGTCCGCGGGGCGGCGCGCTCGGGCAGCGGGGCGTCGAACGGGAGCCGGGGGAGCCGCACCTTCACGGGCGCGATTGTAGCCGATGCGACCCGCCGCACGTCGAGCGCCGCCGCGGCGAGGATCTCAGGCGCTCGCAGCCGCGCCGAAGCGGAGCGCGTACTCCGGGCCGCGCGCCTCGTCCTCGTGCTTGAAGAACACGAACGCGTCGTTCCAGGGCTGGCCCCGCACCGTCTCCGCCCAGCGGGCGAGCGCCGCCTCGTCGTAGTCCTGCCGGCGCAAACGCAGATAACCGAACCCGGCGGTGGCGACGAGCGGCGTCGTCCGGCTCTCGTCGTCCGCGATGCAGAGCGCGGCTCCCGCCTGCGCGAGCGCGGCGAGGACGTCGTCGGCGAGCCAGCTGTCGTGCCTGAACTCGAACGCGAAGCGCCCGCCGCGGGGGAGGAGGTCGAGGAACTCGCGCAGCCGGGGGAGGTCCTTTCGCAGCGTCGGCGGAAGCTGCCACAGCACCGGGCCGAGGCCCGAGCCCAGCTCCGCGGCAGCCCCGAGGAAGAACCCGACGTCGTCCCCCGCGCCGGCGAGCCGCTTCTGGTGCGTGATCCGCTGCGGACCCTTGAGCGCGAACACGAACCCTTCGGGGACGCCGGCGCGCCAGGTCGCGAGCGTGCGGGCCTGCGGCATCCGGTAGAAGGTCGCGTTGATCTCGACGACCGGAAGCCGGTCCGCGTAGGCTGCCAGCATCCGGGAGGCGGGCAGGCCCGGGGGATAGAACGAGCCCTTCCAGGCGGGGTAGCTGTACCCGCTCGTCCCGGCGAGGATCCGCATGTCGGCCTCGTACCCGCGGTGGACGCGTCGCGCGAGGGCCGATCGGGGTATGCGAAGCTAGGTTCAGTTCCGTGACGATCCACGACGCTGCCCGCGGCTTCGAGGCCGCCGCCGACGCCTACGAGCGCGCCCGGCCCGAGTATCCGGACGAGGCGATGGACCTCGTCGCCCGGGCGCTGTCGCTCGCGCCTGGCCGGCTCCTCCTCGACGTCGGCGCCGGGACGGGCATGTTCTCGCGCCTCGCGGCCGCGCGTGGCGCGACCGTCGTCGCGATCGAGCCGGTCGAGGCGATGATCCGCCGCGCGCAAGGCGCGATCGGCGTCCTTCCGGTGCGCGCCGTCGCGGAGGCGCTCCCGATCGGGGCGCACGCGGCGGACGCTGCGTGCGCTGCCTCCGCGTTCCACTGGTTCGACGGGCGCCGCGCCCTGGGGGAGATCCACCGCGCCCTGCGCCGCCACGGGCGGCTCGCGCTGCTCTGGAACCACCGCGACGACGCGGTGGACTGGGTCGCGCGCCTCTCCGCCATCGTGAACCGGGTCGAGGGCAGCGCGCCACGCTATCGCACGGGCGGCTGGCGGGCTGCGTTCGACGGCGCGCGCGACCTGTTCCGTCCGCTCGAGGAGGCACGGTTCCGGCACGTCCACCGGCTCGCGCCCGCGGGCGTCGTCGAGCGGATCGCCTCGGTGAGCTTCGTCGCGGCGATGCCGTCCGAGACACGGGGCGAGGTGCTCGACGAGGTCCGGGCGCTGCTGGGGTCGCACCCCGACACGGCCGGGCGCGACGAGCTCGGTCTCGCGTACCTCACCGACGTGTTCCTCTGGGAGCGCGTCTAGAGCGCGTCGGGTATCATGCGCGGCCGCATGCTCCGCATCAGCTGGCCGCTCGCCTTCCTTCTCGCCGCCGCGATCGCCCTCGTGGCGCGACGCCCCAGGCTGCTGAGCTGGGTGCTCGTCGCCTTCGCGGTCTGGTTCGTCGTGGAGCTCGTGCGCCGGCGCCGGCGCCGGTGACCCGGGCGCCACCGGACAGGGGTCCGTGGCGTTCCGCCAGAAATGGGGGCCGTCCCCGTACAGGGGACGGCTCCCTCGGCTCCCACGTGACCCCGACTCCGCCACGCGGCCTCGCGTCGAAGACCCGCACAGCCTTCGCACCAGGAGCGGCGATACTGCTCCTGCGCGCGTCCGAGTCCAAGACGCGTCGCGTACTCCCCGTGCGGTCAGATTGCCGGTGCGCGTCAACGACAGCGCGGATGGCGCGGTGCGCCATTGACGCGACTCAAGAAGAATTGCACCCACCGTCCGGTAGCGTAGCGACGCATTCTTCACCCCAACCGAGGCGGCACATGTCCGAACTGCTGAAGAGAATCCGGTGCGCGAAGCTTCATTCCAAGATCATGTCTGCGCAGGACACGATCCCGTTCTTCAAGCCGGGGATGAACCTCGGCTGGTCCGGGTTCACGCCCGCCGGCTATCCGAAGGCAGTGCCGATCGCGCTCGCCGACCACGTCGAGAAGAACGCGCTCCAGGGGAAGTGGAAGTTCAACCTCTTCATCGGGGCCTCCGTCGGCGCCGAGACCGAGGACCGCTGGGCGAAGCTCGACATGATCGACCGCCGCTGGCCCTACCAGACCGGCAAGAACATCCAGGAAGGGATCAACGCGGGCCGGATCCGGATGGGCGACAAGCACCTCTCGATGTTCGCCCAGGACCTGAAGTACGGGTTCTACACCAAGGACCAGGGCGGCCGGCTCGACATCGGCCTCATCGAGGTGTCGGCGATCGCCGAGGACGGCGGACTGGCCCTCACCGCTTCGTGCGGCGCGGTGGCCGAGATCGTCGCCATCGCGGACAAGCTGATCCTCGAGGTGAACACGAGCACCCCGTCCTTCGAGGGCATGCACGACATCGTGATGCTGAAGGACCCGCCGAACCGCCAGCCGCTGCTCATCAACAAGGTGAGCGACCGCATCGGCACGCCGTACGTGCCCATCGACCTCTCCAAGGTCGTCGCCATCGTCGAGTCGAAGAACCCCGACAAGGGCCGCGCGTTCACCGAGATGGACGAGGACTCCGACGCGATCGCGCAGCACATCCTCGAGTTCTTCCACCATGAGGTGAAGTCCGGCCGGATCCCGAAGAACCTGCTCCCGCTCCAGTCCGGCGTCGGCTCGATCGCGAACGCCGTCGTCGGCGGGCTGTGCAAGGGCGAGTTCTCCAACCTCACCGTGTTCACGGAGGTGCTCCAGGACACGATGCTCGACCTGTTCGACTCCGGGAAGCTCGACTTCGCGTCGGCCTGCTCGCTCTCGCTGTCCGAGACCCCCGGGTTCCCGCGCTTCTTCGCGAACCGGCAGAAGTACGCGTCGAAGATCGTCCTGCGCCCGCTCTCGATCTCGAACGCGCCGGAGCCGATCCGCCGGCTGGGCTGCATCGGCATGAACACCCCGGTCGAGGTGGACATCTACGCCCACGCCAACTCCACGCTCGTGGGCGGGACCCGCATGATCAACGGCCTGGGCGGCTCGGGCGACTTCCTCCGCAACTCCTACCTGTCCATCGTCCACACGCCGTCCGTCCGCGAGAGCAAGACCGACCCGCTGGGCATCTCCTGCATCGTCCCGCACTGCTCGCACATCGATCACACCGAGCACGATCTCGACGTGGTCGTGACGGAGCAGGGGCTCGCCGACGTGCGCGGCCTGGCGCCGAAGGATCGCGCGAAGGTGATCATCGAGAAGTGCGCGCACCCCGCGTACAAGCCTATCCTCCAGGACTACCTGGAGCGCGCGACGAAGGACTGCCTGAAGAAGAAGGCCGGCCACGAGCCGCAGCTGTGGGAGAGCGCGCTCAAGATGCACCTCAACCTCGCGCAGAACGGCACGATGCGGATCAAGAGCTGGGACGTGAAGATCGATCTCTGCGAGTGAGCGTGGCGCGGGGCGGGCGCCCGGGCGCTCGTCGGGGGGCTCCGGGGCGCCATGGTCCGGAGTCGCGCACCTGTCCGGTCGCGATCGACTTACGTCGTCGCGGCGCTGGTCGCGGCGGTGGAACGCCCGTGTGGCGGCGTAGAGGACGAGCGCGAGCGTGACCGCCACCCCGACGTCGCTCGCCCGCGGCCGCAGCCGAGCGCGGTGCCCGCGGGCGCCGCGCGCAGGGACAGCGCGATCCAGAGGGCGCAGAAAGGCGCGGCGGCGAAGAAGAACCAGCGCGGGCTCGCGGCGACCAGGAGCGCCCAGACGGCCGCGACCGTCCCTGTCGCCACCGTGGTAGCTTTCACGACCCCAGGTTACCTTCGAGCGAGGCCCCACGAAAGGAGCGGACGCGCATGGCCACCATGTCCTCCGTGAACCCGGCGACCGGCGAGGTGCTCGCCCGGATCGAGGAGATCTCCGACGCGGAGCTCGACGCGCGGATCGCGCGGGCGGCGCAGACGTTCCGGGCCTGGCGCCGCCGCTCGTTCGCGGAGCGCGCGTCGCTCATGACCCGCGCGGCGGAGGTGCTCGAGCAGCGCAAGGAGCACTGGGGCCGGCTCATGACCCTCGAGATGGGCAAGACCTTCAAGTCCGCGGTGGCGGAGGCCGAGAAGTGCGCGTCGGTCTGCCGCTTCTACGCCGAGAACGCGGAGCGCTTCCTCGCCGACGAGGAGGTGAAGGCGAGCGCGACCCGCTCCTACGTGCGGTGCCTGCCGCTCGGTCCGGTCCTCGCGGTGATGCCCTGGAACTTCCCGTTCTGGCAGGTGTTCCGCTTCGCCGCGCCCGCCCTGATGGCAGGGAACGTCGGGCTCCTGAAGCACGCCTCGAACGTCCCGCAGTCCGCGCTCGCGATCGAGGAGGTCTTCCGGCTCGCAGGGTTCCCGGACGGCAGCTTCCAGACCCTGCTCGTCGGCTCGCCGCGTGTCGCGCGCATCCTCCAGGACGAGCGCGTGGTCGCGGCGACCCTGACCGGCAGCGAGCCCGCCGGCGCCGCGGTCGCGTCCACGGCGGCGAAGGCGATCAAGAAGACCGTGCTCGAGCTGGGGGGCTCGGACCCGTTCGTGGTGATGCCGAGCGCCGACCTCGACTCGGCGGTGAAGACCGCCGTGACCGCCCGCTGCATCAACAACGGTCAGTCCTGCATCGCCGCGAAGCGGTTCATCGTGCACGATCGGATCTTCGATCGGTTCGAGCGCGAGATGGTGCAGCGGATGGCGGCGCTCACCGTCGGCGATCCCATGGACCCGCGGACCGAGGTCGGGCCGCTCGCCACCGGCGCCGAGCTCGACAAGCTCTCGAAGCAGGTCGACGCGGCGGTGCGCGACGGGGCCCGCCTCCTCCTCGGAGGCAAGCCGATCGGCGGCAAGGGGTTCTATTACCCGCCCACGGTCCTCGCCGGGATCCCGCGCAGCTCGCCCTCGTACCGCGACGAGATCTTCGGACCGGTCGCGATGCTCCACCGCGTGAAGGACCTCGAAGAGGCGATCGCGGTCGCGAACGACGTCCCGTACGGCCTCGGGTCCTCCGTCTGGACCGCCGACGAGGCGGAGCGGCGCCGGTTCATCGACGACCTGGAGGCGGGCGCGACGTTCGTGAACGCGATGGTGGCGTCCGATCCGCGCCTCCCGTTCGGCGGCGTGAAGCGGTCGGGGTACGGCCGCGAGCTCGCGCGCGAAGGCATCCGCGAGTTCGTGAACGTGAAGACGGTCGTCGTCCAGGAGCTCGCCCGGCCCGCTGCCGTGGAGCGCGCGGCCGAGTAGGCGGGAGCGACGCGCGAGCGGCGCGCGCTACGCTCGGACGCGGCACGTGCGGTACAGTCGTCGCTTGCCGACGTTCCTCGACAGGCTGAAGCGCGATCCCGCGCGGGTGCGGCTCGAGCGGCTCGAGCGCCTGCAGGGGCTCACCGAGGAGCTGTCGGCGGCCCAGAGCCGGGAGGAGGTGCTCCGGGTCATCTTCGAGCGGGGCTTCGGCCTCGTGGACGCGAACGCGGTGATGCTCTTCTGGGAGCGGGCGCCCGGGGAGCTCGAGCTCATCCACGGTCTCGGGGTGTCGGACGAGTTCGTCCAGCGCTTCCGGCGCGTGTTCGCGGACGACCCGCTGCCTGCGGCGGAGGCCTACCGGAGCGGAAGGCCGGTGTGGCTCCCCTCGCGCGCCGAGATCCTGCCGCGCTTCGCCCGTCTCTGCGCCCTCACCGACCCGCACGGCGCGCACGCGATGGCGGCCATCCCCATGTCGTCGGGCGGCTCGCGCGGCGCGCTCGGCCTCCACTTCCCGGAGCCTCGCGCGTTCGACGAGGAGGAGCGGAGCTTCGTGCTCGCGGCCGCGCGCCAGTGCTCGAACGCGTTCGAGCGCGCGCGTCTGTTCGACGCGTCGAGCCGCCTCGCCGAGCGGCTGCGGCAGCTCCTCAGCACCGCCTCGGCCCTCTCCGCGGCGGTGACGCCGCGCGACGTCGCGGCGGCCGCGTTCCGCGCGCTCGGTCCGCTCGGTGCGTGCGCCGCGGAGATCCACGGGCTGGAGGGCAGCGACCGGGTCGTGCTCCTGGCGAGACACGGGCGCGCGCCGAGCGTGGGCGCTCCCCCCGTCCCGGTGGACGCCTCCACGCCCGCCGCCGAGGTGGTGCGCACGGGGAAGGCGATCTGGCTCGAGTCGCCGGAGGAGATCGCGCAGCGATATCCGCAGCTCGAGCCGGAGCGCGCCCAGAAGGAGGAGAGGACCTGGGCCGTCGTCCCGCTCCTCGCCTCCGGCAAGCCGCTCGGCGTGCTCGTCGCCATCTTCCCGGACGGCCGGCGCCTCGAGCCCGACGATCGCACGTTCATCCGCCTCGTCGCCCAGCCGTGCGCGCAGGTGCTCGAGCGGGCCCGCCTCTTCGAGGCCGCTGCGCACGCACGAGCGGAGGCGGAGTGGACAGCCGCGCTGCTCTCCGGGATGTGCGGCGCCGCCCCGATCGGCCTCGCGCTCCTCGACCGCGAGATGCGCTTCCTGCGGGTGAACGGGACCTTCTCGCGGGTGGACGGCGTCTCTCCCGAGGCGCACGTCGGGCGGCGGCCCGCCGAGATCATGCCGGCGGCGCCGGGCGAGCAGGTCGCGGAGGCATTCCGGAGCGTCCTCGCGACGGGGGAGCCCCTCGAGCGCGAGATGGAGGCGGACGCTCCGCCGGGCGCGGACGTCCCGCGCCGGTTCGCGACGAGCTGGTTCCCGGTCCGGATCGGGAGCGAGGTCGCCGGGGTGGGCGCGCTCTTCCGCGAGCTGCAGTAGGGCGGCGCCCTTTGTTGCGCGGCGGCGATCCGGAAATGTAGGATCCCGCCGTGAAATTTTCTTGCGAGCGGTGCGGCAAGAAGGACTCCACCGCCGAGACGCCCGCGCCCGGTCGCGTCTACAAGATCGACTGCAAGGCTTGCGGCCACCTCATCATCGTGAAGACGTCGTCCGGCGACGCGCCGGAGGCGATCCGCGCTGCGGACGCGCCAGGCGTCACCGCGCACGCGCCATCCGAGCCGCCGCCGGAGGCCGCGTACGGACAGATCGGGACCGAGCACCGCCGTGATTGCACGCAGGAGATCTCGATGGCGGGGATCCACGACCTGCCTGCGGAGGAGGACAAGCCTGCGTCCGGCGACGCCCTGTACGTGGACCTCTTCGCGGACGCCCCGCTTCCCGAAGCGCACGCGGAGGGCTCTTCGCCGCGGGAACCCCACGGGCCCCTGCGGAGACCGCTCTCGCCGATGGCTGCGGCGGCGCCATCGCCGCCGCGCTTCACCGGGCACGTCGCGACGACGACGCCGAAGATTCCGGACATCCCGAGGCCGCCGAAGCACGGGAGCGCGCTCCCGATGGCGCTCATCGCCGCCGGCGCCCTGGTGGTCATCGGGATCGTCGCGTTCGTCCTTCTCGGCGGGAGGGCGCCCGTCGCGCCTCCGCGCGCAGCGGTCCGGGCGGACCCGACCGTGGCGCTCCCCGAGGCGCAGCGGCCGGCCGCATCCCCCCCGGCGCCAGCCGCCCCCGCGCTTCCGGCACCGGAGCCGCCGAAGGCACCGAAGCCGGCGGCCGTGGACACGCGGAGCGCCGACGAGCGGCGGCACCGCGACCGCGGCGCACGCGACGCGAAGGAGCGCGAGCGCCTGGCGCACGAGCAGCGCGCGCGCGCCGAGCGGGAAGAGCGGGAAGAGCGGGAAGAGCGGCAGGCCGACGACCGCGAGCGCCGGCAGCGCGACTCCGAGCGCGTCGCGGCGGCGAGCCCGCAGGACGACCCGGGCGGGCTCTCGCAGGCTGCCGTCGAGAGGGTCCTCACGTCCACCCGCAACGCGTTCGAGAGCTGCATCCTCGCTGCGGCCAGGTCCCGCGACGTGACGCTCGACGGCCGGCGCGTGCTGCTGCGCCTCAACATCCAGAACACGGGCGCCGTGACCTACCCGACGCTCGATGACGTGACGCTCAACGGGACCGAGCTGGGGTCCTGCCTGAAGAACGCGGCGCGGCTCATGGTGTTCCCGAAGTTCAAGGGCGACGCGATGCACGTCGAGGTGCCCCTGGCGCTCGTGGGACGGTAGCGCCGGCACCCGTGCGCGCGCGAGCCGCAAGGGCGGCCGCGTCTCGACCCCACCGCGGCTCGACGAATCGCGAACCCTGGTTCAGGCGCGGCGGATGGGGAGGCGCTGGAGCGTCTCGGCGAGCTCGTCCGGCGAGGCGCTCGGGACCGCACGCAGCACCTGGACGCTCCGGATGGGGGTACGCGCCCCCATCCGGCGAACGACGGGGACGACCCCCGCCGTCGCGGACCCGGGCGTCGCGCCGTGCTCGAGGACCTTGGCGAGCCACGCTTCGGGCAGCAGCGTCCCGGACCGAACGATCGGATCGATGAACGCGATCCCGAGGCGGTCCGGGGTCGACCACACCGCCTCGGACACGGCCTCGAGCTCCTCAGGGAAGAGATCGCTGGAGAGCGTGACGTTGAGCAGGGACCCGGCGCGGAGCAGCCGCTGCGTGAAGACGCGGCAGCCATGGGAGCAGATGTCCTCCGTGACGGCGGTCCACATGCCGTACCGGTCGCGGACGGAGACCCGGCAGCACACGCTCACGCGATCGATTCGGCGAAGATCCTCGGTCATCGGTGCCCCACTGATGCGTACCGTAGCGTCGCGCCGGTGGCGCCCCAATCCCACGGTTACCTGACGTGAAAAGGGGGGTGGGCAAGAGATCACCGTGGCCCAAGAACCCGGCTGATCCTCCCCGGACGTGCTCTTTTCACCGCGAGCGCGGAATGCCGGGGCTGCGGCGACCCCGGCGGTGCGGCGGCGGGAACCCAGGACGACGCTGCAATCCGCCCCGGGCGACGATCCTGTCCCGCGTTCGCGCGTCACGCACTCGGCGTCTACCGGCAGGGCCGGCGTCGGGATGAAGTCGAGCGTGCGCGTGAACGCCTCGACGATCCCGATCGCCACTGCCCTCGCCGCCGTGCTGGCGTGCGGCACTCCGCCCGATTTCTACGTTCATGGGTCGGGCGTGATCGTCGACACAGACGCGCCCTTCGCGCGCAGGCCCGACTTCCCGGATCGGCTGGAGGGAGTGCTCTCGGTTGCGCTGGACTACTGGGGCGGCGACTGGCGTCACATCCAGGGCAGGACCATCACGTTCTCGGCCGGACCGTACGTGGCGTGCGGCGGCTCGGATCGCGCCGTCGGCTGCTTCGACGGAAACGTGCGGGTCGCGACGTCGGAGCCCGTGGCGGGGTCGCTCCCGTGCGTCGAGGAGACCGTCCTGATCCACGAGATCGGCCACGCGGTCATCGGAGATCGGATGCACGAGGACCCGCGCTGGATGCAGTTCGAGCCCGTGGAGGACGCGCTCGACGGCCGCGTCGGCTACACCGCGGACGGAGAGGTCGCCTGCCTGATCTACGTGAGCGTGTGGCGGCACCCGCTTCACGCGCAGTGAAGCGAGCGCCCCCGCCGTCACTGAACCGCGACGACTCCCGTGGGCGAGACGGTCGCCGCCGACGCGAACGACCCGCAGGTGGTCGTGACGGTCGCCGTGAACTGGGCGGTGCCGCCCGTCGCGACGCTCGTCGTCTGCGGGCTGACCGCGACGGACAGGATCTTGTCCGTCACGGTGACCGTCGCGACGGCGGCCTTCGTCCCGTCCGCGACGCTCGTGGCGACGACGTGGTAGGTCCCCGCGCTCTGGGGCGCGGTGTAGACGCCTGCCGTGGTGATCGAGCCGCCGGCGGCGCCCTCCTGCACGCTCCACGTCACCGCTCGATTCGTGGTGTTCGCGACGGTCGCGGTGAACGTGAGCGAGCTGCACGAGTTCGTGGCGGCGGGCGAGGGCGTGACCGCCACGGTGATCGGGGGCGGCGGAGCGGTGACCGTCACGGTCGCGGTGGCGCGCCTGGTGGTGTCGGCCTGGCTCGTTGCGATGACGCTGCAGCTCGCCGCCGCGGCCGGCGCGGAGTACACCCCGGCTTGCGTGATCGTGCCGCAGGAGGTGCCGCTCACCGACCAGGTGACGGCGGTGTTGGTGGCGTTCGTCACCGTCGCGGCGAAGGTGATCGAGCCGCCGGCGACGACAGACGCGGTGGAGGGCGTGATCGCCACCGTGATCGGGGGTGGCGCCGCGGTGACCGTCACGGTGCCCTCGGAGCGCGCGAGCGGCTCGACGGCGCTCGTCGCCCGGACGTGGAACGTCCCGGCGGTGGCCGGAGCGGTGTAGAGCCCCGACGCATCCACGGTCCCGCCGCCCTGCTCGACGACGGTCCACACGACGCTCGTGTTCGCGGTACCGGTCACGGTTGCCGCGAACGCGACGGCGCCGCGCGCGGCGGTGGTGGCCGTCGGCGGGTCGACCTGGACCGCGACGCTCTGGGGAAGCCCGCCGTCGTCTGGCGGAGCCCCGGATCCTTGGCAGGCAGTCACGATCGCGACGAGTGCAGCGGCTGGCAGGAACCTCTGGAAGCGGCGCATCACGAGCCTTTCGTTGTCGGCCTCGGAGTGCTTCCGAAGCGCGTGTCCCGTGGTCGGGTGTCAGTTGGGGACGGCACACGCTAAACCTCGACCGCCGAGAGAAAAGTCCACCGACGAGGCTGTGAGAAGATGCGTACCCGCGCTCACATCGCTGCACGGGGTCGCCGGTGACGCGTGTGCCGCGAACGATTCGAGCCGGCGGGGGAGGTCGAGGACATGCGTGATTCGATTTGTGGATACGCGCTCGCGGCGATCGTGCTCTGCACGCCAGCAACGGCGCTCGCCGGCAGCGGGCCGCGCATCTCCATCGCGGGCGTGCGGAGCGACGCGAACGGCGCCGTCGCCGGCCAGCTCGGGGGCGCCCTGTGCGGCTCCTTCGAGTGCGTCCCTCCGGCGCGCGTCCGGCGGAACGGGAAGCTCGAGTTCCGCGCCGTGAAGGCGGAAGGGGTCGCAGGCGTACTCTTCGGTACCGTTACGTACACGAGGCGAGGGCGCTCCCTCGAGCTGGCGCTCCTCACGAGCTCGCTGCGTCCGCAGCGGAGGTGGGCGTTCCGGCTCGACGCGCAGGGCGGGTTCCCCGCCGGCGCGCTCGACGCGCTCGCCGGCGATCTCCGGCGCGAGCTCCGCCGCGCCCCGTCCGCCGTGGCCGTCGCGCCGGAGCCGCACACGCGGACGGACGCGGCAGCGCCGTCGGTCGTTCCGCCGCCGCCCGCGCGCGCGCCGGAGCCGATGCCCGCGCCGGAGATCCCGCGCGCGCCGGAGAAGCTGCACTCCGCCGCGCCCGAGCCTCCGGCGAGGTCGGCCGCGTCGGTCGCGTCGGCCGAGCGGCCCGCCCGCGTCGCGCCAATCCCTGCGCGGTCGTCACCGCGCGAGCGGCCCGCGCGAGGCGCCCCGGTCCTCCCCGAGCCGGCGCGGCCGGCGCGCGGCGCGCTCGACCTCGGCGTTCACGTCACCCAGCGGAAGCTCTCGTACCAGGGCGCCGAGGGCGGGACGAGCGCGCTCCAGCAGTTCGACGCGAGCAGGATGGTGAGTCCGTATGCCCGGCTCGAGCTGGTCCCGTTCTCGGCCGCGGTGGACCGCTGGTACTCCGACATCGTGCTGTTCGCCGCGTATGCACGCTCCGTCGGGCTCGAGACCGAGGAGTCGTCCGCTCCCGGGATCCGGCACGCCACCACGTTCACTCAGCTCGAGGTGGGGCTCGGGTGGCGCCTTCGCCCGCTCGCGTCGGCTCGCGTCGTCCTGGTGCCCCGGGCGTCCTACCGCAGGCTGTCGCTTGCGGTGAGCCCCGCCGGAGGAGCCCCGGTCGCGGGGCTCCCCGACGCGGAGCTCTCCGGTCCGAGCGTCGGCCTCGATGTGGAGGTTCCGCTCGGGCGACGGATCGGAGTCCTGCTCGGTGCGGGCTACACGAGCTGGACGACCGCGAAGGACCTCATCGGAGGGGACCCGGCGTTCTTTCCGGACGGGAGCGCCGACGCCGTCGACGCGTCGGCGGGCGCGTGGCTCGATGTCGCGGGCCCGCTCTCCTTCAGGGTGCTCGCCGACTACGCCAGCACCCGCTACAAGCTGCGCGGATCCGGCGCGTACGTTGCGACCGGCGCAACGGACAGGTACCTGGGCATGCGCGCGGTGATGCGGGTCCGCTTCTGAGACGTTCGGGGCGACCACGGTTCACGCGCGCGAGCGCCCCGCCTTGACGCGCCGGCCGAACGGGCATGTGATGCGACCGATGACGGGTGCCGGCGTCCACTTCTCGCTGTTCCGCGGCGGAGACTCCGCGCCCTCGAACGGCGGGCCGCGCCGCGACATCCAGGAGCTCTGGTTCACGCTGGCGCGGACGGGGTGGAAGTCGCTGGTCCTCGTCCCGGCCGACGCGGGGATCTCCGCGGCGAAGATCGCGACGGCGCTCGCGGAGGTCGGGGGCAGGCTCCGCGACTCGCCCGTCACCGCGATCGTGGCCGAGTCGATGGACTACGAGTCGGCGCGGATCCTGGCGGACCTGCAGCTGCGCGTCCGTGTGGAGCCGAGGCGCGTGGAGCGCGTGGAGACGGTGGACGTCCAGGCGACGATCATCACCCCTCCGCCGGAGGCTGCCCCGAGCGACGGTTCGGCCGCGGGTGAGGAGGAGCCCTCGCTGCCACCGAGGCCGAGCCGTGACGCGCGGCTGATGCCGCCCGCAGGCCAGGTCGTGGTCGCCATCCAGCCGGTCGTGGTCGAGCCGCTGGGCGTCGCGATCGCGCAGGCGGCGGATGCGGTGGTCCTGTGCATCGGGATCGGTCGGACGCGGCTCGCGTCGGCGCGCCAGACCATCGCGCTCATCGGCGCCGAGCGCTTCTCCGGCGCGTGCCTGATCCGCTGAGCGGGCCCCTCAGGGCTTCGCAGCGCCTGCGCGCTCGGAGAGCTGAGCGCGGAGGAGCTTGCCGGCCTCGTTGCGCGGCAAGGACGCGACCAGCGTGAACCGGACCGGCACCCGGTAGGCCGGCATGCGCGCGCGGCAGAACGCCTTGAGGGCGTCCTCGGCCGGCGCCTGCTCGGGCCTGGGGACCACGAACGCGACCGGGACCTCGCCCATCGAGCGGATCGGGGAGCCCGACGACCGCCGCCTCCGCCACGTCGGGGTGCGCGGCGACGACGTGCTCGATCTCGATCGGGCTCACCCGGTGGCCGCCGATCTTGAGGATCTCCTTCGACCGGCCGCGGTGGAAGAAGAAGCCGTCCGCGTCGCGCGCGGCGAGGTCGCCGGTCCAGAGCCAGCCGTCGTGGAGGATGGCGGCGGTCTCCTCGGGCTCGTCGAGGTACCCGGGCGTCACGTTGTCGCCGCGCGCGACGAGGTGGCCGATCTCGCCCGCGCGGCAGCTCGCGCCCCGAGCTCGTCCACGACCCGCAGCTCGACGCCTGGGATGGCGATGCCGATGGAGCCTCGCTTCTCCTCGGCGCGCTCGGGCGGCAGGTAGCTGAGCCGCGCGGTGGCCTCGGTCTGGCCGTACATCACGAAGAGCTTCGCCGGCGCGAAGGCGCCGGCGCACCCAGTCGATCGTCTCGGGCGCCATGGCGCCGCCCGCCTGCGTCAGGTAGCGGAGGCGCGGAGAACGAGAGGGTCGAGACGTCCACCTGGCGGCGGATGATCTCGAAGGTGAGCGGCACGCCGGCGAAGCCGGTGCAGCCCTCCGCCTCGAGCGTCTCCAGCACGACCCGCGGGAAGGCGAAGCGGCCGTCGAGGAAGACGGAGCCGCCGGCGAGGAGGTGCGTCTGCAGCACGCTCCGGCCGTAGCAGTAGTAGAGCGGCAGGACGACGAGCGCCCGATCGCGCGGCGGTCGAGCCCGAGGTACTCGACGATGGAGCGCGTGTTGGCGTCGACGTTCCGGAAGGTCTGGACGACGCCGCGCGGCCGCCCGGTGCTGCCGGAGGTGTAGAGGATGAGCGCCGGCGAGCCGGGGTCGGCGCCGGACCGCCGGCGGCGCGGCGGGCAGCCCCGAGCGTCGGGTCGACGCGGCCGTCCTCCAGGACGAGCGTCGCGGGCGACGCCGCACAGATCGGACCGCAGCCGCTCCGGGAGCGGGCCGCCGTGGACCACCCAGAGCCGGTCGAGCCGGCTGCTCGGCGGCGACGCGCCCCCAGGTCTTCGCGTCGCGACCCCAGACGAAGCGCGTGCCGAACGCCGCTCTGCGCCACGATCCCGCCCTGGACGTCGGCGCTCCACTCCCGGTTCACCTCGACGGCGGTCCCGCCGAGCGCGTGGACCGCCAGGCCCGCGACGACGGTCGCCGGCGTGTTGGGCAGCGCCGCCAGGACGCGATCGCCCGGGCGCACGCCCGCCGCGGCGAGGTGGGCGGCGAGGGCGCGGACGCGCTCGGCCAGCTCGCCGTACGTGAGGCGGAGGGTCGGGCGTCGCCACCGCCGGCGCCTCGGGCCGCCGCTCGGCGTGCGCGAAGAGCCACTCGTGGATGAACGGGGACTCGGGGACCATGTTCTCCATCGCGCGTCAGGCCTTCACCAGGCGTGGTCTCCCGCTCCACGTCCCGCCGAGCGCCGTCGCGACGACGTTCCGCGTGTCCACCACGAGCTCGACGCCGCGGTACAGCGTCGCGTCCTTGAACGCGTCGTGCGCGGTGGAGAGCACGACGGCGTCGTAGCGCGCGAAGGTCTCCGGCGTCGACCGGGACCGAGCGCAGCCCGAGGTCGTGCTTGCGCGTCTTGCTTGGCGACCGGGAAGTACGGGTCGCAGTAGTCGACCGCGCGCGCCGGCCTCCTGCAGCAGCTCGATGATCTCGTAGGAGGGCGACTCGCGGTCGTCGTCGATGTTGGCCTTGTAGGCGAGCCCGAGCACCAGGACGCGCGCGCCCTTCAGCGCCTTCCCGTCGCTCGTTCAGCGCCTCCGCGACCTTGCCGACCACGTAGCGGGGCATGCGGGTGTTGATCTCGCCGGCGAGCTCGATGAAGCGCGCCCACTCGCCGTGCTCGGCCGCCTTCCAGGAGAGGTAGAAGGGGTCGAGCGGGATGCAGTGCCCGCCGAGGCCCGGCCCCGGGTAGAAGGGCATGAAGCCGAAGGGCTTGGTCTTGGCGGCCTCGATCACCTCCCAGACGTCGATGCCCATCCGGTCGAAGATCACCTTCAGCTCGTTCACGAGCGCGATGTTCACCGACCGGAAGATGTTCTCGAGCAGCTTGGCCGACTCGGCGACGCGGGCGCTCGAGACCGGGACCACCTTCTGCGATCGCCGCGCCGTAGAGCGCGGCGGCGGCGCTCGGTCGAGGCGGCGTCCACGCCGCCGACCACCTTGGGGATCGTCTTGCGTGGTGAAGTCCTTGCGGCCCGGGTCCTCGCGCTCGGGCGAGAAGGCGAGGAGGAAGTCCTCGCCGCACCTGAGGCCGGTCGTCTCGAGGATCGGGCGCAGCTCCTCGTCGGTCGTGCCGGGGTAGGTCGTCGACTCGAGCACGACGAGCTGGCCCGGGCGGAGCCGCTTCGCGATCTCCCGGCCGGTCGAGTGGATGTAGGAGTTGTCCGGCTCGCGGTGCCGGCCGAGCGGCGTCGGCACGCAGATGAGGATGGCGTCGCAGTCGCGCGAGGCCGTCGAAGTCGGTCGTCGCCGCGAAGCGGCCGCTCTTCACCGCCGCGGCGACCCGCTCGGGGCCGATGTGCTTGATGTACGACTCGCCGCGCGCAGAGGGCGTCGACCTTCCGGGCGTCGACGTCGAAGCCGATGACCGGGAAGCCCGCCTCGCGAAGACGAGCGCCGAGCGGCAGCCCGACGTAGCCCTGGCCGATGATCCCGACGACCGCCGTACGCTTCTCGACCTTGTCGATGAACCCTCGCATGGATCTCCCGATGGATGAGTGGACGCATTCTAACAGTGCGGGCGGCGCTCGCCCCTGCAACGCATCGCGGTGTCACTCGGACGCGGGACCCCCGTCGCGGCGCCGATCGGCGAGCCGTGTTACATATCGTCGCGAGTCGCGCGCAGAGCGCCGCGGGGTATCGCATGAGCCATCCTTCGAGACCTCCCCCGGGGCCCGGGAGCCGGCCCTCGCCGGACGAGCACAGCGACCTGTTCGAGCTCGCGCGCCTGTGGGAGTGGGCCGGGTTCGTCCTCCGTGCGCCGCTGCGCCACCCTCGCATCGCCACCGTCGCGTTCCTCGCCGTGACGGCCCTGGGGTTCGTGGCGCTCGCGGTCGTCCCGATCCGGTGGGAGGTCACGGCGACGGTCCTCGCGCAGCGCAGCGCGCTGATGGGGACGCTGTCGAACCCGGGCATGAACCGCGAGTGGGACGCGCCGACGCGCTCCGCCCGCGAGCTGCTCCTCCGCCGCGACAACCTCATCGCCCTCTGCAAGCAGACCAACTTCGTCGAGCGCTACCTCGCCACCCGCGCGCCCGCGGTGCGGCTGCGCGACTGGATCTTCGCGAAGGTGCTGCGGCGGCAGCGCACGAACGAGCAGCTCCTGGAGGGGCTGGCGGACGCGCTCGAGTCGGGCCTGTGGGTGCACGTGGAGACGGAACGGACCCTGAACATCGGGTTCAGCTGGGCCGACAAGGAGCTCGCCTTCCAGATCGTCCAGGCCGCCATCCAGACGTTCATGGAGGAGCGGTACGCCACCGAGATCAAGATGGTGGGCGAGACGATCGCGATCCTGGAGGGCCACGACGCCCGGGTCCAGAAGGAGATCGCTTCCACGATCGCCCGGTTCGAGGAGAAGGAGCGCACGATCCGCGGCCGCTCCGCGCCGAGGTTTCCGGAGGTGCGGCAGCGCGCGCCGGACGAGGAGCTGGCGCGTATCGAGAGCACGCTCGCCGCGCGGAGGCGGGCGGTCGCCGATCTCGAGGAGTTCCGGCGCCAGCGGCTCGCCGAGCTGCAGACCCAGCTCGCGCAGCAGCTCGGCGTGTACGCGCCGGAGCACCCGCTGGTCGTCACCACGCGCCGCGCGATCGACGGCGCTTCCGGGTCGTCACCGCAGGTGGAGGCGCTGCGCCTGGAGATCCTGGAGCTCGAGAGCCAGGTCAAGCGGCGCGGCGGGCGCATCGATCCCGCCGCATCGGCGGTTGCGGCGATCCGTGGCGAGTGGGCGGCGGCGGCACGGCTGCGCCTCGACGCGGAGGACCCGCGCCTCGAGTACGAGCGGCGGCAGCTCGATCTCCTGCTCCGGCAGCATTCTCAGCTCCTCGAGCGCATCGACGCCGCGCGCATCGAGATGGACACCGCGCAGGCCGCGTTCAAGTACCGCTACAGCGTGGTGACGCCGCCGCAGATGCCGCGCTCCCCGGCGAAGCCGTACATGCTGCTGTTCATCGGCGGAGGCATCGCGGGCGGCATCGCGCTCGCGCTCTTCCTCTCGGCCGCCGCGGACATCCGCGCGGGGCGGATCGTGGAACGCTGGCAGGTCGAGCAGCAGCTCGAGCTGCCCGTGCTGAGCGAGATCCAGGAATGAACGAGCCGCGCGCCGTCTCGGGCCCGCTCGCCACAGGCGCGCTGGCGCGCGCGGGATACGTGGCGCTGCTCGCGGCGGTGGCGCTCGCGACGGTGGCGGCGGTGCTCGCCGGCGGCGGACCGCTCTTCGCGACGATCCCGGTGCTCATGGTCGCCGGCGGCTACGCGATCGTGAAGGCGCCGCTCCGCGGCTCCGTCGGGGTGCTGACGTTCCTGCTGCTCGCGGTGGACGACCAGGGCGAGTCGATCGGCCAGTGGCGGACGCCGTTCGCGGGGGTGGGCGACCTCCTCCATTACCGCCTCGACGACGCGGCGGGGGTCCCCGGGCTCGCGGTGACGGGCATGGAGATCGCCATCGCGGCCCTCCTCGCGGCGTGGGCCCTCCGCCGGTCGCGGGGCGCGAGCGTGGACACCGCCGGCCAGGTGCCGCCCGCGCGGGTGATGCGTGGCCTCGTGGTGGTGTACGTGGTCGCCGTGGCGTTCGCCGTGGCGAACGGCGTCGTGCACGGCCAGTCCGTCGTCCCGTGGAAGGTCAGGAACCTGCTGCACCCGATCCTGCTGTTCCTGCTGTTCGACGCCGCGCTCCGGGGCCCGAAGGATCACCCGCTGTTCGGCCGCATCATCGTGGGGGCGGGGCTCTGCCGGGCGATCCAGGCCATCGTCGTGCAGCGCATCGCCATCGCCGAGACGGGCGGGAAGTTCGCCACCGCGACCAGCCACGGCGACTCCGTCCTGTTCACCGTCGCGGTGGTCCTGCTGCTCGCCGACGCGATGGAGCGGCCCGACATGCGCCGGACCGGCCGGGCCGCCCTGCTCCTCCCGATCCTGCTCGCCGGGATGGCGGAGAACGGCCGCCGGATCGCCTGGGTGATGCTGCTCGTGACGCTGGTCGTGACGTACCTGGTCAGCCCGATGCGCGGCTGGAAGCGATCGTTCACCCGGTTCGTCGTGGTGGCCCTGCCGGTGATCGCGCTCTACGTCGGCATGGGCTGGAACAGCGACGGCCGCATCTTCGCGCCCCTCCAGACGCTGCGCGGGGTCAGCGACACGTCCTACGATCACTCGGCGTACTGGCGCGAGGTCGAGAACTGGAACATCGCCATGTCGATGCGCGAGCGGCCGGTGCTCGGGCTCGGGCTCGGGGGTCGCTACACCGAGCACATGTTCAACGACGACATCAGCTCGCTGTACAAGGAGTACCGCGAGTGGCCGCACAACACGGTCCTCGGACTGCTGCTGCTCCTCGGGCTGCTCGCGTTCACGGCGGTGTGGTCGCTGTCCGCGGCGGCCCTGTTCCTGGCGTTCCGGTCGTACCGCGTCGCCGCAGCGCCGGAGCACCGCGTCGCCGCGCTCGCCTGCGTCGCGATGCTGGTCGCCTGCCACGTGCTCGGTTACGGGGACACGGGCGCGCACTACCCGCAGTACAAGATCTTCCTGGGGCTCGCGCTCGCGGCGGCCAGCAAGCTCGCGGTCGTCACCGGTGCGTGGCCGTCGCGATACGCCGCGGCGTCGGGAGCGCCCGCCGGCACCGCCATCGAGCTCGCCGCCCGGTGACCCCGCGCCGCGGGGTGCGGACGCACCCGCGCCGGAGTCGCGGGTTCGAGGTACTGGCGAGGCCGGGCGGTTGCGTCGCAAGATGACGCCGCCGCATCGCCAACCCCCACCCGGGGAACGAGGGGCAGGGATGTTCGGGTCCTGGAGCTTCGACTACTACTACAGCCTCCCGTTCTGGGCGGCGCTCGTCGCGGTCGCCTGCGTGGTCCGAGCGTTCGGCCGGAGCGCGGTGCTCCGCGGAGCGGTCCTCCTCGCCGCGTCGAGCGCGCTGCTGCTCGCGATCCCGGGCTTCCGGGCGGTCCATCTCGGACTGGTGTGGACGATCTCGGCGCTCTCGTTCGCGAGCGCGCGCGCGTTGTCCCGCAGCTCGGGCCCGACGCTCCGCCGCCGGGCGATCGCCGCCGCCGGCGTGGGCGCCGTGGTCGCCTTGCTGGCGTTCTTCAAGTACCACTTCCTCCAGGACCTGGTGCTCGGTCCGGTGGCGGCCGCGCGCGGCGCGGCCACCCCCCGCGGTGCCGCCGCGTATCTGTTCCTCATCGGCGTGTCCTACTTCTCGTTCAAGGCGATCCACGTGGTCGTGGAGACGTACCGGGGCGCGATCGGAGCGGTCGGCGCGCTCACCTTCTTCAACTACATGACGTTCTTCCCCGCGTTCATCAGCGGGCCGATCAACCGCTACGGCGAGTTCGCCGCGCAGATGGACGCGAGCCGGGCCGGCGCGCTCTGGCCCGACCTCCGCGCCGGCGGTGAGCGCATCGTCCACGGGCTCTTCAAGAAGCTGGTGCTCGTCCCCATCGTGTTTCCGTACGTGCTCACGAACCTCGGGAAGCCGCTCGCGCGGGCCTCGCCGGGCGAGGCGGCGCTCGGCCTGTACGCGTACGCCCTCTACTTCTTCTTCGACTTCTCGAGCTACACGGACCTCGCCATCGGCGGCGCCCGCGTGATCGGCGTGCAGCTCCCAGAGAACTTCAACAAGCCCTTCTTCCAGAAGAACATCCGCGACCTCTGGACCAACTGGCACATGACGCTCACGAGCTGGCTCGTGGACTACGTGTACTGGCCGGTCGTTCGCAAGCTGCGCAACCTCGAGTACTTCAGGACGCGGCCGGTGCTGCTGTCCATCGTCGGGATGAACGTCACCTTCATCGGCTGCGGCATCTGGCACGGCGAGGCGCCGCACTTCGTGCTGTGGGGCGCGTACCACGGGCTCGGCATCTCCGTCCTGAACCTCTACCAGCGCCAGAAGAAGCGGATCCGGAATCCTGCGCTGCAGCGGTGGTTCAAGTCGCCGTACAGCCACTGGGCGGGCGCGTTCGCGACGTTCAACTTCTTCGCGCTCGGGCTCGCGCTGTTCGTGCTCGACCTCGAGAAGGTCGGCACGCTGCTCGCGGCCGTGTTCAGGTGAGGGAGGCGATCGTGAGGCGGACGCTCGAGTACGTGCGGTCGAACCGGAAGGTGGTGGTCCTCACCTTCGAGCTGTTCTGGATCGCCGTGTTCCTGCTCGAGGCGACCGGGCAGGGCGCCGGCGGCGGGGTCGTGCAGTTCGTCTACGTGAACTTCTGACGGCGGTCGGTCCGTTCACTTCGCGCGCGTGGCGGCCGGCACGACTCCGCGCGGCGGCAGCGACGCGAGCAGCCGGACCAGCTCCCGCGCCGCGCGTCGCCGGCCCAGCTCGTTCAGGTGGCCGCCGTCGTGGGTGTACGCGGGGACGAGGGCGGGTACCTGGTTCCCGTTCGCCTCGAACGCCTCGGTCTTCCCGTCGGGACGGGTCGCCTCGTGGCGGGCGAGGTCGAAGAGGGGCTCGCGCCCGCGGTACGCCGCGCGCACGAGGGCGTTGAGCTCCTCGCGCCGCACGTTGTCCTCCTGGGAGCGCTCGCGCCCGAGCAGGCGCTTCACGAACGCCTTCGGGCCGGTCGGGATCGCGGTGATCGGGACGGTGACGTGGACGAAGGTCGTCCTCGGGTGCCTCCCCTGGAGGGTGCGCAGCGCCGCCTGGTACCGCTCGAAGAGCTGCTTCGCGTCGCCTCGCTCCATCACGTCGACGAAGCAGAACTTGACGAGCGCGACGTCGACGGGCGCGGGCTCCGCGCCCAGCGCCCGCTCGAAGCTCTGGAGCTTCAGGAGCGGGTCTCCGTTCTCGGCGACGAGCGTGTGCGCGAAGGCGCCTGGCGCGAGCCCCTGCGCCGACCGGACCTCGACGATCCGCAGCGCGACCCCCTCCTGCGCCGCGAGGTCGCGGAGCCCCTCGAGGAGGTCATTCCCGACCGACTGGTGGCCGAAGAGGATGGTTTGCCGCCCGACCGCCTCGAGGTCCGCACGCAGCTGCGCGTCGCCCGCCCGCGCCGCCCCGGCGAGCGCGACCGCGCCCACCGCCGCGACGGCGCCGATCACCTGGAGGAGTGAATGCACGTGCATGGAGCGCTCCTTCGGTTGCGCGCGCGTCCCCGGCGCGTGGGTTTGACAGTACCCTCGGGCCTGCCTAGCGTACCAGACCCCGGCTGGACGAGCCTGCGCCGGACCCCTCGATGCCGACGATCCAACTCAAGCCCATCCTCCGCGCCGCGCTGCTGCTGGTGGTGCCCACGATCGTGCTGTGCCTCGCGATGCTCGAGATCGGGCTCCGCCTGAAGGGGCGCGGCCCCTCGAACGTCACCGACGACATCTTCGAGCCGTACCGCGAGGCGTACCGGCTGAAGCCGAACCAGACGAAGGTGTCCCACACGCCGTCGTTCACCTGCACGATCCACACGAACGCGCTCGGGGTCAGGGACCGCGCCCCCGGCCCGCGGGCGCTCGCGCGGCCGTACGTCGCGTGGATGGGCGACTCGGCCACGTTCGCGAACGGCGTCGAGTACGAGGAGTCGTTCGTCGGGCGCTTCGGAGCGCTCTCCGAGGGGCGCGGGATCGAGGTGGTGAACCTGGCGGTGGGCGGGCACCACCTCGGCGAGCAGGAGGACCTGCTCCAGGACTTCGTCGCGTCCGCGCCGCGGAAGCCCGACCGCGTCGTGTTCGTCTTCACGCCGCAGCTCATCGCGCTGTTCGAGAAGCGTCACAAGGACCTGGTGCTGCACGGCGGCTACCTCTTCCCGAAGGATCGGTGGATCGGCCCATACGCGGTCGTCCTGCTCAACAACGCGTCGTCCGCGTACGGCTTCCTGCGGGACGGCATCCGCAGGGTCCAGGCGAAGCTCTTTCCCTCCGGACCGAGCGCCGCCGCCGAGATGCTGGCGATGTACGCCCGGGCGTTCCCGGCCGAGTCGGAGGAGGCGACCCGGCGGTTCGAGGATCGGGTCGCCCGCCTCGACGCGCAGATCCGCGCCGGCGGCGCGACTCCAGTGCACGTGTACCTGCCGACCACGGCCGACCTGCGCGCCGGCGAGCTCCTCGCGCTCACCTGCGGGAGAGCGGAGGACTACGACTTCAAGCACTACCGCGACGCGCTCCGCCGTGCGAGCGCGCGCACCGGCGTACAGCTCGTGGACCTCACCGCGGTGCTCGAGGCCGAGCACGCGAAGGGGGTGCCGCTCGGGTTCGCGCAGGACATGCACTACAACGCCGCCGCGCACGTGGTGATCGCCCAGGCGCTCCACGACGAGATCCTGGGCCGCGACCCGAACGCCGCCTCCGCCGCGGTCCAGGAAGCGTCCGTCCGCCGACACGCTCCGTAGTACGACCTGGTCACTTCGTACGCGGGCACGCCCGCCGGGGGCGGACCGGCGTCGCGCGATCGCGGGACACCCTCGACCCCCACATCAAGGGACCTGTCCGCAAGCACGCCGGGTGCGATACTCACCGCCTCCTGACCATGAACGCAGACGCACGATGCAGGCCCTACGAGCAGCGCGCGGGCGCGGTCGGTCTCCCGGACGACGGCGCCGGGCAGCGCCCCCGCGATCTCGACCTCCGCGTCGTCTCCTCGGACCTGGAGCTCGATGCCCTGCAACCCGAATGGTCTGCGCTGCACGGGAGCGCCGGCTCCAGCGTGTTCATGTCGTACGAGTGGCAGCGGACCTGGTGGAAGCACGTGGGACGCCGCGCTCCGGGCGCCGAGCTGCACGTCGTGGTGCTCTCCGCGGGTGGTCAGGTGGTCTGCATCGCTCCCCTGGTCGTCCAGGTGGGCCGGGCCTTCGGGATCGTGAAGCTCCGCCGGCTCGCGTTCGCCGGGACCGGGCTCAGCGACCACCTCGAGGTCCTCGTCACGCCCGGGCTCGAGGACCGCTGCTTCGAGCGGATCGCCTCGCACCTCGCGGAACGAAGCGCCTCCTTCGACGTGATCGCCCTCTCGGACGTGCCGGACGCGTCGGCCACCCACGCGCGCCTCTACGAGGCGCTCCGCCGCGCCGGGTTCGACGGGCAACGATTCGTGAGCGAGTACTGTCCGCGGACGCAGCTCGCGGACACGTGGAAGGGGACCCTGGCCGCGTTCGACGGCAGCCGCCGCAGACAGCTCGCGAAGCGCACCCGGCAGCTGACGGAGCGGTTCAGGGTGGAGCTCGAGATCACCCGGCGCGGGGAGGACGTGGCGCGGGACGTCGACGCGTTCATCGCGATGCATCAGCAGCGCTGGGTCAGCGTCGGGAAGAAGGGGGTCTACGGCCCTCCGCACGTCGCCGAGTTCCAGCGCGAGGTCGCCGAGCTGCTCTTCCGCCGCGGCTGGCTGTTCCTGGCGTTCCTCCGGCTCGACGGCGCGCGCGTCGTGGCGCTCTGCGGGTTCGAGCACCGCAACGAGCTCGCGTACTACCTGAACGGGGTCGCGGACGCAGGCGAGGCCTCGAGGTTCTCTCCGGGCCTGGTCATGCACTGCCTGTGCATGGAGGCGCTGATCGCGCGCGGCGTCCGGGTCTACGACTTCCTGCGCGGGACGGAGCGCTACAAGTACGAGTGCGGTGCGGTGGACGTCCCGAACTGGTCGCTCCTCATGTTCCGGGGCGGCTCGCGCCTCGCGAAGGCGAAGAACGCGCTCGCGCTGCTGTCCGAGGCGCTGCACCGTCGCATCGAGGACGAGCGGCTGTCCTTCCTGCACCAGCGGCGGACGCACGGGCTGTTCTCGCGCGAGATGGCGCGCCACGTCGCGCGGCGGGCCTCCGCCACCCTGCGTGACGGGACGAGGAAGCTGCGATCCCCGGAGCGAGCGCTCGCGCTCGAGAAGGCGCGCCACGCAGCGCCCGCCGCGGAAGGCGCGACCCGGCGAGAGGTGGACCGATGAAAGTGCTGATGGTGTTCCACACGCTGACCTATCCCCCCGAGTCGGGCGTGACCAAGCGGACGTTCCATCTCCTCGACGAGATGACGCGGCGCCATGATGTCACGGTCGTCTCGCTCGGGTCGCGCCAGCACGAGGAACGCATCCGCACCCAGCTCGGGGATCGATGCAGGAAGGTGGTGTTCGCCGACGGTCGGGTCCCGCGGTGGGTCACCCTGCTCAAGCGCATCCGGCTGATCCTCGAGCGGAGGAGCCTGCTGCAGCTCTCCGTGACGGACCGTCTCCAGCGCGCCCTCGACGCGGTGTTCCGCGACGAGCGCTTCGACGTCGTGTTCCTCAGCTCCCCCGTCCTCACCTACTACGATCGGCCCGGCGACCTTCCGTGCGTGACGGATACGCACAACGTCGAGTACGACATGTGGCGCCGCTTCTACGAGCAGGCGCGGGGGCCGCTCGCCCGCGTCTACACCTTCGATCAGTACCGGCTGCTGAGGCGAGACGAGCTCGCCGCGTGCAGCGGCGGGGACGCGTTGCTCGCCTGCTCGGAGCGGGACCGGGAGGTGTTCCGGCAGGATCTGCCGCGCCAGAGCATCCACGTGATCCCCAACGGCGTCGACCTCGACTTCTTCGCGCCGGGGACCGCGGAGCCGGAACCGAGTTCGATGGTGTTCTGCGGGCTCATGGGCTACAGCCCGAACGACGAGGGGATGACGTGGTTCCTGGATCGCGTCTTCCCGCTGATCCAGCGGGAGGTCCCGCAGGCGCGGATCACGATCGTCGGGTCCGGGCCGTCCAGGGCGCTCTTGAAGCGTGCGTCGGATCGCGTCACGATCACGGGGTACGTGACCGACGTCCGCCCGCACGTCGCCCGCGGTCAGGTCTACGTCGTCCCGTTGCTGGTCGGCGGCGGCACGAGGCTCAAGGCGCTCGAGGCGATGGCGATGAAGAAGCCGATCGTCACGACGGGCGTCGGGTGCGAAGGGATCGACCTGCGCCAGGAGGAGTCGGCGCTGTTCGCGGATGCCCCGGAGGCGTTCGCCGCCGCGGTGGTGAGGCTCTTTCGCGACCGGGAGCTGCGGGTCGGCCTCGCCGCGCGCGCGCGCGCGCTCGCCGTCGAGAGCTACGGCTGGAGCTCGATCGGCGACCGCCTCGACGCGATCTGCCGCTCCGTCGCGTCGCGACGTGACTTCCACGACCGGCCGGGCGCGCTCCCGCAGGCCGGCTGATCCGGCGACCGTGATGACCGCGACGCGAAAGCCGAGGCTGCTCTTCGCGGCCTACATGGCCGGCGGGAACGCGACCATCCTGCAGAACCTCGAGGACGTGATCGCGCAGCGGCCCGACGTCGATTCCGCCTGGCTGCGCATCGAGATGGACGCCGAGAGCAAGCGGCTCGACCGGCGCCCCCGACGGTCGCTCATCCCCGGCACCATCCGGAACTCGATGGTGACGGGGGACCAGATCCGCGCGATCGAGCGCGCGCAGGGCGGGTTCGACGCGGCGTACTTCTTCCAGCAGACCATCTGCATGTTCCTCCGGCGGTTCCGCCGCCGCGTGCCGTACGTGATCGCGCTCGACGGCACCCCGCTCTGGTACAGGAAGAACGAGCTCTGGTACGCGCAGCCGCCCTTCGACCCGCGGACGCTCAGCTCGCGGATCAAGCACGCCCTCACGCGCAGGGTGTACCAGCAGGCGTTCCACGTCCTGCCGCTCTCGTGGAGCGCGCGGGAGTCGCTGATGCAGGACTACGGCGTTCCGCCCGAGCGGATCACCGTCGTTCCCCCGGGGATCAACCTCCACAAGTACGTCTGCCCCGATCGCCGCTCCACCTCGCGCGCGGCTCGGCCGCTGAACCTGCTCTTCGTGGGCGCCGACTTCCTGCGCAAGGGGGGCGACCTCCTCGTCGGCCTCGCGATGCAGCCGGAGTTCAAGGACCTGCACTTCCACTTCGTGACCAGGGCATACCGGGGGCCGACCGCCGAGAACATCCACGTCCACGACGGCCTGACGACCAACTCCGAGCCGATGGTGAACCTGTTCAGGCAGGCGGACCTGTACGCGCTCCCGACGCGCGCCGACTCCCACGCGATCGCGTCCCTGGAGGCGATGGCGATGGGGCTGCCGGTGATCACCACCCCCGTCGGCGGCGTCGTCGACGTGGTCCAGGACGGGGAGACCGGCTACCTCATCCCGCGCGACGACGTCGCCGCGCTCGCCGATCGCATCCGGCGGCTCCGGGACGATCCGGAGCTGAGGGTGCGCATGGGAATGTGCGGGCGCGCGAGGGTCGAGGCCCAGTTTCAACGGGGACACGATCGCCGCGTCCGTCGTGGACCTGCTCAGGCGCGCTGCGGCGAGCCGCTCGTAGCGGGGAGGAGGCCCACCCTGCGGACGAGCTCGCGGGCCCGGTCGGCCACCCGCCGATCGGCGCCGCCCTCCAGGCACACGCGGGTGAACGCGAACGGGTGATCGCGGCTGACGGCGTGGCGGAGAATGAACCGCGGCGTCTTGCCCGGCGACGTTCAGCCCGCGGTGGCAGGCGTAGACGCGAGGGCAGTGCTCGACGAGGTACGCCGTGGCCTCTTCGGAGAGGTTCTCCGGCTGCCCGAAGCCGATGGCGAAGTCCCGGCACTCGGCGCCGGTCAGCTCCGCGACCGCCTCGAGCGCGTTCGCGATCTCGTACCGGAGGTCGGCGGATCGTGCAGGCGGCCGAGGTCGCGGTGCGCGAAGTTGTGTGCACCGACGCGGTGGCCCATCGCCATCATCTCGCGGACCTGGCTCGTGGTGAGCCCGCGGGTGTCCCCGGTGGCGAGCGGCGGATGGGCCCGCACCCCGTGGCGCTCGTGGTAGCGGAGGTACTCGTCCATGCTGCGGTCGAGGAGCGAGGGCACGACGAAGAAGATCGCCGAGACGCCGACGTCCGAGAGCCAGCGGGCGGCCTCGTAGTTGCTCGCGAGGCCGTCGTCGAAGGTGACGAGGAACCGGTCCACCGCGCCGTCGCGCCAGCGTCCGGCGAACAGATCGTCGGCGTCGGCGGGGGTCGCCATCGGGAACCGGTCACGGCACCAGTCCACGATCTGCCGCATCTGCTCCAGATCCTCGGGCAGCATCTCGTGGAACGTGAGGACGCGCAGGCCGGTGGCGCCGCCGTAGAGCTCCGCGCGGTCCTTCGCGATCCGCCCCGAGGCACGCCACCACTGCGCGCCCGCCCAGCGCTGCAGCTCCCGAATCATGGCCGGAATCCTCGCACGGTCGTCCCTATCCGGCAGGCGGGCCGTCCACCCCGACGCTCGACCGCCTTCGCAGCATCGCCGCGACGACGCGGACCTCTTCCCGCCGGACGAGCCCCATCGCGACCGCCGCGAGGGCGAACGCGACGATGCAGACCGGCACGCCGATGAACGGCGGCAGCGGGGGCAGGATCCGGAAGAGCAGCAGGGTGAGGCCGGCCGCCGCGATGGAGCGGCCGATGTCCGCGACGAACCCGAGATCCAGCGTCGCCCGCGGCATCAGCGCCACGGCCGCAGCGAACATGATCACCTCGCTCACCCCGAACGCCAGGACGAGCCCGATCGCGCCGTTGCCATGGCGCTCCTGGCACCACGGGATGAGCACCAGCGCCAGCCCGGTGCAGACGACCACGTTGAGGGCCTTCGCGGCGGCCAGCGCCCTCGGCCTGCCGACGGCCATGACCGCGCTCGCGAAGAGCACGTCGATGCAGACGAGGAAGAGGGAGGGCGAGAACACCTGGAGGATGGCGGACGCCGGCGCGAAGCTCCTCTTGCCGTAGATGATCGCGATCGCGAGATCCGCGAAGAGGTAGGTGCCGACCGCGGCGAGCGCGCCCACCCCGAGCAGGGGGCGCAGGGCGGTCCGCAGCTCGACGCGGAGCTCGCCCGGGTGGACCGCGGCACGCGACAGGCGCGGGTAGGCGGCGGCCCCGAGGATGGTCGCGGGAGCGACGAGCGTTCCCATGATGCTCCGGGCAGCGCCGTACCAGCCGACGGTCTCCGCCGGAACCAGCCGCGAGAGCACGACCGCGTCGAGGTAGGGCTGGATGGTGATGGCGAGGCTGATCGCCAGGATGGGCGTGCCCTCGTGGAGCAGCTCGCGGCAGGCCTCGCGCGTGGCGCGCAGCGGCGGGAGCCTCAACCCCCGCTCGCGGAGCGCGGCGACGCCGAGCGCGGCCAGGCCCGCGGCCCCCTGCGCCGCCAGGACGCCGACGACGCCGCCTCCGAGCGCCAGCGCCGCGAGCGCGAACGCGAGCGACAGCGCCTTGTAGATGACCGACACGAGCGCGTCGAGGTCCATCCGCTCCCGCGCGCGGAACACCATCCCGTACGCCTGCGAGAGGAAGAAGGGCAGGGTCGTCGCCATGAGCAGCGCGACGAGCGCGAGGGTCCGGCCGTCGTAGCCCAGCAGCCAGCCGGCGAGCACGGCGAGGATGGAGATCGGCGCGGCCCCCGCGATCCGGAGCGCGAGGGACGCTCCGAGCAGCACGCCCGCCTTCTCGGGATGGCGCGCCACCTCGCGGACGACGTACTGCCCCTGGCCCCACTCGACGACGACGTAGGCGAAGGTGCCCATCGTCGTGACGAGGAAGAAGACGCCGAAATCGGCGGCGCCCAGCTGGCGCCCCAGCGCGGCGCTGAACACGATCGCGAGCGCGGTGGTCGCGATCTGGCCGAGCACGAGGTGGAAGGCGCTCCGCGCGAGCGCCGCGCCCGACGCGCCGCCCGCGGGCGGGCGCGGCGATGGCAGAGGAGCCGCTGCGCTCATCGGAGCCGGGCCTCCGCGAGCCGCTCCACGGCCGGATGTCGAACGCGCAGCTGTGCGGCAGTGTCTTGCACGGACCCTCTCGGCGGGGCCCATGACTACCACGGCGGCGACCCCGGCGCCGCCCGCGCGGCACACGCCGGCGCGCCGCGACCGGACGACGCGCGCTCATGGCACAGCGGGGTGCCATGGGCAGGGTGACTCGCTCCCCGGGCTGTGGTTTGTATGGCCGCTCCGATCTGGGGGACGCATGTGTGGAATCGCCGGAATCATCGGGCAGGTGAACGACCGCAACCGGGTCGCGCTCCGCCGCATGAGCGATGCGATGCTCCACCGCGGGCCCGGATGCCGAGGGCGTCTGGGAGTCGCCGCCCGACGGGCGCGGGTGTGGCGCGCTGCTCGCCCACCGGCGGCTCTCGATCCTCGACCTCTCGCCCGCCGGGGCCCAGCCGATGATCGACCCGGTCACCGGCCAGGTCATCGTCTTCAACGGCGAGATCTACAACTACGTCGAGCTGCGCGAGCGGCTGGCGGCCGAGGGGCAGCGCTTCGAGTCGAGCGGTGACACCGCGGTCATGCTGCGCGCCCTCGGCCACGCACGGGCGCGAGGCGCTCGGCTGGCTGCGCGGGATGTTCGCCTTCGCGCTGCTGGGACCCGGCCCGCCGGGAGCTCCTCCTCGCCCGCGATCCGCTCGGCATCAAGCCGCTCTACCTGGCGCGCTGCCGCGATCCCGCCGGCGGGCTGGTCGCTGGCCTTCGCCTCCGAGGTCCGCGCGCTGCTCGCCTCCGGGCTGCTCGGCACCGCCGCGGCTCGATCCGCGGTGCGGCGGCCTCGATGGTCTGGAACGGCTTCGTGGTGGGGCCCGGGACGGCGGTCGAGGGGATCGACGCTGGCGTGGCCCGGGCGAGGCGCTCGACCTTCGACGGCCAAGGCGATCCGAGCTGCGCGCGGAAGCGCTTCTGGGCCATCCCCGGCAGCGCCCGGCCGAGGCGCGATCGACGAGGACGGGCTCTGCGCGAGCGTGCTCGAGGAGGACGTCCGGCTGCACCTCGCCAGCGACGTGCCCGCTGGCGGTGTTCCTCTCCGGCGGCGTCGACTCGTCGGCCATCGCGAACCTGGCCCAGCGCGCCGCCCGCGCCCCGGTCCACACCTTCACGCTGGCCTTCGAGGAGCAGGAGCTCAACGAGGGGCCGGTCGCCCGGCGCATCGCCGAGGCCATCGGCACGCAGCACCAGGAGGTGCTGCTCACCGAGCGGCACTTCGTCGAGCACCTCGAGGCCGGCGCTCGACAGCCTGGATCAGCCCACCTTCGACGGGCTCAACTCGTACTACATGTCGCAGCGCCATCCGGGAGGCGGGCTTCACCGTCGCGCTGGCCGGGACGGGCGGCGACGAGCTCTTCGGCGGGTACTCGTCCTTCCGCGACCTGCCCCTGCTGCACCGGCTCGCCCGCGCGGCGGGCTGGCTCCCGCGCGACCTGCTCGTCGCGGCGGCGAGGCTGGGCACCGCGGGCCTGCGGCGCTCCGGCGCCGCGTTCCCGCCCCAGACCCGCTGGGCCAAGCTCCCCGACATGGTGCGCCGCGGAGACGATCTCCTGGCGCTGTACCAGCTCGCGTACGCGCTGTTCCTCCCGGACCACGCAGCGGGAGCTGGTGGGCGCGGGCGTCGTGGACGCGCTCGTCGACGGGCTGCCGCGGCGGATGCACGAGCGGCTCGCGCGCCGAGACGCGGGCCCGCACGCCGCTGTCGGCGATCAGCGTGATGGAGCAGCGGCTCTTCCTGGGCGAGCGCCTCCTGCGCGACAACGACGTCGCCAGCATGGCGGCGTCCCTGGAGCAGCGCGTCCCGCTCGTCGATCAGGTGCTGTTCGAGGCCGTCGATCGCCTGCCGGACGGCGCGCGCTACCTCGCCGGTCGGAAAGAAGGCGATGCTCCGGCGAATCGGGCTCCGCGGGCTCGACCCGGCCCTGTTCGACCGGCCGAAGAGCGGGTTCGTGCTCCCCTTCGACCGCTGGATCCGCAGCGGCCTGCGCGACGTGATGGACGAGACCCTGCGCGACCCGGAGGCCGTCCGGACGGCGGGGCTCGATCCGGGCGCGGTCGGGCGCCTGTGGCAAGCCTTCGTCGACGGTGCGCCCGGAATGTACTGGTCGCGCGTGTGGGCGATCTACGTCCTGATCCGATGGTGCCAGCGAAACGGCGTGCACGCCTGAGGTGGCGCGTTCGTCTCGGTGGGGATCGTCGCCGCGGCGGCGACGCTCGCGTTCGCCCTTCGCGGACCGCAGCCGCTCGCCCGCGCCAAGACGCTCGCGAAGCGGATGGTCGGGTATCCGGCCTGGCGACATCGCGCGGCGGCCCGATCCGACGAGCCCCCCTTCGGCCACCTCGCGGCGTCCCAGGTGGGCTACGCGCCGTCGATCCGGAAGCAGTTCACCTCTCCGCGCCGGTTCGCCGCCTTCCAGGTGGTGAGGGAGGACGGCGCGATCGTGTTCCGGGGCGGTCCGCCGTCGCGCGAGGTGCGGACCGAGCTGCTGGGCGATCTGCGGACCGTCTGGATCGGCGACTTCTCGGCGCTCGCCGCACCGGGCGGTACCGCGTCGTGCCGGACGACGGCCTCTCCAGCTTCCCGTTCGACGTCCGGCCGGACGTGTTCGACCCCGCCGATCCGCGCGGTGCAGCGGGCGCTCTACTTCCAGCGCGCGTTCACCGCGATCGACGGTGCGCACGCCGAGGGCCCCTGGACGCACCCGAGCGACGCGCACCTGGCGCCGCCGGGCGAGGCGAAGGGCTGGCACGACGCGGGAGACCTCTCCATCTACAGCGCGTCGGCCGCGAGCACCCTGTTCTGGCTGCTCGAGGCGTACAGCGACTTCGCCCCGGCCGCGGACGACACGAACATCCCGGAGTCCGGGAACGGCGTGCCGGACCTCCTCGACGAGGCGCGCTGGGGACTCGAGTGGATGCTCTCGGTGCAGGAGCCGTCCGGCGGGTTCCGGAACACCACCTGCCAGGAGCAGTACGGGAGATACGGCACCAACCGGCCGGAGAGCGTGCCGCCCGTACCGCTCGGGTGAGGTCGGGACCCTCGCCACCGCACGTGCCGTCGGGACGCTCGCGTACGCGGCGACCGTGTTCCGCCCCCACGACCCCGGCTTCGCGGAGTCGCTGCCTGCGCGCCGCGTGGCGAGGCGTCGGGTACCTCGACGCGCATCCGGGCGAGAGCACCGACGGCCCGACCTGCCCGGCATACCGGCAGGACGGCGACGCGCGCGCGGGCCGCGACACGCGCATGTACGCCGCGGCGGGCATGCTCCTCGCGACCGGGAGCGTCCCGCTTCCGGGACGACTTCGAGACGCACCTCGAGGACGTGTCGAACGATCCGAGCGCCTACCGCGCGAACGTGTACGCCGCGCTCCTCTACCTGCGCGCCCCGGCGGGGGCCGCGGCCCGCAAGCAGGCCATCCGCGCACGGCTGCGCGAGCATGCCGTCCTAGGCGCGGGCGGACGGGCGAGGCGCACCCGTTCCAGTGGGCGGCCCGGTACGTCTGGGGCTCCGTCGCCGCCGGGTTCCACCGGAGCGCCGCGTTCAGCGCCAAGGCGTGCCTGGCGGACGCGACCGGGGCCGCCGCGCACTGCGAGCAGGCGATGGCCAACGTGCACTACACGCTCGGCCGGAACCTCCTCCAGCTCTGCTACGTGAGCGGGCTCCCCGGCGTCACCCGCGCTCGCACCCACGCGTTCCATCACTGGCTCGCGGCACTCCAGGCGAAGCCCTACGCGTTCCCGGGGATGGTCGCGGGCGGACCCACCGCGACGCCGGTCGCGAGCGACGGCTCGTTCCCGCACGCGCGGCCCGTCCCGGTCTGGGGCTACTGGGGCGACCCGGCGCTGCCGCGGGATGCCTCGACGCCGATCGACGGGCGCTACACGGACAACGACAGCTGGTCCACCAACGAGGTCGACGTCGATTGGCAGGCGGTCACGCTGTACAATCTCCACTTCGCGCGGTGGTGGGCGAAGGCGGGTGCCCGCGGATGAAGACGCTCCTCCTCCTGTCGGTGGTGATCGCGGCGATCGCCATCCCCGGGCTCGCCGCCCGGGATCCGAATCCCCGGCGAGGCCTGCGGCGCGCGCTGATCGCGCTGCTGGTGGCGAACGCGCTCTACATCGCGTACCTGACGCAGCTTCACCCGGTGCTGTTCGTGCCGAAGTGGCCGTGACGCTGCCGTGCCCCCCCCACGTCCCCGGGTCCTGGGAGTCGACTTACCCACCGGGTCGGGGATATGGGTGCATCTCGCCAACGTCGGAGGTCCTCGCTTTGCCCTCGCGACGCTACCTGCTCATCTCGCCCTGCCGCGACGAGGCGCAGTTCATCCGCCGCACGCTCGACAGCGTCGCCGCGCAGATCAGTGCCGCCGGCGCTCTGGGTCGTCGTCGACGACGGCTCGACCGACGAGACCCCGGCCATCCTCGAGGAGTACGCCCGGCGGCTGCCCTACCTGCGCGTCGTGCGGCGCGACGATCGCGGCGCGGCGCAGCGTGGGCCCGGGCGTCATCGAGGCGTTCTACGCCGGGCCTCGAGACCGTCGCGCCTCGACGACTTCGACTACCTCTGCAAGCTCGACATGGACCTGGACCTGCCGCCCCGCTACTTCGAGCTGCTGATGCAGCGCATGGAGCGCGAGCCGCGGCTCGGCACCACCTCCGGCAAGCCCTGGTTCGTCCACCCCGACACCGGCGCGCTCGTCCCCGAGATCTGCGGCGACGAGATGTCGGTCGGCATGACCAAGTTCTACCGGGTCGCCTGCTTCCGCGAGATCGGCGGCTTCGTGCGCCAGGTGATGTGGGACGGCATCGACTGCCACCGCGCCCGCATGCTCGGCTGGATCGCCGAGAGCGTCGACGACGAGGCGCTCCGCTTCGTGCACCTGCGCCCGCATGGGCGTCGAGCCACAAGGGGATCTGGACCGGGCGGGTGCGGGCCGGGCTTCGGCCAGTACTTCATGGGCACCTCGCCGCTCTACTACCTGGCGAGTGCGCCGTCTACCGGCTGCCGAAGCACCCGGTGCTGATCGGCAGCGTGGCGATGCTCTGGGGCTACTTCTCGAGCGCGCTGCGCCGGGGCTGCCGCGCTACGACGACCCCGAGTTCCGGCGCTTCCTGCGCGCGTACCAGCACGCCGTGCCTGCTGCATGGGCAAGCGCGGCGGCGGCCCGGAGGGTCGACGCGCGAGCGGGCCGCCGTCTGGCACGCGGCGCATCGCGGCGGCCCGGCGGCCGAGGAGCGACGATGCAGAGCGAAGAGCGAGCTGAGCTGCTGGGCCTCCCCTTCGACGCCGTCACCATGGAGTGGCGCGGTCGACCGCTGCCTCGAGCTGTGCCGCGGCGCCGCGCGCCTCCGCACACCGTCATCACGGTCAACGCCTCGCACCTCTGCATGATGCGGCGCGATCCGGAGCTGCCGCGACGCCTGCCGCGCGGGCGACCTCATCGTCGCCGACGGCATGTCGGTGGTCTGGGCGCTCGCGGGCGCGCGGGCCAGCCGCTGCCCGGAGCGTGTGGCCGGCGTGCGACCTCATGGCGCGGCTCCTGGCCGCGGCCGGCGCAGCACCGGCTGCGCGTCTACTTCCTCGGCGCGCAGCCGCGAGGTGGTCGCGGCGCTCGCCGAGCGCTGCGCGCAGCGCGTACCCGGGGCTCGTGGTGGCCGGCTTCCGCGACGGCTACTTCGGTCCGAGCCGACCACCCGCGCCATCGTCGAGGAGATCCGGGCGAGCGCGGCCGCACATGCTGTTCGTCGGCATGCCGAGCCCGTTCAAGGAGACCTGGTGCGAGCGCCACCGCGACGCGCCTGGACGTGCCGGTGATCATGGGCGTGGGCGGCAGCTTCGACGTGCTCGCCGGGCTTCGTCAGGCGCGCTCCGCGCTGGGTGCAGTCGACGGGACTGGAGTGGTCCTGGCGGCTCCTGATGGAGCCGCGCAAGCTGTGGAAGCGCTACCTCACCACCAACAGCGAGTTCATCTGGCTCGCCGGCCGCGAGATCGTCGCGCGCCGCCTGGGCCGGCCGCCGGCCACGTCAGAGCCAGAAGTGACGCGGCGGGGAGAGGCCATGACCACAACGCGCAACATCCTGGTCTTCATGGGCACGCGGCCCGGAGGCGATCAAGCTCGCGCCGGTGGTGGCGGCGCTGCGCGGCGCCGACGACTTCCGCTGCACCGTGGTCGCCACCGGGCCAGCACCGGAGATGTTCCGGCAGGTCGCCGAGACCTTCGGCTTCGCGGTGGACGCCGACCTCGACGTGATGCGGCCCAACCAGACGCTGGCCGGGCTGACCGCGCGGCTCATGGACGGCATCGACGGCTGGCTGGAGATCGGCCCAGCCGGACATGGCGCTGGTGCAGGGCGACACCACCACCGTGCTGGTGGCGGCGCTGGCCTGCTTCTACCGGCGCATCCCGATCGGCCACGTCGAGGCCGGGCTGCGCACCGGCAACATCTGGTCGCCCTTCCCCGAGGAGGTGAACCGCCGGCTGGCCACGCCGCTCGTGACGCTCCACTTCGCGCCGACCGAGTCGGCGCGGGCGGCGCTCCTCCGCGAGGGCGTCCCGCGACGAGACCATCACGGTGACCGGCAACACCGTGATCGACGCGCTGCGCATGGAGGTCGGCGCCCAGGCAGCGCGACGCGGCGCGTGCGCGCGCGGCATCGACGAGGAGCTCGGCGCGCTGCTCGGCGCCGACTGGGCGCGGGTCCCGTATGGTCCTCATCACCGGTCACCGCCGCGAGAACTTCGGCGACGGCATCGAGCAGATCTGCGAGGCGATCGCCACCCTGGCCGCGCGGCTTCCCGGACCACCGCTTCGTCTACCCGGTCCACCTCAACCCGAACGTGCAGGTGCACGTGAACCGGCTGCTCGGCGAGCTTGCCGAACGTGCGGCTCATCGCGCCCCAGGGCTACCGCAACTTCGTGGCGCTCATGGCGCGCTGCCGGCTGGTGCTGACCGACTCGGGCGGCGTCCAGGAGGAGGCGCCGTCGCTCGGCAAGCCGGTGCTGGTGATGCGCGACACGACCGAGCGTCCCGAGGGCGTCGCGGCCGGCACGGCGCTCCTGACCGGCGCCGAACGCGCCGGCGCGATCGTCGAGGCACGCCACGCGGCTGCTCACCGACCCGGCGGCCTACCGGGCCATGGCGACCGCGCGGAATCCCTACGGCGACGGACGCGCCGCGGAGCGCATCGTCGAGCGGATCCGCCGCCACTTCGGTGCGTAGCCCGCACCTGCCGCGGAGGCGGAGATGAACCCGATGCGCAGCGTGGCCCGAGCGGTCGAGGTGGTCGCCGCGGCGGGCGTCCTCGCGTGGGGGACGGTAGGGGCGGCTGCACCCGCGCCCGCGGACCGCGGCCCGATCCCGCCCCAGCGGCGCACCACCTGGAATCCGGGGATCCCGGGGGGCATCCCCGCCGTGAAGCAGGTCCACGCGACCATCGACGCGAGCCGCTACGGCGACGGCAAGGCGGACGCGACCGCCACCATCAACGACGCGATCCAGGCGGCCGGAGCCGTCGCCACCGCGGCGAGTCGGCAGGTGGTGGTCCTGCCTCCCGGGACGTACCGGACGACGGGCTGCCATCAACCTGAACCGGAGCCACGTCGTGCTGCGAGGCGCAGGAGCGAAGCTCACCCGGATCCGGCTCGACACGACCGCGGACGTCTCGGTCGTCCGGATGGGCGTGTTCTGGCCCGACTACAGGCCGCCGGTGAAGGTGGTGGGCAGCGTCCCCAAGGGATCGCGCAGCATCACGGTCGAGGACGCCGGCGGGATCGAGGTGGGCGACGTGCTCCAGCTGGATCAGCTCGACGACCCGAAGCTACGTGACGATCGGCGACCAGATCTACGGGAAGCGGGGGCCGCGGGAGACGGACGCGAACGGCCCGTCGTCGCCCGCCGGGTACCGCTCCGTCGGCCAGCAGGTGGAGGTCGCGTCCAAGAGCGGGAACACGCTCGACCTCTCCGGTCCGACCCACATCGCGTTCGACGCGGCGTTCTCGCCCGCAGGTGTTCAAGACCGCGACGGCGCGCGCGGGCGAGCCCGGGACGCGGTACGTGGGGCTGGAGGACCTCTCTCGTCACCGGGGGCAACAACAACGACGTCTTCGCGATGAACGTCGCCTACGGGTGGATCAAGAACGTCGAGTCGGACGGCGACCCCGCCGCCGGTCCGGGCATGACCGGCGTGCACATCGCCCTGTTCCACGCGTACCGCTGCGAGGTGCGCGGCTCCCACGTCCACCACGCCCGGAGCATCATCCCGGGCGGCGGCGCGTACGGCATCGCCCTCTCGAACCAGAGCTCCGACAACCTCATCGAGGACAACATCGCGCGGGTCCTCAACAAGCCGCTCGTGGTGGCGGGATCCGGCGGCGGCAACGTCATCGCCTACAACTACGTGGACGACGCGTTCATCGCGTGGCACGCGAGCTGGCAGGAGACCGCGCATCGACGGCAACCACGGCTCCTTCTCGCACCACGATCTCTTCGAGGGGAACTACGCCGCCAACATCGGATCCGACAGCACGCACGGCAACTGCGGCTGGCAGACGTTCTTCCGGAACTACGCGCCGGGCATGAACGGGACGGTGCGCCGGTCGAACAACATCCGCGCCGTCGGCGTCGACGGGTTCAACCGCGAGCACAACTTCGTGGGGAACGTCCTCTTGCAGCCCGGGCTGGTGCTGAACGGGGTGCGGCCGGTGTACGAGAGCACGTCGCGCGCGACGCTCGGCGCTCCCGCCGTCTACCGGATCGGCGCGGGCTCTCTCGGGGGCCCCATCGAGAAGTTCGACGACGGGACGGCGCTCCGCATGCTGCTGCGACACGGGAACTTCGACTACGTCACGAACACCACGGTGTGGGACCCGAAGATCGCGACGCGCGAGCTTCCCCCGTCGCTGTACCTCACCGCGAAGCCAGCGTTCTTCGGGGAGGAGCTCTGGCCGTACGTCGATCCGGATCGGAACCCGAAGGTCGGCGTGCTCCCCGCGAAGAAGCGCTTCGACGCCATGCGTTAGCAACCGAACGTGTTGGGGCGAACGCGGTAAGGTGTGGAAAAGGGGGAGAACTTTCCCCACGCCGCCGTTTGACTCCCGCGCTCGCCGTGTGCACCATGGCCCCGCGAACAAGTGACACCGGACCACGGGGGTGGTTGCCGTCGGGTCGGTCCTTGCCGCTCAGGAGCCTACCCGATGAAGCGGACTCGCCTGGCGTCTCGTCGCACCATCGCCGTCCTCGCGACGGCGACCCTCGTCGCCTGCAGCACAGCGACGACGAGCGAGGTCGGTCAGCAGGGGCCGGCGGTGCGGGTGGTGCCGACGAGCGCGCAGCTTCAGCCGAACGAGTCCATGACGTTCGCCGCAGCGGTGACGGGCCTGACGACGACCGCCGTCACCTGGTCGATCCAGGAGGCTCCCCAGGGCGGGACCATCGGGACGACGACCGGCCTCTACACCGCGCCCGCCGCCCCGGGCACGTTCCACGTCGTCGCCACGAGCGTCGCCGCTCCGACCGTCAGCGGCTCGGCGAGGGTGAACGTGGCGAACCCGGGCGACGTGGGGGACGTGTCGGGGTGGATCACGTCCATGCCGACCCTGAGCAACGGCTTGAAGTGGATGCCGGGCGTGCCCGGCGGGATCCCGGCGGGCACGGCCGACACGACGCTCACGGCCGGGCAGATGACCGCCGCGACCATCAACTCGGCCATCGCCGCAGCGTCGGGGGGCGGCTCGCCGTCGAACATCCGCGTCGTGCAGATGCCGGCCGGCACGTTCTCGATCTCGGGCACCATCGCCCCGCGGAACTACGTGATCCTCAGGGGCGCGGGGCCGGCGGGCGCGGGCCGCACGCGGCTCAACTTCAGCGCAGGCGGCGGGATCGAGTCCGCCGATACGGCGTGGGGGAGCGTGCCGCTCACGACGATGTCGCTCGGGGTCGGCGGGGCCCTGCCCGTCGGCTCGACCACCGTGACGGTCGCGAGCGCGACGGGGTTCGCGGTCGGCGACCTGATCCAGCTCGACCAGCTCGACGACCTGTCGTACGTCGCGATCCTCGACGCGGGATACAACAAGCGCTCTCCGTTCACCGACGGCCCGTATCACGGGCCGATCTCGCCGGGCGGGTTCCGGTCGGTCGCGTCGGTCCACCAGGTCACCGCGGTGAACGGGACGACGCTCACCTTCGACCCGCCGACGCGGATCGCGTACACCTACTACAGCGCTGCGGACGGAACGACCCGCCTGAACCCGGAGGTGTGGCGCGTCTCGCGGCGCGGCACCGACGGGCTCTGGTGGTTCGGGCTCGAGGACGTCTCCATCGCGGGCCCGCAGAACGGCGCCATCGTCTACCACGCCGGCGCCTTCGACTGGATCAAGGACGTCGAGACCGACGGGTCCGCCGACGGCGGCATCACCGACGACCACGTCCGCTTCGAGCATCAGTTCCGCTCCGAGATCCGGCGGATGTACGCCCACCACACGGCGGGAGGTCCGTACTCGGGCGGCTCCAACTACGGGATCAACCTGAACGCCGCGGTGAGCGAGGTGCTGGTCATCGACAGCATCGTCGTGTTCATGAACAAGCTCATCCAGACGAACTGCTGCGGGCCGGGCAACGTCATCGCCTACAACTACGTGGACAACACGTCCGCGAACGGCGGCAACTGGATGGACGGGGCCATCAACGGCAGCCACCAGTCCTTCTCGCACCACCTGCTCGTGGAGGGGAACTGGTCCGCGAACATCGGGTGCGACACGACGCACGGCGTCTCCGGGTTCATGGCGTTCCTCCGGAACTTCGCGAACGGACGCTCCACGGTCTACAGCAACGGGTCGAACGTGCGCGCCGCGAACAGCGACGGCTGGCAGCGCGAGATGGCCTTCGTCGGGAACGTCCTCAACACTGCGCCCGGAGGCGCGTACGAGCAGAGCGGCGCCGTCGGCCCGAACACGATCTGGAGCATCGGCCAGAACGTGTGGGGAGCCGGCGACGACTACGACGGGCTGACGACCTACCCGCCGCGGAACAACATGGTCTACGGCTCGACGTGGGACAGCCGGCAGGCCACGTTCACCACGAAGGCCCGCGCCAAGCTGTGGAGGCACGGCAACTGGGACAGCGTCCACGCGAGCATCTTCGACTGGGATCCCGCCTTCCCCGACCACAACCTCGCGCAGTCCTACTTCCTCACGGCCGCCCCCAGCTTCTTCGGCGCGAACCCCTGGCCGTGGATCGACCCGACCGGCGCGACCGCCGGCGATCGCGTGGCGACGCTGCCTGCGAAGGCCCGCTACGACGCGGGGACGCCGTTCGCGCCGTGAGGGCGCCCGTGACCCACGAGCAGGGGACCCTCCGCTCCGAGCGAAGGGTGCATAATCTCCGGCCATGTTCTCACGAGAGGTGCTGAAGCTCGACGCGGCCTGCCGCGTCGGAGCAGATCGAGCAGGCGATCCGCGAGCAGGTCCTCGGCGACGCTGCGGCGGCGCGGCGCCGTGGTCGGGCATGTCGGGCGGCATCGACAGCTCGGTCGTGGCCGCGCTCTGCGTCGCGCGCGCTCGGGCCGGAGCGCGTGCTCGGGCTGCTCATGCCCGAGCGCGACTCGTCGGGCGACGCGCTGCGGCTCGGGCCGGATGCTCGCCGAGCAGCTCGGGCATCCGGCACGGTCGTCGAGGACATCGCGCCCGGCGCTCGACGGCGCTCGGGCTGCTACGAGCGCCAGGCCGAGGCGATCCGCATGGTCGTTCCCGGAGTACGGCGACGGGCTGGCGCTGCAAGCTCATCCTCCCGTCGCTCCTCGACGGCGACCGGCTCAACGTCACGCACGCTGACGGTCGCGGACCCGGCGGGCCAGCGCGCAGCCGTCCGCATGCCGCCGGCCGCCTACCTGCAGATGGTGGCGGCCACGAACTTCAAGCAGCGCGCCGCGGAAGATGATGGAGTACTACCACGCCGATCGGCTCAACTACGCGGTGGCGGGCACGCCGAACCTGCTCGAGTACGACCAGGGCTTCTTCGTGAAGCAGGGCGACGGCGCGGCCGACTTCAAGCCGATCGCGCACCTCTACAAGACGCAGGTCTACGCGCTCGCCGAGTACCTCGGCGTGCCGGAGGAGATCCGCGCGCGCCCGCCGACGACCGACACCTTCTCGCTGGCGCAGACGCAGGAGGAGTTCTACTTCGCGCTGCCGTACGCGCGAGATGGACCTCTGCCTCTGGGCCGTACAACCACGGCGTGCCGGCCGCCGAGGTGGCGCCGGTCGCTCGGGCTCACCGCGGAGCAGGTCGAGCGCGTCTTCCGCGACATCGAGGCGAAGCGCCGGGTCAGCGCGCTACCTGCACCACGCGCCCGCTGCTCGTCGGCGACGCCGGAGCCGTAGCCGATGTGCGGCATCGCCGGCGTCGTCGCGCTCCGCGACGGACGCCGCGCCGCCCGACGCTCGACGAGCCTCGCGGCGATGGTCGGCGGCGCTCCGCCACCGCGGCCCCGACGAGTTCGGCCTCTACCGCGACGCGCCGCGCCGGGCTCGGCGCACGCGCGGCTCTCCATCATCGACCTCGCGACCGGCCAGCAGCCGCTCTCCAACGAGGACGGCACGCTCTGGATCGTCTTCAACGGCGAGATCTTCAACTACGTCGAGCTGCGCGAGGAGCTGCGTCGCGCTCGGGCCACCGCTTCCGGACCCGGAGCGACACCGAGGTCATCGTCCACGCCTACGAGGAGTGGGGCGACGGAGGCCTTCGCGCGCTTCAACGGGCAGTTCGCGATCGCGCTGTGGGACGCGACGCGCGGAGACGCTGGTCCTCGCGCGCGACCGGCTCGGCGTCCGGCCGCTCTACCTCTGCGAGCACGGCGGGCGGCTCTGGTTCGCCAGCGAGGTGAAGGCGCATCTTCGCCGGCGATCCCGTCGATCCCGCGCGCGCTCGACCCGGTCGGGCTCGCCGAGACCTTCACCTTCTGGACGGTGGTCGCCGCCGCAGACGGTCTTCGCGGGCGTCGACCGAGCTCGAGCCCGGGCACGTCCGGACGATCTCGCGCCGGCGGCACCGAGCGACCGCGCGTTCTGGGCGCCGCGCTATCCCGCGCGACGCGAGCGGCGACGCTTCCCGGGCACGCTCGACGAGGCCGTGCGAGCGGGTGCGCGCCGCGCTCGAGGAGGCGGTCCGGCTGCGGATGCTGCGGGCCGACGTGCCGGTCGGCAGCTACCTCTCGGGCGGGCTCGACAGCTCGCTCGTCGCGGCGCTCGGGCCGCGCGCGTCAAGGGCGACCGGTTCCGCACCTTCTCGCATCCGCTTCGAGGACGCCGAGTACGACGAGACGCCGTTCCAGCGCGCGATGGCGGCGCGCATCGGGAGCGAGCACCGCGAGATCGTCGTGCGCCGGCGCGACATCGCCGCGGCGTTCCCGGACGTCGTCGCGCCACGCCGAGCGGCCCCTCCTGCGGACCGCGCCGGCGCCGCTCTTCCTGCTCTCGCGGCTGGTCCGCGACGCCGGCATCAAGGTCGTCCTCACCGGCGAGGGCGCCGACGAGATGTTCGCCGGCTACGACCTGTTCCGCGAGGCGCAAGGTCCGGCGCTTCTGGGGGCGGCAGCCGGCGTCGACGCTGCGGCCGCGCCTCCTCGAGCGGCTCTACCCGTACCTCGCGCGCTCGCCGGTGGCGCAGCAGGCGATGGCCCGCGAGTTCTTCGGCCGCGGCCGCGAGCGGTGGGCGCGAGCCCGGGCTTCGCGCACCAGACGCGCTGGCAGTCGCGCCGCGGCGCTCCAGCGCCTCTTCGCGCCGGACCTGCGCGCGAGGCGCGCCGCGCGTCGACGTCGTCGGCGCGGCTGCTCGCCTCGCTGCCCGCCGAGTTCGCGCGCTGGTCGCCCTCGCGCAGGACCAGTACCTCGAGGTCGCGGACGCTGCTCTCCGGCTACCTGCTCTCCTCGCAGGGCGACCGGATGCTCATGGCCCACTCGGTCGAGGGTCGCTTCCCGTTCCTCGACGCGGACGTGGTCGAGCTCGCGAACGCGCTGCCCGCCGTCGTTCAAGCTGCGCGGCCTCGACGAGAAGCACGTGCTCAAGCGGGTCGCGGCGGGGCTCGTCCCCGACGGCGATCGTGCGCCGCACGAAGCAGCCCTACCGCGCGCCCGACGCGCTCTCGCTTCGTCGGGCCCGACGCGCCCGGACTGGGTCGCGCGAGGTGCTGAGCGAGCGCGCCGTCGCGGACGGCGGGCGTCTTCGACCCGCGCGCGGTCGGCCGGCTCTGGCGCAAGTGCCGCGCCGCGGGCGCGCGGCGACCAGTTCTCGAACGCCGACAACATGGCCGCTCGTCGGCGTCCTGTCGACCGGGCTCCTCCACGAGCAGCTCGTGCGCCGGCGCGCCGGAGCGGAGGTCGCCGGTGGCGAGTTCCGGACGGTCGTCGACCGGCTCGCCCCGCACGGAGCGACCGAGATCTCCGACGAGGACCGGAGGCGATGTCGACATGACGCGTCCAGCAGCGAGTGCGGCAGTTCATCCTCGAGAACTTCTACGTGAGCGACCCGGCGGAGCTCGCCGACGACGCGTCGCTCATCGACAGGGCGGCTGGGTCGACTCGACCGGGATGCTCGAGGTCATCCTGTTCCTGGAGACCGAGTTCGGCATCCGGATCGCGGACCACGAGACGACTCCCGGAGAACCTCGAGTCGATCGCGCGGATCGCCGCGTTCGTCGCGCGCAAGCGCGAGGCGTCCAGCAAGCCCGCCGCCTGACGCGCCCGGAGGCCTTCAGCGCACGTCCGGCCGGAACAGCGGGCCGGTCTCGTACGTCACCGCGGCGACGACCCCGCCCTCGAAGAACGACGGGAGCTCGGGTCGCCGCTCGTGCTGCCAGCGCGCCAGGACGCCGGCCTCGAGCCCGAGCCGCGGGCGCAGCGCCCAGCTCAGGCGGAGGTCGGCGGCGGCCACCGCCGTCTCTCCGTCGGTGCGCGCGCCTCCGGAGGCGGAACCCGCGACCGACAGGCGCTCGGTGGCGCGCCAGCGGACGCCGCACCGCACGTCCGCCATCGTCCGCACGTCACCCGTGAACCGATCCACGAAGGGGGCGACCCGGGCGGCGAGCTCCACCGCCACGCGGACGTCCTCGCCCCCGCGGGCGAGGCCGGCCTCCCCGACGGGCAGCAGGTCCCTCCGCGACGACGCCGGTGGCGCGTCCTCGTAGGTGAGCGCGGCGCCCGCTCCGAGCCATCCGTCGAGGCGCGGCGTCAGTCGCCGTCGCCACGTCGCCGAAGCCGTCGAGAACGCCCCCGTCCGCGTCCCCTCGGGGGCGTCGGTCGAGGTCCGTCCGGCGGTGCCGGCGGCGCGAACCGTGTCCCGCTCCGTCACGCGGTGCGCGACCGACGCATCGAGCGCCAGCGCGCGCTGCGGCGGCAGGAGCGCGCGCGCGTCGTCGTCCGCCCCGCGCGACGCCGACCAGGTCCCGCCCGCCGCGAGCGTCGTCCGCAGGTCGAGCGCCAGGTCACCGCGGGCGCCGGTCCGGAGCGCCTCGTACCGCAGCGGCTGGGTGGCGGGGAGCTGGGCGGCCCCCGCGGTGCTCGCGGCCCCCGCGGTCGTCCGCGACAGGTCGGCGAGCGGATCCGTGCTCCCGCGCGTCGCGCTCGCCGTCGCCTCCGCGCGCCAGGCGCGGTCCTGGCGCGTCTCGATGCGGGCATCGACCGTGTGGTTCACGAGCGGCGACCGCTGCGCCTCGACGTCGCTCGTCCAGAGGCGCGCGGCGTAGGTGGCCCCGAGCCGGAGCCGCCACGCGTCGAGCACGGCGGCTGCGTGCGGCTCCGCCGAGAGCGCGGTGCGTGTCTCGGTCGGGAGGTCGGCCGGCGCGAGGGCGCTCGTCCGACCCTCGCTCCGGACGCCGAGCGCGACGTCGGCCGTGGCGCCGGCGGCCAGGGCCACCACGAGCGGGAGCGCGAGCGCGCAGCCCACGGTCACTCCACGACGACGACGTCGCCCCTACGAAGCCGGAACGTCACCGCGGGCGCCTTGCCGCGGCGGAGATCGTCGTACCGGAAGCGGATCCGGGCCGCGGACGGCTCGCCGTCCGCCCAGTAACCGCTGCGCAGGACGTAGATCCCGTTCCCGCTCGCGAACGCCGTCAATCCTCCCGCCGCCGCGAGCGCGTGGACGACGCCCGCGCCGTCGTCGAGGTCGTACACCCCCGGGCGCGCGATCTGGCCCACGACCGAGACGCGGAGCGCCCGCCGCTCGTGAACGACCACCGTGACCACCGGGCTCACGATGTACGCCTTGAGCTTCACCTCCAGGCGGCGCGCGAGCTCGGCCGGCTCCATCCCGGCCACCTCGACGTCGTTCAGGAAGGGGAGGGAGATCTTGCCGTCTTCCCGGACGCGGGTGCGGTCGATCGAGTTCGCCTCCTGGCTCCAGACGCGGACCCCGATCACGTCCCCGGCCGAGATCTGGTACGTGGTCTCGGGCGCGCTCATGCTCTTCGGCACCTGGTCCACCCAGATGAAGTCCTGACCGTGCCGGCATCCCGGCCCCGTGCCGAGAACCGCGAGCAATGCCGCGCCGACCCAGATGCTTCGTCCGCGTGGATCCACCATGAAGTCTCCTGCGCCTGGCTGCGCGCGCTCGAGCCCGGACATGCTACCCGCGCCTCGCCCCGAGAGCGACCGTCGCGCTCGACGGCGCGCGGCGGGTCACGATCTGGTGTGGGTCCCGGGTCACTCCGGCGGCCCGGTCGCGTGCCACCCCGGGTAATCTCGGCGCATCGGGTGATTCCCGTCAACACACAGCGCCCCTGTCGTCGTACCGGGAGCGCGCGACGTGTGGTCGTGGGGCACAGTTGTTCACGTTTGGCTACGGCATCGCACCGCGGGCCATGCTACCTCCCCGGCATCCTGAAGCTCGTCCCGGGGGGACGTGATGCTGAAGCCAGCCATGAGCATTCGAAGCGGCGGTCTGCGGCTGTTCGACCTCGCGGCGCTCGCCGCCGCGTTTCCGCTCGCGTACGCGGCGTACGAGCGGATCTCGCACCCCGCGTCCGCCCCGCCGATCCACGCGCTCTGGTCCGGCATCGCGATGGCGATCGCGCTCTGGGCCGCGAGCGCCTGGTTTCACCAGCTGTACGAAGAGCCCGTGGGCCACTCGCCGCTCGTCGAGATCGCGCGCCCGGTGCGCACGCTCGCGACCGTCGCGGTGGCGCTCACGGCGCTCGCGTTCTTCGCCAAGCAGCACGAGATCTCGCGGCTCCTCGTCGCGCTGTACTTCGGGTACGCGCTGGTGCTCGTCGTCGGCGTGAGGGTGGCGTGGCGCGCCGCCGCGCGCGCGACTGGGCGCGGGCGCGGCCAGGGCGCCCGCCGGTACGCCGTCGTCGGCACGGGCGGGATGGCGCGCGAGATCGTCGAGGCGGTGGAGGCGCATCCGGAGTGGGCGCTCCGCTTCGCGGGGCTGATCCGTCTGGACGGCACGTCGGACCGCTCGCGCGGCCCGACGCTCGGGGTCCTTTCGCAGCTCGGGCGCATCCTCGACGAGGAGGTGATCGACGTCGTCGTGTTCGCGGTGCCGCGCGAGCGGCTCGGCGACATCGACCGCGCCGTCCACCTCTGCGAGGAGCAGGGCGTCGAGGTCCGCATCTCGCTCGACATCCTCCGCTTCGGGCCGGGTCGAATGATGGTCGCCGACATGGACGGCGTCCCGATGCTCGCCTTCACCCGCGCGCCCTCGGACGCGCTCGCGCTCGCCATGAAGCGCGTCTTCGACATCGTCGTGAGCGGCCTCGTCATGATCGCGTTCGCGCCGCTGTTCGGCGCGATCGCGGTGGCGATCAGGCTGGGCTCTCCCGGGCCGGTGCTCTTCGGCCAGCGGCGCGTGGGGCAGAACGGACGCGTCTTCGAGATGCTGAAGCTCCGCTCGATGTACCGCGACGCGGAGCAGCGCCTCGACGCGCTCCGCGCCCAGAACGAGATGAGCGGGCCGGTCTTCAAGATGGCGAACGATCCGCGCGTCACCAGGATCGGTCGCTTCCTCCGCAGGACGTCGCTCGACGAGCTCCCGCAGTTCTGGAACGTGCTCCGGGGCGAGATGAGCATCGTCGGCCCGCGCCCGCCCATTCCGTCCGAGGTGCGGCAGTACAAGCGCTGGCAGAAGCGGCGGCTCAGCGTCAAGCCGGGGATCACCTGCATCTGGCAGGTCAGCGGACGCAACAACATCGACTTCGACCACTGGATGGAGCTCGATCTCCAGTACATCGACCAGTGGTCGCTCTGGGGCGATCTCCAGATCTGCATGAAGACCATCCCGGCGGTGCTGAGCGCGCGCGGCGCCCACTGACCGAGATGCAGCGGCGGGGCGGGCGGGCCCCTGACCAGCCGTGCATGCACGGACGCTGGTGTTTTACGGACCGTCACTGTAACGAAAAGTGAAGTCGGGGGTGGGTGCGACGGTACGTCACGAATGTCCGGGACTGTCGCGAGACGTGCGCACGGAGTACTCGTCCACGTACACAGACGACCGCACGAACGCGGTCTGGAGGACACATGACGCTCCATCCGAAGCACCTGATCGCGTTCAGCCTGCTCGCGCTCCTCGCGCGCAGCGCGTCCGCGAACTACCTGACCTGCACGAAGACCGTCAACTCGCAGTCGAGCGTGACGATCGAGCAGTTCCCGGCCTCGGTCGTGTTCGACCTGACGGTCACGGAGGCGTCGTGCGCGTGGTGCGCCACGCAGCCGGCGGACCACTGGTGCCACCAGGAAGGCGCCTGCGGAAGCTCGGTCGTCATGGGGGAGAGCGACTCGATCCTCGAGTCGATGCTCGGAGCCCAGAATCCCCTGGACCTTCCCTTCGTCGCTCCCGCCGGAGTGGGCGAAGTTCCCGTTCTGGATGTTCAACGGCGAGTCGCTCACCACCAGCGTGCCGCTCACGCTCTCGAGCTACGCGGACTGCGCGACGCGTGCCCGGGCGGCCGGGTTCGCCCCGGACGCAGGCGGCAAGGTCACCGTCACGAACACCTACCGCGTCGACTGGAGCCTCGACGGCGTCCAGCCGCCGTACGCGGTGTGCCAGGCGGAGCTGATCTGCCAGCCGCCGCTCGGCCCGACCCGGACGCTCGGCTACTTCAGGACCCACCCGGCGGCGGTCGAGTCCTGCATGGCGGGCGGGAGCATCGACCTCGGGTACTTCACGATCGCACAGGGGAACGCCACCGCGGCGCTGGGCGTCCTCACTGCGAATCCGGGCAAGTACGACAACGGCGTGAAGCGGTCCGGGCTCGACCAGGCCCGGCTCCTGCTCGCGCGCCAGCTCCTCGTCGCGATCTGCAACGGCCGCGTGTTCGGCTCGGAGCCCGACGCGGGCCTCATCCCGGCGGCCCAGGTGGCGCTCGCGACGCAGAGCTGCACGAACCTCTCCTGGCTGCAGGGGCAGCTCGACGCGTTCAACAACTCCGGTGACACGGGCGAGAACTGGTTCGGAAGCGCCACGCCGGGGACCTACGCCGACCCGACGCCGAAGACCGGCATCGGCTGCAACTGACATGGCGGGGAGCCTCGCCGCGCGGCCGGTGGATCCGGCCGTGCGGTGGGGCTCGGGGGGCTCAGAAGTGCACGGCGTGCGCGTTCGCCGCCTGCGCGCGGAAGGCGTCCAGCCACCGGTCGCCCGAGAGCTTCTCCGCGAGCGCGACGGCGAGGTGCTTCGGCTCGACGCCGATGCGCCGCGGTTGCGCGCGAGGCCGTTCACGCACGACGGGCAGTTGGTGAGGACCGTGGCGCCGCGGCGGTCGGCCGATGCGCCTCCGCCAGCGCGCCGCGCTTCCGGTGCAGCATCGCGTCCGTGATGTCCGGGCGCGAGAGCGCGAGCGTCCCCGCCTCGGAGCAGCAGTGCGGCACCGTCTCGACGCGGCCGAACCCGCCGAGCGCGCGAGCAGCTCGCTCCGCCTTGCCGTCGAGCGAGTCGTGGCAGGGCGGCGTGGTAGAGGTAGCCGTCCGCCGCCGGCGCGTCGAGCCGGAGCCCGCGCTCGAGCGCGTACGCGCGCCACGTCCACGAGCCGGCCGCCGAAGAGCTTCGCCGGCCTCCATCGCGTCGAGCCCCTCGCGGCAGGTGCCGCAGGTGACGACGCACCGCGTCGAACGTCGAGGTAGCTGAACATCTCGCGGATCTGGCTGAAGAGGATGGTGTCGCGCAGCACGCTCCGCGAGTGCTGCTCGGTGCTTCGCGTTGGCGTAGGCGGGGAAGCCGCAGCAGAGGTACGGCGGCGGGAGGACCACCCGCGTCCCGAGCGCGCAGCAGCACGTGCAGCGCCGCCATCGAGACGTGCGACTGGTAGCCGCTCCGAGCCGCAGCCCGGGAAGTAGAAGACCGTCGCGCGCCGCCTCGCGCCTCGGGCTCGAACACGAGCACCTGGTCCGGCTCGCAGGCGGGGATGCACGTCGCGCAGCGTCTCCGCCGGGACCGGCGGCAGCGGCGAGCGGAGCATCTGCAGCGCGTAGCGCCCGGGCCGGCCGTCGGCGGGCTGGAGCGGCGCCGCGATGGCGCAGGCCGCGCGCTGCACCGCGCCGCCGATCCGGCACCACCGTGTCGCGGAAGAGCCTGTTGTACGGCGGGCGAGCGGCTGTCGAGGTACGGAGCGCCGCGCGCGTCGCGACGGTGCGTGTGCTTGTACCCCCAGCTCGCGAGGATCGCGCGCTCGAGGCACCGAGACCTCGCCGGTGTCGATGTCCACCGGGCAGGGCTTCAGGCACTTGTGGCAGATGGTGCAGTGGTCGGCGACCTCCTCGAGCCAGCGCAGCAGCTCGAAGCGGGTCGAGCGCTCGCGCTGCGCGTCGTAGAGCAGCGCCTCGATGAGCGAGCCGATCGCCAGGTTCTTGTTGCGCGGGTGGAAGAACATCCCGCGCGCGGGGTGGTAGACGCAGCAGTCGGGCTTGCACTTGCCGCAGCGGACGCAGTGGGCGATGGACTGCGCGAGCTCCTCGAGCTGGCCGTGCTGGAGGATGCGGGCCTCGAGCTCGAGCAGGTTGAACGAGGGCGTGAAGATCTGGTCGAGGACGGCGAGATCCTCGAGCTTCCCCGGGTTCATGAGGCCGGCGGGGTCGACGCTCGCGCCGGTGGGCGGTCAGCTCCGCGATGCGCTCGGGCTCGAGGTACTTGAGCTTCGTGACCCCGATGCCGTGCTCGCCCGAGACGACGCCGCCGAGCGCGACCACCTTCTCCATCACCCGGTCGATGACCTGCTCGGCCCGCTGGAGCATCGGCCGGTCGTTCGAGAGCACCGGGACGTTCACGTGGACGTTCCCGTCGCCCGCGTGCATGTGCGTGGCGAGCACGATGAGCCGGTCGCGGATCTCCTTGTGCGCCTGCTCGAGCTCGCGGGTGATCTCCGGGTACCCGCGGACGAGCTGCGACACCTCGCGGTGGAGCGACTTCAGGATCGTGAGGGTCGCGCAGGTCCCGCTCTCCCGAGCGGGCGACGGCATCGCGGCCGCGTTCGAAGCGCTCGAGCGCGGCCGGGATCTTGGCCGCGAGCCACTCCGGGTCGTCCGGGGGCGGCGCGGCGGCGCGCAGGATCTCCTGCGCGCGCTCGACGAAGCGCGGCCTGGGCGTGGCGCTCCTCCTCGACGTTGATCGCCTCGACGAAGCGCGCGAACTCCGCGAGCGCCTCGAGCGGCAGCACGACGTCCTCGTTCATCTTGAAGGCGTTCGTGCGCCGCGCGATCGCGCCGAGCTTCTTGCGGTCGGCCCAGAAGCGCTTCCCCTCGGCCGCGTCCCGCGCCTCGAACATGAGCGTGTTCGGGTGCGCGCTCGCAGGATTCGCGCGGATCTTCTCGATGCCGCGCGCGGCCTGCGTGCGGGGCGTGCCCGACGACGTCGATGAGGAGCACCGCCTTGGGCGTCTCGGCCCGCGGCGCCTTCACCTTGTAGTCGATGGCGCGGACGTACTCGTCGTCGAAGTGCTCGAGCGCCGACAGCGCCTCGTTCCCGCCGTCCGGGAAGGGGAACGCGCGCGACAGCTCGAGGATCACCCGGGAGGCCTCGTCGAAGTCCGGCCCGAAGAACTCGAGGCAGAGCGTCCGCTTCGCCTCGTACTCCGGGTAAAGGATGAACTCCGCCGAGGTGATGACGCCGTCGGTCCCCTCCTTCTGCAGGCCGGGGACGCCGCCCAGCGCCTTGTTGGTGATGTCCTTCCAGAGCCCCTTCTTGCGGATCTCGGCGCCGCGGAGCTGGATGCGCCGCACCGCCGTCCCGTCCTCGTCCGACGACCTCGAAGGTGACGGCGTCCTCGGGGAGGATCTTGCGGAGCTGGTGGTCGGCGCGCCGGATGGTCCAGCGGCGGCCGGAGGGCATCGCCATGCGCCAGGAGACGAGGTTGTCGATGCACGTCCCGTAGAGGACGCAGTCCTTCCCGCCGGCGTTCTCGGCGATGTTGCCGCCGATCGTGCACGCCCACGCGCTCGTCGGATCGGTCGCGAAGACGAAGCCGTGCTCGGAGGCATGCTCCATCGCCTTCTCGGTGACCACCCCCGCCTCGAGCTCGAGCACCCGTGCCTTCGCCTCGGTCCCTCCCGCGAGCACGAAGGTCCGGTCCGAGATGCCCCGGATCCGGTTCAGCTTCTCCGTGTTCACCACCACGCAGCCGGGACGGAGCGGCACCGCTCCTCCGGTGAGGCCGGTCCCCGCGCCTCTCGGGATCGCCTTGAGCCCGAGCTGCGCGATCGCGGCGAGGAGCGGCGCCACCTGCGCCTCGTCGTCCGGCATCACGACGGCGAGCGGAAGGTGGAGGCGCCAGTCGGTGGCGTCGGTGGCGTGCGACACGATCGCGAACGGGTCGAAGAGGACGTTGTCCTTCCCGACGACCGCACCCAGCTCGCGCGTCATGCGCCGGCGCAGCTCGGGCGCGCCGTCCACCTCGGCCCGGAACGCCTCGAGGAGCTTGCCGCACTCGCCGAGCACCTCGAGGACGCGCGGCTCGGCGTTCGCGTTCCGCTGGACGAGGCCCAGGTCCTTCTCGATGTTCTCGAAGAAGCGGCGCCGTCGCGCGTTCGAGTCCACCAGCTCCTGGAACAGGAACGGATTGCGGCGGTGGATGAGGATCTCCCCGAAGAACCGCATCAGGAGGCGGGCCGACCTCCCCGTGACGCGGCGCGCCCGCAGCTCCTCGAGCTGCTGCCAGACGGCGGGGCCGAGCAGCAGGGCGATCGCCTGCCGGTCGTCTGCCGACGTGTAGTTGAAAGGGATCTCTCGCGGGGTGGGGTGCTCGCTCATCGGGATTCGGCCGCGCCCGAAAATCGACCGGAGCGGGCGGCGACGGGGCGCAACCATAGCAGATCCGCCCCCTTGGAAGCGACCGGGCCCGTCCTGCGTTTCAGGGACTTTTCTCCGGGTGAGGGTCCGGGCATGGTCTCGCCGGGGGACGAAAGTCGGGTAAGGGGATGGTGTTGCAGTGGGACCCTGCGCTGGCCCTGGGCCACGCGGAGATCGACGCACAGCACCAGGAGCTGTTCAGGCGCTTCGCGGCGCTCGTCGAGGCGATGGACTCCGGAAACGTGCAGGCCGTCGGGGGGCTGTTCGACTACCTCGGCGATTACGTGAAGACCCACTTCGCGGCCGAGGAGCAGGTGATGGCGGAGACCGCGTACCCGGGCGCGCACGTCCACGCCGCGGCCCACGCACGCTTCGTCCGCGAGTACGGGGAGCTGCGGATGCTCTTCGACGCGGCGGGAGCGTCGCCCTGCGTCGCCGTGAAGACCCGGGTCTGGATCGAGGACTGGCTCAGGGCGCACATCGCCGGGGTCGATCAGGCGCTCGCGCGCCACCTGTGCGCGGGCTGACGCACTCCGGCGGCGACCGCCGCGGCCCGCGACCGCGAAGCGCTTGCCGGACCCGGCGGGGCGTGCTTCGTTGCGACCGGAGCACACGGACCCCGCGTCAAGGAGGTGACGGATGCCGCCTACCACCCTGCAGTGGACGCCGGCCCTGGCGGTGGGGATCGCCGAGATCGACGCGCAGCACCAGGAGCTGTTCTCCCGGGCCGAGCGGCTCATCACCGCGCTGCGCGCGGGCGAGCGCGACGAGGTCCTGCCCCTGCTCGGGTACCTCCAGGAGTACGCGGTCCAGCACTTCGAGGCGGAGGAGCGGCTCATGCGCGAGATCGGGTATCCGGGGCTGGCGGACCACGCCGCCGCACACGAGACCTTCTGCGCCGAGCTCCTGAACATCGCGAAGGACGTTCAGCGGACCGGGCCGACCGCGCTCGCCGCGCTGACCGTCCACAACTGGCTGTCCGACTGGCTGCGCAAGCACGTCGGAGGGATCGACCGGGAGCTCGGTCGCTACGTGGCGGCGCGGAGCCGATGACGCTCCGCGTTATCCACTCGACTCGGGGCGTCGCGTTGTGCTCCAATGCGCGCTTTCATCGCGCTGGACCGAGCGGAGCGTAAGCCCGACCCGATCCTCGCATCCGACGCTCGCGGCCGCGGGCGAAGGGCGGCCAGCAGCGAACGACCTCGAACCCACGACCCGGCCCGTCTTGCGGCGCCCGGTCGACCGACTTCGTTCCTCGGAGGCCTCATGCCCGTACCGTTCAAGAGAGTGATGGCGGCGAACCGCGGTGAGATCGCGATCCGCATCTTCCGCGCCTGCACCGAGCTCGGCTTGCAGACGATCGCGATCTACTCCGAGGAGGACCGGCTCTCGCTGCACCGCTACAAGGCCGACGAGGCCTACCTGGTCGGCAAGGGGAAGCCTCCGATCGACGCGTACCTCGGGATCGAGGAGATCGTCGAGCTGGCCCGGCGGCTCGAGGTCGATGCGATCCACCCCGGCTACGGGTTCCTCTCCGAGAACCCGGACTTCGCCGAGGCGTGCGAGCGCGTCGGGATCGTGTTCGTCGGCCCGACCGCGGAGATGCAGCGGCAGCTCGGCGACAAGCTGGCGGGGCGCAAGGCCGCGGCCGCCGCGGGCGTACCCATCATCCCGGGCACGCCGGAGCCCATCCGTCACGACGAGGAGGCGCTCATCTTCGCGAAGCAGCACGGCTACCCGATCATCGTGAAGGCGACCGCGGGTGGCGGCGGGCGCGGCATGCGCGTCGCGCGGAGCCAGAAGGAGCTCGTCGACGGGCTCGTGTCGGCGCGGAGCGAGGCGAAGGCGGCGTTCGGAAACGCGGCGGTCTTCCTCGAGCGGTACATCGAGAAGCCGAAGCACATCGAGGTGCAGATCCTCGGGGATCACCACGGGAACCTCGTCCACCTCTTCGAGCGCGACTGCTCGATCCAGCGGCGCCACCAGAAGGTGGTCGAGTTCGCGCCGTCGCTCGCGCTCACCGACGCGCAGCGGCAGGCGATCTGCGAGGACGCGCTCAAGATCGGGCGCAGCGTCTCGTACCGGAACGCCGGGACGGTGGAGTTCCTCGTCGACCAGCAGGGTCGCCACTACTTCATCGAGGTGAACCCGCGCATCCAGGTGGAGCACACGGTCACCGAGGTGATCACCGGGCGGAACCTGGTCCAGGCGCAGATCCAGATCGCCCAGGGGAAGCGGCTCAGCGACCCGGAGATCGGGATCTCGAAGCAGTCCGACGTCCAGATGCGCGGTCACGCCATCCAGTGCCGCATCACGACGGAGGATCCGCAGAACGGGTTCGCGCCCGACTACGGCATTCTCAAGGCGTACCGCAGCCCCGGCGGCTTCGGCGTGCGGCTCGACGCGGGATCCGCGTTCGGCGGGGCCGTCATCACCCCGCACTACGACTCGCTCCTCGTGAAGATCACCACCTGGGGACTCTCCTTCCCCGCCGCCGCCCACGTCATGGACCGCTCCCTCCAGGAGTTCCGCGTCCGTGGCGTGAAGACGAACATCGCGTTCCTCGAGAACATGATGCGGCATCCGGAGTTCCTCGCCGGCCGCTGCGACACCTCGTTCCTCGAGTCACGCCCGGAGCTGCTCCAGGTGCCGGTGAAGAAGGACCGCGGCACGAAGCTCCTCAAGTTCCTCGGCGAGGTCATCGTGAACGGCTCGCCGGGAGTGACGAGCCCGCTGAAGAGCGCGGACCTGCGGGAGCCGCGGGTGCCCAGGGTGGACCTGTCGATGCCCCCGATGCGTGGGACGCGTGACATCCTGCTCGAGCGCGGGCCCGAGGGGCTCGCCAAGTGGGTGCTCGGCGAGAAGCGGCTCCTCTTCACCGACACCACGATGCGCGACGCGCACCAGTCGCTCCTCGCGACGCGCGTCCGCAGCCACGACATCCTGCGGATCGCGCCGGCGACGAGCCACCTCGCCGCGGGCCTCTTCTCGCTCGAGTGCTGGGGCGGCGCGACGTTCGACGTCGCGATGCGGTTCCTGCGCGAGGATCCCTGGGACCGGCTCCACCGGCTCCGGAAGGCGATCCCGAACATCCTCCTCCAGATGCTCCTCCGCGGCTCGAACGCGGTCGGCTACACGAACTATCCGGACAACGTCGTCGAGCGGTTCGTGGAGGAGGCGGCGAAGAGCGGGGTCGACGTGTTCCGCGTGTTCGACGCGCTCAACTGGACGAAGGGCATGACCGTCGCCTGCCAGGCGGTCCGCAAGCAGGGCAAGGTGCTCGAGGCGGCGGTCTGCTACACGGGCGACATCACCGACCCGAAGCGGGACAAGTACCCGCTCGACTACTACGTGAAGCTCGCCCGGGAGCTGGAGCGGATGGGGGCGCACTTCCTCGCCATCAAGGACATGGCGGGGCTGCTCAAGCCGTTCGCGGCGGCCAAGCTCGTGCGCGCGCTGAAGGAGGCGGTCGGCCTGCCCGTCCACCTCCACACCCACGACACCTCCGGCGTCTCCGCCGCGACGATCCTGGAGGCGACCCGGGCCGGCGTGGACGTGGTGGACGCCGCGCTCGCGCCGCTGTCCGGCCTTACCGCGCAGCCGAACCTGAACTCGCTCGTGGCGGTGCTGAAGGGCACCGACTGGGACGCGCGGCTCGACGAGGACGGGCTCCAGCTCCTCGCCAACTACTGGGAGACCGTGCGCGAGTACTACGCGCCGTTCGAGTCGGGGCTGAGGAGCGGGACGGCGGAGGTCTACCGCCACGAGATCCCCGGCGGCCAGTACTCCAACTTCAAACCTCAGGTCTCCGGCCTGGGCCTCCTCGACAAGTGGGAGGAGTGCAAGGACATGTATCGGAAGGTGAACCTCCTCTTCGGCGACGTCGTGAAGGTGACGCCGTCGTCCAAGGTGGTCGGCGACATGGCCATGTGCCTCGTGAAGAGCGGCCTCGAGCCCGAGGACCTGTTCACGGAGAAGGGGAAGGACCTCGCGTTCCCCGAGTCGGTCGTCGGGCTCGCGCGCGGGATGCTCGGCCAGCTCCACGGCGGGTTCCCCGAGAAGCTCCGCAAGGTCATCCTCAAGGACCAGGAGCCGATCACCTGCCGCCCCGGCGAGCTGCTCGAGCCGGCCGACCTCGAGGCGGAGCGGAAGAAGGCGGCGGATCGCATCGGCGGCTACGTGGACGACAAGGCGCTCGTGTCGTGGCTGCTCTACCCGAACGTGTTCCCCGAGCTCGTCCGCCACCGCGACGAGTACTCGGACACGGCTGTCGTGCCGACGCCGGTGTTCCTCTACGGGCTCGATCCCGGCCAGGAGACGACGATCGAGATCGAGCCCGGGAAGGTGCTGATCGTCCGCCTCGTCACCATCGGCAAGCTCGAGAAGGACGGGACACGCGACCTGTACTTCGAGCTGAACGGCGAGGGGCGCACCATCACCGTACGCGACCAGTCCGCCGGGAAGGCCGGCGCCGCGCGCGCCAAGGCCGATCGGGGGAACCCGAGCCACGTCGGCGCGCCGATGCCGGGGAAGGTGCTGAAGGTGAACGTGAAGCCCGGCGACGACGTGAAGGCCGGGACGGTCCTGTTCGTCACCGAGGCGATGAAGATGGAGACGAACGTCAAGGCGAAGGCGGACTGCAAGATCGCGGAGGTGAAGTACCGCGACGGCGACAAGGTCGAGAAGGAGGACCTGGTCGTCGTGCTCGCGTAGCGCGGCGGAGCTTGGAGCCCGCGCCCCGGCTCGGCGACGGCATCGTGCGCCTCGCGACGGCCGGGATCTTCCGGACGGATTCCTAGTGGACGGGCGTCGCTCCGAACACCTGGAGCGGCGCTCCGTCGTAGCCGATCCCCAGCTCCCAGGTGAGCGCGTCCGGCGCCCGGCCACTCACCCGCACGTAGCCCGCGTGGATACCGTGGAGATGGTGAGCGGCGCAGGTCGAAACCAAGTTCGACTCGTCGTCGCTCCCGCCCGCGGAGCGGAACACGACATGGTGGGCGTGGGACGCGGCGCGGCTGCACACCGGGACCTGACAGGCGCCGCCGTCGCGGGAGATGGCCCTGTTCGCGCGTGAGCGGCGCTCCGGGACCGCGTCCTTCCACGTCTCGACGAAGTGCTCTGCCACCCGGACGAGGCACTCGCCCGGGGACATCCAGCGTCCCTCCGCTTCCCGGATCGCCTGGAACGCCGCGGCGACGAGGATGCCGACCCTCCGTGGCACGCGCACGGCGAAGGACCGCCGCGCACACATCTGCGCTTCCTCCCGCGCCTCGATCTCGCGGCGGAGCGCAACGCAGGTGCAACGCTCGGCCTGGGCGATCCACCCCTCGAGCGACGCTTCGTTCGCGACCGAGGCGACGAACCGGGCCTTCTCGTAAGAGACGCGGCCGGACCGAAGCGCCTCGCGCAGCTTCGGGAGCGCATGGAGCCTGCGCTCGAGCGCGGCGCGCTGGGCGACGGTCCGCTCCGCCATTCCGAGGCGCTCGGCGCAGTAGTGTCCGAAAGAGGCGAAGCCCATGTCGCGCCAGAGCCTCGTCCACTGGAGGAGCATGGCGAGGTGGCCGAGGAGCTCGTCCCAGCGGGCGCGCATGGCGGCGAGCCGGCGGAGATCGGCGTCGAGCCGGAGCACGTCTACATACGGCTCCTCTGCGGACTCGGGGAGAGGAGCCTCGACGGCACCGCCGGGGGCGCGATCCGGCGGCCCCGACGCGTGGACCTCGTCAAGCCAGAGCCACTCCTTCATCTCGAGCTCGAGCCCCTCCTTCATGTCGGCGATGGACATGCCGACGGGATCGCCCGCGCTCGCCTCGTCCTCACCGGGCTCCACCGGATGGGCTCCGAGGTACTCCTCGCAGAGCGCCTCCATCCGCTGCCACTTCGGCGCGCCCGCGCCGAGGACCCTGCCGGCGAGCGCGAGCGCTTCGTCGACGATCGCGCGGCCCTCCGGCGGGAGAGCGATCTCCAGGCGGTCCCAGGTTTCGTCCTCGCCGTCCTGCGTCGGACGGCGCGCACGCGCCGCTGCCTCGAGCGCCCGGACCGTCTGCGCCCGGGCTCGCGCGACCCACTGGGCCTCGGTGTCGCCCAGAGCGAGCGGCAGGACCGCCTGGGCCTTCCGGGCGCTCACCTCGCCGCGGCGCACGGCGTCTTTGAGGAGAGGGCGGGAGCGAAGCTCGATGGCGAGCCGGGCCATCGCCTGGGCGGTCCGGTCGACGATCCCGAGGCGCTCGCGGGCGTAGTCGCGGATCCCGGCATAGCCGAGGCGGAGCGAGCGATCTCCCCGGGCGAGTGCGGCGAGCCCCTCGCCGAGGGCGACCTCGAGCGCGCCGTGCCCGCGCGCGACCCGGACGAGGAGCCGGTCGAGGAGAAGCCCCGCCTCGTCGCGCATGACGTGCGCGCGCTCGTCGGCGGGCGGCGGCTCGAGGATCCAGGCCTCCTCGGCGAGCCACGCCGGCGGCGCAGGGAGGGTGGGGAGGTCCGGGGTGGCGACGAGCGCGTCCACGGATGATTGATATCAGCGGGGTCTGACATTGATCCTCGACTGGATGGTGATCCAATCGGGGCGGGGTCAGGTGGGACGATCAACAGCGGTGCGACCGCCATTCAGGCCGTGCGTCGCGACCCGAGCACCTCGAAACCCATCGCGCGCGCCGCGATCGCCAGCGCGCCGTCGTGGGTGGCCACCACGATCGATTCGCCCTGCTCGCGCCAGAGCAGCGCGGTCGAGAGGTGGATCGCGTCGAGCGTTCCGAGCGGCGCGGGGAGAGGCTGCGAGGCGCGCGCCAGTACGGGGCGCGAGATGTCCACGACCTCGATTCCCGCCAGGAGATCGTAGACGGCGGCGCGCCGCTCGGGGGCGTCGCTGGCGCGCAGCGCACCGGTGACTGCGAGCCGATCCAGCGTCCTGAGGGACTCGACCTCCGTGAGCGCGCTCGTCACGGCGCGCGCGATCTCCTTCCACTCGCCGAGGACGCCCGGCTGTCCGAGCACCAGTCGAAGGAGCACTGAGGTGTCGATGTACGCGTTCAGCGCTCCCCCCGTTCCTCGAGCAATGCGGCGAGACTGTCCACTTGGTACGGGAGCGGGCGTGGGAGCTTGATCGAATGGAGATCGCGCGTGGGCTTGCGTGTGGCGAGCGGCGTCGTGCGCTCCGCCGGCAAGATCCGGGCGACCGGCGTGCCACGGTCCACGATCGTGATCTCGTGTCCGCGGCGGACCGTCTTGAGGTGCTCGGAGAGATGGGCCTTCAGGTCCGCGATGCCGACGCGCTTCATGACTACCTTATAGTCTCGCGTGACCAGTTGGGCAACGACGCCGCGTGCGCGGTCGTCGGCAGGGGTCATTCCGCGACAGGAGGCGACCTCGCGGGGTCACCACGGAGGCGGCGACGTGCGCTCACGCTTCGCCTTCGCTTGGGGTATGAGTATACCTCGTGCGCGGCGACGCCTTTGCCCGGCAGCTGAAGCTTCTCACACTGCTCGAGGTGCGCTCGGAGGGCGTCGAGCTGGAGGAGGCTGCGGAGGAGCTCGGCGCGCGGCGCAGGACGATCTACCGGGACTTCCGGGTCCTGGAAGATGCGGGCTTTCCGCTGACCTCGGCGCTCGACGGCCGGCGAGCGCGCTGGCGCATGATGCCGGGGTATCGGCACCGCCTGCAGCTGTCGCTCACCTGGGCCGAGCTGATCGGGCTCATGAGCGCCCAGCGGGCCGTGGCCGGGCTCGCGGGGACGATGCTGCACGAGGGGGTGGTGAGCGCCCTCGAGAAGATCCGCGTCACGCTGCCCAAGGGGCTTGCCGACCGCTTCCGGGCGTCTGAGCGGCTCGTGAGCGCGCCGGAGGGCGGGCGCGATTACCACGCGCGCGGCGAGATCGTGCGGCGGCTCGTCGAGGCCATCGAGGGGCGGCAGACCGTCGCGGCGCAGTATCGATCGCGCGCGGCGAAGGGACGGGGGCGCGGCGAGGAACGCAAGCTCGATCCCTATCACCTGAGGGTGGCCGAGGAAGGCCTGTACCTCGTCGCGCGCTGCCACCGGAGCGGAGAGGTGAAGCTCTTCCTCGTCGATCGCTTCGACAGCGTGCGCCCGACGGAGGAACGCTTTGCCGCGCCGGAGGGCTTCAGCGCGGAGCAGCTCCTCAGGACGAGGTTCGGGATGTGGAGCGGCCGGCCGCGGAAGGTGCGCTTCACCGTGGCGCCCGAGCTCGCCGACCTGCTCATGGAGCGGAAGGTGCACCCGAGCCAGGTGGCGCAGCGGCGGAACGACGGGAGCGTGGAGGTGCGGCTCGAGGTGGCCATCGGGCCGCCGCTCGTCGCGTACCTGACCGGGCTCGCGGCCGCGGTGAGCGAGATCGAGCCGAAGCAGTTGAGAGAGGCGGTGATGCGGGAGCACCGGAGAGCCGTTGCTGCGCTCGGGGGAAGTGTGCCCCGTCGTGACGCGGGTGGGAGGTAGGGTGCGTCGCTGATCGAGCGGAGCTCGCAGCGGGCCCTCGCCGCTCGGTCACGCGGATGGGGGGCGGAGCGTCATGCAGTAACGGCTACGCTGGAAGTTGTTTCGGGGAGGTGAGGCGATGCTGACGGTTCCCGCCGTGAAGATTCAGCAGTTCAGGCAGGAGTTCTACCTGCTGAACCTTTCGGCGACGGACGTCCAGCGCCTGGTGCGCTTCGAGGTCCTCGGCGAGGCGGGCCTCGACGGCGCCCGGCGCGCGGCGCAGCGCGCCCGGCCGTCGCCGGTGAACTGGGTCGAGATCGAGCGCAAGGTCCACACCTCCGAGAAGGCGTTCCAGCGACCCATCCTTCGCAAGAAGATCGAGGAGCTGACCCAGCACTACCAGCAGTGCCGCGAGGACGGCGCCGTCCCCGCGATCCCGGGCGCGGTGCTGCTGGTCAGCGAGGAGCCTGTCTCGTTCACGGCAGCGGGGACGAATCCGTTCGTCGGGCTCGTGCAGATGAGCGAGTCCGAAGGGACCCTCCGCGTCCTCGACGGCCAGCATCGCCTCCTCGCGCTCGACGCGATGCTCGGGTCACCGGAGGCTGCCGCGATCCGCGGGGTGCAGGTGCCGGCGATCCTCTTCGCCGGGCTGCCGGCGCCGAGCATCGTCGAGATGTTCGTGACGATCAACTCGAAGCACACGCGACTCAATCCGTCGCTGCTCTACTCACTCAAGGGCCGCCAGCTCTATCCGGATCCGATCGACTCGGCGATCCACGACACCATCAAGGAGCTCAACGGGAAGCAGGGCTCGCCGCTCGCCGGGCACGTGAAGATGCTCGGCGTCGGGCCGGGCAAGGTCCCGCAGGCCGGTCTCGCGCAGGAGATGCGCGCCGCGATCGAGGCGGTCAGGGTCGCAGGTGAGGGCGCGCCGTGGGTCGAAGACTTCGTCGCGAACCTCCGCCGCTTCTACGGCCTGTACTTCCGCGAGGCAAAGCACGCGTTCGCCGACGTGTGGGAGAGCAAGAAGCACTCGGTGCGCTCGACGATCGCCCTGCGCGCGTTCGTGCAGGCGTCGCCGCCGGTGGTCGCCCGCGTGTACGAGGTGGGCGGGGACCCGCGGCCGATCGTGTCCGCCCTGCTGGCACCCTGGTCCACGCGGATCGGAGGAGCGCGGTTCGAGACCGCGGGCGCCTGGCGCGCGAAGGCGGCGGGCGGCGGAAAGGAAACGACGCGGGTGATCGCGAGGGAGCTCATGGCGGCCCTCGGGGAGGCGGTTTCGTGAGCGTGGATGAGCTCATCGACGGGTTGAGCGCGGAGGCCCGCGAGGCGGTGCGGCCGCTCTTGCGGCAGGCGTACGACCGGGGATTCCGCGAGGCGCTCGCGAGCGCGGGGCAGGCGGAGGCGGGCCCGGTCGCGATCGAGCAGCCCGCCCTGCCTGTGCCGGCTCCGAACGCGGCGCGGGTGGAGTGGGTCGCGGGTCCGGAGGGAGGGGCGGACGATGGGTCGGGCGTGGAGGATGACGAGAACGATGCCGACGCCGGGGAGACGCCCGTGCCTCGTCCGATCCTGGCGAACGCGATGGTCGGGACGTTGCGCCGCCGGATCATCCGCACCTTTGACCTGGAGCGATTTGACATCGACGTCGTGATCTGTCGCGCTGGCGACCCCGATCGGCGGCAGCTCAGGAGCTCGGCGCGGTTGGCTTCTTATCGGAGGGAGGAGGGATGAAGGCGCCAGAAAAGGAGGAGTTGAGGCCCGTTGGGGTGCTTAGGCTGGTCGGGGCTTGCGTTCGTGTACATAAGAATACTAAGAACGGCATTCATGAAGAACGTCATTGCCCACCTACTGCTCCGCCTGTTGAACTCTTTGAGCCGACGCGATCACACCGAAACAGGCGAGCGAAGCGCCGCGAGGCGGCCGATCGGATTCCGGCCACCGCGCCCGAGAAAGCGGTCGGTGAAGTCGTCTTCCTGAGACAAGGCTTGGCGGGCTGCGGCTCCGTTGAAGCTTTGTCTTCTTCTGTGGCTGCTCCTTACGCGTGGCACTTCCGCGGCCCGCCGTCGTACCTCGAAGTTTGCGATTCGTGCGCCTTAGCGCGCGTTCCGGTGAGGACGCTCACGCAACACTCATGAAGTGAAACATGGAGAGCGCGAACATGGAGAAGCTGAACCTGTCGAAGCTGAGGGAAGCGATCGTCGGGCCGTACGCAGCCATCCGGTCCGTGACCCGTCTCGAGCCCGCCGGCGGTCCGTCGGACAAGCTCTTTCCGCCGACCTTCGTGAAGGAGGGCCAGAGCGAGACGAAGTACGCGATCGAGTCGCGGCGCATCGACGGCCGCGAGGTCAAGGTGGTGCTGCTCGACTCCGTCGCATCCCAGGCGAACCGGATGGAGGAGGCGCTCCTCGAGGCATGGCGGCGGCGCGAGCTCGACTTCCCGCTCGTCCAGGTCGATTTCTCCGGGAAGGAGGGCGTCGAGGACCTCGAGCAGATCTCCGCCCTCCAGGCGCCGCATCGCATCGCCGATGCGATCCTTCGTGACAGCGTTCTCGGGGGGAAGCCGTTCCGCCACACCGACGTCGGGATGGCCTTCACCGAATCGAGCCCCACGCGCGCGACAGGCATGTACCGGTACTGCCCGACCGCGCTCGTCTTCGGCGTGTGGGACAGCACCGGGCCGAAGGGCGGCCTGGGCGCGAAGTTCCAGCGCTGCCTCACCTCCGAGATCGTCGGCCTCGATGCCGTGACCGGGGTGAAGACGGCGAGCCGCCTCGATCCCCTGAGCATCCAGCGGAAGGCGGGACCGATCTTCCAGCGCAAGGGCGAGCCGCTGGAGTGGACGCTCGAGGAGAAGGAGGCGGAGAAGGACAAGGCCGGCAAGCCGGTGCCGTACAAGGGCGGCAAGGAGAAGGGACTGCCCTCGGCGATCAATCACGGCAACATCCCGCCCAGCCTCGACTCGGAGGCCGGCGGGGTTACGATCTCCGGAGCGGTCCAGACCGTGGTGCTTTCGCTCGCTGGCCTGCGGCGGCTGCGCTACCCGACCGACACACAGGGGAAGCCGATTTCGCCCGAGGTCAGGCCCCAGGCGGAGGGGGCGGCGAGGACCGCGCTGGCGGCGCTCGGGCTCGCGGCGGTCGTCTACCAGCGCGAGAACGGGTACGACCTTCGCTCGCGCTGTGTCCTGGTAGGGAAGGAGCCTCTCGCGTTCGAGCTGCTGTCGAACGACGGTGCGCCGCCCGTGAAGCTCGTCCTGGATCGGGCCGGGGCGCAGGCGCTGGTGGCCGAGGCACAGGCCGAAGCGCGGAAGATGGGTCTCGGGTGGGATCGCGGTCCCGTCAACCTCGACCCGGCGCCCAAGCTCGTCCAGCTCATCCGCCACAGCCGCGACCTCCTCCGGGCCGGTGAGGCCGAAGCGGAGGCCTGATGCTCGCCATCGAGGTGGAGCTCCTCACCGGGCGCTACGTGGCGACCCGGTACAACGACCGCTCTCGCCCGGAGTGGCCACCACACCCGGCGCGCCTGTTCTCGGCCCTGGTCGCGACCCACTGCGCCGGCGCAGAGCGGCCCGCCGCGGAGCGCCAGGCCCTGCTCTGGCTCGAGCGCCAGGGCCCGCCGCTCCTTCGCGCTTCCCCTCCGGAGGAGGTCGCGGAGCGCGAGGCGTACACCACCTTCGTCCCCGTGAATGATCCCGACGTCGTCGGGACGTTCGACGCCGATCGGGAGGAGCTCGAGCGCGTGCTCGTCGAGGCGCGAACCGACGAGAAGGCCGCGGCGAAGGCGAAGGCGCTCGAGAAGAGGCTCGGCGAGAAGATCGCGCGCGCGATCGCTCCCGGCAAGATCAGCACCGAAGGCGGGAAGGCCGCCCGGAGCATCCTCCCCGAGACCCGGACGCGCCAGCCGCGCACGTTCCCGTCGGTTGCTCCGGCCGATCCGAGCGTCTACTTCATCTGGCCCAACGCGAACGTCGAAGGCGGCGCGCGCACGGCGCTCGACGGGCTGCTGGCGGGCCTCGTGCGCCTGGGGCACTCCTCCTCCCTGGTGCGCGCCCGCGTGGTGGATTCCCCGCCGGAAGCCAACTGGCGTCCGGACGAGAGCGGCGAGCACCGGCTGCGAGTCGTCGGCGAGGGGCAACTGGCGGCCCTCGACGACGCCTTCGATCGGCACCGCGAGACGCAGCCGCGGCTGCTGCCCGCGCTCTTCGAGCGCTACACGACGACGAACCGGCCATCACACCCGGAGATGCCAGGCTCCGTGTTCGGAGCGGACTGGCTCGTACTGAGGCGAAGCGGTGGCCCCTACCTCCCCTCGACCTCCGCCGTGGGCGTCGCCCGAAGCGTGCGAGCCGCCTTGATGAAGTTCGCGATGCAGCCACCTCCGGAGCTCCTCACTGGCCACGCGGAGGACGGCGGGCCCGCGCAGCGGGCGCACCTCGCGGTGGTGCCGTTGCCGTTCGTGGGACATGCGCAGGCAGACGGCAGCATCCTCGGCGTGGCGCTCGTGTTCCCGCGCGCGACCAGGGCGGACGAGCGACGCGCGTTGTTCCGGGCGGTTGCCGCGTGGGAAGCCTTGCACCGTAAGGAAGGGGAGGAGTCTCCCGCGATCCCCGTGTTCCTCGGCGGCGCCGGGGAGCTCCATCTCACCCGCCTCGACGAGCGGGCGGAACAGAGGACGCTGCGCCCCTCCACGTGGTGCGGCCCCGCGCGGCGGTGGGTGAGCGCGACGCCGGTCGGGCTGGATCGCCACCCCGGCGACCTGCGCGACCGGAGCCCAGCTCGGGCTGCGAAGGCCGCCCAGGAAGCGGAGGAGACGCTCCGCGCGGCGGTGGTGCACCTCGGCCTGCCATCGCCGAGCCGCGTTACCGTCCTGCCAGCCGCGCCGATCGCGGGCGCGGCCAAGGCGAAGCACTTCCCTCCGTTCCCGCCCGATCCGGACCGTCCTCGCCGCGCGCTCGTCCACGCCACGCTCGAGTTCGAGCGCGAGGTCGAGGGGCCCGTTCTCCTCGGCGCGGGCCGGTACGTCGGCCTCGGCCTCTTCCGACCGGTGCAAGGCGATGACTAAGCTCTCCGCTCGCTCGTTTCGGACGTTCTTCCGCGCCATCCACGGCTGCGATCCCTTCCCGTGGCAGCAGCGGCTCGTCGAGCACCTCCACGAGCACGGCCGCTGGCCGGAGGCGCTCGATCTCCCGACCGGCACCGGCAAGACCGCCGCGCTCGATGCCGCGGTCTTCCACCTGGCGCTCGACGCGGGGCGAGCCGAGCGCCAGGCGCCGATGCGGATCCTCTACGTGGTGGACCGGCGGACGATCGTGGACCAGGCCCACGAGCGGGCGACCCGGATCGCGCAGGCGCTGGTCGATCCGACCGAGCCCGTCCTCGTCGCCGTGAAGGAGCGGCTCGCGGGCCTCTCGCGCGAGGGGGTGCCGCTCGCCGTGACCGTGCTCCGGGGCGGCATCGCGCGCGACGACGGCTGGGCGCGCGCGCCCAACCAGCCGCTCATCGCCGTGTCCACGGTGGACCAGGTCGGCTCCCGCCTGCTGTTCCGCGGCTACGGCGTCTCGGAGTCGATGCGGCCGATCCACGCCGGGTTGCTCGGTAACGACGCGCTGCTCCTGCTCGACGAGGTGCACCTCTCTGCGCCCTTCGTCGAGACGCTGGAGCAGCTCGCCGGCCGTTACATGCAGTGGGCCGAGGTCCCGCTCCCGAGGCGCTGGCAGTGGGTGCCGATGTCGGCGACGCCCCGCGAGCCACGAAAGAACGCCTTTCAGCTCGCCGAGGAGGACGAGCGCCATCCGACGCTCCGGCAGCGGCTCAAGGCCTCGCGGCCTGCGGTGCTGAAAGAGATCGGCACACGCGGCGAAGGCGAGGCCGCTCAACGCGCCTTCGTCGGGGCGCTCTGCGAGGAAGCGCTCGGGATGGCGCGGAGCGGACGCGCGGTGGGGGTCGTCGTGAACCGGGTCGCCACGGCGCGGGGCGTGTTCGCGAGCCTGCGCGAGCGGTTGAAGGACCGCGCCGACGTGTGGCTGCTCACCGGGCGGATGCGGCCCCTCGATCGCGAGGAGTTGGAACGGGACCTCCGGCTCAGGGTGCGCGCGGGAAGAGAACGCAAGGGGGACGAACGCCCCACGTTCGTGGTCGCGACCCAGTGCATCGAGGCGGGCGCCGACCTCGATTTCGACGCTCTCGTCACCGAGTGCGCGAGCCTGGACGCGCTCCGCCAGCGGTTCGGACGCCTGAACCGGCTGGGCGAGATCGAGGATGCCGAGGCGACGATCCTGGTTCGCAAGGACGCCCTCAAGGCCGAGGACCCGATCTACGGCGCAGCGCTCGCGAAGACCTGGGCACACCTGTCGAAGCTCGCAAAGGTCGATTTCGGGCTCGACCGCTTCCGCTTGCCGCAGAAACGGGAGCTCGTGGACCTGCTTCCGCCTGTGGAGCAGGCCCCGGTGCTGCTGCCGGCGCACCTCGACGCGTGGGTCCAGACCGCGCCCGCGCCGTCGGTGGATCCGGAGGTGGCGCTCTGGCTGCACGGCCCGGAGCGGGGCCAGCCCGAGGTCCAGCTCGTGTGGAGGGCCGATCTCACCGCATCGATGCTCGAGAAGGGAGACGAGGCGAGAGCGATCGAGATCGTGGAGAGCTGCCCGCCGTCGTCGCCCGAAGCGCTCACCATCCCGATCGCGGCGGCGCGCAGATGGCTCGCCGGCGCGCCGGACGCCGCCGGCCTCCCGGACGTAGAGGGGGCGCGCGCGTTGGAGGGCGAAGACACGGTGCCGCGCCTGTCCAGGAAGGCGCTGGCCTGGCGCGGAGAGCGATCCGCGCTGGTGGATGCGAGAGGGATCCAGCCGGGTGACACGATCGTCGTGCCCAGCGAGTACGGCGGCGTCGCCCACGGGAACTGGGCGCCCGACGCGACCGAGCCGGTGGTGGATCTCGGCGATCGCGCCTTCGCCATCCGGCACCGGAAGCCGCTGCTCCGCCTTCACCCCGCGGTGCTCGCGTCCCATGCCGCAAGGTCGGAGGAAGGGCTTCTGCCTGGCTGGGCGACGCCCCCGCGCCCGCCGGCCGACGACGACCAGGAGCATGACGATGCGCCTCTCCGGGACTGGCTCGATGCGGCGCTCGTGGACGCATCCGTCCCGAGCTGGCTGAAGACGACCGCGGGAGCTCTCAGCCGGGAGCTCCACGGGAGGCGGCGCCCACGGGTGTTCCCCGTGCACGGAGAGGGAGACACCTCGCACTTCGTCATCGCAGGCAAGGTCCCGTTCGCGCGAGCGACCGGCGTCACGAGCGAGGACGACACTGCTTCCTTCACCGGCACGGAGATCACCCTGCGCCAGCACCTTCGTGGCGTCGCGGACTACGCCCGCGAGCACGCGCGCGGCTGTGGCCTTCCCGATGAGCTCGTGGAGGACCTTGGGCTCGCCGGGCAGTGGCACGACGCCGGCAAGGCGGACCGCCGCTTCCAGGCGATGCTGCACGGGGGCAGCGCGTATCAGGTGGACGTCGCGCCGGAGCCGCTCGCGAAGTCGGCCATCCCGGCAGCGGACCGCGCGGCGCGCGAGGCTGCTCGCGAGCGCGCAAGGTATCCCAGGGGTGCCCGGCACGAGCTCGTCTCGCTGGCGCTCATCGCGTCCACGGACGCGCTGCGGGAGCGGGCGCACGACTGGGACCTGGTCCAGCACCTGGTCGCCTCGCACCACGGGCACTGCCGGCCCTTCGCCCCGTTCGCGGAAGACCCCAGCCCGGTCGAGGTGATCTTCAGCGACGGCTCATTCGAGATGCACGCGTCGAGCGCCCACGGCCTCGAGAGCTTCGGCTCGGGTGTGAGCGATCGGTTCTGGAGGCTGGTGCGGCGGTATGGCTGGTTCGGTCTCGCCTGGCTGGAGGCGATCCTCCGGCTCGCGGACCATCGACGGAGCGAGCACGAGCAGCGCGCCGTGAGAGAGGGGGATCCATGACAGCGTTGCTGCTCACCGGCCTCGACGGCGCGAACCCGCTCGGCTTCCTCGCCGCCCTCGGGGTGCTGAACGTCCTCTCCGATGCTGCGCCCGCGGGCACGACGCCGACGCTCGGCTGGACCTATCGAGGCGCGTGGCGCCCGGCCGTCTCCTCGGGTGACGGCGCGCTTTCGGTCGAGGCGTTGGAAGCGATGGTCATGGCCGACCTCGCGAGTTGGAGGAAGGAGCCGGCGATCGACCTCGAGTACGACGGGGTCCGCGATCTGAAGCCGCCGCCCGCCATCTACCGCGCCTTCCTCGAGCGCCTGGTCGCCAGGGCGGAGCCTGCGCGGCGCCGAAGCGTGGATCTCGCGGCGGCGCTCGCGACCGATGTCGCGGTGGACGGCAGCGGCAACACCAAGCCCACCGCGCTTCACTTCACCGCGGGGCAGCAGAAGTTCCTCGCGATGGTGAAGGAGCTCGTGGAAGAGACGCGGGTGGAAGACGTGCGCGAGGCCCTGCGAGGGCCCTGGAGCTACGCGAGGTCGCTTCCGGTCCTGAAGTGGGACGCCACCGTGTTCCGAGAGTACGCGCTGCGAGCCGATGATCCTTCGAAGGAGGAGCCCAACGGCGTTCCGGGGGCCGACTGGCTGGCGTTCCGCGGTCTCTCGTTCATCCAGGTCGCGCCCCGGGGCCGACAAATCCAGACCACTGGCTGCTTCGGCGAGTGGAAGACCGGTGGGTTCCGATGGCCTCTGTGGTCGCCTGCGCTTGCTCGGGAGACGGTGCGCTCGGTGCTCGCGCATCCCCGGCTGCAGGACCTCCAGGAACGGGAACGCCGGGCGCGAGGCATCGCCGTCGTGTTCGAGGCCCGGATCCGACGTTCGGAACAGGGAGGATACGGAAGCTTCAGCCCCGCCGCGGTCGTCTAGGGCTCGCGCGACAGGCCCGGATCGTAGACGGTTCGGGACCGATCGATTTGCGCGTTACCAACGTTGTGGGTAGATTGTTGGTCATGGCGAAGCGCACCAGGTCCACCAAGGCGAAGGAGCTCACCATCCGCGTTTCCGCCGAGGAGCGACGCGCGATCGAAGGTGCCGCCGGCGCGGACCACCTTCCGGCGTCCACCTGGGCAAGGCAGGTGGTGCTCCGGCGTGTCGATGAGGCTCGCCGTGAGCAGGAGCGCCGAGAGGAGCGACGGCGAGCTGGCCGCGAGCTCACGGCCATGCTCCGGTCCCTCCCGGATGACAGCGCGCACGCGGCCGAGATGGAGCGGTCCCGTCGCGAGGACTGGAAGCGGTGACGCGCACGCTGCTGGACACGTCGTTCTTCATCGCCGTCGAGCGTCGGGATCTCCAGGCGCTCGAGCGCTTCAGCGAACTGCTCGAGGCTGACGATGACTCGACTGCGATCTCAGCCGTGACGCTCACGGAACTTCTCGCGAGCCCGACGCTCTCTCCTCAGCGGCGGGCGTTCTACGAGAAGCTCCGCCTTCGGTTCGCGGTGCTCCCGGTCACGGAAGACGCCGCCCTGGCCGGCGTCGCCGCCGCCCGCCGCGTTGGCGGCGCGAAGGCGCCCGACGTGATGATCGCCGGCGTCGCCCTCGAACATGGCCTGCGCGTGCTCACCGCCGACGCGGACTTCGCGCGGCTGATCGGCGACGCGGCCGACGTGCTCCGCGCGTCATAGCCGCAGCTCCCGCGAAGCTCACCCGCCCCCGCGATCGGCCCGCCTGGGCTGAACGACCAGCTCGAACCGCCGTCCGCCGCGCAACCTGACCGCGCTGAAGTGCCGTACGTCGCGGGTGGCGAGGCGGTACACGCCCAGCTCCTCCGCCAGCGCGACGACCGAGGCGTCGACGAGGCCCAGGCCGAGGTCGGCGTACTGCCGATCGACGTCCATGGCCCGTTCCAGGATCGCCAGCGTGGGCGCGGCGTACGTGAACGCGCCTCGCGACACGTCGCGAATCAGGGCGCCCATCGCCTCCCGCTCCTTTCGGAGGGAGTAGTCGACCTCCGCGAGCACCAGGCCCGGGAGGTAGCGGGTTCGGGACCGATCGATCGCATCGCGGAAGGCGCGATGGTCCGGCGCCGTCGCGACCAGGTAGTCGAGGATCGCACCCGTGTCGCAGAGGATCGCCGCCGCGCTCATCGGCGCCGGTCGGCGTAGAGCTCCGCCTCGTCACCGCGTTCGGCCAGCCCGTGGCGGATGACTCCCGCGGCCCTGGGGCGCGGATGCCTGCGGTACTGCTCGAGGACCAGCGCGAGCTGCTGGCGGATGAACTCGGACCGCGACACCCCCCGCTCATCTGCCGCGCGGGTGAGGAGCGCGTCCATGCCCGGTTCGAGCGCGATGGTGGTCGCCTTCTTTCGAGCGAGTGCCATGGAAGTAACATGACCGGACAGGGGTCCCAGCGCAACCCTCCGCTCGCCCGGTCGATTCCCCAGCCGTGACCCGCCCTGACGCACGTGCCGGGCAGCTTTCCTCGCTCGCTCGCCCTCATCGAGGACACGCTTCAGCGGCGGGGGTAGGCGGCCAGCCCCGGCGCCGCGGCCGCCTTCGCCGGACGGCCCCGGGTCTCGCGCCGGAGCGATCGGCCGTGCCCTGGAGTACGATAAGGCGATGGACGCTCGTTCGCGCCGCGCCGCCGGGTCGAGCCGCCTCGTCGCGTTGCACGCCGACGACGGCTCATTCGACCGGGAGTTCTGGCGCGCCGTCACGCCGGAGGAGCGGCTCGCCGCCGTGTGGACGATGGTGCTCGAGGATTTCGCCTGGCGGAGACCGGATGGACCCGAACCCCGACTTCAGAGATCTGTTTGCCGCCTTGAACGCCGAGGGGGCTGAGTACCTCCTCGTCGGCGGCTACGCCCTGGCCGTTCACGCGGCGCCGCGCTACACCCGCGACCTCGACGTCTGGGTGAACCCGACCGCGGAGAACGCCGTCCGGGTGCACCAGGCCCTGGCGCGCTTCGGCGCTCCGCTCGGCGAGCTGGGCCCGTACAATCTCGCCGTCCCGGGGCTGGTCTTCCAGATCGGGGTCGCGCCAGTCCGCATCGACATCCTCACCTCCATCGACGGGGTGTCCTTCGCCGAGGCCTGGCCGGAGCGCTCCGGCGCCACCTACGGCGGGCAGGCCGTCCCGGTCATCTCGCGGCGCCACCTGGAGCAGAACAAGCGGGCCAGCGGCCGTCCTCAGGACCTCGCCGACCTCGACCTTCTGGAGCGGCACCGGGGCGGCTGATACGCCGCCGGGCGGCCCCCCGGCCTCGAACGTCCTGCGCTCGGTCGGGGGCGCGGCAACGGGGCTGCAGGCGGCTCGCGTTCGCGGGATTCGCGTCGAGTACGTGCAGCCGAGCTGAACGGGCGACGATCTCCCCCGCCGAACGCACAGACCTGATTGGCGGCGGTAGCCGCGCGCCCTGACGGCCGGCTGGAAGTCCGGACGGTTGAGCCGCCGCCCGGTGCCGACCGGCCGCGTGCACAAATTCGCACGCCGATCTCCACTCAGGGTACGAAACGGGTGCGGCGGGCGATCCATGAGATCGCCCGCCGCGAACGGCTTGTCGCTGGATGGGAGTCCGGCGTGAGCCAACGACCCCGAGATCGTACTGGAGGAGATCGATGAGGGAAAGAGCAACGCGGAGGGTGGCGGGGCTCCTGGCGGCGCGGCTGCCGGAGCTGGACTTGGAGGGGGTGCCCGACCCGCGCGCCCGGGAGGGCCGCTGGTCGCTGGCGCAGATCCTCCGGGCGACGCTGGTGGGGCTCATGGCCGGGTGCCGGAGCCTGTGGGAGACCGAGCAGCTCACGGAGGCGTTGTCTCCGGCGGCACGGCGGCTGCTGAGACTTCCGCGGCGGCTCGCGGACACGACGGCGCGGGACGCGCTCTGCCGCGTGCCGCTCGCCGGGCTTCGGGCGGTGCTGCACCGCGCGGTCCGCGCGGCGTGGCGCCGCAAGGCGCTCGCGCCGGTGGGGCTGCCGATGAGCGTGGTCGCGCTCGACGGCAAGGCGACGTCGCTGCCGTGCATCAACGGCGAGTTCGCGCAGACGCAGCATCCGGAGCAGGGGCTGCCGTACGGCATCGTCCGGACGATGACGTGCGCGCTCGTCTCCGCGGCGGGGCGGCCGTGCATCGACGCCATCCCGATCCCTGCCGCGACGAACGAGGTGGGCCACTTCCAGACGGCGTTCAAGAGCCTTGTTGCGACCTACGGCGAGCTTTTCGACGTCATCACCTACGACGCCGGCGGCTTCTCCCGCGCCAACGCCGACGCGGTGGTGGCCGCGGGCAAGGACTACCTCTTCGCGCTGAAGGACGAGCACCGGACGATGTGCCGACTCGCCGTCGAGCTGCTCGCCGCCGAGACGGTGATCGCCCGAACAGAGGACGTGCTCGACGACGGGACCACCGTCGTCCGCTCGCTCCGGCTGCTCCGCGCCGACCCGAGCTGGTCCTACGGCGACGGCAAGACGCCCGACGAGTCGGTCTGGTCGCACGCCAAGGCCTTCCTCTCTGTGGAGTACGTGAAGGTCCAGCACGGCATCGTGGTCGAGCGAGACGACCGGATGTTCGTGTCGAGCTACGACCCGAAGCGGCTCACCACGGCGGAGTGGATGCTCCTCGTCCGGAGCCACTGGGGCGTCGAGAACCAGAATCACCACACCTTCGACACCGCCTTCGTCGAGGACGACCGTCCGTGGATCGAGGCCGACGAGCACGGCATGCTCGCCGTGCTCCTGCTCCGCCGGATCGCGTACACGCTGCTCGCGCTCTACCGGTCGGTGACGCTGCGGTCGGACGAAGGCCGCGCCACCCGCTGGAAGGCGCTGCTCCAATCGGTGCGCGACGTGCTCATCGCCGCCACCGAAGAGCATCTCGCGGGCCTGCGCCTGCGCGAGACCGCCGTCACGCTCTGAAACCGCCGGACTCCCACCGCAGCGCCGACATCGCAGGGACGTGAGGGAGCGGTCGCCGCCGTCGGCGCCGGCCGCCCGTGGCTGCCGCTCGCCTCGACGTCCAGCAGAACCAGCCGCCCGGCGCCCCCGACGGAGGGGCGTAAGCTCGGGATCGGCCAGGCCAATCGTGTCTGGCCGAACGCAGTCACCGCGCCGGCCGTGTCCTCCCTCCGATCTACACTTCGGGTTCGGAATCGAGCCATGCTCCACCTCCTCCTCACCCCCTCGGACGGCGGCACCGCCTGGCGTCACCTCCTCGCCGAGGGCGAGGCGCGCGCGGGCTTCGAGTGCGTGGGGCCGCTGGGGCTGGCGCGGCGCCTGGGCCGCATCCTCGGTCTCCCGGCCCAGCCGGCCGCTGCGCCGGACCGGCTTGCGGCGTTCGAGCGGCGTCTCGAGCGCCACGACGACGGGCACCGCTCCTACTCGGCCTCCCGGAAGAACGACCCCTTCGGCGTCGCCGCCTTCCTGCTGGCGCTGCGCGACCGGCTGCGCCTCGCGGGCTGGCGAGGCGGGACGCTCCAGGGCAGCCCCCGGCTCGAGGACCTGGGCGCGATCGAGGCGCTCGGCGAGCCCGGGCTTCCACCCGGCTTCCCCGACGTCCTCGACGCGCTCGTCACCGAGGTCGAGCGCATCCGGCGCCTCCCGCATCCGCTCGTCGTTCGTCTCTCGGCGCCGCGCGAAGGGTTCTCGCCGCTGCTCCTCCGGCTCCTGGACGCGCTCGCGGCTGCCGGCGTCGCCGTGGAAGACGTGGCGGCCGATGCGCCGCTCGCATCCGCGAAGACCGACCTGGGCCTGGTGCAGCGCGCCCTCGTCCAGGGCAGCCAGGGCGCCACGCCGCCTCCCGTCCTCGAGGGCGACGGCACCTTCCTCCTCCTCGAGGCCGACACGCCGCTCGAGACGGCGGAGCTGGCGGCCTCCTTCGCTCGCGAGCGGCCGCTGGGGCAGGCCACCTTCGTCGTCGCCGCCGAGTCGGGCGCGCTCGATGCCGCTCTCCTGCGCCAGGGGCTTCCGACGCTGGGGCTCTCCTCTTCGTCGCGCCTGCGGCCGCACCTCCAGGTCCTTCCGCTGCGGCTCGCCCTCGCATTCCGCCCGCAGGACCCCTTCCGCGCGGCGGAGCTGCTGCTCCTGCCGGGCGCGCCGCTGCCCAGCCACGCGCGGCGGCGGCTCCTCGATGCCCTGAACGAGATGCCGGGCATCGGCAGCCCGGCCTGGAGCGAGGCGGTCGTAGCTTCGGTCGGGGATGAGGAGGAGCGGGCGCGGGCGCGCGGCGCCACCGAAGCCGGCGCACGGGCTGCGGGGAAGCAGCTCGCCGGGAGAATCGACACCTGGTTCGGCGGCGACCTCTTCGATCCTTCCGAGGGCATCCCGGCCGCGAAGGCGGCGGCACTCTGCGAGATGGTCGCCCGCTGGGCAGGTTCGCAGGCCGGCGCGGCCGATGAGGCCAGCGGGAACGGCGCATCGCCGGAGGACGCCGAGCTCTGGGCGCACGGCGCGGCCGTGGCGGCAACGCTCCAGCGGATGCTGGTCGCGCTCCCGCCCGACAGGCGGCTCACGCAGCTCGCTCTCGCTCTGCTCCACGATCTCGCCGTGGGCGGCGGCTCGAACGTGGCCGCTTTCGAGGGAGAGGCGGGGCGCCCTGCCGTCTGCCGCGCGCCGGCCGACGTCCTCCCCGGCGCCGCCGAGGTGCTGTGGTGGGGCTTCGTCCCGGACGCCGAGCCGGGCCCGGCGCCCGAGGTCTGGACGGAGGCCGAGCGCGCGGCGCTCTCGGCGGCCGGCCTGCGGCTGGCGAGCCCGGGCGAAGCCCGGCGCTTCGAGGCCTGGTGCTGGCGGCGGCCCGTCCTCGCCTCGCGCGAGCGCGCGGTGCTCGTCCGCTGGCGCATCTCGGGCGCCGATCCGGTCGCGCCTCACCCCTTTGCCGACGAGCTCTCCACCCGGCTCGCCGCGGGTGCGCTCGCAGCCTGCACGTTCACGTCGGAGGGGCTCCTCGCGGGCTCGAGGGGCCCGTGGAAACCGCGCACCCAGACGATCCAGCCGGCTGATCCCATCGTCCCGCGCGCCGTGTGGAATGCGCCACCCGAGACGCTCGCGCCGGCGGGGGATCTCTCGGCGACGGCCCTCGAGTCGCTCCTCGGCTGCCCCTTCAAGTGGGCGCTGGAGCATCAGGGCCTCCTCGGCCCAGGCCGAGGCGTGGACATCCCCGACGGCAACCGTCTCCTCGGCGACTTCGCGCACCGCGTCCTCCAGGACATGGTCCTCGGCACGGAGCGCATCGACGTCGAGCGAGCCACCGAGGACGAGGCGAAGAGGTGGGCAGCCCGTTCCTTCGATACCCGCGTCGGGAGCGAGGCGGCGCCGCTCGTCCGCCGCGGCCGCGAAGCGGAGCTGGACCGAGGGCGTACCCTGGTCGCCGGCGCGGCGGCGGCGCTGATCAGGCACCTCCAGGCCGGTGGCTGGAAGGTGAAGGCGGCCGAGTACCCCGTCTCCGGCCGGTTCGCGGGCCACGCCGTGGCGGGCTACGTCGACCTCGTCCTCGAGAAGGAGGGCACGGAAGCCCTGCTCGACCTCAAGCTCTCCGGCGGCCGCCACCGGCGCGAGGATCTGGAGAAGGGGCGCGCGCTTCAGCTCGCGCTCTATGCCTCGATGCTGAGGTCGAGCGGCCGCCCCCACCCGCCTGCCGGCTACCTCGTCCTCGACGATGGCCAGCTCCTCACCGTGAACCCCGGCGCCTTTCCCGGCGCGGCGGTCATCGAAGGCCCCTCGGCGGTCGAGACGCTGAAGGGGGCCGAGGAGGGCTTCGCCTACTGGAAGAAGGTGCTCTCGAAGGGGCTCCTCCCGGTCCCGAGCGAAGATCTCGCCTGGGAGGACGCGATCGTGGAGGCCGCGGGGGAGCTGCCCGATGAAGAGGGCCCGGCGCGCCGCGAGCCAGCCTGCCTCTTCTGCCGCTTCGGAGCGCTCTGTCACGCCAGCGTCGGCGAGGAGCGCACGCCGTGAGGATCGACGTCGTCAGCGCCAGCGCCGGCACGGGGAAGACCTGGCGTCTGACCCAGGAGCTCGCCGCGGCGCTCCTGGATGGCAGCGCGCAGCCCGAGGGCATCGTCGCCGTCACGTACACGGTGAAGGCGGCGGGCGAGCTGGAGAGCCGCATCCGCGCCCGGCTCCTCGAGAGCGGCAAGCCCGAGCTCGCCGCGCGCGTCCGGGACGGCTACATCGGGACCATCCACTCCGTGTGCCAGCGGCTTCTGCGCGAGTTCGCGCTGGAGGCCGGGCTGTCGCCCTTCCTCGAACCCATTCCGGAATCGGAGCGCCGGCGGCTCTTCGACGTCGCCCTCGCCGGGGTCTTGCGCGGCCGCGAGGCGGAGCTGAACGACCTCGGCCGGCGCCTGGCCGCCGGCGACTGGAAGGGGCTCCTGCGCACCGTCGTGGACAAGGCCCGCGAGAACGGCATGGACGCTGGGGCTCTCGCCGGTTCCGCCGGCGAGAGCCGGGACGGGCTCGCCGGGCTCCTCGGCAAGCCGACCCTCGGCCGGACCGAGTACACGAAGCGCCTGGGCGCCGCGCTCGCGAAGATCCTGCCCGCGCTGGAGGAGGAGGCCACCGAGGACAACAAGGCAGCGCGCGAGCGCGCCGCCATGGCGCGCGCGCTTGCCGCCGACCTGCGCCGTTTCGGCCTTCCCGCCTGGAAGGACCAGGTGCAGCTCGCCGGCAAGGTCGGGGTGAAGAAGCTCGCGCCGGTCGCGGGCGACCTCATCGCCCTCGTCGGCGAGCACCTTCGGTGCGAGGCCTTCCACGAGGATCTGTTCGGGCTGCAGGCGGCCCTCTTCGATCTCGCCGGCAAGGCGCTCGCGGACTTCGCCGCGGAGAAGGCCGCCGCCCGCGTCGTCGACTACGGGGACATGCTCGCCCAGGCCCGCGAGGTGCTGTCGAAGAGCGCCGTGCAGGAGGCCCTCCGGGCCCGGCTCGACCTGGTGGTCGTGGACGAGCTCCAGGACACCTCTCCCATGCAGCTCGCCGTGGTCGCGGCGCTCGGTGGGCTCTCGAAGCGCAGCATCTGGGTGGGAGACCGGAAGCAAGCCATCTTCGGCTTCCAGGGCTCCGACCCGGATCTCATGTCGGCGGCGATGGAATCGGCCCTCGAGAAGCGGCCTCCCGCCCTCCTCTCGACGTCCTACCGGTCCCGTCCGCCGCTCGTGGAGCTCGTCTCCGCGCTCTTCGCGGAGGCCCTCGAGCCCCACGGCTTTCCGAGGGAGCAGGTGGTGCTCACGGCCGCCAAGCTCGACCCCGCCGAGCTCGTAGGTCAGCCGGTGCTCGAGTGCTGGCGCTGGACGCCCGAGACCGCGAAGGACGAGTCGGGGAAGGTGGAGGCCAGGGCCAGCGAGGCCACCGCCGTCGCCGCCGGCGTCGAGGCGCTGCTCGCGAAGCCGCCGCTCGTCCGCGAGCGCGTGGAAGGCGGCGAGGACCGGCTTCGGCCGGCGGCGCGCCGGGATGTCGCCGTCCTCGCCTTCGCCAACTCCCGCTGTCGCGCCATCGCCGAGGCGCTGCGGGCCCGCGGCATCCCGGCGAAGGTCTCGCTGGAAGGGCTCGCGCAGACGCCCGAGGGTATCCTGGCCCGCGCGGCGCTCGCGCTCCTGGCCGACCCCGGCGACGGCGTCGCCGCCCTCGAGGTCGGCTGGCTCGGCGGCGCTGCCGCGGCCGATCCGGACGGTTGGCTGTCGCGCCGCTTCGTCGAGGTGGCCGAGTGGCGCAGGGCGCGGAAGGCGGCCGAGGAGAACGGGGAGAAGGGTCCGGCGCTCCCGCTTCCCTTCGGCGACGACCCGCGTGTCGCGGCCCTGCGCGCCGCGACCGGCGAGGCGTCGCGCCTCTCGCCCGCGGAGGCGCTCGACCTCGCGCTGCGAAAGGCGGAGATCGTCGGCCTGCTCCGGCGCTGGCCCGAGCCGGAGCAGCGGCTCGCGAACCTCGAGGCGCTCCGGGGCGAGGCGCGCGCCTACGAGGACCTCTGCGCCGCGCGCCGGTCGGCGGGCACCGTCCTCGGGCTCGTCGCCCACCTGGCCAGGCTCGACGCCGGCGAGCTCGAGGACGCCGGCAAGCAGGCGACGCCCGGCGCCGAGGACGCGGTCACCGTCAGCACCTGGCACAAAGCGAAGGGGCTCGAATGGCCCGTGGTGGTGCTCTCGCAGCTCGACCACGAAAAGGAGAGAAGCGTCTTCGACGTGGCGGTGGAGCCCGCCGATTCGTTCGACTTCCGGGCGCCGCTCGCCGGGCGCTGGATCCGGTACTGGAGCTGGCCCTACGGCGCGCTGTCGAAGGGGCTCGCCCTCCTCGATCGGGCCGGGAAGTCGCCCGAAGCCGAACGGGCGCGCGATCGCGCCCTGCGCGAGCGGCTGCGACTGCTCTACGTGGGATTCACGCGGGCGCGGGACCTCCTCGTCCTGGCGGCCTGCGTGAACGACAAGGACGGAATGAAGGTACCCGCGCTCTCGCCGCTCGGCGACGCAGCGGGAAGGCCCCTCGTCGAGCTGCCCTTCGAGGAAGGCGAGGGCTCGGCGGAAGCGCGAGTCGGGGAGGGGAGGTGGCCCTGTCAGGTCCGGACGTTCTCGGGCTTGCCGCCCGACACGGCCGCAGCGGGAGGTCCCGCGAGCCGCTGGTACGCGCCCGGTGAACGGGTGCAGCGACCTCGCGAGGTCCTGAACCCCTCCACCGAGCCGATGCCCGGAACGGCGCGGGTCGTCGCCGTGACGCCGCTCGGGTGCCGGCGGAAGCTCGCGGCCAGGGCAGAGGTCATGGGACCGGTGGGCGACGCCCTCCACGCCTTCCTCGCCGCAGACCGGGGCGGCGATGCAGCGACGCGCACCGCCATGGCCTCGCGCCTCCTGTCGGCGCATGGCGTCTCCGGCGCCCTCGATCCGGGAACGCTCCTCGAAGCCTCCGACTCGTTGCGAACCTTTCTCGACACGCGCTTCGCCGGCGCGGTCTGGTTCCACGAGTGGCCGGTGCGCGCGCGGACGACCGGGAAGCACGCGCGGCTCCTGGTCGGCGAGGTGGACCTGTTTCTCGAGCTTCCGGACGGCTTCGTGCTCGTGGACCACAAGTCCTTCCCCGGCGGCGCGGCGGAGCGCGACGAGCGGCTCTCGACGTGGGCGCAGCAGCTAGGCTGGTACGCGCAGGTTCTAGCGAGGGTGACGGGGAAGCCGCTCCGCGCGGCATTCATCCACCTGCCCATCCGGGGAGAGATGGCGGAGGTCGATCTTTCCCAGCTCGCTCGACCGGACGATCCCGCGGCGAGTCCTGTGACCCGTCCTGACCCACGTGCCTCGTAGCCTTCCCCCGAGCGCTTCTCACGCGCTCGAGGAGCGTTACCATGCACCTGGGTGCCGACGAGCCGGCCGAGGCAGGGCAGCTCATGCCAGTGCGGATGCTGAACGAGTTCGCCTACTGTCCGCGGCTCTTCTACCTGGAGTGGGTCCAGGGCGAGTTCGTGGACAACGAGTTCACAGTCGAGGGGCGGTTCGCGCACCGGCGCGTGGACGCGCGCAGCGGCACGATGCCCGCCCCCGAGGAAGAGGCGCCGTTCGAGGTCCGCTCCGTACCGCTCTCGTCCTCGAGGCTCGGGCTCTCCGCGAAGATCGACGTGGTGGAGGGCGAGGGTGGGACGGTCTGCCCGATCGACTACAAGCGAGGCAAGCCGCCCCCGAACGACCTCGGCGCGCACGAGCCGGAGCGGGTGCAGCTCTGCGCGTACGGTCTCCTGCTGAACGAGCACGGCCACGCGAGCGAGCGCGGCTTCCTCTACTTCGCCGAGTCCAAGACGCGCGTCGGGGTGGAGCTCGACGAGGCGCTGCGCACGCGCACCCTGGAGCTGCTCGCCGAGGCCAGGGCGGCCGCCGCGAGCGAGACGATCCCGCCGCCCCTCGTGGCGAGCCCCAAGTGCCAGGGCTGCTCGCTCCACGGCGTGTGCCTGCCGGACGAGGTGAACCATCTCGCCAGGGAGACCTTCCCGCAGCCGGCGCAGGGCGAGGGCGCGGCGCCGGTGCGCCGCCTCGTCCCGGCCCGCGACGACGCTCAGCCGCTCTACGTTCAGGAGCAGGGCGCGCGCGTCGGCCTCGACGGCGACGTGCTCGAGGTCCGCAGCCGCGAGCAGGGCGTCATCGGGAAGGCCAGGCTCTTCGAGCTCTCCCAGCTCGTCGTGATGGGCAACGTGCAGGTCTCGGCGCAGGCGATCCGGGAGCTGTGCGGACGGGGCATCCCGGTCTGCTGGATGAGCTACGGGGGGTGGCTCTCCGGGTTCACCGACGGGCTCGGTCACAACAACGTCGAGATCCGCCGGGCGCAGTTCCGCGCCGCGGACGACCCCGCAGTCGCGCTGCGCCTCGCGCGCCGCTTCGTGCGGAACAAGGTCGCCAACTGCCGCACGCTGCTGCGGCGGAACCACCCCGACGCGCCGGAGGGCACGTTGCGCGAGCTGAGCGGGCTCGCGGACGCGACGGAGAAAGCGGGCGGGATGCCCGAGCTGCTGGGCATCGAGGGGAACGCGGCGCGCCTGTACTTCGAGGGCTTCCCCGCCCTCATCCGGCCTGCCGGCGGGGGAGGGGAGCTGGCCTTCGATTTCGCGACGCGCTCGCGGCGGCCTCCCAGGGATCCGGTGAACGCGCTCCTGTCGTTTGCGTACGCGCTCCTCGGGAAGGATCTGGCGGTCGCCGCGAGGGCGGCCGGGCTCGACCCCTTCCTCGGCTTCTACCACCAGCCGAGGCATGGGCGGCCCGCGCTCGCCCTGGATCTGATGGAGGAGTTCCGGCCGATCGTCGCGGACTCCGTCGTGGTCTCGGCGATCAACACCGGCGTCGTGACGGGCTCGGACTTCCTGCGGAGCAGCCTCGGGGTGTCGATGAAGCCCGAGGGCCGGAAGCGATTCACGCGCGCGTACGAGCGCCGGATGGAGGAAGAGGTGACGCACCCGGTCTTCGGCTATCGCATCTCGTACCGGCGGGTCCTCGAGGTGCAGTGCCGCCTCCTCGCGCGGCACCTGCTGGGCGAGATCCCGAGCTTTCCCGAGTTCCGGACGCGCTGACGGCGATGCGCCAACGCTACATCGTCACGTACGACATCGCGGACCCGGCCCGGCTTCGAAAGGTGTTCAGGCTGCTCAAGGGCTACGGGGAGCACCTTCAGCTCTCGGTGTTCCGGTGCGATCTCACCAGGCTGTCCCTCGCCAGGATGAAGGCGGAGCTCACCGAGGTGATCCACGCGCAGGAGGACCAGGTGCTGATCGTCGATGTCGGACCCACCGAGGGTCGCGGGGAAGAGGTGTTCGAGAGCCTCGGCAAGGCGTATGTAGATGAAGGGCGCAAGCCCAACGTGGTCTGACGTGCACGGGTGCTCTCTGACAACCGAATGCGCACACGTAGGCGGCTCGCGAGCGGCGAGGTGGTGCACGGCCCCGCCGACCCGCTCGCGAGCGCGATCCGCATCAGAAGTCAGCAGGTTCAGCCGCGACGGAGCGCCGGCCGCGCTCCGACCGTCGGTGAAAGCAGGCGCACCGGCTGGCCCGCTCGAAAGCGGCGTGCTACACAGCCGCAAGGGCTCCCGATTTTCGAGGGGCTCGATCCCCGGCCGCGATGCCGGGGCTCCGTTGAAGCCAGACCTCGCCCGTGATCGCGCCGAAGGCGTGGTCCGATCCCCGGCCGCGATGCCGGGGCTCCGTTGAAGCGGCACACGCACGAAGCGCGAGAGGCCGGGGCTCGCTCCGATCCCCGGCCGCGATGCCGGGGCTCCGTTGAAGCGGTTCCGGCTGTCCGTTGCGTCGACCAGCGGGACGGTCGATCCCCGGCCGCGATGCCGGGGCTCCGTTGAAGCCGATCCGCGAAGTCAGCGCCGCGGCGGAATCGTACGATCCCCGGCCGCGATGCCGGGGCTCCGTTGAAGCACCTTGCAGCGGGGACACGCGGCGAGTGCCCCCGTCGATCCCCGGCCGCGATGCCGGGGCTCCGTTGAAGCGCTCACGGCCACGCCGGGCGAGGTCATCGATCACGCCGATCCCCGGCCGCGATGCCGGGGCTCCGTTGAAGCCAAGAGCGCGGCGTGTAGCCCGCCCCGCACACCACCGATCCCCGGCCGCGATGCCGGGGCTCCGTTGAAGCCCGCCGAAGACGCTGCGCGCCGCCGGCAGGCCCGTCGATCCCCGGCCGCGATGCCGGGGCTCCGTTGAAGCCAGAACCTCGATGACCTCGCCGGCGAGGTCGCGATCGATCCCCGGCCGCGATGCCGGGGCTCCGTTGAAGCGCATCAGCCACGGGCGGCCTCCGCCGGCGCCGGCGCGCGATCCCCGGCCGCGATGCCGGGGCTCCGTTGAAGCGCCCACTCCTCGAGCACCTGTCGTGCGGCCTCCGAGCGATCCCCGGCCGCGATGCCGGGGCTCCGTTGAAGCCACAGGTAGAGCGCCCCCGTGATGGGAGCCTCGCACGATCCCCGGCCGCGATGCCGGGGCTCCGTTGAAGCGGCTCGGACGCGGGCAAGCCGGCGGGGGATCCGGTCCGATCCCCGGCCGCGATGCCGGGGCTCCGTTGAAGCCGAATCTTTGGCACAGGGCAGGGCAGCGTGGTCACCGATCCCCGGCCGCGATGCCGGGGCTCCGTTGAAGCCAGGCGCGGCCGACGTCCTCGGGGCGGATCACGTGCGATCCCCGGCCGCGATGCCGGGGCTCCGTTGAAGCAGGCAGAGGAGCTCGTTCGAGAGCACAGGTGCGCCCGCGATCCCCGGCCGCGATGCCGGGGCTCCGTTGAAGCGGCGCACTGCTCGGTCTTACCCAGCAGCGCCTCGACCGATCCCCGGCCGCGATGCCGGGGCTCCGTTGAAGCAAGGAGCTGGCCGAGCAGCGCGAGAGGCGAGCCAACGATCCCCGGCCGCGATGCCGGGGCTCCGTTGAAGCACGTACGGCAGATCCGCTCGAAGAACGCGACCGACCTCGATCCCCGGCCGCGATGCCGGGGCTCCGTTGAAGCATCGGCGCACCTCACCGGTCGGAACGCACACCCAGCGATCCCCGGCCGCGATGCCGGGGCTCCGTTGAAGCGGAGCGTACGCCGTCTTCGCGGAGGAGTGACGGATCGATCCCCGGCCGCGATGCCGGGGCTCCGTTGAAGCGACTACGCCACCGCGTTCGCGGCGATCACCCGGGACGATCCCCGGCCGCGATGCCGGGGCTCCGTTGAAGCATCCGGACCAGCAACTTCGTGGCGCTCTCCGCTACCCGATCCCCGGCCGCGATGCCGGGGCTCCGTTGAAGCCTGCACGAAGTGCAACTACATGAAGGGAACACTTGCGATCCCCGGCCGCGATGCCGGGGCTCCGTTGAAGCCTCGCGCCGTACGCCTCGAGCGTCTTCCGCGCGACCGATCCCCGGCCGCGATGCCGGGGCTCCGTTGAAGCGACTTCGTGTCCTGCGTGCCCATGTCGTCCTCCTTCGATCCCCGGCCGCGATGCCGGGGCTCCGTTGAAGCCTCGCGAAGGAGCGCCGCCGGTGAAGCCCCTCCCCGCGATCCCCGGCCGCGATGCCGGGGCTCCGTTGAAGCGCCGATACGAGCTCGCGGCGGAGGAGCCGGGCGAGCCCGATCCCCGGCCGCGATGCCGGGGCTCCGTTGAAGCGAGGTCTCCAGGCCGGTGAGGTCGCCGAGCATGTTCGATCCCCGGCCGCGATGCCGGGGCTCCGTTGAAGCGCGCGGATGAGCCGCTCCGCCAGCGCCTGGACGAACGATCCCCGGCCGCGATGCCGGGGCTCCGTTGAAGCAGCCTCGCCGTCCCGAACCACAAGCCGGCCGAGGGGCGATCCCCGGCCGCGATGCCGGGGCTCCGTTGAAGCACGGTGATGAGCTTGCCGCGCCACGAGGCGTCCGCCCGATCCCCGGCCGCGATGCCGGGGCTCCGTTGAAGCGCGGTCAAACACGTGACACTGCATCGTTGCCACACGTCGATCCCCGGCCGCGATGCCGGGGCTCCGTTGAAGCATGCGCCGCGCGCGGCCGCGGTCGTCGGTGAACACGCGATCCCCGGCCGCGATGCCGGGGCTCCGTTGAAGCAACCAGCGGAAGCGCGTCCACGCGATCCCGGCGAACGATCCCCGGCCGCGATGCCGGGGCTCCGTTGAAGCGCGTCACCCGGAGTGATCGCGAGGTCCGCGTCGTACGATCCCCGGCCGCGATGCCGGGGCTCCGTTGAAGCGTGATCGGTCCCCCGGGGATGACCGAGGCGGAGATGCGATCCCCGGCCGCGATGCCGGGGCTCCGTTGAAGCATGGGCCACCGCTCGCGATCCCAGGTCCTTGCGTCCGATCCCCGGCCGCGATGCCGGGGCTCCGTTGAAGCGGCATGAGCGCCCCTGCCAAAGCCTCCGGGTTGTACGATCCCCGGCCGCGATGCCGGGGCTCCGTTGAAGCACGTTCCCCTCCTCCTGGGTGACAACCGCGAGCGTCGATCCCCGGCCGCGATGCCGGGGCTCCGTTGAAGCGCGCCGGCGACCGCCTCGAAGGTGTCGAGCAGCTCCGATCCCCGGCCGCGATGCCGGGGCTCCGTTGAAGCGCGTTCTCGTCGATGGGCATGGTGGACAAGGCGGGCGATCCCCGGCCGCGATGCCGGGGCTCCGTTGAAGCCTGAGTCCGATCTCCTCCGCCAACTCCTCGGTCGTCGATCCCCGGCCGCGATGCCGGGGCTCCGTTGAAGCACGTCGGGCCCGGGCAGGCCGTCCTGCGCCTTCCACGATCCCCGGCCGCGATGCCGGGGCTCCGTTGAAGCACGTACAAGAACGACCTTCCGCTCGTCAGCGCCACCGATCCCCGGCCGCGATGCCGGGGCTCCGTTGAAGCGCCGCGAAGGGCGAGCCGACAGGAGATGGGGCGCGCCGATCCCCGGCCGCGATGCCGGGGCTCCGTTGAAGCCCCCCTGCCCCGGGGTAGGTCGCGTTCGCGACGACCCCGATCCCCGGCCGCGATGCCGGGGCTCCGTTGAAGCGCGAAGGACGCGGACAGGAGCAACGCTCCGTCCCCCGATCCCCGGCCGCGATGCCGGGGCTCCGTTGAAGCACCCACTGCAGCTCGAAAAACTCCGCGGACCCGAGCGATCCCCGGCCGCGATGCCGGGGCTCCGTTGAAGCAACTGCACGCCATCGTACTCGAAGCCCTGCTGCGACGATCCCCGGCCGCGATGCCGGGGCTCCGTTGAAGCGCGACGTAGGCGCGGGCGCGTTGCGCGGCGTCGCGCCGATCCCCGGCCGCGATGCCGGGGCTCCGTTGAAGCGGACGCCGACTGCTTCAATGACTGTCCGGTCTCGTCGATCCCCGGCCGCGATGCCGGGGCTCCGTTGAAGCAAGACGACGGCGCTCGATCGCGCCCTCCTCCGGTGGCGATCCCCGGCCGCGATGCCGGGGCTCCGTTGAAGCCATCGGACCCCAGCTGGCGCGCGGGTGGTCTTCTACGATCCCCGGCCGCGATGCCGGGGCTCCGTTGAAGCGCGTACGCGCAGGTCCTCGGGCCACTCCGCGGGATCGATCCCCGGCCGCGATGCCGGGGCTCCGTTGAAGCGAGCGCGCTCTCGTTGTCGTACCCGCCGGCGAGCGCGATCCCCGGCCGCGATGCCGGGGCTCCGTTGAAGCGTGCGCGCTTCGTGCGCAGGTACGCGAGCCCCGCGTCCGATCCCCGGCCGCGATGCCGGGGCTCCGTTGAAGCTCCTCGGCCGCGCGCGCCGCGCGGGTGGCCGCCTCGATCCCCGGCCGCGATGCCGGGGCTCCGTTGAAGCATGTCCGGGCTCACCGGATGGACCGTCGTCGGGAACGATCCCCGGCCGCGATGCCGGGGCTCCGTTGAAGCCAGGCGGCATCCTTCTTCGCCTGGAAGCAGGTCGGACGATCCCCGGCCGCGATGCCGGGGCTCCGTTGAAGCTACGCGCCCAAGGTGCCGACGAATTTCACCGCGAACGATCCCCGGCCGCGATGCCGGGGCTCCGTTGAAGCACGGCGGGCTCGCGGAGGAGCACGCTCCGTGACGATCGATCCCCGGCCGCGATGCCGGGGCTCCGTTGAAGCGAGCTCACCCGGCTCGGCCTCGACGCGCCGCTGTGCGATCCCCGGCCGCGATGCCGGGGCTCCGTTGAAGCGACTCCGCGGTGGCGTTCGTGGCCGAGGCGAAGGACGATCCCCGGCCGCGATGCCGGGGCTCCGTTGAAGCGCCGACCACACCAGCCGCTCGCCGTACGACGGGGCCGATCCCCGGCCGCGATGCCGGGGCTCCGTTGAAGCGTACCTCCTGACCGGCCGCTGCACCATCAAGCCTGCGATCCCCGGCCGCGATGCCGGGGCTCCGTTGAAGCGCCTCCCACAGCCGGTGGTTGACGCCGTTGCGGTGACGATCCCCGGCCGCGATGCCGGGGCTCCGTTGAAGCATCACGCCGCGACAGGTGGGGGGGGCGATCGGGGTCCGATCCCCGGCCGCGATGCCGGGGCTCCGTTGAAGCCCGATCCGGCGGGCCCGGTCCCCTGGTAATGCGGTGCGATCCCCGGCCGCGATGCCGGGGCTCCGTTGAAGCTTCCACTTGCCCTTCCGAAGCTTCGCCGCGATCGTCGATCCCCGGCCGCGATGCCGGGGCTCCGTTGAAGCAGCCGAATCCCGGCCGCGGCCCCCGGCGCCTCGCCCGATCCCCGGCCGCGATGCCGGGGCTCCGTTGAAGCACGAGCGCCGCTGCGCCCCCCGTGACCGTGACGACGATCCCCGGCCGCGATGCCGGGGCTCCGTTGAAGCGGGCCCAACGTGCGACCCTGTGTCCATCGAGCCCCCCGATCCCCGGCCGCGATGCCGGGGCTCCGTTGAAGCATGCAGGCGGTGAACGCGGCGCGCACCCGGCTCGGGACGATCCCCGGCCGCGATGCCGGGGCTCCGTTGAAGCAAGCGCGCGGCGCTCGCGTTCGATGACGAGGAGGCCGATCCCCGGCCGCGATGCCGGGGCTCCGTTGAAGCTCCTGCCCCTGCTGCGCGAGCATGCGCAGGGTGTTCGATCCCCGGCCGCGATGCCGGGGCTCCGTTGAAGCCCCTTCACGGGGTCGACGTCGGCGTTCACGGGCATCCGATCCCCGGCCGCGATGCCGGGGCTCCGTTGAAGCTGCGACGCGGCGGTGTCTGGGCTGGTCGCGGCCGACGATCCCCGGCCGCGATGCCGGGGCTCCGTTGAAGCTGCGCGCCCGTCCACCCGAGCACGCCGGCGGCGAGCGATCCCCGGCCGCGATGCCGGGGCTCCGTTGAAGCTACATCTCCGGGGATCGACGGAAGCTCCGCGCGATCGATCCCCGGCCGCGATGCCGGGGCTCCGTTGAAGCAAGCCTCACGCGATCGATCTTCTCTTGCTCCGGGGACGATCCCCGGCCGCGATGCCGGGGCTCCGTTGAAGCATGACGCCCTATCAGCAAGAGGGCGTCGCGCACGCCGATCCCCGGCCGCGATGCCGGGGCTCCGTTGAAGCCAGAGAAGATCGGATGACGGAAGCATGAGCGGCGCGACGATCCCCGGCCGCGATGCCGGGGCTCCGTTGAAGCAGCTTCTCGCGCCGCGCGTTCACACGACGCGAGGACCGATCCCCGGCCGCGATGCCGGGGCTCCGTTGAAGCAGCACGAGGCGCATGCTGCCGACCGGAACTTTCGTCGATCCCCGGCCGCGATGCCGGGGCTCCGTTGAAGCCCGCCGACGCCGATGTTCGCGATGGGGTCTTTGAAACCGATCCCCGGCCGCGATGCCGGGGCTCCGTTGAAGCGATTGAAGATCGACGGGTCGATATTCGCGTTCGAGCGATCCCCGGCCGCGATGCCGGGGCTCCGTTGAAGCGACTTGGATGAAGGCATCAGGCAAGCGATCGCACACGATCCCCGGCCGCGATGCCGGGGCTCCGTTGAAGCGATTCATGGTGGGAAGCGAGCGATGCACTCTACGCCGATCCCCGGCCGCGATGCCGGGGCTCCGTTGAAGCGCCTCGGCGTTGAGTTCACGGACCCGCTTCTTCGCCCGATCCCCGGCCGCGATGCCGGGGCTCCGTTGAAGCAACGGAACGCGACCGGCTCCGCGCTGGCGGTACCCCCGATCCCCGGCCGCGATGCCGGGGCTCCGTTGAAGCCCATTTCCGTTCGATGTCGTGGAGTTCTGCCGACGTCGATCCCCGGCCGCGATGCCGGGGCTCCGTTGAAGCAAGGACGGCTGCGCGCGCGCGCCGATCTGCCGAGGCCGATCCCCGGCCGCGATGCCGGGGCTCCGTTGAAGCACGATCGCCGCGACGAGCCACGGGAGCCCGCGGTCCTCGATCCCCGGCCGCGATGCCGGGGCTCCGTTGAAGCCCGACCTCCGGGGTGGCGCTCGCGTCAAAGGTCGTCCGATCCCCGGCCGCGATGCCGGGGCTCCGTTGAAGCGCAGAAGCTCTCGATGAACACGATCTTCGAGGGCGGCGATCCCCGGCCGCGATGCCGGGGCTCCGTTGAAGCGTCGTTGAACCCCGTTCCTGCCGCCCGCGCCTGTGTCGATCCCCGGCCGCGATGCCGGGGCTCCGTTGAAGCGGCTCAGGGGCGTCCGTGACCGGCGGACGGATGGACGATCCCCGGCCGCGATGCCGGGGCTCCGTTGAAGCTGGTACGTCCGGAGCCATGAGGGCGACCACACGTACGATCCCCGGCCGCGATGCCGGGGCTCCGTTGAAGCAGCTCCGCGCGCATGTCGCGCATCGCGCACTGGCTCGATCCCCCGGCCGCGATGCCGGGGCTCCGTTGAAGCGGCTCAGGGGCGTCCGTGACCGGCGGACGGATGGAACGATCCCCGGCCGCGATGCCGGGGCTCCGTTGAAGCTCGCCATCAATGGAGCGGCCCTTCGCGTAGGTCCAGCGATCCCCGGCCGCGATGCCGGGGCTCCGTTGAAGCGCCCGCGGTCGCCGCGCGTGGAAACCAGCGGAGCGCGATCCCCGGCCGCGATGCCGGGGCTCCGTTGAAGCGGGTGGCCCCGCCCATCGCGCGCGACCGACTTCGACGATCCCCGGCCGCGATGCCGGGGCTCCGTTGAAGCGGCATCTCGAAGGGCTTCCGCGCGCGGGCCATGACTACGATCCCCGGCCGCGATGCCGGGGCTCCGTTGAAGCGCCCTCTCCCCCGGGGATGGGGACGGCGCGCGAGACGATCCCCGGCCGCGATGCCGGGGCTCCGTTGAAGCGTGTCCGACCTCTGCACCTCCATCCAGCTCGAGACTCCGATCCCCGGCCGCGATGCCGGGGCTCCGTTGAAGCGGGAACATCTCGTCGAACCAATCGGCCATCGCTGCCGATCCCCGGCCGCGATGCCGGGGCTCCGTTGAAGCGCCCTCTCCCCCGGGGATGGGGACGGCGCGCGAGAGCGATCCCCGGCCGCGATGCCGGGGCTCCGTTGAAGCAAGGACACCGACAAGGGCTCGCGGGATTCCTCGAACGATCCCCGGCCGCGATGCCGGGGCTCCGTTGAAGCGACGCTGGCCCGGCGCACACCCGCACGCGGATCTTCCGATCCCCGGCCGCGATGCCGGGGCTCCGTTGAAGCCACCGCGAGCGCGTCGAGGAGGCGCGCACGACGACCGATCCCCGGCCGCGATGCCGGGGCTCCGTTGAAGCGACCGCGACGGGGCCGTCTGCCCGCGTGCCGAGGCACGATCCCCGGCCGCGATGCCGGGGCTCCGTTGAAGCAACGACTGCCCGGTGTCGTTCCGGGATCGCACCGCCGATCCCCGGCCGCGATGCCGGGGCTCCGTTGAAGCGCGAAGACGTTGACGCAGGTGGTCCGGGTCTTGTCCGATCCCCGGCCGCGATGCCGGGGCTCCGTTGAAGCAACATCAAGCCATCGGCCATGTCCTAGAACCCCTTCGATCCCCGGCCGCGATGCCGGGGCTCCGTTGAAGCCCGGTGCCGGGGCTCTCGCTGCGTGAACAGGCCGTCGATCCCCGGCCGCGATGCCGGGGCTCCGTTGAAGCTAGTCGGCGAGGAACCGGATTTTCCCCTCGGCGTCCGATCCCCGGCCGCGATGCCGGGGCTCCGTTGAAGCCGCGCCTGGCGGTCGTCGCGTGCCCGGCGGTCCTTCCGATCCCCGGCCGCGATGCCGGGGCTCCGTTGAAGCGGCCTCGATGCGGACTTGCCGCCGTCCTCCGGGCAGCGATCCCCGGCCGCGATGCCGGGGCTCCGTTGAAGCATCCACTTCTGGAAGGCCTCGACCCGCTTCTTGTTCGATCCCCGGCCGCGATGCCGGGGCTCCGTTGAAGCGCCCTAGTCGCCCGCTACTCATTGAGAGACGGGGGCGATCCCCGGCCGCGATGCCGGGGCTCCGTTGAAGCCGGGCGTGCTCGATCGCCTGCTCGTACAGCCTGGCCCGATCCCCGGCCGCGATGCCGGGGCTCCGTTGAAGCCCGCTGTCGACCGGGCCAGCGAGCACGAGGAGGACCTCGATCCCCGGCCGCGATGCCGGGGCTCCGTTGAAGCACGCCGGCGACTGCCGCGAGGTGCTCCGCTCGCTCCGATCCCCGGCCGCGATGCCGGGGCTCCGTTGAAGCCGCCCGTCGGAGATCACGAAGCGCCAGGTCGACGACCGATCCCCGGCCGCGATGCCGGGGCTCCGTTGAAGCCGCCGGGGGCGTGCGTCCTCGGGACGGGGACCCGGGTCGATCCCCGGCCGCGATGCCGGGGCTCCGTTGAAGCCCGTTGTAGTAGTTGAGCTCGGAGACGAGCGGGTTCCGATCCCCGGCCGCGATGCCGGGGCTCCGTTGAAGCTACCAACGCGGTGCGAGAGGGCGAGGAGCCCGGCCCCGATCCCCGGCCGCGATGCCGGGGCTCCGTTGAAGCAGGAACTTGGACAACTTGCCAAGCACGTATCTCTGACGATCCCCGGCCGCGATGCCGGGGCTCCGTTGAAGCGAGCTCGCCGCGAAGTGGGCGTGTACCGACGAGGACCGATCCCCGGCCGCGATGCCGGGGCTCCGTTGAAGCTCCGCGCCGCCCGACTCAGCGGTGAACCCCTTGAGGACGATCCCCGGCCGCGATGCCGGGGCTCCGTTGAAGCAAGACGACGATCACGGGCGTCTACGAGGTGGACGAGCGATCCCCGGCCGCGATGCCGGGGCTCCGTTGAAGCACGTCGCCGCGGGTGCGGTAGAACTGACCCGCCGTGCGATCCCCGGCCGCGATGCCGGGGCTCCGTTGAAGCACGGACTCGGCGGCAGCATCGCCGAACGTGCGCCGCGATCCCCGGCCGCGATGCCGGGGCTCCGTTGAAGCCGGCGCGTTCACCGCCGAACCAGTACGACTCCTCGACGATCCCCGGCCGCGATGCCGGGGCTCCGTTGAAGCATACGCCGTAACCGTCCCTCGGTAACGGGCGAGTCTCCGATCCCCGGCCGCGATGCCGGGGCTCCGTTGAAGCGAGTTCCAGGCGCGACGCCTCCTCGATGAGCGCGCGCGATCCCCGGCCGCGATGCCGGGGCTCCGTTGAAGCCTGTGGCTCGGGGACACCGTCACCATGCACGACAACGATCCCCGGCCGCGATGCCGGGGCTCCGTTGAAGCGCGGACGAGTAGCTCATGCGCGAGGAGCGCTGTCCCCGATCCCCGGCCGCGATGCCGGGGCTCCGTTGAAGCAAGCGCGTGAGCGTTCCGGCCGCTGCGGCCATCACCCGATCCCCGGCCGCGATGCCGGGGCTCCGTTGAAGCACACGCCGCGCACCCGGCACATGCAAAATACCGGGCGATCCCCGGCCGCGATGCCGGGGCTCCGTTGAAGCACCTGGAGGTACAGCCGCCCACGAATCGAGAGGACCCGATCCCCGGCCGCGATGCCGGGGCTCCGTTGAAGCAAGGCCATCGGGGGGATGAATGCCGCGCCATCCGGCGATCCCCGGCCGCGATGCCGGGGCTCCGTTGAAGCGATGACCAGGCGTCCCAGGCGCCGAAGCCCTGTCCCCGATCCCCGGCCGCGATGCCGGGGCTCCGTTGAAGCGCGGCGCCCTGCTGGGACTTGAGGAGGACGTTCACCGATCCCCGGCCGCGATGCCGGGGCTCCGTTGAAGCCGCTTCGGGCCGCCTGCGGCGCTCCTCGCGCGCGACGATCCCCGGCCGCGATGCCGGGGCTCCGTTGAAGCTCGGCGACTTGGGCGAGGCGCGATCGGCTCTGGCCGCGATCCCCGGCCGCGATGCCGGGGCTCCGTTGAAGCTCGAGGTACTGCGCGATAGGGATCTCGATGCGCCCCGATCCCCGGCCGCGATGCCGGGGCTCCGTTGAAGCGTCCTCACCGGAGGTATCCCGCCGACGTGGTAGTACGATCCCCGGCCGCGATGCCGGGGCTCCGTTGAAGCAAAGAAATACTCAACAAGTTGCCGACTGCTCTGGATCCGATCCCCGGCCGCGATGCCGGGGCTCCGTTGAAGCGGTCGCTCCCTATCGAGCTGGCGGCGGAGCTGCTCCGATCCCCGGCCGCGATGCCGGGGCTCCGTTGAAGCGAGGCGGCGGGGCACGTCGCGAAGTGCGAGGTCCGCGATCCCCGGCCGCGATGCCGGGGCTCCGTTGAAGCTCGGGCATCGCGGGTCTCCTTTCTTGGTTCGTTTGCGATCCCCGGCCGCGATGCCGGGGCTCCGTTGAAGCGACATAGAGGACCTCATCGCCGGCGAGGAGAGGGAGCGATCCCCGGCCGCGATGCCGGGGCTCCGTTGAAGCCGCAAGCACGAGGTCGCGACGTTCCTCACCGCGTTCGATCCCCGGCCGCGATGCCGGGGCTCCGTTGAAGCGCGGTCCTCCAGGTCCGGCTTCCAGCAGGAGACGACGATCCCCGGCCGCGATGCCGGGGCTCCGTTGAAGCTCGCGGCGCGCCTCGATCTTGTGCGGGAGGATCTGCGATCCCCGGCCGCGATGCCGGGGCTCCGTTGAAGCCCACCAAGCCCCGGGAACTCGAGGTACCAGTACGCCGATCCCCGGCCGCGATGCCGGGGCTCCGTTGAAGCTCGACGATGACCTCCGCGACGATGCCGGCGCCCTTGCGATCCCCGGCCGCGATGCCGGGGCTCCGTTGAAGCACCCGAAGGAGGTCACCGTGAAGAAGCCCCGCGTCCGATCCCCGGCCGCGATGCCGGGGCTCCGTTGAAGCGAGCACACCGCTCGCCCGCTGATACCGGCGGGCCACTCGATCCCCGGCCGCGATGCCGGGGCTCCGTTGAAGCTGCACGACCGGGGCGAGCAGCTGCGTCTTCTCCTCCGATCCCCGGCCGCGATGCCGGGGCTCCGTTGAAGCTGGCCGGGCCCCTACCCGCTCCATCGCACGCCCGGCCGATCCCCGGCCGCGATGCCGGGGCTCCGTTGAAGCGGCGGCCGCCTCGAGCCGGGCGCGCTCGGCGGCCCCGATCCCCGGCCGCGATGCCGGGGCTCCGTTGAAGCTTCTCTTCCGCGGCGGCGTCGGCAGCGGCCTGCTCTTCGATCCCCGGCCGCGATGCCGGGGCTCCGTTGAAGCGTGCTCGGGCCGGCCGGGTGGTCGGCCGGCGCGTACTCGATCCCCGGCCGCGATGCCGGGGCTCCGTTGAAGCTCTCTCCTCCTCACGGGCTCCATGCCCGTATGCAGCGATCCCCGGCCGCGATGCCGGGGCTCCGTTGAAGCTACAAGGACAAGTTCATCGACATCCACTGGCGGGACGATCCCCGGCCGCGATGCCGGGGCTCCGTTGAAGCGTATACGCCTGCACCTGTGTCGTGCCGCCCGACGCGCCGATCCCCGGCCGCGATGCCGGGGCTCCGTTGAAGCGAGCGGCGCGTGCAGTGGGCGCTCAGCTTCGTCGACCGATCCCCGGCCGCGATGCCGGGGCTCCGTTGAAGCACGGCGGCCTCGCGGAGGAGCACGCTCCGTGACGACGATCCCCGGCCGCGATGCCGGGGCTCCGTTGAAGCGCGGCCGCGTCGTCATAGATGGCGCGCGCGCGGGCGCGATCCCCGGCCGCGATGCCGGGGCTCCGTTGAAGCATGCACGGACGCTCTCCCGTGATCTCGTGAGCATCCGATCCCCGGCCGCGATGCCGGGGCTCCGTTGAAGCGCGCCGCAGCGGTCTGGTTCAAGCTATCGCAGGGCACGATCCCCGGCCGCGATGCCGGGGCTCCGTTGAAGCGACGACGACGATCGCCGCGTCGCCTCCCTCGTCCAGCGATCCCCGGCCGCGATGCCGGGGCTCCGTTGAAGCGCTGTACGCGCTGCGCTCGCTGTAGCCGGCGCGGATCGATCCCCGGCCGCGATGCCGGGGCTCCGTTGAAGCAAACCCACCAAGGACCTGCTCACCGAGGCGGACCCGCGATCCCCGGCCGCGATGCCGGGGCTCCGTTGAAGCACGATGCTGCGGTTCCGGCCGTAGCCGATCGCGTTCGATCCCCGGCCGCGATGCCGGGGCTCCGTTGAAGCGCCACGGCAGCGGCGCGCTGGGACCTCACCGGCACACGATCCCCGGCCGCGATGCCGGGGCTCCGTTGAAGCCCCACGATACCGCGAGCACGTTGTCGAGAGATTGGCGGCGATCCCCGGCCGCGATGCCGGGGCTCCGTTGAAGCCCATGGCAGCCATCCTACCGACCCTTGATGACCTCCGATCCCCGGCCGCGATGCCGGGGCTCCGTTGAAGCGAGCGCGCGTCGAGTCCCCATCCGCAGCCATTGGGCGATCCCCGGCCGCGATGCCGGGGCTCCGTTGAAGCCAGGCAGCGACGGAGCCCGAATCCTCGAGCGTCACCCGATCCCCGGCCGCGATGCCGGGGCTCCGTTGAAGCGAGCCGGACCGCTTCCTCCTCGACTACATCCTGTTCCGATCCCCGGCCGCGATGCCGGGGCTCCGTTGAAGCACCCGGTAGATAGGACGGTAGAGGCGCCGACATTGCGATCCCCGGCCGCGATGCCGGGGCTCCGTTGAAGCGACGCCAAGCGACTGCGTGAGGAGTCACCGGGCGTCCGATCCCCGGCCGCGATGCCGGGGCTCCGTTGAAGCGTGACGTACGACAGCGATGACCTCGCGGTCGACGTCCGATCCCCGGCCGCGATGCCGGGGCTCCGTTGAAGCCCGAAATACCGAAGTCTGAACGCCACCTGACTCCTCCGATCCCCGGCCGCGATGCCGGGGCTCCGTTGAAGCCCGTACGGCGGATTCACGTAGACGTTCCCCGCCCACGATCCCCGGCCGCGATGCCGGGGCTCCGTTGAAGCGTTGTCATCGCGACATCATGGGGCGAGGCGGGCCACGATCCCCGGCCGCGATGCCGGGGCTCCGTTGAAGCGCTACTGCACCGCCCACGACGGCGCGCATGTGCATCGATCCCCGGCCGCGATGCCGGGGCTCCGTTGAAGCGAATCTCCGGCCGTCGTCTACTACTGCGTCCTGGAGCGATCCCCGGCCGCGATGCCGGGGCTCCGTTGAAGCAACTTCGGCAGCACCTGGCCGGTGAGCGGGTCGGTCGATCCCCGGCCGCGATGCCGGGGCTCCGTTGAAGCGAGGCGGCCGTGGACGTGTTCTGGCATCCCGAGCACCGATCCCCGGCCGCGATGCCGGGGCTCCGTTGAAGCATGCGTGAACGTCGCGCGCGGCGGCGCGGCGCGGCCGATCCCCGGCCGCGATGCCGGGGCTCCGTTGAAGCTTGAACGTGAGGAGCTTCCCGTCGTACTTCACGACCGATCCCCGGCCGCGATGCCGGGGCTCCGTTGAAGCGCGCTGCAGTGGGTGAAGGACGAGGAGGCGTTTTACGATCCCCGGCCGCGATGCCGGGGCTCCGTTGAAGCGCGGAGCACTTCGGCCCGCGGCTCGGCAACCGGGCCGATCCCCGGCCGCGATGCCGGGGCTCCGTTGAAGCCGACGAGCTCGGCGGCGGCGAGGCGGGACTCCCAGCGATCCCCGGCCGCGATGCCGGGGCTCCGTTGAAGCCCGCGTGGCGGCCGAGAGGTCGAGGGCGCCGGCGCCGCGATCCCCGGCCGCGATGCCGGGGCTCCGTTGAAGCCTCCTCACGGCCGTCGGGCCCGTGCTGATCGTCCTCGATCCCCGGCCGCGATGCCGGGGCTCCGTTGAAGCAGCGTCTTGTACTTGCGGACCCGGTGACGGGGAGCCGATCCCCGGCCGCGATGCCGGGGCTCCGTTGAAGCTTCTCTTAGGGAAGTTCAAGACCGTTCACCGGAGATGCGATCCCCGGCCGCGATGCCGGGGCTCCGTTGAAGCAACGGGGGGAGAGGCGGCCATCCGGCGGGCCTCGTCGACGATCCCCGGCCGCGATGCCGGGGCTCCGTTGAAGCGGAACGGACGGCGCCGACGGCGGCGGCGGCGGCGACCGATCCCCGGCCGCGATGCCGGGGCTCCGTTGAAGCAGCAACTGACCAAGCCGCGATGTCACCGTTCCTGGTCGATCCCCGGCCGCGATGCCGGGGCTCCGTTGAAGCGGCGAGCCGGTCCCAGCGCTCGACCATCGCGGCGACGATCCCCGGCCGCGATGCCGGGGCTCCGTTGAAGCTAGGGCACCCCGATGCCGCTGAGCCCGCCCCAGTCCGATCCCCGGCCGCGATGCCGGGGCTCCGTTGAAGCGCGCCGATCGGCTTGGAGGGCCACGGCGCGGACGATCGATCCCCGGCCGCGATGCCGGGGCTCCGTTGAAGCGCGTATTGCGCGGGGTGCTTTCAAACGGGCGCACAGCGATCCCCGGCCGCGATGCCGGGGCTCCGTTGAAGCGCATCGCGGTCCGCTGGGAGTCACGCCTCGCGGCCCGATCCCCGGCCGCGATGCCGGGGCTCCGTTGAAGCGCCTCATGTTTGGGCGCTATCCGTCCCGGACCCAGGTCGATCCCCGGCCGCGATGCCGGGGCTCCGTTGAAGCGGCGGCGAACGCGCCGAAACGATCGCGCGCACGGACGATCCCCGGCCGCGATGCCGGGGCTCCGTTGAAGCGCGAGGTGCTCGCACCGGAAGATCTCATCTGGCATCGATCCCCGGCCGCGATGCCGGGGCTCCGTTGAAGCTCGAGCCGCTTCTCCATCTCCTCGACGGCCTTGCCGCGATCCCCGGCCGCGATGCCGGGGCTCCGTTGAAGCGCGGCCGCGATGGCCTTCTCGACGTCGGTCTGCGGCCGATCCCCGGCCGCGATGCCGGGGCTCCGTTGAAGCGAGATGAGCGCGGGCGCGGAGGAGCTGCAGCGCGAACGATCCCCGGCCGCGATGCCGGGGCTCCGTTGAAGCCGCCCGCCTGGCCCTCCGATCGCTTCGGGGAGCCGGCGATCCCCGGCCGCGATGCCGGGGCTCCGTTGAAGCGCGCCGACCATGCGCTTGTAGACGGTCGGTGCGTCGACGATCCCCGGCCGCGATGCCGGGGCTCCGTTGAAGCATGATCGAGATCGTCTTGCCGGTCGCCGCCACCGTCGATCCCCGGCCGCGATGCCGGGGCTCCGTTGAAGCTCCTTCCCGAGGATGCAGGCGATGAGCGCGAGCGGCGATCCCCGGCCGCGATGCCGGGGCTCCGTTGAAGCGCTGCGATCATCACGGACACGGACGGCGCGGGCGCCCGATCCCCGGCCGCGATGCCGGGGCTCCGTTGAAGCGAGCGCGCTGGCGCCGTCAATGGAACCGAAGGTTGGCGATCCCCGGCCGCGATGCCGGGGCTCCGTTGAAGCGCCGACGTGTCGAAGCAGGACGGCGAGCTCTGCACCCGATCCCCGGCCGCGATGCCGGGGCTCCGTTGAAGCGGTGACGGCCCCTGCGAGCCGAGCCCCGCGCAGGCCGATCCCCGGCCGCGATGCCGGGGCTCCGTTGAAGCAGCCCGCAGGCGACCTCGAGGCCCTCGAACTGCGGCGATCCCCGGCCGCGATGCCGGGGCTCCGTTGAAGCCCGCTCGCCCACCGGGAGACGACACCGCTCTTCACCCCCGATCCCCGGCCGCGATGCCGGGGCTCCGTTGAAGCGAGATCGGGGACGAAGAGTTCCGCGTCATCTGCGACGATCCCCGGCCGCGATGCCGGGGCTCCGTTGAAGCCGGCTCGCGGTGGAGCGGCAGCGCCGGGACCTTGGCGATCCCCGGCCGCGATGCCGGGGCTCCGTTGAAGCCCCCCGACGACGCGACGGACTGGAGGACGTAACGATCGATCCCCGGCCGCGATGCCGGGGCTCCGTTGAAGCGCGACTGCCTTGGCGCCCGCCTCGGGAAAAGGTGCCCGATCCCCGGCCGCGATGCCGGGGCTCCGTTGAAGCCCGAGCGCCTGCTGCAGCTTCGCCGCCGTGAACGAGCGATCCCCGGCCGCGATGCCGGGGCTCCGTTGAAGCCACTGGCCGGATGTGTGGCCCCTGCTGCGCCGCCTCCGATCCCCGGCCGCGATGCCGGGGCTCCGTTGAAGCAGCACGGGGAGGAGCGGATCGAGGATCGGCACTGGCCCGATCCCCGGCCGCGATGCCGGGGCTCCGTTGAAGCGCGGACGGGCGCTCACGCTTCCGCGCCAGCTCGCGCGATCCCCGGCCGCGATGCCGGGGCTCCGTTGAAGCCGGTGCAGGCGCGTGAGCACCTCGGCCGCGCGCACACGATCCCCGGCCGCGATGCCGGGGCTCCGTTGAAGCCGGTGCAGGCGCGTGAGCACCTCGGCCGCGCGCACACGATCCCCGGCCGCGATGCCGGGGCTCCGTTGAAGCCGCGCACCGTGGCCGGGCTCGGCCGCGTGGGGCGCGCGATCCCCGGCCGCGATGCCGGGGCTCCGTTGAAGCGAGCGCGTCGAGGTCGGCGCTCGCAGTCTGGAGGACGATCCCCGGCCGCGATGCCGGGGCTCCGTTGAAGCGTCCACGCACAGACGCGCGCGCCGGGAGGGCACAGCGATCCCCGGCCGCGATGCCGGGGCTCCGTTGAAGCTTGCTCGCGGTCTTGGGCTGGACCGCCGTGCCCCTCGATCCCCGGCCGCGATGCCGGGGCTCCGTTGAAGCATCGACGTCCACTGGCGCGACCCCACGGCCATCGTCCGATCCCCGGCCGCGATGCCGGGGCTCCGTTGAAGCCGCGCACTGGCCTCGGAGGCGGGCGCGGGGGCCGTCGATCCCCGGCCGCGATGCCGGGGCTCCGTTGAAGCTACTAGATGTAACTGTTCTGACTGACACTCGAGCTGCGATCCCCGGCCGCGATGCCGGGGCTCCGTTGAAGCGCTGCGGTCGCATCGCGCGCGACCTCGACGGCGTCCGATCCCCGGCCGCGATGCCGGGGCTCCGTTGAAGCCCCGCTATTCGTCGCCCCCCTTGATCACGTGCAGGACCGATCCCCGGCCGCGATGCCGGGGCTCCGTTGAAGCACGAGATGGGACGGTTCCAGGCCACGGGCTACGGCACGATCCCCGGCCGCGATGCCGGGGCTCCGTTGAAGCACGCCTCACCTCCCTGCTGCGGCATCGCCCTCGCCCGATCCCCGGCCGCGATGCCGGGGCTCCGTTGAAGCTTCGCGAACGCGATCGCGCGCGAGACGAAGGGCGCGCGATCCCCGGCCGCGATGCCGGGGCTCCGTTGAAGCCCTTCCCGCCGTTCATCGCCTGCGGCGGACCTCGCAGCGATCCCCGGCCGCGATGCCGGGGCTCCGTTGAAGCCCGGCCGCCTGTTCTCGGAACGTGAGGAAGTCCATCGATCCCCGGCCGCGATGCCGGGGCTCCGTTGAAGCAACCTGAAGGATTTCGATGAGTACGAGGACGCGAGCGATCCCCGGCCGCGATGCCGGGGCTCCGTTGAAGCGCCGCGGGCGGCTTACCGCGCCCCATGACGGGGGCACGATCCCCGGCCGCGATGCCGGGGCTCCGTTGAAGCCGCCGGGCCAGCGTCGCCGCGGTCGTCCTCGGCGAGCGATCCCCGGCCGCGATGCCGGGGCTCCGTTGAAGCGCGTATTGAACGCGGCCTGCCCGGCATTGAGAGACGCCGATCCCCGGCCGCGATGCCGGGGCTCCGTTGAAGCATCTTGCCGTCGACCGTCCCGAAATAGAACGTGCCGCGATCCCCGGCCGCGATGCCGGGGCTCCGTTGAAGCGTCGATAGCGGTGTCGCGCTCAAGCTCGGCCTGAGCGATCCCCGGCCGCGATGCCGGGGCTCCGTTGAAGCACCTTGGACTCGAGCAGGTCGATAAGGCCGGCCGGACCGATCCCCGGCCGCGATGCCGGGGCTCCGTTGAAGCGCCTCAAGCGCCTGGGCGACCTCGCCGAGCCGGCCGCGATCCCCGGCCGCGATGCCGGGGCTCCGTTGAAGCACCTACCTCCGTCGGGCTGCTCCCCGCCGCCGATCACGATCCCCGGCCGCGATGCCGGGGCTCCGTTGAAGCCAGTGGACGCGCGAGCCCCTGCTGCTGCCTTATCAGCGATCCCCGGCCGCGATGCCGGGGCTCCGTTGAAGCGATGCCGCCGTGCTCTCGACCACCGCAGCGGGGAACGATCCCCGGCCGCGATGCCGGGGCTCCGTTGAAGCGCGGGCGGCCGCGCGCCGCAGCGCCTGGAGATGTGCGATCCCCGGCCGCGATGCCGGGGCTCCGTTGAAGCCGGAGGTCCCCGTACTTCGCGATCTGCGTCTCGCGCCGATCCCCGGCCGCGATGCCGGGGCTCCGTTGAAGCCACCTCGCCGCCCTCGACGCTCTCGCCCCCTCCGCGCGATCCCCGGCCGCGATGCCGGGGCTCCGTTGAAGCTCGCTCACGCCGCGCCCTCCAGTAGCGCGAATCGTTCCGATCCCCGGCCGCGATGCCGGGGCTCCGTTGAAGCAAGGACGTCGGCGCGCTCGCGAAGAGCTACGTCGAGCGATCCCCGGCCGCGATGCCGGGGCTCCGTTGAAGCCACGCCTTCAGGACGGGGAGCAGCGTGTCGAGGACCGCGATCCCCGGCCGCGATGCCGGGGCTCCGTTGAAGCGACGGAGACAGCGCTGATGGCCACGAAGCCGAAGCCCGATCCCCGGCCGCGATGCCGGGGCTCCGTTGAAGCCTCGCGTTCACGGTGTGGCGCGAGGCGCGCGGCGAGCGATCCCCGGCCGCGATGCCGGGGCTCCGTTGAAGCAGCAGCGCCCTCGTCCGCTGGCCCACCTCCTCGGTCGATCCCCGGCCGCGATGCCGGGGCTCCGTTGAAGCCCGTCGAGGTGCCAGCTGAACCGGTGCACGAGCTCCGATCCCCGGCCGCGATGCCGGGGCTCCGTTGAAGCTCCGCGAACAGCTTGAAGACCTTCCGGACGACCGACCGATCCCCGGCCGCGATGCCGGGGCTCCGTTGAAGCATCGCGTCAGCGGCGCTGGTCGCGACGTACCACTCCGATCCCCGGCCGCGATGCCGGGGCTCCGTTGAAGCGACAAGACGAACGAGCAGGGAGGCGACTACACCGACGATCCCCGGCCGCGATGCCGGGGCTCCGTTGAAGCCCGCAGCTCCCGGAGCAGCTCATACTCCGCTCCTCCGATCCCCGGCCGCGATGCCGGGGCTCCGTTGAAGCTATTATCACTGAGAGGAATCCTGTATGCGCGTGCCTCGATCCCCGGCCGCGATGCCGGGGCTCCGTTGAAGCAGCGCGAGGCCGCGCGTCGTCTTTCCCAGCTGCCTCGATCCCCGGCCGCGATGCCGGGGCTCCGTTGAAGCCGCATCATCGGTCGCCGCAACCGGCGCGGCCCCGAGCGATCCCCGGCCGCGATGCCGGGGCTCCGTTGAAGCCACGCGGCGCGGCCCTCGGCGGCGATCCGGGCCGTCCGATCCCCGGCCGCGATGCCGGGGCTCCGTTGAAGCACCTCCACCTCTCCGTTTGCACACTGCGGGTTAGGCGATCCCCGGCCGCGATGCCGGGGCTCCGTTGAAGCCATCATGACGTGAAGCACGGACCCGGGAAACCCGACGATCCCCGGCCGCGATGCCGGGGCTCCGTTGAAGCGGACACGACACCCGCTCCCCGTTGACGATCGCGTACGATCCCCGGCCGCGATGCCGGGGCTCCGTTGAAGCCACCCACTCGCGTCCTTCATCCGCAGGAAGTCGGCCGGCGATCCCCGGCCGCGATGCCGGGGCTCCGTTGAAGCAGTCTCACGGGGTCAGTCCCTCATCTTTCCTTGGTGCGATCCCCGGCCGCGATGCCGGGGCTCCGTTGAAGCTCATAGGAACCCTCCGACCGTGTACGTCCCGCGGTAGCGATCCCCGGCCGCGATGCCGGGGCTCCGTTGAAGCAGCATTTCCAGCTCGGACCACCCGCCAATTTCCTTCGATCCCCGGCCGCGATGCCGGGGCTCCGTTGAAGCGAGAGCCCGCGCCCCGTCGTCGCCTGCGCACCCGGAACGATCCCCGGCCGCGATGCCGGGGCTCCGTTGAAGCTCCGTCTCGACCTCCTACGAGGATGACGACGGGAGCGACGATCCCCGGCCGCGATGCCGGGGCTCCGTTGAAGCATTTCACGAACCCGTCCGCGCCGCTCGGCGGGCTCGCGATCCCCGGCCGCGATGCCGGGGCTCCGTTGAAGCACGACGGCCAGGAACTCGCTCGTCCCGCGCAGCACCGATCCCCGGCCGCGATGCCGGGGCTCCGTTGAAGCGTCGGCGCGGGACGCTGCGAGGTCTCCGGGGTCGACGATCCCCGGCCGCGATGCCGGGGCTCCGTTGAAGCATCCACGGAAGGCCCGCCATCAGCGCCCCTCCCCGTCGATCCCCGGCCGCGATGCCGGGGCTCCGTTGAAGCCGGCGCTCGTCGCGAGGGAGGCCGAGTCCCCGGCCGCGATGCCGGGGCTCCGTTGAGCCCGCGGACGTGAAGCGGCATGGAGTCGCTCGATCACCCTTGTCCCCGGCGATCGCAACGCGGTCTCAACTCGCTCGCGTGCGACAGATCCGCGCAGGGTCGCGGCCGCCCTCCGTGGGTTGTTGCCGCGCCCATTGCGCCCTTCGTGAGGATCGGTGAGAGATCCAGCGCGGAAGGGAGCGCGCCGTGTTCGCGAGCCTACGCGTCCGTCTGCTCGTCCTCGTGCTGGTGACGGGGGTTCCGACCGTCGCGATCGTGCTGCTCTCCGCGCGCGAGCAGCGGCGGCTGCTCGTCGCCCAGGCCTCCGGCGAGGCGACGGCGCTCTCCAGGCTCGTCGCCGAACGGCATCAGCGCTCGGTGGACGTCGCGCGCGGGCTGTTGCTCGGCATGTCTCGCATGCCTGCGCTCGCGGCCCTCGACGGCGAGGCGTGCTCCGCAGCGCTCGCGCCGCTGCTCGCGCGGGAGCACGTCTTCGTGAACCTCGCGGCCGCCCGCACCGATGGCGTGCTCTTCTGCAGCGCCGCGCCTGCCCGCGGTCGCGTCGATCTGGCCGATCGCGCCTTCTTCGCCGAGGTGCTCCGGACGGGTGGGCTCGGGATCGGCGAGCACGTGATCTCGCGGGTGCGCGGGATGGGCGCGGTCGGCTTCGGCTATCCGGTGGTGGGCCGCGACGGGAAGACGGTCGCCGTGGCGATCGCCTCGCTCGGCGTGTCCGAGCTCCAGCGCGAGCTCGACGAGCTCGAGATCCCTGCCGGCGCGGAGGTCGCGGTGCTGGATCGCCGCGGCGTCACGATCTCCGCCAGGCCGGGCCCCGCCGGGGCCGGGCGCCCGTTCGACGAGCGGCTCGTCTCGACGCTCCGGAACGCCGCGGGGCCGATCGCCCTCGAGGGGCACGACGGCGTGCAGCGGCTGTACGATCTCCGCGGCGTCACGGCGCCGGACGGGACCGTCGCGATGTACGTCGTGGCGGGTCTCCCGACGGGCGCCATCCTCGACCCGGTGAACCGCGTCACGTCCCGCGCGCTCCTCGGCGCGCTGCTCGCGAGCGCGCTCGCGCTCGCTGCGGCAGGCCTGATGGCGGAATTCATGCTGGTCAGGCGGCTGCGGCGGCTCGCCGCCACGTCGCAGCGGATCGCGGCAGGGGACCTCTTCGCGCGCACGGATCTCCCGGCACGGCGCGACGAGCTCGGTGACCTGGTGAAGAGCTTCGACGAGATGGCGCAGGCGCTCGAAGGGCTGGACCGCGAGAAGCAGCGGAACGACGAGCACCTCCGCCAGGCGCAGAAGATGGAGGCGGTCGGCCAGCTCGCCGGCGGCGTCGCCCACGACTTCAACAACCTCCTCACGGTGATCCTCTCCGCGGCGAGCGGCATCCGCGAGTCGCTCCCTCCCGCGCATCCGGGCCAGGAGGACGCTCGCGAGATCCTCCACGCCGGAGAGCGCGCCGCCGCGCTCACCCGCCAGCTCCTCGCGTTCTCGCGGCGCCAGGCGCTCGCGCCCACCGTGATCGATCTGGGCCGCACCGTGCAGGGCATGGAGCGGATGCTCCAGCACGTGCTCGGCGAGGGGATCGCGCTGTCGGTGACCGTCGGCGCGCCCACGTTCGTCTTCGCCGACCCCGGTCAGATCGAGCTCGTCATCCTGAACCTCGTGGTCAACGCACGCGACACGATGCCGAAGGGGGGCAGGCTCGACGTGGACGTGGAGGTCCTCTCCGCCGGCGATCCGGCGCGGCCGGAGGGTCCGGACGTGCCGGGCGGAGCCCTCGCGGTGCTCGCGGTGCGCGACACGGGAGCCGGGATCCCAGCGGACATCCGCGCCCGCATCTTCGAGCCGTTCTTCACCACCAAGGGGCCGGGGCGCGGGACCGGGCTCGGGCTCTCCACCGTGCTCGGGATCGTGGGGCAGTCCGGCGGTGCCATCCGCGTGCGCTCCGAGCCCTCCCGGGGGGCCGAGTTCCGCCTCTACTTCCCCCGGCACGACGGCGCGGTCGAAGACGCGCTGGAGAGGCCGCTCTGCGCCCCGGACGGCGCCAACGAGACCATCCTGGTCGTCGAGGATGACGAGCGGCTCCGAGGCATCCTCCGGCGGACCCTGTCCGGGCATGGCTACGTCGTCGTCGAGGCGGGGACCGTCGGCGAGGCGCGCGCGGTGGCGGCGCGCCGCCCCGCGCCGGCCCTCCTCCTGACGGACATCATCCTCCCCGAGGGAAACGGCGTGGACCTCGCGAGCGAGCTGGGCCGGACGTGGCGCGGGGTCCGCGTGGTGTTCATGTCGGGCTACGCCGGCGATCACCTCTCCGCTGCCGATGCGATGCCCTGCGGCGCGAGGCTCCTGCCGAAGCCGTTCACGCCAGAGGTGCTCCTCGCCGCGGTGCGCGACGCGCTGCGGGTGCGCCGGCCGCAGGCGGTTCACAACGAGGCGTGACGGCGTCGGTTCGTCCCCGCGCGAGGGGGAATTCCGCCGCGGCCCCGTCCGGGGCGAGCGGGGCACGCGGTCCGCCTCGGCGACGGCCTCGTGCGCCGCGCGACGGGCCCGGATCGAGCGAGCCACCCTGTGACATGCGGGCCAGCCGCCGTTATGCAGAGCGGGAGCGGAGAGGCCTCGACGCGAGGCCGGAGCCTCCATGCCCGGGAACCAGACCTCCACGACACAGGCCACTGCCCCGACCGCCGAGCGCGGTCCGGTCGTGAACGACTTCTCCATCCAGGTCGCGACGGCGAACGGATCCGGCTCGCAGTCCTCGAACACCGTGCTGCTGCGCGCGATCTTCCAGATGGGCGTGCCGGTCTCGGGGAAGAACCTCTTCCCCTCGAACATCGCCGGGCTGCCGACCTGGTACACGATCCGCGCCTCGAAGGACGGCTTCGTCGCGCGCAAGAAGGAGATCGACGTCCTCGTGGCGATGAACGCGGAGACCGCGCGCGACGACGTCCTCGCGCTCGCTCCCGGCGCGGCCGTCGTGTTCGACGCCCCCCTGGCGCTCGCCGCAGCTGCGCGACGACCTCGTCCTCTACCCGGTGCCGTTCGACAAGCTGGTCGCGCCGCTGACGGGAGAGCCGAAGCTCCGAAGGCTCCTCAGGAACATGGCGTACGTGGGGGTCCTCGCCCGGCTGCTCTCCATCGAGATGGCAGAGGTCGAGGCCGCCATCGCGAAGCAGTTCGGGGAGAAGGCGAAGGCGCGCGACCTGAACGTCGCCGCCGCGCGCGCCGGGTTCGAGCACGCGGCGGGCATCGAGAAGCGCGATCCGTTCTGGGTCCGGCGGATGGACGCGAACCGCGGGAAGATCATCGTCGACGGCAACGCGGCCTGCGCCCTGGGCGCGCTCTTCGCGGGCGTCACGGTCGTGACCTGGTACCCGATCACGCCTTCCTCTTCCCTCGTCGAAAGCCTCATCGGCCATCTGAAGCGCTACCGCGTCGGCCCCGACGGGAAGGCGACCTACGCCGTCGTGCAGGCCGAGGACGAGCTCGCGGCGATCGGGATGGTCATCGGCGCGGGCTGGGCAGGGGCGCGCGCCATGACGGCCACCGCGGGCCCGGGCATCTCGCTCATGTCGGAGTTCGCCGGGCTCGGCTACTACGCCGAGGTGCCCGCGGTGATCTTCGACGTGCAGCGGGTCGGCCCCTCCACCGGCCTCCCGACCCGGACGTCGCAGGGAGACGTCCTCTCGACCGCGTTCCTCTCCCACGGCGACACGCAGCACGTCCTGCTCTTCCCGGGATCCGTCGACGAGTGCTTCACCATGGCGGTCGACGCCTTCGATCTCGCCGAGCGCCTCCAGACGCCCGTCTTCGTCATGACGGACCTCGATCTCGGCATGAACAACTGGATGGCGGACCCGTTCCCGTACCCGGAGCGGCCGCTCGATCGGGGAAAGGTGCTCTCGAAGGCCGACCTCGACCGCCTGGGCGGGTTCGCCCGGTACAAGGACGTGGACGGAGACGGGATCGGCTGGCGCACGCTCCCCGGCACGGACCATCCGCGAGCTTCGTACTTCACGCGCGGCACCGGTCACGACGAGGAGGCGAACTACTCGGAGAGCCCGGTCGTGTTCGAGCGGAACATGGAGCGGCTCGCGCGCAAGCTCGAGACGGCCCGCTCGCTCGTGCCGGCGCCGGAGCTGCACGGGCCCGGCACGGCGCGCGTGGGAATCGTCGCGTACGGCTCGTCGCACCCCGCCGTCGTCGAGTCACGCGTGCAGCTCGCGCGGGAGCGCGGGATCGAGACCGACTACCTGCGGGTGCGCGCGTACCCGTTCGCGCGCGAGGTGCACGACTTCGTGGAGCGGCACGAGCGGGTGTACGTCGTGGAACAGAACCGCGACGGGCAGCTCGCGGCGCTGCTGCGGCTCGACCTCGCGCCGGAGCTCGCGCCGCGGCTCCGCAGCGTCGCTCACATGGACGGGCTGCCGCTCGACGCGCGCTCGGTCACCGACGAGATCGTCGGCCTGGAAGGGAGATAGCCCATGGCCCAGAGCGCGCCCCCCGCCGGCCCCGGCGCGAAGGTGAACCGGCTCGGCCTGACCGTGCTCGAGTACAAGGGCGGCAAGACCACGCTCTGCGCCGGGTGCGGCCACAACGCGATCTCGGAGCGGATCCTCGAGGCGATGTTCGACCTCGGCGTCCCGCCCGAGCGCGTCGCCAAGTTCTCGGGGATCGGCTGCTCGTCGAAGAGCCCCGCCTACTTCATGAACCGGTCGCACGCGTTCAACGCGCTCCACGGGAGGATGCCGTCGGTCGCGACCGGCGCGGCGCTCGCGAACCGGACGCTGCTCCCGCTCGGCGTCTCCGGCGACGGAGACACCGCGTCGATCGGGATCGGCCAGTTCGTCCACCTGATGCGCCGCAACCTGCGCATCGTGTACGTCATCGAGAACAACGGCGTGTACGGCCTCACGAAGGGGCAGTTCTCGGCGACCGCGGACGTCGGCTCCACCCTGAAGACCGGCGTCGTGAACGAGCTGCCGCCCATCGACACCTGCGCCCTCGCGATCCAGCTCGGCGCCACGTTCGTGGGGCGCTCCTTCTCCGGCGACAAGAAGCAGCTGTCCGCCATGCTCAAGGGGGCGCTCGCGCACGGAGGGACCGCGATGCTCGACGTGGTCTCGCCGTGCGTCACCTTCAACGATCACGAGGGATCGACCAAGTCGTACGCGTACATGAAGGACCACGACGCGCCGCTGCAGGAGCTGTCGTTCATCCCCGCCTATGAGGAGATCACGGTCGACTACGACCCGGGCACCACGACCGACGTCACGATGCACGACGGGTCCCGGCTGCGGCTGCGGAAGCTCGAGGAGGGGTACGACCCCTCCGACCGGGCGAAGGCCGTCGCCCGGCTGATGGAGGCGGGGAGGGGCGGCGAGGTCCTCACGGGCGTGCTCTTCGTGGACACGAGCGCGCCCGGGTTCATCGAGACGATGGACGTCGTCGACGAGCCGCTCGCGACGCTCCCCGAGGAGCGGGTCCGCCCGCCGCGGGCGGTGCTGGACGCGATCGTCGCGTCGCTGCGGTAGCGCGAGGCGTCCCCGCAGCCCGTGCCGGGCGCAGCTCCGAGCGCGGCCACGGGCCGCGTGCGGAGCGGCGGAAAACGGGTTAGCAATCCGGCATGCCCAAGGCCATCCGCTTTCAGCAGCCCGGCGGTCCCGAGGTGCTCCGCATCGAGGAGCTTCCGTCCGCCGACCCCGGACCGGGCGAGGCCCGCGTCGTCAACACCGCGATCGGCGTGAACTTCGTCGACGTGTACCACCGCAGCGGCCTGTACCCGCTCCCCATGCCGTCGGGGCTCGGGGTCGAGGCGGCCGGGGTGGTGGAGGCGGTCGGTGCCGAGGTCGCGCACCTCCGCGCCGGCGATCGCGTCGCGTACGTGGCGACGCCCGGGGCGTACGCGGAGGCGCGCGTCGTCCCCGCGGACCGCCTGGTGAAGCTGCCGGACGACGTCTCGGACCGTACCGCAGCGGCGATGATGCTGAAGGGGCTGACGGTCCACGCGCTGATCCGGCGCACCTACGCGGTGAAGCCGGGCGACACGGTCCTCGTGCACGCCGCGGCCGGGGGCGTGGGGCTCATCATGACGCAGTGGCTGAAGGCGCTCGGGGCGACGGTGATCGCGACGGTGGGCTCCGACGAGAAGGCCAGGGTCGCGCGTGCGCACGGGGCCGATCACGTCATCGTCTACACACGCGAGGACTTCTCGAAGCGCGCTCGCGAGATCACCGGCGGCGCCGGCGTCGCGGTGGTGTACGACTCGGTCGGGAAGGCGACCTTCGAGGGCTCGCTCGACGCGCTCCGCCCGCTCGGGCTGATGGTCAGCTTCGGGAACGCGTCCGGCGCGGTGCCGCCGTTCGACCTCGGGGTCCTCGGGAGGAAGGGATCGCTCTTCCTCACGCGCCCGACGGTGTTCACCTACATCGCGAGGCGCGAGGACCTCGAGCGCGGCGCGGCCGAGCTGTTCGAGGTGGTCCGGAGCGGGAAGGTGAGGGTGGAGGTCTCGCGGACCTGGCCGCTGGCGCAGGCGGCCGAGGCGCACCGCGCCCTCGAGGCGCGGCAGACGACCGGATCGCTCCTCCTGCTCCCGTGATCCTGCGCGGGCGCGCCGCGCGGCGCCTCGCGACGTGAAGTACGGGGAGGAGCTGATGGCGCGTGGGTGAGGCTCCGCCCGGGCGCCGCCCTCACCGGCGACGCGATCCGCGCGTACTGCAGGGGCAAGATCGCGAGCTACAAGATCCCCAGGCACTACAAGTTCGTGGAGTCGTACCCGATGACCGTCACGAGCTCGAGCGCGAGGCAGCGGTGCCGCACCGTTACCCCGGTGTCGCTGCACCGAATGGCGGGTGCGTGGGATGGCTGGAACGGCCCGCGATCTCGTGAAATCAGGCGTTTGCACCACGGCGGGATCCTTGCAAGGTTCCCCACGGCGCCCGTATCGTCGTCGCCCATTCTTCGAGGGAGAACCCCCGCATGCTCAAGCTCACCCGCCGCGAGTTCGTCGGCACCACCGCCGCGGCTGCGGTCTCGACCGCGCTCCCCGTGTCCGCCCTCGCCGGCGCGCCGCCCGAATCCACGTGGAGCTGGGACAAGGCGCCGTGCCGGTTCTGCGGCGTCGGCTGCGGCGTGCTCGTCGCGACGGCGAAGGGGAAGGTCGTCGCCGTGAAGGGCGATCCCGACAGCCCGGTGAACCGCGGCCTCCTCTGCGCGAAGGGCCTCTCGCTCCCCCAGGTCCACGCCGCGGAGGACCGGCTCACGACACCGCTCCTCCGCAAGAAGGGCGGGCGCTTCGACAAGCGCGGCGAGCTCGAGCCGGTCTCGTGGGACGAGGCGTTCGCGGTGATGGCGCGGGAATGGAAGCGCCACCACGCGAACCTCGGCCCGGGCGGCGTCGCCGTGATGGGCTCCGGGCAGTACACGATCATGGAGGGCTACGCCGCGGTGAAGCTCGTGAAGGCGGGCTGGCGCTCGAACAACATCGATCCGAACGCGCGCCACTGCATGGCCTCGGCGGTCGCGGCGTTCATGCAGACCTTCGGGATCGACGAGCCCGCGGGCTGCTACGACGACATCGAGCTGACCGACGCGGTGGTGCTGTGGGGCGCGAACATGGCGGAGATGCACCCCATCCTGTGGGGGCGCATCCAGGAGATGAAGCTCCGGTCCCCGGCGTACCGCATCGTGAACCTGACCACGTTCGGCAACGCCTCGTCCCAGATGGCCGATCTCGAGATCGTGTTCCGCCCCAACACCGATCTCGCGATCATGAACTACCTCGCGCGCGAGATCGTGGCGCGCGGCGCGATGGACCGGGAGTACGTGGAGAAGCACTGCGTGTACGCCGCCGGGTGGACCGACATCGGCTACGGAATGCGGCCCGACGATCGCTATGCGCACCCGCTGGAGCTGCCGATCCGGGCGCACCAGCGGACGGTGGTGCTGTCGAAGGCGGACGCGGCCGTGCTCGGCCGCGCCGGTGGCGAGGCGGTCGCGCAGAGCAAGGCCGAGCAGGCCGGCGGACACTGGCTCATCTCGTTCGACGAGCTCGGGAAGGGTCTCGAGCCCTACACGCTCGAGGCGGTCGCGCCGCTCGCGAAGGGCGATCCGGACGAGCCGCTCGAGGCCTTCGCGGCGAAGCTGCGCCAGCTCGCCGACGTCTACTGCGATCGGGCGCGCAAGGTCGTCTCGTTCTGGACGATGGGCTTCAACCAGCACACGCGCGGCACCTGGGTGAACGAGCAGGCGTACATGCTGCACCTGCTCACCGGACGCCAGGCGAAGCCCGGGAACGGGGCGTTCTCGCTCACCGGGCAGCCGTCGGCGTGCGGCACCGCCCGCGAGGTGGGCACGTTCGCGCACCGCCTCCCCGCCGACATGGTGGTGGACGACCCCGAGCACCGGAAGCACGCCGAGGAGATCTGGGGGCTCCCGGCGAGGACGCTCAACCCGAAGATCGGCCTCCACATCACGGAGATGATGCGCGCGCTCGAGGACGGTCGGGTGGGGTGGCTCTGGGTGCAGGTCACGAACCCGTTCCAGTCCACCGCGAACGCGAACCACTGGCTCACCGCCGCGCGGGAGATGGACAACTTCATCGTCGTCTCGGACGTCTACCCCACCTTCTCGGGCAAGGTGGCGGACCTCATCCTTCCCGCGGCGCTCCACTTCGAGAAGTGGGGAGGCTACGGGAACTCGGAGCGGCGGACGCAGCTCTGGCGGCAGCAGGTGAACGCGCCCGGCCAGGCCCGCAGCGATCTCTGGATGATGATGGAGCTCTCGAAGCGCTTCACGCTGCGCGAGGTGTGGGGGACCCAGAAGCTTCAGGGGCTCAAGGCGGACGGGTTCGAGGACGGGAAGCTCCCGGACGTCCTCTCCGACGCGGAGAAGCTCGGCTACCGCCCCGACCAGACGCTCTACGAGGTCCTCTTCGCGACCCCCGCCGCGAAGAAGTTCGCCTGGCCGGACCCGGTGGCGAAGGGCGGTCCCAACGGCACGGTCGCGGCGGCCAAGATCTCCTGGTTCCCGGAGAAGGCGCTCTTCGAGGAGTACGCCCGCTTCGGCCGCGGTCACGGGCACGACCTCGCCGACTTCGACGTGTACCTGCGCGACGACGTGCGCGGGCTCCGCTGGCCGGTGGTGGGCGGGAAGGAGACGCGCTGGCGGTTCAACGAGGAGCACGACCCGTACGCGAAGCGGGGCAGCGGCATCGACTTCTACGGAAAGGCGATGAAGAAGCTTCCCCAGGGCGACCTCGCCGGCCCCGGGCAGGGCGACAAGATCGCGCTGGCGGGCAAGGCCAAGATCTTCTTCCGGCCGTACGCACCGCCGCCGGAGGCGCCCGACGAGACGTACGACCTCTGGCTGTCCACCGGCCGCGTGCTCGAGCACTGGCACTCGGGGTCGATGACCCGGCGCGTGCCGCAGCTCCACGCGGCGGTGCCGCAGGCGGTGCTCTGGATGAACCCGAAGGACGCCGCCGCCCGCGGCCTCGGGCGCGGAGACCTCGCGGAGATCGAGTCCCGGCGCGGCAAGGTCCTCGCGCGCGTCGAGACGAAGGGGAGGAACCGTCCCCCGCGCGGTCTCGTCTACGTGCCGTGGTTCGACGAGGGGGTGCTCATCAACAAGGTGACGCTCGACGCCACCTGCCCCATCTCGAAGCAGACGGACTTCAAGAAGTGTGCGGTGAAGGTCACCAAGGCCGACGAGAAGGTCGCGCGGAGGACGCCGTGAACATCGCAGCCATGACGCTCGTCGCGCTCGCCGTCACGGGCGCTGCCCCGAAGCGCACCCCCGACGCGCAGATCGGCCTGTCGAAGGGCGCCGCCCTCGACGTTCCCGCGCCCCCGCGGGTGAAGGAGAACGAGAGCGCACCGGGCGATCGGCCGGTGCGCCCGCGCGCGTTCCCGGGCGCGGCGCCCGCCGTCCCGCACGGGGTCGAGGACTTCCTCCCCATCACGCGCGAGCAGAACGCGTGCGTCGACTGCCACGCCGTCGCGGAGAAGAAGAAAGGCGAGCCGACGCCGATCCCGGCGAGCCACTACACGGATTCGCGAAACGCCCCCGGGAAGCGGGGCGACAAGGTCGTGGGCGCGCGCTGGAGCTGCACGGCGTGCCACCTGCCGCAGCAGGACGTCGAGCCGCTCGTGAAGAACGCGTTCCCGAGATAGACGGCGGGCACGCTCGAGCGCCCGGTGCTATCGTTCCGGCGATGTCGGGCGGCCTCTTCTACCACGACGTGCTCTCCGCACTGACCGGGGCGGGGATCCCGTTCGTGGTGGTTGGCGGCATCGCGGTGAACTTGCAAGGGGTCCCGCGTTTCACGGCGGACGTGGACATTGCGGTGGCGATCGACGGCGGCGTGCTCGCTCGGGCCGCGGACGTCCTCGAGGGGCTGGGACTTCGTTCCCGGCTCCCCGTCACGCGGGCAGAGCTTGCCGACGCCTCGGTCGTTCGCGGCTGGATCGCCGAACGGAACGTGAAGGCCATCACGTTCGCGGATCCGAAGGAGCCCCTCCGGGAGGTCGACCTCGTCATCGCGTCGCCGGTTCCGTACGAGGACATCGAGCGGACGGCGGTGAAGATGTCGGCGGCGGGGGTGGCCTTCCCCGTCGCGTCGATAGACGTCCTCATCCGGATGAAGACCGGGACGGAGCGTGCGCAGGACGCGTCCGACGTGGACGCCCTGCGTCGGGTCCAGGAGGCGACACGTGGCACCTGATCGGCGTCTCCGCGGCTTCGAGCACCACCACACGGACGAGGAGCTCGTCGCGTACCGGAAGCTCACGCCCGAGCAGAAGCTGCGCTGGCTCTACGACGCGTGGCGGTTCACGGTGGACTTCCTTCCAGCGGAGAAGCGGGACGCGTGGCGGAGGATGCGGGCGGGCGAGATCTAGGCATCCGGCTCGACAGCTCTTCGAGGGCTGCTCCTCTACCCCTGCTTGATCTCCTGCACGACCTTCGCGAGCGACTGCTTCGCGTCGCCGAAGAGCATCGCGGTGTTGTCGCGGTAGAAGAGGTCGTTCTCGATGCCCGCGAAGCCGGGGTTCATCGAGCGCTTCATCACGATCACCTGCTTCGCGTGGTCGGCGTTCAGGATGGGCATGCCGTAGATTGGCGAGCCCTTGTCGGTCCGGGCGGCGGGGTTCACGACGTCGTTCGCGCCGATGACGAGGGCCACGTCCGCGTTCTTGAACTCGTCGTTCACCTCGTCCATCTCCTTCAGCTTGTCGTACGGGACGTCGGCCTCGGCGAGGAGCACGTTCATGTGGCCGGGCATCCGCCCCGCCACGGGGTGGATCGCGTACACCACGCTCCCCCCGTTCTTCTCGATGAGGCTCGCGAGCTCGCGCACCTGGTGCTGCGCCTGCGACACCGCCATCCCGTACCCCGGCACGATGATGACCCTCCGCGCGTAGCCGAGCTGGATGGCGGCGTCCTCCGGCGTGATCGCGTGGACCGTGAGCCCCTCCGCCGTGCGCGCCGACGCCTCCGGCGCCGCGCCGAACGCGCCGAAGAGCACGTTCGTGAAGGACCGGTTCATCGCCCGGCTCATGATGATGGAGAGGATGAAGCCCGAGGCCCCGTCGAGCGCGCCCGCGATGATGAGGACGTTGTTGCCGATGGCGAAGCCGGTCGCGGAGGAGGCCAGGCCGGCGTAGGAGTTGAGCAGCGAGATCACCACGGGCATGTCGGCGCCGCCGATGGGGAGGACGAGCGACACCCCGAAGACGAGGGCGAGCGCGACCATCGCGTAGAACGCGTTCGGGATCGCGGGGCGCGCCACGAGCCAGGCGAAGAGGCCGACCGCGGTGACGAAGATCGCCATCGAGCCGTAGTTCTGGCCGCGGAACGTGACCGGGCGCGAGGGGAGGATCCCCTGGAGCTTCCCGAACGCCATGAAGCTTCCGGTGATGGTGAGCGCGCCGAACAGCACCTCGAACCCGAGCGCCGCCATCACCGGGCGCGGCACGTCCATGCCGTTCCCGAGGCGCCAGTACTCGGCGACGCCGACGAGCGTCGCCGCGATCGCGCCGAACATGTGCGAGATGGCGACCCGCTGGGGCATGGCGGTCATCGGGACGTACACGCCGAGCGGGTATCCGATGACGGTCCCGACCGCGAGGCCCGCCAGGATCCAGTCGTAGCGGACGATCTCGTGGTGGAGCAGCGTGCCGACGATCGCGACGAGCATCCCGAGCGCGGCGAGCTGCATTCCCCGCCTCGCCCGGTCGGGCACGGTGAGGCTGCGGAGCCCGAGGATGAACAGGAGGGACGCGGCGAGGTAGGCCGCCTCGATGAACACCGTCCGGAGGGTCACTTCTTCGCCTCCGGCCGGCCGCCGCGCCGGAACATCTTGAGCATCCGGTCGGTGATGATGAACCCGCCGACAACGTTGATGGTGGCGCAGGTGACGGCCAGGAAGCCGAGCACGGTGGCGAGGAGGCCGTAGTTCGCACCCGCCATCACCACCGACCCGACGAGCGAGATGGCGCTGATCGCGTTCGTCGCCGACATGAGCGGCGTGTGGAGGAGCGCCGGCACCCGCGTGATGGTGAAGAACCCGACGAACCCGGCGAGGACGAAGACGTAGATCTCGAGGAGCTGGAGCCCTTGCATGTCTTCGCGCCCTCCTTGCGCTAAAGGCGCACCTTCCCGTCGAAGACGACGAGCATCGCCGCGGCGATCTCGTCCTCGAGCCCGAGCTCGAGGCGCCCGTCCTTCGCGAGGTGCTGCACGAGCGTCAGCACGTTGCGGCCGTACATCTGGCTCGCGTGAAACGGGACGGAGGAGGGCAGGTCCAGCGGACCGAGCACCGTCACGCCCCCCTCCACGACCGTCTCTCCGGCGCGCGTCAGCTCGCAGTTGCCCCCGGTCTCGGCAGCGAGGTCCACCACCACCGATCCCGGGCGCATCGACCGGACCATGTCCGCCGTGATCAGGCGAGGGGCCGGCTTGCCGGGGATCTGGGCGGTCGTGACGACGAGGTCCATGTCCCGGACGTGGGCGCCGATGGCGGCGAGCACGCGCTCCTGCTCGGACGCGCCGAGCTCCTTGGCGTACCCGCCGGCGCCTTCCGCCGCGACCTGAGGGACCTCCACGAACGATGCGCCGAGCGACTGGACCTGCTCCTTCACCACGGGCCGTACGTCGAAGGCGGAGACGACCGCGCCGAGCCGGCGCGCCGTGGCGATGGCCTGGAGCCCGGCCACCCCCGCGCCGACGACGAACGCCTTCGCCGGCGCGAGCGTTCCCGCAGCGGTGGTCATCATGGGGAGGATGCGCGGGAGCGTGGCCGCGCCCAGGAGCACGGCCTTGTACCCGGCCAGGGTCGCCTGGGAGGACAGCGCGTCCATCGACTGGGCCCGCGTCGTGCGAGGGACGCGCTCCATCGCGATGGCATGCACGCCTCGCGCCGCGAGCCGCGCGAGCAGCGGCCCGTTCTGGAACGGCGCCAGGAGCCCGATCACGAGCGCTCCCGCGGGGATCTGCTCCGCCTCCCGCGCGTCCGGAGCCCGCACCCGCGCCACGATGGCGGCTCCCTCCATCGTCGCCGGCGCGCCCGCCACCGTCGCGGCGCCGGCGGACTCGTACGCCGAGTCGAGAAAGCCGGCCGCGCGCCCGGCGTCCTTCTCGATGCGGACCTCGTGTCCCTGCTTCACCAGGCGCGCGGCGTTCTCGGGCACCAGCGCGACCCGGCGCTCTCCCTCCGCCGTCTCCCTCGGCACCGCGATCCGCATCGATTCCTCGGCTCAGGGGCGTACCGCCCGGCGCGCGCAGGGTGAAGGCCCCGGGCGGGGGGATTCACCGTGTGAGAAGGGCCGGCCAGCCGGGCATTGCGGTCACGGAGAGGCTAGACATGCCTGGAGCGCCAGAGGAGGAGCCATGGGCGACCCGACACGGCCTGGAGAGAACGCGCCCGAGATCCCGCGCACGCCGCCCCCCGAGCCCGAGCTTCCCGGCAGGACGGGGGCGCCGCCCGGGCGCGAGTTGCCGGGGATCCCGCGGCCCGAGCCCGAGCTGCCCGCCGCAGCGCCGCGCCAGGCGCCGTTCCATCCGAACGCGCCGGGGCAGTGACGTCGAGCGCGCCGCGGCGCTCTCGCCCGGGCGTGGCCGCTTCCGGCGAGCCCCATCGAGGGCGGGCCTTCGCGGGCCGCAGCGCGGCCATCCGACGAGCCCCACGGAGGCTCGGCTCAGCGCCCCTGGATGTACGTGTGGAGCTGCTCGATCAGGAACTGCTTCTCGTCGAGCATGAGCTGGATGATGTCGCGCATCGAGACCACGCCCACGATCTGTCCCTGGTCCTCGACGAGCAGGTGGCGCGTGGCGTGATCGCGCATGACGGCCGCGCAGTCCACCTCGGTCGCTTCCGCCTTGACGCGCGGGATGCCGCCCCGCATCGCCTCGCGGATCGGCCCGTTCGCGTTTCCGGATCGGGCGAGCACGGTCATGACGAGGTCGCGCTCCGTCACGAGCCCGACGAGCTTCCCGTCCTCCTTCACCCCCACCGACCCGATCTTGCGATCCGCCATGAGCCGGGCCGCATCGCGGATCGGCGCCGCGGCGTCGAGGGAGACGACCTCGCGGGTGATGTGCTTCCGGATGGACGCCATCGGTCACCTCCTCGTGTGAATGGGCATTAACCCGGCGGGCGGTGCGGGGGGAGGAGCGTCGTCGGGATTTCGGGTCGTCGCCCGGACGGGGCGCGTGGACGGGCGCCTGGCCCGGGAGGGCGTGACGCGCCGCGCGAGCGCTTCAGAACCCGTCGATCGTGACCGTCCACATCCCGGTGGTGACTCCCTCGTACCGGCGGGCGCACTCCGGGGGCGCACCCGGGAAGTCCCAGACCATGGGGGCGAAGGCGCCGGAGACGCCCTTCCACGTGTCGTTCGAGTGCATGGGGTCGCCGAGCGCGTAGTGCCCGAGCTCGTGGAGGAGCTCCGCCGCCTCGAAGCAGCCGTTCGACGTCGGCGGGACCCGGACCGACATCGTCTTCTCGAGGTAGTCCGTGCACCCTTCGCTGAGCGCGGCGAGGTAGCACGGGTGATCGGTCGTCTCCCGGAACTGGACGCGCCACCCCGACAGGCCCGAGAGGCCCCAGAACGGCAGCTCGCGCTCGAGGAGCGCGTCCACGCGCACCCGGGCAGCCTCCAGATCGGGCGGATCTCGCGTGAACTCGATGCACGCCCCGTGGCTCTCGAAGTCGCAGCTCCACGGCTGGCACGCGGCCAGCGCCGCCAGCACGCCGGCAGCCGCGCCGATGCGGAGCCGCCGTCCGATCGCGCCCCCCCACGCCACGTGTAGAAGCTGGGATTCGCGCGGCGACCAAGGAACGCCCTCCCCCGGCGAGCGGCCGGGCGGGCGGACGTGCCCCCCGGGCCCGCAGCGCCGCGCCTTGGGCTCCGGCAATATGGAGCGAGGAGACCGCGGCGAAATGGCGACGTTCCAGCGAAGGCGTCTTCTCGATCCCCTCTGGTACAAGGACGCGGTCCTGTACGAGACGCACGTCAAGTCGTTCTTCGATTCGAGCGACGACGGCACCGGGGATCTGCGCGGCCTCGTCCAGAAGCTCGACTACCTCCAGGACCTCGGCATCACGTGCCTGTGGCTGCTGCCGCTGTTCCCGTCGCCGCTCAAGGACGACGGCTACGACATCGCGGACTACAAGGGGATCCACCCGGACTACGGCACGCTGGAGGACTTTCGCGAGCTGGTCGCGGCCGCGCACGCCCGCGGGATCCGGATCCTGATGGAGCTCGTGGTGAACCACACCTCGGACCAGCACCCCTGGTTCCAGCGGGCGCGGCGCGCGCCGGCGGGCTCGCCGGAGCGCGCCTACTACGTCTGGAGCGACACCGACGACAGGTACAAGGGCGCGCGGATCATCTTCACGGACACCGAGAAGTCCAACTGGACCTGGGACCCCGAGGCGAAGCAGTACTACTGGCACCGGTTCTTCAGCCACCAGCCCGATCTGAACTTCGAGAACCCGGCGGTGCTCCGCGAGATGCTCGACGCGCTCGCGTTCTGGGCGGAGCTCGGCGTCGACGCGTTCCGCCTCGATGCGGTGCCGTACCTGATCGAGCAGGATGGGACGAACTGCGAGAACCTGCCCGCGACGCACGAGGTGATCCGCACCATCCGCCGCTTCGTCGACGAGCGCTTTCCGGGGCGGATGCTGCTCGCCGAGGCGAACCAGTGGCCGGAAGACGTCCGGCCCTACTTCGGCAGCGGGGACGAGTGCCATATGGCGTTCCACTTCCCGCTCATGCCGCGGATCTTCATGGCGCTCCGGCTCGAGGACGTCGAGCCGCTCGTGGACATCATGCGCCGCACGCCCGCCATCCCGGAGCCGTGCCAGTGGGCCCTCTTCCTGCGCAACCACGACGAGCTGACGCTCGAGATGGTGACGAGCGACGAGCGGGACTACATGTACCTCGCGTACTCGCAGGACCCGCGGATGAAGCTGAACGTCGGGATCCGGCGGCGGCTCGCGCCGCTCGTCGACAACTCGCGGCGCCGGATGGAGCTCCTCAACTCGCTCCTCTTCTCGTTCCCCGGCACCCCGGTCGTCTACTACGGGGACGAGATCGGGATGGGGGACAACATCTACCTCCACGATCGGAACGGCGTCCGCACCCCGATGCAGTGGAGCCCGGACCGCAACGCGGGGTTCTCGCGCGCGGACCCGGCCCGGCTCTTCACCGCGCCGATCTCCGACCCGGTCTACGGGTACCAGGCGGTGAACGTCGAGCGGCAGCTGCGCGATCCGTCGTCGCTCCTCCAGTGGATGCGCAACACGATCGCGCTCCGGAAGCTGTTCAAGGCGTTCGGGCGCGGGACGATGGAGTTCCTGCCGGTCGCGAACCGGAAGGTGCTCGCGTACGTGCGGCGCCACGAGGAGGACGTTCTCCTCTGCGTCGCGAACGTGTCGCGCTTCGCGCAGCCGGCGGAGCTCGACCTCACCCAGTTCGAGGGCTACGTGCCGGTCGAGATCATCGGCTACACCGAGTTCCCGCGCATCGGGAAGCTGTCCTACTTCCTCACGCTCGGGCCCTACGGGTTCTACTGGTTCGAGCTGCGAAAGCCCGCGTGAGGCGGCTCACAGCCGGGCGATGGCGGCCTTCATGCTCTTGCGCAGCCGCTCGAGCGACTTGGCGAGCAGACCGAGCTCGTCCTTGCGCGAAGAGGGGATGGGCCGGTCGAGCGCTCCGAGGCTCATCTCGTCCGCGGCGAGCGTCATCTCGACGATGGGCCGGATCAGCATCTTCGAGAACAACGTCGCGAACACCGTCACCAGGATCGCCGCCGCCACGAGGAGCGCGAGCCCGAGCGTGAGGGTCTGACGGAGGGGCGCGAACAGCTCCTCCTCGTTCTGCTGCACCGAGAGCGCCCACCGGTTCCGGTTGCCCTGGACGTACCCGAGGACCTGCTTCCCGTCCGTCTGCGTGTACGAGAGCAGGTGCGGCTGCCCGTCGGAGAGGAACGTCGAGACCAGGGGATGGTCGTTCAGGTGCGTCTGCGAGAGCACGAACTGCTCGCGGGGATGCGCGATGACCTTCGCCTTCTCGTCGACGAGGAACGCGAACCCGGTCCGCCCCGTCTTCCAGGTCGCCACGATGGCGGAGATGTCCTCGATGTTCATCGCCGCGGCGAGGACGCCGACCAGCGCGCCGTTCACCTTCACCGGCACGGCGAGCACGAGCGCCGGCTTGTTCGAGGTCTTGCCGATCAACGTCTCCCAGCTCAGCGGCTTCCCGCCCACCACCACGTCCTTCACGTACTGCCGGTCGGAGTAGTCGGTGAGCGGCTTGCTGTCGCTGCGCGCGATGTTCTTGCCGTCCGGCGTGACGGTGAACACGAGGTACATCCACGGGTACGCCTGCTGGATCGCCGCGAGGACCTTCCCCTGGTCCTCGCCGCGCATGGCGGAGATGGCCGGCAGGTTCGCCGCGGCTTGCAGGACGCGCACGTTCTTGTCGAACCACTCGTCCACCTGCGCGGAGATCCGCTCCGCGTTCGCCTGCATCGAGCGCTCGGCGTCGCCGCGGATCCGGTCGCGCTGCTGCAGCAGCGTGGCGCTGCCGAACAGGGCGAGGGGAAGCAGGCCGACGGCGAGCATCGTCACCATCGTCTTCGCGAGCAGGCCGAAGCGGGTGCGCTTGTCGTCATCGGAGTCATCCGGTGCGTCGTCGCCCTCGATCCGCTGGAACGGTGCCATGGGCAGTTTGCTCATGAGGCCGAGGATACCGGGCACGACGCGCGGCCTGGAATTGTGGGAAACCGCATTTCGGGGCGCCCCCTCCTCGCTCCCCCGGAAGCTCCGTGGGACGACGTGGGCGCAGGACCGCCATCGTCCACCGCCAGGAGGTAAGCTCCCACCGATGACCCAGAACTCTCCCCATCTCGGCCGGAGCCACGCCCTCGCGTTCCTGGTCCGGCTCGTCGTGTCGGCGGGCGTCCTCTGGCTCGCGGTCGCCTGGGTCTCTCCCGGAAACCCCGCCAACACCTTCGGGCATGCCGTGCTCGTCTCGATCGTCCTCTCGATCGCGTACTACGTGACGCTCGCGAAGTTCCTCTGGTTCCTGCTCTTGCCCTGGCTGCTGTACGTCGCGATCTGGCTCGGCGTCGTGATGAGCGCGTACGGCGTCGGGTTCTGGCAGGCGCTCCTCCTCGCGCTCGCGCTGGCGTTCCTGTCCTGGCTCGTCTCCCTGCTGTTCGGGGTCCGCACCTTCCGCTCCGAGTGAGCGGTCAGCCGACGCGCCCGTACAGGCGGGCGAGCTCGAGCAGCCGCCGCGCGTGCTCCGGCCGGAGCGCCTCCTCGCGGAAGCGCCACCGCCAGTTGCCTCCGAGCGTCGCGGGGCGGTTCATGCGCGCCTCGCTCCCGAGCCCGAGCACGTCCTGCAGCGGCACGATCGCGGTGTCCGCGACCGACGCCGAGGAGCGCGCGGATCATCACCCAGTTCATCTCGCGGCCGTCCGTGGCGAGGTAGGCGCGCGCGAGCGCCTTCTCCTCCTCGACGTCGGCCGCGGTGCGGGTGCTCCCCTCGACGCCGCCCTCCCACCAGCCCATCACCGTGTCGTTGTCGTGCGTCCCGGTGTAGGCGACGGTGTCGCGCTCGTAGGCGTGCGGCCGGAAGGTGGGCGCCTGCGGGTCCTTCCCGAACGCGAACTGGAGGATCGCCATCCCCGGCAGCCGGAACCGCCGCCGGAGCGCCTCCACCTCCGGCGTGATGACGCCGAGGTTCTCGGCCACGAACGGCAGCGGCCCGAGGCTCCGCTCGAGGGCCGACAGCAGCTCTCCGGCCGGGCCGGGCACCCACCGGCCCGCCTCGGCCGTGGGCGCGTCCACGGGGATCTCCCAGTACGCCTCGAGGCCGCGGAAGTGGTCGAGCCGGACCCGGTCCACGAGCGCGAGCGTGCCGCGCACGCGCTCGACCCAGAAGCGCCAGCCGTCCCGCGCGATCGCGTCCCAGTCGTAGAGCGGGTTGCCCCAGCGCTGCCCCGTGGCGCTGAAGTAGTCGGGCGGCACGCCCGCCACGCCGGTGGGGCGCCCGGCTGCGTCGAGCCGGAACAGATCCGGGCGCGTCCACACCTCGACGGAGTCGTGGGCCACGTAGATGGGGAGATCGCCCATGACGGCGATCCCGAGCGCGCGGCAGTGGCTGCGGAGCGCGTCCCACTGCCGAAAGAAGCACCACTGCGCGAACTCCTCGACGAAGATCGCCTCGGCGTACCGCGCGCGTGCAGCGTCGAGGGCCGGGGTGACCCGGCGGGCGAGGGGGGAGGGCCACTCCGTCCAGGGCCTCCCCCCGTGCACGTCCTTCAGGACGGCGAACAGCGACCACTCGTGCAGCCAGTCGCCCTCGCGGGCGCGGAAGTCCTCGAGCTCGGCCGAGGCCTGCGGACCGGCCGTCGCGGCGAAGTGGCGGGCCGCCCGCGCGAGGCGCTCGCGCCGCCACGCCCCGGCGCGCCCCAGGTCCGCCCGCTCGGGCTCGTCTGCGGGGGCACCGGCCAGATCGGCGTCGCCGAGCCACCCCTCGCGCGCGAGCACCTCCAGCGACACCAGAATGCGGGTTCCCCGCACGCGACGAGAGCGCCTGGTACGGGGAGTCGCCGAACCCGGTCGGGCCGAGCGGAAGGACCTGCCAGAGTCGCTGTCCCGCGCCCGACAGCCAGCGCGCGAAGCGGTGGGCAGCGGCGCCGAGGTCGCCGGAGCCGTGCGGACCCGGGAGCGAGGTGGGGTGGAGGAGGATGCCGCTCCTGCGATCGCGCACCGGTGCCCCGCTCGGGTCCTACAGGTGGTGGATCCGATCCTTTTCCGGGGTCTCGGACGCGGCGCTCTCGGCATCCGCACGCCGTTCGAGCGCGCGCGCGACCGAGTCCTTCGCCCCGAGCCCGACGGCGAGCGCCGTCGCGAGCACGATCCCACCGACCACGATGGCGAACGCGAGCGTGGGGAGCGACCCGCCGATGCCGCAGTGCTGGAGGGCCATCGCCGCCGCGAGGACGAGCACCACCCACTTCACGCCCCAGGCGAGGAGCCGCGCCTGCCGGATCCCCTGGTTCACGGCGCCGATGAGCACCGCGCGCTCGAGGAACCGGCCTGCGCCGATCCCGGCGAGGAGGACGATCGCGCCGACGACCAGGCGCGGCAGGAACCCGAGCAGGGAGAGCCCGACCAGGCTCGTCGTCGACGCGCCGAGGACGGCGAGGGCGAAGGCGACTCCGGTCGCCACCACGATCCAGAACGCCCCCCGTGCGACGAGCCAGGACGGCTCGTGGTGCGACTCGAGGCCCTCCCCGGAGGTCATGCCCCACTCTCTCGCCCGCCGGTCGAAGCCGACGCGGGCGAGCGCAAACCGGAGCACCGCCCGCACGAGGAACGCCGCCAGGATCGCGCCGAGGATCACGACGAGCATCGCCACGATCCCGGGCAGGTCTGCCGCCGCCACCGCACCGAGCCGCGAGAGCGCCTCTTCGAACACGTCCCTCACGCGATCCCACATGGCATTCACTCCTATGGCGAGAACCGGTCCGGCCAGCGCCACCGAGAGATGAGGTAGGGCTTCTCCGCCTCGAACGCCTCGCACAGCCGCTCGACGCGCGCATCCGCGGCCGCCGCGTCGAGGTGGCCCGACCTCGTTGACCCACGACGCGACCCAGCCGAGGTAGAGCGGCGTCATGGAGCGCAGGAGCTGGAGGCGGTCCATCGCCTTCACGCGCCAGCCCACTGCGAAGTCGTACACGACCCGCGCCCAGAGCGCGTCGGGCATCCGGAACGCCTCGGGCGGATCGCGCGGGATTCGCTGCAGCGCGTAGAGCGCCTGCGGCGGCAGCACGGCGCCCCAGAACCGGCGGAGGTCCTGGGCGCCGAGGGCGAACCCGGCGACGAGCGGGCCGGGCGCGGGCGGGTGCGGTGCATCGTCGGGCAGGTGCTCGTCGCCGAAGGTGGCGACCGGACACGAGCCGCGCACGCGCTGCCAGCGAGCCGCGTGGAGCGTCATCTCGTGGAACAGCGTGCCGAGCACGGAGGCGAGCGCATCGGCCACGTCCGGCGGCTGCGGCTGCGGGATCGGCCGGGGGCCGAGGAACACCTGCGCGCAGCGGCACTCGCGCACGAGGGCCTTCGTGATCACCCACAGGTCGGCGCCGGCGTACCCGGGGTCGGTCCGCCACTCGACGTCGCGCGAGAGATGCTCCGCGAGACGTTGCGAGATCACGAGCTCGCGCCCGAGCGGTTGCCGCAGGCGCTGGCCGAAGAGCGCGCGGGTGAGCGGGTAGACGAGGCCCGTGACGAGGACGCCGTCGAGCCGGCGTCGCGCGTACGACGGCGCGACGAGGTCCGAGTCCCCGCGGAGCACTGGGTCGAGGATCGCCCGGAGCCACCCCGGATCGGCGGGGCGCGGCATCGGCTCGAGCAGCGCGCACACCGGTGTGCCGATCGCGAGCGCGACGTCGAGCAGCGTGTGGAGGGCCGCCTCCGGGGAGGCGCCCCCGCCGGTGTGGATGGCCGGCACCGGTTGCCCCGGCTCGGGCAGCGGGATCGCGGCGCCCGGCGGCAGCGTCCCCTCGGGGTCCCGGGCGAGGACGAGCGCAACTGCGCGCCGCCCCGGAAAAGCCGCCCGGAGCGCCTCCTGCACGACGAGCGCCGCCCGTGCCGCCGCGGCGCGGTCGCGTTCCGCCGGCACTCCGACGACGACGCCCGCGCTGAGCGCCTCGTCCGCACGGGACGGTTCGAGCACGAGTGCATCGTAGTACCGCGCGCGCCGGTTTCTACGGCATCTCGGACGGCTCGACCGGGAAAGGTCCCGGATCGCGCGAGCGCGGCCCGCCGGGGGCGCGTCCGGCGCGGCGCGCCAGGCGCGGCGAGCAGGGCGACGAGCGCTCCGGCCCCCCCCGAGGAGTGCGACCCCGCGCCCCCACCCGTCAGCGGCGGATGGAGCGTGCACCGCTCCTGACGGCACGAGCCGGCCTGCGCTGTGAAACCGTTCCGTTCGGGCGGCGCGATCTCGTGCCAAGACGACTCGAGCTTCGTCTTCGGCGGCCTCATGCGTCGGGAGGAGCTCAGGCGGTTCAAGCAGGGGCTCAGCCAGGGGTTCTTCGGCCGGCCGCTGGGGACAGCAACTGCTCTACGACGCGCTCGACTCGGGCGAGGTGATGCTCGAACGCACGGTGCACCTGTCGAAGCGCAGAACGGAGCGCTGCGGTCGTTCCTGGCTAGGGGGCAAGCGTCGATGCCCGCCCCCCGGTCAGACCCCCAGTCACCGCTCGCGCCCGAGCACTGCGCAGAAACATCCGCCGGATCCAGGCGCTGAACGGACCGATGTTCAGCCAGTAGGCGGTGAACGCCGCCCGCTGTCCGGGCGCTGGCGCGTGGACCCAGGTTTCCGACCACAGGCGGGCACCCCCGGGCACCGGATCCGCGCGGAAGTTGGCCAGAGCCGCCATCCTCCCTTCCGCCAGCGCCTCGCGGAATCTGCCAGGTGTGTCCGGGATGAACCGCGGAAGGCTGCCGCGGCGCCACTGCCAGAAGGGGCCGACGACCCCGCCCACGACTTCTCGGCCTTGTTCCTCCTCGAGCAGTAGGAACGGCCAGGTGCTGAAGAACTGGAGGAGCGTCGTGGCGCCACCGGCTGGGGTCGAGAGCCCGCGCAATTTGAAGAGCACGCGGACCATCGGGAGGTCACGGAGCCGCAAGCCGGTGATGCCAGCGAGGGCATCCGCAGGGGAAAGCGGTACATCGATCACATGGCGCTCCAACATCCAAGCACCCGGGGGTAGCCACCCGTCGAGTCGGGCGGGATCGCGCGCGGCTGAACCACGCTGGTAGGGCCATAGCATGTCGTTCTCCTCGAAACCCGCCGGAGGTCGGGGGTCGGGGTTCTACATATGACACATGGGTCACCGCCCGGCGACCGACGTCTTGACGCGCGGCTGCGCACGCCGCCCGTGGCGGATCGCCGAGCGGATCCGCACGATCTCCCAGCTCGGTTCGCTTGCACCGTCGGTGACGCCTCTGGTAGATCTCTTCGGCCTTCACTGAGAGGGGACCCATGCTCGCGTCGTTTCTCGTCGCGCAACGCGATCGCTCGAGACGGTTCGGCGGAGCTCCGTCTCTCGGGTCGTTCGCGGAAGCACGATCGGAATGTCCAGGCGTGGCGGGCCGGTGACGACGCACGGTGGGGAATTCCGGGCGCTGTCAGAGGGCGAGGTCCACGTCTGGTACACGCCCACCGCGGAGTTGAGCGGGGCGTCCCTCCAGGCGCAGCGCACCGTACTTTCGCGCGAAGAGCTGGTGCACTGCTCACGATTCGTGACGGAGGCGCTGCGGCGGGACTTCGCCGTAGCACGCGCGCTCGTGCGCACGGCACTCTCGCGCTACGCGGACGTGCCTCCGCGCGAGTGGGAGCTCGGCCGCACGGACCTCGGACGACCGTACGTATCGTCACCGCGCGGCTCGAAGCTCGAGTTCAGTGTGTCCCACACAAACGGGCTCGTCTGCTGCGCGGTGGCGGTCGCACGGGATGTCGGAGTCGACGCCGAGTGGCTGGAGCGTCGCGGCGACCTGGAGGAAGTTGCCAGGAGAAGCTTCGCCGTAAGCGAGCTGGCCGACATCGCATCGCAGCCTGCGGCGCTGCGCCGGCGGCGCACGCTCGAGCTATGGACCTTGAAGGAGGCGTACGCGAAGGCTCGCGGAGTCGGGCTTTCGCTGCCATTCCATCGGTTCGCGTTCGACGTGGAGGGAGCGGACGTGCGCGTGGTGTTCTCGCCCGATGTCGGGGATGATCCGCGGCGGTGGTGTTTCAGTCGGAGCACGCCGACGCCAGTCCATGTCATGGCCGTCGCGGCCATGCGGCAGGACGGTCCAGTTCGGTTCCGGGCATGGTCCATGGTCCCCGTTCACGAGTGACGGCGCTCAACCTCGCCGGCCTGCTGCCCGGCGCTCGGGTTCTCGAAGTCGCTGAGGCACTTCACGATACGTCTGCGGGACAAGGCCGAGCGCCACCGGCCGGATTTGCTTCCGTTGCACTGTCTCATTCCGATGCAACAGCCATCAGGCGGGCTTCCGTGCGCTCACCACCAACAGGCGCGGCGGCGCTCGGCGCGCCGGCGCCGGTTCGCACGAAACCAGCTGCCTCAGTAGCCCCCTGCTCGAAACCCCGCGCGACCGCTTCGGCGAGCTCCATCCCGAACTGAACCAACCCGAGCCAGGCCGCTGCGTGGCTCGTCAGTCGCGTCATTATCGTCCTCGGCAACTGCGCCTCCTCGCACGGGCTCATCTGATGGGACATACCGTCTACCTCGGGACCACCGTTCGTTGCTGCTTGCCACAGGGGGTCCCCCGCCCGCATGCGACTCAATAGCGTTAGGACGTCGTCACATTGCCAGTTCCTCAATGATTCCGGCGCTGACGCCGTTGCGTGCAGGGTACGGGAGAGCGCGGAACGGCCTCGCGCACGGCCGCGGCCTGGTCGTCCCGTCGATCATCGACTTCAAGTGTTCTGTATTCCGAGGGTGATGCACGACGAGTGAAGAGTCGATCCGTGGCAGTCGTACTCCAAGTGTCCGGCACTCCAAGTGTATTAGGCTCGAAGTGTCCGGTACTCCAAGTGTATTAGCCTCAAAGTGGATGGCGTCCTAAGTGTCCGGGACGGCGAGTGTTTTGTGCTCCACGCGTCCGCTACGCCAAGTGTACCGCACTCTAAGTGTCCTCTACTCCAAGTGTTGTTCTTCGCTTGACAGCGACTTGCGGTGCTGGCACCTTGCCGGCCCGTAACGTTACGATCAGTAAATGTGACGGTTAGTCGGGGTGACTCTCGTAGGGGGGCGCGTGGCAGATTCGCTCGGAAGCTCGGTTCGTGCGTCGGGCGGAGCACCCGGGGCCCCACAGCCATCTCTCCGTCCTGCCGCGTGGACGGCTCCTCTCGCCTCCTTCAAATGCCTGGAGGTCACAGTTCACGCCGGTTGGATCGGCGTCGTCCTCGACAGGGGTCGAGACAACTGCCTCAACGAGGAGATGGCGGAGGAGATGGCGTCGGTGCTCGCGACGGCGTCCGAGCGCGATTCCATCCACTGCGTCGTGATCGGCGGCGGAGACAAGCGAGTCTTCTCGCGCGGCCTCGAGCTCAAGTCGTTCTTGGCTGGGGGCGTGGATGACCAGCTCCGCTTCATCGAGCGCTCGAACGCGCTCCTGTCCGCCATCGCCGGGGCGTCCGTACCCGTGATCTGCGCGATCAACGGGGTCTGCGTCGGCGCGGGGGTGGAGCTCGCCATCGCCTGTGATGTCCGCATCGCCAGCGAGAAAGCCACGTTCAGCTCGCCCGAGGTCATGTTTGGCCTGATCCCCGGCGGCGGTGTGTTGCAACGCCTCCTGCGTCAGGTGGGTCGGGGGCAATGCATGAGATTGCTCTCGTCCGGGACCACGATCGACGCGGCGGAGGCGCTTCGCATCGGGCTCGTCGAGGAGGTCGTCGAGCCGGAGATGCTCGCGAATCGCTGCGAACAGGTGGCTCGCCGTCTCGCGAGGGCTCCGCGATCAGCCCTCGTCGCCATGAAGAAGTCCGTGGTGGAGGGGTTGGACCTCCCCATGTCGAAGGCCGTTCAGCTGGACCTGCGGCAATCCCTGGACGCGCTGCAGCGGTTACAGCGCCACCATGATCGCCAGTCACCGCACGAGCAAGAACAAGGACTTCAGGGAGTGATGGCTGATGTTATACGCGGGTATTGATATTGGTTCTGTCTCCACGGACGCCGTCCTCATCGCGGATGAAGGCGCGATCCAGGCCTGGCACGTCATCCCCACGGGCCCGTCGTTCGTGAACGCGGCCAAGAAGGTGCTGGACAATGTCATGGCCGATCTCGGCTGTCGCCGCGAAGACATTCGTGGCGTGGTGGGCACCGGCTATGGACGCAAGAAGGTCGGGGACGGCAGCGGGTCGGTGACCGAGATCAAGTGCCACGCGCGCGGCGCCCACTTCCTCAACAACGACGTGCGCACCATCGTCGACATCGGCGGCCAAGACTGCAAAGTCATCGCGCTGAACGATCGCGGTGACGTGATCGACTTCGCGATGAACGACAAGTGCTCGGCGGGGACGGGACGCTTCGTCGACGTGATGGCCCGTGCCCTCGATGTCCCGCTCGACGAGATGGGCACGTTGTCGCTGCAGTCCACGCAACCGGCCAAGATCGGCTCCGTGTGCACGGTGTTCGCCGAGACCGAGGTCATCTCGAAGCTGGCCGATGACGTGCCGCGAGCGGACATCATCAAGGGTATCCATCTGTCGATCGCCGAGCGAATCAAGTCCCTGCTCCAGCGCGTCCCGCACCGCGCTGGGTACGCCATCACCGGCGGCGGCGGCAAGAACATCGGCATCGTGAGAGCTCTCGAGGAGTGTCTGGGTGTGCAGTTCGTCACCTATGACAACCCGCAGATCACAGGCGCGCTCGGGGCGGCTCTCGAAGCGAGACAGCAATTCGGGGGGTCTTCAAATGCGTGAGAATTGTCATCGAGACAAGCAAGGTCGGCGTCGGGTGGTCATCACCGGCCTCGGTGTCGTGTCGTCCATCGGCTCGGGTCGGGATCAGTTCTGGAGACGGCTGGTCGCGGGAGAGTGCGGCGCGGCCCCCATCTCGATGTTTTCTCCCGACCGGTATCAATTCAAGAACCGGATCGCCTGTGAGGTGACCAACTTCAGCCTTCGCGACCATGTCACGGCAGAGCAGGCCGCCGGACTCGAGCGGTACGGGCGATCCACGCACTTCGTCATCGCCGCCAGCGCGCTGGCCTTCGCGGACACCTCGTTCACGGCCGCGCTGGACTCGGTCGGCCGCGAGCGCGTGGCGGTCGTGATCGGTACCACCATGGGTGAAATCCCGATCCAGCGCCTGCTCGTCAACGCGATCCTCGAGTCCGGGTTTCCCGAGAGCCGCATCTACGACAAGATCGTCGCCTTCAACATCCCCGGCGTCCTCGCGCGACACATCGGCGCGAGGGGGCCCGTCAGCATGATCCCGACGGCGTGTGCCTCGGGCGCCTACGCCGTCGGTGAGGCGTGCGATCTCATCCGCGAGGGACGTGTCGACGCCGCCGTGGCCGGTGGCGTCGACTCCTTCGACCCCGTCGTCTTTGCCGGCTTCTCGCGGCTGTTCAGCGTCGCCCCCGAGCGCTGCCAGCCCTTCGACAAGAACCGCAGGGGGATCCTGGTGGGCGAGGGAGCCGCGGTGATGACCCTGGAGGCCGCGGAGTGCGCCGTGGAGCGCGGCGCCAAGATCTACGGCGAGGTCGTCGGGTACGGGCGCTCCTGCGACGCCTTTCACATGACCAACCCGGGTCCCGAGGGGGTGGGCATGCTCGCCGCGATGCGCGCGGCCTTTGCCGACGCCGGCAGAGAGGTCGCTCCGGTGAGCGCGGTCATCGTCCACGGCACCGGCACCCCCGCCAACGACCGCACGGAGACCAGGGCCATCAAGGGCCTCTTCGGAGAGACGGTCAAGCGAGTCCCCGTCACCTCGAACAAGTCGATGCTGGGGCACACGATGGGTGCCGCAGGGGCGATGAACATCGCCACGGCCTGCCTGGCCCTGACCGAGGGACGTCTTCCTCCGACGATCAACTACGAGACGCCGGATCCGGAGTGCGATCTCGACTGCACCCCCAACCAGGCGCGGGCCCTCGACGCGCACACCATCATGTCCAATGCCTTTGCCTTCGGCGGCAACAACTCGTCACTGCTGATCCAGCGCTGGGAGCGCCAGTGAGACAGACACCATCGGTGGTTTGCACCGGGGTCGCTGCGAAGACGCCGCACGGCAGCAACCTCAAGGAGCTCCTTCAGCAGCCAGCGCCGGTGGCGCGGCGCAAGGCCAGCGGCGCGGGCGGCATCGCCCAGAACGCCGAGGAGTACGGTCGCTGGGGCGCCGTGCAGCTCGAGGACGAGGAGTTCGCGTCGCTGAACCAGGCCAAGTACTTCGATCGCTGCACCAAGCTGCTGCACTGCTCGTCGCGGCACATCTTCGCTGGCCAGGCGATGGGGGCCGCCCTTCCCAAGGAGAGCACCAGCATCGTCGTGGGCACCGCGTTCAGCACCCTCCGCGACCAGATGGACATGATGATCCATCTGGAGAAGGGCGGCGTGCGCGCCGTCGAGCCGGTGCTCTTTCCGAACCTGGTCTACAACTGCCCCGCGAGTCGTCTGGCGATCATTCACGGCAACGGCGGACCGACCTCCACCATGACCAACGGTCTGTGCTCCGGGCTGGATTCGCTGATCCACGCCGCGCAGATGCTCAGGCTGAAGCGGTCGTCGCACGCGCTGGCGTGCGGGGTCGAGGAGCTCTCCGAGTATGCGGTCATGGGCTATCACCATTGCTCGCGCGAGCCCGAGGAGGCCGACTTCTTCCCGATCGAGGCCTCGGCCGCCGCCATGCTCACCACCGAGGAGCGCGCCCGCGCCGCGGGCGACGTGGTCCTGGGCCGGCTGGTGCACTACCGCCAGTGCTTCTTCCCGGGGCGCATCGCCGACGCCGCGGCCTTCGGCCGTGCCATCGCCGACAACCTCGTCGCCCTGATCCGCGAGTCGGCGGTCGATCCGAAGCAGATCGGGACGATTCTCCTGTCGCTCAACGGGTTCGCGGTCCTCGACCGGGCCGAGCTCGCGGCGCTCGAGCCGGTGATGGCCGCGCTCGGGCACCCCGTGGCGCTGGTGGCGCTCAAGCGCATGATCGGCGAAGGGACCGGGGCCTCTGGCTTGCTGCAGCTGGCGGCGGTGCTCGGCGGCGGGCTCGATGGGCTGGATGTCGAAGCACATCATCGCGACGTCCTCCCGGAGGCCTTCCGGGCGCGTCACGCCGCGAGGCTGGCCAGGCAGGCGCGCGGCTCGCACGTGATCATCAGCAACGTCGGCTGGATGGGGAACCACACGGCCGTCCTCGTGGAGCGTGCCTCGTGAGCGAGGCGCACCACTTCCTGCCGACCCCCGGCCCGCGGTATCGGCGGCGCCTGGAGGTGCAGATAACGCCGCTCGAGAACGGCCTCTGCGAGGCCAATGCGCGCCTCGAGTTCCAGTATCCCGATGGTGTCGTGTGCCGGGTGTACGAGCTCGTCATGCATATCGACGAAGCCACACGCAACATCGTCGAGGCGCGCGCGCCGGTCTTCTTCGCCGAGAACGAGTCGTGCGCGGCCACGCTTCCGCTGGTGCAGCAGCTCGTCGGCCTCAACGTGCTCGATAAGTACCTGTGGCGTATCCACCGCATCTTCGGCGCCAGCAGCGGCTGCCAGCACCTGCTCGAGCTCAGCGAGGAGATCGGCCGCGCCTGGTTCAACCGCCTGACGTCCCGCTTCAAGCAAGGGATGGAGAGCTTCGACCCCTCGCTCGTCGCCGAGCACTGCGCGGGCCTGCGATCCGCGGCCCTGAAGCTGATGGGGGCGGCGAAATGAAGGTCCTCGGTATCTGTTGCGGCGGACGGCCAATGGGCAACAACGAGCTCATGGTCAAGCACGCCCTGAAGGTCATGCGGGCCGCGGGCGCGACGGTCCAGATCACGCGCCTGCAGGACTGGAAGATCAGCCAATGCAAGGGTTGCTTCGGCTGCATCTTCAAGAACAGGGACTGCCATATCGAGGATGACCTTCAGGCCTTCATCGACTTCGTCTTCGAGCACGATCGCGTGCTGGTCGCGGCGCCGACGTACGTGCTGTTTCCGCCCGGCGGCGTCAAGGTGTTGCTCGACCGCATCGGGGCCATCGCCCACACCCTGAAGAGCCGCCAGTCGAAGGTGCGATACGGGGCAGTCCTCGGCATGGCGGGGGTCGCGGGGTGGGATCACTTCACGATCCCGATGATGTCGATGTTCCTTCGCGTCATCACCGGTTATCGCGCCGAGCTGACCGATCGGATCCTCCTGCATCATCCTGGTCCGGGCGAGGCGTTGCTGTGCCCTGAGTCGATCCAGCGCGTCGAGGCGCTCGCCGATCGGCTGCTCCGAGGTGTGCCGGCGAGTGAACGGGAGGCCGGCGAAGGGTCCCGGGAGTGCCCGGTCTGCGGGTCGACGAGCTTCCTGATACGAGCCACCCAGCCTCTGTCGATCGAGTGTCCCTTCTGTCGCGCCGCGGGTCAGCAAGCGAGCGACGGCGTCATCCAATGGGATCCGGGCTCGCTCATCCACCACCGGTTCACCGCCGAGGCGGGACAGGCGTTCGTGGACGAATGGATCCTCAAGTCGAGCCCCTTCTACATGCGGAGCTTCCGCGAGATCGCCGTGGCGAAACAGGACTACAAGGACGCGAAGCTGAACATTCAATGGGAGAGGCGGCACGCATGAGCAGGACCATCGCCGTCGCCGACAGCCTCGTCCCCGAGGAGATCCTTCACGCTGCGGGGCTGTCGACCGTTCGGCTGTCAGCCGCGGTCGACCCGCGCGGCGGTGACAGCTTCTTTCCTTCGCGCTCGTGCACGTACTGCCGCGCGGCCGAGCAGCTCGCGACCCGGCGCCCGCGCCCCTTCGACGGCGCCGTCTTCGCCAACGGCTGCTCGTCCATGGAGAAGCTCTTCGAGGTCTTCGACCGGAAGTCGGGGCTGTCGCTGGTGACGCTGCTCGACACCCCGAAGATCGAGGGCGAGCGGGCCATCCGATTCTACGCGCAGCGACTCGAGCAGTTCGCCGGCACCCTCGCCGCCACCTATGGCTCGGCGGTCGACGGTGGAGCCCTGGCCGAGGCGATCCGGCTCAACAACGCGTTTCGTGCCGCCCTGCGCCGTTGCGGGCGGTACCGGTCGCGGGAGCTCGCGGGCGGGGCGCTGTCACTCGCGAGCCTGCCAGAGCTGATCCGGAAGCTGACCGAGGCCGGAGTGAGCGACGGCGGCACTGGACCCAGGCTGTTGATCGCGGGCACGCATCTGCGCGAGGACGTGTGGCGCGCCGCGATCGAGGCCGAGGGTGGATGCGCCTCGTATTTCCTCACCGACGACGGCGACAGCTACAGCCAGATCACCGTGACTCCCTCCGACGACGGCGACCTCTATGGCGCGCTCGCGAGAGCCTATCTCACCCCGGTCCGGGCCAGCTTCGGGAGGCTGCCCGCCGTCCTGACCGACCCTGTCGCGCTCGGCGCCACGGTCCGTGAGCACCGTGTCCAGGGCATCGTGCTGACCCACCATTCGTTCTGCGCCAAGGCCGGGTACGAGGGCGCCTGGCTGAGCGCCAGACCGGACCTGTCGCAGACGCCGGTACTCCGTCTCGAGCTCGACCGCCCGGAGACCGTCGACGCTCAGGCCCGCACCCGAATCGCGGCGTTCCTCGAGATGCTGCGCAACTGAGGCGATGATGGCGACCCGCAGCGCAAGAGACAAGTATCTCGCCCGGTTCAGGGCTCTGCTTCGCTTCCCGAACCTCATCCCGGTGAAGCCCATCTACCGCATCCTCGAGCTCAACTGCGACGATCTATCCAAGGTCATCGAGGACAATCGGCCCTATTGCGCAGCGAGCATCTTCGCGCCGTCCGAGATCCTGGCGGCTGCGAACGCGCACTATCTGCCGCTCGAGCCCGTGCTGGCCATGGCGGGGCAGTTCGGCATCATCACCGAGCTGAATGACATGCGGCAAGGGCTCCTGGGCTTCGACACCGCCTGCGTCAGCGGTCGATCGCTGATCGCGCTGTACACGCGCGAGATCCTGCCCCTGCCGAAGTACCTCGTCTCGTGCTCGCACATGTGCGACGACTCGGTGAAGTCGTTCAATTTCCTGGCGAGCCACTTCGGTCTGCCGATCTTCAACCTCGACATTCCGTTCCAGGCCGACGATGTGGCCCGGGCCTATGTGGCCGATCAGCTGCGAGAGCTCGCGGAGCTCGTCTGCCGCCAGGAGGGCACGAGCTTCGACCTCGAGCGGCTGCGTCGGGCGGTGGCGCTGTCGAACGCGACCAACCGCCATCGAGAGACCTTCTTAGAGCTGTGCCGCGAGTATCCGCCGGTGCTGAAGCTGTCGGAGAACCTGTCCACCTATCCCCTCTACATCAAGTTCGGCCGTCCGGAGGTCGAGGCGATCTACGCGGATCTGGTGGCGGTCGTCCGCGACGCCATCGCCCGCGAGAAGTGGGCGTACCCCGGCGGCGCCTACCGTCTGATGTGGATGGGCATGATCCCGCTGGTGTTCCCCAAGCTGTTCAGCTTCATGGACCAGCTGGCCTTCTCCTTCCCCACGACGGAGCTGATGCTCCACTCCCGCTGCGATCCCATCGACGAGAGCGACCCGTTCGCCGGCCTGGCCGAGAAGCTCCTGCGGTATCCCCTCGTGGGCCGTTCACAGCGCCGCGTCGACCTCGTCACGCGCACCATCGCCGAATCGCGGCTCGAGGGAGTGATCCACTTCAATCATCGCGGCTGCATCGCGTTCAACGGCGACAATTTCATCTTGCGCGAGGCGTGCCAGGGCCTCGGCGTGCCCTTCATGGCGCTCGAAGGCGACATCGGCCTCGCAGAGGACTGCTCGATCGAGCGCATGCAGAGCGACCTCTCCAGCTTCCGACAGATTCTCGAGGCACGGCATGGCGCCCGCTGAGCACCGCTATGCAAGCGCCACCGACATCCTCGCGGCATTGCCACACCGTCCACCCTTCCTGTTCATCGACCGGGTCGAGACCGTCGAGGTCGGTAAAGCGATACATGCCGTCAAGAACGTGGCGCATGTCGATGTCTGCGGGGACGGTGCCGTCCCCGGGCTCCCGCCCGTCTACCTGCTGGAGTGCTTCGGACAAGCGGGCGTCCTGCTGGTGGCGGCCGAGCCGCACGAGGGCGATGCACGCCTCGGCGTCTTCCTGGGAACCGTGGAGTCATTCGAGATCAGCGGCGAGGTGGTCGGTGGCGAGTCCGTCGACATCGAGGTTCGCATCGAGAAGAGGACGTCGAAGATGGCCATCCTCGAAGGGCGTGCCCTCGTTCGCGGCGCACTGGTCGCTCAGGCCAAATTCACCGCGTATTTCTACTGGGAGAGCTCACACGAGTAGCTGAGGCGTTTCTTCGAGAAGCTGACGTCCTGACATCCTGAGAGGAGCGGATACATGACTACTGCAACGAATGTCGCCGGTGGTGCGCTGACGACCGGACAGCGCGTCCTGAACATCGTCTCCGAGGTCGTCGAGCGGCCCGCCGCGGAGCTCGATCTGGATGCGCACCTGGTCACGGATCTCGGTCTCGACTCGCTGCTGGCGCTCGAGATCCTGGCGTTGATGGAGAAGGAGTTCCAGGTCGAGATCCCGGAGGAGGAGCTCGAGAAGTTCGTGCGCATCCGCCAGATCATCGAGGTGGCCGAGCGCCGGGTCGCGGAGAAGGCCACGGCATGAGCGCAGAGGCCTGCACGGCTCGGGTCGCCACGAGCGCCGGCAGGGGTGCCCGCACCGCCGTGGTCTGCGCTTCGGCCGTGGTCCATGGCAACTCCGGTGCGGAGTCGGCTGACCAGCTGACCGCGCGCTTTGCCCGTCCGATCCAGGGCGCGCGCTATCTCAATCGCGCCACACGACTCGCCGTGCTGGCCATCGACGGGTTGGGCCTTGCGCGTAGTGCGTCGACGGCTGAGGCCGAGCAACTCGGAGTCGTCGCGGTGAGCTTCGGCGCACACTTCGAGCAGAGCCGCGATCAGCTCACGGAGCTGCTCACCGAGGATCGTCCGCTGGTGAGCCCGATGCTGGGGCCCAACAGCATCCCCAGCTCGGTCAGCAGCTGTGTCTCGATCTACCTCAACGCCCAGGCCTTCACTCTCACGTTCTGCGACGGTGGAACCGCAGGCATCGAGGCGCTCGCGTTCGCCGCGCGCGCGGTCTCGAGCGGCCGCGCGAAGCGCGTGGCGGTGGTGGGCGTCGAGAGCCGTCCGGCCGGTATCGAGCGCGCTCTGCTCGGTGAGTCCTGCGGCTCGCCTCCCGACGAGGCGTTCGCGCTCCTCGTCGGCGAGAGCGAGGCCTGCTCGACGAGCTGCGGGGGACGAACCCTGAGCGTCACCACCCAGGCGCGGCGGTTCGGCGGCGGTCAGGAGGCCGAGGCTCGCCGCCTCGCCCTGCGGCGATGTCTCTCGCAGGTTGCCGAGCGCGCCCGCAGCCTGGACGTGCCCGTCGATCTCTTCGTGGGCGACCTGCGTCGAGCGGCGCTCGACTCGACGCCGGACGACCTCATGAACCTCGCGCCAGGCTGGGAGGACGCCCACTGGCTCGAAGATCGGCGGTGCCATCCCGGGCTCCAGTGCACCGCAGGGCTGGCGCACGTGGCCGCCCTCCACGCGTTGGTCGGATTGGGGCAGCTGCCCGAAGGGCTCATCGCGCTTCGCCGCGGAGGTCGCGCTCTGGATCAGCTCAGAGGCGCGGTCGTCGTGAACGCTTCGGCCGATGGCACGGTCGCGTGCACGCTGCTCCGTGCCGAGAAGGGCGGGGCGCCATGAAGGCGGAGGCGTCCGAGGTGCGCCGGCGCCTGGCGGGGCTGGCGGCACGGTATCCCTACCTGCTCATCGACGACGTCCTCGAGATCGACACGGCCGCACGCAGCATCCGCGCCGCCAAGGGTTTCTCCTTCACCGAGCCGTACTTCGCCGGCCACTTTCCAGGCAAACCAGTGGTCCCGGGGGTGCTGCTGACGATGGCGATGGTGCAGGCGGCGGAGCTCATCCGAGGCGGGCCCACGAGGCTGCTGAGAGCGAGACGGCTCCATTTCCGCGCCCCGGTGCAACCCGGCGACTCCCTCTTGATCGACCTGGAGACCGCCGAGGAGCAGGGCGCGGAGTGGACCGTTCGCGCGTCGGGCTCCGTGCGCGGTGAAGTGCGAGTCAAAGGGACACTGGTGCTCGGGACGGCTCCTTCCGAGCGCGGGCGAGACGGGGGGCAAGCCAATGGGTGAATTCGAGAACAAGGTCTACGTCGTGACCGGCGGCACCCGGGGTATCGGCCGGGCGATTGCCTCGAAGCTGGGTGCGGAGCGGGCTCGGGTCGTCATCACCTACCAGCGCGACAGCGAGGCCGCGAAGAGCGTCGTCGCGGCCATCGAGTCGGCCGGTGGCCGGGGATACGCATACCAGGTCGACAACGGTGACTTCACCGCGGTCAAGGAGTTCACCAAGACCATCAAGACCGAGGTCGGGCCGGTCGACGGGTTGGTCAACAACGCCGGCATCACCCGCGACAAGGCGATCTTCATGATGTCCGAAGAGGATTGGCACAGCGTGCTGCGGACCAACCTCGACGGTACATTCAACATGGCTCGCAACTTGATCGTGGATTTCCTCAAGCGCAAGTCGGGAGTCATCGTCAACATCTCCAGCGTCGCGGCGATGAAGGGGCTGGCGGGGCAGGCCAACTATGCCGCCTCCAAGGCGGGCATCATCGGACTCACCCGCTCCCTTGCCCGGGAGGCGGCGCACTCCGGAGTCCGTGTCAACGCCGTGGCGCCCGGCTTCATCGAGACCGACATGACGCGGAGCATGCCGCAGGCGGCGCTCGCCGCCATGGTGGAGCAGATCCCGCTCAAGACCGTCGGAGCCCCCGATGACGTCGCAGAGACGGTGCTGTTCCTGCTCTCGAGCCGCAGCCGGTACATCACCGGCCAGACCGTGATCGTGGATGGCGGGCTGACACTGTAGCGCCGGCTGCCTCGGAGGATGGACGCGTGCGTATCGTCGTTTCGGGTATCGGTGTTGCCTGCTCGATCGGGCTGAACGCGCGGAGCTTCGCCCGCGCCATGTTCGCAGGTCGCGACGGCGTCGGCGAAGTGACGCACTTCGACACGGGCAAGCTCAAGAACCACCGGGGATACGAAGTCCTCGAGGATGTGGCCATGCGCGAGCCTGGCGAACCTCGTGTGCTGCAGCTGGGGCGTCTCGCGGCGGGCGAGGCCCTCGAGGATGCTGGCGTCGAGCTGCGCGACGAGGCGTGTCTGCTGGTCGGCTCCGGACTCGGCGATGAGGAGGTGGTGGCGCGCATGGCGCGTGGTGAGGCCGACCCCCAGGAGCCCTCCCTGCGTCACCGCCTCGGACCGATGATCTGCGCCAGCCTCGGGCTCGGCGGCGGAGCGCTCGGGAACGGGACGGCCTGCTCGGCCGGGCTGACCTCGATCGCGGTCGGCAGCGACCTCGTGCGCAGCGGCGAATGCCGGGCGGTCATCGCCGGCGGCGCCGACACCTTCTCGCTGGGCTCGATGGCCTACTTCGACCGTGTCAGCGTGCAGCGGGCCGAAAAGGTGACGCCCTTCGACCTCGAGCGCAAGGGCTTGCTGCTGGGCGAGGGCGCGGGCTTCGTGATGATCGAGCCTCTGGATGCCGTCGTCGAGCGCAAGGGTTCGTACTACTGCGAGATCCTCGGCTACGGTCTCAGCAGCGACGCCTTCCACCTTTCGAACATGAAGCTCGAGGGCGTGACGGCGGCGGTGGCGGCGGCGCTCACGGACGCCGGGCTGGGGTCGGCCGACATCGATTACATCGCCGCCCACGGCACCGGCACGGCGCTCAACGATCCCACCGAGTCGCAGGCCATCCATCGCGTCTTCGGCGCCCACGCCGACAGGATCGCGGTGAGCTCGGTCAAGAGCATGATCGGTCACACCGCGGGCGCCTCCGGGGCCATCGGCATGATCAGCGGCATCCTGGCCCTCGAGGCGCAGACGTGTCCCCCGACGCTGCACCTCGAGAACCCGGATCCCGCCTGCGCCCTCGACCACGTGCGCGGTCAGGCGCGCAAGCAGCCGATCGCCCGCGTGATGGTCAACGCCTTCGGCTTCGGCGGCGGCAACTGCAGCGTGGTGTTCGGTACCGATCGAGTGGGAGATTCACGGTGAGCTTCACAGGCTATTTCGCCGTCGACCGGGCTTCGTTGGTGCGACGCTACCGCGCCGAGGGCTTGAAGCTGCTGGGTTACGTGTGCCCGGCGACGCCCGAGGAGGTCTTCCGGGCCAACGGCTACGTCCCCATTCGCATCGTGCCGCGCTACGACGGCAGCTACGGCCGCGCCGATCGTTACCTGCCGGCCTGCGTCTGCTCGCATGGCCGCTCCATGCTGAGCGGGCTGATGGACGGTCTGTATGACCGCTTCGACGCCTTCTTCTTCGCGTCCAACTGCACCACCATCCGATGTCTCCAATACCACTTCCAGCGGCGCTATCCCGATCGGGTCCTGGCGGACTTCATCGTGCCCACGAAGGCCCTCGATCCGCAGGCGCAGGAGCACCTCTGCCGGGAGGTCAAGCGGCTGGACCAGGCGTTGCGGGCGATGGCCGGCGGTCGCGAGTCGGCGCCGCTCGCTCGCGTCATGGCGACCTACAGGGAGAACCGGCGGCTGATGGCCGAGGTCTCCCGCCTGCGCCGCGCGCGCCCCGACCTGCTGAACGCCGAGGTCATGAACGAGCTGTATGAATACAACACCTGGGTGGACAAGGAGACGGCGAACCCGAAGATCGCCGCCTTCATCGAGGAGGTCGCGGGCGCCGCCGACACCGGCGCTCGCGGCCCGACGGTCTTCGTCCTGGGCAACTGCTGCGGGAACACCGCGCTGCTCGAGGTCATCGACCGCGGGGGTTGCAGGGTCGTCGGCGACCTGTTGAGCACGGGTGAGATGACCTTGCTCGACGTCCCGGAGCGCGACGATCCGTATGCCTCGATTGCCGCGCGGCTGGACCAGGGCATCCCCTGTCCCAGCAAGCTGGTCGCGGGCTCTGCACACGACGCGATGGTCGGCTGCGTCCAGGAGCTCGTGAAGCGCTCGGGGTCGGACGGCGTGGTCCTGGTGCGGCAGAAGTTCTGCGACGCCCACGCGCTCGAGCGTCCGTTCCTCCTGCCGCGGCTCAAGGAGCTGGGCCTGCCGCTGCTGGAGATCGAGACCGAGGCGGACCTAGGGAACATCGAGCAGATCCACACCCGCATCGAAGCGTATCTCGAGATGTTCGCGTAGGCGCCCAGGCGGTCGAAAGATGAGCCGATGAACGCAAAGCTCCTGAAGTCTTATGCGACTCTCCAGAAGCTGATCGCCCGCAAGTTCAAGCAGGCGCTCAAGCATGATGTCACCGTATGGGCAAACATGGGGTCGCCCGCCCTGCTCGTCGCGGGATTCGACGACACCATCGTCCCGGTCTTCCAGCAGCTGCAGAACATGACCAAGAGCAGGCTGCGGGTGCAACAGGCGATCGAGGCCTCGGCCAGCCTGGGATACGACGCGAACCTCTGCTCGGACGTGCGCTGCGACGTCGGGGCGCTGGCATTGCTCGCCCAGAAGCGAGCCAGCCTGCGCGGTCCGACGTTGATCTTCGGCATCAACGCCGTGTGCTTCGCGTCGTCCGGGCTGTATCGCAGCTGGAGCGAGGCCTACCCCGGCGCGACGAGCTTCTTCCTGGATCTGCCCTTGTCCGCCGACGAGACGATCTCCGAGAGCGGCGTGCGGTACATACGAGAGCAGCTCGTGGCGTTCTCTCGCCAGCTGGAGCGCGTGTTTCACCGCGAGTTCGACGTCGAGCGGTTCAAGACCGCGGTCAAGCGCCTCGCCCTCAACAATGAGCTCTATCGCGACGTGCTGCGGCTCGGCGTCCACAACCCGTCGCCGGTGTGCGTGACCACCTTCCAGCCTTTCTTGATCCCCATCTCCTTCTACGGTCACTACGAGGAGACCACCGAGTACCTGCTGGAGCTGAAGGCGGAGCTGCAGCGGCTCGTCGACGAGCCCGTCGAGCCCAAGGAGCGGATCCGCCTGTTCTGGGACTTCACGCCCATCTACCGGTACATGGACGACATCCAGAGGGTCGTCGCCGAGCACGACGCCAAGATCGTGATGGGCGCGTCCCTGTACACGTCCTTCGAGTGGCCGAGCGCCGCCTGGGTCGAGGCGCAGGACGATCCCTTCTACGCCCAGGCCTACGCTTACGCCCACCTCCCGTATCGCAGGACCGAGAAATACAAGTTCGGCGTCGTCTCCAAGATGCTCGAGGACTACGACGTCGACGCGGTCATCTTCCACGCGTCGAGGAACTGCAAGGCCAACTCCCTGCCCATGTACATCTACCGTGAGGCGATCGCGAACGATTACGGCCTCCCGGTGCTGCTCTTCGAGGCCGACATCCTCGACGCGGCGGTCTATTCGAAGTCGCAGGTGCTCAACCGACTCGAGGCCTTCCTGGAGATGGTCGAGCAGAAGAAGGCGATCATGGGAGCTCCCGGAGCGGCTCGGTCGGCACGATCAGCATGACTTGGGAAGGAACACGCCATGGGACATCTCGTCGGAAAGCAGCTCTATCGAAGCCTCGGCAAGAAGATCGACGGGTTGACCGTGCGGGCGCCCTGGAACGAGACCCTGTACGCCATCCTGAAGGAGCTCTATTCGCCGGAAGACGCGGAGCTGATCGTCAAGCTCCCGTATCGCATGAGCACGCTCGACCGGATCGAGGCGCTCACCCGGATCCCTCGCCCCAAGCTCGAGCGTCAGCTGGACAGCCTGTGCTCACGCGGACTGGTCATGGATCTCGAGCTCAACGGCCAGCGCCATTACGTCATCGCGCCCATGGTGGTCGGGATCTTCGAGTTCACCCTGATGCGCACGAGCGGCGTCGATTACCGGAAGGTTTCTGGACTGTTCTCTGAATACATTCCCGAATGGATCAAGGCCTGCCACGGCCAAGGCCAGCAGATCGGCGTGTTGCGGGCGCTTCCTCACGAGGGTACGGTCGGCGACCACGTGGAGGTGCTCGACTATCAGAAGGCGACCTCGATCGTCGAGCAGAGCGAGCGCTACGCCGTGGGCCTCTGCTCGTGTCGCCACGAGCGCGAACACCTGGGCGACCGGAGCTGCACCGTCCCACTCGAAGGGTGCACGGTGCTGGGAAAGGTCACGGTGGATTTCATGGTGCGGAGGGGCCTCGCACGTGAAATCTCCAAGACCGAGATGCTGGAGCTCCTCGCGCGATCGCGCGAGCTCGGGTTGGTCATCAGCGCGGACAACGTTCAGCAGAACATCCGCTCCATGTGCCATTGCTGCGGCTGCTGCTGCAACCTGCTCAACGGGATCTCGCGCCTCGGCTACACGAACGTCGTGGTGACCTCGAACTTCATCTCCCGTATCAGCCTCGAGAGCTGCAAGGGCTGCAAGCTGTGCTCCGACGCGTGCCCGGTCGAGGCCATCCGGCGAGCGGCCGACACCACACCGCCGTTTCAGAAGCACGGCAGGCCGGAGGTGGTCGAGTCGCAGTGCATCGGTTGCGGAGTGTGCGCGCTCAAGTGCCGATCCAACGCCATCCGGCTCCACCCCCGGGAGAAGCGCGTGCTGCACCCGGAGACCATCTTCGAGAAGACGCTCCTCCTGTGCCTGGAACAAGGGACCCTGCAGAACCAGATCTTCGACAAGCCCGAGAGCAAGACCTACGACTTCCTGCGCGCGGTCGTCGGCGGCTTCCTCAGGCTCACGCCCGTCAAGCAGGCATTGATGAGCGATGCGCTGCGCTCCCGGTTCCTCAAGGCCATCCAGGGCCGCTCGCTGGGTGAGGCACGCATCCTTCTATCCAAGAAAGAGAGCCGAGCGGGGACTGACTCGTCGAGTGAAGCCAGCGGTACGTGAAGCAAGCACGGATCCTCCGAAGGGCCCTTCCTGACACGCATGCGACGTCATGCAGATGGGACGCACCATGGAACGTTCGATCCGCCGTGTTCATGTCCGACGCTTTCCGGTGTCTCAGGCACGGCTTGCATCCGCGCTCGACGCGCTCTACAGCGACACGGCGCTCGACCCGTTTCCACGCGACTACATGCGCCCGTGGCGCACCGTCCCTGACGGCGCTCGCGCCCTCGTGCCGGGCAGCCGCTGCGGCCACGGCGCGCTGGCGTTCGAGGTATCGCGCTGGGACGGGCGCGTCCTCGCGGGACACACGCTGATAGAGGGTCTCGACGGTCTGCAGACACTCACGCTCGAGCCGGACGGCGAGAACGTGATCATGACGAACCTCCTCGAGGGACGCCTCTCGCTCCGCATGTGGTTGATCTGGAAGCTGCTCTTCTCGCGCATCCACGACTGGGTGGGCCAGTCCATCTTCGATCGTCTGGAAATCTTCTTCGAGACCGGCCAAATGCCGGCGGCGACTCCGACTCCACCCCCGGGATTCACTCGGGTGCCGCACGCTGTTCGACGACTGATATATCGGATGTTCATGCCGGCGACTCGGGCCAGCCCCGAGCATTGAGCGGGCGCGTATCGCCGTTGATGCAGAAGGCGATGGGCATCAAGCCCCGCCCTTCTCGGCTCGCGAGGTCGCGGAGATGAGCAGGGAGACGCCGGCGGGCACGGCGACCGTCACCCAGCTCTGTGCGGCCTTCGGGATCTCGCGCGCGGCGTACTACGCGGCGCGGAAGCCGCGACCCGTGGCGAAGGTCATCGCGCTCCGGCCGGCGCCCCGGCACACCTCGAGCGAGGTGGCGCTCGCGAGCCATCCGCGCTCGTCGAGGCGCTCGTAGCGTGGCAACGCCGATACGACACCCAGCGCCGCATCGGGCGCTCGGCTGGAAGCCGCCGGCCGAGTGCCGCGCCGCGAGGCTCGGCGACCGGAAACGTAACATGGATCAAAGAAACGCATCGCGATGGAGGCAGAAATGCAAGCAATCAATAAATACAACATGGAGTTGACTGCGGAGGAGCACGCCATCCTAAACGGAGAGCAGGGCGAAACACTGCGGAAAGTAATGGAATCGGTAGCATTGTATGGGATGACGTTTGGAGCCAAGAAGCTAGAGTCCATTACTGGCTCTGCTCACATGGTCACATCTACCGGCACCAGCGTGATCGAGCCATATTTTGAGATGGTAGACGAGCTCCTCAAAGCGGGGCTGCACACCCCAATGCCTTTTACCGTCGATCCGCGCCCCATAGATTACGAAGCCGTGAAGTACAGCCTGTTGGAAAAGCTCCTGCTAAAGCTCATCTACAGCAAGCAGAAGACCTACGAAGAGCAATTAACACAGTTGGGAGTCAGGGATGATGGTGCGTTTACATGCACCTGCTATCTGCCTGAGGTCGGGAACATTCCCAAGAAAGGAGATGTCCTTGCATGGTCTGAATCGTCGGCTGTCGTGTTTGCCAATTCGGTTCTTGGCGCCAGGTCAAACCGCAATGCCGGCGGCATCGACCTGCTTTGCAATATCATCGGCAAGGCGCCACTATTTGGTCTTTTGCGTGATGAAGGGCGGAAAGCGAAATGGCTTGTCGATGTGCAGACCCCAAAGGTACCGAACGCTCAGCTATTAGGAAGTGCCATTGGGCTGCGTGTAGGTGAGGGCGTTCCCTATATTATCGGATTGACTCGCCTTCTCGGGGAAGGACTCAATGACACCACCATTGGGTACTTGAAGGATATGGGCGCGGCGGCTGCGTCGAATGGCGCAGTAGGACTCTATCACGTCGAGGGCATCACACCGGAAGCAATAGAAACGAAACGGGAATTGCTAACTGAAGATCACGAAACATACGTAATTGACGACGCAGAATTGGATAGCGTGATGAAGTCCTATGCTGTTCTGTGGAAACGCAATGACGTTACCCCCAGGATGTGTTTTATCGGATGCCCTCACCTGACCTACCAGCAGCTGCAATGGTGGACGCAACAAATATCTACCGCCTTGAAAGGGCAACCCCGCTTGAAGGTAGATACACTTCTGTGCGCCGCGCCTGATGTGATAGGGCATTTCAAGAAGTCTGAAGAATACAAGCAACTGACAGCAACAGGCGCAAGACTTACATCCACCTGCCCGATGATGTTCATGAGCAATCCGGCATCGGCAAGGAAGCCTGTCATTACGAACTCAAATAAGTTGCGAACCTACTCCACGGCACGATTCTTCACGGATGAAAGTGTGTTGAATATCATTACCACGGGAGACACATACAGGGGGTGAACGAGATGAGCAAAACATTTCAGGGAAGAGCGATTCTGTCAGGTGCCATCAAGGGTCAGGCAATTGTTACGCATACAGGATTCAATACGCTTGCTTCGTTCGTGAAGACCTTGTTCACGAGGCCCAAAAAGGCAGTGTGCTCGGATCGGAACAACAAGGAGTTATACGGAAAGGTATTAGCAGGTAAGATTCTCTGCCTCCCAAATACCATCGGTTCAACCGGAGGTGGATTGGTACTGCAAACCCTGATCCGGAGAGGCATCGCACCCAGGGCGCTTCTCTTCTCGGAGCACATTGATACTCTTGCGGCATCTGGAGTCATCCTCGCCGATGTATGGCTGGATAAACGAGTCATCACCGTGGATGGATTAGGAAGGGAGTTTCTGGAATATGTAAAGGATGATCACGTGATCGAGGTCCAAGAGGATGGCACGGTAACGGTGAGTGAGCAGATCGGAAAAGGAAACGAGAAATGATTGCACTTGACGAGGAGAAATGTAGTTCTTGTGGAACGTGTTATGATGTCTGCCCCAATTATGTGTTTGGCACAGCAGGGGAAAGACCTCACGTCAAGTATCCCGTTCAGTGCTGTGAGTGTGGGCAGTGCTTGTCAGTATGTCCTGAGGATGCCATAACCAGCGACTTCATGGCGCCGGACACATTGGAGCCATTGGCGCCCGTCAACATAAGATCAGATGAATTGATGAATCTGATGTTCGCCAGAAGGTCTGTCAGGAACTTCACGTCGCAGCCCGTGTCAAGGGAGGCGATGGACCAGCTGCTTCACATCGCAACATACGCTGGAACGTCATCCAATGGCCAATCAGAGGACTTCATCGTCATCCAGGATCGCCAATATCTCAAAGAGCTGGAGAAGATGATTGCAGGCGCGATATGGAATGCGGGAATCAAGTTTCTTGGTAAGGATGAAGGTCTCATCATCGGTTACCTGACGAAGAAGTACGGTGCGAGAATGATAAAGCAATATCGTGCATATCACGGCATCATCAAGCACCGTCGGGAAAATGGCGAGCTGCATGGCAACGACAGGATCGGAGGAATGGTCTTCCGTAATGCTCCGACCGTGATCGTTGTTCACGGAGAAAGAGGAAACACGCTTGGCATGGCAAATAGCGCGCTAGCCATTCGCAATATGGAGTTACTGGCTATTACGATGGGATTAGGCACTTGCTGGCTGGGTTTTCTGCCTGGGGCAGCGAATAGGGACAGCAAGATCGGACAATGCCTCAAGCTGCCCAAGAATCGTGCCATCTACGGAGGTTTGCTCATCGGATACTCAAAGCACAGATTTGAGCGCAAGATTCCACGCAAAGCACGTGACGTGCGATGGATGTAGACGCCGTCGAGGACCTGGTGGAGACCATCTCGAGCGTGGAGGACTGACGAGACGATGAGCCAGCACCACGCCGCGATCATGATCGGCTCATCGGCGGCTCGAGCGCCGTCGTGGGCCGGCGCAGCATCGTCGACCGCGACCGGCCTGGCGGTCCATTGACCGTCCATCGATGGGAAGCCGGCAAACGGATCGAACGGCGGCACAAGACGCGAGGACCGTGATGAGCGAGACCGTCCGCATCGCCGTGGTGGGAGCCGGAATCGCCGGGCTCTCCACTCACTACTTCCTGGAACGCGAAGCCCGCCGCATCGGGTTGACGGCGCACGTGGAGACGTGGGATCCGCGCCGGACCCCGGGCGGCAACGTACGGACCGCGACGGGAAACGGGTGGCAGTGCGAAGAGGCGGTCGAGAGCATCCTGAGCTCCCGCCGCGAGACCATGGACCTGGCCCTGGACCTGGGGCTGGCCGACCGGATCGTGCAGGCCTCGCCGCTGGCCAAGAAGCGGTTCATCGTGTGGAAGGGAAGGCCGAGGTCCATGGGGCCGGCTTCGGCGATCGGGCCCTTCCCCACCTGGGGCGCCAAGCTCCGGGCGCTTCGGGAGCCCTTCGTGCCGCGCGGTCCCGAAGACGAGAGCGTGGCCGAGTTCGGTGCCCGTCGCCTGGGCCGCGGGCTCATGGACCAGATCATGGACCCGATGGTCACGGGCATCTACGCGGCGGCTCCCGAGCGGCTCTCGGTGCGTTCGGCCTTCCCCCGCATCAAGACGATGGAGATGGCGCACGGATCGCTCTTCGCGGGGCTGCGGGCCGGAGCCAAGGCGCGCAAGGCGCTTCCGCCCGACCAGAGGCCGGCTTCGGGCTCGTACACCTTGCGAGGCGGCATGGCGGAGCTCGTGCGGACGCTCGCTGCCAAGGTCTCGGGTCCCATCCACCAGGAGCGACCGATCCTGTCCATCTCCCGCGATGGAAGCCGCTGGGTCCTCGGGGCGGCCGGCGGCTCGCAGGGTGCGTTCGACCACGTCGTGCTGGCGGTGCCGGCCTACGACGTGGCGCGCATCCAGGGATCCCCGGCCGAGCTGGTTCCCGACCTGGAGAAGCTCCCCTACAACCCCGTCACGGTGGTCGGCCTGGGCTTCGACCGCTCCCAGGTGCCGCACCCGCTGGACGGATTCGGCTTCCTGGTCCCCAAGAGCGAAGGCCGACGGATCCTGGGAACGCTCTTCTCCAGCTCGCTCTGGCCCCATGCGGCCCCGGCCGGCAAGGTCCTCCTGCGCACGATCGTCGGCGGCGGACGCCAGCCGGAGCTGGCCTCGCTTCCCGACGACGCCCTGGTGGACATGGTACGTCACGAATTGTCCGAGCTGCTGGGCGCGCGGGGCGAGCCCGTGTACGTGCACGTCGCCCGCCACGCCCGCGGGATCCCTGAGTACCCGGTGGGCCACCACGAGACCATCCGCCGGCTGAAGGCGCGACTGGACGGGACGAGCCTGCATCTGGCGGGCAACGCCTGGGACGGCATCGGGGTCAACGACTGCGTGGCCGCGGCGCTTCCGCGTGCGCGGGCGATCCTGGGATCGGCCTGAGGCGCCGCCGCCGTCTCGCGCAGCACCTCGACCTCCGCCTCGAGCTCGAGCTCACGCGCCGACTTGGCGGTGCCCTGCTTCAGTGTCAACCTCGGCGAGGGGAACACCGTACGGTCTCCCGAGACCCCACCTACGAGGAGTGACTGGCGATCGACGCGAGCCGCCCGCGGCTGGACTGGTGCGGCCCGAGGCCGACCTCCCTTCCTCCTCTCACCCATAGTGGGGGGCGCCATCCGGAGGCAGCATCGTCATCGCCGCTGGTACCCTACCAGCGCGACGCTCACCGACTGTGCAGGTCCAGTTTCCAGAACGCAGTCTATTCGAAGAATGTAGTTTATCGACCTACGCTCGGAGTGTAAGTTCATCCGAAACATGAATCCGAATTCGTCAAGAGCGAGACCGGCTCGCCTCGACCTGTTCCTGCGCGGCGCGGGGCCGAGTTGGTGAGCACCGCGTCCATCGCCCTCCCGGCCCTGGCTGCGCCGAGCCGGCCCGCCACCAACAAGTGGCTGGTGACGGTGTCCGTGAGCGTCGGCACGCTCATGGGCGCGATCGACATATCGATCGTGAACGTGGCGATGCCGCAGATGCGGGGCTCGGTGGGCGCCACCGTCCAGGAGATCACCTGGATCACCACCGGCTTCGTGATCGCCACGGTGGTGGTGATGCCGCTCACCGCCTTCCTGGGCCGCTTCTTCGGCCAGAAGCGGGTGTACCTCGCCAGCCTGGGCCTCTTCATCGTGGGCTCGGCCCTGTGCGGCATGGCGGGGAGCCTCGAGACGCTGGTCCTGTATCGCGTGCTGCAGGGGCTCGGCGCAGGCGCGCTCCAGCCGACCGAGCAGGCCATCCTGCGCCAGACCTTCCCGCCCGAGGAGCAGGGCATGGCCATGGCCCTCTTTGGCATGGCGGTCCTGATCGGACCCGCCGTCGGACCCACCCTCGGCGGCTACATCATCGACCACTACCACTGGTCCTGGATCTTCCTCATCAACCTCCCGCTCGGCGTCGTCGGGTTCTTGATGGTGTGGCGCTTCGTGCAGGAGCCGGACGACATCCGCGCCGCCGAGCGCGCCGCCGCGGAGCAGCAGAAGAAGAACCTCGACTGGCAAGGCATCGCCCTCATGACGGTCGGTCTCTCCATGCTGGTGTACGTCCTGGAGGAGGGGCAGCGGAACGACTGGTTCGAATCGCCGGTCATCACGGCCTGCGCGATCACCTCCTTCGTCGCGCTGGTCGCCTTCGTCTGGCGCGAGCTGACCGCGCCGGTGCCGGCGGTGAACCTGCGGCTCTTCACGGACCCGGTGTTCAGCTCGGCCACGTTCATGACGGGCGTCGTGTTCGCCATGCTCATCGCGAGCCAGTTCCTCCTGCCGCTCTTCATGCAGGAGATGCTGGGTTTCACCGCCATGCAGTCGGGCCTCGCCCTTCTGCCGCGCGTCATCTTCATGCTCGTCATCACGCCGGTGGTCGGGCGCCTCTACAACCGGGTCTCCCCGGGGCTGTTCATCGCCATCGGGCTCGTGCTCTGCGCGCTCGGCTGCCTGATGCTCGGTAAGGTGACGCTCCAGACCACCGCCGGCGGGATCCTCCTCCCGCTCGCCGTCCAGGGAGCCGGGTTCGGGTTCCTGATGGTCCCGCTCCTCACGGTCGCGGTCACGAACGTCCCGCGGGCCAGGGCGACCGAGGGCACCGGCCTCAACTCGCTCATCCGCCAGATCGGCGCATCGGTGGGCCTCGCCGCCTTCGCCACGCTCCTTTCGCGTTACCAGGTGCAGGCCCGCCATGCCCTGATCGCGCACATCGCGCCGGAGAACCCGCTGGTCTCGGAGCGGCTCGCGCGCCTCCAGGCGGGCCTCGTCTCGCGCGGCGGCTTCGACGTCACGACGGCGAAGCAAGCCTCCGTCGCCGCCCTGAACCTCCAGGTCGAGCAGCAGGCGGCGGTGCTGGCGTTCGAGAAGATCTTCCTCCTCCTCGCCCTGCTGTTCGTCGCCGTGCTGCCGCTCCTCGTCTTTCTGAAAGCCACACGACGGCCCGTCGAGCAGCAGCACCTCGAGATGGAGCTGTGACCATGACACCCCCTCATCGAACCCAGGACGACGCCCCCCTGCTCCACCCCGTCGAGGAGGCGGAGCCCGCGGCAGCCCCCGCGGGCGAGGCGCCTAGGACCGGGCGGCGCCGTCGCGTCCTCACCATCGCCGGGGCCGTGGTGGCCGCAGCCGCGCTCACCTCCGGCGTCTATCTTTTCCTGACCCGCGGCGACGAGAGCACCGACGACGCACAGGTCGAAGCCGACGTCGTCGCGATTGCACCGCGCGTGGCCGGGGTGGTCGTGCACGTCTTCGTGCAGGACAACCAGCTCGTGAAGAAGGGTGACCCGCTCTTCGAGATCGACCCGGCCGACCACGCGGTCCGGGTTCGCCAGGCCGAGGCCGACCTCGGCACCGCCAGAGCCCAGGCCGCCGCCGCCGACGCGCAGGTGAAGGTGGTCGAGGCGTCGGCCCGGGGCGGCCTCACGGGGGCGCGCGCGGCGGTGTCGTCGAGCACCTCCGCCCTGCTGGCCAGCGACTCCCAGATCGAGCTCGCCCGCGCCACCCTGGCGCGGGCGGAGGCGGACGCCCGCAAGACGTCGGCGGACCTGGTGCGAGCGAAGCAGCTCCGGGCCGCCGACGTCTTGTCCCAGGCCCAGTATGACGCGGTCCAGGCCGCGGCCGACGCGGCCGACGCGGGCGTCGCCGCGGCCAGGGCGCAGCTCGCCGCGGCCGAGGAGGCCAAGCACATCGCGGAGGGCAGGGTGGGGGAGGCGCAGGGTCGCCTAGGCCAGAGCACGCCCATCGGCGCGCATATCGCCGCCGCCCGGGCCAGCGCCGACCTCGCCCACGAGCGCGCGAAGGCCGCCGAGGCGGGCCTGGACCTGGCGCGCCTCCAGCTCTCGTACACGAAGGTGGTCGCGCCCGCCGACGGCGAGGTGTCCAAGCTCACCGCGCGCGAGGGCCAGCTGATCGCCGTGGGCCAGCCGGGCGCGGCGCTCGTGCCGCTGCAGACGTACCTCGTGGCGAACTTCAAGGAGACGCAGATCGGCGCGATGAAGCCCGGCCAGCCGGCCGAAATCAGGATCGACACGTACGGCGGCAGGAGGCTCGAGGGGCGGGTCGAGAGCATCTCCGCCGGCACCGGCGCTCGCTTCTCGCTCCTGCCGCCCGACAACGCCTCCGGCAACTTCGTGAAGGTGGTGCAGCGGGTGCCAGTCCGCATCGCCTGGGTGAACGCGCCGCCGCGCATCCGGCTGCGCGCCGGGCTCTCGGCGAACGTGACCATTCACACCCGCTGAAGGCGCGCTCGGTCGAGGAGCTCCCGCCGCAGTGCTCGGGCGCGAGCGGTGACTGGGATGAACGGGGGTCGGGTCTCTACACTTGACACTTAGCCAAGAACGACAACAACCCGGTCGGAGCGATAGACATGAATCTGATTCTGCGCCTGCTGTGGCAGGCGATCTTTGCGCGCTTTCGCAGTCGCGTCTCCGTGCTCGGCCCATGCCGCACGCCGTTCACCGTGTTGCCGACGGATCTCGACGTGCTGATGCACGTGAACAACGGCGTCTATCTCTCGATGATGGACCTCGCGCGCATCGATCTCATGCAGCGCTCCGGTCTCTTCGCACCCATCGCCAAGAGAGGCTGGTATCCTGTCGTCGTCGCGCAGTCGATCCGCTACAAGCGCTCACTGCGGGCCTTTCAGCGCTTCGTCATCGAGACGCGCGTGCTCGGTTGGGACGACAAGGCGATCGTCATCGAGCAGCGCTTCGAGCGTAAGGGAGAAGTCGTCGCGCATGCGCTCGTGCGCGGCCGTTTCCTGTCAAAGAAGGGCGGCAACGTTACACCTGGCGACATCGTCGCGTTGGTCCCGAGCCCGCCGGCCACGCCCACACTGCCGGAGTACGCGGCGCGGTGGAACGCGGATCATGGTAGCTGGCCGGCGACCTGACGTCGCGCAATCAGCGCTGCGCCGAGCCGAATCGACAGCACCGATTGCAGATCGCCGGAAATGAATTGCCGCAACGGGGGAGGTACTCTGGGCCGCTCGTCCGTAGCCCGAGGTCACCGCGGCGGGCGTCGCTTCAGACGAGCTCCCGGACGAGCTTCACCTCCCTGAGCTCGTGGTCGCGGAGCCGCGCCGCGAGGTCGCCGCTCATCCGGACGAGCTCGGCCTGGCCCCCGCCGTGCCCCTTGGCGCGGTCGAGGACCGCGCGGAGCGCCGAGAGGAGCTCGCGGTGCTCCGCGACCATGTGCTCGACCTCCTCCCGGTACTGGGGCGACGTCGCCCCGAGCAGGCCGTAGAAGCCCTTGGCGTGCTCCTCGTGGGCGAAGTGCTCGGTGAGCATCGAGCGCAGCTCGTCGAGCGAGGCCGCGAGCGCGGACACGTCGTGGGACGTCTTCACGCGCGCGAGCAGCGTCTCGAGGCGTCCATGGTCCTCTGCGAGCGCCGCCTGGACCTGCTCGGCCGCGTGGGTGGCGCCGGTCCTCCCCGCCGCGGTGAACTGGGCCATCTCGGTCGAGCCCTCGAGCGCGAGCGTCGAGGCCGTGCCGCCCGCGATCGCGTTCGCGACCGCGTCGAAGTAGCCGACCCCCACCTCGCGCTGGTGGCGGGTGGCGGTGTAGCCGTGCCGCTCCGCCGCGAACTCCGCCTTCTGCAGCTCGGCATACGCGGCCATGCCGCGGTCCCGGTACCCGCGCGCGAGCTGGAACATCGCGTGGCTCAGGGCGTGGAAGCCCGCCAGCGTGACGAACTGGAAGCGGTAGCCCAGCGCGCCGAGCTCTCGCTGGAACCGGGCGAGGGCGGCGTCGTCGAGGTGCTTCTTCCAGTTGAAGCTCGGCGAGCAGTTGTAGGCGAGGAGCTTGCGCGGGAACTTGTCGTGGATCCCCTCCGCGAAGCGGCGCGCGAGCTCGAGGTCCGGCGTCTGCGTCTCGCACCAGATCATGTCCGCGTAGGGGGCGAAGGCGATCCCGCGCGCGACGGCGGCCTCGAGCCCGCCCCGGTACCGGTAGAAGCCCTCCGCGGTCCGGCTCGAGCGGTCGATGAACGGCGCGTCGTGAGGATCGACGTCGTTCATGATGAGCGTCGCGCTCTCGGCGTCGGTTCGCGCGACGAGGACCGTGGGCACGCCCATGACGTCCGCCGCGAGCCGCGCAGCGGTGAGCGTCCGGATGAACGTCGAGGTCGGGACGAGCACCTTTCCGCCGAGGTGGCCGCACTTCTTCTCCGCCGCGACCTGGTCCTCGAAGTGCACGCCGGCGGCGCCCGCCTCGATCATCGCCTTCATGAGCTCGAACGCGTTGAGCGGCCCGCCGAAGCCGGCCTCGGCGTCCGCCACGATCGGCGCGAACCAGTGGGTGCCGGTTCGCCCTTCGGCGTGCTCGACCTGGTCCACGCGCTGCAACGCCGCGTTGATGCGGCGGACCATGGCCGGCACGGAGTCCGCCGGGTACAGGCTCTGGTCGGGATAGGTCTGGCCGGCGGTGTTCGCATCGGCCGCGACCTGCCAGCCGGAGACGTAGACGGCCTTGAGGCCCGCCTTCACCATCTGCACGGCCTGATTGCCGGAGAGCGCGCCGAGGGCGGGCACGAACGGCTCGGCGTGCAAGAGCTCCCACAGGCGCTGCGCGCCGATGTGCGCCAGCGTGTACTCGAGCTTCACGGAGCCGCTCAGCCGCTCGACCTCGGCCTTGCCGTACCCGCGGACGATCCCCTCCCAGCGCATCGGGTCCGCCGACCGCGGCGCGGGGGAGTCGCCGCCCCCCTCCGAGGCGCCGGAGAGGATCCTGGCCTTCTCCTCGTCGGAGGCCTCGAGCAGCTCGTAGGCGGGGAGGGTGATGAACTCGAGGAACTCGGCCTGCGTGCTCATCCGCTCGAACAGCGCGCGGGCCTCCTCGAACCGGCCCTGGATGAATCGGTGCTCGCCCACCTCGAGCCGGATCCGGTCCATCTCCTCCGCGAGAACGGTACGGAACCGCTCGACGGTGAGGGGCTTGCCGTCGTCGAGCGTGACGCCGTGATGGATCCACTGCCAGGCGATGCGACCGCGAGATCTCGACCGTCGCCGCGTCCTCCATCAGGTTGTAGAGCGGCACGCAGCCCATGCCGCCGAGCCACGCCTCGAGGTACTGGACCGAGACGCGGATGTTGTGGCGCAGCCCCGCCTCGGTGCGCGCGCCCTCCGGCACCTTGAGCAGGTCGCGGGCGCTGACGCTCACGTCGTCGCGCTTGCGGTGAATCTGGTTCGGCGTCTTCATGTGCTGGTCGAAGATCGCCTTCGCGATCGGGACCAGGCCCGGATGTGCGACCCAGGTCCCGTCGTGGCCGTCGGTCACCTCGCGCACCTTGTCGGCGCGGACCTTCGCGAGCGCGGCCTCGTTCGCCTGGGCGTCGTCCTTGATCGGGATCTGCGCGGCCATGCCGCCCATCGCGTGGATCCCGCGCCGGTGGCAGGTCCGGATGAGGAGCTGCACGTAGGCGCGCAGGAAGCCCTTGTCCATGGTGACGAGGGCACGGTCCGGGAAGATGTGCCTGGGGTCGGCCCGGAATCGCTTGATGGTCGAGAACTGGTAGTCCCACCGGCCGCAGTTCAGGCCGGACGAGTGGTCGCGCAGCTCCCAGAGGATCTCGTCCATCTCGAACGCCGCCGGGATGGTCTCGACGAGCACGGTCGCGCGGATCGACCCGCGCCGGATGCCGCGCCGCTCCTCGGCGTACACGAACACGTCGTTCCACAGGCGCGCCTCGAGGTGGCTCTCGAGCTTCGGGCAGTAGAAGTACGGGCCGGTGCCCTTCTCGAGCAGCGCCTTCGCGTTGTTGAAGAAGAACACGCCGAAGTCGACCAGAGCGCCGCGGTGGCGCGCCTCCCGTCGACGAGGACGTGCTTCTCGAGCAGGTGCCAGCCGCGCGGGCGCACCATGAGGACCGCGGTGCGGTCCTTCAGCCGGTAGTGCTTGCCGCCGTCCGGCGGCGACGTACTCGATCGTGCCCGCCACGGCGTCGCTTCAGGTTCACCTGCCCCTCGACGACGTTCCGCCACGTCGGCGAGTTCGAGTCCTCGAAGTCCGCCATGAACACGTTCGCGCCCGAGTTGAGCGCGTTGATGATCATCTTCCGGTCGGTCGGTCCGGTGATCTCGACGCGCCGGTCCTGGAGGTCGGCCGGGATGGGCGCGACCGTCCACTCGGAGGAGCGGATCTCCTCCGTCGCGGACAGGAAGTTCGGGCGCTCCCCGGCGTCGTAGCGCCGCTGCATGTCGCGCCGCCGCTCGAGCAGCTGCTCGGCCTGCGGGCGGAATCGGCGCACGAGCTCGGCGACGAACGCGAGCGTGTCGGGCGTCAGGACCTTCTCGGAGCCCTGCGGGAGGACGCCCTCGAGCACCATGCCGGGGGGCAAGCTGAACGGCTGCGGCGAGTTCGCCATCGGAACGCTCCTGTCCGAGCAATATTGTGTTGATTTGGATCAACCTCAATACCGTCAGCAAAGTCGCGCCGTTAAGGCGGTTGCGCTCCTGTAAAGGAACCAGCGTAAAGGTGTAATACTTGAAAATAACGTGCTGCATCCGTAGCTTCGCGAACGAGCCAGACCCGGTGGGCGCCCCCGTCCCGGTGCGCTCCGCCCCGGAGAAGGAGGCTGCGATGCAGGATCTCTCCCCGCTCGGCGCCAAGATCCGAGGACTCCGGAGGCAGCGAAGCATGACGCAAGTGCAGCTCGCCGAGCGGCTCGGCATCTCGGCGAGCTACCTGAACCTCATCGAGCACAACAAGCGCGCTCTGTCCGCGCCGCTCCTCATCAAGGTCGCGGAGGTGCTCGAGCTCGACCTGCGGACGCTCTCGGCCGAGAGCCACGCCCGCGTCGTCGCCGACCTGATGGAGGTCTTCGGCGATCCCATGTTCGAGGGCCACGACGTCACGAGCTCCGAGATCCGCGATCTGTGCGCTTCGACGCCGAGCGCCGCCCGCGCCGTGCTCGGGCTGTACCAGGCATACCGCGCCGCCCGCGAGGCCTCCGACACCCTCGCCGCGACGCTCTCCGACGGCGATCTCGCCGGGGTGGACTCGTCCCACCTCCCCACCGAGGAGGTGTCGGACCTGATCCAGCGGCACATGAACCACTTCCCGGAGCTCGAGGCCGGTGCCGAGGCCCTCTGGCGAGAGGCCCGCCTCGACCGCGAGTATCTGTACACGACCCTCGTCCGGTACCTCGGCGAGCTCGGGGTGCAGGTGCGGATCGTGCGCACCGCCGAGATGCAGGGCGCGGTCCGGCGCTACGATCCCGACGCGAAGGTCCTCTTCCTCTCGGAGCTGCTGCGCCGCGGGAGCCGCAACTTCCAGCTCGCGTACCAGATCGGCCTCCTCACGCAGGCCGGCGTCCTCGACCGCGCCGCCGCAGACCCACACCTGACGAGCACGTCGTCGCGGGCCCTCGCGCGGGTGGCCCTCGCGAACTACTTCGCGGGCGCGGTCCTGATGCCGTACGAGCCGTTCCTCGACGCGGCGCGCGCCGAGCGGTACGACATCGAGCTGCTCGGCCACAGGTTCCGGGCGAGCTTCGAGCAGACGTGCCATCGCCTGACGACGCTGCGCCGCGCGGGCGCCGACGGCGTCCCGTTCCACATGGTGCGGGTCGACATCGCGGGGAACATCTCGAAGCGGTTCAGCGCCTCGGGCCTGCGCTTCGCGCGCTTCTCGGGCGCGTGCCCGCGGTGGAGCGTGTTCGAGGCATTCACCACCCCCGGCCTCATCCGGACGCAGCTGTCGCAGATGCCGGACGGCGCCACGTACTTCTGGGTCGCCCGGACGGTGTCGCGCGACTACGGCGGCTATCACGCGCCGCGCTCGATGGTCGCGATCGCGATGGGCTGCGAGGCCTCCCGCGCGCGAGAGCTGGTGTACGCGGACGGGATCGATCTCGAGAGCCGGCAGGCGGTCGTGCCGGTCGGGCTCACCTGCCGGCTGTGCGAGCGGACGGATTGCGAGCAGCGCGCCTTCCCTCCACTGCAGCATCCCCTCAAGGTGAACGCGAACGTCCGCGGCGTCTCCTTCTACGCGCCGGTCGCGGGGAGGTAACCCGGCCCTGGGCCGGCGCGGGGACCGCCTGTATGATGCGCCCCGTGAATCGCAAGATGCTGTGGGCGGCGGTCGCGGTGGTGCTCCTCGCGACCATCGCCGCCTACCTGCCGTCCATCGACGGCGAGTTCCAGTACGACGACCAGGAGATCGCGAAGACCACCTGGGTCCGCGAGGGGTCGGCCTTCCTGCGGCCGTCGCACTGGTTCGAGATGGCGCGTCCGCTCACCGCCGTCACGTTTGCGGCGAACCACGCCATGGACGGTTTCCGCCCCACCGTCTGGCACGTGACGAACGTGCTCGTGCACCTCGCGGCGGTCCTCCTCGCCTGGCGCTTCGCCCGCCGGCTCCTCGCCCGGGCCGGTGTGTCGCCGGGAGGCGTCGCGCCCGTCCCGGTCGCGGCGGGCCCGCAGGCGAAAGGCAAGCGGAAGGGCGCGCCCACGCCAGCCACGCTCCCCGTCCCGGAATGGGCCGCGCTGGCGGCGGCCGCGATCTTCGCCCTGCACCCGCTCCACACCGAGGCGGTGAGCTACATCTCGCAGCGCTCGGAGGCGCTCGCTTCGGCGCTCTACCTCGCTGGCCTCCTCGCGCTCCTCAGGTGGGACGCGGCCGAGCCGGGACGGCGCGCGAAGCTCCTCGTGGCCGCGGTCGTCCTCCACCTCCTCGATCTCGTCGCGAAGCCGATCGCCGCGACGATGCCGTTCGCGTGGCTGCTCGTCGCCGCGGTGATGCCCACGCCGGCGGAGCGCGACCTCCCCTGGCACGCGCGCGTGGTGCGCAGGATCCCCGCGGCGCTGCCGCTCGTCGCGCTGTCGGCGATCGCCGCGTGGATCGGCGTCACCGAGGTGAAGGGGAGCGGTCACGCGGGCTACGATCTCCCGTTCGTGTCGACGCTCGGGTACGTCGCGACCCAGATGCGCGCGCTCCCGATCTACCTCCGGCTCGTCTTCTGGCCCGCAGGGTTGAACGCGGACTGGTGGTTCCCGTTCTCGCGCAGCGTTCTCGAGCCGGGTGTCCTCGCAGGCGCCGCGTTCCTGGCGGCGTTCGCCGCAGGCGCGCTCTTCCTCGCACGCCGGTTCGGCTCGCGCGACGGCGACGGCGCGGCCGCCGTCCGGGTCGCGGCGTTCGGGGCCCTGTTCTTCCTCGGGGTGCTCGCCCCCACCACGCTCGTGCCGCTTCGAGATCCTTTCGTGGAGCACCGGCTGTACCTCGCGAGCTTCGGGATCGTCCTCGCCGGAACGGCCGGCGCGGTCGCAGCCCTGCGGCGCTTCGCTCCGCCGCGTGCCCGCGTGGCGGGCGTCGCCGTCGTGGTGGTCATGCTCGCGGTCCTCGGCACGGCGACCGCCCGCCGCAACCAGGTCTGGAAGACCGCGCTCGCGCTCTGGAGCGACGCCTCGCTGAAGTCGCCCCAGAAGGCTCGCATCTGGGTGAACCTCGGCACCGCGCTCCACTTCGCCGGGCGGTTCGACCAGGCGGTCACGGCCTACGATCGGGCGCTCGCGCTGGGCTTCGACCCGACCGTTCCGCTCGAGCTGGTGATCCGGAACACCGCGCTCGCGCTCGTCCGTCAGCGACGCTACGACGAGGCCCGGGATCGGCTCGTCCGCTACCTGGCGAAGGCCCCGCGCGACCCCGGCACGATCGTGATCCTCGCGCTGGTGGAGGTCGACACGAACCGCCTCGACGACGCGGAGCGCTCCGCGCGCAAGGCGCTCGCGCTCGACCCGACCATGGCGCGGCCTTTCCAGATCCTCGGGCAGGTGCAGGAGAAGCGCGGGGATCTCCAGGGCGCGTTCGACCACTACGCGACCGCTTCACGGCTGGACCCGGCCGACCCGCTCCCCGTCTACTCGATGGGGCGGATCGAGGAGAGGCGCGGACGGGTCGCCGAGGCCTGCAGCGCCTACGCGCGCGCCACCGACGCGCTCGCGCGCTCGTCCGCGGCGCGAACCGCCGCCGATGCCTATCGCCGCCTGTGCGCGGGCCGCGCGAGCTCGCAGTAGGCTATCCGGCGACGCCGAGGTGCTCCGCTGCGACCGCGCGCTCGAGCCGCGCCGCGCGGGCCGGGCGCTCCAGCGGCACGATCGCGCGCTCCGCGGCGAGGCGGATGTAAAGGTAGCGATCCAGCTCCAGCGCGCAGGCGAGCCCCTCGGACAGCCGGTCGAGCCGGTGCGCCTCCGAGCGTGCCGCGAGCATGGCGCTGCGCTCCGCGCCGATCGCCCTTCGGTGGAGCTGCTGGACGCGGCGGCGGGCCGCCGCACGCTCGACCTCGAGCGCATGGAGCTCGTCGGCGGTGCGCGCCCGGACCTCCGCGTGCCGTCCTCGCGCGAGCGCTTCCTGTGCCCGGTCGCGATCCCAGGCGAGCGCCTCGCCCGCCGCGGCCGCGCGGGCCCGGGCGAGCGCGCCCGCGGCGCGCCAGAGCATCGCGGCGGCGAACGGGACCACCGCCAGCAGCGCGAGCTGGGCCCAGCGATCCGGTGCGGTCGCCGCCGCCGCGACGCCCGCGACGAGGATCGCGGCACCGGCGGCGGTCGCCGCGAGCAGCCGCCGCCGGGCAGGGTCCGGCGCGCTCGCGATCGCTTCGGCGGCCCGCGCCGTCGCGGCTGCCGCGAAGGTGAAGGCGGCCGCCGCGGCGCCGATGGCGAAGGTGAGGGCGAGCGCCGCCGGGAGCGGCGCCTCCCGGAGCGCGTGCTCGAGCCCGCCCGGCGCCGCGTCCGAGGCTGCCAGGATCGCGCCGGAGAACCGCCACGCCTCCGCCGCGAGGAGCGCCGCGACGAACGCGCGCAGCGCGTGGATCGGCGCCACGGGCGGGACGGGAGGGCGTCCGAGCTGCTCGGCGGTCGCCTCGAGATCGGGACACGATACGAGCTGCCCGGACGCGAGCGCCTTCGCGAGCTCGATCTCGAGGGCGTCGAGCCGCGTCTGCGCCGCGGTGGTGCGCGCGTCGAGCTGGTCGAGCGCGTCCTCTGCGTCGCGGATCTCCCGCGCGGCATAGGCTCCGTCGCGCTCGATCAGGGCGCGGGCGAAGCTGGGGGCCTCGGGGCGGGGTGTGTGCACCGCGCTGCGCGACCGGGACCTCGGCCGGACCACCGCCTCGCCGCCCTCGACGTCCACCGTGACGGGGAGCGCCTCGAGCGGGACGGGGAGCCGCCCGGCATACTTCGCGAGCCGTTGGCGGAGGAAGTCGTCGACCTTCACCCCCGCGCGGATCGCGACCCGCGCGTCCACGGCTGCGGCGATCCGGGAGCGCGGGACACGCGGCTCCAGACCCAGCTTCGGGGAGGCGCGGGCGCGCCTCTCGCTGGCGCGCTCGCGCCAGGCCTCCGACATCGCCTCCAGGATCCTTCGCACCGCGTGGCCCCTCCCGTGCGCCACGCCATCCGCTGCGCCCATGCAGACCGCCTCCGTCCCCACCCGACGCGAACCTAGGTCGGAGGTGCGGACGCGAGAAGCGGGCAAGCCACGAGGGGCCGACGCAGAGGGGCCTGCGGTGGACCCGAGGGGTGCGGCGCGGAGGGGCGCATGCTCCGGCGGGGTCTCGTGCTCCACGACCCGGCTCCGTCCGGACGCCCCGCCGGTTCCGCCTACAGGCTCGCGTACGCCTCGAGCGCCGCGGCGCAGGCGGTCCCGGGCTTCGGCGCCTTGCCCTGCTTCGCGAGCGACTGCTCGAGCGCGGCGAGCACGGCGAGCACGTTCTCCTGCCGCGCCGATTCGCCCATGAGGCCGATGCGCCAGACCTTCCCGCCGAGAGGCCCGAGACCGCCGCCGATCTCGATCGAGTGATCGGCCAGCAAGGCCCTGCGCACCGCCGCCTCGTCGACGCCCGCCGGCACCTTGACGCAGTTGAGGGACGGCAGCCGCCGCCCCTCCTGCGCTTGCGGCGCGCAGCCGAGCGCGGCGACTCCTGCCATGAGCGCGGCGGAGTGCCGGCGGTGCCGCGCGAAGCGCGCCTCGAGCCCTTCCTCGAGCACGATGCGGAGCGATTCCCGCAGCGCGTACACCATCGAGATGGGGGCGGTGTGGTGGTACACGCGCTTCCCCTCCGCCCAGTAGTCCGCGACCATCCCGGCGTCCAGGTACCAGCTCTGGACCTTGGTCTTCCGCGCCCTCACGACCTCGAGCGCGCGTGGGCTCAGGGTGAGGGGGGCGAGGCCGGGCGGACAGGAGAGGCACTTCTGCGTGCCGGAGTAGACGGCGTCCGCCTCCCACCCGTCCACGTCGACGGGCACCCCACCGAGGGAGGTGACCGTGTCCACGACGAGCAGGGCGCCGCGGTCGTGGCAGAGCTTCCCGAGCCCCTCGATCGCCTGCTGCGCGCCCGTCGAGGTCTCGGCGTGCACGAGGGCGACGGCCTTCACCTTGCCCTCCTTCCGGAGCGCCTCCTCGATCCGGCCGTGCTCGATCGTCTCTCCCCACGGGACCTCGAGCTTCACGAGACGCCCGCCGCACCGGCCGACGATGTCCGCCATGCGCATGCCGAAGACGCCCGCGACCACCACGATGACCGCGTCGCCGGGCTCGACCACGTTCACGAGCGCGGCCTCCATGCCGGCAGAGCCCGTGCCGGACACCGCGATCGTGAACGGGTTCTGCGGTCCGGAGCACCGCGCGAAGCTGGCCCTGCACCTCGTTCATGATCTCGAGGAACTTGGGGTCGAGGTGGCCGAGCAACGGGGTCGACATGGCGCGCAGCACGCGCGGGTGGACCATGCTCGGGCCCGGGTCCGAGGAGGAGGCGCTGGGGCGGGACGAGCTCGGGGACGTTCGGGGCGGTCATGGGGCTCCGGGCCGGGAAGGGTGAGCGGCCATTGTAGCGGCCCTCGCTCCCGGCGCGGCCACCCCCCGACGGGACGCGACCCGATCTCATCTTCGGTGGCCGCGTCCCTGCCGAGCGCGGCGGGCCGCGAACCTCTCATCGCGGCGGCGGCGCCGCGCGCAGCCACAGCTCCGCCTGCCCGACGGCGAAGGGCACCGCGGCGTCCACGCGGAGGACGCGCGGGCCGAGCGAGAACGGCGCGAAGCCGCGGCGACGGAGCTCCTCGGCCTCGTAAGGCGTCCACCCGCCCTCCGGGCCGATCGCGAGCGCCGCGCCGCCCGGCGGCGGGCCGCAGCGTCTCGATCGGGGCTCGCGCCCGCGGGGTGCGCGAGGAGGCGGTTGTGCTCGGGGAACGCGTCTGCGAGCTCGTCCTCCACGAATGGCTTGAAGAGGCGCCGGACGCGCACGTCGGGGAGGACCGTGTCCCGCCCCTGCTCGAGCCCGAGGACGAGGTCAGCGCGGATCGCGTCGGGCGCGAGCGCCGGCGATCCGAAGTAGCTCTTCTCGACGCGCCAGCTGCCGAGCAGGACGATGCGCTTGACGCCCATCGACGCGGCAGCCTGGAGCACCTTCCGGAGGATCTTCGGGCGGGGCAGCGCGAGGAGGAGCGCGACCGGCGACGAGGGCGGTGGATCGCGGTCGAGGACGGGGCGGAGCACGACCTCGGCCGGCGACGCGCGAGACCACCGCCGGTCGCCCATCCTGCCGCCGACGACGCCCACCTGGATCCGGTCTCCCGGGAGCGGCGCGCAGCACGCCCGGCGACGTGCGCGGCGCGGCGGCCGGCGAGCCGCGCCGTGCCGTCCGCGCGCAGGTCGGACGCGTCGAGGAGGACGACGTTCACGCTCGAGTTCTACGACGCCAGCCGGCCCGCCTCCACCCCCGCGGCTACGGGCGCGGCGACCGGCGCGGTCGCCTCGTCGAACGCCGGCCTCGGCTCGGGCACCTTCCTCCTGCGCGGCATCACGAGCTCGTGCGCGCCCCGTGCGGACGCCTGGCGCACGAACTCGTAGCGATCGAGCTCGAGCGCGCCGACGAGGCTCTGGGCGAGCCGGGCGAGCGCGGCCCGCTCGCGCCGCTCCGCCTCGACGGCGATGCGGGCCGCGGTCACCGCGCGCGCGTTCATCTCCTTCAGCCGGCGTCGCGCTGCGTCGCGCTGCCGCCCGAGCGCGTGCTCGTCGTCCTCCGACCACGACAGCTCCTCGAGGCGCCGCGCGCGCTCCCCGAGCGCGCGGGCTCGCTCCCGGTCCCACGCGAGCGCCGCCGCGAGCTCGCCCGCGCGCTGCTCTTCGTCTCGGCGCGCCGCGCGGCTCACGAGCGCGGCCGCGAGCGGGACCGCCACGAGGAGGAGGACGAAGGCCGCCGCGGGCGGGTGCCGCGCCCTCCGGGGGGCCGGGCACCGCCGCCACCGCCGCGGCGATGAGCGCCGCGAGCAGGCCGGACCCGAGCGCCGCGGCCGCGAGCCAGCGGCGGCGACGCTCGTCGACGTCGCCGACGGACAGCGCGATGGCGGCCGCGAGGCCCGCGTGGGCGAGGGCGAACGCGCCCGCGGCGACGCCCAGCGCGAACACCGACGCGAAGGCGACGTCCGCCGGCCGCCGGAGCACCTCCGTGCCGAGGTTGGCGGGGTCGATGCCCGTGCTCCGGAGGAGCGGCTGAGCCACCTGCCAGGTCTCGGCCGCGAGCGCCGCCGCGGTGAACCCGAGCGCGAGGGTGCGCGGCGCCGCGCTCCGCACCGGCGGGCGCCCGAGCTGTTCCGCGGTCGCGTTCAGCTCCGGGGGTCCCGTGACGATCCCGGCAGCGACGTCCGAGGCGAGCTTCCGGGAGAGCTCCTCCGTCCGCCGCCGCGCGGCCTCGATCTCGCCGTCGAGCATGGCGACGCGGACCTCGAGCTCCGCCACCTCCTGGCGGACGGCGGGACCCTCGAGGGCGACGAGCGGTGCCAGCCACGGCTCGACGGCGTCCGTCGTGGCGGGTGCCGCCTGCGCGGGCTCTGCCCCGGGGCGGACCGAGAGCTGGCCGTCGTCGATCTCCACCGCGAGCGGCAGGCGCGCGCGGGGCACGGGCAGGCCCGCGAGGTAGCGCGCGAGGCGGGAGCGCAGGAAGTCGTCGAGGGTCATGCCGGCACGCACGCCGATCCGCGCCTGCCAGAACGCGCCGATCCAGGAGCGCCGGACGGGCTCCACGCGAGGTGCGCGGGGCCGGCGAAGCGGAGGTTCCGCGCCCAGACCGACGGCGCGTGCCCAGCGCACGACCAGTGCGCCCGGTTGGGGAGGTGCGCGATGCAGCCTTTCGTCCATGGCGATGCGCCTCGTAGGGAGCAGGTAACCACTCCCTCTGCCGCCCGCCCGTCCCTCGGCGGGCCGCATCCGGGTCCCTCCCGAGCTAGAATGCCCGCGCCCCATGGCTGGCGTGCCGCACGGCTGGACGCTCATCTCCGTCCTTTTCTCGACGATCCCGCTGGATCCGTCGATCGCGGCGACGCTGCACCAGACCGCGCTCGAGCTGTACCGGACGTCGGGCGCGTTCCAGCAGGTCGCGGGGGACGTCCTGAGCGGCCGGGTGGTGAACCTCAAGAAGACGCTCCAGCTCGGGACGATCACCGGTCCTGCGTTCGAGGCGACGCTCGAGACCGCGCGAGGGACCGGCAAGGTCCAGTACCTGCTCACGCGCCAGGGGCTCGACCTCGAGGGCCTTCCCGCGGATCGGGCGCGAACCCTTCCGAACTGACGCGAGCGGAGCGCGCCCGGGTCACGTCCCGCGATCACCGGACGCGCCGCGCGATTGCTCCCGGGTAAAGTCCGCACCCATGAATGACCGGCGGATCCTGATCGTCGAGGACGACGCGGACATCCGCGACGCGCTCGCAGACGCCATGGCGGACGCGGGGGCGGAGGTCGTGGTCGCCGAGGACGGGATCGACGCGCTGGACCGGCTGCGTACCGGGCCCCGCCCGGCGGTGATCCTCCTCGATCTTCGCCTTCCCCGGCTCGGAGGCGAGGACTTCCTTCGCCAGATGCGCGCCGACCCGCGCTTCGAGCACGTCCCGGTCATCACGATGACGGCCGGCACCGGCTCGGCGGAGGGGAGCGACATCGTCGCCCGCCTGCAGAAGCCGATCGATCTCGACGACCTTCGTCAGATCGTCATCTCCCTCTTCGACGCCGCCGCGTAGACGAGCTCCCGCCCCGGGCCGGGCAGGCAAACACCTTCGGGCACGGACCTCCTTCGCGGGATGCCCCGCCTGGCGCTCGCGCCGCAGCGTGAGACCGGGAGGGCAAACACCCGATGAAGGCGCCACCTCGTCCGGCCGAGGCGAGCCCTGCGCCGCGCGGGCTCGGCGGACGCGCGGCGCGCTTCGCGGCGGTCGGCCTTTCGGGTGTCGCGGTGAACCTCGGCGATGCTGCACCTCCTCGCGGGCGTGCTCGGAGTGGGCGAGGTCCTCTCCTCCGCGCTCGCCATCGAGACCAGCATCGTCTGGAACTTCCTCTTCCACGACGCGATCACGTTCCGAGACCGGCGGGCGTCGGCCCGCACGGGGGCGCTCGGCCGCCTGGGCCGGTACCACGTGGTCTCGGCGGTCGGCGCGCTCGTGCAGCTCGGGACGTTCGTGCTCGCCGCGCTCGCGCTGTCGCGGGCGTCGGGCCGCGCCGATCTCGGCGCGTTCCGCTACGCTGCGCAGGCGGCCGGCATCGGTGCCGCGTTCGTCTGGAGCTTCGGCGGATCGATGCGGTTCGCGTGGGCGACGGGCGACGCCCAGCCGCGCGAGCCTCTCGCGCTCGCGGCGCTCACCCCGCGCGTGCTGTTCGCGGTGCTGCTCGTCCTGCACGTCGTCCCGATCTGGGTCGTCCACTGCTTCCCGACGCAGGACGGGCCGCTGCACGTCGAGAACGTGCTCGCCCTGCTGCAGCACGCGAGCTCGCCGCTGCTCCAGCGCTGGTACGTTCGCGAACTGGGGCGCGCAGCCGAACTGGCTCACGCAGGTCGATGCTCGCCGCGCTCCTGCCCCTCGCGTCGCCGGTGGTCGCGGAGAAGATCGTCCTGACCGGCTACACGATCCTCTTCCCGCTCGCGTTCCGTGCCGCGATGCCGCGCGGGAACACGCGGCTGGTGGGCGGCGCTCCTCGCGTTCCCGTTCGTCCACGCGTTCCCGTTCCACATGGGGTTCTGGAACTTCTGCTACGGCTTCGCCCTCGCATTCCTGGCGGCGGGGTTCTACCTCCGCACGCGCGGGCGGCTCGGGGCGGGGCGGTTCGCGGTGCTCGCGGTGCTCGCGGTGCTGCTGTACCTCGCGCACATCGTCGCCCTGGCCGGTGCGGCGATCGCGATGGGTTCCGTCCTCGCCTGGCGGGCGCACGTCTCGCTGGTCTCGCGCGCGCGGGAACCCGGCTGCGCCGCCAGCTGGTACGTCGCGGCTACACGAGGCGCGGGCTGCGCCCTCGTCGCGGCGGCGGGCCCGGGCGTCGCGCTCGCGCTCGTCTGGATCGCCGCACACCGGGAACACGTGGCCTCGCGGATCCCCTTCCTCGAGCTCGCCTCGAAGCTCGCCGTCGGCTACGCGCTCGTCTCGATCGACCGGCGCGAGCTGCTCCTGTCGGCGATGGTCATGCTCGCGATGTTCGTCGCCGTCGGTGCACCTGCTGCTCGCGCGCTCCGGGCGCGGGCCGCGGCGCCGCGCCCAGGACGGCTGGCTCGTCGCCGCCGCGCTGTTCGTGGTCCTCTACTTCGCCGTGCCGGACGTGGTCGCGGCCGGCGCGCACGTCTCCGACCGGTTCGCCTGGTTCGCGCTCGTGTCGGCGGCCGCGTGGATCGGCACCGCCACCGCGCCCGCGACGTCGCTCCGGCGCGTCGCGGTCGCCCTGGCGGTGATCGCGGTCGCCGCGCTCGGCGTGCGGCTCCAGAAGCAGCGCGACCTGTCCGACCTGATGGTCGAGTTCGTCTCGGCGAAGCGCGCGATCGGCGCGGGCCGGGTGCTCCTGCCGCTCGCGCTCTCTCCGCACGGCCCGCGCGACGACGCCGGCCGGCGGCTCGGGTACCGCGTGAAGCCGTTCCTGCACGCCACGGGCTGGATCGTCGCCGAGCGTGGCGGGGTCGATCTGAAGAACAGCCAGGCCGAACACCGATCAGTGTCCGGTGCGGTTTTCGAAGGACCTGAACCCGTTCAAGATCATCGCAGGGTCGCTCGGCCGCATGGAGGGGATGCCGCCGTGCGTGGACCTGTTCGCTGCGGAGGGTGCCGCGGCGGATTACGTGCTCGTGTGGGGAGCGACGCGCGAGGAGCTGAGGACGCCCTGCGGCGGAGCCCTGGAGGCGGCCCTGGCCGCCGGATACGAGCCCGTCTTCCTCTCGGAGCCGCGCGGGCTCCTGGAGGTGTGGCGCCCACGAACGCGGACCGCGCAGCGCTGAGATCCGCGCCCGCGACTGCGAGCACCGGTGTGGTGTCCCCGGGGGCTCCCGGCCGCGAGGGCCCCTCGGACGTGCTCGGCTTCGGACGAATGCGCGACCGGCGCCGGACTGTCGGAGGGGCCCAGAACCGCAGGCGCCGGCGCACTTCCGTACGTGCCGGGTCTCGGACCTCCCCTATGTCACCTCGAGTGCGAATGGAAGCAAGACGACTCGACGAGCCTGGATCGGCTGGAACGGTTGCTGTTCAAAAGGTGGCAGAAAATCGATAGGGAGATGAAGGGCAATGAAATCAGGGGCTTTGCCCCCGAACCCCCAGGATTTATCGCTTTGGAGCCAGAAACAGAAAAGGGGACAGCGACGCCATCCCCTCGTTTCCGGCAGCCCGGCGGCGCTCGAGTCGCATCCCTGCGTGGCTCTATCCTCCGCCTGGCTACACCCATGTTACCAAAACGAGCTCCGGGGCACGGACCGGGTGAGCCCCACGAAGGGCCGTTAAATCGGCCCCGCGGACGACAAGGCCTTCTCGATGGAAGAG